>CAVQZZ010000001.1:0-2145556 GCA_963718825.1 uncultured Acidobacteriota bacterium
TTGTCGGGCGCGCCTTTGACGAAGAACTTGCCGTCAGCGTAGTCCATGTCTTCGGCGGCGGCTTCGAGCAGATGCGCGGCGATGCACCTTGGCTTTGTCTTTGATTTTGCGCGCCGCCAGAATCAAGCGCCGCGCCGCCGACGGCCGTCGTCCGGCTGCCGTACGTGCCCCAGCCCATCGGCGTGATGTCGGTGTCGCCGTGGACGACTTTCACGTCGTTGACGTCGACGCCGATCTCGCTCGCGACGATCTGCGCGAACGTCGTCTCTTCGCCCTGGCCATGCGGCGAGGCGCCGATGAACACCTGCACTTTGCCGGTCGGATGCACGCGGACGATCGCGCTTTCCCACAGGCCGCCCTGGAAGCCGATCGCGCCGGCCACCTGCGACGGCCCGAGTCCGCAGATCTCGACGTATGACGCGACGCCGATGCCGAGATAGCGGCCCTGCTTGCGCGCGTCGCCTGCTCGCGCCGCAGGTCCGTGTACTTGACGTGGTCGAGCGCCTTCTTCAAGCGCTGCCGGGTAGTCGCCGCTGTCGTAGGTCAGACCCGGTGACGACGTTGTGGCCGTTCTCGAAGCGCGGAAGCATGTTCTTGAGCCGCAGGTCGGCCGGATCCATCTTCAGCGTCGGCGGCGAGCTTGTCCATCATGCGCTCGAGCATGAACGTCGCTTCGGGCCGGCCCGCGCCGCGATAGGCTTCGACGGGCGTCGTGTTCGTGTAGATGCCGTGGACGTCTTCTTTCACCGCGGGCAGGTTGTAGACCGCCGACAGCATCAGGCCATGAAGAATCGTCGGAATGCCGGGCGCCGCCGTGGAGAGATACGCGCCCATGCCGGCCCATGAATCGTTGCGCGAAGGCCGAGAATCGTGCCGTCCTTCTTCGCCGCGAGCTCGACGTCCTGCACGTGATCGCGCCCGTGCGTCGTCGCCTGATAGTTCTCAGCTGCGCGTCTCGGTCCATTTCACCGGACGGTTCAAGCTGCATCGAACAGAAGACCGTGAGGAAGTCGCCGGATACGCGGCGATCTTGCTGCCGAATCCGCCGCCGACTTCCGGCGCAATCACGCGCAGCTTGTCTTCGGGCACGCCGGTGACGAGCGAGCACAGGAAGCGCAGGATGTGCGGGTTCTGCGTCGTGTTCCAGACGGTCAGCTCGCCCGATGCGCGCGCTCCATGTCGCGAGCGTCGCGCGCGGCTCCATCGCGTTCGGAATCAGCCGCTGCTGAATGATCCGTTCCTTGACGACGACGTCGGCGTTCTTGAACGCGGCGTCGAGGTCGCCGCCGGCGACCGTCCAGTGAAACGCCTCGTTGCCGGGGACGTCGGCGTGAAGCTGCGGCGCGCCGGGCATCGCGGCCTTTGGCGGATCGACGACGGCGGGCAGCGGCTCGTAGTCGACGTCGATCGAGATCGAGCGCGTCGTAGCGCCTGATAGCGCGTCTCGGCGACGACGACGGCGACGATATCGCCGACGTAGCGGACGATGTCTTTGGCGATCGGCGGATACGGCGCGACCTTCAGGTTGGCGTTGGGCAACAGCCAGGCGCAGGGAACGGCTGCAGTGCCTTCACGTCGGCGCCGGTGTAAACCGCGACAACGCCCGGCGCGGTTTTCGCGGCGGTCGTATTGACCGACTTGATGCGCGCGTGCGCGTGCGGACTGCGCAGCATCGCGGCATAGCAGCATGCCCGGGCAGCGACGAGATCGTCGGTGTACGTCGCCGCGCCGGTAATCAGCCGCGGATCCTCGCGACGCCGGATTCCCGATCCGAAAATTCGTGAGCTCATGGTGTCGCCTTTACTTTGCCGCGAGCGCGGTCGCGGCGTCGCGGACGGCGCGCACGATGTTCTGATAGCCGGTGCAGCGGCACATGTTGCCTTCGAGGCCCTGGCGGATCTTCGGTGTCCGAAGGCGTGGGGTTCGTGCGAAGCAGCTCGTGCGCCGCCAGGATCATGCCCGGCGTGCAGAAGCCGCACTGAAGGCCGTGCTTGTTCCAGAAGCCCTCCTGCAGCGGATGCAGCGAGCCTGCGGGCGCGAGCCCCTCGATGGTCGTGACGGCGCAGCCATCGGCCTGGACCGCGAGGCATGTGCACGACCTGACGGCGACGCCGTCGAGGAGCACCGTGCATGCGCCGCACTGACTGGTGTCGCATCCGACCTTGGTGCCGGTCGTGCCGCCGAGATCGCGGATGAAATGCACAAGCAGCAGACGCGGCTCGACCTGGCGATCGTACCGTCGCCCATTGATGACGATGTTCACGGGGACGTTCATCCGCGCACCTCCGACCTGATGGGAGCCCGCATCATATCGAAGACACAATCCAGATCAAGGCCGATTATGACGTTTGTGATTTGTTTACGCGGGAACGGCCAATCGTCATGAACAGGCCACCTTCGGCGCCGAGCGTCCACATCCATCCGATCTGAGCGAACCAACGCTCCACGACCCATTCGTCCGTGACGGGCGCGAAGAGATCGGTCGAATCGTCTCCGAACATGGTGCTCGGGTATGTTCGGAGGTATTCGACGTCGTTCTCAACGAACCAGCGTTTGACTTCGCCCACCGTGTGACAGTGCTCTTCGGGATGTTGGTACTGATCGCGCAGCCACGCCTCGCGGCGCGCGGCGTCGTGTCGACGATCGCGCAGCACCGGATCGAACGGGATCAATCGGAATCCGGTCAAACGTGCCACGGCCCGTCGGAGCCGCAGCGGAATGCGCGCGAACGCGTTGTAGACGCCGACGATGACGATGCCACCGGGCCGCGCGAGCCGTGCGAGCGCAGCGAACGCCGCGCGTGGATTCGGCGTGTGGTGCAGGACGCCCGACGAATAGACGACGTCGAACGCGCCGGATTTCAGACCGGGACGCTGGAGGTCGGTCTCGACGAACTGCACGTGCTCGATGCCGAAGCGCCGTGCGGCCGCCGCGCCGAGCTCGAGCGCTGCGCGCGTGAGATCGGCCGCCACGATCAGGCGATCCGCGCGCGCGAGATACAGCGACATCTGACCCGTGCCGCAGCCGACCTCGACGATCCGCGCATCGCCGGGATCGCGCGATCGAGCAGCCGCGGCGAAGCGGCTGCGCTCCGCCCGCGCGCGCAATGCCGAGACGCTGTCGCGCGGCGGATAGCCGGGGAAAGGGCGCGTCTCGTAGAACTGGCGCACGGCTTCGGTCCGCGCGTCGCCGGCAATGCGAAGATTCGGAATCCCGCCGGGTGCCGCGAAGCGTGCGCCGCAGGTGCTGCACGACCCACTCGGCCGAGAGCGATCCGCAGCATGCAGGGCAGGCGAGCAGGTCTCGCACGCGTCTCAGAAGATCGCGTAGATGAACGGCGCGAGCGCTTCGACGGTGGTCGCGAAGATCAGGATGACACCGAAGAGGCACAGAAAGACGGCCAGCGGCACGAGCCAGCGCTTGCCGGAGTCGCGTTCGCCACAGGCCGCGCGCGAGATCGGCGATCGATCCGCCGGCGCTTGCCGAGCATGATCAGGCGACGGTGGATGCCGCCACGCTGTTTGATGATCATGCTCCCGACTCCTTCAGCGACCGAGGCGGCCGTGGCCCGCTTGGTCACGACAGTCGAGCCCGCCGACGAGCACGTCGATGCCGCAGCGGCGGAACGTCGGTATAGCCCTCGAGCGCGCGCGTTGACGATCGGCTCGCCGGCGACGTTGAACGACGTGTTGAGCAGCACCGGAATGCCGGTGCGGCGCCCGTACGCCTCGAGCAGCGCGTGCAGCCGCGGCGCCATGTCGCGCTCGAGCACCTGCACCCGCGCCGACCCGTCGACGTGCGTGACGGCGGCGAGCCGGCTTCGCCATTCGGGCCGCACCGGAAACACGCCCGACATGAAGCGCGCCGAGCCGCGCGCCGCCCGGCGGCAGATCGAAATATCGGTCCGCGGCCTCGACGGGTCACGACCGGCGCGAACGGCCGGAACTCCTCGCGGTGCTTGATGTCGCGGTTGAGCCGATCGCGCATCTCGATCGAATGCGGCGCCGCGAGAAGGCTGCGATGGCCGAGCGCGCGCGGCCCGAACTCGCAAGCGCCCTCCATCCAGCCGACGATGCGGCCGGCGGCGAGATCGTCGGCGATGCGCTCGATCAGCACGGCGTCGTCGAGCTCGTCGACGAGCTGGCCGTCCTCGCGCGCGGCCCGCGCGAGCTGCTGCGCGTCGACGGCCGGCCCCCAGAACGGATGATCGGGCACGTCGCGATCGGGGTTGCGGAAGTAGATGCGGTCCGCGTAGAGCGCGGCGCCGAGCGCGCAGCCGGCGTCGCCCGGCGCCGGCGGAACGAAGACGCGCTCGAAGCCGGACTCGGCGAGGATGCGCGCGTTCGCGACGCCGTTGAGCGCCACGCCGCCGCCGAAGCAGAGATCCGGCAGGCCGCGTTTCCTGGTGGAGCGCGCGCGCGATGTCGACGAGCGTGTCCTCGAGCACGCGCTGGACGCTGGCGGCGCAAGTCGGCGAAGCGCCGGCCGTCGGCGGTCTCGAGATCGATCGGCTCGTAGGGATGGCGCGGCGGCCCGAACAGGTCGACGAACCTCGACGAATACGACGCGTCGGCCGTCGTCTGGAACTCGAAGTACTCGGGCACGAGCGCGAACGCGCCGTCGGGCGTGCGCCGGATCAGCTTGCGCACCTGCGTCGATCATCGTCGGCCGCCCGTAGGCGGCGAGCCCCATCACTTTGTACTCGTCTTCGTTCACCGCGAAGCCGAGATACGCGGTGAACGTCGAATACAGCATGCCGAGCGAATGCGGGAACCGGATCTCGCGGAGGAGCGTGATGTCGGTGCGCGCCGTCCGCGCTCGCGGTCGCCGTGGCCGGCCGTGAGCGTCGCCCACTCGCCGACGCCGTCGGCGGTCAGGATCGCCGCGCGACGGGTCGGCGCGGTGAGAAACGCGGCGGCCGCGTGCGACTGCGTGATGTCCGGTGAACAGGATCTTCGCCGCGGCGACGCCGAGGTGCGACGCGATGATGCCGCGCACCCAGACCTTTTCGCCGAGCGAGTTCTTGATCGCGTGCGGAAACGATCGCCACGAGCGCGGGAACGCCCGCAGCGCGCACGTGAGGATCCGCTCGAACTTCAGCATGCTGCGTTCGTAGAAGACGACGGCGTCGAGATCGGCCGGCTCGAGCCCGGCGTGATCCAGGCACCATTCGATGGCGTGCGAGCGGAAACGCCGCGTCGTTCTTGCGCCGCGACAGGCGCTCTTCCTGCACGGCGCAGACCGGCACGCCGTCGACGACGAGCGCGGCGGCCGAGTCGTGGTAGTGGGCGGAGATGCCGAGGATCTTCATGTCAGTACTGGCTCGTCGGCGACGTGTGTCGCCGCGTCGGCGATCGTCGTGATCCAGCCGGGCGGCTCGCGGCGCTCGGCGCGCTTGGCGAGCCACGCGAACGGCGGGAGCACGACGAAATACATGACCGGTGAGCACGGCGCTGCCGATCAGGCCGGCGACCGCGGCCGCGACGCGCAGATACCGCTTCCACAGCCGCTTGCGCGCGCCCGCCAGACGTGCCGGCGGTAGTCCGCGGGCGAGACGCGCGCGAGCTGCGTGTAGGTGTAGTTCATGTGGAACACTTCGTCGCGCAGGATCTCCTCGAAGATCGCGCGCGTCGGCGGATCGTCGTCGACGAGCTCGCGATAGATCGCAAAGCGGCCGGCGGCGGCTTTCTCCGCGACATGCAGGAACGCGAGCAGGCGATGATCCGGCTCGCCTTCGATCGACAGATCGTCGAGGCCGTGGCCGCCGGGCAGCGGGTTGCCGTCGAACAGCACCCGGGGCGTGCGGCTCGCGCGCGCAGCAGCGCGGCGCCGCGCTCCCGGAACAGATCGCCGTGACGCAGCTCGTCGATCGCGTGCTCGAGATACAGCCGGCGCAGCAGCGGATCGGGCGTGACTTCGGCGGCGCGCAGGATGTCGCGTCCGCCGTCGGTCTCGACTTCGGCGAACGTCAGCAGCTTGCGCACCCGCCGATCGCGGTCGCTCCAGACCCACTGATGGATCGGACGCATCATGCGATCGAGAGGTGTGCCGCGGGTCATGCCGGACATGATGTCGCTCGACGCGATTAGCATACGCTTACGCACGTGGCCCCGTACCTCTATCACCCGCAGGGTGTCGCAGGCCATCGCCATCCGACCGCGCGGTGGATCGTCGAGATTGTCGCCGCCAGCTTCGGCATCGCGCTGATGGTCGCCTCCGTTGCCGCGAATCAGCACTGGCTCGATCGGCATTTCCTGCCGTCGTTCTTCCTTCCGCGCGCGTGGTACGTCTGGATCGAAACGCTGGTGCGCGTCGCCATCGCCGCCGCCGGCGCGCTCGATCGTCTTCGGTCGATCTCGCGTCGCGTGGTCGGTGACGCGCGCGCCCGCCACCACTGCTCCTGGTGGTCGCGGCAAGCGGTCTGGCGGTTGCCGCCAGCGAACTTGCGCTGCGCACGACTCCTCTGCGGTCCACCGAATGGCTCGTCGCCGACGAAGAGCCGCGCCGACAGCCCGACGCGCAGCTTGGTTGGGTCCTCGCGCCCGACCGGGTGGGCCGGGCGTTCGTCGGCGGCCGCACGGTCGACTATGCGATTAATCGGTACGGTCATCGAGTGCGCGGGGTCGCGGACCCGATGGATCACGACGCGGCGATCATCTTTGCCGGCGAGTCCGTGATGTTCGGCGAAGGGCTCGACTGGGCGGACTCGATCCCGGCTCAGGCCGGCGCGATGCTCGGCGTGCCCGCTGCAAACATCGCCGTGCACGGGTACAGCACCGATCAGATCTACTTGCAGCTGGCACGCGAGCTGCCGCGCTTTCACGAGCCGCGAGCGGTCGTGTCGATTTTCATGACGGAGTTGTTCGGTCGCAATCTGGATCACGATCGGCCGTACCTCGCACCTGGACTCTTGTGGCAGCCGGCGCGCCACGCCTCTCGATTAGCCGCGCTCGCGGCCATGCTCGTCCCATACCGTCGCGAGGAGACCGTCGAAGAAGGGATCCGCAACACCCGCGAAGTGCTGCGCGCGACGGTGGCGCTGGCTCGAGCGCGTCGTGCCGCCGCGCTCATCGTCATTCCGCAATTTGGACGCGAGGACGACTCCCAGCGCGCGCTTCGGGAACGAATTCTCGCCGCTGACATTCCACAACTCGTCGTGCCGCTCGACCCGGATTGGCGGCTGCCGCGGGATCGTCATCCAAACGCCCATGCCGCCCACGTGATCGCGGCGGCGATCGCCGCGAGGCTGAGAGTCCCGTAGCAGATACCTGCACCGCCCCGAAGTCTCGGCGTCACGACGGCTCGCCATACGCTCGAGTTACTCGGGCTGAAATTCGCTTACCGCGGCGGAAACCCGGCACGCGCCGTTCGGCGGTGTTTGGCCGATTTCTCCGAACAGTATCGCGGCACAGAACTGGCAATGGCCGGCGCTGCATTCCTGCGGCGCTCCGCGCATCCGCTCGTTCGCGCCGTTTGACGAAGCCACCAAACAACGGGAGTTCAACGTCAGTGATGAAGCTCGCTCGATGCACGTACTCGATGAAAACGATCATGTCGCTCACCGCCGTGTTCTGCGCGATGCTGACCGCAGGCGCCGGCACCGCCTTGGCCCAGAAGGGCGGCGGCAGCGGCGGCAACCAGACGACGGCCGCGTTCAGCCCCTCGGCGCTGCCGCTTCTATACGCCAGCGTCGGCAGTTCCACCATCGTCAACCTCACGCTGGCGAACGTCGGGAGCGCGCCCTTGACGATCGGCGCGATCACGGTCACCGGCGCGGCGGCGGCCGACTATCGCCTGAGCGGGACGTGCACCAGCGGCGCGATCCTGCAGCGGAGCCCTGGCGCGAGTTCGTGCGCGCTTCAGATTACGTTCGCGCCCACGACGACCGGCGCCCGTTCGGCGACGGTCAACGCGACCTTCGCCAACGCGCCGTCGCTCACCGTGCGATTGGACGGCAACGGTTTGTTCCCCGGCCCGCAGTTCGTTCTCCTCAACGGAAATCCGATCGACTTCGGATCGAAAGCGGTAGGGACGACCGGCAACTTCCTGGCCGATTCGGGCGTTACGATCTCGAACCCCGGCGGCAGGACGCTCACAGGTTCCTGGCAGTTCATCGGTCCCAACGCCAGCGACTTCATCGTCGGCAGCGCCGGCACCCGGACGTTCAACTGCCCGCCGAACCTCGCGCTCGGCCCACCGCCGGCGGCGACGTCCTGTCAGCTCGGGCTCAGTTTCGTCCCGACGGGTACAGGCGTCCGCTCGGCGACACTGCGGTTCACGACCAACGATCCGGCCAACTCAGTTGTCGACGTCGCGTTGTCTGGCGTCGGCACACCGGCCGTGGTGCAACCGCCGCCGCCCATCACGAGCAGCTCGGATTTCACGGATCTCTGGGGGAATGCGGCCGAGCCTGCCTGGAGCATCAGCATCGTGCACCACAAGTCCACAAGCGATGTTCTCCTGGCCTTCTGGCAGACTTTTGACGTCGACGGTCGAGGTGTGTGGTTCGAGCTGAAAGATGGACATTGGGTGGACGGCTTGACGTTCACCGGAACGCTTCATCAATCTCTTGGCCCTGCGTTTTCGGTTCCATACGATGCCGCGCTCGTCGCCGACGTCGTCGTCGGAACGGCGACGCTCTCGTTCACCGATGCAGCGAACGGGACATTGTCGTACGCGGTCAACGGCGTCAGCGGCTCGAAAAGCATCACGCGCACACCCTTCTAACGTCGGCACGCTCCGCTCCGTTCCGTTCCGTGGAGATGTTCCCGAGCCACGGAACGGATCGGGCGAGGATCTCAATGCGTCTTGTCGAGTGACGACGGTAGCCGTGATGTCGGCGTCGATGTTCCTGCACGCGATCGGTCAATCCTCTCGCTCGTGTCGGACAAGGCAGAGGGAATCGTCGCGCGCGTTCCGACCATCGTTGCCGCATATGCGCGTCTTCGCCACAAACAGGAACCGGTCGCACCGCGCCGCGACCTCGGCCACGCGGCAAATTATCTGTACATGTTGAGCGGCGACGTTCCGGACCCGAGCGAGTCAGAGGTCTCGAGACGTACTTGAACACTGTGATCGACCATGGCTTCAACGCCTCGACGTTCACGGCGCGCGTCATCACGTCGACCGGCTCCGATCTCGTGTCGGCGGTCGTGGGCGCATTGGGCGCGCTCAAGGGTCCGCTTCACGGCGGAGCGCCGGGTCCGGCGCTCGACATGGTCTTCGAGATCGGCGACGCATCCCGCGCGGAAGCCGTATTACGACGCAAGATCGAGGCGGGCGAGAAGTTGATGGGCTTCGGCCACCGCATTTACAGAGTGCGCGATCCGAGAGCCGACGTCCTCGCGAAAGCAGCGGAACGAATGTTCACGCGCGCGGGCGACATGTCCCTCTATACTCTGGCTCGCTCGATCGAGGCGGAAGCGCTCCGGCTCCTGGAGTTGTACAAGCCGGGTCGAAGACTGCAAACAAACGTGGAGTTCTACACGGCGCTGCTTCTCCATGGCCTGGGATTGGATGTCGCCCTGTTCACGCCAACTTTCGCCGTCAGCAGAGTCAGTGGATGGATCGCACACGCGTTGGAGCAGCGGCGCGCCAACCGCATCATCCGGCCGCAATCGGAATACGTGGGTCCGCGGGATAGAAGCTGGGTGCCCGCGTCGCGGCGGTCAGATCCGTTGGTCGAGCAGGTCAGCGGTATGGCGTGACGCGGACCCCTTCTTGCACACCCGAGCCAGCATGATTCGCGCGCTGGCCGTCAGCTTGTTCGCCACCGCGGTCCTCACCGCGCAGACGCGCATCGTTCCGCCACCGAACACGTACACGCCGGCGCAAGACGTCGAGCTCGGGCGCCAGGCGGCCGCGCAAGTCGAACAGCAGATGCCCATCATGCACGACGATGAGGTGGAGTCATACATCGAGGGTATCGGCCGTCGCCTCGTCGAAGCGATCCCGCCCGACATGCAGCACCCCGAGTTCGAGTACACCTTCCACGCGGTGAACGTCAGCGAGATCAACGCGTTCGCCCTGCCAGGCGGCCCGATGTTCGTCAATCGCGGGATGATCGAGGCCGCGCACGCCGAAGGCGAAGTCGCCGGGGTGATGGCCCACGAGCTCAGTCACGTCGTGCTGAGACACGGCACCGCCCAGCAGGCGAAGGCGCAGAAGTATCAGATCGGCGAAGTCGCCGGCGCCGTGCTCGGCGCGATCATCGGCGGCACGGATGGGCAGCGTGGTCAGCCAGGGCGCGCAGTTCGGGCTTGGGGCGGCATACCTGCGGTTCCCGCGCGAATACGAGCGGCAGGCGGACTCGAGGGCACGCACATCATGGCACGCGCCGGGTACGACCCGCGCGACATGGCGAACGTGTTCAAAACGATCGAAGCGACGACCGGCTCTGGCGGGCCGCAGTGGCTGAGCGATCATCCGAATCCGGGCAACCGCTTCGAATACATCAACGAAGAGGCGCGCACGCTGCGGGTCCAGAATCCGATCCGCGACACGCAGGCGTTCGACCAGGTGCAGACGCACCTGCACCGGCTGCCGCCCGCGCCGACAACCGAGCAGGCGACGCGCAACGCGAAACGGGGCGTCACAAACGGCGGCGGCGCGCCGGAGCTGCCGAGCGGCCGCGTCGAGCCTCCATCGTCGCGGTTCGCGTCGTACACCGAGGGCAACGCGTTTCGCGTGAGCGTGCCGTCGAACTGGCGCGAGCTCCAGAGCCAGAGCTCGGTGACGTTCGCTCCATCGGGCGGTTACGGGCAGCGTAGCGGCACTGTCGTCTTCACGCACGGCGTCGAGATCGGCATCGCGCGCAACGAAACGCACGATCTGCAGACTGCGACCGACGAGCTCATTGATTCCCTTGCGCAGGGCAACTCGCGCAT
This sequence comes from uncultured Acidobacteriota bacterium, assembly GCA_963718825.1. Taxonomy (GTDB): domain Bacteria; phylum Acidobacteriota; class Vicinamibacteria; order Vicinamibacterales; family CAVVIG01; genus CAVQZZ01. Next base: position 10,887 of record CAVQZZ010000001.1, read on the forward strand.
GGGTCGGCCGTCGCCGTACCGGTTCGCGTCGATCGGCGATCGCCCCGGGATCAGCACGATGCTCTCGAACGAGTCGGAAGCGACCGGCGCGGCCGAAACGATTCAGATATTTTCCACGCTGATGCGAAACGGGAACCTGCTCTATGCGATCGCGGTCGCGCCCGCGAATCAGTTCGACGCGTACCAGGACGTTTTTCAACGCGTCGCGGGATCGATTCACATCCTTGATTCCGCGCGCTGACGCGCACGAGCCTGCGCGAATCGCTCACCGCGCGAGCTGTGCCGCCTCGTTGATGATCGCGAGGATGGCCGGAACGTCTGCGGCGGTGCACGGTCGTGGCGTCAGGCACCACTCGGAGAAGGGCTCGTTCGCGTATCCGGAAGTCGGAAACAGTAGCGCGTTTACTCGTGGCGCAGCGCGACGACGGGATCGACGCGGATCGCGCGCCGCGCAGGTATCAGGCAACCCAGCGTCGCCGCCGCGAACAAGGCAGTCGTCGCAACCATCACCGTGAGGGGATCGGCGGGCGAGACGCCGACCAGCGTCGCGCTCAGCACGCGATTCACCGCGAGCGCGGCGGCGACTCCGATGATCAGACCGACGCCGAGTGGCAGCATTCCCTGCGCGAGCACGAGCGCGCGGATGTCGCTTGCCTTCGCCCCGAGTGCGATCCGGATGCCAAGTTCTCGGGTCCGCTCGCCGACCGAATGCGCGACCACACCGTAGACGCCGACCGACGCAAGCAGCAGCCCGATCGCCGCAAAGAGCAGGAGCAGTGCCGCATCGTTGCCGACACGCCAATAGTTGCCCATGCCGGCGAGGCGCTCATCGAGCGTGAAAGGACCGAGCCAGATCGGCAGAGTGGAATCGAGCGCCTGAATTTCACGCCGCACAGTGTTCGCGATCGTTTCGCGCGCCCGGCGAGCACGCACGATCACCCACATCGAGTTCGCCGGCTGCTGTTGATACGGGACTGTACATCAACGGCTCGAAATCCAACCGGTTCGCGTCGTTCTGAACGATGTTCGACACGACCCCGACGACGGTGAGCCACGGGTTCGGCGCGTCACCGGCGAAGAGCCGCAGACGCTTACCAAGAAGGTCTTCTCCCGGCCAATACGCGTTCGCGAACCGCTGGTTCACGATGACCGCCGGAGGTCCGGCAAGGCGGTCGCGCTCGTCGAAGTCTCGGCCAGAGAGGACGGCCGCGCCGAGCGTTTGGAAATAGCGCGGGCCGACCGTCAGCGCCGAAAGCGCCGGCCGCTGTTGCTCGTCGACGGGCGGCGTGCCGTCGAGCTCGAGCTGGACCCTCTTCGACCCACCCGCAGGAAGGGCGCTCGCGATCGTGATCTCGTCGACGTTCGGTACCGCTTTCAGGCGGCTCTCGAGCTGATCGAAAAACGCGACTTGGGCTTCCTTCCGCGGATACCTCGACTCCGGTAAATTCAGGAGCATCGTCGTGAGGCCTGTCGTCTTTACCCCGAGATCGGCTCTCGAGATGTTCAGGAAGCTGCGGACCATGACGCCTGCGCCGGCGAGGATACGACCGCGAGCGCCGTTTCCACGATCACCAGAAGCGCCGAGAGGCTCGCTCGCCGCCGCCCACGACCCGCACCGTGCCCACCGGCCTGCAGCGTGCTGCTAGGGTCAACGCTCAGGAGGCGCATCGCCGGCGCCAACGCGAACAACACCGCGGTCGCGATCGACACCGCGACCAGATACGCGAACACGCGGCGATCCATCGAGTAGTCGAGCAGGTGATCGGACGACGATAAGGTCGGCGGATTCGCGGCGAGGGTGGACATGCGGACGCCCCATGTCGCGATCCCCCAACCGACGATGCCGCCAATCGCGGAAAGCATGATCGTTTCGACGAGAAGCTGCCGGATGATGCGCCACCTTCCCGCGCCAAGTGCGATCCGCACCGCCACGTCACGCGACCGGCCAATCGCGCGGGCGAGCAGCAGATTGGCGAGATTCGCGCACGCGATCAGCAGCACGAAGCCGACCGCGCCCCATAAGGCCCCGTAGATCACGGCGGCATCGCGGCCCACGAAAAACTCGGCGAAGGTTGAGGTTGCGGCACTCACCCTTCATTGGTGTCCGGATAGGCGCTCGCCAGTTGTCGCCCGATGGTGGCTAATTTCGCCCGAGCGCTCTCGCGCGTGACGCCGTCGTTCATCGGGCCGAACGCGAACCAGAGTTGGCGCGCCGCGCGCCTCCGGACATCGGGCGTTCGCACGAGCGGCACCCAGAACTGGTTCTGCGGAAAGGAAAAATCCGGCGGCATCACGCCGACGATCGTCGTGGGCGTCCCATTGATGCGAACGCTCTGTCCAATAATCGACGGCTCTGCGTAGCGACGTTCCCAGAGGCCGTAGCGCAGGATGGCCGCGGGAGCGTTGCGGAACTCGTCGGACGTCGTGAAATCACGTCAGACGATCCTCCACTGGCAGAACGCGGCGCTTGCCTGATTCTGTGGCGTCGTGTGTTCCGGCACTGACCGCGTCGTCAGGACGATCTGCAGGTGGCGAGGGGAGAAGAGCGGGGGCTCGCCAGTCCGGAAAATCCGGGTAAGACACGCAACAGCCTCGGCCGTTGTTCTTTGCCCACGTACAGGATGCGATCGTGCCCTGATCGACCGGAATCCTTGAACAGGACCGTTTGTCACGTGAACAGGGCAGCGGAGGAAGCCAATGTCGCTACCGCGACGAACGTGACGGCCGGTGCGCAGGAAGAGCGAGAGCGAACAAGCAGGAGAATCATGCGCCGAAGGAACGACCGAAGGTGGGTGAGTGCGCGCCGCGCGGGCGCACCGCTTCAGTAGAGGCGGGCGATAGGCGTGTCTGTCCTCTGGAGTGTGCGCTGCGTGTCACCGGCAGCGCATCGTAACCTGATGCCAGTGGAAATCAACGGGCCTCGGGTGCCGTGGATATCCAGGCCCAGATCTCTCCTTTGTCATCGCAGCGGATCAGAAGGCGAGGCCCTCGCTCGCCGCCGGGCGGGTCGAATTCGAAAACGACCGTTTCGCCGTCGGAGCGGATTTTCGGGAGCCGGCCAGGATGCGCGTCGATTTCGCGTCGTCGAGCCATATTGTCCAGATCACACAGCAAAGAGCTCGCCAAATGCCAGCCTGCCTGGAGCGGCGGATTCTCGCGCCCGGTGAAACCATGCTGTCCATCGAAACGGGAACACCGCCCGTGGATACCGTTGCCGTTATCCGGTAGGCGGAGAACGCCGGTGCCATCCTGCGGGTTGCGGATGGCCGTGATTTCCACGAAGCGATTGGCTTTGGCCGGGTCGCTCTGTTTGATCCCAACCGCCAGGGTCATAACGCGTTACCCGAGAGGACCTGGTCGAGATCAGAATCCGGTGGCTTGGTCAGGTGCTCGTCGAACCCCGCGTCGAGCGCAGCCTGGATGTCGGAGTCCTGGCCGTAGCCGCTCAGCGCGATCAGCCGGGTGAGGATTCTGCGGACGCGGCGCGCGACTTCGAATCCGCTCATCACCGGCAGGCCGAGATCGACGAGCGCGAGGTCGGGACGATTGGCTCGATGAGCGCCGTGCCGTCCATGCCGTTTTCCGCCGCGAACACTTCGAGGCCGTGGCTCTCGAGCAGCAATTGCATCATCCGCCGCGCGTCGGCTTGATCCTCGACGAGCACGACCGTTTTTACCGGGCCTCGATGTGCAACGGTCGGCGCCGCGCCATCGCCACGCCGAGCGAGCGGGAGCCAGACGGTGAACTGACTCCCGCGTCCCGCCCGTCGCTCTGGGCCTCGACGCGTCCATCGTGAAGCTCGACGAGCGAGCGCAGCAGGGTGGACCCGATGCCGAGGCCGCCTCGGAACGCGCGGCGACTCATCGCCCTGCACGAACAAATCGAAGATGCGTGGAAGCACCGCCGCGTCGATGCCGTGCCCGTCGTCTTTGACGCGAATCATCGCGTGCCGGCCCTCTCGCTTCACCTCCAGATGGATGTGCGCGCCGCGAGGTGAATACTTCGAGGCGTTGCTCAGGAGGTTGGCCTGGATCTGCTGAAGACGCGTCGGGTCGCCGATGACATACAGCGGCTCGTCGCACGTGTCGGTCGTAGTCGATCCGCTCGGACATCGACGACGAGCGCTTCAATCGCGGAATGCGTCGTGTCGCGCAGGTCGACCCGCTCGGTGCGAAGCACAATCCGTCCTCGCGTGATGCGCGCCACATCGAGGAGATCGTCGAGGAGCCGCGCCATGTATTCGCCTGCCGCTCCACCACGAGACCGGCCTCAATCCGCACGTGTCTTCGGCCGTCGAGCCGTCCAAAAATCTCGTCGCGCTCAGGATCGCGGCGAGCGGGTTGCGCAGCTCGTGCGACAACATGGCGAGGAACTGCTCGCGCCGGGACGCGTTCTTGAGCTCCATTCGGCCAGCTGGCGTTCGGTGATGTCGAGGAAGGTCGACGACGGCGCCGATGACCACGCCATGGCGGTAGACGGGATGGCTCCGGAACTCGGACGGGAACGCGGTGCCATCGGCGCGGCGCAGGTGTTCGGTGTCGAGTGAGCTTTGCGGTGGCGCATCGCGTAGTAGATCGATGACGGTTCGATGGATACGGCGCTGCCGTCGGGACGCGTGTGGTGAATGAGCTGGTGCATCTGCTTGCCGATGAACGCGGCCGGGCAACTGGTAGCCGAGCAGGCGGACGAAGGCGGGATTGAAGAAGATGCAGCGCGTCGCTAGGTCGAGGCCGAAAATGGCTTCGGCGGTCGAGTCGAGAAGGAGCCGGATATGCTCCTCGCGTTCGGCGAGCTCCTGGCGGGCGACGAATGAGCGGCGCAATATCGCGCGAGATCGCCGAAACGCCACGATGCGATCGGCGCCGATCGAGAATCGGCGAAAACTTGATCGAGACGTCGACGCTGCTGGCCGTCTTTGCTGTACGCGCGTCGAGTCCATGCGCTCGACCGCGCCGGCCTTCGCGCACTTGCGCGAGGATCGGATCGATCTCGTGCTTTCGATCCGGTGTAGCAGGAAGCTGACGTGCAGGCCGATCGCTTCATCGGCACGGTAGCCGTAGAGCCGCTCCGCGCCGCCGTTCCAGGTCGTGATGTTGCCGTCGAGCGTCTGGCCGAAGATCGCGTCGTCGGACCACTCGACGATCGCCGAGAGCTGCGCGACCGCGCGCGCTCCTTGTCGAGCGCCGTGAGGTCGGTCAGCGTGAGCACGACGCCGTCCGATCGGCGCCGGCTCGGCTCGTGTCCGGTCTGACCTGCGCGCGCCGCTCCGATACGGCAGGATGCGCAGGAAGTAGCGGCGTGCCGCGCGATCGCGCGACTTCGTCCTCGACCGTGCGCCGGCGCGCAGCACCTGCTCGATATCGTCCATCAGCGTGCGGCGTCGATGTTGTGCGAGAAGTCTCGCGATCTCGCGGCCGATGTCGTGCGGGAGACCTGGAACACGCTCGCGATCTGCGTCGTGAACCGGCGGATCCGCAGCTCGCGATCGAGGAACACGGTGCCGACGTCGGTGCCCTCGAGCAGGTGCGCCATGTCGGCGTTGAGCTCCTTGAGCTCGGCGATCTTGTGCTGGTACTCGGCGTTGACCGTGTAGAGCTCCTCGTTGACCGAGTGCAGCTCCTCGTTCGTGCTCTGGAGCTCCTCGTTCGACGCGACCAGCTCCTCGTTCGTCGCCTGCATCTCCTCGTTCGAGGTCTCGAGCTCTTCGATCGTCGCCTGCAGGGTCTCGCTCGTGTACGCGAGCTCGCTCTCGAGCGCGTGCATGTGATCGCGGCTGAAGTGCGCGTCGCCGCCGACCGGCGCCGAAGCGGGCGAGGCGATCGGTGCGTCCGACCTCTACGCTCGCTGGTATCGAGGCCGCCGGCTGCTCGGACGGGATGAGCGACACGAGCACGTGCGTCGTCGTCCCGTTCACCGCTGTCCGAATCGGTTCGGCAACGACCGTGCAATGCGCTGTGCCGTCGTGAACGCGGGACCCGCTCGTATCGCACCACTTCCTGATTCGCGACGCACCACATGCAGGGCGCCCGAGACGACGGTGCGGAGATCGTCGCCGAGCATGTCGAGCAGGTTCTGCGACGGCCGCCGCGCGTTTCACTTTGAGCAGCGCCGCGACGCCGCCGAAGCTGTCAACGAGCTGGCCATTCGGGTCGACGAGGAAGCTGGGCGGCATGAATCGATCGAGCAGCTGATCGTAGAGGCCGAGGAGCGACGGATGCCCCGCGCTGGCGCGCGTCGGACTCGGCGGCGCAAGGCGCGCCGCTGCCGTCGCGGCGCGGGGCAGCGGGAGCTTCAGATCGCGCAGGAGCGCGATGTCCCGCCGCTTGCGGTAGATCTTCGCGTGCTCGTCGATCGTGTCGAATTCGTCGAGGAGCGCCGCCCGGGCTTTCGCTCGAGCCGAGGAACATGTAGCCGCCCGGCTTGAGGCCGAAATGAAACAGCGACAGCACGGTTGCTCTGCGCCGTGCGGCTGAAAGTAGATCAGCAGGTTGCGGCACGTGACAAGATGCGAGTCTTCGTGAACGGCGCATCGCTTGAATGAGGTTGTGCGCGCGCGAACACGATCGCTTTCGCGCAGTTGCTGGCGAAATCTGATAGCCGCTCGGACGCAGCGTGAAGAACCGCTCGAGCCGCTCCGGCTGATCCCTCGCGAGCTGGTCCTCGCCGTACAAGCCCCGCGCTCGCGACCTCCAGCGAGCGTCTTGTGGACGTCGGTCGCGAGGATCTTCACGTTGATCGCGCGCCGCCTGGCGGTCGAGCTGCTCGTGCAGACAGAATGGCGATCGAATACGCTTCCTGGCCCGTCGCGCAGCCCGGCGACCCAGACGCGAATCTGGTTCATGCGGGTCGGTGACCGCTCGATGATGCTCGGGGAGACATCCGATGCTCGAGCGATCTCGAACGCCTGATCGTCGCGAAAAAAACGGGTGACCCCGATGAGAAGATCTTGGTACAGCGAGATTCAGCTCGCGCGGATCGCTGCGGAGCTGGTCGACGTACATGTCGATGTCCAGCGAGCGGTTCAACGCCGAGCCGCCGCTCGATGCGCCGCGTGACCGTGCGTCGCTTTGTAATGCGAGAAATCGATCCCGTACTCGTCGCGCAGCAGCCGCAGGATCGCGTCGACGCCGCGATCCGTGAACGACGGCTCGCCGTGGACCGGCGCGTGCAGCGGAGGATGGCGCGAGCGCAGCGACAGCGCGCGCGATCTCGTCGGGCGGCAGCACCTGATCGACGGTGCCGGTACGCATGGCGCTCAGCGGCATGCCGTCGAATTGTGCCGTGTCCGAGCTTTCGCAGAACACGAGCGCCGCCCGCGCGGCTGATCTCGATGATGCCGCGCGAGCCATCGCTGCCGCTGCCCGAAAGAATGACCCCGATGCGCGCGGTCGCCGATGTCGTGCGCCAGCGATCGAAAGAAAAGATCGATCGGCAGCGACGAGGCCGTGCCGCGGATCTTTGTCGTTCAGCAGAAGACGACGCTGCCGCGGATGATCATTTCCTTCATCGGCGGCATGGAGGTATACGCAGTTCGGCTCGAGCGGCATGTCGTGCTCGGCCAAACGCACCGGCATAGAGCGTGCGCCGGCGAGAGCAACTCGTCCATCAGGCTCTTGAAGTCCGGGGAGAGATGCTGCAGGACGACGAACGCCATGCCGGTGTCGGCCGGTACCGTGTGAAAAAAATTTCTCGAGCGCCTCGAGACCTCCGGCCGACGCGCCGACGCCGACCACGTGAAAGTCGCGCGTCGAATTGTCCGATGGAGAAATAAGAGACTCGCTCTGTTCGCCCCGCTCCGTCATCGCGCCGTTGCCTCCGCAGCCGCTCTGTCGACTCGGCGGGAGCACAAACTGTTCCAGCCCAGCCAACGGGACATCCGATGCGCAGCCGTTTCAAAACGATGCAGCGGCGTCGCGGCATCGAACGGCCCAGGTTCGCGACGGCAGTCGGATGAGTTACGGCGAACGACGGCCTTCGCCGGTCTCGTCCCGCACCACTTCGTGGCGCTCCGCCTCGGTCGGGCGCACCGTTTCGCCGGCTTCGCTGCCGGCCGCGGGCCGTTCGTCAACCACGGTCTCGACGTCGCCGGGCGACCCGCCCTGGCTGCCCACGTCCGCCGTCACGTCTGCGTCGGGATCGGCGTCTTCGTTCCTGCGCGCGTTTCCGGTCGTCATTCCGCATCTCCTTCGATCGCGACGAACTAGCAAGGCCGAGACCGTTCCGATGAGACAATCTGACGCGTGAGGCTGTTGCCATTTGCGATCGGCCTGTCGTTCATCGCGACGGTGTTGTGGGATGCGTTCGAGACAGTCGTTTTACCGCGGACCGTCTCGCGCCGCTGGCGCCTCGCGCGTCTGTACTTCCGAAGCACGTGGCAGCCCTGGCGGCGCGTCGCCCGCGCGATCGACGTCGACGGGCGCCGCGAACGATTCCTTGCGGTTTACGGTCCGCTCTCCCTCGTGGGCCTGCTGATGGTCTGGGCCGTCGGCCTCGTCGCCGGATTCGCCGCGCTCCACTGGTCCATCGGCTCGCATCTCCAGACGCCCACCGGCGCCGCACATCTCGGCGACGACATCTACATGAGCGGCACGACGTTCTTCACCCTCGGGTTGGGGGATGTCCATCCGATCGGCCGGACCGCGCGCGTGCTGACGGTGGTCGAAGGCGGTCTGGGCTTCGGCTTCCTGGCGGTCGTCATCGCCTATTTCCCGGTCCTCTATCAGTCGTTCGCGCGGCGTGAGGTCCGCCTCACCATGCTCGACGCGTGGGCCGGCTCGCCGCCCGCGGCCGCCGAAGTGCTCCGAAGGCTTGCCGAGGCCGGTGAGATCGACGCACTGGATCCGTTTCTGCGGGATTGGGAGTACTGGTGCTCGGAGCTCCTCGAGAGCCACATTTCTTATCCGGCGGTGGCTTTTTTCAGGTCACAGCATCAGCGCCAGTCGTGGGTCTCGGCGCTGGCGGCCATTCTCGACGTGTCGGCGCTCGTCGCCGTCGGCATCGATGGCGTACCGACGTGGCAGGCGCGCCTGACGTTCGCGATGGCGCGGCACGCGGCGGTCGATCTGCTGCAGGTGCTGCACGCGACTTCCGACAGCAGCGCGGATCGCCTGCCGCCAGACGACCTCGAGCAGTTGCGTCGTCAACTGGAGAACGCGGGGCTTCGGCCCGCCCGCTCACCCGAGGCCGATGCCCGGCTGCTCGCCATGCGCCGATCGTACGAACCGTTTGTCGTCGGCCTTGGCAACTTTCTCATGATGCCGGCGCCCGCCTGGTGGCGGCACGGCGCCGTGAAGGACAACTGGCAAACGAGCCCGCGCAGCAGCAGCGCGCATTTGTAGCCCGAGAGATGTAGCGCGGGGCGTTGCTCCCGCGTATGCTTACCTTGGGAATCAGTCATTGAAACAGCTCATCGCCGCACTCATTCTTACGGCTGTCGCCGGATGGTCTTGCCGCACCAATCCGGGGACGAAACCGGCAGCGGCGCCGAACGGCGACAACGGCGCGAAGGCTCCCGAGATCATCCAGCCGGGTGCGCCGGGTCAGGCGAGCCGCGTGATCGGCCAGGATCAGGCGACCGATTTGTCGAAGGTCCAGCACACGGCAGCCGACGTCCGGTTCATGCAGGGCATGATCGGCCACCATGCGCAGGCGGTGGAGATGGTCGACCTCCTTCGCACGCGAACGAGTCGCAAGGACATGCAGCTGCTCGGCCAGCGGATCGCCTTGTCGCAGGCGGACGAGATTAAGATGATGCAGCGCTGGCTCGAAGTGCGCGGCCAGGAGATTCCCGGTCCGCATGCGATGCACATGCACGGCGCCATGCTGATGCCGGGCATGCTCACCCCTGAGGAGATGGAACAGCTTGCCGCGGCCAAGGGCGACGAGTTCGACCGCCTCTTTCTCGAAGGCATGATCAAACATCACGGCGGCGCGTTGACGATGGTGCAGGAGTTGTTCGCGACACCGGGGGCGGGACAGGAAGCGGAAATTTTTGCGTTCGCGGCGGATGTCGATGCCGATCAGCGCATGGAGATCGACCGCATGTCGGCCATGCTCAAGGAGCTTCAGAAATGAGATCTCTCGCAGTCCGATTGCTGTGCATATCAGCGGTGTTGATCGCGGTTGGCGTGCGCGGAGACGCGCAGCAGCGTCCGGCGGCGGCCAACGATCCGCGCGTCGGCCTCAAAGCCGGCCTGCACAACGCCGGCGAAGCCGCGAAGAACATGGAGCACATCGCGAGCCTTCCGCGGCCCCAGGGATTTTTCGATCCGCAGGCTCCGGCCGGCACGCCGACGCCGCCGGAACGCGAGTCGGGCACGCTGGGCCGGCCGAATACGAGCGACCCCGCCGTCCCTCCGCCGCCCGAAGGCGCCGCGCCCGCACCCGCCGCAGCGCAGCAGCGCCCAAGCGGATTGAACTTCGCGAACTCGGACCTCGCGTTCAGCCGCAACCATGTGTTCATGGGCAATTTTCACGGTTTCACGACCTACGACGTCGACAACTCGAAGCGGCCGCGCCTGCTCGCCTCGGTCGTGTGCCCCGGCGGACAGGGTGACATGTCGGTGCACGGCAACCTGCTCTTCATGTCGGTCGAGCAGACGCGCGGCCGTATCGACTGCGGCACCGGCGGCGTCGAGGCGCCCGTCAGCGCGGAACGATTCCGCGGCGTGCGCATCTTCGACATCACCGACATCAGCAAGCCGAAGCAGATCGCGGCGATTCAGACCTGCCGCGGATCGCACACGCACACGCTCGTCGTCGATCCGAACGACAAGGCGAATCTCTACGTGTACGGATCGGGCACGAGCACGGTGCGGTCGGGCGAGGAGCTCGCCGGCTGTTCAGGTGCGGATCCGAATGACGATCCGAATACGGCGCTCTTCAGCATCGACGTGATCAAAGTGCCGCTCGCAACGCCGGAGAAGGCCGCGATCGTCAATCGTCCACGCATCTTCGCCGACCCGAAGACGGGCGCAATCGCCGGACTCGAGAAGGGCGGCGAACGCGGTCCGGGCGCGCAGCCCTCGCGCGCGACGAACCAGTGCCACGACATCACGGTATTTCCCGAGATCGGGCTCGCCGCGGGTGCCTGCTCGGGCAACGGTATCCTGCTCGACATCCACGATCCGGTTCATCCGGTGCGGTTGGATGATGTGGCCGACAAGAATTTCGCGTACTGGCATTCCGCGACGTTCAACAACGACGGCACCAAGGTGATCTTCACCGACGAGTGGGGCGGCGGCACGCGCCCGCGCTGCCGCGCGACCGATCCGCTCAACTGGGGCGCCGACGCGATCTTCGACATCGTCGACAAGAAACTGAAATTCGCGAGCTACTACAAGATGCCCGCGCCGCAGACGGAGCAGGAAAACTGCGTCGCTCACAATGGCTCGCTCGTCCCGGTGCCTGGCCGCGACATCATGGTCCAGGGCTGGTACCAGGGTGGCATCTCGGTCTTCGACTTCACCGACTCCGCCAAGCCGGTTGAGATCGCGTTTTTCGATCGCGGTCCGATCGACGCGAACAATCTCATCACCGGTGGTTTCTGGTCGGCCTACTGGTACAACGGCCAGATTTACGGCTCCGAGATCGCGCGCGGGGTCGATCTGTTCCGGCTGACGCCGAGCGAGTATCTCTCGCAGGCCGAGATCGACGCCGCCAGCCTCGTCAGGTCGGACGAATTCAACCCGCAGGAGCAGCCGAAAGTCGTGTGGCCGGCAAGCTTCGTCGTGGCGCGCGCCTACCTCGATCAGCTCGCGCGGACGAACGCGATTCCCGCCGATCGCGTGCGCTCGGTGAAAACCGCCCTCGAGCACGGCGACAAGGTGCGCGCGCAGGACAAGGGCGGCGCGGCCACGCTCGATCAACTGGACGCCCTCGCGGCGCAGTTCGATAAGGACGCCGGTGCCGCACCAAAGGCCGATGCGGCGCGGCTGCATTCGCTCGCCGCCGCAATCAAGGGACGCACCGCCGCCTTGCGCTGATCCGACACCACCATCCGCCCGGACAATTGATTTTCGAGAAGGCCCTCATTGAGGGCCTTTTCTTTTTCGTCGACGTGCGAACGCGCGCCGATGGCCGCCGTACGTTTTTTCCAAAGGGAGACAGACGATGAACGAGCAGAACGAGCGTCACCCGATGACCATGAAGCGCGTGCTCTACGAGATCGCCGGCATGGAAGACGTGTCGGTCCGGCGGGACGTTGAATATCAGCGTTCGAACGCCGGCAGCCTCACGATGGATCTTTACGCGCCGTCACTCGAACCGGCCGCGCCGCGGCCGGCAGTCATCCTCGTGTCCGGCTATCCAGACGATGGATTCCAGCGCGTGCTTGGTTGCCGCTTCAAGGAGATGGCGTCCTCGGTTTCGTGGGCGCAGCTCTTCGCGATGTCGGGCATCGTCGCAATCGCCTACACGAATCGAGAGCCCGTCGGGGACGCCCATGCGCTGCTCGAGTACGTCGCAGCGAATGCGCGCACGTTTGGCGTCGACGAAAAGCGGATCGGCCTGTTCGCGACCTCTGGCCACGGTCCGCTGGCGTTGTCTCTCCTCGCGACCGATGCCGCGACGCCGCTGAAATCCGCGATTCTCTGCTACCCCTATACGATGGACGGAAACGGCAACACGGCTGTGGCCGACGCCGCGAAGACGTGGGGCTTCGCGAACGCGTTCGCCGGCCGCTCGTTCGGCGACCTGCGGCATGACGTACCGATATTCATCGCGAGAGCCGGCGCCGACGAAATGCCGCAGCTGAACGAAACCCTGGATCGATTTCTCGCGAAGGCGCTGGCGAGCAACGTGCCGGTGACGCTCGTGAACGAGCCCGCCGCCCCGCATGCATTCGACCTGGTCCACGACGCCCGCGCGACGCGAGAGAGCGTCGTGCGGATTCTCGCGTTCGCGCAATGGACGCTCTCACATGGCTGAGGCAGCGCGATGCCGGTTCTCGCGTCGGTTTGCAAATACTAGAATGAATGGTTCACCGCGAACAGGAGTGATGACGATGAAGATGACCGATCTGTTTCTCCAGCAACTCGACAAGGAAGCCGCACGTACACGGCGTACGCTCGAGCGCGTGCCCGAGGGGCGCGACGACTGGAAGCCCCACGACAAGTCGATGCCGCTCGGCCGCCTCGCGATGCTCGTTGCGCAGATGCCGTCGTGGATCGGGATGATTGTCAGGCAGGACGAGCTGGACGTGCGGCCCGCCGCCGGGTCGTCCAACATCGATCAGCGTCCGTTGCGCACCAGCCGCGAGCTCGTGGAAGCGCACGACCAGGGCGTGAAGGACGCACGAGCCGCGCTCACGGGCGTGACCGAGGATCAGTTGATGAAGCCGTGGCGGCTGCTCGCCGGCGGCAAGGTCATGAACGAAGAACTGCGCCACATCGTGCTGCGCGACACGTTCATGCACCTGTCGCACCATCGCGGCCAGCTCACGGTGTATCTGCGCCTCAGCGGCCAGCCCGTGCCGGCGATCTACGGACCTTCGGCCGACGATCAGAGCTTTGCTTGAGCGTCCAGAGGCGGTAGCCGCCGATGAACGCGTTCGCGTTTGCGCCCAGGCGCGCGGCGCGCGGTAAAGAGCGCAGCAGCTTCGCGTTCCCGCCTCCCACGACGACATCGTCGGCCTCGAGCGCCGATGTGAGGCGAGCGATCACGTCTGCGACGCGACGGCGCCACTTCTTCTTGCCGAGGCGTTTCAGCCCCGCCTTGCCGACGTAGTCCTCGTACGTGCGGCCTTCGACGTACGGAAGGTGCGCGAGCTCCATCGGCTCGAGCACGCCATCGACGATGAGCGCCGAGCCGAGGCCGGTGCCGAGACCGAGAAACAGCATGCGGCCGCCGCGATAACTCCCGAGCGCCTGCATCGCGGCATCGTTGATCACGCGCACGGGCCGGCCGAATGCCTTGCGAAATTTGAAGCCGACCCAGCCGCCGCCGAGATTGCGTGGTTCGCTCACCGGCTTGCCGTGCAGCACGGCGCCCGGATATCCGATCGACACCACGTCGTAGGTCCAATCCCTCACGGCGCGGCGGACCTCGCGCACCATCCGTCGAGGGGTCATATGTGGCCCTGACGGAATTTTTAGCGGCGTCTTATGGCCGGTCGCGAGAACTTTGACGTGAGTGCCGCCGATGTCGACGACGAGAATTTTCATCGCGCTTCAGTCTACTGCCGGGGCACTCCGCGATCAGCTGATATAGTCGATGGACTGCCGTGCACAGGCCTCCTGACCGCAGCCACATGTACGCGCCGGGCTGGCCCGGGATTCCCGCGCGGTGGACGTCGAGCGCGAAGAGCGGCGTCGGCACCTCGCTCGGCGCCGGGAGCCGCGTGTGGTTCACGATCAGCCACGGCATCCTGAACGAAATTTATTATCCGAACGTCGACACGGCCTGCACCCGCGACCTTGGACTAATCGTCACCGATGGCCTGTCGTACTTTTCCGAAGAAAAGCGCGATGCGCGCTCCGAGGTCTCGCTGCTCGCGCCCGGCGTTCCGGCGTTCCATCTGATGAACAGCGCCGTCGACGGCGCGTATCAGATCGAAAAAGACGTGTTGGCCGATCCGGCGGCCGACGTCGTGCTGCAGCGGATCAAATTCCATCCACTCGATCAGGCCCGCGCGATTCCGGTTGTACGCACTGCTCGCGCCGCATCTGAGCAATCATGGCGCCGGCAACACGGCATGGGTCGGCGAATACAAAGGCGTGCCGATGCTGTTTGCGGCGCGCGACGGGCGCGCGCTCGCGCTCGCTTCGTCGCTGCCGTGGGCCGCGCGATCGGTCGGTTTCGTCGGCTACTCGGATGGCTGGCAGCAGCTGCGTGCCGACGGCCGCCTCGTCGACGTGTACGAACGAGCGGAGAACGGCAACGTCGCCGCCACAGGGGAAATCGATCTCGGCGCGGCGGTCGACTCAGAGTTCGTCCTCGCGCTGGCGTTCGGCACAACGCCCGCGGAAGCCGGCCAGCGCGCCATCTTCAGCCTGACCGCCGGGTTCGACGCGGCGCGCGACGAGTTCGTTGCCGCCTGGCAGCGGTGGCATCGCTCGCGCAAAGTGACGCAGCTGTCGTCGTCGCACGATGCGCAGGAACTTGCCGAGTTCAGCGCCGCGGTGCTGCGCGTTCACGAATCGAAATCCTTCCGCGGCGGCGTGATCGCGTCGCTGTCGATCCCATGGGGATTCGACAAAGGAGACGACGACATCGGCGGCTATCACCTCGTTTGGCCGCGCGACCTGGTCGAGGCGGCCGGTGGATTTCTCGCGGCCGGCGCGCTCGACGATGCCCGACGGGTTCTGCGGTTCCTGGAGGTCACACAGGAGGCCGACGGCCACTGGGGCCAGAACATGTGGCTGGACGGCTCCGCGTACTGGTCGGGCATCCAGATGGACGAAGCCGCGCTGCCGATTCTGCTCGTCGATCTCGCGACCCGCGCAGGCGCGCTGACCGCGGCGGAACGCGATCGATTCTGGCCGATGATTCAGCGAGCCGCCGCGTTCATCGTCCGCAGCGGTCCCGTGAGCCCGCAGGATCGCTGGGAGGAGGATCCCGGCTATTCGCCGTTCACGCTTGGCGCCGAGATCGCGGCCTTGCTCGTCGCGGCGGATTGCGCGGACGCGCACGGCGAGGGTCGGATGGCGCGGTATCTGCGCGAAGCGGCGGACTGCTGGTTCGCGTCGCTCGACTGCCTGGACTGTACGTGACGGATACGTCGCTCGCGCGAGAATTTGGAGTCGAGGGCTACTACGTGCGCGTCGCCGAGCCGGACGAGGCAGACGCGGCGTCGCCCCGCGACGGCTTCGTGCCGATCAAGAACCGACCACCGTCGGAGAGCTCCGCGCGTGCCGCGCTGACCGTGAGTCCGGATGCGCTGGCGTTCGTCCGCTTCGGCCTGCGCGCGGCGGACGATCCGCGGATCGTCAACACCGTGAAAGTCATCGACGGGCTGCTGCGCGTCGACACACCGCGCGGGCCGTCGTGGCATCGCTACAACGGCGATGGTTACGGCGAAAAGGAAGATGGCAGCGCGTTCGACGGAACGGGCATCGGCCGCGCATGGCCTCTGCTCACCGGCGAGCGGGCACACTACGAGCTGGCCGCCGGGAACCATGAACGCGCCGAAGAGCTCGCGAACGCGATGCGGGCCTTCGCGGGTGAGAGTCAGTTATTGCCCGAGCAGATATGGGACGCCGCCGATGTGCCCGCGCGCGAGCTCGTGCGCGGTGGCGCGACGGGATCCGCACGGCCGCTGGTGTGGGCACACGCCGAGTACCTGAAGCTCTGTCGATCGATCCGCGACGGCGAGATATTCGATCGGCCCCCGCAAACCGTTCAGCGCTACGTCGTCGATCGCCGCGACCGCTGTCGGTTCGCCGTCTGGCGATTCAACAACAAGTTGCGCAGCCTGCCGGCCGGCAACACGCTGCGGATCGTCACCATCGTGCCGGCCACGGTGCACTGGGGACGCGACGAGTGGAGCGACGTGCAGGACGTTGCGACGGTCGACACCGGGCTCGGCGTCTACGTCGCCGATCTGGCGACCGATCGGCTCGCCGTTGGCGAAAACGTGCACTTTACATTTTTCTGGCCGGAATCAGATCGCTGGGAAGGCGTCGATTTCCGCCTGCGGGTCGAACCCTCCGCAGTCTAATCAGTCGGCCGGACGTCTTAAAGACGCGTATGATCGTGAGACGGAGCTGACCCCCAGCCCGGCAACCGACAGCACAACTGTTCGAGCCCGACCGTTCCCTGCGGAGCGTCGCCTTGGACATCAAGGAACAAGATGCGAGCCGTCGTTTGTCTGGCGCTGACGCTCTTCGTCCCTTCTGCCGCGCGCGCAGAGCTGGCGCCGACGCTTGCCGACGCGCAGAGCCTCTTTTACAACGCCCACTATCAGGCCGCCGCCGCGCTGATGCTCGAGTTGCGCGCCTCGGATCCGGACAACCTCGAAAACGACGAGATGCGCACGTCGGCGCTGCTGTTCCAGCTCAAGGGGCTCCTCGAGGGACCGAGCGAGAAGGACGCGGACAAGGCGCAGGCGCTCGCGCGCTGCACGGCGTGCCCCGATCTCATCGCGGCGTTTGTTGCCGACACTCATCACGGCCAGGCGCTCGCGCGGGCTGCGCTCAAGGCCGATCCGAACGATGAATCGGCGCTGTTCTATCTCGGCAAGCTCGATCTGAATTACGTCTGGCTCCAGCTCGGACCGCTCGGACGCCGCACCGGATGGGATGAATACTGGGAGGCGCGGCGGTCACTCGAGGCCGTGCTGAAAGCACACCCGCGGAACGTGCGCGCGCTCGTCGCGCGCGCGTGGATCGATTACATCGTCGATACGAAAATGCCGTGGGGCACGCGGTGGGTGCTCGGCGGCGGCAACCGGAAACGCGGCGTCGCGGCTGTCCGTCAGGCGGCGGCGATTGAGGCCGACTTCTTCGTCCACGCCGAAGCGGAATTCGCGCTGTGGAACATGCAGGTGCGCGAGCGCGACATCGCGCCGGCGACGGCCGCCGCGCGACAGCTCGCCCGGGATTTTCCCGACAACCGCGAAGTCGCGGCGTTTCTCGAAGCGCACGAGCCGAGCTCACGCCACTAGACCGCCGCTTCACTTGACACCCAAGTCCAGGCGTGGCACTGTCCCACGCGCATGCCGCCGCACGGCCGCGTCGAACTGTTCCAGGGCACGCTCGATCTCATCGTGCTGCGCGCGCTCGCGACGATGGGGCCGCAGCATTCGTATGGGCTGACGGCGCGGCTCGAGCAGGTCGCCGACCATCCGTTGTCGCTCAACCAGGGCACGCTGTATCCGGCGCTCGTCCGTCTCGAGCAGAAAGGCTGGATCAAGGGCGTCTGGCAGAGCACCGAGAACAATCGCGAGGCGAAGTACTACAGCATCACGACCGCTGGCAGCCGTGCGCTTCAGCAGCAGACGGCACGCTGGCGGCGGTTAGCCGGCCTCGTCGACAAGCTGCTGACGGGCGAGGCGTGAGGGAATTCCCCCGGTCGCGCTTCGCTGCGAATAGCGGCCGCGCTGGTTACGCGGCCGGTAACTCGCGGCCATCGGCCGTAAACGCGATGGCCTGTAACCGGCGCTACGACGCCATCCCAATCGGGCAATGCGATTGCAGTTGGACGACGAATGCGTTGCCGTATCCACGTCATGCATTCGCTGACGTTCACCGCGTTCGTGCTCTCGTCGGCGCCGCTCCGCGCCGACGGCGTCCCGCAGCAGCCTGTGGAAGTGCAGATGCGGAACATCGCTCTGCACGTCGACGCGCGCACGATCCTCAACGTGCGACGGCTCCGCGGACAACTGATCAGCACGAAGGCCGGCGAGCCGCCGGTGTTCGACGATAAGAGTTCGTTCACCGTCAAAATCGACAGCGCCGAAATTGCGATGAGCGTCGACAGCCTCTCGCAGCTGATGAACGGCTATGTATTCAATTACAAAGGCGCGCCGCTCGAAAAGCTGCAGGTGACCACCGAAGGCACGAACCTGCGGATCAAAGGGACTCTCAAGAAGGGAGTCGACGTGCCGTTTACCATCGTATCGAGCGCTCGCGTCGACCCTGACGGCAGCCTGCGCCTGCATCCCCAGTCGATCAAGACGCTCGGCATTCCGTCGAAGGGTCTCCTGGATTTCATCGGTCTGGATCTTCAGAAGCTAATCAAGGTGAACTCCGATCGCGGCGTTCGCATCGATGGCGACGACTTCCTGTTGCAGCCGAACGCCCTCTTGCCGCCGCCGCGCATCAACGGCCACCTCCAGGCCGTACGGATCGAGCCAGGCGCCGTCGTCCAGGTCTTTGGCCCGGGCACGGCGAAGGCGCTGGCCCCGCCAGAGCCGAACACGAACTACATGTACTACCGCGGCGGCGTGCTGCGGTTCGGCAAACTGACGATGAGCGATACCGACATGGAGCTGATCGACCAGCACCCGCAGGATGCGTTCGATTTTTTCCAGGATCGCTACGAAGAGCAGCTCGTCGCCGGCTATTCGAAGAACACGCGCGCGCACGGGCTCAAGGTCTACATGCCCGATTACAAATCACTTCGTCACCGGGAATAGTCATGGCCGATGATACGCCCGCCCGGCGCGAAGGCGTTATCGAGCAGGGGTCACCTATAATCTGTCGCATGCGTAATCGATTGATCCTCACCGCGCTGTTCGCGACATCGTTCGCCGCTCTCGCCTCGACGCAAACACCGCATCGCCAGCGGCTGAATCCGGTCATCGAGCTGCTCGAGCACAACAAGCCCGTGTTCGGTCTCTACGCTCCGAGCAACCGGCGATTTGGCCGCGGGGGCGCGCCGGCGGCGGATGCGCCGCCGCCGAAGCCGGTGACGGATCTCGCGAAGGATGCGCTCGCCTATCCCTCGAGCGATTTCGTGTTCGACGGGACGATGGAAGGCGGCGTGGATAAGGGACTGCCGGCCTTCACCGAGTTCGTGAACGCGCTGAAGCAGGCGACGGCCGAGAACCGCCAGGCGCGCTTCCAGCATCCGCTGATCGTGAAGACGGAGAAGATCGCGCCGAACTTCGGGAAGGCGGTCGACAATATCGGCCGCGAGCTGAACGTGGGCACGAGCGGCATCATGTTCGTCGAGACCGAGAGCGCCGACGAAATACGCCAGGGCCTCGCCGCCATGCGCTTCAAGGCCAAGGGCGGCACACGGTCAGACGATGTGGGGACGGCGCCGGCGTATTGGGGCATGAGCGAGCAGGAGTACAAGACGAAGGCGGATCTCTGGCCGCTCAATCCGGACGGCGAGCTGGTCAACTGGACCATCGTCGAGAGCAAGGAAGGGCTCGCTCACGTGCGTGAGATCGCGGCCGTGAAGGGCATCGGCGTGCTGTGGCCGGGCGCCGGCACGCTGCGCGGCGTCTTCACGACCACGAATGCCGCGGGCGAACGCGTGTTCGACGAAAAAGGGTGGGAAGGCGCGATCCAGCAGGTGCTCGCGGCCTGCAAAGAGTTTCATGTGCCGTGCGGCTATCCGGCGAATGCCAGCGATATCGAGATGCGGATGCAGCAGGGATTCAGCGTGTTCGTGATGAATTGGGGCGACCCCGGCTTCAAGGCGATCGACATCGGCCGAAAAATCGCCGGCCGGTAGCACGTTAGCCGCTGAACTCCCACGACGCCATTCCGCAGTAGAACTCCGCCGGGATGCGGTGCGTGTCGCAGAAAGTTGCGACGAAGTTCTTGACGTTCGGTTCGATCACGTCGGGCATTTCCGTCTCGCACCACGCGATCCATTCATCCAGAATGTGTGAGAACGTGATGCCGCGCTCGCGCGCGAGCAGACGGATCGTCCGAGAGTCTCCGAACCGTTTGAGACCGGCGACGATCTTGTCGCCGTACGCGATGTCGGCAGCCGACATCGAGTAGTGCGAGCGGACCAGATACGGTGGCTTCGGATCGAACTCGAGACCGAGATCGCGCGCTTTTCTCCACAACTCCGTGCCCGGCAGCACCATCAGCGGAAAGACCGCGAGCGCCGGCGGATCGAGCGATGCCCCGAAATTCAGCGACTTGCGGAACGTCGACATCGTGTCGCCGGGCAATCCGAAAATCAGCTGCAGCTCGAATGGAATGTTGAATCGCTTCAGCTGTTCGACGCCTTCGACGAAGCGGCGGATCTTCAGACGTCGCTCCACGGTCGCGAGCGCCGTATCGTCGGTCGACTGGAGGCCGATCTCGACAAATTGAAAGTTCGCATCGCGCATCAACCGCGCGAGCTCCTCGTCGACGAATTCCGCCCACAATTCGGCGTGAATCTGCACGCCGCCGGCATTGTGCTCGACGATGAACCGGCAGATCGCCTTGGCGCGCTCGGCGTTCAGGTTGAAAATCGGGTCCATCAGGTAGATCGAGGCGACGTTCTGCCGGAGCCAGAAGTGGATATCGCTCAGCACACGATCGAGATCGAACCGGCGGTTCCGAATCGACAGGTCCTTGTTGTAGAAGCAGAAGTTGCAGCGGAATACGCACCCGCGCTGGGTCTCGATGCAGATGATCCGTTCACGCGCGTTCGCGAACTCGACCAGGTGCGGAGACGATAGATGATTCAGGTCGCGCAGTTCGGCCGCATCTTCATTCTCGACCACGTCGTCGCCGTTCCGGAAACAAATGCCCTTCACGCCGCTAATATCGGAGTCCGCACGGTTCCATTCGGCAACGAGCTCCGAGAACGGGATCTCGCCTTCGCTCTTCACGACGACGTCGACTGCGTCGTTCGCGTTCATCACGGCCGTGGCGATCGGGCCGACCTCCGGACCGCCGAGCACGATCCTCAGCCCGGGCCGCGCGGCCTTCACGCGCCGTGAGACCGCCATCAGCGTCGTGATGTTCCACACGTAGCACGAGAGGCCGAGAACCGCCGGTTCAGTCTCGAGGATACGGCGCGCGACGTCGGCCGATTCGTCGTCTGGTCGAAACTCCAGAATCGTGATGTCGTCCGGCTGGCAACCGCCGCGATCGACGAGATATGCCTTCAGGTACAGCAGCGACAGCGGCGTGAAATCTGGATTGTGATGAAGCGTGGCCAGGCAGATCTTCATGAGCGTGTCGTGCGATCGTCACGACTCTCGCGTGCCGCAGCGCTAGCGGTCGTCGGGGAGCGCGAACACGTACAGCGCGTTGCCGTTTCGCGGATGATGAATCTCGGGCGCGATGGCCGCCGGGGCCACGCGCGGGCTGCCGCCGCCAAGACCCGTCGGCACGGCGACGTACTGCTTGCCGTGCGCGGTGAACGTCACAGGATAGCCCTGCACCGACGTCCCAAGCCGCGTTTCCCACAGCGTCTTGCCGGTCTTCACGTCGATCGCGCGAAACATGCGATCGAGATCTCCGACAAAAGCGATGTTGCCGCCGGTCGAGAGCACCGCAGTGAGGAACGGCGCCCGCTGCTCGCGGCTCCATAGCTCCTGCATCGTGCGCACATCGTAGGCGGCGAGCTTGCCGATCATACCTTTGGTGCCGGGCATCTCGAGGAATCGGCGGTCGGCCGCCGTGCCGCCGGCTCCGGCTGTCGGCTTCGACCTTCTTCGCGGCCATCTCCACGCAGCTCTGGCTCAGCGGGATGATCAGCGACTGCGTGCCCGGATGGTAGCTCATCGCCTGCCAGTTATGGCCGCCTTCTGTGCTCGGGCACGCGCGGATCCACTCGCCGATCTTCTGGCTCGCGACGTCGGCGCGGTACGTCGGCGTCCCGGTTTCCGGATCGATGCGCGCGAAAACGTCTTGATAAATCGTGTGCTTGTAGTTGATGAAGCGGCCGGTCTCTCGATCGAGCTTCCAGAGGATGCCGGGCTTCCCGATCGTGAAGAGGAGCTTCCGGCCGTCGACATCGACCAGCACGCGTTCGAACACCTCGTCGAGGTCGAATGATCTCGGCGGGCGCATGTTGATGGAACCACGCGAGCGATCCGTCCGCCGGCCTGAGCGCGACGGTGCTGCCGGTGTAGAGCAGCTTGTCGTCGAGCGTGGTGCCCCGGCTGACCGCATCCACGGCTTCGCCTGCGCGACGCCCCAGTAGGTGAGCTTCAGATCCGGATCGTAGGTGCCCGTGATCCACGTCTCGCCGCCCGCGCGCAGCAGGTTGGGCAGCTTGCCCCACGTGTCGCCGCCCGGCTGCCCTTCGCGCGCGACCGTTTCGAACTTCCAGACGCGCTTGCCGCTCGCCGCGTCGTACGCGCTGATGAAGCAGCCGTCCTGCTTGTACCTGTCGCAGCCGATCAGCCCCTGCACGACCTTGCCTTCGATCACGATCGGCCCGCTCGTATTGCCGTAGCCTTTCGCGCTGTCGGCGATCGTCGTATCCCAGACGGCACGGCCCGTTCGCGCGTCGAGCGCGACGAGCCGCGCGTCGGTGGTGGCGTGGATGATCTTGTCCTGATAGATGGCGATGCTGCGCGTCGCGCCGGACTTGGCGCCCGCGTCGGGACCGATGCGGTTCTCCCAGATGAGATCGCCAGTCGCGCCGTCGAGCGCCTGGATCATGTTGCCGGTGTTCGCCAGGTACATGATGCCGTTGTGGACGAGCGGCATCGGCTCGTTCGCAGCCGCCCTCGTTCATCGCCCAGACCCAGGCGAGCTTCAGATTCTTCACGTTGTCGCGCGTGATCTCGGCGAGCGGGCTGTAGCTCCAGCCCTGATAATTCCGTCGCGCCATCAGCCAGTCGCCGGCCGGCGGATTGCGCAGCATCTCGTCGGTCACCGGAACGTAGTTCTTCACCTCGCCGGCGACGATAACGCCGGTGCGAACCGTCGACGCGGGCGTGGCGTCGGTTTGCGCGGCGGCGTCGGCTGCGGCAGGTTGCAGGAGATAGGCCGCGAGGTCGGCTGCCGCTTCATCGGTCAGCGAACCCGCATCGGTCGGCGGCATCGTCTTCTGGATATACGCGGCGAGATCGCCGGGACGTCCGCCCCAGCGCGACGTGAAATCGACGTTCGCGAGCGACGGCGCTTCGTTGCGGCCGCTGCGATCCGGCAGATGACAGCCGGCGCAGGTCACAAGGTACGTGGATCGTCCGGCAGTGGCTCGCGCGGTGGATATCGCGGGCTGCGGCTGCGAAGCGCCCACGACGATGGCGCAGGTCCAGAGGGCGGCGCCGGCGATCGTCAGGCTCGCCCGCATCTCAGTAGGTGGCATCGATCGACATCTTCACGAGCATGTGCATCTCGAAATTCGGCATGCCGTTGGGCAGTCGTTTGTCGGAGCTTGTCGCTGTGTCGATCCTCGACTGCAGTCGATTGGCGACCATGAACCCGCGGTTCACGTTGTAGTCCATCGTGCCCGTGCCGACCATCTTCATGCTCATCGTCATGGTCGCGGAATTTGCGGAGCCTGATGGTGGCATCGTCCGGGCGGTTTCCATGGCCAGATCCATCTTCTGATCGAAATGCGCAATTCTCTCTCCGCCTTCGTCGTTGATGGAACGGAGAGTCATGGTGGCCGTGCCGGTAAGTGCAGGCCCCGGGGTTGTTGGCGACGCGGGCAGCGTCAAGTTGATCGGCATCGATACGGTTTCGCCAATGGCGAAGGAGCTCGATCCCAACCCCGCAAACGCGGTCGTCATCATCTGCTTGATTTGCGCGGTGACCGCCGCCGGAATTTCTCCCGGGGCCTGAATGTCCACGAGCTTCCCCTGCGAGTCGTAGGTGGCGATCATCTGCTGACCGAGGAGTGACGAGGGCACGGCGACCGGCTTCGTCTTGCCATCGGTTGTCATCGTCGCCGAGAGCTCGTCGTAGGTGACTTCCGCTCTGACTCGGCCGTCCGCATCGGGGTGGCCGGTGGTTTGTGTAAATGTCGCGACGGATTTCACCTGGATGTCGGGAAGAACCTTGTCTCCTTCCTTGTCGGCCGGGACGGTGCTCATTTCCTGAACCAGATGAAACTGCACCCACTGATCCGGCAGCGGCACGAGTCTCAGCTGAATCTTCTCGGTCTGGGCGGCGCCGAGCGGCGCCGCGAGGCACAGACACGCAATCACCGTGAGAGATCGGACCGCTCGACGCCCACCGTGCATCGTCATGCTCGCAGTTTACTAGAAGGTCAGCCGTATTCCGGCGTGAATTGCCCGTGGCGGCTGGATCGCCGTGGTCGTGCGCGACAGCGGTCCGGTAAGCGGGAATTCCTCGATTTCGGTGTGCTGATTGAACAGATTGTAAGCGTCGAGGATCCCACTGAATTTGTAGCCGTTCACCGTGAATCCCTTTTGCAGCCGGGCGTCGACCGTCATCGTGTACGTGAACCGTGTCTTGCCGTTCCGAAAGGCACGGATCAATTCGGCCCCCTGCGTCAGGTCTGGCGCAAGAACCAGACGCGCAAAGTGCTGGCCGTCCTGGTAGCGCGCGGTAATTCCCACGCGGATGTCGTGATCGAAACGATACGTGCCGGCGGTTTTGATCGTGTAGCCGCGCTCGGTGAACGTGCGCCCCTGGGCGAACGTGCGTGAATTCGGATCGGTGAAGACATCGCCGAGAACGCCTTCGTCGTTCTCGGTCGCGAGGAAGCCGCGGTTTCCCGCCAGTCCCTCCGATCGGCTCGCCGTCGCGCCGAACAAGTAGAAGAGGCGATCGGTGTGCGATTGAATGTTCAAATCGACGCCGACAAGCGTCGCTTCGTTGTCGGCCGGGTTCGTCAGCACGTATGTGTCGCGGCCGAACGTGGCCTGCGGCCGGTTGAAGATCGGCAGCAGCTGATCGTCTTGCGTCCCGGCCAGATCAACGCCCGGATCGTCGACGTGTGAGAGCGTGTAGCTCGATTCCGGCACGCCGTTGTCCACGACGCCGAGCAGCTGGCGCTCGCGTCTCGCCATCGCCGAGAGGCGCACGAGCGTGGCGTGGTTCGGATGTCCGTCGAAGCCGAGCACGATCTCGTCCATGTAGGGACGCGCGAGCGCCGGATCGATGGACGTAATACCGGTGGTGCCTGGACCCGGGCCGACGGGCTGAATGATCGCTCCGAGCTGGCCGGCCAGCGGAGGCGCCGCGGTCGTTGCGTTCCATCGCGACACGAACCCGCTTGCCGCGTTCGGATCACCCCACGCGAGCGCCGTGAGCGGAAGGTGGTACGCGGTGCGGCTGTAGTTCGCGAAGAACGCGATCTGCGACCAGTCGATCATCGACCAGCGCAGTGCCGCCCGCGGCAGGAAGTTGTGCCAGCTGATGCTGCCGGCGCTGCCTTGTGCGGATCCCGTTCACCGTCTCGAACCGCAACCCGAGATCGGCTGTCAATCGTGGCAGGATTACCATGCGATCGCTCGCGTAGACCGCCACCGTCGTGTCGCTCCAGTGCGACGGCACGCCCGGGCTCGAGAACGACCAGACGCGCGCCGGCAATCCAGCGACCGCTTCGCCGATCGTCGCGCTCGAAAACGCCGGCTGCATGTCGGCGGAGGCGCCCGAGACTTCCGCTCCGAGTTGGAGTGCGGCCATGCCGCTCGCCGAAGCTCCGGTTGGTTTCAGCGTCGCGCCGACGGTCCACGCGGTGTCGGTGCCCGGCCCCGGATACAGAAGGCTGCTGACCGGCGGATCCACCACATCGTCGATGACAACGGAGGAGACCGGCCGAAGGTTGAACGTTCGCTGCCGGATGCTGTAGCTGGCGAAACCCGATGTCAGGCGGTCGCCGCTGATCCGTCTGTCCCACGTCGCCTGGCCGTGCACGGCGTTGTCGGTTTCACCGGCGGTCGGCTGGCCGACCTGCGTGCGGTTCTCGTATGGCGACGTCGTGTGCTGACCCCACCCGATCACGCGCAGCTCGTCGCGCGGCCCTGGCGTGAACACCAGGTGCGCGAACAACGATCCGCGCGTCGAGTCGAGCTCTGTCGGATCTGTACGATCGAAGCGGGAAGAGGCAATCCACGATCCGGCGACGACGATGCCGAGACGGTCGGGGAGAATCGGACCGCTGGCGAGAAAACTGCCGTTGGCGTAGCTGTTCAAGCGCGAGATGGTCGGCGCGGTCTTCAAGAAAGGATCGGACACGAACGCCGGCGGTGCGCCGAAGCCCTCGACGCGTCGAATCCACTCGGTCGTCGGCCGCCGCGGCTTCAACGAAACGGCGAAGCCGGCAGCATTGACGCCGATCGGCATCGCGCCGGTGATCACGTCCACGCGCTCCCATTCGAGAACGCCCGGCACGAGAAGCGGCGTTCCACTTCCGTCGTTGTCGGTAATGTCCACGCCGTCGAGAAGAAACCGGGTCTGAGTCCACGAGCTCGCATGGCCGCCCATGCGCGCGGCGGTGCCTGTCGCGAGCCCACCGGTGTCTACCCGATCGGAAATCACATCAGCGGACACTGCATCGATCAGCGACAACAGATTCCCCGAAGCGGGCAGATCGTCGAGCGCCTCGGCTGGAATCGTGGTGCCCAGGGCAGGAGGGCTGGGAAGTGCAGGGGGAGCGGGAGGTGCAGGAGAGTCCGACGGGGCACGAGGGGTTGAAAGGGCGGGAGGGGCCGGAGTGCCGGGAGAGTGATTCGATTGCGCGTGTGCGGGCGTCGTCAGCAACACGAAAACGAGAGCGGTGATTTCTTGGATTCGAAGACGATAGAATCGGATCATGCCGGAAACCACTTCCAGTAGCGCCGCCTTCATTGACGCGATCAAGGCCGGTGAATTCGAGCGCGTGAAGGCGATGGTGTCGGCCGAGCCGACGCTCATCGACGCGCGCAGCCGCACCGGCGAAAGCGCCATCCTAACCGCTGTCTACCATCGCCAGAAGGAAATAGTGAACCTGCTGGTCGTCGCGCGGCGCGCGCTGTCGCTTTTCGAGGCGTGCGCGGCCGGCGAGCTCGAGCGCGTCGAGCGGCTGCTCGCCGACGATGCGGGCGGCCGTCAACAGCTACAGCGCCGACGGCTGGACGCCGCTGCACCTCGCGGCGTTCTTCGGCCACGCGAAGATCGCCGAGCTGCTGCTCGCGCACGGCGCCGACGTCGTCGGCGCGATCGCGCAACTCGAACGGCAACACGCCGCTGCACGCCGCGCTGGCCGGCAATCACAAGTTCGTCGCGGGGCTGCTCATCGGCCAGGGCGCCGACGTCAACGCCGCCGACGCCGCAGGCTGGCGTCCGCTGCACCTCGCCGCCGCCAACAACAACATGGACGCGATGAAGACGCTGATCGCGCAGGGCGCCGACGTCGCACGCCGCCAACGGCGAGGGCAAGACGGCGCTCTCGCTCGCGCAGGAAAAAAATCACCGCGAGGCGGCTGCGTTGCTGCGACGCCACGGGGCTTAGACAGCTAGAAGTCGTCAGTCAGCAGGAGTCGTTCAGTCGAAGTCGTCAGTCGGACTCGGTCACTCGACCTTCTCGACTATCAGTCTCAGCACCTCACTTCTTTCGATCGTCACCGACTCCACGGTGATCGGCTTGAGCGGCCGGTCGCCGGGCTTGCTCGTCGGCGTGCTGCCGATCTTCTTGACGACGTCCATGCCCTCGATGACCTCGCCGAACACGCTGTGCTTGTCGTCGAGCCACGGCGTCGCGCGAGCGTGATGAAGAACTGGCCGCCGTTGGTGTTCGGGCCGCGGTTGGCCATCGACAGGATGCCCGGCCTTGCTGTGCCGCAGCTTCGGGTGGAACTCGTCGGCGAACTTGTAGCCCGGGCCGCCGGTGCCCTGGCCGAGCGGATCGCCGCCCTGAATCATGAACCCGTCGATCACGCGGTGGAAGACGGTGCCGTTGTAGTACGGCTGCTTCACTTTCTTGCCGGTCCGCGGGTCGGTCCACTCTTTCGACCCCTCGGCCAGCCCGGTGAAGTTCGCGACCGTCTTCGGCGCCTCCGTGTCGAACAGCCGTGCGGTGAAGTTGCCTTCGCTCGTCGTAAAATGCGCGTACACCATGGCCGCGATCATACCGCTACCTTCACTACGACGTCTTCACCGACCATCTCTTCGGCGGCAATCAGCTCGCCGTCTTCCTCGACGGCCGCGGGCTGTCGACCGAGACGATGCAGGCGATCGCCAAGGAGATGAACTTCTCCGAGACGACGTTCGTGCTGCCGCCCGAGACGCCGGGCACCGACGTCCGCATGCGCATCTTCACGCCGGGCGAGGAGCTGCCGATGGCCGGCCATCCGACGATCGGCAGCACGTTCGCGCTCGCGCGCGCCGGCGTCGATCGAGCCGCGGACGCGAGCGGTTCGTGTTCGGCCTCGGCGTCGGCCCGACGTCCGGTGGCGCTGACGTGGAACGGCGACGACCTCGAGCTTCGCGTGGATGACGCAGCTGCAGCCCGACCTTCGGCGAGCCGATCGCCGAACACGGCCGCGCGCGGCGCGGCGCTCGTCGCTCTCGCCGGCGGCGGTCGCCGGGCACGGCGCTGCCGGTGCAGGCAGTCTCGTGCGGCGTGCCGTTTCTGTTCGTGCCGCTCGACCACGCGCGCGGCGGTGGACAACGCGTCGATGAGCGCCGGACGGCTCGACGCTGTTCAGCGCGCGGCGAAGATCGACGCGCACGGCGTGTTCCTGTTCTCCGCGGAGCCGGGCAACGAGCGCGCGCACGGTCTACAGCCGCATGTTCGCGCCCGAAATCGGCGTCGGCGAGGATCCGGCGACCGGCAGCGCGAGCGGACCGCTCGGCTGTTACCTGGTGCGGCACAAGGTCGTTCCGGCCGACAAGGCCGGCGCGATGCTCAGCCTGCAGGGCGTGAAGATGGGACGGCCGAGCCACGTGCACATCTCGATCGGCACCGAAGGCGGCGAGATCACGCGCGTCCGCGTCGGCGGCGAAGCGGTGCTGGCGGGCGAGGGGACGCTGTACGTTTGAAGAAAGTAAAAAGGCAAAAGGCAGAAGGCAAAACGTAAAAGGCAGAAGCACGAAGGAGTCGAATGATGAGTTTGCGATCGTGGCTGGTGGTGGGGACGGTTCTTTGTGGTGCCGCGGCGGTGTCGGCGCAGGTGGATTTAGGGAAGGCGGCAAAGCTGCGCAACCGGCGGAATTGAACGAGAAGGCGCCGGCGACCTACAAGGCCAAGTTCGATACGACGCAAGGGCGCGTTCGTCGTCGAAGTGCACCGCGAGTGGGCGCCCCACGGCGCGGACCGCTTCTACAACCTCGTCAAGAACGGCTTCTACGACGAGGCGCGGTTCTTCCGCGTGGTGCCGGGCTTCATGGTGCAGTTCGGCATCAACGGCGAATCCGGCGGTGCAGGCGAAATGGCTGGACGCGAACATCAAGGACGATCCGGTGAAGCAGAGCAACAAGCGCGGATACGTCACGTTCGCCAGACGGCGGCGCCGAATCGCGCACGACGCAGATGTTCATCAACTACAGGCGACAACAGCCGTCCTCGACTCGCAGGGCTTCGCGCCGTTCGGTGAGGTGCGTCAGCGGCATGGACGTCGTCGACAAGATCTACAGCGGCTACGGCGAGAAGCCGAACGACGGCACGCGTATCTGTCGCAGGGCAACGCCTACTTCACCGCGAGTTTCCCGAAGCTCGATTACATCAAGAAGGCGACGATCGAGAAGTAAAGGCGCGAGGGGCGTCCCGCCCATCCTCCGTCTTCATCTTCTTCAGGTTCTCGTCGAGCGCCGGGTTCATCGTGTGCCACTTCGTCGCGCGCTCGTAGGCGAGCGCGACGCGCAGCACCGCGGCTTCGTCGTAGAGCCGCCCGGTGATCATCAGCGCCTGCGGCAGGCCGTCGACGAAGCCGGCCTTCAGGCACGCCGCCGGATGGCCGGTCAGGTTCGTGATGCCGAGGCGACGCGCTGCCGTCGGCGACAGGAACACGTCGTGCCTGGACATCAGCGCGTCCATCTGGCGATTGAGCAGCGTCCGCGCGCGCTGCGCGCGGATGTACTCGACCGCCGGAATGAACCGCGACGTGCGGAACGTGTTTCGGCCACGAGCTGGCCCTGTTCGGTCAGTCGTTCGACCTGGCCTTGCTGCGCGTCAGGTCGTCGAACGCCGCGGCGCCTTCGGCGCTCAGGATGAAGTTGATCGCGTTCGCCGGGAAATCCGGCAGCTCGATCGCCTCGAGCGTCGCGCCTTGCGCACGGAGCACGTCGAGCGCTTCTTTCAGCAGCGTGTTGCGACCTTCGGCCCGCCTGCGCGCGACTTCAGGATCGACGCCGCGTCCACCGCCGGCGCCACGTCCGCCGCCGCCGCCGAACGGCGCCGTCTGATCGAATTCCTTCGCGACATATCCGATCTTCAGCGCTGAGAGCGGCGACGTCCGGATTCCACGGAACGGCGCGTCGACGACGGTCTCGTCGCGGCCGTCGGCGCCGTAGATCGCGTTGAACACCAGCGCGCCGTCCTCGACGCTTCTGGCACATCGGTCCGATCTTGTCCATCGTCCACTGAGCGCCATCGCGCCGTAGCGGCTGACGCGCCCGTAGGTCGGCCGCAGGCCGACGACGCCGCAGGTGCTCGACGGCGAGATGATCGAGCCGCGCGTCTCGGTGCCGATCGCGAAGCCGACGAGGCCCGCGGAGGTCGCGGCGCCAGGACCGGCCGAAGATCCGCTGGAACTCGTGTCGGGCGCCCACGGGTTGCGCGTCGATCCGCCGAACCACACGCCGCCCTGCGCGAGCGCGCCCATCGACAGCTTCGCGACGAGCACGGCGCCCGCGTCGCGCAGCCGCTCGACGATCGTCGCGTCGACGTCGGGCACCCGATCCTTGTACGGCTCCGCGCCCCACGTCGTCGCGAATGCCTTTGGTGGCGAAGAGATCTTTCGCGCCCCACGGGATGCCGTGCAGCGGCCCGCGGTAGCGGCCGGCTTTGATCTCCTGGTCGGCCTGCGCCGCCTGCGCGAGCGCGAGATCTTCGGTGAGCGTGACGACGCAGTGCAGCGGCTCGCCGTACCGCTTGAGGCGGGCGAGATACATCTTCGTGAGATCGGTCGACGTGATTCGCGGCTCTCGATGAGCGCGCGAGCAGCGCGTGACCGGCTGGAACGCGAGGTCTTCGAGTCGACGCAGACGCACGTGCACGTTCCGCGGCCGCGCGACTGCGAGCTTCGCGTTGCGCGTCGATTTTCCCGACGGCTGTTTGCCCGGCAGGTACGGCCGGAACGTGATCGCCGGCTCGGTGTCGAGCGGGATGTCGAGCTTGCGAAGTGCCTCGATAGCTGTCCAGGTTGCGGCTGACGCCGCCGAGCGCGGCTATCCTTCTTCGGCATCGGTGAAATGCAGCGCCGGCGATTTGTTCCGCGCCCTTGAGCGCGTCGTTGCCGAACTTCGGCGGCGTCGCGTTACCGCGCCGCGCTGAGCGGCCGTGCGATCCAGGCAGAGCGACGGTGGCGGCGACGGCGGCCGGCACCGCCTGGATGAATCGGCGGCGTCCAATCTTCGCGGTTGTTCTTCATCGGCGAGCAGATTCTCAACACAAAAGCCGATAAGATCATTAGTTCATGCCCGTCAGCCAGGAGACCGCCGTCGATGCCGCCTTGAACGCTCTCGCCGCCGGCGCAGAATCGCGATCCCGTTCGCCGTGCTCGGTCCACACCGTGAGTCGGCCGACGGCACCGCGGGACGCGTCGTCGTCCGCACGATTCAGCCGGCGGCGCGCCTCGATCGAGTTGCGCCTGCTCTCGAGCGGCGAACTGCTGCCGATGACACGGACGGAACGGCGATCGTTTACGAAGCGGCCGTTCCAGCGACCGGCGCCGATCTGCCCGACTATCGTCTTCGCGTTTCACTTATCCCGGCGATCACGTCGTCGAGCTCGACGATCCGTATCGCTACGGGCGCGTGCTCACCGACTTCGACCTGCACCTGTTCGGCGAGGGCACGCACCATCGCGCGTTCGAAAAGCTCGGCGCGCACCGCATCGCGCGTCGGCGTCGACTGCCGGCGTGCACTTCGCGGTGTGGGCGCCGAACGCGGATCGCGTCAGCGTGATCGGCGACTTCAACGGATGGGACGGCCGCGTCCACCCGATGCGCCATCTCGGCCCGAGCGGGCTCTGGGAGCTCTTCGTGCCCGGGCTTCGCGACGGAGAGAACTACAAGTTCGAGATCCGCGCGACGACCGGTGCGCTGCTGAAAAAAAGCGATCCGTACGGGTTCGCGTTCGAGGTGCCGCCGCGGACCGCGTCGATCGTCCGCGACATCTCCAGTACCAGTGGCACGACGAAGAGTGGATGGCGAGCGCGACAGAAGCAGGGCACCGGCTCGACGTCAGCCGATGACGATCTACGAAGTGCACCTGGGGTCGTGGGCGCGCGTGCCGGAGGAGGGCAACCGGTTTCTCACGTATCGCGAGCTGGCGCACGCGGCTGGTGCCGTACGTCAAGGAGATGGGCTTCACGCACATCGAGCTGCTGCCGGTCATGGAGCATCCGTTCTCCGGTTCCTGGGGGTACCAGGTGCTCGGGTTCTTCGCGCCGACCAGCCGGTTCGGTCCGCCGGAGGATTTCAAGCTGTTCGTGGATGCGTGTCACCAGGCCGGCCTCGGCGTGATCCTCGACTGGGTGCCGGGACACTTTCCGAAAGACGAGCACGGCCTTGCGCGCTTCGACGGCACGGCGCTTTACGAGCACGCGGATCCCCGGCAGGGCGAGCACCAGGACTGGGGCACGCTCATCTTCAATTACGGCCGCAACGAGGTTCGCAACTTCCTGCTCTCGAACGCGCTGTTCTGGCTCGAGGAATATCACATCGACGGCCTGCGCGTGGATGCGGTCGCCTCGATGCTGTATCTGGACTACTCGCGCGAAACAGGGCGAGTGGGTGCCGAACCGGTTCGGCGGCCGCGAGAACCTCGACGCGATCGTGTTCCTGCAGGAGCTGAACGGCTCACGCACGGCAAGCTATCCGGGCACGATCACGGCGGCGGAGGAGTCGACGTCGTGGCCCGGCGTGACGCGGCCGGTGCATGCTCGGCGGGCTCGGGTTCACCTACAAGTGGAACATGGGCTGGATGCACGACATGCTCGAGTACACGCACCAGGATCCGGTGCACCGGCGGTGGCAGCACAACCTCGTGACGTTCTCGGCGCTGTACATGCACACCGAGAATTTCATCCTGCCGTTCTCGCACGACGAGGTCGTCCACGGAAAACGCTCGCTGCTCGACAAGATGCCCGGAGACGTCTGGCAGAAGCACGCGACCCTCCGCCTGCTGTACGGCTACATGTTCGGGCACCCAGGCAAGAAGCTGCTCTTCATGGGATCGGAGTTCGGGCAGTGGCGCGAATGGAACCACGATCGCAGCCTCGACTGGCACCTGCTCGACGATCCGATGCACGCGGCGCTGCGCCGCTACGTCCAGGATCTCAACTGGCACTATCACGCGCAGCCCGCGCTGCACGAAACCGACTTCGACCCCGAGGGCTTCCGCTGGATCGACTGCAACGACAATGAAAACAGCGTCGTGTCGATCGTCCGGTACGCGCGGCGATCGGAACGATTTCGTCGTGATGGTCTTCAACTTCACGCCCGTGCCGAGACCCGAATACCGAATCGGCGTACCCGAGGGTGGCCACTACACGGAGCTGCTCAACAGCGATGCCGGGCTGTACGGCGGCGGCAACGTCGGGAACGGGGGAGGCGTCGCGTCCGAACCGATCGCCGCGCATGGATTCGACCAGTCGCTGCGCCTCGCGGTCCCGCCGCTCGGGTGCCTGCTCCTCAAAAAACGGTAATCACGAAGGCACGAAGGCTCACGAAGCGCACGAAGAACGTTTTGTACTGGAATGCTTCGCGCCCTTCGTGTTTCTTCTTCGTGACTTCGTGATGAACTGACGGCGAAATGAAACATTCCCGCGTGGTTGCGGTCGCGCTTCGTGATCCTGGCGACGTTCACCGACATCGTCGCGTACTCGATCGCGATCCCGGTGCTGCCCGATCTGAGCCGGCGGCTCGGCGCGTCGCCGACGATGATCGGGATGCTGTTCGGGTCGTTCGGCGTCACGCTGCTGACGGTCTCGATCCCGATGGGGGCCGTGTCGGATCGGATCGGCCGCAAATGGCCGCTCGTCGGCGGCATGGCGGCGCTCGCGGCGGCGACCCTCCTGTTCGCCTTCGCGACGACGCTGCCGTGGCTGTTTGCTGCGCGGCTCGTGCAGGGGGCCGCTGACGCGATTACCTGGGTGGTCGGGTTCGCGCTGATCGCCGATCTCTATGAGGTGAGCGATCGCGGCCGTATCACCGGGATCGTGATGATGGGCACCGGCGCCGCGTTCATGATCGGCCCGACGATCGGCGGCTGGCTGTATGAAGCCGGAGGCATCCGGCTGCCTTTCGTCGTGGTCGCGGTGCTCGCGGCGATCGCGGCCGTCTCGTTTCTCTGGCTCGATATCCCGAGGCGGGAGGCGACAGGGCGAGATCGTGCCCGTTTCGATGGTGCTGCGCGTGCCGGCGATCGCGGCGTGCGCGCTCGCGGTGGTCACGATTTCCGCCACGCTCTCGATGCTGGAGCCGGTGCTCGCGCTCCATCTCGGCACGCTCGGCGTGAATCCCGGACGCATCGGATTGATCTACGGCGCCGCTGCGGTGGCCACAACTGCGCTGCATCCCGTGTGCGGCCGGCTGGCGGATCGTTTCGGCGCGCGCCGGATCACGATGATCGGCCTCGTGCTGAGCGCGTGCATGCTGCCGATCCTCGGGCATGCATGGAGCTTTCAATCGGCCGTCTGGTTGTTCGTCGCTCAGGTCGCCGTCGCCACATTTGTCGTCACACCATCGCTGGCATACATGGGCGAGGCGACAAACGACGCCGGCGTGCGCTCGTTCGGCGTCGCGTACGGCCTCTACAATCTCGCGTGGGGCGCCGGGCTTCTCAGCGGCCCCGCGATCGGCGGATTCCTCTTCGAGCGCATCGGCTTCCAGAACGTCGCATACGCGTGGGCGCCGCCGCTCGCGCTCGTGACGTTCGTTCTGTGCGAGTGCGGCCGAAGTCAAGTCGCCCGTCCGGCTGATACGCGGCATGACCGGCCACATTGCGTCGCGGACAGCATAGCGGCACGTCCTCGCCCATCTTTAGACCGGCAGGTATGCGCGGAATTTGGCTCGAACATGTCGACGTGTTTTGCCGGACTCGCATTGAACGACGGACGACTCGCTCGCGAACGATTCGATTCACATGCAGTCGGGCAGCCATGACCTCGTCGGATACAGCAGCGAGAGGACGGCCCCGCGATCGATCAGATTGTGATCAGTCCAGACACGTACCAATCGTCGGCGCCTGGGCCTCGCGATAACGACACGACGATTCTCGCGGCGCGCGGCGGCTCGAACTGACGACGACGCGTTCTCTCTGGATCCAGCGCGCGACGTGATCGGGACAGTTCACGGCGTGCACGCCATGTTCGATCGTGTCGATGAGATATCGCAGCATCGGGCGATCGATCAGCCGCACGCGGCTGAAGTCGAGCGCGATCGTCGCCGGAATTCGCCGCGCCGTCGCGAGCGCGGCTTCGATATCGGCTACGCACGAGCCGTTCAGCGTTCCCGCCAGCAGCAGCGTCGTTCCCCCGTCAGTGTTCGTTTCCGCGATCACGCGCATGGTGCCCTCCTGACCTTTGACGATTAAGACCCGATCGGGATGGCCGAGCTGTGACGGCTGGATGACATCCGCGTGACTTTCTGCAAGCGACTGTCTTCGCATGTGTGCGCTCGCTGACATTGACCACTTGCTTCGCATCTTCTTACGCCAATAGAACGTAGAGGGATTCGTACGGTCGCTAAGATCGAAGGGTGAACATCTCGGAAATCTTCATCAAGCGGCCGATCGCGACGAGCCTGATCATGCTCGGCATCGCGCTCTTCGGCGTCGTGTCGTATCGCGCACTTCCGGTCAGCGATCTGCCGAACGTCGATTTTCCAACGTTGAACGTCGGTGCCGGTTTGCCTGGAGGCGATCCGGGCACGATGGCGTCAGCCGTCGCAAGCCCGCTCGAACGGCAGTTCACAACGATCGCCGGCCTCGATGAAATGACCTCGTCGAGCTCCACGGGAAGCTCGAACGTGACGCTGCAATTCGATTTGAGCCGCGACATCGACAGCGCGGCCGTCGACGTGCAGACGGCGATCGCCGCGGTGATGCCGCTGCTGCCCGCCGGGATGCCCGCGCCTCCCTCGTTCCGCAAGTTCAATCCGGCGGACTCGCCGATCATGTACCTCGGGCTCACCTCGGACGTCGTCCCGATGTACGTCCTCGACGATTACGCCGAGACGTTGATCGCGCCGCGCATTTCGATGGTGAGCGGCGTGTCCCAGGTGCAGGTGCAGGGCGCGCAGAAATACGCCGTGCGCGTGCAGATCGATCCGGACAAGCTGCACTCGGAAGGCATCGGGCTGAACGAGGTCCAGACGGCGCTGCAGAACTGGAACGTCAACGTGCCGACGGGGCAGCTGTTCGGCCGCGACGCGACGTACAACATCAAAGCGGCGGGCCAGTTGATGAACGCGGATGCGTTCAAGTCGGTCGTCGTGTCGTACCGGAACGGCGCGCCGATCCGCCTCGATCAGGTCGCCACCGTCCTCGACAACGTCGAGGACAACAAGAACGCGTCCTGGCTGTACACGAAGACCGGATCGCGGCGCGCCATCAACCTCCAGGTGATGCGGCAGCCCGGCAGCAACACCATCGCGGTCACCGATGCGATCCGCAGCCTCCTGCCGTCGTTCGAGGAGCGGCTGCCGCCGTCGGTGCATCTCACGATTCGCGGCGACAGATCGAAGAACATTCGCGAAGCGTTCAGCGACATCCAGTGGACCATGCTGATCACGCTCGTCCTCGTCGTCCTCGTGATCTTCGCCTTTCTGCACAGCGGATCGGCGACGCTGATTCCAGCGCTCGCGCTGCCGTTTTCGATCCTGGGCACGTTCGCGGTCATGGAGGTGCTCGACTTCACGCTCGACAACCTGTCCATGATGGCCCTGATCCTCTCGATCGGCTTCGTCGTCGACGATGCGATCGTGATGCTGGAAAACATCGTGCGCCACATGGAACAAGGTGAACCGCCGATTCCGGCGGCGCTGAACGGCGCCAAGGAGATCGGCTTCACGATCGTGTCGATGACCGTGTCGCTCGCCGCCGTCTTCATTCCGATCCTTTTCATGAGCGGCATCCTGGGACGGCTGTTCCGCGAGTTCGCCGTAACGATCACGGCGGCGATCCTCATTTCTGGCGTGGTCTCGGTGACGCTGACGCCGATGCTGTGCAGCCGCTTTCTGACGAGCCGCGCGCTTCACAGCAAAGGACGATTCGCCCGCTTGATGGAAGCCGCGTTCCAGAAAACCTTTCGAGGGTATGAGTGGAGCCTCGGGGTCGTGCTGCGGCATCGCGCGGTGATGCTCGGCGTATTCGCCGCCGTCCTCGCGGCGACGATCCTCATGTTCGGCGTCGTGCCCAAGGGATTCATTCCGGATCAGGACAACGATTCGCTGAACGTGAACATCCAGGCGGCGCAAGGCACGTCGTATTACGACATGGTCGGGTACCTGAAGCGCGTCGGCGCGATCATCAACGCGAATCCGTACGTGGACACGTTCTTCGCGAGCACCGGGGGCGGCTTCGGATCGATGAACACCGCGCGGTTGAACGTGCAGCTGAAGCCCCGGCGCCAGCGGCCCATCAGCGCCGCCGTGATCGCGCAACAGATACGCCCGGCGATTTTGCGATTTCCAGGGTTCCGCGCGTTCGTCAGCCTGCCGCCCGCCATTCAGATCGGCGGGCACATGGGCAACAGCTCCTACAACCTGACGGTGCAGAGCGCCGACACAACGGAGCTGTACGACTGGGCGGCGCGGCTGGAAGCGGCGATCACCCAGCTGCCGGAGCTCCAGGATGTGTCCGACGATCTTCAGATGAAGAGCCCGCGGGTCAACCTGTCGATCGATCGCGACACCGCGGCAGCGGTCGGGTTGAACGCCACCGACATCGAGAGCGCGCTGTACGACGGGTTCGGCCCGCAGTGGGCCTCGACGATTTACGGGCCGACGGCGCAGTACAAAGTGCTGCTCGAGCTCGATCCGAAGGATCAGGAGCGCGCCGACTCGCTGCGCAAGATTGCGTTCAAGACGCCGAGCGGCACGCTCGTGCCGCTCGAATCGGTGCTGAAGACGCAGGAAACGGTCGGACCGCAGACGGTGAATCACGTCGGCCAGCTGCCGGCGGTGACGCTCTCGTTCGGCCTGCGGCCCGGCGTATCGCTCGGCGCCGCCGTCGATCGCGTCCGGCAGACGGCCGCGTCGTTGTTGCCGCCGACCGTCACCACCGACTTCCAAGGTTCAGCGAAAACGTTCGAGCAGTCGATGCAGAACCTCGGCCTGCTGCTCTTTGTCGCGATCGGCGTCGTCTACATCGTGCTCGGCATGCTCTACGAGAGCTACATCCACCCGATCACGATTCTTTCCGGCCTGCCGTCGGCGGGGCTCGGCGCGCTGGTCACGCTGTATCTGTTTGGCAACGAGCTGAACATCTATTCGTTCGTCGGCCTCATCATGTTGATCGGCATCGTGAAGAAGAACGCGATCATGCAGATTGATTTCGCGCTCGAGGCGGAGCGGCAGCACGGAAAGAGTCCCGCCGACGCGATTTACGAAGGCTGCCTGATCCGCTTCCGTCCGATCATGATGACGACGATGGCGGCGCTGCTCGGCGCGGTGCCGATCGCGATGGGCTTTGGCGCCGGCGGCGAGGCGCGCCGGCCGCTCGGGCTCGCCGTTGTCGGCGGCCTCCTGGTGTCGCAGTTGATCACGCTGTATCTGACGCCGGTGATCTATACGTATATGGCCGGCATCTCGCGGCTCAAGTTCGCGACATCTTCTCGACGCGCTCCCACTCCGCGTCGCTCACCGGCATGACGGACAGGCGCGAGATGCGGACGAGCGGAAAGGTCTTGAACGCCGCGTCCGCTTTGATTTCGGCGAGCGTCACCGGTCGCTGCGAGCTTCTTCACCGGCGCCACATCGACCACCGCACGCTTGCCGCTCGCATCGTCGGGGTCGGGGTAAGCGTCGGCGAGCGCCTTCGCGATGCCAACGACGGCCTTCTCGTCGCCGGTGTGGTAGTAGAAGATACGGTCGCCCTTCTTCACCGCGTGCAGATGTTTTTGCGCCAGCGGGTTCTTCACGCCGCTCCAGACGGTTTTCTTGTCCTTGACGAGCGCGTCGAAGCCGTAGTGCGTCGGTTCTTCCTTGAACAGCCAATTCATGACGGAATTGTACGTTTAATTCATTAATTCTCGCGGGGCCCCACCCCCGCTCGATAACACCTTCGCGCCGTCGCGCTCGGTGTATCAAGAACAGGGACGTCACCAACCCCACCATTCTATTGAACGCCTTCGCGCCGTCGCGCTCGGTGTATTAAGAACAGAGCGTCACACCGGGCTTCTAGCTCGATCATCAGGTCGCTTCGCGCTTCGCGCTCGCTCGGGTTGGTCATCACCGCGGCCGCGCCTGCGCGGCTGACGCTGACATCGTCGCAGCCAGAGCGCTCGGGTACGGAGTTCAGAACGTCGGAGCGGGCGCTGGCGAACATCAATCGGGCAATATGCTTTACATTGGGAGTGGTGAAGGAACTGCGGGATCGGGTCGGACGATCGACGCGAGTGCTGTTCGTCGGCATCAACCCGGGCGTGCGATCGGCGGAGATCGGATATCACTTCGCCGGCTGCATCCATGACCGAGCGACGCACTGAATAAAAGTCAGTTCTCAGAATCGCGATTGCCCCGACAGCCTATGCAGGCGCCAGCACGATCCTCGAATCGTCGTCGCCTCGCGCATCGCGCGGTGTCCCTACCTCCAGTGGTGTGCTGGGCTGTGGTGACACCGATTCGGTTTCCTTTGCAGGCAGGAGCCTGCGCGTGCGATTGCAACTAGTTCTAGAGACTCGCGATGCGCGATGCGTTGTGCGTGGTGGGTCGTGCTCAGTACTACGGTTGGCGGATTTGGTCGCGTCGTAAATTACAGAATGCTCGTCACTGGATGCTACCCCGCTGGTGAATATATTTTAAAATATTCAACAACTGGATGTTCAACCGGCCGTTCACCCGACCGCCGCCGGCAGGCTTTATCCGCCCTGGCGCATCGGCTCGAGGGGCAGAGCGCGCGGCGTCCGTCGACCGTCGCACCTCGATTTCCCGTCACAGCGCCTCGCCCACATAGTGTGCTCGGGAAACTGCTCACGCCGGATGTTGCCGTGTGAGCATCACATTTGCGAGCGGTCGACGCACGTCGATGGGACGGCTGGGCTCCGGATCGCCTTCCGCGAATCTAGCGGGATTGGTCACATGGTGATTGGCAACACGTGGTTTCCGCGCGGATGACCGTTGGTATACTGACGGCCATGTCGGATGCAGCGGGACAGGCCGAACGCGATCGGCTCTCGCAAATGCCTCGTTACACACCGACGACCACGACGCTGCTGGGCGTGCCGATCGACATCGTGGACGCAACGTCGTTCCTCTGGACGCTCCCCGACATCTTCGATCGCGGCATGCTCGCGTTCCCGGCATCATCGTCGACTCCGCTGATTATTGACGGCGGGGCCAACATCGGGCTGGCGACGTTGTTTTTCAAACGCCTGTACCCTCAGAGCCGAATCACTGTTTTTGAGCCGGATGCGACGATATTTGCGGTCTTGCGTCGAAACCTTCTGACCTGGGGCTATCCCGATGTGGTCTGTCACTGCGCGGGATTGTCGGCCGCCGACGGCGTCGCTCGGTTCAATCCGGAAGGAGCAGACTCGGGTCGCATTGTTGACCCGACGACAACCAACGGCACGGTCGAGGTCCGAACTGTTCGTCTCAGCTCTTTCTTGACCGAACCCGTCGACATGCTCAAGCTCGATATCGAGGGCGCCGAACTGGATGTCCTAGAAGAGTGCGCGAATCGACTGCATCTCGTCCGGCAGGTCTACATCAGTTATCACTCCTTCAGACAGCAGCCGCAACGGCTCGATGCAGTAATCGGATGTCTCGGCAAGGCCGGGTTTCGTGTGTATCCAGACGATCGAAAAGTGGATAGTCCGCTCATCGCCAGGCAGGAGTACCGTGATATCGAATCGATGACGGGATTGTTTGGGTTCCGACCGGATCGATAACGGCAGCCAACGCCGCCCGCGTCAGCGGACCTTTCTGAAAAGCGGACGAGGAACAACGACCTTTGCAACTTCGTCTTTACGCGCGATGAAACCACCGTCGCGCGCTCGCTGGATCGCCGCCGCTCTTTGCATCTTGTCCACGCGAACCGGTATCAGCTCTTCACCGAGCGAGCGCTCGAATTGACGCGCCCATTGGCACCGCGTGGCTCAGCGCCTGCGCGAGCGAGAACGCGCCGAGGAGGACGAGGACGACGTGGTGGTGGTGCCGGAGGACGCGGCCCCTCGCCATCGCCTGCGCGGATGTGATGGCAACACACGAACCGATTCAGGTCCATCGACGGATGCACGCACGCAGGCCTCGGGCCGCATGGGGATGATGAGGATAGGGGCGCGGGGGAAGGAGAAGAAGGGGCGACGCTCATCATGATCCATAGAGCTGGTCGAGCAGCGTCGCGCGGCTTCGTTTATGGAATCCCGCGCGCACAGAACCCGCATATTTCAGTTCGCCGTCATCGTAGTAGCCCACGAGCAGCGAATCGAACGCGCCGGCTACTCGAATCGTTTCTGGAAGCTGCTATTCGAGTCGGGCCTCGTGCCGAAGGCGATCGGAAGCGAGGAGGATCACCGCCTGATCGAATTCGGCTTCGGCATCACCAACCTGATCGCCAGATGCACACCCGGGATCGACACGCTGAACCGGGCGGAGTACGCCGCGGGCGAACGCATCCTGCGGCGTAAGGTGCGTCGCTGGCTGCGTCGTGGCGTTTGTCGGCGTCACCTTGTTCCGCTCCGTCTTTCGGCGCCCCGCTGCCTTACCAGTGACACTCGGCATCCAGGACGAACTCTTTGAGGGCGCGACGGTCTTCGTGTTGCCGAACCCAAGCGGACGAAATGCCAATTTTTCGTATCGACAGATGCTCGCGGCGTTCCGATCACTGCGCCGTCATGTTGAGCTGAGCTCGCGCTAACCTTTATCAACTAAAGGCTTGACGGCGGTGAACCCGTCCGGTACCGTCATACAGCTTTCCCGTTCTGCCGTGTCGGTGACGTTCTCCCCAG
The DNA here is from genome assembly GCA_963718825.1 of uncultured Acidobacteriota bacterium. GTDB lineage: Bacteria > Acidobacteriota > Vicinamibacteria > Vicinamibacterales > CAVVIG01 > CAVQZZ01. The sequence goes on from CAVQZZ010000001.1 coordinate 53,472, forward strand.
GCCAAGCCCTACTCGCTCGGGCGTTTCGATCCGAAACGGCTGATGGTGTGTACTAACGATTCGCAAGAGACCAGCCTCATGAATAATCGCGTCGTTCGTCTGTCGTTCCTCGTTCTTTTCACCGCCGCATTGGCGGCGGCGTGCGGCAAAAGCAGCACCAGCCCGTCAGACGCGTCGAGCTCCGACTCGAGCGGGTCAGTGTCGAGCTCGTCGGTAACTGGATCCGTGGCGACGCCGAAAATTCTTCAGCCGTCGAACGGCGCCACCGTGCGGAACGCGGATCAACCGGTTCTGCTCGTCGTCCAGAACGCCGTCGTCACCAAGACCGGCGCGACGACGTATACGTTTGAAGTGTCGTCGGACGCGGCGTTCAGCGTGAAGGTCCAGACGAAGGACAACGTCGCCGAAGGCACGGGCGGCCAGACGGGCGTCACGCTCGATCCGCTTGCGCCAGGGAAGGATTACTACTGGCACGCGCGCGCGAAGAGCGCCGGCACCACCGGTGTTTTCGGATCGACCGCGAAGTTTACGGTCGGACCACCGGTATCGCTGAACGCCCCGACGCCGGTTGCGCCCGCGAACGGATCGACAACCGCGGGCTGGCCGACCTTCCGCGTGAACAACGCCACGGCGACGGGCGGCTCGGTCGGTGCGGTCGTGTACAAGTTCGAGGTCGCGACAAGTGCGGCCTTCACGTCGATCGTTCTCACCGGGCAGTCGCCGCAAACGCCGGGCCAAACGAGCTTCACGCCTCCGGGCAGCCAGCCGGCGCCGAGCCAGACGAGCCTCTTCTGGCGCGCGACCGCCATCGATCAGACGAGCGGCGCGGTGAGCCCGGCGAGCACGGTGCAGAACTTCGTCTACGGTCCTCCCACGCAGCAAGGCGCGCTCGCGGCGCAGGAAGGGCTCGTGCTGTGGCCCGGCCAGCAGCCGACCGGCACGAACGGACATGCGGTGATGGGCACGAACTGGCAGGTTCGAACCGTCACCTCGTTCAACGGCGTGACGCACGTCGTGCCGACCCTCGAAGAGCTGCAGATTTTCGACCTGCTGGATCGAGGCTTCGATCCGAACGCCGCGATCGCCTGGATGGGTTCCCACGGGTACGACACGTCCGCCGCATATTATCCAGGGCCGGCGGTGATCGGCTTCCCGTTCGAGTACCTCGCGTTCGTGAACGGGCAGTGGGAAATGGTCATTCGCGCCGGAGGATAACGGAGCATGATGCGCAAATACGCTGGGTTCTTCCTCGTCGTGATCGTCGCGCTCGCTGGAGCATCGGCGGCCTGCGCCACGCGGGTGTACGATCAGCCGCGCCAGGACTACCATACCTGGAACTCGCGGGAAGACCGCGCCTACCGTGCGTATCTCGCGGAACGCCACCGCGAATACCGCGACTTCCGAAAGCTCGATCGGCGTGAGCAGGAAGAATTTTGGGAATGGCGGCACTCCCATCCCGATCGCGACGATCACCGACCGTAGATCATGGCTGAAGGATCACGACGCGAAAATATCTCGAGCGGCACGCCGTTCGAACCGGTCGTCGGCTACTCGCGCGCCGTGCGCATCGGGCAGCACGTCTGGGTGTCGGGGACGACCGCAACCGGCGCGCCCGGAGAGATCGTCGGGATCGGCGACGCATACGCGCAGGCGAAGCAGACGCTTCAGAACATCGCCGATGCGCTGGCCAAGGCGGGCGCACGCGTCGAGGATGTGGTGCGGACGCGGATGTTCGTCGTGAACATCAGCGGCGATTGGGAGAAGGTCGCGCGTGCCCACAGCGAGATGTTCGGATCGATCCGGCCTGCGACCGCGATGGTCGAAGTCACAAAGCTGATCGACGCCCGGATGCTGGTCGAGATCGAAGCCGACGCGTTCGTCGCCGACCAACGTTGAGTGGATTTGTCTCGAGGCCGTGACCTCGCGCAAATTCTCCGTAAAATCATCGATCTCTCACGATCGACGGCCGATGGCGGCGTTAGCATTGAGAATCGGATGATTCTCATGACCATACACAAACGCCGCAAGCACTCCGCGAAAAAACGTTCCCTCGAATCCACGCTGATCATGATCGCGCCCAAACAAACCTCGAGCGAGATTGCACGACGCGTAGCAATCCGGGAGGCGCTGCACGATCTGCGGGCAAAAACCGTTCGAGGGAAGAGCTGATTCCTTTTCATGTTCCAATGGGATCGTCAATGCGAATGACGACTCCCACGTTCTACCGAACGGCTCGCGTCGACGGACTCTCGATTTTCTACCGCGACGCGGGTCCGAAGGATGCGCCGCCGCTCTTGCTGCTGCACGGGCTTCCCTCATCGTCGCGGATGTTCGAACCGCTGTTTGCGCGGTTGGCCGACTCTTATCGTCTGGTCGCGCCCGATTACCCTGGCTTCGGTCACAGCGATTGGCCGGACCCGAAGACGTTCGCATACACGTTCGATCACTATGCGGACGTCATGAACCACTTCACCGAAACGCTCGGCCTCGATCACTACACGCTATACATGCAGGACTACGGCGGCCCGGTCGGATTCCGGATGGCGCTGGCGCACCCGGAGCGCGTCGACGGGTTGATCGTTCAGGATGCCGTCGCGCACAACGAAGGCCTCGGCGCGAACTGGAAGACGCGTCGGGCATTCTGGGCCGACCGCGCCGCGAACGAGGCTGCGCTTCGGACGAACCTGCTGTCGCTGGCGACCACGCGGACGCGCCACGTCGGCAGCGATCCGAACATCGAGCGCTACGATCCCGATCTGTGGACGGATGAATTCGCGTTCCTTCTGCAGCCGGGCCAGGCGGACATCCAGAGCGATCTGTTCTACGACTACCGCACCAATGTCGACGCGTACCCCCGCTGGCAGGCCTGGATGCGCGACCGGCAGCCGCGTCTCCTCGTCATCTGGGGCAAATACGATCTGTCGTTCGAACTCTCTGAGCCGGAGGCGTACCGGCGCGACGTGCCAAACGCCGACGTGCACGTTCTCGACGCAGGGCATTTCGCGCTCGACACCGCCGCGGATGAAATCGCCGAATTGTTGCGCGGCTTTCTCGGCACTCTCCAGACCAGTCAGTAGGGTAAGGTATCGGCATGAACAGTCGACATATGACGGCCGTCGTGATCGTTGCGGTCTCCGCGTTCGTGGTCAGCCTGACGCTCGCGGCACAGGACCGATTCTCCGTGAAGGTGCCGAATGGCCTCGCGTTTTCGGAATTCAAGGGGTACGACGCGTGGCAAACGATCGCGCCAAGCCAGACCGACGATGGCTTGAAAACGATCCTCGGCAACAGCATCATGATCAATGTGTACAAGGCGGGCATTCCAGCCAACGGCGCAGCGGTCCCCGACGGCGCAATGATGGCGAAGCTCGAATGGTCGACGAAGAGCAACGATAGAGTCCTGTACACCGTGAACATTCCCGACCAGCTCAAGTCGGCGTCGTTCATGATCAAGGACGCGAAGCGTTTTGCAGACAGCGGCGGATGGGGATACGCGCAGTTTGCCTACGACGCCACATCCGACACCTTCAAGCCGAACGGCAACGGCTCGGGATGCGGCTACGTGTGCCATACGCGCGTGAAAACGCGCGACTTCGTCTTCACCCGCTACGCCGAGCGGTGAACCAGTGGGTTACAGCGTCGCCGCATGTCGAGCCCGGCTCCGAATTGGGTATCGAGCGTACCGGTCGCGCGGAAGCCGCACGAGATGTAGAAGCCTTCCGCATGCGGATTGCCGATCACGTGCAGGAACGTGACCGCGTTCCCCCGAGCGATTTCGGCAACGTGCTCGACAAGTCGCCGTCCGATGCCGTGGTTCCAGAGGTGCGGCTCGACGAAAAGGCCGTCCAACTCCGCCCCTCCGTCGGCGCGCGGCACTAGAGCGGCAAAACCTGCGGCGACGGCATGGCGTTCCGCCACGAACACGCAGCCGGCGGCGATCTGCTCGATCGGGAGCGCGATCGCCTCGGGATGTGCGACGAGCGCGTCGCGATCGCCGGGATTGCCGAGCGACGCACGCCGCTGGAGCGACTCGAGTACGGTGTGCTCGTCGAGGCGTGCCGGCCGGATCGAAATCGCGTGGTCCATGAGCGTTACGGCGATCCTTCCGATGCCGGCGCGAGGGGCTTGATCATCAGTAAGTGTTCCCGCAGATCCCTGCCACGATGCGATCCCCGCTCGCGCACGAAAAACGCGAGCCACTCGCCGTCGGCGATCCCGGTGACGTTCGAGTTGAACTCGTACATTCGATCTTCGAATATTGCATGTCCTCGAAGCCAGGGTCCACCTCATACGCGATTTCAGTCATTTCGCTCGCGCGCGCGGTAAGCGACGTAGGAGTTGGCCATCAGCAGAAGGCCGATGCCGGCCGGCATCCAGACGCTAGCCGGATCGCCACTCGACACGTGCGAATACACCGCGCCGGTCAGGTCGAACGTCAGGCCGGCGAACGCCCACTCCTTGAGTCGCGCAACACCGGGACTGAGAACGGCCGCGACACCGAGTATCTTGGCCGTTCCCAGGAACAACAACAAATACGGCGGGTACCCGAGATGCCTGAACACGGCCAGCGCATCTGGAATCCGAAGGACGTCTGGAACGGCCGATACGAGCATCAGCGCGGCCATAATCCCGGTAACCACCCACCCGATCGTAGTGCGAGTTCTCATTCGTCGACGCTCAGTTCCGGTCGTCGTCGCCTGGCGAGAGAATCGCCACGCCATTCGCGTCGGCGACGCCGACGGTGATCGTCGTGCCCGTTGCTGCGAGCTCGCCGAAGCGGTTGAACGTGAACACCGAGATGTGCGACTGGCCCGCGCCGTGATCGATCACGGCGAGGACGCCCGAATCCGCGTCGATGTCGGCCGGTGCACCGTCGGAATCTGCGCGGCGACCAGACCGTCGACGAAGACGTTGTTGCCCGTGCCGATCACTCGGCTGATGGTGTGGCTTCCGGTGTTGGCGGCGAAGACGTATTTTCCGGCCCTCGTCATCCAGCACGACGCCGCTTGACCAGCGGCAATGACCGACGTAAACGTGCCGTCGCGGAACAGCCCATCCTGGCTCGAGTGCGCCAGCGTGATCAGCGCCGTACCGTCGGGATACGTGGCGAATCCGAAAGGCGTCAGCGTTCCATCTGGAGCCGAAACCGCAGTCGGCGCGGTTCCAATGACCTTGCCGCGATCCAGCGTGATGATATCGACTGTGCCGGGATCTGGATCCGTCTTCAGGGTGACGAGCAGCTGTCTCTCGCCGGTCACGCCGACTTGAGCCGTGCTGCCTGCGGGAGGAATGCCTCCCCCGGCGAGCGCGAGAGTCGCCGTGCCATCGAGCCACTCCACTGAATTCTGGTGAAGGACAAACGAATCGACCGTCGTGGCGCCGGCCACGTACATGTGATCGTTGCCGAAATCCACGCTCACCGGCGCGCTGGTGCTCTCGAGGACCTTGTCGAATTTCAGCAGGTCGCCGTCGCGTCTGAACAGCGCGACGTTGTTCGGATCCATTGTTGACCACGGCGACGAGTCTGCCGTCGTGCTGCCTGATGCCTCGCGCGTTTCCGGCGACGCCGCCCTTGCCGTGGGTGGACAAGGTCTGCAGCAGGACGTGGCTCTGAGCGTCGTACACCCTGATCTGATTCGCCTCCGGGTCGTTGGTCATCGTGACCACGAGCGTGCGTGCGTGGCCCCCGCTCGCGTGAATTCCGGCGCCGGCTGCGGCGAATGCAAGACAGCCGACGATCACACCTAACACGTTTTGTCTGGACATCACGTTCTCCTCGACGTCACAAATACCCGCACGCCGCAGAAATATTCCGTCGCGGCTCGTCGGGCTTCACCGATCCTCAAGGGTGTTGAACGGAACACAGATTCCGCCTCGTGCGGAAACGCGAAAGCTGCGCATCGAGGGCGAGCGGGCCGGAGCCGCCGAGGACCAGCGTCGCCAGCGCCGCGATGTAGAGCAGGTTTGTTTCATAGCCGGGCGGACCGAACTGCGGCCCGGCCGCGGTCACGGCGCGAAGCTTGATTGAACTGAAGCCGTACGGCAGGTGCACCGTGATGGCCGCGACCACGAGAATCACACTCAGCGGAAGGCTGACGAGCCAGATGTACGCGCCGACAAGGACGGCGAGGCCGCCGAGGAGCTCGACTCCGATTGTCGCCCACGCCATCAGGTGTGGCGCCGGAACGCCAAGGCCCTGAAGCGACGCGGCAAAATGATCCGGCCCATTCATGATCTTGGCCCAGCCGTGGGCGATGAAGCCGTAGCCGACGATTAACCGCAAAGGGATGGCCGACCAGCGAGTCATACGACGCCTCCACTTGTCTTATATCGATGCGTGCCGGAAATATTCCGCGGAACCATTTCCCGGGCGAATTGGCACACGGGCTGGATCGCCGCTCGATTCGTGGAATATTTCGCACGCTGACGGTGATTTAGAACCTGTGAGGCGCAGGATGTGATATCTGGTGCGCTGAACACGGCATCCGCAATTCATGGTGAAACAGATCCCTCCGTACGAATCAGAGGCCTGGGCCGCATTCGAGGGAGAGGTGTTGCCGCATGCCGACCGCCTGTTCCGCCTCGCGATGTGGTTCGAGCGGAACCGCGCTGACGCCGAGGATGTCGTGCAGGAAACGATGATGCAGGCGCTGCGTTCGTTCCACCGCTTCCAGCCAGGGACGAACTGTCGCGCCTGGCTGACCACGATCCTTCAGCGCATCGTCAGCAACCGGCGCCGGTCGAAGGGTCGGTCGATCGTGGTGAGCGATCCGGACGACCGCATCGCTCAGACGGTGCCGTTTGTTCCACCGGTGCCCCAGGATCTGACGGACGAGCTCGTCTAGTAAGCAGCCTGCAGCGGCTGCCGACGGCGTTTCAAGAAGTGATTCTGCTCTGTGACGTCGAAGACCTCTCGTATAAGGAAGCCGCGGACGCTCTAGCGATTCCGATTGGAACAGTCATGTCCCGTCTGCACCGAGGCCGCGCGCAGTTGCGGTCGGAGCTCGTGGCGGCGGACGCGATCCTTACCGGCCGTCAATCGACCGGCGATGGCGTGAACACTCCGCGAGGGGAGAGTCGAGGCGTCATGAATTGCCGCGACGTTCGGGAAGTAGCCGATTCGTTTCTCTGTCGAGGAATTGCTGACGGAGACGAATCACGAGATCCTGCGGCATCTCGACACATGTCCGTCGTGTCGGACGGAGATCGACGCGCGGCGTCGGCTGCGCGACGCTCTGCGCACCTCCTTCAATCGGGCACCGGAGCTGCAGCCGGCCGGAGAGTTCGCGCAACGCCTGCGCACCCAGCTGCACGAAGCCGCTGTGCACAGGCCTCGTGCCTGGTCGTTTTCGGGCCGCTGGCTCGCGCTCGCCGCTGGTCTTCTGCTCGCGGTCGGCGTCACGGCCGCGATCCTGCTCAACAGATCGCCCGCGCCGGCCGACGCCCTGGTGCGGGATGCGGTCGGAGATCATCGCAACTGCGCGCTGAAATTCCGCCTGGCGATGGCGCCGGTGCCGCTGGAGGAGGCCGCGCAGCGCTTCGACAGCGCCTATCGTCTGCTGCTCAGCGCTCCACCGGATGACATCTCGACGCCCGACGGCCCCGCACGTGTCGTCGAGCGGCACTCCTGTGAGTACGGGGCACATCGGTTCGGACACGTCGTCCTGAAGTATCGCGGTCGGGTTGTATCGCTGCTCGTGACGGCGAAGGATAGCGCGACACGCGACGTTGAGTCGGCGAAAACGATTCCGCACATCATCGGACGTCCCGTGGACGGACTATCGGTGGTCTCCGTGAACGGATCGCGTTACGCGATCGTGCTGGTCAGCGATCTCGGAAACAAGGAACTGACACAACTGGCCGAGATCGTGTCGCCACCGTTAGTGCAACGGCTCGCGACGGTCATGGCGGATCGCGGCCTTTCGACCGCGTCGCTCGCTCAGCCACTGGAGCAATTCGCGAGGGATGCCCACTTCATCCGACGTTCATGTGCGCTGCCGTAGGATCAGCCTGCGAAGACGGCTGGTCCTGGCCGTCCGCGGAACTCCAATTTCACTGAGGAGGACGCAATGCGGCGCATCGTGTTCCCCGTGCTCCTGATGTTGACCGTCGCACTGATCGGCGCCCAAGGCGGGGCGTATCGAATCACCCGCACCTATCAACTCGGCGGCGAAGGAAGCTGGGATTACGTCGTTCCTGATCCGCCGAATCACCGTCTCTTCATCGCACGACAGAATCGCGTGATGGTTATCGATGAGGACGCCGGGAAGCTGCTCGGCGAAGTGACCGGCATCAACGGCGCCCACGGCACCGCGATCGCCGCGTCAAGCGGTCACGGGTTTGCGACGTCGGGCAACGATCGGTCGGTCGTGATGTTCGATCTGAAGAGTTTCAAGGCGCTCGACCGGATTCCCGCCGCCGAGGATGCCGACGCCATTCTGTACGACGCGGCGTCGAACCGCGTGTTCACCCTGAATGGCGACGCACATTCGTCGACCGTTATCGATCCGGCAGGGAAGCTCATTACCAATATTCCGCTCGGCGGAAAGCCCGAGTACGGCGCCGTCGCCGGTGACGGCAAAGTGTACGCAAACCTCACCGACACGAGCGAAGTCGTGGAGATCGACGCCCGCAACGCCGCCGTGACGAGACGATGGTCAACGGCGCCGTGCCGGCAGCCGGTCGCGATGGCGATCGACGTCGAGCATCATCGGCTCTTCAGCGGATGCCGCAGTGGAGTACTTGCCGTATCCGACTATCAGGCCGGTGCCGTCGTCGCAACGGCACCGATTGGCGCGGGTGTCGATGGTACGGCATACGATCCAGCGTTCGCAGATGTGTTTGCGTCGAACGCGGACGGCACGCTGACGGTCATCCATCAGGACGGTCCGGATCGGTACCGCGTCACGCAAACGATCACCACACCGCCGTTCTCGCGCAACCTTGGATTGGATCCGACAACGCACCGTCTTTTCGTAGCCGCGGCGAAGTTCGGGCCGGCACCTGCTGCTGGTCGTGGCCGCGGACCCGTGCTGCCTGATTCCTTTTCCGTGCTCGTGATCGGTAAGTAACAGCGGCCGATGTGGTCCGGCGGTCGAGACGCTGCTACTTGCCGACCATGATGATCGTGAAGGAACCCGGGACGGCGGTGCCGCGTCCTCCACGTCCGCCTGCCGGCGCCGGCGTCTCGCCCGGAGGTGGCGGCGGCGGAGGCCCGACCTCCGATGCCATCGCGAACAGATGGCCCGTCTTGCTGTCGAACGCGATCGTGCGCGCGCCGTTCGACGGCCACGTCTTGAGGTCCTGCTCCACGTCGAAGCTCGTCGGGCTCTTCTCCTTGACGATGGTCATCGTGCCGTTGCCTTGCGTGCTGAACGCTTCCAGCGTCGCCGGGTTGAAGGCCGCGCCGTCGGAACTGCCCGCGAGCGGCAATTTCGCGAGGATGTTTCCGCTCTTCGCGCTCAGGATGACGAACGTCTGAGGCGGCTTGGCACTCGGATCGGGCGCAGGCGGCGTCGGCGCCGGCTGTCCGGGTGTACCCCGTGCCGGAGCCGGGCCCACGGCGCTGCACGCCGCGAACAAAATCTGATTCTTGACGTCGATCGCGAGGCCGTTACATCCGCCGTTGTCGCCAAACGGATAGGTCTTCGTGACCTTCATCGTTTTCGCGTCGATTACCGCGACGCCGCCCGGCCGGTCCTGCAGCACCTGGTAGACCATGCCCTTGCCGTCGGCGACCGTCTGTTCCGGGACGCCGCCGAGGTCGATGTTCCCGAGCACGGTTCCATCTTTCGCATCCACCACCATCAGGCTCTTCGTCGGATGGCTGCCGATGTAGACGCGATCGCTGGACGTGTCGCAATAGATCCCGTCGGCGCTGAATCCCTGCGGCACGTCGATCGTCTTGATCAACTTCATGGTCTTGACGTCGAACATCGAAGGCTGTGGATGATCGCTCGTAAAGCCGTGGCCTGTTTTCGGGCACACGGTGGCGCCGTTGCCGCCGACACCCGGAATCACGCCCGCCGGTTCGAGCGTGTCGAGGTCGAAGATCGTCAGTCGCTTTTCAGCCGCGGGCACTGCGGGCGTCGTCCCCGTCGCCTCGCGGGCCTGCGACGCGCCACGCGTGATGTACAGCCGGCGGCCGACCGTGTCGGCGTAGATGTAGTCGGTGCCGCCCTCGCCGCCGACCTTCGCGGTCTTGAGTACTTTGTACGCGCCCGTGGATTGCGCGAACACCATCGGCGCGAGCGCCGCGATGACCGCCGTCAACAGTAGAGTCGTTCTTCGCATGGCCGCTCCCTCATTTCTGACGAAGTATAGTCCGTCAGCTCGAGCGGCAATCCTGGTACGGACGATTTCCTTTTACCGTGCTGCGTACTGTTCGTCACTGACTTTCTCGAGCCAGTCGACAGCCTTTCCATCGAGTTGCTCCTGCACCGCGATGTGCGTCATCGCCGTCGTCGGCGCAGCGCCGTGCCAGTGTTTTTCGCGTGCTGGAAACCACACCACGTCGCCCGGTCTGATCTCCTCGATCGCGCCGCCCCAGCGCTGGACACGGCCCGCGCCGGCGGTGACGATCAACGTCTGGCCGAGCGGGTGCGTATGCCACGCGGTGCGCGCGCCGGGTTCGAACGTGACGGCGGCGCCGCCGACACGTCCGGGATCCGCTGCCTGAAACAGCGGATCGATTCGCACGGTGCCGGTGAACCAGTCTTCCGGTCCTTTGCCGGATGCTTGTGATCCTGCTCGCTTGATCTCCATCGATGAATCCTTTCGAATAATCTCGCCTTCGGGCAGGGCCCGTTTTCCATAGACACATCGCTGTGGCATAGTCGTTATATGCCCGCCGCGCCGATGGATTCGGAATATCGGCTCCTCGTCCAGCACTCGCCGGTCATGATCTGGCGCGCCAACCTCGACGCCAGCTGCGACTACTTCAACGAAACGTGGCTCGCGTTCACCGGCCGGACGCTCGAGCAGGAGATGGGCGACGGGTGGGCGGAGGGCGTGCATCCTGACGACCTCGAGCGCTGCGTCGCGTTCTACCTCGACCACTTCCGCCGGCGCGAACCGTTCGAAATGGAGTACCGCCTGCGCCGCCACGACGGTGTCTACCGCTGGATCTTTGATCGCGGCGTGCCCTTCACCGACGACGCCGGGGCGTTTGCGGGGTTCATCGGCAGCTGCGTCGACGTCGACGAGCGGCGGCGGGCGCAGGAAGCGGAGCTTCAGCACAATCAGGAACAACTCGCTCTCGCGCGGGATTTCGAAAAGTGGATTCTCGCGATCGTAAGCCACGACATCCGCGATCCGCTCGGCACGATTTTGTTCGCCGCGCGCCGGCTTCAGGACACCGCTGAGGCGGACGGCCCGGTGAAGAAGCACGCCGCGCTTGTCCAACGCGGCGTCCATCGCATTCAACACATCGTCGGGGACCTGCTCGACCTCGCGCGTGAACGCGAGGGGGAAGGGATTCCCATCGAGCGCAAGCCGACGGACCTGCGGGCGGTGTGCCGGCAGATCATCGACGAGCTCGAAACGATCGCGCGCGACCGTCAGATCACGTTTGATTGCGACATCGACGGCGCCGGTGCATGGGACGAACATCGCATACTGCAGGCGATTTCGAATCTGACCTCCAATGCCGTCCGTCACGGGACGCCTGGTTCTCCGGTGCAGCTGCGCCTTACGGGAGACGCGGAGCGTGTCGCGGTGGAAGTCCGCAATCGGGGCACGATTCCGAGCGAGATCCTGCCACGTATCTTCGAGCCGTTCCGCTCCGGTCGCCACAATACGAGCCGCGGCGACGGCCTCGGTCTGGGACTCTTCATCGCCAAGGCGATCGCGCGCGCACATGGCGGCGGCCTCGAGGTCAATTCGGCGAACGACGAGACGATGTTCCGGCTCGTTCTGCCGCGTCATGTGCCGACGTCCGAGGCACAGATCTGAGTCGCCACAGCGGGCTCTGACGCGTCGCCCTTCCTCAACACTCCAGCAGGCCGGGCAGCTTCCGCATGAAGAGGCGAACGCTGTCGATCTGGGCAGCGGTGGCGATGAAGTCGAAATCGGTCGGGCTGACCGTCGTCGTGCGGCCTTCGACAATGGCGGTCAGCGCTGCAGGCAGGACAGGACATTCGTCCAGCAGGCCGAGCACGCTGACCCAGGCGGTCGCGTCGATCGACGCGAGTACGTCGGCCGTGTCGCGCGCGAGCCACGGCGTGCCGGCATCACGTTGCTCCGCGAGCTTGCGTCGCAGCGCGATGAGCCCTCGCCGGATGTCGCGGTCGACGCAGCGAAGATCCTCGAGCGTCGAGATGAGCTGTTGCGCGACGAACACGCTGACGTCCTGGTGCAGCACGGACCAGCCCACTTCGAACGCTGTCACGAGATCGTGATCGATCAGAAACGAGTCGGGCGGAGATGACGCGCCCGGCGAGGCCACAGCAGGCCAGCGCGCGGGCCAGTATTCGAGGCCCAGGTTACAGATGCTCGCGGCGGCATCGGACGCTTCCTGCGGCCTGAAAGGCCGCGACTGAACCGAGCATCCCGCGAGCAGCGTGTTCGCGACGAACGCCAGCTCACGACTACGCGTCAGGTACACGGTTTCGTCCGTGTCTCGGACGTACGCCATCAGCCGTTGCACGCGTGTGAGCCCGGCGTCCCGCGCGTCTCCGTGGGCGGCTTCGAGCAGCGCGTGTGGACGCGTCGGTATCATGCCTGCCTCGGCGAGCAGTTCGACGACTGCGGCGATTGATTCGTAGGTGTCGGTCGCGTCTACGCGCGGCGATTCCAGCGTGCCATCCGGTTGTTCCTCACTCTCCTGAGACGATTCGGGTATGTCGTCTGCCGCTCGAAAATATGCCGCGACGATCGGATTGACCTCGAGCGATCCCGTCGCCGCCGCGCCTGATTGCATCTGTTTCGGCCGTCGCGCGAGCTGGAGGAAGGCGCGCGCGTCCGCGGGCGTGGCGTAGCCTTGCTGCGATCGGCGGCGCTCCCGATCGATCGCGACGTCGTGCAGGTGCTGCTCCGGCGCCAGCAGCAGATCGTCCAGGCCATCGACCTCCGGCCTGGAGTAGGACAGGCGACGGCAGCCTTGCATCACCGCGTGGAAGTCGTGGGGGTGCTCGGCCTCGAGCGCGACGAGCAGCGTGATGATCGCGTCCCACGCGTCGGTTCTCCGCGCACGAACGATGTAGCCGCCCACTGCGCTCTCGAACGTCTCGGCGCCGCCCATCGAATCTCCAGCCCATCAACTCGTGCCAATCCATCGGCTCATCATCGGTCTGGGCGACCGGCTCGAACGTACCTGGGTCGAACACCCGTAGATAGTGGGAGAGCCCGAGGGTCACCAGGTCTTTGTCGAGGGCGGCGATCATTCGTGCCGCCTCTGAGTGTCCGGTCTCCACCAGCACCTCGAGCCATTCGCCGAATCGAGCGACGTCGAACTGTTCGTCGCGTTTCGGCTGCGGATGAAGCCACAGATCGAGGTCGAGCAGGGAGGTGAGCTGACCGGGCGTCGCCGACGCGACGAGATCGCCGCACGCCTCGAGTCCGCAATGTCGAATCAGCTGATGCAACGTCTCCGGCGCGAGGAGCGGAACGACCCGCGCGAGGGCTGGCGTATCCAGCAATCGTGCGAGGCGATGTTCGATCGTGCCTCCGTCGCCCGGCGTCGTTTCGCGGTGCGTGATTTTGGGCATGGGCCCGCGATGATACCGAGCCTGGCGTGCAACAAACAGTCTTGAAGAGCGTAGCGCGTGAGGCGATACTAATAGTGGGATTCACGCCTGCGCTGGCTACTCGGCCTTGAGCGCCTCGTTTGGGTCGACGGCCGCGGCCCTTCGCGCAGGCACGTACGTCGCGCACGCAGCCGCACCCGCCAGCGTGCACGCCACGATCGCGAGCGTCGCCGGATCGGCTGGCGTGACGCCGAACAGCAGCGTCGAAATCCACCTGCCGGCCGCAACAGCACCGGCCAGTCCGGCGGCCAAGCCAATCGCCGTCAGCGCGGCGCCTTCTCGCACGAACAACCAGACGACGTCGGAGGGCGAGGCGCCGATGGCCAATCGAAGGCCGATTTCTCTCCTTCGCTGAGCGACCAGATACGCGAGCACGCCGTAGACGCCGATCGCCGAAAGCGCGACGGCGATGGCCGCGAAGGTCAGGAGCACCAGCATGGTGAAGCGCCGCTCAGCAAGCGACGCATCGACGAGCGATGCAAGCCCCTTGAGATTGGCGAGCGGCAGCAACGGATCGAGTGCGGCCACGTCGTGCCGCAGCGTGGGAATGGAGGCGATGCGATCCGCCGACGTGCGCACAGCGACCGTGAAGGCGTCCACCGGCTGCTGCTGGTACGGCAAGTAAATCTCGGCCGGCGTCTCCGCGTCGAGGCCTCCATATTTAACGTCGCGCACGACTCCGACGATCGTCTTCGGTCCGTTGCGCGCCTCACGCGAGAGCTCCGCGCTGACGCGAATCTGCTGTCCAATCGGGTTCTGTCCGGGGAAGAATCGCTCTGCGGTCCGTTCGTTGATGAGGACGACTTCCGGGCTCGCGGCCGTATCACGTCTGTCGAATGCCCGGCCCTTGCGGATCGGGATCTTCATCATCTGGAAGTATTCAGGGCTGACGATCCGCATGGAGGCACTCGGCATCGATGCAGAGTCCGGCTCGGGCTGTCCTTCGTGACGAAAGCCGGTGATGGCGTTGAGATCGCTCGTGAACGGAAGGCCCATCGCCACGGACGCCGACTCGACGCCGGGTTCCGCTTTCAGGCGCGAGATCAGCGAGGACACGAACGCGCGCGGGCTCGCCGGATCTGGATATCTGGCGGCGGGCAGCGACAGGCTGAACGTCGTGACGCCTTCGGGTTCGAAGCCGGGCTCGACATGCTGGAGCTGAACGTAGCTGCGAATGAGCAGGCCGGCTCCTATCAACAGCATCGCTGCGCCCGCCAACTCCGCGATGACGAGAACCCGGCGAGCGCCTGTTCCGGTCGCGCCGGTGCCGCGTGTGCTCAACGACTCAAAGCGGCGCGTGGCGCGGCCGGATAAGGCCAGGGCCGGCGTCAGCCCACACGCGATGCTCGTGAGGAGCGTCATCGCAAAGCCGAAGGCCATCACCTGCATGTCGACGGACATATCCGGCAGGCGCGGGATCGACGCCGGCCCGAGCAGCACCACTGCGCGCACGAGAGCGAAACCGAGGCCTGCGCCCGCGGCTCCGCCGAGGACGCCGAGGACGAGGCTCTCTGTCAGCAACTGCGCGATCAGCTGGCGCCGGCTCGCGCCGAGCGCAGCGCGGACGGCGACTTCGCGGCTGCGAGCCTGCCCCCGCGCGAGCAGCAGATTCGCGACGTTCGCGCAGGCGATGAGCAGCACGAGCGCGACGGAGCCGAACAGCGTCATCAACGTGGGGCGAATGTCGCCAACAATCCGCTCGTGCAGCGGAGTGGCCAGCAGCGTCGCATCCTTTTCTGTATCGGGAAATTCCGTGGCCAGCCGATCGGCTACCGTCTGCAGCGCGATTGTCGCCTGGCCGGGAGACACGCTGTCCTTCAGGCGGGCCACCACGTGCAGCCACTGTGCGCCGCGTGCCGTGGGCGCGAGGTCGCGCGGGCTGAAGATCAGCGGCTGCCAGAACTCCGCAGCCGCCGGAAATTTCAGCGCGGCGGGAGCGACGCCTACAATCGTCACGTCACGGCCGTCGAGCGTCGTCGTCGAGTTCACGACGTCCGCGCGACCGCCGAATCGACGACGCCACAGGCCGTCGGCAAGCACGATGTGCCGGCCGTCACCTTGAGCGTCGCCTTCCGCGAAGCCGCGACCGAGTGCCATCGGGACGCCCAGCACTTTGAAGTAATTCCAGGAGACTCTCGCGCCCTGAAGCCGTTCGGGATCGCCGAGACCAGTGATATTGACCGTGGTTGGCACCACCGAGGCAGCCTCGGCAAAGGCGCCGCTCGGGCCCACGTAGTCGCGAGCATCCAGTGGAGAGAGCCACGGCGAGACGTTTCCGTGGTGTCCGTAGAAGAGCATCACCAGGCGACTCGGATCGCGATAGGGCAACGGTCGAAGCAGCACGCCATTGACGACCGTAAAGACGGCCGTCGTCGTGCCGATGCCGAGTGCCAGAGTCAGAATTGCGACAACGGTGAATGCAGGCTGGCGCCGTAAAAGCCGCACCGCATGACGCACGTCCCGAAGCAAGAGGCTCATAAGGGCTCCAGCGTACGTTCGATGTCCGGGCGGCGAGAAAGGTTGACGATCAAAGGCTGAGGTCAGCTGGCGGTCGCAAGATTCCTCCAGAATTGTTTGAGGCTATCGTCGGCACCGAACAGCGTGCTGAACACCGTTGAGTCCGTCAGCAGAATTTCCCCAGCGCGCGGTCCTTTTGGCGGCATCCACACGAATGAATTGAACTCGCGATTGCCCGCTTCCGTGAACGGGTGCGGCTTCGACTGTCAATCGGTTGCGTCGCGAGAACTTTGATCGCGGGGGTGTCTTCTGTCGTCACGGCATAGTGCGGGAGATGCTTGTGAAAGCTGAAGTTGGTCACGCCATTCAACCAGCCGCGTGTGTCAAGGTCGCGATAAGCGGTCAACGGCGCAATGCGTGAGGTACCGGCGACCACGCCGGGCCGCAGTTCGTACTGGTTGTCGACCGGCACTCCAAGTCCCGCCATGAGTGAGCGGGTGTACTTGCCGAAGCGCTGCTGGCGCGGCACCAGCGCGTCGCCGTGGTGGGCGTACTCCATCGCGCGGGCTTTCAGATCCGACGAGATGCCGACGTCGTGATGCGGCCCAAGCACGAGGCACGTGCCCTCGCGAGCCAGCCATTCGCGGACCGCCTCGATTTCCCCGGTTGAGGCTTCCTGCTCCGTGAGCAGGTGATCGAGCCCGAAGACGAACAGCGCGTCGGTGTCCGCAAGGACGCGTTCGTCGAGCGGCAGCCGATAGCCGGCCTGGTCGACGCGCTGAAAGACGGGCACGACGTGCCCAGTCACTTCACCCACGAGTGCCTGAAATGGCATCCACGCGCGAAAGAACAGCTCCAGCGCGCCGGCAATGCCCTGCTGAAACATCAGCGGGTCCGACCATTCCGGCGTCTCCCAGAATGGCCATTCGACGCGACGCACCTCCGTCATCGTCGAGAATCGGTTGTCGAGCTCGCGCACGTCGCGATTCGCTTCGCCAGGAAAGCTCCAGCACACCTACCGCAGGAAATCGCGGAAGGCACCGACATGCTCGTCCATCCGGCGATAGGCGAGAAAGCTGCCGTTCCGCGAGAGGATCTCCGGCTGCGGCAGCAGTCCGGTGTCCCCGTTTTCGTCCGGATACCCGAGAAAAAATTCCCCCGGCTTGAGCGGTGCGCCCGACCCAGGGGTCGGCTCGATGCCCATGCCCTCGATCTCCGGCTGTGACAGGCGATCGCGGTAGCCGAAGTGATCGTGCGCATACTCGAACGGAGGAGTGGCCTCGAGATCGAGCGTCGACAGCGCTTCGACCCCGGGGAATTGCGCCGCGTATTGCTGGTGCTCGCGAACGCAGCGCTCTCGTTCCGCGACGTCACGCGCGAAGAGGATGACGATCGCATGGAGATCGGGCCCGGCCAGGCCGCCCACCCAGTGATCGGGATGGTTCGCGCCGGTATCGCCGAGGATCGAGGCCCGCGCCGCCATCCCTTGACGAAACTCTTCCGGAAATGTGGCCAGGGATTCGGAAGGGACGCCAAGCGCACGCAGGCCGTTCCACGTGAACGCGACGGTGACCCAACGTGAATCGAGCGGACCGCCGGACTCGGCCGCGCGGCCCCGACCGACACGGTCGGTGATTCCGGACAGCCAGGCCCGTCCGTGGTCTGGCTGTCGGAAACTGAGGAAACCGTATCGCGCCGCCAGCGCACGCGGCCGAGTCAAAAGAAAATGTTGAATGTCGTCCAGTTCCAGCATGGAGAAGTCAGCCTTGCTCGATTCCTTCACTGCATTTCGTCGAGCATCGACGAAAACGCGTGCTTGAGCGCGAGCGCCTTCTTGATTTCGGCGGCTGACACGTACGGATATTCGCCGTACTCCAGGAAGCTCGGGCACTGGTGCTCGCGGACGAACTTGATGAACGCTGGCGCGTTCGTCTTCCAGTCCGCGGGAAACCCTTCGAGCTTCTCGAAGATCGTATCGACACCCGTCGCCTTGAACAGTTGAACCGCGTCCTCGGTGTACTTGTCGAAATCGGTATCGAAAATGCCCTGGTACATGAAGTATTTCTCCTGACCGATGTCGAAGAGCACCCAGCGCAGGTAGTGGCTCCTCGTGAGTTGACTAGTTGATCTTCGTGTTGCGGCTTCCCGCACATTGCGCTGATTCGCGCGGCGGCTCCAGCCGGCCCACGCTCTTGGCCTGACCATCCGGCAGCCAGGCGATTCTGCCCGTGTCGAGCGAATACACCGCGCCGACCACCGTCAGCCCGCCGTGTGCCACCAGCGCCGCCAGCACCGGCGTCGAGCCGCGGACCTGGCGCACGACGTTTTCCACGTTGAGCCGTACCGCGTTGTCGACGAGATCGCCGGGCTCGCCTTTCGCGCGCTCGACGGCGGGTCGGATCAGCGCGAGCAGCGACGGCAGATGGCCCTCCGCTTCTCCGCTCTCCGCGGCGGCGGTCACGGCGCCGCATTTCTGGTGGCCCATGACCACGAGCAGCGGCGTGTGCAGATGATCGGCCGCGTATTCGATGCTGGCGATTTCGGCGTCCGCGGCGACGTTGCCCGCGACGCGAACGTCGAACAGGTCGCCGAGGCCCTGGTCGAGGATGATCTCCGGCGCGACGCGGGAGTCGGCGCAGCTGAGGACGATCGCGTGCGGGTGTTGCGACGCGGCGAGCTCGTGCTGGCGGGCGGCCGTCTGGTGTGGATGCTGATACTGTTTCGCGACGTGGCGCTCGTTGCCGGCCTTCAGCTCGCCGAGCACCGCCGCGGCCGACGGCGCCGCGTCCTGTGCCGCGGCGACGGCGCTGCACAGCGCCGTTGCCGCAAGCGTTCGCATCATCGCGGATCGCATCATTCCGGATCGCATTGGTGGTGGCCTCCTGTGTGTGCTACGCGTGATACGCGGTCGAGCGAAGCGACAGCCGGAAGTTTGCGCGCTCGTATGCCGCGGGATCCGGAATGCGCTCGAAGCTCATGTTGCCGCGCATCTCGTCGAGCGAGCGTCCACTCGTGCTCCTGCATCCACGCCTCGAGCTCGCGCGCGGACCGTGCGCAGATGTGCCGGGCCGTGCCGCAGGAGCGCCGACACCATCTGCGTCGCGTGCGCGCCGGCCATCGTCGCCTTGATGACGTCGAGCGCCGGTGTGCACGCCGCCGGTGACCGCGAGCGACGCCTTGACGCGTCCGGCGAGCGCCGCCGTGCCGCGCAGGCGAAGCGGCAGCTCCGAGGAATCCGACAGCGGCAGCGTGCGGACGACCTCGAGCTCCTCGACGTCGATGTCGACGCGGTGGAAGCGGGTGAACAGCACCAGCCCGTCGGCGCCGGCCGCGTCGAGCTGACGGGCGAAGTGGGCGAACGCCGTGAGCAGCGGCGCGAGCTTGACGGCCACCGGGATCTTGACGGCTGCGCTTCACCTCGCGCACGATGTCGATGGCCTGCCGCTCGACCTCGGCGGCGCTCGTCGTCATGTCGCTGGCGGCGTGATAGAGGTGCAGCTCGAGCGCGTCGGCGCCGGCCTCCTCGAGCAGCGTCGCGTACGACGATCCAGCCGCCGGGCGTGACGCCGTTGAGCGAGGCGATCACCGGAATGCCGACCGCGCTGCTTTGACCCGCCGCAGATGCTCGAGGTACTCGTCCGGGCCCGAGCGACAGTCTGCGGGTTCGGGCGCGAAGCTGCCGGCTTCGGCGAACGACTCGCTGTGGCTTTCGACGTTGAAGAAGGCGTCCATCTGCTCGCCGGTGATTTCCTCTTCGTAGAGCGAGCGCAGGACGAGCATCGCGGCGCCGGCGTCTTCGAGCGCGCTCGCCGTCGTCGAGGTCGTCGGCGAGCGGTCCCGACGCCGACGACCAGCGGATGCGGCAGACGCATCCCGAGATACGTCGTGCTGAGGTCCATTACTTCTCCTCCCCGTTCGGAGCCGACGGCTCCTCGCCGTTCGAGCTCGAATGACCGGCACCGTGATGCCCGCGAGCTGCTGGTAGACCGCGTAGCGGCGCTCGGCGGCCGCCTGCGATTCGCCGACGAACGCCTTGTAGCGCGCCGGATCGGCGCGCTCGACCATCCGGAAGCGCGACTCGTTGCGCATGTAGTCGGCGACCTTCGCCTTCGGCGGGCCGTAGTCGAGATGCAGCGGCGGCTCGCCCTTGGCGAATCCGCCGCGGATCGAAGCGGTAGAGCGGCCAGACGCCGGAGTCGACCGCCAGCTTCTGCTGCGCCGCGCCGTTGCGCCATGTCGTAGCCGTGCGCGATGCAGTGGCTGTAGGCGATGATCAGCGACGGCCCGTGGTAGGACTCCGCTTCGAGGAACGCCTGCGCGGTCTGCGCCATCTTCGCGCCGAACGCGACCCGCGCGACGTAGACGTGGCCGTACATGTTCGCGAGCAGGCCGAGGTCCTTCTTGCCGACCGGCTTGCCCGGCGGCGGCGAACTTGGCCGCCGCGCCGAGCGGCGTCGCCTTCGACTGCTGGCCGCCGGTGTTCGAGTAGACCTCGGTGTCGAGCACGAGGATGTTGACGTCGCGCCGGTTCGCGAGCACGTGATCGAGGCCGCCGTAGCCGATGTCGTAGGCCCAGCCGTCGCCGCCGACGAGCCAGACGCTCTTCTTCACGAGGTAGTCGGCGAGCGTTTCGAGGCGGCGCGCTTCGGCGGTCTTCGACGCCGCGCGAGCTGCCTGCCGCAAGCGCGACGACGCGCTCGCGCTGCGCCGCGATGCCGGCCTCGCTCGACTGGTCGGCGTCGAGCAGCGCCGTCGGCCAGGCCGTCGCCGATCTGCCGGCGCGAGGTGCTGCACCAGGCGCGCGCGCGGCGCCGACGTGCGCGTCGAGCGCCAGCCGGAAGCCGAAGCCGAACTCCGCGTTGTCCTCGAACAGCGAGTTCGACCACGCCGGGCCCGCGGCCGTCGCGGTTCGTCGTGTACGGCGTCGTCGGCAGGTTGCCGCCGTAGATCGACGAGCAGCCGGTGGCGTTGGCGATGAGCAGCGCGGTCGCCGAAGAGCTGCGTGAGCAGCTTGAGGTACGGCGTCTCGCCGCAGCCCGGCGCAGGCGCCCGAGTACTCGAACAGCGGCTCGAGGAACTGCGAGCTCTTGTGATCGACTTCGGTCGATCGTCGTCGCGATCGATCTCGGGCAGGTCGAGGAAGAAGTCGTAGTTGGCGCGCTCGGCGTCGCGCAGCGGCGCCTGCGGGTGCATGTCGATCGCCTTGTGCTTCGGGTTGGTCCGATCCTTGGCCGGGCAGACGTTGACGCACAGGTTGCAGCCGGTGCAGTCCTCCGGCGCGACCTGGATCGTGAACGTGCTTGCCCTTGAACTCGTTGCCCTTTGTAGAGCGTCGACTTGAACGTCGGCGGCGCGCCGGCGAGCGCGCGTCTCGTCGTAGACCTTGGCGCGGATCGCCGCGTGCGGGCAGACCAGCGCGCACTGGTTGCACTGGATGCAGATCTTCGGAGTCCCAGACCGGGATCTCGAGCGCGAGGTTGCGCTTCTCCCATTTCGCCGTCGCCACCGGCCACGTGCCGTCGACCGGGAAACGCGCTCACCGGCAGCAGGTCGCCCTTGCCGGCCAGCATCACCGCCGTGACCTTCTGCACGAAATCGGGCGCCGCGCTCGGAGACGAGCGGCGGACGGCGCGCGCGTCGCGCGTCGACCGCTGCCGGCACCGGGATCTCGTGCAGGTGCGCGAGCGCCTGGTCGACGACCTCGAAGTTGCGCCGCACGACCTCCGGGCCGCGCTTGCCGTAGGTCTTCTCGATCGACTTCTTGATGTGCGCGATCGCCTCGTCGCGCGGCAGGACGCCGGAGATCGCGAAGAAGCAGGTCTGCATGATGGTGTTGATGCGCGCCGCCCATGCCGGCCTGCTTGCGCCAGCGCGTACGCGTCGATCGCGAAGAAGCGGATGCTGCTTCTCGATCATCTGCTCCTGCATCTCGCGCGGCAGGTGATCCCAGACCTCGTCCGGCGGCGAACGGCGCGTTCAGCAGGAACGACCGCGCCCGGCGCCGCGTGTTCGAGCACGTCGATCTTGTCGAGGAACTCGAACTGATGGCAGGCGACGAAGCCGGCGCGGTTCGATCAGGTAGGCGGAGCGGATCGGCCGCGGGCTCGTGCGCAGGTGCGAGATCCGTGATCGCGCCCGACTTCTTCGAGTCGTAGACGAAGTAGCCCTGCGCGTAGCAGGTCGGTCTCCTCGCCGATGATCTTGATCGAGTTCTTGTTGGCGCCGACGGTGCCGTCGGCGCCGAGGCCGTAGAACACCGACGCCGACACGTCGTCGGCTTCGGTGTCGGAACGACGCGATCCCACGGCGAGCGACAGTGTGCGTCACGTCGTCGACGATGCCGACGGTGAAGTGGTGCTTGGGCGTCGGCCTTGCGCGAGCTCGTCGAAGACCGCCTTGACCATCGCCGGCGTGAACTCTTTCGACGACAGGCCGTAGCGGCCGGCGACCACGCGCGGCGGCGCCGCGAACGGCGACACGCCTTCGGCCTGCGCTTCGGCGAGCGCCGTCGTCACGTCGAGATACAGCGGATCGCCGAGCGCGCCCGGCTCCTTCGTGCGGTCGAGCACCGCGAGCGCTGCGGACGGTCCGCGGCAGCGCGGCGAGGAACGCCTGCGGCGCGAACGGGCGGTACAGCCGCACCTTCAGCACGCCGACCTTCTCGCCGCGCGCCGTCGAGGTAGTCGACCGTCTCGTGCGCCGTCTCGGCGCCCGAGCCCATGATCACGATGACGCGCTCGGCCTCCGGATCGCCCGACGTAGTCGAACAGGCCGTAGCGGCGGCCGGTGAGCGCGGCGAACGCGCTCCATCGTCCGCTCGACGATCGTCCGGGCAGGCGTCGTAGAAGCCGTTCGCCGCCTCGCGCGCCTGGAAGAAGACGTCGGGGTTCTGCGCCGTGCCGCGCAGCACCGGCCGGTCCGGCGTCAGCCCGCGCCGGCGATGCGCGACGACCGACGACTCCGGCGATCAGCGCGCGCAGATCGTCGTCGCTCAGCTCTTCGATCTTCGCGACCTCGTGCGACGTGCGGAAGCCGTCGAAGAAGTGCAGGAACGGG
The DNA here is from genome assembly GCA_963718825.1 of uncultured Acidobacteriota bacterium. Taxonomy (GTDB): domain Bacteria; phylum Acidobacteriota; class Vicinamibacteria; order Vicinamibacterales; family CAVVIG01; genus CAVQZZ01. Next base: position 76,730 of record CAVQZZ010000001.1, read on the forward strand.
ATGCGCGACTCGAGCGTCGCCGCGTGCGCGATCGGCCGCCATGTCGTGCGCCTCCTGCACCGAGTCGAGCACAGCAGCGCGAAGCCGGTCTGGCGGCAGGCCATGACGTCGGAGTGGTCGCCGAAGATCGACAGCGCGTGCGTGGCGAGCGTGCGCGCCGCCACGTGCATCGTGAACGGCGTCAGCTCGCCCGCGATCTTGTACATGTTGGGGATCATCAGCAGCAGGCCCTGCGACGCCGTGAACGTCGTCGACAGCGCGCCGGCCTGCAGCGCGCCGTGGACCGCGCCCGCGGCGCCGGCCTCCGACTGCATCTCGGCGACCTCCGGGATGGCGCCCCAGAGGTTCGGCCGCTTGCGGCTCGCCCACTCGTCGCAGACCTCCGCCATCGGACGCACGGCGTGATCGGATAGATCGCGATCGCCTCGCTGGCGCGGTAGGCGACCGACGCCGCCGCCTCGTTGCCGTCGACGGTCATCCGTCGCCTGCTGGCCATGCCGTCCTCATTTCGGTCGAGCACGGCGCGCTGTACCGCGGTGTGCCGTCTATGCTGTGTCATGCGGGGACCTCGACGAGCCCGAGCAGCACGGCGGTGTGCCGGGCGATCATCAGTTCTTCGTTGGTCGGGATCACCCAGGCCGATACGCGGCTGCCGGCGCTGGAGATTCGCGAGTCGCCCCTGGCGTTGGCGTCCGCGATCGATCTCGATGCCGAGCCACGCCGAGGCCGCACAGATCCGGCGGCGGATCTCCGGGGAGTTCTCGCCGATGCCGGCGGTGAACACGAGCGCGTCGATGCCGCCGAGCACCGCCGCCAGCGCGCCGATTTCCTTCGCGGCGCGATAGACGAAGTAGTCGACCGCCAGCCGCGCGCCAGGCTCGTCGCTGCGCGAGCAGATCGCGCATGTCGTTGCTGATGCCCGAGATGCCGAGCAGGCCCGGATTTCTTGTAGAGGATCGCTTCCACCTCCTCGCGCCGACAGGCCGAGCGTCTGGAAAAGGTAGAGGACGACGCCCGGATCGAGCAGCGCCGGGACGCGTGCCCATGCAGAGCCCGTCGAGCGCCGTGAAGCCGAGCGTGCTGTCGACGCTCTTGCCGTCGCGCATCGCGCAGAGGCTCGCGCCGCTGCCCAGGTGCGCGACGATCACGCGCCCGTCGGCGATCTCGCGGCGCGACCGTCGGCAGCACCGACGCGATGTATTCGTACGACAGGCCGTGAAAGCCGTAACGCTGCACGCCGTGCGTCGCAGATGTCGCGTGGCAGCGGGACGAGCTCGGCCACGGCCGCGCTGACCGCGATGGAAGCTCGGTGTCGAAGCAGGCGACCTGCGGCACGCCGGGCAGCCGCTCGGCCACCGCCTCGATGGCCGCGAGGTTGTACGGCTGGTGCAGCGGCGCCAGCGGAATCAGCGCGCGCAGGTCGTCGAGGACCTCCGGCGTCACGAGGGTCGGACCGCGCGTACTGCGCGCCGCCATGGACGACGCGGTGGCCGACGCCGAGCACCGCGCGCGCCGCCGTAGCGCCAGCGGAGCCAGTCGGCGAGCGCGTCGAGCGCGCCGCGACCGTCCGCTCACCGCCGGCACCTGCTCGTCGTCGACGCGCCGCGCCGCAGCCGTCGTTCGACCGAGAACCGCGGCGACGTGCCGATGCCCGTCGATCTGCCCGCGCGCGTCGAGCACGCCACGTCGCGGCGTTCGGCCGCTGGTAGACGCAGAACTTCAGGCTCGACGAGCCGGCGTTGAGGACGAGCGCGTAGTCGTCCATGATCGCCTCCGTGCTACGCCGCGGCCTGCGAAGTGCCGCCGGCGCGCGTGCGCCGCGAGCACGCGCAACGGCGCAGCTCGCGATCCGCGACCGCACGCTGTCGGCGCGGCTCGTCAGGATGATCGGCACGCGCGCGCCGAGCACGAGCCCGGCGCTGTCGGCGTTGGCGAGGAACGTCAGCTGCTTCGCCAGCATGTTGCCGGCCTCGAGATCCGGCACCAGCAGGATGTCGGGATCGCCGGCCACCTCGGACCCGATGCCTTTGATCTCGCGCCGCGTCCTTGCTGATCGCGTTGTCGAAGGCGAGCGGACCGTCGAGCGATGCCGCCGGTGATCTGTCCGCGCTCGGCCATCTTGCACAGCGCCGCGGCGTCGATCGTCGCCGGCATCTTCGAGTTGACCGTCTCGACCGCCGCGAGGATCGCGACCTTCGGCCGTCGACACGCCGAGCGACACCGCGAGATCGATCGCGTTCTGGCAGATGTCGACCTTGTCCTCGAGCGTCGGCGCGATGTTGATGGCGGCGTCGGTGACGATGAGCACCTTGTGATACGTCGGCACGTCCATGATGAAGACGTGGCTGATGCGGCGGCCGGTGCGCAGCCCGGTCTCCTTCGCGACGACGGCGCCGAGCAGCTCGTCGGTGTGCAGGCTGCCCTTCATCAGCAGCTCCGCCTCGCCGCGGCGCACCAGCTCCACGGCCTTCGCCGCGGCCGCATGACTGTGCGGCGCGTCGACGATGCGGACGGGCCCGAGGCGATGTCTGCTCGCCGTCGCGACGTCGCGGATCTTCGCCGCCGGTCCGACGAGGATCGGCGCGATGAGCCCGAGTCGCGGCCGCCTCCATGGCGCCGGCGAGCGCCGTCTCCTCGCACGGATGCGCGACGGCGGTTGGCACCGGCTCAAGGCTGCGGCACCGCTCGAGCAGCAGCTTCGTACTTGCCGGTTCCGGTTCCCATTGCGCGATCCATGCGGTCCTCGTTCCGGGGCCACGCCGGACGTCGGCGCCGCGGCCCCCGTTTCTTTGAGCAAGAGCGTGAGCACGATCGCGAGCGCGACGCCGAGGAGGAGCGGCTGCGAACGACGTCTGATAGTGCTCGAGGCGGATCGTCGTGCTGCCGCCGCTGACCGTCGTCAGGGCATCGGCCGAACACCGGCGCCAGCAGCGCGCTGAACGTGAAGTTCAGGAAGTTCACGACGCCGGTCGCCGTTCCGCTCAACTCCGGCGGATTGGCTTCCTTGATGACCGTGTACGGCAGCATCGCCGCGCCCGAAGCGATGCCCGGCGACGAGTCCGACGCTGTAAGCGGGGAACACGCCCGCCCGGCCGAAGAGCGTCCAGGCGAGAGCAGCGCAAGCAGCACGGCAGCGCCCGCGACGATGACCGGCTTGCGGCGGCCGATGCGGTCGGAGACGAAGCCGAGCAGCGGACAGCCGATCATCCAGCCGAGCGGCACCATCGACGATCGCAGCACCGCCGATGCGTAGTCGAGACCCCGCGCATCCTGCAGATAGCGGACGCCCCAGATCATGTCGAAGATCGTCGTCGGGATGAACAGCAGGCCCGCGATCATCCCGCAGAGAATCGACTGCGGATTCCTGAACACCGTCGGCGAGCGCGCGAAGCTGCATCCGCGAGCCAGTCGTCGCGCCGCTTCGCTGGCGTGGCGCCTGGGAGCAGCATGAAGAGCGCCACCCCGATCGCCAGACCGGCCACGCCCATGGCGAACCAGAACGTGCTCCACGGCACGCCCGCACCGATCATCGGCCCGACGACGAACTGCCCCGCAGAGCCGCCCGCCATGCCGAACATCTGCGTCGCGCCGATGAGCGTCGCCGCGCGCGACGCCGGGAAGTTCGTCGTTGCGATATATGCGGCGCCGATGAGCGCGAACACGCCGCCGGCGCCCTGCAGCAGACGGCCGGCACTCGCGATCGACGTGCTGCCCGTCGCGAACAGCAACGCGCCGACGCCGACCGCCGCGGCGCCGATCGGCACGATCCGACGCGGTCCGACGCGATCCATCGCCACGCCGGCGACAAGGCTGAACGGCGAGTAGCCGTAATAGAACAGCCCCGCCAACGACGCGACGCCCGCGCGCCGTCAGCCCGAAGGCCCCGGCGAGCTGCGGCATCATCACCGCTGGCGCCGATCGCAGCGCGTACTGGTAGAAGTAGTAGACCGAGGTGATCAGCCACGCGATCGCCACGGTCTTTGCCGCCGGAGTCCCTTCACGCATGCCGTCGGTAGAGCGTGACCGAGACAGCGAGCCCCGATTCGCTCGTCTCCTTGTTCGATGAAGCCGCGTTCCTTGGGTTTTCCTTCGACATCGGTGTCGGTCTCTCGTGGCGAATCGGACGCGGCGTGACGTTTGCCTCGTTGCACTGCGCCTGCCATCAAGAGGTGGCGACGGCGGGCGGCGGAAAGCGGTGAAGCAGCGGGCGTTGGCGCCGTATTCGACCCGCGCTCGGGCAGCTTCTCGTTCCGGATCGTCGTGGTAGCTCCGGTATTTCGTAGCCTCTTCGGAGGCCGGTCCATGTCAATGGAGGGAGGGACAAGTGAAGAGCATGTTGACGGTCGCCGCGTGCGCGGCCGCGGTGATCCTCGCCGCGACCGCCGTGTCGGCGCAGGACGCCGCGAAGGGCGCGAAGGTGTATGCCGATCAGAAGTGTTCCGGTTGTCACGCGATCGGCGGCAAGGGCAACGTCAAGGGACCGCTCGACGGTGTCGGATCGAAGCTGTCGGCGGATGAAATCCGTCAGTGGATCGTCGATCCCGCCGCGGCGACGACGAAGGCGAATGCCACGCGGAAGCCTCCGATGCCCTCAAAGTACGGATCGCTGCCGAAAGAGGACGTCGACGCGCTCGTCGCCTACCTCGCGTCGCTCAAGAAGTAGGCGGCGCGTCGCGTATGACTCGACATCCGCTGTCGATCGTCGGAGCGTGGTTGGTCACGCTGAGCGCGTGCATCTTCCTGTTCGTGTTCCTGGTCGACCTGTTCGGATTCCACAGCAATCCGTACGTCGGACTGGTGTTCTTCGTCATCCTTCCGATGGCGTTCGTCCTCGGACTGGTGATGATTCCGGCGGGCATGGTGCTCGAGCAACGGCGGCGCCGGCGTGGTCTCGCACCACGCGGGATGCCTCGGATCGATCTGAATGACCCGATTCACCGGCGGCGGATCGCCGTCGTTCTCGCGCTCACGATCGTCAACGTGCTCATCGTGTCGCTCGCGGCGTACCGCGGCGTCGAGTACATGGACTCGCCGGAATTCTGCGGCGGTGTCTGCCACAAGGTGATGCAGCCGGAGTACACCGCGCACCAGGAGGGACCGCACTCGCGCGTGACGTGCGTCGAGTGCCACGTCGGGTCGGGCGCGCAGTCGTACGTGTACTACAAGCTGAACGGGGCGCGTCAGCTCGCGCACCTCGTGAGCGGGCGCTATCCCAGGCCGATCCCGTCACCGGTCTTCAATCTGCGGCCCGCGCGCAACACGTGCGAGATGTGCCACTCGCCCGAAACATTTCACGGCGACGTCACAACAGTCGTTCCCGAGTACGCGAGCGACGAGAAGAACACCAGCAACGCGACGCGGCTGCTGATGCACGTCGGGGGCGGACTGCCCGAGTTCGGGCTCGGCGCGGGCATTCACTGGCACACCAACGCCCGGATCGCGATCGACTTCGTCGCCGCCGACCCCAAACGTCAGGACATCCCGTATGTGCGAATGACGGATGCGGACGGGACGGTCCACGAATATCGGACGCCGGAGGTCGACGAGACGGCGGTCGCCGCCGGCGAGCGCCGGCGGATGGACTGCGTCGACTGTCACAACCGCCCGACGCACGACTTCTTCGCGACGCCGGAGCGTGGGGTGGACATGGCGATCGCCCGGGGAGCGATTCCAGGCGATCTCCCGTTCGTGCGTCGGCAAGCCGTGGCGGTGTTGAAGGCCGCGTACCCGGACCGCGAGACCGCTGACCGGGAAATCTCGACGAACCTTCGCGCGTTCTACTCCGCGCCGCGCGAGGGCGACACGCCGCCGAGCGCCGGACGCGTCGATCAGGCTGTCGCCGCGACGCAATTCCTGTACGCCCGCACGGTGTTTCCCGCGATGAACGTGACGTGGGGCACATACCCGACCAACCTTGGACACACCGACGCGCCCGGATGCTTCAGGTGTCACGACGACCAGCACAAGTCGTCCGACGGCCGCGTCATTAGCCAGGACTGCCAGCTCTGTCATGAAATTCAGTAGCGCGCTGCTCGTCGTGTTGTGGGGAACGCTGCTGCTGGCCACGCCGCACGGGGCTCCCCGGCAGCAGAGCGCATCGCCGCCGAAGCCCGCGCCCGCGACGCAGGAGCGCACATACGTCGGCCAGGACACGTGCGTCGGCTGTCACGAGGCTGAAGGCGAGAGCGTGCATCGGACCGCGCACGGCCAGGCGCAGAACCCGCGCGCGCCGGCAGCGGACAAAGGCTGCGAGAGCTGTCACGGCCCTGGCAGCGCGCACATCGAAGACCCGACCATCCCCGATTCGATCCGGCGCTTTCAGCTGATGAGCCCCCGCGACGTGTCCGACACGTGCCTGACCTGTCATACCCGGGGCAATCACGTCCAGTGGAAGGGCAGCATGCACGACGCGCGCAACCTGTCGTGCGCGACGTGCCACTCGGTCCACAACCCGAAGTCGGAGAAGGCGCAGCTGAACGCCGCGAGCATCGTCGACACGTGCAAGGCGTGCCATACGACCGAGGTGGCGAAACAGCAGCGCACGGGCCACATGCCGGTGCGCGAAGGCAAGATGACGTGCACGTCGTGCCACAACCCGCACGGCTCGACCAACGTCCGGCTGCTCAGGACGGGCAACTGGGTCAACGAGACGTGCACCGGCTGCCACGCGGAGAAGCGCGGACCGTTCCTCTGGGATCACGCGCCCGTGCGCGAGGCCTGCAGCACCTGCCACGACCCGCACGGCTCGAACAACGATCGCATGCTCGTCGCCAAACTGCCGATGCTCTGTCAGCGCTGCCACATCGGCACGAGGCATCCGTCGACGATCTACGACGGCAATGCGCTCTCCGCGAAGAGCAACCGGCTCATCGGGCGCAGCTGCGTCAACTGCCACTCGCAGATCCACGGGTCGAACAGCCCGGCGGGCAACACGCTGCTGCGTTGACGAGCCATGATCATGCGAACGATCCCCTCGGTCACATTGCTGGCGCTCCTGCTGCTCGCGGCCACCGCGAGCGCCGGGCAGCAGAACACGCCGCCGGCGGAGCCCGACCAGAACACGGGTGTATCGTCGCTTGCGGGCGGCCAGGTCGACTTCGGTTTCCGCGGCACCATCTTCGCCGAAGATTCCGACGAGGCGCGCTACCAGCGCTATCGCGACCTGCGCAACGGTCCGTTCGCCGAAGGCTTCCGTTGGGGCAAGAGCGACGACCACCAATACTGGGACGTCCGCGCGACGAACGTCGGCTATCGCGATCAGCAGTACGCCGCGAACTACAATCGGTTCGGCAAGCTGAAGGCCTCGGTCGAGTTCAACCAGATTCCGCTGTTCTTCAGCGAGGACACGCGCACCGCGTACACGACGACAAGCCCGGGCGTCCTGCAGCCTCGGCGGATACCCGGCGCAGGTGCAGAGCGGCGCGGCGACGAGCGCCGTCTACAACACCGCGGCGAACGCCGTTCGACCTTCGGCTGCAGCGCAGCATCGCCGACTTCCGGCTCGTCTACAGCGCGACCGATCATCTCGATCTCAGCGCCTCGTTCAAGAACACGCAGAAGAGCGGCGAGCAGCCGTGGGCCGGGACGTTCGGCTTCAGCGACGCGGTCGAACTGGCGGTGCCGGTCGACACCCGCACGACCGACGTCGGCGTCGCCGCGGAGTGGACCACGGCACGCGCGGTGGTGCGCCTCGGCTACGACGGTTCGTTCTTCAAGAACAACATCACCACGCTCGTCTGGGACAACCCGTTGCGCGCGACCGACTCGGCATCGGCAGGTCCGGCGCAAGGACGGATGGCGCTCTGGCCGAACAGCAATCTGAACAGCGCATCGTTGTCAGGCTCCTTCAAAGCTGCCGAAGAACTCGAACGCGACGGGATACGTCTCCCTCGGCAACCTGTCGCAGGACGACGCGCTGATTCCGTTCACGACCAACAGCGCGCTGGCGTCGCCGCCCCTCTCGCGCGCAACCGCCGATGCCACGCGCACATCACGGCCACGGCATTCACCTTCAACACGCGTCCGACGTCGACGCTGTGGTTCAACGCCCGCTTCCGATCGTACGACTTCGACAACCGGACGCCGCCGTTCGCCGTGCCGACCACGGTGACGTACGACACCAGCGTCGCGGCTATCGACGAAACGTCGAGTCCCTTCGCCTTCAACCGAAAGACGTTCGATCTCGACTCGTCCTGGACGCCGATTCGACAGGCCGCGTTCCGCGCCGGCTACACGCTCGAAACGGTCGACGAGACGTTCCGCACGTTCGACACGACCACGCAGAACACGCTGCGCTTGTCGGTAGACACAAATGCCGTGCGTGCCGTGACGCTCCGAGGCGTCTACGAGTACTCGAAGCGCATCGGCACCGGCCTCGACGAGCAGTCGCTCGACGACATCGGCGAGCAGGCGTCGCTGCGGCAGTTCGACATCTCCGACTTCACGTCGAATCGCTTCTCCGCCATTGTCGTCGCACGTCTCGGATCGAACCTGTCGTTCAACGGCACCGGGTTCGTCGGCGACGACAACCGGCCGAACACGGGGTTCGGGCTGCTCAGCCACAACGTCGGAGGCGTGGCCTTCGGGTTCGACTACATCCCGAGCGACGCCGTGTCGGTCGGCGCGTCCTATCAATACGAGTCGTACGCGGCGCTTCAGAAGTCGCGTCAGGCGAACCCGGGCGATCAGTTCGACGATCCGACGCGCGACTGGACGACCGACAGCGACGATCACACGCACACGCTGACGGCGTCGGCCGATTTGACGAAGCTATGGGCGAAGACCGACGTCCGCTTCGCCTACGATCTCGTCCACGGCGAATCGACGTATGTCTACGGCCTGGCGCCGAATACGACGCTGCCGCCGGTCGCGCAGCTGCCCGGCGTCAACAACACGCGCAACCGCGTGACCGCCGACGGACGCTATATGGTCACGGCCCATCTGGGTGTCGGGCTCGCGTACACGTTCGAGAAGTACAGACGTCGACGACTTCGCGTTCAACCCGTCGACGCTGAACACGGTGTCGCAGCCGTCGTTCATCTCGCTCCAGTACCGCGTTCCGCCCCTACACCGCGAACACGATCTGGGGTCGCGTGACGTACAAGTGGTAGCCGGGCGGGTGATCGCCGTGGACGCAGCCGTCACATCGCGGCGACGTCTTGTTGCACACGCAGGAACTCGAGCCGGTGATTCTCGGGCGGATTGCGTGTGGACGGCCCGGCCGCGAGCATCGCCAGGCCTCCGGGGACGCCATGCTTGCGGATCCACGCCCGGATGAAGTCACTCCAATTCTCCGGCTGGCGATCGACGTGAACGGCGTGGACTCCGTAGGAGAACGCAAGGCCCTGGCACACCGCAGGGTCACGACTCACGGCAACAATCCACACCGCCGGATCGAAGCGGGAGATCATCCGCGCCGTGGCGCCTGTCCTCGTCGGCACGAATACCGCGGCGCATGGCACGCTGCCGAGCGCATGATCGACGACCGCCGCCATCGCCTCGGCGGCCGTCGCCGGCGCGCGGCTCGAGATGGCGTTCCCCGCATCGAGCCGCGCGCGGACGATGCGCCTCCGTATACGCGGCGATCTTCGCGAGCATCGCCACCGCCTCCTGCGGATACTTGCCCATCGCCGATTCGCCCGACAGCATGATGCAGTCGGTGCCGTCGAGAATGGCGTTGGCCACATCGGTGGCCTCGGCGCGCGTGGGCAGGCGGCTGGCGGTCATCGATTCGAGCATCTGCGTGGCGGTGATGATCGGCTTGCCGGCGCGGCGGGCCTTGGCGATCAGTTGTTTTTGAATGATCGCTATCCGTTCGACCGGCAGTTCCACTCCGAGATCGCCGCGCGCCACCATGATGCCGTCGGCCGCCTGCAGAATGTCGTCGAAGTGCGCGAGCGCATCGGCGCGCTCGATCTTCGCGATGACGAAGGGCTGCTTGCCGACGCGTGCCGCCGCAGCGCGCACCGCGTGGACGTCCGCCGCTGTTTCCACGAACGACTGGCTGACGGCATCCACGCCGTGCTCGAGCGCAAACTCGAGGCACGCGCGGTCGTGTTCGGTGAACGCGCTGATGCCGAGATCGATGCCCGGCAGGTTGAGGCCCTTCTTCGATCGCAGTTCTCCGCCGACCGCGACGGTGCACTGAACGTCGTGGCCCTCTCACGCGCTCGACGACGAGCTCGACGAGGCCGTCGTTGAGAAAGAGACGATCGCCACGCTTCACCACGACCGCCAGACGGTCGAAGGTCATCGACGCCCGCTGCGCGTCCCCGATGATGTCGTCGCTCGTCAAGGTGAAGGGCTCGCCGGGCGACAACTGGATCGGTTCCGGTGCCAGCGCGCCAAGACGCATCTTCGGGCCCGGCAGGTCGGCCATGATGGCGACGCGCCGGCCGGTTGCCCGTTCGGCCGCGCGGATGCGCGCGATGCGCGCGACGTGGCCGGAGAAGTCACCGTGCGAGAAATTGAGCCGCGCGACGTCGAGCCCGGCACGCATGAGGCGCTCGAGCATCTCCTGCGACTCGGACGCCGGCCCGATCGTGGCGACGATCTTGGTTTTGTGGTCAGGCAACGTCATCTCGCGGCGTTCCTCAGTCGAACTCGAGTTCCTTCGCCGCCATCGGATACGCCGACATGCCTTTGAAGACCGCGGCCGTGCCGAGCGCCGATTCGATCCGCATCAGGCGGTTGTATTTGGCGGTCCGTTCGCTGCGGCCAGGCGCACCCGTCTTGATCTGGCCGGTGTTCATCGCCACCACGAGATCGGCGATCGTCGTGTCTTCGGTTTCGCCCGACCGATGGGAGACGACGGCGGTCCAGCCCGCCTGATGCGCGTCGTGGATCGCCTGAATGGTCTCGGTCAGCGTGCCGATCTGATTCAACTTGATCAGGATGCTGTTGCAGCTGCGCTCGCTGATCGCCCGCCGCAGGAAGGTGACATTCGTCACCAGCAGGTCGTCGCCCACGAGCTGCACCCGATCGCCGAGGCGTTGGGTCAGGAGACGCCAGCCGTCCCAGTCCTCCTCTGCCAGCCCGTCTTCGATGCTCACGATCGGGTAGGCGTCAATCCACTCCTCCCAGAAGTCCACCATCTGCGCGCTGGTGAGGCCGCGGCCGTCACGTTCGAGGTAGTAGAGACCGTCGCGATAGAACGACGTGGCCGCCGGATCCACCGCGATGAAGCAATCACGTCCCGGAGCATAGCCGGCGCTTTCGATGGCGGCGAGGATCACTTCGACCGCCGCGGCATTCGACGGCAGCGACGGCGCGAACCCGCCTTCGTCGCCGACGTGCGTCGAGGCGCCCCGCTCGCGCAGAAGGGATTTGAGGGATGCGTAGACCTCGGCGCCGCAGCGGACGGCTTCGCGGAAGCTCGGCATGCCGGCGGGGACGACCATGAACTCCTGAATGTCGGTGGAGTTCTCGGCGTGTTTGCCGCCGTTCAGGATGTTGAACATCGGCACGGGCAGCACGCGCGCGTCGACGCCGCCGAGATAACGATAGAGCGGCACGCCAAGCGCTGCGGCCGCGGCGCGCGCGCACGCGAGCGACACGCCGAGAATCGCGTTCGCGCCGAGCCGGCCTTTCGTCGGCGTGCCGTCGAGCGCAACCAGCGCGAGATCGATGGCGGGTTGGTTGGTGGCGTCGAACCCGTGCAGGCAGCGGCCGATTTCGGTGTTCACGTGCTCGACCGCTTTGAGCACCCCCTTGCCGCCGAAACGCGTCGCGTCGCCGTCGCGCAGTTCGAGCGCCTCGTTGACGCCGGTGCTGGCGCCGGACGGCACCATCGCCTCGCCGATCGCGCCGCCGGCGAGAGTCACCTCGACGGCGACGGTCGGGCTGCCGCGGGAATCCAGGACTTCGCGGCCTTCGATCGCGGCAATTCGGATATCCATGTCGCCCTCCGCCTTCACGCCCCCGCGTGCTGTGTCGATCCTCGCCATGAGAGTCCCTCTTCGGCCGACGCTCTAGTCGACCCGACACGGATCGACGCGCCAGATATCGCGGGCGTATTCCGCGATCGTTCTATCGCTCGAGAATCGCCTCGACGCCGCGATGTTCAAGACCGCTTTGCGCGACCACTGTTCCTGATCCCGGTACAGCTCGGCCACCCGCGCATGCGCCTCTCCGTAGCTGCGAAGATCGGCGAGGTGCATGTAATGGTCGCCGCGGAGCAGCAGCGCATCGAGAATCGGCGCGAATATCCCCGGCTCGTCGCGGCTGAAGTGATCGGCGGCGATGAGGTCGAGCGCGGCGCGGGTCTCGGGTTCGTTCGTGTAGTGCCGGTTCGGGTCGTAAGAGCCCACGCTGCCGGCGACCTCCGCGGCGGTCAGGCCGAACAGGAAGAAGTTCTCTTCCCCGGCGGCGGCCGCCATCTCGATCGTCGCGCCGTCGCGGGTGCCGATGGTCAGCGCACCGTTCATCATCAGCTTCATGTTGCCGGTGCCGCTCGCTTCGTATCCGGCGGTGGAAATCTGCTCCGAGACGTCGCTCGCGGGAATGAGCCGCTCGGCGAGCGATACGTTGTAGTCGGGCAGGAAGATCACCTTCAGCCGTCCACGCATCGCGGGATCGCGATCGATCGCCGCGCCGAGGTTGTTGATGAACTTGATCACGAGCTTGGCGAAGTGGTACGCCGGCGCTGCTTTTCCGGAAAAGAAAAACGTGCGCGGCGGCATGTCGAAGTGCGGGTGCTCGCGGAGACGGTTATAGAGCACGACGATGTGCAGCGCGTTCAGGAGCTGGCGTTTGTATTCGTGGATGCGTTTGATGTGCGTGTCGAAGATCGCCTCGGGATCGACGAGGTGCTCGGTGGCCGACGCGAGCCATCCGGCGAACAGCAGCTTGGCCTCGCGCTTGGCCCGGCGAACCGAGGCGCGAAACGCCGCATCGTCAGCCAGCGGTTCGAGCTTCCGCAGCTCGTCGAGATTGGCGATCCAGCCGTCGCCGATCGCGTCGGTGATCACGGCGGCGAGCGGCGGGATTCGCGAGCAGGAGAAAGCGACGCTGCGTGACGCCGTTCGTCTTGTTGTTGAAACGGGCGGGGAAGAGCGCGGCGAAGTCGGGCACGACGCGTCTGCTTCAACAACTCGGAGTGAATCGCCGCCACGCCATTGGTGCTGTGCGAGCCGACGATGGCGAGGTGCGCCATGCGGATCTTTTTCGGCTGCGCCTTCCTCGATGAGGCTCACGCGCGCAACCCGCGCTTCGTCGCCCGGAAAGCGGCTGCGCACGTCGTCGAGCAGGCGGCGATTGATTTCGTAGATGATCTCGAGCTGTCGCGGCAGCACCATCTCGAACCAGGGCAGCGGCCATGTCTCGAGCGCTTCCGGCAGCAGCGTGTGGTTCGTGTAGCCGAGCGTGCGCTGCGTGAGATCCCAGGCCTCGGTCCACTCGAGCCGCGCCTCGTCCAGGAGGATCCGCATCAGTTCGGGCACAGCGAGCGTCGGGTGCGTGTCGTTGAGCTGCAGCGCCACTTTGTCGGGCAGCGTGGACCACTCGTTGCCCGCAGCGCGGAATCGGCGGAGCGCGTCGGCCAGCGTGCAGGCGACGAGGAAGTACTGCTGCAGGAACCGCAGCCCCTTGCCTTCCGACGTCGAGTCGTCCGGGTAGAGCACGCGCGTCAGCGTCTCGGCCGTGAGGGTCTCGGCCAGGGCACCGACGAAGTCGCCGCCGCTGAACTGCTGGAAGTCGAAGTAGTCCGGCGTGGCGGCGGACCACAGGCGCAGCGTATTGATGGTCCGTCCACCGTAGCCGACAACCGGGCGGTCGTAGGGAATGCCGATGAGCGTCGACGGCCGCCCGTGCACCGGGCGCAGCGCGCCGCCATGAATGTCGAATGAGCAGGCCAGCCGCACCTGGACGGCTTCGTCGGGCCGCGCGACTTCCCACGGATCGGGCCGCGCCAGCCAATGATCCGGCTGCTCGCACTGCCAGCCGTCGCGGATGGTCTGCTTGAAGATTCCGTACTCGTAGCGCAGACCCGAACCCATGCCCGGGATGCCGAGCGTGGCCATCGAATCCAGAAAGCAGGCGGCGAGGCGGCCGAGTCCGCCGTTGCCCAGACCGGCATCGGGCTCCTGCGCGAGGATCTCGAGCGGATCGATCGCGTGCCGCTGACAGAACTCCCGCCAGAGCGGATCGAGGTGCAAGTTCGTGATGTTGTTCGCGAGCGAGCGACCGATCAGGAACTCGAGCGACACGTAGTACACCCGTTTCACGTTGCGGAGCCGGTACGTCTGCTCGGTTGTGATCCATCGCTGCGACAGGAGGTCGCGAATCGAGCGCGCGACGGCCTCGAACTTGGCGCGCGGCGTGGCGGCCTCGACTGCCACGACGGCGTCGAAGGTCAGATGCCGCTCGTACAGAGCGTCGCCGCTGCCGGAGAACGCGATCGATCCGCAGTTCAGGTGATCGACGTGGTGGCCTTGCGCCTGGGCTCGCGTACGTTTCATCGGTCGGCGACCTCATGACAGCTCCGGCGAGGCGTACCACGTCGCGATCGCGTCGAACCCGCCACGCGCCGACGAACAATCGCAAGGCCAGTACCAGCGGCAGGCAGCAAGCTCTTTGCAGGAACGTCGGAAAACGCCCGATGCGGAGCGTTCGAGCGGCTGGCACCTCCGACCACTCGGAGATGCTTCGGCCACGTGGGCGGCGGACGCGGCCGCGACCGGGGAGGAACCAATGCCGGTGGTCGACTACGAGCAGTATTGCGAGATGCTCAATCGCGCGCGGGCGGGACGGTTTGCTTATCCCGCCGTCAACGTTACGTCGCTCGGCGCAGCGAACGCCGTCCTGAAGGGCCTCGCCGACAGCGGAAGCGACGGCATCATTCAGGTCTCCACGGGAGGCGCCGCGTTCGCATCAGGGGCCGCCCTGGTGGACAAGACGGACATGACGCTCGGCGCAATCTCGATCGCGGAGCACGTCCACCGCGTAGCGACGCGCTACCCGATCTATGTGGCGCTCCACACGGACCATTGCCAGGCCGACAAGCTCGATGCTTTCGTGCTGCCGCTCGTCGAGGAGACCGAACGCAGGCGGGCCGCGGGCAAACCCAATTTATTCAGCAGCCACATGTTCGATGGCAGTGCGCTGCCGCTCCACGAGAACCTGGATATCGCCGCGAAACTGCTCGAACGATTAAAGAGGAATGATCTGATTCTCGAGATTGAAACCGGCGTAGTCGGCGGCGAGGAAGACGGCGCGACAGCGAGCGCCGCAGCGTGGCTGTATACGACGCCCGAGGACACGGTGGAAGTCGCGCGGCGGCTCGGGACCATTTCGGGCGCACGCTATCTGCTCGCGGCGACCTTCGGCAACGTGCACGGCGTGTACAAACCGGGCCACGTCAAGCTGCAGCCGTCGATTCTCGGTGCCTGCCAGGACGCCGTCGTCGCCGCTTTCGGCCAAGGGGCGCGGTTCCATCTCGTCTTCCACGGCGGCTCGGGATCCGACCTGCGCGACATTCACGCGGCGCTCGACTTCGGCGTGGTGAAGATGAACATCGACACCGACATGCAGTACGCCTTCACACGCGCCATTGCGGACCATTGCTTCAAGCATTACGACGGCGTTCTCCGGGTGGACGGGGAAGTCGGCGACAAGAAGGCGTACGATCCGCGGGTTTACCTCGCCGCGGCCGAGAACGCGATGTCGGCGCGCGTCGTGCGAGCGACGAAGGAGCTGCGGTCCTTCGGCACGACGATGATGCGCTGAGGCGAACGGGCAGCGATGAGCGACAGCAATCCGGATTTCACGATTGCCACGCTCGGCGACTGCCGCGTGCCGTCGCCGATCCGGGAGACGCGCTTCACCGGCGACGGCGATCGCGTGCTGTACCACGCCACCGTCGAAGCGTTGAACGGCTGGCGCGGCGACGCCGGCGCGACGCCGCCCGTCCATGGAGTCGGCTGGGCCGCGGCAGCGGCTGTTCTTCGATCCGGCGACGCTTACGTGCGGGATCGTGACGTGCGGCGGTTTGTGCCCCGGCTTGAACGACGTGATCCGCGCCGTCGTGCTGAGCCTGAATCGCATGTACGGCGTGCACCGGATTTACGGTTTCCGCTTCGGCTACGAAGGCCTCGTGCGGCGCATTGGACACCAGCCGCTCGAGCTGACGCCGGAATCGGTGCACAGGATCCACGAGAGCGGCGGCTCGATCCTCGGATCGTCGCGCGGACCTCAGAAGCCGGCGGAGATGGTCGACTGCCTGCAGGAGCTCGGCGTCGGGATTCTTTTCGCCATCGGCGGCGACGGCACGCTGCGGGGCGCGCAGGCGATTGCCGCGGAGGTGGCGCGGCGCGGCGAGCGGATCGGCGTCATCGGCGTGCCGAAGACGATCGACAACGATGTCTCGTTCGTGCAGCGGACGTTCGGGTTCGAGACGGCCGTCACCGAGGCGAGCCGCGCGACGTCCGCGGCGAATGCGGAGGCCGAGGCGGCGCGCAACGGCATCGGACTCGTCAAGCTGATGGGCCGCGATTCGGGCTTCATCGCGGCCTACTCGGCGCTCGTCAACAACGACGTGAACTTCTGCCTCGTGCCCGAAGTGCCGTTCACGCTCGACAAGTTCCTCGCGGCGCTCGAGGTCCGTCTCCAACATCGAAACCACGCCGTGATCGTCGTCGCCGAGGGGGCCGGGCAGGATCTCGTGCCGCACAGCGCCGGGCACGACCAGTCGGGTAACGTCAGGCACGGCGACATCGGCGTGTTTCTGCGGGACGCGATCACCGCCCACTTCAAGCGCATCGGCACGTCGATCACGCTCAAGTACATCGATCCAAGCTATTCGATCCGGGGTGTGCCCGCGACGCCGCACGACTCGGCTTTCTGCCTCCTGCTCGGCCAGAGCGCGGTCCACGCCGGCCTCAGCGGCCGTACGAACATGGTCGTCAGCTTCTGGAATCATCAGTTCACGCATGTGCCGATCGCGATCGCCGTCTGCGAGCGGAAGAAAATCGATCCGCGCGGCGTCCTCTGGAGCACCGTGGTCGCGTCGACCGGTCAGCCGTTTAACATGCGCTGAACGGCGCCGCCCCCTCCCCTCGGCCGCGTGCCCCCTGTTGAGCTTTACTTCGCTCTCAAGTCGAGGCACGATCCCCCAACTCGTCCTTAGGATATGGTCGCAAATCGGCTCCGGAACGGACATTCCCCTCGCGGACGCGTGTACACACAGGAGATTCACGGTCAGTGACAACAGGTTCTTGCTGCGGGCTCACGAAGATCGTACCGCTCGTCTTGCTGGCCCTTTTGGCCACAGCAATTCCCGCACGTGCCCAGGAGCCGGTCCCCTGGCCCGAGTACGAGCAACGATTCGACGAGCTCGCCAAGTGGTTCCGAGAATATCGCGCCTGGGAGCAATGGTTCGGCGTCTGGGGCAACAAGGTTGTCCACAACTTCGACGGTCAGCCGATCTGGGACCGCGAGAAGCGCCCGGCGCCGCCCGTATGGCTCGCCGCGGAATGCCAAAATTATCTCGGCGTCGATGATCTCCTTTCGACGGCGTGTTACCTGCTCGATCATTGGGACGAGGAGCCTCTCCTCATCCTCCAGCGCCGGGAGTCGTCGTTGATGACGTCGGCGGGCAAGGCCGAAGAAACGGTGGTCCACAGCTCGTTTTTTCGACGATTGCACGTCACCGGCATGTGGCCGCAGGCGCGCTATCCCGCGCCGCCCGCGTACAGCATCGTCGGCATCCAGATCGGCGTATTCGAGACCGGACGACTTACGGTGCCCGCGGTCGGCGTGATGGTCGTGATGAGTTCTCTCGCCAACGGAAACCACGACTGGCACGCGGCCACGACGATCGGTTTCGGTTACCGAATCGGTGATTTCGTTGCTCCGATAATGAAGAAGCCGTTCAGCCTCCATTTCAACGTCGCGATTGCGACCGTTCATGGCGTCCAGGGACCGCTTGACGTGGCGTCGAACCTGAGTCTCTTCGGTTTGTCCGTGAGCCCGGAAAGACACCACCGCTGACGCACGAGGCGCGGCATGCTCGACGCTGCCGCGCCTCGTTATTCGAGGGTTACGTCACTTGAACCGAATCCTCGCGCCGAGTTGAATCGGAAACGACCAGCGCGAGCTCTCGGTGTTGATATCCTTCAAGCCCTCCTCCACCAGCCAGTCGACATCCGACAGCCCGCCCTGATATTTGAGCTGCGTCTCGACCATGAACTCGAGCGGGCCGACACCGAACAGCATGCCGGCGGTCGGACCGACACTGAGCGCCCAGGACTTCTCGAAAAACTTTCCGTCCTGCGCGGCGAGTCCTGGCGTCACGTTCGCCGGGACATCGACGAACACGCCTCTGATGTCGCCGTACCGGTTCAGACCCACAAGGTAGCCGACGAACGGCGTGACGCGGACGCGCGTGAAGTAGAAGCGCTGGCCGCCCTCGAATCCCCAGTAACTGTAGTCATCGAAATTCACTTTCAGCGGAATGTTCGCCGGGCCCGCGGTGCCGACGGTCACTCCCTGGGTTGCTGCGCTGTTCGAATACACCCAGTTGACGACCGCCTCCGTGCGGGCGCTCGTACGGTACGCGGCGCCAAGCTTGAAAATCCCGATGTTGCCGTACACGTTGTCGTACGTCGTCTCGTTCATGTTGATGCCGACGCCGGTTGTGGTGCTTCCGGACGCCGACTTGATCATGTTTCCGGCAAACCCATCGTCCCAACCCCATTGGACCGCGAATGTGAAGCGGTTACGCAACGAGCTGATGCCTTCGACGGTCGTCGTCGTGCGCGACTCGACGGCCAATCGAACCGCTTCGGTCCGCGTCACGTCGACGCGCTCGCCAACCTTGAGTCCCGCCATGACGCTCGCGTCGGTCGTATCCAGCAGATGGCGCGAGTAACTGGCACCGTTCGGTCCGGTGAACGACACGACACGAGTGGCAGGATCCCAGCCGGTGATCGTCACTGTCGTCACGCGCTGCGACGCCACCGTGGAACCGGTCACGGCGTTGGGCGTTTCCGTCGTCGTCGGAGGATCGGTCCGGTCAACGTCCGGTTCGCCTTCCGCCTTCGGGTGGATGCTGACGCGGTCGTAGTAGGACACGCTGACGACGTCACCTGGTTGGAGTTTGTCGAATCCCGCGTTCGACGCCGGGATGTCGAGCGTCACTACATTCCCACGTTCACCGCGGATTCTGACGGTGCGGGCGGTGTGGTCGACGGCCTCCACCGTTCCGCGCAGCGTGATCTGTTCGCGAACCACTTCGTTCGGTTGCGCGCGCGCAAGCGGGGCAGACAAAGCGATCGCTAAAAGCATCAACACCATGAGCCGGATTTGAGTCACCATTCATGCACTCCAGTCGCGCCACCGGAATAGAGTTCGGCTCGTTCGGGCGCCTCGACTCGAGCCGATTGCTCACGGACGCACCTTCTGCCCATTTGTTGATCGCGCCCCGGTGGTGAGGAGGAACGTCAAGCGTCGCGTTTCGCGTGCTTTGCCGATGGCAGCGTCACGCTCGGGCCTGCCAACAAGGTCACAAGACGTGCCAGTACTCGCAAACGCAGTGCGAGAGATTGCTCAGCCGTTTGTTTGAGCGATTTCCTGCGTGAACAGGCGATGATCTGGACGATCAGCGGGCTGAACACCGTCAAGGTGTGCACGGCGGACGGGTCGATCCTCCGCACTCGATGTCGGACGGAGCGGACGCGCCTCCGAAAATCGTGGCGAGTCTCCGACTCGTCGTATGCGCTCGCCGTGTCCGAGCGAAGAACGTCGGCGCCGGACGATCACGCGCGTGTGAGACGCGAGTTCTGGTTCGCGTGGGCCACGGCTTGCTACGTGTCGGTGCTGTTGCAGCGGCGGTCTTGCCGGCGCGCGATGCGATGACCTCGATCTACGACGCGAGCGGGAATCAGTGGCCGGGACGACCAGCTGAGCGGTTCATGGACGGAGAGGCACGCTCGCGTGAATCACCGTACCTTCATGTCGTGTTGATTGCAGCGAAAACTGCCCGCCGACGATCTTCAAACGCTCGCTCATGCTCGTCAGGCCAAGCCCAGGGCCTCGCATCGCTTCATCAGGATCAAACCCGGTCCCCCAATCCTTGACCGACAGTCTGATGTCGTTGGCGTGACCTGTGAGCGAGACATTTACTCGTGGTGACCCGCTATGTTTGAAGACGTTTTGCAGGCCTTCCTGAAGGACACGATAGAGACACAGAGCGATCTCCGGCGGCAGCGGGTTCGGGACGTTCTCGACGTGAACGTCAATCTTGACACCATAGCGATTGGAAAATTCTTCGCAGAAGGCGGTCGTCGCCGCTTCAAGTCCCAGCAGGTCGAGTCGCGACGAGTGAAGCCGGTGCGACAACGCCTGAACATCAGACACGAGGTCCGTAATCTGGTCGCTGACCGCGGAGATATCCTGATCGAACTCGGTCTCTGACGCCGAACGACTTTGCTTCAAGTAACCGATATGCACGCTCAGCACCGCCAACCGCTGGGTGATGTCATCGTGGAGCTCGCGCGCGATCCGGGTCCTCTCTTCCTCGTGCGCTTCAATCAATTTCTGACTGACCGTCGACAGAGCCTCTTCGGCGAGCTTCCGCTCCGTGATGTCGACGGCCGTGCCGATGTAACCAGCAAACGAACGGTTCGTGTTGTACCGCGGAACACCCCTGCTGACGACCCAGCGATATTCGCCATCGTGGCGGCGGAGTCGCTGTTCCATCGCAAACGGCGCTTGCTGCTCGACCGCTGCCGCGTACATATGGCGATATCGATCGACGTCGTCGGGGTGCGGGATCGCGGTCCAGCCGTCTCCCAATGCCGTTTCCAACGGGAGTCCGGTGAAATCGAGGTAGGTTTCGTTGAGGTACGTGACGAGTCCCCGGACATCGGTCATCCAGATCATCACCGGCGCGGTGTTTGCGATAAGCCGGAAGCGCTCCTCGCTGTCGCGCACGGCCTCTTCGCCGAGGGTGCGCTCGATCATATCGGCGGCCTCTCGGACGAGCACGTCGAATAATGTGAAGTCCTCTTCAGTGGGCGTATGCGGCGTCCGCCAATGCGTCGAGAGCATGCCGAGCGGCTCGCCCGATCGCGATTGCAGCGGAGTCGACTGTACGGCGCGAATTCCAGAGCGACGATATTCCTGTTGATCCGGCGTGCCGGCCATGAACTCGCACGTCTCGATATCGGCGACAAGAACACGCTCGTTGCGTGCGAGGGCCTGGCTGCAGGTGCTTCCCGCCCCAATCGTCACGCGTTGCCAGAATGCCGCAGAGTCAGGATGGAAATTCTTCCACGCGAGGAGCCTCAATGCCGTATGGTCGGTTGCGAGCATCTGAAGGCTGGCTGCATCGGACGCCATGAGTTCCGTTGCCGCATCGAGAATCTGCGCATACAAGGATTCTTGTGTCGATTCCACAATCAGGCGCGCACTGATCGACTGGAGCGTTTTGGCGCCCGCCACTTCGCGTGCCAGCTGCTGCTCACTTTGCCGCAGCGCGGCTTCGGCCTTCTTGGTCTCCGTGATGTCGCGCGCAATCTTGGAGCATCCGATAATCCTGCCCGCAAGGTCTCGCACCGGCCAGATCGTCAGTGAGACATCGATGCGCGCGCCCGCTTTTGTGACCCGGAGAGTTTGATAGTGTTCGAGGCGCTCCCCTCGTCGAAGGCGTCTCAGAATGTCCTGCTCTTCATCGTACAACTCGGGAGGAATGATCATCGTGATCGGCCGCCCGATCGCCTCGTGCGCCGTATATCCGAACATCCGTTCGGCCGCGGCGTTCCACGCGGAAATCACACCATCGAGATTCTTGGCGACGATCGCGTCATCCGAGGACTCCACGATCGCCGCATACTGCGCGCGGATATCTTCCGCTGCGCCCGCTACATCGGGGCGCCGACCTGGGAATACAACGGTGTTCTCCGCACTGATGCTCGTGGACACGTGCCGGGCGGAAGCGTCGGCTGGTTCGCTGAACGCGACGCTGCGACTCACGAATTGTTCGCCCGCGAGCACGGCGTCGATCGCGGGCAACAGGTCAGTCGCGGCAGATGCTTTCTGAATGTAACCACGAGCGCCCAGACTGAGCGCTTTTCGCACGATATCCGACGACGACTCCTGGCTCATGAAGAGAAGTCGTGCGTGGGGCGCGATCCTGCCGACCCGTGAGGCGACCTCGAACCCGTGCAGCTTCGGCAAGTTGATGTCGAGCAGAATCAAGCCGGGCTGCAGGTGTTCGATTTTCTGAAGGGCCTCGAGACCATCCGTCGCCTCGAAGATCTCGAACTCGGCTCGTCTCTGAAGCGCGTCACGCGTCATGCGCCGGAACGGCGCGTAGTCCTCGACGATAAGAATCCGCAGCGGCATGACGGTGTTCTGTGCAGGCCACACCTTCCGAACCTGGCTGATGGCGCCTCGCCGCGCCCATGATAGTCCCGATCTTCCAAACCGGACTCGACAGTTTGCCGTTACGCCGCGAGGGTTGTGCCACGATGCCGTCTCAATCTAAGCAGTCGGATGACCGCGCGTTACCATGCGTAGCCAAGCTTCAGATAGACACCCCGGTTGTCGCTGACGCCCTGTGCGTACTCGAGGTTCACGTTCATACGTTCTTTCGGCTTGATCACGAAGTGCAGACCGACGCCGACCATCGGATAGATGCTGCGGTCGAGCGGAGTCGGAGCTTCGCCGTATAACCCCGCCGCACCACCAAACAACGTCGCGCCCCATCGCGGGTGGAACGACAGCCGTTCTTCGACTTCGAGTGACGACATGTACGGCGAGAGGTATTGGCCTTGTTTGTATCCGCGCAGGATCACCGTCGCTTGCGCGGCTGATGGCGCATCGCTCGTCAACCAGTTGTACTGGCGCACGGCCAGCACGTGACCGCTGCCGTGCTTCCAGAATGTTTTCAGGTCCACGCGATATGCATCGAACGACTCGGCTCCGCCGAGTGCCTCACGATAGGCGATATTGTTGACATTCAAGAACCAGCCTCCGGTGGGCATGTCTTCGTTGTCGCGCGAATCGTGCATCAGCGTGGCGCCGATCCCCGCGGAGTTGAACCCGCGCACGCCCAGTGTCTCGAGCGCGAGATCGTCTTCAGCGGTCGCTCCGAGCACCTGATAATTGGCCGCGCTTCCCTGCGCGCCGATGAACCAGTCTCCTTTCGCGCGAAACAGATACCGGCCGGCGACGGCCTTCAGGTTATCGTCGGTCTTCAACGGCTGGCCGGTGCCGAGATAGTCATCGTAGTCGTTCTTGATCACGCCGAATGCCGCAATCAGGACGATACGATGGTGATCGGCGCCAGACGATGTCCGTGCAAAAGCGCCGAAGATTTGTGAGTGTGTCGATGTGTACCGGTACGTCGCGCCGAAGAGCGACACGCGGCTCTCCGGATCGAAGACGTGCATGTAGGCGCCCAGTCCGCCGACAGCGGTACCGAGTTTCGGACTCGACGAGAACATCGGCACGAGCAGCCATGGCGACCGCGTTTCCTTCTCCGCGGCCGGCTGCGGCGATGCGTCGGGCGAGGGCTGTTGCGCGAATGCGGATCCCGACAGCGCCATAGCTATCACGACCATCGATAGTCGCATGACGAGAGGTCTCATGATGGGCCGGCCAGTAACACAATCACTGTGCCGAAAGCAGCGCGTTGTTTTCCTCAAGTTCTGGAGAATTAAGACCACTGTTTCCGCGGCGCCACGGTGGGGGGTCGATGGCGCACGGTATTTCGGAGGCGCGGCAGGGGCGCGACCGTCAGCTGCTGCCGTAACGTTCGCGGCGCATCGTCGTCGTCACGCGCTGGATTTCTTCTGTCGTCACACCCAGATGCACGAGTGCTTCACGCGTCATCTCGATCGCCGCTTCGAATTCCGGCGACGTGACGTCCTCGATCCCGATCGCATACAGCTCGCGCATGGCATCGGGACCGTCGGCTCTTGCGACGATGGACAAGTCGGGGCGAATCCGCCGCGCGGTTTCGACGATCGCGCGGACGTCAACGTATGTCGGCACCGTGATGAGGAGCGAGCACGCGCGGGAGAGGTGTGACGCTTCGAGGACGGCCGCGTGGCTGGCGTCGCCGTAGATCACGGCGAGTCCCGCGCGTCGTGCCTCTTGCGCGCGGCGGTCATCCAACTCGATCAGGACACACGGTAGATTCAGCGCGCTCAGCGTGTCGGCGATCGACCGGCCGACCCGACCGCCTCCTGCGATGACGACGTGATTGCCGAGGCCGGTTGGAGGCAGGTTCATGACGCCGACCGTGTCTTCCGGCAGCCGGCGCCGCAGTCGTTCGTAGATCCACGGCGTGGCATTCGAGACCACCGGCGTCAACGCCATCGTCGCGACCGTTGTGTTCAGCACGACCGCGTACACATCGTCGGTGATCGCGCCACCGGCGACGCCGACACGGGCCAGGACGAACGCGAATTCGCCGACCTGAAACAGCGTCAGGCCGACGGCGAATGGCACGACGCGCGTATAGCCGAACGCTCGGACGACGACAGCGAAGATGGCGGCCTTGCCGACGATCACTGCGGCGATCACGATCGCGAGCGTCCCGATGTGGCGCCACGCAAGCGGCCGGATCGAGCAACATGCCGACCGAAACGAAGAACAGCATGCCGAAGATGTCACGCAACGGAATCACGTCGCTCAGCGCCTGATGCGCGTACTCGGATTCGTTGATGACGAGGCCGGCGATGAATGCACCGAGTGCCAGTGACAGACCGAACGAATACGCGGCATACCCGACGCCGAGCGCAATGGTTGTCGTCGTCAGCAGGAACAGCTCGCGGGAATTCCACTGCGCAACGAGGGACATCAGCCGCGGCACCACGCGCGTCGCGACCAGGACCGTCACGGTCAGCAGGACGAACGCGCGTCCGGTCGCCAGGATCACCCGCGACGCGCCGCCGCTCGGGTTGCTCAGCTCCGGCAGCACGATCATCAGCGGCACGACCGCGAGATCCTGGACGACCAGCATTCCGAGCATCACGCGGCTCGAGAGCGTGCCGATCCGCCCCTGCGCCTGCAGCGTCTTGAGCGCCACCATCGTGCTCGACAACGCGATGAGGGCGCCGAACCAGAGCGCCCGCTGCCAGCTCCACCCGAACGCCGCCGCAAGCGCGACACCGAACCCGATGGTCAGCGCGATCTGCAGCGCTCCACCCGCGACCGCAACCAACCGCACAGGCGCGAGCTCCCGGAACGAGACCTCGAGTCCCAGCGAAAACAGGAGCAGCGCGACGCCAAGCTCCGCGAGTTGCTCGATCCCTTCGACGTGGCGCACGGTCAGCCCACCTGTGAATGGACCGACGATGACGCCCGCGAGGATGTAGCCGACGATCAACGGCTGGCCGATGCGATGCGCGACGAATCCGCCTGCGAGTGCGGCCGCCAGCACGAGCGTGAGATCAGCGACCAACTCCATGCTGCTCGCAGCGTACACGGGCGGCGCGATTCACGTAAACGTGACGTCACAATCGCGTTTTCAACGGTCCCGCCGACCTTGCTTGCGCTCTATTCGAAGAGCGGAGCGATTACACAGGCTTACGCCGGTTCGGTTGCCTCCCGGTCAACGTTCGCAGCAGAAGCTCGGTGAGTCGCTCTTCGGTACTGCTTCGCGGTCCAGCGTCGGAGCCGTACCAGGTCCTCCCACATCCTCAAGGACGTCAACGTCCTTCTCGGCACCGCCGCGTACACGTCGCCAGGACTGTTGACGATGGCGCCGCCTCCGGATTTGAGCATCAGCGGGATCTCGGTATTCATCATGTCGCACCCAATCGTTCGTGCGATTGCGTTTTCCGGTGATGGGCCAAACGGCCCCTTATAATCGGTTTTCGATTATGCTGCTCGATGATAACATCAGTCGCCATGCGCGATCCGATAGCGCGGGAATTCTTGTTGGCGTTCTGGAAGATTCACATCCTTCATCACGCGGCGGACGGACGCGGCGTGTACGGCCAATGGATGCTGGAAGAACTGCATCACCATGGATACCGCCTGAGTCCCGGCACGCTGTATCCCATCCTGGCCCGCATGGCACGCCGCGGTTGGCTGCGGGCGGATGAACCGAAACGGTTGAAGGCTGCTCGGGTTTATCGTCTCACCGCCAAGGGGCACGAGGTCCTCACGCATCTCCGCCATGCGCTCGACGAACTGTACCGGTGAGGTCGGCGCTGCGCCGCCAGCCGCGTCAGCGCACGGGAAACGGCGTCCCCCGCGTCAGACGGCCCGCGCAGGGTCAGTGTGAGCGCCGATTATTACGTATTTCGTAGACTGTTTACGATAAACAGCGCGTCGGAACGCACGACGCGCGACGATGCCAGAAGAGGCAGCTGATGGTTCGATGGCGGGTGTTCTTGACAGTGCCGTTGTGCACGATGCTTGGCTCCATCTCCGCGGGTGCACAGGCATCGAGCCCGCCAGGTCCACCGCAATCGCTGACACTGGATCAGGCGATTCAGTACGCGACTGACCACTATCCGGCGGTCCGAGCGGCGCTGGAGCAGGTCAACGCGTCGACGCCGGCGTCGACGTCGCGCGATCGGCGTATCTGCCGCGGCTCGATTCGCTCTGGCAGTCGAACCGCGGCACCGCCAACAACATCTTCGGCCAGGTGCTGCCGCAGTCGGTGATCCCCGCGATGTCCGGTCCGGTGCTGCCGTCGGCGTCCGGCGGCAGAGCGTCTGGGGCAGCGCGGCCGGCGCGCTGTTCTCCTGGGAGCCGTTCGACTTCGGTCTGCGGCACGCGAGCGTCGCCAGTGCCGAGGCGGCGCGTGACTCGGGCGCGCGCCGGCGAAGCGCTGACGCGCCTCGACGTGCAGAGCGCCGTCGGCGCACGCGTTCCTCAGCGTCGTCGGCGGCGCAGCGAGCCGTGGCCGCGCACGCAGGCCGATGTCGATCGCCGCGAACGTGCTTGCTCGCGACGGTGCACACGCTCGTCGACAACCAGCTGCGGCCCGGGCGCCGAGGCGTCGCGCGCCGACGCCGAACGCGCGGCCGCGCAGACGCGCCTGATCCAGGCGCAGCAGGCCGTCGACGCTCGGCGCAGACGACGCTGGCGCGCGTGCTCGGCGGTCACCGGCGGCGATCACCGATCGACGCGCGACGCACTGCTCGGCACGCCTGCCGGCCGGCGACGTCGTGCCGGCTGCCGCCGCGGCGCATCCGCTCGCGCAGGTTCGGCAGGCGGCCGTCGACGCTGGCGCGCGCGCAGGAGGAGGTGCTGGCGCGGACGGATCTGCCGCGCGTGTATCTGCAGTCGAGCGTCTTCGCGCGCGGCAGCGGCGCGAATCCGAACGGCGCGCTCGACGGCGGGCTCGACGGGCTCGGTCTCGACCGCGCGAACTGGGCGGCCGGCGTGCAGGTCGTGTTTCCGAACCTGTTCGACTTCTCGAGCCTGCGCGCGCGCAAGGCCGCGGCCGCGGCATCAGCACGCGCCGAGACGCGCGCTCTACGACGAAGCGCTGCTGACCGTCACGAGCCAGCAGCAGGCGGCGGCGGCGATGGTCGCAGGCGGCGCGCGCGGTCGCCGCGAACACGCCGGTGCAGCTCGCGGCGGCGCAGCAGAGCGAAGCGCAGGCGCGCGCCCGCTACGAGGCGGGCCTCGCGAGCATCGTCGAAGTCGCCGACGCGCAGAGCCTGCTCGCGCAGGCCGAAGTGCAGGATCAGCTCGCGCGCGTCGACGTGTGGCGCGCGCTGCTGGCGCAGGCCGTCGCGCAGGGCAACCTCGCGCCGTTCGTCGCATCCTCGTCGCAGCCGTCAGGGAGTTCGCTGACCATGTGGCTGATCCGCGCCGCGCTCCGTCGTCCGATCACGGTCCTCGTCGCGGTGATCGCCGTCGCGCTGACGGCCGTCTTCGCGGTCAGCCGGATGCGCGCCGACATCTTTCCCGGATCTCGAATCTGCCGGTCATCTACGTCGCGCAGCCGTACGGCGGCATGAGCCCGGCGCAGATGGAGGGGTACATCACGTACTACTACGAGTACCACTTCCTCTACATCAACGGCATCGAGAGCGTCGAGTCGAAGTCGATTCAGAACACCGGCCTGCTGAAGCTGACGTTCCATCCGGGCACCGACATGGCCGAGGCGCTGGCGCAGACGATCGGCTACGTCAATCGCGCGCGCGCGTTCATGCCGCCCGGCACGGTCGGCCCGTTCATCATGCGCTTCGACGCCGGCACCGTGCCGGTCGGCTATCTGGTGTTCTCGAGCGAGAGCCGCAGCCTCGGCGAGATCCAGGATCTCGCGCTGAACCGCGTCCGGCCGCAGTTCGCGACGCTGCCGGGCCTGACCTCGCCGCCGCCGTTCGGCGGCAGCCAGCGCACGATCGTGATCCGCGTCGATCCCGATCGGCTGCGCTCGTACGGCATGTCGCCCGACGAAGTGATCCGCGCGGTGACGACCGGCAACGTGATCATGCCGTCCGGCAGCGTCAACATCGGCGACGAGACGCGCATCTCGCCGATGAACTCGGTCGTCGTCGAACATCAACGATCTGCTCGAGCTGCCGATTCGCACCGGCGCCGGGCCGACCGTGTTCGATCCGCGACATCGGCATCGGTCAGCGACAGCACCGACATTCCGACGGCGTACGCGCTGGTGAACGGCCGGCGGGCCGTCTACATCCCGGTGACGAAGCGGCCCGAACGCGTCGACGCTGACCGTCGTGAGCGAGGTCAAGGCGAACCTCGGCCGGTTCCAGGCGCTGGTGCCCGACGACATCAAGGTCAGCTACGAGCTCGATCAGTCGCGCAACGTCTCGGCGTCGCTCCAGGCGGTGCTGCGCGAGGCGGCGCTCGGCGCGCTGCTGACCGGCCTGATGGTGCTGCTCTTCCTGCGCGACTGGCGCAGCGCCGGCGATCGTCGTCGTGACGATTCCGTTCGCGCTGCTGGCCGCGGTCGTCGCGCTGTGGGGCGCCGGCCAGACGATCAACATCATGACGCTCGGCGGCCTGGCGCTGGCGGTCGGCATCCTGGTCGACGAAGCGACGGTCGCGATCGAGAACATCCACACGCACCTGGCGCGCGGCACGCCGGTCGCCCGCGCGCGTGCTCGACGCGAGCGGCGAGGTCGTCGTGCCGCGGCTGCTCGCGATGCTGTCGGTCGTCGCGGTGTTCGTCCCGTCGTTCTTCATGACCGGCGTCTCGCGATCGCTGTTCGTGCCGCTGTCGCTCGCCGTCGGCTTCTCGATGATCGCGTCGTTCTTCCTCTCGAGCTCGCTCGTGCCGGTGCTGTCGGTCTGGCTGCTCGGCGAAGCATCGCCACGCGCGACGGCGGACCGCACGCCGAGCGACTGGGTCGATCGGCTGCGCAACCGTCTCGGCGCGGTTGCTGCAGCGGCTGGCGCCGGCGCGCGGGCTGCTCGTCGCGGCCTACGTCGTCGTGACCATCGCGATCGTGGTCGCCGTCGGCCTGACGCTCGGCCGCGAGATCTTCCCGCCGGCGGCGTCGAGCCAGTTCCAGCTGCGGTTCCGCGCGCCGGCCGGCACGAAGTTCGAGTCGACCGAGCGGCTGGCCGACGACGTGCTCGACGAGATCAAGCAGGCGGCCGGCCCGGACAACGTCGACATCACGCTCGGCTACGTCGGCGTGCAGCCCTCGTCGTATCCGATCAACACGATCTTCCTGTGGACCGGCGGCTCGCACGAAGGCGTGCTGCAGGTGGCGCTCAAGCCGGACGCGCCGCATTCGGCTCGACGCGACTTCGAGGAAGACGCTGCGCCGGCGCTTCGCAGAGCGGTTTCCCGACGCGCAGTTCTCGTTCGAGCCGGGCGACATCGTCAGCCGGATCATGAACTTCGGCGCGCCGACGCCGGTCGAGGTCGCGATCACGGGCCCGGACTTCGCGGCGAGCCGGACGTTCGCGGCGAAGGTGCGGGACGAGCTCGGCGCAGATTCCCGACGCTGCGCGATCTGCAGTTCGAGCAGGCGCTCGACTACCCGGCGATCCAGGTGAACGTCGAATCGCCAGACTGGCCGGACAGCTCGGCGTCACCGTCGATCAGGTCGGCCGCTCGTTCGCCGCCGCGACGTCGTCGAGCCGGTTCGTCGCGCCGAACTACTGGGCCGATCCGCGCACCGGCATCGCGTTTCAGGTGCAGGTCGAAGTGCCGCAGCCGCGGATGACGAGCCTCGAGGATCTGCGCGTCGTGCCGGTGAGCGCGGACCGGCGGCTCGCACGCCGCTGCTCGGCGACGTGGCGCGCATCGAGAACGGCACGATCGTCGGCGAATACGATCGCATCAACGGCCAGCGGATGGTCACGCTGACGGCGAACGTCGCGGGCGAGGATCTCGGGCGCGACCGTCGGCCAGCGTCGACGCAGGCGATCGCGCGGGCCGGCGACGCCGCCGCGCGGCGCGACGGTCGCGGTGCGCGGCCAGATCGCGCGCGATGCGCGAGACGTTCACGAACATCACGGCCGGGCTCGTGGTCGCGGTCGTCGTGATCTTCCTGCTGCTCGCGGCGAACTTTCAGTCGCTGCGGCTCGCGTTCGTCGTGGTGTCGACCGTGCCGGCGGTGCTCGCGGGCGTCGTGCTGATGCTGGCGGCTGACGCGGACGACGCTGAACGTGCAGTCGTTCATGGGCGCGATCATGGCGATCGGCGTCGCGGTGGCGAACGCCATCCTGCTGGTGACGTTCGCCGAGCAGGCGCGGCGGCACGGCGGCTCGCCGCTGCAGACCGCGATCGACGCCGCGCGGGCGCGGATGCGGCCGGTGCTGATGACGAGCGCCGCGATGATCGCCGGCATGATCCCGATGGCGCTCGCGCTCGGCGAGGGCGCGGAGGCGACGGCGCCGCTCGGCCGCGCCGTGATCGGCGGCCTGGCCGCGGCGACGCTCGCGACCTTGATCGTGCTGCCGTCGGTGTACTCGCTGGTGCAGCAGTCGGCGCGCGTCGCGTCGCCGTCGCTGGATCCCGACGATCCGGAGAGCGCCTATCGCGCGCAGGGAGCACGTATGAGAACGCGACAGCGTTCGCACGGCGTGCGCGTGCGCCGCTCGGCGTGCGCTCGTGCTGGCGCTGGCCGCGCGTGCGGCGGCAACGCGCCGCGCCAGACGCGAGAAGGCCGCGCCGCGCCGGGCCCGCCGACGATCGACGTCGTCCGCGTCGTCGAGCAGCCGCTCGAACGTGACGCTGTCGCTGCCCGGCGAGCTGACGCCGTACCAGACGGTCGCGATCTATCCGCAGAGTCACCGGCTTCGTGAAGACGATTCGCGTCGATCGCGGCTCGCGCGTGCGCGCCGGCGAGCTGCTGGCCGTGCTCGAGGCGCCCGAGCTCGTCGCGCAGCGGGCCGAAGCGCAGTCGAAGCTGCAGAGCGCGGAAGCGCAACTCGCGCGCCGCGCGGTCGAAGGCCGACGCCGACGCGAGCACGTACGACAAGCTGAAGGCGGCGTCGGCGACGCCGGGCGTCGTCGCCGGCAACGACGTCGTGCTCGCGCAGAAGGCCGTCGAGGCCGATCAGAGCCAGATCGCCGCCGCGCAGCAGAACGTCGAAGCCGCGCGCCAGGCGCTGAAGTCGATCACGCGACATGGAAGGCTACCTGCGGGTGACGGCGCCGTTCGACGGCGTCGTGACCGAGCGCAACGTGCATCCGGGCGCGCTCGTCGGGCCCGACCAGCGGACCAGGCGCGGCGACGCCGATGGTGCGGCTCGTCGACAACAATCGGCTGCGGCTCGTCGTGCCGGTGCCCGAGGCGTACACCGCCGGCGTGACGACGGGCGCGTCGATGTCGTTCACCGTGGCCGCGTATCCCGGGCAGACCTTCTCCGGCACGGTCGCGCGCATTGCGCAGGCGGTCGACGTCAAGACGCGAACGATGGCGGTCGAACTGGATGTCATGAACAAGGACGGCCGGCTCGCGCCCGGCACGTTCTGTCAGGTGCGGTGGCCCGTGCACCGACGGACGCCGTCGCTGTTCGTGCCAGCGGCAGCGTCGGCAGCACGACGGACCGCACGTTCGTCATCCGCGTCCGCAACGGCAAGACGGAATGGGTCGACGTGAAGACCGGGCTCACGTCCGGACCGCTGGTGGAAGTGTTTGGCGATCTGCAGGCCGGCGATGAGATCGCGGCTCGCGGGACCGACGAAGTCAAACCAGGGACGGAAGTGAAAGCCATCGAAACGAAGCCGGCGAGGACGTAGGCGGCACATCCGAGGAAGGACGTCATGGCACGCGCGCAGAACTCAAGAGCAGGAGCGGCAGACGAAGAACGCGCTCGACACGGCCTTTCATGGCGTGCGGTACAGAAATCGCCGCATGCTGCAGCGATCACGCGCGTTGCTCGCGTGAGGGCAATCGATTCGCATTCGAGCCAGCTACTTCGAGCTTGACTCGAGTGATTTCGTCTTGTAGCCTAAGAATTCTTGGTATGGGACGCAAGGCACAAAAGAACGACTCGTTGCCGGGTTCGCTGGACATGTTGATTCTCCGGACGCTGTCGCTGCGCGACCTGCACGGATACGGCATAGTCCAGTTCATTCAACAATCGTCCGCGAATGAGCTCCTGGTCGAGGAGGGCTCGCTGTATCCCGCTCTCCAGCGGTTGGAGCTACACGGCTGGATCGACGGTATCTGGGGCGTGACGTCGAATAATCGGCGGGCGAGGATCTACAAGATCACGGAGGCGGGCCGCAAACAACTGGCGGTTGAAACCCGAAAGTACGCGAGACTCACGCTGGCGATCGCCCGTGTGATGGGAGGCGAGTGACGGACATGTTGCTACGACGCCTGCGGTATTGGATGAAGAGCGCCAGGCGCAGCGAGGCGCTGCGTGAAGAGATGGAGCTCCACCTTGCCGAAAAAGCCGCGGAACTCGAAGCCGACGGTTTGACGACGGAGCACGCACGGGCTGAAGCGCGCCGCCGATTTGGCAACGTCGGATTGACGTACGAAGAGTCGCGGGAGATTTGGATCTCACGGTTGGTGTCGGAGCTTGGGCAGGATGTTCGCTACGGTCTGCGCATGCTGGTCAAGAAGCCCACATTCACGATCGTGGCGGTCCTGACGCTGGCTCTGGGCGTGGGAGCGAATACGGCCATTTTCAGCATCGTGGATGCCGTGTTGCTGCGTTCTCTGCCCTACCGCGATCCCGATCGTTTGGTACGAATCTTCTTTAACGAGCCCGGCGTAGGATTGCGGGACGTTAGGTTTTCCAAGCCCGAACTGGATGACCTGCAGACGCGAGCGGGTGTATTTGAAGATGTGACCCCGATCTTCGAGGGTAGCGAGAATTTGACCGGCGCCGGACAGCCCGAGCGTGTCGAGGGGGTCAATGGCAGTTTCAGCTACTTTTCCATGCTGGGTGTGACCCCGCAAATTGGACGGTTGTTTGGTCCGCAGGACTTCGTGCCTGGTTTCGCTCCAGAGGCCGTGATCAGCGATGGCCTGTGGCGCCGTGCCTATGGCGCCGATCCGAACGTTGTCGGCCGTACCCTCCGGCTCGACAATGATCCCCTTACAATTATCGGGGTTCTGCCACGCGGATTTCGCCATCCTGGACCGACGGTTTCCGGCGACGCGGAGGTGTTTGGCGCCGGCGGATTCAGCGGCAGATCCCTTTCCCAAGCCAATGCGTGGTACCCGGATTTTAGTCAATGGAATCGGACGACTGAAGCCTGGCCTGACACTGGCGCAAGCTCAGGCGCGGCTCACTGCCATGGCTGCCCAATTACGCCACGACTTTCCCGCCGATTACCCGCCGCAGGCGCAATGGACAATTGAGATTCAACCATTGCAAGAAACGTTGGTGGGCAATGTTCGGCCCATGCTGCTGGTGTTACTGGGTGCGGTAATCCTGATCGTTTTCATCGTATCGTTGAACATTGCCAATCTCCTCTTGGCGCGCGCTTCGGGGCGACAACAAGAGATGGCGGTGCGGTTAGCGCTGGGGGCGAGCCGCGGCCGCATGGTGCGCCAGATGCTGACCGAGTCCATGCTGCTGTCGCTCATCGGCGGCGCCGCGGGAATCGCAACCGCAGTGGGTACTTTGGGTTTCATCCTGCGCTTCGTGCCATCGAACGTTCCCCGGCTCAACGAAGTACGAATCGACTGGGTGGTGCTGGCGTTCGCTCTGCTGATTTCCATTCTCACCGGCTTAGTGTTTGGACTTGCTCCAGCGCTTCATTCGGCAAAAGTCGCTCTCTCCTCGGCCATTCGTGAAGGCGGTCGAGGGTCCGGCTACAGCACGAAGACCGGCCGATTGCGGGATGTTCTCATCGTCTCTGAACTGGCGTTTGCCGTCATACTGATGGTGGGAGCCGGCTTGCTGCTGCGTACGCTGCGGGATCTGTTGCAGGAAAATCCAGGCTTTAATCCAACTCAAGTTGTCACGGCAAACATCGCAGCTTCCGAATCCCAACGAACCGAAGACGGATCCGTATCTCGATATTCCTCGCAGAGCCACCTTTGATCGTGAGTTGCTGCGGCGCATGAAGGCAATTCCGGGAGTGGAACTCGCCGCAATCACCTCAGCTCTACCGACCACCAATACCAACCCCAACGCGGTCGGTGGCTTAGCGAATGAAGGCTTTGCGATTGAAGATAGACCGGTCGAGTCCTCGCAGGATCTGCGCGCCGAGAGAATTCGGATAAGCCCCGATTATTTTAAGGTGTTGCAGGCGACGCTCCTACGCGGCCGCTCATTCACCGAGGGCGATGAAGACGGCAAACCGCTGGTGGCCATCATTGATGAAAGCACCGCTCGTAAGTATTGGCCAACCCGCGATCCGCTGGGCCGCCGAGTGCGGTTCGCAAAAGACCCTACCAAGCCATGGACGACCGTCGTGGGTATTGTTAAGGATATCAAGAGTGACGGTCTCGACATCGATGGCGTTCCCCACATCTACGTTTCGACCTATCAAGACTCCAACAAGCAACTGAGCGTGGTGTTGCGGACGTCTCTGCCCGCGAGCCCTGCTCGAACCACAGATTCGGCATGAAATCCAGAGCATTGATCCCGGCTTGCCGGTATTTAATGTTTCTTCCATGAACGACATCCTTGATCGGTCACTGGCTTCACGCCGTTTTTCTGCCGATCTGGTGGGCGGATTTGCTGGACTGGCGGTGCTTCTGGCCTCCATCGGAATTTACGGCTTGTTGGCTTATATGGTCGGCCAAAGATCGCGCGAGATCGGTATCCGCATGGCCTTGGGCGCGCGGCGGGAGGACATTCTGAGAATGTTCTTACGCAAGGGGGTCGCGCTTGCTGGCGTGGGAATCGTTGCCGGCTTGGTCTTTTCTGCATCCACTGCGTCCATGATGGCAAGTTTGCTCTATGGCGTGCGCCCGCATGATCCGGCTGTGTTTCTGATCGTACCTCTGCTTTTGTTTGCCGTTGCCGTTCTAGCCAGCTACCTTCCAGCCCGGCGCGCGACGAAAGTGGACCCGATTGATCGCCTTTCGCGAGGCATGACCACGCGGACCGCCGCGCCTGCGTTGTCGTCACCGCCGTCAATGCGACCACAGATCCGATGCCGGTGACGCCCGCACCTGACCGTCGATGGCCGAGAATCGCTATACTGGACGTCACGCGCTGTCGTTTTTCGGGGAGACTTATCACAACGGTTTTGATGGGATCGTTCGTGCTCGCAACTCGTTGATTCTAAAGCGGAGAGATGTCCGAGTGGTTGAAGGAGCACGCTTGGAAAGCGTGTGTAGGGGAAACTCTACCGAGGGTTCGAATCCCTCTCTCTCCGCCAGTCCTTAACGCAACCAACATCAATCACTTGCGCGACAGGGTGATTTTCACTTTAGAACCCATTTGGCTGTGCGGCGGCGCCGCGTTCGACGAAGTCTCCCAAATCCGCGTCGGCCAAATCGGCAAGCGTCGTGAGCCTCGCCCTCCGAAAAAGATCGAGGATTAGCCAGAAGCGTGCGCGTCCGCGGTTGCGCTGACGACGCGATCGATCGGCTGCCGCCTTTGCGAAACGCTGCGGAGTCTTTCGCGGGTAACACTCGGTGTCAGCGGCGGCGCGGCGCGCAGTCCACTTCATGCTCCTTTGGATCTGGCGCTCGTCAGCATTCTTCCAAGCGTCCTATCTTCAATCGTTGGCGTCGCAAATCATTCCGTCATCCAGACGGTCATTCCTCACGCAGTGCGTCGATGGGCGCTACCCTCGACGCGCGTAGCGCCGGAAGCAATGACGCGGCGAGCACCGTGGCAAGACAGTATGGCTGCGGCGATCACCAGCGTTCGTGGATCACCGGGGGCGATGCCGTAGAGCTGCGCCCGCACGAGCCGCGCGCCGGCCCACGCGCACAAAGCGCCGATGAGCACCCCGGGGACCGCAATCGCCAAGCCGTCGCGCACAACCATCCAGACGACCGTCCGCCGCGTGGCGCCAAGGGCCACGCGCACGCCGATTTCCCGTATCCGCGCCGTCACGGAATACGCGAGCAGCCCGTACACGCCGATGCAGGCCAGAAGGACCGTGAGCGCCGCCGCGAATGTGGCCAGCGCCCGCCGTGAAGCGTTCCTGCAGCAGCGCGCCGTCGACCCATTCTGACGAAGTGATGAAAAACCTGCGCAGCGACCGATGCCCGAGCGACTTGAACGACGCGCGTGTAGCCGTCGCGCACCGTCGCGAGGTCGCCTGTCGCGCGGACGTATGCCATCGGAAACTGCGTCCGTGCCGTTTCCTGCATGATCGGCCGGAAGACGACGAGCGGGGCGGGTCGTCCAGCTTGACATAGGGCGCATCGGCGACAACGCCGATGACTTCGACGTCTCGATGATCGGGTCCGGCGATCCGGATGTGCTGGCCGATCGCGTCGCCTGCCGGGAACACCGCGCGAGCCAGGGACGCCGAGATCAGCGCGACGGCGGGTGTCCCCAGGCCGTCGTCCCACGAGACGTCGCGGCCCTCCAGGAGATGGAATCGGAACAGATCGAAGAAGCCGGGCGATACGAAGTCCGTCAGCACCGTGCCGTCGAGCGGCGTGACGCCGTCCGCCCGCGTGTAGTGATAGTCGGTCGGGACGGCCACCTTGAGCCCGAAGTACGTCGGGTAATACACCGACAGCGCCGCCGCATCGGCGCCCGGCATGTCGGGCAAGCGCGGTGACGAGCGCCTGGTAGTACCCGGGCGGCAACAGTTCCCGATCTGCGGGCTCACGGAACGCCCGGGTAAAGACGATGCGCTGCGACTGGAGGGACGAATCGTTCGCCCGCAAGTGAGCCAGCGTCGTCGTGAAGAGTCCCGCGCCGACGAGTAGCGTCATCGTCAACGCGACCTGTGCGACGAGCACGCCGCGCCCGAACGCGTCCCAACGAGCCGATCACCGCGCGGCCGTGACGCAGGCCTTCGTCGACACGGGCCGCGACCGACTGCCACGCGGACACGACGCCAATCGCGAGGCCGATGGCGATAGTGAGCAGCGCCGTCGCGGCGATCACGCCGGGGTCAGGCGTGACTGGCGGAAGCTGCCGGTCCGTGCGGGCTCACCAGCGATGCCGTCACGACTCGAATGATTCCCCACGCCAGCGGAAGCGCGCCCGCGAACGCCACGAGGACAGCAGAATCCCATCGACCAGCAGCTGCCAGAACACCCGTCGCGCGCTTCCACCCAGCGCGAGACGAATCGCGACCTGGTGCCGCCGCGGCAGCGAGCGCGCCAGCGTCAGGCCCGCAAGGTTGGCGCACGTGACCGCCAGAGGATGCCCATCAGCGCCAGAAGCACCCAGAGCGTGGTGCCGTACCGGTCGCGCAGAGCCGAAAAGCCTGACGCGAGCGGCGCAGCGTCCAGCCGCTGACGGAGCAGCGCCTGCCGCTCGGCTTCGGGCAACGCCGCCGGCAGCGTCGCCGCCTGCACGGATGGCCATCGCGCGAGCAGTTCCGCGCGCGCGGCTTCGATGGACACGCCGCGCGCGAGACGTCCGACAACTGTTCTCGATCGAAACGGCGTGGACGTGTCGCCACCGCCCGCCGCGTCGCATCAGCGCGAACGGCACGATGATGTCGGTGCTGCCGTCGGAATAAAGACCGCCGAAACCGTCCGCCAGCGACGCCGATCACCGTCGCCGGCACGGCGTCGACCTTGATCGCCTCCGCCGATGGCCGGACGCATCTCCGAAAATGCGCCGGCGGAACGCCTCGCTGATCACCACGACCGCGATCGTCTGATGTCGTTGAAGAACCGTCCCGCCGCCAGCCGCGCGCCGACCATATCGAAATAGTCCGGCGAGACCGTGTCCGCCACGGCGCTTCGAGCACACCGGAACGGCGCTCTCGAGCGCGTGAGTCCCCGCCGGAGTACATCGACATCTGCGCGAAGGATCGTTGGATGGCGCGGTAGGCCTTGAGGGTGTCGGCGTAGAAATAGCCGTCGACATTTGCCCGGGGATCGAGGGCGGACAGGGCCACGAGCTGCTCCGGACTGCGGAACCGCGAGCTTCGCAATACGAGTGCCGTTGAGCAGGCTGCCCAGTGCGATGGTCGCGCCAACAGCCAGCGTCAGCGTGACGACGACGATCACGGAGAACGTCGGAGCCCGTCGCAAACGCGGAAAGAATGCCGAACATCAAGGCGTAGGGCGTCCCACATGCGCGAAGTCTAGCCCAGCGGTCTCCGCAGCCTGCGCACGGCGAATGGATCTGCGTTTTGAGGACGAGTGCGCCCCACCGGTCGAGAGTAGTCACGTAGTGGCTATCGCGACGCCATCTTGAGTGAAGTCTCAGCTAGTTATGCCGCATGGATGAACCAGTTGCGAACGTCGTCCCAGACGGCCCGCCAGTTTCCCATTCGTTTCCGTCGTCGCCGTCCCGGTCGTCCGTTCGCCGCTGATGACTGCGAGCTGAACCCTGCGTCTTCGGGTGTTCACTTCAGCGTCGCCAGATCGCGCGTGAGGCTCGCGAGCCACGCCGCTTCGCGCTCGAGCGCCTTGGCGACGCGCGCGATCTCGCCGGGCACGGCATCGGTACTGCGCCTGCTCGATCGCCTCTCTGCACGCCCGGGCATCGTCTTCACGCCGTAGCCCGTGTAGAAGCCGGGCGCGTACAGCAGGTGCTTGAACCAGTCGCGGTGCGGCGAGGCCGGCGGCGTCGAGCAGCTGCTGCTCGGACTGCGCGATCTTCACGTCGATGGCCGCGAGCGCCGCGGCGGACACGGTGCTTCTTGGCGGCCGCGGCGCGCGCCTCGTCGAACACCACCGCGCGCCTGGCCAGCGCTTCGATCGCGCGTGAGATCGGCGTGAAGTCGATGCGCCGGCGGCACGGTCTCGATCTTCGGCGCCACGCGCGGCCGCCGCGGATCGTTGACGGCCGCGAACACGCCGTCGGCGATCTCGCGGTTGCGCTCGGCGAATCTCCTCGCGCTTCTTCTTCACGCAGCAGCTGCAGCTCCTCGTCGTACGTGCGGACCGTGTCGGCGAGGTTCGCGTACTGGAACGGCAGGATGTCGGCGTCGGCCAGCCGGATGATCGCCGTGCCGCCGGTCTGCGCGAGCGTCCGCCCGTAGGCGAAGTCGGTGTCGAGGAAGTGCGTGTAGAAGTAGAAGTCGTCGTAGATCGAGTGATAGATGCCGTTCTCGTCCTCGCCGCCGTAGCCGATGTTCAGCGTCGGCGATGCCGAGGTGCTGGAGGAACGGCGTGAAGTCCGATCCCGATCCGAGCGCGCCGATGCGCCAGTCGGCGCGGCTGCGGACCTTCTCCTTGTCCTCGGGCTTCGCCTCGCTCGATCGCGCGGGCCTGCTGGCGCTTCCAGACGCGTCAGATGCGTTTCCGGATCGGTGATGTCGCGCGCGACGTCGTTGATGAAGTGCTCGAGCGCGTGCGAGCCTTCGGCCTGGAGGAAGCCGCGGCCGTTGCCGTCGGAGTTCACGTACGCGACGGCGTGCTGCTGGAGTTCGGCGGCGTGCGTCTCGGCCCACTCCGTCGATCCGAGCAGCGCCGGCTCTTCGCCGTCCCACGCGCAGTAGATGATCGTCCGCTTGGGCGACCAGCCCTGCTTGCGCAGCTCGCCGAGCGCGCGCGCTTCTTCGAGCATCGGCCGCCAGGCCGCTCACCGGATCCTCGGCGCCGTTGACCCAGGCGTCGTGATGGTTGCCGCGGATCACCCACTGATCCGGAAACGTCGATCCGCGCAGGCGCGCGATCACGTCGTAGAGCGGCTTCTGATCCCAGTTGAACGCGAGCTTCAGGTGCGCGCGGCCGGCGCCGGGGCCGAAGCGGTACGTGATCGGCAGAGCCGCCGCGCCAGTCGGCCGGCACGACGGCGCCGGTCAGCGAGGCGAGCAGCGGCTGCGCGTCGGCGTACGAGATCGGCATCACCGGAATCTTCGTCAGCGTCGGCGCGTCCTTGATGCGCGAGGCGCTTGGCGTCGGGCGTCGCGCCGACGCCCGGCGTGAGCGGATCGCCGGGATAGACCGGCATGTCCATCACGCTGCCGCGCTGCGCGCCGTCGGGCGGACGCATCGGGCCCTTCGGAAACACCTCGCCCGCGCCGAAGCCATCGTCTTTGGGATCGGAGTAGATGAGGCAGCCGATCGCGCCGTGCTCCGCCGCGACCTTCGGCTTGATGCCGCGCCACGACTCGCCGTAGCGCGCCATGACGATGGCGCCTTTCACCGAAATGCCGTAGCGCTCGAGCACCTCGTAGTCCTCGGGCCGGCCGTAGTTGACGTACACGAGCGGGCCGGTGACGTCGCCGTCAATCGAGTAGGCGTTGTAGGTCGGCAGCTGTTCGTTCTTCTGGTTCGACGTCGGATCGCCGGGCACGGCCGGCTCCTCGAGCTTCGCCGTGAAGCGCGTCGGCTCCACGAGCTCGAGGACGCGCTCGGTCGGCGTCGGGAAGAGGACGCTGAACGTCTCGATCTGCGCGTCCCATCCCCATTCCTTGAACCGCGCGAGCAGCCACTCCGCGTTGTCCTTGTCGTACGGCGAGCCGACGTGGTGCGGCCGCGCGCTCAAGCGCTCCATCGAGGCGCGAATGTTCGACGGCCTGCGGCAGCTCGCGAAACTTCGCATCCCAGCTCGTGGAGTCTGATTGCGCGGCAGGTCCCGCAGCGAGAATCGCGACCGTTCCCAGAATCAACAACGAGCGCGAACGGCGATTGGGTGCGATGTGCATGGCGCGGATTCTACTATTTCCGATACCTCACGAATGACGCCTGCCTACTTCCACTAATATTGATCCCTGCTCATGCTGGTGATCACTACCCCCACCGGTCAGATCGGCAAGCAGGTTCTGGCGCTCCTGCTCAAGCACCACGATCGAATCCGAGTAATCGTTCGGGACCCGTTCCGTCTGGACTCCGGCGTGCGCAGCCGGGTGGAAATAGTCCAAGGCGCGCACGATGACTCTGCTGTTCTCAACCGCGCCCTGGACGGAGCCGATGGTTTGTTCTGGCTGATTCCGCCGGGCGTAGCCGGCGCCAGCACGGAAGAGCGCTACCTTGGCTTCGCCCGACCCGCCGCTGACGCAATCCGTCGTCATGGTGTTTCGCATGTCGTCGGCGTCTCCAGCGCCGGACACGGCTGGCCGACTCGCGCGGGCGTGCTGTCGGCCGCCTTTGCGATGGACGCGGAGATCGAGCAGACAGGAGCCGCATACCGCGCGCTGAGCATGCCGTTCTACATGGAGAACCTGCTCGCGCAACTCGGCGCGATCCGGGAGCACGGAACGTTCTCCCTGCCGAATGCCGCCGATCGCCCGCTGGCCACGGTCGCGACGCGCGATATCGCCGCAACCGCCGCGGCGCTGCTGGCCGATCGGTCCTGGACCGGCCAGGAGCACGTTCCGGTGTTCGGACCCGATCGCATCACTCCTAATGCGATGGCCGCGTCGATGTCCGAGGTCCTCGACAGGACTGTCGTCTTTAGACAGCTGAGCGTCAGCGACGTCGAATCGGTTTTCACCCAGCGCGGCGCGAGCGAAGGCGTGGTGCGGGACATGATCGAGACGATTGGCGCAGTTCAAAATGGCATCTACGATGCGGACCAGGCGCGTGCGATCCCTGGCCCGACCGACTTCCGCACCTGGTGTCGCGAGGTCCTGCGGCCCGCCGCGCAGGCTCATCGAACCGCTCCTTATTGATTCTGTACGCGGCTCGTGTATAAAGCGCCGCTAGCAGCGCAATCGCTCGCTTGGGATCGCGGGGTCAAGCGGCGACCGAGCTGCAGCGGAAGCTGAGATGTGATCCGGGTTCGTCATCATCTGCGGCGGCTCGATCTCGGTCGCCGCATTGCGTTGCGCACGCTGTCGGCGTTCCTCGCGACGTTCATCGTTCTGCGAACGATCACCGCGATCATCCATTTCGAGCTGTTCCCGCACGGGCCCTTTCGCAACCTGATTACGCGAAGCGGCCTGCACATCCACCACTTGTTCTGGGGCATCCTGCTGTTGATGCTCACCGGCTTCACGGCGCTGGCCACGCGCGACGCGCGCTGGCACCTCCGGATCGCGCTCGTCTTTGGCGTGGCGCTCGGGCTGACGCTCGATGAGTTCGCGCTCTGGCTGCGCCTGGCCGACGTCTACTGGAGCCGGCAGGGCATCGAGAGCGTGAAGGCCGCGGCAATTGTCGCGGCGCTCCTGGCCGCCTACGGCTTCGGCGCGCCGCTCTGGCACGGCGTGGTTCGCGATATTTTTCGGCAATAGACGCGCGCCAAATACGCTTCGGCGCTCGAAGCAGTCGTCGAGAATCGTGATGCGCATGCCAGCGTGTCGCCGCTTCACGTCACGGCGCAGGGGCAACGGTATCCGTTTACTCAGACGCTGCGAAGCACTGCGACCGGCGATAGCGCGGTAATGCTGCGGGCGCACAGGATGGCGGCGATCACGCCGCCGGCGAGCAGCACTCCGGCCGATGCGGCGATGATCGACGGATCCGCCGCGTTCGTTTGGTACAAAAGCGCATTGGCCGCGTTCGCGAGCGCCAGATAGCCGAGCGTCCCCGCGACGACGCCGGTGCCGACGCGGACGATCGCGTTGGCGAGCAGCCGTCTAATCAGTTCGTGCGGGGACGCGCCGAGCGCCAGCCGAACGCCGAGCTCGCGAGTGCGCGACGTCACATCGGCGGCCGTAACCGCGTATACGCCCAGCACGGCGACGACGAGCCCGATAAATGCGAACGCCGCAACCAGCATTGCGCGGATACGATCCTGCGCGACCGACTCACCCAGGAGGGTATCGAGCGTGGCCACCCTGCCGATCGGTTGCTGCGGCTCGGCGGACCAAATTGCGGCACGGGCGGACGCCGCGATACCGAGCGGGTCCGCATGAGTGCGAATCAAAACCGAGATACGCGCTGTCGCGGTGTTCGCTTGAACGTACGGCACGTACAGCGTCGGCTTCAGCGGCTGACCCACGCCAGCGTCGCTGACGTCCACTGCCACGCCGACGACGGTCATCCACTGCGCACTTGCCGACGTTCTCCTGATTCGGTGCCCCACGGCGCTCCGTCCGGGCCAGAACTCGCGCGCGAACGTCGAACTGACGACGCACACCGGCGACGTCCTCAGTTGGTCGCGATCGTCGAGCGATCGGCCGTCTTCCATGCGAATGTCGAGCACGCGGAAGTACCCTTCCGTCACGTGACGGATCTCGACCGGCGCCGCCGACGTATCGGTCGCAGGCCGGTCGTCGGTCCAGATCAGCGTCTGCATGCTCTCGTTGCGAATGAACGTCGCCTGCGTCGTTCCCGCCGAGACGACGCCGGGGATCGCACCAACACGATCGAGCAGCGACGTCACGTAGCGCGATCGCTGCTCGACGTTCGTATATTTTCGAGGAGCGACGGCGAGCTGGATATCGACGACGTTGTCGGAGCGGACTCCCACGGACGCGTGTGTGAGCCGCTGCAGGCTCATCAGCGATGCGGTCGCCCCGGCCAGCAACACCATCGCGAACCCCGCTTGTAATCCGAGAAGCGTTCCGCTCAGACGACGCTGGCTCGGGGTGACGCCGGCTCCGCCACCGGACGCGGTCGCCCTGGCGTCGGCCGCGTCGCGGCGGGCGATGCGCAGAAGCGGAACGAGACTGCTGCCGACGGCGGTGAGGAGCGCGAGGCAGACGGCGAACGCAAACACTCGCCAATCGATCGACGCTTCGACCACGGTGGTTCCCGTCGTCGCCATCAGCGAAGAGAGCATCGGCATCGTCCATACCGCGATGAGCAGCGCGCCCGCGGTTCCGCACGTCGCCAGCAGAATCGTTTCGACCAGCTGCTGTTGGACCAGCTCCCGACGGGACGCACCGATCGCGGTCCGAATCCATAGCTCCGTCCGGCGTCGACTCACATGACCGACCGCCAGGTTCGCGATGTTCGCGCACGCCAGGAGCACCAGCAACAGCGCGGCGGTGAACATCGCGAGCAGCGCAGGCCGGCGATCGCCGAACAGATTTTCACGAAGCGACGTCACGCGCGGCCGCGCGTGGCCGTGGCTCGCGGGAAACTGACGAGCGAGCTCCGCGCTGAAAGTCGCCAGTTCCTCCTCGGCCTGGCGAGTCGTGGCTCCCTTGCGAAGGCGGCCGGCGCCCAACGTAATTCGCTGGTTGCCTCGCGCCGGGTCGATAACCGGGTTGAGCGGGATCCAAAGTTCGGAGTCGTCGAGGAGCGGCCGGTAATCCGACGGCATGATGCCGACGATTTCGTACACCTGGCCATCCACGGTGACCGATGCGCCCACGAGCGACGGCGTTGCTGGAAACAGCCGGCTTGCAAGCCGCGCGCTGGCCACCGCGACGAGTGCGCCGCCGTGTTCTTCTTCAGTTGTGAAGAAGCGGCCCTCCGCCGGTTGCACGC
Organism: uncultured Acidobacteriota bacterium; assembly: GCA_963718825.1. GTDB lineage: Bacteria > Acidobacteriota > Vicinamibacteria > Vicinamibacterales > CAVVIG01 > CAVQZZ01. The sequence continues at coordinate 121,465 of CAVQZZ010000001.1, forward strand.
CGAGCATCGGTAATAGCTCCCCCGTGACTGCCGCGGCCCTTACAAGTTGCGGCTCTCCGTTGGTCACGACCGCAACCGATCGCGGCTGCAAGCCTGCAACATACTCGAGCGTGTGCGTGGCCAACCGCCATCGAACCAACTCGAAATCCGACAAAACAAATGGTTCGTCTCGACCGCCGGAGCCAGGCTGCACGGCCGACAGGTTGACGAGCCGTTCCGAGTCGGCGAACGGCAACGGCCGCAGAAACATGACATTGATGACGGCGAAGATCGTTGTCGCCGCGCCGAGTGCCAGCGCCATCGTGACAATCACCGCGAGCGAGTAGCTCACATTCCGACCAAGGACTCGACACGCGAAGCGCGCATCGCGCACGAGGCTGAGGTATCGCATAGCTCGCACTATGCGGTTCACCCGCTCGAGTGTCCAATGAAAATCCAGCCTGCAACCCATGAAATATGCACATGCTCGATGATTCTCGCTTCAGGCATGCATATACTTCACGTATGGATCTCGAGGTGCGACACCTGCGTTTGATTGCCGCGATCGCCGAAACCGGCACCGTCACCAAGGCCGGCGCTGACCGTCCACCTCTCGCAATCCGCGGTGAGTCACGCGCTGTGCGACATCGAATCGCGGCTGAACACGCGTTTGTTCCTTCGCGTGGGGCGGCGCATGGTGCCGACCGAGGCAGGGCAGGGCCTCGTCCGTTCCGCGATCGACATATTGAGCCGGCTCGGAGAGGCCGAAGATCGCGTGCGGCGTCGTGGCACCGGGGAATACGGCACGCTGCGGCTCGGCACCGAGTGCTATACCTGCTACCACTGGCTGCCGCCGCTGCTCGAAGAGTTTCGACGCGCGCATCCCGGTATTCGCATCGAGATCAAGGCCGACACGCATGCGAATCCTGTGGAGGCGCTCGTCAACGGACGGCTCGATCTCGCGCTCGCCGTCGGACCGGTGTCGAATCCCTTGACGACCGTCCGCCGCGTGTTCGACGAAACCATGTTCGTCGTCATGTCGCCAAAACATCGATTGGCGACCCGGTCGTATGTCCGGCCGACCGATCTACTGGACGAGGTCGTCCTGCTGCACTCGAAGCCGGAAGACAGCTTCGTCTATCAACACGTGCTGGCGCCGGCGGGCGTTGCGCCGAGAGTGGTCGAAACCGTGGCGCTCACCGAGGCGATCGTCGAGTTGGCGAGAGCGGGTCTCGGGGTTGGCGTGCTGGCCGATTGGGTCGCGGCGTCCTATTTGAGGCGCGGGCAGTTGGTCGGCGTTCCATTGACGCGGCGCGGCATCAAGGCGCGAGTGGTTCGCCGTGACGTTGAAAGCGTCTCGCGACGTCAAGCACCTGAAGGATTTCGCCGATCTGCTGGCGGCGAAGTCGCCGGCAACATCCACCCTCCTCGGTCGGCGAAATAAATGACCGTTCGTGGCCCCGAATCGCGTGGTATCCGCAATAAGGGTCACAGGCGGCTTTGAACGCCGGATCGCGTGGCTGCGGATCGATCGACTGCAGTAGCCGCGGCGCTAGGCGTCGCGCAGGGCGGCGACCGGGTTCATTCGCGCGGCCTGGCGCGCCGGCAAATACCCGGCTGCCGCACCGATCGCGGTGAGCAGCAGCGCGGCGATCGCGATCGTCAGCGGATCGAGTCCGCCGATTCCGAAGAGGTGCGCACTGATCAGCCGTGTGGCGGCGACAACGAGCGGCACGCCGACAGCGATGCCGAGACCGACGAGGCCGAGAATCTCACGGACGACCATCCAGGCGACCTGCGGACCTTCGGCCCCGAGCGCCATGCGCACGGCGATCTCGGCTCTGCGACGCGCGACCGAGTACGCCATCACGCCGTAGAGACCGATGGCCGCGAGGAGGAGCGCGACGGCGCCGAAGACCGTCGAGAGGACGCTCATGAGCTCCACCTGGTTGAACGATTGGCGTATCTGATCGTTCATGGTCGTCACGCCGGTGACGACGAGGCGGTCGTCGACAGCCGCGAGCGCCTCGCGCACCTCGCCGGCGACCGTCGCCGGATCACCGTTGGCCCGAACCACGAGGTCGCGGAGGTAGCTCGATCGCACCAGCACGGGATCCGCTGGAACGCTGCTCGTGACGGGAAGGAAGAATGTGGCGGTGCCGCGGCCGCGCGGGTCAGCGTGCTTCGTGTCTTTGACGACGCCGACGATTTCCCAGGCGTCCGCGTGCAGCGGGCTGTTGCCGAACCGGCGGCCGATCGGATTCTCTCCCTTGAAGACGTCGCGGACGAAGCTCTCGTTGACGACAGCGGTGCGCTGCGCCCCGGCGGCGTCGCGCGCGTCGAACCGCCGGCCGAGGAGCACGGGGATGCCGAGCGCATCGAGGTACGGGGGCGTCACGGACACCCAGACGGCGTGGAGAGACTTGTTGCGGTCCGGATCGAAGCCGGCAACGGAGATGTACGTGTCCCAGTTCTGTCCGGACAACGGCGTGTAGAGCGCGAGCGCTGAACGCTTGACGCCCGGCCTCGAGTCGACCGCATCCTCGATCCGGCGGTACAGATCCGCCAGCGCATCGGCCCGATACCCGGCCGCTTTCGGATCGACGTGGACGAGCAGGATGTGATCGCGGTCGAAGACAAAATCCTGTCGCGACAGGTTGCTGACGCTGCGAACGAGCAGGCCCGCTCCGACGGCGAGGAGCAGCGACAGCGCGACCTGCGCCGCGACGAGCACCTTGCCGGTGGACAGGCCACGGACGTCGCTGCCGGCGAGGCGGCCGCCGGACTTCAGGCCGAGAGTCAAATCCTCTCGCGTGGCGTGCCACGCCGGCGCCAGGCCGAACAGCATGCCTGAGACGAAGACCGTCGCCGAGGCAAACGCGAGAAGCCGCGCATCGGGCGACACGGCGATGCCGTATGTGGCCGAATCGCGGAACACCAGCGCGAGGAGGCCACGCGTCGCCCACGCGGCCAGGACGACACCTGCGTACCCGCCCATCAGCGAAAGCAGCAGGCTTTCCGTGAGAAGCTGCCGAACAAGCCGCGAGCGGCTCGCGCCCAGGGCCAGCCGCAAGGACATCTCGCGCTGCCGCGCTGTCGCACGCGCGAGCAGCAAATTGCACACGTTGCCGCATGCGACCGCCAGGACGAGCGCCGCGATCGCGAGCAGGATCTCGAGCGGTTCACCATACCGGCCGCGCAGGTGTGAGATGCCGGCGGCCGCGGAACTCGCGTCGATAGCAGCCCGCTCGATCGCGGTGTGGACTTCCGGCTGGTCGCGGTCGGGCTCATTCGCTTCGAGCCACTGATGCAGCTGCAGCGTGAGGGCCGTGGAGAGCTGTGCGCGGTTCGCACCCGGAGCGGCGCGCCCGACGATGTACATCCAGCGCGATTCGGCGTACGGGAGGATCGACGGGTTGAGAGTGACCTCCGCAAATCGCGCAATCGGGAACCACAGATCGGGCGGATCGGCTTCTAGCGTCTCGCCGAAGAATTCCGGCGCGGCCACGCCGACGATCACGAACGGCGTGTCGTTGACGAGAATCGTCCGGTTGACGACGTCCGGTGCGCGGTTGAACCGGCTGACCCAGTAGCGGTAGCTGAGAACCGCTGACGGCGGCGACTCCCGACGATCGTCGCTCGGCCCGAGCAGACGGCCGGCCGCCGCGTTGACGCCGAACACTGGAAAATACGTGCCCGAGACGAGTTTCGCGTTCGCCAGGACAGGCGCGCCGTCGAGGCGCAGGCGCACGGCGGACTGCCATGTCGAGACGCCCGCGAGCCCTCCGGGAAACAACTGGTTGTTGTCGCGAAAGTACACGTATTGCGGGTACGATAACACGTCGTACGCGCGCGCAACGCCCGACATCGTGCCCCAGGTGCGCGCCCTGCCGAAGAGGACGAGCTCTTCGGGATGGCGGACCGGGAGCGGCCGCAGCATCAGACCGTCGACAAGGCTGAAGACCGCGGTCGTCGCGCCGATGCCGATCGCGAGCGTCAGGACGGCAGCGAACGTGAATCCTGGATTGCGGGCCAGCGCACGAACGGCGTACCGCCCGTCGCGCCGCGCGTCGTCCATCCAGAGAAACGATCGCGCGTCGCGCTGGTGATCCTTCACGAGCTCGAGGCTGCCGAAGGCGCGCCGCGCTGCGGCGCGGGCCTCGTCCGCGCTGGCGCCACGTCGCACGTACTCGTCGGCAAGCAGATCGATATGGGCCGAGAGCTCGCGATCCAACGCGCGGTCCGCTGCGGACGGGCGCGCGAAACTGAGGAGTCGCCGCGCGAGGCGTCGCAGTGTGGCCATCATGATGGCGACGGATACTACGTGAGCTGCACTAGAGAGTCAAGTGGACACGTCTCCGTGCTGTGTCAAAGTGTCGAGCGGGAGTGTGCAGCGTGCGTCGTGTCTCGATGGGAACCGCCAGCGCATTGACGGTGGCGATGGCGGTGGCTTCGCTGGTTGTCGTGAACGCGCAAGCCGCCGAGGACTCGTCGCCTTCGCAGCCGGAACATCACGATCATGCGCAGGCGAGCCGCTGGCAGTTCATGCAGGACGGCATGTTCCGCGTCATGTGGAACCACCAGAGCGGGGAGCGCGGCGGCGATGAAGTGGTCGCGCCCAACTGGTGGATGGGAATGGCCAGCCGCTCGGCCGGCTCGTCGCAGCTGACATTCACCGCGATGTTCAGCCTCGACCCGGCGACCGTCGGCCAGTCCGGCTATCGAGAATTGTTTCAAGTCGGCGAGGCTCTCGACGGGAAACCGCTCGTCGATCGTCAGCACCCGCACGAGCTGTTCATGCAGCTTGCGGCGATCTGGCGGATGCCCGTGTCCGATCGAACCCATCTCACGATAGCCGGCGGCCCTGTCGGTGAACCGGCCCTTGGCCCTGTGGCGTTCATGCACCGGCCGTCAGCGGCGGACCTGCCGCTTGCGCCGCTCAGTCATCACACCTTCGACTCGACGCACGTTGCGTTCGGCGTCGTCACCGCCGCGGTGGATCGGGGACCCGTTACGCTTGAAGGCTCGGTCTTCAACGGGCGCGAGCCGGATGAGCATCGCTGGGATTTCGATTTCGGTCGACTCGACTCCGTTTCAGCGCGCGTGTGGTTCCGGCCAAGTGCGGAATGGGAACTCCAGGCGTCGACCGGGCACCTGGTGAATCCTGAACAACTGGAACCCGGCAACATCGAGCGCACGACCGCGTCCGGTTCGTGGTTTCGGACCAACGGCGCCGATTTCACCGCGATCACGTTCGGGTACGGAATAAATGCGCTCGAGACGACGAACCGTCAGGCGGTCTTCGGGGAGGTCACGCGTCGCCAGAACGGACGATCCGTGTTCGCCCGCATCGAAGCGGTGCAGGTGGAAACGGCTGTGCTTCTCGCCGACACGACTCCGGCAAGTCCGGTGCAGGAGGGAATGAAAGACACCGTGGGGGCGTTCACGGTGGGCGCGACGCGCGACGTCGTTCAGTGGCATGCTTTTGAAGGCAATGTCGGCGGGGCCGTTACGCTCAACGCCGTTCCGGACATCTTGCGCGACACTCATGGCGCGCATCCGATTTCGTTTCAGCTGTTCTTCACCTTGCGGCCGCGGGCTGGCGCGATGGGACGCATGTGGAACATGCGCATGGCGGACCCGCTGGCGGGGCACACGATGCCGATGAATCATCAGATGCCCATGAATCATGCAATGTAACGAAAGGAGCACATCTCATGCGCGTGAAATTCTGTGTCGGACTGCTCGTTACCGTGTGTGCGGCCGGGATATCGGCCCACGTCATGGTGTCTCCTCCGCAATCGAAGACCGGCGTGACGCAGAAATATGAAGTGCGGGTCCATAACGAAGAGAAGGTCGCCGCGACGTCGATCGATCTCGATGTCCCGGACGGTGTCACCGTGACGACCATTCAACAACCGGCCACCGGCAGCTATACGACGAAGAAGACGGGCGACCGTATCGCGTCGATTACGTGGCAGGTCGAGGTCCCGCCGAACAGGTACGTGGCGATGCCGTTCACGGCCAAGAATCCGGACAGCGCCGCCGACATTCACTGGTCGGTACACGAACATCTGTCCGACGGAACAGTGGTCGATTGGAGCGACAAGCCGGGCTCGCAGCAGAAGGGCTCGGTGACGAAACTCACCACTGGCCAGGACTGACAACGCAAGGGCTCAGGCTACCCGTTCGTCTCGCTTCCGGCCTTGGCATTTACGAACTGTCGGTACAACAGCAGGTCGTAGACGATCTTCAACGTGCCGGCGATGAAGAACGGCAGGTTGACGAGCGCCGGTCTGGCGAACATGAAGCCGACAAACAGCGGGCTGATCGCGGCGCCGACGGTCCGCGCGACGCCGGTCACGCCTGCGGCCGCGGATCGTTCATCGGGGCTGACGACGGCCATGACGTACGACTGGCGTGTAGGCACGTCCATCTGGCTGATGCTGAACCGCACTAACAGGACCAAAACCGCGAGCGACATCGTCGGCATCAGCGGCACGAGGATAAGCAGAACGTTCGACGGCAGGTGCGTGCCGACCATCGTCTTTATGAGGCCGAACCGGGCAGCGAGCCGGGACGCGACCAGCGCTGATAGTCCAGCAAAGATATTTGCCCAGAAAAAAATGACGCCGAGCACTCCGGGGTTCACGCCGAAACGGAGATAAAACCAGTACGCGGCGAAACTCTGAACCACGAAGCCGCCTCCGAACGAATCCAGCGCGAACAGCGCGGATAGCTTCAAGACGACATCGTGTGATCGCTCGAGTCCCGCCAGCCCTGCGAAGGTGGCTTGAAACGCCTTCTTGTCGCCGACAGTGACAGCTTCAGCCTTCGGCGATAGACGTGTGAACAGCGCGGCCAGGACCACTCCGAGCGCCGCATACAGGAGCACCACGGCGCGGTAGCTGGCCACATCGGTCGCCGATGAGTGCTGGAGCACGCGGCTGACGGTGCCACCCGCCAACGCGCCGAGTGCGGTCGCGACCGAACCGGCGAGCGTGTACCACGCAAATACTTCGGTCCTCGCGCGGTCGGTGATCACGTGCGAAAGCGCCGCCTGCTCGATCGAAAGAAATGGACCGACTTCGTTGCCGCTGGGGCTGATGACGCCGATCGTGGCCGCGGCGACAAGCAGCCAGACCATAGTGGTGGACGCGAAGATGAGCCCGGCCCCGACCATCAACATCGCGCCTGCGACGAGCGTGCGCCGCCGCCCTATCCGGTCGGCTCGCGTCGTCAAGAGGAGCGAGATGATCGTGTCGCCGACGAGCGTGAGCGTCAGCAGCAGCCCGGTCTGCGCGTCCGTGAGGCCGATGCCAACAAGGAAGAAGACGAGGACGACCGACAACGAGCCGTACGCAAACAGCCGGATGAACCGCGTGGCAAACAGGAGCCACGCGTCAGCGGTCAGATGTCCAAGAACGGCAGGTGTCCGCATGTCTCTGTCGAAACCGAAAGGCGCCTGAGCACCGGCCTATTCGGCTCGGAGGGCTTTCATCGGATCGATGCGCGCCGCCCGTCGCGCCGGCAGGTAGCACGCCAGGAATGCGATCGTCAACAGCACGGCGGCCACCGTCGCGAACGTCAGCGGGTCTGTGCCACGCACGCCGAAGAGCAGACTGTCCATCAGTCGTGACAGCGCCAGCGCTGCGACGATGCCGGCCGCGGCACCAGCCGTCGCGACGGTCATCCCTTGCCGCACGATCATCGCGACGACGGTTCGGGGCGTTGCGCCGAGCGCGATGCGGATGCCGATCTCGCGTGTGCCCTGGCTCACGAGATATGCCATCACGCCGTAGATGCCGACGGCTGCCAGCGCGAGCGCAAGCACCGCGAACAGCGTGAGCAGCACCAGCGAGAATCGGCGGCGTGCAAGCGACTGCTCCACCCACGTGGCCATCGGCCGCACGTGATACAGCGGCAGGTCGGGGTCGACGTCATGGACGGCTGTCTTCGCGGCGGCGGCGAGTGCTGCCGGATCGCCGTGGGTCTTCACGGCGACGAACATCGCCCGGGACGGCGATTGCGTCTGCGGCTGATACATCGCGATGCGGCCATCGGCATCGAGCATGTACTGCTTCACTCGACCGACGACGCCGACGACGGTGCGCCACGGAGCCGTCGAGGCGAGGTCGCCGTAGCGGATCCGTTTCCCGATGGGATCGGCGTTCGGCCACAACTGCGCGGCCATGTACTCGTCGACGATGATGACGCGCGGCTGATCGGATGTGTCCTGTTCAGTGAAGAATCGGCCGCGGCGCAGCGGAATGCCCATCGCCTCGAAATAACGACCGCCGACGGTGCGGATATCCGCGTTGATGAAGTTCTCCCCCGGCGGCGGCAGTCGCCCCTCAACCGTGATCGGACCCCACGCGAAAAACCCGCTGAGCGGAAGCGCCGTCACACCGCCCGACGCCGCCACGCCGGGCAGTCGATCGAATCTTTCCCACAACTCGCGATATGCAGCGAGCACGGCCTTGCCATCCGCGTACTTCCGCCCGTTCATCGTGAGCTCGAGCGTGAGCACGCCGTTCGAGCGGAATCCCGGGTCCACGGTCTGAAGTTGCGCGAAACTACGCATGAGCAGCCCGGCGCCGATCAGGAGAACGAGGGAGAGCGCGAGCTCCGCCATCACCAGCGCTCGACGGCGACGCGAGCCGCTGCCCCAGACCGCTCCCGAGCCTGACGCTCCGCGGCCCGCGTCTTTGAGCGAACCAAATGGATTCACGCCGCGGACACCGAGCGCGGGCGCGAGACCGAACAGGATTCCGGCGCCTGTGCACAAGACGAGGGTGAACAGCAGCACTTCGCCGTTGATGGCGACGTCGCGCAGGCGCGGAATGCCCGACGGCTGGAGCGCCTGCAGCCAGCGAACCGCGCCGATTGCTCCGATGATCCCGAGCGCGCCGCCGAGAAACGCCAGCATCACGCTCTCGGTGAGCAGCTGCCGGACCAGGCGCCCGGAACTCGCGCCGAGCGCTGTGCGTACGGCGATCTCTTTTTCACGCGCGAAGGCGCGCGCCAGCAGCAGGTTCGCCACGTTCGCGCACGCGATCAGCAGGACGCAGCCGACGGATCCGAGGAGCACCAGCACGATTAGGCGGACGCCGCCAACCACCTGATCGATCAAGGGCACGATCCCGAACGTCAATCCGCCATTGGGCGGGTATTCGGCGGGGAAGTCACGCCGCAGCCGCGCCGTGATCGTGTCCATCTCCGCCTGCGCCCCCGCGACGGATACGCCGGCCTTCAGCTTGCCGACGATGTTGTAGTCCTCGTTCTTTCGGTTCGTGGCAGCGCCGGCAGGCAGCGGCAACGACAGAAAAATCTCGCCGTCCTCCGCGACGCCGAGGGTGGGGAGCACTTCGCGCGGCAGCGTAAATGATTCCGCGAGCACGCCGGCGATCTGGTACGTCTGCCCGTTGAGATTGAGCGACCTGCCAAGCACCTGCGGCGCGCGACCGTAGCGGCGCGTCCACGTGCCGTAGCTCAGAATGGCCGCGGCGTGCCCGGGCTGATCATCCTGGTCGACGAACAGACGTCCTAATGCCGGTTGCGCACCGAGCATCGGCAGGAGGTTGGACGATACGCGGATGACGCCGATGCGCTCGGGCTCGCCGTCGCCGACCAGGTTGTAGTTGCCGCCGATCGCGATCGCGACCTGCTCGAATCCGTGGTGGCTGTTCTTGATGTCGAAATACTGCGCCGTCGAAAACCAGTCTTCCGCGATGTTCAGCCCTGGCGATCGATTCCACAGAATGACGAGTCGCTCGGCGTCTTTGTATGGCAGCGGGTGAAGAAGCAACGCGCTGGCAATACTGAAAATGGATGTATTCGCACCGATGCCGAGGGCGAGCGTCACGAGGGCCGCGGCCGTGAAGCCCGGCGCTTTGGCGAAGCCGCGAATGGCGTAACGACAGTCGGCAAGCAGGGACTGCATGGCGGACGGAACACCCTACCATGCCCGCGGTCTCCGATCGGAATCGACCGCTACTCCGTGCGCCGCACGAATCGACCGTCACTCTTCACGGTCCACGTCTTGCCGTTGTCCGCCGATGTCGAGTAGATGTGTCGGATTGTGCCGGGCGAGACGTTCTGAAGGACATTCGACGCGAGGAGTCGTTCGCCGCCAGGCGCGAGCACCCAGCCTTTGAATCGCATCGCGCCGTCTTCGTACGTGCCTTCGAAGTCGTTCGACTGATTCGCATCGTCGTTCCACACCATTCGCCACACGCCGCGGTTCGTGTCGTAGAACGACATGCTCATTCCGGCGGAGCCGCTCGTGCCGGTCCATCGCTCGACGATGACGCATCCGTCGGTACTCACGGGTGTTGTGCAATTGCCCGGTGGGCCGTGCCGAAGGTCGATCCCAAGGTGTTGCGTCGAACGTTCCGACCCAGAAATCGAACGTATGGACCCCGGCGCAGGGATATCGCGCAGCGTCGGTTGCCTTCTGCGCGCGCACCCTCGTCGCAGGACTGAGTGCGAACAGCAACAAGAGCGACGACCAGGTGATCAGGCGCGCGAAATGCATGGGTCCTTGTCCTCTGTGAAGAATCTTTGCGCGCGATCGTAAGGCGGGTGCGCGGGCGCTCGCTATCAGCATCCTGCGCATGGTTTGCGCTTTATTCATCTCTGAGCGCGACTGTCGGGTCGAGGCGCGAGGCGCGCCGGGCTGGCATCCACGAAGCCAACGCGGCAATCGCTAGAAAGAGGGCCGTGATGATCGCGAACGTCGGCGGATCGGTCGGCGTCACCGACACGAGCATCGAGCCAAGGAGACGCGTCACGGCGAAGGCGGCGACGAGTCCCGCGGCAATCCCGATCGCGCTGAGCCGCACGCCTTCGCCCACGATCATGCGCATGATGCTGGCGCGAGGCGCGCCGAAGACCATCCGCATGCCGATCTCGGCCGTGCGTTGACGGACGACGGTTGCAAGCACGCCGTAGAGACCGATCGCCGCCAGCAGCACGGCGATGGCCGCGAACACCGCGATCAGCAGCACGGCGAATCGCGTCGGCGCCACCGACTTGTCGACGAAAGCGGTCATCGGCTGGACCTCCGCCAGCGCCAGCTTCGGATCGAGTGCCGCCACCGCCGCGCGCACCGCCGGCGCAATCGTTTCTGGCGCTTCGGTCGTTCGAACAATCCAGCGGGTCGCCGTTCCCGCGCCGAAGTATTCATCGACGAAGAAAATGGCCTCGCGTCCTTCGGCGAGCAGCGTTTCGTGCCTCTGATGAGCGACGACGCCGATCACTTCGACCTTCTCGTTCTGCGGCGCGTTGGGACCGTTGCCGCGCAGGTTCCGGACGAGCAGCGTCTGGCCGACGGGCGATCCGTTCGGAAACGCCCGCGCCGCGAGCAGATCGTCCACGACGACGCGCGTCGTTTCCGGCGTGTTGTCCTCGTCGATGAACGTCCGGCCGGCGATCAGTTTTGTTTTCAGCGTCTCGAAATATCCAGGGCGGACCGCATGCCAGTTCGCCTGACGGAACGCCGCCGGATCGGACGCGCCGGCGGCTTCGGTTGCCCAGGGCACGTTCACGGTGCCGCCGTCGAGCGGCAGCGGGCTCGCGGCGCTGATGCGTACGACGCCGGGAATCGCGCGAATCCGATCGGAAACCTGCCGGAGAAACACCGCTCGCTCCGGGTCGGTACGCTGCGGCGCCTGCAGCAGAAACGTCAGGACATGCGTCGGATCGTAGCCGGCGTCGACATGCTGCAGCGCGATGAAGCTGCGCAACATCAGGCCTGAGCCGATCAGCAGGACGAACGACAGCGCGACCTCCGTCACGACCACGATGCTTCGAAGCGAGCGGCCCGCGCGGAGGCCCGGCGATCCGCTGCTGGCGCGCAGCACGTCGACGATGTTGGGACGCGAGGCCCGCAGCGCGGGAACAACGCCGCAGACGATCGCCGTGAGGATCGCGGCCGCGCCGGTGAACGCGAGAACCAGCGGATCGATCGCGATCGAGTCGATCCGCGGCAGCCTTGCGGGCGCGAACGCGAGCAGAAGCCTGATGGCCCCCTGCGCCAGCGCGAGGCCGACGGCCGCGCCGGCGCCGGCGAGCAAGAGGCTTTCTGTGAACAGTTGGCGCATGAGCCGGCCGCGGCTTCCGCCGATGGCCGCGCGAATCACCAGCTCGCGCTGCCGCCCCGCGGCGCGCACCACGAGCAGGTTGGCCACGTTGGCGCACGCAATCAGCAGCACGAATACGACCGCCGCGAACAGGGCGAGAATCGACGTCCGCACGTCGCGCACCAGATCGTCGTGCATCGGCACCACGCGAAAATGGACGTTCGCGGTTTTCTTCACCGGATATCGCTCGCGCAAGGTCGTCGCGATCGCCTCGGCCTCCGCCTGCGCGCGCTCGAGAGGAATTCCGGGCTTCAGCCGCGCGACGACGCGAAGCGCGCCTGTGTTCCGGGCGGCGGCGTTGAAGTCCAGACGCAGCGCCGTCCATGCGTCGACGGCCGTGTCGATGCCGGTCCGCGGCGGAAAGAGCAGCTCGAAGCCGGGCGCCAGCACGCCGACGATCTGCGCGCGCGCTCCGCCGTTACCGAAATCGACCGTCTTGCCGACGATGCCCGGGTCGCCGCCGTATTTGCGCTGCCAGAATTGATGCGTGAGGATCGTGATGATCGGCAGGCGCGGCGCCTGCGGAGGGGCGTTCGCGCCGGCGCGCGGCATTCGCCGGCTGCGGCGTTCCGTCCTCTTCAGTGAAGTCGCGGCCGATTTGAATGCGCGCGCCGAGCAGAGCGAAGAGGTTGGGCGTGGCCGCCTCGACGCGGATCTGTTCCGGCTGGCCGCTGTCGCCGGCGATGGTCACGCGGCCGGGCGGGAAAAGGCCCGCGACGCCCTCGAACGTCTTGGCTTCTTCGCGCAGATCTTCGACGTCGGGAATCGGGAACGGAAAGTCCAGAACGTTCCGCGCCCGCAACTCCGTCCACACGAGCACGAGCCGCGACGGATCGGCATAAGGCAACGGTCTCAGCAGCACCGCGTTGACGATGCTGAAGATGGCGGTGCAGGCGCCGATGCCAAGCCCGATGGTGAGGACCGCGATCGCGGTGAAGCCCGCGTTCTTTCTGAGCGATCGCAACCCGTACGTGACGTCCTTGACGAAAGCATCCATCGCTGTCCTTTCGGGAATGTCGATGCGCGTGCGCACGGCTGCGTGCCGATCGCTGCCTCTGCCTAAATCATTGAAAGACTGATTGAGCCGACTGTATGACGCGATGCGACTGCCCATTTCTGGGAGGGCGCGATCCCGGAAGCGAACAGCCCCGGCTTGTAAGCGTTAGTCGTTCCGCAGCGCGCCACCGTGGGTATCTGCATGCGCATGGACGTGTCCGCCATAACCCGTTTGGCCGCCAGGAAAATCGCGGGTCTTCAGGTTTCTTGCCGACTCAGGCTTCGTCGTAAAATGACACGCCATGAGTATCCTGCTGTGGGTGCTTCAAGTGCTTCTCGCAGTGGCGTTCTTCGCGCACGGATGGCTGATGCTTTTCCCGCCGGCCTCGATCGTCGCCCAGATGAACGCCTCTCTTCCGCGCTGGTTTCAGGTATTTATCGGCGTCGCGGAAGCCGCGGCCGCGGTGGGACTGACGATCCCCGGGGTCACACGCATCCAGCCCTGGCTCGTGCCGGCTGCGGCGGCCGGCATCATGCTCGTCATGGTTTGCGCGACGATCTTTCACTTGTCACGCGGTGAGCTGAGCTCAGCGGCGACGACGGCCGTGCTGCTCGCAGCGGCGACGTTCGTCGCGTACATGCGCTGGCGAATCGTACCGATCGGGTGCGCCGGAGCCGAGTATAGAGTTCGGCGTCGGCGCGCGTAACCTCGCTCGCGTCAACGGCAAATCATTCCCGTGGACATATTCATCTCCAGCCTCCTGCGCGCCATCCGTTCGCTGAGCCGGCGGCGTTCCTACGCGTTGATGGTCGTCGCGGTCCTCTGTCTCGGCATCGGCGCCAGCACGGCGATCTTCAGCCTGGTGGATGCCGTCCTCCTGAAGTCGCTGCCGGTACCATCGTCCCGACTCGATTGCGGTGCTCTTCGCGGACGGCAGCGCCCGCGGCCAGGGGCGGCGCATGGCGACCACCGTCGGCGACTTCATCGACTGGCGCGCGAATGCGCGCCCCGCATTTACCGCGCTGGCCGCGCTACGCAATGAGAGCCGACGGATCACGAGCGTCGACACGCCTGTCGTGCCTCTCGTTCACGCCGTATCCGCGAACTACTTCGACGTCCTGGGATCGCGTCCACTCTTAGGTCGAGTGTTTCGCCCCGGTGAAGACGCGCCGGGACGCGGCGACGTCGTCATCCTGTCGTACGCCATCTGGCAGACCGTCTTCGGTGGCGCGCCATCGGTCGTCGGCCGCGTGATCGACCTCGATGGCAAACCCCATACAGTCGTCGGCATCATGGCGGCTGATTTCTATACGGCGCATATTGTATGCCGTCGGCACGATGGCCCGCGACATGGCCGATGCGAACTGGCGCACCCGGTTTGCCGCTGCCGTGATGGGCGGGTTCGCCGCGCTCAACCTGCTGCTCGCGGCCGCAGGTCTTTACGTGGTCGTGTCGTACACGGTCGTGCAGCGGCGAGCGGAAATCGGCGTGCGCATGGCGCTCGGGGCGACGGGTCGCGACATCGTATCCATGGTGATGACCGACGGGCTCCGCGCGGTCGTCCTCGGCGTGATCGTCGGCGACCTCGCCGCCGCCGCGCTCACGCGGACAATGTCGGGTCTCCTGTACGGCGTCGGCCCTGGCGATCCCGCGACGCTGACGCTCGTATCGGTCGGGCTGTTCACCGTCGCCGTGGTCGCGTGCGCCGAACCGGCGATTCGCGCGAGCCGCACTGATCCCCAGCTATCGCTTCGGGACTGATCGGTTCCGGCTCCCACTTGTGCTTCTACAGGAACGTCTGGTAGTGTAGAAGCGCAAAGGGAGACACATTCTTGGCCGACACGCGACTGCTGCTTCCGCAAGGCACGCTCGATCTGCTCATCCTCCGCACGCTCGCTCTCGGCCCGCAGCACGGATGGGCGATCTCCGAACGCGTCCAGCAGATTTCGCGAGACGTGCTCCAGATTCCGCAGGGGTCACTCTATCCGGCGCTCCATCGGCTCGAGCGCCGCGGCTGGGTGCGTGCCAAATGGGGCATCTCGGACGCGAATCGGCGCGCGAAATATTACGAGCTCACGCGCTCCGGCGCGCGGCAGCTCGAATCGGAGCAGACCGCGTGGCGCAAGCTGACGGCGGCGATCGCGCGGATTCTGGAGGCGACGTGATGAGCCTCGCCGACTGGATCTTTCGCGCGCGCGCGCTGTTCCGCCGCACCGCCGTCGAATCCGAGCTCGACGCCGAGCTCCAGGCGCACCTCGACCGTCAGATCGAGAAGCACATGGCGGCCGGCGCCGCGCGCGATGCCGCCGAACGTCTCGCCCGCATCGAGCTCGGGGGCGTCGAGCAGGTGAAAGAGGAGTGCCGCGACGCTCGCGGCGTCTGGTTGGTGGAGGCGGTTCTGCAGGACGCGCGGTTTGCCGTCCGATTGCTGCGAAAAGACGCCGGGTTCAGCGCGATCGCGATTCTCACGATGGCGCTTGGCATCGGTGCGAGCACGACGGTGTTCAGCGTGGTCAACGCCATCCTGCTCAAGCCGCTGCCGTATCCGGCCGCCGAGGAGATCGTGCTGCCATGGCGGCTGCCGCCGCATGGCGTCAATCTGGGATTCGAGGAGCTGCCTTGGGGCCGCAGCGAATTTCTGACGTTCGCGCGGCAGACAAAGGCGTTCGCCGCGCTCGGCGCGTTTCTCGGCGATTCGTTCAACCTCACCGGCACCGGCGAACCGGTGCGGCTCGAGGGCGTTCGCGCGTCCGCGGGCCTGTTTCCGTCGCTCGGCGTCGTGCCCGTCATCGGGCGCGCGTTCACCGCCGAGGAGGATCGCGCGGGACGCGAGCACGAAGTGGTGTTGGGCCATCGGCTATGGGTCGAGCGCTTCGGCGCTGATCCTGCTGTCGTGAGCCGCACGGTCAATCTGAATGGCGCGGCTTACACCGTCGTGGGCGTGATGCCGCCCGGCTTCGCGTTTCCGCGCGCCGCGGAGATGCCCGGCAGCTTTACGTTGCCGCGCGAAGCACAGCTCTGGGTGCCGCTCGCGCTGCCGCCCGGACCGACAAGAAGAGGCGAACCGAGCGAGCTCGCCGTCGTCGGCCGGCTCCAACACGGCGTGCCGATAGACGCGGCGCAGGCGGAGCTCGACCTCTTCGCCCTCCACATGGATCAGCAGTTTCCGCGCGCGAAGGGATGGTTTACGTCGAGGATCGCGACCCTTCGCATGCAGGTCGCCGGCGAAACCCGCCGGCCGCTGCTGCTCATGCTCGCAGCGGTCGGAATCGTCCTTTTGATCGCCTGTTCCAACGTCGCGAACCTGCTGCTCACGCGGTCGATCGCCCGCGCGCGCGAGCTGACGCTGCGAGCCGCCCTCGGTGCATCGAACGAACGGCTTGTCGGCCAGCTCGTGACCGAGAGCGTCCTGCTGTCGATCGCGGGCGGGGCAGCGGGTGTGTTCGTGGCGCTCGCCGGTATCCGATTCGCTCGGCTGTTCGGACCGGCGAATGTCCCGCGGCTTGCCGACGTCACGCTCGATGTGCCAGTGCTCGCGTTTGCCCTGGGGGCTGCGACGATTACAGGGCTCGCGTTCGGGCTCGTGCCGGCGTTCACGGCCGTGCGCGGCACCGACGGCCAGGCGCTCAAGGAGGGGAGCCTCCGCTCGACCGCGGGCACTCGCAGCGCGCGCGTGCGAAACGGGTTGCTCGTCGCGGAAGTGGCGCTCGCGCTCGTTCTCGTGATTGCGTCTGGCTTGCTCGCACGAACATTCGTGCATTTGCTGCACGTGGACGCCGGATTCGATCCGGAGCACGTCGTCACGTTCGAGATGACGCTGCCCTCGTCGCGTTACGCCGATCTCGATCGCATCGTCGCGCTCTATCGAGGCGCGCTCGAACGGCTCCGAACACTGCCCGGGGTCGAAGCGGCGGGTATCGGCGAAACCGTTCCAATGGGCGGCGCGGGCGAGAGCACGGGAGTGCGCATTGCAGGCCGGGCGGTCACGCGCGACCAGGAGCAGCCCTTCGCGAACTACACGATCGCGTCGCCGGGCTACTTCGGCGCCGTCGGCACGCCGCTCTTGCGCGGACGTGATTTCGATGAAGCCGACGTCGCAGAGTCGATGCCGGTCGCGATCGTGAACCGGGCGATGGCCGAGAAGTTCTGGCCCGGGCAGGACGCCGTCGGCAAAGCGGTCGGACTCCCGATCGCGTCGTTCGACATGACAATCGTCGGCGTGGTCGCCAACGTCAAGCACCGAAGCGTTCGCGAGGATGCCACGCCGGAGATGTATGTCCCGTACACACAGAAGCCGTGGCCCTCGATGTCGACGATGCACGTGGCGGTGAGGGCGCGAGGCGAGCCGGCAGCCCTGGTGTCGAGCGTCCGCGGAGCCGTCCGCGCGATCGATCCCGATCTCCCGCTCGCGAAGGTGGAGACGCTCTCGTCCATTGTGGACGACGCGATGGCGCAGCCGCGCTTCTCGATGCTGCTGGTGTCCGCGTTCGGTGCCCTGGCGCTCGCCCTGGCGTGCGTCGGTCTCTACGGCGCGGTCTCGTATTCCGTGATCGATCGCACAGCCGAAATCGGCATCCGGCTCGCGCTCGGCGCCGAGCGACGCCGTATTGTCGCGATGGTGCTTCAGCAAGCCATGCGCGTAACGGGCGCGGGCATTGCCGTCGGACTGGTCGTGGCGTTTGTGATGTTGCGGGCGATGGCCGGCTTTCTCTACGGCATCGAATCGACCGATGCGCCGACCTTCGGGATCGTGGCGCTGATTCTTTTCGCCGTTGCCCTTCTCGCGTGCTGTATTCCGGCACGCCGGGCTACCCGGGTCGATCCGATCATCGCGATGCGCGCCGAATAATCATTCGTTCGCGCGCCGTTCGAACACGAGATACGGATCGAGCGGCTGCCCCTTCCACCACTGGCGCGTCGGCCCGAGCGCAAACACGGCGAAGTGCAGATGCGGCGTATTCGGCGGTGCATTGCCGGATGTGCCTACAAACCCGATGACGTCGCCGCGCGCGACCTGCTGGCCGTTGGCGAGTCCGTCCGCATATCGCTGCAGGTGCGCGTAATAGTAGCAATAGCGTCCACTCGGGTCGTACTCGTAGATGGTGTTGCCGCCCGCGGCGCTGACGAACAGCTTCGCAATCGTGCCATTCTCGACGGCGTGCACCGGCGTATTTCGCGGCGCCAGGATGTCGACCGCCTCGTGCGGCCGGTTTCCGTTTTCGCGCCGGTCGGCAAACTGGCCCTTGAACGTCTCGACGCGTGCGCCGTCGATGGGGACGCGGAGATCATGCTGGCGCAACTCGCCAATCGCCGAGGTCTCTCCGCTCGTCGCGACGCTCTTCGCAGCCGGTTGGCCGTTCGCGGCAGCTGCGATGGATGCCGCAGCGGCCGGTTGGCTCGTCGCCACACTGTCTGCTGGATGCGGAGCATGCGCGCGAAGGGTCCATCCCATACCGAAGCCGATCGCGGTGCACGCGACCAGCGCCGAGGGGATCGGGTTGCCGCGACGTCTTGCGCGCTTCATCTGAACATCACGGGCGTGCCGTTCGTCACGAGCGCCGCAACGCGCGCGACGTCCCAGTTCGTCATTCGCACGCAGCCATGCGATTCGGCGTGGCCCACACGGCCTGGTTCCGGCGTGCCGTGGAGGCCGTAGTGGTCGAGCGTCAATCCGATCCACGCGACGCCGACCGGATTGTTCGGCCCGGCTTTCAGCGTCGCGCGTGAGTCCGCGGGCTTGGCGTCCCAGAACAGTTTTGGGTTGTAGTGGAAGACCGGCCACCAGTAGACACGAGTGACTTTCCAGTCGCCCGTCGGCAGCGGGTCGTGCTCGCTGCCGGTTGTGACCGGTGCGAAGAACACGGCGGTGCCGTCTTCCCGGACGACCTGCAGCGCGGAGTCGTCGCGCGACACGACAATCGACAAGCCAGCTTGCCTCGCGAGCGGTTTGTGGCTTTGCGGCAGCGATGAACGGCTCTACCGCCGGCACGTGAATGGTGGCGCCGGCCGTCAGCCGGACGGCGGAATTCAGGCGAATCAAGAGCGCGGGCGCCGCATGAAACCGTTCGGCGAGCGCTTCGACCAGCGTTTCGTAGCCGAGCGCGGGAAGGCGCGCCTCCCTGTCGAGCTGCGGCGGGATCCGCTTCGTGAAGGGACCTCTTACGTCCGCGGCGCTGATCGTGTAGCTCGCAAGCGCGGCACCGGTGGTCTCGCCACCGAGCGCGTGCCAGGTGTCGCAGTCCGGCTGACCTGTCGTCTTCAGATGGCGCGCGGTCTGGATCGCAGTCAGCGCATGCGAAAAGTTGAGCCCTGGCTTGCCGTCGATCTCCCCCGGAGAAAATCCCTGGCGGTCGAGCAGTACCTGGAAGGCGACGTAATCGCCGCACGCGAGGCGTGCCGGGGATTGCCGATGTGCTCGGACCGACCGTCGCGCGGCAGGTGGGCGGGGAGTATGCGTCTGAGCCGTTGCACTTCCCGCGAATGCAAGCGCAACGACCGCGACGGTAACAAAGATGCGCAGATGCGACTGAGCCGTTCGGGCAGAAACCATTCTGCTCGAGGTAAGTGCATCCGTCGTGCCGCAGGGCTCGCGGCCTCTACCGTTCGCGGTTGGAAACGTTCACTTGCCGACGATGATCGGCTGCGTCGCTGGCACCCGCTGGCGGTTCTTCAGCCAGGTCTGCACCTGCGCCATGTAGGTGTAGAACACCGGCGTCAGATACAACGTGACGAGCTGCGAGAACAACAGACCTCCGACAACGACGAGGCCCAGCGGCTGACGCGCTTCGCCGCCTGCGCCGTAGCCGACGGCAATCGGCACGGCGCCGAGGAGCGCGGCCATCGTGGTCATCATGATCGGTCGGAAGCGGATCAAACAACCCTGGTAGATCGCCTGATCTGACGTCATCCCGCCGCGTTCCGCTTCGAGCGCGAAGTCGATCTGCATGATCGCGTTCTTCTCGACGATGCCGATCAGCATGATCATGCCGACGAACGCGTAGATGTTCAGATCCATCCGGAAGACGATCAGCGTGACGAGCGCGCCGAAGGCGGCCGACGGCAGACCGGACAGAATCGTCAACGGGTGGATGTAGCTCTCGTACAGGATGCCGAGCACGATGTAGACGACCATCACCGCGATGAGCAGCAGCACGGCGAGATTTCCGAGCGAGCTTTGGAACGCCTTCGCGGCGCCCTCGAACTCGCCGCTCACGCCCTCGGGCAGCGTTTGCTCGGCGATTTTTCTCACGTCGGTCAGCACCGAACCGAGCGCGACGCCCGGTTTCAGCCCGAACGAGATCGTGACCGCGGGCAGCTGCCCTTTGTGATTCACCGTCTGCGGACCAACCACCTGGGTCGTCTTCGCAAGCGTGTCGAGCGGCACGACCGTGCCGGCCGACGCCGCGCGGCATCGGCGGTGCGTTGCGGCGTTTGCGCCGTTACCTGTCGTGACGACCTGCTGTGCCGCAGGATTCGTCGTGCCCTGATTCGGAGTCGCTTTGAAATACAGAAGCGAGAGCGACGCGGGATCTGACTGAAACTGCGGCGCCAGCTCCAGCAGCACCTTGTACTCGTTCACGGGCGCGTAAATCGTCGACACCCAGCGCGGGCCGTACGCGTCGTAGAACGCGTTTTCGATCTGATTCGCCGTGACGCCGAGCGCCGCCGCCTTGTCGCGATCGATCTGCACGTCGACCTGCGGGCTCGATACTTCGAGATCGCTCGTCAGATCCTCGATGCCCTGCACGTCCTCGAGCGCCTTCATCAATTTCCGCGACGCCGCGTAGAGCTCCTCGCGGTCCGGCGACTGCATCGAGTACTGATACAGGCTCTTGCTCACCTGGCCGCCGATGCGGACGGTCGGCGGATTCTGCATGTAGACCTGCATGCCCGCGAGGCCGGCGAGCTGCGGACGCAGCTTCGCGATGATGTCGTCGGCCAGCTCGCGGCGCTCGCCGCGCGGCTTCAGGTGGACGACGATCTGTCCGAGGTTCGGTCCGCCGAGCGTATTCGCCGCCTGGCCGCCGATCGTCGAAACGAGCCCTTCGACGTTCGGGTCCGCGGCGATGATGTCGGCCACACTGCCCCTGGTACTCCACGAGCTTGTCGTACGACGGTGCCCTGCGCCGCCTCGGTCGTGACGGCGATCTGGTCCGTGTCCTGATTGGGGATGAATCCCTTCGGGACGAGGATGAACAGGCGCGGCGGTGAGCACGAGCACAACGCCGAACGGCCACCATCGTTGCCGGGCGATGCCGCAGGACGATCTGCAGCGTCCGGTCGTAGCCGCGGAGCAGCTTGTCGAACGCCCGCTCGGTGACCTGGCCGAACTTCGACTCCACGTGCGTACCGTCTTCGCGTTTGTGCGGCTGCTTCAGGAAACGGCTGCACAGCATCGGCGTGAGCGTCACCGAGACGACGCCCGAGATGAGGATGGCGACGCAGATCGTGACGGAGAACTCGCGGAACAGCCGGCCGAGCACGCCGCCCATGAACAGCACGGGGATGAAGACGGCGGCGAGCGACAGCGTCATCGACACGATCGTGAACCCGATCTCGCGCGATCCGACGAGCGACGCGGTGAGCGGATCTTCGCCCATCTCGACGTGCCGGTAGATGTTCTCCAGCATCACGATCGCATCGTCCACGACGAAGCCGACCGAGAGGATCAGCGCCATCATCGACAGGTTGTCGAGGCTGTAGCCGAGCATGTACATCACGGCGAAGGTGCCGATGATGGAGAAGGGCAGCGCGAGGCTCGGAATGACCGTCGCCCACACGTTCCGCAGGAACACGTAGATGACCATGATGACGAGCGCGAGCGTCAGCGCCATCGTGAACTGCACGTCGCGGTACGATTCGCGGATCGTGTCGGAGCGGTCGTAGAGGACGTCCATGTGGACGCTCGGCGGCAGCTCGAGCTTGAACTGCGGCATCAGCGCTTTCACCGCGTCAGCGACCGCGATCGTGTTCGTGCCGGGCTGGCGCTGGATGCCGAGCGTGATCGCGCGCTGCGGGCCGTCGTGCGTGTAGAACCACGACGCCGTCCGCTGATCTTCGACGCCGTCGACGACGTTGCCGAGCTCGGCGAGGCGCACCGGCGCGCCGTTCCGGTACGACACGATCATGTCCTTGTATTCGTCGGCGTTCATCAGCTGGCCGGTCGCCTGCAGCGTGAACGCCTTGTGCGGGCCGATGATCGAGCCGGTCGGCGTGTTCACGTTCCAGTTGCGAAGCGCCGCCTCGACTTCGTTGATGCCGATCTGGCGCGAGGCGAGCGCGTGCGGATCGAGCTGCGCGTGCACCGCGAACTTCTGGCTGCCGAGGACCTGCACCTGCGCGACGCCGCTGACCATCGAGATGCGCTGCGCGATGCGCGTTTCCGCGTACTCGTCGAGCGTCCACGGCGGCACCGTCGTCGACGTGATGACCAGATAGAGAATCGGCTGATCCGCCGGGTTCACCTTCGTGAACGTCGGCGGCGTCGGCATGCCCTGCGGCAGCAGGCGCGCCGCCTGCGTGATCGCGGCCTGCACGTCGACGGCCGCGCCGTCGAGGCTGCGGTTCAGGTCGAACTCGAGCGTGACCTGCGTCGAGCCGAGCGAGTTCACCGACGTCATCGACTCGAGGCCGGCGATCATCGAGAACTGGTTCTCGAGCGGCGTCGCCACCGACGCGCCCATCGTCTCCGGGCTCGCGCCGGGCAGCTGCGCCGTGACGAGCAGCGTCGGGAAGTCGACGTTCGGCAGGTCGCTGACCGGCAGCGACCGATACGCGACCAGGCCGAACAGCGCGATCGCCGCCATGAGCAGGCTCGTCGCGATCGGCCGCTTGATGAATCCTTCAGAGATGTTCACAAAACACCAACTATCGATATCAATCTAGTGATCGGGAAATCTGGTGATCTGGTGATTGATGGCTTCATTGACGTCAATCGTCCAATCAATCACCAGATCGCCCAATTACCGATCACCCGATTGTCGTTACCGGCTGTGTCACGGCAATCTTGCGTCGTCTTGAACAGCGTTCGCCATGTACGTGTAGACGACCGGCGTCAGATACAGCGTGATGAGCTGCGAGACCATCAGGCCGCCGACGACCGCGAGGCCGAGCGGACGCCGCGCTTCGCCGCCGGCGCCGTAGCCGAGCGCGATCGGCACCGACGCCGAGCAGCGCCGCCATCGTCGTCATCATGATCGGCCGGAAGCGGATGATGCAGCCTTCGTAGATCGCTTCGGTCGGCGTCTTGCCGTGCTTGCGCTCGGCTTCGAGCGCGAAATCGATCTGCATGATCGCGTTCTTCTTCACGATGCCGATCAGCATGACGAGGCCGACGAACGAGTAGATGTTCAGCTCGTTGCCGAACAGATAGAGCGTGATCAGCGCGCCGAGCCCGGCCGACGGCAGCCCCGAGAGAATCGTGATCGGGTGGATGTAGCTCTCGTAGAGCGCGCCGAGCACGATGTAGACGACGCCGATCGCGACGAAGAGCAGCAGCGCCGAGGTTGCTCATCGACTGCTGGAACACCTTGGCCTGTCCCTCGAAGCTCGTCGTGATCGTCGGCGGCAGCACGCGGTCCGCCACCTGCTTTACGTGCGCCGTCGCGGCGCCGAGCGACACGCCCGGGCTTCAGCCCGAACGACACCGACACCGACGGCAGCTGGCCGGAGTGGTTGATCGACTGCGGTCCGACCGTCTCCTTGAAGTCGACGACCGATTCGAGCGGCACCAGCGCGCCGGTCGGCGTCCGGAAGGCGACTTTCTCGCAGCGACGTCGATGGCGCCCTGGTATTTCGGGGTCGAGCTCGATGCAGCACACGGTACTGCGCCGTGTTGCCGTAGATCGTCGACGACCACTTCGGCCCGAGCGCGTCGTAGAGCGCGTTCTGGATCGTCGTCGCGTTCAGCCCGACGATCGCCGCCTTGTCGCGATTGATGACCAGGTTGATGCGCGGGCTCTTCATCTCCATGTCGGTGGAGACGTCCTGCACTTCCGACGACTTCGCTCGACGACCGCCTGCTCGAGCTGCGGCCCCCACCGATAGAGCTCGTCGGTGTCCATGCTCTGCATCATGATGCTGAAGTTCTGGTTGCCCATGCGGCCGCCGATCTGCAGCGACGGCGGCAGGCCGACGAACCCGCGGAAGCCCGGGATAGCGCAGGAGCAGCGGCCGGAGCTGCTGCGCGATCTGCTGCGCGGTCTTGTCGCGCTGCCGCGCGCGGCACGAGCTGCACGTTGATGCGGCCGTTGTTCGCACCGCCGCTGCTGCCGCCCGGTCCGCCGACGCTCGCCATGAACGAATCGACGTACTTGTTCTTGATGACGACGTCGGCGACCTGCTGCGTCCACTTGGCCATGTCGTAGAACGACGTGCCCTGCGCCGGCCTGCAGGTTGACGAACATCGAATCGTTGTCCTGATCGGGGATGAACCCGGTCGGGATGATGTTGAACATGTGCACCGTCGCCGCCAGCGACCGCGAAGAAGACGACGATCATCGCGAGGCGGTGGCGCAGCACCAGCGCGCAGGCTCCACTCGTAGCCGTGCGAGCAGCGCGTCGAACGCGCGGTCCATCAGACCCGCGAAGCCCTTCTTGCTGTGGACGACGCGGAGGAAGCGGCTGCACAGCATCGGCGTCAGCGTGACCGACACGACGCCCGAGATCAGGATCGCCGTCGTGATCGTGACCGCGAACTCGCGGAACAGCCGGCCGAGGATGCCGCTCATGAAGAGGATCGGGATGAACACCGCCGCGAGCGACGTGGTCATCGTGAGAATCGTGAAGCCGATCTCCTTGCGAGCCCTTGAGCGCGGCCTCGAGCGGCTTCTCGCCCTGCTTCCATGTGCCGCACGATGTTCTCGAGCATCACGATCGCATCGTCCACGACGAAGCCGATCGAGAGGATCAGCGCCATCATCGACAGGTTGTTCAGGCTGAAGTGCAGCACCTGCATGACGGCGAACGTGCCGAGGATGGAGAAAGGCAGCGCCAGCGCCGGGATGAGCGTCGCCGAGCCGTTGTGGAGGAACAGGAAGATCACGCCGACGACGAGCACGAGCGTGACGAGCATCGTCACCTGGATGTCGTCGAAGGCTTCGCGGATCGTGCGCGATCGATCCTGCCGCGGCGTGAGATGCGCCGCCGGCGGCAGCTGCGCGATCGAACGACGGCAGCAGCGCGCGGACCGCGTCGGTGACCTCGATCGTGTTGCTGCCCGGCTGCCGCATGACCTGCAGCATGATCGAGCGCTGCACGTCGACCTTGCCGTTCGCGTCCTTCGTGTAGAACCAGGTGCCGTTGAAAACGTTCTCGACGCTGTCGATCACGTTCGCGACCTGCTCGAGACGAACCGGCGCGCCGCGGCGATAGGTGACGATGATCGGCCGGAACGCGTCGGCGTTCATCAGCTGGCCGGCAGCCTTGATGTTGAAGGTGGACGTCGCGGCCGAACAGCTGCCCGGTCGGCAGGTTGACGTTCCAGTTCTGCAGCGCCTGATCGACTTCGTTGATGCCGATCTGCTGCGCGTGCAGCTTGTCGGGATCGAGCTGAACGCGGACGGCGTATTTCTGCGGCGCCCTGCACCTGCACCTGCGAGACGCCGTTCACCATCGAGATGCGCGGCGCGATCATCGTTCTCCGCGTAGTCGTCGAGCACCGACATCGGCAGCGTGTTCGACGTCAGGTTCAACGTGATGATCGGCTGATCGTTCGGATTGTTCTTGCGGAACGACGGCGGCGACGGCATGCCGGCCGGCAGCAGCGGCATGACGGCCGCGATCGCGGTCTGCACGTCGACGGTCGCGCTGTCGATGTCGCGGTTGAGATCGAACTGCAGCGTGATGTTGGTGCTGCCCGAACCGCTGCGCGACGTCATCGAGTCGAGGCCGGCGATCGTCGTGAACTGCCGTTCGAGCGGGCTCGCCACCGACGAGGCCATCGTGCCCGGATCGCCGCCGGGCAGGCCGGCGCTGACGTTCAGCGTCGGGTAGTCGACCTGCGGCAGGTCGCTGACCGGCAGCGCGCGGTACGCGACGACGCCGAACAGCGCGATCGCCGCCATGAGCAGGCTCGTGGCGATCGGCCGGCGGATGAAGACTTCAGAGAGGTTCACGAGCGGATCTAGCTCCGGCCCTGGCCCTGACCTTGACCGCTGCCCTCTGACCCTGACCGCGCGCCACGTCCGCCGCGCCCGCGGCCGGCCGGCGTCGCGTTCTGATCCGTCGTCACGCGCGAGCCGGGCTCGAGGCGCAGCTGACCTTCGGTGACGACCATTTCGCCCGGCTTCAGGCCCTTCTCGCACGACCGTGTCCTGGTCGACGCGCTGCGCGGTGACGACCGGGCGCTGCTCGACCGTCGAATCGTCTTTGACGACGAACACGTACTGGCCGTCCTGGCCGGTCTGCACCGCCTGCGACGGCACGACGATCGCGTGCGGAGCGTCGCGAGGCGCAGCGACGACGCGCGCGAACTGTCCGGGCCAGAGCGCGGTGGTCGGCGTTGTCGAACGTCGCCTTCAGCTTGATGGTGTCGGTCGTCGTGTCGACCGCGTTGTCGACGAACGTGAGCGCGCCGGTCGCCGGCTGCGCGTCGGCGTCCTGCGGCGTCGCGGTGACCGGCAAGCTTCTCGGCGCCCATGTGCTGTTTGATCGTCGACGAGATGAACCGCCGGCACGGAGAAGGTGACGTAGACCGGCTCGACGCGCGCGATCGGTGATCATCTCGAGCTGGTTCGCGGTGACGAGGCTGCCGACTTTCACGCTCGAGTTGCCGGTGCGGCCGTCGATCGGCGACTTGATTTCGCTGTAGCTCGAGCTGCACGCGCGCCGTATCGACCGCCGCGTCCTGCGCGACGAGCTGCGCTTTCGCGCTCTCGATGTTCGCTTTGTCGGCCTTGACGAGCGCGCGCCGTGGCGTCGGCCTGCGACGCGCGACCTGCTCGGCGGCGTCCTTCGAGATGATGCCGCGCTGATTCAGCTGCGTCTGCCGCTCGGCGGTGAGCTGCATGTACTCGGCGTTGGCGGCGTCGCGCGCTGAGCTGCGCCTCGCGCCTGCGCGAGGAGCGCCTTGTCGCGCATTGAGGTTGGCGTCGGCCTGCGCGAGCGCGGCCTCGAACGGCCGGCGATCGAGCGTGAAGAGCAGCTGGCCTTCCTTCACGAACTCGCCTTCGTGAAACGAGAATCTGCTCGAGCTGGCCGGTGACCTGCGACCGCATCGAGATCGTCGCGTACGCTTCGACGTTGCCGATGGCCGCGATGTCGACCGGGACGTCCTTCTCGGCGACCTTCGCGGTGACGACCGGCGCGTCTCCGCCGCCGCGTCCGCCACGGCCGCCGCGACCACCGCCGCTCCCGGGCGACGCCGCCGAGGTGTTGCTGCCGCAGGCGACCGCGAGAATCGCGAGCACGCCAAGGCCGAAAACGGCCGCCGACCGGCGCACCCGGCCACTAGAAAGACTCGAGAAACGGTTCACCACGAGTTAGGCTCCAGCGTCTAAGAGCAGACGAAATGTAGTACATCAGCATACGGGCAGGCCGCCGCAGCCATTTACGTGGCTGTTGTCATTTGATGTCTCTTTATGTATTTGTTGCGGATTGGGGTAAATGCCACGTGTTGTGACGGTTAGCCACGCCAACTGGGCTGGCGGTCGCGGCGCCCGAGCTCCTGGAAACCGCGACGGCCGAGCTCGAACGCGGCGGTGTGCTTTTTTTCGACCAGCTCCCGTTCGTCATCGACGAGGCTGAGGCGCTCGTCTTTTCGCCGAATGTTCTCGCGACGTCCAAGAATGTCAGCTTCGATCCGGCGAGCGGACGGCTGACCGGGACCGCGCTGACGGGCGGCGAACACGAGACGCTGCGCCGGCTGATGGTGCGCTTCAGCGACCAAGCGACAGCGTTCGTCCAGACGTTGTTTCCGAACTATCGCGATTCAGTGCGGCGCGCGCGCGCCAGCTTCCGGCCGGCGGAGATCGAAGGACGCGCGAGCTCCTGGCGAAAGGACGATACCCGGCTCCACGTGGACAGCTTCCCGGCGTCGCCGGTGCGTGCGCAGCGTATTCTGCGCCTGTTCACGAACGTGAACCCGCACGGCCGTGCGCGCTCGTGGCGCGTGGGTGACGAGTTCGAAGCGGTCGCCCGTCGCTTCGCGTCGGCGCTCGAGCTTCCGCATCCCGGTTCCGGCGCGATGCTGCGGCTGCTGCGGATCACGAAGTCTCGCCGATCGCCGTACGACGCGCTGATGCTGCAGCTCCACGATCGCATGAAAGCGGACGCGAACTTCCAAACGAAATCTCCGCAGATCGCAGTCGACTTTCCACCGGGCGCAACGTGGCTGGCATTCACTGATGAAGTGAGCCACGCCGCGATGGCGGGGCAGTATCAGCTCGAGCAGACATTCTTGCTGCCCGTGCAGGCGATGATGAAGCCCGAGCGGTCGCCTTTGCGCATTCTCGAGCGCATCAAAGGCCGACCGCTCGCCTGACGCCTTATCGCAGAACTGTCGCCTTCACCTCGATCGTCACCTGCCGATCGCCGACCGGATCGGCCGACTGCGCGGCGACAATCGACTTGCCGTTTTCGAGGATCAGCGCGAGGTTCTCGCGAATCTGCGTCACCCTGAGCGTTCGCTCCGTCGCGGCGACGCCTTCGGCGGGCCCGATCGCCGCCGGCGCCGGCAGGTCGTATTCGAGGTTCACGCGCAAGCGGATCTTCCCGTCGGTGAGCAGCTGCGGCTCCGTGTCCACGTTCAGCGGCACGTTGCCGATGTTCGAGTAATTCGCCGACGAACGGATGAAGCCGTTCATGTTGTCTCCCGTCACGACCGTGACGGTTTTCTTCAGCGCCGGCGTTCCGCCACGCTGGTCGGTGATCGTGACTTCCACTTTGACGTTGATCGGCTGTCCTTCGCGCCTCGCCGCGGGTGGGGCTACCGGGGTGACAACGGGCGTCGGTGGCTGGCCGGCGGGCGCGGCGGGCGCGGTTGCCGGACGCGGCGTCCGCGGCGTCTGGGGCTCTCGCTGCGACTGCGCGAACGTCGGGGCGCTCAACGAGAGCGCGAAAATCGTCAGCAGGAACGGTCGCATCTGGTTTCTCCTTTGCTAAATGCTCGCGGCGCCGCACCCCGTTCGCTCGCGCTGCGGCGCTCGAAGACTCGCTCTCCTCGCGCGGGCCGCCGGCGCTTTCCGCAGCCACGCTTACTCATCTCGGTCGGTCGTCGGTCGGCAGCGGAGCCACTTCGATCGGCGACACGTTCATTTCAGACAACGTAATCGAACGCACCGCTTCCATCGGCGCGACTCCGAGCGGGTCGACCGTGAGCGGCGCCGGCGCGAGCGATGCGACGAGCGACGCCGAGTGTTCGCGGTCCGGCGGACTTTGACGTTTGTGGAGCGGCCTCGCATCGACGTGGACGCGCTCAATCGTTCGCTCAACGGCCGGCGTTCGCTGTTCCCGAGCCGTCTGTTGCGCGGTTTGACGTGGCGGCACGGGCAGCGTGCGGTCGGATCGGCGCCAGACGCCGACGGCAACGACGATGACTACGGCGGCCACTGCGGCCGCCATCCAGCCGCCGCGGTGCACTCTGGTGGATGCGGCAGCGCCGTCGATTCGCGCCTGCACGCGCGCTCGAATGTCGACGCGTGGCGAACCGGCCGTTAGCTCATGAGCCACATCGTCGATCGCCATCTCGACGTCCGCGCTCTCGTCATCCCACATATGCATGCCCGCGATTTTTCAGCCGCTGCTTCACCACGCGCCGCGCTTCAGACACGCGCCATTTGATCGTCCCGAGCGGCGCCCCAAGCATCGTCGCGATTTCGTCGTATGTGTACTCCCCGGACTGCGCAAGCAGCAGCGCGTCGCGCAGCTTTGGCTTGAGCGCGCGAATCTCGACTGCGATATGCCGCCGCAGCTCGGCATCCGCTGCATGCTGCTCCGGCGAAGCCGCTCCGCTGTCTGCTCCAATCTCGCCGGCGATATCTTCCTCGGGCGTGTCAGCAATCCGCCGCCACCAGCGATTGACGACGCGACGCCGATTGATCGCCTGATGCCAGGCAATCGTGAGCAGCCAGGTCTTGAAGCTCGCCTCGCCGCGGAAGCTCGCGAGCCTTTGGAACGCCACGAGAAACGCGTCTTGTGCGGCGTCTTCGGCATCGGCGTGCGATGCAAGCGCGGCGCGCGCGGCCCGATAAACCGCCACGCGATGTCGGTCGACGAGCTCCCCAAAGGCCACCGTATCCCCCTGGAGTGCGCGTGCGACCAGGTCAGCATCGCTCACACGGACTATAGACACAGCCGACGGCCGCGCGGTTGGGTCGGAAGGGACAGGCTGGGCACGCGCCGGCGAGCGCGTGGCTCAGATGGGTTTGACCGCTTTGATGATCGCTTCCATGTGCGCGAGGTATTTCTCGAGGGCCCGCCGGCCGGCGGCGGTCAACCGGTATTCGGTCCGCGGCAGGCGGCCGTCGAACGACTTCTCGCACGCCACGTAGCTCGCGTCCTCCAGCTTCCGCGCGTGGACGCTGAGATTGCCGTCGGTCGTGTGCAGCAGCCGTTTCAGATCGTTGAAGGTCAGCCGGTCGTTCACCGCGAGCGCGCTGACAATCCCGAGGCGCAGCCGCTCGTGGATCAGCCGATCGAGGCGGACGGCGGTCTGCCCGTTCGCGTCCCTTTCTTTTCGCCCGTCGCCTTTGCCCTTCGGCTCTTCCGATCTCGCCTTCCTTTGCAGCCTGGCCTTCGACAACGCCGTCGCTCTATCCGCCATAGTGTCTCGCAATCACGAGCCCGAACCCGATATGAAGGCCACCGAAACCAGCGGCCATGAGCCACTCGCCGTCACTCGCCGGCAGCGCGGCGGCGACGATGCCAATCGTCATGAAGGCGGCGCCCATGATCGGGACGATCCGCACTGAAAAGGCTCCACCGGTGACGAGCGCTGTCCCGTACAACAGGAGCCACATCGCCGGCAGCCGCGCGGCGACGCCCGATTCGGTAAACAGCGCCGTCAATATCGCCCCAGCGACGAGCGGCGGGAGATACGCCGAGCGCGAATCTGCGCGCCGGCGCCGCGAGAAGAGGCGCGCCGGATCGCCGCGCCTTCACCATCATCGCCATGAGCGCGATCGCGACGGCGATCATCGCTTCGATCAGCCAGCACGCGAGCCACCGGACGGAATCGCGCGGCGGGGCGCCGGCGATCGCCGCGGCCACGAGCGCGGTGATCCCGACAGCGACGCCGCCCCAGCCCGGGACCGCGGTGAACGCGCCGGCTCGCTCCATCGCGTCGCGGATGAAGCGCAGGTTCTCGGCCGCATGATCGTGGAGCGGCACCGGCGCCGGTCTTTCGCGCATCACGGCTTTATAGCACAAAGCGATGGGAAGGGCGAGCGGGACGGCGGGCAGCGGCGCGAAACGCCGTCAAGAACGGAGTCGAGGCGGGATCAGGCGGTCACGAAGAACCAGCGCGCAGCAACAGCACCGGAACCTTGACGAGATGGCGGACGCGATCGGCCGTGGTGCCGTGGAGGATGTCGGCAAGGAACCGGTGGCCGTGCGTGGACATCGCGATCAGATCGACGTGCTGTTCGCCGGCGACCCGAATCAGCTCGGTCGCGGGGTCGCCGAGCGCCAGCCGCACGCTCGCATGAATGCCCTTCTCCTCGAGATCGCACGCGCAGACGATCCAGGTACTCGCGGTCGTGGCGCATTTCCTCGGATTCACGCAGCTTGAGATCGTTGAAATGGCGCGCGGCCCAGCCGTCGGCGACATGGACGAGCAGGAGCTCGGCGCCCGTAAGGCGGGCGAGGGCGCTTACGTGCTCCACGATCGTGCGGTCGGCCGCCGAGTTCTCGACAGCGACGAGGATGCGCTTGTACATGTGCTGGAACGGCTGGTTACCGCGCGACCACGACTTGCCAGAGCAGCCACGCGTTGAGCGCAGCGATGATAATCCCAACCGTCCACGCGAGCGCCTGCATCCAGCGCGGCGACACGAACGGTCCCATCTTGCGCGGATCGCTCGTGAACATCACGAGCGGGAAGACCGCGAATGGAAGCTGAAGGCTGAGCACGACCTGGCTCAGGATGATCAGCTGGCCGGTCCCGCGTTCGCCGTACAGCGCGATCACGACGATCGCGGGCACGATGGCGAGCAGCCGCGTGATCAGGCGGCGCAGCCAGGGCCGCAGCCGCAGGTTGATGAATCCTTCCATCACGATCTGGCCGGCGAGCGTGCCCGTGAGCGTCGCGTTCTGCCCCGAACAGAGCAGCGCAATGGCGAAGAGCGCGCTGGCGAGCGCCGGTGCCGAGCAGCGGCGAGAGCAGCTGATACGCGTCGCCGATCTCGGCGACGTCCTGGTGGCCGGTGCCGTGAAACGTCGCGGCGGCCATCACCAGGATGGCGGCGTTGATGAAGAGGGCGAACATCAGCGCGACGGCCGAATCGATCGATGCGAAGTTGATCGCCTCGCGCTTGTTCGCGACCGTGTCGCCGTACTTGCGCGTCTGCACGATCGAGGAATGCAGATACAGATTGTGCGGCATCACCGTCGCGCCGAGGATGCCGATCGCGATGTAGAGCATGTTCGTTGTCGCGCAGGATCTCGGCGCGCGGGACGAACCCGACGAGCGACGCCGCCCAGATCGGGCCGCGCCAGAGCCGAGCTCGATGGCGAACGAGCCGGCGATGGCGAGAATCAGGCCGACGACGAGCGCTTCGACGTAGCGGAAGCCGCGGTGCTGCAGGAACAGGACGATGAGCACGTCGAGCGAGGTGAGGACGACTCCCCAGATGAGCGGCAGATGAAAGAGCAGGTTGAGCGCGATCGCGGCGCCGATCACTTCAGCGAGGTCGCATGCGGCGATGGCGATCTCGCAGAGCGATCCAGAGAAAGATCGTGGTCGGCCGGGAGTAGGTGTCGCGGCAGGCCTGCGCGAGATCGCGCCCGCTGGCGATCCCGAGGCGCGCGGCGAGCGCCTGCAGCAGGATCGCCATGAAGTTGGACACCATGATCACGCTGAGCAGCGCGTAGCCGTATCGCGCGCCGCCGGCCAGGTCCGTGGCCCAGTTGCCCGGATCCATGTAGCCGACCGCGACGAGGTAGCCGGGGCCGGCAAAGGCGAAGGCCTTCCGCCAGAAGCCAGCTCCCTGGGGGATGGCGATGGTGCCGTGGACTTCGGGCAGGCTCCGCTCCGAAATTCCAGAATTCATCATCTGAATTTTGATTCATCAAAAATAACACATCTTCGACGAAATTGCTCAAGGTTGGTCGATCAGCAGTCGTCGAACACGGGCCCTGAAGCATTCGCTTTGATGGGTAGCGCCTACCCGCTGGGAAGCTGCTTCCCGCCGCGCGGTGGCCAAACGTTAATGGTTTCCTTGTTTTTCAGGCTGATCGTGCGTGGCGCTCGAACATGCTGTTTCGAGGCGTTGGTTCCCGGAGGCGCCACATGGAACGGCCCAAGAGCCTGCTCGTCGATCAGGCCGCGCAGCTGCTCGGAGTGTCGCGGCGAACGGTCTACTATCGGATTCAGGAAGGTCGGCTCGAAACGATTCGCACGCGCTGCGGGTCGCAGCGCGTGCTGCTCGTCTCGATCGAGATGCTGCTCGGCGAAATGCACGATCGCGCGAAGCGGCCGCCGAAGGCGACTCGTCTACAAGCCGAGACGCTGTCGCTTTAAGTACAGGCCTTTGCGCGAGATGCCGAGGGCTTTGGCCGCGGCCTCGACGCGTCCGCCATTGTCGCGAAGCGCGACTTTGATCATTTCGCGCTCGATCCGTGAGAGGGTCGGGAGCAGTTTGTCGTGCACGGGGATCGCGACGTCGCCGGTCGGTGTGGACGGCTGCGCGAGCAGGTGACGGTTCAATATTTCGGCCGCGAGCACGGTCGGCGGAATCACCGAATCGGGCTCGGCGAGCGCGACGATGCGTCGCACTTCGTTCTGCAGCTGACGCACATTGCCCGGCCATCGATGGACGAGGAAGTGTTCCATCGTTTCTTCGGCGAGCCGCACAAAGCCTTTGCGGAATTCGAGCGCGGTTGCGGTGACGAAATGATTGACGAGCGCGCCGATTTCGTCCCGCCGCTCCCGGAGCGGCGGGATATCCAGGCGTACGACGTTCAGGCGATAGAAGAGGTCCTCGCGAAATCGCCCCTCGTTGACGGCGGTTTCGAGCTTGGCGTTTGTCGCCGCGACGACGCGCACGTCGACGATCGACGGTCCGGTCTCGCCGAGCGGCGCGATTTCGCCTGATTCGAGGAAACGGAGCAACTTCGGCTGCAGCTCGAGGCTGAGCTCGCCGACTTCGTCGAGGAAGATTGTGCCGCCGCGCGCGCCGCGAATCAGCCCTGGTTGGTCGCGATCGGCGCCCGTGAAGGCGCCGCGTCGGTGACCGAAGAGATGGCTTTCGACGAGGTCGCGTGGAATAGCGGCGCAGTTGAACGGGACGAATGGCTTCGCCGCGCGATCGGAATACTTGTGGACCGCGCGCGCGAGCACTTCTTTGCCTGTCCCGCTCTCTCCCGTGATGAGCACGGTGATGTTCGCTTTGGCGACGCGCTTGGCCATCGTCATCAAGTTGGCCATCGTCCCGAGTAGGATGAATCCGTCCTCGCTTGGCGGCTCGTCGTCGATCGGCCAGAGCGTCAGCGCCTGTTCACGCTGGGCGCGTGCGCCGTCCAATTCCTGAGCGGCGGCGAGGAGCAGGCGAACGGAATTGATCGTCGCCACAGATTCGATGTCTTCCTTGGGGACGTATCTGACTTCGATCGACCGACCGGCGCATTGCCCGACTGTAAGAGTTCGCTCACTGACGACGTCTCCATTTACTGTTCCTCGCGCGGTATACGTCGCGAGAACGTCCTCTCGCCCATCTGCCCAAGCAGCGATCACCTTTGAGTGACGAGCGCCGCTGCTCGTAGTCAGCAGCCGAGCAAGTTCGCAGCCGAGTAGCTCGGGGCTACTAGCGTGGACTAGCGTCGCGACAACGTCATGCAACAGACTGCTCGGAGTATGAACGGATATTTCACCGGAGAGTGAGTCGTCGGCCCCGTATTGCCGTGTGAGTTCAGAGAGCTCAGCCGCGTCGTGCGTGCCTAAGTACACGCGCTGGGCACGTTGAAAGTGCGGTATAGCGTCTTCTGCATGAGTGCCCGTGCTCAACGCCGAGCCGAGAAGCCGCTCATATTGAGCAAACAAATCAACTGGTTCTTCGAGCAATCGGCCAACAGCATCGTTGATCAACGACAGGGCGTCAGCTTTTTGTTCGAGCAAAACCATGAATTCAGCTTTACTGAAAAGGGCCTGGATGCGAAGCCAACTGTCCTTTACATTTTCCGCCAAAATCGACGCGTTGTCGCATTGCAATACGGCCGATGAATAATGTCCTTGGTTCGCTAACAATTTGGCTTTAGTGAGCGCTGCTTCGCGATGGCCGTACGAGAATCGATCGTTCTCGTTGCGAATCATGTCGTTTATCCGATTTAAGAGTTGTTCGCAGTCCTCCGTTCGCCCTTGCGCCAACCGTACGCGTGCAGCCGTCTCAAGAACTGCGGCGGAATTCCCACCAAGAGACGGCAGGATGTTGCTCGCTCGTTCAAATGCCGCGATAGCGGCGTCGTATTCTCCAAGAGCGCATAGAACGTAAGCGAGATTGCCGAAGCAGTTTCGTTGCAGACCTGACGAACCCGAAAGTTCGGCCAGTTCGACACTATAGCGAGCATGCGAGAGAGCTACGCTGAGGTCCCGAGACTTCATGGCAATGCCGAAGTCTACGATGTGAAGGTGTGTTTCGATCCACAGGTTAGGCTCTCTTGCCAGGACGCTATATCCGATGCGGGTATGCCGCTTGGCGTTCCTAAGAAGGCCGCGACGAGCATCTAGGGATGCGCCACACATGTGGAGCGCAGCCCAGAGTTGAGCGCTCCCGCATTTTGTTAAAATCGATCGGAGATCCGCAAGAATCGGCGCTGTCGCATCGGGCCCGGAGTTGTCCGCAACCGCAAGGACGAGCGAAATAAGCGACCACGCCTTGACCTTCGGATCCGATTTTTCGATTTGACTTGCTACGGCAACGGCACGTTGGAAATGTTCAACAGCCCCCTGTCTGTCGCCGTCCTCGCGCCCAATTCTGCCAAGCACTATTTCGCAGCGACTACGTTCGTGTGGAGGCAGTCTCGATGCCAATAGTTTTTCGACCACACTTCGCACTTGAGCCCGTGGTCGGATCCGCTCAAGTAGTTCCACTCGCAAAACTTCAGCCGACACTCGGAGCGGCGACGTCACGCGACTGCCGTCCAAGGCAGTCAACGCGTCAGCGTAACGCCCAGTTGCCGCGAGCTCCGATGCTTGTTCGAATGTGTTCATGATCCAGGGCCGCGCACATTATGCAGGATCGAGATAGCACGGATTGATTTAACGAACGGCTGGATCAGTTTGTGTGCAGAACCATCTCGGGGGTCATCAGTGTACCCTCGGCGATTGCGGATTGGTTCGGACTGAATCTGACCGCACACGAGCAGTGCGCATCAAGTCAGGGAGTGAATCGACATCTCGTGAAGCGTGCACGCAAGCGATATCGACGTCAACATAGAGCCTCTCGTCACCAATCGCGATCGGTTCTTCACGCACAGTGGTGCGTATTCGATCCGCAAGTAATCGTGCGAAATCTAAATCCGTCGCATATAGGAGTGCCACTAACTCGTCTGATCCATGGCGAAATAAAATGTCATTCGTTCTCAGGTGCGAACGCGTATGCTTGACCACATGACGAAGGACGTCGTCGGCTACACTAGGACCAAAATCGTGATGGATCCTGTTCAGCCCTGCAATGTCGATGAACACGATCGCCATTGCGCCAGCAGCCAGAATCGAATGATTGTGGAGAGACGCAGCTAATAGGTCCTCACGCTTATGGACGGGATGATCTAGAGTGGTCGCGCCAGGTCCACCCTCCACGTCTGTAACACGTGTAAATAAGTTGGAGATGTGCGGGGCGATTCCCTCTAGGGCTTGACGATGATTCTCTGTGAACGCATCGCGCGACAGTGAGTACACTGAAACTACGCCGACGAGCTCGCCATTTGACATTAGCGCAGAACTTAAGCAACTGCGCAGGCGGAGCCCACCTCGATGTGTATCGCCCAAATCTAACATTGCGTCGGAGTTAACAATGGTTTGACGGTTGGCTGCTACCCACCCGCTCAACCTTTGCCCCAGACCAATACGCAATCCAATCACGTCTTCAGATCCTTCACCGCTTGCGTACCTTAGCCACCAATTGATCGGCCTCAGCATCGTATAAGTAAAAAACATAAAGGGACCCTGGAATTAATTTCCTGAGATGTGCCGAGGCAGCTTCACCAGTGCCGTCGATGGTTGCTTGCGCTCCTGCCAACGCGTTAGCGTAATAGGCTGCTGGGTTCGTGTTAACTGTGGAAAACTCTTTCATCGATGTGGCTGTGTTCGACGCTTCCTTCATCGCGCCTTTGATTTCAGCTAGTGTTCGACGGCGTCGCGGGTGACACATTGATTGGCGCAATGTCTTCGTGAACGTCAATGAACTTATCGACAATCAGGGGGTCGTACATGGTGCCACGTCGGCTGACCAGAATGGCGATAGCTTCGTCGTCGCCGAGCCTTGGGCGGTACGGACGGTCAGATGTCAACGCATCGAAGCAATCGACAACTGATAGAATTCGCGCTCCGATGGGAATGTCGGTACCTCTCAGACCATCCGGGTATCCTGTTCCATTCCAGTTCTCATGATGATGGCGAACGATGGGAACCACTGGGTACGGAAAATCGATTGCGGACAGTATCTCTGCCCCGACCGCCGCATGCAGCTTCATTTTCTCAAATTCTGCTGGTGTCAGTTTGCCAGGCTTGTTCAAGATGTATTCTGGCACTGCTAGTTTTCCCATATCATGGAGAAGAGCCGCAGCTTCAATTGCTTTTATTAGCCTTTCGTCGATTACGCCGACTTTGTGAGCGAGGCCTACTGCAAGAGCTTGAACACGTCTTATATGGCCGTGCGTGATTTGATCTTTGGCGTCGATCGCCATCGCCAGCGTCTCTATCGTGGAAAGATGTAGCCGGCTCAACTCCATCACATGCTTGTTTGCGTCTTCGATTCTGTCCATGGAGTTCTTGTACGTGAAGTACAAGACAAGTAAAAGAGGAACGATGACGCCGATAAATCGGAGATCAACGTCGCGCGTGTAAACCACGAGCAGGAGTGCAACGGATGCCCCTGAAAAATAGTTTAGTGATAACCACAAGAAGTTTTCGCGCCACACACGATATGGCGGAAGCCTCATTTCGAGCGCGACTGCGACCGCGATCAACCAACTGTTTAGGCCGAAATACACAAGCGCGAAGAGGATCAGCGGGGCTAGGAGCACATTGATCGTCGCGGGCTGCCTTATAAGCGGCTCGATGTGAGCGGTCAGAAACAGCAAATGAGCTGCACACCAGATCGAGAGTGCTGGTGCCGCCATGTTGAACAGAGCGCGATACCATTCCGGTCGGCGTTTTGCCATCCAGAATGAGATCACTAGGCCATCCAACGCCACCATTACAGTCCCAGCCGCTGATCCGAACAGCAGAACGGTCGCAAAGACGAAAGTTTCCGAAACGGAGATCGATGCTGGAACGGATGGCAGCGTTACCGTCGCTGACCCACTAACAAGAGTGAGCGCAGCGAGCAAGTACCACTGATAACCGAGAGGCTCGGCGTGAAGCCGTAGAACTGAGGAAGCAACCGCTGCAATCCCGCAGGAAATCACGGTTGTTAGGTAGGCGCGGCCCACGCGCGAAAGCGGAGCCCGCTCCTTCCCGTCGAACAGTCATAGCTAGTTAGCTATCGGCCGATTCATCCCCAAACAATAATGCGTGTTTCCACAACTCCTCCTTTCGGCAAACGAGCTCAGCTCACAATGTCGGTAGCGTCCCAATCGAGACTGTCGACGAAACCACGTTGGTGTTGCCCCAGACGAGGGTGTTGCCCCAGACGAGGGTGTTGCCCCAGACGAGGGTGTTGCCCCAGACGAGGGTGTTGCCCCAGACGAGGGTGTTGCCCCAGACGAGGGTGTTGCCCCAGACGAGGGTGTTGCCCCAGACGAGGGTGTTGCCCCAGACGAGGGTATTGCCCCAGACGAGGGTATTGCCCCAGACGAGGGTATTGCCCCAGACGAGGGTGTTGCCCCAGACGAGGGTGTTGCCCCAGACGAGCGTGTCGCCCCAGACCGACGGGCCGCCCACAGCGAACAAAGTCGCATCAACGAATACGACGCCACCCGCAGAAACTGGCTCGCCAGCAATGATGGTCAAAGGCAAGGCAGCGCTGGAATCCGCACGAAGCCGGCTCGCGGCGAGAACGTTGACACTGCCGGCACCGGCTCCCAAAAGACCATCTTCTTCCAATGAAGCGCTCGTCAATTGAAGAGTCGCTTTTACGAAGAGGGCAGGCAGGCTCCTTCGCTCTTGAATCAGCAGCGCAGCCGCCCCGCTGACGACCGCCGAGGACATGCTCGTCCCGGACAACTGAATGTAGGCGTTCGGGCCGCTTCCCGACACGTGCCGCTCGGGGTACGTCCTCGAGAGATACGAACCCGTCGCCTCCGCCGACACGACGTGGCTGCCGGGCGCCACCAGATCGGGCTTGATGATCAGGTCGTACCGCGTCGGCCCGCGCGAGCTGTAGGTGCGCGAGCGTATCGTCCGATCGCTGCGGCGTCCCATGCGTATCGATCGCGCCGACCGTCAACGCATACGGGCTGTTGCCCGGCGACGCAATTGCGCCGTACACCGTCCTGCCGTCCGCCGTCTGTCCCTGATTCCCGGCCGCCGTCACGACGAGGATGCCGGCCCGCGCCGCGCGTTCGACCGCCTCGCACAACGGGTCGTCCCGGAACGGCTGGAGGACCGGTGTGCCGAGCGACAGGTTGATGATCCGGATGTTGAACTGCCTCGCGTGCTCGATCGCCCAATCGATCGCCTCGACGACGTCGCTGGCGACACCGGAGCCGTCGTCGCCGAGCACGCGCAGGTTTATGAGGTAGGCTCCGGGCGCGATGCCCTGATAGACGCGCGCATCGCTCGACCGGCCGCGCTGTCCCGCGATGATGCCGGCCACGTGCGTCCCATGGCCGTACCCGTCGCTGCCGTCGCTGCCCGTGAAGTCGACCGTGGCGAGCACGCGATCCTTGAGCGCCTTGTGCTTGGTGTCGATGCCGGAATCGATCACCGCCACGCTGACGCCTGCGCCCGATAGCGCCGGTACGTCGCCGCCGCCGGCCCAGACCTGATCGGCCCCGATGCTCGTCGAGGTGACCTCGTCCATCGACGATTTGATCCTGACGTCGCCGGACAGATGATCGATCGACTCGTCGGCCGCGAGCGCATCCAGCTGTCCCGCCGTGACGCGCAGCACCGCGCCGCTCCGGAGCACACGTTTGACCTGCAGGCCGTAGCGGGAGGCGATCGCCGCCACGTCGTTCGGAGAGCCATGGACGATGACGTCGATCGCCTGCGAGCCGACCGCAAGACGATCCGCGAGGTCCGCGCTCAAGCGGGCCCGGTGCGCCGCCAGCGCCGGCGTCGAGGACGCCAGCACGGTGACAAACGCAAGGGCGCTGCCGGTCAGAAGGCGAGAGCGCGATTCACGAACAGACTTGGTTGCCATGGGCCACTCCACCGAAAACCGAACCTAGTGATTCTCCGTTGGGCGTAGATCGCGAACGTCCTCGGGCGCGTCGGGGCCGACCGAATCGAGCAGCACGCGCTGCGAACCGCCCAGGGTGCGGATCGTCTGCAGCCGCCCTTCACGAATCCGGTTGTAGATGGTCCGCCGCGACACGCCGAGCATCTCCGCGGCATGGTCCAGCGAAACGCTGCGACCGATACGAGGTTCGAAGCCGGATACAGGTGCGCTCTCGCTTGTAGGCATCAGGTGAAATCCTTGGATGCCGTCTTATAAGCGCACGGCGGGTGCCAGAGGTGGCGAGCCGGTGTGCGGCGCTCGCAAGTAGTAGCGGCGGCTAGGGTTGTTGCCGTACTATTCGCGACGACCAACGAGGCATGTCACGGCGGCTGGCGGCCAAGAAACTAGCCAGTTGGCCTCCGGCCCGTGGAGAAAACAACGTTTTGCACGCAAAATCGCGGCACATGGTCGAGGCTGACCTCGTCTTTACTGGCCAGTTTTCTGGCTTGCGAGCCAAGTTTTGACCGGACAGGCACGCAACAAGAGCACTTTGACCGCGTGGCTCGTCGCCGGCGCGCTCGCAAGCGCCTGCAACGGTTCGTCGAACGGCACGTCCGACCCGAATGCTTCGCGCGCCGACCGGTCGGGCGCCATCGCTCGCGGCGGGACCTTGATCGTCTCCACACGAAGCGAGCCGGCCACGTTCAACCGGATCCGAAAGCGCGATACGACGACCGAGCTGCTCGGGATGTTCACCGGCGCCAAACTGGTTCGGATCAACCGCGCAACACAGGAGCTCGAGCCGTCGCTCGCCGAAAGCTGGACCCGCTCGGACGATGGCCTGACGTACACGCTGAAGTTACGGTCCGGGGTCACATTCTCCGACGGCGAGCCGTTCACGTCCGCCGACGTGCTGTTCACGTTCAACGCCTTATACGATCCAAAGGCCGGCTGCGAGCTTGCCGACGCCGTTCGCCTGGACGGCAAAGATCTGCAGGTCAGTGCGCCGGATGCATCCACGGTCGTCGTCCGGTTTCCGGTGCCGTTCGCCCCGGGCGTGCGCATCCTCGACAACGTGCCGATTCAACCGAAGCACAAACTCGAGGCGGCGCTTCGTTCCGGCACCTTTGCAACCGCGTGGGATCTGACGACGCCGCTCGCCGAAATCGTCGGCCTGGGGCCGTTTGTCCCTTCGGAATACGTTCCCGGCCAGCGAATGATTTTCACCCGCAACCCCCACTATTTCCGTAAGGCGCCCGACGGCGGACCGCTGCCGTACCTCGATCGT
The DNA here is from genome assembly GCA_963718825.1 of uncultured Acidobacteriota bacterium. Lineage (GTDB taxonomy): Bacteria > Acidobacteriota > Vicinamibacteria > Vicinamibacterales > CAVVIG01 > CAVQZZ01. The sequence continues at coordinate 163,570 of CAVQZZ010000001.1, forward strand.
GTAACGATGGAAATCGTGCCCGATCAAGATGCGCAGATGCTGCGCCTCGATGCCGGACAGATCGACACGCTCGACAGCAACATGCGACCCGAGGACTACGCGCCGTTGAAGCGCGCGGCGGACAGCGGCCGGATCAAGCTGCTCGATCTCGGGATGGCATACGACGCGGACAGCTTGTGGTTCAACCTGAAGCCGGGTGCATACGCGAAGGACCCGCGCGCCGCGTGGCTGCAGCGCGACGAGCTGCGCCATGCGATCTCGCTGGCCGTCGATCGGAAGGCGTTTGCCGATACCGTGTTCCTCGGTGCCGGCGTGCCCGCATACGGCCCCGAAACGCCGGCGAACACCAAATGGTTCTCTGCGCAGACACCGCACAGCCCGTACGATCCGGCGCGCGCCAAGGCGCTGCTCGCCTCGATAGGTTTGACCGATCGCAATGGCGACGGAATCCTGGAGGATGCCCAAGGGCATGAGGTTCGCTTCACGCTGATGACGCAGAAAGGGAAGACTCAGCTCGAACGCGGCGCGTCGGTCGTCCGCGACGATCTGAAACGGATCGGCGTCGTCGTCGACGTCGTCGCTGTCGATTTCAAGTCGCTCGTCGAACGCTTCCTCTCGGGTACCAATTACGACGCGATCTATTTTTCGGTCGCGCGAACCGATACGGACCCGGCCATCAACCCCGATTTCTGGTTCAGCTCCGGGTCGGCGCATTTCTGGAACATCGGCCAGAAGAGCCCGGCGACACCGTGGGAAAAAGAAATCGACGCTCTCATGGCGAAACAGATTGCTTCGACCGACGATGGCCGTCGCAAGCAGCTGTTCGATGACGTGCAGCGCGTGTTCGCCGAGCACGAACCTGTCGTGTATTTCGCTGCGCCGCGCGTGTTCGTCGCGATGTCCTCGCGCGTGTCCAACGCGACGCCGGCGCTTCTCCGGCCGCAGCTCCTGTGGGCGGCCGACACGCTCGCCGTCGCTGCCGCGCGGTGACGGCCTACCTCGCGCGACGCCTGCTGTTTGCGCTCTTCCTCGTGTTCGCCGTCTCCTCGTCCGCGATGATCCTTGCCCGAGTCGCGCCGGGCGACTACGTCACCGAGGCGCTCGGGCCGGGCGCGCATCCCGACGCTCTCGCGCAGGCGCGGGCGCGATACGGCCTCGACCGTTCGGTGTTCGCGCAGTACGGCGACTGGCTCTCGCATGCAGCGCGTTTCGATTTCGGCCGCTCGATGGCGAACGACCGGCCTGTCGGCGAGCTCATTCCTGAACGCGCCGCCAACACAGCGCTTCTCGCTGCGAGCGCTCTTCTGCTGGCGACGTTCGTCGGCATTCCGCTCGGCATCGTGAGCGGCTCGCGAAGGCACGGCGCGGTGGCCGGGACGATTCGCGCGCTGTCCATCGTGCTCCTGTCGATGCCGCCGCTGCTCACATCGCTGTTTCTCGTGTTTCTCGCGGCGAGGACAGGATGGCTGCCGATTGGCGGGATGCGCTCGGCTGGCGCGCCAGGCGGTTTGACGCTCGACCTCCTCCGGCACCTCATCGTGCCCGCCACTGCGCTGGCGATGCCCCTTGCGGCGATGTTCGAGCGGCTGCAGTCACAGGCGATCGCCGAAACCATCGGGCAGCCGTTCGTCCTTGCGACGCTGGCGCGCGGCGTGCCGCGTTCTCGCGTCATCTGGCGCGACGCGTTGAAGGCGGCGTTGCGGCCGATTGCTTCCGTTTACGGCCTTGTGGTCGGCACGCTGCTCAGCGGGTCGTTCGCCGTCGAGATCATGACGTCGTGGCCGGGCCTCGGGCGGCTGATGCTGGATGCGCTCGTTGCGCGCGACGTGTACCTCGTCGCCGGCTGCGCGGCCATCGGATCCGTCTTCCTCGCCGCGGGCACGCTGCTGTCGGACGCGATGCTGGCGGCAGTTGATCCTCGGGCAATGGAACGGTAGCGGCATAGATATGCGTACTACGGGGTGGATTCTGGTGATCGCCGCCTGCGCCGCCGCGCTGCTCGCGCCCGTCGCCGCTCCACATGCCGTGGACGAACGTCTCCCGCATCTCCTGAACGCGCCGCCGACGCGTCCGCATGTGATCGACGACGCGGGCTCGGTCCACGCGCCGTTTATCTATTCCTGGACCTTGATCGATCAGCTCGAGCAGCGGTACGAGGAAAACCGCCGGACGCGGGTACCGCTCCTCTGGTTTCGCGCGGGGCGGCTCGTGACGTCGTCAGACGATGCGGCACAGCCGCTCCTTCTTCTTGGCGCCGACAGCTTCGGTCGCGACGTGTTCAGCCGGTTGCTCTTCGGCGCACGGACATCGCTCGCGCTCGCCCTGCTGGCGGCGTTCGGCGCGGTGTTGCTCGGTGCGACGATCGGCGGGGTGGCGGGGTACATTGGCGGGCCGACCGACGATCTGCTCATGCGCGCGTCCGACTTCGTACTGGTTCTTCCCGCGATGTACGTGGCACTCGGTCTGCGATCCGTGCTCCCAATCGTGTTGTCGGCGCGCACGGTATTCGCGATCCTGGCAACGATCTTCGCCGTCCTCGGCGCGCCATTCATCGCACGTGGCGTGCGGGCGATTGTCCGCAGCGAACTGAAGCTCGACTACGCGCTCGCCGCTGTATCGCTCGGAGCCGACCACTGGCGAATGCTCGGCCGGCATCTGCTTCCGGCGACGGGTGGTTTCATCGCCGTGCAGATCACCATGCTCGTTCCCGGCTTCATCGTCGCCGAAGCCACGCTGTCATACGTCGGGCTCGGATTTCCAGAGCCGGTCGCCAGCTGGGGCACGATGCTCCACGAGGCATCGAACGTGCGCGCGTTCGCCGATTTTCCATGGCTCCTGAGCCCTGCCGCGGCCATGTTTCTCGTGGTGCTCGGCTTGAATCTGTTGCTCCAGAGCCAGCGGAAGGATGCCGCACGTGGCGTACAATCTTTCGGATGAACCTGCACGGCGTTTTTGCTCCCATCCCGACCCCGTTCGACGATGCGAACCGCGTTGATTCCGCACGGATTGCCGCCGCGTTTGCCCGCTGGCTGACGCGGCCGATCACCGGTTTCGTGGTGCTCGGTTCGAACGGCGAAGCCGTGTTGTTGACCGACGAGGAATCCGATCGTGTCGTCGTGGCCGCTCGGCGAAGTGGTGCCGGCGGACCGTCCTTTAATTGTGGGCACCGGCCGTGAATCCACCGACGGCGCGATTCGCGCGTCGAAGCGCGCGGCTGAACTCGGCGCCGACGCGGTGCTCGTGCGAACGCCTGGATTTTTCAAGTCACAGATGACGCACGATGCGTTCTTCCGCCACTACACGGCGGTCGCCGACGCGTCGCCGGTGCCGGTCCTCTTGTACAATTTCACCGCGCTCACCGGCGTCAACCTGCTGCCGGCAACCGTCGCGCAGCTCGCTGCCCACCCGAACATCATCGGCATGAAAGAGTCGGGCGGCGACGTTGCCCAGATCGCCGATCTCGTATCGTCCACCCCCGACGGCTTCGCCGTGCTCGCGGGCACGACGAGCACGTTCTACGCTGCGTTGTGCGTCGGCGCGGTCGGCGGAATTCTCGCGCCGGCGTGCGTGGTGCCGGAATCGTGCATGCGTCTGCTACGATCTCACGCGAGCCGGTCGCCACGACGATGCGCGCGCGCTGCAACGACGACTGATTCCGCTCGCGCGCCTCCTCGGGCCGACTTACGGCGTGCCTGGGCTCAAGGCGGCATTGAAGATCGCCGGCTACGACCTCGGTATTCCTCGTCCGCCGCTGGCGGCTGTGCCCGAGGACGCGATTGCGCTGCTTGCGGGCGCGCTGGCGCAACTCGAGGAGATTCCCGCGTGAGCCTGCTGCCAGCCAACGATCGCATCCTTCTCGGTCCCGGCCCGAGCCTGACCTCGCCGCGCGTCATGCGCGCGATGGCGGCGCCCACGATCAGCCATCTCGATCCGCTGATGCTGCGTCTGCTCGACGACATCCGCGAGCGTTTGACGCGAATGTTCCGCGCGCTGCCCGGTTCGTTCGCGTTTGCGGTGTCGGGCACCGGCACGGCGGGCATGGAGACGACGATCGCGAATCTCGTGAAGCCCGGCACTCGCGCGGTCGTGATCGTCACCGGCTACTTCGGCGACCGCCTCGCGCAAATGTGCGAACGCTACGGCGCCGCGGTCACGCGCATCGATGTCGAGTGGGGGAAAGCCTGTCCGCCCGAAACGCTGCGCAAAACGCTGCAGTCGACGGCGGCAGACATCGTCGCCATGGTGCATGCGGAGACGTCGACAGGCGTCCTCAACGACATCGAGAAACTGGCGGCAATCGCGCGCGAGCACGACGCGCTGACGATCGTCGATGCCGTGACGTCGTTCGGCGGCCATCCGCTCGACGTCGGCGCGTGGGGCGTCGACGCGTGTTACAGCTGCACGCAGAAGTGTCTCGGCGGGCCCTCGGGTCTCGCGCCTGTTGTTTTTGGTCCGCGGGCGCTGGAACGGCGCGTGCCGTGCCGCAGCTTCTATCTGGATCTCGCGCTGCTCGAAGATTATTGGGTGCGCCGCAAGTATCACCACACGATGTCGTCCACGCTGGTGTACGCGTTGTATGAGGCGCTCGCGATTGTTGAAGAAGAGGGGCTCGACGCTCGGTGGGCGCGCCATGAACGCAATCACAAGGCGCTGATCGCCGGCCTCGCCGGCATGGACCTGACGGTGCTCCCGCGCGAAGGCGAGCGGCTGTGGACGTTGAACGCGGTTCGCATTCCGGAGGGCGTCGACGATGCGGCCGTTCGTAAACACTTGCTCGACGAATTCAACATCGAAATCGGTTCGGGGCTCGGGCCGCTGGCCGGCAAGATATGGCGCGTCGGGCTGATGGGTGCCAGCTCCGCGCCCCGGCTCATCGTGCTGTTCCTCGGGGCGCTCGAACAGGCGCTGGCGAAACAAGGGCGCGCCGTCGGGCACATCTGACCCGCTGATGCTTGGGTGAATCGAAGAACCTGCCGATAACACGGGCGTGCCGAAGAGAGTCGTCGGATGACGCGGGCCATCGGCCGCACCGCCGCCGGCTCGGGCGCTCTCGCCTTCGCGTTGTGCGCGTACGCCTATCTCACGCTGCCGGATGTGAGGCCGCTCGCCGTCACAAATCCGTCCACCACCGCCTTCATGGATTTGCGCGAGCAGGAGGCGCGCGCGAAAGGCGTGACGCCCAGGCGCGTTCAGCACTGGGTGCCGTACTCGCGAATCGCGCCCGAGCTGAAACGCGCCGTTCTTGTCGCTGAGGACGATGCGTTCTGGCAGCACGAAGGCGTCGATCTCGGGCAGCTCGAAGAGTCGCTCGAAGCCGACTGGGCGCGCGGGCGGTTCTTTCGCGGCGGCAGCACGATTACGCAACAGCTCGCGAAGAACCTGTATCTCTCGCCGTCGAAGAATCCGCTGCGCAAGCTGCGCGAGCTGATCATCGCGCGGCGGCTCGAAGCGGAGCTCAAGAAGGCGCGGATTCTCGAGCTCTATCTGAACGTGATCGAGTGGGGCGACGGCGTGTACGGCGCCGACGCCGCGGCGCGCATGTACTTCCATACGTCGGCCGCGTCGCTCGACGCGCCGGAATCGGCGCTCCTGGCAGCTGCGATCGTGAACCCGCGCGTGCTCAACGCCGGCCGGCCGAGCGCGCGATTGATTCGCCGGCAGCAGCTCATCCTCAAACGGATGGGCGCGGTGCAGCCGCCGCCCGAAGTCGCCAGCGTAATTCGTGAAAAATCGTGAACAAAAAGGCTCCGTTCAGCTTGACACCCACGCGGAGCCGTCGCTATAGTCACACTGCTTTCGGCTCCCGTTCATCACAGCAAATCCGACCGCGTCATTGTCCCGTTCCGGCTCCTCCCCCGGCGGACGATTTCGACGTGTGCGCGTCGCGGACGATCGGTAGTGGCGCTGTCGTACGATGATCAACTACACCGAACGCCTGACGCTGTTGATGCAGGATGTCGTCACTCGCGTGCCGACGCTCTCCTTCATCGACGTTGGCAGTCTTCTCGTCTTTGCGCGGTCTGGCCGATCGAGCGCTGAAGGCGCCTTCGCCACCTGCCACTGCCTCAGCCTGCCGCCCAGCGAGCCCGGTTATTACTTCTGGCGCGATCGCGCGAGCGGCCGCATCACGCGCCGGTCGGAATGGTTTGTCACCAAGTCGCCGATCGTGACGCTCGGAAGGCGTCGCGTGAATTACATGGTGTCGTTCGCGCTGCCGCGTTTCTGCGATCAGTCACTCGGCCGATCGAAGAAGGAACGCTTCTATCCTGGCGGGGAGCCGTGGATGGCAAAGCTCGACACCGTGATCCACGAGCTCTATCACATCGATCCCCAGCAGAGCGGCATCCGACGGATTGAGCGCGAGGACGGCACCTACTCCGCGCATTGCCACGGCCATCGTTTCTTCGAAGAAGTGGCGGCCATGGTCGAAACGTACCTCGCGACGAAGCCGAACCCCGACATCTACGAATTCCTGCGGCACGATTTCGACACGCTCGACGCGCGCCACGACGGCGTCGTCGGCACGAGTTTCCGGACGTTCCCCTCGTACCCGCAGCGGTACATCGAACGGCTTGTCGATCAGCTGCCATGCGATGCGGATGGCGAAGGCGTGGCGGTGGAGCCGCTCCGCGCGCTGCAGACTCCGACCCGCTACTCGGAGGACGATCTGCACGTGCGGCAGTTCCTGAAGGACACGTCGCGACGTCTCGTGCGAAAGGGCGCGTTCCGCGCCGCCTGATCAGTCGACGCGGCGCGCGCCGATGAACCGCCGCGACCAGTACCGACTGACTCAGTCGCTCGACACGCACGACGCCCTTAGAGCTCGGCGCGTGGATGAACTCGTCGCCGCCCACCGCGATCCCGACGTGCGACGCGCCGGCGTCGGTGGTCGCGAAGAACAGCAGATCGCCCGGCGCGACCTCGTCCGGCTTCACCGATTTGCCCACTTGGAACTGATCCTTCACCGCGCGGGGCAGTCTGATCCCGTACTTTCCGTACACAAACTGCGTAAAGCCGCTGCAGTCGAAGCCCCCGGGATCATCGCCGCCATTGCGATATGGTGCGCCGCGAAACGACAAGGCTGTGCTGGTGAGGGCGTAGTTGTCGAATGCCGCCGGTGAGCCTGACGGTACCGGCGTGGGGCGATCACTCTTGACGATGGGCGCTCCGGGGAACGGTTTTGGCACTGCCCCCGTCGAGGCGCAACCAGCCGCCAGCGCGGCCAGGCAACGGCAACGATGCCGATCGTCTTCTGGAACATCATGATGCCTATCGGCGGTAGATGGACGCCATCACAGAGCCGCTAACCGCCAGTTTCCATGGTGTTTACGGCGCCGGTCGCTTGACACCTCGGCAGCGGTCGGGCAAAATTCGAACGACGTCGGATCGACGCATCCTGAATCGTACATGGAACAGACGCTACTTCTGAACGCGTCGTATGAGCCTCTCAAGATCGTCAACTGGCAGAAAGCGGTCACGCTTTGGTGCCAGGGCAAGGTCGAGGTCATCTCCGTGTACGACCGCGAGATCCGGGCGGTTTCCATCAGCTTCAAGCTGCCGTCGGTCATCCGGCTGCTGCGCTACATCAAAATCAAGCGCCGGTTCGACTACGTGCCGTTCTCCCGCGCCAACATCTACGCGCGCGACGACCACCGTTGCCAGTACTGCGGCGACAATTTTCCCACAAGTGAACTGACGTTCGATCATGTCGTGCCGGTCGCCCAGGGCGGCCGAAAGGACTGGGAAAACATCGTCAGCTGCTGCGTCACGTGCAATCGCCGGAAAGGCGGCCGCACGCCGCACGAAGCGGGCATGCATCTCCTCCGCGCGCCCAGGCGGCCCGAGTCGGCGCCCGCCATCCGCATCACGGTCGGTCTTCGAAACGCTCCCGAAAGCTGGCGCGACTATCTCTACTGGAACGCCGAGCTCGACGATACTTAAATGCCGCCGCGCGTCGCCGCCATTCACCCGCTGTGGGCAATCGAAGGCGGCCGCATCACTCTCGAAGGCAGCGAGTTTCCAACCGATCGGCCCGAGCTGCCCGACGTCCGCATCGGCGATCAGCCAGCGCGCGTCGTCTACGCGTCGCCCACCCGGATCGGCGTCGTCATTCCCGAGGGCATCGGCGAGGGCACCCGTGTGCCGGTGCGAATCGAAGGCGTGCCTGGTGAAACGGCGTTCGTCACGCTCGCCGTCCCGTTTGCGACCGGCCTCCATCAGGTCGACAGTCCGGTGTTCGATCGCGACGGCAATCTCTACGTCACCTACAGCGGTACACGCGGGCAACAGGTGCCGGTCTCGATCTTTCGCGTTCGCCCGAACGGCACGCGCGAGACGTTTTCGTCCGGCATCGTGAACCCGACGTCGATCGCGATCGATCGCGACGGCACGATGTACGTTTCGAGCCGCTTCGAGGGGAATGTCTATCGACTTGCGCCGGACGGCTCCGCGGAGCCGTTTGCCACCGACCTCGGCGTTGCGTGCGGGCTGACCTTCGATGCGGACGGGACGCTGTACGTCGGCGATCGCTCGGGGACGATCTTCAAGGTCGATCGAACTGGACATGCGAGGACCTTCGCCACGCTGCCGCCGAGCGTCGCAGCGTTTCATCTCGCGGTGGGGCCCGATCGCACGCTGTATGCGACGGCGCCGACCCTGTCATCGTACGACGCGATCTATCGGATCGATCGCGACGGCACGGTGAACGCCGCGTACACCGGTTTCGGGCGTCCGCAGGGTCTTGCCTTCGACGCCAGCGGCGCGCTCTTCGTCGTCGACGCGCTCGCCGGGAACAGCGGCCTGTACCGCGTCGGCAAGAGCGGGCCGCCGGAGCTGGTGCTCGCCGGTCCCGGGCTTGTCGGCGTCGCGTTCGATCCGCGAGGCGCCGTCGTGGTGTGCTCGAACGACACGGCGTACCGTCTGGCCGGCCCGAACCCGCCCATGCAGTAGAATCCCCGACACCGATGCTGCAGCTTTTTCAACGCAAACCGATCGCCGCCATGGTGATCGACACGGAGCACGGGCTGCAGCGGTCGCTCGGCGCCGGCGATCTCATCATGCTGGCGATCGGCGCGGTGATCGGCGCCGGCATATTCGGCGCGATCGGTACCGCGGCCGCCGGGCAGATCGGTCCAAACGGCGAGGTGATCCGAAGCGGCGCGGGTCCGGCGCTCGTGTTTTCATTCATCCTGCTCGGCGGCGCCTGTGCGCTGGCGGGGTTGTGCTACGCGGAGCTGGCGTCGATGATCCCGCAGGCCGGCAGCGCGTACGCGTACTCATACGCGACGCTTGGCGAGCTCGTCGCGTGGATCATCGGCTGGGATCTGATCCTCGAATACGCGGTCGGCAACGTCGCGGTCGCCATCTCGTGGGGTGATTATTTCAAGACGCTGATCTCGGGAGTCGGCGTCTCGCTTCCAGACTGGCTGAGCACCGGGTATCGCACCGCCCTTCTCAGCTCGGATCCGCAGATCCATGGACTGCTGAACTCCGCGCCGCACATCGCCGGGATCCCGATCCTCGTCCATCTGCCTGCTTTCGCGATCGTCATGGTGATCACGTGGCTGCTGCTTCGCGGCGCGCGCGAAAGCGCCACGGCGAACAACATCATGGTCGTCATCAAGCTGATGGCCCTCACGCTCTTCATCGCCGTAGGCGCGACGCACTTGCACGCCGCCAACTACCATCCGTTCGCGCCGAACGGGTTCACCGGCATTCATCAGGGTGCCGCGATTGTGTTTTTTGCGTACATCGGCTTCGACGCGATCTCAACCGCCGCCGAAGAAACAAAAAACCCGCAGCGTAATCTGCCGATCGGCATTCTCGGCGGCCTCGCCATCTGCACGTTGATTTACGTCATCGTCGGCGCGGTGCTGACGGGCATGGTGCCGTATCGAGAGCTTGCTGTTGCGGACCCGCTCGCGCGTGCGCTCCAGCTGGCCGGCTTCAACAGAGTCGGATGGGTGGTGGCGCTCGGCGCCGCCGTGTCGATGTCCGCCGTGCTTCTCGTGTTCCAGTACGGGCAGCCCCGGATATTCTTCGCGATGGCACGCGACGGGCTGCTGCCGCAGTGGGCCGCCAAGATTCATCCGCGCACGCATATTCCCTGGGCGACGACGTTGTTTACAGGGGTGTTCGTGGCGGGGTGGTCGCTCATCGGCGACGCAGGCGAGACCTACGACCTGACGAACATCGGAACGCTGTTCGCGTTCATCCTCGTGAGCCTCGGCGTGCTCGTGCTGCGCTACAAGGAGCCCGAGCGACCGCGGCCTTTCAAAGTGCCGTTCGTCTGGCCGGTGTGCGTGCTCTCGGCCGCGGGCTGCCTGTTCATCATGAAGGGCTTGCCCGATGTTGCGTGGCGCCGGTTCGGCTGGTGGCTCGTGATCGGCCTCGTGCTGTATTTTGCTTACGGCTTCAAGCACAGTCGCCTCCGCGGGACGTCCGCCGCGCGTGCCTAGTCCGCTCAAAGGCGTTCGCATTCTCGACTTCACGCGCCTCCTGCCGGGCGCCTATGCGACGCTGATCCTTGCCGATCTCGGCGCCGAGGTGGTCAAGATCGAAGACCCGCGCGGAGGTGACGGCATGCGGACGCTGCGAACCTCCGACGACCGGCCGTATTTCGACCTGCTGAATCGGGACAAACGAAGCGTCACGTTGAATCTCCGCGCGCCCGAATCGCGGCCCGTGCTCGACGCGCTCGCCGCAACCGGCGATGTGGCGATCGACAACTTCCGCCCATCCACGGCGCGCAGACTTGGCGTGGACGCCGAAACGCTCCGTGCGAAGCATCCCCGGCTCGTTTGCTTGTCGATCAGCGGCTTCGGGCAATCCGGACCGCTGGCCGAAGTTGCGGCGCACGACATCAACTACCAGGCGCTCGCGGGACTGCTTCGGCCGCCTTTGCCGCCGGGTCCGCTCGTAGCGGATATCAGCGCCGCGATGCACGCAGCCGTCGCGATCCTGGCCGCGCTTCTCGAGCGACAGCAGACCGGCACCGGCTCCGCCGTGGATGTGTCGATCGGCGGCGCAGCCCGCGGCTGGTCGATTTTTCCGACCACCGCCGAACTGCAGAGCGCGTGCTACACGCTTTACGAGACCGCGGACCACGAATGGCTCGCGCTCGGCGCGCTCGAGCCCAAATTCTGGCGGGCATTCTGCGAGAAAATCGACCGCGCCGATCTCATCCCGTTGCATCAAACAGCGGGCACCGAAGGCGAGCGCGTCCTCGCCGAAATTCGTCGCGTGATGCGGACGCGAACCGCTGACGACTGGTTGTCGGATTTCTCCGGCGTGGACGCGTGCCTCACGCGAGTCGCCCCGGCCGCTGCGGGCAGCGCTCTCTTATCGGAGGCGCGGCGCGCCTTTCGGCCGGGGCCGCCTCTCGGTGCCGACACGGACGCGGTGCTCGACGCGGCCGGTTTCGACGCGGCACGCCGCGAGGCGCTCCGCCGCGCTGGAGTCATTTAGCGAGCCGGCGACCGCGATATCTCGGCCGATATGCTGAGCTTGATGAGTGCGGCATGCTACGATCGAAGATTAATTGTTCCGGAAATTCGGGACAGGTCGCGGTTGCTCATGCATGACTGGATTTCCGTGCGCGGTGCACGGGTTCACAACCTGAAGAACATCGACGTCGACATCCCACGCCATAAGCTCGTGGTGATCACAGGTCTGTCTGGGTCCGGCAAGTCTTCGCTCGCCTTCGATACCATCTACGCCGAAGGCCAGCGGCGATACGTGGAGTCGCTGTCCGCGTACGCGCGCCAGTTCCTCGAACAGATGGAAAAGCCCGATGTCGATCTGATCGACGGCCTGTCTCCCGCGATTTCGATCGAGCAGAAGACGACGGGCTCGAATCCGCGGTCGACGGTGGGGACGGTTACCGAGATATACGACTATCTCCGGCTCCTCTTCGCCAACATCGGCGTGCCGCACTGCTCCAACTGCGGTAAGGAAATCACCAGCCAGTCGCTCGAACGCATCGTCGACATGGTGATGCTGTACCCGATGGACGAGCGCATCAACGTCCTCGCGCCGATCGTGCGGGGCCGAAAGGGTGAGTTCAAGAAAGAACTCGCCGCGCTGAAGCAGAAGGGCTACACGAAGGCTCGTATCGACGGACAGTTCCGCTCGCTCGAAGAGGACATCAAGCTCGATCGCCGGCGCAACCACACGATTGAGCTCGTCGTCGATCGCGTCATCATCCGCGGCGGCGTCGAACGGCGTCTCACCGAATCGGTGGATGCGGCCCTCAATCTCGCCGAGGACATCGTCGTCGTCAATTCGTACGAAGGAGGCGATCGGCTGTTCTCCAGGCGGTTGGCGTGCGTCGACTGTGGCTTGAGCATGCCGGAGATGACGCCGCGGGCTTTTTCGTTCAATTCGCCGCACGGCGCGTGCCCGGAGTGCCAGGGGCTCGGCTCGATGATCGACTTCGACCCGCAGCGCATCGTGCCGGACGAATCGAAGACGCTCGCCGGCGGTGCGATCGAGCCCTGGGCCAAAGGCGACAAGAAACTCGTGCGGGAAGCGCTGCACCAGTTATCAGGCGATTTCGCCGTCGACTTGACCGTGCCATTCGGCCGCCTGCCGCGCAAAGCGCGTGAGCTCGTATTTTTCGGAAGTGGAAGGGCCGGCGGACCGCGCGAGGCGAGATTCGAAGGACTGCTGCCCAATTTCCGCCGGCGCTACAACGAAGGCAGCTGGGCGGAGCAGGAAGAGCTCGAACCGTATCGATCGCTGCGCCCGTGCGCGACATGTCAGGGGCAGCGGCTGAAGGTGCAGAGCCTTTCGGTGAAGGTCAAGGGGCGCACGATTTCGGATTACGTCGGTCTGCCGATCGCCGAAGCCCTCGAACTCTTCGAATCGCTTTACCTGACCGACCGCGAAGCGATCATCGCTGAGCGCATTCTGAAGGAAATTCAGGAGCGGCTGAGGTTCTTGAACGACGTGGGTGTCGGCTACCTGACGCTCGGCCGCAGCGCGGCAACACTGTCCGGCGGAGAAGGGCAGCGGATCCGGCTTGCCACGCAAATTGGCGCAAACCTCACGGGCGTCCTTTATGTGCTCGACGAACCGTCGATCGGTTTGCACCAGCGCGATAATCGGAAGCTGCTCGCGACCCTCTCACGCCTGCGCGATCTCGGCAACACGGTGATCGTCGTCGAGCACGACGAGGAAACAATCCGTACGGCCGATTACGTCATCGATCTCGGCCCTGGCGCCGGTGATCTCGGCGGCCACCGCATCTTTCAGGGAACGCCGGAGCAGTTGTTGCGCGTGTCCAGTGGCAACGACGATGGCCGAGCGGTGAAGGACGCAGCGCCGTACGGCAGCTCGCTGACCGGCGCCTATCTCACGGGCGCGCGAGCTATCCAAACGCCGAAGGCGCGGCGGCCGTCGCTCAAAGGCGAGCTGGTGATCCGCGGCGCCCGCGCGAACAATCTGAAAAATATCGATGTCGCGATCCCGCTCGGCGTGCTGACGGCGGTCACCGGCGTGAGCGGATCAGGCAAGTCGACGCTCGTCAACGACATCCTGTACAAGTCGCTGGCGCGAACGTTATACAAGGCCGGCGACGAGCCAGGTTCCCACGACAAGATCGACGGCATCGGGTTAATCGACAAAGTCATCGAGATCGACCAGTCGCCCATCGGCCGGACGCCCCGCTCGAACCCGGCCACCTATACCGGCCTATTCACGTTCATCCGCGACCTGTTCGCGATGATGCCTGACGCGAAATCGCGCGGCTTCAGAGCTGGCCGTTTTTCCTTCAACGTGAAAGGCGGGCGCTGCGAAGCGTGTCAGGGCGACGGCGTGATCGCGATCGAGATGCACTTCCTTCCGGACGTGTACGTCACGTGCGAGCAGTGCAAAGGGCAGCGCTATAACCGAGAGACGCTCGAGATCAAGTATCGGGGCAAATCAATCGCCGAGGTGCTGGACCTGACCGTCGATCAGGCCTTACCCCTGCTCGAGAATTTTCCGGCGATTGCGAACAAGCTCAGGACCCTGCAGGACGTCGGGCTTGGCTACATCGAGCTGGGACAGTCGGCGACGACGTTGTCGGGGGGAGAGGCGCAGCGGGTGAAGCTCGCCAAGGAGCTTTCGAAGCGCGGTACGGGTCGCACGCTCTACATCCTCGACGAGCCGACGACCGGCCTGCACTTCGAAGATACGCACAAGCTTCTCGACGTCTTGAACAAGCTTGTTGATCAGGGCAACACGATCGTCGTCATCGAACACAACCTGGATGTCATCAAGTCGGCCGATTACGTTATTGATCTCGGGCCCGAAGGCGGCGTGGGTGGCGGGCGCATCGTCGGCGCTGGAAGTCCAGAGGAGCTCGCGACGCGTCCTCAGTCGGCCACGGGTCAGTTTCTGGCCGATCTGTTCTCACAAGAGAGCAGATCTGTCATTCGATCGGAGGCGGTCTGACCAGTTGTGGTAGTATCACCACAACTTGAGCGCCTGACCATGTGGTGAAGAAACCACAAAAGGCGCTTCCGGCGACCGAATCGCAACGTGCCGATTTCGTCCAAATTACTGTCGAGTAAAGACCTTAGCGGGATGGCCCTGTTTCGGTGGCGACGGGCATTATCTTTGCTGAGTTCTCCTGTGATCGTCCCTGCTCTCCCAAGAGGCTAATGGACGCACAGCGCACGTTACGTCGGCAAATTTCCTGCGTCGGAATCGGGCTTCACTCCGGCAACAAGGTCAATCTCACACTCAAACCGGCTCCCGCTGATTTCGGTATCCGATTTCGGCGCACTGATCTCGGTGATCTGGAGGTGCCGGCCGACGTGAGAAACCTGGCCGGGATCCAGCTCGCCACGGGTCTCGCGCGCAACGAAGTGTCGGTAGAAACGGTCGAGCACCTGCTCGCGGCGCTTGTCAGCATGAGCGTCGACAACGTCATCGTCGAGCTGAATTCGCCCGAAGTGCCGATCATGGACGGCAGCGCTGCGCCATTCATCTACCTGATCCAGGAAGCCGGCGTGAAACGGCTGCAGGCCGCGCGCAAGTACCTCAAGATCGTCCGGCCGATTGCCATCTCGCGCGGCGACAAGCGAATCGCGCTGTATCCGTCGGATCATTTCAAGGTCACATACAGCATCAGCTACGACCACCCGCTCCTTCGCCATCAGTCGCGCACGCTGCGGATCACCGAAGAATCGTTCGTCGAAGAAGTCGCGCCGGCGCGTACGTTCACGTTTCTGAAAGACGTCGAGATGCTGCGGCAGAACGGCCTGGCGCTCGGCGGCTCGCTCGAGAACGCGATTGTGCTCGGCGAGACCGGCGTGCTCAACAACGCCCTGCGGTTCGAGGACGAATTCGTCCGACACAAAATTCTCGACGCGGTCGGCGACCTGGCGCTTGTCGGGTATCCGGTGATCGGGCATCTGGTCGCGCATCGCGCCGGGCACGCGCTCCACACGGCGTTCGCAGCCAAGATCCTCGAGGAGACGCAGGCGTGGCGTCTCGTGGAGGCACCCGTGGAGGGTACCTCACCGCTCGGCGTGCCGCTGCCGGTCAAAGGCGCCGCTCCCCGCCTGGCGAACTGACCACTTCGACGATCCGCCGAAGTGTGACGAATCGATAACAGCCTCGATCGTTGCCGCCGGACGCGGTTCCTCTGATACGCTCACCGCGGAGGATTCGAGATGAAACGTCTTGTTCTGATCGCGTTCGCGGCGGCGGTTGTTCTTCCTTTCAGCGCCCGGGCGCAGACGAAAACCGACTTGTCGGGGACGTGGACGCTCGATGCGACGAAGAGTGACGCGCCAGGCGGGCGCGGCGGCAGAGGTCCTCAGGGCCCCGTCACGATCAAGCAGACCGCCAGCGAGATCGTCATCGGCCAGGCGACGTACAAGCTGGATGGGTCGGAAAGCGTGAATCAGCTGCAGGGACGCGGCGGCATGACGGAAGCGAAATCCAAAGCCCACTGGGACGGCGCCAAGCTCGTCATCGATACGACGCGCGACATCGGCGGAAACACCGTGACGTCGACCGAAACCCGCAGCCTCAGCGCAGACGGCAAAGAAATGACGGTGGAGACGTCATTCAACGGCAACACGCGGAAAACGGTCTTCACAAAAGGAATGTAGACCGCCAGGTGGCGGCTGTGTGGTTACCACACGCGCAGGGTGCGGGTCGTCGTTGGCGATCCGCACCGCTCGAACCAGTCGATTCCCTCGCTGACCAGATCAAATTTCAATCGATAGCGGCCGGGCCGTTCCGGCGCCGGCACCTCGATCGCGACGTCGGTGACATCGCCCGGCGCGAGCGCATGGGGCAGCCACGCGCGGGCGAAATCGCGCTCGATGACCTCGCCGTCGCCGTCGCACAACTGCGCACCGAGCCGAACGAGCCGGCGACCATAGGTGGCCTGGGAGGGAAACGCACGCGTCGAAAGATTCCGCACACGGGCTTTCACGCGCATCCGGCGTCCGGCGCGGCCGAGGAGCGGAGCAGCCGGGATCAGCGTGCGAATATCGATGCGCGCGCGCGGCGTTGCGCCGGGAATTGCGTTGCCGAGATTGTTGTCGTCCCAGATTTCACGGCGGATGCGCTCGAGCGCGTCCGACCCCGGAACGAACCGCCGCGAATACGCGTTCTCCGGATGATCCGTGAGTTCCCAGCACAGTCGATCCACGCCGATATCGTCCGCCAGACGGCGCGCTTCTCGCATCTCCGCATCGCTGTCGTTCCAGGTGAACAGAATGTAGCGCCAGTTCAGGAAGGGCAGATCGCGGCCGCTCCGCCGCTTTTCGTCCGCCATCGCGCGCAGGTTCGCGATCGCCTTCGAGAAGTCGCCGCGCTGACGATATTTCACGTAGCTTTGAGGCGTCGCGCCATCGATCGAGAACGTGACCTCGTCGATCCCGGAGTGCACCAGCCGTCGTGCCTGCGCTTCGGTGAGCGCCAGCCCATTCGTGCTCGTATACAGATAAATGGCCGGGAACCGCGACTTGATGTACTCGCACATCTCGACCGCGCGCTTGTGCAGAAAGGCTTCGCCGTAATTGAAGAAATCGATCCGGGCCAGAGCCGGGCCCACTTCGTCGATCACGCGCGTGAACAGGTCGAAGTCGAGCATCCCGCTCTGTCGCGTGCGTGTGATGCCGGTTTCCGGCGCGCAGCATGCGTCAGTGCAGGAGATATTGCAGGCCGCGGTGCACTCGATGTACATCCGCGAGGGCAGGCCGCCCACGTTCTCGTCGCGCTCGACTGGCGCGTCCGTTTTCGTCAACGGGAGCTTCAGCGGGCAGTCGCCGCAGAATCTGGAGCCGCCGCCGTTCAGATCGTGACGCAGCGCCGCGAGCGTCGGGCCGGTCCAGATGTCGTGGATTGCCGCCTGCCGCGCGTCGCCGAGGACGCGCCGGCCGTAGGGATCGGCGCAGCCGCAGACGACGCGGCCGTCGCACAACATGACGAGCGTCGACCAGGGCCACGAACATTGGAAGCGCGTGGCCAGAAAATTCAGCGACACCTGTTTATTTCGTGAGTTTCTTCATGTACGCCTCGAGCTTGTCGTTCTCGGTACTTGACCGTGTTGAGAAACAGGCTCTCGGCAAGATAGGTGCGCCGCTCGCCGTCGTCCATCTGCTCTATGAGGTAGTGGATCTCCTTCACCATGTCCTCGAACGAGCGCTCGAGCTCGCGCTTGGCCGTCACTTCCCGATACAGCGCTTCCATCACCGACAACAGGTCGCCGTCGAGGGTGATCTCCGTGCCGCTCGTCGTCTTGATCGTGTGCATGCTAGACCCCGAAGCTTTTGACGGCAGTCGGCTCGTCGGCGTGTATTTCGATGAAGTTCTGCGCGCCGGTCATCGTGAGCATGGTCTCGACGCGCTTCTGGACGCCTGAGAGCTTCAGGTGGCCGCCGGCGCCATGCACCTGCCGATACAGGTCCATGAAGCAGCCGATCGTGGCGCTGTCGACGTAAGTCACCGGCGTGAGGTCGATGAGAATCTCGCGCTTTCCAGCGGCGATGAGCCCGCTGACCGCCGAGGCGAAGTCGCCGAGGATTGGATACATCAGCCGCGTCTCGCCGACGCGGACGATGGAAATGACGCCGGTCTGATCCGTTTTCACGTTCATGAATGCGCTCCCGTGCGTTTGGGTGCCGTGCCGCTCGGACTATAGTCGTCGCCGCGGAGCTTGCGTATCTGCCGGGCCAGTTCTGTCCGGCCGCGATTGATCCGCGACTTCACCGTCCCCTCGGGCAGCCGCAGCTTGTCCGCGATCTCCTGATAGGACCACTCCTGGATGTCGCGCATCAGTACCGCGGTCCGTAGCGTGTCGGGCAGCTCCGCGAGCGCCTGCCGCAGCAGCGTGACGCGGTCCTGCTGTTCGAGCGCCGCCGCAGGACTCTCCTCGTGCGACACCGGCATCAGCTCGTTCGCGTCGACGTCGCGGTCGATCGTTTCGCGCTCCTTGCGCACGCTCCGGTAGTGATCGATACACAAATTCCGGCTGATGCTGATCAGCCACGTCTGGAAATTCGCCCGGCGATCGAATGTGTCGAGGGACTTGAAGATCTTGAGAAAAATGTCCTGGGCGAGATCTTCCGCTTCGTCGTGCTTGCCGACGAACTTGTATGCCACATTGAATACTTTGCGCCAGTACGTCCGGACGATCTGTTCCCACGCCGCCTGATCGCCGCCGAGGCAGCGCTGGATCAGCGCCTCGATGTCCCCGGACGGAGGCGCGGTCGATGAATCGAACGCCATGAAGGATTGGGTAGAATAGCGTATCACGTTGGCTCAACCGCCCGGCTTCTTCCGCTCCGCACACGAGCTGGTCTGCGACGATATTCCGCTCTCGGTGATTGCCGATTCGGTCGGCACGCCGGTTTACGTGTACAGCGCGGCGACGCTTCGCGCACGCTACGCCGCCATCGACGAGGCGTTCGGCAGCTATCCCCATCGGCTGCACTACGCGCTCAAGGCGAATTCATCGTTCGCGATCGTCCGCCTGATGCGCGACATCGGCAGCGCCGTCGACGCCAATTCGATGAATGAGATCGAGCTCGCGCAGAAGGCGGGCGTCGCACCAGGGGACATCGTCTTTACGGGCGTCGGCAAGACGATGGCGGAGCTCGAATGCGCGGTGCCGATGGGACTCAAAGCCATCAATGCCGAATCGGCGGGGGAGATCGATCGCATCGAGGCGATCGCGTCGCGGCTCGGGCGCGTCGTGCGGATTGCGATCCGCGTGAACCCCGACATCGACGCGAAGAGCCACCCACATATTTCGACAGGGCTGAAGATCAACAAGTTCGGTGTTCCGCTGGAAACCGCGCGCGAGCTGTTCGCGGCGATGCGATCACGACCATCTCTGGCACTCGTCGCCATCCATCTGCACGTCGGATCACAGATCACGACGATCGATCCGCTGGCTCGGGCCGCTGCGCTCGCCGCGGAGGTGACGACCCAGCTCCGCGGGAAAGGGATCGCCCTCGAGTACCTCGATTTGGGTGGCGGGCTCGGCATCAACTACGACGCGGAGGACGTGCCCTCGATGCGGCAGTACGCCGCGGCGCTGGTGGATGCCGTGCGGCCGACGGGGCTGCCGATTGTCGTCGAACCCGGTCGCGCGATCGCCGGCCCCGCCGGCACGCTCCTCGCACGCGTGATCGATCTGAAGCCGCGCAACGCGGTCAGCGACTTCGCGGTGATCGACGCAGGCATGACCGAGCTGATGCGGCCGGCACTGTACGGGGCGTACCATCGCATCGAACCGGTCGTGCTGCGGGACGCCGTTGAGCGGCAGTACGAGATTGTTGGCCCTGTCTGCGAGAGCTCGGACGTCGTCGGTCGCGACCGCACGTTGACGCGGCTCGAAGTCGGCGATCTCGTGGCGATCCGCGACTGCGGTGCGTATGGATCTGCGATGGCTTCCAACTACAATCGTCGTCCGTTGCCGCCCGAAGTTCTGGTCGACGCTGGGGAATGGAAGCTGATCAGGCGACGTCAAAGCCTCGACGACATGTTGGTATTGGAACAATGAACCGCGAAGGACGATGAATCACGACGAAACAATCAACCACAAAGATCACGAAGATCAGCAATCTTAAATAACATGCCGGGTCACATCATCGCGTTCGAGGGGCTCGATCAGAGCGGGAAACAGACCCAGGCGGAGATGCTGCGCGATCGCCTGAAGCAGCAGGGCCGCAAGTCGAGGCTCGTGTCGTTTCCCGACTACGGCACGTCGATCGGCGAGGAGATCGCCCGGGCTCTCCAGGGTGAGCGGGAGTACGGCCCCGACGTGATGCAGCTCCTTTACATCGCGAACCGATACGAGCGAAAAGCCGACCTGCAGCGCTGGCTCGACGGCGCGCTGATTCTCGTGTGCGATCGGTACACCGCCTCGAGCGTCGCCTATGGCGAAGCCCAGGGGCTCGACCCTGCCTGGTTGGTCGACATGCAGAAATTCCTGCCGCCCGCGTCGGTCACGATCATGCTCGACATCGCTCCAGATACTGCCGTCCAGCGTAAGGCGGTCGATCGGGATCGCTACGAGCGCGATCTCGCCATGCAGGCGCGCGTCCGCGAAAGCTATGCGCGGCTGGCGGCGGCGGGTCGCTGGCTTGTGATCGATGGCGAGCGGACGAAAGACGCGATCGCCGACGACGTGTTCAACGCGGTGACGTCACGACTCGCGCTGCTGTAACCGCGCGCACTTCTTTTATCCCGCCGGCCTTCAGCACCCGCGCGCACGCGTCCAGCGTCGCGCCCGTGGTGCTCACATCGTCGACGAGCAGCACGGTTGCACCCGCGAGAGCGCGCCCAGCGCGCGTCAGCTCGAATGCGTGACGCACGTTCCGATGGCGTTGCGCGGCCGGCAGCCCCGTTTGGGTCGCGGTCGCGCGCGTGCGCTTCAGGGCCGCGCATACCGGAACGTGTAAATGGCCGGCGAGATCCGCGGCCTGATTGAAGCCGCGGTGCCGCCGCCGCGACGGGTGGAGCGGGACGGCGACGGCCCAGTCGATTCCGATGAGAATATCCGAGGCGGTCTCGCGCATCATCGCCGCGAGCGGCCGCGCGAGCGACCGCCGGGCATCGTACTTGAGCGCATGGACGATCGCGCGCAGCGCCCCGTCGTATTCGCCGATTGCCCGGGCGCGATCCAGATCGCGCGGCTTGCGGCGGCACCGTGGACACCGCTCGAGAGGCACGCTGATTTCGCGCCACGTAGCGAGCGGATCCCCGCAGCGATCGCACACAGGCGGCGTAATCGGGATGATCGCAGCCCAACACGCGTCGCAGACAGGACCTCGGGAGGGATGCTCGAGCGACGCGCCGCACGCGGCGCACGCGGGCGCGAAGACCACAGCGAGCAGCGCATCGGCTGCCGCGCCAAGCGCGTTACTGAGGGACCTCGATGCGTTCAGCACTGCCCCAGAGCCGCTCCAGCCCGTAAAACAGGCGCGTCTCCGGCGCAAAGATGTGGACGATGAAATCGAAGTAGTCGAGGAGGATCCACTCGGATCGTTCGTACCCTTCCAGATGCGCCGGCTTGGCGCCGTCTGCCGCGAGCGACTCCATGACGGAATCGGCAATCGCCCGCACCTGCCGCGGATTCGTGCCTGAACAGATGACGAAGTAATCGGTGAACCCCGCGGCCTTCCGCAAATCGAGGACGGTGAGATCGACCGCCTTCTTGTCGTCGGCGGCCTGCACCGCGAGTTCTATCTGTCGGGGAAACGGATGCTGCTGGCGTCGCTTGTCCGTCTTAACCATGCAACCTGCCTGCCGGTGGAGCCTGCGGCGCACGAGGGGCGCCGAAGTCGGTGATCTTCGTGGAATAAAGTCCGTGCTGCTCAATGTGTTGCTGCACGCGCGGGTCGACGAGGCCGGCGATCGATTCGCCCGCGAGCAGCCGGCCACGTATGGCAGTTGATGACACGTCAGCCGTCGGCGCGTCGATCAAAATGATCATCGGCGGGCGACCCGCCGTGTCGATGGGGGCGTGGTGCATCCGCGGCGCGAGCTCCGGCAGACGCTTCGGGAGCGTCTGCACCGGCCAGCCAGGTCGGGATACGACGACAAAGTGGGCGCGGTCCAGAATCCGAGGATAGTCCCTCCACGTCGCGATCTCTGCGAACGCATCAGCGCCGATGACGAAAAACAAATCACCGGGCGCGTAACCGCCGTCGAGCAGTTTCTGCAACGTCGTTGCCGTGTATGACGTCGCGTTCGACGTGAGCTCGAGGTCGGACACCGACCAGCCCGGCTGTCCGGCGACAGCCATGGCCGCCATGGCAAACCGGTGGTAGCCGGATGCGACGGCCGGCTCTCGATGAGGCGGCGTGCTCGACGGAATCAGAACGAGTCGGCTGAGCCCGACCGCGCGCTGCGCCGCGGCGCCGATGTCGAGATGACCGCAGTGAATCGGATCGAATGTCCCGCCGAGAATACCGGTCCGGGGCGCGCGGTCGCTCATGCGGCGGTCTGGCGCGCGGCGGTCAGCCGCTGCCACATGGCTTCGAGCAGTTCGGGCAAGCCGGCGCCGCTCACGCCGGACACTTTGAAAAACGGCAGCTTCAGCGCGGCCGCCCGCCGCGCCAGCGCCTCCACGCGGCTCTCATCGTCCAACGCGTCGATCTTGTTCGCGGCGACGATCTGCGGCTTTGCTGCGAGCGTCGGCTGATACATCTCGAGCTCGTGTCTCACGGTGTCGAGATCCGAGACGGGATCGCGTCCGCTCCCGCCGGAGATGTCGACGAGATGGACGAGCACTTTTGTACGTTCGAGGTGCCGCAGGAACTGATGACCGAGCCCGAGCCCGCGATGCGCACCCTCGATCAATCCAGGAACATCCGCAACCACGAAGCTGCGATCTTCACCGAGCCGAACAACGCCAAGGTTGGGCGTGAGCGTGGTGAAGGGATAGTCCGCGATCTTCGGACGCGCTGCCGAGACGCGCGCAATCAGCGTGGACTTGCCCGCGTTCGGAAATCCGACGAGGCCGACGTCGGCGAGCAGCTTCAGCTCGAGTCGCAGAAGCTTCTGTTCGCCTTCGCCGCCGGGCTCGTGCCGTCGCGGCGCGCGGTTAGTTGACGACGCGAATCGCGCGTTGCCGCGGCCGCCGTGGCCGCCTTGCGCGACGAGCACGCGATGGCCTTCTTCCTGGAGATCGGCCAGCAGCCGCGCCGGTTCGTCGGCGTTCCCGCTCTTTTCGTACACCAGCGTGCCGATCGGGACGGCGAGCTCGAGATCCTGGCCGTTGTGGCCGGTGCGGTTCGAGCCCTGGCCGTGCTGGCCGCGCTCGGCGTCGAACTCGGGATGGAAGCGGTAGTTGATGAGCGTGTTGGTGTGCGCGCTGGCGACGACGTAAATCGATCCGCCGTGGCCGCCGTCGCCGCCGCTCGGGCCGCCGCGCGGCACCCGCTTCTCGCGGCGGAAGGCGAGGCAGCCATTTCCGCCGTTGCCGGCCGCGACGCGGATGTCGACTTCGTCGACGAACACGTACTGTTATGCCACCGGGACGATGCTGATCACACGGCCTTTGGCGCCGTGGTCTTCGAAGCGAACTCGTCCCGCAGTCTTCGCGAAGATCGTGTCGTCTTTGCCGAGGCCGGCGTTCAAGCCGGGGCGGAAGCGGCGCCCGCGCTGGCGGACGATGATGGTGCCGCCGGAGACGAAGTTGCCGTCGTGCGCTTTCACGCCGAGCCGCTGCGAGTTCGAGTCGCGGCCGTTGCGTGAGCTGCCTTGTCCTTTTTTATGAGCCATTGTGGTCTGCTGCGATCTTTGTTCGGTCGAGCGCGAGGCTCGGACTTACAGAATGATGTCCGTGATGCGCACGCGCGTGTACACCGCGCGGTGTCCCTTGGTGCGGCGCATGCCCTTGCGGCGCTTCTTCTTGAAGACGCGGATCTTCGGGCCGCGCGTTTCGCCTTCGACGATCGCTTTGACGCGCGCGTTCGCGACGAATGGCGAGCCAGCCATGATTTCGCCGCCGTCTTTTTCGACGAGCAGCACCTGATCGAGCATCAGTTCCGCGCCCGGCTCGCCGGCCGTGCCGTCGAGGGTCGCGAAGCCACCGGAGGTGACCTTCACCTGGCGGCCGCCCGCCTGAACTATTGCGTACATATTCGACACCTGTGCAAAGGGGGCAGTGTACAACCGAAGTCGCTCAATTGTAAAGAGTTATCGGGCTGATGGTAGTGACGCATTTAGGCTGAGTGGCTTTCGCTCAGGGTTGAGGGCTGCGGCGCTTCCGCCTGCTCGATCAGCGCGACCAGATCGGACATATCGAACACGCGATCCGAGAGGCCAGCCGCCATCGCGGGCGTGACGCGCAGTGTCTTGTGAATCTTGATCCAGTTGTACCAAACGCTGTAGAGCGCGACCATGTGCGCGTGGTTCTCGACCTTCTTTGAAAAGCCATTCGTTAGGCGCGTGAACCGGCGCATGTGCATCCGCATCGTCAGATTCGCGCGTTCAACAAACGATGTGGAGATATGTTTGGGATTCGGGTTGCCCCTTATGACCTCCTTTGTCGCGCTCGTGAACTTCGCGGGCGAGTAACGCGACGCCGCACTCCGCTCTGCGGACGAGCCGCCAGCATAGTGCTTCTGAATTTGGCCGTAGTCCACATCGATCCCGAACGCGTTATCAACGGCGTCCATGTACCACATGAGGCCATCCGTGGTCAGTTGAACCTTTGAGGCGAGACGGCCTGCAACGTCCTTCATGAACTCGTAGCAGTAGAACGCATTGCGCTCGGCAACGAGGAAGGACACGAGCAACTTGCTATCGGCGTCGATGGCCGTCCACGTCCACAGGTCGCCATAACCCTTCGCGGAGTTCTTCGCTGTGACGTTCTTTGCCTTCGCGCCACAGAACGCCCAAATTTCGTCGCACTGGACGCGTCGCGACTTCACGCCGCGCACTGTCTCATCATGGAAGGCCGCGCAAACGAGCCCGGCATCCACAAGCAACTTCGCGACGGTGTTAAACGACACGTCCGCGAGCCGCGCTGCTGAGCGCATCGATGTGCCCTCACAGAGGAGGGAAAGGATTTGGGCGCGTTTGTCGGCGGCCAGCTTGTTCATAATGAACATTATGCTTTGTCGACAATGCAATGTCAACATTGTTCAGCAAAGCAAGACAGATCATACATTTAAACGGCCTTGAAAAATCTCACTTCCTGTTTTACTATCTCGTTCGAGTCGAAGAAACAGGAAGTATCTCGTCCCGCCCCGCGTAAACGGCCATAACCAGCTGGCCAGTAAGGATTTATCGTGAGCGCAGCAACGAAGCTCGTCGTCGACCCCTTGGAGGTTCATGTCCGGCTCAGAGCACTTGGTCTTGAAGAGGAGGAATTGACGGGCTCGCTCTTAGGCGGGGCGAGCGCGATGGCTCTCTGCACAACCAATCACCCACCCATCTACGGCGGCCTCACGTTTTGGGCCGAGTCCGTCAGAGGCTTGCGGGATCGGAAGATGCAGAATGGCTGGACGCGCAGTGACGCTCGGAACTACTCGACAATCGTTAGTCCGGATCGCTCGATCCAGATCGCGATTGCGAGAGGCGACGAATGGACGGGTCGCGAAAAAGCTCCGGACGGCAAGCCGTCGACACAAAACAAGAAAGGCAGCGCGACGCAGCTCGCCGTCGAAGTGAATCAGCAGATTTCACTGTTTGACCAGATTCCAGAGTTCGACGCCGATACCACCGACGCGCCGATGACGACATGGGTACTGTTGCACTATCGAGAAAAGCACAATATCCGCTGCGAGTTGTCGCAGCCCACGGGAATCAACAAGTCTGGCTACGTCGAAGAGTGGGCCGAGCGCATCATCTTGTCAGGGATTGATCTCGATCCGACGCGCATCTCGTTGCCGGACGAGCCGCCAGTCGCACCCGACGTTCTGGTTCGGCGGCGAGTTTAACGATGTTTAATCCCTCCAGGTTGGTACTCGCGCGCAAGCGACGCGGTATGACGAAGGTCGCTCTCGGTCGACGCGCTGGACTAACGCCCAAGGCGCTCGGTGATTTCGAGACTGGAAGGCTCAACCCGTCGACGGACGCGATAGACTCGATCGCGTCCGTCACTCGTTTTCCTGCATCGTTCTTTCACAGGCTAGACATCGATGAGCCGATGAAAGATGGCGTCAGCTTTCGTTCGCTATCGACGATGACTGCGGCACAGCGCGACGCGGCGCTCGCAGGAGGCGCACTCGCGTTCGAACTGAGCGCGTGGATTGATCATCAATTCGAATTGCCGTCGCCGCGACTCCCAGATTTGCGCGATTTCTCACCGGAGGAAGCCGCGATGGCACTCCGCAACCATTGGGGGATCGGGCAACGCCCGATCGGCAATATGGTGCATCTGCTGGAGTCAGAGGGCATCAGGATGTTCTCTCTCGCTGAACGAGGGAAACAGGTTGACGCGTATGCGCTGTGGTATCGGGAGCTGCCGTTCGTATTCCTGAACACGATGAAGACGCCAGAGCACAGCCGCATGGATGCAGCCCACGAACTCGGGCATCTCGTCCTGCACCAGCATGGTGTCCCTAGAGGCAGGGATGCCGAGAAGGACGCACAGGCCTTCGGCAGTGCGTTCTTGATGCCTGAGGGCAGCGTGCGCGCAGTGGTGCCTAGACTCGTGACGCCATCGTTCCAGCAACTAGCGCAGATTAAACTTCATTGGCGTGTCTCGCTCGGCGCGCTGTCGCACAGACTACATGCGCTCGGATTGCTGTCGGAGTATAGCTATCGGGGAATGTTTATCGAACTGTCCAGATACGGCCGTTCGCGGGAACCAAACGGCATCGAGCGCGAAACATCGCAGGTATTTGAGAAGGTGTTTGGATCGCTCAAGGCATCAGGCACGACGAAATCTGATGTGGCCAAAGCTCTGGACCTGTATACCGAAGATGTTGAGGCGTTGATTTTCGGACTGAGCCTCACGCCAGTTTCAAGCCACTCATATTCAGTTCCAGACCCTTCGGCGACGGAGCGACGCCGACAATTCAAGGTCTATGGATAGCAATGGCGACTATTTTCCCCAACGGGCTCTAGCGGCATTCTTCGCGATCTCGCGTCGCTTCCGTGCTGAGAGCCGCGAGGCGCGCATCTTGCCGCCCTTGGAGGCTCCAAGTTTATTCAAAGCAACGGCGGCCTGATTGCGCGTGTCGGGCGGCTGCTCGATCTCGCCGGTTGCGATCTTCATCACCAGCACAGCGTTGCTGATCACGTCGGCAGGACGCTTACGGCCTTTGGGGTCTTTGGGCATGTCCTTAGCGTGGATGCCCGCACCAGTACCGAGCCCGGCGCATCGAAACCGCAGACGGGCTCGTTGCGCGATAAACGCGCCTCCATCAGGAGCAGTACTCCTGCGACAATTACCATAATCGCGAGCCAGCGAGCACGGGAGCGATTCACCGCTGTCAGTCTAACGCCGTTGCATGCTTGCTAGCCACCGACCTGCGTCTGGTAGACTCAGGCGAAACGACGCATTACCCGGGCTGATCCGCTGCCGGCGATTCCGTCTTCCGATCTCCGCTGCGGGCGTCCGTCTTCCGATGGATCAATCCGATTGGGTGAGCGTCCGTCGTCGTTTGGCGGGGTCGGGTCCGGCGCGAGACTGGGCTGCCACTGACCGCGGCACGTCAGGCAGCAGAGCGTTTCGCTGTAGATATCTTTACCTTCGATTTTGACCGTTTCGAGCGAGCCGCACACTGGACACGGTGACCACTGCCGACGGGGAAACATGACCGCCTATATTGCGCTTGCTCCCCCCCGCGCAAGCACGACAACAGAGGCTCGGTGGCCTCGTCTACTTCTCGCGTCGCACGTATCTGATCTCGACCGCCTTCCACTCCGGCACGCTGCCGAAACTCAGGTAGCTCGCGGCGGTCATCGCGTCGGCCGACAGCTGGCTGGATAACAGTGCGCTGGTGCCAGGTATCACCGGCGAGGACGTAATCCGCCTTCAGCTCGAACTGCTGCGTCTTCTCGTCGTACGCGCCGGTCTCCGAGATGCGAGCGGTATTGGTCGTCGCGATCCGCGTCGCTTCGTACTGGTGCGTCGAGGTGTTGAAGCCGGTCCACGCCAAAGTGGTGAAGGGTGTGCCGTTCAGTGCGCCTTCGATCTTCTCCTCGATGAACAGCCCATCGAGGAGCGATCGAATCGTGGACGTGCCCTTCGTGGAAACGGCCGCGCCGCCCGGGCGCAACCACAACGTCATCTCGACATCCCAAACGCCGCACATTGCCACAAGGCGATCGTGCTCGGGCGCCGCCTTCAGCGTCGGCGCCGCAGCGTTTGCGAATAACCCGATGAGCGCCAGAAGCAGGCAAGTACGAGCACGGATCATGACCCGAACCGCTCCTTCGAAGTGGACGGCAGCGCCGCGCGAGCTACTTGAGGAGGACGCGCGTGCCTTTGATCTTCTGGCTGCTGAGCGCGCTGAGGAAGTTCGGGACGAGTCGGTCCATCAGCTCGAAGTACGACGAGAGCGCCGGCGTGTTCTGCTGCGCGTTGTACAGAATCTCTTCCCGGTAGCTCTCCGAGTACAGCGTCGCGCCCGATGCGGCCGTCGATGAAGATGAACTTCGGCCGGAGCACGAAGCCCTTGCGTTCCATGTACGTGCGCTGCGGAACGACGCGCCGGCGGCCGAAGTTGTCGTATTCCTCGACCTCGCGCTGCACGAAGCCGGAGCGCGAGTTCGGCGATGAAGAGCACCGTGCCGGTGACGATCAGCGGGTTCTGGTATTCCTCGCCGATCTTCTTCCAGTACGCCGTGTTCGCGAAGAGCCGCTCGTACGGCTCGAGATCCTTTTCGTCCTTGATGTCCTTCGGAAGCGGCATCGGCTGCGCGCCGCCGTGGTCGGCGCTCGCAGTCGTGCCGGCCTGCGGCGTCGAGGCTGGATTGTTTTCGCGCGCGGGACCGGCGCCGGTTCGTCGACGGCGTTCGCGGTCTTGTTCTGATCCTGCGCGATGTCGACGAGCGGCATGACGTCCGCGTCGATCACCTTCAGCGACGACTTCGTGCGCAGCTGGCTGCGCAGCAGCCGGACCGTTTCCTGGTTCGCGTCCACATCTTCGCTGCCGCCGGCGACGAACCCGGCGACGAGCACGCGCTGAAACGGCGAGACGTCGAGCTTGGGCTGAATCGGCGTTTCGATCGGGAATCTCGAAGTAGTCGGTGCCGCACGCGAGCGTAGCCGCCGCAAGCGCCGCGGCGAAGACAGCGAGCGCGAGCCGCGACCACAGCGCCGACGAGGCGCTATTTCTCTTTGCCCTGACCCGTCCGGTCATTGATTTCCTTGAAGAGCTCGTAGTTCTGACGAATCTGGGAGTTGTTCGGGTCGAGCGCGAGCGCCTTCTCGTAGGCTTTGCGCGCCTTGTCCAGCTGGCCTTCGTGCTCGTACGCGATCGCGAGGTCGTTGTACGCCGCGGCGTAGGTCGGGTCGAGCTCGACGGCCTTTTCCCAGCGGTAGATCGCTTCGCGCCACAGCCCGCGCTGCGCGACGTTGATGCCGAACTCGACCTGCGACTTCGCGTCGTGACGCGCGTCGGCGAACGACGGCGATGCCGACAGCACGGCAACCGACAGCACGATGCCTGTGCACGCGAGAACGTTCATATGCGATTGTCGCCCACTATATGCGTCCCGTTACGAAACAGCAAGCGATGTGCCACGGCTGGGCTCGCTGGATATGCGGCGCGTTTTTCATGCGAACCGTCGCCACGACTTACGAAGAGCGTGTCGGAGCTGTCCTCCACCGGAGTCCGGCGAGCTCGGGACCGTCACGCTATAATAAGAGGTCAGGAGGTCGGGTCCGCCGCTTCGCGGTGCGGACTCATGCCATGACCTCCTGTGCTGTTCGCCGACCTGCTCGCGCTCGCCTGCCTGTCGCTCCTGCCGATCTCGTGGATGGCGCGACGTCGCCGAACGGCTTCGCGCCGGCGAGCCGCCGCCGGCACTCTTCGCTCGGCTGGTTGCCGAGCGCTCTGCGGCAGACCGCCGATCGATTCGCGCTGGATCCGGACGCCGCGCGAGTCTGGCGCTCGAGCGCGCGCGACCGCAGGCCGGCATCGCGCCGCTGCCGTGGAGCGATGTCGGCGTATCCGCCGGCGCTTGCGGCGATCGTCGATCCGCCGCCGCGTGCTCTGGGTGCGCGGTCGCGCGGACGCTCTGGCGGCGCAGCCGGTCGTCGCGATCGTCGGCTCGCGCGCCGCGTCGCCGTACGGGCTTGCGGTGGCGGAGCGGCTCGCTGGCGATCTCGCGGCGCGCGGCGTCGATGGTCGTCAGCGGGCTGGCGCGCGGCGTCGATTCGGCGGCGCACCGCGGCGCGCTGGCTGGCGGCGGCCGCACGGTCGCCGTGCTCGGGTCCGGCGCCGACGTCATCTATCCGCCGCGAGCACGCGCCGCTCGCGCGCGAGATCGACGGCACACGGCGCGATCGTCAGCGAGCTCGTGCCGGGCACGCCGCCGCAGCTCCATTTCTTTCCGCAGCGCAACCGGATCATCAGCGGGCTCGTCGCGCGCGGTCGTGGTGATCGAGGCGGGCGAGAAGAGCGGGTCGCTCATCACCGCGCGGTGCGCGCTCGAGCAGGGACGCGACGTGCTGGCGGTTCCTGGCAACGTGCTGACCGGACGTAACCGTGGCGCCCACGGCCTCTTGCGGGACGGTGCAAAGATTGTGGAGACCGCGGACGATATCTTGGAGGAGCTGGGCATCTGTCGGTCGGCGTGAACCTCGGCGGCGCCGATGACGCGTCTGAACCAGCAAAGCGCGCCGCGTCGATCGCGTTCTGGCCTGCTTGACGCCGGGCGAAGCCGTGCGATCTCGACGAGATTGCGGAGCGATCCGGGCTGAAGCCGGCGCGGCTGCTGCCGCGGCTCTTCGAGCTGGAACTGCAGGGGCTGGTGCGGCGGGCGGGCGGCGGCCGATTCGTGCGAATTGACAGACCGTGCTAGGGTGAAAAGAGCAGGATCATGGCAAAAGCACTCGTCGTGGTCGAGTCGCCGGCGAAGGCGAAGACCATCAACAAATATCTCGGGCGCGACTACAAGGTCATCGCGTCGATGGGACACATCCGCGATCTGCCGAAGAGCAAGCTCGGCGTCGACGTCGACAACGACTTCGCCGAGAGAGTACGAGTCGCTCGAATCGCGCAAGAAGGTCATCAAGGAGCTGAAGGACGCCGCGAAGGACGCGACCGAGATCTACGTCGCGACCGACCCCGACCGCGAGGGCGAGGCGATCGGCTGGCACATCGCGCAGGAGCTCGGCGGCAAGAAGCGCAAGATTCACCGCCTGATGTTCAACGAGATCACGAAGAAGGCGGTGCAGGAGGCGCTCAAGCATCCGCGGCGCGATCGACGAGAAGATGGTCGGCGCGCAGCGCGCGCGCCGCGTGCTCGATCGTCTGGTCGGCTACAAGATCAGCCCGCTGCTCTGGGACAAGGTCCGCCGCGGCCTGAGCGCCGGCCGCGTGCAGTCGGTGGCGCTGAAGCTCGTGTGCGACCGCGAGCGCGAGATCGAAGCGTTCGTGCCCGAAGAGTACTGGAACATCTTCGCGCGGCTCGCCGGACCGCAGCCGCCGGAGTTCGACGCCAAGCTGCTCAAGAAGGACGGCGAGCACGATCAAGGTCGGCGAACGAGGAGCAGTCGAACGCCGATCCTCGCCGACCTCGAAGGCGCGTCGTGGATCGTCTCGTCGGTGGCGACGAAGGAGCGCAAGCGCCACGCGCCGCCGCCGTTCATCACGAGCAAGCTGCAGCAGACGGCGCGCTTCCCGGTGAAGAAGACGATGATGCTCGCGCAGCAGCTGTACGAGGGCGGCATCGAGATTCCCGGGCTGACCGGCGGCCTCATCACCTACATGCGAACCGACTCGGTCCGCGTGGCCGACGAGGCGCTCGTCGCGGTGCGCGAGCACATCAAGACGGCGTTCGGCGACGACTACCTGCCCGAGAGGCCGAACTACTACAAGACGAAGTCCGACGCGCAGGACGCGCACGAAGCGATCCGGCCGACCTCGCTGCAGCACGATCCGGAAACGGTGAAGCCGTATCTCACGCCAGGATCAGTACTCGCTGTACCGGCTGATCTGGAACCGCTTCGTCGCGTCGCAGATGCCGCCGGCGACCTTCGACGAAACGACGGTCGACATCACGGCCGGCGACTACCTGTTCCGCGTGAAGGGCACGGTGCCGAAGTTCGCCGGCTGGATGGCCACCTACGGCCTGACGCCCGGGCGAGCCCGAGCCGAAGGACCGGCCGACCAAGCGAGAGCGACGACGACGACGACGACGCCGCGTCCGGGCGTGCTGCCGCCGCTCGCCGAGGGCGATCGCCTCGAGCTGAAGGCGCTCCGGCCCGAGCAGAAGTTCACGCAGCCGCCGCCGCGCTTCACCGAGGCGACGCTCGTCAAGGAGCTCGAGGAGAACGGCATCGGCCGGCCGAGCACCTACGCGTCGATCATCGGCGTGCTGCAGGATCGCGAGTACGTCAACAAGATCGAGGGCCGGTTCAAGCCGACGGCGCTCGGCATGATCATCACCGAGCTGCTCGCCAAGAGCTTCGACGACATCATCGACGTCGAGTACACGCGCAGCCTCGAGGAGGATCTCGACAAGATCGAGCAGGGCAAGACCGACTACGTCGAAGACGCTCGACGAGCTTCTACAAGAAGTTCAAGAAGGATCTCGCGCGCGCCGGCAAGGAGATGAACGATCTCAAGAAGGGCATCGAGATCGGCGAGGCGTGCGACAAGTGCGGCGCGCCGATGCTGAAGCGCGTCGGCAAGTTCGGCCCGTTCATCGCCTGCAGCGGCTATCCGGAGTGCACGAACACGCGCGAGGTCGAGACGCAGGAGCCGGAGTCGGAGACCGGCGAGGAAGAGATCGAGCCGTGCGAGAACTGCGGCAAGCCGATGGTCGTCAAGCGCGGCCGCTTCGGCCAGTTCCTCGCGTGCACCGGCTATCCCGAGTGCAAGACGACGCGGAAGCTGATCGCGACCAAGCAGGGCGGCCTGAAGGCGGCCAAGCCCGATCAGATCCTCGACGAGAAGTGCCCGCGCTGCGGCGCGAACCTGGTCGTCAAGCAGGGCCGGTTCGGCGAGTTCACCGCGTGCACGAACTATCCGGAGTGCAAGTACGTCAAGCACAAGACGACCGGCGTGAAGTGCCCGAAGGACGCCGACAAGGGCGGCGAGATCGTCGAGCGGAAGTCGAAGCGCGGGAAGATGTTCTTCGGCTGCTCGAATTATCCGGACTGCGACTTCGTGCTGTGGAACCGGCCGATCGCCGAGACGTGCCCGAAGTGCGGCGCGCCGTATCCTCGTCGAGAAGACCACGAAGAAGCACGGCCGCCAGGTGCTCTGCAACAACGAAGACTGCGACTACGTGCGCAGCGAAGAACTGCCTCGGAGACCGCGGCCGTGGAGTGCATCGCAAGCAGCAACGCCGCTGCAGTCACGATCCGAGCGTCGACGGTCGAGCTGGCCGCAGATGAGTCACGATCGTCGGCGGCGGGCTGGCCGGCTGCGAAGCCGCGTGGCAGGCCGCGTCGCGCGGGCGTGTCCGGTCACGCTGCACGAGATGCGGCCGGTGCGGCCGACCGCGGTCCACAAGACCGATCGGCTCGCCGAGCTCGTCTGCAGCAACTCCTTCCGCGGCGACAAGCTCGACAACGCCGTCGGCCTCCTCAAAGAAGAGATGCGGCGGCTCGGCTCGCTCGTCATGCGCGCCGCCGAAGCGAGCCGCGTGCCGGCGGGCGCGGCGCTGGCCGTCGATCGCGAGCGGTTCGCCGACGCGATCACCGCGGCGCATCGACGCGCATCCGCTCATCACGATCGTTCGCGAAGAGGTCACTGCGATTCCCGAGTCCAGCGACGTCGCATCCCGTCATCGTCGCGACCGGTCCGCTGACGTCCGACGCGCTTGTCGGCGGACATCGCGCGCGCTGGTCGGCGGCGAAGCACCTGTATTTCTACGACGCGATCAGCCCGATCGTGCTGGCCGAGACGCATCGATCGAACGAAGGTGTTTCGCGCGTCGCGCTGGAATCGCAGCCTCGGCGCGAGCCGACGCGCGACACGGCGCAGCGCGGCCCTGCGTGCGGCGTGGACGACGGCGAAGGCGACTACCTGAACTGTCCGCTCACGCGCGACGAGTACGAGCGCTTCTACGACGCGCTTGATCCACGCGGAATCGGCGACGGTCCACGATTTCGACAAGGAGCGATTCTTCGAAGGCTGCCTGCCGATCGAGGTGATGGCGCATCGCGGGCGTCGACACGCTTCGCTTCGGGCCGATGAAGCCGGTCGGCCTGGTCGATCCGCGACACCGGCCGCGAGCCGTATGCCGCCGTGCAGCTGCGCCAGGACAACCTCGCCGGCGATCACTTCAGCCTCGTCGGCTTTCAGACGCAGATCAAGTGGGGCGAGCAGGCGCGCGTGCTGCGGCTGATTCCCGGGCTCGAGCAGGCCGAGTTCGTCCGCTTCGGCATGGTCCACCGCAACACCTACGTCAACGGACCGACGGTGCTCGACGACACCTGGCAGGTGCGGCGCCGACCGACGCTGTTCTTCGCCGGGCAGATGTCGGGCGTCGAAGGTTACGTCGAGTCGGCCGCATCGGGCCTGCTCGCCGGAATGAACGCCGCGGCGCTGGCCGTGGGCGAGCCGCCGTCCGCGCCGCCGCGGACGACGGCGATCGGCGCGCTCGCGTACTACGTGTCGCACGCCGATCCGGCGCACTACGAGCCGTCGAACATCACGTTCGGCATCATGGAGCCGCTCGCGGCGTCGCCGCGCGGGAAGATGCAGCGCAAGATGGCGATGTCGGAGCGCGCGCTCGCGGATCTCGAGACCTGGAGCCGCGGGCGCGAGCTGAGCGTCAGCGCGCCGCCGGCGCGCTGAGCAACATGATCGCGCATCTGAAAGCCTTCCTCGAGCACCTCGCGCTGAATCGCAACGCATCCGCGCACACGGTCCGCGCGTACGAGAGCGACCTGTCGCAGTTCATCGCGCACGTCGCGGCGGAAGCCGGCGTCGAAGCAGGCCGATCTTCAGCCGGCGCAGCTCGATCGCGCGGCTATCCGCGGGTTCCTGGCGCGACTCCACGGCGATGGCGCAGTCGCGCGCCACCGCCGCGCGCAAGCTGGCGGCGGTCCGCACGTTCCTTCGGTATCTGCGGCGCGAGGAGCTGATCGACGGCGATCCGGGCGCGCTCGTCGCGACGCCGAAGCGCGAAGTGCGCATGCCGGCGCACCTGTCGGAGAACGAGATGACGGCGCTCGTCGACGCGCCGGACGCCAGCCATCCGCTCGGCCGCCGCGATCGCGCGATCCTCGAGCTGTTCTACGCGTCGGGCCTGCGCCTCAGCGAGCTCGCCGGCCTCGATCTGGACGACGTGAACCTGAGCGCGCGAATGGTCGCGAGTGCTGGGAAAGGGCGGGAAGGAGCGGCTGGTCCCGTTCAACACGAGCACGGCGAAGGCGCTGCGCGCGTATCTGAAGGACCGAGAAGGGATCGTTCCGGCCAGGTGGACAGCTGCGAGGCGATGCGCGGACAGCGCCCGACCAGCGGACAGGCCGGAAATCGGCCGTTCCGGCCCTTCCAGACCGTCGCGCCATCTGTTCGTGAACTATCGGGGCGGCACGGCTGACTGAGCGCAGCATCGATCGGCTGGTGCGCCGATACGTGGCGGCGTCGGCGCACGCGACGGGCATCAGCCCGCACGCGCTGCGCCATTCGTTCGCGACCCACCTGCTGCAGCGCGGCGCCGACCTGCGCGCGATTCAGGAGCTGCTCGGCCACGCGCGGCTCAGCACGACCCAGCGCTACACGCACGTGAACGCGGCGCAGCTGCTCGAGGTCTACCGCAAGTCACATCCGCGTGCGAGATCCGGCGAACATCGATCACGAAGGCACGAAGAGACACGAAACTTCGTGATTCTTCGACACTCGTGATCGAAGGTCAGCTGGCCGCGGCGACCAGCGCCTGCGCGCGGCGGCCTCGCGGGAACTCGATGCCGAGCGTCTTGATCTTGTAGTTCATCACGCGCGGGCTGATCGACAGCAGCTCCGCGGCGTCCTTCTGCACCCAGTTGGACATCTTCAGCGCCTCGACGAGCGCGTTCCGCTCGATGTCGTCGAGCGGAATGCCGGTCGGCGGAATCTTGACGACCGGCGCGGCGTCGCGTCCGGTGCCGCCCGTCGGCGGCTTCGCCGAGCCGCAGATCGGTCGACGGCGATCGTGCGCCCTTCGGCCAGCAGCATCGCGCGCTCGATGGTGTTCTCGAGCTCGCGGATGTTGCCCGGCCAGTTGTAGCGCATCAGCAGCTTCTGCGAGTCCGCGTCCAGACCGTCGATTTTCTTCTTCAGCTCCGCCGAGAACTTCCGGATGAAGGTGTTCGCCAGCGGGACGATGTCGTCCTTGCGTTCGCGCAGCGGCGGCATCTCGATCGAGACGACGTTCAGCCGGTAATACAGATCCTCGCGGAAGTGGCCCGACTGCACCATGGCGGGCAGATCGCGGTTCGTCGCCGCAATCAGCCGCACGTCGACGCGCAGCGTCCGCGTGCCGCCGAGCCGCTCGAACTCGTGCTCCTGCAGCACGCGCAGGATCTTGGCCTGCGTGCTCGGGCTCATGTCGCCGATTTCGTCGAGGAACAGCGTGCCGCCGTCCGCCTGCTCGAAGCGGCCGATGCGCTGCTTGTCGGCGCCGGTGAACGCGCCCTTCTCGTGTCCGAAGAGCTCGGATTCGAGCAGGTTCTCCTGGAGCGCCGCGCAGTTCACCTTGACGAAGTTGCGCGAGACGCGCAGCGAGTTGTGGTGCGTCGCGCCCGGCGATCAGCTCCTTGCCGGTGCCCGTTTCGCCGCGAATGAGCACCGTCGTGTTGCTCTTCGCGACCTTCTTGACGATGTCGAGCACGCGCTGGAGCGCGCTGCTGCCGCCGACGATCCGATCGAAGTCGTAGATGTCCTGCTGGGTGCCGCGGAGGTAATCGAGCTCGTTCTTGAGGCGCTTCACTTCGATCGCCTTCTCGATCTTGACCTCCATCTCCTCGATTTCGAACGGCTTCTGGACGTAGTCGAACGCGCCGATCTTCATGGCCTCGACGGCGGTGTTCACGGAGCCGAACGCCGTCATCAGGATCACGGCGGTCGTCGGATGCAGCGACCGCGTCGTGCGGAGCACGTCCATGCCGTCGCTGCCGCCCATCTTGAGGTCGCTCAACACGACGTCGAAGTAGTTGTCGTGAAGCCGTTCGATCGCGGCGTTGCCGTTCGACGCTTCTTCGACTTCGTGTCCCGCTTCGGCGAGCCCCCGCGCCAGCCCGCGCCGGAGCGCGTCGTGATCGTCAGCGATGAGAATCCGGCCCATAGTCTCTCGTCCTCGTCTCGTTACTTGAACCAACCGGTCGTACTCGACACCGGCAGCGTGACGCGGAAGCGCGTGCCCGTTCTGCGGGCTGCTGCTGACGTCGATCCGCCCGTCGTGCGCGTCGACGATCTTCCGCACGATGGCGAGGCCGAGGCCGGTGCCCTGCAGCTTCGTCGTGAAAAACGGATTGAAAATCTTGTCGCTCAGCTCCGCCGGAATGCCCGGCCCGTCGTCCGCCACGTCAACGACGACGATGGGGGAGCGGCGGAAGCACCGGACCGCCGAAGGCGGGGTTTTCGCCAATGGCGCTCGGGATCGCCGTGATGGTCACGTGCCCTTTGCCTTCGAGCGCCTCGAACGCGTTGGCCACGAGGTTCGTGAACACCTGCGTCAGCTGGTGGTGATCGCCGTCGATCATCGGCAGCGCCGGGGCGACGTCGACCGTCACGCGCGCTTCGCCGCGCGTCGCTTTCGTCTCCGCAAGCTGCACCGCCTGCTGAAGCACGTCGCCGACATCGGTCCGCTCCACCTGGAGCCGCACCGGCCGGACGAACTCGAGCATCTCGACGACGATGGCGTTGGCCAGCTTGGCTTCGCTGAGGATGTCGGCGAGCAGCGACTGAGCGTCCTTGGAATCGGGCACCTGACGCCGCAGCAGGCCCGCCATCACTTCGATGCCGGCGAGCGGATTCTTCAGTTCGTGCGCGATGCCAGCGGCCATCTCGCCAAGCGATGCCAGTCGATCGCGCAGCCGCTCGCGTTCGTTCAGCTGCTCGACCTGCGTGAGGTCCTTGAAGAACATGACGGCGCCGATCGGGTGGCCGCTGTCGTCCTTCACCTGGGAAAGGGTGTAACCGATCACCCGGTCGAGATCTTTGAGCCGCAGTTCGGCGCGGTTCGGCAGCGTGCTCATCTCGAAGACGCCGCTCAGCACGCGAAGAATGGCGGGGCGATCGCGCAGCACTTCGACAAATGGCCGGCCGATGTCGTTCGGCTGCCGTACGAGCGCGAAGCTGCGGTAGGCATCGTCGTTCATCAACGCGAGCCGGCCGTCGCGATGAATCGCGATCACGCCGTTGCGCATGCTGTTGACGATATGGCGGAAAAATATGTCGTCAGCGACGGGCGTGGGCCGAGCCGTCCGAGCGCGCGGCGCGGCGCGGCCATGCGCACGGGTATCAGGACGGTCGGGCATGTCGGACGACATTTCGGGTATCAAGGGTGCGTTGAGCTCGGTTGGCAAGGGGCAAACCGTATGCCTGAGCCATACCGGCACTCAAAACACGAAAACACGCCTCTAATCAACGACTTGCGTGGGAGGTGCGAGGGGGAGAGTATAACAAAAATGTAATCAGATCACACTTTTGTGCAACTGCAACTCCTCCCATTGATGGATCAGATCGCCAACCGTCCACATGAGCGCCTGATGCTTGTCGATGACAGGCTGGGCTGCGGCGCGATCGTCGTAGAAGCCGGGTGCCGCCATGGTCTGTTCGATTTCCTTGATCGCGCGTTCGCATTCCGCGATGCGGGTCTCGAGCGAGTCGATCTCTGATTTGCGTGCCTGATCCGCTCGCGATTTCTTCCGCGCGTCGGCATCGACTCTTCTTTTCTGCTGATGGGTTGTGCTTGCGGCGCCAGCCCGACTTTTCTCACTCGCGCGGGGCCCCACCCCCGCGCCCGACGCACTCGCGCCGTGGCGCTCGCGCGTATCAAGAACAGAACGTCGCCGATTCTCCTGTCCGTCCCCCCGTTCCTGCCCTGTCCCGACCTGCCGTTGCCGACCCGTCTGGCTCTCGTTTCCGTGTTCCTTGTGCCAGAGAAACTCTTTGTATGTCCCCGGGTAGACGACGGCGGTGCCATGCCCGACCTCGATGATTTTTGTCGCGAGCCGCTCCACGAAATAGCGGTCGTGCGACACGAAAATCAGCGTACCGCCGTAGTCGACGAGCGCGTCGAGCAGCACTTCTTTTGAATCGAGATCGAGGTGGTTGGTCGGTTCGTCGAGCAGCAGCGTGTTCGAGGGCCGCAACAGCATCCGCGCCACCGCCAGACGCGTGCGCTCGCCGCCCGATAAGACGCGGACGTGCTTGTAAACATCATCTCCGGAAAAAAGGAATCCTCCGAGGATGTTCCGGATTGCCGGCACGGCATGGAGGGGCGACCCTGACGCGAGCGTTTCGTACACCGTCGGCTTCGGATCCATTCGGGTCGCCTCGTCCTGCGCGAAGTACTGCATGACGATGTTGTGCCCTTCGATGCGGTCGCCCGCATCCGGCGCCTCTTCGGCGGAGAGCATGCGCATCAGCGTCGACTTGCCCACGCCATTCGGCCCGACGAGCGCGATGCGATCGCCACGCTCGATGTGCAGGCTGACATCGCGGAACACCACCACGTCGCCGTACGCCTTTCGCACGTGCTTCATCTCGAGCACCGTGCGCCCGCTCTTCGCGCAGATCGGAAAATCGAAATGGATCTTCTTGCGCTCGGGCGGGACCTCGATCGGCGTGACCTTCTCGAGCTGCTTGATCCGGCTCTGGACCTGCGACGCCTTGGTCGCCTGGTAGCGGAACCGATCGATGAACATCTTGACGCGCGCGACTTCTTCGTCCTGATCGCGCTTCGCTTTGCGCAGCGCCTCGATGCGCTCGTGGTGCTCGGCCAGGTAACCGCTGTAGTTCGTGTGATAGTCCGTCAACGTGCGCAACGTGAGGTCCGCGATGCGCGTGACGACCGAATCGAGGAAGTAGCGGTCGTGCGACACCAGAATGACCGCGTACGGGTACGCGTTGAGGTACTCCTCGAGCCAGTTGCGCGCTTCGAGATCGAGATGGTTCGTCGGCTCGTCGAGGAGCAGCAGGTTCGGCTGGCCGAGCAGCAGCTTGGCGAGCGCGAGCCGCATCTGCCATCCGCCCGAGAATGTTTCCGTCGCACGATCGAAATCCGAGGCGGCGAAGCCGAGACCCTGCAGCACGGTCGCCGTCTTCAGCTCGATGGTGTAGCCGTCGCCGATTCTGAAGCGATCCTGCAGATCGCTGTAACGCTCGAGCATCGCCTCGTGCTCGCTTTCGGGAATCGACGGATCGCCAAGCCGCTGCTCGAGATCGTGCATCTCGGTCTTCACGGCGAGCAGCGCCCCGAAGGCGCTCGACACTTCCTCGAAGACGGTGCGGCCGGAATGCGTCAGGCCATCCTGCGGCAGGTAGCCGACGGTGAGGCCCGACGGCTTGAGGACTGCCCCGGAGTCGGGGTCGTCGAGCCCGGCCATCATCCTGAGCAGCGTCGTCTTGCCGGCGCCGTTCGGGCCGCACAGGCCGACGCGCTCGCGGTCGGTGATCTGCCACGTCACGGCGTCGAAGAGCACACGGTCGCCGAAGGACTTTGTCAGTTCCTGAAGCTGGATCATGCTGAAGGCTAACGATTTAGTGTAACATGTTGGCGGTCGCACTCTTTTCATATGCGAGCCGCGCGGGGCTTGCTAGTCTGGACACATGAAGACGACTCGTCGGTTCGCTGTCGCTCTTGTATTTGCGCTGTCGGCGGCGGCGTGCGACACGGCCGATCCGACGACTTCGAGCACCGCGCCGACGACGGCGGTGCCGCCAATTGTCGAGACGTTCACCGGCACGGTTGCAGCGGGGAGCAGAGACGTCAAGTCGTTCAATATTCTTTTGACGGGCGGCACGGTCACGCTGACCCTCACGGCCGCCGGCCCGCCGGCGACGATCACGATGGCGCTCGGCGTCGGAAATTTCGACGGCTCGACCTGCACGCTGATTCAATCGGTCGCCGCGCAGGCGTCAACGAATCCGCAGCTGTCCGGGACGGCAAACGCGGGCGCGTATTGTGTGGTGGTCGCCGACACCGGCTCGCAGACCGGACCGGTCACCTACGCGGTGACCGTCACGCACTACTAGGCTGAGACTCGCTACTTACTCGCCGAGCGCCTTGGCGGCGGCGGCGAGCACCTGCGGGACGCGGAACGGCTTCGTCAGATAACCCGCGACGCCGAGATTCACAGCTTCGATGGCGCTCGACTCGGTTGAAAAGCCGGTGATGATGATCACCGGCAGGTCGGCCTTGAACCGTTTCGCTTCGCGAATCACCGCCAACCCGTCCATTCCCGGCATCTTCAAATCGGCGATCAAAAGATCGTAAGGGTACATCCGCATCCGATCGAGCGCCGATCGGCCGTCGGGTGCGACATCGACGTCGTACTCCGCAAGGGCAAGCGTCTTGGCGAGCAGATCTCTGATGCTGGCCTCGTCGTCGACGACGAGCACGCGTGGGCGCCCGGTGCCGGCGGCCGTCCGAGCTGGAGCCGGTTGCATCGCGCGGGTGCCGCCGCGCGGCCGCTGACTGTCGAGCCA
Organism: uncultured Acidobacteriota bacterium; assembly: GCA_963718825.1. Lineage (GTDB taxonomy): Bacteria > Acidobacteriota > Vicinamibacteria > Vicinamibacterales > CAVVIG01 > CAVQZZ01. The sequence continues at coordinate 205,308 of CAVQZZ010000001.1, forward strand.
TGCGTCGATGTCGCGCTTCCTGAACCGCCATTGGCGGCCGACGCGGACGGCGGGAATTTTTCCGGCCTTGATCAGCCGGTAGACGGTACGGAGGTTTACCTGCAGGTACTCGAGCACCTCCTCCGTCGTTAAGAACGTCTCGTCAATCATGTCCGTCAGTCTTTACGGTTCTGCGCCCACGCGCCGCCGGCAGCTCGACGGTAAATATCGCGCCACCTTCAGGGTGGTTCGCCGCGGCGATGTGGCCCCCATGCTCCTGCACAATTCCGTACGCAATCGCCAATCCGAGACCGGTCCCTTTGCCGACGTCCTTTGTCGTGTAGAACGGCTCGAAGATGCGCGAGAGCACGTTCGGCGGAATGCCGCGGCCGGTATCACGCACGGTCGCGACGATGCGGTCGCCTGCCGATGAGGTGGCGATCTCGATCCGCCCGCCTTCGCCCGCCGACTGCAGAGCATGCTCCGCGTTCATCACCATATTGAGAAACACCTGATGCAAGAGCAGCGGATCGCTTTGCACGCGGGGCAGCTTGTCATCATAGTGTCGCACGAGTTCGATGCCGACGGAGCGACATGCCTCCACTCTCAGTGCAAGCACTTTTTGCAGCACGGCATTGAGGCTGACGGCACGCCGCACGATGCGGCGCGATCCCGCAAACACCAGCAGGTTGCGAACAATTTTCGCGGCGCGATCGGCTTCACGGTACACGATGCGGACCTCGTCGCGCATGTTCTTCGGAATCGCGCCCGTGACGCGCAGCAATTCGAGGTGACCGAGTACGCCCTGGAGCGGGTTGTTCAACTCGTGCGCGATGCCTGCCACGAACTGGCCGAGCGCGGCGAGCTTCTCCGATTGCGTGAGCCGTCTGCGCAGCTCCTCGCGCTCGGCTTCGAGCCGCGTCTGCGGCGTGAGATCGCGCGCGACGATCACGCTCCCCACGCGCTCGTGCTCGTGGTTCAGCAGGTCGGTCGCGGTCACCATGAACGGTCCGTTCAGCTTGGGGTCGACCACCTCACAGGTCGCCGGCGACTCGTCGACGGGGCGGTCCGTGGTTCGGTCCTGCTGTTGAAGCCACTGCCCGAGCTCGTCGCCGATGAATTCGGCGAGCGGTCGATCGATCATCTGGTCGCGCGGCCAGCCGACGCGATTTGCAAACGCCTGGTTGACGTGGACGATGTGCCCGCGCCGATCGGCGACGACGATCAAATGCGCAATGGAGTCGAACGTATTTTCAAGTTCCTGCCGTGAACGCGCCACATCGTCGAGCAGCTGCAGATTCTCAATCGCGCTCGAGAGCTGGCGGCCGATTTCGTCAGCGCGATCCAGCAGGTCGAGCTCGCCGCCCGCTTCGACGCGCACGCCGTCGAACACGATCGTGCCGAGCGCGCGTCGCGTGCCGCGCAGCGGCACGGTGACGGTGAATGTGGCGGCGTCGGCCGACGGCCTGATGATCTCGGCTCGGGCGCGGCGCATCGTGGATGCTACCGGCGAGAGCGCGTCGTCGGCGTCGACGCGAACGCCCCGCGCGATGTGCTCCGGGTCAGATGATGCCTTCAACGCGAGATGCCGCGCGCGGCGATCGTGAATCCAGACCGAGGTGCGGTCGGCTCCGAAGAGCCGATTCGCGCCGTGGCAGAAGGCGTCGAGCCCGCCCGCCAGATTCATCGTCGCCGCGAGGCTCTTCGAGAACTCGTCGAGCAGCTCGCGGAGATCGTGCTGGAGTTCGTCGCTCTGACGCAGGCGAGAAAGCTCGATGGCCGTGAGGAACGCGTCGGCGATCTGCGTGCTGTCTGCCCGTGCGGAGCGCTCGGGCGTGCCCGTGTACCCGACGACCAGCAATCCGACGCGCTCGCGGCCGCGTGCGAGCGGCAAGTAGGAGCGCGGTGCTCGTGCCGATGCGCTCCGCGAGATTTGGCATTTGTCGATCCGCGTCCACGATGAGTGTCGCGGCGCTGCGCGAAAAGGCGTCCGATACGAGGTCCGACTCGCCAGGGCCCGGCATCCACGGATCGGTCCGCAAGACGTCGAGACCGAACGCGGAGGTCGCCTGCATGACGCCCGTTCGCGGGTTGGTTTCGAAGAGGAGCGAGCAGGAGCCGCCGGTCGCCTCGAGGGCCCGCTCATGGAGTGGCGGCAGCAGGTCAGTGAGCCGTGTTGCGCGCGCGAGCAGCGAAACGAGCGGCGGCGCGGAGCCATCGTCGCCGTACGCGGTCGACGCGGCGCCGCCGGACCGGCTGCTCAGTCTCCGCGTTCTGGTGTCTCGGGGCATCTCATCGGTCCGACTACCGGCAGGTTCAACCGGCGATTGTATGCTCTAAGTGACGAAACTATCAACGTTTACGACGCCAGCCGGTATAATTGAGTTCTTCGAAATCAGCGCCCGACCGAGAGTGCAAGTTAACCGTCTTAAGATCGAGAAAAGAGGCCCGCCGCGCTCCGCATGACGTGGACGGACGAAGAACTCGTCGCAAGATCGATTAGCGGCGACAACGACAGCTTTAACGAGCTCATCCTGCGATGGGAGCGCCCCATCTACGCCCTCGCGTACCGCACCATCGGCCGCGAAGAGGACGCACGGGACGTGTGCCAGGAGACGTTTCTCCGAGCCTTTCGCGCGCTGCCCGGTTTTCGCGGGCAGGCGAAATTCTCGTCGTGGCTTTACCGGATCGCGCTGAACCTGTGCCGAGACTGGGTTCGGCGGGAGCGCCGGACACCGGTCGTCCAGCCGCCGGAGGACATGGATCTGATGGAGTTGGCTGCGGCTCGAGAGCCGTCTGAGTCGATCGAAGACCTGGTGGCGCGCAAGGCCATGACGAAGGCGGTCGAGCGCGCGATGGCGCTCCTGCCGGACGAGCAGCGGACGGCGATTGTGTTGAAGGAATATCACGGCCTCACGTTCCAGGAGATCGCGGACCTGGTCGGGTGTCCGTTGAGCACGGTGAAGACGCGGTTGTATCAGGGGCTCACGGTGTTGCGGCGAGAGCTGGCGCGGCAGAGCGCGCCCGCCGCCGCGCGGCAGACATAGACATGGCTGAAACTCTTTGCGGATATCCGGATCGCGACGATGTTCTCGTCACGTATCTGTACGAAGAAATGGATGCGTCGGCGCGCGCGACTTTCGACGCCCACCTTGCGATTTGCGCGCGATGCCGACACGAGCTGAGGGATCTGCAAGGTGTTCGTGACGATCTGGGCCACTGGAGTTCGCCGGCACTCGAGAACGGCATCGTGGTGAACGTCAGCCGTCCCGGCGGAAATGCGGCCGCCGCGCGGCTCGGCAAAGACGTTCGCCGATCGTGGTGGCGCGAAATTCCTGCCTGGGCGCAGGTCGCCGCGGCGATGCTGTTTCTCGGCGTGTCAGCGGCGATCGCGAATCTCGACATCCGCTACGACGCGCAGGGGGTGTCGGTGCGCACCGGCTGGTCGCAGTCCGTGAGGACGAGTGTCTCGAAGAATCCGGGCATCGCGCAGAACTCGGGCGCGGCGCAGGAAGGCAAGGCGGCTAAAGGAGCGCCCTGGCGCGCCGATCTCAGCGCGCTCGAGCAGCAGCTGCGTACGGAAATGCACGCCGGGAACGGACCGGTAGTGACGGCGGCGTCGAATGACGCGCGGAGCGCGTTGAGCGACGCCGAGGTGATGCGCCGCGTCCGCACGATGATCGAAGCGAGCGAAAAGCGTCAGCAGAACGAGCTCGCTCTGAGGACCGTGGAGCTGATGAACAGCGTGAGAGCGCAGCGAAATGCCGACCTCATGAAGATCGATGCCGCCCTCGGCACCATCCAGGACAAAACCGATTCGAGACTGTTGAAGCAGAATGCGACGCTCAACTATCTCGTGAGCGCGAAGCAGAAGCAGTAGGCGCGATAAACATGACGAACATGATGATTACAGTGACAGGGGCGGCGGCAGCCGGGTTTCTCGTCTGCGCCGGCGTTGCGCCGGCCGTCGCACAGGCGCCCGCGACTGCGCGAATGAGCACGCGAGCAGAAGGAATCGCGCTACCAGATCGGCGTCATGGAACGGGTCCTCGAAGGCGCGGTCGAACACGGCGTCACCAACATCCGCGACCGTCTGCAGACGATCGGTCCGACGGAGCTGCTGATCAGCGACAACGCGAAGGCGCGCGGCTTCCGCCTCGACGGCTACGGCGTATTCTTCGACATCGTCGTGCCCTCATTCGATACGAACATCGTGTGGGCCACGCGCACGCTCGACCAGAACGATCTCGGGCTGGACAGCGCGTTGAAGGCGCTGCAGGCGCACATCCAGGCTGACGGCGATCCGAGCTTGCAGCAGGCGCTCCGGCGCGTCGAACTGCAGGTCGCGCCGGCGGCGCAGGCGCGGCCGGCGTCCGTGGCCGGCGCCCGCAATGCCACGGGCGCCGCGTCTGTCGAAAAGGCCGACCCGGAGGCGATGGCGCAGGCCGCCGATCCGATTTTGAACGACCCGGACGAAGCCTATCGAAAAGAGGTTGTGACGGCGGTGATGGACGCGATGCTCGAACACAGCAGCGCGCTCGCGATCAGTCCCGCCGAGTGGCTCACCGTCGCGGCGCGTCGCAACGAGGAGCGGCCGCGGCTGGCGCCCGCAGACACCGACACCCGAACGATTGTCATCCGGCTGAAGGGTTCCGATCTGAACGCGTTCCTGGCGCGGCAGATCTCGAAGGACGAGGCGTTGCAGCGTTTCGAAGTGCGAGTGTTCTAGAATACGCGCATGCGCGCGCCGGCCTGCTTCTTACTGCTGCTCTCATGTGTCGCGGCGGGCTGCGGGCCCACCGCCGACCTCGCGAAGACACTGCAAGTCCGGGACGTCTCGACCGGCTGGTTCGATGCCGGCATCATCGACGGGAAAGCGAAGCTCGTTCCCTCCGTCACGTTCAAGCTCACAAACGGTTCGGACCAGAAACTCGTCGGTGCTGCAGGTGAATGCGCTCTTCCGGCGCATCAGCGAGCCGAACGCCGAGTGGGGAAGCGCGTTCATCACCGCCGCCGGATCTGAAGGCGCCGCCGCCGGGTCGACCATCGGTCCGTTCACCATCAGATCCGACCGCGGGTATACCGGCACCGATCAAACGCGCGACGAGATGCTGCACAACAAGCTGTTCGTCGACGCGAAAGTCGACCTCTTCGCGAAATACGGCCCCACCCAGTGGACGAAAATCGGCGAGTTCACGGTCGAACGCCGGCTCCTCGTCAAGTGACGGGGTGACGTCCCCCTCCGCCGGTCCGTATCTCGATCGCCGCCTGGGGCCGCTCGACGCGGCGGTCATCGTCATCTCGAACGTCATCGGCGTCGGCATCTTCACCACTCCCGGCATCGTCGCGGCCATGCTGCCCAATTCGACCGTGATGCTCGCGGTGTGGGGGTGCGGCGGCGCGCTGGCGTTTGCCGGCGCGCTCGCGTACGCGGAGCTCGCTGCGCGCCGACCTCAGGCCGGCGGCGAGTACGTGTACCTGCGCGAGAGCTTCGGCGGCCTGGCCGCATTTCTGACGGGCTGGACATCGTTTGTCGCCGGATTTTCAGGCGCGATCGCGGCGGGCGCGGTCGGTCTGACGGCGTATCTCGATCGCTTGCTGCCGGGTATCGGCCATTCGTCCGCGATCGCGATCGCGCTGATCATCGGACTGGCGCTCATTCACGCCCGTGGCCTCGGGCCGGGGCGCGTCGTTCAAACCGCGCTCACCGTGTTGAAAATCGGTGCGCTCCTCGCCTTCGTCGTGATCGGACTTGCCGTCGCGACGCCCTCCGCATCCGTCGCCGCTGCGACTCAGACCGCGCCCGTGCGCCTGCCGATGCTGTTGCTCGCGCTCGTTCCCATCATGTTCAGTTATTCGGGGTGGAACGCGGCCGTGTACGTCGCGGAGGAGGTGCGTGAGCCATCGCGCAACGTGCCGCTCGGTCTGGCGGTGGGCACGCTGGCGGTCGTCGCCTTGTATCTGTCGCTGAACACGCTGTATCTCCGCGTGCGTGCCACGCGCGGAGCTGACGGGCACCGTGAGCGTCGGCGAGCTCGCGGCGGCGCGGCTGTTCGGCCCGGCGGCGGCAACGCATGTTTGCCGTCGTCGCGATCATCATCATATTGAGCAGCATCAGCGCGATGACGGTGGCGGGACCGCGAGTATATTTCGCGATGGCGCGCGACGGTGCATTTCTCCCAGCCGCGGCTCGCGTTCACCCGCGATACCGAACACCCGCGGTCGCGATTCTGGGCCAGGCCATCTGGAGCGCGGTTCTCGTCCTGTCCGGCACGTTCGACCAGCTCCTCACCTACACCGGCTTCGCGATCATTCTCTTCTCGGCGCTCGCGGTTCTCTCGTTGTTCTTCGTCCGCCGCCTTCGGGAGGAATCGACGACGTTTCGCGCGTGGGGATATCCGTGGGCGCCGGCTGTGTTCTGCCTTGTAGGTTTCGCGATTGTCGGCAACACGATCGTCAATGCCCCGCTGCCGGCGTGTGCGGGGCTCGCCGTGATGTTCGCTGGCGTGCCGTTGTATTGGTGGATGAAACGGAACGGCTAACAAAACCCGGACGCTAAACGATCAGCGCGGCTTCTTCAGCATTTCCGTCCAGTTGACGATCACCGTGAATGCGGCGCGGTCGGGTTGATCGACGACGGTGTTCACGAGAAACCGTTGTCCGTCGCCGGTAACCGCGTAATGCGTCGGATACGGCGCGGCAGCCTCGGGTATCTCGACATCAAATAACGGATGCGGCGCGCCGGCCTGAAAGTCATCCTCGCTCGCCACGGCAACAGCCATCATCTTTCCGTCGAGGCCGACGAAGAAGAGTTCCTTCCCGTCTCGCCGCCATTCCGGCTGCATGCCGCCGGCCAGAGACACTTTCCACTCCCCGCTGCTCTCGGCGGGTAGCGCCGCACGTAGATTTCGAATTGCCCGGATTCGTCCGACGCGTAGGCGATGAACCGCTGGCTCGGTGCGAATCTGGCTTGCACTTCATTGAAAGGGGTCTCGAGAAACGACTGCTTTCGCGCGTTGTCGAGCGTCATGACGCCGAGGTCGTACCCCTTCGTGGTCGACACCTCGTAGGCAAGCAGTCGGCCGTCGCGCGACACATCGGTCGGATAGGTGGCATATACGTAGGGGCCCTTCTCGAGTGGCGTTTCCTCACCGACGCCGATCTTGTGAATCGGAGTTGTGATGCGGAAACGCGACGACCCGAAGTAGATGTCAGCCGCCTTGGGCGACCAGGCCGGAAACCAGTCCGCGGCGGGATCGGTCGTGAGGCGGGACGGGTTGTCGCGCGCCACGTCGATGGTCCAGATGTCGGGCTCCGTCATGGTCGGCCCGGTAATCGCCACGGCGACACTCTTCTCATCGAACGAAAGGCGCGGCGAGCTGTACACGCCTGGCGCGCCGAGTCGTCCCGACGACGCTCCATCGCGTGTGAACCACCGTAGGCTCGTGGTCGTGCCCAAGGAGGGGCCAAAGGCCAACGCGCCGCTCGACGACGCGGCAATGGCGCCGTAACCGTTGCGTGCTGAAGTAACCGACGTGATCGGCTATGCGGATAGTGTCGCCGCTCGCACGAAACGTCCGCACGTCGAAGGGTTGAGAGAACAGCACTCCATCTCGGACGAAGGCCAGGTAACCGAGTCCGTAGACCGCCATTCCGTCGATCGCCAGCACACGCGGGGACCGGGACGCGGTCCCCAGCTCGCCCACGTACACGCCTTGGTAGTCGGGATTCGCGGCTCGCTCGAGGTAGAGAAAGTGACGCCCGTCCGGGAGGAACTGTGGCCAGTTATAGCCGATGGATTGTTCGGTATCCGTACGCGCAATCGTAACTGGGGTCGGCTTTCCTCCCGCGTCCGCAATTTGCCACATGCCGCTGTTCGGCGTCGGCGAGAACAGGATTACGCCCTTCGAGCTCCACGACGCCGCCGCGACCCGCCGGCGCATCGCAGAGCACCTCGGACGCGCCGCCCGCGACGGCAATCTTCTTCAGCTTCCCGTGGGCAAAGAAGCCAATGGACGAACCATCCGGCGACCAGAAGGGCAACGACGCGCCGTCCGTACCGGGTAATGCGCGCGCCTCTCGACTGTCGAGCGATCGAACGTAGACTTGCGACGCGCCCCGCCGCGTCAACGCCACGAACGCGATCTCTTCCGTCGGCGGACAGGGCAATCTGTGCCGCAGACGCGACCGGCGCCGGACTGAGCATCGCTCCGGGCGGCGGAAGCACGTCGAACTGCACAACCGACGGAGCTACTGCTGTCGGGCGTCAGATACCGCCAACCGAGCGCCGCGCCAATCGCCAAGGCTCCCAATGCCGCGCCGAGCGCGACGACGACAGCGTAACGGCCGCGTTGCAGCGCGCGACGCGCGTGGGCCAGCCTCGCTGGCGTGAGTAGCCGCCGCCCATTTCAGTTCGTTCTTCAGATCGGCGGCGGTCTGCCACCGCTCGTCAGGATCCTTCTCCAGGCACCGACTGACGACGTGATCGAGCGCGGGCGGCGCGAGCGGCTGGCGCGAGGAGATCGCCGCGGGCCGGTCCTTCAGGATCGCGCCGATGACGCTGGCGGGTGTGTTACCCGTCGAACGGCCGCGCGCCGGTGACCATCTCGTAGATCACGACGCCGAGCGCCCAGATGTCGGTGCGCGCGTCGGCCTCGTTGCCTTCGACCTGCTCGGGCGCCATGTACTGCACAGTGCCGAGAATGCGTGCCGGTCGCGGTCTTCGGCGTCTGCGTGGCGAGCTGCGTCATACCCGACATCGAGATCGGCGCGGCCGGCTCGCGCAGCTTCGCGAGGCCGAAGTCCAGCAGCTTCGCGCCCCTGCTTGGTCAGCATGATGTTGGCGGGCTTGAGGTCGCGATGCGACGATGCCCGCGCGATGCGCCTTGTCGAGCGCGTCGGCGATCTCGATGGCGATCGCCAGCGCGCTGATCCAGCGGCAGCGGGCCTTTCGCGCGCGCCAGTCGATTTGCGAGCGTCTCGCCGTCGAGATACTCCATGACGAGATAGTCGATGTCGCCGATCCCGGCCGACGTCGTAGACGACGCAGATGTGCGGATGCGAGAGGGCGGCGATCGCGCGGGCTTCGCGCTCGAAGCGAGCACGGCGATCAGGATCGGCGGCGAGCTCCGCGGGCAGCACCTTGAGTCGCGACGCGTGCGATCGAGCCGCGTGTCGCGCGCCTTGTAGACTTCGCCCATGCCGCCCGCGCCGAGCGGCATGACGGATTTCGTACGGGCCGAGGCGCGTGCCGGGGACGAGGGCCAAATGGAGTGAGGGAATTATACGGGCGGGATCGATTCACGGGCCGTCGGAAAAGGACGCCCGCCCGGAATCAGGTTTAGGTGGTGTTCTGGCGACTGCGAGTCGTCAGCAGCGCCCACAGAGTGAGCGCCGCGAAGGCTCCGTCGCTGAACGCGAACAGCAGAAACGACGCGGGCGAACCGCGCATGAAGTAATCGAGCACAAACGCGAGCGCGCCCGCACCCTTCAGCAACGGTCCCATTACCCACAGGTACGACCGTCCAGCGTCCGAGTCGGGCGCGCGATACGAAATCGAGTAACCGATCGCGACGGCCAGCAGAAAAATTCCGTTCAGGTCGGCGTGAATGGGAGGCTGGGGAGGCGGGACGGCGAAGAGTCGGACAAGAACCGGCCGTCCGACGAGCATAGCCACGCCGACGAACGCGTCGTATGCTCCCGAGGCGGCCGCAACTGCGCGGAGCCGGTTCAATTTTGAAGTTTCTTCAGCTCTCCTCGATACGTCGACGTCCTGCCCGGTTCGATTCGAACGTCGATCTGGAGGGTTTCGTAACCGTTGGCGCGAATCTCGACGCGATGCGCGCCCGGTTCCATCGTCAGCTTCTGAAACACGCTATCGAAGTCGTTGACCACGCCGACGTAATAACCATCAACGTAAACGGTCGCATCGCTCGGCTTCACCTTGAGCTTCAGCCCGCCCGAGTCGTCGCGTCCGTTTGACTGGTACTGCGGATAGTAGGAATCGGCCCCGAAATCCGGATCGTAGCCGGAGTAGCTGCCGTAATATCCGCCCGCAAACCCGAGCCCTGCGAACCCCCACGGGTAGTAGCCACCATACGAGCCCGGAACAATCAGCACCGTGCCGCCCGTCGCAGGTGGCAGAGACGAACGCGGCACCGCCTGGCCCACAGTTGGCTGACCATTACGGGGCCGCGCGTACGGCGGCACATTGTTGTTGCCGTTCGCCGTTACGCTGCCGCCCGAAGCGGCTGCATCGCCGGTCCGACCGGCGCCGCGCGCCGTGGCTGCTCCGGAGCTTTCACCCGGGCCGCGCTGCGCTCCGCCTCGGGGCGCTGCCGATCCAGTGGTGCGCCCGCCCGCGTTTACCCGACCTGATCCAACGCTCGATGTATGACTGCTGCCGCCACTCGATACCCGGCCGCTGCCACTGCTGCCGGCCGAGGCGTGGCCGCCGCCTCCGCCGCTAGCCGCGTGCCCACCGCCGCCACCGCTCGATGCGTGACCTCCGCCGCCGCTCGAGGCGTGGCCTCCGCCCGAAGCTGCGCCGCTCGAGGCTTGTCCACCGCTCGAGGCGCCGCTGCTGCCGCTCGAGCTGGAGCCCGAGCCGCCCTTGGCCTGCGCCGCCGCGGGGGCGGCAAGCAGCCACATGGGAACAGCCGTCGCGAGCACAAGAGCCGTCCACGCCGGAAAGCGATTCGACATGAAAACCTCTAGCCTTAGTATCTGCTTATTTCTGGCGAAACGCACGTCGCAAGAGTCCCGCTTTCTTGACACTCTTAACTGCCGCCCGTACAGTCAGAAAACCGATGTTTCACAGCACAACGATCCTCGCCATGCGCCACCGCGACGCGGCGGTCATTGCCGGCGACGGTCAGGTGACGCTCGGCCAGACGGTGATGAAGCATCGCGCGCGGAAGGTGCGCCGTCTCTACAACGACAAGATTCTCGCCGGCTTCGCCGGGTCGGCGGCCGACTCATTCGCGCTGTTCGCCCGTTTCGAGTCGAAGCTCGATCAATACCGCGGCAACCTCGCGCGCGCAGCCGTCGAGCTCGCGACCGAGTGGCGCAGCGATCGCATTCTCCGCCGCCTCGAAGCGATGCTCGTGGTCCTCGATAAGACGTCGACGTTCCTGCTGTCGGGCACCGGCGATCTGATTGAGCCCGACGATGGGATCGTCGCCATAGGATCGGGCGGACCATATGCGTTGGCAGCGGCGAAGGCGCTCGCCGCCAATACCGATCTCACGGCCCGCCTCATCGCCGAGCGCGCCATGGCGATCGCCGGCGAGATCTGCATTTACACCAACAACACCATCACCATCGAAGAGCTGTAGTGCCCATTTATCTTCCCGAGAGCATTCGAACGGCCGGCGATTCGCTGACCCCGCGTCAGATCGTCGCCGAGCTGGACAAGTACGTTGTCGGTCAGGCGAAAGCGAAACGCGCGGTCGCGATCGCGCTGCGGAATCGTTTGCGCCGTCAGAAGCTCCCGGCGGAGCTCGCCGAAGACGTCGCGCCGAAGAACATTCTGATGATCGGGCCGACCGGCGTCGGCAAGACCGAGATCGCCAGACGTCTCGCACGGCTTGCACAGTCGCCGTTTCTCAAGGTGGAAGCATCGAAGTTCACCGAGGTCGGCTACGTGGGTCGCGATGTCGAGTCGATGGTCCGCGATCTCGTGGAGCTCGGCATCGACATGGTTCGCGACGAGCGGCTCGAGGAAGTGCGCGGGAAGGCCGCGCAGAATGCCGAAGAGCGGCTTCTCGACGTGCTGCTGCCGCCGCAACGGCCCGTCGCGCCCGACGAAGATCCATCGACGGTTCGCGATCAGCAGAACCGCACGCGCGAGCACTTCCGCGATCAGCTGCGCTCAGGCCGGCTCGACGGGCGGATCGTCGAAATCGAAGTGCGTGAGAAATCATTTCCCTCGTTCGAGATCATCGCCGGATCGTCGGTCGAGGAAGTCGACATCAATTTGAAAGACATGCTGCCGGGCCTCTTCCAGGGCAAGACGAAGAAGCGGCGCTTGAAAGTACCCGAGGCGCTCGAGTACCTCACGCAGGAGGAAGAGCAGAAGCTGATCGACATGGACAGCGTCGCGCGAACGGCGGTCGATCGCGTGGAGCAGAGCGGCATCATCTTCCTCGACGAGATCGATAAAATCGCCGGCCGCGAAGGCAGCCACGGTCCGGACGTCAGCCGCGAAGGCGTGCAGCGCGACATCCTGCCGATCGTCGAAGGCACCACCGTCAACACGAAGTACGGCATGGTGCGGACCGACCACGTGTTGTTCATCGCCGCCGGTGCGTTCCACGTGTCGAAGCCGTCGGACCTCATTCCGGAACTGCAGGGGCGTTTCCCGATTCGTGTCGAGCTCGAGCCGCTCGGTCGGGAAGAATTCGTCCGGATTCTCACCGAGCCGCGCAGCGCGCTCGTCAAGCAGTACATGGCGCTCATGGATACCGAAGGGATCGATTTGACGTTCACCGAGGACGCGATCCGCAAGATTGCTGATTTTGCGACGATCGTGAACGAGCGGACGGAGAATATCGGCGCGCGCCGCCTTCATACCGTGATGGAAAAGCTGCTCGACGAGATTTCGTTCGAAGGGCCGGACCTCGAGGGCAAGACGGTGATCATCGACGAGGATTACGTCTCGAAGATGCTCGCCGAGATCGTCAAGAACGAAGACCTGTCGCGATACATCCTGTAAGTGAGACCCGTTCTGTTCGCGTGCGTGTTCGCCCTGTGCTCGGCGGGCTGCGGCAAGAAGGGCCCCCCGCTGCCGCCGCTCGTGAAGCTGCCGGCGGCGCCAGCCAACGTCACCGCTGAACGACGCGGCGACAACGTCACCATTCAGTTCACGGTGCCGGCGAACAACACCGACAACACCAAACCCGCCAACGTCGAGCGCGTCGACGTCTACGCGTATACGGGATCGCCGAACGTCCGCGACGACGACCTGCTCAAACACGGCACCAGGGTCGGCAGCGTGCCGGTCAAGGCGCCACGCGACCCCGACAACACAGCCGACGAAGACGAGCCGGCCGATGATGTCGACGCGCCCGAAGGCAACGGGCTCGATCAGGGTGCGATCGCGCATGTCGACGACCGGCTCACGGCGGCGTCGCGAATCCCGGCCGAGACGGGCGCGCCGCGGCGCCGCGGGGACCAGAACGCGGCGGCGCCCCTCGTCGGACCCTCGACGGTGGTTGCCACACGAATCTACGCCAGCGTCGGCGTCAGCACACGCGGCCGTCATGGTCCGCTGTCGAAGCGTGTCGCCGTACCGCTCGTTCCGGCGCCACCGGCGCCGCCCGCACCGATAGTGACCTACGACGAAGCGGCAATCACCGTCACGTGGGCCGGCGACGACGCACCCAAAGCAGGCGCGCTGCTGCCGTCGTATCCGCTCGGCGCGTCGCCGCCGACCTTCGCGTACAACGTGTACGACATTCCACGCCAGGGCGCGACCACATCATCGAGAGCGGCTGCGCCTGCGTCGACGTCCGGTGAAACGCGATTGACGAAATCGCCGACAACGGATCGCACGTACACGGACACGCGCATGGATTGGGGCAAGGAACGGTGCTACGCCGTGCGCGCGATCGAATCGCTGGGCGATCTGAACATCGAGAGCGAGGACAGCGCGCCGAAGTGCGTGACGCCCGTGGATACCTTCCCGCCCGCGTCACCGAAGAACCTGCAGGCGGTCGCGAGCGAGGGCGCGATCAGCTTGATCTGGGATGCAAACGCCGAGAGCGATCTTGCCGGCTACATCGTGCTGCGCGGCATGGCCGCCGGAGAACTCGTGGCGGTGACCCGGTCGCCGATCGCCGATACGAATTTCAAGGATACGGTGCCCTCCGGCGTTCAATACACCTATGCCGTGATCGCCGTCGACAAGTACGGGAACAAGAGCGGCCGTTCGAACACGGTCGACGAAACCGCTCGCGACTGAATTAGAATCTGAGCGCCATGGAACGCATCTATCGAGTGAAGAAGGACAGCGACACGTTCTACGTCGTCGAACGCGACGGCGTCGTGCGCCGCGCGGCGGGAGAGCTGCACGCCGGCCTGACGCCCGGCGAACCGCTTGCGGGCGGACTCACCGGGCTCACATTGCTGCCTCCGGTGATGCCGTCGAAGATCGTCTGCGTGGGGCTCAATTACAAAGACCACGCCGCCGAGACCGGCAAGGCGCTCCCGGCCGAGCCGCTGATCTTCATCAAGCCGCGAACGGCCGTCATCGGTCCCGGCGAGGCGATCAGGATTCCACCCGGTGTAGGCCGCGTCGATCACGAAGCCGAGCTCGGCGTCGTGATCGGGAAGCGCGCGCACCGCGTATCGCGCGCGAACGCGTGGGACTACATCCTTGGGCTCATCTGCGTGAATGACGTCACGGCCCGCGATCTGCAGAAGAAAGAGTCGCAGTACACACGCTGTAAGGGGTTCGATACCTTCGCGCCCATTGGTCCGTGCGTGGCCACCGGGCTGAACGGCTCATCGCGGACCGTCGAAGGATGGGTCAATGCTGAACGGCGGCAGGCCTCGAGCACAGGCCATCTGATTTTCCCGATCGAGCAGCTCGTCGAGTTCGTCACGTTCGTCATGACGCTGGAACCGGGGGACATCATCTCGACAGGGACGCCGGAAGGTATCGGCCCGATCAAAGCGGGCGACAGCGTGAAGGTGAAGATCGAGGGCGTAGGTGAGCTCATCAATCCGGTGCAGGACGAATAGGTGCCTGCGGCCATGCCAGCGGTCGCGCGCGCGAAGCGCGCAGCGGCCGCGAGGCATCATCGAGCGGGGGTGGGGCCCCGCGAGAGAGTAAGAAATGAAAATTTTCATCGACACCGGAAACATCGCCGATATCCAGCGGCTCGTCGACATCGGAATCATCGACGGCATCACGACGAACCCCTCTCTGCTCGCCAAAGAGCCGGGTGATTACCGCGAGAACCTGAAGAAGATCTGCGAGATCGTGAAGGGTCCCGTCAGCGGCGAGGTCACCGCGACGGACTTCGGCGGCATGATGAGCCAGGGCCACGATATCGCGAAGATCCACGCGCACATGATCGTGAAAGTGCCGCTCACCCGCGACGGCATCAAGGCGTGCAAGGCGCTGTCGGGTGAGGGCATCCGCGTGAACGTCACGCTCTGCTTTTCGCCGGCGCAGGCGCTGCTCGCGGCGAAAGCGGGCGCCACTTACATCAGCCCGTTCGTCGGCCGGCTCGACGACATCGCGACCAATGGCATGGAGCTCATTCGCGAGATCGTTGCCATTTACGACAATTACGATTTCACGACGGAGATTCTCGTCGCCAGCTGCCGCCATCCAATCCACGTCGTCGAGGCGGCGAAAATGGGCGCGGACATCGCGACGTGTCCGCCCGCCGTGATCGATGCGCTCTTCAACCATCCGCTCACCAACATCGGCCTCGAGAAGTTCCTGAAAGATTGGGAGAAGGCCCAGACGGTGAAAGCCTGACTCCGGATCCGTCCACAACGCTCGCGGACCTGGAGCGCCGCGCGGAGCTTGGCGGCGGGCAGAGCCGGCTCGACAAGCAGCATGCCGCCGGGAAACTGACGGCGCGCGAACGGATCGACCTGCTGTTCGATGCGGGCACATTCGAGGAAGTCGACAAGCTCGTCACGCACCGCTGCCGCGATTTCAAGATGGACGAGCAGATCGTGCCTGGCGACGGCGTCGTTGCCGGCCACGGGCTCGTCGACGGCCGTCAGGTGTTTGCCTTCGCGCAGGACTTCACGGTATTCGGCGGCTCGCTCTCTGAAACGAACGCCGCGAAAATCGTCAAGATCATGGATCTGGCGATGAAGCTCGGATCGCCGGTCGTCGGACTGAACGACTCGGGCGGCGCGCGCATCCAGGAAGGCGTCCTCTCGCTTGCCGGCTACGCGGACATATTCCTGCGCAACACGCTCGCGTCCGGCGTGATCCCGCAGATCTCCGCGATCATGGGCCCGTGCGCCGGCGGCGCGGTCTACTCCCCGGCGATCACCGACTTCACGATCATGGTGAAGAACACGAGCTACATGTTCGTGACGGGTCCCGACGTGATCAAGACCGTGACGCACGAGGACGTGACAAAGGAGTCGCTCGGCGGCGCGATGACGCACAACGCGACGAGCGGCGTCGCGCATTTCGCCGTGGACGACGACCGCGAGTGTCTGCTGCTCATCCGCGATCTGCTGTCGTTTCTGCCGAGCAACAACATCGACGATCCGCCGCGCGCCCGATCAGCCGATTCCTCCGATCGCGACGATGGGGCGCTCGACCTGATCGTGCCGGAGTCGCCGAATCAGGCGTACGACATGCTGGACGTCATCCACGCCGTCGTGGACGAGCGGCAGTTCATGGAGGTCCACCAGCACTACGCCAAGAACATCCTGGTCGGTTTCGCGCGGCTCGACGGCCGCTCCATCGGCATCGTCGCGAACCAGCCGGCGGTGCTTGCCGGCACGCTCGACATCGACGCGTCAGTGAAGGGCGCGCGGTTCGTGCGCTTTTGCGATGCGTTCAACATTCCGCTCGTCACCTTCGAAGATGTGCCCGGTTTTCTGCCGGGCACCGTCCAGGAATACGGCGGCATCATCAAGCACGGCGCGAAGCTGCTCTTCGCCTTCGCCGAGGCGACGGTGCCGAAGGTGACCGTGATCACGCGAAAGGCGTACGGCGGCGCGTACTGCGTCATGTCGAGCAAGCACATTCGCACCGATTTCAACTACGCGTGGCCGACGGCCGAAATCGCGGTCATGGGACCAGAGGCCGCCGTGAATATCCTGTACAAGCGCGAGCTCGACGCGGCCGCCGATCCGGAGAAGGCACGAACGGAGAAGGTCGCCGAGTTTCGTGACAAGTTCGCGAACCCGTACACCGCGGCGGCGCGCGGGTTCGTCGACGAAGTGATCCAGCCGCGCGAAACGCGCCGCAAGCTGATTACCGCGCTCAAGAATCTCGAGAACAAGCGCGACAAGAACCCGCCGAAGAAACACGGCAACATTCCGCTCTGAGCGGTTGCGCGCCGTTACTTCAGCCAGCGGCCGAAGTCGGCTTTGATGAACGCCTTCGTGCCGTTCCGCCCGGTCAGGCCGCAGAGCGATGGCACCGCGCTCGCTCTCGAGGCGCAGATTGAAGTCGAAAAACGGACAACAGAGCCGCTCGGTCACAATCCAGTCGTTCAGCTGCGCGAGCGTCGTTGTATCGCCCGGGAATCGGAACTCGTAGCCGTTGGGAAGCTCCCGGACGCCAAGACGCACCGCCGCGAGGCGGCCGCCGATCTCTTCCTTGTGCGCGCGGTCGGCCGCGCTCAACATCGACATGTCGCAGTAGAAAGGACTTTCGTGCAGCGTCTGCGCCGAGGGCCGCCCGCTGGTCATCAGCACGTTGACGAACGCGAGCAGGGCGGCGGTCACATGGGTCAGTCTCATTCGAACCTCCAGCCCGAAGGCTAGAACTTCGAGTCGACTCGAAGTCAAATACAATGGCTCGATGCCCGGAATGGCGATCTCCGAAGTCGCGCGTCGGGCCGGCGTGCGCCCTTCGACGCTGCGCTACTACGAGCAGGTCGGGATCCTGCCGCGGCCGCCGCGCACGGGCGGTCAACGGCGGTACGACGCGACCGTGCTCAACAGGCTCGCGGTCGTCGAGCGCGCGCGGCAGACGGGCTTTACGCTCGGCGAAATCAAACAGCTGTTTTTCGGGTTTCGCGCCGACGTCGCGGCGTCGGACCGCTGGCGCCGGTTGTCGGATAAGAAGCTCGCCGAGCTCGAGGCGCTGATGGAGCGCGTGGCCGCCATGCAGCACGTGCTGCGTCGGATGCAGAAGAATTGCCGGTGCGCGACGCTCGACCAGTGCGGGAAGGCGATGCGCGACTCGGGCATGCCCGCGAGAAAGTAGACAGATGCCGTTAAGGACACTGAGGATGATCGGAGCGGCCGCACTCTGCGCCGCTGTCACGGTCACGGTCGCGGCGCAAGCGCCTCGTTTCGCGTTCGAAGAAGCGACCATCGCGCAGGTCCAGGCGGCGTTCCGCGATGGCTCGCTGACCTGCCGCAGCCTCACCGAGCAATACATTCGCCGCATCGAGAGCTACGACAAGAACGGGCCACAGCTCAATGCCATCGTGCTCGTCAATTCCGACGCGCTCGAGAGGGCCGACGACCTGGATCGCCGCTTCAAACAGTCGGGCCCCGTCGGCCCGATGCACTGCGTGCCGGTTCTCGTAAAAGACAACTACGAAACGATCGACATGCCGACGACCGCCGGTTCCCTGTCGCTCAAGGGCATGATGACCGGCAAGGACGCGTTCATCGTCAAGCGCCTGCGCGATGCCGGCGCGCTGATGATCGCGAAATCGAACATGGCGGAGTTCGCGTTCAGCCCGATTGAGACGGTGAACTCCATCCTGCCGGGTTACACGCGCAATCCGTACGACACCAGTCGGGTGACTGCGGGATCGAGCGGCGGCTCGGCTGCCGGCACCGCGGCGAATTTCGCGATGATCGCGCTGGCAAGCGATACCGGCGATTCGATTCGCGGTCCGGCCGCGCATCAGGCGCTCGTCGGCTTGCGGTCCACGATGGGCCTCGTGAGCCGCGGCGGCGTCGTGCCGTTGAATCTCGCGGCCGACATCGCCGGCGTGGTCACCCGCAGCGTCGCCGACACGGCCGCCGTGCTGCAGGTGATCGCGGGCGAAGATCCAAACGATCCGGCAACGGCTGCGGGCCGTGGTCATGTGGACGCGAACTATTCAGCGTCCCTGCAGCGAGACGCGCTGAAAGGTGCGCGCATCGGGGTGTTGCATCAGGCGTACGACATGCCGACGGCAGATCCCGAGGTCCTGCAGATATTCACGCGTGAGCTCGACGTCCTGCGACGAGAAGGCGCGATCGTTGTCGATCCCGCGGCGGTGCCCGAGTTCGATGCGATGCGGCGAGCGCAATCGGGCGGCTGCAATCAGTTCAAGTACGACTTGAACAATTACTTGAAGGCGCTTGGCGACAAGGCGCCCATGCATTCACTCGAAGAGATCATCAAATCGCGACGGTTTCATCCGTCAATCCAGGCGCGTCTCGAGGGTGCGCAGACGACCGACGACACGCCCGGCGTGACGCGCCGGCTGCAAGAGCCGCGACGAGTTCCGCGACAAGCTGCGCGCGGCGGTGCTGAACGTGATGGACACGAACCGGCTCGACGCGCTGGTGTATCCGACGTGGAGCAACGTCCCGCGGCTGATTGGCGATTTGAATACGCCCGGCGGCGACAACAATCAGGTGTTCGCTCCGAGCACCGGTTTCCCCGCTATCACGGTACCGATGGGCTATACGCGCGGCGAAACGCTGCCGGCAGGCCTCCAGTTCTTCGGGCGGGCATGGAGCGAGCCGACGCTCATCAAGCTCGCCTACGCATACGAACAGGCGACGCATCATCGGCGGCCGCCATCGGCCGCGCCGCCGCTACGCTAATATGAAACGGCCTCCGTGTCCCCTGTGTCCTCCGTGGTGGAGAGCGTAAGCAAGGTGAACAAGATTCTCATCGCGAATCGCGGCGAGATCGCAGTGCGCATTGCGCGCGCCTGCCGTGAGATGGGCATCTCGCCAGTTGCGGTGTACTCCGAATGCGATCGCGCCGCGCTGCACGTGCGCTACGCCGACGAAGCCTACGCAGTCGGACCGAGCGCGCCGCGCGAAAGCTACCTGCGTATCGACCGCATTCTGGATGCTGCAAAGCAATCGGGCGCCGACGCGGTGCACCCGGGTTACGGATTTCTCGCCGAGAACGAGCAGTTCGCGGCCGCGGTCCGCGACGCGGGGCTGACCTTCATCGGTCCGACGCCTGAAGCGATCGCGCTCATGGGAAGTAAGACCGCGGCTCGAATCGCCGCGAAACGCGCAGGCGTGCCGATCGTGCCCGGCACGGAAGAGCCGCTTGCTGCCGATGTCGACGACGTGGAAATTGCACGAGTCGCTCGCGGCATCGGCTACCCGCTGCTCGTAAAAGCCGTCGCCGGCGGCGGCGGCAAGGGGATGCGGACCGTCACCGATCCGGCTGAGCTCGCGAACGCGGTACGGGCGGCCCGGTCCGAGGCGGGCACGGCGTTCGGCGACGCGGCCGTGTACCTCGAACGGCAGCTCACGCGGCCACGCCACATCGAAGTGCAGCTGCTCGCCGACGCGCACGGCGCGGTCGTGCCGTTCGTCGAACGCGAGTGTTCGATTCAGCGCCGCCACCAGAAAGTCGTAGAAGAAACGCCCTCAACTGTGGTCACGCCAGAACTGCGCGCCGCGATCACGTCGGCGGCGGCCGCCGTCGCCAAGGCGGTCGGCTACACAAACGCAGGGACGATCGAATTTCTGCTCGACGAGAGCGGCACCTTCTACTTCCTCGAAATGAATACGCGGCTCCAGGTGGAGCATCCGATCACCGAGATGGTCACGGGCCTCGATCTCGTGCGCTGGCAGATTCGGATCGCGCGCGGCGAACGATTGACGATCGATCCTGCCCGCGTCCTTCACCCGATCGGCCACGCCATCGAATGCCGGATATACGCGGAGGACCCAGACAACGGCTTTCTACCGTCGCCGGGTCGAATTCTGGCATTGCGTGCACCGGGCGGGCCGGGCGTACGCGACGATAGCGGTGCGACCGCCGGCCTCGATGTGCCGATTTATTACGATCCGATGATCTCGAAGCTCGTCGCGTGGGCCGAGGATCGCCCGCTCGCGATCGCGCGGATGCGTCGCGCGCTCCGCGAATACCTCGTCGTCGGCATCAAGACGACGCTTCCGTTCTTCACGTGGCTGCTCGACGAGCCGGAATTTTCGGAAGGCCGGTTCCACACGACGTATCTCGATGAGCTGTTGAAGCAGCGGAACGGCCGGCCGTTCGTCGAGCCGACAGCGTCGCTCGAAGAGGTCGCCTCCGTGGCTGCGGCCATTCAGACCGCGATGGCGGCGTCGCCGCGTGAAGCCGCTTCCGAGCGCGCCGGGCTTTGGAAATCGCGTGCTCGCGAAGAAGGGCTCCGCTGATGGAGTACGCGATCGAAATTGCCGGCCGCACGCGGCAGATCGCTGTCACGCGAACCGCATCCGGTTTTACCGTCTCGGTTGACGGGAAGCCGTACGACGTCAATCCGGTTTCGATCGACGCGCAGACCCTATCCTTGTTAATCGGCCATCGCAGCTACGAGGTGACGCTGGCCCCCGATCTGGCGAACGGGCAGCTGATCGTTCGCGTAGGGTCGACGCCGATCGCCGTCACACCGAATGGACGCCGCCGGTGGGGCCGCAGCGCCGAGGCCGGGGCGGGGCCTCAGCGGATCGTGGCGCCGATGCCGGGAAAAATCGTCCGCGTCCTCGTCCAATCCGGCCAGACGGTGCAGGCGCGACAGCCGCTCGTCGTCGTCGAAGCAATGAAAATGGAAAACGAGCTCCGCGCGATGCGCGCGGGCACAGTCAGCGAACTGCACGCGCGCGAGGGCTCCTCGGTCGACGCCGGCACGCTGCTCGCCGTTCTCACATGAAGTTTCTCCGTCGTCTACGAACCAGCAAGGCGGTCCGGTACGTCAGCTTCGCGCTCACGCTGATCGTCGCTCTGCTTGCAGTCGTGATCGTGGGCACGCTGACGATCGACCTCGGGCCCTGGGTGCGTGGACTGGCTGAACGCGAAGGGTCGAAGGCGATCGAGCGGCCGCTGCATATCGGCCGCCTTGGCATCCACGTGCTCACGGGCAAATTCCGGGTCGAGGACATCCGGATCGACGGCGTGCACGAGGGCGACCGGCCGTTCTTCACCGCGAAGCAACTCGATGTGGCGCTCGACTGGCTGCCCGTGCTCGGCCGCCGGCGCGAGTTCGTCGTGACATCAGTCGAGATGACCGACTGGCAGATGCTCGTCGAGAAATGGGACGGCGGCCACAATTTCCCGAAGTTCACGCGCGACGAACCGGATAGACCGGCGGGCCCGAAGCGCTTCACGACGACGCTGCGATACCTGCGCGCGTCGCGCGGGCAATTTGTGTACGAGGATCACGAGGCTCCGTGGAGCATCGTGTGCCCGAATCTCGATCTGAGCATCGGCAACCTGCCGCACTATCACGGCGACGCCGTCTTCACGAACGGTGTTGTGAAGATCCAGGATCACTTGCCGATGACGACGAGCATGAAAGCGATGTTCACGATCGATGGATCGCGCATCCATCTGGAACGCATCGATCTTGCCAGCGACGGTGCGACGACGATCGCGAAAGGGGACGTCGATCTTTCACACTGGCCGGAGATGGCGTACGACGTGAAGTCGCGTGTGCACTTCCCGCGCATGCGGCAGATATTCTTCACGGACGAATCCTGGGATGTCGCCGGGGACGGCGATTTCACCGGGCGCTTCCACCTGTTCAAGGGCGGCCACGATTTGAGCGGCACATTCGTGAGCGACCGCCTCGGCCTTCATGCGGGCGCTCGCGACTATCAATTCCCGGCGCTCTATGGCTCGCTTCGGTGGACCCCGCACTCCTTCGACGTGTGGGACGCCGGAGCCAGGGCTTTCGGCGGCGCGGCCCGGTTTGCGTATTCGCTCAAGCCTCTCGGCTCGCCGACGCGCCCGGCGGCGCGGTTCGACGCGTCCTATTCGAACGTCGATCTCGCCGCGTTCACCGATTTCGAGCGGCTTCCGGGCTTGCGGTTCGCGGGTGCGGCGACCGGGCAGAAATTTGCTGGAGTGGCCGCTCGGCCGATTCACCGAGGCGCACGGTGAAGGACGGATCGCGGTCTCACCGCCGGCCGGCACCGACTTGATGACCGCGGCGCTGCCGTCCGACTCCGATCACGACCGGTACGAGTGGGGACCGTACGCGCCGACGCCGCTTCCAGCGCACCTGCCGATGGGCGGCGGTGTCGCCTACCATTTCGATCCGCAGACGATCACGTTCGAAGAGGGACGCTTTGCGACCGAGCAGACCAACGTCGCGTTTCACGGCACGACGGCGTGGGGCGATCGTTCGCGCTTGCCGTTTCACGTCGCAAGCCGCGACTGGCAGGAAAGCGACGAGCTGCTCGCCGGCATCATGACCGACTTCGGATCGCGGACCGGTCCGGTGGCGTTCGGCGGTCGCGGCGAATTCGACGGCGAGATGACGGGGGCGTTCCGCCATCCGCGCGTAGAAGGCAATTTCAGCGGCCAGGATCTCCGCGCGTTCGACGCGCGCTGGGGCAATGGCACCGCTCACCTGGTCGTCGAGAACAGTTACGTCGCGATCACCGACAGCCTCGTGCGCCTCGGCGAATCCGAGATCCGTACCGATGGCAAGTTCTCGCTCGGCTACCCGCGCGACGACGGCGGCGTGGAAATCGACGCGCGATTCGCCGTCAAGCGGCACGACCTCGATTCGTTGCGCCATGCCTTCCAAATCGACGAGTACCCGGTATCCGGGTTGTTGTCGGGAGACTTCCACCTGACCGGGCAATACGCGCGGCCCGTCGGATTCGGCGCGATGACCATCGACGACGGCACCGCGTACGGCGAGCCTTTCCAGAAGGCCACGGCCTCTCTGCGATTCGATGGCGCCGGGGTACGGATGGACGGCGTGAATATCGCGAAACCGCCCGGCGCGATTACCGGCGCGGCCTACGTGGGATGGGACTCGACATACTCGTTCAACGTCGACGGTCGCCGCATTCCGATTGCACGAATTGCGGCGTTCGCGTATCCGCGGGCGCCGCTCTCAGGCATCGCCGAATTTTCCGCGGGGGGCAGCGGCACGTTCGACGCGCCTCGCTATGACGTGAAGTTTCGCGTCAGCGATCTGTTCGTCGCGGAAGAAGGTGTCGGCCAGGTCACCGGCACGATCGCGCTTCGCGGGAGGGAACTGAGCGGCGAAATCGACGCCGCGTCGCCGCGCCTGGCGATCACCGGCACCGGGCGCATCGCGCTGACGCCGCAGGCGGAATCAGAGCTCACGTTCCGCTTTCACGACAGCTCGCTCGATCCGTACGTGCGGCTGTTCGTCCCGCGCCTGTCGCCGTACACGACGGCCGTCGCGAGCGGGTCCGTCCGCGTCGCCGGCGACCTCGCCGACCCGAATCGTCTGCTCGTCGACGCGTCGGTGGATACGCTCGACATGCGGATGTTCGACTACGCGCTCAAGAACGCGGGCCCGATCCGGATCACGCTCGACAAGAACGAGGTGCAGGTTAAAGAACTGCAGGTCGTCGGCGACCTGACGCGCCTCCGCGTTTCGGGCGGCGTGGGGCTGCGCGATCAGCGGATCGCCCTGCAGGCCTCGGGCGACGCGAACCTCAGCATTCTCCAGGGATTTTTCCGCGGCGTTCGCGGATCGGGCCGCGCGTCGCTCATCGCCGCCATCAACGGGCCGCTGCGGAACCCGGTGTTTTCCGGCAGCGCGACGATCACCGACGGCCGGGTGCGCCACTTTTCGCTCCCCAATTCCCTCGACGCGATCAACGGCACCGTCCAGTTCGATGCGCGCGGCATTCGCCTCGACGATCTCTCTGCGACGATGGGTGGGGGGCGGGTGCAGTTCGGCGGACATATCGGGTTCGACGGCTACACGGTCGGCGATCTGAACGTCACCGCCCGCGGCGAAGACATGCATTTGCGGTATCCCGAGGGCGTGCGGTCGACGGTCGACGCCGATTTGTCCGTGCGCGGCACGATGAAAGCGCCGACGCTTGGCGGCACGGTCACGGTGAAAAACGCGCTGTGGACCAAGCGGCTCGATGCGCCGGGGAGCATCGTCGATCTGGCGAGCCGGCGCGGCGGCGCCGGCGGCGGTGGTGGCGGGGGCGGGCGGCGGCGGCGGCGAATCCGTCAGCGTCCCGCTCCGGTTCGATATCCAGGTGCTCGTCCCGTCGACGCTGCACGTGGAAACCAACATCGTTCAGAAGATGGTTGCGAGCGCCGACCTGACACTCCGAGGCACCTACGAGCGTCCGGTGCTCTTCGGCCATGCCGACGTCGAGCGCGGCGAAGTGATTTTCGAAGGCCGCCGCTACAAGATCACGCACGGCGCGATCGAATTCACGAATCCGAGCCGCATCGAACCCTTCTTCGACATCCAGGCCGAGACGAACGTTCGCATTCCCGCGCAGACCTACCGCGTGACGGTCAGCGCGGCCGGCACGACGGACCGTTTGTCGCCGCAGCTCAGCTCTGATCCGCCGCTGCCGCCGGCCGATGTTCTCGCGCTGCTTTTCGGCACCGTGGGCAGCACGAGCGACCGCGACTACGAGCTGCGCGCGCTGGCGAACCCGAACGAGCGTCAGACGAACATTCTGACGACCCGCGCGACGCAGGCGCTGGCGAGCCCTCTGTCGTCCGAGGTCGGCAAAGTCGTCGAGCAGACCTTCGGCGTGGACACGTTCCAGCTCACGCCGTCGTTCATCGATCCCTATGCCACGCAGACGAAGAGCGTGAACCCGTCGGCGCGGCTGACGATTGGCAAAAGGATTTCCGATCGCGCGTATCTGACCTTCTCACGCAGCCTCAACTCGGCGAACGCCGATCAGGTGATCCTGTTCGAATACGACGCGACGGACCGCCTCTCGTGGATCGTGTCGCGCAACGAGGACGAGACATACGCACTCGAGTTCCGCGTAAGGCACGCCTTCTGATGCGGCGACCGCGTCCGCTGCTGGTGCTGCTGCTCCTCGCGTCGCTCGCCGGGGCTGCGAACGCCGCGATCGTCGACTACCTCGGCAAACCGATCGGCGTTGTGCGTCTCGTCATCGAAGGCCGGGACACGACCGATCCGCTGCTCATTCAGGTCGTCGAGACGCGGGTCGGCGAGCCGTTGTCGATGGCGCAGGTACGCGATACGGTCACGCATCTGTTCAGCCTCCAGCGGTTTGAAGACGTCCGCGTCGATGCCTCGCTCGATGCGGGCGCGGTGACGCTGCGATACGAGCTCAGTCCGATTCATCCTGTGACGAAGGTCACGATCAACGCGCCGGTGAAGGCGGCCGGCATAGATGCCGGTCAGCTGCGCCGCGCGCTCGCCGACCGGTACGGCACCACGCCCGCCGTCGGCCGCGCCGCCGATATGTCGCGAACCCTCGAGGAGACGCTGGCGCAGGTCGGCTACCTGCACGCGCAGGTTACGCCGCACGCGGAGCTCGCGCACGATCCGGATCGCGCGACGCTCGTCTTCCAGATTGAACCGGGTGTCCGGACCGAAATCGGCTCCATCGACATCGTCGGAGCGCCGAGCATGCCGGTGCCGGAACTGTTGAAGGAGCTGCGCGTCGCGAAAGGCGGTGCGTACGAACGTGACGCGCTTGCGGCGCGCATCGACACGTACATCGAAGGCCGGCGGCGCAAAGGCTTTTTCGAGGCGAAAGTGACGCCCGTCGTCCAGCTCACCGACGACAACCGCGTCGCGCACCTCACGCTGACGGTCGACCCCGGCCCGCACGTGCGCGTGGTGTTCACCGGGGACCCGCTGCCGTCGGACAAACGCGCCGATCTGGTCCCGATCGAACGTGAAGGGTCGGCCGACGAGGACATGCTCGAGGATTCGAGCAATCGCATCGAAGAATATTTGCAGGCGCAAGGCTACCGCGATGCCGCGGCGCCGCACACGCGCGAATCGTCTAACGGCGAGCTTTTGATCGGTTTCGACATCAGTAAAGGCCGGCTCTATCGGCTGGCCCAGTTGAATATCTCGGGAAATGCGTCGGTGCCGCTCACCGAGTTCGCTCCTGCGCTGCGAGAGCACGAAGGGGAGCCGTTCGCGAGCGCGAAGGTGGATGCCGATGTCTCGACGATCGAAGACGCGTATCGGCGTCGTGGCTTCCCGGCCGCTCGCGCGCAGTCGGCGATCAGCATGCCGCCGGCGGCGGCGGGCACCGCTGCCGTGCCGGTTGTCGTGCGGATTGTTGTCACCGAAGGCGTGCGCACGGTCGTCGGCTCCGTCACCATCGACGGGAATCGCTCGATTCCGGAAGCCCAGTTGAGGTCGCGGCTTCGCCTTCGTCCGGGCGCGCCGTATTTCGAATCGCTGCTTGCTGGCGACCGCGACGCCGTGGCGCAGAGCTATCAGAACCTTGGCTTTCAGACCGCCACCGTAGACGCGGTGCCGAACTACAGCGCCGATCGCACGCGGGCCGACCCCGTGCTCACCGTGCACGAAGGCCCGCAGGTCTTCGTCGGCCACATCCTCATCGTCGGCAACGTGCGGACGAACGCCGCCACGATCGAGCAGGCGCTCAACCTGAAAACAGGCGATCCCCTGAGCACGTCCGCGATCAACGACGCGCAGGGGCGGCTCGCCGCTCTCGGCCTCTTCCGACGGACGATCGTCAACGAGCTGCCTCACGGCGGCACGAGCCAGCGCGACCTGCTCGTGACAGTGGAAGAAGCGCCCGCGTCGACGATCGGCTACGGCGGAGGGTTCGAAGTTCAGCAGATTGTCACGAGCGATGCGCAACGAGTCGCTGCGACCAGCCTGGAGTTCGCGCCGCGCGCGTCGTTCGAACTCGGACGCCGCAACCTGTTCGGGAAGAATCGATCCGTGAACATGTTCGCAAGCGTCGCCGAACATCTGAACAATCTGCCGACCGAGTATCAGCTGCTCGGCACCTATCGCGAGCCGCATCTCTTCGACACGGCGGCCGATGCGTTCGTCACGGCCACGGTCGAGCAGGTGCATCGGACAAGCTTCAACTTCACCCAGAAGAGCGCGACCGCAACAGTCGCCCGGCATCTCACGCGCGATGTGAGCGCGAGCGTCGGCTACCAGATCCAGAAGACGGACGTGTTCGACGAGCAGGTGACGGCAGATCAGCTGCTCATCGACCGCATTTTCGCGAACGTCCTGCTGTCGTCTTTCTCCGGTTCGGTGATTCGTGACACGAGGAGCGACCCCGTGGAGCCGCATGCGGGAGAGTACTTGAGCGCCAACGCTG
Source organism: uncultured Acidobacteriota bacterium (assembly GCA_963718825.1). GTDB lineage: Bacteria > Acidobacteriota > Vicinamibacteria > Vicinamibacterales > CAVVIG01 > CAVQZZ01. Next base: position 233,232 of record CAVQZZ010000001.1, read on the forward strand.
AACTGGCCGGGCGCAGCATCGGCTCCGCCGTCGGTTTCGCGAAGTCGTTCTTCACCGCGCAGACGTTCCGGATGCTGCCGCGCGGCAACGGCGTGGTCTTCGCCGCCGACGCGCGGCTCGGGCTCGCGACCGGGTTTCCCAGGAGGACGCGAGCGGCGTGATCATTCGTGACCTGCCGCCGAGCGAGCGCTTCTATGCGGGCGGCGACACGACGGTGCGCGGCTTCGCGCTCGATACGCTCGGTGTCCGCCATACGCCGCCGCAGCCGTCCGACACCATCGACGTCAACGGGTTCCCGACAGGCGGCAACGCTCTCGTCATCCTGAACGCTGAGCTCCGGGTGCCGGTATGGGGCGGCCTCGGCGCCGTCGCCTTTGTCGACACGGGCAATGTGTTCGCGCGCGTGGTGGACATCGATCTGGGATTGGTGCGCACGGCGGTGGGCTTCGGCATCCGCTACAAATCACCAATCGGACCGCTTCGCATCGATCTCGGCTTCAAGGTGCATCCCGAGACGTTCGCGTTCGGCCAGCGGGAAGGGCTCACCGCGCTGCACATCAGTTTGGGGCAAGCGTTCTGAAGGTAAAAGGAACAAAAGGCAAGAAAAGGCAAAAGTGAAAAGGAGCTCTGCGGGGTTTGTCATCGGAGCGATGATGCTTGGCGTGAGCCTGCTGGGTTCCGTTCGGCTCGGCGCAGAGACGCTCGAGCGGGTGCTCGCGGTTGTTGGCGGACAGCTCATCGCGCTCACCGACGTCACCGCAGCGCGCGACTTCGGGCTGGTCATCGTTCCGGCAAACGCGTCCGATCCGATTCGCGCGGCGTTGACGCAGCTGATTGATCGCGAGCTGATGCTCGCGGAAGTGGAACGCTACGCGCCGCCGGAGCCGTCGCCGGAGGCGATCGCCGAAGGGGTGCGCATCGCACGGGAGCGATTTGCCGACGACGCCTCGTATCAGGCGGCGCTCGCGCGGTCGGGGATCGACGAAGGGCACTTGCGCGACATGCTGCGTCAGAATCTGCGAATCACCGCGTACCTCAGTCAGCGGTTCGTCGTCGCGCCGCCCAACGACATTTCAGCGCGGCCGCCGACCGCCGATCGTCAGCGCGGGCTCGTCGACGACTGGCTGACGGGACTTCGTCGGCGCGCGACCATCATCGATCTGTATCTCACGAGCAAATAATTCCCGCGGCTGCCGCGCAGCCGACGCTCAGATCGCATTCGCGCCCCCGACGAATGCCTGCAGGATCTGCAGGAGATCGAACCCCGTGTGGCTGACCATCGGCGCGACCATCGAGCGCCGCCGCAGGTACACGACACCCCAGAATGCGCCGAGGAGAGCGGTCGCGATCACGGCGTCCGCTCCCTGGATGAAATGACCGGCTCCAAACGCCGTGCTCGCGACGATCACGCCGACTGCGCCGCCGCCGAGCCATTGCTCGAATCGATGCAGGATGAACGCCCGCTGAATCTCTTCACGTACGCCGCCCGCGACGATGACAACCGCCGAGAACAGCAGCGCGTTGCGCGGGGTGTGAAGGAGCGCCTGGAGCGGGTTGTTCGGCACGGTGTGCAGCCAGGGCGCGAAGTGCTGAATCGGTGCGAGCACGAGCACGCCGATGCCGAGCGCGACGAACACGAGCGGCACGCCGGCAACCGCCTCGCGGCCGACAGGACGGTTGCCGAAGAGCACACGCCGCGGCGATTCACCGTGCGCGGCGAGGAACAGCAGGATCAGGGCGACGAGCAGTCCGGTGTCCAGAAACGACAGCCACACGACATAGCTGACGCGCAGCGCGCCCGAAGAATCGAGCGGCACGATGCCGAAAGTGGCAAACGTGCCCGCCAGAGCCAGCTGGGTGGGGTAATCCGAGCAGAGGAGAACCTCGATGAGGGCGACGACGCGAGGGGTCAGGAGAAAACGCTCGCGCGTGATCGGCGGTGGAGGTCCGGAGTCGGCCGGCGGAAGCACCGCGATCAAGGGTAGCGCATCGGACCTTACGATCGCGTTTTGACCGTGAGCGGCTCGACGAGCTTGAGCGTGATCGGCGCGCCCTTGGCGAGCTGCACTTCCTGTCCTCGGGTCGACAGCACGTATGCCGTCCCGGCGCCTCCTCCGACGCCGGTGCCGACGAGCGCGCCTTTCTTGCCGCCGACGAGGGCGCCAATCAAGGCTCCGCCCGCCGCGGGCGCGCCGATTTCGAGCGCGTCCTTTTTCTTGGTGCCCTCGGCGGTACGGCCGACAGCGGCCGAGCGCAACGTGTACCGCTCATCGTCGCCGCGCGGCACGACGGCATCGAACCGGATCGCGATGTGTGCGCGGCCTTTCACGCGTCCTGATTCTTTGGCATCGATGACGACCCCGGTGATGCGGCTGCCTTCGGGAAGCGCCGTCACACCATGTACGAGGACGGCACGCGACAGGCGAGCCTGGACCGGCTCCTCGACGCGGCTGGTATTCGACGCGACTGTTGTTTCCAACACGATCGGCAGCTGCGTCCCCGCCGGGATCGTGACCTGCCGCGAAGACGCCGCGCCGCTGCCTGCCAGATTTCCCGCGGCCGCAACCTCGGATCCTATGCTCGACCCCGGTGCGGCAGCTGTGTCAGCGTGATTACAGCCCGCGACAGCGAAAAGGGCCGCGAAAACACTAATCGGCAGGAATTTCACGTTCAGCCTCCTTGGCCTATCTCAGCCGGTGCAATGTTTCGGCCAACCGCTGAGCTCTGCAAACTTAGGCTTGCGCGGCAGGCTGATCCGGGGACACACTGTAAAAATGACATGGTGGGAGAACGCATGAGCTCAGGCATTGTGGGCGACGCCGCCATCCCTCTCGAACCGCCGCCGCTTGCGGTCGCCGAGCGCGTGCTCATCGTCGAAGATGAACCGGCGGCGCGGATTGGCCTCGAGCAGCTGGTAAAAAGCTGGGGCTTCATCGCCGAATCGGCCGCCGACGGCGAAGAAGCGCTCGACAAGGTGACGACGTTCCGGCCGGCAATCGTGATCACCGACCTCGTGATGCCGCGCATGGACGGCCTCGAGCTGCTGCGCGCGCTCTATCAGCAAGGCGCCGACGTGACGACGCTGCTGCTGACGGCGCAGGGCACGGTGGAAACCGCAGTCGAGGCGATGAAGGAAGGCGCCTACGATTACCTGACGAAGCCGGTGGATCTGCAGCGACTGAAGATTCTGCTCGACAAGATTGTCGAGCGGATGGAGACGCTCCGCGAAGTGAAGGCGCTGCGTCGACAACTCCGCGAGCACGGCACCTTCGGGACGATGATCGGGAACAGCCCCGAGATGCGGAAGATCTACTCCGTCGTCGAGCAGGCGTCGCCGACTGGCGCGTCAGTTCTGATCACCGGCGAATCAGGCACCGGCAAAGAACTCGTGGCGCAGACGATCCATCAGCTCAGTCCGCGCGCGTCGCATCCGTTTGTGGCGATCAATTGTGCGGCGATTCCCGAGACGCTGCTCGAGAGCGAGATCTTCGGCCACGAAAAGGGCGCCTTCACCGGCGCCGCCGATCGACGCCAAGGGTGTTTCGAGCTGGCTGATCACGGCACACTGTTCCTCGACGAGATCGGCGAGATGACGCCGGCCACGCAGGTCAAGCTGCTGCGCGTGCTCCAGGAGCGCACGTTCCGGCGGCTCGGCGGTCGCACCGAGCAGTCGGTCGACGTCCGCGTGATCGCGGCGACCAACGTCGAACCGCTGCAGGCGGTGCAGCAGGGCAAGCTCCGCGAGGATCTCTTCTACCGCTTGAACGTCTTCTCCTTCCGGCTGCCGCCGCTCCGAGAGCGCAAGGAAGACCTGCCGCTGCTCATCCAGGCGTTCATCACCGAATTCAATCAGCGCAATCAGAAGAATATCGCCGGGGTCGATCATCAGGCGATGCGTCTGCTCGAACACTACATGTGGCCGGGCAACGTGCGCGAGTTGAGAAACGTGATCGAGCGTGCGACGATTCTGGCGCCTGGGCCCTTCATCGAAACCAAGCACCTACCGCCGGTTCTCAACGACGAGCGCCCCGCGCAGCATCAGCCGCAGGTGGCGCTCGCCCCGGGCACGACGGTGGAGGAAGCGGAGCGGCGGCTGATTCTGATGACGCTCGAGCACACGCGCGACAACAAGACGCGCGCCGCCGAGATTCTCGGCATCAGCCTGAAGACGCTGCACAATAAGTTGAACAAGCTGAGGCTGCGGCCAAAGAAGACGGAATAGACCACTAGCCACCAGCCACGAGCCACCAGCGACTAGCCACCGACTTATGCGCTTAGGCATCAAAGGCAAGCAGGTCTTCGGCGTGACCTCGATCGTTGGTGCGGTCGTCGTCGTGTTGAGCCTGCTGAACCTGGCGCGCCTGGGACGCGTCTCGCTCGAGGAGAGCGAGGCGCGCGCGGACATGCTCGCGAAAGCCGTGTATCACCGGGCGCGGCAAGTGGTCGTCGAAGGCGTCGACCCGTACGTCGCACTGCGGAGCGATCCCGGTCTGCGGTCCATTCTCGAATCCGCTCTCTATTCAAAGAATGTCACGTTCGCCGCGATCGTCGACACGAACAACATCGTGGTGACGCACGCGGACCGCTCCTTCGAGGGACAGGTTCTCCCATCGGAGCCCGATCTGCCGACACAGCTCGCGCGGCCGGCGCTCGCCGAGCTCGTCGCGCTGTACACCGAACAGGGGCGCAACATCGAATACCGCCAGCCACTGCTCGTCGGCAACGTGCAGATCGGATCCATTCGGATCGGCGTGTCGACGCTGCTCATCCGGCAGGAGCTCGATGCTTCGCTCGGGCCCGCGGTCGCCACCGCATTCAGCGCGCTCGCCGTCGCGGTGCTCGTGGCGATGCTCCTGGCGCAGCTGCTGCTGCGTCCGATTCACGTCATCCGTTCGGGTTTGACGCGCCTCGGCAAAGGCGAATTCGGCGTGCGGCTCGAGCTCGATCAGGACGACGAGTTCGGCGAGCTCGGCACGTTTTTCAACACGATGAGCGCGCAGCTGTCGGCGGATCGATCGCAGATGGCGGGACAGGTCGCGAATCTCGAATCGGCCGTCGAACACCTCGAGGACGCGGTGGCGATCGTCAGCCCGCGCGGCGATCTGCTGTTCGCCAACCCGGCGATGCGGACACTCGTGCCGAGCGCAAGGGTTGGCGTGTCGCTGAACGACGTGATTCCGGCGGACCACGGGCTCCGGCGCCTCGCCGAACAGACGCTCATGAGCCGTCAGTCGCGCGGCCCCGTGTCGGCCACATTCGAGTCGGGTGATCGTCTGGTGATGACCCACGCCGTCAATGATCCGAACGGTCAGCTCGTCGGGGTGATGCTGATTGCCCGCAACCTCGAATACTTGAGTGAAGTGCAGTCCACGATCCGGTATTCGCGAAAGCTCGCCGCGCTCGGACGGCTGTCGGCCGGCGTCGCGCACGAGGTGAAGAATCCGCTGAATGCGATGATGATTCATCTCGAGCTGCTTCGACAGCAGTTCGCGTCCACGGTGCGCCCGGCGCGGGCCGCGGTCGCGGGCGCAGGCCGCGCGGTCGTCACGGTCGCCGCGGGGCCGGTGACGGTTGAACCGGCACAGGCGCTGGCGCACCTCGACATCATCTCGAGCGAAATCAAACGGCTCGACGAAGTCGTGCAAGGCTTTCTGAAATTCACGCGGCCCGAGGATCTCAAGCTGCAGCCGGTTCAGCTCTCCGCGCTCTTCGACGAGATCGTTCCCATCGTCAGGCCGGAAGCGGAACGCTCGGGCGTCGAGCTGATTGTGGACAGCGCCAAGGCGCCCGACGTCAACGGCGATCCGGCGATGCTGCGCCAGGCGTTCCTGAACCTCGCGCTCAACGCGTGCCAGGCGATGCCGAATGGCGGAACCCTGCGGATCACCTGCGAAGGGCTGCGCGGCCGCAAGGTTGCGATCTCGTTCGCCGACACAGGCGTCGGCATTAAGCCGGAGCACCTGCAGCGGATCTTCGATCTGTATTTCACGACGAAGGAAAAGGGGAGCGGCATCGGATTGTCGATGGTGTATCGCACCGTGCAGATGCACGACGGCGACATCGAGGTGCAGTCGACGCCTGGGTCGGGAACGACGTTCCGCGTGCAGCTGCCGCAAGCCTAGTTCGATGGACGACATGCAACGAGCGGCCGACGAACACACGAGCAGGCGACGCCGCGGGCGTCTGCCGCGCGCCTGTGCGCGTGCTGGATTCTGGAGTGGCCTGTCGATTTGCGGATTGACTCTCGTCGGGTGCACGCATACGCAGGCGAAGACCGTGCCCGATACGCCGCTCGAGATGCCCGCGCCGCCGCCGCGCAACGTGGAACCGGTGGACGTGGAAACGCCTCAGCCAGTACCGCTGCCGGAGGAACCGGCGCGGCGCGCGCCGCCGCGACGTCCGCCGCCGCCTCGACCTGAACCGAAAGCCGACGTCAAACCCGAGCCGCCGAAGCAGGACACGCCGCCCGTCGATCCGCCGAAGCCGGTCGAGGAGACGCCCAAGCCTCCGACGCTTCAGATGACGCCGGCGGCGAACGAAGCCGAGCTCGAGCGATCCATTCGCGTCCACGCTGGCGCGCGCCAACACCGATCTCAAGCGCGTGGATTTCGGCCGGTTGAACACGGACGCGAGAACGCAGTACGACTTCGCCAATCGGTACATCCAGCAGGCGGAGGACGCGCTCAGCAAAAAAAATCTGGTATTCGCTGAAGCGTTCGCGAAGAAGGCCGCCGACATCGCCGTTCAGCTCGCAGGCAAATAGACGGGGCCCTTGGTAGCCAGCTACTCATTTGCCTGAACCGTACTGCCCACACTGCGCGTTCGAACACACTGATTGCCCGCTTCGGGCGCGAATTCGCGTGGCACCACGCTTGCTCTTTAGGAGGTCACCTCGTTCTTCTCGCAACCTGCGGGAGGACAAACGACCTTCTAACACCCTGCCTGTGCACCACGGGAGGCCGCCGAAAGGCAGCCTCCCACCTGCCTAGTCCAGCCACATCTTGCGAGTGCCCTAAAACAGAGGCACAATATATGGTGTTTACGCGCTTGACAAACCGGCGGGCCGGGCTCATATTTGTCCGCCGAGTCCAACACAGCGAGCCGCGCCGGAATGCTCCCAGCGTCCTGCGTTTCGCTCGAAGATCCGGGCTCGAAGCGGCCAGTTTTTCCATATAAGTTCGACGCGTCTCGTGGGCCGGTGAAGGTCATCGATCCGAGGCCGGGCCTCGGAGTAAACGGAGTTGAGTCAAATGAAAGAGAACGCTGGCTACCAGGCCGCCCCCGCGGGGCAGCAGTCGGTGGAAAACAGTGGAGCACCAGCCGTGTCGCATGCCGATGCGCTGCTCGACAAGGAAAAAGCGCGCGCGAAGCGGACGACCGCGCCGGTTCCCGGTCTGACGTTCCCCAGGTTCTTCACCGAAGCCGGCGTCGATCCGTTTGACGAAGTGGTCTGGGAGATTCGCGCCGCGGCGATCGGCAACGAGCGCGGCGAGATGGTGTTCGAGCAGCGCGACGTCGAGATACCCAGCTTCTGGTCCCAGCAGGCCACCAATATCGTTGTGTCCAAGTACTTCCGCGGACAGATCGGGACGCCGGAGCGCGAACGCAGCGTCAAGCAATTGATCGGCCGCGTGGTGAACACGATTACCGAGTGGGCGCGCACCCAGAAGTACTTCGCGAGCGACGCCGATCTGCAGGCGTTCAGCGACGATCTGAAGCACATCCTCGTCTACCAGAAGGCGGCGTTCAACAGCCCTGTCTGGTTCAACTGCGGTTTCGAAAAAGCGCCGCAGTGTTCGGCCTGCTTCATCAACTCGGTCCAGGACACGATGGACTCGATTCTGACGCTGGCGCGCACCGAGGGCATGCTCTTCAAATTCGGGTCGGGCACCGGCACGAACCTCTCTCCGATTCGCTCTTCCAAGGAACTGCTTGCGGGCGGCGGCACGGCGTCGGGCCCCGTCAGCTTCATGAAGGGGTATGACGCATTCGCCGGCGTGATCAAGTCGGGCGGCAAGACCCGACGCGCGGCCAAGATGGTGATCCTCAACGCCGATCACCCGGATATCGTCGAGTTCATCAACTGCAAGGTCGAGGAAGAGAAGAAAGCCTGGGCGCTCATCGATGCGGGCTACGACGGCAGCTTCACAGGCCCGGCGTACTCTTCCGTGTTCTTCCAGAACTCCAATAACAGCGTGCGCGTGACCGACGACTTCATGCGGGCGGTGCTCGACGACAGCACGTGGGACACGCACGCGGTCCGCGACGGCGCCGTCATGGACACGTATAAGGCGCGCGAGCTGATGCGGCTGATTGCCGAGGGCACGCACGTCTGCGGCGACCCGGGCATGCAGTTCGACACCACGGTGAACGAGTGGCACACGTGCCCGAACACGGAGCGCATTTACGCCAGCAATCCGTGCTCGGAGTACATGTTCCTCAACGATTCGGCCTGCAATCTCTCGTCGATCAACCTCATGAAGTTCGTGAAGGAGGACGGCGAGTTCGATGCCGTGGCGTACAAGGCGGCGATCCGCACGCTCATCACCGCGCAGGAAATCATCGTCGATAACGCGAGCTATCCGACCGAAGCCATCGGCACCAACAGCCACGCGTATCGCCCGCTCGGCCTCGGCTACGCCAACCTGGGCGCGCTGCTCATGTCGCGCGGCCTGCCGTACGACAGCGACGGCGGCCGCGACTACGCCGCGGCGCTCACCGCGCTGATGACCGGCGAAGCGTACGCGCAATCCGCGCGGATCGCGCGCGATCACGGCGGACCATTCAGCGGATATGAGCCGAACAAGGCGCCGTTCCTGCGCGTCATGCGGAAACATCGCGACGCGATGCGCGACGTCAACGCGCGCAACGTGCCGTCAGATCTTTATTCCGCGGCCAAGACGTCGTGGGACGATGCGGTGGAGCTTGGCGAGCAGCATGGATACCGCAATGCGCAGGCGACCGTGCTCGCGCCGACGGGCACGATCGGCTTCATGATGGACTGCGACACGACCGGCGTCGAGCCGGACATCGCGCTGGTCAAGTACAAGAAGCTCGTCGGCGGCGGGCTGATGAAGATCGTCAACCAGACCGTGCCGATGGCGCTCAAGAAGCTCGGGTACACCGACGCGCAGGTCGCCGCGATCATCGACTACATCGATCGCAACGAGACGATTGAAGGCGCTCCGGCCCTCAAGGAATCGCATCTTGCGGTCTTCGACTGCGCGTTCAAGGCGGCGAAGGGCCAGCGGTCGATTCACTACATGGGCCACATCAAGATGATGGGCGCGACGCAGCCGTTCATCTCCGGCGCGATCAGCAAGACCGTGAACGTGCCGAAGGACGCGACGGTCGACGAGATCATGCAGGCGTACGTTCAGAGCTGGAAACTGGGCGCGAAGGCGATCTCGATTTATCGCGACGGCAGCAAGCGGACGCAGCCGCTGAACACGTCCAAGGACAAGCTGCCCGATGTCGCGCGCGCAGGTGCGCAAGCGGTCGAAGAGCTGGTACGGACGCCCGTGCGGCGGAAGCTTCCCGACGAGCGCCGCGCGATCACGCATAAATTCGACATTCAGGGCCACGAGGGCTACATCACGGTCGGCCTCTTCGAAGACGGCCAGCCCGGCGAGATCTTCCTCGTGATGGCGAAGGAAGGATCGACGATTTCCGGCTTCGCGGATGCGTTCGCGCAGGCGATTTCGTACGCGCTGCAGTACCGGCGTACCGCTGCAGGCGCTCGTCGACAAGTTCAGCCACGTTCGCTTCGAGCCGTCGGGCATGACGCGCAACCCCGAGATCCGCTTCGCGAAATCGATCGTCGACTACATCTTCAGGTGGATGGCGTCGAAGTTCCTTTCCGCCGAGGCTCAGTTCTACGCGGGCGTCAACGGCCGCGAGCTCGAAGAAGGGAACGGGACTCATACGACGGGCAGCCAGACCGCCGCGCCGGCCCCTGTTGCAGCGCCGGCGCCGAAGAGCGCAGCTCCGGCTAACCCGCATTCGACGATTCAGAATCAGGAAGACGCGCCGCCCTGCTCGACCTGCGGCTCGATCATGATCCGCAGCGGCGCCTGCTACAAGTGCGTCAATTGCGGCAACACGAGTGGATGCGCATAGACGTGGTGGCTGGTGGCTAGTGGCTGGTGGCTGGTGGCTGGAGCAACCACTAGCCGCTAACCGTGGGTGGGGTACGTTAGCATCTGGCCATGAACCGACATCTGCTCGGGTCGTTCGTGGCCACCGCCTTCTTGGCGACGACGGCTGTCGTCGCGCAGCAGCCGGCGAGTAATCCAAACGCACGGCAGAACTTCGTCAAGATCGACTCGCCAGTCGTCGTCCTCACGCACGTGCGCGTGATCGACGGCACCGGCGGACCAGCCCGCGAGAACCAGACGATCGTCGTTCGCGACGGCAGGATCGCCGACGTGAACGACACGCCTCGAGTCACGCTCCCGGCTGGCGCCAACATCATCGACCTGGCGGGTCGCACCGTGATCCCGGGTCTCGTGATGATGCACGAGCATCTCTACTACACCGCAGGCGCCGGCGTGTACGGCCAGTACGGCGCCAGCTTCGTGCGGCTGTATCTCGCCGGCGGCGTCACGACCATGCGGACGGCCGGCAACACCAACGGCATCATGGACATGAACCTCGCGCGCCGGATCGACGCGGGCGACCTGGCGGGTCCCGCCATCGACGCCACCGGGCCGTACCTGAACGGCCCGAACACGCAGCTGCAGATGCATGCCCTCGCCGACGCGGCTGACGCACGGCGCCAGATCGCGTACTGGGCCGATATGGGCGCGACCTCGTTCAAGGCCTACATGCAGATCACGCGCGACGAGCTGAAGGCGTCGATCGACGAGGCGCACAAGCGCGGCCTGAAGCTCACCGGCCATTTGTGTTCGGTCACGTACGCTGAAGCCGCCGATCTCGGCATCGACAACCTCGAGCACGGCTTCATGGCGTCCACTGATTTCGTCACCGACAAGAAGCCGGACGAATGTCCCGGGCAAGCGAAGGGGCAGCAGACGATCGCGGCTCTCGACGAGAACGGCGCCCCGTTCAAGGCGCTCGTCAAGAAGCTCGTCGACAAACATGTCGCGCTGACGTCGACGATGACCGTGTTCGAGACGTTTACTCCGGGACGTCCAATGCCGCGCGGCCTCGATGTGCTGGTTGCGCCGCTCCGCGAACAGTTTCAGCGCGCGTACGATCGCGTGCAGCAGAATCAGCCGTCGCTCTACAAGACGCTTTTTCCGAAGGGCATGGCGCTCGAGCGCGCGTTCGCGAAGGCCGGCGGTCTGCTGACTGCCGGCACGGATCCGACCGGCTCCGGCGGCGTCATCCCGGGGTTCGCCGATCAGCGTGAGATCGAGCTCCTCGTCGACGGCGGGTTCAGCCCGGTTGAAGCGATCTCGATCGCCACGCTGAACGGCGCGAAATACCTCGGACGCGACGCGAAGATCGGGACCATCGCCACCGGCAAACAGGCCGACCTCGTCGTCGTGAACGGCGATCCGTCACGGACGGTTGAAGACATCCGTCGCGTCGAAACAGTATTCAAGGCCGGCGTGGGATACGATCCGGTGAAGCTGGTTCAATCGGTCTCCGGCCAGGTCGGCATTTGGTAGAGGGCCCATGAAGTGTTTTGCGCTGATGTATGACGTCGTCGACGGATTTAGCGACAAGCGGACGCCCTATCGCGACGCGCATCTGAAGCTGGTGCGCGATGCGAACGGACGCGGCGAGCTCGTCATCGCGGGCGCGATCGGCGATCCGGCGGACGGTGCACTCCTGATCTTCCGTTCCGCGGATGCGTCGGTCGCGGAAGCATTTGCGCGCCACGACCCGTATGTCATCAACGGCCTGGTGAGAAACTGGCGCGTGAAGCCGTGGAATCTGGTGCTCGGCTCCGATCCGACGAAGTAATCGCGCGAATGTGGTCGGCGCGTGCGACCGCCACCGGTGCGTCGCGCTATGTCGATTACTTTCGCGCGCAGGTGCTGCCGGAGCTCACGGCGATCGCCGGCTACAAAGGCGCCAGCGTCCTCAGGCGCGAGCGAGGCAGTGACGTCGAGGTCGTCGTCATCACCCGCTGGGCGTCCATGGACGCCATCCGCGCGTTCGCCGGCGACACTGTCGACACCGCCGTAGTCCACGCCGCCGCCGCAGCTCTTCTTACCGACTTCGACAAACACGTCACACACCATACCGTCGTGGTCACGGACGAACGGTAGTCGTCAGTCACCAGTCGTCGGTCTTCAGTCACAAGTCATCTGTCTTCAGTCTTAAGTCATTAGTCGTCAGTCGTCAGTCGTGCGTCATCGATCGTCAGTCACCTCGTCGCAATCAATGCTGTCGTCTTCGAGAGTTCATCGATCACTTAGACTGATGACTGCCGACTGCCGACTGCCGACTGACGACCGATGACTGAAGACTCCCCGTTCCCTCCCGGGCCGAAGCCGTCGCTGCTGAGCACCCTGGTGTATCGGCCGGGGCGAAATCCGCTGGAGTTTTTTGCGAACATCGCCCGCACCTACGGCGACCTCGCGCATGTCCGGCTCGGCGGCGAGCACGTCTTCGTCGTCAGCGATCCGCGGGTCATCAAGGACATTCTGATGACCCACAACCAGAACTTCACAAAGAGCCGCGGCCTCGAGCGCACCAAGCGCGTGCTCGGCGAAGGGCTTCTCACGAGCGAAGGGCGCGGTGCATCTGCGGCAGCGGCGGCTGATGCAGCCGGCGTTCCATCGCGAGCGCGTCGCCAGCTACGCGACGACGATGGTGGACTATGCCGATCGGCAGCGGCAATCGTGGAGCGACGGTGCGACGCTCGACATGGCGCAGGAGATGAATCGCCTCACGCTGTCGGTCGTCGGCAAGACGCTGTTCGACGCCGACGTCGGCCTCGCAGGCGCGCGAGGTGGGCGATGCGCTCACCGGCGTCATGGAATCGTTCTGGACGCTGATGCTGCCGTTTTCGCACGTGATCGAGCGGCTGCCGCTGCCGCGGATGCGGCGAAGCCGGCAGTCGCGCGACGCGTCTCGACGCGATCATCTACGGCCTGATCCGCGAGCGCCGCGCCAGCGGCAGCGACCGGGGCGACCTGCTGTCCATGCTGCTGCTCGCGCAGGACGATGAGGACAAGGGCCGCGGGATGACCGATCGCCAGGTGCGCGACGAGGCGATGACGATTTTTCTCGCCGGGCACGAGACGACTGCGAACGCGCTGATGTGGACGTGGTACCTGCTCTCGCAGGCGCCGGCGGCGCAGCTGCGGCTGCACGAGGAGATTGACCGCGTGCTCGGCGGTCGTCTCGCGACGGTTGCCGACATCGCGTCGCTTCCGTACGTCGAGCGGGTCGTGACCGAATCGATGCGGCTGTTTCCGCCGGCCTGGATCATCGGGCGCCGCGCGATCGATCCGTATCCGATCGACGGCTACGTCGTGCCCGCACGATCGATTCTGATCATGAGCCAATGGATCGTTCACCGCGATGCGCGCTACTACCCCGAGCCGGAGCGGTTCGATCCGGACCGCTGGACGCCGGAGTTCAAGGCGTCCATTCCCCAGTTCGCGTACTTTCCCTTCGGCGGCGGGCCGCGGCGATGCATCGGCGAGTCGTTCGCGTGGATGGAGCTGATGCTCATCGTCGCCACGCTCGCGCAGCAGTGGCAATTCGAGCTCGTCCCCGATCATCCCGTCGTGCCGCAGCCGCTCATCACACTGCGCGCCAAACATGGGATGAAGATGATTGCCAGAAGGCGAAGCCAGCAGTCACCAGTCGTCCGTCGCCAGTCGTAAGCTCGATGAAAACGTGGCTGGCGGCTCACCGGACCGTGAGCACGAGCGCCATCGCAGCCCAGGCGGTGCCAGCCGCTGAGATCCACTGATCCCGACCGCCCGGAAAACCGCTGTCGAATTGAGGCTGGAGCGCGACGGTGCGCGCCTGGACCAGCCACGATCCGTCTTCGTGCTGCGTCTTGCGGAGAAAGGTGATGCCGCGCTGATACGCCGCATCGGCCACGGCGACGCCTCCGGCCATCTGCAAGGCGACCAGCGCCTGTCCTGTCGCGTAGGCGTCGCTATCGCGCGTGTTGATTTGCGCCCAGCCGCCATCCGGGCGCTGCGTGACGCGGAGCTCGCGTACCGCCTCTGCGACAGCCGCGCGCGGCGCGCCCGCCCATGAGAGGCCGAGCAGCCGGAAGGCGCGATCTTCGTTTGTCGCGACGTGCGCGGTCGCGAGCCACGCGGCGGCGGCGCGGACGCGGCCGTCGTACTCGGCGCGTTGCGCCTTGGGGCCATATCGCATGAGCGCCCGCAGCGACATCGCGGTGACTTCGATGTCGCTCGACTCGATCGGCGGCCGGTGGATTGTGACGCGCCAATGCCCGTCGGGCAGCTGCAGCATCCGGAGATAGCGAGCCCAGGCGTCGGTCGTTTCCGTCGCCGCGAAGCCATGCGCGTCGAGATCGACCAGGAGGTAACTGAGGGTATCCGGCCCGCCGGCGATCTCGAGCCCTTGCAGCGCGCGGTCGCGCCGTTCGTCGAGATACGAGACGACGGCGTTGAACTGATGCTCGGCGATCGCCGGATCGGCGGCGACATGGCGGGTGCGAGCCATTTCCACGAGCATTTGCGGAAGCACGTCGTGATGACACGAGATGCAGCCCGTGCTCTTCACGAACTGCACGTCGCTCTTCTGCAGAAGGGCGATGCTTTGCTCGATTGCCGCCCGCACATCGCGCGGCGTACGAGAAGCAACGTCGGCTGAGGCCGGCCGCGGGCCACTCCCCGTCACGGCCGCGGCGTCACCGGCTGCGGTTGCGGAAACGCCGAGTGCAGCGATCATCGCGGGGTCGTTCCGCCGCTTCGCGAAATCGAGCGCCGTGTCTCCGAGGTCGGCCTTCGCCGCTTTGTCCGCGCCGCGTTCGACGAGGAGGCGCACTTTGTCGACCGCATCATGCTCTGACGCCGCCGCGAGCATCAACGGCGTCGCGCCACCGATGAGATCGTGGGCTTCGATGGGCGCGTGCTTCTCCAGGAGATGTTGAACGACGGCCGTGCTGCCGATGTTGGCCGCGGCATCGAGCGCAATCCCGAGGGCGACCGGCTCGGCTTCTTCTGCGATGACGTCGAGACAGATGGTGCAGCCGGCGGTACTGGCCGCGACCATCGCGCTCACGCCGGCCTGCCGTGTGACCGGAGCTCCAGCGTCGATCAGCATCTGCACGAGCTCAACGTTGCCTGTGACGGCCGCAAGCGCAAGCGGCGAATCGCCGCCGTTGAAGTTCACGCTGGCGCCCGCATCGATCAACCGTTTGACGATGGCGGTCTGCCCGCTCATCGCCGCGACGTGCAGCGCCGTCCGTCCATCTTCCGAGCGGACGTTCACGTTCGCGTGTTTTGCGAGCAGCAGCTGCGTCTTGGCTGGATCGGTGGCGGCGAGGATGAGCGCGGTCAACCCGGCATCGCTTCGCGCATTTGGGTCGGCGCCCTGCTCGAGGAGCGCTGCGAGGTCGCTGGATGTGCCGTACAACGCCGCAAACATCAGCGGCGTGCGTCCGCCATCGCCGGCGAGGTTGACGATCGCGCGGTCGGCCACGCCGCGCGCGATCGATCCGCGATCGCCGCTGCGAAACGCTTCGCCGAGTTGTGTGACGCGCGCGTCGATCGCGCGCGCCGCCTTCGGCGTTTCGGGCCAGCTAACGCCTTGGTCAATCCATCGTTTGATGACGTCGATCTGCTCCGGCATCAACGCGCCGGTCGGCGGCATCTGCGGACCGTACTCGCTGCCGCTGATGCGCCAGACCAGCCGGCTGCGCGCGCTGTTGCCCGCGACGATCACGACGCCGTCGAGGCTGCCGACCATCGCGTGGCGGCGCTCATCGAGCCGCAGGCCGGCCTGCGGCTGCGTGCCCGCATGGCAGCCCAGACACTTCTCGCGAAGAATCGGCTTCACATCCCGGTCGTAATCGACCGACGGGGTTTGGGCTGACGCGAGCGCGGGGCAGAGCAGGACCGCGATGACAAAACCATGAACAGCTGGACGCATGGCCGAGATTCTAACCGGCGTGATAGCATCGCGAAAATGAATTCACGCAGGTTTCTTCCTGCGCTGCTGCTGCTTTTCGTGGGCAGCGGCTGCGCCGCGCTGATTTACGAAATCGTCTGGTTTCAGCTGCTGGAGCTCGTGATCGGTTCGTCGACCATTTCACTCGGCGTGCTGCTCGGAACGTTTATGGGCGGCATGTGCCTCGGCAGCCTGCTGTTCCCGCGTATCGTGCCGGCCAAGGAACACCCGCTTCGGGTCTACGCGTTCCTCGAACTGGGCATTGCGCTCGTCGGCCTGCTCGTGTTGTTCGCGATGCCGCTCGTGGGCGCGGTGTACACCGCGTGGGCCGGTTCGGGGACGGCAGGAATTCTCATCCGCGGCCTGTTCGCCGGCATCTGCCTGATTCCGCCGACGCTGATGATGGGCGCCACGCTGCCGGCGATCTCCCGGTTTGTCGAGACCGACACCGAGGGTGTGTCCTGGCTCGGCTTTTTCTACGGCGGCAACATCGCCGGCGCCGTTGTCGGCAGCCTTCTCGCGGGCTTCTATCTCCTGCGCGTTCACGACGTGTCGATCGCCACATTTGCCGCCGTCGGCATCAACGTGGTCGTGGCGGCGCTCGGTCTCGTGATCGCAAAGGCGTCGCCTTACAACGCGCCCGCCGCATCGGGGCGCATCGCTGTGCCGGCGCTTCCCGGTGCGTGGACCGTCTACGTCACGATCGCGCTGTCGGGTATGACCGCGCTCGCCGCCGAAGTCGTGTGGACGCGGATATTGTCGCTGCTCTTCGGTGCGACGGTTTACACGTTCTCGCTGATTCTCGCGGTGATTCTCGTCGGCCTCGGCATCGGCAGCAGCCTTGGGTCCGCGATGTCCAGAGGGATGGAGCGCCCGCGCGTCGCGCTCGGCTGGTGCCAGCTTCTCCTGTGCGCCGCAATCGCATGGACCGCGTACATGCTCACGCAGTCGCTGCCGTACTGGCCGATCAACCCGTCCATATCGAGCGATCCGTGGTACACGCTGCAGCTCGATCTCGTGCGGTGTGTATGGGCGGTGCTGCCCGCGCCGATTCTCTGGGGTGCGAGCTTTCCGCTCGCGCTCGCATCCGTGTCGGCACGCGGCCAGGATCCGGCGCGGCTGGTCGGCGGAGTGTATGCGGCGAATACCGTCGGCGCGATCATCGGCGCGCTCGGCGCCAGCCTTGTCCTCGTCGCCTGGATCGGCAGCCAGCACGCGCAGCAGGTCCTCATCCTGGTCTCGGCGCTCTCCGGCCTCCTGATGCTTGGGTGGGGCGTGCCGGAAACCGAAGGCCGCAGCGCAGCGAAGATCGCCAGCACGGTCCTCCTGGCCGCGGCTGCTGTCGTGGCCGGCCTGCTTGCGCGCGGCATCCAGCCGATTCCAGGCATGCTCGTCGCCTACGGCCGTTATATGGCGACGCGGCTGGGACAGGCCGACATCATCTACATGGGCGAGGGGCTCACGGCATCGGTCGCAGTGTCGCGTCTTTCGAACGGCGTGCTCAATTACCACAACGCGGGAAAAGTCCAGGCGTCGAGCGAGCCGCAGGATATGCGCCTGCAGCGAATGCTCGGTCACTTGACGACGCTCGTGCCGCCGCATGTGAAGTCGGTCGTGGTGATTGGTTGTGGCGCAGGAGTGACGGCCGGCGCCGTCTCCATCGATCCCGGTCTGACCTCCGAAACGATCGCCGAAATCGAGCCGCTCGTCCCTCGCGTCGTCTCCACCTATTTCGCCGCGCACAACTTCGACGTGGTGCGGAATCCGAAGGTGCACGTCAACATCGACGATGCGCGGCATTTCATTTTGACGTCGCGGCAGAAGTTCGACGCGGTGACCTCCGATCCGCTCGATCCCTGGGTCAAGGGGGCCGCGATGCTCTACACGCGAGGAGTTCTTCGACGCGGTGAAGGAGCACCTGAATCCGGGCGGGGTGGTGACTTTGTTCGTGCAGCTCTACGAGAGCAACACCGAAGCGGTGAAGAGCGAGATCGCGACGTTCTTCAAGTCGTTCCCGAACGGCATCATCTTCGGAAACACGAGCAACGGGCAGGGCTACGATTTGGTGCTCTTCGGCCAGGTCGAGCCGACGCGGATTGACGTCCAGGCGATCGAAGCGAAGTTGCGGCGTCCGGAATATGCCCCCGTGGCACAGTCGCTCCGGGAAATCGGGTTCGACTCGGCGTTCGACCTGTTTGCCACGTATGCAGGCCAGGCGTCGGACCTCGAACCGTGGCTGCGCGATGCCCAGATCAACCACGATCGGAATCTGCGCCTGCAGTACCTCGCCGGCCTGGGGCTGAATCTCTACGACGCCGCGCCGATCTATTCCGACATGCTGCAGTACCGGCGTTTTCCGGAGAAGCTCTTCATCGCGCCGGATGCGGTGAAGCAGCAGCTTCGAGACGCGATCGACCGCGCTCCGGGGCGGATGCCGTGATGGAGCGATCGATCGACGCGTTCCCGATCCTTGGTCTCCATCATGTGACGGCGACCGTCGACGAAGCGCAACCGGACCTCGATTTCTGTATCGGCACGCTCGGTCTCCGGTTGGTGAAGAAGACGGTCAACTTCGACAATCACCACGTCTACCATTTCTACTACGGCGACGAGCGCGGCACGCCGGGCACTCTCTGGACGACGTTTCCTTATTACGGGAAAGGTGTACGCGTCGGGGTAAAGGGCGCAGGGCAGGTCACTGCGACTTCGTTGTCGGTCCCCGCCGGCTCGCTGGACTTCTGGGAACAGCGACTGCGCGCACGGGGTGTTGCGGCGTCTCGCGTGCACCGGTTCGACGATGAGGCGATTGCCTGCTCCGATTCGTCAGGCCTCAATTTCGAGCTCGTGTCGGCGCGAAGCGACTCGCGCTCCGCATGGGTCCACTCGGGTATTGGCGTTGACGCGGCGATTCGTGGCCTGCACAGCGTCACCATCACGGTGCGGGACACCGAGCCGACGGTCGCGTTGATGCACGATCTACTCGGCTTCGAGATCACGGCCGCCGACGCGGATCGCACACGCGTCGCCGTGAACGGCAACGCGCCGGGCAAATGGATTGATATCGTCCGCGCGCCGGATGCCGACGCCGCCGTCAACGGGATTGGCACCGTTCATCACGTCGCGATGGCGATCGAGCGCGCCGACGACCAGGTCCGGCTGCGAGAGGAACTGCTCGAGCGTGGACTGAAGGTGACTGAAGTGCGCGACCGCTGCTACTTTCAGTCCATCTACTTCCGCGAACCTGGCGGCGTGCTGTTCGAAGTGGCGACGACGGCTCCGGGGTTCACGGCCGACGAAGACCTCGCGTCGCTGGGCCTCGGGCTGAAGCTGCCGCCGTGGGAAGAAGAGCACCGGACCGACATCGAGGAACACCTCACGCCGGTTCGCATCCCCGCCGCTGCGTCATTGACGTCCCACTGACGCCGTCAGATCCCGGCAGAACGGACCGGGGCACACCGGGTAGGCCATTCCACCGTTATCCGCGCAGGCGTCCGCCTGAGTTTGCGCCCAGCTCCACGTACCGTCTTTGCACCGCGCTGTCGCTGTTGAACCGCTCGCGCTCGTTGGCGGCACGGGCGCGAGCCACCCGTCGGATTCCATATTTCCTGTAATCGACACGCCTGCGCGATACGGATCGAATCCGTCCAAGGTGGTGACGACCGACACGGTTCCCGCTGACACTCCCGTGAGCTGGTAGAAGCCGCTCGCGTCGCTCGTCGCTGTACGCCCCGCATCCGGACCCGTGATGATGCTGACCTGCGCGCCCCCGAGGGTGCGCTGATTTGGCGCTACTTCGCGCACGATGCCGGAGAGCGTGAAAGCGCCGTGCGTCGGCGCAGTCAACAGCAGTTGCAAGGACCCGGCGACTCCGAGGTACGTGGCGCGGAATTCCACTTGTCCGGTCGCGATCACGGTGACCATCCCCGTCGCGGAAATCATGGCGACCGAACGGTTCGACGTTTCCCACTGCGCGCTCGTCGTCACGTCACGCGTCGCGCCGTCGGAGAGACGCGCCGTCGCGGTCAGTTGAAACGTGCTCGTCGCGGCCGGAGAACCGCTGACAATCAACGCCGCCGGCGTTCCATTAGGCGAAGGCGAGGTCGCGCTGCTGCCGCATCCGATTGCGCATGCGAGCGAAAAAGCGGCGATCGCGGTCGTGAAGCTCCTCATCCACCCTCCGCCCTGTTGAGCAGCAAAGAAGTGGCCAAATGCACGAGGTCAAAACGGAACACAACGGTTGAGCTGGGGTCCGGACCTCAGGATAGACTTCAGCCATGCGGGTAGATGAGGCGCGTCGACCTGACGTCTTGTTGATGATCTGCAGTGCGCTGATGCTCGGTCTCGCGGCCGCGCCGCTGCAGCCGACGGAACGCGAGATCGTTCGAAACGTCGACTCGCAGAACACCGCGGCGGTTGCGCTGCTCGAACGTGTTGTGAACATCAACAGCGGCACACAAAATTTCGCCGGCGTTCGAGAGGTCGGCAAGATCTTCCGCGCCGAACTCGACGCGCTCGGCTTCACGACGCAGTGGATCGACGGTACGCCGTGGCATCGCGCCGGGCACCTCGTTGCGACACATCCAGGCAGCGGCGCGAAGGTGCTGCTCATCGGCCATCTCGATACGGTGTTCGAGAAAGACAGTCCCTTTCAGAAATTCCAGCGCGTGGACGCGAGGACGGCCAAAGGGCCGGGCATCATCGACATGAAAGGCGGCGACGTCATCATCGTGTTCGCGTTGAAAGCGCTCGAGGCGGCCGGCGCCTTGAAAGCCATGGACGTCACCGTCGTCATGACCGGCGACGAAGAAGATCCTGGCGAGCTGCAAAGCCGCGCGAGGGCGCCGCTCATCGCGGCGGCCAAGGGACGCGACATCGCGATCGGATTCGAGGATGGTCCAGGCGATCCGGCGTACGCCGTTACCGCACGGCGCGGCACCGCCGGGTGGGAACTGCGCGTGAAAGGCACGCCTGCGCATTCCTCGCAAATCTTCAGACCGGATATCGGCCCCGGAGCGATTTACGAGGCGGCGCGGATCCTCAACGGGTTCCGCGAAAAACTGTCCGCCGAGGCACATCTGACTTTCAACCCTGGCATGATTGTCGGCGGCACCTCGGCAACCTTCGATGCGCCACAGGCGCGCGGGTCGGCCTTCGGAAAGACCAACGTTGTCGCGGAGCAGACGATCGTGAGCGGCGATTTGCGCACGTTGTCGAAGGCACAACTCGATCACGCGAAGAAGAGCATGCAGGACATCGTCGCGGCAGGGCTGCCGCACACGCAGGCGACGATCACGTTCGACGAGGGCTACCCGGCGCTTGCGCCGACCGAGGGAAACGCCAAGCTGCTGGCTGTATACGATCGCGCGAGCCAGGATCTCGGATTCGGTCCGGTGCGAGCCGTCAGTCCCGACAAGGCCGGCGCCGCCGATGTCTCGTTCGTCGCGGGCGACATCAAAATGATCATCGATGGGGTCGGGCTGATGGGCCACGACGATCACACGGCGGGCGAGACCGCCGATCTCTCGACGCTGCCGTCGCAGACCAAGCGCGCGGCGCTCACGCTCTTACGGCTATCGAGCGGGCTGCCGCGCTGACTGGAGCTGATACCAATGGAACCGCGAACGATCGTTATTACGGGCGCCAGCAGCGGAATCGGCGCGGCGCTCTCGCTCAACCTCGGTGCGCTCGGCCACCGCCTGATCATCTCCGCAAGGCGGCGGGACGAACTGGAGACACTGGCACGCCGCGCCGGGCCGTCCGTGATGCCCATCGTGGCTGACGTGACCCGCCGCGGCGACGTCGAACGCTTGAAGGATCAGGCCATCGCGACATTCGGCCGTGTCGATGTGTGGGTCAACAATGCGGGCCGCGGCATCACGCGTCAGGCGCTCGACCTCACCGACACCGAGTTCGACGACATGATGGCCGTGAACGTGAAGTCTGCGCTCTACGGAATGCAGGTGATCGCCCCGCATTTCCTCGAGCGGGGAATGGGACACATCGTCAACGTGTCGTCGTTCCTCAGCCGTGTTCCGATCGCGACCTATCGCTCCGCTTACAACGCGGCGAAGGCGGCCCTGAATGCGCTCACCGCGAACGTGCGGATGGATCTCGCCGCGAAGAACAAGAACATCCACGTCACGCTCGTGATGCCGGGCCTCGTTTCAACCGAGTTCGCGAAAAACGCGCTTGGCGGCGTGCCGGCAGCGCGAACCGGTGCGGTCCCGCCCGCGCAGACGGCGGAGGAGGTCGCAGCCGTCATCGCAGGCGTGATCAGAAATCCGGTCGCCGAGGTGTACACGAACCCGCAGCAGGCCGGCATCGCCGAGCGTTATTTTGCGGACGTTGCCGCGTTCGAACGGGACGTGAGCAGTCGTCAGTCGCCGGTCGTCAGCCCTCAGTCGTAAGTCGTCAGTCTCCGCGCCGCGTTATTTGAGATAATCCCCGGCCATGAGCGATCCACAGCCTCTCGCGACGACACGACGGCGGTTCATGGGTTACTTCGGCGGCGTCGGCCTCTCGTCGACGCTCTTGCCTGGAGTGCTCTGGGCAAAGATGCAGGAGCAGCAGGTCGACCGCATCACGGCGGCGATGCTGAAGGACGCGCTCGCCGTGGCGGGTCTCGAGTTCAGCGACGAGGAGCTCCAGCAGTTGCTCAATGGCGTCAATCAGAACCTGACGCGCTATGCCGACCTCCGCGCGATTCACATCGATCCGAACGTCGCGCCGCCGCTGTATTACAGCCCGCTCGTGCCCGGCACAAAACTCGATCGGATGGACCGACCGTTTCGCCCGAGCGCGCCGCCGGCTCTCCATCGTCCCGCGAACCTCGAAGACGTCGCGTTCTGGCCGCTCGCCCATCTCGCGCAGCTGCTGAAGACGCGGCAGGTCAGCTCCGTCGAGCTGACGCGCATGTACCTCGACCGGCTGAATCGATATCAACCCGACCCTCAACTTCGTCGTCACCATGACCGACGAACTCGCGATGCAGCAGGCGCAGCAGGCCGATCGCGAGATTGCGGCCGGCAAGTACCGCGGGCCCGCTGCACGGTATGCCGTGGGGCTGCAAAGACATCATCGCGGTGCCCGGGTATCCGACGCAGTGGGGTTCCGGCGCGTTCAGAGGGCAGACGTTCGATGTCGAGGCCACCGTGCCGCAGCTGCTGCGCGAGGCTGGCGCCGTGCTCGTCGCGAAGCTTACGAGCGGCGAGCTCGCGTCGGGCGATCAGTGGTTCGGTGGACGCACGAATAGCCCGTGGGATCCGAAGGAAGGATCGAGCGGATCGTCTGCCGGTCCCGCGAGCGCGACCGCCGCCGGGTGCGTGGCGTTCGGCATCGGCACCGAGACGAGCGGATCGATTCTCAGCCCATCGACCATTTGCGGCGTGACCGGTTTGCGGCCGACGTTCGGCCGCGTCAGCCGCTACGGCGCGATGACGCTGTCGTGGACGCAGGATCGCCTCGGGCCGCTGTGCCGCACGGTCGAGGACTGCGCGATCGTGTTCCACGCGATCGCCAAAGCCGACGAGCAGGATCGCAGCGTGATCGATCTGCCGTTCAACTGGGACGCCGCGCTCGATATTCGGAAGCTGCGCGTCGGCTATCTCGCGTCTGCGTTCGAGGACGCCGGCCGGAACAGCGTGTTGAAAGAGAACGACCACCAGGTGCTGAACACGATGAAGTCTCTTGGCGTGGAGCTCGAGCCGTTCGAACTGCCGACGATGCCGCTCGGTGTGACAGACGGTATCCTCGGCGCCGAGTCGGGCGCATCGTTCGACGAGTTCCTGCGAAGCGGCCGCGACAAGGAGCTGACGAACAAAGCCCGCGCGAACGGGTTCCGTTCGAGCCGCCTCGTGCCGGCGGTCGAGTACCTGCAGGCACAGCGCATCCGCGCCATGATCATGCAGCAGTTCGCCGCCGCCGTATCGAAGTTCGATGTGTACATCGCGCCGTATCTCGACATGCGAGCAGCCGCCGCGGCGGCCGGTCGCGGCGACGCGCCCGAGGGCGGCCGGGGCGGCGGACGTGGACGCGGCAACGGCGCGCCGCCGCCGCCGAACGCCATCCGCGATCATTTTCAGGTGGCGAATCTCTGCGGATATCCGGCTGTCAGCGTCCCGAATGGCTTCACCGCGGATGGCAAGCCGACGAGCGTGACCTTCATGGGCAGGCTGTACAACGAAGCCGAAGTGCTCGCGGTGGCGCGCGCGTACCAGGAGCGCGCCGGTTGGCACCTGAAGCATCCGGTGCTGACGTGAAATCGTCGCTGTACGGTTCATCACGAAGGCACGAAGACCCACGAAGATCGCGAAGAAACGGCGACACACAGTAAGTCGTGCCTTTCGTGTCTTCGTGATGCTCGTCACGCCAATGAGCTCATTTCTCGATTCGCTCCCGCGCCCACCGGGTTCCTGCACCTCGGGCACGTTGTCAACGCGATCTACGTCTGGGGCGTCACCCGCGCGCGCGGGGGGCGGGTCCTGCTGAGGATCGAAGATCACGATCGCCAGCGCAGCAGGCGCTCGTACGAACACGCGATTCTCGAGGACCTCGGCTGGCTGGGATTCAGCGCGGATGAAGCATTTGTGCGGCAAAGCGACCGCAGCGCGATCTATGAAGACGCGCTGAACAGGCTGCGCGACGCGGGTCTTTTGTATGCGTGCGACTGCTCGCGGCGTGCGCTCGAACCGTCGCGGACAGACGCGACCGCCGCGTTCGCCGAGCGCCGTTACCCTGGAACCTGCGCCGACAAGCAACTGGCCGAGTCGCCAGGGCGTGCCGTTCGCGTGCGTCTCCGCGCCATCGGCCGAGCGGTTCACGGATCTGCGGCTCGGCCCGCAGGAGCAGCGGCCATCCGAACAGTGTGGAGACTTGCTGGTGAAGGATCGCGACGGCAATTGGTCGTATCAATTCGCGGCGGCAGTCGACGATTACGTGCAGGGTGTTTCACTCGTCATTCGCGGCGAGGATCTCCTGGCGTCGACCGGCCGGCAGCTGCAGCTCGCGAGGCTCATCGGCCGCACGAATCCACCCGCGTTCCTGCATCATCCGCTCGTCATGAAGAGCGCGACACAGAAGTTGAGCAAATCCGACGGCGACACCGGAGTCCGCGAGCTTCGCGCGCGCGGTTGGACCGCCGCCGATGCGATCGGTCACGCGGCGTGGCTCGGCGGCCTGGTCGCTAACCCGCGATCGATAGAGGCCGGCGAGGTGTCGACCCTCGTCGCTCGTCTATGATGTGCCGATGAGAATGCGCGTCTTTGGCGCTACGGTGGCGCTGTTCGCCGGTCTGTCCGCCGCAGCGCTTCGCGCCGTTCCGCCGGCCGGCGAGGCTCTCGCGAAAACCGTGGCATCGGCCGACGATGCGTGGGAGCGCGGCGACTACATCACCGCGCTGACCGACTACATCCACGTGCTCACGGCGCCAGGCGGCCAGACGTTTTTCGACAACATCGCACTGCAGACCGGCGAGTTGTTCCAAACCCACGAGCTCACCGCCGATGGCCGCTCTCCGCGGTTCAGCCCCGACGACGCGTTCATCGCGTATGAAACGGGGCTCGAAGTGTCGCGTCGAACCCGTCTCGTGCGCAACGATGCCTCGCAATCCGAAGTGGCGTATCTCCCAGGCGTGTCCGCCACGTTCTCTCCCACGACGCCCGAAGTGGCGTATTTCAAGATTCCGGACCATCCCGATATCCGCCGCGTCTCGGAGGCGCTCGACAAGGCCTCGCTCACCGCGCCGAACCGCGCGCAGCTGATACAGGAGCTCACGTGGCTCGTCGCGAAGCACGCCACAATCGTCGTGCGCGATCTGAACAACGGACGCGAAATGGAGCTGCCCGCGCCGGAGCTCGTGAAGACCGGCCTCGTGTACAGCGCGGACGGCCGCTCGCTCTTCTTTGTGGGCGCAGACGAAGCCGATGCCGAACGGCGCACGGACATCTACACGATCAGCGAGCGCGCCCCGCGTCCGTCGCTCGTCGTGGACACGCCCGGTCTGAAGAGCGCGCCGATCGTCGACGCAAGTGGCGCGACGCTCATTTACGTGGTGCCCGTCCAGAGTCCCCTGCGGCGGCCGCAGGGAGGACAGGCGGGGCAGGCCGGACAGGCCGGCCAGGACGCGCGGGTCGGGCAGGCGGCCCCGGCTGGGCCGCGTCAGCCGATCGCTTTTGCGATCGTCGACCTCGCGGCGAAGAAGGCGACGACCATTGAAGGGACGGCGCCGACATTGTCCGGCGACGGCAAGACGATCGCGTATGTCCAGCATGACGATGCAGGTTTCCGCGTGATGCGCGGCCCAACGCGCGGCCAGCACACCGCCGTCAGGCAGACGGGCGATCGGCTCGACGCGCCGGCGCTGTCGGCCGACGGGTCGCGCGTCGCGTTTCAGGAGATGCTGCGCGACGACTGGGAGATATTCGTCGCCGACGGCGACGGCCAGAACGATCGTCGTGTCACACGCGACATCGGCACGACGTGCTGCCGCGCTTCGTCGGTCCCGATCGGCTGCTCGGCGTCATCGGCGAGCCGCGGCACCGGCGATCGTTCCTTTACGACCTCAGACTCGATGGCTCGGACGCGTCTCTTTCACAACAACACGGTGCGGACGATCGCGCCCGAATACCAGTGGGCGGTCAGCGCGGATGCGGCAAGATGCTCGTCGGCGCCGAGCGCGACGGCGACACGGTGTCGCCGCGAGCGCGGCGTGTACCTCGTCGATCTGCAGCGGAAGGTGACGAACGCGCAGCTGCTCGCGCGTCTTCGCGAAAACCTCAAGAGCGAGGTCGCGCTGAAGGAGTTCGGCTCGCACGCGTTTCAGCCGATCGCGGCCGACGTCAAGCTGGTCGTCGAGCGCGTCTCGCCGAATCGCATCTACGCGTACGAGAAGGCGCTGTTCGACTTCGACTCGAAGCACATCACGAAGCCCGGCAACAGAAGGCCGGCGAGTTCCTGTTCGACACCTACCGTTCGTTCGGCTACGAGCCGGAGTACCAGTGGTTCGAGCCGCGCGGAGCGCTCGGCGGCAAAACCGCCAATGTCGTCGCGACGCTGCGCGGCACGGTCAATCCCGACCTCGTCTACGTCGTCAGCAGCCACTACGATTCGGTTGCCGCCGGCCCTGGTGCGGACGACGACACGTCGGGAACGGCGGCGCTGCTCGAGGCGGCGCGCGTGCTGGCGCATCATCCGATGCCGGCGACGATCGTCTTCGCGTCGTTCACCGGCGAGGAAGCCGGCCTGCTCGGCAGCCGCGAGTTCGTCCGCCGCGCTCAGGAGAGCAAGACGCAGATCGCCGGCGCGCTGAACAACGACATGGTCGGCTGGGCGAACGACGCGCGGATGGACAATACGATCCGCTATTCGAACCCGGGCATTCGCGACATCCAGCACGGCGCGGCGATGCTGTTCACGCCGACTGATCACGTACGACGCGCTCTACTTCAAGGGCACCGACGCCGCATCCTACTACGACGCGTACGGCGACATCGTCGGCGGCATCGGTTCGTATCCCGTGCTGAGCAGCCCGCACTACCATCAGCCGAGCGATCTGCTGGAAAACGAGAACCATCAGCTGATCGCCGAGACGAGCAAGACGACCGTCGCGACGCTGATGCTGCTGGCGTCGAGCCCGTCGCGGATCAAGAATCTGAAGGTTCGGCGTGCGGCGGCGGGGACCGCCGTGACGTGGACGCCAAGTCCCGAGGCCGGCATCGTGTCCTACGTCGTGGCCTACGGTCCACCGTCGAACCCTCTGCTGCATCGCGTATCGGTGGCGACGCCCCAGGCAATGATTCCCTCGGTCGATCCGGGCATGAAGATCGCTGTGAGAGCGGTGAATGCGCGGGGCCTGGCCGGGTGGGACTGGGCGTTCGGAGAGAGGCAGTGACGGCAAATGGGGCGGGTCGCGAAAAGTTGGATGTGAAGCAGGTACGCAGGAGGGTGGAATGTTGAAACGGTTTTCATTTGCATTTGCAATCGTTGCGGCTTCGGTCGGCCTGCTGTCGGCGCAATCGGGAAAGCGACCGCTTTCTCTCGATGATCTTGGCCGTCTGAAAGACGTTCGTGATCCGCAGTGTTCTCCCGAGGGGAAGGCGGTCGCGTTCGTCGTGTCCTCCACCGACGTCAAGGAAGACAAGAGCAACTCGCACGTGTGGATGATCGGTATCGATGGCCAGGGCGAGCGTCAGGTCACGTCGAGCCAGGAGAGCGAGTCGTCGCCGAAGTTCAGTCCCGACGGCAAATACCTGTCCTTCACTTCATCGCGCCCAGGCAAAGCGAAGGGCAATCAGGTCTGGCTGCTCGATCGCAGCGGCGGCGAAGCCTTTCAGCTCACCGAACTGAAAGGACGACTGCAGGGTTACGAGTGGTCGCCCGATTCAAAACGCCTGGCGCTCGTCGTGGGCGATCCGGATCCTGACGCGACCGATGCGCCTGGCCACCGGCTCGGCCGAAAGCGGCGGTCGCGGCAAAGCGCCGAAGCCGATCGTGATCGATCGGTACAAGTACAAGCAGGACGTCCAGGGTTATTTGTTGTCTGGCCGCCACAGCTACGTCTATCTCTTCGACATCGAATCGAAAAAGCTCGATCGGCTGACCAACGGGAAGGTCGACGAAGCGTCGCCTTCGTGGTCGCCCGACGCCGCGCGCATCGCGTTCATGAGCAACCGCAACGACGATCCCGATCGCGAGCCGTCGAGCCAGCTATTTGTCGTCGACGCCAAGCCGGGCTCGGCCGAGAAAGCACTCACGCCGATAACGAGCCGCGGCGGGCGCGGCCGCGTCGAGTGGAGTGCGGATGGCAAGACGATCGCGTTTCTCGAGGGTGACGAGAAAAAGTACGGCGCCTATGGGATGGAGCACCTCACGACGGTAGCAGCCGATGGTTCGACGCCGCCGCAGCGCGTGGCCGCAAGCGAAGCGCTCGACCGCGGCGTCTCACAGCCGCGGTGGAGCGACGATGGCAAGAGTATCTACGCCGTTGTCACCGATGATATGTCGGCTTACGGCGCCCGGATTCCGGTCGGTAGCGGAAGCGCTGTTCGGATCACCGACAAGCCCATCGTCTTGGGACAGCGTGATAGCGCCGGTGCCTGCGCGGTGGCGATCTCCGGCGACGATAATCATCACAACGAGATCTATTCGGCGACGAGCGTCGGCGGCACCCTCAAGTTCCATCAGCTCACGCATCAGAACGACGCGCTGTTCTCCGAGCTTCAGCTCGGGGCCACCGAAGAAGTGAGCGCAAAGAGCAAGGACGGCACGGAAGTGCACGGGCTGCTCACGAAGCCGGTTGGCTATGTGGCCGGCACCAAAGTGCCGCTGCTGCTGCGCATCCACGGAGGCCCCAATGGGCAGGACCAGCATTCGTTCAGCTTCGAACGGCAGTGGTTCGCGGCCAACGGCTATGCGGTACTCGCCGTCAATTACCGAGGCAGCTCGGGCCGCGGCGCCAAGTTCTCGAAGGCGATCTTCGCCGACTGGGGACATTACGAAGTCGACGATCTGGAAGCGAGCCTGGATCAGGTGATCAAGATGGGCGTCGCGGATCCGGATCGGCTTGGCGTCGGCGGCTGGAGCTACGGCGGCATCCTGACCGATTACATGATCGCGACGGATACGCGGCTGAAGGCGGCGACGAGCGGCGCCGGCACGGCGTTCACGGTCGCCTTCTACGGCACCGATCAGTACATCCTGCAGTACGACTACGAGATCGGTCCGCCCTGGGATGCGAAAGCGTGGGAGACCTATCAGAAGATCTCCTATCCGTTCCTGCACGCGGATCGGATCAAGACGCCGACGCTGTTCCTCGGGGGCGAGCGCGACTTCAACGTGCCGGTGCAGGGCGGCCAGCAGATGTACCAGGCGCTCCGCAGCCTCGGCATCGACACGCAGCTGGTGATCTATCCGAACGAGTTCCACGGCATCACGCGGCCGAGTTACGTCCGCGATCGGTATGAACGCTATCTCGCGTGGTACGACAAGTACCTCAAGAACGCGCGTCCGACGACCAGCGCGCAGCAGAAGTAGCTGGTGTGATGTATCTGGTTTGGGAGATCGTCATCGGCATTCTTGCCGGCTATCTGGCCGGCAGAATCATGCGTGGCCGCGGCTACGGCATCCTGATCGATCTGCTGCTCGGCATCGTCGGATCGATTCTCGGCGGGATGATCTTCGGGCTGCTCGGACTGTATTCGAGCGGCGTCATCGGTCAGCTCGTGATCGCCACAGCGGGAGCTGTTCTGCTGATCTATATCGTTCGGCGCCTTCGATGAGACGCGTTCGATAATCGCCTGCTCGCCTTTCCATCCCTTCTACTCTGGGGTTCCACATCCGCTCGCCCGATGGGATTACGATGGGCGCCGCGATGACTGTGTAGGAGTCGGCATGGACGGCATTCTGATCGTCACGGGCGGAAGCCGCGGCATTGGCGCGGAGACGGCACGGCTGGGTGCTGCCGCCGGTTACGCCGTGTGCGTGAACTATTACGTGAACCGTAGCGCTGCGGACGCGGTGGTCGCCGGCATTACTAGCGCCGGCGGCGCCGCGATCGCTGTCGGAGCCGACGTCGGGGTCGAGCAGGACGTCGTCCGGCTGTTCGAAACCGTCGATCGCGCATTCGGACCCGTGACGGCGCTCGTCAACAACGCCGGCATCCTGGACAGACAGACACGCGTCGAACATCTCGATGCGGCCCGCCTGTCGCGCGTGCTCGCGGTGAACGTCACCGGCGCGTTCCTTTGCACGCGCGAAGCCGTTCGCCGCATGTCCACGGCCCGCGGCGGTCGCGGCGGTTCGATCGTGAATGTATCGTCGCGTGCGGCCGTTCTGGGATCGCCAAACGAGTACGTCGATTACGCGGCGTCGAAGGCGGCGCTCGATGCGTTGACGACCGGTGTCTCGAAGGAAGTCGCGGCGGAAGGGATTCGTGTGAACTCGATCAGAGCCGGCGTGATCCGGACCGACATCCACGCGAGCGGCGGCGAGGCGGGCCGCGTCGATCGGCTCGCGCCGACGATCCCGATGCAGCGCGGAGGTGAACCGATCGAGGTCGCCCGCGCGATCCTGTGGCTGCTTTCCGATCAGGCCTCGTATACGACCGGCGCGTTCCTCGACGTCTCGGGCGGCCGGTAGGAGCTCAGTTCTCAGTTCTCAGTTCTCAATTCGGAACGCAGCCCTTGACTCCGACACGCGGGTCCCATATAGTCCGGCCGATTATTTAGGCTTAAACGATCGGCCCCACAATTCCGTTCCCACCGAGGAGAATATGCGCCGTACGCTGTTCCGAACCGTCTGGATCTCGCTCGTCGCACTCCTGCTCGCCGCGCCCGTTCTCGCGGACGTCACGCGGTTCGATCTGTCCGGTCTCATCACAGATGGAACCGGCGCCATCCTCCCTGGCGTGACGGTCACGATCAAGAACGTCGACACCGGTTTCAACCGGACGACAGTCACTGACGGCGCCGGCCGCTATTCCTTTACGGCTTTGCCGCCAACGGGCAAGTGGACGTTGACGGCCGAGCTGTCCGGTTTCGGGCCCCAGCGTCGCGAAGGGCTCGAGTTCCAGGCGAACACGAAGCCCGAGATCAATTTTCAGCTGAACGTCGGCGGCGTGTCGGAATCGGTCACTGTCCAGGCTGCGGCGCCGCTGGTTCGCACGCGTGAAAGCGAGTTGTCGTCGATCCTCGAAGCCAAGCAAGTGGACGAACTGCCGACCAACGGGCGCAACTTCCTCTCGCTGCTGCAAACGTCGGGCAGCGTCGTGCCGCTGGGCAACAGTCCGAGCAGCGGTGGCATTTCGGTGAACGGCCAGGGCACCCGCACGGCCAACTTCCTCGCCGACGGCGTGTCGATTACCGGCCGCGAGATCCGGACGCTGAACGGAGAGTTCGGCGGCGGCAACGGCCTCTCGCTGGATGTCGTCAAGGAGTTGCAGGTCATCAGCAACGGTTTCAAGGCGGAGGTCGGCCAGACCGGCGCCGGCACGATCAGCGTGGTGACGAAGAGCGGCACGAACACGATGGCGGGCAGCGCGTATGCGTTCTGGAAGCCGACCGACCTCGTCGCGGCGAACCTGCTCACCGGCGCATCGACCACGCAGAAGCGGCAGCAGTTCGGCGGCACCATCGGCGGCCCGATCGTCAAGGACCGCACACATTTCTTCGCGAACTACGAGGACACGCGGATCGACGACGTGTCGGTCGTGACGTCGGTGCTGGCGCCCGGGACGTTCCCCGCGCCGCAGACGCAGAAGCAGGGATTCTTCAAGATCAATCACCGCTTCACCGATCGGAATGCCCTGGAGGCGCGCTACAGCCTCAACCGGAACACGCAGGAAGGACAGAGTGTCGGCGGATTGAGCACCTACGACCGCCGATCGAACACGGAAGCGCAGACCGATGCGTTCATCGTCTCGCTCGTCAGCAACTTTGGCGCGAACAAGGTCAACGAAGCCCGTTTCCGCTACACATACGACGTCGTGGATTTCTATTCACCGCTCACCGCGTCGACCGGCGTGGGATCGCGAACGCCCGACTTTTCGAACGCGCCTGTGACGGTCACGTATACCGGTGTCGGCAACCTGGGCACCAATCCCGGGTTCCCGCAGAACCTCGTCGAGAAGCGCGCGCAGTGGGTCGATCATTTCTCGATCATCAAGGGGCCGCACCAGCTGAAGACCGGCGTCGACGTAATCGGGTCGTGGCGGTTCGTGACCTTCTTCAGCAACTTTGCCGGCACCTACACGTTCGCGCAGGGCGCGAAGTTTCCGTTCAATGCAAACGACCCGGCCACTTTCCCGATCCAATTCACGCAGACATTCGGCACGTCGGGGCTCAATTTCAAAGACGCGATGATCGGCCTGTTCGCGCAGGATGATTGGGAAATCCGTCGCGGCCTGACGTTGAACCTCGGCGTCCGCTGGGACAAGGATTCGCTGTTCCAGGGCGACAACAACAACATCGCGCCCCGCGCCGGTTTCGCCTGGACGGCCGACTCGGACGGCAAGACGGTGGTGCGCGGCTCCACGGGAATTTTCTACGACACGATCGAGTCGTCCGGGATCAACCGCGAATCGAACTTCGGTCCGGTCGGTCAGACGACGATCGATCTGCGGCCCGGCGATCCGCTCTTCCCGACGTTCCCGAACCGGCTCAGCGCGTTCCCTTCAGGCGCGAACACCGTGGCGAGAGCGCAGGTCTACGTGCCGGTCTTCCAGGGCCCTGATTTCCCGTTCAGTATCGGCGACACTCTGAAGCGCGTGCAGCCGTATTTCTTCAACACGAACTTTGGGATTCAGCGCGAGCTGATGCCAAACGTAGCGGTGTCGGCCGACTATACGCGCGTCTACGGCTACGACATGCTCGTGACGTACGACGTCAACGCGCCGCCGTACTTCGCACTCGGCCCCGGACAGACGCGAACGGTCACGACGGCGAACCTGCAGCGCCCGCTTGGCGTGCCCAATACGACCGGAGGGCCGCTCGGCATCGACTTTACAGGGTTCAGAAATCTCTTTCTGCAGTTCAACGGCGGACACACGCAGTACAACGCCGTGAAATTCGGGATCGTCAAGCGGATGTCGAACCACTACGCACTGCAGGCGAACTACACGCTTGGCCACGCGGTGGGTGATGTCGACAACTTCCGTCTTGCGAACTCGTTCGTTCCGGGGGTGTCGAGCATCACCGGTGATCGCAGCTACCAATGGGGGCCGAGCGATACCGATGTCCGCCATCTCTTCGTCGTCAATGGCACGTATGAAGCGCCGCTCGGGATCCGCGTCGGTGCCATCGTGTTCGCGCGGTCCGGCTTTCCCTATACGGGGATCGTGGGGATCGACGCCGACGGGGACGGTGTGAACAACAACAGCAGCTTCGGCGATCGGCCCGCGACGCTGACGCGCAACTCGTTCCGATACCCGTCGCAAGTCAATGTGGATACGAGCCTGGCATACGATCTGAAGCTCGTCGGCTCGCAAGCCCTGGAGCTGCGCTTCGACGTCTTCAACCTGTTCAACAAGAAGAACATCAGCGGGATCAACAACATCATCGGGCTCGACGCGAGCAAGCCGCCGGCGACCTTCGGCGCCGTCACTGCGGTCGCGCCGCAGCGTCAGGCACAGATCGCCGTGCGCTACCGGTTCTGAAGCCGCTTGATCATCTCGCGCGCGGCGGCGGTTTGCCGCGCGTACTCGGGCGGCGCGATGCGAACGAACTCCTCGTAGTCGCGCCGCGCGTCGGCCGCGCGGTTCAGATCGAGTTCCGCCCTCGCCGCTCCGAACACGGCCTCAGCGTATTGAGGCCGTGCCGCCAGGGCGGCGCGATAGCTGTCGAGGGCGCGCTGCGGATCACCGGCGGCGAGGTAGCCGGTCGCCAGCTCGTAGTGAGCCTCGGGATACGTGGGGTTGCGTTCGATCGCTTGACGTAAATGACCCGTGGCCGCCGTCTCGTTCCCGCTGCGTCTTTCGATGATCGCGAGGTTGTAATAGGGCTCCGCTCGATCCGGCGCGGCCGCGATCGCGCGCGTGAACGCCTCGCGTGCGGCCTCGACGTGGTTCTGGCGCGCTTCGAGCAGGCCGAGCCGGTT
The DNA here is from genome assembly GCA_963718825.1 of uncultured Acidobacteriota bacterium. Taxonomy (GTDB): domain Bacteria; phylum Acidobacteriota; class Vicinamibacteria; order Vicinamibacterales; family CAVVIG01; genus CAVQZZ01. Next base: position 267,897 of record CAVQZZ010000001.1, read on the forward strand.
CCAGGCGTCCGCGTCGTTCGGCGTCGATTTCACGGCCTGGGACAGCGCGGTGCGCGCCTCGTCGCTCCGCCCCTCGCGTTCCGCAATCGAGGCCAGATTCACGAACACGTCCGGATGCGCAAAACCAGCGGCGAGCGCGCGGCGGTACTCTTCACGCGCTTGATCGAGTTGGCCCGCCTGAAAACTGATATCGCCGAGATATTTCATCGCGAGACCGTTCGACTTGTCGAGCGCGAGCGCGCGCGCGAAGAAGACGCGGGCGGCGATTGGGTCGCGCTTGATCCGATCGATGCCGTCCTCGATCGCGGCCCAGACCTCGACCCGGTCCTTCGGATCGACCGCGCGGCTCCGCGGCGTCGGCGTGGTCGTGCCGCCCGTGTAACCAAGGCCTCGCAGCCGTTCCGCCGCGTCGCCGCTGGCCGGTGCCGACAAAGCGGCGGAGCGCGAATCATCGGTCGGCGGGAGCGCCCGCTGCAGCCCGGCCGCGAGCGCGCCCCTGTCGTCCACGCGATTGTGGACCTCCGCGGCGTCGACCTCGAGATTGTAGAGCTCGGGTCGAGGCGCCTCGATGAACTTCCACGCGTGCGTCCGGACGGCGCGGAGCGGGCTCCAGCCAAGCAGCACGTTCTGATAGTACGACTCCGCGTAGGCAGCCCGATCCGGGTCGCCCCCGCCGCGGGCGATGAGGGGCAGCACGCTGCGGCCGTCGACCGATTGGAAGGTGCGTCCCCGCCAATTCGGCGATCGTCGGCGCAATATCCGCGGCTTCGACGGGCGCTTCGACGACGCGCGGGGAGGAGGACGGGACTTTCACCAGGAGCGGCACGTGGATCGTGGAGTCGTACAGAAACGTGCCGTGCGTGCGTTCGCCGTGCTCGCCGAGCGATTCGCCATGATCGGCCACGATGAACACGGCGGTGGAATTGGTGAGCCCGGCTCGCGAAAGCCGGTCGAGGAAGCGGCCAATCGCGGCATCCGTGTAGCGCGATCTCGCCGTCGTATGGCGCCTTCGCATACGCCGTCGCGAATGGCTCGGGCGGCGTGTACGGAGAGTGCGGATCGAAGAGGTGCAGCCACGCGAACGCGGGCTGCGACGCGTGATCGTTGATCCACGCCGCGGCCGCGTCGACGACATCATCCGCGCGTCGTTCGACGGCGGTCGATTGTTTCAGGAAATCATCGTCGTATCGATCGAATCCACGCGAGAGGCCGGACGAGGCTCGCAGCGGGATAGCCGCCGATGAACCCGCCGGTCGCGTAGCCGCGGCCCCGGAGCGCTTCCGCGAGCGTCGGCACGTTGGCGAGCGTGAAACCCGTCGTTGGTGCGAATCCCGTGGCGTGCCGGGTGGAGGCCCGTGAGGATCGTCGCGTGCGCGGGCAGGGTGAGCGGCACCTGTGTGACCGCAGCGGTGAATCGCGCGGCGCCTTGCGCAAAGCGATCCAGGTTCGGTGTGAGCCCCGCATGCGAGCCGTACGCGCCGAGTCGATCCAGCCGGAGCGTGTCGATAGTGATGAGCACGATCAGACGCGGAGGCGCGAATGCCGGCGGCGCGATCGCGTCACGCCGGCGGCATCCCGCGCCGGTCGCCGCCGTTATCGCCAGCGCGACGACAATTGTGCGATGAACCGCCCGCAGTACGGTCATCGAGCCGGTATACAGTCGCAAGGCACGCGTAATTCGATCAGTTTACCGAAGTGCGCGTGTTCACGCCGTGCTTCCATTGAACCGAGGCTGACATGAGAAATCAACTGCGCTGCCGTTCCGCGTCGTTCGCGGCGTTCGTCCTTCCGCTCTTGCTCCTCCCGTCGAGCGCCGGCGCGCAATCTCGCGCGGTGCTGACGCCGGAGGACGTGCTCGCCGTTCAGTCGTTCGCCGGCGGACAGCCGATCGCGGTGTCCTCGACCGGCCGCTGGATCGCGTACGTCGTGACCGACAAGAACGACGACTGGAACGTGCAGGAGCCGCGGCCGACGGGCCATGTGTTCGTGCAGACGCTCGGCGACAAGCCAGGCGCGCCCCGCGCGCTGACGACCGGCGCCGCGCACAGCGCCTTTCCCGTGTGGTCGCCGGATGGCACCCGTCTCGCCTTCGTGCGCGAGGAGCAGGGGCGCGGCCGCGAAATCGTCTGGGATGCCGCTCGCGATCAGGCGACGCCCGTCGGCGACGCGTTCGCGGCGAGGATGTACGTCGAGCCGCAATGGGATCCAACCGGGAAGACGCTGGTCGTCGCTGCCGCCGAACCCGAAGCCGCTCCAGCGCCTTACCGCGTGCGCTCGGTGAAGAGCACCGACGCCCGCATCCCGGGCGATCAGTTCTTTACCGACGAGCGCAAGGCGACGCTCGTGGCCATCGACGTCGCGAGCGGCAAGTCGACGCCGCTGTCGAGCTCGCCCATCACGTTGCGATCGTTCAAGCTCTCGCCGGACGGGACGCACCTTTTGTACGTCGCTCCCGATCCCGCGACGCTCGGTGTGATTGGCAAGGAACAGAACGATACGTTCGTGTTGCCGGTGGACGTGAAGCCGGGTGCGAAAGCCGCCGCCGCTCGCAAGCTGGCGGAGCGCGGGCGCTACTCGTGGTCGCCCGACGGCACCCAGCTGGTTTCTGCGCGGGGTGGGAAGCTGACCGTTCAGCCGGTCGACGGAGGAGCCGCCAGGCCGTGGCGCGATTCGTTCACGCTCGGCACCGGGGAGCCGGTCTGGGCGCCGGACGGCGCGCGGTTCGCGACGTTGGTGGCCGACCCGTCCCTTTCGGATCCGGAGCTCGAGAAGGTCAAGCCGGGCATGTACACGACCGCGCGTCCCTTCAACGACGTGTATCTGGTCGGCAGCGACGGCTCGTCGAAAAATCTCACGAAGGACTTCGAGGATCAGGTGTCCGATCTCGTCTGGGCGCGGGACGGCAGCGCGTTGTACTTCCGCGCGACGAACAACAAGACGTACGACGAAACGCTGTATCGCTACAGCGTGGCGGATCAGAAGCTCGAGGCCGTCGTGCACGGATCGGAAAGCTACGATCGGATTATTCCGACGGCCGGCAGCGTGGTCGTGTCCATCGAGGACGCCACGCATCCGACCGATATCTGGGCGATCGGCGCCAGCGGCAAGCGCACGCGCGTGACGGATACTCAATCCTCAGCTCGCGACGTTCACGTTCAGCAAGCCCGAATTCTTCTATTACGACAACGCGGACGGCGAACGCCTCGGCGCTCTGCTCTACAAGCCCGCCGGGCTCGGACCGAACGAGAAGGTCCCCGTCATCACGTGGGTGTACGAGAAGATGACGCCGGCGGTCCATCGCTTCAACGCGCGCGACCAGATGTTCATCACGCACGGTTACGCGATGCTGATGCCGAACGTGAAGATCAAGGTGGGGGCACCCGCCGACTCTTACGAGAAGTGCGTCGTGCCAGCGGTGAATGCCGTCCGCGCGATGGGCTTCACGACCGGCAAGTTCGCCATCTGGGGGCACAGCTTCGGCGCGTATGCGACGTCAAATCTGATCACACGGACGAACATCTTCGCCGCCGCCGTATCCGGCGCGACCCCGGTCGAACTTGACCGCAATTGGGCGAGCGGTCGCGATCGCGATTCGCGCAATATCGAAACGGGGCAGGCCCGGATCGGCGGGAGCCCCTTCGAATACCCGGAGCGCTACCGGTCACAGTCCGCGTTTTTCCGATTGAACGAGGTCACTACGCCCGTCCTGATCCTGCACGGCGAGAAGGACCTGACGATCCTCTATGGTGAAGGCGAGATGTTCTTCTACGCGCTCCGTCAGCTGGGGAAGACGGCGGAGTTCGTCTCGTACGCGAACGGCGATCACAGCCTGTCGCGCCACTCGAAGGCTGACGCGATCGACGTGAATCACCGCATCCTGGAGTGGTTCGATCGCTACCTGAAGAACGACCGAACCTCGAAGTCGCAGTAGGACAAAGGTCAGCAGCCTGCTAGCGCCTCGGCATTTGTGCCTTGAGCGTCCCGTAGCGTTGGAGGGCTGCGTCTATCTCCGAGGACAGCTCCTTGAAGACCGCGTATTGCTGATCGGTCGGGGCGTAGTCGCCTTGCGATACGTAGTTCTGCAGGGCGGCGATGCGATTGTTCAACTTCAAGTCGAACACCAGCATCTGATCGTCGAAGCCTGAAAAGCGGAACTCGACGAGCTGCTTCTGCACGCTCTCGAGGTCGGCCTTCAGGCGATCGATCGCCGAGCGATCGCTTTTCTCCGGCAGGCTCGCCCGCAGCTTTCGGATGTCGTTGGCCGCATCGTCGGCCGCGGTGAGCTTGTCGCGGATCGCGATCAGCAGCTCGAATTGCTTCTGCAGATCGGCCTGGCTGGCGTCGCTTTGCGGATCGGCCACGATGCGCAGCGGCGCGGTCTGCGTTTCGCCGTTTGCCTTGAGTCGGACGCTATATGTGCCGGGCAGCGCCAACGGTCCGCGCAGGTTGCCGCCCGCCAAGAACGTGCCGCCCTCGATGCCGTGCGCATCGGCGTACCGCATGTCCCAGGCATAACGATGCAGGCCCGCGGCGCCCGATGGGCCATTGCGGTCGCGGCTCGAGGCGGTTTTCACGACGGTGCCGCTCTCATCGAGGAATTCCAGCGTGACGTCCTGCGCCGCGCTCAACCGGTACGTGATGATGGCGCCGGCCGGCGGATTCTGACCGATGCCAGTGGCCCCTCGTCCGAATCCGGCGCGCCGTGACCGAATCGCATCGCGCGGCGGAAACAGGTGCGCGCTCGTCGCGACCGGCTCGGCGCGAAGCGGCGTGAGATCGTCCATCACCCAGAACGCACGACCCTGTGTCGCCGCGATGAGGTCGTCGTCCTTGACCGTGAGGTCGGTGATCGGGACGATCGGCAGATTGAACTGCAGCGATTCCCACGTCTGGCCGCCGTTGCGCGAGTAGTACACGCCGGTTTCAGTGCCCGCGTACAGCAAGTCCTTGCGCTTCGGATCTTCGCGGATCGTCCGAGTGAAGCTGCGCTCGGGAATCCCCGAGGTAATGGTCTGCCAGGTCTTGCCGTAATCGGTTGTCTTGTAGAGATACGGACGAAAATCGTCGAGCTGATATCGCGTGGCGGCGACGTATGCCGTGCCGGCGTCGTGCGGGGATGCCGCGATGATGTTGATGCGTGTGTCCGGCTTGACGTCCGGCGGCGTCACGTCCTGCCATTCTTTGCCGTCGTTCCTCGTCACATGCACAACGCCGTCGTCCGAGCCGGCCCAGAGCAGGCCTTTCTCTCGCGGCGACTCCGCAATCGTGAACACCGTCGAGTAGTACTCCTCGAGGCGTCCGCCGTTCTGCTTCGCCTTGTCGTTGCGCGTCAGGTCCGGGCTGATGACGTCCCAGCTCTGTCCGTCGTTCGTCGACTTGAACACCACCTGGGCGCCGGCGTACACCGTCTTGCCGTCATGCGGCGACACGATGATCGGATAGGTCCACTGGAAGCGATACTTCATCTGCGCGGCCGTGCGGCCGCCGTTGTAGTCTGGCCAGACCGTTACGTTGCGGACCTCGCCGGTCTTCTCGTCGTATCGCGTCATCAAGCCGAAGTAGCTTCCGCCGTACACGACGGGAGGGTTGGACGAGGTCGGCGCGATGTAACCGCTTTCGCCGCCGGCCACCTGATGCCAGTCCCGGTCGGTGATGCCTCCGCCGGACGTGCGGCTGGCGATTGAGACCGTCGTGTTGTCCTGCTGCGATCCGTAGATGCGATACGGAACGCTGTTGTCCGTGATGGCCGTGTAGAACTGCGCCGTCGGCTGATTGTCGAGCGACGTCCATGAACGGCCGCCATTGAAGGTGACCGCCGCGCCGCCGTCGCTGCCATTCACCATGCGCAGGTGATCGTGCGGGTCGATCCACAGGTCGTGGTAGTCGCCATGCGGCGTCTGCACTTCGCGATAGGTGGTACCGCCGTCCGTCGATTTGTAAAAGTACTTCGCGCAGAACGTGTAAACGGTGTCGGCTTCCTGCGGGTCCGCGAAGATATGGCCGTAGTAGTACTGCCGCGAGGTCATGTTGAAGTCGCCGTTCAGCAGCGTCCACGTCTGACCCGCGTTGTCGGATCGGTACACGCCGCCTTTCTCGTCGGCTTCGACCGTCGCCCACACGCGCTGCGGGTTGACGGGCGACACGGTGACACCGATTTTGCCCAGGTGCGACGTCGGCAACCCGGAGGTCAGCTTCGTCCAATGCGCACCACCGTCGGTGGACTTGTACAGGCCGCCGCCCGGTCCTGTGCTGGTGATCTCCCACGACGTGCGACGAACCTGCCACGTCGTGGCGTACAGGATTTCGGGGTTCGACGGGTCCATCTCGATATCGGCCGCGCCGGTGTTGTTGTCGACGAACAGCACGCGCTGCCACGTCTTGCCGCCGTCCGACGTCTTGAAGACGCCGCGCTCCGAGTTCGGCCCGTATGGATGACCGACCGCCGCGACGTAGACGATGTCCGGATTGTTCGGATGAATTCTCATCCGTCCGATCTGGCTGCTGTCGGCAAGGCCGACGTGCGTCCACGTTTTGCCAGCATCGGTCGACTTGTAGACGCCATCGCCGTTCGAAATGTTGGCGCGAAGGCAGGCCTCGCCCATTCCCACGTAGACGATCGCCGGGTTGGACTGGGAGACCGAGACAGCGCCGACCGACCCCGTGTGGAAAAATCCGTCAGAGACGTTGTGCCAGCTGATGCCGGCGTCTTCTGTTTTCCACACGCCGCCGCCGGTCGAGCCCATGTAGTAAACCATCGGCTGAGTCGCGATGCCGGCGACTGCCGTCACGCGGCCGCCGCGAAATGGGCCGATATTCCGCCAGCGCAGCGCCTCGTCCGGGCGGCCTCGGTCCTGGGCGACAATCGGTTGCAAAAGGGCGCCGCAAAACGCGGCGAGGGACAGCCATCGCGCTACTCTCATAGGCAGTGAGTATACGACCGAACGCGGTCCTGATCGTTTACACTTAAAGCACTTTTCGGGAACCGCGGAGCGACCATGGAACACGAGTTCGCACATCTTGTGGCCGAGTTCGAGCGCGGAAAGATAACGCGCCGTCAGCTGATTCGCCGCCTCGCGCTCACGGCGGCCGCCGCGACCGCCGCGGGTACGGCCGCAGCTTCAGCGGCCGAAAGTCCGCTCAAGGCGATTGCGGTCAATCACATCTCTTATCAGGTCGCCGACTATGGGAAGACGCGCGACTTTTACGCGAACCTTCTCGGCATGAAGCCGTCTGACGACGATGGCCGCACGGTACGGCTGACGTTCGGTTCTGACGAAACCTGTCTCGTGCCACGCACCGCCCGCGCCGGCTCTCCGACACCACGCATCGATCACATCGCGTACACCCTCGAACACTGGGACAAGGACGCCGTCAAAGCCGAGCTCGAACGGCGAGGACTCGCGGCACGGCTCGACAACAACAGCTTCCACGTCGCCGATCCGGACGGATTCGACATCCAGATCGGCGCCCGCTCGGACAAAGCGTGAAGACGTTCGCGATCGCCGGATCCATCGCACTGGTCGGCTTCGTCGTGTCGCTCTCCGCCGCGCATCCGCAGACGGAAACGCGACCGCGAAGGCAGGCCGTCGCCGCGCACGCGACGATGTCGATCGAGACGCAGAATGCGTTCGTCGCGCGCAATTGCACCGGATGCCACGACGACGAGGCGAAGACCGGCGGGTTGTCGCTGCAGTCATTCGACGCGGCCACTCCAGAACGCAACGCGGAAGTGGCGGAGAAAATGATCCGCAAGCTGCGCGCCGGGATGATGCCGCCGCCCTCGGCGCCCGATCGGCCGGATCCGCAGGCGCTGAAGGGACTCGCTGAAGCGCTGGAGACTCGACTCGACCGCGCGGCGCTCGCGCATCCCGACCCCGGCCCGCGGACGCTGCAGCGGTTGAATCGCGCCGAGTACGGCCGTGCGATACATGACTTGCTCGCCGTCGATGTGGACGTGAGCGCGTTCCTGCCTGCCGACACGATCAGCAAAGGCTTCGACAACATCGCGGACGCGCAGGCGTTTTCGCCGACCCTGGTCGAAGGCTATCTGCGCGCCGCCAGCCGCATTGTCGATCTCGCGCTCGGCGACAAGACGGCCACTGCCACCGAGAGCACCTACAAGCTGCCGGTCACCGAGTCGCAGATGACGCACGTGGAGGGAGCGCCGTGGGGCACCCGCGGCGGAATCTCGATCGTGCACACGTTTCCGGCCGACGGCGATTACACATTCCGGGTCATGTTCGTCGCATCGAGCGGCCTGCTCTACGGCAACATCGTGAAGGGCGAGCAGATCGAGATATCGGTGAACGGCGAACGGGCGGCGCTGCTGACGATTAACGATCGAATGAGCGAGGCAGACAAGGCCGGCATGAACCTCGTCACGCCGAAGGTTCACGTCAAGGCCGGCCCGCAGCGGATCAGCGCTGCGTTCATCGAGCGGTGCAACTGCCCGATCGACGACATCGTGGCGCCCATCGATTACACGCTGGCCGACCCGCAAATCGGCGAACACGGATACGGAATCACGACGCTGCCGCACCTGCGCGAATTCGGCATCTTAGGTCCAATCTCTGTCTCCGGTGTGTCCGAAACGCCGAGCCGCAGCAAGGTGTTCATCTGCCATCCGGCGAACGCGAGCGAGGAGCCGGCGTGCGCGAGGCGAATCGTGCGGAAGCTGGCGGCCGAAGCGTTCCGTCAGCCCGCGCCCGCCGTCGACGTCGAGCCGCTGCTGACGTTCTATCAGCAGGGACGCGACGGAGCGGATTTCGAATCGGGAATCCGCCGCGCGCTGCGGGCCATGCTCGTCAGCCCGCGCTTTCTGTTCCGCCTCGAGGAGCCGCCGGCGACGGCGAGGGTGGGGCAGAACTATCGCATCGGCGACGTCGCGCTCGCGTCGCGGCTGTCGTTCTTTTTATGGGACGCGGCGCCGGACGACGAATTGCTGGCGGCCGCGCGGGCGAACGTCCTGCATACACCGACGGTGCTCGAGAAGCAGATCCGCCGCATGCTCAAGGATGCGCGCAGCGAGCGGCTGTCGACGCGGTTCGCCGCGCAGTGGCTCCGGCTCCAGGACGTCGACAAGGTGCTGCCCGAGCCGATCCTCTTTCCTGCGTTCGATCATCAGCTGGCGGCCGCCTTCAAGCGTGAGACCGAGCTGCTGTTCGACAGCATCGTCCGCGAGGACCGCGACGTGCTGGACCTGTTCAACGCGGACTACACGTTCGTCAACGAGCGGCTCGCGCGCCACTACGGCATTCCGAACGTGACCGGCGATCGCTTCCGCCGGGTGACGCTCGGCCCGGCGCTCGAGTACCGTCGCGGACTTCTCGGGCAGGGCAGCTGGCTGATGGCCACATCGGTCGCCGATCGTACGTCCCCGGTGCAGCGCGGCAAATGGATCATGGAAGTGCTGCTCGGGTCCCCACCGCCTCCGCCGCCGCCCGGGGTGAACCAGAACCTCGACGAAACGGCCGGCGCAGCCGTCGGCGGCCACCTGCGATCGACGCGCCAGCGCATGGAAGAGCACCGCAAGAGCGCTCAGTGCGCGTCATGCCACCGCATGATCGATCCGCTCGGCCTCGCGCTCGAGAACTTCGACGTCATCGGCGCCTGGCGGATCAAGGATGGCGACGGCGTTGTCGATCCGATCGGCGATCTGTATGACGGGACGAAGCTCGACGGTCCGGACGGCCTGCGGCAGGCGCTCACGGCGCGGCCGGACGTCGTACTGCGCACGTTCACCGAGAACCTGATGTCATACGCGCTCGGCCGTCGCATCGAGTACACCGACGAGCCGACGGTGCGCGCGATCGTCCGCCGCGCGTCCGAGAACGACCGCCGCTTCTCGTCGTTTGTTCTTGGTATCGCGGAAAGCGTCGCCTTCCAGATGAATCGGTCGGAGGCCACCGGCACGGCGGCCGCACTCGAGCCGACCGCCTCTTCACACGCGGTCACGAGGTAGAGCAGACATGTCGCACATCACGAACAAGCACCTGTCACGCCGCACCGTGCTCAAGGCCATGGGAACGACGGTAGCGCTGCCGTTTCTCGATGCCATGCGGCCAGCGCGGGCGATTCACGCGGGCGGTGACGCCGCTGCGGCCGTAGCGCAACCACGCCTGGTGGCGATCGAAATGGTCCAGGGGTCGGCCGGCAGCACGGCGATCGGCGCGCGCAAGAATCTCTGGTCGCCGGCGACGGTCGGTCGAGGATTTGACCTGTCGCCGAGCAGCATGCTGCCGCTCGAACCCTACCGCGACTACATCACGATCGTCAGCAACACCGATGCGCGAAATGCGGAGGCGTTGTCCGCGCCCGAGATCGGCGGCGACCATTTCCGATCGAGCGCCGTATTCCTGACCGGCGCGCACCCGAAACAGACGCAGGGGTCCGATGTCCACGCGGGCATTTCGCTCGACCAGGTCTACGCGAAGCGGTTCGGACAGAACACGGCGATTCCATCGCTGCAGCTCTGCATCGACAGCGTCGATCAGGCCGGCGGCTGCGCCTACGGCTACTCGTGCGCCTACACCGATTCGATCAGCTGGGGCTCTCCGACGCAGCCGCTGCCGATGATTCGCGACCCGCGTGCCGCATTCGATTTGTTGTTCGGCGTGGGCGCCACGCCGGCGCAGCGCGCGGAGAACCGCAAGATCGATCGCAGCCTGCTCGACTGGGTGACGAACGAGGTGACGACATTGAAGCGTTCGCTGGGACCGGCGGACGGCGCCCGGCTCGGCGACTATCTGGACCAGGTCCGCGAGGTGGAGCGACGCATTCAGTCGATCGAAGCGCACAATTCGAGCGGCGAGGCGCGCGCCATGCCCGAAGCTCCGATCGGCGTGCCCGATTCGTTCGAGGAACACGTCAAGCTGATGTTCGATTTGCAGGTGCTCGCCTTCGCCGCGGACGTGACGCGGGTGTTCTCCTTCAAGATGGCACGCGACGCGTCGAGCCGCGCCTATCCGGAGAGCGGCGTCAAGACCGGGTTCCACCCCGCTTCACACCACCAGGATCGAGAGGACCGCATCCTCGAATACGCGAAGATCAACCGCTATCACGTCAGCATGATTCCGTACTTTCTCGAGAGGATGAAAAACACGCCTGACGGCGACAGCAACCTGCTCGAGACCAGCCTGATCATTTATGGCTCGCCGATGGGCAACTCGAACGTGCACAATCACCGGCGCTGCCCGCTCTTCCTCGCCGGCCGCGCGGGCGGACGTTTGAAGGGCAATCTTCACTTGAAGGCGCCCGATGGTACCCCGATGGCCAACGTCTGGGTCACCGTCCTCCAGAACCTCGGTCTCGACGATCTGTCGCAGTTCGGCGACAGCACGGGCACATTCGATCTGACCTCGGTGCCAGCCGAAACGGCGCCGGCAGCCGTCGGCGCGTAGGTCGCGATCATGAGGACGGTGAGCCCGCTGCGACGTCTGAGCCTGTTCGCGACCGCGGTCTGCGCGCTCGCGGCATCGTTCCTGGTTCACGCCGCGCCACTCACGGTCGGCGCGGCAGCGCGGAACGGCGACAAGGCCGCGGTGCGCGATCTCCTTCAGCACGGCGCCAACGTCAACGCGGCGTCCGGTGACGGGATGACGGCGCTGCACTGGGTGGCTGAGCGCGGCGACGCCGACATCGCGGCAATGCTCGTGCGTGCCGGCGCGAACGTCAACGTGACGACGCGCCTCGGCGGATACACGCCACTGCTCCTCGCCGCGAAAGATGGCCACGCGCCGGTCGTCGATCTGCTGCTGCAGGCCGGCGCCGATCCGAACGCGCCGACCACGACGGGAACGACGCCGCTGATGTTCGCCGCGGCGTCGGGAGTGGCGGAGGCGGTCACGGCGTTGCTCGACTACGGCGCCGACGCCGATGCGAGGGAGTCGTCGCGCGGTGAAACGCCGCTCGACTTCGCGGCCGCTGCCGGACGCGATCAGGCGATACGCGCATTAACGGCGCGCGGCGCCGACGTGGCGTTGACGACGAAGGTCGTCGACCTGGCGGCTTACAGCGCGGAGCCCGACGAATCGAGCGGCGGCGTGGCCGCGCAAGCCGGTGGACGCCGCGGCCGAGGAGCCAATCAGAAACCCGGCGTCGAGCGTCGATTCATGCTGAACGAGCTCGTCGGCAGGCAGGGCGGTTTGACGGCGATGCTGATTGCGGCGCGTCAGGGTCATGATGCATCCGTCGGCGCGCTGCTCGACGCGGGCGCCGACATCAACCAGCCGAGCGCGGGAGACCGTACGACGCCGCTGCTCATCGCGATCATCAACGGCCGCTTCGACCTCGCGCGTTTCATGCTCGACCACGGCGCGAACGCCAGAGCCTCGAGCGTGAACGGCGTGACTCCGCTCTACGCGGTCCTGAATTGCCAATGGTCGCCGCGGTCGCTTTATCCCCAGCCGCGTGCGTACGAGCAGCAGCACACCGGGTACCTCGATCTGATCACCGCGCTGATCGATCGAGGCGCGGACGTGAATGCCCGGCTGAAGCAGAAGGTGTGGTACTCCGGGTACAACACCGACTTCTCAGGCGTGGACGAGGAGGGTGCGACGCCGTTCTGGCGCGCGGCTTACGCGAGCGACGTCGACGCGATGAAGCTCCTTGTCGCGCGCGGTGCGGATCCGAACCTGCCCACGGTCCGCACGCCGGGGCGCAATCGCGCCAGCGGAGACGAGGTCAAGGAAGTGTCGACCTTGCCGCCGGTGCCGGTGGGCGGACCGGGCGTGACGGCACTGCAGGCGGCGGCCGGCGTCGGCTACGGTGAAGGATTCGCCGGCAACGAACACCGCTTCGCGCCAGGCGGCATGCTGGCGGCGGTGAAGTACCTGGTCGAAGAGCTGCACATGGACGTGAACGCGACCGACCACGATGGCAACACGGCGCTGCATCACGCTGCGGCCCGCGGCGACAATGAGATGATCCTGTATCTCGTCTCCAAAGGCGCCGATGTCCGCGCGGTCAATCGCGACGGCAAAACGACGGCCGACATGGCCAATGGTCCAGTCCAGCGGGTCTCGCCGTTCCCCGAGACGATCGCCCTGCTCGAGAAGCTGGGCGCGAAGAACAATCACCGCTGCATTTCGTGCTGACGCGCGTCGGCCGTCTCGGCGAAATTAACCGCGGAGGTCGCAGAAACCGCGGAGTCCAGACTTACTCGGTTGTCCGCGAGCTCCGCGGTTAAGCCGTCGGCGAATCCACGCGCTCAGGGAAAAATATCCGCATCGTCGGCACGGACATTTCGATTCGCTTCGACCAGAGCACGATGACCGGAACGATTGCCGCGACCAGGCCCGGAACGACCGGGTGAATGTCGAGCATCCAGGGTGCGTGCTGCCGCGCCCAGGCTGTGGCGGCGAGGTGAGGAATCGTCCAGATCATTCCGGCGACCGAACCGGCCACCGATGACCACGTGGCCGCCCGCTTCGATAGATAGGGCGAGTTGAGCCCGAAGAGCATCGGGAAGAAAAACGCCACCCCCACCAGCGCGACGGCGTAGGACACGATATTCAGGATGAGATCGGGCGTCCGCAATGCCGCGAGAAATGACAGCGTGCCGACGATCACCACCGCCACGCGCGATATACCGAGATAGTACCGCTCCGTCTTCGACCACGCCGCGCGGCTCGAAATAACACTTGCGCAGGAAGTCGTGCGCGACGGCCGCGCCGCTCATGAGGAGCAGCGAGTCCGACGTCGCGATCGCGGCGCTGACGACGCCGGTGATCGCCAGCGCGCCGAGCCACGGCGTGCCCGCGAGGTTCGAGACATACGTGACGAGCGCGGGAAAGGCCTGGTCCGGTGCTTTGGCGATCTGGTTCCACACCAGCACGCGCGCGGCCGCTCCAAGATAGAGGTTGCCGTAGAGCAGAAAGATCATGAAGAGGGCGTCGGTGATCGGAAGGGAAATGCGGGCGACCCGCGTGTCCTTCGCGGCGAACACCTTCGTGATCATCGTGACCCGCGTGGCATAGCCGACGACCCAGACCAGCCACCACGACACGAGATAGGTCCACGACCAGGTCGTGCCGCGCACGCTCGTCCACCCGGGCGCGACGCGATCCGCAGCGATCAGCACGTGGGTCAGCCCGCCGGCCGCGGCCGTGACCGCCGGCATCAGCGCGATGAGGCCGGTCCACATCAGCACGAACAACAGGATGTCGGTCCACACGACCGCGAGCAGTCCGCCGAGCGTGACGAACAGAATGAAGATGCCTGTCCCGAGCGCCATGCCGGCGACGAAGGGAATCCCGAGCAATCGCTCGAGCAGGAAGCCCATGACGCGGATCTGCGCGATCATGTACAGGACGCTCGAGATGAAGATGATGAGCGCGCTGTAGCCGCGCAGGAAATTGCTCTCGAAGCGCGCGCCCATGTAATCGGGCAGCGTGAACCCGGACATCATCCGCAGCTTCTTCGCGAAGAAGCGAACGATGATCAGCGACGCGATCGCGAAGCTGATGTACGGCAGGATCGCCACGCCGCCGAAACGCGCGGCGAGTGCGACGCCGCCCTGCACCGAGCCGCCGTGCAGCACCGACGCCATTTCGGCGACGACCATCAGCCCGATGCCGAACCGGCGCCCCGCAACCCAGAAGTCCTCGGACGTCCGCTGAAATCGAGCGGCGATGAGTCCGATCGCCACGAGCAGCGCCATGTAAATGGCGAAGACGATCAGCCCGATGCTGCCGAGACCGGTCACAAGGCTCTCAGTCGCGCCGCCGTGTGTACACCTGCCAGCAGTAATAAAACTGGTACAGGACGATCAGGGCCGGGATGACGAGGAGCACGACGAAGCTGGAGAGTGGAAGCCCGAGGATGCGCATGTGTGCGGACTAGGTCCGGCGATCTGGCGGCCACTATAGGCCAACTTACTTTAGGTGTAAAGGACACGTTGACTGCCCCCTGCAACTGTGACAGACTCCGCGCCGCAAATAGTTGAAGCCTAAACAATATAGCGCACGGTTCGCACCACCGGTCATCGGTTAACAGGCTCGTCGGGAGAAGTCATGGTACAGCAGCGCTGCGCGTTCACACGGCATCTCGGCTCAGTCCTTCGCGCGATCGTCATGGTCCTCGGACTCGGCGCGATCGCAGCACCGGTCGCCGCACAGGTCAGCACGTTCGATCTCAGCGGCGTGATCAAAGACGCGCAGGGCGGCGTGCTGCCCGGCGTCACGGTCACGATGCGCAACGAGAGCACCGGCCTCACGCGCACCGTGGTGACCGATACGAACGGCGTGTACTACTTTGCCAACCTCCCGCCACAGGGGACCTGGGAGCTCTCGACCGAGCTCGCGGGGTTCGCGGCCCAGAAAAAGAGCAAGCTCGAGTTCTATGCGGACAGCAAGCCAATCTTGAATATCACGCTCGCGGTGGCGGCCGTGCAGGAATCCGTCACCGTCGTCACGGAGGCGCCGCTCGTCGACACGGCGCAGGCCACGCTGGGAATGTCGATCAACAAGGAGTTGATTGCCGAACTCCCGTTGAACGGACGTGATTACCTCGACCTGGCGCTCCTCGGCTCGGGCGTGAGCGACGTGGGCGCGGACAACGTGGCCGGCAGCAAGAGCCAGACAATCAACGGCGCCTATTCACGGTACACGCAGTACACGATGGACGGTTTCAGCAACACGCGCGATCAGCACGGTGTGGCGAAAGCCAACGTGCCGATGGAAGCGATGAGCGAATTCAAGGTCCAGACGAACCAGTTTTCCGCCGAGTACGGCGACACGGTTGGCGGGATCGTGACGGTAGTGACCAAGAGCGGCACGAATACGCTTACCGGGCAGGGCGCGCTGTACGTCCGCCCCGGTAGTTGGGATTCGCCGGATCCGCTCACCAACACCAAAGCGCCCTTCAGCCGACAGGATTATTCCGGCGCCGTCGGCGGCCCGATTCTCAAGGACCGCACGCACTACTTTGTCGCGGCGGATTACCGCAATCAGGAGCAGCAGGGCGTCGTGACGGCGTCGATCGCAAGCGGAAAATTTCAGGGTGCGTTCCCGCTGCCTGAGCGGCGCGGGCGCGCGTTCGGCAAAGTCGACCATTCGGTGGGTGCGGCGAATCTGTTCACGTTCTCGTTTCTCATCGATCGCGATACGACCCACGCCGGCGTCGGCGGACTGAACCTCGTCGACAACGAATCGACGAGCATCGACGACAACACCAACTTCACGGGCACGTGGACGCGCGTGATCTCGGAAAGTCGCCTCAATGAATTCCGCATCGGGTACGCGAACGAATCCGTCCAGACGAGTACCGAGAAGCCGCAGTTCACGCCGACCGGCGTCGCGCTCATCTATCCAGGACAGGCAAACCTCGGATCGACCAACCGGCTGCAGACATCGCCGGACAAGAGTTTTCAAATCGCCGATACCTTCTCGTGGCACCTTTCGACGCACACGCTGAAGATCGGCAGCATGGCGCGCAGCGCGACGCCCGGCGGCGTGCTGCTCACCACGATCGATGGCGCGTATACGTTCGCTGCCGCAGCGCCGTATCCCTACGATCCGAACAACAAGGCGAGCTTTCCCATTCAGTACGCGCAGGGCTTCTTCGGAAGCGGCTCCACAGAGGTGTCGCTGAACAAGTGGCACGTCGCCGCGTATCTCCAGGACGACTGGAAGCTGAAGAGCAACTTCACGTTGAACCTCGGCGTGCGCTACCAGTACGAATCGCTCGTGGCGCAATACGCGAACGTCCGGCCGCGCGTGGGATTCGCATGGGATGTCACCAACGACGGCAAGACGGTGGTGCGCGGCGGTGCCGGCATCTTCACGGGCACCGTGTTCAGCACCGTCAACGCGTTCGAGGGATTCAACGGCCCGAATGGGTTCGCCAACGTCACCTTCGCCCCGGGCGACCCGCTCTTTCCGACCTATCCGAACAATCTGCCTGGACCGCAGCTGCCCGCGGGCGTGAAACCGCCACCGGCGAACGATTACCTGGACGTACCGACCTACGCGCCGTCGCGGCGCAAGTCGCCCGAGTCCCAGAACTTCACGATCGGGATCGACAAGCAGATCGGCCAGTCGATGTCGGTCGGCCTCGACTTCACGTTCAATCGCGGCATCAACCTGCTCGAGCCGACGAACGTGAACTCGCCGTCGTACTTCAACTACTCGACCGGCCTGACGCGGAGCGCCCAGGCGGGCGACGCGACGCGGCCGTTCGGCGCGATCGGCACGCCGATTCCCGCCGGGGTGGTGTCGTATCTGCCGAACGGCATGCCGTACGGGAACTACCGCGATCTTTACCTCATTGATTCGGTCGGTTTGTCGCACTACGTCGGAGTGGGACTGACCGTCAACAAGAGGCTGTCGAACAACCTCAGCTTCCAGGGGCAGTACACATGGAGCCGCGCGATGAACAACGGCGACGGCTTCCGACCAAATTTCCTGCCTCTGAATCCGAACGATCGCGAGGCCGAGTGGGGCTTGTCCGAGACGAACGTGCCGCACTCCTTCTCGTTGAACGGCGTGTATCGGCTGCCGTACGACGTGCAGGTCTCGGGCATCGCGCGTGCACATTCCGGTTCTCCGATCAATCCGGTGGCCGGTTCGGATCTCAACGGCGATCGCCTGCTGACCGACCGGCCGTTTGCGAACGGTGTGATCCTCGGACGCAATTCGTTCCAGGCCCCCGGGTTCTTCGAGGTCGATTTCGGCGTCGGCAAGGTGGTGCGGATCGGCAAGCAGCGGATCGAGGGGCGGATTGAAGCGTTCAACATCACCGACCGGCTGAATGCCGCGTCGGTCAACTCCACCTACGGTCCGAACGCGAACGCGCCGCTGCCGACATTTCTCGCGATCAACTCGTCGAATCCCGGGCGTCAGTATCAGCTGTCGGTCGTGTTCAAGTTCTGAGGATCTGGTGCGTGTCAGTCGGCGTCGCTTCGTAACCGGCACGGCGACCGCAGCCGCGGCGCTGGCGACGCGCCGCCTGCTGGCCGCGCCTCCGCGCCTGACGGTCGCCGCGGCGGGCGACTGCATCATCACTCGCCGCGTCCGTCAGATCGATGATCCCGACTTCCTCGCGCTCGCGCGCATCTTCCAGCAGTCCGACGCCGGTTTCGCGAACTGCGAGATGACGTTCCACAACTACGCCGGCTTTCCGTCGCCGACCGGCGCCTGCGGCGATCTGAACCTGATTGCTGATCCCCGAATCGCCGGCGATCTCGCATGGGCCGGCATCAACCTGATGACCGTCGCCAACAACCATGGTGGAGACTACGGCACGGGCGGTCTGCTCGCGACGATTAATCAGTTGCACGAGGTCGGCATTACATCCGCCGGCGGGGGCACGAACCTCGCGCAGGCGCGCGCGCCTGGATTTCGCTCGACGGCCCACGGGCGGGTCGCGCTCGTGGGCTGCGCGTCGACGATGCGCGCGGGCACCGAAGCGAGCCCTTCTCACGCGGAAATCCCCGGGCGCCCCGGCGTCAATCCGCTGCGGGTAAAAACGGTGTACGGCGTGCCGAGAGAACGCTTGGCGGCGCTGCGTGACACGCAGGCCGAATTGAGCGGCGGAAGCGGACGCGGCGGTGGAGCGCCGGCCGGCGACTTGCAATTTTTCGGCACGACGTTCCGTGAGGCGTCGAAACCGGTGGTCACCGTCGAGGCCGAGCCGTCGGACATCGCGGCGATCACGTCCGAGGTCTCGCGCGCGCGCGCCGAAGCCGACATCGTCATCGTGACCATTCACTCGCACGAAAACGGACGCACGCGCGCCGAGCCGGCCGCGTTTCTCCCGACGTTTGCCCGCGCATGCGTCGACGCGGGCGCGCACGCCTTTTTCGGCCACGGACCGCATGTCCTGCGCGGGATCGAGATGTACAAGGGGCGGCCGATCTTCTACAGTCTGGGCAATTTTTATTTTCAGGCGGAAACGATCCAGCAGATCCCCGAAGAGATCTACCGCAATTGCCAGATCAACAGCACGGCCCCGTCCGACTTCTTCAAGAAAGTCATGGGCCGGATGTTCGAAGACGATGTGTTCTGGGAAGCGATCGCTCCGCAACTCGTGTTCGACGACGGTCGCCTCGTCGAGGCAACGCTGTATCCGGTAGACCTCAGGCGCAGCGATCCGCCCACGAGGCGGGGAACGCCGATGCTGGCCCGCGGCGCGGTGGCCGATCGCATCCTGAAGAGGCAAGCGGAGTTGTCACAGCCGTTCAACACGACGGTGACAGTCGACAACGGCGTCGGCACGATCCGTGTCAACGGATGAACGGATCATGAAGAACGCCGCTTCCACGATCATCGTTGCACTGACCCTGAGCGCTGGGCTGGGAACGCTCGCGAAAGGGTCGTCGCCTGCCGCGACGACCAGCACCGATGCACAGAATCGGTTTGTCGCAACAACGTGCGCGACGTGCCATGACGACGAGGCCAAGCCCGGAGGCGTGTCGCTCGAGCATTTCGACGCCGCGAAGGTCGCGGACAACGTTGAAGTCGCCGAGCGAATGATCAGGAAGCTACGCGCGGGCATGATGCCGCCCGCCTCGGTCACCCCGCGTCCGGACGCCGACGCGCTCGCGTCGTTTGCGACGGCGCTCGAAACACGCGTCGACCAGGCGGCCCTTGCGCATCCGAACCCTGGACGTCGCCCCTTTCAGCGCCTCAATCGTGCGGAGTACATGCGCGCGGTCCACGATCTGCTCGGTCTGGACGTCGACGTCACGGCGTTCCTGTCGCCTGATACGGTCAGCAACAGCTTCGACAACATCGCGGACGTGCAGAGCTTCTCGCCGACGGTCACGGAAGGCTATTTACGTGCGGCAAGCCGGATTGCGACCATTGCAATCGGCGACCGGACAGCGCACGCGTCCGAGGTCACCTACAAGATTCCGAGGACGACCGCGCAGTTGAAGCATGTCGACGGCGCGCCGTGGGGAACGCGCGGTGGACTGTCCGTCGTGCATACCTTCCCCGCCGATGGCGATTACAGCTTCCGCATCATGCTGCACTCGGTGCCGAGCGGACGTTTGTACGCGAGCACTGCGCGAGGCGAGCAGATCGAAGTGTCGGTAAACGGCGAGCGCGTGGCGCTGCTGGACATCGATTACCACATGAGCGAAGCCGATCCGAACGGCATGAATCTGGTCACGCCACGTGTGCACGTGAATGCCGGGCCGCAGCGGGTGACGGCCGCGTTCCTGCAACGGTTCGACGGCCCCGTCGACGACCTGGTATCGCCGATCGAATACACGCTGGCGGACACGCAAATCGGAGAGTTCGGATACGGCGTGACGACCCTGCCGCACATCCGCGACTTTTCGATCACCGGCCCGTATGTCGTGACCGGTGTTTCCGAGACGCCGAGCCGTCGCCGGATCTTTTCGTGCCGGCCCACCTCTGCGGATGACGAGCGCGCGTGCGCGTCCTCGATTTTCAAGCGCCTCGCGACGCAAGCCTATCGCCAACCCGCGACGAGCGGCGACGTCGAGCCGCTTTTGAAGTTCTACGATCAGGGACGTAAGGACGCCGGCTTCGAAGCGGGGATCCGGCTCGGGTTGCAGGCCATTTTGATCAGCCCGCGATTCTTGTTCAGGATCGAAGAAGCGCCTGCGCAGCCGGGGCCCGGCGGCACGTACCGCATCGCGGACGTCGAGCTCGCGTCGAGGCTGTCGTTCATGCTGTGGGACACGGGTCCGGACGCGGAATTGCTGAACGCGGCCGCTGCCGGCCGTCTCGGCACGACCGCCGGACTCGACACTGAGGTTCGGCGCATGTTGGCCGACGCGCGGTCCGAGGCGTTGTCGACGCGCTTCGCAGCGCAGTGGCTCCGCCTGCAGGACGTGGACAAGATTCGTCCCGACGCGCTGCTCTTCACCGCGTACGACGAGAAGCTGGCGCAGTCGTTCAAGCGCGAAACGGAGCTGCTGTTCAACAGCATCGTGCGAGAGGACCGCAACGTCCTCGATTTGTTGACCGCGGACTACACGTTCGTCAACGAGCGGCTTGCCCGGCACTACGGCATCCCAGGCGTTGTGGGCGACACCTTCCGTCGCGTTCCGCTCGGTCCCGACCGTGACTATCGCCGCGGGATTCTCGGGCAGGGCAGCATGCTGCTGATGACGTCGGTCGCGGATCGCACCTCTCCGGTTCAGCGCGGCAAATATGTTCTCGAGGTGTTCCTGGGATCGCCGCCCCCACCTCCTCCACCTAATGTGCCGACGCTCGACGATGGGAAGGCCGGTGCGGGCGCGAAGGTGCTCTCGACGCGCCAGCGGATGGAGGAGCATCGAAGCAACGCAGCCTGCGCGTCGTGCCACCGCGTGATCGACCCGCTCGGCCTCGCGCTCGAAAATTTCGACGTGACCGGGCAGTGGCGGATAAAGGACAACGGCGTCCCGGTCGATTCGAACGGCGATCTCTACGACGGGACGAAGATCGCGGGTCCGGACGGTTTGCGCCACGCGCTCCTCGCACACTCCGAGACCGTGCTCCGCACGTTCACCGAGAACCTGATGGCCTACTCGCTTGGTCGCCGCGTCGAGTACTTCGATCAGCCGACGATTCGTGCCACCGTACGGAAAGCCGAAGCGAACGGCAATCGGTTCTCGTCCTTCGTGCTCGGCGTTGTGAACAGCGCGGCGTTCCAGAGGAGCCGGGCCGAAGCACGGACGACCGATCCCGACGGCTCAGGGAGATAGCGAACATGCCTTTTCTGACGAAGAAACACGTGTCGCGTCGCGCGGTGCTGAAGGGAATGGGCGCAACGGTCGCGTTGCCGCTGCTCGACGCGATGCTGCCGGCGTCCACCGCCTATGCGCGGACCGAAGCCGCAGCGTCGAATGCACCGAGGCTGATCGCGATTGAGATGGTCCACGGCGCCGCGGGCAGCACGGCGATCGGTGCGCAGAAGAACTTGTGGTCGCCGGCGAAGGTGGGTCGCGAATTCGATCTCACCCCGACGAGCTTGAGCCCGCTCGAACCATTCCGTGAGTACCTGACGATTGTCAGCAACACGGACGTGCGAGCCGCCGAAGCGTTCGCGGCGCCGGAAATTGGAGGCGATCATTTTCGATCGTCGGCCGTGTTCCTCACCCAGTCGCACCCGAAGCAGACGCAAGGATCGGACGTGCAAGCCGGCACATCACTTGATCAGCTTTACGCACAGCGGTTCGGGCAGGGGACCGCGGTGCCCTCGATGCAGCTGTGCATCGAGAATGTCGACCAGGCCGGCGGCTGCGCTTACGGGTATTCGTGCGTCTACACGGACACGATCAGCTGGGCGGGTCCGAAAGTACCGATGCCGATGGTGCGCGATCCGCGCGCCGTGTTCGATCAACTGTTCGGCGTCGGCGCGACGCCCGAGGAGCGGGTGGCCAACCGTCAGGCCGATCGCAGTCTCCTCGACTGGGTGACCGGCGAAGTCACCCACTTGAAGAAGCAGGTCGGCGCCGGCGATCGCGCGCGGCTCACCGATTACCTTGACGGCATCCGCGAGATCGAGCGTCGCATTCAGTTCGTCGAGGCGCGCAACACGAGCGGCGAACCGCGTCAGCTGGCCGAAGCGCCGGTCGGCGTACCCGATGCGTTCGACGAACACGTGAAGCTCATGTTCGATCTGCAGGTGCTCGCGTTCGCCGCCGACATCACCAGGGTCTTTTCGTTCAAGCTGTCGCGCGACAGCTCGAGCCGCGCGTTTCCCGAAAGCGGCGTGAACGCCGCATTTCACCCCGCGTCGCACCACAACGAACGTGAAGACCGGATCATGGACTTCGCGAAGATCAACCGGTATCACATCAGCATGGTCCCCTACCTGCTCGAGAGGCTCAAGAACACTCCGGACGGCGCCACCCACCTGCTCGACAACACGGTGGTGATTTACGGATCGCCGATGGCCGATTCGAACATCCACAACCATCGCCGCTGTCCGCTGTTTCTCGCGGGTCGCGGCGGCGGGATACTCAAGGGCGACCTGCACCTCAAAGCGCCGGACGGGACGCCGATGGCCAACGCAATGTTGACGTTGATTCACGGGCTGGGGCTGACCGATGTCGATCGCTTCGGCGACAGCACCGGCACGTTCGATCTCACGGCGGTTGCTCCAGAGCGAACGGTGTAGCAGGCCGATATGCGCAGCCTCCGTCGCTGTTGTTTCATCGTGCTGGCCGGCGTCGCGGCCGTGTGTAGTGTGCTCGTCGCGTCCGAGGCCGCCGAGAGCGTGGCCGAGGCCGCGCGCCGGGGCGACATCCCCGCGGTCAAGCAGCTCCTCGAGTCCGGTGCGGACGTCAACGTCGCGACGGCCGACGGCATGACGTCGCTGCACTGGGCCGCGCAGAATGGCCGCGTCGATCTGGCGAAGATGCTGCTCTTTGCCGGCGCGAACGTGCGCGCGACCACGAGGCTCGGCGGGTACACACCGCTGCTGATGGCGGCCAGCAACGGCGACGCGGCCATGATTCGGACGCTGGTGGACGGCGGTGCCAACCCTGCCGGCGCGAACAGCAACGGCACGACACCGCTGATGCTCGCCGCGGCCTCGGGCCACGCGGATGCGGTCGCCTTGCTGATCGAGCGCGGCGCCGACGTGAACGCGAAAGAGAATGCCCGGGGCGAGACCGCCTTGATGTTCGCGGCGGCCAACGGCCGCGTGGACGCGCTTCGCGCGCTCACGACGCACGGCGCGGATGTGAAGGCGACCACGCGCGTGCTCGACGTGTCGGCCTTTTCCAAGGAGATGGCGGATGCGGCGGGACCGCCGGCTCCGCGGTTGACGTCGACGCCCGCTGCACCGCGTGCCGGCCGCGCGGGACGAGGCGCCAACCAGCGCGGCGGTGTCGATCGGCGCTACCTGTACAACGAGCTCGTGAGCACCGAGGGCGGCATGACGGCGCTGCTCCTCGCGGCTCGACAGGGCGAACTGGAATCGGTGAAAGCGCTACTCGACAGCGGCGCCGACGTCAACCAGCCGGGTGCCGGCGATCACACGACGCCCCTCCTCATCGCGGTTATCAACGGCCGATTCGATCTCGCCCAATTTCTGCTCGCGCATGGTGCGGATCCGCGCGTGGCCGCGGCGAACGGCGTTACGCCGCTCTATGCTGTGATCAACTGCCAGTGGGCGCAGAAGGCGCTGTATCCACAGCCGCGCGCCTTCGAGCAGCAGACAACTGGCTACCTCGATTTGATGACCGCGCTGCTCGACAACGGCGCGGATCCCAATGTTCGCGTGAGCAAGAAGGTCTGGTACTCAGGCTACAATTCCGATTTCTCGTCGATAGACGAGGAAGGCGCCACCGTCTTCTGGCGCGCGGCATACGCGGCGGATGTGGACGCGATGAAGCTGCTCGTCGCGCGCGGCGCGGATCCGAACATCCCCACCTCACGCGTGCCGGGTCGCAATCGCAATGGGGGCGGGTTGAGCGACGATGCCGTCGAGGATGTCTCGACGAAGCCGCCGATTCCGGTCGGCGGGCCGGGCATGGCAGCAATCCACGCCGCATCGGGACCCGGTTACGGGGAGGGCTTTGCCGGCAACGCGCATCGCTATGCGCCGGGTGGGCTGTTGCCGGCGGTCAAGTACCTCGTCGAAGAGCTGCACGCCGACGTGAACGTCGAGGATCAGGACGGGAATACGCCGCTGCACAACGCGGCGGCGCGCGGCGACAACGACATGATTCGGTATCTCGTCTCGAAGGGCGCCGATGTGACGGCCGTGAACCGCGAGGGGAAGACGACCGTGGACATGGCCAACGGCCCCGTGCAGCGCGTACAGCCGTTTCCCGAGACGATCGCGCTGCTCGAAAAGCTGGGCGCGAAAAACAATCACAAGTGCATTTCGTGCTAGTACATTTCCAATGACGTTCAAGTTCTCGTACAAGCTGGCGTTGTGTCTCGGCGCGATCGCGCTCGCGCCGCTCGCCGGTTCCTCGATGCTTTCGGGAGGGACGACGGCCCCCCCGCCAGTGCAGGATCGAAAGGGCGGCGAGGACATCTCCGGTCCGTACAGAAGCGGTCGCCAACTGGCCGCAACCGCTCGGCCACCCGGGCTACACCTGGGGATCGATGGGCGGCGTGTTTGCCGAGACACCGGACCGCGTGTTCCTGCTGCAGCGCGGCGAGCTGCCGGTGCCCCCAAAGCCCTTCGAGGGTTATCCGATGGCGTCGCCCGCGACGAGCGGTCAGCCGAGGCTGCAGAACTGTATTCTGATCGTGAACCGCGAAGGCAAGGTTGTCGACACGTGGACGCAGCACGACCATCTGTTCCAGGGCGGGCGCGGTCCGCACAAAGTGAAGATCAGCCCGTATGATCCGGAGAAGCACGTCTGGATCATCGACGACTTGCGCGAGCAGGTGTTCGAGTTCACACACGACGGCAAGCGGCTCGTGATGACGCTCGGCGAGGCCGGGGTCGCCGGAGACGATCCGAAGCATTTCGCCGGGCCAACCGATATCGCGTGGCTGCCCGACGGGACCTTTTTCATCACCGACGGCTACGTCAACACGCGCATCGTCAAGTTCGACGCGACCGGCAAGTTCCTGAAAACGTGGGGCGGCAAAGGCGCCGGCCGAGGCCAGTTCAACCTGCCGCATTCGATCGACATCGACCGCAACCGCCGGCTCTACGTGGCGGACCGCCAGAATGGGCGCGTGCAGATTTTCGACGAGCAGGGCACGTTCCTCGATGAGTGGGATAACATCGTGCAGCCGTTTCACCTGATCGTCTCGCCGGATCAGCATGTCTGGGTCTCCGACGGTGTCACGAACAAGTTCCTGCAGTTCACCACCGCGGGTCGTCTCGTGTCGTCGTGGGGCACGTACGGTTCGATGCCGGGCGCGTTTTTCGGCGTGCATCAGTTCTCGGTCGATTCGGAGGGGAATGTGTACGTGGCCGAGGCTTTCGGCGGTCGCGCGCAGAAGTTCGCGCCGCGCAAAGGGGTCGATCCGTCGCTGCTGATGCCCCCGATGAAGAACATCATGTGAGACGCGTGACTAAATCCCAATGAGCGCGCCTGCCACCACAGCCGGCCACGAGCCGGCCACCGACACGACGTCATATCTCGATCCGCGGATCGATCGCACGTCGATCGCGCCGGAGAGCCCGGTCCCGGCCGAGGATCTCGCCCGCTGGTACCGGGCCATGCGCCTCGCACGCACGTTCGAGGACAAGCTGGCGGCGCTGTATCGGCAGGGAAAGATCGTCGGGGCCGTGTACCTCGGCACCGGTCAGGAGGCGATTGCCACCGGGGTCGTCAGCCTGCTGCAGAAGGGTGACTATTTCTCGACGGTGGCGCGCGGGCTGGCCGGCTGGTTTTTACGGGGCGTCGAGCCGCGCGATGTGATGGCGCGCTGGTTCGGCAAAGACATTCCGCCCTCGCACGGGCGAGAGCTCGGGCTCTTCCTCGCGGACACGGCGGCGTACGGCATCGCGCCGTACCACAACGGCTCGATGGCGTCGTGGATTCCGTCGGGTGCAGGATTCGCGCTCGCGTTCAAGTACCGGAAGGAGCCGCGGGTCTACGTCGCGCTCACCGGCGACGGCGCGACGAGTCCGGGCGACTTTTACGAGGGTGTCAATTTCGCGGCCATCCACAAGCTGCCGCTCGTCATCGTGGTCGAGAACAATTGCTACGCGTATTCGACGCCGCAGTCGCTGCAGATGCCGGTGGCGAACGTCGCGGACCGCGCGCCGGCGTTCAACATCCCGGCGTCGATTGGGTTCGGCAACGACATTTTCGAGGTGCGGCGGCTGGTCGGCGCGGCGATCGATCACGCCCGCAGCGGCAAAGGGCCGTATCTGGTGGAGTTCAAGACGTTCCGTCGCCGCGGCCATGGCGAGCACGACGACATGGGCTACGTGCCCAGCGCGCTCCGCGAATTCTGGGAGCGCCGCGATCCGATCGACATGCTGCGCAGCTATCTGCGCGACGGCGCCGGCTGGACATCGGACGCGATCGACAAGATCGATGCCGAGTGCGCCGCCGCGATCGAGCGGGCCGTCGAGGAGGCGCACGCGCTTCCCGATCCGAAACCTGAAACGGTGTCCTGGAGGCTTTTTGCCGACTGAGTGCATCGCACGCCGTGACGGCGTGTCCGCGTGGCGGATGTCTGCATGATCGTCACGTATCTCGAGGCGATTTCC
Organism: uncultured Acidobacteriota bacterium; assembly: GCA_963718825.1. GTDB lineage: Bacteria > Acidobacteriota > Vicinamibacteria > Vicinamibacterales > CAVVIG01 > CAVQZZ01. Next base: position 294,996 of record CAVQZZ010000001.1, read on the forward strand.
CAGGCGATGCGCGAGGAGATGCGGCGCGATCGCGACGTGATCCTGCTCGGCGAGGACATCGCCGAGTTCGGCGGGGCGTTCAAGATCACGCGCGGGTTTCTCCAGGAGTTCGGCGCCGAACGCGTCATCGACACGCCGATTGCCGAGAGCGGCTTTGTGGGCGCCGCCTGCGGAGCCGCCATCGAAGGATTACGGCCGATCGTCGAGTTCCAGTTCGCCGATTTCATCGCGTGCGCGTTCGATCAGATCGTCAACTACGCGGCGAAAGCGAACTACCGCTGGGGCACGCCGGTGCCCGTCGTCTTTCGCGGTCCGTCGGGCGGAGGATTCCGCGGGGGGCCGTTTCACTCGCAGAATCCCGAAGCCTGGTTCACCCACGTGCCAGGTCTCAAAGTTGTCCAGCCGTCGACCCCTTACGACGCCAAAGGGCTGTTGAAAGCCGCTGTGCGCGACAACAACCCGGTGATCTACTTCGAGCACAAGCACCTGTATCGCCGCATTCGGGAAGAGATTCCTGAAGACGATTTCATCGTGCCGATCGGCGTCGCGGATGTGAAGCGCGCCGGGCGCGATCTGACGATCGTCACCTACGGCGCCATGGTGCACGAATCGCTGGCGGCGGCTGCGCGGCTGTCGAAAGAGGGCGCCGAGTGCGAGGTCATCGACCTTCGTACGCTGGTTCCGCTCGACAAGAAAACGTTCCTCGACAGCGTGCGGAAAACGTCCCGCGCGCTGGTCGTGTATGAAGCGCACCTGACGGGAGGCTTTGGCGGCGAGGTCGCCGCGATCATCGCGCAGGAGGCGTTCGATGCTCTCGATGCGCCGGTGACCCGCGTGGCGAGCCTCGACGTCCCGGTGCCATTCGCCGCCGCGCTCGAGGACGCGGTGCTGCCGAACGCCGACAAGATTTATCGGGCCGCGATCGACGTGCTCGAGTATTGAGGATCGCTTTCGACGCATGCTAATCGACGTCGTCATGCCCCAGATGGGAGAGTCGCTCGCGGAAGGCACGGTCGTCCGCTGGTTGAAGAAGGCCGGCGACCGCGTCGAGCTCGACGAGCCGTTGTTCGAGCTGTCGACCGACAAGGTGGACACTGACGTCCCTTCGTCGGCGGCGGGAGTCCTGACGTCGATCTTCGTCGCCGAAGGCCAGACCGTCGCGGTCGGCTCGCGCGTCGCCGTGATCGACGATGGCGCAGCGGCAGCGGCGCGTCAGGAGCAACCGGCGAGTGAGCGGACACCGGCGGCCGCGGCAGAACAGCCTGCTCCCGAGCCGGGCGCCCACTTCAAGAACGCGCACGCTCCGCAGCTGGTGTCGTTTCGCAACGAGGCGGCTCGGTCCATTCCGTCGCGAGGCGCGGACCCTCTCCGGAACAACGCCGCCGCCGACAACGCCACGTTCAGTCCCGCAGTGCTCGAGGCTGCTCGCCACGGCGGCGTCACGCTCGCGACGTTGACGACGATGGTGGGATCCGGCCGGGGCGGACGGGTGACGAAGGGCGACCTTGCGCGGTTTATCGCGTCGGGCGGGACTGCGGCGCGGACCGATCAGCAGCGCGCGCAAACCAACGCAGACAACGCCCAGTCGTCTTCCGTCCCCGCGGCATACATGTACCGTCCGAACGCGGACGATCAGGTCGTGCCGATGTCGGCGGCGCGCAGGAAGATCGCCGATCACATGTCGTGGTCCGTGCGGATCAGCCCGCACGCGACCGCGTTCGCCGATTGCGACATGACGGCCGCGGTCGAGCATCTTCGGCGCAACCGCGATGCGTTTACGGAGCAGGTCGGCGCGCCGCTGACGTTCACGGCGATAGCTGCCGCGGCGCTTGCGCGTACGGTGCGTGCCTTTCCGGCCTTCAACGCTTCCGTCGTTGGCGATGCGATCGTCTTGAAACCGCGCGTCAACCTGGGCATTGCGGTCGCGCTGCCGGACACCGACGAGCTGATCGTCCCGGTCGTGCGGGACGCCGACGGCCTGTCGCTGGCGGGCATCGCGCTGGCGATCGCCGACGTGTCGTCGCGCGCGCGTGAACGAAAGCTGCGGCCGGAAGATGTACAGGGTGGCACCATCACGCTGACCAATCCGGGCATGTTCGGCGGCATCACCGGCACGCCCATTCTCAACCAGCCACAGGTGGCGATCATCGGTCTCGGAGCGATCCAGAAACGCGCGGTCGTGCTCGATGGCGACCGGATCGCGGCACGGTCGATGATGACGATCGGCTTGACGTTCGACCACCGCGCCGCGGATGGCGTGGCGGCGTTCAAATTTCTCGCGGACCTGAAAGCCAGGCTCGAAGACGGACTCGACGATTTGTAGGAGGAGCGTTATGCGGAAAGGTGGACTCATCGTGGCGGCGCTGCTGGCGACAGCGGCCATTTCCCGCGCGCAGGCGCCTGCTGCGCCGGCGCGCGCGGCCGGCAGTTCGCTGTCGGCGGTAGCGGCCGACATCGTGTCCGGCAAGCTGGTCGTGTACGACCTGACGCAGTTGCTCAATGCGGCGACGCCGATCATTCAGCTGCCGCCGCCGTTCGCCAACACGCCAGGTTTCAAGTCTCACGAGATTCTCGAAATACAACGACAAGGGGCCGGCCTGGTCCTGGAACTGGATCGAAGTCGGCGAGCACGTCGGCACGCACTTCGATGCGCCGTGCCACTGGGTGACCGGCCGGGCCAAGGCCTGCGTCGATCAACTCGAGGCCAAACAGTTCATCGGCCCCGCGGCGGTGCTCGACGTGACGGCGGAGGTCGCGAAGAATGCTGACTTCGTCGCCACGAAAGATACCGTGCTCGCCTGGGAGAAAAAGCATGGCCGGCTGCCGAAGGGCTCCTGGGTGATCCTGCGGACCGGTTGGGGCGCCCGTGCGACCGACGCGGCCCGGTTCCTGAACGTCGGCAAGGACGGCGCGCCGCACTATCCAGGATTCGGGAAAGACTCGGCCGAGTTCCTGACGAAGGAGCGCGACATTCTCGGCGTCGGCGTGGAACAGGTCGGCACCGACGCGGCGGTCGGCGCCAAGTCGGATCCGCCGTTTCCGAACCACTCGATCATGCACGGCGCCGGCCGATTCGGCCTGACGCAGCTGGCGAACGTCGACAAGCTGCCAGAGAGCGGCGCGCTCGTGATCGCGACGCCTCTGAAGATCGAGCACGGGTCGGGCAGTCCGGTGCGTGTCATCGCCATCGCGCCGGCGACCCGCTGATGCGGTACGGCGCGCGCGCTGCCGCGCGAGCGGGCGCGGCCCTCGCCGTCGCAGCCGCGTGCATCACGCACGCCGGCGCCGACACGCGCGTGCCGCCGTCGGCCACGCAGGCTCCCGCCGCGGCACTTCTCGACAGCAAAGGGGTGGTCCGCGCCGCCGAGCAGCTGGCCAAGAGCGATCGCGTTCACGTCGTGACGATCGGCACCAGCGCGGGCGGACGGCCAATCCCGATGATCATCGTCACCGCGCCCGGCGAATCGATCGAGGAGTGGCAGCGCCGGGCCCGCAGGATATCGGGGCCATCGGTTCGCTTCAACACGCTCATCCAGCACGACGTTGATGGCGCGAGCGTCGACGAGCTGCTGTCGACCACGCGCCTGCCGCTGCTGTTCGCCGGCGCGTCGTGGGGCCACGAGGCGTCTCAGGTCGAAGGTCTGATTGCCGCCGCGAATCACTTTGCCACCGACAGGTCGCCGCAGACCGACGCGCTGCTGCACCGCGTGGTCCTGCTGATCGTGCCGCTGATGAATCCGGATGGCCGCGATCGCGCGATCGCCGAATGGATGCACACGCCGTTGAGCAACGGCGACGCCGCGGTCGCGAACCAGAACGGCTTCATGCTGAACCGCGACTTCATCCACCAGACGCAGCCGGAGTCGCGAGCGATTCTGGCCGTCACCAGGGACTGGCGCCCGGTTGTCGGCATCGACCTGCACGAGGACGTGAACCGGCTGGGCGTTGCGATGCCGGACGTCGCCTTCGTGCCGCCCTACATGCGCGGATTCGACGTCGAAGAAGAACCGGCCATGCGGAAGGCGATCGTGCGCGTGGGAGATGCGATTGCGGCGCGCTGGCGCGCGGCTGGGTACACGATTGTTCACGATCCCGACGGCGATCGCCGCTGGGTTCCGATGCCGCCTCGCGGGTCCGGCGAACTGAACCCGGTCGCCGGATCGAGCGGCCGCCTCGATTTCCTCTGGAACATCCATTCAATAGTCGGCTTGATCACCGAGAGTGCGCGGACGCCCGGCACCCAGCGCTGGGAAGACAGAGTCGCCCAGAAAAAACTGGCGGTCCTCGCCACTGCTGAAGCGGTCGCCGCCGATGCGAAGTTTTTCGCCTCGACGATCTACGGCAACAGAGCCGCCGCGGCGCCATCTGACGGGAACGATTTCGTCGCGATCGCGCACGCTCAGCAGCCAGGCGCCGATCGCGCGGAGCTGGTGCGGCTGCTGCGCGAACACGACGTGCTCGTGTACCGCGCTGCCAATCAACCCTACGACGTCGTGCCGCTCGCGCAACCCGAGGCGCCGTTCATACGGCACGCGCTCCTGGCCGAGCGCTCCAAGCTCAACGATCTTCCCGCAGCGCTCGGCGTCCGCGTCCAGCGTTCGTCCGAGTTGCCGCGTTCCACGAAAGACGCGCTGTCGACCGCCGCGCTGACCTTGTACGACCGCGCGCCGCAGACATGGCCGAGGCGTCCCGAAGCGGCGAGCACCGATCGTCGGCCACGCGTCGCGGTGTATTCAGGTCAGGGCATCGACCCCGCAGCCGCCGGCGAACTGACCTTCGTGCTGAAGATGGCCGGGTTATCGGCGATCGAGCTATCCGCCGATGATGTGCGACGAGGTTCTTTTCGAAACGCGACCGTCGTGATTGTCGGCGACGGCGCCGCGAAAGAAATCGTCGACGGCTGGGATCTGACCGTGGCGACTCGCCGCGCGCCGTGGCAGCCTGCCGAAGCGAGCCGCGGCATCGGCAGGGAGGGCGAGAACGCGTTGGCCGCGTACGTGCGCGCCGGCGGGCGGCTCATCACGATCGGCCGGAGCGCGGGTATCGCGATTCCGTCGCTCGTGGCGGGCACATTGCTGGCGGTGCGGCCCGGGATCGGCGAGGTCCGTCTCGAGATGACAGCGGTCGGCCGGCCGCTCTTCGCCGGTGTGCCGCGCGACGGCGACATCGCCCACGCATTCTTGTCGGCGCCTCCAGGAGGCACCGATGGGGGCTACCTGCTCACCGCGTCAACTCCGGGCCATGTTCTCGCGTGGTATGCGGGAGCCGACGATCGCCCCGACGAACAGTCGTTTGCCGACGTGACGCCGCTGGCGCGATCCTCGAATCACGCCGCCATCATCGCCGCCGACGTCGGCGCAGGCCGATTGGTCGCGTTTGGTTTTTCACCCGTGTTCCGCGCTCAGTGGCGCGCGACGTTTCCGCTCCTCTTCAACGCGATCGCGCAATGACGAGCGATGCGCGAAAACAGGTCGCGTGGGTCACGGGCGGGAGCCACGGCATCGGACGCGCCGTCGCAGCCGCGCTGGTTTCGGCGGGAATGGACGTCGTCATCTCGGCGCGCTCGGCCGAGGATATCGCGCGCGCGGCCAGCGATATCGCTGCTGGCGGCCACCAGATTCTTGGCCTGCGCTGTGATGTATCGGACGAGCGGCAGGTCACGGACGCGTTCCAGGCGGCGGTCGACCGGTTTCAGCGGATCGACGTCCTGATCAACAATGCCGGGTTTGCCGAGAGCTCGCCGTTCGTCCGCATTGATACGGCGGTGTGGGACAAGACCATCGCCGTGAATCTGACGGGCACCTTTCACTGCATCCGGGCCGTGCTGCCCGGGATGATCGAACGGCGACACGGCCGCATCATCAACGTCGCATCGTCGGCGGCTCGGATGGGTTTCGCGTATACAGCGGCCTACTGCGCCGCGAAACATGGCGTCCTCGGACTCACGCGTTCGCTGGCGGTCGAAGTCGCCGGCAAAGGGATCACGGCTAACGCCGTTTGCCCTGGGTGGGTCGACACGCGCATGACCGATGCTTCGATCAAACGCATCGTCGAAAAGACCGGCCGGACGCCGGCGGAGGCGCGGCAGTCGCTGGAGAAGATGAATCCGCTTGGCCGTCTGATCCAGCCGGAGGAGGTTGCGGCGGTCGTGAGGTTTCTGGCCGGACCTGACGCATCGGCCATTACTGGTCAGGCGTACGGTGTGGACGGAGGCGAGGTCGTCGCATGAAGCAATCGGATGCCGCCGGTGGCAGCACATCGCACCCGCGATACGTGAATCCGTCAGCGGTCGCGCGGCCGCGAGGCTACAGTAATGGCGTCGCGTACGGTCCGGCGGGCGCTTCGGTCCTCTTTCTCGCGGGGCAGATCGCGTGGGACGCCGCGGGTCGCATCGTCAGCGACCGGTTCGAAGATCAATTCGACCAGGCGCTCGCCAATCTCATCGCGGTCGTCACCGACGCGGGCGGAACGCCGGAGTCGATCGGGAAGCTCACGATTTTCGTCGTCGATTGCGCGCAGTATCTGGCGGCTCGCAAGGAGATCGGCGAACGCTATCGCCGCCGGATGGGACGCCACTTCCCGGCGATGACGCTCGTCGAAGTGCGCGCGCTTCTGGAGCCCGGAGCGCTCGTCGAGATCGAAGGGATCGCATGGGTGTAGCGTTTCATCAGCCGACGACATTCCGCTATGAGGAAGATGGCGCGGTCGCGACGATTACCCTCGATCGTCCCGACCGGTTGAATGCGCTCACGTTCGACGTATACGCGGAGCTGCGGGATCTGTTTGCGGCGCTCAACGACAGGCGGCACATCCGGTCGGTCATCATCACTGGTGAAGGGCGCGGGTTCTGCTCCGGTGGCGACGTCGACGACATCATCGGGCAGCTGCTGAACCGCGACATGATCGAGCTCGTGGCATTCACGCGCATGACGGGCGCGCTGATTCGCCGTATTCGCGAATGCGGGAAGCCGGTCGTCGCCGCGATCAACGGCGTCGCGGCGGGGGCGGGCGCGGTTATCGCGCTCGCGTGTGATTTTCGGATCGCGTCGGAAACAGCGAGCGTGTCGTTTCTCTTCACGAGGGTCGGGCTGGCCGGCGCCGACATGGGCGCGGCGTATCTTCTGCCGCGCGTCGTCGGCCTCGCGCGCGCCACGGAGATGCTGTTCCTCGGCGACAAGGTGATCGCAGCCGACGCCGAACGGCTGGGGCTTTTCAACCGCGTCGTCGCGCCAGGGGCGCTGATGGCCGAAGCGCGCGCGTTGGCCGATCGGCTGGCGAAGGGGCCGTCCTTTGCGCTCTCGATGACCAAGCAGCTTCTGAACGCCGAACTGGATACTGGATTTTGGGGCGGCGATCGAGGCGGAAGCGCAGGGACAGGCAATCTGCATGCAGACGCGCAACTTCCGGGAGTTTCACGCCGCGTTCACCGCCAAGCGACCGCCGGAGTTCGACTAGCCATCCACATGACGAGGCTTCCTTTTTTCGAGCCGGAGCACGACGGCCTCGCCGAGCGCGTGCGCGCGTTTGCGCGACAGTCCGTCGAACCGCTCGCCGCCTCCGCCGAATGCGGTTCGCCGGTCGATGCGGGGCGGCGATTCATCGACCTTGCCGCCGACGCTGGCATTCTGAAACTGTTCGTCGGCGAAGCACGCTGCGCGCCTGCCGTGCGTCCATTGTGCCTTGCCAGGGAAGCGATCGCCGCGTGCTCCGGATTTGCCGACTCCGTGTACGCGGTTCAAGGGCTCGGAAGCTTTCCGATCCTTCTCGCCGGCGACGATCGGCTGAAGGCGGCGTATCTGGACGATGCAGTGCGGGGCAGGGCCGTGGCCGCGTTCGCGCTCACCGAACCGGGTGCGGGATCCGATCCGTCGGGCATCGCGACCAGCGCAAGGCGCGATGGCAACGAATACGTGCTGAACGGAACGAAGACGTTCATTTCGAACGCGGGGCTCGCGACTTTTTACGTGGTGTTCGCCCATACTGGACCGGGCGACGGTTCGAAGGGGCTGTCGGCGTTCGTTGTGGACGCCGGCTCAGCGGGATTCACGGTCGAACGGCAAATTGATCTGCTCGCCCCGCATCCGATTGGTGAACTTCGTCTTGCGGACTGCCGCGTGACGGCAGACCATCGGCTCGGTGGTGAGGGGGACGGCCTGAAGATCGCGCTCTCGACACTGGACGTGTTTCGGTCGTCGGTCGGGGCTGCAGCGTGCGGAATGGGCGCGCGCGCACTGCAGGAGGCGGCCACATATGCGGACGGCCGCCGCCAGTTCGGAGCGCCGTTGTCCGAATTCCAGGCGACGCGTCTCGCGATTGCGGACATGGCGACGGAACTCGATGCGGCGCGGCTGCTCGTGTATCGAGCTGCATGGACCAAGGATCAAGGCGCCGCGCGCGTGACGCGGGAATCGTCGATGGCCAAGCTGTACGCTACAGAGGCCGCTCAGCGCATCGTCGACGCCGCCGTGCAGATCCACGGCGGGGTTGGCGTGATGCGGGGCTCGGTTGTCGAGCGGCTCTATCGAGAAGTGCGCGCGCTGCGAATCTACGAGGGGACCTCGGAAATTCAGCGGCTCGTCATCGCGGAGCAGGTCTTCAAGGCCTCGCGCAGCCGCGCGGAGACATCATGATCAAACGGGCGCTGAAGCCCATGCGGCGGCGGACTCGGGAGTCGGTGCGCACGCATCTTCGCATTGCCAGTTGTTACAACCTGCTGATGCGCGAGGCGCGGCGGCTCGTGATGAACCGCTGGAACCTCACGCTCCCGCAGTTCGATGTGCTCGCGGAACTGGCGCGCGCCGACACCGGCGGGTTCACGTTCGTGGAACTGAGCCGTCTCCTGCTGGTCACGTCAGGCAATCTCACCGGCATCGTCGACCGCCTCGAGGAACAGCGTCTCGTGGAACGGCGTCCCGACGCGCGCGACGGCCGCGTCATCCGCGTCGCGCTCACCGAACGCGGCCGACGTGTGACCGACCAAATGCTGCCGGCTCACGCGGCCGACATCGACGATATGCTCTCGTTCATGCCGAGCACAGCGCTGGCAGCGCTCAGCGATCTCCTGGGTCGCCTGCGCGACGGCCTTCGCGATCGACAGCGCACGCAGCCGCGAGAACCGGTCCGGAAGCCGAAAACCGCGCTTCGCCGCGTCGGCTGACCTCGGAGATTCCGATCGCGCGGCATGCACGGCGACCTCTCGTCGATGGAGATCGTTTAGGTTTAAAATATCCTCATTCATGTGGCATCCCCCTGAGACGATCCGGCATCCGCTGCCGGACGCCCGGTGGCCGACCGCCGAAGAAGCCGCCAGGTCGCGCCTGTTCTCTCCGCTCGTCGCCGGCCGGTTCCGGTTGGAAGAGCGCACATGGGTGCCGGCAATGGTGCCCTGGCGGGCGACCGACGACGGGATGGTCACCGACGATGTGCTCGAATGGTACGAGCGCTTCGCGGTCGGACGTCCCGGCGGCATCGTCGTCGAGGCGACGGGCGTGCGCGACATTCCGAGCGGCCCGCTGCTGCGAATCGGCGACGATCGCTTCCTCCCCGGTTTGCGCGAGCTCGTTCGAACCGTGCGGCGCGCCAGCAGTGGATACACGCGCCTGTTCATTCAGCTGATCGATTTCCTATCGGTCAAGCGCCGGCCGGACCGCGAGAAGTATCTGCGGCGGTTCCTCGAAATCACCCCCGGCCATCGCGACGCACTCGGTGTCGCGACCGATGATGCTGCGCGCGACGCGCTGGTCGCGTTGGCAGACGACGACCTTGCCAAAATCCTGACGCCGCGTGAATTCGAATCGTTGCGGTTCGGATACCGCGAGCGCGTCACGGACATGCATCTGCCGCACATCCGCGCGCTGCCGACCGTGATCCCGCAGGTCTTCGCGAGCGCCGCGCGGCGCGCGGAGCTGGCGGGCTTCGACGGCGTCGAGCTGCACTATGCACACGCGTACACGATGTCGTCGTTCCTTTCCGGGTTGAACACGCGCGAGGACGGGTACGGCGGCCCGCGCGAGAACCGCGCGCGGCTTCCGCTCGAAACGTACGACGCAGTGCGCCGAGCCGTCAGCGACCGCTTCATCGTCGGATGCCGCTACCTCGCTGACGAGTGCATTCAGGGTGGAAACACGGTTGAGGACGCCATCTACTTCGGGCTGCAGTTCGCGGCGGCCGGTATGGATTTTCTGTCGCTGTCGCGCGGTGGCAAGTTCGAGGACGCCAAGGTTCCGCAAGTCGGTTGGGCGGTCTATCCGTACACAGGGCCGAGCGGATGGGAATGCATGCCCACCTGGCTGGCCGATCGTCGCGGACCGTTTGGACGCAACGTTCCCGCGGCGTCGCGCATTCGCACGGCGATCAGGGACGCTGGTTTCGAGGCGCCCGTGATCGTTTCGGGCGGATTGCACGATTTCGAGCAGGCGGAAGGAATTCTCCAGCGCGGAGATGCCGATGTCTGCGGGGCCGCGCGGCAGACGCTTGCGGATCCCGACTGGTTCCGCAAGGTCCGGATGGGGCGCGGAGCCGATGTGCGCCGATGTACGTTCACGAACTATTGCGAGGGGCTCGACCAGAAGCACAAGCAGGTGACGTGCAAGCTATGGGATCGCCTCGACTTGGACGAACCGCACGTGAAACGAGGCGCCGACGGGAAACGTCGGCTGGTCGCGCCCGCTTATGCCTTCGACCTCGAGCGTGCGGTTGAAGACTAATCGGCCGGGTGCAGAGTGATGCGTATCGTCGTCGTCGGCGGCGGACCCGCCGGGTTGTACTTTTCGCTGCTCATGAAGCGGCGCGATCCGCGTCACGACATCGTGATTCTCGAGCGCGACGGCCGCAACGACACCTTCGGTTGGGGCATCGTCTTCTCGGATCAGACCTTCGGATACCTGCACGAGAACGACGCACCGTCGGCGGAAGCCTTCACCGATGAATGGGAGACCTGGGACAACGTCGACGTCGTCCATCGCGGTGAGAGAATCAGCATTCGCGGGAACCGTTTTTCCGGAATCGGGCGGCTGGCGTTTCTCCAGATTCTGCGAAACCGCTGCGAGGCGCTCGGCGTCGAGCAGCGCTTCCACACGAACGTGACCGACGTGCCGACGCTCGGCGAGGACGATCTGCTCGTCGGCGCGGACGGCGCGAACAGCCTGGTCCGCCAGCGGTTCGCCGATGCGTTCCAACCAACGATCGACATCCGCACCAACAAATACATCTGGCTCGGCACACATCAGCTCTTTCACGGCCTCACGCTGACATTCCGCCAGAACGACGATGGCGTATTCGCCGCACATTCCTACAAGTTCAACAAGACGACCAGCACGTTCATCGTCGAATGCCCGGCGGCGACATGGGAGCGGGCGGGCTTCGCGACGATGTCCGAGCAGGAGACGTGCGTATATCTGGAGCGGCTCTTTGCCGACGATCTCGGCGGGCACCCGCTCATGACGAACAACTTCGTGCGGTGGCTGAATTTCCCGCTCGTGAAGAACCGTCGGTGGCACCACGAGAACGTCGTTCTCCTTGGCGACGCGCTGCACACGGCTCATTTTTCGATCGGATCGGGCACCAAGCTCGCGCTCGAAGACGCGATCGCCCTTGCGCAGGCATTCGACGCGCATCCAGAGGTTCGGCCCGCGCTTGAAGCATTCACGGCGGTCCGCAAGCCGGTCGTCGACAGCCTGCAGGCGGCGGCGTTCGAGAGCCTGCTTCGCTTCGAGCACATGGACGTTGACATGCAGCTCGATCCGGTTTCGCTCGCTTATCAATTGATGACGCGGAGCGGCCGGATCGATCGGGACAAGTTGCGGAAACGCGACCCGGAGTTCGTCGCGGCTTACGAGCGTACGCTCCAATGACGCCTGCGCTCGCTCCCGAATCCCCGCCGACCGAAGAAGGCCTCCGCCGCCGGCTGACGTCCCGGCAGCTGTCGATGATCGCGATCGGCAGCGCGATCGGTGTCGGGCTCTTCCTCGGCAGCACCGTCACCATCGGCCTCGCGGGTCCGGGCGTGATCGTCGCGTACCTGTTCGGTGCCGTGATTGCACTTGTGATGGGTTACGCGCTGGCCGAGATGGCTGTCGTGCATCCGCTGTCCGGCTCGTTCGGCGTCTACGCGACGATGTACCTCACGCCGTGGTTCGGCTTCGTCGTCCGGGCCACGTATGCCTTCATTCAGATATTGGCGATCGGCGCGGAGGTGACGGCTGTCGCCATCTACTTCGCGTTCTGGTTCCCGTCAGTGCCCCCGTGGATTTGCGTGGCGGCGGTATCGGTCGCCCTCATCGCCGTGAACACCGCTCAGGTCAGCTGGTTCGGAGAGTTCGAGTACTGGTTCGCGCTGATCAAGGTCGTCGCGATCCTCGTGTTCATCGCAGTCGGCCTCGCGCTGATTACCGGACTCGGCGGCGCGCCGGCGACCGGATTCAGCAATCTCTTCAACGGCCCGGGCGGATTTCTCCCGCACGGCTGGCTCGGCGTGTGGCTCTCGATGACGCTCGTCATCACCAGCTACATGGGCGTCGAGGTCGTCGCCGTGACGGCTGGAGAGGCGGAGCAGCCGGAATCGTCGATTCCGCGCGCGATGAAATCCATGGTCCTGCGCCTCATCATCTTCTACATCCTGGCGATCGGCGTCATGCTGGCGATGAACCCGTGGAACCAGATCGGAGAAGGCGGCCGTGGCATCACCGGCAGCCCGTTCGTTCGCACGTTCGCCACGGCGGGCATCCCCTACGCCGCCGGGCTGATGAATCTGGTCGTCATCACGGCCGCATTGTCGAGCGCGAATTCGAACCTGTACTCTGACCACGCGCATGCTGTTCTCGCTGTCCCGATCGGGCTATGCGCCGCGATGGCTGGGCGCCGTGACGCATGCCGGCGTGCCGCTGCGGGCAGTGGCGGCCGCGAGCGGCGGGATGATTATCGCGATTCTGCTGGCGATCTTTTCACCGGGCCAGGGGTTCCTGGCGTTGTACGGGACGGCCGTCGCCGGAATGCTGTTCATTTGGATCGTGATCCTCTTCACGTACCTGCGATTCCGCGCTTCGCTGTCTCCGGAGCAGGTGAGCCGCCTGCCGATTCGTCTTCCGGCCCACCGCATCGCCGCGTGGTTCGGCATCGTATCGCTCGTCGCCATTACGCTGACGACGTTCTTCGTGCCAGGCCTCGAGTACACCGTTCCGTCGTTTCTCCCATTTCTGGCCATCATGTCGATTCTGTACGCGCGTGTGCGCAACAACCGAGGAGCCGAGGCGTGATGCAATTTCCGGTCGACGATCTTCGACGGGAATTTCCGGCGCTCGACCGCGCCGGAGACTTCATCTTCTTCGACAACGCCGCCGGAGCGCAGGTGCCCAGGTGCGTGCTCGATGCGGTCACCGACCATCTGGTCTCACGTAATGTCCAGCGCGGTGGTCCGTATCGTCGCTCGCAGGAGGTGGACGCGATGATCGCGCGCGCGCGTGCGGCGGTCGCGGCATTCGTCAACGCGTCGTCGCCCTCGGAAATTGCGTTTGGCCTGAACGCGACCTCGTTCATCCGTTCGATCAGCCTGGCGGTCGGGCAGACGCTCAGCGATCGCAAAGAAATCATCGTCACTGATCTCGATCATGAAGCGAACGTAGCGACATGGCTCGCGCTCGAACGTTCCGGTGCTCGAATAATCTGGTGGAAAGTTCGCGACGACGGGCAGCTGTATGTGGAGGATCTGGAACCGCTGTTGTCCAGCAGCACCCGCCTGGTGGCCTGTCCGGCCGCGTCGAACGCCACGGGGTCGCGTGTGGACGTAACGGCCGTCGCGAAGATGGCACACAAGGCCGGCGCCGAGGTATTCGTCGACTCGGTCCATTTCGGTCCGCATGGCGGAATCGACGTGCAGGCGTTCGGCTGCGATTACCTGGTGTGCTCTGGATACAAGATTTTCTCGCCGCACATGGGATTCGCCTGGTGCCGGACCGACGCGATCAACCGGCTGCCGACGTTCCGCGAAGATTTCATCCCCGATACGACGCCCGACAAACTCGAGGCGGGCACGTACGTCTACGAGAACGTGGCCGGGATGGAAGCGGTCGTCGGCTACCTGGAGCGCCTGGGCTCGCGGATGGGAGCTCCGGCAGGCAGCGGCCGGACAGCGGTGCTTCGAATCGCCATGGACGCCATTGCGACATACGAAGAGACGCTGTCGGCACGTCTGCTGGATGCGGTGCTCTCGATTGAAGGCGCGCAGGTGCACGGGGTCAGCGATCGCGCACGGCTGTCCGAGCGCGTGCCGACGGTGTCGTTCACGGTCGCGGGCGTTCGATCCGGGGATATTGCGGTCGACCTCGCCGAACGGGCCATCGGCGCTCGCGCGGGTCACATGTATTCGCCGCGGCTGATGCGCCGACTCCACCAGATGCCGGATGGGCTGGTGCGCGTGTCGCTCGTGCACTACAACACGATCGCCGAGATCGCGCGTTTTGAAACGGTGCTGGCCGAAATCGTCGCGCGGCGCCGGGCGGGCGCGACCGTCGACACGCGTCCCGGCCTCCGCTTAGCACAAGAAAGCAGCGAGAGCATGTCCACGCTTCCGATCGATCAGTTCCGCAGTCGCTTTCCGATCTTCAAATCGCGTGTGTACGTGAACAGCTGCTCGCAGGGTGCGCTGTCCACCGATGTCGAAGCGGCCATGCACGAATACCTGGCCACATGGCACGAGCACGGCTCACCCTGGGAGCTCTGGGTTGAGCAGGTCGAGGCGCTGAGGACCGCGTTCGCGCGCTCGATCGGCGCGGACCGCGACGAGATCGCCGTGATGCCAAGCGCCTCCGCAGGCATCAACGCCGTCGCAAGCGCGCTCGATTTCACCGGCCCGCGGTCCACCGTCGTCATGGGCGAGTTCGAGTTCCCGACGATGGCGCAAGTGTGGCTGGCCCAGCAGCGGAGAGGCGCGGCTGTCCGGTGGGCGAAAGCGAGCGGCGATCGCCTGGAAGTCGACGCATACGCCGACGTGATCAACGAGCAGACGCTCATCGTGCCCATGACGCACGTCTGCTACAAGAACGGACACAAGACCGACGTCGCGAGCGTTGTGAAGCTTGCCCGCGATCGCGGCGCGTACTCGTTCCTCGACGATTACCAGCGGACCGGGTCCGGTCCAATCGACGTTCATGCGCTGGGCGTCGATTTCATGGTCACCGGCTGCCTCAAGTATCTGCTGGCGTCGGCCGGTGTTGCGTTCCTCTACGTTCGACGCGCGATCGTCGAGCGCTTCGAGCCGACAATCACGGGCTGGTTTGGACGGGTGAATCCCTTCGCGTTCCAGCATCGACTCGCTCGACTGGCCGCCCGCCGCGAGCCGATTCGAGAGCGGGACGCCGCCAGTGCCAAGCGCGTACGCAGCGCTCGCGTCGCTGCGACTGCTCGAGAGTGTCGGCATAGATGCGGTCGGGCGCCGCGTGGCGCAGCTCGTCGAACGGTATCGATCGTCGGCCGAAACGAGCGGTTTCGTCGTGCGAACGCCGTCGCAACCCGAGCGGCGCGGTCCGCTGGTCGTCCTGCAGAGCGTCGATGCGCCTGCGCTTGTTACGCGGCTGGCGGCCCGCGGCATCATCGGTTCGTGCCGCGGTAACGGCCTCCGCGTGTCCTTCCACGCCTACAACAACGAAGCGGACGTCGACACGGTGCTCGATGCCCTGCGAGCAGAAGCGCCGCTGCTCGAGCGCGTCGAAGCCAGGTCGATTTAACCAGATTTCCTCCGAGCGGGAGCTTTTCTGATGGCATGTCGTCGAGTCGTCCTCGTCCTGCTGATGTTGTTCACGGCGGTCCACGCACAGACTCCTTCGGATTCCAAAGCCTATCCGCAGACGTTTTTCCGGAATCTGAGGTGGAGGAGCATCGGTCCCTATCGCGGCGGTCGAGTCACCGCTGTAACGGGTGTCGCCGGCCAGCCGCTCGTCTACTACATGGGCGCGACCGGCGGCGGCGTGTGGAAGACCGACGATGGCGGGCTGACGTGGAATCCGATCACCGACGGATACGTGCACACGGGGTCGGTCGGCGCCATGGCCGTAGCGCCGTCGGATGCGAACGTCGTGTACGTCGGGATGGGCGAAGCCGACATCCGGAGCAACTTCTCGCATGGTGACGGCGTCTACCGGTCGATCGATGCCGGGAGAACCTGGAAGCACCTCGGACTGGCCGGTTCCCATCAGATCGGTCGGATTTCAGTCCACCCTCAGAATCCCGATATCGCGTTCGTCGCCGCGCTCGGAGATCCGTTCGGCGCGAATGCGGAGCGGGGACTGTTCCGCACGAAGGATGGCGGCGCGACCTGGGAGAAAGTTCTGTTCGTCGACGACAAAACCGGCGCCGTCGACGTCGTCATCGACCCGGTGAACCCGAGGATCGTGTACGCGTCGTTCTGGCCTGTGTATCGTCGTCCTTGGGAGACTCTACAGCGGTGGCGCCGGCAGCGGCCCGTACAAGTCGCTCGACGGCGGATCGACGTGGACCGAGATTGCTTCCGGCCTGCCGGGCGGAATGAAGGGGCGAATCGGCCTCGCCGTCTCGCCATCGCGTCACGATCGCGTATGGGCGATTGTGGAGGCGAAGGACGGAGGCGTGTTCCGATCCGACAACGCCGGGGCGTCGTGGCAGCGGATGAATGGCGACTCGAACGTGCGCGAGCGTGCGTGGTACTACAGCCACATCATCGCGGATCCGCAGGATGCGGACACGGTTTACGTGCCGACGCTCGAGATCAACAAGTCGATCGACGGCGGACGGACATTCCAGGTCGTGCGTGCTGCCCACTCGGACAACCACGGACTCTGGATAGCGCCGGAAGATTCGCAGCGCATGATCAACGGCAACGACGGCGGCGCCGCCATTTCATCGAACGGCGGCCGCACGTGGACCAGCGAGCAGAATCAGGCGACGGCGCAGTTCTATCACGTCATTACCGACAATCAGTTTCCGTATCGGATCTACGGATCGCAGCAGGACAGCACCAGCGTGTCGATTGCGAGCCGGACCGCCGGCGGTGGCATCGATCAGAGCGACTGGTGGCCGGTCGGCGGCGGGGAAAGCGGCTACATCGCACCGGATCCGCGCGACCCGAACATCGTATACGCCGGCAGCTATTACGGTCTGTTCACTCGATACGACCACCGCTTGCGCGAGTCGCGCAACATTTCGATCTGGCCCGAGACGCCCGGCGGACGCCCGGCCGGCGAGTTGAAATATCGGTTTCAGTGGACATCGCCCATCGTGTTTTCGCCGATCGATCCGACCGCGCTGTACGCGGCCGGCAATGTTCTCTTCAAGTCGACGGACCAGGGCCAGAGCTGGCAGGTCATCAGCCCGGATCTCACACGAAACGACAAGACAAAGCAGGGCTACAACGGCGGACCGCTCACGGGAGACAACAGCAGCGCCGACTTCTATTGCACGATCTTCACGGTTGCGCCTTCCCGGCTCGAGAAGGACACGATCTGGACCGGCTCGGACGACGGCCTCGTCCACGTGACGCGCGACGGGGGCAAGAGCTGGAAGAACGTCACGCCGAAACAGATGCCGGAATGGACGCGCGTCAACATCATCGAAGCGTCACCGCACGCCGCCGGTACCGCGTATGTCGCGGCGCTGCGGTATCAGTCCGATGATTTCAAGCCGTACATCTATAAGACGATCGACTACGGCGCTACGTGGACGGTGCTCGGCGCGGGAATACCCGCGCCCGCGTTCGTGCGGGTCGTGCGCGAGGATCCGACGCGAAAAGGTCTGCTGTATGCCGGCACCGAAACGGGCATGTACGTGTCGTTCGACGATGGCGCCTCGTGGCAATCCTTGCAGATGAACCTGCCGATCGTGCCGATTACCGATCTGGCCGTGCACGATTCCGACCTCGTCGCGGCGACGCAAGGGCGATCGTTCTGGGTACTCGACGACTTGAGCCCGCTTCGTCAGTTGAACGAGACCGTTGCCGATTCGCCAGCACATCTGTTCCAGCCGCGCGACACATATCGCATGCGCGTCGGCGGCGGTGGCGGAGGCGTCGGCGGCAACAGCGCCGTCGGCCAGAATCCTGCGTCAGGCGTGGTCGTCTGGTACTACTTGAAAGAGGCGCCAGCCGACGGCGTCACGATCGATTTTCTGGATCATGGCGGCAAGATCATTCGGACGAATCGAAGCCGCGATAACACGGCAGGCGGCGGCGGCGAACGCAGCGCATTCGCGGGACCGGCGCCCGTGCGGCCGACGGTGTCAGCCGCGGCGGGCCTCAATCGGTTCGAGTGGGACATGCGTTATCCAGACGCTCCGCCTCCGCCGCCCGGCACGATTCTGTTCGGCGGAAGCATACGGGGACCACAGGCGATCCCCGGCGCCTATCAGGTACGGCTCACGGTGGCCGGCAAGTCGTTCACGCAGCCGTTCGAGGTCAAAAAAGACCCGCGGACGGCGACCACCGCGGCCGATTTCGAGAAGCAGTTCACGCTGTTGACCGACATTCAGGCGAGGCTCACGGAAACCCACGAAGCGATCGGCGACATCATGGCGGCACGTGCGGATCTCAAGGCGGCGGTGGCACGCGCGTCCCGCACGCCAGCCGGCACAGCGATCGCGGCCATGGGTCAGAAGCTCGACGCCGAGCTCGGAGCCGTCCAGGACGAACTCGTCCAGATGAACATTCGCGACGGGAACGACGTGCTGTCGCACCCGGCGAAGCTCAATAACCTGATCGCAGCCGTGGCGCCGGTCGTCGCAGCCACAGACGCCGCGCCGACAGCGCAGTCGTTCGCCGTGTTCAAGGAGCTCTCGGATCGTCTCGCGACCCAGCTGACGAGGCTGGATCAGATCATGGAAAAGGACGTGTCGGCGTTCAACCGGTTGATCGAAGAACAGCACGTCGCCGCGATTCCCAAGCGCGTGCGCAAACAGTAGCCTCGCTCATTCAGTCCGCATCGTTTCGAGCGGGTCGGTTGTCGCGGCCTTCCATGCGGGCACGATGCTGGCGGCAAGGCAGACGGCGCAGCAGACAACCACGGCGGTTGCCAACACCGCCGGGTCGGTCGGCGATACTTCGAACAGCAGCGACCCGAGCGCGCGCGTCAGGGCGGCCGTGAATACGAGGCCGGCGAACAGGCCGCCGCCGGCAACCTTGCACGCATTCCACAACGTCAATGAGAAGAGGTTGACGGGGCTCGCCCCGAGCGCCAGCCGCACGCCGAGCTCCGCCCGTCGACGCGCGACGGTGTACGCGAGCACCCCGTATATCCCGATCGATGAGAGGAGCAGCGCGACGCCGGCGAACGCCGTCAGCAGAAGCATCGTGAACCGCCGCGGCGCCAGCGCGTTCGCCATGATCGAATCCAGCGTTGCGGCGCGCGCGACCGCCTGATTGGGGTCGACCGACCACACCGCAGCCTTGACCGCCGGCGCGAACGCCGCCGCTTCGCCGCGAACCTTGACGACCATCGCATTGAACGACGAAGGAAACTGCTGATAAGACCAATACACGATCGGCGGCGCCGCCGCGTCGAGCCCGTGCGACCGGATATCGCCGACGATGCCGACGATCTCGGCGGAGATGGGCGGCCCCCAATCCTTCATCGTGATGCGCTGGCCGATCGGGTCCGCGTCCGGCCAATAACGGCGCGCGAAGGTCTGGCTGATGACGACGACGCGCGGACGCTGTTCGGCATCGTCAACCCGCAGCAGACGGCCGCGCACGAGCGGGATGCGAAGCGCCGTGAAGTAGCCGGCGTCGACGATCGCGACATCGGCGGTCGGCTCCGCGCCGCCCTTCGGTCGCCG
This sequence comes from uncultured Acidobacteriota bacterium, assembly GCA_963718825.1. Classification (GTDB taxonomy): domain Bacteria; phylum Acidobacteriota; class Vicinamibacteria; order Vicinamibacterales; family CAVVIG01; genus CAVQZZ01. The sequence goes on from CAVQZZ010000001.1 coordinate 314,787, forward strand.
CGCGATTTCGAAGTCCGTGGACACGCCCCCGGTAATCGGCAGCACGTTGATCAAACCGGCGGCCTCGACTCCCGGCAATCTGCGAATCCGTTGCAGCGCCGGTTCGAACAGATTTCTGACGCGAGCCGGCGCCGGCTCGCTGCCGCCGGTCGATGAAACGAACACGTCCAGCGTGAGCACGCCAGATGGATCGAACCCGGGTGTGACACGCTGTAAGCGAATGAGGCTGGTGACCATCAGCGCAGCGCCCGCGAACAGCATGAATGCGAGCGCGACCTCGCCGCCCACGAGCAGGTGGATAGACTCGGACGAAGTCGCGACCGTCTGGCCGCGGCCCGCGCGGGCGAGCGCATTCGCAGGCTCGAGGACGTTCGCCCGCAAAACCGGCGTAATGGCGGCCACGCAGCCTGCTGTTACGGAAAGCAGCATGGACGCGGCAAGGACGCGGCCGCTGATCCCGAACGGGCCGAACGCGACGACCTGTCTGGGCGCCACGTTGCTTATCGCCCGGACGAGCACCGATGCGAACGCGATACCACCGACGCCTCCTGCCATCGTCAGCACGACGCTGTCGGCGACCAGCAGTCGCGCAATCGTGAACCGCGATGCTCCGAGCGCCACCCTCACGGCAATTTCGCGCGTGCGATACAGCGACCGCTCGAGGAGCAAGTGCGATACGTTGACGACCCCGATGAGCAGGACGAAACCAACGGCCGCCCACAACACCATCAACGCCGGGCGGACGTCGGCAGTGAGACGCTCATGGAGCGGCTTCGCGGAAAGCGTCAGCGTGTCGTCCTCGCCGCGGTGCTCTGCGATCATGGACACGCCGAGCGCTTTCAATTCCTGCTCGACCGCCGTCATCGGTGCGTCGGCTCGCCGCACGGCGATCACATGAAGAAGGTGCGCTCGCCGGTTCGTGGCGAGCGGCCCGTCCGCCGCCAGCGGCACCCACACTGCCGCGCCAGACGGAAACGAGAATCCGCGCGGCATGACGCCGACAACCCGATACTCGAGGTCGTTCAGCCTGACCGTTTGCGCGAGAACGTCAGGCCGACCGCCGAATCGTACCTGCCAGACCTCGTAGCCGAGGACCGCGACTGCCGGGGCGCCCTGGACGTCCTCGCTCGGGTCGAACGCCCGTCCGACTATCGGCTGCACGCCGAGCGCCGCGAAGAACGCCTGAGACACGCGTGCTCCGTCGACGCGTTCCGGTTCAGACGTGCCGCCGGTGAGATTGAACTGCCAGCTTCTGGCGGCCGCGACATGCTCGACCGTCGAGGTCTGCGCCTCGAGGTCGAGGAACGTAGCGTATGTGAGGGTCAGCGCCTCCGCCGAGTGCGAATCCTCGATGGAGACGAGACGTCCAGCATTCGGGTAGGGAAGCGGCGAAAGAAGGACGCGGTCGATGACGCTGAAGAGCGCTGCGTTCGCTCCAATGCACAGGACCATCGTCGCCGTCACGACGACCGAGAGCATCGGCTGCGTGCGAACGAGACGAATCGCCTGGCCTATATGGCGCATGGCGATTGGACGTTCGCGTGCGTTGAACGGTTAGCGCGCGAGAATCGCCGGATGGAGCGGGTCAGCCGACCTGCCTATTCGGCGCGCAGCGCATGCACCGGATCGATCAGCGTGGCACGTCGCGCAGGCACGTAGCTTGCCAGCACGGCCGCTGCGGCGAGACCGACCGAGACACCCACGTACGTGACGGCGTCGGTCGCACTCACTCCGAACAACAGCGACGAGATGAGCCGCGCGAGCACGAGGGACGCCGTGAGTCCGCACGCGATACCGATACCCGCCAGCGCCAGCCCGTGCCGGACGAACATCCGCGTGACTTCCTCGTAGCGGGCGCCGAGCGCCATCCGGATGCCGATTTCGCGCGTCCGCTGGGACACGGAGTATGAGATGACGCCATAGAGGCCGGCGACGCCGAGCAGCAGCGCCATCGCACCGGCGATCGCCAGCATCACGAGCGCGAACGACGTCCGCGCGAGCGATCGGTCGTAGATCTCCTGCAGTGTACGGACGTTGGCGAGCGGAAGATTCGGGTCGACCGACCAGACCGCCGTGCCGACATCCCTCAGCAGCGTGCTCGTGCCGGCGCGGCTGCTTCGAATCGCCAGCGACATCGTCCGATTGACGAATGTCTGGTCGCCGGCGAACTTGTCCATCAGCACGGGCCAGCACACGATCGACGGTGCCTTCTGGTCGACGCCGTCGTCGCGCTCATCCGCGACGACGCCGACGATCTCGCGCCATGTCGCCTGCAAACCTTCGTTGACCCGTTTGCCGATCGCGGCCTGCGGTGTCTGCCAGAGTTCTCGAGCGAGATTTTCCGAAACGATGGCCACATGGCGCTCATCTAAGACGTCTGTCCATGTGAAGTCGCGTCCGGCGACCATCCGGTTGCCCATCGCCGCGAAGAAGCCAGGCGAAACGATCTTGAACGCGCGGAGCGGCGGGAGGCGCGACTCGGAATACGGATGGTCCTCCGCGTACATCGCATCGTGCCAGCCCTGACTCGTCATCGGTATTTGGTTCGCCATGCCGACTGCCGACACGCCGGGAATCGCCGCGATCTTGTCGAGGATCGCCCGATCGATGCGGGCAACCTGAATCGGATCGTGAACCTCAGACGTTGGAATGGAGATGCGCATCGTCTCGACCTCTTCAGGGCGTTCAAACCCCGGAGTGACGTGTTTCAGCGCATAGAACGTCCTGATCATCAATCCAGAGCTGATGAGCAGCACCAGCGCGAGGGCCACCTGCACGACCACGAGCGCGCTTCGCGTGCGATGGCGCTCTTTGCTGTCGCTCGCCGTGCGGCCGCCCATTCTGAGCGCCGTGCCGAGGTGCGGACCCGCGTACTTGACGATCGGGATCGACCCGAAAAGCAGCGCCGCCAGGATCGAGATCGCGAGCGTGAAGAGCACGACCGGCGTGTCGATTGAGATGGCGTCGAGTCGAGGAACGTTCGCCGGCGCGAGTGCGATGAGGGTCCGCAGCGCGCCGTACGCCAGCGCCAGGCCGACGAGGCCGCCGCCGACGCCGAGCGCAAGGCTCTCGAGCAGCAGCTCGCGTGCAATCTGAAGGCGATCCGCGCCGAGCGCCGCGCGGATCGCAAGCTCCTGCTGGCGTCCTTCAGCGCGCACCAGCAGCAGGTTGGCGACGTTCGCGCACGCGATGAGCAGCACCATCGCGAGCGTTCCCATCAGGATCCAGAGCACTTTGCCGACGTCGCCGACGAGCTCGTCTTTGAGCGGCCGCAGCGCCGGAACGAGCCGCGCGTCCTCGAACATCTTCGCGTTGTAGCCCGGAAATGGCGGGTAGCGACGGAGTGCGATCGGGATCATGCGGGCGACATCCGCGTTTGCCTCGGCCAGAGACACGCCAGGCTTCAGACGTGCTAACGAGTCGAAACTGAAGTTGCCGAGAAACACTTTCGCCGGGTCGAGGCGCAGCGGCAGCACGATCGAGAACTTTCGATCGAGAAACTGAAAGGACTCCGGCAGCACACCGACAATTTCCCGAGGCTCGCCGTCGAGCACGATGCGCCGGCCGAGAATGCCGGGATCGCCGCCGAACGTGGTGCGCCAGTAGCCGTACGTCAGAATCGCCGTCTGTTGCGAGGTCGGCGAATCGTCGCTTGGCGAGAACACTCGGCCGAGCAGCGGATGGACGTCGAGCGCGTTCAGGACGCCCTCGGTGACGTCCAGCGTCCGGACCTCCGCGGGGTCGCCAATGCCCGTGAGGCTCACGGCGTTGCCGCGCCACATGCCCATGGCGGCGAACACGTGCGACTGATCTTTATAAGTGAAATGCAGAAACGGCGCAGCGCCAGCCTGCGGGATGTTCATGCCGGGCGCTGCGTGATCCACCTCGACGAGCTGCTGAGGCCTCGGGTAGGGCAGCGGCTTCAGGAGCACGCCCTCGATGACGGTGAATATCGCGCTGTTTCCGCCGATCCCGATTCCGAGCGTTGCGACCGTGATCGCGGTGAACATCGGGAAATGGATCAGCCGACGCAGAATGTGCCTGAAGCTCATCTCCTGAGATACGAGCGGACTACCGCGATCGTTCGACGACGTCGTAGTAGGTCTGGATTTCGCCGGCCTTGAACGCGCTGACTTCGCTGGCGATCGGATCGAGGAGTGTCGCCGATCGGAGACTCGGGTTGTAGACCGCCGGGGGATAGCGGAATCCCATGTTGAAGAAAGCCCGAATGAACGTGCTGCTCGGCTCGACGGGGAGCGTGGCGACGCTGGCGAAGAAACGCCGCCAGGCGTCCGACTGGAACAGGTACTGTTCGACGTTCGACGTATAGAAGAACGTGACGGTGGAATTGTGGTCGCGCAAGTACGCGCCGACGAGCCGAATGGCCTTGGAACCACCGAAATCGCCGACGAGCGGCACGACCAGGTTGCGACGCTCGATGTCGCGAAGCGCCTGATAGCTCTCGTCCGTGGCCACGTAGCTGTGGTTCGCGCCGGATTCATCGGTCTGGAGCATCAGCTCGGCATACGACGGAAACACCTGGCCGCCGTACGCGCGGGGGAACGAGTAGCGCAGGTCGGGCCCGCTCGTGAAGAAGTTGCGGTAAATGCGGTCGTCGATCGTCTGACGATCGAGATCGGTGAGCCTGAAGCCGTGGTGCTTCGTGAGACGATCGAAGATGGCGTTCAGATTGTTTCGATAGTTGCTCTCGGTCGGCGTCACGTCGCCGAAGGCCGTAAACAGTTCTTCGGGCGAAGTCGCTCGGCCGAGTCCCCGCGGCCTCGTGCGAGAGAAGAGGCGCGAGAGAAAGTCGGCGCGATCGTCCGACATCTCGATGAGCGCCTTGTACATCAGATGCAACAGAAGGTTCTGTCGGCGGATATCGATGATGAACGCGATCCGAGGACGGAACGCCGCGATATACGTGAAATTCTGATCGGGGCCGACGCCGAGATACACGCCGCCGCGCTTGGTGCGGCCGACGAGACCGGGGATGACGTGCTGGAAAGCGGTTTCGTTGGAAACGAGATTGTCCGAGCGGAAGTAGCCGCCAGGCTCGGAGAAGTCGGACACCAGTTTCCAGAACGCGCGGTCGGACAGCTCGTGCGGCAGCTCGCCGGACGCGACCTGCACACGAGGGCCGAACCATACGGCCGCGACAAGCGTGAGCACCGCGAGCAGATCGAGGAAATGGCGGCGGCGCATGGCTCAGACCTGACGAAACGGCGTCAGAAACCACAGTATACACTTACAGATTGGAGCGGCCGTTCCGGGAGCCGCGCTCGTCTGGAGCCTCGCCACAACCCATGAGAAAAATCTGCGACACCATTCTGGACGCCATCGGCCACACGCCGCTCGTCCGCATCAACCGCATCACCGAAGGCCTCGTGAAAGCGACGGTGCTCGCGAAAATCGAAACGTTCAATCCCGGAAATTCGATCAAGGACCGCATGGCCGTGAAGATGATCGAGGACGCAGAAAAGGCCGGCGTCCTCAAACCCGGGGGCACGATTGTGGAGGGGACGTCGGGCAACACGGGCATGGGTCTCGCAATCGCCGCGGTCGTCAAGGGGTATCGCTGCGTGTTTACGACGACCGACAAGCAGTCCAAGGAGAAGGTCGACGCCCTGAAGGCCTTCGGTGCCGAGGTGATCGTCTGCCCGACAAACGTCGATCCCGAGGACCCGCGATCGTATTACTCGGTTTCGTCGCGGCTGCTGAACGAGATTCCCAATTCCTGGAAGGCGAACCAGTACGACAACCTGTCCAACGCGCAGGCGCACTACGAGCAGACCGGGCCAGAGCTCTGGGAGCAGACCGGCGGCAAGATCGATCACCTCGTCGTCGGTGTAGGCACGGGGGGCACCATTTCGGGCGTCGCGCGGTTTCTCAAAGAAAAAAATCCCAAGCTGAAGGCGTGGGGCATCGATACGTACGGCTCGGTTTTCAAGAAATACAAAGAGACCGGCGTGTTCGACAAGAACGAAATCTACCCGTACATCACGGAAGGGATCGGTGAGGACTTCCTGCCGAAGAACGTCGATTTCAGCCTGATCGACCATTTCGAAAAGGTCACCGACAAGGACGCCGCCGTCATGACGCGGCGCATCGCACGCGAGGAGGGCATCTTCGCCGGCAATTCGGCCGGTTCAGCCATGGCCGGGCTGCTCCAGCTGAAGGATCACTTCAAGGCGGGCGAAGTGGTGGTCGTGATTTTCCATGACCACGGTTCTCGGTACCTCGGCAAGATGTTCAACGACGACTGGATGCGCGAAAAGGGATTTCTGGAAAAGAGCGGCATGACGGCGCGCGACCTCGTGAACGCGCGGCTCTCCGGCGAGCTATGTTCGATCGAGGCCAACGAACCGGTCGAGCACGCGCTGCGCACGATGAGCGAGCACGACTTCTCGCAGATCTCGATTACCCGCGATCGGCGTCTCGTCGGGTCGTTGAACGAGGCGCACCTCTTCGAAGAGCTCGTGCGGAACGGCCGGATCAAGTCGCAGCCGGTCGAGACGATCATGCAGCCGGCATTTCCGTTCGTGGACGTGTCGACACCGGTCGACCTCCTGTCCACGATGATCACGCCCGGGAATCCGGCGGTGCTCGTCCGCGACTTCAAGACCGACAAGACGTTCATCATCACCAGGTCAGATCTGATTCGTGTGCTCTGATGAAATGGCCACGGAGTCACAGAGTCACGGGGAACACATCGCGACAGCGACGTTCGAGAGCTGCGCGCTACGGCGTGCACGACGGCGGCGCGACGATGGCCTGCGGCACGGGAATCGGTGGAAGGTTCGCCTTCCGGAGCTGGTCATTGACGTCAGGCAAGTCCTTGGACGTCAGCTCGCGCCAGCGGGTCGTGGCCTCTTGTAATTCTCCGCAGTAATCCATCCACGCCGCCTTCATCGCTTCCGTCGGCGCGCCGTCCGCGAGGTCGCTCGCTTCGAGCAACGTACTCAAGTTTCCGTTCAGGGCCGCGAAGTCGCCCGTCGCGCGATTCGCGCCGCCGCCGGCGACATTATCGGATCGCCGCCGCCCTTCGCCGATGAGTGCGGCAGCGTTCCGATCGAATGCCTTCAACGCATCCATGTCCGCTGTTTGTGCGACTGCCACTTTCCGCACCGCCACGACCTGCTCGTAGTGCTCGTACGCCGACCGCATCGCGAGCGCGATCCCGCGCTCGAAGGCGGCCTGCCGATCGAAATCAGCCTGGCCAATGCGCACGCGTGGATCGGAGATGATGGTGAGCGGCTGATGAACGGTGCGCCCGTTCACGGTCAGCCGGACATCGTACTTGCCCGGTGCGGCGAGTGGACCTTCGGGTGTCTGCCGTGTCCGGCCGGCGGTTGCCGAGATCGGATAATCGTGCCGAAGTGCCGGCGGCGGCGCGTAGCGTAGATCCCACACGGCGCGGCTGGCACCCGCAGCCTTCGACAGCGGATTCGGTGCTGCCAGCCAGTACGTCGGCACATTCGGAGGCTCGTTTTCAACGCGCGCCTCCGCCACGCTCGAGAGCTGCCGGACGAGCTCCCCGCCGCTGTCGTAAATTCCAATCGTGACGTCGCCGGACGAGGCCGACTTCAGGTAGTAGTCGATCACAGCGCCGTCCGGCGGATTCTCGGCCGCCGGCAGATCGGGCGGCATCGGTGTGTCGTTGTTGTCATTGCGACGGACCCGGATCGCCTGGTGCGGCGCAAACAGGAACGCGTCCGATTCGCTCACGGAACCGTTCGCCTGCCTGAGCGGCGTCACATCGTCGAGAATCCAGATCGCGCGGCCGTAGGTGCAGATCACCACGTCCTGATCGTGGACGACGATATCGCGCACCGAGACCGTGGGCAGGTTCAACTGCAGCGACTGCCAGTGATCGCCCGCGTCGAACGAGACCATCGCGCCATTCTCGGTGCCGGCGTAGAGCAATCCGCGACGAACGGGATCCTCGCGCACGACACGGACGAAATCACCCGCCGCGATGCCGGTCACCGTTTCGCGCCAGCTCTTGCCGGCATCGGTCGTGCGAATCACGTGCGGGGCGAAGTCGTTCGCTTCGTGCGCCTCGACGGCGACAAACGCCGTGGCGCTGTCGAATCGCGACGCCTCAATCATGCTGACCTGATGAAAACGCGTCAGGCCCGGCGGCGACACATTGCGCCACGTCTTTCCGCCGTCTTCGGTCAACTGCACGAGACCGTTGCTCGTGCCAGCCCACATGACGCCCTCTTTGGCAGGCGAGAGCGCGAGCGTGCTGATCGCCGTGCGGTTCGGAGCGGGCGGTGCCCCCGCGGGAGTGGGTCCAGGCGCAACTGACGGCTGATCGGGTCGTACGGTTAAGTCGGGACTCACGCGCTCCCACGATTCGCCGCCGTTGCGCGTGACCAGCACGAACTGCGTGCCCTCGTAGAGTGCGTGCGGGTCCTGCGGGGAGAATGCGATCGGCGGGTTGAGCACCGTGCGGTAGTCTCCCTGTCTGCCGATGTTCGGCGACACGGTTCGGACCTGCCGGCTCTCGCGGTCGAGCCGCCAGAGGCCGCGCGCTTCGCCGCCAGCGTAAACAATGTTCGGGTTGAGCGGATCGGGGACGATGTAGCCGAACTCATAGCCGGCAACGGCATCCCAATCGAGGATGCCGACGTTGCCGTAGTCGCCGCGATTGCGCGTGCCGACCGATCCGCTGTCCTGCTGCATGCCGTAGATCCAATACGGCCATCGATTGTCGGTCGAGAGATGGTACAGCTGGCCCGTGGGCTGGTTGTACCAGGAGCTCCACGTGCGGCCACCGTCGAGCGAGGTGACGGCGCCCTGGTCGCTGCCCATCACCATCCAGTCGGTGTGCGTCGGATCGATCCAGAGAACGTGGTTGTCGTCGCCGCCCGGCGCGCCCTTCCATGCGGTGAACGTCTTACCGGCGTCCGCTGACCGATACATCGAGGTTTGCATGACGTACACGACGTCCGCGTTCTGCGGATCCACGTAGACCTTGCTGAAGTATCCGTTCCCGACGATTCGAGAATCGGACGTCGCCTTCTGCCAGCTCGTCCCGCCGTCGTCGGATCGATACAGGCCGCCGCCAGGCTGCGCAGTCATGATCGCGAAGACGCGCCGTCCGCCGTTCGCTACCGCGACGCCGCAGCGGCCGACGCGATCGACCGGAAGTCCCTCGCCGCCGATCGCCGTCCACGTGTCGCCTTCGTCGATCGTCTTGTACACGGCACCGCGGTTTGTACCGTTCAGCACCGCGCCGGTCGCGCCAGGCGCCACGTAGTGACCCCATACCGTCGCGAATCCGATCTTCGGATTCGCCGCATCGAACGCGACATCGATCGCGCCCGTTTCTTCGTCTTTGAAAAGCGTCTTCTTCCAGCTCGCTCCGCCGTCGGTCGTCTTGAAGATTCCGCGGTCCGCGTCTTTCGAGAACGTATGCCCGAGCGCCGCGACGACGACCACGTTCGCATCGCGCGGGTCGATCCAGAGCGCGCCGATGTGCCACGTATTGTCGAGGCCCGCGTGCATCCATGTCCTGCCGGCGTCGGTCGATTTGTAAACACCCGAGCCGGCGTTCACCGATCCGCCGACTTCGCTCACGTCGCCCGTTCCGATATAGACGACGTCGGAATTTGACGGCGCGACGGCGAGCGCTCCGATGGAGGCGACCGGCACGGCGTCGGATATCGGCTTCCAGATCATGCCGCCGTCAGTCGTTTTCCAGACGCCGCCTCCCGGCGTGCCCATGTAGTAGATGGCCGGATTCCCGGCAACGCCGGCAACCGCCGATGCGCGACCGGCGCGAAACGGTCCGACGGAGCGCCACTTCAGACCGGCGTATAGTTTTGGATCCTGCTGGCCGTGCAAGGCGGCGCCGAGGCCGAGGGCGCCGAGCGCCAGGCCGAGAACGAATGTCCGCATTCGAGGATTGTAACGGGCGGCAGGGTTTGGAGGAGGACGCATGAATCAAGACACCGCGATCCGCGACCAGGCGGCGAAGCTGCTCGCCTGGGGCGACGCACACGTGACGTTCGAAAAGGCGGTTGCGGGCATATCGCCGCGGCATCGGGGCACCATTCCGCCCGGGCTGGAACACTCGGCCTGGCAGCTCGTGGAGCACGCGCGGATTGCGCAGGCCGACATCCTGGAGTTCTGTCGGAGCGCAAAATACAAAGAGAAGAAATGGCCGGATGACTACTGGCCGCGGTCGCCGGCTCCGAAAGCCGCCGCCGCATGGAAGGCGTCAATCGCGGCGTTCAAGCGGGATCGCCGCGCGCTGCAGCTGCTTGCGAAGGACCGGACAGTTGATCTGTTCGCGCAGATTCCACACGGCAGCGGCCAGACATACATGCGGGAGATTCTGCTGATCGCGGATCACACCGCGTATCACCTCGGACAGCTGATCCTCGTGAGGCGAGCGCTCGGTATCTGGCCGTGAACGCTCTCTCGCTTGGCGCCTAGGTCGACAACGCACCCATGCCGCGGGCCGCGACGGCGTTGTCGACGAACCAGCGATAGGTCGCCTGCAGACCGTCTACGAGCGACGTGCGATGGCGCCAGCCGAGGGCGTGCAGGCGGGAAACGTCGAGCAGCTTGCGGGGCATGCCATCGGGCTTCGTCGTGTCGAATACGATCGTCGCATCCGGATGGACGATCGATCCGATCGTTTCGGCCAGCTCCCGGACGGTCAGGTCTTCGCCTGTGCCGACGTTGATGTGTCCAGTCTCGTCGTAATGCTTCATGATGAAGACGCACGCGTCGGCGAGGTCCTCGACGTAAAGAAACTCGCGGCGGCACCCGCCGGTCCCCCATACGACCACCTCCCGCATCCCATGGCTCTTCGCTTCATGGAATTTTCGCATCAGCGCGGGGACGACGTGCGCGCCGGCCAAATCGAAGTTGTCGCCGGGGCCATACAGGTTCGTCGGCATCGCCGACACGAAGTTCGATCCGTATTGCCGCCGGTACGCGCGGCAAAGGGTGATGCCCGCGATCTTAGCGACCGCATACGCCTCATTGGTCGGCTCGAGCTCGCCCTGGAGCAGGCACTCCTCGCGAATCGGCTGCGGCGCGTTGCGCGGATAGATGCAGGAGCTGCCGAGATACAACAGCTTCTCGACAGGATACAGATGCGACGCGTGGACGACCGTCGCGTGAATCATCATGTTGTCGTAGATGAATTCGGCGGGGCGCGTCGAGTTCGCAAGGATGCCGCCAACCGTGCCGGCGACCAGAAACACGTAGTCGGGCCGGTTCTCGGCAAACCACCGGTTGACGGCGGACTGGTCACGCAGATCGAGCTCTTCGCGAGACGCAGTCAGAATATTTTTGTAGCCTTCGGCTGCGAGCTTTCGAACGATGGAGGAGCCGACCATCCCGCGGTGACCGGCGACAAAAACGCGGGAGGAGGGAAGCATGTAGATCTAAGGATTGAGGGATCTGATGGGATCTAAGGTTCTCGAGTTCTCAGTTCTGAGTTCCTTAGATCCTTTCTTCCCTCTATCCTCAAATCCCTGAATCTAGCAGGAGACGCACTTGTGGTTGTTCTTCGCGCCCATGCCTTCGAGGAGCTTGATTGTCTCCGGGAACGGCGAAATGCGCTGCACCGGCCCGTTCGCCATGTCCACGGTTGTGACGCCACCGCGATTCACCACTTTGGGGTCGGCGCCCTTCGACACGAGATAAAGAATCATCTCGTTGTCGCCGCGCGCGGCGGCGTTGTGGAGCGCCGTATTGCCTTCGTGGTCGCGCGCGTTCACGTCGACGTGCAGTTCCTCGACCATGTACTTCACTGCCGTGAGCATACCGTTCGCCGAGAAGTGGTGATGGTTTGCGGCAAGGCCTTCACCGTAGCCCTCGCCCGCGGCCGCGAGAAGGGGCGGCACTCCGGGGCCGCCTACCGGGACCGGCGGCATGCCCGACACGTCCTGGACAACGCGGGCCGGGTCGTCGCCGAGTCGCGGCCGGCCTGGCGTGCGCATCGTCGTGAGGTTGACGTCCGCGCCGTACTTCACGAGCAGCTTCATCGCGTCGACGTCGTCGGCGTAAGCCGCGCGCCAGAACGCGCGTCGCGCCCGCCTCGTCGATGCCCGACTGATCGAAGTCGTACTGGGAATACCAGACCTTCCGGCGCAACCGCGCGTTCGGGTCGGCGCCCTTTTCGAGCAGCGCCTGCATCATGTCCAGATACGACAGCTGCTGCTGTTCCTGGGCGCGCGGCTGCGGGTACAGCGCCTTATCGGCCCACTGGCAGTTGAGCGCGGCGTACAGCGCCGTGACGCCGTTTTCCTGCGCGAGCTTCGGGTCGGCGCCGTGGTCGAGCATGTACTTCGCGACGTCGAAGTTGCCGTTGATCGTCGCGACGAGCATCGGCGTGACTTTGTCGCCGGCGCTCTGCTGATTGACGTCGGCGTGGGCATCGAGCAGCGCCTTGACCGCGCCGAGCTCGCCCTGCCGCGCCGCAATGTGCAGCGGTGCGAGGCCGCCCCAGTAGCCGACGAGCTCTGTGTAGTTGTACTGACGGTCGATGCCCGGCTTGGCGTTCGGATTGAAGCCGCGCCCGCCGCGTGCCTGCCCGGCGCCGGCTGCGCCAGCCGCACCCGCCTGCGCGCCGCGGCCGCCACCGGCCTGAGCGGCCTGCTGCTGGAACTGGGCGAACCGTTCCTGTTCTTCCTTATTGAAGGCGTCGAGATTGATGACCTTCGTCGTGACGTTCGGGTTGGCGCCGTTCGCGGTCAGCACGCGAACGACATCGGCGCGCCCGTACGCCGCCGCAAAGTAAAGTGCGCGTTTCGCCCTTCACCTGCTCGACGGCGTTCACGTCAGCGCCGTGCGCCACGAGCATCTTCACTGCGTCCGCGTTACCCGCCTGCGAGGCGAGCATCAACGCCGTCGCGCCGTTGGCGGTGGCGCTCTTCGCATCTGCGCCTGCGCCGAGAAGCGTTTCGATCATCGCCGTCTGGCCGTTCTTGCTCGCGATGAGCAGCGGCGTGTAGCCGCCGATCCGCGTGGTGGCGCGCACGTTCGCGCCGCCGTAGAGCAGGAGCTTCGCCAGCTCGACGTCGTTCTTCTGGGCGGCCCAGTGCAGCGCCGTCATGCCGTCCGGCTGCGCCGAGTTCACGTCGTCGCCTTCTTTGAGCAGCGAGCGAACGGTGTCGCGGTCGCCCCGCATCGCCGCTTCGACGACGGTGGAGCGCGAGTCGGTGCCTGGGGCGGCGTGGAGGAGAGCCGAGAGGCAGAGCGCCCCGATGGCGCCGATGCACGATCCGGTGATCAGCGTTTTGCGCAGCATGGTTGTCCTAGCCTTTCACGGCGTCGGTGGTGGCCGTCGCAGCGGCGTTATTCAGATCGAGCTCCGCCGGTGCTGTCGCCGAAGCTCGTCATGTCCTCGCGACCGAGCATGTGCAGCATCGTCAGCATCGGGTTGGCCATCGGCGTGCCGTCCGGCGCCTTGATGTGCACGTCCGCCTTTCAACTTTCCGCCCGCGTGGCCGGCGACGAAGAGCGGCACGCGCTTGTGGTTGTGAATGTTCGAGTCGCCCATCGGCGAGCCGTACAGGATCAGGCTGTTCTCGCAGCAGGTTGCCGTCGCCCTCAGGCGTGTTCTTCAGCTTGTCGAGCAGATACGGCACCATGCTCACGTGATACCGGTTGATCTTCGCGAACTCGATGATCCGCTCTTCGCGCTCGCCGTGGTGCGACGCGTTGTGGAAGCCGGTCGCGATGCCGCTCTCCGGGTACGACCGGCCCGAGGCGTCGCGCCCCAGCTTGAACGAGAAGACGCGGGTCGTATCGCTGGCAAACGCGATGGCGATCAGGTCCATCAGGATGTGCACGTGCTCTTCGAACGAGTCGGGCACCCCGATCGGCGCTTCGGGCAACTCGCGCGGCTCGCCGCTGGCGTTGCGCGCTTCGACCCGTTGAATGCGGCGCTCGATCTCGCGGATGTTCTCGAGATATTCGCCGAGCCGCGCGCTGGTCGCTGACGCCGAGATCGCGTCTGCAGCTGGCCGATGCCGGGCGGTGATCCAGTCGAGGATGCTCCGATCGGCGTGACGGTTGGCCACGCGCTCCTCGGGCGTCGCGCCGACGCCGAACAGCTGATCGAAGACCACGCGCGGGTCGCGGACCATCGGCAGCGGCTGTATCCGGGGCCGACCAGCTGATCGTATCGGTGTAGATGCAGGAGTAGCCGTAGGTGCAGCCGCCGGCCTGGTCGACGTTCTCGATCGAGAGCTGCATCGAGGGGATCGGCGTGTCCTGTCCGAACTTCTGACGCGTACAGCTGGTCGAGCGAAATGCCCGCGTGGACGTCGTTGCCTTCGGTCTGTTTCGGGTGCGACTGCGTGAGGAACACGGCGCTCGACGATCGGAAATGATCGCCGCCGATCTCGGGCAGCGTGAACGCTTCGGCGTTGCGGACATCGGTGTTGCTGATGATCGTCACGTCGTCCTTGAACGGCGCCAGCGGTTCGAGCGTCGGGCTGAACTCGAAGTCCTGCCCGATCTGCGCCGGCGCGAAGAGATGCTTCTGGACGCCAATCGCCGTGCTGCCGGCAGAGCCGTGCACCATTTCCATCGCGACGAGCCGCACCTTGGAGGATGACGCCGCTGCCTCGGTTTTCGCCCAGGCGGTGCCCGCTGGAACCATGGCGTCGAGAATGGGCAGCGCTACGGTAACGCCCATCCCTTTCAGGACGGTGCGGCGCGAGATGTGTTGCTTCGTGATGTACATGCCTACCTCGTAGATCCCTTCGCGGGACGCTGGGTTGACTGGGCGTCTGCAGTAGTGGTGACGGCTTCGGCCGTGCTCATCCGGAACGCCGGGCTGTTCACGATGCCGAGAACGAATGACGAGAAGTGGTAGTCGTTCTGCGCCGCTTTCTTCGTGATCGCTGCGCACGGTCGGCTGGTCGTAATACTCGATGCGGCGGCCGAGCGCGAACGACATGAGGTTGTCGGTGAAATTACGAATGACCGTCTCGGATTTTCCGAGCAGCGCCTGGCGCAGGCTTGCCGGCCCGTCGATCGGCGTGCCGTCGTAGAGCGTGCCCTTCGTGTCGATGCCGACGCCGTTGTCTTTGATCCGCCATGCGCCGATCGTGTCGAAGTTCTCGAGCGCCAGCCCGAGCGGATCGATCACTTTGTGGCACGACGTGCACGCCGGGTTCTTGCGGTGCTCCTCCATGCGCTCGCGCGTCGAGAGCGGTTTGCCGCCGGCGGTGACCGCCTTGGTTTCCTCGAGCTGCGGCGGCGGAGGATTCTGCGGCGGCGGCGGCGGCGGCGACCCGAGGAGCACTTCCATGATCCACTTGCCGCGCTGCACCGGCGAGGTGCGGTCTGCGACCGCCGTCTGCATCAGCACGCTGCCCTGGCCGAGAATGCCGCGGCGCTCTTCAGGCATGTTGACGCGCCTGGAAGTCGTCGCCGACCACGTTCGGGATGCGGTAGACCTTCGCGATGCGCTCGTTGACGAAGCTGTAGTCGGCGTTGAACAGATCGAGGATGTTGCGATCCTCGCGCACGATGCTATCGAAGAACAGTTCCGTCTCGCGCACGTACGACTTCGTGAGCGCGTGGTCGAATGAGGGGAACAGCAGCGCGTCGGGATGGAGCTTCTCGACATCCTGCAGCCGCAGCCACTGGGCGGCGAAGCGGGTCGAGAGCGCCTCGGCTCGCGGATCGGCGAGCATCCGATGCACCTGCTTGTCGAGCACGGCTGGCTGGTGGAGCGTGTTGCTCATCGCCACCTTCACGAGCTCCGCGTCCGGCACCGTGTCCCAGATGAAGAACGAAAGCCGCGAGGCGAGCACGACGTCGCTGATCCGGTACGTCTGGCCCGGCCGCACGTTATACGGCTGCTCTTCGAAGCGGAAGACGAAATCGGGGCTGGCGAGGATCATCTGCAGCGCGTTCTTGATGCCCGCCTCGAAATCGTGATCCTTGCGCCCCTCGTCGTAGAACTTCAGCAGCGACTCGAGGTCACCGCTGCTTGCCTGTCGACGATACGCGTTCGACGCAATCTGACGGAGGATCTGGCGCGCGCAGGGCGCTTCCTCGTCGGCTGACGTCGGCCGGCACGATGAAGATCTTGCGCCGGCTCACGCGTGTCCGAGACGCCGGTCACGCGGAACGGGCCGGTGATGCTGAAATCGCGCACGTGCGGGAACGCCGTGATGCCCGGCGTTGTCGCCGTATTCGGTGTCGGCGAGCGTGTAGTCGATCGGCTTCATCAGGTCGTCGATGACGCCGTCGAATTTCTGAATGAACGCCGCGGTGACGTGGTGCGGACCCGCCTTGACGAAGATGTGCGGGGTCGTGAGGTTGAGGCCCGCCTTGTCGGTCTCGGTGATCCGGTAGTTCGACGTCCATGAGCGCGACCCGCTCGCCGTCGAGCGACAGGTCAATCTGCTCGTTGCGGCTGGACACGCTGCCGAACAGCTGACCGGTCGGCGTGCCGTGCAGCATGATGCGGAATGAGTATTCGCCGTCGGCCGGGAACGTGTGATCCACGGCGATGCCGCCGCGGGTGCCCCACGGCGTGCCGTCGACGTGTCCGGTCTGCGACTCAGTGCGCGGCACCTTGTACGTCGCTTCGGTCGGCGAGGCGGTGCGATCGCCGATCGCGAGGTTCGAGATCTCGGCGGCGGCGCGCAGATAGCCTTCGAGCAGCGTCGGCGAGAGTTGCTGCGCGTCGGCGATGTTGTCGAAGCCGGCGCTGATCGTGTCGGGCGGCAGGAACGCGTTCACGTCGACGTCGAGGCCGAGGACGTCGTGGACGGCGCGCTCGTACTCGGCGCGTGTGAGCCGCTGGAACATCCGATGGCCGGGCGTCGGATGAAGCGCCGCCGCGTTGTCGATGGTCGTTTCGAGCGACGTGGCGAATGCGGCGAGCGTTGCGGCGGGCGGACGCTCGGTGACCGTCGGCGGCGGCATCATGCCGGCCCGCAGCTTCTTGATCATCTTCTCCGCGACTTCGGCGACTCTGTTCGATCTTCGCGGCGTCGAAGTGCTCGAGCGACAACCCGCCCGTCTTGCCCTCGTCGTCGTGGCACGTCGCGCAGTTTCCCGCGACGAGCGCGTTCTGCGCGTCGATCGGTAATGCGCTCGGTGCATGACTCGCGACTGCGGGCTGCGCGGCGGCGTGTGCCGGCGCGTGCAGCGGCGTTTTCGATTGCGCGCCGACCGTGATAGTGAGCAGCGCAGCGGCTGCCGCGCCTGCGATCAATTTACCCATGCGTCTCCCCGCCGCGAGGCGATCCATTCCAGTGCACATAATACGGTGCCGCGGGGCAATCCGAACGGCTTTTTGTAGTTGCCGCCGCTTGTCACCGATTGTCGTTATTTGTCTGTGTCGGGACGAGTTTCAGTAGGACGATTTGTGAAGTCGGGCTTGGTGTCTCGGAGGATGTCCAGGATCGCTTTGCGGTCCTCTGCGCTCAGACGGCTGAACGCGGCGTTCGTATCCTCGCCATTCAGAATCTGACGCAGGCGGCCGTACACGCGAGACTTCACGTGCGCAGGCAGCGCCTCGAACCCTTCCGAATAAATCAGATAGCTAAGCGGATATCGGAAGAGCCGCGTCTTCAGATCCAGATCACGCAGCGAGCGGCCCTGATGATCGCGCGGACCTCGCGCGGAGAACTCGCCGGCGAACGCCGACGTGCCCTGAATGGGTCCGGTGATCGGCGCTTCGTTCACGAAAAGGAGCGCGCGGACGAGCCGCTCCGCGGCGTCGACGGCGCGCGGTGAGTCGTCGCCCTCGATTCGCGCGTAGTAGCTGGCTGCGGTAATCAGGTTGTGCACCGAGCTCTGATGCGCGATCACGAGCAGCGCGACGATGTCGCTGTCCGGAGTGAGATAGCGTTTCACATCGAATCGATCGTGCAGATCGGTCACGTTGCCGTTTGGCCCGAGCTTCACGCCATCGATGTACGCCTTCACGTTCGGCAGCTCGCTCGCGAGCTTCGGCGCGACGATGTTTCCGCGATGATGCATCTCGCCGTGCGTGCCGGTCACGTACCAGCCGCCCCACCGCTGTTCGATCGGCGTCTGGTCTGTCGTCACGCTCTCGTCCATGCCCGGCGCCGCCAGCGGGTATCCGTACCGGTCGGTGAAGACGGAGCGCACGATGAATCCTGGCACGCCGCCGGTCGTCGACGACGAATCGTGGCAGATGAGGCACATCCGCGTTTGCCGTTCGAACGTCGGATGATCCGCTCTCGGTCTGATCCAGTGTGTAAAACACCGGTCCAAGCGCCGGATCGACCGACGCGATTTCCATGATCGGCGCCTTCTGGGCCCATCCGACATACACGTCATCGTTGAAGTAGACGGCGCGCGGCGTCCACGGTGCGATGTGATCCACCTGCAGGCTCGTGCGCGAGAACACCAGCCCTTGCGACGAGACGGGCACGTCCAGCTGCTTCAGGACCGACGGGAGATAACCGCGCGTCGCGTCGAACTCGAGCGTCGCGTCTCCGCGGTCGAGGGCCTGCTGAAGGCGCGCGACCGCGTCGTGCGGCGTGCTCTTCGAGTAGGCGATCGCCGTCGCGCTCGGCGAGGGTCGGCAGCTGGGCGAGTGCCACGACCGATGCACATACGACGAGCGGGATGGTGAGGATGGAGCGGAGCATAAATCTATCTGGTGATTTGAGGATCTGGTGATCTGGTGATTGATTGGTCGACATTGACCGAACAATCACGCAATCAATCACCCAATCACCAGATCACCCAATCACCAGATCAACAAGAAACGCACTTGTGATTGTTCTTCGCGCCCAGGCTTTCGAGAAGCGCGATCGTCTCGGGGTACGGCTGCGTGCGCTGCACGGGGCCGTTCGCCATGTCGACCGTCGTCTTGCCCTCGCGGTTCACGGCCTTGACGTTCGCGCCTTTCGAGACGAGGTACTTGATCATCTCGTTGTCGCCGCGCGCGGCCGCGTTGTGCAGCGCCGTGTTGCCTTCGTGATCCGTGGCGTTGACGTCCGCGTGCAGCTCCTCGACGAGGTACTTCACCGCCGGCAGCATGCCGCCCGGCGCGAAGCGATGTGAGTTCGCCGCGAAGCCTTCGCCGTACCCGACGCCGGCGGCCGCGACGAGCGGCGGCACGCCGGGCCCGCCGGGCGGGACCGGCGGCAGCGACGACACGTCTTTCGCGTCGCGCTGGCCGTCACCGGTCCTCGGACGACCCGGCGTCCGCTGCGTCGGGATATTCGGATCGGCGCCACGCGCGACGAGCAGCTTCATCGCGTCGACGTCGCTCGCGTACGCGGCGCGCCAGAACGGCGTCGCGCCGCTCTCGTCCACGCCGGAGAGATCGAAGTTGTAGCCCGAGTACCAGATCTTTTTCGTGAGCCGCGCGTTCGGATTCGGCGCCCTTGTCGAGCAGCGCCTTCATCAAATCGAGATAGGTGATCTGCTGCTGTTCGTACGCGCGCGGCTGCGGATACAGCGCCTTCGGCGCCCACTGGACGTTCAGCGCCGCATAGAGCGGCGTCGCGCCGTTGTCCGCGGCCAGGGTCGGATTCGCGCCGTGATCGAGCAGGAACTTCGCGACATCGAACCGTCCGTTGATCGTGGCGATGAGGATCGGGCTCGTTTTGTCGCCGGCGCTCGACCTGATTGATGTCGGCACCCGCGTCGAGGAGCGCCTTCACCGACTCGAGTTGGCCTTGCCGCGACGCGAGCAGCAGCGGCGTGAGGCCGCCCTGCGCGCTGACGAGCTCGTTGTACAGGTACTGACGGTTGACGCCGGCAATTTGCGGCGCGCCGCCACGCCCGCCGCGTCCCTCGGCTGCCGGCGCCGCCGGCGCCCGACCACCGCGTGAAGGCTGCGCCGTGCGAACCTTCGCGCCCGCTTCCGCCGACGCCGGAACTCCCGAGTTGGGCGGCGCGCCCGTGGCGACGATCGCGGCAAACTTCTCCTGTTCTTCCTTCGTGTACGCCGTGAGATCGATGACCTTCGTCGCGACCTTCACGTCGGCGCCGCGCGAGGTCAGCAGGCGGATGACGTCGGCGCGGCCGTTCGCGGCTGCGAACGTCAGCGCCGTTTCGCCTTTGGCGTTCTCTTTCGCGTTCACATCGGCGCCTTTGTCGAGCAGCACTTTCACCGCGTCCACATGTCCCGACGCGGCCGCGAACATCAACGGCGTCACGCCGGTCGTGGTCTTGTCCTTCACGTCCGCGCCATTCGACAGCAGCGCGTCGATCATCGCGTGCGTCGCCGTTCCTGCTCGCCATCAGCAGGGCCGTATAGCCGCCGAGGCGCGTCGTCGAACGCGGGTTCGCGCCTGCATACAACAGCATCTTGGCGAGCTCGACATTTCCTTTGAGCGCGGCCCAATGAAGCGCCGTCGTCCCATCGCCCTGAGCCGAATTCACGTCGGCTCCTTGCTTGATGAGCGTCCGGATCGTCGTCGTGTCGCCGTTCATGGCCGCTTCGGCGACGTTCGCCTCCGGCGGCGCGGCGTTGAGCAGCGCCGACACGCACACCGCAAGCGCCGCAACTGGCAGAATCGTCGTCAGTACTTTCCGCATCGCTCGATCCTCACGTTAATCAACCGCAGCGCCCGCAGAGCTCGCTGAGAAATTTCGTACAGTGAAATCCTAGAGTGACGTCTTCGGCGCGCTCGCCAGATCGAGGACGCCGGTGCTGTCGCCGAACGACGTCTTGTCCTCGAAGCCGAGCGAGTGGAGAACGGTCAACATGGCGTTCGCCATCGGGGTGCCGTCGGCCGCTCGCACGTGCATATTGCCCTGGAAGCTTGCCGCTCGCGTGGCCGGCGAGGAACAACGGGCAGCGCTTGTGGTTGTGCACGTTGCTGTCGCCCATCGGCGAGCCGTAGACGATGAGCGTGTGGTCGAGAAGGCTGCCGTCGCCGTCGGGCGTGTTCTTCAGCTTCTCGAGGAAGTACGGGACCATGCTCACGTGGTACTTGTTGATCTTCGCGAAGTCCTGAATCCGCTCTTCTTTCTCCTGATGGTGCGAGGCCGGGTGGAAGCCGGTCTTCACGCCGCTCTCCGGATAGGCGCGGCTCGAGCCGTCTCGCCCCATCTTGAACGAGAAGACGCGGGTCACGTCCGACGCGAAGGCGAGCGCCTGGAGGTCGAACATCAGCTTCACGTGCTCGTCGAAGGCATCGGGAACGCCGATCGGCGCCTCCGGCATCTGGCGCTGCTCGCCGCTCGCGTTGTGCGCCTCGACCTGCTGAATGCGGCGCTCGATTTCGCGGATGTCGTCGAGATACTCGTTGAGGCGCGCGCGATCGGTCGCGCTCAGCTGACGCCGAAGGCCGCGCGACCTCGCCCGTGATCCAGTCGAGGATGCTCTTGTCGGCGCGGCGGTTCGCGGCGCGCTCCGCCGGCGTCGCACCGACGCCGAACAGTTGATCGAACGCGACGCGCGGGTCGCGGACCATCGGCAGCGGCTGGTCGGGCGACGACCAGCTGATCGTGTCCGTGTAGACGCACGAATAGCCGTAGGCGCAGCCGCCGGCCTGGTCGACCGCCTCGATGCACAGCTGCATCGACGGGATGGCCGTGTCCTGGCCGAACTTCTGCGCGTATATCTGGTCGATCGACGTGCCGGCGTGGACGTCCGAGCCCTGCGTCTGCTTCGGATGCGACTGCGTCAGGAACACGGCCGCGGAGCGGAAGTGATCGCCGCCGATTTCCGGCAGCCTTGAATGCCTCGGCGTTCCGCACGTCGGTGTTGCTGACGACGGTCAGATATTCCTTGAAGGGCGCGAGCGGCGCGAGGCTGCTCGGGCTGAGATCGAAATCGCGGCCGACCTTTGCCGGCGCCCAGAGGTTCTTCTGCGATGCCGATCTGCGTGCTGCCCGCCGATCCGTGCACCATCTCGATGCACGACAGCCTGGTCTTCGGCGCCGCCGCCGTGCTGGCGAAGACGCTGCGCGGCCGGAACCATCGCGTCGAGGAACGGCAGCGCGACGGTGACGCCCATTCCCTTCAGAACGGCTCGACGCGAAATGTGTTTGTTCGAGATGATATGACATGGTGTTCGCCCCTACCTGTTGGATGCGTCGTTGGCTCGTGGTGACGGCCGGTTCGGCCTTCGCCATCTGGAACGCCGGGCTGTCGACGATGCCGAACACGAACTCGGAGAAATGGTTGTCGTTCTGCGCCGCCTTACGCGTGATCGCCCGAATGGTCGGCTCGTCGTAGTACTCGACGCGGCGTCCGAGCGCGTACGACATGAGGTTCTCGGTGAAGTTGCGGATCAGCGTATCCGAGTGCTTCAACAGCGCTTCGCGCAGCCCCGCCGGGCCGGCCATCTGCGTGCCGTCGTAGAGCGTTCCGTTCGAATCGACGGGCACCATGTTGTCGCGGATGCGCCACGCGCCGGTCACGTCGAAGTTCTCGAGCGCGAGCCCGAGCGGATCGATCACCCGGTGGCAGGACGCGCAGGCCGGATTCTTGCGGTGCTCTTCCATCCGCTCGCGTGTCGACAGCGAATGACCGTCGGCGGTGGCCGCTTTCGTGTCGTCGAGCGGCGGCACGTTCGGCGGCGGCGGCGGCGGCGGCGAACCGAGGAACACTTCCATGATCCACTTGCCGCGCTGCACCGGCGAGGTCCGGTCCGCGACCGACGTCTGCATCAGGATGCTGCCCTGTCCGAGAAGGCCGCGGCGGTACGTCGAGGTCGGGACCGAGCGTGACCTTCCGGAACTGATCGCCGGTCACGTTCGGGATGCCGTAGTGCCGGGCGATGCCGCTCGTTGACGAACGTGTAGTCGGCCGTCAGCAGATCGAGAACGTTTCGATCCTCGCGGACGATGCTGTCGAAGAACAGCTCCGTTTCACGCTTGAACGATTCCGCGAGGTTGTAATCGAACGACGGATACAGCAGCGCGTCCGGCTTGATCTTGTCCACGTCCTGCAGCCGCAGCCACTGGGCGGCGAAGCGGGTCGACAAGCGCTGACGACCGCGGGTCGGCCAGCATGCGGCGCACCTGCTTCTCGAAAACGGCCGGCGCCCGAAGCGTGCCGTTCGTCGCCGCCTTCAGAAGCTCCGCATCGGGACCGCTGTCCCACAAGAAGAAGGACAGGCGAGAGGCGAGATCGAGATCGTTGATCCGATAATTCTGTCCCGCGCGCAGCGCCTGCGGCGCTTCTTCGAGGCGGAACAGGAACCGAGGGCTCGCGAGGATCGCCTGCAGTCCGAGCTTGATGCCGGACTCGAAGTCGCCGTCTTCCTGCCGCCCCTCGTTGTAGAACTTGAGCAGCGGTTCCACTTCGCCGCTCGTGGCGGGCTGCCGATAGGCCTGGGTCGCGAGCCGCTTGAGGATCATGCGTCGCGCAGGGCGCCTCCTCGGCGGCACTCGTCGGTCGGCAGACGAAAATCTTGCGCCGGCTCGGCGTGTCGGAGATGCCGGTCACTTTGTAGGGACCGGTGATGCTGAAATCGCGAACGTGCGGCTCCGTCGTGATGCCGAACCCGTCGCCGATCTGGCTGTCCGCGAGCGTGTAGTCGATCGGTGCCATCAGATCGTCGATCGGTCCCTCGAATTTCTTGATGAAGGCCGCTGCCACATGCTGCGGACCGGCATTCACGTGGATGCGCGGCGTCGTGAGGTTCAAGCCGTTCTTGTCGGTCTCGGTCATCCGGTAGTTGATGTCCATCAGCGCGACGCGCCGCCCGTTGATCGATATCTCGATCTGCTCGCCGCGCGACGTGCTGCCGTACAGCTGCCCGGTCGGCACCGAGTGCAGCAGGATGCGGAACGTGTAGTCGCCGTCAGCCGGGAAGTTGTGGACCACCGAGACGCCGCCGCGCGTGCCCCAGGGCGTGCCCTCGACGTGCTCCATTTGCGATTCCGTGCGCGGCACCTTGATCGTCATTTCCGTGGGGCTCGCCGCCTTGTCGCCGATCGCCGTGCTCGCGATCTTGCTCGCGGCGCGCAGGTAACCTTCCATCAGCGTCGGCGAGAAGCTCTGCACTTCCGAGATGTTGTCGAAGCCGTGGCTCATCGTGTCGGGCGGCAGGAACGCATTCACGTCGACGTCGATGTCGAGCAGGTCGTGCACCGATCGCGCGTACTCGGCGCGGTTCAACCGCTGAAAGCTGCGGCGTCCGGGGTTCGGGTGGAGTGCGGCGGCGGTGTCGATCTTGGTTTCGAGAGAGGTTGCGAACGCCGCGAGCGTTGCCGGGTCCGGCCGATCCTTAAAAGTCGGCGGCGGCATCATGCCCGCGCGCAGCTTCTTGATCATCTTCTCCGCGGTTTCGGGGTGACGGTCGATCGTCGCCGCGTCGAAATCCTCGAGGGTCAGGCCGCCGGTCTTCGCGTCGTTGTCGTGGCAGGTGGCGCACGTCGAGGACACCAGCGTGTTCTGCGCGTCGACCGAAAGCATCGCGGCCGCATGGCTGGACGCCATGGGTTGCGGGTGCGTCGCGGTTTTGGCCGGTCCGGTCGCGGCCGCGAGGCCGATACCGAGCAACAGCGTTCCGGGCAGGGCGGCAAGAAATTTCGTCATAGGTTCTTTACTTATTTTCGCGCATCGGCACTCGATTCGATGCCTCTTGTTGTCACTTCTTGTCGCGGTTTGTCGCCGTGTAAATATCTGGAAATACATAAGATATGGTCTCATCAGCGACCTGTGCCGCAAGCTCAGAAGGCCGTTCGGGCTGGTACGGCCCGACCCACCCGATACAATGTGGAGAAGTGACATCAATCAGCGATCCCGCACTGTCGAGCCGGACGGAGGAGTCAATACCCGAGCTTGAAGCAGAGGTCGCCCGGCGCCGGACGTTCGCGATCATTTCGCACCCCGACGCCGGCAAAACGACGCTGACCGAGAAGCTGCTGCTGTACGCAGGGGCGATCGAACTCGCGGGCGCGGTTCGGGGCCGCAAGGCGCGCCGGCACGCGACGTCCGACTGGATGGCGCTCGAGCAAGAGCGCGGCATCTCGATTACATCGGCGGCGCTCGAATTCGAACTCGAGGGCCGCCGCATGTCGCTCCTCGACACGCCAGGTCACAAAGACTTCAGCGAGGACACCTACCGCGCGCTGATTGCCGCCGACAGCGTGGTCATGGTCATCGACGCGGCGAACGGCGTCGAGGAGCAGACGCGCAAGCTCTTCGAAGTCTGCCGCCGTCACCGCCTGCCGATTCTCACGTTCATCAACAAGCTCGATCGACCGTCGCGCGATCCGCTCGAGCTGCTCGATGATCTGGAACGCACGCTCGGCATCTCGGCGGCGCCGGTGAACTGGCCGATCGGCAGCGCCGAGCGGTTCCGCGGCGTCTACGACATTCATCGGAAACACCTACTGGTCTACGAACGCGAAGCGCAAGGGCAGCACCGCGCGCCTGTCGATATCGCGTCGCTCGACGACCCGGCCGCTCGTGAAATGATCGGGCCGGAGCAATACGCGCAATTCCGCGAATCGCTCGACGTGATCGGCGGCGCGGGCACGCTGTTCGATGCTCACGCGTACCGCGACGGCACGCAGACGCCGGTGTTTTTCGGCAGCGCCTTGACGAATTTCGGACTCGAGCCGTTTCTCCATGCCCTGGTCGAGCTCGCGCCGTCGCCGCAGCCGCGGCAAAGCGATGCAGGCGTGGTGAGTCCGACCGACGATCGGTTCAGCGGGTTCGTGTTCAAGATTCAGGCGAACATGGACAAGAGACACCGCGACCGCGTAGCGTTCGTTCGCGTCTGTTCGGGCCGGTTCACCAAGGACATGACCCTCGTCAACAGCCGCGGCGGAAAGCCACTGCGCGCGTCGCGTGCATATCGCTTCTTCGGCCGCGACCGTGAGACCATCGACGTCGCCTACGCCGGAGACATTCTCGGTCTGGTCAATCCCGGACAGTTCACGATCGGGGACACGCTGCACACCGGCGCTCCGATCAAGTACGTCGGGGTTCCGCGGTTCCCGGCCGAGCACTTCGGCCGCGTGCGCCTGCAGGACACGCGCTACAAACAGTTCGACGAAGGCCTTCGGCAGCTCGAGGAAGAAGGGCTGATGCAGGTGTTCTATATTTCGGCGGGGCGGCGCGAGCCGATCGTCGGCGTGGTCGGCGCGCTGCAGTTCGATGTGATTACGAGCCGTCTGCAGACGGAATACAACGTGTCGGTCGAGATCGAGTCGGCGGTCTATACGGTCGCCAGGTGGGTTGCCGATCCCGCGCAAGCAATCCCATCACTTGGCGGCCAGACCGCCCTCGCTGCCGATCGGCAGGAGCGGCGCGTGCTCCTCTTCGCGTCGGAGTGGGAGCTGCAGTACTTCCAGCGTCAGCATCCGCGCATCGAGCTCCTCGCAGAGTCCCCGACGACGGCGTGAATCGGCGTCAATGCTTGCTGAAGTACCCGCTGCGCGCGCGGACCGTCAGCCGCCGATCGCGGACGCGTACGTCGATCGGCCGCCAGTCGCCCTCCGCGGACGAATCGATCGCGATCAGGTATTGGTGCCGCAGCTCGGTGAGAATCTGATACGCGCGTACCGCCGCGTCATCCGCGCCACTCACCCAGACAAGATCGCCCCCGGTCCACGCGGCCAGGTCCTGAAGGTCGGCCGATTTACTGGCGAGTCGGCTCGTCGTGCGCTCGAGATAGCCGGCGCGGTCGATACGCGGCCCGGTCGCGACGATGTACACGGGTGCGTCGATCGCGCTGGCGAGCGCGGACACTTCGGACGCGGTGAGGGTGCTGCTCGTATCGATGCCGTCGGTGATGACCACGATCGCACGCCGCGGCGCGGGTCGCGTCGCGAGACGGCGCGCCGTCTCCGCGATCGCGTCGTACAAGGACGTCACGCCCCAGGGATCGGCATGGCTGAGCGCCTCGTCGATGGATGCGGGATGCGACGTGAACGCCTGCTGCTCGTGCAGCGCATCGTCGAAGGTAAAAAGGCCGACTTCGTCGCGGCCATCCTCGAGGTTCACGGCGAGACGTCGTACGACCTCGCGCGCGTACAGCAGCTTCGAGCTCAATCGCATGCTGCCGCTCACGTCCACCACCACGGCAAGCGTGATCGGACTGCCATCGTCGGTCTGAAATGTGAGGATCGGCCGCCGCTGGCCTTTGTCGAGTACTTCGAAATCGGTCTCGCGCAGCGTGGTGATCATGCGTCCGCGGCCGTCGTGAACGACGACGCTGATCGGCACGACGTCCACCGACGACTTGAACGTCGCCACGGGTTGTGCGGACGCGACCGCCAGGCCGGACGCGCAAAATACGGCGACGAGGCCGGCAGCAAATAGTTTTCCCAAGAAGAGCTCCGTGTTCGCGCGCAGGATTTTGTCGGCCGCAAAATCGAGGCCGACCACCGGTAGTCGAGCGCGTAAGCTGTCGGGGGAGGCGAGAAGAATCGCAGATCCCAACGGCCGAGTCAATCGCCCGGTCGTCAGGATTTCACGGTAATGTTGCTGCGATGAGGACGACATGAGGACAGCACTTTTTGCGGCGATGGCCCTGTTGTTCGCGGCTGCCGCTGCCGATAAACCACCTATCGTCGTCCAGGCGCCAGGCTCGCCCGTGCGGATCGACCACACGGTAATCTTCACCACGCCAGAAGCGCCGCCCGTTCTTCTCTATCAGGCAACGAACCTCACCGATCAGCCGCTCGAGCAGTTCACCGTCATGGTGTTCGTGTTCGGAGCCGACGGCACGCTCAAGGCCCGGCAAGTCGCCCCCGGCCGGCGCGCGCTCGATGCGCGCGAGGCGAAATACTCCGCGATGGTGCTCGATGGGTCGGAGATCACGGCCACCGACGTGATCGTCGCGGGCGTGAACCAGGCGCAGCGCGTGGGATCGGAGAACTGGTGGCGAGCGGACGTGCAGGCGGCGGCCGAAGCCGCCGTTCCTAGGAAGAAGTGACTGGTGACTGATGACTGGTGACTACGCCGTCAGGCGTACGCCGCGCCGACCATGATCTTCTTGATTCGCAGCCATGGGCAGCCGTGCGAGATGCTGTTGGTCTGCGTCGGCTGACCCTTCGCATCGCCCCCCGTTCCGTACATCCGCCACGTGTCCTCGCCGCCGATCGCGTCGAGATTGGCCCAGAAATCCGTCGTGATGGCGTTGTACGTCACGTCGGTCAGCATCCGCGTCTTCTTGCCGTTTTTGATCTCCCAGAAGCAGTTGCCGCCGAACTGACCGTTGTAGCGCTGCTGATCGATGGAGTAGCTGCCGCGGCCGTCGATGAGCACGCCGTCTTTGGTGTCGGCGATGAGTTCCTCGGCAGTCGGTGACCCTTTCGGGCCGGGCTCGACGCGAACATTCGGCATGCGCAGGAACGGATAGTCGCGCCACGAGGAGGCCGACGTGCAGCCCTTGCTGGCCTTGTCGCCGATGATCGGGGCCGTTTCGCGGTTCGTCTGAAGGCCGACGAGGATACCGTCGCGAATAATCGGGAACTCCGTCGTCTTCACCCCGTCGTCGTCGTAGCCGATCGTGCCGAGGCCGCCGGGCATCGTGCGATCGGCGGTGACGTTGAACAGCTTCGATCCGTATTTGAGCTTGCCGACGTCCGCAAGCTTCACGAAGCTCGTGCCGGCGTAGTTCGCTTCGTAGCCAAGCACGCGGTCCAGCTCCGTTGCGTGCGCGACAATCTCGTGCACGGTGAGCATGGCGTGCGACGGCATCAGGACGAGATCCTTGAGCCCGAGGCCGGCCGGTTTCGCTGTCGTCATCTCCACGGCTTCGGCGGCGACGCGCTCGGCGCTGTCGAGCATGTCGCTGTCTTCGACAACTTCCCACCCAGCGGTTTTCGGCACCGCGATGTAGTTGCGCGTCTTCGTGACGCCGTCTTTTCGCACGCTCACGTTGAAGGACGGATTCACTTCCCACGTTTCCTGTTCGATATAGGAGCCTTCGCTCGAGGCGAAGTACTTCCACTCATTGGTCATCTGGACTGAGGCGGTCACGCTGGTGACATCCTTGTTCTTGACGACCGCATCGACGACCTTCTGCACGAACGCCTGCTTCTGATCCTGCGGTACTGAACTCGGGGTCGATGCGCACCGGCGTGGCCCAGTAGTCGGTATAGGCCGCGACGGGTGCCAGCTTGACGTCGGTTTTCTTTGCGACAGCGCTTGCCTTGGCGACATCGGCGGCGATGCCGGCGATGCGACGGATCTCGTCCTCGGTGACGATCGGGCTGCTGGCGAATCCCCACACGCCGCTATGAATGACGCGGATGCCGAAACCGGCCGCGCCGCGCTGGCCGTTGCGCGTCCGCCCGCGGCCGCCGCCGCGCCCGCCGGCGCCGCCGCGTCCACCGAAGCCGCCGAAATCACCGGCGCTGCGATCGCTGCCGCCGCTCGCGTTGACGTTTGTCGACGTGCTGCTCGTGAACCGGATATCGGCGTACCAGCAGCCCGCTTTCTTGGCTTCGCCGAGCGCCAGGTCCGCGAGCCCTTTGAATTTCGACTCGAGCGGGTTGCCTTTCGGCGATTGCGCGAGCAAATCGGCCACGAGATCCGTCGAGGCCAGGACGATTCCCGTTGCGCCGGTGTACTTCAGAAAGTCGCGTCGAGTAGGACTCATGATTCCTCGGATGTCTTCTTACACAGCGGGTGAAACCGACGTCATGTAGAAATCTTCAATTCGCACCGGCGGCACGAGCGCCGTGCCGGGACCGTCGTACGCTTCGCCCGTGTGAATCGGCACCGCTTTCCCGATCGCCGAGATATTGGCGAAGGCGACGAGAGGGGACATGTTCCACCGGAAGTTCTGGACCGGTCCCGCGATTTCGCCGTTCTCGATGAGGAACAGACCGTCGCGCGTCATGCCGGTCTGCAGCAGCGTGACCGTGTCGACCGGCCGGATGTACCAGAAGAACGTGACGATCAGTCCGCGCTTCGTGGACTTGATCATGTCCTCGAGCGTCTGGTTGCCGCCTTCGAGAGAAAGGCTCATGTTCGGCGTCGCCGGCGTCGGCGCGACTTTGTCGCGGCGCGCGGTCGTCGGGTCGTAGTAAATGTTCTTGAGAATGCCTTTTTCGACCCATGCGACCGGCTGCGCCGCTTGTCCGTCGGTCAGGATCGGCGTCTGGCGCAGGATCGGATTGCCGATGTCGCTCTTCAGCGTGAAGCTCTCGCTGAACAGCTTCTGTCCGATCTTCGGTTTGCCGTCCGCGCCGACGAACGGCCGTCCGAGCCCGCCGAAATTGAAGCCCCCGCCGCCGCCGAAGCCCCCGCCGCCACCCGCGTTGAACGCGCCCATCATCGTCGAGAGGAGACGCGCCGTCGGACGCGGCTCGAGAATCGTCGTGTAGCGCCCCGGTTCGATCGCGCGGGGCTTCTGGCTCTTGAGCGCCTTGTCTGCCGCGACTTCCGTGAGATGCGCGACATCGATCTGCGACAGATCTTTGGCGCCGGTGATGCCGGACCAGCCCGAGCCCGATCCGCTCGGCATGCGGCACGTGAGAATGAATCCCGCTTCGGCGTACTGGTAATACGCAAACAGCCCTTCGGAATTCGCGAGGCACGTCGTCTGGTAGGCCTTCGGAATGTAGCCGGCGCCGAGGACGCCTTTCTTCTCGCAGATGTCGACCGATTTCTTCACCCACGCAGCGCGTTCGCCGGGGCTGAACTCGGCGGTGGCCTGCTGCACGGCGTCGACCTTGACGTAGTTCTGTGGACCCTTGACGAGCGGCGGCAGATTCGGATTTTCGCGTCCCTTTTTCGCTGCGTCCATCGCCTCGTCGACCATCGCCTTGAGCGATTCGTCGTCCAGTTCGCGGGTAGAGGCGGTGCCCGTTTTTTGTCCGACGCGTGCGGTGATGCCCACCTGCCGGTCGTACTGCACCAGGTTCGCCGTGATGCTCGAATTCGCGTAGCGCGTGCCCGAGCGCTCGCCGCCGTCGAACGTCACCTCGGCACCGTCCGATTTGGCATCGGCCGCCATCGCGATCACTTTGTCGGTGAGCGCTTTGATTTCTTCTCGTGAATACATAGTGGGTGGCGTGAGAATACTACAACGTCGGTGGCTGGTGGCTGGTGGCTGGTGATTGGTGATTTCTTACTTACGAAAAATGCTCTTGGGCATCTTGACGTGGACGCCCATGGTCTGATCGACCAGCTGCGTGACGGCGACGTCGCCGGCGACGCTCACGAGCTGATACGCTTCGTGCTTGCTCAGCCCCCGCGTGGCGCTCATGAAATCGACCATCTCCTGAATCGCCGTTTTCGTCGCGACCGTCAGGTCTTTGTCGGCCGCCATGCTGATGTAGGCGGCGGGCGTTTCGGCGCGCGGCCACGCGAGCCTCATGCCTTTTCGCACCGTCAGCTGGAGTTTTCCCCGAGCGACGTCTCGATTGCGGTTTGATCCACTTCGCCGTCGCCCTGAGCGGCATGACCATCGCCGATTTCGAAGAGCGCGCCGGGCGCGAACACCGGAATGAAGAGCGTCGTGCCGGCGACGAGTTCTTTGTTATCGAGATTTCCGGCGTGCGTTCCCGGCGGCGTACTGCTCACGCGCCCGAGCTCCGGCGCGGGTGCGACGCCCATGCTGCCGAAAAACGGACGCAGCGGTATCACGATACCCGGGGCAAACGTCGACGTCATCGTCTTTGCGTCGATGGGGATGATTTTGGCGGGCGCGCCCTGCACGCAGTTCTCGCGGATGAATCCGCTGCACCCGTTGTAGCCGTAGTCGATCGCGAAGTCGATCGAGAGAATCTTCACTTCCAGCGCGTCGCCCGGCTGCGCGCCTTCTACATAGACCGGTCCGGTGAGGATGTGGCCACCCGGTCCCCGTTTGTCGCCGGTCACTTCGGTGACGATCGACTTGAGCGACGCCTGAATCTTGTCTTCGGCGACGCCGGCCCGCTGCAGCCCCTGTGGCGTGTTCGTGAGCAGGGTGTCCACATCGATGATGTCGCCGGAGGCGATCCGCAGCGCCGGTTCGGCGGCCGACCAGTAGTAGCCGTACGCGACCGTTTTCGGCGTCGCTTCGAGGCGGTGTGTTTTTGGCGACTGCGCCTGGATGGGGGCGAGCACGGCGAGGCTGACGAAAACGGCGGCGACCACGTTTTTCATGGAGGCATTCTACGCCGCGATTGCGATCTGACTCGGCGCAACGAAATATGTTGCGCGACAGCATTTGTTGCGGTACGCTCGGCATGTGCCGCTGGCGACAGCCCGCAAAGTAGAGGCGCTCCGCGCCGACTTCCGTTCCGCCGCGCAGCTCGCCGACATGCTCGGCGTGAGCCGCTCTCAGATCACACGCTGGCTGCGCGGTGCGGGCATCGACCCGCTGAACGCGGAAAAGGTCGATCTGCTCGATCTCGTCTGGTCCAACCTGCTGCGCCTTTACGCGCGCGATGCGGCGCTCGCGTGGCTGTTCGGCATCAATCCTCGGCTGGGCGATCGGCGGCCGATCGATCTCGTGAGGTCCGGACGCGCCGAGGAGTTGATGCGCGCCATTCGCGCCGAGCGCGCCGATTCGTTCGCGTGATCCTTCACCGCTGCTTCGCCTGGAACCGCGGCGCACGCGCCGACGCGGTCGACGGCCCGCTCTGGTTCCCGCAGGTGTATCAGGGCGAAGGGCGCCACGATAACCCTGACGAGTACGGCTGCCTGTATCTTGCCGACCGCGCGGTCTCCTGCGTTGTCGAGCAGCTCGCGGCGTTTCGAGGGCAGCGCCTCTCCGCGGCTATTCTCCGGCGGCGCGGCCTTCCGCTCGCGCTCGCCGCCATCGAGCTCGATGACAAGGCGCCGCTGCTCGATCTCGATGATCCCGCGATTCTCTCGCGCGAACGGCTTCGGCCGTCGCACGTCGCCACCCGAGATCGACATGTGACGCAGCCACAGGCCCTGAAGCTCTATCGACGTCATCCAGGCGTTGCGGGGCTGAAGTGGTGGTCGAGCTGGGAAGCATTGTGGGCGAACGTCACCGTCTTCGACCGAGCGGCGCGTTCGTTGCGCGTGCGCGACGTCGACGAGCTGACGCTCGATCATCCTGTCGTGATCGACGCCGCAGAAGTGTTCGGCCTGCGCGTCGTCTAAGACGTCAGCTGGTGCGCAGCACCTCGGCCGGATCGATCCGCGACGCGCGGTATGCGGGCAGCCAGCCAGCGAGCGCGCCCACCGACCGCAAGCGCCGTCACGGCGCCGATCATCGTCAGCGGATCGCGCGGCTGGAGACCGTACAGCAGCGTCGACGACGAAACGCGCCGTCCACAGGCTGACCGCGCAGCCCGCGACGATGCCCACGCCGACGAGCAGCGTAACGCGTGTGAGCACAAGGCGCACGATGCCGGCCGGCGCCGCGCCGAGCGCCATGCGGATGCCGATCTCCGTGCGTCGGCGACTGACAGCGTACGACGTGACGCCGTAGAGACCGATCCCGGCGAGCAGCAGCGCGAGCCCGCCGAAGAATCCGGCCAGCATCGCGACAAGCCGCTCCTGCGTGAGCGCGGCGTTCACCTGCTCGGCAAGCGGATGGAAGGTGATCGCGAGATCGGGGTTCACACGCGCGATCGCGTCGGCGATCGTCCTGCGTCAGCAGCGCCGGCGACTCGGAGGCCGAGCGCACGCTGACCGAGACCGATGCCGGTGCGGGCCGCGCGCCGTTGTCCAGTTGCGCGAGCGGCACGTAGGTCGTCGGCGGCACCGGATCGCGAAGCGATCGATAGACGGCGTCCGCGACCATCCCGACGATCTCTGCGGGCGGCGAAGGCTGCGGGCCGTCGATGCCAATCCTGACCGTGTGACCGATGGGGCTCGCGCCCGTTCAGGAACTTTCGCGCGAAGGCCTCGTTGACGAGCATGACGAGCGGTGCCGCCTTCGTGTCGCCGACGGAGATGTCGCGGCCGGCGATCACCGGTGTCCCGAATGTGGCGAGCCAGCCGGGCGTGATCGCGTTGAAGTAGGAGAGCCGCTGGCGCTCGGGCAACTCCACGCCGCCCGACACGTCGATTCGGTTGTTCCAGGACATGCCGCCGATCGGAGTGACGACGGACACTGCCGCGGCGGCGACACCCGGCGCGGAGCGACGCTCTCTCTGATGCGTTCGTACGCAGCCAGCCGGTCCGTCGGCGGAATATCCGTCCGCTACGCGTTCACCGTGGTGACGAGCACCGCGGTCGCGGTCGAATCCGAGATGCAGGTTCGCCAGCGAGCTGAACGTCCGCACGAACAGCCCCGCCGCGACCACGAGCACCAGCGACAACATCACCTGTGCGACGACGAGCCCGTTCGCGAGGCCGACACGGCTGTCGCGCGCGCCGCCGCGGCCGTGTTCCTTGATCGCCTCCATCGGCTCGACATCCGACGCGCGAAACGCCGGCGCCGTGCCGAAGAGCAGCGCCGTGGAAACGGCCACGGCCATCGTGAAGCCGAGCACGCGCCAGTCGAGCGCCAGGTCGAGGAATACATGGTTGTTCGGCGTGGACAGCTGCCGAACGAGAA
The DNA here is from genome assembly GCA_963718825.1 of uncultured Acidobacteriota bacterium. Lineage (GTDB taxonomy): Bacteria > Acidobacteriota > Vicinamibacteria > Vicinamibacterales > CAVVIG01 > CAVQZZ01. Next base: position 349,163 of record CAVQZZ010000001.1, read on the forward strand.
GCTGGCTCGCCCACTGCGCGACGAGCAGGCCGCGGAGCGCGCCGCACGCCGACATCACCAGGCTCTCGACCAGCAGCTGCCGCGCGAGCCGCCACTTCGAAGCGCCGAGCGCAAGCCGGACGCTCAATTCGTGGCGACGCGCGGTCGCCCGCGCCATCAGGAGGTTGGCGATGTTGGCGCACGCGATCAGGAGGACGAGCGCGACGACGAACAGGATCGTCATCAACGGCCGCTCGTAGCGCTCGGCGGAGCGTCGAGTCGCCAGTGGCCGCCACTTTCAGCGTGAACGGATCCTTCAGGAAGGAGTCCAGATCCTTCTGCGTCCAGTTGGTCGGCAATGATCCGGCTCGGATCTGCGGCTGCACGCCGCGCAGTGCCGCCTGCGCCGCGTCGATCGATTGTCCCGGCTTCAGGCGCGCCATGATCTCCAGCCACCATGTCGACCGGCCGTCGAGAAATGTTTCCTTCCCCCGAATCAACGGCTCGTCGCCAATCGGCAGCGCCACGTCGAAGGTGCGCCCGACCTCGGGGCCGAAGAACGACGGCGGCGCGACGCCGATGATCGTGAACGGCACGCGCTCGATGTCGATCGTCTGGCCGACCGCGCGCGGGTCGCCGTCGTAACGCCGCTGCCAGTAGCGCATAGCTGACAACCGCGACAGGGCCGTCGGGTCCGCCGCCCCGGCGGTCGTCCGCATCCGAAAACGTCCGTCCCAGGATGGCCGGCACGCCAAGCGTCTCGAACATGCGGCCGCTCGTCCACAAGCCATCGACGAATTCCGTCTGGCCGCCCTTGGAGAGATTGAATCGCGCGGACGACCAGGTGAACGCGCCGTCGAAGAGCTGCGGCCGTTGGCGGATTTCGTCCCAGATGGCGTAGGTGTACTCGCCGGCGCCACGCTCGGACGTATCGCTGAGGATGACGAGCTGCCGCGGATTCTTGACCGGAAGCGACCGCAGAAGGAGGCTGTTCACCAGCGAAAACATCGCGGTGTTCGCGCCGATGCCGAGGGCGAGCGACAGAATGGCGACCGCGGACACGATCGGCGTGGACCGCAGCGCGCGGACCGCTAAACGGAAATCCTGCATGGCAACCCCATCGCGGCGGATTGTCTACGAAACGGTTCGTAGAGTCAACGGCGCCCTCGCCGCCTCGAGAGCTGCGCGACAGCGATTAAGATCGCCTCGTGGCACCCCCGATCGCGCTCACGCGAGAGATCACGCCAGCCATTGCGCGCTGCGAGCTCACGCATCTGGCGCGTGAACCCATCGATCTCGACGGCGCTCGGCGTCAGCACGACGAGTACGAACGGACGCTCGCGACGCTCGGTTGCGAGGTGCGCCGGCTGGCCGCAGCTCGAGAGATGGGCGATTCGGTCTTCATCGAAGACACAGCGGTTGTCTTCGACGAGGTCGCGATGGTCATGCGCCCCGGCGCCCAATCGCGTCGCCCCGAGACCGCAGCCGTTGCCGACGCGCTTGCGCCGTATCGCATCCTTCACGAGATTGTGGCGCCGGCGATTGTCGACGGAGGCGACGTGCTCGTGGCCGGCCGCCGTGTCTTCGTCGGGATGTCGACGCGCAGCAATCGTGAGGCGGTCGTGCAGATGCGTCGGGTGCTCGCGCCGTTCGGCTATCGCGTCGAGGAGATTGCGGTCACCGGCTGCCTTCACTTGAAATCGGCGGTCACGGCGCTTGCGGACGATATGCTGCTGATCAATCGGCGCTGGGTCGATGTGTCGATGTTCTCCGACTTCGAGCTGGTTGATGTCCATCCCGGTGAACCGTCGGCCGCGAACGCGTTGCGCGTCGCGCATGCGATTGTTTTTCCGTCCGAATTTCCGCGGACGCGGGACGCGATCGCTTCGCGTGGCTTCGACGTCCGCACAGTGCCAGCAAGCGAGCTCGCGAAAGCCGAAGGCGCTGTCACGTGCTGCAGTCTCGTGTTTCAGTAATGGACCTCCGCGATCACTTCGGCGACATCGACATCTACTTGTTCGATCAGCTGCTGCGCGGCCGTATCCCGTCCTCCGCCCGCATTCTCGACGCCGGGTGCGGAGGCGGCCGCAATCTGATCTACTTTCTGCGCGGCGGCTTCGACGTCTACGCCGTCGATTCGAATCCGGCTGCCATCGCGGCGGTGCGCGATCTGGCCGCGACGCTGGCGCCGCAACTTGGCGCCGATCGCTTTTCGCACAGTCGATCGAATCGATGTCGTTCGACGCGTTCGCCGACGTCGTCATCAGCAGCGCCGTTCTTCATTTCGCGAGGGACGACGAGCAGTTCGATGCGATGCTCGAGGCGTCATGGCGCGCCGTCGCGCCGGGCGGTCTTTTCTTCTGCCGCCTCGCATCGTCGATCGGCATGGAATCGCGGGTCGTCCCGATCGGGCACGGGCGCTTTCGCCTGCCGGACGGCAGCGATCGCTATCTGGTGGACGAACCGATGCTGCTCGAACGCACCGACCGCCTCGGCGGAGCGCTGCTCGATCCGATCAAGACGACGATCGTGCAGAACGCGCGATGTATGACGACCTGGGTGATGCGGAAACAGGGCAGGAGCGGCGGGACCTTTCCCGGCAGGAGCTGAGTAATGGATCCCAAACGAGAGCTGTTACGCCACGCGGTCGCGACGGTTGCATATCGCGGCGGCAAAGCTGTGCGCGGGGCGCCCGACACGTTTGCGCACTTCGCTGTCGCCGACCCTCGAACCCCGGCAAAAATTCTCGCGCACATCGGCGATCTGTTCGACTGGGCGCTATCGCAGGCGAAGGGGGCGGAGGCCTGGACCGATTCGGCGCCGCTCGACTGGCCTCGCGAGGTGGAGCGATTCCACACCACGCTGCAGCGGTTCGACGCCTTTCTCGCCTCGGACGCGCCGCTCTCCACGCCGCCGGAGCGGCTGTTTCAGGGCGCCGTGGCCGACGCGCTCACGCACGTCGGCCAGCTCGCCATGTTGCGGCGCTTATCAGGTGCGCCGATCAAAGGGGAGAATTATTCGCGCGCCGACATCGCGCCAGGCCGCGTCGGCGCCGATCAGCCGGCAGCTCGCCGCGAGTTCTAGCCTGCCGGAATCGTAATCGACTGTAGAAAAACGGAACGCGATGGTGAGGGCAGAACGCGTTTTCCGGCCTGCACGCTTTGGCGATGAGCTGGACACGTTCTTGCTCACCCCGCTCAATTGCCATGAGCGCACGCGACGCCTTCGGTCCCAACCTTCGCCGGATCCGCATACAGCGCGGTGTCTCTCTCGAGCAGATCGCCGATGCGACCAAGGTCAGCGTCGATCTCTGGAAGGCGCTCGAGCGCAACGATTTCAAACGCTGGCCGACCGGCATCTACGCGCGCGCGTATCTTCGCTCGTACGCCGAGGCCATCGGCGTCGACGCGGAAACGACGATCGACGACTTCTGCCGGTGGTTTCCTCAGGGCGATCGCCGCGTCGAGCGGACGGTGCGCGAACAGGCGGCGATCGTTGGTCATCGCGAGCTGAAATGGCGCGACGATCTTTCTTCGAAGGTGGACCGTCGCGGGTTCGGCGGCCCGCTGCCGCCGCCCACGCCGCCGTCGCTCGCCAAACGAATGGTGTCGACGGTGGCCGGCTGGCTGCTTCGCCTCTTCGGCGGCGGCGTCGACGCCGGCGCGGTCAGCGAGTTCCTCAAGCGGCGTCAGGTATCCCTCCCCGATAATCACCACGACGCGTAGTCAGCGGAATGGCCGCAGATTACTCGCGGCCCGGGCGCGACCGGATTGGCTACGATCTGCAGATGCGACTTGCGGATCTGGTTGCTGCGTCTGCGGCGGTCGCGGCATCGAGCTCGCGGCTGGACAAGATCGGCCATCTTGCCGCGGCCCTCTCGCGCCTCCGGTCCGACGAAATCGCGATCGTCATCCCGTTTCTCACCGGGACGACGCGTCAGGGTCGCGTCGGCATTGGCCAGTCAATCCTGACTGGTATCCGCGGCGTGGACGCCGCCCACGATGCGACACTCGAGATACGGGAAGTAGATGCCACGTTCGCGCGGGTCGCCGCTCTCTCTGGCGCGGGATCGCTTGCGTCGCGCGCCGAGGTGCTGCGCGATCTGTTCCGCCGCGCGACACGCGACGAGCAGGAGTTCCTGCTGCGGCTGCTGTTCGGCGAGCTGCGGCAGGGCGCGCTCGAAGGCGTGCTGGTCGACGCCGTGGCGACGCGCGGCGAATATACCCGCGGCGCGCATCCGCCGCGCCGCGATGCTCGCCGGCGCCCTCGCGCCGGTCGCGCTGCGCCGCACTCACCGAAGGCGAGCAGGCGTTGTCGCGATTCATCCTCGAGCCGTTTCGTCCCGTGCAGCCGATGCTGGCCGACTCGGCCGCCGACGTGAGCGACGCGCTCGCGACGCTCGGTGAAGCAGCCTTCGAATACAAGCTGGACGGCGCGCGCATTCAGGTGCACAAGGTCGACGACGACGGTGAAGGTCTATTCGCGCAACCTGCGCGACGTGACGGTGGCCGTGCCCGAAGTCGTCGCGGTCGCTCGCGCGATGCCGGCGCGCGAGATCGTTCTCGACGGCGAAGCGATCGCGCTGCGGCCGGACGGGACGCCGCAGCCGTTTCAGATCACGATGCGCCGCTTCGGCCGGAAGCTCGACGTCGATCGCCTTCGCGCGACGCTGCCGATCACGCCGTATTTCTTCGACGCGCTGTTTCTCGACGGCGCCGCTCTGATCGACGAGCCGCTGACGCCGCCGCATCGAGACGCTGACCGAGCAGGTCGCGCCGGCGAACCTCGTTCCGCGCGTCGCTGACGGCGAATCCCGAGGAGGCCGCCGCATTCGCCGACCGCGCGCTCGGCGCCGGGCCACGAAGGCGTCATGGCGAAGGCGATCGATGCCGGATACGCCGCCGGACGACGGGGGTCGGCGTGGCTGAAGGTGAAGCGGGCGCATACGCTCGATCTCGTCGTCCTCGCCGTGGAATGGGGCAGCGGCCGCCGTCGCGGCACGCTCAGCAACCTGCATCTCGGCGCGCGCGACGCGGAGCGCGGCGGCTTCGTGATGCTCGGGAAAACGTTCAAGGGGCTCACCGACGAGATGCTCGCCGTGGCAGACCAGGCAGTTGCTCGCGCTCGAGATCGCGCGCGACGCTCACGTCGTCTACGTGCGGCCGGAATTGGTCGTCGAGATCGCGTTCAACGACATTCAGGAGAGCCCGCAATATCCGGGCGGGCTCGCGCTCCGGTTCGCGCGGGTCAAGCGGTATCGCCTCGACAAGGCGGCCGCCGAAGCCGACACGATCGGAACGGTGCGCGCGATATTTCAGCACGCGCGGAGACTCTAACGAATCTGGTGATCGAATCGGGACTGCATCTGGTGATCTGGGAATCTGGTGATCTGGTAAGGGATGGTCAAAGATTGGGCCGCGAATCCTTGACCATCAATTCCGCCCATCAGCCGATCACCCGATCACCAGATCACCCAATCACCAAATTCTTCCGCGTGCGATTGGGCTGCCGCAGGCCACCGCGATGGTCGTCGGCACCATCGTCGGCGCGTCGATTTTCGTCCAGCCCTCGGAAGTCAGCCGAGCGGTGCCGTCCTTCGGCGGCATGCTGCTGGTGTGGATCGTCGGCCGGCGCGCTGACCTGGTTCGGCGCGAGCATCTGCGCCGAGCTGTCGTCGGCGTATCCGCGGACGGGCGGCGTCTACGTGTTCCTGCGCGAGATGTTCTCGCCGGCCGCTCGGGTTTCTGTGGGGCTGGGCGATGTTCTGGAGCATGCACTCCGGGATCATCGCCGCCATCGCGATGGTGTTCGGCCGCTACGCCGCGACCATCGTTCCGCTCGACGATCGCGGCGTCCGGCTCGCCGCGGTCGGGCGGCATCCTCGTGCTGTCGGCGATCAACTACTTCGGCGTCCGGCCGCGGCAGCTCGTGCAGACGGCGCTGACCGTCGATCAAAATCGCGGCGATCGGCGTGCTGCTGGTCGTGCTGTTCGGCGCGGCGCACACGCGCATCGCCGGCTCGCGGCCGCGGCGATTCGCAGTCGGCGGGTTTCTGCGCGCGCTCGGCGCGGGTCTGTTCGCGTTCGGCGGCTGGCACATGGTCACCTACGCGGCCGAGGAGACGCGCGATCCGGAGCGGACGATTCCGCGCGCGCTGATGATCGGCACGGCGCGTGGTCGTCGCGATCTATCTCGCGCTGAACGCGGCGTATCTGCTGGTCCTGCCGCTCGACCGGGTGCTCGCGTCGACGCACATCGCCTCCGACGCGACCGCGGCCGCGGCCGGCGATCGCGCGGCTGCGGCGATCGCGCTCCTGGTCGTCGTCTCGTCGTTCGGCGCGCTGAGCGGCATCGTCCTCGCCGGTCCGCGCGTGTACTTCGCGATGGCCGAGGACGGCCTGCTGTTCAAGTGGATGGCGCGCGTGCATCCGCGATTTCGAACGCCTTCGGCGCAATCGGCGCGCAGGCGATCTGGTCGGCGGGCCTTGCGTACACCGGCACGTATCGCGCGCTCGTTCACGCGCGTCGTCTACACGGAATGGATTTTCTTCGGCGCGCTCGCGCTCGGCGCGATGCGGATGCGGCGCGCATGCAGCATACCGGCCGGCATTTCGCGCGTGGGGATTTCCGGTCGCGCCGGTGCTGTTCGCCTCGGCGTGCGCTGCGGTCGTGATCATCAGATCGATGGGCGAGCCGCGCGAGAGCCTATCGGTCTCGCCGTCGTGGCGGCTGGGCCTGCCGGTCTATTTACTTGTGGAGAAGCGACGCATGCGAGTCGTTGATTTTCACAATCACTACTATCCGCCGCGTTACATCGACGCGCTGCAAGTCGGGCCAGAGCAGCGTCAAGGTGACGATCGACGCCGACGGCAATCCCGTGCTGCATTATCCCGGCGACTACAACGTCGCCGTCCGCGGCCATCGCGATCTCGCGTACCGGCAGGAGGTGCTCGACACGCACGGCGTCACCATGCAGGTCGTGACGCTGACGACGCCCGGCACGCACGTCGAGTCGCGCGAGACGGCGATGCGGCTCGCGGCGATGGTCAACGACGAGTTCAAGCGAGGCGATGGAGACGCGCGGCAGGCATTTCACGGCGCTCGCGACGCTGCCGCTGAACGATCCGGCGGCGTCGCGTGAAGGAGTTCGAGCGCGCCTGCCGGCAGCTCGGGATGCGCGGCGCGATGCTGTTCAGCAACGTGAACGGCGTCGCGCTGAGCGACGAGCGCTTCTGGCCGCTCTACGAAGTGGCCAACGATCTCGGCGCGGTGCTCTACATTCACCCGACCATCCGGTCGGCGTCGAAGCGATGCAGCGAGTACTGGCTGATGCCGCTCGTCGGCTTTCTCATTCGACACGACGCTCGCGGCCGCGTCGCTGGTCTTCGCCGGCGTGCCCGAGCGCTTTCCCGAACATCAAATGGGCGCTGTGCCATCTGGGCGGGACGATTCCGTATCTCGCCGAACGGCTCGATCGCGGCTTCCACGCGTTCAAGGATTGCCGCGCGAACATCGACCGGCCGCCGAGCACGTACCTGAGGGAGTTCTACTACGACACGGTGAACTTCGATGTCAACGCGCTGAAGCTGGCGATCGAGTTCGCCGGCGCCGACCACATTCTGGCCGGCAGCGACTATCCGCATCAGATCGGCAGCATCCCGTCGATGCTCGACGCGATCGGCAAGTTGCCGATCACCGACGCGGAGCGCGCAGGCATTCTCGGCGGCAACGCGGCGCGGCTCTTATCGATCGCAGTTGAGTGAAGCGGTTGATTTACGGCTTGAACTCGATGACGACGTTCCTGAGAGGCTGCGCGCCGATGTTGACCACTTTGTGCGCGACCGGCTGATTGAAGTGGATGTCGTCCGGCACCTGGTTCTTGAACACTTCCTGCCCATCGTCCTGCCACTGTTGCAGACGCGTGTCGTTGATGACGATGACGAGCCGCTCGGCGTGACCGTGCCGTGCGCGCGTGTCGCCGGGAGCGAGCTGTTCTTCGAAAATAAAGAGATCATCGGAATCGTACAGACGCCGGTTCTTCTCGGCTGGCAGGTACGACATCGGCCGGGTGGCTTTTGGATGGTTTGATTTGACCGCGACTTCAACGAATGCCCGGCCGCTCACGGCATAGCTTTCGGTCGGTTCGAACACGGCAACGTCCCCGCGTGACAGCGCCCGCGTGGGCTTGCCCGTCATCGCGATTTCAGTCGGCGCGAGCGCGACGATGATGCGGCGGCCGCACTCTGCGGAACTGAGCGCGCACGGCGCGCTGTTGCGCACCGCCCGGATGTACGCGTTATCGATGAGCGGTGCCGCAGCCGATTGGAGGAGCGCCAGGACGAGTAGAGTGCGCACGTTGCCATCTTGCGTTAAATTCTTCGTCTCCTCAACGGCTAACGACGAATCTCCATGCGGCCGATACAATCGCATCCAGAGGGTTCTGGAGTGATGCGCGCGCGCGGCGTCAGCGACAAAGGCCGGGTTCGGGCGACGAACGAGGACTGCTTCGCGGTCGACGAGCGTCTGTCGCTGGCCGTAGTGGCCGACGGCATGGGCGGCCACAATGCCGGAGAGGTCGCGTCGCGCATCGCCGTCGAGGCGGTCGTCGACTTCGTCGGCCACCAGGCCGAGTCGGATCCGTCGTGGCCGTTCGGCTACGACGACACGTTGTCTCGCGCGGGCAATCTCGTGCGGACCGCGATCCTCCTTGCGAACCTGCAGGTGCTCGAGGCCGCCGGCACCTCGCCGGAGTACGCGGGCATGGGGACGACGATTGTGGCGGCTCTCGTCTCTGACAACCGGCTGATCGTCGGCCATGTCGGCGATAGCCGCCTGTATTTGCTCACCGCTGAAGGTCTGCGTCAGCTGACGGTGGACGACTCGTGGATCGCAAGCATGCTCGCGCAGGATCCGAACGTCGATCCGCTCGTGCTGCAGCGGCATCCGATGCGAAACGCGCTGACCAGCGTGATCGGCACCAGGCCGCGGACGCGCGTGCATGTCGCCGAACACGCGCTGACGACGGGCGATGTGATGCTGCTGACGACCGACGGCATCCACGGCGTCCTTGCCGAGCGGCGAATCGAGGAGATGCTGGCGGCGACTCGGCCCCTCGAAGAAACGGCAGCCAACCTCATCGGCGCAGCGCTCGCGCTGCGGCAGCCGCGACAACTGCACGGCGGTGGTCGGTCGCTACTCGCAGCCCTGACCAGCCTCAGGTGGCCAGAAATGAAAAAGGCGGGCCCGAAGGCCCGCCCATCACCATCGATCGATTCGCGACAAACGCGAATGGCTACTCGATGTAGCTATATCCGCAATTTTCGCAGGTCCAGGTGCGGCCCTGCCGGTACATGTTCGAGCCGCACTGCGGGCAAACGCGGTACTCATTGCCATCAGCGTCGATCTTCGTTTCCTTGTCCGGGCCGCTGTCGTCGGCCTTATCGTCTTTCTTCTTGTCGACCGAATCGTCCTTCTTCGGATCGTCTTTCTTTTTCTCGTCCGGCCGGCGGCGGCTGCTGCTGAGCGAGGCCGACGAGCGGCGATGCCGCGAACACGCCCACGAGGGTGGCAGCGGCCAGGCCCGAGCCCTTGAGGAAGCTTCGGCGGCCGACTTTCTGCTCGAGTTTTTTCAGGATCTCTTCGTTCATCTGGTCACGCGCCTCATTTCCGTATCCCTAACACTATCGAGTATTTACGGCCGAAGGCGACGTAATTTTTTGTCTGCGTCAGCCGACAAACTTGTACCCGGCGCCGTGGACCGTCAGGATGTGCTCGGGTTCGTGCGGAGAGGGCTCGATCTTTTGCCGTAACTTCGCCACGAAGTTGTCAATCGTGCGCGTCGTCGGCGACTCTTCGTAACCCCAGACCTGATTGAGTATCTGCTCGCGCGTCACAACCTTGCCGGTGTGCGCGACGAGATAGCGCAGCAGGTCGAATTCGCGCGCCGTGAAATCGATGCGCTGGCCGGCGCGATGCGCCTGGTGCGTCCGGAAGTCGATATCGATGTCGCCGATTCGGCACGACTCGAGGCCGGTCGGCCGGCCGCCAGCCCGGCGCAGCACGGCGCGGACACGCGCCAACAGCTCGGTGATGCTGAACGGTTTCGTAACGTAATCGTCGGCGCCAAGCTCGAGGCCGAGCACCTTTTCCGTTTCCTGCGAGCGGGCCGTGAGCATGACGACGGCGGTCGGGTTCGCCCGCGCGCGCAGCTCGCGGCACACCTCGAAGCCGTTCTTCCGCGGCAGCGTGACGTCGAGGATCACGAGATCGGGAACGGTCGAAATCGCTTTCGCCAGACCGTCTTCGCCGTCCGCCGCCGTGATGACTTCGTAGCCTTCGAGCTCGAGGTTGTCACGCAGACCGAGCAACATCTGCGGCTCGTCCTCGATCACCAGAATCCGTTTCGTCACTCGGGACCTCTCCTGCATACACCGGGAAGTGGAGGGTGAACGTGCTGCCGCGCCCGGGCTCGCTGTCGACGCGAACGAACCCGCCATGGCCGCGCATGATGTGATCCACGATCGCGAGGCCGAGGCCGGTGCCCTGCGGGCCCGTGCCCGCGTCGTGTTGGATTCTGTAGAACTTCCTGAACACCTTGCGCTGGAGCCGCGGCGCGATGCCGACGCCGCGATCGGTCACGCGCACGCGCCCGTAACCGTCCACCGCGTCGACCTCCACGAGAATTTCGCGATGCTCGGGCGAGTACTTCATCGCGTTCGACAGCAGGTTCTCGAGCGCCTGCTCGGCGGCCTCCGGGTCGAGCAGCACAGGTGGCATGCCGTCGGCGATCTTTACCGAGACGGAGAACTGGTTGTGGCGGAACTGGCTGTCGAGCGATTCGACGAGCCGCTTCGTCAGGTCGCCGAGATCGACCGGCTCGAGTTTGTAGCGACGGAGCCCCGCCTCGATCTTCGAGAAGTCGAGCAGGTTGTTGATCAACCGGGTGAGCTTCCGCGCTTCGCTGTTGATAATCCGGTAATACTCCTGCGCGCGGTCGGTATTTTTCAACCGGCCCAGCTCGAGTGTCTCTGCGAAGAGCTGGATCAGGGCGAGCGGCGTCTTCAGGTCGTGCGAGACGCTCGATACGAAATTCGACTTGAGCTCCGCCAGCCGCACCTCGCGCGCCGCCACGCGCGCGACGAAAAAGACGCCGAGCGCCATCACGGCGGCGAACATGGCCATCAGCGCGCGCTGTGGCCGATCGCGTGCCGTGATGATGTCCGGAATGGTCTGATTGCCGTAGCCCGTGAGCAGCCGCCACTGTTCCGGCTTCCTGCTCTCCGGCGCGGCGTATCCGATCAGCTCAGGTTCGAAGAACACGAGCGGGAACGTGCGCTCGTCGACCCACCGGGTGGGCGCGACACCGGCGGGTGGATAGATCACGCGATGGTCGGCGTCGACCACCGTGACCTGCAAAGGCGGAAAACCGATTGGCCCTTCCACGTTCTGCAGCTTGCGCGCGACGAGCGCCGGAACCGCGGCGACGCGCAGATCCTCCGCGTCGACCGCGAGCGCGACGAAGCTGGTCAAGCGGTCCCGCGAGGGAAAGGTGAAGCGGAGTTGCGCCTCGAAATACGTGCGGCGGCCGTCGAGCGTCGCTTCGAAGACGCTGATCGCGCGCTTCTCGCGCGAGAGCTCGCGGAACCGCTTCACGACCACCGCGCTCTCAGGCGGGTTGATGATGAAGTCGTGGCTGCTCCGATCGATCGCGAGGACATCGTCGCGATGCTGGTCTGTGACGTCCGACCAGACGTAGTACCGCTTCACGAACGTCTCCGTGGCGAGCGAGCGTTCGAACGCGTTCTGGATGAACGGCAGATTGAGCGGTTCTGCGTTCGCCTGCGTGACCCGGAGCAAGGCGTTGATGAACGGCTGTTTGAGCGTGTCGGATACCGACTTGCTCACGCCGTCGGCGGTTTCCTTGCTGAGCTGTTTGAGGACGACCGCAGACGAGCGGTCAAGATCCGAGAGCGACCGGAATTGGAAGTAGAACAGAACCGCCATCGGAATTGCGACGGCGACGGCGAGGCCAACCGCCAGCCGGATGCTGCGGTCGCGCAGGATCGGTCCGAGCGCTGACGGTCCGACGCCTCGCCCGAAAGCAGCGCGGGGATCGGGACTACTCATTATGGAAAAGTCTACACCGTCTCGTGGCTGGTGGCTGGTGGCTGGTGGCTGGTGGCTGGTGGTTTGGTCGGTTGGTGACTGGTGTCAGTCGTCGGGCTGGGTCGGCGCAATCGCGGCGGCGATCCGATCGGCGAACGGGCGGGCTGCCTCGAGCGTCGGGTTGGCCGTCAGCAGCGCATCGGCGATCTCATACGCTTCGAGCAGAAGATCTTCCCGGTCGGCTGGGGACGCGCGATCCGTAAACTGCCAAAGATCCCGTTCGGCGCCCGACACGTCGCCAATCGCCAGCCGCATCATCGCGAGGCGGCAGCCTTGTCGCACGTTCTTCTCCGGATCGCGCCGCTGACCATCCTCGTACGCGCGCGAGCGCTTCGACGTACTTGCCCGCGAGAAACAGCGTGTGCCCGAGGTTGTAGTAGCCGAACACGAAGGCCGGCGCGAGCTCGATGACCCGTCTGAAGGCGGCCTCCGATTCGTCCAGCCGTCCGAGTTCACGCGTGGTGACGCCGACATTGTTGATGATCTGAAATCCGTACGGGTCGTGCGTCAGCGCTTGCGCGAACGCCGCAAGCGCCGCGTCAGGATCGTCGAGCTCGCCGAGCGTCGCGCCAAGGTTGCTGAAGGCGGCCGCAAAGGTCGGCATGAGATCGGCGGCCCGGCGAAAGCTGTCCCGTGCACGCGCCATGTCGTCGTATCCGAGCCAGAACTTCCCGTCCTCGTAGTGAACCGCGGCCCAGCGCGGCGCCAACGCCGCGGCGCGATCGAGCGCCGCGCGGGCCGCGGGCATGTCGTTCGACTCGCGGGCAGACGAGGCGAGCGCCAGCGAAGCAAGCGGCGAATCCTCGCGCGCAGCCGCATCGCGACAGAGCGCGAGCCGTTCTGCCGCGTCTCCGCTCTCGAATGCGTTCGTCAAAAGATTTACGACGGCAGGCCGCGCCGCGGAGGCGACGCCGAACATGAACGGCGTACAGGTTACGGCTCTATCGTCCGTGTCGTTCGTGGTGGAGCTCTTCGCGCCAGGCTTTTTGTCGATGTCCTCGATCTGAAATAGATGCCACGGCCCGCGCCGCTCGAACGCCTCTGGCGCGTTTCGGTCGAGCGCCGCACGATCCGCCGTCGCGATCACTCGATCGCCCGCCGGCAGAGAATCGACGAGTGCCTGCATCACATACGTCGATTGCGTCAGGACGAACCTCGTCCCGCCGGCTTGATTGTTCGGAAACGCGCATTCGAGATCATCCAGCCGGACGATCGATGGTGCGGGCGCGGCGAAGGCGTGCGCGTGTCGCGTGCGTTCCTCGCGCGTGCCGCCGACGATCAGAATGTGCACGGGGCAGAAAATCGAAAAGCCGCACGCAAAGCGTAAGGCGTTGTCTGCCTTACGCCTGCGTGCAATTGCCTGGCGGCTGGATCAGCTATTGCTGCGTCGATTTCGGCGTCGGAGGAATGAATCCCTGAATCTGCTTCACCGCGTAGTCAATCTTGATGTCGAACGCCTGCTTTCCGAGCGCGGCCGTAGATCGCCGCGCATCGCCGCTGATGCCGTTGTTCTTTCGCGGCGCGGCGTTCGGATCGGCAGCTTGTCCGCGTCCGCGACCGCGCTCGCCCGCGGGCGGCACCGGATCGCCTTCTGCGGTCGGGATCAGCTCCTTGCGGACCCATCCTTTATCGCCGCCGAGGTACAACATCGTCGACGTATCGGGGATGCCGGCGTGCGAGCTGCGCGGGTAACCGTGCGCGACGAGCCAGTCGTCGAAGTCGCCTTGCGCCGCGGCGTATACGCGATCGCAGAAGAAGACGTGCTTGCCTTCGGGCGCGTACTTCTCGTCCATTTTCTTCGCGACTTCCTGGTAGGTTGCAGGCTGGCCGCCGCCGTGGTCTCCCATGATGACCACGTTCTTGAAGCCGGTCGTCATCGACTGTTCGACGACGCGCTCGAGAACCGCGCCGAGAAGCTCGGGGGTGAGCCCGATCGTTCCGGGCAGTTGCGGCGCTCGCGTTGTTCGGCGTGTACGGCAGCACGGGCATCGCGATCGCGTTGCCGAGCCGCAGCGCGATCGTTTTCACGATGGCGCGGCCCATCAGCGTGTGGCCGCCGTTGACGTTCTGGGGACCGCGCTGTTCGGTGCCGCCCGTGTAGACGAGGGCCGTGGTTTTGCCCGCCGCCAGGGCGTCCCGCACTTCGGGCCACGTCATCATTTCGAATTCGACGAGCGGCTCCTTCTTCGTCGGCGCGGTCATCTTCTTCGCGGTTGCGGCGGCTGGCTTGCCCGCAGGCGTTTGCGCGAAGGCGGTCGCCGCCGAGAGCGCAATCACCGGGAGCGTGGTCAGCAGGCGGTGCATGGGCAGACTCCTTGTCCAGTTACATTCGGACACAATTTAGTCGTGAACCGGTCGCTATAATGCGATCAAGTCTCAAATCACGCAACAGGCTCCCGCATCCATGAATTCTTCGAGTTCCGAGGCTCCGCTGACTGCTGCGGAAGTGACCCGCCGCGCCTGGCTCCGCGGAATCATCGGCGTCATCGCCACGGCGATTTCATCGGTGGTGGCTGTCATCGTCGGCGGCGCGGCGCTGTCGCCGGCGTTCGCCCATCGCAAGGACAACTGGGTGCCGGCGGGACGCCTGCGGGACCTCGAAGTCGGCGTGCCCACGCCGGTCACCGTCCGCGTCACGCGGCAGGACGGATACTACGAAGCCGTCGATCAGCAGGTGGTATTTCTCATCAAGTCCGAGTCGGGCGACTTGCACGCGCTCTCATCGACCTGTACCCATCTTGGGTGCCGCGTCAGCTACGATGCCCAGAGCAAGTTGATCAAGTGCCCTTGCCATGGTGGCGTGTTCACGCCCGGACGGCCGCAACGTCTCCGGACCGCCGCCGCGCCCGCTCCCTGAAATCGCCGCTCGCGTCGACAATTCGAACGTCTTCGTCCAACTCTGATGTCCTTCGGCGACTGGCTCAACGATCGCACCGGATATCGCGCGGGCCTGCGGCGCGTTCTCGACGAACCCGTTCCGGGTGACGTGAACTGGTTCTTCACGCTCGGCAGCGTGCTGCTGTTTCTGCTGGCGCTGCAATTCGTCACCGGCGTCACGCTGACGATGTACTACGTGCCGATGCCGGCGTACGCGTACGAGAGCCTGCGTTTCATCATGACGCAGCTCAAGTTCGGCAGCATGCTGCGGGGGCTGCATTTTTTCGGCGCCAGTTTCATCGTGATCTTCGCGGTGCTGCATCTGTTGCGCGTGCTGTTTTTCGGCGCGTACAAAAGTCCGCGGGAAGTCACGTGGGCGACCGGCATCGTGCTGCTGTTGCTCGTGCTCGCATTCGGCCTGACCGGCTATCTGCTCCCGTGGGATCAGCGCGCGGTACTGGGCGACCGTTGTCACCATCAACATCGCCAAGAGCACGCCGCTCGTCGGGCCTTACATCGCGAACATCATGCGCGGCGGCCCCGATATCGGCGCGCTGACCTTGTCGCGCTGGTACGCGACGCACGTCATCCTGCTGCCGGTCGGCGTCCTGCTGTTCGTCGTCATCCACCTGTACCTGATGCGTCGACACGGCATCGCCGGCCATTTCAACCCGCGGCCGCTGCCGACGAGCCCGTTCTATCCGGTCCACGCGGTGAAGGACACGATCGTGATCGCGGGCGTGTTCGCGCTGCTGTTCTCGCTGGCCGCGTTCGAAAAAGCGCCGCTGATGGCGATGGCGGATCCTTCGGACGCGTCTGTACGTGCCGCGACCTGAGTGGTACTTCCTCGGCCTGTTTCAGTTGCTGAAATATTTTCCGGGCAAGCTCGAGCCGGTCGGCGCGATCGGGATACCGACGCTCGTCATCGCGCTGCTGTTCCTGCTTCCGTTCCTCGATAACCGTCCCGAGCGCGATCCGCGCGCCCGTCCTCGCGTGTCGGCCATCGTCACCCTCATCGTCGTCGGGGTCAGCACGCTGACGTGGCTGGGGTTCCGCGACACGCCGGTCGAGCGCGATTTGGCCGCGTGGAGCCCGCGCGCGGTCGCCGGCCTCGACATCGCCTCGAGCGAGAAATGCGTGCGGTGCCACACGAGCGGTGGATCAGGCCCGGATCTGACGCGCGGCCGGATCAATCGGGACGTGCAGTGGATCACCGGTCACGTCGCCGATCCCGACATGATCGCGCCGGGGCTTCGCGCCCGCGCCGGCCGAGGGTCTCAAAAATCAGGAGACGCGCGCCGTGATCGCGTGGGTGCAGAAGGTGCGCGAAGGCGCACCCGCGCCGCGGGTCAGCGGCGACGAGCGCATCGGCATGGACGTGTTCGCCACGCGGTGCATCACATGCCACGTGATTGACGGCGACGGCGGCAAGGAAGGTCCGGAACTGACGCACGAGGGGAAGAAGCACGATGCGGCGTGGCTGGTGAAGTGGATCACCAACCCCGCCGCGGTCAATCCCGATTCGGATATGCCGGCGTTCGGCGGCAAGCTGACCGACGCCGAGATGAACGGCGTCTCGAATTATCTGGCGCGCCGCAAGTAGGCGTCAGACACCGGCTTTCAGTCTCTGGAGCGCCTGCTTCGCCTGAGGATTGGCCGGATCGAGCTCGATCGCTTTCTCGACGTCCTTCACCGCAGCATCGTGGTCGTTGGCGCGCTGGTGGATAAGAGACATCACCAGATACGTGCGGGCCGATTTCGGGTAGTACTCGAGATTCAGCTGCAGCCACGCGATCGCGTCCTCGGTTTTCACGTTCGGCCGCTGCACCAGGTTGAGCAGCCCGTTTTCGCTGAAGTCGTACGCCATCCCGCCGTAATAGCGGCCGCGCAAATCCTTGTACTCGGCGATCGCCGCTGGCGTGCCTTTGGTGGCCGTCGTGTCGGCGAGGATGTCGGCGAGCTGTTTCGGAATCGCGACGCCGCGGTGGCACGTCATGCAGCCGACGCGCGTAGCGGCGTCGGCCGACTTGCCGGTCGCCTCGGGAATTTTCATGTTGATGTCGCGCGACATCAACATCATTGCGCGCGCGGTCTTCTTCGTCTGCTTTTCATCCGACGCCATGTCGACTTTCGTGGCGGGATCGTCGACGTGACAGTACTCGCAGCGCACGCCGAGCGCCTGCGTGAACTGCTGCATCGCCGCGACGACCTGCGGGCGCGGTGTGTCCTTCGGAAACACCTGAAGGTTGGTCATCGGCGGCGGCGGCGCCACGGTGACCGTCCCCGTCACTCCCCGTCCGCCGCCCTGGGGGGCGGCGGCTGTCTGCGCAAAGACTGTGCCTGCCGCGACAGCGGCCGCGAAGACGACGATCGAAGCGATGCGTTTCATGTGGGCCTCAGTCTACACGTGCGAGACGGCCTGGCGCGCAAACGCCAGCCACTTTCGATATTCGGGGCGCTGTCCGCGGACGGCCGCCTCGAACGTCTGCTGAATGCGCAGCGTCACGGCGCCCGGTTTGCCGCCGCTGACGACGTGCCCATCGATTTCGCGGATGGCGGTGACTTCGACCGCGGTGCCTGAGAAGAAGAGCTCGTCGGCCGTCATCAAGTCGTCGACGGTGACCGCTCGCACTTCGGTCCTGATGCCGAGGTCCTTCGCCAGCTGCAGCATCGTGTCGCGCGTGACCCCCATCAGAATGTCCGCGGAGGAGTCGTTCGTGACGATCGCGCCGTTTTTCACGACGAAGATGTTTTCGCCGGAGCCTTCGCTGACCTCGCCGCGCTGATTGAGCAGAATCGCCTCATCGAACCCTTTGCGCTGGGCTTCCTGCACCGCCCGCGCCGAGTTGATGTACTGCCCGCAGGCCTTCGCGCTCGCGGGAATCGCATTCGACGGGTACTTCCGGATCGACGAGATCGTCACGCGGACCCCGGCGTCGGCGTTCGCCAGATACTTCGTGGTCGGAAATCCGGCGATCGCCACGGTGACCGGGCACTCTTTCGTCCACACCGCGAGCGTGCCCGCGTCAAAAAAGGCGATCGGCCGCAGGTAGGCGTTCTCCATCTTGTTCGCGCGAATCAGCTCGAGCGTCGCGTCGGAGAGCTGGTCGATCGAATACGGGATCGGCAACTCGTAGACGCGCGGCCGACTGATAGAAGCGCTCGAGGTGCGCGTCCAGACGGAAGACCGCCGGGCCGTCGGACGTGAGATAGCAGCGCATCCCTTCGAACACGCCGGTGCCGTAATGGAGCCCATGCGCCAGCACATGCACTTTTGCGTCGCCCCAGGGCACGAGCGCGCCGTTGAACCAGATTGTTTCCGTAGGCGTGAAACCCATCGAGCCTCCCGACCTGAATATATATCGGGCTGGACGTTTCGGCCATTCGCGCCGATATGTTCGACTGACGTGTCAGAACTTCGTATTGAGAAGCGCCGCACCGAAGCCGAATTGACCCTGGCGACCGGTTCGAGCGTCCGTGGATGCTTTTTCCTCGCGGCATCGAGCGCGACGCACGCTCCTGAACGGGTGGGCGACCTGCTGAACGCCGAAGCCGGCTTCTTTCCGTTCGAACTGAGTGGCGGCCGGCCGGCCGAGACCGTGCTGTACAACCGCTCACACATTATTTTGGTCACGCTGCTCGCGGCGAGCGCCAGCGAGGCTCAGCTCGAACCGGGATACGCCGTCGCCACGGAACGCGCCGTCCGGATGCTCTTGTCCAACGGCCGCGCGATCGAAGGATGCGTCCGGGTGTATCAGCCAACCGGGCGCGACCGCCTGAGCGACTACGCGCGCGCCCCTCAGGTGTTTCACTACGTCGAGACGCCGGTCGCGACATTTATCGTCAACACGGCCCACATCGTAGAGCTCCGGGAGACGAACGAAGCATGATGCGCGAGATTGACGCCCTGTTCCACTTGATGTGCGAGGCGGGCGCCTCGGACCTGCACCTGTCGGTCGGCATGCCGCCGATCGTCCGGAAGGACGGCGGCATGCAGCCGCTCGATCACGGCCGCGCCGCCGCTCGATGGCGATGCGGTCGATCCGCCTGCTCGATCCGATCATGCCGGAGAAGAACCGCCAGGAGTTCGCCGAGCGCCACGACACCGACTTCGCCTACGAGATTCCCGGCCTGGCGCGCTTCCGCGCGAACATGTTCATGGATCGCAAGGGCCGCGGCGCGCGTCTTCCGCGTCATCCCGACCAAGATCCTGACGGCCGAGCAGCTCGGGCTGTCGCCGGCACATCCTGCAGCTGTGCAGCCTGCAGCAAGGGGCTCGTCCTCGTCACCGGCCCGACCGGCTCGGGCAAGTCGACGACGCTCTGCGCGATGATCGACTACATCAACCGGAACGCGGCACGATCACATCATCACGATCGAGGATCCGATCGAGTTCGTGCACGAGAACAAGAAGTGCCTGATCAACCAGCGCGAGGTGCACACGCACACCGACTCGTTCAAGGACGCGCTGCGCGCCGCGCTGCGCGAGGACCCGGACATCGTCCTGGTCGGCGAGATGCGCGATCTCGAGACCGTGGCGATCGCGATCGAGACGGCCGAAACCGGCCACCTCGTGTTCGGCACGCTGCACACGACGACGGCGGCGTCGACCGTCGACCGCGTCATCGATCAGTTTCCGGCCGATCGGCAGGCGCAGATCCGCGTCATGCTGTCGGAGTCGCTGCGCGGCGTCATCGCGCAGACGCTCTGCCGGAAGATCGGCGGCGGCCGCGTCGCGGCGCTCGAAGTGCTGATCGTCACGCCGGCGGTCAGCAACCTGATCCGCGAGGCCAAGACCTTCCAGATCCCGTCGATGATGCAGGTCGGCAAGGCCATCGGGCATGGTGACGCTGAACGACGCGCTGATGGATCTGGTGACCAAGAAGCTCGTCGCGCCCGAAGAGGCGTATGCGAAGGCGGTGGACAAGGCCGCATTCGAGGCGCTCCTCAAGCGCGTCGGCTTCACCCCGCAGCCGCCCGGGTCGGCAGCCAGCTGCCGCGCCGGCAGCCCAAGCGCCCGCGCAGAGCCCTGACGACCAAACCCTAGCCCCAACCTTCGCCGCACTGGCTCGAGAGTTGCGAACCCCAGGAGCCCGTGCTATATTCGTCAGGTTCTATTGAGGCTAGGACACCCTATCTAGCTTCGAACTGCCCTGGAAGGTGCCGCTGAGTGGCCGCTCGAAAGACTGAGACGGCCGGCGGCATGGGCAACACGCAGCAGGACGCGCTTTAACGAAAGCGCACCCGGCCTTCGGGAAGTCCGTCGCGAATCATCAACGAGTAGGGGTAACCGGTTTTCAGGCGCCAAGCCCTTGTGGCTTCTAGGCCTGAAACAAACTTGAGCGGTTCAAGTTTGAAGCCGCTGTCTGAGACGTGGCTCCTCCACGGCTGAGACTGGCTTCGGCTTGCGCATCAACTGAGACGTTTTCAGATGCCGACTATCAGTCAGCTCGTCCGCGCCGGCCGCAAGAAAATCGTCAGCAAGACGAAGAGCCCGGCGCTGCAGAACAGCCCGCAGAAGCGCGGCGTGTGCGTCCGCGTCTTCACGCAGACGCCGAAGAAGCCGAACTCCGCGCTTCGCAAGGTGGCGCGCGTCCGCCTGACGAACGGCATCGAGGTGACGACCTACATTCCGGGCGTCGGCCACAACCTGCAGGAGCACTCGCTCGTGCTCATTCGCGGCGGCCGCGTCAAGGATCTCCCGGGCGTCCGTTACCACGTCGTGCGCGGCACGCTCGACGCCGTCGGCGTCCAGGGCCGCATGCAGGGGCGATCGAAGTACGGCGCGAAGAGACCGAAGAAGGCATAAGTCAAGGCAAAGGCAAAAGGCAAAAGGCATAAAGGCGAAATTCAGACATGCCTCGTAGACGAGAGATTCCCAAGCGCGACATTCCGGCGGACCCGCTCTATCAGAGCGCGCTCGTCAGCAAGTTCATCAACTGCGTGATGAGCGACGGCAAGCGCAGCACGGCCGAGCGGATCATGTACAAGAGCTTCGACATCATCAAGGAGAAGACGAGCGACGATCCGCTCAAGGTCTTCAAGAAGGCGATCGACAACGTCAAGCCGAGCCTCGAAGTGAAGTCGCGCCGCGTCGGCGGCTCGAACTATCAGGTGCCGGTCGAAGTGAATCCGAACCGCCGGCTCTCGCTGAGCATCCGCTGGCTGGTCGGCTACGCGCGCGCGCGCGGCGACGGCAAGACGATGCAGGAGAAGCTCGCGAACGAATTTCTCGACGCCTCGAACCTTCGCGGCGGCGCCGTGAAGAAGCGCGAAGACACGCACCGGATGGCCGAAGCGAACAAGGCGTTTGCGCACTATCGCTGGTAAGCGCACGACCTGGATCGATCGACTAGCACGGATCCGGGCGTGAGGCTCGCGAATCGAGTCGGGGGTGGCCCCACGACAATGACCAGCCCACGAGAAAGTAAACAGCAATGGCCAGGCAGTCGCCTTTAGCAAAACGCGGAACATCGGCATCATGGCCCACATCGATGCCGGGAAGACCACCACCACGGAACGGATCCTGTTCTACACCGGGATTACGTACAAGATCGGTGAAGTCCACGAAGGCACCGCCGTCATGGACTGGATGGAGCAGGAACAGGAGCGCGGCATCACGATCACCTCGGCCGCGACGACCTGCTTCTGGCGCGATCACCGCATCAACATCATCGACACGCCGGGCCACGTCGACTTCACGGCCGAAGTGGAGCGCTCGCTGCGCGTCCTCGACGGCGCCGTCGCCGTGTTCGACTCGGTCGCCGGCGTCGAGCCCCAGTCGGAGACCGTCTGGCGCCAGGCCGACAAGTACCGCGTCCCGCGCATCTGCTTCGTCAACAAGATGGACAGAATCGGCGCCGACTTCAAGCGCACCTTCGATCAGATCATCACGAAGCTCGAAGCCAATCCCGTCGCCATTCAGCTGCCGATCGGCTCGGAAGACAAGTTCGTCGGCGTCGTCGACCTCATCAAGATGAAGTCGATCACCTACAAGGACGAAACCATGGGCGCCGACTACATCGTCGGCGAGATTCCGGCCGACATGCTGGAAGAGGCGAAGCACTATCGCGAGCAGCTGATCGAAAAGGTCAGCGAGGCGGACGACAAGGTGCTCGAGAAATATCTCCACGGCGAGGAGATCACCGAAGACGAAATCAAGGCGGCGCTGCGGAAGCGCGTGAACAGTTCCGTGCGCACGAAGGGCGAAGCGGCCTTCGTGCCGGTCATCTGCGGATCCGCGTTCAAGAACAAGGGCGTGCAGCCGCTGCTCGACGCGGTCGTCGACTTTCTGCCCTCGCCGCTCGACGTGCCGGCGATCGCCGGACTCGATCCCGACCAAGTCGGAAGAGACGCTTATCGAGCGGCCGGCAGCCGACGACGCGCCGTTTTCCGCGCTGGCGTTCAAGATCATGACCGACCCGTTCGTCGGCCAGCTCGCGTTCTTCCGCGTGTACTCGGGCGTGCTGACTGCGGGTTCAGCGGTCTACAACTCGACCAAGCAGCGCACCGAGCGCATCGGCCGCCTGCTGAAGATGCACGCGAACAAGCGCGAGGAAATCAAGGAAGTGTACGCAGGGCGACATCGCGGCCGCGGTCGGCCTGAAGAGCGTGTCCACCGGCGACACGCTGTGCGACGAGAAGCACGCGATCGTGCTCGAGTCGATGGATTTCCCGAAGCCGGTCATCTCGCTGGCGATCGAGCCGAAGACCAAGTCCGACCAGGAGAAGCTCGGCGTCGGCCTGCAGAAGCTGATGGCCGAGGATCCGACTTTCCACGTGCAGACCGACGTGCAGACCGGCCAGGTCGATCATCGCCGGCATGGGCGAGCTGCACCTCGAGATCATCGTCGACCGCCTGAAGCGCGAGTTCAGCGTCGAGGCGACCGTCGGCAAGCCGCAGGTGGCCTACAAGGAAACACTGACCCGCCCGGCCGACGGAGCGATGAAGTACGCGAAGCAGACCGGCGGCCGCGGCCAGTACGGCAACGTGAAGATCCACGTGTACCCCGCCGAGCCGGGCACCGGCTACGTCTTCGAGAACGAGATCACCGGCGGCGTCATTCCAAAGGAGTTCATCAAGCCGATCGACGAGGGCATCAAGGAAGCGCTCACGCGCGGCGTCCTCGCCGGCTACCCGATCGACGATGTGCGCGTCGAGCTGTACGACGGGGATGTACCACGACGTGGACAGCTCGGAGATGGCGTTCAAGATCGCCGGGTCGATGGCGTTCCAGGATGCGGCGAAAAAAGCGCGGCCCGTGCTGCTCGAGCCGGTGATGCGCGTCGAAGTCGTCGTGCCGAAGGAACACATGGGCGACGTGATGGGCAACCTGTCCAGCCGTCGCGGCCAGATTCAGTCGCAGGAAGATCGGGGCGGCACGCAGATCATTTCGGCGCGGGTGCCGCTGTCGGAAATGTTCGGCTACGCGACCGACCTCCGTTCGCGGACGCAGGGCCGCGCGACGTATTCGATGCATTTCGATCGCTACGAGCAGGCGCCGCAGAACGTCAGCGAAGAAGTCGTCGCAAGGATGCAGGGGAAGTGACAACGGGCTCGCTGGCTCGCGGGCTGCAGTCACCGTGCTCTGCGAGCTCGAAGCCCGACGCCGGAAGTCTGAGAGACGACAGGCTGTACATGGCAACAGCATTCAGCGACAAGATACGCATCCGCCTCAAGGCGTACGACTACCGCGTTCTCGATCAGTCGACGACCGAGATCGTCGACACCGCGAAGCGCACCGGCGCGCGGCTCGCGGGCCCGATTCCGCTGCCGACGGCGAAGAACAAGTGGACCGTGCTCCGCTCGCCGCACGTAGACAAGAAGAGCCGCGAGCAGTTCGAGATCCGCACGCACAAGCGGCTCATCGACATCTTCGAGCCGACGCCGCAGACGGTCGACGCGCTGATGAAGCTGGATTTGCCGGCCGGCGTCGACGTGGAGATCAAGGCGTTCGGGAAAGAGCACAAATAGGGCGGGACGGGTCCCCAAGCAGATCGTCGCCGCGAGCCACGATCCGGAGCGTAAGCGACGGCAGCGAGCGGGGGTGGGGCCCCGCGAGAGATTAATAAATGGTCACAGGAATCATCGGCAGAAAAGTCGGCATGACGCAGGTGTTCGACGCCGATGGCACGGTCCATCCGGCGACCGTCATCAAGGCCGGTCCGTGCGTGGTCGTGCAGGCCAAGACGGCGCAGACCGACGGCTACGAAGCGATGCAGCTCGGGCTCGTCGAGGAGCGGCCGATCAAGGCGAACAAGCCGACGGCGGGCCATTTCAAGAAGGCCAACGTGCCGGCGACCCGCGATGCGGCGCGAGGTGAAGGTGGCCTCGGGCGGTGACGGTGCCGAAAGTCGGCGACCAGGTGCTCGCGTCGATTTTCGCCGACGGCGAACGCGTCGACGTCGTCGGCACCGGCCGCGGCAAAGGCTTTCAGGGCGTCGTGCGGCGGCATCATTTCGCCGGCGGCGCGGCGACGCACGGCTCGATGTTCCATCGCGCGCCGGGTTCGATCGGCGCGTCATCGTTTCCTTCGCGCGTCGTCAAGGGCATGCGGGCGGCGGGACGGATGGGCGGCGGCCGGGTGACGGTGCACAACCTGAAAGTGCTGCGCGTCGATCCGGAGAACCACCTGCTCGATTGTCGAAGGCGGCATCCCGGGCGCGCCGACGCAGCTACGTCATCGTGCGCAAGGCGGTCACCGCCAAGAAGATCAAGGTCGCGCAGGTCGAGAAGCCGAAGAAGGGCAAGAAGTAGCCATGCAGCTCGATGTCGTGAACGCACAGAACGAGAAGAGTCGGCAGCGTCGACGTCCGCGACGATGTGTTCGGCGGGCGGGTGAAGACCGACCTGATTTGGACGTCGGTCGTGCACGCGAACGCGGCCGAACGCCGCGGCACGCACCAGACGAAGAACCGCGCGCACGTCAGCGGCAGCGGCAAGAAGCCGTGGCGGCAGAAGGGCACCGGCCGCGCGCGCGTCGGATCGAAATCCGAAATCCGCTGTGGCGCAAAGGCGGCACGGTCTTCGGACCGCAGCCGCGCAGCTACGACTTCCCGCTGCCGAAGAAAGTGCGAGCTCGGCGCGCTGCGCGCGGCGCTGGCCGAGAAGATGCAGAACGGCGCGCTGGTCGTCGTCGACGAGCTGTCGGCAGCCGAGATCAAGACGAGGGCGGCAGCCGAGATGCTGAAGCGCCTCGGCGTCGATCGGCAAGGCGGTGCTCGTGGACGTGAGCGTCGACGAGAAGCTGTCGCGATCGGTGCGCAACATGCCGGAGCGTTCGCTCGTCGCGAGCGCGCGGCTGACGGCGCGCGAAGTCGCCGATGCCAGGTCGCGTCGTCGCCACGCGCGGCGCGCTCGAAAAGCTGCAGGAGGCGCTGTCGTAGCCATGAAACTCACAGATGTCATCCGCCGGCCGCTGATCACCGAGAAGACGTCGATCCTCCGCGAGGACGGGCGGACGATCGTGTTTCAGGTGGCCCCCGGCGCGAACAAGATCGAAATCAAGCACGCGATCGAGCAGCTGCTCGGCGCGAAGGTCGACAGCATCCGGACCGCGCTCGTTCACGGCAAGGTGAAGCGGCAGGGACGCTATCGCCGGCCGCCGGTCGGACTGGAAGAAGGCGTACGTGAAGCTGCGCGAAGGCGAGAAGATGCCGGAATTCCTGGAAGGAGCGTAGCGGCACATGCCTATTCGCAAATTCAACCCGACGTCGCCCGGCACGCGGTTTCAGACCGTGCAGGTGTTCGACGAGATCACGACGCAGGAGCCGCACAAGCCGCTCGTCGAGCCGCTGCACCGCTCGGGCGGCCGCAACAACCAGGGCAACGCTCACGTCCTGGTGGCGCGGCGGCGGCCACAAGCGGATGTACCGCATCATCGATTTCAAGCGCGACAAGCGCGACATTCCGGCGAAGGTCTCGACGATCGAGTACGACCCGAACCGCTCGGCGCGGATCGCGCTGCTGACCTACGCGGATGGCGAGAAGCGGTACATCCTGCAGCCGGTCGGCTTGAAGGTCGGCGACACGATCGTCGCCGGCCAGAACGTCGACATCCTGCCGGGCAATTCGCTGCCGCTGAAGAACATTCCGCTCGGCACGCCAGCTGCACAACGTCGAGCTGAGGCCGGGCCGCGGCGGCCAGATTGCGCGCAGCGCCGGATCGTCGGTGCAGCTCGTCGCCAAGGAAGGCGAATACGCGTCGGTGAAAATGCCGTCGAGCGAAATTCGCAAGATCATTCATCGAGTGCTTCGCGACGATCGGTCAGGTCGGCAACATCGACCACGAGAACGTGTCGATCGGCAAAGCCGGCCGCAGCCGCTGGCTCGGCAAGCGGCCGCACGTCCGCGGCGTGGCGATGAACCCGGTCGATCATCCGCTCGGCGGCGGTGAGGGCAAGACCTCGGGCGGCCGCCACCCGGTGTCGCCGTGGGGCCTGCCGACGAAGGGCTACAAGACGCGCAACAGGAAGTCGACCGACCAGTCTGATCGTTCAGCGGAGACAGAAGATCTGGTGAGATAATGGGACGCTCACTAAAAAAAGGTCCGTTCGTCGACACGCACCTCCTCGAGAAGATCGAGGTGATGAATCGCGGGGCCGACAAGAAAGTCATCAAGACGTGGTCGCGCCGTTCGACCGTGATTCCCGAGATGGTCGGACACACGCTCGCCGTGCACAACGGGAAGAAGTTCATCCCCGTGTACGTCACCGAGAACATGGTCGGCCACAAGCTCGGCGAGTTCGCGCCGACGCGATTGTTCAAAGGGCACACGACGAAGGTCGCCGAAAAGGCGGCCGCCGTGGCCGGCGCGACCGGGCGCACCTGGTGGCCGGCGCGCGGCGCAGGCGCGGCGAAGCCGGCCGGCGCGGGGAGCTAGTCATGATTGAGGCGCAGGCGACCGCTCGCTACGTGCGCACCTCGGCGCAGAAAGCCGGACTGGTGCTCGGGCTCATTCGCGGCAAGGACGTCAACCGCGCGCTGGCGACGCTGCAAGTACACGCGCAAGGCGATTGCCGACGACGTCGCCAAGGTGCTGCGGTCGGCGATTGCGAACGCGCAGAACAAGGACGGCTTCAGCGGCGACGTCGACCGGCTGTTCGTCTCGGCGTGCTACGCCAATCAGGGGCCGTCGCAGAAACGCGTGCGGCCGGCGCCGATGGGGCGCGCGTTCCGCGTGCTGAAGCGGACGGCGCACCTCACCGTCGCAGGTCGTCGGAGCGGCCGGAAAAAGTCGTCGCGGTCGCGTCGACGGGCGGGGCGAAGAAAGCGCGCGCGCCGCGCCAGCCGCGAGCGGCAGCCGGACGAAGAAATCCGCCAGCCGCGCGCTCGAAGGCGGCCGGCAAGAAATCGACCGAATAGAAGGAGTTTCCGTGGGTCAGAAGGTTCACCCGTTTGGATTCCGCCTCGGGTTCAACAAGACGTGGCGGTCGCGCTGGTATTCGGATCGCGACTACGCGAAGCTGCTGCACGAGGACCTCGCGCTGCGCGCAGAACCTGAAGAAGCGCTTCGCGCACGCCGGCGTCTCGAAAATCGAGACCGAGCGCGCGGCGAACAAGCTGAAGATCGACATCTACACCTCGCGGCCGGGCATCATCATCGGCCGCAAAGGGACCGAGGTCGACAAGTTGAAGCAGGAGATCCAGAAGCGGACGAGCCGCGAGGTCTTCATCAACATCCAGGAGATCCAGAAGCCGGAGCTCGACGCGCAGCTCATCTCCGAATCGGTCGCGATGCAGCTCGAAAAGCGCGTCGCGTTCCGCCGCGCGATGCGCAAGGCGGTCGAGTCGGCGCTGCGTTTCGGCGCGCGCGGGATCAAGGTGCGCGTGTCCGGCCGGTTGAACGGCGCGGAAATCGCGCGGTCCGAGTGGTATCTGCACGGCCAGCTGCCGCTGCAGACGCTGCGCGCGGACATCGACTACGGCTTCGCCGAAGCCAACACGACCTACGGCCAGATCGGCATCAAGGTGTGGCTCTACAAGGGCGAGCGCCTGGTGCCGCAGCGCGGGCGTGAAGAGGAATACAGAGAGCGTGCGCCGCAGACGGCCGCAGGGAGCGAGACCGTAAAGCATGAGTCGCGCAACTGAGCAGATCGTCCGCCGAATCACGATCCGGAGCGTAAGCGACGGCACCGAGCGGGGGTGGGGCCCCGCGAGAAAGTCAAGAAAAGTAGACAGGTATTCTCGCCATGTTGATGCCGAAGAAAGTGAAGTATCGCAAGCAACAGCGCGGGCGCATGGCCGGCAAGGCGTGGCGCGGGTCCGACGTGTCGTTTGGCGATTACGGGTTGAAGGCGCTCGAGCCGTGCTGGCTGACCGATCGGCAGATCGAAGCGGCGCGCGTGGCGATGACGCGCTTCATCGAGCGCGGCGGAAAAATCTGGGTGCGCGTGTTTCCCGACAAGCCGATCACGAAGAAGCCGCAGGAAACGCGCATGGGCAAAGGCAAAGGCGCGCCCGAGCAGTGGGTCTGCGTCGTCCGGCCCGGCCGCGTGCTGTTCGAGATGGAGGGCGTGACGGAGAAGGAAGCGCGTGAGGCGATGAAGCTCGCCGCCGCGAAGCTGCCGATTCTGACGAAGTTCGCGACCCGCTTCGCGCAGGAGAAGATGCTATGAAGGCCGCCGAACTGCGCGATCTCGCCGCCGACGAGCTCGGCGTGCGCGAGCGCGAGCTGACCGATCAGCTGTTTCGCATGCGGATCCAGAAGTCGATGGGTCAGCTCGAGACTCCGGAGAAGATTCGCACGGTGCGCCGCGATCTCGCGCGCGTGAAGACGGTGATGCGACAGAAGAGCGCCGGGTAGGCGGACAAAGAAATCTATGAGCCAAAAATCTGAAAAGGTCGGCGTCGTCGTCAGCAACAAGATGCAGAAGAGCATCGTCGTGGCTGTCGAGTGGCAGGTGCGCCACGGACTGTACGGCAAGACCGAGCGGCGCACGTCGAAGTTCATGGTGCACGACGAGAACAACGACGCGAAGCCTCGGCGACATGGTGGCAATCGTCGAAACGCGGCCGCAGAGCCGGCGGAAACGCTGGGCGCTGAAGCGCGTCGTCCGGCAGGCGGTCACGGTATAGAGGGCCAGGAGAGGCGGGAAGGCCGCCGACTCCGACGGAGAGCAACCATGATTCAGATGCGATCGATTCTCGACGTCGCCGACAATTCCGGCGCGCGCAAGATCGCGGTCATCAATCCGATTGGCGGGTCGACCGGACGCTACGCGCGACTGGGCGACATCGTCACCGCGTCGGTGAAGGAAGCGACGCCCGAGAGCAACGTGAAAAAGGGCCAGGTCGTCAAGGCGGTCATCGTGCGGACCGTGAAGGAGCAGCGCCGCCGCGACGGCAGCTACATCCGGTTCGATCGAAATGCCGCCGTGCTCATCAACGATCAAGGCGAGCCGATCGGCACGCGCGTGTTCGGTCCCGTGGCGCGCGAGCTGCGCGAGCGCCGCTTCATGAAGATTATTTCGCTCGCGCCAGAGGTTCTGTAAGTCATGTCTCGATTGGCTACTCCGATCCGTCGCAACGACAACGTGCTCGTGATCGCGGGCAAGGACCGCGGCAAGCGCGGCCGCGTGCTGAAGGTCCTGCCGGCCAAGAGCGCGGATAAAGGCAAGCTCCGGCTCATCGTCGAAGGCGTGAACATGATCAAGCGCCACACGAAGCCGAACCCGGGCAAGAACGTCAAGGGCGGCATCGTCGAGCGCGAGGCGTCGCTGCACGCGTCGAACGTGCAGCTCGTCTGCCCCGAGTGCGGCGTGCAGACGCGCGTCGGCCACAAGATTCTCGGCGACGGCCGCAAGGTCCGGATCTGCCGCAAGTGCGAGGGGGTCGTCGACAAATGAACCGGTTGAAGGACAAGTATCAGAAGGACGTCGTGCCGGCGCTCCAGAAGGAGTTCGGCTACAAGAACGTCATGGCCGTTCCGAAGATCCACAAGGTCGTCGTGAACATGGGCCTCGGCGAAGCGACGTCGAACGCCAAGATCATCGACACGGGCGCCGACGAAGTCGCGCGCATCACGGGCCAGAAGCCGGTGACGCGCCGCGCGAAGAAATCGATCGCCGCCTTCAAGGTCCGCAAAGGGATGCCGATCGCCACGATGGTGACGCTCCGCGGCGAGCGGATGTGGGAGTTCCTCGACCGCCTGGTGAGCATCGCCCTGCCGCGCGTCCGCGACTTCAAGGGCGTGTCGCCGAAAGGATTCGACGGCCGCGGCAACTACACGCTCGGTCTGCGCGATCAGCTGCTCTTTCCGGAAATCGATTACATGAAGGTCGACAAGGCGCGCGGCATGAACGTGTCGGTCGTCACCACGGCCAAGACCGACGAAGAGGCGCGCAAGCTGCTGCAGTTCATCGGCATGCCGTTCAGGCAGAGCTGACGAAGGCAAAAGGCAAAAGGCTAGAAGGCAAAAGTAGAAGGCAGAAGGCAAAAGTAGATATGGCCACGACCGCCAAGATCGCGAAGGAACAGAAGAAGCCGAAATTCAAGATTCGGCTGCGCAACCGGTGTCACCTGTGTGGCCGGCCGCGGGCTTACATGCGGAAGTTCGGGTTGTGCCGCTTGTGCTTCCGCAAGCTCGCGCTCGAGGGCGACGTCACGGGCGTCACCAAGAGCAGCTGGTGAAAGACGTGGTGGGACGGCCGAGCGACGCGAAGGCGCCGGTTGCCGAGCGAGCGCGAAGCGCGAAGCGGCGCCCCGCCAATGACGTTCTGTTCTAGATACGCCGAGCGCAGCGGCGCGAAGGCGTTAACGAGCGGGGGTGGGGCCCCGCGAGAGAGTAATAGATGACAGATCCAATCGCGGACATGCTCACGCGGATTCGCAATGCGGTGAGCGCGAAACATACGCGCGTCGACATGCCGGCGTCGCGGCTGAAGGCCGACATCGCGCAGATCCTGCTCGACGAGGGCTACATCCAGGGCTTCAAGCTGCTCGATGACGCCGCGGCCGGCGGGAATGGCAACGGGCATACGACGGCGCTGACCAAGACGCTCCGGCTCTTTCTCAAGTACGGGCCGCACGGCGAACGTCTGATCACGGGAATCGAGCGAATCAGCCGTCCCGGGCGCCGGGTGTACTTCGGCAAGGAAGACGTGCCGGAAGTGCTCGCCGGATTAGGGACGAGCATTCTGACGACGTCGCGCGGCGTCATGACCGGCCGGGCGGCGGTGAAAGCCGGCGTCGGCGGCGAGGTCCTCTGTAACATTTGGTAGCCCACGGCTTCGCGCGGCGGCCCGCGGGCTGCCGACGCGGCGTGGCCGTTGAACGGGAATCGATATGTCTCGAATCGGAAAAAAGCCCATTGCGATCCCGAAAGGGGTAACCGTCAAGGTCGTCGACGGCGCGGTCGATATCCAGGGGCCGAAAGGCAAGCTCCGCCAGGCGCATCCCGCCGGCATCAACTTCGAGCTGGCCGACGGTCATCTCGTCGCGAAGTGCGCGACGGAGAGCCCGGAGCTCGGCAAGTTCCACGGTCTCGCGAGGAGCCTGATCGCCAACGCCGTAGCCGGAGTGACCGACGGCTTCAAGAAGGAGCTCGACATCGTCGGCGTCGGCTATCGCGCTGAGGTCAAAGGCAAGCAGGTGATTTTCGCGCTCGGCTATTCGCACGCCGTCGTCTTCGACATCCCGCAGGGAATCGACGTGGCGATCGACAAGCAGACGCACCTCACGGTGACCGGCGTCGACCGGCAGCTCGTCGGACAGGTGGCCGCAAACATCCGGCGCCTCCGGAAACCGGACCCGTACAAGCAGAAGGGCGTTCGCTACACGGGTGAAGTGCTCAAGAAGAAGGCCGGAAAGACGGGGGCGAAGTGAAAATCAAAACTAAAGACGATCGGCGCCGCCGGATTCAGCTCCGTCAGCGCAAGCGGATTCAGGGCACGAGCGAACGTCCGCGCCTGACCGTGTTCCGCAGCGTCTCGCATATTTACGCGCAGGTCGTCGACGACTTGAGCGGCCAGACGCTCGTCGCGGCCTCCAGCGTGGACCCCAAGATCAAGGGGGCGTTCGCAAAAGGGATTGCCGGTGGCAATCTGAAGGGCGCCGAAGCAATCGGCAAAGCGATCGCCGAGCGATCGATCGAAAAAGGCATCAAGCGCGTCGTGTTCGACCGCAGCGGCTTTCTCTATCACGGGCGCATTCGCGCCGTGGCCGACGCGGCCCGTAAAGCAGGCCTGGAGTTCTAATGCGCACACGTGAACGGATCGACGCGAGCCAACTCGACATCAAGGACACGGTTGTTTCGATCAACCGCGTGACGAAGGTCGTCAAAGGCGGCAAGAATCTGAGCTTCAGCGCGCTGGTTGTCGTCGGCGACGGCCAGGGCGTCGTCGGCTTCGGTATCGGCAAGGCGAAGGAAGTGCCATCGGCGATCAAGAAGGCGATCGAAGCCGCGAAGAAGAATCTGATCCGCGTGCCGCTCCAGGGCACGACGATTCCCCACCGGATCGTCGGCAACTTCGGCGCCGGGAGCGTGCTGCTGAAACCGGCGCCCGACGGCACCGGGATCATCGCGGGCGGCGCGGTGCGCGCGGTCGTGGAAGCCGCGGGGATCGCCAACATACTCACGAAGTCGCTCGGCTCCGCGAACCCGCACAACGTGGTGCGCGCGACGGTCGCCGGACTCGATTCACTGAAGGATCCGGTCAGCATCGCGCGGCTGCGCGGCAGAGAGCTTTCGGAGATGACGCGCGCGCACGCGTAACGGACGTTATGGCCAATCATCGAACCGACACGAAAGGCGCCACCGTGAAGGTGACGCTCGTGAAGAGCCCGACAGGGTTCAACAGAACGCAGGCGACCGTCGTCCGCAGCATGGGCTTGCTCCGCATCCGCCATACGGTGGAGTTGAAGGACACGCCCGCCGCGCGTGGGATGATTCACAAGGTTCGCCACTTGGTTGAGGTCGAATAGCTATGCCGCTCAATAATCTGCGTCCGCCGCACGGCGCGACGCACGCGAAGAAGCGTATCGGCCGCGGACAGGGATCCGGCAACGGCAAAACCGCCGGTCGAGGCCACAAGGGCGCGAAGTCGCGTTCGGGATTCCACTACAAGCGTGGATTCGAAGGCGGCCAGATGCCGCTGCACCGGCGCGTGCCGAAGCGCGGGTTCCACAATCCGTTCCGCGTGGAGTACGAGCGTCATCAATCTCGACACGCTCGGGACGACGTTTGATGCGGGGACGGTGGTGACGCCGGACCTTTTGCGCGAGCGCGGTCTGCTCGCTCGGGGCCGCATGCCGCTCAAGGTTCTCGGCCGCGGCGAGATCGGCAAGGCGCTCACTGTGCACGCGCACAAATTCAGTGGGAAGGCCGCGGAGAAGATCGCGGCGGCCGGAGGCACGACGCAGGCAATTGGGTGATCGACCCTCCAATCACCAGATATAGAGAATCGCAGTTATGGAGAGCCTGAAAAACATCTTCACCGTTTCCGACCTGCGCACGCGCGTGTTCTTCACGCTCGGGCTGCTCGGCGTCTACCGGATCGGGCACAACATCCCGACGCCCGGCGTCGACTTCCACGCGCTCGCGGCGTTTGCCGATCAGCTCGGGAAGAACAGCATGTTCGGCCTGTACGACATGTTCTCGGGCGGCAACCTGTCGCGCGTCACGGTCTTCGCGCTCGGCATCATGCCGTACATCAGCGCGTCGATCATCCTGCAGCTGCTCACGGTCGTGTGGCCGTACCTCGAGAAGCTGTCGAAGGAAGGCGAGCTCGGGCGCAGAAAGATCACGCAATACACCCGCTACGGCACGATCGGCTTGAGCGTCGTGCAGGCGCTCGGGATCGCGATTTTCCTGGAGCGGAATTCCGCGCCCGGCGGCTTTCACCTCGTGCTGAACCCCGGGTGGGGCTTCCGCTTCATGACGGTGCTCACGCTCACGACGGGGACCTGCTTCGTGATGTGGCTCGGCGAGCAGATCACGGAGCGCGGCATCGGCAACGGCATGTCGCTCATCATCTACGCCGGCATCGTCGTCGGCCTGCCGCGCGCGGTTCTCCAGACGTTCGACCAGATGCGTACCGGTCAGATTGGCCTCATCCGCATCCTGTTCCTCATCGTCCTGATGGCGCTCGTGGTCGCGGCGATTGTGTTCGTCGAGCGGGGGCACCGGCGCGTCACCGTCCAGTACGCGAAGCGGGTGGTCGGGCGACGGATGTACGGCGGCTCGAGCACGCACATTCCGTTGAAGGTGAATACGGGCGGCGTGATTCCGGTGATCTTCGCCTCCTCGATTCTCGCGTTCCCGGCGACCATTGCGAGCGCGTTCAAGTATCCGTGGGTCGACAACCTGCAGCAGCAGTTGAACGTCGGCATGCCGCTGTACAACCTGCTGTATGTGGCGGGCATCATCTTCTTCACGTACTTCTACACGGCGATCATCTTCAACCCGGATGATGTCGCCGAGAACATGCGGAAGTACGGCGGTTTCATCCCGGGCATCCGGCCGGGCAAACGGACCGCGGAATACATCGACACGATCCTCACGCGCATCACGCTCGCGGGCGCCGTATATCTCGCGATCATCGCGCTGCTTCCGCAGTGGCTGATCAGCGGGTTCAAGGTCGAGCCGATTCCGTTCATCGGCGACTGGCTCGATGCGGCGCTGCCCAAAGTGATCACGGAGGGCATGAACGTGCCGTACTTCTTCGGCGGCACGTCGCTCCTGATCGTCGTCGGCGTCGCGATGGATACCGTGCAGCAGGTCGAATCGCAGTTGATCATGCGCCACTACGACGGCTTCATGAAGAAGTCGCGGGTCCGAGGGCGCCGAGCATAACCGGTTGGTAGTCGAGACAATGGCTACAGACTGCTGATTACCCGACTACCGACTAGTTATCTCATGGCATTAAACCTGATCATGCTCGGACCTCCGGGTGCCGGGAAGGGCACGCAGGCGGAGCGGTTCGCGCGGGCGCGCGGCATCCCGAAGATTTCGACGGGAGACATCCTGCGCGAGGCCGTGCACGCGGGAACCGAAGTCGGCTCGAGGGCGAAAGTGATCATGGATCGCGGTGAGCTCGTGAGCGACGATGTGATGATCGGGATCGTCAAGGAGCGGCTGGAGAGGCCGGACGCCGCTTGGCGGGTTCGTCGTCGATGGGTTCCCGCGGACGGTTGCGCAGGCCGCGGCGCTCGACACAATGATGAACGGGCGCGATCCGATCGTCGTCATCGACGTGGTCGTCCCCGAAGCCGAGCTGATTCGGCGGCTGGCGTCGCGGATGATTTGCGACGATTGCGGCGCGAACGCCGGAGCGTTTGCAGAAGCGGCGGCGGCGCCTCTCGACAAGGTGGTCATGCCGGGCGCGGCGCTCGCGGGCCAGGCGGTCGAGACGGTTGCCGCGGTGCAGGCGCAAATCGATCCGACCCGCTGCCGGCGGTGCGGCGGGCGCCTCGTGCAGCGCACGGACGACAACGTGGAGGTCGTGCGCGAGCGCCTCAAGGTGTATCACCGCCAGTCGGCGCCGCTCGTCGAGTATTACCGGGCGCGGCCGACGTTCCGCTCGATCGACGGCGCGCAGGCCGCTGATCAGGTCGCCGCAGATCTGGCGGCGGCAATCGAGTCGGCGCGCGGCAGCGGCCGTGCGGGAGTAACCAGGTGATCATCTGCCGTTCGACCGTCGAGCTCCAGAAGATGCGTGAAGCCGGGCGGCTCGTTGGCGAGGTGCTCACGGAATTGACGGCGCTCGTCGCGCCGGGAGTGACGACGGCGCGACCTCGACGCGCTGGCGGAGAAGCGGATTCTGGCGGCGGGCGCCGTGCCGGCCTTCAAGGGCTATCACGGGTACCCGGCAACGATCTGCGCGTCGATCAACGAAGAGGTGATCCACGGAATTCCGTCGGGCCGCCGCATTCTGAACGAAGGCGACGTGG
This sequence comes from uncultured Acidobacteriota bacterium, assembly GCA_963718825.1. GTDB lineage: Bacteria > Acidobacteriota > Vicinamibacteria > Vicinamibacterales > CAVVIG01 > CAVQZZ01. The sequence continues at coordinate 385,074 of CAVQZZ010000001.1, forward strand.
TCTCGATCGACGTCGGCGCTTCGATCGACGGGTATTACGGCGACAGCGCGGTGACGCTCGCCGTGGGCGCCGTCGCGGAGCAAGCGGCGACGCTGCTGCGGGTCACCGAAGAGGCGCTCTACAAGGCGATCGAACGGGCGCGCCCCGGCAATCGGATCTCCGATATCGGCCATGCGGTGCAGCGTCATGTGGAGGCGTACGGGTTCGGTGTCGTTCGCGAGTTCGTCGGGCACGGCATCGGCCAGCGCATGCATGAGGAACCGCAGGTGCCCAACTACGGCGAGCCCGGGCACGGCCCGCGGCTGGCCGAAGGGATGGTGCTCGCGATCGAGCCGATGGTGAACGCCGGCCGCCCGGCGGTGAAGGTGCTCGGCGATGGATGGACGGCGGTCACGCGCGACGGCAGCCTCTCCGCCCATTTCGAACACACGGTGGCGGTCACGGCGGGAGAGCCGTGGATTTTGACGGCGCGGGAAGTGCCGGTACCGGTCAACAAGTAGAGCGCCTGCGGGCGACCGGGATGGGGCCCCGCGAGCCGTGAAGGATGTCATCGGGATCGTGACAGAACAACTGCCGAGCGCTCTCTACCGCGTGCGGCTGGACGAGGGCTCGGTGGTGACGGCGCATATCGGCGGGGCGATCGATCGGAATTTCATACGGGTACTCGTCGGCGATCGCGTGCGCGTCGAGCTCTCGCCGGTCGACATCGGCCGCGGACGGATTGTGGGGAAGCTATGAAGGTGCGAGCGTCTGTAAAGCGTATTTGTGACAAGTGCAAGATCGTCCGCCGCCGCGGCGTGGTGCGGGTGATCTGTTCGAATCAGAAGCACAAGCAGCGGCAGGGATAAAAGAAAGTAAAAAGGCAGAAGGTAGAAGGCAAAAGTATGGCGCGTATTGCAGGCATCGATCTTCCGCGCACCAAGCGCGTCGAGATTGGACTCACCTACATCTTCGGCATCGGGCGCGTCCGCTCGAATACGATTCTGAAGGACGCCGGGGTCAGCCCGGACATCCGCGTGAAGGATCTTTCGGAAGACGACGTGCGGAAGATCAGCCGCGTGCTCGAGGAGCAGGGCGGCGTCGAAGGCGACCTCCGCAAGGATGTCTCGATGAACATCAAGCGGCTGATGGAAATCGGCTGCTACCGCGGCATGCGGCATCGCCGCGGGCTGCCGGTGCATGGTCAGCGAACGCGGACGAACGCGCGCACACGCAAGGGGCCGCGCAAGGGCGCGATCGCCAAGAAGAAAACGGTTTAAGCACCTATGGCTAAAGCAGAACCGTCAGTCGACGCCGCAGTTCCCGAGAAGAAAGAGGGAGCCGGCAAGCGCAAGAAGACGTTCAAGAAGCGCGGCGAGAAGCGGATCGTCCACCACGGGCTCGCGCACATCCACGCGTCCTTCAACAACACGACCGTGACGATCACCGACACGGAAGGAAACGTGGTCGCCTGGTCGAGCGCGGGCGGCATCGGCTTCAAGGGGTCGAGAAAAGGGACGCCGTTCGCGGCGACGCAAGCGGCGTTGAACGCGGGCAACGCGGCCAAAGCCGTGGGCATGCGATCGCTCGACGTTCGCGTCAAGGGCCCGGGTTCGGGCCGCGAGTCGGCGATCCGCGCGCTGCAGACCGTCGGCCTCGAGGTGAAATCCATTCGCGACGTGACGCCTATCCCCCACAACGGATGCCGTCCGCCGAAACGACGACGTGTATAACGAAGTGAATTGGGTGATTGCGGGATCTGGTGATCTGGTGATTGATCGGCCAATCGATCAATCAATCACCCAATCACCAGATCATCCAATCACCAGATTGATCTGAAAGGTTATTGAATGGCGCGATATATCGGACCGGTCTGCCGTCTGTGCCGCCGCGAGGCGATGAAGCTGTTTTTGAAGGGCGAGCGCTGCTATACGGAGAAGTGCGCGATCGAGAAGCGCAACTTCCCGCCCGGCCAGCACGGCAAGACGCGGAAGGCGAAGCTCGCGGGCTATGGCCTGCAGCTGCGCGAGAAGCAGAAGGTCAAGCGCATCTACGGCGTGCTCGAGGATCAGTTCCGCCGCTACTTCGAGGCCGCCGAGCGGACGCGCGGGATTACCGGCGTCACGCTGCTGCAGCTCCTCGAACGGCGTCTCGACAACGTCGTCTACCGGCTGGGGCTGGCGACGTCGCGGCCGCAGGCGCGGCAGCTCGTACGCCATGGACATTTCCTCGTCAACGGCAAGAAAGTCGACATCCCGTCCTATTCGATGAAGCAGGGCGACGTCGTCACCGTGCTCGGGCGGACGCAGAAGAACCCGACGATCGAGCACGCGATCGAGGAAGTGAAGGGCCGTGGTATTCCGGAGTGGCTCTCCTTCGACGGTTCGGCGCTCACCGGCCGCGTCGTGTCGATGCCCACGCGCGAGCAGATCAATTTACCGGTGCAAGAACAGCTGATTGTGGAACTGTACTCAAAGTAAGAAGGCAAAAGGCAAAAGGCAAAAGTAAAGTAACTTTTTCCTTCTACCTTTTAACTTTTAACTTTCGTACCCCGTCGACCCGCAGCCTTATACAGACCTGCGGCGGGAGGTCGGCGGTCACTGGCAGGTCTGGCGGCCCGTCTGCGGGCCCGTAAACGAAAGGAAGCACGATGCTCTGGAAAGGTTTTCAGCGGCCCAAGCGGCTCGAGTTCGAACGCGAGACCCTCACGGACCGGTTCGGCCGGTTCTATGCGCAGCCGTTCGAGCGCGGATTCGGCACGACGATCGGCAACGCGCTGCGGCGCGTGCTGCTCTCGTCGATTGAGGGCGCCGCGATCACGGCGGTCAAGATCGACGGCGTGCTCCACGAATTCTCGCCGATTCCCGGCGTCGTCGAGGATGCCACCGACATCATCCTCAATCTGAAGCAGATTCCGCTCAAGCTGCACAGCGATCACACCAAGACGCTCACGCTGCGCGTCGACAAGCCGGGCGAGGTGCGCGCGCGCGACATTCAGGCCGACGCCGACGTCGAGATCCTCGAACCGGATGCGCACATCGCGACGGTCGCGGAGCACGGCAAACTCCACATGGAGATGCGCATGAAGCGCGGCCGCGGTTACGTCGCGGCGGACAAGAACTTCGATGAGGATCTCGGCATCGGCTGGATTCCCATCGATTCGGTGCATTCGCCGATCAAGAAGGTGAATTATCTGGTCGAAGCCGCGCGTCTCGGCCAGACCACCGATTACGACAAGCTGACGGTCGATGTCTGGACGAACGGCTCGATCAGCGCGCGCGATGCCGTGTCGCTCGCCGCGAAGCTGATTCGCGATCACCTGAACATCTTCATCAACCTCGAGGAAGGCGCGGAGCAGACCGCCGAAGGCGCGTCCGATCAGCCGCGCACTGGCGTCAGCAACGAGAATCTCGACAAGTCCGTCGAGGAGCTCGAGCTCTCCGTTCGTTCGTACAACTGCCTGAAGAACGCGAACATCCGAACGATTCGCGAGCTCGTGCAGAAGAGCGAAGGCGAGATGCTGAAGACGAAGAACTTCGGGCGCAAGAGCCTGAACGAGATCAAAGAGATCCTGCACACGATGGGGCTCGGCCTCGGCATGAGAGTCGATCAGCCGGCGGCGGCGTCGCAGGAATAACAATTCGAAAGAGCCATGAGACACCGAGTCGCACACCGCAAATTAGGCCGCGTGACGGAGCATCGCATTTCGATGCTCCGCAATCAGGCCACCGCGCTCCTTCGCTACGAGCACCTGACGACGACGGTGCCGCGGGCAAAGGAGCTGCGTCCGTTTGTCGAGCGCCTGATCACCGTGGCGAAGCGCGGTGTGTCGGGCGGGCAGACGAACGGACATCTGTTGAACGCGCGCCGCCTTGTCATGCAGGATCTTCAGGACCGCGAGGTCGTGACCAAGCTGTTCGACACGCTCGCGCCCCGCTTCGCCGCTCGGCCGGGCGGCTACACACGCCTCCTTCGGATCGGGTACCGAAAAGGCGACAGCGCTGAAGTGGCGCAGGTGGAGCTCGTGGGCAGCGAGTTCGATCCGCGCGCGAAAACGGAAGAGACAGGCGCGGCTGAAGGCGCGCCTAAAAAGTCCGTCGGCGGACGGCTCCGCGCAGCGGCAGAGCGTCTCCGCGGCAGTAAGAAAGACGGTGAAGCTGCGTCGGAACCGACGGAGAAGAAGGCCGCCAAGCGGCCCTCGAAAAAGAAGAGCAAGGCCGACAAGCAAGACTGACATCAGCCGCAAGAGATACGACGAGCAGCGCTTCATGAAACCCCGCTGTGCCGCATGGCCAGCGGGGTTTTGTTTTTGCACGTCGTTTTCGATCATGAAACCGAAATTGAAGCCTCTCAAAGATCAGGTCATCGTCATCACGGGAGCGTCGAGCGGCATCGGCCTCACCACCGCCGAAATGGCGGCCGAACAGGGCGCCAAGGTCGTGCTCGCGGCGCGCAGCGAATCGGAGCTCGCGGATGCGGCGTCGCGAATCAGAGCAAAGGGTGGAGAAGCAGTGTCCGTCGCGGCAGACGTCACTGAGGAGCGTCAGGTTCACGCCATCGCTCAGCAGGCGATCTCGCGATACGGCCGCATCGACACGTGGGTCAACAACGCCGGCCTCGGCATGTACGGGCGCCTCATCGATCAGCCGATCGAAGACAAGCGCAAGCTCTTCGAAACCAATTTCTGGAGCGTGGTATACGGCTGCAAAGCGGCCGTCCAGCAGATGCGCATCAATGGCGGAGCGATCATCAATCTTGGCAGCGAAGTGTCGGACCGCGCCGCGCCGCTGCTCGGCATCTACAGCGCGTCGAAGCACGCCGTGCGGGCGTATACCGACACGCTCCGAATGGAACTGGAACACGACGGCATTCCAATTTGGGTCACGCTCGTGAAGCCTGGGCCGATCGACACACCGTTTCCCCAGCACGCCGCGAACTACCTCGAGCGCGAACCGAAGCACGCGCCCCCGGTGTATCCGCCGGAAGAGGTCGCGCGCGCGATTCTGAAATGCGCGGAGAAACCGGTGCGCGAAGTGACGGTCGGCGGCGTGCCGCGGCTGCAGATCGCCATGGCGACCATCGCGCCGCGCTTGACCGACCTGATGATGGAGCGGCAGTTGTGGTCCGAAACGCTGAGCGAGCGGCCTGCGTACTCGGGCGACAGCCTCGACGCGCCCTCGGGCGAGGATTACGGCCGGCGGCGCGGCCACCAGCCGGGCTTCGAGTCGAGCATGTATACGCGCGCCGTCCTTTCCGACGTCGTCCGTGCGGCGCCGCTCATCGCGATCGGCGCGGCCGTGGCCGCCCGCGTGGTTGCTGCGCGGCGATAGAACGGCGGCTGCTCCGAGCCGAGCTATAGTTCCGGCAGAGGAGCTGCTGCATGAGACTCTTGACGATCGCGCTGGCGACCGCCGTCGCCGGCGCGGCGTTTCAACCCCCCGCGCCATCCGCCGCGTACGACATCGTCGTCCGTCATGGAACGATCGTAGACGGCACGAGCATGCCGCCCTATCAGGCCGATGTCGCGATCGCCGGCGACCGCATCGCGACGATCGGGGACCTGTCGCGCGCGACCGCGCAGGCCGAGATCGACGCGACCGGCCTGTATGTCGCGCCGGGGTTCATCAACATCCACAGCCACGCTGTTCCGAACGCCCTGCCGACCGCCGAGAACATGCTCACCCAGGGGGTGACCACCGAGATCCTGAACCCGGACGGCGGCGGCCCGATCGACATCGCCCGTCAGCTCACGACGCTGACCGATGGAGGCCTCGCCGTGAACATCGGCGCCTACGTCGGGTTCAACAGCATCTGGGCGGAGGTTGTCGGCCCTGTGAATCGCCGCGCCACGCCCGACGAAATCGCGAAGATGCAAACGCTTGTCGTCGACGGACTCGCGCACGGTGCGTGGGGCGTGTCAGCCGGTCTCGACTACAAGCCGGCGTACTACGCCACGACAAGTGAGGTGACGAAGATCGTGAGCGTCGCCGATAAGTGGCGCACAAATTTCCCGAACCACGATCGGCTCACACCAGAGAGCGGATACAGTTCGCGCATCGGGACCGCGGAGACGATCGCAATCGGCGAACAGACGGGGCTCGTGCCTGTCGTGACGCACATGAAGATTCAAGGCCGCGAGCAGGGTCGCGCGGCCGACGCGATCGGCCTGATGGCATCGGCGACCCGCGGCGGTCACTACACGGCCGCCGACGCCTATCCGTACCTCGCGGGGCAGACGGCGCTCGATGCGCTGATCGTCCCGGCGTGGGCTCAGGACGGCGGACGCGCGGAGATGCTGAAACGCTTCCGAGACCCGCAGGTCCGACCTCGGATCATCAAAGAGGCGGAAGAAGCGATGAACGCGCGATTCAATGGCGCGGAAGGCGTGTACCTGCCAGCGACCCGGCGACAGCTCGTCGACATCATGCGGGAGATGGACGTCAGCGCCGGCGAAGCGGTTCTCGACATCGTCGAGCAGGAGAACACGACCGCCATCCTGCGCTTCGGGTCAGAGCCGGATCTCATCGCCGTTCTGAAGTATCCCGCGACCGCCATCGCGTGCGACTGCGGCGCATCGACCGCCACGCGCACTCATCCGCGCGCCTACGGCACCTTCCCCCGCGTGCTCGGGCACTACGTGCGCGAGACGCACGTCCTCACCTGGGAGGACGCGATCCGGAAGATGACCGCGCTCCCGGCCAGCACGATCGGCGTGGTGGACCGGGGGTTTCTGGCGCCCGGCATGGCGGCCGACGTGACCGTGTTCGATCCGCGAACGATCATCGACCACGCCACTTACGACGAGCCCGCCAGGCCTTCAGAGGGTGTCCGCTACGTGATCGTCAATGGCCGCGTGGCGCTGGCGGACGGCAAGGCGATGGGCACGCGCGGCGGCCGCGCGCTGATTCGAACCGAGCACATGCCGAGCCGCCCTCTGGAGCTCGCGCGGTCACGTCATGTCACGTTCAGCGGAACGGTGGACAAGGTGCGCTTGACGATTGACGTGTCGCAAGCCGCGTCGGCCCGTCGAGCGAAAGGGACGCTGCGCATCGACGATCCGCTGAACACGCTGCACGGCGAAATCCACGAGTTCGGAGTGCTGCAGGTTGATGACGGTTGGGCGACCTTCACCGGCCGGCTCAAGCTGCAGAGCGGCGAAGAACGGGCAGCGACCGTAATCATCGATCAGAAAAACCCGCTCGCGAGCGATCATGGCGCCACGATCGTGATCGACGCGGACAGGAACTATCAGGTCAGCGGAAGCGTGGCGCCGGCGCTCGTGAAGATGTCGCGCTAGGCCGGGGCGTCACACTTCTTCGACTTCGACTCCCGCGCGCTCGGCCTTCGCCGCGGCAATGATTTTCGTCTGCAGGTGCGACGGCACCTCGTCGTAGTGCGAGTACTCCATGTGATACGAGCCGCGGCCGCCCGTCGCCGACGTGAGGTGCTGCTCGTAGGTGAGCATCTCGGACATCGGCACCTGTGCTTTGATGATCGTCGTCGCGCCGCGCGTGTCCATGCCGCCGATGCGCCCGCGGCGGCCGTTCAGATCGCCCATCAAGTCACCCGCGAAATCCGACGGTGCGTACACCTCGACGTTCATGATCGGCTCGAGAATCGTCGGCCGCGCCCGCGTCATCGCGTCCTTGAACGCGAGCGAGCCGGCCAGCTTGAACGACAGCTCGTTCGAATCGACGTCGTGATACGAGCCGTCGAACACGGTGACCCGGAAGTCGACCATCGGATAGCCGGCGAGATATCCGCGCGTGCGCGCGTCCTGAATCCCCTTTTCCACCGCCGGCACGAATTGGCGCGGAATCGATCCGCCGAAGATGTCGTCGACGAATTCGAAATCGGCGCCGCGCGCCAGCGGTTCAACCTTGATCTTGCAGTCGCCGAACTGCCCGTGGCCTCCGGTCTGCTTCTTGTGCCGGCCGTGCGCCTCCGTCGACGATTTAATCGTCTCGCGATACGGGATCCTCGGCGGTTTCAGGTTGACGTCGACGCCGAAGCGGCGTTTCAATTTCGCAACCGTAACCTCGATGTGCAGCTGGCCCTGGCCTGAGAGCAGAAGTTCTTTCGTCTGTGGGTCGCGGCTGTAGCGGATGGAGGGATCCTCTTCCTCCAGACGGTGCATCGACGTGCTGATCTTGTCTTCGTCGCCACGGCTCTTCGGCTCGATCGCATACGAGAGCACCGGCTCGGGAAATGTAATCGCCGGGTAGATCACCGGATCGTTCTTCTCGCCGAGCGTGTCGTTGGTCAGCGTGTCTTTCAGCTTGGCGACCGCGCCGAGATCACCCGCCTTGATTTCTGGAACCGTCGTCTGCGTCTTACCCTGCAGCAGCAGCAGGTGACCGAGACGCTCCGCCGCGTCGCGCGTCTTGTTGTGCGTGTTCGAGTCCGCCTTCAGCGATCCCGAGACGACGCGAAACATGGTGATGCGTCCCGCGAATGGGTCGGCAATCGTTTTCCAGACGAACACGGCCGGCGGCGCCTTCTCGTCGGCAGGACGCGAGACCGCGCTGCCGTCTTTGCCCTGTCCGACATATGGCCGGTCAGCCGGAGCCGGCAGGCAGGCGACAATCGCGTCGAGGCACTGCGGGACGCCGATATTGAGCAGCGCGGACGTGCACACGAGCGGAAACAGCTTCGACGTGATCGTCGCCGACCGAAGGCCCTGCACGAGCTCCTCGTCGGTCAGCGTTCCGGCTTCGAAGAACTTCTCCATCAGCTTCTCGTCGGCCTCGGCGACCATCTCGATCAGCGACTCGCGCGCCGCGTCGACGGCTGCGGTCATGTCGCCCGGTACCGGCGCCTCGCTCGCTTTGCCGGTCCCGTCGGTCGCGAAGACGTACGCCTTCTTCGTCACCAGGTCGACGACGCCTTTGAAGGCGCGCTCTTCGCCGATGGGGAGCTGAATCGGAATCACCGTGCGGCTGCACGCTTCGCGCAGCGACGCGAGCGATCGTTCCAGGCTTGCGCGTTCCCGGTCGAGGCGGTTGACGACGACGAGCCGTGGCAGCCCCATGTCGTCGGCCGCCGTCCAGATTTTCTCGGTCTGCACCATCACGCCGGCGACGCCGTCGACCACGACGAGAGCCGCATCGGCGACGTGCAAAGCGGCGCGCGCGTCGCTCAGGAAATTACCGACACCCGGCGTGTCGATCAGGTTGATCTTCTGCTTGTTCCATTCGGCGTACGAAAGGCTCGCGGACAGCGTGTGCTTCCGCGCGATCTCTTCCTCGTCGTAATCGGTGATGGTTGTGCCCTCGTCGACTTTGCCGAACCGGTTGATGGTGCCGGCATCGAAGAGCATGGCGGAGGCGAGCTGGGTTTTACCGGAAGCGCTGTGACCGACGAGCGCGACGTTTCGGATGGATGCGGCGTCGTAGACCTTCATACGCGGACGACCCCCTGGCTACACCCGCATCATATCGACCCGGTCCGGGGCGCCGCAAGGCCGGCCGCAGCTGCTCATTACGAAGCCACGAGGGTCCCCGAACGCACGAACCGTTTGTACAATCCGAGATTTGTGGCCTTCGTGTCTCGTCGTGCCTGCGTGATGAAGTGCGAGCTGCTATTCGTAACGAAGGGCGTCGATCGGATCGAGGCGCGACGCCTTGAAGGCGGGATACATGCCGAAGAAGATGCCGACCGATGCCGAGAAGCCGAGGCCGATCGCGAAGGACCACCACGGCAGCGAGATCGGGAATCCTGATGCGAAGTGGACGGCCCAGCCGATGCCGGCGCCGAGCGCGATGCCGATCAGCCCGCCGAGCGAGGTGAGGAACGCCGCTTCCATCAGGAACTGGAAGAGGATCTCACCGCGCCGGGCGCCGAGCGCCTTCCGCACACCGATCTCGCGCGTGCGCTCGGTGACTGAAATCGACATGATCGCCATCACGCCGATCCCGCCGACCATCAGCGCGATCGAGGAGATCACGATCAGCGCGAAGAACGTCCCCTGGCTGATGCGATCCCACAGCTTCAGGAACTGGTCCTGCGTGCCGAGATCGAAATCATCCGGCTCGTCGAGCTTGAGGCTGTGCCGGCTGCGCATCACGCGGCGGATGTCCTCGAGCGCTTCGTCCTGCGGGATGCCGTCGCGCGGAACCGCGGACAGTTGAATGTTCACGATCGAGCCCATGCGTCCGACGCGGAACGCCCGAAGGCCGTAGATGCGCTGATACACCGTGTACGGGATGACGACGAAATCATCCGCGTTCAGATTGAAGCCGCCGGCGGTCGGTCGTTTGTCGAAGACCCCGACGACCTCGAATCGCTCGTTGCCGACGCGCACCGTCTTGCCGATCGGATCGACGCCGTTCGGCTCGAACAGGAGCTTGTAGGGCGTGTTGCCGAGGACGCACACGTTCTTGTGGAACTGCACTTCGGTGCCGTTGAAAAAACGGCCGCCCAAAAATGCAATGCGCGTCCCTTCCGCGAAGCCCTCGCCCGTGCCGAACACGATGATCGGCTTTGTCTTCAGCTGCCGGTAGAACACGCGTCCCTGCGTCGGCGGCCCGACACCGGCCCCGAGCTCCACGTCGACGAGCTGAATGGTCGACGCCTGCTGCTCCAGCGCGCGCGCGTCCGAGATGGTGAGGTTCGGCCGTTTCAGCAGATCCCGAATTTCCGCGCCGTTGGCAAAGCTCGTGATGCCGAAGCGCTGCACCGTGATCGTGTTGGGTCCGAGGGCGCGGATCATGTCGCGCAGCGATTCGTCGAAGCCACGGATCATCGCCGTCATCCCGACGATCGAGGTGATGCCAATCACGACGCCGAGCACCGTGAGCGCCGAGCGCAATTTGTTGGCGCGCACGGTATCGAACGCCATCACCACGACTTCGCCGAAGAGTCCGATGCGGATGGCCATGGCTATTCCCGCCGCAGCGCCTCAATCGGATCGAGGCGCGCCGCGCGCATTGCCGGATAGAGCCCGAAGAACAAACCGACGGCCGCGGTGATGCCGATGCCGAGCGCCACCGACCAGAGTTCCACCGCGGCCGGGATCGGCGTGAACGCGGCGATCACCAGCGCGATGATCGCGCCGAGCATTGTGCCGATGATGCCGCCGAACACCGACAGGACCACAGACTCGGTGAGCATCTGCGCCATGATGTCGGATCGCCGCGCGCCGAGCGCCTTGCGCAGGCCGATCTCGCGCGTGCGCTCGCTCACCACCATCAGCATGATGTTCATGATCACGATGCCGCCGACGACGAGCGACAGCGCCACCACGCCGACGAGCACGGCGAAGATGCCGTTGGTCGCCGAGTGATAGATGCCGAGAATCGTGTCCGAGGTGAACGTGCCGAAGTTGTCGGGCTGCTTCGGCTTGAGCCGTCGCGAGATGCGCAGCGCGGTCGTCGCCTCGTCGATCGCCTCGGAAATCTGCGCGATGTCGCGCGGCTTCACCGTGAGCGACAACTGCCGCCGCGATCCGAAGATCATCTGAAACTGCCCGAGCGGAATGACCGCGAACTCGTCCTGCGACTGCCCGAGCAGCGAGCCACGCTTCGCGCTCACGCCGACGACGCGGAAATGGACGCCTTCGATCTCGATGACCTTGTCGAGCGGATCGAGATCGGTGCCGAACAGCCGATCGGCGGTCTTCCATCCGATCACCGTGACCGGGCGTGCACGCTCGACTTCGATCGGGCTCATCAGCCGCCCCTTCTCGGCGTCGAAGCTGGAGAAGTTGACGTATTCCGACGTGACGCCCTGCACGCGGGTTTGATCGATCGACTTGTCGCGGAACGTGATGCGCCCCGACGCGCCGGAATCGGCCATGACGGCAGTCGCCAGCTCGCTGTAACGGCGGATCGCTCGCGCGTCCTGCAGCGTGATGCGCGGATTGCTGCGGACCTTATCGAAGTCCTCGTCGCTCCGCGTGATGGGAAATTGCTGGATGTTGAACGAATCAGCGCCGGCCTGATTGAGGATCGCGTCTTTCACGGACGCGTTCAGACCTTGAATCATCGACACCACCGCGATGATCGACGTGACAGCGACGATGTTGCCGAGGACCGTCATGAACGACCGCAGTTTGGCCGCCCAGATTGCGGCGAACGCGATTTTCGCCGACTCGAAGAGCTTGTTCACTTCTTCTTCGCGTTGTCGACCTTCACCTGGTCGCCGTCGGCCATCCCGCGCACGGAGTTGTACGGGCCCGTCACGACCTGGTCGCCCGGTTTCACGCCGGACGTGATCTCGAAGTACTTATCGCCGGCAATGCCCATCTTGATGGGCACGAACTCGACACGCTTGTCGCGCACGACGAACACGCCTTCGGTCTCCTTGCGCGTCTGGCCCGGCTTCAACTCCTGCGCCGATGCCACTGTTTCGACGCTGCGGCGTTTCTTATCGGTCTTGGGTTCCTTGATGACCTGACCGTTGGCGTCGTAGACCAGCTCGCGCACGGCGACGGCCGGGATCGGCACCGAGACGACGGCCTTGCGTGTCGCGGTGGTGATGTCGGCGGTGCAGGTGAAGCCGGGACGTACGTTCGGCACGACTTCATCGAGCACGACCTTGACCTTGAAGTTGGTCGCCTGCGTTCCGGCGGATGCGGCGGTCGTCTGAATCGGGCTGTTGCCGATCTCCGTCACGTGTCCCTTGAACGACTTGTCGGGGATCGCGTCGATGCTGATCTTGGCCTTCTGGCCGATCTGGACGTTCGGGATGTTCGTCTCGTCCACTTCGATTTCCGCCTGGATGGTCGACATGTCCGCGAGCGTCATGAGCACCGTGCCCGCGTTGTTCATCGTGCCGATCATCACCATCTCGCCTTCCTGAATCGTGCGGGCGGTCACGATCCCGTCGATCGGCGACTCGATGCGGACTTTGCTGAGATCGTATTGCGCGCTGTCGAGATTCGCTCGTTCCTGCTCGATGCGGCTCCCCTGCGCGTTCGCCGTCTTGTCGCGTTCAGCGAGCGAGGACTCGGCGACTTTGACGTCGTTCAGCGCTTTGTCGAGCGCCTCGCGCGTCGTGAGTTGCTGGCCCCAGAGCTCCTGCTGCCGCTTCAGATTCTGTCGCGCGAGCTCGAGCTGCGCGCGGCCGGTCTCGACCGCCTGCTTCATCTGCTCGAGCGTGACCTCGGCGGCCCTGAGCGATGCGGTGCCGTTGTCGACGCGCGATCGCAGGGTCTTCGGGTCGATCTGGAGCAGGAACTGGCCTTTCTTGACGCGATCGCCTTCGTTCACCGCGAGGTTCACGACGCGGCCCACCGTATCGCTGCTGACATTCACGGTCCGCTCGGCCTGGATCTTTCCGGACGCGGAAACGACCGCTTCGAGGTCTCGCGTTTTGATCGCTTCGGTCTGGACGACGACGCCCTTGTCTTTCTTGAAATACAGGTTCGCGCCCACCACGGCGGCAGCGACGAGAACCACGGCGACGACAATGAGGATGTTCTTCCGGTTCACGCTAGGCTCCTGCGACGGCCGTCCGCGCCGCCGCCACGACGAGCGCGATGCAGGCATACACGACCAGCATCGTGACGGCAATGGGCGTCGTCCGTCTGTGGTACAGCACGCCGAGGCCGATCGACAGGCTGACCATCCACCAGATATAGAACAGGTCTATCGACCCGAGGAATCGCGCAGGAAACGACGCTTCGTCCAGAAACGGCAGGAAGACACCGAGGTTCGTGGCGCCCGACATCGTTTCTCGCGCGTAGGCGAGGGGAAGGCCGAATAGCTGCGCCAGCGTGAGCACGACCGCCGAATGCGACACGATCGCGAACACTTGCACGAACGCCGCGTTGCCGCCCATGACGGCGTTGAAAATGGCGAGCAGGATGCCTGCGACGATGAGCGCGGCAATCGGGAAGCCGATCGCCTGGCCGAGCGCGCCGGTGATCGCGGCGCGGCCGAGCCCGTCTTCGAGCTTCTGGTACGCGACGTCGGACACCTTCATACCGAACGACTCCATCATCCGCACCTGCTGGTCGAGCATCGCCTGCTTCCCGATGTCGGTCGACATGAAGGTGTAGATGCCGATGGCGCCGATGACGACGATCAGCGCCAGAACGCCGAACCATCGCGGCCGTGCGGCGACGCCGGCGTAGGTGGCGCGAGGTGATGTGAGGACGCCGATGACCCTCGCGGGCAGGCTCGCGGAGGGAGCAGCGGACGGCTCAGGCGCAGCAATAGCGGCGGTCATGGGCAAACCTCTGTAGAAATTGAGATTTAACGTATATACGATCCGCTTTCAAGCGGTGTTCACCGCCGGCCATTCTGGTCATTCCCTCGTCCGCGATCCCTTCTTCTTCCGGCCGTTCGGCGCCGGAGGCGTCGCAAACACGCGCCGCAGGACGCCCAGGCCGGCCTGAAGGCGTCGCCGCGACGTGCCGTCGAGCGGCGCCAGCGCCTCGGCGATGTGGGCTTCGGCCGACTTCGTCACGCGATCGAGCGCACCTCTTCCGGCGGCCGTCACGTCCACCATGACGACACGGCGATCCTCGGTCGATTCCGCGCGCCGCACCCAGCCGTGCTGGACGAGCGAGCTAATCGAATTCGACATCGTGGGAAGGCTGACGCCGCGCAGGTTCGCGAGCTCGGTGAGCGTCCGCGGGCGTTCGGCGAGCATCGCGAGCAGCGCGAAATGCGCCGGCGCCGGCATCTCGCCGGCGGCGCGGAGCTCGGCGGCGAGCGTCCGCATGACGAGCGGCATGATCTCGAGAAGCTCGCGTGCGCTCTCGCGCGCCTGGGTTCGCGTCATATTACGACTGCTAATGGTTAGGTGTCCTAAGTTATCATGGAGGCTGCTGCGCGTCAAACCGGCATTGACAGTGGGAAACTTGGTGTTTACCATGCAGCTTTCCCTGCGACAAGCCGCCTTCGCGCTTCGCGCTCCGGCGGGCTCAAGGAGCGTGACGTGGTCGGATTCGTCCCCAAGGAGATGTTTTTCACCAAAGGTGTCGGGAAACATCGCGAGAAGCTGACCTCGTTCGAGCTGGCGCTGCGCTCGGCAGGCATCGCCGCCTGCAATCTCGTGCGCGTCTCGAGCATCTTTCCGCCGAAATGCCGGATTCTTTCGCGCAGCCAGGGGATGAAGCTCCTCGAGCCGGGGCAGGTCACGTTCGTCGTGATGTCGGAAGCGGCCACGCGCGAGCCGCACCGCCTGATCGCCGCCACGGTCGGCGTCGCGATCCCGCGCGATCGTGATTTATACGGGTATCTGTCGGAGCATCACAGCTTCGGCGAGAGCGAAGATATCGCCGGCGACTACGCCGAGGAGCTCGCCGCCGAAATGCTCGCGACCACGCTCGGGCTCGATTTCGATCCCGACAAGAGCTGGGACGAGAAGAAAGAAGTGTATCGGCTCTCCAACGAGATCGTCCGCACGCAAAACGTCACGCAGACCGCCGTCGGCGACAAGAAGGGCCTCTGGACCACCGTCGTTGCCGCCGCGGTCCTCGTCGGATGATCGCGGTTCCCGCTCCGTAACGTCCGCTGTCAGGCGGACGTCGACCCGCTAATGCCAGAATGCAGGAATGCGAAACAGCATTCGTGCGTCGTTCCCCGTCTTCTTCATTGCCGCCTTCGCTGTCACCGCCAGTGCGCAGACCTTTGAAACCATAGGCATTCGCGCGCAAGGCATGGGCGGCGCCTTCATCGCGGTGGCCGACGATGCCGCGGCCACGTGGTGGAATCCGGCGGGCCTGGCGAGCGGCGCCTATTTCAATTCGATCCTCGAGTACGACCGCAGCGGCGACGAGACGCGCGCGGCGGGGGTGGCGATAGCTTTTCCCGCCCTGGGCTTGAGCTATTACCGCTTGCCCATCAGGCAAATGCGGCTCTCAGACTCTACAGGAACCGGGCTGGCGAGCCGAGAAGATGAGGGCGTTCTCAGTGTATTTGGGGCATCGGCCGGTCAGTCGATCGGAAACCATCTCGTGCTCGCGTCGACGCTCAAGCTCCTTGGGGCTGAAGGAGATACGCACGTGGGCTTCGATGTCGGCGCGTTGGCGAATTTCAGCGGCTTGCGGCTCGGGCTCACGGTGAAAAACATCAACGAACCGACGTTCGGCGCCGGGATCGACCGGCTCGATCTCCTGCGGCAGGTCCGCGCGGGCGCGGCGCTCGTCGGCCGGGGGCGAGGCGGCGTCAACCAGCTGGCGTTGGCCGTGGACGCCGACCTGACGAAGACGGCGACACCGGCTGGAGATGAGCGTCACCTCGCGGGCGGCGTGGAAGTGTGGATGGCGCAGCACCGGCTGGGACTGCGTGGCGGGGCGGCCACGAATACGACGGGCAATTCGCGGAGCTCCGCGAGCGCCGGGCTCAGCGTGGCGGTGCGTCACGGGCTCGTACGTGGACGCTCAGGTAACAGGCGGGTCGGATCCGAGCCGAAAAGGCTGGGGAGTCGACCTCAGAGTGACGTTTTAGCAGACATTCCCCCTTCCATGCCCGTCCGCATAGGCGAACTCCTCTTAAAGGAGAAGCGCATCACCCCCGACCAGCTGCAGCAGGCCTTGAACCATCAGAAGGCCAATGGGGGGAAGCTCGGTTACAACCTGGTCAAGATGGGGTTCGTGAAGGACGAGGAAATTACCGCCCTTCTGAGCAAACAGTACCGGCGTGCCGTCGATCAACCTGACGCAGTTCGAGATCGACCTCGCGGTCATCAAGCTGATCCCCGCAGAGACTGCACAGAAATACCAGATCGTTCCGCTGAGCCGCGCCGGCGCGACGCTCACGATCGCGATGACGGACCCGACCAACGTCTTCGCGATGGACGACATCAAGTTCATGACCGGCTACAACGTCGAGCCGGTCGTCGCGTCGGAAACTGCGGTCATCGAAGCCATTCAGCGCTATTTCCCGACCGGCGGCGCCAAACCCGCCAAGGGTGGAGCGCCCGCCGCGCCGACGCTGATCCCAAGCGGCCCGAGCACGCTCGAAATGGCCAGCAAGGGCCTCGAGGAGCTGCAGGCCTCGCTCGACGAGAACGCGGACGTCGAGGTTCTCGACGAGCTCCAGGAGATCAGCGCCGACGCGCTCGCGAAACAAGGCGAGGAAGCGCCGGTGGTGCGCCTCGTGAACGTCGTGCTGATGTCGGCCATCCAGAAGGGGGCGAGCGACATTCACATCGAGCCGTACGAGAAGGAACTGCGCGTGCGGTACCGCATCGACGGCATCCTCTACAACATCATGGCGCCGCCGATGAAGTTCCGCGATGCGATCTCGTCGCGCATCAAGATCATGTCGAAGCTCGACATCGCGGAAAAGCGTCTGCCGCAGGACGGCCGCATCAAGATCCGCTTCAACGAGAGCGGTGTGCCGAAGGAGATCGATTTCCGCGTCTCGGTGCTGCCGACGCTCTTCGGCGAGAAGATCGTCATGCGCCTGCTCGACAAAGACAAGCTGATGCTCGACATGACGCGGCTCGGCTTCGAGCAGGAGTCGCTGACAAAGTTCGAGAACGCGATTCTCCGCCCGTGGGGCATGGTGCTCGTGACGGGGCCGACCGGCAGCGGCAAAACCAACACGCTGTACTCCTCGATCGCGAAGGTGAACACGACGGAAACGAACATCATGACCGCCGAAGATCCGGTGGAGTTCAACCTCGCGGGCGTCAACCAGGTGCAGGTCCGCGAGAACATCGGGCTGAACTTCGCGGCGGCGCTCCGGTCGTTTCTCCGCCAGGACCCGAACATCATCCTGGTCGGCGAAATCCGCGACTTCGAGACGGCCGAAATCGCGGTAAAGGCGGCGCTCACGGGCCATCTCGTGCTGTCGACGCTGCACACCAACGACGCGCCGAGCACGATCAACCGTTTGATGAACATGGGCATCGAGCCGTTCCTCGTCGCGAGCTCAGTGCACCTCATTTGTGCGCAGCGGTTGGTGCGCCGCGTCTGCGCGAACTGCAAGGAGCCGGCGCCGCACGCTCCGGCTGCGCTCATTCACGCCGGTTACACGCCCGAGGACGCGAACTCGGTCGTTCCCATGAAGGGCAAGGGCTGCGACAAGTGCAATCAGACCGGCTACAAGGGCCGCGTCGGCTTGTACGAGGTGATGGAGATTTCCGAGGAGCTGCGCGAGCTGATCCTGGTCGGCGCGTCCGGCCTCGAGCTCCGGCGCAAAGCCGTCGACGAAGGAATGCTCACGCTGAGGGCCAGCGGTCTGCGCAAGGTGAAGGACGGCGTCACGACGATTGAAGAAGTGGTTCGCGAAACGGTGAAGTAAGAAGGCAAAAGGCAAAACAAAAGCAAAAGGCAAGGCAGAAGGCGCCCGCGGCCATGCCAGCGGCCGCAAGCGCGAAGCGCCAGGCGCATCGAATCACGATCCGGAGCGTGAGCGACGGCAACGAGCGGGGGTGGGCCCAGAAGGTAAACAATGTCTACGCTACCCGAACTGCTCAAAACGATGGTCGACATGGAAGGGTCGGACCTGCACATCGCGACGAATACGCCGCCGCAGGTCCGCGTGCATGGGCATCTCCGTCGACTGCAGCTGCCGGAATTCACGCCGGCCGAAACGAAAACGCTTGTCTACAGCGTGCTCACCGATTCGCAGAAGAAGCGCTTCGAGGAGTCGATGGAGCTCGACTTTTCATTTGGCATCCGGGGCATGGCGCGTTTCCGCTGCAACGTCTTCAATCAGAGGGGCGCCGTCGGCGCGGTCTACCGCCTGATCCCGGAAACCATCCGATCGTTCGGCGAGCTCGGGTTGCCGCCGGTGCTCGCCAACCTCGCCGATCGCCCGCGCGGCCTCGTGCTCGTCACGGGCCCCACCGGCAGCGGCAAGTCGACGACGCTTGCGGCGATCATCGACAAGATCAACTCCGAGCGCCACGATCACATCCTCACGATCGAGGATCCGATCGAATACATTCATCAGCACAAGAACTGCCTCGTGAACCAGCGCGAGGTGCACAGCGACACGGGGAGCTTTTCGAACGCGCTCCGCGCCGCGCTCCGTGAAGATCCCGACATCGTCCTCATCGGCGAAATGCGCGACCTCGAAACGGTGGAGGCGGCGCTGAAGATCGCCGAAACGGGCCATTTGACGTTCGGCACGCTGCACACGAACTCGGCGGCGCAGACGATCAACCGCATCATCGACATTTTTCCGGCGAACCAGCAGTCGCAGATCCGCACGCAGCTGTCGCTCGTGCTCGAAGGGATCGTCTGTCAGGCGCTGCTGCCGAAGGCCGACGGGAAAGGCCGCGTGGTCTCGCTGGAGATCATGATTCCGACCTCCGCGATTCGCAACTTGATCCGCGACGACAAGGTGCACCAGATCTACGGCGCGATGCAGACCGGGCAGGAAAAGCTCGGGATGCAGACGGCGAACCAGTCGCTGGCGAGCCTCTACATGAAACGGCTGATCACGCTCGAAACCGCGCTCGGCGCATCGTCGATGAAAGACGAGCTGCAGGACATGATCAATCGCGGCGTCGGCGTCGTGGCCGGAGCCGGCATGGGACGGACACCAGGCACGGCAGTGGCGGCCGGGGTGAAGAGGTAGAACTTAGAACTCAGAAGTTAGAACTTAGAACTCTGAACTTGGAAGGCTGAAGGCAGAAGGCAAAAGGCATGGCCAATTTCGCGTATTCGGGACGAACGCGTGCCGGGCAGACGGTGAACGGGGAGCGCGCGGCCGACACGATGGAGTCGGCGGTGGCGTCGCTTCGTCGCGAACAGATCATGGTCACGAAGATCGCGCCGTCGAAAGCCAAAGCGGCCGCTCCGGTCAAAGAGAAAGTCGGCAAGATCGGCAAGAAGGTCTCGGCCAAGAACCTCGCGGTGTTCACGCGTCAGTTCTCGGTGATGATCGACGCCGGGTTGCCGCTCGTCCAGTGCCTCGACATCCTCGGGAGCCAGGAAGCGGACAGAAATTTTGCCGCGGTGATTCTGCAGACGCGAACCGACGTTGAATCGGGCGCGGCGCTGGCCGATGCGATGCGGCGGCATCCCAAGACGTTCGATCCGCTCTTCACCAACATGATTGCGGCGGGCGAGGCGGGCGGTATTCTCGACACGATTCTCAAGCGCCTCGCGACGTACATCGAAAAGGCGGTCAAGCTGCAGGGGCAGGTGAAGTCGGCGATGATCTATCCGGTCGCCGTCATCGTGATCGCCGGCGGCGTCGTCGGCGTCATCTTGTGGAAGGTGATCCCGACGTTCGCCTCGCTGTTTTCCGGCCTCGGCGCCAACCTGCCGTTGCCGACGCGCGTCGTCATCGCGCTCAGCGACAACCTCGTCCGCTTCTTCCCGTTCCTGTTCGTCGGCGCCGGCGCCATCGGGTATGCCTTCAAGTCGTATTACGGCACGGCGAAAGGCCGCCGCGTCGTCGACGCGATCTCGCTGAAGGCGCCCGTGCTCGGCAATATCCTGCGCAAGATTGCGGTGGCGCGGTTCTGCCGCACGCTGGCGACGCTCATCAGCTCGGGCGTGCCGATTCTGGACGGCCTCGAGATCACGGCGAAGACCGCCGGCAACGCGATCGTCGAAGACGCGATCATGACGACGCGGACCAGCATCGAGCGCGGCGAAACGATCTCCGCGCCGCTCAAGGAGACGAACGTGTTTCCGCCGATGGTCACGCAGATGATTGGCGTCGGCGAAGCGACCGGCGCGCTCGACACGATGCTCGCGAAGATCGCCGACTTCTACGAAGAGGAGGTCGACGCCGCCGTTGCGGGCCTGTTGACGCTCCTCGAGCCGATCATGATCGCGATCCTCGGCGTGGTCGTCGGCGGCATCGTCATCGCGATGTATCTGCCGATCTTCGATCTGATCAGCAAGCTGACGTAGGGATGGACAAGCGCTCCCGATGATTCAGACGGAGCTGCGGCGCACGGTCGCCTGGCTGATCGCGATCCGCGCGATCATCAGCACGATCCTGCTCGGCTCGGCCACGCTCGCCCAGATCGCCGCGCCGGGGCTGCTCCCGGTGAACCCGTTCTTCTTCCTGATCGGGCTCACCTACGGGCTGACCATCACGTATGCGGTGACGCTGCGGTACGTCGACGATCACCGCTGGCTCCTCGACATCCAGCTCGCAGGGGATGCGCTGATCGTTTCGGCCTTCATATATTTCACGGGCGGGATCACCAGCTACTTCACGTCGCTGTACGTGCTGCCGATCGTCGCGGGCAGCATCATCCAGTTCCGGCGGGGCGGGCTGATGGTCGCGACGTTCAGCGCGGTTTTGTACCTCGGGCTCGTCGTCGCGCAGTACTTTGCGGCGTCGGGACTGCTGATTCTTCCGTCGCTTGCAACCGACGCGGTCGCGCTGCCGGGGCAATCGGTGGCGCGGTACACGGTCGCCTTCAACGTGTTCGGCTTCTTCGCGGTCGCGCTGCTCAGCGGGTCGCTCGCGAACAGTCTCAGGTCGGCCGGCGCGCGGCTCGAGCGCGCGTCGAACGAGATCGCGGATCTCCAGGCGCTCAATCAACACGTGATCGACAGCCTGCCGAGCGGCCTCATCACGACCGATCCCTCGCAGGTGATTCTCACGTTCAACCGCGCCGCCGAGACGATCACCGGTATAACGTCACGCGCCGCGCTCGGGCGGCAGATCGCTGACGTTCTGCAGTTGCCGGCGCCGATCGTGGCGCTCTTGAATGGCGATCTCACCGCCGCCTCCACGAGGCGGCAGGAGTTTCGGTACCGGACCGGCGACGGCCGCGGCGAAATCGAAGTCGGCCTTTCGCCGACGCATCTCGAAACCCCCGGCGGGCGCGCGGGGTTCTTGTTTTCATTTCAGGACGTCACGAAGATCAAGAAGCTCGAGCGCGACGCCGCGATTCAACAGCGGCTCGCGGCCGTTGGGGAGATGGCGGCCGGGATCGCGCACGAGATCCGAAATCCGCTCGCGTCGATGTCCGGGTCCATTCAGATATTGCGTCAGGAGCTTCCGCTCAGCAGCGAGCAGGAACAGCTGATGGACATCGTCCTGCGGGAATCGGAGCGGTTGAACACCACCATCCGATCCTTTCTGGCATACGCGCGCCCGCAGCGATTTCAGATCGCGCGTTTCGACGCGCGCCGCGCGCTGAACGATACGGCGCTGCTGCTGCGCAATAGCGCGGAGGTTCTCGAGACGCACGTGATCGACGTCGACTTGCCGCCCGAGGAACTCTGGTACGAGGCCGACGAAGGGCAGATCAAGCAGATCGTCTGGAACCTCGCGACCAACGGCCTGCGCGCGATGCCTCACGGCGGCCATCTCCGTCTGTTCGGCGCGATGGAGCCGTCGGCGGGCGGTGTCACGCTGACGGTTCGCGACGAAGGCGTCGGGATTCCCGCCGACGAGCTCGACAGCTTGTTTCAGCCGTTCCACGGCACGTTTGCCGGGGAAGCGGTCTCGGCCTCGCGATCGTTCACCGGATCGTGACGGACTACAACGGTGAAATCCAGGTGAGCTCGCAGCCCGGCGTCGGCACGACAGTGTCGGTGCGGCTGCCGGCTCGCGCGACAGCACTCACATGACCACAGCTACCGAAACGACGCCGACTGCGACCGATCGCCGTCCGCCACGCATCCTGGTGGTGGACGATGAGCGGTCGATGCGCGAGCTGCTCGCGATCGTGCTGCGGCGCGAGGGATACGAGGTGCTGCTCGCCGAGAGCGGACGTGCTGCCGTCGACACGCTCGAACGCGAAGCGGTCGACCTGTTGATTTCCGATATCAAGATGCCGGACCTCAGCGGCGTCGAGGTGCTGCGCGCCGCGAAGCGCATCGACCAGGACATCCTCGGCATCATGATCACCGCGTTCGCGTCGACCGACACCGCCGTCGAGGCGATGCGGCTCGGCGCCTGCGACTATCTGAGCAAGCCCTTCGACGTCGATCTGCTGAAGATGAAGGTTCGCGAGAAGATCGAGAACCGCCAGCTTCGGCAGGAGAACGTCCTGCTGAAGCGGTCGCTCGGACTGTCGCACCAGTTCTCGAACATCATCGGGCGCAGCGAGTCGATGCTGCAGGTGTTCAAGATGATCGAGACCGTGGCGCGAACCAACAGCACGATCCTGCTCACGGGCGAGTCGGGTACGGGCAAAGGTCTGGTCGCGCAGGCGATTCATTTCCACTCGCTGCGGCGCGAGAAGCCGATGGTGTCGCTCAACTGCGGCGCGCTTCCCGAGGCGCTGCTCGAGTCCGAGCTCTTCGGCCATATGCGCGGCTCGTTCACCAGCGCCGACTCGAACAAGAAAGGTCTCCTCGAGATTGCCGAGAAAGGGACGATCTTCCTCGACGAGATCGGCGAGATGTCGCCGGTGATGCAGGTGAAGCTTCTGCGCGTGCTGCAGGAGCGGCGCTTCCGGCGTGTCGGCGGCCTCGAGGAGCTGCAGGCCGATATTCGCGTCATCGCGGCGACGAATCAGGACCTGACGAAGCTCGTCGCTGTCCGGCCGGTTCCGCGAGGACCTGTACTACCGCATCAACGTCATCCCGATCGTGCTGCCGCCGCTCCGCGATCGGCGCGAGGACATCCCGCTCATCGCCGAGCATTTCCTCCAGAAGTACAGCGAGCAGATGGGCAAATCGATTACGGGCATCTCGCACGACGCGATGGAAGTGCTGCTCGCGCACGACTGGCCGGGCAATATCCGCGAGCTCGAGAACGCGCTCGAGCGCGCCGTGGCGCTCGAATCGACCCCGACCATTCTTCCGGAGAGCCTTCCGACCGCGATTCTGGACGATGGCAGGCCGGTCACGGGCGTGCAGCCGGCCGAGCCGCTGCCGGATGCCGGCTTCGATCTCGAGGCGCACGTCAAAGAGATCGAGATCGGGTACATCGCCGAAGCGCTCAAGCGCGCCGGCGGCGTTCAGGTGAAGGCCGCCGAACTGCTCGGGATGAGCTTCAGGTCGTTCCGCTATTACGTGAAGAAGTACAACCTGAGGTAATCAGTGTTCCGGATTCAACACCTTCTCCTGCGGGTACTCGCGGCCGTGGCGCTGCTGCTCGTGGCGACGTATTACCTGCTGGCGTCGATTCCTTTTTCCTATTATCACTTTCTGCAGGTTCCGCAAATCTGGTGGATTCCGATCCTCATCGAATTCCATCCGCTCGTCATGCTCGCGGCCGTGGGAGCTGCCGTGGCGACGCTCGGGGGTGCCAGCGGAATCGCGCGGACGATCGTTCGATATGTGGCGATTGTCGGAGTGACCGGCGCGGTGTGCATGGCCGCGACCCTCGTGTGGCCCGTCCTCGCTTCGTACGAAACGGCGGCAGCGCTTTGCTTTCTGCCGATCCTTGTCTTGGGCATGATTGGCGCGGCGGATCTGGCAGCGCATCGCCGTGTGATCTCCGAGCGGGCTCGTCGCCGCGACAACACCACATTGTTCGAAACCGCCATCCTCGGGGCTCTTCTTGCCGCAGCGGTGTATCTGCTGCGCGGCGGCGTCCTCGATTACGAAGCACGAATCGGACTTCGACCAATCGAGATGGTCGTGGCAGTTGCCGCTTCGCTCGGCGGGCATCTTCTGGTCTTCCTCGTCGCCGCCGGGCTGATCCTCATCCCGAGAATGCTGGCGGGGCGCCGAGGGTCGCCGTGGTTGGAGTTCCTCGCCGCTCTCGCGGGCGCCTCGATCGTCGTCGCGATTGTCATCCGCCGCGTGCTGCTGACGGCGCTGATTCTCGACGACATGCGGGCCGCCGCACTCGCCGCGGCTCTTGGAACGGCAGTGGCTCTGTATGCCGGCGCCATCATCGCCCGGACGGCAATCGCGTCCAGCGATCGCCGTCCCTCGTTGGAACCCGCGTCGCGCGACCCATTCAGCTGGCGCGTTGTCGCGCTGTGCGTCGCAGTGATCGTCGTCTGCGTCGCGATCCTGCCACGGTTGCTGATGCTCGCCGACTGGGGCACGAGTTTGCAGAAGGTGGTGGTCTGTATCGCCTGGTCGGCATCGATTGCCCTCATGATGCAAATCAGGGCCGCGCGCACCCGGCGATTGCCGCTCGCTGTCGTTGGCGTTGCGATGGTCCTCGGCGTGACCGCGACCAGCGTCGCGGCGCGTCAGCCGAGCGCCGAGCCGACTGGCGCGAGTCGGGCGCTCGAGATGGATCTGGCGATCGAACGGTACTCGACCATCGACACGTCGCTTGCCGTCGTGCTCGATCTCGTCCGGCCGACGATTACCGATACGGAGTTCTTCGACGAGCTTCGCCACTCCGGCGATGTCACCGACGACCGCACGCTGCACGCGGTGCCGCTCCGCGTCGCCAAGGAGTCGGCGCGACGTCCGGCACATCTTCCGAACATTTTCATGATCGTCATCGACAGCCTGCGGCCGGACTATCTGTCAGCGTACAACCCCGACGTCGCGTTCACGCCCGGGATCGGCGCCTTCGCGAATGAGAGCATCGTCATGCGCCGCGCCTTCGCGCCGTACACCGGCACGGCACTGTCGCAGCCTTCACTGTGGGCTGGCGGGCTGATCCCGCGTGCGATGTACGTCCAGCCGTTTTCGTCGGTGAACAACCTCGAGCGGCTCGCGATCGAAAACGGCTATCGGCGTTATCTGAGCGTCGACGAACCGCTCAAGGCCATCAGCTCCGAGCTGTCGAGCGCGATCCATCTCGATGCGCGCCTCGCGCATCCCGAGCGGAAAGAGGAGATGTTCAAATTCGACCTCTGCTCGACGCTCGCGGAACTGACGATACGCCTGGATCACGACCCGCGCGAGCAGCCGATTTTTTTCTATTCGCAGCCGCAGAGCCTCCACATTCGCGTCCTGTCGAACGATCAGTATCCGCAGTACGACGGGTTGAAAAGCGGAAAAAGCGTTTTCTTCAAGACGGCCGCCGGTGCGCTCGGCCGAATCGACGCGTGCTTCGGCAACTTCATCGCGCACCTGAAAGCCATCGGTCTGTACGACGACAGCATCGTCGTCCTCACGTCCGACCATGGCGACTTCTACGGCGAGCAGAGAAAGTGGGGCCACGCGTTTTACCTGGCGCCCGAGACGACGAGAATCCCGCTCGTGATGCACGTGCCGGAGAAATTGCGCGCCGGACGGCAGTGGGACCCGAACGCCGTGGCGATGCTCACCGACGTGACGCCGACTCTCTACGAGCTGCTTGATTACGAGGCGGTGGCCCCGAACGAGATCGCCGGCCGCACGCTGCTTCGAAAGCAGGGAACCGATCCGCCTGCGCGTCGGGACATGTACTTGCTGCAATCGAGCTACAGCCGGATATTCGGCCTCCTCGACGGCGACGCGCAATGGATGTACACAGCGAGCGCCGACCAGGTCCGCGAACAGCTGTTCGATCTGCATGACGGCGGCAGCACGGAACGGTCGCTGACACCGGCCGAGCGGCTCCGATACCGAAAATGGCTGCTCGAGAAGGTCTCGGTCGTCAACGCCCACTACCGGCCGAATTGACGGGTATGCAGGCTAACGCTCGAACGTGCGTTGGCGCATCGGTGCTCGCTCTCGCCGGTTCGTTGACCTACGCGAACAGCCTGTCGGGACCGATGCTGTTCGATGATGCGTCGGCGATCCTCCGCAATCCACAGATTCGCCATCTGTGGCCACTCGTAGAGACACTCAATCCGCAGCGAGACGGCGTGCTGGCGGGCCGGCCGATCGTCAACCTTTCGTTTGCGATCAACTACGCATTTGGCGGCCTCTCGGTCGTCGGATATCACGTCGTCAACGTGAGCCTGCACGTTCTCTCCGCGTTCGTGCTGTTTGGCATCATCCGAAACACGCTGCACACATCGAAGCTCCGCGCTCGTTTCGCCACAATGTCCGATGGTATCGCTCTCGCGGCGGCACTGATATGGATGGTCCATCCGCTGCTCACCGAGTCGGTCGACTACCTGACGCAGCGGACCGAACTGATGATGGGACTGTTCTATCTTCTGACGCTCTATTGCGCCATTCGCGGCGCCGTGGCGGCCACGCCCGACCGATGGCATCTGGCGGCGATCGTCTGCTGTCTGCTCGGCATGGGCAGCAAAGAGTCGATGGCGACTGTCCCGTTGATCGTCGTGTTGTACGACCGAATTTTCGTTTTTGATTCGATGCGAGCGGCATGGAATCGTCGCCGAATGTTGTACGCGGGTCTCGCGTTAGGATGGCTCGAGCTCGCGGCGCTGATCACGTCGCGTGCCCACACGGTGGGCTTCAGCGCAGGCGTCCCAGCCTGGACGTATCTTCTCAATCAGGCCCAGATGGTGACCCAATATCTGAAGCTCACGCTCTGGCCGCATGCACTCGTGCTGGATTACGGACTGCCGCGTGCACTCGTATTGATGGACGTATTGCCGCAGGTCGCGCTGGTCGTCGGGCTGTTCGCGCTGACTGCAATCGCGCTGATGGTGAGACCAACGGTCGGCTTTCTAGGCGCATGGTTCTTCATCACTCTCGCTCCCGCTTCGAGCTTTGTGCCGATCGTGACGGAAGTCGGCGCCGAGCGCCGGATGTATTTGCCGCTTGCAAGCGTCGTTGTTCTGGCTGTCATCGCTGCTCACCACTACATCGTGCACGCCCCCACACGCGCGAGGGTTCTCAGTGCCGTCGCCGCGGTGTCGCTCGTCGTTGTTTCTCTGGGCTATGCGACGACCAGGCGCAATCACGATTACGCGTCGGGCGTTTCGTTGTTACAGACAACCGTGGACCGCTGGCCTCATGGCCGCGCGCACTTCAATCTGGCGACCGTGCTGAAACAAGAGGGTAGGCTTGACGAGGCGATGGCGCACCTGCGCGCGAGTGCACCGGAGAATCCTGAGTCGCAATACGCTCTGGGCTCAGAACTCTACGACCGTGGCGAGTTTGGGAGCGCGATCAAGGAATTGCGGGAGTTTGTCGCGAGGATCAGTTCCAACACGGCTTCCGACATATCCGACCATCGCCGCACGAAATCTCATCGCGCTCTCGCTGGCGCAACAGGGAAACCTCACGGAAGCCGTTCACGAGTTTCGGCTGGCATCGCAGATCGATCCGGCTAATCCGAACCTGCACGGGAACCTCGCGTTTGTCTTGCTGCGGGAGAAGGATTTCGAAGGCGCGCGACAAAATTACGAGGAATATCTGACGCATCACGCAGGGAGCGCATTCGTGCTGACGAACTTGGGCATCGCGCTTCAGGAACTCGGGCGCGTCGCTGAAGCGAACCAGCGCTTTCGCGAGGCGCTCGCGATCGATCCGCATGAGAGCGAAGCGCTGCGCAGATTGAATCCGACCCGTGTGCGGTGACTGCACCAACCGACCCCGATGTGACGTTAAGCGTCGATCCAGTGTGCCGTTAAATGTCACATGTGCCGATACGTAGTAATGGCAGTGAGGCCATGTGACCGTAAGTTATTGATTGGGCTTGCCTTAGATATATGCGCGCAATTGACGAGCTACGGCACATTCGTTGCTTTTGTCATCAATCGAACCACAGGCAACCTTACCGACCCTGTTCCTCTGTAAACCTAGTTAGGAGAGTTTGATGAAGATCCGTAATGCGAAGGGTTTCACGTTGATCGAACTGCTGATTGTCGTGGCAATCATCGGAATCATCGCGGCGATCGCCATCCCTGGGCTGCTCCGTGCCCGCATGGCAGGCAACGAAGCGTCGGCGATTGGTTCGCTGCGGGCCATCAACAGCGGTCAGGCGGCGTACTCTTCGAGCTGCGCGAACGGCGGATATGCCGGCAGTCTGGCTGACCTGTTCAAGGCGCCTGCGGGCGGCACTGGCTTCATCAGCCCCGACCTGTCGACCGACCCCTCGTCCAAGAGCGGCTACTCCGTGACGCTCGCGGCGGGCGCCGGTGCAACCGTGGTCACGACGAAGGCGTCGACGTGCAATACGGCGGCGGCCGATGCTCAGAGCGTCTACTTTGCGAAGGCCACGCCGATCACCCCGAACGGCACCGGAACGCGGTATTTCGGGACCGACACGCGCGGTACGATTTTCCAGGACACCGCAGCGGTTCTCGCCGAACCGTTGGCGATCGCCGGCAGCGTCAAGCCGGTTCAGTAGCATCTTTTCGAGCACGGGTCGAGGAGCCCTTCCAGGCCTTCGCCCGTGCTCGAGTCGTTTTTTGACCCCTTCCGGCTCCAATCCCCGTTTCAATTTTGTCGCTGACACTCGTTGTCGACCCGCTCTGACAACAATTGTCAATTCTGGCTCCCGCCCATTCGGAAGCGCCGGTCGTCCAATTGATGAAGTGATAGAATACAAAGCACTTGCAGCAAAGTTAAGCGAACCGCAGAGCTCTGGCATTCGGGTTGCTGTTTGGATACCCATCTGAACAATCCGGCCAGCCGCGCAGGCGTGTTCGACCGGTTTTCCTCAAGGAGCATGTAATGAAGATTCGGAACGCTAAAGGTTTTACGCTGATCGAGTTGCTTATCGTCGTCGCCATCATCGGCATCATCGCGGCTATTGCTATTCCCGGTCTGTTGCGCGCCCGTATGGCGGGCAACGAAGCGTCGGCCATCGGCTCGCTCCGCGCGATTAACAGCGGACAGGCTGCCTACTCGTCGAGCTGTGCGAACGGCGGCTACGCGGGGACCCTGGCAGACCTCTTCAAGGCGCCGGCGGGCGGCACCGGGTTCATCAGCCCGGACCTCTCGACCGACCCCTCGTCGAAGAGCGGCTACACCGTGACGCTCGCGGCGGGCGCTGGCGCGACGGTCGTCACGACGAAGGCGTCGACCTGCAACACGTCCGCTGCGGACGCGCAGAGCGTCTACTTCGGCAAGGCCGACCCGATCACGCCGAACGGCACCGGCACGCGCTATTTCGGTACCGACACGCGCGGGACGATCTTCCAGGACACGGCGGCCACCCTGGCTGAACCGCTGGCCATTGCCGGGTCGGTCAAGCCCGTTCAGTAAGCTTCAGAGCGTTGGGATGAATCGGGGTTCTGACCGTCAGAACCCCGATTCGTCGTTTCTGAGCCCTTCGCACGATCGGACGCCGCTTGACGCCGTTGCCCACCTCGGTTACAACTCGTACATCGTCGATGAGCAAGTTTGCGGTGCGGGCCGCGCTCGTGTGCGCCGTGATTGGGCTCGGTGCATCCCTTGGCGCCACCTACGTTCACTACCATCTCCTGTTCGACCCGTCGTACCGCAGTTTCTGCGACGTGAGCGCGAAGGTGAGCTGCACGGAGGTGTACCAGAGCCGCTTCAGCACGTTCCAGGGCATTCCGGTCGCAATCTTCGGCGCCTTCTGGTTCATCGTGGCCGCGCTGCTGTCGGCCCTCGGGATGACGGCGCGCCCTGCGGTTCGCGAGAGCATGCCCGGTTACCTCTTCGTGTTGTCCACGCTCGCGCTCGCGGTCGTCCTGTATCTCGGCTACGCGTCATTCGTGATCGTCAAAGCCGTGTGCATCCTGTGTCTGATCACGTACGCCGCGGTGATCGGCCTATTTCTCATTTCCGGTGCGGCCACGACATTTCCCATGACCACATTGCCCCGCCGCGCCGCGAACGACCTGCGTGTGTTTGTCGGCAGCCCGCTCGCGATTGCGATTGCCGTGCTGTTCTTTGCCGGCGCCGCTTCCACGCTCGCCTTTTTTCCGCGCGAGGGAACCGCGGCGGAAGTGCAGCTCGCGCAGCCCACAGCCGATCAGCGCTCGGAACTGGAACGCTTCATGGCGTCGGCGCCTCGCATTCCGCTGGTGATTCCCACCGAGGGCGCGAAGGTGCTGGTCGTGAAATTCAACGATTACCAGTGTCCGGCCTGCAGCCAGTCGTATCTGGCGTACAAACCGATCTTCACGAAATACGAGACGACCGCTCCCGGTGCCGTCCGTCTGGTGATGAAGGACTATCCGCTCAATCCAAACTGCAATCCGAACGTCTCGGCGATGATCCATGTGGCGGCGTGCGAAGCGGCCGTTGCCGTCCGGCTCGCGAAGGAACATAACCGCGGCGCCGAGATGGAAGACTGGCTTTATACGCATCAGGCGGGGATGACGCCGCCGATCGTCCGCCAGGCCGCGCACGACGTGGGCCAGGTGAACGATTTCGACGCGAGATATCCGGCCACGATCGAGCTCGTGAAGGGCGACATCGCCCTCGGCGCGCAGCTCGGCGTCCGCGGCACGCCGACCTTCTTCGTCAACGGTGTCAAGTTCGATTCGGCGATCCAGCCTCTGTATTTCGATCAGGCCATCGCGTACGAGCTCGCGCATCCTCGATGATCGTCCCCACCCGCGCGTGACAAGCGCTCTTCGTACGTTCGACCTCACAAAAGACTACGCCGTCGGTTTCTGGCGAAAGCGTCCGCACCGCGCTCTCGACCGGCTGACGCTCGACGTCACGGCGGGTGAGGTATTCGGCTTTCTCGGACCGAACGGCGCCGGCAAAACCACGACGCTCAAGCTGCTGATGCAGCTCGTGTTTCCGACGTCGGGCCGGGCTGAAATCCTGGGTCGTCCGCTTGGGGACGTCTCCGCAAAGCGACGGATTGGCTACCTTCCGGAAAACCCGTACTTCTACGACCACCTCACGGCAGAGGAGCTGCTCGTCTACTTCTCTGCGCTGCTCGGCATCCCGAGCGCCGGGCGCCGCGCGCTCGCGTCGCGGCTCCTCGATCAGGTGGGTATCGGCGCCGAGCGCCGCCTTCAGCTTCGGAAGTTTTCCAAGGGCATGCTCCAGCGGGTGGGCATCGCGCAGGCGCTGCTGAACGATCCGGAGCTCGTGGTTCTCGACGAACCCATGTCGGGGCTCGATCCTCTGGGCAGACGCGACGTCCGCGCGCTCATCTTGCGATTGCGCGACAAGGGTTGCACGGTCTTCTTCAGCTCCCACGTGCTGAGCGATGCCGAGGCGCTCTGCAGCCGCGTCGCGATCCTCGCAAAGGGCAGACTCGTGGCGTCGGGCCGCTTGACGGAAATGGTGCCGTTTCGCGCGACCGGCTGGGAGCTTGTGATCGCACGCGCGAGCGAAGCCGCCATTGCGGCGCTCGGCCCGCGCGTAACGCGCGCGGTTCGCATCGACGAGGGTCGCTACGCGCTGGAGCTCCCGCTGGACGTGGCACCGGAACAGCTGCTCGGACAACTCACGAGCGCCGGCGCCGAGCTCGTGTCGCTGAATCCGATCCGCCAGACGCTCGAGGACTTCTTCGTGCAGCAGGTCACGGAGCGATGAGGGCTACCGCCGCGATCGCGGTGAACGTGTTCCGCGAGTCGGTCCGCGACAAGGTTCTGTACAACCTGGTCGTCTTCGCGATCATCCTCATCGGCGCATCCTACCTGCTCGGCCAGCTCACCGCCGGTCAGGACGTGAAGATCATCAAGGACCTCGGCCTGTCCGCGACGGCGCTCTTCGGTTTGTTCATCGCGATCTTCATCGGCATCGGTCTGGTGTCCAAGGAAGTAGAGCGGCGGAGCATTTACAGCCTCCTGTCGAAGCCGATTCATCGCTACCAGCTCGTTCTCGGAAAGTACGCCGGGCTGACGCTGACGCTTGCCGTGAACGTCGCCGTGATGGCGATGGCTCTCTACGCCGTGCTCGTGTACACGGCGTGGGGCGTTCCGGCGCTCGTGCAGAGCGGCTGGGACGCGCGCGCGCTCGATCCGGCGCTCCTCAAGGCGATCGGGCTGATCTTTCTCGAGCTGATGCTCATCACCGCGATCGCCACGTTCTTCTCCAGCTTCTCAACCCCGATTCTGTCCGCCGCCTTCACCTTCGGCCTCTTCATCGTCGGACACTTGAGCGGGGATCTCCGCAACTTCGACCAGATCGTCGACTCGGAAACCGCGGCGCGGCTGGCACGCGGCCTCTACTGGATATTGCCGAACCTCGCGCAGTTCGACGTCAAGGATCGTGTCGTGCATGGCATCGCGGTGCCGTTCGGCTACATGACCCTCACGTTCGGCTACGCCGTTCTGTACATCGCGATGCTGCTGTCGCTGAGCATCTACATTTTTCTCGACGCGATTTCAAATGAGGACTATCACGAAGCCACGAAGCATCGCGAAGCTCACGAACAATCGCTGCCTTGTGCTCTTTGTGATCCTT
The DNA here is from genome assembly GCA_963718825.1 of uncultured Acidobacteriota bacterium. Taxonomy (GTDB): domain Bacteria; phylum Acidobacteriota; class Vicinamibacteria; order Vicinamibacterales; family CAVVIG01; genus CAVQZZ01. Next base: position 417,994 of record CAVQZZ010000001.1, read on the forward strand.
GTAGTTCACATTTCGTGTTCCTTCGTGTCTTCGTGATGCGAGATATTGTTCGGCGAGCCGGTGTGGCATTCGTCGCGATCGCGCTCCTTGCGGTCGCGGCGCGGTTGCAGGCAGTGCGCGAACGCGAATATCCGCCGTCGTTTGACGATGAGGACACCGTCGAGGTGTCGTCGGGCGCCGGGCTTCGCCGGTTGGCGGGGGCGTTCAACGGCATCGCGGCGGATGTGTACTGGATCCGCGCGATTCAATATTACGGCGGCGCCAAGCGCCGCCTCGCGACGAGCATCGTGCCCGACCCGCCGCCTTCAATTGCGGTCGACGAGTACCGCCAGCTTTACCCGATGCTCGATATCACGACCACCCTGGACCCGCGGTTCAGCATCGCTTACAGATTTGGCTCCGTCTTTCTCGCCGAGGCGTATCCGGCCGGCGCGGGACGCCCGGACCTTGCCGTCAAGCTCCTCGAAAAGGGTTTACGCGAACAACCCGATAAGTGGGAGTACATGGAAGACATCGGGTTTGTGCACTATTGGTACAGGCACGATTTCCGAGCTGCCGCCCAGTGGTTCGATCGCGCCGCTCACGTACCTCGCGCGCCGTGGTGGATGGCGTCGATGGCTGCGACCACGCTCGCCGAAGGCGGGGATCGACGGTCCTCCCGGCGGATGTGGGAAGCGATCCGCCAGTCCGCCGAAAACGACTGGCTGCGCAACAACGCGGAACATCGGCTGCTGCAGCTCCGCGCGCTCGATCAGATCGATGAGCTGCAAAACGCCGCCGACGCGTTCGCTCGTCGAAGCGGAACTCCACCGCGCGACTGGGCCGCGTTGGCTCGCGCGAACGGCTTTACGGGTATACCACTCGATCCGGCTGGCGCGCCGTACGAGCTCTCGTCTGATGGACGCGTGCGGCTGTCCCGGCGATCGTCGTTGTGGCCGCTTCCCGAAGAACCCGACAAAGCGATTCAGCAGCGGCCGCCCTCATGACCTTCGAGCTGCCGACCGCGCTGCAGATCGCGTTCGCCGCGGCCTTCGGCGGCGTCATCGGCAGCTTTTTGAACGTGTGCATATATCGACTGCCGCTCCAGCAGTCGATCGTCTGGCCCGGATCGGCCTGTCCGCACTGCCGGCGACCGCTCGCGTGGTACGAAAATATTCCGGTGGTCAGCTTCGCGGTCCTTGCCGGTAAGTGCCGGACGTGCCGCGCACCAATCGGTATTCGCTACCCGATTGTCGAAGCGATCACTGCCGCCATGTTCGCAGCGGCCTGGTGGTACTACGGGCCTGGTCCGCTCGTCGCCGCACGCCTGCTATTCGGGTGCGCGCTCATCGTTCTCTTTGCGATCGATCTCGAGCATCATCTGCTGCCCAACGCGATCACGCTGCCCGGTATCGTCGTCGGCTTCGCGTTCAGCCTGATCACCGAGCCAGGCTGGGTGTCGTCGCTCCTCGGCATCCTGTTCGGTGGCGGCCTGCTCTACGCGATGGCGGAGGCGTATTACCGCATCAGGCACGAAGAAGGGCTCGGCATGGGCGATGTGAAGATGCTGGCGATGGTCGGCGCGTTTCTCGGCTGGAAGCTCACCGTGATGACACTGATGCTGGCATCGGTCTCCGGCTCGATCATCGGCCTGGGGTTGATCGTCGCGAAGCGCGGCAGCATGAAATACGCGCTGCCATTCGGCACGTTTCTCGCCCTCGGCGCCGCCGCGGCGGCGACCGTCGGTCCGGCGATCCTTACCTGGTATCTGGGGCTGCTGTGAACCAGCCGAGCGCGTACGTGCTTCTCGGGTTGACGGCGATCGTCGGCGCGCTGGCCGCGCTGGTGACGTTCGCGCTCCTGAAGTTCATCACCGCCGCGCGGGAGACCCGGAACAATCGCGGTGCAGCGACCGAGGCGATTCTTTCGGCCGCGCTGCAGGAGGCGGTAACCAAACTGAAGGCGCAGGAGCGCGCGACGGCCGCGCGCGCCGACGCCTCGGAGCGGCTGAGCGACGAAATCATCAGCAGCCTGACGGCCGGTTTGATCGTCGTCGGCCTCGACGAAGAGATCCGGATTCTCAACCCGGCCGGCCGCAAGATGCTCGGCCTGCCTGATGACGTCACGCCGGAAACCGTGCGCCGTTCGCTCGACGAGCTCTCCCTGTCGGAAGTGATGGGAGAGTGTTTGCGGACGGCGAGACCGGTAGTCCGTCGATCGGTGACGCTTCCCGAGGCTCACCACGGCGTGTCGCACGTCGGCGTAACGGTCTCGCCGCTGTTCGATGATGGGGGACAGCTGCACGGCGCGATCTGTCTGTTTACCGATCTCACGGCGGTGAAAGATCTCGAGGCGCAGCTGAGGCTGAAGGAAAGTCTCGCGACCGTCGGCGAGCTGACCGCCGGCATCGCGCACGAGTTCCGCAATGGCCTTGCGACGATTCATGGCTACAGTCGCCTCTGCGATCTGGAAGCGTTGCCGCCGGCATACCGGCCATACATCCAGGGCATCCGGGCGGAGGCTGAATCGCTCGGCCAGGTGGTTACCAATTTCCTCAACTTCGCGCGGCCGGCCGAGCTGACGCTCTCGCGGCTCGATCTTGCGAGCATCTGTAAGCGTGCCGCCGAGGAAGTGCGCGCCGACGCACGAGCCCTCGGCGGTGAGGTTGCCGTTCGAGGCGAGTTCGGAGACCTGGAAGGCGACGAGGTGCTGCTGCGGCAGGCGTTCAGCAACCTTCTGCGCAACGCCGTCGAGGCGTGCGCCGGCGCGTCGGTGACGCCGAACATCGTCATTCAGTCCGAGGTCGACACCCCTCTTCGCGTGTCGCGAATCGCGGTGAACGACAACGGTCCCGGCATCGAGGCTGGATCGCGCGAGCGCGTGTTCCAGCCATTCTTCACCTCGAAAAGGAACGGCACGGGCCTCGGGCTCGCGCTCGTGCAGAAAATCATCGTGTTCCACAACGGCCGAATCACGGCTGCCAAGTCGCCGCTCGGCGGCGCGAGCCTTCAGATCACGCTGCCGCTCGCGGGCTGATCGCGCGTGCGGATCCTCCACGCGATTCACGATTTTCTACCGAGGCATCGAGCCGGCTCGGAGATCTACGCGTTCGAGTTGTGCCGCGCGCTCGAAGCGGATCACCACGTCACGGTGCTCTGCGCGGACTACGATCCGTCGCGGCCGCACGGCCACGTCGCCTGGCGCGCGGAAGACGGCCTGCCGGTCGCCGAGATCGTGAACAACTGGCGCTGCGCGTCGTTCGAAGAAACATACAGGCCGCCGCTCGTGCTCGAGCGGATCGCGCATGTGCTGCGAGCCGTCCAGCCGGACGTCGTCCACATACACAATCTCCTCAATTTGTCGTTCGACCTCCCGGCGCTGGCGCGAGCGCAGGGCGTGCCCGTCGTTGCGACGCTGCACGACTACACGCTGATGTGCCCGTCCGGCGGCCAACGGTTTCATCCGGCCGACCAGCACGTGTGCGAGGAGATCGACACGGCGCGATGTGCCCGCTGCTTTCGCGAATCGCCGTTCGCACAACAGATGTCGTGGGGGCACATCGCAGGCGCGTCCCACGCGCCGCGGCTGCTCGGTCGCGTGGGTCTGACCATTCGACGCCGCTATCCTGCCGTCCTCGGTGGGTTGCAGTGGATCGGCACCGCCGTGAGTCCCATTGCGGTGACGCCGCACGATATCGACGCCCGACTCCTCGCGGCCCGGCAAGTGGTCGCTGATGTCGATCTTTTCGTGGCACCGTCGGCGTCCATCGCCTCTGAGTTCGAGCGGTTCGGCATCACGCGGTCGAAGATCAAGGTGTCCGACTACGGATTCCGGCCGCAGGCGCGCACTCCTCGAAGCCCACGACACGGTCCGCTTCGGCTGGGCTACGTGGGCACGCTCGCGTGGCACAAGGGCGTGCACGTCTTGATCGACGCCGTTCGTGCGCTTGCGCCTGCAAGCGTCGACGTGCGGATATTCGGTGATCTCGATGTGTTCCCCGACTACGTGGGCGACCTCAGAGCGCGCGCGGCCGGCTTGCCCGTTCGGTTCGAAGGCGCGTTCGACCGTGAGCGCGCGGCCGCCGTCTACGCCGACATCGACGTGCTCGTGGTCCCCTCGCTCTGGATCGAAAATTCGCCCCTCGTGATTCACGAGGCCTTTATGGCGGGTATTCCTGTCGTCGCCGCCCGCCGGGGCGGCATCGTCGATCTTGTCTGCGATGGCGAAAACGGCGTGCTCTACGACGCAACGTCGCCTGCCGCGCTGTCGCGCGTCCTGCAGAACCTCGTCGAACAGCCCGGCGAGGTTGTGCGGCTGTCGCAGAACGTGCGGACCGGATGCGCGGTGAAAACGATAGCGGCGGACGCACGTGAATGGACTGACACATATTCAGCGCTGGTCTCCCAACGCTCCCTCGCGCCATCGTGACCGGTCCGTTCGTGTCTATCGTGGTGCCGACGCTGAACGGCGCCGCGACGCTGCCGGCCCTGTTCGACGCGATATCGAAACAGTGCGTCTCGTTTTCTCTTGAGGTTGTCGTTGTCGACTCGCAATCGAATGACGGGACCGCGGAGATTGTTCGACGCCACGGTGCGACGTTGGTGTCGATCGAGCGAGGCGCCTTCGACCATGGGCTTTCGCGAAATCTCGGCATCGAGCGGTCGAAGGGCGAGCTGATCGTGCTGATGGTTCAAGACGCGACTCCTGCGTCCGACTCGTGGTTGAACGAACTGACCAGGCCGCTTCTCGCCGATGAACGGCTCGCAGCGACCTATGCCCGTCAGCTTCCCCGACCTGAGGCGAGCGCTATCGCAAGGCATTCTCTGTCGCAGTGGAGCGCCGCATCTGCGGCGCCACGCACTCAATCTGTTTTCAGTCGCGCCGCGTTTGACGCTCTGGATCCGCGTGCGCAGTTCGAGCAATGCATCTTCGACAACGTGTGCTCGTGCGTCCGGCGATCCGTATGGGCGCAGTACCCGTTCCGGGCTGCGCCAATCGGCGAAGACGTCGAATGGGCGAAGGACGTGCTGCTCGCCGGATATCGCATCGCATACGTGCCAAAGGCTCAGGTCGTGCACTCGCACGATCGGTCGGCTCGGTATGAGCTTGCCCGCACTTACGTGCTGCACCGGCGCCTGTACGAACTGTTTCGAATGCGGACGATCGCGACGCCGGCGGCCCTGGCTCGCGCTGTCCTGTCCTCGTGCGTCTTGCACCTGCGCTGGGTGATGCGCGATCGTGTGCGCCCGCGCGCCGTTGCCCGCGCGGTGGCGCTCGCGTTCGCGTGGCCTGCCGGCCAATATCTCGGCGCGTTATCGGCAGTGCGCGGATGGTCGCACCGGCGTTCGAAGATCGTGTGATGAAGATTCTGCTGGTTGTCCACGGGTTCCCGCCAGTGGCGCAAGGAGGCACTGAGATCTACGCCTTGGCGCATGCGCGCGCGCTCGGTCACCAGCATGGAGACGACGTCCTCGTCGTCACGCGAGAGCAGGACGCGTCACGCGCCGAATACGACGTGCGCCACGAGCAGCGTGACGGCGTCCGGATCGCGTGGATCAACAACACGTTCCGGAAGACTCGCGCATTCGAGGAAACGTATCGCAACGACGCGATCGATGAAGTCGTCTGCAGTCTGATCGATCGCTTTCAGCCGGACATCGCTCACGTTCATCACCTCACGGGTCTGTCGACGACGATTGTGCCGGCGCTTGCCGCCCGCGCGATCCCGTGCTTCGTGACGCTGCACGACTACTGGCTGATGTGCCATCGCGGGCAGCTCCTCGACGCGAAGTATCGCGTCTGCGCCGGCCCCGAACCGGCCGGCTGCGATAGTTGCATCGGTGCCGCCGGACACGCGAGTCCCATGTCTTTTCTCGCCGCGCGCGCCGTCCGCGAGCTGGAGCGCCGGCTGCCGGTCGCTCCAGCTCGACAGCTTCGCAGAGGCGCCGTGCGGCTCGCTCAGTTACTGCCTGCCGCGCCCGAAGGCGGTCAACAGTCGCGAAAACGTCTCGACCACATGCGTCACGTGTGCGGCCAGGTGACGCACTTTCTGGCGCCATCCCGCTACATGCGCGATCGCTTCGTCCGCTTCGGCATCGATCCGCACCGGATATCGATCCATCCGTACGGCATTGACCACGCGCTTTTTCGTCAGCGGCCGTACGCGGGACGAGCGAACTCACTGCGCATCGGATTTCTCGGCAGCCTCATGATCTCGAAAGGTCCGCACGTTCTTCTCGAGGCGATGCGCCAGCTGCCTGCCGGCGCCGCGTCAGTGGATCTCTTCGGCGCGCATGCCGGCTATCACGGCGACGACAGCTACCGGAGCCAAATCGAGCGGCTGTCGCACGGATTGGACGTCCGGGTTCACGGCTCAATTCCGCACGAGCGCGTTGCGCAGCTGCTGTCGACAATTGACGTGCTCGTCGTGCCGTCGATCTGGCCAGAAAACAGCCCGATCGTGATCCAGGAGGCATTCCTCGCACGCGTTCCGGTCGTGGCGGCTCGAATCGGCGGCATCCCCGAGCTCGTCGAGGACGGTCGGAATGGCCTGCTGTTCGAGCCCGGCGATTCGAACGACCTTGCGCGCGTCCTTATGCGCCTCGTCGTTGAACCCCGGCTTCTCGATGCGCTGCGCGAAGGTCGCAGCGGCGTGAGAACCATCGAGGACGATGTGTTCGCGACTCGTGCGATGTATGAGACACATGCCACGGCTCGCTCGTCATCGTCGCCCCGAAGAGTATCTGCCGTGGTCTTGAACTACCGCACACCGGACGACACGATGCTGGCTGTCAAGTCGCTTCGCGCCTCGCGACGCTCGGTGAATGAAATCGTCGTGGTGGACAACGAGCCGGGCGAACGGCTTCGCGCGGCGCTGGAATCCACTTCGCCGTCAATCCGTTACGTGGCGACAAAACGCAATCTCGGTTTCTCTGGCGGCATGAACGCCGGGATCCGCGAAGCGCTGACGCGCGGCGCCGAACGCGTGCTACTGGTAAACAGCGATGTCATCGTGCCGCCCGACTGCCTCGAACGTCTCGAGCGGACGCTGGAGGCCAATCGAGCCGCCGGGATCGTAGCGCCGGTGATCCGGTCGCGATCAGAGCCCGATCTGGTCGCCTCGTGCGGAATTTCGTACACGCGGACGACCGGACGCATGCGTCAGCAGGGTGGCGCCGGAGTCGCGAAAGGGGACAACGACGACCGCGTCGTCGACGCGGTGAGCGGCTGCGTGATGCTGGTGAACCGTGCGGTCTTCGACGCGATTGGATTATTCGACCCCGAATATTTCTTCAGCTTCGAGGATATCGACTTCTGTTTACGAGCCCACGCTGCCGGGTTCGCAACGATGATGTCGGGAAGCGCCGTGGCATATCACGAAGGGAGCCTTTCGATCGGATCGAGATCGCCCAGGCGCCTGTACTTCGCCGCCCGAGGCCATCTGCGTCTCGCGCGCCGACTGAATCCGGCGGCGGGTCCTCTGGCGGCGTGGCCACGCGCGGTCTCGATCGTTGCGCTCAACCTTGCGCACGCGATCGTGTCGCCGGGCGGAACGCCCGTTGCGAGGGTTGCTGCGGTGGTGCGCGGCACGCGCGACTACGTCGCCGGGCGGTTCGGCGCCGACGACTGAGGAAACGAAAACGGCCGTGGGTGCATGCTGTGCGACGGCTTCGCCGGCCGGCCGCCCAGCCGCCTGGCGAGCCAGACGACAATCGCCGCCACCCAGGCAAAATCGCGCGCCAGGTGCAGAACCGGAAAGAGCAGCGGCGTCGGATCTTTGAATCGAAGAGCCGCCCGGACGCCCGCGATCGTGCGCTCGAGCACGAGGATTGCGATCACACCGGCTCCGGCGAATGCCACGAATGAGCTGGCCCCACCGGTCGCGCTCACGATGCGCGCGAGCAGCAGCGCCGCGAGCGCCATCGACATCAGCAGCGGGTGCCACATCATCATGCGAGGCGACACCGTGTCTCCACTGAAACGGCGGGGGTGTTTTGCGACAAGGTCGATGCGCCCGTACCCGAACCCGTACTGCTGTCGGAGATAGCCGATCAGTCCCTCGCGCCACCGATGCGTGCTTCGCGCCGAGCGACAGAACGTGAGCCGCAGTCCTTCCGCGCGCAAGCGGTAGCTGACGTCGTTGTCGTACCCGTACCCGAGCGACTCATCGAACAAGCCGACGCGGCGCAGCGCATCCACCCGGTAGGCGGCATTTCCGGAGCACACGTGATCGGTGTCGCCGCCGCGAATCGCCGCGTAGCGCTGCTCGAGGTCCAGGCTCATCGCCCGCGCGCACATCGTCGCATCGCCGGCGGTGACGTAATATCCCTGCGACGCGACGACGGCCGGGTCGTCGAACTCCCGCGTCAGGCAGCGCATCCAATTCGGCTCCAGCAGAACGTCCTGGTCCACCTGACAGATGATTGAAAACCGCGCGGCACGCACGCCCGTGTTGATGGCCGCGGCTGCGCCGCGGCCTTCTCCTTTCAGCAGCCGCAGCGGCACTGATGCGGCGAGGGCTTTGAGCACGTCGATCGATACCGTCACGGCTGTGATCGTCGACCACGATCACTTCCATCGGGCGCCCGTCGGCCTGGGAGAAGATCGCGGCGATGGTCTCGCGAATCCACGCAGCGCCGTTGTGAACCGGGACGACGAAGCTGACGCCTTCGATCACGCGGTCGTCACCAGTTCGAGGTAGACGCTTTCGAGCGCACGGCAGATGACGTCGGGATCGTAAGCGGCGCGGACACGTTCGGCGCCGATCGCTGCCGCTCCGCGCCAGCGCTCAGGATTCTCGAGCACGCGATCGATCGCCTCAGCAAGCGTGGCGGCGTCGCCGAGCGGCACGATCTGTCCGCCATCGATTGGGCCGACGACTTCAGCGCATCCTGAGTCGTCGGCCACGACGACCGGCGTCCCCGAGAGGATTGCTTCGAGCGGCACGAGGCCGAACACCTCATGCTCCGACGGGTAGACGACGACGTCGGCATCAGCGAGCGCCTCGAGTCGTTCGCGGCCGCGAAGCAAGCCCGTGAACAGGACGCGGTCTTCGAGGCCGAACGCCTTCACCAGCGCGCGCGTTGCAGCTTCAGCGCCCATATCGTTGCCCGCGACGACGAGTCGTGCGTCTGACCGCCCGAGCCGTGCGATCGCACGCACCAGCACGTCGACGCGCTTTCGCGGGGTCTGCTGACCGAGAAAGAGCACGAGCGGTGCGGAAGAGGGCAGCTCGAATCGCGCTCGAAAGGATCCGGTGACCATCGGCCTCACGAACTCGGCGAGATCGACTGGGTTCGGCACACACCGCACGCGTTGTGCGGGCACGCCGAGGCGATCGAATTGAACGCGTTCGGCCCGAGACACCGCGAGCATCCGCGCGGCGCCCGCGAGCACGCGCCGGCCCGCGAGGAGGTCGAACGCACGCTTCGCGATCACACGCCGCTCGATGACCGCGGCCGTTCCGTTCGGTGCGAGCACGTAAGGCACTCCCGTCCGCTGAAGATGATACGCCGCGATCGCGCCGGGCACATTGCGGCAGGCGTGAAGATGCGCGACGTCGAAGCTGCCGGCGTGCCGCCGCAGATATCTTTCGAGGCCAAGAGGGACGAAAAATTGCAAGCGATACGCCAACGCATTCGACACGTTTCTGAAAATTCGAACTTCCACGCCCTCCGGCGTGCGGCTCGGCGCGGCACTCGCGAGCCGGGTCGAGCCGTCGCAGGCATCCGTCGTGCACACCGTGACCTGGTGTCCGCGGCGCGCAAGGCCGTTGGCGAGGCTTGTCGCGAGCCTGGGTATGCCGCCGTACGCCCACGCGTCGGTGAAGTAGGGTGTGACGTGGAGAATTCGCAGCGGTCGCCCGATGACAGTTTTCGTACCGGTCGATGACAGATTCGTCATACATTACAAGCCGCCTGATACCAGCCATGTCCTTCGTTGCCCCACCCGTCGATGCCGCGCCGGCATCACGGCTCGATAGCGGTGCGCTCGCGGCTGCCGTGGGTGCAGCCGTCCTCGGGGGGCTGGTCTATCTGAACGCGCTGCAGAATCCGTTCGTGTACGACGACTATCACACGGTCGCGGCCAACGCGTCGATTCAGCACGTGATGGATATCCGCGCCATCGTGCTGCACGACATCACCCGGCCGCTCGTCAACTTTTCGTACGCGATCGATCGCGCCGTCTGGGGTCCCCGGCCCTTCGGCTTTCACGTCACCAACGTTCTGCTTCACATGTTGAACGTCGTCCTGCTCTTTCTGCTCGCACGCCGTGTGGATGCGGACCGGCAGACGATCGGCGGCTCCGACGGAGCTGAGCGCCGTACCATTGTCGCGTTTGCGGCCGCCGCACTGTTCGCGGTGCACCCGATGATGACCGAGGCGGTCGGTTATGTCAGCGGCCGTTCCGAGGTGCTCTGCGCGACGTTTTTCATCACGGCCCTGCTCTGCGGCCGCCGGTGGCTTCTCGACGGCGCTGCGCAATGGGCTGCGCCGACGGTGCTGCTCTGGATTGCGGCGCTCGCCACGAAAGAGCCGGCGGCGATGTTTCCCTTCGTGTTCTTCGCGTACGACTGGCTCATGGTGCCTGGAACCGCGGTCGCGCGTCGTCATCGTATCCGCACGGTGCACCTTCCGCTGATGGGCGTCGCCGCGGTCGCGGGCCTTGTCCGCCTGGCGATTCTCGCGCGGGTCGAATACGCAGGGACGGCGAGTCTTCATTGGCCTTACATTCTCGTCGAACTCGACGTCATACGACGCTATGTCGCGCTGCTCGTCTATCCGACCGGGCAAGCGCTGTTCCACGAAGTGGCGGCGATCCGAAGCGCATTTGATCCGCGAGCGCTCGTCGCGCTCCTGAGCGTCGGCGCGTTGGCGGCGGTGATCTGGCGGCTCCGGCGGCTCGATCCCAGCGCGAGTCTTGGGATGCTCTGGTTTCTTCTTCTGCTCGTTCCCTCATCGGTGCTCATCCTGTTCGATCAGGGTGAACCGATGGCCGAGCACCGAGTCTATCTGGCGAGCTGCGGGGCATTTCTCGCCGCGGGAAGCGGCGTCGGATGGTTGATCGGCTGGGCGCGGCGCGTCGGCGCGCGCGCTCAGGCCGCCGTTGCCGTGGCGTTTGTGCTCGTGGTGCTCTCGTTTGCCGCCGACACGTGGGTGCGCAACGCCGTCTGGTCCAGCCCGGTCACGCTGTGGCGCGAATCGGTCGTTCTGGCTCCCGCGCACTACCGCCCACGCCTGCTGCTTGGCGAGGCGCTCGAGGACGAGGGCCGCCGGGGCGAAGCGATCGAAGAGTACAAGACCGCGATTCGGCTGCGGCCCGGCGAACCGAGCGGCTACGTGCGGCTCGGCCGCTCGCTCGCGGAGGCAGGCCGTTTCGACGATGCGCGCAGCCAGTTCCTTCGCGCCATCGAGATCGATCCGCGGGATCGATCGGCGCGGGAATCGCTGATGGTTCTTGACTCGCTGCGAGCACAACGGCGCCAGCCATGACCACGGTTGCGCTCGGCACGCGCACGCCAAATCAGGTCGAATGGGTCCGGCCGGGACTCATCTGGACGCTCGTGCGCACCGATTTCAAGGCGCGGTACCACGGCACGCTCGGCGGCTTCGTCTGGGCGCTGCTGAAGCCGATGTGCATGTTCGTCGTGTTGATGGGCGTCTTCTCATTTCTGTTCGCGTCGAATCCCACATACAAACTCGATTTGATCATCGGTCTGTTTCTGTGGGACTTCTTCGCGGAAGGCACGAAGAGCGGTCTGCTCTCACTTCAGGCGCGGGGCTACCTTCTGACAAAGGCCAGCGTGCCACCGTGGATTCTCGTCGTGACCTCGATTTCAAACGCCGTGATCACGCTCGGCGTATTTTCGCTCGTGATGACCATCTTTCTCGCGAGCGCCGGTCACATGCCAACAGGGCCGCAACTGCTCGCCTTTGCGGCATATTGCGGCGCGCTGACCGCCATCGTCATCGGCTTCTCGCTCGCGGCGAGCGTGCTGTTCTTACGATATCGGGATCTCAACCAGGTCTGGGACGTCGTTCTGCAGGCGGGCTTCTTCATCGCGCCGATCATTTATCCGCTGAACATTCTTCCGGAACGGTTTCACTTCTATCTGTACGTGTGGCCGCCGACGCCGGTGATTGAGTTTTCGCGGGCCGCGCTGGTCGCTGGTCACATGCCCAGCGTGACAGGCCACGTCTACCTGGCGTTTGACGCCGTCGTGTGTCTGCTCGCAGGCGCCGCGATTTTTCGTCAGCTGAGCCCCCGCGCGGCGGAGTACGTGTAGACGAAATGCCGATTATCGAAATCGACAACGTATCGAAGGCGTTTCTGATTCCGAGCGTTCATCGCGAGACCGTCCGCGAACATCTGCTCGGCATCCTGGAGCCGCGCCGTTTTCAGCGCCTCCAGGTGCTCGACGACGTGAGTTTCGCGGTGCGTGAGGGAGAGGCGCTCGGCATCATGGGCCGCAACGGCTCCGGCAAGAGCACGCTGTTGAAGATCCTTTGCGGCGTGTATCGACCGGACGCCGGCCGCGTGAGCGTGCAATCGGCGATAACGCCGATCCTGGAGCTCGGCGTCGGTTGGAATCCGGAGCTCGACGCGGTCGACAACGTGCTGCTCATCGGGTCGGTGATGGGTTTGCGGCTCGCCGACATCCGCCGGAGCATGGACGAGATTCTGGCGTTCGCGGAGCTCGAGCGCTTCGCGAACCTGAAGCTGAAACACTATTCGAGCGGCATGTCGGAGAGGCTCGGCTACGCGGTCGCCTTTAAAGCTGTTCGCGGCGTGCTCGTCCTCGACGAGATCTTCGCCGTTGGAGACGCCGGTTTCAAAGCGCGTTGCGAGAAGCGGTACCGAGAGCTTCGATCGAACGGCCACACGGCCATCATCGTCAGCCACGACCCGCGCGTGATCGCGACGTTCTGCGAACGCGCGCTGCTGCTCGACACCGGCCGCGTCGTGCTCGAGGGCACTGCGGGCGAAATCGCGGACCGCTACGTCCGGACCCTGACAGAGCCGGCTCCGCAGGACACTCGCGCCGCCGCCGCGGGCGCGATGGTCTGACGTCAAGAGCATGGACGGCCACCGCGAACATCGCATCACGCGCGCTGTGCGCGGCTGGCTCGATACCCCTGCGATCGACGCGCTCGCCGCAGACTGTCTGATCGTTTCCGGCTGGGCCTTCGCGGCCAACTCGCGCATCGTCGACATTTGGATCGCCGGCCTGAATGGCGGCCGGCGGAAGCTCGTGTATGGCCTCCGCCGCGACGATGTGGCGCGTGTGTATCCAGGCGAGCCGCACGCTTCTGATTCCGGCTTCAGTGGCTTCGTCGAGTTCGAGCACGCGGGCGAACCGGTCTCCTTTATCGTGTGCGCGAGCCTCGACGACGGTCGAACGATCAGCTTGTTCAAGCGGCGACTGGCGAGCGCGGGCGTGCCGCCGAAGCCCTCGTTTGTCCGCGGTGCCGTGCGGCAGTTGATCGACCATCCGTACATTGTGTTTTCTGCGCGTGCGTGGCTGAATGCATTCCGGCTGCTGAATCAATCCTCGTCCGCGACATCGCCTCGAGCCCGACCGTCTCAGGGTCCACAGAAAGCCGCCGATCTTCCTGACGTCGCGCATCTCACCAGCTTTCTCGGCAGCGGAGCATCTGTGATGCTGCCCGTCTCAGCAGCGCCCGTCGTCTCCGTCATTGTCGTCGTGTGGAATCGAGCGGAGTTGACGCTGGCGTGTCTTCAGGCGCTCGCGTCACATCGCGACGTCGCATTCGAAGTAATCGTGGTCGACAACGCATCGACCGACGATACAGGCAGACTGCTCGAGCGCATTAACGGCGCAAACGTAGTGAGGAACACGACCAACCTTGGCTTCACGGTCGGCGCTAACGCCGGCGCGCGCGCCGCGCGTGGTGATTTCCTGCTGTTTCTGAACAACGACGCGGTCCTCGAACGCGGAAGCCTCGGGGCGTTGGTCGAAGCGTGCCGGCGCTCAGAAACGATTGGCGCGGTCGGCGGAAAGCTCGTGTATCCCGACGGACGCCTTCAGGAGGCGGGGTCGATCATCTGGGCTGATGGTTCGTGCGACGGGTATGGACGCGGTGGCGATCCGGCGGCACCCGAGTACTCGTTCGAGCGCCCGGTCGACTTCTGTTCAGGCGCGCTGCTGCTGACTCGCCGCGATGTGTTCGAAGCGCTGGGCGGTTTCGACGAGCGGTATCGGCCTGCCTATTACGAGGACGCGGACTACTGCGTTCGGCTGTGGCGCTCTGGACGGTCGGTCATGTACCAGCCGAATGCCGTGGCGACACATCACGAGTTTGGCAGCGCGTCCGCCGCCGCCGGCATCGAACTTCAGGGCCAGCGGCGAGCCATCTTCGCGGCGCAGCACCGGGACTGGCTGACGGCGCAGTGTTCCAGGCCCGACGGATTGCTGGCCGCGCGGTCTCATCCGCACAGGCAGCGCTCGGTTCTGTTCATCGAGGACGACATTCCCGATCCCGCGAACGGGGCAGGGTTTCCGCGTTCTGTCGAGATGGTCGACGCACTCGTGCGCGGCGGCGCGCGCGTAACGATATACACCACGAACGGACATGGCGGCGGCCTCTTACCGGATCGTGTGAGGGGCGTCGAGATCGTGCGTGGTGGTCCCGACGGGCTGCGTGCGTTTCTGACGTCGCGTCCTTCCTACGACGCGGCGATTGTGAGCCGGCCGCACAACATGCAGTACCTGAAAACAGCTTGTGGCTCGAACCTGTCGCTCATCGGGGGACCGTGCATCTACGACGCCGAAGCGCTGTACGCGCTTCGCGAGATTGGGCGCAGAGAGATCGCGGGCGAGCCGATGACCGCGAGCGACCGCCGCGAGTTGATCGACGCGGAGCTCGATCTCGCACACGGCTGTCAGGCCGTTCTGACCGTGAGCGAGCGCGAGCGCCAGCTCTTCGCGCGCGGAGGAGCCGTCGCCGACATTTCAGTAGTCGCGCACGCGATCGAGGCCAGGCCGACGACCCGCGCGTTTCGCGATCGTCGATCGATCCTGTTCGTGGGCGCCTTCGGTGACGCAATCGCCTAACGAAGATGCCGCACTCTTCCTTTGCCGTGAGGTGGTGCCTGCGCTGCGCAAACTGCGCCAGTGGGACGCCGGCATCGTCATCGCCGGAGCGCGCATTCCGGATCACGTGAGACTCGCAGCCGCGGCGCAATCGGTGACGTGCTATTCCGATGTCAGCGATTTGACGACGCTCTACGACGACGCGCGCGTGTTCGTGGCGCCGACGCGATATGCGGCCGGGATTCCGTTGAAAGTCGTTGAAGCGGCCGCCCGTGGCGTGCCTGTCGTGAGCACGCCGCTCGTTGCATCGCAGCTCGGATGGCAGACCGGGCGCGAGATTCTCGCCGGCGCTGGTCCGGCGGACCTCGCAGATGCGATCGCGCGTCTATGGGATGACGAGAATCTCTGGCAGACCATTCGCGCATCTGCCCTGGAGCGCATCGCGGCCGAATACGACCCGGTCGTCTTTCGCTCCGCGCTTCAGCGAGCCATCGAGGTCGCTATGCAATCGTCGGCGCGGTCTGGCCGGCAAATATCGCACGCATGAATGTCGGAAAGTCGCGCGCGGCTTGCGGTCGGAACCTCGAATCGCGGAATGAGAAAACGGTTGGTGCCCGCCGAAAAGAGACCCGCATCCACCGTCACCGCAGCGTGAAACCCGCTATCGCGCACGGCGGCGATCGTCGCGGCATCGTAGTCGCCGTAGGGATAGGCGAAGAGGTGAACGGGTCCGCTCAGCACGCGTTCGAGCGTCCGCTTGTCGTCAATCAGCTCGTGCTGCTTCGTCTCGGCCGATTGCGTCGAAAGCGCCAGGTGGTGAACCGAATGCGCACCGATTGACAGGCCAGGGAGGCTCGCAAATTCCCGGACCTCCTCGGCCATCATCACGCGGTGGCTCGCTCGCGGAAGGCACGACGCGCCGCTCCACTTCAACACGGCGGCCGCGAGCTCCGCACGGTCCGCCGCCGAAAGCGGCCACGCGATACGATTCAGGTGGTGCAAAGCCTCCTCGCGCTGGGTCGCGCTGCCGGTGGGCATGCGGACCTCCTGACTAGCGGCATTGAGGCTGAGATACGCCGGAACAGCGACGTCAGACAGAAATACGCGCTCGAGCACATCCCAGAAGCGCTCGTGCTCTTGGCTCAAGCGATCTGTATTGACGAAACAGGTCGCGGGCACGCCGAGCTCCGTGAGAATCGGCGCGGCCACCTGCAGCGCATCGAGATAACCGTCGTCGAGCGTAACGGCCACCGCACCCGAAGGGATGTTATCTTCCGCTGCGCGCGAATGAGCTCGTCGAGTCGCATCGGCGCAAAGTGCTCGCGCAGATACGCCATGTGCCGATGAAAAACTTCTGGCGGCGTGCACAAGGCATGTGAATCGGGCGTCAGCTCCGCGATGCGGTGATAGGCGAGGATGGCGGACGACATCCGGCCCGTGTTTGCGCCATCAACTCTTCGGCCGGTGGTCCGCTTCGCAGCGTGAACCGGCTTCACCGCTCGAACGCAGACAACGAGCGGAAATGTCGAGTCCACGCGATCGAGGTCGGCGGCGGTCATCTCCTCGACCGACAACCCGTAAAGAAACGCCGTGCACGTGGCTACGTTGCCGAACGTCGCCACTTCGAACGCGTCGACCGGGAAGCTCTTCGCGAACAGGCTTCGTGCGGAGGCTTCCGTGATGCGCCAGAAATCGCCGTCGACGCCTGCCTCGTCATCGACCCTGATGACCGTCGGCACCGTGACGAGCAGTGTGCCGCCGGGGCGCAGTATGCGTGCGCACTCCGCAACGGCAGCGGGCAGATCGTCGATCATGTGGAGCGTCTGCGCGACGATGACGCAATCGTAGCTGGCGGACGGAATCGAATCAGCGCGCCGCAAGTCCGCGACGACGGTCGCCGCGCCGTTGCTTGCGTCGATGTCGACGACGTCTCGGGCGGTCACCGCATCGCCGCCGAACTGGTCCGTGTACCGCGAATCTCTCACTTCGAGAACTCTTCCTCGCACGTCGCCGCGGTGACGGTCGAGGAAACAATCGATGTAGTGACGATCGATGGGTTTGCCGCGATCACGGCCCCACTGACCGCTGAACGGCTGCGCACGGCGGAAGTCGCCCCATTCGACACGCGACATTCCCCGGGATTCGAGCGCGTCGACGGTCTCGCGAATCTCGAGCTTCAGGTTGCGGAGCTCGGCCTCGAGCGTCTCGGACCGCGCGTGCAGCGAACGTCGGTACTCCTGTTGGCTGACGAGAAAACGTTCCTTTGCATGAATCAGTTCGAGCGCGTTGCGCTCTATCGCGTGGCGGTGCTTCGTGTACAGATGCTGCAGCCGCGCTCGATAGGTCGACGCTTCGATCGACCGTCGATAGCCTGACGTCTGACGGACGCGGTAGTTGAGCATCGGCTCCTCGAGGATGATCCCCTTGAAGCCGCGCTCGATCGCGGTCGCCCAGAAATCGAGCAGCTCGAACGACGGCAGCGCCTCGTCGAATCCGCCGACCGCTTCCCACAGACGCCGCCGAACCATGGTCGACGCATGCGGCACGGCGCCGGTCGCGACGGCGTTGGTGAAGGTCGGTCGCGCCGGCGTCCAGACGTACGTCGCCGAGCCGAACGCTCGGAGCGCGCACGACACGAAATCGATCTCAGGCGAAGCGTCGAGGCACGCTGCCGCCCGCTCGAAGTAGTGAGGTGCGAGCGTGTCGTCTCCGTCGAGCCACACGAGGTAGTCGGCCGACGTGAGCCGCGCGCCGAGATTGCGTGCGGCGGCTGCTCCACGTCCGGTGCCGTGCACGACCGTCGTCCCTTCATTCGCGAGCCGCGTGATGATCTGGCGCGTGCGGATATCCGTCGATCCATCGTCGACGACGACGATGTCCGTGGGCGGACGCGTTTGTCGTTCGACGCTTTCGAGCGCGTCGAGGAGAAAGCGGCCCAGATCGCGGCATGTGACAACGACGGCGATTCGCGGCGTCGTCAACGCATGCCCTTCCAGTGGAGCCAGCGACCGTAAGCGGCTCGAAGTGGGCGAGTGATGCGCCAGCTCATCGAAGTGCGCAACGCGGCGATCTCATGATGTGCGGCCGTCAGAGCAGTCTCGAGATCGTGAGCGCGTTCGGCCGCCGACGCCAGGTCAGCACGCTCCGTCTCGTCCCGCCGTGCCGCCTCGAGGCGCGCACGCAATCCCGCGAACTCCTGCCGGCGTGCCGCGACCGCCGGCTCGAGTTCCGACGCGAGGTAGTGCTCCGTGTCCGCATTCAGCCGCAGCAGTGCCGACGTCTCGGTATCCTGATGCTCGAAGACGTCGAGGAGATGCGCTCGATAGAGGGCCGAGTGTTTCTGGACGCGGTAGCTCGTCAAAGGCAGATGGTCCTCGCCGTACCACGACGCCTTGCTCAGGGACCCGGCGCGGCGGCGATAGTTGAAGAGCACCTCGTGGAGAATCGTGCCCCGATATCCGCGGCTTGTGAGCGTGAGCCATAAATCCCAGTCTTCCGCGCCCTGGGCCGGCATCTGTGTGTCGTAGCCACCGACGGCGGTTATCGCTTCGCGGCGCACGAGCGCCGCGGTGAGCACGGTGTCTTCCCAGAGGAGCGTCGGCAAATCGCACCGCTCGGGTTTCCAGTCCCACTCCTCGTCGCCGAACGCGCGGAGCCAGCAGGAGACGAACGCGAGGTCGGGGTCATGATCGAGAACAGCGACCGCCTTCTCGAAGTACGTCGGCTCGAGGCGATCGTCGGCATCGAGCGCGCACAAATAGTTGCCGCGCGCCTGCGCGATCGCGACGTTTCGCGCCGCCGACACGCCCTGATGCTCGGTCTTGATCACGCGCGTCTTTGGTTGCCGATACGTCTCGAGCAGCGCCCTTGTTGCATCGTCGGTTGAACCGTCGTCCACGATCAGGATCTCGAAGTTCTGATACGTCTGCGAAGGACGCTGTCGACGGCCTCGTCGAGATACTCGCCAAGGTTGTAACAAGGGATGATGACGGACACGACCGGCTGCTGCGAATCAGAACGCGCGTCCATCTAGAAAGGGTCCATCGCAAGCGGCGTCTGACGGATGTCGACGAGCGGGATGCGTGCGCGGCGCGCGCGGGCGCCGAGCAGGTGCTCGCAGAAGACGCAGCGCATTTTGGCCTTGAATGCTTCGGCGTTGACGGCGGTGAGCGGCTCCTGCGCGTGCCAGCCGTGTGGAAACTCAGCGGTGGGCCGCTCTCCGAAAAAATATGAGCTGAGATATCGCGGTAGTTTTCGCTCAGCGGAGAAGGCTGCCGAAAGAAGCAGCGTCCAGCCGTCGGCGAAGACATTCTTGTTGGCATGTCCGTGGCGAACGGCCGAAGCCGCTCGAGCGTGTTGAGACTGCTGACGACGAAAGCTCGTGTCGACCCATTGCCGCAAGCTGAGGCCGAACAGTTCCACGGTTCGTGGATATTCGTCGACCCAACCGACCAGTGCCCGGAGGTCGGCCGCAGCGGCGCGGTCGCTGGGCAGTCGCCAGATGCGGTCGCGTTTGTCCGCGCGGACCACCGTATCGTTGGCCAGCACGAACACGGAGTCCGGCGGCGGCGCGAATCGCCGTTCGATCCGGTCGATTCCGCGATCCCACGCCAGAGAACTCGCCGAGCGAATTGTCCCCGTCGGAGGTATTGGATATTCTGCGCTATGTCGTGATTCGGCGTCGCAGCGATGCGGCACTGTCTCACGACGACCGTATGCAAAGCCGCTCCGGGAAACACACGCTCCACCGTCGGAATGAGCAGTGCCAGCGCGGCTTCCTCCGATCGCCGACCGAATTCCGCAAGGACCAGAAAAACGTCGCCTGCCATCAGAACACCGGGCCTCGCTGGCGCAGGCCGAGCATCCGACAGACGGCGCGCGCAGGCGCCGTCCATCGCCAGCTGAAAGATTGACGCAGCTCCTCGGCGGCTCATGCGCCGCTCCGCCTCGGACCGGCGCTCGAAACGCGAGGCCGCGAGCCGCGCGATCTCCAGCCTGTGCGCCTCGAGGTTCAGATCGCGGTGGCGAAGCTGATCTTCAGCCGCGGCGAGCGCGGCCGTGCGTGCGTTGACGTCGGTGCGCAGCTGCGCCGCTTCCGATTCCTTGACAGCCACTTCGCGCGTGGCGTGCGCGGCCGCCTGTCGCTGACGGTCGAGCTCGCGAACGGTTGCCGCGAGCTCGCGGGCGTCGCGTCGACTTGTAGCCGAAGCCCATCGATGGTCTGCCGTAGTTCGAGAGCAGTTGATTCAAGCTCCTCGACTGCCCCGGTGCCGGAGCGACAAGGCGAGGCGTATGGCGTCGCCGTCGAACTTCGTCAGCCCGGCGCGATCGCGCACGAACGATGCTCCCTGTGCGACGTCGTCGTACTGCACGTGCCATCCGCGGAGCGCGCTCGCAATCGAGGAACCTGTTCTGCCGCTCCTCGAAGACCTTGCGCTCGCCGTGCGCCTGACTGCGGATTGGATAATGGCGGAGGATGAATCGGAGAGGAAACACCGAGCGACTTGGGAAATGTGCATCGTGCCCGCCGGTCGCGGCGAGATCGATGCGGTCGGTCTTCTTCCAGCATCGAATCTGCAGATGATCGTACTTCGGCGTGTTCCGAATAGTAAGGAAAGGCATCGCGGACGTCGGCACCGGGTCGCCAGCTGTTGTCGGTCGGCCAGAAATCGAAGCTCGAGAAATCGATCGCGTTGAAACCGAGCTCGTCCACGCATCGGATTGCCGTCGAGGAGATTCAGCTGTTTCCACGGGCTCTCGCGAAACTCGTCGGCGTCGTGATGGATGAACCAGTCGGCATCGAGCTCGCGGGCGAGCTGCGTCTTTCTGAGGAGAATCGCTTCCCAGCCAAAAACGTCGGCCTGCTGCGGCTTGCGAAGGCGTTCGATTTGGAGAACGCCCCGACCGAGGTACGGCTCGACGGCGGCGATCGTGCCGTCGGTGGAGCCGTCATCCAACAGATAGACCTGAATGCCTTGCGCGATGAGATCCGCGACGACCTGGGCGATGATGTCGGCCTCGTTGTACGCCGCGATGATCGCGATAACCGAGAAGGACGACATCGGCGAGCATTCTACGGCAGCTCAGCGCCGCTCTGCGTCTAGGACGAGCGTTTCCAGCTGAAAGTGCTCACCATCGGCTGTCCGACGACCCAGAACTGCGATTGCAGACGACGGTCGTAATGAATGCTCGCGTTGCCGCCGTTGTCGACGGTTTTTGCGAGCACTGAACCAAAAAGATCGGCCGTCCCCTGCAAAGCGAACGCGGCGTTCGGCGCATAGATCGTCGCCGCTGCTTGCGGGTTGCCGGTCATGCTGATCGTGCCCGTCCCGGGATAGACGATCTGCAAGGCGGCCGCATCGTACTTGTCGGCCGTCCCTGCCGCATTTTGCTTCCATCCAAGGCTCGCAAGATCGACCGGCGTCGCCATGTCGGTCGGATCGGTCAATCCCGGCGTCGTCGTCCCCACCGGATTCTTCCCCGCCACTTTCAGGACGACCGCCTCGTTCAGCGCGCCCGTCAGGTTCGCGGCGATCTCGATGCTGCCGGAACCGCCAAGACTGTTGATGTTCACGTTCGCAGCTGGGTTGGCGCCTTGGAAGACGATTTTGTATCCGCCCGCGACCGTCACGCTGGGCATCGTCACGTCAATTCCGTAGCCGTTCACGGTGACGGTCGATCCGCTGATCTGGCAGTTTCCGGCGGGCGTCGTGACGTTCGTGCCGAGCGTCAATCCGAGCGCCGTGCACGCCGCTGCGTTTCCAAGGCCCATCAGCGTAGCGTTGATCGTCACCGGCGTCGTTGGCGGTATTGCCGAAAAGACCGGCGGCGGGTAAATGACCGCCTTGGGCAGCGTGACCATGCCGTTCTCGACGTCGCGCTGCCGCCAGTCACGGATTCGCCGGTAATCGCTCCCGCGGTGCAGGAGCCGACGCCGCTTCGCGGGGTGTACAGATGCCCCTGCACGTCGACGCTACCCGAATATGCAGGTTCCCGTTCGTTCCCACGTCGCCGTCGGTATTGCTCGGTTGTACGTCGCCGGCGGGCCCTGGCTCGAGTCGTAGCTGTCGATCGTCGTGTTGCCGTGGAAGTAGATGGCGTCGCAGCCGTTGTATGTCGCGAATGCGGCCATCGAATTCGCCGGCACCTTCGGCGTCTCGATCTGCGCGACCACTTCGACCGTCGCCTTCGTCGATCCCTGCATGCCGCCGTCGCCCGTGATCTCCCACGTCTGGACGACAGCCAGGCCGCCGCCGTACGACTCGAATTGCTGCATCGCGATCAGCGTCGCAGTGGCCTTATACGTCAGCGTCGCGTTCCCGGCGGCCAACGTGCCTTGGGCCGCGGCGGCGTACGCGGTTTTTACCGCGGCGATCGGGTAGTTCGAAGAACCCACCGTCGTGGACAGCACGACGGGATTGCCGTTGTAGAGCACCGGCGACTTCGTCCGGTCGTAGGCCGTGACCGGATCCGTGCCGCCGCCAGCTGTTGGAATGGCGTACTGCGCCGGATCGAGCAGGAAGTTTGAGGCCTTCTGAACGCCCGCCTCGGCGGCGTATCGCGCCTGCGACATGACGCGGTAGTTCAAGCTCGCGTACGTTTCGGTCTGCGACAGGAACATCAGCGATGCGCCGAGCACCGACAATGCGGTCATCAGAAAGAGCGCCAGGATCAGCGCGATTCCACGTTCTTGATGGTTATGCATAAAACTTCCGTTCAGGGCGTCAGCAGCGCCGCCACCGTCGCCGGGGTCGATTGAATGTGATCCGTATAGCCGATGCTCGCCAGCTCCCATGCGCTGAACACGTTTCTCGGCGAGATATTCAGGAGCGCCTTCGTTTCCGTCTGGAACTGGTGCGTGACCGGGTCGGCTTGCTGCGTCCACACGGTGAGCGTGACCGCCACGTCCACGACGAACGTGAACGACGTGCCCTGCACGGTCAGCGGAATGGTCTGGTACTGAAAGCAGGGCCGCGCCACACCCCCGGCATCGGGCGGGTTCGAATGCACGTTGCTCAGGAGAATCATCGAGTCCGACAACGCCGGCTTTGCGGCGGGCGCGATATCGAAATCCATCACGTTGCGATACAGGTTGTGCGACCCGGCGGTGCCCGCGTCGCCGTTGTCGCAGTAGTACTCGACGTACACCATCTTGCCGCCGCCGTTGATGTCGCCGAACAGTTTGAGATGGTTTGGGTCCGAACCGTTGACGATGCCGGTCGGCGGGATGATGCCGGTGGCAAACCCGCCGATCGGCGCGAGTACCGCGCCGTTCGCATGCGGCTTTGAGAAACAGGCCTGAATCGTCGTGCCGCTGGTGATGGCGGCAACCTTGATCGACTCCTGCGTGTCTCCATCGAGGACCGTGAGCGTCTCGTACGCCGCCGGAGGCCCAGCCGAAGCGAACATGCCGGTGGTCGACGAGACGGTGACCGTCACGGCATTCAGCGTCGGCGTGCCCGCATCGCACGCTGCCGATGCCGCGGGAGCGGCGCCTCCTACGGCGTTCACGGTCGAGCCGAGCGTCACGGTCGCGGGCAGCGTCACGCGTCCGGCTTGCCCGACTTCTTGCTGAAGCAGCTCGGTCGCACCGCGGACGCCGCTGTGCATCTCCGTCCGGTTCGTGATCGTCTGCTGATGCTTCGTCATCTGCAGCAGCGCGCTCGTGACGATGCTCGACACCACGAGCAGCAGCGTCGTCGCGACGAGCAACTCGGCGAGTGAGAATCCCTTCTGCGATCGAAGCCTCATACTCATGGCGTTAGAACTGTGACGCTTTCAGCGCCACGATGGCGGACTTGGCGAGCATGAAGCCACCAACCGACGAGCGGACGGTCACAGTGACCGTGATTTGCTTGATGCCTGTAGGGGGATTGTCTGTGCAAGTGGCGACGGCGCATGACACCTGCCAGACGCGCTCGTAGAACCATCCTGCCGGCTGTGCCGTGCCACCGCCAAGCAAGCCGCCGTCGCTGCCCAGCCAGTCCACGTACTTGTCCACGGGCGCCGCGGTACTCGATCCGCCGCCAACGGCCAGTCCCGAGCCTCCAGCCGCACCGGCCGGAAAAACGACGGTATCGGTGGCGACGTCTCCATAAGCCAGACCGAGCAGCTGCTCCATCTTGTCCTGGGCGTACTCGGTCGTGCGCGGTGCGAGATGTCCCTGATTTTCCGTGTGCATCGTGGCGACCGCGCCCATCGTCATCAGGCCCGCGAGCGTCACGAGCAGGAGACCGCACGCCACGGCGGTCTCGATCAGCGTGGTGCCGGCCTCCGATCGCAGCCGCGGGAGCGTTGTGCGATTTGGCGCGATCACTGCTGAATCCATGCCGGCGTCGCGAGTGGAAGCGTGCGCCAGGTGCGAATCATCCCGGTCGCTGAAACCGTGATTCCGTACACCGCATTGCCATCGGTGATGTACATCGCGTCGACGGCGGTCGGTGAGCCGACGGGATCAACGGGGACGCCACGCGAATTGAAGATGACGCACGCGGTTCCAGAGATGTCGCTCGTCCCGGCATCGTTCTTACAAGGCGGCGCCTGACCGATTGCCCCTTGAGTCGCGGGAGGAGATGTGCCGACGACGCCCCATCCGAACAACACGTTCTGCGACAGAGCGGTCGTTCCTCCCTCGGTGACCCACTTGCCTGGTGCAGGTAGTGCGGTGGGATCCCAGGTCTCGAGGTAATAGCTGTTCGAGGTCACGTTTACGTGCACGCGTACCTTCGTGAAGATCGACGAGGCTCGCATTTTGGCCAGGGCGACCTCATTTGCCGCGCCGCGCGCGTCACCGCTCAGACGGAAGCCCGCGAGCATGTTCCCGAACATCGGGACCGCGATCGCCGAGACGACGCCAATGATGGCGACGACGATGATCACCTCCATGAGCGAGAATCCGCGGCGATCGAGCATGCGACTACGGGTCATTCAACTCCATGGTTGAGCAACCGCAGTGCCACGGGTATTTGAGGCGAGATCAGAAGGTATGTCGTTTGATTTCGGCCAGTTACACGGCGGACGCGCGCGGAAGTGGGGTGCAACGCGCGTGAGCCGTTTTAGAACACGCAGTTACAGTTCCCGTACGCAGTTCCTGCTCGGTCGTCGCGCGACCGGATCGCAGTTTCTGCCAGGCGATTCGCCTCAGATTCTCGGCATCTGCCGATTTCCTCGATAGTTCCGCGATCTCACCGGGCAGTTGCCGTGGATCTCGCGTTGCAGTTCTACAAGACATGGCTCGCGGATTCTCGCTGCTCGAAGTGCTCGTCGCCAGCGCGGTTCTTACGGTGGCGGTCGTCGGCCTGGTGCCGCTGCTCATCGTCTCCACGACGGCGAACACGAACGCGCGCACGACAACGTTCGCCGTGGCGCTGGCGCAGCAGAAGATGGAGCAGCTGCGGGCTCTTGCCTGGAGCATCGACGCAAACGGCGCTGCCGTGAGCGATACCACGACCGACCTCACGACGACGCCTGAGCGGGCAGGAAGCGGAGTCGGCCTGAGCGCGTCGCCGGCCGGCGCACTGGACCGCGATACGTCCGGCTACGTCGACTTCCTGAATGCCGCGGGCGCGGTGGTTCCCGCCGATCCACAGGCTTCGCCAGCGTTCATTCGACGATGGTCGATCAGCCCACTTCCATCGAATCCTGCGAACACGCTCATCTTGCAGGTGCGCGTGGTCCCCGGCCGCGCCGTCCCATCGGTCAGGCGATTGCCGGGCGAAGCGCGGCTCACCAGCGTCAAGACACGCAAGGCGTCCTGATGCAGCCGGCCCGCGGCTTCTCGTTCGTCGAGCTCACGGTGGCGGCCACGGTGCTGCTCATCGTCGCTGGAAGCGTGCTGATGCTCTCGCTCCCGTCGCAGGGTTTGTTTTCTGCGCAATCGGAAGTGTCCGACATGCAGCAGCGGCTGCGAGTCGCCGCGGACACGTTGTCCAGAGACTTGATCGCTGCCGGTGCGGGTGGCTACAGCACGGCAAGCGGCGGCGCGCTCGGTTACTCGGTTGCGCCGATCCTGCCCTATCGCGCGGGCCAACGGAACAGCGATCCGCCGGGGACGTTCAGAGCCGACACGATCACGCTGTTGTCGGTGCCTCGCAACACCGCCGGGATCGTCAGCACGACCTACGCGCTCAAAACCGATGTGGCTGCAGACACGCACCAGTTGATGATGTACGACGGCACCGCGAATCCCGACGTGCCGGTCGTCGACAACGTCGTCGGCCTGTCGTTCGCGTATTTCGGCGACCCGCAGCCGCCGATCATGCGCAAGGCGATCGCCGAGCCGGTTGGTCCGTGGACCACTTATGGCGCTCCGCCCTATGTGCTGGCGGTCCCGCCTTTTGCGGCGGGGGAGAACTGCACGTTCGTCAACGACGGGACGCCTGTTCCTCGTCCGAGGCTCGCCACGCTTGCTGCGGCGTCCGACGCGTTGGTGAAGCTCACAGCCTCACAACTCACCGACGGTCCCTGGTGCCCGGACGATACGGCAGTCGGAAGATTCGATGCGGATCTGCTGCGAGTGCGGCGAGTCGCGGTCACGCTGCGCGTGCAGGCCGGAATTGCGGCGCTTCGCGGGCCGGCCAGGCGTGCTGTTCACGTACGGCGGCACAGCGAGATCGGCGGCCGCGTGGGCGCCAGATCTGGAAATCCGTTTCGACGTCGCGCCCCGCAATCTCAATCTGGGCAGGTGAGCGATGAAAGAGCAGCCACCGAACGGCTTCGTGTTGATCATCGTGCTGCTCGCGATCGCGCTGCTGTCCGCGCTCGGCAGCGCGCTGGTCTTCACGACAGCGACGGAATCCCGAATCGCCACCAACTTCGGCAGCAGCGCCGAAGCGCTCGACGCGGCCGAAGCAATCGCCGAGCTGTCGCTCGCCGAAATCGTCGCCGTTTCCGACTGGAATCAGCTGTTGAACGGTTCCGCGCGTTCGAGCTTCGTTGACGGCCCGCCGACCGGCTCTCGCACGCTTGCCGACGGGTCGGTCATCGACCTCTCCGAGGTTGCCAGCCTCGCGAACTGTGAGGCGCGTACTGCTTGCACGGGCGCCGACATGGACCTGGCGACGACGGACCGGCCGTGGGGCCGGAACAATCCGCACTGGATGTTGTTTGCGCACGGTCGGCTGGCGGACGTCCTTGCAGCCTCGATCGACTCGCCTTTTTACGTGGTTCTCCTGGTAGGCGACGATCCGGCCGAGAACGACAACGATCCGACCGTGGACGGAACCGCGGCGACGAATCCAGGGAGCGGCGTCATCGCCTTACGCGCTGAGGCATTTGGAGTAAGCGGAGCCCATAAAGCCATCGAGCTCACGATAACCCGCGACGCGGGAGCCGCCCGGGTGCTCACGTGGCATGACGTGCGGTAACCCCTAATTCTCTTCACCGCCCGATCCGATATGTTTATTTGAAAATTGTGCGCAAACCCTTTGTAACCGTCGCCGCCGGCCTGGCCCTTACGCTCGGCATCGCCGCGCCGATCTGCGCGCAATCGCTCGCCGCGATCGCCCAGAAAGAGGAAGACCGGCGCAAAAACATCAAGCAACCAGCCAAGGTCTACACGAACCAGGACCTGGGGCCAGCCCTGCCCGGTTCGGTCTCGGCCGCACCCGCCGACGCGAAGGATTCTGGCAAGGACTCGACCGCCAAGGACTCAGCCAAAGACAGCAAGGACGCCGACAAGACCAAAGACGGCGATAAGGCAAAAGACGACAAGGCGAAGGGCCAAACCTACTGGCACGACCGGATGCAGGGGCTCCAGGCACAAGCCGACCGGGACCAGACGTACCTCGAAGCGGTCCAGACGCGGATCAATGCGCTGACGACCGACTTCGTCAATCGCGACGATCCTGCCCAAAAGGCCAACATCGAACGCGAGCGGCAGCGCAACCTCGGCGAGCTCGACAAGCTGAAAAAGGCCGTCCTCGACGACAAGAAAGCCATCGCCGATCTCGAGGACGAAGCGCGCCGCGCGGGCGTGCCGCCCGGCTGGCTGCGGTGAGCGCGCGCCCGACCCGATCCGCCGACCCTCCCATTCTGCTCGTCGAAGACAAGGACTCGCTTCGGGCGATGCTGCGCCACGCGCTCGAGGCGCAGGGGCACACCGTCATCGAAGCGCGCGATCAGCCCGAGGCGGCTGCGGCGCTCAGAAGCGCGCGACCCGGACGTCGTGCTCTCCGATCTTCGGCTGCCCGACGGCGACGGCTTCGGCGTGCTGCGCGCGGCGAAGGAGCTCGATCCGGAGCTGCCGGTCATCGTGATGACCGCGTTCGGCAGCATCCAGGACGCCGTCGTCGGCGATGAAGGAAGGCGCGCTCGACTTTCTCGCCAAGCCGGTCGATCCCGATCACCTGCTGCTGCTGGTCGAGCGCGCGCTCGCGCAGCGCCGGCTTGCAACGGAAAACATTCTGCTCAAGGAGGAGCTCGCGCAGCGCCGCGGCGCGCCGCAGATCGTCGGCGAGGATCCGAAGCTGAAGCAGGTGTCCGTCGCGCTGCATCGCGCGGCGGCGACCGACACGACCGTGCTGCTCGAAGGCGAAAGCGGCACGGGCAAGGAGCTGTTCGCGCGCGCGCTCCACGCGCTCAGCGCGCGCGCCGACGGGCCGTTTGTCGCGATCAACTGCGCGGCGATTCCCGAGAACCTGCTCGAAACCGAGCTCTTCGGCCACGAGAAGGGCGCGTTCACCGGCGCCGCCGCGCGCAAGCCCGGCAAGTTCGAGCTGGCGCATCGCGGCACGCTCTTTCTCGACGAGATCGGCGATCTGCCGCTGGCGCTGCAGGCCGAAGATTCTGCGCGCGCTCGAGGAGAAGCGCTTCGAGCGCGTCGGCGGCACGGCGCCGCTGCAGGTCGACGTGCGCGTCGTGGCGGCGACGAACCGGAATCTCAAGGCGGCCGTCGCGGCGCGCCAGTTTCGCGAGGATCTCTACTTCCGGCTGTCGGTGTTTCCGATCACCATTCCGCCGCTGCGCGAACGGCCGGACGACATCCCGATGCTCGCGCAGTACTTCATCGAGCGCTTCTGCCGCGACCTGAACAAGAAGCCGCTGATGCTCGCGCCGTCAGCCGTCGAGGAGCTGCGCCGCGTACCCGTGGCCGGGCAACGTGCGCGAGCTGCAGAACTGCATCGAGCGCGCGGTGATTCTGACCGACGGCGACACGATTCACGCGCGCCACCTGAACCTGTCGTTTCGCGACGTCGGCCGTGACGGCGCCGGCAGACGAGAGCGCGAGCCCCTGGGCGCAGATCGATCTGTCGGGGTCGCTCGCCGACGCGACGCAAGCGTGTCGTCGCGGAAGTGGAGCGGCGGAAGATCGAGCAGGCGCTGCAGCGAAGGCGGCGGCAACGCCGGCCGCGCCGCGGAGATGCTGCAGATCAGCTACAAGACGTTGACCGTCGCAAGCTCGAGCGACTACGGCCTCGACGTCTAGATCGCTACTTCTGAAGCCGACGCGCTTCAGCGCGGCCTTCATTTCCTTCTCGGTCACATCGTCGACGATCGTCGTCGCGCCGATCGCGGTCGGCAGCACGAAGTGCAGGCGGCCGGCGACGACCTTCTTGTCGTGCTGCATCGCCTCGAGGATCTGCGCCGACGAGACGTCGGCGATCGGCGGCAGCGGACCGAGGCTCGCGATGAGGTCGGCGAGCGCCTTCCTGTCGCGCTCGGCGAGCGCGCCGCGCGCGACGCGCCAGCTCCGCGGCGACGAGCATCCCGTAGGCGACCGCTTCGCCGTGCCGGAAGCGCCGGTACTTCGTGACCGCCTCGAGCGCGTGGCCGGCGGTGTGGCCGAAGTTCAGGATGCGCCGCGGGCCCGCTTCGCGTTCGTCGGCCGACGACGACGGCCGCCTTGATGCGGCACGACTCCGCGATGACGGCGGTCAGCACGGCCGGCTCGCGCGCGAAGATCGCCTTGCGGTCCGCGCGCGACGCGATCGAAGAGCTGCGGGCTCGACGTCATCCCGTACTTGATCACTTCGTACAGGCCCGCGCGGAACTCGCGGCGCGGCAGCGTGCCGAGCACGGACGGATCGATGACGACGGCGTGCGGCTGGTAGAACGCGCCGATCAGGTTCTTGCCGAGCGGGTGGTTGACGCCGACCTTGCCGCCGATCGCGCTGTCGACCTGCGCGAGCAGCGTCGTCGGCACGTGCACGAGCGCGATGCCGCGCAGGTAGGTGGCCGCGGCGAAGCCCGCCATGTCGCCGATGACGCCGCCGCCGAAGGTGATGAGCGTCGACGCGCGATCGGCGTTCGCGCGGACGAGCGCGTCGTAGATGCGCGCGACGGTCGGCAGCTGCTTGAAGCGCTCGCCGTCGGGAACAGGATCGGCTCCGCGCCGTCGACGGCGCGCGCGAGCGCGCGCCCGTGCAGCCGCCAGACGAGCGGGCTCGAGACGACGAAGCGGCGCTCCGGCGCGCGAGCTTCGTCGAGCATGCTGGCCGAGGCTGATCGAGCGACGCCGTCGCCGATCGTGATCGCGTAGCGGCGGGACGGCGTGGCGACGTCGATGCGGAGCGGAGTCCATGCGAGACGCGGATGGTAGGATAACATTCGCGTGCATGCGACAGATTTTCATCGATCGTCGGCGGCGGCATCGCCGGCCTGCGCGCCGCGATCGCGCTCGCGCCGGCCGGCCGCGTGGTCATCCTGACCAAGGCCGATCCGGCCGAGAGCAACACCGGCTACGCGCAGGGCGGCATCGCCGCCGCGGTCGGCGACGACGACACGCCCGGCGCTGCACGCCGGCGACACGATTCGCGCCGGCGACGGCCTGTGCGACGAGGCCGCCGTGCGCGTGCTCGTCGAGCGAAGGGCCGGCGCTACGTCCGCGAGCTGATGGAGTGGGGCGCGCGCTTCGAGCGCGACGCCGACGGGCCGCCTCGCGCTCGGGCGCGAGGCGGCGCACAGCGTCCGGCGCGTGCTGCACGCGGGCGACGCGACCGGCCGCGAGATCGGCCGCGTGCTGTGGCAGCGCGTGCGCGACGCTCGCAGTCGGTCGAGACGATCGATCACGCGCTCGTCACCGAGCTCGTCGTCGAGGACGGGCGCGTCGCGCGGCGTGCGATGTGTCTTCGACAGCCGGGCAACGTGCGCGAGCTCCGCGCGCGCGGCGACGCTGCTCGCGACCGGCGGCGCCGGCCAGGTGTTTCGCGAAACGACGAATCCCGCCGGTCGCGACCGGCGACGGCATCGCGCTCGCCTATCACGCCGGCGCGCGCGTCGCCGATCTCGAGTTCGTCCAGTTTCATCCGACCGCGCTCAACCTTGCCGGCGCGCCGCGATTTCTGATTTCCGAGGCGCTGCGCGGCGAAGGCGCGCGGCTCGTGAACGCGCAGGGCGAGGCGTTCATGACGCGCTATCACGCCGACGGCGACCTTGCGCCGCGCGACGTCGTCGCGCGCAGCATCGTCCGCGAATCGGAGCGGACCGGCGGGGCCGGTGTTCCTGACGCTCGCGCATCTCGATGCGGAGTACGTGCGGCGGCGGTTTCCGACGATTGCCGCGATGTGCCGACCGTCGGTCTCGATCTGGCGCGCGATCCGATTCCGGTCGGCCCCGCCGCGCACTACATCATGGGCGGCGTCGACACCGACGTGTGGGGCCGGACGTCGGTCCCGGCGCTGTTCGCGGCCGGCGAGGTGGCCTGCACCGGCGTCCACGGCGCGAACCGGCTCGCCAGCAACTCGCTGCTCGAAGGACTGGTGTTCGGCGCCCGCGCCGCCGTGGCCATGCAGCAGCACGCCGCAGGCGGCTGTGAGCAAAAGCGACCGAGTCGTAGCTGGCGATTGCTGGTCACCAGACCAGCCAGCCACCAGCCACCAGCCACGAGTCACCAACCATCAGCCACGAGCCACCAGCCAAGAGATCCGCGACCTGATGTGGCGCTCGGTCGGTCTGTTCCGTACCCGGGCAGGTCTCGAAGCGGCGGTTGCCCGCGCTGGATGCGACCGCCGTCCTCGGTCGACGCTGATCGCGCGACAGCGTGGCGACTTCGCAATCTCGTCGACCGTGGCGCGGCTGATCGCGCGCGCGGCGCTGCGGCGCGAGGAGAGCCGCGGCGGCGCACTTCCGGGAGGATTTTCCGCCAGCGCGACGATCTACACTGGAAGCGTCCATTTCGTCGATCTCAAATAAGATTATCAGTCGATGGCCGAAACAACGACAAACCCGACGCGTTCGTCACCGAAATCACGCCCCGCTCGCAGGACTTCTCGCGGTGGTACCTCGACGTCGTCCGCCGCGCGGAGCTGGCCGACTATTCGCCGGTCAAGGGCTGCATGGTCATCCGGCCGTACGGCTACGCCATCTGGGAGCTGATTCAGCAGGCGCTCGATCGCCGGATCAAGGCCACCGGCCACGTCAACGCGTATTTCCCGCTGTTCATTCCCGAAAGCCTGCTGAACAAGGAAGCCGAGCACGTCGAGGGCTTCGCGCCGCAGGTGGCCTACGTCACGCACGGCGGCGGCGAGGAGCTGGAGGAGAAGCTGGTCGTCCGGCCGACGTCGGAAGCGATCATCGGGACGATGTACGCGAAGTGGATGCAGTCGTGGCGCGATCTGCCGATCCTGATCAACCAGTGGGCGAACGTCGTCCGCTGGGAGAAGGTGACGCGGCCGTTCCTGCGGACGACCGAGTTCCTCTGGCAGGAAGGGCACACGGCGCACGAGACGGAGGCCGAGGCGGAAGAGGAGACGCTGAAGATCCTCGACATCTCTACAAGGACGTGCTCGAGTCCGAGCTGGCCATGCCGGTCGATCGAAGGGCAGAAGAGCGAGAGCGAGAAGTTCGCCGGCGCGCTGCGCACGTATTCGATCGAGGCGCTGATGGGCGACGGCCGCGCGCTGCAGGCGGGCACCTCGCACAACCTCGGACAGAATTTCGCGAAGGCGTTCGACATCACGTTCCAGGCGCGCGACAAGTCGGTGCAGCACGTCTGGGGCACGTCGTGGGGCGTGACGACGCGTCTGGTCGGCGCGGTCATCATGGTGCACGGCGACGACAGCGGGCTCGTGCTGCCGCCGAGCGATCGCGCCGTACCAGGTCGTGATCGTGCCGATCGGCCGCGACAACTGGCGCGAGACCGTGCTGCCGAAGGCGCAGGAGATCCGGCAGCAGCTCGTCGCCGCCGGCATTCGCGTGACGCTCGACGAGCGCGACGAGCGGCCCGGCTGGAAGTTCGCCGAGTGGGAGATGCGCGGCGTGCCGCTTCGCCTCGAAATCGGCCCGAAGGACATCGAGAAGTCGCGGTGCTGCTGGCGCGGCGCGATACGCGCGAGAAGCTGAGCGTGCCGATGGACGGCCTCGGCGCACGCGTGCGAGCGCTGCTCGATGAGATTCAGCGCGAGTCTGTTCGAGCGCGCCGTGGCGTTCCGCGAGGAGCACACGCAGCGCGTCGCGACGTACGACGAGTTCAAGGAGATCATGGAAGGCCGCCCGGGCTTCGTGATCGCGCCCTGGTGCGGCGCGGCCGCGTGCGAGGCGCAGATCAAGACCGATACGCAGGCGACGATTCGCAACATGCCGATCGGCGGCACGCCTCCTTCAGGCAGGTGCGTCCGATGCGACAACGCGGCGCAAAGCGAAGCCTGGTTCGCAAAGTCTTACTGATGGCGAATGAACCTTTAACCCGTCGTCGGCTACTGCAAGTACTCGCAGCCGCGGGAATCACGGGCCCGGCCGCGGTTGACCTGCTGGCACAGGCGCGCCGTCCGATCTCGATCGACACGCTGCGCACCGCGTCGTCGATACTCGGCGAGACGTTCAGCGACGAGCGCCTGGCGGTGATCGATGCGGCGCTGCAGCGCAATCTCGATCAGTTCCAAATTGTCCGCGACCTGGAGATCGACGATCTCGTCGAACCGGCGCCCATGTTCGACCCGCGACGGAGGTGACCAGTGGCTGAAAGCGATCTGGTTTTCAAGTCCGGGCAGGAGCTCGGGTCGCTTCTGAAATCGCGCCAGGTCTCCGCCGTCGAGATCGTGCGCGCGTACCTGGCACGCATCGAGGCGCTGAATCCCAGGGTCAACGCGTACATCACGGTGACGGCCGACCACGCGCTTGCGCGCGGGAAGCAGGTCGACGCCGAAATCGCCGCGGGAAAATACCGCGGTCCGCTCCACGGCCTGCCGTACGCGCCCAAGGACATCGTGGCGACAAAGGGCATTCGCACCACCAACGGCTCGAAAGTGACCGCCGACTGGGTGCCGTCGTATGAATCGACGATCACGACACGTCTGAACAAGGCAGGCGCGATTCTGATCGGCAAGTTGAACCTGCTCGAGTTCGCGATGGGGAGCGGGGTGCTTTCAGGATTCGGCCCTGCGCGCAATCCGTGGGATCTCCAGTACGGACCGGGCGGCTCGTCGAGCGGCTCGGGCGTGGCGCTCGCGGCATACATGACGCCGTTGGCCGTCGGTACGGATACCGGCGGTTCGATTCGTGTTCCCGCGGCGCTCTGCGGGATCGTCGGGTTGAAGCAGACCTACGGGCGTGTCAGCCGGTACGGCGTCACGACCCTGAGCTGGACGCTGGATCACGCCGGACCGATGACGAAGACCGTCGCCGACGCGGCGATGATGCTGCAGACGATGGCCGGCCCGGATCCGCGTGATCCCACGGCAGCTCGCGTGGCGGTTCCCGACTACGCGAAGGCGCTCACCGGCGACGTCAAGGACTTGCGGATCGGGGTGCCGACGACCTACTTCTTCGACGGTAACGCCGAGGAAACGGCGACGGTCCGACACGCGGTCCAGAAGCTGCACGACATGGGCGCGCGCATTGTCGACGTCGACGTCCCCCATGCGAACCTTGCGGGATCGGCCGGATGGATCATCGCGATGGCGGAAGGCGCCAGCTTCCATGAGAAGCGCTTGAAAGAGAAGCCGGAGCTGTTCGATCCGCTCGTGCGCGAGCGGCTCGAGGCGGCGAAGTTCTATCCGGCGACCGACTACATCAAGGCATTGCGCGTCCGCACGCTGCTGATGGAGGACATGCGGCGCGTGTTCGAGAAATGCGACGTGATGGCTGTTCCGGGCGGCGGCCCTGCGACGAAGCTCGAATCGCCCGACCGTGCGCGCAGCGACGTGAAGCCCGGATCCGTATCCACGCCGTTTCGCGGCGGGACGACATTCATCGGAGATATGACCGGTCTTCCTGCGATCGTCGTGCCGTGCGGCTTTACCGCCGGACCTCCGGTCTTACCGCTCACGATTCAGTTTTACGGGAAGCCATTCGACGAGTCGACGCTCTTCCGCGTGAGCCATGCCTACGAATCGGCGACAGACTGGCACCGCCGACGGCCGCCGGTTGATGGGCAATAGTCGCTGAGGACGACTGACTACCGACTCGCGACGATGGCGGGCCACCGCTTCGCGATGCGCTTCATCACGGCATGCCGCGTGGTCACCCGTTCGCGTTTCGCGATAGCCTGAAACAAATCGGCCAGATGCTGGCGCCACCACGCGTCTCCGTCGGCCCGCGCGTACGCGGCGGCGATCGGCTCCAGGCAGGACGTTTCGCCGACCCGTGACAACGCGGCGAGAAAGTCGACCGGCAGCGGCGTGCCTGCTTCGAGCGACTCCTTCAGATCGTACAAGGCGATGCGGCTGTCGCGGTTCGCCAGTGCCCAATGTGCGGCGGCGCGGGCGTTCATCCACTCGGGTCGTTGGGCCGGCGGGAGGGCACGCTCACGTTCGCGAACGAGATCGATGATGCGGAGCAGGTGCTGCAGCGCGGCGGACGCACCGCCGTCCACGAGAGCGTGCCGCAGAACGGCTGGATCGTCGGGCAGCGCCCGTTCTGCCGCATCGGCGAGGATGGCACCGGGGTCAGCTGCACGTTTCCTGCTGATCCGCAGCGCCGCTGCCGCCCGCACCGACTCGCTCGGATCGTCCGCCAGCTGTGCCAGCAACGGCTTGACGGTGGCGCGGTCGAGACCCCCAATCACGCGCACCGCCGCAGCTCGCACCGCATCCGGCTGGTCTCGATCCAGCGCCGCCGCAGTCAGGCGATCGAGCGCTGAGGGGCCGTGGGTGCCGCGCAGGAATCCGCCGGCGGCGACAGTCGCCGCGACCGCGACGTCGGCGTCACGGTCGTCGATCGCGCGAACGATCGCATCGAGGCTGCGGACATCGCCGATGGCTTCGAGCGCGCGAAGCGCTGCCGCTCGCGCGAGTGGTCCCTCGCCGGCTTCGACGAGTGCGATGAGCCGTTCGACCGCGCGTGCGCCGATCACGGTGAGCCGCGCAATCGCGGCTTCACGCTCGACACCATTCTCCGACGAGAGATCGGCCACCAGGCGTGCGATTGGTCTCGTCGGTGATCGCGGAATCACGGCCGCCTGTTAGTCGTCGGCGGGAAGGTTCTGTTTGTTGCGCGGGTTGACGACCCACGCAATCGCGATGCTGAGGAAATAGAGCAGGATCATCGGCGCCGCGAAGATCGTCTGGTTCATCGGGTCGCCGGTTGGCGTGATCACGGCCGCGATGATGTACGCGATGAGAATCGCGTACTTGCCGTGCTGCCAGAGGAACCGCGCCGTCACGAGCCGCATCTTCGCGAGAAAGAACACGATCGTCGGCATCTGAAAAATGACGCCCATGCCGATCAGCATCTTCGTGTACAGCCCGAACGTGTCTTCCAGACGCGGCATGAACGCCAGATCAATCCCGTTGAAGCTGGCGAAGAACGCCATCATGAACGGGAAGGCGACGTAATGGTTGAAGGCGGCGCCGAAGAGGAACCCTCCGGTCGTGAAGAGCACGAATGGAATCGCCATCCGTTTCTCTTTCGAGTACAGCCCGGGGGCGATGAATTTCCACACCTGGTACATCACGAACGGCGACGCGATCACCGCGCCGGCGATCAGCGAAATCGTGATGTACATCCCGAACGCTTCGCCCGGCTCCGTGTAGATCATCTTCACGCCCGGCGGAAGCACCTTCCGCGTCGGCGCAAGAAGGAAATTCACGATCCGGTTGATGAAGAAGAAGCTCACCACCACGCCGACCGCGATCGCGATGCAGGCGTTGACGATGCGCTTTCGGAGCTCGTCGAGGTGCTCCAGAAACGACATTTTTCCGACGATCGGATCGTCGTCTTCGTCGTCGGGATGCTGTTGAAGGGCGCCCGAGTGGGCGCCCGGGAAGGGAACGAGGGCCATTAAAGCTGCGGGGGCGCCTTACGCGCTGTGGTCGACTTTCCGCACCGGCTCTTCGACCGCGACAACCGGCGAAGGTGGCGTCGCCGCCGAGGCTTTGGAGGCATCGAGCGTCTGCTTCTGCTCCTCCAGGCGAATTTCCTCTTCCAGCGTGCTCTTGAGCTCGTTCGACGCGCGCTTGAACTCGGCGATGCTCTTGCCGAGCGAGCGGCCCAGTTCAGGCAGCTTCCGAGGGCCGAAAATAATGAGCGCGATCACAAAAATAATGATCAGCTCTGGCATGCCAATCGAACCTAACATGGGACTCTCCTGCTAGCGGAAACCGTGCGCGGACCGGTGACGTCATTATACCCAGAAGTCGTTGTTGATACGTATTTTATCTGTTAGGATGCCGATCATGCGACGTTACCGTCCCCTGTCCGCCGCCGTGTTCGCGATTCTCGTTTCCGCTCTGGTTGGCGGCTTCTTCGGACGAAGCGCGCTCGCAGTCGACGATCGTATTCCAGACCATCTGAAGACGTACTCGGCCGCGCTCAACGCGATCGAAACGAACTACGTCGATACGGTCGAATCCGACAACCTCGTTTACAGCTCCATCCGCGGCATGCTCGGCACGCTCGATCCGCACTCCAGCTTCTTCACGCCGAAAGAATACGCGACGATGCGTGAGCGCCAGGAAGGGCACTACTACGGCATCGGCGTCAGCATCGTCTCGATCGATGGCGATATCACAGCCGTCAACGTCTTCGAAGGCTCGCCGGCGTTCAAGCAGGGGATTCGCCGCGGCGACATCATCTCGGCGGTCGAAGGCCAGAGCGCCAAGGGCTGGACGATCGACCAGACGCAGCTGAAACTCCGCGGTCCGAAGGGCACGCCGGTCCATATCGAAATCAAGCGGCGCGGCTACGAGAAGCCGATCCCGGTGGAGCTCGCCCGCGACCAGGTCACCATTCCCACCGTGCCCGCGTACTTCATGGTGGACGCGACGACCGGCTACATCTGGATGAAGGACTTCGGCGAGAACACGGATCACGACGTGCGGGCGGCGCTTCACGATCTGTCCTCCAAGGGCATGAAGCGGCTGCTGTTCGATATCCGTGAGAATCCGGGCGGTCCGCTCGATCAGGCGATCAAGGTCGCGAACGAATTCCTGCCGCGCCGCCTGATGATCGTGTACACGCGCGGGCGGATTCCGAACTCGGATCAGGATTATCGTGCCACCGAGGAGAGCGAGTTCACCGACATGCCGATGGTCATGCTGGCGAACCGCGACAGCGCGAGCGCTTCGGAAATCGTCACGGGCGCGCTCCAGGATCACGACCGTGCCTACGTCGTCGGCGAGACAACGTTCGGTAAGGCGCTCGTCCAGTCGATTTATCGCGTCAGCGGCAACGCCGGCCTCGCGCTCACGACCGCGCACTACTACACGCCGAGCGGCCGGCTGATTCAGCGGCCGTGGGACGCGACGTTCGACGAATATCTCAGCTACCGGCTGAAGGATCAGGATGTCGAACGGTCGCATAACGCGAGCGATCTGAAGCACACCGATGCGGGCCGCCCGGTCTACAGCGGCGGCGGTATCGAGCCGGACAAGCGGATTTCTGGGCCGATCGAAGGCTTCAATCCTTCTCGCTTCGGGCGGATGCTGTACGGCCGCCAGGAGTTCGAAAACTTCGCGCAGAACTTCACCGCTGAGGGCGACACCCGGATGGCGGGGAAGTCGACCGGGCGCAGGACCGTGCGGCCGAACTTCACCGTCGACGACGCGCTGCTCACGGCATTTCGCGATCAGCTGAAGACGGACAAGGTCAAGATGGACGAAGACGGATACAAGAAAGACCTCGATTTCATCAGGGCCATGGTCCGGTACCGGATCGACGAAGTCGTGTTCGGGATGGCCGAAGCACGGCGGCATCTGATCGGGGTCGATCCGCAGGCGCAGGCCGCGCTCGCGAACTTCGCCGAGGCGCAGAAGCTGACGCAGCTGGCGAAGGCGTCCACGAGAGCCGGTCACTGAGCCGCCGCAAGGACCTCGGTTCCATCGGTCACGTGCCGGGCGACCGTAGGTCGTACGACCACAATGACTTGGGCTGCAGTTTGGCCTTGCCACTACAGCTTGCCCTTGTTACACTGACGACCGTTTTGCGACCCCGGGGCCGCCATTCTCGATCGAATGGCGAAAGGGTCGGCGAATCGGTCCGTTGCCTAGCTGTCTCCCAGCAGCCAATTCACTCGGTTTGAGCGACCGCGGTCGCTCAAGGGGCGCCTCCTGAGGCGCCGTGGTGTGTCGATATGCGCCTTCAGCGTCTTGAGATCAACGGCTTCAAGTCTTTTTCGGATCGCTCGGAGCTCGCCTTCGACCAGGGCGTGACCGCGATCGTTGGGCCGAATGGCTGCGGCAAGAGCAACGTCGCCGACGCGATTACGTGGGTCATGGGCGAGCAGAGCGCCAAGAGCCTTCGCGGCGACAAGATGGAAGACGTCATCTTCAGCGGCAGCGACGCCCGCAAGCCGACCGCCGCGGCGGAAGTGCGCCTGCGGTTTGCCGGCGTGCTCAGAAACATCACCGGTCCCGCGTTTCCCGACGACCATCAGGCCCCCGCTCAGAACGGCCACACGAACGGCCATGGCCCCGCGAATGGAAACGGCCACCACGAGAACGGCAACGGCCACGCCAACGGTGAGCCGAACGGCAACGGACACGGGAACGGGAACGGCTATCACGCGGCGGATATCGCACCGGTGTTGGAACGGCCGCTGAACCGCGAGGCGGCTGAAACGCTGATTCAGTCCGTCGCGCGCGAGATTGAAGTGACGCGGCGTCTGTATCGCTCCGGCGAAAGCGAATATCTCATCGATGGCCAGGTCTGCCGCCTCCGCGACGTGCACGACCTCCTGATGGACACCGGGCTCGGCGCCAAAGCGTACGCGATCATCGAGCAGGGCAAGATCGGGTTGATCCTGAGCTCGCGTCCAACCGATCGGCGTCAGCTGATTGAAGAAGCCGCCGGGGTCACGAAGTACAAGGCCCGCCGCCGTTCAGCCGAACTGAAGCTGGACGCGGCGCAGCTGAACCTCACGCGCGTCGACGACATCGTCTTCGAAGTCGAAAAGCAGCGCGGCACGCTCAAGCGGCAGGCGGCGAAGGCGCGGCGATACCAGAAGCTGCGCGACGAGCTGCGGCGTTGGGAAAAGGTGCTGTTCGCGCGCAAGTACCGCCAGCTGGCGGAGTCGATCGAATCCGTGCGGGCGCGCTTGGGAGATGCCCGCGGGCCGGGAGTCGGCGGCCGCGGCGCACGTCGCCGAAGTCGAAGCGCATCTGAGCCGCGTCCGGATCGAGCTCGCCGAAGCCGAATCACAGGCGGCGACGACGGCGCGAAGACCGCGCACGCCTGCGAGCTCGCCATCAACCGGCAACAGCAGCAGATCGCATTCGACCGCGATCAGGTCCAGTCGCTCGCGGCTCGATCCACGACCGTCGCCGCCGAGCTCGACCAGATGGAAGCGCGTCGCGAGCCGGCGCGCGCGGCGCTCGATAATCGCCGCCAGGCCGTCGCCGATGCCACCGCCGAGCGCGATCGCGCTGCTCAGACGCTCGCCGCCGAGTCGGAGTCGTACGACCTCGCCCATCGTGAAATTGAGGGTCTCGAAGCCGACGTCGAAGCGGCGCGAAGCGAAGTGTTCTCGGCGATCAATTCCGCGACCGCCCTGCGTCACGCGATCGAGCACGCATCGGCTGCTCGCGAACGCGTCCTCGAAACGCTGTCGAAGCTCGACGTCGAACGCGGCGACGTTCGCATCCAATCGGATCGCGCGGAAACGGATCGCGCCGCTGCCGCGGAAGGACTCCGCCGCGCACAGGAGGCGATCGAATCGGCGCGGCTGGCGCGGCTCGCCCGCGAATCGGAGCTCGCGAGCGCGCGGATTGAACACGAATGGCGCGCGCGATCGGTGCGCAACCGTGAGCAGGAGCTCGCGGGGCTCGATGCGCGTTTGAAGTCGCTCGAAGAGCTCGAAGCGGCTCGCGCGGCGTACGGCGACGCTGCGCGGACCGTGCTGGCGCAGGCGAACGGCAAGGTCAATCAGCAGGGCGCTATTGCCGATTACCTCGACGTCGAGAGCGGTTACGAGCGCGCGGTGGAAGCCTGCCTCGGCGATCTGCTTCAGCACATCGTCGTCGATCGGCCGGAGCATGCCGCGGCGGGATTCGATGTCGTGCGCGAAGCGGGCGCCGGCCGATGCGGGTTCCTGATCACGAGCGCCGCCGCGGGTGCGACCGTGGCGCCCGAACCGCCGGACGGTTACGGAGCGCTCGTCGCCCTGTCCTCCGTCGTGAGCGTCAACGGGCCGCACGCCGCCGCCATTCGCAGTGCGCTCGGGAATGCGTGGATTGCGGATGCGTATTCCACCGCGGCCGATGCAAGCCGCACGACCGTCATGCCAGTGGTCACGCTGGCTGGCGACGTGTTTCGCGGACCCCATCTCGTTGCCGGCGGCGGCACCGATGAGGGCCTGGGCATTCTCCAGACAAAACGCGAAATCAAGCAGTTGCGCGAGCGTATTCAGGCGGAGCGCGAATCGCTTCGCCTTCTGTCGAACGAAACCGCCGATCTCGAAGGCACCATTGCCCACGCGACGAACGCGATTGCCGCGTTGAATGCCGAGCACCACAAACAGGAGAAGGTGGTCGTCGGCTACGACGCCCAGGTGCGGCATGCGTCGGACGAGGCGTTGCGGCTTGTTCAGAAAGGCGACCAGCTCGCACGCGAGCGTCGGCAGGCTGAGGAGGAACGCGAAACACTCGACCGGCGCCAACAGGAAGCGCTCAGTTCGATCACGCAGCTCGAAGACGCGCAGCGCGTTGCCGACGAGCGGCTCACCGTCGCTCAGCGTCGTCTCTTCGAGGCGCGTGAGGCAGCCGAGGAGCTCAGTCAGCGCGCCGCGGCCGCCCGTGCCGATCACGCGGGCCTTGTCGAGCGCGCATCGGCGCTCACCGCGGATGTCGCGCGTCTCGAGGAAGCATTCGCCGAACTCGAGCTGCGCGCGGCAAACCTTTCCGCCGAGCTGAACCAGACGCGTATGCGCGTCGACGAGCTCCGCGCCGCAATTGCTGCCGGCGACCTGCAGCTGCAGCAGGACGTGCTCGCGCTCGACGCCCTGC
The DNA here is from genome assembly GCA_963718825.1 of uncultured Acidobacteriota bacterium. Classification (GTDB taxonomy): domain Bacteria; phylum Acidobacteriota; class Vicinamibacteria; order Vicinamibacterales; family CAVVIG01; genus CAVQZZ01. Next base: position 460,342 of record CAVQZZ010000001.1, read on the forward strand.
GGTTCGAGGTAAGTGCTGCCGACGATGCAGTATCGACGTTGCGGATCAGCGCGGATCAGCACGAAGCGGCGATCAAGGGCGCGAGAGGCGCGCTCGAGGCGACTCGCGCGATCGTGTCCGAGCTCGACATCGCCCGTGTAACCGCCGAAGCGGACTTGTCGCACCTCGCGCATACATGCGTAGATGCGGTGAACGCGACGCTGGACGAAGTGCTGCGGGAGGTCGAACAACTCGAGGCCGAAGGGCAGGACACACCCGATCCCACGGCTGTTTTGGCGGATGAGGTTTCGGACCCATCAGAGGACGATCGCGAAGAGGTCCGCCTGAACCCGGAACTCACGATGGAAGGCGCTGGCGATCAGTCGGCTGCCAACGTCCAGGCGACGCTCACCGCCGACGAAGCGATCACGCGACTCCGGGCCAAGATCGAACGCCTGGGGCCGGTGAACATGATGGCGATCGACCAGTTCGACGAACTCGAGAAGCGGCACGCGTTCCTGACGACGCAGCGCAACGACCTGGTCGAATCGATCAGGCAGACCACCGAAGCCATCAAGCGGATCGACGAAACGACGCGGCACCGGTTCAGCGAGGCGTTCGCGGCGATCAACGCGAATTTTCAGCAGATGTTCAGCACGTTGTTCGGCGGTGGACGCGCGGGGCTGACGCTTCTCGACGAAAACGATCCGCTCGAGAGCGGCATCGAGATCATCGCGCAGCCCCCCGGCAAGCGTCTCCAGAGCGTGCAGCTGCTGTCGGGCGGCGAGAAGGCGCTCACGGCGATTGCGCTCATGTTCGGCATGTTCAAGTACAAACCGAGCCCCTTCTGCCTTCTCGACGAGATCGACGCGCCGCTCGACGACGCAAATATCGGCCGTTTCGTGGAAATGCTGCGCAGTATGCAGGCGCACACCCAGTTCATCGTGATCACCCACAACCGCAAGACGATGGAAATCGCCGACCGGCTCTACGGGGTGACGATGGAGGAGCCCGGGGTGTCGAAGCTGATTTCCGTCCAGTTGAACTGACCGCCGCGGCTGGCGTATGTACCTTCTCGAGGAGCAGCGCTGATGCCATTGTCGATTCCGCGGTCGGGAGCCTCTGCAGCGTGCGTCGCACGAGTCGTCGTCGCATCGGCGGTCATCACGGCGTCGGTGGCATGCGTGGGGCACTTGTCGGGCCGCGCGACCGACGAATGGACGCACACCTACCCGCTCGCTGCAGGCGGCGAAGTTGAGATCATCAACACGAACGGTTCGATCCAATTCGAGCCGGCGGATGGATCGACCGTCGAGGTAAGGGCGGAGCGCATCGCGAAGGCGACTACCGACGACGGCGCCCGCGAACTGCTTCCGCGGATCACAATCTCCGAGAATACGAATGCGAAGCACGTCACGATCAGGACCGAGGGGCTCGGCGGTCTGGTAATCGGGGCGAGCGTCGAAGTGCGGTACCACGTGAAGGCGCCGCGTACGGCGCCCATCCGCGCCACCAACACCAACGGCCAGGTCACCGTGAACGGCATGGGCGGAACGATCGTCGCGCACACCACGAACGGCGCGGTCGTGATGGACCTCGACGCGGTCGCCGGGAAGATCGAGGCGCGTACCACAAACGGCGCGGTCACGCTGACGCTTCCGGCCGACGCTCGAGCCGATCTGTCCGCCACGGTCACCAACGGTGCCATCAGCGTGACCGGTCTCAAGCTCGAAACGACCGAACAGTCGCGCCGTAGACTCGAAGGCAAGATCAATGGCGGTGGACCGTCCGTGGAACTGCACACCACCAATGGCGCCGTCCGCATTCGCACCAAGGGCTCGGCCAGTTCGTGAATGAAGACAAAGCCAGTCGATATCAGCGGCTGAAACGCCAGGCGGACATCGCGTCGTTCGTGTGGACCGCCGGCCTGCTCGGAGGCCTGATCGTGAGCGGCCTCTCGATCCATCTGCGCGATCTCGCCGAATCCCTCGCGCTGTCCTCCACGACGCTGACGATTACCGTGTACGTGGCGTTGCTGTCCCTGCTCAGCGAACTGGGCGCGCTGCCGCTCGCCTTTTATAGTGGGTTTCTTCTCGAGCGGCGCTACGGGCTCTCGACGCAGACGCTGAACGCGTGGCTGCTCGATCAGCTGAAGGCCTTCGGGATCGGGCTCCTGCTCGCCTGGCCAGCCGCTGTCGCCGTGTACTTGCTGATCGCGTGGTTCCCCGAACGCTGGTGGTTGGCCGCAGGAATCCTCTTCTCGCTCGTCATCGTGGGGCTGGCGAACCTTGCGCCCGTCCTGCTGCTGCCGCTCTTCTATCGCATCAAGCCGCTGGACAAGGAATCGCTCCGCGCGCGCCTTCTCGCGCTCGCCGACCGCGCTGGAGCCCGCGTGCTCGGCGCGTACGAGTGGGGCATGGGCGAAAAGACAAAGAAGGCGAATGCCGCGCTGGCCGGCATCGGAGGCACGCGGCGGATCCTCGTGTCAGACACGATGCTGGCCGAGTACTCGGACGAGGAAATCGAAGTCGTGCTCGCCCACGAGCTGGCGCACCATATCCACGGCGATATCTGGAAAGGGATCGCGTTCGAAAGCGCGCTCATCGTCGCCGGATTTTTTCTCGCGTCGGAGGTGCTGCGAACGTTCGCGCCCTTTGTCGGACTGCGCAGCATCGGCGACGTCGCCGGCCTTCCGTTGCTGCTCCTGGCCGCAGGCGCAGTGTCGGTCGCAATGCTGCCGATCGCGCACGCGATGTCCCGAGCCTTCGAGCGGAACGCCGATCGATTCGCGCTCCGCCTCACCGGCAATCCCGGAGCGTTCATCACGGCGATGCGCCGGCTCGGCGCGCAGAACCTCGCTGAGGACAATCCCTCGAAGATCGTCCAGTGGCTGTTCTACAGCCACCCACCCATCCGCGAACGAATTGCCGCGGCGCAGCGCGCCCTCGAAGCGCGCTGAGACAGGCTCACGCCGGAGACTTGCTCGCTTCTTCCTGAAGAAGCGCTTTGCGACTCAGCCGAATTTTTCCGGTCGGGTCGATGTTGATGACCTTGACCAGGATCTGCTCGCCTTCCTTCAGCTCGTCGCGCACGTCCTTCACGCGGTGGTTGGCGATCTCGGAGACGTGCAGCAGGCCGTCGGTGCCGGGCATGATCTCGACGAAGGCGCCGAAGTCGGTGATCCGCTGAACCTTGCCCGAGATAGGTCTTGTTCAGCTCGGGCGTGGCGGTCAGCTCCTGGATGATGGAGATCGCCTTCTGCGCCGACTCGCCGTCCGCCGATGCGACGTTCACGCGGCCGTCGTCTTCGACGTCGATCTTCACGCCGGTGCGCTCGATGATGCTGCGGATCATCTTGCCGCCGGGCCCGATGACGTCGCGGATCTTGTCCACCGGAATCCGGATCGTGACGATGCGCGGCGCGAAAGTCGGAGATGTTCGGCGCGCGGCGCGGCGAGCGCTTCGCTCATCTTGCCGAGGATGTGCATGCGGCCGCGGCGCGCCTGGTCGAGCGCCTTCCGCATGATCTCGGTCGTGATGCCGCTGACCTTGATGTCCATCTGCAGCGCGGTGATGCCGTCGGCCGTGCCGGCGACCTTGAAGTCCATGTCGCCGTAGTGATCTTCGGCGCCCGCGATGTCCGACAGGACCGCGTACTTGCCGGTCTTCTCGTCCATCACGAGGCCCATGGCGATGCCGGCCACCGGCGCCTTGAGCGGCACGCCGGCATCCATCATCGCCAGCGAGCCGCCGCACACCGACGCCATCGACGAGGATCCGTTCGATTCGAGAATGTCCGACACGACGCGGACCGTGTAGGGAAATTTCTCTTCGCCGGGGATCATCGGCGCGAGCGCGCGCTCGGCGAGCGCGCCGTGGCCGACCTCGCGGCGGCCCGGGCCGCGCAGGAATGCCACTTCGCCCACCGAGAACGGCGGGAAGTTGTAGTGGAGCATGAAGCTCTTCCACGTCTCGCCTTCGAAGCTCTCGATCTTCTGCGCATCGTCGGCGGTGCCGAGGGTGCAGGTGACGAGCGCCTGCGTTTCGCCGCGCGTGAACACCGCGGAGCCGTGCGTGCGCGGCAGCACGCTCGTTTCGATCCAGATCGGCCGGACCTCGTCGAACTTGCGGCCGTCGAGCCGCACGTCTGTGCTGCAGCACTTCGTCGCGAAGAACTTTTTCCTTGAGCTCCTTGAAGATCTGCTTGGCTTCGACCTTCCGCTCGACTTCGCCCTCGGGAATCGACGCGACGAGCTCTTTCAGCGCCTCGTCGACGCGGTCGTAATTTTCGAGCTTGCCCCGGATCCGCATCGCCTCGGTGAGCGGCACCATGACTTTTTCTTCCACTTCGCGGTAGAAGTCGTGGCCGATCTCCTTCTTGGCGACCGTCAGCTTCTTCTTTCCCGCGTCGGCCGCAAGCGCGTCGATCGTGGCAACGATCTGCTTGATCGCTTTGTGCGCCGCGTCGAGCGCCTCGACAACTTGATCTTCCGTCACTTCCTTCGCCCCGGCCTCCACCATCACGAGCCCGTCTTTGCTGCCGGCGACAATCAGGTCGAGCTTGCTGTCTTTGCGCTGCTGGAAGGTGGGGTTGATCAGGTACTGACCGTCGACGAGCCCCACGCGAACGCCGGCAATCGTTTTCTCGAACGGGATCTCCGAGAGCGCGAGCGCGGCGGAGGCACCGGTGATCGCGAGGACGTCCGTGTCGTTCTCCTGATCCGCCGACAAAACAAGCGCGATGATTTGCGTCTCGAAGCGCCAGCCGGATGGGAACAGCGGCCGGATCGGCCGGTCGATGCAGCGGCTCGTGAGCACTTCCTTTTCCGCCGGCTTGCCTTCGCGTTTGAAGAAGCCGCCGGGGATCCGTCCCGACGCGTAGGTGTATTCACGATAGTCCACGGTCAGCGGCAGGAAGTCGATTCCTTCGCGCGCGTTGGCGGCGCGGCATGCCGTCACGAGGACGACCGAGTCGCCGAAGCGGACGATGACGGAGCCGCCGGCCTGCTTGGCGAGCTTTCCCGTTTCGAACCGGAGCGTGTTATTGCCGATGGCGATTTCGCGAGTATTCATAGATGCTCAGAAGGCAAAAGTTAAAAGGCACAAGGAAAAAGGAAGGTACAAAAGGAAAAAGTAGGGAAAGGCCGCGAGCGCCTTTTGCCTTCTACCTTTTGCCTTTTCACTTTCGAATGTTCAGGCGTTTGATCAGGTCCGCGTAACGCTGCGCGTCCTTCGTCTTCAGGTAATCGAGGAGGCGGCGGCGACGGCCGACGAGCATCAGCAGCCCGCGCCGCGAATGATGATCCTTCGCGTGCGCTTTGAAATGCTCCGTCAGGTAGTTGATGCGTTCGCTGAGAATCGCGACTTGCACTTCAGGTGATCCGGTGTCTGCCTCGTGGGTCTTGTAACTGCCGATCAGCTCGGTCTTGCGGTCCTTGGATAGCGACAATGTGGGTTCCTCCACGAACGCTCCAGAACCATACGGAACCGGACGCGCCGTTGTACGAAAAACGCTTAGTTCAGCGAGATCAACATCTTACCATCAGAACAAGATGCGGGTGCAAGAAACCCGCGACGCCAGCGGGCTCGGCCAGGCCGAGGAGTTCGCCGCTCGCACCAATCAGCCGGACGTCCTGACCGGATCCCTCTCGGCGTTCGACAATCTGGGTCGGGCCAATCTGCCGCCCGTGCGCCAGGAAATGTTCGCCCTCGCCGTTGAGGACGACGGCGGGGAGCTTCGGCAGCATCGCCGCGAGCGGTACGAGCCGCGCGACCGCCGCCGCCCGATCGCGATCGATGTCGTCGAGCGGCACCGCGTCCACCAGGGTGAAGTCGGCGCTGCGGGTCCGTCGAAGCGCCGCGAGATGGGCGCCGACTCCGAGCCGTTCGCCGAGGTCGTGCGCAAGGCTCCGGACGTAAAAACCGGCCGAGCAATCGATGCGCAGCGCCACTTCGTCCCGCTCGACCTCGGTCACCTCGATCGCCCGCGTCGTAACAACGGCCGGCTCCGGAACTGCGTCAGGCTCGGCTTTCGATCGGGCGAGCGCGTAGCTGCGCTGACCGGCGATTTTCTTTGCTGAATAGACAGGAGGCTGCTGCAGGAACGTGCCGCGAAACGGATCGAGCGCACGCTCGATATCCCCGCGTGACGGCCACGGTCCGGAGTGAACGGGACCGACGGGTGCGCCTTCCGCGTCTCTGGTGTCGGTTGCCACGCCGAAGCGCACGCGCGCTTCGTACTGCTTGTCGCTGCTGCTGAAAAACCGAGCGAGACGGGTTGCGCGGCCTATCACCAGCGGCAGGACGCCGGTCGCCGCGGGATCGAGCGTGCCGGTATGGCCGACGCGCCGCTCGCCAATCGCACGGCGCACCCGCGCGACGACGTCGTGCGAGGTGGGGCCGATCGGCTTGTCAACGACTAACAGGCCGTCCATGGAACTCGATCGCATCGTCAATCTTTTCGACGAAGAGCTTCTGGAGCGCGTCGATGCCGCCCTTGACCGTGCATCCGGCGGCGTTCTTATGACCGCCGCCGCCGAACTCCTTGGAGACCGCACCGATATCGATGTCGCCCTTCGATCGCATGCTCACGCGGTACTCTTCGCCTTCGATCTGTTTGAAGAACACCACCGCCTGGATCTCTTTGACCGTGAGCGGCAGATTGATCAGCCCTTCGGTGTCGTCGTACGTGCCGCCGGCCGCTCGGGCCATCTCGTGATCGAGATACACGATCGCGATGCGGCCGGTCGGATCGAGCTGCATCGCGCTCAACACGGCGCCAAAGAGCTTCAGGCGGCCCATGTTGTTGCTGTCGTACACGTTCCGCGCCACCATCACCGGGTCCACTCCGGCTTCGAGCGTCGCGCGGCAGATGTCGAATGTGCGCGTCGAGATGCTCGAGTAGTGAAACGAGCCGGTGTCGGTCAGGATCGCGAGATACACGTGCGTGGCGATGTCGAGCGTCAGCTCGACGCCAAGCGCGCGTACGAGATCGAACACCATTTCTCCGCAGGCCGCGGCGGCGGGGTCGAACCAGTTGATCTGTCCGTAGCTCGTGTTCCCCGGGTGGTGATCGATGTTGATGACGAACGATCGCTCGAGGCCGGACACGCCGGTGCGCGCGAGATCGCCGCACTCCATGATGATCGCCGCCTCGTAGTCGCCCTCGACGCGGTCGCTGATCGTGATCGACTGCACGCCCGGAAACTGCATCAATGGAGGCGGCGCCGGATCGGCGTTGACGATGGTCACCACTTTGCCGAGCGCGCGCAGGGCGTACGCCGCCGCCAGCTGCGAGCCGATCGAATCACCGTCCGGCCGCGAATGCGACGAGATCACGAAACGGTGGCGGGCGCGAATGGCGTCGACGATCTGCTGGAGCTCTGGGGAGTTAGTCGTCATCATCGGTGCTCATGGAGCCCGGTTCGCGGTGGCTCTCAGGCGCACCATCTGCGCCTTCTGGATGCGGACCGGCGTGGATCTCGTTCAGCAGCTGCTGAATCCGATCCTGCCCCTCAATCGATTGGTCGTAGATGAAATGGAGCTCCGGCGTGCGCTTGAGACGCAGGCGCGAACCGATCTGGCGGCGAAGGAACGCGGCGGCGCGGTCGAGCGCGCGGCTCGACTTCTGGCGCGTTTTCTCGTCGCCGAGCGCCGTGTAATAGACACGCGCCTGCTGCAGGTCGGCCGATATCTGAACGCGGGTGAGCGTCACGAAACCGATGCCCGGGTCGTGCACCTCGCGCGCAAGGAGCTCCGCGAGCTCGCTGCGGATCTGGTCGGCGACGCGGTCGGGCCGGGAACCTTGGGACATCAGCGGCTGAGCACAACTCCAGTGTCGCGCGCTAGGCGGAGACGGCGACCCGTTCTTTCATGAACACTTCGATCAGGTCGCCGACTTTGATGTCGTTGAACTTCTCGAACCCGATGCCGCATTCGAAGCCGGCCTTCACCTCGCTCGCGTCGTCCTTGAAGCGGCGAAGCGAGCCGATCTTCCCGGAATAGACGAGCACGTTGTCGCGTAGCAGACGCGCCTGCGTGTCGCCGGCGCGGGTGATACGCCCTTCGGTGACCATGCAGCCCGCAATCGTCCCGAACTTCGGCACCTTGAAAATGTTCCGCACTTCGGCAACACCGAGCCGCACTTCCTTGAACGTCGGTTCGAGGAGGCCCGTCATCGCCTTCTTCATCTCGTCCGTCACGTTGTAAATGACCGAGTGCTGGCGGATGTCGACGTGCTCGCGCGCGGCGATTTCCTCGGCGTTCCGGTCGGGACGCACGTTGAAGGCGATGATGATGGCGTTCGAGGCCGAGGCGAGCAGGACATCCGATTCGTTCACCGCGCCGACGCCCGCATGGATGATCCGGATCTTCACCTTTTCATCCGTCAGCTTCGTCAGCGTGTCCGCCAGCACTTCAGCCGAACCCTGCACGTCGGCCTTGATGATGATCGGCAGCTCTTTCATGCCGCCTTCGGCGATCTGCGCCTGAAGCGACTCGAGCGTGAGGCGCGCGCCTTTTGCGCCAAGTGCGCGCGTCTTCGCCTGCTCCTCGCGGAAGGCGGCAATCTGCCGCGCCTTCGCTGCATCGGCAACCTGGAAGACGTCGCCCGGCTGCGGCAGACCCGTGAGGCCGAGCACTTCGACCGGCGTCGAGGGACCAGCGGCTTTCGTGGGTCGCCCGCGATCATCGATCAGCGCGCGGACGCGGCCGACGACCGGCCCGGCGATAAACGTGTCGCCGACGCTCAGCGTGCCGTCCTGGACGAGCACGGTCGCGACCGGACCGCGGCCCTTATCGAGCTTGGACTCGAGAACCGTGCCGGTCGCATTCCGCTTCGGGTTGGCCTTCAGCTCGCCGATTTCGCTGACGAGCAGCACCATCTCGAGCAGCGCGTCGATGTTCTGCTTCTTCTTGGCCGACACTTCGACGGTGACCGTCTTGCCGCCCCATTCTTCGGGCATCAGGTCGAGCTCGGTCAGCTCGCGCTTGACGCGCTCGGGCTGGGCGTTCGGCTTGTCGACCTTGTTGATCGCCACGATGATCGGCACGTTCGCGGCGCGCGCGTGATCGATCGCCTCGCGCGTCTGCGGCATCACCCCGTCGTCGGCCGCGACGACGAGGATGACGATGTCGGTGACCTTCGCGCCGCGGGCGCGCATCAACGTGAACGCCTCGTGGCCCGGGGTGTCGAGGAATACGATGTTCCGCTTGTTGATCGTGACGTGATACGCGCCGATATGCTGCGTGATGCCGCCGGCCTCGCGTTCGGCGACCCGCGTTTCTCGAATCGCGTCGAGCAGGCTCGTCTTGCCGTGATCGACGTGGCCCATCACGGTGACGACCGGCGCACGCGTGACGATGTCCTCGACCTTCGATTCGCCGGAATCCACCTGCAGCAGCTCTTCTTCGAAGCTGCGCAGCTGCACGTCGGCGCCGAACTCGCGCGCGACCATTGTCGCGGTCTCGGTGTCGAGCGTCTGGTTGATGGTCATCATCAAGCGCTTCATCAGCAGCTTGGCGAGCACTTCCTTCGGACGCACGTCCAGCTTGTCGGCGAGATCTTTCACCGTCATGCCTTCGGCAAGCGTGATCGTTCGCGTGACCACTGGCGGAGGCGGCGCCATCGGCGGCGCCGATGGACGCGGCGTGTGCTCGCGCCGTTGGCCGGCCGCAGGCCTCGGGCCTTGCGGGCGATACGCCGGACGCTGCGGCATGCCGGGCCGCTGCGGATATTGACCCGGCCGCGGCGGCATGCCGGGCTGCTGCGTGCGGACCGGCTGCGAGGGAAGCGGACGCGGGCCGCCCATCGGCGCCTGCGGGCGCGGACCAGGATACGGCGGGCGTTGACCGCTTGGCGGTCCGCCGGGCCGCGGCATCTGCGCGGGCGGACGGACGCCTGGCGTTCCCGTCTGACCGGCCGTGCCGCCGGCGGCCGGTCGTGCCGTTGTCGGAATCGCCGGCCGCTCGACGCGCGGCGCCGGACGCGGCACGATGCGCGGCGCTGATGTCGGGAGCGGTGGCGTCGGCGACGTCGGACGCTGTTCTTCGATGCGGAGGCGCAAAGTCGGCGGCACGATGCGGCCAGGCGCCGGTGTCTTGATTGTCGGCGGCGGAGGCGCAGGCGGCGCTGCCGCGACCGGTGCCGCTGGCTGCACGGGCGGTGCCTCGACGACCGGGACACGCGCCGGCTCGACGGCCGCGGGTTCCGCTGGCGGCGGCGGTTCGACAACCGCGGCAGCTGCGGGCGGCTCAGGCGCGACTTCAACCGGCGCTGCGACGACAGTCGGTGCCTCGACTTCTGGCTCGGCTTCGACCTCGGGTGCGGCGACGGGCGGCTTCACCGTCTTCACCAGACGCGGCGGCGGCAGCGATGGCGCGACCGGCTTCGGCGGCTCAGGCGCCTTCTTCGCCGTCGGCGGCTTCTTGCCTTTCACAATCGGCGCCTCGGCGAAGATGTCGCCGCTCGGCAGCTGGATATGCCGCTGCTTGGCGAGGCGGTCGACGAACTGGCGCGCGACCACTTCCTCAATCGTGCTCGACGCGCTCTTCACCTCGATGCCGTGATCGCGCTTCAACAGCGCCGTCACTTCCTGACTCGTCGTTCCGAGCAGCTCCGCGACCTTGTAAATCCGAACTGTTGCCAACTGCTACCTCAAATCAGGCATTATTCGCTTTGTCCAGCCGTCGTGTCGGCGGGCGCTTCGCCGCGCGCGGCGGCCAAGATTTTTTCCGCTGTCTTCCCCCCGACGCCCGGCAGTTCGGACAGCTGTTCGACCGTCGCACCGGCCACCGCTTCAGGACTCGAGAAGCCTGCCTCGACGAGCTTCCGGACCATTTTTTCGCCGATCCCGGCGAGCGTATAAGGCGCAGGGACATCCGACGCTTCGGCGGTGCTGTCCGCAGCGTTCTCGGCTGTGGCGCGTCGATTCCTCCGCCCGGTCGGCTGGCGTCGCTTCGGTCTCGGCTGGCGCCGCTTCGGTCTCGGCGGAGGCCGCTTCGAGCCCCTCGAACTGCGCCTCGACTTCACGCCGCTTTTCTTCTTCGCTCTTGATGTCGATGCGCCAGCCAGTCAGCTTCGCCGCGAGCCGGACGTTTTGTCCTTTCTTGCCGATCGCGAGCGACAGCTGCTTGTCTTCGACGACGACTTCCATGACGCGTTCGTGGTCGTCGACGATCGATACGCGCTGGACCTTCGCCGGGCTCAGCGCGTTCGTGACGAACGCAATGGCATCTTCCGACCACTCGACGATGTCGATTTTCTCGCCGCGCAGCTCGCGGATGATCGACTGCACGCGGGTCCCTTTCATGCCGACGCAGGCGCCGACCGGATCGACATCCCGCTCGCGCGAGAACACGGCGACTTTCGCGCGGTCTCCCGCCTCGCGCACCGCGCCGCGAATCATCACGGTGCCGTCATAGATTTCCGGCACTTCCTGTTCGAACAGCTTGATGAGCAGTGCCGGGTCCGTTCGCGACAGCACGACCTGCGGCCCCTTCGCGCTGCGGTTGACCCCTTTGATCACCGCGCGCACGCGGTCGCTCGGGTTGTAGCTTTCGGCGCGCGACTGTTCCTTGCGCGGAATCAGCGCTTCGTTGCGGCCGATTTCCACGATGATGTCGCCGTTCTCGAAGCGCTTCACCGTCGCGCTCACGACTTCGCCCACGCGCTGGCTGAACTCGCTGTAAACGTTTTCGCGCTCGGCTTCGCGGACCTTCTGAAAAATGACCTGCTTGGCCGTCTGCGCCGCGATACGCCCGAGCACTTCGGTCGGCTTCGGGAACTCCATTTCGTCGCCGAGCTCGATGCCGTTCGCGACCTCGTCGCCGTAGATCGGGCGATACATGTCTCGCGCTTCGCCTAGCCCGATCTCGGTCGCTGAGTTGGTCACTTCTTCGACCACGGTTTTGAGCGCGAAGAGGTCAACCTGGCCGGTTTCGGTGTTGAAGCGCGTCTTCAGGTTCTCGCCCGTCTTGTAGTACTTGCGGGAGGCCGTGGCGACGGCCTCTTCGATCGCCGTGATCACGACATCGGGCTCGATCCCTTTTTCCTTGGCGAGCGCTTCGATGGTTTGTTGCAACGGATTCGACATCGTTACCTCCGGGGTCCCGCCCCCGGCCTCTAGAATTCCACTTCCAAGTTCGCGCGCGTGATGACGCCGAGCGGCACGCGATGGGGCTTCCCATCGTCGATGACGACGTTGGCGCCTTCCATCCCTTTCAGCTGCCCCTTGAAGAACGCCTGCCCGTCGACCGGTTCCCGCATCACGATCTTCGCGCGGCGCCCCGCGAAGCGCCGATAGTCGTCGGCGTGGCGGAGCGGCCGGTCGAGGCCAGGCGACGAAACTTCCAGGGTATACGCCACCGGGACCACGTCCTCGACGTCGAGCACCGCGCTCAAATCACGGCTGACCGACGCGCAGTCCTGAATGCTGACGCTCTCTTCCGCGGTCGCGGCCGGCCCGGGCCGGTCGAGCTGCACGCGCAGCACCATCCCGGGCCCCTCGCGACGGAACTGCACGTCGAAGACATCGAGCCCGTAGCTGCCGGCCACCCGGCTCGCGATCACTCGAACGTCCTCGACAACGTTGCCTGTCGCCATGCTTCGGCCGGACGAACGCCCTGAAACAAAAAAAGTGGGCACATGCCCACTCGGTTCTTCACCTAGGCTTCGAACTCAAAATTATATCACGGGGCGCGCAACCAAATCGTAGCCGCGGGCCTCGGTGATTTCGACCTCGACAAAATCACCGCCGCGAAACGCCGACGGATCGCACTCGCTCAAGAAAACCGAGGCATCTATGTCCGGCGCCTGCGTCGACAGCCGGCCTTTCAGCACCAGTTCATGGTCGCTCGCCGGCCCATCGACAACCATTCGGAGACGCTCGCCGACCCTCGCCCGCAGCCGCCGGGCGACGATCCGCTTCTGTAAAGCCATCACGCGGTTGCGCCGCCTCCGTTTGCTCGCCGCCGGGACGTCGTCGTCCAACTGGTAGGCCGACGTCCCCTCCTCGTGCGAATAGGTGAAGACTCCCACGTGGTCGAACGAATGCGTCGTGATGAACGCACACAGCGCGTCGACGTCGGTCTCGGTCTCGCCTGGAAAGCCGACGATAAATGTCGTCCGGAGCGCGACTCCCGGCACCCGCGTCCGAATCCGGTCGAGCAGCGCGTCGTATCGCTGGCGCGTGCCAGGACGCTTCATCCGCTTGAGCACGGGATCGGATGCATGCTGCAGCGGCAGATCGATGTACTTGCAGACCTTGTGGCACTCAGCCATCGCATCCAGCGTCGCCTCGTCTATCGTCGTCGGATACAGGTACAGCAGGCGGATCCACTCGAGCCCATCGATGCCGTTCAACTCGCGCAGAAGTCGTGCGAGGGCGCCGCGCTCGGACCGATCGATGCCGTAAAACGTGGTGTCCTGCGAAATCAGCAGCAGTTCCTTGACGCCGCGCGCGGCGAGCGAACGCGCTTCCGCCACGATCGAATCGGCCGGCCGGCTCCGATAGGCGCCGCGGAGTGTGGGAATGATGCAGAACGCGCACTTGTAGTCGCATCCTTCGGCGATCTTCACGTAGGCGTAATGCTTTGGCGTCGCGAGCAGCCGGGGCGTGTCCGCGTCGTAGATGTACGAGGGTGGCTGGTGGCCGGCGGCTGGTGACTGGTGGCTGGTGGCTGGTGGCTGGTGGTAAAACGTGAGCGGTGCCGCGTTCTCACCTGTAGCACGAGGCTTCAGCCGGGCGTCCTGGCCGATCGCATTCACAATTTCCGGCACTTCGCCGGTCCCGAGCACCGCGTCGATCTCGGGAATCTCCTTCTTCAGCTCATCGCGATACCGCTCGGCGAGGCAGCCGGTGACGACGAGCCGACGGCAGGCGCCGTCGGTTTTGTAACGCGCCATCTCGAGAATCGTGTCGATCGATTCCTGCTTCGCCGAGTCGATGAACGCGCACGTGTTCACGACGAGCACGTCCGCCGCCGCCGCATCGTTGGTCAACTCGTGCCCGGCGCGCTGCGCGAGGCCGAGCATCACCTCGGAGTCGACGAGGTTCTTCGGGCAACCGAGGGAAATCAGGCCAATCTTCATCGTGTGCTTCGTGGTCCTTCGTGCCTTCGTGATAATTCGAACCTACGGATAGAGTCTGTACAGCATCCGCGGATAGGGAATCGCCTCCCGCAGATGATCCAGTTTGCAGATCCACGACACGGCGCGCTCGATACCCATACCGAATCCGCCGTGCGGCACCGTACCGTAGCGACGCAGGTCGAGATACCACTCGAACGCCTCCTGCGGCAGATTGTGTTCCTTGATCCGCGCGAGCAGCAGGTCGAGATCGGCCAGCCGCTCGCCGCCGCCGATGATCTCGCCGTAGCCCTCGGGCGCGAGCACGTCGACACCGAGCGCGACATCCGGCCGGTCGGGGTCGGGTCGCATGTAGAACGCCTTCACGGCTGAAGGGTAGCGGTGCACCATCACGGGACAATCGTACTGCTCCGAGAGCATCGTTTCGTCCGGGCCGCCGAAGTCGCCGCCCCATTCAATCTCGAGGCCTTTGCTCTGCAGCGCCTTCACCGCATCGTCGTACGAGATGCGCGGGAAGGGCTTCTTGACCGACTCGAGCTTCGACGTATCCCGCTCGAGCACTTTCAACTCATGCCGCCGTTTGTCCAGCACGCGTGCGACGATCTCGACGAGCAAATCCTCCGCGAGATTCATCACGTCGTCGAGGCCGGCGTACGCCATTTCGGGCTCGACCATCCAGAACTCGGTCAGGTGCCGCCGCGTCTTTGATTTCTCCGCGCGAAACGTCGGACCAAAGCAGTAGACCTTGCCGAGCGCCATCGCGTTCGCTTCGTTATAGAGCTGACCACTCTGCGTCAGATACGCCGTTTGATCTTCGAAGTACTGCGCCGGAAACAGGGTTGTCGTTCCCTCGCAGGCAGCCGGCGTGAAGATCGGCGTGTCCGCCAGGATGAAGCCGCGCGAGTTGAAGAAGTCGCGCACGGCGTTGATCACTTCATGACGCACGCGGAGGATCGCCTGCTGACGTTCGGTGCGGATCCACAGGTGGCGGCGATCGAGCAGGTAATCGACGCCGTGTTCCTTCGGCGTGATCGGGTAGTCTTTCGATTCGCCGACGATCTCGTACTGTTTGACGTCGATTTCGAAGCCGCTTGGCGCCCGCTTGTCGGCGCGCACCGTGCCCGTGACGATGAGCGACGTTTCCTGCGAGAGGTGGTCTGCGTTCTTGAACGCGTCGTCGCCGACGGCGGCTTTCGACATGACGGCCTGGATGAACCCGGTACCGTCGCGCACGATCAGAAAATGAATTTTTCCGCTCGACCGGCGGTTGTGAAGCCAGCCTTTGATCGTGACCTCGCTGCCGTCGTGCTTGCCGACGTCTTCTATATAGACATGCATAGAAACGATTCCATCCGCGCACGCGCGCGGCGGGCGCGGGCGAGCGTTTCTTTCGTCGGCCCGCGCGGCGCGATATCGAGAATCAACGTGCTGTCGTGTCCGACCTTCTGCAGCTCCGTCAGCGCTCCCGGCCAGTCGATCGCGCCGTCGAAGGGTACAAGATGGTCGTCGCGCCTCCCGGCGCAGTCGTGGATGTGCGTGGCCGTGAGATGCTCCGACACGATTTCAATCGTTTCCGCGACGTCGCCCTCGATTTGGGCATGACCGAAATCGAGGCAGATGCCGACACGCACGCCCGTCTTTTCCGGATCGAGCGGCCCGCTCTCGACGAAGTGGACCAGCGAGCCGGGCGGAGACCACCGCGCCGAGTCGATCGCGATCGTCACGCCGAGCGGCACCGCGAGACCCGCCACCCTCTCGACGATGCGCGCGGATTCGCGCGGAACGCCGGTCTCGACGACAAGCACTTTCAGCGGGATACGCCGGGCGACGAACAGCGCCTGATCGACGTCCGCGCCGAGCGGCACGTAGAGACTCTGCAGTTCGAGGCCCGCTTCCGCCAGCCACTGCTGCAGGTCCGCGACAACCGCCGGATTGTGGTAATCGACGTGCGTCCTCGAGGCGACGATCTCGACCGCCTCGAAGCCGTGCGCCGCGATCTCCAGGAGATGCTCACGGTTGAGGCGAACACGGTCGTACAGCCGCGTCGACACACCGAACTGACGCTTGGCCACAGACGAACTGTCTATGTTACCGCACGTTCGCTTCAGCGGCGACGTGCGCTCAGGCGGACCACTCCTCGACGTGCACCGACAGGAGCTCGCGCAGCCGTCCGAACCGCGGGTATTTCTCGAGGTTGGCGCGCGCGTAGTTCAAGGTCCGGGGAATGTACTGGATGTAGACGGGATTTCTGCGCGTCGTGGTCTGGTAGCCGAACGTGCCGAGCGCCTTCAGGTTCCGCTGCAGCGCCATGAGATCGAACCGCCGCCGGAAATCCTCGTCGTCGGGGGTGCTCCGCAGCGCGAGGAAATACGCGATCAGATCGTCGAGCTCCACGTCGGTGATGTCGACATACGAGTCGCGCAGCAGCGAGGCGAGATCGTAGGTGTCCGGTCCCAGCCGGGCGTCCTGGAAATCGATGATGTACAGGCTGCCATCGTGAAGCATCAGATTTCGACTGTGGTAGTCGCGGTGGCAGAGGACCCGCGGCTCCGCGGCGAGCTCGTTCACGATCGACGCCCATTCCTCGGTCAAGGCCTTCCGTTCCGCCGCGTTCAGCGACACTCCCCGGAAGGCTTCCATGAAGTGCTTGACGAAGAAATCGAGCTCCCACGTCAGCTTCTCCACATCGAACGCGATGCGGTACGGCATGAACGCGTCCGATTGCAGGTCGCGGCCCCGCCGCTGCAACAGCTCGACGAGCGCGACCGCCTGCCGGTACAAGGCCGCATGCTCGGTCGGTGTCGCCGCGCCGAGGTGCGCTTGAAGCGTCACATCGCCGAGGTCCTGCAGGGCCAGTACTCCGAGCGCATCCGAATGATCGAGGACGATCGGCACCGGCAGCGGAATCTGCTGAAGGAGCGCCGCCACGTTGGCGAACGGCAGCGACGCGAATTCAATCGCGCCGGCATGCAGCGCCAGGACGATCGATGGGCCGTCGGCGGGCAGGATGCGGAAGTAGTGGCGGTCCGAAGCGTCGCCAGTGAGCGGCACCACGCGCGCGCTTCGGGCGGCGAGTCCACTCTCGAGCAGGTACCGATCGATGCGCTCGCGCGTGTCCGCGCTGTCGGCAGTTCGTTGATCCATGCCTCTACTCCGCGATCGGCGAAATGATCAGATCGGCGGGTCCACCCGGTCCACGTACGAGCGCCGCACGGCGGAACGTCGCGCCGGGCGGAATTCGAACGCCGTCGGTCACGACACACTCATCGACCACGCTCCGCTCGCCGACGTGCACATCGTCCCACAGAATCGAACGCGTGACGCGCGCGGTCGGCGCGATCGTCGTGTCGGTGCCGCAGAAAACGTCTGCGGTCGAGCTTGACGAACCAAACGCACGCGAGGTCCGGATGTAGTCGCCGATCGTGCCGACGTCGAAAAACGATGCCTCGCACACGTAGCCGCGGATGGAACCCGGTCCGGCTGCGATCAGCGCGTCGTAAATGCCGCCGATGGAGGCGCTCGGCGCGCCGGACGGCGCGAACTTGAACGCCTCGGCGTGCGCGACCTGCACTCCGACGAAGTGGAACGACCCGACAGCGGCCGGTCCGCGCCGAACGAAACCGGTCACGCAACCGCTTCCGTCGACGAGCACCCCGCCGTACCGCTGCGGCTCCGTATTGGCGACGAGCGCCAGCGTGACGAGGCTGCCACTCCGTTCATGGACCGACGCAAGCGCGCCAAGATCGACGTCGGTGAGCGTATCGCCGTTGACGATGAAGAACGCGATCGGCGCCGAGGATCGCTGACGCTTGCTTCGCGCCGCCCGCGCTGCCGAGCACCACGGGCTCCCAGGAATAGCGAACCTTCGCGCCGAGCTCCGTGCCCTGGCCGATGACGCCGGTCAAGGTGGCCGGAAGATGATGAAGGTTCAAGACGAGCTCCGTCACACCGCATCCGACGAGCCATGTGACGATGCGGCGGACCATCGGCACGCCCGCGACCGGAATCGCCGGCTTGGCGCGGACGTCGGTCAGCGGACGCAGGCGCGTGCCGAGGCCGGCGGTCAGCACGATGGCATGGCGGAGCAGCGGCACGCGTGCGGTCAGTCGGTGAACAGCATGTTGCTGGCCGCGATCCCGCGCTCCCCGCAGTGCTGCAGGTACAGACTGCGATAGGAATCGACCAGGTAGTCGTCGGGCGAGCGTCCGAGCGCCGCCGTCAGCTCCGCGATGCTGCGATCGCTTCCCTCGATCTCGACGAAGACGCCGACCGGCGTCTCATCGATCGCCACCACCGCGTCGTCTTTCGCGAACTCTTCGCGGTACTTCTGATAACGGAACGACACGCGGAACCCCAGCTCCTCGAGGATGTGCAGCAGGACGCCGGAATCTCCCGCGTCGGTTTCCAGTTCCTGGCGCAGCTTCATCGCCGACGGCTGCAGAGGGCCTTTGAATGTGAGCAGCGTGCGGCCGGGTTCGATGCGCACGCGCAGCACCGAACGTCGTTCGCTCAGTGTCCTCTCGCGAGTATCGAGGATGCAGTCCTCTTGCAAACGCCGCCCGCGAAGCGGGGTGGCGCCAGATTCGCGGACGGCCGCGCGGGCCGCGTCGACGTCCGCAAAGCGCAGCTTGATTTCGCGCTCGAGCATCGCCGACATGTTACAACGCGATCTCGCGCCCGCGCGCAGCCGCATCGTGGCTCAGCCGATTCCACAATGCGCGGACGAACACGTATATGGTGAAGCATTCGATGGCGAACGCGGGAAATCCGAGATACCCGGGCAGCGGCATTTCGAAGATCTTCACGTGTTCCATGATCGGCACGGTGTAGTGCCATTTGGCGCCGGCCCAGTAATTCCAGAATTCCCAGAGCCCGCCGCACATCAGGCCGCTCAGCATCAGATTCACGAGCCGGCTCGTGCGGCCCGCGCGCATGTCGCCGAGCAGCGATTCCGCTCCGAGGGATTCGTTGATCGGGTCGAGCAGGAAGATGAATCCGAGCCACACCGGCGCTGCAAGGTATCGCGCGATCTCACGCGACACAAAAAACGGGCACGCCAGCATGAGCGCGCCGAGACAGACAGACGTCGTGTGCCAACCCGTCCAAGCTCGACCGGCTTCCGCTGGCAATTTATCACTGCTCGCGGGGACCCCACCCCCGCTCGCTCGCGCTGCGCCGCTCGAAGACTCGCTATGCTCGCGCGGGCCGCAGGCGCTCACCAGTTCCGCGCCTTCGAAAATCGCCGGCCAGATCGTGGCGAACGACCACGCATACCCGGCGTACAGCAGCGCCGCGTTACCCGGCAGCCCTGTGTAGTGCCAGTTGTTGAGGATCAGGTTGTAGCCTTCGAACACCACCCAGAACGGAATGGACAGGAGCGCGACCGCCGCGAATTCGCGCGGCGCCGAACGAAGCCACGAATCGTGGCGTGATCGCCACACGATGCCGTCAGCGAAGAGGATGAACCCGGTCCAGCAGATCGGCGTATTCCACGAGCGAAATGGCTCGAGCCCGAACAGCGTCGCCGCCTCGGATCCGATCATGATCGCGAGGCCGATCAGCCCGGTCGCCATCACGTGACCCGCATCGCGTACGAACAGCCGCGGAGGACGGGCGCGCCGACGCCTTTGCCGAGAATCAAGACCTTGTGAGTGCTGCCGAGGCCGCCGGGCATGAGCAGAGTTCTCAGCGCGAGACGCTGTTTCAAGTTGTCGAGGTTCTCAGCGCTCTCGAGGTCCGGCAGGTGCTGGACGAGGCCGAGCAGGAAGTAGGTCTGGTCGAGAAACCCGAGCGCCGTGAGCCCTTCTGCTTCGGCGGCCGCACGGATGCTCGTGAAGTCCACGTGCGCCGTGATGTCCTGTTCTCCGGGCTGACGCAGCCACGCCGGCGTTTCGTTCGCCGACTCAGGCCCTTCACTCTGGTGCCGCGCAAAGGTGGTCAACGTCCCGATCGAGTGCGTGACCGAATAGAGGTCCCGCGCCTCGTGACCGTAGTCGATGATGACGATGAAGCCGCGGCGCAGCCGGCGCGAGGCTTCGCGCATCCACTCGACCGCGCGCAAATTGATCTCCGCGCGCCAGCCGCTTTCCAACTGAACGCCGGCGCGGGCGAGATACTCGGCGAGCGCGCGCGTAGATGGAGGTCCGTCGACGATCGTCAGCGCGTGCCGGTCCACGTCGATGCCGTGCGCGTCAGTGGCGTGCCGCTCGGCATCGGCCGTAGACCCACGGCGTCGAGTATCGTTCGTCGTGACATACACCTCACGCAAGCCATGCTCGCGCATCACGACCTGGTGCACCGGCATCGCGTCGAGCAGCTCGTTCGCGATGAGCACGCCCTCGAACGTCCCGGGCAACGCGTCGGACGACGACGCCAGGGCACTGGACATATCCTCGAGTGTGTCGTGTTGCGCGGCTCGAGCTGCGGGACTGGCTTCGACGAGATGGAGCTGGACGCTGCGGGAAAAATCGGGATCGCGCCGGTGGGCGGCGCGGAGCATATCGGCAGACAGTCGACCGTTCCCGGCGCCCGCTTCCACGAGGTCGAAGCCGCCGCCGCCGAGCAGGCGCCACATCTCGGCGAGCTGGATCTCCAGGAGGCCGCCGAATATCGCGCCGACGTCTACGCTGGTAAAAAAATCGCCCGCGCGCCCGGTACGTCGGGCGGCGCGGGCGTAGTAACCGAGCTCAGGATCGTAAAGCGCGAGGTCCATGAACGCGGCCACGCTGAGCGGCCCGCGTTCGTGGATCGCGTCGCTAATCTTTTTTGACAGCGACGAACACTTCGCCATTGGGATTCGTGCGCCACAGCAAGATGCGCGCGAACTTCCCGGACGCGACCTTGTCGAGCTCGCGCTTGGCATCGCCGGCGTTCGCCACGGTCGTGCCGTTGACGGACAGGATGACGTCGCCCGGACGGATCTGCGTGGCGGCGCTGCTGTTCGGATCGATATCGGTGACGAGCGCGCCGCTCTGGCCCGACGGCAGCTGCACGCGCCGCGCGATCTGCGGCGTGACGTTATTCAGCGTCACCCCGAAGCCGCCGCTGCTTTCTTCCTGCTGCTGATCGTTGCCCTGATCGTTGCCGCGGCGTGGAACGGCGCTACCCGCCTGCTCGTTCTCGAGGTCGAGCTCTTCGACGCTCACATTCAAGGTCTTCTCCTGTTTGTTGCGGAGAATCTTGATCGGCACCGTCGTTCCGGGTTTCGTCGCGATGACCATGGCGACCAGCTCGTCGCGGTCTTTCACAGACCGGCCGTTGTACTGGACGATGACGTCACCCGGCTGAAGACCGGCCTTCGCCGCCGCGTGATCCGGCGTGACGGTCGCGACGATCGCGCCGCTGCGCGAGGTGAGGCCGAAATCCTCGTAGCCTTCGCGCGGCACCGCCGAGACCTGCACGCCGATGCGTCCGCGCGTGACCTTGCCGCTGCGCAGCTGCGGCAGCAGATCGCGGACCACATTGATCGGCACCGCGAACCCGATCCCGATGTTGCCTTCAGTCCGCGAGTTGCTGATGATGGCCGTGTTGATGCCGATGACCTCGCCACGGACGTTCAGGAGCGGACCGCCGGAGTTCCCCGGGTTGATTGCGGCGTCGGTCTGCAGCATGTCGTTCGACCGGCCGTCGGTGACCGGGAGGCTGCGCTTGGTCGCGCTGATGACACCCACGGTGATCGTGTACGCAAAATTGAACGGGTCGCCGATCGCCATCACCCAGTCGCCCGGCGCCATCTGCGACGAATCACCGAACTTGGCTTCGGGCAGCGCGTTCTTCGGCTTGTCGATCAGCTGAATCAGCGCGCTGTCGGTGAGCTGATCGCGGCCGACCAACTTCGCCGAGTACTTCACGTCCGACTCGTCGCCGTACAGCTGCACGTCGATCTTCGTCGCGCCGTCGACGACGTGGTTGTTCGTCAGAATCAGGCCGTCCTTGCTGATGATGAACCCGGTCCCGGCCGCGAACGACTTCGGTTCGCGTTGCGCGCGACCGCCGCGGCCGCTTCTGCCGCGCGGCGTCTCCTGCTGATCGTCCTGCTGCCCGCTACCAGCTGCCGGGTGTCCCGAAGAAGCGGTGGAAGAAGTCGTCCGGCTGGCCGCCGCCGCCTCCGCCGAAGAACTCGGTCAGGTCCTGCGACTTCTGCGGAATTTCGGTGGTGATATTGACCACCATCGGCGATTGCGCTTTCGCGATGATGCGGAACGTGTCGGCCGAGAGCGCGCCGGTGAGCGGCGCGCTGTTCATCGCCGGCACGCTCATCGTCTGGGCCGACGATGCGGGCGTCAGGTCGAGCCGCGAGGCGATCACCATCCCGACGGCGAGCGACGCGACGACCGTGAGCACGAAATAAAAGAGCGTGGTTTTCCGGGTGGACATCGAACCTCCTAAACGAGTGCCAGAATAGCTGTCTGCACGGGCCCGGTGACGGTCGCGTCGCGACGATCAACAACCATGTTGATCTCGGTCCGCACACCGAAGTCGTCGAAGTAGACGCCCGGCTCGATCGTGAAGCCGGTGCCTGGTAGAAGCCGCCGATCGTCGTGCGTTTCGTAGTCGTCCATGTTCACGCCGTTGCCGTGGACGGTTTCACCGAGGCTGTGGCCGGTGCGGTGCAGGATGTTTTCTCCGTAGCCCGCATTTCGAATGATCGATGCGGCGGCCTTATCCACCTGCCAGCCCTGCAACTCCTGCCCGCCACGGCAGGCGCGCTGGACGAGGTCGATCGCGGCGTCGCGCGCAGCGGCAATCGTGTCGAAGGCCTTCGCATACCGCTCAGGCACGGTCGGACCGGCAAAACCCATCCAGGTGATGTCAGCAAACACCGCGCCCGGCGCGTCCAGTTTTCCCCAGAGGTCGAGCAGCACGAGCTCGCCCGCTCGGATCGCGCGATGTGAGCTCGCTGTAGGCAGGTAGTGCGGGTTGCCGGCGTTCTCGGCGGCCGACACGTTCGGGTCCGAGTCGCTGATGAGCCCTTCCTCGACAAACCACTGGGCCATGAGTTGCTGAATGTCGTACTCGGTCGTCGGAACTCCGTCCCGCGTCCGTTTCGCTATCGCGGCGAATGCCCGATCCTTCACGCGGTAGAGGCGTTCGGACGCGAGACGATGACTGTCGATCGCGCTCGCGCTCCAGGTAGCGGCGAAACGCTGGATGAGATCGCCTGAGGATACGACGTCCACTCCGGACTGTCGGACCAGCTCCATCGTGCCGGCGTCGATTCGGGAGACGTAAGGAATCGCGCATCCCGGGGAGTACTCCATCGCGATGCGCCGCATGCCGGTGAGGAGTGTGCGCAGCCCGGCTTCGAGATCGACGCGGCTCGCATACCGCTCGCTCTTTCCGGGAAGGTGCGCTAACGAATTTCTTTCAATCTTATGAACGAGCCCACGCGGCTCGCCGCTCGCGGGAATGAGGTAGAACCAGCGCCTCGTCGCGAGGTGACCTGCCTGCCTCGCGACTGCGGTTACGTCCGTAGCGACGGGGTTGATGCCGCGGAAGTCGTACAGCAGCCATCCGTCGATGCCATCGGCCTTCAGCGCGGCCTGAACCGCAGTAATGTCGAGGGTTGCCGCGTCGGCTGCGGCATGGGCTCCGGCCATTTATCAAGTATAGCCTGCTCTATAATCGAAGCACGCCAGATTGCCAGCGTCTTTTGGCCGCCCGCCGGCGGCGTTTGCGAGAGTTCTCTATGAAGCGACTGCCGCGATTCACGCGAGTGACGCGACGCCTTTCACCGGCCGCCCTGTTCCTGGTCATCGTCGGTGCGGCCGCGACCGGCCTCCTTGCCCAGCCGCCCGCGCCGTCCGGCGCGCAGCAGCCGACGTTCAAGACGACGGTCGAGTACGTCGAGGTCGACGCGATCGTCTCGGATAAACAGGGCAACTTCGTCCGCGATTTGAAAAAGGAAGATTTCCAGGTGCTGGAGGACGGGAAGCCGCAGAGCATCGCGACGTTCTCGATGGTCGACATCCCGGTCGAGCGCTACGACCGTCCTCTGTTTGCCGCGAACGCGATTGAACCCGACGTGCGCACGAACGAACGTCCGTTCGACGGTCGTGTGTATGTGATGGTCATCGACGATCTCCATACGCTCTTTGGCCGCGGCGCGCGCGTGAAGGTCGCGGCGAAGGAATTCATCTCGAAGCATCTCGGCGCGAACGATTTGATGGCGGTCGTGCATACGGCGGGGCCGACTGATGCGAACCAGGAATTCACGAACAACAAGCGGCTGCTGCAGCAGGCCGTCGATCGGGTGATGGGCCAGAAGGTGCAGTCGGCGACGCTGAACAAGACGCAGGAGTACTACAACACGCGCGACCAGCGTCAGGCGGGCGATCCGTTGAACGATCCCGACGACGCGGAGCGCGCATTCAAGGCGCGCCAGACGCTCGCGACCTTGAAGAGCGTGTCGGAGTGGTTCGCGAACGTCCGCGGCCGGCGCAAAGCCATCCTGTTCGTCAGCGAAGGCATCGACTACGACATCAACGACATGATTCCGTCCGCGGGCTCGAATCACAACAGCGCGTCGACGATCATCGACGACACGCGGGATCTCGTCGCGGCGGCTACGCGCGCCAACGTGGCGATTTACGGGATCGATCCTCGCGGGCTCACCGACCTGTCGGATGAAAGCATCACGCTCACGAATTTTCCGGACGACACGAGCCTCGGCATCGGCAGCAACTCGCTGCAGAACGAAGTCCGGCTGTCGCAGGACAGCCTTCGCACGATCTCGGACGAGACCGGCGGTTTCGCGGTCGTCAACCGCAACCAGTTTGCCGACGCCTACGATCGGATCGTCGGCGACAACAGCTCGTATTACGTGCTCGCGTACTATCCGCCCACCGACAAGCCGGGCAAGTTTCACAAGATCGACGTCCGCGTGACGCGGCCCGGACTGACTGTCCGCGCCCGGCGCGGATACGCGCTGCCGAAGGTCAAGGCGGCGGCTTCGACGAAGCCCGCACCGCCGAACTCGGCCAGCCCGGAAGTACGCGAGGCGATCGACAGCCCGATCCCGGTGAGCGGGCTGACGATGCATGTGTTCGCCGCGCCGTTCAAGGGCACCGCGCCGAATGCGTCGGTGCTCTTTGGCGTGGAGATGCGCGGGCGCGATCTGAAACCGGCGGCGAGCGACGTGCTCGAGCTCACCTACTTCGCCATCGATGCCAACGGCAAGATCAAGGGTGGCAATACCGACAAGGTCACGCTGAATCTGAAGCCGGAAACCAAAGCGCGCGTGGAACAGACCGGCATCCGGCTCCTGAACCGCCTCGATCTCCCTGCGGGCCGGTATCAGCTGCGGGTCGCCGCGCGCGATTCCGCCGGCGGCACCGTCGGCTCCGTCCTCTACGATCTCGAAGTGCCTGATTTCGCGAAGGGGCCGATGGTGATGAGCGGCCTGGTGCTGAGCTCGATGACCGGCGCAGCCGAACCGACAGCGAGGCCCGATGAACAGTTGAAGCAAGTGCTTCCGGCGCCACCCGTCGCGCTTCGCTCGTTTCCGCAGAACGACGAGCTGATGCTGTTCGCGGAAGTCTACGACAACGTCACGAGCCCCGCGCACAACGTCGATATCGTCACCACGGTGACAACCGACACGGGCGAAGTGAAATTCAAAACAAACGAAGAGCGTTCGTCCTCGGACCTGGGCGGGAAGCCCGGAGGGTACGGCTACTCCGCGAAAATTCCCCTGAAGGATCTCGCCCCGGGCGCGTACGTGCTGAAGGTCGAAGGGAAGTCGCGCATGGGCGCGGGGCCGAGCGCCGCGCGCGAGGTGCGCTTCAGCGTCGAGCCGGCGCGGCCCGCCGGCCCGGGTCTGTGACCATCGCGGCGTTTGCGCTTCTCGCGGCCTTCTTGCAGATGTTCACGCCGCCGCTCCGGACGATCGACCACGGCACGATGTCGAACATCGAGGACGCGCGGTTTGTGGCGATCCACGATCAGGCGGAATGGTCGGCCCTGTGGCGCACGCACGCGCCGGACAAGCCGCTTCCGCAGGTCGACTGGGCCGCCGAGATGGTCGTCGGCGTCTTCCTGGGCACCCGGCCGGCCGCAGGTTTTCGAGTGGAGATTGTCGGTTATCGTGAGGAGGGCGGACGCGTCGTGGCCGGCTATAAAGAAACGCGGCCGGCCCGCGACGCGATCACCGCACAGATTGTGACGTCGCCGTATGCGCTCGCCGCGATCCCGCGGCGGGGCGGCGACGTGACCTTCGAAAAGGTCGACTAGCTACTTCTTCTTCGTCGCCGACGCGTTCTTCGCGGCCGGCTCCTTCGTGTCCGCGTCCTCGAGCTTCGCGACCTTCTTGGCTTTCACGTCGCCGTTGGCGTGCGAGAAGTTCCAGTTGTTGGACTTCATGCTGGCATTGAACGGCGTTTCGATCTTCAGCGTCCCGATTTCGCCGGGCTGCAGCAGCCCGTTGATCGAGGCGCGGCCGCCGGTGACCACGCCGCCTTTGGCGTCGTACCAGGTCTCGGCGACGGTGAGGCGCGCGATCGGCGCGGTCGACACGTTCTTCACCTTGATCGTCGTGACGACGTTGTCCTTTTCACGCTTGGTGACCGGCTGTGAGAGCTGGATCTCGGCGGTGCCTTTGACCGGCGGATTGAATTTCTTGCCGGCGAGCACGGACTGCATCGGCGGCGCTTGCTGCGCCAGGGCAGTTCCACCGACAAAGCAGCTGGCGCCGACCACGGTCGCGGCGACGACGTAACGCGCGCGAATCATAACGACCTCCCGGGATGTAGTGACGAACCTGCTATTCACAATCCCAATATTCACGATCCCAATATTGACGAGCTCTGATGTAAAGGGGCGAAAAAGTATACCTTACATCTCGCCGTTCCAGTCCTCCGGCTCGGCATTCACGGAGCGGAATATCTCCATGTGCCATTTGCCGCCGCCCCAAGGTTCGATCACTTCCGCGGCGATGACGTCCACGAGCAGCTCGGAGAACAATCGGCCTTCCGGATCGTTCTCGAGATGGTAGGCCGGCTCGTCCCAGCCGAAGTTGGGATAGAACATCAGCGTCAGGAACAAATCGTATCCATCGTCGACGACGATCAGCTGGCCGCACGGTCGTTTCACGGTGGAGTGATAGATGAGATATTTTTCGGCCGAGTGCGCGCGGATGTAGCGCTTGAGGGCGAACTCGCGCGCGACGATTTCTTCCACCGCAATCTTCTTGTCCCAGCAGTCGCGGCAATATTTTTCTTCCCCGCGCGGCTCCGACACGTCCTTCGCGCCGCACAGCGCGCACCGTGACTTTGCGACCGACTTGCGTGGCATGGCGTCCCTTCCCTTTGTATCCCGTAAATTGTACCTTGTAAATCCATGGAACGTCCGACACATGCCGGCCTGCGACACCTCGCGCTGAACGCGCGCGACCTCGGCGCGATGAAGCGGTTCTATACGGAGGTGCTGGGCTTCGACGTGGAGTGGGAGCCCGACGCGGACAATGTCTATCTGTCCTCGGGCATCGACAACCTGGCGCTACATCGTTCGCAGAGTGCTCAGGCGTCCGAAGGGTCTAGCGGTGCTCTCGATCATCTCGGCGTGATCGTCAGACATGCCGACGACGTGGATCGGTGGGCGGCATTTCTGGAGAGCCGCGGCATCACGCTGGACGCGAAGCCAAAGACGCATCGGGACGGCGCGCGGAGCTGCTACTTCAGCGATCCGGACGGCAACAAAGTCCAGATCATTCATCACCCGCCAATCAGTTCGAAGTAAGAAGGCAAAAGGCAAAAGGCAAAAGGCAAAGGGAAAGGGAAAAGGCAGAACGACCTAGACCTGCGATCGCTCCCGCTTCAGAAGAGCCGGCGCGTACATTTTCTCGACGTACTCCTTGACCATGCGCCGCGCCGAGAAGCGCGGCCCGACGGTCCGAATGGCTTCTTTCACCGTAGCGAGCCATCGGCGCGGAATACCGGACGCGTCGCGATCGTAGAACGCCGGAACGACGTCCTCCTCGAGCAGACGGTAGAGCGCGTTGGCGTCAGCGGCGTCGACCGCGTCGTAGTCGTCGCCCGTCACGCCGCCGTCGATGACCCAGCCGTTGCTGCCGGTGAAACCCTCCGCCCACCAGCCATCGCCGATGCTCAAGTGCGGAACACCGTTCAAGGCCGCCTTCATGCCGCTCGTGCCGCTCGCCTCGAGCGGCTTGCGTGGGTTGTTCAGCCACACGTCGCATCCCTGCACGAGGAAATGCGCGACGTGCAGGTCGTAGTCGTCCACGAACGCCACGCGGCCGGCAAACAGCGGATCGAGCGCCCGCCGGTATACGCGCTGCAGATGGTGTTTGCCGATGTCGTCGGCGGGATGCGACTTGCCGGCGAAGACGATCTGCACGGGGCGTCCAGCCGCGTTGAGAATCTTCGCGAGCCGTTCGGCGTCGTGGAACACGAGCTCCGGCCGCTTGTAGCCGGCGAAGCGGCGCGCGAACCCGATCGTCAGCGCCTCGGGCTCGAGAAGCGTCCCGGCCGCGACCACCCGCGGGATACCGACGTGCTCCTCGGTCCATCGCTGGCGCGCGCGCTCGCGGACGAACGTGAACAAATAGCGCCGCAGCGATTCGCGGACCTGCCACAGCTCCGCGTCCGGAATCGCAAGGATGCGATCCCATACCGAGGGTTCGTCGTGGCGCTCCATCCAGCCGGGCCCGAAGTACTTGTCAAAGAGCAGCGCGAGCTCGGCGGACAACCAGGTCGGCACGTGGACGCCGTTGGTGATGAAGCCGACAGGCCGATCGTGCTCCGCGACTTCGGGCCACATCGGCGCCCACATCTGGCGCGTCACCTCGCCGTGCAGCTTGCTGACGGCGTTGATCTTCGCGGCGGAGCGCAGTGCGAGCGCCGTCATATTGAACAGCGTCCCGCCGCCGTTGTCGTAGGCGCCCAGCGCGAGGAACCGGTCGCGGTTTTCGCCGAGCGTGCCCCAGCAGCCCGCGAGGTGCTTTTCCACGAGCTGAAACGGAAACGCATCGTGGCCCGCCGGCACCGGCGTATGCGTCGTGAAGATCGTCGTCTCGCGGATTTCCTCGAGGGCTTCATCGAAGGACGAGCCCTGCTCGATGAGATCGCGAATCCGCTGCAGCACGACAAAAGCGGCGTGTCCTTCATTCAAATGGAACACCGCCGGCTCCGAGCCGAGCGCCTTCAACGCGCGGACGCCGCCGATGCCCAGAATGATTTCCTGCTGGACGCGCGTCTCGCGGTCGCCGCCGTAGAGCCGTGCGGACAGCTCGCGATCCCAGGGCGCGTTTTCCTCGAGGTCCGTATCGAGGAGATACAGCTTCACGCGGCCGATCCGGACGCGCCAAACGGCCACGAGCACCGAGCGATCGCCGAGCGGCACCGCGGTGATGCACGGCTTGCCGTCGGGCGTGAGCGCCGGCTCGATCGGCGCGTCCGCCCAGTTCAAGCGCTCGTAACTCTCTTCCTGCCAGCCTTCGGCCGAGACGTGTTGATGGAAGTAGCCTTGCGGATACATGAAGCCGACGCCGATGAGCGGCACGCCGAGGTCGCCCGCTTCCTTGCAGTGATCGCCCGCGAGCACGCCGAGGCCGCCGGCGTAGATGGGCAGCGACTGGTGCAGCGCGAACTCGGCCGAAAAATAGGCGATCGATTGGCCGCCGTGCTGATCGAAGCGTTCCGCCCACCACGTGTTCTTCGCCGCGCGCGCGGCATCGAGCGCTTCGATCGCGCGATCGTACAGGCGCAGAAACTCAGGATTCGCTGCCGCCGCATCGAGCTTGGTGCGTGCGATCGCCCACAGCATGCGCACAGGGTTGTGCGCGGTCGCGCGCCACAACCCGTAGTCGAGCGTGCGAAACACCGTCCGCGCCTCCGGGTGCCAGCTCCACCAGAGGTCGATGGCCAGTTCCTCGAGTCGATCGATCCGTTCAGGAAATGTCGGAAGGGTGGAGTATCTGGTCATCAAACGGTGTTACACGCGCCGATGAGGGCCGCGAACTTGGGAAGATCGATGTTGCCGCCGGAGACGACCGCGACGACCTTTCCGCGTCCGGCGCGTCCGCTGAGCGCGGCGGCGATCGCGCAGCCAGCCGCCCCCTCGGCGATGATGTGAGCGCGCTCGGCGACGAGTTTCATCGCGCGCGCAACCTCGTCGAGCGACACGACGATCGATCCGGCGAGCGTCTGCAGCAGCGGCCACATCGTCTTCAGCACCGACTTGCCGCCCGCGCCGTCGACAAACGACGCCGTCCACTGATCGAAGTAGAGCGGCTCGCCGGCAGCCAGCGAAATCGACAGCGGCGCCGCCGTTTCCGGCTCCGCCGCGAACACTTTGGTCGACGGCTTCAGTTCGCTCGTGGCGGCCGCGATGCCGGAGAGCAGGCCGCCGCCGCCGAGCGGCGCGATGATCGCGTCGACATCTGGCAGATCCTCGAGGATTTCAACGCCTGCCGTCGCGTTTCCCGCGATGAACTGGTCGTCGTCGAACGGATGGACGAAGTGGCCCCGCATGCGGTCCGACCCATGCGATTCGACCGTCTTCCACGCTTCATCGTAGGTGGCGCGGACAATTGACGCGCCGAGGCGCTCGATCGCTCTCACCTTGGTCTCCGGCGCGGTGTCCATCACCATGACCGAGCACGCCGCGCCAACCTTGCGCGCTGCGAGCGCGACGCCCTGAGCCGCGTTGCCGGCGCTCACGGTCCACACGCCATCCTTCAACTGCGACGGGGTGAGCTGGCGGATGACGTTGTACGCGCCGCGGATTTTGAACGATCCGATCGGCTGCAGCACTTCGAGCTTCAGATAGAGCTCGGGCGCCGAGTCGCCGCCGGGCAACTCGACTGCGTACGAGCGGCGTGCGAACGGCGGCCTTGTAGATCTCGGCCTGAGCTTCGCGGATGGCCGAAAGAGGAATGCGCCGACGGGACGGAGTGATCGCCAAAGCGGATGCGATCGTAATCGGCGGAACGGATGAGGGTCAATGGCTGCCGATATCTCGGCAATAATAGTGGCTGGTGGCTGGTGGCTGAGTGGCTGGTGGCTAGTGACTGTTTGGTGGTTGGTGGTTGGTATGCGTCCGGTTGTGGTCGCTTCGGCTAACGGACATCAGTTCAGAAACGGCGGAACGGAGACCTGCGTCGAGCGCGCGTTTCGGCTGATGACGGCCGGCACCGACGTGCTTCACGCGCTTGTCGAAGGCGTGACGATCGTCGAGCTCGATCCTGATGAGACAAGCGTCGGCGTTGGCGCGCTGCCGAATGCCGACGGCGTTCTGGAACTCGACGCGTGCTGCATGCACGGTCCGCGGCGGCGCGCCGGAGGAGTTGCGGCGCTGCAGGGCGTCGTGCCGGCCGCGTCTGTCGCCGAGCGCGTCATGGACACGACGCCGCACCACCTCCTCGCCGGCGATGGCGCCCAGGCATTCGCACGCGCGCATGGCTTCGCCGTTCGTGCCGACCTGCATTCCGATCGGTCACTGGCCGTGTGGCGGGAGTGGAAGCGTCGCGTCGACGCTCGCGCTGAGGGGGCCGATGCTCCTGCGCGCTGGGCCATCGGCTACGCCGTGGGCGAAGAGATGGACCGTGACGGGCTCATCGACAAGAACCACCTCTGGGGCACGATCAACTGCGTTGGCCTGAACGCGAGCGGCGAGCTTGCCGGCGTCACGACGACAAGCGGTCGCGCGTGGAAGATTCCGGGACGCGTCGGCGATTCCCCGATCCTCGGTGCGGGACTCTACGTGCGGCAAGGCGCGGGCGCTGCAGGGTCGACCGGCCGCGGCGAATCGAACTTGTATAGCCTTTCGTCGTACGTGATTGTCGAAGAGTTGCGGCGAGGTCGCGATCCCAAAGACGCTGGCATGACTGCTCTTCGGCGGATCAAAGAAGACACGACCGATCCCGCGTTGCTGAACGAACGCGGCGAGCCCAACTTCAACGTCAAGTTCTACGTGCTGTCCGCAACGGGCCAGTTTTCCGGCCTTGGGCTCTACGGCGGAAGCGATGTGCAGTTTGCGGTCTGCACGGAACACGGCGCCGAGCTCCGCATTTGTGACGCCTTGTTATCCGGATCGATGTAGAGCGCTGCCTCAACCGCGCGGCTTACTTCTTCAACAACTGACGCACGCGCTCGACGGGAATCGCCTCGGCGGCGCCGAACCGCGATCGAACCGTCGTCGCCTGGAACAGCGAGTTGTAGACTGCCTCCTCGGTGGCCTCGAGCGCCGCTTCGAACAAGGGCGAGGTCGCGTCGGTCGGCAGAATCGTGTGCGCGTGCGGCGCCGATTCGCCGAACCGGCTGCGAACGTCGGGCGACGTGGAGAACGCCACCGCGAAATCGCCGCTGCCGTTGCTGTAGGACGATCCGGTGCGAGCCAGACCGAACACCGCGCGCGCCGCGAGCCGACGCAGGTCTCGGGCGTCGAGCGGCGCGTCGGTCGCAACGACGAGCATGCACGACCCGTCGCCGTCGGCGGCGTGCTCCGCCGCTCCCGCGGCTCGTCGGGCACGGCGGCTGGAGCGATTGGAATATCGGCACACCGGCAATCGTGAGATTGCCGCCGAAGTTCGTTTGCGCGAGAACGCCGACCGTGTAGCCCGCCGCGACCTTCCGCGACGACGTGCCGATGCCGCCTTTCCAACCGAACGCAATCGTCCCGGTGCCGGCGCCCACGGCGCCCTCGGCGACGGGCCCGCTCTTCGCATTGCGAATCGCATCCAGGACGTGCTCGGTCTTGATGTGCAAGCCGCGAATGTCGTTCAGCCCGCCATCGTTGGTCTCCCCGACGACAGCGTTTACCGACTGCACACGCTCGTTGCCCGGCTGAGCGAGGGTGTAGCGCACGACAGCATCGATGGCGATACCGACGGCGAGCGTATTGGTGAGCACGATTGGGGTTTCGATCGTGCCGAGCTCGGCAACCTGCGTCGAACCGGCGAGCTTGCCAAACGCGTTGCCGACGAAGACGGCGCCGGCGACCTTCTCGTCGAACACGTTCCCGTCGTGCGGCACGATGGCCGTCACTCCGGTCCGCACGGTGTCGCCTTCGACGATCGTGGTGTGGCCGACCCGTACGCCGGCGACGTCCGTGATGGCGTCGAGCGCGCCGGTCGGCAGCACGCCCGCGACGATGCCGAGATCGCGCGCGCGCGGCCGTTGCTGCGCCGACATGCCGAGACCGATGGACGCGACGCAAGCGACCGAGAGACACAGTCGCACTCTCAAGTGAGCTCCTAACGCAATGCCGCGAGCTGCGCGGACAACTCGTTCAACTTCGCCATCAACTCGTCGTGACGCGCGCTGTCAGGTGTCGGCGTCTTTGGAAAGAAGCAGATGCTGCCGCCTGGATCGAGAATCGCGCGGTCGATCTCGTCGAGGGACGCGAAGCCCTGCTTATGCGCGGCCGCTTCGAGCTCGCCTCTCGTGATCAGCTCCCGGCGGAGGCTCTCGGCCTTCACGACGCCGCCTTCTATCAGCACGTCCGTGTCGCCTTCGACGAGGCGTTCGAGTCGTTCGTGGCCGTACAGAAAACGCACGACCGTGTAGTTGAGGATGAGCAGCGTCGCGGCGCCAATCAGGCCGCCGGTAATGCTGTTATCGTTGCCGATGATCGCGTTCTGCACCGTGTTCGACAGCGTCAGCAGCACGACCAGATCGAACGGGTTCAGCTGCGCGAGCTCGCGTTTTCCGGCCAGCCGCAGCCCGACGACGAGGAAGACATACACCACGATCGGCCTGATGATTTTTTCGGCCAGCGGCAGCCCGAGCGCGAACATGTCGTGAAGCGAGTTCGGATCCATGCGCGGCATCGTAACAAGGAATCAAACAATTGGTACAATGCCGCGCATCGCATGAAAGCCGCCGTCCGACTGGCGCTCGCGGGCGCGCTCGTCGCCGCATTTGCCGTGTCCGCGCCTGCTCAGGAGCCCGTTCCGGCGGTCGGCCCGTTCGTCGTCGATCTCCGTGGTCTCTTTACGAAGCTCCCCAACACCCAGCAACTCGCCGACAGCCGCGGCCTCGCCACCTCGGAGCTTCCCGGCAGCACATTCGGCGGCGCCATAGGCCTTCATTTCTACTTTCTCAAGTGGAAACAATTGACGTTCGGCATCGGCGGCGAGGTCGTCGGCCTGCAGGCGCACAACGTGCCCCCGGGAGACGCGTCCACGTCCGGCCTGCGGCCGGTCACCGAAAAGTTTCTGTCGGCATCGCCTCAGCTCTCGTTCAACTTCGGCGGCCGTAACGGGTGGAGCTACATCAGCGGCGGGATCGGATTGTCGCAGTGGTCGATCGTGCCCGACGGCGCCGAGTCGCAGGACGCCGACATCGAGCGCCTGAAAACGCTGAACTACGGCGGCGGCGCGCGATGGTTCATGAAGAAACATCTCGCCTTCAGCTTCGATCTGCGCGTGTACTCGATCAGCGAAGGCACCGCCGCGTTCGGCTTCCAGGGCAGCCCGCGATCGACACTCACGGTGATCGGCGCAGGCGTTTCGTTGAAGTGACGCGTTAATTTCTGAGGGCGACCATCGGATCGACACGCGTGGCGCGCCGCGCCGGGATGTAGCTGGCGAGCGTCGCCACGGCGATGAGCGCTGCGCCGACAGCCGCGAACGTCGCCGGATCCGACGCGCTCACGTGGAACAGCAGCCCGCGCAGCATGCGACCTGCAGCGAGGGCGAGCACCGTGCCGATTGCGACGCCGGCGATCGCGAGCCGCCCGCCGTCGACGAGTATCAGTCGCTGCACATCAGCCGGTCGCGCGCCGATGGCCATCCGGACGCCGATTTCGTGCGTCCGCTGCGCGACCGAATACGCCACCACGCCGTACACGCCGACCAGCGCGAGCACGAGGGCCAGGCTTCCGAGCATCGCGAACAACAGCAGGTTCAACCGGCGATCCGACGTCGCATCGTCGACGACCTGATCCATCGTTTCGATGTCCGATATGCCAAGGTCGGGATCGACGCGGCGCAGCGCGTCGCGTGCGAAGGAGATCGCGGCATTCGGGTCCCCATCGGTGCGAATCACCCAGGTCATGGTGGGCACGGCGGGCCCCTCGGCGTCGCCGAACCGGAACTGCGTGTGCGGCCTGTACATCTCGGCGCGCGGTTGCGTATCGAGTCCTCGATGGTGCACGTCCCCGACGACGCCCACGACCGTGAGCCAGCGAGTGTTGCCGCCCATCGTCAGGCGGTGCCCGAGTGGACTGATGCCCGGCCAGAACAAACGCGCCATCGTTTCGTTGATGAGGATGACCGGCAGCGTGTCGGCGCGGTCCGCGTCCGTGAAGAGCCTGCCCGCTTTCACCGGCGTGCGCAGCGCCTCGAAGTACCGGGCGTGACGACCTGCCAGTCGGCCGCGAGATGTTGGTTGTCTGTCGGCCCTCCTTCGATTCGAATGCCCCAGTCGCCGCGCGTCGTCGCGAGCGGCAACCCGGTGACCGCTCCGGCAGCCAGCACGCCGGAATTCTCCCGAAGGCGCTGCCCGAGATCGCGATACGCGCGTGCCATGCTGGCCCCTGTGGCGTACCGGGTGGCGGGCAGGGATGTGCGCAGCGTCAGAACGTGAGCGGAGTTGAAGCCCGAGTCCACGTGCAAGAGCTCGGTAAAGCTGCGCGCGAGCAGCACTGCTGCGGCGACGAGCACGACCGACGCGGCGATTTCCGAGACGACGAGCGCGTGGCGCAGCCAACCGGTCGACGATCGGGAGTCGCGGCCGCCTTCCTTGAGCGCAGGCTGAAGATTGCCGCCCGCGGCGTGAAAGGCTGGCGCGAGGCCGAACACGACGCCGGTGAGGACCGACACGACCACGGTGAACGCAAGCACACGGCCGTCGAGGGCGATGTCCTGCACGCGCGGAATCTTCAGCGGATCGAGCGATACCAGGCCGTGGAGAAGGACGTACGCCACGGCGATGCCTGCAGCGCCGCCGACGAGCGCGAGCACCATGGATTCGGTGATGAGCTGACGAACGAGCCGCAGGCGTCCGGCGCCCAGGACCGTGCGAATCGCGATCTCTTTCTGGCGCGCCTCCGATCTCGCGAGAAGCAGGTTCGCCACGTTGGCGCACGCGATGAGCAGCACGGCGCCGACAGCGAAGAGCAGCAGCATGAGCGCCGGGCGAACGGCGCCGAAGACTTCCTGGGGCGCCGGGATGAGCGTCAGGCCGAATTCGCGATCGTACTGGTTGGCGTAGGTCTGGTGAAAACCTTGCGTGATCGTGTCGATCTCCGCCTGCGCGTGCTTCAGCGTGACGCCGGGCGCGAGCTCTGCGAGCGCGTACAGGCCATGATTCCCGCGCGCCTGCGGGTCGTTTGGTCCGAGCGCCAGCGGAATCCACAACGCCGTGGTCTGGCGCGTCGCGTAATCGAGTGGAAGCCTGAGCGAGATCGGCAGTACCCCAATCACCGTATAGGGCGCGTCGTCGAGCAGCACCGACCGGCCCACGATCGAGCGGTCCGCGCCGAATTGCGCGCGCCATAGGCCTTCGCCGAGAACGGCGACGTGTTCGTGGCCCGGCCGGTCCTCGTCCGCCGAGAACAGCCGCCCCACGATGGGCTGCGCTCCCAGCGCGGCGAACACTTGCGGCTGCACCGTCGCGGCGCGCACACGCAGCGGCTCTCCGATACCCGTCAGATTAAATGCGGAGTACTGGAATGCGCCGACCTGCTCGAGTGAACGGGCCTTCTGATAGTCCTCGAGCTCGCCCTGGGAGAGCCATGTCTTGTCCCAGTTGATCCAGTGGCTCCACAACATCACGACCCGCGACGGATCGCGGTACGGCAGCGGGCGCAGCACGACCGCGTCGACGATGCCGAAAATGGCCGTGTTGGCGCCGATGCCGAGGGCGAGCGTCAGAATCGCGATGAACGTGAAGCCGCGCTGGCTGGCGAGCGCCCGCACTGCATACCGGATGTCCTGGACGAGCAATGACACGCGACTTCCTCCCGGCGGTTAGACGGCGGCGGACGGAAGGTGGTTGATAGGGAACGGCGGGACATATGCCATGATGCGCGGCATGCGTACGATTTTTATCTCGGTCGCGGGGCTTCTCGCCGCGGCCGCGCTCCTCGTCGCTCAGGGCGGCGCGCCGTCAGGCGAGCACGGGACCCTGGTGCTGCACTACGTTCAAAAACCGATCGGCAAAGAGCACTACACGCTGACGCGCGACAGCGGGGGCGTCCAGCTGACCTCGGATATCGACTTCACCGATCGTGGCGGACGAGTGCAGCTGGAGTCGTCGCTGAAGATGGGCGCCGATCTCCGCCCGCAGACGTTCAGCGCCAAAGGCAAGAGCTATCGGTTCGTCAACGTCGATTCCGACATTCGCGTGGAGGGCTCGGATGCGATCGTCCGCGCGGATCACGCCGAGCGGCGCGTCACCCTGCCCGCGACGTTCTTCACCGTCGATGGCTACGCGCCGTTCTCCGTGCAGATGATGCTCGTCCGTTACTGGCAGCAGCACGGTCGTCCGCGCGTGTTGCAGACCGTCCCCGGCATGCCGCTGAACGACGTGTATATCGAGCAGCGAGGCCGTGAGGCGGTGCGCGTCGGCCAACGCGCGCTGTCGCTTGACCGCTACTCGATCGACGGCGTCGTCTGGGGACGTGAAACGCTGTGGCTCGACGCCGACGGCGGCATCGTCGCCGCGATTACGCGCGCCGGCGGATTGAGCTTCGAGGCGGTTCGCGAGGATCTCGCCTCGGAGCTCGGCGTCTTCGTGCAGCGATCGATCCGCGACCGTCTCGGGGATATCGAGACGCTGACCGAGCGTGTCGCGCCCACGCGCACCGGCACGTACGCGCTGCTCGGCGCGACGATCGTGGACGGCACGAATCACGCGCCGCTCACGAACGCGGTCATCGTGATCAAAGACGGACGGATCGCGGACGTCGGTGCTCGAGGCTCGGTCGTCATTCCTGCCGGCGTGCCGGTCGCGGATACTCGCCGGCAAAACGGTGATCCCCGGCTTGTGGGACATGCACACGCATCTCACACAGGTCGAGTGGATGCCGGTTTATCTGGGCGCCGGCGTGACGACAGTCCGCGACATGGGCAACGAGTTCGAGTTCATCACCGGTCTCCGCGATGCGGTCACGTCGAAAAAAGCGCTGGGACCGCGCATCCTGGCGGCGGGCCTCGTGGACGGCGGCGGCCCGGACGCGTTCGGGGTCATCTACGCCGCGACACCTGACGAAGCGAAGGCGGTCGTCGCGAAATATCACGACGCGGGGTTTCAGCAAATCAAAATCTACAGCCTGGTGACGCCGCCGATCGTCGAGGCGATTTGCGCCGAGGCGCATCGCCTCGGCATGACGGTCACCGGCCACGTGCCGAACGGGATGACGATCGATCAGGCCGCCGCGGCCGGCATGGATCACGTCGCGCATCTCGCGATCCGCGGCGAAGCCGGATCGCCCGAAGTGAACAAGACGATCGCGTTTCTCAAAGAACGCGGCACCGTCATCGATCCGACCCAATCCTGGAACGAACTGCTCGGCCACGCACTGGGCTCGCCGGTCGACGCGTTCCAGCCCGGCATCGCGAAGATTCCGCCGCCGCTGAACCGCATCTTCTCGAATGCGGGCGCCGCGGGCATCGATGCGGCGGCCGCGCGCGCGCGTCTCGAACGCGGCCTTCGCATTGTCAAAGCCCTGCACGACGCTGGTGTGCCGATCGTCGCGGGCACCGACGAAGGGGTTCCGGGCCACAGCGTGTACCGCGAGATCGAGCTCTACGTGGAAGCTGGATTCACTCCGCTCGAGGCGCTGCAGGCGGCGACGATCGTGGCGGCGCGCGCGATGAAGCTCGATGCCGAGCTCGGGACGATCGAGAAAGGCAAACGCGCGGACCTCGCGGTCCTCGACGCGAATCCACTCGACTCGATTCGCAACGTGCGCACCGTGCGGTGGACGATCAGCGATGGACGGATGTACGACTCGGCGGCGCTCTGGAAGAGCGTGCGATTCCAGCCTTGACGATCCATCACGAAGTCACGAAGCAGCACGAAGCGCACGATCAATCCTGTACTAAATGAATTCGTGGCCGTCGTGATCTTCGTGTCTTCGTGATGAAGGTTCTATTCCGTCGCGTGAAACTGTCGCCCCCGGGTTTCGGGTCCCATCCAGATCAGCCCGATGACGAGAACGCCCGCGAGCGCGATGCAGACCGCCATCGCGTCGGCGACCGGCATGCCGCCGTCCTGCAGGTAGCCGATGAGGGCAGGCGTGAAGCTGCCGAGCGCCGCACCGGCGTGGTACGCGAACCCGGCGCCGATCGCGCGCGCGGCCGTCGGAAATCGCTCCGTGAGATAACTCGGTACCATCCCCCACGCGCCCGCGCCGAAGAACCCGATCGCCATGGCACCAGCCCACATTGGCCACACGCTCGTCGTGTAGAGGTACAGCGGAATGGACGCGATGCCGATCGTCATCATCAGCGTCGCCGCTCCCCGGCGGCCGAGCGCACTCTCGGACAATCGTCCAGCGGCGATCGCGCCGGTGACCCCGCCGAAATTCAGCAGCAGCATGAACACGAGCGGCTGGAGATGGCGCGACGCCAGATACGTCGGATACCAATAGCTGATGGAGTGGTAAGAGAAGATGAACGCGGCCATCAGGATTGACGTCTGAATCGTGACAACGATGAGGTCGGGTTTGAACAGCCTGGCGAACGAGATGCCCCGGGCTTCCCGCCGATCTTTCAGATGCCGCTGTCGCTCCTCCCAGACCGGGCTCTCTTTGACGCCCGACATGATCCAGAAAACAAGCAGCGCCGGCAGCACGCCAATCCACATCATCGCGCGCCATCCGTAGTCGCCGCGTTCGGCGACAACCGGATAGGCGAATTGATAGACGAGCGACGACAGCATGAACCCAACCGAGTAGCCCGCCTGCAGCATTCCCGACGCGATGCCTCGCAGATGCGCTGGCCAATGCTCGAGCGTCAGCGGCATGCCGGCCGCCCACACGCCGCCCATGCCGATACCGAAGAGCGCGCGTAGGAGAAAGAGCATCCGATAGGTCGTGGAGAACCCACTGAGAAAGGCAAACAGCGAATACCACAAGATCGAGAACATGAGCGGGCCCTTGCGGCCCCAGCGATCGGCGGCCGTTCCGGCGCCGATGCCGCCGACGACCCGGAAGAGCAGTGTGACCGTCGCGAGGGCACCGAAGGCCGCCTTGTCGACGCTGAACGTGCGTTGAACATCGACGAGCAGAAAGCTCAGAATCGTGTAGTCGAATCCGTCGAGGACCCAGCCGAGGAACGTGGCGAAGAAGGCTTTCCACTGATCCGCGGTGACCTCTCGGTACCAAACGGATCGGGTGGGTGTGAGGGGCTCGGCGGGCGGCGCGGCAGCAACCTTGGGGTTCATCAAGCGGCATCATAGCTGCTCGAACGGTTTTTCCGGCCGTCCCGTCTAAGGCGCCATGGACACGCTCAAGCAGGATGTTCGTTACGCGCTGCGGTCGCTCCGCACTCAGCCGGCGTTTGCGACCCTGGCGGTGCTGACCCTGGCGCTCGGCATCGGCGCCAACGCCGCGATTTTCACCGTCGTCAACGCCGTGCTGCTCAAGCCGCTCGAATATCACAACCCGGAGCGGATCGTCGCGCTCACGACGGCGTGGCGCCGGACCGGTGTGCGCGGGAGCGTGTCGGCGCCCGATTTCCACGACTGGCACGACACGACGTCGAGCTTTCAAGCGATGGCGTTCTACAGCGGCGGCGAGACCAGCGCGTCTGTCGACGGCGCGGCGGACTACGCGAGAGGAACGGTGGTCACGCCGGAGTTTTTCGACGTCTTCGGCGTCGAGCCGCAGATCGGACACCTTCCGGCGGGCGCTGAATTACGCGCGGGCGGTCCGCTCACCGCCGTGATCAGCTTCGATTTCTGGATGCGGCGATTCGGCGGCCGCCCCGATGTTCTCGGCCGCACGGTGTCGCTGCGCCAAAGCGCCTTCACGATCATCGGCGTCATGCCGGCGCAGTTCCGATTTCCCGACCGCACCGACGTCTGGGCCCCCGCCTGGATCGTGCCGGAGACCACGTCGCGATCGGCGCACAACTACGAAGTGGTCGCGCGGCTCAAGGACGATGTGACGATCGAACAGGCGCAGGCCGAGCTGACGGCGATTGCCGCGCGGCTCGAGCAGGCGTATCCGAATTCGAACGCGGGCAAAGGCGCCGCCGTCGTCCCGCTGCGCGAGCAGCTCGTCGGCGGCACACGGGCGACGCTGTACCTGCTGCTCGGCGCCGTCGCGCTCGTCCTCCTCATCGCGTGCGCGAACGTGGCGAACCTGCTGCTCGCCCGCGCGACGGCGCGCACGAGCGAGCTCGCCGTGCGGGCGGCGCTCGGCGCGGGACGCCGGCGGCTGATCGCGCAGCTGATGACCGAGAGTCTCGTGCTGGCGCTCGGCTCAGGCGTGCTCGGCGTGCTGATCTCCACGCTGGGGCGTGTCGGCGCTCCTCGCGGTCGCGCCCGCCGGGCTGCCGCGGCTCAATGATGTCGCGGTCGACTGGCGCGTGCTCGCGTTTGCGCTCGGCGCGTCCATTGTCGCGAGCATCATCTTCGGCGTCCTCCCCGCGCTGCATGCGTCGAGCATCGATTTGAACGCGTCGCTCCGTCAGGGCGGACGCGGCGGCGCGCTCGCCGGCGGCGGCGCAGCGGTGCGCAGCGCGCTGGTCGTCGCGGAGATTGCATGCGCGGTGGCGCTGGTCGTCGGTGCTTCGCTGCTGGTCCGCAGCCTCGTTGCGCTGGGGCGCGTCGATCTCGGCTTCAGCTCCGAGCGCCTGCTCGTCGTCGAATCCACAGTCCCCGCCAACAATCTGGCGACCTTCCGCGCGGCGAACCGTTTTTACGCCGACGTCCTGCAGCGCATCAACGGTGTGCCGGGCGTGGTGTCCGCCGCCGGCGTGCGAGGACTACCCGGGACGAGCTTTCATTCAAATGGCGGGTACTGGCTCGAAGGCGGGCCGGGCCCGGACGCGACCGGCGTGCGCTCGCCGCAGGCGGTGTTCACGGTGACAACGCCCGATTATTTTCGAACGATGGCGATCCCCGTCAAACGCGGCCGGGATTTTTCCGTGCGCGACGGCTACGACGCACCTCGCGTCGCCATCATCAACGACGCGCTCGCGCGCCAGAGTTTTCCGAACGTCGATCCGATCGGCCGCCGCATCCAATGCGGCCTCGATACGCTCGACTTCATGACCGTCATCGCCGTCGTCGGCAACGTGCGCGCCTACGATCCGTCGCGGCCGCCGGGCCCGGAGATCTATCTGCCGTTTCAGCAGCATCCGGGTTTTGCCACCGCGCTCACGCTCGTCGCGCGTGCGGCGGGCGATCCGATGGCCCTCGCGCAGCCGATTCGCGAGATCATGCGCGGCGTCGATTCGCAGGTGCCGGTACGCGTCGGCACGATGGCCGATACGCTGTCGGTCGCCGTCGCGACGCCGCGATTCCGCACGCTGCTCATCGGCGTTTTCGCAGCGCTGGCGTTCATCCTGGCGATGGCCGGGGTATACGGCGTGATGGCGTACACCGTTGGCCGCCGGTACCTCTGAGATCGGATTGCGGATGGCGCTCGGGGCCGCGTCCGGCGACATCCTCGCGCTGATCATGGCCGCAGGGCTCCGGCTCGCGATCGCGGGCATCGCGCTCGGCGCCGTGCTGGCCTACATCGTCGCGCAGTCGCTCCGCGGAATGCTGTTCGCCGTCGCGCCCGCAGACCCCGTCGTCTTCATCGCTGTCCCCGTGGCGCTCCTCCTTACCGCGTCCGCGGCGTGCATCATTCCGGCGCTGCGCGCTGCGGGCGTCGATCCGATGATCGCGCTGAGAGCCGACTGATGGGTGTCGCGCAGGTTCAGAGCCGCGTCGATCTCATTGCTTGGTCAGCGTCAGCGTGCCGTTCGAAATCGGCGACGCGCACGTAGACGATTTGACGGTGAAGTCGCCCGTCATTTTCGCCGGCGCGGTCGCGGCGGTCGCGCTCATCGCGCCGCCGAACTGGCCCGAGCAGGTTGGCTGCGCCGGAATGCCGCCAACAGCGACTGCGATCGTATAAGCGAGCGTGGCGGCGGTCGCGGTCGCGTTGCTCACGGTTCCCGTCAGCACCCCGTTCATCAGGACGATCCCGCTCGCAAGAGAAACGGT
The DNA here is from genome assembly GCA_963718825.1 of uncultured Acidobacteriota bacterium. GTDB lineage: Bacteria > Acidobacteriota > Vicinamibacteria > Vicinamibacterales > CAVVIG01 > CAVQZZ01. The sequence goes on from CAVQZZ010000001.1 coordinate 503,536, forward strand.
CACCGGACCAGACGCGCTGGTGCCGCTCTGGGTGAGTACCCAGGACATCCGCGCGGCCTGATCGGAAACCGTGACGTCGGCCTAGCCATGTGCCGTCCACTGTGAAGGCCGCTGCCGCCGTGGGGCCGGCGGGCGCGCTGTCGGTGCACGCCACCGCCGCGAGGAGGCAGAGAATGGCTGTCGCAAGAGCTCTCGAACGCATACGCTCCGACTCTGCGAACATTATGCCCCCTTCCGACGAGCGCCGTAAGCGATGTGCTATCTTGGCGATAGCGGGCGCAGACGAGCTTTGCGCGCCGCTCATAGGAGGTTCGATGAAGCAGGTAGTCCGGCTGATCTCGGCCGCCTTGCTCGCCACGGCAGCGATTGCCAGTCCGGCACTCGCGCAAGCCGAATTGAAGGTTGGCGACCAGGCACCCGATTTCACAGTGCCGGGAACCGACGGCAAGACGCACACACTGTCCCAGATGAAGGGGCACTGGGTCGTTCTCGCCTGGTTTCCGAAAGCGTTCACCGGTGGTTGAACCGCCGAATGCAACTCGCTCCGTGCGAGCGGGGAATTGATTCGGAAGTTTGACGCCAACTACTTCATGATCAGCGTCGATACGCTCGAGGACAACAAGGCGTTCGCCGAGAAGGAGCACGCCGACTTCACGATGCTGGCAAACCCGGACAAGAAGGTCGCGTTCACTTACGGCGTAATTCCGCCGGACGCGCCGGCCGATCGGCAATACGCGAAACGGTGGACCTTCTACATCGATCCGACGGGCAAGATCGCCGCGATCGACAAGGCCGTGAAGCCAGCCACATCGGGCGAGGACATCGTCGCGAAACTGAAAGAGCTGAACGTTCCGGAACGCAAGTAGTTACTTCGATCCGCGGTGGTCGGGCTTCGCATCGAAGGCCGCCGCGGCGATTTCTCCGAGCGCATCGCCCACGACCGTCGTCACATCGGCCCCGTCTTTGACCGCGACGTTGTTCACGTAAATCGCGAGCGCCAGGTGCTCGCCGTTCTTCGTGGTCATGTAGCCCGCGAGGCCTTTGCCGGTCGACCATCACCGCTTCGTGCAGCATGTCTTCGACCGAGTACGTCCCGGTCTTCGCATGCACGGCGCCCGCTGCCGGCGACTTCACCTGAATATTCCAGAGCGTCCCGTCCTTGCCGAGAATCGGCAGCGCGTCGTGAAAGATCGCCGCGGTCGGCTGCTTCGCCATGAACGCGAGGTAGTGGACCATGAAGTCGGGCGTGAAGTGCGCGTCGGCGCCCGCGCCGTCGCTCTGCGATGCGCCGCTCACGTCGGCGCCGGTCGTGTCGAGGAACTTCCGGATCCGCCTGAAGCCGTTTTCGGCGGCATGCGGCGCGTCTTCGGGGCTCTGGAGAGCGCCGAGCAGGAACGGCGTTGCGCTCGCGTGCAGGTTCTGGCTCACCTTTAGAGTAATTTTGACCTCCTCGGCAAACGCCGGCGACACGTGTTCGGCAACGGTATGGTCCGGCGTGTACACGCTTCGAGAGCGTCGCGATGTCCGGCTTGTCGGCGACGTCGCGCGCGGCCGCCACGATGCCGCGCTCGTGCAGCGCTTCGGCGAGCACGATCTCAGCGAAGCGGCTCGGCTCCGGCACCCGATAGCCGACCATCGCCGGCTTCGCGTCGGCGGGTACAGATCCGCCGAGCGTCACGACGTGCGTGCCGTCGCCGCGCGTCACATCGGAGTCGATCGTCAGCGTCTCTCGGCTGCCCGCTTTCCCGGTGACCGCGCCGTTTACGAAACGCGCGTAAGAGGTCACCGGCGAGATCTTCAACTGCACCGGCGCGCCTTCGGCGGCGCCGGGCTGCACGATCACGTCGATGGCGTTGTCGTTGACGACGACCGGTGAGATGACGAAGCGGGTGCCGCCGTCGCGCTCGCCTTCGGGGAAGAGGCTCGCATCGACAATCACGCGGCCGTCGATCCGCTTGATGCCGTGCGACGCGATGGACGAGGCCAGTTCGCGGATCACTCGGAGCGGGTCGCCCTCGAGGCCGCGGCTGTCGGGGCCGCCGTAGGAGTGATCCACGTTCTCGAACGCGAGCGTGTCGCCGGCGCGGATACGTCCCGACAGATTGGTGTCGCCGCTCGCCACGAGCACGACGTCGCCGTGCAGCGTTCCATCCGCGTCGACGTCTCCTGCGCGATAGACGCGCGTGTGGAAGCGATAGTCGGCGCCGAGTATCTGAAGCGCGCTGCCCATCGTGATCAGCTTTGTCGTCGAGCCGGGAACGAACAGCTTGTCGGCATTGACGGTGTAGATCGGAGTGTTCGTATCGAGCGAGTAGAACTCGATGCCGAACAGCGCGTGCTTGAACACCGGCCGCGCCATGATCGCGCCGACGCGCTCGCTGAGAGTCGATGGGCCAGCCGCGTGTTCGACGATGCCGCCGCCGATGACGAGAATCAGAACGACGAGCCCGAGACGAATGCGCCGGTTCATTCGGTGACCGCTGCTCGAAAGAATTCCTGGTTTGTGCATGCCATCACTCACTTTCCCACCCTCTTGATCGCGACAGCGCCTCGGTCCATCGCTCGCGCAGCGCGGCCACCTGCCGCTGGCGGCATCCGCGGCTCGAACCGCCGATCGACCTGCCACTGTCCGGTGACCGCGTCGATCGAGCTCCAGAAGCCGACCGCGAGGCCCGCGAGATACGCGGCGCCGAGCGCCGTCGTCTCGGTGACCGCCGGCCGCACGACCGGCACGCCGAGCAGGTCGGCCTGAAACTGCATCAGCATGTCGTTGGTCGACGGCGCCGCCGTCGACGCGCAGCTCCGTGAGCGCGATGCCGGCGTCGGCGCGCATCGCGTCGAGCAGATCGGCGACCTGGTACGCGATGCTCTCGAGCGCGGCGCGCGCGATGTGCGCCGCCGTCGTGCCGCGCGTGATGCCGACGATCGTGCCGCGCGCGTACGGGATCCCAGTGCGGCGCGCCCGAGGCCGGCGAACGCCGGCACGAGATAGACGCCGCCGTTGTCGGCGACGCGTCGCCGCGAGCGCCTCGATCTCGGGCGCGCGTGCGAATCAGGCCGAGCCCGTCGCGCAGCCACTGCACGACGGCGCCGCCGATGAAGACGCTGCCTTCGAGCGCGTACTCGGTCCGGCCGCCGATCTGCCACGCGACGGTCGTCAGCAGCTGGTGGCGCGACGTCGTCGGCTGTCGTGCCGATGTTCTGCAGCAGGAAGCAGCCGGTGCCGTAGGTGTTCTTCGACATGCCCGGCTTGCGGCACATCTGGCCGAAGAGCGCCGCCTGCTGATCGCCGGCGATGCCGGCGATCGGCACGCCCTCGATGCCGAGCGACGTCGACACCGCGCCGTAGACCTCGCTCGACGACCGCGACCTCGGGCAGCATGCTCGCCGGCACGCCGAACAGGCGCAGCAGCTCGTCGTCCCATTGCAGCGTGTGGATGTTGAACAGCATCGTGCGCGACGCGTTGCTGACGTCGGTGACGTGCGCGCGTGCCGCTGGTCAGCTTCCAGACCAGCCAGGTGTCGACGGTGCCGAAGGCGAGCTTGCCGGCGTCGGCGCTGTCGCGCGCGCGCCCGGCACGTTGTCGAGAATCCAGCGGATCTTGCTCGCCGAGAAGTACGCGTCGATGAGCAGGCCGGTCTTCGCCTGAATCGTCGCGCCGGCGCCGTCGGCCTTCAGCCGCTCGCAGAAGTCGGCGGTGCGCCGATCCTGCCAGACGATGGCGTTGTAGACCGGCTCGCCGGTCTCGCGATCCCAGACGATGGTGGTCTCGCGCTGGTTGGTGATGCCGATCGCGGCGATGTCGCTCGGGCGAAGCCTGCGCGCGGCCGAGCGCTTCGACGGCGACGCCGATCTGCGACGCCCAGATCTCCTGCGGATCGTGCTCGACCCAGCCGGCTGCGGGAAGATCTGCGTGAATTCCTTCTGCGCGACCGCGCGGATCGCGCCGTCGTGATCGAACACGATGGCGCGCGAGCTGGTCGTGCCCTGATCGAGCGCGAGGATGTACGGCATCGGCGTTGGCGGCTCGACGAGTCTACAATACCGCCGCATGTCACGAGAGCCTGACTGCGCGAGCTGCTGGCCGAGTTCCTCGGCACGTTCGTCCTGATCGTGTTCGGCGTCGGCGTGGTCGCGCAGGTGGTGCTGAGCAGGCAGCACGGCGGGCGGCTATCCTGTCGATCAACATCGCCTGGGGGCTGGCGGTGACGATGGGGTGCTATGTGTCGGCGGGCGTGACCGGCGCGCATCTGAATCCGGCGGTGACGCTGGCGCTGGCCGACGCATCGCAGGTTTCCGTGGAGCAAGGTGCTGCCGTATTCGGTCGCGCAGCTGGCCGGCGCGTTCGTCGCGTCGGCGGTCGTGTTCCTCACGTATCACGAAGCGCTCGACGCGTTCGACGGCGGCGTGCGGCAGGTGCTCGGCGCGCAGGGCACGGCCGGCATCTGGGCGACCTATCCGCAGCCGTTCCTGAGCACGTTTCCCGGCGGCTTCATCGATCAGGTCGTCGGCACGGCGCTGCTCGTCGGCGTGCATCTTCGGCATCACCGACAGCCGCAACTCGCCGGCGCCGGCCGGGCTCGCGCCGGTCGTCGTCGGCCTGCTCGTCGTGCTGATCGGCGCGACGTTCGGCTTCAACTCCGGCTACGCGATCAACCCGGCGCGCGATTTCGGTCCGCGGCTGTTCACGTTCGTCGCCGGCTGGGGCGGCGAGGTGTTCCGCGCCGGCGAACAACTGGTGGTGGGTGCCGATCGTCGCGCCGCTCGATCGGCGGCGTCGCCGGTGCGGCGGCCTATGACTTCTTCGTCGGCGACCGTTTTCCGGCGCAGCACGTGGTTGCGATCGCCGCGAAGGCCCACGCGACGAGCGACCTGCTTTGATCCGCAGGCGCGCGATCGCGGCTTTGCTCTGCTGCATGTGCTTCGCGCCCAGCGCGTCGGCGTATTCCGTGCTCGCCCACGAAGCCAACATCGACGCGCTATGGGACGCAACGATACGACCGCTTCTTCTGCAGCGCTACCCGCGCGCGACCGGTGAGGACCTCCTGCATGCGCGCGCGTATGCGTACGGCGGCTCGGTGATCCAGGACCTCGGGTACTATCCGTTCGGCAGCCACTTCTTCAGCAACCTGCTGCACTACGTGCGCACGGGCGATTTCGTCGACGCGATGCTGCGCGATGCGCAGGACGTCAACGAATACGCGTTTGCGCTTGGCGCGCTCGCGCATTACGCGGCCGACAACACCGGGCATCCTGAGGCGGTGAACCGGTCCGTGCCGCTGCTCTTCCCAAAACTCCGCGCCAAATACGGCGATCGCGTCACCTACGCCCAGTCGCCGGCCTCGCATGTAATTACCGAATTCTCCTTCGACATCGTCCAGGTGGCCGGCGGCGGCTACGCACCGGATGCGTATCATCAGTTCATCGGCTTTCAGGTCGCAACGCCTGTGCTGGAGCGCGCGTTCAAGGACGTGTACGCCATCGAGGTGCAAGACGTGATCTCGAACGAGGACCTCGCCATCTCCACGTACCGGCACGCGATCAGCGAGCTGATTCCCGAAATCACGCGCATCGCCTGGCGCGACAAGAAGGAAGAGATCGCGAAGCTGACGCCGGCGGTGAAGGCGAGCGGCTTCATCTACACGTACAGCCGCCGCGCAGTACCAGCAGGAGTACGGGGCGACGTACAAGAAGCCTGGCCTGCTGATGCGTTTTCTCGCGTTCCTCTACAAGCTTCTCCCGAAGATCGGTCCGCTGCGGCCTTTGAGCTTCAAGGCTCCGACGGCCGACGCCGAAGCGTTCTTTACGGCGAGCCTCAAGCAGACCCGCACGCGATACGCCGCCGCGCTCGAAGAGGTCCGCGAGGGGCGCCTTGCGCTCACGAACACCGATTTCGACACGGGCAAACCAAGCGCGTTCGGCGAGTACTCGTTGTCGGACGACACCTACTGCGAGCTCCTGCGCCGCCTCGCGGATCGACAGTTCGCGGACGTGCCCGCTGCGCTCCGCACGAACATCACGAGCTACTATGCGGGCCTCGATAAGGCGAAGATGGACCGCAAAGAACGCAAGCGCGCGCAGAAGATCGAGAAGATGCTTGCGACCATGAACCACGGAGAACAACGCTAACCACAAGGGCCACTTCTTTGTGCCCTTCGTTGCCCTTCGTGGTTCCTGATTGGATTTTAGTGGTTCGTGAGGCGCCCGTTCTCGATGCGAACGATGCGCGTCGCGAATTCGCGCGCGAAGTCCTCGTCGTGCGTGGCCATCACCAGCGTGCGGCCTTGCGTGCGGAGGCTGCGGAGCAGCTGCCCGAGCTCGGTACGGCGCGCCGGATCGAGCGACGCCGTGGGTTCATCCATCAGCAACAGCGGCGGATCGACCGCGAGCGCGCGCGCGATGGCGACCCGCTGGGCCTCGCCTCCCGATAGCTCGCGCGGAAATGCGCGCAGCCCTGTGGTCGACGCCGAACGCAGTGAGCAGTTCTCGTGCGCGCCGCTGCGCCTCATCGACGGCGATGCCGTGCGCGTGGACGGGCGCCAGACACACGTTGTCGAGGGCCGACAGGTGCTCGAACAGGCAATGGAACTGGAACACCATGCCGACCTCTCGCCGCAGAACCTCGGAGCGCGGCGGCGGTCGTTCGCCCGCGGCTTTCCAGCGGGACGCGACCGACGATAATCCGGCCGTCGGAGAACGCTTCGAGTCCCGCGACGGCGCGCAGCACCGTCGTTTTTCCGGAGCCGGATGGCCCCATGATCGCGACGAGCTCGCGCGGCGCGACATCGATCGTCACGCCCTTTCAGAATTGTCCGGGCTCCCCGCTCGACGCTCACGTCGGCCAGCCGCAGCACGAACGCGTCCGCTGTGTCCGTCACGCGGACGCCATTCTCCATCGCTGCTCCAGCCGCCGCGCCACGGCCGCAAGAGGCAGCGACATCGCGAGGTACAGCGCCGCGCACAGCGTTCCGGGAATCACCCAGCTTCCCAGGTTGGTCGCGAAAATCTGGGTCTGTTTCGTCAGCTCCAGGACCGTCAGCACAGAGACGAGCGAGGAATCCTTCAGCAGCGCGACGAAATCGTTGGTCATCGGCGCGAGCGCGAGGCGAAATGCCTGCGGGCCGCGAACGAGGCGGAGGACCTGCGTTTCGCTGAGGCCAAGCGTCCGCGCCGCCTCGAGCTGGCCGATTGAGATCGCCTCGAGCGCCGCACGGTAGATCTCGCTCTCGTAGGCGGCGTAATTCAACGCGAGGCCCAGGAGCGCCGCTGCAAAGGCGGGAAGTCGGATGGCTGCCGCGATGCCGTAATAGAGGACGAACAACTGCAGCAGGATCGGCGTGCCGCGTATCAGCTCGACATAGCTCGTCAGCAGCAGCCGCAGCGGCCTCGCCCCGTAGACCCGGCCGGTCGCAATCAACATTCCGATGCTCACCGCCAGAGCCATCGCAAGGCACGAGAGGACGACCGTGACGATGGACGCTCGCACGAGCGACGGCAGATATCGTCGCGTCGCCTCCCAGCGCGACATCGTCGCCGCGCTCGTTGCCGGCATCGACGCCGGTGACGGGCGCCACTGGTTCACGCGCGAGGAGCCGCGCGTACAGCGCAGGCTGATCGGCGTTCCAGACGCGCCATTTCCGGAGAATGCGCTCCAGCGTCCCATCGCGCATCGCGGCGCGCAGGATCTCGTCGATCGAATCGCGGAGCGCCGCCTTGTCGCCGCGCCAGCACGCCGACATAGTGTCCGATCGCAACGGTCTCCGGCTGGACGGTAAACCCTGGCACGAACAGATGGCGCCGCTCCGCCAGGACGTTGTCGAGGAGCACTGCATCGACGCGGCCGATGACGAGGTCGCTGTACGGATGCACGTCGTCGTCATAGGAGATCGCCGCGATGCCGTGCTCGCGTTCGGCGCTGAGCAGAATCTCGTATGCGATGGTGCCGCCGAGCGTCGCGACGCGGCGGCCGCGCAGATCGGCGAGCGAATGGAAACGCGCCCGGTCGCTGTCGCGCACGCTCAGCACTTCGCGAAACTCGTAATACGGGATCGTGGGCGCCATCGTCGCCCGCCGCGCCGGGGTGTCCTCGATGCCGCTGAGCGCGATGTCGGCGTCGCCACGCGCGATCGCCTGGTCGAGCGATCTGAAGTCGACGTTGATGAAGGTTGGCGTGCGGCCGAGCTTTTGTGCGATCAGCGCCGCCACTTCAACGTCGAACCCGACGATCGCGTCCGGCTTCGAAGGATCCGCTTCGACGAATGGAGCACCGCCCTCGGGATCGCCGGCCCAGCGCAGTTCGTGGGAGGGCTGCGCCGCAGCTACGCTCATCACGAAAACACGAAGGATCACGAAGCCTGCGAGCGAAATTCTAACCAATGAATTCTTCGTGCTCTTCGTGGTCTTCGTGCTCTTCGTGACTTCGTGATGACCGTCGTTGGTGAATACCACTTGCGCTTAATATAACTGCATGGATGTGGCTTTCATCGGCACGGGACTCCTCGGATCGGGAATGGTCGAAGCGATGCTCGCACGCGGCGACGCCGTCACGGTCTGGAACCGTACCGGCGCGAAAGCGCGCGCGCTCGAACGGTTCGGCGCGAAAGTGGCGCAGAGTCCGGAAGCAGCGGTGTCCGAGGCCAATCACGTGCACATGGCGCTTCCCGACGATGCGGTTGTGGACGACATTCTGGAGCGCTGCCGTCCTCGCCTGCGGAAAAACGCGATCGTGATGGACCATTCGACGACCTCGCCTCGCGGCACGGAGGCGCGCGTGCCGCGCATGAACAGCGCGGGCGTCAGGTTCGTTCACGCGCCGGTGTTCATGTCGCCGCAGATGTGCCGTGAATCCAAAGGCATCATGCTGGTGTCCGGGCCGCGGGCCGTCTTCGAGGACGCCCGCGCTGAGCTCGCGAAGATGACAGGCGACGTCTGGTACCTGGGGGAGCGGCCGGACCTTGCGGCCGCCTACAAGATTTTCGGCAACTCGATGCTGTTCGTCGTCGCCGCGGGCGTCAGCGATGTGTTCGCGATGGCGAAAAATCTCGACATCGCGCCGGCAGACGCGCTGAGCGTGTTCTCCCGCTTCAATGCCGGAAGCGTAATCCCTTCGCGCGGAGAGAAGATGGCGCGGCGTGATTTCACGGCCACGTTCGAGCTGACGATGGCGCGAAAGGATATCGGTCTGATGGTGGACGCGGCGGGCAGCCAGCCGCTGGTCGTCCTCCCGTCGATCGCGAAGCGAATGGACGAGACTATCGCCAAAGGCCACGGTCAGGACGATCTCGGGGCCATCGCGGCGGACGTGGTGTGATTTTCTGACCGCGCCTATCGTTCACACGCGCTGCTGCATTGTCGGTGGCGGCCCGGCGGGGATGATGCTCGGATTTCTCCTCGCGCGCGCCGGCGTCGACGTCCTCGTTCTCGAAAAGCACGGCGATTTCCTGCGCGATTTCCGCGGGGACACGATCCATCCATCCACACTCGAACTGATCGACGAGCTCGGTCTGCTCGACGAGTTTCTGTCGCGTCCGCATTCCGAGCTTCGCCAGGTCAAGGGTCAGATCGGCGACACGCCGGTGACGATGGCGGATTTCTCGCATTTGCCGACCCGGTGCAAGTTCATCGCGTTCATGCCGCAGTGGGACTTTCTCGACTTCGTCGCGGACCACGCGCGGCGCCTGCCGTCATTCCGGTTGATGATGCGGGCGGAGGCGACGGATCTCGTCATCGATGCGGGCAGGGTGGTGGGAGTCCTTGCGAACACGGCCGACGGCCAGATCGATATACGCGCCGATCTCGTCGTCGGCGCCGACGGACGGCATTCGATCGTGCGCGAACGCGCAGGGCTGCGGGTAAGAACCTTCGGCTCGCCCATCGATGTGTTGTGGATGCGCCTCTCGAAGCAGCCAGCCGACGCGACCATTACCCTCGGGCGTATCAATGCCGGCCAGGTATTCGTGACGCTCGACCGCGGCGACTACTGGCAGTGCGCGCTCGTGATACCCAAAGGCGGCATCGACGAAATCAAGGCGCGCGGGCTGCCGGCGCTCCGCGAGCGCATTGTTTCCGTTGCACCTTTTCTCGGTAATCGGGCGGGCGAGCTGCAAACCTGGGACGACATCAAACTGCTGACGGTCGTCGTCGATCGGCTGGAGCGATGGTATCGGGACGGATTGTTGTGCCTCGGCGACGCCGCGCATGCGATGTCGCCGATTGGCGGCGTGGGGATCAATATCGCGATTCAGGACGCGGTCGCGGCCGCGAACATGCTCGCGGCGCCGCTCCGACAGCAATGCGTATCGACTGAAAATCTACGCGCCGTTCAGCGCCGGCGACAGTGGCCGGCGCGCGCAACGCAAGAGCTCCAGCTCTTTATTCAGAATCGCTTCGTGAGCCGCGTGATCGCAGGCGGCGCAACATCGGTACCCTGGCCCGTGAAACTGCTGCAGCGGTTTCCCGCGCTCCAGCGCTTGCCCGCACGGTTCGTCGGCATGGGCTTCCGCCCCGAACACATTAATAACTAACAGCCACCAGCCACACAGCCACAAGCCACCAGCCACTAGCCACTAGTCACTAGCCACTAGTCACTAGCCACTAGTCACCAACCACGAGCCACCAGCCACTATTTCGTAGACATCGTCTTATCCGGATGCAGGAGCAGTTTCTGCACGCGCCAGTTCAGTACCTCGGCGACGTATATCTCGTTCTCAGACGGACACGCGATTTCATGTATCCAGCCGAACTGCTTCAACTGCTTCCCTGACTTTCCGAGCGTTCCCAGGACTTTCCCATCGAGGATCCATTTTGTATATCCGGCCGGGGAACGCGTCCGACGCGTAAAGCACCTGATTCGGTCCCGGCGTGATGCAGATCGCCCACGGCGCACCGGGGCCCATCGTGCCTCGCGCAGCTTCCGGATTCGCGGGCGTCGGTCCAATCGCGGTGCGCGCGCCGTCAGGAACCGGCACGCCGATCTTGATCTCGCGTTCCAGCTTGCCGTCGCTGTCGAATACTTGAATGCGACTGTTGCCGCGATCGGCGACGTAGATATTGCCTTTCGCGTCGGCGGCGATCGAATGCGGCGTGTTCAACTGGCCGGGACCGCTGCCCGGCTCGCCGAACGACTTCACCCAGTCGCCGTTCTTGTCGTACTTCGCGACGCGGGAATTGATGTACCCGTCGCTGATGAAGATGTCGCCCTGCGAATTCCACGTCACGTCCGTCGGTTGACGGAACTGCCCCTCGACCGGGGGCCGCGGCGGGTTGACGCGCGTCCACGCCGCCGCCTCATCCGACGCTTCCTTCTTCCGTCCGAACACCATCGTCACGTGCCCTTCCGGGTTGAACTTGACGACCATGTCCGACCCTTTGTCGATACACCAGATGTTGTCGTCCTTGTCCACGCGTACCGCGTGCGCGAACGACCAGGCGTAGAGGCCTTTGCCGATCTCGCGGATGAATTTTCCATCCGGACCGAATTCGAGCAGTTGCGAAGCGGTCGCGGCATACGCCGGTCCGTTCGCGCTGTTCGAACGGGTGAAGACGAAGACGTGGCCTTTGGAGTTGAGCGCGACGCCGCCGGCCTCGCCGAAATTCATGTCGGCCGGCAGCTTGAAGAAGTTCGGCACCGAGTCGAAAGGAATTTCCGGCGGGCGCTGCTGTGCAAAGGACGTGGCGCCGAGCAGCACGAACAGCATGGCACTGATGCGTTTCACAGGATTCCTCCTACCTTGGACCAGATGAAGCGGCGTCGACGACGACGCCCCACGGGCGTTGACCGACGGGGATCTTCTTGAGGACCTGCCGCGATGCCGCGTCGATCACCGACAGATCGTTCGACGGTCCGTTCGCGGTATACAGCGTCTTCCCGTCCGGCGACTGCGCGATGCCCCACGGCCGCTGTCCGACAGCGAGTGTACCGGACACGGTGTTCGCGGCGGGATCGATGAAGAACAAGCGCCCGAAGGATCCCGTTGTCACGTAAAACATCGACCCGTCGGCCCGCGCCGCGATGCCCATCGGCCGCGGCCGCGGCGACGCCGCCGCATCGCCGAGCTGCAGCAGACCAATCGTCTCCAAGCGAGCGGTATCGATGATCGCGAGCGCGCCGTCGTTCTCGAGCGTCACGTACGCGCGGGAGCCGTTCGGGAGAAACCCGATGGATCGCGGTCGATGGCCGACGGGAATGCGCTTGAGGACCTTGAACGTCGAGGTGTCGATGACGGCGACGTCGCCGTCGCCTTCGCTCGTCACGTAGACCGCTTTCCCGTCCGGCTGAATCGTGACGCCTTCCGGCTCCGATCCCACGGCGGCGGTTCCGATGATCACACCCGATTTCAGATCGACGATGCTCACCTGCGCGGTGTCTTCATTGGCCACGAACATCCGCGCGCCATCGGCGCTGACGTCGAGCTGTTCGGGATCGACGCCCGCATGGATGATTCGTCGCAATGTGTACGTCGCCGCGTCGACCTCACCGATGCCGTCTGCGGCGCGATCCGCAGCGGGCAGCGTGTCGCGATCGACGCCCGGGCCGGCGATCGGCGACCCGCTCAACGCGATGTAAAGGGAGTGTGTGGTGGCGCTGACCTTGATCCCGCGCGGCCGCTTTCCGAGCGGAACGGTTGCGATGACGCTCTGCGATGCGGGATCAACGACGCTCAGATCGCCGGACACTTCGTTCGTGACGAAGATGCGGGTCGCGCCGCCGCCACGCGTCGATTCGCGCGCACATGAGACGGCAACGCACGCGGCGAACAACACGACGGCGACACGGGGACGCATCGGCCGGCATTGTAATTGAGAATGCGTCTCTGTGGCGCGATGCTCCGAAGCGCTACGACGGGGGTCAGTCCGCGCGCAGCGCCGTCATCGGATCGACGGTCGTCGCCCGCCACGCCGGTCCCGCGCACGCAATCACGCCCGGCGACCACGAACGCCGCCACGACAAGCGCGAACGTGACCGGATCGGTCGGCTGCGTGTCGAAAAGATACGTGGAGAGCACGCGCGTGAGCGCGGTGGACGCGGCGATGCCGACGGCGAGCCCGACTGCGACGAGCGCAAGGCCTTGCGCGATCACCAGGCGGAGGACGCGTTCCCGGCTGGCACCGAGCGCCATCCGGACGCCGAATTCCTGCGTCCGCTGCGACACGGACGTCGCGATCACGCCGGTCAGGCCCGCCATGGTGACCACGAGCGCGAGCACGGCGAAGATGGTCAGCAGCATCGCGGTCAGCTTCGGCGTCGCAAGATAGCGATCGCGCAGGTCGTCGAGCGTCTTCACGTTGACGACGGGCATCGCGGCGTCGACGGCGTGGATGTCGTCGCGCAGCACTCTTGCAGCGAGCGTCGGATCGCCTTGCGTCCGGATGAGGAAGCGCCCGCCAAACCCCTGCGACTGGCTCATCGGCTGATAAATCTGCGCCACGGTTTGTTCGAGGCCGAACTGCCGGACGTCGCCGACGACGCCGACGATCGTCGTCCAGATCGGCTCGTTGCTGGTCGGACCCGTGCTGAAGGAAATGCGCGAGCCGATCGGATCCTTGCCATCCCAGTAGCGCAGCATCGCTTTGTTGACGAGCGCCACCGGCGGCGCGTCCTTGTGATCGCGATCGGTGAACGCGCGGCCCGCGACGAGCGGAATGCCGAGCGTCTTGAAGTAATCCGGTGTGATCACCCGCACATCCGCGGTCGGCCGCTTGTTCGCATCGTCGGTGACGCGGCCTTCGATGGCGAACGGATTTGCAAACGGTGTGGTGGCGGAGAGCGGAACGGCGTTGGTCACAGAGGCTGCCACGACGCCCGGCTCGTGCTGCAGGCGCTCGAGCACGGGCTGGTAGAACCGCAGTTGCGCGTCGACGCTCGGGATACCGCGAGAAGTTGGTGAAGGCTTCGGCCGCGAGCACGTGGTCGCTGCGATAGCCGGGATCGACCCTCTGCAGCCGGACGAAGCTCGCGAGCAGCAGGCCGGCGCCGACGAGGAGCACAACCGACACGGCGACCTGGGCGACGATCAGCCCGTTCTGCACGCGGCGGCCGCCGGCCGATGTGCCCGCGCCGCGCGCTGCCCTGTTTCATCGCGTTCACGAGATCGACCCGCGAGCTGAGCGCGGGGAACGTCCCGAACACCATGCCGGTCGTCACCGACACGAGGAGCGTGAACCCGAGCACCCAGGGATCGATCGCGATCTCTCCGGTTCGCGCCGTGAAGCGGCCGACGAAGCTCGTGAGCATGCGACAGCGTGGACGTGGCGAACAGCAGTCCGAGCGCGCCGCCGGCGAGCGATAGCAACATGCTCTCAGTGAGCAGCTGGCGCACGAGCTGCACACGCCCCGCGCCGAGCGCGGTTCGAACCGCGAGCTCGCGGTCGCGGCGGAGCAGACGCGCGAGCGTGAGGTTGGCGACGTTCGCGCACGCAATCAGCAGGACCAGGCCGGTCGTGGCGAGCAGAATCAGCAGCATCGGCCGCGCGCCGCGCGTCAGCGCGTCGCGCACCGGCAGCGTCGTCGCCGTGAAGCCGGATCCGGATCGATAGGTCGTCGGGTTCTCGTGCACGAAACGGCTGCAGACGGCATCGACGTCCTGCGACGCCTGCGTCTCGCGACACGCCGGGCTTCAGTCGGCCGAATACCGTCAGCACGAAGTTGCGACGGTTCTGCGCGAGCGTTTTCTCCGCCGCTGCGCGGAACGGACACGCCGACACCGGCATGTAGACGTCGTTCTCCTGCGGATAGTGCGGCACATTCGGCAGCACGCCGACCACGGTGTGCGGTCGATCGTTCATCTGGAACACCTGGCCGACGATCGCGGGATCGCCGCCGAACTTCGTCTGCCAGTAGGAGTAGCTGATGATCAGCACCGCGTCGGCGCCGAGCGCATCGTCGGCGGCCGCGAACGTGCGGCCGAGGATCGGCGAGATGCCGAGCACGTTGAAGAAATCATGCGAGACGACGCCGACGTTGACGCGATCCGGTTCGCCGCGCTGCAGCAGGTCGAAGTTCATCTGGTGGTACTCGACCAGCGCATCGAAGGCGTGCGACTGCTCGCGGTAATCGTAGAGCTCCTGAATCGACACGCCGACCGTCGGCCGGCCGGCGAGCGGCGCGGATTCGCGGACGAGCACGAGGCGATCGCCGTTCGTGTACGGCAGCGGTTTCAGCAGCACGCCGTCGATGACGACTGAAGATTGCGGTGTTCGCGCCGATGCCGAGCGCCAGCGTGAGGACGGCGAGCAGCGTGAACCAGCGATTCTTCAGCAGGGTCCGCGCACCGAAACGGAGGTCGCGAAGCAGGTGGTCCATGACGCCTTTTCCTTGTTCGAAATCGGGACGTGTGCGTCCCGGAAGTGCTACGCTTTGACGCCGTGCGCGCGTTGATTTTGCGAGTGGCCGCGACGCTTTGTGCAACCGCCGTCGCGGGTGTGACTCACGGTCAGCAAAAGCCTGGCCAGGCCGAGGTGGACGCGCTCCTCGCGCGCGTCGCCGATCGCGTCGAACAATACTTTGCGCGCGCGCAAAGTATCGTGTGTCAGGAGACGGTGCGGCTGCAGCCGCTCGGCCGCGATCTGATGCTCACGAGCGGTCACGTGCGGCAACTGGTCTACGAGCTGCGCGTGGCGTGGGATGCCGCCGAAGACGGTTCGGCGCCAGAGCCCAAAGTCCAGCGCCAGCTTCTCACCATCGACGGTCGCCCGCCGAAGGAACCGAAGGACAACGACATCAACGCGTGCATGGATCCCAAGCCGGTGTCGCCGGAACCGCTCGCGATGCTGCTGCGGAGCAAACAGCCCGACTTCGAGTTCACGATCCACGGCACGGGCAAGACCGACGGCCGGCGCAGCATTGCGCTCGACTACAAGTCGCGCGCTCCGCGGCGCGGACCAGGTCACCTGGAAAGGCGATTGTGTCAGCGTGGATCTGCCAGGACGGACCCGCGGCCGAATATGGGTCGATGAGATGTCGGCCGACGTGCTGCGCCTCGACGAATCGCTCACCGGCATGTACGAGTTCGACGTGCCGCGCAGCAAGCAGATCTTCAACGGCCCGCAGTCGATGATCATCGAACGGGCCGATTCCTCGACGCGGTACAAGCCCGTCGCGTTCCACGATCCTGAGGAGATCGTGCTGCTGCCCGAATCGATTCAGACGCTCCAGGTCGTCCGGAACAGCGGCGAACCACAGATGCGGATCAGCCAGAACTTCAGCAATTACCGCCGATTTCTCACCGGCGGCCGCCTTGTCAAAGAGTAGGGCAGCGGCGCGTTTTCGCGTGTCAGCGGGGAGACAAAATCTGACAACTTGAGGCCCGCAAATGCCTCATTCTAAGGGTCTCGGGCCTTCGGAACGGGTGTGCGTGTGCGCGGCGGCGGCGAGAGGATCGACGGGAGAACTGAATGAGGAAAGCGGCTCTTGCGGTGTGTGTCGGCGTCGCGCTCTTAACCGTCGTCGCGTTCGCCGACGGCGCGAAGACACCTGCGGTGAAGAAGGCGCCCCCGCTTGCCGCGTCGCATTCCGCGCCGGCGCTGTCGAACGACGCGCAGAACACGCTCGTCGCCGGCAACTGCGCGACCTGCCACGACGATGAGGCGAAGACGGGCGGGTTGTCGCTCGAACATTTCGACGCCGCGAAGATCGCGCAGAACCCCGACGTCGCCGAGAAGATGATCCAGAAGCTGCGCGCCGGCATGATGCCGCCGCCGACGGTCAAGGAGCGGCCGCCGATCGGCGACGCTGTCGGCATTCGCCGCGACGCTCGAGACCAAAGATCGATCAGGCCGCCGCGCTCCATCCCAATCCCGGCCGTCGTCCGTTCCAGCGGCTGAACCGCGCCGAGTACGCGCGCGCGGTGCACGACCTGCTCGGCGATCGACGTCGACGTGAACGCGTTCCTGCCGCCCGACACGATCAGCCACGGCTTCGACAACGTCGCCGACGTGCAGAACATTCTCGCCGACGCTGATGGAAGGCTATCTGCGCGCGGCGAGCCAGATCAGCCGCCTGGCGGTCGGCGACCGCAACGCCACGCCGACGTCGGTCGACCTACAAGCTCGGTCGCAACATGTCGCAGATGCGCCACGTCGACGGCGCGCCGATGGGCACGCGCGGCGGCATCTCGGTCGTCCACACTTTCCCGGCCGACGGCGACTACGTCTTCAAGGTCTCGCTGCACAACGAGCCGCTCGGCGGCATCTACGGCCGCACGTCGATGAGCACGCTCGAACCTGAACGAGCAGATCGAGGTCTCGATCAACGGCGAGCGCGCCGCGCTGCTTCAGCTCAATCCGCGGATGAGCGAGACCGATCCGAAGAACAACCTCGAGCCGGTCACGCCGCCGATTCACGTCAACGCCGGGCCGCAGCGCGATCTCGGCGGCGTTCATCAACGATGTCGAAGGCCCGGTCGACGATCTGCTGATCCCGCTCGAGAACACGCTGGCCGACGTCAACATCAGCTTCGGCGTCACGGCGCTGCCGCACATGCGCGACTTCACGCATCATCGGGCCGTCGAAGGTCACCGGCGTCTCGGACACGCCGAGCCGCCGCAAGATCTTCTCGTGCCGTCCGACGGCGGCCAACGAGGAAGAGCGCCTGCGCGAGCGACATCGTCAGGCGGCTCACCGACGCAGGCGTATCGCGGGACCGCCGACCGAAGCGGACGTGCACGGACGTGATGAGCTTCTACGACGCAGGGCGCGCAAGAAGGGCGACTTCGAGACCGGCATCCGCCTCGCGGTGCAGGCGATGCTGGCGAGCCCGAGATTCCTGTTCCGCCTCGAGCAGCGAGGCCGACGGCTGAAGACCGTCGACGCGACACTTATCGCATCAGCGATCAGGATCTGGCGTCGCGGCTGTCGTTCTTCCTCTGGGGCACGCGTGCCCGACGCCGAGCTGGTGAAGGCGGCCAACCAGGGGCTCGCTGAGGACGCCGTGCGGGCGTCGAGAAGCAGGTGCGCCGCATGCTCGCCGATCCGCGCGCCGAGGCGCTGTCGACGCGCTTCGCCGAGCCAGTGGCTGCGGCTGCAGGACCTCGAGAAGATTCATCCCGACTATCTGCTCTATCCGCAATACGACGACACGCTCGCGCAGGCGATGAAGCGCGAGACCGAGCTGTTCTTCGACAGCCTCGTCACGCGAGGATCGCAGCGTGCTCGACCTGCTGACCGCCGACTACAGCTTCGTCAACGAGCGGCTCGCCAAGCACTACGGCATCCCGAACGTGACGGGCAGCGAGTTCCAGCGCGTGACGCTGCCCGAGTACCGCCGCGGCATGCTCGGCCAGGGCAGCATTCTCACGCTGACGTCGGTCGCCGACCGCACCTCGCCGGTGCAGCGCGGCAAGTGGGTGATGGAGGTGCTGCTCGGCACGCCGCCGCCGCCGCCGCCGCCGAACGTGCCGGCGCTCGACGACACGAGCGGCGTGGCGAACGGACACACGCTCTCGACGCGCGAGCGCATGGAAGAGCACCGCAAGAACCCGGCGTGCAACTCGTGCCATCGCGTGATCGATCCGCTCGGCCTGGCGCTCGACAACTTCGACGTCACCGGCGCGTGGCGCATCAAGGACAACGAGGTGCCGATCGATTCGGTCGGCGAGCTCTACGACGGGACGAAGATGAACGGGCCGGCCGGCCTGCGCGATGCGCTTGCTGAAGCACTCCGACATGGTGCTCCGCAGCTTCACCGAGAATCTGATGACGTACGCGCTCGGCCGCCGCGTCGAGTACTACGACATGCCGACGGTGCGCGCGATCATCCGCGACGCGGCGAAGAGCAATTACAAGATGTCGTCGTTCATCCTGGGCGTCGTCAACAGCCCGGCGTTCAGGATGGGGTCGACCGAGGCCACCGTTACCACCGACGACGCGGCGCCGCGGTCGCCGTCGCGTTCACGCTAGGGACTCCGAGGAGAGAGGCGAATGTTTATTTCACAGAAGCACATTTCCCGCCGCACGGTCCTCAAAGGGCATGGGCGTCACCGTCGCGCTGCCGTTCCTCGATGCGATGGTCCCGGCGGGCCGCGTGTTCGCGAAGACGCGCGGCGAAAGATGCGTCTGGCATGCATCGAGATGGTGCACGGGTCGGCGGGCAGCACGGCGATCGGCATCAAGAAGAATATGTGGGCGCCCGAAGCGGTCGGCAAGAGCTTCGACCTCACGCCGGGCAGCCTGCGCCTCGCTCGAGCCGTTCAGGACACGTCACCATCATCAGCAACACCGACGTGCGCAACGCCGAGGCGTTCACGGCGCCCGAAATCGGCGGCGATCACTTCCGATCGCGCGCGGTGTTCCTCACGCAGACGCACCCGAAGCAGACGCAGGGGTCGGACGTGCTCGCCGGGACCTCGCTCGACCAGATCTACGCGCAGAAGTACGGGCAGGACACGCCGATTCCGTCGATGCAGCTCTGCATCGAGAACGTCGATCAGGCGGGCGGCTGCTCGTACGGCTATTCCTGCGTCTACACCGACTCGATCAGCTGGGCGACGCCGAAGCAGCCGCTGCCGATGATGCGCGACCCGCGCGTGGTCTTCGATCAGTTGTTCGGCGTCGGCGCGACGCCCGAGGAGCGCGCCGAGCGGCGCGGCGAGGATCGCAGCATCCTCGATTGGATCACGGCGTCGGTCGATCGGCTGAACCGCAATCTCGGCACCGCGGACCGCGCGCGGCTCGCCGAATACCTCGACGACATCCGCGAGATCGAGCGCCGCATTCAGAAGGTCGAGGCGTACAACACGAGCGGCGAGACGCGGCAGCTGCCGGAAGCGCCGATCGGCGTGCCCGATTCGTTCGAAGAGCACGTGAAGCTGATGTTCGATCTGCAGGCGCTCGCCTTCGCCTCCGACATCACCCGCGTGTTCGCGTTCAAGCTTGGGCGCGACGCGTCGAACCGCGTCTATCCGGACAGCGGCGTGAAAACCGCGTTCCACTCCGCGTCGCACCATCAGGAGCGGGAAGATCGGATCGCCGACTTCGCGAAGATCAACAAGTACCACGTCAGCATGGTCCCGTATTTCCTGAACAAGCTGAAGAGCATGCCGGACGGCGACGGCACGCTGCTCGACAACACGCTCGTGCTGTACGGCTCGCCGATGGGCGACTCGAACGTGCACAACCACAAGCGCGTGCCGCTGTTCCTCGCGGGCCACGCCGGCGGCCGGCTGCCGGGCAGCCTGCACGTGCGCGTGCCCGACGGCACGCCGATGGCGAACGCGATGCTGAGCGTCATTCATACACTCGGCCTCGAGGACGTCGACAAGTTCGGCGACAGCACCGGCGCCGTCGATTTGGCGAACGCCGCGGCCGTGCCGACGACCGTTTCGCGAGGCTGACGACATACATTTCGAGAATCCGGCGGCCGGCTCGGCCGCCGTCCGTGCATTCGGGACCGAGCAACGAGGAATCAGATGCTGCGAAATCGACTGATCAACGCCTTGTGCCTGAGCGCGGCCGCCGCGCTGTGTCTGTCGGCGTTTCTTCACGCCGCCGCGTCCGCGCCGGTTGCCGAAGCGGCGATGCAGAGCGACAAGGACGCGGTCCGATCGCTGTTGAAACAGGCGGCCGACGTGAATGCCGCGCAAGGCGACGGCATGACGGCGCTGCACTGGGCCGCGATGAACGGCGATGCCGATCTCGTGCAGATGCTCGTCTACGCCGGCGCCAACGTGCGCGCGACGACGCGCATCGGCAGCTACACGCCGCTGTATCTCGCGAGCCAGCAAGGGCAGGCCAAGGCGATCGAGGCGCTGCTGAAAGCGGGTGCCGACCCCAAATCGACGACGCCGAGCGGCACCACGCCGCTGATGGTCGCGGCTGCCTCGGGCAACACCGAAGCGGTCAGCGTGCTCCTCGACAACGGCGCGGACATCGCGGCGAAGGAGTCGCTGCACAACGAAACCGCGCTGATATTTGCCGCCGCGAACGATCGCCCCGCGGTGATCGAACTGCTCGTTAAACGCGGCGCCGACGTCAACGGGACGACCAAGGTGCTCGACCTCGCGAGCCTGAGCCGCGAAGATGGTTCCGT
The DNA here is from genome assembly GCA_963718825.1 of uncultured Acidobacteriota bacterium. GTDB lineage: Bacteria > Acidobacteriota > Vicinamibacteria > Vicinamibacterales > CAVVIG01 > CAVQZZ01. Next base: position 524,560 of record CAVQZZ010000001.1, read on the forward strand.
GGCCGGCGTCGTGCGCGGAAATCCGGCTCCGGTGCCGGGTGAAGAGCCGCCGGCGGCAGGTCGGGCCGGCGGTCCAGGTCGGGCGGGTCGGGCCGGCGGGGGCGCACAAGCGGGTGGGGCGGGTCAGCCAGGTGAGCCGGCTCAGGCTGCCGCGGGAGCACAACCTGGCCAGGGCGGCGGGTGGACAAGGCGGCGGTCGGTTCGGGGGCCGCGGCAAGGCGGGGATCGATCGGCAGTTTCAACTGAACGAACTCGTGTCCGCTCAAGGCGGCCTTACACCGCTCCTCTTCGCGGTGCGCCAGGGCTACAGCGATTCAGTGCATGCGCTGATCGCGGCTGGAGCCGACATCAATCAGGTGAGCGGCGGCGACAAGACGAGCCCGCTGCTCATGGCGATCATCAACGGACATTTCGATCTCGCGAAAGAGCTGCTCGACAAAGGGGCCAACCCGCGCCTCGCGGCGGAGAACGGCGCGACGCCGCTTTACGCGGTGCTGAATTGCCAATGGGCGCCGAAGGCGCTGTATCCGCAGCCTCGCGCGTATCAGCAGCAGCAGACCGGATACCTCGATCTGATGAAGGCGCTTCTCGATAAGGGCGTCGACGTGAACGCCCGGCTGAAGAAAAAGGTCTGGTACCAGGGCTACAGCTTCGATCTGTCCGGCGTCGACGAAATCGGCGCGACGCCGTTCTGGCGCGCCGCGTATGCGTCGGACGTCGACGCGATGAAGCTGCTCGTCGCGTACGGCGCTGATCCGAATATCCGCACCATGAAGGGTGCGGGCCGCGCGTTCGTGGCCGATGCCGACCGCCAGGTGAAAGACGTGTCGGGGCTGCCGCCGGTGCCGCTCGGCGGCCCGGCGATCACGCCGCTGCAGGCGGCGGCCGGCGTCGGCTACGGCGAAGGGTTCGCCGCGAATTCACATCGGTTCGCGCCGGGCGGCATGCTCGCGGCTGTGAAGTACCTCGTCGAAGAACTGCACGTCGACGTCAACGCGCAGGACCACGAAGGGAACACGGCGCTTCACCATGCCGCGGCGCGCGGCGACAACGAGATGATTCTGTATCTCGTCAAGCACGGCGCTGACGTGAAGCTCGTCGACCGTGAAGGGAAGACCACCGCCGACATGGCCAACGGTCCGGTTCAGCGCATGCAGCCGTTTCCCGAAACAATCGCGCTGCTCGAGAAGTCTCGGCGCCAAGAACAATCACAAGTGCGTGTCCTGCTGAACACGCAGCGAGATAACGCGGAAAGAGCACGAAGGCAGAACGCGTGAAACGCCATTGGAGCTCTTCGGTCATCTTGGTGATCTTTGTGCCCTTTGTGGTTCCGTTCGTCCTGTCGGCCGCGCGGCCGAACACGAGCCTTCCCGTCTCCGACCAGAACGCCCTCGTGGCTCGCAACTGCGCCGTCTGCCACGACGACGACGCCAAGACGGGCGGCCTGTCGCTCGAACACTTCGATGCGGCGAAGATCGAACAGAACGCCGCGGTCGCCGAAAAAATGATCCGGAAGCTGCGGGCCGGCATGATGCCGCCGCCCTCGGTAACCGATCGCCCGGACGATGCGACGCTGAAAGCATTTGCCGAATCGCTCGAGGCGCGCATTGATGCGGCAGCAGCGGCTGCGCCCAATCCCGGCTCCCGGCCGTTCCAACGGCTGAACCGCGCCGAGTATGCCCGGGCCGTCCACGATCTTCTCGCGCTCGACGTCGACGTCACGGCGTTCCTGCCGGCAGACACACTCAGTCAGGGCTTCGATAACGTCGCCGACGTGCAGTCGTTCTCGGCGACGCTGCTCGAAGGCTACCTGCGCGCGGCGAGTCAGATCAGCCGCCTGGCGGTCGGCGACCGCAGCGCGACTCCGAGCGCGTCAACGTACCGCGTCGCGGAAAATACGTCGCAGTACCAACACGTCGAAGGCGCGCCGTTCGGCACGCGCGGCGGCGTGTCGGTCGTGCACACGTTTCCCGCGGATGGCAGCTATGTGATCAAAGTCGAGCTGCATCGGACCAGCACGGGCGAGCTGTTCGGCAACACCGCGCTCGCGATTTCAGGAAAGAACGAGCCCATCGAGATATCGGTGAACGGCGACCGTGTCGCAATGCTCGAAGTGACGCCGAAGATGAGCGAGGCAGACAAGAACGGCCTCACGCTCGAGACGCCGCCGCTCGAGATGAAAGCGGGCCCGCAGCGGATATCCGCGGCGTTCGTGCAGCGGTTCGCGGGGCCGATCGACGATCTTCTGGCGCCGATTGATCGCACGCTCGCCGACAGCCGAATCGGAACAGGATTCGGCATCACCGCTCTGCCGCACCTGCAGGACATGACGATCGTCGGCCCGCTCGCGGTCACCGGCATCTCCGACACGCCGAGCCGGCGGAAGATCTTCACCTGCCATCCGACGTCGGCGGCGTCGGAAGCGCCGTGTGCGACCGAGATCATCAAGCGGCTCACGACGCCAGGCGTACCGGTCGCCCTCGAGCGGCACCGACGTCGAGCTGCTCACGAAGCTGTATCAGCAGGGGCGGAAGGACGGCGATTTCGAGAGCGGCATGCGTCTCGCGGTGCAAGGCATCCTGGCCAACCCGAAATTCCTGTTTCGCGTCGAGCACGCACCGTCGACGGTTCGCGCCGGACAGGTGTACCGCCTGAACGATCTCGATCTCGCGTCGCGCTTGTCGTTCTTCCTGTGGGACAGCGTGCCGGACGCCGAGCTCGTGAAGGCCGCCACCGCGGGTTCGCTCAGCACGCCCGCAGTGTTCGAGAAGCAGGTGCGCCGCATGCTCGCCGACAGCCGCGCCGAGGCGCTCGGGACACGCTTCGCCGCGCAGTGGCTCCGGCTGCAGGATGTCGACAAGATCCGGCCGGACGCGCTGCTGTATCCGGTACTGGGATGTCTCGTTGTCGGATGCGTTTCAACGCGAAACCGAGCTCTTCTTCGACAGCATCGTCCGCGACGATCGCAGCGTGCTCGATCTGCTCACGGCGGACTATTCCTACATCAACGAGCGTATCGCGCGGCATTACGGCATCCCCAACGTGACGGGCGATCAGTTCCGGCGCGTCGCGATGCCTGAGAGCCGGCGCGGCATCCTCAATCACGGCAGCATCCTTCAGCTGACGTCGGTCGCGGACCGGACGTCGCCGGTTCAGCGCGGCAAATGGATCATGCAGGTGATCTTCGGCACGCCGCCGCCCCCGCCGCCCCCGAACGTGCCGTTGCTCGAGGAAACGAAAGGCGCCGTCGGTTCGCGCGTCCTGTCGGTGCGCGAGCGGATGGAAGAACATCGCGCGAACCCGGCATGCATGTCGTGTCACCGGATGATCGATCCGCTCGGCCTCGCCCTCGAGAATTACGACGTGACCGGCAAATGGCGGATGAAAGACAACGGCGTCCCGGTCGATTCCGCCGGCGTGATGTACGACGGCACGAAGATCGACGGCCCCGCGGGCCTTCGGCAGGCGATCCTCAAGCATTCAGATATGTTCGTTCGCACGTTCACCGAAAGCCTGATGACATACGCGATCGGGCGCCGGATCGAGTACTACGACATGCCGACCGTCCGCGCCATCGTCCGAGACGCCGAACGGAATGGGAACCGGATGTCGGCGTTCATCCTTGGCGTTGTGAACAGTCCGGCGTTCAGAACCGCAAAGGCTGAAGCGATGACTACCGAAGCGGGCGAAAAAACCATCGAACCACAAAGAACACGAAGTTCACAAAGGTGAACGGCTCAGGAGAGCTATCCTTTGGGCCCTTCGTGATCTTTGTGGTTCATGAATTGTTCGGTTCCTGATTTCGCGGGTTCTGGAGACAGCATGGTTCTGACAAGCAAGCGCCTGTCGCGGCGAGCGGTTCTCAAAGGGATGGGCGTGACCGTCGCGCTGCCATTTCTCGACGCCATGGTGCCAGCCGGCCGGGTGTTCGCGAAGACGCCGGCCAAGCTGCGGTTCGCATGCATCGAGATGGTTCACGGATCGGCGGGCAGCACGGCGTACGGATTGTCGAAGAATCTCTGGTCGCCCGCGGTTGTGGGCCGGCAGTTCGATTTGTCGCCGACGAGCATGGCGCCGCTCGAGGCGTTCCGCGACGACATCACGATCGTCAGCAACACGGACGTCCGCAACGCGGAGGCGTTCTCGGCCCCGGAGATCGGCGGCGATCATTTCCGGTCGTCGGCAGTATTTCTCACGCAGTCGCACCCGAAGCAGACCCAGGGATCTGACGTGCGCGCGGGGATGTCGATCGACCAGGTCTACGCGCAGAAGTTCGGTCAGGACACGCCGATTCCCTCGATGCAGATCTGCATCGAGAACGTCGATCAGGCCGGCGGCTGCGAGTACGGCTATTCGTGCACCTACACCGATACCATCAGCTGGGCGTCGGCGACCGAGCCGCTCCCGATGATCCGCGACCCGCGTGTGGTTTTCGATCAGCTGTTCGGCGCCGGCGCGACGCCGGCCGAGCGGGCCGTTCGCCGCCGCGAGGACCAGAGCATCCTCGACACGATCACGGCCGCCGTCAACAGCCTGAAGCGCGATCTCGCGCCGGGCGACCGCGCGCGGCTCTCCGGTTACCTGGACGACGTGCGCGAGATCGAGCGCCGCATTCAGAAAGTCGAGGCGTACAACGCCAGCGGCGAGCGCCGGGAGCTGCCCGAGGCACCGGTGGGCGTGCCGGATTCCTTCGACGAGCACGTCAAGCTGATGTTCGACCTGCAGGCGCTTGCGTTCGCGTCGGACATCACGCGCGTGTTCGCGTTCAAGATGGCGCGCGATGCGTCAGGGCGTGTGTATCCGGCGAGCGGCGTGACGACCGGTTTCCACAATTCGTCGCATCACCAGGAGAAGGAAGACCGGATCGAGACGTTCGCCAAGATCAACAGATATCACGTCAGCCTGATGCCGTACTTCCTCGAGAAGCTGAAGAACACGCCGGACGGCGACGGCACGCTGCTCGACAACACTCTGGTGATGTACGGATCGCCGATGGGCAATCCGAACGTGCACAACCACAAGCGCTGCCCGCTGTTTTTCGCGGGCAAAGCCGGCGGCCAATTGAAGGGCGGTCTGCACATCAAGGCGGCGGACGGCACGCCGATGGCGAACGCGTTTCTGTCCGTGCTGCACAAGCTCGGCGTGGACGACGTGACGCAGTTCGGCGACAGCACCGGCGAGATGGACCTCACGACGGGCCGGCCGGGGCGACCGCCGCACGGGAGTAGATGATGAACGCTACACGCTGCGCGGTCGCTCTCCTCGCGCTCGTCACGGTCAACGCTGCGCCCGCGCCGCTCGCCGCGCGCTCTGCCCCGGCGTCGCGGTACGAAGGGACGGCCGCGGTTGCTGATGCCGCCATGGCGGGCGACAAAGACGCGGTCCGCGCGCTGCTCAAACAGGGCAGCGACGTAAACGGCGCGCAGGGAGACGGCATCACGGCGCTGCATTGGGCAGCGCGTAAAGGCGACGCGGAGCTCGCGAGTGTGCTGATCCGCGGTGGCGCGAACGTCCAGGCGGCGACACGCCTGGCTGCGTACACGCCGCTCCACATGGCCGCCGAAGCCGGCAGCGCTGCGGTCGTTGCTGCGCTCGTGAAGGCCGCGGCCGACGTCAACGCGGCGACGACCACCGGGACGACGGCGCTGATGCTCGCGGCCGCGTCCGGCGATACGGACAGCATCAAAGCGCTGCTCGACGGCGGCGCGAAGCCGAACCTGACCGAGCTCGACCGCGGTCACACTGCGCTGATGTTCGCCGCCGCGGCCAATCGCGTCGCCGCCGTGAAGCTGCTGCTCGCGCGCGGGGCCGATCCGATGATCGCGACGAAGGTTGTCGATCTTGCCGCGCTGAGCAAGGACGGGTCGAACAATTTCGACGGTCGCAATCTTCCCGGCAACCCGAACGGTCGTTCCGGCGGAAACGCAGAACGTCCCGCGAGCGCGCCGGCGCCGAAACCGCGGACGGCGGGCGTCGAGCGTCAGTTCCTGCTCAACGAACTCGTCGGCGCGCAGGGCGGCATGACTCCGTTGCTCTTCGCGGCGCGCCAGGGATATAGCGGAGACGGTGAACGCGCTGCTCGACGCGGGCGTCGACGTGAACGCGGTGAAAGCGGGGGACGGGACGAGCCCGCTTCTGATCGCGACGCTGAATGGCCAGTTCGATCTCGGCAAGGTGCTGCTCGATCGCGGCGCGAGTCCCAACCTGGCCGCCGATAACGGCGCCGCGCCTCTCTATGCCGCCATCAACGTGCAATGGGCGCCGCGCGCACTCTATCCGCAGCCGCGCGCGTACCTCGATCAGCAGTTGAGTTATCTCGATTTCATGAAGGCGCTCCTCGACAAAGGGGCCGACCCGAACGTGCGCCTCCGGCGCAAGGTCTGGTACTCGGGCTACAACTTCGATCAGTCGGGCGTCGACGAAATCGGCGCCACGCCGTTCTGGCGCGCAGCCTACGCGGCCGACGTCGAGGCGATGAAGCTGCTCGTCGCGCACGGCGCCGATCCGAATATTCCGACGATGAAGCCAGCAGGCCGTCCGCAGGTCGGCGACGCGGATACGCGCGCCGTGGTCGACGTCTCAGGGCTCCCGCCGGTGCCGCTCGGCGGGCCGTCCGTGACGCCGCTGCAGGCGGCGGCGGGTGTCGGATACGGCGAGGGGTTCGCGGGGAACGCGCATCGCCACGCGCCCGCCGGAATGCTTGCCGCGGTGCAGTACCTCGTCGAGGAGCTGCACGCCGACGTGAACGCCCGCGATCACGAGGGCTTCACCGCGCTGCACCACGCCGCGTCGCGCGGCGACAACGAGATGATCATGTACCTCGTGAAGCACGGCGCCGATCCGAAGGCCGTCACCCGCGACGGACGCACCACCGTCGACCTCGCGAACGGCCCCGTCCAGCGCATCCAGCCGTTCCCCGAGACAATCAAGCTGCTCGAAAGCCTCGGGGCGAAGAACAACCACCGCTGCGTGTCGTGTTAGACCGCTAGGATCTAGGGCGTCACTGTCCCATCGCTGTCATCGACAGCGCGAGGCTCTTCCACGCCGTGTTCTGCGATGTCATGCCTGCGCTGCTGCCCCAAATGATGCCGCTGCCGGTCGACTGACCGACGGTGCTGCTGCCCCAGATGATTCCATCGGCCCACGACTGAGGGTCGCTCCACACGAGATCGCTGCTGCCCCAGATGATCCCGCTGCTCCACACGGTGGAACTGCCCCAGATGATCCCGGACGCCCAGGCGGTCTGGTTGATGGACGTCGTGCTGCCCCAGATGATGCCGCTGCCCCAGATAATTCCCTGATTCCATGTGAGCGTTTGCCCGGCGATCACCGTGTAGGCGTAGGGATTCGAGGTGAGCCAATACGATCCACTCGGCGCTGCGGTGTTGATCGTCCGCCCGAGATCGATTCCGCCCTTGGCGTTCAGGGAACCGGCGCCGGCCCTGCAGCGGATCGTACTGAAGGCCCGCATCGTCGTGGATCCCGACCGCGGTGTATTGAAGGACGGCCTTGACGGCATTCGGCGTGAGCGACGGATGCGTCGGGTAATGATTCGCCGAGCGGTTGGCCTCGAGCATCAGCGCGATCGAGCCGGTCGTCACGGCCGTCGCCATGCTTGTGCCGCTCAGGCGCATGTAGTCGCCATCGGCCGCTGCTAACTGCGGGTACGTCTGATAGAGCGTTCCGTTCTTTGCGGCGACCGCGACGATGTTGTGGCCGGGTGCGATGATGTCGGGCTTGACGAACGCGTCGTACCACGTCGGACCAGCCGAACTGTAATCCGGAATGCGGTCGTCGTCGCGCGAGACGGTGTCTTCGGTCCGAACCGCGCCAACCGTGATGGCGGACGGCGCGTTTCCAGGCGACGTGATGCCGCCGTACCCGGGAGCCCCGTCGTCGGATTCTTTCCGTAGTTGCCGGCGGCGGCGACCACGACGATGCCGGCGCGGCTCGCGCGTTCAACGGCCTGCACGAGCGGATCGCTCGAGGCCGGCTCGTAAATGGGATGGCCGAGCGACAGGTTGATGATGTCGATGCCCAGCGCGGCGCGATTGGCGACCGCGTAGTCGACCGCCGCGATCACGTCGCTCGTGTAGCCCGCGCCGTTCTTGTCGAGCACCTTGAGGACGGTGAATTTGACATTCGGCGCCAGGCCCCGGTAGCTGTTGCCGGAAGACAATGCGCCCGAGCCGCCGATTGTGCCGGCGACGTGGGTGCCGTGGCCATAGTCGTCATACGGCGTGGTGACGATCGCGCCATTCGTGAAATCGACGAACCGCGTGACGCGGTTCTGAAACTCCGCCGACATCTCCAGCCCCGAATCGATGAGGGCGACGCCGATGCCTCGGCCCGTCCATGTGGAGTTGTCGACGCCCAGAGTCTGACGCAGAACCGCCGGCGGCACTTCGGCACCGGAGGTGTCCGCGCCGTTCGGCAGCAGGACGTTGCCGACGACGTTCACGACGCCGCCGACGGTCCGTAAGAGACCGCCGACCAGGCCGCCGAGGAGGCTGTGCGGTCGGACGATCGCGTCGGCCGAAATCGACAGCACCGAGTCGCTGTCGACGAGCTGCGCGAGGTCGTCGCCGTTCACGACCGCGGTGAGCGCGTCGATCGAGTCGTGCTCCTGAACGATCTGGCCGCCGCGCCCGGTGACGATGTCGCGAAGCGCCGGGCGGCTTCCGGGTCGGACGCGGATGATGACGCGTTGAGGCAGCGCGGACGAATTGTCGAGGGCCGCCCGCAGTTTCACGTCGAGGCGCTCGGAGTGGTGCTGCGTCGATGTACGGTCAGCAGCGGCGCGTATCGGCGCGTCGGCGACTGCCAGAATCGCGAAGAGAATGGCGAGTCCGAAGGGGAGTTGTCGAATCGCTCGTTTCATCCGGTCCACCAGGTGCGAAGGTCCCGCCGGTCGTGCTCAACAAAGAGACACGATTGGCGAGAACAGCCGATGCCAGTTGAGCAAGTGGAACGCCACACGGGTCAATTGCTGGCGATGGCGTAGCTAAGTCACGTGTTCGCTGGTGTTTATGGCTGCTGATAGCCGAGGACTGGGCTGGACGTGCGACGCGCGGTGTTGTGCCAGGACGAGACAGAAAGCCGACCTGACGATAGGGAACTCAGTGCGACTGTGGATGTTAGCCGCGCGCGGTTGATTCCGCGACACGGTTGTGCCGTTACGAGACGCTCGAGAGTGCCAGGTTCAGATGTTGCGCGAGCGACACGTTCTCGCTCAGCACTCGACCGGCGGCTTCGACGAGCTGCTGATCGGCCTCGGTGAACGCGTTCGCACCCTCGGCGTAGAGGCTGAGGACCGCCGCGACACGACCATTCACGACGACCGGCACAGCGAGCGCACTGCGCAGCCTGGAGTGCTCGCGCGCGGCCTCGTCGAGATCGAGCCGTGCATCCGAGTTCATGACCGACTGGCTCGTGGCGGCAACCCACCCGCTCAGACGTTCGCCGAGCGGCACGGGTGCGTCATTCACGAGAGCGCGTTCGGTGCCGGCTTTGTAAGCGGCGGCGATCGCGTCGTTGCCTGCATCGTACGCGTAGAGAACGAACGTGGACGCGGGCACCTGCGGACCCAAATGCGCCCATACGATGTTGCCTAGCTCAGTGACAGAGCGAACGCCACCGAGCGCACCACGGAGTTCGGAAACCGTTTGCGGCTCGACGTCGCTCGTCTGCGACGACGCGGTCGGTGCGAGCGGCTGCGGTTGAACCGCCGCGGGCGCCCCCGCTGATGATGCGGCCTCACGCCTGTGTCCGTGCAGCGTGAAGAACGCGTCGACCACTCGCGGGTCGTACATCGTGCCGCTGCGATCGCTCAGGATCTTCAGCGCCTCGCTGTCCTCCATGCGCGGCCGGTATGGTCGATCGGAGGTCAGCGCATCGAAGCAATCGACGACCGCCAGAATTCGAGAGCCGGTCGGGATGCTGTCGGCCGAGAGGCCGTCCGGATACCCGGTGCCATCCCAATTCTCGTGGTGATGGCGCACGATCGGCGCGACGGCGTACGGAAAGCCGATCACCGAAAGGATGTCGGCACCGACCGGCGCGTGCCGCTTCATGATCTCGTATTCGGCAGGCGTCAGTCGGCCCGGCTTGTTCAAAATGTGCTCTGGCACGGCCAGCTTGCCGACGTCGTGGAGCAGCGCCGCCGCCTTTATCGCTTGTATCTCTCCCTCGTCGTCGACGCCGAGCGCGCGAGCGAGGTGCATGGTCTGGTCCTGCACGCGCCGTGTGTGGTCGTGGGTGACCTGGTCCTTTGCATCGACCGCATGGGCAAACGCCTCGATGGCGGCGACGTAGACGCGATTGACCTTGCCGAGATGATCGATCTGATCCTCCGCGCGTCCCACCGCGTGCCGGAACGTCACGTAGAGAATCACAGGCAGCGGGATGACGAGAATCAGCGCGTCGAGCGTGCTGAACTGCGCCAGCACGATCAGCAGGCGGGCGCCGAAAATCCCTCCGAAGTAGGTCACCCACACGCCGGACAGATGCTGGCGCCAGATCGACAGAATGGGCAGCCGCCGCTCGAAAGAGACGGCGACCGCGACGATGCCGCTGTTCAATCCGAAATCGAGCACGCCGAAGAGAACCAGGGCGAACAGCCGAACCGGCGAGAGCGGTGCGCCAAGCGGCTCGTGTCCGCCGACCGCGAAAAAGACCGTCGCCGCCACCCACATGGGTACCGTCAGCGTCGACATATTGAAGAGCACGCGGCTGGCCGTTCGATCGTCGTTGGCCATGCGCGAGGAGAGGACGAGTCCGTCGAGCGCCGCGGTGATCGCCCCCGCGGACGGGCCAAACATCAGCGCGGCCGCGATGGTGAACGTGTCCGAGATCGAAAAACTGATCGGCATCGACGGAATGCGCAGCGTGGCCCAGCTGCTGCCAATCGTCAGCGCGACGAGGATCAGCCACTGGACGCCGACCGGATGCCTGAGGAGATCGATGACCGAGAAGATGGCGACGGCGAGTCCGCAGACGATTCCGCCCAGCACGTACGCGCGCGCGGCGCGGTCGGCCTGCGGGAGAGGGCTCTTCACCGTGTCGATCCCGGAACGCGAGATTGCACGGTAGTCTTATCGGCGCGAAACGGCCCCGCCTCCGCCGTGCGAAAGCGTGCCGATTCGTATCGATGCGGACCGTTTCAGGCGAGCGCTTTAATCAGGACGGCGAGGACGCCGAGCCAGCCCATGGCGCTGATCGCAATCAGCGTGACGAGGCTGACCGCCTCGAGCAGCCCTCCCCAGCCATGTCCCAGGTCCTCGACGATCTCGTGCAGCCAGAAACGTTCGTCGGCTATCCAGCCGTGGGGTGCGGTGTGACTCATACGCCAGCCTCTATTGTTGATCAGCGCAAGAAAGTTGCCGCATTCCGGTGCAAAAAAGCCCGGCGAATGCGCGTGCCGACACGGCGCTGTCGCCGCGCGGCGACAATCGGCTGACCCTTCCCGCGGACGCCACCTCGCCCCGTCTCGCTTGACGCGGTCCGGTCGGATGTGTTACTTGATCGTTCAACTAAGTCATGCCTACACCACAACCGGCCGCCCATTCCGACACCCGCGCCCGCATCGTCGAGGCGGCACGCCTGCTGTTCTGGGAAAAGGGATACGCCGCAACCGGCCTCGCCGAGATCCTGACGCGCGGCCGGGCGAACAGCGGCAGCTTCTATCACTTTTTTGACAGCAAAGACGCGCTGCTCTGCACGGTGCTCGACACGTACGTCGAGCTGCTGGAGCCGCATGTGATCGGCCCGGTGTGGGCGTCCACGAAGGACCCGCTCGACCGCGTGTTCGCGCTGCTCGCCGGGTATCGACAGCGGCTGGTCGACACCGGCTGCCAGTATGGCTGCCCGATCGGACGGCTCGCGCTCGAAATCGATCCGGAGAACACGCCGGCCCACGCCCATATCGCGCGGAATTTTTCCGCGTGGAAGGCGGCCGTCGAAGCGTGCCTCCGGGCTGCCGCCCTGCCGCGACCAAAGCAGGGCGCTGCGATGACGCTCGCCGTCATGGAAGGCGCGGTGATGCAGGCGCGCGCTCATCGCGCCATCGAGCCGTTCGACGCCTGCATTCAGCAGCTCCGGGAATATTTCCGCTCCGTCAGCCCCGCTCGGCGACCTCGCCGTGCGGCAACCCACACGAGGACCCGATGAAGAACTCCGTTTTGATGATGATGATCCTGGCGGCAACCGTTCACATGGCCGCGCAGCCTGCGCCGGCCGTCAAGGTGGAAAAAGTGGCTACGCCCGAGAAACTGTTGCGATTCGAAGTGACCGTGCCCGCGTCCCTCGACGAGGTGTGGAATGCATTCTCCACGCACGATGGCGTCGTCACGTGGCTGTGGTCGGATGTTCGCATCGACATGCGCCCCGGCGGCGACTGGCTCGTGCTCTATCCTGGCGGCGCAACCGCGGGAGGCACGATCGTGTCGTTCAAGCCCAGGCGCGAGCTCGTGGTGCGGGCACTTGCGCCGGAGCAGTTCCCGACCGTCCGCGCGGATCGCACGAATGCGACGTTCGGGTTCGAGCCGGTGACGCCAACGTCGACGAAGGTCACTCTCGTGCAGACGGGCTGGAAGAGCGGGAAAGAGTGGGACGATGCGTACGAATATCTGGCGGGAGGCAACGCGCAGCTGTTGTCCGCGCTGAAGCACCGATTCGAAACAGGCCCGATCGACTGGCATCGTCCGGGAGCATAAATGGTAGATCGCTGTTGAGAATGCTCCGCGGCCGATGCTGATTCGCCACGAGTGCCCCGCCGACCTCGCCGCGATAGGCGAGGTCCACCGGCACGCCTTTGAACGTGACGGTGAAGCGAGGCTGGTCGACCGTCTGCGCGCGGCAGGATTAGTAGTTCTGTCGCTCGTCGCCGAGCATCAGGATGCCGTCGTCGGGCACGTTCTTTTCACCCGGTTGCCGATTCATACCGATGACGGCGTGATCGATGCGCTGGCGCTGGCTCCGCTGGCGGTGATTCCAGCGCAACAGCGCCGGGGCATTGGATCGATGCTGGTACGAGACGGGCTGGCGGAGTGTCGAACTGCCGGCGAGTCCATCGTCATCGTCCTTGGGCAACCGGCGTACTACTCGCGATTCGGTTTCGCGTCCGATTTGACGCGCAATTTACGCAGCCCCTTTCGTGGGGAGGCGTTCATGGCGCTGGAACTCGTGCCGGACGCGCTTTCCGGCGTCCTCGGGGAAGTTCGCTATCCACCTGCCTTCGCGTGACAGAGACCACGTTGAATTGAATCGATCTCCGACATGTGAGTCATCCGGGCGTAGGAGTAGGATGACTCATGTTGGAGATGCCATGATCAATCGCCCGCCTCTCAGTCGCGATTCCAACTCGCGGCTCGATGCGCTCGAGCGCCAGGTTCCAGCTCGGTGATGGTGAGGCTTCTGTTCACAATCGGTTTCACGACCGTCCTCTCGACGGCCGTGTTGCCGCAGGTCCAAGAACTTCGGTCGGTGCTGGTGAGTGCGTCCGATGCGGCGGGCACGGAGGTCCTCGGCCTGCAAGCCGACGACTTTGCGATTGAGAATGGCGGCGCGACCTACGGGATCATTGACGTGGTTCCGGCGTCGTACCCGTTGGCGATCATTGTCGATACAAGCAGCAATGCGCGCTCCGACTTCCAGGCGCTGCGGAGCGCAACAGCGAATTTCGTCGAAGGTCTGGGGCCGCGCGAGGTCGCGGTGTACACGAGCGGCACGCCGGTATCGCGCGCGGAAGCGTTTACGCGCAACCGAGTACAAATCGGTGAGACGCTGGCGCGGATGTTCGCCGCCCCGAGCGCCACGACCCACGCGCTTGAAACCCTGCTTCAGGCCCTGGAGGATACGCGCCGTCCCACCAGCACCACGATGCTCGGCGTCATTATGCTGTCGGCCGGCGGCCTCGAGATGAACCCACCGCGCGTTCAACAAATCACCGCCGCGCTGTCAAAGCGATCGACGATCGTGTACATCGTGGAGGAAGAGGCGCTCCGGCTGGATCGAGGCGAGCCTCAGGCCGGCAACCGCGACATGTTCGCGAATATCAGTCGGCGCACATCAGGCCAGTACATTCGCGGCGTGGGCGCGTCCGTTTACCGGTTCGGGCTCGACCGAATTCGGCGGCAACTCGACGCAGAATCCGTCGTTTCGTACGCCGTAAGACCGGGGGCGTTCGACGCGATCCGGGTACGGGTGAGACCACCGGCCACGACGGTCCGAGCGATCCCGATGGACCGTGAACAATGATGTGAGCCCCTCGTTCGACGATCGGCGGCCCCAACTATTTCTTGCTTATGGACTCCTCGTAATGAACTCGCTCCAGAAGGCTGCCGTCCTTCTTGTGCATTTCTTCATCCAGAACGAGCTTCACCGGGCAGCCGTCTGCCATCACCCAGACATGACCTTTGTCAAACCCGCCCGGCCCCACGGTAAAGCTGCCGAGCATCCGTCGCGTGGTCTCGTCCCACCGTTGAGTGTCGATCGAGTAATGAGTCGTTTGATATCCGTTGAGCGGTCCGCCGTCCGATTCGCGTTTCATCGCGTCGTTGTGATTGATGGTGCTGACCGTGCCCGACAACCCGGAAATGCCAGTCAGACCTGCCACCGCGTTTTGCCAACCTTGTTGATCGGAGCGAACGGCGTGAATCGGTTGCTGTGAGCCATCTGGTTGCACGCGAAAGCCGTCGATGGCTTGCGGCGTGACGTCGGCTTCCTGATCCACGCTTGTGCCGTCGGACGGGGTCTTCTTGTAGACGTAATGGAACGACTCCGGAGGGTTGTTGAGACGGTCCGGGACGCAGTTGAGGTTGATGCCTGGATCTGCGGTGGTTTGTGCGGCTTTGGATTTTTCGCGTGCGGTCGTCCGCGATCGAGAATCGCACGCCAGCGTAGCCATCACGATTACGAAGGAGGCGGCAGCAACAGTTCCTCGAAACAGGCGACTGGAATTCCGGCTCAACGTCATCTCGACCCTCCCTATCTGTCCGCTCGAAAGCAATCGATCGCTTTGCGCGCGATCCGCACGGCTTATGGTCGCGCGCGGTCAGTTCCTGCCCGTTGTCGCACGGTTCGCCGCGTGCCGCGATGCGCGCTCGCGCCCGAGGATCGTATACGTGAAACGGCTGATTGTCGCAGCCGCCGGCGCGCGAGAATAATAACTTCAAATGTGCTGGGGCCGGAGCGGGCTGCTCGAGCCAGGTACGGCTGCTGGCGCTTCGACAGGGGTTGAAGTCGATGGTGCGGAAGCGGGGATTTGAACCCCGACCCGATTGCTCGGACTAGCTCCTGAGGCTAGCGCGTCTGCCGTTCCGCCACTTCCGCAAGTGGGCTGACAACGTCCCAGTATATGGAAAGCGAACGGCGTCGACAACCGACGACATGTGGCGCAGACGAAGCCGACGCGGCGCACTACGGCACTACGGGTTGGGCGCGAGGATCGCCGATTTCCAACGGACCACGATCGACGCAGTGGCCGTGCTGTCGTTCTTCACGAAACCGGCCACCGGCGTATTCGAGTAGCGCCATAGGTAGCCGACCTTCAACGCGAGCCGGCTGTTCATCGCGGCTTGAAGCGTCAGCTCCGCCTCGGACCGGTACATGGAGCTCGTTCGAAAATCAGGATAGTAGGTGAAGCGCTGCGTTGAATCGGCGGTGGCGCTGAATGGCGTCCGGCTCAGCAACTGCAGCACGCCGGCAGGGTCGTCGAGGTCGTTGCCCCCGACCGTCTTTTCATGATCCCACGCGAGCGACGTGAGGCCGTCGAGCGTCCACCGCGGATCGCGAACCAGGGCGTAGCTCAGGCCGCCATCCAGGATCGACCGGAAATCGATCCCGGCGAGACGATCGCGTTCGGCACGCTCGCCCGCGGTGAAGCTGAGGACCGTCGTGAGCGCCCGCTTGCCTCGAAACGAACCGAGATATCGCTCCGCCGTCCTCGTTCCGTGATCGGTCGTGTCCAGGGCGCTCGCCGTCGCCTCGATCTGCCACACCGGCCACCGGCGATGCATCTGAAAATCGGCGCCGAGGGTCGTCGTCTCGGAATTGCCGCTCGTGCCCACAAAGGATGCACCAACGGTTGTATCCCATAGCGGAGGCGGTTCCTTCGGCGGCGGCGCCTGCGCCAGAGCAGAGACGGCGATTGATGATACGGTAAGAAAGCAAAGCGTCGCGCGGAGCATCTGCATCGGCTCACGATACAGCAATGCCCGTGCCCGCGTTCAGAGGCTTTCCTTCTGAAGTTCTAACTTCTAACTTCTAAGTTCAAACTTTAAGTATGCACCCCTGGCACGATCTGGAAATCGACGTCGCATCGATCGGCGAGCGCTTCCCCGCGGTCATCGAGGTGCCGATGGGGAGCAAAAACAAATACGAACTCGATAAGGCATCGGGCATGCTGCGCCTCGACCGCGTGCTATACAGCGCGGTTGTCTACCCGGCGAACTACGGCTTCATCCCACGCACGTACTGCGACGATGGCGATCCGCTGGATCTGCTGGTGTTCGGACAGGAACCAGTGGCGCCTTTGACGATCGTCGAAGTGCGGGCGATCGGCGTCATCGAGATGCGCGACGAAAAAGGGGTGGACGACAAGCTGCTGACCGTGTGCACTGGCGATCCGGCGTTCTCCGATTACCGGCACTTTCGCGAGCTCCCCAAACACGTCGTCCGCGAAATGCAGCGGTTCTTTCAGGACTACAAGGTGCTCGAGGGCAAGAACGTCGAGGTAGGCGAGCCGCTCGGCCCCGAGGAGGCGCTGACAATTCTTCGCGCGGCGATCGAGAATTACCGGCGGCGGCCGGCTCACGGCTGAAGCCTGACGAAACGCTGCTATTCGTGGCGGAGGGCGTCGGCGGGATCCGTTGCGGCTGCGCGGAGCGCCGGAATAAGGCACGCGAGCAACGCGATAGGCAGCAGAATCGCTGGGGCTGATGCGAACGACGCGGCATCGAGCGGCGTGACGCCGAAGAGCGCGCCCTGCATCAAGCGCGTCAGTGCGGCCGCGCCCGCAAGCCCGATCACCCCGCCGCCGCCTGTCAGAAGCAGTCCCTCACGAATGACCAGCACAACAATGGATCCTCTGCTCGCCCCGAGCGCGGACCTCACGCCGAGCTCCCGCCGCCGCTGCGAGACGGCATACGAGAGCACCCCGTACAAGCCGATCGCCGCGAGCGCGAGAGCGAGCACGGCGAAGCTGACCAGAACGGTCATCGCGAACCGCGGCTGATCGACCGACTGCTCGAGACGCTGCGACAGCGCCGCGGCCTCGACCGACGCGGTCGGCGCGAGGCCGAGCACGACGTCGCGGACGGCGGGTGCGAGCGACGCTGGATTACCGGGCGTTCGCAGCGCGATCTCGATGTGCCCCGAGAACTGTGCCCGATCACGCGCCAGCGTGTAGATCTCCGCCTGGGGCTTCGCGTCATTGCCGTCCTTCAAGACGTCGGCAACAACGCCCAGTATCTCGATGGTGTACGTCTTACCGCCTGAGTTCCTGGCAAATTGGAATCCGATGGGGCGCGGCGGAAGGTACTGTTTCGCAAATGTGTCGTTGACGATCCAATACCGCGTTGCGCTGGTCTCGTCGGCTGCGGTGAAAAAACGGCCTGCGTGCAGCCGAAGAGCGAGTGCTTCGGCGTAACCGGGCGTCACCCAGTACATCAGACTTCGAGCCGCGGGCCTGTTCGATCCCGGCGGCGACC
This sequence comes from uncultured Acidobacteriota bacterium, assembly GCA_963718825.1. Classification (GTDB taxonomy): domain Bacteria; phylum Acidobacteriota; class Vicinamibacteria; order Vicinamibacterales; family CAVVIG01; genus CAVQZZ01. The sequence goes on from CAVQZZ010000001.1 coordinate 542,268, forward strand.
ACGGCGCCGGGAATCCCACGATGTCGAGTACGCGATCGAGCGGCATCATGTTGGCGGCGCCGGCGGCGGTCACGCCCGGCAATGCGCTTACACGTTCCACAACCTGCATGGCAAGCGCCGTCATCGAACCCTCGACGGCGTGCGCATCGCCGCCGGGCACGAAGATGCTCGCCGTGAGCACACCGGAGGGCGTATAGCCGGCGTCCACGTGCGTGAGCCGGACGAAGCTGCGCGCGAGCAGCAGCGCGCCCACGAGCAGCATTACCGCAAACGCCGCCTCGGCGCCGAGAATCAGATCGCGGAGCCGCTGCGCCGTCGGACCGCGGAACCCGCCCGACGATGCGCCGTCGCCGCCGTGCAGCGAACCGGCGAGATTGATGCGCGCCCCGCGCAGCGCCGGCGCGAGTCCGGAGGCCAGTGCCGTGAAAATGACCGCCGCGGCCGCAATGGCGAGCGTCCGTCCGTCCATCTGCACCGCATCGAGGCGCGGGAAGTTTCGCGGCGCCAACGCCGGAAGCAGCCGCAGCGCCGCCCACGCGGCGAAGACCCCGACCGCGCCCCCCACAGTCGTAAGCACCAGGCTCTCGGTGAGCAGTTGCCGGGCGATCCGCCACCGGCTGGCACCGATCGCGGCGCGCACGGTGAGCTCGCGCTGGCGCGCGACACCGCGCGACAGCACCAGGTTTGCGACGTTCGCGCATGCAATCAGCAGCACGCACACGACGCCAGCCGCCAGCACGAGCAGCGCCGGCCGAATCTGCGTCGTCATCTCCTCGACGACGCTGCGAACGTGGACGACAAGCGGTCCGCCGACGCCAAATAGCAGACTGTCCGCGAGCGGGCGCACCGTCGTGCGCGCAGCGGCGGTACCCTCGGCTTCAGCCTGCTGCGTGGTGATGCCGGGCTTCAGGCGCGCGTAGGCATTCAGCACGTCGATATGGCCGCGCTGGCCCGCGACCGCGTCCGGGGACGGCGGACGTACAGTGAGCGGCTTCCACAGCAGCGTTTCGCGATCGGGAAAGTAGAACCCCGGCTTCGCGACACCGACGATCGTGCAGGCGACATCGTCCACCATGATGCCGCGCCCGACGACCGATGGATCCCCGTGGAAGCGCTCGCGCCATGCGCGATCGCTCAACACGACGACGTGGTCCGCAGCCGCGTTCGCCTCATCAGCTGTGAAGAAACGGCCCTGCGCCGGCGCGGCGCCGAGGAGCGCAAATAGAGAGGGCGTGACGGTGGCCGTATGGACCGACGCGGCGCCATCGGGCAGCGTGACGGTTTGCGTGTCGCCGCCGCCGCTCGACGCCGCCAGCGCCTCGATCGTGCGCGGAGCGACGCTCCACGCGTCGTAAGTGAGATTGCTGAGCATCGCGCGCTGTTGAAATGGCGAGATCGCGCCGAGATGCTCTTCGGAAATCTGCACGAGCCGGTCGGCGGCGGGATACGGCAGGGGCCGCACCAACACGCCGTACACGATGGAGAACATGGCCGTCGTCGCGCCGATGCCGATCGCGAGCGTCAGCAGGGCGGCGGCCGCGAACCCAGGATTGCGGCGGATGGTGACCCACGCGTAACGGACGTCGTGCAGCAGCGTATCCACGGGCCAGCCTTATAGCACAAGACGCTATACTCGATCATGGCCAGACGCGGATTCGCGATCATCTTTACGTTCCTCGGCATCGCATTTTTCATCTCGATCGTGGGTTTCGCGGCGTTGTACTTCCTGTTTGCGCGCGAGCCGGCCGTGCCGGGGAATGCGACCCTCGTCCTCCGGGTGGGCGGAGACCTGAACGAGGTGGCGGCTGCCGATGTCGTCGGATATCTGCGCGGCGTTCGCACGCCGACGGTCCGCACGATCGTCGACAACCTGCGCAAGGCGAAGGTCGATTCGCGCGTCCGGGCGGTGTTGCTGAAGCCGACAGGGTTTCAGTCGCCGTTCTGGGGGAAGGTCCAGGAAATCAGAGACGCGGTCATCGACTTCAAGAAATCGGGCAAGCCGATTTACGCCTACCTCGAATACGGCGGCGACCGCGAATACTATCTGGCAACAGCCGCCGACAAAGTGTTCCTGATGCCGTCCGCCACGCTCGATCTCGAGGGCGTCGCCACCTACGAGCTGTTTCTTCGCGGCACGTTCGACAAGATCGGCGCCTATCCCGATCTGCATCACATCGGCGATTACAAAACCTACTCGAATACCTTCACCGAAAAGGGCTTTACGGCGGCGCACAAGGAGATGGACGAGTCGATGAACCGCGATCTGTACGAGCAGATCGTGCGCGACATCGCGGACGGCCGGAAGAAGAACGAAGCCGATATCCGCCGCCTTGTGGACGACGGGCCCTTTCTTCCAGAGGACGCGCTCCACGCGGGCCTCATCGACGACGTGGAGTATGAAGATCAGGTCGACGACAAACTGCGCGGCGGTCAGCCGGCACGGCACATCGACAGCGACGATTACGCTCGCATCAGCCTCGGCTCGCTCGGCTTGAATCACGGGCCTCGCGTTGCGGTGATTTACGCAGCCGGCGAGATCAACGGCGGGCGGAGCGGCTACGATCCGGTCAACGGCCCGGTCATCGGATCGGACACGCTCATCGAGTACATCCGGCAGGCGCGGCGCGACGGATCGATCCGCGCGATCGTGCTGCGGATCGACAGCCCCGGCGGGTCGTCGATCGCCTCGGATGCAATCTGGCGCGAGCTGATGATCGCGAAACGCGAGCGCGCCGATCGTCCGATTATCGCCTCGATGTCCGACCTGGCGGCATCAGGCGGCTACTACATCGCCATCCCCGCGCACGCGATCGTCGCTCAGCCATCCACGTTGACCGGGTCGATCGGCATCGTTGGAGGGAAGTTCGTCACCGGCGGCGTGTACGAAAAGCTCGGTGCGCACATCGATTCGACGAGCATCGGCAAGCACGCCGAGATCAACTCGCCGGCGCGCAAGTACAATCCTGACGAGCTGGGCAAACTGCAGGAACAGCTCCAGGCTTTTTACGATCAGTTCGTCGAGAAAGTCGCGGAATCGCGGCACAGCACGCCGGAAAAGATCGACCTCATCGCGCAGGGACGCGTGTGGACAGGAAGGCAGGCGAAGCAGAACGGGCTGGTCGATCAGCTCGGGGGGCTGAACACCGCGATCGCGATCGCGAAGCAGCGGGCGAAGATCGCGGCGGGCACCGACGTCGAGCTCGTCGTCTATCCACCGCGCAAGAGTTTCTACGAGCTCGTGTCGGACCAGTTCTCGGGGAGCGGCGAATCGACCGCGATGAGCGCGTGGCTCCGCGCCAACATGTCGGATGGAGAGATCGAGGCGCTGCGGGCGGTCCGCGGGCCGTTCGCGATGTTCAAGCGCGGCGAGCCGCTCGCGATCATGCCGTTCACGTACCTTCGGTGAGACACGAAGAATTCTTCACCAAGTAATCCATCACGAAGCCACGAAGGCCGCGAACATAATTCCTGGAAAAGAATTACGTCGTGTTCTTCGTGGTCTTCGTGATCTTCGTGTCTTCGTGAAAGAATCTAGCTGGCGACGCGCTGCAGCGTTTCGCGGTTGACCGCGATCTTCATCTTCTGCTTCGCCTTCACCATGTAGGCGCTGAAGAAGCGGTTGCGCCGGTCGGTCAGAAGATCGTCGCGGAACTTGTCCTTGTTTGCCGCCAGATCCGCGTCGGTCACTTCCTTCTTCTCGAGCACCTTGATCACCGCCGTGCCCGTGTCCGTCGGAATCGGATCGCTGACGGTGCCGACCGGCAGCTTGAATGCCGCCTCTTCCACCGCCGGCGCGGCGCCCAGATCCGGGATCGGCGCGTCGCGCGCGAGCAGGTCTGTAGTTTTCGCCTCGACCCCCGCGGCCTTCGCCGCTTTCTCGAAATCCGGAGCCGACTTCAGCTTGGCCGCGACTTCCGCCGCTTTCTGCTTGCTCAGCTCTCGCGCCTTCTGCTTGACCACTTCGTCGCGCACTCGATCTTTCACTTCATCGAGCTTCGGCACGTACGGGTCTTGCTTCGCGACAAGCGTTTCGAACGCGAACCCGCGCGAGGTGCGAACCGGTCCGGCCACTTCGCCCGCTTTCAGGTCGAACGCCCGTGAGGCCGCTTCCGGCGACGGACCGAGGCCGAGAATCGGCTCGTCGCGCGCGAAGAACCCCGATTCCTGGACCGTGAGACCCTGCGCCTTCGCGACCCGATCGATATCCGCCGGCTTGCTGATCTCTTTTTCGAGCTTCTGCGAGAGGTCTGCCGCCTGCGCTTGCGCTCGCTCGAACGACAGCTGATCCGAGATTTGCTGTCGCACGTCGGCGAGCGTGCGCGTGGTCGCCGCCTTGCGATCCACCATCTTGATGATGTGGTAGCCGTACTGCGTTTTCACGAGATCGCTGATCTGTCCCGGCTGCATCGCGAAGACCGCCTGATCGAATTCCGGCACCATCCGTCCGCGCCCGAAGTAATCGAGGTCCCCGCCGTTCTTGGCGCTTTCAGTGTCTTCGGAATACTTCTTCGCGAGCTCGGCGAAATCAGCACCCGCCTTCGCTTGCTTCAGCACCTCTTCGGCCTTCGCTTTGACCGCCGCGTCGTCTTTCCCCTCGGTCTTCAGGAGGATATGGCTGGCGCGCACCTGCTCAGGCGTCGTGTACTGTTCGATGTTGTTGTTGTAGGTCCGTTCCACGTCCGCCGCCGGCACCACGACCTTCGCTTTCAGCGCGTCGACGTCGATCAGCAGGTACTTGATCTTGCGCTTCTCGGGAATCTTGAAGTCCGCCTTGTGTGCGTCGAAGTAGCTCGAGATGTCGGCGTCGGTCGCCTTCGCAGCGGAACGGAGGCTGTCGGCGGTGAAGCTCACGACCGCGAGCTTCACTTTGTCGTTGCGGCGGCGATATTCGCTTTCGAGCTCCTTGTCGGAGATCGACAGCCAGTCGGTGAGCGAGGCGCGCAGCTTGTCCATCGTCAGCTGACGACGGACGCTGTCCTCGAACTCGGAGGCGGCCATCGGCGGCCGCTGCATCCGGAGCAGCTGCTGGTAGCGCTGTTCGCCGATGAACGCGCCGTTCTCCTGGAAGGCCGGCATCGAGAAGATCCGGCGGCGCACTTCCTCGTCGCTCACCGTGATGCCCACGCGGTCCGCCTCGGCGAGCGCGGCGCGCTCGTCGACCATCTGCTGCAGGATCTGCTGTTCGATGCCGAGCTGCTTGAGGAGCTGCTCGCTCATGTTCCCGCCGTACGCGGATCGATAGGCCTGGAGCTGCGCCTGATAGGTCCGGCGGAACTCGCCGGCGGTAATCTCGTGGCCTTCGACCGTGGCGACCGTATCGCCAGAAGCCGCATCGGCGCCGCTGCTCCGAAGAAAATCAGGGATGTAAAAGATCACGAATGCGAGGCACACCAGCCCGAGGCTCCACTTCAGCCAGTTCCGGTGGCGGCGCATCCGATCGAGCATCGTCATTGGCGCACCTTTGGAAACTTCCATCGTATGCCATGAACTCACGGAGTGGCAAGCAGTTACCGCCGGCCGTATGGTATATTTGCAGGGCATAGAAGAACTTACCGTCATGTCACCAACGAGCCGAGCGACGAGCGTCCGGCGGTCGGTTTCCGATCGCGAGCGTACGCCTGTCGCCTTATACCGAGCCGTCGGGTCGCCGGGGAAGAGCGGATCGAAGCTGCGTCGCGCGACGGAGATATCCCTCAACACGCCGGGCCTCGATCTCGCAACGAAGCTTCGCGTCTTTCAGCGCGCCTTGCGTGGCCGCGTCGAGCGCCGCGACGCACTCCTCGACATCGTCCGCGCGATCAACACGACGCTCGAACCACCCAAGATCGGCGACCTCCTCGTGGAACGTGCGGCGACCTGGATTCCCGCGCCGTGCTGGGCGGTGGTGTCGTCGGATCTTTCCGGACAGCTCTCTGTCCTCGCCGATCGCGGACTGATGCCGGACATGGGCCCGGCGGTGTATGCGATCGCCGCTGTCGTGATGCAGAAAGGTCAGGAGTTCGTGTCCGCGGATCTCAGGCGCGATTCACGGCTGCAAAACGACGCCGTTGGCGCCGTGATGGCGTTTCCGCTGAGCTGCCGCGGGCGGCGGGTCGGCGCGCTCATCGGCCTCGACCGCGCATTGTCGGCGCGCGAGCCCAGGCTCGCGCCGAGCATGCTCCGCGCCGTGCGGATTCTCCTCGAGCCGGCGTCGGTCGCCCTCGACAACGCGCTGCTGCTGAAGCGTGCTGAAGCGCTCTCTGTGACCGACGACCTCACGCACCTCTACAACTCGCGATATCTCAACCTGGTGCTTCGCCGTGAAACGAAGCGTGCATCGCGGAGCGGCCGGCCGCTGTCGCTGTTGTTTATCGACCTCGATGGGTTCAAAGGCGTCAACGATGTGCACGGGCATCTCTTCGGGAGCCGTGCGCTCGTCGAGGCTGCCGCAGTGATTCGCGGGAGCGCCCGCGAGACCGACGTCGTGGCGCGGTTTGGCGGGGACGAGTTTGCGCTCATCCTGCCAGACACGGGCGGGGAGGGCGCGTTCGCGGTCGGCGAGCGCATTCGCGACCGGATTGCCGCGCACAGGTTTTTGAGGGGCGACAACCTGGATATCCATCTCACGGCCTCGGTCGGCGTCGCGACGCTGCCCGATGTCGCCGCGTCGGCGGAAGAGCTGGTGCAAGCGGCCGACAAGGCGATGTATCAGGTCAAGGATTCCGGCAAGAACGGTATTCAGGCCGCCGTCGCTCCAGCCGATAACTGATCGACGGCAGTTGACAGTTCGCAGGCCAAGTTCACACAGTTGCACCATACTGCGCACCGCCCCGTTGCACCTCCGACTGCCAACCGGACACTGTCATCTGTGAACTGCCTCCGAAGGAGCTCCCGTTGAGTCTTCGCTCAATGTTGTCGCTGTTCTCGAGTGACCTCGCCATCGATCTCGGCACCGCCAACACCTGCGTGTACGCCCGCGGCAAAGGCATCGTCGTCAACGAACCGTCGATTGTCGCCATCAACAAGGTGAACGGCCGGGTCGAGGCGGTGGGCAAGGACGCCAAGGACATGCTCGGCCGCACGCCCGGCAATATCGTGGCGATCAAGCCGATGAAGGATGGCGTCATCGCCGACTTCGAAGTCACCGAGAAGATGCTCACCTACTTCATCAAGAAGGCCCACAACCGCAACGTCTGGGTACGGCCGCGGATCGTCATCGGCGTGCCCTCGGAAATCACCCAGGTCGAAAAGCGGGCGGTGAAGGACAGCGCGTATCGCGCGAAGGCGAGCGAAGTTCACCTGGTCGAGGAAGCGATGGCTGCGGCGATCGGCGCGGGCATGCCCATCACCGAGCCGTCCGGCAACATGATTGTCGACATCGGCGGCGGAACGACCGACATCGCCGTCATCTCGCTCGCCGGTATCGTCTACAGCAAGGCCGTCCGTGTGGCCGGCAACGAGATGGACGAGGCGATCATCCAGTACATCAAGAAGCAGTACAACCTGCTCATCGGCGAGCGGACGGCCGAAGCCATCAAGATGGAGGTCGGCTCCGCGTTTCCACTCGACGAGAAGATGACGATGGAGATCAAGGGTCGGCATTTGATCGAAGGCGTGCCGAAGACCATCACGATCAGCGACGAAGAGATCCGGGAAGCGCTCGCCGAAACGGTGAACGTGATCGTCGACGCGGTCCGCGTCGCGCTCGAGCGCACGCCGCCCGAACTGTCGGCGGACATCGTCGATCGCGGCATCGTGCTCACCGGGGGCGGATCGCTGCTGAAGAACCTCGACAAACGGCTGCGCGAGGAAACCGGTCTGCCGCTGGCGATGGCCGAAGATCCGCTGTCGTCGGTCGTGCTCGGCGCCGGAAAGATGCTGTCGGATTTCAATCTGCTGCGGAAAATCTCGATTGATTGAGCGGCATGAATCACGAAGTCACGAAGATCACGAAGTTGACGAAGGTCACGGGGACCGTTTGGCCGATATCCGAAAAGCCATCGTACCGTTCGTGCCTTCGTGATGAAAAGCAGCTGGGGTAAGGGGTGGCGGTCCTCGATATTCGGCAACGCACCGGCTCGCTTTTCCTGGCGGTGATGCTCGGACACATCCTGCTGATTTCTGCCCAGATCAGTTCGAAAGGCGGTGTGCCGGTTCTCGAAGCCGTGACCTTCGGTCTTTTCGCCGAAGTGCAGCGCGCCTCCTCGTCCGCGGTCAACGGTGTGCGACACGTGTGGAGCGGCTACATAGGGCTTCGCTCCGCGAAGGCGGAGAACGATGATCTCAAGCGGCGCCTGGCCGACGTCGAGGTCGAGCTTCAGCAGCAGCGCGCGCTGGCGGCGCAGACCCGCACCCTGGAACAACTGCTGGAGCTGCGCGACCATACCGATGTCCGCACCACCGCCGCGAGAATCATCGGCGCCGCCGCCACGCCCGATTTCCGGACGTTCACCATCGACAAAGGCACGCGCGACGGTCTGCGGCCCGACATGGCGGTGATCGCGCCGGCCGGCGTCGTCGGCCGCGTTGTCGTGCCCAGCGCCCTCGCGGCCAAGGTGCAGCTGCTCGTCGATCGGAACGCGGCGGCGGGCGTATTGATCGAACGCTCGCGGGCGCAGGGCGTCGTCATCGGCGGCAGCGACAATCTGCTGCGCATGGATTACGTGGCCGAGACCGCGGACGTCGTCGTGGGCGACGTCGTGGTCACGTCCGGCATCGAAGGCATCTTTCCGAAAGGATTCGTTGTCGGACGGATCGACACCGTCGAGAAGACGGGGCCGGCGTACAAGCGAATCATGGTCCGACCCGCCGTCGATTTCTCGCGGCTCGAGGACGTCCTCGTCGTGCTCACGCCGACGCCGGCGCACGACGCACGCACGGGGGGCAGCGAGTGAAAGCGGCCGGGGTGATTCTTGCGATTGCCCTCGCTCTCGCGCTGCAGACCACGCTCGCTCGCTACGTTTTTCGGGGTCCGGTTGTCGTCGACCTCGTCCTCGTCGCCGTGGTCTATGTGGCGCTGTCGTCCGGTCCGGTCACCGGCCTCTTCTGCGGGACGGCGGCGGGCCTGATCCAGGACGCGCTCGTCGCGAGCCCCGTGATCGGCATCGGCGGGCTGGCGAAGACGATCGTCGGCTTCCTCGCCGGGATCATCGGCACGCAGTTCATCGTCGCGCAGCCGCTGCCGCGGTTCGTCGTTTTTTTCGGCGCGACGGTGCTGCACGCGGTCGTCTTCATGGGACTCTACGTCCTGCTGGACATGCGGCATTTCGGCGCGCCGTACGATCTCATGAAGGTCGTCGCCGGGCAGGCGGCGGGCAACGCCGTCATCGGCGTCATCGCGTTTCAAGTGGCTGAGCTGCTGCCTGGCGCACCCGATCGGCAGGGCGCCGGGAGGAATAGGATTAGAAGGTAGAAGTAGAGCTAAAAGTTAGAAGGTAGAACTTAGAAGTTAGAACTGAGAACTCGGAAGTGGAAGGAAAAGGGTAGAAGGCAGCAGGATGTCGAACGCGCACCACGAAGACCGTCGCCGCATCGGCATGCGCCTGTCGGTGCTGCAGTACATCGTCGTCGTGATCTTTTCCGTCATGGCGGTGACGTTCTGGGTGCTGCAGGTCGTGCAGAACGCGAAATTCGAAGAGCTCGCGGAGAACAATCATCAGCGGACGCTCGCGCTGCGCGCGCCCCGAGGGATCATCTTCGACCGCAACGGACAGGTGCTCGTCGAGAACCGGAATTCGTACAGCATTTCGATCGTCCGCGAGCACACGAAGGACATCAACCGCACGATTCGACTTCTGGCGGCTGTGCTCGGCGTCGACGAGAGCTCGGTGCGTCTGATCGTCGACCGGCATCGCCGCGAACCGACGTATCGTCCGATTACGATCGTCGGCGACGCGTCGCTCGCGCAGGTGGCCGCCGTCACCGCGCGCAAACTCGACTTCGAGTTGCCCGACGTCCTCGTCGAGCCGGTGCCGACGCGGCGCTATCCGCAAACAATGGCGGCGCATCTGTTCGGATATGTGGGTGAAGTGAACGACTCGCAGGTGGCCGACGATGATCAGCTGAAGAGCGGCGACATCGTCGGACAGGCGGGCGTCGAGAAGATTTACAACGCGATGTTGATGGGCGAGGAGGGCGCGAAGCGCGTCGTCGTCAACAGCGTCGGCCGCGAGATCCGGACGCTCGAGGAGGATCCGCCGACCGAGGGCAAGCGGCTGCAGCTCACATTGGACCTCGATCTGCAGCGCGCGCTCGAGGACGGCTTTCGCATTTCCGGCTACAACGGCGCGGCCGTGATGCTCGATCCGCACAATGGCGAGATACTCGCGTTTACCAGCGTCCCGGCCTATAACCCGAATGCGTTCGCCGCGGGAATCGACCGCGCGACGTGGGCCTCGCTGAACACGGACAACCTGCACCCGCTCCAGGACCGGGCCATCCAGGGACGCTATCCCGCCGGCTCGACGTTCAAAATGGCGGTCGCCGCCGCGGCGCTCGAAGAAGGGCTCATCACGCCGGACTTCAAAGTCAATTGTCCGGGCCACGCGGTGTTCTACGGCCGCAGCTTCGCCTGTTCGCTGCCGAACGGGCGCGGTCACGGCGTCATGGACCTGCGCCACGCGATCGAGCACTCGTGTAACGTCTACTTCTACACCATCGGGAACATGGTCGGCATAGACAAGATTCATAAGTGGGCGACGCTGCTCGGCCTCGGTGAGAAGACGGGCATCGATCTGCCGAACGAGCTGCAGGGACTCGTCCCCTCGCCCGAGTGGAAGCGGGCGACGACGAAGAATCACGAGAAGTGGTACGCAGGCGAGACCATCTCGGTGTCGATCGGTCAGGGCGCGGTCGCGCTGACCCCGATCTCAGAGGCCGTCTACATCTCGGCGCTCGCCAACGGCGGCACGCGCGTGACGCCGCACCTCTTGAGGGCGATGGACGACGGCTCCGGCTGGAAAGCGGCGCCGCCGCCGCCGCCGAAGTCGCAGGTCACCTTGAAGCCGGACACGATTGAGGCGATCCGCGACGGTCTCTGGCTCGTCGTCAACGGTGCGGGAACCGGTGGCCGTGCGCGCATGCCGGGCTATGACGTCTCCGGCAAGACGGGCACGGCGCAGGTGATTTCGAATGAGGGCGCGAAGGCGGCAAAGGGTAAGACCGAGAAAGACCTGCGCGACAACGGCTGGTTCGTGTTCTTCGCCCCGCGCGACAATCCGCAGATTGCCGGAGCCGTAATGGTCGAGCATGGAGGCCACGGCGGCACAACGGCTGCGCCGATCGCGCGCCACGTGCTGGATACGTTCTTCGCGAAGAAGGAATCGCGCCCGCTGCCCGCGCCGCCGGTGAAAGCTGGCGATACGATCGCGCCGGCGCCCGTCGCGAAGCCGGCCACGCCGCCGAAAGCGGCGGTGACCGGAGGGCAGGACTGAGTCCTGCGCTGAAAGCGGATAGTTGCGGGAACCAAAGCCGAGCGGGCGAAGCCCGCGAAGGCACAGGCGGCGGGGGTGGGGCCCCGCCGCAGAGTAAATATGTTCGAGCGGCGTCTCTATCATCACATCGACTGGGCGCTCGTCGCCGCCATCCTCGCACTGTGCGCGCTCGGCGTCGCGATGATCTACAGCACGACCTTCGATCCGGCCCGCGGGCCGTCGCGCCTGTACGTGACGCAGCTGTATGGCATCGTGCTCGGGCTTGCCGTGATGGTCGCGGCGGTCACGCTCGACTACCGCGCGTTCACCGACAAGTCGCATTTGATTTACCTGGCGCTTCTCGCGGCGCTGCTCTACGTGATGTTCTTCGGGGCGGTGCAGATGGGCGCGCGCCGCTGGATCGCGCTGCGATCATTCAACCTGCAGCCGTCGGAATTTGCGAAGATTGGCGTCGCGCTCGTGCTGGCCAAGTTTTTCGGCGACAACCGCGGCACGCCCACGTGGACCGATCTCATCATCGCCGGCTCGCTCACGCTTCTGCCGCTCGCCCTCATCGCGAAAGAGCCCGATCTCGGCACGGCCGTCACGCTGCTGCCGGTGTTCCTCGCCGTGGCTTATCTCGCCGGCATGCCGATGCGCATTCTCGGGATGCTCGCCCTCTGTTTCGTGCTGGCAGCGCCGCTCGCGTGGAAATTCGCGCTGAAGGACTATCAGAAGTCGCGTATCTCGACCTTCTTCGATCCGACGCAGGATGCGAAAGGGGCCGGATACCAGCAGATTCAGGCCCGCATCACCGTCGGTTCGGGCGGCCTCACGGGAAAGGGTTTCAAGAACGGAACGCAGGGTCAGTTGCGTTTCCTGCCCGTGGCCCACAACGATTTCATCTTCTCGGTGCTGGCCGAGGAGCAGGGATTCGCCGGCGTCCTGGTGGCGCTCGGCCTGTATTTGTTTGTGATTCTGCGCGCGCTCGAGGCGGCCCGCCTGGCCAAAGATCGGCTCGGCTCCTACCTCGTGCTCGGCGTGCTCGCGAGCTTCACGTTCCAGGTGATGTACAACATCACGATGTCGGCCGGCCTGGCGCCCGTCAAGGGCATCACGCTGCCGTTCATGAGCTACGGCGGATCGTCGATGATCGCCACGCTCGCCGGATTCGGGCTCGTGCTGAACGTCCGCATGCGCAGATTCACCAATTGAGGCGACGGGCACGCTCAATCTGGTGATCTGGTGATTGGAGATCTGGTGATTGATGGTCCCGATCGGGCAATCAATCGCGCGATCACCCGATCACTCGATCACCAGATAGCTGACGCGCCTTGGGGGATTCTGAGGCATGACCAAGGAGATGATCATCTCCACCAATGGCCACGAGACGATGGTGGCCATTCTCGAAGACGATCTCGTCGCCGAAATCTTCGTCGAGCGCGAGCGGCAGCGCGGCGTCGTCGGCAACGTCTACAAGGGCCGGGTCTCGAAAGTGCTGCCCGGCATGCAGTCCTCGTTCATCGACATCGGCCTCGAGCGCGACGGCTTCCTCTACGTCGCCGACGTGATCGACACGCATGGAGGAGTTCGACAAGCTCGAAGGCGGCGACGACGACGAAGGCGACGACGGCCGGCGGCGGCGCGCGGCAAGGATGCCGCGATCGCGACAAGCCGCAGCCGAAGATCGAAGAGCTGCTGAAAGAAGGCCAGGAGATCATCGTCCAGGTCGTCAAGGAGCCGCTCGGCACCAAGGGCGCGCGCCTGACCTCGCACGTGACGATGGCCGGCCGGTTCCTCGTGTTCATGCCGACGGTCGACCACGTCGGCGTCTCCCGCAAGATCGAATCGCGCGACGAGCGCAGCCGGCTGCGCGGCATCGTCCGCGAGTTTCGCGAGGCGCACGGCTTCACCGGCGGCGTCATCATCCGCACGGCCGCCGCCGGCCGTCCGAAGGAAGACATCGTCGCCGACCTCGACGCGTTCCACAAGATCTGGACCGAGATGCGGCAGCGCACCGAATCGTCGCGCGCGCCGGCGGTCATCTACCGCGAGCAGAGCCTCGTCGGCAAGCTGCTGCGCGACCTGCTGACCGAGGATTTCCAGGCCATCCGCATCGACAACGAGCAGGAGTACCGGCGCGTGCGTGGAGCTCGTCGAGCGGATCATGCCGACGCTCGCGCCGCGGGTGAAGCTCTACGCGAAGCCGTATCCGATCTTCGACGAGTACGGCGTCCAGGCCGAGATCGACAAGGCGCTCAAGAGCAAGGTGTGGCTGAAGTCGGGCGGCTCGATCGTCATCAACCAGACCGAGGCGCTCGTCGCGATCGACGTCAACACCGGCCGCTACGTCGGCAAGAAATCGGCGGGCCGGCTCGAGGACACGATCGTCAAGACGAACCTCGAAGCGGTGAAGGAGATCGTCCGCCAGGTCCGGCTGCGCGATCTCGGCGGCATCATCGTGCTCGACTTCATCGACATGGAGGAGAAGAAGAACCGCCAGAAGGTCTTCCAGGCGGTGGAGCTGGAGCTGAAGAAGGACCGGTCGCCGTCGAAGGCGCTCGCAGGTCTCGGACTTCGGGCTGGTCATCATCACGCGCAAGCGCGTGAAGCAGAGCCTCGAGCGCGTGCTGACCGAGCCGTGCCCGTATTGCTCGGGCACCGGCGTCATCAAGTCGAGCTCGACGATCTGCTACGAGATTCTGAGCGAGGTGAAGAAGGTCGGGCCCGATCTGAACGGCCACCGGCTGCTGCTGCGGGTGAACCCCGACATCGCGCGCGCGCTGAAGGAAGAAGAGAGCGCGGTGCTGAAGGACCTGCGGCAGTCGCTCGGGAAGGACGTCACGGTCAAGCCGGACGTCCATCTGCATCACGAGCAGTTCGATGTGATGGCGGTGTGACGAGGGCCTTTAGCCCTTGCCTTTGTCCTGCGGCGGCATGTTGATCAGGTAGTTGGTGCCGCCCTTGTTGATCCACGACGCGGACGAAATCGCCGCCTTTCAGCGTCTCGACCGACGAACTGTTGGCGTGCGGCTTCTTGCCCTTGGCGATCTTGCCGATGTCCTCGGCGCCAATCACCGTCGCGACTTCGCGGCCCGCGACCTTGCCGCCTTTCATGAACTCGACGTATTTCTCGGCTTCAGGATTCTGGCCGACCGCCGGCTTCGGCTCGTCGCTGCTCAGGCGCACGACTGATAGGTTCCGGCGGCGAGCGGCTTGCCGTCGGCCATCACGGTGTGCGTGAGATGCACCGGTGCCGAGCGTCGTGCCCTGCTGCTCGACTGCGCGAATGCGGTCGCGGCGCCGAGCGCGCCGATCAAGGTCCCACGAGAACCAGTCGTTTCATCCTGCCCTCCACGGAAGACGGCCTATAGATGAGCTCGTCAGTCTCATTATAGGTCTTCTTCTGCGCTCGATCGGAGCAAGCGCAGATGCCACACATGAGATAGCAATTGCGAGGAATTTTGACGGTGAAGAGCGGCGCGATCGAGCGGACACCGATTCCAGTGCGTGTATCGATTTCCTGCAACGCCCGGAACGGCCGACCGCTATCGCTTCTCGATCACGATGCTGCCGCTGAAGGTCCGAAGCGTGAGCGTGGCGCTGCCGTCGCCATAGACGCCGCGGATGTCGTGCTGGTTCAAACCGCTCCGGCGACGCGACGAGTCGCTCTCGGCCGGAGTCGCCGCCAATCGTCATCGGCAGGTCCGTGCGGATCGATCCGCTGAAGCTGTTCGCATTCAGGAAGAACCCGGCCGGGTTCGTCAGCGTGAGCCGCACGGCTCCCGAATGCGAGTTGATCTCGTACACGCCGCCCTTCGCGATCGTGCCGCCGTATTCGATCGCTGCCGCTCACCGACTTCGCCGTCAGACGATCGCACGTCGCGTCATTGATGAGCACATCGCCGCTCACCGAGCCGAGCGTCGAGCCGCGCGCCTTGACGCCCTTGACGTGACGTTGCCGCTGACGCTGCCGCGTTCACGTCGCCGTCGGTCGAGATGCCGCTGACTGACACGTTGCCCGACATGCTCTTGGCCGATTCGAGCTTCGGCGTGTCGGTTGCGGTGACGTCGCCGCTGACGCTGTTCGCGCGCACGGCGCCCTTCACGCTCGACACTTCACGCTGCCCGACACCGACGCAGATATCGACGCTCGCCGCGCCGGCACCGTGACCGTGTAGTCGACCGACGACATGATCGTTGCGGCCCGTGTGATTCGTGCGGACGTCCACGTGGCCGGCACGATCTTCGACGACGATCTCGACGCGGGCGAGCTCGCCGCGATCGCCGCGCGTGCGCTTCACCGCCTCGATCGACACCTCGTCGCCCGATCCGCCGGTGACGGTGATGTCGCCGGAGATGTTCGAGATGCTGACGCGGCCGTCGCGCCCGAGCCGGACTTTCCGCGAGAAGCGCTCGGTCTGTTCCGGCGCCGCGTCCCTGATAGCCGCGGACGCGCTCCCGCGACTTCACTTGACCTTCGCGCGCGCGCGCGACGGCGGCGGTCGATGTCCTGCGCGCCGGCCGACCGCCGACGCCGCATGCCAGTGCCGCCGCGACGAACGAGAATGAGAGTCGCATGTCAGTCGCCCTTTTCCTTGAGTCCGGAGACGATCCGCGCCGCCCCCGCCTCGTTGCCTTTGCGCATTTCGTTGATGAGCGCCACCGTATCCTGCAGGACGGCAATCTTCGTCCTGAAGTTCTCGAGCAGGCTCTGCTGCGCCGGCTCGCGAGTTCGGCTGCGCGTGCACCGCGGCGCGGCTTTCGCTGATGGCCTGATCGATCACCGCGAGGTTCTTCTGCAGCGTCGCCGCGGTGCCTGGGTCGAACGCGCTCTGATTGGCGTTCGCGATCTGCTCGAGGCCAGTGATCGCCTTGTCGTAGTGTTCCTCGGCCTGCCGCAGCTCGGTCTCGACGGACTGCGCCGTATCGGCGCCTCGCGCGGCCGCTGCCGGTGCGGCCGCGGCGTGTCCGAGGACGCTCGCGCGGCGCGCGCAGCGCGTGCCGCGAGAGCGGACCGAGACGCAGTCCGACAATCGGTCGCCAGCGCGAGCACTGCGGCCGCCGCGAGCCACTCTCCAGGTACCAGCGATCGGCGCTCGGCTGCCCGGCGCGGCGTTGTCGCCGAATCGCCCTCTCGATTCGCGGCCACACGCGCGACGGGCGGATCGAGCGGCTCGAGCGTCCGGTCGCCACGCGCGCGATCTCGCGCAGATCGTCGACGAGCGCGCGGCACGCGTCGCAGCCGTCAAGGTGCCGCTCGACCTCGGCGCGCTCGGCCGCGGCGAGCGCGTTGTCGACGTAGTCGTTGATGACGAGTTCGTTCGGATGCATAAACCATCGTCCGGCCGCGATGCCGGACGCCACGACGTTACGCGTCGCCGCAACAGGCCGCGCAGCTTCATGCGCGCCTTGAACACCTGCGACTTCGACGTGCCTTCCGCGATGCCGAGCATCTCGGCGACTTCCGCGATGATCGTACCCTTCGACGTCGTGCAGCACGAACGCTTCGCGGCAGCCGTCGGGCAGCCGCTCGAGCGCGCGCTCCAGATCGATTCGCGCGACCGGCGTTTCGCGGCGCGCGACCGGCTGGCGCCGATGTGTCGGCGTCGAGCGTCTCGGTCAGCCTTGCTCATCTTCGCCTGCCGGCTCCGCACGAAATCGAGGCAATGGTTCACGGCCAGCCGGTAGAGCCACGTGCCGAGCGCCGAGTCGCCTTTGAAGCTCGCCAGCTTCCGGTAGGCCTGCAGAAAAATCTCCTGCAGCAGGTCCTCGCCCTCGTCCGGCGACCCGGCCATTCGGCGTCGCCAGCGCGTAGATCCGCGGCGCGTGCTGCTGGTAAACCGTCTCGAAGCCTCCACGTCTCCCGCCCGGCAGCGCGCGACCAGCTCTGCGTCCTCGCGTCCGTCGATCCTTTAGACGGGAAAGGGGTTGGCTGGCGTTGCCTGGCGGCGTCACGTTAGCAGATACGAGAAAAAGCAGGCCGAAGGTTCGCAACCGCAGGTCAGCGGCGCTGCCGTGCCACCGGACGCGCGCCAGATCGCGGATGCGCGACCCGGCCACCGTCACGCCCTTCGGCCACGAGCAGCGCGCGCTTGAGCAGCTCGTTGCCGCCGTACCCGCCGAGGCGCCCGTCCGCGCGATCACGCGGTGACACGGGACGTCGGGGCGCCCGCAGTCCGCGCATGATGTTGCCGACGGCGCGCGCCGCGCGCGGCCGTCCGGCGAGCGCGGCGACATCGCCGTAGGTGGCGACGCGGCCCGGCGGAATGCGGCGCACGATCGACAGCACGCGCGTCGGTCCACGCCGTCGCCGTGTCTCACGACATCAGCGTCAGCGGGTCGATGCCGTAATCGGCGGGATCGAGCGGCGCGACGACCGACGACGGCTGTCCGCGCCGTCGTCGGTCGCGTCCCAGAGGTTGATGTCGTACGGCAAATCGAGGCGGCGGCCGTCGCGGCCGAAGAGCACCCGCACCTGCGGACGATACGGATCCGGCGCGTAGACCTTCAGCACGACGGCGATCTCGCCCGTGTTCAGGCGCACGAGGTTGCCGGCCGGATAGATGCCGATCAGCTGCACGAACCGCCGGACCAGATGCTGATCGAACTGCTTGCCGTCGTTGCGCTTCAGCACCTCGAGGATGCGGTCGGTCGGAAACGCCTGCTGGTACTGGCGCTGCGATCGCATCGCGTCGTACACGTCGGCGATGCTGCACAGCATCGTGCCGAGGTTCAGCGTTCGGTCGCGCGCACGCCGTCGGGATAGCCGCTGCCGTCGAGCCGCAGATGGTGCTCGAACGCGACGACCGGCGCGAGCGTCGGGCATCTCCGGCGTCCGGCGCAGGATCTCGGCGCCGTCGACGGTGTGCCGCTTCATGATCGCGAACTCGTCGGTCGGTGAGCTTGTCCGGCTTGTTCAGGATTTCGAGCGGCGTTCGCACCTTGCCGATGTCGTGCATCAGCGCCGCCAGCCCGAACTCGCGCAGCAGCGGTCCGTCGATGCCGAGGCCGCGCGCCTGGCCCATCGTGAGGATCGACACGTTCACCATGTGCGTGAACGTGTAGTTGTCGTAGTTCTTGAGCGTGGTCAGCGCGAGGAGCGCCGTGCGGTTCTGCGCGACCGCCTGCGCGAGGCCGTCGATCATCGTCCGCGCCATCGTCGCGTCGGGCTGATCCTCCGTCTGCGCGCCGTCCCAGAGATCGCTCGCGACGCCGACACCGCGTCGTCGTAGAGCCGCTTGATCGCGCGCCATGTCGGCGAGGCTGCCCTCGACGCGCTGCTCGACGGTGACGCGTCCGACGCGGATGTGCGGCAGCGCCGGCAGCGGACGCCGTGCCGTGCCTCGTGCCGTTCGGCGGCACTGACCGCGTCGACGAACTGCCCGAGCTCCTCGAGCGTCACGCCGCGATCGATGGTGATGCGCTCGACGCCGGACTGCTGCAGCCGGCGCATGAGCGGGCCGAGCGTGTCCGCCTTCGCCACCGGCATGTCGTCGACGATCACTTCGTCGCCGACGATGCCGATCACGATCGAGCGCTCGAGGCTGTGGAGCAGCTGCACGGCGGCGGAGAGCGACTCGAGGTTGCCGCGCGATGATCGGATGGCCTTTCGAGTACAGCTGCGCCGAGCGGAGCGCCGCCGCGAAGCGCCGGAGCAGTTCGTCGGCGAGCTGAAAACGCGGCGCGGTCATGCTCGTCTCCCGGGCGTGCGACGCCTGGTGACGGCGCGTCGCGGCCGCGTGAGCGCGCGCGATCGCGCGGACACCGCGCGCTCGGCTGCGGGCGGCTTCGTCGAGCACGGCGAACGCGTCCGGCGTGCCGATGCGCGCCAGCGCCGCTGCGGCGGCGTGCGCAAGCGTCTTCGTCCGCCGCGGCGCCCACCACTCGCCTTTGTAGAGCGCTTCGGTCAGCGGGGCGACGGCTGCGGGATCGCGGAGCGCGCCGAGCGACTCGATCGCGCGGAGATAGACGCCGTTCCAGCGTGCCGCGATGGTCGACGTGCCGCAGGATGTAGGCGAAGAGCGGCGTCGCGCGCTCGTCGCGCATCGTGCTGAGCGACCGCATGATGGCGTCGCGAGTCGCCGCGGTGCCGCTCGCGAGCGCCTGCTGCAGCACCTCGATACGCGCTCATCGGTGCCGATGCTCAGGATGGCGCGGACGGCCTCGCGCTGAATCTGCGGCTCGTTGTCGTCGAGGAGCTCGGTGAGGTCCGGCAGCGCGTCGCTGCCGCCGAACTCGCGCATCAGGTGGATGGCGGTGCGCCGCACGGCCGGGTTCGGCGACGTCTTCAGGCGCTCGACGGTGCGCCGGCCGACGTTTCCGAACGACAGCAGGATCGGCGGTCAGACGCTGCTGCGGGCGCGGACGGTCTTCGACCGACAGCGCCTCGGCGAGCGGCCGCACCAGCACCTCGCCGAGCGACACGCACATCGCCTTCACCCGCTCGAACTGCGCGTCGTCGATCGAGCCGAGGTGCGTCGACGATGTGGCGCATCATCGGACCGGCGACGAGCATGTCGATGGCGATCATCGCGTGCTGCCGGCGTGCCTTCGTGCCGCCGGGCGCCGCCTCGCGCGCGATGACTTCGATCAGCTGCACCGCCGCGTCGAAGTCGCCGACAAGCAGCAGGTCTTCGAGGAGCGCGACGATCGGCGACATCAGCTCGCCCCAGCGCTCTTCGTCCTCCTCGATGCGCAGGAGGTCGAGCAGCAGCGTGAGATCGAGCGAGCGGAGCGCGCTCGTCGCGACCGTGCTGAGCCATGCGCCCACGCGGTCCGGCGGATCGTCGCTGACCTGCTCGACCGCGATCGCCTGCGTTCGCGCACCCGACAGCTCGCGTCCGTACGCCTCCGAGACGAACGTTTCGTCCGAGTAGGACGTGAGCAGCTTCTCGGCGACGTGATCCCATACCGTCTCGAAGCCTTCGGTATTTCCGAGCGGCGATGCCGCCACGTCTTCTTTGGCGAGCGCGAGCAGCCGTTGGCGTTGATCGTCTTCGCGGACGAGCGTTTGAAATGCCTGCGCGAGGCGGTCGGTCGCGCTGCTTTCGGCGACGACGTTCTTCGCCACGAAATTCGCGATGGTGCCGTTCGCTCATCCGGCTGACGACGGCATTCATCAGATCGGGCGGCTCGCCGGCCTCGCCGGGATGCGTGAGCAAACCCATGAGCACGTCCGGCGAGAGCTGCCCGACGGCGCCGGCGATGTTGCGCAGCGTCGGGTCCAGACGATCTGGCGCGCGTTGACGGATCGCCTCGACGATCGTCTTGAGCATGCGCATCACGGCTGCGGTTTTCGCCGGGATGCCGCGCCGCCGGCTCGGCGCGTGCTGTCGAGCGTCGCCATCAGCTCCGCGAGCCGCGCGGGATCGCCGGCGACGCCGAGCAATTCCCGGATCGCCTCGTCGGTGAGGTCGACGGCGTCGCCCTGCAGGCAGCTGAGGATGACGCGTTCCCACGCCGCCGACTCGCCGTGGGCGCGCTCGCGCAGCACTTCGGCGTAATCGATCTCGCGGAGCTCGATGTGCTGCCCGGCCAGCGTCGCCCACACGCGCGCGATACCCCCTTCGGTCCGAATCGACTCGGGCGTGCGCCCGAGGAGCAGGAGGAACTGGCGCCACGCTTCCGCGGCGCCGCCAGGACGAATCACCAGCTCGCCGATCAAGTGCGTATGGAGCAGCGCCGCGAGCTCGTCCACGGCCGCATCGCTGCGCGCCGGCGCACGACCGTCGAGCAGCAGCCCGTCCGGCAGCACTGTGACCTTCAAATCGCTCACGAGATGCGGCGGCGAGGTGACTTGAACAATCCGGCCGAGGGTTGCGGCAATGGCGGGATGGCCGTCCGGGTAAAGGACGACCGCGCGAGCTGCGGCTTTGCACGCGCGAGCGAAATCAATGAGTCGCGCGGAATCTTCAGGAGCAAGCGGCGTCGTGCCGTCGGCGGCCATCAGCGATTCGTCGCGCGGCTCCCACGCCGCGGCGGCGTGCTGCGGCGCAGCGGGCCGCAAAACGACGCGACGCCGACGACGATCGCGCGGGGAAGCGGCGAGCCGCGGCCAATGCTCGTATGGCTGCAGCAATCGCGCGCGCCAATTGCCGCGCCCCCAGCTCTATCCGGGGAGCGCTCGGACACCTGGGACATGGACTCTCGAAGTATACTGCCGGCCGCAACATGCGCGCAGTCGACCTCATTCAGAAAAAGCGGGATGGCGGGAGCCTTGCCCGCGAGGAGATCGGCTTCTTCGTCGCCGGGCGTCACGGACGGAACGCTGCCCGATTATCAGGCGTCTGCGCTGCTGATGGCGATCGTCCTGCGCGGGATGACGGCCGAGGAGACCGCGTGGCTGACCGACGCCATGGTGCACTCCGGCGTCCGTGTCGACCTGTCCGACATGCCCGGCGTCAAAGTCGACAAGCACAGCACCGGCGGCGTCGGCGACAAGACGTCGCTCATCCTCGCGCCGCTTGCGGCGGCGTGCGGCGTGTCCGTGCCGATGATGTCGGGCCGCGGCCTGGGCCACACCGGCGGGCACGCTCGACAAGCTCGAATCGATTCCGGGCTTTCGCGTCAACCTGTCGCTCGACGAGATGAAGGCGGCGCTCGCGAGCCGTCGGCTGCGCGATGATCGGCCAGACGGCGCAGATCGCGCCCGGCGGACAAGAAGCTGTACGCGCTGCGCGACGTCACCGGCACGGTCGAGAGCATCCCGCTCATCAGCGCGTCGATCATGAGCAAGAAGATCGCCGAAGGGATCGACGCGCTGGTGCTCGACGTCAAGACCGGCAGCGGCGCGTTCATGAAGACCGCCGCCGACTCGCGCCGGCTGGCCGAGTCGCTGGTGTGCGATCGGCAACGCGTCGGGCGTGAAGACCGAGGCGGTCATCACGGCCATGGACGCGCCGCTCGGATGCGCCGTCGGCAACGCGCTCGAGGTCGATCGAGTGCCTCGACGTGCTGAAGGGCGGCGGCCCCGCCGATCTCGTCGACGTGTCTCGATGGAGCTCGCCGCGCGGATGCTCGTTCTCGGCCAGCGTCGCCGACGACCCTCGCCGACGCCGATCGCAGAGTGCGCGCGACGCATCGCGTCGGGCGCCGGTCTCGACCGCTTCCGGCAGATCATCGAGCAGCAGGGCGGCGATCCGCGCGTGGTCGACGACTACTCGCGCATGCCCGCCGCGCCCGAGCGGCACGTGGTGGCCGCCACGTCGGACGGCTTTCTGAGCGGCCTCGACGCCGAGCTCGTCGGCCGTGCATCGGTGGCGCTCGGCGCCGGCCGCGATCGCGTCGAGGATACGGTCGATCCGGCCGTCGGCATCATGGTGCGCGCCAAACCGGGCGCGGTGGTCCGCGCCGGCGACGCCGATTCTCGAGCTGCACTACCGCGATCCCGATCGACTCGAGCGCGCCCTCGCGCTGACCGCGCGAGCCATTCGCATCGGCGAGACGTGTCCGACTGCCACGCCGCTCATCGTGGACGAGGTGGCCTGATGCCGGGAGTGATTCAGCCGTCTGTTTGGCGCCGTCGTGATCCTGGCGATCGCGTTCGCCTTCTCGACCAACCGGCGCGCGATCAACTGGACGACGGTCGCGTGGGGATTGAGCCTGCAGATCGTCTTCGCGATCCTCGTGCTGAAGACATCGCTCGGGCAGCGCGTCTTCGCGACGCTCGGCGCCGGCATCAACAAGCTGCTCGGCTTCGCCGGCGTCGGCGCCGCCTTCGTCTTCGGCCCGCTCGGCGACAGCAGCGTCTGGTCGCCGCGCGATGACGGGCGCGCTCGGGCCGGCCGGCGCGCAGTACGGCGTGATCTTCGCCTTTCAGGTGCTGCCGACGATCATCTTCATCGCCGCGCTCTTCGCGATCCTCTACTACTTCGGCGTCATGCAGGTCGTCGTGCGGCATCTTCGCGGTCCTGATGCACCGCGTGATGAAGGCGAGCGGCGCCGAGTCGCTCAACGTCGCGGCCAGCATCTTCATGGGGCAGACCGAAGCGCCGCTGACGATTCGGCCGTACCTTCCCGAGATGACGCAGTCCGAGCTGATGACGGTGATGACGTCCGGCATGGCGCACATCTCCGGCGGCATCATGGCCGCGTACATCCTGTTCGGCATCGAGGCCAAGCATCTGCTCGACCGCGGTGATCATGACGGCGCCCGGCACGATCATGATGGCGAAGATGCTCGTGCCGGAAACCGGAAGTGCCGAAGACGATGGGCACGGTGAAGCTGGAGATCGAGCAGACCGACGTCAACGTCATCGACGCCGCGGGGCGCGGCACCGGCGAAGGACTGCACCTGGCGCTGAACGTCGGCGCGATGCTGATCTCGTTCCTCGCGCTCATCGCGCTGGTCAACTACATCCTCGGACTACGCGCACCTGAGCCTGCAGCAGATCTTCGGCTGGGTGTTCGCGCCGGTGGCGTGGAGCATGGGCGTGCCGTGGCGGGACGCGCCGACGATCGGCAACCTGCTCGGCACGCGGATGGCGCTCAACGAGTTCGTCGCCTACTCGCAGCTCGGGCCGCTCAAGGCGTCGCTCGATCCGAAGTCGTTCACGATCGCCACGTTCGCGCTGTGCGGGTTCGCCAACTTCAGCTCGATCGGCATCCAGATCGGCGGCATCGGAGCGCTGGCGCCGAACCGCCGCCACGATCTGGCGCGCCTCGGGCTGCGCGCGATGTTCGCCGGAACGCTGGCGAACTTCATGACGGCGACGATCGCCGGATTTCTTCTATGACGACCTTCTTTTCACGAAGACACGAAGGTCACGAAGCGCACGAAGAACGCTTTGTACATCCGTTATTTCGTGGGCTTCGTGTTCTTCGTGTCTTCGTGATGAATAAGCGCTGAATGGAGTATTACGACCGAGTCAAGGAAGCCGCCGACGCGGTGCGCGCGCGTGTTCCCGCGCCCCCGCAGATCGGGATCGTCCTCGGCTCGGGGCTCGGTGATTTTGCGAACGCGCTGACCGGCGCCGTGTCGATGCGGTACGCGGATCTGCCGCACTGGCCGGCGTCGAA
This sequence comes from uncultured Acidobacteriota bacterium, assembly GCA_963718825.1. Classification (GTDB taxonomy): domain Bacteria; phylum Acidobacteriota; class Vicinamibacteria; order Vicinamibacterales; family CAVVIG01; genus CAVQZZ01. The sequence goes on from CAVQZZ010000001.1 coordinate 566,678, forward strand.
TGTCATCGGCCATGAGGGACTGCTGGCGGTGGGGACCGCCAAAGGGAAGACGATCGCGGCGTTGGCCGGCCGCTCGTCACGCGTACGAAGGGCACGATCTTCAGACGACCACGTTCGCGATTCGCGTGCTCGGCCTGCTCGGAGTGAAAACGGTCATCCTCACCAACGCCGCCGGCGGCATCAACGCGGGGTTTTCGCAGGGTGCGTTGATGATCATCGATGATCACATCAACCTCATTGGCGCCAATCCACTGGTCGGGCCGAACGACGATCGCTTCGGGCCGCGGTTTCCGGACATGAGCGACGTCTATTCCGCGCGCCTGCGAAAGATCGCGGATCGAGGCGGGCCGCGCGCGTGAAGCTGCTCCTGCCGCACGGCATCTATGTCGCGCTGCTCGGCCCCAGCTACGAGACGCCGGCAGAAATCCGGTACCTGCGGGCGATCGGCGCAGATGCCGTCGGCATGTCGACAGTGCCTGAGGCGATCGCCGCAAGGCACATGGGGCTCGAGGTGCTCGGGATCTCGTGCATCACGAACATGGCGGCCGGCGTTCTGCCGCAGCCGCTCAATCATTCGGAAGTTCTGGAAACCACGCGACGCGTGCGTGGGGAGTTCATCGGGCTCCTGGAGGCCATCGTTGAGCGGCTCTGATCGCGCGCGGTTGTCGGTCTCGCTCGTCGACGTCCACAAGCACTACGAGCCCGATTTTCTGATGCTCGCGCGCGAGTTCTCCGCGCTGATGCTCCGAAAAGGATACGGCCGGTCCGAGATGATCCGCGACGAGGCGCGCGCGCGGCGGTTCTACGCCGTCCGCTATTGGACCGACGCGGCCTGCGCCGAGACGTGCCATGCCGACGCGGAAATGCAGAGCCTGCTCGCAAGGCTGTACCAGATCGCGAAAGTGACCCACGTCGTCAACGGCGTGCATCGCCCCGATCCCGCGAGGTTGATGCTCGACGACCGCCGCGCGCGCATCGAGACCGATCGTCGCGCGGGATTCGAGCGCCGGGCGCAGAAAGCCAGCCGTCCGGAAGGCGACCGCCGCATCGTCCGCGATCGCCGCATCGGCCCTCGCCGTCTGCGCGATCGTGCTGGAGAGGTCGACCTCGTCGGAGCCGCGCGTCGGGCGCGCGAGCATGCCGATGCGGCCTTCTCGAAATTCAAAGTCGGCGCGGCGCTCGAGACCGCCGACGGCACCGTCATCACCGGGTGCAATATCGAGAACGCGACATACGGCCTGACGATCTGCGCCGAGCGCGTCGCGATGTTCAAGGCGATATCGGAAGGCCATCGGCTGTTCACGCGTATCGCCATCGTCGCCGATACCCAGGCGCCCACGCCGCCGTGCGGCGCGTGCCGCCAGATATTGTGGGAGTTCGGCGGCAACATCGAAGTGATGCTCGCAAACCTCACCGACAAGAAAGGCACGCATCAGCTGAAAGATCTTCTGCCGCTGCCCTTCGACGCGCGCCTGCTCTGACGGAGCCGGCCAGACTACAATCAGAGATTCATGCTTCCCACCATAGCGCGCGAAGCCGCCGAGGTCGTCATGATCGACCAGCGGAAGCTTCCCGGCGAAGAGATTTACGTCCGGTGCAAAACGTCGGCTGAAGTCGCGCGCGCCATCAAATCCATGGTGATCCGCGGTGCGCCGGCAATCGGCGTGGCGGCGGCGATGGGCATCGCGCTGGGCATGCGGAACAGCGCGGCGACGGGCACACAGAAGTTTGCCGCGGAATTCTATAAGACCTGCGAGTTGATGGCGGCCACTCGGCCGACGGCGGTGAACCTGTTCTGGGCGATCGAGCGGATGAAGCAGGTGTTCGCACGTGCCGCGGAGGCCGGCGAGTCGGTCGACCAGATCAAGGAGCGGCTCGACAACGAGGCGCAGCAGATCCACGACGACGATATTGCGAACTGCCGCGCGATGGGCGCATTCGGCGCCGGCGTCGTGCCCGCCGACGCGCGGATCCTCACGCACTGCAACGCGGGCGCCCTGGCGACCGCCGGCTACGGCACCGCGCTCGGGGTGATCCGCGGCGCTGTCGAAGCCGGGAAGCAAGTGGTCGTATTCGCCGATGAAACGCGGCCGTTTCTACAGGGCGCACGGTTGACCGCGTGGGAGCTCGTCCGCGATGGGATTCAAACGACAGTGATCACCGACAACATGGCCGGCGCGTTGATGGCGCAGGGTCGCGTCAACTTCGTCGTCGTCGGCGCCGATCGGATCGCGGCCAACGGCGACACGGCAAACAAGATCGGCACGTACGCCGTCGCGGTCCTCGCGCGTGAACATGATATCCCGTTTTACGTCGCCGCGCCGCTGTCGACGATCGATCTCGGCACGCCGGACGGGACGCGCATTCCGATTGAGGAGCGCAACGCAAAGGAAGTGACCCACGTTCGCGGCGCCCAGCTCACGCCCGAAGGCGCGCTCGTATGGAATCCGGCCTTCGACGTGACGCCGCACCGATTCATCTCCGGAATCATCACGGAGAAGGGCATCTTCCGCGCTCCGTATACCGAGTCGCTGAAGCGAGCGTTCGAAGAGGTGACCGTCGGCAAGTAGGATGCTGATCCTCGGAATCGAAACCTCCTGCGACGAGACGTCCGCTGCGGTCGTCGAAGAAACCGGCGACGCATCACGTCCCTGGGCCATCCGCTCGAACATCGTCGCCTCGCAGGTTCCCATTCACAGGGAGTGGGGTGGCGTCGTCCCCGAGCTCGCTTCACGGCAACACATCCGCGATATTTGCGGTGTCGTCGAGCGCGCACTCGCCGACGGCCGCGCGTCATGGTCGGATCTCGGCGCCGTGGCCGTCACGCAGGGACCGGGTCTCGTCGGATCGCTGCTCATCGGCGTCGCGTTCGCCAAAGCCGCCGCGGCTGCGGCCGCCGTGCCGCTCATCGGCGTGCACCACCTTGCCGGACACATCGAGTCCCTCATCCTCCAGAACGGCGAGATCCCGCTGCCAGCTGTCGTTCTCGTCGTGTCCGGCGGACATACGAGTCTCTATCTCGTCGAACGGCCCGGTAGCTACGAGCTGTTGAGCCGTACACGCGACGATGCGGCGGGCGAGGCATACGACAAAGTGGCCAAGCTGCTTGGCCTCGGCTATCCAGGCGGACCGATCATCGACCGCCTCGCCTCGGCGGGGAACGATCGGGCGATCTCGTTGCCGACGACGCGATTGACGCATGCGGATCGCAATGCACCGGAGTTGAAGGGCGATCTGGACTTCAGCTTCAGCGGTCTCAAGACGGCAGTCCTTCGTTACGTGCGCGCGCACGAGGGCACGCTGACCGAGCGCGAAATCGCCGACGTCGCCGCCACATTTCAGCGCATCGTCGTCGCAAATCTGATCGATCGATTGTTTGACGCCGCGCGGCGGTATCAGGCCAGAAGCGTCGGGATATCCGGCGGCGTCTCGGCAAATAGCCGGCTTCGAGCCGAGTTGAAGGCGCGAGGCGAACGGCGTGAAATGCCGACGTTCGTGCCGAGCCTGCAGCTCTCCACCGACAACGCGGCCATGATTGCCGCGGCCGGTCTGCGGAAATTCCGCGCCGGTATCACGTCCGGCATGGACATCAATGCCGACGCAGCGCTCGCCTTATGACGGTTTTTACCGAGTACCTCTGGTTCAACACGAAACAGCGGCAGGAGTTCATTCGGATCACGGACGAGGTCGGGGACATCGTGAAACGAAGCGCGGTGAAGGAAGGCACGGTCCTCGTGTCGGCGATGCATATCACGTCCGGCGTTTACGTGAATGACTGGGAAGACGGGCTGATTCACGATTTTCAGGAGTGGCTCGAGAAGCTCGCGCCGGCCGGACGCGATTACCGTCATCATCAGACCGGCGAGGACAACGCCGATGCGCATTTGAAGCGGACGATCATGGGTCACCAGGTCGTCCTGCCGATCACGGCGGGAAAGCTCGACCTCGGTCCGTGGGAGCAGGTCTTCTACGCGGAATTCGACGGACAGCGCCGCAAGCGCGTCGTGGTGAAGGTGATGGGAATTTGAGGATCTTTCCGGATCGGCCGATCGTCAGCGTTGGCGGCGTTGTCGTCGACGGCGATCGCGTGCTGCTCGATCAAGCGGGGCCACGAGCCGCTCAAGGGCGAGTGGAGCCTTCCAGGCGGCGTCGTCGAATTGGGGGAGACGCTTGGAGAGGCGCTCTGCCGCGAGATCCGCGAGGAAACCGGGCTCGACGTGACGGTTGGTCCGGTCGTGGAGATCCTGGATCGTGTGCAGCGCACCCTCGAGGGCCGCGTCGAGTATCACTTCGTGATCATCGATTATCTGTGTCGCGTCGACGGTGGATCGCTCGCCTGCGCGACGGATGCAGACGAGGCGCAATGGGTCGCCGTGGCCGATCTCGACGGTTTTCGGCCGACGGCAAGCGTCAGAGCGGTGGTCCGTAAAGCGATGGAGCTCAGCAAATGATCACGCGACTGTTCGCCGGCGCCTCGGTGATGCTCGCGATCGCGGGGTACGGTCCGGGCCAACTTTCGCAAACCGGCGGCCGCGAGATGGTGACGCTCACCGCTGCGGTTGTGGACGATGACGGACGTGCCGTATCGACGCTGTCGAAAGATGCGTTCACGATTCGCGAAGATGGACGGCGCGTCCCGATCGAGTCGGTCCGCGCGGTCTCGGCAGGGAACGACGGGGCGCACCGCGGCGTCGTCGTGCTGCTCGACGACACCAACGTCAGCCCGATCTATACGCCCAACATCCAGACGATCGCGCGAGCGTTTCTCGCGCGCGCAAACCGACCGGACTTCGTCAGCATCACATCACTCAGTCATCGAAACGAGGAGTTGACGTCGGAGCCGAAGGTCGGCGCGTCGCGGGTCGACGAATTTCGTGCCGGCTCGATCGTCGCGCAAGCGAACGAGACGTTCTCCACCGCGCTCAGACGGCTGACGAACATTTCGCGCGAGCTTGCGCTCGTGAACGATGGGCGGAACACGATCGTCTGCGTCGGCTCGCCGCGCGTCTTCGACATCGTTCAGCCGACCTCCGGCTCGCGCGAACCTGATGCGGGCGCCCTGGGTCGACGCGCTCCATATCCTGGTGCACAACACGACCAGCGTCTACGTGATCGATCCTTCGGGGCTGACCGGGCGAATGCGGCTTGTGGGCGGCGGCCTTATCGACGACAGCGGCGGACAGGCGTTCGTGAACTCAAATGATTTCACACGCGCCGTCGATCAGATATGGTCGCAAGCGGGGCACTACTACGTCATCGAGTACGCGCCGACCGGCCCTGAGCGCGTGCTCCACGCAATTGAGGTATCGGTCCGCGGCCGCGGGCTCCACGTGCACGCGCCGCGCCTTCGCGGCGACTACCACCCGTCGATGGAGTGAGGGTGCACCCGCATTGTCGCGTTCGGCGTCAGGCGGACCGTTTCGGCTTCCACGCGAAATAGACCGGCACTCCGAGCAGCACGATGATCAAGCCCGGCCACGTCGTGGCCGTTCTGTAGACGAACAGCACGAGCAGAATGGCGGCTGCGCCGGCGATATACAGAGCCGGGACGACCGGATATCCGAATGCGCGATACGGTCGTTCGGCCTGCGGCCGCGTCTTACGCAACCTGAAGATGCCGGCGATCGTCAGGATGTAAAAGATCAACGCCGCCGAGATGACGTAGTCGAGCAGATTGTTGTAAAGATTCCCGTACGCGTGCGTCGCCGGATCGTATGTGCGGGGGAGCACGAGAAACGCCGCCCACACGCCTTCGAGCAGAAGGCCCCAGCCCGGCACCCTGGCCGCGTTCAGCTGCCCCACGCGGCGGAAAAAGAGCCCGTCCCGCGCCATCGCGTAGTACGCGCGCGCTCCCGCGAGAATCAGCCCGTTCACACAGCCGAAGGTCGAGATCATGATGCCGATCGCCATGATCGTCGCGCCGAGCCCGGGAAAAATCGCGTTGAGCGTCGCGGTCGCGACACGATCGGCTGGCGCGTGCTGGATCTGCGCGAACGGCAGCGTCACCAGGTAGGCGACGTTCGCCATCAGATAAAGACCGATGACGATGAACGTGCCGAGCGCGAGCGACAGCGGGATATTCCGCCGCGGGTCCTTCACTTCGCCGGCGGTGAACGTAATGTTGTTCCACGCGTCGGAGGAGAAGAGCGAGCCCGTCTGGGACACGCAGATCGCGACGAACAGGCCGAAGGCCGTGAGCGCCGTCAGGCCGGGGACAATCGGTTCGGCGCCGCGCGTCGTCCACAGATTGCCGAAATTGTCGGCGACCGCCGCATGATTCCAGCCGAGCAGCAGGCCGATCACAATCAGGCCGATGAGCGCGCCCGTTTTCGCTGTGGTGAAAACGTTCTGGATGATTTTTCCGTATTCGAGCCCTCGCGTGTTGGTCCACGTGAGAAGCGCAATCATCACGATCCCGACAAGCTGCGTCGTCGACAGCGACAGCGCGTAGCCAGCGCTGACGTGTATGGGCGGGATGATGTAGTTCGTATCTGAGATCGCGGGAACCAGCGCGCCGAAATAGCGCGCGAACCCGACCGATACGGCCGCAATCGTGCCGGTCTGGATGACGAGAAACAGCGTCCAGCCGTACAGAAATCCCCAGAGCGGCGAGAACGCTTCCCGGAGATACACGTATTGGCCGCCGGCGCGCGGCATCATGGCCGCGAGCTCGCCGTAGGACAATGCGCCGACGACGGTGAGGACGCCCGTGAGCAGCCAGGCCGCGAGAAGCCAGCCGGGGCTTCCGATGTTGCGCGACATGTCCGCCGATACGATGAAGATCCCCGAGCCGATCATCGAGCCGACCACGACCATCGTCGAGTCGTAGAGACCGAGACCGCGGTGGAATTCCGTGTCGAGCGTGGTAGCGAGCGGCTGCGTGCCGGTCGCGGGTGACTGGGGGCTGCTCGCTGACATAAGATGCTGCAACTTATCATGAATCGACAGGACGCCTGGGCTCTGCTGAACGAGTACACGAAGAGCGAGAGTTTGTTGAAACACGCGCTGGCCGTCGAAGCGGCCGTGCGCGGCTATGCGCGCAAGTTCGGAGAAGATGAAGAAGGATGGGGCATGACGGCCCTGCTCCACGACTTCGACTATGAACGGTGGCCCACGCTCGGCGACCATCCCGTGAAGGGCAGCGAGATCCTGCAGGAAAAGGGCTATCCCGAGTGGCTGATCCGCGCGATTCTCTCGCACGCGCAGGAAGTCACCGGCGTGACGCGCGACAGCCTCCTCGAGAAGACGCTCTTCGCCTGTGACGAGATGTCGGGCTTCGTCACTGCCGCGGCGCTCGTTCGGCCGAGCAAGAGCGTGCTCGACCTGGAAGCGAAATCTGTCATGAAGCGGATGAAGGACAAGGCGTTCGCGCGCGGCTGCAAGCGCGAAGACCTCACCGGCGGTGCCGAGACGCTGGGCCTGCCGCTCGAAGAGCACATTACCAACGTCATCGGGTTCCTCCGGGAGCAGGCCGACGCCCTCGGTTTGCGCGGCACCTTATGAGCGCAGGCCTGCGACGTGCGCTACGATTCGAGGCGCCTCGAAGACCCGCGCGTACGATCGCGAACACCGCGCGCGGCGCCGACGTATAACGATTACGAATGCCTGATTCGCCCGTCGTCTCGCTCGATCGCGTGACCGTCGCCTATGGCGCGAACGCCGCGCTCCGCGAAGTCACCGCCTCCTTCGGCGCCGGGGCTGTCGGGCTGCTGGGCCCGAACGGCGCCGGCAAGAGCACGATGATCAAGTCGCTGCTCGGCTTCGTCGCGCCGACCACCGGCCAGATGCGGGTCCTCGGCCTCGACGTGCGGACGTCGCCGCTCGAGATCCGTGCGCGCATCGGCTACATGCCGGAGAGCGATGCCCACATTCCGGGAATGAACGCGGTCTCGTTTGTCGGCTACTGCGGCGAGCTGTCGGGTCTGCCGCGCGTCGACGCCATCCAGCGCGCCCACGAAGTCCTGTTCTACGTCGGCCTGGGAGAAGCGCGCTATCGGAACGTGGAAACGTATTCGACGGGCATGAAGCAGCGAATCAAGCTCGCGCAGGCGCTCGTTCACGATCCCGATCTGCTCTTTCTCGATGAGCCGACCAACGGGATGGATCCAAAAGGCCGCGACGAGATGCTGGAGCTCGTGCGCGATCTCGCGCACAACAAGGGCGTGAATCTGATTCTCTCGTCCCATCTCCTGCCCGACGTCGAATACACCTGCGATCAGGTCGTGGTGATGGACAAGGGCCGGATTGCCGCCCAGGGGCCGATCGAGGCGCTCAAGCAACCTCGCGGCCGCGTCTTCGAACTGCGCGTGAAGGCGCCGCCGGGCGAGCTCGACGGATTCGTCGCGCGCTTGAACGCCGCCGGCCTCGATTGCCACGCGACCGACGAAGACGTGATGCGCGTGTTCGTGCCAGGGGAAGGCGGCGCGCGAGACCTCTTCGCGTTCGCCGCCGCCGAGCGCGTACAGGTTCGCCATCTGCGCCCCAGCGTCCCGACGCTCGAGGACGTGTTCGCGCACGCGGTCGGTGAAGAGTGACGGGAATCTCGAGAACCTGAGAACCCATGCCGATTCATGATCAGGGCTACCGCCGGTACGGCGGCTCGCGAGCGGCGACCGGGCGTGCGTGGGCGGTGATCGCCGCGGCCGGGATCCGCACCTTCTTCGGCAAGAAAGCGTTCCTCGGCCTGCTGCTGGTGTCCTGGTTCCCGTTTTTCGTGCGCGCCGTGCAGATCTACGCGGCGGCCAACCTTCCGCAGGCCGCGTTTCTCGCACCGACGCCCGACACGTTCCGTCAGTTCCTCGACCAGCAGGAGATTTTTGTCTTTTTCATCACGGTCTATGTCGGCGCGGGGTTGATTGCGAACGACCGCCGCGCCAACGCGCTGCAGATATACCTGTCGAAGCCGCTGACGCGCGCCGAGTACGTGTTCGGCAAGCTGGCGATCCTGATGGCGTTCCTGCTGCTCATCACGTGGCTCCCCGCGATCGTCCTGCTGATGGTGCAGATTGCGTTCGCGGGCAACTTCACCTTCTTCCGCAATAACCTGTTCCTGTTTCCGGCGATCACGCTGTTCTCGTTCGTCGAGGTCGTGATGGTGTCGGCCGCGATGCTCGCGCTCTCCTCGCTCTCGAACAGCAGCCGGTATGTCGGCATCCTGTATGCCGCGTTGATTTTCTTCAGCGAGGCGCTGTATGGCGTGCTCACGTTTGTGACCGGCGGCTCCACGCTTGCGTGGGTCTCGCTGCCGGCCGACCTCACGCAGGTGGGCAACGTGATCTTCCGTCTGCCGCCACGCTACCAGACGCCCTGGGTGATCTCGCTGTTCATGATCGTCGGGCTCGTCGCCGTTTCGGGGCTGATCCTGGAGAAGCGCGTGCGGGGCGTCGAGGTCGTGGCGTGACGACGGTGATCGCCGCGGAGCACCTGTCGAAATGGTACGGACAGGTGATCGGCTTGAACGACGTCACGCTCACGGTCCCGTCGGGAATCACCGGCCTTCTCGGTCCGAATGGCGCGGGCAAGTCCACCTTCATGAAGCTGGTCACCGGACAGCTCAAGCCGAGCAAAGGCGTCATCACGGTGCTCGGAGAGCCAATCTGGCAGAACCCGGCGATCTACTTCAGCCTCGGCTTCTGCCCGGAGCAGGACGCGTTTTACGAGCGGATGACCGGGCTCGAATGGGTCACGTCGCTCGTGCGCCTGAACGGCGTCGGCGACCAGCAGGCCGCCGATATGGCGCACAAAGCGCTCGAAGCGGTCGACTTGCTGGATGCGGCCCACAAGAAGATCGGCGCATACAGCAAAGGGATGCGCCAGCGCGTGAAAATGGCGCAGGCGCTCGCGCACGATCCCGATTTTCTGATCCTCGACGAGCCGCTCGCGGGCATGGATCCCATCGCGAGGCGCAAGACGATCCGCATGATCAAGGATTGGGGCCGGGCAGGAAAAAGCGTGCTGGTCTCGAGCCACATCCTGCACGAGATCGAGTCGATGACGGCCAACATTCTCCTGATCAACCAAGGACGAATTCTGGCCGAAGGCAACGTTCACCAGATACGCGATCTGATCGACGAGCACCCGCATACCGTCTACATCAAGGCGGAGCAACCGCGCGGGCTTGCGCGCGAATTTCTCGGCCACGACGATGTGCTCAGCCTCAGGTTCGAGGACGACGCCGTGGTCGTTCAGACGGCGCGGCCGGACGCGTTCTACGCGCGGCTGACCGACCTGGCGGCGTCGGGCGAAATCGGGACGATTCACGAAGTGACGTCGCCCGACGACAATCTCCAGGCGGTGTTTCAGTACCTGGTGAAGGCATGAATTCTGTCGACGCCACCGCGCGCGCGGCTCGCGCCGAACCCTCAGTCGCAGCGTCGGCCGCTCGCGTCTTCGATCTTTCGCTCGGCCAGATGCTCTGGTCGCGACGCTCCGTCTTTCTCGGAATCCTCCTCGGCGGTCCGGTGCTGCTCGCCTTCGTCATTCGGATTCTGTCGGCCGCCACGCGGCTGGGACCGATGCAGATCAACGGCGCGCACGTCGGCGGCGCCGCCGTGTTCGGGATGATGATCTGGCTGCTTTATATTCGCTTCATCGTCCCGATCCTTGGCGTGTTCTACGGCACATCGCTGATCGCGGACGAAGTCGACGACAAGACGATTACGTACCTGTTCACCCGCCCGATTCCGCGCCGCGCGGTGCTGCTCGGCAAGTACTTCGCGTATGTCGCCTGCACGGTGCTCCTCGTGTTGCCGTCCGTGATGCTCGTCTTCTTCCTCATCGTGCCGACCGGCGGAGGCAGCATCGGGGAGGCGTTTCCGTCGCTGCTGAAAGACTTCGGGATGCTCGCGGTCGGTCTGTTGGCTTATGGCGCGGTGTTCGCATTCGCTGGTGCGCGGCTCAAGCGCCCACTGGTCATGGGTCTGGTGTTCGCGTTCGGCTGGGAGCCCGGCGTAATGCTGCTGCCCGGCTATTTGAAGCGGTTGACCGTGTCCTATTACCTGCAGGCGCTCGTCACGCATCAGATGCCCCAGGACTCAGCGGTGAGCATGTTTCTGCAGGTTTTTCACGAGGTTCCGTCGGTTCTGGTGAGCCTTGTGTCGCTTGCGATAATCGTCGGGGTCGCCCTTTGGGCTGCCGGCCGTGCGGTTGAGAGCCGAGAAGTACGTACTCGACCAGTAGGGGTTCGCTGCGCTCATGGGAACGGAAGCCAACCTGAGCGCGTATAAGAATTTGAGGCTATGGCATGACGACCAGAACCCGGTATTTCGTGATCGCTTCGCTTCTGGTGCTCAGCGTGGGCGTCGGCAGCGGGCTGGTGGCCTACTACGTCGGCTTCCCGACGAGCGCGTTCACGACCGACGGGGCGGCCCAGGAACTCAGGTACGTTCCTCGAGACGCCGCCGTGGTCGCCTTCGCCAATGTTCAGGAAATCATGACCTCGGAATTGCGGCAGCGGATCAAGGCAGCTGTCCCTATTCCGCAGAACGGCCAGCAGGAATTCGCGAATCAAACCGGCATCAACATCGAAACCGACATCGATCGCATCGTCGCATTTCTCCAGCCGTCGCACGGAACGGCGATGCCGAGCGCGGGAATGGTGGTCGCTACGGGCCGTTTCGACAGCGGAAAAATTGAGTCGTTGATGCGCGCACACGGCGCGCAGGTGGAAACCTACCGCGATCGTCGGCTGATCGTCGGCACGCCGCAGATGATGCACGGCGACCGCGCGTCGACGGCGCCGGACACAGGTCTCCGGATATTTCACGATCGAGCTTTGCGGTCGCGTTTCTCAAACCGGGCATCATCGCGGTGGGCAGCACGCCGCTCGTCCGCGGCGCCATCGACCAGGACGCGACCGGCGGCGATAACGTCACGCTGAACGACGAAGTAATGACGCAGGTCAAGGCCGTCGACAGCGGCAATAACGCGTGGGCCATCGGCCGCTTCGACGCGCTGCAAACGCAGGCGCATCTGCCGCCCGCGGTCGCGAGCCAGATTCCCCCGATTACCTGGTTCTCGATCGGCACGCACATCAACGGCGGGGTGCGGGGCACCTTGACCGCGCAGACGCGCGATGTCCAGGCCGCCAACAACCTTCGCGACGTTGTCCGAGGGTTCCTCGGGCTTGCGAAGATGCAGGCCGGGTCGAAGCCGGAGATTCAGGCGATGATCCAGTCGCTCGAAGTCGAGGGCACCGGCAACGCGGTCACGCTCTCGTTCGTCGTGCCGGCGCAGGTATTCGACGCCGCCGCGGCGCGGCGCGGGATCGACGACAAAGAGCGCCGCCACTAATCGGGCAGACTCCGCGTCTACGCGTCGTAATCATTTGTCTCGGCCGGGCGCCTTCCCTTGACGGCTCCCGGCCCAGCCCCTACACTCGGCGCCGGCCCACTCCGGGCTCTCTCCTCTGTGACCAACCTCGTATTCTTCTACGGCACGCTGATGAGCGGCTTCAAGCGCCCGGGGCGCGCGCGCCTGGACATGCTGCTCGCGCCCGCCGGTCACGGGTGGATTTCCGCGGCCCTCTTCGACCTCGGTATTTATCCGGCTGCCGTGCCTGCCGACGATGCGCGCGTATGGGGCGAGGTCTATCGCATGCTCGACATCGATTCCGTGCTCGAGGCGCTCGACGAAATCGAAGGGCACCGCCCGTCGCAGCCGGACGCCAGCCTGTACACACGAATCGAGACGCCGGTGACCCTCGACGACGGCCACGTGGAGCCGGCGTGGGCGTACTTCTACAACGCGCCGCTCGGCGGCGCGCAGCGCATCGCATCGGGCGACTATCTCGAGCACCTCAAGGTGAAGTGATGATCCGCGTTTGTGCGTTCGTGTTTGTCCTCGCGTCGGCGTTCGGCCAGACGGCAGCGGCACAACAGCCAGCGGATCTCGACCCGCAGGTTGTGAAGCTCGTCGCGGCAGTGTCGGAACAGCGCCTTTCCGCCATTCTCAAAAAGCTCGAGAGCTTTGGGACGCGCAGCACGCTGTCCTCGCCGAATCTTCCTGGCAAAGGCGTCGGCGCGGCACGGCAGTGGATCCTCGACGAGATGAAGAGCTACAGCCCGAAGCTGCAGGTGAGCTTCGATACGTATCAGGTCGCCAAGCAGGGCCGAATCCCGCGCGATGTGGAAGTGCGCAACGTCATGGCAATCCTGCCCGGGCGCAGCCCGCGCCGCATTTATGTCAGCGGCCATTACGATACCCTTGCTCGCCCCGGAGGGCAGGGCGAGTCCAACGCGGGCGGGCCGCCGCGCGACCCAGACGCTACGGCAGCGTGCCGCTGCCGATCCCAACGCGCCGCTCGATAACTTCGCGCCCGGAGTGAACGACGATGGCAGTGGAACGGCGCTGACAATCGAGCTCGCGCGGATATTCAGCCAGAGCGGCATCGACTTCGACGCGACGCTGGTCTTCATGTGCCACGTCGCCGAGGAGCAGGGACTGGTCGGCGCTCGGCTCCATGCACAGCGAGCCGTTGCGGAGAAGATTCCAATCGAGGCCGTGCTCAACAACGACATCGTCGGCGGCGACACCGGCGGCAACGGCATCGTCGACGGCGCGACGATTCGCGTCTACTCGGAGGGGCCCGAAGACTCACCGTCGCGCGAGCTCGCGCGCTTCGTGCAGCGATGGGGCTCGCGCTACGTGCCGTCCCACAAGGTCAGGCCCATGGCCCGACCCGATAGGTTCGGCCGCGGCGGCGACCATTCCGCGTACAACCAGCTGGGATTTACCGCCGTTGGTTTCCGCGAATCGCGCGAGAACTTCATGAGGCAGCACGACGTGCGCGACACGTTCGAGGGGATATCACTGCCGTATCTCGCGCAGAACGCGCGGGTAAACGCCGCGTCCGCCGCGACGCTGGCTCTCGCGCCGCCGCCGCCGTCGGTCGTGAACGATCGCGGCGCGCCGCAGATCACGAGGGCTCCGACCGGCTACGACGCGAACCTCAAGTGGACCGCCTCTCCAGGCGCGGTCGCCTACCGTGTGTTCTGGCGCGAGGCGTGGGGCATGGACTGGCAGCACGATCTGCTGGTTGGCAACGTGACCAACCTCGTGATGCCGAACATGCAAATCGATGATTATGTGTTTGGAGTCGCCGCCGTCGACGCGCAGGGCCACGAAAGTTTCGTGACCGCCTATGTGACGCCGCCGCGATCCAATACGCCGATCAAGACTGTCGGCGAACCCTAGCTGATCTTGTCGCGCCGCCCGTCTTTGATTGCCGCGACGAAACTCTCGATCACCGCGAGGACGCGCTCGGACGGCTCGACAAATTCCATCCGGAGCGGTAGAGAATCAGCTCCTGGTCGACGTCGCTAATGCTGCAGTGGATGACGCGTCCTTTGACAACGACCGACCGATCGGCCAGCGTAAGTCGTAAGATCGTGAAGGGAATCGAGGTGAAGAGGAAAGGCGGTCTCGACCTGAGCGCCGCCGCGGCTCACCTCTTTGATCGCCATCGGCTGAAAAACCATCACCTCACCGTGAAGGTCGCCGAGGATCTCGATGCGCTCCGCGTCCCGTTTATTGGACGCCGTCATCCGGCCGGACTATAGCATCAATTCATCTGCATCGCCGGCTTGGGCGCGAGGATCTCGACGTCCGATGGCTCCGCGACCTCTTCGTCGCGCTCCTGTCCTTCGGTACTCGGTCGTGTAGGTGAGCACCGGGATGTGCTTGGTCTCGCCGTCCAGTTTCAGCATCGACAATACGTGCAGCCCTTCCATCTCGTCGATGCGGACGCAGAGGATGACCAGGTTCGGCTGTACGCGCTTGATCTGAGAATAGGCGTGATCGCTCGATTCGACGAACACGACGTCGTAATGACCCGCGTCGAGCACCGTTTCGAGCAGCTCGAGCATCTCGGTGCTGCCGTTGACGATGACGACTTTCTGGGTAGCGTTGGACGGCGAGAGATTGCCGCGCTTATAGGGCGTTAGTGTCGTCGTGGTCGTGCTGTCGGTCAGCATCGTCGGTCCGCTCCCCGGACGGTTCTCCATACTTCAGAATCCGTGCCACGCCCCGCCGGGCCAATTGGCTGCCTTTCGGGCCGTTTTCGCTCAATGTCGCCTTTCCGGTTTGCTGAGTGACCCCACGAAGTGCCGGGCGGTCGTCCTAAGCCGTTTGCTGACTGCAGGGTTTGCGGAAAAGTTGCAGGCGGTGTCCACAGTACGGCACTCTCAAGCCATGGCGACCACCAGCGCGGCGGCGGCGACTTACTTCAACTTTATTGACGGTAAATGGGAGTCCTCGGATTCAGGTCAGATTTTCGAAAATCGGAATCCGGCTAACACCGACGATCTGGTCGGCGTGTTTCAGAAATCGACAAAGGCGGATGTCGAGCGCGCGATCGACGCCGCGCGGCGAGCGTACGAGCATTGGCGGCTCGTGCCGGCGCCGCGTCGCGCCGAAGTGCTCTTCCGCGCCGCTCAGCTCCTCGCCGATCGCAAAGAGTCGCTCGCCCGCGACATGACCCGAGAGATGGGTAAGGTGCTGGACGAGACGCGCGGCGACGTCCAGGAAGCGATCGACATGACGTTTTTCATCGCCGGGGAAGGACGGCGCCAGTACGGGCAGACGGTTCCCTCGGAGCTCCGCGACAAGTTCGCCATGTCGGTGCGGCAGCCGCTCGGCGTCTGCGCGATTATCACGCCGTGGAATTTTCCGATGGCGATTCCGTCGTGGAAAATCATTCCGGCCCTCGTCTGCGGCAATACCGTCGTGTTCAAGCCGGCGACGCTCACGCCTCTGTCCGCGCTCAATTTCGTGAAGATCCTCGAAGAGGCCGGTGTGCCGCCGGGGGTCGTCAACCTCGTAACCGGCGGAGGCGAGGAGATCGGCAACATCCTGTCCCGGCACGACGCTGTCCGCGTCGTGTCGTTCACCGGGTCGACCGACGTGGGACGCATCGTGTCGGAACACGCCGCTCCGTCGTTCAAGAAGGTCCATCTCGAGATGGGCGGCAAGAACGTGATCATGGTGATGGACGACGCGAACCTCGAGCTCGCTGTCGAGGGATGCGTCTGGGGCGGCTTCGGCACCACCGGCCAGCGATGCACGGCGGCGAGCCGTGTCGTCGTGCACGAGAAGGTCTACAGGAAGTTCCTCGATGCGTTCGTCGCGCGCGTGAAGCGCCTGCGCGTCGGTGACGGTCTCGATCCAAGAACCGAAATGGGACCGTCGATCAGCGAAGGGCAACGGCAGACGGTGATGCAGTACGTCGAGATTGGGCAGAAAGAAGGCGCGACGCTCGCGTGTGGGGGCCACGCGCTGAGCGCCGACGCCTACGCGAAGGGCTTCTTCCACGAACCGACCGTATTTGCCGACGTTCAGCCGAAGATGCGGATTGCGCAGGAAGAGATCTTCGGGCCCGTGGTTTCGGTGATCCCGTGTCGCTCGTTCGACGAGGCGGTCGCGATCGGCAACGACGTGCAGTACGGATTGTCCGCGTCGATCTACACGCAGAACCTGAATACCGCGTTCACGGCGATGCGCGACATCTACACCGGCATTTTCTACGTGAACGCGCCGACGATCGGCGCCGAGGTGCATCTGCCGTTCGGCGGCACGAAGGCGACGGGAAACGGTCACCGCGAGGCCGGCACCGCTGCACTCGACGTGTTCTCGGAGTGGAAGTCGGTGTACATTGACTTCAGCGGCCGCCTGCAGCGGGCGCAGATTGACACGGCGGACCTCTAATATCTGGTGATCGGGTAATCTGGTGATTGGGTGATTGAGTGCTTAAATTGCTCAATCGATTGCTCAATCGATTGCTCAATCGATCCATCAATCACCCAATTACCCAATCACCAGATTATCCAATTCCAGATCACCAGATTCCATGCGAATAGCAGTCATCCCAGGGGACGGCATCGGTGTGGAGGTCACCGCCGAGGCGGTGAAGGTGCTCCGTGCGGCTGCCACGGTGTTCGGACGCACGCTCGACTTCGAGATGCTCCCCTGGAGCGCCGACTACTATCTGCAGAGCGGGATCACGATGCCGCCGAACGGCTACGCGATGCTGCGCGACGACTTCGATGCGATCTTCATCGGGGCGCTCGGCGATCCCCGCGTCGCCGACAATTGCCACGCGCGGGACATCCTGCTTGGCATCCGGTTCGAGCTCGACCTGTTCGCAAACTATCGCCCCGTCCGGCTGCTCGACGAGCGTTTGTGCCCGTTGAAGAACCGCCAGGTGGCGGATGTCAACTTCGTCGTGTTCCGCGAGAACACGGAAGGGCTCTACGTCAGCATCGGCGGGCGCTTCAAGGCCGGGACCGACGATGAGGTCGCGATTCAGGAAGAGGTGAACACCTACAAGGGTGTGCACCGCATCGTGCGGCACGCGTTCGAGTACGCACGGGCGAACGGGCGCAAGAAGGTCTGCATGGCCGACAAGAGCAACGCGATGACCCAGGGCCACGCGCTCTGGCAGCGGGTGTTCCGCGAGGTCGGCTCCGGGTATCCTGAGATCGAGGCGCGTCATATGTACATCGACGCGCTGGCCTTGCTGATGGTGCAGGATCCGGCACAGTTCGATGTGATCGTCACGAACAACCTGTTCGGGGACATCATTACCGACCTCGCGGCCGCGCTGCAGGGTGGGCTCGGGCTGGCGGCCTCAGGGAATCTTCATCCCGGCCGAACCTCGATGTTCGAGCCCGTTCACGGATCGGCGCCGCCGCTGGCCGGAAAGAACGTCGCGAATCCGATGGGTGCAATTCTGTCCGCTGCGCTGATGCTCGAAGCGCTCGACATGAAGCAAGAAGCGCTGGCGATCGAAGCGGCGGTCAAGCAGGCGGTCGTGAGTGGAAATGGAACCAGGGAGATCGGTGGGACGCTCGGTACGCGGGAAACCGGTGACTACATCAGCGAGATCATATTGAGGCGCTCTTAATCACGAAGGCACGACGTATCACGAAGATCACGAAGAACCTGTTGTGCAGAATTCACTTCGTGTCGTTCGTGCAGCTTCGTGCCTTCGTGATGAGATAAGAAAGAGAGTTCAATGAAGACCCCTGAAGTGTTCGTTGTCGGCGGCGCGCGCACGCCGATGACCGACTATGTCGGCGCGCTCAAAGACCTCTCGGCGCTCGAACTTGGTGCGATCGCGGCCCGCGCCGCGTTCACCAGAACCGGCGTCAAGCCCGAATGGATCGAGCACGCCGTCGTCGGCAACGTGCTGCAGACGAGCTCGGACGCGATCTATGGTGCGCGGCACGTCGCGCTCAAGGCGGGCGTGCCGGTCGATGTTCCCGCGCTCACCGTGAATCGACTGTGCGGTTCCGGTATTCAGGCAGCGGTATCCGGCGCGCAGATGATTCAGCTCGGCGAAGCGGGTCTCGTGCTGACCGGCGGCATAGAGAGCATGAGCCAGGCGCCGCACGTGATTCGCGGGCTGCGCGCGGGACTGAAGCTCGGACAGGGCAAGCTCGAAGACTACCTGTGGGAAGCGCTGCTCGATCCGTACTGCGGGTGCACGATGGCCATCACAGCCGAGAACTGCGCGGCCAAGTACGGCATCACGCGCGAAGAGCAGGACTGCTTCGCGCTCCGCAGCCAGCAGCTCGCGGACCGCGCGCTGAAGGCGGGACGGTTCGTCGACGAGATCGTGCCGGTCGAGATCAAGACGCGCAAAGGCGTGCAGGTGGTCGACACTGACGATCACCCGAGGCCGGATACGACACTCGATGTCCTCGCGAAACTGCCGCCGGCGTTCAAGAAGGACGGCACGGTGACCGCCGGCAATGCCAGCGGGATCGTCGACGGGGGCGCCGCGCTGATTCTCGCATCGGGCGACGCCGTGCATCGCCATGGCCTCAAGCCGATTGGCCGCCTTGTCGATTGGGCAGCGGTCGGCGTGGAGCCGACACTGATGGGGATGGGCCCGGCGCCGGCCACCCGCAAGGTCCTCGAGCGTACCGGCCTCTCGCTCGACGACATCGATCTCATCGAGGTGAACGAGGCCTTCGCGGGTCAGTACCTCGCCGTGGAAAAAGAGCTTGGCCTGAACCGCGACAAAGTGAACGTGAACGGCGGCGCCATTGCGCTCGGCCATCCGCTCGGGATGAGCGGCACGCGATTGCTGCTGACGCTTCTTCTCGAGCTGCGGCGGCGCGGCGCGAAACGAGGTCTGGCGACGGCGTGCATCGGCGGCGGCCAGGGGATTGCCGCGATCGTCGAGACGATCTGAGGACACCCGGCGCAAGCGCAAGAGTACTAAGCTCGCGCGCGAGGTCTTAAAGCGAGCCGGGGGTGGGGCCCCGGCGAGCGGAGTAAATTAATGTCGATCCGTACCGTCAGTGTCCTTGGTTGCGGGCTCATGGGCTCGGGCATCGCGCAAGTCTGCGCCGCGTCCGGCTATAAGACGATCGTGCGCGAGGTGGACGACACCTTTTTGCAGAAGGGCCTCGGGCGGATCAAGAAGTTCCTCGACGATGGCGTCGCCAAAGGCAAAGTCGTCGGCGCTGACCGCGACAAGACGCTCGGGAACCTGTCGGGCACGACGACCTTCGACGCGCTCGCCGATTGCGACCTCGTGATCGAAGCTATCGTCGAAAACCTCGATGAAAAGCGCCACACATACACGGCACTCGAGCGCATTCTGAAACCGGACGCGATCATCGTTTCGAACACCTCATCGCTGTGCATTACCGAGCTCGCCGCGACGACGAAGCGGCCTGACCGTTTTGGCGGTCTGCATTTTTTCAACCCCGTGCCGATCATGAAGCTCGTCGAGGTCATCCGTGCGCTGACCACGAGCGACGAGACCTATCGCGCGGTCTTCGATTTCGCCGCGTCGCTCGGCAAGGAGCCGATCACCGCGCCCGATCGTCCCGGGTTCATCGTCAATCGACTCCTCGTTCCGTATCTCCTCGATGCGATTCGAGCATACGAAAACGGGCTGGGGACGCTCGAAGACATCGACAAAGGCATGAAGCTCGGGTGCGGGTATCCGATGGGGCCGTTTACGCTGCTCGACTTCGTCGGGCTCGATACGACGTACTACATTGCGAACATCATGTTCGAGGAGTTCCGCGAGCCCGCATACGCGCCGCCGCCGCTTCTCAAACGGATGGTGCTTGCCGGCCGCATGGGCCGGAAGAGCGGCCACGGCTTCTACAAGTACTGAGCGGGCGCGGCGTCACCGCCGCGCGAGCAGCGCCCGGGCCTTTTCTTTGAAATCGCGATCTTCCGGCGCCCACTCGGGATCGAGTGGCGCGTCGATGATCCGCTGCAGTTCCGCGTTCCCTTCGGTCTTGCGGCCGTCATCGAGCAGCAGCTCCGCCAGATAAAAATGCGTCGCCGCACTGTTCGGGTTGTACTTCAGCGATTGCCGGAGGTGCTGTTCGGCGAGCTTGTGACTGCCGCCGAAGAGCCCGGGGACTTTGAAGTACCACCGCCCGAGCGCGCGGTCACCGGATCCCTGCTGAAACTGAGGGTCCAGCTGCAGCACCTTTTCGAGCTCCTCTTTGATGCGGCCGCGGTACTTCAGACCCGCGCGCAGGCCGAAGGACTCGGCGAGCGCGCCCATGTTCGCCGCGATCCAGAAATGGCCTTCGGGCCGATCGGGATGAAGCGCGACCGCTGATTCGGCGGCCTGAATTCCGTTTTCGAGGAACGTGCGGCGCTCCGCCTCGGGCGCGTGCCCTCCGAGCCAGTAATCCGCGCGCGCCAGCTTCCACGCCACCTCGAAGTTCTTGGGATCCTGCGCCAGTTCGGCGACCCACATCGCCTGCGCCTGTCGCGCGCTCGCCAGGTTCGACCGGTCGGCGTACAGCGCGTCGGGTGTCGCCGCCACTGAGGCTGTCGGGAAAACAGCGGAGATATACAATACAAAAATGCAGGATTTGATCAGAGAGCTGCTCGTACAGCTCGGCGAGGACCCCGACCGGGAAGGGTTGCGCGACACGCCGAAGCGCGTCGAGAAGGCGATGAAATTCTTGACGAGCGGATATCGGGCCGACATCGATCAGGTGCTCAATAACGCCTTGTTCACCGTCGATTATAACGAGATGGTGATTGTCAAAGACATTGACTTCTACAGCCTCTGCGAGCATCACCTTCTGCCGTTCTTTGGCAAATGCCACGTGGCGTATCTACCGACCACCAAGGTGATCGGCCTCAGCAAGATTCCGCGGCTCGTCGACGTGTTCAGCCGCCGGCTGCAGGTGCAGGAGCGGCTCACGCGTCAGATCGCCGACACGATCGAAACGAAGATCGCGCCGCTCGGCGTCGCCGTCGTGATCGAGGCGACCCATCTGTGCATGTCGATGCGCGGCGTCGAAAAACAGAATTCGTTCGCCGTGACGAGCGCGATGCTCGGCGCGTTTCACGATCACGCGCGCACGCGGATGGAGTTCCTCGAACTGATCAAGCTGCGGACTTCGATCCCCGGCGTGCGCGAGAGCGCGGCCGCCGGCTACGCCTGCGTCGGCGACGATTGACGCTCGCGATCGTCGTCGCGACCTATGCCGCCGTGGCAGTCGGTCGCGTGCCCCTTCTGCGCGTGGGGCGGAGCGGCGCCGCGCTGATCGGCGCCGCGCTGATCGGCGCCGCCCTGCTCATCCTCACCGGCGCCATCGGACTGCGCGACGCGGCCGCGGCAATCGACCGTCGGACAATCCTCCTGCTGCTCGCGATGATGATTGTCGTCGCGCCGCTGCAGATTACGGGCACATTCGGCCGCGTCATCGCGTGGCTCAGCCGGCGCGTGCACCACCCGGCCGCGCTCCTCGCCGCGATCGTCCTCGCGAGCGGCGGGCTGTCGGCGATCTTCCTGAACGATACGATTTGCGTTGCTTTCACACCGCTCGTCCTCGAGCTCGCCGCCGTCAGGCGACGTGAGCCGCTGCCGTATCTGCTCGCGCTCGCGACCTCTTCGAACATCGGCAGCGTCGCGACGATTGTCGGCAATCCGCAGAACATACTGATTGGCAGCGTGTCGGGCGTCAGCCCGTGGACGTTCAGCGCCGTTCTCGCGCCGGTCGCGCTCGCCGGCCTCGCGCTCGACGTGCTGATCGTCTGGCTGATATTTCGAAAGCAGCTGACGGAGCCGCTGGCCGGCCACGAGGCGATCGACGCGGCCGCGCTGCCCGGGCGCATCACGCCGGCGGCGGTTGCGCGGATGATCGATTGGCAGCTGCTGTTCCTCTTCGCCGGGCTATTCGTTGTGATTGGCGCCATAGAGCGGGCGGGCATCGATCGACAGCTCTTTGCCTTCTTGCAGCCGCTCCGACTACGTTCGTGTCGGCGCTCCCGTTACGCTCGCCACGGTGGCGTTCGGATTGTGGTGGCTCTCAGGCGGCATCGCCGGGCGTTAGCCGCGGAGCGCTAGGCGATCATCACGCCGCGCGGAAATTGCGCGTTGTCCTCGAGGAATGTCTTCTTGTTCTCGAGTGCGTCCGCCGTCGGCTGAACCACGCCGTTGACGTCGGTCACGCGCGACACGAGCGTGTGTGCACCGGACGCCGCGTTCTTCCAGTCGTAGGTGAAGAGCTTCCAGGAGTACTTGGCCTTCGTCGACGCATCGAAAGCCGCCGGCTGCCACGGCCCCTCGTCCACGCGGACCTCGACGCTCTTGAGAGGCGTGCCGTCGTTCAGCACGAAGCCGTGCACCTTGCAGCCTGTCCGCGCCGCTCGTCACGCGCGCGATGACCGACTTCAGCTGCATGCGCGTGACGGCCGATTCCGTCCATTTCGTCTCGCCGTCGATCACTTCGCCCCGGAGCGTCCGGTACCAGCGCGCCTGGAACTTGCCGAGGTACTCCTCCTCCTGCAGGTGAATCTGCGACGAGCCACTTCACGTTGGCGACGCCGTACCATCCGGGCACGATCAGGCGGAGCGGCGCGCCCTGATGGCGCGTCAGCGGCTCGCCGTTGAGCGCATACGCGAGGAACGGTTCGGGCGACATCGCGCGCTCGCGAGTGAGGCTGCGGCCGAACTGCTGCTCGACCTTGAATTTCTGGTTGCGGAACTCGACCTCTTCCTCGCCGTGATCGGCGCCGAAGAACACGAACTCGCGCGCCTGCGGTTTCACGCCTGCCTTGTTCAGCACGGCCCGCAGCGGCACGCCGGTCCATCGCCCGTTTCCCGCGAGCCCCTGAATCGGCCGCTTGCTGTTGCCCGAGCACTCGAAGCCGGCCACGAGCTCGGTGTTCCCCATCCGCTTGAGATCGTCGAGCGAGAGCGCGGTCGGTCGATCGACGAGCCCCGATATCTTCAATCGAAATGTTGCGGCGTCGACGTCGGGATGCCCGTAGTGCTGGGTCGTGAAGAACTGATCCTTCGGCGTGAAGGGACCATCGATCTTGCGGAAGTCGAGGTAGCGCACCGTCGGCGCTCGGCGTCGGGTTGAACGTCGCTGGAATGTCGGTGAATGGCACGAGCGTTTCGCCCTGCGCCAGCGCCGGCAGAGCCCACTCGGGCATGCCGCAACAGCGCTCAGCCCGGCGGCAGCCAGACCGGTCTCGAGCACGGTCGCGGCGGGTGATCGTCCTCATGCGGGAGGTTCTACCACGCCTGCCCGGCCTCGCGGCGTCAAAAGGTGAAACGCGGAAAAAAAGGGCCGCCGGGGCGTCACCCGGCGGCCACCGCTGACCCTCTGACTCGTCAACTGTCAACAGTTCTTAGAATCGCACCGCCACGATTGAATCGCACGATCCGCGGCGCGAGGACCGAGACCGGCGACAGGAACTGCGGCACAGTGTTGATCGCGCCGTTCAGGTCGCCGTTCTGGCGCAGGCCGATCGTGCCGCTCAGCGATGCGGACGTCCCACGACGACGTTCGAGTTGAACAGGTTGTAGAAGTCGACCGATGCCTCGATCGAGCGGCTGCCGGCAAGCTTGAACGTCTTGGAGGCGCGCAGGTCGAGCTGGTTGCGCGGGTCGAGCCGATGAGCTGCCCGAGCGGCTCGACATTAATCGTCGTAGTTGCCGCCGATCGACAGCCGCTGGCTGACCTGCCGGTGATCGGCGATCCCGCTCTCGGACATGAAGTTTGCCGCGATCGCGATGTCCTGGAACGGCAGCATGTACGTGCCGGTCCACTTGAAGATGTACGGCCTATCGCCGAGCTGTTCAGTCACGAGGCCGTTGGCGTTGATGAGGCTGTTCGGGTTGGTGTTGACGCTCACGCCGCTGATGCGTGTGCGGCCGAGCGTGATGCCCGCGACCATCTGCCAGCGGTTCGCATACCGCTTCGTGCCGGTGATCTCGACGCCATTGTAGGTCTGCACGCTCGTCGGATCGTTGGTGACGACGCGTCAGGTTCGTGCCGGCAGTGCGGTCGAAGTAGAGATACGTCGAGTCGTCCGCCGTGTTCGCGATGCCGTCCGGCCCGTTGATCCGTCACGGTCGTCGGCGTCGTCGAGAACGGCGCTGCCGGGTTCAGTGTCGGCCTGCGGATACTTCTCCTGGCGATACGTGTAGTTCACGCTCAGCTTCAGTGCCTGGCCGAGGTCCCGATCGAGACCCGCCGTGTACTCGTTCGTGTACGGACGGCGATAGCTTGGCGAGACTGTGGTCGTCGTGCCCGACGTGACACCGGCGCTCGACTCGATCTGTTCACCCGGCTGAAAGTGCAGATCGTGGTTGATGTCGTTCCAGTTGTACGTCACTTGGTAGGTCGAGTTCGGGTTCACCGAGTCGAGCGGCGTGCCGGTCGTCGGCAGGATGTAGTAGTACCGCGCGGCCGAGCCGCGGAGCGCCGTCCGGCCGTCGCCCGTCACGTCGTATGCAGCGCTCAGGCGCGGGACCGGTGTTGTTCCAGGTGACGACGTTGGCTTGCGCCAGCGAGCGCGGCACCGCGGCGAATCCGGGGATGCCGACCGCCGTCCACTGCGACGCCGGGCTCGACTGCGCCGGCAGATAACCGTTCAGGTGCTCGTAGCGGAGTCCGGCTGTCACCGTGACGCGCTTCAGGGAGTAGCTGTCCTGGACGAACAGCGCCGTATCGTTCAGAGTCGTCGCGCGTGTCGAACGGCGTCGCATATAGGGTCACCGCCGTTCCCTGGTTCGTCGTGCTGTTCCACGTCTCGGTGACGTCGCCGAAGCGCGTCGTCTCCACGCTGCC
Source organism: uncultured Acidobacteriota bacterium (assembly GCA_963718825.1). Classification (GTDB taxonomy): domain Bacteria; phylum Acidobacteriota; class Vicinamibacteria; order Vicinamibacterales; family CAVVIG01; genus CAVQZZ01. Next base: position 591,754 of record CAVQZZ010000001.1, read on the forward strand.
CGCTGCGTGGGTTTGATCGATGCCCCACTTGAACTCGTGTCGGCCACCCAGCGCTTCGTCGACGTAGTACTGGAATGTTGCGTTCGCCTGCAGGCGCGGACGATGGCGTACGGTGTTGGCGGTGTAATTGCGCGTGACGATCCCGGTGACCGTGTCGGTGAGCGACTCGTCGTGGCCGTTCAAATACGTCGGGAACAGAATCGTGTTGTAGCCGAGGCGCGCGTCCATGAACAGGTGCGGCGTGATGATCGAGTTCCACAGCCCTTGGTAGACATTGAAGACGTCTTCTTCGTCGCTCGTCGAATCCACGACGGTGATCGACGCGTTGTTGAGGAGCCGGTTCGGCTTGTTGTAGCGCTGTCGCGACCAGAACCCGGTGAACTTGTTGCTCTTGTTGAACTGATACGTGACGTTCGCCAGGCCGGAGTCGATGTTGGTCTGATCGAGCACTGTCTGCGACAGGGCGACCGGCGTGATGACGTGGACGCGCCAGTCGCGGAATGACCCGAAAACCCTCAGCTTGTCTTTCACCAGCGGACCACCGAGCGTGAAGTTCTCGTCAGACACGAAATTCACCTGGTTCGCATTCGGCGTGAAGCCGTACTTCAGCAGGTTCGCGTCCACGTTTGTGCTCTGCGTCTGCTTGCCCTCCCACGCGAGCGTATTGCGGCCCGCCCACGTGTTGCCTCCGCTCTTGGTCACCATGTTCAGGAACACGCCGCCGGTCGGCACGGTGATGTCGTGCGCGCCGGTCGAGACCTGGATATCATCGAACGAGTCGTAGTCGTAGTAGTACCCGGCGGCGCCGATCGCCGACGGATCGCCGACGTTGATGCCGTTGAGGAACTGGCTGTTCTGACCGCTCGTCGTGCCGCGCGCCGAATAGGTGCCCTGCAGGCCGCCCGAGGTGCCGCCGACGTCGGGCCGCGTGATCATGAGGCTCGGCACCTTGTATTCAATGAGCGCCCAGATGTCGCGGCCGCCCGGCGTGCCCTGGAGAATCTGCTCGACTCAGGTTGACGTTGACGTTCGCGCTCGTCGTGTCGATCACTCGGCGACTCGCCGCTGACGGTCACCGTTTCCGCGATTGATGCGACCTTCAACTGAAGATCGATCGGCGTGGTCTGCCCGACGAGAACCGGCACGTTTTGGCGGACGATGGATTGAAAGCCCTGCAGTTCCACCTTGACCGAATACGTGCCTGGGACGAGCGACGGAAACCGGAAGACGCCGCCCGCGTCCGTCACGCCCGTCATCGAGCCGGACACCAGCACCGGACTCGCTGATCGTGACGCTTGCGCCGGGCATCACCGCGCCCTGCTCGTCCAGCGCTTTGACCAAGATGCTGCCCGTCTGGATCTGTGCGATTGCTGGTCTCGCGCAGCCGATCGCGATCAGCGCCACGAGGGCTCTGACTAATCGCTTCATGCACTCCTCCTGAGTCGAATGGAACGGTATTGGGAAAAGCACGTGGCGTCGTCAGGCGGTCCTTCAGCCACGGAGTTTCTCTAAGCGGCGGAAATCTATCAGAGGGTCCGTCGCGTCGGCAACGAAATGTCGTCGTTTTTTGGCTGGAATTCGGCGCCGTGCGGAAAGTTGGATTCTAGAACGCTATACTGCAGCGATTTAGAAAGGATTCGTCATGAAGCGAGTCGTGATCGCCGCGGGGCTCGTCGCCGCCACCCTGACCCTCATTCTGGCCGCCTCGCAATCGAGCGGCCCGACAACCGGGCTCACGATCGAGCAGCTGATCGACATCAAACATCCGTCCAATCCCGCGTGGTCCGCGGACGGCAAGCACATCTCATTCACGTGGGACCGCGCCGGTGTGTCGAAACGCTACGTCTCGGACCTCGACGGACAACCGCCGCACGAGGCGCTGGAGCCGCCTGCGGACGCCGCGGCCGGCGTACCCTCGCCAGACGGCAGTCGAATCGCGATCGTGCGGTCGTCCTCGAACGAAGGCGCGGGAACGACACCCGCCGTGTCCGGCCGCGGCGGCCGCGGGCGCGGTGGATCGAGCGGACCGAGCCAGCTTTTCGTGCGGACCGCAGCAGGGGGTCAGGAAAAGCGTCTCGTCTCACAGGACTCTGGCATCGGAGGCGTCGGCTGGTCCCCGGATGGCGCATACATCTTGTTCACCGCGGGCGCGGGGACGATCCGCCACGAGCAGACGCCGCAGTATTCCGGCACGAAGATCATCTACACGATCACCGAGAACGTGCCGGGTCGAACGATGGTCATTCCGGCGGCTGGCGGTGACGCGAAAGAACTGTCGGCCGGAGGTGGATTCGGTGGCCGCCGCTGGCTCGACGCGCGGCATTTCGTGGTCGATCGGACCTCGTCAGACTTCAAGCGGCGGACGACGTCGGTCGTCGACATCGAAACCGGCCAATCCAAAGTGCTGCACGAGGACGTTGAAGAGAAGTTCTGGAGCATGACGGGCGATGCCGGCGGCGGTTCGCAGCCGTCCCCTGACAAGAAATGGATCATGTTCCTCAGCGATCGCGATGGCTGGGATCACATCTATGTCATGCCGGCCGCCGGCGGCGACGCCACGCAGATCACGAAAGGGAAGTTCGAGGCGTGGCGTCCGCAATGGTCGCCCGATGGCACGCGGATCGTGTTCGACGCGAATTCCGAAGGCCACTACGGAGATCGGCATCTCTATCTCGCGACGTTGAACGGCGATCCGGCCAAGGCGACCGTTGCCGCGCTGACCAGCGGACGGGGTACGAACATCGCGCCGATCTGGTCTCCCGACGGGACGCGGCTCGTTTATCAGCACACGGACTCGCACAACTCCGCCGACCTCTGGGTCATCGACGCCAAGCCGAACGCGAAACCAATGCGCGTCAGCGACTCGATGCCCGCTTCGATGGACAAGTCTGCGTTCGTCGAACCGGAATCGATCCACTATGCCGGTCCCGACGGCCAGCAAGTGCCTGCGTGGCTCTTCGTGCCCAAGAATCTCGACCGCACGAAGAAGCATCCGGCCATCGTCTGGATCCACGGCGACGGCGTGAACCAGAACTACGACGGCTGGCACGTGCAGCGGAACTACGCGGTCTACTACTCGATGCATCAGTACCTGCTGCAGCAGGGCTACGTCGTGATCGCTCCCGATTATCGAGGCAGCATCGGCTACGGCCGGGTGTGGCGCGAAGGCGTCTACATGGATGTTGGGGGCAAGGACGCGAAAGACGCCTGGATGGCGGCGAACTACCTGAAGACGCTCGGCTACGTCGACACGGATCGCGTGGGCGTGTGGGGCCTCAGTTACGGCGGATTCTTCACGCTCATCGCCGTCACCGACCAGCCGAAGTTGTTCCGCGCCGCGGTCGATGTCGCGGGCGTCGTCGATTACGCGATGTACTACGAGGACCCGTACCACGGCGGCTGGACGGCCAGCCGAATCGGCACGCCCGCCGAGCATCCCGACGTCTACGCGAACGCATCGCCCGTGTCGCATATCGACCGGCTCGAGCGACCACTGCTGATTCTGCACGGCACGTCGGACGTGAACGTCCCGTACTTGCATTCGGTGCGCTTGATCGATGAAGCGTTGAAAAAGGGGAAAGGACCGCTCATCCAGTTCATGACGTACCCGGGCGAGTTCCATTACTTCACGCGCGAGCACGTCCTGCGCGACGCGTGGCATCGCGTGGACGATTTCTTCAGAGAGAACTTGCAGACGACCACTCGCGCGGGGATGAGCGAAGGCGCCATGCGGCCGCCTCAGGACTGAGGTCCTGCCGCTAACAGCATGCGTGCGATCGCGATCGCGCTCTGTTTTGTAACCTCGCTTTCGGCGCAGGCTCGCAAGCCGATTGTGCGGAAACCGACGCCGCCGGCCACGGCGGCGCCGAAGAAGGTCGCGCCGGACATGACGTGCCCGACGCCGCTCGGCGTCGGCGTGACGTCGAAGGCGACGTTCTGCGACGTGCTCACCGGACGCGACCCGCAGGCCGGCATCATCGTCACGCTGCCGCCGCATCGAGGGACCGTGATCCTGACCTTCGATCTGCACAATCGGCAGACGTATTCAGAAGATGATGTGCGCCGGAAGCGCGCCTACGCGAAGTACACCGCCACGGTCGGCGTGTTGACGATGGACAACACGCTCGTGAGCCGGGCGGTGGTGCAGAGTGAATTCCGGACCGCGGCCGATCTGGTCGACCGGATCGACGGGGGCGCCGGTCCTGGCGGTGTGAAGGCCGTGGCGCCAACAGGCACCGAGCCGATCGCGATCACGATTCCCGAGAACGAGGACCGAGTGAGCATCCTCGGCGAGAAACTGACCGTGGAGCGTGTGGACGGCTCCACGACGTACTCGTCGCCGGGACGGCCGATCGCCATCATCAGCAACGTGATGATCGAATATCGGTCCGCGCCCGCCAAGCCGATAAAGAAGCGCGACTAGATCGCGCGCATGACCATTCAGGAACGCCTCGACCGGTGGCAAGCGGCCGGAGCGATTTCCGGCGAACAGCACGCGGTCCTCCGGAGCCTGGCTCTGAAGGAGCACTTCTCTCTCTTCGTCGAGCTGAATGCGCTCCTGTATCTCGGCGTCGTGGCGTTCATTGGTGGTCTCGGGTGGACGGTTCACACCTATTTCACCCAGCTCGGAGACGCCGCGATCCTCGTTCCGCTGACGGTCGCGCTCGCCGCCTGTCTCTGGTATTCGTTTTCCCGTGGCGCGTCGTACTCGCCTGATCAGGTCGCCTCGCCGACCTTTGCGTTCGACTACGTCCTCTATCTGGCCTGCCTGATCTTCGCGGTGGAACTCGGGTACGTCGAGTTTCGGTTTCACGTGCTGAAGGAGAGCTGGGACGGCTACCTGCTGGCGTCGGCCGTTGTGTACGCGGCGCTGGCGTACCGGTTCGACAATCGATTCGTGCTGTCGCTCGCGCTCTCCTCGCTGGCCGGATGGTTCGGGGTTCGCTTCTCCTATTTCAGCCTGCACCTCGGCGTGCGGGAATATGCGCTGATGTACGGCGTCCTGGTTGCGGTCGCGGGCGCCTCGGTCAGGCGCGTGGGCATCAAGACGCACTTCTTCGAGACGTATCTGCATGTGGCGGCGAACGCCGTCTTCGTGGCACTCGTCTCGGGCGTGAATGACAGCGGGCCCGTTTGGCTGCTTGCGCTGCTCGGCGCCAGCGCCTTCGCGATCGAGCGCGGCATCCGATTCAGGCGATTCGCGTTCGTGCTCTACGGCGTGATCTACGGCTACATCGGGATCACCGTGGAGGTGCGCCACACGCTTAGAGGCGACATGGAGATTCTCGCGTATCTCGTGATGTCGGGGGCGGCAGTGGTGGGCTCGCTGGTGGCGGTCTCGCGCCAGTTCGGACGAGAACCATGAGCGTGTATGGGCGAGAGAACGAGGAGCGGATCCGCGCGCGGGCCCAGGTGCGAGCCTGGGCACAGGCGAGCCTCCTCGCGCACGGCCAGGCGGAAACGGTCGAGAGCGATCTCAGCGTCGATGTGCGACGCACGAACCCGCTCCTTCGGGCAGGTCTCGCTGTGTTCACAGCGGTCGTCGTGGTTGCGTCGGTTCTGTTGGTTGGTGTCGTGCTGGAGGTACGCGGCGAAATCGGCGCCGCGGCGACTGCCACCGTCGGCGCCGCGGTGTGCCTCGCCACCGCCGAATATTTTGCCGGAGCGTTTCGGCTCTACCGACACGGCGTCGAGGAATCACTGGCAACCGTCGCGGTGCTCCTTCTTGGCTTCGCCGTTACCGAAGCAATGCATATCCCCAGCGTCGCGTGGTCGAACCTTCACATTCTGGCGGTCACCTCGAGTGTCGTTGCTATAGGCGGGCTGTGGCTCTACGCTCGTTTCGGATTCGTTTATGGCGCGGCCGCAGCCACCCTGTGCGCGGCGATGATCCCGGTTTATCTGATCGGATCTGTTCCGCTGCAGCACCTTGCCGCGGCCGGCCTGATGGCTGCGGCCTTCGGGTTCGCGCGCAGCCGCCATCTCGCGTATGGCGACGATTATCCTGGCGACGATTACGCAACGCTTCAGGCCGTCGCGTGGGCCGCGCTGTATCTCACCCTGAACCTGCGCGTCTGGGATCTGGTGCAACCGTTTTGGTCGGCCGCAGTGCACGTTCACGACTGGTTCTATTGGCCGTCTTACGTCGCCATCTGGGCGATTCCTGCGTTCGGACTTCGGCTTGGCATCCGCGACCGCGGCCGCGAGCTCATCGACATGAACATCGCGCTCGGGATCACGACGCTGGTGACGAACAAGCCATATCTGGGCTGGCCGCGCCGGGAGTGGGATCCGATGATCCTCGGCGTGCTCCTCATGGCCGTCGCGATCGCGCTTCGCCGATGGCTTGCGAGTGGACCGGACGGCGCCCGCAGCGGCTTCACGCCGGCGCAGCTGCTTGCCACCGACAAGAACCTGCTCTCCATGATCGGGACGGCGTCGGCGGCGTTTGACCCGCACGTCGCCTCTTCGTCATCAGCGCCGGGCGGCGAATTTCGCGGAGGACGTTCGGGTGGTGGAGGCGGCGGCGCCGGTTTTTGAAGTCCTAAAACGCCGCCACGATCAGGCACGCCCACCCCGCGAGCAGCAACAACCCGCCAATGGGCGTCACCGCGCCGAATGTCGTCACGCCGCTCAGTGCGAGCACGTACAGGCTTCCCGAGAAAAACACGATGCCGGCCGTGAACAGCCAGCCGGCGGTTGCGAAGAGCCATCCGCCCATGCGCGCCATCATCACGCCCACCGCGAGGATGGCGAGCGCGTGATACATCTGGTACCGCACTCCGGTTTCAAACGCCGCGAGCATCTCGGGCGTGAGCCGGCCGCGCAGCGCATGCGCCCCGAATGCGCCGAATGCGACGGCGGTAAATCCCGCGAGCGCGCCGACGAGTAGAAACGTCTTGTCCATGATCCATTGTAGTGACTGGTGACTGGTGGCTGGTGGCTGGTGGCTGACCAACCACCAGCCACTATCGCTAGCCACCCCTGCGTCAGAACAAGAATTTCACCGCGAACTGCACCTGCCGCGCCGAACCCGAATCGCCGGTCGGGAAGCGCGTGTTGCTGATCACGCCGAACGACGTGCTGCCGACCGTCGCCGTCCGTCCGGGCTGGCCGAGGTTCGCCTGGTTGAACAGGTTGAACACCTCGAGCCGCAGCTGCATGCGCGCGCTGCCCTGCAGCGTCACGTTCTTGATGAACGACAGGTCGGTGTTGCCGAAACCCGGTCCGTAGATCGCGTTCCGTCCGCAGGTTGCCGAAGTGCGCGACGCCGGCCGCGTTGTACGGCAGCGCGAAGACCGACGATGACGTGCACGAGCCGGCGATGCGCGGATCGCAGACCGTGTTGCTCGCGAACCACTGGTAGCTCGTGACCGCGCCGGTCGTCGGATCGACATTCGGCGTCGGCGTGATCGCCGGCAGCGCGCCGATGAGATCCGGGCGCACCGTCGTCGATGCCGGTAATCGTCGTGATGTTCGTGACGATGTTCAAGCGGATTGCCCGTCTGCGCCTGTTCGACGACGACGACCTGCCAGCCGTCCTTCGAGGCGGTTGCCGATGGAACGGCAGATCGTACGACAGCGTTGACCGCGACACGATGACGGACGTCGAAGTCCGACGGCCCGACGCTGCCGGCGAGGTTCGTGCTGTCCTGCGCCGTCAGCGTGCCGTCGTACGAATTCGTGTCCGTCGACTTCGACAGCGTGTACGAGCCGGACAGCTGCAGGCCGTGCGTCAGGCGGCGGTTCGCCGTCATCCACAGGCCCTTGTAGTCGGACCAGCCGAGGCTCGTCTGTTCGGTGATGTTGCCGAGCGTCGCGCCAGGGAGGATCGGGCTCGAGGCCGACAGCTTTGGATACGGACGCACGATGCCGCCGGGCGTCGTGAACTGGTTCAGGTTGATCGGGATGCGCTGACGGTCGCCGTGCGATCCGAAGTAGCCGACCATCACGCCCGTGCCGCCGAACTCGCGCTCGACGTTGACGTTCCACGTCTGCATCCGGCCCGGCAGGAAGTTCGGATCGGTGAACGACGGGTTCAAGGCGCGCCGCGCCCGCGCCGCTCAATGGCGTTGTCGAGCTTGATGTTGCTCGCCGCCGTGCCCGCCGCCTGACGCGGACAGCGGCGTGACGAGCGGCGGATTGTTCGCCTCTCCCACGAAGTAGCCGGTGTTGCTCTGGTTCACCATCACCGCGTACGCGGCGCGCACGGCGAGCTTGCCGTCGCCGGTCGGATTCCAGATGACGCCGACGCGCGGCTGGAAGTCGCTGCCGTTCTTCGTGACCTGCGTAAAGCCGTTCGCGCCGATCTGAATCAGCGACGACGGTTGCCGGATCGAACGTCGACGAGCTTGTTGTCCGCTTCGGTCGGCGACGGGCAGGTAGTCGTAGCGCAGACCGAGATCCAGCTTCAGGTTCGATCCGAGCGAGATGGAGTCCTGCACGAATGCGCCGACCGCGTTCACGTACGCGTTGTAGGTGAGGCCGCCGAGCGTGATCGCGAACGCGCTGCCGAATCCCTGCTGGAACGCCGCCACGCTGGGATACGTGAAGCCTGCCGGGATCGCCGTTCGAGCTGTTGTGCTTGACTCGACGGAACTCGCCGCCGAACTTGATGATCTGGTTCCCGTGCAGGTAGGTCGCCGTATCGCCGATCGCGCCCGTCGTCACTTCGCGGGCGCTCGGGAAGCCGGCCGGACCGCCGATGTTCAGGCCCGGACCCGAGATCGTGATTTGCGGCAGCGCGACCGGGTTCTGGGTCTGCCCGACGTTGATGCCGAGCGCTCCGGTGTCGACCTGGGTGGTCGGATTGAAGCTGATGCTGATGCGGTTGTAGCCGGCGCGCACTTCATTGACCAGCGCCTGGCTGAAGACGTGCGTTTCGTTCACGCGTCAGCACCTGCCGGTGGCCGCCGCGGTTGTCGCCGAAGCCCGGCACGGTGTTGCCCTGCGCGTTCGGCTCGTGGCGGAAATCGCGCTGGAACGCGTAGTAGACGTGCAGGTCGTCGTTCTGCCGCAGATTCGTCCGCACGTCGCCCGTGGTCTGATCGTTGGTGACCGGGGCAATCTCCGATCCGATCGCGCGCAGGCCCGTGGAGTCGTTCGCAACCGGGATGTACTGGAGCAGGTTCTTCGCCAGCGGGTCGGTGACCGCCGCCCGCTGCGCGTTGCTCAGCGTTCCGGAGTTCAGGTCGACGCGCCTGCGTATGGCGCAGGCCCTCGTAGCTGCCGAAGAAGAACATCTTGTTCTTCGCGACCGGTCCGCCGAGGTTGACGCCGAACTGCTTGCGGTTGAAGACCGACTGCGGCGCCGGCGGCGGGTTGAAGTAGTTGCGCGAGTCGAACTTCTGGTCGCGGTAGAAGTCGAAGCCTTCGCCGTGGAACTGGTTGCTGCCCGAGCGCGTCGCGACGTTGACGATGGCGCCCGAGTTCCGTCCGTACTCGGCGCTGAAGGTCGAGTTGTCGACTTTGAACTCCGAGACCGTGTTGATCGACGGCTGGAACGTCACCTGCGAGTTCGACAGGTCGTTCAGGTTGATGCCGTTCACCATGAAGTTGACCGACGTCTCGCGATTGCCGGCCGACATGAACGAGAACGCGCCCTGGCCGCGCAGCGGCGCGCTCAGTCCGGCGTTCTGCGGCGAGGTCGATCCGCCGGGCATCAGCGGACCGAGGTCGACGAAATGCCGGCCGTTCAACGGAATCTCCTGAACCGTCTTCTCGGCCATCGACGCGCCGACCGCCACCGTCGCGGTGTCGATGAGCGGCGCGGCGCCGGACACCGTGACGTTTTCAGCGAGCGTTCCAGGCTCCAGTTTGAGATTGACCGCGACCGTCTGCGCGGGTCCGAGATCGATCTCGCGTTTCTGGTCGGCGAACCCGTCCACGTGGGCGACGATCTCATAGTGGCCGGGTTGCAGGGCGGCGGCGACGTAGTCGCCGGCGTTGTTGGTGACGACCGCCCGCTCGGCCGAGGTCGCCGTGTTGCGAATCGCTACCGACACGCCGGGCATGACGCCGCCCTGCGCGTCGCTGACGGTCCCTTGCAGGGTGGCTGTTGACTGGGACCATGCTGGCGACGCCGCGCAAAGCACGGCTGCCAGGACTGCGAACAATCCGATACGCGCGCGAGAAGCTGGCCGCATCCGATCACCCTCCTGTTTCGAACAAATTTCCCAGGAATCCCAAAAACGGGCGGTGATTATAAGCGAATGCCTCCGGAGGTCACGCGGTGTATGCGCACCTAAAAAGAAAAAGGCCGGCGGTTGCCCGCCGGCCTTCAAATACCCGAATTCCGATCCTTAATTCCGAAAGCTAGTTCCTACGAGCCACCGCCACCAGCCACTGCACAGCCACCAGTCACCAGTAGTTCAGACCACCGGCTTGTGCAGGACTTCGGCCGGCTCGTTTGCCTTCTTCTTCCCGCCAAGTCCGATGATGGACAGGGTCGGCTGCTCCTTGAGGACGTGCTGCGCGTAGAGCTTCGCCATTTCGGCGTTGTGGGCCGCTTCCTTCGCGAGTTCCTCTGGCGTTTTGTGTTTCCGCGCCGCCAGCTTCTCTTCGCGTGCGTTTTTGGCGATCCCGAGATCGTCGAGGTCGGTCTGCGCGCCGGCCCGAACCGCTTCTTCGTTCAGCTTCAGCGAGTGCGCGGTGGATGTCAGCTCCACCTTCTTGCCGCCGGCGAAGATCTCGTGGCGGCCGTGCTCCTCGTACCACTTGGTGAGCGTCGCGGTCATGTGCATCTTTTCAATGATATTTCTCCAGCCGATGCCCGTGTTGTAGGCGCAGAAGGAAATTTCGCCCTGCTGCGTCGCATACGGGATGATGCACATTTCGGTGCGGCGGAAGTCGTAGTTGAAGAGATCCTGGAACCACATGCCGGCGATGAACAGGAAGTTCCAGCGGTCGGCGCGGCGCTTCTTGATGTCGTCGATCGTGCGGTCGCCTTCGACGCGTCCGTACTTGCCTTTTTCGGCCGACTTGGTCGCGCCGAACGTCTTGTCGAACTTCTTCAAGAGATCGGTGAGCTTGAAGTGGGTCGGCGACTTGAACGAATCATAATTCCGCACGAGCGCCAGGGCCATGCCGAAGACCGACAGGAAGCGGCCGCGCCCGGCGTCGCTGACGGCGGCGACGTCCTTGGCGAGCTGCTCGGCTTTGAGGAACGCCGTCACCGGGACGGCCTCCTTGGTTTCTTTATCGATCATGATCGCCATGCCGACGCCGCAGTTCGGGTGGCACCCGCAGGTGAGCTGTCCGAATTCCTTTTCGGCGCCGTGCGTCACGTCCGCCCAGTCGGTGAAGCTGCCCATGAACGAGATCGGGAACCAGTCGCGCACCGGCTCGCCGATGCCGGTCTGGCTCTTCACATCGTGCGCGAGGTGCGACAGCGTGTAACGCTGCGCGGCGCGCCGCTCGGGCGTCACTTCCTCGTCGCGTCCCGTGAACGACACCGGCTGGAATGACAGGAAATTGATCTTCTTCGGGTTGTCGAGCGCGAACTCGATGATACGGCCGACCTGCTCGTTGTTGACGCCGTTGACGATCGTGACGACCGGCACGATGTCGACGCCGGCGCTGTAGAGGTTCTCGATCGCGCGGAGCTTCACGTCGAAGAGGTTGCCCACGCGGCGATGCGAGTTGGCGGCGTTGCCGATGCCGTCAAACTGCAGGTACGCGTAGCGCAGGCCGGCTTCGGCCGCCTGCTTCGCGAACTCGGGATTCTTCGCGAACTCGATCCCGTTGGTGGCCGCCTGCACGCTGTTGTAGCCGACCTTGCGGGCGTAGCGGACCGCGTCGAGGAAATGCGGCGAGATCGTCGGCTCACCGCCCGAAAACTGCACCGACATCTGCCGGCGCGGCTTGATGCTGATCGCGTTGTCGAGCACCTGCTTGATGTCGTCCCAGGTGAGCTCGTGCACGAACCCGACCTGGTTCGCGTCCATGAAGCAGGGGTCGCACATCATGTTGCAGCGGTTCGTCAGGTCGACCGTGAGCACCGAGCCGCGGCCGTGCTTGATCGTGCTGCTGCCGTGGTTGTGCAGCGTCTCGTCGTTGTGCGCGCGGATGTCGCGGCCGGGGAAGACATCTTCGAGGTGCTTGAAGAACGCGGTGTCGATCGCCATCACGTCCTCGAAATGGCCGTGAATGGGGCAGTCCTTCACCATCAGGATCTTGCCGTCGCGCTCGAGGATCGTCGCTTTGATCTCGCCGACCTTCTCGCTCAACAGCACGCTGACGTCTTTCTTGCCGTCGAGAATTTCCTGCCGCGCCTCGCGTGTGCAGGTCGGGCAGAGCGAATCGGTTTCGCGCGGCCAGCCGAGCGGCGGCTTCGTCTTCTCGTACGATTTCAGAAGCGGGCGATCCGACCATGCGGGCGTGAAGGACGGCCGCTGTTTGATCTGATTCAACCCGTTGAAGACCACCCAGGCGCCGTTTGCCGCGATCGAAAGCCCCTTCTCGACAAATTTAATTGGCTTGTGCATGCCCTAAATAATAGAAGACAAATGAGTTGCCGTGATCAAGTTACAGCGAGCGGGCATTACGCCGGCCGAACGGGCCATAAAGGTACCTATATGGTCAATATCCGACAGAACGAGTCGGATATTTAGCCGCCATTCATGCGGTCGCTGCGGCGTGCCGCTCGTCGCTCGCATCAGATGCCGAGGCGCGTTTTCAGCTCGCGGACCCGATCGCGCGCGACGTTCAGCTCCGTCTTGCGCTCGTCTTTCAACCGCACGACTGACGCCGTCGACCGCGGGGTAGAGCTCCTGCACGAAGGCCGCGTTGACGATCGTCGCGCGATGAATGCGGACGAATCGCCGGGAGTCGAGACGTTCTTCGAGCTCGGCAAGCGTGAAGTCGATGACGTGCTCGCGGCCGCCGAGCACAGCAAACGTGAGCTTGTCCTTCGAAAAGAAGTGCGTGATCCGCGCGACGTCGAGGACTGTCGTTCGCTCGCCCACACGCGACGCGATCCGCTCGACCCGATGACCGGGCGTAAGCTGCGCGGCGAGTTCGCGGGCAAGAACGCGGATGTCGGGTATTGCCTCGCGCGCTTGCCCGAGCCGTTCCAGCTTGTCCAGCGCGCGCGTAAGACGCTCGGCTTCGACAGGCTTCAGCAGATAGTCAACTGAGCTCACGTCGAACGCGGCGAGGGCATAGCGATCGTACGCTGTCGTGAACACGACGGGCACATCGGTCGCCAGGTGTTCGAGCAGCTCGAAGCCGGTGAGGCCCGGCATCTGGACGTCGAGGAACAGCACGTCGACGCGGTTCTCGCGCAGGTACGAGAGCGCTGCGTGCGGGTCGGTCGTGGCGCCGACGACGTCCACACGGCCGGTGTTCTCGAGGAGACGCTTCAACCTCCGGATCGCGAGCGCCTCGTCGTCGACGAGATACGCGCTGATCATGACGGCGACTGATTGCTGGCGGCTGGTGTCTGGACCGGTTCGCGCGGCACGCGCAGTTCAACCGTCGTACCCCCTGGACTGCTGTCGATCTGCAGCCGCGCCCGATCGTCGAAGACCATCGCGAGCCTCGCCTTCAATAAGGCAAGTCCGTGACCAGGCGGTAGGTGCCCGACATCGAACCCTGGACCGTCGTCGTCGACCCGCAGTCGAATGCTTCCGTCGCCATCCTCCACCGTAACGACGATTGTCGCGCCCTCGCGCCGCGGCGACACGGCGTATTTGACGCTGTTCTCGACGAGCGTTTGCAGCGACAAGCGAGGCACGAGCGCGGTGGGCGAGACGCCGGCCTGGATGCGGTACCTCAGGCGCTCTCCAAATCGCACGCGTTCGATCTCGAGGTAATCGCGGACGACTTGAAGCTCGCCCTCCAGGGGAACGAGCGCGGCCGATTGTCCGTCGAGCGACGACCGCATGAGGGACGCGAGCTGCGTCGTCATGCGTTCGGCTCCGGCAGGGTCTTCGTGCACCAGGGCGGCAATCGAGTTCAACGTGTTGAAGAGAAAATGAGGCTGCACGCGCGATTCGAGCGACGCCAGCTGTGCTTCCGCCGCGATCCGCCGAGCTTCGGCTTCATCGCGTTCCTTGGTGCGGAGCGCAACGGCGGCGACTTCCAGCCGGCCGCGCATGATCTCGTAGCCGGTCACCGCAACGCCGATGATCAACGAGATGACGAGCGACGTACTGATGCTGCCCGCGAGCCACGGCCAGAATTGCGCCGCCGGAATGAACCCGACCGCGAACAGAAGCACCGTGGCGACGAACGTGGCGGCGATCGTCAGCGCCGCCATCGCGGCGATGAGTATCGGCCATCGCGCTCGGACGCTCGCCCAGCATCGTTTTGCAACGCGAGGCATCGCGATCGCGAGCACGGTGCCGATACAGTTCGCGTAGACGAACGAGACGGTGAATGCGCGCACCAACGCGTGCAGCCTCACGCCCGGCGTGAACCCGCCGTTGATGCCCACGACAGCCAGCGCACCCACGGTGTTCGCGAGAAGGATGCGCAGCCAGAAGCGCCGCTTGTGGCTCATGGCTGCTGATTACTTGTGGCAACCGACGCAGCCGAGCCCCTGCGCCTTCGGCAGCGTGCCATCGGCCAGCCACTGTTTTGCCTTCGCGGTCTGTCCTGATGTCGGCGCGTCGGTCGTGAGACGCTCGAAATAGATCCGCGCTTTGTCCAGCTGTCCGAGCCGGCTGTAGCCTTCGGCGAGGCCGAACAAGAGCTCGCCCTTCGGATGATCGCCGAGCGTCGAAAAATAAGGAGACTGCAATTCGAGCACATGCTCGTAATCGCCGACCGCTTTCTCGAGAAGCGGCCGCGTCGTGTCAGGCGGCATGAAGCGCGTGGCTTGGAGCAGCAGTGCGCCCCGCGGGATGCGGACGCCGACGTTGTCCGGCTCCAGCGAGACCGCCGCGTCCATTTCGCTCATGCCGCGGTCCCACAACTCACTGCCGGCTTGCATGTCCCCTTTTGCGAATGCGCGGCCGCCTTCGAACGCAAGGCCGGAGCCGTGCCAGACGAGCGCTTCTGCGTGTTTCGGATTGGCGGCGAGCGTCTGCTCGCACGCGTCCATGCCTTTCTTCAGCCGCGACTCGTCGCCCGCGAAGCCGGCGAAAAAGTCCGCTCGAACCACCATGTCGAACCGTTGATCGGTCGAGCGCGGTCCCGCCTGAGATGCCATCGTGAGGGCGAGCAGCAACGTGGTCACACTGTGCATACAAAAACCTCCACCCACACGCTACGGGATGGAAGCGCGGTCACGAGCACTCTTCCGACCAGGGGCACGAACGGGGGATGAGCGGCTGGAAAGGCTGGATGGGCGGAAAGGGCAGGACGGGCGCGCCCCGGGCCCTCCTGCCACTTCCGCAATTCCTGCCCTGCAGCTACTGCGTCGCGTACGCCGCGTTCTTTTTCCCTTCGAGCCACTGATCCATCCAGCCGACGATGTGGCGCAGGCGCTCGATGCGATGGAGTGGCTCGCCCGATCGCGACAGTTCGTGCGTTTCGCGAGGGAAGCGCACCATCACCGTTGGAATCTTCCGGGTACTTGAGCGCGCGGAACATCTGCTCGCCGCCATCGGCGGGCGGGGTGCGGTAGTCCGCGTCGCCGAGCACGAGCATCAGCGGCGTCGTGACGTTCGCAATGTGTGTGATGGGTGATCGCGCGGCGAAATCCTGCGGATCTTCCCAAGGCGCCTTCCGGAACCACGTGGGCTGAAACAAAGTGAAATCGGCCGTGTACCAGAACCCGCTCCAATCGGCGATGTCGCGCTGGGCGACGGCCGCCTTGAACCGCTGTGTCTGCGTGATCGTCCAGTCGGTGAGCAGGCCGCCGCCGCTTCCGCCCGTGACGCCGAGCCGATTCGCGTCGACGTAGCCGCGTTTGACCACCTCGTCGACGCCCGCCATCAGGTCTTTGTAGTCGTCACCAGGGTAGTGATACTGAATGATGTTGCCGAAATCCTGGCCGTACGACGTGCTGCCGCGCGGATTCGTGAAGAGCACGACGTAGCCCTTTGCCGCCATCCACTGGAACTCGTGCGTATAGACATTGCCGTACGCCGAATGCGGACCGCCGTGAATCTCGAGGATCATCGGGTATTTCTTCGATGGATCGAAATCCGTCGGCTTCAAGATCCATCCTTGAATCTTCTTGCCGTCGAAGCTGGTGTAGGTAATCTCCTCAGGCTCGCTCTGGTTGATGTCCTTGAACAGTTCCTCGTTGACGTGTGTGATCGCGCGCGGCGCCGGGCGAGCCGCGTCGATGAGGGAGATGTCGCCGATGTTGGTCTGTGTCGACAGCGTGGCGGCGATGACGCGTCCATCTTTCGTCGCGCTGTAGCCGACGACGTCCTGAGGACCTTCGGTGAGAGGCTCGAGCTTCGCGGTCGCGATATTCATGCGTTTCAGGTTCGAGCTGCCGCGCTCCGCCGACGAAATGATCAGCGACGCGCCGTCGGCGGACCACACAATCGGTTTCGGATTGTTGCCGCGTGGCGCGGCCTGATCGCCGCCGATCCCGCCGAGCACGTCGAAGTCGTAGTCGGCCGTCAGGTTCTTCGGCGTCGCCCCAGGCGTCGCCTCGGTGATGAACAGGTCGGGCTGGCTGTACGATCGGACCGGGTTGCCGTGCAGGGTGCCGAGAAACGCGATCCGCTTGCCGTCGGGCGAGATCGATTCATCGCTGATCGTGCCGGCAATCGCCGCCACCTTCGTGATCGATCCGCCCGCCGCGGGCACGCTGTACAGCTCGGAGTGCTGCGGCTCGTAGTACGGCTCGGCAACGCGCGTCGAGGTGAAGTACACCTTCGTGGCATCGGGTGACCACGCCAGCCCGCGCTCGTCGAACTCGCCGTCCGTAATTTGCTCCGGGACCGGCTTGTCTGACGGCTCCTCGGGTATGCGGACCACGAACACGTGCCCGTGATGCTCATCGTCGACATACCCAGGGTTGCCGTTGGCGCGGTAGACGGCGCGCGTGATGACTTTGACGTCGCTGGCTTTGTCTACTTTGTCGCGGGGCCCCGCCCCCGCGAGCTGTGCGTCGCGGCCTTCGGCCGCTGTTTTCTTTTCGTCGGTCGTCGTTGCGATGAAGGCGATCCGTTTGCTGTCAGGCGACCATTCCGGTCCGTTTGCGCCGCGCGCGAGGTCGGTGAGCGGCCGCGCTTCGCCGCCATCCATTCTGAGCAGGTAGATCTGGCCCGCCTGTGGTTTGCCATCCTTCTCGATGGAACGCACGAAGGCGATCGATTTTCCGTCGGGCGACCAGCGCGGCCCCGTGTCGCGGATACCCGAGGTCAGTCGGCGCGTGTCGCCGCCGCTCGCCGGCACGGCGTACAGCGACGTCTCGTAGCGATTCTCTTTCTCGTTGACCACCACTCTGACAAACACGACGCTGGCGCCATCAGGCGATATCTGCGGGTCGGCGATCCACGTGAATTTCAGGAGGTCGGTTTCCGTGATCGCGCGCTTCGACGCGGCGCGCGGCGTCGTCGACGGGATGAGAATGAGCGCGGCGATCACGGCCAGCAGCATTCGGCGCATAAGAACTCCTTGGTGTGCTCGCGTTATTATCAGGCATATGTCCGTTCGCGACGTGTTGATCATCGGGGCCGGACCGTCGGGCTTGTCGGCGGCGATTGCGGCGAAGAATCGAGGACTCGACTATCAGGTCCTCGAGCAGGGCGTGCTCGTCAATTCGATTTTCCATTTTCCGCCGCAGATGGTGTTCTTCACGACGCCGGAGCTGCTCGAGATCGGCGGCGTCCCTTTCGTGTCGCCGTACGACAAGCCGACGCGCGTTGAAGCCTTGCGCTATTACCGCAAGGTGGTCGCCGCCTACGATCTGCAGATCGCTTTCGAAGAGAAGGTGCTGTCGATCGAACGTGAGCAGGAAGGCGAGGACACGCTCTTCGCGGTCGAGACGCGCTCCGGCCGTGGCGTGCGCCGCATCCGGCAGGCGCGCACCGTCGTGATCGCCATCGGCTACTACGATCACCCGGTCCGTCTCGGCGTGCCGGGCGAGGATCTACCGCACGTGTTTCATTACGCGCACGAGCCGCACCCCTACTATCGCCGCCGCGTCGTGGTTGTCGGCGGCGGGAACTCCGCAGCCGAATCCGCGCTCGAGCTGTTTCGCGCGGGAGCTCACGTCACGCTCGTCCACCGACGCTCCGAGTTGAAGCGAACAATCAAATACTGGGTGCGGCCCGATATCGAAAATCGCATCAAGGAAGGCTCGATCGTCGCGAGGTTCGGCAGCTGCGTGAAAGAGATCCGTCCGACGTCGATCGTGATCGGGCCGGGGCTCGACGTGTCGGCCGATTCCGACGCGGGCATTCCGGCGCCGGCCGATTCTTTCGCGGCGGTCGCGGGGAACGACGACCACGCCGCCGTCGACCCTTCTCGCCTCCAGCAGCGCGACGAGGAGGTTCCCGCTGATGCCGTGTTCTTGCTGACCGGTTATCGCGCGGACGCTGACTTTATCGAACGCGCCGGCGTGGAGATGACGAATCGCACCGCCCCGGTGCACGATTCAGAGACGTTCGAGACGAACGTGCCGGGACTCTTCGTCGCCGGCGGCGCTATCGCGGGCGTCGACACGGGGACCATCTTCATCGAGAACGGCAGGTTTCACGGCGAGAAAATCATCGAGACGATCGCGCGCCGCCTCGCTGATCTGTGAGAGCCGCAGGAGCGTCGGGCAGGTCGTCACGCCTGCGTATCCAGACGTCGCGGGCGTCAGTGCGCGACGTGCAGGCCGCCGGGCGTGCGCGCCATCATGATCTTCATCTCGAGCAACTCGACGAGCGACGCCGCCCGCGAGCGCAGGCAGTCGCGTTCGAGCAGCGCCTGCTTCTCGAGCGGCTCGAGGTCGAGATATTGCGCGAGCGCGTGCACGAGATCCTCATCCGACATCGCGGCCGGCATGCGGGGGTCCGCGGCGGGCGACCCGGTGGGCTCTCCTTTTTCGACCGACGGCGCGACGAGCGACTCGAGCTTCGATCGAAAGCCGCGAATGGCCGCGCGATCGCGCGGCGCCATCGGCCGCTCGACGAGGCGCTCGACAACGGCGCGGCGATACGGCCGCTCGTGATCCTCCCGCTCGATCCGGAACCGTTCGACCCCGCGCAGCACGATGTTGTAGCGGCCGTCCGCGATCCGTTCGACGTGCGTCATCACGCCGCTGCAGCCGATGGGATACACCGCGGGCGTCGCGCGTGGGTCGTGGCTCGTTCGCTCCCAGCCGGGACGCAGCAGCACCATGCCGATCATGCGGTCGCTGGCCAGCGCATCCGCCACCATCTCGCGATATCTCGGCTCGAAGATGTGCAGCGGCAGGAATACGTTCGGGAAGAGAACGACGTTCGGAAGCGGGAAGAGTGGGAGCAGGTCTGACATCGGGCGCGCCTAGTGGATCGTTTTCGTCTTCTTGTCCATGTAGTCCATGAGCACGTACTGGCCAAGGGTGTAGGGCGTCGTGAAGTACGCTTTCCCCTTGCAGATCGCGGCGACACGCCGGACGAAGCTCACCAGGTCGTAGTCGCGGGCGAGCATGAACGTGTTGATCATGATCCCGCTCTTGCGGCAGGCCGCCACCTCAGCGCACGTTTCGGCGACGATGAACGGATCGAGGCCGAAGGCGTTCTTGTAGATACGTCCGTCGGGCTGCGTCAGCGCCGACGGCTTCCCGTCGGTGATCATGATGATCTGCCGCATGTCTTTGCGCTGCCGGTCGAGAATCCGCCGCGCGAGCCGCAGCCCCTCGCGGGTGTTCGTGTAATACGGCCCGACGCGGACCCGCCCGAGCTCGGCCAGCGGAATTTCCTCGGCTGAATCGTGGAAGAGAACGACTTTCAACGCGTCGCCGGGATATTGGGTCTTGATCAGCTGTGCGAGGGCGAGCGCGACGCGCTTGGCCGGGGTGAACCGATCCTCGCCGTACAGGATCATGCTGTGACTGCAATCGAGCATCAGCACGGTCGCGCACGAGCTTTGGTACTCGCCCTGGACAACCATCAGATCCTGGTGAGTGACGTGAATCCGTCTGCGACTGGTGGCTGGTGGCTGGTGACTGGTGGCTGGTGGCTGGTGGCTCGTGACTGGTGGCCCGCGATTCTCTCGCCTCTCGTTGGACCGCGTTCAGCAGCGTGCTCGCCGGATCGAGATTGAGCGTGTCGCCGAACTCGTACGGCTTTGGAGCGCCGGTTGTCTCGACCCCCGTAGCCTGTTCCCGCGTGTCGTGCCGCCCGTAGCTGCTCTTCCCGAGCGATCCGAGCAGGTCGCGCAGCGCACGGTAGCCGAGAAAATCGAGCGTTTTGTCGGTGACCTCGAACGTGACGTTCGGCTGATCGGGCCCCGACCCGCCGCCGGTCCCCTGTCGCCGCTCGCGCTCGGCTTCAAGATCCGGTGGCATGGTGATGTAGCCGTCGTCGGCCATCCGTTCGATGATCTGCTGGATCAGCTCTTCGAGCTTCGAGCGTGCGTCCGATTGATCGCCGTCGGCCGGATCGCCGAGCAGTCGTTCGATCGTCTCCTCCGGAAGAACGCCGCCGTTGAAGAGCGCGTCGAGGATGGCATCGTGGAGCGCCTGCATCGTCCGCTCAGCCTCGTCGGTGCCGTACGGGTTCCCGAAGCCGCTCGACAGCAGCAGATCCGACAGCTTCGCGACGAGATCCTCGATATCGACATCGTCGAGATCGTCACCCGTGTACTTGGTATAGCGATACCGCATTCAGAATCTCATTCTAGCCAGCCACCAGCCACCAGCCACCAGCCACCAGCCACTAGTTGTAGTACTTCTTCTTCGCGCCCCTGGGCACCTGCAGCTCTTCGTCCATCAGCTGCTCCTCGCGGCGGTTCGGACGACGAGGCGACGAGTCGGCAGCGGCGTAGCCCCGCTCGTCGCTGCGGCTGATTTTTTTCTGCGCGTGAAGCCCTTCGAGCACGAAATCGATCGCCGAGGCGACCACCGGCGCCGCGGCGCCAGGACCGGCGCCGGCGCGAACGGCGAGGTCGCTCAGACCCTGGAGCGCGCGCGTCTGGCTGATGACGTCGGCTGCCGGCGTGGTGTCGGTCAATTGCAACGACCCGCCGAGATCGAACCACTCGACGACGGTGCGCGTGTCGGCGCCTTCGAATATCCCCGTGAACACGGTGCCCACCGCGGATCGAATCAGATCGCGAGCGATGTTCTCGGCTCCGCGCAGCTCGCCCTCGTACTCGAGCTCGAATTTACCGGTGATCGAGGGCAACGCCGCGTACACGTCCGTCACCCGCGGAACGACGAGCTTCTCACCATTGACGAGCGCGCGGCGCTCGGCATTCGACACCACGAGCTCGAGCGTGGTGATCGGCAAACGCTGGCTGACGCCGGATCGCTTGTCGACCTTGCGATCGGCCCGTGCCTGGAAGGCCACTTCTTCGACGACCTCGCGGACATAGTCGGGAATCTGCACCTTGAGGCCGCTCGCGCGCTCCGTCCACGCTTCCTGCGTCGTGATGGCCATCGCGTGATGGCGCGTCGTGGGATAGTGCGTGCGGATCTCCGATCCGATCCGATCCTTGAGCGGCGTGATGATCTTGCCGCGCGCGGTGTAGTCCTCGGGGTTCGCCGTGAAGACCAGCAGCACGTCGAGCTTCAGACGAATGGGATAGCCCTTAATCTGGACGTCGCCTTCCTGGAGAATATTGAACAGGCCCACCTGAATCTTGCCGGCGAGGTCGGGTAGCTCGTTGATCGCGAAGATGCCGCGATTCGCACGCGGCAAGAGGCCGTAATGCATCGTGAGCTCATCCGAGAGGTTGAGTCCTGCCTCGGCGGCCTTGATGGGATCGATGTCGCCGACCATATCGGCGATCGTCACGTCGGGCGTGGCGAGCTTCTCGACGTAGCGCGAATCGCGAGGAAGCCATGCGACCGGGAGCGCATCGCCTTCCTTGGCGACGCGCGCGCGACACGAGGCGCAAAGCGGCGCCCGCGGATCGTCGTGGATCTCGCAGCCCGGCACCACCGGAATCTCCGCGTCGAGCAGCTCGACGAGGCCGCGGAGAATGCGGCTTTTCGCCTGCCCGCGAAGGCCGAGCAAAATAAAATTGTGACGAGACAAGACGGCGTTGACGAGCTGAGGGATCACTGTTTCGTCGTAGCCGATGATTCCAGGGAACAAACGCTCCCCCGTCTCCAGCTTCTGAATCAGGTTGTCGCGAATTTCTTGTTTGACCGTGCGCGATCGGAACTTCGTCGCGCGCAGCTCGCCGAGGGTCTGTGGAAGGGGGGCCATGGATCGATTCTATCCGAACTAGACTGATCGCCGGGGTGGTTGCTGGCTCGTGATTGGTGGCTCGTCGGACGCCCGCGCGTGTTCGCGCATCGCGGCGGCAGCGCGACCGCACCAGAAAACACTATCGCCGCATTCGAGGCGGGGCTCGCGGCAGGCGCTGATGGCCTCGAGCTCGACGTGCGCCTCTCGCGCGACGGCGTCGTGGTCGTTCATCACGACAACTTATTGGATCGCACGACGAACTTAGCGGGACTGGTTTCGACACGCTCCGCAGACGAGCTCGGCAAAGCGGACGCGGCATTTCACTTCGGGCCCGAACGCTCGTTTCCGTTTCGCGGCCGTGGGTTCGGATACCGACGCTTGCTGACGTCCTCGCGCGGTTCCGCGACGTGCCGATTATCATCGAAGTAAAGGTGAACACGTCGGTAATGGCGCACGCCGCTGTCGATGTCGTGCGAACGGCGGGCGCCGTGGATCGCGTCTGTTTCGGCTCGTTCGGACGCCACGTGCTGCGCACGATTCGTCGGACGGAGCCTTCAGTCGCAACGAGCGCCGCGCGCGAAGAGGTCCGCCTCGCGCTGTACCGCACCTGGTTCCGTTGGCCGGTCGTGCGTCCACCGTATTCGGGCTACCAGGTGCCCGAGAAGGCGGGATCAACCCGCGTGGTGTCGCCGCGATTCGTCGAGTACGCTCATCGCGCGCAGCTCGGGGTGCAGGTCTGGACGGTCGATACGCCGGACGATGCGCGGCGGTTGCTCGAGTGGAGAGTCGACGGGCTCATCACCGATAATCCCTCAGCGATAGTTCCCATATGCAAGAACCGACTCTGAACGACGTCTACGCCGCCCGAGAGCGCGTCTACCGCGCGATGCGCCCGTCGCCGCTGATGCGGCATCCGCTGCTCGCGTCCGAGACCGGCCTCGATATCTTCGTCAAGCACGAGAATCACAATCCAACCGGCGCGTTCAAAGTCCGCGGGGGATTGAACCTGATCGGCAGCCTTACTCCCGACGAGCGTCGCGGCGTCATCACCGCCACAACCGGCAACCACGGTCAGTCCATCGCGCTCGCGTGTCAGCGCGAGCACGTGCCGTGCACGATCGTCGCGCCTCTTGGAAACAATCCTGAGAAGAACGCCGCGATGCGGGCGTATGGCGCGGAGCTCGTGGAGTTCGGTCGCGATTTCGACGAGGCGCGAGAGAAAGTAGAGCAGCTGCAGTCCGAACGCGGGCTCCGCTATGTGCACTCGGGAAACGAGCCGCTGCTCATCGCGGGTGTCGCGACGTACGCGCTGGAGATGTTCACTGATTTACCCGACGTCGACGTGGTTCTCGTGCCGGTCGGCGGCGGAAGCGGCGCGTGCGGATGTGCGCTGATGCGGACGTGGCTTGGCAGTCGCGCGAAAGTGATCGGTGTTCAGGCGGCTCGGGCCGACGCGTTCGCCCGCTCATGGCGCACCGGCACGCGCGTCGTCGGCGAAAGCGCCGACACGTTCGCCGAAGGGATGGCGACGCGCGTCACGTTCGATCTTCCGTTTGCAATTCTGAAACGCGAGCTCGACGATGTGGTGACGCTCACTGAAGAGGAGCTGGCCGGCGGTGTCCGCTTGGCGCTGCGCGCGACGCACAATCTCGCAGAAGGCGCGGGCGCATCGGCGCTCGCAGCCGCTGTGAAGCTGCGCGACACGCTCGCGGGAAAGAAGGTCGCCGCCGTGATGAGCGGCGGCAACATCGATCTCGAGAAGCTGCGCCGTGTGCTGGGCGCCACTACGCCAGCAATCGTGAAGAACCGTGAGAGCCCGGGCCCCCGAATTTATCTCAGCGTGAAATTCACCGTCACGGTCATGACGATCGGCACCGGCGTGCCGTTCAGCGTCGTCGGCGTGAATGTCCACTGGCGCACAGCCTCCATCGCTGCCTGATCCAGGAGCGGGATCGATCGCAGCACGTGGACCGATTCGACGCGTCCTGCGGCATCGATGACAGCTTCGAGGATCACCACGCCCTCCACGCGCGCCGTGCGCGCCACCGCGGGGTAAATCGGCGTCACGTCGGTGATCTTCCGCGGCGCTTTCATCCCCGTGCTCAGGCGGACCGGCGCAGTCGGCGGTGGCGGCTGAAGGCGGCGCAGGCGGGTCGACTCTTGTTCCGATCAACGAGCCGAGCCCGACACCGACTCCAGCTGCGGCGTCGGGCTCGATCGGTCCGACGTGAATGCGCTCGTGCTCGATCCCCGTTTCGTCGCTGATTCCGTCGGGCGCGACGATCGGCGCGGCATTCGCCGACGCCGTCGAGCGTGACGCGGGCGCCGCTGTCATGCGCGGCTCGGCTGGCAAATCGATGTCCATCGACTTTCACGAACGTCGCGTCGTCGAATGCAAGAGGACGATGAGGCGTGGGGTAGGGACCGACGGCGAGGAGTTGCGCGACGACGATCGCGCAAATCGCGATCGCATGAATTGCGACGGACACCCACGTGACGAGGCCGCGGCGTCTGGGCATGTCGAACCTCCCTGTGGCCTTTGACACCAGGCCACAGGGAAGGTTCCGCTCAACGCTTGATGACGGTTGTTCCGCCGCGCCGCGCGACGAGCACGATGAGGAGCACCATCACGATCGCGAGAACGCCAATCGCGATCCACATCGGATCCTGATACCACTCGGAACGATCGCCAACCGTGATCTGAATCTTCTTATCCGGAATCTGCAGCGCGAATGCCGACGTCGCTGTGAGCATCAGCATGAAGAACATCGAGAGCAGACGACGCATGAGCGCACCTCCGGTCGTGGAGCTGTGCAAGAAGAGGACCGCCTGTTGAGACGCGCTTCAGCTAGCTCGACGCCAACGCTGTTCGCGCCAACTGGAACACCGTGTCCATCATGCGTGGCGTGAGCTTTCCGGTATTCGTGTTCTGCCGGCTCGGATGGTAGCAGCCGATCAAGGTCTGGCTGTTCGAGAGACCGTGGACGACTGCGTGCCCGAACGCGGGTCGCGGTCTGTCGACCGAGATGCCGCGGCCGATCAGCAGCCGCAGGTACGCGTCGAATGCGATTCGGCCGAGCGCGACAACGACGCGCACTCGACGGAGCGCGCGGAGCTCCGCATCGAGGTGCGGCAGACATCGCGCGATTTCTTCAGGCGTCGGCTTGTTGTCGGGCGGCGCGCAGCGCACGGCGGCGGCGATGAACGCGTCGAGCAGCGCGAGTCCATCGCCGGGGGAACGCGACGTCGGAATGTTTGCGAAGCCGGCGCGATGAAGCGCTGACATCAGGAAATCGCCAGAGCCGCCGGGGCCATCGCCCGTGAACACGCGGCCGGTGCGGTTGGCGCCGTGCGCGGCCGGCGCAAGGCCGATGAGAAGCAGACGCGCGTGCGGATCGCCGAAGCCGGGCACGGGTTTGCCCCAGTACACCTCGTCGCGATACGCGCGCCGCTTTTCCACAGCCACCCGCGCACAGTACGTGCGCAGGCGAGGGCAGGCGTTGCATTCGATAATCTGCTGTCGGGCAATTCGCAGCGTCATGATGACTTTTCTTTATTTCTCGCGGGGCCCCACCCCCGCTCGCTGCCGCGACTTCGGTGTGCCTCGGCCTCGAGCGTAGACTCTCGGCCTCGGCTGTCCGTGAGGGGTGGTCTCTCGGACGTTCTGTTCTAGAAACACCGAGCGCCTACAGCGCGAAGGTGTCATCGAGCGGGGGTGGGGCCCCGCGAGCATTAAGAAGAGCTGCGCCTCACCAGACGCGGCACGCGTTCGGTCTGACCATCGGCGCGTCGGCCTTACACGAGAACGCCTTCTCAAATTCCGGCATGTTTGACACAGGGCCGTTCACGCGGTACCTGGCCGCCGAGTGTGGGTTTGTTTGCGCCTGCAGGCGTTCGGATTCGGGCCGCGCGTTCTCGCACCAGACCTGCGCCCAACCGAGGAACACGCGCTGTTCCGGCGTAAAGCCGTCGAGCGTCGGCTGCGGCGCAGCGCCCGGACCGGCAAGATACGCCATCAGCGCGAGGCGCAGGCCGCCGTTGTCCGCCGTGTTCTCGCCGAGCGTCAGCCGTCCGTTGATGTGCGTGTCGCCGCCGACGACGTAGCTGGAATACTGATCCGCGACGCACGACGCGCGTTCCTCGAACGCCTTGCCGTCCGCCGGCGACCACCAGTCGCGCAGGTTGCCGTGCGCATCGTACTTCCGACCCTGATCGTCGAACCCGTGCGTCAGCTCGTGACCGATGACGGCGCCCGCACCGCCGTAATTCACCGCCGCGTCGCGATCGGCCTGGTAGAACGGCGGCTGAAGGATGCCGGCGGGGAAGTTGATGTTGTTGTTCGGCGGGCTGTAATACGCGTTCACCGTCTGCGGCGTCATGTTCCAGTCGTTCTTGTCCACTGGCTGGCCGATCCGCTTCACCGCTCGCGCGCGCTCGAACTCGCGCACACGCTGGAGGTTGCCGAGCGCATCCTCGCGCGACACTTGGATCGTCGAATAGTCTCGCCACTTGTCCGGGTAGCCGATGCGGTCGACAACGCCGGCCAGCTTCTGGAGCGCGGCGGCCTTGGTCTCCGGCGTCATCCACGTGAGGCTCTCGATGTCGCGCGCCAGCGCGGCTTTGATCCCTTCCACCATGGCGACCGTGTCGGCCTTCGCCCGCGGCCCGAACGTTTCCTCGACGAACGCCTGACCGAGCGCTTCGCCGAGATGCTGGTCGGTTTGCGTGATGCAGCGCCGCCATCGTGGCTGCTGCACCTGCTGGCCCGCGAGCGTGCGGCTGAAGAAATCGAAATCGATGTCGGCAATCGTTTTGGGCAGCACGTTGACCGCCCCGTGGACGACGTGCCATCGCAAGTACGCCTTGATGGCGTCGATCGGCGTCGTCGCCACAACCGACTCGAATCCCTTCATGAACTCCGGCTCGTCGACGTTGACCGTGTCGAACGCCGGCGCGCGCTGCGGCGGTGAAGTAGCGGCGCCACTCGAAGCTGGGCGTGAGCGCCTGCAGGTCAGCGACACGCATCGGATGATTGCGCGCGTTCGGATCGCGCCGCGCGGCGACGTCCATCGCATGCGACGCAAGCATCGTTTCGATCGCCACGACGCTCGCGGCGTCGCGGGCCGCGCGGTCCGCGGGCTCGCCCGCGAGCGTCAGGATGCGTTCGATCGTTGTGTGGAGCTGCCGCCGCAGATCAACCGACCGTGCGTCAGTTTTGGTGTAGTAGTCGCGGTTGGGCAGGCTGAGTCCGGCCGGCGCGACGGCCGCGATCTGCGTCGTGGCATCCGTGAAATCCTGCCGACCGAGAAACGTGAAGAACACGTAGGGTGCCGCGGCGACCGCACCTCCCGTGCCGGGAGCCTCGCCATCGTCGGCATGGAGCCGCGCGATGAGCGGCGGCAACTCGCGGGCGTTTGCGAGTGCGTCGATGCGCGCGAGCTCGGGCGCCAGCGCGGCGATGCCTTTCGTTTCGATCGCGTGTTCGTCTGTGCACGCCGCGTAGTACGCGCGCGCTTTCGCGAGGTCGCGGCTGCCGGCCGTCCGCCCTTCCAGCACGCGACGCAGCAGGACGAAGTTCTTGTCCTGCAACTCGCCGAAGCGGCCGTAGGATCGGCGGTCGTTCGGCAGCGGGTTCGACGCGACCCAGCCGCCGCACGCGAATTGATAGAAGTCGGTGCAGGGATCCGCGGCGCGGTCGAGCGCCGTCAGCTGGACGCCCGATGCGGACGCCGTCGTGGTCTGGTTGGCCGCTTGTGCTCGGACGAGAATCGTCGCGAGCGGCATCGCGATGAGGAGCGCAACGACGTATCGCTTCACATACATAAAGGATCACCAGACACGGCAGGCATTCGGTCGCACCATCGGGGCGCCCGCTTTGCAGGAGAAGGCTTCCTGAAACTCGGGCATGTTCGAAAGAACGCCGTTCACACGATATCTGTTCGACGAATGCGGGTTCGTGGCTGCCTTGAGCCGCTCCCCCTCGGGACGCGCATTCTCGCACCAGAGCTGCGCGTAACCGAGAAAAAAGCGTTGCTCCGGCGTGAAGCCGTCGAGCGTCTGCGCGCCGCTCGCGCCCGGCCCCGCGAGATACGCCATCAACGCAAGCCGCACGCCTCCGTTGTCTCCGACATTTTCTCCGAGCGTGAGCTTGCCGTTGATATGTACGTCGTCCGCGACGACGTAGTTTGAGTATTGATTGGCGATGCAGGCGGCGCGCTCGTCGAATGCCTTGCCGTCGGCGGGCGTCCACCAGTCACGAAGATTGCCCTGCCCATCGAACTGACGGCCCTTGTCGTCGAATCCGTGCGACAGCTCGTGTCCGATCACCGAGCCGGCGGCGCCGTAATTCACGGCGGCGTCGCGGCCGCTGGCGTAGAAGGGCGGCTGCAGAATGCCGGCGGGGAAGTTGATGTTGTTGCTCGTGCCGCTGTAGTACGCGTTCACCGTCGGCGGCGTCATCGCCCACTCGCCACGATCGAACGGCTGGCCGATCTTCTTCAGGTCGCGACGGCGTTCCGCCGTGACGGCCTGCTTGAAATCGCCCAGCGCATCGGCTCTCGAAATCCGCACGCGTCTCATAGTCACGCCACTTGTCCGGATATCCGATGCGGTCGGCCACGGCGGCCAGTTTCGTATTGGCGGCGGCCTTCGTCGCGTCGCTCATCCAGGCGGCCTCCGCGATGTCGCGCTTCATCGCCGCCTTGATGCCTTCGACCATCGCCAGCGTGTCAGCTTTGGCTTGTGGACCGAAGGTCTCTTCGACAAACGCCTTGCCGAGCGCCTCGCCGAGACGCTCGTCGACTTCCGACACGCATTGGCGCCACCGCGGAAGCGGCGCCTCCTGTCCGCGCAGCGTCTTGCTGAAAAACTCGAAGTCCGCCTGACGGAATCGAGCCGGCAGCATCACCACATCGTCGTGCAGCAGCGTCCATCGGAAGTACGCTTTCAGATCGGTCATCGACGTCCGCAAGACGAGAGCATCCATCGCCTTGACGAACTCCGGCTCGGTCACGTTGATCGTCGGCGAACGCCGGTGTTCGCGATGCGGTCAGATAGGCCTGCCAGTCGAAGTGCGGCGTGAGCTTCTGAAGGTCGCTTACGCTCATGACGTGGTAGAGATTCGCCGGCTCGCGCCTGGCGACGACGTCGAGCGACGCTTTTGCGAGCGCGGTTTCGATCGTCAGCACCGCGCCGGCGTCGCGGGCCGCTTCTTCCGGATTCTGTCCAAGCGCAACGAACATCTGACGGATGTGATCGACGTACTGCGTGCGCAGCGTACGCGATCGCTCATCGGTCTTCAGGTACTGGTCCCGGTCGGGCAGGGCGTATCCGCCGCTGGCGACGGCGGCGATCATCTGCGACGCGTTCTTGAAATCCTGGGTCGATCCGAAGAGGAAGAGCGGGGATTCATCGGCACGGCCGGGCGCGCCCGGCAGCGTGGCGACGTCATGCAGATGCGCCAGAAACGCCGGTAGCTCGATGATGTTCGTGAGCGCCGCGATGCGGGTGAGCTCGGGCTGGAGCGCCTTCATCGCGCCGGCTTCGATCGCTCGCTCGTCGGTGCACGCGGCGTAGTAGTCGCTGGCCTTCTTGCGCTCGCCACTCGCGGCGGGCGTCTCGAGAATGCGCCGCAGCGTCGTGAAGTTCCGCTCTTGCAGCTCGTTGGCCCGTGTCCACGACCGGCGGTCGGGCGGCACAGGATTTTTGGCGATCCATCCGCCGCACGCAAACTGGTAGAAATCGACGCATTGCTCGGCCGTGCGATCGAGCGCACCAAGGTCGAGTCCCGACGCGGTGGTGGTGGGGGTGCCCTGCATCGCCGTGGGGCCAAACGCACGCGGCAGGGCCACGATGGCGAGCGGCAACGCGACGAAGACGAATGCAAACATCTGACGACGCATGGTTTACCTCGCGTACACCGAAGGTTTACAATACGTGATTGGCCTATAGATCGATGGGCCGCAAGCCGACAACAGGCGAAAGGAACCCGTTCCCGTGAGACAAGTTTCCCCGAAAGAGGCCGCGGAGCTCGATGCGGTCGAAACGCGAGAGTGGCTCGACTCCCTGGATTATGTTCTCCAGAGCGGCGGTCCGGTCAAAGTCGCGCGCCTTCTCCGCGAACTGACGATCCACGCACGCCAGAACGGCGTCAAGCTGCCGTTCTCGGCGAACACACCCTACATCAATACGATTCCGGCCGACGAGCAGTCGTTGATGCCGGGCAGCCCTGACGTCGAGCGCCGCATCAAGAGCCTCGTCCGCTGGAACGCGGCGGCGATGGTCGTGCGCGCGAACAAGGCGGAAGAAGGCATCGGCGGCCACATCTCGACGTTTGCCTCGGCGGCGACGCTGTACGAAGTGGCGTTCAACCATTTCTTCCGCGGCCACGATGGCGGCGACGGCGACCTGATTTTTTTCCAGGGTCACGCGGCT
Source organism: uncultured Acidobacteriota bacterium (assembly GCA_963718825.1). Classification (GTDB taxonomy): domain Bacteria; phylum Acidobacteriota; class Vicinamibacteria; order Vicinamibacterales; family CAVVIG01; genus CAVQZZ01. Next base: position 622,425 of record CAVQZZ010000001.1, read on the forward strand.
CCCGGCATCTACGCGCGCGCATACCTCGAAGGCCGCATCGACGAGAGTCACCTCGAGAACTTCCGCCGCGAAACGAAACCTGGCGGCGGGTTGTCGTCGTATCCGCACCCGTGGCTGATGCCGGACTTCTGGGAATTTCCGACGGTCTCGATGGGCCTCGGTCCGCTGATGGCGATTTATCAGGCGCGCTTCATGCGCTACCTCGAGGATCGCAAGCTGAAGCCGGCGTCAGACGCGAAGGTCTGGGCGTTTCTCGGCGACGGGGAAACCGACGAGCCCGAAGCGCTCGGCGCGATTACGCTGCCGGCTCGTGAAAAGCTCGACAACCTGATCTTCGTGATCAACTGCAATCTCCAGCGTCTCGATGGTCCCGTGCGCGGCAACGGCCAGATCATCCAGGAACTCGAAGCGATGTTCCGCGGCGCCGGCTGGCACGTCATCAAGGCGCTCTGGGGCCGCGAGTGGGATCCGCTCCTTGCGAAGGATCGCGACGGCCTGCTCGTGAAGCGAATGGGCGAGATCGTCGACGGCCAGTACCAGAAGTACGCGGTCTCCGATGGCGCCTACGTCCGCGAACACTTCTGGGGCGTCGATCCGCGGCTGCTCGACATGGTGAAGCACCTGTCGGACGACCAGCTGAAGAAGATGACGCTCGGCGGCCACGATCCCATCAAGGTCTACAACGCGTACAAGCAGGCGGTTGAGCACAAGGGCTCGCCCACCGTGGTCCTGGCGCGGACGATCAAGGGATACGGCCTCGGCGAAGCGGGCGAAGGGAAGAACATCACGCATCAGCAGAAGAAGATGAACGAAGAAGAACTGCGGGCGTTCCGCACGCGGTTCGGCATTCCGGTCGCCGATTCAGAAATCGCCAAGACCCCGTTCTATCGCCCGGCCGAAGACAGCATCGAGATCCGCTACATGCGCGAGCGCCGCAAGGCCCTCGCCGGCTACGTGCCGAGCCGCAAAACGCGCAGCGAACCGCTGAAGGCGGTTCCGACCGAACCATTCGAGGAGTTCCTCAAAGGCACCGACGGCCGCAAGGCCTCGACGACGATGGTGTTCGTGCGGCTGTTGTCGAAGCTGCTGCGCGACAAGCAAATGGGCCCGCTCGTCGTCCCGATCGTCCCTGATGAGGCGCGCACCTTCGGCATGGAGTCGCTCTTCCGGGCGGTCGGCATCTATTCGCACGCGGGACAGGTGTACGAGCCGGTCGACATGGACACGCTCCTCTATTACAAGGAAGCGTCCGACGGCCAGATTCTCGAAGAAGGGATCAACGAAGCTGGGTCGATGTCCTCGTTCGTCGCAGCGGGAACCGCCTATGCGACGCACGGCGTGAACACGATTCCATTCTTCATCTTCTATTCGATGTTCGGCTTCCAGCGGATCGGCGATCTGATCTGGGCGGCGGCCGACTCGCGTACGCGCGGCTTCATGCTGGGCGGCACGTCGGGCCGCACCACGCTCGCCGGAGAAGGCTTGCAGCATCAGGACGGCAACAGTCACCTGCTCGCCTACCCGGTGCCGAACCTCATCTCGTACGACCCCGCGTTCGCCTACGAGATCGCCGTCATCATCGAAGACGGCATCCGCCGGATGTATGTCGATCAGGAAAGCATCTTCTACTACTTGACCGTCATGAACGAACAGTACGCGATGCCCGCGATGCCCGACGGCGCGCGCGAAGGCATCCTGAAGGGCCTCTATAAATTCCGCGCGTCGGCCAGGCCGGACGCGTCTTGCCGGGCACAGCTTTTTGGCAGCGGCGCGATTCTGCCCGAGGTGATCAAGGCGCAGGAGATCCTCGAGTCCAAGTACAACGTCGGCGCCGATATCTGGAGCGTGACGAGTTACGGCGAGCTGTACCGGGAGGGGCACGCCTGCGAGCGGTGGAATATGCTGCACCCGGGCGAAGCGCCGCGTGTGCCGTACGTCGCGGCTCGCCTCAAGGACGCGCCGGGCGTATTTGTCGCGGCGTCGGACTACGTGAAGGCGACGACCGATTCGATCGATCGCTGGCTGCCCCGCCCGATTACCGTGCTCGGCACCGACGGGTTCGGCCGGAGCGAGAACCGCGCGGGCCTCCGTGAGTTCTTCGAGGTCGACTATCGGTATGTGATCATCGCGACGCTGTCGGCGCTCGCGCGCGAAGGTAAGCTCGATCGCGCGGTGGTGCAGCAGGCCATCAAGGCCCACAACATCAATCCGGAGAAGGCCAATCCCGCTGTCTCCTAAGCAACCGCAGCGCGCGCGGTAAACGTTATTGAGAGGTCTTCGTGACAGACTTCATACTTCCTGAACTTGGCGAAAACATCACGGCCGGCGATGTGCTGCGCCTGCTCGTCAAGCCGGGCGACACCCTCGCGAAAGATCAACCGGTTCTCGAGCTGGAAACCGACAAGGCGACCATCGAGGTGCCATCTTCGGTTGTCGGCCAGGTGAAGGAGATCAAGGTCAAGACTGGCGACAAGGTCAAAGTCGGTCAGGCGATCCTCACCGTCGACGAAGGCGCCGCGGCAAAAGAGCAGGCGCCGAAAGCGACAGAACAGAAGGCGCAGGAAAAAATTCCAGCCGAAGGCGCCCTCGAACAGCATGTCGAAGGAAAGCGGCCGACCGCCGTCGACAAGCCGGGCGTCATTGACGAGGATCAGGAGCCGGACACGAAGCGCGCGCGGACGTTCGCGGCGCCGCAGAGCGAGACGAAGAAGGTTGTCGACATCCGCGGTGCGCGCGCGACGGCGGAAGCCGCCGCGGCGCCCGAGACGCCGCAGGCGCCCGCCGCCCCATCGGTCCGACGCATGGCGCGCGAGCTCGGCGTGGACGTCGCCGACGTCCAGGGCACCGGCCAGGCCGGTCGCATTTCAGTCGAGGACGTCAAGGACTACGCGAAACGCATTGTGGCGACGGCGAACATCGGGGGGGCGGCCGCTGGCGCCGTCGCGCTGCCCGACTTCTCACGCTTCGGCGCGGTGGAGCGGCAGCCGATGCGTGCGGTGCGGCGAAAGACCGCTGAGCATCTGAGCGCCGCGTGGGCGACCATTCCCCACGTGACGCAGCACGATCTTGCCGACGTCACCGCTCTCGAGGCGTTGCGGAAGAAATACGCGAAGCAGACCGAAGCGGCCGGCGGCAATCTCACCGTCACCGCGATCATCGTGAAGGTCATTGCCGCGGCGCTGAAGACCTTTCCGCAGTTCAACGCCTCCCTCGATCTCGCAGCGGGCGAGATCATCTACAAGAAATACGTCAACGTCGGCGTGGCGGTGGACACGGATCGCGGCCTGCTCGTGCCGGTGATTCGCGACGTGGACACGAAGAACATTATCCAGATCGCGGTCGAGCTGTCGCAGCTCGCTGAGAAGGCGCGCACGCGAAAGATCTCGCTCGACGAGATGCAGGGCGGCAACTTCAGTGTGTCGAACCTCGGTGGGATTGGCGGAAGCTTCTTCACGCCGATCGTCAACGCGCCGGAGGTCGCCATTCTCGGTGTTTCGCGCGCCCGGATGGAACCGGTCTGGCGGCCTGGCGCTCACGACGAAGAGGGCGCGTTCGTTCCGCGCATGATGCTGCCGCTCTCGCTCTCCTACGATCACCGCGTTGTCGACGGCGCGGACGGCATTCGCTTCCTGCGCTGGGTCGTCGCGGCCCTCGAGGAGCCGTTCGTGCTGGCGCTTCAGGGATGAGGTCCGAGCTCATTTTTCAGGCAGTCACGACGAATTTTTCGTGGCCTTCGTGTGAGCGTCGTGCCTTCATGAAAGAAAACCGTCGAACATGATCTCCACTCAACTCGTTGTGATCGGCGGCGGCCCAGGCGGTTATGCGGCCGCTTTTCTCGCCGCTGATCTCGGACTCAGCGTTGCGATCGTCGACCCCGAAGCGAATCCGGGCGGCGTCTGCGTGTATCGCGGCTGCATTCCTTCGAAAGCGCTGCTCCACGTCGCGCAGGTCTTGGGCGAATCGCGCCACGCGGCCGCCTGGGGTATCGAGTTCGGCGAGCCGACGATCGACCTCGCAAAGCTTCGCGACTTCAAGAACGCCGTGGTCGCCCGCCTCACGAGCGGCACCGGACAGCTTGCAAAGCACCGAAAGGTGCAGTACTTGCAGGGCTACGCAGAAATCATCAACGCGCATACCGTTCGTGTCACGCTGTCGCGCGGCGGCACGGAGGACGTTCAGTTCGACCACGCGATCCTCGCGACGGGCTCAGTGCCGGCGATCCCGCCGATGCTCAAGGTGGACGACCCGCGCGTGATGGACTCCACCGGCGCGCTGGATCTGCCCGACATTCCCGGCTCGTTGCTTGTCGTCGGCGGCGGCTACATCGGCCTCGAACTCGGAACCGTGTACGCCGACGCTCGGCAGCGCCGTCACGGTCGTCGAGATGACGTCCGGCCTCCTGCCGGGCGCGGATCGCGATCTCGTCGACGTGCTGGCGAAGCGCGTGGCGAAGACGATGAAAGATGTGTGGCTCGACACGCGGGTGGTGTCGCTCAAGCCGGAATCCAAGGGCATTCGCGTCACATTCGAAGGCCCGCGCGTCGACGGTCAGGGCGGAGAGGGGAAGACGCCGAAAGAACAGATGTTCGACCGGGTGCTCGTGTCAGTCGGCCGCCGGCCGAACTCGGCGATTCCCGGACTCGATCGTACCTCCGTGCAGGTCGATCAGCGCGGCTTCATCATGGTCGACGAGCAGCGCCGGACTCACGAGCCCTCGATGTTCGCGATCGGCGACGTGGTCGGCGAGCCGATGCTCGCGCATAAGGCGTCGCACGAAGGCCGTGTCGCCGCCGAAGTGATCGCCGGCGAGAACGTCGCGTTCACGCCGCGCGCGATTCCCGCCGTCGTCTTCACGGATCCCGAACTCGCGTGGTGCGGTCTGACCGAGGCTCAGGCGCAAAAGGACAACCGGAGCGTCGTCATCGCGAAATTTCCGTGGGCCGCGTCGGGGCGCGCGATCACGCTCGATCGGACCGACGGCCTCACCAAGCTCGTGGTTGATCCCGAGACCGAGCGGGTGCTCGGCGTCGGCCTCGTCGGGCCGGGCGCCGGGGAACTCATTGCTGAAGGCGTGCTCGCCGTGGAAATGGGCGCGAACGTCACGGACCTCGCGCTTTCCATTCACCCGCACCCCACGCTCACCGAAACGATGATGGAGTCGGCCGAGGTGTTCTTCGGCCAGGCGACACACGTGTATCGGCCGAGGAAAGTGAAAAAGTAAAAGGTAGAAGGAAAAAGTTAGTTCGCGCGGGCGAGCTGCGTGTAGGCGTCGGCCGTTTCGTGCGCGTGGTACGAGCTGCGGACGAGCGGACCGGACTCGACGTGCACGAATCCCATAGAGAGCGCGACCTCTTTCAGCTCGCGGAATTCGTCCGGATGATAGTAGCGGACCATCGGCGCGTGACCGGCAGTCGGGCGCAGGTACCTGTCCAATCGTCAGGATCTCGGTGCCGACTTCGCGCAGATGCTCGAACGTCGCGATCAGTTCCTCGGGCTCTTCACCGAGGCCGACCATCAGGCCTGTCTTGGTCGGGATGTCTGGCGCGTAGCGTCGCGAGCGGTCGAGCAGCTCTAAGGTCCGCTGGTAACGGCCGCCGGATCGCGCCATGCGATAAAGGCGCGGGACCGTCTCTGTATTGTGGTTCAGCACGTCGGGCCGTGCATCGAGCACCGTGTGGAGCGCCGCTTCGTTCCCTTGAAAATCCGGAATCAACACTTCGAGGCGGCACTGTGGCATCCGTGCGCGCGTCTCGCGGATTGTGGCGGCAAATATCGAGGCGCCGCCGTCACGCACATCGTCGCGGTCGACCGATGTGATCACGACGTAGCTCAGATCGAGTGCGTGAATGGCAGACGCGACGCGCTCCGGCTCGCTCGGATCAATCGCGCCGGGGCGCCCATGGGACACCGCGCAGTACGAGCACGCGCGGGTGCAGACGTCGCCGAGGATCATGAACGTTGCCGTTCCATGATTCCAGCATTCGCCGATGTTCGGGCACTGCGCTTCCTCGCACACCGTGTGCAGCCCGAGGTTGCGCATGATGCCTTTCAGGCGCAGGTAGCTCGGCGAGCCCGGCGCGCGCACCTTCAGCCACTCGGGTTTCGGGATGCGCGGCAGTACCGCATGGGCGGCCGTCGACTGCACGGGCGAGAGAGGAATCACGCGCGGCACGTCTTCTATTATATCGACGCGACGCGTCAAGCCCCGCAGTGCCACGGTTATGCGCCGCGTGCTTCGGCGGGCTGCTGATACAAGCCGATGACGTTTCCGCCTGGATCGCGGAAGCGGGCGGTGATCTCCGGCGCGTCGGCACCGATCGGCTGAACCACTTCACCGCCGTTGGCGACGATCGCCTCGAGAGTCGCCGCCACGCTGTCGACCATCACGTACACCAGCAGACCCGGCTCCGCCGCGGGCCGGCGGCCGATGGTCCAGGTGCCACTCACCTCGCCGGTCGTGTCGTCGAATGCCGTGTGGCCGTTGCCTCGCGTCCTCGTCCGCCAACCGAACACCTTCTCGTAGAACTGGCTTGACCGCGCGATATCGGAAGAGGGGATTTCGATGTAGCAGATCTTGCCGTTTGCGAGCGTCGGAGGCATGCCGGCATTATGCGCCAGCCCGACCTGAACGGCGAGCCTCCAACAACCAGTCACCAGCCACCAGCCACCAGCCACCAGCCACCAGCCACCAGCCACCAGCCACCAGTCACGAGCCACCAGCCACGACTCGCTCATGTTAGAGTCCGCCCCGTGTCGCTCTTTCATCATTTTGATCTTCGTGTCATGTGGCCCGATACCGATCCCGCCGGGATCGTCTGGTTCGGGGTCTTCTGCCGCTACTTCGAGAACGCGGAGGAAGACATGTTCCGCGTGCTCGGCAAGGAACGAACGGAGGTGATCCGCGAGCTGGGAATATTCATGCCGCGAACCTCCATGAAGTGCCAGTTTCGATCACCGGCGCGGCTCGGCGACGAGATATCGATCGGCGTCGGCGTGGGTGAAATCACGGAGCGGCGGATCGGCTACAACTTCGACATCCGTCAGCGCGGCACGAACCGGCTGATCGTCGAAGCGTCGTACCGGGTCGCCTGCGTCGATGCGGCGACGTTCGCGCCGAGGACGTTCCCCGAACCGCTTGTCGCGCTCCTCACACCTGCACGATCGGCATGACGGTGCGGACGGCGGCCGAGCTCGGCGTCCCCGAGCGGTTCAATGCCGCCGCGCATTTCGTCGACCGCCACATCGTCGAGGGCCGCGGCGAGAAGATCGCGATCGAATGCGGCGCCGAGCGCGTGTCATATGCGCAGCTCGCCGACCGGGTGAACCGGTTCGGGAGCGGGCTCCGGGCGCTCTGCGGCATCCAGCCAGGCGAGCGCGTGCTGCTGCTCCTTCTCGACGGCCCCGCGTTCTTTTACGCCTTCTTCGGTGCGATCAAGATCGGCGCGGTGCCGATTCCGACCAATACGTTGTGGAAGCCGGCCGACTACCGGCATGTGCTGCACGATTCTGGTGCGCGGGTCGCGATTGTCAGCGAAGAACTGCTGCCGCAGTTTCAATCGATGGCGCCGTTTGAGCGTTCCACGCTCGAACGCATCGTAACGGTGGGCGACCGGCGCCCTGAGAGTTCGCGCGAAATCGTCGTCGATGAGGTCCTCTTACGCGGATCGCCGACGCTCGATCCGGTCGACGTCGCTCACGACGCGCCAGCATTCTGGCTGTACTCATCGGGCAGCACGGGCGCGCCCAAAGGCTGCGTCCACCTGCAGCACGATATGGCAGTCTGCGCGGAGCTTTTCGGCAAAGGCGTCCTCGGTATTTGCGAGGACGATCGATGCTTCAGCGTCGCGAAGCTGTTTTTCGCATATGGCCTGGGCAACGCCGGCTATTTCGCACTCGCGGTCGGGGCCACGAGCATCCTGTGGCCCGGGCCGCCCGTCGCCGCGAGCGTGTACCGCGTCATCGCGGAGCACCGGCCCACGCTTTTTTTCTCCGTCCCGACCGGGTTCGGCATGTTGCTCGCTGAGCGCGCAGGAGAACGCGACTTCGATCTCTCGTCGATCCGGCTCGCAATTTCGGCGGGCGAGGCCCTGCCGCCGGCACTCTACGACAGATTCAAACGACGGTTCGGCGTGGACATCATCGACGGCATCGGCTCGACGGAAGTTCTTCACATGTTCATCTCCAATACTCCCGCGGCGATTCGCCCGGGATCGAGTGGCCTGCTGGTCGAGGGGTACGAGGCGGCGATTCTCGACGATGAGAGGCGGGTGGTCGAGCGTGGCGAGATCGGCAATTTGTGGATCAAGGGGGACTCGATCTGCGACGGGTATTGGCAGCAGCCGGAGAAGACTGCCGCGACGATTCAAGACGGATGGATCCGCACGGGCGACAAATATTCGCAGGACGACGACGGGTTCTATTGGTATGCGGGCCGCTCGGACGACATGCTGAAGGTCGGCGGCCAGTGGGTGAGCCCCATCGAGCTCGAGAACGTGCTTCTCGAGCACACGGCCGTGCAGGAGTGCGGCGTCGTCGGGTGCCCGGATCGGGACGATCTCGTGAAGCCTGTCGCGTTCGTCGTGCTCCGCGCCGGCATCACACCAACCGCCGGGCTTGAACAAGAGTTGCAAACGTTCGCGCGCAGCCGCCTTGCCGAATACAAACGTCCACGGTCGGTCCGTTTTCTCGACGAGCTGCCGAAAACGGCGACCGGGAAGGTTCAGCGGTTCAAGTTGCGCGAGATCGCTGCCAACATTTCATCGTGAAGACCCGTCTAAGGCCGTGATGCGCGATTTGCGATACGCCGTCCGGGTGCTGATTAAGAGTCCGGTGTTCACGACGGCGGCGGTGCTCACGCTCGCCCTGTGCATCGGCGCGAACACTGCGATTTACACGGTCGTGGACCGTGTGCTGCTGCGGCCGCTTCCATATCCCGAACCAGACCGGCTCGCGATGGTCGTCCGCCACTACGAGGCGGCGGGCGTCAACGAGGACGACACCGGCCAGGCGGGCGCCGCATGGGAGGTATTGCGCAGCGGTGCGAGCAGCAAGCTGGACTTCGCGGCAACGGCCGGCGGCGCGCAGGGCGTGAACTTCGTTGCCGGCACGCGAGCCGAGTACGTCAAGCAGCAGCGTGTGTCGGCCGGGTACTTTCGGGTGCTACGAATGGCGCCCGAGATCGGACGGGAATTCAGCGAGGAAGAAGACCGCGTTCATGGTCCGGCCGCGGCGATCTTGAGCCACGCGCTGTGGACCCACGCGTTCAACGCGGATCCGTCGATCATCGGCCGGCGCGTGACGCTGCGCGGCGAGCCGTATACGGTCGTCGGCGTCATGCCGGCGACGCTTCACTCGGTGGAGCCTGTCGATCTGTGGACGCCGCTCCGTCCTTCGCGCCTCGGCGAAGGCGGCGGCGAAAACTACACGATCATCGCGCGGCTCAGAAGCGGCGTCGGCTGGCCGGAGGCCGACGCCCTTGTCGGATCGTCAACCGACGCGCTGGCCCGCGAGCGATATGGCAAGGGCCGCAACGCCAAGGCTGATGTCCGCTTGCGGATCGTGCCGCTCCAGAACGGACAGGCCAACGATATCCGCGAGCCGCTGATCATTCTGTGGTGCGCGGTGGGCATGGTGCTGCTCATCGGCTGCGTCAATCTTGCCGGTCTCCTGCTCGCGCGGTCCGGTGCGCGCGCATCGGAGATTGCGACGCGCATGGCGATCGGCGGCGGCCGCGGTGCGATCGTGCGCCAGCTCCTCGCCGAGAGCGTCGTGCTTGCGATCGCGGGCGGCTCTGCGGGAATTGCGCTCGGATATGCGGGCTCCCGGCTGTTCGCGTCGCTCCTGGAGCACGCCTTCGGGGTGCCGCCCGAAGTCGGTTTGGACTGGCGCGTGCTGCTCGTCACCGGAGGCGCCTCGCTCGCGACGAGTTTTCTGTTCGGGCTGTTTCCGGCGCATCAGGCGACGCGGGTGAATTTGCGCGAAGCGCTGATTCAATCGGGCGGCAACGTGGCCGGCCCGGCCAATCCGTGGCCGCGGCGGCTGATCGTGGTCGCGGAAGTTGCGCTCGGCGTCGTTCTGCTCGTCGGCGCCGGGCTCATGATTCGAACGTTCGATCATTTGATGAACCTGCGCGCCGGCTTCGACGGCACGCACGTGATGACCGCGAGCCTGTCGCTGCAGGACGCGCGCTACGAGACGGCGGATCGCGTCAACCGGCTGTTCGAGCAGACGCTCGCACGGCTCACCGAGATGCCAGGCGTGCAGAACGCGGCCGTCTGCCTGACGCTGCCGTACGAGCGTGCCCTGAATGTCGGCGGCAAGTGGGTGAGTGCGAAGCCTGGCGCTGAGATCATCCCGACGTTCAACGAGACGTACGTCACGGCGAACTACTTCGAGACGTTTCGCATTCCGCTCGTCCGCGGCCGGTACTTGAACGACAGCGATCGTGCGAGTACTGAACCGGTGATGGTCGTGAATCAGGAGTTCGTGCGCCGCAACTCGCCGCTTGACGATCCAATCGGCCGGCAGCTCGGACCGGGCACGCCGCGCCGGATCGTCGGCGTGGTCGGCGACATCCAGCAGAAAGCCGGGTGGGGCAACTTCGGGCCGGTGAACGCGATGCCCGCCGCGTACATTCCCGCCACTCAGTTGAGCGACAGCATGGTGACCATGGTGCACACCTGGTTCGCGCCGAGCTGGGTTGTGCGAAGCGCCGGTCCGCTGGAGGGGATCGTCCCGGCGATGGCGCGCGCAATGGAGCAGGTCGACCCCTCGCTGCCATTCGCCAAGTTCCGAACGATCGACGACTTGCGCGGCGAGGCCGTCGCGACCCAGCGAGCGCAGGCGATCCTGCTCGGCAGCCTTGCCGCGCTTGCGCTGCTCTTGTCGGCGATTGGCCTGTACGGTCTCGTCGCCAACTCAGTCGCCGAGCGCACGCGCGAGCTGGGCATCCGCATGGCGCTCGGCGCCACGCCTGCCGCGACGGTGCGTGTCGCGGCGTTGCCGGGGGTTTTGTTTGGCAGCATGGGCCTGGCGGTCGGCCTTGCCCTGGCCCGCGTGAGCAGCGTCGTGATGCGGCACCTGGTCTGGGGCGTGACGGTGGGCGACCCGCTCACCTATGCGCTGGCGACCGGCATCGTTCTCACCGTAGCGGCCGTCGCGACGCTGGTGCCCTCGCTGCGAATTTTGAAATTGAATCCCGTCCGAGCGCTCCGCCAGTCCTGACGCGCGCCTGCACGAGAGCTGGTCTTCGAGCCGTTCAGTCGTGCGCTCGTCGAAGCCCGGCGATGAGGAAGTCCGCGAAGCGGTCCGCAATCTCGTGGGAGGTTGCGGGCCCTTCCGGATCGAACCATCGCGGAATCCAGTTCACCGCGCCAAGAATCGCGAACGATTCGAGCTTCGCGTCGGTCTGGGTGAATATCCGATCGGCGATCCCCTGCTCGATGATCCGTCGCAACCCGTGATCGAACTTATCCCGCCTGACGATGACCGCCTTCAAGTGCGCCGGTGAGAGCGCTTCGAGATCGAGGAACAGCGCGGTCCCGTGGAGCTCGTCAAGAATCGTGTGCACGAACGCGACAATCACGCGCCGCAGCTGCGCGTCGGGAGGCGCCCCGCTCTGGAGAATCTCCTCGAGCAGTTCCATCAGCCTGTCGAGCGAATACTGATGGCACGCGAACAGGATTTCCTCTTTGTTCTTGAAGTAGTAGTAGAGGTTTCCCTTCTTCATGTGAAGGGCGGCGGCAATCTGCTCGACCGTCGCGCCGTGATAGCCGAGGCGCCTGAATGCGGCCGCCGCGCACTTCAGAATCTCGACGCGTCGTGCCGCGTGCGGATCTGCGTTGCGCGGGCGGCGCGGACGCTTCCGTCGTCCCCCAGCGCGCTTTCCTGCGGACCGGGCTGAGCCGGTTTCTGAGGTTGACTCGCCTGTCGCCACGGTTCTAAAGTAGTTTGAACGAGCGTTCAATTTCAACATTTATGGCAGACACGAGCCCCCACGCGCTGACCTTCGATACGAGCCCGGAACGCTACAACCACTGGAAGCTTGCCTTCGACGGTCCCGTGGCGACGCTCTCGATGGACGTTCGCGAGGATGCAGGCCTGTCGCCGGACTACAAGCTGAAGCTGAATTCCTACGACCTCGGCGTCGACATCGAGCTCGCCGACGCGATTCAGCGCCTTCGATTCGAACATCCGGAAGTCCGCGTGGTGATCGTGACGTCGTTGAAAGAGCGGATCTTCTGCGCCGGCGCGAACATCATGATGCTGCGCGGCTCGACGCACAACTGGAAGGTGAACTTCTGCAAGTTCACGAACGAGACGCGGCTTGCGATGGAAGACGCGAGCGGGCATTCCGGCATCAAGTTTCTTGCGGCGTTGAACGGCATCTGCGCCGGCGGCGGTTACGAGTTGGCGCTCGCGTGCGACGAGATCATCCTGGTGGACGACGGCAACTCGGCGGTGAGCCTGCCCGAGGCGCCGCTCCTCGGCGTCCTGCCCGGCACCGGCGGGCTCACGCGCGTCGTCGACAAGCGGATGGTGCGGCGCGACATCGCCGATTTTTTCACCACGCTCGTCGAAGGCGTCAAAGGTAAGCGTGCGGTGGAATGGCGCCTGGTCGATTCCGTATATCCGACGAGCAAGTTCAAAGAGGCCGTGCAGGCTCGCGCCGCGCAGCTGGCGAAGGGGTCCGATCGCCCCTCAACTGAACCCGGCATCACGCTGAACCCTCTGAACCCGACCGTGACCGACTCGGCGCTCAAGTATTCAGCCGTGTCGCTCACGATCAACCGTGAGAAGCGGACGGCCGATCTCACGATTCAGGCGCCCGCCGAGCCGCAGCCGTCCACGCCGGAGGCGATTCAGAGCGCCGGCGATCAGTTCTGGCCGCTGCGCGCTTTTCGCGAGCTCGACGACGCGTTGCTGCGGTTGCGCGTCAACGAGCCGGAAATCGGCACCGTCGTCGTGCGGACCGAAGGCGACATCGACGCGGTGCTCGCCGTCGACCGGACGCTCGTCGCGCATCAATCCCACTGGCTTGTGCGCGAGATCATCAATTTCATGAAGCGCACGCTGAAGAGGTTCGATCTCACCGCGCGCAGCTTCTTCGCGTTCATCGAGCCGGGTTCCGCATTCGGGGGATCGCTTTTCGAGCTGGCGATAGCCGCCGACCGCTCGTACATGTTCCACGACGACGCTGAAGAGAACGTCATCGCGCTTTCCGCGATGAACGGCGGGCTGCTGCCGATGAGCAACGGTCTCACGCGCCTGCAGACACGGTTTCTCGGCGAGCCCGATAAAGCCGCCGCGCTTGTCGCGCGCGGCGGTCCATTCAACGCCGCCGACGCCGAGGAGCTCGGCCTCGTGACCTTCGCGCCCGACGAGATCGATTGGGACGACGAAGTCCGCGTCGCGCTCGAAGCACGGGCCGCCTTCTCGCCCGATGCCATGACCGGCCTCGAGGCCAACCTGCGCTTCGCCGGCCCCGAAACGATGGAGACGAAGATCTTCGGCCGCCTTACCGCGTGGCAGAACTGGATATTTCAACGCCCCAACGCCGTCGGCGAAAAAGGGGCGCTGAAAGTGTACGGACAGCAAGGCCGCCCGGAGTTCGACTGGAAACGAACGTAGACCGCACAGAGCTCCGATACGCTGAAGCTCGTCTTCTGCGATCTCGACGAGCGCTGCGGTTGGAGATATTGATGATCTCAGCCGAAAAGATTCCGAACAACGTCAACCTGTCCGGTAACAAGCGCCTGCAGCGCGCACTGGAGCACTGGCAGCCGAAGTACATCCAGTGGTGGCGGGACATGGGACCGCAGGGGTTCCAGGACTATCACCAGGTGTATGTCCGGACGGCGATCAGCGTGGACCCGGAGGGCTGGGCGCATTTCGAGTACGTGAAGTTGCCCGAATATCGCTGGGGCATTTTTCTCGCCGACCCGGTTCACGATCGCAAGATCGGCTTCGGCGACTTCTTCGGGCAGAACGTGTGGCAGGAAGTGCCCGGCGAGTTTCGCAATCAGCTGCGACGGCTGATCGTCACACAAGGCGACACGGAGCCCGCGAGCGTCGAGCAGCAGCGGCTCCTCGGGCAGCGTTGCCCGTCGCTCTACGATCTTCGCAACCTCTTTCAAGTGAACGTCGAAGAAGGCCGCCATCTGTGGGCGATGGTGTACCTGCTGCACTCGTATTTCGGCCGCGACGGCCGGGACGAAGCCGAGGAATTGCTGGAGCGCCAGAGCGGCAACCGCGACAAGCCGCGGATCCTCGAAGCCTTCAACGAGCCGATTGACAACTGGCTCGACTTCTTCATGTTCACGATGTTCACCGACCGCGACGGTAAGTCGCAGCTGATGTCGCTCTCCGAGAGCTCGTTGGATCCCTTGTCCCGAACAACGCGGTTCATGCTGACTGAGGAGGCGCACCACATGTTCGTCGGCGAGACGGGCATCGCGCGCATTCTCGAGCGGACGTGTCAGCTGATGAAAGAGGCTGGCTTCTCCGAGGATGTGCGCAGGATCGGCGGCATCGATATCCCCACGATCCAAAAGCACCTGAACCAGTGGTTCAGCCTCAGCCTGGATCTTCACGGCAGCGAAGTGTCGAGCAATGCCGCGTCCTATTTCGCGAACGGACTGAAGGGACGCGCCAAGGAAGAGACCTTCGACGAGCACGTCGTGAAGGACGCGTTCTACAAGATGGAATTCTTCGAGGAGGGCAAGACGACCACGAAGGACATCCTGATGCGCAACGCGATGAACGAAGTGCTGCGTGACTGGTATGTCGGCGACTGCGCTGCCGGCGTCGAGCGCTGGAATCGCGTCCTGGAGCGCTACGGCATGTCGGAGCGCTTGCGCCTGCCGGATCGTAAATTCAACCGCGGCATCGGAATGTACTCAGGGTTCCACTTCGATCCGAACGGCGTGCCGATCTCGAAAGAAACATGGGAGCGTCGCAGATACGAGTGGCTGCCGTCGGAGAAGGACACGGAGTACTTGCTCAGCATCATGGCCGAGCCGGTGTACGAGCCGGGCAAGTTCGCCAATTACATTGCTCCGCCCCGCCGTGGCGTCAACCAGCAGCCGATCAATTTCGAGTACGTCAGGACGGAGCAATAAGAACAATATCCAATTACCGTATGTCTTTCTCATTCACGTGGCTCGGCCACGCCACGTTCCTGTTTCGTTCGCCGGGCGGCAAGCGGATACTCGTTGATCCGTGGGTGGCCGGAAATCCTGCGTGTCCCGACTCTTCGAAGAAGATCGGCGACCTCGATCTGATTCTCGTCTCGCACGGTCACAGCGATCACACGGGCGACCTCGTCTCGATCGCGCGGGCGACCGGGGCGCACGTGATTGCCAATTACGAGATCTGTCTTTGGATCGAAGGCAAAGGCATCCAGAACACGGCACCGATGGGGCACGGTGGCTCGCAGACGATCGGCGGCATCACTGTCACCATGGTCAATGCCGTCCACGGGAGCTCCGTGATTGAAGACGGTCGACTGGTGTATCTCGGCCATCCCGCCGGCTACGTGGTGCGCTTCGAGGACGGGCTGACGGTTTATTTCGCGGGCGACACCGATCTCTTCGGCGATATGCGACTCATCGGTGAGATGTACAAGCCGGCCATCGCATTCCTGCCGATTGGCGATCGATTTACCATGGGTCCCGAAGCGGCTGCGCGGGCGGTGGACCTGCTCGGCGTGCGACAGGTCGTGCCGATGCACTTCGGGACGTTCCCGTTTCTCACCGGCACGCCGGATGAACTGCGACGGCTCGTCGAGCCGAAGGGCGTGGAGGTGCTGGAGCTGAAGCCCGGAGAGACCGCGGGTTGAGCACGTGCATCACAGATGTTGATATGACCTACTCGAAGATCAACTACACCAGCCGCGACGGTATCGGCACGATCGAGCTGAACGAGCCGCCGGCGAACACGTACTGGTACGAGATGATGCGCGAGATCGACGCCGCCGTGCTCGATGCCCGCATGGACGGCGCCGTGCACGTCATCGTGATCCGCGGCGCCGGCGACAAATTCTTTTGCGCCGGCGCAAACATCGCGATGCTGAAAGAGGCGGCGCCCGAGTTCAAGTACTACTTCTGCCTGCATGCGAACGAGACGATGAGCCGCTTCGAGCAGACGCCCAAGCTCGTCGTCGCCGCGCTGAACGGCCACACGGTCGGCGGCGGCCTCGAGGTGGCGATGTCCGCGGACATCCGGATCGCGAAGAAGGACGGCGGCAAGATCGGGCTGCCCGAAGTCGCGCTCGGCGTCCTTCCGGGCACCGGCGGGACGCAGCGGCTGGCGCGCCTCGTCGGCAAGGCGAAGGCGATGGAACTGCTCGTGTCCGGACGGCTCATGACCTTCGACGATGCGAAGGCGATTGGCCTCGTGACGGAGGTGTGGGACGACGCGGCGCTTGGCGGCCGGAGCTTCGCGGACGCGGTGCACGAATACGCTCGGCAGTTCGTGCCGCCGAACAAGGCGAGCAAGGCCGTTGGCCGCATCAAACGCGCGGTGCAGTCAGGCGCGGAGATGAGTTTCGGCGACGGCCTTGCGCTCGAACGCGAGCTCCAGCAGCTGCTGTTCGAATCAAGCGATGCACGCGAAGGGATCGCGGCGAATCTGGAAAAGCGAAAACCGAGCTTCTCGGGTACATCACGGCGCCCTTCGTGAGCTTCGTGCTTCGTGAATGAATTTCGGTGGAGTCAGCCATGACGATGACCGGTGTGGATCGTAAGCAGCTCTTCATCAACGGCGAGTGGAGAGACGCGTCCGGCGGCAGGACGATCGACGTCGTGAACCCCGCCACCGAAGAGGTGATTGCGTCGGTCGCGTCGGCGGAGAAGGCCGACGTCGACGCGGCGGTCGCCGCGGCGCGCGCGGCGCTGGACGGCCCCTGGGGCAAGCTGTCGGCCCGCGAGCGCGGCCGCCTGATTTGGAAGATCGGCGAACGGCTGCTCGAGCGCGCGGACGAAGTCGCGCGTCTCGAGACGCTGCACAACGGCAAACCGATCTTTGAGTCGCGGCAGATCGAGATTCCCGCAGCGGCCGAGTGCTTTCAGTATTACGCCGGATGGGCCGACAAGATCCACGGCGAGACCGTTCCGGTCAAGGGCAACTACCTCACCTACACGCTTCGCGAGCCGATCGGCGTCGTCGCGGCCATCGTGCCGTGGAATTTTCCGCTGCTCCTCACCTCGTGGAAAGTCGCGCCGGCGCTTGCGTGCGGCAACACGATCATCATCAAACCGGCGAGTCAGACGCCGCTCACAGCGCTCGCACTGGCCGAGATCGCCAAAGAAGTCGGCGTACCCCCCGGCGTCATCAACGTCATCACCGGTCCCGGCGCGTCGGTCGGTCAGATGATCGTCGAGCATCCCGGCATCGACAAGATTGCGTTCACGGGAGATACATCGACCGGCAAGGGCATCATGCGCGGGTCCGCCGACACGCTGAAGAAGATCACGTTGGAGCTCGGCGGCAAATCGCCGAACATCGTGTTTCCCGACGCCGACCTCGACGCCGCGATTCGCGGCGCGACGACCGGCATTTTCTACGGAAAAGGCGAAGTCTGCGCCGCCGGCTCGAGGCTGCTCGTCGACAAATCAATCAAGGACGAGTTCATCGATAAGGTGGCGGCCCGCGCCAGGAAGATGACTCCCGGTGATCCGCTCGATCCCAAGACGCGGCTGGGTGCGATCGCGTCGAAGAAGCAGCTGGAAAACGATCTGAAATACATCGAGACCGCCAAGAAGGAAGGCGCGACGCTCGTCGCCGGCGGCGCGCGCGCCGACATCGGGACGGGCAAGGGCTATTTCCTGCAGCCGACTGTGTTTGCCGGGGTCACGCCCGCGATGACGATTGCGCGCGAAGAGATATTTGGCCCCGTGCTCGCGGCGATCGAGTTCGCGGATGTCGACGAAGCGATCGCCCGCGCCAACGATTCGCAGTACGGCCTCGCGGCCGCGGTCTGGACGAAAGACATCAAGAAGGCGCACTACGTCGCCCGCAAGCTTCAGGCCGGCACGGTCTGGATCAACACGTACAACGTGTACGACACCGCGGCGCCGTTCGGCGGATACAAGCAGAGCGGCTTCGGGCGCGAGATGAGCATGCACGCCCTGGAGCACTACACGCAGGTGAAGAGCGTCTGGGTCGACCTGAATCAGTAGGCGTCAGCGCTGGGTGAGCACCATTGCCAGCGTCATCACGATCGTGACGGCGACGGTAATCCACGCGACAACGTTGAAGCCGCGCGAGTTCGTGTGCTCGCCCATCAGCTCTCGGTCGTTCGTCAGCAGCAGCATGAAGATCAGCACGAACGGCAGGACGACGCCATTCGCGACCTGCGAGAGCACCGACACATAGACGAGCGGCAGCCGCGGCACGAGCAGCACACCCGCCCCGAACACGATCAACAGGGTATATAGCCAGTAGAAAACCGGGGCCTCGTGGAATTTCTTGTCGAGCCCCGACTCGAAACCCAGCCCCTCGCAAACGGCATAAGCGGTCGAAATGGGAAGGATCGACGCGGCGAAGAGCGATGCGTTGAACAGGCCGGCCGCAAACAGCAGATAGGCGTATCGCCCGCGAGCGGCCGGAGAGCGACTGCCGCATCGGCGCCGCTCGAGCCGATGTCGTGGCGCCCGCTCGCATAGAGCGTTGCCGCGCATGCGACGATGATGAACCACGCCACCACGTCCGTGAAGATGCAGCCCAGGATGACATCCCACCGCGACGCCGCATACTGCCGGACCGTGATTCCTTTTTCCACGACGGACGCCTGCAGATAAAACTGCATCCATGGCGAGATGCTCGTGCCCACCAGACCGATCACCATGTAGAGATAGCCGTAATTGCGGATGCCGGCCGCCTGTGGCCGCGTCACCGTCGCGAAGGCGGCCGCCTTCCAGTCGGGATGCGCGAGGACGCCCGCGATGATGTAACAGACGTAAAAGGCCGACGCGGTCAGAAATATCTTCTCGATGCTGTCGTAGGTGCCGCGCACGACCATGAGCCAGACCAGGGCCGCCGCGCACGGCACGACGATGTACCTCGAGATGCCGAAGAGCTCCAGGCTGCTCGCGATTCCAGCGAACTCGGCGACGACGTTGCCGAAATTCGTGACGACCAGCGTGATCATCACGAAGAACGTCAGCCGGAAACCGAACTCCTCGCGGATGAGGTCGCTCAGCCCTTTGCCTGTGACCGCGCCCATGCGGGACGCCATCTCCTGGACCACGACGAGCGCGATCGTGATCGGGATCATCGTCCAGAGCAGGGAGTACCCGAACTGCGCGCCCGCCTGCGAGTACGTGAAGATGCCGCCCGCGTCGTTGTCGACGTTCGCGGTGATGAAGCCGGGCCCGATCACCGCGAGCAGAATCGCGATCCTGCCGCGCCACGTTTTCAGGAACGTCAGCACGGCTCTCAATCCCGGTGCCGGAGCATCGTGATGACGTCGTCCGCCGTGATGATGCCGGCGAGCCGCTCGTGCTCGTCGACGACCGCCAGCGTCAGCAGGTTGTATTTGTCGAAGAGGGCGGCCACTTCGTCCTGCGGCGTGTCGGCGCGGCAGGAAACGGCCCGCTCGCTCAGATCAGAAAGCTGCGCGGCTGGTGACGCGGTCGCGATCCTGACCAGCGAGACGGCGCCGACCAGCCGCTGCGCAGGACCGGTGAGATAGATCGTCGCCAGCGCTTCGTAGCCGCCCTCGAACTTCTTCATCGCCTCGATCACATCGTCGACGACCGATGTTTCGGGTAGCGACAGGAACTCCGTCGTCATCCTGCCGGCCGCGGTGTGCTCGTGGAATTCGAGGAGCTGCGTGACCTCCTGCCGCTCCTCGGGCTCCATCTCCTTGAGGATCTGGCCCGAGCGAGCTTCCGTCAGATCGCCGAGGAGATCCGCCGCGGCGTCCGGGTCCATCTCCTCGACGATGTCGGCGGCGCGATCCGAATCGAGCGATTCGACGATCGACTTCTTGATATCCGGGTCAATCTCCTCGAGCGCTTCCGCGGCCACCTCTTCGTCGATGGTTTCGAAGACCGCCTCGCGCTCCGCCGGCGGGAGATCCTCGACGATGTCGGCGATGTCGGCCGGGTGAAGCTTCGAGAGCCCTTCGTACGCAATCTTCAGCTTCACGCGCCGCGCCGGGTCGGTTTCGAGCAGGTCGACGTACTGCCACGGAATCACGCGCGGCGGGATGCGCTCGAGGAGCGCGCGCATCGTGAACGTCGGGACGACGCCCTTCGCGAGGCGGCGAATCGCGCCGCGGGCGCCGACATCGACCGCGACGACATTGAGAAGGACGTGGCTGTTGATCGGCGTCGAATCGAGCTCGACGTCGTTGACGCGCACGACTTTCCGGCCGTGCACGTCGATAATCTGCTGATCGAGGAGGTCGCGCTTGAGCAGCAGCATGCCGTCCGACGCCGCATAGCGCTCCCACCCCGCGTCGTCGCCGTCGGTTCGAATGCTCGGTCCAAGCGTTTTGACCGACGCCGCCGGCACGAGGCGCTCGACGTCGCCTGATTGGACGATCAGATACGCGATCCTCGTTGGATGATCCTGCGGCGCCACAGCCATGTCGCGCACCCGTCCCCGCGCGGTGCCGTCGACATCGCGAACGTTTGCGCCGAGCAGCTCAGATAAGGCGACGAAGGACATGGCGAAAGTTCGACCGCACCGCGCAAGAAATTGAAACTGGTGACGAAAATCGAAAGGTTCTGGCGGGGATCCGATTCTCAAGCAGTGTCGCGCCCGGTTACGAGGCGTGTCAAGGGCAAAAGCGCGGTGTGGCACGCGTTCTGCTATTCTTGCTGGTACATGCGCATCGTTCGACGTCGCCTGCCGTGGGTGGTCGGCGCCTGGTTGTTCTGCCAGGCGGCGGCCGTCGCGTCGGCGCCGCTTGCCCTGTGGCGAGGGGCGACCGCCGGTTCCACGGCGAGCATGGACGATGAGTGCTGCCCGGGCGTCGCGCCAGGTCAAGTGTGCCCGATGCATCACACCAAAGAGGGCGGCCGCAAATGCGTGATGCGGAACGCATGCGCCTCGAACGACGCCGCGCTTCTGACCCTCTCGGGGATCGTGGGAGTGCCCAGTCGCGATTCCTCGAAGATTTCCGATCGCACCCTCAGCACGCCGGTCGCACCGTTGCGATCGAACACGCTCGCCCGGTCCAGCCGTCCCGAATCGCCGCCCCCTCGCGCCTAACAGTTCCCCGACGAAAGCGGCAGGTCCAAAGAACCTGCGCTGCGAACGTGCGCGGTTAGCACCGCGTTCCGATCGTAGCGATCTATCGATCCGCGTTGGCGCGTCGCAGGACCGTGTTCCTGCGAATGTCGCGCATCGGCGTTCGTTTCGCGCGAGGTAGTGATGGCTTCGACAAGATTTCTTTCACGTAAGGCATTCATGGTGTTGAGAAGACGCGCCGCCGTCCGTGCGCTGGCGCTCGCATGTGCAATGGCTGCACCGGCCTCGGCGCTCGCCGCGCAGGAAACGATCAATTCCGCGAGCGTCAGCGGCAGGGTCACCGATCAGCAGGGCGCTGTCGTCCCGGGCGCACGCGTGACAGCGCGCCAGACGAACACCAACGTCATGACCGACGCGGTTACCGACGCGGACGGCCGTTTTCGGTTTCCTTATCTCAGAGTCGGCCCGTACGATTTCACCGTTGCGCTCGAGGGGTTCAAAGAGGCCGTTCGAAGGCTGACGCTCACGGTCGGTTCGGCGTTCGAGCTCCCCATCTCTCTCAGCCTGGCAGGCGTTGACGCGCAGGTCACCGTCACGGGGCAGGCGACTGTGCTCGAGGCGGCGCGCAGCCAGATTGCCGGGACGGTTTCGGAGGCGGAAGTGCGGGCCGTGCCGCTCAACGGACGAAACTTCTTGGATCTTGCCCTGCTCGTGCCGGGCGTCTCGCCCACCAACGT
The DNA here is from genome assembly GCA_963718825.1 of uncultured Acidobacteriota bacterium. Classification (GTDB taxonomy): domain Bacteria; phylum Acidobacteriota; class Vicinamibacteria; order Vicinamibacterales; family CAVVIG01; genus CAVQZZ01. Next base: position 644,363 of record CAVQZZ010000001.1, read on the forward strand.
CGCCAGTACGCAGCTCTTCGCCGAGACCTCTGCCGTGCCCGGCGGCGGCCTGTCGGTCGGGTCGCAGCGCAATTTCTCGAACAATTTCATCGTCGACGGCCTTTCGGCGAACGACGACGCGGCCGGCCTGAGCGGCATTCCGTACGGGATCGATGCGATCGATCAGTTTCAGGTGGTCACGTCGGGCGGTCAGGCGGAGCTCGGACGCGCCCTCGGCGGGTATATCAACGTCGTGACGAAGAGCGGGACCAACGCTGAACATGGCGACGCATACGACTACGTTCGCGACGATCGATTGAACGCCTCGAACGCGCTGATCGGCGTCGCGCTGCCCATGCACCAGAATCAATACGGCGCGAGCGCCGGCGGGCCGCTCGTGAAGGATCACGCCTTCTACTTCGCCAACGTCGAGCGGCGCGGTCTCGATCAGAATGGTCTAGTTACAATCTCGCCGGCTGCAGTCAGCCTTATTAACCCCCGCCTCGTGGCGAGCGGCTATCCCGGTTCCGCCGTCACGACCGGCGTGTATCCGAATCCGGTGGACAGCTCGAATGCGCTTGCGAAGGTCGACTATCAGGTCAGCCCCGTGGACCAGATGACGCTTCGCTACGCGCGATATCGAGTGACATCCGGCGACTCGCGCGGCGCGGGCGGATTGAGCGCCCCGTCAGCGTCCGCCGCCCTGGACAACACGGATCAAACGATCGCGTTTAGCAACACGCAAACGCTGTCCAATCGAACAGTGAACGAGACGAGGGCGCAGGTCGCCTACAGCGATTTGAATGCCCCGCCGACCGATCCTGTCGGGCCGGCGGTCAGTATCGCCGGCGTGGCCTCGTTTGGCACTTTGTCGGGCAGCCCGACGGGGCGTCGCAACACGCTCTACGAAGTCGTCGATAACCTGTCGCACCAGGCGGGTGCGCACGCGCTCCGGATCGGCGCCGACTTCCTGTACAACGACGACACCATCACGTTTCCGCGCTCGATTCGCGGCGCCTACACGTTCTCATCGATGCCGAATTTTCTGTCCGGCACGTACAACAACGCCGGTTACACCCAGACGTTCGGCGCGACCGTCGTCGCCCAAACGAATCCGAACATCGGCGTGTACGCGCAGGACGAATGGAGGGTCGGCGAGCACGTCACCATGAATGCCGGCGTTCGTTACGACCTGCAGTTCCTGAAGACGATTACGACCGACACGAACAACGTCGCGCCGCGTTTCGGATTGGTTTGGACGCCGGCCGCGTCACGACGAACGCTCGTCCGCGGCAGCGCGGGTCTGTTCTACGATCGCGTGCCGCTACGAGCGCTTGCCAACGCGCTGCTGTCTGCCGCCAACACGACCGACCTTGCGAATCTCCAGCAGAACAGCATCAGCCTGTCGCCGGGACAGGCGGGCGCGCCCACGTTCCCGAACATCCTGACCGCCGCCGTTCCGTCAGTCACCCTCACAAATCTGACGACGATGGATCGCCACATGCAGAATGCGTATTCGCGCCAGGCCAGCATCGAAGTCGAGCAGCAGATCGGCGATCGCGGCACGTTCAGCGTCGGCTATCAGTACGTGCGCGGAGAGGATTTGATCGTTCAGATCAACCAGAACGTGCCGAGCTGCGTCCCTGCCGGGACGAACAACGGCTGCCGCCCGATCTCCGGCGTACGCGAACAACAGCCAATATTCCCCGGCGGGCTCGTCCAGCTATCACGGACTGCATGCGTCGTTCGTGCACCGGCCGGCCAACTGGGGTTACTACCGCGTCTCCTACACGCTGTCGAAGGCGATGGACGACGTGGGCGAGTTCTTTTTCAGCGCGCCCATCGATCCGTTCGACCTCTCGAAAGACTGGGGCCGGTCCGATGATGACCAGCGTCATCGTCTCGTGCTGAGCGGCGCGTTGAATTCCTCGATGGCGCCCGCGCGCTCGGCGTGGGAGCGAATCACGCACGGCTTTCAGGTGAGCGGCATGCTGCAGTACTACTCGGCGCTGCCGTTCAACGTGACGTCCGGCGTCACGACGCTGCAAGGCACCGCAGGCCGGCCGCTCGTGGACGGCGCGTTCCTCGCGCGAAATGCGGGCATCGGTCCGGACTTTCTGACGCTGAACGCGCGATTGAGCCGAACGTTCAGGATCGGCGAACGCGTCCACGTCGAGGGCATTCTCGAAGGATTCAACCTGACGAATCGCGTCAACGTCGTGACGGTCAATGGCAACTTCGGCAGCGGTGTTTACCCGACGAACCCGTCGCCTACTTTCGGACAGACCACCGCGGTCGGCGATCCGCGGTCGGTCCAACTGGCGGCAAGAGTGAGGTTCTGATCATGCACGTGTTGATCGCGTTGGCGCTCGCGACGAGTCTTGCGGTGCCAGGCCGAACGAACACTGACGTCTCCATCCAGGCGTCGGGCGAGTTCGTCGCTGTCGTCTGGGCGGCGTCCGCGCCGAGCGGTGCGACTGACATCTATTCCGCAGCCAGCGTGGACGGCGGTCGCACGTTCGCGGCACCGGTCCGCGTGAACGACGTCGACGGCGACGCGCGCGTCACCGGCGAGCAGCCGCCGAGAGTTGCTCTGACGTCGCGCGGCGGCAAACCGCCATCCGTGATTGTCGTGTGGACGACCAAAGGGCCGTCCGGCACGAAGCTGCTGCAGGCGCGATCCGAGGACGGCGGCCGAACGTTCGGCCGATCGGCAATCGTTCCTGGCGCCGATGCCGCGGGGAACCGCGGATGGGAATCGCTCACGGCAACGGCGAGCGGCGCGGTGGATGCCGTGTGGCTCGACCACCGCGAGATGAGCGGCCACGACAGCCACATGTCGCCGCAGCAGTCGAAGCTGTATTTCGCCTCGCTCGACGGATCAGCGCCGCCGCGTGCGCTCACCGGCGGCGTTTGCTACTGCTGCAAAACGGCTGTCGCGACAGCGCCCGACGGCTCGATCTACGCGGCGTGGCGGCACGTGTACCCGGGCAACGTGCGCGACATCGCCTTCACGTCGTCGCGCGACGGAGGGCGCACGTTCGCACCGCCGATACGCGTCAGCGAGGATCATTGGATCCTCGACGGCTGTCCGGACGACGGCCCGGCAATTTCAGTGGATCGGCAGAATCGCGTTCACATCGTGTGGCCGACGCTCGTCGAGGGAAAAGACAACGAGCCGACGATTGCGTTGTTTCATGCGATGGCCGCCGACGGCCGTCAATTCACGCCGCGGCAGCCGTTGCCAACCGAGGGTCTGCCGCACCATCCGCAGATTGCGATCGGCGCCGGTGGCGCCCTCGCGTTTGCGTGGGATGAACTGAAAGACGGTGTCCGTCACGCGGTCGTAGATGTCGCGACTCTCGACGGTCGCGGCAAGCCCGTGTTCGGCCCGCGAATTGTGGTTGCCGGCATGCCGGCGATCTATCCCGCCATCGCGGCGGTCCCCGACGGCGTTGTCGCCGCTTGGACCAGCGGCGCGCCAGCATCGTCGGTCATCTCGGTTGAGCGCGTCGTTACTGCTGCCGAGCCGCGGCGGTGAGGCCTCCCCAGCTGCTTGTCTGATCCCCGGGCTCCGTCGTCGTGCGGGGCCGCGTGTTCTCGCATGACGCCAGCCAGGCCTGCGAATCCTTGTCGGGCTTCGCAGGCGGCTGCCGGCGCCACAGCAACCCGCAGTCGAGCACCTTCTGCGCCGGCGTAATCGCTTCGAAGAAGAGCCGATCGTCGGCGATCTCCGCCATCATGAAGTGGTGCTCCGACGCCGCCATCTCGTCGAACTGGCTGCGGTGGACGCTGTACAGATTGCGCCCGCCCCCGCCCGATACGAAATAGCGGATGCCCTTCTGCGGTGTGATCCGTTCGTACAGATGTTCGTGGCCGCTGAACACGACGTCCACGTGATTTCTGGCCAGAACCGGCTCCAGCGCGGGGCGAATCACCTCGCGACTTTCGGCCGCGTGCTGTCCGGACGAATACAACGGATGGTGGAAGTAAGCGATTCGCCACTTGTCGCCGGCGTCCGTGTACACGCCGTCGAGCCACTTCGCCTGCGCGGCATCGGCGGGATGATTGCTGTTCAACACCGCGAACCGCGCGTTGCCTTCGTCGAACGAGTAGTGATCCTGATCGTTCATGTTGAAGGGCTTGAAGTGAATCTCCAGATCGCGGTCGTGATTGCCGAGCGCCGCGTAGAACTTCACGCCCGCATCGAGCAGCGGTTTGTAAGGCACTGAGAACTCGCCGTCGTAGTCGTCGTCGTACAGGTTGTCGCCGAGCATCAGGACGAACGGGAACCGCCGCGCGCCTTTGAAATAGGCGAGCATCGCCTGCGCGACGGCGCGCTGCGCCTGATCGCCGGACCCGCTGTCGCCGATCAGGGCGAACACCGTTCCACCGCGGATCTGCGGCATCGCGAGCATGACCGAAGCGCCCGGGACCGGCGCGGGCCTTGTCGTCGGCACACCAGGCGGCGGTTGCGCGGGCAGGACGTCGGGCAGCACGTCGAGGACTACTTGCGCGTCCACGTCTTTGAGGAGCAGCGATCGGCCGACGAAGGCATATTGAACCTGCTTCGGCAGCGGCGGCAGGACGTCGATGAGTTGGGGCGGCAGCTTTGGCGCATCCGTCGGTTCGTTGATGATCACGGGGTGGGGCGAGGCTTTGCCGGCTTCGTTCTGTTCCGCCAGGCCATCCATCATCAGGTCTTTCCGCGGTCCCGCGAAGGCTTCAGCCACTTGATGCCGGATCGCGTCGGCGATCGCCGGGACGAACAGGTCGCCCGGCTTCGCGTTGGGGCGCAGCTTCGTTTTCAGCGCGTCGGCCAGGACGTTCTGTCGCGTGCGGACCGAGGTCGTCGCGCCGGCTGACGGCGTCGCCTTGCCCGGCACCGCCTCGGCGGCTTGCGCCGCCTGCTTTCGGTACGCCTGCGTCTGATCCACATACGCTTGAAGCGCACGGCTGAACGGTTCGAAGGTCGGATCAGGTTGAGCGGGAACCGTGGTCGGTGGGAGATTTGGGCCGCACGCCATGCCGATGCCTGCGGCCACGACACATACCAAAAGACTCTTTCGCACGGGAGAGGAAAGGCAAAGGCTGTGCCCCCACAGCGTGGCTCGATAGGCCGGAGCTCATCGATGACATTCAATGACCCCGCGGCCGCTCGAGCCAGTCTAGAATTGATGGTTGGATGCACCACCCGTTATCCGAAGGAGGAGCACGAATGCGCGGACGATCTGGATGGCTGGCACTTGGCGCGGCTGCGGCGCTCGGCATGGCGGTGATAGCTGCCGAGAAACCGCCGGACTCGTACGTCAAGAACATGAAGGAAACGAACGCCGCGAACAGCAGCGTGCGCAAGAACGTCGAGGCGAAGGACTACGACGCGGTGGCGAAAGATGCCGCCACGTTGAAGGAACTCTTCAGCACGACGGAAGAGTTCTGGACGAAGCGTAACGCCGAGGACGCGGTGACCGCTGCCAAGGCCGCCGTGAAGAGCGCGACCGAACTCGAAACCGCCGCGAAGGCGAAGAACGGTGCGGCCGTTGCCGACGCCGCCAAAGCCGTGAACGCCACCTGCAAGACCTGCCACGACGCTCACCGCGAGCGGCTGCCGGACGGGACATCGGAAATCAAGTAGGTCGATGGCAGGATGGCAGGATGGGGTGATTGGGGATGGGGATCTGGAGAAATGCCATCTGCGATTCTTGATCCTGAGCAATCCATTCCCAATCGCCAGTCATCCATCGCCAGATATCAGTCGATCCGGTACTTCGCCAGGTAGTACGACAGCGCGCGCTGGCTGATGCCCATCAGCTCGGCCGCGTCCTTCTTCACGCCGCCGGCGTTCTCGAGCGCGCGGCGGATCGTCTCGCGCTCGACCCACTCGATGTTCTGCCGCAGCTTCAGCGACGGCAGCCCGGTCGCCTGCGGCGTCGGCCGCGCCGAGCACCGAGATCGCGCGCGCGCGTGATCACCGGCCCCGTCGACAGCACGACCGCGCGCTCGATCGTGTTCTCGAGCTCGCGCACGTTGCCCGGCCAGTCGTACTGCTGCAGCGCCGGCCAGCACGCCGTCGTCGATCCGCTCGATGCGCCGGCCGGTGCGCTGCGCGTGCTTCTGGACGAAGTGCTCGACGAGCGCCGGGATGTCGTCGCGGCGCTCGCGCAGCGGCGGGATCTCGATCGGGATCACGTTCAGCCGGTAGAAGAGATCCTCCTGGAACTTGCCGTCGGCGACCATCTGCCGCAGGTCGCGGTTGGTGGCGGCGATCACGCGCACGTCGACCCGCTCGGTGCGCTCGGACGCCGAGCGGCTCGAACTCGCGCTCCTGCAGCACGCGCAGCAGCTTCGACTGCAGCGTCGGGCTCATCGTGCCGATCTCGTCGAGGAAGATCGATGCCGCCGTCGGCGAGCGCGAACTTGCCCTTCTTCGTCGTCGTCGCGCCGGTGAACGCGCCGCGCACGTGGCCGAACAGCTCCGACTCGAGCAGCGTCTCGGGAATCGCCGCGCAGTTCACCTTGATGAGCGGCATGTCGCGCTGCGCGCTGCGGTCGTGAATCGCGCGCGCGACCAGCTCCTTGCCGGTGCCGGTCTCGCCGGTGATGAGCACCGTGCTCTTGGTCTCGGCGACGCAGCTCGGCGCGGCGGATCACCTCCTCCATCGCGCGGCTGCGGCCGATGATGCCGTAGTGGTCGAACTGCTCGTCGCGCTCGCTGACAGGTAGCGGTACTCGGTGCGCAGCCGCTGGTGCTCGAGCGCGCGCCGGACGACGACGAGCAGCTCGTCGATCTCGAACGGCTTCTGCAGGTAGTCGAGCGCGCCGAGCTTCATCGCCTCGATCGCGCTCTCGACCGTGGCGTGCGCCGTCATCATCAGAATCTGCGGCCGCTCGCCCTCCGGCGTCGACGCCGACGATACTCGCGGATCAGATCGAGGCCGCTCGAGCTCCGGCATCACGTTGTCGACGACGAAGACGTCGAAGGTGCGCTCGCCGAGCAGCCGCTGCGCCTGCCGCGGCGCTGGTCGTCTCGACGACCTCGTGGCCGTCGTCGCGCAGCGCGCGGCCGAGCGCCTTGAGGATCTTCTCTTCGTCGTCGACGAGCAGAATCGAGCCGCGATGTGTCGTCATGAGTCTGTCGATCCGGACAGGCTCTCGAGGGGCAGCTCGATGCGGATTTCGGTGCCGCGGCCGAGCGCGCTGGCGACGGCGATCGTGCCGCCGAGCCCTTCGACGATGTTCTTGGCGATCGGCAGGCCGAGGCCGGTGCCGCCGCGCTTGGTGGTGAAGTACGGGTCGAAGATGTGCGCCAGGTCGGCCGGCGTCGATGCCGACGCCGCGGTCGGCGACGATGATCGTGACGCGATCGATCGGCACGCGCGTGCGCGAGCGTGACGACGTCGGGCGCCTCGGCGCGACGTTCGGCGCCGCCGCGCGCTGCCGTCGCCGTTCACGGCGTGGCGCGCGTTGACCAGCATGTTGACGAGCGCGATGCGCAGCCGCTCGGCGTCGGTCGCTGATCGTGCGGCGCCGCGGCGTCGAGCGTCGAGCGTCACGGGCGCGCCGCTGCCGGCCGCTTCGGCGGCCGCCGCCGACTCGCGGCAGAGCGCGTTCAGATCGACCGGCGCCAGCTCGAACCGGATCGGCCGCGCGAAGTCGAGCACCTCGTTCACGATGCGGTTGAGCCGCGCGACCTCCTCGTCGATGTCGGCGACCGCTTCGCGCATCGCCGCCGGCGTCGACGTCGGCCTGGCGCAGCGTGTGCAGCGACGCCTTGATGATCATCAGCGGGTTGCGGACCTCGTGCGCGATCACCGTCGACAGCCGGCCGAGCGAGGACAGCCGCTCCTTCTGCGACATCTCGCGCTGGAAGCGCGCGATCGAGTCGGTCAGCGTGTTGAACGTCGTCGCCAGCAGCCGCGCGTCCTCGTCGTCCCACCGGTTGCCGTGCCGCAGCGCGATCTTGCGCGTCAGGTCGCCGGTGGCGGCGACCTCGCGCATCACGTCGGTGATCGCGGCGAGCGGGCGCGTGATCGTCCGCGCGACGGCGAAGCTGAGGAGCGTCGCGAGCATGACCGCGACGACGGCGGTGCCGGCGAGTCGGTGTGGATCGCATCGAGGAACGCAGCTGCTCGGTGCGCGAGCGCAGGATCAGCGCGACCGGGTCCCGAGCCCGCGGCGGCGTTCGAGCCAGGCTGCAGCGGCCGCGGCAGCGCGACGTATTCCTCGCCGCCGATCCGCACGCGTCGAGACGCCGTTGCTGCGCAGACGTCTCGGCGAGCGCCGGGCGCATGTCGCGCGGCAAGCGTCGCCGCGAGAATCTGGCCGTCCATGCCGAACGCGATGTCGCTGCCGGTGATCTGCTTCAGCTGCTCGGCCAGCGCGTCGTCGAGCAGGAAGCCGACGCTGAGCGTGCCGAGGATCTCGGGCTGCGACGGCCCGATCACGATCGGCACGGTGACGAGCTGCAGCATGCCGTCGGGCTGCGGCAGCAGGCTGACGCTCTCGCGTCCGGCGAGCGCGTCGCGCATCGCCGGCTGACTGGCGATGACGAGCGCCGCCCGTTCGGGCGTGCCGAACCGCGCCAGCACGCGGCCCGATTTGTTGGTGACCAGCAGCAGGTTCGATTTGAGCTGACTCTCGTTCAGCTGGCTCTCGAATCGAGCATGAACGCCTGCACCGTCGGCGGATCGTTGGTCGTCGACCGCCGCCTTGAGCTTCGGCGGGTCGGCGATGAGCCGCGCCATCAGCGTGAACGTCTCGCGTGCGCGTCGCGCGGAGCTGATCGACCTGCGCGCCGGTCGCAATGGATCTCGCGCTGCAGCGTGCGCTCGGCCTCGCGCGTCACGCGGACGTTGACGAGGTAGATGGCGACGCCGATCGAGAGCACCGCGAGCAGCGCGCTCGCCAGGAAGATCCGGCTCCGCAGCGAGGAGAAGAACGTCATCGAAGCGCGAAGTCGAGCTCGGCGGCGCCGCCGTCCGGCACGACCGCCTGCCGCGGCTCGGACGAATCGCCTTCGTTCCACGCGATCACGTTGTAGGTGCCGGGCGGCACGTTGTCGATGCGGTAGCGCCCGTCGTCGTCGGTCATCGCGAAGAACGGATGGCTGAAGACGAGGATGAACGCGTTCATGTGCGAGTGGATGTCGCAGAACACGCGCACGATGCCCGGCCGATCGAACGGACGGAGTGCGAGTGTCCGGCCGCGTAGCGCCCGAGATCGAACGACTTGGTCTTCGAGAGCGAGAACACGTTGTGGTAGATGCGATCGGAGTTCGGGAAGTCGACCGTCGTGCCGGTGGTGATCGCGAGCACGTGCGGGACGAACGTCTCGTTGCGCTGATCCATCACCGCGTGGCCGCCTTCGGTCTGCTCGAACGCGCCGCGCGGCGCCGACTCGAGATAGACGACCGATTGCAGCCGGTCCGGCGCGTCGCGCGGCCGCCGGTGCCCGAGGTCGGCGACCGTCGGCCGGCGCTCGACCGGCGGCGCGACGCGTCGCAGCTCGACGCGTCCGCGGATCGACCCGCGCGCGCGGCCGCCATGCGAGCCGCGGCCGCTCGACACGACCAGCGAACCAGACAGCACGACGATCGTCGGAGGCGCGGAGGTGTTTCATCAGAACCAGAACACCAGCTGCGCGGCGACCGGGTTGAACGTGCGCATCAGGCCGCCGTCGCGCGAGTCGTGCTGGTACGCGAACTTCAGCAGCAGGTTGCGCTGGAGCGAATAGCCGCCGCCGATTTCGAACCGCGTGACCGGCGCGTCCCACGTGTCGGTGCGATCGGTGCCGGTGATTCGCTGAACCCGAGATGATCGAGCCGCGCCGCGGCGTAGAGCCCCGGCCGGATCTTGTAGCGGCCTTCGATCGACGTGCGCGACGCTCTGCAGCGGACTGTCGATCGCACGGCGCGCGCACGAGCGGCAGCTTCCACTGGCTCACGATCGTCTCGACGCGCACGAGGTAGTAGTCGCGCGAGTACTCGACGTCGCGCGCCCCACGCCGTCTGCGTGAACTCGCCGTCGTGGCCGTCGCCGACGGCGCCGCGCGCGGCCGTGTCGGTGACGAACGGCCCGCGCGCGGCCGACGCGCCGAGCAATGAGGCCCGCCGTCGGATGCACGCGCGACGCGCCCGGCGAGCTGCTTGCCGCGCGTTGTCGTCCGTGAAGAGCGGGATTCGAGACCGTGCCGGTCGTCACCGACGCCGGTCGCGTCGATCATGTCGTTGTCCGGCGTGCACCTGCACGCCCGTGTCCCAGCGGAACACGCTGGCCAGCGGCACGCCGCGATCGGGCGTGACGTTGCCGATGGGAGAAATTCGACAGCCAGCCGCGGCCGCGCATGCGCAGGAGCTCGTCGGCGCTCGCCGGCAGCGAGTCGGGCCGGAGCGAGGTCAGGTACTGATAGGCGAGCGGATAGCCGATCAGCAGATTGTCTGACGCGATACGTGCGCCGCGCGAAGGCGCCGAAGGTCGGCGGCACGCGCCCCGCCTGGATGTCGAAGTTGCGGTTCGTCCACGGCCGGATGCGGACGTACAGGGCGTACGGCTGCGAGCGTGTCGAACGTTCTCGGTGCGCAACTCGCCGAGGAGCGAGACATGATCGCCGGCCTTGAACGCGCCGGTGATGTCGAGGCGCAGCATCCGCAGCGCCGAGTGCTCGTAGTCCGTGTAGTTGAAGAAGCCGGGATCGTCGGGCCGATGCCGGCCGACACGTCGCCGCCGACCGTGAGCCGGCCATCGCCGAGCACGATCGGCTCCGAGGGCAGCGTCTGACCGGCGGCCCGACCGCGCAGACGCAGACGACGAGCAGGCACGCAGCGATGCGGCGCAGGCTTTCACGAGGGCTTTCATTCCCGGTATGCAAATTATAATCCGCATGGTGCGGCTTCTTCTGTACGCGGCAATCACCCTCGCGGCGTGTCCCGGCGTTCTCGGCCGGCGACGCGGTCGACCGAACCAGCCGCGCGCTCGACGTCCCCGCGAGCACGCCGATTCGACTCGACGCCACGATTGCGGAGCGTCACGATCGTCGGAAGCGAGCGCGACGGACCTTGCGATCGAGATCGTGCAGGCACGCCCCGTCGGCGGATCGTCTCGCGCTCTATCCGGTGGTCATCGATCAGCAGCCGGACGGCGTGCACATTTCCGTTGTGCAGGCGAATGAAGGCGCGCGACGCCAGTCTGAAAAGCGAGATCAACATCGCCGCGCCGGCGGCCGCGCTGTTTCAGGCGATTCGCGTGTTCGAAGGGCGCGTGAAAGTGACGAACCTGCGCGCCGCCTGCGACGTCGATCTGCGGCGCGGCGCGATCGACGCGGCCCGTCTTGCCGGCCGCATTCGGCTCGAGGCCGGCCTCGGCAGCGTCGACATCCGCGACTCCGATCTCACGGCCGGCGGCATGATGCGGCTCCGCGTGTTCAACGGCCCGATCCGCGTGCGCTTCGCCAAGCCGCCGGCGAACGCCCGCATCCTCGCGGTGACCTTCAACGGTCGCCTGACGTCCGAGATTCCGCTGACGATGAAGGACAAGTTCGGGCCGAGGTTTGGAGAGACGACGCTTGGCAGCGGTGATCCGGTGATGTCGATCGACGTGGTGAAGGGGGACATCGCGATCACGTCGGGGAAGTGATCATCGCGACTCTGAGCCTCCGCGCCTCCGTGGCTTCTTTACCTCATTGATCCAGCGGATCACCATCGTGCCCGGCAGAAGGTGGGTCAGCGTCGCGTCGGGATACGGCGAGATCAACGTGATCGACTCGAACGTGCCGCCTTGCTCGCTCCATTCGCGCGCCACCCGTGCGCGCGTGCCGCCGTACAGACGCGAAGTCGAGCGGTCGTAGTCCCCGGCGGCGCCGAAGGCGTCGAGCGGCTCGAGTCGGTTCGATCGCCGAGCGCCGACCGCGGCGACGCTCTCGATCGGCGCATCGGTCGTGCAGACCTCGTAGCGGCCGAGTTGCGGGTGCCGGCGGCGTGAACAGCGCCGCGAGCGCCGGGATCGCACGCCGCGAGCGCGAGTCACCATCAATTCCAGTATCATGAACATAGGGAATGGCGTATATCATCTGCGAGCCGTGCATCGGCACGAAGGATACCGCCTGCGTGGATGTCTGTCCGGTGGACTGCATCCACCCGCGGAAGGACGAAGCCGGCGTTCGCCGCGGCCGAGATGCTCTATATTCATCCCGACGAGTGCATCGACTGCGGCGCCTGCGTGCCGGCGTGCCCGGTCGAGGCGATCTTCTCGCTCGACGAAACGCCGCGCCAAGTGGGCGGCGTTCATCGGGAAGAATCGCGAGTACTATTGACCACAGGCTAGGGCTGCGAGCTCAATGGGTCTGATCGACCACCAGTTCGAAGACAACTTCATCACGACGAGCATCGATCGCGTCCTGAACTGGGCGCGCGAATCGTCGATCTGGCCGATGGGATTCGGCCTGGCGTGCTGCGCGATCGAGATGATGGCGGCGTCGGCGTCGCGCTTCGACATCGCGCGCTTCGGCGCCGAGGTGTTCCGCGCCTCGCCGCGGCAGTCGGACCTGATGATCGTCGCCGGCACGGTGACCAAGAAGATGGCGCCCGTGCTGCGCCGGCTCTACGACCAGATGCCCGAGCCGAAGTGGGTGATCTCGATGGGCAGCTGCTCGAACGCCGGCGGCCCGTTCCCGACCTACAGCGTGCTGCAGGGCGTCGACAAGGTCGTGCCGGTCGACGTCTACGTGTCGGGCTGCCCGCCGCGTCCCGAGGCGCTGCTCTACGGCTTGATGCGGCTGCAGGACAAGATTCGCAAGGAAGGCACCGTGCTCCGCAAGGAGCGCGTCATCATGTCGGGCGACACCGAGCCGACGCTCGATCGGCGAGCGGGCGTAACGATGCAGACCATCATCAAGTTCCTCAAGACGATCTTCCTCGTCGACCTGCTGAAGGGCATGTGGGTCACGCTGAAGTACACGCCGCAGCCGGCGTTCACGTTCCAGTATCCGGCCGAGCGGCGGCCGACGGCGCCGCGCTTCCGCGGCGTGCTGCGGCTGCAGACCGAGCCCGGCACCGGCGCGCAGACCTGCATCGTCTGCGACCAGTGCGCGAAGGCGTGCCCCGACGACCTGATCGCGCTCGGCGGCCACCGCGAGCCGGGCCAGAAGATCAAGGTCCTCGACTACTTCGACTTCAACCTGTCGCGCTGCAGCTTCTGCGGGCTGTGCGCGGAGGTCTGCCCGACCAAGCCGATCAAGGCGCTCATCATGAGCGAGGACTACGAGCTGGGCAGCTACAGCCGCGAAACGCAGATTCTGCGCGTCGATCAGATGTACGACGGCGTGCCGATCGAGCAGTACACGCACTGAAACAGTTTTCGCTTTTCGAAAGGCCGTCCGGCAGGTGCACTATCGTTCCTGCGTGGACTGCTCCGGCCCGGTTCTTGTAACAAGCGCCGCGGATCCGGCCGTTGGTCAATCGTCTGGAGGGGGACCATGCAGCAGCGCCTTCGCGTCGTCGTCGCGGCATCGGCCATCGTCGTGGCGGCCTCGTCTCGTCATCCACGCCGACGTCGACGCCCCCGTCGCAGGCGGCCGAAATCCAGCTCCAGCTCGGCGATCAGTTCTTTTCGCGAGGGCCGGTATCAGCGACGCGCTCGACGCCTATCAGCAGCGCGCTGAAGGCGCGCCGAGCCCGGAGCCGGCGCGCCGGCCGCGCGCGCCGGCGTGATCCAGTCGGCGCTGCGCGTCGCCGAGTTCGACATCGCGCGCGCACGGAAGCCGAGACGCTCGTCAAGGCTCGACCCGCGCGATCCCGAGGCGCTGGCGCTGTACGGCGACGCGCTCTGGGCGTCGGGCCTGTTCGAGGAGGCCGAAGCGCAAGTACCGCGAGGCGCTGGCGCATCGCCCCGAGCTGGCGCGCGGCCACCACGGCATGGCGCGCGTCGCTCGCCGCGCGCAGCCAGCTCGACGAGGCGATGAACGAGGCGCAGGCCGCGCTGCGGCTGTCGCCGCGCGATCTCGAGATCCACCACACGGTCGGCACGATCTACGAGCGGATGCACAAGTACGAAGAGGCGGCGGCCGCCTACACCAACTACGTCAACCTGCTGCCGAACAAGGATCACAGCGAGAAGGCCGACTGGTCGCGCGCCGAGATCCGGTTCCTGCGCTCGTTCGGCCAGCGCGTGCCGTTCGAGACCGATCCCGGCGCCGACGACATGCTCTACACGGTCGATTTCCGGCTGGTGAACGAGAAGGTCGTCGTGCGCGCGAAGGTCAACGACGCGCGCGCGCAGGACTTCGTCGTCGACACCGGGCTCGGAGAACACGGTCATCACGCGCACCGACGGCGCAGCGGCTCGGCATCACGCCGATCACCTACACGCTCAGCGCCGGCGTCGGCGACGTCGGGCTGCGCGGCCTGCAGCTCGCGCGCATCGACTCGCTCGAGCTCGGCACGCTGAAGCTGCGCAACGTGCCGTGCCTGATCAAGAACCCGCCGCTGCGCGACATGCCGGTCAAGGAGACCGAGAGCCTGTCGCCGCTGGCGCTCGGCTACTCGATGATCATCGACTACAAGACGCACAAGCTCACGTTCGGCAAGCACCTGCCGGCGGAGCCGGCGGACTTCGAGCTGCCGCTGCGGCTGCACCGCCTGGCGACGGTGCGCGGCACGGTCGACGGCGACGCACCAGGCGAACTTCGTCGTCGACACCGGCGGCGAGGTGATCTCGATCAGCCAGGCGACGGCGACCGCGCTCGGCAAGCCGCGAGACCGGCGCGCCGGATCGCGCTGAAGGTGTACGGCACGTCGGGCTGGGACCGACGCGTTCCTGATGCCGGGCGTCGATCTGGCGTTCGACGACGATCCACTACAAGAACTTCCCGGTGGTCGTGCTGAACCTCGAACGCGCCGAGCGCGCTGCTCGGCTTCCAGCTCGGCGGGATCGTCGGCCACAAGTTCCTGAGCAAGTACCGCGTCGGCATCGATCTCGAGCGCAGCGTGCTGCGGCTGAAGAAGGCGTCTCGTAGACTCAGGCTCAGCCGTCTAGCTCTGATTCTGCGTCTTCAGGCGCTCGGCCCTGCCGCGCCTGCGCCTCTTCGCAGACGCGCCGCTCCTCGTCGCGTTTCGACGAGCAGCGGCGGCACGCGGCAGCGCGCTCCGCCGTCGCGGTCGATCGCGACGAAGGTCAGGAAGGCGCGGCTCGTGAGCTGACGCCGGCCGGTCAGCGTCTCCTCCGAGAACACATCCACCTGCACTTCGAGCGACGTCGTGAACGCGCACGTGACGCGCGCCTTCAGGATGATCAGGTCGCCGACCTTGATCGGAGTGCAGGAACTGCAGGTCGTCGACGGCGGCGGTGACGAGCAGGCTGCGCGTGTGGCGATGGCAGGCGATGGCGCCCGCGATGTCGATGAGGTGCATCACCGTGCCGCCGAGGATGAACCCGAGCGGGTTGGCGTCGTTCGGCAGCACGACCTGCACCATCTCGGTGGCGGATTCGGCGGCGCGCTTCGGCGTGAGATCCATCGTGGACGCTACAGGCTCGACGCTCAGCGCTGCGGCACGGCTCGAGGCTCAAGGCCTGCACAGTCCTGAGCCTGAGCCTCGAGCCCTGAGCCTGCTTAGAAGTCGTAGCCGATCCAGACCGCGAAGCGCGGCTTGCGGAACGTCGGCGCTGCCGCCGCTGCGCCGGCGAACACGACGTCCTCCCAGTCCTTGTTGAACAGCGTGCGCCACGACCAGTCGAAGTGGATCGGGAAGCCGAGCGCGAAGGTCTCGAGGCCGAGGCCGTACGACGCGCGGCCGTCCTGCAGGCGGAAGCCCGATGATCGTCCGCGGCGGTCCGTAGATGCAGGCATCGGCATGCCCGGTGGCGATCGTAGACGGAGTTGCCGTGCGCGTCGGTCTGGTACGCCGATGACCGGCGTGCAGGTTTCGCTGCTCGCTCGTCGCGAACTTGTAGCCGCTGCGTCGTGCACGGATCCGCCGACGGCTGGTTCTTGAACCAGCCGCCGCCGATGTTCGCGAAGAACACGCCGCGGATGCCGCCGATGACGCCGATCGGCGTGAGCGCCGCTTCGATGAGCGGGAAGCGCAGCTCGGCGTTCGCGAAGACGACGTTCTGCCCGACGAACTGCAGGTAGTCGTAGCCGCGCATCTCCGAGTTGCCGCCGAAGTAGATGAAGTCGGGGAAGTCGCCGCAGCTCTTGAAGCCGCGCAGCCGCGTCGCGAGCAGGCCGCTGCCGCCGAGGCGCAGGTAGTGGCGGACGTCGGCGTCGAAGGTCTGGCGCGAGAGCAGCGCTGCCGATCTTCGGCGCGACGCTCGTAGGCCAGCCGCATCGTGTTGCCGGCGAGCGGTCCGAACTCGCGGAACACGGTCGTCTCCTGGACGAACGCGGCGCCGAGCGGCATCAGCGTGCCGTTGCGGAAGAGCGGCTGGCCGTAGTGCTGCTGCTGATACTGCTGCGAGTAGCGCCTGCAGGGTCGGGTCGTTGTACTCCTCGTTGATGCTGCACGACGCCGGCCGAGACACTCGACGCGGCGGTAGCGGTTGAGCGGATAGATGCCGAACGCCGTGCCGCCGCGCACGGTGCGTCGTGGCGATCGCCTGGTCGCGGCTGATGAACGGCGCGAGGCCGGGATCGTAGAAGACGCCGCCGACCTGGCCGTAGAAGAACTGCGTCTGCGAGTAGCCCTGCAGCGCGTACTGGAAGCGCCGCGACAGGTTCACGTAGCGACAGCGACAGCGTGCGGTACTGCGAGATCGACGCGGCGAAGAAGTTGAACTGCTTGTCGCCGAGCACGTCGCCGAAGCTGACCTGCGGTGCCGCCGAAGATGTCGCCGTTGCTCGTGACGCCGACGTTGACCGGCGGCCGGCCCTCGAGGAACATCTTCTCGAACGTGCCCTTCTTGCGCTCGTTCGTCCGCGACGAGCGTGTGCTGCAGCGGCGCCTGGAAGTCGATGATCGGGCCCGGCGCGCCGAAGTCGGACGATCGCCGCCGTGTGCAGCGGCTCCTTGCGCTCGAGCGTGTGGATGCTGTACTCGCCCTTGTAGTAGCTGACGAACGCGATCGCGGTTGGTCTTCGCCTTCGTTCAGCACGACCGGCGACCAGTTGCCGCCGAGCGCGTCGGTGTACTGCCGCAGCTCGCCGGTCTTCAGGTCGAGCGTCCAGATGTTGTAGATGTTGCCGTTCTTCGCGACCTCGGGCTCGAGCGGCACGGCCGGATCGGTGGCCGTCGACGAGAACACGAGCGTGTGGTCGTCGATGAACTGCGCCGCGGTCTCGTCGTGCGTGCCGAAGGTGAGCTGCGTCTTCTTCTTCGTGTCGAGATCGAGCCGGAACAGCTTCTGGTTGCCGCTGACGCGCGCGTTGTAGATGATGAACTTGCCGTCGGGCGAGTAGGTCGGGCCCGTAGTCGGCGAAGTCGTCGTTGGTCAGGTTCGTCGATCTCCTCGGTCTCGAGATCGACCGTGAAGATGTCGCCGACGCGCGCCGCGCAGCGCGGCGAACGCGATCGTCCGGCCGTCGGGCGAGAAGTTCGGCGACTCCGGCTCGTCGACCGACTTCATCGGAATGCGCTCTTCGATCTTCCGCGTCAGCACGTTCTGGACGATGAGCGTGCGCTCTTTCTCGGTGCGCACGAAGTAGGCGAGGCGATCGCCTTTCGGCGACCACGACATCCACGGCATCTCGAAGCCGCTCGCCGCAGCTGGACGATGTGGTCGAAGCCCATGTCCTTGTCGAAGCCGCTCGTCAGGTTGCGGACGACCGAGCCGTCCTTCGACGAGACAGGACGATGTCGAGCTCGCGGTCCTTGCGGTTGACCGTGACGGCGGCGATCAGATCGCCCGACGGCGACGGCGCGATCGAGAGCGCCTCGCGCGAAGTCGGTCTTCTCCTGGTTCGGCGCGAGGTCGCGGCCGTAGTCGGCCGGCCGCTCCTTGTCGCGGAACGGCTTGAAGCGCTCCTTCAGGTAGCGCTCGAACGCCTGGTCGAACTCGTCCTTCTTCATCTGGAGCGCTTCTTCGTACGCGTCCTCGCCGCCGCCGATCACGCTCTTGCGCAGCGCGAACATGAACTGCCGGATGCCTTCCTTGCCGCACTTCGCCTCGATGAACTCGAACACCGCGTGCCCGAGGTTGTAGATCAGCCGCGGGTTGCTGGTGTCGCCGTAGCCTTCGAGCTCGCTCATCTTCGGCACGATGTCGGCGACCGCCGCGTCGCGCACCGTCATCAGGTCGATCGGGCTCCACTGGCCGCGCTCGTAGTCGGACAGCGCCTTCGTTCACCCACAGCGGCACGCTCCGGCGGATCAGCGACTGCGGGATGATGTCGAACTCGAACAGGTGCGTCAGCTCGTGGATGATGAGGCCGTAGAGCTGATCGGGCGGCTCGTCGATCGGCAGCACCATGCGGTGCGCGATCGGCTCGGCGAACGCGCCGACGCCTTCCTGCGCCGCGCCCGGGATCGACGTTCTCCTGCTCGAACTCGCTGTGCGTCTTGAACAGGATCAGCGGCACCTTGAACGGCAGGTCGTGCTTCAGGTCGGCGCTGATCTGCTGATACGCGCTCTCGGCGTAGCCGGCGACCCGCTCGAGGTGCTGCTCGATCTCCGGGTAGTAGTAGATCTCGAAGTGGTCGGTCGTGTAGATGTGCCACTCGAACGTGTCGTAGTGGATGTTGTTCTTGCCGAAGTACGGGACCATCGGGGTCTGCGCGGCCGCGACGCCGGCGTGGCCGACAAACAGCAGCAGCCGCGAGCCCGACGAATGCGGGCCGGCGAGACAACGCGAGCGCGTACGCATAGGCGGTACCTCGGGAAAGGTCGGGAAAACGGCGTCAACCGCTTTGCGATCTTACTGTGCGGCTCGAGGCGCCTGCAAACGCTGATCCGCGGTGATCTGCACGAATCGCCGGCCGCCTATGCCAGACTGTCCTCCGAACGTGGCGCGGCTGCCGCCATCTTTCGGCGACACGCGGCCGAGCACGTGGAATAAAGGAAAGCGACGTCGGGGGTTAACTCCCCGGCGCGCGCGTTGATGCGCATTCGTCGAGGCTGCAACTGTCGCCGACCGGTCCCGCAGGGCCGTCGCCGCTCGAGCGCGCCGCGTTCGAAGCCGAGGCGCTCGCGTAGCCTCGACAGCCTGTACCGGACGGCGCTGCGGCTGACGCGCGCTGCCGGCCGACGCCGAAGATCTGGTGCAGGAGACGTATCTGAAGGCGTTTCGCGCCGCCGATCGGTTCGAGCCGGGCACGAATCTGAGGGCGTGGTTGTTCACGATTCTCCACAACACGGCGCGGAACCGCGGCGCGCGATCGGGCGCGCGACACGGTCGCGGTCGACAGCGACGCGGTCGAGCGCGCCGCCGAGCAGCCGCGCCGGGCGTCGGCGGCCGGCGCCGGCGAAACGCCCGAGTCGCTGCTGCTTGCGCGACACGCTCGCGCCGGAGCTGCAGGCGGCGATCGACGCGCTGCCGCGACGCGTTCCGCCAGGCGGTCTGGTTACGAGACGTGGAAGAGTTTTCGTACGCCGAAATCGCGGCGATGCTCTCGATTCCCGTCGGCACCGTGATGTCGCGCATCTCGCGCGGCCGTCGCAGCTGTTCGAGACGCTCACGGCCGCGCAGCCGGCAGTCGCCAGTCGTCAGTCGCCCGTCGGCAGTCGTCAGTCCTCGGCATCGGTCGGTCGATCGGCGGTCGCCGCACGCCAATCAGTCGCTGGCGTCGCCGACAAAAAGTGACACGGACCATGCTGAGGACTGCAGACGGACGACTGAAGACCGCGGACTCGAGACCTGACGACATGCAGACTGATGACTGCAGATTGATGACTGATGCACTTACGACTGATGACTGAAGACTGATGACTGAAGATTACGAATCCTGTCAGGAACTCGACCCGCTCGTCACGCCGTACGTCGACGGCGAGCTGCCGCCGGCCGAGCGCGCGCGCGTCGAGGACCACCTGCGCGTCTGCCCGCCGTGCCACTCCCGCGTGGCCGCCGAGCGCGCTGTCCGCGAGCTGATTCAGACACGCAAGCGCGGCGCTGCGCGACGAGTGCGCGTCGGCCGCGCTGCGCGAACGATGCGCTGCGCGTCGTCGGCGGCGCTCGGCGCGGACACGTTGCCTGCGCGCGCTGCGCTGGCCGCGTCTGGCGTGCGCGCCTTGCGCCGCTCGCGCTCGCCGCGACGCTCGTGCTCCTCGTCGGCGGCGCGTTCCTGTATCAGGCTGACCGATCGCTCGACGCGCGTCATGGCCGCCGAGCTGACCGCCGATCACCTGAAGTGCTTCGCGGTGAACGACGTGCTCGGCACGCACGAGGCGTCCCGACGGTCGAGAGCTCGATGGCGTCGCAGCTTCGGCTGGACGCTGCAGCTGCCGGCGAATCCGAGCGCGCCGGCCTCGAGCTGGTCGGCGCGCGGCCGTGCTTGTACGGCGAAGGCCGGGTCGCGCACATCATGTACCGCCACCACGGCGTGCCGGTGTCGCTGTTCATGCTGCCGCACTCGGCGCGCGCGCAGGAAGTTCGTGCGAAGTGATGGGCCACGAGGCGGCGGTCTGGTCCGTCGGCAAGCGCACGTTCGTGCTGATCGCGCGCGAGCCGCGCCAGGACGTCGAGCGGCTGGCGTCGTTCGTTCAGGCATCGTTGCGATAAAATGAAGGTAAAAGGGAACAGGCAGCAGGGAACAGGGATCAGGGATGAAAGTGACGACGAAGCTGAGACTCGGAAGGCGGCCGAACGATGAAGATGAAAATGCGATGGGCGATGGCGGCGGTTCGGCGCTGGCGCTGGCGCTGCTGACGCTGAATGCCGATCTGCCGTGGTCGTCTCACGAGCTGGAGGCCGGCGATCGGCGGCGCGCTGCGTGCCCGGCCAACGCGAAGCCGGCGAACCTGAACTTCACGCTCAAGGACATCAACAACAAGGACGTGAAGCTCGCCGCATTCAAGGGCAAGGTCATCCTGCTCGACTTCTGGGCGACGTGGTGCGGCCCGTGCAAGGTCGAGATTCCGTGGTTCATCGAGTTCCAGAACAAGTACGGCACGCAGCGGCCTGCAGGTCGTCGGCGTCTCGGTCGACGACACGCTCGACAAGCTGAAGCCGTACGTCGCCGACATGAAGATGAACTATCCCGTCCTGCAGGGGCTCGGCCACGACGATGTGCAGGACGCGTACGGGCCGATGTGGGGCATCCCGGTCACGGTCGTGATCTCGCGCGACGGCAAGATCTGCGCGAAGCACACGGGCCTGTCGTCGAAAGGACTCGTTCGAGAAGCGAGATCAAGGCGCTCTGTGGGCACGGCTTGTCCGGAACTCCGTGATATGATCGCTGTGCAATGTTGAAGGGATTCACGCACGCGCGGCTCGCCTGCGGCTGCCGCATCGCGTTTCGCGAAGGCGTCGAGGGCAGCCCGGTCACGGTCGTCGTCGACGAGAAGTCGCCGGCCTGCACGCTGTCGCTGCACGTGCGCGATCTGCCGCTGTACGACTACCGCGAAGCGCTGCGTCCCTCGACGCGGCTCGGCCCGCCCGAAGAAGAAGAGTTCGAGGAAGAGGGCTGAGCCGCCGTCGTCAGCTGTTCGCTCGTTGGTCGTTACGTGCAGGTCGTCGCTAGTCAGTATTTCTCCCGTGACAATTCAATCCGAGTGCAGCCGGCCGTCGATCTGTCGCGCCTGCGCATCGATCGCGATACCGCGCCCGCGGCGGCCGCTGGCTGCTCGTGGGCCGTGCTGGTCGTGCTGGTCGTCGGCGCGGCGTCGCCGTGTATCCGTCGGCGCGCGCGTACCTCGCCGAGCGGCAGCGCGCCGGAGGTCGAGGTCGCGCGCGCGACCGCAGCTGGCGTCGCCGACGGCGGGCGGCTCGACCGACGCTGCCGGTGCTCGTCGCGAGCGGCTACGTCGTCGCGCGCCACAGCAGCGACGTCGGCGTGAAGGTCGGCGGCCGCCTCGCGCGCGCTGACGGTTCGAGGAGGGCACGCGCGTCCGCAAGGGCGCAGGTGATCGCCGAGATCGAGCACGCCGACGTCGACGCGCAGCTCGAGGCGGCGCGGCGCGCGGTGGCCGAAGCCGAGGCGCAGCTCGCGCAGGCGATCGCCGGCGCGCGACGAGGACGTGCGCAATCTCGAACGGCAGCGCGCGCTCGATGAAGGACGGCATCACGACGACCGCGAGCGCTGACGGCGGCCGAGTCGGCGGCCGCGGTGTCGGCGGCGCGCGTGAAGTCGGCGGAGGCGGCGATCGCGTCGGCGCGCGCGCGCGTGCGGGTCGCCGAGGAGGCGCTCGAGAACACCAACGTCCGCGCGCCCTTCGACGGCGTGGTCATCAAGAAGCGCGCGGAGGTGGGCGAAACCGTGTCGCCGTTCGGCGTCGCCGGGCAGGCGTCGCGCGAAGGCGGCGCGATCGCGACGATCGCCGATCTCGCGCGAGCTCGAGGTGCAGACCGAGGTCAGCGAGAACAGCGTCGCGAAGCTCGACGCCGGCGATGCCGGCGGAGGTGAAGCTGCAGGCGTATCAGGATCAGGCGTACCGCGGGACGGCTGCGGCAGATTTTTCCGTCGGCCGATCGCGCCAAGGCGATCGTCGAAGTGCGCGTCACGATTCTCGAACGCCGACGCGCACGTGAAGCCGGAGATGACCGCGAGCGTCACCTTCCAGGAGCCGCGGCGCGCCGACGGGTCAGCGCGGACCGAGTCGGACCGAGCGCGACCGGCGCCGGCCGGACGCCGGTCGATGCCTCGATGCCGAAGCGCGCCGTCGCGGAGCAGGCGGACAGCCGGCCGTCTGGGTCGTGACGGCGGGCACCGCCGTCGCGGCGCGCGGTGGCGCTCGGCGCCGACCGGCTGGATCAGGTCGAAGTGAAGAGCGGCGTCGTGCCAGGCGAGGCGGTCATCCTGAACCCGCCCGCCGGGCTCGACCGACCGCGCGCCCGGTGCGCGTCAAAGGAACGTAGAGCCATGGCGCTGATCGAACTGCGCGACGTCACCAAGTCCTACAAGCGCGACGCGATCGAGATTCCGGTGCTCGATCGCGTGTCGATCTCCGTGCGCGGAGGGCGACTTCCTCGGGCTGATGGGGCCGTCGGGCTCCGGCAAGTCGACGCTGCTCAACCTGCTCGCCGGCATCGATCGGCCGACGCGCGGCTCGATCCGCATCGGCGACACCGAGATCAGCCGCCTGTCCGAGCGCGCGCTGGCGACCTGGCGCGCGCGCCACATCGGCTTCATCTTTCAGCTCTACAACCTGATTCCGGTGCTGACGGCGTTCGAGAACGTCGAGCTGCCGCTGCTGCTGACCAATCTGTCGAAGAACGCAGCGCCGCGATCACGTCATGACCGCGCTCGGCATCGTCGGGCTCGGCCGATCGCGAGAAGCACTATCCGCGGCAGCTCTCCGGCGGGCAGGAGCAGCGCGTCGCGATCGCGCGCGCGATCGTCACCGATCCGACGCTGCTGCTCGCCGACGAGCCGACCGGCGATCTCGACGCGAAGTCGGGCGGCGAGGTGCTCACGCTGCTGCAGCGGCTGAACCAGGAATTCAAGAAGACGATCGTGATGGTGACGCACGATCCGCACGCGGCCGAGCGCGCGCGCGCACCTGCTGCACCTCGAGAAGGGCACGCTCGTCGAGCAGGCGAGGGTGCAGCGACATGAAGTTCGTCGGCCTCGTGCTGAAGAGCGCGCGGCGCAGCAAGCGCCGCACGGCGCTGACCGTGCATCAGCGTCGCGATCGCGGTGTTCCTGTTCGCGTCGCTGCGCGCCGTGCTCGACGGCTTCAACGCCGCGACCGCAGGCGAGCTCGTCGACGCGGATCGTCACGCATGCGCTCGACGTCGCTGATCTTCTCGATGCCGACGAGCCACGCCGACGCGATCCGCAACGACGCCGGGCGTGCAGGACCTGACGTGGGCGAACTGGTTCGGCGGCATCTACAAGGATCCGAAGAACTTCTTCGCGCAGTTCGCCGATCGAGCCCGAGAGCTACCTGCGCATGTATCCCGGAGATCATGCTGACGCCCGAGGAGCGGAAGGCCTTCCTCGACGATCGCACCGGCTGCATCGTCGGCGACGGCCTGGCGAAGACGATACGGCTTCAAGGTCGGCGACAAGATCGACGCTGCAGGTCGGCATCCCGACCTACGGCTCGCCAGGACTTCGACTTCACCGTCCGCGGCGTCTATCGCTCCGGCGGCGCCGCGGTCGACAACCAGTCGATGATGTTCCACTGGAAGTACGCCGACGAGCGGTCGCTCGCCAAGGGACAGATCGGCTGGTTCATCGCGCAGATCGCGAATCCCGATCAGGCGGCGCAGATCGCGCAGCGCGATCGACCAGAAGTTCGCGAACTCGCCGTACGAGACGAAGACCGACACCGAGCAGGCGTTTCAGAGCTCGTTCGTCTCGATGTTCGGCAACCTGAACCTGCTGCTCGGCAGCATCGCGCTCGCGGTCGTGATCACCACGCTGTTCGTGGCCGGCAACACGATGGCGATGTCGGTCCGCGAGCGGACGACGGAGATCGCGGTGATGCGGACGCTCGGCTTCCAGACGGCGCACGATCTTCGTGCTGATCGCCGGCGAAGGGCTGCTGATGTCGGTCGTCGGCGGCGTGGTCGGCGCCGCGCTCGCGCAGGCTGATCGTCAACGGCCAGACTTCCTCAGGCGCGGGCGGCTTCATTCCGGAGCTTCGGCGTCAACAACGCCAACCTGGCGATCGGCATCGCGCTCAGCGCCGTCATCGGCGTGCTCGCCGGGCTCATTCCGGCGACGATGGCGTCGCGGCTGAAGATCGTGGACGCGCTGCGGCGGGTCGCCTGATGGGTCTCATCGCCAGCTACAACCTGCGCTCGATGATCGTCCGCAAGGGCACCGCGGCGATGACCGCCGATGCGGCATCGCGATGGTCGTCGCCGTGTTCGTCATGACGCTGCCGATCGCGCAGGGCTTCCGCGCGACGCTCGTCGCGAGCGGCTCGCCGCAGAACGCGATCGTCCTGCGCAAGGGCGCGACGGCCGAAACGGTGAGCGCCGTGCTGCGCTCGCGAGGTGCCGCTGATCGAGAGCCTGCCGCAGGTCGCGCGCGGCGCCGACGGCCAGCCGCTGGCGTCGCCCGAGCTCGTCGTCGATCATCGCGCTGCCGCGGCTGTCCGAACAACCAGCCGGCGAACGTGCCGGCGCGCGGCGTCGGGCCGCGCGCCTTCGAGGTCCGCGACACGCTGACGTTCGTCGAGGGGCGCCGCTTCACGCCGGGCACGCGCGAGATCAACGTCGGCCGGCTCGCCGCGCGGCCGCTTCAAGGGCCTGACGCTCGGCAGCGACGTCAAGTTCGGCAACGCCGACCTGGAAGGTCGTCGGCATCTTCACCGCCGACGATGCGTCGTTCGAGTCGGAGGTGTGGGGCGACGTCGATCTGATGATGCCGGCGTTTCAGCGCGGCGGCTATCAGTCGGTGACCGTGAAGCTCGCCGATCCGTCGGCGTTCGAATCGTTCGAGGCGGCGGTCGCGGCCGATCCGCGCCTGCGATCTCAACGCCGCAGCGCGAGCAGGACTACTACGCGGAGCAGTCGCGGGCGATGACGACCGTCATCCGCGTGTTCGGCACGTTCGTCACGCTGATCCTGTCGATCGGCGCGATGTTCGGCGCGATGAACACGATGTACGCGGCGGTCGCCTACCGCACGCGCGAGATCGGCACGCTGCGCGCGCTCGGGCTTCTCGCAGTTGCGCATCGTCGCCGCGTTTCTGGCCGAGTCGATCGCGCTGGCGCTCGTCGGCGGCGTCATCGGCTGCATGCTGGCGCTGCCGGTGCACGGCCTGTCGACCGGCACGACGAACATGGCGAGCTTCAGCGAAGTCGCGTTCAAGTTTCGGATCACGCCGGCGCTGCTCGCCGGCGGCCTCGTGTTCGCCGCGCTGATGGGCGCAGTCGGCGGCCTGCTCCCCGCGATTCGCGCGGCGCGCATTCCTGTCGCCCGAGCGCTGCGAGAGATCTGAACTTGCTGCTGACGACTATTCCGATGGTGATGTTCTGGCTCGTCCAGGCGTCGGCGCTGCTCGTGTTCGCCGTGCCGTTTCGCTGGCCGCTCGTCGCGCCTCTGGGCGGCGTCGCATTTCCTGCGCGCGATCGGCCTGACGCTCGCGTTTCCATCGCTACTTCGCGCATCGCGCGTTTCAGATGAACCGCGTCGCGCGCTTCGTCTGGGCGTTCATCGGCACCGCGGCGATGCAGAAGGGGCCGCTCTGGTGGGCCGGCCATCACGTGAACCACCACCGGTTCGCCGACCGCGACGGCGATCCGCACAGCCCGATCGGTCAGCGGCGTCTACTACGCGCACATCGGCTGGTTCCTGAACGACGCGCAAGCACGATCGGCTCGAGCCGACGCAATCCGGTCATCCGCGACTTCTCGAAGGTGCCCGAGATCGTGCTGGCTCGATCGCTGAACTCGTCGTGCCGCCGCTGCGCTGCTCGCGCTCGCGATGTATCTCATCGGCGGGCTGCCGTGGCTCGTCTGGGGCTTCTGCCTGCCGACGATGACGCTGGCGCACGCGACGTTCGCGATCAACACCGTCAACCACATGTTCGGATCGCGCCGCTTCGAGACGCTCGACGAATCGCGCAACAACCCGCTCACCGCGTTCTTCGCCGTCGGCGAAGGGTGGCACAACAACCATCACCGCTATCAGCGCGCCGCGCGCAACGGCTTCTACTGGTGGGAGTTCGATCCGACCTGGTACGTCGATCCGGGCGATGGCCGCGGTCGGCCTCGCGTGGGACATGCAGCCGGTGCCGGAGCGCATCTACGACGAAGCGCGCGCGGCGAAGGCGAAGCGCGCGACGCGCTCGCTGCCGAGCATCATCGACGCCGTGCCGCTCGCGCTCGAGCTCGCCGAGGACATCGAGCCGCCTGACATGGCGGTGTGCAGACTGGACGTCGCGACTCCGCGTATCAGCGCGACTTCGCGGCTATCCGATCCTGACGTCGCGCGACGAGCGGCAGGTGATCGGAGGCGACGAGCGACAGCCGCGTCCGCGCGCAGCTCGACGCCGACGATCTCCACACGCCCGGCGTAGTAGATGTGATCGAGGTGCAGAAGCGGGAACACTCCCGGGTAGGTCCGCCGCCGGCGCAGATAGTCCCGCAGGTCGACGCTGTTCAGCCGCTCGCTCAGCAGCGTCGTCGCCAGCCCGCGCATCCATTCGTTGAAGTCGCCGAGCACGAGCTTCGGGCCGCCGACGTGGCGATCGCGACACGATCGTCGCGAGCCGGCTCGGCCTGATGGCGCCGCTCGAGGATGCGCCGTGCCGAGGTGCACGTTGTAGACGTGCAGCGTGCAGCCGTCGACGGCGACGTCGACGCGCTGCAGCCGCCGCGGCTCGCACGTCTTCCACGACAGGTCGTGCTCGAGGTGCTGCGTGATCGGGAAGCGGCTGAGCACGGCGTTGCCGAACTGATGGCCGCGCAGCTGCCGCGCCGGCGCCATCACCCAGCCCATGCCGAGCGCCGCGCCGATCTCCTCGGCGTGGCCGCCGCCGCGCGGCCCCGCGCCGACGACTTCCTGCAGCGCGACGACGTCGGCGTCGATCGCGCGCAGCACGGCGGCGATGCGATCCGGACGCGTGCGGCCGTCGAGGCCGCGGCAGCGGTGGATGTTGTAGGTGGCGATGCGCAGCGCGCGCGGCGCCGCTGTGACTCACTACGCTATGATAGTCCGTGCTGTACGCGTCGTCTCGCCGCGCGCTCGTCGTGGCGCGTCGCGGCGCTCGTCGGCGTGCTCGCAGCCGCCGGCCGCGCCGAGCCGCTCAAGCTCGACGGCAACCTGCTGACCGTCGACAACCGATCGAACGCAGGACTGGACGAACGTCGAGATCTGGCTGAACCGCTACTACCGGGTCACGATCCGTCGCTTCCCGCGGGCGGCCGCTTCACGGTGCCGCTCGACGACTTCGTCGCCGGCTTCAGGGCCAGCGGTTCGACTTTCGACGCATGCAGGTGCGCGACCTGCGGCTGACCGCGAAGCTGCCCGACGGCGCGCCGCTCGAGATGAAGAAGGAGTTCTCCGCCAAGACGCTGGCCGACGCGTTCAAAGGCGTCGGAGGCAAACGCTGATGGCCGCCTGAAATCGGAGCTCGAAGTCACCTGTCCCGTGCTGCCAGACGACGCTCGTCATCGACACGAACCTCGGCCGCGTCGTCGTCGCACAAGGAGCCCGAGCGCGGCAACAAGCCGGAGCTGAGCGACGCGCAGCGGATCCTGGCCGAGGAAGCGGCGCGGCGCGAGGCGATCTTCCAGCAGTCGGTCGACTACGAGAAAACGCGCGGCGATGCGCTGTCGCGGCGCTTCGAGGAGGCGCTGAAGCAGGCGCGCGAGGAGCCGATCACCAAGCCGACGCGGGACTTCGATCTCGACTGAATCTGGTGATCGGATGATCTGGTGATTGGGTGATCGGGTGATTGGTGATCGATTCGATCAAATCGATGGATCAACCGCGAGATCACCAGATTACCCAATCACCCGATCACCAGATCACTCAATGACCAGATCCGTGGGGATTCGGTCCAGCGATCGCGGCCCTGTAGAAGATCGGCTTCCTTCCGGGGTGCGCCTCGTGGAACGCGCGATATCGCGCGCGCAGCCTGTCGACGCGCGCATCCGACGACGCGATCGCGCGGTGCGGGTAGTCGAGCAGCATGCGCTCGACCTTCCAGACGTTCGTGTCGGCCAGCCGCCAGTCGTAGTCGCCCATCACCTTCGCCAGATCGACGACCGCGTAGCCGGTGACGCGGCCGGTGAAGTCGATGTACGGATCGAAGTAGCTGAGCGCGAGCGCGCGCGGCGTGGCGAACACCGGCTTGCGGCCGTGCAGGCCCGGGATCGCGCGATCGCGCGACCGATCCCCAGCGGCCGCGCTGCCGGTAGACGAAGATCACGTGATCGAGCTGGTCGATCGACTCGAAGCTGAGGACGAGCGGCGGATAGCCGTGCTGCTCGAGGACGACGGCCGCGAAGAGCGCCGCCTCGAGGCAATGCGCGCAGCCGTGGCGGACGACGCCGCGAAAGCTGCGCAGCGTGGCGCGGCCGCGCGGCTCCTTGTTGTAGGGCAGCCGATTGAGATAGCGCTGCACGGCGGCCGGCGTGCGCAGCCGCGCGATCAGCCGCCGCTCGCGAGGCGGTCGAATCGCGGTCGAGTCCGACGTCAGTTCGCTTTGACAATCGGTCTTGAGGTCGGCGAGCACCTGCTCCGGCGTCCACTCGTTGCCGGTGTACACCTTCACGAGCTTGCCGTCGGCGTCGACGATCGCCGTGCGCAGGTTGTGCGTGATGTCGCGCTGATCGTTCATCGCGCGCGCGACCGACACGCCGAACCGCGACGGCGAACTGATCGATGTCGTCGCGGTCGCCGGTCAGGAACGTCCAGCGCTTCGGGTCGGCGTCGAGCTCCTGCGCGTGCTTCTTCAGCACCGGCGGCGTGTCGGTGATCGGATCGAAGCTGACGCTGACGAGGTGCACGTTCTTCAGCGCCGGGTCCGTCTTCGAGCGTCCGCTGAATCGCCGCGAAGTGGCGATCCATCAGCGGGCAGAAGGTCGGCAGCGGGCAGCGCGTGTAGATGAACGTCATCACGACGGTCGTGCCCTTGAACGACGCTGAAGTCGCCGCTTCTTGCCGTCCTGATCGACGAACGTCGCGTCGGGCACCGGCTTCGCCGGGCTTCAGCAGCTCGAAGCCCGACGACGCGGACGGGCTCGGCGCGCTCGGCGGCGCGTCTTCTCGAGCGGCGCCGTGCCGACCTTCTTGATCGTCGGTCAGATACGCGTCGTTCGATTCGACGACGAGCGTCGCGTTGATCAGATCGCCGGGCGCGAGGCCGTCGAGCACCTTCGCATCCTGCACCTTGTACGGCATCGTCATCGCCGGCATGAAGCCTTTGATGTCTTCGTGCTTGATGTCGCGAGCTTTGTGTCGCCGGCTCGAGCGACGAGGACCTGGCCCTGCAGCGTGATACGTCTGCGGCTCGAAGGCTTTTTGCTGCGGCAGCTGCTGCACGCGCGACGAGCGCGACGAGCGCCGCGAGCACGACGCAAAAACAGCGATGAGTGCGCATACGCATAGTTTACAGTCTAGTCGGATGATTTGGGTCGGCACGTCGGGCTACAACTATCCCGAGTGGAAGGGCAGCTTCTATCCGGCGGATCTGCCGGCGGCGAAGATGCTGCCGTACTACGCGGCGCGGTTTCCGACCGTCGAGATCAACTACACGTTCTACCGGATGCCGACCGAGAAGCTGGTCGCCGGCTGGGCGGCGCAGACGCCGTCGCCGTACAAGCTGACGCTGAAGGCGCCGCGGCGCATCACGCACGACAGCCGGCTGAAGAACTGCGGCGAGCTCGTCGAAGGCTTCTGCGCCGTGGCCGGCACGCTCGGCGACAAGCTCGGCGCGCTGCTGTTTCAGCTGCCGCCGAACGCGAAGAAGGACCTCGGCGCTGTTCGACGCGTTTCTCGCGAGCTGCCGCCGAGGGTCTGCGCGGCGTTCGAGTTCCGCCACGCGTCGTGGCTCGACGACGAGGTGTTCGAGCGGCTCGCGACGCGCAACCTCGCGCTGTGCGTCGCCGACAGCGAGAAGATGTCGACGCCGGTGCGGATCACCGCCGACTACGCGTACTTCCGCCTGCGCGACGAAGGCTACACGCCCGACGACATCAAGCGCTGGGCCGACACGATCGCGCGCGAGACGGCCGCGTGCCGCGACGTGTTCGTCTACTTCAAGCACGAAGAGGAGGGAAAGGGCCCGGAGTTCGCGAAGCTGCTGATGCAGCACCTCGGCCTCGGCTCCGCATCTGCCTGATGCCCGCTCGAGCCCGAGCGGGTTACTTCAAAGACACTGCCGGATAGTAGCTGCCGACGAGCGTCCTGTGCCACCAGGCGCCGGTCTGGCGCCGTTCCGCCGGCGTCGTGAAGCGGTACTCGTAGAACTGCGCGCGGACATACGTCGGCGGCCGATCCGGAAACGGATTCGTCCGGAGCAGTCCGAGCGTTCGCGCGTCGCCCTGCAGCAGCTTGACGAGGAGCGCCGGAGAACCAGTCGTGCTGGTTCGGCGTGGACATCGCCGCGAACCACATCAGCCAGTCGAGCCGCAGGTGATACGGCGCGACCTGCGGCGGCCGGTGCGACGGATCGCCGGGCTTGCCTTTGAACTGGTACTCGCGCCACATCGTCGCACCCGTCGGCTTCGCATCGTCTGTGCCTTCGATCACGATCTCGTTCCGCGTGCGCGTGATGCTGCCGAACGCGCCGTAGGTGTTCACGAGATGCAGCGGATCGAACGACGAGTTCATCAGCTGGTGCGACGACAGCATGTTCAGCGTCGGCGCGATGCTCAGGAGGCCGACGATCGCCGCCCAGACCCACACGATCGACGCGTTCAACATCGCCGGCTGCGTGCAGCAGCGGTGGCGTGACCGGCAGCCACGACAGCCACCGGTCGTCGAGCGTCGGAGATGCCCAGCACGATCGTGAGCCAGTTCAGCCACGAAAGATTGCCGCTCACGATCAGCACGAGCTGAAACACGATCGTGATGACGCCCGCGATGCCCGCAAACGGCTGCGGCAGGAAATAGCCGAACGGCACGATCAGCTCGGCGAAGTGATTGAACACGACGCCGGCGTGGTGCACGCAGGGCGGCAGCCAGTGGAAGTACCAGCTGAGCGGGTTGGGCATCGGCTGCGTCTCGAAGTAGTAGTCGAGGCAGGTCAGGTCGCGCCAGCACGAATCGCCGCGCAGCTTGATCAGCCCGGCGCCGAACATCACGCGGAACAGCATCCAGCGCCAGCAGCCAGATCACGACCATGTTCGGCGCGGTCGCGCTGCCGCCGGCGAAGATCGCGAGGAATCCGGTTTCGAGCAGCAGCGATTCCCAGCCGAACCCGTAGAACGTCTGGCCGACGTTGACGAACGACAGATACAGCACCCACAGCGACGCCCCACGCGGCTGCCGACACGGCCCACCCGCGGAGAGCGGGATACCCGAAGAGCAGCAGGCACGAGAGCGCGACGCCGAGCCACGCGGCAGTCCGAAACGCGTATCGTGTCGGCGCGAAGATAGAAGAGGCTCGGCGAGGCGCGGAACGGCACCGCGCTTGACGAACGGGCCGACGGGCAGAGGCCGCGCTCGCCGAGCAGCGGGACGAACTGATTGGCGGCGCCGAGGAACGCGACGAGATAGATGAGCGCGAGCGCGCGCTCGAACAGGAATCGCGAGTACCAATAGCCCGTGAGTCCGTCCGTCATACGAGCAGACTCCAAGCGTCTGCCGACAAATACTGGAGTGTAGCAAGCACGTGGCCGACCGTTTCGACGCGATCGTCATCGGCTCGGGGCCGAACGGCCTGGCCGCCGCGATCGTGCTCGCGCGGGCCGGCCGGAAGCGTGCTCGTGCTCGAAGCCGAGCCGACGATCGGCGGCGGCGTGCGATCGGCCGAGCTGACGCTGCCGGGCTTCGTGCACGACGTCTGCTCGGCCGTTCATCCGTTTGCGGTGGCGTCGCCCGCCTTTCAGCGAGCTGCCGCTCGACGGCGTATCGGGCTGCGAGTGGATTGAGCCGCCCGTGATGCTCGCGCATCCGTTCGACGACGGCGCAGCCGCGGTCGATCGTGCGCGTCGCTCGACGAGACCGCGCGCGGCTTCGGCGCCGACGCGCGACGCCTATCGCCGTCTGATGCAGCCGGTCGTCGACGATTGGCCGCGACTCGAGCGCTCGGTGCTCGGTGCCCGCTGCGCATGCCGCGCGCATCCGTTCGCGCTGGCGCGCTTCGGCGCTGCGCGCGCTTGCGATCGGCGGACGGCCTCGCGCGCAGCGCCTTCGCGACCGACGGCGCACGCGCGACTGTTTGCGCGGCATCGCGGCGCACGGCATGCTGCCGCTCGATCAGCCGCTGACCGCCGGCGTCGGCCTCGTGCTCGGCGCGATGGCGCACGTCGCCGGCTGGGTGCATGCCGCGAGGCGGGGCGCAGACGCTGATCGAACGCGCTGGCGGCGCACCTGCGAGTCGCTCGGCGGCGAGATCGTCGCCGGCACACGCGTCGACGTCGCTCGACGATCTGCCGCCCGCGCGCGCCGTCCTGTGCGATCTGTCGCCGAAGCCGTTCCTGCGCGATCGCCGGCCACCGATTGCCGGCGTGGTACCGGCGCAAGCTCGAGCGCTATCGGTACGGCATGGGCGTGTTCAAAGTGGATTGGGCGCTCGATGCGCCGATCCCGTGGCGCGCGGCGGCGTGCGCGCAGCGCGGCACCGTGCATCTGGGCGGCAGCCTTGGCAGAGATCGCGCGCGTCGGAGCGCGACGGCATGGGAGGGACGCGTCACCGAGCGGCCCTTCGTGCTCCTGACGCAGCCGACGCTCTTCGATCCGTCGCGCGCGCCGGCGGGCAAGCACATGGCGTGGGCGTACTGCCACGTGCCGCACGCGTCGGCCGCCGACATGCTGCCGCGCGATCGAGCAGCAGATCGAGCGGTTCGCGCCAGGGTTTCGCGAGCGCGTGCTCGCGCGCTCGGTCATGCGCCCGGCCGATCTCGAGCGGCACAACGCGAACCTCGTCGGCGGCGACATCGCCGCCGGCGTCACGCGACCTGCGGCAGTTCTTCACGCGGCCCGACGCTGGCGCACGTACTCGACGCCGGTTCGCGGGCTGTATCTCTGCTCCGCGTCGACGCCGCCAGGCGTCGGCGTGCACGGCATGTGCGGCTACCACGCGGCGCAACGCGCACTGCCCGAAGTGCTTCGCGACTGACGGTCGCCTGACGCGGCCCGCTACGCCGTGCGTGCGCTCGCGCTGCTGAATGCTCGCGCCGTACAGCGCTCCACGAAGTCCACAATCTTGCTTCTCCGCCCAGTACCCGTCGTCCTCGCGCTGCCGGGACCGACGAAGCCGCAGTGCCCGCCGTGTGCGGCAGATGCGCAGATCGATGTGCGGATTTGCCGCGATCTTCGGATCGTGGAACGGCTGCGACGGCACGAACGGATCGTCCTCGGCGGTGATGATCAGCGCCGGCACGCGGATGCGATCGACGACGCGCATCGCGCTGGCGCGATGGTAGTAGTCTTCGGCGCTCTCGAAACCGAAGTACGGCGCCGTGTACGCCTCGTCGAACTCGCGCACGGTCTTGATCGCGTCGCAGCTGCGTCAAGATCGAAGAGCCCGGGCCAGAACCGCGTCCTTGCGGCGCATCCGCCGCTTCAGATCCTTCACGAAGTTCCACTGATACAGAACATTCGCCGGCCGCTCGAGCGCGCGCGATGCACTCGCTCGATCTCGATGATCGGCGAGACGGCCGCGACGCGACGAGCGCGGCCGGCGCATGCGCGCCGTACTCGCCGGCGAGCTTCAGCGCGAGGTTGCCGCCGAGCGAATAGCCGGCGACCGCGATCGCCGGCAGGCCGTCGACGCGCGTCAGTTCGTCGACGACGTGCGCCGCATCGGCGGTCAGACCGGAATGAAACAGCCCGGCGGAGAGCTGCTCGGTGTCGCCGCAATTGCGCTGGTTCAGCCGGACGACGTTCATGCCGCGCGCGAACGCCTTCGCCGCGAGACCCTGCATGTAGTGCGCGTCGCTCGATCCGTTCAGGCCGTGCAGCGCGAGCAGCGTCGGACGCTCCCACGGCCGCTGCTGCCAGTGGCAATGCGCGACGACGCGCGTCGGTGGCGTCGACGTCGAAGTAGCGGCGCGCGGGCGCCGGCAGGCGGGGGAAATAGCGCGGATTGCCCCAGCTGAAGAGCGTCATCCGGTGGCCGCTCGCGCAGCGACGGCCGCGGCTCGAAGACGTCCATCATCGCGATCATACGTGGCTGGATTCGGTAGCTGGATTCGGGACTGGGATTGGGCTCGTGTGTACAATCGCGCAATCTCTGGAGGTCTCATGCACGTATCCCGATTACTGACGATAGCGTCGCTCGTCGCTGGCGATGCGTCTCGCTCACGGCGCTGAGCGCTCAGCGGCCGGCTGCCGCCGCCTGCGGCGAAGCCGATGGCGGCGCCGGCCAACCCGAAGCTCGAACAGTATCAAGAAGGACGTCGGCCGCCGAAATCGACGGCGATGGCGGAACTTCTCCGCGAGATGAACGACATGGTGTTCAGCTTCGGCGAGCTCGGCTTCCAGGAGTTCGAGACGTCGAAGTACCTGACCGACGATCCTCAAGAAGAACGGCTTCACGGTCGCAGGAAGGCATCGCCGGCATTCCGACCGCGTGGATGGCGACGCTGGGGATCCGGCAAGCCGGTGATCGCGCTCGGCTCCGACATCGACTGCATTCCGCAGGCGTCGCAGAAGCCGGGCGTCGCGTATCACGATCCGATCATCGAAGGCGCGCCCGGCCACGGCGAAGGCCACAACTCCGGCATGCCGCTGAACATCACCGCCGCGCTCGCGGTGAAGAAGATCATGGAGCGCGAGCACCTGCCGGGCACGACTCAAGCTCTGGCCGGGCGTCGCCGAGGAGCTGCTCGGCACGAAGGCGTACTTCGTCCGCGCCGGCGTGTTCAAGGACGTCGACGTCGCGCTCTTCGCGCACGTCGGCGACGAACCTGCAGCGTCAGCTGGGGCGACAGCGACGGCAACGGCCTGGTGTCGGTCGAGTACAACTTCAAGGGCGAGAGCGCGCACGCGGCCGGCGCGCCGTGGCGCGGCCGCTCGGCGCTCGACGCGGTCGAGCTGATGGACGTCGGCTGGAACTTCCGCCGCGAGCACCTGCGCCTCCAGCAGCGCTCGCACTACGTGATCCCGAACGGCGGCGACCAGCCGAACGTCGTCCCGCCGACCGCGTCGGTCTGGTACTACTTCCGCGAGACCGACTACGACGCACATCAAGGAGCTGTGGGAGATCGGCGACAAGATGGCGCAAGGGCGCGGCGATGATGACCAACACCGAAGTCTCGACGAAGGTGCTCGGCTCGGCGTGGCCCGGCGCACTTCAACAAGACGGTCGCCGAGACGATGCACGCGAACATCGAGAAGGTCGGCCTGCCGACGTGGAGCGAGGCCGACCAGACGCTCGCGCAGGCGCTGCAGAACGAGCTGAAGGTGCCGGAGATCGGCCTGGCGACGAAGATTCGAGCCGCTGCGACGGCCGCGAAGAGATTCCCGACGAGGACAAACGCGGCGGCGGCTCGGACGACATCGGCGACATCTCGTGGAACGTGCCGACGGTGACGCTGCGCTATCCGGCGAACATCCAGGCCGGCCCGGGCCACAACTGGGCGAACGCCATCTCCATGGCGACGCCGATCGCGCACAAGGGCGTCACGCCGGCGCGAAGGTGCAGGCGATGACGGTGCTCGACCTGCTGATGCGCCCGGAGCTCGTCAAGCAGGCGTGGGACTACTTCAACAACGTCCAGACGAAGGACGACGAAGTACATCGCCGCTGATCCGCCCCGAGGACAAGCCGGCGATCTGGCTGAACGAAGCAGACGATGGCGAAGTACCGGCCGGAGATGAAGAAGTACTACTACGACCCGACGAAGTACAAGACCTATCTCGATCAGCTCGGCATCAAGTATCCGACCGTCCGTGCGACGGCGACGACAGCGCAGCAGGGCAAGTAGCTTGGCGACGAGCCGAGCCCGATGGCTGCTCGGCGCGGCGATGATGCTGACGGCGGCGTCCGGTGTTCCGGGCGCCGCTCAGCCGGCGTCCATCCGCGTCGACGGACTCACCCAGCCCGTCGATATCCTGCGCGATCGCTGGGGCATCAACCACATCTACGCGCAGAGCGAACACGATCTGTTCTTCGCCCAGGGCTATGCCGCGGCGCGCGATCGCTTGTTCCAATTCGAAATGTGGCGCCGCCAGGCCACGGGGACCACGCGGAAATGTTCGGCAGAAAAGAGCTGAAGCGCGACATCGGCGCGCGTCTCCACATGTTTCGTGGCGACTTGAAGAGCCGAATTGAACTGGTACCATCCGCACGGCGAAGCGATCATCGGCGCGTATGTCGCGCGGCGTGAACGCCTACATCGCCGAGGCGCTGCGCAATCCCGCGTCGCTGCCGATTGAGTTCAAGAGTCCTCGGCATCAAGCCGGCGCCCTGGACGACCGCGGTCGTCATCTCGCGGCACAACGGCTGCTGTCGAACCTCGGCGAAGAAGTGAAGATGGCGCAGGCCGTCCGCGTGCTCGGCGCCGACAAAGTGAAGGACCTGGAGGATTTTCCGGGTCCCGATCCGAACCTCACGCCCGATCCCGCGGTCGATCTGTCGCTGATCAACAAATCGATTCTCGAGCTGTACGACGCGTTCCGAACGCCGCTGCGTTTCGGCGGGTCGCCGCGCGGCCGCCGGGAACGATGACGAGGACGTGGCGGCTCCGAGACTCCGCGCGACATCGGCAGCAACAACTGGGTCGTGAGCGGGAAGCCGCACGCAGAGCGGCTTCCCGATGATGATGAACGATCCGCATCGCACGCAGAGCGCGCCGTCGCTGCGCTACTGGGTGCACCTGGTCGCGCCCGGCTGGAACGTGATCGGCGGCGGCGAGCCGGTGCTGCCAGGCGTGTCGATCGGCCACAACGAGTACGGCGCGTGGGGCCTCACGATCTTCGGCAGCGACAGCGAAGATCTCTACGTCTACGACACGAATCCGGCGAATCCGAATCAATACAAGTATCGCGGGCGCGTGGGAAGACATGCGCGTCGATCAAGGACACGATCCCGGTGAAGGGCGAGGCGCCGGTCGCGGTCGAATTGAAGTACACGCGGCACGGTCCCGTGCTGTCGGAGGATCGTCGTGCATCACAAGGCGTACGCGCTGCGCGCGGCGTGGATGGAAATCGGTGCGGCGCCGTACCTGGCGAGCCTGCGCATGGATCAGGCGAAGACGTGGGACGAGTTCCGCGACGCCTGCACGTACAGCCGGCATTCCGGCGGAGAACATGGTGTGGGCGGATCGCAAGGGCAACATCGGCTATCAGGCGGTGGCGATCACGCCGCTGCGGCCGAACTGGTCCGGCCTGCGTGCCGGTGCCGGGCGACGGCCGCTACGAATGGAACGGCTATCTGCCGATCAACGCGCTGCCGCACGTCGCGAACCCGACAAGGGCTATTACGCGACGGCGAACAACTACCGTTTCCCGCCGGACTATCCGTACAGAGAGGCGCTGCACTACACCGGCGCCGATCCGTTTCGCGTGTCGCGCATCAGCGAAGTGCTCGGCGAGCGGGCGGCTGCAGACCGTCGCGGACATGATGCGCTTGCAGAACGACGCGCTGTCGCTCCCGGCGCGCAGCCTCGTCCCGCTGCTTCGCAGCGTCACGATCGCCGATCCGGCCGTCGGCGAAAAGGCGCGCGACGACGCTGCTCGCCTGGGACTTCGGCCTCGACGCCGAATCGGTCGCGGCGGGCATCTACGAAATGTGGCAGCGCCGCTTGGCGCGCGAACGTGCGCGACATGCTCTTTCCGAAGGAAGCGCGCAGCCGTTCCTCGGCAACGCGCCGAGCATGAAGAAAATCATCGACTGGCTGCGAGGCGCCCGACGGCCGCTTCGGCAGCGATCCGACGCGGCGGCGCGACGCGCTGCTCTCGCGCAGCCTCACGGAAGCGGTCGGCGAACTGACGAAGAAGCTCGGCGCCGACATGGCCCACTGGAACTGGGGACAGAACCAGTATCACCACGCGCTCATCCACCATCCGATGACGGCGATGGTCACGCCAGAGATGCGCGCGACGCTCGACGTCGGGCCGTTTCCGCGCGGCGGCGACAGCTACACGGTGAACGCGACGGGCACCGCCGACAACCAGACCTCCGGCGGATCGCTCAAGATCATCGCCGACACGTCGAACTGGGACAATTCGCTCGGGATGAACAACCCGGGGCAGTCCGGCGATCCGCACAGCCCCCACTACCGCGATCTTTTCGAGCTGTGGGCGCGCGGCCAGTACTTCCCGATCTTCTACTCGAGAACCAAAGTGGAGTCGGTCGTCGACGAGCGGCTGACGCTGCAGCCATCGGGCGCCAGCCATCAACCCTAGCCCCGCGCGTATCGTTCCTCGCCGCGGTGTGTGTCGCCGCTGCATGCGCGGGCTGCCGCCGGACGCCCGCGCCCATCCCGCCGCTCACGCCTCAGACGTCGGGGGAAATCGCCATCGCCGGCCTCGCCGCGCCGGTGCGCATCGTCCGCGATATCTGGGGCGTTCCGCATATCTACGCGCAGTCTCAACAGGATCTCTTCGTCGCGCAGGGGTTCGTGCAGGCCGAGGACCGTCTGTTTCAGATGGACCTCTGGAGGCGCGCCGCCGAGGGGCGGCTGTCCGAGGTGCTCGGGGCGAACTTCGTCGAGCGCGATGCGATGACCCGTCGCGTGCAGTATCGCGGCGATCCGAACATCGAATGGGACGAGCTATGGTCCCGACACGAAGGCGATCGCCGAGGCGTTCGTTCGCGGCGTCAACGCGTGGGTGGCCGTCGCGCGCGAGCGTCTTCCCGAAGAGTTCGTGTATGCCGGATGGAAGCCGGAGCCGTGGACGGCGATCGGACCTTCTGAGCCGCACCGATGCGTTCGTCGCGAGCCGCGGCGCCCTCGAAGAGATCCGCCGCGCAGGGCATCAGCGACATCGTCGCCGAGCACGTTCGGCGGGTCGGCGCGCCGCCGTTCTTCGCCGCGCTCGCTGCGCCTGTGCCCGAGCGAGCGGTTCATTCTGCTCCGTCGCCGGCCACAGATGAAAGACTCCGGTCGGTCTTTGGATCGACCGGATGGGCGCGCGCCACTCGCGGCGGCATCGCGTTCAGCGAAGGTCACAAGATCCTTCGATAACCCGTCCCCGCGCTATTTCGTCCACCTGCACGCGCCGGGGTGGAACGTCATCGGTGCGACGCATCCCTGGATGCCGGGCGTGGCGATCGGCCACAACGACCGCGTCGCCTGGGCGGCGTCGCCGATCCATGGCGAACACGCAGGAGGTCGCGAGCGAGAGGGCGGCTGGGTCTGATAAATCAGGGCGGCCGACGCTCAGCGACTCGATCGCGATCAAGGGACGAGCGAAGCCGTTCGTGTTCGAAACGATGGTCACGGCCCACGGGATGGTGATTGCGAAAGACGACGAGCGTCACCTCGTGTTCGCGTTACGGTGGAGCGGCACGGAGGCCGGCGCGGCGCCGGAGCTCGCGTCGCTGGATGTCGACAGGGCGGCGGATTGGAATGCATTCCGCCAGGCGCTGGCACGCTGGAAAATGCCCGTTCAGAGAATGGTGTATGCCGACATCGCCGGCAACGTGGGCTTCCAGGACGTCGGACTGATTCCCGTTCGCCGCCGCGACGACTGGATCGGCTGGGAGACGCTCGACACTCTGCCGCACGCGTTCAACCCTCGAGGCCGGCCCGTCGGTTCCGCCGAACCTGCGCCGTCGGCAGCAGCGGCTGAACCGCGAGCGCTGTTTGTCCATCCGCTCGCCGTGACCACCGCGGCGCGCCGGCGATTCGACATCGAGACGTCGCGCCCGACTCCCGACGACAGTCCCGTTCGTGGCGATTTCGATCCCGGCAACTGGGATCGTTCGCGCGCCATCAACGCGCCTGGTCAGTCCGCGTGGGCCGACAGCCCGCACTTTGTCGATCTCGCGGCGCAATGGAGCTCCGGCGGATGGATGGAATTGCTGTTCAGCGACGCCGCGGTCGAGCGGCGCGCGCAGTCGACGCTGATGTTAGTACCGAAGCGCTGAACGGTTACCGCCAACCACCAGCCACCAGCCACGAGTCACCAACCACCAGCCACTAGCCACCAGCCACCTCATTTGACCCGATGGCAGTGGTAGCAGCCGATCGCATTTCTCGCACGGTTCTCGGCGTACGGACGCGTGAAGTCGTACGCCGGCCGATGGAGGAGGCGCGCCATGCCCGGCATCACGACTTCGCGCATGTACGCGGCCTTCGCCTGCTTATCGGACTCGGCGAGATAGCCGTAGATCGCATTGCGCATCTGCGCGTCCATCGTCGCCGCTGTAGCGCTCCCAGCCGAGATCGCGCACATCGGGCGCGGCAGCGCCGCGACCGCCGGCATCTGCCACCCGCGCGCGGGTGCATCGCGGCCGTGGCACGTTTCGCACGTGATGCGGTCGGCGCCGCCGTTGATCGGCCCGAGCGTCGATGCGGGCCCACGGCATCACGTCCGTTTCCATGAAATGCACGATGCTCGTCGCGCGTTCGCTTCTCACCGTTCGGCGCGATCGGATCGTCGGGCGAGAGTAGGCGATCGGCCGCGCGCGGCCCTGAAGGCCGATCGCGACGCCGAACGACCGCGATGATGACCAGGGCGGCGCCGACGATGACTGCTCTCGCGCCGCGCGCACCCGCCAATGCGCGCCGCGGTTCCCAGGCGAGCGCCGCGCGAATCGCGTCAGCGATCGCGTCGGCGCCCGCGGGTCGCCGGCGAGAAGCTCGAGCAGCGCGGCGAGCTGCGCGCCGCGCGCCGACGCCGCTCAGAACGAGCGACGGCACGCGCGCGGCGCGCGCGATCGACGACGAGCGTCGACGTGCCGAGAGACGGTCGAGCGCGGGACTCGATGCGGTGAACGTCGCCGATGTCGTCGAAGGGCGAGCTCGTCGGTCCGCGAGCCCGCGATCTGCACGAGGCGGAAATCGGTGAGGATGTAGCGACGCCGCCGAGCCAGCGGCGAGACGGCCGCTCCAGAGCAGCCGCTCCCAGGGCAGCGGGACCGACACGTGCCGCTTCTAGTTCTGCGGTTTCGAGAAATTCACCTTCGGCACCTGCTTCGCTTCGGCCGGCGCCTGGAAGAACGGATATTCCTTGAAGCCGAACATCTTCGCGGTGACGTTCGCCGGGAACTGCCGCCGCGACGTGTCGTACTCCTGCACGCGCTCGTTGTAGCGCATGCGCTCGACGGCGAGGCGGTTCTCGGTGCCGGACAGCTCGTCCATCAGCCGGTTGAACTGCTCGTTCGCTTTGAGCTGCGGATAGTTCTCGACGACGGCGAGCAGCCGGCCGAGCGCGCACGTCTGCTGGTTCGCCGCCGCGATCGTCTCTTCGGGCGACTTCGCCGCGAGCAGCTGCGCGCGCGCGTCGGCGATGTCCTTGTAGACGCTCTCCTCGTGCGTCGCGTAGCCCTTCACCGTCTCGACCAGATTCGGAATCAGATCGTTGCGGCGCTGCAGCTGGTTCTCGACCTGCGCCCACTGCGCCTTGATCGCCTCTTCCTGGCTGACGAACTTGTTGTACGAGCAGCCGGTCAGCGGCATCGCCACGATGCGCGAGCGCGACGAGCCGGATGAGTGTTCTGCGTGTCATGACA
Organism: uncultured Acidobacteriota bacterium; assembly: GCA_963718825.1. Classification (GTDB taxonomy): domain Bacteria; phylum Acidobacteriota; class Vicinamibacteria; order Vicinamibacterales; family CAVVIG01; genus CAVQZZ01. Next base: position 686,618 of record CAVQZZ010000001.1, read on the forward strand.
ATCCTTTGTGTACAGACGTGTATGAGCTCATTGTAGATGCCAACGTCACCAGCTGCCGCCGCCGCCGCCGCCGCCGCTCATCCCGCCGCCGAATCCGCCGAAGCCGCCGCCGAACCCACCGCCGCCGCCGCCGCCCCAGCCGCCGCCAAACGGCCCGACGCCGCTCGACCAGCCGCTCCACGGCCCCACGCCCCAGCGATTGCGCCGAAACGACGACCCGGGTCCGCCGCCGATGCGGCTGATGATCATGATGATGATGAAGACCAGGAACAGGACCCAGACCGGAAGCGGCGTTCCGCCGGACTGCGGCCGCTCGGCGGCAACCGGACGCACGCCGTCGAGCGTGACGCCTCGCCCCTGCGCGATGCGCCCGATGATCCGCTCCGTGCCGGCGCGCAGCCCTGCGCCGTAGTTGCCCGCGCGGAACTGCGGCACCATGTAGTTGCGGCTCGTCTCGCCGGCGAACCCGTCGGTGATCCACTGCTCGAGCGTGTAGCCGACCTCGATCCAGACCTTGCGCTCCTTCAGCGCGAGCAGAATCAGCAGCGCCGTTGTCTTTGCCTTTCTGGCCGATGCCCTTGCCGTGGTTCTCGAACAGCTTGTTGGCGTATTCGCGGATGTCGCCGTACGGCTCGACGGTCGTTGACCGTGGCGACGACCACGACGTCGCCGGTCGCGGCCTTCAGCCGCCGCGTCAACTGATCGATCGTCGCGGCGTTCTGCGCATCGATGACGTGCGCGAAGTCGTTGACCGGTTGCGTCAGCTCGGGCAGGATCGCTGCCGTTCGCGGCGCTGTGCCTCAGCCGCGGCGACGGTGCTGAAGGCGAGCAAAAGGAGCGCGACCAGAGACCAGCGCCGAGCGACTGACCAGCGGCCAACGACCACTAGCGTCCCCAGCCGTCGACGTGCTGGACGAGCCGCTCGACCGCGTCGAGATAGGCGGGGAAGATACGCCGCGCTTCGTCGTTCGAGATTTCCGAGACGTCGGCGAGCTTGACGACGTCGTGGGCGATGCCGTCCGGACAGATGCGGCCCGGGGTCCGTCGAGCCGCTCGACGTGCTCGAGGAGCGCCTCGAAGGCGCGGAGCCGATCGAACGATCAGCACGGCCAGCGCATCCGCGCGCCCGCGCGTTTCGATGTAGCCTTCGCGCAGATGCAGCAGATGGCCGCGCGCCTGCACTTCGCAGGCGCGCCGGATGTCGGCCGCGTCGACCGTCAGTCCGGCGAACGGATTCCGCCCGGCCACGAGCGTGTGGTCGCGAGGATCGCGCCGAACTCGAGCGGAAACGCGTCGAGCGATTGCTCGAACTCGTGTGCCGCAAGAATCAGCGGCGTCGCCAGGTGCGCATCGTGCCAGCCGCCGGCCTTCGCGGCGCACGCTTCGAGATCGGCCTTGCGTCAATCCTTCGACGATCGCCAGCGTATGCGTCGTCGGTGCCGATGCAGCGCCGTAGGCGACGAGCGACATGCAGCCGCCCGCCGAAGATATCGCTGGAGCTCGCGCGTCGAGCGTCTGCACGGCATCGGTCATCGTTGAATTGTACAGTCCTTCCCGCAGCGTTCTTGGTTCTACAATGGTGGCCCCATGCGCTTGCGCGAGCTGAACGTCGGCTGCTTCGGCGGCGGCACCGGCCTGCCGAGCCTGCTTGGCGGGCTGAAAAACAATCCCTGGCTGAACGTCAACGCCGTCGTCACGATGTTCGACAGCGGCGGCAGCTCGGGGCAGCTGCGCGACGAGCTCGGCGTGCTGCCGCCAGGCGACATCCTGAAATGCGCGCTGGCGCTGGCGCGAAACGCGCGCGAGGCGCGCCGCGTGCTGCTGGCGCGGCTGCCGACGCTCGAGCACGCGCGGCTCGGCGGCCACACCGGCGGCAACCTGCTGCTGTCGATGATGCAGCGCTACAGCGGCGATTTTCTCGACGCGATCGACGGGCTGCGCGCGCTGCTCGGCTGCCGCGGGCGCGTGTGGCCGGTCAGCGTCCAGCCCGCGTCGGTCTGCGCCGAGTACGGCGACGGATCGGTGACGCGCGGCGAAGTGGAAGTCGATGCGGGGCAGTCGTCGGGGCGGTTCGTGCGGCGCATCTGGCTCGAGCCGCCCGTGTCGATCCATCCGGCGGTGGCGAAGGCGATCGCCGAGTTCGACGCGGTCATCATCGGCCCCGGCAGCTTCTATACGAGCCTGATGCCGATCTTTCTCGTGCGAGGCGTCGCGGAAGCGCTCGGCCAGATGAAGGGTCCGGTGATCCTGATCGCCAACCTGCTGACCGAAGGCCGCGGCATGGCCGGCTTCACGGCCAGCCGACGCCGTGGCGCGCATCGAGGAGGCGATCCACCGCAAAGTCGACGTCGTGCATCGACGAACATGAAGTGGCCGTCGCCGCAAGTGCTCGGCCGGTACGCGCTCGAGCACAAGGAGCCGCTGGCGCCCGGCACGCTGCCGGAGCATGTGCGAGCTCGTCGGCGGAGAGTTCTGGACGAGCGACATCGCGCGGCACGATCGCCTGCGACTCGCCTACGCCGTGTGGAGCGTGCTTTCGGAGCGGCTGCTCGTCGACGACGTGAGCGCGCAGGTCTGAAGACCTGCGAGAGTCCGCGCTCAGCGTCCTCCGATCAATTCATCAACCGTATAAAGGCGTCCGCCGCGCATCACCCGCTTCACGGCGCGCGCGTTGCGGATGTCTCCCAGCGGATCGCTCGCGACGAATGCAAGGTCGGCGAGCTTCCCGGCTTCGATCGTGCCCAGCTCGTCGTCGACCCCGAGCGCCCGCGCGGCGTTGATGGTCGCCGTCTGCAGCGCTTGAAACGGCGTGAGGCCCGCATGCACGAAGGTTTGGAGTTCGAGGTGCAGGCCGAGTCCGTAGGGCACGAGCGGCGAATCGGTGCCGGCGAGAATCGTTCCGCCGGCGGCGACGATCGTCTTCACGGTTGCGCCATACGGCTTCAGCGGGATGTCTCTTCTCGCGTCGACCGGACGCTTTACCAGTTCGCGCAACGAGCCGGCAACCGACGCCGGATAGAGAGCCAGCCGCGGATCGAACGCAATCGTCGGGCTCCGCGCTCGCGCGGATCGCGAACGCACCCTGAATGCCGATGGTCGGCGTCAACGTCATCCCGGACTGAATGATTGTGTCCGTCACGTCCTGGTAGCTGCGATTGCGAGCGCTCACTTTCGGCGAGTAACCGCGGCGGCTGGTGCCGCGCAGGTGCTCGATGCCGTCCACTCCAAACGCCGCACCCGGATAGAGCTCGTGCGACGTTACCGGCACGTGTGCCGCGTGCGCGTAGTCGGTGACGATCTTCTGGAATCGATCCGGCAGCCGTACGTAGGTTTTGAAGAAGTCCACGCCGAAGGTCGACGCCGCCCCGAGCTCGGCCGCGAGGTGCTGCGGCGACGCAATCGACATGTAGCCGGGATAGAACGTGCGCGGCCCGTCGAATGCCTGCCCGGACAGAAACACGCGCGGTCCGATGCGCCGGCCCATGTCGAACGACTCGCGCATCTCGAGCCCGATGTACGGATTCTGCGACGGATTGCGGACCGACGTCACCCCGTACGACAGCCATATCCGGCCGAGGCTGTCGCCGTAATCCGGATCGAGATGCGTGTGCATGTCGATGAGGCCGGGCATCACGACTTCGTTGGTGGCGTCGACGACACGTCCTTTGCGCCGGTCGTGCAGTTCATCACGGTGCTCGGCCACCTCGCGGATGATGCCGTTCTCGATGACGATGTCTCGATCGAAGCTCAGGCCGTCGACCGTTCCATCGAACAGCTGCCCCGCGTGCACGACGATGCGTCCGAGCGGATCGGCAGGTTGCCAGCCGAGATGACACGCGATGGTTTCGGCCGCGCCCCCGTCGGCGAGGACGCGCCGCAGACCAAGCGGCGTCAAATAGACGATGTGCCGGGAGTCCCCTTCCCAGCTGGGCGAATCGGGCTCATCGTCCGCGATCGGCGTCGGCGGACCGGTGGCGGCGCCGCCGCTGTTCACGTCGACGACCCACAGCCGGCCTTCGCTGACAAACGCCATATGAAAGCCGTCGGGAGCCCACACAGGTCCGTGCGTCTGACGGTTGCCGGCCGAATGTTCGGGGAAAATCAAGCGACGACGACCAGCCGCCGGGATCGAGCCGATCGATCAGCAGCTGGTTCAGCCCTTCACGGTACCGGTTCGAGAATGGGAAGAGCGCGCCGACGGCCACGGAGCGGCTGTCGGCTGACCACGACGGCCGACCGAGCTCGCCTTGCTGCGTCGGCGGCCGCGGCAGCCCGCGTTCGGAGACGCCGCCGGCGCGGACGCGCACGAATTCCACGTTCATCCGATCGACGAGATACGCGATCTTCGTTCCGTCGGGCGACCACGCGGCCCCCGAGCAGTTGCCCGTCCGGCTGAAGGTGATCTGGCGATCGCGGCCGGTCTGCAGGTCGCGCACCCAGACGTTCATCGTGCCGTCGCGATCGGTCGTGAACGCCAGCTCGCGTCCATCCGGAGACCAGGCCGGATCGGCGTCTGCGGATTCGTCATTCGTGAGTTGGATCGGCGTGCCGCTGCCCACGGGAAGCAGCCAGAGATCGCCGAGTGCGACGAACGCGATCGATCGGCCGTCCGGCGACACGACGGGGCTCACGATGCCGCTGACCGGCTGCGGCCCGGTGGGCTCGAGCACTCGGTGCGCGATCGTGTACGTCGATCGGCGGAGCGAAACGCGCGCGCGGAACGGAATGGTAATCGCGTCGCCCGCCGTTGATCGCGCGCCGCTTGATGCGGCCGTCCGCCGTATAGAGCAGCTCGGTCGGCGACAGCCACTGCGGGCGAAATGGAAAGACATCCTCACCGGTCGTGAGCCGGCGCGTCGGCAGGCTCAGAAACGTATCCGTGTCGGAAGCGCCCGTGAACGCCAGCTGCGGGACGCGCCGATCGCCGTCGGCCCCGACGCCGATGGCGAACCCCGACGGCACGCCGGAGTCGGCCGCATCGAGGACGATCCGTTCGCGTCCGTTCGCGTCGATGCTGTAGACGCCCGGCCGCGGACGCCGAGCTCGCGGATCCCGCGAGCTGTCCGTCGCATTGCCGACGTCTGCCGACACAAAGAAAACCGCGCGAGCGTCTGGCGACCAGGCCGGCATCCAGCCGTCGCGCGCCGACAGCTGCCGCAGGTCGCCCGTCGACAGATCGACTCGTCCAAATCGTGGTGATGCCGGCGACACGATCGGAGGAAAACGCAATCTGCCGGCCGTCGGGCGACCACGCCGGTTCGCGGTCGTCGAAGATCCCGCTCGTGAGCGCCTTCAGTCCTCGCCGCTCGTCGCGATCGTGTAGATGTGCCACACGCCATCGTCGCCATAGCCCTGAAAGGCGAGATGTCGATTGTCGGGGGACCAGGTCGGCTGACGGGCCTCGAGGAGCTCGGGCGTGATTCTCCGGGCGTCGCCGCCGTGCATCGGGAGAATCCAGAGCCCGCCGATCAGATCGATCGCGATGTAGCGACCGTCGGGGGAGGCGGCCGCCGCCATCGACGTGCCCTCGGTGAGCGTAAGGGCCACCGTCCGTGTCGACACGGCGTCCTGGTTCGAGCGTGTCGTGGCGAGCCCGATCGTCAGCAGGCAGGCGATCAGGAAGACTTTGTTTTGCGTACCTTCCGCGTCCCTTTTGTCGTTCTTGCGCTTCGTGCTTTTTGTGCCCTTTGTGGTGCGCCTTGTTTCTTCGACGACGAGGATTGACGTTCGGCTTTGAGCTTCGCCGCGCGCTCGATGATTCGCGCGAGCATCGCGCCGGCGTCGCCGCCCTTCGCCGGGCGGTTCGAGTGCCAGACCGCCGGCGTGTCCTCGGCGAGGATGTCCTCGAAGTCGCCGTCGCTCTTCACGCTGCGCGGCGCGAACTCGGCGATGTCGACGTCGCCCGCCCAGTCGTCGCGGTGCTTGATCAGCAGCCAGCTGCGGTTCGGATCGCCGCCGCGCGCGCCCGGGTAGCGGCCGCCGGTCGCACGAGCACCCACGATCCCTTCAGCTTGTAGCCGTTCAGCGTGAACTTCAGGTCGCCCTTCTTCAGCGCCGCATCCACATCGTCCACTTCGGGCGTCCACGTGCCGCGGTCCCACAGCATGACGATGCCGGCGCCGTAGCCTTCCGGGATGACGCCTTCGAACTCGCCGTAGTCGAGCGGATGATCCTCGACGTGCATCGCGAGCCGCTTGGTCTTCGGATCGAGCGACGGTCCTTTCGGGCACCGCCCACGACAGCAGCACGCCGTTGTGCTCGAGCCGGAAGTCGTAGTGCAGGTGGCTGGCGAGGTGCTTCTGCACGCAGAAGAAACGCTCGCGCTCGTTCCGCGTCTTGACGACGCCGGCCGGGCTCCGGCGTCTTCTTGAAATCGCGTTTGCGTTTGATATTCTTCGAGGGCCATGGCGTCCTGCGGTTAATGGACCGTCGCCCATCAGGCGTTTGATCGACGGCGTCAGCGCGAACATGACGAAGCCCGCCGGCGATGCCGACCGCGGCGATCGCGCCGAACAGATTCGGGAGCGGCATCGATCCGTAGAGCGACGCGAGGCGGCCGCCGATGAAGTTGCCGACCGACGATCGCGAGGAACCAGACGCCCATCATCAGCCCGGCGATGCGCGCCGGCGCGAGCTTCGTCGTCGCGCTGAGCCCGACCGGGCTCAGCGACAGCTCGCCGAAGGTGTGAAGCAGGTAGGTGACGACCAGCCACCAGGGCGACGACCTTCACGCCGCTGCGCCGACAGCGCTGGACGCGACGACGAGCAGGCGCGAAGCCGGCGCCGACGAACAGCAGACCGATCGCGAACTTCGCCGGGCTCGACGGCTCGCGCGTGCCGAGCCGCAGCCACAGCCACGCGAAGACCGGCGCGAACGTGATGATGAAGAGCGGCTGCAGCGACTGGAACTAGCTGCTCGGGAATTCCCAGCCGAAGATCGACGTCGCGTGTCGCGATCGGCGAACAGGTTCAGCGTCGAACCCGCCTGCTCGAACTCGGACCAGAAGAGCGCGGCGGCGACGAACAGGACGGCGATCGCGGTACAGCCGCCGCCGCTCCGCCGGCGTCCAGTCCGCCGGCGAAGAACAGCCACGCCGAAGAAGCACGATCGACGGTGGCGAGCAGCACGTAGCCCGCGGCGTCGGCGACCTGCTTCGCCGTGATCGGCAACGACGCCCGTAGTACATCGCGCCGACGACGAGCGCGACGATCGCGATCGCGGCGGCGCCCCGACGTCGCGCGCGTCTGCAGCGCGCGGCCGGCCTCGGGCGACCGGCCGAGCGCGGGATGCAGGCCGGCGTCGCCGAGATACTTGCGCGCCGAGCACGTACTGGACGACGCCCGAGCGCCATGCCGACGCCGGCGGCCGCGAATCCGATGTGCCAGTTGACGCGCTGGCCGAGATAGCCGCAGACGAGCGGCGCGATGAACGCGCCGAGGTTGATCCCCATGTAGAAGATCGAGAAGCCGGCGTCGCGGCGCGTGTCGCTCTGGCGCGTACAGCTGGCCGACGATCACGCTCGACGTTGCCTTTCAGCAGGCCCGTGCCGAACGACGATCAGCGCCAGGCCGAGATAGAAGGTCGCGAGCGACTGGAACGGCCATGCTGAAGTGGCCGCACGCGATCAGGATGCCGCCGTAGAGCACCGCGCGGCGCTGGCCGAGCAGCCGGTCGGCGATCCAGCCGCCCGGCAGGCTCGTCATGTAGACCATCGACGTGTACAGGCCGTAGACCGCGCCCGCGACGCGCCGTGTCGAAGCCGAGGCCGCCGGCGGCGACCGGCGCGGTCATGAACAGGATGAGCAGCGCGCGCATGCCGTAGTAGCTGAAGCGCTCCCACATCTCGGTGAAGAAGAGCGTCGAGAGGCCGCGCGGGTGGCCGAAGAACGCGATCGGTCCGCTGTCACATCGACGGCGGTCACAGCCACGATGCGGGCCAGAATACACTATGTATTGTACCGTGGAACCTGCGCAGGCCGTTCTGATCAGCACCTACGAAATGGGCCGCCAGCCGTTCGGCCTGGCGTCGCCGGCGGCGTGGCTGCGCGCGGCCGGGTGCGACGTTCGACGTGCGTCGACGCCGCGCAGCGAGACGCTCGACGACGCTCGCGATCCGACGGCGCCGATCTGGTCGGCTTTCACCTGCCGATGCACACGGCGACGCGGCTGGCCGCGCCGCTGATCGTCGCGCGCGCGCGGCGCGTCAATCCGCCGCGCGCATCTGCGCGTACGGCCTGTACGCGCCGCTGAACGCCGAGTGGCTGCGCGTCGCTCGGCGTCGACGACGGTGTTCGGCGGCGAGTTCGAGGAGGATCTCGTACGCGATTGGGCCGACGGTCGCGCCGAGGTCGCAGCGATCGCGGCGTCAAGCCCGCCGGCGGACGCGCCCGTTCCGCGCCTTCATTTCCTCGTGCCCGATCGATCGCGGCGCTGCCGCCGCTCTCGCGCTACGCGACGCTGCAGATGCCGGACGGCCGAGCGACGGCTCGTCGGCTACACCGAAGCGAGCCGCGGCTGCCGGCATCTGTGCCGGCATTGTCCGGTCGTGCCGGTCTACAACGGGCAGTTCCGCGTCGTGCAGCCGGACGTCGTGCTCGCCGACATCGCCGCGCAGGTCGCCGCCGGCGCCGCGCACATCACGTTCGGCGATCCCGATTTCTTCAACGGCCCGACGCACGCGATGCGCATCGTCGACGCGCTGCACGCGGCGCATCCGGACGTGAGCTACGACGTCACGATCAAGATCGAGCATCTGCTGCGGCATCGCGATCTGCTGCCGCGGCTCGCGCGCGACCGGCTGCGCGTTCGTGACGAGCGCGGTCGAATCGGTCGACGATCGCGTGCTGGCGCTGCTCGACAAGGGACACACGCGCGCCGATTTCGTCGAGGCCGTCGGCGCTGTGCCGCGCGGCCGGGCTGACGCTCGTGCCGACCTTCGTCGCGTTTCACCCGTGGCTGACGCTCGACGGCTACTGCGAGCTGCTCGACACGATCGACGGCGCTCGATCTGGTCGATCACGTCGCGCCGATTCAGCTCGCGATCCGGCTGCTGATTCCCGAAGGGTCGCGGCTGCTGGAGCTCGACGAGATGCGCGCGCATCGTCGGCGCGTTCGATCCGGCGACGCTGACGTACCGGTGGCGCATCCCGATCCGCGCGTCGACGCGCTGCAGCGCGACGTCACGGCGCATGGTCGGCGCGCGGCTGACCGCCGATCGCCGCGCGCTGTTCGACGAGATCAGCGACGCTGGCGCACGAGCGCGCCGGCCTGCCGCGGCCGGCGTCGCGGCCGGCGCGCGCTCGCGCGACGGTGCCGTATCTGAACGAGCCCTGGTACTGTTGAGCGGAGCCCAATCCAGAGCAGGTGGCTCTGATGTAGAGTGCGTGGCTAGCTGGGCTGAGGCGCTCGAGCTGAACTGCATCGAGCTGCATCACCGTCGAGCTGGACCTCGCGATGATGCGACGCGTCCTTCTGCTGGCGACGACGACCGGCTATCAGACGCGCGCGTTTGGCGACGCGGCCGAGCGGCTCGGCGTCGAGCTCGTCTTCGCGACCGATCGCTGTCACGTGCTCGACGATCCGTGGCGCGACGGCGCGATCCCGATCCGCTTCCACGACGAGGACGGCGTCGGTCGCGGCGATTCTCGAGGCGGCGCGGACCGTGCCGATCGACGGCGTGCTCGCCGTCGGCGATCGGCCGACCGTGATCGCCGCGCGCGTCGCGCAGGCGCTCGGGCTGCCCGGGCATCCGCCCGAAGCGGCCGCCGATCGCGCGGCAACAAGCAGCTGCACGCGCGAGCGGCTTCGCGACGCCGGCCTGCCGGTGCCGTGGTTCGTCCGACGTCGGTCGATGCGCGATCCACGCGGCGCTCGGCCGCGCTCGCTCACGTTTCCCTGCGTCGTCAAGCCGCGTCGCGCTGTCGGGCAGCCGCGGCGTGATGCGCGCCGACGATGCGGCGTCGTTCGTCGCGGCGTTCGAGCGGCTGCGGGCGCTGCTGCAGTCGCCCGACATCCGCGCCGAGCGCAACGAGGCGCACGACGTGGCGCTCGTCGAGGGGTTCATCCCGGGCCGCGAGTACGCGCTCGAAGGCGCTGCTGCATCACGGCGAGCTGCACGTGCTGGCGCTCTTCGACAAGCCCGATCCGCTCGACGGTCCGTTCTTCGAGGAGACGATCTACGTCACGCCGTCGTCCGCGCCGACGCAGGCGTGCAGCGCGCGATCGTCGACGGCGATCGGCGCGCGCGGCCGCGGCGCTCGGCCTGCGGCACGGTCCGATCCACGCCGAGTGCCGCGTGAACGACGCGACGGCGTGTTCGTGCTCGAGGTGGCCGCGCGGCCGATCGGCGGCCTGTGCGCGCGCGCGCTGCGGTTCGACCGAATCGGCGACGGCGATCGATCGCGACGTCGCCGATCTCGCTCGAGGAGCTGCTGCTGCGCCATGCGCTCGGCGAGATCGCCGGCGACGTGGACGCGCGAAGCCGGCGCGTCCGGCGTGATGATGATTCCGATTCCGCGGCGCGGCATCTTTCGCGGCGTCGACGGGCGTCGACGCGGCGCGCGCGGTGCCGGCGATCGACGACGTGCAGCATCACCGCGAAGCCGGATCAGCTGCTCGTGCCGCTGCCGGAAGGCGCGAGCTATCTCGGCTTCATCTTCGCGCGCGCCGACGACGCCGGCGACGTCGAGCGCGCGCTGCGCGCCGCGCACGCGCGGCTGCGCTTCGCGATCGATCCCGAGCTGCCGGTGCTCGCCGCCGGTAACTGCACTACAATCACGCACATGGCTGATACCTGCGGTCCGACGCCGCCGCCGCCGGCCCGGCGACGAACAAGAGCGGCCGCAAGGTCATGTGCGTCGAAGTTCCAGAAGGAGCTGCCCGGCCTCGACGCGCCGCCGTGGCCGGGCGAGCTCGGCCAGCGCATCTTCGACAACATGTCGGTCGACGCCTGGAAGCTCTGGGAGGAGCGGATGAAGATGATCCTCAACGAGTACCGCCTGATGCCGTGGCAGAAGGAAGCGCAGGACCTCGTCGCCAAGCACATGGAAGATTTTTTCTTCGGCGAGGGCGCCGCGCTGCCGCCCGGCTACGTGCCGCAACAGGCCAAGTGAACGCACCTGAGCGCCGATGCCGCGGAGTCACGCCACCGCGCCTGCTGGTACAGCCGCCGGACGGCTGACATCCCGCCAGACATCGGCTTCCACACAATCGAAGACGGCCACCTGCTGTTCTGCGCCCATCCGATGTGGTTTCCGGTCGTCGGCTACCAGTTCGACGTCCGGAACTGCGCGGCCTGCGAGTATTTCCGGCCCGATCGGCAGCGAACGACCGTTAGCTCGTCATTCGACGGCATTCGCTACTGCGATTCCAGCCCTTCTGTAGCAAACCACTGCAATCCCCGTTCGATCTCGTTCTCAGCTCAAGCTCATAAGCAGCGATCCCGCAAGGATTTATCGAAGTCCACCGAACGACCGACCGGGCACAGACTTTGATAACGCTGGGGTCGATGGGTATCGTGCCATTTGCCAAGCGCGACGACGAGAACAACCGATCGATCACGTTCGCGATCAGGGTCCGGACGACGCGCCGGAGACGCCGCTCGACGAGCCGCGCCCCCCTCGCGTTCAGGATCCGCCACCGCACCCCGGTCCGGAAGGGCCGTACGTCGCGTAGATCAAACGGCAGAAAGACGGAGGCGCAGCGGTGAATACTGGAGAGCGCAAGGAACGGCGAGGATTCGCGTCGATGTCGCCCGAGAAGCAGCGCGAGATCGCCAGCAAGGGCGGCCGCGCCGCGCACGAAAAGGGCACGGCCCACGAGTGGACGGCCGACGAAGCGCGGAATGCCGGGCGCAAGGGCGGCCAGGTCAGCCGCGGCGGCCGCGGCCGGCTTATCGTACCTGATGACCGATCCGCGCCAGCGGCCGGAAGCAGCGACGCACCTGAGGCCGATCGGCGCGACGGCTCACGCGTGGACTGATTCGACATGCGCTCGACGAACGCGCGACCGACTTTGGAGGCGACAAACAATGGCAAGACGCGTAGCCGTGGCCTGTGCGCTGGCTGCTCGACCGTCGCGGTCAGCGCGAGCGCGCAGACCGGTTCTTCAGGGACATCCACGGGACAGAGTACCACCACAGCCCAACCACCGTCCTCGTCGACGGCCGACGAGGAGACGCGGCCGGCGACGACGACGTTCTTCGGCGACACTGGGTTGTGGTTTGTGCCGACCGCCGAGGTGCTCGCGAACGGTAAGTGGTCGGTGAGCGGCTACCGCCGCGGCACGAACTACATCCAGGGCTACACCAACGTCGGCGATTTCGCCGGCACGTTCGCCGTCGGCATCAAGGACCGGGCCGAGATCTTCGGCTCGTTCCTCGTCGACACGCGCATCGACCGCGACATCGCGGCCGCTCTTCGTCAACGATCCCGACCTTCGGCGGCATCGTCGATCGCTATCCGCAGGTCAATCAGGACTGGACCGGCGACAACATCGGCGACTTCTACGTCGGCGCGCAAGATCAACCTGCTGTCGCGAGTACCGGCAGAATCCGGCGGCCGTCGCGGTGCGCGGCGATGGTCAAGCTGCCGACCGGCAAGACACGACGCCGGCGTCAGCACGGGCAAGGCCGACTTCTCGATCGACGCTGATCGTCAGCAAGGAAGCGGCGAAGATCGTCGAAGTGTCCGGCTATCGCCGGCTACGAGTACCGCGGCAAGCCCGACGGCTTCGACATGCCGAGCGGCGCGTTCCGCTGGGGCGCGGGCGCGGCGTTCCCGTCGCGCAGCCCGGTCCGCGTCACGGCCGAGTTGAACGGCTATCGTGCCGTCGAGCGACACGGCGACGCATCACGGCACGCGCGCTCGTCGGCGATCGACGGCAGCGTCCCGCCGCTCGACGTCGAACACCGAGAACCTCACGCGCGCGACGGTCGGCGCTCACTGCAGGCGCAGAACGGCTTCTTCGTCGGCGCGCGGCTGAGCTGGAACGTGCCGACGCACGAGCGCGCAACGCCGCGCTTCACCGACGACCGATCCGTTCGGCGACTACTGCGACTGGCAGGTCCGGATCGGGTATCACCCGGGCGTGCGCGTCTACGTGCCGCCGCCGCCACCGCCGCCGCCACCGCCGCCGCCGCCGGCGCCTCGCGCCGCACGAACCTGACGGTGAAGGCGCAGTGCGATCCGTGCACGGTGGAAGTGGGCAAGACGTCGACGGTGACGGCGACGGTGCACGGATTCGATCAGCTGCTCGGTGACCTATCGCTGGACCGCGCCGAGCGGCACGCTCGCGCAGCCGGCCGAACGCTCGACGCTGTGGACGGCGCCGAAGCAGGAAGGCAGCGTGCCGGTGACGGTCACGGTGACGTGCCCGACGCGACAACAAGACGGCGTCCGACACGGTCAACATCCAGGTGACGCGGCCGCCGGTGAAGAACTACACGTTCGAGGACGTGCACTTCGACTTCGACCGCTACTCGCTGCGGCCGGAAGCGACGCGCGTGCTCGACGAAGCGGTCGCGGCGCTGCGCGAGATCGCGACGCTGCGGGTCGAGATCGAAGGCCACACCTGCAACATCGGCACGGCCGAATACAACCTGGCGCTCGGCGATCGCCGCGCGAACGCCGTCAGCGACTACCTGGTCAGCCGCGGCGTCTCCGCCGACCGGCTGCACACGGTCAGCTACGGCGAGGAGCGGCCGAAGTACGACAACGCGCCGCGAGGAAACGCGCCGGCTGAACCGCCGCGCCGCGCTCGTGGTCAATCTGCGGCAGTAGAGCAGGCTAGCGCTGAGGCTGGCACGGCCGGATACTCGTCCGGCCTCCAGCCTTCTTGCGTAACGCCATGCGCTTCATCCACCTCTATCTGATCGGCTACTTCGTGCTTGTCCTCGGCGCATGCCTGGCGCTCTGGCAGGCCGGCGTCCTCGCCGCATGTCCGCGGTCTGGCTCGCGATCACGGCGCTCATCGTCGTCGGCCTCGGCCTCATGCTCGCCGTATCTTCGGTGCAGCCCACGACGATCACCCGCGAGTAGCTCGTCTTCCAGCGCACGAGCTCTGGCACGCGTTATGGTCATGACCGTGCCAGTATGCGCCGTCAGCTTGCCTTCTGTGGTCCTCGCTCGCCCTTGCGCTGGCAGTCGGCGGCTGCAAGGAAGAAGGCACGATCACGCGTCCACAAGCCTCACGTTCAAGGGCGTCAAGGCGGTCGACGCGAGCGAGCCTGCAGAACGCGCTCGCGACCAAGCAGAGCTCGAAGCTTCCCTGGGGCAAGAAAGCATTCTTCGACCGGTCGCGCTTCGACGCGGACCTGAAGCGCATCCAGGCGTTCTACGCCGACCGCGGCTATCCGGACGCGCGCGTCACCGGCTTCGACGTCAAGCTGAACGACAAGCAGGACGCGGTCGACGTCACCGTCACGATCGCCGAAGGCGAGCCGGTCAAGGTCGCGGCGGTCGACTTCGTCGGCTTCGACGTCATCCCGCCGACGCATCTCGACGATCTCGAAGAAGCGCGTGCCGCTCAAGGTCGGGCAGCCGCGCGACCGCCAGCTCGTCGTGCACGACGCACGAGATGGCGCTGAACGAGCTGAAGGATCACGGCTTTCCGTACGCCAAGGTCGCGACCGAGCGAAGACGATGGCGGCCGACGGCAAGGAGGCGACGCTGACGTTCACCGCCGAGCCCGGGCAAGGTCGCGCACTTCGGCGACGGTCGAGATCGCCGGCAACAAGAGCGTCAGCGACCACGTGATCCAGCCGCGAGCTGACCTTCAAGCCGGGCGACCTGTACCAGCGCAGCCTCGTGCAGGATTCGCAGCGGCGGCTGTACGGCATGGAGCTGTTTCAGTTCGCCAACGTCGAGCCGCTGAATCCGGAGCAGCAGCCCGACGACGTGCCGATCGCGCGTGACGGTGGCCGAAGGCAACCACCAGCGCGTGAACTTCGGCGTCGGCTACGGCACCGAGGAAAAGGCGCGCGTCGACGCCGAGTACCACCACTGAATTTTCTCGGCGGCGCGCGATCGGCCGGCGCGCACGTGCGCTGGTCGTCGCTCGATCGCGGCATCCGGCTCGACTTCAACCAGCCGTACTTCTTCGCGCCGCATTTCTCGCTCGGCGGCGAAGGCGCAGCAGTGGTACACCTACACGCCGGCGTACCGCTCGGTCGTGACCGGCGCGAAGGCGACGCTGACGCACCGGCAGAACCGAGCAGCACGTCGTGGTCGCGTCTCGCTCACGAGCGAGCACGACAGCAGCATCGATCACGCCGAAGCGTGCTGAACGATCCGACGCTGCGCAGCAACCTGATCGCGCTCGGCCTCGATCCCGATCACCGGCGAGCAGAACGGCACGCTCAACGCGCTCGGCTTCGATTTGCAGCACTCGACCGCCGACAACCTGCTGAACGCGCATCGCGGCTATCAGGTGGCGTTTCACGCCGAGCAGGCCGGGCGCATCATGCCCGGCACCTTCAACTACTACGCGCTGTCCGGCCGACGGCCGCCACTACCTGCCGCTCTGGCGACAACGCGTCGTGCTCGCCAGCCGCGCTGCAGCTCGGCAACATCCGGCCGGCGAGCGACGACCCGGCGAACGTGCCGTTCGCGAAGAAGTATTTTCTCGGCGGCGCGACGAGCGTCCGCGGGTGGGGCCGCTACGAGGTCAGCCCGCTCGTCGGGCGGGCCTGCCGATCGGCGGCAACAGCATGTTCGCGTTCAGCGAGGAGCTGCGCGCCGATGCTGCACGGCAACATCGGCGGCGTGCTCTTCCTCGACGCCGGCAACGTCTGGGCGGACTCGTGGGGCATGCGAGCTGAACGATCTGCGCTACGCCGTCGGCCCGGGTCTCCGCTATCAGACGCCGGTCGGGCCGATCCGCTTCGACTTCGGCTACCAGCTCAATCCGATCCCCGGGCTGCTCGTGAACGGCGCGCCGCAGACGCGGCGCTGGCGCATCCACTTCAGCATCGGGCAGGCGTTCTAGAGGCAGATTGCAGATTCAGGCATTAGTCAGATTGCTGGATTCGAGGCACGGGGTGCCAGATGCGAATCGTCAGACGGCTCGTTCACGTGCTCGTCATCGTGCTGACGCTGGTCGTCGGCGCGGCGGCGGCGGCGGTCATCGTGTCGCAGACGGCGTGGTTCAAGAACTGGCTGCGCGGCTACATCGTGCGCGAGGCGAACCAGTATCTGAACGGCACGCTGTCGATCGAGCGGCTGGGCGGCAATCTGTTCTTCGGCGTCGAGATGGAGAACATCGGCGTGTCGATGGACGGCAGCCAGGTGGTCGCGGTCAAGGATCTCGGCCTCGACTACAACGTGTTCGAGCTGATCGCGAAGGGCCTGTCGGTCGACAGCATCCGCCTCGACAAGCCGGTGCATCTACCTGCGCCGCGACGGCGACACCTGGTCGCATCAGCCGGCTGGTCAAGAAGCAGGCAGCAGGAGGCCGATCGGTCAGGGCCCGGCGAAGCCGATCGCCATCGACGACGATCGGCATCAGCGACGGCTCGGTCGTCGTCGACGGCGCCGGTCGGGCACGTCCGGCGTCGACGTGCCGAAGCGCTTCGATCACCTCGACGCGAAGCTGTCGTTCAAGTACGAGCCGGTGCGGTACTCGATCGAGATCACGCACGTGTCGTTCCGCGGCTCCGATCCGGCGATCGCGCTGAACGCGCTGTCGGGCGGCGTCGCCGTGACGGACGACACGCTGTTCGTCGACAAGCTCGCGCTGCGGACCGCGGAAACGTCGCTGTCGATCGACGGCGCCGTGCAGCACTACCTGACGACGCCGGTCGTTCAACCTGCAGATCAGCGTCGGACAAGCTGTCGCTGCCGGAAATCGCGCGCGCTCGTGCCGGCGCTCGCGGGCATCCGGCTGCAGCCGGCGTTCGAGCTGAAGGCTGACGGCCCGCTCGATCGGCTCGGCGTCGACATGAACGTGCGGTCGTCGGCCGGGCAGATCGAGCGGCAAGGTCGTCGCCGATCTGCTGGCGCCGGGCCAGTCGGTGAACGGCAGCCTGTCGGTGCGGCACCTCGATCTGGCGCCGATCCTGAACGACCCGAAGCAGAAGAGCGACATCACCGCCGACGCGAAGCTCGACGTGCACGGCGCAGTCGTTCTCGAATGTCGACATCGCTGCGCGGCGACGTGCTCGCTCGACGCGCCGCGTATCGTCGGCGGCCGGCTACGACGGCGGACGCCGGTCAAGCTGAAAGCGCGCATCGACGGTCGCCGCGTCGGCGTCGACGGCGAGCGCCGCCGCGTACGGCGCGACGGCGACGGCGGCGGGCGACGTGACGCTGCCGGACATCGCGCGAAGCGCGGCAAGGCCGCGCCGATCGCGTTCGACCTCCACGGCCAGGCGCGCGGCACGTCGACTTGCGGCAGCCTGCCGCGCGATCTGAAGCGTCCCGCCGGCGGCCACCGACGTCAACGCCGACTACCACGCCGCCGGGACCGGTCGCGTCAGGCGCGCAAGGCCGTCGCCGAGTCGACGTCGAAGGCCGATGCCGCGCTTCGTCGCCGTCGACTGTCGCCGGCGCGCCATCGCCGCGCGGCAGCACGGCCGGCGTCGCGATGCACGGCAGGCGACATCGCGCTACCGCGCCGACGCGACGGTCGCGGATCTCGATCTGCAGCGCGTCGGCGAGAGTTCAAGGTGCCGGCGCTCGCCGACGATCGCTACAAGAGCACGATCAACGCGCCACATCGCGGCCGAGCGGCCGCGGCACGACGCCGGCGGACGATGAACCTGACGGCGAACGGCACGCTGACCGACTCGTCGATCCTCGGCGGCGCGATTCCGCAGCTCGCGTTCGACGCCGCGCTGGCCGACGACACGGCGCACGTGAAGGCGAACGGCGCGTTCGCCGGACTTCGATCCGGCGGTCGCGAGCGGCAAGCCGCAGATGAAAGGCACGGTCGGCGGCACGCTCGACGTCGACGCGACGGTCGACGCACGTCTCGCGCGGCGTGACGCGTCGACAGCGTGCAGGCGTCGGCGAAGGTCGACGCTCGACGCCGTCGACGATCGGCGGCCTCGAGATCACGCGCGCGAACATCGACGGCGACTATCACGACTCGACCGGCGACATCCGCACGCTCGACATCGTCGGCCGCGACGTCAACGTGCAGGCCAGCGGCACGCTGGCGCTGAACGAGACCGGGCAGTCGAATCTGAAGGTGCACGCCGACAGCCCGAGCCTCGCGACAGATCGGCAAGCTGGTGAACCAGCCGATCACCGGCATCGGCAAGGTCGACGCGACGGTCACCGGCAACCGCCGCGAGCTGCAGGCGCACCGGCACGTCACCGGCGACGGCGTGAAGTACGGCGACAACGGCGCGCTGACGCTGTCGAGCGACTTCACCGCGAAGGTGCCGGAGCTCGACGCGGCGCAGGCCGAGCGTGTCGGCCGACGACGCACGCGACGTTCGTGACGGTGGCGGGGCAGAACATCAACGAGCTCGACGCGAAGACCGACTACGCCGGCAAGCAGCTCGACGTTCGATGCGACGGCGAAACAGCCGCAGCGATCGCTGGCCGCCGCCGGCTCGCTCGTGCTGCACCCGGATCACCAGGAAGTCCACCTGCAGCAGCTCGGCGCTGCAGTCGCAGGGCGTGCACGTGGCAGATCGCGCCGGGATCGGCAGGCGACGATTCAATACGGCGCACGACGTCGTCGCGGTGAAGGACCTCGACGCTGGTCAACGGCGACCAGCAGATCGCCGCCGACGGCGCGTTCGGCCGCGCCGGGCGACGCGCTGAAGGTGACGCTCGACAACGTCGATCTCGCGACCGTCGACGCGCTGCTGCTGCGGCCGCCGCAGCTGTCGGGCCGGCTCAACGCCTCGAGCACGATCACCGGCACGCAAAGACGCGCCCGAGGTCGAGCGCCGACGTTCCAGATCAACAGGGCGGCTTCCGGCAGTTCCACTACGACACGTTCGGCGGCACGGTGAACTACGCCGGCCGCGGCGTGACGCTCGACGCCAGGCTGCAGCAGAACCCGACGACGTGGATCGACGGCGAAGGGCTACGTGCCGACGGCGGCGTTCAGCGCGGCAGGAGAACGCGGCGCACGCACACGGCGCGCCGACGCGCGAAGGACGATCGATTCGACCTGCACGTCGACAGCAGCCCGATCGATCTCGGGATCGTCCAGGGCTTCACGACCGCAGCTGACCGAACGTCACGGGCACCTGCAGGCGAAGATCGACGTCACCGGCGCGGCCGACGATCCGCACCCGACCGGCGCGATCACCGTGCAGAACGCCGCGTTCACGCGTCGCAGCCGACCGGCGTCGCCTACACGGACCTCGACGGCAAGATCGATCTGCAGCCCGACAGCGTGCACATCGATCAGATCCGCGTGCTCGACAACCAGCAGAAGCCGCTGACGATCACCGGCGACCTCGCCATCCACGAGCACGGCAGGTCGGCGGCGTCGCAGATCTACGTGAACGCCGACGACTTCAAGGTGATCGACAACAAGATGGGCAACGTCCGGATCAACAGCGACCTGCGGCTCACCGGCGAGCTGAACGCGCCGCGCATCGAAGGCGATCTCGGCGTCGACGACCGGGCAGGTCAATCTCGATCCGATCCTCGCGCTGACGGGCGACTCGGCGTACGCCACGAAGCAGACCGAATACGCGACGACGACGGCCGGATGCGGCCGGCCAGACGCGACTGCGCAGCCGAGCCGGCTTCGACGCGCTTGCAGATCGACGTGCACCTGACGGTGCCGGACGATCTGGTCGTCAAGGCGAACGATCTGCAAGGCGCCCGGCGCGCCGATCGGCCTCGGCGCGCTGAACCTGACGCTCGGCGGCGATCTCCGCGTCAGCAAGGACGCCTGGCGAGCAGCGTGCGGCTCGTCGGCAGCGTGAACACCGTGCGCGGCACCTACGATTTCCAGGGCCGGCGGTTCGACGATCCTGCGCGACGGCACGGTCCGGTTCGACGGCGCTCGACGAGCTCGATCCGACGCTCGACATCCGGACCGAGCGCGTGATCCAGGCCGTGACGGCGCACGTGAACGTCCGCGGCACGCTGAAGAAGCCCGAGATCGTGCTGACGCAGCACGCCGCCGCTCGAGCAGGCCGACATCCTGTCGCTGATCGTGTTCAACCAGCCGATCAACGCAGCTCGGCGAAGGCCAGCAGATCTCGCTGGCGCAGCGCGCGCAGGCGATGGCGACCGGCGCGGTCGCCGGGCAGCTCGCGCAGTCGATCGGCAACGCGCTGAACCTCGACACGTTCGAGATCAACACGGCGCCCGAGAACGGCGGCGGCCGCGGAGGTGACGGTCGGCCAGCAGGTCGGCCAGAACCTGTACGTGAAGGTGCAGCAGGGCATCGGCGACGCAGAGCCAGACGAACTTCATCCTCGAATACGAGCTGACGAAATGGCTGCGGCTGCGGACCAACGTGCTGCAGGGCGCGACGCACGCAGCAGCAGCTGTTCCAGCGCGTGCAGGGCAGCGGCGTCGATCTGCTGTTTTTCTTCAGCTACTAGCCACGTTCGTCACGACGGCACGACGGACAGCTTGTTTACGCGATCGGCAGCGACGCCACCTGCACGCGCGCGTCGTTGAAGCAGGCGCCGCCGCCGAGATCGGTGAGCGTGTCGGGCACGAGCGCCGTGCCGGTGACGCCGTTGCGCGTGCTGCGGCGCCAGAGGCCCTTCGGCAGGCTGACCGTGCCCGGCCGGATCGACGGCGCGACCGTGCAGCGGGCAGTGCACCTCGCCGAGCTCGTTGAAGACGCGCACGAGATCGCCGTCCGCCAGCCCGCGCGCCTCCGCATCGTCCGGATGCATCGAGCAGCTTGACGTCCGGCCGCGGCAGCTCGCCGAGCGTCGAGCTGATCGTGCGCTCGCTCGCCGGCGAGATGAGCGCGAGCGGATAGCGCGTCGGTCGCCGGATCCGGCTGGAACGCGATAGAGGCCCATCGGCGCGCTCGACGTCGAGCGCGGCCGGGAAGAGATCGACCTTCCGATCCGGCGTGTTCGGGAAAGACGTCGACGAACTGAACCGGCGCCGGCGCCGAACGGCGGCGCCGGCAGCGCGCCGGCGCGCAGGTCGGCGCCGATCGTGCCCGGCAGCGCGTCGAGCACCTGCACGCAGCAGGTCGAGCTCGCCGGTCGGCTCGCCGTCCGTCGAGCAGGCCGAGCCGCGCGCAGAGCTCGCCGAACACGTCGGCGTTCGACCGCGCTTCGCCGACGGCGTCGATCGACCGGCCGCGCCGAGGTCGAGGTTGATCGGGCCGTACGCCTTCGCGAAGTCGTAGCCCTCGAGGAACGTCGTCGCCGGCAGCACGACGTCGGCGTAGAGCGCCGTGTCGGTCATCACCTGCTCGAAGACGACCGTGAAGAGATCCTCGCGCTCGAGGCCGCGCAGGACGCGGCGCTGATCCGGCACCGTCGCCGCCGGATTGCAGTTGTAGACGAACAGCACGTTGACCGGCGGGTCGTCGTACTCGGTCAGCGCGCGGCCGAGATGATTCATGTTGACGATGCGCGTGTCCGGCTCCGGCGCGCCGATCCACGTGCGCTCGATGTTCCACGACGCCGAGTTGCTCATCGAGTAGCCGCCGCCGCGCACGCCGAACTTGCCGCCGACCGCCGGCAGCGCGAGCACCGCCATCGCGGCGTTGCCGCCGTTGCGGTTGCGCTCGAGGCCCCAGCCGCAGCGGATCGAGCGCCGGCGAGCTCGTCGCGTACAGCTCGCGCGACTCGCTCGAGCGCCGCGGCGTCGACGCCGGCGACGTCGGCCGCGCGCTCGAACGTCCACGGCTCGGCGCGCTCGCGCAGCTGCGTCGGCGCCGCGCGTGTGCTCGCGCAGGAACGCCTCGTCGGCGTGGCCGTTCGCGAACAGGTACCGATGGATCGCGAGCGCGACGGCGACGTCGGTGCCGGGCTTGACCGGCGAGGTGCACGTCGGCCGCTCGCGCGAGCGGCGTCGTCCGCGGATCGATGACGACGAGCTTCGCGCCGCGCTTCTGCGCCTCGCGGACGTACGGCACGAGGTGAATGCCGGACGCCGACGGGTTCACGCCCCAGAGGACGATCAGCTGCGCTTCCGGATAGTCCTGATACGTGACCGACGGCATCTTGCCGTAGAGCGCCATGTTCGCCGCGCCGGTCGGCGCCGCGCAGACGCGTGCGCGCGAGCCGCGACGTGCCGAAGCGGCGCCAGAGCGTGCGCGTCGATGTTGTCCTGCGTCAGCAGGCCGTTCGAGCCGCCGTAGGAGAACGGCAGGATCGACTCGCCGCCGTGCGTCGGCCTTCGCCTGCTGCGAATCGTTCGGCGATGAGCTCGAGCGCTTCGTCCCACGTGCGCGCGCTTGAACTGGCCCTCGCCCTTGCGGCCCTTGCGGACGGCGGGATAGAGCAGCCGATCGGGTCCGTAGACGCGCTCGCCGAACTTGCGGACCTTCGCGCAGATGTAGCCGTCGGTGACCGGATTCTTGTGCGAGCCGTCGATCTCGACGACCTTGCCGTGCTGGACGGTGACGGCCAGGCTGCACGCGTCCGGACAGTCGAGCGGGCACGCGGTCTCGACGACGGACGCCGGACCGCCGAGCGTGCCGTTCCGCGAGCGACGAAGCCGGTTTGCCGGAGTCGCCATAACGTTACGATAACATCCGAAGACGCACCCGTGAACCCCGACGCATGACCACTCCACATGTCGTCATCGTCGGCGGCGGCTTCGGCGGCCTCGATGCGGCGCGCGCGCTCGCGGCGCGCGCCGGTGCGCGTCACGCTGCTCGATCGCCACAACTACCACCTGTTTCAGCCGCTGCTCTATCAGGTGGCGACGGCGTCGCTGTCGCCCGGCGACATCGCGTCGCCGATCCGCTGGGTGCTGCGCCGTCAGGCGAACGTCGAGGTGCTGCTCGCCGACGCGCAGGCGATCGATGCGGCGCGACGCCGCGTCGCTGCTCGATCGCGGCGACTCGCTCGCCGTACGACTACCTGATCGTGGCGACGGGCGCGGCGCACGCGTACTTCGGCCATCCGGAATGGGCCGCGCGCGCGCCCGGCCTCAAGACGCTCGACGATGCGCTCGAGATGCGGCGGCGGGTGCTGCTGGCGTTCGAGGCGGCCGAGCGCGAGACCGATCCGCAGGCGCAGCGGCGTCTGCTGACGTTCGTCATCGTCGGCGGCGGGCCGACCGGCGTCGAACTGGCCGGCGCGCTGGCCGAGATCGCGCGGCAGTCGCTGCGCCAGGATTTCCGCCGCATCCGTCCCGAGTCGGCGCGCATCATGCTGCTCGAAGGCAGCCCGTACGTGCTCGCGCACGTTTCCCGAGCCGCTGCGCGACGCGGCGCGCGCGTCGCTCGAGCGGCTGGGCGTCGAGGTGCGGACCGGCGTCGATGGTCGTCGGCGTCGACGAGGACGGCGTGTCGTGGCGGCCGGCCGATGCGCCAAGGACGCGCCGCCGCAGCGCATCTCCGCGCAGACCGTGCTGTGGGCGGCCGGCGTGGCGGCGTCGCCGCTCGCGACGTCGCTCGGCGTGCCGCTCGATCGCGCCGGCCGCGTGCACGCCGAGCCGACGCTTGCGGTTGCCGGGCATCCCGAGATCTTCGTCGTCGGCGACATCTGCGCGCTCGCAGCAGGACGGCAAGCCGCTGCCCGGCGTGGCGCAGGTCGCGATGCAGGAGGGCGCGCACGCCGCGAAGAACGTGCTGCGCGCGATTCGCGGCGAGCCGCTCGAGCCGTTTCGCTATCAGCGACTACGGCACATGGCGACGATCGGCCGCGGCTCGGCCGTCGGCGACATCTGTCGGCCTGAAGATCTCGGGCTTCTTCGCGCTGGCTCTTCTGGCTCTTCCTGCACATCTTCTGGCTGATCGGCTTCCGCAATCGCTTCGTCGTGATGACCGAGTGGGCGTGGGCGTACCTGACGTTCCAGCGACGCGTGCGACTGATCACCGGCGAGAAGTTATGGCCTGGAGACGAGAATTCGCGGTCCGGGCAGGTCTAAAGACCTGCGCCACAACTGATTCGTAGTTCACAGGGTTATTGCGGCCGTCGCGTCACGATGCGGACACCGCTGACGTCGGCATCGGCGACCCTCCTGCCGGTCGCATCAGTTCTCAGTTCTCGGCGTCACCGCCGCTCCGGCGTCACGACTGTGCCACCGAGCTTGCCCGTCCACGCGTCCGCGTCCTTTTCGACGACGCCGTTGACCAGCAACGTACTGCATGCCTTCCGCGAGCTGGTGCGGCTGCTGATAGGTCGCGGTGTCGCGCACACGGGCCGGATCGAACACGAGGATGTCTGCCCAGGCGCCGGGCCGAAGCACGCCGCGATCCTTCATGCCGAAGACCGACGCGGGCAGGCTCGTCATCGATCGGATCGCGAACGGCAGATCGATCACGTTGCGCTCTTCGACGTAGACGCGGAGCTTGCGCGCGAACGCGCCGTTGCCGCGAGGGTGCGGCTTGCCGTTGCCAAACGGCACGAGGTCGCCGTCCGTGCACGTCATCGTGAACGGCTGCCGCATGATCCGCTCGATGTCATCGTCCGACATGTTGAACGACACGAGGCTGGCGTCGCCTTTCACGAGCAGATCGAGCACCGCTTCGTCCGGCGTCCGCTTCATCGTCTTGGCGACATCAGCGAGCGTCTTGCCTTCGAGCGATCGATTCGGCGTGTAGAACGAGATCACCAGCTTCTCCGGGCCGCCGCGCCGTTCGAAGTTGCGGCGGATGTCGGCGAGCAGCCGCTCGCGATCGCGGCCGTCGATCCGCTTCAGCAGCTCCGGCCGTCCGCCGACTTCGGCCCAGCGCGGAATCAGCGCGCCGACGATGCCCGTGCCGCTGGCATCGTACGGATACTGATCGGCCCAGACCTCGACGCCGCGGTCGCGCGCCTGCTGGATGTGCTCGATGAGTGTCGTCGACAGACCCCAGCTCGCCGGTCCGAGCGCTTTCATGTGCGCGACGATGCCGGGCAAGGTGCGCCTCCTCGGCGATGCGAATCACTTCGTCGACCGCCGCAACGACGCCGATGTTGTAGTCGGCTTCGTCGCGGATGTGGCTCTCGTAGACGCCGCCCGCCTCGCCGGCGGCGCTTGCGCCATCGCGATCACTTCGTCGGTCTTCGCGTAGCTGCCCGGCGCGTAGTAGAGGCCCGACGACAAACCGATGCCGCCTGCCTCCATGCCGGTGCGGGCGAGCGCGATCATGCGCTCGAGCTCGGCGGCGGTCGGCGCGCGATCGGCCATGCCGAGCACTTCGCGGCGGATCGAGCCGTGCGGCACGTACAGCGCGACGTTGACGCCGATGCCGCCGCGCTCGTACGCGCGCGCTGAGCGCGGATGTCGACGGGTCCGCCGCCATCGGGATTGAGCGCGACCGTCGTCATGCCCCTGCGCGAGCAGCTGCCGGCCGTCTTTCAGGCGCGCCGGCGAGGCCGGTCGACGCGTGCGAGTGCACGTCGATGAAGCCTGGCGTCACGGTGAGTCCGCCTGCGTCGATGACCTTGCGCGGCGGTGGCGCCGCCGAGCCGCCCGAGCGCGGCGATGCGGCCGCCGCGGATGCCGATGTCTGCCCATCGCCAGGGATTGCCGCTGCCGTCGATTACTCGACCGTTCTTGATCAGGACGTCGTAGCGGCCCGGCGTCCTGCGAAGTGAGCGAGACTGTGAAAATCAGTGTGAAAGCGACCGCAGCGAACGCGCTTAGTCTCATGGCGACATTCTTGCTCAAACAGAACCGCGATGCTGAGCCATTCGAAGCTGCCGCGCACATGGCGTCGTCTCGAGCGCGAGCAGCGCGCGGGTCAGAGGCGCTCTGCCAGAATGCGCAGTCGTGTAGGCCGTGCGCCCACACGGCTCGATCCGGTCGCGTCGGCCAAGATCGCAGGCCTGCGTTACGTGAACGACGAAGCGATGCCGGGGCATCCGGCGCGTCGGTTCATCGAATCGCGTCCGCTATGTCGACCCGTCGGGCCGCACGGTGTCCGATCGCGCCGAACTGCAGCGCATCCGCTCGCTCGCCATCCCGCCGGCGTGGACCGACGTCTGGATCTGTCCGAGCCCTGTCGGTCATCTCCAGGCGACGGGCCGCGACGCGCGCGGCCGCAAACAGTACCGCTATCATCCGCGCTGGCGCGAGGTCCGCGACGAAGTCAAGTACGGACGGCTCATCGCGTTCGCCGAGGCGCTGCCGCGCATTCGCGCGACGGACGAACGCGGATCTTCGCAAGAGCGGGCTGCCGCGCGAGAAAGTGCTCGCGGCGGTCGTCCAGCTGCTCGAGAAGACGCTGATCCGCGTCGGCAACGAGGAGTACGCGCGCGACAACGGATCGTTCGGCCTGACGACGATGCGCGATCAGCACGCGAAGATTCAAGGGCAGACGGTGCGCTTCGAATTTCGCGGCAAGAGCGGCATCCGAGCACGCCGTCGATCTGCAGCGACGCGCCGCCTCGCGCGCATCGTGAAGGCCTGCCGCGATCTGCCCGGCTACGAGCTGTTCCAGTACGTGGACGAGGACGGCGCGCGGCAGGTGATCGATTCCGCCGACGTGAACGCGTATCTGCGCGAGATCAGCGGCGCAGGATTTCACCGCGAAGGACTTTCGCACGTGGGCGGGCACGGTGCTCGCCGCGAAGGCGCTGGCGGAGCTCGCAGGGCTTCGCGTCGAACGCGGAAGCCAAGCGCAACGTCGTGCGGGCGATCGAATCGGTCGCGAAGCGGCTGGGCAACACCAAAGCGGTCTGCCGGAAGTGCTACATCCATCCCGCGATCCTCGACGCGTACATGGAAGGCGCCACGATCAGCGACGTTGAAAGCTCGCGCCCGGCGCCATCGTTGAACGGCGAAGAGGCGGCCGTCGTCGAGGATGCTCGAACAGCGACTCCGGAAAAAGATCGCCTGAACGAACTCTGCAGCTCTGCGAGCTCCGCGGTTAAACGGGCGCGTACCCGTATAATCGCCGCGATGCCGGCGCGCTCGCAGGCGGTCGGTCGCAACGTCCTTCGCAAGGACGGCGCCGACAAGGTGACCGGCGCGCGCGCGATACATCGACGACCTCCCGTTTCCCAATCTGCTCCACGCCCGCACGATCCGTTCGACGATTCCCGCTGGCGAGATCCCGAGCATCCGACTTCAACTTCGACACGACCGGCTTCACGATCGTCGATCACCGCGACATTCCCGGCCGCAACATCGTCGCGCTGATCGACGACGACCAGCCGTGTCTCGCCGAGCGGGACGATTCGCCACGTCGCCGAGCCGATCCTGCTGCTCGCGCACGAGGATCGCGACACGCTGCTCGCGGCGGACGTCCGCGATCGATTATCGGCAGCTCCACGCCGAATTACGATCCCGAGGCGTCGCCGACGGTGCTTCAAGACGATCGCGATCGAGAAGGGCGCGCTCGACGACGGGCTTCGCCGCGGCCGACTCGATCGTCGAAGGCGAGTACCGCATCGGCCATCAGGAGCAGCTCTACATCGAACCGAACGGCGTCGTCGCCGTCGCCGGAGCGACGGCGGCATCACCGTCTACGGCTCGATGCAGTGCCCGTACTACGTCCACCGCGCGCTGCAGGTGCTGCTCGGATCTGCCGGCCGACAAAGTGCGCGTCGTGCAGACCGAAACCGGCGGCGGCTTCGGCGGCAAGGAAGAATATCCGTCGATGATCGCCGGCCACGCCGCGCTCCTCGCCGTCAAGTCCGGCCGGCCGGTGAAGCTGATCTACGACCGCGTCGAGGACATGCTGGCGACGACGAAGCGGCATCCGGCCGATCATCCGCCACCGGACCGGCGTGACGCGCGACGGCCGCCTCACGGCGATGGACATCGACGTCGTCTTCGACGGCGGCGCGTACGCGACGCTCAGCGCCGTGGTGCTCTCGCGCGGCATCATTCACGCGACGCGGGCCGTATCGCTGCGACTCACGTGCGCATCCGCGGCCGCGCCATGATGACCAACACGCCGCCGAACGGCGCGTTCCGCGGCTTCGGCGCGCCGCAGACGCAGTTCGCGGTCGAGGTGCACATGGATCGCATCGCCGAAGCGCTCGGCCTCGATCCGGTCCGTGTGCGCGAGATCAACGCGCTGCGGCCGGGCGACACGACCGCCACCGGGCAGCGGCTCGGACGCGACTGCAGCGCGCGTGCAGGTGTTGCGCGACGCGGTGAAGCGAACGGATTTCAACGCGAAGCGTCGCGCAGCTGGCCGGGCACCAATCGCGGCATCGGCCTGTCGCTGTTCTTTCACGGCTCCGGCTTCACCGGCGGCGGCGAGGTGAAGCTCGCGTCGAAGGCGTCGCTGGCGCTCACCGGACGCGGCGCTCGCATCCTCGTCGCGAGCACCGAAATCGGGCAGGGGACGCGGACGATGCACGCGCAGATCGTCGCCGACACGCTCGGCGTGCCGTACGACTGCGTCGACGTGAACGCCGCCGACACCGGCGACGTGCCCGACAGCGGACCGACGGTCGCGTCGCGCACGTGCATGGTCGTCGGGCGGCATCCTGCAGCGCTGCGCGGAAGAGATGCGCGAGCGGCTCGGCGCGCTGACGCCGCGCGAGTATCTGCGCAGACGCACGGGCCGCTCGTCGTCACGAAGCAGTACGAGCAGCCGGCCGACATGATCTGGGACGACGACAGCTATCGCGGCGACGCGTACGGCAGCTACGGCTGGGCGCTGCGACGTCGTCGAAGTCGAAGTCGACCGCGATACCTGGCAAGTGACGCCGATCGCGTTCACCACCGTCCACGAGATCGGCAAGGCCATCCATCCGATGCTGGCGACCGGGCAGATCGAAGGCGGCAGCGCGCAGGGCCTCGGCTACGCGCTGCTCGAGGAAGTCGTGATGCGCGACGGCCGCATGGCCAACGCGCAGCTCACCAACTACATCATCCCGACGACGCTCGACACGCCGCCGATGGACGTCGTGATTCTGGAGAATCCGTACAAGCACGGCCCGTTTGGCGCGAAGGGCGTCGGCGAGATGCCGATCGACGGCCCGGCGCCGGCGGTGATCAACGCGCTGCGGCACGCCGGCTTCGACCTGCGCGAGATTCCGGCCACGCCGGAACGAATCATGGCGATCCGCACGCTGCGCAGCGCGCGGACGTCGAGGCGCTGATGCTCTGTGTCACTCGCCATGATCAACGGCCGGCGTACGACGCATCGACGCGCATCCGATGAAGCGCCTGCTCGACGTGCTGCGCGAAGACTGCGGGCTGACCGGCACCAAGGAAGGCTGCGGCGAAGGCGAGTGCGGCGCGTGCACCGTGCTCGTCGACGGCGCTGCCGGTGAACTCGTGCCTGGTGCCGGTCGGCGCAGGTCGACGGCGCGCGCGTGACGACGATCGAAGGGCTCGGCGGCCGTCATCCGCTGCAGCGCGCGTTCGTCGAGCACGGCGGCGCGCAGTGCGGCATCTGCACGCCGGGCATGATCATGGCCGCCGTCGCGCTCGGCCCGACGCCGTCGCTCGACGCGATCCGCAGTCGGCCTCGCCGGCAATCTGTGCCGCTGCACCGGCTACTCGGCGATCTACCGATCGATTACAAACGCGAAAAACGGGAACCGCAGAAACCGCAAAGCTCGCAGAGTCAAAACACACGTCTGATCGAAAGGCAAAAAACGCCGAGAGTTCAAGCGATGCGGGCGCAAGAACTTCATACAAATGCCGAACGCAAACGGCCAACATGAAGAAACGTTCGCAACCATCGACGTTCGGGAACGCGCTCGACAATTGCAGATGCGTTGAACATGAAGGATCGCCTCAACGTATTGACAGAGAAAATTATCGGCGGGGCCATCGCCGTGCATCGCGTATTGGCGCAGAAACCGTTGCCCCTTGTGGTACCGCGGCCTCGAGATCGACTGTGCTTACCGACTGGACATTCTGGTCAATCACGAAGTGATCGTCGAGGTGAAAGCGGTCGAAAATTGGATCGGATTCACAATGCGCAGATACTGTCGTATTTGAAATTGTCGGGCTGCAGGGTTGGCTTGTTGGTCAACGTTCAATGTTCGTTGGCTAGTCGACGATGGAATCAAACGACTCGTAAACGGTTTTCCTGAACAATGATTCTCCAAGCTCTCTGCGCGTTCCGCGAACTCTGCGGTTGATCGTTCGCGTAATCATGCAATCGACGGATCAGTAATCGATCGCTGCTCGAGCCGAGGTCGCTCAAGGATGCGCTGAAGATGCTGCGCGACGAGGGGCCGCTGGTGCCGATGGCGGGCTGCACCGACCTGTACGTCGCGCTCAACTTCGGCACGCTGAAGGAGACGCGCTTCCTGAACCTGTGGCGCCTCGATCGCGCTGCGATCGATCGCCGTGCAGCGGCGACACGCTTGTCGATCGGCGCGCTGGCGACGCACACCGCGATCTGATGCGCTCGCCGCTCGTCCGCAAGCGGCTGCCGATGCTCGCCGCCGCGTGCGCGCGAAATCGGCGGCGTGCAGATCCAGAATCGCGGCACGATCGGCGGCAACGTCGCGAACGCGTCGCCGGCCGGCGACACGCTGCCGGTGCTGGCCGCCGCCGACGCGGTCGTCGTGCTGCGGAGCGCCGGCGGCGACGCGCCGCGTGCCGTTCACGACGTTCTACACCGGTTATCGGCAGACGGTGACGCGCCCGGACGAGCTGATCGTCGGCTTCGAGATCCCGCCGATGCGCGGGCGGCAGTGGTTCCGCAAGGTCGGCACGCGCGCGGCGCAGGCGATTTCGAAAGTCGTGATGGCCGGCGTGGGTCAGACGGCCGACGAGTCGGCCGCGCATCGCGTTTGGCAGCGTCGCGCCGACCGTCGTTCGCGCTGCGCAAGACCGAAGCGGCGCTCGCGACGCGGCGCGTCGCTCGCCGAGGCGCAGCGGACGCTCGCGGCCGAGATCGCGCCGATCGACGACATCCGCTCGACCGCCGACTACCGGCGCCGCGTCGCCGCCAATCTGCTCGCGCCGTTTCTGGAACGACACGCCGATCGCGACGTAAAATAGCTCGCGCGTCCCCTCGCGCTTCATTCCCGACATGAGAGCCGCCGTCGTCGCCCTCGGAGATCTGGGACGCAGCGCCCGCATGCGGTACCACGCGCAGGCGCTCGCGGCGCAACGGCGTCGACGTCGACCTCGTCGGCTTCGAGGGGACGCCGCTGCCGAAGGCGATCACCGACCGACCCGCGGATCACGATTCACCGCATCAGCCCGGCGCGCCTGCCGATGCGCGGCGGCTCTCAGGGATCGAGCTACGCCGTCGCCGGCCTGTTCGACGCCGCGCGCGTGAGCTTCCGGCTCTGGCGCACGCTGCGGAAGCTGCAGCGCCCGGATCTCGTGCTCGTCCAGAATCCGCCCGCGTTTCCGACGCTGGCCGTCACGTGGTTCTCGCTGCGGCGTCGCGGCGTGCGCTTCGTCGATCGACTGGCACAACCTCGGCTACACGCTGCTGCGGCTGCGGCTGGGCCGGTGGCATCCGGCCGTGCGGCTCGCGCGCTGGTTCGAGCGGCGCGACGCGCGGCGCGTCGACGCGAACCTCTGCGTGTCGCGCGGCCTGGCGGCGTTTCTCGAGAGCCGCTTCGGCGTGCAGCAACGCGCGCGTGCTCTACGATCGTCCGGCGTCGGCGTTCGCGCCGATGGAGCGCGGCGAGCGCGAGCGGTTCCGGCAGGCGCTGTTCGCGCGCCTCGGCGTTCACGGGCCGGCACCGTCGGCTTCATCGTCTGTCCGACGAGCTGGACCGAGGACGAGGACTTCGACGTCGTCATCGACGCCGTGCCGCGGCTCGAGGAGCGCATTCGCGGCTGGGAAGCGGCCGGCGCCGGCGCGGCGGTTTCCGGACCTCGTGATTCTCGTCACCGGCGACGGCGCGCGGCGTGCGGAGTTCGAGCGCCGATTCGCGGGCCTGCCGGCGCGCCGCATCCAGCTGCGCGCGCGGTGGCTCGAGCCCGACGACTATCCGCGCGTCGTCGGCAGCGCCGACCTCGGCCTGTGCCTGCACCGATCGTCGTCCGGCCTCGACATCCCGATGAAGGTGGCCGATCTGTTCGGCGCCGGCGTGCCGGTCTGCGCGCTCGACTACGGCGCGTGCCTGGCCGAACGCGTCCGCCACGGCGACAACGGCCTGCTGTTCTCGACCGGCCCGCCAGCTCGCCGACGTGCTGTTCGACCTGTTCGAGACGTTTCCCGGCGGATCAGAAGCTGCTCGACCGGCTGCGCGCCGGCGCGCGCAAGTCGCGCCCGCCCGACGTGGGAAGAAGGCTGGGCGCGCGAAGCGAAGCCGGTGCTGCTCGGCACTGACGAGCGCAGACGCCTATAATCGGCGTTTTCCGAAGGAGCTCGCCATGGCCGACGTCGCCGCTCGACACCGACGTTCGAACGCTCGACAACTTCATCGGCGGCCGCTGGGTGCAGTCCCGCGCCACCGAGTTCTTCGACGTCCACAACCCGGCGGTCGGCGACATCATCGGCCGCACGCCGCTGTCCACCGCCGCCGACGTCGACGCCGCCGTCGCAGGCGGCGACGCGCGCGTTTCCCGCCTGGCGCGACACGCCGGTCAACGCGCGCGCGCAGGTGCTCTACAAGTTCAAGGCGCTCCTCGAGCAGCACTTCGAGGAGCTCGCGCGCACGGTCACGACCGAGCACGGCAAGACGCTCGACGAAGCGCGCGGCAGCGTGCGCCGCGGCATCGAGTGCGTCGAGGTGGCGTGCGGCGCGCCGTCGCTGATGCAGGGCTTCGGCCTCGAGGACATCTCGCGCGGGCATCGACTGCCACGTCGTCCGCCAGCCGCTCGGCGTCGTGCGCCGCCATCGCGCCGTTCAATTTTCCGGCGATGGTGCCGATGTGGTTTCTGCCGTTCGCGATCGTCACCGGCAACACGTTCGTGCTGAAGCCGTCGGAGCAGGTGCCGCTCTCGCAGCGGATGATGGTCGACTTGCTGCAGCAGTGCGATCTGCCGCCCGGCGTCGTCAACCTCGTCAACGGCGGCACGCGACGTCGTCAACGCGATCTGCGATCATCCCGGCATCCGCGCGGTGTCGTTCGTCGGCTCGACGCCGGTCGCGCGGCACGTCTATCAGCGCGCGACGCACGCCGGCAAGCGCGTGCAGGCGCTCGGCGGCGCGAAGAACTTCGTCGTCGTCATGCCGGACGCCGACCTCGAGCGGTCGATCGGCGTCGATCACCGAATCGTTCTACGGGTGCGCGGGCGAGCGCTGCCTCGCGGGCAGCATGCTGGTGCCGGTCGGCGACGTGCACCGCGAGGCGCGCGATCGGATGGTCGCGGCGGCGCAAGGCGCTGAAGGTCGGCGACGGCTTGCGAGCCGGGCGTGACGATGGGGCCGGTGATCAGCGCGACGCACCGCGACCGGGTCGTCGGCTACATCGACAAGGGCGTCGCGGAAGGCGCGAAGCTGCTCGTCGACGGCCGTCAGACGCGCGTCCCGGATCGGCCGAACGGCTATTTCGTCGGCCCGACGGTCTTCGACGATGTGTCGCCGAAGATGGCGATCGGCCGCGAAGAGATCTTCGGGCCGGTCGCGTCGATCTGCCCCGTGCAAGTCGCTCGACGAGGCGATCGCGCTGATGCAGTCGCATCCGAACGCGAACGCGACGTCGATCTTCACGTCGAGCGGCAAGGCCGCGCGCGAGTTCGCGAAGCACGCGACGGCGTCGATGGTCGGCGTCAACATCGGCGTCGCCGCGCCGATGGCGTATTTCCCGTTCGGCGGCGCGAAGGACAGCTTCTTCGGCGATCTCAAGGCGCACGGCCGCGACGCGTTCGAGTTCTACACCGACAAGAAGGTCACGATCTCGCGGTGGTTCTGACGAGGCAGGACGGGCAGCGCCTGCGGACGTCGAGCGATCAGTTCGCGGCGGGGTCGGGCCTCCGCCGCCATTAAGAAAAAGACAGCCAAAAATGCGCACACTGATCAAGAACGGCACGATCGTCACCGCGGTCGACCAGTACCGCGGCGACGTGCTGGTCGAGGACGAGAAGATCGCGCTCATCGGCACGACGCTCGCCGACATTCACGCCGACAAGATGATCGACGCCACCGGCAAGTACGTCCTGCCCGGCGGCATCGACGTGCACACGCACCTGGACATGCCGTTCGGCGGCGTCCACGTCGGCCGACGACTTCGAGATCGGGCACGACGGCGGCGGCATTCGGCGGCACGACGTCGATCGTCGACTTCGCGATTCAGTACGCGGGCCAGACGCTGCATCACGCGTGGGAAACGTGGATGAAGAAGGCCGAAGGCAAGGCGGTCATCGACTACGGCTTCCACATGATCATGACCGACCTGAACGATCAGGTCGAAGCAGCGAGATGGACGCGCTGGTCCGCCAGGGCGTGACGTCGTTCAAGCTGTTCATGGCGTACCGCGGCGTCTTCATGCTCGACGATGCGCAGCATTTTCAAGGCGCTGCTGCGGACGGGGAAGAACGGCGGCACGATCTGCATGCACGCCGAGAACGGCGACGTGATCGACGTGCTCGTGCAGCGCGCGCTCGCGGAGGGCAAGACGGCGCCGAAGTATCACGCGCTGACGCGGCCGGCCCGCGCCGAGGCGGAAGCGACGCACCGCGCGATCGCGCTCGCGGAAATCGCCGACGTGCCGATCTACATCGTCCACCTGTCGGCGGCCGAAGCGCTCGAGATGGTGACCGAGGCGCGCGATCGCGGCCTGCCGGCGTACGCGGAAACCTGTCCGCAGTATCTGTTTCTCTCGTACGACAACTACGAGGAGCCCGACTTCGACGGCGCGAAGTACGTGATGAGCCCGCCGCTGCGCGAGAAGGCGAAGCAGGATCAGCTGTGGCGCGGCCTGGCGTTCAACGACCTGCAGTGCATCTCGACCGACCACTGTCCGTTCTGCATGAAGGAGCAGAAGGAGCTCGGCGCGCAACGACTTCTCGAAGATCCCGAACGGCGCGCCCGGCATCGAGACGCGCATGAGCCTGGTCTACGACGGCGGCGTGCGGCCCGGCCGCATTTCGCTGAACCGCTTCGTCGAGCTGACGTCGACGTCGCCGGCGAAGATCTTCGGCCTGTTCCCGCGCAAGGGCACGATCGCGCCCGGGCTCCGACGCCGACATCGTCGTCTTCGATCCGAACCGCACGATCACGCTCGCCGCGAAGACGCTGCACATGAACGTCGACTACAACCCGTACGAAGGCCGGCAGGTGACCGGCGCGACCGACACGGTGCTGTCGCGCGGCCGGCTCGTGATCGAGAACGGCAAGTTCGTCGGCCGGCCGGGCAGCGGCTCGTTCCTCAAGCGGGCGACGCGCGACGCTCAGCGCGTGCTGATCGTCCGCAGTAGCCGCGTCGTCCTGCCCGACGGCGAGCGGCCGGCCGCCATCCACATCGAGAACGGCGTCGATCGACCGCATCGGCGAGTATCGAGCGAGGATCCCGCGCCGGCGCGACGAGATCTTCGACGCCGGCGATCTCGTCGTCGTCGCCGGGGCTCGTCGACACGCACGTGCACGTCAACGAGCCGGGCCGCACCGAGTGGGAAGGGTTCGACACGGCGACGCGCGCGGCGGCGGCCGGCGGCGTCACGACGATCGTCGACATGCCGCTCAACAGCATTCCGGCGACGACGACCGTCGACGCGCTGGCAGGCGAAGCGCGCGGCGGCGCGGGCGCAGTGCCACGTCGACGTCGCGTTCTGGGGCGGCGTCGTGCCGGGCAATGCCGGCGAGCTCGACGCGCTCGTCGACGCCGGCGTGCGCGGATTCAAGTGCTTTCTCGTCGCCGTCCGGCGTCGACGAATTTCCGGCGGTCGGCGAAGCACGATCTGCGCGCCGCGCTGCCGATCATCGCGCGCCGCGGCGTGCCGCTGCTGGTCCATGCCGAGTTGCCCGCGTATCATCGATCCAGACGCCTGGATCCGCGACCCGATCCGGCAGGCCGCGGTCCTACGCCGGCTACCTCGCGAGCCGCCCGCCGCGCGCGGAGGTCGAGGCGATCCGCTTGATGATCCGGCTGGCCGCGGAGTTCGACGCGCGCATCCACATCGTCCACGTGGCGTGCGCCGAAGCCGTCGACGACGATCGCGCGGCGCGCAAGGCGGCCGGCGTGCCGATCACCGCGGAGACGTGTCCGCACTACCTGACGTTCGCGGCCGACGAGATTCCCGACGGCGCGACCGAGTTCAAGTGCGCGCCGCCGATCCGCGAGGCGTCGCACCGCGACGCGCTGTGGAGCGGGCTGGAGAGCGGCGCGCTCGATCTCATCGCCACCGATCATTCGCCCGCGCCGCCGGCGCTCAAGACGCCGGGCGATTTCGCGACGCGCGTGGGGCGGCATCGCGTCGCTGGAGCTGTCGCTGGCCGGCGGTGTGGACGGCTCGCGCGCACGCGCGACGTGGCATCGGCGGACTCTGCAGGACGCCGCTCGTCTCGCGGCATCGCGCGCTGGATGAGCGAGGCTCCCGCGCGCGCTCGCCGGGCTCGAGCGGCGAAAGGGCGCATCGCCGCCGGGCTGCGACGCCGATCTCGTGCGTCTGGGATCCGGATGCTGAGTTCGTCGTCGATCCGACGCGGCTGCAGCAGCGCCACAAGCTGACGCCGTACGCCGGCCGCCGCCTTCGCGGCGCGGTTCGCACCACGTTCCTGCGCGGCCACCGCGTGTGGGACGAGCGACCGGCTCGCTGACGCGCGCATGGCGGACAACTGCTATGACGCGCACCTTTCGTCGACTCTCGTCGATCTCGCTGCCGAGCGGCTCGGCGCCGCGGTCGTCGCCGCCAACGACGAATTCTTCGCGCCAAAGAAAATCTGATCAAGCGCGAGCCGCCGGTCTGGCGCGAGGGCGAGTACACCGAGCGCGGCAAGTGGATGGACGGCTGGGAGACGCGCCGGCGGCGCGACGTCGCGCGGTCGGACGACGCGCACGACTGGTGCATCATCCGTCTCGGCGCTCGCGGGCATCGTGCGCGGCGTCGACGTCGAGACGACCTTCTTCACAGGCAACTA
Source organism: uncultured Acidobacteriota bacterium (assembly GCA_963718825.1). Lineage (GTDB taxonomy): Bacteria > Acidobacteriota > Vicinamibacteria > Vicinamibacterales > CAVVIG01 > CAVQZZ01. The sequence goes on from CAVQZZ010000001.1 coordinate 723,580, forward strand.
TCCCGGAAGCGTGCGCGATCGACGTGTGCGATCTTCCGGGGCTGCCGACGGTCCGCGACGTCGGTACGGCGGCGTGGCGCGAGCTGCTTGCCGCGGACCGCGCTCAAAGGCGACTCGCACAACCTGATTGCCGATCGACGCAGACGCGCCGGCGACGCACCTGCGGCTTCGGATTTTTCCGGACGGCGGCGTGGCGCGGCTTCGCGTGTACGGCGACGTCGTCGCCGACTGGACGCGGCTGCGGCGACGCGGCGACGTCGATCTGGCGGCAGCCGAGCACGGCGGCATCGTCGTCGGCTGCAGCGACATGTTCTACGGCTCGCGCCACAACCTGATCATGCCGGGCGATGCGACGCACATGGGCGACGGCTGGGAAACGAAACGCCGCCGCGGGGCCGGGCCACGACTGGACGATCGTCCGGCTCGGCGGCGCGCGGCACGTCCGGCGGGTCGAGGTCGACACGCGTCACTTCAAGGGCAACGCGCCTGGCGCGTGCAGCCTCGAAGCATGCGTGGCGCCACCGACGACGATACCCTCACGCCTGACGCGCGAGCGACGATGACGGGCGTGGCGCGAGCTGCTGCCGCGAACGCCGCTGCAGCCGCACGCGCGGCATATCTTCGAGGACGAGCTGCAGAGTGTCGGCACGTCACGCACGTGCGGTTCAATATTTTCCCGGACGGCGGCGTCGGCCGGCTGCGGCTGTTCGGCACGCCGCGATGATGACGCTGCGACGAGCTGAACGCGCTCGCGCGGATCGCGCGACGCGCTGTCTTCTGCGGTGCTGCGGCTCGCCGGGTGGGCGGACGCGATGGCGGCCGCACGGCCGTTCGCAGACGATGGCCGCGGCTGATCGCGCTCGGCGCGATCGCATCTCGAATCGGGCTCGACGCCGCTCGACTGGCTCGAGGCGTTCGCCGCGCATCCAAGAATCGGCGAGCGCCGACCGCGGACAGGCCGTGGGCTACGGGCGAGCAGGCGGGCGGCTGGCGTCCGGCGTCCGGCTCGATGTCCGCTGAGCGGCTCGCCGAGGTGAATCGCGGACTACGAAGCTCGTTTCGGGTACATTTTCATCGTCTGCGCCACCGGCAAGACCGCCGAGGAGATGCTCGCGCATGCTCGAGCGGCGACTGCGGAACGATCCGGATCGCGAACTGCGCGTGGCCGCGGACGAGCAGCGGAAGATCACGCGCCTCCGGCTCGCGAAGCTGCTGGCATACAGCATGATCACGACCCACGTGCTCGACACGCGCGCGGCGGACCGGCCGTCGGCGTCACGGTGATTCTCGAGATCCGCCAGGCCAGCGAGTGGACGCCGATCGGCCGCGGCGCGACGGACGCAGGACGGCCGACTCGTTGCGGTCGGTGACGACACGCCTCTCGTGCCCGGCACGTATCGACTGACGTTCGACACGGGCGACTACCAACGCGAGCGCGGCATGGCCGCGCCGTTTTTCCCCGAAGTGAAGGTCACCTTCAACGTCCGCGACGCCGCCGAGCACTATCACGTTCCGCTGCTGTCTCAGCCCGTACGGATACTCCACCTACCGCGGGACATAGCAGATGCCTGCGCTTGGTGGAATCGGTACGGCAAGTCGCGCATCCGTCTGGTGAAGGTGCGGCGTCGGCCGCGGGCGGCGCCGATGCCCCGCACGAGCTTCGTCGACCTCACGATCGACGTCCAGCTCGAGGGCGCGTTCGAGCCGGTCTACGTGGACGGCGACAACGCGCCGTGCCTGGCGACCGACACGATGAAGAACACCGTGTACGCACTGGCGCGGCAGACAGCCGATCGACCACGTCGAGGCATTCGCGTCGACGCTCGCCGAACATTTCCTCGGCAAGCCGGTCGTGTCCCGCGCGCGTCGTATCAGCGCAGTCGAGCACCGGTGGGAGCGGCTGTCGGCAGACGGCCGCACGCATCCTCACGCGTTCGTGCAGCCCGGCGGCGAGCAGTGGACGCGGTCGTGACGCGCGATCGGCGGGTACCCGCGTCGTCCTCGGGACTGACCAATCTCGTCGTGCTCAAGACGACTGACTCGGCGTTTGCCGGTTTTCCGCGCGACGCGTACACGACGCTGCCGGAAACCGACGACCGCATCCTGGCGACCGCCGTGACCGCCGTCTGGACGTACCGCGACGGCACGGCCGACTTCAGCGCGCGCGAACGCATCCGCGCCGCGCTGATCGAGACCTTTGCCGCGCACGACAGCCGATCGGTTCAGCACACGCTGTACGCGATGGCTGAGGCGGCGCTCGCCGCGTGCGCCGACGATCGCCGAGATCACGCTGACGATGCCGAACCGGCATCATCTGCTCGTCGATCTCGCAGCCGTTCGGCCTCGACAACCCGAACGAGAGTCTTCGTTGCCGACCGATCAGCCGTTCGGGTTGATCGAAGGCGACGGTCAGGCGCTAGACGCTGCCATGGCCGATCTGTCGACGACATTCACCGGCGTGCGGTTTCCGAACCCGTTTCTGCTTGTCGTCGGCGCCGCCGACCGAGTCGGAGTCGAACATCCTGCGCGCGTTCGAGGCCGGCTGGGGCGGCGTCGTCACCAAGACAATCGGGCTGCATCCGGTGGTGAACGTGCGTCGGGCCCGAAGACGAAGTTCCTGCGCGCCGACGCCGACTCGCCGCATCTCTCGATGAAGAAGCGTCCCGGCGCGGCGCTCCACTCGTCGTGGAACTGGGAGCTCATCTCGGACAAGACGCTCGACTGGTGGGTGCCGCGGCTCGGCCGGATCAAGAAGGCGTTTCCCGATCACATGCTCGTCGCGTCGATCATGGCCGGCTCGGGCAACGACACGGAGCTGCGGCACTGGCAGGAGCTCGCGGTCGCGTGCCAGGAGCAGGGCTGCGACGCGCTCGAACTGAACCTGTCGTGCCCGCACATGGATCGCCCCGACATGGGCTCGAACGTCGGCAAGGACAAGGAGCTGGTGTCGATCGTCACGAAGGTCGTGAAGGAGGTCGCGACGATTCCGGTCTGGGCCAAGCTCACGCCGTCGACCACCGACATCGTCGTCGAAGCGCGCGGCGCGTTCCTCGGCGGCGCCGACGCGATCGTCGTCGTCGAACACGTTCACGTCGCTGCCGCTCATCGACGCCGAGACGCTCGAGTTCGAGGTGAACGTCGACGGCCTCGTCTCCACGGGCGGACTCGGCGGTCCGGCGATCCTGCCGCTGTCGCTCGCGAAGATGTCGCAGCTCACGCAGGCGTTTCCCGACAGGAGCTTCTCGGGCATCGGCGGCATTTCGACTTTCGAGCACGCGCTGAATTACTTCCTGCTCGGGTGCGGCACGGTGCAGGTGTGCACGGCGGCGATGCTCGATCACGCGATCGGCCCGAACGTCATCCGCGAGCTGCACGGAAGGGCTGGCGCGCTTCCTCGAGTGCGCACGCCGACCGCGGCTGGACGAACGTTCGCGACTTCGTCGGTCTTCGCCGCGATCGCGTCGTCGCTCAGTCGCAGATCCGCCGGCCTGACGAGAAGGACTACCGCGGCGGCTACGAAGCCGAAGGCTACGCGTCAGCCGAGGCGCCGCCGGTTCGCTGAGGATCTTCGCGAACGATTTCGTCCGCAGTTCCTCGACCGAGAGCCCGCTTCGTTCGACCGCTTCCGCTTCGGTGATCGCGCCGCAGTTCATGGCGCGCAGGAAATAGTTCAGCAGCCCCTGGCCGGTCGCCGCATCGTCGAACACGTCGCCGACGAGCGTCGCCTGCGCCGCTTTCTGGACGAAGTTCTTCAGGCGATCCGATGCCGCGTCGAGGCCTTCGAGAAAGAACGCAAAGACCGCCGCGTAGCGCGTCGGCAGCTGCGCGGGATGCAGATCCCATCCCTGATAGAAGCCGGTCACGAGCGAGTGGCGCACGTGCTCCGCATGCAGCCGCCACGCGCGGTGAACGACGTCGCGAGAGCCGATCGGCATGATGTTGGTCGCGCCGTCCGATAGATGAATGCCGGTGCCGGCAAGCGCGACCTGCATCACGTGCTTCGCGAAATCGCACGCCGGATGCAGCATGTGCTGATGCGCGGCCGTGATGCTGCAGGCGGCCGTGTAGTCGTAGGTGCCGAAATGCGCGGCGACGATCCGCCCGCGGCCTTCGGCGACGAGCCGCGGCAGGGCCACCGTGCCGTCGTCGGCGAAGATCGACTGCGTCGTCTCGATCATCAGCTCGAATTTCAGCTGCTCCCTGCGTGATGTCCCGCCAGTACTCGAACGCGTCGCAGGCGGAGGCCAGCGCGGCCACCTGCTGCGGCGGTCGTGATCTTCGGCAGCGTGACGACGAAGTTGGCGGCAGCGTGCCGCCGGTCTTATCCAGCAGCCGTGTCAGGAACAGATCGAAGGTCCGCAGGCTGCGCCGCTTCACTCCTCGTTGAGCGGCTTGATCCGGATGCCGATGCCGGCGGCAGCGCATTCGCAGCGAGCGCGGCGGCGACTTCGTCCGCCGCTGTCTGGGCGAATCGATCTTCTTCGTCGTCCGGGCGGCTGCCGAAGCCGTCCTCGAAATCGATCCGGAAGTCTTCGACCGGCTCGCGCGTCAGCTTGTCGACGACGCGCGGGATAGATGCGTTCCGCCAGCGGCACGGACACGTCGATCACGCCCGCGAGCGTTTTCGGGTCGGGCGCGTGCTCCTCGCAGGGAGCGCAGCGCAATCGCGCCGAGCTTCCGCGCCGCGTCGGCCTTGAAGAGGTGCGCGCCGCCATAGACGGTGTGCACCGGCTGGCGGGCGGCGGAATCGCCCGGAAATTGCTCGGCGACACGCACGTTGGCTTTGTCGAGCGCGTCGAGGAACGACATGAGCGCGTTGTCGGGGATCGTCGTGTCGGCCATGGCGCGAGCAGTATAATCCGCGAACATCGCCGCCGCTGTAGCGCAGGTTGGTCGTAACGAGCTGGACGCGAGGCCCGCGGCGATCGCTGCAGCGCGAATGTTCACCGAGCGCACCCGCATGGAGCAGATTGCCAACGAGCGGCGGCTGGCCGACGGCCGCGTCGAGCTCGTCGACACGCGCGCGTCGAGGCGAGCCCGCTCTACAACGACGACCTCGCGCCGGTGCCGCTCGCACGCCGCACCTGGACCACCTACAACTACGCCGCGCTGTGGGTCAGCATGGCGCACTGCATCCCGACCTACATGCTCGCGTCGGGTCTGCATGGCCGCCGGCATGAACTGGTCGCAGGCGCTCGTCACGATCCTGCTCGGCAACACGATCGTCCTCGTCGCCGATCCTGCTGAACTCGCATCCCGGCACGAAGTACGGCATTCCGTTTCCGGTGTTCGCGCGCGCGGCGTACGGCACGCTTCGGCTCGAACGTGCCGGCGCTGATGCGCGCGCTCGTCGCCTGCGGCTGGTTCGGCATCCAGGCGTGGATCGGCGGCGAAGCGCTGCAACGATCTTCAAGACGGTCGTGCCCGGCTGGCCGACGCTGCTCGGCGCCGGGCTTCGCGGGCCACACGACGACCGAGTGGCTGTCGTTCCTGCTGTTCTGGGGCCTCAACATCTTCATCATCTACCGCGGCATGGACCTGCTGCGCGAGGTCGAGAACTGGGCGGCGCCGTTCGTGCTCGTCATGACCGGCGCGCTGCTCTGGTGGGCGGTGTCGAAGGCGAACGGCCTCGGCCCGCTGCTGGCGCAGCCCGGCAAATTCCACACGCTTCGGCGAGTTCCTGCCGGTGTTCGTCCCGTCGCTGACCGCGATGATCGGCTTCTGGGCGACGCTGTCGCTCAACATGCCCGACTTCACGCGCTTCGGCCGCAGCCAGCGCGAGCAGATCGTCGGCCAGGTCGTCGCGCTGCCGACGACGATGTCGCTGTTCGCGGCGATGGGCGTGATGATCACGAGCGCGACCGCGATCATCTACGGCGCAGGCGATCTGGGATCCGGTGCAGCTCGTCGGCCAGTTCAGCTCGCCGGTCGTCGTCGCGATCTCGATGTTCACCGTCGTCGTCGCGACGCTCGCCGTGAACATCGCCGCCAACGTCGTGTCGCCGGCCAACGATTTCGCCAACGCGTTTCCGCGGCTGATCGGCTTCAAGACCGGCGGCCTCATCACCGGCATCCTCGGCATCGCGATTCAGCCGTGGAAGCTGCTCGCGGATCCGTCCGGCTACATCTTCACGTGGCTGCTCGGCTACTCGGGCGGGCTCGGATCGATTGCCGGCGTGCTCATCGCGGACTACTGGATCGTGCGCCGGCGCGAGCTGCGGCTCGAGGACCTGTATCTGCACGACGGCGTCTATCGCGGCTGGAACTGCGCGTGCGATCGCGGCGACGCGCGCTCGGCTGCGCGCTGGCGTGGGGCGGCCTCGTCGTTCCGGCGCTTGAAGCCGCTCTACGACTACGCGTGGTTCGTCGGCTTCTTCGTCTCCGGCGGTGTATATGTGGCGCTGGCGATCGGCTCGGCCGAAGCGTCGCGCACGGTGCGCGGCGCCTCGCTCAGCTGAAGCCGCGCTCGACGCGCGCGCGTTTCAGGCGGCCTCGCGACCTACAGTATGCTTTTTGGCGACGTGGCCATTCATTCGGGATCTCTTCCGTACCGACGACGAAGGCGGAGCGTGCGAATCAACGAAATGCGGTCTTCGCCGGTTTTCTCGGCTGGACGTTCGACGCCTTCGATTTCTTCGTCCTGACGCTTCATCCTCACCGACGTCGCGCAGACGTTCTTCCCGGGCATGCCGCTCGAGCAATCCCGGCCGAAGATCGTCGCGACGATCGCGCTGTCGCTCGCGATGCGACCGGTCGGCGCGTTCTTGTTCGGCATCTTCGCCGATCGTTTCGGCCGGCGGCTGCCGCTTATCCTCAACGTGTTCTTCTACGCGATCGTCTCGGTGCTCTCGGGGCTCGCGCCGAACTACGGGACCTTCGTGTTCCTGCGGCTCCTCTTCGGCATCGGCATGGGCGGGGAATGGGGTGTCGGCGCGTCGCTCGCGCTCGAACACGCATCGCCGCGATTGCGAGGATTGCTATCGGGACTTCTGCAGGAGGGCTACGCGATGGGCAACTTCCTCGCGGCCCTCGCCTTCGGCGCCATCTACGTGCCGGTCCACGCGGCGCATCCTGAATATGCCTGGCGCGTCATGTTCTTCCTCGGCGGCGCGCCGATGCTCTTGTCGCTCTTCATCCTGACCAAGGTCAAGGAATCGGAGGCCTGGCACGAGCACAAGACCGACTGGACGACGTATCGGCGATCGATTCTCCAGCACTGGCCGCGCTTTCTGTATCTGGTCGCGCTCATGGCGATGATGAACTTCATCTCGCATGGAACGCAGGATCTCTATCCGACCTTTCTGCAGACGCAGCGGCACTATTCGCCAGGCGACACGGCGAATCTCACGATGCTGGCGAACGTCGGCGCCGTGCTCGGCGGCCTCCTGTTCGGCTACTACTCGGATCGCGCCGGCAGGAAAAAAGCGATGGTGATCGCCGCGTTCTGCGCGCTCGTCGTCGTGCCGCTGTGGATCATGGCGCCGAACACGGCGCTCATCGCGGTCGGCGTGTTCCTGATGCAGTTCTTCGTGCAGGGCGCGTGGGGCGTGATTCCGGCGCACATCAACGAGCTGTCGCCCGGCCACCTGCGCGGGTTCTTCCCGGGATTTGCGTATCAGCTCGGCGTGCTCGTCGCGTCGAGCATCACGTATCTCGAATCCGTCCTTGGCGAGCATTTCACGTACTCGCAGTCGATGGGCGTGCTGGCCGCGAGCGTCATGATCGGCGGCATCATCGTCATCAGCCTGGGTCCCGAAGCGCGCGGCGTGAGCTTTCGGCGCGCGCGGCCGCACGAGTAGCCGGGCGCGTCAGCGCAGGAAGGCCGTCGCCGCGATCGCGATCCCGGCCGCCGTGCCCGCGAACGACGCGAACCAGAAGGCACGCCTGCCGGTCAGCAGCGCGATCGAGCAGAGCACGATCGCCACTTCGAGACATATCTCCGCGGCGTCGAAAAACGTCGCGCCACGGGCGGCCTGCTGCGTCTCGTCGTCCAGGTGCTCGTTCTGTGCGCGGATTTCTTCCGCCTGCTGCCTTTCCTCGTCGCCCTTCTTCACAAAGTCCGCCGCCGTGGCCGTGCCGTTCGCGCCGAAGAGAGACGCGAGCTTCGCGTCGGTCGCGTACATGTGAAAGCGGCTGTTCTTGGCTTGGTAATACGCCCAGCCGTCCACGGCCTTCGTCTGCAGCACGACCTCCTCGGTGTGTAGGCGGTGGCCCATCATCGTCACCACCGCGAGCAGCGCCGCCACAATCGCCATCGTCACGCCGATCGCGCGATCGCTCGGGCGGCGGACGCGCTCGGCGATATCCGACAACTCCTGGTTTTCCATGTCACCGATCCTTTCTGCAATGCCGCGATTCTGCAATACTCCCGTGGACCGTGGACCTGCGTCAGCTCGAGATCCTTCAGGCGATTGCCGAAACCGGCTCCTTCACCGCGTGCGGCCGCAAGCTGCATGTCTCCCAGTCGGCGATCAGCCGCCAGATCCTGCTTCTCGAAGAAGAGCTCGGCGAGCCGTTGTTTCTGCGCGTCGGCCGCCAGGTGCGGATGACACCCGCGGCCGAAAGCCTCGTGCAGCTCGGCCAGCGCGTGTTTCAGGACGTCCGCGAAACAGTCGGGACGATCACCGACCGCACGCGCGAGCTCCGTGGCACGCTGCGACTCGCCGGCGGCATGACCGTCTGCCTGTATGTGTTTCCGCCGCTTCTGAAGCACCTGCGGCGCGTGCACCCGCAGCTCGACGTCCGCCTGACGGTGGCGACCGCCAGCCAGTCGGTCCACGCGATCCGGAGCGGACGCGTCGACGCCGGCCTTCTCACGCTGCCCGTCGAGGAATCGGATCTTGTCACGGTCCCGGTGCTGCGCGAAGAACTGCTTTTCATCACCACGCCCGCCCATCCCCTCGCGCGCAGGAAGCGAGTGACGGCGCGCGACCTCGACGGGCTGGCATTCGTGCTGTTCGAGAGCGGCTCGGCCACGCGGCTCGTGATCGATCGCTTCTTCCTGTCCGAGCAGATTACGCCCAACATCGTGATGGACACGGAGAACGTCGAGATCATCAAGGCAATGGTGAAGACCGGGCTCGGCATCGGCATCGTGCCGTATCAGGCGGTGGCTCGCGAGGTGCACGCCGGGCAGTTTTTCTGCACGCGTGTCGAGGGGCACGAGCTGGTGCGGGAGACCGGCTGGGTGTATGCGCGGGCGAACCGGACGCCACGGCCAATTCGTGAGCTTCTGCAGGCGTTTCAGGTCGTTCGCGGCAAATTCCGGCTCGCACCGCGGTGGCGGCGGCGCCGCACGCCGGGTGGGACGACCGGATCCATGAGCAAATGAGATAGGTCCTATCCGATCATTCTATTTCCGTTGTACGTCGGCCGCATGTACCCTTGCGCTCGGAGGGGACATGAGCAGCGAACGCGACCGCGTCATCTCGATCACGTTATCCGAGGCGGAATGGCAGGCTTTCGTGGCCCGTCAGCCGCAGCCGGTCACCTGGCTGCGCGACCGGATCCGCGACGAAGTGAAGAGCGCCGATCTCGAATCCGAACGCAAGATCGCCTGACGCCGCTACGCGGGAATCTTCAGACCCGCGATTGTGAAAACCGTCCGGCCAGGGCGGCTCTCGACGGACACGCGGCCGCCGTGCCGTTCGATAATCGCCTTCACAATCGATAGCCCGAGTCCGCTGCCGCCGGCCACGCCCGTTCGGGCCGCGTCCGCCTTGTAGAACCGATCGAAGATGTGGGGCAGGTGCTCGGGATCGATCCCGCTGCCCTCATCGCACACCGACAGGACCGCCTCTTCGCCGGCGCTCCGCGCCGCGAGCGCAATCGTCGAGCCGGCCGGCGCGTACCGGATCGCGTTCGCCCCCAGATTCTGCAGCGCCTGCTCGAGCCGGTCCCGGTCGCCGATGACAAATTCCGCGCCTGGCTCGATTGACGTGCTGATGCGCACGCCGGCGGCGTCGAGCGCCGGACCGTGGCGCGCCGCGACGCGCTGGAACAATTGCGCGACAGAGACGGCTTCGGTCCTGAGCGTCCCGCCGCCGCCTTCGAGGCGCGCGAGATCGAGCAGGTCGCCGATGATCCGCTCGAGTCGGGCCGTTTCGTCGCCGATGATCGTCAGATAGCGGACCCGCGTCGCCGCATCGAGCGTCAGCTCCGGCATGGTCAGCGTTTCGAGATATCCGCGCATCGCGGTGACCGGCGTCGTCAGCTCGTGAGACACGTCGGCGAGGAGCTGCCGCCGCACGCGATCGGATTCGCCGAGCGCTGCCGCGCGCGCGGAGAGGTCGTCGGCCATCGCGTTGAATGCGTGCGCCACGGCGGCAATCTCGTCCCCGCCGCGATCGGGGGCTCGCGCGGTCAAATCGCCGCCGCCGAGCTTTCGGGCCGCGGTTTCGAGCGCGCGCAGGCGGCGCCGCGCGGGCCCGAATACGACGACCGTCGCGAGCACCGCGCCGACGAGCAATACGCCGGCTGCGACCGCCGCGAGGATCGGCGCGAACCGGCCGAGAAGAAATCCAAACGGCGCCTGCGGCGGAACGACGACAACGCCCGCGAGCTCGCCGGCGACGAGAATCGGCGCCGGCCGGACGAAGCGGTACGCCGTGGGCACACCCTCGATCACGTCCACGAGCGGCGGCGCCGCGCCAAATCGCGGCCGTTCGCCCGGCGGCCGCACGCCTCGACCGAATCGTTCGCCCGGCGGCCGATCGCCGCGCGGCGGCCGGCCGGCGGCGGGTCGATCCAGCCGCGCTTTCGCCATTCGGATCAGCGCATCCGGAAACGATCGGCTGCCGCTTGTCACGAAGCGGCCGTCGGTCATCATCACGAAAAACGGGTGCGTGTACTGCGCGTACTGATCGTGCACGTATTTCGCGAGATCGAGCTGCGGGTTCTGCTGAAGCGCGTTGGCGAGATCGAGCGCCACGGTCTGTCCGAGGCGCAGCGGCGACTCTCCCGGCAGCGTGCGGCCCGAATACGACACGGCCCACGTGAACATCACCGCCTGCACGACGAGCATCGCCGCGAGGAACGCGACGAAGCCGAACGCGATGCGCCAATAGAGGCTCTTGTACCAGCGGTGACTCTGCACAAGGAAATGCTAAACCCGGGCGCCGCCCCGCGGGCGTGAAGCCGCCCGTGTCACATTCTTTTCATCGGGCGGCGGTCCCGCGCTGCTGATAATCGCCCTGATGCCCACAGCGCCTGCCAAGGAGTTTCCCGTGAGTGTTCTTCGCGAGATGTTGCCGACCGCGGCCGTCGCTTTCGTCGTCGTGCTCGTTGGCGTCTGGCTCGCGGCCGAAAGCCGCATCCAGGCCGACACGCCGATTGAAGGCGCCTGGACGCTCAACAAGGACCTCAGCGATCAGCCGCCGTCTCGCGAGCGGGGCAGCGGCAGCGGCGACGATCAGGGAGGAAACCGCCATGGCGGCGGCGGTGGGTACGGGCGCGGCGGCGGCTTTGGCGGTGGCGGCATGCGCGGCGGCGGCGAGCAGGGGCGGCGGCGGCCGCGGCAATCCGGAAGATATGGCGCGCATGCGCGAGGCGCTCCACGACGTCATGACGCCCGCCGATCACCTGACGATTACGCAAACCGACTCGATGATCTTGCTCACGGCGCAGGACGGCCGCACGACGCGGCTGTCTCCTGACGGCAAAAAAGTGAAAGATGACAACACGAAAATCGAGCGGAAGACGAAGTGGGACGCCGGCAAGCTCGTGAGCGAGATCGACGGCCTCGGTCCTGGAAAAATCACCGAAACCTACGCTGTCGATCCCGAGAAGCATCAGCTCACGATGACGGTCCAGACCGCCGCCAGCCACAATCGTCCGGCCCGGACGATGCGTCGCGTCTATGATGCCGACGCGAAGTGATCGCGGATGTAGACGACTGCAGCTCTAGTCGTCCTCGTCGTCGTCGCCGAATCCGGCCACCACGAATCGCACGACGGCGTCGCTCCGGCCGACGGCATCGCGTGCGCGGCTGATGCGATCGGAATAGTGCAGCTCGATGTGGCGGCGTATGCCTTCACTCGGCACCCAAACAGTAATCTGATCGCCCGAGTCGCTCGCGTACGCGGTCGCGCCGAACCAGCGCCGGAAATCGTCCTCTGAAATCTCCTTCCGAAGGACATCGAGCATGGACAGCCACGGGTTGGTCACAAACGGGGCCGCTCCCTGATCGCGCCTCGAGCGTTTTCAAACGCGACCCCGAACGCCAGCAGCGTCGCCTCGTCGTAGAGCCGACCCGTTGCCATCAAGCCGACGGGCAGGCCTTCGGCGAAGCCGGCGTTGATCGTCAGTCCCGGGTGTCCGGTGAGATTGCACGCGGTGACGCTCGTGCTCGTCGAAGGCGTGACGAACACATCGCACGTCGCCATCACATCCTCCATCTGCTCGCCAAGCAGCGCGCGCACACGCTGCGCCCGTATGTACTCGACCGCTGGAATGAAGCGCGACACGCGAAGCTGATTCGCGCGGTCGTTCGGGCCCTTGCCGGTGAGTTCGCCAACGCGGCCGGCGCGAACCAGATCGTCGAACGCGGCTCCGGCCTCCGCGTTCAGAATCGCGTACATCGCCGTCGCCGGCAGGTCTGGCAGCTTCACGGGCTCGAGCCGCGCTCCTGCCGCCGTCAACCCGTCGAGCGCTGTTCGCAGTACGGCCTGCCGCTCGCGGTTCGACGCGTTCGCACGGCTATCGCGCGCGTCGAATTCGCGTTCGACGATCCCGATCTTCAGCGAGGACAGCGGACGATCCCGATTCCACGTGAAGGGCACGTCAGCGACCGTACGATCGCGGCCGTCGGGTCCGTAAAGCGCGTTCAGCACGACGGCGCAGTCCTCGACGCCGCGCGCCAGCGGTCCGATCTTGTCCATCGTCCAGCGCAGCGTCATGACGCCGTAGCGGCTCGCGCGGCCGTAGGTCGGGCGCAGGCCGGCGACGCCGCACGTGTTCGCCGGGGACATGATCGATCCGCCGGTCTCGGTGCCAATCGCGACGCCGACGAGCCCCGCCGCGGCCGCGGCCGCCGGCCCCGCCGACGAGCCGCTCGAGCCGCGCGAGCGATCCCACGGGTTTCTGGTTTTCCCGCCGAACCACACGTCGCCGATTGCCAGTTCGCCGCTCGTGAGCTTGGCCACGAGCACCGCGCCTGCCTCGCGCATCCGCTCGACCGCCGTCGCATCGACGCGGGCAATTTGATCCTTGTAGGGGTTCGCGCCCCACGTCGTGCGGATGCCTTTCGTCGCAAAGAGATCTTTGATCCCGTAGGGAATTCCGTGCAGCGGCCCGCGGTAGCGGCCGGCGCGTATCTCGCGATCGGCTTCAGCCGCCTGCGCGCGCGCAAGATCCGCCGTGAGCGTGACGACACATTCGAGCGCGGGTGCGTGGCGCTCGAGGCGCGAGAGATACAACTCGGTGAGATCGGTGGCCGATATCTTCCGTGATTCGACGAGCGACGCGAGACCGGTCAGCGGCAGGAACGCGACGTCCTCGTCGGAGGGCCTCGATGCGAAGCCCGGTCGCTCGATCCGCAGCGGCGCCAGCGGCGTCGCGCGTCCCGATGGCGGCGCCGCCTTCGCAATCGGCTTGAACATGAACGCCGGCTCGACGTCGTAATCGACCGCGACCTCTCGGAGCGCGTCGTAGTGGCCCCTGTTCACGCCGATGTTCTCGGTCATCAACTCGTGCTCGGCGTCGCTGAACGCCACGCCCGAGAGCGCTTCGGCGCACGCGAGCGTTTCATTTGAAATGGGTGTGGCGGCGGCGGCTGAGGCGATCGCACGGCCTTGCGCCTGGGTGGCAACCGCGGCACCCGCCACGGCCGGCAGCGTTTTCAGGAAAGCCCGTCGGCCGGGCCGACGAGTGTTGAGGTTACGCATCATGCGCGACATTCTACTGGCACTGATGTTGAACGATCTTTGCCATGCGGCTGACGGCCTTCCTTCTGGCGCTGTTCCTCACCACCGGCGGCGTCGTGTACGGGCAGGAGAAAGCTCAGCCGACCAGCTCAGAAGAGAAAAAGCCGCCGACACCGGCACACACCGGCATTCACGCTCTCTTTAGAAATCTCGGCGAGGACTACAAGCACTTGTGGGCGGTGGACAACGCGATCGTCGCGTTGGCGGGCGGCGGCGTCGCGCTCGCGGTGCACCCGCTCGATCCGACATTCAATCTGCACCTGCGCAGCCATTACACGCTCGTCAACGATATCTACGCGCCCGCGAAATATTACGGCGACACGCCGGAACAGGTCGCGCTGTCGCTCGGCACGTATGCGATCGGCAGAGTGTTCGACGCGCCAAAAGCGTCGCATCTCGGCATGGACCTTCTACGGGCGCAGATTATCGGCGAGTCGATCATCGAACCATTGAAGTTCGCGGTCGGTCGCGAGCGGCCCGATGGCAGCAACCACCAGTCGTTTCCGTCGGGGCACTCGGCGGTGACCTTTGCCGCAGCGACGGTGATCGAGCGGCACCTCGGCTGGAAACGCGCGGCGCTCGGTTATCTGATCGCCGGCTACGTCGCGTCGTCGCGGCTGCACGACAATGTGCACTACGCGAGCGATGTCGTCTTTGGCGCGACGGTGGGGACGATCGCCGGCCTGTACGGTCACGCAGCACGGCCCCACGACGTGGACGTTGGTGCCGGCGCCGACGCAAGGCGGCTACGCGTTCTTCGTCACACGGCGGTTCGTGCCGTAACGCGTCCCCGTTCACGACGGACGCGCTGGCGCCGGTCGTATTGTTCCAGAATTTTTCCTTTGATCGTCGGGGAGTACCAGCGGAGCGCGCGCAGACCGATGCGCTCCGGGCGCCATTCGAGTTTGTAGCCCGATTCGCCTGTCAGGAAATGCACGTGCGTGATCCCGTGGCTGAGTGCGTATTCGATGGCGAGCGCGAGCAGCAGGCGGCCTGGCGAATAGGCGCGAAGCGCCGCGTCGTGCGTTGGTATCCACCAGTACCACGAGCCTCGATGCTCGAATCCGAGATGCCACGCGACTCGACGCGGGCCGGCACGCAACACCATGTACTTCGCCCATCCCGCGGGCACACCCTCTTCGACGATGCGCTCGGCGAACGGCGTGACGCCTGCGCGATCGAACATGTTGCCCGTCGAGCGGCCGCTCCAGGCGCTTCTGTACGTCTCCAGAAAGCGCGATCGGAAATCGTCGGCGGCCTCCGGTCCCTGATCTGTTCCCGCGACCCACAACGTCAATGGTCCGACGTCCGCCGCCAAACGGCGCGACTGCCGACGAATGTCTTTGCGATGTTCGCCCGAGCATCGGGCAAGGACGGCGTCCATGCTTGCGCAGTGTGAGAGATCGAGGATCGGGCTGGGCGCATCGGTCGGTTCCGAAAGCGGCCCGTGGGCAAACGTCCCGTGGACCAGTCGGATGAGGACGTGGTCGCATTCGGCCGAGACAGACTCTCGAACCTGCGTCCAGAACCCCGGCCAGTCAATGCGTGCGACATCGCCGTCCGCGACGAGCGGATCGTGATAGGCAAAGAAACTGTCGCCGGCGGCCGACAGCGCGCGACGAGCCACGTACCGACCTCGATCGCGCGTGATGACGAAGATCAGGAGGTACTTGGGGACCGTCCGGGTGGCTCGCAATGCCGATCAGCGGCTCCGCGCCGATGGCGTGGCCGTGCGTTTCGGCCCACGCCCGGACGATGGCCGGCTCATGATAGGGGGAGGCGGCGCCGCGTTCCACGAGCGCCGTCCATCGCGCGGCGAAGTCGGTCGACCACACCGTGGTCCACGTGCGCCGCCAGTCGAACCGCCACGCGGCGCTGCGAGTCAGACGCGCTATTCCTCGTCCTCGGTCTCCTCGTGCGGCTTGCTCGTCGCGATATCGTCGATATCCGGCAACGGCTCGTCGAGCGAGTCGTCTCCGTCGAGCGAGAAGGAGCGGCCGGTATTCTTAAGGGGAATCGGACCGCGCGGTTTGTCCGCGTCCTTCTTTTTGGCCTTCGCGCTCCCGCCGCGCTGAGGCTTCGCGTCGGGACCGAAATTGCGGCTGCGCGCAGGGCTCGGTCCGGCGGCATCGAATGGCCGCGGTGGACCGCCAAATCCGCTCCCCGCGGGCCGTGGACCGCCGAAGCCGCCCCCGCCCATTGGGCGCGGACCGCCGAAGCCGCCGCCTGGGACGCGGGCCGCCGGGCCCTCGGTCCTCGCGCGCTCGCGCCTCGCTGACCGCGAGGGGCCGCCCGTTGAACGGCTGTCCGTTGAACTTCTGAATCGCTTGCTCCGCCTGCGCGCGATCGGAGAACTCGACGAACGCGAAGCCGCGCGGCCGTCCCGTTTCCCGGTCGACCGGCAGCACGACCTGCGAAGGCGGCGCGACCGTCGCGAAGTACGTGCGGAGGTCCGCTTCAGTGGTGGCGTACGACAAATTACCGACGAACAGACGGACAGCCAATCAACTCTCTCCTAGTAGGCAAGAAGGGCGCAGAAATCCGCGCAAGGTAGGGCGCAAAACACGCTGGCAGCCGATCCAGTCCGAAAAACCTTACCCGAAGTCGGCTGCTCGTGGCAAGCGGGGATTATAGTAACGCTTTTGGCCTCGGAGGATTTCCATGCGCCGTCACCCCTTCCTGACACTCGTCCTCACCTGTGCGCTCCTGGCCGCGGTGCCCCTCGGCGCCGCGCCAAACCCGGGCGTGGCGGCGATCCAGAGCCAGGACCTGAAGGAGTGGCTCACCTACATCGCCTCGGATGAGCTCGAAGGGCGCGCCGTCTATTCCACCGGTATCGGCCTCGCGGCCGCCTACATCGAGGACCACCTTCACGCGTGGGGCGCGCGGCCGGCCGGCGACCACGGGTCCTACCTTCAGACCGTGCGCGTGCTCGGCGTCAAGACGACCAGCCGGTCCACGGTGACGGTACGCGTTGCGGGCACCTCCCGGACGTTCGCGGACGGTGACGGGATTACCTTTCCGAAGAACGCCGGCGGCAAGCGGACCTTCACGGTCGACCGCGTCGAATTCGCCGGCTATGGGCTCGACGCGGCCGCCTCTGGCCACATGGACTTCCGCGGCAAGAACGTAAGAAACGCCGCGGTCGTCTGGCTGGGCGCCCAGGGCCCGCGAGGCGTCGACGCGACGTATCGCCGTCTGTTGACCGGTCGGAGCCGTTACGCGACCGAGCAACTCGGCGCGGCCGCGAGCATCGGCCCGGAACCAGGAGGCTGGACGGGCGGGAGGGGCCGGAAGGGCAGGTGGACCAGGCGCGTGGTACCGGCGGGCCGGGCGTCGCAGGCCCCGCGGGTCGCGGGACTCCGCTGCCTTCTTCTGATTTCACGACCGTGCAGCGTCTGGATTCGCCTTTGCCTCCGAATGTGTCGGCGAGCGATGCATTCTTTGAATTTCTCTTCAGCCACGGCTCGATTCCCTACGAGGAGCTGAAACGGCGTGCGTCCGAGCAAGAGGACCTGCCGTCGTTCCGCCTCGACGGCGTGACGCTCACCTTCAACATCGACGCGGACTACCAGGTCGTCCGCACCCAGCTCGCGCAGAACGTCGTCGCCGTGATCGACGGCTCCGATCCGCAGTTGAAGGACACCTACGTCGCGTTCGGTGCCCACTACGATCACGTGGGCTATGCCGAGGGCGAGGTCGTGAAAGGGGAGGACGGCGCGCGCCGCCTTGGCGCCGTGGGGCGCGTCACGCCCGGCCACGAAGACGACCGCATCTGGAACGGCGCCGACGACGATGGGTCGGGAACGGTGGCGCTGATGGCGCTTGCAAAGGCTTTCGCGCAAGGGCATCGGCCCAAGCGGTCGCTGCTGTTCGTGTGGCACGCGGGCGAGGAGCGCGGGCTGCTTGGTTCGCGCTACTTCGCCGATTATCCGACGGTGCCGATGGACAAGATTGTCGCCCAGCTGAACATCGACATGATCGGCCGGAACCGCGACGACAAGGCGTCCGAGGCCAACACTGTGTACCTGGTTGGCTCCGACCGGATCAGTTCGGAACTGCATGCGATCAACAGCGCCGCGAACGACGCGTTCGCGAAGCCGCTCACCCTGGACTACGAATTCAACGACCCGACCGATCCCGAGCAGCTGTATTACCGCAGCGATCATTACAGCTACGCCGCCAAGGGCGTCCCGGTGATTTTCTTCACCACCGGACTCCATCCCGACTACCACGCGAACACCGACGAGGTGGGGAAGATCGAGTTCGGCAAGCTGACGCGAATCGTGGAGCTGGTGTACGAGACCGGCGTCCGCGTCGGAAACCTCGATCATGCGCCGGCGCGCGACAACCTGGGCCCACGCGCGGGGAAGCCGATCGACACATCAGTGAGATTGGCAGAAGTTCTCAGTTCTCAGTTCTCAGTTTTTGCCCCTCGCGATCATCCAAGCCGATGAGCGCGACGGCGCCGAGCGCGGGGCCGGGGACGAGCGCGAGGAAGGTCCACTGCCAGCCGACGGCATGCGCGAGCACCGGCAGCAGCCGGATCGATCCCATCGTCAGCAAGAAGCCGGCGCAGGTCTGGATCGTCAAAGCGGTTCCGACCTGATCGCGCGGGCTGTACTGGGCGACGAGCGCGGAGAGCTGCGCGGAATCGGCGACGACCGCCACGCCCCAGACGATCGCAAACGCGGCAAGGATCGGCGCCGGCGCGCGAAATATGAGAGAGGTGCCGGCCGCGCACGCGCCACTCACGATCATGGCCCAGCGCGCCACGCGCGATTTTCCGATCTCATCCGCCCACCGGCCCGCAATCGCGGAGCCGGCCGCGCCGCTCGCAATCATCAGGAACGCGATCGCCGATCCCGTCCGTGAACTTGGCGTCACGGCCGCTGCGAGCGCCGGATACAGGCTCGCCGTGGCGAACGCCGCGATCCAGGTCCACACGGCGTACAGCTCCCACATGTGCCCGAGGTACCCGAGTGTGGCGAGGCGGGTGCCGCGATCCGCGAACACCCGCAGGACCGCGTCAGGCCGAAACGGGGCGCTCGTCGCGACATACGGTCCGTCGCCGACGAATGTTTGCACGACCCCGCCGCCGACAATTGCGAGCGCGGATGCCATCAGCATCAACACGCGCCACGGCACATGAGCAGAACCGGCGGCGAGAAGATGTGGAAAGGCCGACCCGATCGTCAGCGCGCCGATGAGCACGCCGAGGGCGGCGCCGCGCCGCTCCTTGAACCAGCCGGCGGCGATCTTCATTCCCGGGGGATAAACCCACGCGAGCGAGACGCCGGTCGCGACACGGAGCGCAATGAGCGCGAGAGGCGTCGGCGCGCCGACGAGCCCCGCGTTCGCGGCCGCGCCGCAGATGCATCCTGCTGCGAACAGCCGCCGCGGGTTGATGACGTCTGGCAGATTGAGGATCGCCGAGGCCAGCGTTCCGATGACGAACCCACCCTGGACGGCCATGGTCAGCCAAGCGCCCTCCGCGGAGGTGAGCCGGAACTCGGCGACGATCTGTGCAGTGGCAGCCGTCGCGGAAAACCACAGCGTCATGCCGAGGAACATCGCCGCCGACAGCCACGCCAGCTGTCGGCGTGCAACTGAGGCGTCGGCGCTCTCACCAGACGATCGCACCGTAGCCGTCACGGTCGGTATGACCGATGACCGCTTACCATCCGAAGATATAGCGCTCCCGGCGGGGATCGGCGCCGCCGCGAAGCGTGCCGCTCGCCGGATTGACGCCAACCGCCACCACGCCGGTGCTCATGGCATACGGGCCGAGCACTTTGAGCTTGTGACCGCGCGCCGTCAAATCGTCCCGCACGCGCGCGGGAATGCGATCTTCGATTTCGAGGACGCCCGGCGCGCTTTCGTGGCTGTCGAACGAGCTGAACGGGTGCAGGGAGTTGATCCTCGGCATCTCGATCGCCTGCTGAATATCCATGCCGAAGACGAACACGTTCAGCAACACGTTCAGCAACTGCTGATCCTGGCTGTCGCCTCCTGGCGTACTCGTGGCGAGGAACGGTTTGCCGTTCTGCAGCACGATGGTCGGCGTCAACGTCGTGCGCGGCCGCTTGCCGCCGGCGAGCACGTTCGGGCTCGCCGGATCGAGATCGAACACCTGCATGCGGTTGGACAGCGGAACCCCGGTATCGCCCGCCACGAAGGCGCCGCCGAGCAGCCAGCCGGAGCTTGGCGTGGCGCTGAAAAGGTTCCCGTCCTTGTCGACGACGTCGACGCACGTCGTGTCGCCGATTGCGGCGGGCGTTTTTGTTCCCTGCGAGTGCGGCGCGTACCGGATGGCGGGCGGCGTCATGCTCGAGTCGAAGGCGAACGGATCGCCGACGCGGTGTTCGAGCGACGCGCGCTCGCCGATGAGCGCGCGGCGCGCGGCCGCGTACGGCTTGGAGAGGAGCCCCGCCATGGGCACCTGCACGAATCGAGGATCGCCGAGGAAGGCGTTGCGGTCGTCGTACGCGAGCTTGATCGCTTCGTCGACAGTGTGCAGATAGCTGGCCGAGCCGGCCCCCATCGATTTCAAGTCGACGCCTTCGAGAATGTTCAGCGTCTCGAGCAGCACCGGCCCCTGATTCCACGCGCCGGCCTTGTAGACGTCGTATCCGTGGAAATTCGTCGTCGTCGGCTTCTCGATGGCGCCGTGGTAGGTCGCGAGGTCGTCGTACGTAAAAACGCCGCCGGCGGCGTGATCGGCGTCGGCGATGCGGCGGGCGATATCGCCTGTGTAGAAGGCGTCTCGGCCCGCGTGGATCGCCTTGACGCGGTCGTGCTCCTTGGCGAAGCTCGCCTTTTCGGCGGAGACAATCGCACGCATCGTCCGCGCGAGGTTCGGCTGGCGGAAGATCTCGCCGACGTCGGGGACGCGGCCATTGGGGTAGTAGGTTCGTGCGGACCACTCGGTACTGCTCGGTGGCCTTGCGTTCGCTGACCAGAAAATTACGGAGGAAGGCGTACATCGGGAAGCCGTCGGCAAGCTCGATGGCCGGCTGCATCACCTGCTCGAGCCGCATGGTCCCCTTCGCCTCGAGCGCGATCGCCATCGCGTCGACCATCGCCGGAATCGTCGCGCCGAGGGGGCCGTTTCCCGGAACGCGGCCTTGTTTCTGAAACAGCGCCGGGGTTGCGGCGCGTGGCGCAGGTCCTTGTCCGCTGACGACGATCACCTCGTGCGACTTTGCGTCGTAGATGATCGCAGGCGCTTCACCACCGAACCCGAAGTGGGATATTTCGACAACCGACGCGGCGAAGACGGTCGCGACGCCGGCGTCGATGGCATTGCCGCCCTGACGGAGGATCTGCATGCCCGCGCCGACCGAAAGATGCCGACCGGCGGCGACGATGCCGTGCGTGCCCACGATCTCGGGGCGCATGGTCTCGTGCGGCGTCTCGACGCGCGTCGGCTCCTGGCCGGCGCTCACCGCGACGCCGCACACCGTCAGCACCACCGTCATCACGATCGGAACCCGCTGCATGAGTTCACCTCGCCGCATTTGTCGGAGCGACCGCGCGATAACTAGTTGCGGCTGATTGTATATAAAATGACGGAGAATCTGTGACCCGCCCTCTCCTCATCATTTTCCTCACCATCTTCGTGAACCTGGTGGGGTTCGGCATCATCATCCCGCTCCTCCCGTTTTACGCGGAGAAATTCGGCGCCTCGGCGCTCGTCATCGGTCTGCTGTTTGCGGTGTTCTCGGTCTGTCAGCTCGTCGCCGCGCCGGCGCTCGGCGACTGGTCCGACAGATACGGGCGTCGGCCCGTCCTCATTTTCAGCCTTCTCGGGACCGTCGTCAGCTTCGTGATGCTCGCGCTTGCGCATTCGATCACGATGTTGTTCCTCGCGCGCATCGTCGACGGCCTGTCGGGCGGCAATATCTCGACGGCTCGCGCATATGTCGCCGACATCACCGCGCCGAAGGATCGCGCGCGCGCCTACGGGCTCATCGGCGCGGCATTCGGTCTCGGGTTTATTTTCGGGCCGGCCCTGAGCGGTGTGCTGGTGAAAGTGAGCTACACCGCGCCGATCTGGGCGGCGGCCGCGATTACGCTCGTGGCGACGACGATGGCGTGGCTGTGGCTGCCCGAGACGGTTCATCGGGCGCACGCCGGCGTCGGCAATCCGTTCCGTCACCTTCCGGGATTGCTGCGCCGCGCCGGCGTCGGCCGCATGCTCGTGATCGACTTCGTGTACTGGTTCGCGTTTTCGATCTTTCAGACGACGTTTGCGCTGTTCGCATCGCGTCGATTCGCGTTCGACGCGTCCGAAACCGGTTACGTGTTCAGCGCGTTCGGTGTTCTCGGCGCGATCATCCAGGGCGGCCTCATTCGCCCGATCGTGCACCGACTCGGGGATCGGACGACCTTCCGGTACGGGCTGATCTTTGGCGCGTTCGGCCTCGTGGCGGCGGCGCTGTCTCACACCGTCGTGCTGTTCATGATCACGCTGGTGCCGCTCGCCTTCGGCATCGGCTTTGGCCATCCGACCGTCGCGAGCCTCGTCAGCCGCGTGGCGAGGGAGGACGAACAGGGGCGTGTGCAGGGCGCGGCGAGCGCGGTAGAGAGCCTCGGCCGAACGGTCGGGCCAGTGTGGGGGAACGCGTCGCTCGATCGGTTCGGCGAGTCGACGCCGTATCTTTCCGCCGCCGCCTTTCTGCTGATCACGCTCGCGCTCACCGCCGGCTTTCAGGTGCGCGACCCCGAAGTAGAGGTGCGTTCGTAGCGAGCCCGGCTGTCGGCGCGGCGCGCCGTTAGCGGCCGATCGTCAATGAGGGCGAACGATTCCGAGCAGACTGCGCAGTCCGTTGAGCGTCTGGATCATCGTGGTAAGAAGCGCGGCGTTGCCGCCGTCGCGCGGAAAAATCTGACCGACCGCCAGCTCGAGGCGGCTAATGAGCTCTTCGGCGTTCTGCCGTTCCTGATCAGTCACAGCGTTTCTCCGCACCAGACCATATCAGATTCGCTCGCGCGGTGCGTGTCTGCATTTGCTGCGTCCCGTCACTGTCTTGTCGCGAAGAGGCGTCTGGACTTTTCCCTCGGCGCTGTCGTATAACGGCGGCAGTCCCCCGAAGCACGACGACGAATGCTCGCGCTCCCGCATGCCGCCGTGGCAACTCCGGCGAAATAAGGTGTGGAATTAATTACCGAAATGCTAGAATGCCCGCTAACGGAAGGGGGGCCCGAGGCGACGCGCGATGCGCGCGCGCAGTTCGGCTTCTGATCCGGTGGCGGTGATGTCCATCTTGCTGTCGATCAGGCCGTCGATCAGCGCGCGGATGATCTCGGCGCGGTTCAGGACTTTCCCACTCCTCCCGCGGATGTCGGTCGCCAGCCGGTCGAGGTGCACGATCTGGCGATCGAACAGCACGACCGACACCTTGGACCATGTTTCACTGTGAACGGGAGGCCGGCCACGGCCGGGTCGTCGCTTTTGCGCTTTCCCCGCCACAGCCGTTTTCTTTGACATCTGCGCCACGCGTCTGCCGCCGGATTATAACGGCGAATTGTTGATAGCACAAACACAGCAATAGGTACAACACGGCGATATCGCAACGATGGCACCCAAGGCGCCCAAAGAACGACGACGAATCGGAAGACCGCCAGCCGGAGCGCGGGCGGGAGAAAGAGTGAAGGACTATCCGCAACTCAGTATTCGGCTGCCGGCGGACGTCAAAGCGAAGCTGCAGGCCCTCAGCGTCATCAACGCGCGGCCGCAGTGGCGCCTGATCACCGACGCGATCGAGTGCTATCTGAAAACGCGGTCGGACCACGAGCAGTTGCTCGTCGACGAGTTGATCGGCCGCTCGCGTGCGCGCAGCGCAAAGCGCGCGGCGGCGCCTCGCGGCGCTCCACGAGGAAACAAGTCCTGATCCGCGCGTTGGCGGCACGCCTTCTCCCGAACCGGATCTAGCGAGCGGCGCTGCGCCTCGCCGGCAGTCCTCCCAAAAAGTTGCGCATCATCCGCGCCTTCGCGTCTCGAAGGTATACTTTCGGGATGCACAACGAGTCGAGATTGATGCGCGGATCCGGCCGGAGGCGTCGTTTCATGGCCTGGACCATCGCGTTCGCCCTGCTTCCGGCGGCATCGTTCGCCCAGGCAAGCGCGGCCCCGGCGCCACCGCCTCCGGATCCCAGAGGGTACGTGGAGCTGAACGCGCAGTCGGCGTTCGGCAACGTCACGAGCCAGTCGTTCGGCGGCGAAGTGGGGATCACGGTTCAGCAGAATCTACAGGTGTTCTTCGAAATCGGCTCCGCGCGCGACGTCTCGACGCCGGATCTGGGCGCGGGGGCGGTCCTCATCGCGAGCGCTCTTTCGCAGACGCAAAGCGGCGTCAGCTTTTCCGTGAAAGAGCCGGCGACGTTTGGTATCGGCGGCGTCCGTTACCTGTTTCCGATTGCCGACAGCAAGCTGCAGCCGTATGTGCTCGGCGGGTTTGGGGCCGCGAAAGTCACGCAGAACGTGAAGTTCACCGTCGGCGGAAACGACGTGACCGCGAACCTGTCACAACTCGGCGTCGTTCTTGGCAGCGATCTGTCGGGATCGTTCAGCAGGCCGATGATGACGCTTGGCGGCGGGGTCGTCTATCCGATCTGGCAGCGTGTGATCGTCGATTTTCAGTTTCGGTACGGGCGCATCTTCGCCCCGGATCAGGGCATCAACCTGAGTCGCGCGGGCCTCGGCATCGGCATTCGCTTCTGACGATCACTCCGTGCCCGCCATTCTACGAAGAATCCTCCTGTTGGTTGTTGTCGTTGCGCTCGGTGCCGGCGTCTATTACTACGTCAACCAGAAGCCGAGCGCGCTCGTGCTCACCGGAATCGTGACCACGAACGATGTCGTGATCAGCCCGCAAATCGGCGGGCAGATCACCCAGTTGCTCGTCACCGAAGGCGACACGGTGAAGAAGGATCAGCTCGTCGCCGTGATTGCCCCCGACGAGCTGCGCGCGGATATTTCGTACTACTCGCAGAACGCGCAGGGCCTCAACGACCAGGTGAATCAGTCGGTGGCAGCGCTGCGGTATCAGGAGCAGCAGACAACCGAGCAGATCCGCCAGGCGGAAGCGACCGTCGCCTCGACCGAGGCTCAGCAGGCCGCCGCCGCCTCGGAACTCGAAAACGCCCGAGCGATCTTCGAACGCACACAGAATCTCGCGAAGCAGAACGTCGTCTCGCCGCAAGAGCTCGACCAGGCGCGGACGACGTTTCAAGGCGCGCAGGCGAAGCTCGATTCCGTGAAAAAGCAGGCCGACGCGGCGCGGGCCGCGGTGGCGCTCGCGGAATCGAATGCCGAGCAGAACAAGATGCGACGCAGCCAGCTCGAGGCGATCCGCCATCAGGAGGCGGCCGCCGCCGCGCAGAAAACGAAAGCTGACGTACGGCTGACATACACGGAGCTTCACGCGCCGATCGACGGCATCGTCGACGTGCGGCCGGTCCGGGTGGGGGAAGTCGTGACGGCGGGCCAGCCGGTCGCCACGCTGATCAACCCCGACGACCTGTGGGTGCGCGCCGACGTCGAAGAAACGTACATCGACCGCGTACGGATCGGCGACAAGATGACCGTGCGGCTGCCGTCGGGCGACGAGCGCGCCGGCACCGTGTTTTACCGCGGCGTCGATGCGACCTTCGCCACACAGCGCGACGTCAGCCGCACGAAGCGCGACATCAAGACATTCGAAGTGAGGCTGCGGTGCGACAATAAAGATCGGCGGCTCGCCGTCGGCATGACCGCGTACGTGCTCCTGCCGGTCAAGTAAGCTCACTTCCAGGAAGGCGGCTGCGGTCGCGCAGTCTTGCCGTTTGCTATGCCAGCGATCGACGTTCAGAACATCGTCAAGACGTTCGGCGAATTCACCGCCGTCAAGGGCATCACCTTCCAGGTGGCGAAGGGGGAGATCTTCGGCCTCCTCGGCCCCAACGGCGCGGGGAAATCGACGCTGATCCGGATGCTCACGACCCTCCTGACGCCGACGTCAGGGACGGCTGTCGTCAACGGATTCGACGTCGTAAAACAGGCCGACGGCGTTCGGCAGTCGATCGGCGTGATCCCGCAGGCGATGACGAGCGATCTCGAGTTGAGCGTCGAGGAAAACCTGATCATCTTCGCGAAACTGTACGGCGTTCCTCGCGAGAAGCGCGCTCGCCTGATCCGCGAGCTCCTCGCCTCGGTCGAGCTGACGCAGTGGGCCGACAAGCAGGTGAAGAACCTCTCGGGCGGCATGCGGCGGCGCGTCGAGATCGCACGCGGCCTGGTGCACGAGCCGCGCATCTTTTTTCTCGACGAGCCGACGACCGGCCTCGACCCCGTCTCCCGCGTGAACGTCTGGGAGATGCTCCAGAAAATCAAAGCCGATCGCGATCTGACGATTCTCATCACGACACACTACATGGACGAAGCCGACAAGCTCTGCGATCAGATCGCGATCGTGGATCACGGCGAGCTGAAGGCGCTCGACTCGCCCTTGAAGCTCAAGGCGTCGATTCCCGGGCGGAACGTTCTCGAGCTGAGCTTCAGCGGCGAACCGCCGGACTGGCGCGAGCGTCTCGCGCGCCTTCCGGATGTCGAGAGCGTCGCCGGGGAGGATCATCTCTTCCGGATCGCGTCCCAGAACGGGCCGGCCACGACAATGGCCATGATGGAGCTCGCCGCGCACAGCGGCGTCGGCATTCAGTCCTTGTCCGTGCAGAGCACGACGCTCGACGATGTGTTCGTGCACTATACCGGGCGGGCGCTGCGGGACGCGCTGCAGGAGCCCTCCGCCATGGACCGGGGATTCATGATGCCGCGGAGGCAGTAACGTGCAACGTACCTGGGCCATCATCGAACGCGAGCTTCGCCGGTTTCGCAGGAGCCCGACGCTGATCGTCATCTCGATGATCTTTCCGGTCGTCCAGCTCGTCATCCTCGGCTACGCGTTCGGCGGCAACGTGAAGCACCTGAAAGTCGGCGTCG
This sequence comes from uncultured Acidobacteriota bacterium, assembly GCA_963718825.1. Taxonomy (GTDB): domain Bacteria; phylum Acidobacteriota; class Vicinamibacteria; order Vicinamibacterales; family CAVVIG01; genus CAVQZZ01. Next base: position 750,484 of record CAVQZZ010000001.1, read on the forward strand.
TCGATCAGGACCATGGCGTGCCGGCGATCAAGGTTCGTGAGCTGTGCTCGGCGGTCGCGGCCGGCGCGCGCACCTTTGAGACCGTCGAGTACGCAGATCAGGGGCACGCCCTCGCCGACCTTCGAAACGGCCGCATCAACGGCGTGCTGACGATTCCGCCGGAGTTCTCGCGTCGCGTCCTCGAGCGTAATCAGCCTCGCGTCGCGCTCATCGAGGACAACACCGACAACTTCGTGTCGGCGACGCTCGTCGGCACGGTGAACAGCATGATGTCGGCGTACAACGACCCGCCGTCGCCCGCGCGCGTGCCGGGCCAGGCGACGCTCGACGTCGTCGAAGTGTATCCGTACGTGCCGTACGTGCAGTACCTGCTGCCGGGCTCGATCGTGATGTCGATCTTCATGATGGTGATGATTGGCGGCGGCATCATCTTCATCGACGATAAGGCGCGCGGCCTGCACGAGGGCTACCTCGTGACGCCGATCACGAAGCTCGAGCTGATCGCCGGCTTCAACATTTCGGGGACGGTGAAAGCCGTGATCTCCGGGATGGCGCTGATGATCGTCGGGTCGCTCATTGCCGGCATTCCGAATCCGTTCGACGTCATGCGCTTGATCCGCCTGATTGTCGTCATCGTCGTGACGGCCTTCGCGCTCATCAGCTTGATGTTCCTGCTCATGGTCCGCGTCAACGATCCGCTCGTCCCCCGCGCGACCTTCGGCGTCCTGAATACGCTGCTGTACTTTCCGAGCGGCGCTGTGTACCCGCAGCAGGGATTCCCGCAATGGATGCAGGCGATTGCGGCGGTCGATCCGTTCACATATGCCGTGCACGCGTTCAAGAGCCTGCTGCTCAAGAACACCGGCTTTGAAGCGATCTGGCCCGACCTGGCGTATCTGCTGCTGTTTTCGCTGATCGCGATGACGGCCGCGACGAAGCTCTTTCGGCGGACGTTGTGAACGCGGCCTGCGGGGCCGCAGATATCGAGGCACCGCTCTCATGATCGCGGTCATGTGGCAGTTCGACGTGAAAACGGGACGCGAAGCCGACTTCGAGCGCTTCTACGGCGCAGACGGCGAGTGGACGGCGGTGAACCGCCACAGTCGCTCGTACCTCGGGACCTCATTCCTTCGCGATCAGAATCGCGACGCCCGTTACGTCGTGGTCGAGTACTGGAGCGAAATGCTCGTCTACGAGCAGCACCGATCGTTCAGCAGCGACGAGATGACCAAACTGGAAGCGCTGCGCAGCGAGCTCGTCGCGCACGTGGAGCCGGTCGGCGTGTTCACCGCGCTCGACGTTCCCGATCGCACCGGACCGACGTGGTCACGCCGTACATGATTATCCAGCCCGGCCACAGGCGCGGGGTCTTCGCCCCGGCTCTCTGTCAAAATAGCTGAGTGGAGGCGTTCCAGCGTCGACGGACGGTGTTTATCGTGACGGTCCTCAGCCTGGTTCCCTTTTTCGGCGGCGTCAGCGCGCTGGTCAACGGCGCGCGGGCTCGACGGCAGCAGATCGCGGTCGACTGGGCCGCTCGTGGCGATCGCGACCTGAAGGCCGGGCGCGCCGGCCGCGCCGCGGACGAGTATCGCTCCGCACAGGAGTACACGCGCGACAGCAACGCGTACCGTCTTCAGCTCGCCGAGGCGCTCGTCGCCGACAAACATCCGGATCAGGCTCGCGGTCAACTGCTGGCGCTCTGGGCTGAATTGCCGGCGGACGCGGTCGTGAACCTCGAGCTCGGCCGCATCGCCGCCGCCAAGGGCGATACGAGCGAAGCCGTGCGCTTTTTTCACGGCGCGATTGACGGCGTATGGGGGCAGGACGGGACGGCATCGAGGCGGAATGCGAGATTCGAGCTCGCGAGATACCTGATCGGCAAAGGCGACGGCACGAAGGCGCAGGCCGAGCTGATTGCGCTGGTTGACGAGCTGCCCCCCGACCCCGCCCTCATGACCGACACGGCCGCGCTCCTGCTCAAGACCGGATCCTCCCAACGCGCCGAAGCGCTGCTCGACAAGGCGCTCACGTTGAGCCCGGGGAACGCGCGCGCGCTTCAACTCGCCGGCGAGGCGTCGTTCTCGCAGGCCGACTACCAGATGGCCGCCCGGTACTTCGACCGTGCGGCGAAGCTCGCGCCGCTCGACGCCGAGCACGAGCGCATTCGGAACCTGAGCACGCGCATTCTCGCGATCGATCCGTTCGCGCGCGGCATCTCCTCGAGGGGACGCGTTCGCCGCGTCGTCGACGCCTTCCGCATCGCGCAGGTCTCTCTGGACCAATGTCCTGCTGACGCGCTTCCAGACCTGCGCGCGCGCGTCACGGCTGCCGAGCCGAAAACGACGGAAAGCATTCTCGCCCACGATGCAGACGCGGTGGACGAGACCATAGCTCTTGTGACCGACATCGAAGCAGCGACCGGCGGCTGCGCACCCGGCGGCATCGACGACGCGGCGCTTCGGCTCGTGCTCAAACAGCGGCGCTCGTCGTGACGAAATCGAAGCGCTCGTTCTCGATTACGTCCGGGTTTTCCCTCGGCGAGGAGCAGTTCTTCCTCGTGGTCGCGATTCTGATCGGCGTCTACTCGGGGCTCGCCGTCGTGTGTTTCCGGATGGCGATCGAGTGGATGCGGCTCGTGCTGCTCGGGTCGGCCCTCACGCCGTCCTTTCCCCGCGTGCCGCTCGTGCCGGTCGTCGCCGGGCTGGTGGTCGCCGCGCTCGTCGTGCTCGTCTTTCCCGCCGTTCGCGGCAGCGGCGTGAACCAGACGAAGGCCGCGCTGTACATCTACGACGGATACATCGCATTCCGCACGGTGATCGGTAAGTTCGCGACCAGCGCGATCGCGATCGGCAGCGGCCAGTCGCTCGGGCCGGAAGATCCCTCGCTGCAGATCGGCGCGGGCATCGCGTCGGCGATGGGCCGGCGTCTCAAGCTCTCGCGCGACCGCCTGCGCTACATCGCGCCGATCGGCGCCGCGGCGGGGCTCGCCGCCGCCTTCAACTCGCCGATCACCGCCGTGCTCTTCGTCATCGAAGAGGTCATCGGCCGGTGGACCGCTGGCGTGCTCGGAGCGGTCGTGTTGTCCGCGGTCGCGAGCGTCGTGACCGAACAATGGTTTCTCGGCGACGAACCGCTGTTCCGCGTCCCGCCGTATCACCTCGTCCACGGCGCGGAACTGATTGCTTATGCGGCCCTCGGCCTGCTCGGCGGCGGCGTGTCGCTCGTATTCGTGAAGGCGATCGCCGCGCTCCGGCCCCGGCTGCGGGCGCTGCCGCCCTGGACGTGGTACCTGCAGCCGGCGGTGGCGGCGCTTCTCGTCGCGCTGATCGGCCTCAGGTTTCCCCAGGTGATGGGCGCGGGATACGAGTACATCGATCAGGCCATGCACGATCAGTACGGCTGGCGGACGCTTGCCGCGCTCTGCGTGCTGAAGGTCGTCGCGACGACGGCGTCGTTTGTGAGCGGGACGCCGGGCGGCCTGTTCGCTCCGACGTTGTTCATCGGCGCCATGCTCGGCGGCGCGGTCTGCGGCGTCGAGCGGCTGGTGGCGCCCCAAATCACCGGACCGATCGGGGCATATGTCCTCGTCGGCATGGGGACGCTCTTTGCGGGGAGCCTCCGCGCCCCGATGACGTCGGTCTTCATGATCGTCGAAATCAGCGGCAACTACTCGATCATCCTGCCGGTCATGATCTCGAACACGATCGCGTATTTCGTATCGCGGCGCTTTCAGGCGCACTCGCTCTTCGATCTGCTCGCGCGCCAGGACGGCACCGAGCTGCCGTCGATGGAGGAGGAGCGCGAGTTCGCCGTCCAGTCGGTCGAGGACGCGATGCGCCCGGCCACCGGCGCCATGCTGAGCGGCGCCGAATCGCTCAGCGCGAGCGTTGCGCGCGTCAGCGACGTGACCGCCGACTATTTCCTCGTCGAGCTCGGCGATGCATCATGGGGCGGCGTCTCGCGAGACCAGCTGCTCGCACTCGGATCCACGGCGTCCGGCGATGCCGCGCTTGGATCGTTCGTCGCGCCAATCGAGCGGCCTTATCTCTATCCGGATCAATCGCTCGAGATCGCGCTGCGCACACTGCGGGGCCGTCCGTTCGTTCCCGTGGTCCACCGTGCGGATCCACGGCGACTCGAGGGCGTGCTCGCGCTCGACGATGTGCTCCGCGCCGTGGCGGGCGATGAGCGCATCGGATAGACTCACAAATTGTGTCTGTCATTTCGAGCGCCACTCCATCGTGGGCGTCCGGCGCCTGCGCGGGCGTGCACGCCGCCGGCTGCCGCCACGTTGTGTACGTGCCGGACAATCCGCTCTCGCACGTGCTGAAGGAGTTCGCCGAACGTTTTCCCGATGTCCGGCTGATCCTCGCGACGCGTGAAGAGGAGGCGTTCGGGATCGCGGCAGGGTTGTATCTGGCCGGCGCGTCGCCGGCCCTGATGTTTCAGTCGAGCGGGCTCGGGAATTCCCTGAACGCCATCACCTCGCTCTTTCTGCCGTATCAGATTCCGGCGCTGATGATCGTGAGCATGCGCGGCGACGAGTCGGAGTGGAACGCGGCGCAAGTGCCGATGGGCCGCGCCGTGCCGGCCATTCTGGATGCGATGGCCGTGCCCTACGTGAGTCCGCCTCGCGCGCAGGACGTCGGGGATTTCGTGCGGCTCACGGGCGTGACCGCGTTCGGCACTCGCACCCTGCGCGCGTGTCTGCTGCAGCGGCGCATTACGAGCGGCGCCGACGCGACGTTCGGTGGATCGTTGTGAACCGCCTCGAAGCGACGCGCCTGCTCGTCTCGCTCGCGGGCGATTCGCCGATCGTCGCGAGCCTCGGCCATCCCGCCTACGATCTGTTTGCGGTCGGCGACAGGCCGGCGAATTTCTACACGTGGGGCAGCATGGGTCTGGCCTCGTCGATCGGGCTCGGGCTCGCGCTGGGTCGTCCCGATCTGCGCGTCTTCGTCCTCGACGGCGATGGGTCGCTCCTGATGAACCTCGGATCGCTCGCCACGATCGCCGCGCTCCAGCCTGACAATCTGATGCTGGTCGTCTGGGACAACGAGGAGTACGGCACCACGGGAGGCCAGCCGACCCCCACCGCCGGCGGCGCCGATCTGGCCGGCGCGGCGCGGGCGCTTGGCGTGGAGCACAGTGTTGTGGTGCGGACCGATGGCGAACTGCGCGACGCGATCGCGCAATCGGCTCGCGAGCCCGCCGCTTCGGTCATCGTCGCGAAGGTATCCGAGTCGCGGCCCACGATGAAGCCGCCGCTCGATTGTGTGTTCATCAAGCAGCGGTTCATTGCCGCGATCGGCGATCCCGATCGGGCGACACGAGGCGGTGCCGCATGACGGTCGATCTTGTCCGGGCGACGAAACGGCTGGCCGAATTCACAGCGTCCGCCGTGCCGCCGGCGGCCGCGCGGGCTCGCGCCGCGAACGGCGTGCTCGACACAATCGGTGTCGCGCTCGCGGGGGCGAGCGAGCCGGCTGCCCGGATCGTGCGCGCGACCATTGCGGCCGACGGAGGCGGCGCGTCCGTTCTGGTGGGCGCGCGCGAAGGCGCTTCGGCGCCAAACGCCGCGCTCGCCAACGGGACGGCCGCGCACGCACTCGACTACGACGACATGTGCTTCGTGTCGCTCGCGCACCCCAGCGCTCCGCTTGTCGCCGGCATCCTCGCTGCGGCGGAACTCGCCGGAGCGAGCGGCGCATCCGTGCTCGACGCGTACGTCGTGGGATTCGAGATCGAGGCGCGCCTTGGCATTGCCATGAATCCGCGCCACTACGAACACGGGTGGCACTGCACGTCTACGCTCGGAACGGTGGGCACTGCGGCCGGCGCCAGCCGCGTCCTCGGCCTGGACCCGTCTCGGACGGCCCACGCGCTGGCGATCGCCGCATCGGAGGCGTCCGGCCTGAAGGAAAATTTCGGGACCATGGTCAAGCCGCTCCATGCCGGTCTCGCGGCGCGAAACGGCCTTCTCGCGGCGTTGCTCGCCAAACATGGCATCACCGCAAGCGAGGCTGCGATCGACGGTCCTCAAGGATTTCTGGCTGCGATGGACAGCCGGCTGTCAACGGTTGACGGTCAGGTCGCCGACCTGGGCAGTCGGTGGGAGATTATCGACAGCGGCATCACGGTGAAGCTGTACCCGTCGTGCGCTGGCACACACCCGACGCTCGACGCGCTGCTGGCCCTGCGCCGGCGCGAGCAGCTCACCGCCGAAGCCGTGGATCGCATCGACGTATTCGTCGACTCGATCACGCCGACCGTCCTCATCTACGACCGCCCCTCGTCGGGTCTCGAAGCGAAATTCAGCATGCCGTTCTGTTCCGCCGCCGCCATCGTCGACGGCGGCGTCGGGGTCGAGACATTCGAAACGCAAAACCTGACCGCCCCGGCGATCGCGTCGATGATGCCGCGCATCACGATGCGCGTCGACCCCGGACTCGATGGGGTCGGCGCGCCGCTGACCCAGGCGCGGGTTCGCGTCCATCTGAAGAACGGCCGTGTACTCGACGCAGCCGCGAACGGCGCGCGCGGGTATCCGGAACAGCCCGCTGACGAACAAGAGCTCGCGACGAAGTTCCTGTCGTGCGCCACGCGCGCGATTCCGGCACAGCAGGCGGAGCGGGCGCTCGCGGCGATTCGGCAGATCGAATCGTCAGGCGACGTCCGGGAGCTGACCCGCATGCTCGTCCCGCCGGGGCAATTCTAGAAACGCCGCGACAAGTAACGGAAGGCGCCGGAGTCAGGATGGGGCACAGTGGTGCGCTTGGCGGCCGGCACATGGCCGCGCTTCCAGACCATGAATGTTCTCGTGAACTCGATGATCGGTGTGCCGTGCTGGTTGCGTCCGGTCGTCGCACGCTTCACGATGCCCACCGTCGGACGCGATTTCGACGCCCTCGTCTCCAGCACCTCGCTCCGCGAATAGACGGTATCGCCTTCGAACAGCGGGTTCGGCAGCTTCACCTCGTCCCAACCGAGATTCGCGACGCCATTCATCGTGAGATCGGTCACCGATTGTCCGGTGACGAGCGCGAGCGTGAAGCAGGAATTCACGAGCGGTTTCTTGAATTCGGTTTCGCGCGAATACTCCGCGTCGAAATGGATCGGATTCGTGTTCATCGTCAGCACGTGAACCAGATGTTGTCGGCGGCGATGCACGGTGCGGCCGAGGGGGTGCTCATAGACGTCGCCGACCTCGAAGTCCTCGAACACGCGTCCCGTCCAGCCAGCTTTCACGGCCATCAGACCACTCCTTGCGCGCGTAGTCGCGCGATCGCGTCCCTGTCGAGGCCGAGCTCGCCGAGAATGGCGTCGCTGTGCTGGCCGAGCGCCGGGATGGCGCCCATCACGGGATCGACCCCATCGAGGGCCGTCGGCGGTAGAAGCGCGCTGAGCCGACCCGCCGGAGACTCGATGTCGCGCCAGCGGCCGCGATCGGCGAGCTGCGGATGATCGAGAAACGCCTCGATCGAGTTCATCCGCGCGTAGGCGATCTGCGCGCGACTCGAGCCGCGCGGAGGATCTCCTCTTCGGTGAGCGTCGCTGAACACAGCGTTGATCTCGTCGTGAAGCGCCGTCGCGATTGCGCACGCGCCGCGAGTTCGACGTGAAACGATCGTCGATCGCCAGCTCCGGCCGGCCGAGCACGTCGCCGCAGAAACGATCCCACTCGCGCGCGTTCTGAATGCCCGAGGAACACATCGTGGCCGTCGCGCGCTGCGAAACGGCCCGTACGGCGCAATCGATGCGTGGTTCGCGCCGGTCCGCGCAGGCGCCGCGCCGCCGTACTTCGTGTAGTACGCCGGCGCGCTCATCCATTCCGCGAGCGCATCGAACAGCGAGACGTCGACCGTCGCGCCCTCGCCGGTTCGCCCGCGCGCGATCAGCGCCGCGAGGATGCCGCTGAAGCCGTACATGCCTGCGGCAATATCTGCGATGGAGATGCCGACCTTCACGGGCGAATTCTTCAGTGCCGGTGATCGAGAGGAGGCCGACCTCGCTCTGCACGAGCAGGTCGTACGCTTTCTTCGACGCATACGGCCCGGACGTTCCGTACCCTGACACGTTGCAGACGATGAGCCGCGGATGGCGCGCACGCAGGTCGAGCGTGCCCGCGCCGATGCGATCGCGGCGCCTGGCGCGAGATTCTGCACGAACACGTCGGCGCGCGCGAGCAGGCTGTCGAGGATCGGTCCGCTGTCCTTGTGCTTGAGATCGAGCGTCAGCGACTCCTTCGAGCGATTCAACCATACGAAATAGCTCGACAGCCCGTTGACCGTCGTGTCGTAGCCGCGCGCGAAATCGCCGCCCTGCGGCCGCTCGATTTTGATCACCCGCGCGCCGAGATCGGCGAGCTGGCGCGTCGCGAACGGCGCGGCGACCGCCTGCTCGAGCGCGACGACGACAATACCTTTGAGGGGATGCATTTCGCGCTGTGCGTGTCAGCTTTGGCGTCCGCGTCAGTAGGATCGCGGCATGCCGAGCACGTGCTCTCCGACGTAGGCGAGGATCAGGTTTGTCGAGATCGGAGCTACCTGATACAAACGCGTCTCGCGGAATTTTCGTTCGATATCGTATTCCTCGGCGAACCCGAATCCGCCGTACGTTTGCACGGCCACGTTCGCCGCTTCCCACGACGCGTCGGCGGCGAGCAGCTTCGCCATGTTCGCCTCCGCGCCGCACGGCGATCCGCCGTCGAACAATTCGGCCGCCCGGAACCGCATCAGATCGGCGGCTTCGACGTTCACGTGCGCGCGCGCAATCGGAAACTGGATGCCCTGGTTCTGGCCGATCGGCCGATTGAATACCACGCGCTCTTTCGCGTACCGCGCAGCGCGCTCGACGAACCAGCGGCCGTCGCCGATGCATTCGGCGGCGATGAGGATGCGCTCGGCATTCAGCCCGTCAAGAAGGTACCGGAACCCGCGGCCTTCTTCGCCGACGAGCGCGTCGGCCGGCACTTCGAGGTCGTCGAAAAACAGCTCGGTCGTCGCGTGATTCATCATCGTGCGGATCGGCCGGATCGTCAGCCCGTGTCCCACCGCCGTGCGCATGTCGACGAGCAGGATCGAGAGTCCATCGGTGCGCTTCTTCACTTCGTCGACCGGCGTCGTGCGGCAGACGAGCAGCATCAGGTCCGAATGCTCCGCCCGTGATATCCACACCTTCTGGCCTCGGACGATGTAGCGATCGCCTTTCCGCGTGGCGAACGTTTTCAGCTGCGTCGTGTCGGAACCGGTCGTCGGTTCGCTGACGCCGAAGGCTTGCAGCCGCAGGGCGCCGCTGGCGATCTGCGGCAGGAAGGTGCGCTTCTGCTCGTCCGACCCGTGGCGCAACAGCGTGCCCATCGTGTACATCTGCGCATGGCACGCGCCCGCGTTCGCACCGCTGCGGTTGATTTCCTCGAGGATGATCGACGCGTCGAGGATGCCGAGCCCGGATCCTCCGTACTCTTCCGGAATCAGCGCCGCGAGGTAGCCGGCTTCGGTCAGCGCCGCGACGAACGCGTCCGGGTACGCGCGCCGCGCATCGAGCTCTCGCCAGTAGCTGTCGGGAAACGCCTTGCAGAGATCGCGGACAGCTCTCCGCAGATCGTCATGAAGTTCGACCAAAGCAGGAACCTCTCCTCGAGAACCCAGAAATCATACTCGGAGTACCATGTCGGGCTGATGCCGACGGTTGCCGATCGGATCGTGGCGCGGCTGCGCGCAGCGGGTGTCCGCCACATTTTCGGGATGCCCGGCGGCGGCGGAAATCTGGATCTGATCGACGCCGCTGGCCGCGCGGACCTGCCGTTTGTTCTCGCGGCCACAGAAACGGGCGGCGCGATCGCGGCGATTGCACAGGCGGAGATCACTCATCGGCCGGCCGTCTGCCTGACAACGCTCGGCCCTGGTGCGGCGTCGGTGGTGAACGGCATCGCATGCGCCAGGCTCGAACGCGCGCCGGTCGTCGTTTTTACCGACAGCCATCCGGCGTCTGCCGCCGCGTGCACGCACCAGCGCATCGACCATCGGGCGCTGCTCGAGCCGGTCACCACGTGGTCGGCGACCCTGACCGCCGAGTGCGCCGAGACCAGCATCGTCGAAGGACTCGCTCGCGCAGCCGCGGCGCCCGGCGGCCCCGTTCATCTGGACTGCCCAGGCGGCGTGCTTTCGGCCGAATCAATCGAGACGAGCAGTCGCGTGCGCGTCACCGATCGGTCCTACGAACGCGATCGCTCCGCGGAAACGGTCGACGCGGCCGAGGCCTTGGTCCTGGTTCGACGCGCGCGCCGGCCTCTGCTGCTCGTCGGCCTCGGAGCACGGCTCGACGAGGACGCGGCCGCCATTCGACGCCTTTGCGAGACACGCCGCGTTCCCGCCATGGTGACGTACAAAGCGAAGGGCGTGATGCCCGACGACCACGAGTGGTTCGGCGGCGTGTTCACGAACGCCGCGATCGAGCGTCCGCTGGTCGAGCAGGCGGATCTGCTGATCGGCATCGGCCTCGATCCCGTCGAGCTGATTCCGCGTCCCTGGACTTTTCCCGCACCGATCGTCTCCTTCGCCGCGTCCTTCATGGACGCCCGCCATGTCCCGTTCGCCGCGCAGTCCGTGGGCGACGTTGCTGCGGCGATCGCGCGCGTGGAGGCGACACTCGACCCATCAGCCTGGGATGCAGCCGCCGTGAGAACGTCCGTCGATCGACAGCGAAAAGGTCCTTTTACTGGAGCTGCTGAATTCTCGCCTCTTCGCGTCGTCGAGATCGCGGCGGAACGGCTCGCCCGATCGGCGCGGGCGACGGTCGATGCGGGCGCACACATGTTCCCGGCGACGATTGGGTGGCCTGCATTCGCGCCGAACGACATGCTCATCTCGAACGGGTTGTCGACGATGGGCTTCGCGCTGCCGGCGGCAATTGGCGCATCGCTGCTCGATCGGAGCCGTCCCGTGGTCGCGTTCACTGGCGACGGCGGCCTGCTGATGTCCGCCGGCGAGCTCGCAACGGCCGTGCGCGAACAGCTCCACATCATCGTCATCGTTTTTGCGGATGAAGCGCTGAGCCTGATAGAAGTGAAGCAGCGGCATCGACAGCTCGCTGAACGGGGCGTGAAGCTCGGTCGAATGTCCTGGCCCGCATTCGCGCGCGCCTTTGGCGCCGCCGGTTTTGCCGCGAGCGACGCAACAACGCTCGGTCAGGCGATCGCGGGGGCCGTCGCGCACGTCGGCCCGAGCATCATCGAAGCCAGGATAGACGGGCGCTCATTCGACCAGACCGTCGCGGCGATTCGGGGACGGGGTTGACGAGTGAGAAAGTGAAAAGGAAAAAGGGAAAAGGAAAAAGTTAGAAGGCACAATGAAGAACGCGATGATTGAAAACTCAACGGCCGAGAAGCTCATTATCGACGGTCAGCGCGTCGATGCGTCGGACGGCGGCGTCGTTCGACGTCCACGATCCATCGACGGGACACCTGCTCGCGAAAGTCGCAAAGGCGACGAAGGCCGACGTGAAGCGCGCCGTCGCATCGGCGCGTGCGGCGCTCGAGTCCAAGACGTGGGGCGGCATTGCGCCCGCCGAGCGGGCGCGCATGCTGTTTCGCATCGCGCAGGCGATTCGCGATCGCGCCGAAGAGCTCGCCGATCTCGAAAGCCGCGACAACGGCAAGCCGCTGCGCCAGGCGCGCGCCGACGTGCAGGTCGCGGCGCGCTATTTCGAATTTTTCGCGGGCGCGGCGGACAAGATCATGGGCAACACGATCCCGCTCGGCCCCGGCTTCCTCGACTACACCGTCCGCGAGCCGATCGGCGTGTCCGCGCAGATCATCCCGTGGAATTACCCGATTCAGATTGGTGCGAGGGGTGTTGCGCCGGCGTTGGCGGCAGGCTGCACGGTCGTGTTGAAGCCGGCCGAGGACGCGCCGATGACCGCGCTGAGGCTCGGCGAAATCGCGCTCGCGTGCGGTGTTCCAGCGGGCGTCCTCAACGTCGTGCCGGGTCTCGGTCCAGAAGCGGGCGCCGCTCTTGCGGGCGATCCAGACATCAATCAGCTCACGTTTACCGGATCGGTCGAGGTCGGCATTCTCGTGGCCAAAATGGCCGCCGACAATATCGTCCCGGTCGTCATGGAGTTGGGCGGCAAGTCGCCGAACATCGTATTCGCCGACGCCGACCTCGACATCACGGTGCAGGGCGTCGCGAACGCGATTTTTCAGAACTGCGGACAGACGTGTTCGGCCGGTTCGCGGCTGCTCGTCGAACGGAAGGCGCACGACGCGCTCGTCGAGCGTCTCGTGGCGCGCACGGGCTCGATGCGCATCGGTCCCGGCGTGAGCGATCCGGATCTCGGTCCGATTATCTCGAAGCGCCAGCTCGAGACGGTCGAACGGTACGTGCGCGTCGGCGCATCAGAAGGCGCGGCCGTCGTGGCCGGCGGCGCGAGACCGACCGATGCGTCGCTCGGCGGCGGATATTACTTCCAACCGACGCTGCTCGATCGCGTGTCGCCGGACATGCGCGTGGCGCGAGAGGAGATATTCGGGCCCGTCCTTGCGATCACGACGTTCGACGACATCGAGCAAGCGGCGGAGCTCGCGAATCGAAGCGACTACGGGCTCGTCGCCGGCATCTGGACGCGCGATATCAACAAAGCGATGACGCTGTCGTCGCGCATCAAAACGGGGCAGGTGTACGTCAACACGTACGGCGCCGGCGGCGGTGTGGAACTGCCGTTTGGTGGGTACAAGAAAAGCGGATACGGACGTGAGAAAGGGCTCGAATCGCTTCTGAGTTACACGCAGGTGAAGAACGTCTGCATCAAGTTCGCCTAGACAAGCTAACCGCTCCGCGGTGAGATCTTCAAAAGCCCAAGATGACGCCGATGCTCGCGCGCCAGAAATGAAACGCGCCGAAATCGATGTTGGTCGTGTTCCCGTCGGTATGTCCGACGAGATCGCGGAAGTAGCGCACGTCGCCGCGCAGCCCGATGTTCCGGTGCGTCACGCCCATGACACCAATGCCCGCATTTACACCCAGGTCGTTGTTCGAGATCTTATTCGCGGGGTTGGGTGTGGTGACGGTTTCATGCATCACGCCGATGCCGCCGGATACGTAAGGCCGGACCGATGATCCGCCATGGCGACCGAACCGCTGCTCCGAGCCGCCGGCCACAATTACGTTTCCCATGAATGTCGTCACGTTGTTGTCGCCATACGGTCCCGCGTTCCCGAAGAAACTCGGCGCATACGTCACATCGAGCTCCACGCCCAGGGGCTCCTGCGCGGGCAGCCATCCGAGGTCCACGACGAAATTTGCACGTCCCTGCGCCGACGGATTCCCGAACGTGACGCCGAGCGCCGGCGCGAGATAGCCGTCCGCGCGCGCGGCGCGTCGGCACGGCAAGAAGAGCGGCCGCTGCAACGATGTGAACGCAGGTTTTTCGCATGGTCATAATCCGAGCAATTAACGTGCCCGGCGGAGTAGTATCCCGCCCAACGGAGACTTGATGACTCGAATCCTCACGATGATCGCGCTGTGTCTCGTTTGTGCTGGTCGTCTCGGCGCGCAGGCGCCGCACGGGCAACTTCTCGTCCTCAATAAAGACGACGCCGCGATGGCGGCAATCGACGTGTCGTCGGGCAGCGTGGTGTGGCGAGTCGCCGTCGGCGAGGGACCGCACGAACTCGTCACCTCCACCGATGGCAAGTTCGCGTTCGCAAGCAATTACGGCACGGGTCCGGCGCCAGGACACACGATCTCGATGATCGATCTCGCGGCCCGGAAAGAGCTGCGCCGCATCGACGTCAGCCCGCTCGCGCGGCCGCACGGCCTCGCATTTGCCGGCGGCAAGCTGTACTTCACCGCGGAAACGAACAAAACGATCGCGCGATACGATCCGGCAACCGACAAGATCGATTGGCGTTTCGAGACGGGGCAGAGCGGCACGCATATGATCCTCGTATCGAAAGATCTGAAGCAGGTCTACACGTCGAACATCGGATCGGACAGCATTTCCATCATCGAAGCTGGCGCGGGCGGCGCATGGAACCAGACGGCTGTCGCCGTTGGAAAGGGTCCAGAGGCGCTCGAGCTCTCGCCGGATGGCAAGCAGGTATGGACGGCGCACTCGCGTGACGGCGGCGTGTCGGCCATCGACGTCGCGTCGAAAAAGGTCGTGTCGACGTTCGACGCCAAGACCCAACGATCGAATCGTCTGAAGCTCACGCCCGACGGCAAGTTCGTCCTGATCTCCGACGACGTCGATGCGGGCGTTCTCGTCGTGATCGATCGTGCGACTCACGCTGAAGTGAAGCGGCTCGCACTCGGGAAGATGGCCGAAGGCATCGTCATCACGCCCGACGGGTCGCGCGTGTTCGTGGCAATCAACGGCGACAATGCGGTTGCCGTGATCGACCCGAAGACGTGGACGGTGGCAAGCCGGATCGAGTCGGGCCGAGGACCCGACGGGATGGCGTTCGTCAAGTAGAGCGCGGGTCCACCCGAACGGGTGGTGTGGCGTGCGCCGCTCCCTCGTAGGATCGGGTCGTGGTGCCTCAATCACGCGCTGACGAAGACGACGATCTGCTGGACGCGTACTCGCGCGCTGTCATCAAGGCGGTCGAAATCGTCGGCCCCGCCGTTGCGAAAGTCGAAGCGGGCCGGGGCGGCGGCTCCGGCTTCCTGTTCACGCCGGACGGTCTCGTCCTCACGAACAGCCACGTCGTCTCGGGCGCGCGACGGATTGTCGTGTCGCTGCCGGACGGCCGGTCGTGACGCGCGGACATCGTCGGCGACGATCCGGACACCGATCTCGCGGTGCTTCGGCTCCGACGCCGGCACGGCGAGCGCGCCGCTTGCCGTGGGCGACGCTCGGCGACTCGCGCGCCGTCCGTGTCGGCCAGGTGGCGGTCGCGATCGGCAACCCGTTCGGCTTTCAGCACTCCGTGACGAGCGGCGTCGTCAGCGCGCTCGGCCGCTCGCTGCGCGCGCCGGTCCGGACGTCTGATGGACGACGTCATCCAGACCGATGCCGCGCTCAATCCGGGCAATTCCGGCGGCCCGCTGGTGACGACGCGCGGCGAGGTGATCGGCGTCAACACCGCGATGATTCTGCCGGCGCAGGGGCTTGTCCTTCGCGATCGCGAGCAACACCGCGCGGTTCGTCGCCGCGAAGCTGATTCGCGACGGCCGGATCCGCCGCAGCTACATCGGCGTCGCCGGGCAGAACGTACCGGTGCCGCGCGCGATCGCGCGGGTGCACGCAGATCGCGGTCGCGTCGGGCATCCTCGTGACATCGATCGAGGCGCGCAGCCCGGCGGCGACCGCGGGCCTGCGCGACGGCGACGTGATCATCGCGTTCGCGGGCGCGCCGGTTGCCGGCATCGACGACCTGCATCGACAGCTCACCGACGAGCGAATCGCGCGTCGCCACGCCGATGGTCGTCCTGCGCGGGACAGCTCGACGCCAGTTGACGATCGTCCCGGGAGAGCAGCGATACTGAACAGCCCAGGCGACGCTTGTCTAGAGAGTGATAAGGCCGCGCCGCACGGCCGGCGAACCGCGTCGGTGCGATTCGCGGCGCCCAGCTTGCCCGAAATCGACGCGACGTGGAACTTCACGGTCTGATCGCTGATGGCGAGCCGCGTCGCGATCCCTTTGTTCGACAGTCCTTCTGCCAGCAGCTCGAGCACCTGCACTTCGCGGTTGGTCAGCGGTTCATCGACCGGTTCGTCGTCCGTCGACGCGATCGTGCGGTGCGAGAAGGATCGCGTCGAAGTCCACATCCGAGGCATACGCGGCGGCGAGCGTCGCC
Organism: uncultured Acidobacteriota bacterium; assembly: GCA_963718825.1. Lineage (GTDB taxonomy): Bacteria > Acidobacteriota > Vicinamibacteria > Vicinamibacterales > CAVVIG01 > CAVQZZ01. Next base: position 766,287 of record CAVQZZ010000001.1, read on the forward strand.
AACTCGCCGACGATTTCAAGCGATGGACTGGAGCGCGCGCGCAGCCGCACGCGCTCCGTGTCGGTCCCGACGAGCATCACGCGCATTCAGTGCGCCGGCCGTTCCGTCACCGTGACGTTCAGCGCGACCGCAGCGCCTCCCCGCAGCAGCCGCACCGGCACGCTCCGTCCGACGCGATCGCCGAGCAGCAGATCGAGCAGGTCTTCGGGCGACTCAACCGGCTGACCATCGAAGTCGACGATGACGTCGCCGACGAGGACGCCGGCGGCGGCCGCCGGACTTCCACTGGTCACGCCAACGACGAGGAGCGCTTCTTTGCCGCCGTCGGCGCGCTGGAGTTTCTGCTGCTGCGAGTCAGCCAACTGCACGGGCTGCCCTGCGATTCCGAGGTAGCCGCGCTTGAGGCCGCCGTGCTCGAGGACGGTCGCGGCTGTTTTCCAGGCAATTGGCGCGGGGATGACGACGCCGAGCCCGCGAATCGCAGCGGCGGTCGCGACGCCGATCAGACCGCCGGCCGTGTCGAGAAATGCGCCGCCCGAAAAACCGTCGTGCATCGGCGCCGTCGTCCGGATGACTTCATCGATGGCGCGGCGGCGGCCGGTCGGCAGCGGTCCGCCGATGACGGAAACGATCCCGGCGCTCGCCGTCAGCGCATTGCTCCACGATCGCGCGACGGCAAGCGCGAGGTGTCCGACGCGCGGCGCCGCTTTCGCGAGCGTCGAGGGCGCTAAACCAAGGTTCGCGACGCGCAGCACGGCGAGGCTTGTCGTCGGATCCCATCCCGCGAGCTCGGCGTCGAGTGTTTGTCCGTCGGGACGACGGACGCGGAGGCCGTCTTCCCGCCCGAGCGCGCGCGCGGTCGTCAGCACCACGCCGTCAGCGTACACGAGGCCGCTCGCCGGCCGCCGCCGTCCCTGCACCTGCACGACCGACGCGGCCGCCGCGCCGACCGCATCAGCGAGCTGATTGGAAAACATCGTGAGAGTGGATTCAGTCGTCATATGCGTCAGTTTTGCCGACGCGGTGGTCTTCTACATCACCCGAACGGGTGAAACACAAACGAGGGCATGATGGCCGCTGAAAGACGCGGTGCGTAAAGCCTTACGTTCCGAGTAACGGGACCACTTGCCAAAGCGTTGATTTGCAACGATTTCGTGGTGGTCCATGCCTTGCTGAGGAGGCCACCCGTGACCCGATCCTACTCTTGGTACGCTTTCATTTTTTCGTGTGCGCTTGCGTTCGCCGCTCTCCCTTCAGCCGAGGTATTCGCTCAACCGCCAACGGTGCCGCCGCCGGCTTCCGCGCAGGACTCCACGTCGGCGGCGACGCAGAAGACCGACGACGACGATGACGCCGCGTTTCGTCCGCTCGAACCGGACTTCACGCTCATCAACCTCCCGACGACGCTGCCGCTGCCGCTGCACAAAAGCAATTTCCGCCTGACGCATCGCTTCAACGGCGACTTGCGTCGCGGCGACTTCGGGGATCAACTCGCGAGCTTCTTCGGCATCGATGAAGGGGCGACGATCGGGTTCGAGTACCGCTTCGCGATCGTAAAGCACGTCGAAGTCGCGGCCTACAGAACGAATTTCAATCGCACGATCGAGTTCTACGGCAAGTACGACGCGTTTCACGAAGGTGCGTCGGCGCCGATCGGCTTCTCCGCGATCGTCTCGATCGAAGGAACGAACAATTTCAAGCAGGAGTACGCACCGACCGTCGGCGCGTCCCTCTCACGCACCCTCGGCAGGTTCGCCGCCGTTTACGCCGTGCCGATGTGGGCGCACAACACCGCAGCGGTCACGGGCGTGACGCGGGACACGGTGATGGTCGGGCTCGGTGGAAATCTACGCGTGCTGCCGACGCTCTTCGTGACCGCGGAGGTAACGCCGCGGGTGTCCGGCTATATCATCGGCGATGCCGAATACGGCTTCGGCATCTCCAAACGCGTCGGCGGCCACGTCTTCGATCTGACGTTCACCAACGGGCCGGGGACAACCTTCGCGCAGCTCGCGCGTGGTGGAATTCCCGGCAGCTTGTTTCTCGGCTTCAACCTCGCGCGCAAGTTCTATTAACCAAGGAGCCCCCATGAAGCGTGCCTCTCTCGCTCTCGTTCTCGCCCTGATTGCAGTTGGATGCGGCAGCTCGAGCACCGCACCGACCCAGCCCGCAAACCCGGTGTTCACGCAGACGCTGTTGCCGGCAAACGAGACGCCGCCGATCACGTCTCCCGACCCTGAATCGTCCGCGACGGGCACGGCGACGGTCACGTTCGTCACCGCGAAAGACGCGTCCGGCAACATCACGAGCGCCACTGCGACGGCGGTCGTCACGCTCAGCGGATTTCCGGCTGGCTCGACGATCACGTTGGCGCATATCCACACAGGCGCGGCTGGCGTGGCTGGAGGCGTGTTGATTCCGTTTCCTCCGGGCACGATCACACCCGCCAATGGCACGTTTACCTGGACCGCAAGTCCGGCTCCCACGGCAGATCAGGTCAACAGCATTCTGGCCAACCCGGCCGGCTTCTACTTCAACGTGCACACGGCGCTGCACGGCGGCGGGGTGATGCGCGCGCAGCTGGCGCGGACGCAATAGCGATATAGTCGGTGGACATTGCTCGTCGGTGGTGTGGTCGAAGGTGGTCCCTCATTGGTCGTGAGTCGCACGCTCGTTCTCTGCGCCCTGATCCTCGTGGGCACAGCAGCGGCGTGCGGCTCTTCGACTTCGGCCCCCGCGCCTACTTCTACCGCACCGAGCGGGCCGTTCGCTGACCTGTCTGGAAGTTGGACCGGTACTTTCGAATCGACGAATTTTTCTACTCGGACCATTACCCTCACCGTCGTTCAAGCCGGCAATTGCGTGGACGGCGCATGGATCAGCTCGACATCCGATTGGCATGGCGCCATCAGCGGCATCTCGACCGCTGATTCTTTTTCCGGCTTCCTCTCTTTCGAACGATCCGCGAGCGGCGGCGGCGAATGCAATGCGACCGGTGCGGTGTCCGGTCCGGCCGGATCGACGCTGCGATTCACGCTCGATTCGCTGACCGCGGTCGGCAACTGCTCCGGCGATCTCCCCAAGGCCGTCGTCGTCACCCTGCACCGGTAGTGCATCATTCCGCCTTGCGAACGTCTGTGCTGTGCCTGGTTGCCGCGCTGATCGCGTGGCCCGGCCTCGCGTCCGCAGGCGACGATGATCCACAGCCCGCGGGGAGCAACGCATCGTCGACACCGTGGACGACCATGTTCGACGGGCAGCTTTTCGCGACCTTCAATCGTCAGGGCGGCCCGCGCGGCGAGACGGAATTCCGATCGCAGAACTGGCTGATGGGGATGGCGAGCCGGCGTCTCGGCGGCGGGACGTTCACGGTGTCGGGGATGGTCACCGCCGAGCCGCTCACCGTCGGTCTTGCCGGGTACTCGGAAATTCTCCAGGAAGGGGAGTCGTATCAGGGGCGGCAGATCACCGACCATCAGCATCCGCACGATCTGCTGATGCAGTTGACCGGCGCGTGGCGAATTCCGCTCACGGACAAGACCGTTTTTACCGTCGTGGCCGGCCCTGTCGGAGAGGCTGCGCTCGGTCCCGTCGCGTTCATGCATCGGGCGTCGAGCGCCGAGAACCCGACGGCGCCGCTGTCGCATCACATCTTCGATTCGACACACATCGCCGAGGGCGTCGTGCTGGGACGCGTCGATCGCGGGCCCCTCTCGATCGAAGGGTCGATCTTCCGCGGACGCGAGCCGGACGAAGATCGGTACGACATTGATCTCGGCGCGCTCGACTCCTGGTCGACCCGCGTGTGGTTGCGCCCGACGGCGGAGTGGACACTGCAGGCCTCGTACGGATTCCTCCACGAGCCCGAGCTGCTCGAGCCGGGCGATCAGCGGCGAACAAACGCTTCGGCATCCTGGTTCAGGCAGCGCGGTACGAATTACTCCGCAATCACAGCGGCGGTCGGATGGAACGAGCGCCAGTACAGCACGGTTCACTCCGTGCTGCTCGAGGGCACACACCACGTCGGCCATACCTCGATCTACGGCCGGTTCGAGGACACGACGGTCGAAACCGAGATTCTGCTATTCCCGGAAATCCTTCATCGGCCGCATCCAGGCGAGCTGGTCGATCCAATCCACGCGTTCACGGCCGGAACCGTTCGCGACCTCGCGACCGTGAAGGGCTTGTCGTTCGGCGCGGGTGGCGACGTGACGTTTTACCAGCTGCCGCCGCTCCTTCAAATCACCCACGACGCGCATCCGGTGTCGTTTCACGTCTTCCTGCGCATCGCGCGCGCGTCCCTGAACGATCGCATGTGGAACACGACGATGGCGGGGCACGTGGCGGCGCATGAAGGCATGGCGCACCATCACGAACCGTAGCGCAGGTCACCGCGCGAACGAGTTGCGCTACCGCGTGCGTTCTGCGATCGCGAGCACTTCGGCGATCGTCGTGCGCCCATGGTCCGCGTCGTACCAGGACGCCCGATCGGCGAATCGCTTTGCGCTGTCCGGGTTCGTCGCCATCGCGAAGAACAGCTCCTGCAACGGCGCTGGTCGTTCGACCCATGCGCCCGCGTCCCGGCCGTCCCGCATGAAGACGATCGTCGGCGTGGCAGGCCGGCCGTCGCGCGTCGTGTGACGCGCCATCAACGGCGCGCCGATGTCGCGATCGACGATCCGCAGCGGAACGCCTGACGCCATCAGCGAGCCTCGCAACGTACGGAACGACGTGCGCGGAATCCACGCACCAGTCCTCGGCGACAATCAGCAGGCGCAGACCTTCGCCCGCGCGCCTCAGCCGCTGCACCGCCTCGCGATCCACTTCGCTGTTTGAGGCCGCGCTCACCCATACATCCCGCTGCGCGCTGGCCCCTGCCACAAACTGCTCGAAGGTAATTCCGCGCTCGAAGAGCCGCATCACGTCGGTGGAAGGCTGGGCGGCCAGCCGCGCGCATGCGGCAACCGCGAAAAGAGCAGCCCACCGTTTCATATGACGAAGGGATCTTATCCCGCTGGTGGGTGAGACAAAAAAAGGGCAGAGAGCGTGTGGCCCTCTGCCCTGTGGAACCGGCTGACTCTGGGCTAGTAACGCGCCTGCTGCAGGTCGCCCCTATACGGAACGAGCTGTCCGGGAATTACGTTCACGTCCATCGTCATCGGCTCGTATCCCTGCGCGGACACCTGAATCCGATGCTGGCCGGCGGTCATGTTGAGCGGCGCGTTCGTGCCGTCGAAGTCCGCCACCTGTCCAACGTACTGGCTGTCGACGAAGACCTGCGCGTCAGGCGGCGTAATCTCCAGCGTGATCCCGCCATACGTCGTCGATTCCGGCGTGATGTAGACGGGCGCCGACGGCGCGCCGTAACCGTAGATCGGCACCGGGTACGAATACGCGTAAGAGTATGGAACCGCGTAGCCGAGATACAGCCCGAACGACAGCCGCGTGCGCGGCCGGAACACGTACGGCCGGTAGCCGTAGCTATGCACGTACGGACGGTACGCATACGAGCCGGAGTATCGCGGCGAATACACCCGCGGCGCGACGACGACGCCGTGCTCGGTGCGCGGAGCGTAGACCTGACCTCGCGGCACGGCATGCGGCGCGGCCGCGACGCCTGCGCGCTGCTGGTCCGATCGATACACCGGAGCGGTTCGCGTTTCGACCCGCGGCGCCACGGCCTGCGGCGCCTGGGCGCGCGGCGTTGCGACTCGCGGAGCCTGGGCGCGCGGCGCTTCAGCCTGGGGAGCCTGCGCTCGCGGAGCCTGCGCTCGCGGAGCCTCGGCACGCTGGGGCTGGCTGCTGCGCTGAACCGCGTGGCCTTCCGACTGACGTCCTTGCGACGAACGGCCGTTGTCCCGCTGCGCGAAGGCTGGCGTCGCCGCCAGGGTCAGCGCCGCAACGGCCACTGCCGATTTAATTCCTAATTTAGTGAGCTTCATAACGACCCCCGCCGGGTGTTAGTTCAAGCCCCTTGCCAACATTTTTATGCGGATATCCGCCCAAAAACGCAGGTCAGCAGCCGTTGACCTGATGGGCTGTTCCCGGGAGAGGACACCTCTTAGATGAGCACCTCGATCTTGCTCTTGGACTTGGCGTCGTTCACAAAGGCCTGAATCTTCGCCTCGCGTTGCTGGTTCGTGAGGAATTGCTTCACCTGCGGCCCGACTTCGGCGAGCGGTGCCGTCCGCGGTCCGCGTCGTTCGAGCACCTTGATGATGTGAAAGCCGAAGGACGTCTCGACGAGCCCGCTCATCGCGCCGGGCTTCAATCCGAACGCGGCGCTCTCGAATGCGGGATCCATTTGTCCCTTGGGAAAGAAGCCGAGGTCGCCACCGTTTGGCGCGCTGCCCGGGTCCATCGACTGCGAGCGTGCGATGGTTCCGAAATCGGCGCCGCCGCGCAACTCTTTGAGCACCTGCTGCGCTTTCGCGCGGGCCTGCTGTTTCGTCGCGGCATCCGCGTCTTTCGGTGCCGCGATCAGAATGTGGCTCGCGTGGACGGTCTCGCCCTGCTTGAAGCGATCGACGTTCTGTTTGTAAAACGACTCCACTTCGGCATCCGGCACCGAGACTTTGTTGTTGACCTCGGTCTCGATCACTTTCGAGACCTGGATGCTCATGCGCGTCTGCTTTTTCAACTGGTCGAGCGACATGCCCTGCGCCTTCAACGCCTGCTGAAACGCTTCCGGCGACGGCAGGCCGCTTTTGATTTGCGCCAGGCGCGCGTCGACGTCCGCATCAGACGCGTCCATCTGACGCGCATGCGCCTGCTGGGCGAGCACGTGGTACGCGATCAGCTGGTCGACGAGCCCACGGACGATTTCATCGCGCCGCTCGGCCGGCATTGGCGTGCCGGCGCGCCCTTCCACGCCGTGAATCGCGCTCTCGAGCTCCCATCGTTCGATCGATTCGCCGTTCACCTTGGCCACAACTGCGGGAAGCTGCGCCGGTACCGGCTTGGCCGCTTCCGGCGCGGCGGGTTGGCTCGGCGCCGCGGGCTGCGAACCGGCCGGCGTCGCGGAAGAGCCCAGCCCTGCGATTGGTTGTCCGGTCTTTGATGGAGCCGGCGCTTTCTTGCAGCCGGCAGCGGCGGCGACGACGAGAAAAAGGACGATCCAGGCGCGTTTCAAAGGCTTCTCCATTGTGTTTCAGGGGCGGGAGATCCATCGTATCATCCCGCCATGCCGTCCACTTCTCGACTCTGCATTTCCGCCGCGCTGGCGACGATGTCCTGGACCGTTCTGGCGCAGCAATCGACGATCACGTCTGCCGATTACGCGCGTGCCGAACGCTTCATGGCGTACAACACCACGCCGCTCGTGTTGCACGCGGTCGGGCGCGCCACCTGGCTGCCCGATGATCGTTTCTGGTATCGGACAACGACAGAAAAGGGCGGCGAAGCGGTGCTCGTCGACGCCACGCACGCGACGCGCGGCGCCTGCGATCTCCCCGCGTGCCGCGCGGGCGAGGGTCGCGGCGGCCGCGGAGGCGGCGCCGCCGCTCCGGCACAGCGATTCGACGTGCCGTCGCCGGATGGCAAGCGCATCGCGTTTGTGCGCGAGTGGAACCTGTGGATGCGCGACGCGGCGACCGGCGCCGAGACGGCGCTGACCACCGACGGCGTCAAAGACTTCGGCTACGCCACCGACAACGCCGGATGGACCTCGACCGACCGCGCGATCGTGGAGTGGTCGCCCGATTCGAAAAAGATCGCGACCTACCAGCAGGATCAGCGCAATGTCGGCGAGATGTACCTCGTGGATACGAAAGTCGGACATCCGACGCTGCGCGCGTGGAAGTATCCGCTGCCCGGAGACCCTGTCGTCACGATGATTCAGCGCGTCATCGTCGACGCCGACAGCGGAAAAGTCGTTCGGCTGCAGATGTCTCCTGACCAGCATCGATCGACGCTCTGCGATGATCTTGCGTGCCGCGGGCGCTGGGAAGACGCGCAGTGGAACGCGGAGTCGACGAACATCGCGTTCGTGTCGACCTCGCGCGACCACCGGCGCGAAACGCTGCGCATCGCCAATGCGGCCACCGGCGAAGTGCACGACGTGTTCGAGGAGACGGTGCCGACGTTCTTCGAGTCGGGGAACGGACGTGTGAACTGGCGGTATCTGTCGGCGTCCAAGGAAATCATCTGGTTCTCGGAACGCGACAACTGGGGTCAGCTGTATCTCTACGACGCCGACAGCGGCAAGCCGAAGCACCAGATCACGTCCGGCGAAGGAAACGTCACGCAGCTGCTGCGTGTCGACGAGAAAGCGCGGACGCTGTATTTCGCAGCGGTCGGGAAAGAAAAAGGCCGCGACCCGTACTTCCGGCATTTTTACCGGGTTGGCATGGACGGCAAGAATTTGAAGCTGCTGACGCCGGAGGACGGTGACCACGACGTCGCGCTTTCGCCGTCAGGAATGGTCTTCCTCGACACCTACTCGAAGCCCGACGTGGCCCCCGTGACGAACCTTCGTGATCTCGACGGAAAGGTCGTCATGGAAGTGGAGAAGGCCGATGTTTCCCGGCTTGTCGCCGCCGGCTGGAAGCCGCCCACGCCCATTACTGTCAAAGCGCGGGACGGGCAGACCGATCTGTACGGGTTGATGTACAAGCCGACGAACCTCGATCCGGCGAAGAAGTATCCGATCGTCAACCACATTTACCCCGGGCCGCAGACCGGCAGCGTGAGCGGACGTTCGTTCTCGGCGGCGCGCGGCGACGCCCAGGCACTCGCCGAGCTCGGCTTCATCGTCGTGGAAATTGACGGCATGGGCACGCCGTGGCGGTCGAAAAAATTCCACGAGGCCTATTTCGGCAACATGGGCGACAACACGCTGCCCGATCAAGTGGCCGGCATGAAGGAGTTGGCGCAGCGGTATCCGTGGATCGATCTCGACCGCGCAGGCGTCTACGGTCACTCGGGCGGCGGGTATGCGACGGCCGATGCGATGTTCCGTTATCCGGACTTTTTCAAAGTCGGCATCTCCGAGTCCGGCAATCACGACAATCGGGTGTATGAAGACGACTGGGCCGAGAAGTGGATCGGCCTCCTCGAACAAAAGCCGGATGGCTCGTCCAATTACGATTCGCAAGCCAACCAGAGCCTGGCCAAGAACCTGAAAGGCAAGCTGCTGCTGGCGCACGGCACTCTGGACAACAACGTGCCGCCGAACAACACGCTGCTCGTCGTCGATGCGCTCATCAAGGCGAACAAGGATTTCGATCTGCTCATGCTGCCGAATCAGGCGCATGGCTACGGCAACGAGAGCAACTACATGACCCGTCGGCGATGGGATTATTTCGTGAAGAACCTGCTCGGCGCGGAGCCGCCCAAGGAGTACAAGATGCAGGGCGAAGCCGGCCGGCCCTCGTCACAGTAGGGGTGGTGCCCGGAGACAACAAGAGACTCGACAGATCGTGCACCCTTCTGTCACCATCAAGAGTCTAAGTGAGTGAAAGGAGCAAACCGATGGCGAAACGGCCGAAATCGGGCGTAATCTGCCCCCGCTGCGGTGGGCCGAGCGCTCGTGTCATCGGGCATGCGGAAGAGCTTCCGGTTCTCTATCTGCGCTGCGACGACTGCGGACGGACCTCAATCGCGCCCGAATAACAGCTTGCACGGCGCGTTGAGAAACTCGCTCAACGCGCCGACTTCCTCTTCAATCCGCGCCCTCACCGCCCGCGTCACCGGCACGAACGGTTCGACATCGACAGTCTGTGAGCGGGCCGTCGATCGCAGGAACCAGACCCCGATAATCCGCCCGCCCCTTAGCACTACCGGCGACAGCCAGCCCTGATTCCGGTAAACCCGTTTGTAGAATTGCGGCTCGACGAGATGATCCTTGGCGGAATGCGCCAGCAGGTATACGTCGAACGCCGGCAGCAGCCGCACGGCATCAGGGTCCCCAACGGTGCTTTTGAGCGCTCGCAGATCCTTTTTCAGTATCCACGCGCGATCCGCATTGGCTCGCGCGAAGGCCGGATCGGCGCCATCGATCTCGATCTCGGTCATCTCCGCTGATACGGCATCCCAGACGGGTTTGGCTTCGCTCATCGGAATCCCGGACCACTTGACGAAATCGCGAATGGTCCCCGGACCATAAGCCGCGAGGAACCGGCGGAGCAGCTCGCGTTTCGCGTCCTCCTCCCCGACGGCGCGCTGTAGTTCCGAGCCACAGATCGGTGCGGACGAGAGTGACCTCGGAGCCACGCGGCGGCCCGTAGCAAATCAAGCCCTCGATGATCGATGGTCGAAATGCGCTCGTTGCGAACGTGAGCCATGCGCGCATCCGCTTGCTCGCCTTTGCGTTCGCCCGCAGTACGAGCGCCTGTTGCGTCATCGGACCATCCGCGAGCGCCTCGAGAATTGTTCGCTGCATGTCGGCGGCTTCGTCCGGCGTCACTTTCAAGCGCAGTAGCAGCCGCGCGACCCCGGCGAGCCGGCTTCGTTTCAACGCCGCGATATAGAGAGGTAGATCGGAGGCGCTCAGCAAATGCAGCGTCTGGCGCATCGCCGACGTTTTCACGAGCGAACGCCGCGTCCAGAGCGCCGCGGCGATCTCAGGCCGTCGAACTGTGTGATTCCGCGTCCAGAGCTCGAGCTCCGCTGACGACATCACCTGCGCCTGAATGCCGCAAACGCCTCGACAGATTTCTTCGATCGTGGTGCGAACACGCCCCGCGAGCTGATGTCTCGCGAGGCGAAATGCAGCAATCTGCGCGGCGGTCATCGTCCCGGCAATTCTAAGCGACAGAAATCGTAGGTCCGCGACCGTTCTGTAACCACGGAATTGAAATTTGCCGAAATGCTTAACAAAAGTGGCATGACCGAAACGGCACAGTTCGCGCAATCCGCCACTCTGTCAAAGGACCGACATGGATTCCGCTGCTGCGCACGCACAAATGCCTCTCCCGGGCGTCTTCGAAGACGGACTGGGCAAACGCCGCCACATCGTCGAGCCGAATGGCGCCGACACGCTCGAGCTCCTGTGTCTGCGCGACGAGCTCACGGCGGTCCCGGCGTTCGAATTCGCGCTACGGGAGCGCGCCGGCCGACTGGCCGCCTTCAAACATATTTCGTTCAGCCATGTCCGAAGTGTCGATCGGCTGAACGACCCGGCGGCGACGCTCGCCGTCGTCTCCGAGCATACGCACGGTGTACGGCTGTCGAAGTTGTTCGCCGCGACGGATCGCCAGGCGCTCGACATCAACGCCGCCCTGCATCTTGTTCGCCAGCTCGTATCGGCCACGGCGCTGCTTCACGAACATGGACGCGATATCGCGCACGGCGCGATTGGCCCGGAGCGCCTCATCGTCACGCCGACGGCGCGCCTCGTCATCGTCGAGTACGTCCTCGGCGCCGCACTGGAACAGCTGCACTACTCGCACGAGCGCTACTGGACCGATCTGCGCATCGCCATTCCGCGGTCAGCGGGCCTGCCGCGATTCGATCAGCGCGCCGACGTCGCGCAGATTGGCATCGTGGCGCTGTCGTTGATTCTCGGCCGTCTCCTTGCCGACGACGAATATCCATCGCGCGTCGGCGAAGTGCTCGCTTCCGCGTGGGCGATCTCGGCGCGGGGCGGGTTCGAGCCGCTGCCTCATGGCCTCCGCGCCTGGCTCTCGCGCGCGCTTCAACTCGATGCCCGGACGGCCTTCGCCAACGCCGTCGAGGCGCGGGACGAGCTCGACAAAGTACTGTCCGACGATGGCGAGTACGAAGATGACGGGGATGCGCCGGAGCGGCCGAAGGCCATCGAGGCCGACCCGATCCGCACGCCGATCGAGCCTGTCGCAGTCGTCGCACAACCTGCGCCGGAACCGGTCAACCCGTGGGAACCGTTTTCACCTAGACCGCACGTGCAAGTTGCGGAGGCGCCGAAGTTCGAAGCGGCCAGGGTCGAACCTCTGAAGTCCGAACCGCTGAAGGCCGAACCGCCGAAGGGTGATGTTTCGAAGGTTGACGCCCCGAAGGTTGACGTCCCGAAGGTTGACGTCCCGAAAGCTCACACTGCCGTGGAAACGCGGCCGAAAGCGGAAGAACCGGTCACGCGGCCAGCTGCGCGCTTCGACCTGCACCCGCCGGTCGAGCACGTCAAGCCTGGCAAGCGGATCGAATCGTTCGAATCAACGTTCGATTCGGCGGACCCTCTCGAATCGTCCGAATCAAACCTGGAGCCCGGGATGGCGAAATCGACCGAACGTCGCAAACCGATCGGTGTGCTCGTCGGCGTCGCGGCTGCGCTCGTCATCGTAGCGGTTGGCGGCGCCTTCGGCGCACGCCGATATTTCGCGCCCTCGGCGCTCGCCGCGGCGACCGGCACGCTGAACGTCACCTCGAGCCCGGCCGGCGCGCAGGTATTCATCGACGGCGTCAAAAAGGGATTGACGCCGCTGTCGATCGTGCTGAATCCCGGTCCGCACATGATGGAACTGCAGGGCGCGGGCGAACCGCGGTCGCTTCCCGGTGACGATCACAGCCGGCGCGCAGATGTCGCAGTACATCGAGTTGCCTAAGGCGGCTTCGGCGAGCGGCCAGCTTCTGGTGCGCACCGAGCCTGCGGGCGCCCAGATTGCGGTCGATGACGTGGCGCGCGGGCCATCGCCGGTGACCGTCGATGATCTCTCGCCCGGTGAGCACGTCGTCACCGTCACGAGCGACGTGGGCACGGTCAAGCAGCGCGTGATGATTGCCGCCGGCGCGAACGCGTCGGTCGTCGTCCCGCTCGGCGGCGCCGAAGGCGCTCCCGTCTCGGGTTGGGTGTCGGTATCGGCGCCGGCAGATGTGCAGCTGTTTGAGAACAAACGCCTGCTCGGCTCGAGCCAGAGCGACCGGATCATGGTCTCGGCGGGCCGGCACGAGTTCGAGTTCGTGAACGAGACGCTCGGCTACCGCACGACGAAGACCGTGCAGGTGCAGGCCGGCAAAGTCGCGTCGGTCAAGGTCGAGTGGCCAAAAGGCACGATCGCTCTGAACGCGATTCCCTGGGCTGATGTGTGGATCGACGGCGAGAAAGTGGGCGAGACGCCAATCGGGAATCTTGCCGTTCCCATTGGTTCGCATGAAGTGGTGTTTCGCCATCCCGACCTCGGCGAGCAGCGACACGCCGTCAGCGTGACGGCGAATGCGCCGGCGCGGCTGAGCGTCGATATGAGGAAAAAGTGATGCGCACGCGAATCGCGGCGTTTGTCGTTCTCATGGCCGCCGCGGCCGGCGGCGCGGCCGCTCAGGACTCGGTCGACGCGGCGCGCGAGCTGTATGCCGCGGCTGCGTATGAAGAAGCGCTGGCGGTGCTGAACCGCCTGCATCCCGCCGATCGCCCGGCGATCGAAGCGCGGTCCATCGAGCAGTACAGAGCCTTCTGTCTGCTGGCGCTCGGCCGCGGTCCCGAAGCCGAGCGGGCAATCGCCGCGGTTGTGACCGGTGAGCCGTTATATCAACCGCAGCAGTCGGACATCTCGCCGCGCGTGCGGACGATGTTCACCGACGTCCGCCGGCGCATGTTGCCGGGGATCGTCCAGCAGCGGTACGCCGACGCGAAGGCCGCGTACGATCGAAAAGAGTTCGCCGCCGCGTCGGGCGGGTTCAAGGAAGTGCTCATGATGCTGGCCGATCCCGACCTGGCCGGCGCCGCGAATCAACCGCCGCTCGCGGACATCAAAACGCTCGCCGCAGGCTTCCAGGACCTGGCGATCAATGCCGCCACGCCGCCGCCGCCGCCCGTCGTGGTTGCGGCGCCGCCGCCGCTGCCGCCGGTGCCCGCTCGCGCCGATCCGAACCGCATCTACGGCGTTGCCGACGCGAACGTCGTGCCGCCGGTCTCGATCCGGCAGGAGCTGCCGCCGTATCCGACCGCGGTCACAAGCCCGATGCAGGGCGCGATGGACGTTGTCATCGATGAGAACGGCGGAGTGATGGCGTCGTCGATGCGCAGCTCTGTCAGCCCGCTCTACGATTCGCACGCGCTCGCCGCCGCGAGGAGTTGGCGCTACCGCCCGGCCATGCTCAATGGGGCGCCGGTGAAGTACCGGAAGACGATTCAGATCGCGATCACCGCGAACCGCTGATGCGGTTCGCGGCGTCGCCGTGCCGCTAAGGCTGCGAGGTGGATCGGCCGCGCTCAGCGCGCGCCTTCGCCACCATGTCTTTGACTTCCTTCATCAGCGTCGGCACGTGATAGGGAATTCCGTCCTTGATCGTCCACTCGATGCCCCCGCCGTGAACCATCTTCACGTTCGTGTCGCCCGGCTTCACCATCCCTGACATGTTGTTGATGATCTGGCCGTTGTAGGACATCAGGTCCGTTCCGTACGGGTTCATGATCCGCAGGTTCTCGAGCGGGTTGCCGTTCACGACGAGCAGGTCGGCGACCATTCCCTGACGGACGCGTCCGAGGCGATCGGCCAGGCCGAGAACCTTCGCACCGTTCACCGTGGCGTGCTCGATGACTTCGAGAGGTGCGAAGCCAGCCTCCTGCTGCATTTCGAGCTCGCGCGAGATGCCGAAGCCGTACATCGAACCCCACAGGAACCCGGAATCATCGCCCGTGGTGATGGTGCCGCCCTTTCTGCCGAACTCGAGCAGCGTCTCCATCCAGACTTCATAGTTATGGCGCCAGTTCACCTCGTTCTGCGTCGTCCAGCCGATGAAGAACGTCGCATGGCGCGTCATGCTCGGCGTCATGTATTCCTGCAGCGACGGATGCAGATAGTCCTTGTACCACGGCAGGTTCTCGGCCTTGATCAGATCGCGCGTCGCTTCATAGGTCGACAGGGTCGGGCTCCACGCGACGTTTCTGGCAACCATGTCGTCGAGCAGGTCTGACAGCTTCTCGCGATTCAAATTCTTCTGGATGTAAAGCTCGCCGGCGCGCCCGAAGCGGTGGATCTCCTGCGAGAGGTTCATCTCCGGCGGGAAATCCTGAATGCCATCGAGCGCCGAGTCGGGGATTCCGTAGAAGTGCTCGATGCAGTTCACGCCGTCGTCGATGAAGTCGCGGGCCTTGGCCTCGCCGACCGCGATATGCACCGTCGTCGGCAAGCCGACCTTTTTCGATTCGTCGATCGCGGCCGCGGCCGTGTCCTTGTCCATGGGGCCGATCAACTTGATACCATCGGCGCCCCGTTCCTTCGCCTGCCGCACGAGCGCGCGGAACTGATCCGGTGTGACCGCCGGTCCCTCGCCGGGTTTCTCGAGGTTCGCAAGCATTGGATAGAGCACGATGCGCGGCGCGACGATCGTGTGCGCGGCGCTCTCTGCGCGCCACTGCTTCGTTTTCTCGAAGACGCCTCCGACCTCGCGCGCCGTCGTGACGCCGGCGGCCAGATACAGGTTCCTCTCGTATTGAATGGGGATCGGGCCGACCCGCTCTTCGTGCCAGTGCATGTGCGTATTGACGATGCCGGGCATGACGTACTTGCCAGTGGCGTCGACGATCTCGTCCGCCTCGGGCCAGTTGCGGCTGTTGCCCATTCGAGCGATGAGGCCGTCCTCGACCAGAATATCCATCGGCCCTGCCGCAGGGACGGCGGGGCCGGACAGCACCATGGCGTTCTTGATCAGCAGCCGCTTCACTTGCTTTGCGTGGACGGGTGCTTTTGCCGCAGAGGGCGCTTGCGCAACGGGCGCTCCGCCGGCCAGGGCGATGCCGAAAATGATGACAGCAGCGCGCGGGAAATATCGCATGAGGAGCTTCTCCTGAAAACAGTAGCGGTTACGCAGCGGACACTATCACGAAATAGTCGTCCGGCGCTGCTCGAAGTCTTTCGGTCCTCGGCGCTTCGCCGCCGGTCGTCGAGGCTGCTACACGTCAGATATGCTGCGGCAGTTGCCTGACGATGTAGTCGCCGGTGAGGGTACGTCCAAGAACGGGATCCTCGAGCTCCAGCTCGTAGCGATCGCCGTACATCAGACCTGACTTCGTGGCGATGGTTCCCGAGTAGAGCACGGCGCCATGAGCGTCATTCATCGGGCCATCCGGCAAATGGCTGAGCAGCTCATGCGGCGCGAGGATGGAGGACAGCGCGGAATCCTGGTAGATCATTCGCCGGCCGTTCTTCGTGATCCAGCACTTCAGCATCAGCTGGTCCCAGTGCGCCTTCACTTCATCGTACGGCCAGCACCGTCCGGCCAGATATTTCACGCACATCTGTTTCGACGCGACGATCGAATGCGCCTCGATGCGGCGGTCGGTCTGATCGCTCCCCACGGTCACCCACGTCTTCCCGTGTTGCATCAGGAGCACGTATTCGACTTCGCCGGATGTCGTGTCGCTGACCACGTCCACCTCATGGTCTGTGGTCAACAACGATGTGGAAAAATTCATGTAGATCGGCACGCGTGTGGGCGGAGGCACTCCCAGTGCGCCGAGCTCGTCGATGTGCGCCTGGAGTGCCGGTACGATCTCTGCCCACCCAGCCGCAGCACACGAGCCGCGATGCGCTGAAGCGCAGCGCGCTCGACCCGGTAAGGCACTCGATCGTTAGGTCCAGCGGGGTCATCCGCTAGTACCGCCAGCTCTTCACGTCCGCGGAGGGCGGCGCCGTTTTCAGCATCCGCTCCGCCATCTGCGGCATCTCGCGCGTAAAGGCCGTCCGGCCAGAAATCGACAGGGCCGAGTTCGGGTCGCCCTGATAGCAATGAATGAATCGGTCGCCGTATTCGACGCTGCCGCCGTAGGGTGGATTGGTCGTCGTTTTCAGGAACGCGTCGACGTAGCGCACCGCGTTCGCGAGGTACCACTGATCCGAGGTGCCGACCGTCAGGTGAATTTTTCCCGCCAGCCGCGGACCGATGGTCTGCCAGTCGCGCTTCAGGATGTAGCCGAGGTCTGAGTGATCGCGCCAGTACTTGGCAACGGCATGGTCGATCGCGCCCGTACGCTTGTCCCATATCTGTCCGGGATATCCGTCAGAGGCGACGGGACCGAATACCGCCTGCATGCCGTCCCACAACCCGGCGCCGCGGCCGTGATCGCCGATGGCGAGCTCGAACAGATTGTCCTGTTCCATCGTGACGCCGACGTGGTCATCCTCCATCCGGAGCCCGGGGAACACCTCGTTCGGGCCGCGATTGCCGACGCCAGGCCGCGGGACAAGGCCCCACGCGCCTTCGTACCAATACGCATTGTCATCGTCGTAGATGTTCACGAGTCGCCAGGCGCGGAAATCGATCGGGCTCGGCGCGCCGGCCCATGTCCCGTTGTAGAAGTCGGGATACATGACCTGCATGCCGAGCGCCTCCCAGCCACCGGTTGAGCAACCGGTGAGCGCGCGCGCCCAGGGCTGCCCGATGCCGTGAAACTTCTTCTCGATAAACGGAATGAGCTCCTGTGTGATCGCGTCGCCGTACGGTCCGTTGTTGACCGAGTTCACGCCGTACGAATCGTCGTAGTACGGAGTCGGATGCTGGATGGCCATCACGAGCATCCGCGGCACCTTTCCGCCCGTCCACTCCTTGTAGAAGCGGTACGCATATTCCTGCGTCGTCTTGTCGTTCCCCCGGGCGGTGGGATCCGGCAGGATGGTCGAGAACGCGTTGAGACCGGTGGGGAAGTGCGCGGGGTTGACGACGAGCGGGTAGCGGGCGTCGGGGCGTTCGTCGTAGCCGTCGGGCAGCAGGACGAAGGCGCCGAGCTCGAATTTGCGGCCCCAGAACTCGCTGAGCAGCTTGCTCTCGATCCGGACGTATTTCACATATTTCGTGTCTTTCGGGTAGGGCAGCGGTTCGATGATTTTGTCGAGCGAGAGCGACACGGTGCCGCCCGCCGACGGGTCGATCCAGATGCTCCGCGGCTCGCTATACAAGTTGCCGGGCTTCGTGCTCCACTTCTGGCCTTCCCAGTGATCCATCGCGCCCTTGATGACGTGGCCGTCCTTTCGATGAAAGGTCTCGTACACGTTCAACACGGCCTGGACGTTGTATTCGCCGGCGGGCAACGCGTTGAAGTTCGCAATCGGGTAGCCGACCGCGCCCGCGTCGAGCGTCGCGACGCCATCCGGCGCGACGCCGTCGACGTTGATGCCGAAGACCTGCTGCGTGGCCACGTTCTGCGAGATCTGCAGCCGCGGTTCGCGGCTGGGATCCTTCGACAGCACGATGAGCAGCCGCCCATCGGCGGGTGTCGCGTGTCGCGCCTTCGGCATCGTGACCCTGAAGGTCAGCGGCTGACGCGGACGCTCGCAGGCGGTCATACCCGCGGCGAGAACGATCGCCGCCAGCAGCCCGCCGAAAATCGAGAGACGGCCCGTCCTCGCCATTAGTACCTCCAGCTCTTGACGTCGGCTCCAGCCGGCGCCGTTTTGAGCATGCGCGCGGCCATCACCGGCATCTGCCGTTGAAGCGCCGTGCGGCTGGACGCCGCCAGCGGCGCGTCAGGGTCGCCTTGATAGCAGTGGATGAAGCGGGTGCCGTATTCGACGCTGCCGTCGTACGCGGGATCCTTCGTGCTCTTGAGAAACGCGTCGACGTAGCGCACGGCGTTCGCGAGGTAGTACTGATCCGATGTGCCGACGCTGAGGTGAATCTTGCCGACGAGTTTCGGGCCGATCGTCGTCCAATCGCGGCGCAGGATGTAACTGAGATCGTAGTGATCCCGCCAATAGTCGGCGACCTCGCGATCGATCGCGCCGGTGCGCTTGTCCCAGATGGGTTTCGGGTACCCGTCGGCGCCGACCGGCGAGAACACCGCCTGCATCGCATCCCACAGCCCGGCGCCGCGGCCGTGCGTTCCGACGACGAGCTCGGCGCGGTTGTCCTGTTCCATCGTGATGCCGACGTGGTCGTCTTCGATGCGGTCGGCCGGCATCACCTCGTTCGTGCCCCGGTTGCCGCCCGACGGCCGCGGCACACGCGCGAACGGCCCTTGATACCAGTACGCGTTCTTGTCCTCGTAGACGTTCACGAGTCGATACGCGCGCAGGTCGATCGGGCTCGGTGCGCCGGCCCACGTGCCGTTGAAGAAATCGGGATAGAACACCTGCATGCCGAGCGCTTCCCAACCGCCGGTCGAGCATCCCGTCAGCATGCGCGACCACGGCTGACCGATGCCGCGAAATGTCTTCTCGACATACGGAATGAGCTCTTGCGTGATCGCGTCGCCGTAAGGGCCGATGTTCTCGGAGTTCACCGCGTACGAGTCGTCGTAGTACTGATTCGCGTGCTGGATGTTCATCACGAGCATCCGCGGCACCTTGCCACCGGTCCAATCCTCGTAGAACTTATGGTTGTATTCGGCGGCGATTCGGTCGGCCCCCTTGAGTTTTGGATCTGCCGGCTCCGCCGAGAACTTCGCCTGGCTCGCCTGGAAGTCGGCGTTGAAATGCGCGGGGTTGACCACAAGGGGGTAATGCGCGGTCGGATGTTCGTCGAACCCTTCCGGCAGCAACACCCACGCGCCCAGCTCGGTCTTTCGTCCCCAGAACGCGGTCAGCAGCGCGCTCTCGAGCCGGACGTACTTCAAATACTTCGTATCCTTCGGATAAGGAAGCGGTGGAATCTCCTTGTCGAGCGTCAGGGTGACCGTTCCGCCCGATGCAGGATCGATTCGCAACCGCCGCGGTTCGCTGTACAAGTTCCCCGGTTTCGTGCGCCAGACCTGTCCTTCCCAGTGATCGGCGGGCAGCTTGACGACGTGGCCGTCCTTGCGCTTGTAGGTCTCGTAGACGTTGAGCACCGCCTGCACGGTGTAGTCGCCGGCAGGCACCTGCGCGAGCGTCTCGACCGGGAAACCTACCGCGCTTGCATCGATCGTGGCGGCGGCATCTGGCGCGAGGCCGTCGACGTCGACGCCGAAGAACTGGTACACCTGCTTCGTGTTCTTGTCGGCGCTGACCTGCTGCCGCGGTTCGCGCATGTCGAGCCGCGGCTCGCCTTTCGGGTTGGTCGACAAAAGCAGCAGCACGCGGCCGTCGACGGCGGTCGTTCGCTTCGCCTTCGGCACGACGACGTGGAATGCGAGCGGCCGCTGGCGCTGACACGCAGTCATCAGCGTGCCGAGCGCAATCGCCGCGGCGAGCCCTGATGCGATGCGCTTTCGATCGCGAAACTCGCGAAAATCGCAGCCTGATCGTGGCATTTGGGAGTCTCCCGGCTGAGCCGGTTGGCAATTTTCGTTCCGCGCCAGGACCTGCCGCCTGCATCGTCCGGACTCCGCGATCAGACGCGGCACCGCGCGCCGTCGGCGTCACGCCGAAACGAACTGTTGCAACGCGATGTTTCGATGGCGCTCGGCCTGCACGCGGATCACGCGTCGGCGCTCCGCCGACGTACGCAATCTCCGCACGCGCGCGGGTATTTTTCTTGCACCATCGCTGTCTCTCATCAGATTTCAGGAGGACGGTTGTGACCGAGGTCGCCGGGGTCGCGCACGCTCGCATCGGCATCGATATCGGCGGCACGTTCACCGATTTGCTGCTCGTCGACGATGCAACAGGTGAAGTGACGATCGTGAAGACGTTGACGACGCCCGCCGATCCGTCGAACGCGGTCGACGCGGCTGTCCGCCAGGCCATTTCGGAGGCCGGCACGTCGGCGGCGGCCGTCGCCAACGTAATCCACGGCACCACCCTCGTGACCAACGCGATCATCGAGCGCAAAGGCGATCCCACGGCGCTCATCACGACGAAGGGGTTCCGCGACGTCCTCGAGATCCGCCGCGAGCACCGCTATGACATGTACGACCTGCTCGATCGAGGCGCCACGCGACATCGTGCCGCGCTACCTTCGCTTCGAGGTCGACGAGCGCATCCTGGCGGACGGCACGATCCTCAAAGACCTCGACGATGCCGAGGTGGAGCGGCTCGTCACGGCGATCGTGTCGCGAGGCATCAAGGCGATCGCGGTCTCGCTGCTGCACGCCTATCGCAATCCAGTGCACGAGCGCCGCATCCGGGACATCGCCTTGCGCGTTGCGCCGTCGGTGCAGATCTCGCTCGCATCCGACGTCGTTCCGGAGATCAAGGAATACGAGCGCACGTCCACGACCGTCTGCAACGCGTACGTAAAAAGCCTCGTCGAGCGCTATCTTTCGGAGCTGGAGCGCAAGCTGCGCGAGGCGGGCATCCCCGGCGAATTGAACATCATGCTGTCGTCAGGCGGCATCGCGACGGTCGAAACGAGCCGCGAGTTTCCGATCCGGCTGCTCGAATCGGGTCCGGCCGCCGGCGCGCTGGCCGCCGCGCACGTGGGTCGCCTCGCGAACCAGCGCGAGCTGCTGTCGTTCGACATGGGCGGCACCACCGCCAAGGTGTGCCTGATCGAGGACGGGCGGCCTCTTCGAACGTCGCAGCTCGAAGTCGATCGCATCTATCGCTTCAAAAAGGGATCGGGGCTGCCGATCAAGATACCTGTCATCGAGATGATCGAGATCGGTGCGGGCGGCGGCTCGATCGCGTCCATCGACGCGCTCGGCCTGCTGCAGGTCGGTCCCGAGAGCGCGAGCGCGGATCCCGGGCCGGCCTGCTATGGCCGTGGCGGCGCGCACCCGACGGTCACCGACGCGGACCTCGTTCTCGGGTACCTCGACCCCGATTTTTTTCTCGGCGGCCGGATGACGCTCGACGTCGCCGCGGCGCGCGCCGCCATCGACGAGTACATCGCTCGGCCGCTCGGCCTGAGCGTCGTGCAGGCCGCCTGGGGCATTCATCACATCGTCAACGAGAACATGGCCAACGCGGCGCGCATCCACGCGATCGACCGCGGCAAGAACGCTCGCGCGTTTCCGGTGTTCGCCTTCGGCGGGGCGGGGCCGGTCCACGCGTTCGGCGTCGCCTCGATCCTGCACAGCCCGGCGATCATTCTGCCGCTCGGCGCGGGCGTCGCGTCGACGCTCGGTTTTCTGACCGCGCCGCTGTCGTTCGACTTCGTCCGGACCGCAATCGAGCCGCTCGAGGAAATCGACTGGGCGCGCGCGAACGAGATCCGGTCGGCGATGGAGCGCGAGGGCATCGCGCTGCTCACGCGCTCGGGTGTGGACGCGGGTACGATCACCACCACGCACTCGGCCGACCTGCGGTACGTTGGGCAGGGACACGAGGTGACCATTCCGTTTCCCGCCTCTGAACTGGGCCCCTTCAGCCGGCAGGCGATCGTCGACGCATTCAATACGACCTACGCGCGCCTGTTCGGGCGTGTTGCCGAGGGGCTCGCGCTCGAGGTGATCAATTGGCGCACCGTCGTGAGCGGTCCGCCACCGACGCTCGAGCTACGCCGGCCGGACCGCGGCGATCCGCTCCGGGTCGACGGTTCTCAAAGGGCGGCGCGCCGTGTATTTCCCGCAGTTCGGCGACTACCGCGCAACGCCGGTCTACGACCGGTACCAACTCGGACCGGGCGCAACGGTCGCCGGGCCGGCTATTGTCGAGGAGCGCGAGTCGACGGCCGTGCTCGGACCGTCGGCGGTCGGAACCGTCGACGAGTTCTCGAATCTCATCGTCAGGATGTCTCATGACTCGTAACGCCGCTCCAGCGCTCGACACGATCGTGCTCGACGTGTTCTGGAACCGTCTGATCTCGATCTGCAACGAGCAAGCGACGGCTTTGATGCGGACCTCGTTCACGACGATCGTGCGCGAATCGGAAGACCTCTCGGCCGGCGTCTTCGATCCAGCCGGAAACATGATCGCGCAGTCGGTCACCGGCACACCGGGCCACATCAATTCGATGGCCACGTCGATGCGGCATTTCCTGGCGCAGTATCCGCTCGAGACACTCGAAGCCGGCGACGTGCTGATCACCAACGATCCGTGGTTCACATCCGGCCAGCTCCACGATCTGACGATCATGACCCCGGTCTTCCGCAACGGACGCGTCGTCGCGTTCTTCGGAAACACGTGCCATGCCGCCGACATCGGCGGCCGCGGTCTCTCGGCGGATGCCCGGGAAGTCTTCGAAGAAGGGCTCTATCTTCCGATCCTGAAGCTGTATCGCCGCGGCGTGCCGAACGACGACGTGCTGCGCATCGTGCGCGGCAACGTGCGCTCGCCGGAGATGGTGCTCGGAGACATTCATGCGCAGGTCTCCTGCAACGAGGTCGGTGGCCGCCGCCTTCTCGAGTTCATGGACGAATTCCGGCTCGACAGCATCGAACCGCTGGCGCAAGAAATACTGACGCGATCTGAACGCGCGATGCGCGACGCCATCAGGCGTATCCCCGACGGTACTTACGTCGGCGAGACATGGAGCGACGGATTCACAGGCGACGAACCGATTCACATCGTCTGCACGGTGACGGTGAAAGGGTCCGACATCCTCGTGGACTACGCGGGCTCCTCGAGCGCACGAGGGCTCGGGATCAATGTGGTGCTGAACTACACGACCGCGTACACCACGTTCGGCATCAAGGCGGCGATCAGCCCCGAGGTGCCGAACAACGAGGGATCGTTCCGGCCGGTCGCCGTCACGGCGCCGCCGGGATCGATTCTCAATGCGTCGCGTCCCTCTGCGCTCGCGGCGCGACATGTCGTCGGGCACCTGACGCCGGTCGCGCTATTCGGCGCGCTCGCGCACGTCATCCCGAACGCGGTCATCGCCGAGGGCGCCGCCTCGGTCGTCGTCACGCAAACGCGAGGGATCGATCGCCGCGGGCGGCCGTTCACGTTTTTTCAGACGTCCGCGGGCGGCACGGGCGCGAGGCCAAACAAGGACGGTCTCGACAACACCAGCTTTCCGAGCGGCGTCGCGGGCGTGCCGGCCGAGGTCATCGAGGCAGGGTCGCCGCTGATCCTGCACGAGCGCGCGATGCGATGCGACTCGGGCGGCGCCGGTCGATTCCGCGGCGGGCTTGGCCAGACGATGCGCTTCAGCATCCGGTCGAATGCGCCCTGGACGATCGCCGCGCTGTTCGATCGCCTCCGCTTCGCGCCCCGCGGCTACAAAGGCGGACACGATGGCGCGCAAAGCGATTTCATGCTGTCGGACGGCGCGCGCCCCGATCCGAAGATTCAGCGCACGCTTCCGGCGGGAACCGGCGTCACGATGAAGTTGGCCGGCGGCGGTGGTTTCTGGTCGCCGCTCGAGCGCGACTCCCGGGCGGTCCTTCGCGACGTGGTCGAAGAAAAGGTTTCGATCGCGGCCGCCGCCGCGGAGTACGGTGTCGTCGTGCGGTACATCGGAGCCGCGGACGCGATCGTCCGGCTGCCCGAGGATTACGAGATCGACCGTCAGGCGACAGAACGCCTTCGAGCGGAGCTGAGCGCGTCCGTCGCTATCGCGGCGAAGTAAACATTCGAAGGGAGAGAAGGCAGTGCGGCGTACTTATCTTCTTTGTGCGTCGGGCCTCCTGCTGGCTGCCGCGGCCTGTACCGGCTCGGCGGCTGCGCCGGCCGCCGGACGATCCGCGACGATTGAACAGCTGTTGCGCATCGATCAGGCCGGTGCGCCGATGTGGTCACCCGACGGCCGACACGTCGCGTTCCAATGGGGACTCGGGAGCGAGCGCGATCTCTGGGCCGCCGACGCGACGGCGTCGAGACCCGCTTCGCGCGGCGACGGCACGGCCCGGCAACTCGCACCGCTCACGGGCCGCGCTGATGCGGTCGTGTCGCCCGATTGGCAACTGATTGCGTACGTCGCGAAGAAGCATATCTGGGTGTTGCCTCTCCACGGCGGCCGTCCCGTGCGGGTCACGACCGAAGAAGGCAAGTACTCCGGCTTGAACTGGGCACCCGACTCGCGGCAGATCGCCTTCGTCGTCGAACGGAACGATCAGGACGACGTGGGCGTCGCGCCCGCCGCGGGCGGCTCGGTGACGATGATCGCGTCGACTGCGCGCGACGAAGACTCGCCGATCTGGTCACCCTCGTCAGACCGCCTCGCGTTCATTCGCCGCTTCGACGATTGGACCGGCTACGAGATCTGGGTCGGCACGCCGACCGGGACGAACCAGCATCAGGTCGCGCGCGAGACCTACCAGAAAGGCGTCGAGGAATTCCATTTCGATGGCAACGACGAATGGTCGCCGGACGGAACGCGGCTGGCGTACCTTTCGAGCCGCAGCGGTTACAACCACGTGTGGACCCTCGCGGTCGATAGCGGCGAGGTAGCGGAGCTGACAAAGGGTGCGTTCGTCGACTACGACCCGCACTGGTCGCCAGCCGGCAATCAGATTCTTTTCATCAGCAGCCGCGCCGGAGATACTCGAGGACCGCCACGTCTGGGCGGTCGCCGCGTCAGGAGGCGATCCTGTGCGTCTTTCGGCCGACGGCCTCTGCGCGCGGCCGGCGTGGTCGCGCGATGGACAGCGGATCGCATACCTCCGCTCGAGCGCGACGCAGCCTCCCGAGTTGATCGTGCAGGATGCGCGCGCGGGCGCCCCCGCGCGTCAGCTCACCGAATCACGGCCCGACCCGGCGATGACGGCCGACTTCGTCGAGCCGACAGCGGTCACGTGGCGCAGCAAGGACGGAATGGACGTGCACGGGGTGCTGCTCCGTCCGCGCGGCGCGAACGGTGGCTCGCACCCGGCGTTGATGTATTTTCACGGAAAAGGCGGGATGAACCTGAAGGGCTGGGGAGGGCTGCCCGACTACGTCTTCCACCAGTATCTCGTGCGTCGCGGTTACGCCGTCTTGTTCGTCAATTGGCGCGGCACTCACGTCGGCTACGGCGCCGCGTACGAGCAGGCGAACTTCCGCGATTACGGCGGCGGCGAGCTCGACGATGTCGTCACTGGCGCGCAGATGCTGGCCGAGAAAGTGAGTGTCGATCCGAAGCGCGTCGCGTGCTGGGGTGAGAGCTATGGCGGCTACATGACCATGCTGGCGATTACGAAGACGCCAGACGTCTGCAGCGTGGGCGTGTCTCTCTACGGCGTCTCAGACTGGACGACCTTTCTGCAGCAGAGCAAGCGCAAGCTGTGGCGGATGCGGCTCGTCGCGAAGCTGGGCGACCCGGCGAAAGATCCCGAGCTCTGGAATAAGTCCGCGGCGATCCGCTATGCGCCGCAGGCTCACGCGCCGCTGCTCATTCTTCAGGGCATGGACGACGACGGCGTGATGCCGGTTCAGGGCGAGTCGCTTTACGACGCGATGCATCGGCTCGGCAAGAACGTGGAGTACGTCGCGTACGTGGGCGAAGGACACGGCTTCCGGCATACCGGATCGCTCCAGGATCTCTACGACCGCGTCGACGGTTTCATGTCGAAGGTCAACGAGCCGGGCGGGCCGGCGCGGACGCACTGACCGATCGCACGATCGCGCGAAGCACCGGGCTCACGCCTGGATTTGATATTCGCGCAGCTTCCGCCAGAGAGTCGTGCGGCTGATGCCGAGCGTCGCCGCCGCCCGCTGGTGATTCCAGTGGCAGCGGTCGAGCGCTTCGAGAAGATGCGCTCGGTCCACACTGAAGTCATCGAGCGGCACTCTTGTCGCGGCATCGGGCGACACGGTCAGGGCGGCGGGCAAGTCGGATTCCGTGATGAGATCGCCCGAGGCGAGATTCAACGCCCGCTCGATCGCGTTCTCGAGCTCGCGCACGTTCCCCGCCCACTGGTGCGCCGTCAGGAGCGCCATGGCCGTGGGCGTGAAGCCTCGTATCGGCCGATGGTGCCGAGCCGACAGGCGCCGCATGATGTGCTCGGCGAGCGGCGGGATGTCTTCCGGCCGTTCGCGCAGCGGCGGGATCTTCAAACCGACGACATTGATCCGGTAATACAGGTCGTTGCGGAACCGGCCGCCGGCGACCTCCGCCTCGAGGGATCGGTGTGTGGCGAGCACGAGCCGTACGTCGACTCGGCGCTCCTGCGTTTCCCCGATACGGCGCACCTCGCCGCCTTGCAGAAAGCGCAGGAGCCGCACCTGCATGGAGGGCGGCATGTCGCCGATCTCATCGAGAAACAGGACGCCCCGGTGCGCTTCTTCGAGGAGTCCTTTCTTGTCGCTGACGGCGCCGGTGAACGAGCCCTTCCGATGGCCGAAGAGCTCGCTCTCCATGATGCTCTCGGGCATCGCACCGCAGTTGATCGGGACAAATTTTCCCGAGCGTCGGCGGCTCTGCGTGTAGAGCGCGCGGGCAATCAGCTCCTTGCCGGTTCCACTCTCGCCGGTGATGAGCACGGTGCTGTCGGTCTGCGCGAGCTGGGCGACGGTGCGCAGCACCTGCTGCATCTGGGCGCTCGCCGCGATGATCTCGGCGCCGGTGTCGACCTGAGCGCGCAGGCGCTTCACCTCGCGAGCCAGCGACGCTCGCTCCGCGGCGCGACGGACCGTGAGCAGCAGACGCGCCGGATCCAGCGGCTTGGTGAGGTAGTCGTACGCGCCCGCTTTGATCGCCTCGACGGCATCATCGATCGTCGCGAACGCGGTGATGAGCACCACTTCGATGTCCGGCCAGCGGGTCTTGATGAAGCCGAGCAGCGCGCGTCCATCCGCGTCGCCGTCCATGCGCACGTCGGTGAGCACGACGTCGACGTCGGTGGCCGGGAGCATCGCCGTCGCTTCCGCGGCGCCGGCGGCCTGCTGCACGAGGCAGCCGTCCTGCTCTAGGAGAATCGCGGTCGACCGTCGAAGATTGGCCTGGTCGTCGACGAGGAGCACCTTGATCATGCGATTTCCGCCGGCTGCACCTGCGCGGCGCCAATAGGTATCGTGAACGTCACGCGCGCGCCCCGCCGCTCGACGTTGTCCACGAAAATCACGCCGCCGTGGTTCCGGATGATCTGCCCGACGACAGGAAGGCCGAGGCCGGTGCCGTGGGCTTTCGTCGTAAAGAACGGTCGAAAAATTTCGGTGACGTTCTCCACGCCCGGGCCGTCGTCGGTGATGGCGATCGACACACCGTCGCCATCCGGCGACAGACGGGCGGCGACGTCGACCGTGCCCGTGCTGCCGGTGGCGTCGACGGCATTCGAAATCAGATTCCACAGCACCTGCCGCATCTGATTCGGGTCGGCGAGCACGTCCGGCACCTGCGGCGGACAGCTCCACCGAAGCGTCACACCCCGGGCGAGCCTGCCGCTCCGCTCGAACAGGATCACGGCCGTCTCGAGCAGTTCGGCGACGCTGCAGAGCACCGGCACCGACGCCGGGGGCCGCGCGAACGTCAGAAAGTCGCTGATGATCCCGTCGAGCCGATGAGCCTCCTCGGTGATGATGTCGTGCAGGCGATGGTCGCCCGCGCCCCGGGGGTGCTTGAGCGCGATGATCGAATTGACAATCGCGCCGAGCGGGTTGCGGATCTCGTGAGCCAGGCTCGCGGCGAGCCGCCCGAGATCGGCGAGCCGCTCCGCGCCGGCGATCTGCTCCTGCATGTCGCGGCGCGCGGTCATGTCGTGCGCGATGCACTGCATGCCCGTGACCTCGCCCGAACCGTCGCGCATCGGCACCGTCGTCTGCGAGAACCAGCGGAAGCGTTGGCCGTCCGGGTAGATCATCCGGAACTCCAGGGCCCGGAGTACCTGACCCGCCGCGACGACCGAGAGCCGCTTCGCGACGCGCTCACGATCAATCGGGTGGAGGAGCGAAAGAATCGTCGCTCCTGACCGGATGAGCGGCCCGGGCTCGTGCTCCAGCAGTCGCTCGAGGGCCGAATTCGCATATAGAATCCGGCCCTCGCGATCGGTGAGGTAGATCACGTCCTCCGCGTTCTCGACGAGGCCGCGGAACTTGCGCTCCGACGCCTGCAACCCCATGAACAGCCGGGCGTTTGCGACGGCCAGGCCGATCTGCGACGCCATCGACGCAAGCAGCTGCACGTCCTGCTCGGAGAATTCGCGGTCGGCATGCGTGTGGATGTTCAGCGTGCCGTACGTCTTGAAGTTGGACCGCAGCGGCATGGACGCGAACCCACGCAACCCCTCTTCGCGGGCGGTCTGATGAATCACGCGGGGGTCGTCGCGCAGGTTCCGCAGGATGATCGGCTCACCGGTTTGGGCGACGCGGCCCGAGAGCCCCTCGCCCAATTTGACGGTCCGGATGTCGTCGAGGAGCGCGTCGGGAAGTCCTCGATGGACGACCAGCGTCAGCGCTTCACGCTGCTCGTCCAGCAGGTATACGCCTCCGGCCTCGGTTTCGACGACTTCGAGCACGCGGTCGAGCGCGTACTCGAGCATTTCGTGCAGGCTCGCGAAGCGGCCGATGGCTACCGCAACGGAGTTGATCGCCGAAAGCGGGTCACACCGCATTTTTCATGAACCTGGTGGCTGTCGCCGGGGATGGCGGGATTCTGTCGCCGGGCAAACGACGCTGTCAAGCACGGCGAAGATGGAGCGTTTCGTTGCAACAGAGTGTTCCATCAACCGAGCGGTGAAACAGCGGCAAGAGCCGGACGTGACCGAGTCGTCGGTGGCGGCGTCATGTCGCGGGCGCGAAGCGCGATGCAAGGCGGCACAGTGATTGCCTCCCGGGGTTCAAACAATCCTCGAGAGGACAACCTGTGTACTTGCGACCAACGCCTTCGTTGAGAACGCTCGCGTTCTGCACGGTTACGTTCCTGGTGGCAATGCAGCAGCCCCGGGCCGCTCAAACACCCGCCGCCGGCGCGGGTGGCGATCTCGCCGATCTATTTGCGAAAGGGCTCGTTCTCGAGGATACGAACGGCGACGGCGTCGTCGACAAGGTCAACGCGCGCGTGGTGCTCGGAGCCGATCCGGGTGCGAGCGACGTGGCGGCCGGCGCCGATATCGCGGCGCGGCTCGGATACGAAACGTCGGCGATGGATATTCCGATTCCGGCCGCACCGCGTTCGATTCCGATCGCGATCGGCCGCGACGGCCTCAAGGCCGCGGGACTCTCGGCGGTCCTGCCGGCGCTCGCGGCCGGAGAAGGCGTCGTCGAATCGCTGACGAGCAACGGGTCTCCGGCGATCCTCGTGGCCGGAGGCGACGATGCCGGCACCCGGGCAGCGGCTGAATGGGTGGCCGGCCGATTCCCTCACCTTTGGGATCCCACCGGGGCCACCCTCGACACGTTGCTCACGGAGGTGCGCGGCGTCCTCACCGGGGCATCCATCGGCGTTTCGTCCGTAAGCGTCCCGCGAGTGCGGGTGCGGGCGGGCAGCGACGGAATCGAGCGCGTGGACGTCTCGGTCTCGCTGGCCTCGACCGCGGACCTTGGGCGAGCCGACGCCGCCCTGCGCCGCATCGCTACGCCGGGTACCGGCCAATCCTCACCGTCGGATAAGCGCGCGCTGTCGTATGCGGGGGTGCGGACGGTCCGCATCGAGCTCGCCGGCGCGTCGGCGGCGAAGCCAATCGACCTCGCGGGCGTTACGCGCACGCCGCCAGGCGCGATGCCGGCGCGGCCGGGATCGGGCGCGAAAGACGGCCTCAGCCTCGCGAACCTGTATGCGATCGACGGCCTCCTGGGCGATTCCGACAACAACCTGATTCCAGATCGACTCGACGTCGTCCTCTCGCCGGCGGGAGAGGGAACGGCGGGAACAGTCGACCTCGCCGCACGTCTCGGTCTCGAGTCCACGGGCATCGCCGTCCCGGTCGCGATGCCGGCAAGCGAAGTGAAGAACCCGGCGCTTCTGCCAACGCTTGTTCTCATCGGCATCCATCATCCCTTGGCCGATCAGCTCGCGGCGGAGGGCAAGTTCACTCGGCCGGCGCTCCAACCTGGCGAGGGCCTCGTGCAGGTCGTGCACAAGGCGTTCGGCGAGAAAGGAGCCGTGGTCGTGACCGGCGCGGACGCGCGCGGGCTATCACGTGCGCTGGCGGAATTCTCGGTCCGCTTCCCCCACGTGTGGCAGCGCGGAAAAGATCGGACCACGATCGAGGATATCCAGGAAGGCGTTCGGCGATTCGTCGGCGGACGCACGCCGGCGGGCCAGGCGGCCATGGGGCTGTACAAGCTCGGACAAATTGCTTCGAGCCTCCGCGGCAAAGACCTCGAGTCGGCGCAGGTGACGGTCTCGCTCGAGAAGCCGGCACCCGGTTTCGGCGACCTCGTTCGCCGCGACGCGGCGGCGGCGATCAAAGCCGACCGCGTCGACGTCACGATCGAAGACCGGGACGTGCAGAAGGCCAAAACGATTTTCAACGACGAGTTCGACATTCCGTCCGAAGTCGACGATTTCTGGCAGCAGATCCGCAGCAAGGTGGTGCCCGCCGTCCGCAAGGGCAAGCCGGTGAAGGTGGAGGCACGGCTCAGCGAGCCGCCGGAGCTGCGCGCCGAGATCGAACGCAAACTCCGCGACGATCTCGTTCACGCCGGTGCCGACCCGGCCCAGACGAGCGTCACCGTACTCTCCGCGTATAAACAGGGCTACAGCTGGCTCTACGACGTCGTTCGCCCGGCCCTCGCGGGAAAAACGATCGACGGTATTGCGATACGGTTCGCGAAGCTCGGGCCGCCCGTCGGATTGGAAACAGGCGTCGATGTTCGTTCCCTCCCGGTGGCTGCAGGAAATCTATCCGATCGACGAAACGCTGTCGCGCGATTTGAAGATCCCGACCGATCGCATTCATTTCGAGGAGCGGCCGATCGGCTCGCCGACGTACGAAGTGGTGGCGACCGGCCCCGGCGGCGCCGAGCTGTATCACGGAACATTCGATCCGAAATTCGTCGAACGGCCGTTCTTCGACCAGTTCCCGACCTACGAACGCGTCCGCGTGACGACCGGCTGGCTCACCGCTCAGGTCAACGGGCAGTCGGTGGCCGACCAGCGGATCGAGACCGACCTCGAGCGATTCTGGGATCACTTCGAGGCGAAAACGCTGACCGACATCTACACGCACGAGATGGCGATCGCGAAAGGCAAGCCACGGCCCGAAGACGCGCCGTTCTTCGGCGAGCTGCGCGTCGACGTCACGTTGAGCGAGCCGAGCTATCGGCTCGGCATCGACAACGAGCAGATTGCCTCGATGGAGTCGCTGCAGGAAGAGATCTACTTCCACACGCTGCATTTCTTCGACGTGCTCGGTCGCGAGGCGCGCGGCCCGGCACTCGACTACGTCGGACGCGTGATCCCGATCGTGCGGCCGAAATCAGACGGCAAGGCGGGCCACGCCGCCATTACCTTCACCGGCTTCGACACGAACCGCCCCTGCGTGATCGTGAAGTACCGGCAGCGCGACGGACAGTCGGGCGAGATGCGGCTCGACATCCCGAAGATCGCCGCCGAAACGCCCATCGCGCTCGCCGCGCGGGTACGTGACGGCCAGGACGGCTTGTCGGAGCTGGACGTCCGTCTGAAGGTCGACACGGCACAGGACGAGTACGCCACGCTCGTCAAACGAGTGAGCGTCGAGCAGGCCGAGGAGCGCATCCTGTCGGCGGCCCAGGTGCGCGCGGTCGTCGAGAATCTGACGCGACTGCGCGCCGCTGGAATGTATCGCGACGCGCTCGCGTATCACGATCTCGCCTCGCTGCACCTGATCACCGGCCTCGAGTTCGAGCCGTCGCATGCCGACGCGGACCTCACGCTCGCGTCGAACGGAGCCGCGGCGCCGTTTCCCGACATCCGGACGCTGCTGCCGGCCGGCTACACCCACGATCAAAAGCCCATCGTCCAGTGGGACACGCCGATTCCGCCGCCCGAAGGCTTCGAGATGCTCGCGAAGATGTCGACGTTCCCCGAAGCGAACGTCTACAAGATCGGCGAGACCTACCTCGGAAAGACGAGCTGGGCGATGGATCTGATGCCGCCGATCACGGTGTCCCACTGGTCACAAGCGAAGGCGACGACGCTGAAGCCGACGATCGTGTATTCGGCGCGTCAGGACGCCAACGAAGTGTCGTCCACCACGCACACGTTGAAGCTCGCGGAGCTGCTGCTCACCGATCCGCAATACAAGGCCGACTTGAAGCGCGTGAACGTCGTCTTCCACCCGTTCACGAATCCCGACGGCGCTCAGCTCGCCTACGATCTGTATAAAATCACGCCCGACTACATGCTCCATCCCGGCTACCTCGGATCGCTCGGCGTCAGCCTTGTATCGCGCAGCGATCCCGATCCGATGTATCCCGAGTCGGCGATCCGCCCGAAGCTGTGGCGGACGTGGCTCCCGGATATCTTCCTCAACCCGCACGGCTATCCGTCGCACGAGTGGGTTCAGCTGTTCTCGGAGTACGTGCCGTGGATCCGCGATCGGGTGAGCGAGGCTCGCGGCTGGTGGGGCATGCGCGGCTGGTTCATTCCGGGCTTCAACTATCTCGACGATCCGAAGTACCCGCGGAACAAAGAAGCGGTGATGCACATTCTCGATCTCATTACGAAGAACTTGAATGCCGTGCCGCAGGTCAAGACGTTCAACGAGCACGCATACGCGCGCTACATGCGATACACGTCGGCGTTCAACGACGAAGACTTCAAGGTCGATTTCGTCGACGGCGTGATGATCTTCAAGGCGATCAAGGGCGCGCGATCCGGGCCGGGCGGGCGCGGCGGCGGCGGGGATGATTTCATGACCCGACAGCCGAACATCACCGTCTTCTACGGCAGCACCGAAGCCCCCGACGAGACCGCGTATGGCGACTGGATGAAGCTCGTCGCCACGATGGGCCTCCAATGGGACAAGGCGCTCCTGCAGTCGCTGCTCGACGGCCGCCATGTCGTCGAACGAAAGAGCGCCGCGTTTTTTGGTGGCGTCACGCTCAGCATGGATCGGCCGCGTCCACCCAAACCCGCGGCGGCCGTCGAAAGCTCGTCACAACGTTGATGAATGTCCGTCGGGTCGCCGAGCGGCTGCCATGACGATCGAAGGGGTTGCCATGATCAAACGGTTCGCCATCCTCGCAGTCGCGGTCGGTCTGGCGGTTTCGATCCCGCGGACCGCGCCGGTATCCTTCGCCCAGGCGCGCGAGACGCTCGGGCTCGAATCGGTGTTCAGCGCGGCGAGTGGCGCGGTGCGCGACACGAACGGCGATGGGCTCGCCGATGCGGTCGTCGCGCGCGTCATCGTTCCGGCAAAGCCGTCACGCGAGGATGTGGCTGGCGCGACGACGATCGCCGCGCGGCTCGGATATGAAACGTCGGCGCTCACGCTGCCGATTGTTGTCCGCGACGGCGATGTGCCGCAGGCGGCCAGTGTGGGTCTGCCGATTCTGGTAGGTCGAGAGAACGAGTTCATCAAGAAGCTCGTGAGCCAGGGGACGCTCGACATCAAAGCGTTGAAGCCGGGTCAGGGACTGGTGGCGATCGTGCGCTCGCCGCTCGGTGGGCCGGACGGCGTGGCCGTCGTCGGCGGCGACGATGCCGGAACGCTTGCAGCCGCGATCGAACTCGGCGCGCGGTTGCCGCGCGTCTGGACGATGGCCGGCACCACGCTCGATTCGGTGATGGACGGCGCGACGAAGTATCTGCAGTCGAAAGGCGTCTCAGCACCGCGCGCCACGGTGCCCTCCATTCTCGTGGACTCGGATCGACGCGGGATCGCGCGACTCACGGTGGAGGTGCGGGTCTCGGAAGGCGACGTCACGCGTGCGGCCGCTGCGATTAAGGATCTGGACGCGGCGCACCACCGCGGACAGGACGGCAAGGTGCTCGATTTCCAGAACGCCGCCGAAACGGCGTTTGACATCGTCGCAGGCGGCAAAGTGCAGGCGCACGGCGCCGTGGCGCGTTCGGGTCTCAATCCTCGAACGCTGACGCCACCGATCGATCCCGACGAGCTCGCGCCGGATTCTCCGGGCAATCGTGGAGCAGCGGCGGCGCCGGCCGCGCCTTCGGCCGGCGGGCAGAAGTCGTTCGACCTGTCGAGCGCCTATTCGATCGAGGGCTGGTTCGGGGACACGTACGCGGACCTCATTCCCGATCGCACCGACACGACGGTGCTGATTGGCGACGCCGCCGAATCGGTCGGCGCTGGTCAGATCGCGGCCCGCCTCGGGCTCGAATCGACCGGCATCGTTCTGCCCATCGCGCAGGTGGCGGACAAGGTGCGGGACATCGCCCGCGAGCCGAGTCCGATCCTGGTCGGCCGATCCAATCCATTTGTCACGCGCCTGGTCACGCTGGGTCGGGCGCGATTGAGCGATCTGCAGCCGGGCGACGGCGCGGTCGAAATCGTGCGCCACGCGTTCGACAACACCACGGCGACCGTCGTCGCGGGGGGAGACAGCGCGGGCACCGACGCCGCGGCGAACTACCTCGCGCGCCGAGTGCCATACGTGTGGGACAACGCCCCCGGCTCGCTTTCCTTCGACCAGGTGTCGACCGAGCTCGGACGATTCCTGCAAGGCCGGAGCGCCGCGGGGCAGGCGAGCCAGGCGGTCGGCGAAATCGATGCGATCGTGGCGGGCCTCAAGGGCAAGGCGATTGAGTCTGTCGACGCCAAGCTGTTCCTCGAATCGGCCGAACCGCAACTCGACGCGCATCTGTCCGCGCAGCTGAAGGCGGCGCTCGGCGCGGGCGAGGTGAAAGTCAGCAGCCAGGCGATGACCGATCCGGTGACCGTGTTCGACGACAAGTTCGACGTGCCATGGGAGGTCGACGATCTCCGGGCTCGGGTGAAAGCCGACGTGCTGCCGAAGGTCAAGGCCGGCACGAAAGTCGAGCTCGAGGCGCGCGTCAGCGAGTCGCCGGAACTGCGCGTCCAGCTCGCCGACGAGATTCGCGCGCAGTTGAAGCAGGCCGGCGCGTCCGATGCGAAAGTGTCGGTGCTGTCGGCCTACAAGCAGGGATTTCTCTGGATCACCGAGCGCGTGATTCCGGAACTGAAAGGCAAGAACGTCAAAGGCCTTCACATCAAGATCGCGACGTACCACCCGGACCTGTCGAAGAAATACAAGTTCTACATGGTGCCGAGCCGGTGGCTGCAGGAGCTCTATCCGGTCGACGAAATCGTCCAGCGTGAGCTCGGGGTACAGAAAGAGGCCGTGACGCTCGAGCTCGTCGACAACCCGAAGGAGATCTACAGCCTGCAGGCGACCGACGCAGCGGGCAAGTCGATCTTTCAGGCGTCCTTCAGCCCGAAGATCGTCGAGCGCGAGTATCTGGAGAAATTTCCTGGCTGGTCGCGCGTCGAGGTGACGACCGGCTGGCTGCGGGCGTCCGTCGACGGCCAGACGGTGACCGACGCGCGCATCGAAACAGATCCGGAGCGCTTCTGGGATCACTACCAGCAGGTCGTGCTGCCGAAGATCTACGACAACGTGATGAAGGTCACGGACAACCGGCCGATGCCGGACAAGCAGCCGTTCCATCGCGATCTCGACATCGAGGCGTGGCTGAGCGAGCCTGATTTCCGGATCGGCGTCGACGAAGAGCAGATTTCGTCGATCGAGTCGCTCCACGAGGATCTTTACTTCGTCACGCTCGATTTCTTCGACGCGCTCGGCCGGACCACGACCAGGCGCCGGCTCGCCGCGCCGGGCAAGATCTTTCCGATCATGCATCCCTCGCGAGAAGGCAAGCCGGGCGAAGTTCGCATCCACTATGCCGGCAACGCGTCGGCGACGGCGCGGCTCGAATTCACCTACAGGGAAAAGGGGGTCGAGAAGCCGGTGCGCGTCACCAGGCAGCTGACGAAGATCGACACGACGGCGCCAGCGGCGCTCCGCGCCGTCGTGCGCGCGGATCGCGTCTCCGAGATCGAGCTGCGGGTCGACGCGAAGGACGATCGCGAAGCAATCCGTGCATCCGAGGCACTCGACAACCTCGCGCACCTGCACGACGCGGGGCTCTTCAAGACGGCGCTGTCGTTCGAGCACGTCGACCGCGTCGCCGTCAGCGTCGCACTCAAGGATGCGCAGGCGAGGCGCGTCCTCAAGACGACGGGCGCCGCGGCGCCGTCGAACGTGCGGCGTGCGGCCGGTCCCGCGGGCAAGGGGCCGATCGTCACGTGGGATCACGTCATCAGTCCCGACGAGAGCGAGGAAATCGTCGGAAAGCTCGCCGCATTTCCGGAAGTCAAAGCGTACCGCGCCGGGCATTCCTATCGCGGCCGCGACATCTCCGTCATGGAGATCACCAACCCGACGGCGAGCGAGCTCGTCTCGCGTGCGAAGCTGACGACCTACAAACCGACGCTGTTCGTCACGGGCCGGCAGCACGCGAACGAAGTGTCGTCGACGAGCCACATCTTGCGGCTCTCCGAGCTGCTGGTGACCGATCCGGCGTTCAAGCCGATTTTGAAAAAGCTCAACGTGATCGTTCATCCCGTCGAGAACCCGGACGGCGCGCAGATGGCGTTCGAGCTCCAGAAGCTGACGCCGCACCACATGCTGCACGCGGGCCGGTACAGCGCGCTCGGCATGGACGTCGGATCGCAGGTCGGACAGGCCGATCCCCTGCTGCCGGAAGCGCTCGTGCGGGAGGCGCGTCTGGCGCGAGTGGCTGCCGGACATCTAT
The DNA here is from genome assembly GCA_963718825.1 of uncultured Acidobacteriota bacterium. Classification (GTDB taxonomy): domain Bacteria; phylum Acidobacteriota; class Vicinamibacteria; order Vicinamibacterales; family CAVVIG01; genus CAVQZZ01. Next base: position 803,520 of record CAVQZZ010000001.1, read on the forward strand.
CTCAACCCGCACGGCTATCCGTCGCACGAGTGGGTCCAGCAATTCGCGGGCTACGTGCCGCCCGGGTTCCGAACCTATCTGTCGTCGCGCGGCTGGTACACCTCGGTGAATACGCTGCGTGATCCGCGATATCCGCAGTATGCTCTGGCCGTCGAATCGTTGCGCGAGTACATCGTGCGGCAAATCAACAGCAATGCGGACGTTCGCGCGATGGATCTGCGTGCGCAGTCGCGCTATCGCAAATGGGCGTTCGGCTTCGAGCCCGTACGTGTTCAACCAGGAGATCTACAAGGACACGGCGATCTACTATAGCGACCCGGAATCGGGTGAACCGTCAGGCAGCCGGCGATTCGGCGCTGCCGGGCGCGGCGGCGGCGGTGGTGACGAGGGTGGAGGCGGAGGTGGGCGGTACTCGATGGGCGCGTGGCCACAGGTGACCTTCTTCAGCGGCGGCACCGAGGCTCCCGACGAGACCGCGCAGGGCCCCTGGCTCGCCTTGGCGGCCAAAGCGGGGTTTTCGTATCTGATGGCGAACGTCGGCTATCTGCGCGATGGCCAGCCGGTCATCACGCGAATCGAGGAAGACGGGCAGCGTGATTCGGTGACGCGAACGACGATCCGAATACGGCCGCTCGTGACGCCGAAGCCGTCGGCGCCGGAGCGGACGACAAGCCAGTGAAGGCGTGCATTCCAAGGATGGAACGTGGATTCAACAACTGAACGACGAGTGTCCCCAATGAAGGAGGACCGTATGCGCAGGTCGATCGGCGGCTTCGTGTTTCTATGGGCGCTACTCCTGGCGACGTCATCGGCGTTCGCGCAGAACGCCCAAGTGACGGGAACGGTCAAGGATCAAAGCGGCGGCGTCATGCCCGGCGTGACCGTGACCGCGAAGAACAACGCGACCGGTCTGACGCGGACCGAGGTCACAGACGCGGGCGGCGCGTTCCGCCTCGTCGCGTTGCTGCCGGGTTCGTACACCATCACGGTCGAACTCCAGGGGTTCAACACGCAAACCCTGTCGAACGTCAGCCTGGCGATCGATCAGACGGCGACGCTCGACTTCTCGCTCAAGCCGGCGAGCCTGTCTGAAAACGTCACGGTGACCGGCGAAGCGCCGATCGTGGACGTGTCGCGATCAGACGTCGGAACGGCGCTGACGACGTCAGCAGATTCAGGATCTGCCGGTCGCGGCGCGACGCTGGATCGACATGGCGATGCTGACGCCCGGCTCCTCGCAGGACAACATCCGCGGCCAGTTCTATCGCGGCAACGTCAGCATCGGCGCCGGCGTGACCACGTTCTATTCGACCGGCAACGTCGTCGACGGCGTGAACAACACGTGGGTCGAGCAGGGCGAGACGCGGCAGAACTTCCCGATGGACGCGATCGAGGAATTCAAGGTGTCGACCTCTTCCTTCAAGGCCGAATACGGCCTCGCGACCGGCGGCGTCGTCAACGTCGTGACGAAGACCGGTTCGAACGATTTGCACTTTTCGGGTTTCCTCTTCTACAGAAACGCCGGGATGACCGCGCGCCAGTTTTTCCAGTCGACGAAGCCGCCCTACTCGCGGTCGCAGGACGGCGGATCGATTGGCGGTCCGATCATCAAGGACAAGATCCATTACTTCTTCACCTACGAGCGAACGGACGAGAATCTGTACAACAGCGTCAGCACGCCGGCGTGGCCGCAGTACACCGGAAGCTATCAGAGCAAGCAGTATCGATGGACCTACCTCGGACGCGCCGACGCGCAGCTCACGCAAGGGCAATCGGTGTTCGTCAGGTTCGGCCAGGAGTACGAGTACCGTCCGGAGCTCACGGTCGGCGGCACGGTGATCCCGAGCTCCAGCTTCGACTTCTCGGTGCCGCGCACGTCGGCCGTCGTCGGGCATACCTGGGTGATCAACCCGCGCGCGCTGAACGATTTCCGATTCCAGTACGCGTACGCGAAGTTCGAGGTCTCGCCGCCGGCCAGCCACGGATCGTGGGACGCCGGCTATTTCGGGACGGATCGCGTCGGGCTCTGCCAGCCGGTCTTCAACTATCCGTCGGTCTCCGTCGGCGGGTGCGGCAACAGCCAGATGGGACCGGAGCATCGCTATCAATTGAAGGATGACTTCGCGTACCAGTTGCCGAATTGGATGGGCACGCATCAATTGAAGGTCGGCGGCGACTTCAGCTACGTTCCGTTCCAGGAAGACAGCCTCGGAAGCCCCCTCGGCAGCTGGACGTTCCCGCTCGATCTGCCGTACGACCCCAACAACCCGAAGACGTTCCCGACGCAGTACACGCAGACGCTGCCAACCTACGCCAACCTGCCGAGTAAGTACTATGGGTATGTACATCCAGGACGACTGGGAACCGACGGGCGGCCTCACCTTCAACCTGGGTCTCCGCTACGACCGGCAGTTCGGCGCGTATGGCGATTATTTCGCGAACGATCAGACGCTCACGGGCCAGCTGGTCGGCGTCCAGGCGGTCACGTTCCCGTTGAACGTGCCGTTCATCGATCAAGGAGCTCGAGGCAACACGAAGAACTTCGGGCCGCGGCTCGGCGTCGCCTGGGATCCGGCGCACAACGGCAAGATGAACGTCCACGCTGGCTGGGGCATCTACTACGACAACATGCGCACGCTGCAGCTCGCCGGCGAGATCACCTGGCCGCAGGGGCAGCAGATCATCATCCAGAAGCCGTCGTTCCCTGACCCGCTCAACGGGAATTCGCGGTCGGCGTTCCTCTCGACGGCGCCGCCCAACATCACGGTGATGGCGAACAACCTGCGGAGCCCCTATTCGAATTCGTTCAGCACCGGCATCACGCGCGAATTGATGCGGAACGTCGGCCTGAACGCGGACTTCACGTATGTGAACCGGTACGGCGACACCAACACCGTGAACATCAACGAGCCGAACCAGGCCACCGGCATCCGGCCGTATCCGCAATTCGGCCGCGTGTCGCAGCTTCAGGCGGTCGGGAATTCCACCTACCGCGCGCTGTTCGTGAAGATGGACAAGCGCATGGCCAATCATTGGTCGGCGCTGCTCTCCTACACGCTCGCCGATGCGCGGGACCAGCCGGTTGCAAACGACCTCGCAGGTGTTTACGGCTTCGGCCGAGAGGATGGCTATTCGCTGGCCGATCGCCGTCACGTCCTGAGGGCGAGCGGCACGCTGCAACTGCCGTATCAGGTGCAGCTGTCGGCGATTCTCGATCTGCGTTCGAGCCAGCCGTTCAACCCGGCCACGAGCGTCGACATCAACAAGGATGGATTCGCGATCGACGTGCCGAACGGCGTCGGGTTCCGCAGCGGGTGCCGTGACATGGACCTGTCCGCTGTCAACGCCTATCGCGCGACGTTCGCGCTCGGCAGCGTCGGCTCCGTCGCATGTCCGACGTATCAGGACCTCGACCTGCGCCTCTCCAAATCGTTTCCGTTCAACGGCCACCGCGTCGAGGTGATCGGCCAGCTGTTCAACATCACCGACCACACGAACTTCGCGTCGCCTGTATCGAACCCGCTGTCGGCATCCTTCGGCCAGGTGAATCAGATCCTGTCGTACATCAACGCTCCGTCGCGGCAGGCTGAAGTGGCGGTCAGGTTCCAATTCTGAGTAGATGGACGAGCACGCCTGCCCGAAGGCGTGCTCGTCCGCCTGATGGCCGCCGATGACTATTCCCCTCACGACGTCCACGCCTGACCAGTCGGGTCTGTTCGGTTGGTGGCGGGGCGCCGATGCCGCCGCACACCGCGCGCTCGTCGCCGCCTCGTTCGGGTGGATGCTCGACGCCTTCGACGTGATGCTCTACTCGATGGTCCTCGCCACCATCATCACGACGATGGGCTTGAGCAAGACCGAGGCGGGCATGCTCGGTTCGCTCACGCTGCTCGCGTCCGCGGCCGGCGGACTCCTCTTCGGCCTCGTGGCCGACCGGTCGGGCCGCACGCGCGCGCTGATGGGCAGCGTGCTGCTCTATTCCATTTTCACCGGGCTGTGCGGAGTGGCGCAGAACCTCTGGCAGCTCGGGCTCTTTCGCATCCTGCTCGGGATCGGCATGGGCGGCGAGTGGGCGAGCGGCGCCGCGCTCGTTTCAGAGACGTGGCCCGCCGAACATCGCGGCAAAGCATTCGGCTTCATGCAGAGCTCCTGGGCGGTCGGGTACGCACTCGCCGCCGTCGTGACGGCGCTGGTGCTGCCGCGCTGGGGCTGGCGCGCCGTATTCTTCGTCGGCGTGCTTCCCGCGTTTTTCACGCTGTGGATTCAGCGCCGCGTCGAGGAGCCCGATTTGTGGCGCGCTTCGCACGATGCTCGTGCGCGCAACGTCCAGAAGACCGCGCTCGGCTTTGCCGACATCTTTCGCGGGCCGCTGCGCCGCCTGACGATCGCGGTGACGTGCATGAACGCGTGCACCATGTTCGGCTGGTGGGGCCTGAACCTCTGGATTCCCGCGTATCTGTCGCTTGGCGTCGCACAGGGCGGAATCGGCCTGAATGCGTACACGATGTCCGCCTTCGTGATCGCCATGCAGGTGGGCATGTGGTTCGGGTACGTGACCTTCGGGTTCATCAGCGACGCCATCGGCCGCAAGCGCGCGTACGTGATGTACGTGATCGCGGCGGCGCTGCTGCTTCCGCTCTACGGAATCGTGCGCGAGCCACTGGTGCTGCTGATGCTCGGGCCGTTCGTCGCGTTTTTCGGCACGGGCTACTTCACCGGCTTCGGACCGTTGACGGCTGAGATCTACCCGACGGCGATCCGCGCGACCGCCCAGGGCTTCACGTACAACATCGGCCGCATCGCGAGCGCCGTCGCGCCGTTCATCGTCGGTTCGCTCGCGCAGGCCCGCGGATTCGGCCTGGCGTTCGGCGTCACCGGCGCCGCATTTCTCGGCGCGGCCATCGCGTGGCTGTGGATCCCGGAAACCCGCGGTCGCATGCTCGACTGACTTCGGGCTGCCCGGCGTATCCAGCACGCTGATGAATATTTCCGAGCCATTCATTCGGCGTCCGATCGCGACCAGCCTGATCATGCTCGGCATCGCGCTGTTCGGCGTGCTGGCGTACCGCACGCTTCCGGTCAGCGATCTGCCGAACGTCGACTTTCCCACTGTGAACGTGAGCGCGTCGCTGCCGGGCGGCGACCCGGCGACGATGGCGTCAGGCGTCGCGAGCCCGCTGGAGCGGCAGTTCACGACAATAGCCGGCCTGGACGAGATGACGTCGGCGAGCTCCGCCGGCGGCACGAACGTGACGCTCCAGTTCGATCTGAGTCGCGACATCGACAGCGCCGCCGTCGACGTGCAGACGGCGATCGCCGCCGTGATGCCCCTGCTGCCGGCAGGCATGCCGGCGCCTCCGGCATTCAAGAAGGTCAATCCCGCGGATCAGCCGGTCATTTACATCGGCCTGGTGTCGAGGACCGTGCCGATGTCGGCGCTCGACGACTACGCGCAGAACATCATCGCGCCGCGGTACTCGATGGTGAACGGCGTCGCGCAGGTCCAGGTGTTCGGCTCGCAGAAGTTCGCCGTGCGCGTCCAGGTGGATCCCGAGCGGCTCTGGGCGCACCAGTTGGGCCTCAACGAGGTCGAGCAGGCGCTGCAGAACTGGAACGTCAACCTGCCCACCGGACAACTGTTCGGACCCTCCGCGACCTACACGATCAAAGGCACGGGCCAGTTGATGACGGCCGAAGCGTTCCGGTCGATCATCGTCGCGTACCGCCGCGGCGCGCCGGTCCGCCTCGATCAGGTCGCGCACGTCGTGGACGGCGTCGAGGACAACCGAAACATCGCGTGGCTCTACACGAAGCAGGATGTGCAGCGCGAGGTGTATCTCTCCGTCATGCGTCAGCCTGGCGCCAACACCATCGCCGTCTCGGACGGCATTCGCGCGCTCTTTCCAGCCTTCGCGCGGGAGTTTCCGCCGTCGGTCCACATGAGCGCCCGCACCGATCGATCGAAAAACATCCGCGAGGCGTTCACCGACATCCGTCTGACGATGATCGCCACGCTGGTGCTCGTCGTCGGCGTCATTTTCGTTTTTCTCAGAAACGGCACCGCCACCCTCATTCCGGCGCTCGCGCTGCCGTTCTCGATCCTCGGGACGTTCGCGGTCATGAAGACGCTGAACTACACGCTCGACAACCTGTCGATGATGGCGCTCATCCTGTCGGTCGGCTTCATCGTCGACGACGCAATCGTGATGCTGGAGAACGTCGTCCGGCACATGGAGAACGGCGAGCCGCCGCTCGAGGCCGCATTGGCGGCGTCTCGTGAAATCGGCTTCACGATCCTGACGATGACGACGTCGCTCGCGGCGGTCTTCATTCCGATTCTGTTCATGAGCGGCGTGCTCGGCAGGCTGTTCCGAGAGTTCGCGATCACGATCACGACAGCAATTCTCATCTCGGGTTTTGTGTCGGTCTCGCTGACGCCGATGCTGTGCAGCCGTTTTCTTCTGGCGCCGGCCGGTCGCACGCCGGGCCGCGTCGCGGGCATCCTCGAGCGCGCGTATGCCGCGACATTTCGCTTTTACGCCTGGAGCCTGGAAACGACGCTTCGGCACCGGGTGGCCGTGCTGATCGTGTTCGTCGGCGTGGCCGCCGCGACCGTGAAGATGTTTGCGATCGTGCCGAAAGGCTTCATTCCCGATCAGGACAACGACGCACTGACCATCACGCTCCGCGCGGCCCAGGGCACGTCATTCGACGAGATGGTCGACGACATCAAGAAGATCGCGGCGGTTGTCATCAAACATCCGTACGTGGAGGATTTCTTCGCGACGACGGGCGGGAATGCCGGCTCGATGAACACGGCGAGGCTCAGCGCCGTGCTGACGCCGCGCAAGAGCCGCCCGCTGACGGCCGTGCAGATCGCCGAGCAGCTCCGGCCGCAGCTCCTGCGCTTTCCGGGTTGTCGGGCGTTCGTGACGTTGCCGCCCGCGCTTCAGATCGGCGCGAAGAGCGGAAACAGCTCCTATAGCGTGACGGTTCGGAGCGCCAACATCGACGAGCTGTATCCCTGGGCCGCGCGCCTCGAATCCGCGATTGCCGATCTGCCGGAGGTCCAGGATGTCTCCGACGACATGGAGATGAAGAGCCCGCGGATCAACCTCGTGCTCGATCGAGACAAGGCGGCGGTGGTTGGCCTGAACGCGACCGATATCCAGAGCACTCTTTACGGCGGGTTCGGTCCGAAGTGGGCGTCGACCATCTACGGCGTGAACGCCCAGTACCGCGTGCTGCTGGAATTGGAGCCGAACGATCAGCAGCACGTCGATTCGCTGCGCAAGATATGGTTCAAGACGCGCACCGGCACGCTCGTGCCGTTCGAATCGATCGTCAGCCTTCGCGAGACCGTCGGTCCTCAAACGGTCAATCACTCAGGCCAGTTGCCCGCGGTGACGATTTCATTTGGTCTGCGGCCTGGCGTCTCCCTCGGCGCCGCAACCGACGCGATCAACCGGGCCGCGAAGATCCTTCCGCCGACACTGACCACGGCGTTTCAAGGCACGGCGAAGATATTTCAGGCATCGCAGCAGAACCTGGCCGTGCTGCTGCTCGTCGCGATCGCCGTCGTCTACATCGTCCTGGGAATGTTGTACGAGAGCTACATTCATCCGATTACGATTCTCTCCGGGCTGCCGTCTGCGGGTCTCGGTGCGCTGTTCACCCTGTGGATCTTCGGCAACGAGCTCAATATCTATTCGTTCGTCGGGCTGGTGATGCTCGTAGGCATCGTCAAGAAAAACGCCATCATGCAAGTCGATTTCGCGCTCGAAGCGCAGCGCGCCGGGCACAAGGCGCCGGTCGACGCGATCTATGAAGGCTGCCTGATCCGGTTTCGTCCGATCATGATGACCACTCTGGCGGCATTTCTCGGCGCGGTACCGATCGCGTTCGGCTTCGGCGCCGGTGGGGAAGCGAGACGGCCGTTGGGGCTGGCAGTTGCCGGTGGACTCGTCGTCTCGCAGCTCATCACGCTGTATCTCACGCCCGTCGTTTACACCTTCATGGCATCGATCGTCAGGTTCTGGTCAATTGAGGAGGCTTTGTGCGACGTGCATTGATAGTGGTGCTGCTTGCCGTTTCGACGTGGGCGCTGGAAGGAAAGCAGCCCGCGCCTCAACCCGCCAACGCGCCAGCCGTGGGGCACATGAGCGATCCGTTTGCGACCGGCTGGATGGTGGCCGACACGAACGGTGACGGGATTGCGGACGCCGTCACCGGCAAGATCGTCGTGCCTGAGGCTCCCACCGCGGCCGAGAACGCGGCCGCAGCCAATATTGCCGCGCGCGTCGCGTACGGTTCGACCGGGCTGACGCTCCCGTTGGTTGTAGCCGCGCCGGGCGTCGGGCAGCGGACCGCGTATCTGGGTCGGCCGTGCTGCGCCCGATGCCGCATCCAGCGAGGTGCGTGCGGTCGCGCAGTTAGGCGCTGGAGAGGGCGGTGTCTTCGCGGTCGGCGAAAATCTCGCCGTTCTCGGCGACGATGGCGGGTTGGGCGCGGCGGCGGACGGATTCGCGGCGCGAGCGCCGTATCAATGGCGGGTTCCCGGCGACACCTTCAGCGCGATCACCGATGCAGTGAACGCGGCCGGCCACGCCGCAGGGTCGCAGTTGGTCGCGGTCACGTACATGCGCGGGGAACAAGGCATCCATCGCGCGATCGTGCGGGCGGCATTTGCAGTCAGCGTCAGCGAGTTAGCAGGCGCGTTCAGTGCAAGTCCGTCGCACCTGGGCGCGGTTCGTCAGCTAGTCGTGGTCGGAGGCAAAGCGGCGGTCACGGCACCGAATCCCAAACCAATCGGAGGCTCGGCAGCCAACGTCGGCGGAGCCGCGAATGGAGAAGGAGGAGCAGCCGACGCGCAAGCCGGCGGACCCGCCGGCGGCGCGGCAGCGCGATTGGATCTGGCAACGGTCTACACGTCGAGAGGGCTGTTCACGGGGACCGCGCGGATGCCGGTGCCATCGTCCTCCGACGCGCACTTGTATGTGCCGGCGGGTGCGGCGGGAATCGCGATGGCGAACCTCGCGGCGCGGATGGGACTCGAGACGACGGGGATCACGCTGCCGATTGCGTCGCCGGCCGCAGATGCGAATGCGCGCCAAGTGCGGACGCAAGCGGTGGTCGCCGGCGAATCGCCGCTCGCGCAGGAGGTCGAGAAAAAACTGCGCGAGCAGCACACAGGTTCGTCGGAACCAGAGGCGGCGTTAGGAGCGGGAGAAGGCGAACTGCGCGTGGTCGACGACAGTTTCGGGCGCCGAGGCGCAATCCTCGTGCGCGGCGATCAGTCTGGAAGCGCGGCGGCCGTGGATCTGCTCGCCGGACACTTCCCGAATGTCTGGGAGACGGGCAAGCAATTTCAGTCGCTGGAAGAAATTCGCTACGACTTGCATCGGTATTTCTCGCTCCGTTCCGGCGCGGGACAAGCGTCGGCGGAGTTGTACACGCTCGATCAATGGATGAAGGAGATCAAACAGACCGGCGGGTCGGTGAGCGACGTGAAAGCAGAGCTCTACGCGGACCTGGCCGACCCGGGACTCGGCGGCTTCGTACAGAAGCAGATACAGCAGGAGCTCGGCGTCGCAAACGCGGCCGTCAAGGCCGGAAGTCTGCGAGCCGGCACGCAGTGCTGCAATCAGCTTCCCGATCTGCACTTCGAGACGCCCGGCTATCCGTACCAGCAGGCGGCGCCGACGTTCGCCGAGGATCTGGTGATTCCGTGGGAAGGAACTCGATTGGTGAAGGCGGTCGAGGGCGTGGCGTCGAAAGTAAAGGCCGGTCAGGACGTCAGGCTGCTCGCGCGTGTGAGCGAAGGAATTGAGGTTCGGCAGAAGCTGCAGGGTCAGATTGAAGAGATTCTCGCCAAAGCCGGTGCCGACAAGCGTCGTCTGCACGTCGAGGTGCTCTGTGCGTTCAAGCCCGGTCTGAGCTGGCTGATGGACGAGATCGCGCCAGAACTACAGGGCAAGGGAGCGGCCGGCATTCAGGTTGAATTTGCGAAGGATGTCGATCCGTCCGGCACGCGCACGATGTACTCGCCGAACCGGTGGCTGCACGAGCTCTATCCGGTGGACGAGATGCTGGCGCTGAAACTGAAGATGCCGCGGGAGAAAATCACCTTCAGCATGTTCGAGCCGACAAAAGGCGATCCCACGTATCGCGTGCATGCGACCGACGCAGCGGGCGCGCAGCTCCTGAGCCGCGAGTTCAGCGTTCCGACGGTGATGCAGCCGTACAACGGCGTGATCAAGAGCTACGAACAGGTGGAAGTGGATACCGGGTGGGTGCGCCTCGATGTCGGCGGGGAGAAAGTGCTCGACCAGCGGATCATGACGGATCTCGAGATGTTCTGGGACCACTATCAGAACAAGACCCTGCCCGGACGTCTACCAGTTCGTCATGTCGCAGGCCCGAGGCAACCTGCGCGAGGAATTCGTCCCGCCGTTCGACACGCTGAAGATGGACATCCACATGAGCGAGCCGGAGTATCAGATCGCCGGCGTCGATCACGAGCGCGTGTCGTCGCTCGAAGCGCTGCAGGAAGATACGTTCTATTCGACGGCGGCCTTCGTCGAGATGTGGGGCCGTCTCGAGACCGGGCAGCAAATCAACCATACCGGTCGCATCATTCCGATTGTTCATCCGCCCGACGATGGGAAAGACGGGCATGTGCGGATCGAGTTCTACGGGAAGCAGGCGGCGAATCCGCTCGTGCGCCTCGCTTGGAAGGACGCGCAGGGAAAGCAGCACAAGCGCGAGCGCGCGATTCCCGTGCTGACCGGCGACATGATGCCCCGGCTGATCGAGGCGAAGACCAAGGCAGGATCAGACGCCATCGCAAATCTGACGTGGCTCCTCCCAGCCGACTACAAGAAGGACGAGTTCGAGAAATGGTCGCAGGTGGAACGCGGCGAGCAGGTGGATCGCTCGATCTTCTCGGTGGAGAAGGCGTCTGGAGAATTGCACTGGCTGGAACGGATGCACGCCGCGGGCATCTATCGGGATAGCGTGGCGTACCCGCACGTGCAGAAGATGGCGATCGAGTTCGAGCTGCCGTTGGAGATCAACAAGGAAACGCTTCCGTCCGAGCGAGCCTACGTCAGCTGGAGCGTGCCCGCGCCTGCATCGCCGCGGCCGATGATCGGCGACTACGCCGGCCAGGTCACACACACGCCGATTGTGCAGTGGGACGAAGCGATCAACTCCGCGGAGAACGCCGGCATTCTCGCTCGGTTTTCGACGTTCCCCGGCGTCACCGTGTACTGGATGGGGCGCAGCTACCTGGGTCAGAACATCTGGGCGGCGGACATCATGCTGCCGTCGCCCTCGGCGCTGCGTTCGTGGGCCAAGGAAACCACGCTCAAGGCCAGCGTCGTGTATTCGGGCCGCCAGCATGCGAACGAAGTGTCCAGCACGAGCCACATCAACAAACTTGCCGAGCAACTGCTCACGGATCCGTCCGTGCGGACCAACCTGAAACAGGTGAACGTCGTCATCCACCCGATTACGAATCCCGATGGCACCGAGCTGTCGGTGATCCTGGCGAAGATCACGCCGGACAACATGCTGCACCCCGGCTACCACGGTTCGCTGAGCGCCGATGTCGCGAGCAACCAGACGGACGTCGATCCTGTGTATCCGGAGTCGCGCACGCGCAAGCAGTTGTCGGATACGTGGCTGCCCGACGCGTTCCTGAACCCGCACGGGTATCCGTCGCACGAATGGGTGCAGCCATTCTCCGAGTACACCGGGTGGGTGACCAATCGACAGGGAGCAAATCCGAGCCGCGCCAATTGGATTGCTCGCGGATGGTTTACGAGCCTTGGCTACTTCCGCGATCCGGATTTGCCGTACAGCAAGCTGATCGCGTTCACGCTGCAGGACCAGATCGTCGCGGCTGAGCGTGCGGTGCCGGGGCTCATGCCGCTCGAGACGAACATGGTCGATCGGTACCGGCGCTGGGCGCACGATTGGCAGCCGGAAGATGTGGCCGATTCGGTCGTCAACGGGATCACGATGAACATGGCGCTCAAAGGCGCTCCCGCGCGCGGGGGCGCCGGTCGCGGCGGCGCGCCGGGGAGCGGCGGGATCGGCGGCCTGTCACCGGACATTACCTGGGATGCGGGGTATACCGAAGCGCCCGACGAGACGGCGCATGGGGACTACATGAAGCTCCTGGCGTCGGCCGGTCTCGCCTTCGACAAGGTGCATCTGCATTACCTGGCGAATGGCACGCTGCGGATCACGCGGACCGAGCGAGATGTGGCAGGCGGGGTGCAGCGGAGAGTCGATCGTGCGCGCCCGATCCTTCCGACGTCGGCGAAGCCGCCGGCGACCGATCGCCACAACTGACGCGCGACCTTTTGGCAGAAAGGAACCGGAGTGACTTGGCTGACCTGGCTGACGCTGGCGTTGATCGTCGCGGTGATCGCGGCGATCAGCGGGCTGAAGCCGAAAGGCACTCGCCCCGTGGCGCATACACAGCTCATGGGCGTGGCTCGGATCGTGTTGGTGGTTGTGATCCTGGCGGTCGCGTACTTTGCGTTTCGCGCCTACAGCGGCCAATAGACGTGATTGCAATCCGGAGCGCTGCATGATCTTTGGGGCTCATGTCATCGTTGAAAGCAAGGACGCCGTGGCCGATCGCGCGTTCTTTCGCGACGTCCTCGGATTTACGTCCGTCGATGCCGGTCACGGATGGTTGATCTTCGCGCTGCCTCCGGCAGAATTGGCCGTCCATCCCGCCGACGAGCATGGACACGAGCTCTACTTCATGTGTGACGATCTGAAGGCCGACGTCGCGGCGCTCCGCGAGAAGGGCGTGCGCTGTTCGGAAGTGCACGAAGCCAGGTGGGGTTTGGTCACGAAGATTCAGCTTCCGGGCGGAGGTGAAGTCGGTCTCTACCAGCCGAAGCATCCAGTCGCGCTGGAGCGATTTGGGAATCCGTAGACGTCTGGTGCCGGAGGTGGGAATCGAACCCACACGACCTTGCGGTCACGGGATTTTGAGTCCCGCGCGTCTGCCAGTTTCACCACTCCGGCCCGGGTGGATCTCCAGAATATCAGAGGTGGGCACGCAGCGCTCAGCTGCCTACGCACTACTTCGCGCGGTCGGTCTGTCGGCGAACTCTTTGCAGCGGCGATCCCACAGGAGTCGAGCTGATGGGGAGCGTTCGCACCTGGCCGCGGATCGTCGCCGTTACCCTCGCGTGCTGTTTCGGCGCAGCGGCGATGGCGTACTCGCAGTTCACCTCGTTCTCGGATCGCACCGCGTCGATGCTCGAAGGCAACTGGCAGTCGTGCCGCGAAGCAGACGGGCAATATAGCGAGCGGATCTACGACGGCAAGCTGCCGGGCCTCGGACCATTCGAGCTCCACATGGGTCCCTATCATGAATTCGCGCTGTTCCGCGGCGTACAGGACGAGCACCGCGACCACGGCTCGTCGTCCAACCTCCTGCATCCGTTCAACGTCGAGGTCGTGAGTAACCTGGCGGGTCAGAAATGGGAAACGTCGGGGGTGCGACTGGAAGTGACGCTGGCCGGCGGCTCCAGAGAAGAATGCGAGAGCTGGTTCGTGTCGCTGCGCCGCCTCGACACGTCTTCGTCGCACTGAGCTTGCCATGCGGGTGCGTCGAGGCGTTTGAGAGCTCAACCGTTTCTACGCGTATCGCCCCGGTCATCCGCCCCAGCTTTTCCGCATAAAGTCGAACGTACGCTGTAACTTAGCGCGCCGGCGCGATGCGCCGCCTGCAGGCGAAAGTGCGCGAAATGCTCCGGTTTTCGGCCATTTCTCGTTGAAAAAGGCCTCGGGGTGAGCTATACTCACAGAACTGCCGGTACGTGCTTCGGCCTTCCATACGGCGCTTCCAACAGGGGGACTCGTGACATTTGAAGTCGGCGACAAGGTCATTTACCCGAATCATGGTCTCGGGATCGTCGAACGCATCGAAGACAAAACCATTCTTGGAACCACCTGCGGCTTTTATCATCTGCGAATCGTCGCCAACGACACGACCGTTCTCGTCCCGCTCGCCAACGTCGACGGCGTCGGCCTTCGCCGCGCGATCGGTGACGAGGAAGTCGAACGGCTCTTCGGCCTGCTCGGCGACGGCAAGATCGACAACCACCAGAACTGGAAGGGACGCTTCAAGGACAACTCGGACAAGATGCGCAGCGGCTCGATCTACGAGGTCGCCGATGTGCTCAAGAGTCTCACGTTCCTCGCGAAGTCGAAGAGCCTCTCGTTCCGCGAGAAGCGCATGCTCGACCGCGCGAAGTTCCTGATCATCTCGGAGGTTTCCGAAGTGATGCGCGAGACGGCGCTGGCGATTGAAGCGCGGGTCGACCGCGCGCTCGAGCGCTGCTTCAGCGTGAAGGCACGCACGGTCACGCGCGCGAAGGTCGTCGCCAAGGCGGCGCCGCGGACGACGGCCGTCGCCGCGCCGGCGCGGCGAACGGCTCGAGCGTCGTAACAGTCCTTAGTCAGGAAGTCGTCAGCAGTCGCGCCCGCGGGTCGAAGAGGCCCGCGGGCGTTTTCGTTTATGATCGCCGCCGCGTGCTCATCGCTGCCATCCGCTCGGCCATCACCTATCTGGCCGTTTCCCTCTACGTTATCGTCACTGCATCGCTCGGGATGCTGCTGTCGCTTGTCTTTCGGTGGAAGGGCATCCTGTACATCTTCGGGCACGGTGGGGTGCGGCTTGGGCTCGCGCTCTGCGGCATCCGCGTCCGGATGGCCGGAACCGAGCACCTGCTTCGCGACCGCGCGGCGGTGTACTGCGCGAACCATCAGAGCAACGTCGATCCGCCGATTCTCTTCGACGTGCTCCATCCGCGCATGCACATCGTGTACAAAGCGGAAATCAACGCCATCCCGCTGCTCGCGCGCGCGTTTCGCATGGGCGGCTTCGTCCCGATCGATCGGCGCAACAAAGAGGCGGCGATGCGATCGATCGAAGCCGGCGCCGCGTCGATCCGGTCGGGCAATTCTTTCCTGATCTTTCCCGAGGGCACGCGGAGCCGCACAGCCGAGCTGCTGCCGTTCAAGAAAGGCGGCTTCATCATGGCGATCAAGGCAGGCGCGCCGATCGTCCCGGTCGCGATCCAGGGCGGCCGTGACGCGATGCGCCGCGGCAGCCGCATCATCCGGCCGGTCACGGTCAGCATTCGGATCGGCGAGCCCATCGAAACCGCAGGTGTGGGCGTCGATGGACGCAACGACCTGATTGCGCGCGTTCGCGCGCGAATCGAGGCGCTGGTCGCCGAAGGTCCGGTGATAGACTGAATTTGCCGGCGCCCGGAGTGAAACCATGACCGCTCGGGCACGTTTCGTCCGAGTCGCTGCCTCGCTCGTCTCCCTCACGGCCGTCATCGCCGCGCAGGACCAGCCGCGCCCGACCTTCAAAACCGAAGCGAACTACGTGCGCGTCGACGTGTTTCCCACGAAAGACGGCCAGCCGGTCACGGACCTCACCGCGGCCGACTTCGAAGTTCTCGAAGACAAGGTCCCGCAGAAAGTGGACGCCTTCGAGCACATCGTCGTTCGCGGCAACGTGCCGCAGGACGCGCGGCGCGAGCCGAACACCGTCCGCGAATCGCGCGCGATGCTGGAAGACCCGAACGCCCGCGTCTTCGTGTTGTTCCTCGACACCAACCACGTCGAAGTCGAGGGGTCGCACAACATCCGAAAGCCGCTCGTCGACGCGCTCGACAGGATCATCGGCGACGACGATCTCGTCGCCGTAATGACGCCAGAGATGTCGGCCGGCGACATCACCTTCGCGCGCAAGACGACGACGATCGACGGGTTCCTGACGCGGTACTGGAATTGGGGCGAGCGGGAACGGATCAATTCGATCGATCCGATGGAAGATCAATATCGCGCCTGTTATCCGGGGTATGCCGCCCCACGCCCGGCTGCCAGAGATGACGCTGGCATTTACGCCGACGATGATCGACCGACGACGCGAGAAACGCAGACCCTCGACGCGCTCGAGGATCTGGTGCGCTTCCTGCGCGGTGTGCGGGAAGAGCGCAAAGCCGTGCTCGCGATCACCGACGGATGGACCTTGTTCAGGCCCGACGCGGACGCTGGCGCGCCCGTCGTCTGTGCACGTGCCGACGGCCCCGACGTCAGCGTCGATCCGCGCACGGGCAAGCTCTCGACGCGCGCCGCCGCGAATCCGCTCGGCAGCGAACGCCAACCAGTGCGAGCGCGACCGCCAGCAGCTTTCTCAGATCGACGACGACCGGCAGTTCAGGGAAATTCTCGACGAGGCGAATCGCGCGAACACGTCGTTTTACCCAATCGATCCGCGCGGTCTGGCCGTGTTCGACACGCCGCTCGTTCCGGCGAACGGACCACCGGCTGTCCCGTGCCCGGCGCACGAATGGTCGCCGCCGAGCACGGATCAGGCGCGATGCTCAGAGGCGCGCCTGACTCGCTGCGAACGCTTGCCGAGGCGACCGACGGCCTCGCGATCGTTAATAGCAACGATCTCGCCGGCGGCCTGAAACGCGTCGTCGACGACCTGTCGTCCTACTATCTCCTTGGCTACTACTCGACGGGAAAACTGGACGGCAAGTTTCACTCGATCACCGTCCGCGTGAAGCGTCCGGGCGTCCAGGTGCGTGCGCGGCGCGGATTTCTCGCAGCGACGGCGGGGGAGGCGGCGGCCTCGGGTCGCGGCTCGACTACAGCTTCGCCCGAAGCGGCCGCCGCAGCGACTGAGGCGCACGCAATCGAGGCCGTCGTCGCGCCCCTCGAGAATTACACCCGCGATCTGCCGCTGCGTGTCCAGGCGGCGGCGGGCTGGACGCCGGCTGCGACGCCCGCCGCAGCCGTGTGGTTTGTGGCGGAACTCGGCCGTGACAGGCGCGGCAAGCGACGATTGGGGACAAGGCGCCGAGGCGGACGCGACGATGACGAACGCGGCCGGCGCGACGGTTGCCACCGCGCACGCGACCATCGCCAGCCGGGGCCCGATCGTTTCGAGCGACGCTGCGGCCCGATGCCGGCGCGGCGCCGATCACACCAGGCGATTACGTGATCCGGTTGACCGTCCGCGGCCTCGCACCCGGAGCGGTTCCGTCGCGCGACACGGTGCGCGTCGTCCTTCCGCAGGCGCCTGAGGCGACGGGCGCGATCGTGCTGCGGCGCGGGCAGTCCACGGGAAACCGCGACATGCCGACCGCCGACCTGCGATTCCGGCGCGGCGAGCACATTCGCGTTGAAGTGCCGGCGCCGAACGCGTCCGCGATATCAGCGCGGCTCCTGGATCGGATGGGTAAACCACTTACGCTGGCGGTGACGGCCGGTGTCCGCGACGAGCCGGATGGATCGCGGTGGGAGACCGCACAGCTCAATCTCGCCCCGCTCGGCGCCGGCGATTACGTGATCGAGATGGCGGAAAGGGCGGGTGGGGCAGGAGGGGCAGGAGGGACGCGAAAGCTCGTTGCGTTTCGGATCGTGCCGTGACGATCCACAGAACCCGCCTGGTTGCCGCCGCGGCGGTCGCAGTGGCGTTCGCCCATGCTGCGTTCCTGTTCTCGCAAGAGCAGCCTCGGCCCACCTTCAAGACCGAAGCGAACTACGTGCGCGTCGACGTGTTTCCCACGAAGGACGGCGTGGCGGTCGCCGATCTGTCCGCCGCCGATTTCGAAGTCTTCGAAGACAAAGTTCCGCAGAAAATCGACGCCTTTCAGCACATCGTCGTCCGCGGGAGCGTGGCGCAGGATGCGCGGCGCGAGCCGAACACGGTCGGTGAATCGCGCGCGATGCTTCAGGATGCGAACGCGCGCGTGTTCGTGCTCTTTCTTGATGTCGGACACGTCGACGTTGCCGGTTCTCACGACATCCGGAAGCCGCTCATCGACACATTGGACCGTGTCATCGGCGAAGACGACCTCGTCGCCGTGATGACGCCGGAAATGGCCGCCAGCGACCTGACGTTCGCCCGCAAGACGGCCACGATCGAGGGATTCCTCACGAGGAACTGGCCGTGGGGCGAGCGCGACCGGTTGAATCCGCTCGATCCCGTCGAGAGGAACTACGAGTCCTGTTATGGGCCGCAGCAGACGAGCGCGATCACCGCCGAACTGATCGCGCGCCGTCGCGAAAAGCAGACGCTCGACGCTCTCGAAGACCTCGTCGTCTACCTGCGGAGCGCACGCGAGGAACGCAAGACGATCTTCGCGATTACAGACGGATGGCGGTTGTACGGGCCGAGCGCCGCGCTGACGAACGCAGGCAAACCTGTGCCGCCGCCGGTCGGCGTGATTCCGGGCACGGGTCGACTCGGCATTGGCGACAGAGATTCCGCGAACTCTGTGCATTTCACCGACTGCGAACGCGATCGCATGGCGTACGGCGCGCTCGACGACGCCAGCCAGTTTCGAACGCTGCTCGACGAGGCGAACCGCGCGAATGCGTCGTTCTATCCCGTCGATCCGCGTGGGCTTGCGGTGTTCGATTCGCCGATGTCAAATCCTCAGCATCTCGACGTAGACGCGGCCGCCCTCAGACAACGATCGGACGCCTTGCGCACGCTCGCGGAGGCGACCGACGGCACGGCGATCATTACAAACGATATCGCCGGCGGCTTGCGCCGCGTCGTCGAAAGCGTGAGCTCCTACTACCTGCTTGGTTACTATTCGAGCGGCAAACTCGACGGGAAGTTTCACGCGATCAGCGTGCGCGTGAAGCGTCCGGGCGTTCAGGTTCACGCGCGCCGAGGCTACCTCGCGGCGAAGCCGACGCCCGCGGCTGCTCCGACACGCACATCAGCGGGAAGCGATGCGACGTCACTGGCCACGGCTGGTGAGCGCGAAGCGATCGATCGGGCACTCGCGCCGCTCGGCAACTACGGCCGCGAGCTGCCGCTCCGAATTCAGGCGGCGGCCGGGTGGCCGCGGGCGGATCGCCCGACGTTCTGGGTGGTTGGCGAGATCGCAGCGGCCCAGGTCTCGAAGGAGGCGACCGAAGTCGAGCTCACTCTCACGGAGCCGAACGGTGGACCAGCCGAAGCGACAGCCCGCGCAACAATCGAAGCCGGCGCGCACACATTCCGCGCCGCGATCGCGCCGCCCGAGCCCCTACCGCCGGATGATTACGTCGTCCGCGCGAAGATCGTCGGCGGACATATCGCCGCCGCGCCTGTTGATGTGTTTCGGCTCGCCTTGCCAGCATCGCCGGAGTCCATCGGTGCGCTGCTCTATCGACGCGGTCCGTCGACGGTGAATCGCGAGATCCCGACCGCTGATTTTCGCTTCCGCCGAAGCGAGCACCTCCTGATCGAGGTGCCGATTCGCGCCGCCGCGGACGTCAGCGCACGTCTGCTCGACCGCACCGGCAAGGCGCTTCCCATTCCGGTGGCCTCGTCCGTACGGGACGACGTGGACGGATCGCATTGGCAGACCGCACGCCTCGCGCTCGCGCCATTGGCGGTTGGCGACTATGTCGTCGAGATCAGGGCAGGTGGGTCGGGTGGGTCGGGTGGGTATCGGACACTCGTCGCGTTTCGTGTGATTCCGTAGACGGGCGAGTTCAGGAACCGCCGACGGCGAACGACAGCGTCCACGGCTTCACGGGCTGCTGGTCCGTTCCGAGAATGCCTTCGAGCAACTCGATCTTGATCGTGCGGAAGCGTTCCAGCGGTTTGGTGAACTTGATGTCGAGGACACGGTTCGCCGGCAGGTATTGAAACGTGAACTCGGCGGTGGGTGTCACCGGCTCGCCGCGTTCGGCGGTCTGCTCCCCCGAGTACTGCGCGCGGATGTGATTCTTGAGCGTCGCGGGATCGATGTCGCGCGAGAACTGAATGCGCACCGCGCTGTTCATCGAGACGTCGGTCTCGTCCTGCGTCGGCGCGCTGAAAATCACCTCAGGCGGCGGCGCCGCCGGCACGCGCACCGCCGGCTCTTCGTCCACGTTCGTCTCGGTCGGCGGCTTGACGAACGCGAAACTACCCGCGTCCGCGTCGATCCATTGCAGCCCGCGCGCGTTCACGACCTTGCCGCTGACCTGCACCCAGCGCCCCGTGTCGATTCGGGCGTCGAGCGACAGCTCGACATCGTGGCCCTGGTCTTTGGTCCGCGGCCGCATGTTCGCAATCCAGATCGCGGCGTCGGCTGAGCGCAGCACGAAGTCGTAGCGGCTCTTTGCCGGCGCATCGGGCAGGTCGCCGAGCAGATTGCGTCCGGCATACTGCCCCGACACGGTCACCTTTTGATCCGCGTACCGCGTAGGATTCAAAACGATCGCGCGGATCGAAGGCGCCGGCGGTTGCGCGGCGGGGGCGACCGCGGTCGCGACGAGCCCGGTAACCTCGCCCGGCCGCGGCCATGCGGCTTCCGGATTCACCCGAAACGCCGTCTTGAGATCGTTCGAGAGCCGCGGGTCGTCCGGCTTCATCCGACCGAGGTCCCAGAACTCGCCGCGGATTTCGTCGAGGCCGTCGGGCGCGGTGCCGTTGAAAATCAGGCGCACCGACGAGGAGTCGTCTGCGACCACCATGTCGCCGTTGGGCTTTGATGAGACGGTTCCGACGACGAGCACGGGCCGGCCGTGAAAAAAGCCCGGATACGCGAGGACCATTTCGATGTTTGTCGCGCGCCGCGTCGGCGGCTGGGCGGGGGCGGCGGAGGCGACGGCGAGCGCGAGGAGAAACACGCGTTTCATTTACATGATTTTCTTCTGCGCAGCCCTCGCGAGAACGACGGCGAGCGCGAGGAAGAGCGCGGCGCCAGCAATCATCCCGGACGATCCTTCGTGAAGGAACGGTATGACGCCGGTGACGCTCTCCGCCTCGCTGATGATATTTCGTCCGAAGAGCACTGCATACAGAATGCCGGCGAGAGAGCCGCCGGCGATCAGCCCGGAGCTGAACAGCGTGCCGGCGCCGACCTCGGACTCCTCTTTCTGGTCGGTCTTGTGCTCGACATACGCGCGCACCATTCCCCCGATAAAAATCGGCGCGGTCGTCGCGATGGGCAAATACGAACCGACCGCGAAGGACAGCGAGCGGATGCCGCAGAGCTCGAGCGTCACCGAGATGAACACGCCGACCAGCACGAGCCCCCACGGCAGATTGCGGCTCAACAGCCCTTTGATGATTGTCGCCATCAGTGTCGCCTGAGGAGCGGGCAGCGAGGTCGATCCGATCCCCATCACGCCGTGCAGATACAGAGTCGTCAGGCCGATGACGAGCGCCGATGTCAGCACGCCGATCACCAATCCGATCTGCTGGTAGATCGGCGTGGCCCCGACGAGATAGCCGGTCTTGAGATCCTGCGACGTGCCGCCCGCCTGCGCCGCGGCGATGCAGACGATGGCGCCGACACAGATCGCGATCGGCGAATAGGCGTCTCCCGTCCAGCCGAGCGCGACAAAAATCGAGCACGTCAGGATGAGCGTCGCGATGGTCATGCCGGAGATCGGATTGGACGATGTGCCAATCAGGCCGGTGATCCGGGATGACACCGTGACGAAAAAGAAGCTGAAGATCACGATCAGGATCGCGGCGAGGAAATTTCCCTGCGTCGGCATCCGCGGCAGCAGCGCGAGCATCACGGCCAGGATCAGCGAGCCGACGAGCACGGCGACGATCGGGATGTCGCGCTCGGTGCGGAGGCGCACCGCGCCCGCCGCGCCCGCGCCGAAATCCTTCACGCTATCGCGGAACGAAGAGACGATTGTCGGAATGGTGCGAACGAGCGTGATGATGCCCGCCGCGAGCACCGCGCCCGCGCCGGTGTAGCGGATATATGCGCTCCATATCTGCTGCGCGCTCATTTGATCGAGCCGCAGGCCGCTGGCGGGAATCGGCGGGAACGGCACCGTCATGTATCGGCCGGCGATGGAGAGCAGCGGCAGCAGCACCAGCCAGCTGAGGACCCCGCCCGCGAACATGACCCCGGCGATGCGCGGGCCGATCACGTACCCGACGCCCATGTACTCGGGAGAGATGTCGATGTTGACTGTGGCGTTCGGGAAAAAACTGCTCCGCGCGAGGCTGTAACCAATGACAGTCCGAAACACTTGCACGATCCAGGACAACGCCTTCCATGCGGCGCCGATGCCCAGCCCTTTGAAGACGGTCGCCGCCAGCGCGCCGCCGCGTTCGCCGGCGATCAGCACGTCCGCGCACGCAGCGCCTTCGGGGTACGGCAGCACACCGTGTTCCTTCACGATGAGCGCGCGGCGCAGCGGCACCATCATCAGCACGCCGAGCAGCCCGCCGGCCATCGCGAGCATCATGATCTGAAAGTACTTGAAGTATCCGGGACCGTACGGCGTCAGAAAAATCAACGCGGGCACGGTGAAGACGACGCCCCCGGCGACCGACTCGCCGGCGGAGCCAATCGTCTGGACGATGTTGTTTTCGAGGATGGTCGATCCGCCGAGCTTCTTGAGGACGGAGATGGCGAGCACGGCAATCGGAATCGACGCGCTCACCGTGAGGCCGGCACGAAGGCCCAGATACACCGTCGATGCGCCGAAGAGCAGGCCGAAGAGCGCGCCGATGATGACGGCTTTCACCGTGAATTCCGCGGGCGATTCGGACGCCGCGACGTATGGTCGGAATTTCGGTACCGACGGCGGCGGCGGCAGCACGGGTGTGGCCATGGCCGGGATATTAGCATGCGGATTTTGGTAGAATCCCGTCTGGTTTGTGAAAACGTCGAACAAGGCCGCCAAGAGCAAGCACAGCCTCGAACAGGTCTCCGAGCTCACCACCAATCGTCTCTCCGTCTACCTCCGCTGCCTGAACACGCTCGACGGCATCGGCGTGCGCACGATCTCGTCGCAGGCGCTCGCCGAGCAGTTCCACCTGAACGCGGCGCAGATTCGGAAGGACCTCGCGTACTTCGGCGAGTTCGGCGTGCGCGGCGTCGGCTACTACGTGCGCGATCTGAAGCGGCACCTGCGGCAGATTCTCGGCCTCGACCGCAAGCTGCGCGTCGCGATCATGGGCGCGGGCAACCTGGGGCTCGCACTCGCCGATTACCCGGGCTTCCGGCAGGAAGGGTTCGAGATCTCAGCGCTCTTCGACACGTTGAGCGCGAAGGTTGGCCAGCAGTCGCGCGGCGGCGTGCCGATTCACGACATCCACGATCTCAAACGCATCGCACGACGAGACGGCATCCGAATCGCCGTCATCGCCGTGCCCGCCCCGTCCGCGCAGCACGTGTTGAATCTCGTGAGCGCGTCCGGCATCAAGGCCGTCTTGAACTTCTCGCCCGGCACACTCGAAGTGCCGACGGGCATGAAGCTGAAGAGCGTCGACCTGACGGTGTCGCTCGAAAGCCTCTCGTTCTTTCTTGCCAGAGGCGAAGATGGCGAATCGTAAGCGCCTGCGGCCAGCCCTTTCTCATGCCGACGCGCGTGGGCGCTTGAAGATGGTCGACGTCGGTGGAAAAGCCGTGACCGATCGCGAAGCGATTGCGCGCGGCTCGATCGCGATCTCGCGTGCGGCGCTGCGCATCGTCCGGAGCGGTCGCATCAAGAAAGGCGATCCGCTCCAGGCGGCTCGTCTCGCCGGCATCATGGCGGCGAAGCAGACCTCGCTGCTGATCCCGCTGTGCCATCCGCTCCCGTTGTCGGGCGTCGACCTCGAGCTGACGCCGACCTCGCGCGGCTACGACATCGAGGCGCGTGTCCGCACGACGGCGCGCACCGGCGTGGAGATGGAGGCGTTGACGGCCGTTGCCGTCGCCGCGCTCACCATCTACGACATGGTCAAGGCGATTGACAAGGCGATGGTCATCGGCGACATCCGGCTCGAACTGAAATCCGGCGGTCGGTCCGGCGTGTATCGGCGGGCCACTGTCCGATGAATGTCCTCGTCGGCGTCATCAGCCCGTTCGAGGCGTGGATACTCCCGCGCTCGTTCGTCGACAGGCTCCGTGACGAGTTCCCGCAGCACACGTTCATCGACGTCTGGGATCCCGACGCGATTCGCAAGCATCTGCCCGACGCGGACGTGGCGTTCACGCCATTCGTCGACCGCGACATTTTTCCGGCGCTGACACGCCTCCGGTGGGTCCAGAGTCCGGCCGTCGGCATGGGCAGCCTGCTCTTTCCCGACATGCTGGCGAGCCCCGTTGTCCTGACCAGCGCGCGCGGCATCCGTGCGCGCGCCATCGCGGAGCACGTGATCGGCGTGACGATCGCGCTGGCGCGCCAGTTCCCCGCGGCGCTGCGGTTCCAGGCGGCGCATCATTGGGGGCAGGATGCGCTCGAAGGCAAGTCGACCTCGATCATGACGATCCACGGCCGATATATGGGCATCGTGGGACTTGGATCGATAGGGAAGGAGATTGCCCGCGCGGCCGGAGCGCTTGGAATGCGTGTCCTCGGCATCCAGCGAAACATCAAAGCGGTACCGCCCTGTCCTGGTGTGGAGGCGGTAATGCCGCCCGAGGATCTGCCGCGTCTCCTTGCCACAAGTGATGTCGTCGTGCTCGCCGCGCCGCTGACGCCCGAAACCCGCGGTCTCATCGGT
This sequence comes from uncultured Acidobacteriota bacterium, assembly GCA_963718825.1. GTDB lineage: Bacteria > Acidobacteriota > Vicinamibacteria > Vicinamibacterales > CAVVIG01 > CAVQZZ01. The sequence goes on from CAVQZZ010000001.1 coordinate 828,034, forward strand.
GCGAGCCAGATTGCCGCGATGAAGCGCGGCGCGTTCCTCATCAACATCGGGCGAGGCAAGCTCGTCGTTGACGAGGCGATCGTGGACGGCTTGAAGAGTGGTCAGCTCGGCGGCGCCGCGCTCGACGTGTTCACGCACGAGCCGCTCGATCCAGCGAGTCCGTACTGGGATGCGCCGAACGTGATCATCACCCCCCACACCTCGGGAGCGATGCAGGATTACTGGACACCGCTCGTCGCGCTCTTCTCCGAGAACCTGCGCCGTTTCGAGCGCGGCGACGCGCTTCTCAACGTCGTGGACAAGACCTCGGGGTACTGAGCTTGCACCTGCGCAGGGATCCCTAGTTCGCTAGGGCTCTGCGTTTACAAAGAAGAAGGTGTTATGGCTCAACAACTATCAGGAAAACGGATCGCGGCGCTCGTCGACGATGGGTTCGAGCAAGTCGAACTGACGGAGCCGAAGAAAGCGCTCGAAGCGGCCGGCGCGACGGTCGATGTCGTGTCCCCGCAAAAAGAGAAAGTCAAGGGTTGGCAGCATACCGATTGGGGCGATGAGTTGCGCGTCGATCGACCGCTCGAACAGGCGCGTGCGAACGACTACGACGGCCTGCTGCTGCCGGGCGGCGTCATGAATCCGGATCACCTGCGCTCGAACGCACGGGCCGTGGAGTTCGTCCGCGGATTTGTTCAGAGCGGCAAGCCGATCGCGGCAATCTGCCACGGTCCATGGACGCTCATCGAGGCGAATGGCGTAAAGGGGCGGCGCGTCACGTCGTGGCCCTCGCTGCGCACCGATTTGAAAAACGCCGGGGCCACATGGGTCGACGAGCCCGTCGTCACGGACAAAGGCCTCGTGACGTCGCGTAAACCAGACGACATTCCCAAGTTCAACCAGGCGGCCATCGAGGAGTTCGCCGAGGGCGCGCATCAACAGGCCGCCGCAGCCGCCTCGTCCGAAGCGAGTCGCCGCTGAGGCATAATGGCGGCAATGCCGTTCGACGTTCCTCGCGCCGGACACCTGTCATTCGGCATTGCCGCCATGCTCACCTTGCTCGTCGGGGGCCAGCAGTCGCCGCCATCCATCCCAGCCAATCTGCCGGTCTCCGGGTACCACGTGGAGCACGTGTATCCGCACGACGCACAAGCGTTCACGCAGGGATTGCAATTCGTCGACGGCGTTTTTTACGAGGGCACCGGCCTGAACGGTCATTCGTCGATACGCAAGGTCAAGATCGAGACCGGTGAGGTGCTCCAGAAGCGCGAGGTGCCGCCCGAGCACTTCGGCGAGGGCATCACGATCTGGAAAGACGAGCTCATCGAGCTCACGTGGCGATCGCAGGTCGCGCTCGTCTACGATCGCGTCACATTCGAGCCGCGGCGCACGTTTGCCTACAGCGGCGAAGGATGGGGTCTGACTCACGACGGCACGAATCTCATCATGAGCGACGGCAGCGCTCAGTTGCGTGTGCTGGCGCCGGCCACGTTCACCGAGCGGCGACGCATCGACGTCACAGCCGCAGGCGCACCGCTGCGCAATCTGAACGAGCTCGAATACGTCAAAGGCGAGATTTTCGCGAATGTCTGGCTCACCGACTACGTGGCGCGCATCGCACCCGACACCGGCCGTGTGAGCGGCTATATCGATTTGCGCGGCCTGCTGACGCCGGCGGAGCGCGCCGTGGTTGACGCGCAGGGCGGCGTCCTGAACGGCATCGCCTACGACGCGGCGCGCGACCGTTTGTTCGTGACGGGCAAACTCTGGCCCAAGGTATTCGAGATCACAGTGATCAAGAAGGGTGGGTAAGGGAACCAGACGATTTTTATCGTAGCCGTCTGTGTTCGAATACGACGCCCGATTCCGGGTCCGTCCCCTGTTTCCGCACGATCAACTCACTCTGAATCGATTTGTCGAAGAGCGGCGTGTCCGGTTCGCCGCCTGACGTCGGCGACGTCGTGAGATACAGATCCTGAACCAGATCCGCGGCGACGAGAGCCCGCGCGATCGTGCGTCCGCCGACGACCGAGATTCGCGTTTGTGCCATCTTCCTGAGCGCTTCGAAGGCAGACCGAAGATCGCTCGCATCGTGCATGATGAGCGGCGTGATCCACGGACGGACTGCCAGGTCGCGCTCCATTTCACGCGCGTAGCCTGGAACGGTCAGCACGATGACCCGAAGCTCCGGCACGTTGTACAGCAGTGTCTCGTCGAATGCGATGCCGCGCAGCGTCGCGACAATCTGTGCCGGATGCCGCGGTAGCCCGAGCGACTCGCGCAAACGCACTATCTCGGGATGCCAGACACTGAACACGATATCGCCGCCGCGAATCGTGCCGGCGCCTGCGAGGACGCCGTCCGCTGCCACGCGAGACAGCCCTTCGTAAATCACGTGTGCGTCGGTCGCGCCGCCTCCGATCGCCGAAGGATCGTTCGCGCCGGTGTTGCCGTCGCGCGATTGGACGAAGACGAGGCTGGCGGACGGCAACGCCGCCTCTGCGGCATCACTTACGTAAAAAGGCCCGTCGAAAATCCGGCGCGTGAAATCGTTGCCGACCGCCGTCGCAGCGGCAGGGGGTTGTTCGAATGTGGTGCGAAATGGCGGCAACCGGGCCCGGGCGGCTTCGGTCGTCTTCCTCTCCACGAGACGTGCGAACCGCTCGCGCCAATCGATCATGCGCGCGGCGGCGGCTCTATGTGAATGATCGCGTCGGCGATCTGCGGATACCGGGTCATCAGCTTGTCCTTGACCACGTGCGAGATCGCGTGCGCCTCGGTGAGGCGCATATCCGGCGGCAGCCACACGTGAAGATCCAGGAACACGTGATCGGCGGAGCCGCGCGTGCGTATCTGGTGGCAGCCGATCACTCTGGGGACGGTCATCACGATCCGTTCGAGGTCGGCGTCGGCGATCACGATGCGATCGCTCAGAATGCCCGTGGTCGTTTTTGCGATCTGAAAGCCGGCGAATCCGATGAAGCCGGCGACGACGAGCGCGGCGAGCGGATCGAGCATCGGCCAGCCGAGCCGCGTACCCGCGAGCGCGGTGATCACGGTCAGCGAGGTCCACACGTCGCCGCGCGTCTGCATCGCGTCCGCGAGGAGCACTTCGCTCGCGAGGCGCTCGGCCGCGCGCGATTCGTACCAGACGACGAACATGTTCACCGCGACGGTCCCCACCATCACCGCGAAGCTCGCGGTATTGATGACCGGCACGGTCGATCGTCCCGTCAGCCGATTAAAGGCATTACGCAGAACCTCGACCAGAACGAGCAGGAGGAACACGATAACCGCCGACGCCGCGACCGTTTCGTACTTGCGATGGCCATAGGGATGATCGGCGTCCGGCGGCTGCGATGCCGCGCGGACGCCGACCAGGCCGACTGCGTTCGCCGCCGCATCCGTGAGGGAGTGAAAGCCGTCGGAGAGAATGCTGATCGCGCCGCTCGTGTAACCGAAACCGATCTTCGCGAACGCGACGCCGACGTTCAGCAGGAGCACGCGCGTGAGGACGCGCGCCACCGCCGTGTATCGCGCATCATCGTGAGAGGGCACCCTGGCTCCGGTATCAGAACACGCGGGCGGTCGGCACCGGCCACCAGCGCAGCTGCACTTTTCCGGTGATGTACTTCTTCGGTACCATGCCCCACGTGCGGCTATCGGAGCTGTTGCTGCGATTGTCGCCCATGACGAAGTAATAACCCTCGTCTATGAGCTTCGGTCCCCAGTCGTCGTGGCTGCGAAACTCCGCGGCGACGTAATCGTCCTTGAGCGGGATATCGTTCACGTACACGCGTCCTTCGACGATGCGCACCGTGTCGCCTTCCTCGGCGATGACGCGCTTCACGAACGATTTTTCCGGATTCACCGGGTAGTAGAGCATCACGATGTCGCCGCGCCTTGGCTCGCCGATCTTGTACACGAACTTGTTGACGATGAGCCGGTCCTGATCTTCGAGCGTCGGCGCCATGCTCTTGCCTTCCACGCGGGCGACCTGGAACCCGAACGTGACGATGAGGACGGCATACACCGCGGCCGACACGAGCGTCTTCACCCACGCGATCAGCTCTTCCTTGACCTGCGAGAACCGAATGCCGGTGCTCTTCAGCCGGAGGTCGTCGTGCGGAAGCGCCGCCGCGATGGCAGGAGCAGCCGGTGCGGGCGCGTCGGCGCCCGGACTTAGAGTTTCAGATACTCCCGCAATCGACGAGTCTGCGTACGGCTCACTGGGATTTCCGTCGCTTTCTCGTCCTTCATCCGCAGGATGTAGTTCCGGCTGAACCAAGGGACGATCTCCTTTATCTTGTTGATATTCACCAGATGCGATCGGTGCACGCGCCAAAAGACGCTCGGGTCGAGGCGCGCCTGCAGTTCGTCCAACGTGCGATAGCTCGACGTGCCCGCATGCTGGCTCGTCACGACGGCGATCCCGTCGTCCACGAGCGACGCGTGGATGATGTCCTCCGCCTGGACGAGCAGGAAGCGCTCGCCGACTTTGATCGCGAGCCGCTCGCGTCGGCTCTGCCGGTCTGCGACGAGCTGAACGATCTTCTCGAGCTGATCGTTGATCGACCCGCCCGCCTCGAGCGACCGGTCGGTCGCGATGCGCCGGCGCGCGCGCTGGAGCGCCAGCTCGAGACGCGCCTGGTCGACCGGTTTCAGCAGGTAGTCGACCGCGTTCACTTCGAAGGCCTCGATCGCGTGCTGATCGTACGCGGTGACGAAAATGATGTGCGCGGCGGTCTCGCTGTCCAGGAGTCGGCGCGCCACTTCGAACCCGGTCAGCCCCGGCATCTGCACGTCGAGGAACACGATTTCCGGCTGCAGCCGTTCGATCGTCGTGAGCGCCTCGACGCCGTTGCCCGCCTGTCCGATCACGTCGACGCCGCCGAGTCGCCCGAGCAGGTACCCGAGCTCGTCGCGCGCCAGCTGTTCGTCGTCGACGATGACCGCCCGCAAGTCCATGTTACGCCGTTACCCGTTCGGGAATCGTGAGCTCCGGGATACTCGACGCTGGCGCACGTGCCGCGGCCAGGCTCGCTCGTGAGCTTCAGCTGGCAGCCGGCGCCGTAGATCGTGCGCAGGCGCTCGTTCACGTTGTTCAAGCCGATCCCGTCCCCGAACGCGTGCTCGAGGCGGTCCTCCGACATGCCCAGGCCGTCGTCCACGACCTCGATGATGGCGTGGCCGTCGCGCAACGTCGTGGTGATCGTGATGCGACCGCCGCCGACTTTGCTCGCAAGGCCGTGCTTGATCGAGTTCTCCACGAGCGGCTGCAGAATCATGCTCGGAACGATGACGTCGAGCGTTTCGGGGCTGATGCGCTTGTCGACCTTGAGCTGCGGGCCGAACCGCACCACTTCGATGTCCAGATATTCGTCGATCGACTCGAGCTCCTCGCGCAGCGAGACGAAGTGATCGGTGCTTCGCATCAATCGGCGCAGAAGGCCCGACAGCTTCGTGATCAGCATCCGGGCGGTTTCCGGCTGGGTGCGGATGAGAGAGGAGATCGAGGTCAGCGTGTTGAAGAGAAAGTGCGGATTGATCTGATTCGCGAGCGCCTCGATTTTCGCTGCCAGCAGGAGCTTTTCCTGTTCCTGGAGCCGGTGTTCGATCCGGGCGTTATTCCAGATTTTGATCGGGGTCGCGACGCAGAGAACCGTTGCGAGCAGCACCATGAGCATCGCCCACGCCGTCGCACCGGCTTCGGGCGCGAGCACGAAGAGCCGATGATGGACGCTCCAGCGCGCGCCGAGCGCCTGGCCGAGCAGCTCGAGCGAGATCGGCGCGAGCAGCAGCACGACCTGCCAGTCGACCTGCAGCGTCCGCAGCATGTGCCACGCGCGGCGCGGGAGGCTCGTGAAGATGAAGGGCGAAAAGTGCCAGATGGCTTCCTTAGGGCACACTTCGCGAAGTCCCCCCCCGGCGAAGCCGCAGCCGACCGCGAAGGGGAGGGCGATCCACTCGCCGGCAAAGAGCGGCGCGAGGCCGACCATCCCGCCGACCGTCGCGCCGGCGTACGGCCCCGCAATCAACCCGACGAGAAAGGACCCTTCCATCGTCAGATCGGCGGCGTCGTAATGCAGCAGGAGCCGGGCGCAGACGCCGGCGGCGAGCGGCACGCCAAGGCTGAGCGCGAACGTCAGCCGGTCGCGCCACGCGCGGCGTTCGAAGATGAGAATGTGCCGAAACCTGCGGTACCGGACGAGCATCGTGGCCAGCGCGGCCATGACGGCAAGCTTGACCACAAGGGTCGTCAGCAGGAGCTGCTCGGCGGAGAGAACCTTGCCCTGCATGATTTACATGATCTTATCGGCCGGGTAAACTGAGGGCAATGGCTGTGATTCGTCCCTTTATCGTCGGATTCGCGACGACCCTGAAGCACATCTTCAAAAAACCGATTACGGTCAATTACCCGGAACAGAAGTTTCCGATGTTCCCGAAGTACCGCGGCAAGCAGGTGCTGATGCGCGACGAGAACGGCCTCGAGAAGTGCGTCGCGTGCGGCTTGTGCTCGGTGGCGTGCCCGGCGGACGCGATTTACCTCGAAGCGGCGGAAAATGACGGCACGGTCGAAGCCGGCCCTCGGTACGCGTCGGTCTACCAGATTCACAAGACACGCTGCATTTTCTGCGGCTACTGCGAGGAAGCGTGTCCGGTCGGCGCGATTTTCATGGGTAAGGACTACGAGCTCGCGGTGTACAGCAAGGATGATTTTGTCTGGGACAAGCAGGATTTGCTCGTTCCAGCATCGCCGGTGAATCCGTAGGCGGGAGGCCGTCAGCCCTTCCCGCCCATGCAGATCGGCGCCTTAGGCGACATCCACGGCGCTTTCGAAACCGTCGACGACATCATGGCGCGGCATCCGGACGTGCCGCTGTGGCTGCAGGTCGGCGATATCGCGACAAACGAGGGCGAGTACTTCACACCCGCGGCGCCGCTCTACTGGATCAAGGGAAACAACGAGGATTTCGACGTCATCGCCGCCGCGGTCTCGGGGACGCCGGCCGCCCCGCGGCTGCATTACCTGCCGAATGGCGGTCCGTATCAGGTCGGTCCGTGGCGCGTCGCCGCGCTCGGCGGCACGTTTGCGCCAAGTTGGTACAACACGTCGGCCGCCGCGCTTCCGCCGTCGCGCGGGACGCGCACGACTGCGGCGTCGGTGAAGCTCGGGAAGAGTCGCGACGATAAACGACGGCATTTCGTCCGCGACGAAGTGATGCTCTGCAAGTCGCTCACGAAAATCGATGTGTTTCTTACTCACGAAGCGCCGCGTCCCTTTTACCCGGCCGGCCGGCGCATCGACGCCGGCAAGACCGTGCTGAACGACGTCCTCGCGGCGATGAAACCGCGGCTGCACCTGTTCGGGCATCATCACGAGTTCACCGACTCGGTGCGTCAGGGGGTTCGCTCGATTGGACTCGACATCGTCTCGAAGTCGTACTTGCTCGTGGACGCGGAAACGTTCAAGACTGAACGGTTAGATACATAGAATTGGGTGATTGGGAGATCTGGTGATTGCGGGGATTGATTGATCAATTGATCTCCCGAATCCTCAATCCATCACCAGATCACCCAATCCCCAGATCACCAGATGCAAAAGTCATTTCTTGTAGCGCTCGACGAACGCGTGCTGGTCTGCGACGGGGCGATGGGCACGATGCTGTACGGCAAAGGCGTGTTCATCAACAAGAGCTTCGATGCGCTGAATGTCACGCAGCCCGACCTTGTGGCCGAGGTGCACCAGGACTACGTGCGCGCGGGCGCCGACATCATCGAGACCAATACCTTCGGCGCCAACCGGATCAAGCTCGGCTCGTTCGGGATCGCCGACAAGCTCCACGCCATCAATGCGCAAGGCGCGAAGATCGCGCGGCACGCCGCGCGCGAGCAGGCGTACGTCGCGGGCGCGATCGGCCCGCTCGGCATCCGGATCGAGCCGTGGGGAAAGACGGGAGTCGACGAAGCCCGCGACTACTTTCGTGAGCAGGCGCAGGCGCTTCTCGACGGCGGCGTCGATCTGTTCGTGCTCGAAACGTTCCGCGACCTGAACGAGATCGGCGCGGCGGTGGACGCGGTGCGGAGCATCACCGACCTGCCGATCGTCGCGCAGATGACGACTGAGGAAGGCGGTCAGACGCTGGACGGGACGCCGCCGGAAAAGTTTGCGCCCGAACTCGAGCGCCGCGGCGCGACGGTCCTCGGCGTGAACTGCGCGGTCGGTCCGGCGCCGATGCTCGAGACGATCGAGCGGCTCGCAGCCGTCACCAAGCTGAAGCTCTCGGCCCAGCCGAACGCGGGGAAGCCGCGCGACGTCGAGGGGCGGAATATCTATCTCTGCTCGCCGGAGTACATGGCGTCGTACGCCCGCCGCTTCATCCTGCACAACGTACGGATCGTGGGCGGCTGCTGCGGCACGACGCCCGAGCACATCCGCCAGATCAAAGTGGCCGTGCGTGGCCTGGCGCCCGCGGCCGCGAAGGTCAACGTCACCGTCGCCGATCGCGCGCCTCGCGCCGATGTCGGCGCGATCGCCGCGCCGCCGGTCGCGAGGGAACGCAAATCGCGGCTCGCGCACGCGATGGCGCGAGGGACGTTCGTCACCGCGGTCGAGCTGCTGCCGCCCCGCGGCTTCCAGGTCGAGCAGGTGATCGAGCGCGCCCGCACGCTCAAGATCCGCGGCGTCGACGTGATCAACATTCCGGACGGCCAGCGCGCGGGTGCACGGCTGAGCGCGCTCTCGCTCGCCGTGCTCATCGAACAGCAGGCGGGCATCGAGACCCTGCTGCACTACGCCTGTCGAGATCGGAATCTTCTCGGCATCCAGTCCGATCTGCTCGGGGCGCACGCGATGGGCATCCGGAACTTGCTGCTCATCACAGGAGATCCCGGGCGGGTTGGCGATTATCCTGATGCGACGGCCGTATTCGATGTGGACTCGATCGGGCTCACCAACGTGGTCTCGCGGCTGAACCGTGGATGCGATGTGGGTGGGCAGCCGATTGGCGCCCCGACCGGGTACCACCTCGGCGTGTCGTTCAATCCCGGCGCGTCGAATCTCGACGAAGAGCTGCGGCGTTTCGAGTTCAAGGTCGAGGCGGGCGCGGAGTTCATTGTCACGCGTCCGATCTTCGACGTGCCCGCTTTCGAGCAGGTGCTGAAACGGCTCGAGCCTGCGCGGCTTCCCGTTGTGGCGGGCGTGTTTCCGTTCGACAGCGTCCGGAACGCTGAATTCATGGCGAATGAGGTGCCGGGTGTACGGGTGCCCGAGGCGCTCCTCGACGAGATGCGGCGCGCCGACGGCGCGGAGGCCGCGGCCGCTCAGGGCATCGCCATCGCTCGCGCGATTGCGCGCGAGCTCCGCGATTCGGTGCAGGGCGTGCAGGTGGCCACCGCTTCGGGTGACATCGACGGCGCTCTGGCTGTGCTCGACGGGCTGCGGTGACGTCGCGTTGTGATGTATAGTCGCTGGGCTGTACGCGCGGCGGGCATGGGGCTTGATAGGTTGTACTGAGGTTGAGCACAGCCACGCTGCTGAGGCGCTTGATGGCGTTATTTGAACCGCATAATCCGGTGGAAACCGACGAGATCCTGGGATCCGATGCCGCAACCCGGGCACTTTCGGTCACCGTGGTCGATAACGATCTTGTCTCGCGCGTTTACGAAAAGCTTGCCTCGGTTTACGACTTTACATTCGGTCCCGTCCTGCACCCGGGCCGGGTGGACGCCATCCGCCGGATGGGCATCAAGCCCGGCGATCGCGTCCTCGAAGTCGGCGTCGGCACGGGCATCAATGCGTCCCTGTATCCGTCCGACTGCGCGGTGACCGGCATCGACCTCTCGGATTCCATGCTCGAGAAAGCGCGCGACCGCATCGCGCGCAAAGGCGTCCGCAACGTGCGGCTCCTCGAAATGGATGCGGCGAACCTGAAATTTGCGGACGACAGCTTCGATATCGTGTACGCGCCGTATGTGATCAGCGTCGTGCCGGATCCTGTCGCGGTTACGCGGGAGATGCGCCGGGTGTGCCGCCCCGGCGGGCGCATGGTGATTCTGAATCACTTCCGGAGCAAGAGCCGCGTCGGCGCGTGGCTGGAACGGATGATCGCGCCCTTCACGCTCTATCTCGGATTCAAATCCGATCTCGACCTGCCGGCCTTCCTCGTCCAGGCGGAACTCGACCCCGAGTCGATCGAAAAGGTCAACGTCCCGCGGATCTGGTCGCTCGTCACCTGCATCAAAGACTAGCGGACCCGCATTCATCGACGAGCGACAACTTTCGATCACGAAGGCCACGAAGAAATTCACGAACTTTTCTACGGCCTTCGTGACTTCGTGAAAAACGACGTTGCGATCTAAGCGGCAGTCGAAGAGGCTGCCCCGAACGGATGATCGATCGCCGGGCTCTGCGGCGTGAAGAGCTCGGCGCCGCTTTCGGTGATGTGCATGTCGTCCTCGAGCCGCACGCCGAACTCACCCCGGATGTAGACGCCCGGCTCGTCGCTGAACACCATCCCCGGTCGCAGCGTGAGCGATTTCGTCCACCCGAACATGTTGTTCTTCACCAGGTACGGCCATTCGTGACCGTCCATCCCCATCCCATGTCCGAGCCGGTGGGAGAAGTACTTGAATCCGGGGCCGTAGCCGGCGGAGACGATGACGTTGCGCGCGGCGGCGTCGATCGCATCGAGCGGCACGCCCGGCTTCGCCGCTTTGAGCGCCGCCGTTTGCGCCTGGTGCACGATGTCGAAGACTTTCCGCATCTTGTCGGTCGGCTTGCCGAGGACGAACGTCCTCGTGATGTCGGACTGGTACCCTTCAACCGTACATCCATCGTCGATCATGATGATGGTGCCTTCGCGGATCGTCTGCGGTTGGATGGACCCGTGGGGGAGCGCCGTATATTCGCCGACCTGCACGCTCGCGCCGCCCTGGAACCCGAGACGGCCGTACGCCGCGCCAATCAGCGAGCCCACCTGATTTTGCGTCATCCCTTCCGACAGCGAGTGGTAGACGGCCTCGTACGCCTTCAGCGTCACCTCGCACGCGAGCCGCATCAGGTCGAGCTCGTGAGCGGTCTTGATCATGCGGCAGCCGGCGGTGACCGGCGTTGCGCTGACGACTTTCAGCGCGGGCGCGGCGCTCGCGACACTGTCCGCGAACACGAACTTTGCCGTCTCCTCGACGCCGATCCGACCCGCGGCAATGCCGCGATCCTTCAACCCGGCGGCGACCCTCTCGAAGGGGCTCTCGTCTTCCTGCCACGTCCGCACTTCGGTGGACGCCAGCGGGCCGAGGGCCAGCTGTTCACGCGCGCGGTCTTCTTCGAACGCGGGGCAGACGCAGAACGGCTCGCCTTTCACCGGGAGCACGACCGCGAAGAGCCGTTCGCTGTTGCCCCAGCGGATGCCCGTGAAGTAGTTGAGCGAGGTGCCGCCGGCAAGCAGCACCGCGTCGAGCTTGTTCTCGGCCATCAGCGCGCGCGCGCGTTCGATCCGCGCTTTTCGCTCGTCGTTGGTGATCGGCTTCGCGCGGCCCTTCATCGACGTGAGCGCGGCGATGCTCGGAGGCACCGGGCCTGCCAGCGCGCTCTCGCCTCCGCGCCCGCGCTGCGCCGAGAGACCCGTGACGGAGAATCCGGCCGCGCCGCCGGTGAGCCACAGAAACGCGCGACGACTCAGTGATGCAGACATGTCAGCTCCAGTTTGTGAGCGCATCTTCCCGCGAAACCTCCGTCGGCGCAAGGTGCAACACCATACGGAATAGCCACCGAGTCACGCAGTTACTGCTGCCGGCAGCGCGACTCTTAGCGCGTCCTCCAGCGTCTCGACGGGGACGAACTCCATTTCGTTCTTCACCTCGCTCGGCAGCTCAGCGAGATCGGCTTCGTTGCGCGCCGGCAGCACGAATACTTTGATGCCGTGCCGCCGCGCCGCGAGTGCCTTCTCTCGAATGCCGCCGACCGGCAGCACCAGCCCGCTCAGGGTGATCTCGCCGGTCATCGCGACGTCCTCGCGCACCGGCTGATTTCTGAGCGCCGATACGATCGCCGTCGCCATTGTCACGCCGGCGGAGGGTCCGTCTTTGGGAATGGCGCCGGCCGGCACGTGAATGTGCAGATCGTGCGAGTTGAGAAAGTCCTCCGAGACGTGCAGCGCCTTCGCCGACGATCGGATGTGGCTCACGGCCGCGCGCGCCGACTCCTGCATCACGTTGCCGAGCTGGCCGGTGAGCGTCACGTTCCCGTGGCCTGCCGGCAGCAGGCTGGCCTCGATGAACAGCACATCGCCGCCGGTCTCCGTCCACGCCACGCCGGTTGCCACACCAGGACGCGACACGCGGAACGACACTTCATCGTGAATTCTCGGCGGACCGAGATACTCCGGCACATTCTCTCTGGTGACCACGAACGGGATCGTGTGGCCTGCTGTTCCGCTCGCCACGCGCGCCGCGATCTTGCGCGCCGCCGCGCCGATTTGCCGCTCGAGGCTCCGCACACCGGCCTCGCGCGTGTACTGCGCAATCATTCGCCGCAGCGCATCGTCGTCGATCGTGACCTGGTCGGGCCTGAGGCCGTGCTCTTCGAGCTGACGCGGGATCAGGTACCGGCGCGCGATGTGGACCTTCTCCTCTTCGCTGTAACCGCTGAGCGAGATGATTTCCATGCGGTCGAGGAGCGCCGGATGGATCGTGCCGAGCTGATTCGAGGTCGCGATGAACAAGACGCGAGAGAGATCGATGTTGATTTCGAGGTAATGATCGCGGAAGGCGTGGTTCTGCGCCGGGTCGAGCACTTCGAGCAGCGCGGCGGCTGGATCGCCCTGAAAGCCGGCGCTGATCTTGTCGATCTCGTCCAGCATGAATACCGGGTTCATCGCGCCGGCTTGTTTCAGCGCCTGGACGATCCGTCCCGGAAGCGCACCGATGTACGTCCGCCGGTGCCCGCGGATCTCGGCCTCGTCGCGCACGCCGCCGAGAGAGATCCTCACGAACTTCCGGTTCATCGCGCGCGCGATCGACTGCCCGAGCGACGTCTTCCCGACGCCCGGCGGGCCGACGAAGCAGAGGATCGGCCCTTTGATCGACGCCGCGCCCGCTCGCTGCGCCTTCAGTTTCTGCACTGCGAGGTATTCGACGATCCGCTCTTTGACCTTGTCGAGATCGTAGTGATCCTGATCGAGCACCTCGCGCGCGGCCGCGGGGTCGAGGCGATCCTCGGTGAACGTGGACCACGGCACATCGAGCACCCAGTCGATGTAGGTCCGAATCATCTGATATTCGGGCGAGGCCGGCGTCATTCGCTCCAGCCGATCGATCTCGCGATTCGCGATCGTCGCCGCGTATTCGGGCAGCTTCGCTTCTGCCAGCCGTTTGCGCAGTTCCTGGGCCTCCGGCTTCTCGCCCTCGCCGAGCTCGTCCTGGATCGCCTTGAGCTGCTGCCGCAGAAAATATTGACGCTGCGCGTCGGTCATCTCCTGCTGCGCGGCGTTCTCGATTTTCCCTTTCAGCTCGAGGAGGGCGATTTCGCGGTTGAGCGAGGTCGCCACGGACTGGAGCTTCGCCGCGAGGTCGTCGGCTTCGAGAATCTGCTGCTTCTCTTCGGCCTTCATGTCGAGGAGGCTCGAGAGCAGGTACGCCAGCCGCAGCGGGTCGTCGATGCCGGCGACCATGCCCCGCAGCTCCTGTGAGAGGCCGCTCGTCACAGATAGCGCGCGATCGATGAGCTCGTGCAGCCGGCGGACATAGGCGTCCACCTCGAGGGTGCGTTCGGCGCCTTCGGGGAGCAGCGCGACGCGTGCTTTCACCGCCGTGCCCGATTTCGTTGCGAGCTCGGACCGTGCGCGCGACAGCCCTTCGACGATCACGTGGACGCCGCCTGAGGGCACTTTGGCCATCTGGCGAATGGCGGCGATGGTGCCGACCGGACGCAAGTCGGTCGGCTCCGGTTCTTCGGCGTCGTTGTTCTGGAGCGTCAGGAAGAGCAGCCGGTCGCCGGCGAGCGCGCGGTTCACCGATTCGATCGAGGCCGCGCGGTTGATCGCGAGCGGCTGCAGCGTCAGCGGGAACACGACGGTCTGCCGTAAGGCCAGAACCGGGAGCTCGCTCGGATACGTGCGTGCTTCGTCGGTCGCCATCTCTCGATTGTACGCGGTATGATTTGCGGATGCCGCTCGACGAACGGGACTTCTTCAACAGCAAGAACGAAACGCGCACCGACAAGCTGAACTGTCCGCGCTGCAAGCGCGTCAACGACTACCAGATGCGCTGGGTCGTGCGCACGCGAAAGGATCGCATTCCGCCCGGCGCCGACGAACGCGATCGCGCCATGTACGCGAAGCTTCGCGACTACATGATCCGCGTCGACGATTCGGTCACCTGCAAGACGTGCGGAAAAAAATTCGACATCCCCTCGCAGCACTCGATGGTGTTCCTCGAGCGCGGCGCGGCCGCGGGCCCGAGCGCAGGCGCCGCGCAGGGCGACGACGATTCAAGGTTCAATCGATGACGCCGCTCGGTCGAGCGGACTTCGAGAAGGCGCGATCGATTGTCGCCGCGAACATCTATAAGACGCCGCTGCTCACATCGCGCATCCTCAGCGAACGCACCGGGTTCGACGTTCGGCTGAAGGCGGAGATCTTTCAAAAGACCGGCTCCTACAAGATTCGCGGTCCGTTGAACAAGTTCACGTACCTGACCGACGAGCAAAAGCGGCGCGGGGTGATCTGTTCGTCCGCCGGCAACCATGCGCAAGGCGTCGCGCTCGCGGCGAAGATCCACGGCATCCACGCCGTGGTCTGCATGGCCGAAAATGCGACGCCCTCGAAGATTGCCGCCACCCGCGGTTACGGCGCCGATGTGGTGCTGCACGGGTCGATCTGGGACGAAGCCAACGAGAAAGCGAAGGAGCTCGTGGCCGAGCGCGGGTATACCTACATCCACCCGTTCGACGACCCGCAGCTCGTGGCCGGGCAGGGGACGATGGGCCTCGAGATACACGAGGATTTTCCGGAGGCTGACGTCGTCGTCGTGCCGATCGGTGGCGGCGGGTTGATTTCTGGCGTGTCGATGGCGCTCAAATCGATGAACCCGAAAGTGCGGATCGTCGGCGTGGAATCCTCCGGCGCGCCCGGCATGCAGAAGAGCGTCGAGGCCGGCCACGTCGTCACCCTCGATCGCGTGGACTGCATCATCGACGGCCTGCGCGTGAAGCGGGTTGGCGAGTATACGCGCGAGGTCGCCAGCAGGTTCGTCGACGAAATCGTGACGCTGCCCGACGAGGACATTTTCGACGCCGTCGTGTGGGTGATGGGCCACACGAAGCTTGTGGTCGAGGGTGCCGCCGCTTCACCTGTCGCGGCGCTGCTCCACGGCAAGGTCAAGGCGCCGGCCGGCGCGCACGTCGTCTGCGTCTTGAGCGGCGGAAACGTGAACCTCGATCAGCTCAAAGGCCTGCGCTGGAACTAGCGTCGAGCGTCATCGGACCTGCCGCCTCCGACGCACGGCGTCAGTTGTTTTCAAAACACGTAAGGCAGCATTCGCCACGGCACGCGCGTCTGGTACCGCCGGTAGGCCTCTCCGAAGCTCGCGACGAGCGCGGCTTCCTCTAACGGAATCGCCGCGATCAGATAAATCGTGGTGATTACCGCGAAGGCGAGCCGGTCGCCGGTCATGTGCGGGTGGCCGAAGACCGCAAGCGCCCATCCGAGATAGAGGGGGTGGCGAACGAGCCGGTACGGGCCCGTGATTTGCAGCCCTCCATCTTCAGTTGGCCCGTGGATGCCGGCGAGCTCGAGCGGGTCCAGGCCGGCGACCGAACGGGCGATCAGATACACGCCGAGGAGCTGCACGGCGACATTCGCGAGGGCCGGTGTGCCTTCGACGCGATACAGCGTGCCTCCGACACGGCGCCAGAGCATGCAGACGATGATCAACAGCGCGCTCGCGATCCAGACGTATGTCGATCGCAGCAAGGGTCCGCGGACCGCACGCGCGAGCGCGCGCTTCACGGGGTCGCGCGCGAAGATGCTGTGGTGGAGGGCGAACACGCTGAAGATTGCCGCGTCGACGAGGATCGCGGACGCGCCGGCGAACGGACGCGAATCGCCAATCTCCACGAGATACCACCACGTGCAGAGCGCCAGCGACGCGACGAACAGCCCGCCGCCGGCCCACACGAACAGGCGCTCGCCTGCAGCCATCTCTTCCGCTGACGATCTGCTCATCCTGCCGGCTGGTCATATCATAAGCGCAGCATGTCATCCCGTATTGTGATCACCGGCATTGGCGCGGTGACGCCGTTTGGCGTCGGTCGCGAGCGTTTCTGGGAATGCGTGAGCCGCGGCTGCAGCGGCACGCGCGCCATCACCGACTTCGACGCGTCGGGATTTTCCTGCCGCGTCGCGGCGCCGCTTCCGCACGTGTCGATCGAGGACGTGCCGCCGATCGACGGCGACGATATCTGGGACCCCGCGTATCGCGCCGACCCGAAGCGGTATTCGCGCTGCGCCCTCGCCGGCGTGATTGCCGCGCGCGAAGCATGGATCGAGGCAGGTCTTTCCATCGGTGAACCAAACGCGGGCGTGATCATCGGCAGCGGTGGCGGCGGCATCGATATCGGCGAGCGTCAGTACTACGACTTCTTCGTCGAGCACGGCCGGAAAGTGACGCCGTACGCGATTCCGATTTCAATCGTCGGCATGGTCTCGAGCGAGATTCTCGATTTCGCTGCGCCTGCGCGGCATCAGCCACGTGCTCTCGTGCGGGTGCACCAGCTCGACCGACGCGATCGGCTATGCGGCGGCGCTGCTGCGCTCTGGCGAAGCAGACGTGATACTCACCGGCGGGACCGACGCCTGTGTCACCCCCGGCATGATCTTCGGCTTTTCGCGGATGAAGGTCGTGTCCACGGCCTACAACGATGCGCCCGCCCAGGCGTCCCGTCCGTTCGACAAAGGTCGCGACGGCTTCGTGCTCGGCGAGGGTGCGTGGATGCTGGTGCTCGAGCGTGAGGAGCGGGCGCGTGCCCGCGGTGCGCGCGTCTACGCGTCGATCGACGGGTACGCGTCCACATGCGACGCGTACCACCGCGTGCAGATGGCGCCCGACGGCGGCGAGATCGTCAGGGCCATCAGCCAGGCCATCGCGCGCTCCGGACACGCGCTCGATGCGATTGGCTACGTGAATTATCACGGCACGTCGACTGTTCTGAACGACGCGGTGGAAACGCGCTGCGTGCGCGAAGTGTTCGGCGCGCATGCGGATCGGCTCGCAGGGTCGTCGGTGAAGTCGATGATTGGCCATCCCCAGGGGGCGAGCGGCGCGTCGGGCGTCGTGACGACCGCGCTGGCGATGTCGCGCAATTTCCTGCCGCCGACCATCAATCAGCGCGACGCGGACCCGGCGTGCGATCTCGACACGATCCCGAATCAGGGGCGCGCCGCCGAAGTCGGGGCCGCGCTCTGCAACTGCCTCGGGTTCGGATCGAAGAACAGCGCGCTCGTCCTCGGTCGCGCGTAGAGCGCGTACACCGTGTCTTCGTGATGAAGAGTGCGGAAGCGCGGTAGTTGCGATTTCTGGTCGCGCGAGGTCGAGGTAAGCACCAAATTGATCGATGACGTCGTCGTCGTCGGCGCCGGTCCCGCGGGTTCGATTGCCGCGATGCTCCTCGCGCGCGCCGGCGCGCGCGTGCGGCTCATCGATCGCGAGACCTTCCCCCGCGCGAAGCTGTGCGGCGACACCGTGAACCCCGGCACACTCGCCATTCTTCGCCGGCTTCGCGTGTCAGCGGGTGTCGAGGAGCGCGGGCTGCGCATCGAGGGCATGATCGTCACGGGCGAGCACGGCGTCGCGATCTCCGGCCCGTATCCCGGCGGCCTGCACGGCCGCGCGATTCTGCGCCGCGATTTCGACTGGCTGCTGCTGCAGCAGGCTGTCGACGCCGGCGCGATGTTCGAACCGAGCGTCGTGGTCCGCGGTCCAATCGTCGAAGCAAACGGCACGCGCCGCATCACGGGCGTCGTCGTCCACGGACTCCGCGCGGAGCGCCATCTGCGCGCGCGCGTGACCATCGCGGCGGACGGCCGACGATCGACGATGGCGTTCGGCCTGGGGCTGGCGCGGCATCCGCTGCGTCCTCGGCGATGGGCGGTCGGTGCGTACTACGAACAGGCCGGCGGCCTGACATCGTTTGGCGAGATGCATGTTCGCAGTGGTCGCTACATCGGGGTCGCGCCGCTGCCGGGCGGCCTCGCCAATGTCTGCCTCGTGCGGCCGTCGCAGCCAGCGGACGCGGCGCTTCGCGATCCCGCGGCGCTTCTTCGCGACGAGCTCGCGCGCGACGCACGCCTGGCGGATCGCTTCGCGGGCGCGCGCCCGATCGCCGCGCCCGCCGTCCTCGGCCCATTGGCCGTCGACCACGTGAACGCGTCGATCGACGGGCTTCTGCTCGCCGGCGACGCGAGCGGCTTCGTCGATCCGATGACCGGCGACGGTCTGCGGTTCGCCATTCGCGGCGCGGAGCTCGCGGCAGACGCCGCGCTCGCGGCGCTCGAGCATGGGTGGGCGGGTGTGCATGGCCGCCTTGCCGCGGCGCGCCGAAAAGAGTTCGCGCGCAAGTGGCGTTTCAACCGCGCGCTGCGCGCGCTCGTGGCCTCGCCGCGAGCCGTCGAGGCGGCGGCCTTCGGCGCCTGGCTCGCGCCGTCGCTCGTGCGTGCCGTCATCGCCCGCGCCGGCGACTGCGATGCGGCTCGCTAGCCTCGCGTTCGTCATCTACACCGCGATGCTGGTCGAGGCGGTCCGCGCGAGAAAAAACGAACGCGCCCAGTTTGCGCGCGGGGGCGTCGAGCCGAAGGGCGATGTATATCGCGTGATGCAGGTCGTTTATCCCGCCGCCTTCGCCGCGATGATCGCCGAAGGGGTCGTCCGGCCGGCGCCGCCGGCCGCCGCGGTGCTCGCGGGCGCGGCGGTGTTCGCTTTCGGCAAGGCGCTCAAGTGGTGGGCGATGGCTGCGCTCGGTCCGTCGTGGACCTTCCGGGTCGTCGTGGTCCCCGACGCGCCGCTGGTTGCGGGCGGACCGTACCGGTTTCTGCGACATCCGAACTACGTAGGTGTCGCCGGCGAACTCGGAGGCGCCGCCCTGATCGCCGGAGCGTTGGTCGCCGGCCCGATCGGCCTTGCCCTCTTTGGAGTCCTGCTCCTCGCGCGAATTAGGGTCGAAGACCGCTCACTCCTCGCCGCGTCTAAAGGACATGCGAGTTCTCCTCACCGCGGTACCTGACTTGCAGCCGCTCGGCTTGTGATCCGGCGGCCCGGCGAAAAACCGTCAGATATAATACGAATCGCGATGTCGCGCAGCTTCTCCGCTTCTGCGGTGCTCGCTCTGGTCGCCGTCGTCGCACTTCCGGTGAAAGGCGACGCGCAGCCGGCGCGCCGCGCGTCCTCGCCGCCGCTTCAGCAGGCCGGACGCGCATTCATCGAAGGCCGCTACGACGAAGTCGATGCGCTCACCGACAAGCTCGATTCCCACGATCCCAACGTCGTCGCGCTGAAAGCGCGCGCGGTGATCGCACGCGGCCGCTACGCGGACGCCGAGTCGCTGCTGCGCCCCGCCGCGAATCGCTTGCCGACGAGCGAAGCTGCGCTTCAGCTTGGCCTCCTGCAGCAGATGCTCGGCAAGCCCGACGCTGAAGCGATTCTGACGAAGGTCGCCGCGTCGGCGGACCGGGCGAACACCGCCGCCGAGCTGGCGCGTGCGGCGCGTGCTCTTCGAGCGCTCGACCGGCCTCAGGAAGCGAACGACGTGTTTCGCGACGCGCTCGCGGAAGCGCCATCCGATCCGGCGATCAATACGGCGTGGGGCGAGCTGTTTCTCGAGAAGCACCAGCCGGCCGACGCCGTGAAATCGTTTCAGCCAGCGCTGCAGAACGATCCGAAGTACAGTCCCGGCACTGCTCGGCTTCGCCGAAGCGCTGGCCGACGACAACCCGCCGCAGGCCATCGTGCTCGCGAAGCAGGCGCTCGAGATCAATCCGAACTCCGTCGACGCCTATGTCTTCCTCGCCCAGCAGGCCGTCGACGCAGGTCACAAAGAGGACGCGCGCCAGGCGCTGCGCAAGGCGCTCGCCGTGAACCCGTCGAGTCTCGATGCGCATGCACTCCTCGCGGCGATGGCCTACGTCGACGACGACGAAGCGGAGTTCGAAGCGGAGTCGGCGAAGGCGCTGGCGATCGCTCCGCGTTACGGCGAGGTCTACCGGATGGCCGGAGAGCTCGCCGCGCACAACTACCGGTTCGACGATGCGGTCGCGCTTACGCGACGGGCGCTCTCGTTGGATCCGTCGAATCCACGGATGGAAGCCGATCTCGGTCTGCACCTGCTTCGCACGGGCGACGAGCCGGCGGCGCGCGCCGCACTCGAGGCGTCCTTCAAGGCCGACGGATTCGATCTCGTGACGAAGAACCTGCTCGACATGCTCGACGTGCTCGACAAGTTCGAAACCGTCCGCGACGGCAATCTCGTCATCCGCATGAACAAAGCGGAGGCGCCGGTGCTGCAGGAGTACGCGATCCCGCTCGCGCATCAGGCGCTCAAGACATTTTCTGCGCGCTACGACTTCACGCCGAAGGGACCGATTCTCATCGAAATCTTCCCGAAGCACGACGACTTCGCCGTCCGCAACGCCGGTCTTCCCGGCATGATTGGCGCGCTCGGCGCCTGTTTCGGGCGCGTCGTCACGATGGATTCGCCGAAAGCGAGGCCCGGCGAGTTTCAATGGGAGGCGACGCTCTGGCACGAGCTGGCGCACGTCGTCACGCTGCAAATGTCCAAGCAGCGGGTTCCGCGATGGCTCACCGAGGGCATCTCGGTGTACGAGGAAAAGCGGGCGCGCGCCGACTGGGGCCGTGAGATGGACGTGGAGTTCGCCTTGATGCTCGATCATGGCGAAACCCTCAAGCTGAAGGATCTGAACGCGGCATTTCAGAATCCGCGCACGATTTCGCTCGCGTACTTCGAGGCGTCGCTCCTCGTCGAGCACATGGTGACCGCGTTCGGCGAGCCGGGCATCAACAAGCTGCTTCGCGCGTACGGCCAGGGGCTCGACACGGATGCCGCACTCAAATCGGCGCTGAATACCGACTTCGATCAGCTGCAGGTCGGGTTCGATCAATCGATCGAGCGCATGTTCGGCACGCTGCGCCGCGCGCTCGCCGTGCCGGCCGATGTCGATCTCGCGCATGCGCCGCTCGAGCAGCTCCGCACGATGGCGGGCGACAACCCGCGCAGCTATCCGGTGCTCACCGCGTACGGCATGGCGCTGCGCAAAGCGGGCCAGCTCGATGAGGCGATGACCGAGTTCGAGCGGGCGGCGGCGCTCGTGCCGATCGCATCGGGACGGGAGAGTCCACACGCGCAGATGGCGGAGATCGCGCTGCAGAAGAAGGATCGGTCGCGCGCGGTGACCGAGCTCACGGCGCTCGTCGCAGCGGACTTCAACAACGTCGACGCGGCGCGCCGTCTCGCGGCGCTGCTCAAGGAATCGGGCGCGGACGATCCGGCGCGACTCAGGCCGGTGTACGAGCGCATCGCGGCCATCGACCCGTTCGACGGCGAAGCCCACGCCGCGCTCGGCCGGATGGCGATGCAGCGCGACGATACCGACGCGGCCGCACGCGAATTCCGCGCCGTGCTCGCGCTCGGGCCGGTCGACGAGGCGGGCGCCCACACGGATCTCGCGGAAAGCTATTTCAAAGGCGGGAAGCGCGCCGAGGCGAAGAAGCAGACGCTGGCGGCGCTCGAGATCGCGCCGTCTTACGAACGCGCCCAGGATTTGCTGCTCAAGTTGTCCGGCGGGAGCCGCGAGCGATGACGCGCATCGCATCGGCGCTGCTTCTGGCGCTCGTGTTCGCGCTGGTTCCGGTGTTCCAGCCGCCGGTCGACGCACAGTTGCCGAACGCGCCCGACGATCGCTACGCCGGCCTGCAGTGGCGCTTCGTGCGGATTCGCTACCACTACATCACCGAAGGCACGCGGATGTCGCAGGACTTCTACGGGGAACCGTGGTACATCGACGCGCCCGCCGCCGAACAGAACCTCTCGCGCCGTGTGAAGACCGCCACCGCGATTCAGGTCGAAGATCCGATCGTGCTGACGCTCGACGACCCGCGCCTGTTCACCTATCCCTGGATCTACTTTGTCGAGCCGGGCAATCTGAAGATGCTCGACAGCGACGTGACCACGCTCCGCGAGTTCCTGCTCCGCGGCGGCACCGCCACGTTCGACGACTTCCATGGACCCTACGAGTGGGAGAACTTCGCGAAGGAAATCAAACGCGTCTTCCCCGATCGCGAGATCGTGGAGGTACCGAAGGATCACCCGGTGTTCAGCTGCTTCTACAAGATCGACGCCTATCCGCAGGTCGCCGGCCTCGGCTCGTTTCTCGCCGGGCGCAGCTGGGAAAAGGGCGGCTTCATTCCGCATCTGCGCATGATCGTCGACGACAACGGACGGCCCATGGTGTTCATCAACTGGAACACCGATATGGGCGACGGCTGGGAGTGGTCGAACGCGCAGGAGTACCCGGGCTACATCAAGTACACCGCCATGGCATACCGCATGGGCATCAACGAGATCGTCTACTCACTCACTCACTAGCAGGGGGTTCCTTGGAAGACGTCGTCACCGTGAGCGCGGACCGCGTGGCCGAAGGCCGCGAGCGCATTCTCGCGGAGCTCAGAAAGGTCATCATCGGCCAGGACGAGGTCCTCGAGCAGGTGCTCATCGCGCTGTTCACGGGCGGTCATTGTCTGATCACCGGCGTTCCCGGCCTGGCAAAGACGCTGTTGATCAAAACGCTCGCGGGCATCCTCGACCTCGATTTCAAGCGCATTCAGTTCACGCCCGATCTGATGCCGTCGGATATCACCGGGACCGAGATTCTCGACGAAGAGCAGGGCACGCGCCGGCTTCGCTTCGTGAAGGGACCGATCTTCGCGCAGATCATTCTCGCCGACGAAATCAACCGCACGCCGCCGAAAACGCAGGCGGCGCTGCTCGAGGCGATGCAGGAGTATCACGTCACCGCCGCGGGCCGCACCTATCCGCTCGAACGGCCGTTCTTCGTCCTCGCCACCCAGAATCCGATCGAGCTCGAGGGCACATATCCGCTGCCGGAGGCGCAGCTCGATCGATTCATGTTCAACGTCGTCATCAGCTACTTGAGCGAAGACGACGAGGTGCGGGTGGTCACGCAAACGACCGGCACGGAAGACGCGGTGCCGCTGCGGGTGCTCACGGGGCCCGACATCCTGCATTTTCAGGACCTCGCACGTCAGGTCGTGATCGCCGAGGAGATCGCGCGTTACGCCGTCCGGCTGGTCGACGCCTCGCGTCCGGGGCGCGCGGGCGTTCCCGAGTTCATCGACAAATGGGTGAAGTGGGGCGCCGGGCTTCGCGCTTCGCAGGCGCTCGTGCGGGGCGCAAAAGCGCGCGCGCTCATGCACAACCGCTATCACGTGTCCATCAAGGACATTCAGGCGCTGGCCAAACCGATCCTGCGCCATCGCATCATGACGAACTTCTACGCGGAGTCCGAGCGGATCAACTCTGACGCAGTCGTCGAGCGGCTGCTCGAAACCGTGCCGCTGCCGAAGAGCGGGATGTAAATGGCTGGAGTGGCGGCGCCGGCGCGCGAGCGGCAGTTCCTCGATCCCGCGGTCGTCGCGCGGCTCGGCACGCTCGAGCTCAAGGCGCGCACCATCGTCGAAGGGTTTCTCTCCGGCCTGCACCGCAGCCCCTTCAAGGGCTTCAGCGTCGAGTTCGCCGAATATCGCCAGTACATCCCCGGCGACGACCTGTCGACGATCGACTGGAAGGTCTACGCGCGAAGCGACCGCTATTACGTGAAGAAGTTCGAGGAGGACACCAACCTCGACTGCCATTTGATGTTGGACGTCAGCGGCTCGATGGCGTACGGCGTCCGCGGCATGACGAAGTTCGAATACGGCGCGTGCCTGGCAGCCTCGCTCGGTTATCTCATGAACCGGCAGCGCGACGCCGTCGGCCTGATCGCATTCGACGACAAGATTGTCGACGCGTTGCCCGCCAGCGCCCGTGCCGGGCAGCTGCGGAATCTGCTCGTATCGCTGCAGCGGCTCGCGCCAGCCAACGCCACGAACGTCTCGAAGCCGCTGCATCAGCTCGCCGGATCTCTGAGCAAACGCGGTCTCGTCGTCCTCATCTCCGACCTGCTCGACGATCCGGACGCGGTCATCCGCGGGCTCAAGCACTTCCAGTTCCGCGGCAGCGACGTCATCGTCTTCCACATCCTGGATCCCGACGAGCTCGAATTCCCGTTCGATCGCGCGACGCGGTTCGAGGACCTCGAATCGAGCGAAGAGGTCATGGCGGTCCCCAGCGTCGTCCGCGATCGATACCTGGCGGAAATCGGCGGCCTCATCGATCGCTATAAGCGGGAGCTCGGGGGCTCCGGCATCGACTATCAGCTGTTGAACACCGCGCAGCCGCTCGAGCTCGCACTGCTCGCATACCTGTCAACGAGGGCGCGCGCTCTCTAAGTTCATGCTGTCTTTCTTGTCTCCGCTGTTTCTGGCTGGCGCGGCCGCTGCGGCCGTGCCGCTCATCCTTCACCTCCTCAAACGCGAGCCGGAACCCCGCGTCAAGTTCGCGGTCGTGAAGCTGCTCAAGCGGGCACCGGTAGAGCAGACCGAGAAGCGCCACATCCGCGAGCTCCTGTTGCTGGCGCTGCGCGTCGCGGCACTGGTGCTGCTCGCGGTCGCCTTCGCGCGCCCGTTTCTCGCGAGCGGCGCCGCGGTCGGCTCTACGGGCGTGACGATGGTCGCGCTCGATACGTCGTACAGCATGTCGGCGCCCGGCCGATTCGAGCGGGCGAAGCAGCTCGCGAGGGATGCGATCTCGAATGCGCCGAGCGGCCATCTCGTCGGCGTGGTCACGTTCGACGACGTGGCGGAGATCGTGGAGAGGCCGTCGGGGGACCGCGTGCTCGCGCGGTCCGCGGTGGATCGCGCGAACGCCGGATCCGGGTCGACGCGCTATCGGGCCGGCCTGTCCGCGGCCGTGCAGATGCTGGACGGCCGTCGCGGAAACATCGTCGTCGTCACCGATCTGCAGGAGAGCGGCTGGGACGTTGGGGACCGCATGACCGTCCCGGAATCGGCGCACATCGACGTGGCTGACGTCGGCGCGCTGACCGAGGATCTCGCCGTGGTCGGCTTGCGAAGCGCGGGCGATCGCCTAGTTGCCACGGTGCGCAACGCGGGGTCGCGTGCGGTGGACGCCCGGCTGCACCTGTCGCTCGACGGACGCCGAGCCGGTGATACGACCGTGGCGTTGGGCCCCAACGCGTCGGCCGACGTACCGCTGCCGATCAGCGGTCGAGCCGCTACGGCGTCGGTCGCGGTTGATGATCCCCGCGGCGTCCAGGCCAACAACGTCCGCTATGCCGTTCTGGGCGATTCAACACGGTCGTCGGTCCTCGTCGTCAGCGGAAGCGGCGATCTCAGCCGCGACGCCTTCTATCTTCAGGCGGCGCTTCAGGCGAATGCCGCCGGCGCGACGACCTACGACGTCGTCGGCGTCAGTGGTTCGGAGCTCGCCTCATGGACGTCGGCCCGTTTGCGCTCGGTGGCCGCCGTTGTGTTCGTATCCACACGCGGCTTGGAGCGGCGCGCTCGCGAACTCGTCGCCCAATACGTGAACGCCGGCGGCGGCATCATCGTCGCGGCCGGCGCGGATATCGACGGCGAAGTGATCGGTGATGTGCTTGGCGGCACGCGGTTGCGCGTCTCGATGCCGACCGACACGCGACCGGTGCCGCGCACCCTGGCGCCTGCCGATGTGCGCCATCCCATATTTCAGCGGTTTGGCGCCAACGCGGCGACGCTCGGCCTCGTGCAGTTCGAACGCGTCTCGCACGTTGCAGGCGACGGCTGCCAGACGCTCGCGCGGTTTACGTCGGGCGAGGCGGCGCTCATCGACTGTACGTCCGGCGATGGTCGCGCACTCGTTCTCGCCTCCGATCTGAACAACACCTGGAACAATTTCCCGCTGCACGCGACGTTCGTGCCCTTCGTGCACGAAGCCGTGCAGTACGTCGCGAGTGTAAGGCCGAGGGCGGCGGAGTATGTGATTGGCGACGTGCCTGCTGGTGTGGAGCCGCGGCCCGGCATTGCCACCGTGCAGGATCCCTCGGGTCGGCAGACGCGTGTGGCAGTCAACGTCGATCCGCGCGAATCGGATCCAGCGCGGATGTCGGCGGATGATTTCCAGGCCGTGGTCACGCGCTTGAAGGACGCAGGGACGTCGGAAGCGCGCATCGAAGCGCGACAGCAGGAGGAACATCAGCACTTGTGGCAATACGCACTCGTGCTGATGCTGGTTGTGCTTGCGACTGAGGGAGTGATAGCGAGCCGAACGGCATGATCAACGAGAATCAGAGAATGCCATCCAGCTACGCCAGCATCGAGTCGCTTCTGCGGCGTGTCCGCGCGCGCTGGCGACGCCTGCGTCTGTTTCGCGCTTCCGCTACCGCCGCGGTCGCCGTGTCGGCGATCCTCGGCGCCGCGCTCGTCGCCGCTCGACTCGCGGGCCGTTCGCCGGTCGTGCTCGCGATCGTGGCGTTCGCGGCGGTCGTGGCCATCGTCGCAGCGATCATCTGGGGCGCGCTGCCGCTCCGTCACGTCCCCGACGACCAGCATGTCGCCCGATTCATCGAGGAGCGCGCACCTGCGCTCGACGACCGCCTGGCGAGCGCCGTGGATGCCGTCCGCCACGGGAGCGAGCGCGCGGCGCCGGCAATCGTCGGCCCCATGCTGGCCGATACCGCGCGACGCGCGGAAGCCGTGGATCATCGATGCGATTGTGCCGCGATCGCTGCTGCGCCGCGCCGGTTTCCAGGCTGCCGTCGCGCTCGTCGTGCTCGCCGCGCTGCTGCTCGCGACACGGCGACCTGCGCGCGAGGCGTTCGATGCTGCATCGCTCGCGCTCTTCCCCGGCCGCACGACGCTTGAAGTCAGGCCTGGCAACGCGCGCGTCAAGGCCGGCAGTCCGTTCTCGATCGACGCGCGGCTCGTGGGCAATCGCGCGCCGGTTGTCGCCCGGGTCGAGATCCAGGCGGGCGCTCGCACGCGTGCCTCCGATATGGAGACGCACGGCGACGCCTTTCATCTTGCGCTCGGCGCGGTCACCGGATCGTTCACCTATCGCGTCGTTGCGGGGACGGTGCGCTCGCCAGACTACGCGGTGACGGTCGCGCACGCGCCGCGTGTCCAGCGGATCGACGTCGACTACACCTATCCACCGGAGCTCGGGATGAAACCGCGTACGGAGGAGGACAGCGGCGACATCTACGCGCCGGCCGGCACGCGTGTGCGCGTTCGGATTCTGACGGATCGTCCGGTGGCAACCGGCCGGATGACGCTCGGCGACGGCCAATCGGTCGCGCTCGCGGCGGAGTCGCCGACGCTGCTCACAACCGATTTCGCGCTCGTCGACGACAACTCGTATCGCGTCGCGCTGGCGGATTCGCAAGGCATGTCGAATCCCGGTGACACCGAATACTTCATCCGCATGCTGGAGGATCGTCCACCGGATGTGCGCATTGTGAAACCTGCCGCCGACCGCGCCGTGACGCGGCTCGAGGAAGTCGACATCGAAGCGCAGGCGGACGACGACTACGGGATCGAGCGGATGGATCTCGTGTATCGGTCCGCGGCTCCGTCGAGAAGACCGTGCCGCTGTCGTTCCCGCCGCCACGCCACGTCGGCGACCGCGAGACATACGCTCTCGCTCGAAGACCTCAACGTCCAGCCTGGCGATTTCGTCTCGTATTACGTGCGCGCTCGCGACATCACGCGCGGCAAGCGCTCGAACGAGACCAAGAGCGACATTTTCTTTCTGGAGGTGCGTCCGTACGAACAGGAATTCGCGCTGGCGCAGAGTTCCGCGATGGCGGGCGGCGGCGGAAGCTCGGTCGACGATCTGGTCGCGGCGCAGAAGGAAATCGTCGTTGCGACGTGGAAGCTCGATCGCCGCGGCCAGAGCGCAAAAGGCAAGTCCGAGCAGGACATCCACTCGGTGTCGCGCGGCGAAGCGGAGCTCAAGAGCCGTGTCGAGCGCACGTCGAGCAGCTTCCGCGAGTCGACCATGCGCGACCCGCGGCGGCGGCCGCAGCCCGGTGCGCCGCGTGCGGGCGAATCGATGCCGGAGGAAGACGCGATGACGGCCGCGTCTGCGGCGATGGGGCGTGCCGTGGCGTCCCTCGATGCGCTGAAGACCGGCGATGCCCTGCCGCCCGAGATGGAAGCGCTCAACCACCTGTTGAAAGCGCAGGCCGACGTCAAGAAGCATGAGGTCTCGCGGCAGCAGGCGGGAAACGGCAGCGGCAACAACAATCGCAACTACGACATGTCGACGCTGTTCGACAAGGAGCTGCAGAAGCAGACGCAGACCAACTACGAGAACCGCGCGTCGGCCGACACGTCACGAGAGGAATCGACGCAAGGCGCACTCGACAAGGTCAAGGAGCTCGCGCGGCGGCAGGACGAGCTCGTCAAGAAACAGCAGGAGCTTGCGAAACAGCGCGAGGCGATGAGTGAAGAGGAGATGAAGCGCGAGCTGGAGAAGCTGACGCGCGAACAGTCGGAGCTGCGCCAGCAGGCCGAGGAGCTGTCCCGGCAGATGAACGGTTCGTCGAGCACCGACCAACAGTCTTCACAGCAAGCCGGAGCCAAGCAGTCGGGGCAGCAGAGCGGCTCTTCGTCGAGCGGGCAAACCGCCGGGGAGTCGAAGAGCGGCCGGCAGATGCGCGACGTGTCCGAAGAGATGCGCAGCGCCGCGAGCGATCTGCGCAGGCAGGACCCCGCGCAAGCGACTGCGCGCGCGAGCCGCGCGCTCGAGAAGCTGCGCGAGCTCGAGCAGCAACTGCAGAGCCGCAGTCCCGAACAGCGCCGCCGTGCGCTTGGAGAAATGCAGCTCGAAGCCCGCCAGCTCGCCGACGCGGAGCGGCAGGTCGCCAACGGACTGAACAGCCTCGGCCAAGGGGAAGAAGCAAAGGATGCGGCCCGCCGGCTCGCCGGCGAACAGGATCGGCTGGCCGAACGTGCACGCGCGCTGCAGGAAGGCTTGAAGCAGCAGGCCAGAAGCCAGGGCGCACCCTCGACAGCCTCGAGCGGCGACGCTGGAAAGGCCGCAGGCGCGGCGGGCTCGAAGAGCGCGAAAGCGGCCCAGGGCGCAGCCGGCAACGAAGACGCAAAGCGCGCCGCCGAAGACGCCGCGCGCGAAATCGAGCAGCAGCAACTCGCCGATCGCATGCAGAAATCGGCAGATGCGATGCGCGGGTCTGGCGACGACGCTCGCCGCGAGGCGGATGGGCAGCAGCAGATGGCCCGGTCGTTGGACAAGCTTGCCGACACGCTGGGGTCGGGGACCGGCGCGAAGGACGGCGAGTCGAAGAAGCTTTCGGATCAACTGTCCCGCGCCCAGGATTTGAAACAAAAAATCGCCGCGCTGGGTCGGGAGATGGAACGTGCCGGCAAGCCGCAGGACGGCAGAGGATCCAGCGCGCCAAGCTCGCAGAAAACACCGGGGACGACCGGGCGCGGCGGCGAAGGGCAGCAGGCGGGCACTGGCAGCAGCGGCGCCGACTTGTCGCGCCTTCGTCAGCAGTACGAGCGTCAGCTGCAGCAGACACGCGAGTTGATGGACGAGCTCAAGCGCGACGACCCGAACTTCTCGCGCGGCGGCGGCAGCGGCTTCACCTACGAGGGCCAGGGGATGACCCTGTCCGCGCCGGGCACCGAAGGGTTCAAGCAGGACTTTGCGAAGTGGCAGCAGCTTCGCGAGCAGGCGACGCAGGCGCTCGATGCCGCAGAGTCTACGTTGTCGAAAAAGCTACAGACGAAGGAAGCTCACGATCGCCTCGCCGCGGGTGTGGACGACAAGGCGCCGCCTGAGTACCAAAAGCAGGTGGATAGCTACTTCAAGGCGCTCGCCGCGAAGAAAAAGGGCGGCTAGTGCATTTCGCATACTCCCTGTCCTGGTGGCTTGCGCTGTTGCTCGCGGCGGGTATCGCGGCGCTGACGTTCGTTGAATATCGGCGGCCGCTCGTGCCGTTGAGCCGATTGCAGCGCGGCGCGCTCGTGGCGCTGAGGGCGCTCGTGCTCGGCGCGCTCGTGGTCTTCGTTTTTCGCCCCGTCGCGCTCCTCCCGCCCCTTGGCGTCCGCGACGCGATCGTACCGGTGCTCGTCGACGTCTCTCGCAGTATGCGGCTGGCGGACGCTGACGGCGAGACGCGCATCGGCCACGCGGCCGCAATCCTGAACCGGCAGCTGATGCCTGGCCTGAACCGGCAGTTCCAGACCGAGCTGTTCGCGGTGGGCGAGGGTCTTCGCCCCGCGACGGCCGACCATCTCAGCGCCGATGCGTCGCGCACCGATCTCGCCGCCTCGATCGACGCGGTGCGCGATCGGTATCGCGGCCAGCGCGTCGCGGGAATCATCGTGCTCTCGGACGGCGGCGACACCAGCCATGCGACCGCGTCACATGCCGCGCAGGCTGCGGGTCCGCCCGTCTTCGCAATCGGCGTCGGCGCGGCCGACGGGCTGCGCGACCGTGAAGTGCTCAGCGTGACCGCCGGCGATGCAAAGCTCGATCACGCGTCTGTCGACCTGCACGTGGCGGCGATCAGCGCGGGTTTCGGCCGCACGCCGTTTCAGCTACGCCTGCTCGCAAACGGCCGTCTCGTCGACACGCGGCGCGTGGTGCCGCCGGCCGACGGCTCGCCCATCGATGAAACATTCGTCGTTTCGCCCGATGCGCTGACGCCAACGGTCTACACGGCGGAGATCCCGCCAGACGAGTCGGAGGCCGTCGCCGAAAACAATACCGGCAGCGCGCTCGTCAATCCCGCCGGTCGGAAGCGGCGCCTGCTGATCGTCGAGGGCGCGCCCGGATTCGAGCACAGCTTCATGAAACGCGCGTGGACGTTCGACCCGGGCCTCGGAGATCGATTCGGTCACGCGCAAGGGCAAGAACAGCGAAGGCCAGAATACGTTCTTCGTGCAGGCGGGCAACGGCCGCTCCGCGGCGCTCACGACCGGGTTTCCGACGCGCAAGGAAGACCTCTACGCGTACGACGCGCTCGTCATCGCCAACGTCGAAGGCGAGTTCTTCACGCGCGCGCAGCTCACGATGGCGGCCGATTTCGTCGCGGAGCGTGGAGGCGGCCTGCTCGTGCTCGGCGGCCGATCGTTTGCGCAGCGGGGCCTGCTCGGCACGCCGCTCGAAGAGGTGCTGCCGGTGGAGTTGAACGATCGCCGCGGCGTGGTACGGGCATCGGTCGGCGATCTGGCGGCGCACAACAAGCTGGTGGTGACCGCCGAAGGCGAGAGCCACCCGGTGATGCGGATCGGGGAAACGCCTGAGGCGACGCGGAAGCTCTGGTCGGCGTTGCCGGCGCTCGCCGCCAGCGCACCGCTTGGCGCCGCGCGACCCGGCGCCACCGTGCTCGCGGTGACCGCTGCGCCCGGCGGCGGCGTGTATCCGGTCGTGGCGGTTCAGCAATACGGGCGCGGCCGGTCCATGATCTTCGCCGGCGAAGCGTCGTGGCGCTGGAAGATGATGCTGTCGTCGTCCGATCGCACGCACGAATTCTTCTGGAGGCAGGCGGCGCGGTGGCTCGCATCGCCCGCGCCGGATCCCGTCACTATCACCGTTCCCGACTCCCTGCAGCCCGGCGATACGATTCCGGTGGCGATCGATGCACGCGACGCGGCGTTCGTGCCGGTCGCCGACGCGACCGTCGACGCGACCGTCACGGCGCCGGGGGCTGAACCGCGGCCGCTCAGGCTTCGGCACGCCGATTCGCCCGGCGGACGCCTGGCCGCGACCTTCGCGGCCGAGCAGCCCGGCTTGTACCGCATCCACGTCGACGCGCGTCGCGGCACCACGCCGCTCGGCGCATCGGATCGGTGGCTGTATGTCGGCGGCGGTGATCGTGAGTTCGCCGATCCGCGGCTGAACGAACCTCTGCTCCGCCGCCTCGCGCGATCCAGTGGAGGCCGTTATCTCAGGGCTTCCGAGGCTTCGCACGTGATCCCTCTGCTCAGCCAGGCATTGCCGCAGAATGCGGCGCCCGAGCGCCGCGATCTCTGGCACGAGCCGTGGGCGTTTGCGCTGATCGTCGTTCTCCTTTCGGTCGAGTGGACGCTCCGGCGCCGCTGGGGGCTCAGGTGAATTCGAAAGCGGTGCTGCTCCTCCTCGTCTGCGTGGCGGCGATCATCCCGACGGCGGCATTGGCGGGCGATCATTACGCCGTCATCGTCACCGGGGCATCAGGCGGCGAACAGTACGCGCGCAAATACGACACCTGGCGGGCGTCCCTGCTGAACACGCTGCGCGAAAAGTTTCACTTCGACGAGAGTCGCGTGATCGTGCTTGCGGATCACGAGAGCGCCGGCGTTCAGACGGCCACGCGCGAGAACGTGCAGCGCGTCTTCGCGGATTTGCGCCGGCGGCTCACCAAAGACGATCTCCTGTTCGTGGTGCTGATTGGCCACGGAACCTCGGCGGACGGCGAAGAAGCGAAGTTCAATCTGGTGGGGCCGGACATGACGGCGACCGAGTGGGCCGAGCTGCTGAAACCGATCGCGGGCAAGCTCGCATTCGTCGATACCAGCGGCGCCAGCTTTCCATTTCTGCGAAAGCTGGCGGGACGCGGCCGCGTCGTCGTAACCGCGACCGATTCAGCCGCCCAGCAGTTCGAGACGGTGTTCCCTGATTATTTCGTGAAGGCTCTGGACGATCCGGCCGCCGACCTGGACAAGAACGGCCGCGTGTCGCTCTGGGAGGCGTTCAGTTACGCGAGCGCCGGCGTCCGCGGGTGGTTCGAACAGCACGGCCAGCTGCCGACCGAGCGGCCGCTTCTCGACGACAGCGGCGAAGGCATCGGCCGCGAAGCGCACAATCCCGGCCCCGACGGCGCAATCGCCAAGATCACCTACCTCGAGGCCGACGCCGTATCCGCTGCCACGGGCGACAGCGCGCGGGACGCGCTGCTGAAGCGCCGTGGCGAGCTCGAGTCGCTGATCGAAGCGCTGAAGGCTCGGAAAACCGCGCTGACGCTGGAGCAGTACGACGCCGAGCTCGAGCGTCTGCTCGTCGAGCTCGCCCGCGTGTCGCAGCAACTTCGCACGAAAACTTAACCGCAGCGACCGCAAAGCCCGCAGAATAAAAGAACTCACCAAAGCCTTCATCACGAAGGCACGAAAGACCACGATGAACACGAAGAACGCTCTGTACAAGGCGTGTTTCGTGCGCTTCGTGATACTTCGTGTCTCGTGAAGAAAGAATCTCTGCGTGCTCCGCGGTGAGATCGTTTTCAAGCCCAATATTGATCGACGCGCTCGCGTTTTCTGAACACCAGCACGCCGACCAGCCCCGTCAGGAAGCCGACGACGTGAGCCATGAAGGCGACGCCGCCGCCGTTGGTGCTGGCGGTGACCGCGATCGCGCCGGCGCTGAACAGCTGCATCAGAAACCAGAACCCAAGCAGCACGAGTGCCGGGAGCTCGACGATTTCCCAGAAGAAAATGATCGTCACGAGCGTGAGGACCCGCGACTGCGGGTACAAGAGAAAGTACGCGCCCATCACGCCGGCGATCGCGCCGCTCGCGCCGATCGTCGGCAGCGTAGACGTCGGATCGATGGCGATCTGGCCCACCGCCGCGGCAATTCCGCACAGCAGATAGAACACGATGAACCGGCCGTGGCCGACCCGATCTTCGACGTTGTCGCCGAATATCCACAGGTACCACATGTTGCCGATGACGTGCATCCAGCCGCCGTGCAGGAACATCGACGTGATGAGCGTCGGCGCGCTGAATGAGGCCGGCACGACGCCGTACACATACAGGAACGCATTGAGCTGCCGCTCCGGCATCGTCAGCTCGTAGAACCATGCCAGCGCGTTGAGGATGATGATCGTGACGGTGACGTAGGGCGTGGTCCGGGACGGGATGACGTCCCGAAGAGGGATCATCCGATCATTTTACGGGATTGCTCAGACGCCGTGCCCGTAGCCGATCGCGTCCGCGTGGGGCGCGTGCGTCGCGGCCGGCTCGCTGTCCACCGTCCTGATTTTCGCGATGAGCCGTCGCACGTCGCCGTCGCCGACCGCTTTTCGGCGGTCGCCAAGCTGAATGACCGCGCGGTATAGCGCGTCGAGCTCCCCGGATGCGAGCTCGAGTCCGAGCGCGTCGCACCGTCGCTGCACGGCGTGACGCCCGCAGTGTTTGCCGAGCACGAGCTGCGCGCCCGGCTGCCCGACGTCCTGCGGCCGCATGATCTCGTAGGTGCGAGGGTCCTTGAGGACGCCGTCCTGGTGGATGCCCGCCTCGTGTGCGAAGGCGTTCCGTCCGACGATCGCCTTGTTCGCCTGCACGGCTTCGTCGGTGAGCGCCGTGAGCAGCTGGCTCGTCTCGTACAGAGCGTGAGGCTTGATCGCGGTGTCGAACGGCATGCGGTTGTGTCGAACCTTCAACGCCATCACGACCTCCTCGACCGCCGCGTTGCCCGCGCGCTCGCCGATGCCGTTGACTGTGCACTCCACCTGCCGTGCGCCGCCTTGAATGGACGCGAGGGTGTTCGCGGTCGCGAGCCCGAGGTCGTCGTGGCAATGCGTGCTGAATGTCGCGAGGTCGGCATTAGGGACGCGCGAGCGGACGTCGACGAAGAACTCGCGGATCTCGTCCGGGAGCGTGTAGCCGACGGTATCCGGCAGGTTGATGGTCCGGCAGCCGGCACGGATCGCCGCTTCAATGACGCGGCAGAGGAAGTCGCGATCGCTGCGCGTCGCGTCCTCGGCCGAAAACTCCACATCGTCGGTGAAGGTACGTGCGAGCTTCACGCCGTCGACGATCGCCTCGAAGCAGGCCTCGCGCGACATGCGGAGCTTCCGTGTCAGATGCAGGTCGGAGGTCGCGAGGAAAATGTGCAGACGACGTCGCGCTGCGGGACCGAGCGAGTGCGCCGCCTCCTGGATGTCGGCGGCGCGGCAGCGGGCGAGCGCGGCGATCACAGGCCTCCGGACCTCGCGAGAGACCTGCCAGACCGCCTCGGCGTCGGCCGGCGAGGCGATCGGAAACCCCGCTTCGATCACGTCGGCGCCGAGCGCGTCGATGGCACGCGCCATCGCGACCTTCGCGGCGACGTCAAGAGAGAACCCGGGCGCCTGCTCACCGTCGCGCAGGGTCGTGTCGAAGATCAGGATCCGGTCAGCAGCTTCGGCCATGGTCGGATTTTGGGGCCTGCAAGAGTAGAAGTCAAAGTGATAATATTTACAATATAATAACACCGCATTATGGACCTGCAGGCCCTCCGCGTCTTTCTCGCCGTCGCGGAGGAGCGGAGCTTCTCCCGCGCCGCGGTGAAAGTGCACCTCACGCAGCCGGCCGTGAGCCAGACGGTCCGGCGTCTCGAGCGCACGCTCGGTGAAGAGCTCTTCGATCGATCGTCGAACAGCGGCACGCTGACCGACGCCGGTACGATGCTGCAGAACTACGCCCAGCGGCTCGTGCGGCTCGCGGAGGAAACCGAATCCGCCGTGCGCGAGCTGCGGGATCTGCGGCGCGGCCGGGTGCTCATCGGCGCGAACGAAGCCGCCGTGCACACGCTGCTGCCGCTCATCGCGCGTTTCCGCACGCGCCGCCCCCACATCGCCATCGACGTGCGCCGCATTCCGGCGCGCCAGATTGCGGCCGAAGTGCAGCAGGGCAGCCTCGATTTCGGAGCGCTGACATTTCACCCCTCCGAACCGGGGCTGCACGAGGTGATTGTCGGCAGCGACGAGCTCGTGCTGCTGGTGCCGCCGTCGCACCGGCTGGCCAAACGCAAACAGGTCGGCATGGAAGACGTGGCAGGCGAGGCGGTCGTCGCCCACAACGATCCCTCGCCGGCGCGCGAGCGGGTCTTGCGGCTGTTCGAGGAACGGCGCGTGGCGCTCAACATCGTGATCGCGCTGCCGAGCCTCGACGGGATCAAGCGCGCCGTCGAACTGAATCTTGGTGTGGCGCTGTTACCGCGCCGGTGTGCGCTGACCGAGATCGCGAGCGGACAACTGATCGCGGTCCCGGTTGCCGGGTTGTCTCGCCGACGGCAGGTGTCGCTGATTTGCCGCAAGCTCCATCGATCTCATGCGGCGGATGCTTTTCTAGAAGTCGCGCAACACGAAAAGCACGACCACGCAGGACACGCGGGAAAACGACAAAATTAGAACCCGCTCAGATAGGGTAGCCGGGCGGCGACGGCCCGAGCCGCCTCGGCGCCTTCGAGGAGCATCGCGGTGGGATTCCATTGCCCGCTGACGAGCGCGTCGCGCACTCCCTCGGGCAGCGTCGCCGTCGTCGTCAGGGCGCCGGCGTTCACGATCCCGGTGTTCACCTGGGCCTGGATCTCGAGATCCGGCGTCTCCTCGATGAGCGTCTGCAGCCGCGCGATGAACTCCGCGGCAGCCGCGAAGCAGGGGACGCCGAGCATCAGCGCGTTGCCCTGAAAAATGTCGCCGAACGATTCGCCGATGATGGCCCGGACGCCGGCGCGCACCAGTCCCTGTGGGGCGTGCTCGCGCGACGACCCGCAGCCGAAGTTCGCGTTGACGACGAGAATGCTGGCGCCGTCGTACCTGAGGTCGTTGAAGGGGTGATCCGGCCGAGTTGCGCGATCGTCCTCGAACAGGTGCCGTTCGAGGCCGTCCCACGAGATCGCGCGCAGAAATCGCGCCGGCATGATCCGATCGGTGTCGATGTCGTTGCCGCGCAGCGGCATCCCGCGGCCCTTGACCTCTGTGATCTTCATGCAGGCACGCGTGTCAGCATCGCCCGGACGTCGACCACTTCGCCCGCCACCGCCGCGGCCGCGACCATCGCCGGGCTCATGAGCAGCGTACGCCCGGTCGGGCTGCCCTGACGTCCTTTGAAGTTGCGGTTCGATGACGACGCGCAGATCTGCCGCCCTTCGAGCTTGTCTGGATTCATCCCGAGGCACATCGAGCAGCCGGCGGCGCGCCATTCGAACCCGGCCTCGATGAATATACGGTCCAGCCCGCGCGCTTCCGCCGCGCGGCTGACGCTGCGCGAGCCCGGCACGACGAGCGCCCTGACGTGCGGCGCCACTTTGCGGCCGCGGACGATCGCGGCGGCGGCTTCGAGGTCCGAGAGCCGTCCGTTGGTGCACGACCCGATGAACGCCACGTCGATCTTCGTGCCCAGCGGCCGGACACCGGGTTTGAACCCCATGTACTCCAGGGCTTCGACGTCCGCCGCCGCGTCAATCGGTTCGCCAACGGCCGCCGACTGGCCGGGATTGATGCCCCAGGTGACCGTCGGCTCGATCGTCGCCGCATCGAATGTGACCCGGTCGGCGTAGCTCGCATCCGGCCGCGACGCGATCTCGCGCCACCATGTCACCGCGCGATCGAACTCCGCGCCCTTCGGTGCGAACGGCCGTCCCCGAAGGTACGCGACCGTCGTCTCGTCCGGATTCACATAGCCGACGCGTGCGCCGCCTTCGATCGACATGTTGCAGATGGTCATCCGCTCCTCGATGGACATCGCATCCACCGTCGTGCCGCCGTACTCGGTACGCGAACCCCACGCCGCCGCGGACGCCGAGCCGCCGGATGATCGTCAGGATCACGTCCTTTGCGTACACGCCGGGCGGCAACCGGCCGTTGACGTCCACGCGGCGCACCTTCAACGGATCGAGCGCGAGGCACTGCGACGCGAGCACGTCCCGAACCTGCGACGTGCCGATGCCGAATGCGATTGCACCGAGGGCGCCGTGGGTCGACGTGTGGCTGTCGCCGCACGCGATCGTCATGCCCGGCTGCGTGAGACCGAGCTCGGGTCCGATCACGTGCACGATCCCCTGGTTGTCCGTGTCGGGGGTCCACAGCGGGATGCCGAAGTCGCGGCAATTGCGTTCGAGCGCCGCGGTCATGTCCTCCGCCATCACGTCGACGAAGGGACGCTGCTGCGCCAGCGTCGGCACGATGTGATCGACTGTGGCAAAAGTACGACCGGGAAACGCGACGCTCCACCCATGCCTGCGCAAATCATCGAACGCCTGCGGAGTCGTCACCTCATGAATCAGATGAAGCCCGACGAACAGTTGCGTCTGTCCGGTCGCCAGCGTGCGGACCGCGTGCGCGCGCCACACTTTTTCGAACAGCGTCTCGGCCATCGTGAAAGTCTCCAGTAGAATAATCCAATGTCTGGATCCCGTCGTAGTTCGCTCGTCGCTTTGTCGCTGACCGTCGCCGCCGCCGCAATCCTCGGAACCGTCCACGGCCACGGCCAGACGGCCCGCGGATCGCGGCAGCTGCTCGATAAGTTCGCGCCGCCCGCAATCGAACGCGGAATCAGCCCGCTGATGACGCAAGCACCCGACAGCCCCGATGTGATGAGACGCCGCTCGATCCGGGCGGCGAGCGCCATCGCGGATCGAACCGGCGCGTCCGGCGCACCGTATGTCGCCGGCAAAGTGATTGTGAAGTTCCGCGAAACAGCGTCGACGCGCGTGCGGACGGACTCGGTCCGAGCCGCCACGCACGCCGGCTCCATCGATGCCCGACCCGACTACGCCAACTTCGACATCCTCAGGATCGATCCCGGTGAGGACGCGGAGGCGGTCGCGCGCACGCTGTCGCAGCGGCCCGACGTCGAATATGCGCAGCCCGCGTATCGTGTGCACGCACAGGCGACGACGTTTGTGCCGAACGACCGGTTCTATCCGCAGCAGTGGAACCTGCCGATGATCGACATGGAACGCGCGTGGGCCATCCAGCCGCAGGCCGGCTCGTCGATCACGGTCGCGGTGCTCGACACGGGCGTTGCGTTCGCGAACCGGACGATCCGATTTCATGCGAACGCGTTCCGCGTGGACGCCGACGGCAACATCCTCCCGGCGAATGCGGCGGGCACGCTGTATCCCTCGCTCGGGATCTCACGCTGTCGTTCGTGATGGCGACCGAGCTCGGCCCGGCGAGCCGATTCGTCGCACCGCACGATTTCATCTGGAACGACGACAACCCGCTCGACTTCGATGGCCACGGCACGCACGTGAGCGGCACGATCGGCCAGACGACCAACGACGGCACGAGCGGTGGCGATCAGGCGAACGGCGGGGGGACGGCTGGCGTCGCGTTCAACGTCAAGCTGATGCCCGTCAAAGTGCTCGCGAGCGAGTGGGACGTCATCTTCGGCGCCGCCGCCGAAACCGGCGGCTCCGACGATGTGGTGGCAGAGGGAATCAGATATGCGGTGGATAACGGCGCGAAGATTATCAACATGAGCCTCGGGGCCAGCGGTCCCGCGGGTTCCGCGCCGGTCATCGAAGACGCGATCAAGTATGCCGTCGGGAAGGGCGCGTTTATCGCGCTTGCCGGCGGCAACGACTTCGAAGACGGCAATCCGACCGAGGTGCTCGCGGAGATCGCTTCGCGGGTTCCGGGCGCGGTGTCGGTGGCGGCAGTCGACAAGAACAAGGCGCACGCCTTCTACTCGAGCACGCGGCCCATGGATCGAGCTCGCCGCGCCTGGCGGCTCGTTCCGCGGCTTCGACGCCAGCGGCGGCATTCTGCAGCAGACGCTCGATCTCGACCTCGTCGATACGTTCGATTCGCCCCCGGACCAGTTTGCCGCGCCGCGGTTCGACTCGCTGGCGTACTTCTATTTCACCGGCACCTCTCAGGCAACGCCGCACGTCTCCGGCGTGGCGGCGATGCTCATGCAGCAGGGGATCACGAACCCGGGTGCGATTGAAGCGGCGCTCGAGCGGTTCGCGCTCGATCTCGGCAGCCCGGGGCGCGACGACTCCTTCGGCTTCGGCCTGGTGCAGGCGCGCGATGCGCTGCGCGGACTGGGGCTCGCGCGATGAAAATCTTCGGCGCTGTTGTCCTCGTCTTCGCGCTCGCTGCACCGGCGCGCGCGCAGTCGGTTTCGTTCCGTCCATTTTTCGTCGTCACCGGTCAGCAGATGGCGGCCAAGTCCACGTTCGACGCGATCTTCGGACAATCGTTCGAGCCGTTCCTCGGTGGCGGCGTCAGCGTCGTCCTGCCGCACAACGTATGGGCTGACGTGAGCATCTCGCGCTTCAACAAGACGGGCCAGCGGGCGTTCGACAACAACGGTCAGATATTTCAACTCGGTATTCCTCTGACCGTCACGATGACGCCGATCGAGGTGAGCGGCGGCTACCGATTCAGGACGTCGCCTCGGATCTCGGCGTACGTCGGCGCCGGCATCGGTTCCTACGGCTACGAGGAATCGTCGTCCGATGCGACCGCGAGCGAAAACTTCAGCTCGCGCCACATCGGATATCTGCTTCTCGGGGGCGTGGAAGGCCGTGTCCAGCAGTGGATTTCTCTGGCTGCCGACGTGCAGTTCACCCGGGTGTCCGGCATTCTCGGCGCGTCAGGCATTTCGAAGGATCTCGGCGAAAACGATCTGGGCGGCATCGGTGTCCGCTTCAGGGTGCTGGTCGGCAAGTGAACTTCTTCGACGGCATTCGCGACATCCTGCACGGCGCGACCGTCGGACGGTATCAGCACGACCTTCGACAGCAGACCGCCGAACTGAACGACCTCTTTCTGCTGCTCTGTTTCATGGAAGCGACGGCGCTGCCGAATCCGGCGACGCTGTATCTGCTTGAGATCTATCCGTATCTGCTCGAGCAGTTTCATCAGTGGCATCGGCGGATGGGCATCGAGCACTCGCCGCTCGGCAGCCTGCCGTGCTGTTAACGGATCACCGCGGGCCCGCGGAGAGCGCAGAGAATTTGTGATGGATCTGCTCAGCGATCTCTGCGGGCTCCGCGGTTGATTCCGTCGTGACGCTTCTCGTCGATCGGTCGTGTTCTTCGGCGGCAAAGGCGGAGTCGGGAAGACGACGTGTTCGTCTGCGTTCGCTCTCGCGGCCAGCCGCGCGGGACGACGCGTGCTGCTGGTGTCGACCGATCCGGCGCACTCGACCTCCGATATCTTCGAACAGAAAATCGGGGCGAGCGAGCGTCAGCTGCAGCCCAACCTGAGCGCGATCGAAATCGACGCCGACCAGGAATCGACGCGTTACATCAGCCAGGTCAAGCGCGATATCGCGCGGATGTTCAGCCCGGCCGTCGTACGGCAGGCGCATCGCCAGATCGAGATGGCCGCCGCCTCGCCGGGGCTCGCGGAAGTGGCGCTCCTCGACCGCATGATCGATCTGATCGTCGAGCGCGAGGGCGTTTACGATCTCATCGTCTTCGACACCGCGCCGACCGGCCACACGCTTCAGCTCCTGCGTATGCCGGATGCGATGACGACCTGGATTCAGGCGTTGGTGAAGCACCGCCGAGCGCTGCTCGAGATGGATCTCGGCGACGAGCGTCCGGCGCCTGAGGCCGATCCGGTGCTCGCGGCGCTCGAGCGGCGCCACGCGCGCTTGACGATGCTGCGGGCGCGCGTGACGGATCGGGCGCGCACCTCGTTCGTCCTCGTGACGATTCCGGAGCGGCTCGCCATCGAGGAGACGGCCCGAGCGGCGGACCTGCTCGGCGATACCAGCGTCCATCTCGCCGGGTTGATCGTCAACCGCGTCCTGCCCGACGGCCTGGACGGCGATTTCTACGCTGCGCGCAAGGCACAGGAACGCGAGTACCTGATCGAAATCGACCGTCGATTCAAGGCGCTGCATCGGGTGTCGGTCCGTCAGCTGCCGAGGGATGTGTACGGGCTCGATTCGCTGGCGGCCGTCAGCGTTCAGCTGTCGGGCCTGTAAATCTACGTCACCGCACAACCTTTGAGGCGGTGAGCATCAGCGGGACCAATCCAAACAGTGCGGCGAGCACCGTGAGAATCACGATCCAGAGGCCCACCGACCAGTTGTCGCTCATTCGTATCCGCTCCAGTCGCCGCCGCGAGCCTCGATACACCTTTGGTGGACGCGGCATCGGCGAAAGGTAACAAGGCCATCCTGTTTGTCCGCCCACTATTCAATGACTTGTCTTCGGAGTGAGGTCAGTGGAACCAGAGTGCCGACGAACGGCGTTCATAGTTTCAGGAATCGTTCCCGGAGCAGCCGCGACTGGAGGCGGCTGACCGGCAGCTTCTGGCCGTTGCCGAGCGTCGCCACGTGCGTGCCGCCCGGCATGACGTTGACCTTGAGAATCAGATCGACGTTCGCCAGCGTCCCGCGCCCCAGCCGGATGAACCGCGCCGGATCGAGCCGGCTCTCGAGGTCCTTGAGCCGATACGTGATCGTGTGGCGCTCGTTTCGTACGGTCGTGATGTTCAGCAGCTCTCCGTCGGCGACGATCGACGCGATCTGCGCGACCGGCACGATCACGACCTCATCGCGATGTCGGACCGGAATGCGCTCGAGGTACGGCGACCTGACCGACGATTCGTACATCGTCGATCGCGGCGCCG
Source organism: uncultured Acidobacteriota bacterium (assembly GCA_963718825.1). Lineage (GTDB taxonomy): Bacteria > Acidobacteriota > Vicinamibacteria > Vicinamibacterales > CAVVIG01 > CAVQZZ01. The sequence goes on from CAVQZZ010000001.1 coordinate 870,525, forward strand.
ACGCGCGACGCCTGCTCGGCGACGATCTCGGCGTGCTCGATCCGCTCCTGCGCGCGGTTGAGCGTTTCGCGCAGCCGCTTCTTGTCGACCGGCTTCAGCAGGTAGTCGACCGCGTTCACCTCGAACGCCCGCACCGCGTATTCGTCGTACGCGGTCACGAACGCGATGAGCGGCATCTCGCTCTTCTTCAGCATCCGGACGACGCCGATGCCGTCGAGCTCGGGCATCTGCAGGTCGAGCAGCGCGAGATCCGGCCGCTCGCGCTCGATCAGCGCGACCGCCGTTCTTGCCCGATTCCGCGTCGCCGACGACGGCAACGTCGTCGAACGACCGCAGCAGCGCGACGAGGAACGACGCGCGCCGGCCGCTCGTCGTCGGCGACGACGACGCGCAGGCGCGCGGTCACACTGCCGTCCTGGTTGCCGTCGAGCGCGTCGGACGCGACGTCGGCACCGACCGGCAGGCGGATTTCGACGGTCGTGCCGCTGCCGGCCTCGGACTCGAATCGACAGCGACGCCGCCTGCGCCGTACTGGCACGCGAGCCGCCGCTCGACATTGCGCAGGCCGACGCCAGCCGCGCGTCCGCTCTGCATCGCCCACGCGGTCGCGCCCGCGCCGGTGTCGTGCACGACGAGGACGAGCTCGTGCCGCCCGCTGACATCCTGTACGGCGGCTCGTACGCTGAGCCGGCCGCCTGCCTGCTGCGCCGCGATGCCGTGCTTGACGGCGTTCTCGACGAGCGGCTGCAGCACGAGCGGCGGCACACGGATCGCGCGCAGCCGCGCCGGCACGTCGATCGCGCACCCGCAGGCGCTGCTCGAAGCGCGCGCGCTCGATGTCGAGATACGCCTCGACCAGGTCGAGCTCCCGGCCGAGCGTGGTGAACTCGCCTTCGGATCGCAGCACGCCGCGCAGCAGCGACGTCAGACGCATCAGCGTCTCGAGCGCTCGCGGCGGCGCCGTCTGAATCAGGTAGCCGATCGTCGTCAGCGCGTTGAACAGGAAATGCGGGTTGATCTGCGCGCGCAGCGCGCGCAGCTCGGCTTCTGTCGCGAGCTTCGTCATCTCCTGCTCGCGCGTCTGCGCGCTCGTACCGCTCGCGCGTGATCCGGATGGCGTCGATGCGCCGCGCCACGACGACCGCGATCGCCTCGAGCAGCGCCACGATCGTCGGAGAGCAGCCGGCGGCCGCCGTGTCAGCGGCCCGACGACGAACGCGTAGCGCGGCGGCTCGGCGACGGAATGGCGACCATGACGCCGCGGCGCGATCGACGACGCGTCGCGCACCGGCTTCTCGCGCCACGACACGCCTTCGCTGCTCAAGCGCCGGCGTCAAGCTGCGCGCAGACGTCGTCGAGAAGCGGCGCCACGTCTTCGTGCGTCTGCGCGCGCGCGCGCGACCGCGGCTCGCAGCGAGCGGTAGTCGGGCCGGTGCAGCACGATCGCGTCGACGAACCAGGCGGTCGAGCGCCTGCAGGACGCGGATAGAGCAGCGCCGTCGCGACCCAGAGCGTCACCAGCATCCCGACCTGTCGCGGATCGGCCGCGACGAACTCGGTCGAAGGTCGACGACCAGGCGCCGAAAGTCACGATCGCGATGAAGGCGATCGTGACGAGCGCTGAGCAGCGCCAGCGCGCGCTTCAGAAACAGATCCGCGAGCGCGAACGGATAGTCCTGATACAGGATCGCGAACGCGAGCGGCAGCGACGCGTGGTGGCCGAGGAGCTCGACCGGCCACGACGCGTCGCCGCTGATGGAACTGGCTCAGGTGCAGCGCCGAGACGGCGAAGATCGCCAGCGCCGCCGCCCAGAGCGCGCGCCGCGCGCCGGGCTGGCCGCGCGTGACGGCGGCCAGCGGAACGACGAGCGCGACGAACGTGTAGGTGAGCAGCCGCATGCCGAGCGGCGACGGGACCGGACTCGCCGGCCAGTGCCGCGCGCACGTGAAGAACGGCCGCGGCGCGCGCTGACGCTGTAGGCGACCGACGCAATCGATCGCGCCGGCCCGCGCCGCGCATGCCGTCGCGCTCGCCGCGCAGCACCGAGTGCACGACGACCGCCGGCAGGAAACCGAGCGCGCTGAATCCGACGGCGACGAGGAACGGAAAGGGCCCGTCGATGCCCACCTTCGGCAGCTCGTAGGCGGGCAGCGCGCAGAGGTTCCAGACCAGCCCGAGGACGCGGTCGCGAGCAGCAGCGGATCGAAACGCGCAGCCGCACCGGCGCGTGCGCCCGCGCGCACGACCATCGCCAGCAGCATCGCGTAGAGCACCACGCCGGTGCTCAGGCCGACCAGATTCAGCAGCTCACCCATGTCGCGCGCGTGCTCCGGCGGTCACAGTACGCCCGGCAGACGCATTCCGAAACGCAAAGGCCACGACTGGGTAGTGTCGCACAACGAATGGTCGCGTTTCCGCCAATGACCGGAATGCCACGCCGTTCATCGACGCGGATCGGCGCGTCCGCCGGACCGAATCGACCAGTCGTGTGCTTCTGGTCGCCAGCCGCCGCGCGCGGTTGGTAGCGTCCGAGCAGTTCGTCATCGCTGACCTTCCGAAAGGGCTGACATGCGCAGGTGGTTTCGACGTCTCGACTGTTCTCCGCTGCAGTGATCGGATTGCTCATCGCGGGTTTTGACGTTCCGGCGCGCGTGCGCACAGGAACTCGGCGGCGCCGGCACGGTGCAGGGCACCGTCAAGGATCCGACCGGCGGCGTGATGAGTCGCCGTCGCCGTCGACATCAGCAACCCGGTGAGCGGCTTCAAGCGCAGCGCGACGACCGACGCGTCCGGCCGAGTTCGTGTTCCGCAACCTGCCGCCGAATCCGTATCACCTCGTCGTCGCCGCGCAGGGCTTTCAGACGTTCGAGCGCGACGTCGACGTGCGGAGCGGCGTGCCGATCGATCTCGAGCTCCCGCTGAAGCTGGCAGGCGCGACGTCGACGGTCGAGGTCGTCGGCCACGCCGAGGATCTTCTCGAGCGCGATCCGACGGCGCACACCGACATCGACCAGAGCCTGATCGACAAGCTGCCGCTCGAGTCGTCCTCGTCGGGGCTGAACCAGGTGATCACGCTGGCGTCGCCCGGCGTCGTCGCCGACTCGAACGGCTTCTTTCATCCGATCGGCGACCACGCGCAGACGCAGTTCTCGATCGACAACCAGCCGGTCACCGATCAGCAGAGCCGCCTCTACTCGAATCAGATTTCGCCGGACGCCGTGCAGTCGATGGAAGTCATCACCGGCGTTGCGCCGGCCGAGTACGGCGACAAGAGCAGTCTCGTCGTGCACATCGTCACCAAGTCCGGGCTCGATCAGCCGAAGCCGACCGGCAGCGTGTCGCTCGGCTACGGCTCGTTCAGGAGCCCGACCGGCGAGCTCAACATCGGCGCCGGCATCGCACACCGTCGGCAACTTTCTGTCGGTCTCCGGCGATGCGAACGGATCGATTCCTCGATCCGCCGGAGTTCGCAGGCGCTGCACGACACCGGCGACAGCGGGTCGTTCTTCGACCGGCTCGACTTCCACCCGAGCGACACCGACACGCTGCACCTGAACCTGCAGGCGGCGAAGTCGGGCTTCGACGTGCCGAACACGCTACGATCAGATCGCGCCAGACGCAGCACCAGAACATCACCACATTCAACATCGCGCCCGGGCTACTCGCGGGTGATCGGCTCGAAGACGCTGTTCACCGCGAACGGCTTCGTCCGGCAGGATCACTTGACGTACCCGCCGAGCGCCGACCCGTTCGACGACACGCCGGCCACGGTCAGCCAGGACCGCACGCTGACGAACATCGGCGTCAAGGCCGACGTCTCGTACACGGCGGGCAATCACAACGTGAAGGTCGGCGGCGACGATCAGCGCGACGAAGCTGCAGGAGAAGTTCACGTTCGGCATCACGGACCCGACCGATCCGTCGTTTGCGGACGAAGACGGCAATTTCAATCAGGCGTTCGCGCCGTTCGACCTGACGAACGGCGGAACGCCGCTCACCTACGACCAGTCGGCGACGATCAAGAGCAGGCGGTCTACGTACAGGACGACATCAAGGCAGGCGACGCGACGTTCAAGCTCGGCGTCCGCGTCGACCACTACGACGGACTGACCGCCGCAACGCTCGTCGAGCCGCGCCTCGGCGTGTCGTACGCCGTGCCGGGCAGCGGCACCGTCCTGCGCGCCTCGTACGGGCGGACGCTCGAGACGCCGTACAACGAGAACCTGCTGCTGTCGCGCGGCGTCGGCTTGAACGGCCTCTTCGGCGTCGGCAATCCTCCGCCGCCCGGCAAGCGCAACCAGGTCGAGCTCGGCGTGCAGCAGGGCTTCGGGTCGCTGGGTCGTCGCCGACTTCGGCTACTTCAACAAGCACACCGACAACGGCTACGACTTCGGCGTGCTGTTCGACACGCCGATCGCGTTTCCGGTCGCGTGGGATCATTCGCGGATCGACGGCTTCACCGGCCGGCTCAACCTCGTCGAGCACGCCGGCTTCAGCGCGTTCGTGGTGATGGCGCACACGAACGCGATCTTCTCGCCGCCCGGCACGGGCGGGATTCTGCTCGAGCAGCCGGACGGCGATTTCCGGATCGACCACGATCAGAAGTTCAACTCGACCACGAACCTGCAGTACGCGTTCAGCAAGCCGATCGGCGCATGGGCGGCGCTCAGCTGGCGGTACGACTCGGGGCTGGTCGCCGGCGCCGTGCGGGAGCGTGGACGATGCGCTCGCACTGACGGGCGATCAACAGGCGGCCATCGGCTTCTTCTGCGGCAGCGCGGTCGCGACGCGCGACGTCGCCGATCACGAGCTGCGCGTCGGGTGGAGGCGCGACGCGGCTGAACATTCCGGTCGGGCAGGAGAACGACGTGACGAATCCGCCGCGGATCGCGCCGCGACACCTGTTCGACCTCGGCATCGGCGCGGACAACCTGCTGCACGGCAGCCGCAACAAGCTGCGCCTGCGGTTCAGCGTCATCAATCTGACGAACAAGGACGCGCTTTACAATTTCCTCTCGACATTCAGCGGTACGCATTTCGTGACGCCGCGGGCCTACCAAGTGCAGCTGCGTTTCACATTTTGACCCCGCCGGTTGTGGTCGCTCGCCCGAAAGCGTATTATCGCGGTGAGTGTCTGTAAGATTCGGTCGGAACTGGCGGCGGCTCGCCTTCATTGGTGTAGCCCTTTACGCGCTCTTCCTGGTCACCTCCGAATTCGAGCACCACGACCTGCAGTGCGAGCTCCGGACCCCCCTGCACTGCACGGCGTGCGCGGCGAGCGCGCTCGGTTCCGACCTTCAAAACATCGCCGTCGTCGGCGTCTGGCACCTCTCCGATGCCGGCAGTGCGGTGACCGAGCTCGTCGTTTCGCACGGACGTCTTCTCGACGTTCGATTCAACGGCCGTTCACCACCCTCGTTCTCCTGATCCCAATTCACTTGTGTTGACCGCCTGGCGATTTGCGCCGGGTGTGTAGCTGTACTTCCACGCGGAACGGCGCCAGCCCGCCGGCTGTGTGTGGAGGCAGATGTCTGCGACTCCCTGGGGATTTTCAAGGAGCACGAACCGATGCGCGCACGGTCTTTTGTCGGACGATGGGTCGGGGTGGGTATGGTGTGCCTCGCCGTCCCTGCGACCGCCCAGACACCGACGGGCCAGCCGCCGCCGGCCACTCGCGTGGGGCTTGCGGACGCGGTGCGGCTCGCGATCGAACACAACCACCAGCTGCGCGCGCAGCGATTGAACGTCGATATTGCCAAGGCGGATGAAATCACCGCGGCTCTGAAACCCAACCCGGTCCTGACCTCGACGAACGAGAATTTCCCGGTGTTTTCTCCGAGCCAGTTGTTCAGCGTCGACAACTTCGCCAACAACCAGAACTACGTCGAGGCCCTGAGTTATCTGTTCGAACGGGGCGGAAAGCGCGAGAAGCGCACCCTCGTCGCCCAGGATACGACGAGCGTGGCCGCGCGCACGGCCCTCGATTCGGAGCGGCAGGTCGTTTTCCAAACGGGTCAGGCCTTCGTCAACGTTTTGCTGGCGAAATCGTCGTTCGAGCTGGCCGAAGCCGATCTCAAGAACTTCTCGAACGTCGTCGAGGTGAATCGCGAGCGTGTTCGGGCCGGCGATCTCGCCGAGTCCGACTTTCTGAAGATCACGCTCCAGCAGCTGCAGTTCGAGCAGGACCTCTCCTCGGCTGGCGTCTCGCTCGCGCAGGCCAAGGCGGCGCTGCGCCAGAACCTTGGGTTCGAGGCTCTCGCCGAGGAGTTCGACGTGGACGGCGACCTCACATACACGAAATACGCCGTGTCGCTCGAAGAACTGAAGAGCGTGGCGCTGGCCTCGCGGCCCGATTTCCTGGCGGCTCAGGGCGGCGTCAAGCTCGCGCAGGATACGGAGACGCTGGCATACGGCAACCGCGCCCGCGACGTGACCGGCGAAGTCGAGTATGACCGCGCGGGAGATTTCAGCGCCGTCGGGTTCGGGTTTTCCATCGAGCTGCCGTTTCACGATCGCAACCAGGGCAACATCGCGCACAGCAAGGTCGCCGTGGTTCAGGCGAACGAAACGGAAGCGCAAGCCAGAACCACCGTTCTCACCGACGTCGTGAACGCGGTCGCGGCGTTTCAAGCCAGCGAGAAACTCGTCTCTCTTTTTCAGTCGGGCTATCTGAACCAGGCCCAGCAGTCGCTCGATGTGACGACGTATGTGTTTCAGCACGGCAGCGGTTCGCTTCTGGATCTGTTGGACGCCGAGCGCACGTACCGAACGACCCAGCTTGCGTTCCGGCAGGCGCTCGCGGCGTACATGACGAGCGTTCAGCAGATCAATCTCGCCGTGGGAAAGCAGGTATTGCAATGAGAGTCGCGGTCCTCCCGTTTTTCATCGCGGTCGCGGCAACCGTGTCGGCGTGCACGAGCAGCCCGCCGCCGTCCAGCGGCACGACGTCACCGGGGGCCAAGGCCGCTGCCGCGGCGCCGGCACCCGGCGACGCGTCCAAACCGACGTTTTTCACCGTGCCGGCCGATCAGCTGCCGCACCTCAAGATCGTCCCGGTCCAGAAGACGACCTGGTCGACGGTCGTCCGCACAACGGGAACGGTGGATTGGGACAACGATCACACCACGCAGGCCATCACGCAGGTCAGTGGGCCGATCACCCGAATCGTCGCCGACACCGGAAAACACGTAAAGGCGGGCGATCCGCTCCTGTACGTCGCGAGCACGGACGTCAGCAACTCGATCTCTACGTATCGAAAAGCGAAGAACCGGTTCGATCTGGCCCAGCGGATCCTCGATCGCAACAAGGACCTGCTGGCGCACAAGGCCATCTCGCAACGCGACATGGAAGCCGCCGAAGCCGACTACAACGACGCCGCGACCGACCTTCAGACGGCGCTCCAGGCGCTCAAGATATTCGGCGTCAGCCAAAGCGACATCACCGAGGCCGAGCAGCAGAACGTGGGTATTCGCCCCGAGCTCGTGATGCGCGCGCCGCTCGCCGGCGTCGTCGTGCAGCGGATGGTGCTGCCCGGACAGCTGATTCAGGCTGGGACAACGGCAGCGTTCGTCATCAGCAACACGTCGACCGTCTGGGTACAGGGACACGTGTACGACAAGGATCTCGCGGCTGTTCACGTCGGCGACAAGGTCGACGAGCGCAACTCCGCGTTCACGGAGACCTTTCACGGCGTCGTGTCGTACATCGGTGACCTGCTCGATCCGGCCACGCGGACGACGCCGGTGCGCATCGTCACCCAGAACCCAGACGGGCTCTTGAAGAAGGATCTGTTCGTCGACGTCGTGATCCACGACAAGACGACACGCGACGTCCTCGTCGTGCCGACGCCCGCAGTGCTCTACGACGAAGATAACTTTCCGTTCGTGTACCTGCAGGTCGGGCCAGGTAAGTTCGCGCAGCGCCTGGTGAAACTCGGCACCCAGCAGGGCGACAAGACGCAGATTGCCGACGGCCTCGCCGCGGGCGATCAGGTCGTCTCGCAGGGCAGCGTGTTCCTGCAGTTCGCCAATACGTACCAGCAGTAACCGCCATGATCAACCGCCTTGTTTCTTTCGCGCTCTCGCAGCGGTTCATCGTCATCGTGGCGATGGGCTGCCTGGCAATTTGGGGCATCGTGTCGTTCAAGAATCTGCCGATCGACGCGTACCCGGACCTGTCGCCGCCGCAGGTGCAGATTGTGTCGCAGTGGCCCGGCCACGCCGCCGAAGAGGTCGAGCGCCTGATCACGATTCCGCTCGAGGTCGAGATGAACGGCATCCCGAAGCTCGACACGCTGCGCTCGATTTCGCTCTACGGGCTGTCGTCGATCACGATGAATTTTCTGTACGACACCGATCCGTATTTCGCGCGCGCGCAGGCCTTCGAACGGATTGCCGATGCGCAGATGCCGACGGGCGTGACTCCCGGGATGTCGCCGCTCTTCAGCCCAGCGGTCTTATCTACCGGTATGTGCTGCAAAGCCCCGACCGATCGGCGCAGGACCTGAAGATCCTCGAAGACTGGGTGCTCGAGCGGCGCTACCGTGCGATCCAGGGCGTGGCCGACGACTCGAGCCTCGGCGGCGAGACGATGCAGTATCAGGTGCAGATCGATCCCAACCGGCTCATGTCGTATGGCGTGACGGTGCCGCTGATCGTCCAGCAGCTCTCCAACAACAACTCGAACGCCGGCGGCGGCTTCTACTCGCAGGGGGGACAGTTTTATTACGTGCGCGGCCTCGGCCAGGTGAAGTCGCTCGAGGACATCGGCAACATCGTCATCGCGTCGCATGCCGGGATTCCGGTGACCGTCAAAGACGTCGGGACCGTGGCCATTGGCCAGGCGCCGCGCCTCGGGCAGTTCGGCTACATGCGTCAGAACGACGCGGTCGAAGGCGTCATTCTGATGCGCGTCGGCGAGCAGGCGCAGGTCATCCTCAAGAAAGTCGAAGAGCTGACGGCGACGCTGAATCGGACGGTGCTGCCGCCGGATGTGAAGATCGTGCCGTACTACGATCGCACCGACCTGATTGAGGAGACGACCAAGACCGTCGAGCGGAACCTCGTTCGCGGGATGGTGCTCGTTCTGGTTGTACTGGGCATCTTTCTTTTCAGCGTGAGGACCGCGTTGATCGTCGCGGTGACGATCCCCTTCGCGCTGCTGTTCTCGTTCATCTGCCTCGACTGGCGTCACATCCCCGCGAACCTGCTGTCGATCGGCGCGATCGACTTCGGCATCATCGTCGACGGCGCCGTCGTCATGGTCGAGAACATCTTTCGAGAGCTTGCCGCGCGCCATGGCGAACGATACGACGTGGTCGGCGTCATCCGGTCGGCGGCGAAGGATGTCGAACGACCGATTTTCTACGCGATCGCCGTCATCATCGCCGGTTACCTTCCCATCTATGTGTTGACAGGACCGTCCGGCCGCCTGTTCCGGCCGATGGCCGACACGATGGGATTCGCGCTGCTCGGGTCGCTGCATCTGCTCGTTGACGCTGCTGCCGGTTCTCTGCTCGTACTTCCTGCGGAAGCAGGTCAAGGAGCCTGACGTCAAAGTATTCGACCGGATACGCGACGGCTACGGACGGCTGCTCGAGAGTGTCTGCGCGCACCGCACGTCGCACCGTCGTCGCATGCCTGACGGTGTTCGGCGTGTCGCTGGTGCTCGTGCCGTTCATCGGCGCCGAGTTCATGCCTCACCTGGATGAGGGCGCGCTCTGGGTCCGCGCGACGATGCCGTACACGATCTCGTTCGACGAAGCATCGAAGCTCGGACCTCAAGTGCGGAACATCCTGCTCGGCTTTCCGCAGGTGACGACCGTCGCGAACGAGCTCGGACGCCCGGACGACGGCACCGATCCGATCGGCTTTTTCAACGACGAATACTTCGTCGGGCTCAAACCGTACGACGATTCATCGTGGCGCGGATCGATCCGCACGAAGGCGCAACTGACCGACGCGATCCAGCAGAAGCTTCAGGCGTTTCCAGGCATCATCTTCAACTACACGCAGCCCGCGGAAGACGCGGTCGACGAGGCGGAGACGGGTCTGAAAAGCTCGCTGGCGGTCAAGATTTTCGGCGCCGATCTGGGGACCCTCGAGTCGAAGGCCGACGCCGTGCAGCGCGCGATCGCGACGGTGCCAGGAATTTCGCACGTCACCGTCGTGCGCGAGCTCGGGCAGCCCAGCCTGACGATAGAGCCCGATCGCGCGAAGATTGCACGATACGGTCTCAATGTCGCGGACATCAACGCGCTCATCGAAACCGCGGTCGGCGGCGCGCCGGCGACGCAGGTGATCCAGGGCGAGCGCTCGTTCGACCTCGTCGTCCGGCTTCAGGAGCCGTATCGACAGAACATGGAGGCGATCAAGAACATCCTGATCGCGACGCCGGACAACCAGCACCTTCCGCTCAGCCAGTTCGCCGACATCAAAGTCAGCAAAGGCGCGTCGTTCATCTACCGCGAATCGAACTCTCGGTTCATCGGCGTGCAGTTCAGCGTCGAGGGGCGAGACCTGGCGAGCGCCGTGGCGGACGCACGGAAGGCCGTTGACGCAAAGGTTCCGCTCCCGTCCGGCTACACGTACGACTGGGGCGGCGAATACAAGGAATATCTGGCTGCGCTCGAACAGATGAAGCTGATTCTGCCTTTGACCATCGTCTTGATCCTGCTGATTCTCTTTGCGCTCTACGGCAACCTGAAGTTCCCGCTGATCATCATGTTCAGCGTGCTGGTCACCGTGCCAGTCGGAGGGTTGCTCGCGCTGAAACTCACGGGCACGAATTTCAGCGTATCGTCCGGGCTGGGCTTCGTCGCGCTGATGGGCGTGGCGGTGCAGACGAGCGTCATCCTTTACTCGTTTATCAACAAGCTTCGGCTCGAAGGCAAGAGCATCATGGTTGCGACGCACGAAGCCTCGCTCCTCAGGCTTCGTCCAATCATGATGACGGCGCTCGTCGCCTGTCTGGGGCTCCTTCCCGCGGCGATGTCCACCGGCATCGGCAGCGATTCCCAGAAGCCGTTCGCGATTGTCATCGTGGGCGGTCTGGTATCACGCCTCGCGTTGTCGATCTTTCTGGCGCCGGTGCTCTATGCGCTCGTCGCGCGGCCCGACGACGTGCTCAAGGTATAGTCGTGGGCGATGCAGTGTAGAAACTGCGGCGCCGAGATTGCGGACAAGGCGCTGATTTGCTACCGGTGCGGCACGGCGACCACGGACGCGAAGTACAAGCCGGCGCCCCCCGCCCGCAACCGGTCTTCCTCAAGTCTCATCGTCAGCACGATCGCGCTCGCGCTGCTCGTCGTGCTCGCGCTCTACATGGGACGCACGCCGACCGGCGAGACGCCGCGCCTGGTGAGCTGGATCGCGGTGGCGCTCGCCGTCGTCCTGGTCGCGGCACGCGCCTATCTCCGTCGGCGCCGCTGAATTGCACCGGGAAAATGCGATAATCGAGTCGTGCCTTCGGGACGATCGGTCCGGTTAGCCGTCGGCCTCTGGATCGCCTGGGCCGTGATCGTGTGGAACGTCGTTTTCGATCACGCGATCGTCGTGGCCGGCACGAAGCTACGTCGCCGCGGCCGGGCGCGCGGCGCGCGTCGCCGGCCCTTTTGCGCGCATGGACGACTGGATGCGCCCCGCCGCCGCGCACGGCTTCCTGCTCGCCTCCTCTTCCGCCCTCGCGGTGCTGGCCATCGGCCTTTCCGGAATTCGCGCGGCAACCCGCGCGAGGTGATTTGTTGCGCATCGCCCCTCACCCGTTGACCTTCGATTGGAATCACGACGCCGCCGGACCGCGTCCCGTCGCGATGCTGGATGACGAGACGCTGAGGGATGGGCTGCAATCGCCTTCGGTCCGATCGCCCACGATTGCCGAGAAGATCGACATCCTGGAGCGAATGGACGCGCTCGGCATCGACACCGCCGATATCGGGCTTCCGGGCGCGGGGCCGAAGGTGGCGCGAAGACGTCGAGCGTCTGGCTCGCGCCATTGCCGACCGGCGGCTGCGCATCAAGGCGAACTGCGCCGCACGCACGAAAGTCGAGGACATCCAGCCGATCGCGGACATCCAGCAGCGGACCGGCGTTCCGGTCGAGTGCTGCACGTTCATCGGGTCGAGCCCGATCCGCCAGTTCACGGAAGGCTGGACGCTCGATTATCTGGAGCGGATCACCGAAGAGGCGCTCGCCTTCGCGGCGAGGGAGGGTCTCTCGGTGATGTATGTCACCGAAGACACCACGCGCGCCGATCCTGAATCGCTGCGGCGCCTGTTCACAACCGCCATCCGCGCCGGCGCCTCACGACTCTGTATCGCCGACACCGTCGGCCACTCCACGCCGAACGGCGCGCGCGCGCTCGTCACGTATGTGAAGTCGCTCATCACGGAGCTTGGCGTGGACGTAGGCATCGACTGGCACGGCCACCGTGACCGTGGGTTCGGCGTCGCGTCGAGCATCGCCGCGCTCGAAGCGGGTGCGACGCGGCTGCATGGGGCGGCGCTCGGCATCGGCGAGCGGTGCGGCAATACGCCGCTCGACCTGCTGCTCGTGAATCTCGTGATGATGGGCTACCGCGATCACGATCTCACGACGCTGCCGGCGTACTGCGAGGCGGTGTCGAAGGCGACCGATGTGCCGATTCCGGCAAACTATCCCGTGGTCGGCGCCGACGCGTTCCGCACCGCGACGGGGGTCCACGCGGCGGCCGTGGTGAAAGCGTTCAGAAAAGGGGACCGCACGCTCATGGATGCGGTATACGCCGCGGTGCCGGCCAGCCTCGTCGGACGGCAGCAGGAGATCGAAGTCGGCCCGATGTCCGGAAAATCGAACGTCGTCTTCTGGCTGGAGAGCCGCGGGCTGCCCGCCACCGACGATAATCGTCGATCGGGTGTACGCGGCGGCGAAAGCGTCCAACCGGATGCTCACGCACGAGCAGATCGAGAAAATGCTCGACGAAGCGAAGCAGCGGTCGACATAGCGCGAACTATTTCTTCAGCAGGATATCCTCGAAAAATTTGACCGCCCGGGGATCCTTTGATTGCCCCAGCCAGAAGAACGCCTGTTTGCGAACTTCCGGGTTGCGGTTGTTGCGCGCGACATCGATCAGCCTGGGCACGCCCTCGTCCTTCGGCATCTGACTGAGCGCGAACACCGCCTTCTTCTTCACTTCGGTATCCGGATCGTTGTCGATCGCGTTGGTGATCGCTGCCGCGGCTTCCTGACCCGCGCGCTGCGCCAGCCAGAACAGCGCCTGCCCGCGAACGTGCGTGCTCTTGTCGTCTTTCGCCGTCTGGAGAAGCGTCGCCAGCGCCAGAGGGGTTTTGTTCACAGAGAGCGCGAACGTGACCTTGTCGCGCACCTTGTCGCTCGGATCGTCGACGATCATCTTCGCCAGGATCCGGGCCCCGGGTTCACCGCGCGACGAGCCGATCCAGAACGCGGTCTCGCCGCGCAGCCATTCGGGCCGCGAAGGCGCGACGAACGCTTCGAGCGCGCGGTCGGCGGCCGGCGCGTTCGTCAGCGCGATCGCGGTCATCGCCGGCTTGGCGACGTGATCGTGGCGCTCGCCGGTATCGGGCGCGCTGGTAACGAGACCCGTCAGCCACGCGACGCTGTCGTCCGGCTTCACGCCCTCGAGCCATACGACCGGCATGCCGCCTCCGTCGATGTCGCAATCGGGCGTGAAGGTGCGAAGCCGACCGACGACGCCGCTCTCGACGCGCACGAACACGATGAATTCGGTCGCCGGTTCCAGCATCACGCGCGATCCATTGCGCGACTGAAGCGTCCCGGTATTCATCGAAATGCCGCCGCCCCCTTCGAGGCGGCAGCGGCCGCAGCAGGCGTCCCCGTCCGTCATCGTGTCCCAGCAGCACATCTGCCTCGGGCCCGCGACCATCGGCAGCCGGTAGGCGATCCACGCGGCGCCGCCGCGGGCCGCGATTGCGCTCACTTCGCGGTCAAGCGGCTGCGCCGCCTGATGCGTTTCGCTCTTGGCGTTCGCAATCCGCCCCTGCGTGAACGCAGGGGCAGCCATGAACAGCATCGCTACGGCGAGCCACGCGCCTCGCATGTTCGTCCTCATTTCAGCAGCTCGAGGAGATAGTCGGTCGCTTCCTTGGACTTCATGATCGAGAGCTTCGAGACAATCTCCTTCTTCATCTCCGGATTCTTTTCGCTCGCGCGCGAGGGACACGAGCGCTCCCGCATTGTTCTGCAGGAAGAGCGCGTTCACGACGGCCTTGCGCACCTCCGGCGCCGAATCCGACGCGTAGATCGACGTGAGCGCTTCGGAGGTCCCCGGCCGCTTCATGAGGCCGAGATTGTGAATGGCCGTCTTGCGGAGCTCCGGCTCCTTCTCGCTTTTGGCGAGCTCGATCAGCTTGTCCGATTCGCCGCTGATGAACATCGCCTGGAGAATCCGCTTCTTGATGTCCACCGACGATTCCGTGCCATAGAGCTGCGACAGCTCGTTCGTCGCGTGAATGATCCCGAGCTGCTGGACCGCGTCGCCGCGCAGGCTCGCATCCGTTTCGCTCTTCGCGAGCGCGAAGAGCCGCTCGCGATCGTTGGTCTGCATGTAGCTGCGGAGGATCGCGCGCTTCACGGAGACGTCGTTCGACGACTTATACACGTCGACCAGCACCTGGCGGTTGTCGGCGTCGCCCATGATGCCGAGGTACCGGATCGCCTTCAGCTGCAGATCGGGATTGCCCGCGCCTTTCGCGATGCCGGTGATGATCTCGCGCGCCTTCGGCGTGCGGCTCTGGCTGAGAACGAAGAGCGCTCGGTCCTTCACCTTCGGCGAGTTCACGCCCGCAAGCATCTTCTGCAGGACCGGCAGCGCCTGGTCGGGGTCGCTGTTCATCAGGCCCCTGAGCGCCATCAGCTTCAGCTCATCGTCGCTCTCCGACTCGGGCGAGACCTTCTGGCCCGACGCCTGACGCAGCTCGACGTCGAGCGCTTTGACGTCGCGCAGCCAGCGGCTGTCGGCGAACCGCTTTTGAAAATCAGCGAGCGTCGTGAGCGCGTCGGCGCGCTGTCCGAGCTTGCCCTGGCTGTAGGCCTTCCAGTAGAGCGCCGCGTCCGTCCGGTTGCTGTTCATCGCAAGCAGCCGGTCGAGATCCGCGATCGCGCGGTCGTAGCGTCCCTCTTCGATCGCGTTGCGAGCCTGATCGTAGAGCTCGTCAGCGCGATCGTCGCCGGTCCACCCAGGGACTGCGAGGAGGGCCGGAAAGGCGGGCAAGGGCGGGAATCGCCGGAAGGGCGGGAAAGGCCGGAAACGCGGGCATCACCATCTCTGGCTGCGCGCTGGCGGCGGCGCCGATCGACAGCGTGAACAACGTGGCGACAACAATTCGATTCATCATGATCGTTAGCTGATTTTCCGTGTTGACGTTCGCGGGAGTCGCGCGTCGGCCGGCGGCAGCTCGCGCTGCCGCAGTTCGTCGCTCATCACCCGCACTTTGAATAAAAGAGCCGCCGCGTCGATGCGATGCCGGATTGTCTCGAGCTCGGCCCGTGAGATCGACGGGCTGTGGACGATGTCGAGGAGATTCCGCTCGAGCTCGTCGAGCACCGTGGCGACCGATTGCTCGCCGGCGTCCAGAGCGTCCTGGCGATACAAGCGGCTGCTCGTCAAGAGGTCGTCGGCCCACCGCTGTTCGGTCGAGATGTCGCCCGCATTTGCGGCGTTCATGATGTCGGTGAGGACGCGGCCGGACCGATCGAGATGGTCGGCCACCGACGTGAGGAGGATGCGATGACCGACATCCCCCGCCGTCGCCGTCGCCGTCGTGGTGGGAGACGAAGCCGGCGGCGTCGCGGAACGGCCCGGCCAGACGCGGCCAGCGACGAACGCCGCAATCAGCAGCACGGCGGCCGCGGCGACGAGCGCCAGACGATCGAACCGAAACGCGCGGAACGCGTTTCGCGGCGCGGCCAAAAGCGATCCATCCTGTTCGGGCAGCTGATGGCGAATTCGCTGCCACACTTCCAACCCGTACTGCTCGCCGCGCTCCGGCGCCTCGGGCACGGGAATCATCGCGAGCGCGCCGGCGATCTCGCGATACATCGCCGCGCAAGTGGCGCACTCGGTCGAGATGCCGCTCGATCCTGCGGCTCTTGCCTTCGCCGTAGTAGTAGAGCGCGAGATCGTCTTCGGTGTAGTGCTTTACCATGGGAATCACTGGGCCCGCAGCGGCTCGAGCGCTGCGCGCAACTTCTTCACCGCTCGAAAAACGCTGTGTTTCGCGGCGCTCGTGCCGAGGCCGAGCGTGCTGCTGATTTCTTCGATCGTCCGTCCTTCGTAATGTCGCAGCGTGAACGCCGCTCGCTCGAGCGGGCTCAGCGCGCCGAGCGCCTCGGCGACGCGCCGCTTGATCTCCGCGCTTTCGGCCAGCCGCTCGGGCCCCGCCGTCGCCACGCTGGCTACGTCGATCACCTCGTCGAGGCTCTCGCTGCGGGTCTGGTCGTGCCGGGCCTGCTTGGCGCGCATCAGGTCCACCGAGCAGTTCGCGACGATCCGGTACAGCCACGTCCCGAAGTTCGCCCGCGATTCGAACCGGCCGAGCTGACGGTACGCTTTGAGAAAACTCTCCTGGACCACATCTTCGGCATCCTGCTCATTTCCGGTCATCCGGAAGGCCAGCCGGAACACACTCCGGCTGTGCCGCTCGACGAGCGCGCGAAACGCCTCACTGTCGCCCTGGCGGGCACGGGCCAGGACGGCTGCCGTCTCCGTCGCGTCCATCTGATCCACTTAGACGGAGTGTAATGCCTGTGGTTAGTAGGGATTACCTCTCGCTGGTGGCTAGTGGCTGGTGGCTGGTGGCTGGTGGTTGGTGGTTCGTGGTTCGTGGCGCACTACTTCGAAGGGCGACCCTCGATAGCGGGGAGTGCGCCGACGATGACGTCGCCGACGATCTGCAGGCTGCGGGCGCTGACGGCGTCGAGCGTGTCGTTCGCGGTGTGCCACGGCTCGTACTCGAGGTCGATGATGTCGACCGACGGCACGCCGGCGGCGAGAAACGGCAAGATGGTCGTCCTCAATCTGCGTGGTCTGCGGCACGAAGTACGTGTCCAGCTTCTGCTGCCTGGCCGTGTCCCAGATGATGTCGGTGAGCCACGGCGTGGAGTAGCTCTCGCGCTTCAGCCGCAGGTCGCGGTCGGCGATCATGTCGACGAGGATGATCGCCTTGATCGTGGCGAGCGTGCCTTCGCGTTTGGCGGCCTCGACGTAGTGGCGGCTGCCGTAGGTGTTGTCGGGTGCGCCGGGGCGGCTGCAATCGTCCCAGTTCTTACACACCGCCTCTTCGCCGTCGAGGAACACCAGCTCGATGGTCAGCGCATTCTTCCGCGCCTTCAGCACGCGCGCGAGCTCGATGAGAAACGCCGCGCTCGACGCCGCCGTCGCTTGCGCCGACGAAGCGGAACTCGCGAAACAGCTTCGTGTCGTAGTGGCCGGTGATCACGAATGCGCTGCTTGCCGGTGCCGGGAATGGTGGCGATCAGGTTCACCATGTGCACTTTGCCGAGCGGCGTCTGTCGTATCCCACGCCTGGTCGACGACCGTGAGGCCGACGGCGGCAAGCTGATCTTTGATGTATTTGCGCGTCTGTTCGATCGCCGCGGAACCGGCCGGCCGCGGCCCGATGGCGACGATCTGCCGCAGGTGTTCCCAGGCGCGGTTCGAATCGAACTTCGAACCGCTTGTGGCCTGAGCGACGAGCGAAGAACTTGAACCACAAAGGGCACAAAGAACACAAAGGGCACCAAGACAAAGACCCCTCATGAGCGCTTGTCTCTCGACGACATAGTCGCGCGTCGCCGGCCCGGTATAGATCTGACGCGGCCGGGCGATCTTCTGCTCCGGATCGAGCAGCATCTCCTCCCACTGCGCGATCCAGCCGGCCGTGCGCGGGATGGCGAAGAGCACCGGGAACATCTCGACCGGGAACCCCATCGCCTGATAGATCAGGCCCGAGTAGAAGTCGACGTTCGGATAGAGCTTGCGCGATGACGAAGTAGTCGTCCTGCAGCGCGATCCGCTCGAGCTCGAGCGCGATCTCGAGGAGCGGGTTCTTGCCGGTGACCGCGAACACCAGGTCCGCGATCTGCTTGATGACCTTCGCGCGCGGATCGTACAGACTTGTACACGCGGTGGCCGAATCCCATCAGCCGTCGTTGCCGTCGCCCGCCTTCACCTTCTTGATGAACTCCGGCACCTTGCCGACCGATCCGATCTCGTTGAGCATCCGCAGCACCGCTTCGTTGGCGCCGCCGTGCAGCGGGCCGTAGAGCGCCGCCGCCGCGCCGGCGAGCGCCGAGTACGGATCGACGTGCGAGCTGCCGATCGTTCCGCATCGTCGTCGTGCTGCAGTTCTGCTCGTGGTCGGCGTGCAGGATGAACAGCACGTCGAGCGCGCGCGCGAGCACCGGGTTCGGCTGATACTTCAGCTCGGTCATCTTGAACAGCATGTTCAGGAAGTTGCCGGTGAAGCTCAGATCGTTGTCGGGATAGACGTACGGCCGGCCGATGCTGTGGCGGTACGCGTAGGCGGCGATGCTCGGCACCTTGGCGATCAGCCGGTGCGTCTGCCGCAGCCGCGATCCCTTGTCGAAGATGTGCTTGGCGTCGGGATAGAAGCGTCGACAGCGCGCCGACGGTGCTCAGGAAGATGCCCATCGGGTGCGCGTCGTACTGGAACCCCTCCATGAACTTCTTGATGTTCTCGTGCAGCATCGTGTGGAGGGTGATCTCGCGCGTCCAGGCCTGCATGCTGCGACGCGGTCGGCAGCTCGCCGAACAGAATCAGGTAGGCCGTCTCGAGGTAGTCGCTGTGTTCGGCGAGCTGCTCGATCGGATAGCCGCGGTAGAGCAGGATGCCCTTGTCGCCGTCGATGTAGGTGATCGCGCTGCGGCAGTTCGCGGTGTTCATGAACGCCGGGTCGTAGGTCATCAGCCCGAAGTCGTCGGGCGCCGCCTTGATCTGCCGCAGGTCCATCGCGCGGATCGTGCCGTCCTGGATCGGCAGCTCGTAGTTCTTGCCGGTGCGGTTGTCGGTGATGGTCAGCGTATCGGCCATAGGAAGTTAGAAGCGAAGGCAGAAGGTCAGAAGGCAAAAGGCAAGGCAAAGGATCATTCAATCGTCACTTTGTCCTTCGTCCTTTGCGTCTTCCGTCGTCATCGTCGTCGTCCGCTGGCATCCGGTAGGTGCCGTCGGCCCAGCGCGCCAGATCCTGCAGCTTGCAGCGCTCGCTGCAGAACGGCCGCCAGGCTGGATCGACCGGATGGCGGCGGCAGAACACGCAGAGCGCGCGTTGCGGCCATCGCTCCTATTCTAGGTCAGGTGAGAGGTGCGGGCGGTCAGGCGCGTCGGCGGGAGCGGACGCGCTACGGCCTTCGTGCGGCGTGGTGGCGGACGTCCTTCGCCGAGACCATGAAGATGACGTCCTCGGCGATGTTGGTGGCGTGGTCGCCGATGCGCTCGAGGTGCCGCGAGATCAGGATCAGGTCGAGCGCCGGCTCGATCGTCGACGGGTCCTGCAGCATGTAGGTGAGCAGCTCGCGGAAAATCTGCGTCTTCAGCGCGTCGAGCGGTCGTCCTCGTTGAGCACGCTGCTGCGCGAGCGCGGTGTCGCGGCGCACGAAGGCGTCGAGCGCGTCGCGCAGCATCGCCTGGGCGATGGTCGCCATCCGCGGGATGTCGATCAGCTTCTTGACCGGCGGGTGCGCCGACGTAGCGCCGCGCCGCCTCGGCGATGTTGACGGCGAGGTCGCCGACGCGCTCGAGATCGGTGTTGATCTTCACGGCCGCGACGATCGCGCGCAGGTCGACGGCCATCGGCTGGTAGAGCGCCAGCAGCGTGAAGCAGCGGTTGTCGATCTCGATGTGCAGCGCGTTGAGCGGCTCGTCGCCGGCGAGCACGCGCTCGATCAGCTCGCGGTCGCGGTCGACCAGGCCCTTGACCGCGAGGCGCACCTGCTCCTCGGCCAGGCCGCCCATCTCGAGCAGGCGGGTCTTGAGCTGCTCGAGCTCTTCCTGAAAATGCCGGACGCCGGTTCCGTTACGTGTCGCGTCCTCCATGCTGAAGCGTCTTACCCGAATCGCCCGGTGACGTAGTCCTCGGTGAGCTTCTCGCGACGGCGCCGTGAAGATCTTGTTCGGTGCGATCGCACTCGATCAGCTTGCCGAGCCAGAAGAACGCCGTCACGTCCGACACGCGCGCCGCCTGCTGCATGTTGTGCGTGACGATGACGATCGTGTAGCGCGTCTTCAGCTGGTAGATCAGCTCCTCGATCCGCTGCGTCGCGATCGGGTCGAGCGCCGACGCCGGTTCGTCCATCAGCAGGATCTCCGGCTCGACCGCCAGCGCCCGCGCGATGCACAGGCGCTGCTGCTGGCCGCCCGACAGCGCGAGCGCCGACGTGTGCAGCCGATCCTTGACTTCGTCCCAGAGCGCCGCCGCCTTCAGGCTGGCTTCGACGCGGCCGCGCAGCTCCTCGCGCGAGCGCGTCAGCCGGTTGATGCGCAGGCCGTAGGCGACGTTGTCGAAGATCGACTTGGGAAACGGGTTCGACTTCTGAAACACCATCCCGACGCGCCGCCGCAGATCGACGACGTCGACCGACGGAGCGTAGATGTCGTGGCCGTCGATCGTGATCGAGCCCTCGACGCGCGCGCCCGGCACGATGTCGTTCATGCGGTTGAGCGAGCGCAGGAACGTGGACTTGCCGCAGCCCGACGGGCCGATGAGCGCCGTGACCTGGTTCGGCTGAATACTGGACGAGAGATGCCGTCGAGCACGCGGTGCGCGCCCGTAGTAGAAGTTCATCCCGGCGACGTCGATTTTCGCGGCGACATCGGCCGTCGGCTCGTTGCCGCTGCGTCGTGTTGCAGGGGGCTGGGGGCGCGGCGGGGCCGCTGTGACGGTCACGCCATCACGATACCGAAGCTCGCCTCCTCCCACATTTCCGGAGCGTTAATTTTTGCGAGAGCGGCCGTTCTTCAGCGGGTCAGGGCAGGTTCGGCGGCCTTTTCCGACGGCTCGAGGAACGCCTCGACCTGCTTGCGCAGCTCGTCCTGAATGTGGTCGACCGACCGCCGGGCGTCGATCACGCGGAAGTGGAATTCGTCAGCCATCGAGCTGTATTCGCGCAGCAGCTTGTTCTGATACGCCCTGAAGCTGTCGTAGATGTCGTCGCCGCTCTTCAGGTCCATGCCCGATTCCCAGAAGTCCATCCCGCGCGCTTCGAGGACGCGGCCGATCAGCGTCTTCACGTCGATGTTCAGGTAGAACACGAGATGCGGCGCGATGGCAAACCCGTACAGGCTCCGCAGCCACGCGCGGTCGATGCCACGCACGCCGGCGCGAGCGAGCGCCGTGAAAATGTAGCGGTCCGACAGGACGACGAAGCCGGCCTTGAGCGCGGGAATGATTTCTTTTTCGAGCCGATCGGCGAAATCGGTGGCGTAGAGCAGCACGAACGTCAGCTTGTTCAGCGTGTTGCTCGATTTCGCGAGCTCGATCGTCGGCTGCATCAAGGGCGAGCGCGTCCATCCCGTTTCGATGACGCCGTAGCCTTTGACTTCCAGCCACTCCCGGAGCAGCTGAATCTGCGTGCTGCGGCCGACGCCGTCGGTCCCTTCGATCGCGATGAGCTTGCCGGGATAGCCGTCGATCGGCAGGTACGGAATGCCGCGTCCGTAGTACCGGCCGGGTTGAATGCCGCCGTTCGCGCCCCTCTCGCCGTCCAGCGGGTCCGGTGGCGTATCTGCTGGGCTCATGCTTCGTCTCCGACGACGGTGCGCTCCATGGCATCGGGATCGCCGGCCTGTATGTGCCGCGCGATCAAAGTGCGCACCAAGCGCTGCTGTTGCGTAATGCTGCCCTTGGCGTCGACCACCTCGAGGTTGAATTCCTTCGCGATGTGGTCGTATTCATCGAGCACTTTTCCCTGGAAGAGCCGGAAGCTTTCCACCGGGTTCGTGCTCCAGCCAAGGTCCATTCCTGCCTCGTAAAACTTGAGCTTCACGCGGCGTGCCATCAGCCGGTCCAGCGACACGTCGATCGGCACTCGAAAGTACAGCGTGATATCCGGCCGCACGGCGAAGCTGTAGAGCTCGCGCAACCACTGGCGATCGACTCCGCGGGTCGCATCGCGGGCAAAGGCAGTGTACGCGTAACGGTCCGCCAGCACGATCATGCCGGCCTTGAGCGGCGGGATGATTTTGTAGAGCAGCCGGTCAGCGAAGTCCGTGGCGTGCAGCAGGCTGAACGTCATCGGGGTGAGCGCGTTTTTCTTCTTTCCGGTCTTCGTTGCCGCCTTGACGAGGACGGACGAGTTCCATTCGGTGACGAACACGCGGTGCCCTTCGGCGGTCAGCCACTTCGCCAGCAGGCCGAGCTGCGTCGTCTTGCCCGACCCGTCGATGCCCTCGACGACGAATAACTTTCCCGGGTACTCGTGCGGCTTCGTCAGGTTGTTCAACATGCGCTTGTCCACTGACCTCGAATCGAAGCGGTTTGCCGATAAGGCGCTCGAACGGCGCGACATGACGCGCCGCCGCCCAGACTTCCAGTTCCGCGTCGCCGACCGTTCGAATCTGCAGCAGGCCATCGTCGCCGCGATCGTGAAGATCGATGGCCTCGACGGTCTGCTGGTGACTGCGATCCAGGCTTTCGGCGAGCCGCAGAATTGCGGCAAGCGTGCGGATGGTCTGTCGCCGTTTCCTGCCAAAATCGCCGAATCCATCGTGGCGCTTCTTCGGCGTGGCCTGCCTATGGTAACGGGCCACGAGCGCGATGGCCTCGATCTCTTCCGGCTCGAATCCTCGAAGATCGCCGTTCTTGATCAAATAGTACGAATGTTTGTGATGGTTTTCGTAGCTGATGTGCACTCCGACGTCGTGCAGAATCGCCGCATATTCCAGCCACTCGCGCTCGCGATCAGTCAACCCGTGGATCGCACGCGTCTGATCGAAGAGCGCAACAGACAGACGCGCGACCTGGTGCGCGTGCTCGGGCCAGTAGTTGCAGCGCTCGGCGAGCTCGAAGACGCTTCGGCGTCGTACGTCGGGATAGCGATCCGCACGGACGATCTGTTTCCTGTGGCGCGCGATGTAGTCGAGGACGAGACCTTCGCGCAATGACAAGTCGCACAGTGTGATCTCCGGCGCACCGAGCCGGCGGAGGATCGCGTCCAGCAGCACCGCGCCAGCAACGGCGAGGTCGGCGCGTCGCGGCTCGAGTCCCGGCACGCGGAGCCGTTTTTCCAGATCGATTTCCACGAGCTCTCGGCGGATGCGGCGGAGTTGTTTGGCCGAGACGCGGCGATTGCGGAGCGGCGCACCCGGTTGGCGGCCTTCGGCGGCGCGATGCGACCGACCCGAGGCTGAGGATCGTGCCCGATGTGCCGATGACGCGATCGAAACCAGCGGCGCGCGATCTCGTCGAGGTAGCCGCCGACCTCCGCGTCGATGTAGCGCAACATCTTGCGTTGGTCGCGCGGCTCGAGGGGATCGCCTTTGACGAATCGTTCGGTCAGGCGAATGACGCCGAGTTTGAAGCTGCGGGCCATGTCGACGTTCGCGCCGACGCCTCGCGTCACCTCGACGCTGCCGCCCCCGATGTCGATGACAACCGCCGTGTCTCCCGACACATTCACGCCGTACACCGCCGCCAGATGAATCAGGCGTGCTTCCTCAGTGCCCGAGATCACTTGGGGACGGATGCCGGTCTGCTCCACGACGGTTTTCAGGAACTCGCCGCCGTTTTCCGCTTCGCGTGTGGCGCTCGTCGCCGCGGCGATGATCTCGTCGACTTTGTGCGACTCGGCGAGGCGGCGGAACTTCGACAGGACCTGGAGCGCGCTCGCCATCGCTTCGGGCGTGAGGGCGCGTCCGTCGAGCCCGCCGGCGCCCAGGCGGACCATTTCCTTTTCCCTATCAATGACTTCGAAGGACAAATCAGCGCGCACCCGCACCACGATCATGTGCAGGGAATTGGTGCCGATGTCGATCGCAGCTAGGCGGATTGCGCCGCGGCTCTGGTCCTCCACAGTCCTCCACTATAATGTGAGTCCAGAGTCGGCCCCCATAGCATGCCCTTCCCATCATCACGCAACGAGCTCCTCCGCGAGCGTCTGGCTCGATTTGTCCGGCTGCTGCCGGGCGTGGAAGAAGGGGACGTTCGCGCCGTCCACCGGGCGCGCGTCGCCACACGCCGGCTCCGCGAGCTTTTGCCGGTCCTCCAGCTCGACAGCGAGTTGGCAACGAAGCTCGGCAGGCGGCTCCGCAAAGTTACGGTCGGGCTCGGCTCGATCCGTGAGCTGGACGTGCTGATGCTGGTCATCGAGGAGCTCCGCGAGTCGGGCCGCCACTCGGATCGTGCCCTGACCGTCGTTGCAGATGCCGTCTCGCGCGATCAGGTTCATGCGCGTCAGGACGCGCTCGCCAGGCTGCCGGTCGGCGAAATGCGGCGGATTGCGAAAAAGCTCGAGCGGACCGCCAGTGAGCTCGATCGGGCCGACGAACGCGAGGCGTCTTCATCCCAGAGCGCGTCACGCGGCTGGCGCTGGGCGATCGACGCGCGGCTCGCGCTGACGAGCCAAGGCGCTGCGCGCGGCCATGGAAGATGCCGGCGCCGTGTACTTGCCCGAGCGGCTTCACACCGTTCGCATCGCGATCAAGAAGCTGCGCTACGCGCTCGAATTCTCGGCCGAGATGTCGGGCGCGCGCTCGACGCCGGAACTGCAGCTGCTCAAACGCGTGCAGACGCTTCTCGGACGGATGCACGATCTGCAGGTGTTCATCGCACGCGTCAGGCAGGTTCAGGCTTCGCTTCCGCAGCCCGATCTCTCGCTGTGGCGCGAACTGGACGCGCTGGACGCGGTCGTCGAGAACAGCTGCCGTCGCCTTCATGCCCGATACGTGCGCGAACGGCCCGCCATCGAAGCGGTCTGCGAACGCGTGCTTCCGAAACGACAGGGCGTGGCTCGCCGATCGAGCAACCGCCAGGCAGCGGGCTGATCACGATGCATGGACCGTACGAGCTCTACCTGATCCGCCACGGCATTGCCGAAGAGCGGGGCGAGGCGTGGCCCGACGACACGAAACGGCCGCTGACCGACGACGGCATGTCGCGCTTGCGTAAACAAAGCCGCGGTCTGGCTGAGGCTCGGGGTCGTCATCGATACGGTGCTGACCAGCCCGCTGGTCCGCACGCGCCAGACAGCGGAGATCGTCGCGTCGGTGTTCGAGCCGCGAGCGACCGTGATCAATGTGGAATCGCTCGCGCCTGGCGGGGCGCACGCCGCCATTCTCGCGGATATCGAGAAGCACGCGAAGAAGGCGCGCATCGCGATCGTCGGCCACGAACCGGGCATCGGAGAGTTCGCCGCCCGTCTGATCGGCACGAAACATCCGCTCGCCTTCAAGAAAGGCGCAGTCTGCCGGATCGATGTCGACGTCGTTCCGCCCGCGGGACCGGGGGACTTGCGCTGGTTCCTCACGCCGCGCGCCCTGCGCGCGATCAAGAATAACCACCGAGATCGCCGAGAGACGCAGAGTAGCTTTCGGCCCTGCGATCTCTGCGCGCTCTGCGGTTAGATGACGCGCTAGGCTCGTAACCAGTCCGGCTCCCATTGGCGCACGCGCTGCTTGATCTCCTTCGCCGTCGCGAGCTTTCCGGCGAGCACGTCGCGCGTGAGCTCCGGCAGCTCGCTGTCGCTGGCGAAGCGCATCGCGACCAGTTGCCTGTGGGTGAGGTCGCGGATCCGCCCGTGCAGGTCCGACGGCAGCACCTCGCGTAGCCGCAGCCGCATCTCGAGCCGGATCAATCGGTCCTGAACCGTCAGCACCTGCGTGCGCGAGAGCAGGCCGAGCATCAGCAGCGCCGCCGCGACGACAGCCGCCCACGCCGCCCCGTACGAGGGCGCGATCCAGATGTGGCGCAGCGCGAACAGCAGGTTCACGAACAGCACCGGCAACACGAAGAAATGAAACGGCGGCAGCAGGCGGACGTGGTTTTTGGCGCTTTGAATCTTTCGGCCATCAGTCGTCTCCCCGGCGCGGGTCGCGCCTCAGTCGACGAAACGGTACCCGAGTCCGACGACAGTTTCAATCTGGCGGCCGGCGTCTCTCAGCTTGGCGCGCAGGCGGCCGACGTGCACGTCGACCGACCGCGTTTCGACGATGCGGTCGTAGCCCCAGACGCGCTCGAGAAGGCGATCGCGCGACACCACGCGGTTCTTGTTGCCGACGAGATAGCGGAGCAGCTCGAATTCGCGCCGCGTGAGGCGAACAGCCTTGCCGTCCACGGCGACCGACACGGCGTCGAAGTCCGCGACTGAGATGTTCGCCGGCATAGCCGGCCGCACGCCGTTCCTCCGGCGACGCCGCCGCGGCGCAGCACCGCGCGCACACGCGCCGTGAGCTCGCGGAGGCTGAACGGCTTCGTGACGTAATCGTCCGCGCCCTGTTCGAGTCCGCCTACCCGATCGTTTTCTCCTGTGCGAGCCGTCAGCATGATGATCGGCAGGGTGCGTGCATCCGCACGCGCACGAAGGATCCGGCATACCTCGAGGCCGTTGAGGACCGGCAGGTTCAGGTCCAGGATCAGAAGATCGGGCGGCCGGTCGGCGACGGCTTTGAGCGCCGCCTCGCCGGTATTGACGATGTCGGCATCAGCGTCGCCGTTTCGTTCGAGGGTGTGTTTGATGAGCCCGGCGATGTCCTGCTCGTCTTCGACAATGAGTACGCGGTGGCGTGGCACTGGCCCACGAGCGTACGGAGTGCCGATGTCGCTCGAGTATCAGATGTGTTAAATGTGGGTAACGGGGCTCGGACTTTGATGTTATCCTGCGAAAGCCTGCCGCCGATTCGCGAGAGGAGCCACGTGCGTCTTTCGTCCGCCAGAGCTGCCTGGTATCTAACGTGTGTGTGCGCGTCCGCCTTTCTGATCGTCGCGCCGGCGATCCTCGCCGCCGAAGGCCAGTTCACGCCGTTCCGCTCAAACGATCATCGGGTGATTCTCGAGGGCAACTGGCAGTCGTGCCGCGAGTTCGACGGCCGCTACAGCGAGCGGATTTACGATCACGTCGTCAACGGCGACGGTAAGTTCGAGGTCCACATGGGTCCGTATCGCGAATTCGCGCTCTTCAAGGACGTGTCAGGAAGAGCATCGCGGGCACGACTCGCCGGACAATTTGCTGAAGCCGTATCGCGTCACGCTCGACGCCGGCCGCGCGAAGCAGCGCTGGGAGATCCCGTCGCTCAATCTGGCGCTCACGGCCACGCTCGCCGGCGGCTCGCGGATGGACTGCGAGAGCTGGTTCATTCTTCTCGAGCCGCTCGAGAAAACCTCCTATTGACGCTCGTCTGGCGCGTGTCGGACGCGCCGATTGGTGTAAGGTATGCCGGCAGCGCAGAGCCGATATGCCCTCACGATCCGATCGTCTCATTGCCGCAACGGCACTCGCGCTCGTGATCACGGCTGCCGGCGCCGCGTTTGGCGACGGTGCGGCTGCGACGTCCCGTCCCGGCGTGCTCGGCGGCGGCGTTACCCTGCTGCCGAACGGATGGAAGATCGCGCCTGCGGGCCGTCATCTGCAGGTCGGCGATCTGCCGCTCGCGATGGTGCAGTCGCCCGACGGCAAGTCCCTCCTCATCGCCACCAACGGCTACGCCAAACCCGCCATTGCGGTGGTCGATCTCGAGCACGAGTACGTGCGCGACGTCGTGGAGCTCGATCACGCGTGGCTCGGCCTCGCATGGCATCCCGACGGCAAGCGGTTGTTCGTATCCGGCGCCGCGAACAACACCGTTCACGAGATGCAGTGGGTCAACGGGAAGTTGACGCGCGGCGTCGATCTCGTGCTCGGCCGTCCGATGGACCCGCCGGCCGCGGGCACCAATCGTCCCGAGCCGTCCGCGCAGGGCTTCATCGGCGGTCTCGCCGTCTCGCCCGATGGCCAGCGTCTGTTCGCCGTCCACGTGTTTGGACAGATCCTCAGCGCCGTCGACGTGAAGACGGGACACATCCTGCAGAACATCGATCTCCCGGCCGAGCCGTACACCTGCATCGTGTCGGCGGACGGCTCGACGCTCTTCGTCTCGATCTGGGGCGGCGCGAAGGTGTTGATGTTCGACGCGAAGACGCTCGAGCCGGCGGGTGAGATCGCGGTCGGCGAACATCCGAACGCGATGGTCCTCACGAAAGACGGCAGGCGCCTCTTCGTGGCATGCGCGAACACGAACGCGGTCTGGGCGATCGATGTGCCGAGCCGCCGTGCCGTCGAGCAGATTGCGGTCGCGCTGTTTCCAAAGGCGCCGCCCGGGTCGACGCCGAACCACGTGAGCCTCTCGCCAGACGAGAAGCGTCTTCTCGTGGCGAACGCCGACAACAATACGGTCGCGATCGTGGATATCGAAAAGGCGGCGGCCAGCACCGTGGCTGGATTCGTTCCGACCGGCTGGTATCCGACCGCGGCGATGTTCAGCCGCGACGGCAAGAGCCTGTTCGTCTTGAGCGGCAAAGGCCTGGCGTCGGCCGCGAACCCGCGATTCCGTCAACCGATTCGGACGACGCCGGGCGGCGATCGGCAGTACATCGCCAATCTGTTGACCGGCACGGTGTCCATCCTGCCGGTGCCAACGACGGCAACGCTCCGGGCACTGACCAAAGTCGTGTACGACATGACCCCGTATTCCGACGAGCGCATGAGCACGCCGGCCCGGGCGCCGCAGAACTCGCCGATTCCCGCGCGGGTCGGAGACCCGTCGCCGATTAAGCATGTCTTCTACGTGATTCGCGAGAACCGCACGTACGATCAGATACTCGGTGACATGGAGCGGGGCAACGGCGATCCGACGCTCGCGATTTTCGGCGAACTGGTGACGCCGAACGTGCACGCGCTCGCGCGCGAGTTCGGCGTGTTCGACAACTTCTACGTGGACGCCGAGGTCAGTTACGACGGGCACTCGTGGTCGACGAGCGCATATGCGACCGACGTGGTGGAGAAATTCTGGCCGACCAACTACGCGGGCCGCGGCGCTCTATACCTCAGCGAAGGCGGCGCACCGTTCCGCAACGCCTTCGGCAATCTCGCCGCGCCGTTGAACGGGTATATCTGGGATGCCGCCGTGCGGAAGGGCGTCGGCGTGCGCAGCTACGGCGAGTTCGCGCACTGGGGCGAGGGCACTGAGGACGATCGCGCTGCCGGCAAAGTGCCGGTCGTTTCCTCGGTGCCTGGACTGGAAGGACGCATCAGCCCGACCTACGCTGCCTGGGATCTCTTGATTCCGGACAATCAGCGCGTCGACGCGTGGGCGCGCGAGTTCGCGGAGTTTGAAAAAAACGACAAGCTGCCGGCCCTCTCCATCCTGCGCCTCGGCAACGATCACACGAACGGCACGCGGCCCGATGGGCCGACGCCGCGCGCGATGGTTGCCGAGAACGATCTCGCCGTCGGCCGCCTCGTGGAGACGATTTCGAAGAGCCGTTACTGGAAAGAGTCGGCGATTTTCATCCTGGAAGACGACGCGCAGAATGGGCCGGACCACATCGATGCGCACCGTTCGCCGGTGCTCGTCGTGAGCCCGTACATGCGTCGCCGCGCAACCAACAGCACGCTGTACACGACGTCGGGCGTGCTGCGGACCATCGAACTGATTCTCGGCATCCCGCCGATGAGCCAGTACGACGCCGCCGCCGCGCCGATGTACGAAGCGTTCCAGGCGGCGCCCTCGCTCGCGCCGTTCGCGCACGTCGCGCCTCGTATCCCGATCGACGAGAAAAACGGCCCCGCATCGCCCGGTGCAGACGCGTCGCTGCGCATGGATTTCAGCGAACCGGATCTTGCGCCTGATCTCGAGCTGAACGAGATCATCTGGCACTCGGTCCGCGGCGCCGCCTCGCCCATGCCGCCGATCGTGCGGAGCGCCTGGATCCGCAAGGCCGCGCTGGCTGACGACGACGACCGCTGACGCGGCGGCCGCCCGTACAATCGGGTAGATGCCACCGATCCGCGACGCGCACATTTTTGCGTTTTATCTGTTCGACGTCGCCGAAACCATCGACCTCGCCGCGATTCCGACGCTCATCGCCGGCCCCGCCGTCGCGGCCAGGCTGACGCCCAAGCCGGCCACTCCTGCCTACGTGCAATACGACAAACCACCGCTGTCCTTCGACGGCGAGGCCGTCGGCGTCGCCGAGATCGACAGCTTTCGCGTGCGCGTGCGCGTGTATGACTACGGGGTCATCTCGATCGCGCTCTCGCAAGGGTTTGCCGGCACGTGGGGCGAAATCGTGTCGCTCGGCCAGACGCTCATCGAGAGCGACGATCTCGAGCAGCGTGCGGAGCAGGCGGTGCGGACAATCGCCGGACGGCTCAAGCCGGCGCTCGTGGGGTACCGGGATCAATTCCTGAGCGAGGACTACCTCGTTTACGCGATCAACGAGCTCGATCATGCGCTGTCGGCCGACGAGCTGCTCGCCCAGCACGGCGAAGATATCGCGGCGATGCTGCGGGGTGAACGGCAGCGGCTGAGCGACCAGGAGCGCACGAAGATACTGCGCCATCGCATCTCATATCTCGCCAACGACCTCGTCGTGCCGACGTGGAACGCGGCGCTCGTGTACGACACGCCGACCGGCGCACAGGCCGCGCTCGAGATCCTGGAGTTCGCCAACTCGCAGCTGCTCGAGTTCCGGTATTACGACGCGCTGCTCGACGACCAGCTGGAGGCGATCTATTCCCGGATGCAGCGGCCGCGACCGCTCGAGCAGTGGATCGGCTCGCGCTATGCGCGCACGGCGCGCCACGTGAACGCACTGTTCATCGACGTCAACGAGCTCACCGATCGCACCGAAAACGCCCTGAAGTTCATCGGCGACATCTACGCCGTGCGGGTCTTCGCGCTCATCGCCGATCGGCTGGCGCTCGAGACCTGGAAGGCGAACGTGCAGGAGAAGCTCGAGACGCTCGACGATATCGCGCGTTTCGCTCTCGAACAGTCGTCGGTGTCCCGCGGGCAATTTCTCGAGATCACGATTGTGCTGATCCTGATCCTGGAGCTCGTCCTCGTGTTCATGGGCGTGATGAAGTGAATTTAACGAGCACGTAACATCGCCGAAGCATCGCCGATACACGGTGTCGCTACTGTTGAGGCGTGACGGCTGGACGGGACTGTCCGGCCTGGTCGACAAGGAGGCCGCATTGCTACGTTCGACGACCGCCGCATTCATTCTTGCGCTGATGGTACCGGCAGCCGGCGCGTTGGCGCAGCAGCCGGCCGTTCCGACTTCGCCCCTCACCATTCATATTGGCGATTCCGACTTCACGATCGGCGGCTTCATGGACGCGACCTCGATCACCAGGTCGACCAACACCGGCAACGGGATCGGGACATCGTTCGGCTCGATTCCGTTCACGACGACGGCGACAGGCGCTCCCAACCCGGCCGGGAATCTCAGCGAGACGAGATTCTCGGCGCAGAACTCCCGCCTCACGCTGCAGGCGACCAGCAAGGTCGGCAGCGCCAGCCTCAAGGGTTACCTCGAGGCCGACTTCCTGGGTAATACGTCCACGAACCTCAACGTCACGAGCAACGCGAATACGCTTCGCATGCGGGTGTTCTGGGCGCAGGTACACCCAGGGCAAGTTCGAGTTCCTCGCCGGGCAGTCGTGGAGCATGATGACGCCGAACCGCACCGGCCTGTCGCCGGTGCCGGGCGACATCTTCTACAGCCAGGATGTGGACACGAACTACCAGTCGGGCCTCGTTTGGGGCCGCGAGCTGGGCTTCCGCTTCGTCGCCCACGCGACGAGCACCGTCACGGCGGGTTTGGCGCTCGAGAACCCGCAGCAGTATGTCGGCAGCGCGGTCGTGCTCCCGGCGGCGTTCCCTGCCGCCGAAGTGGACAACGGGGCGAGCGCGATCGGCTCGTCGAGCGCCGTCCCCAACTTGTACCCCGACATCATCGGCAAGATCGCCTTCGACCCGAAGATCGGCGACACGCACCAGCACATCGACGCCGCCTTCCTCGTGCGTGGATACAAGACGTTCAATCCGGCCAACAGCAGCACGGCGTCGGAGACCGGCACCGGCGGATCGGTGAACTTCGTCATCGAGCCGGTGAAAAACTTCCGGCTCGTCGCGACGAACTTCTTCTCGAGTGGCGGCGGCCGCTATATCGCCAACGAGAACATCCCCGACTTCATCGTCAACGGCGATCAGAGCCTGTCGCTGGTCAAGTCGTGGTCGGGCATCTATGGCGTCGAGGTGCAGTCAAAGAACACGCTGCTCTACGGCTACTACAGCGTGGTCCGCGCCGACGCGCTGACCGGGTTCGACGTGAACGGCACGACGCGGATCGGCTTCGGGATTCCCGGCTCGCAGTCCGCGAACCATAAGGTCAACGAGATCACCCTCGGCGTGACGCAGACGTTCTTCCGTGACCCGAAGTTCGGCGGCATGCAGCTGATGGTTCAGTACTCGAACGTTGAGCGCACGCCATTCTCGGTTCCAGTGAATACGCCGTCGTCGGCGAAGATGAACATGGTGTACGTCAACGTGCGATACATCCTGCCGTAGCGCAGCCGACCTGACAGGACGAACATCACGAAAGTGCGGTCGAGAAGGAGAAGATGATGAAAAAGATCATCTGCCTGAGCGCGCTCGGCATCGGGGCTCTCTGCGCGACGCTTGCAGCTCAGACGATGAAGATCACGGGAGGCGGCGCGACGTTCCCGAATCCGATTTATTCGAAATGGTTCAGCGAGTACAACAAGCTGCATCCGAATGTCGAGATCAACTACCAGTCGCAAGGCTCGGGCTTTGGCATCCAGCAGTTGATTCAGCAGACGGTCTTCTTCGGCGCCAGCGACGGGCCGATGACCGACGAGCAGTTGAAGAGCGCGCCGGGTCCCATCATGCACTTGCCGACGGTGCTCGGCGGCGTCGTGCCCGTGTACAACATCCCGAACGTGAAGACCGATCTCAAGTTCAGCGGGCAGGTCCTGGCCGATATCTACCTCGGGAAGATCGTCAAGTGGAACGACCCCGCGATTGCTGAAGCTGAATGCCGGGGTCACTCTGCCGGCGACGGACATCACCGTCGTGCACCGGTCCGAAGGATCCGGCACGACCTACATCTGGGTGGATTACCTCTCGAAGGTTTCGCCGGAATTCAAGAGCAAGGTCGGCGTCAAGACGTCGGTGAACTGGCCGACTGGCGTGGGCGGCAAGGGCAACGAAGGTGTGTCCGGTCTCGTGACCCAGACGCCAGGGTCCATCGGGTACGTGGAGTTGATTTATGCGCTGCAGAACAAAATCAGCTACGGCAGCGTGCAGAATATGGACGGCGAGTTCGTGAGGGCATCCGTCGGTTCGGTGACGGCGGCGGCGGCATCCGCCGCGTCGAAGATGCCGGCGGATTTCCGCGTGTCGATCACGAACGCACCGGGAAAAGGCGTGTATCCCATCTCGTCCTTTACGTGGCTGCTGCTCTATGAAAGCCCGAAGGACAAGGCCCAGGCGAAGACGATGATCGACTTCGTCAAATGGGCGCTGAAGGACGGCCAGAAATACTGCGCCGACCTGGGATATGCCCCGCTCCCGGCGAATGTCGTCCAGCTTGAATTGGCCGCGCTCGACAAGGTGAAGGTCTCGTAGAGATCGGGAACGGCGTGTTTCGCAAACAGGACATCGGTTTCCGTTTGGGGACGGGCGTATTTGCGCTCGTCCTCGTTCTGATCGTCTGCACGATTGGCTTCGAGCTCACGCGGCAGTCGATGCTGTCGATCCGGAAGTTCGGCTTCAGCTTCTGGCGCACGGAAACGTGGGACCCGGTTGCGGGTCAGTTCGGCGCGCTTCCGTTCATTTGGGGCACGCTCTATTCCTCCATCCTGGCGCTCCTCATCGCCACGCCGATTGCGATCGGCATCGCCGTGTTCATCTCGGAGCTCTGCCCGGCGTCTCTCCGCCAGCCGCTCGTCTTTCTGACCGAGCTCCTCGCGGCGATTCCGTCGATCGTGTACGGCCTCTGGGGCATCTTCGTGCTGGTGCCGGCCGTCCGCTGGCTCGAGGTGTCGACGCCCGACGTGCTGCGCCACACGCCGCTCTTCAGCGGTCCACCGCTCGGCGTCGGCATGCTGGCGGCGGCGGTCATTCTCGCGATCATGGTGATCCCGTTCACGTCGTCGGTCGCGCGCGAGGTGTTGCGGTCGGTGCCCGCCGCGCAGCGCGAAGGCGCGTACGCGCTCGGCGCGACGAGGTTCGAGGCGATCCGGGCGGCGTTGTTCTCCGCGCGCACGGGCATCATCGGCGCGATCATGCTCGGGTTTGGCCGTGCGCTCGGCGAGACGATGGCGGTGACGATGGTCATCGGCAACAATCCGCGTGTCGCGGCGTCGCTGTTCGCGCCGCAGTACACGATGTCGGCGGTGATCGCGAACGAGTTCACCGAAGCCGCCGATCCGCTCTACTTGCAACGCGCTCATCGAAATCGGCCTCGTGCTCTTCATCATCACGCTCGTGGTCAACGGCCTGTCGCGGCTGCTGATCTGGAGCATGGCGCGCAGCGCGAGCCGGAGCGCCCCGGCGCCCGTCGCGGCCGAGGCAGCCGCATGACGAGGACGCGCCGCCGCAAGCTACTGTCGTCGCTTTTCGTCGCCTTCTGCGCATCGGCGGTTCTGCTGGCACTCGTGCCGCTCGGCTTTGTGCTGTTCTTCGTCGTGAGCCAGGGCGTCGCGGCGATCAACGTCGGGTTCTTCACTCAGATGCCGAAGCCCGTGGGCGAGGTCGGCGGCGGGATGGCCAATTCGATCGTCGGGACGCTGATGCTCACGTCCCTCGGATCGCTATTCGCCATTCCGATCGGCGTCGTCAGCGGCGTTTACATGTCCGAGTTCGCCGGCAGCCGGATGGCGGCGGCGGTTCGATTTTCGGCCGATACCTTGAACGGCGTGCCGTCGATTGTGATCGGCGTGTTCGCCTACGGCGTGGCCGTTCTGCCGTTCCGGCAGTTCAGCGCGCTCGCCGGCGGGCTCGCACTCGGCATCATGATGATTCCGATCATCGCGCGCACCACGGAGGAGCTGCTGCTCCTCGTGCCAGGGACGCTGCGCGAGGGCGCGCTGGCGCTCGGTGCGACGCGAGCTCGCGCGGTGTTCACGGTCCTCCTTCCGGCCGCGCTGCCCGGCATCGTCACCGGCGTCGTGCTCGCGCTCGCACGCATCGCGGGGGAGACGGCGCCCCTGCTCTTCACGTCGTTCAACAATCGATACTTCACGACGAGCCTCCGGCAGCCGATTTCGTCGATCACCGTCCAGCTGTACACGTACGCCATTTCCCCATACCCGGATTGGCATCGGCAGGCATGGGCCGGGGCGCTCGTGCTGGTGACGATCGTGTTCATCTGCTCGCTCCTGGCCCGGCTGGCCACCCGCAAACTCGCAGGTCTTCAAGCCAGGTGATAAGATAATTGGACTTCGCAACACATGAAGTCCGACGCTGTCGTTCGACGGGTTCAGGCCGTCCTGCTTCTCACGCTGGTGCTGTCGGTGCCGGCTTTGACGCGGGCGACTCAGCATCTGAAGTGCATTGCGAGCGGGCATGAACCGTCGGGTTTCAGCACGAGCGCGGATTCGGCGCCGGAACGCGTCACCGTGTCGGCTGATTTACAGCTGCTCCCCGCGACGGCCTGCGTAGTCGTCGCGCCCGAACGACGCGACGAATTAGCACGGCGGCCCGACGAGCCGCTGCCGTCTCCGCCTCTCATTGCGGCTGCACGACCGCTCCGCGCGCCTCCTTCTCCCGTCCTCATCTCATAGCCTTTCACAGGATGTACACGTCCGCGTGCGGCGGACGTTGCGGTCGGCTGAAGCCGGCCGCTGGTCAGCACTGGAAACCACGGCGGCGAGCGCTCGTGCGTCTTCCCGTTGATCGAAGGAGTCGAGCATGCGCGATCCGGCGGCGATTGGACTAGTCGAAGCGTTTCAACAGCTCGATACGTGCAGCGTCGCGAACGCCATCGAGACATTCGACGTGCGCCTGCGAAACGAGGGATTCACGGACGGCAGCGTCCATTGTCTCTTTGCTGATCTTCCGGCGACGGCCGGCTACGCCGTCACCGCGAGGATTCGCGCGTCGACGCCCCCGCCAATCGGTCACGCCTACTACGACCGGACCGACTGGTGGACCTACATCGCCACCATCCCGGCGCCGCGTTTCGTCGTCGTGCAGGACATCGACGACCGGCCGGGCGCCGGCGCGTTTCTCGGCGAGGTGCACGCCAACATTCTGCGAGCGCTCGAGTGTTCGGCCTATCTGACCAATGGCGCCGTCCGCGATCTCCCGTCGGTCCGTCAGACGCGATTGCAACTTGTCGCCGGTTCAACGACTGCGTCGCACGGGTTCACGCACATGGTCGATTTCGGAGGGCCCGTGACCGTTGCCGGCCTGCCGGTCACGTCAGGCACGCTGCTCCTCGCAGACTGCCACGGCGTGATTTCCATTCCGGAGGCGATTGCCGGCGACGTTCCGCGAGTCGTCGCCGATATGCGCGCGCGGGAACGCCGCATCATCGAGCTGTGTCGCGCGCCGGATTTCTCGCTGGAGCGGCTGCGGTCGGTCATTGAAGGATACAGGGGCGGAGCGAACCGATGAAGACACTGTGTTGGATGGTGATGATGACCATATCGGTCGCCGGATGTTCCGGACCTCGCGCGGCTGCGAGCGCGTCGGCGGCGGCGCCCGCAGTGGCGGTCGCGAAGGCGGCGCGCGCCGACCTCTCGCAGACGCTCACACTCGAGGCCGAGTTCCGTCCCTTTCAGCAAATCGACGTGCATGCCAAGGTCGCGGGATATCTGAAGAAGATCTACGTCGACGTCGGCGACCGTGTGAAGGCGGGGCAGGTGCTCGCGGTGCTCGAGATCCCCGAGCTGCTGGACGATGTCCAGCAGGACGAAGCCGTTATCAGACGGAGCACGGAAGAGATCAACCGGGCGCACGCCGATCTCGATCGCGCGCAGTCGGCCCACCAGGTCGCGCACCTCGCCGCCGAGCGGCTGTCCGCCGTCATCAAAGAACGGCCGAATCTCGTCGCGCAGCAGGACATCGACGACGCGACAGCGCGCGATCGTGGGGCGGAGGCGCAGGTGGCGACCGCGAAGGCTGCGGTCGCGGCGGCCGAGCAGCAATTGGCGGTGTCGAAGGCTACCGCGAACAAGACGCATACGCTGCTCGAGTACACGCGCATCACGGCGCCGTTCGCCGGCGTGATCACCCACCGCTATGCGGACACCGGCGCGATGATTCAGGCCGGCACCTCTTCGCAGACCCAGACGATGCCGGTCGTGCAGCTGTCGGAAAACGACCGGCTGCGGCTGATTATCCAGGTGCCCGAGTCGGCGGTCTCGCACATCCGGCTCGGCGAGCCGGTCGAGGTTCGCGTTGAATCGCTCGCCCGGTCGTTTCCCGGCGTCATCGCGCGATTTGCGGGCAAGGTCGAATCCCGAGACGCGCACGATGGAGACCGAGGTCGACGTGCAGAACGCGAATTTGACCCTCGTGCCAGGCATGTATGCCTACGCGTCGATCGCGCTCGAGCGCACCCACGGCGTGCTGACGGTGCCCGTGCAGGCGCTCGATCGCGCGGACGACAAGGCGAGCGTGCTGGTCGTGAACGGCGGACGAATCGAGCGGCGCGACCTGCGGCTTGGCCTCGAGACGCCAGACCGCGTCGAAATCGTGAACGGTTTGAACGAGGGCGACATGGTCGTTGTCGGAAGCCGCAGCCAGTTGCGGCCGGGCACGACCGTGACCCCCAAGGTCGATATGTCGCTCACGCCGGAGGGGAAGTCGTAATGTCCCGCTTTTCCATCCGCAACCCTTATCTCATTGTCGTCATCTGCCTGATGGTGATGGTGATCGGCGTGACGAGCCTCGCCCGGATGCCGGTCGACCTGTTTCCCGCGATCAATATTCCGCAGGTTGTCGTCGCGACCTTCTACAGCGGCATGCCGCCCGAGCAGATCGAGACCGACATCACCGGCCGGTTCGAGCGGTTCTTCACGCTCGGCGCGGGCATCGACCACATGGAGTCGCGATCGCTGCCTGGCGTCAGCATTATCAAAGTCTTCTTTCAGCCCGGCACCGACTCCGATTCCGACGTCAACGAAATATCCAATCTCGCGATGGCCGACCTTCGTCGCCTGCCGCCCGGCACCTTGCCGCCGATCGTGCAGAAGTTCGACGCGTCGAGCTTGCCGGTGTGCCTGATCACGCTCAAAGGCGAAGGGCTCAGCGAGACGGCGCTGCGCGATCTCGGCCAGTTCACCGTGCGGAACCAGCTCGCCACCGTGCCGGGCGCCTCGATCCCGCCGCCATTTGGCGGCAAGTACCGACAGATCATGGTCTACGTCGATCCTTCGAAGCTGCACGCGTACGAGATGAGCCCGATGGACGTCGTTCGCGCCGTGAACAACGCGAACCTGATTCTGCCTTCGGGAGACGTCAAGCTCGGCCCGTACGACTACACGATCTTCACGAACAGCCAGTTCAGGACCATCAACGAGATCAATCAGATTCCGTTGAAGACGGTCGGGCAATCGGTGGTGCGGGTCGCCGACGTCGGTCGCGCGGAAGACGGCCATCAGATTCAGGTGAACGTCGTCAAGGTCGACGGCCAGCCCTCGGTCTACCTGCCGGTGATGAAGCAGGGCGGCGACACGAATACGATTTCGGTGGTCGACGGCGTCAAGGATCTCGTCGGCCGCCTGGTGGACGTGCCCGCGCAGCTCGTCGCGTCCGTCGTGTTCGATCAGTCGCTCTTCGTGAAGCGCGCGATCGAAACGCTGCTCGAGGAGGGGGGCACCGGACTCGTGCTCACCGCGTTGATGGTGCTCGTCTTCCTGGGCAGTCTCCGCGCGACCGCGGCCGTGTTTCTGTCGATTCCGTTGTCCGCGCTGGCCGCGTTCATCCTGCTGTATTTCGGCGGCAGCTCGATCAACACGATGATCCTGGCCGGGCTGGCGCTCGTCTTCTCCAGGCTGATCGACAACGCGGTGATCGTGCTCGAGAACATCTTCCGTCATCTCGAGATGGGAGAGTCGCCGGAAGTGGCCGCCGAGAAAGGCGGAGAGGAAGTCACCATGGCGGTCCTCGCCGCGACGCTGACGAGCTCTGTTGTGTTCTTCCCCGTGATGTTCTTGTACGGCGTGAGCCGGTTTCTGTTTTCCGCGCTCGCGCTCGCCGTCGTACTGTCGCTCGTCGCCTCGTACTTCGTCGCATGCTCGGTCGTCCCGTTGTTCTGCGCGAAGCTGATGAAAGGCGGCCACGGTGCGGGCCACGCGCCGGGCGAGCAGGCGCGCCGGCGGTCGTGGGGCGCGCGGTTCAACGCGTCGTTCGCCGATCGCTTCAACCGGCTGCTCGTGTGGTACGAGCGGCGCGTGCGCACGGCGCTCGTGAGCCCGCGGCTGGTGATTGCCGGGATCACCGGGCTGTTTCTCGTCAGCCTGATCCTCTATCCATTTCTGGGCGTTGCGTTCTTCCCTCGAACCGACGCCGGTCAATTCGTGATCAATCTGAAGTCGCCGACCGGATCACGCATCGAGCTGACGTCGGCCGACGTCGGTCGGGTCGAAGCGCTGGTGCGCAAAATCGTGCTGCCGGAAGATCTCGATCTGATTGCGTCCAACATCGGCGTGCAGCCTGGCTTTTCGTCCATCTACACGAGCAATGCCGGCCCGCACACCGCGACCGTGCAGGTGGCGCTCAAAGAAGGGCATCGCATCGGCAGCTACGAGGTACATGAACCGGACGCGGCAGGCGATCGCGACCGAGCTGCCGCGTCTGAGCGCCTACTTTCAATCCGGCGGAATGGTCGATGCTGTGCTGAATCAGGGCCTGCCGGCGCCGATCGACGTGCAATTGAGCGGCTCCAACATCGAGAGGACATTCGGTGCCGCCGCAACGCTCGCGGCCGATATCCGCACGTTGCCGAATGTGAGCGACGTGTACATCCCGCAGGACATCGACTATCCGTCTCTGCGGCTGGACATCGATCGCGAGCGGGCGGCGCTGCTGGGCCTCGATCAGCGCGAGGTCGTGGACAACGTGATTACCGCGCTGACATCCAACTCGATGATCGCGCCAAGCTATTGGGTCGATCCGAACAGCGGCAACGACTATCTGCTGACGGTGCAATATCCCGAAGGCCGCGTGAAGGACATGCTCGATCTGCGCGATATGCCGCTGCATGCCGCGCGCCTCAACGCGCCCACCGAGCTCGACGCCGTCACCAAAATCACGTCGCTCAAATCGCCGACCGAAGTCGACCATTATCAGATTCAGCGGGTCATCGATATCTACGTGAACCCGATCGGCGAGGACCTCGGCTCGCTCGCCGCCGGCATCGACCGCCTGATCGCATCCACGACGCGGCCGGCCGGCGTCCGTGTCGCGATGCGGGGCATGGTGCAAGGCATGCGCGCCTCGTTCCGAAGTTTTGCGCTCGGCCTGATTCTG
The DNA here is from genome assembly GCA_963718825.1 of uncultured Acidobacteriota bacterium. GTDB lineage: Bacteria > Acidobacteriota > Vicinamibacteria > Vicinamibacterales > CAVVIG01 > CAVQZZ01. The sequence goes on from CAVQZZ010000001.1 coordinate 911,060, forward strand.
GCGCTCGTGCTGCTGTATTTGATTTTCGTCGCGCAGTTCCGCTCCTTTACGGACCCTGGGCTGATTCTGCTCGCCGTGCCCACCGGTCTCACCGGCGTGCTGCTCGCGCTGTTCCTCACAGGCACGACGCTGAACGTGCAATCGCTCATGGGCGTGCTGATGATGGTCGGCATGGTCGTCTCGAACAGCATCCTGATCGTCGACTTCACGCACCGGCTCGAGGAAGACGGCATGCCGCTCCTCGACGCGGTCGTGAACGCCTGCCGCATCCGCCTGCGACCGATTCTGATGACCTCGCTGGCCACGGTGTTCGGCCTGATTCCGATGGCGCTGAAGCTCGGCACCGGGAGCGAGGCGTATGCGCCGCTCGCACGGGCGATTATCGGCGGCCTCGCCGTCTCCGTCCTCCTCACCGTCTTCATCGTGCCGGCTGCGTATCTGTTGGTCTACAGACGTCAGCGGCTGACGCCGCGGGAGGTGACGGAGTGATCCGGTCTTGTCGCGCCTTGGTGATAGCCTCGCTGCTAGTCGCCGGAGTGATGCCGATCCAGGGGCAGAGTCCTGCGCCGCTGTCTCTCCAGGACGCCGAGCAGACAGCCCTCAAGAACCATCCGGAGATTCAGGCCGCGCAGTTCGGCCTGCGGGCTGCGCGCGAGGCCGTGCGCGAGACGCGCTCTGCGTATTTTCCGACGGCGTTTGGCAGCATCACGGGCGCGGACGCAGAAAACGGCAGCCGGATCGCCGCCGGCGGGTTGAACAACCCCATCATCTACGATCGGTTCGCGACGGGGATCAGCGTCGGCCAGCTGGTCACCGATTTCGGGCGGACGCGAGCGCTGGTGCAGAGCTCGTCGCTGAACGCGCAGGCGCGCGACGCCGGCGTGTTGACCGAACGCGCCAGCGTGCTGTTCGATGTCGATCGCGCGTATTTCGGCGTCCTGCGGTCGCAAGCGGTTCAACGGGTCGCGCAGGAGACCGTGAACGCGCGGCAAGTCGTCGTCGATCAGGTGACGGCGCTCGCCGCGAGCGGGTTGAAATCGGGCCTCGATTTGAGCTTCGCGCGTGTGAATCTCTCCACCGCGCAGCTGCTGCTCGTTCAGGCCCGCAACGAGACAGACCGTGCTTTCGCGGCGCTGGCCGAGACCATCGGGCTGCAGCGGCCCGTCGCGTATGCCGTATCGGACCAGCCGCTTCCCGCCGCACCGGCGGTCGAGGTCGGCCCGATGCTCGATCAGGCGTTGCGCGAGCGGCCCGATCTCGTCGAGGCGCGCTTCACCGCTGAATCGGCGGCGAAACTGGCCGACGCTGAGCGCGACCTGTTTTTGCCTTCGGTATCCGCAGTGGGCAGCTTCGGCGTCACGCCGTACCATCAGGCCGGCATCAACGACCGCTATGCCGCCGCCGCCGTCAACGTCAACGTGCCGATCATGAACGGGAATCTCTTTGCGGCGCGGCATGCGGAAGCGCTGTATCGCGCGCAGGCGTCAACGGCGCGGGTGCGGCGGCTGGAAAATCTGGTCGCCCGCGACGTCAATGTGGCGTGGCTCAATGCGCGCACCGCGTTTCAACGTCTCGATCTCACCAATCAGTTGCTCGATCAAGCGGCGCAGGCGCTGGACCTCGCACAGTCGCGCTACAACCTGGGACTGAGCTCGATCGTCGAGCTCAGTCAGGCGCAATTGAACAAGACCAACGCCGAGCTCGAGCAGGCGTCCGCCAAGTACGAATATCAGGTCGAAGTGGCTGCGCTCGGTTACCAGACTGGCGCGCGGAAGTAGTCCATGCGGCGCGAGTGCTACTGAGGGAGCCGCGGACGCCAGGGAACACTGCGGCTCCCCAGCCAACCCGTGCTCTGCTCCCGGCGTCCGACGCTCCCTCAGTGGCACTCGCCGCGCTATTGCACGGTGAACCAGTTGAAGTTGCCGGTCATGCCGGTCGAGGATCCATTGCTGTCGAGCACCAGGCGGATCACGTGCGACCCGGCTGGGATCGCGATCCCGCTCTTGCTCACGGTCGCCCACGTTTCCCAGGCGCCGGTGTTCGGCACGGTCAGCGTCCCAGTCTTGTTGACGCCGTCGACCTCGAAGTGAAAAGTGCCGCCGGCACCGCTCGAGCTCACGCGAGCGCTGATGGTGAATGTCGCGGCCGTTGCCACCGACGCCGAGTAATTCAACCATTCTCCAGCCACGGCGGTCTTCACCTTGTAGCCGCCGCCCGTATCCGTCGTGGTCTGGATGTCGACGCCGTCGGCCCGATATAGCCCGGTGCTGTTGCCGGCCGTCGTATCGTGATACGCGACGCCTTCGCCGCCCTTGTCGTAGTCTTCAGCCTCGATCTTGCGCGGCAAGGCGACGGCTGTCCCCGTGAAGGGAGTCGAGCTCGTGCTGGATGTCGTGGACACCTTGATCCAGTTGATGTCGGCCGACGGTGCCCGCAGATCCGTTCGCGTCGATGACGAGCTTCAGCAGGTGCGCACCGGCAGGGAAGGCGACGCCGGTCTTCGTCACGGTCTGCCAGGTATCCCAGCTGCCCGTATTCGGCAGCGCCATGGAGCCAGTGACGTTGGCGCCATCCACGGTGAGATGCACGGTGCCGCCACCGCCGCTCGATGCGACCCGCAGAGCGACCGAGTAGGTGCCGGCGCTCGCAACGTTGACCGAATAGGCGAGCCATTCACCGGCGCGCACGGACTTCAGGTTGTAACCGCCGCTCGAATCAGTGGTCGTACGAATGTCGACATCGTCGTGTCGATACGCGCCGCCGCTGTTGCCGGCCGTCGTGTCGGAGTACGCGACGCCCTGGCCGCCAAGGTCGTAGTTTTCCGCCTCAATCGTACCGGGGAGCGCCGTGGGTGTGCCGGAGAACGGTGTCGGTCCGGACGAGGGTGGGGGAGATACGGGGCTCGATCCGGCCATGGCGGCCGCGAGCGCCGCGAAATCGACACCGACGTCCTTTCCATCGATGCCACCGTTCGCCTCCGGGCTGCCGGAGACGAGCTTGTAGTTCGCCGCGCTCGGGCTCACGAAGTTCGCGAGCCACGCCGAGATCGTCATGATGTCGTTGCCTGTCGGATACGCCTTCGGATTGGCCGTGCCGATCGCGTTGCCGCGGACGTCCGCGCTCGGCGCGTACATCGTCAGCGTGGGGATGCCGGCGCTCGAATCGGCGCCGTTCACCGCGCCGTACTTGTTGTCGCGCAGGAAATTGTTCGTCAGCACGAATCCGTGAACCGCGAAACCGCTCGGCGTCGTGCCCTCGTAAAACGAAATCGCGGTCGTGCCGTTGTTGTCGACCGTGTTGTGATCGAACGTGATGTCCTTCGGCCCTGCGCCGATCACAGCGAGGATGCCATTCGCCGTCTGGCTCGCGGTGTGATAGGCGTTGCTGACGTCGTAGACCAGGTTGTTCGAGATGACGACGTTCGCCGTCTGCTGGCTGGTCGCGAGGTTGTCGTATCCGAGGATGTTGAACGCCGCGGCCACGTGGTGAATCACGTTATTGCGCACGGTCACATTTTTCACGACCGACCAGGGCGCGGTGCCGTACTGATTCCGCGGCGTCAATACGACGGAATAACCTTGCTGTCCGGCCGCCCAGTTGTTCTCGATCGTGTTGCCTTCGATCGTCACGTTGGCCGCGTTCTTCAGCTCGATCAGATTCTTGACGGTCCACGACTGCGTGACCCACGCCAGCGGCTTGGTGATCAGATTGCGCCGGATCACGATGTTGCTCGGCACCAGGTTCGGAATGTTCGGATCGCTGCCGCCGAACATCACGTTTTCACCCGCGGCTTCGATGTAGTTGTTCTCGATGAGAAACGGCCCGGGCCCGTTCCAGCCGCCGATCGCCTGCGTGTCCTGCTGAACGGCTTTGAAATCCGAAAAGTATGAGTTGATGATCTGCGTGTCGCCGCTGTTCAGCGCGACGCCGCGGCGCTGTCCGAAGCTCGCATCGCCGTGGACGTAGCAGCGGTCCAGCACCAGATGCTGCGGCACGGCTGAAAGCGTGCTCTGGCTCGCCAGTGCGACGCCGAACTCCACGAGGTTCACGCTTGCGGTCGGATCAGCGGGCGAGATTTCGAGGAACATGAGTCGCCAGTTGCTGGCGCCGGTCGCGGTCGTAATCGCGACGCCGCCGCGCGCGGCCGACCGGATTTTGGCGAGGTGGCTGGAGTAGGCCGGCGTGATCCGCGTCCCGGCGGGGGGCAGCAACGAATCCGCCGCCGAAGAGCGGATAGTGATCGCGGCGGTGCCGCTTTTGACCGGAAGCTTGAAGGTGCCGGTCCACGTGGCTCCGGCCTGCAGCAGGATCGTGTCGCCCGGCTGCGCCGCGTTGAGCGCCGCCTGCAAATCACCGCCGCTCGGAACCAGTGTTGTCGCTGCATCGCTCGAAATCGCGTTGACGACGCACGCGCAGAACAAGAGGACAACCAGCCGGCATTTAGTCAAAACGTCGCTCCACAGACCAGGGATGGGTGTGCTCAGCGCCTGAGCAAGGGACGGACCAGCTGAAATACTGGAGGCTTTTCGTCGGATAAAGATCAGACGCTGCGATATGACCGGAATTACAACTCAGCGCTAAGGCAAGAAGTTCACGTACGTCGCATAAACCCGCTGTTTACGCCATGTAGCCGCTACGGCTGAGTCATATTTTCATACCCGCAGGGATGATCCCGTCCTTCGGAACGATGATCACACCATTGCGGATGTAATAGCCTGGTCCGTCCGCATGCTGGACGCCCGCAGAGTTCACGAGCTCGACGCCGTCGCCGATCCTCGCGTTTTTGTCGACGATGACCCGGTCGAGCACGACATTCCTGCCGATGCCGAGCCGCGGATTGTTCCCTCTCGCCGGCACATCGTCGTCCGCATCATAGAAGTCTGCGCCGAGCAGCACTGAGCTCCGGATGGTCGTGCCGGCCTGGATGTTCGTCCGGATGCCGACGATCGAGCCATCGATCCGGCACTCCTCGAGATAGCACCCTTCCGAGATGATCACGTCGTGCAGCATGCAGTTACCCACGCGCGAGCCGGGCAGAAACCGCGGATGCGTGTACACGGGCCGCCGGGGATCGTAGAACTTGAACGGCGCGCCGGGCCTCGTGAGCATCACGTTCGCGTCGTAGAACGATTCGACGGTGCCGACGTCGGCCCAGTACCCGCGGAATTGATAGGAGTTGACGCGGAAACGTCCCAACGCGCCCGGGATGATCTCGCGGCCGAAATCCTTCTCGGCGTTGTTGGCGAGAAGGTCGAGCAGGACGTCGCGCGAAAAAACATAGATGCCCATCGACGCCATGAATGGTTTCTCGGGCAGGTTGGCGGCGAATGTCGCGTTCGGTGGAATGCTCTGGCCGATCTCCTGCAGGCGCTCGGCCTTCGGTTTCTCTTCGAAGGCGACGATCTGGCCCGATCGATCGAATCGGAAAATGCCCATCGCCGTGGCGTCGGCGGACGATACCGGCTGCGCCGCGATCGTGATGTCGGCTTTTCGATCGACGTGGGCATCGACGAGCTCGCAGTAGTCCATTCGATAGAGATGATCGCCGGCGAGGATCAGGTAGTAGTCGGCGTCGTATCGCTCGAAGTGGCGGCGCGCCTGCCGCACCGCGTCCGCCGTGCCTTGAAACCAGTCGGGATTGTCGGGCGTCTGCTCGGCGGCCAGTATCTCGACGAACCCGGGGCTGAACAGGTCCATCCGGTACGTCTGTGAGATGTGGCGGTTCAGCGACGCCGAATTGAACTGCGTGAGAACGAAGATGCGCCGCACGTCCGCGTGGAGGCAGTTGCTGATCGGAATGTCGATCAGCCGGTACTTCCCGCCGATCGGCACCGCAGGTTTCGATCGGAGCTGCGTCAGCGGAAACAGGCGACTGCCTTGACCGCCGCCGAGGATCAGCGCGAGCACTTCGTTGTTCACCGGCATGCCGTTAGCAAATGGTACACCCGCCGATGTAACATCCCCCGAACGGAGGAGCTGTGGCGTTTCGCCTGATCCCGCGGGAAGAGAAGTTCTACACCGACTTTCAGGCGCTGGCCGACGAGCTGAAGCGCGGATCCCGGCTGCTCGAGCAGATGGTTGCGCCGGACCGACCCGTCTGGGACAAGGCCGACGAGATCAAGGAAGTCGAGCACAAATGCGACTTCCTCACCCACGAAATCATCCAGCGGCTCAACCGGACCTTCGTGACGCCGCTCGACCGCGAAGACATCCACGCCCTCGCTCGGTCGCTCGACGACGTGATGGACGCGATCGACGCATCGGCATCGCTCGTCCGCCTCTACCGGCTCGAGACAGTCCGGTTCGGTGCCCGCGAGCTGGCCCACATCATCACCTCGTGCACGGATCAAGTGCGGCTCGCGCTTGAAGCGCTCGAGCAGAACAAAGGCGTGGCGACGCACGCCATCGAGATCAATCGGCTCGAGAACGAGGCCGACCGCGCCCATCAGCAGGCGGTCAGCCGCCTCTTCGACGACGAGAAAGATCCGATCGTCGTGATGAAGTGGAAAGAGACGCTCGACTTCCTCGAGGACGCGACCGATCGCTGCGAAGATGTTGCGAACGTGCTCGAAGGCGTCGTCGTCAAGCACGGCTGACGCGCGATGTTCTGGATCGTCGTCGCGCTGATCCTGGTCGCGCTCTTCTTCGACTACATCAACGGGTTCCACGACGCCGCGAATTCGATCGCGACGGTCGTGTCGACCCGCGTCCTCTCCCCGGGCAAAGCCGTCATCTGGGCGGCGTTCTTCAATTTCGTCGCGGCGTTTACGTTCGGCACGGCCGTCGCCAGAACCGTCGGCTCAGGCATGATCGACGTCCACATCGTGACGTTCGCGGTGATCTTCGGCGGACTGATTGGCGCGATCGTCTGGGACCTGATCACCTGGTATTTCGGCCTGCCGACGAGCTCCTCGCACGCTCTCATCGGTGGCTACGCTGGCGCCGCGGTTGCGAAGGCCGGCTTCGCAGCGATCATCCCGAGCGGCTGGACGAAGACGATCATTTTCATTTTCCTGTCGCCGCTCATTGGTCTCGTGGCCGGCCTTGGCTTGATGACGGCGATCTTCTGGATTTTCCGCTGGACGCCTCCCTCACGCGTCGACCGCTGGTTTCGCCGGCTCCAGCTTCTGTCCGCGGCATTCTTCAGCCTGAATCACGGCGCCAACGACGCCCAGAAAACGATGGGGATCATCGCCGGCGTGCTGTTCGCGGCCGGGTACATTCAGAAGTTCGAGATTCCGTTCTGGGTTGTGCTCCTGGCGCACACGGCGATCGGCCTCGGCACGCTCGTCGGCGGCTGGCGCATCATCCACACGATGGGATCGAAGATTACGAAGCTGCAGCCGGTCGGCGGGTTTGCGGCGGAGACCGGCGCGGCGATCGCGCTCCTCACGGCGACCTTGATCGGTGTGCCCGTGAGCACGACGCACGCGATCACGGGGGCGATTGTCGGCGTCGGGGCGACCAGGCGTTTGTCCGCCGTCCGCTGGGGCGTCGCCGGTCAGATCGTCTGGGCGTGGGTCCTGACCATTCCGGCGGCCTTCTCCATAGCCGCCGCGGCGTACATGGTGTTGAAGCTCGCCGGCGCGGACTGAGCCGCGCGCCTTGTAGATCACGCGACGGCTCAGCCGAGCGGGCTGAGCGCCGGGACGGTCGGCAGTTCGATCGTGAATGTCGCTCCGCCGTCGGCGCGATTCTCGGCGCGAACCTGCCCGCCGTGCAGCTCCGTCAGATGCTTCACGATCGCCAGCCCCAGCCCCGTGCCTCCTGGATCGCGAGCGCGCGATTTGTCTACTCGGTAGAAGCGCTCGAATACCCGCGACAGATCCTGATCCGGGATGCCGGGTCCCTCGTCGGACACGGAGAGCAACATGCGCCCGTTGTGTGGCATCGCGGCGACGATAATCGTGCTCCGCTCGGGCGAGTAGCTGCTGGCGTTCGCGACGAGGTTGCGAAGCGCGTCGTGGAGCTTTGTCGGGTCGGCGTCCAGCGTCTCCGCGCCCGGCGCGACCGATACCTCGACGCGCTGTTGCCGGCCCTCGAGCGACTGTGTCAAATCGCCGATCACCGAATCGAGAAGCGCACGCGTGTCGCACCGCACGATGTCGAGCGTTTCCTGTCCCGCGTCGAGACGCGCGAGCCGCAGCAGGTCGCTGACCATGCGCTCCATGCGCCGTGTCTGCCGCGCGATGATTTCGAGAAACTGGCGGCCGTCTGCCTCCGAGGCGTCGCCGTCGGAGAGCGCCTCCACGTAGCCGCGGATGGCGGTGAGCGGCGTGCGAAGTTCGTGCGACACATTCGCCACGAAGTCGCGCCGAATCTGATCCGCTCGACGCAGCTCCGTGATGTCGTGCAGCACGAGCACCGCGCCGTGCGCGGCGCCTTCGATGGCCGGCGCCGCTCTCGCCATGATCGTGCGCGACGGATCGCGGGGCGGCGAAAGCTGGAGCGCGCCAGGACTGCGCCCGACGAGCGCCGAGCCGAGCAGTTCGGCGACGGCAGGGTGGCGAATCGTCTCGACATACGGCCGGCCGACAGCCAGCGCGTCGAGCTTCAACATGTGTTGCGCCGCCTCGTTCGCCAGCTGGAGTCGGCCGTGCGGATCGACGACGATGACGCCTTCGACCATGCCGCTCAGAATCGCTTCCATTCGAGAACGGTCGCGCGCCTGTTCCGCCAGTCGGCGGCCCAGTTCCTGAGCGGACTGGTCCATCGCTCTTGCGACCGTTCCGAGCTCGTCGTCGCCGTACTCGAGCAGCGGGGGTGCGAGGTCACCCGCCCGGTAACGGCGCGCGACAGCGGCGAAAGCTTCGACGCGCCTGCCGATCCGTGCCGCGAAGAACCACGCGATTGCCGCGCCGCCGGCGAGCGCCACCGCGAGGGCTGAGAGCGTCGTCGTGATGATCGTGCGGAGCTGATGCCGCACGTCGCTGAGCGGCAGCGCGACGCGCACGAATGCCACAGAGGGATGCCGCACCGGCACCGCGACGTACAGCATCTCGATCTTCAGCGTGGCGCTGTAACGCCGCGCGATTCCCAGTCCGCTTTGCATCGCCGCGACGATTTCCGGGCGCTGGCCATGGTTCTCCATCGCCGCGACGCCGGCCAGCGACTCTGCCGAATCGCCTCGGACGACGCCGTCGGCGCCGATCAGCGTCACCCGGGCGCCTATCGACGCGCCGATCCGGTCGGCCTCTTCGTCGAGCTCTGCGACCGAGGCATTCGCACCAGGACCATCGGCGGAGCGGCCGAGCGCCTCCGCCGCGAGCTTGGCTTCGGCGATGAGCGTCTGCTCGATGCGCTCGTCGGCCTGCCGCCGCATCGCCGTCGCGAAGAGCGTGCCGGCGACCATCAGCGCAATCACCGCCGCGCCGAACGCGGCGAGGAACAGCGCGTTCTTGAAGCTCGCGGCTCTCATCGCGGCGGCGGATCCTGCAGCTTGTAGCCGAACTGCTTCACCGTAACCAGGGCGTCGGTCAGGACGGGAAGTTTTTCGCGGAGCCGCCGGACGTGCACGTCGACTGTTCGCGTGCCGCCTGTGTAGCGATATCCCCAGACGTCGGTCAGCAGCACGTCCCGGGACAGCACGCGGCCGCGATGCTCGAGGAGGTACTGGAGCAGGAGGAATTCCTTCGCCGTCAGCGTGACCTCCTGCCCATCGGACGACACGACGTGCTTGCCGGCGTCGATCAGGATCCCGGCGTACTGCACCGTATCGCTCGCGGCCATTCCGCGTTTGGCGCGGCGAAACAGCGCGCGCACACGCGCGACGAGCTCGTTTGGGCTGAACGGCTTGGCGAGGTAGTCGTCGGCTCCGAGTTCCAGGCCGACAATGCGCTCCGATTCGTCGCCGCGCGCCGTCAGCATGACGATTGGAATGTCGGACGTCTTCGCGTTGGCGCGCAGCGTGCGGCAGATCTCCAGGCCGTCCATTTGCGGCAGCATCAGATCCAGGACGACCAGGTCAGGGGGCCGCGCGACGATCGCCTGCAACGCGTCGCGCCCTGAGGAGATTCGCTCGGTCTGATAGCCCGCCTTTTCGAGGTAGCGTCCGACCAACTCCGAGATGTCCGGGTCGTCCTCGACGACCACGATGCGTCCGGTCACGGAGCAATCTTAGTTGAAGGCAAAAGGCAAAAGGCAAAAGGCAAAAGGCAAAAGGAAATACCAATGCCGGCCGCATCCGTCACGCGATACCGTTCGATGCCCGCGTTGCTTTCCGCGACGAACGGTCGTCGCAAAGCGGTACAATTGTTACGGTGCTATTGCTCATCGCCAGCTTGCTGGCTCTCCTCGCCCCGAAACAGCACATCACTGTCGCGACGGGTCCGAGCACAGCCTCGGTGAAGGCGGGCGCGAAATTGACGCTCTCCATCGACGTCGTGCCCGACGCGGGTATCCATGTGTATGCGCCCGGCGCGAAAGACTATCAGCCGATCGCCGTCACGCTCGCTCCGCGGCCGGACGTAACGGCCGGCGCGGTCGTTTATCCAAAGTCTGAGATGCTGGCGTTCGATGGCGAATCGGTGCCGGTGTTTCAGAAGCCGTTCCGGCTGACGGAAGACGTGACGATTGCGAAATCCACGAAACCTGGAACGAAACTAACGGTGGTGGGAAAAGTCGACTACCAGGCGTGCGACGACAAGGTGTGCTTCATCCCGGCGTCGTTGCCCGTCAGTTGGACAATAGATGTGAAATGAAGGGATAACCCCATGCCAGTCCGAGCGCAACGGACAGGCCGCCGACCAGCACCGACACGGCGCGCGCCACCGCCTGGTGCGATCCCATGCGCGCAATCGGCCATCCGAGCAGTCCCGACAGCGCCGCCATCCCGATCGTCGAACCCAATCCAAACAGCGCCATATACGTGATCCGCGCCGCCATCGACGGCAGCGTGGTGAGCACGAGCGCCGTGAGCGCGCCGCTGCCGGCCAGACCGTGCACCGCGCCGACGAGCAGCGGCCGCCGCGCGAGCGTCCAATGGCGGATGTGCACATGCGCGGGGACGCCGGCATGGGTGTGGATCGTCCGGCCATGATGATGGCTGTGCGTCGGCCCCGTCGTTCCCTGGCAGGCCGCCACGTAGATTGCGCGCGCGCCGAGGCCGACCAGCATGATCGCCACGAAGAACTCGAAGAGATCTGCGACCCGCACCGGCATCTCCGCGCGGAGCGCCACCAGCACGATGCCGACCGCAAGCAGCGAGCACGTGTGGCCGATGCCCCAGCACGCGCCGAGGAGCGCCGCCTTGTAGCCGCCGCGCTCCCGCGTGACGAGCGTCGACACCGCCGCGAGATGATCGGGCTCGAGCGCGTGACGCATGCCGAGGAGCGATCCGAGACCGGAGCTGGTGACGAGTTCGAGCAGTGGCAACTCAGCTCTATTGAATCACAAAACTGCGAGTGCGCAACAAGAGCGCTTCGGTCGTGATGCCTCAGTCGGCGCGCTGCGTCTTCAGATAGCGCGCGATCTGTTCGTGCGTCGCAAACCAGACGCCGGGCTTCGATTTCATGTGCACGATCAGCTTCTCGAGACCGGCAACGCGCGAGCGATGTCCCGTAATATGCGGGTGCATCGTCAGAATGAACAGACCGCCTTCCTCGTAGGCGACGTCGAACTCGGACTGGAACACTTTCTCGACATCGTCAGGGCTCGGCAGGCCGCCGTTGGTCGCGCCGCCGTAGTACGGGAAATCGTCGACGATGCGTTCGATCGGGAGCTCGATGACGCCGGTCGGTTTGCCATCGAGCAGTATTTCGTACGCGTCGTCGCTCGCCATGAGGCTGCTGTCGTACAGAAAACCAGCGGCCTTCACCTGCTCCATGGTGAACTGGCTGAACTGCCACGACGGCGCGCGGTAGCCGACTGGCTTCTTGCCGAGGGCGTTCGTGAGCGTCTCGATCGCGCGCCTCAGCATGTCCGCTTCGGCGGCCTTGTCGTTCACGGAGGGTAAGTGCTCGTGAATCCAGCCGTGGACGCCGATTTCGTGGCGGCCGCTCGCGAGAATCGCGGGAATCATTTTCGGATGCAGCAGGTGGCTCACCGCCGGAATGAAGAACGAGGCGGGGAGATTGTGCTTGTCGAGGAGACGCAGGATGCGGGGAAGGCCATCGACGGCGCCGTATTCACCGCGTGAAATCGATTCCGAGAGGAGGTCGCCCGTGGCGAGGCTCGCGCTGGCGTTGTCCACGTCGAAGCTCAGGCCGACCGCGACGCGCGCACCGTTCGGCCACGTCTTCGGCTTGAGTCGTTGTCCGGCGCTGACGTGAAACATCTGCGCCTTGAGCTCGTCGAGCGACAGCTTCACGCCCGGCTGCGGCCGGGCCTGGGCGATGAGTGTCGCGGCGGCAAGCAACACCAACGGAACGGCGGTCAGTATCCGGGTTGTTCGAAGCATGGTGTGTAGCTTTATTTACTTCGCGCGTCCTCACGCGCTCGGCTTTGGTTGCGGCTCAGTTCTCAGTTCTAGTTCGAACTTCTCTACGCCTCCCTGACGCCGTGGCTCTTCACGAGAAAGTATGCGGCGACAATCACGAGAAGGACGCCGTTGACGCCGATGACGACCGGCGCACCGATGAGCGTCGCGAAGTAGCCGCTCACGAGGCTGCCGAGCGGCATGCCGCCGCGGAAGGCGACCATGTAGATGCTCATCACACGCCCGCGCATTTCGTTCGGCGCGATCAGTTGAATCAGCGACGTGACGGTGGAGAACACGACCATCAGCGCCATGCCAGTGAGGAAGAGCAGGATGTCGCTCAGCCAGAGCACGTGCGACATCGCGAACGCCAGGATGAAGCCGCCGTAAATCGCCTGTGTGATGAGCGCCGTGAGCCCCATCCGCTTGAACTTGCCGAGCCACGCCACGATCAGCGCGCCGACGACCGAGCCGGCGCCCGAGAACGCGAGCAGATGACTGTAGGTGCCGGCGCCTTCATGGAAGACGCGCTGCGCGAAGATCGGCAGGAACGTCAACACCGCAAAGCCGAGGAACGTCGTCGTTGCTGCGAGAACAATGAGCGCAACGAGGCTTCCCTGATGCTTCACGTACGAGAGTCCCGTGCGCATCTCGTCCCGCATGCTGTTGATCTTCGCCGGCGGGATGTGCTTCACGCGCAGCGAGAGGAGCGCATAGATGACGACGAGAAACGACAGCGAATTGACGATGAAGCACAGCGCCATCGACTTCTGATCGTTGAGGCCGCCCTTGCCGGCGAGCCACAGCGTCCAGCCGAAGAGCAGCGGCCCGAGCACGCGCGCGACGTTGAACTGAATCGAGTTCAGCGCGACGGCATTGGGCAGATCTTTTTTGTCGACGAGCGATGGGATGAGCGACTGATAGGCGGGGCCGCCGAACGCCTGCGCGAGACCGGTCGTGAACGACAGCAGCAGGATGTGCCAGATCTTGACGAGGTCGAAATAGACGAGCACGCCGAGGATCGCCGCCGTCGACATCTGCACGTACTGCGACGCCAGGAGTGTCCGGCGCCGGTCGCGCCGATCCGCGAGGACGCCGCCAATCAGCGTGAACAGCATGATCGGCAGCTGTTGGAGGAACGCGTCGAGCCCGAGGAAAAACGCCGAGCCGGTCAGCGAAAGAACGAGCCAGTTCTGTGCGGTGATTTGCGTCCAGGTGCCGATGCTCGACGAACATGCGCCGAACCACTGCACGCGAAAATCGCGGTAAGTGAACGCGGCCAGCATTCGGCCGGCGGCGCGCGATCCGAAGACCACTGGAGCGGCGGAGGGGATAGCCTCAGCTTGGATCGTGTCAGCCAATAGGGACCTGAGTAGATGACCTAAATAGATGTGGCGCAGGACTTTAGTCCTGCTGTCGGACCGAGAAGGTATCTTACCTCACTCTCGGGCTTGATCCGCATTCCGCGCGTGCGCTATAGTTCGCTCGACAGGCGAAAAAAAGGCGAAACAGCATGCCCACCCTCGCGCGCGCCGATCTCGAAACCCTGCTCCGCATCCGCAAACTCGATCGCACCCTCACCAGCGCGATCCCGACGCTCGACCCATCCGACGATGGCGCGATCGCGACGAGCGGCGTCCCCGCGTTAGACGCGCGGCTGGGAGGCGGGTTCCCGCGCGGTCATCTGTCAGAGCTCGTCGGTCCGCGGTCGTCGGCCCGCACGAGCGTCCTCTTGCAGACGCTCGCGGCAGCCACCGCGCGCGGGGAGCTGGTTGCGCTCATCGACGCCCTCGATATGCTCGATGTGGAATCGGCCGCGGCCGCCGGCGTGCACCTCGATCGCCTGCTGTGGGTCCGCGGGCATGTCGTGCCGAACCCGGGCTTTGGCCGCGACGTGAACCAGCGCGCGCTCGAGCAGGTGATCCGCGCGATGGCGCTCGTGCTGCAAGCCGGAAATTTCGGCGTCGTCGCCCTCGATGTCGCAGACGCGCCGCCGATCGCGCTCAGGCAGCTGCCGTTTACGACGTGGCTGCGGCTTCAGCGCATGGTCGAAGGCAGCCAGACCGTGTGCGTGCTGATCGGATCGGAGCCGATGGCGCGGAGCTCGGCGGGGCTGACGGTGCGCCTTGGCAGCCGCGACGCGAGCTTCGGCCGGCGATTGTTCACGGGGATCGATGCGGAGGCGCGCGTGCTGCGCGCGCGAACACACCGACAGGACGATGCGCCGGTGGCATTCGCCACGACGGCAGCGCCATCGACGCCATTCATCGCCGGGCCGGCGCATGTTGGTTGATTCTCACGTGGCGCCGTCGTCGTCAGCCCTTTATGCCTGCTTGTATCAGCCGCCGATCGCGGAGTCGCAGCGCATCGAATCCGCTGAAAGTGGGCGTCTGGCGATCATCGCGCAGGATTTTTCACCGCGGTTCGAGATCGATCGCGACGATCTCGTGTCCATTGATGTGAGCGGCTTGACCCGGCTGCTCGGGCCGGCGCAGGCGATCGGCGACGAGCTCCGGCGGGCGGCGGCCGACCGCGGTATTCGCGCGCACGTTGCCGTTGCCGGCACGCGCACCGCGGCGATGATCCTCGCGCTGGCGCGTCCCGGGCTCACCATCGTTCCGCACGGCGAAGAAGCCGCCGCAGTGGCCGCGATCCCGATCAGCATTCTCGAAAAAATAGACACGACTCATCAACCGCCGAGCACGCTGAGCGCGCCGAAAAAATTGGATCACAAGAATTCTGCGAGCTCCGCGATCTCTGCGGTTCAACGTTGGGGTATCCGTACGCTCGGCGACCTGGCCGCGCTGCCCGCGGCCGATCTCGTCTCGCGGTTTGGCCGCGCGGCGCTCATATGGCAGGCGACCGCGCGCGGCGAAGACGTTCGCCCGCTGATTCCGACGCTCGAGGAAGAGCGTTTCGAGTTTTCGCTCGAGCTCGAATGGCCGATCGAAGGGCTCGAGCCGTTGTCGTTCGTGCTGACGCGCGTGCTCGAGCCGCTCTCGACGCGCCTGGAGCGGCGCGATCGCGGCGCCGCCGTCCTGCACGTGATCTTGCGGCTGGTCACGCGCGAGATCTACGCGCGGCGCCTCGAGCTGCCGACGCCGATGCGCGACGTGCGCACGCTCCGCACGCTCGCGCTGCTCGATCTGGAATCGCATCCGCCGGGCGCAGCGATCGATCGCGTCACCGTCGTGGTCGACCCGACACCGGGCCGCGTGCTGCAGCACACGCTCTACACGCGCGCGCATCCGACGCCAGAACAGTTGTCGACGCTGATTGCGCGGCTCGGCGCGGTGATGGGGCAGGACCGCGTGGGCGCGCCGGCGACGGTCGACTGGTACCGCCCTGGTGCGTTCGCGATGAAATCCTTTGCCGTCGATGAAATCAATCGCGGAGAGCGCAGAGATCGCAGAGAAGAAAACGGTCCTCTCGCCTCTGCTCTTCGCCGCTGCCGCCGTCCGGTTCCTGCTCGCGTCGTCGTGCACGACGACCGTCCCGTGCGCGTCACAACGGATCGCCGTGGTTTCACGGGCGGCGCCGTGATCCGCGCCGCCGGCCCATGGCGCGTATCAGGAGACTGGTGGAGCGGGGGTGGGGCCCCGCGAGAAGGTAAAGAAGATTCGCACGCCTTCAATCGAGACGAATGGGATGTCGCCCTCGCCGATGGCGCGGTGTACGTGCGTGTTCCGCGATCGAGACACCGATCGGTGGTTCATCGACGCGATCGTCGATTGACGCGGTGTCTCCGTGGCGGCGTCGTACATCGAACTCCACACCGCGTCGGCGTTCAGCTTTCTGCAGGGCGCGTCGCTTCCCGAAGCGCTTGTGGATCGCGCGGCCGAACTCGAGTATCCGGCGCTCGCTCTTCTCGATCGCGATGGGCTGTACGGCGCGCCGCGCTTCCATAAGGCAGCGAAGGCTGCCGGCATCAAACCGATCATCGGGGCGGAACTGACGATCGATGGGGCCGGAGGGGCGGGAAGGACGGGGACAGGTAGGTCGGACGAAGCCCCGAGTCTGCGACGTTCTGTTCTAGATACACGCGAGGGCAACGGCCGTGCTTCAACCTGGTTGCTTCCCGTCCTCTGCGAATCGGCCGAGGGCTACCGCAATCTCTGCCACCTGATCACGCGCATGAAAATGCGCTCGCCGAAGGGCGAAGGCGCGCTCACGCTCGATGAACTCGACGGCCATACGCGCGGCCTGGTCGCGCTGGCAGGCCGCGCCGTCGTCGACACGAGCCGGTACGGCGTTGGCGGCCTGATGGATCGTCTCGTCGGCGTGTTCGGCCGCACGAACGTGTTCGTCGAGCTGCAGCGTCATCTTCGGCGCGATGAAGAAGCGGCCAACGAGACGCTCGCCTCGGTCGCCGACGCCTTCCGCGTGCCGACGCTCGCCACCGGCGGCGTGCGCTTCGCGACGCCCGCCGAGCGGCCGCTGTTGGACGTCCTCACGTGCATCCACCATCGGACGACGGTGGCGCTTGCGGGGCGGCGGCTCGCACCAAACGCCGAGCGGTTCTTGAAGGCGCCGACCGACATGGCAGCGCGTTTCAGCGACCACGAACCGGCCGTCGCGCGCACGCGCGAGCTCGCCGATCGACTGCAGTACACGATGGCCGATCTCGGCTACCGCTTTCCCGATTACCCGGTGCCGCCGGGCGAAACGCAGGCGTCGTTTCTGCGCAAGATCACCGATGTCGGCGCGCGCGATCGATACCGGCCGTATCACGATCGCGCACGCGCGCAGATCGCGCGCGAGCTCGACCTCATCGAGAAGCTCGAGCTGTCCGGCTATTTTCTGATCGTCTGGGACATCGTCAATTTCTGCCGGCAGCACGACGTGCTCGTGCAGGGCCGCGGCTCGGCCGCCAATAGCGCCGTCTGCTACAGCCTGGGGATCACGGCTGTCGATCCGGTCGGGATGGATCTGCTGTTCGAGCGGTTCCTCTCGGAAGAACGCGGCGAATGGCCCGATATCGATCTCGATCTGCCGAGCGGCGATCGCCGCGAGCAGGTGATCCAGCACGTCTACGAAAAATACGGGCGGCTCGGCGCCGGCATGACCGCCAACGTGATTACCTACCGCGGCCGAAGCGCGGCGCGCGAGGTCGGCAAGACGCTCGGGTTCGAGCCGGCGCAGATCGATCGCCTCGCGAAGGTGATGAACAGCTTCGAGTTCGTCGACCCGGCCGACAGCCTGCCGCGCCATCTCGCCTCGGTGGGCCTCGACGTGAATTCGGATCGCGTCCGGCTGTTCGCGCGGCTCTGGGGCGAGATGCAGGATTTGCCGCGTCACCTCGGCCAGCATTCGGGCGGCATGGTGATCTGCCAGGGGCGGCTCGATGCGTGCGTACCGCTCGAGAACGCCAGCATGCCCGGCCGCGTCGTCGTCCAGTGGGATAAAGACGACTGCGCCGACATGGGCATCGTGAAAGTGGACCTTCTCGGGCTCGGCATGATGGCGGTCATCCAGGATGCGTTCACGCTGGTGAATCGATCGACGAAATCCACCGCGGAGCTCGCAGAGGGCTACGGCCCGAGCGTGTCGGGCGTGGGGGTGGGGCCCCACGCAAGTAAAAAAAGTTTGCAGAGCCTCCCGAACAACATCGATCTCGCTCATCTTCCCGAGAACGATCCCGATGTGTATCGCATGCTGCAGACGGCCGACACCATCGGTCTCTTTCAAGTCGAGTCGCGCGCGCAGATGGCGACGCTGCCGCGCCTCTACCCGAAGGAGTTCTACGACATCGTCGTGCAGGTGGCGATCATCCGTCCGGGGCCGATTGTCGGAAAAATGGTGCACCCGTATTTGAATCGCCGCGCCGGTCGCGAGCCGGTCACGTATCCGCACCCCTCGCTCGAGCCGGTGCTCGCGCGGACGCTCGGCGTGCCGCTTTTTCAGGAGCAGCTGCTGCGGATGGCCATGATCGCGGCGGGCTTCACCGGCGGGCAGGCCGAGGATCTGCGCCGCGCGTTCGGGTTCAAGCGATCCGAACGGCGCATGAAGCAGGTCGAGGTGCAGCTGCGCGACGGGATGGCACGGCAGGGCATCGACGGCGACGCGGCGGAGCAGATCATCGCGTCGATCACGTCGTTTGCACTCTACGGATTTCCCGAGTCGCACGCGGCGAGCTTCGCGCTCCTCGCGTATGCGAGCGCGTATCTGAAGGCACACTTTCCCGCCGCGTTCTATACGGCGCTGCTCAACAACCAGCCGATGGGTTTTTATCATCCGGCGACGCTCGTCAAGGACGCACAACGCCGCGGCGTCCGCTTTCACCCGATCGACGTGCAGGTCTCGGACTGGGACTGTACCGTTGAAGAGGATGGCGCGATTCGTCTCGGCCTCCGCTACGTCTCAGGCCTGCGTCAGGAAGTCGGCAAGGCGATCGCGGGGGCAAGGGCAGGAGGGGCGGGAGCACGCGAGGGCTGCCCCAAGTGCGGCTGCGACGATCCGTCGATGCTCGAATCGGTGGATGCCATGCGCATCTTCTGCAACAACTGCTCGCATGACTGGCGGATCGATGGCGCCCGCGCCGCGAGAAGGTTCGCCTCGCTCGACGATCTGGTTGCGCATACGGGCCTCCGGCGAGACGAGGTTGTGACGCTGGCGGATATCGGTGCGCTCAATGCGTTCGGCTACGACCGGCGGTCGTCACTATGGCAGGCTGAACGCGCCGTGCGGCCGAGCGGGGAGATGTTCGAAGAAGGGCGGGTGGGGCAGGTCGGGCAGGAAAATTCCACGCCCGAGCGGGATTGTCCGCTGCGTCCGATGACCGAGGCCGAACGTCTCGTGGCCGATTACGCCGGCACAGGCCTGACCACGGGGCGGCACCCGATGGCGCTGCGTCGCGAAGAGCTCGCGATGCGCGGCGTGCTGCGGGCATCCGATCTCGGCGACGTCCGCCAGGCGCGGCGCGTCCGCGTCGCCGGCATGGTCATCACACGACAGCGGCCAGGGACCGCCAAAGGATTCGTATTCCTCACGCTCGAGGACGAAACCGGCATCGCGAACATCATCGTCCGACCGGACCTCTTCGCGCGCGACCGGCTGACGATTATCGAGGAGCCGTTTCTGATCGTCGACGGCGTGCTGCAGAATCAGGAGGGGGTGATTTCCGTGCGCGCAGAGCGCGTGAACGGAATGCGCGGCGTCGATGTCGACTTCGACGCCCACGATTTCTATTGAGATTGGGCCGGCCTCACCCCGTCGTCCGGTTGCGCTCGCTCGCGTCGACGCCTGCGAGCCACGCCTGCAGGCTGGTCCTGCCGACGTGCCAGAGCGCGCGCCAGATCGACCGCTGAAGCCAGGTGAGCCTGCCGCCGGGAAACGACATCACCAGCGGTAAAGCAACCGGACTGCCACCCATGGGCATCAAAACCGGCGATCAGGCCGGTCGTGTGCCGTGAACGGCTGCATTGGCGCGCCACGGCCGCAGCCGATTGCGTCGGACGCGCTCCCAGCCGCCGTTTCTCGAATCGCCGAGCGCGTTACCTGGTTCCGCGCGCCGCGCTCGCCGGCACGTTCTTGTAGACGTTCCCGCCCCTCATCACGAACGCCACGCGGGTCAGGGCTGTGACGTCGGTCGTCGGGTCTCCGTCGACCGCGATCAGGTCGGCATCGAAACCCGCCGCCAGCGTCCCGATCGTTTTTTCCAGACGAAGCGACCGTGCGGCGAGCGAGGTGGCCGAGATGATGGCGTCCATCGGTTTCTGGCCGCCGTCCCGAACGCGCGCGACGAGCTCGTCGGCGTTGTGCCCGTGAGCGCCGGCCACCGCGTCCGTGCCCATCACGAGCATCAGGTTCGGCGTTGCCACCGCTTTCTTGATCATGACCTTGTTGAGATCGAGGCCCTTTTCCATGTACGCGAATCCCTCCTCGTTGTAATTGCCGATTCCGAGGAAGTGCGATTTGTTCTTGAGGTAATTCTGCAGGACCACGCCGACATTCGGATCGAAGAACACGCCCTTGTCGGCCATGAGCTTCAATACTTCGTCGTTCGCAAACACGCCGTGCTCGATCTGCTGGCATCCGGCGTTCACCGATGCTTTGATCGACTCCGGGCTGTGCGCGTGGACCATGGTGCGCATGCCGAGCGCCTTCGCTTCACCGCACACCGCCTGCAGCTGCGCGTCGGTCATCGTCTGCTTGCCGCCGTCGCGGATGCTGGCCGACGCGAAGAATCTTGATGACGTCGGCGTTCTCCTTCTTGAGCTGCTGGACCTTGGCGCGAATTTCGTCGGGCGTGCCGCTGTTCTCGTTGAACGTGCGAATCGAGGTGAGGATGCGCGGGCCCGGCAGGACGCCGCGCGCGATCGCCGCACGGAGGTCGACGTCGCTCGGCTGGCCGGGACTCTGAATCGTCGTGAAGCCGGCCATGAGCGTCACATAGGCGTTCTCCGCGGCATAGAGAATGGCGTCCGCCGGCGACGGATCGCGCTGCTGCAGGCGTCCGTCAGGTCCGAAGTGCCAGCCGATGTGCGAATGCACGTCGATCATCCCTGGGAGAACCGTGAGCTGTCCGAGATCGTAGGTCGCTCCGGCGCTTCCCGGTTGGACTCGCGGTGATCTTCGATCCCTGAACGACGACGGTGGCGTTCGTGAGCACCTTGCCGGTGCCGTCGACCACCTTCGCGGCGTGAATTCTGATCGTGGAGGTCTGCGCCGGAAGCGCGACGGTAGCGGCGACAAGAACTGCGACAGCGAGGAGTGTGGCTTTCATGGCCGGCATTATAATCCTGCTCACCGGAGATCAATGACGAACTGTGCCGCGCTCCTGTTGTTTGCTGCGCTCGCCGCCGGCGCGCCCATTACCGGCATCGTCCGCGACACGAGCGGCGCGGTCGTCCCGGGCGCGTCCATCGTGGCCAGGGCGCCCACGGGCGAGGAAGAGCAAACGCTCGCCGGCCCCGACGGCCGGTTCGCGGTCGACGCGCCTGGAACCGGGTCCCGCGAGTTGACGATCGTCGTGCGCGCCGCCGGCTTCGCGGAGAAGCAGCAGCGGATCGATTCCGGAGTTCGGGAGCTGAACGTCGTGCTGACGCCGGCGTCGCTCGTCGAGGCGGTGACGGTCACCGCATCCCGCGGCGCGATCGAATCGGCGACGCCTGCCGTGACATCCGTAATCACGGCGGAAGCGCTCGCGACCACCCCGGCGCCCATGCTCGACGATCAGCTGAAGAGCGTGCCCGGCTTCAGCCTGTTTCGCCGCTCTTCTTCCCGTGTCGCGAACCCGACGACCCAGGGTGTGACGATGAGAGGGCTGTCGGCGTCGGGCGCAAGCCGCAGCCTCGTCCTCGTGGACGGCGTGCCGCTGAACGACGCGTTTGGCGGGTGGATCTATTGGGACCGCGTGCCGCAGACGGCGCTCGACCGCGTGGAGATCGTGCGTGGCGGATCCAGCGATCTCTACGGCGCGAATGCCGTCGGCGGCGTGATTCAGATACTCACCCTCTCTCCCACTCACGCGGCGCTTCGCGCCGACGCGGAGATCAGTTCGCGCAGCACGCCGCGCATCTCGTTGTATGGCGGCGGTGCCCACGATGCGTGGAGCGGGTTCGCGTCGGGCGAATGGCAGACGACCGACGGCTACGTCATCGTCCAGCCACAAGCGGACCCGTTGAAACCGAACCCGAATCAGCGGGGACCAGTCGACACGGCAGCGAACAGCGACTACAAGACTTTGTACGCAAGCGGAGGCTATCAGGCCGGCGCGTGGCACGCGGGTATCCGCGGCAGCCTCTTCACTGAAGACCGCGGCAACGGTACCCCGCTGACCAACAACGACACGAACGCCCGCGAGCTCGTCGGGGATTTTTCCGGCGCGGTGGCCGGCGGCTTCTGGCAGGCGCGCGCGTTTGGCGGCACACAGAATTACAACCAGACCTTCTCGGCCGTCACCACGGTCAATTCGCTGCGGACGTCAGAGTCGCTGACGCAGGCGCAGCACGTGCCGAGCAGCAACGGCGGGGCAACCGCGCAGTGGAGCCGTCTTGCCGGCCCCATCACGTGGTCGGTCGGCGCCGACACGGCCCGCACCGAAGGCAAGAGCGAGGAGACGACGTTCACGCGAAACGTGGCCACCGGCTCCAGCGCGAACGGCGGCGTGCAGTGGGAGACGGGCGCCTTCGGTCGCATTTCGTTCGCGGCCGCCAACGACGTCACGATCGTCGGCGCGCTGCGCGCCGACCGCTGGACCTCCACGCCGACGAATCCCACAGCGTCCGTCGCCGTGGCGACGGAGCTCAGTCCCAAAGCCGGCGTGAACTGGCGCGTGTCCGACATGCTCGTCGTGCACGGCACTGTCACCCACGCGTTCCGCGCGCCGACGCTCAACGAGCTGTTCCGGAATTTCCGCGCGGGCAGCACGAACACGACGGCAAACGACCAGTTGACCCCGGAAACGTTGACCGGAACCGAAGCCGGCGTCACTCTCCACAACGGGCCGAGCGCGACACGGGTCGTCGGGTTCTTCAACCAGCTCAGCGACGCGATCACGAACGTCACCGTCAGTTCGACGCCGACACTAATCACGCGGCAGCGGCGCAACGCCGGCACGATCCACGCCGCGGGCTTCGACGTCGAAGAGGAGGTCGCGGTCGTGCCGACGATTCACGTGACGGTCGGCGCCGAGTACGTGAGGTCGACGTTCGTCGATTCCCTGGAGCCCGGCCTCGCCGGAAACAAGGTGTCGCAAGTCCCGCCGCTCGGCCTCTCCGTCACCGTTCGAGCGAACGCACCGGCCGGCATTCTCGCAACGGGACAGTTCCGTTACAACGCCTCGACATTCGACGACGACAAGAACACGTTGCCGCTTGGGACCGTGCAGGTGTTCGACGCGTACGTATCGCGAGGTTTCGGTCGCGGCTTACAGATCTTCGCCGCCGTGGAGAACCTCTTCGACTCAATCTATGACGTCGGCAACACTCCGCTGATCACCATCGGGCTTCCGAGAACATTCCGGATCGGCGTGCGAGCGTCTTTGCCATAAGACACGTCCGCCAAGTCCTTCGGGACTGCGTCAGCCTGACGAGGTTGGCCACTAACTTGCTGCAGTTGTTCAGGAGGTTGTGTGCGGCAAACTCGGCAGTAAGAGATTTATGAAACTCATCGTTCAGCCCGACGACGGGATGGCGCCGATCGTGACGGGCATCAAACAGGCAAAAAAAGCTGTCGACGTGCTGATCTTCAGGCTCGACCGGCGCGAGATCGCGACCGCGCTCGAGCAGGCCGTCGCCCGCGGTGTCCACGTTCGCGCGCTCACCGCGCACCAGAATCGCGGCGGGACGAAAAGCCTGCGGAAGCTCGAGATGCATCTTCTCGAGGGCGGCGTCACCGTGTCGCGCACGGCCGACGATCTGGTCCGCTATCACGGCAAGATGATGATCGTCGACGGCCGCGTGCTGCACGTCTACGGCTATAACTTCACCAGCCTGGACATCGAAAAGAGTCGCAGTTTCGGTGTGATTACCAAGAACCCGAAGCTCGTGGCCGAAGCCATGAAGCTCTTCGAAGCGGACTTCGAGCGCCAGCCCTATACGCCTGGCAACGATCGCTTCGTCGTCAGTCCCGAGAACGCGAGGGAACGTCTGAGCGCGTTCATCAAAGGCGCGCGCAAGCAGCTGCTCATCTACGATCCGAAGGTGAGCGACAACGCCATGCTGAGAATGATCCGCGACAGGATGGACGCGGGCGTCGACGTCAGGGTGATCGGCAAGGTGGACTCGAAGGCCGGCATCAGGAGCGAGAAGTATCCGGGCAAGCGGCTGCACATCCGCGCAATCATCCGCGACGGGTCGCGCGCATTTCTCGGCAGTCAGAGCCTTCGCCGGCTGGAGCTCGAGAAGCGCCGCGAAGTCGGCGTGATCATCACCGACGAGCGCGTCGTCCTCGGGATGCGCAAAGTGTTCGAAGACGATTGGGCGCAGACCGACAGCGGTAAGAAGGACGCGAAGAAAGCGGAAAAGGCCGAGAAGAAAGAAGAGAAGTCGCTGGCGGCCGCCTCGTAGTTACGAGGCTTCTTTCGCCGACGTGACGAGCTGGGCGTCCTGCGGCCTTCGCCAGAAGTCCATCGTCGAGACGCGGTGGACGCAGCCGACCGTGCAATACGGCGCGCACGACTTCGGCGTCGCGAACTCCCGCTTGATATCCGCGATCGAATACGTTTCGAGCGGCACCGCCGGATATCCGCGCTGCTGCGAGCAGTAGTGGACGAGCCCGTCCTCGCAAACATAGAGGTAGCGCGCGCCGGCGCGACAGCGCCACTCGTTCGGCTGGCCGTCGGCGAGATTGTCCTGGAAGCTGTGAATTCCCGAATAGAGGTTCTTGAGCACCTGCCACGGGCCGTTGATCGCGGCCGATACCTCGTCGTACACCTTGCGCTCGGCCGCGCCTAACGGCTTGAGCCGTCCGGATCCGTCGTGGATGATTCCGATCGACGTGGAGAAGCCGAGCTCCCGCGCGCGGTTGTTGATCGTGCGCGCATCCTCGGGGTTCTTGATGCCGCCGCCGAGGACCGAATTGATGTTCACGTCGAACGCGGCGTGATCTTTCAGGTGCTGCAGCTTCCTGTCGAGCACGCGGAGGCTCTTTTTCGAGACTTCATCCGGCTCGACGTTGTCGATGCTGATCTGGAGGAAGTCGAGCCCGGCGCGGTTCAATTCTTCGATCCGTTTCGGAACCAGAAAGTAGCCGTTCGTGATGAGGCCGGCCATCATGCCGCGAGCGCGGATGTGGCGAATCAGCACGTCGAGGTCCGGATGGAGCATCGGCTCGCCGCCGCTGAACGCCACGACCGACGTGCCGAGCTCGGCCAGTTTGTCGATGCGGCGCGTCATGACGGCGGTCGCAACCGGCGCTGACACCTTGTCGTACTCGTTGCAGTAGCCGCAGTCGATATTGCACCGTCGGATCGGAATGATCTGGACGAGCAGCGGATGCGCGGTGTGGGTGAGACCGCGCACGAATTCGCGCGCCGATCGCGCTTTGCGATTGGCCGTGGCAAAGGCTTTCACGAGGATGCTGAAATTATAACTCAGGCGGCCGATTCGACCGGCCGCAGCCGCCGGACGCGTTCGCCGATCTTCATCGATCCGTTGAAGAGCGCACTGACTGGAATAAAGCCCCACAGCTGGTGCCTTGCGACCGCCGCGAGACCGGCCGAGGCGATGCAGCCGCACTGGCTGCAGTCGGGCGCGCCGCCGTACTGGCACGGCGTAATCCGCGTCTTGAGATCGGCCGACACGCAGGCCGTCATTTTGGCGAAGATGCACTCGTCGGGCGATGCGGGCGGATTCGCGTAGACCTCGAGGAGCCCCTTCGGCGTGAACAGCTTGGGATAGCGAAGCCGCAAGGCCATCAGGTCGTCGACGACGCGGAGCCGGTCCTCGGGCCGGAGGCGCTCCTCGGAGTGTTCGCCGATCTGCGGCGTGTAAAGGCTCATCCAGATCTTCTCGACCTCGGGACGCGCCGACCAGATGCGAATGAATTCTTCGAGGTATCCCGGCTGGTTCACCTGCTGCCGCGTGACGGTGCAATGGACCGTAATCTGGTGGCCGACAATGTGTTTGAGAATACGGTCGTAGGTGGCCGGCGTGCGGCGCGCGTCGTGTTCCGGCTGCAGGCCGTCGATCGATACCACGATCGACAGGCGGAACAGCCCGTGCCATTCGCGCGGAATCTCGCGCACGGCGCTCGTCACGAGCTGTGCGTGGATGCCGCGCGCGGCGAGCTGCGGCAGAATGATCCCCAGCTCGCGATAACGCACGAGCGGCTCGCCGCCGACGATCGAGACGTGCAGCGGCCGGCGCTCGTCGACGATCTCCATGAAGCGATCCACGAGCTCCTCGCCCTTGAAGTCCCGCAGTTCGCGCAGCGTCGTTCCGCCGCCGAGATGTTCATCGCCGTACGCGTAGCATCCAGGGCATCTGAGCGGACACTCGCGCGTAATCTCGATAGAGAGGGCAGGTGTGTAACCTGTGAGGATGCGGCCCCACGCCGGTAAGATGCCATCCATATCCTTTCAACTATAGCAGCCGTACCAGCCCGGCGTCTGCTAGGATGCGCACTATGAAGAGACGCACGTTCCTTCAATGGACCGCCTCAGCCGCAGCAATTCTTCCGTTCGAACGGCTCCGCCTCCTCGCACAACCGCGCGAGCTGACGCCAGAGGCGATCGCGACGCTGCGCGAGATCGCGCCGACCGTCATTCCGGCGTCGCTCGGCGCCGCCAAGATCGGTGCGACCGTCGACAAGTTCGTCGACTGGGCCCACAACTATCGCGAAGGAGTGCCGCTCTCGCATGGGTACGGCCATCCGCGGCTCGCACGCACGGCGCCGACGCCGGTGCCGCGCTATCTCTCGCAGTTGAAGGAGCTCGACGATCAGGCGCGCGCGAAGAGCACCGGCTGGTCTGCGCTCGACGCCGAGACGCGCCGCGCGCTGCTCGACGCGTCGTTCGTCAAGGCCGGCGTCCGCAACCTTCCGCCGCGGCCGACCGGCGTGCACGTCGTCGCCGATCTGATGGCGTTGTATTTCCGCAGCAGCGAGGCGAATGACTACTGCTACAGCGCGATGATCAAACGCGAAGTGTGCCGGCCGATCGCGATCACCACGAAGCGGCCGGCGCCGCTCGCCTGATCCGCTGCGCGCGAGGTTTCCATGCCTGTTCATGAATCCGACATCTGCATCATCGGCGGCGGCATCACGTCGGCGATGCTTGCGCAGAAACTGTCCGCCCTGAAGCCGGGGCTGAGCATCACGGTGGTCGAGGCGGGCCGATCGATTTTCGACGTGCAGAACCGCGGCAAGTATCGGCAGCGCACGCTCGAGTACGGCGAGCATCCCTGGCCGGACGATTTCATCGAAGATCAGCAGGGCACCGGGACCATCTCGATGACGATGGCCGTCGGCGGGCTGGCGCTGCATTGGGGCAGTGCGTGCAATCGCTTTTCGGAGGAAGATCTCCGGCTGAAATCGATGTACGGCCTGGCCGTGGATTGGCCGCTCGAGTGGGCTGAGCTCGAGCGGTACTACGTCGACGCCGAGCGCCGGCTGAACGTGGCCGGCGAGCCGAGCCCGCATCCTGAAGACAAGCGCTCGGCGCCGTATCCGCAGGGGCCGATTCCGCTGTCCTACAACCTTCAGATTCTGAAGACCTGGGCCGAGCAGAGCGGCGTGAAGTTCGTCGGGCTGCCGATGGCGCGGAATCTCACGCCGCACGACGGTCGCGGCAGCTGCTGCGTGTTCGATACGTGCGGCGAAGTGTGTCCGTCAGGTGCGCGCTATTCGCCCGATTTCACGTTCCGGCAGCTCGCAGAGCCGAAGAAGATTGCGCTCCACGACCGCACGCTGGTTCGACGGCTCGTGCTCGACGAGCGTCGGCCGACAATTGTCGCCGCGCAAGGATTCCATCAGGATCGTCCAACCGATCCCGTCGAATACCGGGCCAAGCGGTTCATCGTGGCATCGGGCTACTGCTGGAGCTCGCATCTCCTGCTGCTGTCGGCGAATTCTCGCTTTCCGAACGGCATCGCGAACAGCTCGGGGCTGGTCGGCCGTTACATGAATGGGCATCGATTCATCTCGGCGACGGCGAACATCGACGACCAGACGTTCCCCGGCCAGAACATGACCCACAGCCTGATTTCGCGCGAGTTCTTCCGCTGCGCGACCGACAAACCGTTCGTGCGGCACGACACGCGCGTGTGGGAGAGCGCCGCCGGTCGCGATCCGCGCCTGCGCTCGGCTGAAGGCAAGCTTCTGCTCGGCGATGAGCTGCTCGACGACTGGCGGTCGCGAACAAAGGGGAGCTCGGTCCGCCTGCGCGCCTATCTCGATGTGCATCCGTCAGCCGACAGCCGGTTGACGCTCGACCCGGCGAAGAAGAATCGATACGGCGATCCGATGCCGAAGATCGAGCATCGGCTCGACGAGCCGACCCTCGCGCGGGAAGCGGCGAACAAGGAACATGTCGTCGGCGTGTTCAATCGGCTGGCGAAAGCGAGCAACGGACGGATCGTGAATGTCGGCGAGGGGGACTATCTCGATCATCCGGGAGGCGGGTGTCGGATGGGCGCCGATCCGGCGTCGAGCGTCTGCGACTCGTACGGCCGTACCCACGACCACGAAAACCTGTTCGTCGTCGGCGCCCCGACGACGCCGACCGGCGGGTGCACGAACGGGACGCTGACGTTCGTGGCACTCACGCTGCGCGCTGCCGACGAGATCGCGCGCACGATGTAGCGCGCGTCGGGCCGGCGTTACTTCACCGCGGTCACCATGATCTCGACGGCTGCGTCTGCGCCCATGAGACCAGCTTGGATCGTCGTGCGCGCGGGGAAGTCCTTCGCGAAGATCGAGCGATACGCCTCGTTCATGTCGCCAAAGCGCGCGATATCAGGCAGGTAGACCATACCTTCGGCGACCGAGCCCCAGTCGAAACCAGCGGCTTTCAACGTGCGGCCGATCCGGGCGAGTGCTTCGGTCGACTGAGCCTTCACATCGCCGACGTTGGCCGACGTATTGCCGAGCGTGCCCGAGACGAACAGGCGGTTGCCGACGCGGATGGCGGAGCTGAGATTCTGATTCGCGGCGCCGGGCGTTCCGTCGGCGTTCGGCGTCGTGATCGCGGCGCGCGAGGCATCCTTTACAGCCACCATCGTGATCTCGACGAGATAGTCGGGGCTCGTCAGCGCCGCCTTCACGGTCGCGCGCGCCGGCGGCGCCGCCGGGAAATACGGCCGGTAGGTCGGCATTCATCGCTTGGAACGCCGACGCGTCCGGCAGGAACACGCGCGCGCTCACGACATCGGCGTACGAGCATCTGCGCGGCGCGGAGGATCGCGGCACCGTTGTCGAGCACGGTTTTCGTCTGCGTGGTGATGTCGCCTTTCACCGCGGTGTTGTCGTGGCCATTGCGGCTCACGAGGCCAGACAAGAACAGGGTGTTGCCGGTCTGGATGCCGTAGCTGTACGGATTGGGCGACGCGATCCAGTCGCTCGGGTGCACGACGCGGCGCTCGCCGCCGGCGGGCACGGCGACCATGCTGATCTCGACGAGCGCCTCGGGCCGGGCGAGCGTCGCGACGACCGTGGTCCGTGTCGGCGGATCTTTCGGCCAGTACGTCTTGTACACGTCGTTCATCACCGCGAAGTCGGCGGCGTTCTTGAGATACACCATGACGCTCGCGACCATCGGCATGCTCGATCCCGCCGCTTTGAGCGTCGCGGCGAGGCCGTCGAGCGTGCGCGCGGTTTGTTCCTTGATATCGCCGGACGTTTTACCGCTGGCGTCGGTGGCGATCGCGCCGGACAGATAAATCAGCCCGCCGGCTTTCACGGCGCTGCTGAACGGCAGCCCGAGCCCGGGTCCTGTGTTGACGACTTGCCTCGAAGATTGTGCTGATGTCATGGCAGCGGCTGCGGCGATAAGTGCGAGCACGAGCAGTGTGGCGCATGCGCGAATGCTATCTTAATAACGATGATAGTGAAACGGCGGTCGAAGATCCATGGCTGGGGGGTATTCGCAACCCAGATCATTCCGAAGAACAAGCGCATTATTCATTACGCCGGCGAGAAGATCTCGAATCAGGAGAGCCTCAAACGCGAGGCCCGCTACATCCGCCGCGGCCACATCTGGTGCTTCAAGCTCACGAACCGCACGGTGATCGATGCGGGCGTCGGCGGCAACGACGCCCGCTTCATCAACCACTCCTGTCGGCCGAACTGCTACATCGACATCAAGGAAGGCGTGATCTGGATTCGCGCGGCGCGAACGATCCGGAGAGGCGAAGAGCTCAGCTACGACTACAACACGGATGGTGAAGGGCTGATCAACTGCCGCTGCCGGCCGGCCTGTCAGCGGCTGCTCTGATGGGGGTCGTTTACCTGCATGGCTTCGCGTCCGGGCCGCGATCGTCCAAAGCGGCCTGGTTCGCGACGCGGCTGGCGGCACATGGCATCAGCATGCGCTGCCCGGATTTCAACGCGCCGGACTTTTGCGACGCTGACCATTTCCCGCATGCTCGACCAACTCGGGGCCGACCTTGACACGCTCGACGGTCCCGCCGCCCTCATCGGGTCCAGCCTCGGAGGCGCGCTGGCGATCCTCGCGGCCGACCGGTTCCGCGATCGCGTCGATCGGGTGGTCCTCCTCGCGCCGGCGGTGATGTTCGCCAAGCCGGGCCATCATCTGCTCCCGCCCGAGCGGATTGAAGAGTGGCGGCGCGAAGGCGCGCTGCCGTTTTTTCACTACGCCGACAATCGTGAGCAGCTGCTGAACTTTGCGTTTTACGAAGACAGCCTCGCGTACGACCCGTTCGGCGCGGCGCTCGTTCAGCCGACGCTCGTCTTCCAGGGTCTCCGGGATACGTCGGTCGTGCCCGCGACCGTCGAGCGATTCGCGCGCGGGCGATCGAACGTCACGCTGTCGCTTCTCGACGACGATCATCAGCTGCTGGCGAGCCTGCCTCGCATCTGGAATGACGTGGCGCCGTTTCTCGGGATCGAGACGTGAACCGTCGCGTGATGCTGGTCGTGATCGCCGCGCTGTGCGCCGCCGTTACGACGCTCGACAGTTCCGGCCCGCCACGGGTGCCTTCCGGATCGCGCGGCGTCGCACAACTGAGCGAACTGCGCATCGGCATCGCGGTCCCGGGCGGCGGCTATCGTATCGAGACGATGGCGATCGAGCACTATGTCGCACGGGTTGTCGCAGGCGAAGCGGCGCGCGACAGCCAGCCCGCCGCGCTCGAAGCGCTCGCGACGACGGTGCGGACATTCGCGCTCGCGAATGTGGGCCGCCACCGCGCCGATGGCTTCGATCTCTGCGACCAGACGCACTGTCAGGTGGTCCGCGCGGCAACCGCGGCCACCGAACGTGCGGCGCTGGCCACCGCGGGCCGGATCCTCGTGCGCGATCCGTCCATCGGCGCGCCAGCGTCCGTGTACTACACCGCGTCGTGCGGCGGCCGCACGGAAGTGCCGTCCGCGGTCTGGCCAGGCGCCGACGATCCGCCGTTTCTGCCCTCGAAGCGTGACGACGCCTGCGGCGGGTCGCCGGCATGGACGGCCGATCTCGCGGAAGGGGACCTGCTGCGCGCGCTGCATGCCGCCGGCTTCCAGGGTCATCGTCTCGAGAATGTGAAGATCGCGTCGCGCAACGGCTCCGGGCGCGTGGCGACGCTCACGCTCGACGGTCTGCGTCCGGATCACATCTCCGGTCAGGATCTCCGGGTCGCCGTCGGGCGGACGCTCGGGTGGCAATTCATCAAGAGCACCGCGTTCGAGCTGCGGCGGGTGGACGCGGCCTACCGGTTCAGCGGTCACGGGTCCGGCCACGGCGTCGGCCTGTGCGTCATCGGGTCCGCGCGCCTCGCGGAGCAGGGTCGCACTGCCGAAGACATCCTCGGCCGCTATTTCCCTGGCCTGACGATAGTTACGGGTCAGGGACTCCGGTCACAACGACGGCCGGATCGGCAACCGGAGTCGGAGACCGGAGTGGAACCAGAGCGGGACCGGAGTGGGACCGGAGTGGGACCAGAGTGGGACCGGAGTGGAACCGGAGTGGCGCTGGCGTTGCCGGAGGGCGATGAGGGGGAACGGCCGGCGATTACTCGGCTGGTGACCCGCGCGCGGGATGAATTGGCCGCAACCCTCCGCGTGACCCCGCCGCCAGCGCTGACCCTGCGCTTTCATCCGACGACCGATGACTACGAGCGCGCCACCGGGCACGCGTGGTTTACATCGGCGACGATCGTCGGCGACGAGCTGCACTGCTGCCGCTTGCGGTCCTGCGCGAGCGCGGCGTTCTGGATCGGACCATCCGCCGCTCGCTGGTCCATGCGATGGTCGACGGCGCGCTCATGAATCGCCCGCTGTGGGTGCGCGAAGGCGCGGCGACCTATTTTGGCGGCGAGCCGCCGATCTCGAGCCACCCGGCCGAACGCCCGCCGTTCCGCCCGAGTCCCCGCGCGTCGTGTCCGGCCGATGCGGAGCTCGCAAACCCTGTGTCGATGGGCGCGCTGGCAAACGCCTACGCGAGAGCGCGAACGTGCTTCGCCCGGCAGATTGATTCCGGCACGAAGTGGCAGGACGTCAGGTGACGCGGAGGCCCGGCTACTTTGGGTCGGGCACCGTCGGCAGCACGTAGACCTTTTTCAACGCCGTCAGGTACTCGCCGAAAAGCGCTTTGATGCCGACGAACTCCTTCTTCACGGCCGCGCGGTAATCCTCGTGGCTCGCGAAGTCGAAGAGCAGCGCCGTCATCGCTTCGGCGTCGATCGTGAATCCCTTGTGGCCGACTTCCTTCAGGTTGTCGGCGTCCATCTCGTACGTGTGATTCGAGAAATTCGATGACTGCGCGGTGATCTCGGCGCCCGGGATGTCGCGCGACACGCTGCCCGTTTCCTCGAAACCCTGCGGCTTGCCCGGCTCCGGCAGGACGTTGGTCGCGCCGAATTTCTTCATATACGCAAAGCCGACCTCGGCGAGCGTCGCCGTGCCGATGCCATCGCGATTCTGACCGTAGTGATCGATTTTGACTTTGGTGCCCGTCGAGAGTGCCGCGGCCTTCGCCGCGTTGTCGACAAACTCCGTCACCTGCGACAAATACACTTCGTCCGGATACCGGATGTAGAAATCAGCCGCCGTCCGATCGGGCGTCACGTTCGGCGCGGCGCCGCCTTCGGTGATGATTCCTTGAATGCGCGCCTCGGGCCGGATGCTGCTGCGCACACTGTCGATGTTCTCGAAGAGATGGATGACGCCTTCGAGCGCGTTGCGGCCGTTCCAGGACGTCATCTGGTGCGCCGGCGCGCCGCTGAACGTGTATTTCACCCCGTCGATGTTCAGGCAGCACGTCCCGAAGCCGGGCGCCGGTCGAGACGTCGCCTGCACCGAATGGCTGCGCACGATGATATCGGCGCCGTCGAACACGTGCGCCTCGATGCATCACCGTCTTCGCGTTCGGCGGCATCATTTCCTCGCCGGGCGTGCCGTACACGATCACGCTGCCGGGGACGTGGGCGCTCGTCAGATACTCGGCCATCGCGACCGCGGCCGCGATCCCGACCGGTCCTTGCGCGCTGTGCTGGTCGCCGTGGAACGCGCCTTTCGTCCCGCGCAGCGCGTCGTACTCCAGGATGACCCCGAGAGTCGGTGCACCGTTGTTCTTGTTGTATTTCGCGACGAACGCGGTTTTCAATCCGCCGACGCCCGACTCCACGCTCGAAGTCGTGCTGCTTCAGATAGTCGGTCAGCTTCTGGACGGACCTCGTTTCCTCGAAGCCGATTTCGGGGTGCGTCGCGATGTCGTCCGCCATCGCCAGAAGCTCTTTGTCCATCAGTTCCTTCGCGCGCGCGACGACACGATCGCGAGCGGGATTTGCGGTCCCGGCGAGTTTGTTCACCCAGCCGGGCACGTCGAGCGACTGTTCGAGGGCGGCCATCTTGCGCAGCACGTCTGCCGCCGCCTGCTTTTCGGTATCAGTTTCCTGTGCGCGCGCCGGCGCGGCGCACAGCGCGACGGTGAAGACGAGCAGAGTGGAAAGGAGAAAGGATCGCATCCCGGCATTATACGCAGCCGGTACGTCCGGGGTGGCGCCCGATGCTCGGTACTGGGAACAGCTACCAGCAGATGCCGCGGTAATCGGCCGGGATCAACGCCCCGTACATCGGCAGCCGGACGAGATCGATCACGATCTGATCGCGTCGGGTCTGCGAGAGACCGTCGACGAACTCGGGCGACTGGTTCCCGACGACGATCACGTCGCTGCCGACGATGACCTCATCGATCGTGTTGCACAGGAGCGACGACAGATGCGGAATCTGCCGTTCAATGTAGTCCTTGTTTGCGCCGACGAGCTTCGCCATCGACACATTCTTGTCGTAGATCTTGAGCGACAGGCCTTTGCCGAGGAGCGCCTCTGCAAGAATCACGATGGGGCTTTCGCGCAGATCGTCGGTGCCCGCCTTGAAGCTGAAGCCGAGCAGCCCGATCTGTTTCTTGCCGGTGTCCATCACCTGATTGAATGCCTGTTCGATCTGCAGCTTGTTGCTCGGAAGAATCTGCGAGATCACCGGCACGTCCACGTCCAATTCTTTCGCGCGGTACTGCAGCGCGCGCACGTCCTTGGGCAGGCACGAGCCGCCGAACGCGAATCCCGGCTTCAGGTAGTACGACGAAAGATTCAGTTTTTCGTCGCGACAGAAGATATCCATCACTTCGTGGCTGTCGACGTCCAGCTTCTTGCACAGATTGCCGATCTCGTTCGCGAAGCACACCTTCAGCGCGTGCCAGGTGTTGCTCGTGTACTTCATCATCTCGGCCACGCGAATGCTCGTGCTGATGAGCGGAGCGTCGATCGACTGATACAGCGCGATCGTGCCGCTCGCGTCCGCGGCGTGATTGTGGCCGACCAGTGTGAGCGGCGGCTTCCGAAAATCCTTCAGCGCGGTCCCTTCCCGCAGGAACTCGGGATTCACCGACACGCCGAATCCTTCGCCATATCGCTTGCCCGACGTGCGTTCGAGCGCAGGAATGACGACGCCGTGCGTCGTTCCGGGGAGGACCGTGCTGCGCACCACGACAACGTGATAGTCGGGCTTCGTGTTGAGCGCCGCGCCAATCTCTTCGCACACGCGCTCAAGATAGGTGAGGTCCAGGCTGCCATTCTTCCGGCTCGGCGTTCCGACGCACACGAGCGACGCATCGCTGTCCCGCACGGCGGCCGCCGTGTCCGTCGTCGCCCGTAACCGCCCGTCGGCGACCGCGCGCGAGAGGAGATCGTCGAGGCCCGGTTCGACGATCGGGCTCTTGCCGCCGTTGATTGCGGCGACTTTGTCCGCGTTGACGTCGACGCCAATCACGTGATGGCCATCGCCGGCAAACGATGCCGCCGAGACGCTGCCGACATATCCCAGACCAAAAACCGAGACTCGCATGGCTTTCTCTCGTCCTTCTCAGGCGGCTGCGACGGTTCGCGCATCCAGATCATGTGGACGCGGAAGCGTCTGAATTCCTTCGCGATCGATGAAGGTCCGATACCAGAGCTCGAGATTCATCAGGCTCCAGATGCGGTCGGCTCCCTCGATGCGTCCCGCTGCGTGATCCTGCAGCAGCGTGTCGACCGCCGCCGAATCGATAATCCCGCGCTCGCGAGACTGCCGATCGAGAAGCACGGCCCGCGCCACTTCATTCCAGCGTCCGCGCGTCCAGTCGCGCGAACGGCACCGGAAAACCCATCTTCGGACGGTTCAGAATCGACTCGGGCAGGAGCCCTTTCATCGCTTCACGCAGGACGCGCTTGGTCGTCCAGCCGGAGAGCTTCCATTCGTCGGGCAGCTGCGCGGCGAATTCGACGAGCTTGTGATCGAGGAAGGGCACGCGGCTCTCGATCGACGTCGCCATGCTCATCTGGTCCTGCTTCATCAGGAGCTCGACGAGATACGTCTTCATGTCGGCGTAGAGCAGGCGATCGAGCAGCGTGCTGGTGCCGTTCGGCCGATCGAAGCAGGCCATCGACGCGCCGTACGCGCGGGTCGACGTCGCCGCCGCGCGAAGCGCGGGGGCGAGCAGCGTGCGCTGGTCGGCCAGCCGAATCGCAGCGAAGTTGTCGAAAAACATCGACTCTGCGGTCCGGTCCATCGTGAGGAACGATCGGCTCGCATAGCGACCGAGACGGCGCGGCAGCATTGGCACGGCGCGGCGGGCAATCGAGTCGCGCACGGCCCGCGGCAGCATCCGCTCGTAAATCGTGCCCGCGCGCCAGTTCCATGCGACGCGCGGGTACTTGCCGTATCCAGCCAGCAGCTCGTCGCTGCCCTCGCCGGTGAGCACCACGGTCACGTGCTCTCGCGCGAGCGCCGAGACGAAATAGAGCGGAACGCTCGAGGAGTGTGCGATCGGCTCGTCCTCGTGCCACAACAGCCTGGGCAGCGCGCCGAAGAAATCCTCGTCGTCGATTACGACCTCGTGCGCATCCGCCTTGATCGCGCGAGCGACATCGCGCGCGTATTCGAGCTCGTTGAAGGCGCGATCCTCGAACGCCACCGAGAATGTCTGCAGCGGCCGATCGATCATGCCGGCCATGAGCGCGGCGATCGCGCTGCTGTCGATTCCGCCGGAGAGGAACATGCCGAGAGGAACGTCGCTCATCAGCCGGAGCTTCACTGACTCGGCGAGAAGGTCCCGGAACTGCGAGACCGCATCCTGGCGGCTGGCTGTGGTCGGAACGGTCGCGGTCGACGAGTGCCCCATCGGGACGTCCCAGGTACTGCCGCACGGTGACGTCGCCGTGCTCGAACACGAGAAGGTGTCCCGGCAGAACCTTGTGGATGTCTTTGAACATCGTGTCGGCGCCCGACACGTACCGCGTGCTGAGCACTTCGGGCAACACGGCCTCGTTGGCACGCGGCTCGACGAGCCCGCTGGCGAGAATGGCTTTGATCTCCGATCCGAAGAGCAGGCGGTCGCCGACACGTGCCCAATAAAGAGGCTTGATACCAAGCCGGTCGCGAACGAGCAGCATCCGTTGACGTGGCGCGTCCCAGATGGCGAACGCGAACATGCCGCGGAAACGATGCACGCAGTCCTCGCCCCATTCCTCGTATGCGTGCACGACGGTTTCGGTGTCGGACTTCGTCTTGTAACGATGGCCGCGCGCTTCGAGGTCGCGCCTGACCTCGCCGTGGTTGTATATCTCGCCATTGAACACGATCCAGATCGTCGCGTCCTCATTCGAGAGCGGCTGCTGCCCTGTGCTCAAGTCGACAATGCTCAGACGACGGTGCGCGAGGGCTGCGCGATCGTCGCAGTGCAGGCCCGCTTCGTCTGGGCCGCGATGCGTGATGACATCGCGCATCGCGAGCGCCCGCGCGCGCGCATCGGCGTCGAGTCGATCAGAGCTGACAATTCCCGCTATTCCACACATATTTAATTCTCGTGGGGCCCCACCCCCACTCGATGACGCCTTCGCGCCGCGGCGCTCGGCGTATCAAGAACAGAACGTCGGCTCGGGGCCATCACTCGACGACGCCTTCGCGCCGCGGCGCTGGGCGTATCAAGAACAGAACGTCGGCGGGGCCCGATCACTCGATGACGCCTTCGCGCCGCGGCGCTCCGCGTATCAGAAACAGAACGTCGGCTCGGGGCCATCACTCGACGACGCCTTCGCGCCGCCGGGCGATAAGCCGTTCGCAACTGCATCACGCGGCCGTTTCGGCGTGGAGCGCGGCCGGCCGGTCCACGTACTGTCTGAACCAGAGCTCGAGCATCACGAGGCTCCATAGCCGATGACGGTGATCGCGGGTGCCCTGGCGATGCTCATGCCAGAGACGGCCCACCGCACGGTCGTCGAGCACGCCGCGGTCTTTCATCCGGCCGTCGCGCAGGAGCGCGTCGACCATCGGCGCGAGCGGGCCGCGGAGCCATTCGCCGATCGGCGCTTCGAACCCGTGCTTGGGCCGATCGACGATCGCCTTCGGCAAGCGCTTCTCGAGGAGCCGGCGGAGCAGGTATTTGCTCCGTCCATCTTTCAGCTTCAGCGACGAGGGCACAGTCGCGGCGAACTCGAGCAGCTTGTGGTCGAGCAGCGGCTCGCGCGCCTCGAGCGACACGGCCATGCTCATCTTGTCGACCTTGGTCATGATGTCGTCGACGAGATACGTCTTGACGTCGACGTACAGCGCGCGATCGAGCGGGTCAGACGACGGGCACGCGTCGTACGCGGCGCGGAAACCGGCGAACGGATCGGCGCCGGCGACGCTACCGGCAAATCCATCCGAATAAATCGTGTCGCGGGCATCGTCGAACAGGCCGTACGCGTGCTTCCGCGCACACGCTTCCGAGGGCGACAGCGCGAGGTGGCGCAGCGACCGCGTCCCACGCAGCGCGAGCGGCAAACGCGCCGCCAGCGTCCCGGCGATTGTTCCGCCCGACTTGCCTAACCATCCCCGGGCCGTCGCTTCCCAGCGTTCGACCTTGTGGCGCGCGTAACCGGCCCAGAGCTCGTCGCCGCCGTCTCCCGACAGCGCAACCGTGACATCCTCGCGTGCCGCTGCGGACACGTAATAGGTCGGCACCGCCGACGAATCGGCGAACGGCTCGTCGAGGTGCCACGCGAGCTTCGGCAGCAGATCGACGATGTCGGGCTTGACGATCTTCTCGTGCGATTCAGTCTTGAAATGTTCGGCGACGATCCGCGCCGATCCCAGCTCGTCGAACGCGCGTTCATCGAAGCCGACCGACGTGGTGACCACGCGCGACGAGCTCGTCTCGGCCATCGCCGCGACGACGATGCTCGAATCGATGCCGCCGGAGAGAAAGGCGCCGAGCGGCACATCGCTGATCAACCGGAGGCGGACGGCTTCCGTGACGAGCGCGTCGAGCCGTTCGAGATACTCCTCTTCGCGCGACGCGTCGCCGTCTCCGCTGAAGTGAAGATCCCAGTACCGTTTGACGGAGACACGTCCGTTCTCCGCGACCAGCAGGTGCCCCGGCGGCACCTTGAAAATCTCCTTGTACATCGTCCTCGGACAGGGAACGTACTGGAGCGCCAGATACGCATCGAGCGAATACGGATCCCACTCGCGGGGCACGTCCGGGTCCTCGAGCACGGCCTTGATTTCGGACGCGAACGTCACACCGAACGGCGTGACGCAGTAGTAGATCGGCTTGACGCCGAGCCGGTCGCGCACGAGCATCAACCGGCGCCGGCGTTCGTCCCACAGCGCGATCGCGAACATCCCCCGGAAACGATCGACCACCGCTTCGCCCCACTGCTCGTAGCCGTGGACGATCACTTCGGTATCGCTGTGGGTTCTAAATCGATGTCCGAACGCTTCGAGCTCGGATCGAACATCGGCGAAATTGTAGATCTCGCCATTGAAGACGACCCAGACGGACCCGTCCTCGTTCGCGAGCGGCTGATCCCCGGTCGCAAGGTCGATGATGCTCAGGCGACGATGCCCGAGGCCGATCCCGGCGCCCACATGGAAGCCGTCTGAATCGGGTCCGCGATGCGCGATGACATTCGTCATCGCCCGAAGCCGTTCAGTATCGATGGGCCGATCGGAGTGGAAGTTGAACTTGCCGGCGATGCCGCACATCAGGAACCCAAGCTCGTCGTCTTCGCGTGTAAAGACAGTTCAGCAGTCGAGGTCACGGGGTCATGCTGAGCAATCGAGGTGCCACTAAAGTTCACCAAAAGCGGTGCTGTTTTCCGCCCGGGACGACCGCAGCGCGGCGGAGTGGAAGAGGCGGTGCGGACAGTGGAAAAGGTTTACTTTCGCGGGCGCGGTCGCCGGTACCAGCGCAGGCGTCCGTCGGTAACCTCGACGTTGGCGGAGCGGTTGATCGTGTGCGTTCCCCGTAGTCGGGGATGCCAGATCGGCTCCAGCCTCCCGACCGGCGCTTCGCGGTACTCATGTTCGGTGAGCGCTTCGATCCTGTTGAGCGTGATCGCGTAGCCGTAACCGCGGCTGCAATCCTGCGCGGGACGGATGAGCGCGCCGCCGTCGGTGTAAATTGCGCCGGCCGATCTGGCGCTTCGGACGTCGGAAACGACCGGATTTCGGGGATGAGCTGTCCAGGGACCGAGCGGCGAGTCCGCGAAGAACAGTGAGAGTTCGTCGGCGCGCGGGCCTCCCGGCACGCACAACGTCACGAACATCCACCATCTGCCGTTCCATTCGTGCAGGGTGGCATCGCGCGCATCAAGTCCTGGCAGGACCGTGGCCACGCGTCGCCACGTGTACGGAAACGCATCGGCACGGTAGACGTCGACGGTGCGGTTATCGCCGCTCTCCGGCACCATGTGCCACGCGCCACGCCACCGGAAGAGAAAGGGATACGACAAGTGGTAGTCGCACTCGAGCACGACCCGTGGCGTGCCGAATGCGCCATCGTCAGTCATTTCGACGCACGAAATCACGCCTTTGCCGTCCGCGTCGCGATATTCCTCGAAGAAGATATACGTGCGGCCGTCTTGCTCGGCGACAAACGGATCGGCGTAAAAATGACCGGGCGGCGGATGAAGGACGGTAAACGGTCGCCGTGACGCGCCGCGGCGTCGCGCCGCGATCACCCATCGCTCGTCGACCTGCTCGAGCAGCTTGCCGCGCAGCCGATGTCCGTAGGTGCGCGCGAGAAATCGCAGCATGTGACGTGTCGTCGGACGCCGGTAGATCCGCGGGTGTACGTATCCGCTTCGCGGTAGGTGTCGAGGGAGGCCAGATAGTCCCAGCCTTCGCGCCAGAGATCGCCGAGCCGGCGTGTGATCATCGCTGCCGACTTCCAATAGATCTCCTGGCGATTCTTATAGAGCGAGGCGAACTGCGTGGCGCCCATCGATCGATAAATCACGCGGCCGCCATCGAGCTGGTCGGTGAGCACCTGCAGCACCGTTCCGGACAGCACGTTGCCTTCGTACATCTCCCAGAAAAGCGCCGGGCCGCCGCGATACGACCGGTTGTCGTCGTGGTGCAGCGACCAGACGCCGAACCGCGGCGCGCCGAGAATGCCGCCCTTGATGATGCGGAAGCCGAACCGCAGCATGACGTCGAGATTGGCCGCCTTGACACGTTCGATGTCGGCCTCGGCGAACCGATCCACGAACCGCGTTCGCAGCGGCGTCACATGAAGGGTGTCGATGCCGCCGATCGCCGGCGCCACGTCCGTCGGCGCGAAGGGATCGTGGCGCTCATCACGAAACCGGCGGTAGTCGGCCGCCTGATACCACTCCCATAGCCGATACGGCAGGGCGGCCTTCTGTCGCGCGACCCACGTGCGCCAGGACCGGGGCGAAGAGGCAACGGCGCCGTGGGTGGCGTCGAAGATGACGAGCGACAACTGCAGGAAGGGTGTCGCGTTGATCTCTTCGATCACCTTCGTCACCCAGCGCGGAGCGCGCGGGCCGTCGAGCATCACGCCAACGCGCAGCGGACGGTTGAACGCCGGCGCCCGCGGCGCCTCCAGTGGCGCGTCGGGACGCGGTGCCGCGGCGCTGTTCGCTGGCGTCATGCCACACCCGCGACCCGCGGCGCGACGGCGGGCGAGTGGTCGACGAAGCGCCGATGCCACATCTCGAACATGAGCAGCTGCCACAGCCGGAAGCCGTGGTCGCGTGTCCCGGCCATGTGCTCGCCGACGATGCGGGCGATGGTGGAGGGGACGAAGTATCCGCGCTGTCGCGCTTGCGGCGACAGCAGCAGATCGTGGGTGAGCTCGCGCAGATCGCCGCGGAACCACGACGGCGAGCGGGACGCCGAAGCCCTGCTTCTTGCGGTCGAGGATGTCGCGCGGCAGGAGCGTCGCCGCGACCTCCTTCAGGATGTGCTTGCGGCGGCCGTTCTTGATCTTGAAGGCCGACGGGAGCGAGGCCGCCAAGTGCGATGACCTCGTTGTCGAGCAGCGGCACGCGCGACTCGATCGAGTGCGCCATGCTCATGCGGTCAACTTTGGTCAGCACGTCTTCCGGCAGATATGTTTCAGCGTCGAACCGCATCATCTGGCTGGCCCACGGCAGCGAAGCGAAACGATCGAAGTGCCGCGCCAGCCGCGCTTCGGCGCCCTCGCCGCCAATTCGTCTCCGCACGTCCTCGGACAAGAGCGACCGGTTTTTCGTCCGTCGGTGAAGAACCGGATGGCGTCGAGATACCGGCCGTGCTCGTCTCGCGTCGACGTGGCGCAGGAAGTTCTTGCCTCGCGTCCCGTGCGGAAGCCGCGCCGCGGCGATCGCCGCCGCGCGGCGGACGCGCGCGCGGGCTGTACCGGTCGAACGCGGCCACGCGGGGATGCGGCACATACCGGTCGTAGCCGCCGAACAGCTCGTCGCCGCCGTCGCCCGACAGCACCACCGTGACGTGGCGCCGCGCCATCTCCGAGACATACCAGGTCGGGATCGCCGACGAGTCGGCGAACGGCTCGTCGAAGTGCGCATACCAAACGATCGAGGATGCCCACCGCGTCCGGCTTGACGACGAACTCGTGGTGTTCGGTGCCGAAATGATCGGCGACGCGTCGCGCGTGCTCGAGCTCGTCGAACGCCGGTTCGTCGAAGCCGATCGAAAACGTCTTCACGCGTGCGGCGGACGTTTCGGCCATCAGGCCGACGACGAGGCTCGAATCGATGCCGCCCGACAGGAACGCGCCGAGCGGCACGTCGCTGACGAGGTGCGAGCGAACGGCGTCGGCGAGCACGTCGCGGAGCGAGTGCACCGCGTCCTGCTCGGTTCCGCGTAAACGTCTCGTCGGCGGCGCTCTGCCAGTACTGCTCGACGTCGAGTACGCCGTTTCTCCACGTCAGCAGGTGCCCGGGCGGCAGCTTGCGCACGTGCTTGAAGATCGAGCCGTCGCGCGGCGTGTACAGGAACGAGAGGTAGTGATCGAGCGCGTCGAAATCGACGTCGCGCGGCAAATCGGGCGCGCACAGCAGCGACTTGATCTCGGATCCGAAATACAGCCGGCCGTCGACCGTCGCATAGTGCAGCGGCTTGATGCCGACGCGGTCGCGCGCGAGAAGCAGCGTCTGCGATCTGGTATCCCAGATCGCCAGGCCGAACATG
The DNA here is from genome assembly GCA_963718825.1 of uncultured Acidobacteriota bacterium. Taxonomy (GTDB): domain Bacteria; phylum Acidobacteriota; class Vicinamibacteria; order Vicinamibacterales; family CAVVIG01; genus CAVQZZ01. Next base: position 954,039 of record CAVQZZ010000001.1, read on the forward strand.
CCGCGCAGCCGCGCGATGGCGTCGCGCCCCCACTGCTCGTATGCGTGGACGATCGTTTCCGTGTCGGTGGCCGTGTAGAACCGGTGCCCGTGCGCCTCGAGCTCGGCGCGCAGCTCGTGGTAGTTGTAGATCTCGCCGTTGAACACGATCCAGACGGTGCGATCCTCGTTGTGAATCGGCTGATGCCCGGTCGAGAGGTCGATGATGCTCAGGCGGCGCATCCCAAGCGCCACCTTCTCGTCCACCCACACGCCCTCATCGTCAGGTCCGCGGTGGCGGATGACGTCGCACATCCCGTGGACGAGCGCGCGGCTGGCGTCCAGGGTGAACGGGACGGCGGTGGCAGACGACTCGACGAAACCGGCTATGCCGCACATGGGAGAATCACCGAAAGGAAAAGGGAAAAGGGAAAAGGAAAAAGGAGAAGGAAAAAGTATGAGCCAATGTCATGCCTGCTGATTCTGTGCTCGGGCTGTCGCGCGGCGTTCAATCGCGACGGGACGTTCCTGGCCGCCGACAATAAGGCGCGCGCCGAACAGCGGGCCGGCGATCCTCGGCTCCGCGCGAAGGTCGAGATGGAGATCGGGAACGAGGCGCGGCAGCCCGAGGTGGAACGCGCGCCGGACCGACGTGCGGACGAGCGATCCGTCGACGAGCGCCACGCGGGTGACACGGCGATCGTCGCCGATGCGACAGAAGAGCATCCGGGCATCGGTTTCGAACTCGGCGATCCGCCAGGTGCCAGCCGTGCCAAAAACGGGTTCGGCAATGACCAGCCAATCGGTCGAAGACTCGCGCTCGATGCGCAGGCCCATGGACTGATGCAACGTCCTGGCTTCAGCCCATACCGGCACGATTTCGGCCGCCCGCACCGTGTTGCTCGCGTCGAGGCTGAATACACTGACAATCCAGAACGGCGCGACGCCTGAGTGCGTCGCGCGCAGCGTCGTTGTCGGCTCGACACGCCCGTAGACCGGCGAGTGCCAGCCCAGCCCGGTCGCTGCGTCTCCTTTGAACGGCTCGAGAACGCCGTCGGGCACGATGAGCTCGACGCGTTGGCCACCGTCGGTGAGGAGTGCGCGCGATCCGTCGACCGCGACCGTCCAGCGTGGATCGAAGTGCCAGTGGACGGCGGCCGTGTGTTCGCCCGCGCCTTCGATGAGATCGGCGACGACGAGCAGATCGCCGTGCATCGCGAGCACGTGCCGGCGATGGACGAGTCGGCCGGTAGCCATCGTGCGCGCCGTCGAAGTAGTCGAAGCCGTCGTTGGCCCGCCAGCGCCGCACATCGCCGTTCGCGACATGCGACCAGTGGAACGGACCCGCCGGAATCGACTGACTGCGATCGTTCACGACGACCGTGTTGTGCAGCGCCGAAGAGCGCATGCGATCCCGCAGCGCGGAGTCGGTGGTGTAGCACGCGGTGCCGCAGTCGACGAGGAGCGGCGTCCCAGCGAGGGTCAGCGTAAGGGAAAGCGCGTCCGCGTGCGCGTGTCCTCCATTCTTGTAGCCGTGTGCGCCGCCGTCGACGACGAGATGATCGCCCCGCGCGGAGCGCGAAACGTAGTAGCCGCACTCGGGGAGCGCGGCTGAAATCGACCACGACGGACGCGCCGGCCGGGGCGTGCCGACATGATGGCCACGAGAAAGCGCGGGATGCGCCAGCCACCATAGCGCCTCCTGTGGAAGCGGACCGGTCGCGAGGTCTTCTCGATTCACGAGCACGCTCGCAACCGCAAGCGTGTCGCGCAGGTCGTCAGGCGCCCTGTCGCCGAGCGGCGCGAGCCGTCCGCCATCGTCGTCGCCAAGATGGGGCACGAAGCCGCGGTCGTCGGCGAGGAGCCGCGCGGCCAGCGCGAGTCGCGCCGCCGCTTGCTCGAACTGCGACGCTGACGTCGTGTCGCCGGTGATTCGGGCTACGGCCAGGGCAAGCAGGTAGAAATCGAGCGTATAGCGGTGGTAGTGCGTCGATCGCTCGCAGTGCCCGCCGTCGGCGCCGATCTGCCGGGCGATCTCGTCGGTGAGGATACGGCGGCCCGTGTGTTCCCATCGGCGGCTCGCGCGAAGATCCGGCAGCGTGCGGCCGCAGACGTACAGCGCGAGCGCTTCGCCGAGCAGATGCGTGTTCGGGCTGAAGTAGTAGGAGAGATTCCGCTCGATGTGCGTCAGCTGACGCTCGATGCCGACGAGAAGGTCCACGAGCCACGGCTCGCGGTCGTCCATTTCCGGGGTGGCGAAAAAATTCAGCGCCCACACCCACGAGAGCGAGCGGAAGGCGATCTCCAGCATGCTCGCCCAGTTGATGCCGGTGAGCGGCGGATTCGCGTCGAGCCAACTCGTGAGCTCCGCGATGAATCGGTCGCGATACGTGGGATCGCCGGTCAGCCAGAAGGCCTGGCCGAGCGGAAGAAAGTGTTGATGCCGATTCAGTTCCCAGATGATCTTGTGGTCGCCGAGGCGCGGATCGAGGAAGTCGACCGAGGCCCAGAACACGGCAGGCGCCTTTGCGTCGTGCACCGGATCATGGTGCCAGCCCTCGAATCGCAGATCGCGGTAGCCGAGCAGGTCGTGCTCGCCGCGCACGATCCGGTCGGCGCGCGCGGCTGCCACCCGGTCGCCGCCTGGGAATTCGCTGCGCATCGTGGCGACGAGATCGGGCCGGAGGATCGGCGCAACGAGGAACCGCGGCTCCCGCACAGCGAAATGCCGTGCGAGCGATCGGTGTGCGCCAGCCCAGTCTTCGGCGCGCGCGGCTCGCCGCGCGACGTCGAGCTCGGTTCCAGGCACGAGAATCTTCGCCAGCGCGCGGCGATTCCAGCGCGGCGCCTTGACGGAGAACGCCGCGCGATCGATCGCCGTCCGCGCCGCCGCCGCAGCGCGCCACGACAGTTCGCGGGAATCCATCTGCGCGAGGCGCGCGATCCGCATCGTCAACTCTCCGCGACCGACGACAAGGCCTCGGCCGTGGGGGACACTCGGTGCGCGCGCAACGCGCCGTGATACGCCGCGATCCATTGCGCGCGAATCGCCGACCAGGTGCAGCGATCGCAAGTCGCGAGCGCGGATCGGGTCAGCCTCGAGGCCAGCTCAGCGTCGGCGAGCAATCGAAGCACGTGGCGCGCGATCGCCTCGTGGTCGTTCAGCGGCGCGAGCAGCCCGTGTTCGTCGTGGGTGAGGATCGCCGGAACCCCGCCAGCGTCGGTCGAGACCACGGGCAGGCCGCTTGCGAACGCTTCGATGACCGACGTCGGCATGTTGTCGATGTTCGGCGACTGTACGTAGATGTCGTTGTCCGCGTAATAACGCGGGATTTCTTCCGGCGCTACGCGTCCCGCAAACGTCACGCCCTCGAGACGCAGCTCGCGAACGAGCGAGCGGAGCGCGCGCTCGTCGGCTCCGCCGCCGACGAGCGTGAGCGTCGCGTCCGGCCGCTGGTCCTGAACCAGCCGAAACGCGCGGAGCGTGCAGGCGACGTTGTAGAGGCCATCGAAGTTGCGGGTGGACAGCAGGCGCGGCCGGAGCGGACGCCGCTGGCGGAACGAAAACCGATCGAGGTCCACGAGATTCGGGATGATGCTCGCCTTGATTCCGAACCCGGCGAAGACCTCCACCAGAAATCGGGATGGGACGATGTTGCAGCCGACAGACGCGATCGTCCGGCGCGCCACGCGCGACCGGCGGAGGTGATCCGGCGCTTCGCCGCTGCGATAGTTCAGTATGGCGGGCCTCCCGAGCAGCCTCGCGACGATGAGCGCCGGCAACGGCGCGAGGAGATACGACGCATACGAAGCCGAGAACACATGGACGACGTCCGCTTTGGCGAGCTCGCGTCGGAGCAGCGGCCAATACGCAGCCTGCGTCGCCAGGGTGCGAGCATATTTGCGGGAGGCTGCCCACCGAAGCAGCCGCGGCAGCGCTGGATTCACCGGTACGAGCCACGCGTCGACGTCGGGATCGTCGCGCCAGGCGCGGAGGAGGCGGTCGGCCTGAACGGCTTGGCCGCCGAGAATTCCAAGCGATGGGGCGACCATCGCAACCTTGAGACGCACGTCAGATCAGCTCTGGCGTCCGATTAGCAAATGGCGCGCCGACCTCGAGCGTGTCTTTTATGCAGACAGTCCAGCGCACGATGCGACTCATACACCTCGCGCCGAGCAACATGTGTGTTGAAATGCAACTCGACTGTTTGTGCTTACCTTCGTGCGCCGCCGAATTTCCGCGGGAAAACGGACACTCGATTTTCGGTGGGTAAATAGTGGTTTATGGACGAGTTGTGAAAACGAACAGAACACACCGTGCCTGGGTATAAGATTTCAACTCACGCTATTTTCCTAACGTTTCGGGCTTTCTTCGAATTGGCCGTCCTCTTGCGCTAAGGCGCCGCGAGACTCGGCCGTCCAGCCGACCATCACAATCTTCCCTTTCGCTCAGTAATTCGAGCTGGAAGTATCGACCTCAACCTTTCGTCGAGGAGGTTTCATGCGGCGACGTGTGTCTGCCCGATTCGGTAGTCTGTTCACTTCTTCTTTCTTGGCCGTGGCGGCGATTGGCGCGGCCGCCTCGCCGGCGTCGGCGCAGACGACGGTGACCATCAACCAAGCCAGTAGCCAGGTGGTGCACGCAACACTGAGGGGCGGGACGTACGCGAACACGAACTTCAACAATGTCCTCGAAACGCGCGCGTCGGACGATCTCACCTACGAGCGCCGCGCGATGCTGAAGTTCGATACCCAAAACACGATTCCCGCCGGGTCCGGCGTCACATCGGCCACGTTGACGGTCACCGTGAAGGATGCCGACAAAGGCCTCACGCGGCATATCGCCGCGTATCAGGTCACGAACGTCGTTTACCGAGACCGAGACGACGTGGAACGTCCGCCGCAGCGCCGAAAAGTGGCTCTCCGCCGGCGGCGACATCGCGACCAAGCTCTCGACGCAGACCGTATCCGACGTCATCGGCAGCAAAGTCACTTTCGACGTCACATCGCTCGTGAAAGCGGCCGTGGCCGGCCAGCTCGGCTCCTCGCGATACACGCGCGTGCTGCTCGTCGACCTCGACGCGCCGACGAATCTGTCGTGGCGCTCGTACTACACGGCCACCGAGTCGAACACGGCTCTGCGGCCGACGCTCAAGGTCACGTACGGCAACGCCGCGGCGCCGCCGCCCACGACGCCGACGACCACGAGCGGTGGCACCACGTTGCGCGTCCTCGAATACAACACACAGCACGGCGGCATCGGGACCGACGGCAAATACAGCCCCGACCGATCCGCGAGCGTGGTCGCGAAGATCAACCCGGACGTCGTGTCGCTCTGCGAGCTCGAGTCGGAGGATTCGTACGACAGCGGCGACGCCATCGCGCAGTGGAAGTCGATGCTCGAGGCGAAGACCGGCAAGACGTGGTACTCGCTCGACATCCAGGACTACGGCGACTGGACGGCCGGCGGCATCCGCAACGCCATCTTCTCGAAGTATCCGATCAGCGCGAGCTATCGTCATGAGTTCAGCACCGGCCGAGACCGTACCGTCGGCGGCATCACCATCTCCGTGAACGGCCGAACCATCAACTTCATGTCGACCCACTTCGATCCCTACGATGAGTCGAACCGGATCAGCGAGGCGAAACAGCTCGTGTCCTACGCCAACGGGTTCGCGGAAGACCGGATCATCCTGGGCGACTTCAACGCCCTCCCGAACACAACCGAGATGAACACGATCGGGGCGGCGTACCACGACGCCTGGGTCGACGCCCAGAAGCTCGGGACGGACATCACCGCGTCGGACAACCCGAACGGCTATACGCGACGGGCGCGCATCGACTTCGTGTGGTACTCGAAGAGCGAAGCGCACTTGACGCTCAAGAGTGCTCAGGTCGTCGACACGCGCGATGGCAACGGCGTCATGCCGTCGGACCATCGCCCGCTGCTCGCCACGTTCACCGTGCAATAGAGGTTCTACAGGTTCAAAGGGTTCGGCAACGAACCCTTTGAACCTTCACGCGATCCTGGCCCACTTCGCCCATTCCTCAGTCACCGTCATCCCTCGATCGAGATCGAACGCCGGGCGATAGCCGAGCAGTCTTGCCGCTTTTTCAGTCTTGAACCGCGCCTGCGCGGCGAACATCGTGATCTTCGACGGCGGCAGCGGATGGATCGGTGGTCCATCGTCGCTCGCGGAAGACGCGCCCGCCGGGGGCAGCAGCGCGCAGCGCTCGGCGATTTCCAGCGCGAGGCGGCCTGCACGCGTCGGCGACAGGCGCTCGCGGATGAGCGATTCGCGTTTCTGTCCCTCCCGACGAATGACGCGTACCGTATCGGCGACGAAGCCTTTCGGCTCGCAGGATGCGAAGTGCGCGCGCGCCTCGTCAGGCGTCATGGCGATCGTCGCCGACGCCGCAATCATCCTCTCGTAGCGGCGGAAAAATTCTCGCCAGCTGACCGGTGCGTCTCCGGAAACCAGGAACGCCTGCCGATGCGCGGACTCCGAGCACGCCGCCGCGATCATCGCCGAAACGACGTCGTCGATATAAACCGGATTGCAGACTCCATCGCCGTCGTTGACCATGATCACGCGGCCGGTCTGCAGTTGTTGGAGCGGCTTGATCGTCCACGTCAACCCGTACGGCCCGTAGACGACGGTCGGCTGGACGATGGCCACCGAGAGCCCCTTGTCGCAGTAGGCGAGCGCCGAATTCTCCGCGTCGATTTTGCTGTCGCCGTACGCGGAGCCGGTGTAACGGCGGGTCGCCGTTTCGTCGATGTCGCCGCTCGGCGGATCGCCGTACACGGACATCGTGCTGACGTGCACGACCCGGCGGCAGCCGGCGGCCAGCGCTGCGGCGAGCACCCGTTCGGTGCCCTGCACGTTGACCACTCGCCGTTCAGCGTCGGTGCCTTGTGCACCGTACGCGCAGTGGAATACCACGTCGCATCCCGCCGCGGCGCGTTCGAGGACTTCGGACGACGAAAGATCCCCCGGGATCATCTCGATCGCAAACCGCGCGATCCGTGGGGCGTTGGCGAAGTTTCGGACAAGCGCGCGGACGAGTGCGCCTTCTTCGCGCACCAGCCGCTCCACGAGCCGGCCGCCGATGAAGCCGGTCGCCCCCGTCACCAGCACACGCTTTCCGGTGAGCGCGCTCATCGCACGGCCCCCTCGACGCCGGCGACAACGGCCGCGGGCACGCCGGCATCCCAGGGATGCGTCCACGGCTGGCGCGATCGATAACACGCCGAAAGCAGCTCGATCGATCGACGGCCTTCGGGACCCGATACGACCGGCTGATCGCCGTACCGGATCGCCGCCACGAACTGCCGCAGCTGCGGCTCGAAGAGGTCGACCAGATTCGTCGGCGAGGGCCGGCCGGCGAAAACGCCGCGCCCGCTCATTTCCGGGCCGCCCTTCCACTCCAGCGTGACCACCGAGTCGGTTTTGGTCCCCACTTCGATCGTGCCGCGTTCGCCGACGATCACGCAGGAATTGCGCAAATCGCGCGTGCGGCTCAACTCGACGCGGCCGCGTGCGCCGTCCCGCATCTCGAGTTCGAGCAGACAGTCCGCCTCCACGCCGCCCATCGCATCGTCGCGATAGACAAACGACTTGTAGTCGCCGAACCACCACAGCACGAGGTCGAGAGCATGCGAGCCGGCGTCCGCGAGCACGCCGCCGCCTTCCTTGCGGAACATCGAAGGGGACGCGACCGGCCATCGATAGACGGCGCCTTCGAGCAGCTCGAACGACCGAATGGAGCCCAGCATGCGGGTGTCGAGCGCGCGCTTCACCCATTGCAGCGAAGGCGAGCAGCGGCGGAGGAGACCAACGGCGAGCGCTGCGCCGGATCGATTCGCCGCCGCGATCATCAGGTCGCATTCCTCCGGCGTGAGCGCCATCGGTTTCTCGACGAGCACAGGGATGCCTGCGTTCAGCAGGTCCACGGCCACCTGCGCGTGAAGCTGGTGCGGTAGTCCGACGATCGCGGCGCCCACCTCGCCGATGATCTCGCGATAGTCCGTCGCGATCTTTGTACTCCGAATTGACCCGCGACATGGCGCGCTCGATCGGCCGACGCATCGACGATGACCGAGGCTTCGATCCCGGCGCATCGGGCGATGGCTGGAAGGTGGACACGCTCGGCAACCGCGCCGCCACCGACGACCGCACACTGGATTCTCGACAAGGACGTCCTCGCTTGGTTGCCCTTGCTCGTTCCGAGCTGTTCGCGGTCGTATGTGCCAGCGCTGTGCCAGGCTGAACTGTGGGAATTGGGCTGGCCGCGTCCGCTGCTGAGGCGGCTAAGGGATCAAAGTGGAACTAAATTGCCGTAGCAGGGCGCAACGCCTGGACATCACGCCGGCGTGCGCTGAAATAGCCGGCGAAATAACAAAGCATCGTTTCGTGACGGAATCTTTTTTCTTCGTTGAACGGCGTGATGACCCATCCGCAGACGTCCTCCGCGGCTGACCGCCACATGAACAGCGGCAACCCGCCGAAGTGCCGGGCCCGTGTGAGATCGACGCCGAGCTCAGTCGTTGGCTGCAGGCGATCGAGCTGCGCGCGCGAGATGCCCTTGCCGTACCACCACCGCCGGAAGTACGACTTCGTGAGCCTCGTCGCGGGCACATGATGGTCGACGACCATTGCCGGGACGTACTGTCCTCTCGCCCCCGATGCCCGGGATCGCGAGAGGAGTTCGGGGACTTCCTGGCCGAGCAACTGGCTGCCGCACCGGCCGAGGCGGCTGTTAAACAGGCCGATCCGCTCGAACAGCGACCGGCGCGCAGCCATGTTCGCGCCGAGCGGCACACGCCGGCGCTCCTCGAACACGAAGGGTTCGGGGCCGTAGTCGAGAATCGCAATCGTGCCCCAGAGGTCCGCCCGATCGCCGGCGAGCCAAGTCGGCCGCGGCACCTCCCAAATCGGCCGCACAGGACCGCCGGTGTAGAAAATGTCGCCATCCGACAGCAGCGGCGCCGCAGCGGCGTCCAGCCACCGGTCGCCCACGAGGACATCGTCGTCAGTAAAGACAAGCGCCGTTGCGGATGTTGCCAGGATGCCTGCATTCAGAGTGTACGAGCGCCCCTGCGCGCGTTCGAACAGGTACCGGAGTGGCACTGGATACGCCGACGCTCGCTGCTCCACGGCGGCGCGCGTCTGGTCGGTCGAATTGTTGTCGACAACGATCACTTCCCAGGACGGGATGGACGGCTTCAGCTTCGCGAGACGGTCGAGCGTCTGACCGAGCAGGTGCGCGCGGTTGTACGTCGGGATTACTACTGAGACGGCGATATCGGACATGCTGCGATTCGGCTCTGCAAAGGATTTGCCGAACGGACCAGGTCGTCCGCACGGCGATTGATGAGCTCACGCTGAGCGCGACAAGGTCGCATTGAACGGCTGCGGGTCTGTGGCGGCCGCGGCCGCCACCTGTGGAGGCGGCGTCATCTCGAGCAACTCGTAAACGACGGCGAGCGCGCGCTCGGTCGCCGTGCCCGGCGCAAAGAACATCGATCGCCCGATCGCGGCGCGCTCAGCCGCCCGTCGACGGGGATGGGCGAGATCATCGATCGCCGCTTCCCCGACCGTTTGCGGATCAGTAACAACCCGCGCCGCCGAGCGCAGCAGCGCAATCCGCTCGGGATTGATCCGCGCGACGCGCGGCAGGTCCGGCGCATCGACGACGACGATTGGCCGATCGAGCAGACAGAACTCGAACGCAATCGAGCTATGGTCGGTGACGAGCACGTCCGCGGCCGGCAGCAAAGGCGTCGCGTCCGGATCCGACGCAACGACGATCCGTCCCGCGCTCTCGATGGCGTGCAGACGCCGGCGCCAGTCGATGCCGCCGCTGTACTTCGGGTCGGGATCGAACGAGAGGTCGTGCGGCTTGATGATCACGTTGAACCCGGCATCGTAAAGGCTCTTCACGATGGTCTCGCCCGCGAAATTGAGCGAGGAGGCAGGCGACCACGTCGGCGCGTAGAGCGCCGTCGGCCGATGCATGTCGAGCGCGAGGCGCGCACGGACGGTGGCCGCGTCGAATCGGCCGTTCACGAGCGCATCGAGCTTCGGATAGCCGACGAGCGACGCGACTGCCGGATCGATGATGCCGAGCTTCAGATACCGCTGCATGCGGTCGGCGTTGACGAATGCGACCCGGTCGTACACCTCGAACCCAATCGGCAGATGGCTGGGGTCGTCCAGGTTGTATTTCCCCGCCACTCCGTGAAAAAAATTCATGCGGCGGTGGCAGCGGTACATCACGGGCGGGTTCCACGGATCCGCCGTGATCAGAAGATCGACGCGCCGCGCGCGAACCGTCCCCGCGCTGGCCCATCGTCGCGTGCGACCGCTCGCGCGATCGATATGCGCACGTTTGCCCGCCGTCTCGGGAATGAAGGTAACCGCGACTCGCGGATCGCGCTCGAGCGCCCGCGTGACCGGCTCGAGCACGCCGACGTGCATCGCGTTACGGACGTAGACGAACACGCGGCGCCGGCCTGTCCATCGCCGCAAGTTGGCGTCGAGGCGACGGACGGCCGCTGAAATCCTGCTGCGCACTGCCATCACGCGGCCTCGGTCAGGTGGCTGGCGATCGTGCGGTCCTTCCAGCGCTGACGAATGATCCCGGCAAACATCCACAACCACAGCTCGCGTTCGAAGGCCGTCGGATAGTCGCGGCTCAGACGCGCGCGAACCGAATCTCTGAACGCACCGGCGGCCGTCCGAAACAGGTAGCGCGGCACGCCGGCGACGTGCGGCACATGCCTCGCATCGAGCGCCGGCGCCTCGGGTTTTTCCATGTCGAGCCCGCTCTGCGCGTAGAGCATCGCCCGGCTGATGCCGCGCCAGTAGAACCAGCGCCGGAAATAGGCCTTCGTGAGGCGGTCGCGCGGAATGAGATGCTGGACGACGACGTCGGGCACGTAGAATCCGACCAGCCCGGCCGCCCGCGCGCGCATGCACCACTCGCGCACTTCCTGGCCGAGCAGCGTGCCGGCCTTGCGGCCCACGCGCGGATCGAACCCGCCGACGCGTTCGAGCGCGTCTCGCCGGATCGCCATGTTCACGCCGAGCGGCGGCCGATTGCCGAACGGCACCGCGCTCGGGCCGTAGTCGAGCAGCGCGACGACGGCCCAGAGCTGTCCGGTCGTCGATGGAAACCATCGCGGAATCCGCGCCGATTCCCAGAGCGGCGTCACGCGGCCGCCGATGTAGTCGCACGGATGTTCAGCGAGGCCGCGTCCGATCTTCGTCAGCCAATCCGGTTCTACTCGCACGTCATCGTCGGTGGTGACGATGATTTCGCCGGCCGCGAGCGCGAAACCGCGGTTCAGCGCGGCGCTTCGGCCCTGTTCGCGCTCGAACGCGTAACGAAGGGACGCCGGAAAGGTGACGGCCGCGGTCGCGACAACGGCGCGCGTGTTGTCCGTCGAGTTGTTGTCCACGACGATCACTTCCCAGGGCGCGTCTGGCGTCAGCTGCGCGAGGCTCGCGAGGGTATCTCTCAACACGTTGGCGCGGTTGTATGTGGCGATGACGACGGAGAATTTCATGACATCATTTCCACTGGCGCCGTCGAGGTGCAAAACGTAAGCCGTCCTCGGCAGTTTCCTTGCTTACCCGAACCGTATGCGAAAGCCATTTGTCTTCGCGTGTGTCTTGATTGCTGTTGCCGCCGCTCGATGCTCGCGCGGCACGCTGTCGGCTTACGATGCGCCGCCCGGCATCCGGGTGATGACGTTCAACATCCAGCACGGCATCGACGGAGGCGAGCGTTACCGCCTGCAGACCTCCATCGACACGATTGCGCGCATCAACCCGGACATCGTCGCGCTCATCGAGCTCACGCGAAACCATCCGTATTACGACTGCGACGATCAGCCGAAGATGATGGCCGATGGTCTGACCCAGGCAACCGGTCGACGTTGGACGTGGGTATACAGGCAGCAGTGGTTCACACCGAACAAAGAATGTCTGAACGGCGGCCGCGGCGACGCTGCCGGAGACCGAGGGGCTCGGGTTCCTCGCGCCAGAACCGCTTGCCCCGCCTAAATTCATCGAGCTGTGGAACAGTGGCCTCGGCCTGACGGCGCAGATCTCGCAGCTGCCGCACGTGCCGATTACGGTGACGCACCTGTCCGCGCAGATCGTGAATGCGCCGAGCCGACAGAAACAGGTCGCGAAGCTGCTGCCGTGGGTTCACGGCCTTGGCGCACCGCAGATATTCCTTGGCGACTTCAACGCCTTCCCCGACTCGCCGGAACTGCAGCCGGTGTTCGCCAGTTATCACGACGCGTGGACCGACGCGGTGGCGGCCGGCACGGCGCGCGGACGGCTCGACGGCATCACGCATGGCAAGCGGCGGATCGATTACATCTTCTACGTGCCGGGCGACCATCTCGAACTGCTCTGGGCGGAAACGGTGGACACTGTGCCGCTTGTCGGAAAAGAAGCCTCTGATCATCGACCGCTGGTCGCGGCCTTCAAGGTCAAGTAGTGGTAGCGCAGCCGGCGCGCGCCGTAAACAGGCGCGGCACGAACCTGGTGTCGCGGTAGGCGCGATAAACCCACAACGCCGCCTGCGGCGCGAGGTGGAACGCCCGCGCCGCGAGCTCGATCTTCAGCCCGCCCCGGCGCCGCCGCAGGGCGTCGAGGCTGGCGCAGGCCGCGGCGACGTCCGCCCGGCCGAGCGCCTCGCGCGCCTCGGCCGCGAGCAATTCGGTTTCGAACCGGTCAATCTGCTGCTCGATCAATCTGTACGCCTCGGTTCCGGGCTGCGCCGCGTCGTGCGCCTTGTGGAAGACGCGCAGGATGCCGGACAGCATGCGGACATCGCTCGCCGACAGGCTGTTGCCGTGCCTTCGATAGAAGGCGAGCGGCTTTGGGTTCCGGATGAATGTGAAACCTGCCGACGCGGCCCGGACCCAGAAGTCGTAGTCCTCGTTTGTGCGGAAGCGCTCGTCGAATCCGCCGATCCGATCGACGACGTCGCGGCGGAATACCGACATGATGAACACGGAGGTCTCGTCGCGCAGGATCTGGACGAGATCGGGCGGCGGCCGCCGGTCGTCGACCGGACGCGCAGGCTGGCCGTCGAGGATCCCGCCGAGCGTCGTTGCGTTGCCGGTCACGATCGCGACATCGGGATGCTCCTCGAGGAGCCGCATCTGCGCCGCCAGAAACCCCGGCTCCCACACATCGTCGCTGTCGAGCAGCGCGAAGACCGCACCCCGCGCGACGCGAAGCGCGCTGTTGCGAGCGGCCGCGAGACCGCGGTTCTCGTGCGCCACGACGACGATCACGCCAGGGTGCGCCGCGCGGTATCGCTCGGCCACCGCTCGCGTGCCATCGTTCGAACCGTCGTCAACGATGACGAGCTCCCAGTCGGTGTACGTCTGCGCGAGCACCGACTCGATCGCCTGTGCGATGAAGGGCGCCACGTTGAACGCGGGCATGATCACGCTGACGGTAGGCATGCCGCATCCATCTCGGAGGACGTCGAAGACGTGTGACGTGCGGGGCTGACCACCGGCTGCGCGCTCGAGCCCGATCGCCTCGTATAGCGCTGCCGCGCACCGCGCCGTTGCCGTGCCCGGCTCGTGAAAGAGGTCGGCGGCGACCGCGCGCCGCGTCGCCGATCGCGACTGAGGATCGGCAATCGACCGTTCGACGGCGGCGATCGTGTCGTGCGACGTCGTGTGTCGATTCGGCGACCTCAGACAGCAGCTGGACGTAATCGCGATGAATGTTTGCGAGCTGCAGCAGCTCCGGGACGTGTATCCGCACGATCGGCCGGTCGAGCAGCAGATACTCGAAGCCGCAGGAGCTGTGGTCCGTAACCATCACGTCCGCCGCGGTCAGCAGCGGGCAGATATCCGACGCGTCCGCAAGGTGCGCATGCCTACGCGACAGCATCGGCCGCAGCCGCGCCATCCAGTCGATCCCTCCGGAGTAGCGAGGCCGCAGGTCGCGCGACCGATCGTGCAGCTTGACGATGAGATTGATCGGGAGCGCCAGCAGTCGCTCGATCAGCTGTTCGCCGATTCGGTTCAGCGACGATGCGGGCGACCACGTCGGCGCGTACAGAACGGTGGTGCGCGCCGGATCGAGCGCGATGGAACGAAGGATCGAGTCGCGGCGAAGCGAACCGTCGACGAGGCAATCGACTTTCGGCATGCCGACAAGCCGGATCGCAGGGCTGTCGGCGTCGATCGCGCCTGCCTTGATGAAATTCGCGAGCCGGCGGCGGTTGACGAAGAACAGCCGATCCCACATGCGCATGGACTCGGTCGGCGCGTCGAAGCCGTACTTGCCGCCGACGCCGTGGAACATCTGAATCCGGCACGGCCGCCGCAGATGGCGTGTCCACATGAAGTCGGATGCGAGATAGGCATCGAACGACCGGATCGCCGCGGCCGCGCGGGCCGATGAACTGAGCATCGGGTCCAGCGCCGGCGAAGATCTCGCGCACGCCGTGCGGGCTCGTCGCTCGCGATGAACGTGAAACGCACGCGAGGGTCGCGCCGCATCGCGGCGTGGACAGGTGCGAAGATCGTGTAGTTGACCGGCGTGCGGCCATCCACGAGGATGCGACGAGTCGCGCTCATGCGTGCGCCCGTACCGAGGGATCCGACCGACACGCTGCTCGGCTCCGGCGCGGCGGCGGCCCGATGGGCCATCGCGATTTCACGTCCGGCAACCGCCAGCGCGAACACGTAATAGAACGTCCAGTTGAACGCAACCGACGCAAACAGCGAGCAGATCGTCCACCCGACCATCGCCGCGAGCATGCTCTTCGCGTTCATATCGAGCGTGAACAGGTCGTCCTTGGACAGGGTGGATACGAGCGGCTCGGCCGGAGCGCGCGCGGACGCGGCGCTGCGGAACGCATTCCCGCCGCGTCGTTTCTTCCTGGGCGGGCGGAGCGCGGCGAGTGTCGCGAAGCACGCGCGATACGAGCGCACCACGAGAAAGCCGAAGGCGAGCAGCCCGAAGATGCCGAGGTCGCACGCGACCTGCAACCACACGTTGTGCGTGACGCGCCACTTCTCGATCGTTTCGCCGGGCACGTTGTAGTTCTGGAACTGGCCCGCGCCTACGCCGGTCAGCGGATTGTCGGCGAATACCTCGAAGCCCTGCTCCAGGAGGCGCAGTCGCGCCTCGCGCGAACCGGTCTGGTCCTCGTCCGCGTTCATGATGCTGTCCATGCGCGTCCAGAACGATTGCGGCATCACGGGCAGCGCCAGCATGCCGGCGAACACCGCGGCTACGAGCAGCCCCGGACGGGCGCGGAACGTATAGAAACCTACGACGGCGCACATGGCCAGGAGGCCGAGGAAGCCGCTGCGCGACTTCGTGCACACGATGGCGGCGACCATCGTCATCGCGCAGAACGTCGCGAAGAGTCGACGGCTGGGGCGGCGCTCCTGGATGATGATGAACAGCGTGGGCGCGAGGAACGTGACCAGGTTCAGCGCGAGATCGTTCGGATTCTGGAACATCCCGCCGACCGCGGAGCGGATGCGATCGCCTTCGACCAGGTTGATGCCGCGCGCGTAGTCGACGACCGCGCGGCCGGCGATGTAGGTGGACGCGATGATCATCAGCCATGTCATCTGGCGTATGCGCCTGGGGCTGGTCAGCGTGCTGATCATCAGGGCGAAGATCAGGATGATCTTCACGTAGATGTCGCTGAACACGTGCGCCGAGCCGCCGGGCCAGAACGAGAACGGAATCGTGATGACGATCACGGCGCCGAGCACGATGACGCCGATGACTTCGGTGTTCACCTTCGCCACGCTCAAGCCCGATCCGAGCCGGCGCGCCGCCATTGCCGCGAGGCCGCCGATCGCCGTGAGCTCGGCGAGGTGCAAGACCTGCAGGGGCGGGATCTGATCCTGCGGACGGAAAAACAGCAGTGCGGTGTACGCGAGCAACCACAGGTAGTCAGCGTCGTACCGCTCGCGGACCCGTTTGATGCGCGTCTTGAGACGTCCGCTGGTCTTCGCGGTCGCTGGCGCAGGTTCGTCGGCACGCCCGCGCTTCTGCCGTCCGACAACCACGCCGGAGCCGCCGGCCCGCGACACGGACGTGTTGAACGTGAGGCGTTCCATCCTTATCTCCAGACCTTCCGACCGCGCGCGGCGGCGAACAGACCCGCCACCGCGGCGTAATTCATCATCACGAACGTGTAGGCCACGCGCGCGATCCGCGACACGACCGTCATTTACGCCGCTCCTTTTGCGGTGTGCGCCGCCGACGCCGACGCCGCGCGCACTTCCGAGGCGGCGAGGTTCGCGTCTCCGCGGCTGATGAATTCGAGCACGGCGCCGTAGCCGGCGAGCAGATAGAAGCCGACCTGCGCGACGAGGCTCGCCTGATACATGAGATGAGTGCCGGCAATCAGCACGTTCGAGCAGAACAGCGCGACGAGCGCATACGGCACCGCGAGGCGACCGAGCTTGTGCGAGACGTATTGCATCCAGACCGGGTTGCGCCAGGGCAGCAGCAGGCTCGGTTCGAGCCACAGAATCTGGTAGTTGCCCGCGAGCGTCCGGACCTTCCGGCGCGACTCGGCATCGGCGTCGACCGGCTGCCCGATCGAACGCCCGCGCGTTGTCGTTGAACACGACGCGGTAGCCGGCCATCACCACTCGCATCGGCGTGAGCACGTCGTCGAGGATCGCGTCCGGCGGCAGCGGCTGCCAGAGCGCCGTGCGGATGGCATAGATCGCGCCCGTGGCGCCGAGCGTCGAACCGACCATGCTCTCCAGCCGCCGCAGCTCCTTCTCGTACCGCCAGTACATGCCGACGCCGTCGGCGATCGTCGATACGATCGAACGCCGCCGATCCGATTGGACCCGGCGGTCGATTGCCGTGGCCCCGAGCTGGCTCGCGTGGCCGCGCCGGCGGTCGGCGGTATCGCGACGATTGGAAAAGAGAGCCGACTCGCAGTCGAGCAGCAGTTCGCCCGTGACGCCGCCGATCCGAGGATCCGCGAACGGCGCGACGAGCTCGCGCAGGGCGTCCGGCGCGAATACCTGACGTGCATCGGCGAAGACGACGATCTCGAATCGCGCGCGGCGACCTCGCGGCATTGAGCGCCGCAGCCTTCCCGCCGCGCTCGACCATGAGGACGTCGACGAGAGCGCCGTATTTGTGGAGAACGTCGACCGTGTCGTCCGTCGAACCGTCCGACACGACGATGATCTGCCGTTTGTCGGCGGGGTAATCGAGCGAGAGCAGGTTGTCGATGCGCGCCGGCAGCCGCGCGGCCTCGTTATGCGCGGCGATGACGATCGAAACACCCGGCATCACCGCGTGCGCCTCGCACGGTCCGGCAGACCGGCCGACCAGCGCCGCCCACGCGCGCAGCATCAGCGGGTATCCCACGTACACGTAAGCGATGGTCGCCGCAGACAGCCAGAAGAGCAGCGTCATACCATTCATGCCGCCGTTGATGACGCTTCAACCGGTTCGCTGCGCGGCGTCAGTGTGGGCGCCGGCGCGCCGAGCTTGATCACGTGATCGTGCGCGCCCGCAATCGCGTTGCGCGTGTCCACGACGAGGCGGGCCGACCGCACGACCATGTCGTAGTCAACGGTGCGGTGTTCGGTCAGGATCGCCACGCAGTCGGCCGCCGCGATGACGTCCGGGGTGAGCGATTCGGTCGTCATGTCGAAACCGCCGTGCCACGCGCGAGCCGCGAGCGCCGGCACGTACGGATCCGCATAGCGGACGCTCGCGCCCTTCTCGTGCAGCAGGTGCATGACATCGAGCGACGGCGACTCGCGCATGTCGTCGCACGCAGCTTCGGCGGAGACGAGCCGCGCGACCTCCTCGGTTGCAACGTCGGGGATGTACGACGTGCCCTGCGTTACCGCGTCGATCTTGCGTTGATCGAGATCGATGCCGGTCGTCTGAAAGCCCGCGCGCGCGAATTCCACCGCGAGCGGCAGCCCGACATAGCCGAGGCCGACCACGCCAACACGCGCTGTCCGCGCCTCGAGGCGTTGGCGAAGTTCGACGTGATTCACAGCGTGTCCTCCAGCGCGCGATCGGCGGTGCCGAGGAGCGTCTGCTTGACGCGGCGCCACAAGCTGTTGCGGCGCGCGGGCCGCACGACGGTGAAAGACGCTGGCTGGACGGCGGCCCGGGCCGCGGTCGGCGGCCACGTTGCGGCCCCGCCCGATGCCTCGGCGGCTGCTGGCGCCGGCTTGGTGCGCAGAATGCGGTATTGCTCGGCCAGCACGCGACGCTGCTCGGCGAGCTCCCGCTCGCGCGCCGCCATCTCCTGCTCGCGCACCTGCAATTGCTGCTCGCGCGCCGCGAGTGCGCGCGCCCGCGCATCGTCATCGAACGCCGGCGCTGACGTGGCGCGCGACGTGACGGCTGCCGCTGCAGCAGATCGGGAAGCATTCATCGTCGGACGCATGCTGTCGCCGCCAGCAGATCCTTGCGCGTACGCGAACTCCGGGTCGGCAGGCACCACGGACGCGTGGCGCTCGCCGTTCGGCCGCGGGCCCAGCACACCGGTGGCGTCCAGGTCGGCGATGACTTCCTCGACGAGCGGACCGTCGATCTCGCAGCGTTCCTCGCCGTAGCCGAAGACCAGCGCCGCGTCGGAGATCACGTTGATCAAGCGGGGCACGCCGCCGCTTCGTTCATGAATCCGCTCCGTCACATCGGGTCCGAATTCGAGCGGCGCGCCTATCGAGGCGCGCGCAAGGCGATGGTTGATGTAGTGCGCGGTCTCGTCGGCGTCGAGCGGCTCGAGGTGATAGCTCACGGTGATGCGCTGCCGCAGCTGTTCGAGCTCGGGACGATCGAGCTTGTCGCGCAGATCGGGCTGGCCGATCAGGACGATCTGCAGCAGCTTCGACTTCTCGGTTTCCAGGTTCGACAGCATGCGGATTTCTTCGAGCGCCGGCAGCGAGAGGTTCTGCGCCTCGTCGATCACGAGGAGCACGAGCCGCCCCGCCATCCGTTCGTTCACCAGGAAATCGCCGAACTGTTTGAGCATCGCCGGCTTGGATTTGCCCGACGGATCGAGTCCGAGATCGATCATCGCGGACTCGACGAGCTCCCGCGGATCGAGCAGCGTGTTCATCACGCGCGCGACCGTGGTCTGGCTGTCCAGGCCACGCATCATCGTCTGCAGCAGCATCGTCTTGCCGGAGCCGATGGCGCCGGTGATGACGATGAAACCGGCGTGGCTTTCGATGCCGTACCGCAAGTAGCTCAAGGCCTCGCGATGCACCCGGCTCGGGTAGAGATAATCCGGATCCGGCGTGAGCGCGAACGGGCGCTCGCGAAGGCGATAGAAGCGTTCGTACATGTGTCTCTCCGTTACTCCCCGGCCGCCATCGGCAGCGGGACGGTGACTCGGACGGCTACCTCGCCGGGCTCGATGCCGTCGATCGCCGGTAAAACCTCGTTGACCGCGCGTTGGTAGTCCTCTGGAAAATCGATCTCGGTCCAGGGAAGGCCGCGCGTGCCGATCGCGTGGAGCGGATGCTCCTTCGCAAAGTCGCAGAACGCGCGAGGCGCCCAGTCGCGCAGACCGCCCGAGGCAACGCGTGCGTCGAGAAACGTGATGAGCCGGCGCGCGCCTTCGGCGCCGAACTTCACCACGCCCACGTTTTCCCCGTCGGCTTCGTCGGCCGGCATGGTCTTCGAAATGTCCACGACGCGCCCGCGGCGCACTTTGACTTTCATCTCTTCTTCGCCGAACGGCGCATCGTCGTCTTCCTGGTAGGCGAGCAGCAGCGCGTTCTGGTAGCGCGCCGTCACCAGATCGGCGACCAGCTGCGGATGAAGGAGCACGTCGCAGTTCATGACTACGAAGCCCTCGACCAGCAGAGGTCGTGCCAGCCAGAGCGAATACAAGCTGTTCGTTTGCGCAAACCGTGAGTTTTCTATAAATTGCACGTCCCGATCGCACGACTGACGTACGCGATCCGCCTGGCAGCCCACAACCACGGCGATCTCCTCGAGGCCCGCCGAACGCAGAGTCGCGATTTGACGTTCGATGAGTGTCTTGTCGCCTACGCGCAGGAGGCACTTCGGCTTGTCGCCAGCCGTGCCGTTCAACCGCGCTCCCTTGCCCGCCGCCAGAATGATCCCCTTCAACGAATCCTCCCAATCGTCCGGCTGAAGCCGAACGCGACACTCACCCCGCCAACGAACGACGTGCGACCAAGACCCGACGACCGCGCTAGGCGGCGGCTGCGACCCGCCGCCGGCCGCGTGCCAGCTCGCCGGCCTTCGCGATGTACGACCGGCGTTCGTCCCGCTTGACTGCGAACGCGAGAAACACCGCGAGGTAGCAGCCGGACCCTGCGGCAGCGATGAGCGCGACGTCGAACAGCCGTTGCGGCATCGCATCGCGGAGCGGAATCATGACTGTCGCCATCACCACGACCGGCCAGAGCGCCGGCCATACGGCCTTCTGAAAGGCGCGGATCGGCCCGATGCCGACGCGCCGGCACGCCGCCGGCCACAGAATGAACATCGACGTGAAGACCACCGGCACGAACGTGCCCAGCGCTTGGCCGAGCAGGCCGTAGTGCCGGATCCACAGGAGGCTGAGGGCGACGTTGGACAGTGCGGCGCCCGCGTTCGAGAACGCCAGCAGGCGATGTTGTCCCGCGCCTTTCAGCACCGTCGTCGCGGTCGAATTGCCGACGCGCACGGCGGAAACGAGGATGAGAATCTGCGACACGAGAATGCTCTGTTCGAACTTCGGCCCGACCCACGCATGAATCAGCGGGCCTGCGAGGAGCACCAGCGACCCTGCGAGCGGCACGACGCTGACGAGCGAGAGGCGAGTGCCCTGGATGAAGATCGCGCGCAGTTGTTCCGGTTTGTCGCCGGCGTCGCTGTCGACGACGACGGGGAAGAGCACGCCGTTCAGCTGATTCGTCAGCCGCTGCACCATTTCGGCAAGCCGCTGCGGGACAGTCCAGATCGCGACGGCTGCGGGCGACAGGAACGCGCCGATCACGATCGCGTCGATCGAATAATTGAGCTTGTTCGCCCAATCGATGATCGACACGTAGACGCTGAAGCTCGTGAGCTCGCGAACGCGCGACCACAGGAAAAGAGATGGCCGGATCCGCAGCAGCGGAAACACGTGATACGCGTTCAGCCGGTATACGACATAGGTCGCGATGCGGATCGCCGTCGTCGCCGTGACCAGCTGCACGAGCGTGCATCCGACCGTCAACATCACGACATTCACGATCGCCACGACGACGCTGCTGGCGATCCCGACGACGTTGTTCAGGTCGTAGCGCTGGAAGCCGTTGATGACGCCGCCGAAAATGCTGAACGGGAAACCGAGCGACACGTAGATGCCGATCACCAGCATCAGCGAGCGGGCGGTCGCGTTCTGGTCCGGCGTGATGTTCACGACGTGCCGAATGTTGAACGCGAGCAGCAGGAACACCGCGTACGCGACGCATCCCACCACCGCGAAGATGCCGAACAGCGTGCTCGCGATCTCGTTGAGGCCGCGCGCGTCGCGCTTCGCGCGGTAGTACGCGATGAACTTCACGATTGAGCCGCCGAACCCGAGGTCCAGCACCGAGAAGTACGTCGTCATCGACGCGGTGAGCATCCAGAGCCCGTAGGCCGACTGGCCGAGATGCCGCACGTTGAACGGCAGCAGCATCAGCCCGATGAGCGCGTCGAGAGCGATTGCGAGATACCGCGTGGACACGTTGCGCGCGACGGTCATGAACTGCGTGTCGTCGTTGGCGTGCCACGGATCTGGATGGTGCGGGTCGGCCGGCGGGGTCACTTGGCGCCCTTTCCGAACAGGATCACCTTCACGGTGTCGAGGACGATGGTGAGGTCGAAGAAGATCGACAGGTGCTTGATGTAGTAAAGGTCGTACCGGAGCTTCTCCATCGCGTCTTCGATGGTGGAGCCGTACCGGTACTTGACCTGCGCCCAGCCGGTGAGTCCAGGCTTCACGGCGTGGCGCTGCATATAGAAAGGAATCTCACGCGCGAGCTGGTCGACGAAGAAAGGACGTTCCGGGCGCGGGCCGACAAAGCTCATATCCCCGTTCATCACGTTCCAGAGCTGCGGCAGCTCGTCGAGCCGTGTCAGGCGGGTGACGCGGCCGACGCGGGTGACCCGCTCGTCTTTGTCTTTCGCCCAGATCGGCGTGCCTGCCTGTTCCGCGTCGGTCCGCATCGATCGGAACTTGTAGATGCGGAACACGCGGCCGTTCTCGCCGACGCGCTCCTGGGTGTAAAGCACCGGGCCGCTCGAGTCCATCGCGATCGCGATGGCCGTGAGCACCATGAACGGCGCTGCCACGATGAATACGATCATCGAGAGCGAGAGATCGAGCATCCGCTTGACGAACCGCGTCCCGCGCGACGCACGGAAGCCGTCGGAGAAGATCAACCAGCTCGGTTTGAGATCGTCGATGAGGATTTTTCCCGTCAGCCGCTCGTACGTCGTCGTCGCATCTTCGACGCGAACGCCCGACACCTTCGCACGCAGCAGCGCCTCGATCGGCAGCCGCCCGCGCCTGTCGGACAACCCGCAGACGATGCGGTCGATCCGCCGGTCGCTCACGAGACGTTCGATGTCGTTCGCGTTGCCGAGGATGTCGTGCTGCCGCACGAAATTGTGATCCTCGCCTTCATCGACGAAGCCGACCAGCCGGTAGGCGAAGTCCTGCTGTGTGCCGATCTGTTGCGCGAGCATCCGCGCCGTCTGACCGGTGCCGAGGATCAGGATCCGCTCCTCGAGATGCGGATCGCGTGCGAAGTGGTTGAACGCGACTCGCCAGCTGAGCACCGCGATCACGAAGACGCCGAGCGCCGTGACGAACGTGCTCGGATCGAGAATCAGCGAGGGGGCGGCAACGGCGGCCGCGGCCAGCACGATCGCCGCGGCGCCGGCCGCCTGAAGCAGCCGCACGACCAGTTCGCGGTTCGAGTGCACGACCGTGAGGTCGTACAGGTCGTTGTAATAGAAACAGAGCTCGCAGAGCGCCGTGACGAGCGCGATCTTCCACGGCATCGTGGCCAGCGCATCCGGCGCGTTCATCGCGCCGTGCATGTCGGCGGCGAGCGCGATCGACCCCGAGATCAGCACGACCTCGAAGCCGAAGACTGTCAGGCCGCGCACCGACACGTTGCGATTGAAAACCTGCATACCAGTGACTGGTGGCTGGTGGCTGGTGGCTGGTGGCTGGAATGCTGATGCCACCAGCCACCCGCTACTCGTCACCAGCTCAGTGCCGCGTGGCCTCGTAGCGGTAGTCTTCTTCCATGCCCGAATCGTTCAACACGATGCCGAGCAGGCGCGACGAGTCGAACGAGCGGAGCGCGTTTTCGATAGCCGGCTTCGGCGTGACGCCCGCCCGTACGACGAGGAGCGCGCCGTCCACGATCGGCGCGAGAACGGCAACGTCGGCCAGCGGCAGCACCGGCGGCGTGTCGAGAATCACCCGATCGAACCGCGTGCGAAGGTGATCGAGCAACCGGCGCATCGCGGTCGATCCGAGCAGTTCCGCCGGATTCATCGGCGCCTCGCCGGCGGGAATCACCGTGAGGTTGTAGTCCGGCAGATACTTCATCGCCTGGTTCAACTCGCAGCTGCCGCACAGATAATCGGCGAGCCCCGGACCGGGCGGCAGCCCGAACAGCTGCCGCATCGAGGGTTTCCGCAGATCGGCTTCGACGATGATGACGCGGCGCTGAAGCTCCTGCGCCATCGTGAGCGCGAGGTTCGCGGACGTCACCGATTTGCCCTCGCCTTTCTGCGGGCTCGTGACGAGCACGGTGCGCAACGCCGAGGAACCCTCGACCTGCGCGAGCCGTGTGCGCAGCGCGCGGTACTGCTCCGACGCGAGCGACTTCGGCGCGAGCCCCGCGACGAGCAGCGGGTTCAGGCGAACCGATACGTGTTCGAGCGCGTCGCTGGCCGTCGCGGACGACGGCGCCGGGTTGGCAACGGCAATCGTCGGCCCGACGGCGGTTGCCCCCGCCGGCGTATGGACGCTTCCGGCGCCCGGAACGATCATCGCCGGCTCGTCGAGCGGACGGGGCGGCAACTCGATCGTGATCGGCACGGTCGCCGCCGCCGGCACTGCCATGTGGCTGGTCCGCAGGGCGGTGCCCTCGCGCTCCGCCTTCTCGAGAATGTTCTGAATGCGGCTCATGACTGTCTCCTCGCCTTACGGCATCGCCGGCTCGATGCGCGGGATCTCCGCCAGCACCGGCAGCTCGAATTCATCGCGCAGACCGCGTGCGTCGTGCACCGACCGGTCGAGGTATTCACGTCCGACAACGCCGGCGCCGCCGAGGACAAACCCGGCCGCGAGCGCCATCAGCATCACGCGGAGCGGCTTCGGCTTGAACGGCTCGTCCGGGAGGCTCGCCGGAACGAGCACCGCAAACTGCTCGCCGCCCTGCTTCCTTTGCAGTTCTTCCGCAAGGAGCGCCGCCTGTTTCTTTTGTGTCAGGTCGCCGTACGCCGAACGTTCGAGGTCGTACTCGCGCTGGAGCGACACCATCTGCTGCTCGACCCGCGGCGCTTGATCGACGCGCGCGGAGTAGGAGGCAATGGCGCCGTTGACCTGCGTCGTCTGGTCGCTGCAGCTCTGCGATACGCATCTTCGTGGCGTCGCGATCCTTTACGAGCGACCGGTATTCAGGGCTGGCGTTCAGCACTGAGAGCCGATCAGCCGCCGGACGCGCGCGTTCGGCCGCTTCCGCTTTCTCCGCGGTCGCGAGCTCTTCCTTCAGCCGCACGACTTCGGGGTGCTTCTCGGTGAACGTCAGCTGCGCGTCGGCGAGCTGCCGGCGCAGCGACTGCACATGCATCGCGGCGGTTTCGCCCGGCGTCCCTTTCGCGGCGTATGCCGTGTCGTCGGCCCCCTGCTGCATCGCTTCGAGCTGGTGCTCGATGAGCGCCAGCCGATCCTGCTCGCCGCGAAGCGCCGTGCCGTTCGAGTCGAGCTGCCGCTGCAGCGTCGAAACCATCTGAAGGTTCGCGGTGGTCTGCTCCGGCAGGCGGCCCATGTAGGCCTCCTTCATCTGCCGCAGCCGCTCTTCGAGAGTCTTCAGGCGGTTCTCGCTCGCCTGGAGCTCGGTGCTGATGAACGCGGACGTGTCGAGCGCGCGCACCTCGCGCGACTTGCTGTTCTCCTCGACGAACACGTTCGCCAGCCGGTTGACGATGCGCTGCGCATCCTCAGGCGTGTCGTCGGTGTACGACACGAGGTAGCTATCGAGCGACGCCTTCTGATCAGGCGACAGCTGCGTCGTCGGCGGCGTGGCGGCCGCGCCGCTCGGCGTGATCGAATCGGGCAGCGAGACCTGAATCCCCGCGCGGAGCTTCAAGATCGCTGCTTCGACCTTGCCGCCCGCATCCATGTGTTCGAGGCGGACGGTGCGCTCGAGCACCGGCCGGCTGAGAAGCTGCTGGGAGACCGCGTGCATGCGCTCGGTGCGGTCCATTTCCACAGAGCCGACCAGGTTCGACGCGAGGCGCGCTGAGCTGACTGCGATGGTGGTCGTTGCCTGATAGGTGCGCGGCAGCTTCCAAACGAGCAGCAGGCCGATGACCAACGACAGGGCGACCGGAACGATGAAGTACCACTTGCGCCGGTTGAACACCGACACGTAGTCGAGCGGGTCGAAGCGCGGGTCGTCCATCACTGAATCCTCACTGGCTTGGAAGTGACGATCTGAAATCCAACTTGATTGCGATACACCTGGCCTCCGTAGCGTTCGGTGGTCTGTTGCACGCGCGCGTAAAAGCCTTCGATGCGCACCCAGCGATCCGCCTGCCACCCGACGATCGAGAAGGTCCGGAGCGATCGGAACGGCAGCTGCGTCGCGAGCGTCGCAAGCGGCGTGTCGTCACGGAACACCGCCGATTGCACCGTGTACAGGCGCCGGATGTTGAACAGCGGCGCGCGGAAGGCGACGCCGATTTCCTGGTTCGAGCTCGTGCCGCCGAGGCCGAAGGACGGGATGTACGACCGCAGGTAGCCCACGTGAAACGTCGTGCCGCCGCGTCGCCGATCGAGCGACACGCGTCCGGTCGGCGCGTTGTGCGAGGGAGTGAACGGGGTGCCCTGCAGGTAGACGATGCCGGCGCCGCCGCTCAGCGTCCACGCGGGCGAGAGCTCACGGTCGACCGCCCCCATCGCGCTGTGGATATCGTAGGGAGAAATGTCGCCGACGATGTCGACGTGGCTGTATGTGTAATCGGCGCCGACCGCGGTCCGCGAGTCGAGCTTGTAACGGTACGACGACATCGACTCGATGATGTCCCCTCCGCGGAGCACGTCGGCGCTGGTCGGGGACCAATCGAACTTGATGTCCTGATAACGCAGCGACGTGGATATCTGGTTGCGCGCGTCGAGGATGTAGTCCGCTCCGCCGCGGGCGTCGAACGTCTCGGCACCGGTCTGACGGAACGGAATGCCCCCGAGCTCGATGAGATCGGTCGACGGCAGCGCCGCCGCGTGCGCGTCACCGAACCATTTGAAATGCGCCGACTCCTCGCGTTTGAAGTCGACGCCGGCCCGCTGGTCCCACCGGTTCAGCGCGTCGAAGGTTCGATAATCGATGAAGCTTCCGCTGTACCGCATGCCGAGGGAGGTGTGGCGCCCGGTGTACTGGAGATCCGCACCGGGGAAGTAGGTGGAGACGTAATCGTTCGTTTCGCCTTCAGCCGTCCGCACGCCGAAGAGCGCGACGTTGTCGTCGTACATCTCGCCGAATCCGAACGTCGGCGTGAACATCCAGCCGGGGAAATGCTGCTGGTCGGCTGCCGCGAGGCTGCCGAGCCGCTCCTGTGCATGGATCGGCGAGACGATCGCAGCGGCAAGTATGCCGATCGCAAGCGTGAGCCGAGCATGTCGCATCATGGGCGCTCTCCGTTTAGCAATCACCACCAACACCGTCACCAACCACCAGCCACCACCACCAGCCACCAACACGAGCCACCAGCCACCAGCCACTAAGGAACGATCACCGTATCGCCCGAGCGCAGGTAGAAGGGCTTCACGTCGCCGTTGATCGCTTCCTTGTAGTTGAACTTGAGCGTCTGCATCCCGGTCGCGGTGGGCCGCAGCACGCGCACATCTTTCGTGTTCGCGAACTCCTTGAACCCGCCGGCCATCGCAAGCGCCTGCAGGACCGTCGTCGGGCCGTGGATTGGCATCGGGCCGGGATGCGAGACTTCACCCATCACGTAGACCTGCGAGGCGAGCGCCTCGACGACGATGACGGTGACGGTCGGGGTCGTGATGTATTCCTTGAGCGACTTCGCGATCGTGTCGCGCAGCTCGATCGGGGTCCGGCCGCTCGCTTCGACGTCGCCGACGAGCGGCAGCGTGATCTTTCCGTCCGGACGGATCTGCACCGACTGCGACAGCTGCGCGTCTTTGTAGACTTCGATCCGCAGCTTGTCGCCCGGTCCGAGGCGGTACTCGCTGTCGAGCGCCGGCCCCTGCGGGAGCGGCTTCTTGTCCGCATCGGTCGACGAGTACGACGTCTGCTGGGCGGCATCGGCCGCGCGTGGGGTAAACGCGCAGAGTGCCCCGACGGCGACGGCAACGGCGAACGCAGTGGTTCTCTGTTTCATGGCGATTCCCTCAGTTCTGATCGGCGGACGAGCGGATGCCGGCGCGCCAGTTGACGATGGGCCGTGAGAGCGCCTGACGCTTCAGCGAATCAGCGTCGACAGCATGGGTTGGATAGCAGGCGGCCCCGACCGCGATGCGAAGCGCGGTGGGAAATTCGTAATTCTCGATGCGCGACACCAGCCGGTCGATGACGCGGGCCGAGTGCTCGAAATCGGCATCGAGCAGCACGACCGCGAGCGTCCCCTTTTCGGTGTGGCCGATCAGGTCGGTGTCGCGGACTTCTTTGCCGATGATCTGCGCCACCTCCTGCACGGTGCCATCGTCGGCGGTGACGCTCATGCCTTCCCACTCGCGGCTCGCTTCGACCACGACGAGCGTGAGAAAGTTTTGCGACCGGACGGCACGCTTGAGCTCGCTGTCGAGGACGAACTCGAAGGCGCCAGGCGTCAGCAGCTTGCTGCCTTCTTCGTAAAACGAACTGCTGGTCATGTGGTTATGAGGCCTTGTCCAGACCGTTTTCTTTGATCTTGTAGAGAAGAGCCTTGTAGCTGATGCCGAGGATCTCCGCGGTTTCTTTGCGGTTCCACCGCGTCTGCTGCAGCATTTTCAGGATCAGCTCGCGTTCCGCCTGCCGAGCCGCCTCGCGTGAGATGTCTTTGAGCGAGTAGTTGCCCGCTTCCGCCGCGGCAATCGCCAGCGCCGCCGGCGTCGGACGCGCGGGCGGCGCCGGCTCGGCGACCGCCACCGGCCGCTGGCGCATCGCCGACGGGTGGGCGATCACCGGCGATGGAACGACGGCTGCGAGCGCCTGCGCTTTCGCGAGGCTCTGGCTGATTTCCTTCCGGATCGTGGATTCCGTGCCGAGAACCACCGCGCGCTTAATCAGGTTTTCGAGCTCGCGGATGTTGCCCGGCCAGTCGTACTCCATGAACAGCCGCATGCGTGTCGGGCGTGATCTCGGAATGCGGCTTGTTGTACTGAACGCAGTACTTCTTGAGGAAGTACTCGGCGAGGATCGGAATCTCCTCGCGCCGCTCGCGAAGGGGCGGCAGCGTAATGCTCACGACATTCAGACGAAAAAACAGGTCTTCTCGGAAATTTCCCTGCGCGACGGCTTTCTCGAGGTCGCGGTTCGTCGCCGCGATCACGCGCACGTCGACGCGCACATCGTGCTTGCCGCCGAGCCGTGAGAACTCGCCGTCCTGAAGCACCTGCAGCAGCTTGGCCTGCAGGGGAAAGCTCATGTCGCCGATCTCGTCGAGAAACATCGTGCCGTGGTTCGCGAACTCGAATTTCCCCGGCTTGTGCTGAATCGCGCCGGTGAACGCGCCGCGCTCGAACCCGAAGAGTTCAGACTCGAGGAGCTCTGTCGGCAGCGCGGCGCAGTTCACCTTCACGAACGGCTTGTCGCGGCGGAGCGAGGAGGCTGAGAGCGCCCGGGCGACAAGCTCCTTGCCGGTGCCGCTTTCACCGCGAATGAGGACGGTGACGTCGGTGTCGGCCACACGCTCGATCAGATCGCGCACTTCAGCCATCGGCTCGCTGTTGCCGAAGAGCATCTTGTGCTTCGACTGGGACTGCAGCTGCTCGCGGAGGGACGCCACTTCGCGGCTGAGCTGCGATTGACGGAGTGCGTTCAGAAGAGGGACTTCGAGGTCGTGCTCGTCGAATGGCTTGCTGACAAAATCGGAAGCGCCGAGCTTCATCGCCTGAACCACGGTCGTGGTCCGACCCTGGCCCGACAGGACAATCACCGGGACTTCGCGATCGATTTTCTTAAATGCAGCGAGCGCGCCGAGCCCATCCATTTCTCCCGGCATGACCACGTCGAGAATGACGGCTGCCGGTCGCTCCGCGCTGTACCGTTTGACAGCTTCTTCAGCAGTGCCGAGCGTAACGGCCTGATAACCGCGCTCTGAGAGAAACGAGCGCAGGAAGTTGCACATCGAAAGGTCGTCGTCGACGACCATCACCTGGGGCTTCCCATCCATAACGCGTTCTGTTGAGCAATGGAAGTGCCACAGCGGAAAACTTCTGGCGTGATTGGCGAATTCCGGCGTTTATCCGGCCGAAGGGACTTTCGCCGAGGGAAAAACGCGGGGTGTGGGAAGGAAAGTGCCTACAGTGGGCGAATCGCTACTCTCACTACTTGCGACTGATACCGCATTCTTTGATTTTGTTGAGCAATGTTTTATAGCTGACGCCGAGCTGCTCGGCCGCGCGCCGTCGATTCCAGTGAACCTGACGCAGCGTGTCTTCGATGATCGTGCGCTCAGCTTTCATCGCCGCGGCCTTCGCAACATCGGCGAGCCTCGATCCGACCGGCGCCATCGCCACCGGCTCTTCCGGTTGCGGCTCTTCCTCGGCTTCTCCTTCGAACTCTTCAGGTTCGTCCGTCGGCAGCGCCGCTGGCGGCGCCATCGCGCCGACATTGCCGCCGTACGCCGCGCCCGCGTAGGCGGGCACCGGCCGCGATGCCCTGGACATCTCGCGAACGACGAGCTGTTCGTCCTGAAGAATGACGATGCGCTTGATCATGTTCTCGAGCTCGCGGATGTTTCCCGGCCATTCGTAGCTTTGAAACAGCTGCTGGAGCTCGGGCGAAAGCTCGCGCGGCGGGTCGGTTATAGCGCCGCGCGTATCTGTCGATGAAGAACTCGCTCAGGTGGACGATTTCACCGCGGCGCTCGCGGAGCGGCGGCACCGTGACCTCGATGACCTTCAGGCGGTAGTACAGGTCCTCCCGGAACTCGCCGCGCATCATCATCGCCTCGAGATCGCGGTTGGTCGCGGCGACGATCCGGACGTCGACGTTGATCGGCTTGTTGCTCCCCAACTTGGTGAACTGGGCATCCTGAAGCACATGGAGCAGCTTGGCCTGGAGCGCCGCCTTCATCTCGGCGATTTCGTCGAGGAAGATCGTGCCGGTATCCGCCTGCTCGAATTTTCCGATGCGGGTGGTCGCCGCGCCCGTGAATGCGCCCTTTTCGTGGCCGAACAGCTCGCTTTCGAGCAGGTCGGTCGGGAGCGCCGCGCAGTTCACCTTCACGAACGGCCGATCTTTGCGCGGCGACCGCTGATGGATCGCCCGTGCGACCAGCTCCTTGCCGACGCCGCTCTCGCCCCGAATCAGCACGGTGACATCGCTGTCGGACACCTGTTCGATCACCTGGGCGATCGTCTTCATGTCGGGGCTGTCGCCCCAGAACAGGAAGGCGCGATCCTGGTCGTCGCTGAGCTGCCGCCGGAGCTCGGTGATTTCGGAAACGAGGCGCGTTTTTTCAATCGCGTTCTTGATCGCCGCGTCGAGCGCGATCTCGCCGAGCCCTTCGGGGTCGTCGGGCTTCACCACATAGTCCGCGGCCCCGAGCCTCACGGCTTCGACGATGGTCGAGGCGTGTTCGCGGCCGGACAGCATGATGGCCTGCAGGTCGGGCTTCGCGGCCTTGAGCGCGCGCAGCGTCTCGATCCCGTTCATGCCCGGCATCATCACATCGAGCAGCACGATATCGGGCGGGTCGCCGGCTTTGACTGCCGCGAGCATCTCGTCGCCACGCGAGTACGACCGCGTGTCGTAGCCGCGGAGCGACAAAAATGTACGCAGATAGTTGGCGAACGCCGAGTCGTCGTCGACGACTGCGACAAATGGCTTTCTCAACGGTTGGTCTCCAACGGGATCGTCACGATCGCCGCGCCCCGCGCGGCCAGTTCTGCATTCTGCCCCGATGCCGGCGCCGCGAGCTGGCCGCCGTGGGCGTCGATGACGCGCCGGGCGATCGGAAGCGCCAGACCCAGCCCTCCGCGTTTTTCATCGAAAGGCGTCGGCTCCGCATCGTATGCGGATTGTACGGTGTCTTCGCTCGCGATGACGAGCACTGCCGACCCGCTCCGCGCGCCCGCGCCCATGCGCCGCTCGGCGACCACCAGAGAAGGAGACGGCATTTCTCGCAGAATTGCGCGCAGTATCGCGTGAATCGCGGCGCCGAGCCGCTTCGGATCGCCCATCGTCCGCGCTCCGACGGCAGGCCCGCGAACCTCCAAGCGCACCTCGCGATCGTCAGCCTCCTGCACATGCGCCGGCCACGTCGTCGACGAGCGAGAAAAAATCGAGGGGCTCCTGCGCGATGGTCGTGAGGCCGGCGTCCAGCTTTCCGATGTCGCTCAGCTCGGCGACCAGCTCCACAAGCCGTCCGCATGATTTCGCCGCCTCGTCGATCATCTTGCGCTGGCGCTCGCCGAGCGGCGGGTCGCTGTCGCGCTGCAGCATGCGCAGGTACCCGCCAACCACGCTCGCCGGCGTGCGCAGTTCGTGAACGGCAAGAGAGATCAGTTGTGGATACGATTCGCGCTGATGGATGGGCTTACCTCCGGATTCGCCAGCGTCGTTCATTTCGTTCGAGCGTAACACATCAGGCGTATCCAGCCGGAACGCCCAAGATGAGAAAACTCGTTCCGTAAACTCGAGCGGTAAGCCGAACCCAAACGCGCTGCCGATCGCGCCAAACTCGATGGACTCCGAGGTTTTTCGCCGAGAGCGACGCACGGCGACCCGTCCGCAGACACTACATGGTCGTGGCACAACGCTTGTAGCTTGGCTGGGCGGAGTTTGGATTCATACACATGCGACTGACGCGGAAACGTTTTCGTATTCTTCTTCTCGCTGCCATCGTCGCCGCCGTGGCGGTCCCGGTTGGGTTCGCGCTCTCACTCGATCCGGCGCCCCCGGTCCATTCGGTTCATTACGTGGCGAGCGTGACGCCCACGGCGCTGCCGGTACTTGTCGCCACGAACGGCTCGATTCCTTCGGTTGCCTCGGTGCACACCGCGCAGGACGCGGTGAAACTCCTGCTCGTCGGCACCGTGCTCTTTGGCTTGGCCGCGGCGGTGCGGAAAGCCATCTGACGCCACGTTCCACCGGCCGTCCGCGGCGTATGTCCGCAGAGGAGGTCGGTGGAGCGCTTTGGCCAGTATAATGGTCGCGGTAAGGCCCTTATGCTGATCAAACCGCCGTCGGATATCCCAAGCTCCGAAATCACTGACAAAAAAACCTATTTGAATCGCCGCGAGTTCCTTCGCGGCGCCACCGCGACGACCGCGATTGCCGCGGCCGGCCTCATCGGCGGCGAAACGTGGCTCGACGCCGCGCAGCCGGCGCCGCACGGCCGCAAGCTCGAGAACGTGAAGAGCAGCCCGCTCAGCACGACCGAGAAGCAGAACACGTGGGAGCAGATCACCACCTTTAATAACTACTACGAGTTCGGCGTCGACAAGGCCGCGCCGTCGATGTACGCGAAATCGCTGAACACGGCGAACTGGACGGTCGCCGTCGAGGGTGAGTGCAATAAGAAAGCGGTCTGGCATCTCGAGGACATTCTCAAAGGGCAGACGCTCGAAGATCGCATCTACCGGCACCGATGTGTCGAGGCGTGGTCGATGGTGATTCCGTGGGTGGGGTTCCCGCTCTCGGACTTCATCAACAAGTGCGAGCCCACCTCGAAGGCGAAGTTCGTCGAGTTCACGACGCTCTACGATCCGAAGCAGATGCCCGGCACGCGCATGGCCGTGCTGCAGTATCCCTACATCGAGGGGCTGCGCATGGACGAGGCGATGCACCCGCTGACGATCCTCGTCGTCGGTTTGTACGGCGAGGTCGTGCCGAATCAGAACGGCGCGCCGATTCGTCTCGCCGTGCCGTGGAAGTACGGATTCAAACACGCGAAGTCGATCGTGAAGATGAAGTTCGTCGAGAAGCAGCCGATGAACACGTGGCAGCTGCAGGCGCCGAGCGAGTACGGCTTCTACGCGAACGTGAACCCGAAAGTCGATCATCCGCGCTGGAGCCAGGCCACCGAGCAGCGTTTGCCGAGCTTCTTCAAGGGCTACAAAACGCAGATGTTCAACGGCTACGGCGACCAGGTCGCGTCGCTCTACACCGGAATGGACCTGCGGCGGAACTACTAGGGCGGTTTTGAGGCTGTCGGATCGCGCGCTTCGCTTCGGTCTGAAGCCGCTCGTGTTCGTCGCGTCGCTCGTGCCGGCCGCGCTGCTCGTGTGGAACGCCTACGCCGGCAACCTCAGCGCCAACCCGCTTTCAGACATCACGAACGAAACGGGCGTCTGGGCGCTCAGGTTTCTCTGCATCACGCTCGCAATCACGCCGTTCCGCCGCCTGACCGGTTGGAACGTGGTGATCAAGTTCCGCCGGATGGCCGGTCTCTTCGCGTTTTTCTACGGCTGCGCCCACCTCCTTATTTACATCGTCTTCGATCGCTATCCGGGCGCCGACCTTTCCAACGGCATCGTTTCGGGGACGGCGCTGAAGAGCGTCGCGACGCTCATCGGCCAGGACATCTACAAACGTCCATTCATCACCGTCGGCTTCAGCGCGTGGCTGTCGATGCTGCCGCTCGCGCTGACGTCGACGGCCGGCTGGATCAGGAGGCTGGGCGGCAAGCGATGGAACGCGCTGCACCGGCTGGTGTATCTATCCGCGTCCCTCGGCGTGATTCATTACTGGTGGCTCGTGAAGGCCGACGTCCGCCGGCCGATCACATACGGCGCGGTCGTCGCCGCACTGCTCGCATTTCGCGTGTACTGGCTGCGCGCGCATGCGGCGCCGGCGAAGCGATCGCTTCGCACCGTTAGCGGCTGACGGTCAGCGCGACTGGACCCAGCGCGACATCAGCGACAGGTCGACGTTGCCGCCGCTCAGGATCACGCCGACGCGCTTGCCGCGGATGTCGACTGAGCCTTCGAGCGCCGCCGCGGCGCCGAGCACCCCGGTCGGCTCAACCACAAGCTTCATCCGCTCCCAGATGTAGAACATCGTTCGAAGCAGCGCCGCATCGTCCACCGTCATGACGGTGTGGACGTGCTGAAGGATGACCGCGAAGGTGAGCGGGCCGAGCGAGGGCGTCCGCGCCCCGTCGGCGATCGTTTGCGGGTTGTCGACGGTCTGGATCGTTTTCGTGCGAAACGAGCGCGTCGCATCGTCGCCTGCCGCGGGCTCGACGCCGACGACGCGGCAACCGGGTGAGAGGCTCGCGGCCGAGATCGCCGTGCCCGAGAGAAGACCGCCACCACCACACGGAGCGAACAGGTAGTCGAGCGAGCCGACCTCGTTCAGCAGCTCCATGGCCGCCGTGCCCTGGCCGGCGATGATCCGCGCATCGTTGTACGGCGGGATGAGCGTCAGCCCGCGATCGGACGCGAGACGGCGCCCGATCGCCTCGCGATCTTCGCGGTCGCGGTCGTACAGGATCACCTCGCCGCCGTAGCCTTCAGTAGCGCGGCGCTTCACGGACGGCGCATCGGACGGCATGACGATCACGCGCGGGATATCGAGCACCTGTCCCGCGAGGGCGACCGCCTGGGCGTGATTGCCGGATGAAAACGTGACGACGCCGCGGCGACGCTCGTCGGCGCTGAGCCGGGACAGCGCGTTGTAGGCGCCGCGGAATTTGAAGGCGCCGGCGCGCTGGAGATGTTCGCATTTGAAAAAGAGCTCGGCGCCGGTTCGATCGTTGACCGTCCGCGACGTCGCGACCGGAGTGCGATGCGCGACGCCGGCGATCTGCGCCGCGGCGCTCTCGACGTCGGCGTAGGTCGGCAGGGCGAGATCGGCGATATTCTGCGCGGCGCTCATTTCAGCTTGCCGTCGAGCTCTTCGTAGACCTTGCGGATCGCAATCGGCGCCTGCGATTTCGCCAGCGTCCACGAACCATACTCGCCGAAATTCGCCTGCTTGATCGCATCGTCGACCGGCACGCCGGCGTTATGCAGCCGCGTCGCCTCGGCAATCACCGCCTCGAGCGCCTTGTGGTACGCGCGGAGTTCCTCTTTCGAGACCGCGGCGTCCTCGGTGAAGCCGTGCCCCGGGATATAGATCCGCACGTCCATCGCTTCCGCCTTTTTCAGCGAGGCAAGCCAGTCAGACGGATACGCGGACCGCATCGCCGGGAACACGCGGTTCAGGAACGTCTCGCTGAGGAACAGGATCTTTTCTTTCGGAAGGTAGACGCTCAGGTCGCCGCCGGTGTGGGCGCGCCCGAGAAAGACGATGTCGAACTGCTCGCCGCCCATCGAGATCGTTTTCTTGTCGGACACGAGCTCCGCATCCGCGGGGAGCTTCCACGCGTCGGCGCGCGCGTTCGGCGCAGCGGCCTGGCGGTCGAGGATCGCTTTCGAGGTCGGATGGATGACGTACTTCACGCCGGCGGGCAGCGACGCGTTGCCGGCAGTGTGGTCGCCGTGGTCCGAGCAGACGATGTCGTATTTGATCGGCTGGTTGGTCACTTTGCGGATTGCTTCGACGAGCCCTTTGGTCGCTTCCGGGCTGCCCTGGGCGTCGGCAATCAGCACGCCGTCGCGAGTGACGACGAACATGTCGGTCGTCGTGAACTTCTCGTCCCCCGCATGGAAGTCCTCGTAGGTGTACACGTTGTCGGTCACCTTGACCGTGCGGGGGAAGTCGGATTCCTTGAGGCCGCGCTTTACCGGGTCGGCCGTACGGACGACCGACTGTGCAAACAGGGTCGAGACGATTGAGCAGGCCACGAGGCCGCTGGCGATGAACGTGGGGGTGCGTCGCATGCCGTAATGCTACAACGGCGCGGCGCGGCGGACGGTTTGTTATTGGCTCGCGGCGTCGTCTGCGTGGCGGCGAGCGTCGATGCGGGCGAGCCGGAAGAGTTCACCGACTGCGAAACGCGAGAGCGCGACACTGAGGCCGATGCTGGAGACGATGACGAGGAGCGCGACGACGGCTGACATCCGGCCGAGCTATTCGCAAGGGCTGTGCCCGACGATTTCCGTGCGAAGCGGCCCAATTTGCGGTGGTGAGGTGCGTGAGCGTCACGATTTTGACCAACTGATTACGAGGTTGTAAGCGGTTCCCGTGGTTGGACGGACAAAAACCGTGTGGTAGACTGGAATTTCCTCAGAGTGACGCGGGGTGGAGCAGTCCGGTAGCTCGTTGGGCTCATAACCCAAAGGTCGCGGGTTCAAATCCCGCCCCCGCAACCAACATAACCGACCGCTTCTAAGGCGGGACGCCCTCGACCATACGCGGCTGCCAACATCTCCCCGAATTTCCCGACAGCTTGCAGCAGCCCGTCGCCGGGCGGGATCACGATCTTCTCGAGGAATTCGCGGAGCGCCAGGCGCGCCGCCTCGCGGTGCTCGTCGTGCTGCAGCCCATCCGAGAGCGTCAGCACCTTCCGGCGGAACACGTCGGCCATGTTCGGGTCCTCGCGGCGGCGCGCGCCGGGCAATTTGCTCGACGTGTTCGCGGCGCCGTTCCTCCAGCTCCCGTGTGAACCCTTCACAGAATGCTTCGAACGCCGCCGGGTCGAAAAACCGCTCGCGCATGGCGCGGAGGACGCGGGCTTCGACCTCCTGCCGTTTGATGCGACGTCGGTTCGTGCACGTCCCTCGTTCGCGGGCATTTGCGCACGTGAGCCGATCGTGCGACGACAGCACGAATCCGCCGCCGCAGGCGCCGCACCGCGCCAACCCTGAAAATAGGTATTTCTCGTTCAATCTCACGGTGACCCTTGTTTGGCTGATTACACAGTAGTCGTGTAGTATGTAATGGCGTGTGATTCAGTCGTTTGCAGACGAGGGCTCAGCCGACCTGTTTCGAGAGCGCAACACCCGCGCCGCTCGGCGGATTCCGAGGGAGTTGTGGCGCGGCGTGCAGCGGAAGTTGAGACTGATTGACGCGGCAGCTCGTCTAGACGATTTGGCGGTGCCGGCCGGCAACCGCCTCGAGCTGCTGAAGGGCGACCAAGCTGGCCGCCACAGCATCCGCGTGAACGACCAGTATCGGGTCACGTTTCGTTGGGAGAACGGACATGCCTACGAAGTCCGCGTCGAAGACTATCACTAGAGACCCGCAGTGGCTGGGTCCTGCGATTCCGCCAGGGGAGATCCTGCTGGAGGAGTACTTGAAACCGCTCGGGATCGGTCAACTGGAAGCGGCGAAACGGCTCGGGATCTCGCTCAACCGCTTGAACGAAATCGTCCTTGGCAAGCGGGGCATCACCGCCGATACCGCGCTTCGGCTCGCCCGATTGCTGAAGACATCGCCGCAGGTCTGGATGCGGTTGCAGGCCGACTGGGACCTTCACGAGGCGATGCAGAGGCGGGCGCGCCGAGCGTCTTAACCGTGGCGACGACGTCTCGGCGGTGATCAGGCTGAGAGTCGCCACAGCTGCAGACAATGGCGGTTGCGTGCCCCCGCAACCAACTTTCCCTAACAAAAACAATCATCGGCCTCGGGAGGCCTCCTGCCTCCGAAAGTTGAGCCGATCACCCGACGCATATCGCACTCTGCCGTGGAGGTGATGATGTCGAGTCTCGTCTTGGCGCTTTGCTTTGTGCTATCTGTGCCTCTCGGTGCATGGGCCCAGGCGGCGCCACTGTCTCAAATGTCATCCGGCACTGGTCGTCCGAAGCCCGGTGGGCTGCGGGCCGTCGAAGTGGGCGCGTTGATCGGCGGAGCGGGCGGCGCATTGGCCGATGTGCGGCTGTGCGACACGTTGGGTTTTTGGTTCTGATCCTAAACGCGAGAGACTGGACGACGTGGACTCCAGTATGGCGAGCATAGGCGACGAGGGCTAATCGACTATCGCTCTTGTTTCAACGAGGCGCCGAGCGAGCAGGCTTCATCGCAATCGATATCGGAGACGATCATCGAGCAGACGGAGGTCGGCTGTCCGTGTTTTGTCCGTGAGCCTTGACGTTCATCGAAAAGGAGTTACGTTCATGGTCGATCACGTTGCTTGGCTTGCGGAGAGATTGCGAAGGGGATAGACGATGACGCTCAATCGACGCGAGTTCGTTCAATTGGCCGC
Source organism: uncultured Acidobacteriota bacterium (assembly GCA_963718825.1). Taxonomy (GTDB): domain Bacteria; phylum Acidobacteriota; class Vicinamibacteria; order Vicinamibacterales; family CAVVIG01; genus CAVQZZ01. The sequence goes on from CAVQZZ010000001.1 coordinate 992,524, forward strand.
GGCGATCGGGGCCTCGCTGGCGTGGGGCGGCTCGGCTCGAGCGTCAACCACCGGCTGGCGTGAGCGGCGCGACCTTTACCCGGAGGGCGTCGCGTCCGGCGATCCCGATCCGAGCAGCGTGATCCTCTGGACGCGGCGGCCGTTCGAAAACCCGGGGGCAGGGGCCCCGGGAGTGAAGTCGTCCGGCCGGCATGTGCTCACGGTGGAGGTTGCCGAGGATGATGGGTTCCGGCGGGTCGTCGCAAAGGCGTCCGCGCCGGTCTCAGCGGAATCGGATTGGACGACGCGCGTGCTGGTCGGTCATCTCAAACCTGCGCGCGTCTACTGGTACCGCTTCGCCGATGGAGACGGGAACGGTAGCCGCGTCGGCCGGACGATCACCGCGCCGCTCTCGAACGATCCACGACCGGTCAATTTCGCCTTCGTCAGCTGCCAGAGCGTCAATGAAGGCAAGCTCAATGGCTATCGCCGGATGATCTTTGAGGATGAGCGCGCGGCGCCCCCCGGCCTGGGCGGCAGCCCTGGCGTTGTTGGCGATGTCCAACTCGGTTTCGTGCTCCACCTCGGTGACTTCATTTATGAGGTCGTCGAATATCCCGACGAGCTGCCGACGCGGTACGACCGCACGATCTACGACGTCGGCCGGATTCCCGATGGCGGCAAAACCGCCGACTTCCATTACCCGCTAACGATCGAGGGCTATCGCATCGTCTACAAGGGCTACCTGGCCGACCCCGATCTGCAAGATGCGCGAGCGCGCTGGCCATTCGTCTGCATCTGGGACAATCACGAATTCTCCTGGCAGGGCCGGCAGAGCATCCAACAGGTAGGCGGACAACCTCCGCAACCGGGCCAGACGGTCAAGGTCGCCGCCAACCAGGCATGGTTCGAATACATTCCCGCGCGCGTGAAGGCGCCGAGCGGATCGCTCGACACATTCGGCGCGGTGGACGTGAAGAATGTCCCGATCGACAAGTGGGACGACAACTACCTCGGGACCGAACCCAACAATCTCAAAGCCATCAACAGCCTGATCGGTTATCGGACGTTTCGCTACGGCCGCCACCTCGATCTCATTCTCACAGACCAGCACAGCTTCTGCGGCGACGACCCGTCCGATGCGGAAGGCGTCGACAAGATTTACGATCCGGCGTTCAACGGGATGTTCTCTGAGACGGCGATGCTCGCGCTCGATGCCGGCCGCACCTTCAACGGCGGCAAACCGCCCGCCACGCTCAGCTTTGGCGACGTCACGATTCCGAATCCGCGAAAGGATTCAGCGCCGCGCACGATCCTCGGAAGCGAGCAGAAGAAATGGTTCATGGACCAGCTCCGACAGTCCAAGGCCACCTGGAAGATCTGGGGCAATTCGCAGGGTGCGCTCGATCATCGCGCCGACCCGCAGAACCTTCCCGATGGACTGACCAAGAAGAAGTGGCCGGCCGACACCTTCGCCACAATGGATACCCACGACTGGGGCAGTGCGTACCACGAGCGCGGCGAGATCTATGACCTCGTCCGCGATGCGAAGATCACCGGCTTCGCGATCGTCTCGGGCGACCGTCACAGTTTCTGGGCCGGCTATGCCGCTTCACTCTTGCCGCCTGCGAAGTTCGAGCCGGTCGGGATCAGTTTCGTCGGCGCCTCGCTGACCAGTCCCGGGACGATGGAGGCGTTGGAGCACGGTCTGAAGAAGGACCATCCGCTCCGCGCGCTGTTCCTGGCGGATCGACCGGTCCGGGGGGACGGGGCCCCCGGAGTGAAAGAAGCGCCGCCTGAGTGGACCCACAACATGCTCCTCAAGCATGGCGTCCGCTCGTGCCTTGAGTACGCGAAGAGCTTCGACCTGAAGCGCGCGCACGCGCTTTCGAATCCCGAACTCGCTCCGCATCTTGAATTCGTCGACCTGGGCGGCCACGGCTATGCGACCGTGCGTCTAACCAGCAATGAAATGCGAACAGAGTTCGTCTGCATTCCACGCCCGATCACGCGCAGCGATCGTCCCGATGGCGGTCCGCTTCGCTACCGGGTCGTCCACACGGCATCGCTCTGGAAACCGGGCGAGCGGCCTTTGCTGCGCCAGCAAGTCATCGAGGGCGATCCCGGCCTTTCGATCTGAGATGGCTCCAGGCCGATGATGGCGCCCGCCGCTGATGACGAGTGTCCGATCGGCCGCTCCTCAAACGTGGTTGAACGACTAGTCGCGTTTTACACATGGCGCCGACGGCTGCAAGAGCTGTTGGGCGGCTCGTCGTCTTCCTTACGTCACGGTCAGGGGGAGGCCCGAAAAGCCATTGTTGCCTCTGCTGGGATCATTGCTTGGACTCAAGCCGCGCTGCGATGCGTTCGCTCGCGACTCGTAATACCTGCTTCACATCCTCAAACCGCGTCTCCGGCAGATTATTGAAGTCCATGAGCCGGTGCGGCAAACTGAATCGCCGGAGCGCGCGAATCACCATCTCGGTTTGCCGATCGCGCGTGGCATCTTGAATCACGAACCGCACTTCCTGGAGGGCGACGTTCCGATGCTGGTACTCGCCGAGAATCTCCCGATCGGCCTTCTGCAACGCGCAGAACAGGCTCCGTTTGCCGCTGGCCTCGTCATCGTCACATACGCGATCGTCATGGCGATTCCAGACGGAAGCGTCTCCAAGAAGCGCATCGGCCCGCCGGAGAATGCGGAGATCGTCTGCCGTCGCGGGCTGGTCGCGCGATTCAATCGCCATTTGCTGACGCGCCCAAATGCCAACGACCGCCGCCGTTAGAAGCGCCAGCGTCCAAACAATCGAGCGCCGTTTCATGGCATTGTCAGCTTAGAGCCCGGGCAGGCTTCGGCTTGTCCGCCCAACTATGAGTAGGCCGACCGGCATATCACGGCCGGCCCAGCGAGGCTCGCAGCATATCAGCAGATGGGCCGCGTCGAACAATGTCTGCAACTTCATACGGTCACATTCACTTATCGGACGAAGCAGTCGCCCGTGAGACCTCAATAGCGCCGCCGCAACGAAGAGGTTTTCATGGGCTTCCAGTCTCGTGCTGGCTCATCGTTCGCGGAAGTAAGATTCTGCAGCACGCAGGGTGAGAACACATCCTGGCAGGTCGAGGGAGGACCACATGACGAACTGGAATTGCCGCTTCACGGTCTCTGCGCGCCGCATCGCGGTTGCATCGACGTGTGTGCTGCTGGTCGCATCGTTCAGTCGTGCGCCCGCTCGCAGGGCGTGGCCTCGTTCAGACCGCCACCACCGGGTCCCCGCGCGTGGACGCGAGTTTCCTGTCGGCTCTCCAGTGGCGGCTCGTCGGTCCGTTTAGAGGCGGCCGCGCGCCAGCGGTGGTCGGCGATCCGGAGAACCCGGCGGTGTTCTACATGGGGACAGCTCACGGCGGCGTGTGGAAGACGATCGACGCGGGCGCCAACTGGCGCAACGTGACCGACAAATTCTTCACGCTCGCCTCGGTCGGCGCGATCGATGTCTCGCGCAGCAACCCGAAAATCGTCTACGTGGGTTCCGGCGAAGGCAACGCGTACCAGCACACGACAGCGGGCGACGGCGTGTGGAAGTCCAGCGACGGTGGGGACACGTGGACCAACATGGGGCTCGAGCAGACACGGCACGTCGCCCGCGTCCTCATCCATCCCACCAACCCCGACATCGTCTTCGTGGCCGCGCGCGGAGACATCTACGGCACGAATCCCGAGCGCGGTATTTTCCGCACGAAGGACGGCGGCAAGACGTGGGAGCGTGTGCTGTTCAAGAGCGACAAGGCCGGGGCGATCGGCCTGTCGATGGACCCGGCGAACCCGAACCTGCTCATCGCATCCTTGAACGAGTACGCGAGGCTTCCGTGGGACGAAGTCAGCGGAGGACGCGACTCCGGCATCTACAAGACCGTCGACGGCGGGACCACCTGGACCGAGATCACTCACAGTCCCGGGTCTGCCCGAAGGGCGTCATCGGCAAGAGCGTGCTGGCGATCTCGCCCGCGCGCGCGAGCCGCTACTACGCGATGATCGAGGCCGAAGACGGCGGCCTGTTTCGATCGGATGATGCGGGAGCGACCTGGACGCGCGTATCGGCCGACGTGGCCATGCTGTTCAATCCGATGATGTACTTCCAGATCGCCGCCGACACCGGCGACGCGGATACGTTATACGTGTTGTCGCAGGCCTTGTACAAATCGACAGACGGCGGCAAGACCTTCACCGTGCTGCCCATGCGGCACGCCGATCATCATCAGCTGTGGATTGACCCCAGGAACCCGAAGCGCATGATCGACGGCGGCGACGGCGGCGGGACGATCACACTCGACGGCGGTCTGTCGTGGTCGACGATCGACAATCAGCCAACCTCGGAGCTGTTCAGCCTGGCGATCGACGATCAGGATCCGTACTGGATGTACGCCGCGCAGAACGACAACTCGCATATCGCCCTTCCCAGCCGAACCCGCAGCGGCGCGATCGGCTGGCCGGACGTGATCGACCCTGGCGGCGGCGAGGGCGGTCGAACGGCTGTCAAGCCGGACGGCAGCGTCGTGTATGCCTGCGACCGCACGGCGATGGTTCGCTGGGATCGGAAAACGCGGCAGACCGCTCGACATCAGCGTCTGGCCAGAGAACGAGTTCGGCGCGCCCATGAAGGACGTGAAGTATCGCTTCTATTACACGTTCCCGGTGATGGTCTCGCCGCACGATCCGAACGTCATCTACACCGCGGCCCAATATGTCTTCAGATCGGCGAACGAAGGCATGTCGTGGGACAAGATCAGCGGCGATCTCACGCGTAACCGTCAGGACAAGATGCAGGATCTGATTGGCCGCCCGCTGACAACGATCGAGTCGTCGCTGTATTACGTCAGCACGATCCGCACGATCGCCGAGTCGCCGTTGAAAAAAGGGGAGCTGTGGATTGCCACCGACGACAGCACCGTACAGATGTCGCCGGACGGGGGCAAGACCTGGAAGAACGTGTCACCGCCGGACCTTCCCGAGTGGTCGACGATCCTCACCCTCGACGTGTCGCATCACGCTCCCGGAACCGTTTACCTCGCGGCCGAACGGCACCGCGTGAGCGACCTCCAGCCGTACTTCTACAAGACGACCGACTACGGCAAGACATGGCAGAAGATCACGAGCGGGATCGCCGCGCCGTCGTTCACCTACGTGATTCGCGAGGATCCGGTCAAGCCGGGATTGCTCTTCGCCGGCACCGAGACCGGCGTCTATGTGTCGTTCGATGATGGCGTCGACTGGCAATCGCTGCGGCGCAACATGCCGCCAGTGTCCGCCAACAACATGCTTGTCAAGAATGACGATCTGGTGGTGGCCACATCTGGTCGTGGCGTCTGGATCCTCGACAACATCAGCGCCCTTCGCGAGATTACGCCCGCGATCACCTCGGCGCCTGTTCACCTCTTCGCGCCGCAGCCGGCGGTCCGCGGGGAAGGGGGGCGTGGTGGCGGGTTCGGCAGGGGTGGCAGCTTCCGGGACTGGAGTACACGACTGGTTCCGGAATGAGCGTGGCCTACGAGAATCGGCCAGGTCCTGACGGTGTCGTGCGGCCGGCGTTCCTCGACGGCGGACAGAATCCGCCAGCGGGCGCCATGTTCGAGTACTACCTCAGGCAAGTACCGTCCGGTCCGCTGACGCTGTCCATCGTCGATGCCAAAGGCCAGGAGGTCCGGCGTTTCTCGAATCAGTCCGGCGGCGGGCCGGCGCTTCCAGCGCGCACGGGCATGAACCGGTTCGTCTGGGATCTGCGGTATGCGGCTGCCCGCACCGGCGACAGCACCGTGCAGCTGCCGTCGATTTCGTCCCCGAGGTCCGCACCGCCGATCGCTCCACCCGGAAAGTACACCGTGCGGCTGACGGCAGGATCCGAGACTTACGAGGCGCCGCTCGGCGTCCGGCGGGACCCGACCGGGATCGCGACCGACTTAGACCTGCAGGCGCAGTTCGATCTGGCCGTGCAGATCCGCGACAAGCTTTCAGCGGTGAACGATGCGTTGAGGAAGGTGCACGAGGCACAGCAACAGCTCGCGAAGCTGCCGCAGATCAACGCCGCCTCACCGCAGATGAGAGCCGTCACGGAGAAGCTGCACTCGATCGAAGGAGAGCTCACCCGCCTTCCGGGCAAGAATCCGATGTATCTCCCGCCGAAGGCGCTCGACAACAAGCTGTCGGCTCTGTCGTCGGTCGTGTCAGGGCGCGAGGCGCGGCCGACGAAGCAGATGTACGACGTGTTTCACTACCTGTCGCAGCGTGCTGACGGCGTCGTCGCCGATCTGACCGAGGTCGAGAAGGAATTGATGAACATCGCCAGATGAGCGCGGCGCCTGATGAAAAGGTGACATCCATTTCGATTGGCGTTCGAAGTGACCTTCAGGGCTTCGCGGCGGGCTGCCAGAGCTCGATCTTGTTTCCATCCGGATCGTAGATCCAGGCAAAGCGGCCGTAGGATTCATTCATTCGTTTGGCGTCGATCTTCACTCCCTCTTTTGTCAACCGGTCGAGCAAAGCGTCCAGGTCGTCCACGATGTAATTGACCATCAGCGGTTGGTTGGGAGCGAAATAGTCGGTGGACGTGGGAAAAATCGTCCACACGGTCACGTGTTCCTTTTGCGGGTCGTCGTGTTCGCGCCACGGAAGGGTCGCGCCCTGGCCTTTGTCGGCGAGTCCAAGATGCGTCGAATACCATTCGCGCATCTGATCGCGATTCGCGGACTTGAAGAAGACACCGCCGATTCCAAGGATGCGCCCGCGCTGCGGGGGGGGGGTGCGGAGATTGCACGTCCTGTCCTCCCTTTGCGGCGACCGAGATGGCCAACAGCGAACCGAGCGCAATGGTGCTCCAAGGTATTGCTTGCATGGGCGGAGTATACAAGTTCCGATTGGTACGTGAAGCCGGCTATTGCAAGAGGAGACTATCGTGAGTCAGGAGCAGCTGCGAACGACGCTCGGTGCACCCGTGCCGGAACTCCCGGTTAGAGATGTGGAGCGCGCGCAGCAACACTACCGCGACGCGCTCGGCTTCGATATCGGGTGGTTGGAAGGCGACATCGGAGCGGTCTCGCGCGATCACATGGCAATTTTCTTTCGCCGGCGCGACCGCCCGTTCGAACCTGCGGTTCACTGGGTCTTCGCGCAGAATATCGACGCGACCTACGAGGAATTGCGCGCGCGTGGCGCGCGGATCGTTGAACCGCTCGAAAAGAAACCGTGGGGTTTGCGCCAGTTCACCGTCGAAGACATCGACGGAAACCGCTTCTATTTTCACTGCGACTGAAGCAGGGCGATCAAAACGCCCGAACCGCGCGCACGCGCCGCGGGAAATCCTTGTCGTCGACGTGCTGACGGCCGTTGTCGGCGAAATCGATGTGCGCCGCCATGTCGGCGTCGTGCTGCGTCGACGACCAGTAGCTGACGTTGTCCGGCGCGCCGCGCTGGCCGAAGTCGCCGAGGCCGGCGGACCGCCAGATTGCCGGTGCATCAGCGCGAGCTCGTCGCGCGACGGCAGGAACCAGCCGCCGACGCCGTTCACGCGGTAGTTGGCGCACAGCGCGCGCGGCCGTCGCCGCGTCCGTGCAGCTGCGCCAGCATGTCGCGCGTGTTCTGCCGGCCGGTGCCGACCGCCGTGCCGCGCGCGCCGGCGATCGCCGTGCGGAAGCAGCCCCACTTCGCGCCGCCGCTCTGATCGACCGGCGCCGCTTCGAGAAAGCGCCAGCCGTCGGTCGCGTGCGTCGGGTTGACGTAGAAGATCAAGCCGCCGGCCGGCCCGACGTCGCCGACGGCGATACTCGCGCGTCGGCAGCCACACGCGTCATCTCGCCGGCGCCGCGGTTGGCCCACAGGTGATACGGAATGAGCGTCGACGTCCTTGACCGACGCGTCGGATCGCGCGCATGCGCCGCGTCCGCATGTGAACGAGCGTCGCGCCGCTCGTGAGCCCGCCGTCGGACACCGTCGTCTCGCGCGGCGCGTCGAACACGCAGATCGAGCACGCGGCCGGCCGTCGGCTTCCGGCCACTCCGCGCAGTAGACGATCGGCCCGCGCTCGATGGCGACGCGGCCCGCGCTCTCCTTCACGCGCGGTCGGCGACGACGCGTTCGAACTGCGATCGGGAAACTCGACGTCGATGGTGTCGCCGTTCTTCCACAGCGCGGTCGAGCGTCACGTAGCCGTCCGTCGTCCGGCACGGCGCTGACGCTCGCGCCGTTGACCGACGACCGTCGTCTGTCGATCGAGCGTGTCCGCGTAGGTATAGAGCCCGCCCGGCGCGGGCCGATTGCGCGCCCAGCCAGGAATGCGCAGCTTGATCGCGCCCGCGCGTGTCGCCCGTCGTCGACAGCGCGATCGTCGATCGGCCGCCCCACGGCATCGTCGCTCCTGACCGACAGCCTCACGTCGTTGCCGCCGATCGTCGAACGACGGCGGCGCTCGAGACGTACAGGTTGACGAAGATCGCGCCGCGCTGATCCTGCGCGTAGATGAACCCGGGCATCGACGCGAGGAACCGCACGAGATTCGGCGGGCAGCACTCGAGCGACGCGTGCTGCCAGCGCAGATCGCGGCCGTCGCCCGCGCTCGCCAGCCGGTTGACGTAGAAGAAGCGATCGCCCGGACGCCGAGACGCCGTCGATCGCGTTGTTGTACATGCCGCGCTCCATCACGTCGATGTACCGGCTGTCGCCGGTCGCCAGGAACATCCGGTGGTTCAGCGTCATGAACATCAGCACCGCGCACGTTTCGGCGTACGCGGAGATGTTCGGCAGCGACGTACGGCTCGCCGAATCCTTCGTTGCCGGTCGAGCCGACGCCGCCGGTGACGTACATCTTCCGCGTCGACCGCATCGGACCACATGCGCTCGGCGGCGCGGAAGTATGCGCGGCAGGCCGGTGAGCACGCCGACGTCGGCGAGCGACACCATCAGCGACACGCAGTTCACGGCGTGGCCGACCGCTTCGCTCTGTTCGAGCACCGGCTTGTAGGACTGATTGTGGCGGCTCCGATTCACGGAGTTGTCGAGGCCGCGGATGTCGAGGTAGTGCTTCGCCAGCGCGAGATGCTTCGTCTCGTGCGTGGCGCGATAGAGCTGCACGCAGTTGATCGCGTCGCGCTCGCCGCCGGAGAACGGCGGATCGTGTCGCGACGAAGTCGTCGTACAGCGCGTCGGCGATCGCGATCGCCCGATCGAGCAGCGCGCGCCTGCCGGTCGTCTGGTAGTGGGTGGCCGCGACTTCGAAGCCGCTGTTGCCGTCGCGCGGTCCGTCGCGCTGCGAGCGCGGCGGCGACCGCCGCGTCGACCTGCGCCTGCAGCGCCGGATCGGGATGCGTCTTCAGCGACAGCATCGCCGCCTCGAGCACGTTGCCGGTCGAGCCCGCGCGGCGTGTCCGACGAGCTTCTGGACTTCGAACGGGATCGTGACGGCGCGCGTTCAGCGTCGATCTTCGGCTTCCAGAACGCGTCCTCGAGCGCGACGTCCGAGAAACGCGTTCGGCTGGATCGGATAGTCCGCGACCGGCGTGAACCGCGATCCGTGATCTTCGGCCGCGCCGGCGCGCCGTCGACGGGTTCGCGAACGTCGGATGCCGACGTACGCCAGCGCTCCGGAGGCCGCCGATGCGGCTTTGAGAAAGTCGCGGCGATTTACCAGGTGCGTCATTTCAGTCTCCAGCCATCACCGGAATCGAGCCCACGGGACGATCCGCCGGGTCGCTCATCTGTTCGCCGCGGCGGAAGCGGTCGCGATCGAGAGGGTCGTAAATGCGGACTCGGACCGGTTCGAATCGTTCCGCCATCGGCGGCCAGTCGAGCGTCCCGAGGGCATTCAGCTCGCCGAACCGTTCGCGAAATGCCGGCTCCTCGTCTTCCTCGACGACGATGAAGGGATGATAGCCACGAACCGCGAGCTCATGCACGGCATCGTCGAGCCACCGCCGCTCGAGCCAGTCGTAGTAGAGCGTGAGGCGGCCGGCGTAGTAGCGGATGCTGCCGGCGTGCAGCCGCGCGATGCACACGCTGTTCGGCGGCAGCATCGTATCGACGTAATGGCCCACGTCGACGTACCGCCGCTCGATTGGACGCGCGAGCAGAGCCCCGCGGCGCACCGCGTCGCGACCCTGCCACGCCGCGAGCGCCGCGCAAATCACGATTGCCGTTAGCATCGCCCGCCTCGCGTCGCGCATCACGCGTCGCGCCGTTTCGAGCGTCACTGCCACCGCGAGCACGAGCAGCGGCGGGTAGGCCGGCAGCAGGAATCGCAGATAGGTCCACTCCTCTCGGCCGAACGGACGATAGAAAAGATATGAGCCAGCGACGACCGCGACGAATGCGAGCAGCAGCCACACGCGGCTCGCGTCGAGCGTGCGTGTGGACCGAGACGTATGTCGGCGCGCGAACAACGGCGCGAGCCATCCCAGCGCGATGAACGGCGTTTGCGTCTGCAGCAGCCATCGCGGGTACCGGTCGAGATTGGCCGCGGCATTCGTCCATCGGTACAACGCGTCGAGCGACTCATATCCCGATCGAAACGGCGATCCGTAGAGGTGCTGATGAAGCAAGGCGACCGCGGCACAACCCGGCACCGACGCTGCGACGAAGAGCGCAAGCCGCCTCGCCTCCGGGGAACGAACGGCCCTCGCTCGCACGACCCGGAAAATGAAGAACGCGCCAATCACGCCGGCAAGCGGGACCAGGTTAGGCCGCGTGAGCACCGCCATCGACGCCGCCAGCCCGGCGACGACGGCGCCGGCCGTGGTGTCGCGGACCGCGGACGCGAGCGCGAGGGTCCACCAGCATGTGGCGGCGACGTCGCTGGCGGGCGCCATCAACTCGACCAGGAAGCTCGGGCTCGTGGCGAGAAGGATCGCCGCGAGCGCGCCGGTCAGCCGGCGGTGGACCAGCGTCCCGAGCACGTACGTCAGCCATACAGCCAGCCCGCCGAGCAGCGGGACTACATAGAAGACGGCGTTCCGGTTCGCCAGGCGTTGGAAGGCCGCCATGAGGAGCGGCACGCCCACCGGGTAGGTCGGTACGATGAACCCGCGAACCGTTGCCGGCCGATAGCCCGCAGGCGCGAACGACCAATCGGCGAACGGCCAGGGCAGCGTCCGCACGAATTGCTGTTCGACCCGCAGCGTGCCGTGCGCGATCAGGTCCGCCTCGCTGACGTATCCGAACGCGTCGCTCGCTCCGGCGACGAACGATCCTTTCCAAAGGCCGAGCGCAGCGACAGCTGCCGCCAACGCGAAGGCGAACCAGGCGCCATGGAAACTCCGCACGGTGTCCGGAATATTACTTTGGGTCGTCATCTCGCGCTTGACCGCGTGCCGAGAAGTGCGCCATCCTTCCCCCAACCATCACAGCTTTTGCCGCACTCACTGAGGAGATGAATCCATGCGTTTCCGGAATACGTTCGTCTGCGCCGCCATCTTCACCGCCGCGATCGTGTCCGCCAACCCGAGCTGGGCTCAGGGCGAGACGCGATTCGGCATCTGGGACAACTCGGCCAATCCCAACAACGTCATGACCTACGAGCCCTACGAGAAGGGCGGCATGAAGATCACGGTCAGCAATCCCAGTCAGCCCGCGGCGACCTGGAGCTACGTGACGATGTTCGACGGCAAGTTCCGTCCGGTGACCGGCCAGGACGGGTCCGAGACGGCCGTCGAGGTCATCAACGACAAGAGCACTCGCATCTACAACAAGCGGAACGGCGTGGTGAATCAAGTGGTGATCAACACGTTGTCGGATGACAACAACAAGATCACCAACGAGTACATCCGCATGGACAAAGACGGCAAGATCACGGGCGTCACGCACCAGACCTACATCCGTCGCATGAAGTAGTACGCCGCGGATGCAATCCGCTCTTACGTGAAGACCACATCCGGCGACACGACCGCCGTGAACACCATGTTCGGACAACTCGTCAGCGCGGGGATCGCGGCGAACGCCATTCCCGCACTGGCGAACATCGATCCACCGCGCATGTTCCAGCTTCAGGCACGCTTTACGTTCTAGCCCAAAGCTCGGCCCTCACGATCGCCGCGACGCGCCCACGTCGACCGACGCGACTCGCACAGTACAATCGTAGGCGGTGGACATTAGCTCGGCACGTCCGTCGCAGACGCCGGCGCAGCACGCCGATCGCCGGCGCGCCGGCAGACTCAGGGTTGCTGCCGCGGCGCTGCTCGTCATCGCCGTCCTTGTGGCAGGCGTCAGCTACACGATCCGGATCCGCTCGGCCCAGCCGACCCTCGAAGAATTGATTCCCGGTTCGAATGCGGCGCGGGCGCGGCAGGTCGGCATCCTGATTGGCCCCTTCGGCGTTTCGCTCATCGAGGCGTGGGAATATCTGCAGCAGCCCGGCGTCGAGGCGATTGTGATCGTCGGCGCTGCGGCCCTCGTGGCGGCCGGATGTTTTCGCCTGGCCACGCTGCTTGAACGGTCCGATCCCGACGCGATCGAATCGCCGCGGGTGGAATAGGTGACGTCGCCGAGTACGGCAGGTGCGGAGGTGAGCGTATGAAGACGATCGGACTCATCGGGGCAGGGCACATCGGCAGCCAGGTCGCGCGTTTGGCGGTGAAGAACGGCGCCGACGTGGTCATCAGCAATTCGCGCGGACCGGAGACGCTCGCCGATCTCGTTCGCGAACTCGGTGCGCAGGCGCGTGCGGCCACCCCGGAGGAAGCCGCGCGCGCCGGCGAGATCGTCGTCGTCACGATCCCGCTGAAGAATCTCCAGGACGTGCCGGTGGCGCCGCTCGCCGGGAAGATCGTGATCGACACGCTCAATTACTATCCGCAGCGCGACGGCCACATCGCCGATCTGGACAACGAGAAGACGACCACGTCGGAGATGGTGCAGCGGCACTGCCGGCCTCCAAGGTCGTGAAGGCGTTCAACCACATCTACGCCGCGGAGCTGACGACGCACGGCCAGCCGGCCGGGTCGCCGAATCGGCGCGCGCTCGCGATTGCGGGCGACGACGCCGCGGCGAAGAAAGTCGTCACCGAGCTTCTGGATCAGTTCGGCTTCGACACGGTCGATATCGGGCCACTCAGCGAAAGCTGGCGCATCCAGCGCGACACGCCGGGGTACGGTCCGCGCCGGACTGCGGAGCAGTTGCGCATGGACCTGGCGGCTGCCAGGCGTCCCCCGAAGTGACAGCCCAAAAGTCATCCGCCAATACATCGAAGAACTACATCACGCCCGCCGGCTTCGAGCGCCTCGTCGAGGAGCGGCATTTTCTGCTGACGCGGGAACGGCCGGCAGTCACCGCGGTCGTCGCGTGGGCCGCGAGCAACGGAGACCGCAGCGAGAACGCCGACTATCAATACAACAAACGTCGGCTGCGCCAGATCGACGGCCGGATTCGATTTCTGACGAAACGGATCGATGCCGCGGAAGTGGTGGATCCGGAAGCGCCGAGAGACGGGCGGGCGGCGACGCGGGTTTTCTTCGGAGCGACCGTTCGTTACGCCAATGCAGCCGGGACCGAGCGGGTGGTGAGCATCGTTGGTGTCGACGAAGTCGATCTGGATCGCAACAACATCAGCTGGATGTCGCCACTCGCGCGCGCGCTGATGAAATCGGCGCCGGGCGATCATGTGATGCTTCACGCGCCGGGCGGCCAGGAGAAGCTCGAAGTCCTGGAGGTGCGCTATCAGCGGATCGCCATGGAACCCTTTCGCGAACCGCCTGGGGCCGAGTCCGCGGCGAAAGCTGGTCGCCAGGCCGATGAGACGCGGACTTGAAGCGACGCGTGAGACCAAAACGGCAGACGAGCGGCGCGCCGTGCGTGGTGAGCGTCGCCGAGCATGCAGGATGGGCGCATCTGGTCTGCGTCGCCGCGAAGGGCGTGGTTCCGGTCGTCATCATGCGGCGGCGCGTCACGCTGATCGATCCGGGCTTGCCGACGATGCCGTACGAACACGAATCGGTCGGCATGAAGGAAGTCGAAGCCGACGCGCTCATCGCACGGGTGCGTCGTTCGATCGCCGCGTGCACGATGCTCGCACTGGAGCGTGTGATCGGTGAGCTGCCGCCGACCTATGAGGCCGTGGCGCTCGCGATCAGGGAGCCCCAATTTCCCGAGCTGCCCGCCACGGTGAATGCCGTGCGGCAGTCCTATCGTCTGCAATGCGCCGCGGACGGAATGCTCTATCAGCTGGCCATATGCGCCGCGGCGACGCGGCTTGGGCTCGAGGTGCAGTTATGTCGCCGTGGAGATGAAACGGCGCGGGCGGCGCGGAGCCTCGGCGTCTCGCCTCGCGACATCGAGGAGTTTATTACGTCTGGCGGCCGTCCCGCCGGTCCACCGTGGACACAGGAACATCGGCGAGCCTTCGCAGCCGCTATCGCCGCGCTGGCGCCGCACGCCCGCGCGCGTCTCAGCATTCCCACAAGATCTCCGAAGGCGCGCTCTACGATGTGACGCCGGTCAGCGAGCTCTCCGGATCCCGCTGGTCGCACGCCTCACACGCGTCATCCATCAACGCGCTGTCATCGTCTGTTCATGGCGGCACAACTATCATTCGCCGTAGATGCCCACTGAAGCCGAGATCCTGGCCATACGCCTCGCGCGGATGCGCGTACTGCTCGACTCCCTTGAGGCCGTCAGCGCCCGAAACGCCGAACAGCACGACATCTTCGTCAAACTGAAACTGGAAATGGACGCCGCGACGGCCGCCCTCAATCGTTCAGGTCGCTAGCGCACGAGCGACCGGCGCCGAATCGCAGCGATGAACGCCGCCCGTCGGCGCCGAGAGATCGGGATCGCCTTCCCGTCCGCGAGCACTGCGGCGATGCGACCGGAATCGAGCGACGTCACTTGGCGGACCGCGGCGAGACGAACGAGGGCGCATCGGTGAGCGCGTGCGAAGCCGTGCGGCGTCACCCGGTCCTCGAGCTGCTGCAACGGTTCGCGGACCAGATAGCTGCGGCCGCGCGTCCAGAGGCGCGCGTAGTTGTCGGCCGCTTCGATCCAATCAATCTCGGCGACGGGGACGACGCTCGTGCCGCGCGCCGTCGGTACGACGATCGCGTCGCTCGCCGTCGGAGCGGCCCCACGCAGCTGTCGCATGAGCCGTTTCATCGTCGCCGCGAAGCGTGCTTCAGAAACCGGTTTGACCAGGTAGTCGAGCGCCTGCGCCTCGAAGGCGCGGATGGCAAACTGATCGAAGGCCGTCAGAAAGACGACCGCCGGCATGCGTTCGGCCGTCCGCCTCCGGATCACCTCGAAACCGTCGACGCCCGGCATCTGGATGTCGAGGAAAACCACGTCTGGCCTCAACGTGTCGAGCGCTGCCAGCACTTCTGCGCCGTTGCGGCATTCGCCGGCGACCGCGAATTCCGGGAACGCCGCCAGAAGCTGCCGGACGCCTCGCCTGGCCGCCGGCTCATCGTCGGCCACGAGCGCCTTCCACTCAGGTTGCGTCACTGCTCGGCTCCGACTGCACGACTCTATACGGCACACGAAGCGTCGCAATGGTGCCCACGGTGCCGCGCGCGATCGTAAGGGACGCGCGCTCGCCGTACAGCGCACGCAGCCGCTCGCGCGTATTGGCAATTCCGTGGCCCGCCGTGTTCTCCCGTCCTTCATCGATGCCCGGGCCGTCGTCGGTGACGGTCACTTGCAGGACGTCACCGACTCTCCGGGCGCTGACGCCGACGTGTCCCGCGTCGGTTCGGCGCGCAGTGCCGTGGCGAATCGCATTTTCGACGAGGTGTTGGACGGCGAATCCTGGCACCGCGGACGTCAACAGCGCGGCGTCGACGTCGATCACCGATTGCAGGCGGTCTGAAAACCGCACCGTCTCGATCGCCAGATATTGACGCACGAGATCGAGCTCATCGGCGAGCGACACTTCGTTCGTCCGATGTCGCGTCAGCGTGAGCCGAAGCACGTCGCTCAGCTCCTCCACGATGCGGACGGCACCCTGCCGATCGCCGTCGCGGACGAGGACGGCGATCGTATTCAGCGTGTTGAACAAGAAGTGCGGATTCACCTGTGCCTGTAGCGCGCCGAAGCGCGCCATCGACAACTGCAGCTCACGGTCGCGGGCGTCGGCGAAGTGGCGAATCGCGTGCTCGGTGCCGACGACGCTGAGATAGACGGCGACGCCGAACGGGAATGTGATGAACAGCCAGCTGACGAATACCGCAGCGGGATAGCACAGCGCTCTCGGCGTCAGCGCCTCGCGCAGAATCGTGCCGGCGCCGGCCCATACGGCGCAGAACAGCAGCGACATCGCGAGATGCACGGCCGCATGCCTGGCGAGGAACGGACGGGCGAGCGGCCAGCGCTTCGACAGCACGAACACCATCGGCGTCAGGAGCGCGTACAGCAGCCAGTCGCCGCCGGCGAACAGCAGCTGCGGCACGCTCGCTGGCGCCTCGCCGCTGAGACGCCGCTGCGCGATCTCGTTGACGACGGCGAGGATGGCCGGAAGAATCCAGGCGGCGGACACGAGCATCCACGGACGCAACCGCACGGCGAGACGCTACTCTGTCGAGGCGTGGCGCGCAAACGGCGACCGCTTGCGTCGCAAAATGAACCGCTGGCGGATTCGTGATTGCGAACCGCGGGGACGGTCGCGCATCGTGTCGCGTGGAGGCCCACCATGCCTGTGACGACTCTCGATGCGCCCACACCGGGGCGTTCGGTCCGCGTCGCGTCGGTCGACATCATACGCGGCGTCGTCATGGTGCTCATGGCGATCGATCATGTGCGGGTGTACTCGGGCGTGCCGGCCGGCGGCCCGACCGCCGGCGTGTTCTTCACGCGGTGGGTCACGCACTTCTGCGCGCCGGCGTTCGTGTTCTTCGCCGGCACGAGCGCGTTTCTGAGCGGCCGCCGCCGGACATCTACGCGACCTCGCGCGCCGGCTCGTCACGCGCGGGCTGATGCTGATAGCGCTCGAGCTCACCGTTCTGAGAGTGGCCTGGACGTTCAATTTCGATTTCGCGCACTACATGCTGGCCGGCGTCATCTGGATGATCGGCTGGTGCATGGTTCTGCTCGCGCCGCTCGTCCGTCTGAGGACACGGACAATTGCGGCAATCGGGCTGACGATCATCTTCGGTCAGCAGATCCTCGGCCTGGCCGCGGAGTCGGCGCCCGCTTCGCTCCAATGGTTCTGGCAATTCCTCTATCTCGGCGGCGTGATCCGCCTCGGTAGCGGCGGACCATTCATCGCGGTGCTGTACTCGATCGTGCCGTGGGTTGGTGTGATGGCGGCGGGGTACGCGTTTGGAGCGGTCGTGATCGGCGATCCGAGGCGGCGCGATCGGCTATGCCTGCAGATCGGGTTGTCGGCGATCGCGCTGTTTGTGGTCGTCGGCACGATCGGCGTCTGGACGACACCGGGTCGTCCGGGCATGCCGCCGCTGTTCCGGCTCCTGAATCAACGGAAATATCCCGCGTCCGAGCTGTTCTTGCTGATGACGCTCGGCCCGACGATCGCGCTGATGCCGCTGGCCGAACGGACACGCGGCATCTTGGCACGGGTGTTCGCGACGTTTGGTCGCGTGCCTTTCTTCTTTTACGTGGTGCACATTCCGATGATTCACGCGGCGGCGATCGGCGTTTCACTCATTCGTGAGGGCCGTATCGATCCGTGGCTCTTCGCGAATCATCCGATGATGCCGCCGCCGCCTCCGCCCGGCTACACGTGGAGCTTGTCGTTACTCTATTTGGTCTGGGGAATCGTCGTTTCCATCCTGTACGTCGCCTGCTCGCGCCGCCTAGTCTCCGGAAGCTCAGGTGGGGGCGGCTCGTTGGATGGTAGTCTGTAGCGGTTGAGCCAACCCGAAGTCGAAACGAGACCGTCCGGCGGAGCCAGCGCCTGACGCGCTGGATCGCTGGGGACCGTTCGAAGGCCTGCAGCGCGTCGGGCGCGGCTCGTTCGGCGAGGTCTATCGCGCGTTCGATCCCGACGCTTCAGCGCCACGTCGCGCTGAAGCTCCTTCTGCCGAGCCCGCCTCAATCGAGACGAGGAAGTCGAGCGCGCTGCTTCGCGAAGCGCGAGCGATCGCGCGCGTGCGGCACCCGAACGTCGTGCCGATCTACGGCGTGGACCGGCACGACGGGCGCGTCGGATTCTGGAGCGACTTCGTCCAGGGCCAGACGCTGGCGGAATTGCTCACCGACGCAGGGCCCGATGGGGCCCCGCGAAGCGGCGCTCGTCGGCATCGACGTCTGCCGCGCGGCCGGCGCGGTGCATGCCGCGGGACTTCTCCACCGCGACATCAAGGCCGGCAACGTGATGCGCGAGGAGGGCGGCCGGATCCTGCTGATGGATTTCGGACTCACGCACGAACATGGCACCGACGAAGATTCGAGCGGCACGCCCGCCTACATGGCGCCGGAGCTGTTGCTCGGGCAGCCGGCGACGATCGCGAGCGAGGTCTACGCCATCGGCGTCATGCTGTTCTATCTGCTGACGAAGCAGTACCCGGTCGAGGGACCGGATTTCGCGCAGCTCCGCGCGGCGCATGCCGCCGGCAGACGCCGGACGCTGCTCGACGTCCGTCCCGATCTGCCCGAAGCGCTCGCGCGCGTCGTCGAAACGGCGATCAGCGCGGCGCCCGAGAAGCGTTTCGCCAGCACCGGGCAGATGATCGCCGCGCTGTCCGAGGCGATCGGCTTGGGATCGGAACGGCGCTCGCAGCCCGCGGCCAGCGAAGCCGCGCGCCGTCTGCGCCTGGATGCTCGCGCCCGTCGCTCGTCGCCGCGGCGCTGCTGCTGATCGTCGTTCGCAGCGGCGGACCGTGCTCCCGCGCGCCGTGCGGCCGAGCGCCGCTGGCCGGCGAGCAGGAGGACTACCGGCGCGCGCACGATTTGCTGGCGCACTACTATCGGCCGCAGGCGCTCGAAACGGCGATTCCGCTGCTCGAGAAGATCGTCGCGCAGGACGCGCAGTTCGCTCCCGCGTTCGCGGACCTGGGACGCGCCAACTTCCTGCAGTTCGCCCAGCAGCGCGACGACGAAGTACATCGAACCGGCGCGCGATCGCGTCGCTGCGCGCGCTCGCGCTGGCGCCGGATCTGGCGTCGGCGCACGTGACGCTCGGATTCCTCTACGCGTTCACCGACCAGAACGACCTCGCCAGCCACGAGCTCGAAACGGCGCTCCGGCTCGACAAGTTCAACGCCGCGGCGTACGGCGCGCTGGCGGAGTTGCAGACTCGGCAAGGACGCACCGAGCTGGTCGAGGCAACGCTGCAGAAGGCCGTCAGCCTGGCGCCGGACGACTGGCTTCTGAACATGCAGCTCGGCGCGCACTATCTGGACGGCGGCAAGTGGGCGCAGGCGGGCGAGCAGTTCCGCCATGCGGTCGAGCTGGTGCCCGACAATCCTCGCGCCTACAACAATCTCGGTCTTGTGTACCGCGGACTGGGCAGGCTCGACGACTCCGCCGCCGCGTTCCAGAAGGCGATCGATCTCGAACCGACGTTCATTCACTTCAGAAATCTCGGCATGGTGCTGGCCGAAGCGGGGAAATACTCGGAGGCCGCGCAGGCGCTGCAAGCGATCGATCGAGCATGCGCCCGAATCAATATCGCGCGTGGGGGCTGCTCGCGTCCGTCTATGCGAACCAGCACGCCGACGCGGCGAAGGTCAGGGACGACGTATCTCAAAGCGATCGCGCTGGCGGCCGACCTGCTGAAGGAGACGCCGAAGGACGAGTATCTTCTGGCCGACGTCGGCGGCTACTACGCGGCGCTCGGGAAGGAAAAGGAGAGCCTGCCGCTGCTCGCGCAGGCGGCGGCGCTCGCGCCGGACATTCCGGAAGTTCTCTACCAGGTGGCCGTCGGGTACGAGATGCTTCATCACCGCGACGAGGCGCTGCGATGGCTTGCAAAAGCGAGAGCTGAGTGGCTATCCTTCCGAGGCGATTGCGCGAAATCCGCAGCTGGCTGCGCTGCGCGCCGATCCGCGGTACGTGTCGACCGCCGGCGCGAGCCGCTGACCACGTCCACACTCAGGAGAAGATTCGATGACCAATCCCAACGTGGATCGCGCGTCCCCGCCCACGCCCAAGAAGAAGACCGCCAAGAAGAAGGCTGCGAAGAAGTCGTGAGTCGAGGGTCCGGCAAGCGCGTCTTCAACTGCATCGAATCCCACGACCAGCACGAGGACTGGTCGCTGGAGAAGGCCAAGGCCCTGGGCCTCAGCGCCAGGAAGAAGAAGATCCCGGCGGCGAAGGATCTCCGCGAACCCTGGTGGAATATCGGAAACCAGGGAGCCACCGGCTCCTGCGTCGGCTGGGCGTTTGCCGATTCGGTGCTGCGCTACCACTTCGTCAAAGTCGGGAAAGCTCCGGAAGCACGAGCACATTTCGGTCCGCTACATCTGGATGGCGGCGAAGGAGATGGATCACAAGTGCACGTATCCGACGACGTTCCTCGATGACGCGGGCACGAGCGCGAAATCGGCGTTGAGGGTCGTCACGGAAGATCGGCGCGCTGAAGACGTCGGTCCTTCCGTTCGAAGGCGGGTTGGTGAAGCTGAAGGAGAGCAATTTCCTGAAGGTCGCCGGACGCTTGAAGGTGAAGGCGTACTTCAATCTGTGCGGCACGCAGTCCGGCAAGCTGGATCGATTCAAAGAATGGCTGGCGTTTCACGGGCCGATCCTGACGCGCCTGAAGTGCGACCCGAGCTGGAACAACATCAAGGCGGACGGCCAGCTTCGGACGTACGACAAGAAAGCGCGCCAACGGCGGTCACGCCGTCTCCATCGTCGGCTACACGCCGGCGCATTTCATCATTCGAAACAGCTGGGGCACCGGCTGGGGCGACAAGGGATTTGCGTACGCCAGCTACGAATACGCGACGGACGCCTTTCACGAGGCGTACGGGATCGTGGTCTAGCGGCACGTCCTCGCCCGGTCGGTTGCAGGCCGTCTCAAAGAATCCGCCGGGTGAAACGTCTATAGAGATATGAACGGGGAGCTTGCCCTCGCGGCGCCGGTCGACGTCCTGACGGAGGATCGGCTGGCGCCGATGTTCGATGCGCACGAACGCCGTCTGTATCTGTTGGCGCGGCGCCTGGTCGGGAGCCCGGAAGATGCTCGCGACCTGGTCCAGGAAACCTTTCTCCGCGCCGCCGCCTCTCCGGCGCGCGTGCCGGCCGGCTTCTCGCATGAAGAAGCGTGGCTCGTGCGCGTCTTGATCAACATCCAACGGGACCGCTGGCGCAAGATGGCGGTCCGCGAGCGCGTCGCGCTCACCCCGGATACCGGTTCGGCGTCGGATCCTGAGAGAGCCTTGCTCACGAAGCGCGTGGTCTGGAGCGCGCTGGATTCACTCAACCCGAAACGACGCGCCATCGTCGTGATGCACGAGCTCGAAGGCGTCTCGGTCGCGGCGATTGCGTCGCTTCTCGGGATCAGTCGCGTGACCGTGCAGTGGCACTTGTCGATGGGACGACGGGAGTTGAAGGAACGCCTTCGACCCGTTGTAGGAGACATACGATGAAAACGCTCGCAGATGTGCTCCGGGACGCCGATCCGCTGGGATACGAAGGCTTGCCGGCGAACCTCGATCGGCAATGGACGCGTTCGATAACGTCTCGAGTCGAGGCCTCGTGTGGATGGATGGTCGCGCCGTTCCATGCTGCGTGCCGCGGTCGCCGCGGGTGCCGTCGCGACGCTGGGGGTGGGCTTGCGCTCGTGGCCGCGCGGCGTGGCGGACCTCGTGGCCGCTGTCCGGTTCGAGGTGCGGCTAGCCGAGGATCGCCCGGGACCGGATTTGAACGCCGTGATGGTCGACAACACGACGATCTATCTTCATCAGGAGAGCATCCTCACGAACGCCGACATCGCGGATGCGCGGGTTGCGCCGGGTGACGCCGCGAACGCGTACAGCGTCAACCTCACGTTCAACGCGGAAGGCGCCGCAAAGATCGCGCGGACGAGCGAAGCGCACATCGGGCAGCGGCTCGCGATTCTCATCGATGGCGCGGTGGTGATGGCACCCGTCCTCAAGGCGCCGATGTCCAGATACGCGGTGATCACGGGCCATTTCACCCAGGCAGAGGCGCAGCGGATCGTCGACGGCATTCGCGGCCGTTAGTCTTCACGACCGCGATTAGAATGGGACGTGCCCACGTACAGGGTGCGGCCCGCGACGCTGGAAGATCTTTCGGCGTTGACCGACATCTACAACCACTACGTCGTGAACACTTCGATCACGTTCGACCTGCACCCGGTCACGGTCGATGAGCGACGCGCCTGGTTCGACGAGCACGCCGCGCAGCGACGTCACCGGCTGCTCGTCGCGGTCGGTGATGGCGGCACGTGTGTGGGCTACGCGACGTCGAGCCGGTGGCGTCCCAAGGCCGCCTACGACACGACGGTCGAGACGAGCGTCTACTGTCGGCCGGAGGTCATCGGCACCGGTTGCGGCACCAGCCTGTATTCCGCGCTCTTTTCTGCCCTTGGCGGTGAGGACATCCAGACGATGGTCGCGGGCGTGAGCCTGCCAAATCCCGCGTCAGTGGCCCTGCACGAGCGCTTCGGGTTTCGATCGGTTGGCGTGTTCAAGGACGTCGGCAGGAAGTTCGACGCGCTCTGGGACGTCGAATGGTTTCAGCGTCCGCTGAGATTTCCTGTGTAGTACGTGGTTGCTTATTCGCACCGGAGCGCCACCAGCGGATCGACGCGCATGGCGCGCCGCGCCGGAATGTAGCATGCGACGAGCGCCACGACCGTAAGAAGGACCGTCACGCCCGCGTACGTCGTCGGGTCCGTCGGTCTCACGCCGTATAAGACGCCTGCCATCACGTGCGACACGATCACCGCGCCGATCAGCCCGACGACCGTTCCCACCATTGTGAAGGCGACGCCTTGTCGCAGAATCATCAGCAGGATGTTGCGGTCCCGCGCTCCAAGCGCGAGCCGGATCCCGATTTCATGCGACCGCTCGTTCACGGAGTACGAAATCACGCCGTAAATGCCGAGCGCGGCGAGCAGGAGCGCCGTCAGCGCGAACAGGCCGACCACTTCGAGCGAGAACCGCCGCGGCGATAGCGACAACGCGACCGCGTCGTTCATCATCTGCGCGCCGAACACCGGGATCGTGCGATCGACCGATTGCACCTGCTCGCGCACTTGATCCGGAATCGCCGCTTCGTCCAGCTGTCCGCGCAGAAAAATCGCGAGATGTTTCGCGGTCGTCTGCTGCAAGCTCAAATAGATTTCCGGAACGCTGGCATTCTCGAGCGACTCCGTCCGCGCGTTCCCGACAACGCCGATGATTGTGGTCCAATCGGTCGGTCGTCGAAAGACCTTGATGTGCTGACCGAGCGGATCGACGCCAGGCCAGTACGTCCTCGCCATCGCCTCGTTGATGACCGCGACACGCGTCGACGCCCCGGCGTCGTGCTCATCGAATGACCTGCCGCGAAGCAACGTCATTCCGATTGCATGAAAGTACTCTGGTGCGACGATGGCCGCGTCGACGAGCGGCGCCTCGGTGGCGTTCTTGTCATGCCCTTCGCGGATCATGGCGACCGGCGGATTCTGATTGCTGCGATCGTGCGCCAACGGCACGGCGCCGAGGTCGCCGATGGCGGCGTCTTCGACGCCCGGCAGCGTGCGTACGCGACGGAGCACTTCGCGCATGAACGGCGCCTGTTGTTCAGTCGTCCCGTATCGGTCGGTTTTCACATCGTTCGGGTACGGCAGGCGCATCTGCACCGCCATCGCGCGTTCTGGATTGAACCCGAGCCGCGCGTTCAGCAGCTCATGGAAACTGCGGAACAGAAGAACCGCGGCCGTCATCAGAACGAGCGACAGCGCAAACTCCGTCACGATCAGCAGCCGGCGCGTGCGTTGTTGTTCTCGGGAACCGGACGATCCGCGCCCTTCCTGTTTCAGCCGGCGCGTGAGATCGACCCGATCCACCTGAAGCGCCGGGAACAGACCGAATATGGCGCCGGTCACGACAGAGGCGACGAGGGCGAACAACAGCACGCTGGAACTGATGGAGATGTCGTTCAGCCGCGGCAGGGTCGCCGGCAGAAATCGCAGCAAGGCTCCTTTGGTCGCGTAGAGGAGCACGAGACCGGCGAGACCTCCGAGCACCGACAGCAGCACGCTCTCGGTGAGCAACTGGCGGATCAGCCGACCGCGCGCGCCGCCGAGCGCCTGCCGAATCGCGATTTCGCCGCTTCTCGCGCTTGCACGCGCGAGGAGCAGATTGGCGATATTGACGCAGCCGATGAGCAGCACCAATCCGACGGCCGCGAGCAGCAGCATGAGCGACTGGCGCACGTTGCCGACGAGGCTGTCCTTGAGCGGCACCAATCGGACGCTCCACGCGCTTTGCACCGGATAGTCACCCGGGAACTGCTTCTGCAGCGACGCGACGAGCGCGTCGACCCGGCTCTGGGCCTCGGCGACGGTCAGCCCGGGTGTGATGCGTGCGATCGCGGTCGGAAGGTTGCGCCCGCTCCGCGGCGGGTCGTCGGAAAGGGGCGCGCCCGAAGAAACTCGTCGCCGCCCACACTTCGATGTTCCGTTCGCGACCCGTCGCTCCGGGATCGTGAAAGCCGGCGGGCATCACGCCGACGACGTGATAGAGATCAGTATCGAGCCGGACGCCTTTGCCGATAATCGCCGGGTCGCCGCCAAACGCCCGCTTCCAGAGGCCGTCGCTGATGACGACTTCGGTCGTGAAACTCGGCGAGTAATCGTTTGGCGGGAAAGCGCGGCCAATCTGTGGACGCGCGCCGAGCAGCGAAAAATAATTCGGCGCCACGATCAGGAGGCTGACGCGCGCCGGTCGCGACGGATCCGGTGAGGTTGTTGTCGTCGTACCACGCCGGCGACACGCCGATCGAAAATCCCGGAATGCTGCAGGTCCTGCCATTCGGGCTGCGACATGCCGACGTCGCGCGCATCCACGCCCTGCAGATCGTCCTCGATCCTCACGAGCTGTTCGGGATGCACGTAGGGCAGCGGGTGCAGCAGCGTGGCATCGACGACGCTGAAAATCGCGGTCGTGGCCCCGATGCCGAGCGCCATCGTGAGAACCGCGACGACGGTGAACCCGGGCGACTTGCGCAGCATGCGCGCGGCATAACGCAGGTCCTGCCATGCGTGGTCGAACCAGAGCCATCGAGTGGATTCGAAGAAGCGCTCTTCGGCGCCGACGACGTTCCCGAAGTTGCGATGCGCGGCGCGCCGCGCCTCCTCTGCGCTCAGGCCGTCCTGCTGCAGACGCTCGGCCTCGAGCTGCAGGTGGGCCTCGATCTCGGCACTGAAGTCGTCGACGCCGCGCTTGCGTCCAAACATCGTCTACCCCTTTGCCGCATCGGTTTCAAGCACTCGCGCAATCGCGGCGGACAGACGTTTCCATTTGCCGGTTTCCTTGACGAGGTGCCGGCGGCCGAGGGGCGTCAGCGCATAGAACCGAGCCTTGCGGTTGTTCGACGACGTGCCCCATTTGCCGGCTATCCAACGCCGTTTCTCCAGACGCTGCAGCGCCGGATACAGCGCGCCGTGCTCGACGAGCAGCTCCTCGGCCGACGTGCCCTGAATCGCCCGGGCGATGCCCTGGCCATGTTCGGGACCGAAGATCAACGTGCGCAGGATCAGGAGGTCCAGCGTGCCCTGCAGCAAATCGAGTTTCTCGGAGGCGCGTGACGTGTCTCGGGTAGTCATGTCACCCAAGTATCGGCATGCTCGGGTCAGAAGTCAACCCGAATCGGGTCCGAAGCGGTGTGCGTCCGCCAAGGCCGCCGGTTAAGATGAAGGAGTGCGTCGGTTGCTCGTGTATGTGTTCCTTTTTCTATTTGCGTCTGCCGCGACCGCTGAGTCGCAGTCGGCCCGGATCGAAGGCGTCGTCCGCGACGATACCGCGGCGCCGCTCGCCGGAGTCTCAGTCGAGCTGCGATCGTCGTCGGGCAGGTCGGATGCCGCCACGACCGATGCCGGCGGACGATTTCAGTTCGACCATCTCGCGCAGGGCGCGTATCAGCTCACGTTCACGCTGATCAACTTTGCGAGTGTCCGGCGAGAGCTCGTCACGCCGGCCGCCGGGGTAGTCCGGATCGACGTCAACCTGCACTTTGCGGTCAACGCCGACGTGACGGTGACCGCGAAACGCACGTTCACGAACCTCGCCGACGTCGAGCACCCCGAGGAGAACCTCGTCGGGGTCGCACAGGCCGCCAGTCAGGGTGCGATCGTCGCGAAACAGCTCGAGCAGCGGCCGCTGATGCGCGATGGCGAAGTGCTCGAAACGGTTCCCGGGATCATCGTCACCCAACATAGCGGAGAGGGAAAGGCCAACCAGTACTTTCTTCGCGGCTTCAATCTGGACCACGGCACCGATCTCGCGACGACCGTGGCGGGCCTGCCCGTCAACATGCCGACGCACGCGCACGGGCAGGGGTATTCGGATCTCAACTTTCTGATTCCCGAGCTCGTGAGCGGCGTGCAGTTTTCGAAGGGACCGTACTACGCGGATCAAGGGGACTTCGCGACGGCCGGGTCGTCGAACATCAACTACGCGACCGTCCTCGACGATCCGATCGTGCATGTCGAGGGAGGCGGTGAGGGCTACGCGCGAGTAGTGGCGGCTGGGTCGTCGCGTCTGGGGTCCGGCCATCTGCTCGCCGCGATTGAAGTGTCGCACAACGACGGGCCATGGGATCACCCGGACGATTATCAGAAGCTGAACGGAGTAGTGCGGTACAGCCAGGGGAACGTGGTCAATGGGTGGGCGTTGACAGCGATGGGCTATCACGGTCGCTGGAATTCGACCGACCAGGTACCGCAGCGTGCGATTGCGGACGGTGCGCTCGATCGCTTTGGTACGGTCGACCCGACCGATGGCGGCCACTCGTACCGCTACAGCGCGTCCATGGACTGGCAGCACGGCACCGGCCGCACGCTCACCAAAGTCACCGCGTACGGACTTGCCTACGATCTCGATCTCTTTTCGAACTTCACATACGCGCTTCAAGATCCCCTGCATGGAGATCAGATAGAGCAGGCCGACCACCGGTTCGTCTCCGGCGGCAAAATTACTCACAGACGGCTCGGGAAATGGGCCGGCCACGATATGCAGAACAGCGTGGGCCTGCAGATTCGCAACGACGACATCATGGGCGTCGCGCTCTACCACACGCAGGCTCGCGTGCGTCTCGATACGGCGAGCGACGACGCGGTGCTCGAAACGACCGCTGGAATATTTGGGCAGAACGAACTGGAGTGGACGCCGTGGCTGCGCACGCTCGCCGGCGTTCGTGTCGATACCTCGCGGTTTCGCGTGAACGCTCTCGACGCGGCGAACAGCGGTACCGCGACCGCCTCACTCGTCAGCCCGAAGGGCGGCGTGACGTTGGGTCCATGGAAGGCGACCGAATTCTACGTTAATGGAGGCACCGGTTTTCACAGCAACGATGCACGCGGCACGACGATCACGCGCGACGCCGAGGGCAATCGCGGAGAATCCAGTGACGCCGCTCGTGCGCGCCGCCGGCGCGGAAGTCGGCATCCGAACCGTTGCGCTTCGGCATCTGCAGAGCACGGTGACGCTCTGGACGCTGCACCTCGATTCGGAGCTCGTGTTCTCGGGCGACGCAGGCACGACGGAGCCGAGCCGCCCGAGCGCTCGTCGCGGCGTCGAGTGGGCCAATTATTACAGTCCGGTCACCTGGCTCGTGTTCGACGGCGACCTGTCGTGGTCGCGCGCGCGCTTCACGTCGTTCGATCCGGTTGGCCAGTATGTGCCGGAGGCAGTGGGAACCGTCGTGTCGGCTGGTGCCACGGTGGATACGTACCGCAAGATGTTCGGCAGCCTCCGGTGGCGGTACTTTGGACCGCGGACGCTCGTCGAAGACAACTCGGTGCGGTCGAATGCGACGAGCCTCCTGAACCTCCAGGCAGGCTATCGTGTCGCGAAGAAAATCAAGATCGCGGTCGACGTGTTCAATCTGCTGAACGCGAAAGACAGCGACATCGACTACTTCTACACGTCGCGACTACCTGGCGAGCCGCTCGGAGGCATTGAAGACATCCACACGCATCCCACGGTGCCAAGGACGGCACGGCTCAATTTCATCGTGGGTTTCTGAGCGTCCTCTAAATATTGAGCAGGTTCAACACGAGCGTGAGAACGCCCGAGAGAAGCATGAGACCGGCGGCGAGATAAGCGGATCGCGTGCCGAGGCGACCGGCCGCCCGTTCCGCGCGCGCCGCCGCTGTGAAATACAGCAGGCAACCGGCAAGCACCATCGCGAGCTCCACACACGCCGATACAGCAGGCGCCTTCCAGAGCCCGAATCCCATGCGTGGAAAGCCGCCGAAATTGCCGGGGAGGAGCGGCATGTCTCCACGATGCACGATCAGATCGAGCACCCAATGGGAGAAGACGACCGCACCCAGCACCACGGCCGTGCGCCGCGTCCAGATCGAAGTGGCCAGGAGAGCCGACAGCGCGGCGATGATTGCGGCGCCGAGGAGCGAATGCGTGTAGTCGGCATAGATGACGACGTTGCCGTACCCGCCGCTCGTGCCCACCACCGGTTCGAGGTGCTCGATGCCCATCACGAAAAGCGGGACGAAGAACACATCCAGCCACTGCGTGGCGAGCATCAGCGCCCAGAGCGGAACGGCTCGCTCGCGCGATTTGACTATTGCCGCAAAGCCAAAATGACCGGCGATCATCGCCGGTCTTTTCCCGATCGAGATGCCGGCCACGGATCCGCGCGTCGGCTCTTCCGACGATCGCGACGAACATGATGAGTCCGACGATGAAAGACAAGACCTAGCTAGACTGTAGTCGAAAGATTCCGATGCGACATAATTTTGCGTCGTTCGCGTTCACCCCGGCAATCTGACGACCGATCCCGCGAGTGGCGCTGATTCTGGTGGATTACGCGGAGGAAAATGAGCGCCTGCGGATACTGCTGGCGCAAAAAAGGAGAGCGGCGGGTAACTACGCGGCGAGTTGCCGGACGATGTCGATGACCTGGCCGACGTCGACCGGCTTCTGAAAGGTCGCCACCGCGTTCAACTCCTCGGTAAACGCGGCGGGGCAGGCAGAGACGATGATGACCGGAATCTGAGCGATCGACGGATCGGCGCGTTGCTCGCGACGAAAGCTCCAGCCGTCCATCCGCGGCATCATCAAATCCAGCAGCACGACCTTCGCGCGCCCGCCTTCCTTCAAGTAGGTGAGCGCGTCGGCTCCATCCTCCACGGGCACGACGGTCAGACCCTCGAACCCGAGGAGAATAACCATCATCTCTCGAATCGCCGGGTCGTCCTCGACCAGCAGGACATCCGCGCCGGTCGCGTTGTCGACGTTGCGCATGTAAATCAACTGTATCGCAGAACGTGGTGCGCCACAGCTCAGCGGTGTGGCGGACCCAACCATTCGGAGTGTTGTCTGCTATCGAAGTGCTGGGTTGCCTTATCGCGGTACGGTTCTTCCTTACGGCATCAATGCGCCGCCGCATATGCGAGGCGTGCGCCTCGCATGGACACACCGACCTTTCGCAGCTTCATCATCGGCGGTTTCGAATGCTCGACCCATCGGCTTCCAACGGGAAAGCGACTGGATCTGTGCCACTCCACGCGGCATGACCAGCTCGCGGCCAGCGACTACCGTTTGCTGCAACGCTACGGCATCCTGACCGCTCGCGACGGCCTGCGATGGCACCTCATCGAGCGCAGCGCCGGCCGATACGATTTTTCGAGTGCAGTCGGGATGCTCCAGGCTGCACGCGAAACCGGGATGCAGGTGATCTGGGATCTCTGGCACTACGGCTGGCCGGACGACATCGACATTTTCTCGGCTGCGTTCGTGGACCGCTTCACCGCCTTCGCGTGTCAGGCGATCAAAACGGTCAGCGACTACGACGACGCGCCGCTGATCTCGCCGATCAACGAGATCTCGTTCTTCTCGTGGGCGGGCGGCGAAGGCGGCATTTTCAACCCGTTCGCGAAACACCGCGGCAACGACATGAAGCGCCAGCTGGTGCGAGCGACAGTCAACGCCGTCGAACGAATGCGCGAGATCAACCCGGCGGTTCGGATCGTGCAAATCGATCCGATCATCAACGTCGTGCCGCGTAGCGACCGTGAAGAAGACCGGCAGAATGCCGAGGGATACCGGAAGAGTCAGTTCGAAGCGTGGGACATGATCATGGGGCGCGCGCAGCCGGAGCTCGGCGGCCGGGACGATCTCGTCGACATCATCGGCGTGAACTACTACATCCACAACCAGTTCGTGTGGGAGGGACAGATGATCGTCCCGTCCGACCCGAGATATCGGCACGTGAGTGTGATGCTCCAGGAAGTCTACGACCGCTACCGTCGTCCTCTCTTTGTCGCGGAAACCGGCATCGAGGACGAAACGCGGCCGGCGTGGCTGCGATACATGTGCAAGGAAGTGTTCACCGCAATGACCGCGGGCGTGCCTGTGGGTGGCGTTTGTTTGTACCCGATCGTGAACCATGCCGGCTGGGACGACGACCGCCACTGCTACAACGGTTTGTTCGACTATGCCGACGCTGATGGAAACCGCGAGGTGTATGAGCCGCTCGCGGAAGAGGTCACACGCCAGTCGGCGAACGCCGCGGCGCTCGGCTCCGGCGATCTCTCCATGCCCGACGTTCACGCGCTCGACACGACGGCGCTGGATTGGGCTGCGCACGTGATGCAGGAGCGCACGGACGAGAGCCGCACCTGAGTGTTACTCCCAGCGAAACACCTTCGCCGATGCGGCTGTAAATACCGCGAACATGAGCGACAGGATCGCGACATCGCTCATGTGGGCGAGCCAGCCTTCGTTCTGCCAGATGCCGCGGAGGAGCGATACTGCGTAGGTGAGCGGCAGGACGCGCGCGATCGCCCGCAGCATCGGCGGCAGATGCGAAAGCGGCACGAACAGTCCTGAAATGCCGAGCATGGGATAAAGGATCAATGTACCGAGCGGCTGGGCAAACCGCGCGGTCGGCACGATGCTCGCGAGCAGAAATCCGAGAGACAGACAGCTCACGGTGGTGAAGAGCAGCGCGAGCGTGAAGGACGCGAACGGCACCGATGCGTCGATCGCGAAATAACGCCGGCCGGCCACGAGCATCGCGATGAGCGTGATCGCCGTGAACAGCAGCTTCACCAGCACATGCGCCGTCAGAATCGTGTACGGCCGCAACGGTGTCGCTCTGAGCCTTCTGAGAATGCCTCCCTCGCGATAGATCGCGATGATCGCGACCAGTGAGAGCACCGTGCTCGTCGTGATCAGCAACGATGTGAGGATCGGAAGGTCGACCGACACGATCCGGGGCAGACCGGGGGAACCGCGCCGCGCATCGGTCCCGAACAGCCGGCCGAACACGACGAAGATTACCACCGGGATGCCGACGGACCCGATGACGCCGAGCGGTTCCCGCAGAAAGATTTTCGTTTCGAGCCAGGTGAGTTTCCAGAGGCCGCGCAGCATGGGTGATCCGTCAGTCCCGAATCGTGTGGCCGGTCAGCTTGAGAAACACGTCCTCGAGCGTCGGGAGCTCCGTGCGGAAGTCGATCACGCGCATGCGGTGCTCCGCCAGGCAATGGACCACATGCGTGACGAGGTCAGCGTCGCAGCCGCGGATCGTCAGCCGCGGTCCCTCGCTACTGACCGACCGCACGTGCGGTAGCGCTCGAAAGCGCTCGGCGGCGGCAGGATCCTCGCTCACGACAATCGACCGTCCGCTCGGGGCAGTGGCGCTGCACGAGCTCCGCCGGCGCTCCGATATCGACGATGCGGCCGTGGTCGACGATCGCCACACGATCGCAGAGGCGCTCGGCTTCTTCCATCAGGTGGGTTGTCAGAAAGACGGTCTTGCCGCGCTGCCTGATGTCGCGGATCAGATCCCAGATCGCACGTCGTGCCTGCGGGTCCAATCCTGTCGTGAGCTCGTCGAGAAACACGAGCTCGGGATCGTTGATGAGCGCCAGCGCGATGAAGAGCCGCTGCTTCTGGCCGCCGGAGAGCGTCATGAACCAGGCGTTCCGCTTGTCGCCGAGATCGAGCCGATCGATCAGCCGATCCGCGTCGATCGGCTTGCGGTACAGCGACGCCCAGAGGCTCACAGCTTCGTGGACCTTGATTCGCTTCTGGAGCTGCGCCTGCTGAAGCTGCACGCCGATTCGCTCCTGCAGCGCGTACACGTCGCGGATGGGATTCAGCCCGAGCACCGACACGGCGCCGCGGTCGGGTGCGCGCAGGCCGCCGACGCACTCCATCGTGGTCGTCTTGCCTGCGCCGTTCGGGCCAATGAGACCGAAAATTTCCTGGGCGTGAACCTCGAACGAGATGTCGTCGACCGCGATAGTCGACCCGTAACGTTTGTGAATCGAGTCGACGTATATGACAGGCGGCGAGGGCATGTGCGCTCGCCGCCCATTCTGTCACGCCGAACCTGAGTCTACGCGACCATCGCGAGCGTCCGCGGCTCCAGCGCGAGCGCGAGCACTTCGTCCACCGACGTCACCGGATGGAAGCGCATCTGCTCGCGCACATCGGCCGGCACCTCGTCCAGGTCGGGCTCGTTGCGCTCCGGCAGGATCACCTCGGTCAACCCGGCCGCGTGCGCGGCCAGCACCTTCTGCTTCAGGCCGCCGATCGGCAGCACGCGCCCCTGCAGCGTCACCTCGCCGGTCATGCCGACCGTGCTCTTGACCGGCCGGCCGGTCAGCAGCGACGCGAGCGCCGTGACCATCGTCACGCCCGCGCTCGGCCCATCCTTCGGGATCGCGCCGGCCGGGCACGTGCACGTGAAACTCCCGGCCGTCGAACAGTCCGTTCGTCGATCCCGAGCTGCGGCGCGTGGCTCTGGACGTAGGTGAGCGCAATCCGCGCGGACTCCTTCATGACGTCGCCCAGCTGTCCGGTGAGCACCAGCCCGCCTTTGCCGGCCATCGACGCCGCTTCGACGAACAGGACATCGCCGCCGACGCCGGTGACGGCGAGTCCGGTCGCCACGCCGGGCACCGCCGTGCGCGCCGCCGCCTCGTGATAGAACTTCGGCCGCCCGAGCGCCTCCCGCACGGCCGCGGCATCGATCGACGACCGGCTTCGGCTGATCGGCCGGCGGCGATGCGCGTCGCCGTCTTCCGAAGCACCGTGCCCAGCTCGCGCTCCAGCTGGCGGACGCCCGCCTCGCGCGTGTAGTCGCTCACGACCAGGCGCAGCACGTCGTCGTCGATCGTCACGTCGTCCGGGCGCAGGCCGTTGCGTTCGACCTGGCGCGGCCAGAGGTAGCCGCGCCCGATGGCGACCTTCTCGTCGGTCGTGTAGCCGTCGAACCGAATCACTTCCATCCGATCGAGCAGCGGCCCGGGAATCGTGTCGGCCACGTTGGCCGTCGCGATGAACAGCACGTGCGACAGATCGAGCGCGACGTCGAGGTAGTGATCCTGGAACGCATGGTTCTGCGCCGGATCGAGCACCTCGAGCAGCGCCGCCGACGGATCGCCGCGCCAGTCGGCGCCGAGCTTGTCGACCTCGTCGAGCAGGATCACCGGATTCATCGTGCCGGCGTCGCGCAGCGCGCGCACGAGCCGGCCCGGCAGCGCGCCGATATAGGTGCGGCGATGGCCGCGGATTTCGGCCTCGTCGCGCACGCCGCCGAGCGACATCCGGACGAACTGCCGGCCGGTCGCCCGGGCGATCGACTCGCCGATCGACGTCTTGCCGGTTCCCGGCGGGCCGATGAGCGTCAGAATCGCGCCCGACCGGCGATCGTCGGTCAGGCCGCGCTCGGCGCGCAGCTTGCGGACCGCCAGGTATTCGGTGATGCGCTGCTTGACGTCGTCGAGACCGGCGTGATCGGCGTCGAGCACCTCTCGCGCGTGCTGCGGGATCGAGCCGCTCCTCCGACCGCTTCGACCACGGCACGGCGAGCAGCCAGTCGAGATAGGTCCGGATCATGGACGCTTCGGCGTTCGAGTCGCCCATCCGCTCGAATCGCGCCAGCTCGCGCTCGGCCTGCTGCTGCACGGCCTCGGGCATCCCGGCGGCCGCAATCTTCTTCCGGTATTCCTCGGCGACCGAGCCTTCGTTCTCGCCGAGCTCCTTGCGAATCGCGTCCATCTGCCGGCGCAGGAAATACTCGCGCTGCTGCTTCTGCGCGCCCGACTCCACGTCGTCGCGAATGCGCTTGCGCACGCGCAGCTCGGCCAGCCGCTCCTGCTGGAACTGCAGCGCCAGCGTCAGCCGCTCGACGACGTCGAGCGTTTCGAGCAGCTCGAGCTTCTGGTCGACGTTCAGATCCGGCGAGTAGCCGGCCGTGTCCGCCAGCGCGCCCGGATGCGGTGATCGAGCGGACGAACGCGCTGATCCGGCCGTCGTCGCCGCGCAGCTCGAGAATTTCCTCCACCACCGCGCGATACTCGCGCTCGAGCTCGCGCGTCAGGCTCGGCGGCGGCGCCACGTCCGGGACGCTCGTCGACTTCCACGCGCAGGACGCCGTCCGGGTCGGTGTGCGCCGCGCCGGGCACGCCGCGGTGGAGCGCCATGAGCGAGGCGACGCCGCGGCCGCCGAGCGCGAACGCGCTCCGACACTTCGGCGACGACGCCGACCTTGGCGTAGCCGTTGCCGCGCCGCGGGATGAGCAACACGCGCGTATCGCCGCCGACGTCCGCCGGCAGCGTCACCGGCATGCCGGGGAACACGACCGCATCGTCCAGGGGAATCAGTTTGAGGGCTGTCATGCATCGAGGTTACGCTCAATAGTTGATGATGTCAACTATTGATAGAATGAACTATACTATGGCGGCGATGAAGCGCCGCGAGCCCCACGCCTGCGACGCCTGGCAGCTGCTGGTGCAGTTCTTCTTCGCCCAGCGCGCGCACCTGCCGCCGCTCGCCGCGGAGCTCGAGCTCTCGCCGGCGCAGTGTCACGTGCTGCACCTGATCGAGCCGGGCCGGCCGATGCCGATGGGGCAGCTCGCCGAGACGCTCGCCTGCGACGCGTCGAACGTGACGGGGCTGGTGGATCGGCTCGAATCGCGCGGCCTGGTGCGCCGCCGTCCGTCGGCCGCGGACCGGCGCGTGAAAGTGCTGGATCTCACGCCGACCGGCTCGCGGCTCCGCGACGCTGCTGCTCGATCGCATGACGACGCCGCCCGCCACGCTCGGACGCCTGTCCGTCCGCGAGCAGCGGGCACTGGTGCGAATTCTCACGCGGCTGCTCGATTAAACCGGTACAGTTCCGGCCGGGCTGCGACTGCTGGTTTCGATCGATCGACGGGCTACTCGTCGCGCAACGCCGCCGCGGGATCGAGTCGCAGCCCCTGTTTTGCCGCCGTCGCACAGGCTGCGAGGCCGACGGCGCCCACCAGCATGACGACGCCGCCTATCACGAGCGGATCGCGCGCTCGGCCCTCGAACACAAGGCTCGCGACGAGTGTGCCGACGGCGACCGCGCCGGCAGATCCCCCGACAAGCCCCGCTACAAGCGCCGTCATACTTTGCCGCACGACCAGCCCGAACACCTGTGATCCGCGCGCGCCCAGAGCGACGCGGATATTCATCTCACGCCGCCGCCGCGACACGCCATACGCCGTCGTCGCGTAGACGCCGATCGTCGCGATGACGAGCGCCACGATCCCGAATGCCACGAACAGCCACATCTGGTAGCGGCGGCTTTCGAGCGCCTTGTCCACGATGCGAGCCAGCGGCACCGCGTCGGCAATCGCGATCTCCGGATCGATTTCCCTGATCGCCCGACGCACTTCGCCGACGGCGGCCCCGGCGTCGCCGGCGACGTGGACGACGAGCACGGACTTGCCTTCGTTGTTGAACCAATACGGCACGTACACCATGAGCGGCGACGGCGTGTCGAGGGCGGTCGCGCGGTCATCGGCCACGATCCCGACCACCTCGAACTTCTTCGACTTGATCGCGGTCGCCACGCAGAAACGTACGCCCGATCGCGTCCTCTCCTGGCCAGACCGCCGATGCGGCCCGCTGAGAAATCACCGCGGGAATCGTCGCGCCGCCGCGATCGCTGTCGGCGAGGCTGCGGCCTCGCACCAGAGGGATTGACAATGTCCGAAAGTAGTCGGGTGCGATGAAGCGGTAGTTCGCGCTCACGTTCTGAGGGCTCGGGCGCGCGTCGGCGACGCGCGAGATCACATCCACCCACGTCTCGCCGCTCAGCGGCAGCAGCGACGTCCAGGCCGACGATGTGACGCCGGGCAGCCTGTGCACGCTCTCGAGAATCCGGTCGTAGAGGGCGGCACGCTCCGGCGTGTCCGGATAGCGCGACGAGAGCGGCGCAACCTCCACGGCGACGACGCCCTGCGATGAGAAGCCGGGATCGATCCGCAGCAGGCGGACGAAGCTCGTGACGAGCAGCGCCGTGACGACGAGCAGCGTCACCGACAGTGCGACCTGCAGTCCGAGCAGCGTTGCGCGGACGCGCTGCCCGCCGCGATCGGTTGCGCCGTGGCCGCCCGCGCGCAGCGCGGTCTGAACATCGCGCGCCGCAATCCGCCAGGCAGGCAGGAGCGCGACGACCAGGCCAGAGACGATCGCCGCCGCCCCGGCGAACGCGATCACCCGGCCGTCGATGCCGACGTCGTTGACGCGCGGCAGATCGACCGGCGCGGTCCGCACGAACAGTTCGATCGCCTCCCTCGCAATCAGCAGCGCGATCGCGCCGCCGGCGGACGCGAGGAGGAGCTGCTCGAAAATCACGTGACGAACAAGCCGCTCGCGATTCGCGCCAAGGGCGGTCCGCACCGCGGCGTCGCGCAGCCGCCCACTCGTCCGCGTGAGCGACAGGTTCGCGAGATTCGAGCACGCGATCAGGACGACCGCGCCGATGGCGCCGAGAAGGAGCAGCAGGCCAAGACGTGCGCGGCCGACGATCGATTCGTCGAGCAGGGTGATCGTGCCGCCGAGCGCCACCGGCTCGTGGGTTTCACGCTGCGCCGTTCGCGCGACCGCCCGCTGCAGCACGTCGAGCTCCGCCCGCGCCTGCTCCACGCTGACGCCGCTCCTCAGCCGTGCGATGACGGGATAGTTGAACTGCCCCATCCACCCGACATTGTTGAAGTTGAGACGCAGCGCCACAATCGCGTCCACACGCCCGGTGAGCGATGCCGCACCGCTCAGGGGATCGAAGGCGGGCAGCTCGAACCCGCGGGGAAGAACGCCGACGATCGTGTAAGGATTGCCGCCGAGCGTGAGCTGTCGGCCGACCGGGTTCACGCTGCCATCGAACCGTTCGCGCCAGAGGCGGTCGCTGATGACGACGACCGCGGGCCGTCCCGCCTGCTCGTCTTCGAGCGTGAGCGCTCGGCCGAACGCGACCGGCGTTTCGAGCACGTCGAACAGCGCGCCCGAGGTTCTGAGAATCGAGAGCTGAACCGGCTCGCCCGCGCCGGTGAGGTTGGCGGTCCGGAAGTCGAGCTCGGCGATCGCGGCGAACGACGTGGCGCGCTGGCGCCACTCTTCGAAATGACGCGCGTTCACGGGCAGTGACGGATACCGCGCCGACTCCTGGCGCACGACCTCGCGGATGGAAACGAGGCGCTGCGACTCGCGATAGCCGAGCGGCTTCAGCAGCACGCCGTTGACGATCGAGAACACGGCGGTCGAGGCGCCGAGCGTCAGCGCGAGCGTTCCGATCACCGTCGCGGCATAGAGGCGATCGCGCCGCAGGCCGCGGAGGACGTCGCGCAGGTCGAAGGAGAGGTTTCCCATGGCGCCTTAGACGAGCGCCGGAGGCGCGACGTTGATCGCGCGTCACTCCTCGCGGAGCGCCGCCAGCGGCTCGACGCGCACCGCCCGGCTCGCTGGGTTCCAGCATGCCGCCAGCGACACGAAGCCGAGCACGGCGACGACGCCGGCGAACGTCCAGGCATCCGTCGCGCCGATACCGAAGAGCATCCCGCGAAAGACCTGCCCGAGTGCCAATGCGCCACCGATGCCGGCCACGAAACCGACCGCCAGCCAGCGAAGTTCCTGTTGAAGGACGGTGTGCAGCACGTCGACCTTGCGCGCGCCGAGCGCCATGCGAATCGCGATCTCGCGCGCGCGCCGCGTGACGGCATACGAGATGACGCCGTAGAGGCCGGCCGCCGCGAGCAGCAGCGCGAACGCCGCGAACGAGCCGAGCAGCACGAGCGCGAAGGTGCGCGGCGCGAGCGTCTTGCGCAGCGCCGCCTCGAGGCTGCCAACGCCCTGCAGCGGCACGTCGGGCGCGAGCGCGCGCACGTCCGCCTGAACCGATCGCGCCATCGACTCGGGCTCCTCCCTGGTGCGCGCGAACAACACCATGGCGCGCAGCGAGCGATCCGTCGCGTCCTGCTGGTAAGGCAAATAGATCGCCATGCGCGACGGCACGTCGAGACCGCGCTGCCGCACGTCGGCGACAACGCCGACGACCGTGCGCGTCGCGGGGGTGTCCTCGACCGGTCGTCCAAGCGAGCGGTAGTTGGCCGCGACCTGGCGTCCGATGGCGTTCTGGCCGGGCCACAGCTGGCGCGCGACCGATTCGCTCACGACGACGACCGGCGGAGTCGTGGCGCCGTCTGTGTCGCCGAACCAGCGGCCCGCGATCAGCGGGATCCCGAGCGCGCGAAAATAGTCGGCGCTCACGAAGCAGGCGTCGGCCGTCGGCACGTGCGCCGGGTCGTAGGGAGCATCGGGCACCAGGAGATCGGCTCCGGCGAGAAAGCCGGTCGGCATGCAATCGCTCACCGCCGCCGCGTCAATGCCCGGCCGGTGCGCGACGCGCTGCAGCAGGTCTGGATAGAACGAGGTTTGGATGCGATCGTCGGGAACCCGCAACCTTATCGTGAGCACGTGGTCGGCACGAAAGCCGGGCGCCACGTTGAGGAGTTGCCAGAAGCTTCGCGCAAGCAGGCCGGCACCCGTCAGCAGAATCACCGCGATGCCGAGCTCCGCGGCGACGAGCGCGCCTCGCGTCGACCGCTCTCGAGGGCTCGACATGCCGCGTCCCTTCACGGCTTCGTGGAGGGTCTCGCGGCTGACGGCCACGACCGGCGCGATGCTGAAGATCACGCTGGACGCGAGCGAAACGGCGATCGCGAACACCACCACCGGCAGGTCGACGCGGACGCCCTCGGCCCGCGGCAGGTAGTCGGGATTCAGGCCGACGAGCACGTGAACGAGCGCGTACGCCAGCAGCATGCCGAGTGCGCCGCCGATTGTCGACAAAGGTACGCTCTCGGTGAGGAACTGACGCACGAGCCGGCCGCGGCTCGCGCCGAGCGCGTATCGGGTCGCGATCTCGCGCTGGCGCGCCGCCCCGCGCGCGAGCAGCAGGTTGGCAACATTGGCGCACGCAATCAGCAGAACGAGACCGACGGCGCCGAGCAGCACGCCGAGCGCGCCGCGGACGCCGCCGACGGTCTGATCCTTGAGCGACTCGAGCTCGATGGTCGCGTTCGCGTGAACGCCGGGCATGCGCCGGTAGATCGTCTGCAGTTCCTCCCGGGACCGCTCCACGCCGACCCCGGGCTTGAGCGCACCGATCACCGACAGAAAGCGGTTGTCGCGCTGGCGGGCCCAATCGAAGTCGGGAATGTACTTCGCCCAGATGTCCGTCTCGGCGAAGAGGTCCTCCGTGGCCGGCATCACGCCGACGATCTGATGCGGCTCGTGATTCAGATAAATGATCTTTCCGACGACCTTGGGATCGCCGCCAAACCGCCGCTGCCAGAAGCCATAGCTCACAATCGCCTGCTGGCCGTCGACATGATGCTCTTCGGGTCGAAAGGTGCGGCCAAGAAGCGGCGTGATGCCGAGCGTCTCGAAAAACCCGGGGCTGATGCCTGTGCACCGGACCATGATCGGCTCGCCCGCGTCGGTGAGCGGAAACGTGAAGGTCAGGAAAGCGGCCAGGTGCTCGAACGACGTGCTTTGATCGCGCAGGTCGTCGAAATCAGGCCCCGAGACGGTGCCGCGATCCTGTGAACGGCCGGAGGGATGTTCGAGGACCGCGACGAGGCGATCGGGGTGCGCAAAGGCGAGCGGCCGCAGCAGCACGGCGTTCACGACGCTGAAGACCGCCGTCTGCGCGCCGACGCCGAGCGCGATCGACACGATCACGGCGGCGGTGAACGCAGGATTCCGCCGCAGCAGCCGCAGCGCGTAGCGCACATCCTGCACGCCGCGCTCGAGCGATTGCCATCGCCACGTCTCACGTGTGGCCTCCTTGACCGCGGTGAGGCTGCCGATCGCGCGGCGGGCCGACGACTCGGCCTCGGCGCGACTCATCCCCGATTGCACGCGGTCCTCGATCTCCATCTCGAGATCGGCGCGCAGTTCCTCATCGAGCTCGTCGTCGCGCATCCGCCGCTCCTAGGCCGGCCGCATGATCCGTCCGATCGTCCGCACCAGCAGTTCCCACTTGCTGCGCTCCGCGACCAGCTGTTTTCGGCCGGCCGTGGTCAGCCGGTAGTACTTCGCGCGGCGGTTGGAATCCGACGCTTTCCACTCCGCCGCAATCCAGCCGCGGCGTTCGAGCCGGTGGAGCGCCGGGTACAGCGACCCGTGCTCGATCCGGACGAGGTCTTCGGATCGCCCTCGAATGGCCTGGCCGATGCCGTGTCCGTGCTGCGGACCCCATTGGAGCGTTCTGAGGACCAGCATGTCCAACGTGCCTTGAAGCAGTTCGATCTGATCGGCCATGGCGTCTAGCAGACAATCTACTAGTACATTGGCAGAATGTCTACTAGGCCCGTGCCGGCGGCGTCGATCTTTGACGGTTGGCGTCACGGAATTGACCGGCTCGGGTAGGATTGAGGTATGCCTTTGCCGCGTTTCCGCGCCTCTCTCGTTGGTGTGCTCGCCGCTGCTGTGGGGATCGGCGGACTCGTCGCATCCGCGCAGACGCCGCCGCCCGGACGGGAGACGTCAGCCGCGTCGGTCGCTTCCTACGATTTGGCGCAACTGATGCCCGCCGATCCCGAAGTCGTCATGGGAACACTGCCGAACGGGTTGCAGGACTACGTCCGCGCGAACGCCAAACCGGCGCATCGCGCCGAGCTGCGCCTCGTCGTCAAAGCGGGGTCCGTGCTCGAGGACGATGACCAGCAGGGGGTGGCGCACTTCGTCGAACACATGGAGTTCGAGGGCACCGAACATTTTCCGCGGCAGAACCTGCTCGACTTCCTGTCCTCGCTCGGGTTGAGCATCGGCCCGGACGCGAATGCCGCGACGAGCTACGACGACACGCAATACACGCTGCGCGTGCCGAGCGACGTGGCGGGCGTGGTCGACCGCGCGCTGCTCGTGCTCGAAGACTGGGCGCACGGCGCCACCTTCGATCAGAGCGGCATCGATCACGAGCGCGGCATCGTCCTCTCCGAATGGCGAATGCGGCTCGGGGCAGGCGAGCGGACGCGGGACAAGATCCGCCGCGTGCAGCTCGAGGGATCGCGCTATGCGGAGCGGTCGCCGATCGGCAACCCCGACATCATCGAGAAGGCGCGGCGCGAACAGCTGACGCGGTTCTACCGCGATTGGTACCGGCCCGATCTGATGGCCGTCATCGTCGTCGGCGACGTCGATCGCAACGCGGTGGCGACGATGATCAAGGACCACTTCTCGCACCTGACGTCGCCCTCGCCCGAGAGACCACGGACGGCGTTCGATGTGCCGGAGCATTCGGCCACGCGCTACGCGGTGATCACCGACAAGGAGACCACGGCAACCGATGTGCAGCTGAGCGATCTGCGGCCGGCGCGCAACCAGGGATCGGTCGGCGGGTACCGCGATCTGATGCTCGACCAGCTGTTCGCGAGCATGCTGGGCGACAGGCTCGACGAACTGACCCAGAGCGCGACCCCGCCGTTCCTGAGGGCCGCCGCGGAGCGGGGCCTGTTTCCGGCGCCGAGGACGAGAGACGAGGCCGTTCTGCAGGCGCTCGTCGCGAACGACGGGGTGACGAAGGGCCTCGACGCGCTGGTGACCGAGCTGCAGCGCGTGGCGCGATTCGGCTTCACGGCCTCGGAGCTCGCGCGCGCCAAGCAGGCGATGATGGCGGGGTCCGAGCGCGTGGTCACCGAGAGCCCGGACCGCGAGTCGGCGAGCCGGGCCGACGAGTACACGCGCAATTTCCTGGAGCAGGAAGCGCTGCCGACGATCTGGCAGGAACTGGCATTCCACCGGCGGTTCGTGCCCGGCATCACGCTCGCCGAAGTCAACGCGCTCGCGGCGGACTGGTTTCCGGATCGGAATCGGCTCGTGGTCGTGTCGGCGCCCGAAGCGGCCGGTGTCGTGCTGCCGGACGAGACGCAGCTCGCGGCGGTCGTGAACACCGCGTCGGCGAAGCGACTCGAGGCGTACGTGGATGCCTCGGGGGAGCACGCGCTCATGGACACGCCACCGCCGCGCGGTGCGATCGTGAAGACCACGCTGCGGCCGGAAGCCGGGATCACGGAATGGACGCTCTCGAACGGCGCCACCGTCGTGCTGAAGCCGACCACGTTGAAGGAGGACCAGATCCTGTTTCGCGCCGTCGGCTCCTGGCGGGACGTCGCTGGCGAGCGATGCCGATCAGATACCCGCGCGCGTGGCCGATGCCGTCGTGCGCGCGGGAGGCGTCGGACAGTTCAATGCGGTCACGCTCGACCGGCTCCTCGCCGGTAAAGCCGTCGCTGTGACGCCGTTCATCGACGAAATCGATGAAGGCATGGGCGGTGGGAGCACACCGCAGGACATCGAGACGATGTTCCAGCTGCTGTATTTGCGCTTCACGCAGCCTCGCGCCGATCCGACCGCCTTTGCCGCGATGGCCTCGCAGGCGCGCGGCCTGCTCGCGAACCGGCTTGCGAGCCCCGACGTCGTTTTCGACCAGACCATCGACGCCGCGCTCAGCGGGAACAATCCGCGACGGCAACCGGAAACGCCTGGGACGGTGGAGCAGTGGAACCTGGCGAAGTCGATGGCGTTCTACAAGGCACGCTTCGCCGACGCCAGTAATTTCACGTTCGTCTTCGTGGGCAGTTTCACACCCGATGCGATCAAACCGCTCGTCGAAACGTATCTCGCCAGCCTGCCGGCGACGCAAACACACGAGACGTGGCGCGACCTCGGGATCACGCTGCCGACCGGGATCATCAACAAGACCATTCAAAAAGGTATCGCCCCGAAGAGCCAGGTCGCGATCGTCTTCTCCGGCCCGTTCGAGTACGACGATGCGCACCGATTGGCGCTGCGGACGATGACCCTCGTTCTCCAGTCGCGGCTGCTCGACAGCATCCGGCAGGAGCTTGGGGGCACCTACAGCATCACGGCGAACCCGGACACCGACAAATTTCCCCGGCCTGAATACATGGTCCGGATCGAATGGACGTGCGATCCGGCGCGCACCGAGTTGCTCGTGCAGCGCGTCTTCGAGGAGGTCGCCTTCGTGAAGGAGACGGCGCTCACGGCCAACCAGATGGCGCTCATCCGCGAGGGGCTCGTGCGGGAATTTGAGCGGAACAGCGAGGACAACGGCTATCTGCTCAACCAGATTGCGAGCCGCTACGCGGACGGCGAGACAGCGAACCTCGCGGCGATCGAAAACCTGCCGCGCCGGATTGCCGCGCTCACGGGCGACGCGGTTCAGCGCGCCGCGCAGACGTACCTCAACACCGACAACTACGTGAAGGTCACGTTGATGCCCGAAGGAAAATAACGGCTGCTATCGCTGGAGGCGGTTCAGATGACCACGACCACCACGCTGTCGAGTGCCACCCGGAACGACGCGGGTGGCTCCGCCAGGTTCAAGACGCTGCCCGGCGACCATCGTTTCTTCAGCCTGATGTCGATCGTGACAGCCGTCACGATCATCGCCGGATTTTCGAATACTTACGCGCCGAAACTCCTCAGCGGCGCTCCTGCGGTGCCGGGCATCATCCATCTGCACGCGATCGTTTTCACCAGTTGGCTCGTGGTGTTCGTCGTGCAGACGACCCTCGTGCTACGCGGCCAAACGGCCGTTCATCGTCGGCTCGGCGTGGCCGCCGTCGCGCTCGCCGCACTGATGTTCGTCGTCGGGACGACAACAGCCATCACCGTCGCACGCCTGGGCGATCGGGGGATTCCGGGTGTGGAATTTCCCGATGCCGAAGGGTTTCTGCTCCTGAACATCGGCGCCACGTTCGTCTTCACGGCGCTCGTCGGCGCTGGATGGTATTTCCGACGGAGCGCGCAGGCGCACAAGCGGCTGATGCTCATGGCGACGGCCGGCGCCCTGGTCGGCCCAGGTGTCAGCCGGCTGCCGTTCGCCAGCGGCAGCCCGCCGGTAATTGGTCTGCTGGCGCTGGCGTTTCTCGTCGCCGGGCCCGTTTACGATCTGGTGACCCGCCGCCG
Organism: uncultured Acidobacteriota bacterium; assembly: GCA_963718825.1. Taxonomy (GTDB): domain Bacteria; phylum Acidobacteriota; class Vicinamibacteria; order Vicinamibacterales; family CAVVIG01; genus CAVQZZ01. The sequence continues at coordinate 1,036,880 of CAVQZZ010000001.1, forward strand.
AATTCATCCGGCGTATCTGTGGAGCGGGCTGCTGGCGATCGCCACCACTCCGCCTGTCGTCGCCCTCCTGTCGCGCGGCGCCGCCTGGCATAACATCGCCGCGTGGCTCATGCGTTGAGTAACGGCCGGAACGACGCTTGCTCTGACCGCTGCCAAGTAACGGTGCCGAACGAGCGACGTTCTGCTGTCGGGGCGGCCTACTCGCCATCGTTTGCGCTGCTTCTCGCCTCCTTTCTGGCCTACGCCGCCCTGTTCATCTATCGCACCAGCTTCGTTGTCGGCGGCGAACGCTACTTTTCGCTGTTCGACGATGCGATGGTTTCGATGCGGTATGCGAAGAATCTTGCCGAAGGCCACGGCCTCGTATGGAATCCGGGCGGCGAGCGTGTCGCGGGCTACACGAACCCGTTGTGGGTCGGCTACATGGCGCTCCTCCATCTGTTCCCGACGCCCCAGTCCAAAACGAGCCTGCTCGTGCAGATCACGGCAGCGATCGTCCTGACGCTGAATCTGATCTATGTGCGCCGGATCGCGCTGGCGGTGTCGGGCGGTTCGTCGGCCGTCGCGCTGGGCGCCGCGGCACTCACGGCCTCGTACCTGCCGATCAACTACTGGAGCCTCGAGGGGATGGAAGTCGGAGCGCTGGTTCTTCTCATCAGCGCCTGCTGCTCGGACGCCATTCGAAGCCTCGAGACTCGCGAGTTTCCGCGACGTATGTACTGGCTCCTCGCGATTGGGATCCTGATACGACTTGACATGGTGATTGCGTACGGTGCGTTCTTCGCCTTTTTCCTCGTCGCCGATCCAGCCAATCGCCGGCTGCACGCGATACGGGGTACGGCGCTGCTCGCGATTGCGGTCGGCGCTGAGGCGCTTTTCGGCGCGTGGTACTACGGCGATGTGTTGCCGAACACGTACTACCTCAAGATGACCGGCGTTTCACCCCTCGTCCGGATCATTCGCGGCGCCTACGTGCTCGCGGAGTTCGTGTGGCGAGCGAATCCGCTGTTGTTCGCGCTCGCCTTTGCGCTCGCCTTTCGTCGGGATCGGCGCCTGCGCCTCCTGTGCTGGCTCTTCGCGCTCCAGGTCGCGTACAGCGTCTATGTCGGCGGAGACGCGTGGGAGTACTGGGGCGGCAGCAACCGATTCATCTCGATCGCGATGCCCGAGTTTTTCATTCTGCTGGCCTATGCGCTCTACCTGCTGATTCCAACGCTCGTCCAGACGCTCCACGGCCGCGACGGTGCGACGAGACCGATTGTTGCGCGGTGGGCGTTTGGACTGGCGCTCGTTTACGCGGCCGTCTGCCTGAACAGCATTCACGGTGCCGGCGCGTTGGCGGAAGCGCTCTTGATTCGGCCGCCCCTCCATTCAGGCAACGGCGGCGAGAATCAGCAGGACGTCGCGCAGGCGCTCGTCCTTCGCAATCTCACCAATCCCGACGCGACGGTTGCAGTGATGAGGGCTGGAACCGTTCCGTATTTTTCCGGCCGTCCGAGCGTCGACATGCTGGGCAAGACCGATCGCGTCATCGCGCGCGGCCGCGCGGCGCAGCCTGCGACCGTGCGCACGTTCAGGCCCGGTCACATGAAATTCGATTTCGCGCACTCGATCGGCGCAACACAACCCGATGTCATCGTGCAGCTGCGGCAGCGCACCGATCTCGCGCGGCCGTTCCTGAGCGTGTACGACGATCGACTCATACGGGGAGAGTGCACGTACTTCCGCCGCGGCTCGACGCATATCCTGTGGGAGCGCGTCGCGGCACCTCACTGCCAGACTACATCCCAGAGTCCATCGGCTCACCCGCCCACGGCGTCGAATCTCGCGAGCGGGTTGTTGCACGGTGTGGTCGCCGGATCGTAAAAGCCGACATAGTGAATCCGCCGCGTTTCATCCGCGCCGTGCCGGAAAAAGTCGGTGGACAGCAGGAAGAGGCTGTGGACGGTCGGCCCGAGCGGGCGGCGCAGCGACAGGTCGGGACGGTATCGCCGGAGATCGGCGAAGAACTCGGCGACGGACGCCGGGTCGATGTCCAGGTAATCAAAGTGGTCTCGCAAGCGGCGCTCCGGACTGCGGACGCCGGCCTCGAGCCATGCGGCGCTGCGGCCGAGCGCCCACTGGACCGACTGTCGCCACTCGATCAGACCCGCGCTCAGCGGGAGCGCGCCGAACCCGGCGACTCGCAGGAACGTGCGACGCGTGATCATGCGGGCGCACCGTGCGTTGACGCCATCATCCGGTCGGCCGCGCGCAGCGACAGCGCGCAGATCGTCAGCGTCGGGTTCGCAGGCGAGATGGTCGGAAAGACGCTGCCGCCGAGCACGAGCAGATTGCGCACCCGGTGATGGACCAGATCGCCATCGACGACGCTCGTCGCCGGATCGCGGCCCATGCCCGTCGTGCCCAGGTTGTGCCCTTCTGAAGGCGGTCGTTCGGGCTGTACCGATTTCGTAGCGCTCGACCGGCAGCGCGGCGAGCACGGACGGCAACTCCGACTCGAGAGCCGCGATCGCGCGCGTCGCATAATCGGAAGGCGCACCGTACTGCACAACCGGCTTCGTCGCATCCGCACCGACCGTCACGCGATTTGCCCGCTGCGGCAGATCCTCGTAGATGAAGGTCAGCTGGATCCGCTGCCGCCATTTGCCGCGAATGTCCCGCAGCACGGGGACGTTCCAGGATTCCATCAACGCGGCCGCGTGGCGTCGCCGATGGTCTCCTGAATAGAGCATGTAGCCAAGGCCGGTGATGCTCGTGCTCCCCTGGAAATTGTCGACGCCGTTGAGATCGACCAGCACGTCTCTCGATATCTGTTCGACCAACCCCTCGCCGGCGCCTCCATCGGGAATGCTGGATCGCAGCAGAAGAAACGGGTTGAACAGCGCGTTTGCTCCGAGGGCGACCACGTCGGCGCGCGCCACCTGCTCGCGCCCCGCGTGCCGGTAACGGACGCCGGTCACGCAATTGCTCGCGACGTCGAGGTCCAGTGCCGTCGCCCCGGTCAGGAGCGTGACGCGCGGGTCGCGGTACAGGTCGGCAAGGCTGTTCAGGATCGTGAACTTGGAGTCGATCGGACAGCGCGAGCAGACGCCGTTGGCGCAGCAGCGCGGCCGACCTGACTCGACCGTGCGACTCGGTCGAGCCGTGGGCTGCTGAAAAAACAACGTCGGGAACGTGCGCTTGAAGCAATGATCGGGATCCGAGAATCGGTGCGGCGGCTGCGGGTACGGCCGGCTTCGCGGCGAGGGCGACCCGTCGTCGGGGCCCGATACGGCCATCAACTGCTCGGCGTCGCAGTAGTACTCCTCGAGATCATCGTAGGAAATCGGCCAGTCGCGGCCCACGCCGTAGGTCGAACGAATCCGAAAATCCTCGGGCAGGAGGCGAGGCGTGCAGGCCCACCAGCAGTTCGAACTGCCGCCGAACGCCAGTCGAAACACCCAGGGTTTAGTGGACTGACGGCCGTCGTAGCTCTCGGCGGCCTCGCGGATGAGCTCGTCCCGGTGCGCGAGATGCCAGCGATGATCACGATGTTCTCCACGTTCGAGAACGAGCACGCGCACGGATGAACTGGCCTGTTGCAGGTATCGATGCAGGAAAAATGACGAGGCGAAACTGCTGCCGACGAGCACGAGATCGAATGCCACGGCCGTTCGCCCTAGTTCCGTTGCAACAGCAGGGCCTTCTCGATCCGATGAGTCACCGGGCGTTTCAACTACAATCGATGGTTTACGAATCGCACGGCGCATATCGCAGGAGAGATGCATGGCAAAGCGGACAGGGCAGGGCGAGAAACCATTGTCGCCAAAGGTTGAAGCGTTCGCGGAGGACCTGGGTCGTTTACTGGGAACCGCGCAGACGAAAGCGCAGCATTGGCTCGGACAGCGTCAGGACATCGTCAAGCATCTGACGGCCGTCCGCGACACGGCCTCGAAGCTTCTGAGCGATCTGGGCCACGGGGCCGAGCGAGTCGCCCGCCGGGTTCCGTCCGCGAAAGGGCGCACCGCGAGTCAGACATTCGCGCCGGCGCCGCAGAGCAAACGCAAGCGGCGGAAGATGTCGGCCGCGGCGCGAAAGCTGATCTCCGAGGCACAGAAGAAGCGATGGGCGGCGCTGCGCGCGAAAGGGAAATAAGAGGTATTGGCGTTCCATCCGGTCGTCGCACGCTGGTTTTCTGACGCGATCGGCACGCCGACCTCCGCGCAGATGCGCGGCTGGGAAGCGATCGCCGCCGGGCGCCACACGCTCATTGCTGCGCCGACCGGCTCCGGCAAGACGCTCGCGGCGTTTCTTGCCGGGCTCGACGATCTGTTTCGAGAGGGCACTCGCCGGCGCAGCTGCCGGATGAGGTGCGGATTGTCTACGTCTCTCCGCTGAAAGCGCTCAGCGCAGACATCCACAAGAACCTCGCGCTTCCGCGTCACGGGATCGCGAACCTCGCGCGCGAGCTGGGGATCGACGCGCCGCGGATCACCGCGGCCGTGCGCACCGGCGACACGACGTCACCCGAGCGCGCGCGGATTCTTCGCACGCCGCCGCATATTCTCGTCACCACGCCGGAGTCGCTCTACCTCCTGCTGACGGCCGATCGCAGCCGCCAGATGCTGCGGACCGTGCGCACCGTGATCGTGGACGAGATCCACGCGGTGATCGGCACGCCGCCGCGGCGCGCACCTCGCGCTGTCGCTCGAACGGCTGCAGCAGGTCGCGGAGGCGCCGCTCGTGCGCATCGGCCTGTCGGCCACGCAGCAGCCGATCGAAACCGTCGCGCGCTTTCTCGTCGGCGAGCGCGGCGACTGCGCGATCGTCGACGAAGGCCACCGGCGCGCGCTCGATCTGGAGATCGAGTTGCCGAAATCATCGCTCGAGGCGGTGATGTCCACGAGGTGTGGCAGGAGTACTACGACCGGCTTGCCACGCTGGTGACGCGAGCATCGGACGACGCTCGTCTTCGTGAATACGCGGCGGCTGGCCGAACGCGTCGCGCGGCATCTCAGCGAGCGGCTCGGCGAGATGCGGTGACCGCGCATCACGGAAGCCTGTCCAAAGAAAAGCGGCTCGACGCCGAGGCGCGGCTGAAAGGCGGCCAGCTGAAGGCGCTCGTCGCCACGGCGTCGCTCGAGCTCGGGATCGATATCGGCCACGTCGATCTCGTCTGCCAAATCGGCTCGCCGCATCGGATCGCCACGCTGCTGCAGCGCGTCGGGCGGTCGGGCCACACGCTCACCGGGACGCCGAAAGGCCGCGTGCTTCCGCTGTCGCGAGACGATCTGGTGGAGTCGCTCGCGCTGCTGCGCGCGGTCGCGCGCGGTCAGCTCGACAGCGTCGTCGTGCACGAAGCGCCGCTCGACGTCCTCGCGCAGCAGATCGTCGCCGAGACCGCCTGCGCGCGAATATGCGCGAAGACGACCTGTTCGCGCTGATGCGCAAGGCGTGGCCATACCGCGCGCTCGACCGGACCGACTTCGACGCCGTGCTTGGCGATGGTCTCGGAGGGCTTTTCGACCAGCCGTGGACGCCGCGGCGCCCTGGTCCATCGCGACGAAGTGCGTCGGCGTGTGCGCGGCCGGCGCGGCGCGCGGATGCTCGCGCTCACTTCGGGCGGCGCGATTCCCGAAGTCGCCGACTATCGCGTGCTCCTCGAGCCCGACGACACGTTCATCGGCACGCTGAACGAAGACTTCGCCATCGAAAGCATGGCGGGCGACATCTTCCAGCTCGGGCAACGCGTCGTGGCAGGTGCTCCAGGTGGGCACCGGCGTGATTCGCGTTGCCGACGCGAAAGGCGCGCCGCCGAACATTCCCGTTCTGGCTCGGCGAAGCGCCAGCGCGCAGCGACGAGCTGTCGCGCGAAGTCAGCGATCTGCGCGCGCGAAATCGATGCCGCTCGGTCGCCGGACGCGCCTTCGGACAGCCAGCGTCGTGGCTTGCAGGCCGAAACCGGAGCTGGCGTCGCCGCCGCCGAGCAGGCGGTCGCGTATCTGGCCGAGACGCGCGCGCGCGCTTGGCGCCGTGCCGACGCAGGAGACGCTGGTCCTCGAGCGATTCTTCGACGAGTCCGGCGGCATGCAGCTCGTGCTGCACGCGCCGTTCGGCAGCCGCATCAACAAGGCGTGGGGGCTCGCGCTCCGCAAGCGATTCTGCCGGCAGTTCAACTTCGAGCTGCAGGCGGCCGCGACCGAGGACGCGCTGCTGCTGTCGCTCGGGCCGCAGCACTCGTTTCCGCTCGCCGACGTCTTTCGCTACCTGCATCCGGCGACGGCGAAGGACGTGCTCGTCCAGGCGTTGCTCGATGCGCCGGTGTTTCAGACGCGGTGGCGCTGGAACACGACCGTGTCGCTGGCGGTGCCGCGGTTCCGCGGCGGACGGAAGGTGCCGCCGCAGCTCCAGCGGATGCAGGCGGACGACCTGATGGCGGCGGTCTTTCCGGACGCCGCCGCCTGCCTCGAGAACATTCCCGGGCGATCGCCAGATTCCCGATCATCCGCTGGTCTCGCAGACGGTTCACGACTGCCTCAGGAGGCGATGGACTTCGAGGGGCTCGCGCCGCGTGCTCACGCGACATCCACGCCGGGACGCCTGCGGCTCGTCACGCGCGACACGCCCGAGCCGTCGCCGATTGCGCACGAGATTCTCAACGCGCGGCCTTACGCGTTTCTCGACGATGCGCCGCTCGAGGAGCGGCGGACGCAGGCGGTCTACGCGCGCCGCGCGACGGCGAGCCGCGTCCGCGCCCGACGATATCGGCGCGCTGGATCCGGCGGCGATCGCGCGCGTGCGCGCGGAAGCGCGGCCGGATCCGCGCGACGCCGACGAGCTGCACGACGCGCTGGTCACGGCCGGCTTTCTCACAGTCGAGGAGTGCGCGGTCGGTTCCGCGGCAGTTCTTCGACGCAGCTGACGCGCTGCGCGCGCGTATGCACGCGCGTGACAGTCGGCGTGGGTCGCCGCCGAGCGTCTGCCGGAAATCCTCGCCGTCCATCCCGGCGCCGAGCTGCGGCCGCCGATCGTCGCGCCGCCGTCGCGCGCGACGCGCGACCTGGACGCGCGACGACGCGATCGCCGAGCTGTTGCGCGGCCGCGTGGCGATCGTCGGTCCGACGACGGCTGGCGGCGCTTGCCGCGTCGCTCGCGATTGCCGGGGCCGACGCCGAAGCCGCGCTGCTCGATCTCGAATCGCAGGGCATCGTGCTGCGCGGCCAGTTCAGCCGGCCGAGCGGCGCAGGAGTGGTGCGACCGCGCGCTGCTGGCGCGCATTCATCGCTACACGCTCAATCGCCTTCGCGCCGAAATCGAGCCGGTGAGCCTTGCCGACTTCATGCGCTTTCTGTTCGTCTGGCAGTCGCGTGGACCCGTCGCACCGGCTGACCGGCGCCGAAGGGCTCGCCGCGATCGTCGCGCGGCTCGACGGCTTCGAGCTGTCGGCGGCGGCGTGGGAACGCGTCGTGCTGCCGCGCGCGCCTCGATCGCTACGATCCGCAGATGCTCGACATGCTGTGCCTGACGGGCCAGGTCGGCATGGGGGTGTGTGTCCGTCGCCGTCGTACAGACGCGAGCGTCGCGCATCGGCTGCGCGTCGCGCTGTTTCTCCGCGAGCACGCCGAGGCGTGGCACGCGCTGCGGTTCACCGACGAGCACCCGCGCGAGGCGTTGGAAGAAGGTCTGAACGCGATCGAGCAGGCCGTGCTGGCCACGCTGCGAGCGCGCGGCGCGTCGTTTCACGCGCGATCTCGCGAAATCGAGCGGCGTGGACGACGCCTCGCTGTCGCACTGCGATCGTCGCGCTTGCGTCACGCGGCCTCGTCACCTCCGACGGCTTCGCCGGCGCCCGTGCGATCGTCCGCCGCATGAAGGAGACCGTCGTTCGATCCGCGGCACGACCTCGCCGGCCGCTGGTCCGCGACGACGGCATCGGGGCCATCGTGCGAGCGGGAAGAGGCCGTCGACGATGCAGGCGCGAGCCCTGCTCGAACGCTACGGCGTCGTGTTTCGGCGGCTGCTCGGGCGCGAGACAAACGTCGCCGGATGGCGAGAGCTCACGCGCGTGTACCGCCGGCTGGAAGCCCGCGGCGAGATTCGCGGCGGCCGGTTCGTCAGCGGCGTGTCCGGCGAGCAGTTCGCGCTGCCGTCGGCGGTCGAACGCATGCGTGAGGTGCGACGTGCAGGACGCTGACGCCGGCTCATCACGATCAGCGCCGCGGATCCGCTGAACCTCACCGGCATCCTCACGAGCGGCGATCGCATTCGCGCGGTCACTTCCACCCGTATCGCGTATCGCGCCGGCGTCGCCGTCTCTGTGCTGGAAGGCGATTACGTCCGTTCCGCTCGCAGAGGTCGACCCAACGGCCGCCGGAGAGATCGCGACCGCGCTCGCCGGCCGGCGTGTTCCCGCCGTGACGAGCGGCTTCATCGGCCGCTGACGCTACGGCAGCGACGGAACGTCCGCCTTCCGCGCCGTCGCCCATCCTCGCAGCCAGTCGGTCACTCTGCCCGCGCACGGCGGCAGCGGGTCGCAGGCGAGCACGTAGAGAATCACCGTGGTGAGGATGATCAGCGCATCCGTCAGCAGCACGAAACGCAAGTGCAGCGTGACGTACACGAACCAGAGCGGATACGACAGCACGATCGACAGCGTGAGAAACGCGATACGCAGCTGCGCGTCCCGGAGCCGCCGCGGGTTGGCGAGCCCTTTCGCGACCCTCTTGTAAGCCTGCAGTTCCGCGGCTTCGATCGACATCCTGAAAATCGTTCGCGTCAGCACGAAGAACACGGATCCGCAGAACAGCACGACAAAAACGCGCAGGGTCACGTCGACGCTGAGCAGGTAGAGTCCCACCACCCAGATGAAGTAGACGACGATGCTGAGGTTGGTGAGCTGGAAGGCGAGCCACACATTCGTGCGGCCGGTCCACGCTTGGAACCGCCGGCAGATCTTTTCCGTGAGGTTCAATACCGCCGAATCGACGTACGTCATCCGCGCACCGGTCCCACGTCGATGTTACCGCTGTCGAACGGATGTGGCGAGTGGACCGCGTCAGTGGTCGGACGCCGCGCGCTCGAAGCGGCGGGTTTCACCGTGTGCAAGCGTCCAGTTCGCGCAGTCGGCGAATCCTGCTTGGCGCCAGCGCTCGGCGAAGCGCGCCGGCGGTTCTTCCACAGGCTCGTCCGTAAGGCGAAACGTTCCCCAGTGCAGCGCGAGGCAGGGCGGTGCGGCGCGACGGCGGGCCGTGAGGGCCGTGTACGCCTCGACCGCGTCTTCAGGATTGCAGTGGACCTTGCGCATGAACCAGCGTGGTTCGTACGCGCCAATCGGCAGCATGACGAGATCGAATGGGCCCAATCGCTGACCGATGATTTCGAAGTCGGGATGCAGTGCCGTATCCCCGCTGAAAAAGACCCGCGCATCGTCAGCCTCGATCATCCAGCTGCACCACAGCGTGGCGTTCCGATCGCGGAGACCGCGTGCGCTGAAGTGTTGCGCCGGCGCGCACGTCGCCGAGAATGCCGGCGTGTCGACCGTCTGCCACCAATCGCGCTCGACCGCGCGACGCACTCCGAATCGTCGCAGCAGCGGCGCGAGCCCGACCGGACAGAGCCACGCGGCGTCGGGAAACCGCGCCGCGAGTCGTTGAACGGTCGCGGCGTCGAGGTGGTCGTAATGATTGTGCGAGATCAGCACGACGTCGATTGGCGGCAACGAATCAAACGGAATCCCCGGCGTCATCAGACGCGCTGGGCCGATCCACCCGAACGGCGAGGCGCGCTCGCTCCACATTGGATCCGTAAGGATGTTCACGGAGCCGAGCTGCAGCAGCACGGTTGAATGTCCGACCCACGTCGCCGATCGGTATCCGCGGTCAGCGCGCGGCGTGACGATTGATGGTTGCCGCCGCGGGAGAGAATCGCGTGGCGGCGTCGGTGCGAGCGGGGTCGTGCGACGTTCGACCAGGCGCCATCGGATGAAGTCTCGGAATCCGCTGGGTTGCGAATTCGGCCACGGGTTCTGATAGCCGCCGCCAGGACGATGGTGGGACAAAATCGAAGACAACCGAGTTTACGCGACCCGCTGCCAGCGCAGCGTTCTCGTCACCGGCTGTCCATCACTCGAGGTCGTCTCCAGCTCGCCGGCCGACGTCGGAAAGATCGTCACGCGGAGCTACCGCGTCCGCGGCTCCCAGCACTGCTGTTGTTGCTGCCGCCGGCCTGCCACAGGTCTACGACCGCCGACGTGCGGTTGCGCCGCATGGCGGAATCAACTGCCAACATCCCTCCTGTCGCCGCCCACGATCTTACTCAACCTTACTTACCCTGTTTCTTGATCTGTTCCCCGGCGTTCTTCACTTTGTCGCCGCCTTCTTTCGCGGCGTTCTTGGCCGCGTCCGCCGCTTTGTCCGTGCCCTGCTTCACCTTGCTGGCCGCGTCGTCGATCTTCGACATTGTTGGTCTCCTCTTCTGAGCCGTTTCATGCCCGACGCGTTTCCTCGCTGCGCCTGGCGGCCTGCGCTCGTGCAAGGCATTTGCCGTCTACGCTATCCCTCTCGAGCCGCATGAGCGTGTGCCGAAGCATCGGCACCTCCGGTCGGATGGCTGCCGGAGCCGCTGTGATTCTTGTTCCCGGATAAGATCGGCTCATGCCGACGTTCGGTCGTTCGATGCTCGCTAACTGGCTGCTCGATCCCGAGTTCACGTACCTCAACCACGGCACTGTCGGCGCGACGCCGCGCCGTGTGCTCGACAGGCAGCACGCTCTTCGCCAGGAGATGGAGCGCCAGCCCTCCCGGTTCATGCTCCGCGAACTGAACGGCCATCAACCAATGCCCTGGCGCGCGGTGTCGCGGCTGCGCGAAGCCAGCGATCACGTCGCGCCGTTTGTCGGCTCGCGGCCAGATGATCTTGTATTTGTCCCGAACGTCACCACCGGCCTGAACGCCGTGCTCGGCTCGGTGCCGCTCGAGGGCGGCGACGAAGTGCTCATCACCGATCTCGCGTACGGGGCGGTGACGCTCGCGGCCGGCGCCGTGTGTGAGCGAGCGGGCGCGACACTTCGCACGGCGCATCTGGAGTATCCGATCCATGATCCTGGCGACGTGGTCGACGTCATCGTCGGCGCGCTCACACCGCGCACGAAGCTCGTGATCGTCGACCACATAACGGCGCAGACGGCGCTCCTCTTGCCGGTGAAGGAGATTGCAGCCGAGTGCCGCGCGCGCGGCGTGCCCGTCCTCGTCGACGGCGCCCACGTTCCAGGATCGCGGCGGCTCGATATCGCGTCGCTCGGCGTCGATTGGTACTCGGCGAACCTGCACAAGTGGGCGCACGCGCCGCGAGGCTGCGGCATTCTCTGGGTCGCGCCCGAGCGTCAGAGTGCCGTGCACCTTCCCGTGGTGTCGTGGGGATACCACAAGGGATTCCGCGAAGAGTTCGAACACACCGCGACCGCCGATCCGACGAGCTACCTGGCGGCGCCCGAAGGCATTGCGCTGCTTCACGAGTGGGATTTCGATGCCTGCGTGCGCTACATGCATGACCTCGCGTGGGAAGCGGCGAGGCTGCTCACGGAGTGCTGGCGCACGACATTCGAGATTCCGCGCGCGATGGTCGGTGCGATGGTGACCGTGCCGCTGCCGCCAGCCGCGGGATCGAGCGATGCCGACGCGACGCGTCTGCGCCTTGCGCTCCTCGTCGAGGACCGAATCGAAGTGCAGATGCACGCCTGGCGGGGCCGCTTGTGGACGAGAGTCTCGGCGCAGGTCTACAACGACCGCGCCGACATCATGCGACTCGCCGAGGCGGTCGCGAAGAGGTTGCCTGCCGCCTGAGCGCTGCTCGAGTCGCCGTCAGCGGTGGAGGACAGGCAAGTAGGCTTCCCACGGACCCACCGCCGTGCGGTATTGCTTCGCCATCACGCGCGCGATCTGCGCGAGGTGCCCGAGATCGTGCGCGACCCATGTCGACAGCAGCTGCTCTGCGGTGACGATGCCGAATGCCGGATGCTCGCCCGTGAGCTGCAGCTGCGTGGCGGTCAAGCGGAGCGCTGCGAGTTCGGCGAGATTCTTCTCCCGTAGATGTCGAAACTCGGCGAGGAGATCAACGAGCGGACGATCTTTGTTCCGGCTGATGTGACGGAACCGATCGAACGGCTCGAACCGCCGGTCCGCCCCTTGCCGAAGGATGATCTGCAGACGTGTCATCCAATCGGCCAGCTCGCCATCGATCATGTGGCCGACGACGTCGAACGGACTCCAGGTATCGGGCCCTTCGTTGGTGCGCGTCCACGCGTCCGGCAGCCCGGACAACAGCGCTTCGAGAACGCCCGGCGTGCGCTCGAGAACTGCGATGCCGTCCGCGAGATTGAAAGTCACGGGTGTGGCGAGTTCGGTCATGACCTCAACTTGTGCAACATCGGTTGCAGTGTTGTCAACGCAGCCGCCGCTGTTGACGTATCCTGAGCCATGGTGTCAATGATCTCGGCGGTGCGCTCGCAGTTGGCCCGGTTCGCGCTTGCCGCATCGTGTGCTGTCGGCATGTCGTGCGCGCAGGCGCCGGCCGGGCCGCCGCCGCCGACTGCGGGGTCTGGCGATGCGGCGTTTTCCGCGCTCGCCACGCAGATACTGGACGATCACTACAAACGGCACCCGAGCGTCGCGACCGATCTCGGCCTTCATCAATACGACGCGCAGCTCGAAGATTCGTCCGAAGCCGCGATCCACGCGGAATCCGAGGCGCTGCAGCGGTTTCGAGACACGCTGGCCGGAATCGATCCGGCCAAGCTGACGCTCGACCGGCAGCTCGATCGCGAGCAGCTTCAGCACGCGATCGATGCGAGCGTGCTGGCGCTCGATCGCATTCGCCAGTGGGCGAAGGATCCCGACTCGTACAGCGGCGCCATCACGAACGCGGCATACGTGATCATGAAACGCAACTACGCGCCGGCTGCCCAGCGGCTGAGCGCGCTGATTGCGAGAGAGCGGAAGATGCCGGCCGCCCTGCTCGAAGCGCGGAAGAACCTGGCGACGCCGCCGAAAATCTACACCGACATCGCCATCGAGCAGATCGACGGCAACATCAAGTTCTTCACGACCGATCTGCCGGAGGCGTTCCGTGAGGTGACCGACAAGACACTCCTCGACACATTCCACGACAGCAACAAGGCTGTGATCGCGGCGCTCGGCGAGTACAAGAACTATCTCAAGAGCACGCTGCTCGCGAAGTCCACGGGCAGCTATGCGTACGGCGCCGACCTCTATCGCCAGGCGCTGGCCGCCAGCGAAATGATCGACATGGCGCCGGCCGACCTCGTGAAGATTGCCGAAGCCGATCGCGACAAGAACGAAGCGGCGTTTCAGGCAACCGCGAAGGAAATCGATCCGCACAAGACCGCCGACCAGGTGCTCGCGGCCATTCAGGCGGATCATCCGCCGGCCGACAAGCTGCTGCAGACGACGCAAGACACGCTCGATTCGATTCGACAGTTCATCATCGATCACCGGATCGTGACGATTCCGCCATCGGATCCGGCGAGAGTGAAGGAAACGCCTCCTTTCATGCGGTCGACGACGTCGGCGTCCATGGATACGCCGGGGCCTTTCGAACAAGCGAAGCTGCCGGCGTACTACAACATGACGCTGCCCGATCCGCGCTGGCCGCCGGCAGAGCGCGCGGACTTCATGCGGCAGTGGTACTACGCCGCCATTTCGAACGTGTCGGTTCATGAGGTCTATCCGGGCCACTACGTGCAGTTTCTCTACGCGAAGGACTTTCCCTCCGACGTGCGCAAGGTGTTCGGCGCCGCGAGCAACGCCGAGGGGTGGGCGCACTACGCCGAGCAGATGATGCTCGACGAGGGATTTCGAAAAGGCGAGCCGAAGTACCGCCTCGCCCAACTGCAGGACGCGTTGCTCCGCGACGTGCGATTCATCGCGGGCATCAAGATGCACGTCGAGGGCATGACGGTGCAGGACGCGACCAAACTGTTCGAGACCGCCGGGCATCAACCGCATCCGGTGGCGCTCTCGGAAGCCAAGCGCGGTACCGCCGACGCGCTGTATGGCTACTACACGATGGGCAAGCTGATGATTCTGAAGCTCCGGAATGATTACCGGGCGAAGAAGGGCGGCGACTACAGTCTCCAGAGCTTCCACGATGCGTTCATTCGCCTCGGCCCCTTACCGCTTCCGCTCGTTCGCCGCGCGATGCTCGGTGAGGTCGGCCAGGTTTTCTGATGGCGTGAACTCCAAAGAGAGGAGCCGCGAATGAGAGCGTTTCTTTTCGGCGTGCTGATCACGCTGCTGGTGCTTGCCGCCACCATCGTCACGGTGTCGCACTTCGGCCTGTATCCGATCGGCGCCGATAACCCGCCGAGCGCCTGGGAAACCACGCTGGCGATGCGGGCCATGGACGAATACGCGGACCGGCACAAGCCGGCCGGCGACAACCCGATTCAGATCACGCCGGCGAACCTCATGGAAGGCGCCAAAGAATACGAGGAGCACTGCGCGTTCTGCCACGGCGGCGCGAAGGCGAAGATCAGCCCGATGCGCGACAAGTTCAATCCTCCCGTACCGCAATTGATCAGCCGCGTCCCCCACGATGATGATGCGTGGCTGTTCTGGGTGAGCAAGCACGGCGTTCGCATGACCGGCATGCCGTCGTGGGACGGCGTGATGTCCGACGATGAGATATGGAAGGTCGTCGCGTTCATCAAGCACAGCGATAAGCTGCCTGCCGATGTGCAGCAATTCTGGGACAAGATGGCGTCAACTCCCGGCGAGATGGAAGAGCACACGCCGGAGCAGCATCAGCATCGCGACGGGCGGTAAGCGCGTCTCGAGCGCACGGCTGCGAGTTCGCAGCGCTAGGTGCTTTTAGGAGAGGTGGCAGCGAGGCGGTTGATGTCGTCCGACGACAGAATATTTTGCCGTAGCCGCCGGCCGCCGCCTGGATCATCGCGCGTCCGAGATTTGTCGTCGTCGTCACGAACCCTGGCAACACCCGCCGCAACACCGGATACAGCGGGCCGATCGCGCTGTAGATTGCTTGGTACCACGTTGTCTTCGATCTGATGCCTCTGAGTGGCTGGATGTATCCCGGCCGGAACATGTACGCCGCTTTGAAGGGCAGCCGCAGGATCGCGTTTTCTGTTTTTCCTTTGACGCGGGCCCACGCGGACCGTCCAGATTCGGTGCTGTCGGTTCCCTCGCCCGAGACGTAGCAGAACGTGAGCCGTCCCGCCGTCGCGTCGGCCAGCGCTGTGGCCGCGGCGAGCGTCAATTCATAGGTGAGGCGGTAATAATCTCGCTCGCTCATGCCGACAGACGACACACCAAGGCAGAAGAAGCATGCATCGAGCTCCGCGAACTGCGGACGGAGGCCGCCGAACTCGAAAAAGTCCTGATGGATGATCTCGCGCAGTTTCGGATGGTCGACCCCGAGCGGGTGGCGCGTCACGGCGAGCGCGCTGTCGACGCGTTCGTCGTCGAGGCACTCGAGGAGCGCGCCCATGCCGACCATGCCCGTTGCGCCGAATATCACGACCTTCACGCTTTGATGTCGATTCCGCCGGCCTGCTCGCGCACCTTCAGCGATGGTTGATTCTGCGTAGCCGGCCCGTTGATCACGTGACCGTCGTCGAGCGCGAACTCCGACCCGTGCCACGGGCAGACGACGGAGCCTTCCTTCAACGTGCCCTCCGACAGCGGACCGCCAAGATGCGCGCAGGAGTGCGCGAGCGCGCACACGCGGCCACGCTGCCTGGCGAGGAGCACGTCCGCCTCCTCATGGCGGACTCGGATCATCGATCCGTCCGCGACAGCCGTACTCTCGGCGACGCGTGTAAACGATTCCGGCGCTTCGATGGCCGCGTGCGTCACACCAACTCGCTGGTCGTACACCAGATCGCCGCCGAGGTACGCGGCGCCGAGCGCCACAGCATAACCGGTCCACGCGCACGTGCGTCCGCCCCTGTGCGCGGCACGGCGGCGCATGATGAACGAGGACGCCATCAGCGTCGTGGCGGTGATGTTCAGCAGACCATGGATCAAACCTGTGCGGCGCGCGCGGCCGTCCACCTCGCTCCAATCCGTCAGCCCGGTAACCGCTGCGCCGAGCGCGCCGACCAGGCCGACGCCGATCGCGAAGGTCGCGGCGCGCCGCATCTGCGGCTCACCGTCGGCCGCGGCGTCGAGCGCCAGCGCGGTCGTCCATGCGCCGATCGGCACGTCCGTGAACACCGGATGCAGTGGATGACCAAGCCACACACCGTGAAGCGCGTTCTTCGCCTGGTTCCCCAGAGTACCGCCCGCCTCGAATGCATTGCGCACCGCCTCGCCGAGTGGCTTCGCGACACGATCCAGTTCTGGAAAATCGATCGCCGCCGTTAGCTCTTCCATGCTTCGCCATAACTCCTCCTCGCACGATCGGATGAGATGCGTTCTGACGTGCAATTAGCAAGAGCCGGTCCGTATCAGTCGAGTTCTTGAAGGCGCAGGTTCGCTGACGGCGTCAGCGATCGCGAAGGATGAGCGCCGCGGGGCCGTCGAAGGCGATGGTCAGCGGATCGCTGTGAGCAATTATCGGAACGCGTCCGCCGTCCGCGAATGCGGCGTCTTCCGTCGTCATCATCACGCGCCATTCCTGGCCGACGTTACCGTGTGACTGATTGTCGAGTCTCACAGTGCCGTGGCCTGCGATCCGGACGACGAAGAGCACGCGGCGATCGCCGTCTCGTTTCAGCGTCATCGCGAGCGTCGCTTCGTCCAGCCGGGCGATGCTGAGGCGGCCGCGAGAGCCGGCCCGGAACTCACGCCGCATATGGAGCAGCGTGCGATAGAGCTGCCATATTTTCGCGTGCGGGGACTGGTCGCGTTCTTCCCACCTGAGCCGGCTCGCACGGAACGTCTCCGGATCCTGCGGGTCGGGAATGCGGTCGCGTGTCGCAGGGTCGGCGAATGTCGAAAAGGCGGCAAACTCCGCGCGCCGCCCTTCGGTGACCGCGCGTCCGAGCGTGGATTCATGGTCGGTAAAAAAGAGAAACGGCGAGGACGCCGCCCATTCCTGCCCCATGAACAGCAGCGGCGTTTCCGGCGCGAGCAGCAGGAGTGCCGAGAGCGCGCGGTATACCGCAAGGTCGATCTGATGATGCAGCCGTTCGCCAAACGCGCGGTTGCCGATCTGATCGTGATTCTGCAGGCAGATGATGAACCGGTCGAGTGGGAGGCCGGCCGGATCCGACCCGCGCGCCGCGCCGAGGTGCTCGCATCGCTGCCCGACGTAGAACCAGCCGCGGCGAAGCGTGTCGACGATGTCCGCGACTGTTCCGGAGTAGCTCCGGTAGTAGCCTTCATT
The DNA here is from genome assembly GCA_963718825.1 of uncultured Acidobacteriota bacterium. GTDB lineage: Bacteria > Acidobacteriota > Vicinamibacteria > Vicinamibacterales > CAVVIG01 > CAVQZZ01. Next base: position 1,054,226 of record CAVQZZ010000001.1, read on the forward strand.
GTCTCCTGCGACGGCTCGACGCACGTGATGGTGAAAGTCGTCGGCCCACACGCCATCGAATCCGTACCCGCCGTTCCGGGCGTCGGCGATCAGCGATGCGTTGTTCCGCTCGTCTTCCGCGATGAAAATCAGCGTGCGGTTCTCGACTGTTCGACGCACAAACTCGATGAGCTCGGCAAGAAAGTGGCGCGGCCGGGCGTCCCGCAGCTCGTGGCAGGCATCCACACGTAAGCCGTCGACGTGATATTCGTGCACCCAATGAAGCGCGTTGTCGGTGAAGAATGCCCGGACCAGAGCGCTCTCGTCGCCATCGAGGTTGACGCCCGAGCCCCACGGCGTCTGATAGCGATTGGTTGTGAAAGAGGAGCTGAACGTGTGAACGTAGGCGCCGTCAGGGCCGAAGTGGTTGTAGACGACGTCGAGAATGACGGCAAGGCCGTGCGCGTGCGCGGCGTTGACGAGCCGTCGCAGGTCGTCGGGCGTCCCGTAGTTATGGGATGGCGCAAACAGGTCGACGCCGTCATACCCCCAATTCCAGCGTCCGGCACTCTCCGCGACCGGCATCAGCTCGATCGCGGTGATACCGAGATCGGCGATTTCTCCGAGGCGTGATTCGGCCGGCGGCAAACGTGCCCTCTTCGGTGAAGGTGCCCACGTGCAGCTCGTAGATCACGAACTGCTCGAGCGAGACGCCGCGCCAGTCGGCGTCGGTCCATACGAAGGCCGCCGGGTCGACGACCGCCGACGGCCCGTGAACTCCCTCGGGTTGGTGGCGGGACGCCGGATCCGGTAGAAGGCGATCGCCATCGAGGCGATACCAGTAACGGACCCCCGCATCCAGGTCAGGAAGCGATATCTCGAAGAAGTGGTCCGCCGACATCGCCATCGGGTGTGAGCGCCGGCCGGGGATTCCCTCGATGACCAGCTCCACTGCGTGGGCGGAAGGTGCCCACACTCGAAAGGTGACGCCTTTCTCGTCTCGAACAGCACCGAATCGCGGCGCGTATCTGGCGTGTTTTTCCGCGGTGAACACGTTGGCCTCTGCCCGGCCCATGCCCGAAAATGGTGCAGGGTCGGTGCCGGATCGGCGATCGCCGCGATGTCGCCGCATCACTCGGTCCAGCGCCAATCGCGAATGTCGGGCGGGTCCTCGAAATGCGCGTGCGCATGGGCCGTTGCCGATTCGATTGCCGAGCGGCATTGTGCGACGAGGGCCTCGGCGTCCACGTCCGAGCGGCGCGCGCGATTGAGCGCCACGATCGCGAGATGAAAACGGCTCATCCCGTTCAGCACGACCATGTCGAACGGTGTCGTCGTCGTTCCCTGTTCGTTGAAGCCGCGCACGTGGAACCGCTCGGCGCGTGGCCTCCCATGCAGGATGGCATGCAGCGCCCGCTGGTAGCCATGGAATGCAAAGACGACAGGTTTGTCGCTCGTGAACAGCTCCACGAAGCGTGTCTCGCTCATGCCGTGCGGATGCACGTCAGGCGGGAACAGCGCCATGAGGTCGACCACGTTCACCACACGGACGCGAAGCGTGGGCGCGTGCCGGCGAAGCCACCATGCGGCCGCGATGAGCTCGAGCGTCGGCACGTCGCCGGCGGAGGCGAGCACGACATCGGGGTCCGCGTCGCCCGCCGTGCTCGCCCACTCCCAGACCGACGCGCCGCGCGCGCAGTGCGCTTGCGCCGACGGCATGTCGAGCCACTGCAGCTGCGGCTGCTTGTCGATCACGATCAGGTTGACGTAGTTGCGGCTGCGCAGGCAGTGATCGGCGATCGATAGCAGACAGTTCGCGTCGGGTGGCAGGTAGATTCGAGAGATCGCGCCGCGCTTCGACAGGATGACGTCGATCAGGCCGGGGCCCTGGTGGCTGAAGCCATTGTGATCGTTGCGCCAGCAGGTCGAGGTCAGCAGGATGTTCAGCGACGCGATCGGCGCGCGCCACGACAGCCGACCCGCGCCTTCCAACCACTTCGTATGCTGGACCGTCATCGAGGCCGAGATCATCGCGAAGGCTTCATACGTGACGTAGAGGCCGTGACGTCCGGTCAGAAGATAACCTTCCAGCCAGCCTTCGCAGAGATGCTCGCTCAGCACTTCGAGGACGCGGCCTTCGGCGCTCACGCGATCGTCGATGTCGATCGTCGTGCCGGTAAAGCATCGGGTCTCGACGTCGAACACGTCGCCGAGCCGATTGGAGGTCGTTTCGTCGGGGCACATGAGCCGGAAGTTCGCGGCGGATTTGTTCAGCGTGAACACGTCGCGGAGCATCTTGCCGAGCTGCCGCGTGGATTCGTGACGCTCGGTGGCGGGGCGATCGACGCGGAGCGCGTGCGCGGCGACGTCGGGGAGCACGAGCGGCTTCAGCAGCGTTCCGCCGTTGGCGTGCGGGTTGGCGCCCATCCGCCGGTCTCCGACGGGCGCGAGCGCCGCGATCTCCGCGTGGAGCGTTCCGTGCTCGTCGAAGAGCGCTTCGGGATGGTAGCTGCGCATCCACTGCTCGAGGAGCGCGAGATGCTCCAGGTTGTCTCGCACGTTGGCGAGAGGGACCTGGTGCGCGCGAAAGGTGCCTTCCACCGGCGTCCCGTCGACCTCGCGCGGACCGGTCCATCCCTTCGGTGTGCGGAGCACAATCGTGGGCCATCGCGCGTCCGCACGATGGCCGTAGGAGCGCGCCTCCGCCTGCAGGCTGCGGATTGCCGCGTACGCGTGATCGAGGGAGAAGGCGAGCGATTGGTGCAGCGCGTCCGGCTCGGCGCCTTCCACGAAAATCGGATCGTACCCGTGCGCCTCGAGAAGCCGCCGGATGTCCTCGTCCGACGATCGCCCCAGCACGGTCGGTCCCGCAATCTTGTACCCGTTCAGATGCAGGATCGGAAGCACGGCGCCGTCTCTCGCCGCGTTCAGATACGCGACGCTCTTCCAGGACCCGGCCAGCGGGCCCGTCTCCGCTTCGCCGTCGCCCACCACCGCCGCGACAATCAGGTTCGGGTTATCGAACGCCGCGCCGAATGCGTGCGCCAGCACGTAACCGAGCTCGCCGCCTTCGTGGATCGATCCGGGAGTCGGCACGCTGACGTGGCTCGGCACTCCGCCGGGCGTCGAAAAACGGCGGAACAAACGTCGCAGTCCATCAGCATCCCGCGTGACTTCGCGGTACACCTCTGAATACGTTCCTTCGAGGTAGACATTCGCCAGAACCGCCGGACCGCCATGGCCCGGGCCCGCGAGAAAAATCGCGTTCACGTCGTGCTGTTTGATCAACCGATTGAGATGCACGTACACGAGGTTCAGCCCCGGCGACGTGCCCCAGTGCCCGAGCAGACGAGGCTTGATGTGCTCGGGACGCAGCGGTTCGGTGAGGAGCGCGTTCTCCTGCAGGTATATCTGTCCTATCGTGAGGTAATTCGCCGCCTGCCAGTATCGATGCGTCAGCGCGAGCTGATCGGGCGAGAGCGGACCACTCGATGCGTCGGTGCGCCGTGCGGGCGGCGTGGACGATTTCACGGCGCTCGAGATGGTCGTGTCGAAGGTGAACATGAAGGCGCTCCGTTCAACGAATCATGCGGCGAACGTGTCTTGCGATGACCAGGTCCTCGTCTGTTTCGATGACGCGAACCGTCACACCGCTTCCTGCCGCCGAGATGACGGCATCATTCGCGGTATTGCGTTGCCGATCGAGTCGAATGCCGAGATGACCCAGGCGGCGGCAGATGTCCTCGCGCACGGCCGGGGCATGCTCCCCGATCCCGCCCGTGAAGACGAGCGTGTCGACGCCGTCGAGCACGGCGGCCATCGCACCGATGTGTTTGCACGCCATGTAGCAGAACAGCTCGATGGCTTCGGTCGCGGCGGCAGAGTCGCGCTGGTTGAGCAGGTCGCGCATGTCCGCGCTCACTCCCGAGACGCCGAGCAGACCCGATTCGCTGTTGACGAGGCGCTGCATCGCACCGGCGTCGGCCCGCCGGGCGCCAGCGAGGTACAGTGACCACGGTTGGATCGAGATCGCCGCATCGGGTGCCCATCATCAACCCGCCGGTCGGTGAAAACCCCATCGTCGTGTCGACGCTCGCGCCATGAGCCACGGCCGTAACGCTCGCGCCGTTGCCGAGGTGCGCAATCAGCACGCGACCTCTGCTTGCTGACGGGTCGAGCCGGCCGAGCGCGCCGACAATGAACTCGCACGAGAGGCCGTGAAATCCATACCGCCGCACGCCCGATTCTGCCGTCCACCTCGGAAGAGGGTATTGCTGGGCGACCCGCGGCATCGTTCGATGGAACGCCGTATCGAAACAGGCCACCTGCTCGACCGCCGGATATTCGCGCGTCATTGTTTCGATGGTTTCGAGCGCCTGGGGCATGTGGGTCGGATCGATCGCCGCAAGCTGATGGAGATCGGTCAACAGGTCTGCGGTGATGCGCTCCGGCTTTGCATGACTCGCGCCGCCGTGAACGACCCGATGTCCTATCGCGTTCACCGAAAAAGGCAACGAACGGCGGGCGTACGTCAGCGCGGCGACGAGCGCACTCCGATGACTTGTGGGATCGAGCGAGTGGGTCTCTCGTGCGCCGGTCTGCGCAGAGCTAAGCGTGAGCTGGCTTCCTGGCGTTCCGATCCGCTCCACTTCAACGCGAAAGCGAAGCGCCAGCTGATCGTCGTTGCTGTAGAACGCGAGCTTCACGCTGGATGAGCCGGTGTTAACAGTACAGAGGTCTCCAGCCTGAGTTGGTACGGGCGACGCGTTCTGCACCATGCCTCCATTCTGATGGAAGCGTGGCCGCCTCGTCGCCGTCTAGGTGAGCTTGCGCGCGGTGAGCACGACGTCGGGATCGTGAACCGTGACGACTCTCGCGCCCGCTGATTCCGCAAATCTGATACGGACCGCTTCCGCACCCATCGGACAGAACTCGTGGTTGCCCAGATGAAAGAGCCCGCGAGGGTAGTGCCCCGGCCGTCCGAACTGCAGCTGCATCTTGCTGGCGCTGATCTCGATCCGGTCGGCCGGCGTCACGCCGAAGGTGTAGACGCCGGTCAGCATCGCGATGTCGGCTTCGCTCAGAGGCTGCACAGGCGCCTTGTCGTCCGCGCCATCGATCGTCTTCAGGTACTCGACGACGCTCTGCGCCCTGGCGCCGCCGGCGATCGCGTGCGAGAGCAGGGAAATGCTGTGCGGCCCTCTGGTCCGTTGAATGCCCGGTGACGCGGCGACGAACGCGTTGACGACGTCGAGCTGTCCGAGCATCGCAGCTGAGAAAATCGTCGGGTGCGCGCCGTTGGCCACGAGAAGCTCCGCGATTCCGCGATGGCCGACGTGCGAGGCGGCGCCGAGCGAGGTCTCCCAGTCGCCGAAGCCCCAGTCCCAGGTCGCCTTCGCGAGCGCCGGCTGCCGGCCCACCAGCTCCTTCACCCTTGCTTCGTTGCCATGGGCGACGACGACCATTTCCTGAACGAGCTCAGGGAGCTGGGTCGGAAACATCAACGTAGTCGTTGTCGCCGCCGAGTATCGCCGGCTCTGCGCCAATCGGTTTCGCGGCCGCGAGCGGAATCGCGAGCGACAAGGTCTGCAGGAAGCTTCTTCGGGACGGCGACGGTGGATGCATGCGGTCTCTCCTCATGTCCATAGGACGCTGCATCGTCGCAAAGCGGCGGCGATTCTGAAAGCGAGTTCAGGGTCGCTGCGAAACCAGGAAGAAATGAGTCGACAGCGCGTGGAGCGTCAACGAGTTACGGCAACGTGTGAGGCAGCGGCCGTCACGCGCGGGGCGAGCACCTGTGTGATGCGACTCGCGATGTCGGCTGTTTCGGCGAGCGTCTGCAGCCCGACGTCGTCGAACCGCGCGACCTTGACGTGCGTCTGCTCCGGCAGCCGAATCAGATGACCGAGCACGCGCACGCGCCCGGCGTCGCGCTGGACCTGGCCGAGCACCACGTAGTCGGCGTGCAGCGTCCGTGCGATCGCGCTCAGGTCCCGCTCGCTGCGTACGCTGCGGAGCGTCGCTGCGTTCCCGATGACTTCAAAGCGCGCGCCTCCGGCGGCGGTCATCTGTTCGACGAGGCTGTCGGTCAAGTAGTCACTGAACCGGGTGAACGCCGGCTCGCCCGTTTCGTTGTCGAAGCGCGCGACGGCGACGATGAGCGGAGCGGAATGGCCGCTCATCGCATAGATCAGGCCGCCGACGACCGCCACAACAGCGACCGCAGCTGCCGCGAGCGCCGTGCGATTGAATCGAACGCGGGACATCCAATGCGCTGCTACCGCGCGCGCCACCGGAACCGCATCGCGCTCCGTCTCTATCGCCGCCAGGGCCTCGACAGGGCAGATGAACTCATAGCCCCGCTTTGGAATCGTGCGCAGATAGCGCGGGCTCCCGGCGTCGTCGGCAAGCGCAGTCCGGATCTGGGCGATGCAGAAGTTGAGGCCGCGGTCGAAGTCGACGAACGTCTCGTCGCCCCAGACGGCGCGGCGCAGCTCTTCGCGTGTGACCACCTGTCCGGCGCGCTGCAGCAGCAGCGAGAGCACTTGCGCCGGCTGTCGTTGAAGGCGGACCGACTGGCTGTCGCGCCGAAGGTCCAACTGATCGACGCTGAACAGGAAAACACCGAACCTGAACGTGAGCCCCGCACGATCGGCCATGGCGCACCGTAACATAGTTGCGGCCGATCCAGCTGCGGCGTGAACGGTAGAATGTGACGTGCTCAGGCTCATCCCGCCCATTCATCGAACGACGCACCGGATCGGACTGTTCCTGGCGACACTCGGCGACCGCTCGCTGTCGCAGGGCGAAGCACATATTCTCGCGATGCTCGCGCCGACGGGGAAGGGAACGGCCACGATGGCCGAACTGCATAAAGGACTCGCGCACAAGCGCTCGACGCTGACGAGCATCGTCGACCGGTTGGTCGAGCGTCGCCTTGTGACGCGGCGCGTTGGGGAGTCGGATCGGCGCACGTTCGTAGTGACGTTGACGGCGCGCGGACGAAAGTCGCGCGCGAAATTCTTGGACGCCTTGCCGATCTCGAACGCGCGGTGAGCGCACGCGTGTCGAGCGATGACATCCGCGGCTTCCTGGCGGTGATCGCGGCCGTTGAGCAGGAGGCGCACGACCGAGCCGAACGCTAGTCACATCAGCTCCCGCGTCGTTTGCGTGCGACTTTTTTTCGGGGTCGATGTTCCTCGAGCTCGGCGAGCGTCTTGAGCCGCTTCAAATGCGTGCCCCCCATCGCCTGGAGCATCTCGCCGACCGGCCCGAGCGCCTGCACATCGGCCTGGTAATAGCGGAACTTGCCGTCGCGACGCATGCGGACGGCTCCTGCGTCCCGCAAGAGACCGAGATGCTGTGACACAGCGCCGAAGGTGACGGGCAGGCTGCGCGCGATATCGCCGGCGCTCAGCTCATGTTCCCAGATCAATTCGAGGATGCGCTGGCGCGTCGGGTCGCTCACGAGCTGAAGCAGCGATGTCATACGGTCGATACATTTTAGCACCCGCTACAATGTGCATCGCCAACGCTGCGCTCCTGTCGCGGGTTATGCGTCCCGAAGCACGATCATCGGATCCTACTTTGCCTGCGGATCGCGCCGGCAGGTAACACGCCAGCAGCGTGACGGCGACGACGCTCGCGGCCGTCGCCGCGAAGACGACCGGATCGGTGGGTTGCACGTCGTTCAACACCACGCGGAGCACGCCGGCGAGGAGCCAGGCGCCGAGCGCGCCGAGCAAGACGCCGGTCGCGGCGAGCGTAAGGCCGCGGCCGACAACGAGGTTGCGGATGCGTGCCTCGTCGGCGCCGAGCGCCAGGCGGATCCCGAAATCGCGTCGCTGCCGGCGCACGTTGTACGCCATGACGCCGTACACGCCCACCATGGCCAGGAGACCAGCGAGCGCGGCAAACAGTCCGCTCAATGCCGACATGAGCCGCGGCTGTCCGACCGATTCGCTCACGACGTGCTCCATCGTCTGCACCTCGTTGATCGGCAGGCTGGGATCGAGCGAGGAGACGATTTGCCTCGCCGTCGGCACGACGGCCATCGGGTCCTCGCCGCGCGTGCGGATCACCACCGTCATGGCCTGAAACGCCGACTCCTCGATCGTGCGGTAGAACTCGTACGGCAGCTTGCTGGCCAGCCCGTACGATCGGACATCGCTCAGGATGCCGACGACTTCGAACCACTTGCTGCGGTCGCGATCCTGGCCGAAGCGCTTGCCGACCGCGTTCTGACCGGGCCAGAACTTCTGTGCCATCGCCTGATTGATCAGGACGGTGTTCGACTTGTCGCGGTCGCGGCCGTCGAGCATCCGTCCGGCAAGCAGCCTGATGCCCATGGTCTTGAGATAGTCGCCGTAGAACCATCGATACTCGACGAGCGGCGCGTCGTTCGGCCCCCACGGCGCCTGGCCTTCGATCTGAAATTCGCCGTTCCAGCCGTAGTTGAACATGGGGAGGTGGCTCGTCATGCCGACGCTCTCGACGTCCGGCGCGGCGCGGAGCCGCGCATACAGATCGCGGTAGAACCCGACCGTCGCCGCGTCGGCCTTGTAACGCGGCCCGGTCGGCGCGACGTCGAAGGCGACGATCCGCTCGGTGGTCACGCCGGCATCTCGGCTGCGGAGGAGCACGAGGTTCTTCACGAGGAGCCCGGCGCCGACGAGCAGCGTGAACGCGACGGCGATCTCGGCGACGACCAGCGTGTTGCCGAATCGCTGGCCCGCACCGCTCGCCGTCCGCGTGTCGCCTTCGCGGACCGCCGCGGCGAGCTGCGACATCCGCAGGGAGATGAGCGGCCAGACGCCGCAGAAGATGCCAACCGCGATCGAAACGATCGCCGCGAAGGAGACGACGCGGGCGTCGACCGCGATCGTCGCGGCGCGCGGCAGTTGCGTGCCCGCGAGCGCGATGAATGTCTGCGATACCCAGCGTGCGAGCAGGAGACCGATAACGCCGCCGGCGCTGGACAGGATCAGGCTCTCGAGCGTCAACTGACGAGCGAGGTCGCGCGCGCTCGCTCCGAGAGCGAGGCGGATCGCGAGCTCCCGCCGCCGCGCGAGGCCCGAGGCAAGCAGCAGGTTGGCGACGTTCGCGCACGCGATCAACAGCACGCAGAACACGGCCCCGAGCAGCACCCGCAGCGGCGTCCGGACGTTGCCGACGGTCGCTTCGAGATACGAGCGGACGTCGATGCCGTGATTGTTGCTGAACTCGCGCGCAAGCGTCTGACCGAGCGCGCGCATCTCCGCTTCGGCGCGCTCGAGCGTCACACCCGGCGCAAGGCGCGCGAACGTCTGGAGGAAGTGGTTGCCGCGCGTCGCCGGATCAAGCTTCCGCTGCAACGGCACGAAAACATCCGCGCGCTGAAACGAAAAATCGGGCGGCATCACGCCGATCACTTGATAGGGCTCGCCGTCGAGCGCGATCGTGCGGCCGACGATCGACCGGTCGCCGCCAAACTGCCGCACCCAGAAGCCGTTGGTGAGCACGACGACCTTCGTCCCGCCAGGGCGGTCTTCGTCTTCGTTGTACCACCGGCCGATCAGCGGCCGTACGCCCAGGACGTCGTCGAGTGAGGCCGTCGTCGATCGCGCGCGTACGCGGATCGGATCGCCGCTGCCCGTCAGGACGAAGCTGGCGCCGGTGGCCCCCCCAATCGCAGAGAACACGTGATTGCGCTCCCGCCAGTCGTGATATTTCGGGAACGAGGCGGGGCAGGTGTTGCAGGCCGGCTGCGTGTCGTAGACGACGACCAGCCGGTCGGCTTGCGGATACGGAAGCGGCGCCAGCAGGACGCCGTTGAAGATGCTGAATACCGCCGTCGTGACCCCGATACCGAGCGCCAGCGCGACGACCGCGACGCTCGATACCCAGCGGTTGCGCACGACCGTTCGAAGGGCCACGCGCACGTCGAACAGCAGCCGACCCATTGGACCAGTCTCCTTCCGCCGTTAGACGGCAAACGTGGAGCGATCGTTGGGTGGCGGTTCGAATCAGGCTAAGACGCGATCCTCAGCGGCCGCACGCCGCGTGACCTACCAGGTACCAGAGCACGATGACGCTAAAAGGAACACCGAGTATCCACGCGACGATGTACCGCACCATATCCTCCTCGCCAGCGCTCTTGCCGGCAATCTCGGACGTGCATTGAGCAGATTTCGTGCCGCCTGGAGCCGGTTAAAGCTCGTCTGGACGGCAAGTTTTGGACGGTGGTCACCCGGCGAGCTGCCGGACGGCGCCGATTACCTCGGTGACGTCGACCGGCTTTTGAAATGTGGCGGCCGCATGGAGCTCCGATGCCGACGCGCCCGCGCACGCCGACATCACGATCACGGGGATATCGGCGATCGTCGGATCGGCCAGCTGCGCACGGCGGAATGTCCACCCGTCGACGCGCGGCATCATCAGATCGAGGACGACGACGTCGGCGCGCCCGCCGTCTTTCAAATACGACAGAGCATCGCCGCCATCGACCATCGGGCTCACGACGAAGCCCGCCGCTTCGAGCAGGACCGCCATCATGTCTCGCACCGCCGTGTCGTCTTCGACGAGGAGCACGTGCGCGCGCCGCCGGCGCAACGGTGCGGCCGGTTCGTCCGCCGGAGCGCCGTTTCGAGCGTCGGGGATGATGAAGGACTGCCGCCGGCCCTGATCCGTGTTCAAGGCGGCGAGCTGCCCGGTGCGCCAGTTCCACGGCAGACGGCGTCCGCGGCGCCGAAGTGTCAACGCGTTGACGACGGTTTCCGCCAAGTCCTGCGGGGTCGTCGGCTGAATCAGATAGGCATCGGCGCCCGAGCGTCGTGCGCCCTCGCGGTCTTCCTCGCGCGCGTATCCCGACATCACGACGATCGAAGTCAGGGGATCGATGCGCTGCCGCAGCGCACGGATAAAGGCCTTGCCATCGATCGCGCTCTCAGGAAAGACAACGTCGGTGACGACGACGCCCGGCGCAACGCCGTCGAGGAGCCGCATCGCCTGTTCGGGGCCCGTGGCGTCGGTTACGACGAGCCCCTGCCCACGGCAGAATTGCGCATGCATCTGGCGCGCGTCGTGGGCGGTCACGAGGAGAACGGAACCAATCGGCATATCTTGGAGCCGATATGCGAAAGAGACGCCAGTACGAGACAGCAGGCGAGCTCATCAGTGGTGGGTTGGCCACGGAGTCTGTCGTAACGTTTGCGTTATACTGGCCGTTTCCGATATCCGCGCCGACCTTTCCTGATCGCCTCGACGCTCCGACACATAGAAGGGCATGCACACGATTCTGATTGTCGATGATTCGCCGACCATCCGGCGGATGGTGAGAGCATCGCTCGGCGCGTTGTCCGCCGCCACGTTCGCAGAGGCCGCGTCGGGCCTCGAAGCGATCGAAGCGCTCGCCGTTCGTCCGGTCGATGCGGTCGTTCTCGACCTCAACATGCCCGATATGCACGGGCTCGATGTTCTGCGATTCGTCCGTTCGCACGCCCAGTACAAGGCCGTGCCGGTGATTGTGCTGACGACGCGAGACGATGCCACGAGCCGCGATGCCGCGCTGCACGCCGGCGCTTCTGCCTACATGACGAAGCCATTCGCGCCATCCGCGCTGCTTTCCTCGGTCAGCAACCTTCTCGCTGCTGGCACCGCGCAGGGGTTTTCGGCTCCGGGCGATCGCTGAGCATCCATGTCCGATCAGCCGGATTTCATCGCCTCCTTCATGGAGGACTACTTCGCCGAGTCGGAAGAGCACCTCGCTGCGGTTCGACGTACGCTCCTGATGCTGGAGCCGGCGGTCGGCAGCGGCACACCGCCGGCGTCAATCGTCGAAGAGCTCTTTCGCAACTTCCATTCGTTGAAGGGTATTTCGGCGATGGTGGAGCTCCGCGAAGCCGAGCGCCTCGCGCACGAAATGGAGAGCTATCTCGGCGCGATTCGCGACCGTCGCACTGTGCTCAGTTCGTCCGGCTTCGAAGCGCTCGTCGAGGGCGCCAACGCGCTGGACCTCGTAATCGCGGCGCGGCGCGCGCGCGCCACGATACCGCCGGTGGACCAGCAGATCGCGCGGCTCTCGGCGGCCGGCGGGAAAGAGCCGGCGAGTGCGGCAGTTACTCCACCCACACCGAGCGCGTCAGTATCCGTCGCGCGCTGGAAGGTGACCTTCACGCCGTCGGCCGACCTCGTGGCCCGCGGCATCAAGGTCGACACGATTCGAGCTCGCCTCGCCGATGCCGGACAGCTCGAGAGCGTCGCGCCGCGCGTCACACCGGACGGCGGCATCTCATTCGAGTTCATCGTCGCCGCGGCCGACGAGCGGGCATTCGCAGCCTGGAGCGGCGACGGCGTCGCGTTCGAGTCGCTCGCCGTGAGCGCTTCTCCGATCGCCGCGGCCGCGACGGGCGGTGCGTTGCGGCCGGCAGACACCGCGGCTGCGGTGTCGAATTTCGTTCGCGTCGATCTCGCCCGGCTGGATGACCTGATGCGTCTTGTCGGCGACCTTGTCGTGTCGCGGGCACGTCTCGAGGACACGCTGCTGCGCGTCGAGCACTTCATGCCGAGCTCGGAGTGGCGCACGCTGCAGGAGGAGACCGAAATCATCGAGCGCCATCTCCGCGATCTGCGGGAAGGCGTCATGCGCGTCCGGCTCGTGCCGATCGCGGAGATTTTTCGTCGCATGCCGTTCGTGGTCCGCGATCTGGCGCGCGACGGCAGCAAGCGCATTCAGGTCGATCTGGCAGGCCACGGCACAGAGATCGACAAGTTCCTGATCGAACGGATGATGGATCCCGTACTGCACCTCGTCCGCAACGCCGTGAGCCATGGGATCGAGACTGCCCGATCGAGCGCACCGCCGCCGGGAAGCGGCCGGAAGGCACGATCCGGCTTGCCGCGTCGACGCTCGGCGAATCGGTGATGCTCGAAATCGCGGACGACGGGCGCGGCATGGACGTGGCGGCGATTGCCAGACGGGCGCGAGCGGCGGGCCTCGAGGTGCCGGAGAGCGGCCTTGATCCGCGCACGCTCCTCGACGTCATCTGCGCTCCGGGATTCTCGACTCGCGACGAAGCGGACCGCGGAAGCGGCCGCGGCGTCGGCATGGCGGTTGTCCGCGACACGATTCAGGAGCTCGGCGGCACGCTCACGGTGGAGACGAGCATCGGTGCCGGCACGACGTTCCGCGCGATCCTGCCGCTGACGCTGGCGATCACCGACGCGCTGATCGTCCACGTCGGCGACCGCACGTTTGCCGTCCCGCAGGCGGCGGTCACCGAAGTGGCCGACGTCGCGACGGAGACGCTGCGCGTGATCGAAAACAACGAGCTGATGACGCATCGCGGCGGGACGCTGCCCGTCCTGCGCCTGTCCCGATGCTTTTCGCTCGAGGCGTCGCCGCGCGAGCGCATGCATGTGATCGGTTCGGTTCGGGTCTGAGCGCCGTCGGCATCCTCGTGGATCGCATATCGGGCCAGCGCGAGATCGTCGTGAAGACGCTGCGCGATCCGCTCGATAAAAGTTGCCGGCGTCTCCGGCGCGACCGAGCTCGGCGACGGCCGCCTCGTTCTCATTCTCGATCTCGCGGCGCCTCACGCGGAGCGCGGCGCCATCATGGCCCCCGTCTTCGTGCGGTCGTCTGACGGCAGTGGCACATGGCGCGACACCTACATCCTCTTCAACGTCGCGGGCACGACCTACGCGCTGCCGAGTCATCAGGTGCAGCCATGTCGAGATGATCGATCAGGTGACCTCGGTCCCGAATGCGCCGCCGTTTGTCGAAGGCGTCGTGTTCTCGCGCGGCCAGGTGGTGCCGGTGGTCAATCTCCGCGTGCGGTTCGGGTTCGACCGCACGGCGCGCGATCTCCGCGCGCGGCTCCTGGTGGTGGAGATGGGCGGACGGGTGATGGGGCTGCTCGTCGACGGCGCGCGTGAGTTCGTGACGATCGCCGACGAAGCCATTCAGCCGCCGAGCGCGGCGATCGCCGGCCTGAGCGGCAACTACATCGACGGCGTCGCGACCATCGACGACCGCATCGTGCTTGTGTTGAATCTTGGCCAGGTGATCGACGCCGTGCCGTCCGTGGCGGCGTAAGCACCAGGCACCACGACTGGATTGTTCAGGAGAACGTCAATGGCATCCACGAACGGAAACGGAAACGGAAATCGCGCCACGGCATTCGATCGCCGCGCGCTGCTCGACGAGACGGGCGAAATCACCGACGCCGCCATGATCGTCGCGCGCGTGGCCGGAGAAGTCTCGGAGTCGTCCGATGCCCAGATGCGCTCGGTAGAGAGCGCGTTGAGCGGCGTGAACGAGTTGTCGCTCTCGCTCAGGGAGACCGCATCACAGGCGGAGTCGGTCTCGGCGTCCACGGAGAGCCTCGTGTCGTCGATCAACGAGGTTGCCGCGTCAATCGAACAGGTCACCTCGGGCACCGACACGCTCGCGTCGGCCGTTCGCCAGGTCGCCACATCGATGCAGCAAAGCAACGCGTCGATGCAGAGCATCACAGGCACCACTCAGGAGATGGCGACGTCGGCCCAGCAGGTGACGACGTCGATGGTGGAGATGTCGGCCTCGGTGAAGTCGGTGACGGTCGATACCGAGTCGCTCGCCTCGTCGGTCAATGAAACCGCGGCGTCTCTCGAGGAGATGACGCGTTCGATTCAGGGTGTCGCCGCGAGCGCCGACGACCTTGCGGCCACAGCGGAACAATCGTCCTCGTCGATCGGCGAAACCGCCGCGTCGATTGAGGAGGTCACCGCCATGACCGAAAGCCTCGCCGCCACGATCGAGCAGACCGCCGCGGCGGGTGAAGAGCTCTCGCGGTCGGTCCAGAGCGTCGCCCAGAACGGCCAGCGCATCAGTGAGGCGGCAGGTGCAGCGGCGACGACGGCGACCGAACTGGAGCGCGCGGGGCAATCGCTCGCGGCGCTGGCGAAGTCGGCGGACGAGATTACGCGCCGGTCGAGCCGCGATGCGGAAGAGGGCGGCGTCAGCGTGCAGCGTGCCATCCAGGGCTTCGGCCGCGTTCGCACGTCCGTCGCGCAGTCAGCCACCGTGATTCGCGACATGGGAAAGCGCGCCAACGACATCAGCAGCATCGTCGACACGATCAATCTGATCGCGGAGCGAACGAATCTGCTCTCGTTGAACGCGTCGATCGAGGCGGCGCGCGCCGGCGACGCCGGTCGAGGATTCGCCGTCGTGGCCGAGGAGATCAGAAATCTTGCCGACCGATCGGCGAAGGCGACGTCCGACATCGCAGCGATTATCAAAGCGCTCCAGGAGGTCGCGCAGGATGCCGTGACCTCGTCGAACGAAGGGCTGCGGGTCATCGACGACAGCAACCTTCAGGCGGAAGAGGGCGCGAAAGGCCTCAGGAAGATACTCGACGGCGTGACGGAGGCGTCGAAGGTCGTCGGCCAGATTTCGCGCGCCGCCGACGAGCAGCGCGACGCGGGCCGAAACGTCGTGGCGGCGATCACGTCAACGGCGGAGCAGGCGCGGCTCGTCGCCGCGTCGACCGAGGAGCAGGCGGCGTCCGTCAACGGCGTGGTGCAGGCGAACACGCAGATCCGGCGCACCGTGCAGGAAGTGAAAAAGGCGATGGCCGAGCAGGCGCGCGCGGCCCGCGACATTCTCAAGGCGGCGCAGAACACGAAGGATCAGTCGGCGCTGATTCGCAGGGCGACCGCCGAGCAGGCGAAGACGGCGACGCAGGCGATGCAGGTCGCGGAATCGATGCGGCGCGGCGCTGCCACGAGCGCCCGCGCGATGGGAGAACAGGCGGCGGCCGGTGAGCAGATTCTCCCGCTCGGCCGAAGAGCTGCGTCGGATGGTCTCGGCCGTCACCAAGGCGACCGGCGAACAGGCGGCGGCCATGGGCCAGATCACCACGGCGGCCGAGAGCATGCGCGTCCAGGCCGATCAGGCGTCGCGCGCGGTCAAGGAACAAGCGCGAACGATGAGAGAGATGACGGCGGCGGCCCAGAACACGTCGAAGCAGATCAAATTGATCACGGTGGCCAACCGCGAACAGTCCAAGACGGCGGGCTCGCTGGTGACGTCGCTCGGAGAAATCCGGCAAATCACCGAACGGAACGCAAGCAACGTCAAGCGCACGCGCGGCGGCACCGACGATCTCGTGCGGCGTGCGGGCGCGCTGACGGCGCTCGTCGACCGCGCGTCCGGCAAGCGCGGCAACGGACGACATCGTACAAACGGAGAGTGATGTCGCCGTCGGTTCCCCTGTTCGGCATCTTCACGACAGACGCTGATCTCGTCGTGCGTACATGGGATCCGTTTATCGCCAGGATCACCGGCATTCGGCCTGAGCAGGCCCTCAACCGGCCGCTCGACGCGGTTCTGCCCGACGCGCAACATCGCATCGTGCCGCTGTTGCGCCAGGTCCTTCTCAACGGAACGATCGAGATCCTCGCGCCGGCGCTGCATGCGGCGTTCATCTCCTCCCGTCCATCGGATACCGCGTCGCCTCGGATGCAGCAACGCGTCACGATTGGACCGCTCCGCGACGAAGGCCGCATCGTCGGCGTCGCCGTGACGGTCGAAGACGTGACCGCGCGCGTCGAGCACGAGAACGAGCTCGCGGAGAAATTGAGCGCCGGCCGGCTCGCCACGCTGACGCGGGTGCTCGACGAAGACGACTGGCGGACCCGGCAACTCGCGGTCCGCGGCCTCGCTGCGCACGGCGCCGCGATCGTCGACGCGGTGGTGCGCACGCTGCGAGAGCAGCACCGCAACCTGAATGTCCTCAGCAGCCTGCTCGACCTTCTTGCGAGCGCGGATATCGACATCGTCGAGCAGATGATCGCGTGTCTGAAGGACGAGGAAGCGGACCTCCGTATCCAGTCGGCGCTCATCCTCGGCGAACGCCGCGATCGCCGCGCAGTGCCCGCGCTCGTCGCGGCACTCGGCGATCCCGACGTGAACGTGAGGTTCCACGCCATCGAAGCGCTTGGCACGCTGCGCGCGGTCGAGGCAATCGAGGTGCTCGTCGACATTGCGACCAGCGGAGATTTCTTCCTCGCGTTTCCCGCGGTGCACGCGATCTCACAGCTCGGCGACGTGAGCGTCGCGCCGCGGCTCGTGCCGCTGCTTACCGACGGGCTGCTGCAGGCGACGGTCGCCGAAGCGCTCGGAGCGATCGGCGACGAGCTCGTCGTCGAGCCGCTCGTGGGACTGCTCAACCAGGCCGATGCGCCAACCGACGTCATTGCCGACGCGCTGAGCGCGCTCTATGAGCGTTATGAAGAGCGTTATCACGCCGGTGACCACATCGCGAGCCTCGTGCGACGCGCCATCGGGCCCGTTGGGACGCAGAATCTGCTCGACGCGGTCTCCCGCGTCGACGCGGATCGGCTGCGTGGCATCGCGCGCGTCATGGGCTGGCTGAACGGCGCCGCCGTGCAGCGCGCGCTCACGCAGGCTCCTCGGCCAGCGCTCCGTCCGCGCGCAGGTCGTGGAGGCTCTGGTTCGATACGGCGCCGGCGTCGTGGATCTGCTGATCGAGCAGCTGCGGGCCGAGGATCTCGACACGAGGCAGGCCGCCGCCGTCGCGCTCGGCCGGATCGGCGATCGCCGCGTCGACGGCTGCGCTCGTCGCGAGCTTGCGCGACCCCGAGCTCGCGCTGCCGGCTGCGGGCGCGCTGGCGCGGCTCGGCGACGGCGCCGCCTTTGAAGCGCTCCTCGGTCTGCTCGCTCACGGCGACACGGCCGTGCGCCAGGCCGCGATCGCCGCGCTGAATTCGATCGGCCACAAGGACATGCCGGCGCGTATCGCGACGCTGCTCGACGATCCGAACACGGTGGTCCGGGAATCGGCCGTGAAGATCGCCGGCTACTTCGGATACCCCGGGTGCGCCGATCGCGTCCTCGAGCTCACGCGCGATCCTTCGGAAGTGGTCCGGCGCGCCGCGGTCGACCATCTACCGTTCTTCGATCACGTCGCTGTCGTTCCAACGCTCGCGCACGCGCTCGTCCACGATACGCCGCCCGTGCGGGCCGCGGCCGCGGCGGTCCTCGCTCGGGTCGATCAGGCCGATGCGCTTCCGCTCCTGCTCGGCTCGCTGGACGATGCTGACCCATGGGTCCGGTATTTCGCGCTGCGATCGCTCAGCGTTTCGCGCAGCCCGACGGCTGCGCCCGCGGTGCGGGCGGTGCTCGAGCGCGATCGCGCCGGTCACGTCCGGCTGGCGGCGATCGATGTGCTCGGCCGGCTCGATGCACCCGATGCGGTGCCGACCCTGCAGCCGCTGACGGCCTCGCAGGACAGCGATATCGCGCGGGCAGCCATTCGCGCGCTGGGGCACACGCGCAGCGACGCGGCAAAGCCTGTCCTCGAGGGTCTGCTGCGAGCGCCGGAGACGTGGCGCCGACTGGAAGCGGTGAGCGCGATTGGATGCCGTGGCGGCGGCGACGCGGCGTCCACGCTGCAATGGACGGCGGCGGCCGACGCGGATCAAAACGTCGTGAACGCCGCGATCGCCGCGCTCGCGGCCATTGCCTCGCACGACGGCGGCGACGCTGCGTCCGCGACGCGCGCGCTCGTCGCGCTCACGGCGGAACCTGCTCAGCGCGCCACGTTGATCGCGGCGCTGGCAGGGCTGCCGGCGAGACGCATCGGCGATGTGGCGCAGGGGTTGCGTCACGCTTCCCCGATCGTTCGCCGCGCCTCGATCGAGGCACTCAGCCGTATGAAACACCCAGACGCCTCGCGCGCAATCGAAAGCGCCCTGGACGATGATGTGCCCGCCGTGCGGGCAACGGCGGTGGCCGAGTTGCGCCGGTTAGGAAGCCGCCGCGCGTCGCGCAAGCTCATGATGCTCGCGCGAACCGATCCCGACGTCGAAGTGCGTCATGCCGCCGTCGTCGCTGTCACCAGGCAATCACCCGATCTCGATGCCCGCGATCAGGCGGACGCGCCTTAGTCATGCAGTATCGCGCCGAGTCGCTCGGTCTCACCGGCCATGTCACCACGATCTTTCGCGAGCTCGTGCACGAGCGGCTCGGCCTGTTCTACGACGCCACCCACGTCGATCAGCTGGCCGATCGCCTGGCGCCGCTCGTCGTCGCGCGCGGCCTCGGCTCGTTCATGGATTATTACTACCTGCTCAAATACTCGAACGAAGAGGCGGAGTGGGGGCGGGTGATGGATGCGCTCTCGATCCAGGAAACGTATTTCTGGCGAGAGATCGATCAGATTCGCGCGGTCGTGACCCACGTCGTGCCGCGGCTCGTCGACGCGCTCGCCGGGGAGCCGCTGCGGATGTGGAGCGTGCCGTGCGCGACGGGTGAGGAGCCGCTGACGCTCGCGATGATGCTCGCGGAGAATCACTGGTTCGCGCGGGCGCCGATCGAAATCCTCGCGAGCGACGCCAGCCGCGCGGCGATCGCGAAAGCGACGGCCGGCCGGTACGGCGCGCGCGCCTTCCGCAATCTGCCGGAGGCTCTGCGCGAAAAGTATTTCGTGCCGGACGGCGATGGATGGCTCGCCGCGCCGGAACTGCGCCGTCGCGTCAAGTACGACGTCGTGAACCTGGTTGCGCCGGAGGAAGTCGCTCGCCATGCGGCGGTGCCGGTGATCTTCTGTCGCAACGTATTCATCTATTTTTCCGATCAGAGCATCCGGCGGACGTTGGACACGTTCGCGCGCTGCATGAAGGAACCCGCCTGCCTGTGCGTCGGCGCAAGCGAGTCGCTGCTGCGGCTCGGCACGCGGTTCGATCTGCAGGAGATCGGCGGCGCATTCATGTACGCAAAAGGGCAACTTGAGATGAACGGCTATTCGGCGGCGGGTACGCTGTCGCGAAGCGAGAGGGTCTGATGGAGCGCGCGCTGCGCGTGTTGGTCGTCGACGACTCCGCCTACGTGCGGAAGGTCGTCAAGGAAATGCTCGGGCGCAGTCCGCTGCTCGACGTCGTGGGCGTGGCGCGCGACGGCGACGAGGCGCTCGAAATGGTCAAACGTCTTCATCCCGATGTGGTGACGTGCGATCTGATCATGCCGTCGACCGATGGTCTGGAGTTCATCCGCAGGCAGATGGCCGTTCAGCCTCTGCCGATTGTCGTTGTCAGCATTGCGGCTGAATCGAGCGAACGGGTCCTGAACGCGCTCGACGCCGGCGCCGTCGACTTCGTTCAGAAGCCCACCGCGTTGGCCAGCGACAAGATGTTCGATCTCGCCGAGGAACTCGTCGCGCGCGTCAAAGCCGCCGCAACGGCGCCGATGGCGCGCCCGCGCGCGCCGGCCCTCGTCGCCAGGTCGAGCGTGATCACGGCATTTCGCAATCGATACGATCTCATCGTGATCGGCGTGTCTACCGGCGGACCGCAGGGGTTGAAGGCAGTGATTCCCCGGCTTCCGGCCGATTTTCCGGTACCTGTCGCCATCGTGTTGCACATGCCGGTCGGCTATACGGAGGCGTACGCCAAACGGCTCGGCGACACGTCGGCGCTCACCGTCGTCGAGGCGGGGGAAGGCGACGAGGTGAGGCCCGGGACGGTGTTCGTGGCGCCGGCGGGCCGGCACCTGACGTTCCATCGCGACGCGACCGGCACCGTCCGCACGCAGCTCGACGTCAGCCCGCTCGACACGCCGCACCGACCGTCGGTCGACGTGCTCTTTCAATCTGCGGCCGACGTGTACGGCGGTCGGGTCCTGGCGCTCGTGATGACGGGGATGGGTGACGATGGACGGCAGGGTGCGGCGTGGATCAAGGCGCGCGGCGGCACGGTGCTGACCGAAGCGGAAGAAACGTGCGTCGTGTATGGAATGCCGCGCTCGGTGGTCGAGGCTGGACTGAGCGACGAAAGCGTGCCGCTCGATCGGCTCACCGACGCGTTGCTGGATCGCATATGAAAACACGAGTTCTGATCGTCGATGACTCGGCGCTCTCGCGGCGCACCTTGCGACAGATCCTCGAGCCGGCGGGCTATGATGTCGCCGAAGCCGAAGACGGGCTGACGGCGCTCGAGCGATATTTCCTGGACAAGCCGGACGTGGTGCTGCTCGACCTGGTCATGAAGGGCATGTACGGGTTGGATGTGCTCACCAAGCTGCAAAGAGCTCGATCAGGACGCGAAGGTCGTCGTCGTGTCGGCCGACATCCAGACGTCCTCGCAGGAGATGGTGGAGCAGGCCGGCGGCAAGGCGTTCGTGAACAAGCCGTTCGACAAAGCCGAAATTCTGCGGGCGCTCGAGACCGTGCTGACGGGAGCCGTCTAATGGAACTCACTGCCGTCCAGCAGGACGCCCTCGTCGAAGTGCATCAACATCGGATTCGGCCGCGCCGCGGCGTCGCTGTCGAAGCTCACGGGCCAGCGCGTGCAGCTCGAGGTGCCCCAGATCACGATGTGCCCGATCGAGGAGCTGAGCGATCGGCTGCGCCCGATGGTGCAGAGCGACGTGGCCAGCGTCCATCAGATCTTTTCGGGTTCGGTCGTCGGCGACGCCCTTCTCGTCATCGACCAGCACAGCGCGGCGATCCTGAAAGAGCTCCTCACGAACGAGCCGGCGCTGCCGCTCGAAATCGACGCGTCGGCGCGCGAAGTGCTGACCGAAGTCGGCAACATCCTGCTGAACGCGTGCCTCGGCACGTTCGGGAATCTGCTGCACGTCCAGGTGTCGTTTTCGGTGCCGATGCTCACGCTCGAAACGCTCGAAGGCGTCGTCGGGTCCATCACCGTGAACCGCGAGGGGCTGCGCTACGCGCTCATCGTTCATGCGGCGTTTCGGCTCCGGAACAGCAGCCTCACCGGGTATCTGGTGATCGTGCTCAGCGTCGCGTCGATCGAGCGGCTCATTCGAGCAATCGAGCAGTGGGAGCGCGATCAGCGATGACTCCGCCGATCGGCGATTCGATGAATGCGGGCCGGATCCCGAATGCACTCGTTCGGTGGTTCTCCGAGCTGACGCACCAGGGCATGTTCGCCACCGATCGCGATATGCGGGTGATTGTCTGGAACCGCTGGATGGAAGTGCACGCGGCTCGTCCGGCATCGGAGGTCGTCGGCCGATCGCTCTTCGAGCTGTTCCCGGACGCCGTCGCTCGGGGCATCGATCATTACTACCAGGCGGCGCTCGCCGGCCAGATCAGCGTGATTTCGTACGGTCTCCACAGGCACGTGCTTCGGCTGCCGGCGACGAATCCCGATCTCGGATTCAGCGAAATGCCTCAGAGCGGCCGCATCGGTCCGTTGTCGGACGACGAGTCCGTGATCGGGACCGTCACGACGATCGAAGATATTTCCGATCGTCTGGCGAGCGAAGGCGAGCTGCGGAAGCAGATCGAAGTGCAGCAGATGGCGCGCGTGACGGCGGAGAAGGCGCTCCGCGCGAAGGACGAGTTCCTCTCGACCGTCTCGCACGAGATTCGCAATCCGCTCAGCGCCGTTCTTGGCTGGACACGCATCTTGATCGAGCGCAAAGACGTCGATCCCGAGCTCCTCTCGCGCGCGCTCCACATCATCGACCGGAACGCGACGACGCAGGTGCGCATGGTGGATGATCTGCTCGACGTGGCGCGCATTGCCGCCGGAAAGCTTCGGCTGGAGATGCAGCCGGTCGATGTCCTCTCGGTCGTGCTGGCCGCGGTCGACGTGCTCGGGCCGTCGGCGAGAGCCAAGCAGATTCAGATTCGCACCAAGCTCGATCCGAGAACGCCTCGCGTCCTCGGAGACCAGCAGCGGCTGCAGCAGATTGTCTGGAACCTGCTGTCGAACGCGCTGAAGTTCACCGACGCCGGCGGCACCGTCGATCTTGAAGTGATGCCCGCGGGCAAAATGATCCGCATCATCGTCAGGGACACCGGGCAGGGCATCAGTCCGGAGTTCCTTCCGTTCGTGTTCGAGCGGTTTCGTCAGAGCGATGCGTCGAGCGCGCGGCGATACGGCGGGCTCGGCCTCGGGCTGGCGCTGGTGCGCGAGCTCGTCGATCTCCACGGCGGGATGGTACGCGCCGAGAGCGCCGGCGAACACCACGGCGCGACCTTTTCCATCGAGTTGCCGACCGCCATGTCGCCCGAGGTCAGGCAGAATCACACAGGCGCAGCCGCGTTGTACTCCCGTGGCGGCCTGTCGCTCGACAACATTCGCGTGCTCGTCGTCGAAGACGAGGCGGACTCGAGGGAGCTGCTCGTCGAAACGCTGGCCACGCGCGGCGCGAAGGTCGTCGCGGTGACGTCAGCGGAGGAAGCGTTGGCGGTCCTGCACGGCGCGACGGAAGCAAGTCGTCCCGATGTGATCGTGTCGGACCTCGGTATGCCGAAGCACGACGGATTCGAGTTCATTCGACGCGTGCGGGCGCTGCGGCCGGAGGATGGCGGGCGGACACCCGCGATCGCGGTCACCGGCTACGCGAATCCCGAGGATCGCGAGCGCGCGCTCGCAGCCGGTTTCCAGGGGCACTGCGGTAAGCCGATCGATCCAATCGTGGTCGCGGAGATGGTGGCACGCGCGCTAGAGGGACCCACCGTTTAAGACGTTCTGGCTGACCTGGCGGCGCATTCCTTGCACGCCAATGGCAGAGGATGCTCAAACCTCTTCAATATACCCTTTCCGTTTCTGCGATCGCGCTGCTGGCAGTAATGGCGGCCGGTTGTGGCTCCTCCAGCTCAACGGCGCCGTCGACCGGTCCAACCGTCAGCGGCGTCACCCTTAGCGCCACAACCGCAAGCGCAGGCAGCACGCTCCAGGGAACCATCACGTTGAACGCGGCGCCGACAGCCGCCACGAGCGTGGCCCTTTCGAGCAGCAACACCGCGGTCGCAACCGTGCAAACTCCGGTCACTGTGCAGGCTGGCGCGACGACCGCCGCAATCACGGTGACGGCGGTTGCCGCGGGAACAGCGACAATCACGGCATCGGTCAACGGCGCGAGCAGCCAGTCGCCGACACTGACGGTGACCGGCGCGTCGCTCACCGCGCTGTCTCTCGGCGCGTCAAGCATCGTCGGCGGAGGCGCGATCACAGGCACCGTGACGCTCAGCGAGCCTGCTCCGTCGAGCGGCGCGGTGGTCGGTCTGTCGGCGAACGATCCCGCGACCGTCGCTGCGAACGTCACCGTTCCTGCGGGCACGACGAGCGCGACGTTTTCGGTGACGACCAAAGTTGTGAGCGCGGCAGCGACCGTCACGGTAACGGGGTCGTACGGCGGCGCGACGCGAACGGCGTCCCTCTCGGTGACCCCGCCGACCGTCGCGACCGCAAATTTCGGCGTCACAGGACCGACGGAGACGGAAACGTGCACGTTGACGGATGCCGGCAACACGATCAACTGCACGTTCAACGGCAGCACGTCGAGCGCGCCCGGCACGATCACCGCCTGGGACTGGACGTACTCGGTCTCGAAGACGCGATCGCAAACCACGACCGGCGCGATCCTGACGAACCCGGCCGCCGACTGCAGTTTCATTCCGCCGCCGCCGCTGCCGGCCGCAACGCCGTGGTTCAACATGACGGTCACGCTGACGATTCACGACAGTCTCGGCAACGTGAGCGCGAAGGCCGTTGATAGCGGAGTCCGGCTGATACCGCAGGCAGGAGTGTGCGGATTCTGATCGACCGAGCGGCGCCTATTCTTTGCGACCGGGTCCGGGCGCGGCAGAAACCGAATAGCTGGCTTTCGCTTCGTGCGGCGCCGGCCAGTCGACCGAGCCGACGCGAACCAGCAGCACATTGAGGCGATAGTACAGCGCCGGGTCGAACAGGCCGCGCTCGACGAGGGCGAACACTCGAGCGCTGGACGTCGAAATAATCCGCGGCAGACCGAAATCGTCCATCCACTGCCGCAATCTCGCCTGTTCGTCCGGCGTCAGGCCGGTCACGTCCTCGAGGATCAAGGTGCGGTTACGGCCCCTGTCAAACTGGCAGAGCGTGAGATCGAGCGGTTCCTCGGGGTGCCGTCGCACAACCACGCCGCTGAGGCTTCGTTCAACGAGGCCAAGAGCCGAGTCGACAGCCTGTCGCGGTCCTTCGATCAGCACGTTGTGACGCGCGACCGCCAGGTGCCCCCATGGCGCGGGGGGAGTGACGAATCCTAAGCCGCCAGTTTGGTATTGCGTACGAATAGCCCTTCTCATAAAACGCGTCATCCGGCTGCCGATTGGATCATGCCAACAAGGATCACCAGCAGATTCAACGGTCATGCCGCCCGGGACTCTATTGGCGTTCGCACGCTTTCGAACGTCACGTTGTGATGCCGCGTCACGCTCTTGTCGGCGAGAGTACAAATCTTTTGCAGGGCGCTCGTCGACCTGTACGCCGTTCCTTGCCGGCGATCGCGCGATCGCAAATCGCCTCGGCGTGACGGCATAAAGCAAATCACATCACTATGATACGGAGACTCTGCTCGATACAGCGAGCCCGGTTGTACTCCGGTTCCACTCCGGTCCTACTCTGATTGGAACCGGAGTGGAACCGGAATGGGACCGGAGTGGAACCGGAGTGGAACCGGAGTGGAGCGGCCGTGACGCTGGTGAGCCATTGCCCACTCCATCCTCCGAAATAATGGAGGCCAGACGTCGGGTCGGAAGGCCTGCGATGGCGCTAGCGTGGTGCGGTTGACGCGAGGGTGGCGACGGCCCTTGCGAGCGTCGCGGGGTGGATCGGCTTCGCCAGATGCATTTGGAAGCCTGCGGCCAGCGCGCGTTCACGTTCGTCTTCCCTTGCGTGGGCGGTCACGGCGGCCGCGGGCAAGCTGGCAAGCCGGCTCGACGTCATCGCGCGGATCTCGCGTATGAGCTCGTAGCCATCCTGCCCGGGCATGGCGATATCGGAGAGCACGAGGTCGACCTCGCTGTGCGCCAGCGTTTCAAGCGCATCGCGGGCGGACGCGGCGGACGTCACGGTCGCCCCGCACGTCTCGAGCGCCGACGCCATCATCTCGCGCGCATCCGGCTCATCGTCGACGAGCAACACGCGGATGCCGTCGAGCACCGGCATCGGCTCGGCTGTAACGGCTGACTTCGTCGTCGCGACGGCGACCGGATGGCGTCCGGCTGCCGCGCCCTTCGTGGCCGGCAAGGTTACGATGAAGGTCGCGCCATGGCCGGCGCCCTGGCTGTCGACGCGGATCGCACCCTCTTGCGCCTCCACCAGTTGACGGGCGATGAAGAGGCCGAGTCCGAGCCCGCCGACGCCACGCGTCGTGGTGCTGTCGGCCTGCCTGAATCGTTCGAAGACGTGGGGAAGGAACGCGGCGTCGATTCCGGCGCCCGTGTCGGTGACGCGCACCTCGACCGATTCAGCAGACGGCGCGACCTCGATGGTGACGCTGCCGCCCGAGGGCGTGAATTTCACGGCGTTCGACAGCAGGTTCAAGAACACCTGCTCGAGCCGTCGCGGGTCGGCGATCACGCAGATGCCAGCCGTCGGTTCGTACCGGAGGTCGACGCCCTTCGCGGCGGCTTGCGGCATCATCGCCTCTACGGCTCCCCGGATGTTTTCAACGAGATCGACATCGTGGAGATCGAGCGAGGCGCGGCCGGCGACAATGCGCGAAACGTCGAGCAGCTCCTCGATGAGCCGCCCCTGGCGCGTCGCGTTGTTGAAAATCGCTTCAATCGCGCGCTGGCTGCGATCGGGATCGATTGAACCCTCGCGCAGCATGGCGGCCCAGCCCAGGATCGCATTCAGCGGCGTGCGGAGCTCGTGGGAAATCGTCGACAGGAAATCGTCCTTCGACTGATTTGCGGCCTCGGCGTTCGCGCGTGCGCTCTCCGCCGTTTCGTACAGCCGCGCGCGATCGAGCGCCTGCGCGCAGTGTTGCGCCACCGACGTGAGAAGCGCCTTGTATTCCGCGTCGAAGTTCACTGGAACCGTGAAATGGAACGACAGCACGCCGAACACCGAACCTTCGGTGACGAGCGGCAGGACCGCGGCGGACGCATACCCGCCATCGGCGGCGAGCGCCGCGGACCGCGGATACTTCTGCTGCCACTCCGAGAACGATCCGACGAA
Source organism: uncultured Acidobacteriota bacterium (assembly GCA_963718825.1). Taxonomy (GTDB): domain Bacteria; phylum Acidobacteriota; class Vicinamibacteria; order Vicinamibacterales; family CAVVIG01; genus CAVQZZ01. The sequence continues at coordinate 1,081,166 of CAVQZZ010000001.1, forward strand.
TACCGGCCGCCGGGTCTCGGCGGCGACCGTCGAACAGAGGCCCGGTTCGGCTGCGAAACTGCGCCGCGATTCGATCGCCTCTGGTGGGTACTCGTCCGCATACAGCGTTTCGAACCTCGAGGCGCCGTTGGCGAGCATGGCGACCGACGCCGCGGACGCGCCGACGACCATCTTGCCGTGGCGGGCGATGGCCTTCGCCACGTCGTCGACGGTGACCGCTTCAGACAGGGCCGCGTTCAGCTCGTACAGCCGATTCGTCCGCGCCGCCAAGCCGCGGTAGCGCGTTTCGCTGAGGCGAAGCGCCTCTTCTACTTTTTGCCGCTCGCGCAGCTCCGCGTCGGCCTGGACCCGGAATGCTTCGGCCTCGTTGCGCGCGCGATCGGCGGTTTCGTACAGCCGCGCGCGATCGAGCGCATGCGCGGTGTGGCGGCCCGCGGCCAGCAGGAATTCGCGTTCGTCGTCGTTCACGATGCGGCGCTCGACGAACAGCAGTGTGACGATCCCGATTACCCGGTTCCCTGCCAGCAGGGGCACGCCGATGCTCAATCGAGGCGTCCGATCCGCCGCGACCACGATCAGTTCGCGGCCGTGTGCCGCGTCGCGGACGAGAGCGTTCGATTCGAGCGCCATCAGCTGGCCGCTGCCGTCCTCGGCGCCTTCGCCGGTCGAATACGCCCGTTCGCAGTGATTGCCGTCGTCGGTGATCAGGAAAACGGCGCCACGGTCGGCGGCCATGGCGTGAAGCAGTTCGGGGAGACACGTCCGGACGACATCGGCGGGCACTCTCGCGCGGGAGAGCGTCGCCGTCAGTTGTTGAAGCTGCTCCGTGTGCTTGAGCTGGCGCTCGGCGTCCAGCCGCCCCCGCTGTTCGTGTTCCGCCTTGAGCCGCAGATGACGAACGGCGAGGCTGATGAGGAGACCCACCAGCGTGAACAGCAGGAGAGATGCTGCGTTCCCCGACGCCGCGCCTCCGATCCGGTCGAGCGGTCCGAGGAAATAGAAGGCGGCGCCCGCGGTTCCCGCCAGGGTGACCACCAACGCCGGCGTAAACCCCCCGAACCACGCCGCGATGACAACGGCGGCCGGCAGGGCCGCGAGCACGAACCGCTCGCCGAATATCCAGCCAAGCGAGAGCGCGACAGCACTCGTGGCGAACGCCCCGCCGTACGCGGTCACCAGCGACCGATATCGCGTGCGCTCGGCGAACGTTCTGGTCATCGGTGTCCTTGCGTCGCGACTTGCGACACGGGGTGCAAAAACTCCTCGCTGCGAGACGGTCGCGTTCGATGCTCGTTCGGTTACTGTCTGTTGTCCCTCGCAGCCACGGCGGCCGCGTGACACGGCGCTCCGGCCAGCGTCGACAGGAGTATCAACGGGTTCTTCCCGCGGCGCTCGATTTCGTGAGCCACGCCGCGCGGAATCACGGTCAGCGATCCCGCCGCGATCGGCGTCTGGCGATCCTGAAGGCGCACCATGCCATCACCCGCGACGACATACAGGACTTCGTCGAGGTCCGCATGCTTGTGCGACGCGAGCGCGTCGTGCAACTGCAGCAGACGCGTCGTCACATCCGGTGTGCATGCCAACACGGATTCCTTGAGCGGATCGCGACCGATGAAATTCTTCTCGAGAAACGCCGGGATCGAGACGATCACCGGCGGACCGCTCGGGCCTGCCGCCGGGCGCGTGGGAGCTGCCGGCGGCGGGGGTGGCGGCTCGGGCGGCGGGGGCGGTGGAGGCGCCGCTGTGAGAGCGACGTCGATCTCCGCCGGGCGACCGGCCTTGATGGTCACGTCCCGCTCGAGCGCGATGAATCCCTGACGTTCGAGATGCAACCGATACGATCCGTCGGCGAGCGTCGTCCGCACCGATCCGGTGGGGTCGGTCGTCGCGTCGATCGTTCGCGGACCATTGATGACGACGCGAACGCCCTCGAGGAGTGCGCCGCTAAAATCGCGAACGATGATCACTTGTGAGGGCGCTTCGCGCGGGGCGCGGCCGTGGCTTGGCCGGCGGCGGCTGCTGCGCGGCGGCGGTGGTCGCGAGAAGAACGGCGACGAGAGCGGAACCGTGAAATATGGTCATCGAAATAGTGGTCCACGGACAGTGCCGACGGCGGCGCGCAGACGCATTCAACGTTGTACTAAACGTGCGCGACCGCTGCAATCGTGGGTCCATTGAATTTATTGCCAGCTTTCAACGCTTCGGATTTTTCTGATGGGTTACAGAATTGTTATAGCCGAGGGTTCGCGAACGTCGGTTCGACAGTTCGTCTGTGCATTTTTGCGCGGATTCGTTAGACTTTTCGACGATCGCCTAGCTCGTCCGTGATGGCATTTCGCTTGCCTTCTCGCTAACCGTCGGCGTCCAGCCGAGGACGCGGCAAACCACAACCTCATCAGCTGGAGCGCTTCAATGCGTGCAGGTACCCGTCTGCGGGTCGTCGGCGTGGTGTGTCTATCAGCGACGATCTCGGCGGGAGCTAGCGCGGCGACGATCAACGTCCCGGCGGGCGGCGATCTGCAGGCGGCGTTGAATGCCGCGCGGCCAGGCGACGTCATTACGCTGCAGCCCGGCGCAACTTACACGGGCAACTTCGTCCTGCCGAACAAAGGCGCACTCACTTCGTTCATCACGATCCGTTCGGCCGCTGCCGACAGCGCGCTGCCTGCAGCCGGCGTCCGCATCACGCCCGCGTTCGCCGCGATGCTTCCGAAGATTCGGTCCGGCAACAGCGCCGCGGCGATCTCGACCGCCGTGGCCGCGAACCATTGGAAGCTGATGTTCCTGGAGTTTCAGGCGAATCAGAACGGCTACGGCGACATCATCGACCTCGGCCAGGGCGACGCAACGCAAACGCAGCTGTCGCAAGTGCCGTATACGTTCGTGCTGGATCGCATTTACGTCCACGGCGATCCGGTGATGGGGCAGAAGCGCGGCATCGCCGTGAACAGCAGCGACACGCAGGTGCTCAACTCGTGGATTTCGGACTGCAAAGCGGTCGGGCAGGACACGCAGGCGCTCGGCGGCTACAACGGGCCGGGCAATTATCTGATTCAGAACAACTACCTCGAAGGCGCGGGGGAAAATGTGCTCTTCGGGGGCGCGGATCCGCCGATTCAGAACCTGGTGACGACCAACATCACGTTCCGCCAGAACTACCTGTCGAAACCGGTCGCGTGGCGTAATCCGATCGTGGCAACACCGACGAGCGTTACGGCCCACGCCGCGGCTGGTGCCGGCGCACTTCCCGCAGGCGCGTATGCGTACAAGGTCGTCGCGCGCGCTCCGGCGGGACAGACGACCACAGCGATCTCGTCTCCTTCGGTCGAAGTGGCGGCGACGATCGCGGCGGGCACGACGGGCGCCATCACGATCTCGTGGAAGGCGGTTGCGGGCGCGTCCGATTACCTGGTGTACGGACGGTCAGCGGGCGCGGAGTCCATCTACTGGACGACGACGAGCGCGTCGTTGACGGACACGGGTGTCGCAGGTACGAGCGGCACTCCCGGGGCTGGGACGCTTTGGTCCGTCAAGAATCTTTTCGAGCTGAAGAACGCGCAGGACGTCGTCATCGAAGGGAACATCTTCGAAAATTTATGGGTCGGCGGACAGTCGGGTTACCCGATCGTGTTCACGCCGCGAAATCAGAACGGCACTGCGCCGTGGGCCGTGGTGCAGCGCATCACGTTCCAGCACAACATCGTCCGCCACACGGCGGGCGGCGTGAATATCCTCGGCACCGACAACCTCGCACCGAGCCAGCTCACGAACCACATCACGGTTCGCGACAATCTGTTCGAGGACATGGGGAGCGCATGGGGTTCCGGGTCCAAGACGATCTTGATGGGCCCGGGCGGCGATTCGTTCACGATCGATCACAATACTTTCATTACAGACGACTCGACGATCGTGGCTCTGTACGGCGGCACGGCGACCGCCCCGACGCCGATTACCGGCGTCGTGTTCACGAACAACATGTCCGAGCATCGGACCTATGGGTTCTTCGGGGACAATTTCGGGAGCGGCCTGTCGAGTATCAACGCGTATCTGCCGGGCAGTGTGATTACCCACAACGTGCTGGCGGGCGGCGTGGCGGCGAAATATCCGGCAGGTAATTTCTTTCCGACCGTCGCCCAATGGGACGCCGGATTCGTCAACTACGCTTCCGGCGACTATCACCTTCTCGCGTCGAGTCCTTACAAGAATGCCGGGACGGACGGCACCGACCTCGGCGCGAATATCGATCTGATCAACACCGAGACGGGCAACGGGCTCGCGACGGTTCCGCCGGTGGTGCAATCGCCCAACGCCCCGCCCTGAGTCCGGATCGTCCCTCAGTACTGACCGCGGAAGGCGCGACTCCGCAGACCAGCTCGGCACGTCGCTTGCTCGATCGGCGACATGTCCCGCATTCTGCTCGCGCTGGCTCTGTCCAGCTCTGCGGCGTGGGCGCTCACAGCCGGCGCGGCTGATTCCCCCGACCCGTATCAAGTTCGCACGGTCTGCACTGCGTATCCGGTGAACATCGGGCGTCGCCTGGCCGTGACGAATGGAGCGGAACTCCAGCAGGCGCTCGACTCGGCGACCGCAGGCGACACCATTCTGCTGACCCCGAACGCCTCCTATATCCCGACCGCGCCGGAAGGCAGCTTCATCCTTCGCAATCGGCAAGTCCCGGCCGGTCAGTGGATCATCGTCCGCTCGGCGAGCGCGGCGTTCGAGACTCGCGGGTCGCTGCCGCCGGGGACGCGCGTCAGCGATGCGAACGCCCCGTTGATGCCGCAGATACGCGCAACGAAAACGAATGCGGCGGCGATCAAAACCGCGGCGGGTGCACGCGGCTATCGGCTCGTGGGGCTGGACATCGGCGTCGACTCGAACCTGCAGCAGCTCACGAATCTCGTCGAGCTCGGGAGCGGCACCGACGCGAGCATCGACGTGGAACCCTCGGACATCATCATCGATCGCAGTTACCTGCATGGCAACGATGCCGGTAATTTCCGCCGCGGCGTGCTGTTGAATGGCGCGGGCCTGGCGGTGATCGATTCGTACGTCGCGAACTTTCACGACGTGAACAGCGATTCGCAGGCGCTCGGCGGCTCGAACGGACCGGGCCCATTCAGGATCGTCAACAATTATCTGGAAGCGGCGAGCGAGAACATCATGTTCGGCGGCGCGGATCCGGCGGTGCCGAACCTGGTGCCCAGCGACATCGAAGTGCGACGAAACCTGAGCACGAAGCGCTCCTCGTGGCAGACGGCGCAGATCCCGGTGAAGAACGCGTTCGAGCTGAAGAACGCGCGGCGGGTCCTCGTCGACGGCAACACGTTCGAACACGTCTGGGTCTCGGGGCAGGATGGCACCGCCATTTTGTTCAAGTCGGTGAACCAGGACGGCAAGTGCACATGGTGCGTCACCGAGTACGTCACGTTTCGCAATAACATCGTGCGTGGCGCGGGAAACGGGCTGGTCGTAAACGCGGCCGAGACCGGGCAGCGCGGTCTGCCGCTGCCCCAGCGCGCTAACCACGTGCGCCTCGAGAACGTCCTCTTCGACGACATCGGCGGATCGCAGTGGGGTGGAGGCGGCAAGCTGTTCCGCATTTTCGGCGGCGTCACGGACGTGTCGATCACGCACGTCACCTCGCGAACGAACGGCAACGGCGTGCTCGATCCCGGTGATCCGTCCGACAGCAATCCTCGGCTCGTCTTCTCCTACAACATCGTCGAACGGCTGAATTACGGCATCGGTGCTGGCGGCGACGAGGGGGTGAAGACGTTGTCGCGCAACTTTGCGCCTTACACATCCAAGCAGAACGTACTCGTCAACACGTCCGCAGCAGGCAGCCAGGTGATTTCAGACGATGCGCTTCTGGCGCGGTATCCGCCGACGACATGGGTCGCGCATGGCTGGGCGGACGTCGGATTCCAGGAAGGCAATTCGAAGCTGTCGAAGACGAGCCGCTTTGTCGCAGCGGGCGACGACGGCAAGGACATCGGCGCGGACATGGATGCCATCGCGGGGGCACACGCGGTTTCGGCACGCGGCGGCGATGGCTGCGGTCCCCAGGCGGTCGCGCGGCCTCGCGTCGGCCGCTGACCATGCACATTCAGCGGCTCGACCGCCAGTACGCCGCCCAAACGCGTGCGCTGCTCGGTGCGCTGCGTGTGTCGCTGTTCGGCGTCTGTTCCCCACGCTTGCACGCCGTGCTGGTCAGGGACGCGTTGCGGAACGCAATCGACTGCCGGATCGCGGTTGATGATGGCGAAGTGCGGGGCGTCGTTCTCGCGGCGCCGCGATCCTACTGGTGGTCAGCGCTGGCCAGACACTGGGGCCTCGGCCTGCAATGCGTTCTCGCCCGCGTCACCCGCAGGCAATCGGCCGGCGGTCACGGGTCGGAAGGCGATCCCGTCCAGGTCTCGAACGCTGACGTGCCGACGCGATCGTGGAAGCAGCCGGGCGACGCATGGCGGATCATTTTCGTCGGGACGGCTGAATCGGCGCGCGGCAAAGGCGTGGCCGCCGAGCTTTACCGAAGCCTGATGGCCGATCGGTCGCTTGTGGCCCACGTGGCGTTCGAGAACGCGCCGTCCATCCGCCTGCACCGTTCGCTCGCGTGGCGCCTCTATCGCGACGGGGACGTCGCGCTGGCCGTGCACCTGCGCTAGTCGGTCGGCACCGCGGCCCGGTGCGGCTCGACGCCGTGCAGGCGTCCGATCAAGCGCTGACTCTTATAAAACAGATCGCGCGCTTCGTTGCGGATCGTCGTCAGCAGCGGATACTTGGATTTGTAGAACCAAGGCACGACGTACGGCTCCACGCCGTACTTTTCCTTGTACGTCCCGCCGCCGCCCCAATCGAAACGCTTCGCCCCGCGCGCCTTCCAATAGCGGAGGGCGTACCAATGCAGGTACTCGTTCGGCCGCCACTGCTGTCCCGAACGCCAGCTGGCATTGCCCCAGAAAAACGCCATGTCGTTCATGCCGGGATAGAGGCTCGTGGCGATGCAGCGCCCTTCCGGATCGCGGGCGCGCACCGCAAGGAGACGGCCGGTCGGCAGCATGTGCTTCAGCAGACACGCGGACGCGATCGATGCCGTATGTCGGCACGCGTCCCTGCTTCGCGAAGACATCTTTCAGCTGTTCGTAGTATTCATCCGCGAACGCCTCGTCGTGCGCCTCTTCCACGACGACGCCGCTCTTTTCCGCCTTGCGGATGCACCGGCGGCAGGCGCTGTCCATCGCCTTGAAGAGGTCGTCTTCGCTCTTCGTCAGGTTGGATTGATACGTCTCGTACGCGCTCGGATTGAGCCGCGCCGATTCCCCGTCGGTCGGCAGAAAGCAGCGGTCTGACAGCTCGACGTGGAGACACCGCAGTTCGCGGAACGCCCATTCCGTCAGCGGCGCGAGAAGATCGGCTCGCGAATATTCCGGCCGTACATTGAACCCGATATACGGCGTCGTCCAGCCTGGAAACGAGCTGCCCAGAATCCGCAGGCCGAACTTCCGGACGACGAGGCCGGAGAAATAGCCTGCGACCACGTTGCCGTCGCGTATCTCCGCGACGACCGGCGTCGCCTTCTGGCTCTCCGCAATGAACGCGAGCCACTCCGGCGTCTGGAAAACGACGCGATCGTCGAACGCATTCAGCGCGTCCCACGGAATGTCGCGCGGCTGCAGCAATGCAAACTGAAACATGGTTCACCAGGATTCGATATCAGGACGTGCCGCGAAACACTTTTTCCCAGAGCCAGCGGCGTTCGAGCGCCCGTCGCTCGCGATCGGTGATCGCCTCGTGCTGGCGATGCCGACTCAGGTAATCGAGCAGCGTCGTCACCGGAACGAACCAGCCGTTCTTCCGGCTCAGTCGAGTCATCAGCTGCTTGAATCGCGGCTGGAGCGTGCCGCCTTCGACAGCGCCATGGCCGAAATGCGTGTACATGATGCAGGCGCCGCCTTCGGCTTCCAGACGGTCCTGATTGGCTTCCGAGATCGTCGCGGTGAATCGCGCGACGTTCGAGCCCTCGGATGATGCGTACCAGGCGTTGACGAACGGCCGCAGCGGATCGTGATAGGGCATCGACGGACACGCGGCGAGCGTGTTGATGTCCGCATATACGAAGTTGCGACAGTACTGAATGCGCTCGCGGCAGATGTCGCCCCAGAAAGACGGGTGTCCCTCCACGTGGCCGAAGTGGACGCCGTTCTTGCGCCCGAGCGTCGCGAGCGTGTAGATGCTGCTGACGGGCGGCGTCACACGCGCGCGCCCCCAGTAGATCGCCTCGGTGTTGTAGTGGTTGGCCATCGCGGAGGGATCGTGGCCGAAGTAATCGCGGAACGCGTCCAGGCCTCGAATGATCTCGTCTCGCGTGGAGGAATGCTTGGTCGTGTTGTGGTAGCCGATTTCAAAGCCGCGATTCTGCAGCGCCGCGGTGTGGCGGCGGTATTCGACGCTGTCGCACGTCTCGCCGCCAGAATTCGGCGTTCGGACCGCAGGGCCGGGCCACACGCCGCGCGTAGTCCGAAAGCCGAGGTCGTCGAGAAACGAATACACGACCCGGCCGTCCTCATATGTCTGTGCATCCGGATCGTCGAACACCGTGAACGCGAACGCCTTGCCTTCGGGCCACTGAATGCGCGTGCGAGAGGTGTCCATGTCACACCGGGCCGACGCCCGACACGTGAGCCGCGCGACCGAACGCATTGCCGCCGAGCGGCTGTCGCGCGAATGCGATCAGCGCGCCCTCCAGCTCGCCGGCGACCGCCGACCAATCGTAGTGCTCGATCACGAGGCGGTGAGCGGCGCGCTCGAGAGCTCGGCGCGCATCCAGGTCTCGCATCAGCCGAACGACCGCCGCCGCAAACGTGCGGGGTTCCTCGGCCAGCACGAGGTGCGCGCCGTCTTGCACCGGCAGGCCTTCCGCGCCGATCGCGGTGGAGACAACCGCCTTGCCCATCGCCATCGCCTCGAAGATCTTCAGCCGTGTGCCTCCGCCGATTCTGATCGGAACGATGTAGACCGCCGCGTCGGCAATGTAGGGACGCACATCGTCGACCCTCCCGGTCACCGTGACGCCGGCCTCCGCGCCGAGGCGAACGACGGCGGGTGTCGGTGTGCGGCCGACGATCTTCACGGTCGTCTGTGGCTCGGCCGCGCGGATGAGCGGGAGCACGTCGCGGCAGAAGAACTGCATCGCGTCTTCGTTCGGCAGCCAGTCCATCGATCCGGTGAAGACGAGCGATCGCGAAGCGGGCGCGCTCGGGGTCGCCGTGAAGAAGTCGGTGTCGACCCCCGTGGGCACGACATGGATCCGATCGCGCGCAACGCGCGGATAGAGTTGATGGAACGTCTCCCGGTCCGCGTCTGACACCGCAAGAACGCCGTCGAAGCGCGCGAGCGTACGGCCTTCGAAGCGGAGCATCCGCCGGTGCTGCGCGCGATACAAGAGACGGCTGACAGGGTTCGTCGTCGTTTCCGCGTAACGGCGCCAGATCTCCGCCTCGACGTTGTGCGTGAAAATAACCGCCGGGCAAGGCAGCCGGCGCCGCAGGTTGACGGCCGGAACCAGAAAGTCGCAGACAACGAGCTGGAAATCCCCTCCGCTGACCAACGCGTGAACGCGAGTCGCGAACGCGCGCGAGCGGTACTTGCCGACCGCGTACGGCAGCGGATCGACGAGATGGCGCGCGACGTCGGCGTAGAAGCGAAGCGTGCCTTTCGCAGGGTCCGATCGAGGCACCACTTCAACCGACTGAGCCACCTCCGCCATCCCCTCGATCTGCTCGCGGCGGACATCGGGCGTCGCGAAGGCGAGATATGTGATCTCGTGACGCTTCGCCAGATGACGCATGAGGTGCCATGTGCGCAGCTTGCCGCCTTTGTCGAGCGGAAGGAGCAGATCGGACTTGAGCCACAAAATTCGCATCGTCACCGCGAATCGAAGAAGCAGAGCAGTAAGGGCACACCTCGACAGAGGCAAGGCGGGTGCCAAGGACTCGAGTCCGGGTACCCCGGCGGTGTCGTGTGGCGCTGCCAACGGGCGGACCCTTGGCAGCTCATGTGGGAAGCGCGAGGGCTTTTTTGTGAACTTCCCGGGCAGCCGCGTCAGCCGACCGATTGAGGCACGAGGGACTCGTACAATTCCGCGAATCGCTCCGCTGACGCCTGTTTTGTGTAGCGCTCGCGAATGCTGCGGACGGCCGCTGCGGCTAACCGTCGCCTGATGCTCGCATCCCCGAGCACCGTTTCGAGGCGCTCGGTCAAGTCGACGACGTTGGCGGGGTCGAACAGCAGGCCGTTGACGCCATCCCGAACGAGCTCCGGGTTGCCGCCGACGTTGGATGCCACCACCGCGCAGCCGCAGGCCATCGCTTCCATCAACGAGTTCGAGAACGATTCGTTGAGCGACGGCAGCACGAACACGTCGATGGCGCGATACCAGGGCGCCACGTCGCTCGTCGCATCCACGAATCGGCATCGGTCGTCGAGTGCGAGCCCGCGAGCCTGGCTTTGAAGCGCCGCCTTACAGGGACCGTCGCCGACGATCACAAGCTGATGGCGGCGATCCGACAGCCGCGAAAAGGCGTCGATGAGCGTCCCGACCGATTTTTCGGCGCGCAGCGCTGCGACGAAGCCGACGACCAGGCCCTCGCTCGCGCGAGACGTCAGTCGAAGGACCTCGCCCGCCGCCTGGTCGGCTGGATGGAAGACCGCTACATCGAGTCCGTTCGGGCACGTGTGGATCGCGTCGTTCCGCACGCCGAATTCGGCGACCAGAACGCGACGGACATAGTCCGAGTTGACCACCACGCCGTCCGCCAGCCTATCGGTCAACCGGAGGCCGCGCTGCGCCGCCCGCGTAAACAAACGGCGATCGCCGCGCTGGCTGGCGAGCACGACCGGCACCCTGGCTGCGCGCGCGACTGGTACGGCGAAGGCGACGGTCGGGACATCGAACGCGTGAACGATCGCAACCCGATGGCGCCGCAGCCAGTTGTAAAACCGCCACGCGACGGCGATTGCATCCGGTCGGACAAACGATCGGACGGGAAATTCGACGACCGGCACACCCGCCCGCCGGAGCTCGTCGGCGCGTATGCCGCGGTCGTTGAAGCAGACGACCGATGGCTGAAACCGCCGGCGGTCGAGCGACATCGCGAGTTCGGCCAGCTGGCGTTCGGAGCCGCCAAGATCGAGCGACTGCGACAACAGGACGATCGGCAACGGCCCACGCGAGACGGTCTGCTCGTTTGTCGCGTGCCGTTCCGGCACAAGCGTGGTGATCACTGCGTCCGGAGAAGGCAAGCGCAGTGCCAATGCGCGACAATGTACGGATGCGGACGCGGCGATCGTTCCTCGCCATCGCCATCGAGCACTCGTTTGCCCTGCCCGCCGGCGCCGTCATCGCCCTGATCTGGGCCAACACCGCCGACGCAAGCTATTCGGCATTTGCAAAGGCGTTGCAGTTCCCCGTCAACGACATCGGCATGGTGTTCTTCTTCGCCCTGGCGGCGAAAGAGGTGGTCGAGGCGGCGTATCCGGGCGGAGCGCTGCACACGTGGCGTCGGGCGGCTCTGCCGGTGGTCGCGGCGGTGGGCGGAATGATCGGTCCCGCGGCCCTCTATCTGACAGCGGTCGGGGCGACGAACATGCCCGCGCTGGGGCGCGGCTGGGCGATCCCGTGCGCGACCGACATCGCCTTCAGCTTCCTGGTCGCAAAGGCGATATTCCGCCGGCATCCGGCGATTCCGTTTCTTCTGCTGCTTGCCATTGCCGACGATGCGCTCGGCCTGGTGATCCTGGCGGTTTTTTATCCCGTCCGCGATCTGCATCTGGCGCTCGGCGCTGCGCTGATGGCTGGCGCCGTCGCCGTCGCATTCCTTCTGCAACGGCGGCGCGTGCGCATCTTCTGGCCTTATGTTCTTGCCGGCGGCGCCTTGTCCTGGTGGGCGCTGTTCGTGGGCGGGCTGCATCCGGCGCTTGCGCTGGTGCCGATCATGCCGTTTCTGCCGCACGCCGCCCGCGACCCTGGACTGTTCGTGGAAGCGGCGCCGGACGCCCGCGACGCGCTCAGCGAGTTCGAGCGCTGGTGGAAATATCCCGTTCAGGTCGTGCTGTTTTTTTTCGGGCTCGCGAACGCCGGCGTGCGGCTCGAGGAGATCGGTGCCGGGACGTGGGTTGTCCTCGGCGCAATCGCCGCCGGGAAGCCGATCGGCATATCCGTGGCCGTCGCACTGGCGCTGCTCGCCGGTCTCAAACTGCCGCAGCGCCTCCGCCGGCGCGACATCCTCGTCGTCGGCTTCGTCGCCGGCATCGGGTTTACGGTGGCGCTGTTTTTTGCGACGGCGGCCTTTCCGGCGGGGCCGGTCCTCAGCCAGACGAAACTGGGCGCGCTCTTCAGCGTCGCAAGTGCAGGGTTGGCGGTCGGCGTCGCGTGGGTGCTGAGGGTCGGACGATTTACGGCTTCGCGGGCGTGATGTCCTTGACGATGAATACCTTTTCGCCCGGTTTGATCAGTCCGAGCTCGCGCCGGGCGATCTCCTCGATGGCGCTCGGATCTTCCCTGAGACGCCGCGCTTCGTCGCGCAGCTGCGCGTTTTCGGCCCGCTCGCGGGCGATCGTGGCCGCCAGTTCTTCGTACTCACGCCGCGCGTGCATCATGGCGACAAGACCGCGGTCGCCGACGAGCGCGTCGACGAGGATGACCGAGGCGACGAACACAAGAAGGCATCTGAACGATGCGCCGAGTCCTGGCCGGGTTCGTTCGGTTCCGCTGGACGGCGCTCTTCTGCCACGCGTGGAAAACACTACAACAACTCGCTTCGAAGTACAAGATGAAAACGACGAATTGAAGAGCTTTCGATGACTGATATCGTGCTCGTGTTGACGACGATCGGTGACGAAGAGCGATGCGGACACGCTCGCGCAGCGGCTTGTCGAAGAGCGGCTCGCCGCGTGCGTGACGCTGAGCGCGCCGATGACGTCCGTGTACCGGTGGAACGGCGACGATCGAAAGAAGCGCCGAGCGCCAGCTCGCGATCAAGACCACCGTCGATCGGCTGCCGACCCTGCAGCAGCGGATCAGCGAGCTGCATCCGTACGAGCTTCCGGAGTTCCTTGTCCTGAACGTGAGCGAGGGGAGCGAACGATATCTGTCGTGGATAGCCGCGGAAACGGCGCCGTAACGGCGCGCTCCTACACGGACCCGCGGCGCCGATGGGAGATGACCTCGAACGCCATCGGCAGCACCGAGACGAACACGATGCCGATCGTCACCAGCGAGAAGTTCTGCTTCACGATCGGCACGTTGCCGAAGAGCAGCCCGGCGCCGAGGCACAGGCCGACCCACGCCGACGCGCCGACGAGGTTGTAGAAGCACGAACGACGCCGGCGGCATCTGCGCGGCGCCGGCGACGAACGGCACGAACGTCCGCACGATCGGCACGAAGCGGCCGAGGACGACCGCCTTGCCGCCGTACGTGCTCGAAGAACGCGTGCGCGCGATCGAGGTGCTGCCGGTTCAGCAGACGCTGGAAACGCCCGATCCGTCGGCCGCGCTGAAGACCCGCGGGCCGATGGACCGGCCGATGGCGTAGTTGACGGCGTTGCCGGCGAAGGCCGCGACGGCCAGCAGCGCCCAGCGGCCGCCCAGCGGGTTCAGCGCGCCGGTCGCGCACAGCGCGCCGGTCGCGAACAGCAGCGAATCGCCCGGCAGGAACGGCGTGACGACGAAGCCGGTCTCCGCGAAGACGATCGCGAACAGGAGCCGTAGACCCACGACGCCGTAGGCGCGCGACGAAGTCGAGCAGGTGCTTGTCGAAGTGGAGGAGGAAGTCGATCACGATGCGGCTCAGACGCGGTCGAGCGCCTGCGCGAGATCGTCCTTGAGGTCGTCGATGTCCTCGATGCCGGCCGAGATGCGCACCAGGCCGTCGGTGATGCCGAGCGCCGCGCGGCGGTCCGCCGGCACCGACGCGTGCGTCATCGTCGCGGGATGCGAGATCAGCGTTTCGACGCCGCCGAGGCTCTCGGCGAGCGCATGCAGCCTGACGCTGTTCAGCAGCCGTCCGCGCCGCCTCGAGCGATCCGAGCTCGAACGCGAGCATGCCGCCGAAGCCGCGCATCTGCCGCTTCGCCAGCTCGTGCTGCGGATGCGACGGCAGGCCCGGGATAGTAGACGTGCTTCACCTTCGGGTGCGCGCTCGAGGAACTCGGCGAGCGCCAGGCCGTTGGCGTTGTGCTGCTCCATCCGGAGCGGCAGCGTCTTGGTGCCGCGCAGCACCAGCCACGAATCGAACGGGCCGAGGATCGCGCCCTCGGCGTTCTGCACGAACTTCAGCCACTCGATGTCGTCGTCGCGCACGGCGACGACGATGCCGCCGACGCTGTCGCTGTGGCCGTTCAGATACTTCGTCGTGCTGTGGATGACGAGGTCGGCGCCGAACTCGATCGGCCGCTGCACGTACGGGCTCGCGAACGTGTTGTCGACGACGAGCCGCGCGTCGTGCCGGTGCGCGAGCTCGGCGGCGGCGCGCGAGGTCGGTGAGCCGCATCATCGGGTTGGTCGGCGTCTCGACGAACAGCATCCGCGTCGCCGGCGTGATCGCGCGCTCGACGGCGTCGAGGTTCGACGTGTCGACGTAGCGTGAACGACAGCTGATAGCGGCGTCAGCACCTTGTCGAACAGCCGGAACGTGCCGCCGTAGGTGTTGTCGGAGACGACGACGTGGTCGCCCGCCTTCGAGCAGCGTCGCGATGGCGCCGATGGCCGCCATGCCCGAGGCGAAGGCGAACGCCGGCCTTGCCGCGCTTCGATCGCGGCGATGTTGCCGCTCGAGCGCCAGCCGCGTCGGGTTCTGCGTGCGGCGCGTACTCGAAGCCCTTGTGCTTGCCGAGCGCCTCCTGCACGTAGGTCGACGTCTGGTAGATCGGCGTGATGATGGCGCCGGTCGACGGATCGGGCTCCTGGCCGGCGTGGAGGCAGATGGTGCTGAACCGCGCGTTCGGTGTGAGCTTCACGATCCAGCTACGATACATCTGTTAATATCGCGAAGTCCACGTACATGGCCGGACGACTCCCGCGCACCCGAATCGGCGCACTGCCACGCACCGATCGGCGCGACGGTGTCGCGGCAGCGCTGCTTCAACACGCTGCCCGGCCGCGCGATCGTCGTCGGCCTCGCGGTCAAGCTCGTCGTCTTCGCTCGTCGGCGCTCGCGCTCGGCGCGCGTGCCGGCGTTCTTCAGCGTCGTCGACACCGTCGCCGGGCTCGCGATCGCGGCGGGCGTCGTCTACTTTCTGTTCCGCCTGCTCGTGCTGGCCAAGCGCCGGCTGCTGTGGCGCGTCCGCCGCAAGCTGATCCTCTCCTACATCTTCATCGGCTTCGTGCCGGCGCTGCTGCATCGTCGCGTTCTTCTCTGCTGTGCGGCTTCCTGCTGTTCTACAACTTCAGCTCGTATCTCGTGCAGAGCCGGCTGCGCGCGCTGAGCGAGCAGGCGCGCTTCCTCGCGCAGAGCACGGCGCTCGAGATTCAGCGCGGCGGCGGACGGGACGTCGCGGGCATCATCGCGCGCCGGCAGGCGAACGTCGCCGCGCGAGTATCCCGGACATGTCGATCGCGGTCGTGCCGGTCGACCGCGCGTGCGCGCGCGCCGGCGGCCGACGTCGAGCGCCGCGATCAGCCGTGCCGTCGATCGCCGGCGATCGCCGGGCCGTGGGCACACGTCGATCCGCCGCCGACGATTCCGGCATGGATCGACTGCGCCGGCTTCTCCGGCGTGCTCGCGTACACGCACCACGCGCGACGGCGGCAGCGGACGCCAGACACGCACCTGCTGGTGCGCGCCGTGGCGTTTCCCGACTCGCCGCGGCCGGCGCTACGCCGTCGTCGTCGACCTGCTGCGTCGAACGACGCGATCCGGCAGCAGCTGCGGCAAGGACACCGGCGTCGAGCTGAAGAGCGTCAGCGCGCGCGCTGAACAAGGACGGCGAAACGCGCCGCTGGACGGGCCGCGACGGCATCCGACCGGCGCGCGAGCGGCGTCGGCTCGCGCCGCGGGCCTGCTCAACAGCCTGCCAGCCTGATCGAGTACCGCGACTGGACGACCGGCGCGACCGGGCACGCTGCGTCGTGACGATGCGCGCTGAGCATCGCCGAGCTCTACGATCGGATCTCGTCGGCCGCGCAGGGATGCGTCGGGCCGCAGCTTCGGCCAGGGGCTGCTGCTCGTCGCTGTTCGTCATCGGCGCGCTGTTCCTGATCATCGAGGTCGATCGCGCTCGTCGCCGGCCTCGCGCTGGCCAAGTCGATCACCGGATCGGTGCACGAGCTGTTCGCCGGCACCGAGCGCGTGCGGCAGGGCGACTTCACGCACAAGATCGCCGTGAAGAGCGAAGATCAGCTCGGCGAGCTGGCCGGATCGTTCAACTCGATGACCGCGCAGCATCGAGGATCTGCTGCGCCAGGCGGCGGAGAAGAAGCGGCTCGAGGAGGAGCTGCGCATCGCGCACGAGATCCAGATGTCGCTGCTGCCGCAGGGGCCGCTGCTGATGCCGGGCCTGTCGGTGACGGCGCTCTGCGTGCCGGCGCGCGAGGTCGGCGGCGACTACTACGACTTCCTGCCGCTCGACGACCACCGCGCTCGGCGTGCTGATCGCCGACGTGTCGGGCAAGGGCACGTCGGCGGCGCTCTACATGGCGGAGCTGAAGGGGCTGGTGCTGTCGCTCAGCCGAGATCCACACGTCGCCGCGCGAGCTGCTGATCGCGGCCAACCGCATCATCGCCGAGCACCTCGACGCGCGCAGCTTCATCACGATGACCTACGCCGTCATCGATCTGCGCGCGCGGACGATGACCTACGCGCGCGCCGGCCACACGCCGCTGATCTACCTGCCCGGGCCGGGCGCGGCGAGCCGCGCGACGTGCAGCATTCTCGCGCCGGACGGCCTGGTGCTCGGCCTGAAGATCGACAACGGCGAGATGTTCGAGCGGCTGCTCGAGGAGGAGACGATGCCGCTGCAGCGCGGGCGATCTCTTCCTGTTCTTCACCGACGGCATCAGCGAGGCGATGAACGCGGCACGACGACTGCTTCGGCGAGGCGCGGCTCGGCGCAGCTCGTCGAGACGCACGCGCGACCTGCCGTCCGACGAGCTGCGCGAGCGCATGCTGCGCGAGATCGAGGCGTTCGTCGGCGACGCGCCGCAGCACGACGACATGACGATGATCCTGCTGAAGGTCGACGACGTCGGCGTCGACGTCGACGCTGAGCCGCGAGCTCGCCGAGACGCGATGACGTCCGCGACTCACTCCAGGTCCGCGTTCACGCCGTGACCGACCTCGTCGTCATCTTCCGCACGCACGTCCGACGTCGAGGCGCAGCATCGTGCGCGGCCTGCTCGAGGCGCACGGCGTGCCGTCGGTCGTCTCGTCGGACGCTGCCGCAGTCGATGTTTCCGCTGTCGGTCGAACGGCCTCGGCGAGGTCCGCATCTCCGTGCATCCCGAGCGACGCCGACGAGGCGCGGCGGATCATCGAGAGCCACCGCACCGAGCTGCAGAACGGCGCAGGTCGTGCGGCTGCGCGACGAGTTCGAGACGCTGCAGCGCGCGATCGGCTACCGCTTCCGCGATCGCGGGCTGCTCGAGCACGCGATGACGCACACGTCGCGCGCCAACGAGGACGTCAGCGGCGGCGTCGTCGACAACGAGTCGATGGAGTTTCTCGGCGACGCGGTGCTCGGCTTCGTCATCGCCGACCTGCTGTTCCGCGAGTTTCCCGGAGTTCGACGAAGGGCAGAAGTCGAAGATCGAAGGCGTCGCTCGTGTCGACGACGACGCTGGCGCGGCAGGCCGAGCGGCTGAGCCTCGGCGATCACCTGCTGCTCGGCCGCGGCGAGGAGAAGACCGGCGGCCGCCACAAGCAGGCGCTGCTCGCCGACGGCTACGAGGCGCTGATCGCGGCGATTTATCTCGACGGCGGCATCGAGCACGCGCGGGCGTTCATCGCGCGCGAGTTCGCGCCGCTGATCGCGGAGCTGCGGCCGACGGCGCGTCGCCGGGCAGGACTACAAGTCGGCGCTGCAGGAGCTGCTGCAGTCGCGCGACCAGCCGCTGCCGGAGTATCGGCTCGTCGGCACGCTCGGTCCCGATCACCGGAAGCAGTTTCGAGGTCGAGGTGGTCGTCGAGCGGCGAAGCGCTCGGCCGCGGCGACGGGCCGAGCAAGAAGGAAGCGGAGCAGGAGGCGGCGCGGCGCGGCGCTGGACAAGACTCGAATAGGAGCTAGGACTCAAGTTCCGTCTCACGTCTAGTCGATCTCGATGATGCCCCGACGCCTTGCGACTCGTCGGTCACCGATCGCGACGACTCGGCGTCCGTGCCGTCGGCGAGTCGCCGGCGTCGGCTCGGGCTGCGGCGGCAGGCGCGGCAGCGCGTAGCGGTGCACTTCGCGCGCGAGGTCGTCTTCGGTCGGCGCCGACGGCGCGGCAGTGCAGGCGCACCCAGACGCGCAGCAGCGGATCGGTGAAGCTGTAGCGCTTCTGCCGCGACGTCGACGAGGTCGACGTCTTCGAGCCACGACAGGTAGTCCTTGGTCGAGCCGGGCGTGCGCTGCAGCCGCTGCGAGATCTCGGTGAGCGTCAGCCCTTCTTCCTCCGCGAGGATCTCGAGAATCGCCTTGAGCGCGCCGTAGCCGCGCGCGCGGTGCAGGCGCAGCTCGTAGCAGAAGCCGCACTGCTTCGGCGAGCCGCGCCGTCGGGCGCGAGCAGCGCGGCGAGCGCGCTGATCGGATCGCCGCTGCCGGCGGCCGCCGTGCTCGCGCATCGCGGTCAGCTCGTCGGCGAGCGCGCGCACGTAGGCCGGCCGGCCGTCGGCGAGCGCCTGCACGGTGCGCGCGAGGTACTCGGCGTCGTGCGCGTCGTCGTCGCGCCGCCGGCGCCAGCCGGGCCGAGGATGTCGAGCGTGTCCTCGGCGGTGAGCGGCGGCATGTGGATCACTTCGAAGCGCGCCGAGCGATCGCGCAGCAGCCGCAGCGCGCGCGCGACGTAGCGGCTCGTGAGCACGAAGCGGTTGCCGCTCGCCGCGAGGCCGTCGAGGAGATCGTGCAGCACGCGGCGCAGGCCGGGGAAGCTCTCGAACGTCCGCAGCTCGAGGAACTCGTCGAGCAGGAACGTCGCCGGCTCGCTGGCCGCGCGTGCGCGCGCGTCGCGAAGAACGCGAGCGTCGCGTCGAACGCCGCGCGCGCGCCGGCCGGCGACGCCGTCGCTGACCGGGAACGGCGACGCCGCGGCGATCGCGCGCAGGAACCGCTCGGGCGTGGTCGCGGTGCGCTCGACGTCGATGTACTGCGCCGGCCGTGCGGCCGAGGCGCTCGCGCAGCTGCTGCAGCAGCGTCGTGCGGCCGCTGCCGCAGCCGCCGAGGAGGACGGGAATGCGCGACGGCGACGCGTCGAGCGCCGCGGCGACGCGGCGCGTCAGGGTCGGTACGCGGCGGTCAACATTCGCCTGTCCTCACGCATCGGGATTCGCACGCCTTCGCGCTCGGCGGTCGGCGATCGCCTCCGGATAGCCGGCATCGGCGTGGCGCACGACGCCGATGCCCGGATCGCAGGTCAGCACGCGCTCGAGCTTTTCGTCGGCGTCGGGCGTGCCGTCGGCGACGATCACCATGCCGGCGTGCAGCGAGTAGCCGATGCCGACGCCGCCGCCGTGGTGCACCGACACCCACGTCGCGCCGCTCGACGCGTTGAGCAGCGCGTTCAGGATCGGCCAGTCGGCGATCGCGTCGCTGCCGTCGCGCATGCCTTCGGTCTCGCGGTTGGGCGACGCGACCGATCCGGTGTCGAGATGATCGCGGCCGATGACGATCGGCGCCTTGATCGCGCCTTCGCGCACCAGCTCGTTGATGCGCAGGCCGAAGCGCGCGCGCTCGCCGTAGCCGAGCCACAGATCCGCGCCGGCAGCCCCTGGAACGCGCACGCGCTCGCGCGCCAGGCGGATCCAGCGCACGAGCGCCTCGTCGTGTCCGAACATCTCGAGCGCCGCATCGTCGGTCACGCGGATGTCGTCCGGATCGCCGGAGAGCGCCGCCCAGCGGAACGGACCCTTGCCTTCGCAGAAGAGCGGCCGGATGTACTCGGGCACGAAGCCGGGGATGTCGAAGGCGTTCGGCGACGCCGGCCTGTTCGGCCTGCGCGCGGATGTTGTTGCCGTAGTCGAACGTCGACGGCGCCGCGCTGCTGCAGCGCGAGCATCGCGCGCACGTGCTCGGCCATCGCGTGCCATCGAGCGCGCGACGTACTCCTGCGGATCGCGCTCGCGCAGCCGCACGGCCTCGTCGAGCGACAGGCCGTTCGGCACGTAGCCGTTCAGCGCATCGTGCGCCGACGTCTGATCGGTCAGCACATCGGGCGTGACGCCGCGCGCGACGAGCGCGGGCAGCACGTCGGCGGCGTTCGCCCGCAGGCCGATCGAGCGCGCCGACGCCGTCGCGCGTCCACCGGCCGACCGCGTCGAGCGCCTCGTCCAGGCTGTCGGTCGCCTCGTCGAGGTAGCGCGTCGCGAGCCGGCGGGCGATGCGCTCGCGGATCGACCTCGACGACGAGCGCCGCCGCGCCGTTCATCGTCGCCGGCGAGCGGCTGCGCGCCGCCCATGCCGCCGAGGCCGGCGGTGACGACGAGCCGGCCGGACAGCGTGCCGCCGAAGTGCCGGCGCGCCGACGGCCGCGAGCGTCTCGTAGGTGCCCTGCACGATGCCCTGGCTGCCGATGTAGATCCAGCTGCCGGCCGTCATCTGGCCGTACATCGTCAGGCCGCGGTGCTCGAGCTCGCGGAAGTTCTCCCACGTCGCCCACGCCGGCACGAGCAGCGCGTTGGCGATGAGCACGCGCGGCGCGCCGGGATGCGTCTGGAAGACGCCGACCGGCTTGCCCGACTGCACGAGCAGCGTCTCGTCGTGCTCGAGCGACGTCAGCGAGCGCACGATCGCGTCGAAGGCCTCCCAGTTGCGCGCCGCCTTGCCGGAGCCGCCGTAGACGACGAGATCGTCGGGCCGTTCGGCGACGTCGGGATCGAGATTGTTCATCAGCATCCGCAGCGCGGCTTCCTGCGGCCAGCCTTTGCAGGTCAGCGACGTGCCGCGCGGCGCTCGAATGATGCGGGTGACGGTGGTCATGAACGGATGCGAACGCGAAAGACTAGACCTTAAGAAGCGGCGCGAACGTTGTCAATTTGAAAATGAAAATATTTTTCACTTGACTACGCCGCCGCACGCGTCTTCGAACGCGCGCGACGCGATCAGCTCGGCGATCGCGTCGATGTCGGGCGCCGGCGGGCGGTCGTCGTCGAGCGTCGGCACGCGCGATCGCACGCAGCGCGTGCACGCGCGCGAGCGGCGGCGACGTCGCGAGCGGCGCGAGCAGATCGATCGCCTGGCACGCGCACAGGATCTCGATCGCGACGACCTCGCGCGCGCGCGTCACGCGCGCGCTCCGCCTTCAGCGCGGCGCGTCATGCTCATGCTGACGTGGTCTTCCTTGTTCGCCGACGTCGGGATCGTGTCGACGCCGGCCGGATGCGCGAGCGTCTTCAGCTCCGACGCGACCGCCGCCGCCGTCACCTGCGCCATCATCAGCCCCGACTGCAGGCCGCCGTCGCGCGTGAGGAACGCCGGCAGCCCGCTGAGCGCCGGATTGACCAGCCGATCGGTCCGCCGCTCGCTGATCGTCGCCAGCGGCACGAGCGCGGCCGCCAGCAGGTCGGCGGCGATGCGCGATCGGCGCGCCGTGGAAGTTGCCGCCCGAGACGATGTCGCCGGTGTCGGCGAACACCATCGGGTTGTCGGTGGCGCTGTTGGCCTCGATCGTCGACGGTCTCGCGGACGAAGCGCAGCGCGTCGCGCGTCGGCGCCGTGCACCTGCGCCGCGCAGCGCAGCGAATAGGCGTCCTGCACCCTGCCGCAGTGCTCGTGCGACTGGTTGATGCCGCTGCCGCGCATCAGCGCGCTCGATGTTGGCCGCCGACGTCCGCTGCCCGCGAACGGCCGCGCGTCGTGGATGCGCGCCTCGAACGGGTGGATCGATCCGCGCAGCGCGTCGATCGACAGCGCGGCCGCGATGTCGGCCGCGCGCGCGAGCCGCTCGGCGCCGGCCAGCGCCAGCGCGAGCACCGCCGTCGACGGCTGCGTGCCGTTGATGAGCGCGAGCCCTTCTTTCGGCCCGAGCACGATCGGCGCCAGGCCGGCGCGCGCCAGCGCCTCCGCGCCCGACGTGCGCACGCGCTGCGCCAGGCGTCGCTCGCGCTGCCGCTCGATCGTCGAGCGCTTCGCCTTCGCCGATCAGCACGAGCGCGAGGTGCGCGAGCGGCGCGAGATCGCCGCTCGCGCCGACCGATCCGCGCGACGGCACGCGCGGGTGCACGCCGCGCGTTCAGCAGCGCGATCAGCGCCTCGAGCGTGTCGACGCGGATGCCGGAGAATCCCTTCGCGAGCACGTTCGCGCGCAGCGCCATCGTCGCGCGCACGGCGCGCGCCGGCAGCGGATCGCCGACGCCCGCGGCGTGGCTGCGCAGCAGGTTCAGCTGCAGCGCCTCGAGCGCGTCGGGCGCGATCTTGACGTCGGCGAACGAGCCGAAGCCGGTGTTGATGCCGTAGACCGGCTCGTCGCCGCGCGCCTCGTCGCTCGACGACGGCGCGCGACGCGCGCACGCGATCGCGCGCGGCGTCGGCGCGAGCGCGACCGGCTCGCCGCGATCGGCGATCGCGAGCAGCTGGTCGAGCGTGAGGGAGTGCCGTCGAGGAGAATCATGTCAAGTGGCTAGTCTGAGTGGCTGTGCTCGTGACTGGTGGCTCGTGACTGGTCAGTAGAATCTTAATCCTTGACGGCTCGTGACTGAGACTACTCATGAATCTAGCAGTGCTGGGCGCGCAGTGGGGCGACGAAGGCAAGGGCAAGATCGTCGACCTGCTGACGCCGCATTTCTCGATCGTCGCGCGCTACCAGGGCGGACACAACGCCGGCCACACGGTGTACGTCAACGGCACGAAGTTCGTCCTGCGGCTGATCCCGTCCGGCATCCTGCATCCCGGCGTCACCTGCGTCATCGGCAACGGCGTCGTCGTCGATCCGCAGGCGCTGTTCGCCGAGATCGACGAGCTGACGAGGAACGGCATCGACGTCGGCGACCGGCTCGTCGTCAGCGACAAGGCGCACCTGATCCTGCCGTATCACCGCGAGCTCGACCTGCTGTCCGAGGCGCGGCGCGGCGAGCGGAAGATCGGCACGACGTCGCGCGGCATCGGGCCGGCGTACGAGGACAAGATCGCGCGCCGCGGCATCCGGGTCGGCGACCTCGCCGACCCGACGGGGCTCGAGCAGAACGTCCGCGACAACGTCACCGCGCGCAACCGGCTCGTGCAGGACAGCACGATGGACTGGCAGCCGGTGCTCGACCAGCTGCTGCGCTACGCGCGAGCGGCATGCGGCCGATGGATGCGCGACGTGTCGCTGCTGCTCGCCGAGGCGATGCGCGACGGGCAAGTCGATCCTGTTCGAGGGCGCGCAGGGCACGCTGCTCGACATCGATCACGGCACCTATCCGTACGTCACCTCGTCGAACGCGTCGATCGGCGGCGTCTGCACCGGCCTCGGCATCCCGCCGCGCGCGATCGGCGCGCGTGCTCGGCGTGGTCGAAGGCGTACACGACGCGCGTCGGCGAAGGGCCGCTGCCGACCGAGCTGTCCGGCGAGATGGGCAACCGGCTGCGCGAGAGCGGCAACGAGTACGGCGCGGTGACCGGCCGTCCGCGCCGCTGCGGCTGGTTCGACGCGGTCGCGGTGCGCTACGGCGCGCGCATCAACGGCCTCGACGCGCTCGCGCTGACCAAGCTCGACGTGCTCGACGGCCTCGAGCGCATCGACATCTGCACCGCGTACACGCTGCGGCGGCCGCACGCTCACCGAGTTCCCGTCGCGACGTCGCGCAGCTCGCCGCGTGCGAGCCGGTGTACGAATCGATGCCGGGCTGGACGACGCCGACCGCGGCGTCCGGCGGTTCGACGATCTGCCGGAGGCGGCGCGCCGCTACATCGCGCGGCTCGAGGAGGTGACCGGCGTGCCGCGCCGCGATCGTGTCGACCGGCTCGGAGCGCGACGACACGATCCTGCGAGACGACGTCCTGCAGAAGGCCGATCTGAAACTGCGCGTCTAGGTCCTCGACGCGCGACTGCGCTGTGTGCTAGACGCGCGATGCTTCGTGCAGAACGCGTCGAGCGATCGCGCATCGGCGTCGACGAAATCGATGCCGGCGCGGTACGCGGGCCGCTCTTCGGCGGGATCTCGAACGACGCCCAGGCGACCGGCGCGTTGAACCGCATCGTGCCGAGATCGTCGGTGAAGCGCGATCCGCACCCGCTGATTCGGCTTCAGGATCGTCGGCGACACGACCTGCGCGCCGACGATCGACAGGTCGACGAGCGCCGCCGCGTTGCCGTCGATGAGCATCTCGACTTTGCCGGCGATCCTCGACGCGCGGCGCGCGGCGCGTGCCGCGCTGATCGAGCGGCTGCGCGGCGACCGCGGGCGCCGTCGCCGCCGCCGTCCCGCCGCCGCCGCTGCCGTCGCCCGATCGACGGCGGCGAGACCCGCGAGTAGTCGCTGTCGTGCGCAACCACGCGGATCTCGGATTGTTCGAGCGTCGGGTCGGCTTTGATGCGGTTGATGAGCGCGGCGCCGCGCGGCGTCGCCGCGAACAGCCGCTCGAGCGCGACGACCGCCGGCCGCCGTTCGGTGATCGCTTCGAGCGCGCGCAGCGCGTCGGCGTCGGTGAAGGTGAGCAGTTCGGTCGATCCGTCGCTGATGCGTTCGACGAGTGCCGGTAACAGGTCGGGCGACGCGATGAGCACGGTACACGGGTCGGGCCACGACTGAACAGTATACTGCGGCCCGCGCATGAGCCCTCCGCCCTACCGGGACGTGACGGTCGGCGATCTGCTGACGCAGCTGTCGCGCGACCTGCCCGATCGCGACGCGCTCCTCTACGGCCCGGACCACGTTACACATTGCGGCGCTCGAGCAAGAAGCGCGCACGATCGCGCGCGGCCTGATGGCGCTCGGCGTCGAGCGCGGCGAACGCGTCGTCGTCTGGGCGACGAACGTGCCCGAGTGGATCGTCGCTGCAGTTTGCGCGCGGCGAAAATCGGCGCGATCCTGGTCACCGCCAACACGTCGCTGCGCGCGCGCGACATCGACTACCTGCTGCGCCAGAGCGACGCCGCGACGCTCGTCACGATCCGCGGGTTTCGCGACGTCGACTACGTCGCGGAGCTCAAGCGCGATCGGCGCGCTCGCCGGACGAATTCCCGCTCTCCGTCGCATCATCTACATCGGCGACGCGCCACCGGACGGCATCATGCCGCTCGACGCGCTTCGGCATTCGGCACGCGCGATCTCCGACGCCGAGCTCGACGCGCGAAGTCGCGATCGGTGATGGTCGACGACGTGATCAACATGCAGTACACGTCGGGGACGACCGGCTTTCCCAAGGGCGTGATGCTCTCGAGCCGCAACATCGTCAACAACGGCTACGCGCTCGGCGCGGTCGCTCGGCTACACGCCGCGCGATCGACTGTGCCTCTGCGTGCCGCTGTTTCACTGCTTCGGCTGCGTCATCGGCGTGCTCGGCGCCTATCACGCACGGCGCGCTGCCTCTGCCCGGTCGAGTCGTTCGACCCGCGGCGGGTGCTCGAAACGGTTCATCGCGAGCGCTGCACCGCGCTCTACGGCGTGCCGACGATGTTCATCGCGGAGCTGGAGTGCGCCGGACTTCGACCGGTTCGATCTGACGTCGCTCCGCACCGGCGTCATGGCGGGCGCGCTGTGCCCCGAGCCGCTGATGCGCCGCGTCATGACCGACATGCACCTGCCGGAAATCACGATCGCCTACGGCATGACCGAATCGTCGCCGGGCATCACGATGACGCCGCGCGATGCGTCGATCGAGCAGCGGTCGCAGACGGTCGGCATGGTGCTGCCCGAGCTCGAGGTGAAGATTGTCGATCCGGCGACGCGGCATGCCGGTCGCGGCAGGCGAGCGCGGCGAGCTGTGCTGCCGCGGCTACAACGTGATGAAGGGCTATTACAACAATCCCGAAGGCGACGCGCGCCGCGATCGACGCCGACGGCTGGCTGCACACTGGCGACGAGGCGAGCATGGATGCCGGACGGCTACATCCGGATCACCGGCCGCATCAAGGATCTGATCATCCGCGGCGGCGAGAACATCGCGCCGAAGGAGATCGAGGATTGCCTGCGCGAGCATCCGGCGGTTGCCGACGCGTATGTCTACGGTATTGCCTGATGCGTTCTTCGGGGAGGTGGTCGCGGCGGCCGTGCGTCTGAAGACCGAGCGTGCGGCGAGCGCCGACGGAGCTCGTGGCCTGGTGCGCCGACGCGGTTGCCAAATTCAAGGTGCCGAAGCACGTGCGGTTCGTCACCGAGTTTCCGATGACGGCGTCAGGCAAGATTCAGAAGTTCAAGCTGCGGGAACTGCACGAGGAAGAACTCAGAACTGAGAACTGAGACGGCATCTTCGGTCGCGCTTCGCGCATTTCTTTCAGCGAGACGGCGTTCTTTGCCGCGAAGTCTCGGCGGGAATAGGCAGATTTCGCCTCCTCCAGATTCGCGCCCGACGATGTCGCCGCCGAGGCGAGCTGCCACGAGATATTACGCACAACGCCAGGTTCTTTCGACAAGTCGCGCGCAAACACGACGACGTCACGCGCGAACTCAAAGACGCGCTGACGCAGGTCCTTTGGATGCTGTGCAGGCATGCGTCCGCATCCGCAAGACGCGTTCTCAGCGTTCAGCTCTGAGTTCTCAGTTCTAAGTTCTAAGAAGATTCGCGCGTCCTGAAGCGGCCACCAGCGGACCTTTACCTTGCCGACGATGTACTTCTTGGGCACGGGGCCCCAGTGGCGGCTGTCGGAGCTGTTGTTGCGGTGGTCGCCCATGACGAAGTAGTAGCCCTGCTGAACGATCTTCGGGCCCCAGTCGTCGTGGCTGCGGAACTCGGCGGGCACGTAGTCGTCGTGCAGCGGAATGTCGTTCACGTAGACGCGGCCATCGACGATCCGGACGGTGTCGCCTTCCTTCGCGATCACCCGCTTCACGAACATCTTCTCCGGGTTGAGCGGGTAGTACAGCATCACGATGTCGCCGGGACGCGGGTCGCCGAGCTCGTAGACCAGCTTGTTGACGATCAGGCGATCGTGATCTTCGAGCGTCGGCGCCATGCTGAGGCCGTCGACGCGCGCCACCTGAAACCCGAAGGTCACGATGAGCGTGGCGTAGACGGCCGCCGAGACCAGCGTCTGCAGCCCGGACAATATCTCGCGGCCGATGCGCGACCATGGGCTGATGGGTTCGACTTCCTGAACCTCGGTGACCGTGGAGGGCACCGTAGACGCGGTGGACGGCAGTGCAGTGGACTGCGTGTGGGTTTCAGGCACTTCGAGCGGCGGCGCGTCTGATTCCGCGACACTGACCGCGAGCCCAGCCTCATCGATCGGTTCAGGCATCACGTGTGCGTCCATTCCGACCGCTGCGGCGTCCGCGTCGTTCATCATCGATCCGGTCCAGAATACCAGCGGTTGCATGTTATACTCAATGCCTCTCCTCGGTTGAGCGGCAGGTTCCCAGCCCCTTCCGCGACAGGATTCAGCTCGACATCAATCAGTGCGGTTCAACGGAGGTTTGTCGATGACGCGCTTCGCCACGCTTGCGCTCCTGTGTGTGCTCGGTCTGTTCACCGGCGCCGGTGTCGCCGGGGCGCAGACCAAGGCCGCCGATCCCGACGGCCGTTTCTCGGCGCAATTCAATGTCGCCGCCACGCTGGGTCACAAGTCGAGCAGCGCATTCGGCGGCGAGCTCGACTATCGCTTCAACGACGACTGGGACCTGTTCTTTGAAACCGGCCGCATGGCGAACGTCGCCTCTTCCGCGCTCGACGACCGCGCGCAGCTGATCGCAAACGCCATCGGCGCGAGCACGAGCCTCGTTCAACGCGCGGTGTACTTCGACGTCGGGGGCCGGTATCGATTGATGGCGCGCGGCCGCTGGGATCCGTACGTGATGCTCGGGTTCGGCGCCGCAAACGTGAAGACCCGGACCAATTTTTCGATCAACGGCGTCGACGTGACCAATGGCGATCTCGTGGTGCTCGGCACCGATCTCGCCGGCACTCTGACGAAACCCTTCCTGATGATCGGCGGCGGTGCGACGATGCCGTTCAAGCATCGGTACTTCGTGGACCTCACGTACCGCTACGGACGCATCTTTGCGCGCACCGGCCAGATCGAGAACGACACCGGCGTGAACACACAGCGCGTGCAGGTCGGCGTCGGCTTCAAGTTTTAGCTCAACCGGCGCTTCTGGTTTGCCTTTTGCTCTTTCGTGACGCGACGCGATGTGCGCGTCACGTCACAACTGAGCAGAAGGAGGCCTTCGATGTTTCGCCGGCTCATCTCGACCGTCGCGCTCGTTGCATGTGCCGCCGGTTACGCGTTCGCGGCAACCGAACGCGCGACTTTCATCCTGACCGACGGTGAACGGAAGAGCGGCCCGGTCGTGTTCCACACCGACTCCCGCGAAAATCTGATCAACGGGATGCTGAATCTCGGCGCCGACGACGGCAAGGAGATGACGTTCCCGGTCGATCAGGTCGCCGTCATCGATTTCGTCGGCGGCGCGCCGCAACCGTCCGAACTGTCTGCGCTCCCGCCGAGCGGCCAGCTGCTCGCCCTGCGCAGCGGGCAGACGGAGCAGGGCACGTTGGTCAACCTGGTCGGCGGCGACACCGTGCGATGGAAGGACCAGAACGGATCGCAGCGCGACATCCCGATCAATCAGGTCAGCCGCATCTATCTCAATCCGCAGAGCGCCCGCACCGCGTTCAACTATTCGGGCGCAGGAGCCGCGGTCGGCACGTCCGGTCAATCGCAGCCGGGGGCGGTGCAGGTGAATGCCAATCAGCAGTGGAACGACACCGGCCTCGACGTCAAAAAAGGCGACCGCGTGGCGTTCCGAACGACGGGACAGATCAACTTCGGCGGGAATCAGGAGCAGAACGCCGGTCCCGACGGCAACGGCAGCGTGCGCAATCCATCCTTTCCGGTGCCGGTGATGCCGGCCGGCGGGCTGATCGGCAAGGTCGGCGGCAGCGCCGCGTTCCCGATCGGATCGAACGCACAGCCGATCACCATGCCAGCCGACGGGCGTTTGATGCTTGGCGTCAACGACAACGAGATCGGCGACAACAGCGGTGCCTTTTCTGTCGTGGTGACGAAGACGCGATAACTTTACTTGGCAGCCCTGTTCTCGTCTTTCACCAGATCCGCGCTCACGATGAAGCGCTTCGGCGCGTGCCCGATGAATTCGAACGGATAGCACGTCACGAGCGTGAGCGTCGGATGATCGGCCGGATCGAGCACATACACATCGTCGGGCCCCACGATGAACGTCTTCGTTACTCGATATTGATAGATGTGGTCGGGAGTGGTGACAACCAGCGGGTCGCCGACCTTGATTCGTCTAACGGGACGGAACGTCGTGTCGCGATGGCCCGCGATTCCGAGGTTGCCGGGTTGCCCGGGAAATGCGGTCTCCTCGATATGACCCGCCCCGCGAGCCAACGTGCGGTCGTCGGTGCCCTCGAGGACGGTTGCGGCGAGCTTAATGCTCGGCGCTTCGAGGCGAGCAACCCACGTACCGGCGGCCGGAGGACGGAACGTGTTTGTCGTCGTGTCGGGCGGCTCAGCGGAATCCCCGGGCAGCGACGTCGAGGTCGCTGCCGAGGGCGCCGGCACCGGCATGTTCCGCGTGCGACGCGCTTCCGCGAGCACCACCGCGCACCACAGTGCGAGCACCACGCCAACAACCCACAGACTCCGTTCGATCCACCGAAGCACTTCGCGGTTCAGCACGACGTCACCGCCTCGTGACGACACCGGCGGCGAAATAGCCTGGCCGGGTTCTGACAATCAGTTTGCGTGACGCGTCGGATTCAACCTGCACCCTGACGCGATGGAAGGCGCCGTCGCGATCCGGCGGCACGTATCCGATTGTGTAACCGCTGCGGATCTCGCGGGCGATGTGTGCGCATGCGGTAATGAGCGGCCCGGCTGAACGCGGCAGAAACCGCTCGCCTCCTGTGGCCTCGGCGAGCGCCTTCAGGATGCCGGGGTTCGCATCGCCATCGTCTCGATCGAAGAGCCCGATGGTGTAGATGGTGACGTTGGCCGCACGGGCTTTCGCGAGCACGTCGGATTGCGTCGCGCCGCTGGCATTGTCGCCGCCATCGCTGATGAGCACGAGGACCTTCCGCGCTTGTTTGCCCTCCGCCGCTCGCGTCAGCCCGGCGACCAGGCCGTCATAGAGCGCGGTCCGGCCGTCCGGGACGAGCCCTGAGAGCGCCGTCTGCAGCGCAGCGGTATCGCTCGTCGAGATCGATTGTGCGGCCAGCGGATCGCGAACGTCATCGTCGAAGACGCGCGTGAAGAGCTCGTCGTGCGGATTGCTCGCGTTGGCGAAGGCGAGTGCCGCCGCGACCACTTCGCCGAGCTTGGGCCGCATGCTGGCGCTGTTGTCGATGACGAGTCCGATCGTGACGGGCGTGTCCTCGGCCGAGAACAGGCCAACGTCCTGTCGGCGACCGTTGTCGAAGACAGTGAACTGACCGCGCGACAAGTCGGTGACGAGCTGGCCGTGTTTGTCGGTGACGGTGACCGGCAGCACCACCAGCTCAGTCGAGGCGCTCTGGAACGTCGGCGCCGGTTGCTGAGCGCAGACGACGATCGTGACGGCCAATACTGCGAGCGTCACGATCGTCGTAAAGCGCATGTCGCGATCTATTACGCGTGATCCGCGGCGCGTTTGCGGAGCTGACGCGCGCTTGCCGCACCTGCGAACGCGAGCCCGCTCAGCAGGACCACAAGCGGCAGGTTGCTCGCCGTCCGCGGCAGATGCCGGCGTGAGGTCGTCGCGTTGTTGGTCTCCGTCGTTCCTGAAGTGCCGGTCGCTTCGGGCGTGCCCTTGACCGCGGACTTCACTTTATTGCCGGCCTTGGCCATCGTCGACTTGACCTCGTGTCCAATCTTCGAGGCTTTGTCCTTGGAAGTATCCGTGGTCGTCGCGCGCGTGTCGTTCTCGGTATTCGATTCGTTCGCGGCGACTTCGCCGTTCTCGTTCACGCGGCCGATCTTGGCGCCCTTCATCTTCGCGCGATCGGACGAGCCTTCATCGTCCATCGACAGCACCGGCTGATGCACGTTCTTCGCAATCTTGATCGCCTGTGATCGCGGATAGACGAATTCGTCGCCGTAGCTGTCGCCCGGATACCACCACGCTTTGATCGCTTGCGCGGAACCGGCGGGACGTTCCCCGAAGAGCACGATGTTCTTGTTCGGTGGATCCATGCGCTTGTCGGGAATGGCGAGCAGCGTCGCAAAAAGCTTGCTGCCGTCTTTGTCGAAGATCTGCACGATGTGGCGGTTTGCTTGGCTGTGGGCGAGTCTGAACATGTACGTGCCGGCGGCGAGCGTTGCGCCGGGTATCTGCACCGGACCGCTGAAGGTCAGGTACGTGAGCTTGTTGGCTTCGTCTGCATGAGCAGCAGGTGCGGTCAGCGCGATGAGCGCCGTGAACGCCGCTGCGCATCCGATCGAGCGGATTAAACGCATGAGCTTTTTTCCTCCCAAAAAAATTCGCGTTGCCATCTCTCAACAACGCCGATTGCGTCACCGCCGTAAGGTGCACGTTGTATGCCGATCCAGCGCGTCCGTGCCGCAAACTGTAGGGCCTCGCGACGCGCGTCGTCCGCGTCGCGACGGCTTCGTACATTGCAGCGCGGTTGGCGCGGACGTCATCGCGCACAACTCTTGCTACGCGTCATCCGTCTGCGCGAACACTAATTCTTTGTTGTGGAGGAATCGACCATGGCGAGCATGGACACGTTGGGCGAGCTGCTGCAGGACGAGCTGAAAGACATCTACGATGCGGAGAAGCAGTTGACGAAGGCGCTGCCGAAGCTGGCGAAGAAAGCGACTTCTGAAGAACTCAAGGAAGCGTTCGAAGAGCATCTGCGCCAAACCGAAGAGCACATCGAACGACTCGAGCAAGCCTTCGAACACCTCGGCGTGCCCGCCAAGAGGAAAAAGTGCAAGGGGATGCAGAACCTGATCGCCGAAGGCGAGGACATGATCGGCGACGCCGACGAAGACGCGGTACGCGACGCCGTCATGATTGCCGCGGCGCAGAAGGTCGAGCACTACGAAATCGCCTCGTACGGCACCATTCGGACCTGGGCGACCATGCTCGGACAAGACGAAGTGGCGTCGCTGCTCGAACAGACGCTTGAAGAGGAGAAGGAAACCGATCTGAAGCTGACGGAGCTGGCGGAAGGGTTCGTCAATCAGGCTGCGGCCGAAGGCGGAGAAGAAGAGGAAGAAGCGCCGCGGCGCGGCATGCGGCGGAGCACCTCGCGGTCGGCACGGCCCGCCGCAGCGGATCGGAAGAGGAGTCGCTAATCTGAAATCGCGGGGTCGGTAGTCGGTTCATGACCGACTACCGACTCGCCACTACCGGCTCCTTTTCCGCAACTCCTCCATGAACGGCTGCATCACGCCGGGTGCAGCAACGGAGGCTTCGATCAAGACGTTCTTCGGCGTGACGCTGGCGCCATAGAGATCCTGGTTGTCGTCGGGATCGGCCTTCACGACCCCGCCCGAGAGATTCACCCCGGCGAAGAGACCCTGCGTTCGCGAATACGAAAGGATCTCGGCCTTCAGCTGCGCGTCGGTCGCGGCGCGCGCATCGCGTCCGATTGGACCGCCGGCGATTGATGCTTCGGCGCCGAGCGATACTTTGTTCCCGAGCAGCTTCTGCATGCCCGTCTCGTTCATCACGAGCAGCACGAGGTCGATCGACTGCGCGCCGAATTGCAGCCCCCAGCTGCCTTTGCCGATCTGCATGAAGATCGGAGCGGTCCATTCGCCGTTGTGATGGCAGCTCATAAGGCCTTTGCCATATTCGCCACCGACCACGAACGCCGCCTTTTTCAAGGACGGCACGACGAGCACGCAGGCCGCCTTGTCCCAGAGGTCCTGTGGGATGTCCTTGTCCGGCACCGAGTGAATTTCTTTCAACACCGTCGCCGCTTCTTCGATCCGCCGACTTTCTTTGATGGACGCCTGGCCATAGAGCACGCCGTTCGCGCTCACCGTCATCAGTGCCAGCAACGCCACTCGCCTTCCAATCTGTCGCATTCCGTCCCCTCCGTCATAGCTCAGCAACGATTTTTGTCAGCGTAACATGTAACGGCTGACCTCGCGGGCCTTCGTCTTGCACGTTCTGCGGCTGTGGTAGCTGTCCGAATTCTCGTCGCGGTTGATGATGAGATCAGCGCGCCGTTTTCTGCGGCGTATCCTGACACATGAAGGGCACGTTCCCTCGTTTGTGTCGGCGGGCGATACAGCGTTCGCCGCATGCGTGGAGCATCCACCCGACCTCGTGGTCGTCGATCTCGTGGTTCGCAACGCTGGGCTGGTGCTGTGCCGCCGGCTGAAAGAGCATGCGGCTACCCGGCTGATCCCGGTCGTCTTCGTCACGTCGCAGATCGAGCACGCCGACCGGCTCGAGGCCATCGACGCGGGTGCGGATGACTTCCTCACGAAGCCATTCGACGCCGCCGAACTCCATGCCCGCATCCGCTCGCTAGTCCGCTTGAAGCGCTACACCGACGAGCTCGAATCGGCGGAAACCGTCATTCTGGGTCTTGGGGCCACGATCGAAGCGCGCGATCCGTGCACGCGGGGACACTGTCAGCGGCTCGCGCGCTATGCCAGCGCTCTCGGCCGCTCGATCGGTCTGGACGCCGATGATATCGGCGCGCTCGAACGGGGAGGGTTCCTGCACGACATCGGCAAGATCGCCGTGCCCGACCGCGTCCTGCTGAAGGGAGGCGCGCTCGACCCCAACGAATCGCGCGTGATGCGCGAGCATCCGATCGTGGGGGACGCGCTGTGCGCCGGGTTGAAGTCGTTGAGGAGCGTGCGGCCGATCGTGCGCCATCATCACGAACGGCTCGACGGCAGCGGCTATCCCGATGGCTTGCGCAGCGGCGCGGTGCCACTGCTCGCACAAATCGTCGGATTGGTGGATGTGTACGACGCGCTGACGAGCGAGCGGCCTTACCGGCAGCCGCTGCCGCGTCAGCGGGCGTACGAGATGATCGGCGAAGAGGTGCGCTCCGGCTGGCGCGACCGCGTTCTGGTCGACGCCTTCATCGATCTTGTCGTCGAATTTCCGCTATAGGACCTTGCGCAGCTTGCGCGTGCGCTCACGATACTGGAAGCTGCCGCAACCGGTTGGGCACTCGAAATAGTCCCATTGCTCGGTATGCCGCGCGCTCACGCCACCGACGTGGCTGCGTTTGTACGTCAGCGCCTGATCGCACTGCGGGCAGACGAGCATCGGCGGCGTAATCGGCGGCGTCGTCGTATCGTGGCGCTGATGCGCGCGGCTCAGCACCTGCCGCTTCGTTTCACGTGCCTGCGTGACCAGCGTTTTTGCGCGCGAGATCTGCGCCACCACGCGTTCGTGCACCACGGTGCCGCGAGCTTGAAGAGCCCGTGATGTCTGAAGGATACGGATCACTTCGCGCGCGAGATGGTCAGGGAGACACGGCTTGACCAGCACCGCGTCGGCGCCGGCCTCGCGGGCATGCTGCAGGTCCGCCGGGTATGCGTCGGCCGTCACGACGACGATCGCGAATCTCCCGCGTCGTCGCGTCGCGCCGCAGGAGCCCGCATAAATCGAAGCCGTTGATGCCTGGCAGCCGCGTTTCCGTGATGACGACCTCAGGGCGCCGCGCGATCGCCTTTGCCAACGCCTCGCGGCCGTCGGACGCTTCCTCGATCGTCCACGCGCCCTGGCGGAGGACTTCCGCGTACATGCGCCGCGTGTCGTCGTCACGATCCACGAGCAGCGCCAGGACGTGTGGTTCGGTCCTCGGCAACGCGTTCGGAGATGTATTCACCTTGCGGCCCACGTGCACCGGCACGTTGATTTATATTTGAAGCAGGAGGCCATGCTAGCGCACCGGATCGGCGCGCGCAAGGGGCCAGGCGATCAAGCGCTGCTTTGCCGTCCAACCGGTTCGGCGGCCTGACCCGCGAGGATGAGAGTGTGAATTGTTTCGGCATCCTGGCCGACCGCATTGGCCCGCTCGCGAAACACACCAGCCACTCCGCTCTGCCCGCGCCGCTCCGCCTGGTCCGCGAGCTTCTCGAGCAGCGCGACCCGTTCTTCGACCGCGCGCAGGGCTGTCCACATCGCGCGTTCAACCGAGGCTTCCTGCGCCACGGCGATCGCTTCCTCGGAGTACGCGTGGCCGACACGGCAGCGGTAGCGGACGCTGCTTCCTTCGTGAATCTCCCACAGCGCGCCACTGCAGTCGGGGCACGTGATGCCCGCGGCCGGGCCTAGCTCTTCCGACGCGTGCGCCGCCTGGGGCGACGGCGCTTCCTCGACTGTTTCAAGCGCCACTTCGCCCGGCAGGGCTTCTTCCGCGCCGCTCGCCACCAGCTCGACGACGAGCGCGCCGATTTGATCCACAGGTACGCAGAAGTCCGGGTGGGCGCGTTCGAGCGCGTGCATTGGCATCGAAGGGAACGCCGCGTCGTCAGGATCCTGCACGATGGCGACGCCGCCGGCGCGCTTCACCGACAACTGTCCGGCTGCCCCGTCGTCCAGCGCCCCGCTCAGCACGATGGCGACCACGCGTGGACCGTAATGGTGAGCTGCCGTGCGGAACAGCGGATCGATGGCCGGCCGGTGCAGATTTTCGACCGGGCCGCGCCGTACCGCGATACGACCGCGGTGCACGTAGGTCTGCATCCCGGGCGGCGCCACGTAGACGCGGCCGCGGCGGATCGGCTCCTGATCGACAGCGTGCGCGGCGGGGAGCCGGCCGACACGGTTCAAGATGGCGGGCAGGTAACTCGGCGCGTCGGGGTTGACGTGAAGCACGACGAACACAGCCGCGGCAAGGTCCGCAGGTAAGCCGCCGAGCACTTTCGAGAGCGCTTCCACCCCGCCGCTCGAGGCGCCGATCACTATCACGTCATGATGAGCCATGCGGACGCTGTTGCAAAGTCCGTGCGTATTGACGTGACACGACTGACGAAAGGGCGTAGGCTCGACAAGCTTTCCTGAGCGCTTAGTCTGCTGGTGCGTCCTCCATCTCCGGGCCCGCTCTCACCGAAGCCATGAGGTGGGGCCATGAACAACGACGATCGTGCATATAGACTCGCATTGGCCAGGGACTCCGATCGAACCAGGACACTTGGCCGCACTGTCCGCGAACGGGCTCGACGGGCCGTGAGCAGCGCGAGGGAAACGCGCGAGCGCAGCGCAGAAGCGCGTACAGCGTGCCGCGGCGTTCAAGCGCGCCGCCGCTCGCCCGGGCGTGATACGGTAGATGACACGCCTGCGAAATGCAGGCCGAGGTGGCAAGTGGAACTCCCCGATGTTTCGGCACTCCCAGAATTCCGGGTGGTAGTTGTCGCGGCGTCGGCGGGCGGCCTCTCCGCGCTCATGTCGCTCGTCGCCGAACTGCCCGCGAGCTTTCCCTTGCCGATCGCGATCGTGCAGCATATCGATCCTAACCATCGCAGTCTGATCGCCGAAATTCTCGGCCGACATACCGGCCTTCGCGTGAAGCACGTCTTCGGGCCCGAGCGCCTCGTTCCCGGCGTTGTGTATCTCGCGCGCGCCGCGCATCATCTGGAGGTCGGGCTCAACGGCACGATCGGCCTCACCCGCGCCGAACCGGTCCATCACCTTCGACCGTCCGCCGACAGGCTCTTCGAGTCGGCGGCCGCAATGTGCCCGCCGGCGATCGCCGTGGTGCTGACAGGAACCGGCCGCGACGGCGCGCGCGGCGTCACGGCGATTAAGGCATCGGGCGGTACGACCATCGCGCAGGACGAGGAGAGCTCGGCATTTTTCGGCATGCCCCAGGCGGCCATCGACACCGGCGCGATCGACTTCGTGCTTCCCCTCGATCAGATTGCGGCGAAGCTTCTCGACCTGTCCAAGAGCGTATGAGCACGGAGGCGACGCATCAGACCTTCGACGCGCTGCTCGCCTATCTGAGACGAACGCGCGGTTTCGAATTCACGGCCTATAAGCCCGCCAGCCTCATGCGTCGTCTGCAACGGCGCATGCACGTCGTCCACGTCGAGGGGTTCAGCGACTATCAGCGACTACCTCGAGGTGCACCCCGAGGAGTTCGCGCAGCTGTTCAACGCGATTCTGATCAACGTCACGGCGTTCTTCCGCGACGAACCTGCGTGGGCCTATCTGCGCGGACGAGTTGCTTCCAGCTGCTCGCCGCCAATGGCGGCGCTGTTCGCGTGTGGAGCGCCGGCTGCGCGTCCGGGGAAGAGGCCTACACGCATCGCGATGCTGCTCGCGGAGGCGCTCGGCCGCGAGGCGCTGCGCGAGCGCGTGAAAGATGTACGCGACCGACATCGACGAGCACGCGTTGAATCAGGCGCGCGCCGCGAGTTATACCGAGAAGCAGGTTGCGGCGGTCCCGCCGGCGCTGCCGCGAGACGATACTTCGCACGGGACGGCGACCGGTACATCTTCGACAAGGAACTGCGGCGGTCGGTGATCTTCGGCCGCCACGATCTGATTCACGACGCGCCGATCTCGCGCGTCAACCTGCTGATGTGCCGCAACACGCTCATGTACTTCAACACCGAGGCGCAGGGGCGCATCCTCGCACGGCTGCATTTCGCGCTGGCCGACGACGGCGTGCTGTTTCTCGGCAAGGCCGAGATGCTGCTCGACGCATCCCGAGCTGTTCGCGCCGATCGATCTGCGGCGTCGCCTTTTCAGGAAGGTGGCCAAGGAGAACTGGCGCGACCGGCTGCGCCATCATGGGTCACCTGGGAGGACGAGGACGACAGGAGTGTCCGCGGTGGCTCACGACTGCGTATTTCGCAGCGCGCATTCGACGCGAGCCCGCACGCGCAGCTGGTCATCGACGACGATGGGGCTGCTGGCCCTGTGCAACGAGCGCGCGCGCTTGCTGTTCGGCATCGGCTCCGCGACATCGGCCGGCCGCTTCAGGATCTGGAGCTCTCGTACCGGCCGATCGAGCTGCGCATCGCTCATCACGCAGGCGCTTGCGGAGCGTCGGCCTGTCGCGGTTCGCAGACGGCGGCCTTCGAGAACAGCGCCCGCGAACCGCGTTTTTTCGACGTGAATGTCGTGCCGCTGCCGGCCGACGACGGCGCGGTCTCGGCGTCACGCGTGTCGTTCACCGACGTCACCCGCGTCCGGGATCTGCAGACGCAGCTCGCGCGGTCGAAGCAGGATCTGGAGACGGCGTACGAGGAACTGCAGTCGACCAACGAGGAGCTCGAAACGACGAACGAAGAGCTGCAGTCGACCGTCGAGGAGCTCGAGACGACGAACGAGGAGCTGCAGTCGACCAACGAAGAGCTCGAGACGATGAACGAGGAGCTGCAGTCGAGCAACGAAGAGCTGCAGACGATGAACGAGGAGCTGCGCGATCGCAGCGACGACCTGAATCGCGCGAACGGCTTCTTCGAATCGATTCTCACCGGCGTCCGCAGCGGCGTGGTGGTGATCGATCGCGACCTGCGCGTCACTGCGTGGAACCATCGCGCCGAGGATCTGTGGGGCTGCGCGCCGACGAAGTGCACGGCCAGAATTTCTTGAACCTCGACATCGGTCTGCCGACCGGCGAATTGCGCGCGGGCATTCGCGAGTGTCTCAGCGGGGAGTCGGAGTACACCGACATCGTCGTGCCGGCGACCAACCGGCGCGGCCGCGCGATGGTCTGTCACGTCAGTGGAGCGCCGCTCGTCGGTTCGGAGAAAGAGATACGCGGCGTCATTCTCTTGATGGACGAGCAACCGAAGCCCGACACGATCACACAGTAATCCGGCTGCCGCGACGCACGGGGCACACCGCTTGCACGGCCCACGGTCGGAGGCGTCATGGCGAAGTACGGAAAAAAGGCGCAGCAGAAGGTCAAGCGCGCGATGCACGAGCGCAAAACCGGAACGCTCAAATCGGGGCGCTCCGGAAAGAGAGTCACGAGCCGCAAGCAGGCGATTGCGATCGGCTTGAGTGAAGCGCGCCGCTCCGGCGGCAAGGTCCCACGCAAGCGGAGCGGCGGAAGCCGGAAACGCAAAGGCGGCGGGCGAAAACGGAAGAGCCGGTCTTGAGTTAAGTTCGTCCACGAAAAACGTAGTGGCGCGGCGCCGCGACCGGAGAGATACTTGGCGGTCATGCGGAGGCGACCTTCACCCGACACCGTGCCGCCATGCCCCGAGTGCCGGTCCCGCGCCACTCTTCTCGTCGCGACACACTTAGACGAGCGCACGTTTTTCTGTTCAACGTGCGAGCATACCTGGTCCATTTGGGTCCGTGTTCCGCAGGCGCAGGCCGTGCAGAGTTCGACGGCGTTGCCGAAGCCCGATGCATCGGATCGCACGCTCGACCGCGCCCGGGTGCGGGCGTTATCCGCTCGCCTTGGAGGGACGCTGCGTCGTGCGGCGATACTCCTCGAGACGAGCCGCGCGCTTCTGCGCTTGTCGCGCCATCGCCGCGACCTGCGCCAGCTTGCGCGTCTTGCACTGCGCCCCCAGTAATCCCCTTCGGCGCTCGATTTCCACCGCATTTTCAGGCGACGAAACAGTTGACCTCGCGTGCGGCGCGAGCGTACCGATCGCTCGTTCCCCCACGGACCCACCGCAGAGGAGCTGTATGACACGCAAGGTTCTCGTGGCGAGCGGCAGCGCTGCCGCTCGTCGGGTTGGTGGCTGCAGTGAGCGTCGCGCGCAGGCTGCGTCCGGGACGCAAGCGTCGCCCACGTTCAGCAGGGACGTCGCGCCCATCCTTTATAAGAACTGCACCAACTGCCATCGTCCGGGCGAGATCGCGCCGATGTCGCTGCTGACGTACAACGACGCCCGGCCGTGGGCGAAGTCGATCGCCACGCGCGTGGCCCGCGGCACGATGCCGCCGTGGCACGCCGACCCGGCGCACGGCGAGTTCCTGAACGACCGCCGACTGTCGGACGCCGATAAAGACACGATTGCGCGCTGGGTCGCCGCCGGCGCTCCCGAAGGCGAGGCGCAGGACCTGCCGCCGCAGCCGAAGTACGCCGAGGGATGGATGATCGGTCAGCCCGATGCGGTCCTCTCGATGGAGGAGGACTATCCGATGCCGGCGAGCGGGGAAGTCAAGTATCAGTACTTCGAGGTACCGACCAACTTCACCGAGGACAAGTGGGTGCAGGCGTTCGAAGTGCGGCCGGGCAACCGCGCCGTCGTGCACCACGTGATCGTCTACACGCGTCCGCCCGCGCAGCCGCGTCCAGCGCAGACCGCGCAGTCCACACCCGCCGCGCAGCCCGCCCCGCGGCCGGCGCCGCTCTTCGAGTTCGCGGAGAACATGGAGATCCCGGCCGGACAGACCGGGGGCAAGCAGCTGCCGCCCGAAC
This sequence comes from uncultured Acidobacteriota bacterium, assembly GCA_963718825.1. GTDB lineage: Bacteria > Acidobacteriota > Vicinamibacteria > Vicinamibacterales > CAVVIG01 > CAVQZZ01. The sequence goes on from CAVQZZ010000001.1 coordinate 1,121,763, forward strand.
AGCGCAAGCCCGCGGGACCGAACGATCGGCCGATGCCGCGGACGCTCGGCCCATCGGTTGGCGGGTACGTGCCGGGCATGCCGCTCCGCGTGTACCCGGAAGGCACCGCGATGCGTCTGCGGGCCGGCTCGACGCTCGTGTTCCAGATGCACTACACGCCGACCGGCAAGGCGACGACCGATCGCACCAGCATCGGCTTGATTTTTGCCAAGGCGCCGCCGAAGATCGAGCTGCGCGGCACGGTGCTTGCCAACGGCGCGCTGCATATTCCGGCGGGCGCGGCCGATCATCGCGTCGACGCGGAGATGACGATCAATCAGAACGTCATGCTCTGGAGCGTGCTCCCGCACACGCACGTGCGCGGCAAGCGCTGGGAGTACCAGGCGATTTATCCCGGACGGCCGCACGGAGACGATCCTCTCGGTGCCGAACTACGATTTCGACTGGCAGACCGACTACATTTACAAACAGCCGCTGAAGCTGCCGAAAGGGACGAAGATCCACGCCACGGCGTGGTACGACAACTCGACGAACAACCCGTCGAATCCCGATCCGACCAAAGACGTCTGGTGGGGCGATCAGACGTGGGAGGAGATGATGTTCACGGGGCTGACCTACAGCCTCGATCCGCCGCCCACGCCAACCGCGCAGAACAAGTAGGCCGCGTGGCCCTCGTCCGCGTCGCCGCTGCATTGCTGTTGCTCGCGCGCGGCGAGCTCGCTTGCCGCGGACACGCGCGCGTTCACGATCGGCGTTCTCCGGCGCGACGGCATCGTGATCCCGTTCGCGGCATTCAACGGCAGCCACTGGACCGCCGTATGGCCCGACCCTGCGGATGATCCCGAAGTACCGATCGATCTTCGCAACGTGTCCAAGAAGTGGTGGGGCCCCGCCGGCCCGTTCGATACCTGGCAGGCGGTGACCGCAGCGCCGGCGCCCGTCACTCTGCATGTGCGTCAGCCGGATCTCGTGCCGGCGCACTGTCTGCGCCAGGTCGGCCTTCGCACCGACTATCGTCCCTTGGAAACACCGCCGCCGTTCGGCGAACGTCCATATCCGAAGGACGGTCTGGTCGTCGCCCCGCCGCATCCGGTCGGCCGCGTCGAGATACTTGCCGCGGGATCGCCCGAATGGACCGAGTTCGTCCCGCTTGTGAACGAAGGCTTCAACAGAATCGAGAGCGGCCTCGGCGGCCCCGACGAACCGTCGACCAGAAGAGAGCTCCGAAAGATCACGAAGCCGACGATCGAGGCAATCTACGCGTATGGCTCCGACCCTCGTTACTACGTCGTCGAGGCGGCGCGCGAGTACTGGTCCGAGCCGAAGATCAACGAGTGCCTCGACGCCGCGTTCGGCCACGTGTGGTTGGTACGCGAGCACGGCGCGGTCAAGACGCTGAAGACGACGGTGCAGGTGCAGAGCTGCGATCGCGCCGAGGCGCGCTACATGCTGCCGTTCGGCGTCATCGAGGCCGGCGGACATCTCTATTGGATCGCGCAGTACGCCGGGTGGGATGCTGAAACCTATGATGTGATCGAGATCGGCCGCAACGAGACGACGCTCGTCGTCAGGCGGCTTGGAGGCGCATGTTGAGAACGCATTTTCGAAAAGGGTATGTGCTGGCGCTGCTGGCAGCGTCGACGATCATCGTTTCAGCCGCGCAGACGCCATCCACTCCGCTGTGGGACACGGGGACATTTTCAATTCTCGGTTACGACGCCGACACCGGCGAAGTGGGCGGCGCCGTGCAGTCGCGCGTGTTCTCGGTCGGCAACGGCGTGCTGTGGGCCGACGCGAGCGTGGGAATCGCGGCGACCCAGGCGATTGTCGACGTCAGCTACGGCGCGAAGGCGCTCGATTTCCTGCGGCAGGGCGTCGCGCCGGCGGAAGTGATCAAACGCGTGCTCGATCAGGATAAGGATCCGCTGCCCGAGCAATGGACCAAACAGGGTCGACAGTTCGCGGTGATGAACCTGAAGGGGGAGTACGCGGCCTATACGGGACCGAAGGCGACGGAGTGGGCCGGCAACAAGGGCGGCAAGTACTGCACGGCGCAAGGCAACATCCTCGCCGGCCCGCAAGTCGTGGACAACATGGTCGCGAACTTCGAAAAAACGACCGGCCATTTATCGCAGCGGCTCGTCGCCGCGCTCGAGGGCGGACAGGCCGGCGGCGGCGACAAACGCGGGCAGGAGTCGGCCGCTCTCATCATCGTGAGGAAGGGCTGCGGCGTCTGGTTGAACAACGATACCGTGCTGCGGCTCCAGGTCGACGACAACCCGGAACCGATCAAGGAAATGCGGCGGCTCGTCGATCAGTGGAACCAGCGCCGACCACGCGCGGTCACACCCGGAGCGAGTTGTAAGTAGCCCGGAGATTATCTTCGTGATGAGCGATCCGCTACGAAAACGTCGCTAGCACCGGCGCGTGATCGCTCGTGCCGATTTCTTTCTGCACGGGACACGACGCCGCGCGGCGGGCGAGCGGCTCGCTGGCGATCACGTAATCGAGTCGCCAGCCGATGTTCCGCTCCCGCATGTTGCGCCAGGGCGCCCACCAGGTGAACAGGCCGTCGTTGTCGGGATCGAGCGCCCGTCCCACATCCACGAGCCCGCGGCCGAGTATGCGCTCGATGAGCGCGCGCTCCTCGGGCAGTTGTCCGATCGCGCGCGGCTTGCGCTCCTTCGGGTGGACGTCGCGATCGGTGCGCGCCACATTGAAGTCGCCGCACAGGACGAGCGGACGCGACGCGGTCTGAAACCCATGCGCGTATTCGTCCATCGCTTCGAGAAAACGCATCTTGGCCGGAAAATCTTTGCCGCCGTTGGGCACGTAGACGGATGCGACCGTCACGTCGCCGACGCTGACGGTGACGATCCGGTTTTCGTAGTCGAATGTCGGGTGGGAGAAGACCGGCCGGTCGGGCGCGGCGGCCTTGCTCACGTGAAGGCCGACGCCGGAGTACCCCTTGCCGCCGTGCCAGTAGCACCAGTAGCCCTCCATCTCGCACAGGGCCGCCGGCACTTGATCGGAGCTCGCTTTGATTTCCTGCAGGCAGACGACGTCTGGGCGCTCGCGCTCAATCCAATCCTGGACTTGCGCCTGTCGCGCCCGGATGCCGTTGACGTTCCAGGTGCCGATTTTCAGGCGCTAGAACCTGGCGTGCGCCGCCTGACGCTCGGCCGCCGGCACCGCCATGATGTCGCCGTGCGAGGCGACGTGCGCCTTGACGATCTCTTCGGCCTTCGCGATCGTATCGGGATCGCCGTTGCGGTAGATGGCGTTGGCTTCGATGAGGTCCTTCTGATGGGACGGCGTGGCGTCGATGCTCTCGTAGATCGCGGCGACCGGACATGCGGGCACGCAGGCGCCGCAATCGATGCACTCCTCGGGATGGATATAGAGCATCGTCGTTATCGCGAACTCGGGCTCGTCTTTGCGGGGGTGAATGCAATCCACCGGGCAGACGTCCACGCAGGCAGTATCTTTCGTTTCAATGCAGGGGTCGGTAATAATGAACGGCATCGGTCCTCCGAGCACGAAATAGTATCGAAAAGCGCCAAATTGCGCCAGCCCGCCGCCGTTTACGCTGCCGTCTCGAGCGCGCGGCGCACCTCGTCGACCACTATGCCGACCTCTTCGTCGCTGATCTCGCCGCAGAGCGGTAGCGACAATATTTCCGACGCGAGGCGTTCGGTTGCCGGAAACGATGCCGGCGTCTTGAGCAGCGGCTTGAACGCGTCTTGCTGGTGGATCGCGATCGGGTAGTGGATGCCGACGCCGACGCCGCGCGCCTGCAGCGCCGCGACGATCGCGTCGCGACGTTGGGCGGGAACGCGGATCACGAACAGGTGGTACGCGTGCCGGCTGGTCCAGTCCGCGACCTCGATGAACGCGTCGGCCGGCAGCGCGCTGGCGAGGTCGTGCCGGTACCGCTGCGCCACCTGGTTGCGCCGCTCGTTCCATCGCTCGAGGTGCGGCAGCTTCACCTTGAGCACGGCGGCCTGCATCGTGTCCAGCCGCGAGTTGAATCCCATCCGGTCGTGCACATATTTCACGTGGGATCCCCAGTTCCGCAGCTGCCGTATCTCGTCGGCCAGCCCGTCGTCATTGGTCGTGATCGCGCCGCCGTCGCCGTACGCGCCCAGATTTTTGCCCGGGTAGAAGCTGAATCCCGCCGCGACGCCGAGCGACCCGCACGGACGGCCTCGATACGACGCGCCGTGCGCCTGCGCCGCGTCCTCGATGACGTGCAGATGGTGTTGCCGCGCGATCGCGAGGAGCGGATCCAAGTCGGCCGGCTGTCCATACAGATGGACCGGCATCAGCGCCTTCGTGCGCGGCGTGACGGCGCGCGCTGCCGCGGCGGCATCGATCGTCGCCGTGCGCTCGTCGCAGTCGACAAGCATCGGATCGGCGCCGCAGCACCAGACCGCCTGCGCCGTCGCGATGAACGTGTTGGCCGGCAGGATGACTTCGTCGCCGGGCCCGATGCCGAGCGCGCGAAGAATCAGATGCAGCGCATCCGTCCCGCTGGCGACGCCGATGCAATGGCGCGCGTGCACGTACGTCCGCGAACGATTGTTCGAACGCGCCGACGGCTCGCCCGAGAACGAAATCGCCGCGCGCGCAGACGTCGGCGATCGCCGCGTCGATCGATCCAGCGAGCGACTGGTACTGACGGTTCAAGTTGACGAGAGGAATCATGCAGTCACTCTGGCTGGCACGCCGACGACCGTCGCTCCCGACGGAACGTCGTGCGTGACGACGGCGCCGGCGCCGATGCGGGCGCCCTCGCCGATTGTGATGCCGCACAGGACGACCACGCCCGAGCCGATGGACGCGCGGGCCTTGACGACCGTCGGCTCGAGCGTCCACGCGCCGGTGCGCGCGCCTTCTGCCGACGGATGCCGGTCGTTGATGAACGTCACGTTATGGCCGACGAACACGTCGTCTTCGATGTGAACGCCGGAGCAGATGAACGTGTGGCTCTGAATGCGCACGCGGCGGCCGACGACGACGTCTCGCTGGATTTCGACGAAGGTCCCGATCCGGCTCTCGTCGCCGATCGCGCAGCCGTACAGGTTCACGAATTCGAAAACGGCCACGTTCCGGCCGAGACGCACGTCGTCGGCGATGTTGACGAAGCGTCGGCCCGGGATCTCGATCACGTGCCGACTTCCACCGGAACCGCCACGCGGCGTCCGGCGCTTTCGAGCGACTCCGCGATTGCCTCGAGGCACGCGACCAGGCGCACGCCGGCGTCGCCTTCGGTCGGCGTCGGTTCGCCGCTGGTCAGGCGGCGGATGAACGCGTCGGCCTGCGTCTTCAGCGGCTCCTGCGACGTGATTCGCGGAATGACGATGTCGCCGTCGCGGAGTCGCAGCTGGAACTCGCCGAACGAGTCGTAGTACGGCTCCTCCATCAAGCCCTTGTCGTAGACGCGCACCGGCTCGCGCGGCTGCATGTCGTCCCAGACGACCATGCGCTGCGTGCCGACCAGCGGTAATCTCGCGGACTTTCTGCGGGTTCAGCCAGCTCACGTGCACATGCGCGAGCGCGGTGTCGCCGTACTCCAGCGTGACGAACGCGACGTCCTCGCGATCGGTGCCGAGCAGGCGGCTGCCGGACGCCGACACCCAGTTCGGCGAGCGGCCGAACAGGTAGTCGAAGATGGTGAGCTCGTGGGTCGCCAGATCTTCGACGACGTTGACGTCGTGCCGGATGGGTCCGAGGTTGGTGCGCGTCGCGTGGATGTACTGGACGGCGCCGAAATCGCCGCTGGCGAGCCGCTCGTTCAGGTAGCGGATGCCGGCGTTGTAGACGAAGACGTGACCGTGCATCAGCACGCGGCCGGCGCGGGCCGCGGCGGCGACGAGCGACCGCGCGTCGGCGAGCGACGTGCACATCGGCTTTTCGAGCAGCACGTGCTTGCCGGCTTCGAGCGCCAGCGTGGCGAGCTGCACGTGCGTGCGTGCCGGCGTGGCAATCACGACCGCGTCGACGTCGCTGCGCCGGACGAGGTCGTCCGCTGACCGCGACGAGCTCGACGTCGCGATAGAGGTTCGCCACGTGACGCCGGCGATCGGCGGACGGATCCGCCGCGACCGCCATACGCGCGCCTGCTGACTGGCTGAAGACGCGCACGTGGTTCGGACCCCAGTGGCCGAGGCCGACCACGCCGATGCCGATGGGTTTGGGCAAGACCTTCAAATTATAATCACGATATGAACGAACGACGCGGTCCCGAGCCACCCGACATCAGCGAGAAGGGCGGCATCAAGAACGGCCAGCCGCAGCGCTCCGACGAGCGCTTGTTCATCCAGCTGCTCGCGTTCGGGGGGTGCGCCGACGCCGAGCCGCTCGCGGACGCGCTCGCGCGCGCGAAGATCTCCGGCGCGCTCTACGAAGACGTGAACGATCCCCGCGGGGTCGCCCTCGTCACTTTCAGCGAAACACCGGCGTATTTCATCGATCGCGTCCGCCCGCTCGTGAACGAGCCGCCGTTCGCGGCCTTGCCCCAGAAGCCTGAGTACACCATGCTCGGGCGCACGTACTCGATCGGCTACGAGCCCGATCTCGCCGACGTGCTGCTGCACCGCCCGCGCCGGACCGTGTTGAATCCCGAGTGGAAGTGGGCTGTGTGGTACCCGCTTCGCCGCAGCGGCCGCTTCGCGCAGCTGCCGCCCGAGGAGCAGCGCGTGATCCTTGCGGAACACGGCGCGATCGGCATGTCGTATGGCGCCGGCGACTACGCGCACGACATCCGCCTCGCCTGCCACGGCCTCGACAAGCACGACAACGACTTCATCGTCGGCCTGCTGGGCAAGGAACTGTATCCGCTGTCGTCGGTCGTCCAGACGATGAGGAAAACGCAGCAGACCGCGCTGTATCTCGAACGCCTCGGCCCGTTCTTCGTCGGCCGCGCTGTGTGGCAGAGCGCTGAATGAGCATTTAACCGCGGAGTTCGCAGAGATCGCAGAGCAGATTAGCTCTGCGTTTTCAGCGGTCTCTGCGGTTAGTTTCTAATGGGGCTGTTGGCGGAAACGTCGGCGGACGTCCGGTGCTTGGTCGCCTGCTCATACGCGTACGCGATCTTGATCAGCGTTGGCTCGCTCCAGGCGCGGCCGAAGAAGGAAATCCCGACCGGCAGCCCATCGAAATAGCCCGCGGGCACGGTGATGTGCGGATAACCGGCCACCGCGGCGACGGTGGACGGGCTCGCCGCGCTCGCGGTGCCGCCGTCGCCGTTTACGAGATCGATGAGCGACGCCGGGCCGCCGGTCGGCGCGACGAGCGCGTCGAGCTTGTATTTCGCCATCACCGCGTCGATGCCGAGCGTGCGCGACATCTGATGATTCCTGGCGAGCTCCGCACGGTACTTCGCCTCGGTGAGAGGTCCTTTCTTCTCGGCCATCAGCATGATCTCCTGGCCGAAGTAGGGCAGCTCCTGATCGCGATGCGCTGCATTGAACGCGATCACGTCTTTCAACGAATGCACCGGCGCCGCGGCGCCGAGCGCGGCGAGATACTTGTTCAAGTCGGCTTTGAACTCGTACACGAGCACATCGAATTCGCTGTCGTCGAACTTGCCGAGCGTCGGGAATGTTCGCCGGATCGACGATGACGGCGCCCTGCTTCTTCATATCCGCGATCGCCGCCTCGGCCAGCGAATCGGCGGCGACGCTGTATCCGAACAGCCGGTTTCGGACGACGCCGATGCGGGCGCCTTTCAGGCCTCCGGCCTCGAGATAGGTCGTGTAGTCGTGATGGCCCCTGGTCTCGCTCGGCCGCGTCGCGGCGTCCGTCGGATCGGCGCCGACTGCTGCGCCGAGGAGCGCCGCCGCATCGGCGACGCTTCTCGCCATCGGACCGGCCGTGTCCTGGCTGTGCGCGATGGGCACGATGCCGCTGCGGCTCCAGAGACCGAGCGTCGGCTTGATGCCGACAAGGGAACTGTTGCTCGACGGCGAGACGATCGATCCGTCCGTTTCCGTCCCGATGGCGATCGCCGCAAGGTTCGCCGCGATCGCGGCACCCGAGCCCGAGCTCGACCCTGACGGGTTCCGATCGAGCGCGTACGGGTTCTTCGCCTGACCGCCGCGTCCGCTCCAGCCGCTCGACGAGTGCGTCGATCGGAAATTCGCCCACTCGCTCAGGTTCGTCTTGCCGAGGATCACGGCGCCGGCCTTCCGCAGCCGGTCGACGATGAAGGCGTCTTTCGGTGCCGGCGATCCGGCGAGCGCCGCCGAGCCGGCCGTCGTCATCATGCGATCGGCCGTGGCGATGTTGTCCTTGAGCAGAATTGGAATGCCGTGCAGCGGCCCGCGGACGCTGCCGCTCTTGCGCTCGGCGTCGAGGCGATCGGCAATGGCCAGCGCGTCGGGGTTGACCTCGATGATGCTGTGCAGCGCCGGTCCCGCTTTGTCGAGCGCCTCAATGCGCGCCAGATATTTCTCGGCGATCGATCGCGCGGTCTCCCGGCCTGAGGTCATTCGCTGCTGCAGGCCGGCGATCGTCGTTTCTTCGAGATCGAACGCCGGACGTGCGGGTGCCTGCGCAGCCGCCGCTGCGAGCACGCACACTACGAGAGACGAGGCAACGGCACACACGCGATGCGGGTTATCCATAGACTTGACTAACTTTACTTAAATGCGTGGGCCCCCCCCACGCCTGACGCGCTCGGGCCGTTGCCCTCGCGCGTATAAGAACAGAACGTCCCAGACGCTCTTCTCTGAGAGACGGCTTCACTCGTCGGTTTTCCAGGACAGCACCGCACCCCAGATGAGTGCCGCGATCATCACGACGACGCCGATGGCATGTGTCGTCCAGGCGATCTGGTGATCGCGCTGCAGCAGACCCGTGAGCTGAAGGATGTGCTCCCAGTCGTGCCCTTCGACCTCAGCGCCAGTGTGTCCGCCGATGAGGATTAGTGTCAGCGACCGCGCATCGTTCATGTACACCGCGACGTCAAGCAGGTTCTCGCCGGCCCACCACGCCATCACGGCCGCGCCGAACGGGTTGGGGCTGGTGGTGAGAAACGCAATGCCGCAGACGATCGGAACCAGCACTTGCGTTGCGCTCCCGCCGAGCGACGTCATCAGATCGCCGAATGGCGCGAACAGGATATGGCCGGCCTCATGGAATGGGATGCTGACGAGATGAAGAAACGACGAACCGATGACATCCTGGCGCATCGGCCGGACGAGGAACTCAACGGTCCACCACGACAGCAGGCCGAGGAGCGCCAGGCGGCCTAATCGGTTCATCAAGGGCTGAGATGATACCGCGGCACGGTTCGTGAACCTCGTCGCCGATTATGCAACCTGAACGCGTCGCTTACGGCGTTTATCGGCTACGCACGCTGATGGTGAACGTGTACTTCGTCACCGCCAACGAGGAGTTTCGGAGTCCGTGGACGCTCATCGATACGGGCCTCCCCGGTTACAGCGGCGCCATTCGCCGCGCCGCCGAACGCACCTTCGATCGGCCACCGTCTCAAATTCTGTTGACCCATGGGCATTTCGACCATGTCGGCGGCCTGCCGACGCTCGCGGATCGCTGGGGTGTGCCGGTGTACGCGCATCCTCTCGAAATGCCGTACCTGACTGGGCGGTCCAAGTACCCGCCGCCGGATCCGACAGCGGGAGGCGGTTTTCTGGCGTGGAGCGCCGGCGTCGATCCCCGTGGTCCGATCGACCTCGGATCGCGCGTGCGGGTCCTGCCGGAAGGGGGCGCCGTGCCGGGCTTGCCCGATTGGCAATGGCTGCGGACGGCGGGCCACGCACCCGGTCACGTTTCCTTCTATCGCGAAGGCGACGGCACGGTGATCGCGGGCGATGCCGTTGTCACGACCAAACAGGAATCGTTGATCCACGTCATGACGCAGCGCCAGACGGTATGGAGGCCGCCAGCGTACTTCACCCCGGACTGGAGCGCCGCGCGGTTGTCTGTGCAGACACTCGCCGCTCTGAACCCCGAGGTGCTCGCGACAGGCCACGGCGATGTCCTGCGCGGGGAGTCGATGCGCCGTGCGCTGCGGAATCTGGCGAACCACTTCGAGGAGGTGATCCCAAGCAGCGGGCGATATGTGCCGTACCCGGCGGTGTTCGACGAGACCGGCGTCGTTCACGTCCCGCCGCGGGTGCACATGACGCGAGCCGCACGGGCGGTGCTCGCCGCCGGCGCCGTCGCCGCCGGCCTTACGATGGTCGCTGCTGCGCGGCGATCCGCCGCGTCTCGAGCCGCTCGCTGACGCGCACGTCGTACGGCGTGGCGTCGGTCAGTCGCCGAACGTCGGCCGAGAGCGCGCTCATCGCGGATTGACGTCGTGCGCGGATGGCGCCGAGCGTTTCTGCAGGCGCCAGTCGTTTCCCCCGCTGCATCACGTGACGGAGCAGGGCGCCGGATTCCGGGGGCCCTGCCTCATCGCAGCCGGCAATCAGATCCCACTTCAACGTTCCGCCTGTCGCGGAGCGCCATACCTGCTTCGCGCCAGGCCATGTGTGCTTGCCGGGACTCGATTTCACGACATCGACGGGCCGCCCGTCACGTTCGAGCTCAACGAGCTTGTACACGGCGGATAGCGACGGCGCATCGCTCACCGTCGTGAGAGCCGTGCCCACGCCGAACCCGTCGATGGCCGCGCCGGCTGCGATCAATCTCGCGATTTCATGCTCGTCGAGGTCACCGGTCGCAAAAATGCGCGTCGTCTCGAGGCCCGCGTCGTCGAGGATCGTGCGAACGTCGCGGCTCAGTGCGAGAAGGTCTCCGCTGTCGAGCCGTACCGTCGCTGGCTGGAGACCCGACTGGGCGAGCGCGCGGGCTGCGTTCAGCGTGTCGTACGTGTCCAGGAGGTACACCGCCGAGTCGTCGAACGTCCGGCTGAATTCGGTGAAGGCTGCCGTTTCGCTCGCGAACGACTGCACCCACGCATGCGCCATCGTCCCGGACACAGGGATGTCGAACCGGCGCGCCGCCGCGACGAACGACGTGCCGTCGCAGCCGCCGATATGTGCGGCTCGCGCCGCGTCCATCGCGCTTCCGAGTCCATGTGCGCGTCGCGCGCCGAATTCGATGACCGGCCGTCCCGCCGCCGCGTCGACGAGTCGCGCCGCTTTGCTCGCGACCGAGGTGTGAAACCCGACGATCGCGAGCAGCGCGGTTTCGAGGAGTTGAGCATCGGGCAGCGGTGCCGTGACGCGAAGAAGCGGCTCGTTGCCGAAAACGACTGTCCCTTCCGGCATGGCCCAGACGTCGCCTCGGAACTCGAATCGGGCGAGGTACTCGTCGAAGAACTGCGACCGCACCTTCGCAAACTGCGGCAGGTTGCGCAGCCACTTGATATCCGTGTCGGTGAATCGAAGATTCTCGATGTGTGCGAGCGCGGGTTCAAGCCCCGCAGCGATGAGGTAGGTGCGAGACGACGGCAGTCGTCGAATGAACAGCTCGAACGTGGCGGTCTGAGTGAGGGCGGCGCGGCAATAGCCCGCAGCCATGCTCAGCTCGTACAGGTCGGTGTCGAGTCCGGTGTTCACAGAAGTCGTAGGCGCAAATCGTGCACCGGTGACGATCGGAATGGTACATCCGAAGAGCTGGGCCGCTCTGGTCGATGCGCTGTTTGCCGACGCGTGGAACCCGGCGCTGGGGAGGTTCAGGTTGCCGTATGCGTTCCGCGGACAGCCCACGGCGACCGAGGATTTATCGAGCGGCCTGGTTCGCCTCGCCGCCGGGCGCGGGAATGTCGAGCAGCTCGAACTCCATCTGCTGCGGAACTTCCGCAGGTACGCGTACGGCCAGAGCGGCGCCGATTCGATCTGGCACTGGCTCGCGCTCGGCCAGCATCGGGGCTTGCCGACGCGCCTGCTCGATTGGACGTACTCGCCTTTCGTCGCCCTGCACTTCGCGACGTCTGACCTCGCATCGATGAATCGCGACGGGGTGGTGTGGGCGATCAATTTCGTGAAGGCGAACCGATCGCTGCCGCGTCGTCTCGGCCGGATCCTTCGCGCCGAAGGATCGGATACGGCGACGGTAGATATGCTCAGCCGATTCGGCAGCCTGCGCGAGTTCGATCGATTGTCACGGCGTCCGTTCGTCGTCTTTCTCGAGCCGCCGTCGCTCGATCCGCGCATCGTCAACCAATTCGCGCTGTTCTCCTTGATGTCGAGCCCGCGTGCCACGCTCGACGCGTGGCTCGCGCGGCACGCCGTCGCGAGGCGTGTACTGGTTCCCGCGTCGCTGAAATGGGAGATTCGCGACACGCTCGATCAGCTGAATATCAACGAGCGCGTGCTGTTTCCCGGGCTGGATGGGTTGAGCCGATGGCTCACCCGGTACTACTGGCCGAAGCCAGGGGAGAAGCAGTCGGCACGAACTAACGCTGCTGCTTTTCGTGATGGAGAGCTTGCTGCGCCGCGCTCATCACGAAGGTCTCGATATCCTTCGCCGGCCGCGCGCCGGCGGCGCGCGTAACCTCGCGGCCGTTCGCGAACACCGCGAGGGTCGGGATGGAGCGGATGCCGAATCGCTCGCCGAGATCGGTCAACACGTCCGTGTTGACCTTCGCCACGAGGAAACGGCCGGCGTTCCGCGCGGCAACTTTTTCGAGCTCCGGCGCGACCATTCGGCACGGTCCGCACCATGGCGCCCAGTAATCGACGGCCACGGGAATCGATGCGTTGGCGATCAACCGATCGAAGTCGGCGGTGCTGCTGATGTCGATCGGCGCGTTCGGCGCCGTGAGCTCGTGTTTACAGCGTGCGCATCGGACCGATTCGCCGAGCCGCGCATACGCGATCCGATTCTTTTGCGCGCACTGGGGACAGGGCACGATGATTCCGCCGTCGTCGAACGCGAAGTCAGCCATGACTAATTCCGTTTCTTTCGTGGTGGCGATTTCTGCCCCGCAGCCCCTAACCGATCGGCCAGCAGGCCCACGCTGAGCGCGTAAGAGCGCGAGCAGTTGTAGTCGAGCAGCGCATCGTAATTCTTCGACACGAGGAAATGCCTCGTCGTCCCGGACACGAGCGAAGATGGCGGCATCGTCGAGGGGAGGACGCCGCCGCCCGCGGTCCGGACGCCGAGCTCGGTCCATCGTTTCGGCGGCAGCGCGACCGTCATGTCGCGGGTCGCGACACAGCCGCCCGTCCGGCGCGCGACGGTGTTCGTGATCCGTTTGGCCGATGCGGCCGGGACGCGCACTTCGCGGCCCCAGGACTCGCCGGTCACCCAGCCGTGGCCGAGCAGGTAATTTGCGATCGACGCGAAGATGTCGGCCGGCGTGGACCAGATGTCGCGCCGGCCGTCGCCGTCGTAGTCTTCGGCGAACTCCAGATAACTGGACGGCATGAACTGCACCTGGCCCATCGCGCCGGCCCATGAGCCCTTCAAATTGGGCAGGTCGATGTCGTCGCGATTGAGGATCTCGAGCGCGTTGAACAGCTCGCCGCGAAAGAGCGCCGCGCGGCGAGCATCCCACGCGAGCGTCGCGAGCGCCGCCACGATGGGCCGTGTTCCGGTGAACCCGCCGTAATGGGTTTCCATGCCCCAGATGGCGACGATGATGCGCGGGTCGACACCGTAGACATGCCCGATCTCTTCGAGCAGCGGTTTGTTGGCGGCGAAGCGGTCCCGTCCGTCGGCAATCATCTTGGGCTTGAGAATGCGCGATATGTACTTCTCGAGCGAGAAGACCGTTTCGGCCTGCGCACGATCGCGTTCGATCACCACCGGCAGCGGCTCGTCGATGTTCGCCAGTGCCTCGTCGACGATTTCCTGGCGGATACCGCGGGCCAGGGCGTCCGCTCGAATCGCCGAAAGAAAGTCGGCGAAGGAGGGCCGCGTCGGCTCCTGCGGCGCCGTGAGCGAAAGCGCGCAGATGAACGCGAGGATCACGCGCCCAGTGTACAACCGCTTTCAAGTCAGGAGAGCTGTTGAAGCGCGCGGACGGCACCTCGCGGAATCGTCTGCCGGGTGCGCCAGTAGGCTTTCCACGGGTCGGTTTTCAATCTGGAGAGGCGTCGGGGCACCGTGTCGATCGTGAACCGATCGGGCGTGCGCGCCGCTGACAGCTCGCTCCATGCGATCGGCACCGACACCGTGGCGTCCGGCCGCGCTCGGGTCGAGTATGCGGCGATCGACGTGTTCGTCCGGTTGTTGCGCAGGTAGTCGACGAGAATTTTCTGCTCGCGTCCGAGCTTTGCGAAATACTGCGTGAACACCTCCGGCACGCGTCGGACCAGGGCGTCCGCTATCGCGCGTGCGAAATCCAGGCACTCGCTCCAGCCGGCCTTCGGGCGTAACGGCACGACGACATGCAGGCCGCGGCCCCCCGTTGTTTTCGCGAAGCTGTCGAGATCGATCGCCGCCAGCAGCTGTCGAACGAGCCGCGCCGCTTCGACAATGGACGGCCACTTCACGTCATCGCCCGGGTCGAGATCGACGACAAGGCGGTCGGGCAACTCGACCGCGGCGAATCGCGAGTTCCACGTGTGCACCTCCAGGACGTTCATCTGCACGAGGCCGATGAGCGATGCGAGATCGTCGGCGATCAAATACTCGCCGAGCTTCGTCTTCTCGCGGATGCGCACGCGACGCAGGCGGAACGGCGTCCAGACCTTCGAGTGCTTGAGATAGAAACAGTCCACGCCTTTGACCGCGCCGTCCGCGCGCACGCCGTTCGGGCAGCGCACCAGCGTCAGCGGCCGGTCGACGACGTGGGGGAGCATCCAGTCCGCGATTGATTCGTAGTAGCGGGCGAGGTCGAGCTTTGTGGCGCCGGCGCCCGCGAACAGTACGCGATCCGCATGCGACAGACCGACTCCGGCAACGACGGGCCGCGGCTCCATCTGGCACCCGGAGTGCAAATTCGAGGCTCGTGCGAGACGAGCGGCACGTGACGTTACCGAGCGGTCGCACGTAGCGGACGCCGTCAGTGAGCAGCGACCGGACCGCCGCCGCGTCGCGGCCGCTTCATCAGGAGAACGAGCGGCACCAGCGCGACGAACAGGAATCCGAGTATCTGGAAGATGCCGACGAACGACACCATCGTCGCTTGTTGCTGCACCATGCCGAACATCGCCGCATATGCGCGATTCGTCGCCGTGTAAGGGTCGGCGCCCGCGGCCATGAATCCAGCGCGCACTTGCGCGAAGGTCGCTCGCGAGGCATGGTCGTACAGCGTCACGTTGGCGCCGAGCATTGATGTCGTCGCCTGCTGCGTCCTCGAAAGCATCGTGCCGGTCGTCGCGATGCCGACGCTGCCGCCGATGTTGCGCATCAGGTTGAACAAACTGGTCGCATTGCCCATGCGCTCGCGCGGAATCGGATCCATCGCGACGGTCGTCAACGGCACGAAGAGGAGCGACATCCCGACGCCCTGAATCAGCTGCGGCCAGAAAATATCCCAGTATCCGGCCTGCAGATTCAGTTTCGAGAGCCAGATCAGCGTCAGGCCGCCGACCATCAGGCCGCTCGTCAGGAGCTTGCGCGCATCGAACCGGCCGGTCATCAGACCCGTGAGCGGCATCATGAAAAAAGACCCGATGCCACGCGGCGCCATCGCGATGCCCGCCTGGAGCGGCGGATATCCGAGCACTGTCTGGAGCATGATCGGCAGGAGCACCATGCTGCCGTAGAGTACGAAACCGACGACGGTCATGAGGAACACGCCGACGGCGTAACTGCGTTCCTTGAACACGCGCAGGTCCACCACGGGATCGTCGGTCGTCAACTCGTGGACGACGAGCGCGATGAGCGTCGCGGCGGAGATCACCGCGAGCACCGTGATCATGTGCGAAGAGAACCAGTCCTCTTCCTGCCCCTTGTCGAGCACGATCTGCAGCGCGCCGATGCCGACGGCCAGCATGCCGATGCCCCAGTAGTCGATCCGGCGATTCTCGTTGCGCAGGTACGGCGGATCGAAGATGTAGAGCTTCGTCATCACGATCGACGCGATTCCCACCGGGATGTTGATGTAGAACACCCAGCGCCAGCTGTAGCTGTCGGTCAGCCAACCGCCGAGCACCGGCCCGAGAATCGGCGCGACGACGATGCCGAGCCCCCAGAAGCCCATCGCCTTGCCGCGATCTTCCGGCTTGAACGCCTCGAGAAGCACCGCTTGCGACAGCGGCTGCAGCGCGCCGCCGGTCGCGCCCTGAAGGATACGGAAGACGATCAGCGTGCCCAGCGTGGGCGCCAGGCCGCAGAGGAACGACGCGGTCGTGAAGCCGACGACCGACAGCATCAGCAGGTTCTTGCGCCCGAAGCGGCTCGCCAGCCAGCCGGTCATCGGAAGGATGATCGCGTTCGCCACCAGATACGACGTGAGCGCCCACGTCGCCTCGTCGATCGATGCCGACAAACTCCCCGCGATGTGCGGCAGCGAGACGTTCACGACCGTCGTGTCGAGCACCTCCATGAAGGTGGCGAACATCACGGAGGTCGCGATGACCCAGGGGTTGATGTGTTTGTGCTCGTCCATGGGAGGATCCAGTTCAGATCCTTGAAGTCTATTTATTTCGTATAGACCGTCGGCACGACCGACATTCCCGGTCTCAGCAGGTGATCGGGATCCTGTCCTGGTTCTAGCACGATCTTGACCGGCACTCGCTGGACGACCTTTACGTAGTTGCCGGTTGCATTCTCGGGCGGCAGCATGCTGAACCGCGCGCCGGTCGCGGCCGCGATGCTATCCACATGGCCCTGGAATTCCTTCCCGCCGTAGGCATCGACTTTCACAACGGCCTTCTGGCCGGCCTTCATACTCGTGAGCTGCGTTTCCTTGAAGTTCGCGGTCACCCAGACATTCTCGAGCGGGATGAGCGCGAGAAGCGGTTGCCCGGCCTGGACGATCTGCCCGACCTCCACGGTTTTGCGCGACACGACGCCCGCGACCGGCGCTTTTACAGTCGTGTACTGCAGATTCAGTTCCGCCTGCGCGACGGTCGCCTTCTGCTGCTCGACGTGCGCGGCGGCGGCCTCGGCGCGCGCGCGCGTTGCCGCGACCTGCTGGGGTCCGGTTTCGGCCGTGCGCAGCCCGGCTTCCGCCTGCTGCTCGCCGGCACGCGCTTGGGTGAGCTTGCTTTCAGCCACGCGAACGCCGGCTTCCGCTTCGGCCACCTGAGACACCGCGGATTCGACCCCCGCACGCTGCGCGTCTGCAGATGCGCTGGCGGCATCGAACTGCTGCTGGGATACCTCGTCTTTTGCGAGCAGGCCGCGGAGCCGCTCGACATCGCGGGTGGCTTTGGCGCCGTTCGCCTCGGCTTCTTTCTGGCGCGCCTGCGCCGTGACCAATCGCGCGCGGGCCGCTTCGATTTCCTTCTGCGCGCCCTCGATTGCGCTTTGCGCCTGAGCGACCGTGCCGTGCGCGTTGGCCACGTTGCTCGTCGCCGAGGTCGCGGTGATGGGCACTCCGCTCTGCGCCGCCGTGGCGGTGGCCTGAGCGTCCGCAAGCTCAGCGCGCGCGCGATCGACAGCCACCTGATAATCGCGCGGATCCAGCTCGACGAGCGCCGCGCCGGCGGTCACGCGCTGGTTGTCTTCCACGGCGACGCGCTGCACCGTGCCGCCGACGCGCGCGGAAATCTGCACCACGTGCGCCTTCCACCTGTGCATCGTCGGTCGACTCGCGGCCGGCCGTCACGAACAGCCAGACGACCACGCCGATGATGGCGAGCAACACGACGCCGAGACCGATGCGAACGCGCGACTGCTGAAAGAATGAAGGCGACTGGGGGTGATCGAGCATTAGCGGGAGCCTCCGAGAATTTGATGCAACATTTCTTCAGCCGACCCGATGCCGCGAATCACGGCGCCTTTCGCCAGGTCATAGCCGGTACTGGGCGGAGATGAACTGCTCGTTCGCCAGCGCGACGGCCTCCTGCGCCTGAATCACTTCGATGTTGCTGGCGACGCCGGCTGCGAACCGATCGCGCGCCTGTGTGAGCTGCTGCCCGGCCAGATCGCGCGCTGTGGTGGCGACCTGCAGCTGCTCGTTCGTGGCTTGCAGATCGAGAAAGGCGCCCTGCACCTCGT
This sequence comes from uncultured Acidobacteriota bacterium, assembly GCA_963718825.1. Lineage (GTDB taxonomy): Bacteria > Acidobacteriota > Vicinamibacteria > Vicinamibacterales > CAVVIG01 > CAVQZZ01. The sequence goes on from CAVQZZ010000001.1 coordinate 1,139,802, forward strand.
AATAGATGCTGGCCTTCATGTCGTCGGCTTCGAACCGGCGCGTGCGAAGCTCGGCGTCCGCTTCGGCGAGCTTCGCCTGAGTGCGGCGGCCTTGAAAGATCGGCACGTTCAGCGCCCCGATGACCGTGAAGGTGCCTTTCGCGTCGCTCGGCGAGAGGCCGATGTCCCCGACGTCCGCGTTCAGGTGCAGCGAGGGGAGCGCGCCGCCGATAACGGCCGCTCGGGACGCTTCTGCCGCGCGCACCCGCTCGAGCGCGGCCTGATAGTCCGACCGCGTCTTGTAGGCCTGTTCGACCGCTTGCTCCGGCGTCATCGTCGGCGCCGGCAGGTCGGGCACGTTCGGGTCGAGGGCAAATTGCTGGCCGAGCGGCAACCCGACGACCCTGGCGAGCTGCAGCTTGGCCTTCTCGAAATCATTGCGCGTCGACGTGGCGCGCTGGCGCTGCGTGTTCAGTTCGACCTCGGCGCGCACCACGTCGATTCCCGGGACGATGCCGCCCTGCTTGAGATCGACCGCCTGCTTGTAGAGCGCATCGGCCGTCTCGAGCTGCGCGCGCGCCGCGTCGGCGCGCGCCGAGGAGGCGAGCGCCTGGATGTACAGGTCCGCGGCCACGTGGATCACGAAATCGCGGGCGCTCTTGTGCGTGAGCTTCGCCGCCTCGACGCCGTGCAGCGCCGAGCGGGCATCGTTGATGGCCGCGAAGTCGAGCACGGACTGCGACAAGAACAACCGCGCGTCGAACACGTTGAACGGTCCGACGATTGTCGGGAAACCGGGCAGCGAGAAGCCGCCGCCGAAGCCGAACGCGGCCAGGTTGATCTTTTGTCGCGTTTCGCTCACGCGTCCGTTGATATTCGGCAGCAGCTCGCTGAGCATGCGTCCGCGAGCGCCCTGGGCTTGTCCGACGCCCTGCTCGGCGACCAGGACGCCGAGGTTGTATTGAAGCGCGCGTGAAACCGCATCCACAGCGGTCAGCGTGATGACGTCGTTTGTCGCCGTGCCGTTCGGCACGCCCCCAAGGAACGTATTTGGCGACATCGGCGGCGGTGGAGTCGCGCGCGCTGGCTGAGGTGCGGCAGGCGGTGGCGCCTGGACCTGCGCGCGTGCCGGACAGGATGCGACGAGCACGGCAAGCGATACCGCGACGACGCGCAGAATTGCCGCGGTTGTCGCGTTCGTGCGGGACCAGACGGCTATCACGGCCTCACCTTTCCTCGCGAGGACGCATGCGACGCGGGGAAAAACTGACCGGTCGAGCGGGACGTCCTCAGACATTGCGGTCGGCAGCAACCGCAAACCTTTAGCGTACTACGTGGAAAGCGAGCGACGTGCCAAAAATGAGACACGTCGATGCCTTCTCCAGTCTTTGACACGACATTACACATTATGTATAAAATTATGTATGACATCAGAGGACTATCGCGCCGCGCTCGCCTCCGCGGTGAAGGAATACGAGGCCCTCGGCGAACAGCGGCGCACCATCGATGACCGCCTCGCGCAGCTCGCGCAGACGATCAGCACGCTCACGCGCCTGCTTGGTCTCGTGCCGACGATTCCGCTCGGCCTCACCAACGCGTGCCGGCTCGTCCTTCGCGGCGGTGTTCCGATGACGCCGATCGAAGTGCGCGAACGGCTGCTTGGCATGGGTGTCGATCTGTCCGTCTACGCCAACGATCTCTCCGCCATTCACACCGTCCTCAAACGGCTCAACGAATCCGGCGAGCTTCGGCTCGTCCCGCGTGCGAACGGGAAGCACGCCTATTTGTGGCAGAAGCCGGTGAAGGCCATGGCCATCGGGCCGGAGGTCGCCCAATTCATTCGCGGAATGGACAACCGGTATCACATCAGCGCGGACCAGCCTGCCGAGGAGGAAGGGCCGGATGGAGAGGACGACGCCCCTGCACGCCCGCGGTCGCGGCGCCGGAGGTCGGCCAAATGAACGACATGAATGCGCGGCGCCGCTTTTTCGCCGAGGAGATCGAGGCGATCGCCAATCTCCGAAATTCCAGGCTCGTCGATGCCCTCGCCATGGTCGCGCGCGAAAAATTTCTGCGGCCGGGGCCGTGGACAGTGAAGAGCGAGGCCGACTTCGCCGCGCCCCCGCGGCAGACGCCGGATGCCGACCCACGACGCGTATGTCACAACCTCGTCGTGGCCATCGATCCGGCGCGCCAGTTGTACAACGGTACGCCGAGCCTGCTCGCGATGGCGATCGACGCGCTCGCGCTCAGCGAGGGCAGCCGCGTCCTCCATATCGGCGCCGGCCTCGGCTACTACACCGCGCTCATGGCGCACTGCGTCGGCGCCTCGGGTCGTGTGACGGCGATCGAAGTCGACGAGGCGCTCGCACGCGAAGCACGCGCGAACGTCGCCGATCGGACGTGGGTCGATGTGCGCCACGGCAATGCGAGCGAACCGCTCGCCGGACCGTTCGACGCGATTCTCGTGAATGCCGGCGTCACGCATCCACTCGGCTGGTGGCTCGACGCGCTCGCGCCGGGAGGACGCATGGTGCTGCCAATCACCGGCGCGATGAAAGCGATGGGTCCGACGATTGGAAAAGGGCTGTTGACCCTGATCACGAAACGCGACGAAGCGACCTTCGATGTCCGCACGGTGACCTTCGTTGCCATCTATTCGGCGGTTGGCATTCGAGACGAGGTCCTCGGTGACGAGCTCGGAAAGGCGATGGCCCGCATGCCGTTTCCGCCGCTCAAGCGCCTCCGCCGCGACCCTCACGATCGCGGCGATTCGTGCTGGCTGCACACCGCGGACTGCTGTTTCTCCACATAGTGCGCCGGCGCGCAAGCGCGCGAGGCCGGGGCGCATTACCTGTGCGCTGTAGCACAATGGCCGGATGCCGCACCTCTTCGATCCGCTCCAGATCCGCGACCTCACGCTGAAAAATCGGGTCGTCGTCTCGCCGATGTGTCAGTACTCGAGCGTCGACGGGCTCTCGAACGATTGGCATTATGTACACCTTGCGAGCCGCGCGGTGGGCGGCGCGGCGCTCGTCTTCACCGAGGCGGCGGCGGTGGCGCCCGAGGGCCGGATCAGCCCACAGGATCTCGGTATCTGGAACGACGCTCAGCGCCCGGGTCTGGCGCGGATCGTCGAGTTCATCCACTCGCAAAAATGCGCGGCCGGCGTCCAGCTCGCACACGCCGGGCGCAAGGCGAGCACGGTGCCTCCGTGGCAGCCGGCGGGCAGAGTCGCGCCGGATGAGGGAGGGTGGGAGCCGCTCGGGCCGTCGTCAGAACCGTTCGCGCCAAACTATCCAACGCCGCGCGCGCTGAGCGCTCGGGAGGTGCGCCGAATTATCGATGCGTTCCGCTCGGCCGCGATCCGCGCTGCCGCCTTGGGATTCGACGTCGCCGAGATTCATGCCGCGCACGGATACCTGATTCACGAATTCCTGTCGCCGCTCACGAACACGAGGGCGGACGAGTATGGCGGGACGTTCGACAACCGCATCCGACTGTGTCTCGAGGTGGCCGCGGCAGTGCGCGAGGCATGGCCACCGAGCCTGCCGCTGTTTGTACGGATCTCCGCGACCGATTGGACCGAGGGTGGATGGGACATCGATCAATCCGTGGAGCTCTCCCGACGCCTTCGCGCGCTCGGCGTCGACCTCGTCGACTGTTCGAGCGGCGGCAACATCGCGCATGCCTCCATTCCGATCGCGCCGGGATATCAGGTGCCGTTCGCCGCGCAGATTCGCCGTGACGCGAACATCTTGACCGGCGCGGTCGGCCTGATTACGGCGCCCACGCAGGCGGATGCGATCGTCGAGCGCGGTGAGGCCGATTGCGTGCTCCTGGCGCGCGAGATGCTGCGTGATCCTTACTGGCCGCTCCGCGCGGCTCGAGAGCTCGATCGAGTCGCCGCGTGGCCCACGCAGTATCTGCGCGCGGCGCCAGGCGGCAGCCCGCCACGTTGACGACACCTCGCGCCGCATCACCCATCCGTCCCGACCGGAGCTCGCGCTGGAGCCGCGTGGATCCGGCGGTATCATTCGTTCGTGCGGGCATTGGTCGTCGAAGACGACGCGACGATTGGCGAGTTCGTGGCGCGCGGCCTGCGCGAAGCCTCGTTCGCGGTGGACCAGGCGGCCGATGGCGAAGCGGGGCTCGAGGCGGCACGGCGACAGTCCTACGACGTTGCGATCGTCGATCTCATGCTGCCAAAACGCGACGGCCTTTCGCTGATCGAAGAGCTGCGGCGCCGCGGCGTGTCGACACCGGTTCTGATTCTGAGCGCCAGGCGCTCGGTCGACGATCGCGTCCGCGGCCTGCAGGCGGGCGGCGACGATTATCTGACGAAGCCGTTTGCGTTCGCCGAGCTCCTCGCGCGCGTGCAGGCGCTCGTGCGGCGCGCCTCGCGGGCGCCCGAGCCCAACACGCTGACGTTTCAGGATCTCGCGCTCGACCTGCTCTCGCGGCGCGTCACACGCGGCGGCATGCCGATCGATCTCCGGCCGCGCGAGTTTGCGCTCCTCGAGTACCTGCTGCGGAATCCTGGAAAGGTCGTGTCGAAGACGATGATTCTGTCCCACGTGTGGGAATACAACTTCGATCCCCAAACGAACATCGTCGACGTGCTGGTCAGTCGTCTTCGCGAAAAAATCGACCGGCCATTCGAGCAGAAGCTGCTCCACACGGTGCGGGGGGTCGGCTATGTCCTCCGCGGATGAATCCGGAATCGGTGCGCACGATCTCGTCGGCAGAGCATTCGGACTGCGGATCGCGCTGTGGTACGCGACGCTCTTCCTCGCCGGATCGATCGCGATCATTTTCCTGACGTACTACTTGACGGCCGCGTCGCTCACGCAGCGCGACCGCCAGATCATCAACGCCAAGCTGGGCGAGTACGCGGCGGCCTATCAAGGCGGCGGCATCGACGGCCTCGCGGCCACCGTTCGCGCCGAGCAGAGCACCGCGCCCGAGCGCCTGTTCGTGCGCGTGGTCGATCGGGGCGCTGAAGCGGTCGTGCTGAGCAATCCGGAGGGATGGGATCCGTCGACACTCGAGACGGGCAGCCTGCGATTGCTCGACGGCACGCTCGTGGTGGTCGGCAAGAGCACGGAAGCGCGCGAGGATCTGCTCGGTAGGTTTCGCGCGGCGCTCGGGCTCGTGACGCTGCTGATCGTCGTGATCGCGCTCACCGGCGGGGTCGTTGTCACGCGGTCGGCGACGCAGCCGATTCGACGCCTCACGGAAGCGTTCCGGCGCGTGATCCGAACCGGCCGCACGGATGCACGAGTGCCGGTCGCTGCGCACCCCGGACGCGAGGACGCGCTCGGCGAGTTGACGACGCTGTTCAACGCCATGCTCGACAAGATCGAAGGGCTCGTGACCGCGATGCGTGGAGCCCTCGACAACGTGTCGCACGATCTCCGCACGCCGCTCACGCGTCTTCGGGGCAGCGCGGAGCTGGCGCTCGCCGGCGCGCCGGATCTGGAGCGCTACCGCGAGGCGCTCGCCGATTGCGTGGAGGAGTCCGACCGCGTGCTGGTGATGCTGAACACGCTGATGGACATCTCCGAGGCCGAGAGCGGCACGATGCAGCTGCAGCGGGAACCGGTCGCGCTCGGCGACGTTGTGGATCGGGCCGTGAGCCTCTACCGCGACGTGGCCGACGCAAAGGACGTCGAGCTCCACGTCGCCGGTGCAAATGCCGGTGCCGACGCCGCGAGAACTGATGTGGAGTCCGGCTTCAGCCGGACCGATCTCGTGCACGGCGATCGCACACGCCTCGAACAGGTCGCGGCCAACCTCATCGACAACGCGATCAAGTACACGCCGGCCGGCGGACGGGTGGACATCAGCGTGGCGCGCGAAGGCGACCGCGCGGTGCTGCGAGTGCAGGACACGGGGCCCGGCATTCCGCCCGACGAGGTGCCTCGCATCTGGGAGCGGCTGTTCCGTGGCGACCGCAGCCGGACCGAGCGCGGACTCGGGCTGGGTCTCAGCCTCGTCAAAGCGATCGTCGAAGCGCACGGCGGGGAAGTGCGCGTTGCGACCGAGCCCGGCCGCGGGTCGACTTTTGAAGTCTTTTTGCCACGAGATCCTTCACATTACAGCGATGTAATGCGGCTGTAACGGCTCCGCAAGGCAGGCCTTCGTCTAACCCTGTAGATTGAATTTACAGATATGTTTCGAAAGGACGGACCTGCAATGAAAAGCCCACGCAACTACATGTTAGCCCTCGCGGCCTGCCTCGGATTGGCGGCCGGCGCGGCCTGGCGGGGCGGCGCGCCGGTCGACGCGGCTCAGGCGGCAGCCACGCACGCAACAACAGCAACGACAACGATTCAACACACGATTGCCGGCGGCCGGGATTCGTACGCCGACGTCGTCCACGTCGTCTCGCCCGCAGTGGTGACGATTCGCGTCGAAGGACGCGCGAAGGTTTCGCCGACCCAGTTCCAGGACCAGGGCGAGGACTTCTTCAAGCGGTTCTTCGGTGATCAGTTCGGTCAGGGCGATCAGCCGGACCGCGGCGGCCGGCGGTTCCGCGCGCCGAAGCAGCGCGGCCTCGGCTCCGGCGTCGTCGTCGGGAGCGACGGCTACATCTTGACGAACAATCACGTCGTCGACGGCGCCGACCAGGTGCAGGTGGACCTCACCGACGGCCGCTCGTTCAAGGCCAAGGTGATCGGCACGGATAAGCCGAGCGATCTTGCGCTCGTGAAGATCGACGCGACGGATCTCCATCCGCTCACGCTTGGTAATTCCGACGGCGTGCAGGTCGGCGACGTCGTGCTCGCGGTCGGCAATCCGCTCGGCATCGGCCAGACCGTCACGATGGGCATCATCAGCGCGAAAGGCCGTTCGACGAGCACCGGGAACGGCAGCTACGAAGACTTCCTGCAGACCGACGCGCCGATCAACCACGGGAATTCCGGCGGCGCCCTCGTGAACACCAAAGGGGAGCTCGTCGGCATCAACTCGCAGATTTTGTCCGACGGCGGCGAAGGCAACATCGGCATCGGCTTCGCGATTCCCGCGAACATGGCGCGCCACGTCATGGACGATCTCCGCAAAGACGGCAAGGTCCATCGGTCGCAGCTCGGCGTCACGGTGCAGCCGGTCACGTCCGAGATGGCGCAGAGCCTCGGCCTCAAGCATGTCGGCGGCGCGATCGTTTCCTCGGTCACGCCCGGCAGCGCCGCGGATCACGCGGGCATCAAGCAGGGCGACGTGATCGAATCGTTCAACGGCCAGGAGCTCCACGACTACAACGCGCTGCGCAATCACGTGGCGGATTCGACGCCGGGATCGAACGCGACGGTGAAGATCCTTCGCGACGGGTCGGAGAAAACGCTCACCGTGAAGCTGGACGAAGCGAACATCGACAAGGCGTCCCGCAACAGCCGCAACGGCGACGATCAGGGCGCTGACGACAAGGCGGCGCTCGGCATCTCGGTGGCGCCGCTCACGCCGGACGTGGCCGCTCGCATCGGCGCGCCGAAGAACGCGAAGGGGCTCGTGATCGAAGACGTGAATCCCGACGGACGCGCTGCGGACGCCAATCTGCAGGCGGGCGACATCATCGAGCAGGTGAATCGCCGTCCGGTGCAGAGCGTCGACGAGCTGCGCAACGCGGTGAAGGACGCCGGCAACAAGCCGGTGCTCCTCCTGATCAATCGCCAGGGCACGGAACTCTTCGTTCCGGTTCAGCCGAACAACGGCTGATTACCTCCCGAGAAGCTCTCCGAGAGCTTCGAGCGGTTCGATGCGATCGGCCGCTGCCTTCACGACGACGGTGATGGGGACTGCGAGGAGCAGTCCCCATACGTCCCACATCCAACCCCAGAACAGCACGCTCACGAACACGGCCACGGTGTTCAACTCGCCGGCGCGGCCCATGATCCACGGCGTGATGACGTTTCCTTCAATCGCGGCGACGACCGTCGCGGCGGCTCCGGCGGCAAATGCCGGCTCGACGGTGTGGAATTGGAGAAACGCGGCGCCGGCGACGAGCGCCACGGCGGCGGCCGGTCCGATGAAGGGAATGACATTCAACGCACCCGCGACAAGGCCCCACATGATCGGCCTCGCCACGCCGAGCAGCCACAGCGGCACGGCCGTGCCCACGGCGACGAGCGCGCTGATCCACAGGCGAGCTACCAGATATCGTTCGACCTGCTGATCGATCAGGCGGATGACGTCGAGCGTGATCCGCTTGCTGATCCAATCGGGTCCGGCGAGTCGCACAAGCTTCCGCTTGTAGAGATCGCCCGTCGCCAGCAGCAGGAACGTGAGCAGCCCGACGGCGAATACCTGCACAGCGCTGTTCAGAATCCCGCGCGTGGCGTCGAGGAGGTACCCACGGACGTCAAAATCGTCGCGGACGACCCTGACGCGTTGCACGCCATCGGGCGTTGGCTCACCCGTCGGCGCGCTGAGCGCGGCGGCGGCTTCCTGCATCCGGGAGAGCGGCGTCGGGTGAACGCCTCCGGTGCCGCCGCGCACGTTGACGTCGGCGAGCGCCGCTGGCAAGCCGTCGAGAAAGCTCGAGAGCTGGCTGGCGACGCTCCGTACCGTTGCCACGAGGAGGACCGCCAGGAGGACGAACGCGACCGCCGCGGCTAGGGGGCGCGGCACACGCCATCGTACGAGCCTGCTGACGACCGGTTCGAGCGCGTACGCAATCAGCAGCGCGACCAGAACCGGCACGATGATCGGGGCTGCCAGGCGCAGCACGTAGAGCACGGCGGCGACCGCGAGAACGACGATCGCGTAGGTGCGAATGTGGACACTGGCGCGTTCGGACGCGTCCATTTTCAATTCGTGCATTTCAATTCGTGTACCATAGCCGGGTTATGGCATTCGGCGGCGTCTTTTCAGTGCTTCCCACTCCCTTCGGCCCCTCGGGCGAGTTCGACGCCGAGAGCCTGAAGCGGGTCATCGACCTGTTCCTCGCCGACGGCGTGAATGGGTTCACGGCGCTCGGTGTGACCAGCGAGGTCGCTCGTCTGACCGACTCCGAACGCGACATCGTCCTGGATGCGGTCGTTTCCCACGTCGCGGGTCGAGTGCCGGTCGTGGCGGGTACAACCGCCGAAGGGCTTCGAACCTGCATCGAATACAGCCGGCGCGCCAAGAAAGCCGGCGCTGCGGCGGTCATGATTAGCCCGCCGCGGATGCTGAAGATCAACTCGGACGCGGTGGCGAAACATTACGCTGAGGTCGCCGGCGCGGTCGATCTTCCCATCATCGTCCAGGACTATCCGCCGATTTCCGGTTACGCAATGGAACCATGGCTGCTGGCACGCATCGCGCGCGATGTGCCCGCGGCGCGGACGATCAAGCTCGAAGATCCGCCGACGCCCTTCAAGACGAGCCGCATCCTCGAGCAGACGAAGGGGCTCGACGTGGCGATCTTCGGTGGTCTCGGCGGCGTATTCCTGCTCGAGGAACTCCTCGCGGGGGCCGCCGGGGCGATGACCGGATTTGCGTTCCCGAAAGTGCTCGTGAAGATCGTCACGCTCTACCGGGCCGGCAAGATCGACGACGCAGCCGACGAGTTCTACCGCGGCGTGCCGCTGATGCGGTTCGAGTTCCAGGAAGGCATCGGCATGGCGATCCGGAAAGAAGTGCTGAAGCGGCGCGGGGCGCTCGCCCACGCCGGCATCCGGCCGCCGGGCGGCGCCCTCGATCAGACGACGAGAGAGGCGCTCGATCGCGTGATGAAGTGGGCAGAACAGTAGGCGTGTCGTCGGGGAGAGTGTGGCGATGGATCTCGGTCTGAAAAACAAAGTGGCGATGGTCGGCGGCGGCAGCAAAGGCCTTGGGTTCGCCGTCGCCCGCGCGCTGGCCGCGGAGGGCGCGCGCGTGTCGATCGCCTCGCGCGACAAAGGCGCGATCGAGCAAGGCGGCCGCGACGATCGCCGCGCGAGAGCGGCGGCGACGTGCTCGCCGTGCCGACCGAGCTCAGCTCGGCCGACGCCATTGCGCACTGGCACAAAGCGACGATCGATCGCTTCGGCGGCGTCGATCTCCTGTTCGCGAACACGGGCGGACCGCCGGCCGGCGCGGTCCTCAGCTTCGACGACGATGCGTGGCGGAAGAATTTCGAGCTGCTGGTGATGAGCGTCATTCGGCTCGTGCGGCTGGTCGTCCCGTCGATGCAATCGCGCGGCGCCGGCGCGATCCTCGTCGGCACGTCTTCGTCCGTCAAAGAACCGATCGCGAATCTGGCGCTCTCGAACGTGCTGCGCGCATCCGTCGCCTCGCTGGCCAAGACGCTCAGCCTGGAGCTCGCGCCGAGCCGCATCCGCGTGAACAATCTCATTCCCGGGCGAATCGCGACCGACCGCCTTCATCAGCTCGACGAGGGCAATGCCAAGCGCGCCGGCATCAGCATCGAAGAGCAACAGAAGCGCGCGGAAGCGACGATTCCGCTGGCACGCTACGGCGGCCCGGACGAATTCGGCCGCATGGCGGCGTTTCTGCTGTCCGATGCGGCCGCATACATCACCGGCGCTTCAGTTCAGGTCGACGGCGGGCTGATCAAGGGAGTCCTCTAAGGCCCTGTATGTCCATCGCCCGCAACGTGCTGCTCGCCATGTCCACGAACGCCTGGTTGCGCGAGCGCGCCACCAAGACGGCGTTCGTCCGTCGTTCGGTCTCGAAGTTCATGCCGGGCGAGCGGCTCGAGGATGCGATGGCCGCGGCCGCGGCACAGCAGGCGCTCGGCGTCGGGACGATTTTCACGAAGCTCGGCGAGAACCTGACGCAGGATCGAAGAAGCCGAAGAGGTCACGACGCACTACCTGTCGCGTGCTCGATCAGGTCCAGGCCGCGGGTCTCGACGCGCAGATTTCGGTGAAGCCGACCCAACTCGGATTGGATCTGGACAAGGAGCTGTGCTTTCGCAATCTCCAGCGGCTGGTCGATCGCGCCGCTGAACGCAAGAACTTCGTCTGGATCGACATGGAGAGCTCGCCTTATGTCGACCCGACACTCGATCTCTTCCGGCGCACGCGGGCGCGGTCGCCGCTCATCGGCATCGCGCTGCAGGCCTATTTGTATCGCACCGAGAAGGACATCGAATCGCTGCTGCCGCTCGGCCCGGCGATTCGGCTGGTGAAGGGCGCGTATCTGGAACCGGCCGACGTCGCGTTCCCCAAGAAAACCAACGTCGACGAGAATTATTACAAGCTGGCGTGCCGCATGCTCGAGGACGATGCGCAGAAGAGCGGAACGCTTCTGCACGTCGCCACGCACGATCCGGCGCTGGTGCAGCGGATCAATAACTACGTCGACTATCACAAGGTGCCGAAGTCGGCGTACGAATACGCGATGCTCTACGGCATCCAGCGTGGGCTGCAGCAGCGGCTCGCGCAATCCGGCCGCCGCATCCGCGTGCTGATCGCGTACGGCGAATACTGGTTTCCGTGGTACATGCGGCGGCTCGCCGAACGGCCCGCCAACGTCTGGTTCGTCGTCAAGAACATGATGGCGCGATGAACGAACCACTGTTAGAACGCGAATCGTTGAACCACAAAGGTCACAAAGATCACAAAGGAAGAACAGCCTCTGTGTCCTTTGTGTTCTTTGTGGTTCTTGCTTTCACCGCGGCCGGCCTCGTGGTTCGCGCGCAGCGCGGCCGCCCCGGCGGTGGTGCGCAGGAAGGGCTTGCGTTCCGCTTTGTCGGGCCGACCGTCGGCAATCGTGTCGCCTCGGTCGCGGGCGTGCCGGGCGATCCGCATGATTTATTACGCGGGCGCCGCGTCGGGCGGCGTATGGAAGACGACCGACGGCGGTATCCGCTGGCAGCCGGTGTCGGACAGCATGCCGGTTGCGGCGATTGGCGCGCTCGCGGTTGCGCCGACCGAGCCGACCACCGTCTGGGCCGGCACCGGCGAAGCGTGGGCGATTCGCGACAGCGACGTGATCGGCGACGGCATCTACAAGTCGGTCGACGCCGGCGCGCACGTGGACGCACATGGGCCTCGACGAAACCGGCCGCATCGCGCGGATCATCGTCCACCCGACGAATCCCGACATCGTGTTCGTCTGCGCGACCGGACGCGTTAACGGGGCCGCAGCAGGAGAAAGGCGTCTATCGCACGATCGACGGCGGCCAGAAGTGGGAGCGCGTGCTGTTCGCGGACGAGAACACCGGCTGCTCCGGGCTGACGATGGACGCGAAGAATCCGCGGACGCTCTGTCGCCGGCACCTGGCAGGTCGAAATGCATCCGTGGGCCGAGCTGTCGCGGCGGCCCCGGCAGCGCGATTTACGTCTCGCACGATGGCGGCACGAAGTGGACGAAGGTCGAGGGCCACGGGCTGCCGAAATCGCCGCTCGGGAAGATCGACGTCGCGATCGCGCCGACCGATTCGAACCGCGTCTACGCGCTGATCCAGACGAAGGATCAGGGATCCGTGTGGCGATCCGACGACGGCGGCGAAAACTGGCGCGTCGTGAACTGGTCGCGCGAGCTGATCGGCCGCGCGGGATACTACATCCACATCGCGGTATCGCCGGCGAACGAAGATGAAGTCCTCGATCTCGAACAGCTCGTTCTTCCAGTCCACCGACGGCGGCCAGACGTTCCGCAGCGTCGGCTGGGGCGGCGACAACCACGACATCTGGTGGGATCCGAAGGACGCCGATCGATTCGTGATCACGCACGACGCCGGCATGAGCATCACCGAGCAGCACGGACGCAGCATCCAGCGCGTGTCGCTGCCGATCGGCCAGATCTATCACGTGTTCGTCGACAACCAGGTGCCCTACAACGTCTACGCGAACATGCAGGACGACGGCACGATGCGCGGCCCGGCGTTCGCGCCGGAAGGCGCCGGTGCGGGATACAACGGCTCGGGCAACGTCTGGGATCACGGGCTCGGCGGCTGCGAATCGGGCTTCACCGTTCCCGACCTCGTCGATCCCGAACATCGTCTGGTCGAGCTGCTACGGCAACAAGCTCACGCGCTACGACCATCGCTTGAAGGTCGCGCGGTCGGTCGCGCCGGCGATGATCACGCTCGACGCGCCGCCGCAGGACGTCAAATACCGCTGTCACTGGACCGCGCCGCTCGCCATCGATCCGTTCGACCACAACACCGTCGTACTACGGCTGCCAGGTGATCTTCGCCTCGTCGAACGCGGGACAGAGCTGGAAAGTGATCAGCCCGGATCTATCGACGCAGGATCCGAGCAAGATCATGTCGTCCGGCGGCATCGTGCAGGACAACCTCGGGCAGTTCGTCGGCGAAGTGGTCTTCGCGATCGCGACCGTCCGAGCGTGCAGAAGGGGTTGATCTGGGCCGGCACGAACGACGGCAAGGTGTGGAACACGCGCGACGGCGGCGCGAAATGGAACGACGTATCGAAGAACATCGGCGGCATGCCGGCGTGGGGCGTGGTGTCGAAGATCGAACCGTCGCACTTCGACGCCGGCACGGCGTACATCGCGGTCGACGCTCACCTGACGGACAACCGCGAGCCGTTCATCTTCAAGACGACCGACTTCGGGAGCGACATGGAAGCGCATCAACGGCGATCTGCCGGACAAGCATCCGCTCTCATACGTTCGCGCGGTGGCCGAAGAACCCGAACAAGAGAGGGTTGATCTTCGCCGGCACCGGCCACGGCTTCTTCTATTCGCAGGACGACGGCACGCATTGGACCGAGCTCGCGGCAGGCCTGCCGCACGCGCCGGTCAGCTGGATTGCCGTTCAGAAGCAGTTCCACGACGTCGCCGTGTCGACGTACGGCCGCGGCATGTACGTGCTCGACGACATCACGCCGCTCGAGCAGTTGAGCACGCCCAATCCGACGGCGACGCAGCTATTCGCGCCGCGGCCGACGTATCGCTGGTCGCAGCGTCCGCGCGCGACGATTTCCTTCGCGCTTGCGGCGGCGCCGCGCGGCGCCGTGCAGCTCCAGATCGTCGGCCCCGACGGCAAAGTCATCCGCGACGTTCCCACCCAGGGCCGGCAGGGCATCAACCGCGCGTCGTGGGATCTGCGGTACGAGCCGCCGAAGCTCGTCGCGCTGCGGACGACGCCGCTCGGACAACCCGCACATCTGGGAGGAGCCGCGGTTCCGTGGACGCGACACGCGGCCGGTCACGCACTGGGGCCTCGATCCCGCCGAGGTCGGTCCGATCGTGGCGCCGGGGAAGTACACCGTGAAGCTGACGGTCGATGGTCAATCGTTCACGCAGCCGATCGACATCGTGAAAGACCCGAAGATACCGTCGACAGACGATGACCTGCGGGCGTCCGTCGCGCTGCAGCTCCGCATCCGGGACGACGTGAACGAGACGTCCGACATCGTGAACACGATCGAAGTGATGCGGAAGCAGCTCGAAGACTTGAAGAAGGCGCTCGCCGGCGATGCGTCGAAGCAGGCGGTGCTGAAAACCGTGGAAGACTTCGACAAAAAACTGTTCGACGTCGAGTCGAAGCTGCTCGAGCCGGCGCAAATGACGAGCGACGACAAGTACTTTCAGCAGGCGTATCGCGTTTACATGAATCTCATCTGGCTGAACGGCGAGGTCGGCCCGGGGGCGGGCGATGTGTCCGGGGGCGCGGATTTCCGGCCGACGGATACGTCGGTGGCCGTCCTCGAGAACATCGAGAAAGATCTCGCCGCGGCGCGCGCCTTATACAAGAAGCTTCTCGACGCCGATCTGGCGGTGTTCAACCGCACGCTGGCCAACAGCGGTATGATGACGGTCGGCGTCGTTCGCCACTAACCCACTCTCGAAAGGAGGATCTGCCCCATGCGTGTTTCCGGTCGTGCTCAATACAGGTCCGCCTTTGCGTCGGCAGTCGGTCGTCGGTAGTCGCATCCACTTCCTCTTCCACCCGGGCGGGCCTCCACATTCACAAAGTGGGGCAGGTCGACAGACCTGCACGGGAGCCGCTGTGTCTTCAATCGAAGCGCTGGGATGGACAGATTTTTTTGAACGACAGGTCCAGGACGAGGACCGTGCGCGCGTCAGGATTGTGCGGGTCGTCGAGGAGCATCGTGGCGCCTGGCGTGTCGCGGGAGAGTTCGACGGTTCGGCCGAGATGAGCGGGCGCCTCCGCCACGACGCCCAAACGCCGGCAGCGTGGCCCGCCGTCGGCGACTGGGTCTGCGCAACGGCGGGCGATGGCGACGATCGCGCAATCATCCGGCGTGTGCTCGATCGGCGAAGCACGCTGTCGCGCGCGGCCGCGGGAACGGCCATCGAGCAGCAGATCGTCGCCGCCAACGTCGACACGATCTTCATCGTGACCTCGTTCAACGAGGACCTCAACGCCAACCGGCTCGATCGCTATCTGACGATGGTGTGGGAATCGGGCGCCGTGCCGGTCATCGTCATCAACAAGATGGACATCAGCAGCGAACCGTCAGTCGTTCTCGGCGCGATTCGGGCGCGCGCGCCGTTCGTGGACGTCCAGGCCGTGAGCGCGCTCGTCGATGGCGGCGTTGACGCGCTGATGCCGTATCTCAGGCCGGCGTCGACGATTGCCTTCGTCGGGTCGTCGGGCGTCGGGAAGTCGAGCCTGATTAACCGGTTTGTCGGAAACGACGGCCTCGCAGTGAGCGGCATTCGGGACGCCGACGGGAAAGGCCGCCATACGACGACCGCACGCCAGTTGATCGCGCTGCCGGGCGGGGCGCTTCTCATCGACACGCCGGGCATGCGCGAGCTGCAGCCATGGGGCGGCGAGGACGGCCTGTCGACCGCGTTCGGCGACATCATGCGACTCGCGGAGTCGTGCCGCTTTGGCGACTGCAGTCACGTGAGCGAGCCCGGCTGCGCCGTGCTGGAAGCGGTGAGCGACGGCCGGCTCGATCCCGATCGGCTGCAAAGCTTCCGCCGGCTGGGCGACGAGGCGGCATTCGAGGCGCGAAAACACGACAAGGCCGCCGCCGCCGAGGCCAAACGCCGATGGAAGCAGCTCAGTCAGGCGCAGAAGGCGCTGTATCGACAGAGAGGACGCGAGTAAGTGCACCTGCGGCACAATGAGCCATGACACGTCGATCGATGCTCGCGGTATTCGCGCTCTTGACGGCTGGGTGCACGATTGCGCCTCCGCTCGGAAATCCCGATTCGCCGCGGTTCGATCGCCCGGCGCCGGCGATGTTCCGCGTGAAGCTCGCGACCAACCGCGGGCCGATATTGATCGAGGTCCACCGCGACTGGGCGCCGCACGGAGCCGATCGCTTCTACCATCTCGTGCTCGCCGGCTACTACGACGACAATCGCTTCTTTCGCGTGGTGAAGGGACGCTGGGCGCAGTTCGGGATCAACGGTGATCCGAAGATATCAACGTTGTGGCGTACGCGTACGATTCCTGACGACCCGAAGGGTCATTCGAACGTTCGCGGCACGGTGACCTTCGCGTTCGCGGAGCCGAACGGACGCGCGACGCAGGTCTACATCGCGCTCACAAACATGTCGGACCCGCAGGACGCGCAGGGGTTTGTGCCGTTTGGCGAGGTGGTCGGCGGGATGGACACCGCCGACGCGCTGAACGCGCAGTACGGCGAGTCGTCCGGCAGCGGGATCCGCGCCGGGAAGCAGCAGCCGCTCTTCGATGGCGGCAACGCGCTTCTGGATCGCGAATACCCGGGACTCGACAAGATCTATCGCGCGAGCGTGATCTCGCATTGATCTCACACGAGGTATGATCCCTTTTTTTCTCTCCCTTTATTCTGAGGATATCGATGACATCGTTCAATCGCAGAGCGCCTCTGGCATTCATCGCGTGCGTGCTCCTCGCCGCGCCCGTTTCCGGGCAGGGCGGCCGCCGCGGACGCGGAGACGATCCGGCTGCGCAGGCCGCCGCGAAGTGGCGCGGGAAAGCGGAAGTGTCGGGCAAGATCACCGACGATACCGGCAAACCCGTCGAAGCGCGCGTCAGCTTCGTCAACGTCGAGGTGAACTCCGGCTATACCGTGATGAGCAAGAAGAACGGCGAGTTCAAAGGCGAAAACATGAAGGCCGGCGACTGGAAAGTGCAGATCGACGCGCCGAATTTCATCGTGTGGAAGCAGACCGTCACGCTGGCCGATCAGAAAAATCCGCCGCTGGCCGTCGTCGTGAAGCGCGACAACAGCCCTGAGCTGCTGACGAAGGCCGACGGCTTGTTCAAGGAAGGCAAGAACGCCGAAGCGCGCGCGGAGTATATGAAGGTGCTCGAGGCCCATCCGGATCTCGCGGGCATCAATCGCGCGATCGCGTTCACCTACGGCAAGGAAGGCAACCACCCGGAGGCGTTGAAGTACCTCGACCTCGCGATTGAGAAAAATCCCGACGATGCGACGCTGCTGCAGCTCGCGGCCGCGAGCTCGATGGCGGTCAGCGACTATCCGCGGGCGATGGGATACCTCGACAAGATCGACGACGCGTCGCTCGCCGAACCCGGACCGATCGTAAACGCCGCGATCAATATGATCAGCAAGCGTCAGCCCGCCAACGCGGTGAAGCTGCTCGATCGGGCCATCGCGCGCTTCCCGGATAACCCCGAGGCCTATTTCTATCGCGGATTCGCGCGGCTGCAAATCAACATGACCGACACCGCCGCCGCGAAGGCCGATCTCGAGAAATTCGTCGCAACGGCTCCTCCGGACGCCAAAGAGATGGGGCAGGCGAAAGATCTGCTTTCGAGGATCAAATGACATTCGAGGATCTGCAAACGCTCCTGGATTATCACTACTGGGCGCGCGATCGTCTGCTCGAGGCGATCGAGCCGCTCACGGCGGAGGAATGGCGGCGCGATCTCGGCAGCAGCTTCGCGTCCGTGCACACGACCGTGGCTCACTTGTACGGTGCGGAGTGGGCCTGGTACGAACGGTGGCAGGGCGATTCGCCGACCTCCCTCTTTCCCGCGGAAAGGGTGGCGGATCAGGCGAGCGTCCGCCGCGCGTGGACCGAGCACGAGACGAAAATGCGCGCGTTCGTCGCGAGCCTGGGCGAGGCGGGCATCACGCGCGTCTTCCACTACAAGATGCTCAACGGCACGCCGGGGGCATCGCCGTTCTGGCAGATGCTCCAGCACGTCGTGAACCACGCGAGCTATCACCGCGGCCAGGTGACCACGATGCTCCGTCAGCTCGGCGCGCAGCCGCCGAAGTCGATGGACATGATTGCGTACTACCGTACGAAAACATGAACCACGAAGAAAATATGAACCACAAAGCACACGAAGAGCACAAAGGGACTCGGTTATGCCGCCTCACTCTTGCGATGCTCGTTCTCGTCCTCATTTCGCCTTTCGCGCCGCAATCGCCTCGTGCTGCGGCCGGCGTGGGCCCGTCGATCGATCAGTTCCTCGCGCCCGGCTATCCGACTGAGGTCGTGGCGGCGAAGAAAGCCGATCGGATCGCATGGACGGCGTACGAACGCGGGATGCGCAACGTGTACACGGCGGCCGCGCCGGATTTCAAACCGGTACGCCTGACCAGCGTCGTCAAGGACGATGGCGTCGAGCTGAGCGACATCGATATTTCCGACGATGGCGGGACCGTGGTGTTCGTCCGGGGGACGCAGCCGAATCGAGAAGGGTGGGTTGCGAATCCGACTGCTGAAACCAGCGGCGCCGACCGCGCGGTGTGGGCGGCGCGCACCGCGGGCGGCGTCCCGTGGAAACTTGGCGAGGTGACGATCCCCGTGCTCTCGCCGGACGGCCGCATCGTCGCGTACGCGAAAGATGGACAGATCTACCGCTACGTGATTGGGGGCGCGGGGCCAGATCGGTCCGGTGATATCCGAGCGGCGGCTCGCGCAGCCGGCAGCGCGCGGTCCGGCGTCAGCCGTGCCGCCGAGCCGTGGGTCAAAGCCTGGGGCACGAATTCGAGTCCTTCATGGTCGCCTGATGGAACGAAGCTCGCGTTTGTCAGCGACCGGGTCGACCACAGTTTCATCTGCGTGTACGACGTGCGCACGAAGCACCTCACCTATCTCGCACCGAGCGTCGATCACGACACGAGCCCGACGTGGTCGCCCGATGGAAAACGCATCGCCTTTATTCGTCGGCCCGGCACGCCGTTCGCCTTGCAGGCGCATCAAGGAAATGGAAGCCTCGGCAATCCGAACGGGCCGGCGTACAACCCGAACGCGCAGGGAAGGGCAGGGCGGGCGGGAGGGGCGGGACGGGGAGGCGGCGCAGGAAGGACCGGCGGGGCAGGAAGGGCGGAAGGAGACGCACGCGAGGAAATTCCGGGGCTGACGACGGCGGCGTTTTCCGGCGGCTACACGTTGTCGTTCTGGGTGGCGGATGTCGCGACCGGTGAAGGCAAGGAGTTCTGGCACAACCAGAAAGACGACAAGGATTTCGCCAACATCAACGCGATTCGCTGGGCCGGCCTCGATCACATCGTCTTTCAGGCCGAGCCGCAGGAGTGGGTGCGCTGGTACTCGGTCAGCATCTCAGCCACGAAGCCAGCGCCGCTAACGCTCACGCCGGGTGAAGGCGCGGTCGAGCACGTTGCGTTGTCGGCCGACGGCAAGACGCTCTTTTATTCGACGAACGCCGGCGACATCGAACGCCGCCACATCTGGCGCGTACCGACGGCGGGTGGCGATCCCGTGGTGCTGACGAAGGGCGACACCATCGAGACCTACCCGGCAGCGCTGGCGTCGGGAGCACAACTGGCGGTGCTCGGCGGCGACGCGAAGCGGCCGTTCGGTGTCGGACTCGTTTCAGCGAGCGGCGGCACCGCGAAGTACATCTACCCGTCGCTCGCGGGCTTTCCCGTGGATGCCGAGGTGGCGCCTCAGCTCGTGCTCACGAAAGCGGCCGACGGCCTCGAGATTCACAATCAGATCTTCGTTCCGAAAGACATTGCGCCCGGCGAGAAGCGCCCCGCGATCGTCTTCGTGCATGGCGGCCCGGTGCGTCAGATGCTCCTCGGGTACCACTACATGCACTTCTACCACATCGCGTACGCCGTGAATCAGTGGCTCCAGAGCCAGGGCTACATCGTGATGTCGGTCAATTACCGAAGCGGGATCGGATACGGAAAATCGTTCCGCATGGCGCCAAACACCGGCGGCCGCGGCAACGCGGAATATCAGGACGTCGTCGCCGGCGGAAAGTATCTGCAGTCGCGGCCCGACGTCGACCCGAACCGTGTCGGCATCTGGGGCCTCTCGTACGGCGGCGTGCTCACGTCACAGGCGCTCGCGCGCAACTCCGATATTTTCAAGGTCGGCGTCGACATGGCGGGCGTTCATCTGTGGGGCAGCTCGCTCGAGAAGGGCAACATCTCGTACGAGTCGTCCACGATTTCAGCGATCGACACATGGAAGTCGCCGGTCCTGCTCGTGCACGGAGACGACGATCGGAACGTGCAGTTTTCGCAGACGACGGGATTGGTGCAGTTGCTGCGCGCGCACAACGTGCCGTTTGAGCTGATCGTGCACACGGATGATACGCACGAGCCGTTGCTCCACAAGCGATACCTCTACGAGTTCAATCGCCTCGCCGAGTTCGTCGGCAGGTATTTGAAGAACGGCGACTCCCGCACGAGCGCGCAGGGCAAGTAGTGATCGCATCGGTCTCGCGATGGATCGCGGCGGCTGCGATTGCCGCATCCATCGCGCCTTCGACGGCGGTTTCGCAAGCGGCCGCCACTGGCAAGTTCTTCGCATCGATCCGGAATGACCCGCCGCGCCTCCATGCATTTCTCACCGAGATGCCGAAAGGCGGCGATCTCCACAATCATCTGTCCGGCGCGATCTACGCGGAGAATTACGCGGCGTTCGCCGCCGCCGACGGACTCTGCGTCAACGTGACGACGATGGCGCTCGTGGCGCCGCCGTGCGTCGCGGCCGTCGGCCTGCCGTCCGCGTCGAGCGCGTTTCAGGACGTATCGATGCTGAATGCGTTCATCGACGGCGTGTCGATGCGTCACTGGCCGCGCGAGCGGAACGGCCACGATCAGTTCTTCAACGCATTCACGAAATTCGCCGCCGCGTCGGCTCCGCCCGGCGATCGGTTCGCCACGCGAATGGGCGACATGATCGCCGAAGTCAGCGCGCGCGCGGCGGGCGAACGCGTGAGTTATCTCGAGCTGATGCTGAGCCCCGACGGCGGCGCGGCGACCGCGGCAGGTACCGCGGCCGAATGGAACGCGGATCTGGCGGCGCTGCGTGCCACGCTCCTTGCCAACGATTTTTCACGGGTCGTGGTCGGAGCGGCGCGCCGAAACCTCGAGCGCGCCGAGTTGCGGCGGCGCGAGCTGTTGAAGTGCGACGAACGCGCGGCCGACGCCACGCGTCACGTCGGCGATGGCTGCGAGGTCGTCCTTCGCTACGTCGCGCAGGTGTCGCGCATCGCGCCGCCGAACGTCGTCTTCGCGCAGATGCTGGCTGCATTCCTCGAAGCCAGCGCCGGCGATCTACCGGTTGTCGGCGTCAACATGGTGGCGCCCGAAGACCATCCAGTCGCGCTGCGCGATTTTCGTCTGCACATGTCGATGCTCGCGTATCTGCGAACGGTGTATCCCGAGGTCCGCATTTCGCTGCACGCGGGCGAGCTCACGGGCGGCCTCGTGCCGCCTGAGGCGCTCCGATTTCATATCCGCGAGTCCATTGAGACAGCGGGAGCGGTGCGCATCGGCCACGGCGTCGACGTCATGTATGAAGACGACGCGCCGGCGCTGTTGCGGGAGATGGCGGCGAAGCGGGTGCTCGTCGAAATCGCGCTCACGAGCAACGATCTGATTCTCGGTGTGGCGGGCAAGCGCCATCCACTGTCCGCGTACCTCCGGAGCCGGCGTGCCGGTTGCGATCGTCACCGACGACGCGGGCGTGGCGCGGTCGAGCGAGACGGACGAATTCCAGAAGGCGGTCGAGGACCAGGGCCTCGACTACACCACGCTGAAATTGCTCGCCTACGACTCGCTCGAGTACGCGTTCGCTGATCCCCAGACGAAATCGAAGCTCCGCCGCGATCTCGACGCGGCGTTCAGCGCGTTCGAAAAAGCGCAGTCGTCCCGGTTGCGGGATCATACCGTTCGCGGCCGGACACCGACAGGGACCTCCGGACTCCAGTAACTCGTGGCAATGCCGCGCCACTGACCGGACGGCGAGGCGGCACCCGGCTTGCGGGTCGCATGAACATGCTCGAAGAGCTCTGGTACGACCTGCGCTATGCGCTGCGCGTTCTGCGACGCGCCCCGTTGAACACCATCATCGCGATCGGCATTCTGGCGCTCGGCATAGGCGCGAACACCGCGATGTTCAGCGCGGTCAACCAAGTGCTGCTACGGCCGCTGCCGTTCGCGGACCCCGATCGCCTCGTTCGTGTCCGCGATCGTGTAACGGACGCCGGCGGCCAGGTCCACGCGTTCAACATGCCCGCGCGCCACATCCTCGCGCTGCGCGAAGCCGCCACGGTGTTCGACGGCGTGGTCGCGGCGAGCGGCGGCAGCAGGCTGCTCGAAGGCGCGGACATTCCCGAGCGCGTGAGCGTTGTCGACGTGAGCGACACGGGAAATACGCTCGGGGTCGCGCCCATTGTCGGCCGCGATTTCAGCGTCGAGGAGCGGCGCCAGGGAGCGGCGAGCGGCGTCACGATCGTGAGCCACGCGATCTGGCAATCGCGCTTCGGAAGCCGGGCCGACGCGATCGGCGCCGTCGTGCGTCTCGACGGACGGCCCTACACGGTCATCGGCGTCATGCCGCCTCAATACGCCTTTCCGTACGAGGCGCAGTTCTGGATGCCGATCGTGCTCGATCGCGCGGACCAGAATCGCGACTTCGCCGTCTTCGCGCGCCGCCGCGCCGGCGCTGGCATTCCGCAGGTCCGCGATGCGCTCGATGCGGTTGCGGCGGAGGTGCGGCGAGGGTCCTCCGACGCAGCGCCGACATTTGGATTCGAGCTGACGACGATCCGGGAGAACCTGCTCGGGAATGAGGATGCGCCGCTCCGCGCGCTGACATACGTCGTGGCGCTGCTGCTGCTCGTCGCGTGCGTGAATATCGCCACGCTGCTCCTCGCGAGGGCGGCGGCGCGGCGCCGTGAATTCGCGATTCGCGCCGCGCTGGGCGCCGGGCGCGGTCGGCGCGTGCGCCAGTTGGTTGCCGAAAGCCTTCTGCTCGCGGCGTTCGGCTGCGGAGCCGGGTTGCTGCTCGCCGCGTGGATCGAGCCGCTCACCGCGACGCTGTTCCCGCACGTGCTGCGCGGCGAGCTCGGAATCATCTCGGCGCGGATCGATTGGCGCGTCCTCGCGTTCGCGATTGCGACATCGGTTGGCAGCGCCGTCCTCGCGGGCATTCTGCCGGCGCTCGGCAGCCCACGCGCCGAGCCGACCCACGCGCTCAGCGACGGCGGTCGCGCGTTCACCGGCGGACCCTCGCGCCGTCGATTGCTCGGCGCGCTCATCGTGGCCGAGACGGCGCTCACGCTCGTGCTGCTCGCCGGCGCGGGGCTGGTGATCAGGAACTTCGTGCGGCTGCAAGTGGCGCCGCTCGGATTCCGAGCGGCCGGGCTCGTCGCGATGGAGCTGACGTTTCCTTCCGCCGGCTATGCGGCGGCGCCGGCGCGGACGACAGCCGCGGCCCGTATTGCTGAAGCCGTAGGTGGCGTCGCCGGCGTGCAGGCGGCGGCCGTCACGACGGTGAACCCGCTCGGCGGGGGCACATGGGGCGCGTCGGTGATTACCGAAGAGGCCGCGGCGAAGGATCCCAACGCGTCGATCAACATAAACCATCGGCTGATCACGCCAGGGCTCTTCGACGTCATGGGCATTCCCATTCTGCGAGGCCGTGCGTTTCACGACGAAGATCGCGCGACCACCACACCGGTGACGATCGTGAGCGAGCGGCTCGCGGCGCGCGCGTGGCCAAATGAGGACGCTATCGGCAAACGCATTCGCGTCGCCCGAAACGGCATGCCGTGGCTGACCGTCGTCGGCGTCGCCGGCAACGTCAGCGACGCGCACGATCCGGGCGTGCCCATCGAAACCTGGTATGTGCCGTTCGCGCAGCATGCGGCGGAGGCGGCCGGCGAGCACATCTACGTGATGACGCGGACCGCCGGCGCCGATCCGCTCGCCGTCGTTCCCGCCGTTCAGCGTGCGGTCATCGGCGTCGATCGCGCGCTCGTGCCGTACGCGCCGGTCGCGATGGATCGGTTCCACGATGCATCGATCGCGCGGGAGCGCGTCGGCGCCGCGTTGATGACCGGCTTCGGCGCGTTCGGGCTCATGCTCGCCGCGCTCGGCGTTTATGGAGTGATGGCATTCAGCGTATCCCAGCGCACCGCCGAGATTGGGATCCGCATGGCGCTCGGCGCGGCGGCGGGGGATATTCTGCCGCTCGTCCTCCGACGCGCGTTGTGGCTCGTCGGCGGCGGCGTCGCGTGTGGCGCGTGCGGCGCGATCGTGTTGAACCGGATTCTTGCGAGTCTCCTCACGGAGGTGGGCCGCGTCGATCCGGTGGTGCTCGCAGGGGCGGCCGCGCTCATCGTCGGTGCCGCTGTCGGCGCATGTGTGATTCCCGCGCTCGCCGCCGCGCGCCTCGACCCCGTTGCGGCGCTCAGAGCTGAATAGCGGCGCTTATCATCACGAAGACACGAAGGTCACGAACAATTTATGTACGAAATTGGTTTCGTGCTCTTCGTGTGCCTCCGTGGCTTCGTGATGAAGGAAGCTGCTAAGGCTGCTGCGACGTCGTCGGCCGCGTCGGCGCGTTCTTGCTGCCCTGAATGAACTTCGCGATGTCCTGCTTGAGCGCCTTATGCGCCGAGGGCCGGATGTAAATCATGTGCCCAGCCTCGTAGTAGCCGGACGACACGCGATCGGTGACCTGCTTGTCGTACGCGAGGTGCGTGAAGTTGAACTCCGAGCCGCCCATCACCGTCGCCATGTCGTAGTAGCCGAAGGCGACGAACACCTTGAGGAACGGATTGCGCGTCATCGTGCCGCGGAGCGCTTCCGTCATGTCCATGTAGCGGTTCTCGTCGTAGGTCCACGGCCGCACGTTGCCCGATGAGGGATAGTGCAGATCGCTTTCCCACTTCAGCTCGTTCTTCACGTAGTCCTCGAACATCGCGGTGTAGGGACCCTGGAGCGCCTGGTTCGAGATGTCGAACTCTTCGCGCTCGCCGGCGGCGTCGAGATCGATCGAGGTGAACCGGCCGTCGAGCCGGCCGACGGCGAGACGCTTGTCGCGCAGCAGCTCTTTTCGGAAGCGCTCGGCGGTCACCCGCAGATTGGCGTTGAGGATGAATTGAGGCGACAGGCCCGTGAACCGCGCGAGCTTCTGCGCCATGCCCGTCCGCTCGGCCTCGGTGAGCGTGTTGCCCTTCGTGAGCGCCGCCATGTAATCGCCCCACGCGAACGCGCGCGATTGATCGACGACCTGTTTGATCGTCATGCCTTGCAGATCGGCCGGGAGCTTCTTGTGATACCAGGCGTCGGCCGTGAACGTTTCGATGTTGGAGGCGTAGGCGACGTCGTTGTCCGCCGAGGGCGACAGCGTCTGGTAGGTGAGCAGCGAGGAAATGAGCACGATGCCGTTCAGGTCGATCCCGTGCCGCTGCTGCAGCTCCGCGGACAGACCGGCCGAGCGGATCGTGCCGTAGCTTTCGCCGATGAGATATTTCGGCGACGGCCATCGATTGTAGGTGCTCAGCCAGCCGTTGATGAACTCGCCGAAGGCGCGGATGTCGCCCGTTTGTCCGTGGAACTGCTGCGCGCTGACGCCTTTTGCCGTGCGGCTGTAGCCGGTCGAGATGGCGTCGACGAACACCATGTCGGTGACGTCGATGAGCGAGCTCTCGTTGTCTTCCAGCTTGAAGGGCGGCGCCGGTTGAAAGCCGTCATCGGCCATCTGTACGCGGCGTGGAGCGAACGACCCCATGTGCAGCCAGATCGTCGCCGCGCCGGGTCCGCCGTTGTAGAGGAACGAGATCGGACGCGTCTTCGCGTCCTCGCCGTCCTTGGTATAGGCGACGAAAAACATTCGCGCCGCCACCTCGCCGTTGTCGAGCCGAATAGGAATGGTGCCGGTCGTGGCCGTATACCTGATCTCGCGGCCGTCG
The DNA here is from genome assembly GCA_963718825.1 of uncultured Acidobacteriota bacterium. GTDB lineage: Bacteria > Acidobacteriota > Vicinamibacteria > Vicinamibacterales > CAVVIG01 > CAVQZZ01. Next base: position 1,165,816 of record CAVQZZ010000001.1, read on the forward strand.
AGCCGCACCGTGTGCGACGTCGTCGAGGTTTTCTCCTCGGCGGGCCCGAAGTGTTCTTCGCGCGATTGAGCGGCTTCGCCCTGCGGCGCGGAAGGCGCGGGCTGCTGGTTGCCTCGCCCCTGTGCGTAGGCCGGCGCCAACGAGAGCGAGAACAATGCGGTCAGTATGAGGAATCGTTTGGACATTGGATCTCCTGAATATTTCAACCTGGGATAATACACCCGCGGCGTTCGCAGGTTGCCAAGGCTTGCAACCGGAACTCGGTTCTCAGTTCTGAGTTCCTACCGCCTTGCTGCCAGGTCCTCGGCTTCGAGCCGCGCGATCAGGCTCGTGAGCATGTGCGCGATGTCTTCGAGCTTCGCGGCGATCCGCGTGCGCTCCGTTGTCGACACGTGACGACGGCTTGCCGCGGCGACCAGATGCACGAGCGTTTCGCGCCCGGCGGCGCGGGAGTGATAGAGGAATTGCGCGACGGCGCGGGCGCTGGACTGCGCGAGCCCTTCGACGATCAGGGACGCGGCGCGATCGGCGCCGGCCACGAGCTGCGTGCGAAGGCGTGGATCGCGCCTGAACGACTCGCGCCGGGTGATCGCAGAAATTTCCGCCGCAACATCCAGCGCTCGTTCATGAACCTGCACTTCTTCGACGGTTCTCGCCATGAATTCCGACGACGAGCACACGGCGTGCCGCGGCGCGGCGCGGGGCGGGGCAGGGCAGGAGGGACAGGACGGGCGGGAGGTTAATTAGTCGCTCGTCGAATCGTCTGGGGCTCCGCCACCAGTTTTGGCGACGTCCTCCTGTTTCACGCGATCGACCTTGAACTTGCGCGCGCTCGCGATGATCTTGTCGAGCGTCTCGTCGAAATCGAACGACGTCGCTTTCGAGAATCGCGTGTAATTCACGCGTGAGACGACGAACGGTTTGAGATAAGGGCTCGTCAAGCCTTTCTGTTTCAGTTTCTCGACGGCCGCGCCGACCGCATCGTCGAGCACGAGCATCTTCTTGCCGCGCCGTTCGCGCTCCTTCAGCGCTTTGCTGACGCGCTCGTCGAGGAACGCGTCGACGCGCCGCAGAATTGGCTGGTACGCGCCGCCGCTCAAGCGCGGGCGCGCTTCGTAGCACACGCCGAGCGTCAGGAACGCCGGCTGCTCGAATTCGAACGCGAACGAGCTTTCGGGCTCATCGTGAGTCTCCGCCAGCGCTCGCGCCATGCGGATCGTCTCGAGTGATTTCTCGCGCAGGTTGTGCGCCTTCTCCGTGTTCAGCGCCAGGATCTTGAACGCGACCTCGGCGTCGGGCACGAGGAGCGCGACGATGGTGCGGACGCCGAGCTTCTTGAGCGCCTGAAGGCGGTGATTGCCGTTCGGCGTCCAATAGCCATCGGCGTGTCGGACGGCGATGATCGGATCGAGGAACGAACCGATTTTCTCGACGACGGCCATCAGGCGCTTGACGTGGGCGTCGGAGGGATCGCGCTGGTACGGCGTCGGCTCGATGCGCGCGACAGGGAGCGCCGCGACGAGGAGCGGCTTCCCGCCGTACGGGTCGTTGTACGAGCCGAGTACCGCGCCTCCGTCTTCCTCGACGTGTCGCGCAATCGCGGCAAGGTCTCCGTCAGCGTCGCGCTTGGTTTCCCCCGGAGTCAAACCGACGGAGCCCGGCGCCACCTTTTTGCGACGCACTGCCTTTTTGCGGGTTGGCATCCGCACATGATAGTCGCGGGCATCTGTACCTCCGGCAGTCGGGTTGCAAGCCTCGACTCATAGAGGTGATCCATGCAGAGCTTCGGACTCGCAGCGAGCGCGGTGCTGTTTTCGGCGTACGCCAGCGCGGCCATTCCAGCGACAGAAGCGGCGCGCCTCACTCTTTCGGCTCAGGTGGTTCGAGACATTCACGGTTCGATTCCGCAGGAGTACTGGGATCGCGCGCGATGCGTCGCGGTGATCCCGGAACTCAAGAAAGCTGCGTTCATCGTCGGCGGCGAGTACGGCAAAGGCGTGATGAGCTGCCGTGCCGGCGCCGCGTGGAGCGCGCCCGTTTTCATGCAATTGGCGAAAGGCAGTTGGGGCTTTCAGGCAGGCGCGGAGCAGGTCGATGTCGTTCTTCTCGTCATGAACGAATCGGGCGTTCAGAAGCTGCTCCAGAATCAGGTGAACCTCGGGGCGGATGCCTCGATCGCGGCCGGGCCGATCGGCCGGCACGGCAGCGTCGGCACCGACGCCGCGCTCACCGCCGAGATTCTGTCCTATTCGAGGGCTCAGGGCCTCTTTGCCGGGATCAATTTGTCCGGCGGCCTGCTGCAGCCAGACGAGAGCGCGAACCGGGACGTCTACGGCGCGTCGGCCACGCCGCGGACGCTGCTTGCGAGCACCAGCCTGTCGGCGCCGACGGAAGCGACGCCGTTCCTTCACGCGCTCGGCAGCGGCGCCGAAACGACAACACCGGATCCGGCCGCGTCTGCGAGCGCCCCGACGCCGGCGAGCGCTCCAGCGAAATCGCCCGCGCCGCCCTCGCCTCCTCCGCCGCCTGCCCCCGACGGCGATATACGCGCGCGCGTCGTCGAGCTTCAGCAGGGGATCGACCGCCTCGTGGCCGAGGGGAACGCGTCGGCGATCGGCACCGGTGGCGCGGCAGCCGATACGACCGCGAACGGGGCGACGCTGACGGTAAGCCGCGAACGCGTCGCCGAGCTTCGTCGGCAGGTCGCCGCGCTTCTAGCGGCACTGGACAAACGCCAGTGAAGAATGTCGGCTAGTGGCTCGCTTTCTCGCGCTTGACCGACTGCAGCAGAACGGGCTGCGTGTCGTAGTTCTCGAGGACGACGGTGTTCGTGTTCTTGTCGGCCATGATCTTCGTGGCGAGCGACATCTTGCCTTCGCCTTCGCCATCTTTGTTCATGCGGAGTTCGATAATCGTGAACGGGTAGTCGATCGATCGCGGCTGGTTTGCCGCCTCCCAGAAACCAATTCTTCGGTCGGTCGCGAGGACGACGCGTTCGCCGCCTTCGGGGAGCGTCATCCGATGGGCGTAGTGGATGTCGTAGCCGATGCTGTTCGGCGTACGAAAATATCCGACCCGCGGCATGTCCTGCAGCACGCTCAGCAGCTTGTCGTCTCCCTTTGTCGTGAGCGTCGACATCAGCTTCTCCCGCTCCGCTTCGGTCGACCAGCGATTCACGACAATTTCCACCGTTCCTGCGCCACCGCGCGACATGTTCACCGCCATCGCGGTGAAGCGTTCGGGTGTGCCGTTTGTCTGGGCCGTGGCGATCACCGCCAAGCCAGCGATCAAACCGCTCACCAGGAAAAATCCTTTCATGCCTTTCATCGCGCTCTTCATATCTGCGCCTCCTTGTTGCTTCGGCTAGGCGTGTGCAAAGTAATCTCCAATGGATCGGCACATCATTGATTGGCTTGTCCGCTACGGCGCGCCTGTCCTGTTTTTCGCACAGCTGTTCGGGATCTTCGGCTTGCCCATTCCCGATGAGTTGCTGTTGACGATTGCCGGTGTATTAGTGCGGCGAGGCGAGCTGGCGGGAACGCCGGTTGTCGTTGCGGCCATCGGCGGCTGCGTCGCAGGGATCTCGATCAGCTACGTGCTTGGCCGAACCATCGGACTACCAGCCCTGCAGCGCGGCCTGCGGATATCCGACCGCGCCCTCGCAAGCGGTCAGGCGTGGTTTCGCCGCTTCGGGTGCTGGCTGTTGGCGTTCGGTTATTTCATCCCGGGGGTCCGCCACGTCACTGCTCTGGCCGCAGGTTCAGCCCCTCTCGACTATGGAACGTTTGCCAAATTTGCATACCCTGGCGCGGTGATCTGGTCGACGGCATTCGTGTCGATCGGCTACGTGGCTGGGGATCAGTGGCGACGCGTGCTCGCGGTGGCGAGGCAAAACCTTTTGATTGTGAGTCTTATGGCGGTTGCCGCCGTCGGGGCGTGGGTCTGGTCGCGCAGGCACGCGACATGAGGGAACTTTGTGTTCAGTCCTCAGGCTGCTGTCTCCAAATGGAGCACCGCGACCGCAACTCTCACCCAATCAAGGCGATAACCGCGCCGCTGTCGGCGACCGATGGGCGTGTTTGTTCGTTAATGGCACATCTGCGGGTTCGTGCGCTCCGCGTCGTATCGCTGTAAGACCATTCAAAACAGCACCTTAGGCCGCTCCATCTCAGCTGGCCACCCCCTTGCTCTGCCGTAGGGCATGAAGCCATCGTGTGTTCCGCGAATCCGACACAAGGCTGTTTGGGGCTCCGGACGGACCCTGGCGGCGGTGGCATGCTCGTTGCTGAGCGTCGCGACTCCGTCGTGGGCCGCTCCGGGTAAGGCGAAGAAAGCATTTCCTGGCGTCCCAAACAGCTTCGTGAAGAACTACAAGCTGGATGATGAGATCACCCGGCGATCGAAGAACGGCAACCCGCTGGAGACGACGGCCGCCATCGTCACGCTCAAGGACGGCGCCCAGCTCCCGGTCGAATTCAGGAAGTATGCACGTCCTGGTTCGCTCGACATCATCAACAGCTACATCCTCGATGTGCCGAACCAGCTGCTCAAGAAGCTGGGAAGCCACGGGGAGATTCTCGGCGTCCACTTCGACCGGCCGATCAAGGCGCACAACTACCGGACCCGCGTCACGGTAGGCGCCGACATCGTGCAGAGCTTCGGTGTCAACGGCGCCGGCATCGGCATCGCGGTGATCGACTCGGGCATCGCCACCTGGCACGACGACCTCACCAACAAAACCTCGAAGGTGTATCCGTACGGCAATCAGCGCGTTTCGAAGTTCGTGGACTTCGTGAACGGGCGCGCGCTGCCGTACGACGACAACGGCCACGGCACGCACGTGTCCGGCATCATCGCGGGCAACGGCTACGACTCCAACGGCGAGAAGAGCGGCATCGCGCCCGGCGCGTCGCTCGTCGCGCTGAAGGTGCTCGACGCGAACGGCCAGGGCACGATCAGCAACATCATCGGCGGCGCTGAACTGGGTCGCAGCGAACTACAAGACCTACAACATCCGCGTCGTGAACATGTCGGTCGGCGCGGGCGTTTACGAGTCGTACTGGACCGATCCACTGACCCTCGCCGCGAAGACCGTGACGGACAAGGGCATCACCATCGTCGCCGCGGCCGGCAACCTTGGGAAGAACGCGGCCGGCCAGCTGCAGTACGGCGCGATCACGGCACCGGGCAACGCGCCGTGGGTGCTCACGGTCGGTGCCTCGAGCACGATGGGCACTGTCTCTCGTGCAGACGACACGATGGCGGCCTACAGCTCGTCGGGGCCGACCTACATCGATTACGGCGCGAAACCCGATCTCGTCGCGCCGGGCACCGGGACGATTTCGCTGTCGGCTCCCGGCAGCACGTTCTATTCGCTCGACTCCACGTTCCTGGTGGGCGGCGTGCTGAACCTCTTTTCCAAGCCGTATCTCAGCCTGAGCGGAACGAGTATGGCGGCCCCTGTTGTGAGCGGCACCGTCGCTCTCATGCTACAGGTGAACCCGTCGCTCACGCCGAACTTGATCAAGGCGATCCTGCAGTACACCGCGCAGGTGTACCCCGGCTACAGCGCGCTTCGCCAAGGCGCCGGGTTCCTGAACACGGCGGGTGCCGTATCGCTCGCTGCGTATTACACGGGTGTCCTCGGTCGCACGATGCCGGTGCAGCCGATCTGGAGCCGCCAGATCATCTGGGGTAATCACCGCCTGACGGGCGGGAACATCAATCCGACCGCGAACGCCTGGGCCGCCAACATTGTCTGGGGCACGGCCAAGACGGGCACGACGTCGGGCCAGAACATCGTCTGGGGCACGTCGCGCGGCGACGACAATATCGTGTGGGGCACGGCCGGCGGCGACGACAACATCGTCTGGGGGACCGCCGGCGGCGACGACAACATCGTGTGGGGCACGAACTGCGGCGGCGGCGACTGCGACAACGTCGTGTGGGGCACCGCGCGTGGCGACGACAACATCGTCTGGGGCACGGCGCAGCCCGGCGACAACGTTGTGTGGGGCACGTCGGGCGGCGACGACAACATCGTCTGGGGCACGAGCGTGTCAGGCGACTTCTCGTGGGCGAGCGACGCCGACGACACGACGACGTTCTCGGATGACGATTCGGAGCCGTTACCGAGCATCGAACTCCAGTTCGGCACCGTGCCGGTCCTGACGCCGATCACGACGACCGTCACGATCGGAGGCCTCTAATGGAAAAAATGCCATACCGCTCCGACATGGGCCTGCACATGCCGATTCCGACGATGGAACCGGTGACGACGACCGACTGGCAAGAAAGGCTGCCGGTGATGGCTGGTCAGCACGTCACGCTGCGCCAGCTGAGAACGACCGACGCCGCTTCGCTCTTCGTCATGCTCACGACGGAGGAAGGTCGCGCGTTTCATCTCGCCGCCGCCGACGAGCGTCGAAGGATTCGAGCGGTTCATCAACTGGGCGCAGATGCAGCAGCGGAACGGTGCGTATGCCTGCTTCGCGGTGACGGTCGGCGACAGCGATACGGCCATCGGCATCTTCCAGCTCCGCCAGCTCGAGCCCGGCTTCGGGACGGCTGAATGGGGTTTCGCAATCGGCTCGGCGTTTTGGGGAACCGGCGTGTTCAAAGAAGGAGCGGAGCTGATGATCAACTTTGCGTTCGACGTCGTCGGCGTGCATCGGCTGGAGGCACGTGCCGCCGCAAAGAACGGACGCGGCAACGGCGCGCTGCGGAAGATGGGCGCCGTTCAGGAAGGCATCCTCCGCAAGTCATTCCTGAAAGACGGCGAGTACCTCGACCAGGTCCTGTGGACGATTCTCGAGGAAGATTGGCGCTACGCGAAAGTGGTGTGGACGGGGGTGACGCTGCACTAATTCGGCAGAGTAGCTTCGATGCGGCGGGGGTCGAGACGCCATACGATCCCCGCCGCGAGATTACAGAGCCAGACCGACCCGAGCCCGACACGCACCGCATCGCCGCCCTTGCCGACGAACTGCTGCACGACCGTGTTGGTCGAGGGATCGATGCGCGACAGCGGAAAATCGAAAGACGTCACCCACACCGATCCTTCGCCGACCGCGATATCGCCTCCGCCACCCGGGACGCCAACCTCGATTGTCGCGACCACCTTGTTGGTTTTCGGATCGATGCGCGAGACGCTGCCGTCACCCTGGTTCAGCGTCCAGACCGCCGCCCTCGCCGGCGGCGATGAACCGCGGCGCTTTGCCGACCGCGATCGTCTCGACGACGAGGTTCGTGTGCGGGTCGATGCGCGACACGGAATCGTGCTCGGTGCTCGTGACCCAAAGCGCTTCGTCCGCGCCTCCGCCGAACGCGAGGCCAAACGAGCCGGAGGCGACGTAGATTTCGGCGACGACCTTGTTGGTGGCCGGATCGAAGCGCGCCAGCGTGCCCTTTGCGTCGGTCATGATCCAGATGCTGCCGGCGCCGCTCGCGATCGACCCTTCGGTGTTGCCGATCGTCGTCTTGCATGGTTGCGGTGACCTCGCCCGTTTTCAGATCGACGCGCGCGATCGTCTGAGTCGCCGCAGTTCGGCACCCAGAGGCTGCCGAAGCCGGCCGCGAGCCCCGAGCAGGGCCGCTTGCCGACCGGGATCGTCGCCGCGACCGTGTTGGTCATCGGGTCGAGCCGCGCGACGCTGTCTTTCGGCTTGTTCGAGATCCACGACCGTCCTCGTCGACGGCGATCCAGTCGGGCGCGCCGGGCACCGCGAAAACGGCTTCGGGCTTCAGACGCTCGATGGGAATCTTGACGCCCGGCGTCTTGACCCCGGTTTTCACGCGGCTCCGGCTGGTTTTGCCAGGAAATCAGCGAGGTCAGCAGGGCAGCCGCGAACGGCCAGTGGCGATTTTTCGCATCGTGGTTAGTGCATAATAGCCGGTCATGATTCTTCGTCCTACTTCACGGCCGCTCGCCTGGGTCGCTCTGGCTGCCGCTGCCGCTGGCTCCTCCAATTGCGCTGGAGGCCGCAGCAGCCGACGGCGACCGCTGCGCGCCTCCACGGAATTCTTCGAAGCCAAGGTTCGTCCGGTGCTGGCCGCGAACTGCTACGACTGCCACACCGAGGAAGCAGCTCGGCGGGCTGCGGCTCGACTCGCGCGAGGCGATGCTCAAGGGCGGCAAGTCGGGCCCCGCGATCGTGCCGGCGATCCCGACAAGAGCCTGCTGATCCAGGCGGTCCGCCAGACCGGCGACACGCTGAAGATGCCGAAGGGCGGCCGGCTGAAGCCCGACGAAGTCGACGCGCTCGTCGAATGGGTCCGCGCCGGCGCCGTCTGGCCCGACGGCGACCGCGACCGCGGCCGCCGGCGACTCGCCCGGCAGCGTCGACGTACACGATCACACCGGAGCAGCGCGCGTTCTGGTCGTTCCAGCCGATCCGCAAGCCGCCGGTCCCGGCCGTCGCGCACGGCGACTGGCCGAAGACCGACATCGATCGCTTCGTGCTCGCGCGCCTCGAGAAGGAGGGCCTGGCGCCCGTCGCGCGCGGCCGACAAGCGCACGCTGATCCGGCGCGCCACGCTCGATCTGACCGGCCTGCCGCCGACGCCCGAAGAGATCGACGCGTTCCAGAAAGACGACGTCGCCCGACGCGTTCGCGAAGGTCGTCGACCGGCTGCTCGCGTCGCCGCAGTACGGCGAGACGTGGGGCCGGATGTGGCTCGACGTCGCGCGCTACGGCGAAGACGATTACCGATCGCTCGATCCGATGGGCCGCGGCTACAACCCGTATCCGAACGCGTATCTGTATCGCGACTGGGTGATCAAGGCGTTCAACGACGACCTGCCGTACGACCAGTTCGTGCGCGCGCAGCTCGCCGGCCGATCTGCTCGGCGACGAAGCGACGCGCGCGCGCACGCTGCCGGCGCTCGGGTTCCTCGGCCTGGGTCCGTGGTTCTACGACAACGGCGCGGTCGAAATCACGCGCGCCGACGAGCGCCACGATCGCGTGGACGTCGTCTCGCGCGGCTTCCTCGGGCTGACGGTCGGCTGCGCGCGCTGCCACGATCACAAGTACGATCCGATTCCCGACGAAGGACTACTACTCGCTGGCCGGCGTCTTCCTGAACACGCCCGTACCACGAGTATCCGCTGGTCGCCGAAGAGCGTCGTCGACGAGTACAAGGCGCAGGACAAGAAGATCGAGAAGAAGGAGAAACTGCTCGACGAGTTCACGCGGACCGAGTCGAGCAGCTCGGCGAGACGCTGGCGCTGCAGGCGTCGAAGTACATGGTGGCGGCGTGGAAGGTGCACGGGCGAGCCGAAGGAAGACGTGGCGAAGGTCGTCGACGCCGAGAAGCTCGATTACGAGCTGTTCGATCGCTGGCTGAAGTTCCTCGCGAAGCCGCCGAAGTTCTATCCCGTACCTGACGAAGTGGCAGGAGATGATCAAGCGCGGCGGCAGCGCGGCCGAGGCGAAGACGCTGGCCGACGAGTTCCAGGCGCTGCTGCTCGACGTGATGTTCGAGCAGAAGGACATCAAGGACGAGAACGACATCATCGACGCCAAGGCGCTGCCGGGCACCAAGAAGAAGGAGCCGGCGAAGCTGCCGAGCGACTTCGTCACGAACGACGATTTCTGCCCCGGCTGCGGCCTCGAGCTGAAGACGCATGCCGATCGAGCGGCACGAACCTCTGGACCGACGTGTTCTCAGCGCGATCTGCAGGACGGCTTCGATCCCGATCAGGCGTTCGAGCACATCAAGCCGGGCCTGCTGGCGTTCCGCGGCTGGGGCCTCGAGCGGCAGTTGAGCGCCGACCGCCGCGCGCTACATCGACGGCGCTGCGCGACGACATCGAGGCGCTGCGGAAGGCGCAGCCGCCGAAGTACGCGTTCGTCCACGGCGTCGCGCGACGTCGAGAAGCCGGTCGAACCTGAAGGTCAGCATGCGCGGCAGCCCGTACAATCTCGGCGACGAGGTGCCGCGCGCATTTCCTGTCGGTGCTGAGCGCGCGGACGAGCCGCGCGCCGTTCACGAAGGGCAGCGGCCGGCTCGAGCTCGCCGACGCCATCCTCGAACAGCCGATCGCGATGCGCGTCATCGTCAATCGCATCTGGAAGGGGCACTTCGGCACCGGCCTCGTCGACACGCCGAGCAATTTCGGCGTCGACCGGCGAGCGGCCGACCAATCCGGAGCTGCTCGAGTATCTGGCGCAGACGTTCGTCGACAGCGGCATGTCGATCAAGCGCTGCACCGCGACGATCATGCTGAGCGCCGTCTATCAGCTGAGCACCGACGACTACGACAGGCCGAATTTCGAGAAGGACTCCGGGCAACCGGCTCTACTGGCGCGCGAACCGGCACCGCATGACGGCCGAGCAGATCCGCGACTCGCTGCTGTTCGTCTCCGGCGCGCTCGACACGAAGATGGGCGGGCCGTCGACGCCGCTGACGCCGTCGTTCAACCGCCGGACGGTCTACGGCAAGGTCAGCCGCTACAAGCTCGACGAGTACCTGCAGCTGTTCGACTTCCCGAGCCCGAACCTGTCGGCCGAGAAGCGCTTCACGACCAACGTGCCGCTGCAGCGGCTGTTCTTCATGAACAGCGACTTCATGCAGCAGCAGGGCGAGCTGCTCGCGCGGCGAGATCGCCGACGAGCCCGACAACACGCGCGCGCATCCAGAAGGCGTATCGGCTGATCTTCGGCCGCGCGCCGACCGACGCGGAAGTGCAAGGCGGGCCTCGACGTTCCTCGCGACCGAGCCGCTGAAGGAGTACGAGGAGCGGAAGCGAGCCGCGAAGGACACGAAGGACGCGAAGGACGCGAAGGACGGCACGACGCGAAGGCAGCCGGACGAGAAGCGATGCGGCCAGTCCGGCGGACGACGGCACGACGGCTGGCCGAGAACGCCGGCGAGGGCATGATGGCCGGCGTCGTTCCCGGGCGCCGGCGAAGAAGGACGAGCAGCAAGAAGCTGCTGCCCGTCGACGCCGTGGGGCCGCTACGTGAAGATGCTGCTGCAGCTCGAACGAATTCCTGTTCGTGAACTGATCCATGGTCGCCACATAAATCCCGCAACCCGTCACCCGCCGCGACGCGCTCTGCCGCATGGGCAACGGCTTCGGCATGCTGGCGTTCGCCAGCCTGGTCGGCGAATCGATCGTCGCGCGCGGCCGGCGCTCGCTGGCGCAGGACGGCGCCGTCGATGCCGCGCAAGCTCGATCATCCGGCGCGCGCCAAGCGCGTCATCTTCCTGTTCATGAACGGCGGCCTGTCGCAGGTCGACAGCTTCGATCCCAAGCCGATGCTCGACAAGTATCACGGCCAGCCGCTGCCCGGCGGCACGGTCGCGACCGAGCGCAAGACCGGCGCGCTGATGCGGTCGCCGTTCACGTTCAAGAAGTACGGCCAGAGCGGCATCGAGGTCAGCGAGCTGTTCCCGCACGTCGGCGAGTGCGCCGACGACATCTGCTTCATCCGCTCGATGTACACCGACATCCCGAATCACGAGCCGTCGATGCTGATGATGAACACCGGCCACACGCAGGTGGGCCGGCCGTCGCTCGGCTCGTGGCTGACCTACGGCCTGGGCACCGACAACAAGAACCTGCCGGGCTACGTCGTGCTCTGTCCCGGACGTGCCGACGACGGTCGGGCCGCCGCTGTGGAACAGCGCGTTCCTGCCGGCCGTGCACCAGGGCACGTTCATCGCCGACAAGGTCGAGAAGCAGGCCGACGACGACGCTCGTCGGCAAGGACTTCGATCCGAAGAAGCTGATCTCGTACATCCACAACGAGAAGTTCACGCTCACCGAGCAGCGGCGCGAGCTGGATCTGCTCGAGTCGCTGAACCGCATGCAGATGGAGCGCGAGGCGGTCCACGATCCGCAGCTCGAGGCGGCGATCTCAGTCGATGGAAGTCGCCTACCGGATGCAGACCGAGGCGCCGGAGGTCTTCGACATCCGCAAGGAGAGCGAGGCGACGCTGAAGCTGTACGGCCCGGGCAGCACGGCGCGCGGCTGCCTGATGGCGGTGCGGCTGGTCGAGCGCGGCGTGCGCATGGTGCAGGTCTACTACGCGCAAGGGCGATCCGTGGGACGCGCACGCCGACATCCAGGCGCACCGCAAGAACGCGAAGGATTCGGACCAGCCGTTCGCCGCGGTGATCAAGGACCTGAAGTCGCGCGGCCTGTTCAAGGACACGCTCGTCGTCTGCGGATCGGAGTTCGGCCGCACGCCGGTGATGGAAGTCGGCGGCGGCGCCGGCAGCGACGCAGAACGGCCGCGATCACAACCCGTTCGGCTTCACGATGTGGCTGGCCGGCGGCGGCGTCAAGGGCGGCACGATCTACGGCGCCACCGACGAGTTCGGCTTCAAGGCGATCGAGAAGCCGGTGCACGTGCACGACCTGCACGCGACGATCCTGCACCTGCTCGGCATCGACCACACGAAGCTGACGTACCGCTACAGCGGCCGCGACTTCCGGCTGACCGACGTGTCAGGCAACGTGATGCACGACATCATTGCTTAGTGCTCGCTGGGCCCCACCCCCGCTCGATAACACCTTCGCGCCGTTGCGCTCGGCGTATCCAGAACAGAACGTCGCAGTGGGAGAGTCGGCGGCCGCCTCGGACAAACGTGGGCAAGGGCGTTGCTGTAGGCTTTCTCCCGCGGACGATCATTGCGTCAGCGGGTCGCCGGTACAGGCCGGCGGATAATCCGCGCTGATCGAATTGCTGTCGACCCACACGGGCGACTTCAGAATCGTCGAACACTTCGCGCGGCCAGTGAAGTGCCACAGCGCGTCGAGGACGACGACCTGGAGCATCGAGTCGTGGCGTGCGAGGGGCTTCGCGCTCACAGGCGTTCCCACCGGTAGCGATCCACCCTCCGTGCACGCGCGGCTGCGCTGCCGCCGCATCAGTGAATGCCCGCGTGTTTGCGCGGACGACGACCGGCAGGTAGAACGCATCATCTCGTTCCATCGCCGCGAAGAACGGGTCGAGGTAGCTGGCGATCTGCCGTTTCCCTCGTTCGTCGACCGCCGCGTCGTCGAGCGCTTTGTAGGCTGCCTCTTTCTTCGCGGCGAATCGCCGCCTCGCCGCGTCGAGATCGGCGCGCGAGAACAGGCTGCGCGTACGCTGGAGCTGCGCATCGACTTCGACGTCGGGCTCCGAGCGCGGTTCCACGAACGCGGCGTTGAAGATCGCCGGGAACCATGGATGGCGGCCCGTGACCATGCCCGAGATGTCGAAGTCGTACATCACCGGCACGACAGTGCCGTCGGTACGTGAAACCGCCAGCAGGTTCCAGAGCGGCTTGCGCGCGTCGCAGCGGTAGCGGTCGTTTGGCATGAACTTCAAACACCAGTCGAAGTTCCCGATGAGCGCTTCGGCGAACGCGAGATTGACCGTGTCCGCCACGGTGAACTGTTCTTTCGCCGATCGGAACTGCTCCATTTCAATCAGTTTCGACCCGGAGAGGCGTTTCATGGCCTCGCGATCGTCTTCGAGGATGAACGCATCGCGCGTGATGGGACGACGCCGTCAGCTTCTGCGGACGTGTCGTCGTAGGTTATCCGCGCCGGCCGTGCGCGGAGAGATCGAACGCCGAGCGCGTCGAGGAGGCGGTAGACGAAAGCCTCTCGGTGCGCGGCATGCTGATTCGCGAGGCGGCCGTATTTCTTCGTGAGGCTCGTGTCGGGCGACTCGCCGCAATGCGTGCCGATCTTCACGGTGTTCATGTTCCGGAACATCGACGACTCACGCGCATCGCCGCTCTCGAGCCGGAGCTTCAGCTTGGGAAACCGGCACTCGCGGGCGTCCTTGCTCGTGTTGCCCCGTTCGGATACCACGACGTGGTCGAGCGTGACCTCGCGGCCGTCCGCGCCGCGAAAGGACACCGATCCGGTCACGCTCGCGTCGTCGTCAGCGTCTTTGGCGAAGAGATCGGAGAGCGGCGCTTTCAGCGTGAGCTCGACGACAGCGTAGCTGGAGAAGAGATCAGGTTCGGCGGCACGCTGGGCGATGACCGTGGACAGGGCGATGAGGACGGCGAGCGCGGATCTCATTCTCCGCGCCGATTCAAGACGGCGGCCACGATCAGGTGAACTCGACCGAACGCCTTGTCAGCGAGCCGCCAAAGAATCCGCTGATTGGAAAGGCGACCGCGCCCGATTCGTCCGCGGCTGAGCCGAGCGCGACGAGAGCCGGGACGAAGTGCTCCTGAGTCGGCAGGGCGAGCCGCACGCCGGGTCCTCGCGTGCGGTAATCGATGAGCGCGTCCGCGTCCTTACGCGAAAGAGCATCCGCCGCCCAGGTATCGAATTCGGCAGCCCACGCCGGCGTCGGCGGGTTCGGGCTCAGGTCCATTGCGCGCAGGTTGTGGATCAGAAATCCGCTGCCCACGATGAGCACGCCTTCGTGCCGAAGCGGCGCGAGCGTGCGTCCGAGCTCGAAGAGCTCCGCCGGATTCATCGTCGGCAGCGAAACCTGCAGCACGGGGACGTCGGCCGCCGGATACATCGCGACGAGCGGCACATAGGCGCCGTGATCGAGACCGCGCGCCGGGTCTTCGACGACCGGCTGCGTACGGCTCGACGAGTGCCCGAACCCGCCGCGCCAACTCCGGCGCCCCCGGCGCCGGATACCGCACGTTGTAGTACTTCGGGGGAAACCCGTAGAAATCGTAGACCAGCGGAACCGCTGTGGTGGCACCGAGCGTGATCGGCCGCTCTTCCCAGTGTGCCGAAAGCATCAGAATCGCCGCCGGCCGAGGCAGCGCGCCCGGCCCATGCCTTCAGCTCGCCGACCCAGCCGACATCGTCGAGCAGAAAGGGAGAACCGTGCGCGAGAAAGATCGACGGCATCCGATCGGCGGCCATCGACATACGCTACTTGATCGGGCGCCCGATCGACCACGGCACCTTGGCGTCGTCGAGCGATGTGTTGAACGCCGGCACGCGCGTCGTGATCAGCTGATTGAGCCGTTCGAGCTGCATGTCGAGGTCGGTCGCGGCCATCGCGAGCGTGTCGTGCTGCGAGAGGGTAGGCAGCGACGTGACGCCGCCGATTTCGTTCGCGATCCCGTTGGCGCGCTGCTGGATGGACGGCTGCCGCGGGCCTTCCTCATCGCCTCCACCACCGCCGCGGCCGCCGGAGCCCCGCACCTTCGCGATGATCGCATCGATGTCTTTTTCGATCGCATCCGCTTCCGCGGTCAGCGCGGCAGGCGCCGACGCGGCGTGGATCGCGCGCTTGGCTTCGTCAATCTGCGTCTTCAATTGATCAGCGGATCGTACGGCCGCCTGCACGCGAGCCTGCAGCCTGCTGGCGTCGACGCGCGCGCTGTACAACGCCTTGTAGTCGGCGTCGCTCAGCTGAATCAGCGGATCGGCCATGACGGTGACCGATGCTTCCTGCGGCGCCGCGTCGCCGACTTTGAGACGCGCCTTGTATTGCCCCGGCAGCACGAACGGTCCGCGCGGCGGACCACCGAAGAATCCGCCGCCAGCGTCGTCGGCGGCCGCGCCCCCTTGCGGCCGCGGCACGGTGTACGGCGGTGGAAGCCGAAGATCCCACACGACGCGATGGACGCCCGCTTTTCTGCTGGCGTCGAGCTCACGAACGACGTTCCCGGCGCCATCGACAATCGTCAGCGCTGCGGCGCGGTCGCGGGGAATATCCTGTTTGACATAGTAGGAAATCACCGCGCCGAACGGCGGATTTGGCGCGGCATACAACCGATCGGCCTGATCGCCGACGCCGCGCGATCCGCCGCCGTACGGATCGGCCTGGTTGAACATCAACGCGCGCCTCACCGGAAACAGCTGCCAGTCGGCGGCGAGCGTCGCCGGCGTCATCTTCTCGAGCGGCGTGATGTCGTCGAGAATCCAGACGCCTCGCCCGTGCGTGCCGAGAATCAGATCGTTTTCGCGCGGGTGGACGAGGAGGTCGTGCACGGCGACGGTCGGGAGGTTGTTCTTGAGCGGCGTCCACGCAGCGCCGCCGTCGATCGACACGAACACCCCGAATTCCGTCCCCACGAAAAGCAGCGACGCGTTCCGTGGGTGCTGGCGAATCACGTACGCCGATCCCGACGCGGGCAGGTTGGCGGTAATCGATCGCCAGCTCGCGCCGTAATCGGTGCTTTTCAACACGTACGGCTTGAAATCGTTGCTGCGATGGCCGTCGAACGCCGCGAACACGGTCCCTTCCTCGATTGGCGAGGCAGCGACGCGGCTCACATAGGTCTCTTCAGGAACGCCGGGAAACTTGTCGATCTTCGTCCACGTCGCGCCGCCGTCTCTCGACGCCTGCACCAGACCATCGTCGGTGCCGACGTAGAGAAGCCCTTTCTTCAGCGGCGATTCGTCGATCGTGCTGATGTTGCCGTAAGGCGCCGTGCCTTCGTGCCGCGAGATGGCCGTTCGATCCCACACTTTGCCCATCATCGGCAGCGTGTCGCGATTTCGCTGGCGCGTGAGATCGCCTCCGAGCGCTTGCCAGCTGTCTCCGCGGTCGGGACTCTTGAACAGAAAGTTCGCCCCGAAGTACACCGTCTTCGGATCGTGCGGCGAGATGAGGATCGGCGCGCTCCAGTTCCAGCGGTAAGGCGGCTTGCCGGGCGCGGGCTGCGGCTTGATCGTCTTGCGCTCGCCGCTCTTCACGTCGTATCGCACGACGCCGCCTTCCTGCGATTCCGCGTAGACGATGTTCGGATCGGAGTAGTCGACGGCGGAGTAGAAGCCGTCTCCGCCCACCGTCTGATACCAGTCGGCGTTGGTGATGCCGGCGCGGTTGCGCGTCGCGCTCGGCGCGCCCCAGCTGCGGTTGTCCTGCGTGCCGCCGTACACGTAGTAAAACGGCTCCCGCATGTCGGCGGTGATCGCGTAGAACTGCGCGACGGGCAGGTTGGCTGCAAAGTCCCACGTCTTGCCGCGATCGTGCGAGATGTAGCAGCCGCCGTCGTTGCCGATGATCAGATGGTTCGAATCGCGCGGATCGATCCACATCGCATGGTTATCGACGTGCGTGGTTCGCGCGACGTCGGTGCGAAATGTCTTGCCGCCGTCTTCGGACACGCTCACGTTGATCGCAAGCGTGTACACGCGTTCAGGGTCGTTCGGATCGACGCGAATCTGGCTGTAGTACCACGGCGTCACGTCGGCGTTGAACGTTCGGCGCCAGCTCTCGCCGTAGTCGTCGGATCGGAATACGCCGCCGTCGTGCGCCTGAACGAGCGCGTACACCGTCGCCGGATGCGATCGGCTGATCGACAGGCCGATGCGTCCGACATCTCCTTCGGGGAGCCCCTCGGTCAGCTTGCGCCAGGTCGCGCCGGCATCGGTGGTCTTGTAGATGCCCCCTTCCGGGCCGCCGCCGAGAAAGCTGTACGCTCGCCGCTCGCGCTGATACGCCGCCGCATAGAGCACGTCGGGATCGTTGGGATCCATCGCGAGATCGACGAAGCCCGTATGCTCGCTGATCGCTTTCGTGTTCGTCCACGTCTTGCCGCCGTCGATCGTCTTGAAAACGCCGCGCTCACGCCCGGATGTCCAGAGCGGGCCGAGCGCAGCGACATACACGATGTCGGGGTTCGTGGGGTGAATGACGATGCGGCCGATGTGCTGCGAGTTCTTGAGGCCCGCCGATGTCCAGGTCTTGCCGCCGTTTACCGACTTGTAGAGCCCGTCGCCCCACGAGGAGCTGCGCTGGTTGTTCGCTTCGCCCGTGCCGACCCAGAGGACGTCGGCGTTGCTTGGAGCGATGGCCACGTCGCCGATCGAGATCGTCGACTCGCGATCGAATATTGGCTCGAATGTGGTGCCGCTGTTGGTCGTCTTCCACAAGCCGCCGGACGCCGACGCGACATAGAAGACGTTCGCGTTTGCGTTGGCCGCGCCCTCCGGCACGGCGATGTCCACGACGCGGCCGCTGGTAATTGCGGGGCCGATATTGCGCCAGGTGAGCTCACCTAGGACGGCGGGTGAGAGGGCCGGGCCGTCGGCGCCGGCGAGCGAGATCGAGACAAAGACGGCCAGTGCGGCCGTCGGCAGCAGTTTGCGGAGCATACGCGTCCTGACTCGGATTCCCAGACGTTGGGATTCCCATTGATGAGAAGAAGACGCGTCATTTTATGTCGGATGTCAGGCTGCTTTGTCGGCGGTTGTGATCGCCGGCGGGACCGGCGCGGCGCTATCGGCAGCCGGCACCTGGGGAATGCGCATTTCCGCCAGGTGATGAGCGACGTGCTGCTGTTCCCAGGCAAACAACGCGGCGTACAGGACGGCGTTGATTCCGAGGTGCGCCTGCCGCCGGCTCAACCAGGCTGCGGCGTTGTAGGCGCCCATCACAGCGGCCAGTCCGAGCGCCAGCGCATGAACGCCCGTTTTCAGTCCCTCGCACGACCCGCAATGCAGGATCTTGAGGTCCATGTCCATACGGGTGCGCAATGCAAGAGCAGTGCTCAGCCGAATGTTGGGCTGGCTAACGCGCGCGGCGTTTTGCGATCCGCTGGCGGACCGCATCGGCGGCGGCCTTCTGCTTCGCGGCATTCGCTTCGGCCCGCGCGCGGGTGCGGCGCGCTTTCTCGCGAATGGCTTCCAGGCGCTGCGCAAGCGGAGGTCGCGTGAATCGCGGAAGGTCGGGAAACAGCTTGAACAAGTCGGCTGGCCGACGCGCCACGGCGTGATTGTATCGCCGCAGGCACTGACCTTGCACACCAGCGCGGCCGGAGGAGCGGAGCATGCGCTGGCAGTCTGGCGACCGCAGCAATATCGAAGACATGCGTGGTGGCGGGTCGGGCATCGGTCCGCGTCCATCTCGGCATCGGCGGCTTCGTGATCCTTCTTCTCCTCAGTTGGGTGAGCGGGACGAATCTCTTTTCGCTGCTCGGGACCGGCGACGGGACGCCGTCGCAATCAGTCGGCACGTCGGGTCGTGTGGCGTCGACGGCCGCGGAAGAGAAAGAGGTCGACTTCGTGGACGCCGTCATGCGGGACGCGCAGGACACGTGGAGCGGTCTCCTCGGCAGTCGCTTCCATCCGACGCGCGTCGTGCTGTTCCGCGACTCGATTCAATCGGCGTGCGGCTTCGCGCAGGCGGCGACCGGCCCGTTTTACTGTCCAAGCGATCACCTCGTCTACCTCGATCTCGGTTTCTTCAACGAGCTGTCGCAGCGCTTCGGCGCTTCCGGTGACTTCGCGCAAGCGTATGTCGTCACCCACGAACTCGGACATCACGTGCAGGCGCTGCTTGGACTGAACCGGGCGGCGGAAAGCGATCGGCGGACCGGCGATGCCAGCGCCTCGGTCGCGCTGGAGCTGCAAGCCGATTGTTTTGCGGGCGTGTGGGGCCACGCCGCATCGCAAAGCGGCCGCTTTCAGGCCGGCCACGTCGAACTCGAACCGGGCGATGCGGACGAGGCGCTACGCGCCGCCGCGGCCATCGGCGACGATCGCCTGCAGAAGATGGCGACCGGCCATGTGATGCCGGAGCGGTTCACGCACGGATCGTCGGCGGAGCGGGTGGAGTGGTTCAAGCGCGGGATGGACAGCGGCGACCCGCAGTCGTGCAACACATCGGCGAGGCCGACGCGCTAGAATCGCGTCGGTGCGTCTATGGCCGCTGATTGTTCTGCTCGCGCTCGTGACGCGTCTGCCCGCGCTGACCGATCGGCTCTATTCGAATGACGAAGCGACGTACTCGGCGCTCGCGGCCCGTCTGAACACAGGCGGCACGATGTACGCCGACGCGGTCGATCACAAACCGCCGGGCATCGTGTCGGCCTATGCGGCCATTTTTCGAATCGCGGGCACATACAGGATTGCCGCAGTGCGCGTTGCGCTCATCGCGGTCGTCGCGCTCACCGGCATCGCCCTCGGGGAGCTCGCGGTTATCGCTGACCGGCGATCCCGCGCGCGCGGATCGCCGGCGTCCTCTATGTGCTGGCGTCGGCGACAGGGTTTCCGGACAACGTCCAGGCCGCGAACACCGAGCTCGTCCTGAACCTGCCGCTGACCATTGCGGCTATGGCAGCCGCAGCAGCCGGATCGGCCGCGAGCGGGGGCGCCGCGTTCGCTCTGGCCGCAGCGGCGGGCGTGTTCACCGGCGTGGGCGCCTTGTTCAAGTATCAGGCGGCGATCGCCGGCGCCGCGTGGCTCTGGATCGCATTCGCCGCGCGAGGGCGGCCGCGCATCTCGGCGGCAATCGTCGCGGGTCTGGCGCTGGGATTCGGATCTGTCGTGGTTCTCGTGCTGTGGCACTACGCGTCGGAGAACCACCTGGACGCCTTTCTCTTTTGGGGATGGCGATATAACTTTTCGCTATATCGCGTCGATGCCGTTCAGCCGGCAGCTGGCGCGGGCCTTGGTGCGGACCGGCGCCGTCGCGCTCTGGTGGGCACCGGTTGTGGTGCTCGCGTCGCGCCGCCGTCGCATCGATCTCGCGCTCGTCTGGCTCATCGCGATGACCGTGGCGGTCTGCGCCGGCGGGCGTTTTTTTGGAAACTATTATCTGATGCTGCTTCCGCCGCTCTCTGTCCTCGCCGGCTCGGCGTTCGTGCCGCGCCGCTTCATCGTTGCTGCCGGCACGCTTGCGGCGGTCAGCGTGATGGCGGCGACCTTCTGGTTTACGCTCCGGCCCGCGCTGCGGCTGGAAGACGATCGCTATCGCGACGTCGGCGCATGGCTGCGCGATCACTCGGCCGAGCAGGATCGTGTCTTCGTCTGGGGCGACTCGGCGCAGATTTACGTGTACGCACGCCGGGTGATGGGCACGCGGTTCGCCTTCGTGAACTATCACACGGGCAAGATCTGGGGCACTGGTGCGGACGAGAGCGACGCCCCCGTTCGCAGCGATCTCGTTGTGCCGCGCGCGTGGGACGAGCTGGACGCCGATTTTCAACGTGCGCCGCCGACGTATGTGGTCGACGCCGCCGCCGGTGCGCTCCATGGCTTCGATGGCCGGGCGCTCACGGGATATCCGGCGATGGCTCGGATCGTCGCGGACGGCTATCATGTCGCCGCGTCCGTCGATGGCGTGCCGATCTATCAGCGTGGCGCTTCGCGCGATCGGCGGCTGACGATCTACTTCATCGACGTCGAGGGCGGCCAGGCGACGCTCATCGTGGCACCCGATGGCCAATCGGTTCTCATGGACGCCGGCTACGGTGGCAATGGCGGCCGCGACCCGAACCGCATCGTCGCCGCGGCGAAAGATGCGGGCGTCACAAAGATCGATTACATGCTCATCAGCCATTTCCATAGCGATCACGTGGGCGGAGTCCCGGAGCTCGCCGCGCTGATGCCAATCGGGACGTTTGTGGATTACGGGCAGCCGGGCGGAGTGGACCTCAACGCGCTGGCGCCATTCAAGGCATACGAGGCCGTGCGCGCAAATGGTAAGCACATCGTGCCGAAGCCTGGCGACCGTCTGCCGCCGACGTCGATCGACTTACAGGTCGTCAGCGCCGCCGGTGCGCTCCTGTCCGCGCCCTATTGCCGGGTCCGCCGCTCCGAACCCTGCGTGCGGCGCCTTCGCGCCGCGGCCTGACGACACGAGCGAGAATGCGCGGTCGCTCGGCTTCATGCTGACATTCGGCCGGTTCACCTTTCTCGATCTCGGCGATCTGAGTTGGAATCCTCTCGGGCGCCTCGTCTGCCCGAACGATCTGCTGGGTCACGTCGATCTGTTTCTCGTCCCTCACCATTCGAACGACGATGCGGCGGTGCCGGCGATGCTCACGGCGCTGAAGCCGCGCGCTATCGTCAGCAACAACGGGACGACGAAGGGCGGCACGGCGGAGGCATTCGCGCGCGTTCATCATCTGCCCGACACGGACGTCTGGCAGCTCCACAAATCGATGAACACGGGCTCCATCAATTCAGACGATGCGCTGCTCGCGAATGTCGATGAAGGACAGAGCAGCTACTGGATTAAAGTCACGGCGGCGGAAGACGGAAGTTTTACCGTGACGAACGCCCGCACGAAGGCGACACGATCGTACCGGGTTAGAGTGAAGGGAGAGTGAGGAGCTCGTTGTGAACGAGAAGCATCAGCTGGCAAGCGTCGGTATCGCCGGGCTCGATCACATTCTGAACGGCGGCCTTCCCGAAAATCGTCTCTACCTGGTCGAAGGCGATCCGGGCAGCGGCAAGACGACGCTCGGATTGCAGTTTCTTCGCGAGGGCATGGAGCGCGGAGAAACAGTGCTGTACGTCACGCTGTCGGAAACAAAATCGGAGCTGACGACTGTCGCGGCGTCGCACGGATGGCAGGTCGACGACATGCCGATCCATGAGCTCGCGGCCACCGCCGATAGAGCGCCGTTCAAGCCCGACGATCAATACACGTTCTTTCACCCCTCGGAAGTCGAGCTGGGGGAAACCACCCAGGCGGTCCTGAGCGAAGTCGAGCGGGTGTCGCCCCGGCGCGTCGTCTTCGATTCGCTGTCGGAGATGCGCCTGCTGGCGCGCGAGCCGCTGCGCTATCGTCGCCAGATTCTCGGATTGAAGCAGTTTTTCGCGGGCCGCGACTGCACGGTGCTGCTGCTCGACGATCGCACGTCGGCCGACGGCGATCTTCAGCTTCGCAGCCTGGCGCACGGCGTGATCACGCTCGAGCAGTTGGCGCCCGAATACGGCGCCGAGCGCCGGCGCATGCGCGTCGTGAAGCTGCGCGGGGTCAAGTTCCAGGGCGGTTTTCACGACTTCGTCATCTCGACCGGCGGCCTTGTCGTTTTTCCGCGGCTCGTCGCCGCCGACTCGCGCACGGCTGCCGAACACGGCACCGCCAGCACCGGGATTGCGGCGCTCGATCGGCTCGTCGGCGGCGGTCTCGATCGGGGCACGTCGACGCTGCTGCTCGGTCCGGCCGGCTCGGGAAAATCCGCGATCGCCACGCAGGTCGCCGTCGCGGCGTGCCAGCGTGGCGAGCGTGTTTCGATGTACCTGTTCGACGAGGGGCTCGACACCTTCCGCAGGCGCGCCGCCGGCCTCGGCGCCGATGTCAGGCCTCACGTCGACAGCGGCGCATTGGTCCTGACGCAGGTCGATCCGGCGGAGATGTCGCCCGGCGAATTCGCGGAGAGAGTTCGCGCCAGCGTGGCTCGCGACGGCACCACCGTGGTCGTCATCGACAGCCTGAACGGGTACCTCAACTCGATGCCGGAAGAGCGATTCCTGCTCGCGCAGCTGCACGAGCTGTTCACATTCCTGCGGCAGCGCGGCGTCGTCACGATCTCGGTCGTCGCGCAGCACGGGCTCGTCGGCAGCGGGATGCAGGCCCCGATCGACGTCAGCTACCTCGCCGACAACGTCATCATGCTTCGGTTCTTCGAAGTGCAGGGGGCCGTGCGACAGGCGATTTCGGTGCTGAAAAAACGGTCAGGCCCGCACGAGAAGACGATTCGTGAGCTCCGCCTGCAATCGAGCGGCATCACGGTCGGCGAACCGCTCGAAGAGTTTCACGGGATCCTCACCGGCGTGCCGCAGATCCTTCCTGCCCGCGCTGCGCGCGACGCTTCGCAGAAATGACGACGACTGCCGGGCGCGTGCTCGTCCTCGCGCCAACCGGACGGGACGGTGCGCTCTCCCGCGACATGCTTCGGAACGACAAAATCGAAGCGCAGGTGTGCGACACGATGGACCAGCTGACGGCGACGCCGCTGGAGGATGTCGGCGCACTGCTGGTTGCTGAGGAAGCACTGACGCCCTCGACGATCCGGCAGCTCACCGACGTGCTCGATCGTCAGCCGCCGTGGTCCGACATTCCCGTCGTTCTGATCGTCGGGGCCGAATTCACATCGTCGAGCATTCGATCGACGAACATCCTCGGACCATTGCGGAACGCGATGGTGCTGGAGCGCCCCGTGCGCCGCCTGATCCTGTCGCGGACGCTGGAGATCGCGCTTCGCGCGAGGGGGCGTCAGTGGGAGCTGCGGGCGTACCTGGACGAGCGCACGGACCTGCTGCGTCGGGAACAGCTCGCGAACCGGATGAAAGACGAGTTCCTGATGACCGTCTCCCACGAGCTTCGGACGCCGTTGACTGCGATCTACGGATGGGCGCGGATGCTGGCGACGGGCGCGATTCGGGACGAGCAGCGGCAGCGGGCGATCGAGGTCATCGAACGAAACGCTCAGGCGCAGACGCAGCTCGTCAACGATCTGCTCGACGTGTCGCGGGCGATCTCGGGCAAGGTGCGTCTCGACGTGCGTCCGATGGATCTCCACGGATTGGTGACGGCGGTCATCGATTCGGTCAAGCCGACGGCCGACGCGAGGCATATCCGGCTCGAATTCGACTACGACGCGGCCGCGGCGCGAATAGTCGCCGATCGCGAACGCCTCCAGCAGGTCATCTGGAATCTGCTCTCGAACTCCATCAAGTTCACCCCCGCGGACGGGCGCATCGACGTGCGGCTTCGCCGCCTCGATTCGCAGGTCCAGATTACGGTCAGCGACACGGGGCGTGGCATCGAGCCGGATTTTATGCCCTATGTGTTCGACCGGTTTCGGCAGGGCGATGCCGGCACGACGCGGCAGCACGGCGGGCTCGGCCTGGGCCTCGCGATCGTCCGGCATCTGGTGGAGCTTCACGGCGGCACCGTGAACGTGGAGAGCGAAGGCCTGGGTCACGGCGCGAGTTTTCACATTCGCCTGCCGGCGCCGATCGGGCGAGCGGAGTTCATGGAGACGCGGCGTGTTCCGCAGGGTGGAGGCGACGGGAAGAAGACGAACACGCTCGAGGACATCCGTATCCTCGTGGTGGACGATGAGCCGGAAACCCGCGAGCTGCTGTGCACGGTCGTCGAAAACGCCGGCGCGGAAGTGCGCGGCGCCGCGTCGGCGCACGACGCGCTTTCTGTCCTGCGCGTCTGGCCGCCCGATGTTCTGCTGTCAGATATCGAGATGCCGTACGAGGATGGCTACGTGCTCATGGAGCAGATCGCCACGTTGGGCCTTGCCGCCGATCGCCGTCCCATCGCGGTGGCGGTCACGGCGCACTCGCGGCCCGAGGATCGGCTGAAAGCGGTGGAGGCCGGGTTCCAATGGCATCTGCCCAAACCGATCGAACCATCCGAGCTCGTCGCCGTCGTGGCGTCCCTCACCGGCCGCCTGCAGAAACCGTAGAAAAAGTAGAAAAAGCGAATCCGGTCCCATTCCGGTCCTACTCCGGTCGAGACCGGAACGGGACCGGAGTGGGACCGGAACGGGACCGGAGTGGAACCGGAGTGGAACGGAGTGGGACCGGAACGGGACCGGAGTGGAACCGGAATGGGACCGGAGTACGGGTCAGGCTCGGGCGACGGCGAAGGGATTGTCGTCGGCGCTCGGGCCGTAGATTGACGGCACCGGCACGTCGAGCATCCGCAAGTACACCGAAAGCTGGCCGCGATGATGATAGATGTGATTCATGACGATCATCCTCATCAGACTGGCCTTCGGCATCGTCATCAGGGTCGCGCCGTTCATCGACGCGGTCCACATCTTCTGCAGCCCGCCGTCGCCGAGCTGATTGAGCGCGCCGGTGACCTTCGTGAGCCCCTGATCGTGTGTCTCGAGGATCTCGCCCGTGGTCTTCGGCTGCGGGTTGCCGGGATGATCGCCCCCGAAGTCGAAGCCGTCGCCGAGCGCCGCTTCTGCGAAATGGCCCGGCTCTTTGGCGATGTGCAGCGCCAGTTCGCCGAGCGACATGGATTTCTGATGCGGCTTCCACGTGAGCTTGTCGGCCGGCACGCGCTCGAGCACGCGCCGCGTGGTCTTGCCTTCAGTCTCGATTTCCTGGAGCAGGGCTGCACAAAGTGACATTCGGACCTCCTCGGGTTTATGGGCGGCTGTAATACACCGCGTCAACTGGAATTTTGCTGGACGGGTAGTCGCGCTTTTTAAAAGGATAGCTCGGACGCGGCTTCGACGTGATGAAGGCGGCCACCTGCTGCGCCTCGGCGTCGCTGAGGCTGCCGGGATTCAGATACGGCATCGAGTAGCGGATGATGCCCGCGAGCGTGTACGTGCGCGCCGCCCCCGCGCCGTCGTTCCACGAATCGGGACCCCACAACGGTCCCGCTTTCTTGTCGCCGATCTGAACGCCCTGACCATCGGCGCCATGACACGAGGAACACTGGGCGGAGTAGATCGCCTCGCCTGCGTGAACATCGAGCGAGGCAACCGGCACGAGACTCGTCGCCGGAATCGTATTGTGCGCGCGGAACGGCGGGTTTTGTCCGACCCGGAATCCCCGCGACAGCCACGTGATGTATGCGACGACGGCGAGCACTTCTTTCGAGGAAGGCGTCGGTTGATCGGCAGCGTCGCGCGCCGCCGCGCCGTTTTCGCTGCGATTGAAGCAGTCCACGATGCGATCCGGAAGGCTGATGAGGCGCCCCGCGCGTGCGTTGGGCTCCGGAAACATTCCGGCAACGCCGACGACCGGCAGCCCAAGCTCGCGCTGCCCGGCGTTCAGGTGACAGTTCGCGCACGTCACTTTCGCGCGCGTGTAGCGCGGCGCCTTGTTCGAGGTATCGACAAAAATCTGATAACCCAGGCGCACCTGATCAGCCATCGACGACGAATCGAGCGTTCGATCGGTGAGCGGATTCTGCGGCACGTCCCACGCCGTCACCATCGTCGCCGTCGCGGGAACGAGCGGCGCGGGCGCGGCCCGCTGATGGGACAGTGCGCGCGCAGCCAGGCGACAACACGATCAGCGCGACCGTCGCCCACCGACCGAATTTCATTGCTACTGAATGCTGAGCAGATCGATGTCGAACACGAGCGTCGCGTTCGGCGGAATCGGTCCCGATCCGCTGCGCTCCGTAGCCGAGGTCCGGCGGGATGATCAAGCGACGCGATCCGCCGACCTTCATGCCCGACGACGCCCTGATCCCACCCTTTGATTACCTGGCCCGCGCCGAGCACGAAATCAAACGGCGCTCGGCCTGGCGATAGCGAGCTGTCGAACTGCGTGCCTTTGTTGTCCGTCTTGCTGGCGTCATAAAGCCAGCCGGTGTAGTTCACGAATACGTGCTGCCCAGCCGCGGCCGTGGCACCAGTACCGATCTTCAGATCAACACTCGAGAACGGCACATTCGCCGACGGTGCCGTATCGCTGCTGCTGCCGCACGCGCCGCATACGATGAGCGCGCAGAGCGCAGCCATGGAATAGAAAAACTTAACCGACGTACGCAATCGAATACCCCCGCTCCTGGGCCCGGTTCACGGCGACGATGCCGGCCGGGACGAAATGAGAATTGCCGAACGTGCTTGCGACGAGCTCCTTGTAGACTGCATCGGGCTCGGCGCCGCTCTTGCGCGCCGCCGCCCCTGCAAAAAAGTGCGTGGCCAAATCGCACACCGCGAAGTGAACGCCGCGCTTGACCGCGTCCGTATAAGCAGCCGAGTGGACATTGACCGTGGGAACCGCCTTCGTCTTGGGGTCGACGAAATTGAGCCGCTCCGAGAACGTCGCGCCGTACTTCGCCCAGATCGCATCGTTGAAGGCAAACGGCGTGGCATGGTGCCGCAGACAAATCACGACGGCGAGCTCGGTCTGATCGAGTCCATAACTGGTCTTGTTCGCGTTGAAGAAATTCTCCGCGAAGAGCGGCGCATCGTCGGCGCCGGTCGCGGTGAGCGCGTCGAAGAAGAAGCGGTGCTTGCCCGGCAGCTCGAACCAGTCGTCTGCGCTATGCCGCGCCGGCTGGAATCGCGCATCGGGCACGACCGCCGGGCCCGCGGGCGGCTGGTCCTCTCGATCGGCGTGGACAATAGCCGGCGAGTGCAGGCCGGCGAATCGCCGAGATGCCGCCTATCCGCGAGAGAAACGTCCGTCGAATCATTTGAAGTACTCCGGAAGACCGCGTTTCGTATCACGCAAAATATCGACGATGGCAATCGCTCGAAAACGGCTGCGCGCGCCCGCAAACAACAGCTCATCGACGAACTCGCGAGCCACGCGCGCGCGATGCCATAAGGAGATCGGATCGTACTCCAGAGTCATTCGAGCGGACAGAAATATACGCCTTCGATCACCGGTCGCTGGTCCCCGCATGGCGTGCGTGCAATGCGCACCGCTTCCGCGCGATGGGCGAGCACTTCCTGCTCGTAGACGGGAATGCGCCCGATGTCGTCAGCGGCGACGATCACTCGCTCGTTCGTCATGAACGTCGTGTAATACGCGATCCAATAGTCGGCCATCGCGTAGCGAATTCCGCGCGCCTCGAGGCTGCGGATGATCAGTACCTTGTCGGGCACGTCGGCCCGTGACGAAACATTGATCCAGAGCCGCACGTGCGCGGACGTGGACACGGCGGCCCACGAGAGAATCAGCGCCATTGCCACCGCGCGCAGCGCCTGCGCGCGCACGGTCGTGAGAAACAGCGCCGTGATCCCGACCGCGCCAACGATCGACAACAGGTCGTACCGCATCGTTCCGATCGCAATCTCCCCGCATCGTCCGACCGCGTAGACGAACGCCGACATCGCGCCGACGATGATCAGATACAAAGGGAAGCGACAGCGAATCCACTCGCGACGGATGCGTCCGCCGTTCGCCGCGATGGACGCCACCATGACGGCAAACGCGACGGCGAGCACGAGGCCGCTCCAGGCGGTGCCCTGACTGATGTTCGACTCGACGAGAAATGCGCCGATCGGCACGACCCTGGTGCCGAACAATACCGGCCAGTGCATGGTGACCAGCTTGCCAAAGCCGATCGGCGACCGAGTGAATGTCGAAGCAGATCCGGCCGGCGAGGTTCGCGAGGTTATTCGGCGGCGTCACGAGGTCCGCGACCGTGGTGCCCGGGCCGGCGGGCGAGGCGAGCGGCCGCAGAAACTGCGCGACCAGCCAGATCTCGGCTGCCACTCTGAGCGACGAGAACAGCCGGCGTCCATCGTCGCGCCGCCGAACGCCGCCGGCGAGCTCGATGAGCACGAGCGCGACGAGACCGTAAACCGTGAACTCGCGCTGGAGGAAGCCGATGCCGAGAACCACGCCGAAGAGAACGGGGCGCCGGCGGGTCATCCACAGGAGCAAGACGTACAACAGCGGTTCGACGTTGCCGCCGATCGGTGCGAGGAGCTCGGTTGCGGTGCCCGGAGGAGCGAGGACGAAAAACAACGAGGCGAGGAGGGCGTCGCGCGGACGCAGCCCGGCCTCACGCTCGAGCAGGGTGACGAGCAGCACCGCGATCGCGACGTTCATCGCGAGCAGCGGGAGCTTCAGCGCCGCCACCGAGACGCCGGCGAGCAGGAAGAGCGGCGCGGCCAGCCACGCTTCGACGGCGAGAATGTAGCTCGTGCCGTACATGAACAACGGGAACGCGCGACCGCTGGCGATGTGCTTCGCCATCAGGCCGAAGATGGCCTGATCCGAGTCGAAGGCGAGCGAGGGCCGGAAGACGAACGGAATCGATCGCGCGATCGTCAGGGCGACAACGAGGAAGAGCGCGATCCGCCGTTCGCTCACTTATTTCTTGACGTATCGCTTCAATGCCTTCGGCCCGACTTCGGCGCCATAGATGTTGCCGGCGGCGTCGACCGCCACACCTTCGGCGGCGCTCGTGCCTTGCGCGTTCTCGGCGGGATCGGGGATGAAGCGCCTTCACCGTGCCGTCCTTGGCGCTGCCGACGCGGATGCCGCGCTTCCATTCCTTGCGCGTGAGCGCGCGGTTCTCGTCGCGCGACACCGAGCCCGATTCGGAATCGGCGACGTAGATCGTGTCGTTCTTGTCGATGTAGATGCCGCTCGGCCGGCTGAACTGCTTCCATTCGGCGAGCTGAGTTGACGTTCTGGTCGAAGATCTGGATGCGGTTGTTGCCGCGATCGCCGACAAACAGCCGGCCCTTCGAGTCGTAACGCAAGCGCGTGCGGCTGATCGAACTCGTCTTGGCCGCTGCCTTTCCTGCCCCACGATCGATCAGCTTGCCGGTCTTTGTCGAACTTGATGATGCGCGAGTTGTCGCCGCCGTGTGCCTTCCGACACGAAGATGTCGCCGTTCGGCGCGACGACGACGATCGTTCGGCTGCGAAGAAGAATTCGGGCTCTTTGCCGCCGCCCGCCTTGCCGAGCGTCATCAGCAGCTTGCCATCCGGATTGAACTTGAACACCTGATGCCCTTTGGGCTCTGCCGGCGGCGCCGGTTCGCCGCCGCGGCCGCGACCGCCGCCGACCGTGCACGCGCAGTCGGTCACCCAGATGTTGTCGTCCTTGTCGACGAAGATGCCATGCGGCGACACCATCAAGCCCGCGCCAAAGCTCTTGATCAGTTTGCCGTGCTCGTCGAAGTGGAGGACCGGGTCGAGCGTCGAGCCGGCACACGCGTTGGCGCCGCAACGCTCGGCGACCCAGATCGTCTTGCCGTCACGATCGATGTCGACGGCGCTCGTCGAGCCCCACGTGCGGCCATCCGGCATCTTCGCCCAGCCCTCGACCGTCTCGTACGGGTTGGGCAGCGAATTGGTCGGCGCGTCGCTTTGCGCGCTGGCCGGGAGTCCGTGCGCAACGAGCACGATGATCCCAACCGCGCCGAACGCGCACGTAAGTCCTCTCGCGTACCGCATGCAGAGCCTCCTGAAATTCGGTGGCCCCGACAGTACCCGCGGCCGCGTTTGGTGTCAATCGTTCCGGTTTTGAGGACGCGATCGCTCGCGAACCCGCGAAAAACCGCACGCCGACGCGGGCACAGCGGTTGCAGCCCGGCCGCGCATGATCGATTTCACGAGACGGGAATTCTGTACGCACGCGTGCGGCGCGATGTCCGCGGCGGCGTTGGGATCTTTGTTCGCCGGGTGCGGCGGCAGCCCGACGAGCCCCAGCTCGGCGCCCGCGTTGCCGACGATCTCGGCAACCGTAACGAGCGGTGCGATTACCCTGACGATCGATTCGAGCTCGCCGTTGTCCGCGGTCGGCAGCGCCGCGCTCGTGCAGAGCTCGGCTGGAAATTTTCTCGTGGGGCACACCGGACAGGACGCGTTCACTGCGCTGACGGCCGTCTGCACGCACGAAGCCTGCACCGTGAGCGGATTTCAGAATCAAACGTACGTGTGCCCGTGCCACGGGTCCGAGTACAACCTGTCCGGCGCCGTCGTTCAGGGTCCGGCGCCATCGCCGCTTCGGCAACTCGCGACCAGGGTGTCCGGCAACGCGCTCACCATTACGGTGACGTAGCGGGCGCACCACTCCTCAGTCGCCTGGCCCGCCTTTCACATCGATCCTGTCCGCGAGCACGGCGCCGTTCGGTTGAAGTTGTCCTTTGCCGTCGACGCTCATGCCATTCGTGAGATCGCCACAGTTGACCTTGTGGAAGTTCGTTTCGCCGTTCGTGATGATCGTCCGGCCGCCAACCTGAAATGTGATCGTCGGACAACTGCCTGCTAGCGCGCTGACGCCGCCGGAGAAATCGACGTGCCCGCCCGGGTCGGGTGGCGGCGGCGGTGGAGGCGGCGGCGTCGGTGGTTGCGGTGGCGGTGGCGTCGGCGGCCGCGGCGGCGGAGCCGGTGGTGGCGGAGCCGGTGGCGGTGTCGGGGACGGCGTCGGCGCAGGTGTAGGCGGCGGCGGTTGGCGTCGGTGACGGCGTCGGGGGGGGCGTCGGCGTTGGGGACGGAGCAGGAGTCGGCGTGGGCGTCGGAGTCGGCGTCGGATCCGGCGCTGCCGCGGCCGTGCCGGCTTGCGCCACCGAAATCGTGTGGTTGGCGACCGTAACCGTTCCGGTGCGGGGCTCGGCTGTGTTCGGTCCGACAGTGATCGCAACCTGTCCTGCGCCGTTGCCACTCGATCCGGCGACCACCGCAACCCATGATGCCTGGCTGGCAGCCGTCCAGCCGCAGCCGCTCATCGCGCTGACGTGTATGGTCGCCGTGCCGCCGGTCGCGGTTTCCGTGATCGAACTCGCATCAACACTGAACGAACACGGCGCGCCATCCTGTGTGACGTCGACGTGAGCCGATCCGACGGTGATCCCGCCCCGCCGCGTAACCGGCGTGTTGTTCGGCGTGACGGCGTACGCCACCGACGATGTTCCCTGCCCGTCTTTCGCGCTCGCGATCGATATCCATGAGACGTCGGGCGCAGCCGACCACGTGCAGTCGCGGTCCGCGGTCACGGCGACCGTTCCCGATCCGCCCGAAGCGGGGAATGTCGCGGCCGAGCCCGCCGCGACCTGACATTTGTCGACGGTCGGCGCGACGACAGAGGAGGTCGTGGTGGACGATGTGCAGGCGGCGGCTGCGCTCAGGAGCAGAGCAGCGGCAGCGAGGCGCACGCGGAGCACGGCGACTTTTTAGCAATCAGCCTGCCGTTCGAGCGCGTGCCGCTGTCGCGCAGATCGCGCGCGGACAGAAATACCTGAGTTACCGCCGACGACGCCTCGTGTTTGTGATTGAATGATCCGGGAGCATTCATGACAGCGTTCAACGGCTTTCGCCGCCGCGCATTGGCGACGTTCGCGATGTTCTTGGCGGCCGCCGCCGCGACTGCGCAAGAGGTCCATCGCCTCGAGGCGACACCGCAGACGGTGGTTTTCGGCTACTACGATCCGTCGACGCCGCCGGCCCTCCGGATACCGAAGCGGCGACATCGTCGATCTCCATACGTTCATCGCAAACGGATATCCGCGCTTGAAAGACGCTGGACTGACCGCCGACAAGACCGAACCGGGGTTGGTCGCAATAGACGATGCGCTTCGACCCGGGAAGGGCGAGGGCGCACATTTCCTGACGGGTCCGATCTTTGTCGAGAGCGCCGCACCCGGCGACACGCTGCAGATCGACATCGTCAACGTGCGGCTCAGCTCGGACTACGCGTTCAACGGATTCCGCCATGACGGCGGTGCGCTCGAGGGCGAGCTCGACCACGACGCCGGGAAACTGATCTGGCTGGATCGCCGTCGGATGACCGCGCAGTTCGCGCCGGGCATCGTGCTGCCGCTCGCGCCGTTCTTCGGCAGCATCGGCGTCGCCCCGGCGGGAGGCAGGATCAGCAGCCGGGCTCCCGGTCTCTTCGGCGGCAATCTGGACAATCGCGATCTCGTGGCCGGCAGCACGCTCTTCCTGCCGGTGCAGGTGGCGGGCGCGCTCGTGTCCATCGGCGACGGCCACGCTGGCCAGGGGCAGGGCGAGGTCGACGGGGCGGCGCTCGAAACGTCGCTGGATGGGCGCTTTCGTTTCACCGTGCGCAAGGATCTCCACGGGAAAGCCCCGCGCGCGGAAACACCGACCGACTACATCAGCATGGGTCTCGCCGAGCATCTCCCCGACGCGGCGAAAATGGCGGTTCGCGAGATGGTTGCGTTCCTCGTCGACGTCAAGCATCTTCCGCCCGACGAGGCGTACATGCTGTGTTCGGTCGCCGGAAACCTCGTCGTGACACAGATGGTCGACGGCACGGTCGGCGCGCACATGCTGCTGCCGAAATCGATCTTCACGTCGGGCGCCGCGCGGTGATCGCGCGTTGATCTCATTCGAAGAGGCATGCGCCGCGCTCGACGAAGCGCTTCGCGGTCCGGCGCGCGCCGAGATCGTCGAAGCTGCGGCTGCGTCGGCCGACTTCGGCAAGGCGCTCCTGCGTCTGCGCGACCCGATGCGATCCGACGTGTGGCTCGTCGGCGGCCGGCGCCTCGCCCTCGACGCATTCGTGAAGCCGTACGATCGCCTTACGCGGCGCGAAGGCTTTCACGTGCTGCACGATTGGGACGGGATCGCCGACAAGGTGAACGAGGACACCATTCCCGTCGACGTCCTGCACTACGTTCGCGAGAAGCGGGGCGGCGATCCGGTCGATCGTGCAGCGCTCGCGATCATGCTGGACTACTACTTCGCGCACCTCGTGGCGCTGCTCTCACTTCGGTATCTTCGACTCCGGCGATGCCGACGCGAATCTCGATCGAGTCGGCGGCCTGCTCGACGCGCTGCAGAGCGCCGACGGCAGCGGGCAGCGTTTCGCGGCCGACGCCGAAACGCTGGTGCTCATCGCCACGTCGCACTTCGAGCTGCAGGAGGTCGGCTACTGCGCGGCTGCTCGACCGCGTGCGCGGCCTCAATGCCGCGCATCGCGCGAAGATCGCCGTTGGCCACGCCGCGAGCATGGGGAGCCATTTGCGGTTCGGCTTCGAGGCGACCTACGGGCGCGACACGCTGAAGATGCGCGACGACAACGTGGCGGATTATCCCTGGCTGTGCTTTGCGCTCGTCAGCGTCATGCGGGAGTACGTCAGGCTGCGCGCCGCCGGCGGCCCGCCGGCCGAACGCGCGCGCGTTGTCGAGGCGATGCTCAATGGGCTCTCGGCCGATGCGCGGGCCTTCGTCGGTGCGCCGCCTTCGACGCGTTCGTCGGCGGTGCCCGGATCGTCCGACGCGGAGCGGGCCGAGTTTCACGATGCGTTTCACGAGCGCAAACGCGATCTGCTCGACGAATTCGACGCGCATCGTCCGCATGGAGACGCGTACTCGCCGCTCGCTTTCTTCTTCAATTTCTCCCACAACGTGGTGAAAGGAACCGTCGTGGACGCGCTGCTGCGGGGAACGCCGTGGGCGGCGACGTTGAACGATCTCCTGAGCGGCGTGGCCGAAGGGGGAGCACCGATCGCGGCGAGAGCGGATCTCGCGACCACGCTGATGAAATACGCGCGCGCCAATCCGAACCGGATCCGGGGACGGTTGATGCCGGTGATCGTCTACGACCCGCAGGCCGGCCGGCGCGCTTTTGCGATCACGATGAGCAAGCTGACGGAGTAGACACGAATTGTCAGGAGGGCGTGACAATCGATGTCAGCACGCGAGGACGAACCGTGCAGCCGTGTGCAGCGCGGCAGTGGCATCGCCCTTGTAGCGTCACCGAGTCAGCCGCTTCGAGCGAGGGACTTCAATGCCTAGCGTCAATTTACAGCTGACGATTGCGAACGAACAATTCAGCATCACGCCTCTGCCTGCGCAGGTTGGATCGGCGTGCACGGCCGGCCACCGCTGCGGGCAACGCGCAACGCACCGCCTGCTCTGGTCGCAGGTCTCGGGCGTCGAGTTGCTGTGCGACGTTCACGCCATCGCCTGGGCCGGCGATCACGGTCTTCAGATCACCACGGCGCGGTTCACCGGTTCGGCCGCGTAGAGGCGACTCGCTCTTGGCGCAGCCACTGCTCCGCAGCGGCGTACCCACATCGGCTGGCGCTCGACGCAACCTCAGGCAGCGGATCGGACCCATTATCGAATACGCGCTCGCCAGGCGGCAGGTGCGTCAAAAGCTCGGTACGCGCGTCGATACGCCACGCAGGATAGCTGCCCGTGGTGGGACGCGGCTTCGAGCGATCCGATCGCCATCCAGCCGACCGCCGTATCGCGCCGCGCCTCGATCGTCGTCAGGCCCGAGCGTGTGTACAGCTCAATCGCTTTGCGATGGTGTTCGAGCGCGGCGGCCGCGTCCCCGCGTTCTTCCTCCACGGCGGCCAGCTGTCGGCGGACAAAAGCGACCTTGTCGAGCGACAGCGCGTCGTTCGGGTCGGTATCGGAGAGCCGCTCGCGCATTCGCAGGCTTCGTGTATACAGCGCGATTGCGTCCGATAGTTGATGATTCTTCCAGCGATTGAATGCCACATTGCTCAGATCAATCGCGACGTCGAACTGCGTCAATCGATCGTTGGGTTTGCGATCGAGCCGCTGCTGATCGAGTGACAACGCGTGTTCATGATGGACGAGAGCGGCCGCGTATTCTTGCTTCCTCTCGAGATCGCCACCCCGATACTTCTCAACGAGCGCCACGTTCCGCTGCAGGACCGCGTCGTTCGGTGATTCAGCCAGGAGCGCGCTGTACATTGCCGCCGCCTTTTCCCAGTGAGGCTGTCGCGCGTCGCCGGTGAGCCTGACCGCGAGGGTGAACTCCGCCACGGCGACGAAGCGCTTCGCTTCGGCCTCGGTCGGATGGGTCCGCGCGAACTGGTCGGCCGCTCTGACCGCCTCCTCCGCCTCCGCGATCCCTTCCGCCCCGTGCGACCCCATGATGCCGAGTGTTTCGCTCAAGAATCGGACAGCGTCCAGGTAGCTGCGGAAAACGTCTGCACGCGCCGAGGGGCGCAGCGCCAGCGGCGCCAGCAGGGCTTTGGCTTTTCGGAAGCTCGCGACCGCGCCCTCGCGATCCCCGAGGTTCGCTGAGTTTGGACGCCCCTGAACTTCGCCAATCTTGATGTAGGCGCGGCCCAATTCCACCGCGAGGTCGCCGTCACTGGCGGCATCCCTGCTGATGCTCTCCAGATATTTCAAACCTTCGTTCACGATGATGTGGCGCGCAGGCGTGGAGCCAGGAAGCGGGGCCACTGCGTCGTGGATACTTGAAAATGACGGCGCTGGCCAATGCGCGGACGTCGTTGAAGCGCTCGATGGCACGCCGTCGCTCGACGCGCGCCACGTGCGCTTGCCACATCGCGACGCCAAGCGCAGCGAGTACCAGCGCAAGCGACAACCCAAGCGACGCGAACGCAATCCGATGACGTCGGGCCAGCTTCGCGACGACGTATGCGAGCGTTGGCTTGCGCGCTGATACCGGTGCGCCGGACAAATACCGTCCGATGTCTTGTGACAGCGCGTCGGCCGACGCGTACCTCTGGTCGATGGCACGATGGCTGGCGCGGGTCGCGATCGCGTCGAGGTCGCCACGCAGTGTTCGCCGCAGATCGTATGGCGGCCTCACATCCGCGGGCGGAACGGCCTCGCTCGGGCCCACGGTCGGCGCGGACGCGACCATATCCGCAATCTCGGCCGTCGACTTCGCTGTGACATTGTATGGACGCGTCCCCGCAAGCAGTTCGAACAGCAATATGCCGAGCGCGTAGACGTCCGATGCGATTGTGACGGGCAGACGCTGCAGCTGCTCCGGGCTTGCGTAGCCGGGCGTCAACGCATCTGAGCCACGCGGTGGAGGCGGCGGCTCGCCTGGTGTCGGGCCGGGCCGCTTCAGCAACGTCGCGATGCCGAAGTCGAGCACCTTCGCGACGCCTTCGGAGGTGACCAGGACGTTCGCTGGCTTCAAGTCGCTGTGGACGATGAACCGGGCGTGCGCGTGCTGGACGGCGTCGCAGACTTGCCGAAACAACTGCAACCGTGCGTTCACGCCAAGCGCATGCTCCCGGCAGTAAGTGGTGATCGGCACGCCGTCGACGAACTCCATGATCAGGTACGCCTGACCCTGGGCGGTGAAACCGCCGTCGATCAGCGAGACGATGTGCGGATGGTGCAGCGACGCGAGAATCTGACGCTCCGCGAGGAAGCGTTCGCGGATGTCCTGCTGCTCGATCGGCGCCGCGATGATCTTCACGGCCACCCGTTGTTCGAAGCTGCCGTCGGCGCGTTCCGCGCGGTACACGGTGCCCATGCCGCCCGACGCGATGCGCTCAATCAGACGGAACTGACCGACGATCTCGCCTTCCCGCAGCGGCAACGCCGGGTCGACGTCGGGCGCCAGCGTCGGGTGCAGCATGAACGCGTCGGCACGGCGATGGGCCGCGAGCAGCGACTCGACTTCGGCGCGCAGATCGGCGCGCGCGCCGCACCGGAGCTCCACGAGCGCGAGGGCGTCGCTCGCACCGAGCTCCACGACTTCGGAGAAGAGCGTCGCAACTTCGTCCCAGAAATCGGGACTGAGGTTCTGGGCCATATTCCGGTTGGTCACCGACCGTTCGATCCCTCGAGCTCGCGGTACAGCCAGGTCCGCGCGAACGCGAAATGCCGTTTCACCGTTGCCGGCGCGATGCCGAGATACGTGGCGGTCTCTTCAACCGTCAGGCCGCCGAAGTAACGGAGCTCCACGACTTTCGCTTTGTCCGGCGCGATCTTTTCGAGCGCGTCGAGCGCGTCGCTCAACGCCAGCAGATCCAGCCTCAGATTGACCGGCTGTTCGAGCGCCGCCGTCAGCTCGCCGGCCGAAACGCCGGATCCGCGCTTGCCCGCGTTTCGCCGCCGTGCGTGATCGACGAGCACGCGACGCATCACTTGCGCGGCGGCACCGTAGAAATGCGCTCGATTTTCGAGGCGCATGTCACGGACGCCTCGGAGCCGGAGGAACGCCTCGTGCACGAGTGCCGTGGGCTGCAGCGTGTGGTCGCCCCGCTCTTGCCGCAGATAGTGATCGGCGAGCTTCTTCAGTTCCTCGTAGACAATCGGCACCAGAACGTCGAAGGACTGGATATCACCCAGGCTCCAACGCTCCAGCAGTTGCGTGATGTCTCCGGATTCCATGGGCCGCCCGCGCGGATTGTAGCAGCTGGCGCCGCGTCGGCCGGAGAGCGTTCACACATGCACGATTCGGCATGAGGACCCTATTGAATCTGGAACGTCGCCCGCGCTTCGACGACGTACGCGCCCGCCGTCAAGTTGAAGGTGGTCGATGCGTCGCACGCCCCTGCCTGCGTGCAGTTCGCGAGCGGCACCGTCTGCGCGGCCGCCACGCCGCCGATCCGCGGCTTCACCGTCACCTGCACGCTCGTGCCACCCGGCACGCCAGTCGTCGCGAGCACGATCGTCGCCGGCCCCGGTGCCGACAGCACGACGTCGATTGCGCCGAAGGTCCCGAGCGGAACGAGCGGAACCGCCAATCCGCCGACCGACGTGATGACGACCGTTGGCGTGATCGCATTCGCGAGCGGCGTCGGCCCCACGATCCGCAGCGCGGGCGGCACAGCGTTGAACTGCGTCTGCGCCGAGGTCTCGACCGATTCGAGCCTGATGCGACCGTCAGTCGCGTTGTTGCCGCCTCGCGCCAGCAGGTTGACCGTTCCGCTCTGGATGAACCGGTTCGCGACGAGCCGGATCGCGCCGCCAGACCCGCCGCCGCCGGCCGACGCGCAGTTGCCGTTCCCCGAGCCGGCTCCGCTGCCGCCGTCGGCGAACAACTGGACGTTCTGAATCGTGAAGGTGCCGTTGGCCACAATCATCAGACCGCCGCCGCCCCCGCCGCCGCCGCCACCGGAGCAGCTGGTGCTCGACGCACTCGACGACGATCCGCCTCCACCGCCGGAACCTCCGATGAGTGGCGTCAGTTCAGGCAAGCCAAGGAACGTCGCGCCGACGCCGTTGGTAAACGGCGATGCGGTGCCTGCATCGCCGCCTCCCGGGCCGAAGCCGGCGCCGCCGATTGACGCGAGGTTAATGGCTTGCGATGCGCCATCTCCCCCGCGGAAACCGCCCGGGCCGCCTGCACCGCCCACGCCCGCGAGCGTCGAGCTGCCGCCACTCCCGTTGCCGCCCGAGACGGTCACGCCGAGGCAGCAGCCAATGGTGCTTATGATGTTCACGTCGCCGGCGACGAGAATCGTGACCGGACTGTTCGTGTCGTTGCCAGAAAACGAAAGCTGACGATTGACCACGTTCAGACTGCTGAATGTGAAGACGCCCGCGGCAGGCAGCTGAAGCGTCAGCGTCGATCCGTTGTCCGACGTGCCCGGCGGGAAGGTTGTCGGGTTCGTCGAATCGAACGGCTGCAGGTTGGGCACTGTCGCACAGCCGCAGAGGTCGAGACTCTGCGCTTCGTATGCGGGTGCCCACAGCAGCAGGCATGCTGTCGTAATGAGAAGCGCCGCGAGCCGCGCTCCGAATGCTTGGTGTGTCGTGACCCTCGTGTTCATGATCGTGTCCTCGTCTTCATCCAATTCGAATCCCGACGATTGGTGCCGTAACCGCCGGAATCGCCGACGCCGGCGGGTTGCCTACGACGATGAGAAGCTCGCGCCGTTGTCCGTTGAACTCCAGCGTGAGAAGGGCGGCGCCTTCGGTTCCACTGATAAAAATCGGCAGCTGCAGAACTCTGTCGCCAGCATTGATGTCGATCGTCGTTGTCGACGCGCCATTCAACGTGGCAACCTCAGGGTTTCCGCTGGTAATAGTGACCGTCGTCGAGCCGGTCGCGGCTGCGTCGAGCAGTGAAATGCCCAGCGTCGCCGCGCTCGGCGATCCGGCGGCTCCAAACGCGCGGCCGATCGCCGGATTGGGAATGACGGTCACGCCGACAGGCGCGGCAACGATCGGCGCCGTCGATCCCGGCGTCGGATCGCTGCCGACGACAATCGTCAGCTCGCGCCTTACGCCGGCCGCCTCGATGGTGAGCGTCGCGGTCCCAGACGATCCGGTGACGATGTCGAGATTCACGGACTGTTCGCCGGCTCGGACCTGCGCGGGACCCGCCGTCGCAACCGATGCGTTGTTCGTCGTAACGGTCACCGGCGTATCGACGAGCGCCGGCGAGTTGAACAGACGGACCGTGAGCGTGCGCGCGACGCTGGTCGGCGCGAACGCGCGTCCGAGCGACGGCAGCGACGCGACGCTCACGCCGATCGAACGCGCGACGAGGATCGGCGCGGCGTTGGCAGGCGGGACGCCGACGAAGATGGTCACCGCGCGTGTTTCGCCGCCGGCGCGCAGCGTGAAGGTGGCGATGCCGTCGACCGTCGAATCGATCGACAGACTGGTCGTGGTTTGACCGGCGTGGATGACGCTCGCAATTCCAGACGCGACCGCAGCGTTGCTCGTCGCGACAGTGACCGCTGTGTCAGTGACCGCCGGCGCGTTGAGCAGCTGAACGGTGACGACAACATGCCCGCCCGCCGCTGTGATCACCTGACCGGCCGACGGTGCGTTCGACACCGCAACGCCAGCCGGGCTCGCGAGCAACAGCAGCGTCGAACCGGCCGGCGGCGCACCGACGTAGACGGTGAGCGCCCGCACTAGGTTACCGACGCGGAAAATAATCGTGGCGACGCCGTCCGCGAGCGGAGTGATCTGCACGTCGGTCGTCTGCTGGCCATCGCCGACCGGGGTCGCCGTTGCCGTCGCAACAGCCGCATTAGTCGACGAGACTGTCACCGCGAGGTTGCCTGTCGCGGGAGCATCGAGAACCAGCACGCGGACGACGCGTGGTGTCCCAGACTGGACGACGACTGCGCCGGCAGACGGCGGATTCGACACCGCAATGCCCGCCGGCTGGCCGATCGGTGTCAGCGTTTGACCGACCTGCGCCTGGCTGACCGCGACGATCGCGACGGCGTTGCCGTGTGGAGAGCTCCCGATGATTGCCGTCGCGCCGGCCGATGCGCCGACAATAGCCGCATCAATGAACGTCTGGCCGGCCGGGAGCACGGCCGGATTCACCGGGAACGTGACCAGAGTCGCATCGCCGGCAGTGAGCGCAATCGGCAAATCGCTCGAAAGAGCGCTCGAGACGGAGAAGCGGAGTACTCCTGCGCGTCCCAGCGGCACGCCAGCGAGTACTGGCGTGACGCGGAGGCCAACCACGACGTTGAATGAACGTTCGTCGCGCGCGATTTCCGCGCCGCCGCTGTCCAACGCCCGCGCAAGGATCGTCAACGTCGGGGTCGATGCGGCAGCGCCGGCAGCGAACGTGCGGGTGAACGGCGGACCAGCTACGCTCGGCTGCGGCTGGCCGTTCACACTGAACACGACGCTCGCCGCTCCTAATGCCGCGTCCGCGCGCGCTTCGAGCAGCACCGAGCTGTTCTCCACGATTTCACTCCCCGCGGGGCTCACCAGGCTGAATCGCGCCGTCGCAAATGTAAACGTCAGCGGAGTGGCGAGCGGCGACCCATCCGCCGCCACGAGCGGGTTACTGAAAGCGTCGGTGATGCCGCCGGTCAACTGGGTGACGACAACGGCATTCGGCGGCAGCGGCTCTGAAGGCGCAAAGCGAACAGACGTATTCCCGGCGAGCAACGTCGTCGAGCCGGCCACCGGACTGGAACCCACCTGCACCTTGAACGTCTGCGGATTGATCGACGACGGATCCACCGGTTCCGTGAAGGTGACGACGATCGGTGTGACCAGCGACACGTCCACTGCGTTGCTCGCGGGATCAATCGAGACCACCTTCGGTGACGTGTGATCCGGCGATGCAGTCGTAAATGCCAGCGTCCGCGGTGCGGTCAGCGGATTCCCGGCGCGATCGGCGGCCGTCGTCGAGATGACGATCGTGAACGTCGCGTTCGTTTGGAGCGGCGCAGTCGGTGTGAGGGTTGCGACATCATCGTTGCCGCCGATGACGATCGAAGTCGGAATGACCGTCGCCCCGCGCCGCAGTTGAATCGATGCGGCCGTCAGGGTGGCAAGATTCATCGGCTCAGTGAAGTGGACGGCGATGGCCGCGAGAGGATCGACGCCGGTCGCCCCGTCGGCCGGAGTCGTCGAGAGCACATCGGGCGCGACCACATCATCGAGCTGGACCGTCACGGTGGACGCGATGCCGCTGTTCCCGGCGGCGTCACGCGCGGACCCGGTCACCGTCAACGTTCCGCCCGCGACCGGCAGCGCCGACACGTTCACCGTGAACGTCTCGGTCCGGGTAGAGGCGGCGGGTGAGATCGTTCGCGTTTCGGCGGCCGCGACGGTGCCCGTCGCTCCAAACGAAATCGAACTGACGCCGACCGCATCGGTGGCCGCGATCGTGACCGCAACCGGGTTTCGCGGATCGAGCCGCGCGTTTGGCGCCGGGCTTACGATCTGAACCTGTGGGGCGACGATGTCCGCGATCGTGACGTTTCGGTCGACGGTCGCGCTCGCGTTGCCGCTCGTGTCGATCGTCTGGAGGTGCAGCGTCGCAAGACCCGCCGCAGCGCCCGTCGGAACGGGCACGACGAAGGTCGCGTCCGCAGGAGTTGCGGGAGGCGCGATGTCGCGCGTGTCCGTGGCGGTGAACGCTCCCGTGACGCTCAGCGTAAACCGTCGAACCGCGACGTCATCTGTCGCATGGACTCTGACCGTTATGTTCCCGCCCGGCACGAAAGCGGTGCCCTCGGCTGGATCGAGGACCGTCAACGACGGCGGCGCGGCGTCGCCGATGGTAAATGTCAGCGATGCTTCATCGCTCGCGTTACCCGCCGCATCTCGCGCCCGCACGTGAACCGTGAACGTCGCGCCGTTCGGGGCTGTGATCGGGACGGCGACCGAAAGCGTCGCAACCCCGTTTGTGACTACTGGCGACACCGTCGCCACGTCGGTCGCGCTGAACGCCCCGTCCGTCGCAAACGCGAGCGCCGTGACGCCCACGTTGTCGCTGACCGCTGCGCGGAGCACTGCGACGTCGCCGACCGCCAGGTGTGTCGAGCCGCTCGCCGACGCGAGCGAGAGGATGGACGGCTTGATCGTGTCGGCTATCTGCAGCACGCGGCCCGCGGCGCCGGCATTGCCGGATGTGTCGGTTGCGATCACCGACAACGCGACGCTCTGAGGCGCCTGCAGCCCGGCCGGAATCGTGATGTCGAACGTCTGGTGCGCCGCCGCAGCCGGCGGACTGACCGCGCGTGTTTCACATCCGAGAACCGCGGGGTTGCAGGTCAACGACACACTGGCGAGCGCGACGTCATCCGTCGCGTCGATCACGACGTGCACGACTTGCGCGCCGGTCACGACCGAGTTGTTGACGGGGGAGGAAATCAGTACGACCGGTCGTGACAGTATCCACGACATTCAACGAGATGATCGCAGGCTGAGACTGTCCGCCCGCTGCGTCGGTTGCGGCGGCCTGGACCGTGATCGTGCCGTTCGACGGTGCATTGGGTGGAACGACGAGGCTGAAGGTCTGCGTGAACGCGGTTTGCCCGGGAGGAACGGTTTGAACGACGCTCGCGGTTGCCGAGCCGACGGCTGTAAAAAAGACCTGCGCGAGTTGATCATCGTCTGCCGCGGTGACCCGGAAGTCCAGATGCTGGCCCTGGCCGACGGATGTCGATCCGCTGACGTTGATGAGCGTCACCGTCGGCGGGGCGTTCGGCAGAATCGTGACCGGCAGCGAAAACAACGCCGAGCGATTGCCGACCTGATCGAAGGCGACGGCGGAAATGACGGCGGCTGGTCCGCCGGCGGGCAAGGCGATCGATGCCGAGAACGGTGATTGCGTGGAGACGGCCGCCGGCGTGACGCCCAGCGAGTACTCGACGCGTTGAGTGTCGGCGGCCGCAATCGTCGGCTGAACGATGATCG
The DNA here is from genome assembly GCA_963718825.1 of uncultured Acidobacteriota bacterium. Classification (GTDB taxonomy): domain Bacteria; phylum Acidobacteriota; class Vicinamibacteria; order Vicinamibacterales; family CAVVIG01; genus CAVQZZ01. The sequence goes on from CAVQZZ010000001.1 coordinate 1,209,746, forward strand.
TCCCGCCGGTGCGAGGCGTGCCTGTGATCTGCAGCGCCGTGATGGCGGGTGCGATCGTATCGATCGTCGAGAATCCGGCCGTCGCGGCTCCCCCGACCAGGGAATTACCGGCTGTATCCGCAACGTTGGCTATGGTTGCGACGTAGCTCCGGTTTGGTTGCAGAAATGCGGTCGGCGTAAAAACGGCCACGGTGCCGCCGATCGCGAGAGCGACAGAGCCGCCGACGGGCGTGCCGGTGTCGTCCCTCAATGCGATGGACGCACCGGCTACGGGTTCTGAGAAGGCGACGCGCACGACGGCGTCTGGCGCAACCTGGCTGCTGCCGGCCGCGGGGCTCATCGAGACGATCGTCGGCGGAATCACGTCGTGCACGGTGAACGTGCTCACGAATGCGTCATGGAGCGGCAGTCCCGCGCGATCCTTCGGCCCGTCAGGGGCGCCTTTGATTGTGATGGTCTCGAGCGCGCCGCTCGTGAGCGTTCGGCTCGGCTGCAGCGTCAGCGTGCGGCCGTCCGCGGAAAATGCCGCCGCTCCGAGCGGCACGGAAATGCCGCCATCCAGCAATGTGACGTTCGCGCTGGCGCCGACGTTGACGCTCGCCGGATCGATCGGCTCGCTGAAGCTGATGACGATCGGCGTTTGCGGTTCGACGCCGCCGCTGCGATCGGGAGGCGACGCCTGGAGGATTGCGGGCCCTGTGTTATCGAGGACCAGATCGCCAAGATCGATCCGTTGCCCGTCAGCGATCACCGTTCCGGTTGCCGACTGAACGCCGCTACTCACCACTTCGAACGCCGACAACGAAAACGACCCGAGAGGAATGCCGCCGAACTCGAACGTCCCGTCGACTCCGGTCATTACTTGCAGCACACCAGATCGAAGCGAGGTTTGCGACTGGAAACGCAGCGTCGCGAACGCTCGCGCTGCCGGCGTATCTCCGTCAGGCAGCAGCAGCCGACCCGCGATCGTGCCGGAGGCGCCGAGTTGCACCTGGATCAGCGTGTTCGATCCCGACGCGTCGATCCCGCCGGTGGCGACGCCCGCGAGCGCGGCCGCTTCGGCCTTCACGAAGAAGTCGCCGAGAGGCACGCTCGGGAAAATCGCCGTGCCGGTCGCATCCGTGAACCCGGTGAGCACCGTCCCTAGTTGACTCGGGGCCGCAGTGCTAGAGGAGCCCTTCGCCGTGAGCGTGACGAGCGCACTCGGCACGATGCCGACGCCCGACGCCGGAACGACCGTGACCGAGACGCGCCCCACACCACGGAATCGAACGGTCGTGTCGGTCGTCTGGTTCGCCACGTCGATGCTGGCGTCGGCTTCACCGCCGTCGTTGCCATCGGCCAGAGAGCGCGCGAGCACGTGATATCGACCGAGCGCAAGATGTTCGAATGTGATCTCGCCGGCTTCGTCGACAGCGGAACTACGCACGCCGTCAATCGACACGGACGCGTTCGTTGCCGGGCGGCCGCTCTCGTCGAGGACGATGACGTGCAGCGACCCGAATGGGTCCAGGTGTATGTTCGCGTCGACGATCTGACCCTCGAATGCGATCGTTCCGGTTGCCGACCCGCCAAAACCGCTGACCGGATCGGTGGCGGCGAGGGCGAAGCCGCCTCCCGGCACGCCGTCGAACCGGAAACTGCCGTCGGAGAGCGCCGTGGCCTGAAGCGCCGTCGCGACGAAGCTCGAGCTCGTCAGCGAGACGCGCGACGCTGGCACTCCGGTTGTGCCGTCCGCATTGACCACGACGCCGCGAACGGTGCCACGCGGAGCCTCGAGAATCGTGACGTCAAGCGTCTGACCTTCCGACTGCAGTGCGGAAATAATGCGACCCCTGCGGCCTGTCAACAGATCGAACCCTTCGACGGTGAACCCGCCAACCGGTATGGCGTTGAGCTCGAATCGACCAGCGGCGTCGGTGCTGGCGTACGCGAGGACGTTTCCTGCCGCGAGCGCGATCTGCGCGAACGGAATCGTCGCGGCTCCGGTGGCCGACGCAAAGGTCCCCGTCACGCGGCCGGACGCCGTGATAACCACAGCGACTGCGAGCTCACCTGCGCCGACGATCGACCCGCTTGAGCGGCCGGCCGAACCTGTTTGAGCCTCTTCCGCCGTGACCGCGAACGGGCCTTCTGTGATGTTGACGAAACGTACGACGCCTGCGGCATCCGTGTCGCCTTCGGCCGCGTCACTCGGGAACGATCCCCGTGCCAGGGTGACGTGCGCGCCTGCGACGATCGCGCCGGAGGGACGCTTCACGGTGATGGCGACCGCGCCGAGACCGAGCAGCCGCACCTGCACGTTCACGTTGCCGCCCGGCGGCACGATGGCGATCGTCTGTCCGCGCAGGCCGTTGACGGCTTGCGCGGTCACGGTGTACGTGCCCGCCGGGATGGGCAGCTGACTTGCGAATTTGCCGTTGGCGTCAGTCGTCACCGTCAACTTACCGAAACTGATCGCCACCTGCGTCCCCTCGGCCGCAGGCGTCGTGCCATCCGGCATCACGACCTCACCGGACATCGTGCCGTTCGTATCGCTCGCCGCTGGAAACTGCAGCACGATGTTGGAAAGATTCTGCGTGGCCGTCGACAGCTGACCGCGGAATTGCGGGTGCGCGGGGCTGAACGGGTTCGCCGCCTCGAGCGTGAAGTCGCCCGCGCGGACCGCCGCAGCCTGGAATGTGGCGAGATCGAACCGCGCGACCCCGCCGAACGTGAAGGCTCCGCTAGCGGGATCGGTGTTGAGCCGCGAGAGCTCGCCGAAACCCGCAAAGCCCGTTGCCGACACTGTCAACGCACTCACGCGAACGGCCGCGCCGATCGGGCGTGCGGCACTGTCAACCGTGCGGCCGGATACGGTGCCCTGCGAGAGGAACTTGATATCGGCGGCGACGGTCGTCGCATCCTGGAACAACTGCACCTTGTTCCACCCGAAGCCCCCGAGCGTCGCCATTGGTAATCCGGTCAGCAGCGACTCGTCGACGGAGAAGAAGTTTTGTACTGCGTGCTGATACGCGGCGAGCACTTGATTCGCATCTCCCGCGGGCGGCGCGGTCGGATCGGTCAGATCATCCGGCGCATCGCCAGACGTGAAGGCCGTCCGCGGGTCGATGCCGTTCGCCTGCATGAAGCTGATCAAGGACTCCTGCGACGGCCCCGGCGCCTGCAGGAGATAGTCGCCGAGCGTCAAATCAGGAAACGTGAAGACGCCTTGTTTGTTGGCGATGACGAAGCTGAACCCATCGATGGCGGGGATGCGCACTGATGCGCCGGGCACGGGATTGCCATTCGCGTCCAGCACACGCCCGACGATCGTCGCACGCGACTCGAGCGTGATCGAGGCGTTCACGGTCTGACCCGGCAGGACGGTGACCTGCGCGGATCCGCGGCGCCTCGTGACCGGATCGCCGGCTTCGATCGTGTGAGTCCCGGCAGGCACGCCATCGATGTGGAAGAATCCGTTCGCGGTGGTCGTTCCAAGCGCGGCGCCGCCGGCGACCAGGGCGCCAGCAACTGGTTCGCCGCGGCCGTTGAACACGACACCCTCCACCGCGCCCGTCGATTCGAGCACGATCGACACCGAGCTCGTCGTCTGCGCGACGATCGTGACGCTCGCCGCGCCCAACTGACCGCTCGCCGGGTCGACCGCGACGACGTCGTAGGGGCCTGTCGGCAGAGTGCGACCGAATGCGAACGAACCCGTGCTGTCCGTCGTGGCCTGATCGACCGCGGCAATCGTGGCGCTGTCGCGCTTGTACTTGCCGACGTACACCGTGAAGCTCGACGCCGGCGTCGCGCCGTCGCTGAGGAACACGCGGCCCACCAGCCGGCCGCCTGCATCGGGCTGCGCGACCAGCTGAAGGTCTTGTGCCACCGTGTCTCCCGCTCGCGCGAGGACGCCAGTTGCCTGGCCGAATGCTCCCGACGCGTCGGCTGCGGTAAGGGTAAAGACTCCTACCGGCACGTCGGCGAACGTGAACTCGCCGAGCGCATTCGTTGACGTCTGGAAGCCGCGCGTCCCGAGCACCGATCCAGGAATCAACGCAATCGGTGTGTTGACGACGGCGACGCCGCTCGGACCGATCAGTCGGCCGCGGACCGTTCCCCGGCCGAGGAAAGTGGGGTTCAACAATATCTGTTGACCGGTGCCTTGCACACGCGCGGTGATCGTCGCGAGCTCGCGTGTGACCGGATGCTGGGCAGTGAGCGTGAACCCGTCCCCGAGGCGCGGTACGAAATCGAAGTCGAAGGTCCCCTGGGCGTCCGTGGGGAATGCGGCGACGTCGAACGATTGGCCGTTGCCGAACACGGTGAGCTTCAACACGCCGCTGCCGACACCCGAGCCGCCCGCATCGCGGACCTGACCGAACACGTGGGCACCGTCGGCGACCACCATCACGATTGGCTGGGTCGCCGAGGCCAGGACATTTCCGCGTGCGTCCGCGATTGTGTTGGCGGTGAGCGCTCGCGGAATCAATCCGCCTACCGGCTTCTGCAAGTACAGATACACAAGGCGGCCGCTGTGCTGAAGCGCCGCGCCGATCACGGCGTTCGACGCAATCTGGTAATTCGATTTCAACTCCGCGGATATCTGGGAGACCGGCCTGTCGAACAGAGCGCCGACGAGCAGACCGTAGCTCGCCGGATCGCTCACTCCGCCGGCCGAATCCATCGTCGACGACTCGAGCTGGCGAACGGCGATGAGCTGTGGCGGCTGCTCGTCGAGCGCGACGATCGTCGGGGCGATGGTCTGGTCGATTGTGCCGTCGCCGTCGCGATCGACCGACAGCGTCGCGGCGCCGCTGCCCGTGAGGTCGAGATCGATCTGCTCGACGCCGTTCTGTTGCAGCGCAACGCCGGGAAAGACGAGCTGCTGGAGGTGCCCGGCCGTTGTGGCGGGGACGACGATACCCAGATCGTAGGTGCCGCTGGCGGGCGCGACCAGCTGAATGCGATAGCGGTCGGGCGCGACTGCAGCGACGATGTCGAATGCTGCCGTTGACGAGCCGGCCGCCAGCGCCAGAGCTGCGCCTGAAACAAGCGAGCTTCCCCCGGCCTCATCGTCCGGAGTGATACCGCCGGCGTCGCGCGCGATCGTCAACGAGGGCATCGGCGATCCCGGCGGCCCGGCCGCGATGGCCGACAGGTGCGCGCTTCGAGACACCGTCGCCTGGGCGAACTGCTGTTGATATGCGAGCGCGGATGCCCCGGCCGCTTGAGGGGCGAGGATGTCTGCGATCTGCTGGAGGAACTCAGCGCCCGCGTCGGTTGTGCGCAGGATCTGGTCGAACCCGGCGTCCATCGACGCGTTGCCGAGCCAGTCGAGAAGCAGGTCGTCGATGACGCGGGTGAGCGGCTCGCCGAATTTGACCCGTTCACCAGCCTCGGCCAATTCGACACCGCGGTCGATGACGGTTTGCCGCTTCACGAACAGCACATCAGCCGGCAGCGCTTCTGCGGGCGCGGTCGCGATGCTGAACGCCTGGCCGAGCACGCGTTGAGCAGCTTCGATGAGCGCCGCCGGCAGAAAGTCGGTGGACGTCGGCAGGACGATCGCATTTGCGGCGAGCGGCGCGCCGCGCTCGTCAACGCCCGTCACGAGACGAATAGCGCCGCCGACTGCGGCATCGCCCGTGAACGACGTGAAGTCGACGTCGCCGGTCAGCTGCGCCTTCATCGAGTATTTCGCGACGGCGGACTGTCCGGGCCCGATCGTGTCGAAGGTTACCGCGGAATCCGACAGCAGTTGTGCGCCGGAGATCGACCGCGGATCGAGATTCACGCTGACGAGATTCGCCGCGATCCGCGACGTGTTGGTCACGGTCGCATACAGATCGTACGGCTCGCCGGCTCGCACCGTGCGCGGATGCGCCAGCGTGACCGCAGAACGTCGGGTTGCGAACGAAGACCGCACCGCTCGCCTGCCCTTCGAGGTTCACCGGGCCTGACGGCAGGCCGACCAGCGTCGCCTTGATCGCGATGTCGAAGAATTGCGACCCTTCCTTCAGCCCTTCGATCAGGAATTCACCTTCGCCCTGCTTTTGCGGCGGAATGATCGGCACGTCGTCAGCCGTGCCGAGCTGACCGTCTGGACCGCGTTGCGCGATCGGCACCGTCGGTTGGACGCCGACGCCATCGATTCGAGCCAATCGCAGCGGATCGTCGCCGGGCTGGTCGTAGCGTCCCGGCCACGCGATCCAGACCGGTGGGCAGCGTGATCGTGCCGCTGACGTTCTGCAGCGTGAGCGGTGGTGCCGTCGGGCGCGACGTTCGCGACGATCAGGAGCGCCGAAAAGAACTGGTGCAGGAATGCAACGTTGCCGGGTATGACAATCAGCCCGGTAACCGGCGGCGTGTCGAAGCCCGGATCACCGGCGTCGTTGTCTGGCGAGGGGAAGAAGGGGAGCGCGGCGATCGAGAAATTCGAGCCCAGGACGATCGAACTGCGGCGGGGAGCGCCGTCTGCACGGCAGCGAGCGATCGATTCAGAGCCGTGATCTGTTGTATGAGTTGCGTGCGATCGCTCGTCGTCTGGAGCAGCTGCGGCCGTCGGCAGGACTGCCGGCGCGCTGATCGTGAACGGCGTGCCGTCGATGTTGAAGGCGACCTGGAAATTGACGGCACTGAAGTTGTTCTCGTCGATGACGATGCCTTTGCTGCGGATGTCGTCGAGCGACAGCGGTTGTCGAGGTCACCGAGGCGACGAGGACTTCGTTGATGACGCGGATCGGAATCGTCGTGGCCGGCTGGCTGTCGGCGGAGGTCGCGTCGAGAATCGTCTGTCCGTCTTTCGTGAGCCGAATACCGTCGAGAAAGTAGTCGCCAGGCACCGCGAGCGGCGGGATCGGCAGCGGCTGGCCTGGCACAACTGCGATGCGGGTCGGCGTCAGCGACGGTCCGCGCAGCTCCGCCTCGACCTGCGCGCCCGCAGTCAGCGCTGCAATCGCCTCGGTGACGTCGGCGCCGAGACCGGTGGGAGTCACGAGCGACGTGTTGATTTGCGTCGCGATGTTCTTCGGCACCGTCAACGCGGGCGGATCCACGACGAGGCGCACGCCGATGATGTCGAACTGCAGCCGCGCGAGCGGCGGCGATGGCGGTTGTTGCGCGCCGGCGACGCTGGTAGAGAGTACAACAACAGCCGCAGCGATTAGCGACCGTCGGGATCCACGCCGCAGGTATGAGCGGCTCATTTGACGAACGTGACGTCGATGGACGAACGGGACACGTCGGTTGACGTTCTCGTCCGCGCAACCGCGACGATCCGATATGAGCCTGAAATTGCCGCATGGGCGTCGAACAAGAGCCCGGCGAGGTTCGTCTTGAACGAATGGCTCGTGCCGGTCACCGGCTGGGCCGCGCCCCCGACGGCCGCGCCGAGATCTCCGCGGGCGTCAATCGGGAACACGTCGATCGCGATCTCGGCAACGTCAGCCGGTGCCCAGCGCACAATGACGTCTGTCGTCAGTCGAATCGGATCGCCGAATCGCGGCGCCGACACGGTCACAATCGGTGCAATGGCTACCGCGACAGGTCGATCAAACGGGATCACCGTGGCGCCGTCGCTGCCCAGATAGCTAAAGAGTGGGGTGACGGCACTCGTCGCGCAGTCGAATGGCGGATCCGGCGGCGGTCTTTCCGCGCACACGGGCAGCGCCGCGTAATACGGACGATTGTTGCCATTCGTCTGCTCGACGGCTGCGGCATGTGAGGCGATATCGGCCGTGATCGCCGAATCATCGATGATGCTCAACGCCCCGCCGCCACCAAAGTCAGTGATGAGCCCGGCGCCGGTGTGCACGGCAGCCGCGAAGCGCCCGTTCTGCGCGTATTCGATCTGGCTCGGAAACAAGAGCCGTTCGTCGGGGCTCGGCACATGAGTTCCATCGGGGGCGACGGACGCGCCGACGAATGGCCACAGGTTCCTGTCGAGTGGGATCGAAGGTGTGACGCCTACGACACCGGTAAAGAAGCCGGTCTGTGCGCCGGGCGCGGGTTGGGCAAAGTGCGCCTGACCGTCGTGATCGAGGACGCCGAAGTTGCCACTCTGGTAGTACGCCACCAGCGCACGGCCGCCGTCGGGCCGCATCGCGATATCCATTGGGCGTTTCGCGAACACGTCACCCAAGAATCCAATAGGCGACACGACGGGGCCGCCGCTCGCCGCGGTCGGTTGCCATGCGGCGTTCACGTCGCTGACGTATCGTGTTTGTGTGTCGAGGCCGGGCGCGTTCAGGACGTCGATCACACCAGGCGCGTTCACCAGCGTCACGCCGTCGGCGAGTTGCGACGCGAGAGCGTCGGCCGCACTGAGCAGATTGGGATCGGTGCCGGCGCCGTTTGCGCTCAACAAGTTCAGCGCGTATTGGTGGCGCACGACGTCGTCGTTCGTCGCCGGTGAAAAAGATTCGATTCCGCCGTTGACGACGTACAGGAACTTGCCGTCCGGCGTGACTGCGGCGCCGCTCGGCTCATCGCTGCCGGGCGGCCCCGCGCTCTGAATGCCGACCTGCGGGTTCAGAACGAGGTAGTGACCGAGCTTGGGCTCGAGCGCCGCTGTTCGAAGATCGTCATCCTTGTAAAGGTCAACGTCCAGCGAGAACACAAGACCCGGTTGAACCCCGGACCCGCGTCCGACGTTCACAATCAGATAGAGCGTTCGACCATCGGGTGAGAGCTTGAGCGCCGAAATGTCTGACCCTCCCTTTGCGAGGTCGTGGCCGGTCCGGATGACGGTCTGCTCCAGGTCATCGAGGCGCGTTTGAAGGCTGTCGACGACGTTCGCCGCGTTCGCGTCGAACGGACTGGGCATTTGTGAGAAGGCGAACGCCACCTTCGGCAATACAAGGTTGACGATCCGAAGCCCCGCGCCGGTCGATACGTAGAGCAGCCGGCCATCTTTCGAGATGGCCATGGGCGGTCTAGGCTGGTATGCATTGAAGGCCTTCGGCTGTGTCCTGCCTCGCTGCGGCGGGAAGCTGGCGCCAGACAAGGCCACGAAGTCGATCGCCTTCTGCGTGGTCGTATCGATGATGACAATGCCGTCGCCAAAAGTTCCGACGGTCGAGACGAACGCGTACAGGCGCAGTCCGTCGGGCGCCATGACCATCGTGCGCGGCAAGCCGGCAACGAGCGTCTGGCCCCCTTTGACAACGGTCAAGCCAATGGCTTTCGACGACCCGGCGCCGCTCGACGGTTTCGCCGTCAACGGATCGATCTGGAGTGCCACGATCGCGCCTGGCAACGCGGTGCCGTTCGGCGCCTCGTTGTCGGCGACGAAGACAGTTGTCGTGCGCGGAAACGGCAGCAACGATTCCACCGCGGCGAGCGCGTTGACTCGAACCATCGGCTGTGGCTGGTTTGAAGCCGTATCCCAGGTGCTGGTGATGTCAGTCGCCGTGCTCGTGAGAATCGTACGGAGCTGCCCGGGCGGAAGCCGCGTCGCCGTAGGTCGGATCGCCTGGAGGATCGCGGCGACGCCCGTCACGATCGGCGCCGCCGCTGACGTGCCGTTGAACGCGCGGGTCGGGGACTGCTGATCGGTTGCGAGCGTGTACCCGTTCGGTGAAAGCGCGAGGACGTCCTCGCCAGGAGCGGCCAGCGTCACGCCGGGCGCGCAGTTCGACCCACCTTTCTGGTACGAGTCGCATCGCGGAAAAAATCGCGAGTCGGCGCCGGGGGTCGATACGAATAGCGCGCGTGCGTCAGCGTCCTCCCCCGTGTCGTCGAGATTCGCGACCGCCACTGCACCGACGCTCACCACATGCGGTTCGGTGCGTTCGAGCGCGGCGGGGAAGCTGCATCGCGCCTCAACGCCGTCGTTGCCCGCCGATGCGACGATTAAGGATCGTCCTCGAAGCGCGTGAATGGCCCGTCCGTGTGTCGTGTCAGGGCATCCGGGGCCAGGCGCCACTGGGAACCCGAACGTGGACCCGAGAGTGTACCCGCCCAAACTCATGTTGATCACATCGAACACGACATCGGTGCGCGCTTTGATGTGATCGAGCGCTGCGGCGATGGTCGCCGCGGGCAGGTGCCCGTTGCTGTCCAGCCCGGCGCCGTACACGGTCATGTGAAACGGCTCTTCGTCCTTGTCGACGAGGCTATTGAGCACGCCGCTCAAAATCGTGTTGCCGTCGTTTCGAGCCCCGATCACGCTGGCGACCTGTGTGCCGTGGCTGCCCACATCGCGATGAGCGGCCGGCTGAAAGCCTCGAGAGCCGGCTTGCTCGAGGTATTCGACAAACGACTGTCCATCCTTCTCGAATTCGTTCGAGTTGGCCGGCGGATTGAACCCGCTATCGATAACCGCAACATGAACGTCGCGAAGATTTCCTCGGTCCGAGAATGCCGGCGTACTCCGAACAAGGTTGATGGCGTCGAAAAGGGAAATCTGGTCGAGCGCCGCGCTTCGGCTCGCTCCAGGCCCGTCAACCGCACCATCGAGCCAGTTCCCCGAATTCTGCACGTCGATGGACGACGGCGGACTGGACGCGTTCAGATATTGATACAGCGCAACGTCGACGATTCCAGGCTGAGCGGCAAGTTGCGATCGCAATGCGCTCAGCCCGTCGAATGTCTGGTTCTGCGAGAACTCCAGGACGTACTGGTTTGTCCCGGGGATGTAGCCCGCAATCACACCGCCGAGTCCCGCGGCGATCCCGGACATGTCCGCCGCAGCCACCGAAGGCCTCGCTGTCGCGAACAACCTCCTGATGTCCAAGAGCGCGCCCGTCGTCGGATCCTGGCGCATCGCCGCGGGATTGCCTGGCGCGACATAAGCCGCCGGCCGCGCTAACGGCGCGCCAGCGGCGAACCCCGGCACCTGGATGCTGCGATCGCCGCTCACGACTTCCAGGACGCCATCAACCGCGTTCGCCGGCACTCGAACCTGCAGCCGCGTCGTCGTCGCGCTGACAACCTCCGCGGAAATGCTCGAGAAGAAGACCTGGTTGTCGTCAAGACTCGTGCTGAAACCGGATCCGTCGATGGTCACGAGGGTGCCGGGCGCTCCGGCCATCGGGCTGACGGTCGTCACGGCAACATCGGCCTGGACGAATCGCGCCGCGACGGAGTACGCCAGCGGCCCCGAGCTGGACTGAATCGAAATAAATACCGCGCCCGCAGGGACGGACGTGAGCAGCTGGCCCGAGCCGCTGTTCGGGACCAACTGGGCGAGTTGATGGCCTGCCGCGTCCGAGATGACAACGACCGCGTTTTGTGGCGCGCCATTCGGAAGCTGCAGATCGATTTCGAGGACGCCGTCCGAGGGCGCATCGACGCGAAATGTATCCTGGCGATCGGTGACGCCATCGAGGGTGCCGGTGATGGTCCGATCGAACCGGAGTCCCGATGCCGACGAGATGTCGTCGTTCGGCTCCTGGTCGGCGGCCGCAGGCGCGACTTGGAAGGTGGCTGCGTCCGAGCGCGCGGCAGCGGTCGCAGGATCGATCACGCTCACAGCCACCGAGATCGAGCCGGAAAAGTCACCGCCATCCAGCAGGAACTCGACGACGCCGCCGATGTTCGTTGTAAGCGACTGGGTTGCCGCTGCGCCGCCCTTGTTGACCGTGACCGACACCGGCAGGCCGTCGAGCGCGCCCGTTCCAGTCACGACCGCGGTAGCAAAGAGTGGCGCGTCTTCGATCGCAAGGGTCCCCGACGCGCGGCCGATCGCAATCCCCGTGATGCTGCTCGACGTTCGCGGGTCGACCGCAACATTCAGCGCGGCTTGCAGTTGGCCAACGGCCGCGACGAGCTGGGTCGTTCCCGCACCGACCGCGGTGATTGCCGCATCTGGACCGATCGTCGCAATTGCGGGATCGCCAGACGAGAAGGCAAGGCCGGCAATTTGCGAGACGTCGCGCTGTTCGCTGCCATCGGAGAAGACGGCCACAACCGGGAATGTCGAGCGTTCTCCAACGCTTCGCATTGTCAGATGCGAGGTGTCGCTTCTCAGTTCTGTGACGGCCGCGTCACGCTGCACTCGGACGTTCAGCGCTCCGACGACGGTCCCGTTCGTAGCCACGATCGTGGCGAGTCCACCAGCCGTCCCGGTCACGAGACCGGACGAATCGACTGCCGCTACGGCAATCGGTTGGGCGCTGTAGTCGGTACCCGATGCCGTGAGGTTGAACACCTCACCGTCGTCGTAGATGCCGGCGACGCCGACCTGCAATGTCGGCGCGTCTGCGGTCAGCACGGCGGCACGCGGACCGAGCCGCAATCCTTGCAGCTGGGCATCGCCCGGATCGGGGTCGAGCAGCTGCACGCGTGTGGCCGCGACCAGCGCGCCGCCGGTTTTTCTCGCGCTGAGTTGAATCGTTCGTGCTGACAGAGTGCCGGTGTGATCGAACGTGATTGTGAGATCGTTCACTCCCGGAGAGAGCGGCGCGGCAACTCCGCCGCCGCCGAACGCCAGCATGCGTGGGACGCCTGCTGCAACGTTCTCGTCGATCGCGAGCACGACGTCATCACCGGGCGGCTCGAGCACGTCAACCGTCAGGAGCAACCGGTCGTCGGTCAGGTACGCAACATTGCTCGTGAGAATCGACTGTTCTTCCCCGGTCACCGCTTGCACCGGATCTCTCGTCAAGCGCAGAAATGTCGTGCGCGGCGGCAAGAGCTCGATCGCAGTAACGCCGGCCGAGCCGTCGGCCACGAATGCGATGCCGCGCGACAAGGCGAGTGCGATGCGTCCGGCCTCGCCTGGCGTGTCGACGACGGCGAGCACGCGATCGTCGACGCCATTGCGATCCGCATCGAGCGGCTGCACGCTGGCGGGCCCGTCCAGATCGACGATCGCGACGCCCCGCACGCCGAGCCCGACATACGCCAGCCGCTCGGTCGCATCCAGCGCCACGCCGGTCGTCTCGCCCTGGAAACGAACGACGGACAAAAGTGTCGGATCGCCGGACTCCGGAACGTTGAAGAACTGCAGCGTGCCGTCGGCTCCGTTTGCGACGACAGCCAGGTCGAATGTTTCGGATGGCGCGATTGTGCCGTCGCCATTCAGATCGACGGAAAACGCTGAAAGCGCCGCTACAGAGCGCGCGTCGCTGCCCGTACTAATTCCGCCTTTGCGCGCGAGCGTCGCGGCGTCGAGAACGGTCAGCCCGGCGGTGCCTGCAGTCACAAGGCGAGCACCGAGCACGGCGACCTGATTGATGTTCTCCGTCGCGCTTGGCGGATAGCGCGGCCCAAGCGCTCGGCCGGCGTTCGACGGATCCGGCGGCACCGCGTCCGCGAGCCGCACTGTTTCAGCGCCGAAGTTTTGAACCGCGACGATCGCGCGCTGGTCTGCGGTGAGCACCACCGCGTTCGGCACGCCGCCAGACGCGCTCAATTGGGTAGACCCGATGATCGCCGGCGTCGTCGCAGTCGTCAGATCGACGACGTCCAGCTTTCCGATGCCGGTTGCGTCGCCGTCGACAATCGCGGCAAATGCGCCGTTGTGCGTCTGGCCCGATCGATCGGTGAACGACGTCTGGGGCAGGAGCGCGATGCCGCGTGCGCCTCCGGTCAGCGGCAGTTGCGCTCCGGCGACAGGCGCGAGGGGCGACGAGAAATCAAAAACAGTGAGTCCATCATCCGACGCGACGACGCCCAACGCGCCGGCGGCGGCCACGTCGCGAACGGCGTGCGCAGTGGCGGTTGTGCCGATGATTCGCGGTGCGAACGTCGTGAACTCGCCGGAGGCCGGCTGCGCGAGCCGCGCGCCGGACACACCGACCGTCGTTGTGGACACGCCCCAGCGGTACTTCGTGCCGTAGCGCCACCGCCGCGTCGGCTTGAACGTCGCGACGACGCCGTCGGACGACACGGTCACAACGCCGAACGCCCGCGCGCCAGCGCTGTCCGTCACGATGAGCCCGGACGTGACCGTCCGCGCGTCGACCGGCTCCGAGAACGTGAATGTCAGGAGCGCGTTGATGTCGACGACGGTGTTCGCGTCAGGGTCGACGGTGACGTGGAGCTGCGACGACGACGGCGCCAGCGGCTGGCCCAAGTCAATCGAGCCGGTCGCCGAGGCCTGTCCGTTCGAGGATCCGAGCTCTTCGCCGGTCGCGCCGTTAACGTACCGAATCGTGAAAGGCTGCCCGGCGCGGGTGGGAAGCGCAAACGCGCCGTTCGGCCCGTCGGTGTCGAAAATGAACGGCAGCCCGTCGACCGTAGCCGTCGCCGCGTTGCCCGCGAGGCGGCCCGTGACGAAGACGAGCGGATCTCTGGAGGCAACGACGACGTAATCGCCGGTCGTCGACAGCCCAGGCAAGGTGCGGCCATTCGTCCGGAGCAGCGATACATCGTTTTCGATCACCTGTGCTAATGAGTCGACGATCGAAAGCCGGACGGCGTCGCCCAATGTTTCGACGCGGGCGAGCAGCAGCGCAGACGCTTGGTTGGCGGAAGCCGGCGATGGCAGCTGCAGATCGATCCGGGCGGTTGGCGCGATCGCGTCGACGTGAACCAGTTGGGTCGGAAGGGCCTGCGCGGGAGCGTCGAGGAAGATCGATGGAAAGTCGGTGGCTTGAGCGGTTTCGCGAACGATTGTTGTCGGCGCGCTGCCAACGACGAGCGTCGACCCTGCCGCCGTTCGCCTGATGCCGGACGCATCCGAGGCGATCGCCGAAAACTGGAGAGACGCGTTGATCAGGAAGTCCGGTGGAACCGTCAGCTCGGCGGCCGCGCCAAACGGCTGCGTCGTCGCGGATTGCGGAGCGACGCGATTCTGACTCTCTGTCAACGTCAGCGAGGCGACGTGGTTGAACTGCGCCGCCTGCACCGAAACATGGAACTGGTCAGCGTAGCTGAAGCCGTCGGGCAAGGCCGGCAGGGCCGCCGCGGAACTCGTATCGCCGATTCGGAAAAGGCCCGGTTGGGTGAGCGCTCGAGGCAACACGCTTCCGACTCGTCCGGCCGAGCCGAAAATTGCGCCGCCGAGATCGCCGACGGTCGTCGTTCCGTCGGCGGCGCGAAGTTGCGTGAGCGCGAGTGTCGTGTCGCGTCCCGAGCTGTCGTGCAGCGTCAGCGTAATCTGGTCGCCGACGAGCGCCGTCAGCCGCACTCTGAACGACCCGTCGTCCAGCGCGATGACCGTCGCCGTTTCCTGCGTTCGGAGGTTCGTCGCCGCGACCGCGCCCTGAGGAGCAGACGCGCCGGGTCCACCGGTAATGAGAACGATGCCGTCCTCGTCGGGCAAGTCACCGGTGATGAGCCCCGATGTTCCGAGCATCGGCTTCGACGGATCGAGCGTGGTGAACGACAGCGATTGCACCCCGGTGAGTAGGCCGCCCGACACGTTCTTCACGCCAGCGAGTGCGAGGGTGTACGTCGTCTTGCCGCTGAGCGGTGCGAGCGGCGCGAAAACGACTCGCAATCGGTCGGCTGAAAGCGTGCGCTGTACGGTGACATTTCCACCAGTGCCGTCAATGAGTGCGACTGTCGCAGCCGCCACGCTGGCGGCGTCGAGCTGTTGAGAGAAGTCGACGGCGATCGACGTGTCGAGTGGAACGTTTGCAGCGCCTGCGGCAGGCGTCGAGGCCGTGAGCGTCAGCGATAACGGAACCAGACGCGCGGCGAGCGACACGACGTCGTTCCGATTGACGACGTGGCCCGTGGCCGTGCCGGTCTCGCGTGTGGTGAGATCGAGGCCGCGAAGGATGACGTCGCTTCCGGCTCTGGCGGCAACGACCACGCGTCCGGCGGCCGACGATACATCGGCGAAAGGCGCGGAATCGGTCGTCGCCAACGCGTTCGGATGCGCCGTCGATCCGTCGGTGGCAGTGAGTTGCCCCACGACGAAGCCGAGCGGCTGCTGCGAACGGAGGAACATGTACTGTCCACCGGTCCGCACGCCATCGAATTCGAGAGCGCCGACGGTTGTGCGGCTGACAATCCGACCGCTGTCGAGCGCGGCGACGCCGACCAGACGCAAACGAACCGCGCCGGTCGGGTCCGGGAAGACGAACGCGACCAGAAGCTGATCATCGGCGCCCACCGACGACGGCGATGTGACTGAGAGTTGCGCCGACTGTGCGAGCGGCGGCCCGACGAGGTCGATCTCGATCGCCGCCAGAAGGTCGAACCCCGGCGGCACGGCAGCTGATGTCGCGTCGGGCGATACCCGAGAAACGCCGACCGCGACGTCGCCCGCGAAGATACCGGGCGCGATCTGAAGCGAATCACCCGCGCTGTCGGTAGCCGTTCCGCCAGCAGCTCCCATGATTCCGGGAGCCGAGTTGTCTGGCGTAGTGACGTCGATCGAAATCACTCCGTGCAGCAGCTGTTGAATTGTGTAGCTGCGTGACGGCGCGATCGGGAAGCTCGCGCCGAGAACACCGATTCCCGGCGGACGGCCGCGCGAGTAGAGGACGACGTCTTCGACGAACGGTGTCGGCCGCTCCTGCGACTGGTCCGCGAGATCGAATTGCTCGAACACGTGAGCCTGCACCGAAGTGCCGCTCGGAAGAGGCGTGGGATGCTGGAGGAGAATGCGGCCGACCGCGCGCACTTGGTCGCCGGGCGGCGCCGACCTGGGAATCACTTCGCCCGAGATGGTCACGTCGTCCGCGGCTTGTGCGGCAGAAGGGCCGGGCAGAACATCACCGGCCACTGCGGGCGGCGGGTTGAAGGGCGCGTCGTCGGCGAGCAGGCACACGACCTGACCGGTTGCCGTGATGGTGAGAGGAACGGAACGGCCGTCGGTGCTGACGCGCGACGTGCCGAGAACCGTCCAGCCGTGTAACCCACCGTCATACGTCGCGACGACGACCTCCGTGTTTGCGGCAAGGGATGCGACGTTTGGAACAGTCAGCGATGCCGGTTGACCCAAGCTGATGCCTGCCGGTGAGACGTCGACCGCTCCAAGCGGCGACCAGCCAACGGGAAGCTGGCTCGCGAGACCTTGACCGCTGATCAACGTCAGCCGGACGTCGGCGTTCGACGGCAGGCCGCCGGGCGGAACCACGGCGGTCACAAGACCCGCGCTGTCGTGGATGGTCGCGCCAAACGCGCTTGTCGTGGGGTTCGCACGCGAATCGATCGGCGTGAGCCGGGCGTCGAGCACTCTCACGGTCGCGGCGAGCGGAATCGTTGCGCGGCGCTCGACCGCCGTGAAGCCTGGCTTTGTGACTTGCACTACCGCGTCGCCGGCACGTCCTGCCAGTTCGAACCGGCCCCGCTCGTCGACCTGCGTCGTAACGGGAGCGGTGAGTGGTCCGCCGCCGTCCGCGACGAGAGTCACCGACGCGCCGGTGAGGGGCAGCCCTTTGGAGTCGTCTCGGACCGCACCGCGCAGAAGGCCGGTGCCAGCGCTGATGGCGACGTGCACAGTCGCGGTGGCTGTCAGCACGTCATTCCGCGCCGTGATGGTCGCATCGCCGTTCTTCACGGCGATCACGCGGCCGGTTGCATCGACCGTCGCGACGTCCGGGTTGGCCGACGCGTACGTCGTGCCATCTGCCGTCGTGAGATTCCGAGTTTCGCCGTTCGAGAAATGCCCATTCAGCACGAGAGAAACGGCGGCGCCGGCGTTTCTCAACGTGGTCGACTCGGGGCTCAGATCAATCGAATCAAGCGTGACGCCGGCTTCGATCGTGACGGCTGCCGAATCTATCAGTAGGCCGTGATGCACGGTGATCGTGGCGTTGCCGTTGCCGACCGAGTGCGCAATGCCGCTGGCGCTCATGGTTGCAACAAACGGACTGCTCGATTCGTACGTCGTGTCTGGCGCCGCGGTGAGGTCGACAACGGATCCATCGGACATCAGGCCGCTCACAGTGAACGCGCGGTCGACGTTGAGGGACGAGAATCGCGCGAACGCTGGACTGAGGTCGATCGCGGTCAGCTTTACTGCCGCCGCAACGATCGCAGTGAAAGATTGGCGGACGGTTCCGCCGCGGTTGTCCGACACGTCGATCGCGACGTTCTGCGATCCGACTTGATTCGTCGCCGGTGTCCAACTCACCAGACCGCTTGCCGAGATGGCCATGCCGGCCGGCGCCGTGGACAGACGAAACGTGAGCGGATCACCGTCGGGATCGGTCGCGAGCACTTGATAGGCGTACAGCGACGCTTCGGTCGCCTGCGTCGGTGCACTCGAGGTGATCACCGGCGGCCGGTTCGGCGCAGTAATGGTGACGGTCGCCGGCGATGCCGCCTGGCCGCCTTTGCCGTCTGTCGCGGTGAGCGTCGCCGTGAACGAACCGGCAGCCGCGTAGGTGTGAGTGGGCGCGGCGCCAGTTGCGGGTCCCGATCCGTCGCCGAAGTTCCACGTCAGCGCAACGGGGTCGCCGTCCTGATCGTTGGCAGAGCCGGCAAACGCAATCGGCTGTCCCGGAGCGCCGCTATAAGGCCCGCCTGCGCTCACTGTCGGAGGATGATTCGTTGGCGTCGCGACGACGACCGAGAGGCCTGCGGTCAGCAAAGCTGACAGGCTGCCTGACGTGATCGTGATATCGCGTGCGCCAAGCGGCGCGTCGCTCGCGACGGTGATGTTTATCACCACGGTGGTGGCGGACGAAACCGTCGTCGTGTTGACGGTGACTCCTGCGCCGCTGAAACTTACGCGCGTCGCGTTCGTTGTGAGATGCGCGTTTGCGGAGCCCGTGAGCGTCACGTTCAGCGTCGACCCTGGCGCCGTGGACGCTTTGTCGCTCGCGAACGCCACGACTTCGATGGACTTGCCTGTGCTCTGCTCGCCCGTGGTTCCGTTCTTCACGCGCAAAGTGGTTGTGCCGTTCGGTAGTCCACCAGGGACTTTGACGGTCAACCGCTTCTGCGTCGAATCGATCGGGATAACCGTGAGAGCAGTCACCGTGATTGCGTTGCCAGATTGAGGTACGAAGCTGACGGTGTTCTTGCTCGCAGACCCGTCAAGGCCGGTGCCGACGATCGTCAACGTGACGCCGGCCGATGCCGATCCTGGCGACACCGAGAGAAGCGTGCCCCCGAGAACTGGTTGGAGGACGAGCAGCGACAGCACCGCCGACAGAATTGTCGTCGCCGCTCGACGACCGGATGTGAAGCTACTCATTGCCGATGAAGAGCGTGGCGCAGAATCGGCGCGCTTCGGCTCATCGTCGGTAATCAGCAGTCGTCGACGTGTGCGCGCGGAGATCGTTCAGCGACGCGCGGAGGTGGCAGTGGCTTTGCTATGCGCGAGGGTCCGAAAAACTCTCATTGCGAGGTTGCGATGCGCCACTGGCTGTCTGCCGGAGTGTTCTCGGTTCTGATGCTCGCGTGCGCTGCGGCTCCGGCTTCGGCGATGCCGGTAGCGCTCTTCGACTGGAGTGTCGATAATCAGTGGTTCGAGCTGCTGAACACGTCCACGTTTGTCGACGGCGGCGGCAATCCTTTTCCTGCCCTCATCAATCCTCAGATCGAATTGAACGGCGATCCAACTCTGCTCTTCGATCTCGTCGGCGATCCGAGCGATCCATCGGGTAACCAGTCAGTGATTTCGCCGGGGTTTGCGGCGAATACCGTCGCCGATCTTGATCTGGCGACGATCACATCGGCGGAGCTGATTCTCGGTGGCGCGTTGCCTCCGGGAGTGCTGACGACGAGTTACTTCACGGCGACTGACGCGGGCGTCATTGCGGCGAGCTCGTGGACAGGGATCAACGACTTCGCAGTTGTCGATTATCAGCCGGTGCCGGAGCCGGGTACGCTTGCGCTGTTAGGCAGCGGCTTCGCGGCGTTCTGCGGCGCTCGCCGTCGGTTTGCGCGGCGAACCTGAGCTCGCGTCGCCGCTCGCGAAGAGCGCACCGGAAGGCTACGCGATGGTTCACGGCAGCGTGACGAAAGTCTGCTTCCGGGTGTATTTGTGGGAATCGAACGACGCTACTCGAATCGCAGCGCCTCGATCGGATCCAGCCGCGCCGCCTGGCGGGCCGGGTAGTAGCCGAAGAACACACCGATCGCCGCCGAGCAGCTGAAGGCGATCGCGATCGCGTCTGGTCGAGACGTGCGTCGGCCACTCGAACGACTCTGCGATCGTCCGCGCACCGACAGTGCCGAGCGCGATGCCAATCGCGCCCCCTATAAGGCTCAGAATCACCGCTTCAACGAGAAACTGCCGGAGCACGTCGCGCCCGCGTGCGCCGACAGCCTGCCGCAGCCCGATCTCGCGCGTGCGCTCGGTGACCGACACGAGCATGATGTTCATGATCCCGATGCCGCCGACGATGAGCGAGACCGACGCCACGGCCGCCAGCAATCCCTCCATCGTCTGCGTCGATTGCTTGACGGCTTCGGCGATCTCGGTCGGATGTCGCAGGTTGAAGTCGTCGTCCGCGCCAGGACGAATGTGGTGGCGCTCGCGCATCAGCGTAGTGATTTCCTGCTCGGCCTGGTCGGCGACCTGCGCGGAGGTCGCGCTGCACATGATGTCGTCGAGCCAGTTCTGTCCCTTGATCTTCTTCATCACCGTCGTGTACGGCATCAGGAACTGATCGTCCTGATCCTGTCCGGTCGCTGATTGCCCTTTCACGTCGAGGACGCCGACCACGGTGCAGACCTCGTTGTTCACGCGGATCGCTTCGCCGATTGGGTTTTCCGATCCGAACAACTGATCCATCACGGTGTGGCCGAGGACGCAGACCGCGTTGGCGCGTTCGACGTCAACGTCGGTGTACATGCCGCCGCGCACGATGTTCCAGCCCTTGAGCGCCAGATACTCGGGGCCGACCCCGCGCACGGGCGTGCTCCAGTTCTGATTGCCGTAGACCACCTGCACGCGCGTGTCGGCTTGCGGCGTCACGTTGGTGACGAGCGAAATGCGTTCCTTGATCGCCTCGTAGTCTTCGAGCGTCAAGCTCTTGGTGCCGCCGATTCCCGTGCGGACGCCGCCGCGGTTCACGCCGCCCGCCTCGACCCAGATCATGTTCGCGCCAATGTTCGTGATCGCGCGCTCGACGCTCGCCTGCGCGCCTTCACCGATCGCGACGACGCAGATCACCGCGCCGACGCCGATGATGATGCCGAGCATCGTCAGGCCCGTGCGCAGCACGTTCTGGCGGAGCGCTTTGATCGCGAGGCGCGGAATGAGGAAAAAATTCACAGGGCCGCGTCTATGAAGCTACCGCTCGGTTGATGAATGGAACGTGACACGGCAAGCCGCTCAGTCAGCGCCGAAGGCGGCCTCGAAGACGTCCCAAAAGGTCCCGCACAACCTGCACCCCGGCCGCAGTGACGACGAATATCCCGGCAATCACGAACGGATCGGGATCGACGAGGCTGGTCTTCCAGTACCTCGTACCAGCCGTAGCAAAAAGCGCCGACGCCCAACGTATAGAAAATGGCCGGTGAACCCATACGAGATCCTACCTTTTCTGATGCGTCCCGAAAATGATCCGGTCGCCTGACGGTCGCCTGGGACTACACTGCAGCGCGTCGAGAGGTCCGCATGGAATCTACAGCGAGCCAGCTACTTCGCAGCGCGCCTTATTTCCCGGTAGCCGACGTCGAATCTTCCGCGCACTACTACGCGCGGGTCCTCGGTTTCGGCATCGACTACGCCCCGGGGACACCGCCGCAGTTCGCGATCGTCTCTCGCGACGGTCTCGCCGTCATGCTGCGCAAGGTGCCGAACCCCGCCCTCATCAGCCCCGCCGAAAAACAGGGCGGCACGTGGGACGCGTTCTTCTGGGTGCGCGATGCCGACGCGCTGTTTGCGGAACTGCACGCGAAGGGGGCCGACGTGGTCTACGAGCCGATCGTCCGCGAGTACCGATGTGCGCGAATTCGCCGTTCGAGACAGCGACGGGCACGTCCTCGGGTTTGGCCAGGACGTCAGCCGCGGACGGCGAACCGACTGACGGAGACCAGATATGAAACGAGCCTCGTGGATCGGCGCCGCCTTTGCGCTGTTGTTCTGCGCGTCCGCTGCATTCGCCGATACCTATCCGCGCCAGCCTGCCGTCGACGCCTTCCATTACGTGTTCCGCCTCGAGATATCCGACGCGCGACCCTGAGATCGTCGGCGACGCCACGGTCGATCTCCTCGTGGTTCGCGACAACGTCAGCGAAGTCGCCCTGGATCTGGCGAATGAGAACGGCGGAAAGGGCATGACGGTGTCCAGCGTCACGCTGGAGGGCCGTCCGGCGCCTTACGTTCATAAGGACAATCGGCTCACGATTCAGATTCAGGGCGTCCACAAGCCCGGCGAGCATCTGCTGCTCGGCATCGCGTATCACGGCGCGCCCGCGAATGGGTTGCGGCTCATCCCGAACAAGTACGGCGAGTGGAGCGCGTTCAGCGAGAACTGGCCGAACCGCGCGCGCGAGTGGCTGCCGATGATCGACCATCCGTACGACAAGGCGACGAGCGAGTTCATCGTCACCGCGCCGTCGAAGTATCAGGTGGTCTCGAACGGGCTACTCCAGGAGACGCGCGATCTCGGCGACGGACGCCGCATGACGCATTGGAAGCAGACGATTCCGATCGCCTCATGGTTGAACGCCGTCGGCGTCGAGCAGTTCGACGTGCACTATGCCGGCCGCGTGAAAGATGTCGAGCTGTCGACGTGGGTTGCGCATCAGGACCGCGATGCAGGGCTTGCGTACTTCGAGGAGCCGGCGCGGCAGGCGCTGGAGTTCTTCAGCGAGCACATCGGACCGTATTCGTACGAGAAGCTGGCCAACGTCGCGGCCGCGGGTATCAACGGCGGCACGGAGCACGCGAGCGCGATCTTCTACGGGGAGCGCGGCGTCAAGGCGCAGCCCGCCACCGGGCTCGTCGCGCACGAAATCGCGCATCAGTGGTTTGGAGACTCGATCACGGAAACCGATTGGGACCACGTGTGGCTGAGCGAAGGCTTCGCGACGTATTTCACGCATCTGTTCACGGAGCACTACTCAGGCCGCGATGCGATGGTCGAAGGGTTGAAACGCGACAGGATCAACGTGTTCGCGCTCGAGAAGGCCGACCCCGCGCTCGCCGTGATCCACAACAACCTGGCGGACATGAGCAAAGTGCTGAACCGGCTCATCTACCAGAAGGGTGGATGGGTGCTGCACATGCTGCGCGGCCAGATCGGAACCGACACGTTCTGGGCCGGCATTCGCGAGTACTACCGCACGTACCGGAACGGCAGCGCGACGACGGCCGATTTCGAGCGCGTGATGGAGAAGGCGTCGGGGCAGGATCTGAACTGGTTCTTCCGCCAGTGGTTGTACCGCGCCGGTTCGCCTGTGATCAAGGGGCATTGGCAGTACAACGCGGCCGCGAAGCAGATTCAGGTCGACCTGCAGCAGTTGCAGCCTGGTGACGTCTACCGGCTGCCGCTCGAAATCGGCATCACGACCGAATCGGCCGCGCAGCCGGGCAGCCGGCCCGTGGCGCAGATGCGCGTCGAGCGGATCGAATCGGCCGAGCGTCAGAAGACGTTCACGATCGCGTCGGACCAGATGCCGCTCGCGGTCACGCTCGATCCAAACACGTCGACGCTGATGGACGCCGAATTCAGTGGTCCCGCGGCCGCTGCCGGCGCGCGCCGGTGAATGCCCCGTCGGCCGCCGCTTCATAACGTCGAGACGACGGAGAGCTTGAAGCGTTTGCGACCGTCGCGTTCCAGGTAGGCGAGCAGATCGCCGCTCGGCGACCAGGCCGGCAGCCACACGTCCTTCCCTTCGTTTGCGGTTTGCGTCGCGCCGTTCACGTCCATGATCGTGAGTCGACCATTTCTTTCGCGAAACGCGATCAGCCCGAGCATGTTCGGCGACCACGAAAACGTATACCCGGGAAACACGTCCTCGTCGATGAACTCGCCGATCACGTGTCCCTTGAGCATCAGGCGGTTCACGATGCGCGAGCCGCCGGTGGCTTTTGCTTCGACAGTGCCCGGCGCAAACGTTTCGGAGTTGAGGTAGGCCGTATTGCGGTCGCGAATGGCGTCGACGGTCTCCCGCCGCGAATCGACCTCGATCGTCATCATCCTGTCGCCAAAGTAGCTCTTGGCGGATTTCCACTTCCAGTATTCGCGGGCCCATGCGGGCTCGCTGTCGAGAGGCGCCGGCTCGCGATCCTTCTCGAGCAAGTAGTGCCGCACCTTCAGCGTGCCTGCCGTCGTTCCTTCGACCGTCTGAAAATACAGGCTGTCTTCAGTGTCCGACCAGGCGAGCTGCGCGGGGCGCCCCTGCAGCCGATCGACATCGAATTGAACCCATATCTCCGCCTTTCCGAGATGCACCAGGGATGTGGCTCCGCCGATGCCGAGCGTTAGTAATACGGTGAGCCAGAGCGGGGCTGCGATTCTCACGATTCCTCCCACCGCGCGCACGGAGAAAAGGCATTCACTGTTGCGCGGGACCGCGGGCTGCCCGGTCGATCTGTCTGATCGCCCCGAGATGATACGCGAGGTGGGCGATGCTGCCGATCACGCCGTTCAGCTCCATTCGATGCACTTCGCGGGGCTGCCGCAGCACGTCGATCCACTGGTGAGCTTCGGCCCGCAACTGGGTTCGCAGCTGTTGCCACTCGTCGTCTGAAACGGTCGGCTTCCGCCAGCTCGCGTTCCAGTCGGCGGTGCCGAACGGATTTTCTCCGTGTGCCCACCGGTTCATGAGCGACAAGCCGTAGCGCAGGTGGTCGACGTGCGCCGCGACCGAGGAGCCGCCGCCCGGAGGAATGCGGGATGCGTCGCGCGCGGTCAACGTGTCGAGCGAGCGCAGGAGCCCGGCGTCGCCGCGATTCAGCATGTACGACTCTGCGTCCGGCGGCCCGTCTACGAGCTCGCCAAGCAATGTGGTCAACGTCGGCGCGATGTCAGCGGTGTTCATGTCTGTTCGTCCATCGTGTGTGATCTTCTACAATACGCCGAACCCGGCCGCTCGTTGCAGCCCCATTCTGCGGAGATGCCGTTCGAAGTGGCCCTCGGCGGTGAAGTCGGCGAGCACGGCCTGGGTCATCGTCAAGGGATGCACGTCGGTGAGAAACCTGACTCGCAGGAATGTATCGAGAACCGCCGAAGGGACGACCAGGTACCCGAAGCGCGCTGCGGCAACTGCAAGGCGGCGTCGACATCAACAAGTAGAGCGAGCTGCGCATAAAATCGTACGCGTGGCTGTGGATACGCACTCGACGATCGGCGAGTTGAGCAGGTCGATCCGAGAACGCACGGTTTCTCCAGTGGACGTCGCGGACGCCTGCCTCGCTCGCATCGGGGACCTGAATCCGCGGATCAATGCTTTCATCACCGTAGCGGAAGAGCAGACTCGCGCCGCTGCGGCTGTAGCGGAGTCCGAGCTGAGAGCCGGCCATTGGCGCGGACCGATGCACGGCGTTCCCGTTGCGGTGAAGGACTTCTACGATACCGCGGGAATCAACACGACGGCGGCGTTTGATCGCTTTGCCCACCGCATCCCCGCGAAGGACGCCGACGTCGTCGCAAGGCTGAAGGCCTCCGGAGCGATCGTGATCGGCAAGACGAACATGGACACGCTCGGGATGGGAACGACCGGCCTCGTGAGTTTCTATGGTCCGGTTATGAACCCGTGGAACGCGGACTACATCACCGGCGGATCGTCCAGTGGATCCGCGGCCGCGGTCGCGAGCGGCATGTGCTACGCGACGGTCGACACGGATGCGATCGGATCGTGCCGGCTTCCCGCCGCCTGCTGCGGTGTTGTCGGCTTCAAGGGCACTTACGGGCTGATTAGCGGTCGCGGCATCCTCGAGGGAGAAGCGCCTCCCGACGAGATGATTCAGTGGTTCAGCCATCCGGGAGTGACGACGCGGAGCGTCGAGGACACGGCGATCGTGCTGGACGTGCTGAAGGAGCGAAACGTCAACACGCCGGCAAGACGTTTGCGGATTGCGGTGGCGTCAAATTTCGCGGCAGACGAAAACGTGACCGCCGTGTTCGCGAAAGCCGTCGAGACGATCGCCGGCCTCGGCCACACGATGACGGAGGCGATGATTCCTTTCGCCGGCGCGAACCGCGGCATCGGAAACATCGAGCGGGCTCGAGCGTCGATCGCCACGGAGCTATTCGAGAAGACTGACCTGCTGCTCTTGCCGACGATGACGACGGCGGTTCCGCTCGTGAGTGCTGCGGAAGGCAATCCGCAAGCTCTGTCGGCCGGCAACACCGTTTTTGCGAACTACTACGGGATTCCTGCGATGACGGTCCCGTGCGGGTGTGATTCCAACGGTCTTCCGGTCGGTCTGCAGATTGTCGGACGGCCCTGGAGCGACGGCGACGTCCTCTCGCTCGCGAAGCAGTTCATTCCGAGCGCAGTGCGCCGACCGGGTTCAACCGGCTCGCCCTGATCGCGGGCACGACCGTCGAGAGGATTGCCCCCGCGGTCGGCGCCGCCAGGAGTGTTACAAAGATTTTCGATACACGATGAAACCGGAACGTTCCGCCACCTGGTTGTAGAGACGAATCGCGGTCGCATTCGTCTCGTGCGTCAGCCAGTAGACGCGGCTCGACCCGGCAGACCTCGCACGGTCGTATACCGCGTCGATCAGCGCACGACCGACACCCTGGCCGCGTGCGCCTTCAGTCGTGAACAGGTCCTGCAAATAGCAGGTCGGCGCGATTTGGATCGTGCTGCGATGGAACAGATAGTGTACCAGGCCAAGAAGGTCGTCATCGCGCTCGGCGACCAGCGCATGCACCGGTTCGTACGTGTCGAAAAAACGCGACCAGGTCATTTGCGTAATCGCGTCGGGCAGGGCGGTCGCGTCCGCGCGGCCGTAGAACCGGTTGTAGCCGTCCCACAGAAGTTGCCACCGCGCGAAGTCGGACGGAACGACGGGGCGAATCGTGAAAGGTGAGGGCACGGGCGTGGCGCGTGCGCTATTTCGTGGGTGTGGACGGATCGGAGTCCGAGAACGGCGCGACGACAAGCCTTTGCGCACGATCGTCCACGACCAGTTCGAGGCGGCAGGTGGGGCAACGGTACACCACGCCGGCGTGGGAGGGCGCGTCGTGGTGCTGGATCAGCGTGCGACACGCAGGACAGGTCCAGAGCATGATGAAAACAATTAGGGGAGCAGCGAAATCGTAAGCGCGGCGGGCATCGCAAGTCAACACACGTCGCCTCCGATCGAGCAATATTCATCCAGATGAGCTCGAGGCGTCCGCGGAGTTTTGGGCAGTAGTGTTTCCCCTTGCGAATATCCGTGCGTCGCTGAGGTTGACGACTGAGAGAGTGGAGACCATAGTGTCGGTGCGGTGGCCATTGCGCTCCTCGACGAGCGTCCTCACGGCTGGTTGGTCGCATCGGCGAGCGGCTCGCTCACCCTCGCCGAAATTCTCAGCTTCATGCAGACGGCGCGGGCGGCCGACGCCAATCGGATGGTGCCGCTGCTCGTCGATGCGCGCGGCGCGACCACCGACATGCCTGATATCGCGGTGGAGCGCGCCGTCGCGCTCGTGCAACAAGCCATCCGGCGTGGGCCGCGCGGCCACGTCGCGATCGTCGCCGACACGGATCGTCTGTACGACTGGATGTGTCGCTACGAGACCCGATGCAACGAGATCGGCGTGCGGCTCGTTCGCGTGTTTCGCGAGCGCCCCGATGCGGAACGCTGGCTCGAAGCAGTGAGCGCCGCGCGCCATTTTCGCTAGCCGGCGCGTGCCGTCCTCGCCTACCGCCGCGCTTTTGACCGCAGAGTCTGAAGCGTTCAGGGCGTGGCGTCGTTCTTGAAGTCATAGCGGCCGTGGTCTGGGACGGACGGGAACGGCGCAAAGGACGCTCAGCCGACGAGCTCCGGCACGATCGGCGCCAACAGGAACGCGCCTGGGGCCGGAAGCGACGTGCAAGCGATCGCGTAAAGGACCGCGATCATGAAGAAGAACGTCACGCCCGTGTGGATGCCACGCTCGAGCGGCTGCAGCAGGAGCAGCAGGCTGTGAATCCGAGTGCTACACGGACGACACGCGCTCGACCTGGAAAGAAGAGATAGGCGTTCGAACGTGGCGCAGCTCATCCATCCCGATCACATGCGCAGCGGAACCTGCTGCCGTTCAGGAAATCCAACCCCGCGTGAGAATACCCGCCGATAGCAGGGAGAAAACAACATGCCACTGATTCTGATCGTCGTCTTGGTCGTGCTGCTCCTCGGCGGTGGTGGAGGCTATTACTACGGCCCGAGAGCCGGCTGGGGCGCGCCACACTACGGCGGCGGACTCCTGGGGCTCATCGTGTTGATTCTGTTGATTCTCTGGCTGACCGGCAATCTCGGCGGGGGGCCAGCAGTCCGCTGAGTTTGCTTCCCATTGCATCACGGGCAACGCCGCCTTGTCGTCCGACGATCGTGCAACGCGGCTATCGGGAGACGGCGGGTGTAATGTGTGCCGTTCCGGCACGCGAATGTGATTCGCGCGAAGCCAGGAGGGGAGCAGAGATGATGCGTTGCAAGGTTGTCTGCGGAGTCGCGCTGGCGATGTGGCGGCCAGCCGGATGGAAACAACCATCCGTACGTGGGCACAGTGATTCAATTCATTCCGAACACCGATCTGATTTCAATTTGTTCGGGCGCGGCGCTGTCGCCGACGCGATTCTTGACCGCCGCTCACTGTGCTGATCCGACACTGCCGGTGTTCGTGTCGTACAAGAACGGGCCGCCGCTCACCATGAGCGCGCCCAACAGCGGCAACAGGCCTCCCACCCACAAAACGGCAATCCACACCGTCGTTCGATGTAACCGGCGGGCAGCGAGGAGATCGTAGGCTCCGAGCGCAAGCAGCCCGAACGGAATGACGGCCGGCGGAGGCACCGGGAGTCCATAAACGCCTTCGAGCCGCGCGAACACAGGACCGTAGATGGTGAAGCACGAGGCGACCATCAAACGTTTGTGCACGTCGGATCGTCGTCGAAAGTACGCGCCCGCCGCGACGAAGCCGCCGAACCGCATCAGGCTGAGGAGGTCACCCACGATTTCGAGCTGCAGGTGAGGCGTAATCGGCCCGTGGGCTCTCCGGGCCGCGTGAGCGACGACGTAGGTGCTGATCGGAATGACCAGACCGGCCACGACGATCGCCGCGATGCCGAGACGACGATGCACTCCCGTTCGGTGCGCCGCGACCAGATACGTTTGCGCCACGACGAGCGCGAACCATGTCGTCAACACCACACCGTGGACGTAGAGGTACGCCGGCAGCGGCGGGACATTGAATTGGCTGCGAAGAAAAAACGTCTTGGCGAAGCCAATGAGAAGGCCCGCGAACAACAGGCCCGTGACGGTGGGGAAGAACCAGCGCAGGGTCAGACGACCAGAGGAACGTGGCGACGTGACGAACGGCAAGTTAGTTGAGGTTGACGTCCGCTGTCAGGTCGCGGATAGGGATGTTGCTCTACGAAACGCGCTGCGCCGCCATCGGCGTGCGCGTTGTCCGCGTCTTCCGCCTCGGCAACTATCTCTGACGAACACGTCAGGGTGGCGATCGCCTTGTCGGGCCAGCGCCTCCAGTATGATGTAGACCTGTTCGTGGTGGTGGAGTTCACCCCAAACCGCCGCTCGACTGGACGGCCAATGACTCCTATGGGGCTCGGCGACCCGTAGGACGCGTCCGCCCGCCCCGCAGCCATTCCAGATTCAGGAGTAGACGAAATGACTTGGCTCGCGGTCGCGCTCGGCGGCGCCATCGGCTCGATGGCGCGTCACTGGGTAAACCTTGAACTCGCACATCGGCTGGAACGGTCAGTGCCATACGCCACAGCCGTCGTCAACATGATCGGGTCGGCACTCATCGGGCTGCTGGCCGGCGCGATTGCGGTGGGACGCCTGCAGATGTCGTCCACGATGCGGACCTTCGTGTTCGTCGGTCTCATCGGCGGCTTCACCACGTTTTCGAGTTTTATGCTGGATACGTTTACGCTGGGTCACGGCGGCGACCATCTGGCCGCCGCGGCGAATGTGGCGGCGCAGATTGTCGTTGGCGCGGGCCTCGTGTGGGCCGGCTACTATGTCGGGGCGCTTCGCTGAATCGCCGAACCCGTGCTTCTCACACCTCGAGCGCCGGGTTCGACATCAGTCTCTCGAACCGGCCATCCCTGTGGCGGAGCCAAATCGCACGCTCCGTGGCGGCGGCGAGATCTTCGGCGGCTGCGCGCGCGCGAAGCCATCCATCGGGCCCGTCGAAGAGCGGCGTCTCGCTGCCGCGGGCCTGCGTTCTCACCCAGAAAATCCGCTCCGCGCCTTCGGGTTCCAAATCCCAAATCACGACGTCGCCAGCGTTCGGATGTTCTTCGGGCATAGCAAAGTGCGTTAAATTGTCGGCATCTACGATGGCCGATAGTAACATGCGCTGCGATCTATCTGGAGGAGTTCGACCGGCGCGCCGGCGACCTTGATAAAAGCGACTCTCACACCCGCACTTGGACTGTTCGGCGGGATGATGACGTCTTGTCCGCGCAGCTCCTGGTCCAGGTCATCGACCTCGAAGGCCACGTGGGCAACCGTCTTGACCAGGTCGGGATAGGGCGCCCCTTCCCAATACCGCATCCATTGGATGCCGAAGCGATTGTTCTCGTGGTCACTTACGGTCACTTTCAGGTTGGGAAGATCGATTTCCCCTTCGAAGCGAGCCGTTGTGGGGATGCCAACGTGATTGAACCTCATAGGCGGCGTGTCCAGAGGACGAAGCTGGAAATGACAACGATTAGGATGGCAGAATGAGCCCGTCGTGACGCAGAAGCCGTCCGTGTTGATTGTCGACGACGCGGTTGATGACCGCGAGATGCTCGTGGAGTATCTGCGTTTTTGCGGCTTTCCGGTCACGGAGGCGGAAGGCGGCGCCGAAGCTATTCACATCGCGGGGGTTGTGCACCCCGATGTCATCTTGATGGACCTCTCGATGCCTGCCATCGACGGATGGGAAGCGACACGTCGATTGAAAGCCGATCCGCTGACGCAAAACGCGATCATCGTCGCGCTCACCGCCCATGGATTCCCTCACGAGCGGGACGCCGCGCGCGAGGCCGGGTTCGCGGCAGTTGTCGTGAAGCCATTTGATCTGGAGTTGCTTGCCGACCGACTCGCCCGCCTGATGAGCGTTGGCCTTTCCGCATTCGAGGAAACTCGTCTTGGTGATACATCGCCGACATGACGGGCTTCAGCGCACCGCAGCCACATCCTTAGGTTTGGCTCCGGTGTCCCTGTTGCGGATCATACGGGATGAGCTTACCGTCGAGGGAGACGACGAACGGTCCGTGCACCGGACATTCATAGACGACGGCTGCAACCTCGGGCGAATCGGTCTGTGGCTCGTTCAGGCTGGATAGAAGATCCGCGAACATCATCGTGCGTCCACAGTTCGGCATTGGACAGGTCACGGGCCACCTCTCTTCTTATCACTCCTTTTGATCGTGTACAAAACGTGCGACGAATGTGCCACCGCCGGTTTCTTCAAGCTGGTCTATCACGTCCACTCGTCATCTGGACCTAAAGCTCGCATGAAACGCATTCTAGTCCTGGCGTGCGCGCTCAGTGTCGTCACCGCTCAGCCACACGCGGCGCAGCCAGGGGACGTGTCGGCTCGACTACTCGCGTACCTCGGGGCTCGCAAGGCTGGTCCATTTTCTGGCGCGGTTCTCGTGCGGCAACGTCACATGACGCTGCTTAGAGCGGGGAAGGGATTGGCCGACGCGGAGCTCGACGTACCCAATACACCGGAATTGATCTATCGCATCGGGTCGATGACGAAACCATTTACGGCGATGGCCGTCATGAGCCTGCAGGAAGCAGACGTCCTGAGGATTGACGACATTCCGGATCTCTTCGGTGAGCTTGCGGCCGTGCCGGTACTTCAGACGCGCGCGGAGATTGATCGTGTGCTCGAACGATCAGGCGACGTGGCGCTCAAGAGCCCACCGGGAACGCGATACAGCTATAGCAACTTCAACTACATGCTTCTTGGGTATGTGATTGAGGTCGCGACCGGCGAGCCGTATGAAAGCGTTCTGCGACGGACGGTGTTTGGCCCGGCGCGCCTCAACGATACGGCGTATGACGACGTCTGGGCGATCGTCCCGCGGCGCGTCGTCGGCTACGTCCGAAAAGGCGGCGACTTGCGGAACGCCAACTACCACGACCACGCGGCCTTCGCAGCCGGCGGGTTGCAGTCGACTGTCGACGACTTGCTACGATGGAGCGAAGCATTCTTCACGGGCAAAATTGTCGCGCCGTCCACCGTCAAGCAAATGCTCACGCCTGGCGAAGGGGACTACGGGCTCGGGTGGCAAACGCTGCTCCGCTTCGGGCGTGTGATGCACAATCACACCGGCGGCATGACGGGGTTCTCGTCGCACCTGGCGTATTACCCACAAGACGACGTCACGATTATTCTGCTGAGCAACGTCGAGGACGATCCTGTCAAAACGACGGCATTCGATCTCGCCGCTATTGTGTTCGGGCTCCCACCGGCGAATTGACCCATTGAATACTTCGAGAGCCGGACCCACATCAGATCCATCAGAGACACATTGCTGCTGCCCGAAGTTGTCGCGAGGAGAAGCGTTCAATCCGGTTTCTTGAGCCCGATCAAAACGCGAGGACCGTCTGGACCATCGGAACCCACCCGGTCATACCGGCCGTGTAGGGAGTGAAAGCGCCGCTGTAAGGCGCTTTGTCGACGCGGAACAACTCTGCGTTCAGCCAGAGCCGCTCGGTCGCAAGGAAATGCCACTTGACGCCGGCGCCGTACTCATGCGAGTCGCCGAACTGGCCGCGCACCCACGATCCGCGACCATAGACCATCCACGTTTTCGGCGTGACAAAGTAACTCGCTGAGAGTTCGCCGCCGCGGTCGACCGTGGATGCGAGGGGGAGCGGTCCGTCAGCGTCGAAGTCACTGAGCCAGCGCACGAAGTATTGACCGTTGATCGCGAGCCCGCTCCATTTCACGCCGCCGTCCAGCCGCCCACATCCGGTAGGTGGCCTGATCGACCGTGACCCCGGGCGCAAACGCTCCGGTCGAGAAGGTCAGGACGCCGTCGGAATTGTACAGCGAGGTATTCTCCGGGCTTGATTGATCGAGATTCGAAAAGCGATCTTCCCGCGACCGCGTAAACGCGGTCCCGATGCGCACGCGAACTTTGTTCGACGCAAAGTAATCGTCGTACATGTTGCGCGACTTGCCGGGTTCCCCATAGGGCCCGAGTGGTTCCCACCAGGTACTGCCGGAGTAGAGCAGGTGCGTGTCGATCTTGTTGGCCGAAATATTTAAGGTATTGAGCCCGTTGCCCAGGAACGCCAGATAGTTCAGCCCCTTCCCGAGTTCGCCGCTCGCCCACAGTCCTTGCGTGAACCCGGGCCGGAAGAAGTTGTCGGCCATGCTCCGGTCCGTCGCCGTAAAGAACGGGAACGTGTTGACCAAGGATCGGCTGCCGGGGATGCCCGTGTAACCGGCGGTAATCGACAGCGCCTTGTTGAACTGCCAGCCAATGTTGCTGGCGACGATGATCGACGCGGCCCCGGCGGACGTCCAGACGGTAAAGCTGTATCGGGCCCTCCGGTCGAACACGTAGCCGCCGAGGATGAACATCGCGCGGTTCACCGTGATGTCGTTGCGCGTGTGCACGTCGTGGTCGACGCCGAGGTGATCGATGAATGTCTCGACGCTGTCCTGAGTGTTCAGAAAGCGGAGCTGGGTATTTATATTGAACTTCAGGAGGAACGGTACCTTGGCGTCCGCGGGCGTCTCCCAGATGACCATGCCATCTTTATAACGATCGTCGGGCGGCTGCGGCGCGGCGCTGGATGCCGGCCCTGCGGTCGTTTCATGGGAATCGGCCATGGCGAGCATCGGTTCCGCAGTGATCGCAGTAGCGGGGAGCGGCACCGGAGATTGCGCCGAGGCCGACGGGGTGAGCCACGGAGTTGCCGTCAGCGCCAGTGCGACGACGTGGCGAGCGAGAGCCGAAAGGGACCAGCGGCTCCTCGCCGAACGATCGGCGGATCGGCTTCGCGCGAGGAGCCCCATGCGATTAGCAGAGGACGACGGACTGGGCGAGACCAGCCTCACTCGTTTCTTTGTACTTGCTGTTCATGTCCTTCGCGGTTTGCGCCAGCGCCGTCACGGTCTCGTCGAAGTTGACGCGGTGCCGGGACGCGATCTCGTTGCTGGCGATCGCGTAGGCCGTCCACGCCTTCACCGCACCGAAGGCGCAGCGCTCGATGCACGGCACCTGCACGTAGCCGGCAACCGGGTCGCAGGTCATGCCGAGGTGGTGCTCCAGGGCCGATTCGGCGGCGTTTTCGA
Source organism: uncultured Acidobacteriota bacterium (assembly GCA_963718825.1). Classification (GTDB taxonomy): domain Bacteria; phylum Acidobacteriota; class Vicinamibacteria; order Vicinamibacterales; family CAVVIG01; genus CAVQZZ01. The sequence goes on from CAVQZZ010000001.1 coordinate 1,243,960, forward strand.
CGACGCGCGAGTTCGCGTCGTACGCCGTCGCGATCAATGCCGCCGCCATCGACGACGCGACACCGATTTCTGCCTGGCAACCGCCCTCTGCTGCAGATAGCGTCGCATGGTGCTTGCACAGGTACCCGATTGCCGCTGCCGCGAGCATGCCTTCGCGGACCTTTTGCCGATCGACCTTCCGCTCTTCGAGCAGTGCGTAGACCAGCGAGGGCATTACACCGGCCGATCCGCCGGTGGGAGCCGTGATCACAAGGTGCCCGCGTCCATTCTCTTCGGATGCCGCCAGCGCGAACGCCGACAGAGCGCCGATGCCGCGGTCCGCCTGGTACTTGTCATCCATCGCGCGCTTGTAGACCGTGGCGGCTTTGCTGTGCAGCTTGATCGGACCCGGCAGCACGTCGTCCTCCGGCATCGACAGCCCGGACTTCACCGTGGCGACCATCGCGTTGATGATCTTGTCGACGAACGCATTGACCTCGGCTTCCGATTTGCCGGTGATCGACGTCTCGTTGGCCATCATGATCTTGGCGATCGAGGTCTTGTTGGTGTCGGCGTGGGCGCGCAGTTCTTTCATCGTCGCGAACGGGTACTTCGGCGCGTTCTTCTTCGGCGGGGTATACCCCTTCCACTCGATGAACCCGCCGCCGACGGAGTAGTACTCCTGCTCGAGCAACACGTCGTTGCCCGCGAGAAGCTTGACGGTCATGGTGTTCGGGTGTTTGAAGTCGCCCTTCGTCGCATCGTAGATGACGTCCTTCAGGCTCACGTCAATGGACTTGTCGCCGAGCTTCACCGGGAACACCTGGTCTGGCTTCTCGCGGAGGCCGTCGAGAAATTTCGGATCGACCGTCGCCGGTTCTTTCCCGACGAGCCCTGCGAGCGCGGCTCGTTCCGTGCCGTGTCCCTTGCCGGTTGCGCTGAGGCTGCCGAACAAATTCACCTGAAGCTTCGTCGCTTTGGCGAGTTTGTCGGCCGGCAATTTGGTCGCTCGCTGGTAAAAGTCGTAGGTGATGCGCATCGGACCAATCGTGTGCGAGCTGGAAGGTCCCGGACCCACCTTGTAGAACTCGTCCACCGTCGTCAGCACCGGGCCTTTTTCCTTCTTCACCACGTTCAGATCGGCAGCCAACGGAACGGAGGGTGGGTTGGAGGCTGGTGCCGCCGTGGATGCGGCGGCCGGCGGCGGGGCGGTTCGTTCCGTTTCGGATCGCGAGCAGCCGTTCATCACGGCGGCCGCCGAAATCACCGCGCTGCGGACGATAAACTTCCGGCGGTCGAGACCGGTCGGAATGTCCGACGGCACGGATGTCGAAAGGCCGAACGGATCGCGTTCATCGTCTCTTGCGTCTTCTTTGTTGGCCATAGCGCTTTCAGATCCTTTCAGGTCAGGACATCACCGCCCTCGCGGGTGTGACACCGCGGTTCGAGCGGCCGGCACGCTGATCGGTTCTCTCAGACTCCCGTTGTCGATGCGGAATAGCGCCGAGCGAAATCAATGATGCGGAACGCACTCTCGCCCGCAGAGATTCGCTTCGGATTCAGCAAAGCGTGAGCCAAGCAACCCTGCCGAGACGAATCGCAAAAAATCGCGGGAAGTGGAGGATGGCTCACCAATTCGGAGGCGGGCAGCCTCCGACGACACGTGAGAACTCGGACCGGCCGTAGGCGGCGGATGTCGTCGCGGAGTTCGTTAGGCCGATTCCCACGTGCGTCCGGAGCGTCGGCTGCGCCTGATGGCGGCAGAGCTCGTATGGGACCGGGCAGCGGCGTGAGTCCGTTGAATCAGGTCGCGGAGTCGGCGAACACCTTCGCGATCGTGCGACGCAGCGTTTCGGCCGCCACATGCTTCGGGACGAACGCCGACGCGCCCGCCCCACGCGCCGCCGCTTCGACCGCACCGTCGTCCGATGCAGTAATGATGACGACCGCTGTTTCGGGCATCAGTCGTTTGACGCGGCGACAGACCTCCAGGCCGTCGATGTCCGGCAGCATCAGATCGGCGACCAGTACGTCTGGCTTGAGTCGGCTGACGGCTTCGACCGCTTCACAACCGGTAGAAACGCTCGCGACGATATCGCACGAGATACGGAGCATGCGACCGAGGGCAGCCAGCACCGGCGGATAATCATCCACGACGACGACCCGTGGCTTGGCTTTCGCGTTGGACTCCTTGAATGGACGATTGTATCCTCGGCAGACCCACCGCAGGTACACCGCCTGCCGAGAAGTAATTAAGGAATGTCTGGACAACTGCGCTGCTCCCGGCTCCGACGTGGGCTGCTCGCGTCCGTCATTCTTTTCGCGCCTCTTGCCACGGCGACCACCGGCTACACGCAGACGACGCAAAAGCGCGTGCTCGTGCTGTACTCCATACGCCGAGATGGCCAGTTTGCGATCATCGGCGAGCGCGAGCTGCCGCGCATGCTCGATGCGGGGCTCGCGCGGAACGTCGATTACTATGCCGAATTTATCAACCTGGCGCGGTCGCCTGAACCCGGCTACACGGCAGCGTTCAGCGAGTTCCTCCGCCAGAAGTATCGCGACGTGCGATTCGACCTGGTGATCGCGATGCAGGACTCGGCGGTTGGTTTCATCAACGATTACGGCGATGCGCTGTTCTCCGGGACACCGGTTGTTTTCCTCACGAATACGCCGGTGAAGACGCACCGCGCGAATTCGACGGGTTTGATTCTCGAGCTCGACTTCGGCGCGACGGTCGCATTCAGCCGTCAGCTGCAGCCAGACGTCCAACATCTGTTCGTCGTCACAGGCGCCGCCGCGCCCGATCGAGTGTACGAAGCCGCGGTGCGGCGACAGCTGCAATCGCTGGCGGACTCTGGCCTGACCGTCAGTTACCTCTCCGGTCTCGCGATGGCAGACCTCGAGGCGCGTCTATCGCACCTGCCGGCACACTCCGCCGTCTATTACGTGATCGTCAGCAGCGATCCGGCTGGCGCGAGGCCGCACCCGCTGAACTACCTTGACCGCCTTGCCGCCATCGCAAACGCTCCGACCTACAGCTGGGTGGACTCCACCATGGGCCATGGGATTGTAGGAGGCAGCCTGTACAGCCAGACGGCCGCAATTCAGCAAATCGGTAAGCTCGCGCTGCGCGTCCTCAGCGGCGAGGCGGCCGACAGCATTGCGGCCGTCCCTATCGATGTGAATTCGTACGAGGTCGATTGGCGGCAAATTCGGCGGTGGCGGATCGATGAACGACGCGTGCCTGTCGGCACGCTTATCAGGTTTCGTGAGCCGAGTGTGTGGGATCAATACCGGCGGTACATCCTCGCGGCGGCAACACTGTTTGCGATGCAAACGGCGCTCATTGCCGGCCTCTTGATTCAGCGAACACGGCGACGACGCGCCGAAGAGATCGTTCGCAGCAGCCAGGATGCCCTCATGCGGAGTCATGAGCGCAACCGCCATCTCGCGGCGCGACTGCTCCAGGCGCAGGAAGCGGAGCGCTCCCGCATCGCTGGCGAATTGCACGACGACATCTGCCAACGCATGCTGCTGTTGACCATCGAGCTCGACTCGTTGGCGCAGGGCAATGACGACGGAGCGGCGGCCGCAGCCCTGGTCACCGCACAGGACATCTCGAAGAGCTTGCGCGAGCTGTCGCACCAGCTGCATCCGACCAGACTGCGCGTGCTCGGCTTGGTTGCTGGGCTCGAAAGCCTCTGCGGCGAGATGTCACGCGCGGGCTTGACCCTCCGGTGGACGCACGACAACGTGCCCGCGGCGCTTTCGTCGGACGTGAGGCTCTGCCTGTTCCGAGTCGCTCAGGAAGCGTTGCAGAATGCGATCAAGCACAGTCGGGCCACAGAACTGGCGATGGACTTGAGCGGGACGTCGGACGGTTTGACGTTGACCGTCGTCGACAACGGCGTCGGATTCGATGTCGATGCGGCCTGGAAAACCGGAATCGGTCTGGGCAGCATGTCTGAGCACCTGCAGGCCGTCGGCGGCTCGCTCACAATCACCTCTCGTCCCGAGCACGGGACGCGACTGGTGGCGATTGTGCGACGGCAGATCCTCTAGCGCCACGCCGCGTGCTCCGCGGTGAAACGGCGAATCGCGTCGACGAACTCTGGCCGTCCGACGCGCCGCGAGGACCGATGTGCGTTGCGCCGTCGATGACGACCACACCCAGCGTCGGAAGGATGCTATGCAGCTGGTCCGAAGGCGAGCGCGCCTGGCTCACCCTGCCGTAATGGCGACGATCGCGGCGAGCGACGCGGCGAGGCCGACCAGTTGCCAGCGCCCGATCCGCTCGTGGAGCCCCAGGAAGGCGAGCAGGACGGTGGCGCCCGGATAGAGCGACGACAAGACAGCGGCGACGTCCAGCCGGCCGGCGTGCGCCGCGACGACGAGGAAGGCGTTGCCGCCGGCATCGAACAGCCCGGCGGCCGCGACGATCGGCCAGTTGGGGCGCGACGGCAGAAGCGGCTGGCGGGTCGCCGCCGCAATCGATCCAAGCAACATCAGCGAGGCAGCGCGCGCGGCGACCAGCGGCCAGAAAACGGACGTCCCGCTCGCGCGCGCGATCATCGCGATGAAGAGGCCGAAGCCGACGCCGGCCGCGACCGGCAGGCCGAGCTCGCGCGGGTCGATGCGGCGCGAATCGGTCCGCGCGATCAGCCACACGCCGGCCAGCGCGAGCGCGAAGCCGCCCTGCTTCAGATGATCCGGCGGACCGTCGACGAACGCGCCTGCCAGTACGGGGATGGCGGCGCTCAGCACGCCCGATACCGGAGCGGCGACGCCCATCCGTCCGATCGCGAGCGCGCGGTAGAGCGCGAGGAGCCCCACGGCGCCCGCGAGGCCGGCGGCACCGCACCACCAGAGGCTGGCCGGAGGCGGCAGCGCTTCGCGCGTCGCGATCGCCATCGCCAGCATGAATGCCGCGCCGACCAGCTGCGAGCCGACCACCACCGCGAAGGCGTTGACGCGCTTCGCCGCCACCCCGCCGCAGAAGTCTCCGGCGCCCCACGATGTGGCCGATGCGAGACCGGCCAGCGCGGACAGCCAACCATTAAAGTGAACCACATGGGTTAATATATTTGACCACGATGCCCATCCGCAAATCGGGACCCGGGTCGGCGATCAACGCCGAGACCGTGCAAGCGCTCGCCCACACCGTCCGCGCCGCGCGCGAGCGCAAGCGCTGGTCGCTCGCCGCCCTCGCCTCGCGCAGCGGTCTCTCGAAGGGGATGCTGCTGCAGATCGAAGCCGCGAAGACGAACCCGAGCATCGGCACGCTGATCCGCATCGCGAACGCGTTCGGCGTCGCGGTGTCGCAGCTGTTCGCCGCGCCGGAAGAAGCGGTGCGCGTGGCGACCCGCGCTCAGGCGCTGACGCTGTGGCGCAGTGCGCGCGGCGGCCGCGCGGTCCTCTTGGTCGGCGCCGACGCCCCCCAACCCGTGGAGCTCTGGGAATGGCAACTCGCGCCGGGCGACGTCTACAGCGCCGACGCACACCTGGACACGACGATGGAGGCGATCGAGGTCCGCCGGGGTACGCTCACGCTCGTCGTCGGCAAGCGTCGCGTGCGGATTCCGGCCGGCGGTTCGGTGGTCGCGCGGATGAATCAGCGCCACCAATACATCAACGAGGGGCGGACGGTCGTGAAGCTGACGATGGTCGTCGTCGATCCGCCGCGCAAATAGTCGTTCGTGGCGCTACAAGGCGGCGGTCGTCAGCGGGTGAGCTGCTGAGGTGACGTTGCACGCAGTGCGCCTTCCGCCATGTCGTAGAATGCCGCCACATGGCCAGGCCGCGCATCGTAGTAGCGGACGATCATGACGAAACGCGGGCGTGGATGGCCAGGTTGCTCGCGTTCGACTTTGACGTGGTTGCCACGGTCGCCGATGGCCAGGCGGCGGTCGAAGCGGCGGTCGCGCTCCATCCGGATATGGTCGTGCTCGACATCAGGATGCCCCGCCTTAACGGATTCGAAGCCGGCGCCCTGATCAGGGAGCTGCCGGACCCGCCCTGGATCGTCCTGGCCACCGCGTACGACGATGCGTCAATCGTCAGCGCCGCGTACGAGCTCGGCGCCTCGGCGCTGGTGCGGAAGCGGGAGATGCTGACGGAACTCGTGCCGGCCGTCCGCCGGGCGCTGTCGTCCCACGCCGTCTGTTTCTACGAAGACCGTCCGTCGCTCGCCTGCACCATCGCCGGCTTCATCGGCTGCGGGTTGGCCGCCAGCCAGGCGGCCGTCGTCGTCGCGACGTCATCGCTCGGCATCTCCATCCGCGAACAACTGACGGCGATGGGTGTTGGGTCCGAGGAACGGATCGAGCGGGGCGACCTGTTGGTGTTCGATGCCGACGAGGTCCTGAACCGATTGATGGACGGCAATCGGCCCGATGCCGAGCGGTTCGAAAACACGATCAATGCGATGGTGGACAAGGCGGCCGGATGCAGGAAGCGTGCGGTGCGGATCTACGGAGAGATGGCCGACCTGCTGTGGAGCAGCGGCCGCGAAGACGCGGCGCTTTCGCTCGAGACTCTGTGGCAACAGTTCATCGCCGGACGCAAGTGCTCCATCCTCTGCGGCTACGCGTCGGGCGTCTCGCAAGACCGGGGGTTCAACATGATTTGTGATCGGCACAGCCACGTCGTGTCGGCGCATCAGCGCTGTGTGAAGGATCAGATGTGAGTTCTGTCGCCGAGTTGGCCCCGGTCCTCGTTTGGATGTCGGACGCCAACAAACGCTGCACCTACGTCAACGCGGAGTGGACGGCCTTCACCGGTCTCGGGATGGAAGCTGCGCTCGCGGACGGATGGCGCGGGGTGATTCATGCGGACGACATTCCACCGTGCCTCGAGGTCCTCACCGCGGCGTTCGAAGCGCGCCAGCCGTTCACGCTCGATACCGGCTCAGGCGGCACGACGGCGAATATCGATGGGTCCTCGATAACGGCATTCCGCTACTAGGGGCGGACGGCTCATGGATCGGCTACATCGGTTCGACCATCGACATCAACGAGCGCAGGCTGGCCGAAGAATCGCTGCGCCGGAAGGAGTCGGAGCTTACGGAAGCGCAGCGGCTCGCGGCGATCGGAAGCTGGCAATGGGATTCGAGCACGGACGAAGTCGTCTGGTCCGAACGAGCTGTACCGAATCGCTGGATTGGAGCCGGGGTCGTCCGCGGCCGCCGCCAGCAATCATCCGCACCTGTACCCACCGCAGGACTGGGAACGGATAAGACGCTGCGCCGACGAGGCGATGCGATCCGGCACGCCGTACGAACTGGATGTCGAGATGTTCAGCAACGGCGCGCGCCAGTGGGTAACCGCGCGCGGCGAAGCGATGCGCGACGCGGAGGGCCGGATCATCGGCCTTCGAGGCACCGTCCAGGACATCACGGCGCGGAAGCGCGCAGAAGAAATGCTCTCCAGCCAGAGCCGCCGGCTGCTCGAGGCGCAGGAAGCCGAGCGCGCTCGCATCGCGCGGGAACTGCACGACGACATCGGTCAACGGCTGACGATGCTGTCGATGGCGCTGACGCAGCTGCAGCAGTCCACCGATTCGGCGAGCGACATTCATCGATCCATCGTCGCGCTGTCCCGGCAGACCGTGGACATAGCGATCGACGTGCAGGCGCTGTCGCACGAACTGCACTCGTACAAGCTTCAACTGCTCGGCATCGTGTCGGCGATCAGAGACTTCTGTTCGGAGGTGTCGGCCCGGCACACCGTGGACGTGGACTTCACGCAGCTGGGCGTGCCCGGAACCGTGCGGCCCGAAATCACGCTGTGCCTGTTCAGAGTTCTGCAGGAGGCGCTGCAGAATGCGGTGCGCCACAGCGCCGCCGCCCGTTTTGCGGTGGCTCTCGAGAGCACACCGAAGGCGCTCACGCTGACCGTGCGGGACGGAGGCTGCGGGTTCAATCCTGAATCCGTACCGCGGGATCGCGGTCTCGGTCTGACGAGCATGCGGGAGCGTGTGAAGCTCGTGGCAGGTGAACTTGTCATCGACTCGAAGCCTGGCAGCGGCACGACGGTCGTGGCCCGCGTGCCGATTACCCTCGAATAAGGCGCCGGGATCAGCCTTGACGCGCCTCAGACGTGGGCCATACATTGCATACCCGACATATGAGAGACGCGGCGTCGTGGTCCACGCGGCGCACGTCAGATGAACGGGGTTCTCGTTCGTCGCATCGTCGCGATCGCGGTTGCCGTCGGCGCGCCATACGCGCTATCGCGGCAGTGCCGAAGACCGATGGGATGGCTCGGCCGGCGCCTCGCGCGCGGGATGAATGTCGGACATGCGCGCCTGACTGCGTGGGGATTGGAGCACGTCGCCATCGCGCGCGACTCGCGCATCCTCGATATCGGCTGTGGAGGCGGGCAGACGATTCGGTCGCTCGCAGCGCTCGCCACGGCCGGCCGCGTTGACGGCGTCGACTACTCGCAGGCCAGCGTCACGGTCGCTCGCGAGGAAAACGCCGACTTGATCGAATCGGGTCGCGTGGACGTGCAAAGTGCGTCGGTCTCGCACCTTCCGTTCGCTGACTGCTCCTTCGACCTGATTACGGCGGTCGAGACGCATTACTACTGGCCCGACCTGTCGAATGATCTGCGCGAAGCCCTTCGCGTGCTGCGGCCGGGCGGACACATCATCATCATCGCTGAGACGTACAAAGGCCGAAGCATGGATTGGCTTTATCGGCCGGTCATGCGGTTGCTTTTCAACGCGACGTATCTTTCGGTCGATGAACATCGAGCAGTCCTGATGGAAGCCGGCTTCGTCGAGGTCAACGTCCACACGGAGCGGTCACGCGGGTGGATTTGTGCCGTCGGCCGTCGAGATGAAGCTCTAGCCTGACATTGCGGATGTTCTGTTCGTGCCGTGGCGGTCAACTGGCTGTCTTCGGCCGATAACAGAAACATGAAGTGTTGCGGCGTGCGGCTTCTCAGCCAATTCGCGCTGTTCTGGGCAACAATCGCCGCGGCTGGCGCGGGTTCGATCGTTGTGCACGGAACTGCGCGCGCCGGCGATCAGCCCGCCGCGAACGCGGTCGTATGGCTCGACGCGCCGAATCTGCCGGAGCCGCCCCTGGAAGGCAGGGTCGTCCTCGATCAACGAAATCTCGCCTTCAACCCGCACGTGTTAGCGGTCCGCGTCGGCACCGTCGTCGAGTTCCCGAATGACGATCGCGTGTTCCACAACGTGTTCTCATTTCGTGACGGCAAGCGCTTCGATCTCGGGATGTACCCGGTCGGGTCGTTGCGCCACGTGCTCTTCGATCGCAAGGGCTTGAGCCGCATCTTCTGCAACATTCACCCGAACATGGCGGCTTACGTCATGGTGGTCGATTCGCCGTACTTCGCCGTCTCGGACGCGACCGGCGCATTCACCATCGGATCGGTGCGGCCGGGGCGCTACGTGTTCCATGCATGGCGGCCGGGCGGCCCGGAGCTGACCGGCACGTGGACCGCCGACGTGGAAGCGCCGTTGAGCGTCACGTGGCCATGAGATCCGCCGTCGGCAGCCGGCGCGCTGTGCACGGTCTTCGCGGCGTCGCTGCACGCCCAGTCGATCACCTCCGAGGCGGCCTTCACGACCGGCGCGACGAGCGAGGACCGGACCGCAGCCGCGGCGACGCAACTGCGAGTGTTCGGAGACGCGGGCGCGGGCATCACCTATTTCGGCGAAGTGGCATGGTCCGCGCGGTCGGAGGGCAAGGCCGTGGACGCGTTTGGGGCCGCGTACCCCTACGGCAACGGCGTGCAAGTGATCGAGGCGTACGGCGCGCGCATGTTCCGGCCGGCCGGCGGCATTCTCGGCGTCAAGGCCGGACGTTATCGGATGCCGTTCGGTATCTCGAGCGGCAGCGACTATGCGTATTCGGGATTGCTTCGCGCGCCACTCATGCGCTACGACGGTTACTTCGCGCTCTCGAACAATTTTCTCGAGCACGGCGTTGATGTGATCGCCGGTGTGCCGCGCTTCACGGTCGAGGCGAGCGCGGGTGTGCCCGCCGATGTCGGCGACACGCGTCGCCGGCAGGGCACTGACGCCGTCGTGCGTGCGCAGAGCACTGCGGGCGCGTTCATCTTCGGCGTCAGCTATGTTCATACGCAGCCGTACCTGCCGGTGACATTCGCCCACGGAGCCGCGGCATTTACGCGGCGTGGATATCCGCTGGATGCGTGGCGGAGTGCAGGTGCGGGGCGAATGGCTCACCGGCCATCCGTTCACGGGCACGTCGACGACGGGCTGGTGCACCGATGTGATCGTGCATCGCCTCGGCATGGGACCGGTCACCGCGGTGGCGCGTGTCGAACGCCTGGTGTACGACGCCGTCGCGCCATTCGATCTGCAGGCGCAACGCGAGACAATCGGCGCACGCATCCGCATCCTGAACCAGCTCGCCTTGCAGGCGGACCTGCTGCACCAGAGCGGGCACTCCGCCGTCGTATGACGCGACCGCCACTCGACGTCGCCATCACTTACACGGTGCGGCGGCACTGATTCGATGTTCGGCACCACGCCACCAGCGCCGCCGCTCGCATGGCACCACCGTCTCGAAGCGCATGTCGTAGCCGCGATCGCGCTGCTTGTTGGCGCTCTCGCTCGCGCGGCGTGCTCATGGCGACGACCCGCACGGTAACGGCGCGATCTCTGACACGCGCGTCGAGCGATCTCGATGCGGGCCGCACCGCGTTCTATCGTCTCGTCGACGATCGGGCAGAATTCGCGGCGGCTCAGGCGGAGCTGGTCACGGCGCTCCCGGTGTTCCGCGCGCACATGACCGACTCTCGCCTCGCTGAGGACGTCGCAACGCTCGAGGCAATGGGTGAGGAGTACCGGCGCGAGCTGAAAGCCGACTTCTGCATCGTCGCCAATCGGCAAGGGCGGTGGACGATCGATCCGGGCTGGCCCGAGGGCATCGCGCCGCCGGCGACGCTGCGCGCGGTCATCGATGACGCGACCGCGGGCCGGCCGCGCCGCACGATCGCGACTCGGCGGTCGGCTGTTCCTGATCGTGTCGCAGCCGGCGCGCTTCGCCGAAGAAATTCTCGGCACGTTGACGGTCGGCTACGCGCTGGACGATGCGGTGGCCCGGCGGCTCGCCGAGGTGACGCACGCGGACGTCAACTCGTGACGGCCGGCCGCGCTGTCGGCCAGCAGCCTCGCCGAGCGCGAACCGCGCGGCGCTCGGCCGGACTCTCGTCCGCCGGCGCGCTCGACGCGTTCGGCGTCCGGCCGGCGATTCAGCGCATCGGCGGCGGACAGTACGTCGTCGGCGTATTCCCGCTGGCGTCGGACGAAGACGGCTGACGTGGGGCGGCTCGTTCTGCTGCAGGACTGGCAGCCCACGCAGCAATTCGTGGACGAAGTTCGCCGCCGGCTGCTGCTGGTCGGCGGCGTCGTCTTTCGTGCTCGCCGTCGCCGGCGGGGCTGATTCTAAGCCGCCGCGTGACGCGGTCCGCTCCAGGAGCTCGCCGCGGCCGCCGGCGATATCGCCGCGGGCAACTGGGCGCGCCGCGTCGTCGTCGAGTGGGCGCGGAGAAGTGTCCGTGCTCGCGCGTGCGTTCAACGACATGACGGCGAGCCTGCGGCACTGGTATGAAGAAGCGAGGCGCCGCGACGATCAGCTGCGCCAGGCGCAAAAGATGGAGGCGATCGGCCGGCTCGCCGGCGGCGTCGCGCACGATTTCAACAACCTGCTCACGGCGATTCGCGGCTACGCCCAGCTGCTGCTCGAGTCGCTCGGCCCGGACGATCAGCGCAGGGAGGACGCGGACGAAATTGTCAAGGCCTCCGATCGCGCTGCGGGTCTGACGCGACAGCTGCTCACGTTCAGCCGCCGAGAGGCGAGCGCGCCACGGGTGCTCGCGCTGGACCGGGTCCTTCCGAACATCGAGCAGATGCTTCGGCGCCTCATCGGAGAAGACATCACGTTCACGACCGATGTCGTCGACGGCATATGGCCGGTCAAGGCGGACCCGGGGCAGATCGATCAGGTGCTGGTGAATCTCGCGGTCAATGCGCGCGACGCGATGCCGTCGGGCGGCACGCTCACAGTGTCGCTGGCGAACGTGATCGTGCGCGAACCGGAAGACCTCGCGTCCAGTTCGATCACGGGGCAGGCGGTCAGCCCGGCCGTCACACTCGTCGCACGCCGTCCTCGCGCCAGGCTCATACGTCCGCATCTCCGTCGCGGACACCGGAACCGGCATGACCGAAGAGACGGTCCAGCGGATCTTCGAGCCGTTCTTCACGACGAAAGCCGATGGACGCGGCACAGGGCTCGGTCTCGCGACCGTTTACGCGATCGCCCAGGCGGCCGGCGGCACCGTCGACGTCGTGACCGCCGTCGGCGAGGGGTCGACATTCCATGTGTTCCTGCCGCGCTGCGACGAACCAGCCCCGAGCGAGGCAGTCGCGCCTGCGGGACGGACCGCGGTGCGAAGACCTACAGAGACGGTGCTGCTGGTCGAAGACGACCAGGGTGTGAATACGTTGGTCGCGTCGGCGCTGCGAAAGAGCGGCTACACGGTCCTCACGGCAGGAGACGGCGAGGAGGCGCTCGCCGTGTCGCGGGCATACGCAGGGACGGTCCATGTGCTGCTCGCCGATGTCGTCATGCCGGGTATGAATGGGCGTGAGCTGTCGGAATCCCTCCTTGCCGAGCGGCCTGACACGCGCATCCTGTTCATGTCCGGATATCCAGACGATGCGATCGTGCGGCAGGGAATTCAGACGGCAAGCGTGCAGTTCCTTCAAAAGCCCTTCTCGATAGACGTGCTGATCGCGAAGATGCAGGCATTGGAGGCTTCGTAGTCACGGGACCGCGAACGTCGTCTCTATTCCGAACGGCGAGAAGTTCTGATGGTCTTCGCTCCATCGGGCTGCGGAGCGCCGTGGACCATGTGGATTGATTCCACCCGGACCCACGCGGTGCGACGAGGGCTTGAGTGGAAACACGGTGAAGTTGGCGCAAACGGGGCACTCTAAGACCGTCAACTCGGAGAACGTCTTGTTCTCTGACGAGAAACGGATTAGCGTATCGGTTCGTCATCATGAATGTTCTGCCCATGAGGCCGGTGTCCACGGGCCAGCCAGCCCGAGTGCTCGTCGCCGAGCGTGACCCCCTTACTCGTGCGCTCTGTCGTGCCGTGCTTGGTAGCGGCGTAGAAGTCGCCGAAGCGCTCGATGGCCGCGACGCACTTCTCAAAGCGTTAATAAAGCCGCCTGCACTCGTCATCACCGAACTGCAGCTCCCGTACATCGACGGCGTTGCGCTCTGCCAAAGTCTGCGGTGGAATCGGACGACCGCCCACATTCCCGTGCTCCTCGTCACGAAGGGACTTTCCGCCACCGAGCTAGAACGCGCAGAGCGTGCCCGCGTGAATGCGGTCGTGATTAAGCCGTGGACTGTTCTGGCCCGTGCGAGCGGAGATGGATCGCCTGCTCCGTACGTCACGGGAGCTACACGAGCGATCTGCGTGCGCCAGAGCCGCGTCAACCCGCGAAGGGGCGCGGACGGCGTGCTTGCTTCGGCGCGCCAATGCGCCGATAGCGCCTGCGCCCTCGAAGGCGCATCAGCGTGTCGCGAGGACGACGCCATTCACGTCCCCCGTGCTGACGTGCCCGATCTGCGACGAGCCTCTTCGGTATGAGTCCAGCCACCTCGACCGCGTGAGCGGACGCTACAGCGAGCAGTGGGACGATTACATTTGCACCCGATGTGGATTCAGGCACGATTGCGAAACACGGGGGACGCAAACGAGCGGGGCGAGTATTAGATCCGCAGGCTGACGTCACACCTGATCCACGCCAAGCTGCATCGCATCGGCCGCCGCCTCAAAGGCAATCGCCTGTTCGCGCTCGGCTGGCAATCGAAACGTGACGCTCTGGTCGCCGCAACGCTGTCGCATCCAAATGTCGGCTTTCGGCGAAGCGGCCGAAAATGTCACGAGCTCATAATTCTCATCGATGGCCTTGGTGATGTCGGACAACGTTGCCCTTTCGCCGCGCAACACGAACACGATCCACCTCGCGGGTGGCTGATTCTAGTGCAGGGCGACGGCCGCGACCGACACACAAACAGCGAGAGCAGTCGCGGTGCATTGCCACTAGCAGCAATGGTCGTTAAGGTGTCCGAAAATGCACCGAAATTTCTGGCGAAGCAACTCAGCTGTTTCCAAAGCCCTGACGATCGGCTACGCTCGTGGCCATTCGTTTACGCAACTCTTGGGCTCGGCCATGAACTCTCCGTATGTTCTCGTCGTTGACGACAATCAAGACGGTCGCGAAATTCTTTCCGAATATCTCCGCTTCCGCAGCATTTCCGTGCAGGCGGCGTCCCACGGCGAGGAGGCGCTGCAGATCGCCTTTGCGAATCCGCCGTCGGTCGTTTTGATGGACCTGTCGATGCCCGGTCTTGATGGGTGGAACGCGACGCGCAGGTTGAAAGCCGATGCGCGAACGAAAAGTGCGATCGTCGTCGCGGTTACGGCGCATGCGTTTCCTGCCGATCGCCGGAAGGCGATGAAAAACGGGGCGGACGCCTTTGTGCCGAAGCCATATAACGTCGTCCGGCTTGTGGACGCGGTCGCGCAAATCATGTGTGCGGGACGCACGGCGTTGCATCAACTTGAAGACGTCGGCTTTCAGCGCCCGGCACGATAGAGACGCCCACCCCGCACACAGGCTCACACGATGCCTTGGAAATGTCCTGCGTGCCGCGTGCCGATCCGCATGTGAGCCGAAGAAGGCCCCGGGCCGACGCCATGTATCGGTGCCATCTGCCGCCCGACGAGCGCGACGGGCGGCTCACGGTTGCACCGATGCGCCCCGACGCACCAGAGGAGAAGATCCGGCCCACCCGCTAATTCGCGCTGAGTTGTTATCCGCCCTGCGAGGCGTATAGTCGTATCAGCTTCCTGACGCACCACCCAGCTCCAGCTGGCTGTCTGCTTTCACCGAGCAAGGAGACAGCCCGATGGATCTGGCCCGGCCCATCGTCTCACCGTCGGTTCATCCGGCAATCAAACAATGTCAAGCGGTTCGCGCACTATCGCGCGAGCTCGTCGCCGACACGCGCGCGACCGTCGCCAGGGCGCGTGAGACGATTCTGCGCACGCGGAATACGTGCGCGGTCAGCCGAGCGTTGCACGAGGCGCGGTCAACAGGATGCTTGAGTTGGCGAAAATCGTGAAGATGAATCTTTCCCGATCGATCCAAATCGTAGCCATCGTGGCGAACGTTGGTGTGCTACGCAATCACCGCGCTGATTGCGCTCGCACGGACAACTCGCGGACAAACGATTCGGCGGCTCGCGCTCGTGTTGAATGTGCGTCTAGTCGGTCTGGTTGTTGCGGTCCACGTCAATGAACTTCTCGACGGCCGCTAATCGCCACGACACGGTCTGGAGCAGCAGATCAATGATGTCATCCGAGGACGCGCTTATTCCGGTCCTGATCATCCACATGGCCGTCTCGTCCAAGTCGCGCTCGGCAAGTGTGACCTGCTCGAGAAGGTCCGAGTCGACGGAGCAGTCATGTAAATGAGCGGCCTTCGCGCGAAGCGTGACAATCCGCTGCAGAATTACGATGCGGGCCGGCGCGCTATCGGACGTCCTCCGTCGCCGGATACGTTCGAGGTAGTAGCTATGCGAATCCCGGCAAGAGAGCATCAATTGGGCTAGATTAATTAGCGGACGCGGACGTAGAGACTTTGTCGATCGTCGTCGCGCGGCGGAAACTCCGGATACTGCGCCAGGAGCGCCGCTTCGTTTACACGCTCGCAGATCTGAAACCCCGCGCGCTGGACAGCCCAGGTCAGCAGGCCAAGATCGAACAGGTTCTTGTGTTCCCCGTGTTGATGGAACAGCAAGTTAATGAAGTGCTGCGTCGGGACGCCATCCGGAAGCGCCAGTGTCGGAATCCGGCGCTTCCGATCCGCACTCAGCGCGGCGCCCTGGTCATGCAGGTATGCACGACACACCGTCTCGAGATCGGGGCAGGAGAGCCAGAGGCACCCGCCTGGCACGACGACGCGCCGCAGTTCGCGCAGCAGCGGCAAGAGTTCCGTCTCGAGCTCGAGGTGCTCGATGACGTGTTGGCTGACCACAGCCGTGAAGGACCCATCCGGCCACGGCAGGCGCCCGCAGGCGAGGTCGACGTCTGTACTGCGATCTCCAGACGTCCACGTTGAGCCAGCCAGTTACCATGCGAGGCCCCGCGCCGAGATGGAGCCGCGGCGCCAACGGGCGAACGCGGCGACGATGGAGCCAGCGCGCGCGGCAGCGCACCAGATCAAAGGCCAGGAGCCGCGCCGTTCTCGCCGATAGGATCCCAAACTGCGGAATCCTCATGGCCGACGACACACGCCATGTGGCGAGGCCGGGCGCACGATCGATCGCGTCACGTGGCGCTTATAGCAGGCCATTCGTCCTGTCGTTTCGCTACTACAAAAAGGTCCAATAGTCGCTCGACTTCCTCCGGTGTTGCGCTGCCGGAATCGCCATGACGCGCATTGTACGCGCGAGGCCGGCAACTGATACACGCCGCGGTCACTGACGCGCCAAGATTTCAGGCTCAGCTGTGGCGCGCGCTCTTTGAGTAGGCGCCTCTCGGCCCTAGGACCGACGCAGAAAATGCAAAAATATTCTAAGCTTGCAAGCCCGGTCGTCAGGGCACCGTTGCGTGCTCAGAATATTGGCGGAGACGTGATGCGCGTTCAATGCTCTCATCGGCCGATCGGCGCGGCATTGTGCATGCTTTCGATCGTGCTGGTTACGTCGGGATGCACGTCACCCACTCGCCCGACCCTGTCCCTCGCGGCGTCGCGGCCAATCGCGCCGGCTTCGGGCGCTCAAATCTCATTTTTCAGCCAGCCGATCGTAATCAGTGTAGCCAAAGGTGCGGCCACAGGTGGAGCGGCCACCGTCACGACGATCGAGTTGTCGACCGACGCTGCGTTTTCAACGATCGTGGATGTGGAGCCCACGACGCCCGATGGCTCGAGCCAACTCACCGTGGCGGTTACTCACCTCAACCCGAGCACCACGTACTACTGGCGCGCCAAGACGGCGGCGGACGCGACGACGGTGCTTTCGCCGACGGCAAGCTTCACGATTGGCCCCTTATCTATTCCGGCTCCCCTACCCCTCCAGCCGCTGTCAGGGTCGTTTGCGCAGAAACGGCCGACGTTGACGGTCGCGAACGCGAACCGGACAGGCACACCCATCGCGCTCACGTATGCCTTTGAGATTGCGAGCGACGCGACATTTAATCGCGTCGTGGCGAGCGGTTCAGTCCCCGAGGGTGTTGGGCAAACGTCGTTCAGGCCATCGATCGATCTCACGTCGGGCGCGGCGTTCTACTGGCGTGCGCGCGCGGTGAGCAGCTTGCCAGCGGTCGTCAGTGCGGACACCGCGCCGCAGACTTCACGATCATCAATCAGTCGACGGGCGGTTCGTATTACCTGACCCTGCATCTCGCGTCAGTGGCGCGCTGCAATGGCACGCCCCGCATTCCGCCCGATGTCACGCTCGACGACGGCTTGGTGGTCAGTGCCGATCATCTGCAATACGTCACGGAGCGCGATGGCGTCGTCGTTCTGGATTTCGAGCTCGACCGAGTAGGGAATCGGTTGTCCGGCAAGCTTCACGCGTTGGGGACGTTCTGGCCAGGCGGGTCTCATTTTGCCACGTTCATCGATGCAACTGTCGTGTTGGGGACAGCCGACAACGTAACGGGTGTTCTTGCGGGCACCGTCCACGGCATCTATTCGGACGAGGGATTTCCCGGTTATATCGAGTGTGACGATTCGCAAATCGCGTTCAGCCTGACACCGCACTCTTAACATTTCACAGCGATCAGATGCGACGCTTACCCGGAACAAAACGGCCGGCATGAGCTCGTTCCGGATGCTCGAAGCGGAGATCGCAGCGACAAATGGCAGCAACCTGCCGCCGGCCCGTAGGCGGGAAGCAATCGACTGGAAGCCGTAAATGCGGCCGCGTGCACACGATGGACCACTACGGTAAGATCGTTCTCGACTTGCGGATGAACGGCATCGTCCCTCCGGCCAGCCGCTGACGGGAGCGTCGGCGCCGCAGTCGCATAAGCGCGCGTCATTAGCGCTTGCGCAGCCACTCGAGTCGGGAGCGAACGCTCGCATCGTTCGGAAACCGCTCGAGGACTCGGCTGTAGATTTCGGTAGCCGCGCGGTAGTTGCCCGCGGCGATCTCGGCCTCCGCCAGCAGGCCCTGCGCCCCGGGTGATGACGGGTACCGCTCGATGAAGAACTCGATCACTGGAAGCGCTTCCTTCCCGAGTCCCCACGTGTACACGAGGTTCGCGCAGAGCCGTTTCAGGTAACTCTCGTCGAGCAGAACGTGGTGTGGCTCGATGGCGGCCGCCGCGCGAAGTCTCCGGATTGCCTCGTCACCTCGCCCGGCCACAACAGCTTCGACGAACTCATCAAAGGTGATAGACGGCGGTGCGGCAGGGCGATGCTCGAGAGTCATTTTCCAGCCGGGCGTGGATTCTTCAGGCGCCCGCGACAGAAACGCGAGGCCCTTCGCGCGGTCGTCAGCGTCGCGTCCGAGATACGCCGCGAGAAAGTTCAACACATATGGCCGGATGGCTTGCTGCGCTTCGGCGCCGGTCGGCGTTTCCTGTTTATACGCGGGCCCCACCGCGAGAGGGACGTGCCCTTCGATGAGCCCATCGATCGTGAGATCCAGGTGATCCATCTTTGGGGTCAAGAGCATGTAGCGATCGGAGTACTTCGCGGCGTCGAAGAGCGATGGTGATCGAGACCCGGGCGGCGGCGCCGTCGCCTCCGTTGCGGGAAAGATTTGCAGCCAGGGCACGCGCAGCGCCAGCGGATCGTAGCCCGGCGAAATCCTCGGCAGGCCCGACGGATGCTCGAACAGAATCCCCGCCGGCAGACCGACGAACGCGCCGACGTCAGGGTTGCGCATGGCCAGCAGCAGCGCCGCCATCCCACCCATGTCGAGTCCCATGACGGCCAGTTTGTCCTGGCTGACAAATGGCAGCTCACGCGCGCGCGCCACGGCGAATTGGAGTATCCGAACCTGAGTCTCCAGATCCTGTTCGTTTACCCTGACCAAGGGTGAGTTCGTGCCCACGAGTGGAGCCGTGGCGACCGCGAAACCATGTCCCGCGAGATATTCGGCGAACGCCGCCAACGAGATCGCGGGCTCGATCCAAAACCCCTGGCCGATCACGACCAGCGGGAACGTCCCCGCCAGCGGCTCCGCGTTCTCCACCGCGAGCACGGGACGCTGCAGCAACGCCGCATAGCCGGCCGGGCCCATGCCGCGGGCGAGAGGTCTTCGCGAAAACGCAAGCTTCTCATGCAGGCTTCCGACCATGTCGGCGGGCCAGATGTCCTCGTCGGCCAGCGTTGCATACCGGCCAAACCGCATGGGCTGGCCGGATCCTGGGCCGGGTACCGAAGATACGTTCGTACGGGCCGCGGGCGGGCCGCGGAACCGTTGCCGCCGGTCACAGTCCGCGACGGATCTTCCCCGTCGATCAGCCGGAAGCCGACGGCATTGGAACCGGGCGCGAGCCCGAACGCGTTGGGCGCGTCGCGCTGCCCCGCGCTCGTCGCGCACGGCAGCAGCAGAGCGAGCACCAGGGTCGCGCACCGAACGGCATGCATCTCGATGGTCCTCACTCGGCGCGGTTCAGCGACGACGGTCGCGAGCAGACGTGTGGTTTCCAGTTACGCGGGTGCATTTCCTGTCAGGCACCGGGTTCAGACTATATCTTGTGGTGCCGTCGGCGTCGATTTCTGGGCCGCACATGTTTGACCAGTAAAACCGGGGCGTCTGCGCGGTGAGGTGATGACGCTGGCGACAACTGGGCGGGCGCGTCCTTGTCGACGATCCGACGCACGCGCGCCCGATCGTAGCCGGCATTCAAGGGACGCGTGACGTTCACACCGCTCGCCGAACGGAAGCGCTGGCAGGCACGCGGCGAGGGCAGCGTGTCAGGGCGTATGGCGCGGCCACTGCCGAGTCGGTCGAAAAACCGCGTCGCGGAAAAGGGGTTACGTCCCCAGCGGGATTCGAACCCGCGTTTTGGCCTTGAAAGGGCCACGTCCTGGGCCTCTGGACGATGGGGACAGAGAAGGTGAGCTGGACCGCCGATCATAACACGCGCGATGGAACACCCGACCTGGCACGAGGCTTGGACCTCGTGCGCTCCATGGCTGAAAACACGTCCGAAACACCCACGGTTGAGATGTCGCTCGAGCTGCTGAGCGATGCAGTGAGCAAGGCCGCCGACGATCTGCGCGCGGCCCGACGGTGCTCGATCGCGCGCGCACCGACATCGCGTCACGAAACACATCGGTGTCCCGTCGCGTGGTCGGCGCGGCCGAACGCGTCGTCAATCACCTGCGCGAAACGGACGAAGCGCTGCGCGACGTCGTGAAAGAGCTGGAACAGCGCGATTGACGTGAGGCTGAAGCCGGCGAGGCGTTTGGTTACGGCTTCGGACCGACTGCTGGAGCGGGTTGCACGAGCTCACGCAGTCCGCCGAGCGCGCCCATGACGCCCGCGGCTTCGTACGGCAGGAACACGAGCTTGTTCGCGCCGTCCGCGATCTGCGTGAGCGACTCGAGATAGCGCTGTGCGATCAGATATTGCGCGGGATTGCCGGCCGCGCCGATCGCCTGCGCGATGGCCTGGATCGCCTGCGCCTCGGCCTGCGCAACCCGCAGCCGCGCCTGCGCCTGGCCTTCGGCCGCGAGCATCGCGGCCTCTTTGCCGCCTTCCGCGTTCACGATCTGCGACTGCTTCTGACCTTCCGCCCGCAGAATCGCCGACGCCTTCTCGCCCTCCGCCGTCGTGACGACGGCGCGGCGCGTCCGCTCCGCGGTCATCTGCTTCTCCATCGTCAGGCGGATCTCCTCCGGCGGCGTGATGTTCTTCAGCTCGATGCGCATCACCTTCACGCCCCACTGCTGCGTGGCGGTGTCGAGCGCGGCGCGCAGCTGCGAGTTGGTGGTGTCGCGCGAGGAGAGCGTGTGGTCGAGATCGAGCTGGCCGATCACGTTGCGCAGCGCCGACAGCGTGAGCTGCTCGAGCCCCCACGGCAGGTTCTGCACTTCGTAGGTGGCGCGGACGGGATCGGCGATCAGGTAATAGATGACCGCGTCCACTTCCATCGTCACGTTGTCGCGCGTGATCACCGGCTGCGGCTCGATCTTCGTGATCTGCTCGCGCAGATCGATCGTGGCGCGCACGGAATCGAGGAACGGCACGATCGGTGTTCAGGCCCGCTTCGGCCGTGCGATGGTACTTGCCGAGCCGCTCGATGATCTTCACCTGCTTCTGCGGCACGATCTTGATCGTCCGCAGCAGCACGATGAGAGGACGACGGAGACGCCGAGGAAGACGATGCCGTTCATGATCGCGTCACCTCCAGCACGATGCCGTCCGCGCCGGTTACCCGCACCTTCGTCCCCGCGGCGATCGGCGCCGCGCTGCGCGCCGCCCAGTCTTCGCCGCCGACGTTGACGCGTCCCGTGCCGATCGAGCTGTCGACATCGTGCGTGACGACGCCGTCCCGGCCGATGAGCGGCGCCGTTCGAGACGGGACGCCCGGGCCGCCGATGCGCGAGGCCAGCGGCGATCGGAGCCCCATGATGGAGACGGTGAGCACGACGACGAAGACGGCGAACTGCGCGGGAACGGTGTAGCCGAGAAACGCGGTGACGGCGCCCGCGACGGCCCCCGCGCTGACGAAGGCGGACCCGAAATGCGGCACCGACACCTCGATGATCGCGGCGACGATCGCCACCGCCAGCCACCCGAGGGCTGGGATGTCGAAAAACTGCATCATGAGCGCCGCTATGATACGCGGAACAACGGCCTGCCGTATGGCAATCCGGGCCATGGAACCGCGGCGAACATCGCGAGCGTGGCGAGGCTGAAACAGACAAGCCGGCGCGACCGCTTCGCATGCGGCGTCGTCGCCTTTCGCGCGAGCACCCGTCCGACGTGCGCGAGCGCGACCGCGACGATCATCATCGTGATGTGCTCGACGGCCCAGAACCGCAGCGAGCTGCTCTTCATCGCGTCGCCGAAATGATCGCGGATCGCGGCCATGTTCGGGCTCACGACGAAGTAGAGCAGCAGGCCGAGGAGCATCTGGACGTCGAGCGACATCATCAGCGCGAAGCCCCAGCGGTCGGCGCGGGCGCCCTCGGCGGAGCGATCGGTGATCGCGGCGAGCGTCGCGCCGACGCCGGCCACGAGCGCCACCCAACGCAGCCAGGAGTGGAGGAGAAGGACGAGGACTGTACATACGCCGCATTGTACTGTCGGCCTTAGCCGCCGCGGATGTCTGTCAGCGTTCGGACTTCGCGCGCACGAGGCGCTGGCGGATTTCGTCCACGCCGCGCTGGGCGCGAAGCCACGCGTCGTGGGCGAGCCGCTCGGCCGCCTGCGCCCGGGCCAGCGCGGCTTCTTCCTTCTTGATCGCCGCCTCGCGCGCTCGAGCGGCCGCCGCCTCGCGAGCCTGCTGCGCGCGCTGTTCTTTCAGCGCGTCAGCCTGCGGCTGCGGCGTACTTTCAACTTCCCTTTTCCCTTTCCCTTTCCCTTTGCCTTTTGCCTTTTGCCTTTTGCCTTCTTCCTTTGTATCCCGCGCCGCCGGTGCAATCCCGATTCCCGCGAGCGCTTCGAAGCCGGATGGCTGCAGCATGTCCGTGAGCCGTCCGGGCTCGGATGGCAGCGTCGGGGCGAGCGACAAGGACTCCAGCGTGCGCGTGAGCGCATCGGCGGCCGGGTGCGACCCGGTGGCCGCGGCCAGACGCTCGGCTTCCTTCACCGCGTCGGCGATCGCCGTCCGATGCGCGGTCGCCGCCGATCGCACGTCGGCCGTTTTGCCCTCGAGCGCGGCGATCTGCGCGCGGCGAAGCCGTTCGCCCGCCTTCAGCAGGCGGTCGTAGACGGGCCGCGCGCGCCAATAAACCTGATTGATCGCCCAGGGCACGATCGTCGGCTTCGCGAGCGCTTTCACCCGCGCCGCGTCGGTGCCGCTCAGAGTTTTCGCGAGCGCGTTCCTTGCCGGCGTGAATTCGGACAGGGGGCGTGAATAGAGGTCGTCGATCTTCGCGTCGAGCGCGGACATCCGCGGCTGCTACGGATGCGACACGGTGATCGTGTAGTTCTCAGGCACGGTCAGAACGCTGAAGTAGTCGTACACCGCCAGGCAGTAGCTGCCCTTCACGATCGCGCCGCTGATGACGACGCTCGTCAGTGACCCGGCGTTGCCGTTGACCGCCGCGCAACTGCCATCGGACTGCGGAAGGCCATAGATGACGCCGAGCACCGCGTTCGTGACGGGGGAGAGCGCTTTGATGATGACGCTGATTTCGCCGCTGTTCGAGGCGGTGAACGCATGCACGTTCACGGCGCCGACCGCGAGCGTCGCCGTGAAGGTGTCCACGGTGTTCTTGGACGGATCGGTCACACTTCCGCACGACACGGAGACGAGCGCCGCAACGAGGAACGCGGCCGCGAGCCGAAGACGCATGTTTTCCTTTCGCAAGGCTGGCCCGAACATTCTCGCACAGACGCGACGTGGAGCGCAGGAAACAGCCTCGTCGCGGGCTTGAGGGTCGCGCGCTACGTGCGCGGAGAGGCACCGGGCCGGCGCGGCGCGGGCGGATCGAGCAGCCGCAGACCCGCAAGCATCAAACGATCGGCTTGTGAGGCGAGCGACGCGGACAGAATCGCGTGACGCTCGGCGTCGCGTGCGAGTTTCTGCGCGAGCGTGATGAGCTCCTGTCCCTGTAAGGGAGCGCGCCGCTTGGGGCTGGGCATGTAGCTCCATCATCGCGCACATCGAGTGACCTGGCAACCTCAACGGCAGCGGTTCGCGCGGCTATAATGCCGGATGCGCCGGCGCGTTCTTCTCTCGGCCTGATGGCCGCTGTCGGGCTTGGCGCCTTTGCCGTCACGCCACCCGGCGGCGCGCGATCCATGCGGCAGTTCGATGCCTCTCGCATGGCTGATCTCGAGCTGGGGATGTGGCAGGCGTACTACGCGAAGGAGCGCGTGCGGCTCTTCGCGCTGCTCGTCACGATGCTGCACGAGCAGTATCACTACTCATGGGCGCGAGCGACGAGGGAAGCGTTCCACCTCGCGCGCGCCGCGACACGATTCGCCGACCTCGACGCTCACTACGACACGGTGCTGCCGGATCTCGAGCAGGCCTACCGGCAGGCTCGCGTATGGATGCGCGCGGGATTCGACCCCGACGCTGTCGCGCGCGCGGAGCTCGCGTGGTGGGTGGCGCGCCGGGATCCCGCGCCGTAACAGCGCGGAAAACGTCGGCCGGCTGATCGCCGAGGAATACTCGCTGCTCTACGAAGCGCCGCTCGAGCGCGTCGCGCGCGCCGCGCTGCTGCGCGCGGAAGCGGCGCGGCTCCGCGACGAGGGCGCGCCGCGGCCCGATTGGGAACAGGTCGGCAGCCTGCTGCGCGAGTCGTACCGCGCGCTGCTCATCGGCCTCAACGAGCGCTACGCTCGCGCCATTTAAGGGGTTATGTCCACAGCCACGCTTCCCGCGCCGCTGACGTTTCGCGAGGTGCTCGCGAACGACGTGATCCGCCGCGTCTGGTACGCGCAGCTGGTCAGCCTGTTCGGCGATTTCCTCGCGCTCTTCGCGGTGATCAGCGTCGTGTCGTTTCGCATGCACGGAACGGCGACGCAGCTCACATGGGTCCAGATCGCCTACATGTTTCCGCTCGTCGTGCTCGGGCCGCTTGCGGGCGTCTTCGTGGACCGGTGGCCGCTCAAGCCGACGCTCGTCGCGAGCGATCTGATCCGCGCGGTGCTCGCGCTGTTCCTGATCCTGACGACGACGGTCTGGCACGTGTACGTGGTGCTGGCGGCGCTCAGCTGCGTCTCGAGTTTTTTCGGCCCCGCGCAAACCGTCACGATTCGCACGCACGTGAAGGCGGAAGGGCTCGTGGCCGCGAACGCGCTGATGCAGCTCGGGTTCATGGGCGCGCGCATCGTCGGTCCTGCGGCGGCAGGCGCGCTGGTGTACGCGCTTGGGCCCGAACTCGTGCTACGCCCTCGACGTGCTCAGCTTCGTCGTGTCGGCGAGCTTTCTCGGCTCCGTCGCGATCAGGCGGCCGGCCGATGCGCCGACCGGGTCGTCGAGCAACCGCATCCACGACATCCTGGCCGACATGGCGGCCGGCGCGCGCTTCATCATTCATCACGCGGCGATCGTGTTCGTCGTCCTCGCGATGGCGGCCGGGCTCTTCATCGTCGGCTGCTTCGGACCGCTGATCGCGATCTACGTGCGCGAATCGCTGCACGCCGGCTCGGCGATTTTCGGCGCCGTGAGCGGGATGGTCGGCGTGGGAATGCTCATCGGCACGCAGCTCGTGCGGAGCCTCGTGCAGCGGATGAAGCACGAGACGCTCGTCCTGGCGGGCATCGCCGGCATCGGCGTCGGCGTGCTGCTGCTTGGGGCCGTGCCGTACGTCGTCGCGACGATTGCGGCGACGTTCACGATCGGGTTCGCGTTCGGCGCCATCATGGTGCCGGCGCAGACGCTTCTGCAGCGCGAAACGCCGCACGCGATGCTCGGGCGCGTGTCCAGCACGATGATGTCGTTCGTCTTCCTGGCCCAGATCCTCGGCCTGGTGCTTTCCGGCGTCCTGGCGGAAGCGATCGGCGTGCGCGCGGTCTTTTTTCTCTGCTCGGGTCTTGCGGGTGCCCTGGTCGTCGGCGGCCGGATGTTAGTGACCGACACGCCAGGGTGAAAATTCCGGCCACGTCTTCATCGTGTCGATCGCCCACGCGTTCGACTTGTCGGCGTGGCACGTCACGCACGGATTCGGCACTTTCAGCAGCTCCGTCGTCGACGGCGCAATGAACCGGAACGTGTGGCTCCGGACGTTGACATCCGCGATCGTCTGTTCGATTTTCGGCATGTGACAGCCGACGCACTCGTTGCCCGCGCTGCCCGCAGAATGGTGCGTGTGCTGCTCGATCGTCGCCGTGTGCGGGCCGTTCGGCGACTTGGGACCGTGGCACTGCAGGCAGAGGACGTTCGCCGGCCGAATCAGATCCGCGTTGTTCGCCGTGCCGTGCACGTCGTGGCAGGAGAAACAGGTGACGCCGCGCGTGTACATCAGGCTCTGCACGAAGTCGTTGCCTTGCATGCGGTTCTTGTGCGCGGTGCCGTCGGCGAAGTGCGTAAACGTCGTCGTCCCGAGCTGATGCTCTTCGAGCTGCCAGAAATCCTTGAGATCCAAACCTGCGTGAAAGCCGACCGGCCAATCGTAGTAGCGGCCGTTCGTCGGATTCGTGAGCGGCCGGCCCTGTGAATGACACTGGATGCAGATGTCGTTCGCGTGCACGGGATCGAGCCGCACCGGGTTGATGATGTTGCTCTTCGACGGCTGCGCCGCATGCGCGGCGCCCGCCCCGTGGCACTTTTCGCACCCGACGTTCCACTCAGCGACCTTCTTCGTGGCGACGTCGTAATTCACCGAGTGGCAGCCGTCGCAGGTCGGTCCAGTCGGCCGCTTCATATTATCGGCGGGGTAGAACGGCACCCACCAATCCGTATTCGGCGCGACCATGTACGGCCGCCACTGGCGATGCGTCGTGTCCCACTGCGCGCCGAGCGGGAAATAATCGTCCCCGACTTTCGTGAAGTAGCGCTGCTTCCATTTGCCGCCGTAGACGAACGCGACGTCGTCCTTGGTGAACGTCACGAGCGGATTGGGCGACGACATATCCGCGATGATCGCGCCGGGGTCGACTTTCGGATCGCGAACGACGTTGGCCATCCGCGTTTTTCTCCACCGGTCGTACGTCGCCGCATGACAGGTCCCGCAGCGCTGAGATCCGACGTATTGGTTCGCCGGGGGTTGGGCCAGAACGGCCGTCGTGGCCGGGGTTCGCGCGAACAGCGCGAGCAGCCAGAGCAGAAGCGCCACGCCGGAAGTATGCCACGACCGCGGCATGGTCGAGGTGGTTCGGCGCGGAAGCGGAAGGGATGCGTAAAGCAACCAGCTGTAGAATATTCGTGAATGGCCGATGCCCGCCTCCCCGATGCGGCGCTGCGCCTTGCGGCAATCGTCGAGTCATCGGATGACGCGATCGTCAGCAAGGACCTCAAGGGCTACATCACCTCTTGGAACCGCGCGGCCGAACACATGTTCGGCTACACCGCCAGCGAAGTCGTCGGCAAGCACATCACCATCATCATTCCGAAAGAACGGTACGCGGAAGAGGACCATGTGCTCGCGCGGATCTGTCGCGGCGAGGCGGTGGAGCACTTCGAAACGGTTCGCGTTCGGAAGAACGGCACCACGCTGCCGGTGTCGCTCACCGTCTCCCCGATTCGCGACGCCTCCGGCACGGTGATTGGCGCGTCGAAGATCGCGCGCGACATCACCGAACGGGCACGGGCCGAAGCGCTCGTCGCCCGCGCCGAAACGGCGCAGGCCGATCTGCAGCGTCGGCTGCTCACGCTGGTCGAAGCGTCGGGCACGTTGATGTCCACGCCGCGGCGCGACGCGGTGCTGGACGGGACGATCGTGCTCGCGCGCGAGCTCGTGGCCGCCGATGCGTATGCAATCTGGCGGCAGGACCTCTACGCCCGCGAATGGTGCGCGGACGCATCCTTCGGACTGTCGGACGAACTCAAGGCCGGCATTCTCGCCTCGTTTCCGCAGGACCTCGAGGAGCTCGAGTTCACCGAGCCGATCGCGATCGACGATCTGGCATCGGCGGCGTTGGTGGCGCGGCGCCGCGATGCGTACGAGAAGGGGGGCATCAAAGGGCTTTTGATCGTGCCCCTCACGATCCGCGGCCGACGCACCGCGACGCTCGTCTTCTACTCGAGGCATCGCCACGCGTTCACCGAGGTCGAGGTCCAGACCGCGCGGGCGATCGCCAATCTCAGCGCCGCGGCGATGACGACGGCGGAGCTCTATGAGGAGCAGCGCAAGAGCCGTGAGCAGGCGGATTTCCTCGTGCAGGTCGGGTCGACGCTCGCCGGCTCGCTCGATTACGCGGAAACGCTGACGCTGCTGGTGCATATCGCCGTTCCCAAGATTGCGGACTGGTGCGCGATCGACATGGTGAGCGAGAACGGCACCCTTCAGCGGCTGGCGAGCGCGCAGACCGACAAGGAACGCCTCCGGCAGGCCGCGGCGGTGCAGGCGCGCTACTACGATCCGTCCTCGCCGTACACGCCCGAAAGCGTCGTGAAGACCGGCCGATCCGCAATGCTGCCGCACGTGTCCGACGCGATGATCGCGGCCGCCGCCCGAGGTGATGAAGAACGGCTGCAGATGGTCCGCGCGCTGGGCCTGGTGTTGTACATGTGCGTGCCGATCGCGGCGCACACCCACATCGTCGGCGCGATGAGCTTCGTGTCTGCCGAGTCGCGGCGGCACTTCACGGATCAGGACCTGCGGTTCGTCGAACAGGTCGCGCTTCGCGCCGGGCTCGCGATCGAGAACGCGCGGGTGTACATCGATGCGCGCGACGCGAATCGCCTGAAGGACGAATTTCTCGCCACGCTGTCCCACGAGCTCCGTACGCCGCTGAACACGCTGCTCGGCTACGCACGGATGCTCTCTGAAGGGGTCATCCCGCCGACGAAACAGCGTCGCGCGGTGGAGATCATCGAGCGCAACGCGACGTCGCTCTCGCAGATCGTGGCCGACGTGCTCGATGTGTCGCGCATCATTTCCGGCAAGCTGCGGCTGGAACTGCAGCCGGCGGATCTGCCGGCGATCGTTCGCGAGGCGATCGAGACCGTGCGTCCCGCGGCGGATGCAAAAGCCATCCGGATTGTGACGGTGCTCGAGTCGCTCGACAACGTGGTGCAGGCGGATGCGCAGCGCCTGCAGCAGGTGATCTGGAATCTCATGTCCAACGCGGTGAAGTTCACGCCGCAGGGCGGCCGCATCGAAGTCCGGGTGCGGCAGGACGACCCCGATGTCGTGATCGAAGTCGTCGACAGCGGCATCGGCATCGCCGCTGATTTTGTCCCGTACGTGTTCGATCGCTTCCGGCAGGCGGACAGCCGCTTCTCGCGGGAGCATGGCGGCCTCGGCCTCGGTCTGGCGATCGCCCGGCACATCGTCGAGATGCACGGCGGCCAGATCGACGTGTCGAGCGAAGGCGTCGGCAAGGGTGCGACGTTCCGCGTGCGCCTGCCGACGGCGGCGATGGCCAGCGACGCCGCAACGCAGCCGATGCCGGCGAAAATGCCCACGCAGCGTCTCGCCGGGATACGGGTGCTCGCCGTCGACGATCAGGAGGATGCGCTCGCCATGCTGCGCGACGCGCTCGAGGCGGCGGGCGCCGACGTGACGACGGCGGTGGGCGCGGAGGAAGCGATCCGGCTGATCGAGTTGGCGCCGCCCGACGTGCTCGTCTCGGATCTCGGGATGCCCGGGATGGACGGCTTCGAATTGATTCGGCGAGTGAGAGGATCGACGAACGTGCGCGCGCAGCGTCTGCCCGCGGCCGCGATCACCGCCTACGCGCGGCCCGAAGATCGCGCGCTCGCGCTCGAAAGCGGCTTTCAGGTGCACATGCCGAAGCCGGTCGATCTGGGAGAGGTCGTTCGCGTCGTCGGCTCCCTGGCCCGACGCGACTAATCGTCGTGATGGCGCCGGTATTCTTCGTCGGCGATGATCGCGTCCTTGCGTCCGCGGATCTGCGCTTCGCGCGACGCTTTCGCCGCCGCGCGCGTTCGCTCCTCTGAGCTCACCGCGAATCCGGACAGCAGCTTCTCGAGATCGACGCCATCGCATTTCGGGCAGCGCGCGGCTTCCGCCGGCCGCACGAGCGCTTCGAATTCGTGTCCGCAGGAGCGGCAGACGAAATCATAGAGAGGCATCGATGCGTATTGTATACTTGACGTTCTGCTTTTCTGAGCTCTGCGGCCATTCCGGTCACCAGCCCTCACCAAAGCCTTGCGTGAAGAGGGCTCAATGTCAGTAATCAGTGCGACGCAGATTCCGCGGACGACCGGCAAGTTCGAGTTCGTCGTGCTCGCGACCCTGCGTGCGGCGCAGTTGATGCGCGGCTGCGTGCCGAAGATTGCGACCAACGGCCACAAGCACACCGTGGTGGCGCTCCTCGAAGTGGCGGGCGGCGAAATCGCACGCCTCCCGAGGTCCGAGGGACCCGCCGAGGTGTTGTAAGGCGTGCCGTTTTCCGGGTTCAACCTTCATCCCAGTCTTCTTCGCGGACTCAAAGACCTCGGCTTCATCCGCCCCACGGCGATTCAGTCGGACGCGATTCCTCCGGCGATGGAAGGCCGTGATCTGCTCGCGTGCGCGACGACCGGCAGCGGCAAGACGATCGCGTTTCTGCTGCCGATCCTTCATCGCTTGATCGACGAGCGGCGCGGCGTCACGCGCGCGCTCGTCCTCACGCCGACGCGGGAGCTGGCGGCGCAGATCGTCGGCGATCTCAACGATGTCGCGGTTCACACGCCGATTACGGCGGCGGCCGTCTTCGGCGGCGTCGGCATGGGACCGCAGGAGCACGCGTTCCGCAGCGGCGTCGACGTCATCGTCGGGACTCCCGGGCGCCTGCTGGATCATTTCAGGCGGCCTTACGCGAAGCTCGGCGGGCTGAAGCATCTCGTGCTCGACGAAGCCGATCGGATGCTCGACATGGGCTTCCTTCCCGATCTCCGGCGCGTGCTGCGGCACCTGCCGGCGAAGCGGCAGACGCTTTTCTTCAGCGCGACGATGCCCGCGCCGATCGCGGAGCTTGCACGGGAGATGCTGCACGCGCCGTCGACGATCAATCTGGAACGACGGGCGGCTCCCGCCATCGGGATTACGCAGGCGCTTTATCCGGTGGCGCAGCATCTGAAGGCGCCGCTCCTGTTCGAACTGCTGCGGCGGGACGAGGTGCGCGACGCGCTCGTCTTCACGCGGACCAAGCATCGCGCCGATCGGCTGGCGCGGGCGCTCGAAGGCGCCGGCTTCAAAGTGGCGCGCATTCACGGCAATCGTTCCCAGTCTCAGCGGACCGAGGCGCTCGCCGGCTTCAAAGGCGGAAAGTATCGCGTGCTCGTCGCGACCGACATCGCGGCGCGCGGCATCGATGTGACGGCGCTCGGCCACGTGATCAATTTCGACGTGCCGGCCGTGCCGGAGGATTACATTCACCGCGTCGGCCGCACCGCGCGCGCGGAGCTCACCGGCGCGGCGTTCACGTTCGTGTCGCCGGAGGAAGAAGGCAACGTGCGCGGGATCGAGCGCGCGATCGAGAAGCGCCTGCCGAGGGTGACCGTCCCCGATTTCGACTACACTGCGCGCGGCGACAGTGGCCCCGACGCCCGCGAGCGCTTTCGTCGTCCGCCACAGCATGCGCACGGACGGCGGCCCGGACCGCCGGGCCGCGATCGTTTCCGGCGGCGTTAAGACGCGAAAAACAACCCCAAGGCGGCGACAACCATCACGACGAAGGCCGCCCACCCGAGGATGTCGAGCAGCCGCGGGCTCGCGGCTGCGCCCATCACCTTGCGATCGCGCGTCAGCAGCACGACGATCAGGATCAATGGCGGTGCGAGCACACCGTTGATCACCGCCGCGGTGAAGAGCAGTTTGATCGCGTTGAGGCCGGCATAGTTGAGCGCCAGGCCGAGGATCATCGCCACGAAGATCACCAGATAAAACTTCTTCGCGCGTCGAGGCTTCTGGTTCAGCGAGCCCCGCCATGCCGCCGCTTCCGCGACGGCGTAGGCGCACGAACCGGCGAGCACGGGGACGGCCAGGATGCCGGTTCCGATCAGGCCGAGGGTAAAGAGCCAATACGCGCCGGCGCCGGCAAGCGGCCGCAGCGCCTCGGCGGCCTGCTGCGCCGTTTCGATCGTCGTCTTTCCGTGCGCATGGAGCGTCGCGGCGGTCGTCACGATGATGAAATACATGATGGCGTTCGACGCGAACATGCCGGTGAGCACGTCGTTCTGACAGGCGCCGAGCTCTTCTTTTGTGGCGCCGCGGCGCTGGGAAAGATTGCGTCCGAGCGCACGCTCCTCCTCGACTTCCTGAGCGGCTTGCCAGAAAAACAAATAGGGCGAGATCGTCGTGCCGAAGATCGCCACGAGGACCGCAAAGAACTGGCGCGACCACTCCACGTGCGGCACGAGCGTGGCGTGCAGTGCCAGCCGCCAGTCGACCCGCGCGACAAACGCGGTCACGACGTAAGCGCCGAGCACGAGCGTCAGCCACTTGAACACTCGGGCGATCGTGCGATACGACGACCAGGTGAGCATCGACACGATGAGCACCGAGTAGATCGGCACCCACGCCGTCGCCGGCACGCCGGTGACCATCATGCTGGCCTCCGCCATTCCGCCGAGGTCCGCCGCGATGTTGGTGACGTTCGCGATCACGAGCAGTCCGCAGGCACCCCAGAGAATCGGCCGCGGGTACCGTCGCCGGATGACGCCGGCGAGCCCCAGACCTGTGACGAGGCCGAGCCGTGCGCACATCAG
This sequence comes from uncultured Acidobacteriota bacterium, assembly GCA_963718825.1. Lineage (GTDB taxonomy): Bacteria > Acidobacteriota > Vicinamibacteria > Vicinamibacterales > CAVVIG01 > CAVQZZ01. Next base: position 1,276,488 of record CAVQZZ010000001.1, read on the forward strand.
CTGCACGGCGGTCATCAGCGGAAAGGAAAAGATCGCGGTCCACAGCGGCAGGTAGCCGAACGCGGCGCCCGCGACCGAATAGGTGGAGATGCCGGAGGGGTCGTCGTCTGCGGCGCCGGTAATCAGACCGGGGCCGAGGTCCGCGAAGAATCGACGGAATGCGCGGCGTTCGACAGGGTCGGCGGCGGCCTTCGCGCGCGTCATGCCGGGAACAATTGAAAGCCGGAAATGGTGCGCCTGGTTGGAATTGAACCAACGGCCATCCGATTAAAAGTCGGATGCTCTACCACTGAGCTACAGGCGCCGGGGGATCGAACGCGGCAAGCCGCTGCAAAGCGCGACATTGTACTACGGCGTACGAGGGCCCGACGAAGCGAGGCGCCACTATAGCCGTTGACACTATAACCACTGTGGCTATAGTGTGTGACCATGAACGATCGACAGCGCGAAATCGACTCGCTTCTTCCGTTGCCGGCAGCGACGTTCCACATCCTCATGGCGCTTGCTGACGACGACCGCCACGGGTACGCGATGATCCAGGATGTGGCGGCGCGGACCGGCGGCGCGTTGAGATTGAGCGCGGGCACATTGTACCGAACGATTCAGCGACTGCTCGAGCAGGGATTGATCGTCGAGACCCGCGAACGGCCGGCCCCCGAGGAAGACGACGAACGGCGCCGCTACTACCGCATCACGGCGCTCGGCACCGCCGTGGCGCGAGCCGAAGCGTCGAGGCTCACCGACCTCGTCAAGCTGGCGCGCGCCCGCGGGCTCGCGCCGCGGAAGGCCTGAGCAGTGCGCGCTGAAGATCGATCCGATTACCGCGGTTCGGATCGAATAAAAAGAGACGCCGGTCAGCGATTGACGATCGTGAACGGCACGGACGCTTCCGTTGTCTCCCACGTGAACACGATCGTGCCGCCGCCGTCCGGATTCTTACGCAGCGCAAACGTCAACTGTTCCACCGGCGTTGTCAGCGTGCGCTTTTGAACAGGCACTCGCCCGAGATCGCCCGCGGGACGGTATTGCGTGTGCCACTGGCCAGTCTCCTTGCTGACGACGAGCTGCCACTCGTCGGCCGTCGGTAGAATCCAGAGCGTGTACTGCGGCGCATCGAGCAGCAGATCGCCGATCTTCAACGGCTTCGACGAGGTGAGCGTGGTCGCTTCGTCGGCGCCGGGACACCAGACGCGGCCGTACGGCACGAGCGCGCCGAAGATGGCGCGGCCGCGCATGTAGGGACGGCCGTAGGTGATCGAGACGTTGGCGCCGTCGATCGTCGCCGCTGACGCTTTCGTGCGGGCTCGCGCGCTGCATGCGCGACCGCGCCGCAACGCTGACCAGGGCTGCCAGCGATTGTTCCCGCCGCGATCGTGCATTCTCATGGCGCGCAAGATCCGCCTCCTTCACGTATAATCGCCGACACATTCCACTATGACCAAGGATGCCGCCCGCCTCGTGCTCGTCGTCGAAGACGACGTCTCGGTCCGCCGGCCGCTGGTGAAGTTTCTCGAGATGCACGGCTTCTCGGTCGTCACCGCGGAGACGTCCGACGAAGGGCTCGACGCGCTGCGCGAAACATCGCGTGGTCGCCGCCGTCGTCGATCTGCGGCTGCGGCGCGGATCGGGGCGCGACGTCGTCGTCGCCGACGCCGGCCGAAGTGCCGGTCATCATCTTTTCCGGCGTGCCGTCGGAATCCGCCGAGCTCGAGCGCCTGCGCCCGCGCACGCGCCTGATCGAGAAGCCGTATTCGCTCGTGCTGCTCGTCGAGACGCTCGAAGAGATGCTCGCCGAAGCCGGCTCACAGAATCTTCATCCCTAGCGCCGACAGCGCCAGCTCGGTTCCGAGCTGCGCCGTCGTGTTCCGCACGTCGAGCGTCGGGTTCACTTCCACCAGATCGAGCGACGTCAGCAGCCCCGAGTCGGCGACGATCTCCATCACCATGTGCGCCTCGCGGTAGTCGAGGCCGCCTTTGACCGGCGTGCCGACGCCGGGCGCGATCAGCGGATCGCAGACGTCCATGTCGAACGACACGTGGATGCCGGCCGTGCCGTTGCCGGCGAGGTTGACCGCCTGCTCGACGATCGACGCGATGCCCTGGCGATCGATGTCCTTCATCGTGAAGACGTGGACGTGCGAATCGCGAACGGCCACCTTTTCGCGCTCGTCGAGATTGCGGACGCCGATGAGCACCGTGTGCGCCGGCAGCACCTTCGGCGACGAAGCCGCCGATGCGCGACAGCTCGGCCGGCTCGGGGCCGAGCAGCGCCGCGAGCGGCATGCCGTGCACGTTGCCGGACAGCGACGTCGCCGGCGTGTTCATGTCGCCGTGCGCGTCGACCCACAGCAGGCCGATCGGCAGATCCGCGCGTCTGCTGCGCCCAGTCGGCCGCGGCGGCCGACCGATCCGGCGGCGAGGCTGTGATCGCCGCCGAGCACGAGCGGCAGCGCGCCCTCGTCGAGCGACGCGAGCGCGCGTCTGATAGAGCTGCTGGCAGACCTTCGCGATGTCGCGGATGTATTTCTTGCGCTCGTCGCGCAGCTCCTGCGTCTCGGGAATCGGCGCCGGGAGGTCGCCCTTGTCGACGACGCGTGTAGCCGAGCGCGGCGATCCGCTCGCCGAGCCCCGCGATGCGGAAGGCCGACGGCCCCATGTCGACGCCGCGCCGGTTCGCCGCCGAGATCGAGCGGCACGCCGATGATGTGAACAGACTGGTCATCGATCGTCCCTTCGTGCCTTCTACCGCAGCTTCACCGTCACCGACATCCCTTCGCCCGACGGCGTCACGATCGATCGTGAAGACGCTCGGGATCATTCTGGATCGCGGCGAGAAAATCGCGCATCTCGCTCTGCTTGTTCACGACGTTGTGCGCGAGGAACAGGCCGCGCGGGCGCAGGCGCGGAAAGACCAGGTCGAAGAAGCGCTTGTAGTCGCGCTTCCACGCGTCGAGGAACACGAAGTCGAACGTCGCCGGCGAGCTTCGGGATCTGCCTTGAACGCGTCGCCCGGCACGACGGTGACGATGTCGGCGAGGCCGGCCTGGCGGATGTTGTCGGCCGCCGCCCTGCGCGCGCGCCGGATCGTACTCGATGGTCGTCAGGTGGCCGCCGGTCTCGCGCAGGCCGAGGCCGATCCAGATCGCGCTGTAGCCGTTGGCGCCGCCGATCTCGAGCGCGTGCTTCGCGCCGCTCGCGGCGACCATGACGCGCAGGAAGCGGCCGTCCTCCTCGGACACGGCGAGCAGATCCTTGTCGGCGGCCTTGATCCGCTGCGAGCAGCTTGCCGACGATCGGCGACTGCGCGCGACCGCGGTCGACGGCGCGCCGCGACGCATCAGGCTGACGACCAGCGCGCGACACGCAGACGCGCAGCGATCGAGCTGGAGCATGCCGCGCTGGTCAAGTGTCGCTCGTGCGGACTCCGGCGCTCGTGGTCGCGCTTCGGTGCAGCCATTCGCGACCGCGCGCTCGCGCGGTCGCGCGGCCGTCGGCGACGCAGTCGGGGATGCCGACGCCGCGAAAACCGCTGCCGGTGAGGAACAAGCCCGGGATGGCGCGCGAGCGCGCGCTCGATCGCGGCGATCCGCGCGAGATGGCCGACTTCGTGCTGCGCGTTCGCGCGATCGCCAGCGGTACACGCGCGTGAACAGCGGCTGCGCCGCGGATGCCGAGCAGCGGCGCGAGCGCCGCCAGCGATCGCGCGACGAGCTCGGCGTCCGATCGCTCGAGCGCGTCGCGGATCGCGCGCGCCGCCGACGAACGCGCGCAGCAGCACGCGCCCGTCGGGCGCGCGGTGCGGCCACTTCGACGACAGCCACGACGCGGCGAGAATGCCGCGTGCTTCGACGCGCGGCACGACGAAGCCCGACCCGTTCAGCGGATGCGCGACGGCGTCGCGCGCGAACGCGAGCGCCACGGTGCGCGGTCGACGCGTACGGAATCTCGCCGCACAGCGCGCGCGAGCTCGGCGTCGAGATCGCGCAGCGATGCGTCGCGGTCGCGTACGCGGGCGTGGCGAGCACGACGGCCGCGCGCGCTCGATCGTCGCGTCCGCTGCGGTCTCGACGCGGAACGGCCCGCCTGCCGCTGCCGTCACGCGGACGACGGGCGTCCGCAGGCGGATCGCGTCCGGCGGCAGCGCGCGCGACGAGCGCGCGCGACCAGCTCGCTCAGTCCGCCGGGCAGCGACTTGAACGCGCCGTCCGGCGACGGCGGCCGCGGACGCCGCCTGCCGGCGGAACGCGCGCAGCAGGCTGCCGTGCTGCCGCTCGGCTTCGACGAAGCGCGGAAACAGCGCGCGCATCGACAGCCGATCGACGTCGCCGGCGTGAATGCCGGCGAGCAGCGGCTCGGCGAGATACGTCGCCGCCTCGCGGCCGAAGCGGCGCGTCGATGAACGCGCCGATCGATTCGTCGCGCGTCGTCGCGCTGCGCCGGCACGAACAGCTCGGCGCCCATGCGCAGCTTGCCGGGCCAGGAGAACAAGCGAGTGCGGAGGAACGGGCCGACGCGCGTCGGGATGCCGAGCACCGACGCCGCCGGCAGCGCATGCAGCCGCCCGCCGCGCTGGATGTAGGCGAGGCGCGGCGGCTTGGTCGGCACCAGGCGATCGCCGAGGCCGAGCTCCTGGCACAGCTGCGATGCCGTCGGGTTTCTGGATCAGCAGCGCATCGGGCCGCGCGTCGATCGTGAAGCCGTCGACCTGCTCGCTGAGGATCACGCCGCCGGCCGCGCGCCGCGCTCGAGCAGCGACGAACGACGACGCCGCGCTGCGTGCAGCTCGTACGCGGCCGCCAGGCCGGCGATGCCGCCGCCGACGATCGACGACGTCAACGGCATGGGTCACATGCGCGCTCGGCGTGAGCCTTCACCAGATCCGACTCCAGCGATCAGCCGCGCGCGCACGAGATCCTCGAGCAGCGGCGATGAAGGTCGGCGACGTGTTCAGCGACTCGGTCCGCCGCAGCGTGACGCCGAGAACTCGCGCGCGACGTCTGTGCGGCCTGGACGTCGATGTCGAACAGGATCTCCGTGTGATCGCAGACGAACCCGATCGGCACGACGAGGAACTTGCGGACGCCCGTCGCCGCTCGCTCGTCGATGACCTGCGCCGAGCTCCGGGCCGATCCACGGCTCCGGCGTCCGGCCGGCGCTCTGATACGCGAGCTGCGTATCGCGCGACGCCGGCGCGCTCGGCCACGCCGCGCGCGGTCGCGGCCACTTCGTCGGCGTAGACGTCGCCGGCGTCGATGACGCGCGCGGCAGGCGTGCGCCGTGAAGACGACGAGCTCGTCGCGGCCGCGGCGGCGCGGCGCGCACCCGCTCGGCGAACGCGTCGAGCAGCAGCGGATGCGCGTGAAACGACGGACCGGCTCGAACGTCACGCCGGCCGGCAGCGCCGCCGTCGCGGCGTCGACGTACTTCTGCACGCTCAGCGTCGAGAACTGCGGCGCCATCGGGATGCCGATGATGCGCGTCGACGCCGCTGCGCGACGAGCTCCGCGATGCGCGTCCTTGATGAACGGCTGCCAGTTGCGCATGCCGACCGCGACCGGAACGTCGGCGCCGAGCCGCGCGCGCAGCGCCGCGGCCTGCGCCAGCGTGAGGTCGGTCAGCGGCGAGCGCCCGCCGATCGCGCTGTAGTTGTGGCGCATCTCCTCGACGAGCTCCGGCGACGGCGGCCGGCCGCCGCGCACGAGCGTCAGGTACTCCGGCATCTCGTCGAGCGAGGACGGCGTGCCGTGCGCCATCAGCAGAACGCCGGTACGCATGCGTCTACGCGGTTCCAGGTTGGCGCTCGGCTGAAGCCTTCGCGCTACATGGCTCCGATCGCTGATCCCGATCCGCGATCCCTGATCCCGATCCCTGATCCCTGATCCCGATCACCGTTCATGTCCGCGTCTGCTGATGGACGTACCGCGCGAGCGCCTGGACGTGCTCGACGCGGCGTCGACGGCAGGATGCCGTGGCCGAGGTTGAAGATGTGTCCCGGCCGGCCGCCCGCGCGCTCGAGGACATCGTCGGTCGCGGCGAAGATGCGATCGAGCGGGCCGAGCAGCAGCGTCGGATCGAGATTGCCCTGGATGCGCGCGATCGTGGACCGATGCGCGCCCACGCCTCGTCGAGCGGCGTGCGCCAGTCGGCGCCGATCACGTCGCCGCCCGCCTCGCGCAGCTCGCCGAGAATCGCGCCGGTGCCGACGCCGAAATGAATCGTCGGCACGCCGAGCGGCGCGACGCGCTCGAAGATCTGTCTGCGTGTGCGGCAGGATGAACTCGCGGTAGTCGCGCGCGTTCAGCGCGCCGACCCACGAGTCGAACACCTGCACGGCGTCGACGCCGGCTTCGACCTGCGCGACGAGATAGTCGCCGACGATGTCCGCGAGCAGATCGCAGAAGCGGTGCCACGCCGCCGGCGATGCCGTACATCAGCGCCTTCGTGTGCGCGAACGATGTTCGAGTGGCCGCCTTCGATCGCGTACGACGCGAGCGTGAACGGCGCGCCGGCGAATCCGATGAGCGGCACGCGGCCGGCGAGCTCGTGCTTGATCTGCCGGATCGCGTCGAGCACGTGCGCCAGCGCTTCGCGCGGCTCGAAGCGCCGCACGCGCGCGAGGTCCGCCTCCGATGCGCAGCGGCTGTTCGATCGCCGGACCTTCGCCCGCACGAAATCGAAGGGGATGCCCATCGGCTCGAGCGGCAGCAGCAGATCGGAAAACAGGATCGCCGCGTCGACGTCGATGCGGCGCACCGGCTGCAGCGTGACTTCGGTCGCGAGGTCGGGCGTGCGGCAGATGTCGAGCAGGGAATAGCGCTCGCGCAGCGCGCGGTACTCGCTCATGTAGCGGCCGGCCTGGCGCATGAACCAGACCGGCGTCGCGTCGACCGGCTGCCGCCGGCAGGCTTTGAGGAATCGGCGAGCCGGCGTCGGTCAGTGGGTCACCTTGAGGAGGTTGCGGGCGAGGCCGACCAGATCCTCGAGCCAGAGCGGCTTGAACCGCAGCTCGGCGCCGAGCTCGCGCAGCTCGGTCGAGACCGCATCGTCGAGGAAGTAGTCGCCGGTCACGATGGCGACCGGCGTCTCGCGCTGCTCGTCGCTGGCGCGCAGGCGGCGCAGGAAGCCCAGGCCGTCGACCAGCGGCATCCGCAGGTCGAGGATGATGGCGTCGGGATGGCATTCTTCGGCTTCGCGCAGGCCGGTTTCCGCGCTGACGGCCGTGCGGACCTTGATAGCCTTCGAGCCGCAGCATGCGTGCAAACGTCTGCGTCACGCCTTCGTCGTCGTCGACGATCAGGATGGTCGAGGTCGTCGCGCTCGGACATTGACGGCAGGCACTTCGAGCATTGTAACCGACGTATTGGTTATCGGTCGCATGCCCAATATCGCCTTGATCGGCCGAAGAGCTTGACAAATCCATGCTAGACTTAGGGGTTTGATCCATCTGCATTATCCAACGATTTGGAGGCGATTCGGTGAGCCCGATCCTGGTGCGGCCGGTCCGCGAACAGCTCGAGCACGACCGCATCATTCGCCTGCTGCAGGCCAAGTACCGCCGGAAGTACGAGGCGGGCATCAACCCCGGCGCCGAGCAGAACGCGCCGGTGGGCACCGGGCCGGCGGCGCTGTTTCCCGACCTGGTGCTGACCGTCTCTGGAGCGGGGCACGGCTGCAGGCGGTCATCGAGGTCGAAACCGGCGAGTCGGTGAATCACCTGGAGGCGCTGGCGCAGTGGGCGCACTTCGGCCGAAGCTGCGCGCCGCGTTTCACCTCTACGTGCCGTCCGGCATGGTCGACGTCGCGCGGCGGCTGTGCGAGGACAACCAGATCCACGTCGACGAGATCTGGAGCTACCACACGGTCGGCGACGAGGTGCGGTTCACGCTGGTGCACCGATCGCGCGAAGCTGCGCGGCGCCGCGCCGCGCGAGCGCGGAGTCGCCGCACGCGCCGGCCGCCCGGCGCCGTGACGAGCGACGAAGGCGCGCCGCGCAAGCGCCGGCCTGCGCAAGAAGCCAGCAGCGCGCGGCGCTCAAAGCCGCAAGGCCGCGAAGAAGCCTGCGCGCGACGGCAAGAAGCCAAAGCGCAAGTAGCCGTGGCGTTTCTCAGGTTCTCGCGGGACAAGCGCGGCTACGAGCACTTCTACCTCGTTCAGCCGACGACCAACGGCCGCGGCAGGTCGCGTCAGCGCGCTGCTCTACTGGTTCCGCACGCCGCCTGACATCAGGGTCGGACGCGAGCCGTTCGATGACGGCACGTCCGGCGGGCGCTCGAGGCGCAGAATCCCGAGCGATTCCGTTCGACTGGCAGCAGCTGATCGACACGCCGATCCCGCCGCCCGCTGCCCGACGTCGAGCGCTGGCGTGAGCGCCGGCGAATGCGAGCGCGCCGCCAAGCAGGCCGCGCGCGCGGAAGCAGCGGCCGACGGCCAGCGAGGCGGACGTCCGACGAAGCGCCGAGCCGAGTCGAGGCCGACGTCCCGGTCGAAACGGGGCCGACCCGCGTCGCCGACGCGGCAGCGGAGGCCGACGGCGCCGCGACCGATCGATCGACGTCGCCGGTTCGTCGACGCGAGCCGGCTCGCCGCAGCGTCCGAAGCGCGAGGCGCGCTCGCCCGGCGCGCTCCGGATCAGGCATGTCGGCTCGTACGCCGGCGGTCGAATCGCCGGCGTCACCGAGGCGGCGCCGAAATCCGGCCGGATGACGACCGCAAGACGTGAGAGGTATAATCGGCCTATGAGTTTGAAAATGAACGGTTTCTGGTCCACTGCTGATCCTCGTGGCGCCTGGCCGTCGGGCTTGTCGGCCCAGACGCCGGCTCCAGCCGCCAGCCCGCACCGCACGGCGCAGTCGCCCGAGCAAGCCGACGTTCAACGTGTCAGATCGACCTGGTCACGAACGACGTCGATCGTCGCGCGACGAGAAGGGCAACTTCGTCCCCGACCTGACGAAAGACGATTTCGAGATCTACGAAGACGGCGTCAAGCAGGACATCGTCGTCGATGACGGTGAGTCACCGGCGGCCGCGTCGACCAACGTGCTGGCGCCGCCGCCGCCGCCGGCGCCCGAAGGCATCATCCTGCCGCCGACGCGTCCGACGCAACGACGTGTCGGGCCGCATCTTCCTGTTCTTCGTCGACGATCTGCATCTCCAGTTTCACAACACCGGCCGCGTGCGCGAGCTGTTCAAGAAGATCTCGAAGGAGCTGGTGCACGACGGCGACATGTTCGGCATCGTGTCGAGCGGGCCGTCGTCGATCGCCGTCGACATGACCTACGACAAGACGCGGCTCGACGAGGCGATCAAGAAGATGGCGGGCAACGAGCTGAAGCCGACCGACATCATCAACGGGCCGTCGGGATCCGAAGGTCCGAGCGAAGTGCGGTATCGCGCGCACGTGGCGTTCTCGACGGTCGAGCGACGTGCTGACGAATCTCGAGCAGGTGCACAACCGCCGCAAGGCGCTCGTCTACGTGAGCGACGGCTACGACTTCAATCCGTTCCAGGACGCGCGCCTCGGCCTGATGGATCCGAATTCGCCGTTCGCGCAGAACGAGTTCGCGCAGCAGCCAGAATCAGATGAACCAGCAGAGCGGGCAGTTCGACCGGCGACCCGATCCGCTCACGCAGCAGCAGAAGCAGAGCGAGGAGTTCGCCGACGCCGACCTCGCGCGCGAGCTGGCGGAGCTGACGCGCGCGGCCAACCGCGCGAACGTCGACGATCTACACGATCGACCCGCGCGGGCTGGTCGGGATGGGCGACATCGACGAGCAGGTCGATCCGACGCAGTGGAACGACTACGTCCGCAAGTCGCAGGACAGCCTGCGCGTGCTCGCCGAGGAGACCGGCGGCATCGCCGTCGTGAACCAGAACGACTTCGACAAGGCGCTGAAGCGGATCGACGCCGAGACGAGCGACTACTACGTGCTCGGCTACTACTCGAAGAATCCCGATCCGACGCAAGCGCCGCCGCAAGGTCGACGTGAAGGTCGACGCAGAACGGCGCAGAACTCACGGTCGTCGCGCGGAAGGAATACGTGCTCAAGCCGCCGCCGAAGCCGGTGTCGGCAACCAAGAAGTAGACCGGCTTCAGCGTCGCTACGACTTGGATCTTCTCTGCGCGAGCGCGCAGGCTCGCCTTGCGCATGCGCGGCGAGCCGCGCTGTGTCATCTCGCGGCTCGTGCGCCGGCGTCCGCACCGCGCGACCGCTTCGTCCAGGTACGTCTCGTCGATGTCCGCGCCGACGAAGTCGACGCCGAGCCGCGCGCACGCGACCGCCGTGCTGCCGAGACCGGAGAACGGATCCATCGCGAGCTCGATGCGCGCCAGGCCGTGCAGGCGCAGGCACTGCTCGGGCAGCTGCGACGGGAACGTCGCCGGGTGCGGCCGATCGCGGTCGCGCCGCTGAATCGTCTCGTACGGGATGAACCAGGTGTTGCCGCGGCAGCGGACGCCCTCGCGCCGCGGCGCGCCAGCGCCCGATGTTCGACTGATCCTGATAGGGCACGCCGAGCGCGAGCCGATCGAGCGCGGTCGAGCCGTGCGGCGTGAAGTGAAAGATGAACTCGTGGCAGTCGTTCAGGAACCGGTCGCTGTTGATCGGCTTGTAGTGGCCGACCGCGAGGTCGCGCGTCAGCCCGGCGGCGGCGCCGGCCGACGCCCGGTCGATCGCGATCGACTTGACCCAGTGAATGATGTTCTGCAGCCGCAGGTGCGAGCGCGCCGCCTGCGCGACGTCGAGCGCCGTCCACGGGATCGCTCGGCTTGGCGCCGACGTTCAGGAACAGCGAGCCGTCGGGCCGCAGCACGCGGGCCGCCGCCGCCACCCAGGCGTCGGTCCACTCCAGATAGTCGGCCGCGCGACAGCGTGTCCTGATAGCGGTTGTACTGGATGCCGAGGTTGTAGGGCGGCGACGTGACGATGACGTCGACGCTGTCCGGCCGGCAGCTGCTTGAAGACGTCGAGGCAGTCGGCGAGATAGAAGCGAGCCGACGCTGCGCCCGCGCGGGACGCTGGGCGTACGGTTTCAGCAGAATGGACATGGCCACGCCGTAGTTTCGGCGCGACGGACTGGCGTTAGAGCGAGATGAAATGGAACACGGGATGTGCCGGACCGTCACACGCCGGCGGATGCGAGGCTACGATGCTTTGGTGGCGAAGCCGAGCGGCAGCGCAGTCGGCGAGGCGGTCGGCCGCGACCGTGTGGTTCCGCCGATGGCCGTGGCTGCCGCAGCTCTTGCCTTTTTCCTCGACGTAGGTGACTTCGCGGCTGGTGGCCACTTCGCGATACCGGCCGACGACGCAGCCGCACGCCAGAGTGGTGAAACCGAGAAGCCGAACGAGACTCATCGCCGATCCTCCGCCTGCAGCGCGAGCAATTCCTGTACCGATGAGGTTCTGGAGCGTCGTCGCGTGAAATTCACCGGTACGTTCCGTTATCGGCGCGATATCGTCGCGGCTTTTGTCGGAGGTCCACATACTTTTCTCCGAAGTCGCGGACTCCGAGGAATAGTCGGCGCGAAAAGTGATTGAAGCGATTCAGGATATTGAATAGCAGTCTACGGTTTTGCGAGTTTGCGCGCGCCTGCGCGAGCCCGTCGCGCGCCGCCGCCGACGCGGATCGATCGTCGAGCGCCTCTGCGAACAGTCGCCGGCGGCGGAGGATTGCCGATCTGCAAGTAGAACGTCCCGAGGTTGACGTACGTCGACGCATCGTGCGGATTCGCTCGGATCGACGCTCGAAGGCCGATTCTGCGCAGTCGCGCTCGGCCGAGGGTCGCGCACGCGGCGCCGAGCAGGTTCTGCGCCGCGCATGACCCGGATCGACCGCGACCAGCTTCCGGACCTCGCCGCGCGCTTCGCTGCGCCTGGCCGTGCAGAAACAGCGCGGTGGCCCGGTAGTAGCGCGGGTCGGCGCGCGTCGGGAAATCGCGCGACCAGGCGATCGGCCAACGGCGCGAGCCGGTCGCCGTCGCCGGCATCGGCGCAAGACCGAGGCGAGCTGTTCGCCCGCCCGCGGGTCGTCGGGCGCGATGCGCAGCGCATCGTTCGCCGCGGCGACGCGCGTCCTGGAAATCGCCGCCCGACGGCCAGGACGCGGGACAGCTCGATGCGCACCGCCGCGTTTCGCGGGTCTGCCTCGCCGAGCGACTTCAGCGACGCGCAGTTCTTCGTCCAGCTTTCCGGCGCCGGCGCCGCCGCCTGCGACAAGCCGGCGAGCGCATCGCACGTTCGACTGCATTCAGCGCGACGGCGCGTCGGAAGGATTCGATACGCCAGGCCGTACGCCTCGGCCTTCAGCTCCATCGTGCCGCGCGCCGTCCAGCTCGCGTCCGTCGCCCGATCGAAGGCGCTCTTGACCGCCGGCGGTCTGGTCACCGCCAGCGCGCGAATACGCTGCGCTGTTCTCGCTCGTCGTCCGGCCGTAGATGCCGCGCGGCGCCGAGAACTCGAGCGCCATGCGGTCGTCGGTCTGGATCGGGCGCGCCGGCGCCGAATCGCTGGAGATCGTGCGGGCCGCCGGCGAAGAGCGACAGGAGTGCGAATGGCGTCCGGTCGCCGCGAGATGCCGACGTCCTCGAGCGCTGACGGGACGCCGCCGATGCGCCACGCGGCATCGAGCCGCTCGAGTGAGATCGGTCGCGTCGCCGTTCGCGCCGATGAGCAGCAAATCGCCTTCGCCGACCAGCCACATCGTGCCCTGCGGAAACACCGATGCGAACGTCCGCACGATCGACCGCAGATCGTCTCGCTGCTGATGTCGTAGGTGTGCGCCCACTGGCAGAGCAGGCCGTCGGGCTTCAGCCGCGCGCGCGCGGCCTCGAAGAACTCGCGCGTGAACAGCGCCGCGACGCCGGCCATCCACGGATTCGACGGCTCGGAGACGATCACGTCGTAGCGCTGCGGCGTGAGCAGCAGGTGCGATCGCCCGTCGCCGACGATCAGCCGGACGCCGGGCGTCGCGAGCGCGCGGCCGTTCTCGCGATCGAAGAAGCGCGACGCCTCGACGACCTCCGGCGAGATCTCGACGATGTCGGCGCGGCGTGACCGTGCCGGCGGCGAGCGCGGAGCCGAGCGTGACGCCGCTGCCGAGGCCGATGATGCAGATGTCCTCGGGCGTTGCCGTGGAGCAGCACGGGCAGCAGGCCGAGCAGCCGCTGCGTCAGCATGTCGCCGGCGTTCGAGGCGTCCACCTTGCCGTCGATCGCCAGCGACAGCGTGCCGGTGAGGCGGCGGACGGTGACCGTGCCGGCCGCGCCTTCCTTGTAGTACTCGAGCGTGCCCGGCGCGCAGCACGGTCTCGAGATCGCGCTCGCCTGGAGGTACGGCGCGTACTTGTAGGCGCCGCTCGCCAGCAGCTCGCGGTCCCAGCCGGCGGCAGCACGAAGATCGCGATCAGCGGCCGCGCGACGTCGCCGCAACGACGCGCGACGCCGTGCGTCGACGTCGGCGCGGCTGCGTCGCGTCGGCTTCGAGCGCGTGCGCTGCGACGCGCAGGCACGGCGGCGCCGGCCGCGATCGCCGATGATCGCCGGACAGCTGGAAGGTGCGCGCAGGCCGAGCTGCGGAATCAGCAGGAAGCCGGCGGCGAGCGCACCGGCGATCGCGCCGAGCGTGTTCGCGGTGTAGACACGCGCCGCTTCATGCTCGACGGCGCCGTCGCGCGCGGCTTCGCCTCCGCGGGTGGCGAGCGCGAGCGCGAGCGGAAACGCGGCGCCGAGCGCGAGCGTCATCGGCAGCAGCAGGACGCCCACGCCGAACGCCTGCTCGACAACGATCGGCCCGAAGGCAGCGTCGGGATCCGCCACCTCGCCGGCGACGATCAGCGGCAGCCGCGAGGCGGCGAACCAGGCGGCCGCCGACGCCGACAATCGCGCGATGCGAGCAGCGTTCCGCCGAGCCAGGCCTCCGACGCGCGTGGCGCGCGAGCGATCCGCGTGCCGACCGCGGAGCCGATCGCCAGGCCGCTGATGAACGCCGCCGCCATCGTCGCGAACGCGTAGGTGGTCGGGCCGATGACGAGCGCGAGCAGGCGCGTCCAGGCGACTTCGTAGACCAGCGCGACAAAGCCGGAGATCGCCGCCGCGGCGCACGCGAGCCGTGGAGCTGGCGCTGGCGCAGGTTGAACCGCGGAGCTCGCCGAGAGCGCGCGAGGTCTTCTTCGTTCTGCTTCTCGGTGCGTCTCAGCGTACGGCGATCGCGGCGCTTGCACTTCGCTGGTTGTGCGCGACAGCCACAAAGCGCCCGCCGCGGCGGCGAGGTTCAGCGCCACACCGACCCACGTCGTCCCGCGCAGGCCGAGCAGCCGGAATCAGCCAGAAGCCGGCGGCGATCGCGCCGAGCGCGGCGCCGGCCGTGTTCGCGGCGTAGAGAGCACGCCGGCGTCGGCGTGCTGTTCGCGCGCACACCAGCCGACCGCGATCGGGAACGTCGCGCCCATCGCGGCGGCGGGGACGCCGAGCAGCAGCAAGGCTGACGCGACGCGAACGAACGCGAAGCGGAGCGCGGCGCGGCGCCGTCGGCATACGCCCACGCGAGCGCCGGAACGGATGCGGCGCAGCGCAAGCGGCAGCAGCAGCGCGAAGACGCGCGACGAGCGACGCTTCGAGCGCCGGCGTACGTCTGCGAAGCGCGCGCGAACGCCGGCCGACGCGCCGGCGAGCCACGCGCCGAGCGCGAGCCCGCCCATGAACGCCGCGAGCACGGTGCTCGCGCGCGGCGACGGTGTGTCCGAGCTGGAGCGTGAGCAGCCGCGTCCAGCGACTTCGTAGACGAGCGCCGCCGCGCCGGAGGCCGCGTAGAGGAGAACGAAGAGGCGCCGCCGCCGGACCATGCTGCGGCGGATGTAGTCGATAGGTGGCATAAAGTGGCCGGTGGCTGGTGGCTGGTAGCCAGAACGTCGCAAAACCGGCGGCCGCATCCCTGATGCGACCGCCGTCTGATGACTACCGAGTCGCGACTACTTCAGAAGTCGAACTTGAACCCGAGCTTCAGCACGCGCGGCGCGACGATCTCCTGCACGCGGCCGAAGTACGACGTCGTCGCCTGCGCCGCGCATCGAACGCCGCCTGGCTGGCGAAGCTCTGCGGTCACCGACGCCGTAGCTGCTCTGGCCGGCGCTCGAGTTCAGCACGTTGTGCAGTTCCGCGATGAACGACGCGCGGCGCGAGCCGCCGAGGCGGAACGCCTTGTCCGCGCGCAGCGACAGCAGGTTCAGGAAGTCCGCGCGATAGGTGCCGCGCTGATCGACCGGACGCTGCGTCGTGCCCTGCGTGAGCGCGCACGCTCAGCGTGCGGTCGATCGGCAGCCCGCTGAGCGCCTGGAAGTTCGCGCCGAGCGTGATGCCGCACGGCGCCTGGTAGCTGCCGAGCAGCTTGAAGGCGTGCGGCTGATCGTTGGCGCCGCGGCCCTGGCCGCACGAACGTCGAGCAGGTTGTTCGGATTGGTGTAGTCCGAGCACGCTGGATCGCCGTCGAGCCGCGACCAGACGTACGAGCCCTGCATCTGCCAGCGGTTCGACATCCGCTTGCTGATCGACGAGCTCGAGCGCCTTGTAGCGCTGCGTGCAGCTCGACGACGACGTTGTTGCCGCAGTTGGTGTGGAAGAACGTGTCCTTGCCGAGGTACTGCGGGCAGACGTTGTAGAAGGTCACGTGTCGGTCGTCGCCGGTGCCGCGTGATGTTGTCCGGGCCCGGAGTCGATGACGGCCGGTTCGGCGTGTAGACCGTCGAGGCGACGGTGTTGCACGGCAGCCCGAAGCAGTTCTGGTCGACCGTCGTAGTCGTTGAACCAGCGCTGAATCCAGTCGACGTTGAACGACACAGTTGTTCGCCACCTCGCGCTGGAACGCGAACATGATCTCGTCGTTCTTCGGATCCTTCAGGTTCGGATCGATCGCGTTCGCCTTCGGCACGAACTGGCTCTTCAGCGTGCCGAGCTCGTGGCAGTCGACGCTGGCCGTCGTCGTTCAGATCGCCGTTCCAGGCGTACGTCGCGACGCCGGTCGTGTTGATGTGTTCGGGTTGATGCTGCTGAACTCGCGACGTGTACATCGACTCGTAGTAGCGGCTGTAGCTCGCCTTCGACGACGTTCTTGCCGTCTTCGGTGAGCTTGCACAC
This sequence comes from uncultured Acidobacteriota bacterium, assembly GCA_963718825.1. Lineage (GTDB taxonomy): Bacteria > Acidobacteriota > Vicinamibacteria > Vicinamibacterales > CAVVIG01 > CAVQZZ01. Next base: position 1,292,612 of record CAVQZZ010000001.1, read on the forward strand.
GATGCCGGTGCGCGGCGCGAGCGTGTTCCACGCTGTACCGCGGATTGATCTCCGGGATAGACGTTGCAGGCGCACGCGGGAACCACTCGGCCGCCGCCGCCGCTCTGCGCCGGAATGTCGCCGTCGTAGTACGACCAGCGCAGGCCGAGGTTCAGGGTGAACGCGCGTAGTAGCTCGCGCGATCCTGCACGAAGCCGGCGAAGTTGCGCATCTTCGTTTGCTGCGTGAGCGGCGTGTTGTAGCAGGAACACTTCCGACGGGCGTGCAGCCGGTCTTGACCGTTCCGTTGCACGTGCCGGCCGGCCCCGTGTACGCGCAGCCGCGCGTCGTCGAAGATGTTGAAGCCGTCGGTGCCGGTCGGCGTCCACCAGTTCTCGAATCCGGTCTTCAGCTGATGGCTGGCGCCGAGGAAGCCGTCGATGTAGCGCGTGAGGCCGATGTTGGTCTGCTGGCGATAGGCGTCGCGGAAGCGCTGGCCGGTCGGCTCCGGACCGTCGATGTAGATGCCGGTGGCGACGTTGAACGTCGACGGATGCTGCTGCGCCGCCGGACAGCGCGTTGAACTCGTCGGACCAAGTGCTCGGCCAGTGCATGTGGAAGTAGCTGGACGACACTTCCAGGAACGTGTTCTGGCCCATCACCGACGTCCAGTTGCCGTTGAACAGGTTCTTCGGCGACTGCTGGTTCAGCGTGCTGATCGGGCTGCGGCTGCGCGACGCCGGCGCCGCGATGCGGCTGGAACTTCCTGTTGTAGGTCCAGAACGCCGACAGCTGATTGTTCTTGTTGATCTGATACTTTCCGCTCGCCGTGTAGTTGCGCAGGTTCGAGTCGAACGGGTTGGTCAGGCTGCCGTCGGAGTTGACCATCGTGTAGCCGGCGGTCGCTTCGACCGTGTGGTAGTTGCCGGACCGATCCGAACCACCACAGCCGATCCTTGAGGAAGGGGCCGCCGACGTTGGCGTTGAAGTCGTTCAGCTTGCGCAGCGTCGGATCGGTGATGCCCTGCGCGCGCAGATCCGGCGTGATGTTGTTGCGCCGGTGAAGCCATTCCAGTAGCCCTTGCCCGTGACGCTGTAGATCGCCTCGCCCTTCACGATGTTGCCGCCGCTCTTCGGGATGACGTTGATGTTCGCGCCGCCGCCGCCGCCGATTTCCGCGCCCATCGCCGCGGTGTCCACCGAGATTTCCTCGGCCGATCCGAAGTCCATGTAGTACATCGACGCCGTAGTTCTGCGGCGTGTCCGCCGTGACGCCGTAGTAGTTCAGGTTGTAGGTGCTCGCGCCGTGCGCGACCATGCCGGTCGACGCCGCCGCGTTCAACCCGCCCGGATCCTGACGGCCCATCGTCATGCCCGGAAGCACGGTCGTCGATCCGAAGATCGTGCGCGAGGTCGGCACGGCCGTCAGCGTTTCGTGATCGAGGCGCGCGCCGACCTTCGTGTTCTCGACGTCGACCGTCGGCGACGAGCCGCTGACCGTCACCGTTTCCTGCAGCGACGCGAGCTTCATCGCGGCGTCGACCGTGATCGTCTGTCGCACGGGGACGACGATGCCGTCGCGCACGAGCGGCGCGAAGCCGGCGAGCTCGAACGTCAGCTTGTAGGTGCCGGTGTTGACGGCGGGGAAGCGGTACATGCCGCTCGCGTTGGTCGTCGCGCGTCGGCGCGCCCATCACGGCCGGGCCCGGACAGCGTGACGGTGACGCCGGGCAGCACGCCGCCCTGATCGTCGGTGACTTTGCCGACCAGTTCGCCGAACATCTGGCCGGTTTGCGCTGCCGCCGGAGCGAGTCCGACGACGAGCAACGAACGCCAGACCGCGGCGAGTGCCCGAAAGAACGCACGTATCACAGGTGACCTCCTGCAATTGAAACCCGGATATGCGTGGCCACGAAGATACATGCGAATTGTCTCAGAATTATCGACAACAATTATGGTCTTACGTTACACTGTCCGCACGAGCGTGAGTCGGCTATTTGGATTGAAGTTGGATCTGCCATGCCGTCGTGTGTGGCGATTGCAGCCGCCGCGCGTACATCTACCGGACGATGATGCGCAGTCGAGAATCGCCCCATTCTTCCGCTTGTACAGAACGGATTCGTGTGCTTGTGAACCTCGTGTCTTCGTGTGATCGTGGCTGCGTTTGCGCTGGCGGCCGCAGCCGGCGTCGTGCGCAGAGCGTGCCCAGCAGAACGCGGTCGCCGATCTGATGAAGGAGCCGGCCGTGAAGGCGGCGCTCGATGCCGCGAAGGCGAGCGAGCCGCAGACGATCGAGGACCAGATCCGGTTCTGCGAGATTCCCGCGCCGTCATTCAAGGAAGACGGCACGCGGCGAGGAGCTGAAGCGCGTGTTCCAGCAGCTCGGCCTGCAGAACGTGCGCATCGACAAGGCGGGCAACGTGCTCGGCGACCGTCCCGGCGCCGCGCCGCAGCCGCACTTCGTGCTGGCGGCGCATCTCGACACCGTGTTTCCCGAAGGCACCGACGTGAAGGTCAAGCGCGAAGGCGCCGTGCTGCACGGACCCGGCATCGGCGACGACTGCCGCGGTCTGGCCGTGCTGGTGAGCATCATCCGCTCGCTGAAGCAGGCGAACGTGCAGACGCCCGGCTCGATCACGTTCGTCGCGAACGTCGGCGAGGAAGGGCTCGGCGATCTGCGCGGCATGAAGCAGCTGTTCAACGACAACGCTGAAGGGGCAGATCGATCGCTTCGTGTCGATCGACGGCACCGGCGCTGAGCGTCACGCAACGTCGCCGTCGGCAGCCATCGCTACCGCGTCACGTTCAAGGGTCCCGGCGGCCACAGCTTCGGCGCGTTCGGCCTCGCCAACCCGATCGACGCGATGGGCCGCGCGATCGCGAAGATCGCGGAGTTCCAGGTGCCGAAGGAGCCGAAGACGACGTTCAACGTCGGCCGCATCGGCGGCGGCACGTCGGTGAACTCGATTCCGTTCGAGGCGTGGATGGAAGTCGACATGCGCTCGTCGGACCCGGCGGCGCTCGCAATCGGTGGACGCGAACTTTCACAAGGCCGTCGACGCCGCGGTCGTCGAGGAGAACACGCGCTGGGGACACGCCGAGCATGATCACCGTCACGAAGGAACTGGTCGGCGATCGGCCGGCCGGCTCGACGCCGGCGGACTCGCCGATCGTGCAGGCGGCGTTCGACGCGCGCGACGCGCTCGGGTTGACGCGCGACCTCGGCGAGGGATCGACCGACGCGAACATGCCGATGAGCCTCGGCATCCCGTCGATCACGATCGGCGGCGGCGGCCGCGGCACCGAGCGCGCACGCGCTTGGCGAGGCGTTCGACACGACCGATTCGTGGAAGGGGACGCAGCACGCGCTGCTGCTCACGATCGCGCTGGCCAGATAGCGCACCTGGGTTACAGAATGGATCAGTGCGCTTCAGCGTGTCTTCGTGTCTTCGTGATGAATGAAACTCAGCACGAGGTGGTTTTTCATCTCCCGAAATCGCGCGAGCTCGACCGCGGCGCTGACGCGCGGCGGCGCGGCGCGCGAGCGGCAAGCCGTCCGAGCAGCAGCAGGTGCGCGCCGCCGATCGCGTACACTTCGACGGCGAACGGGCCGGCGAGCATCACGGGCATGAAATTCAGCAGCGTCGCGATCGCGAAGATCGCCGACGAACAGCGGATCGGCGGCGCCGCCTGGGACGCCGCGCCCGAACGCCATCGCCGTGTGTTCCCACTGCGTCGAGCAGCCGACTTTCGGGACATCGGTTCTCGTAGAACACCTGGACGTAGCGGCCGATCCGCTCGACGCCGATGTGCAGGGCGAACACCGCCTCGAAAGTGGCCGACCAGAACAGCAGCGGCACGAGCGCGGCTACTGGGCGCCTCGCCAAGCGCTGCGGTGGCGACCGTCAGAGCGCCGCCCAGGCCAGGCCGACCAGAGAACATCCACACTCGCGTGGTGCCGCGCTCCCGAATCGTGGCGCGCAGGGCCCTGTATTCCTCTAGTTCACGAGGTGTCATCGGGAGCCCCTCCAGAGGGCGCCGTCTCGTGCCGATACATTCAGGGCGTCCCCGGTAGACAGCGGCCCGGCCATTCTGGCACAAGAGTTGGTAAGGGCTCAGGCGCTGGATCGGCCGCTAATGCCCTTGCGCTCTATGAATTGTCTGTTACAATGCGGACGGTTCTCGCAATAACTTACAGTCACGGGTCAACCAGGTGAGCAGATACAGACTGAACTGGGCTGGTCCGCTTGCGCTCGCGGCTCTCGTCAGTATCGGCACGGCGTCTCCGAGTCCAGGCCGGCCACGAGGCCGTCCGTCGACACACGAGCCGCCGTCACAGCCCAGCAAAGAAGGCCGCTCTATTCCGCCCAGCGGTCGCTGACCCGAAAGAGCAAGCTTGCGCAGGCGCGCGCAGCCGCCATGGTCCGCGAAATGGCGGACACGGCGCTGCCGCGATACAAGGTCGACGAGGGAGCGGCGAGCTCGTGCCCGACCTTCGCGCCGCCGCGGCCATCATCTACGACCCGGAAACCGAACCAGGTCCTCTGGGAAGAGAACTCCCAGAGCCAGCGCTCGATCGCCAGCATCACGAAGGTGATGACCGCGACCGTCTTCCTGGAAAACAACCCGGACCTGTCGATGCCCGTCACGATCGCAGCGCAGCGACGTCTTCCAGGCCTCGACGACGCACCTGCACGCGAACGACAAGCTCACGGCCGACGATCTGCTGCACCTGCTTGCTCATCGCGTCGGACAATGCCGCCGCCCGGGCGCTCGCGCGCGTCTCGCCGTACGGCTCTGAAGGGTTCGTCCGCCGCATGAACGAGAAGGCGGCTGAGCTTGGTCTGCAGAGCACAGCCTACGCCGATCCGTCGGGCCTGCTGTCCGACAACGTGTCGTCGGCGTACGACATGGCGCGGCTCATCACCCACGCTTCGCAGGACGAGCGCATCTCGTCGGTCATGCGCACGCCGGAATACACCGTCTACACCGGCAATCACCGCGTCATCACGTTCCACAGCACGAACCACCTGCTTGGCAGAGACGATGTCGACGTGCGGGCGGGAAAGACCGGCTTCATCACGAAGGCGGGCTACTGCCTGGCGACGCTGCTGAAATTGCCGCAGGGACAGGGCGGCCAGGGCGGCCAGCAAGTCGCCGTCGTCGTGCTCGGCGCGCGCTCGAACGCGGGACGCTTCATGGAATCGCGCAACCTGTTGAACTGGGTTTCGTGGAAGGCGCCGACGCTCTTCGCCGCGAAGCCCCAGGAATAACGGCGCTGCAGGAATAACGACTTACCCGACGTATCCGCGCTGCATGGCTGCCGCATCGAGCGGCAGCGTCGCAATCGAATCCACAGCCACCATCACCGGCCGCGTCGCACTCCGGCCGTCGTACGCTTTCAAATACCGCCGGCAGACATCGCACCCATACACGCGGTAACGGCCGTCGCGCGTCGCGAACGACGTGATCAGCGCGCGGTCGTCGTTCGCGCAGAACGGGCACGTGATGCGCACCGAAGGACCACTGCGCCACACAGCGGCCGCAGATCAGCCGGCGGTCGGCGCTCGGCGTGATCACCGCGAAATCCGGCTCCCAGCCGCAGAACGGGCAATGACCGTGGGTCCACGCCGACAGGTCCACACGCTGCATCATCGCTTCCGCGCAGCGCGCGAGGAACGGTCGGATCGCGAGCACGAGCACCTGCTCGAGGCTCGCCGGTGCGCCAGCGGGCAGACGCGGCGCCAAAATCTCCGATGCAGTGTTCGGCCTGAACGCCTGACGATGCGTTGTACCAGCCGGACACGATCGGTTCGAGCGCGTTGCCGTCGCGGCCGATCGCGACGATCTGTTCGTGTTCGGCCGCCTCGAGCGCGTCGAACCGACGCAGGATGTCGGCCGTCTGCCTGAGCGTCAGCCGAAAGTCGCTCCATTCGAGGGGGATATCGCCGAAGCGGACGAGCGGCCGGCCCTCGCGCTGCTGCGTGACCAGCCACGCCGGATCCGCCTGAATCCAGGGCAGCGGCACCCGTCCCTGCACGCGGCGCTGCATGTCGACGAGTGCGATCTGCATGTCGACCGCGCTCGCAAGCTCCGGTTGCGCGGTGCGTATCTGGCGGAGCTCGACGATTTCGCGGGATTCAGCGCGTGGAGGACGCGGGGGCCGATCGGTCACGGTGACGATTGTAGGACACGGAAGGGCGGGAGGGGCAGGAGGGACGGAACGAAAAAAGGCCGGGCAGAATGAACTGCCCGGCCTGACTTCCCGTTTCCTGCCCTTCCTGCTATCCCGCCTTTAGAAGCTCCACCTCGCGCCGATGTTGACCTGACGTCCGACGAAGATCGTTCCGGGCGCGCCATACAACACCGGGTTCGGCACGCCGGCAATGGTCACGTTCGGCACGCGGTTCTGCGTCGACGTGATCGTGCTGGCGTTGAACGCGTTCAGTATCTGCATGTAGACGCCGATACGGTCGCGCGATGTGATTGGGAACACTTTCTCGAAGCTGAGATCGACGATCCGTTCCGGCGGATTGCGTTCGCTGCCCTGCGTCTCGAGGTACGGACGCCGGTACGAACTGGACTGACCGGACAGGCCCAGCACAGACGATGTGTACTGCTGGAACGGCGTGAACGTGCGTCCGCTGATCATGTGCCAATACGCGTTGGCTGCCACTTCGATCACGGGAATCGTGTAGCTGCCGAGCACCTTGAACTCGTGCGTCCGGTCGTTCGTGAGATTGCCGCCCGACGTTCACGAGCGCGAGCACCGGCGTCTCGAACTGACGACTGCTCACCTGAGCGTCGCCGGTGTTGTCCACGGACCCGGTCGCCTCCGACAACACATACGATATCTGCGTCGTCCAGCGATTGCTCAACCGCTTGTTCAAGACGACCATCATCGCCTTGTACTTCCTGTACGGATCCGCCGTGCCGATCACATTGCCGCTCGGATCCTTGTATTGGTAGCCCGCGATGTTCTCGATGAGAAAATCGGTCTGCGTGGCCGCGCGGTTTGCCCACTTGTATAACGTGAGCGGCGCGTTCGTCAGGCCATTCGCCACGGTGACCGGGGTCCACGTGGCGTTCGGACTGATCGAGTTGATGAAGTTCTTGTTCTCGCGGTAAATGCCCGTGACCGTCAGCCGCATGCTGCCGCCGATCGCACGTTCCACCGCGCCGTACACTTCATCCACGCGTGGATGCTTGATGTTCGGATCGATCTTGTAGATCGGATGATCGATCGTGTCGGTCAGCACCGGCGTTCCGCCCGAGACGTCGTAGACCAGTTTGGGCTGCACGCCTGGAATCCCGCGCTCGAACACGGTGGCCATGGCGCCCTCGTAGTACTGGCTGTAGGCGCCTTTCACGACGGTGTTGTAGTCGCCCGTCACGTCCCACGCGAAGCCGAGGCGCGGCGCGAGGTTATTCGCACTGTAGACCTGACCGACCGACGGATTCGATCCGCGGATCAAGTCGAGGCGGACGCCCGGATTGATCGTCAGCCGGTCGCCGACTTTCCAGGAGTCCTGCACGAAGGCGCTCGTGCGGTTGTTCGTCGCCGTCACGTCGTACCCGTAGCTGTACGCGAGGTACGGCGCGCCGCCGTAATCGTAGTAGTAGACGCCGTGCGGGAAGTTCGCGTTGGTCGCGTAGCCGTACCGGTTGCGCACCTTGCTGTGCTCGAACTCGGCGCCGAACTTCAGCTCGTGCTTGCCGAACTTGTCGGCGTAGTGCGAGACGGACGCGTTGACTTGATCACGTCCCCGATCCGCGTAGTAGTGCCAGCCCTGCGACACGGAGTACAGGCCGCTCTCGCCATCGAAGTGTCCCGGCTTGTTGATTTCAGGGTTCAGATCGTAATACCCCCACCAGCCCGGTGTACTTCACCTCGGCGAACGTTTGTGAGTTGAACACGTGCCGCCACTGTCCAAGCCAGACGATTTCTGGTGCATCCTCGCGGTTCGTGAGCGCGTCGGTGGCGAGCAGCGCCGACACGCCGGCCCGCCCGATGATGTTGTAGCCGTCGTACTGCAGCGACAACATGTAGTTGTCGTTCGCCGTCGGCTGCCACGTGAGCTTCGCGTTGAAGCGCGGGCTGACCTCGTGACGGATCGTCACCGGACCGCTCGGGTCGGTATCCTGCTGAAAGCGCTGCGCGCTGAAGAAGTAGAACAGCTTGTCCTGTTTGATCGGACCGCCGAGCTGCGTCGTGAAATCGATGTACTTCTTCGTCACGGCGGGGGAGGCGAGCGCCGGGTTTTGCGCGCTGATGCTCGACGTGATGTTGTTCGATCCGAGGCCGCTGTTCGTGCCGAGAATGTCGAACAGGCCGCTGTACCGGTTGCCGCCGGACTTGGTGATCGTGTTGACGACCGCACCGGTGAACCCGCCGTATTCGGCGGGCGCGCCGAGGCCCTGGATCTGGATTTCCTGCACCATGTTGTAGTTGTAGAACGTCCAGGCGCTGCCGCCTTCGGGGTCGCGCGTGTCGACGCCGTCGATGAGCAGCGCGTTCGCGGTGCTGCCTTCACCGCCGTAGACCGAGCTGCTGTTCGCGCCCGGCATCACGTTGAACACGTTGATGGCGGTGCGCGTGATCGGCGCGTTGTAGAGCAGCTCCTGCGAGACCTCGGTCTGCGTCGAGCTGCTCTTCACGTCGACGATCGGCGCCGCGCCGACGACGTTGATGTTTTCGCTGACGCCGCCGACGCTCATCGTGAACGGCACGTCGAGCGCGGAGCCGACGGTGACCGTCACGTTCTCCTGCTTGGCGGCCTTGAACCCGGTGAGCTCGGCGCTCACGACGTAAGTGCCCGGATCGACCGCCGGAAACCGATACGTGCCGTTCGCATCAGTCACGGCGGTTTTCACGCCGGTCTTTCCCGTGAGCGACACGGTGACGCCCGGCAGAACGCCGCCCTGCTGGTCCTTTACGATGCCGCTCACCGAGCCGGCGAATATCTGCGCCGAGGCGGTCGCGGCCAGCAGGAGCAGAACAGCTGTGACCACGCCCTTCATGACATGTCTCATGTTCTTCACTCCCTTCACTGGCGGATGACCGACAGCACGCGGTCATGCTGCTGCGAATAGAGCGCGTATCCGAACCCCGCGCCGATGAGCACGAGGGCCGCCGCGCCTTTCTTGGTCTTGAAGAACGAGTGTCCCTCCGGCGTCGTGGCCGTGCCGGGCTGTGGCTGCGCGCTCGCAGCGGTCTGTAACGAGGCGAGCGCAGCGGGCGACAGCGTCGTGATGCTCGACGCGATCGGCTGTGCCGTCGTTTCGGTGAGGCCTGCCGCCTGGGCAGGCACGGCGAGCAGCAGCGCGGCGGCGATCGCCCACGCTCCTCGCGCCGAGTGTTTCATCAACCGTCTCACATCCACCTCCAGTGGCCTTGCAATACCGCGATTTTCGCTCGCAAGTTCTAACGCCAAACTGAAAGCGCGTCAAGGCTTTGAAGGCGTTCAATGCCTTGGATAAGGCGAAGGTGCTGATAAAATCGATTGCGAGGCTGCACGAAGCCATCAGCATGACCCGCAGAGACAAGCACTTACACAGAAGTTCGACTCGTTGGATTTCATTCGGCGCCGTCGCTATTTTGTTGGCGATCGGCGTCATCGTGGGCTCGGCCGCGCTGTCGCGGCGCCCGGTGCGCACCGAATCGGGCGTCGTGCTCGGACAATTGCCCTGCCGGCGTGTCGCGATCCGATCTCAACGTGATCGTGATCACGCTCGACACGACGCGCGCCGACCGGCTCGGTGCGTACGGCTTCGCGGGCATCCAGACTCCGAACCTCGATCGCCTCGCGCGCGAAGGCGTGCTGTTCGAACAGGCGGCGTCGAGCGCGCCGCTGACGCTGCCGGCGCACTCGTCGCTCTTCACGTCGAAATTTCCGCCGGAGCACGGCGTCCGCGACAACGGCGGCTATTTTCTCAACCCGCGCGAGACGACGATGGCGGAGGTGCTGAAGGATCGCGGCTTCAAGACCGGCGCGTTCATCGGCGCGTATGTGCTCGATTCCAAGTGGGGCCTCAATCAGGGCTTCGACACGTACTTCGATGATTTCGACCTCTCGAAGTACAAGGCGATCTCGCTCGGCGCGATTCAACGTCCAGGCAACGAGGTGGTCGATCGCGGACTGCAGTGGCTCGAGTCGGTCGGCTCGCAGCGATTCTTCGGATGGATGCATCTCTACGACGCGCACTCGCCCTACGAGCCGCCCGAGCCGTACAAGACGATGTACAACGGCCGGCCGTACATCGGCGAGATCGCATTCGTCGATTCGCAGGTCGGCCGCGTGCTGGCCTATCTCGACGCCCACAACCTCACCGACCGGACGATCGTCGTCGTGATGGGCGATCACGGCGAGAGCCTTCACGAGCACGGCGAGGCGACGCACGGCTTCTTCATCTACGAGAGCACGATGCACGTGCCGCTGATCGTTCGCGCGCCGTTTTCGGCGATGCGCGGCGGCCGGCGCGTCTCAGAGGTCGTGCGCAGCGTCGACGTGATGCCGACCGTGCTCGAGATGCTCGGCATCGCGGCGCCGAAAGGGATCGAAGGCGTGAGCGTCACACCGTTGATGACCGGCGCCGCGAAGGAGCTCGGCCTCGAGAGCTACTCGGAAGCGATGTATCCGCTGCACCATTTCGGCTGGAGCGATCTGCGCGCGATGCGCGCGGGGCGCTACAAGCTGATCGCGTCGCCGCGGCCGGAGCTCTACGACCTGCAGGACGATCCCGGCGAGCATCACGATCTCTTCGCGCAGCGCGAGGCGCTCGGCAACCGCATGCTGGAACGGCTCCGTCAGCGGGAGAGCCGTTTCAGCCAGCCCGACGAATCGCAGAAGCAGGCGGTCGAAGTGGATCCGGATGCGCGCGCGCGGCTCGCCGCGCTCGGCTACGTCGGCACGTTCGTCACGACGGCCGCGCCCGACGAAGCGCGCACGGGACTCGCCGATCCGAAGGACAAGGTCGGCCTGTTCAACAAGATCACGAGCGCGCGCGACATGTCGAAAGACGACGCGGCGTTCGACGAGGTGGTCGCGACGCTCAAAGAAGTGATCCACGAGGATCCGAAGGTCATCGACGCGTGGTTCATGCTCGGCAACATGTACGCAAAGGTGGGGCGTCAGCAGGACGCGATTCCGTATTTCAAGCAGACGCTCGCCCTCAAGCCGGACGACGATATGGCGGTGGTCAACCTCGCCAACGCGTATCGTCAGATCGGCCGCGACGACGAGGCGCTCGTCGGCTTCAGACGATTTCTCGAGCTCGATCCGAAGAACTCGCAGGTGCGGTACTCGCTTGCCGAGATACTGCTCGACCGCGGCGATCTTGAACGGCGCCGAAGATCAGTTGCGCCAGGCGATCGCGATCGAGCCGAAGCTCGTCGCGGCCCGCAACGCGCTCGGCGTCGTCGCGCTCAAGCGCGGCGACGTGACGGTCGCCGAACGTGAGATCCGCGCGGCGCTCGCCGAGAAGGCCGACGTGCGGCTCGCGCACTTCAACCTGGCGCTCCTTGCCGAGGAGCAAGGACGCCCGCAGGACGCCGCCGCGGAGTATCGCAAGGAGATCGAACTACATCCGGCGAGCTACAAGGCGTGGTTCAACCTCGGCAAGCTGGACGCGCAGATGGGGGATCGCGCCGGGCAGGCGGATGCGTTCCAGCATGCGATTGACGCGAATCCGAGCTTCGCCGAGGGTTACCTTTACCTGGCAAAACTCTATCTGGATCAGGGGAAGAATTTCGATGAAGCCGCTTCGGCTGGCGCGCAAAGGCATCGAGGTCGGCCCAGACTCCGAATACGCGCCGCTCGGCTACTACGTGATCGCCGATATTTACTCGCGTCAGGGAAAGCACGCTCAGGCAGAGCAGGAGGCGGCCCGGGGCCGCGCGCTCGAATCGGCGCGGCGGCACACCCGATAATGGCGCCACGTCGTCCGCGGATGAAGAAACGCCCGTCGGTGCTGCTGATTGGTTCCGAGGCGGTGCCGTTCGCAAAGACCGGCGGCCTGGCCGACGTGCTGGGCGCGCTGCCGCCGGCGCTCGCGCGGCTCGGCTGGGACGTCACGCTGGCGCTGCCGCGGTATCGCGGCGTCGACGCCGGTACGCTCGCTCGAAACATATTCGCTGTCACGTCGGCGGCTACACGCGCGAAGTCGCCGTGTTCGAAGCGCCGCTCGGCGAAGGCGCGCGCGCGCTGCTCGTCGACTGCCCCGACCTCTTTCGATCGCGAGGCGCTGTACGGCACCGGGAACGTCGATTACCCCGACAACGCGCGGCGATTCGCGTTGCTCGTGCGCGCGGCGCTCGAACTGCGCCGCACGGCGCGGTGCACCCGCGGTCGTGCACGCGCACGACTGGCAGGCCGGGCTCGCGCCCGTGTACCTGAAGACCATGTACGCCGCGCATCCCGTGCTCGGCGGGGCTGCCGAGCGTGTTCACCATCCACAACCTCGCGTATCAGGGGATATTCGAAGCCGACTGGCTGCCGCGGCTCGATCTGCCGTGGGATCTGCTCGCGATGGACCGGCTCGAGTTCTGGGGACAAATCAGCTTGCTGAAGGGCGGCATCAACGACGCGGAGGTCATCACGACGGTGAGCCGCCGATACGCCGAGGAGATTCAGACGCCGGAGTTCGGCTTCGGCTTCGACGGCATCCTGCGGCGCCGCGCCGCCGATCTTGTCGGCATCCTGAACGGCATCGACACGACCGAGTGGAATCCCGCAACCGATCGCTATCTGCCGGAGCCGTTCGATGCCGCGGACCTCTCGGGCAAGGCTGCCGCGAAAGCGGCCCTGCTGGCCCGATACGGCATTTCCGACGACCGCCGACGCGCGGCGGCGCCCGCTCATCGGCATGATCTCGCGGATGGTCGATCAGAAAGGCTTCGATCTGATCGCGGCGCTTGCCGCCGTGCTGCCGCGTCTCGACGCGACGTTCGTCGTGCTCGGCACCGGCGAAGCGCAGTATCAGGACATGTGGCGACGCCTCGCCGCGGCGCATCCGGATCGTATCGGCGCGCGGATCGGCTTCGACGAGGAGCTGGCGCACCTCATCGAGGGCGGGCGCGGACATGTTTCTCATGCCGTCGCGCTTCGAGCCGTGCGGCCTGAATCAGATGTACAGCTTGCGCTACGGCACCGTCCCGATCGTCCACGCCGTCGGCGGCCTGGCCGACACGGTCGACACGACGAGACCGGCTTCGTGTTCCGGGACTACTCGGCCGCGGCGCTGCTCGATGCGCATCCAGCGCGCGGCTCGGCCTTTGCCGATCCGCCGAGGTGGCGAGCCCTGCAGGCTCGGGCATGGCCGAAGATCATTCGTGGGACCGTTCGGCGCAGGAGTACGTCAAAATATACGACCGTGTTCGTCGGAGATGACGGCCGAACCTCTACTGCTGATGGTTTAAGCGGCCACGTAGAAGCCGACTCTCTGACGTTATGGCGAACTAAGCGGATAATTATTGCGGGCAAAGCCGAGCGGCTCTGAAAGCCGCGAAGGCACGGGTCGCGGGGGTGGGGCCCCGCGACATATAAAAAAGAGAGAGACGACAGACATGGCAGCCGACAACGTGCAGACCTTTACGGACGGCAATTTCGACGAGACGGTGATTCAAGGCCGGCGGGCCGGTGCTGGTGGATTTCTGGGCGGAGTGGTGCGGACCCTGCAAACGGCTGGCGCCGACGGTCGACGCGCTGGCCACCGACTACGCCGGCAAGGTGACGATCGGCAAGCTGAACGTCGACGAGAACCCGAACACCGCGTTCAAGTTCCAGATTCGCGGCATCCCGGCGCTGCTGCTGTTCAAGGGCGGCCAGGTCGTCGAGTCGGTGGTCGGGCTGGCGCAGAAGGACGACCTCAAGAAGGTGATCGACAAGCACCTCTGACACACACGAAATTGGATAATCGGGTGATCTGATAATCTGGTGATCCAATTTCGCCATCAATTACCCAATCACCCAATTCAATCACCAGATCACCCAATTCACTAGATTCCATGTCCTCGTCTACCGTCCGCAACGTCATCATCATCGGGTCGGGCCCCGCGGGCCTGACCGCCGCGCTCTACTCGCGCGCGCGCCAACCTGCAGCCGCTGGTCATCGAAGGGCTCGAGGCGGGCGGTCAGCTGATGCTGACGACGCTGGTCGAGAACTTTCCCGGGCTATCGCGACGGCATCATGGGGCCGGATCTGATGGCCGAGATGCGCGCGCAGGCCGAGAAGTTCGGCGCCGAGATCATCCAGGGCAACGTCGACAGCGTCGACCTCTGCGCGCCAGCCGATCGTCGTGAAGACGACGCGAAGCCGAGTATCACGACCAAGACGCTCATCATCGCGACCGGCGCGTCGGCGCGGCTGCTCGGCCTGCCGTCCGAGCGCACGCTGATGGGCCACGGCGTCTCGACGTGCGCGACCTGCGACGGCTACTTCTTCCGCGGCCACGACATCGCCGTCGTCGGCGGCGGCGATTCGGCGATGGAAGAGGCGGTGTTCCTCACGCGGTTTGCGATCAAGGTGACGCGTGGTGCATCGCCGCGACACGCTGCGCGCGTCGAAGATCATGCAGGACAAGGCGCGCGCGAACCCGAAGATCGCCTGGATGCTCGACAGCGAGGTCGAGGAGATCCGCGACACGGGAAGGGCGAGGTGACCGGCGATGGTCGTGCGCAACAACAAGACCGGCGAGGCGACCGAGATCCCGGTGCGCGGCGTGTTCGTCGCCATCGGCCACACGCCGAACACGTCGCTGTTCCGCGGGCAGCTCGAGCTCGACGCGAACGGCTACATCGTCACGCACGACGGCGCGAAGACGAGCGTCGCCGGCGTGTTCGCGTGCGGCGACGTGCAGGATCACATCTACCGGCAGGCGATCACCGCGGCGGGGTCGGGCTGCATGGCGGCGCTCGACGCCGAGCACTACCTCGACAACATTCCCGAGCACTTGCAGACGACGCTGAACAACTTACAACTGAGAACTGAGAACTGAGACCTCGAACGCGAACTTGGAAACTGGCTCAATTCCCAACTCTTTATTCTCAGTTCAGCTCAGTCGATCCACCCTCCGCCGACGACCGTATCGCCGTCGTAGAACACGACGGCCTGGCCGGGCGTGACGGCGATCTGCGGCGCGTCGAAGACGACCTCGGCGCGGCCGTCGCCGAGCGCGCGCGACCGTCGCCGGCGCCGGCGTGATGCCGATGGCGGATCTGCGCGGTGACGCGCCGCGCGGCCGGCCGGCTCGTCGACAATCCAGTTCACGCCCGACGCGGTCAGCGTCGTCCGCTCGAGCGACGCCTTCGGGCCGACGATCGACCTGCCGCTCGGCCGGCCGCAGCGCGAGCACGTACAGCGGCGCGCCGGTCGGCGACGAGCGACAGGCCGAGGCCCTTGCGCTGGCCGACCGTGAAGCGATGGATGCCGGCGTGGCCGCCGAGCACGCGCCCCTGCTTCGTCGACGATCGCGCCGCCTGCGCGCAGCGTCCGGCGCATGCTGCGTCGACGAACGCCGCGTAGTCGTCGTCGGGAATGAAGCAGATCTCCTGGCTGTCCGGCTTGTCGGCGACCGGCAGCCGCGGCGGCGCGCGTAGTCGCGCACCGCGTCCTTCGGGCGATCGCCGACCGGGAAGACGGCGCGCGCGAGCTGCTCCTGCGTCAGCGAGAACAGGAAGTACGACTGGTCCTTCGCCGGGTCGACGCCGCGCTTGAGCACGATAGCGGTCCGGCCGTCGCGTCGTCGCGCTCGACGCGCGCGTAGTGGCCGGTGGCGACGGCGTCGGCGCCGAAGCCGCGCGCGCGCTCGAGCGAGCGTCGCGAACTTCAGGTCGCTGTTGCAGTGCGCGCAGGGCAGCGGCGTGCGGCCGGCCGCGTACTCGCTGACGAAGTTCGAGACGACCTGCTCGTCGAACTGCCGCTCGAAGTTCAGGATGTAGTGCGGGATGTCGATCGCGGCCGCGACGCGCCGCGCGTCGTGCAGATCGTCGAGCGTGCAGCAGCTGCCGAACGACGCGCTCGCCGTCGGCTCTGAGTCGTAGAGCTGCATCGACAGACCGATGACGTCGTGGCCCTGCTCGGCGAGCAGCGCCGCGGCGACCGACGAATCCACGCCGCCCGACATCGCGACGACGATCCGCATACGTGCTCTGCAATCACGCTTCCGCGAAACCACGAACGCACGAACTCGAAACCTATCGAACGACGTACTTCTGCTTCGTGACTTCGTGCTTTCTGGCTCGCCGCTGACGCCGACACCGGCTTGCGCGTCAGCCCGCGCAGCTTCTCGACGAGCCGCGGCAGCACCTCGACGACGCGATCGACTTCTGCCTCGGTCGAGAACAGGCCGAGGCTGAAGCGCAGCGAGTTCTGCGTGCGGTGCGCCGGCAGGCCCATCGCGCGCAGCACGTGCGACGGCTCGAGCGTGCCCGACGAGCACGCCGAGCCGGTCGAGACCGCGATCCCTTCGAGATCGAGCGCGATCAGCAGGCTCTCGGCCTCGACGCGGTCGAAGCTGATGTTCGTCGTGTTCGGCACGCGCCGCTCGCGCGCGCCGTTCACCGCCGTGCCCGGCACCGCCGCGAGGATGCCGTCTTCGAGCCGATCGCGCAGCGCCGCCGACGCGCGCGCCTTCGCGCGCCAGCTTGCCGCGCGCGAGCGCGCGGCGACGCCGAGGCCGACGATGGCCGGCACGTTCTCGGTGCCGGCGCGGCGGTTTCGCTCGTGCTTGCCGCCGGTCAGGATCGGCTGCATGCCGCGTGCCGCGCTTGATCCACAGCGCGCCGGCGCCCTTCGGCCCGTTGAACTTGTGCGCCGACAGCGACAGCAGATCGACGCCGAGCGCGCGGACGTCGACCGGAATCTTGCCCGACCGACTGCACGGCGTCGGTGTGCATCAGCGCGCCGCGCTCGTGCGCGATCGCGGCGAGCTCGGCGATCGGCTGAATCGTGCCGATCTCGTTGTTCGCGTGCATCACCGACACGAGCGCCGTGTCGTCGGCGATCGCCTCGCGCAGGCGATCGAGCGACGACGATGCCCGAGTCGGTCGACCGGGAGCGAGCGTCGTCCGCCAGCCGCGGCGCGCCAGCGCCTTGCAGCGTGTTGAGCACCGCTTCGTGCTCGATCGCGCTCGCGATCAGATGGCGGCGGCCGGTCGGCTCGAGCGCCTCGGCCGCGCCGCGGATCGCGAAGTTGTCGGACTCGGTGCCGCCGCTCGTGAAGACGATCTCCGACGGGTCGGCGTTGATCAGCGCGGCGACGGCCGATCCGCGCCTCGTCGAGCGCCGCCTTCGCCTGCTGGCCGAAGTGATGAACGCTCGACGCGTTGCCGAACAGATCGCGTGTCGCGCGACGCGACGGCGTCGACGACCTCGGGCGAAAGCGGGCGTCGTCGCGTTGTAGTCAAAGTAGACACGCATGTGTGAATCGTTCATTGTATCACTGCCGCTAACTCTCGGTAACAAAAGGACTAGACAAGCTTCAGGCGCGTTCCATATACTGGCACGCACTTTCGATTCGATCCCGGCATACCACGGCAGTTACCCTAGCGCCCTGGGACGAGGACAGGCGGAGGAATAGACATGTGGAAACGCGATGAAGCGGTCCGACCGGCGAGCGGACAACCGACGGCTGCGCCGCAGCCGCCCGCGCCGACCGCGGCGGCGGGGGCCTGCTCCTCGTTCAGAGGCGAGCCATCAGATGGAGAAGGACATCGTGAACATCGGCAAATCGGTCGTCATCAAGGGCGAGCTGAACGGCAGCGAAGACCTGACCATCGAAGGTCACGTCGAAGGCACGATTCAGCTGCGCGAGCACGTGCTGACGATCGGTCCCAACGGCAAGATCAAGGCGCAGGTGTTCGCCAAGTCGGTGATCGTGCTCGGCGAAGTCACCGGCAACGTCACGGCGAGCGAGAAGGTCGACATCCGCGACAACGGGTCGGTCGACGGCGACATCATCTCGCCGCGCGTCGCGATTGCCGAAGGCGCGCACTTCCGCGGCAGCGTCGACATGCAGCGCAAGGGCGGCGCGGCGCAGCCGGCCGGCGCCAAGCCGGCACGCCGCCGCCAGCCGCGCCGTCGCAGCGCACAGACCGCGTCACCGCAGCCGCAGGCGGCCGGTCAGCGCGTCGGAGCGTAACGGGAAGTTAAAAGGATAAAGGTCAGAAGGAAGAAGTGTCCGACTTTGCCTTTTCCCTTCTCCCTTTGCCTTTTGCCTTTCCTAGATGGGTCTGCTAGATCGCCTCGCGCCGCGTCGTAACGACCTCGACGTCACGCCGCGCCGCGGCGTCGCCGTCGCGTCGACGATCCGGTCTTCGCCACCAAAGCGCTCCGCAAGTTCCTCGCCTCGCTGACGTCGCGCGAGATCGCCGGTGCTGCTCGATCTCGGCCCGGTCGTCGGCAGCAACGTCAGCTTCTTCGGCGAGCAGCTCGGCTGCAAGATCTTCGTCGAGGACATCTTCGCCGACCTCGATCGCCACGTGCGCGACGGCAAGCTCGACGCGCTGCCCGGCGTTCCTGCAGCAAGCGCTTTCCGCAGGCCGACGGCGACCGTCGACGGCATCCTCTGCTGGGATCTCGATCGACTACCTCGATCGCCCGGCGGCGCAGGCGCTCGCCGACCGAGCTCACGCGCGTGCTGCGGCCCGACGGCGCGCTGCTCGGCTTCTTCGGCACGGCGCAGCCGCGCGACACGCGCTACACGAAGTACATCATCGTCGACGAGGTGAACCTGAAGCACCGCGTCGTATCCGGCGGCGCGCGGCCGCCAGGCGATTCTGCTGAACCGCGACATCATCCGGCTGTTCTCCGGCCTGCGCGTCTCCGATTCGTTCCTGCTGCAGAACAACCTCCGCGAGATTCTCTTCCGCAAGCCCGCTTAACCGTTCGCTTGCGGATCGCATCTTCACGAAGCACGAAATCACGCAAGCTCCGCAATTCCTTCTGCCATTCGTCATTCTGCAACGTTGTATAAGCTAGCTGCATGGCTCGGCCGGTCATCGCGCTGCTCACCGACTTCGGCACGCGCGATCACTACGCCGGCACGATGAAGGGCGTCGTCGCTCGGGATCTGTCCCGACGCGACGCTCGTCGACATCTCGCACGACGTGCCGCCGCACGACGTCGCTCGCCGGCGCGCTCGAGCTCGCGGCCGCCTACACAGTACTTTCCCGCCGGCACGATCTTTCTCGTCGTCGTCGATCCCGGCGTCGGCTCGGCGCGGCGCGGCATTGCCGCCGAAGCCGGCGACTACCGGTTCGTCGCGCCGGACAACGGCGTGCTGACCGCCGTCTTCGACGAGCACCCGCCGCAAGCGCGTCGTCGAGCTGACCGAGCGGCGGTACGCGCGGCCGACGGTGAGCCGCACGTTCGAAGGGCGCGATCGCTTCGCGCCGGCGGCCGCGTGGCTCGCGAAGGGCATCGAGCTCGCCGCGCTCGGCCGACCCGCCGGCGGCGATGCAGCGGCTCGACCTCCCGCAGCCGCGCGTCGGCGACGGCGGCATCGACGGGCGAGGTGCTGCGCGTCGATCGGTTCGGCAACCTGATCACGAACATCGATCGCGAGACGTTCGACGCGTTCGCCGGCGCGCACGCGTCGAGATCCGCGTCGGCGCGCACCGGTGTCGCGCAGGTCGTGTCGACCTACGCCGACGCGCGCGCCGGCGAGGTCTGCGCGCTGTTCGGCAGCACCGATCATCTCGAGATCGCGGCCAACGGCGCGAGCGCCGCCGAGCGGCTCGGCGCTGGGCCGCGGCGCGCCCGTGCACGTCGGCCGCCGCGCGTGATAGCATTGCCCGCTCCGTGCCGCGACTGCGACTCCATGATTGATTTCGACCTGACCGACGAACAGCGGCTGCTCGAGCAGTCGGTGCGCGAGTGGGCCGCGCGCGAAGTCGCGCCGCACATCCGCGAGAACGACCGCGAGCACCGCTTCGATCGCGAGCGCATCCTCGGCGGGATGGCGAAGCTCGGCCTGCTCGGCGTCTCGGTGCCGCAGGAGTACGGCGGCGCCGGCATGGACTACGTCTGCCTCGGCCTCGCGAGCGAGGAGCTCGAGTACGTCGACACGTCGCTGCGCGTGATCATGTCGGTGCACGCCGGCCTGAACTGCCTGTCGCTGCTGACGTGGGGCACCGAGGATCAGAAGCAGCGCTATCTCGTGCCGCAGGCGCAGGGCACGAAGATCGCGGGCTACGGCCTGACCGAGCCGGCGGCCGGCAGCGACGTGCGCGGCATCCAGACGACGGCGGTCAAGAAGGGCGACCGCTACGTGCTCAACGGCGAGAAGATGCTGGATCTCGCTCGCCGACGTCGCCGACAACTTCCTCGTCGTTCGCCTGGACCGATCTCGAGAAGAAGAAGCAGCGCGATCCGTCCGGCTCAGCGCCTTCATCGTCGAGCGCGACGTTCAAGGGATTCTCGAGCGGCCCGATGAAGGAGAAGTGGGGCATCCTCGCCGGCAACACCGGCTGCTTCAAGATGGACGACGTCGAGGTGCCGGAGGAGAACTGCTCGGGCGCGCCGGGCGAGGGCTTCAAGATCGCGATGTTCGCGCTCGACCAGGGGCGCTACACGGTGGCCGCCGGCGCGACCGGGCTGATTCGCGCCTGCCGCGACGCGAGCGTCAAGTACGCGAAGGAGCGCAAGACGTTCGGCGTCGAGATCGGCCAGCACCAGCTCGTGAAGGAAATGATCGCGCAGATGGAGTCCGACTATCAGGCGGCGCGGCTGCTGTGGCTGCGCGCGGGCTGGCTGAAGAACCACGGCCGGCGCAACACGCGCGAGACCGGGCTCGCGAAATGGTTCGCGACCGTCGCGTCCGAGCGCGCCGCCGGCGACGCCGTGCAGATCCACGGCGCCAACGGCTACTCCGACGAGTATCCGGTCGGGCCGCTTCTACCGCAACTGCAAGGGCGCGGTGATCTACGAAGGCACGCGCGAGATTCACAAGCTGATGCAGGCCGACTATCTGCTCGGCTACCGCGCCGATCGGCCGACGCGCTGCGAGCTGCCGCCGTACACGGAAGGCAAGAAGTAGAAGGCAAAAGGCAAAGTCAGAAGGCAAAAGTGGATTCAGATCTCTCGCTCGAGTTCCTGCGCGTCGTCGAGCAGGCGGCGATCGCGTGCGCCCACACGATGGGGCAGGGCGACCGCCACAAGTCCGACCAGGTCGCGGTCGAGGCGATGCGGCAGGTGATGGACACGGTGCCGATCGACGGCACGATCGTCATCGGCGAAGGCGAGCGCGACGAGGCGCCGATGCTCTACATCGGCGAGAAGGTCGGCATGGTGCAACGCGCAAGGACCTGGCGGGCCGCGGCCGGTGCGCTTCGCCGAGGTCGACATCGCCGTCGATCCGCTCGAGGGCACGAACCTGTGCGCGACCGGCGCGCCCGAACGCGATCGCCGTGCTCGCGGCGTCCGAGCGCGGCGGCCTGCTGCACGCGCCCGACCTCTACATGGAGAAGCTCGTCGTCGGGCCGAGCTCGAAGGACGCCGTCAGCCTCGACGCGCCGGTGCAGCGAGAACCTGAAGGCGATCGCGCGGTGCCTCGGCCGCGACGTCGAGGACCTCGTCGTCATCGTGCTCGAGCGGCCGCGGCACGAGAAGCTGATCGACGACATCCGCGCGACCGGCGCGCGCATCCGGCTGATCGGCGACGGCGACCTGTCGGCCGGCATCGCCGCGGCGGTCGTCGGCTCCGGCGTGCACGCGGTGATGGGCACCGGCGGCGCGCCGGAAGGCGTGCTGACCGCGGCGGCGATGCGCTGCCTGAACGGCGAGATCTTCGCGCGGCTCGTCGTCAGCAAGCCCGAGCACGAGGAGCGCTGCCGCGCGATGGGCATCACCGACTTCAAGCAGGATCTACCGTCGAAGGATCTCGCGCCGGGCGACGACATCATCTTCGCCGCGACCGGCGTCACCGACGGCACGCTGATGCGCGGCGTCCGCTTCTTCGGCGACGGCATCCGCACGAGCTCGGTCATCATGCAGAACGAGCCGCACCGGATCCGGTTCATCGACAGCATCCACGTCGTACCAGCCGCCGACGTCAAGATCCGGTTCTAAGCACGTGACGCGCAGCTCGCGTCCCGAGCAATGGCGCCGCAACCTGTCCGCCGTCACCGCGGCGAGCTTTCATCGGCTTCACCGGCTTCACGCTGGTGATGCCGTTTCTGCCGCTGTTCATCGAGCAGCTCGGCGTGACCGACGTCGGCGAGATCGCGATCTGGACCGGGCTGAGCCTCGGCGTCACCCCGGCGCTGACGGCGCTGCTGTCGCCGCTCTGGGGCCGCCTCGCCGATCGCTTCGGCACGCAAGATCATGGTCGAGCGCTCGCTCGTCGAGCTTCGTCGTCGTCATGGCGGCGATGGCGTTCGTGACGCGCGCGTGGCACGTGCTCGCGCTGCGCGCCCTCCAGGGCTGTTTGCCGGCTACGGCTCGCTGTCGTTGACGATGGCGGCCGAGTCGGCGCCGCGCGATCGGATGCCGCAGGCGATCGGCGCTCGTGCAGACGGCGCAGCGGCTCGGGCCGGCCGTCGGCCCGGTGATCGGCGGCATCGCTCGCGCAGCTCGTCGGTCTGCGCCGCGCGTTCCTCGCGACCGCCGTGTTCTACGCGGTCGGCCTCGTGCTCGTGTTCGTGCTGTACGACGAGCGCGCCGCGCGCGGCGCCGCGCCGCAGGCTGCCGATGCCGGCGGCCGGATCACGTTCCAGAACGTGCTGGCGTTCCAGAATTTCATCCTGCTGATGGCCGTGATCTTCGGGTTTCAGTTCGTCGACCGCAGCTTCGGCCCCGTCCTGCCGCTGTACGTCGAGCAGGTCGGCGTCGGCGGACCGCATGTCGCGCTCGTCGCCGGCGTGCTGTTCTCGATCATGGCCTGCACCGGCGCGCTCGGCCATCATTTCTGCGGCAAGCTGCTGAAGCGATACACGCTCCGCGTCGTGATCGCCGGCGGCGCGGTGACCGCGGCGATCGGTTCCGGGCTGCTCGGCGCAACCTCGAACCTCTGGCTGATGTCCGCGGCGTCGGCCGTGCTCGGCTCGGCATCGGTGCGGCGATGACGGCGGCGTACACTGCAGCGGGCGCGGTGATTCCGCGCGGGTGCGCACGGCACCGGCTTCGGCGTGCTGACGAGCGCATCGCTCGTCGGCATGGCCATGAGCCCGATCGTCGCCGGGTTCGTCAGCGGCACGGGCCTCTGCGATCGTGTTCGCCCTGGACGTCCTCGTTCATGGGGGCGATCGCCGGCGGCGTGCATTGGACGATGACGGACGAGCCCGAAATGGATTCGACAGGTGATCGGGTGACATGCGCCGTGTTTTCGTCGAACCCGAAGCGTCCGCATCGCGATGCGGTGCAGGAGGCGGCCAAGTTGATTCGCGCCGGCGGCGTCGTCGCGATTCCGACCGACACGCTGTACGGGCTTGCCGCGATCCGTTCTCGCGCGGCGGCGGTCGCAGCGCGTGTTCGACGCGAAGGGGCGCGACGCCGATCGGCGCGCTGCCGCTCATCGCGGCCGACGTGCGCGCAGGTCGCAGCGCATCTCGGCGGCTTGTCGCGAGCCGGCCGGACGGCTCGCCGGCGGTTCTGGCCCGGACCGCTGACGCTGCTGATCGCCGCGCCTGCGACGCTCGCGCGCGCAGGTGTCCGGCGGGACCGGTCGCGTCGGCGTCCGCGTGCCCGACGATCGCTGTGGCGCGCGCGGTGTGCCGCGGCCGTCGGACATCCGATCACGGCGACGAGCGCGAACATCAGCGGCGAGCCGGCGACCGTCGATCCCGGACGACGTCGAGCGACACGCTCGGCGAGCGCATCGATTTGCTGATCGACGGCGGACCGACGCGCGGCGGCCGCCGTCGACGATCGTCGACGTGACGGCGATCGCGCCGGCGCTCGTGCGGGCGGGCGCGATTTCATGGGACGAGATTCAGGCATGGCTGCGGCAGCGCGCGTAGCCGGCGTCGACGAGCGCGCGGCGCTGGTCGGTCTGATCGCCGGCCACGCGCGACGTCTCGATGCCGAGCGATCGCTCGACGAGCTCGGCCGGCCTCGCCGAGGCGGCCGGCGCGCGAGGTGCGTGCTGCGCGTGCTGCAGGAGCGGCCGAAGCCCGATCCCGTCGACGTTTCTCGGCGCCGGCAAGGTCAAGACGCTGGCGGCGTCGTGCGCCGAGACTGAACGTCGACGTCGTCATCTTCGACAACGAGCTGACGCCGGCGCAGCTGCGGCAAATCGAAGAGGCGGTCGGCCGCAAGATCGTCGACCGCACGCAGCTGATCCTCGACATCTTCGCGCGGCGCGCGCGGACGCGCGAAGGCAAGCTGCAGGTCGAGCTCGCGCAGCTGAAGTACCTGCTGCCGCGGCTGGTCGGCGCGGGCGCCGCGCTGTCGCGGCTCGGCGGCGGCATCGGCACGCGGGGCCCCGGCGAAACGAAGCTCGAGACCGATCGCCGGCGCATCCGCACGCGCATCCACGCGATCTCCGAAGACATCGAGCAGGTGCGGCAGCGGCGCGCGCAGCTGCGCGAGCGGCGCCACAAGGCGTCGGTGCCGACGGTCGCGCTCGTCGGCTACACCAACGCCGGCAAGACGACGCTGTTCAACGTGCTGACGCGCGCGGACGCGGAAGCGTCGAACGCGCTGTTCGTCACGCTCGATCCGCTCGTCCGCCAGGTGCGGCTGCCCGACAGCCGCGAGCTGCTCGTGTCGGACACCGTCGGCTTCATCGATCGGCTGCCGCACGCGCTCGTCGCGGCGTTTCGCGCGACGCTCGAGGAGGTGGCCGACGCGGATCTCGTGCTGCACGTCATCGACGCGGCGGCCGCGGACCGCGACCGCCGCATGACCGCGGTCCGCGAGGTGCTCGAGGAGGTCGGCGCGACCGACGTGCCGCTGCTCGAGGTCTACAACAAGTGCGACGCAGCTCACGCCGGACGAGCGGCGCCGGCTGCAGGAGCAGGATCCCGCCGCGCTGTGCATTTCGGCGCTCGAGCGGAAGGGCATCGACGAGCTGATCGAGACGATCGCCTCGCGCCTCGCGCTCGACGTGCGCCGGGTGACGCTGACGTTCGATCCCGACGGACCCTGCCGACCGCGAGCGGATCGCCCGCGTGTACCGCCACGGCCGGGTCGTCACCTACGAGACGCGCGACGGCCGCGTGTCGATCGTCGCCGACGTGCCGCGCCGGCTCGCCGCCCGCCTCAACCCGAGCGCCGAAGTAAAATCGATTCGATGCGAAGGGCGCTCCTTGCTCGCCGTCGTCCTGGCCAGCGCCTGCGCGCCGAAAGCCGTCCCGCTGCCGACGGTGACGACGCCGAAGTTCCCCGAGTTCATCGAGCCGGCGATTCCGGCGGCGGTGGCCACGAGCCCGATGGCGGCGGCCGAGGCGCGCGGCTGGCGGTTCCTCCAGGCCGGCGATCTGAAGACCGCCGAGCGCGAGTTGTCGATCGCGCTCAAGGCGTCGCCGGCATTCTTTCCGGCGGAAGCGGCGCTCGGCTACGTCGAGCTCGCGCGCAAGGACGCCAAGGCGGCGCTCCCGCATTTCGACAACGCGCTCGCAGCACGAGCCGGCGTACGCGTCCGCGCTCGTCGGCCGCGGCCAGGCGCTCGATGGCGCTCGACCGCGAGCCCGACGCGCTCGCCGCGTTCGAGGCCGCGCTGGCGGCCGACCCGGCGCTCGACCGACGTGAGCGGCGCGTCGAAGTCCTGAAGTTCCGCGGCGTCGAGCGGAATCTGGCTGCGCGCGCGCGAGGCGGCGCGAGCGGGGCATGCGGACGAGGCGATCCGCAGCTATCACGGCGCGCTCGCGAGCTCGCCCGACAGTCCGTTCCTGTATCGCGAGCTGGCGGCCGTCGAGCGGCAGCAGCGGCGCGAACGACGCCGCGCTCGAGCATTTCCGGCAGGCCGTCGCGCTCGATCCCGCGCGACGCGAAATCGCTCGAGCAGATCGGCGAGATTCTCGAGAGCAGGGACGAGCTCGACGCCGCGGCGAAGGCATATGGCGACGCGCTCGCGATCGAGCCGAACGCCGATGTCGAGCATCGGCTCGACGGCGTTCGCGAGCGGATGGAGCTGGCGCGGCTGCCGGCCGAGTACCGCGCGATCGACGAGGCGCCGCAGGTCACGCGCGCGCGATCTGGCGGCGCTCATCGGCGTCCGGCTCGCGCCGCTGCTCCAGGCGCAGTCGCGGCCGACGCTGTCGCTCATCACCGACGTCCGCGACCACTGGGCGGCGACCTGGATCATGGCGGTGCGCGCGCCGGCGTGATGGAGCCGTTCGCGAACCACGCGTTCCAGCCGCGCGCCGATCGTCCGCCGCATCGATCTCGCGCAGGTCGTCGCGCGCCTGCTCTCGCGCGTGGCCGCGACCGGCGGCTCGAAAGGGAATGCGTGGGAATCCGCGCGCATGAAGTTCACCTGATCTCGCGGCCGGGCATCTGGCGTATCCCGCCGCCTCGGTCGCCGTGGCAGCCGGCGTGATGAAGACGGCGTCCGACGGCAGCTTTCAACCGTCGACGGCCGGTCACCGGCGCGGAGGCCGTCGCGGCGATCGATCGCCTGGCGGCATTGGCCGGCGTTCCGATCGTGACGGATCGCCGGCAATGACCGCGCTCACGCTCGCCAACCAGCTCACGCTGCTGCGGATGCTGCTGATCCCGGCGTTCGTGATCCTCGTCGTCTACGGCCATCTCGGCTGGGCGCTCGTCGTCTTCGTGACCGCCGGCGTCACCGACGGTCTCGACGGCCTGATCGCGCGACGGGCCGGGCAGAAGACGAGCCTCGGCGCCTGGCTCGATCCGATGGCCGACAAGCTGCTGCTCGTCACGACGTTCGTCGTGCTGACGCTGCCGGATCTCGGACTGGCGAACCGCCTGCCGGTCTGGCTGACGGTGCTGATCATCAGCCGCGACGTCGGCATCGTGCTGACGGTGGCGATCGTGAATCTCGCGATCGGACGCCGCACGTTCAGCCCGTCGATGTTCGGCAAAATCGCGACGGCGACCTACATCGTCACGGCGGTCGTCGCGATGCTGTTCAACTATCTCGGGTACCATTCGATCGTCGTTCGACCTGTTCGTGTACGCGTCGCTGGCGATCACGCTCGTATCGGGCTTTCACTACATCTGGCACGCGCGCCGGATCATCGATGCGCCGAGCACTGCCGGATGAAGTGGGCAGTCGCGTGTTCGTGGCGGCGTTCGGCCTGGTCCGGGCGTCGACGGCGCAGCAGCCCGCCGAAGCAGGCGGTCGTCGAAACGTCGGCCGGCACGTTCGTCATCGATCTCACGCCGGAGACCGCGCCAAATTACGCCGCCATATTTCACGAAGCTGGCCGGCGAGGGCGCGTACGACGGGACGATCTTCCACCGATGGTGAAGTACGGCATGGTCCAGGGCGGCGATCCGCTGTCGAAGGATCCGGCCAAGCGCGCGCTGTACGGCACGGGCGGGCTGAACGCCGTGAAGGCCGACGCGCGCGCGCCGAAGATGACGCGCGGCTCCGTCGCCGCCGTGCTCGTCCCCGGGAAGCCCGACAGCGCCGGCGCGCAGTTCTTCATCGTGCTGGCCGATCAGCCGGCGCTCGACGGGCAATATTCACGTGTTCGGCCACGTCTCTGACGGCATCGACGTGCTGCAGAAGATCTCCGAGACGCCCGTCGACGAGAAGGGCCTCGCGACCGAGCGCGTCGAGATCCGCCACGTCGCGATTCGCGACACGCCGCGCCGAGCCGTTCGTCAACGAATCGCCCGACGACCTGGCGACGTATCGCGCCGTGCTCGACACCAGCGCGGGCCCGATCACGATCGAGTTTCTCGTCGGACAAGGCGCCAGACACCGTCCGCCAGTTCCTGCGCCTGGCGGCGGCCGGCGTGTTCACACGGGACGGCCTTTCATCGCGTCGCGCCCGGCTTCGTGATCCAGACCGGCGCGCTCTCCAGCCGCGCCGCGCCGCTCACCGAGAAGCAGCAGAAGCTGGTCCACAATCTCGCGCCGGAGTTCAACGACACGAAGCACGTGAAGGGAATCGTGTCGATGGCGCGCGGCGATGCGCCGGACAGCGCGACGACGTCGTTCTTCATCTGCACGGCGGCTGCACCTGCGCTCGACGGCACTACACGGCGTTCGGCCGCGTCGTCGACGGCATGGCGGTTGTGGACGCGATCGAAGCGGCGCCGCGAAACGGGGAAGCGCCGGTTGCGCGCATCGAGCTGCGCGCCGTGCGGCTCGAGCGTGTCCCATGATGCGCCGGCTGGCGGCCGTCGTCTCGATCTCCGCGGCGCTCTCGTCGTGCGCCCACCGGATGCCGCCGCTCGACCCGGCCGCGCCCCTGCGGATCGACGGGGAGATCGTGTTCGACGACAACCACGCGCTCGACCTTCACTTCTCGAGGCCGTGCGCGATGGACGCCTCGCATCCGCTGATTCTGTACGCGACCGGCGACGGCGGCTGGCGCGGAAAGGATCGCGACGCCTTCGAGCGCATGAGTCGCTGGGGCTATCCGATGGTCGGCTTCAGCGCGCCGAACTATCTGCGGCACCTCGTGCGGCACACGCACGAAACGACCCCGCCCGACGTGGCGCGCGACTACGCGCGCATCATCAGCGCCGCCAAAGCACGGATGGGAATCGCCGCCGAGGTACCGACGATTCTCGTCGGGGTATCGCGGGGATCGGGCCTTGCGGTCGCGGCTGCGGGCGAGCCGGCCCTTCAGCCCTCGCTCGCCGGCGTCGTCGCCGTCGCGTTGACGCGCGAGGAAGAGTACGTGCACCGGTTGAAACGGAAGCGGAAGGCGCCCCAGGAACCGCCGGAGCTCGTGATGCTCGACAATTACGAGTACCTGCCGCGGCTGCGCAACCTGCCCTTGTCCATCATCCAGTCGACTCACGACGATTACTTGCCGGCCGAAGAGGCTCGACGGCTGCTTGGCCCCGATTCGCGCTTCGGCAGCTGAAGCCGATTCGCGCGAAGAACCACAGCTTCACGGATGCGAGGGAGCCGCTGTATCTCGAATTGCAGGCGTCGCTTACCTGGGTGACGCACTTTCTTCCGCACCTCGCGGTCGTCGAGCCATGAGGCGGCTCGCGCTGCTGCTCGCAGCCGTTCTTGTCTCCGGGTCCGTCGTCCACGGCGTCATTGGTCAAGCGACGAACTTTTCGCTCAGCGGAAAAACGCTCACGCCCACGATCTATCGGCCCCAGGGTCCGCCCAAGGGCACCGTGATCATGGGGAGCGGCGACGTCGGCTGGGTGGGGGTCGGGGTCGCGATGGCGGAATTTCTCTCGGCGGAAGGGTACGTGGTGGTCGGCGTCAACGTGCGGCAGTACTCTGTCTGCGTTTACGCTCGGCAAAACGCATTTGGAACCGGCCGATCCGCCGGCCGATTATTCGGCCCTGGCGGCCTGGCTGCGCTCGAACAAGCTGCTCGTCGAACCGGTGATCGTGTCCGGCATCTCGGAAGGCGCCGCGCTGGCGGTTCTCGCGGCCTCGTCGCCGACGAACCACGCGTGGCTGCGCGGCGTGGTCACGATGGGTGTGCCGCCGATCGCCGAGCTGGCGTGGAAATGGACCGATTTCACGTCGTGGATTACGAAGACCGATCTGCGCGAACCGTCGTTCGCGGCGAAGGATTACGTCGCGTCAGTCTCTCCGCTGCCACTCGTGATGCTCCAATCGAGGAAGGACGAGTACGTGCCCGAGTCGGATTATCGCGAGCTGGACGCGCGAGCGAAGGCGCCGAAGAAGCTCGTGCTGATCGACGCGAGCAACCATCGCTTCACCGATCGTCGCAAGGAACTGCGGTCCGAATATCTTGCGGCGCTCGCCTGGATCGAACAGCAGGCTCGCTAGGCGGTCACGACACGGGTGACCTTGACGGCGACGCCGACGAGATACTCCACCTGAATCCGATCGCCAGGCTCCAGGTTCCGGCCGACGATCGCCTCCGGACCGAGACGCGCAACATGCGTCTGTCCCTGCAGATCATCGACGTCGGTGAAGAAGATGTCCCACGAGACCTGCCCGTGAATGCTCACCGGCTGCACTTTCTTCAGAATTCCGTCGCGCGTGCCCTTCAGCATAGGTCTCCTATTGAACGACCGATTTTCCCATTGTACCCGCCGGCCCTTCAGCGTGAGGGACCGCGTCGGCCCCAGCAGAGGATCCGCTTGAACGGAAAGAAGAACGGCCGCGACGCGTCGAGCGCGGGAGGAGCCGCGAGCGGTACGCGTCCATGAACGCCGGGAACAGCTCCGGCGGCAGATGACGTTCGTACTCGGTCAGCAGCGTGCCTTTCATCCACTCGACGACATCGTCGCGCGATTCGAGGACGTGCGGATAGATGACGAGGCGCACGTGCTGCTCGGTGAAGCCGCGTTCGATAGAGCAGACGCGCGTACGCCTCGGGCGTCAGCACCGGCTGCGGACGCTGCCAGCCGCTGAATCCGGCCGCGAACGGCTCGACGGCGGTGAGCTCGTCCGCGACGGTGTGCGACGGATCGTCGTGCGACGCCGGCACCTGAAACACGAGCTGGCCGCCGGGAGCGAGCGCCGCCGCGAGCCGCGCGATCAGCGCGGCGTGATCCTCGACCCAGTGCAACGCCGCGTTCGAGAACACCAGGTCGAAGGTGCCGGCGGCTGAGAACTCGCTGATGTCGCCCACTTCGAATCGCAGTCCGCGCAACCCGCCGTCGCTCCTCGACACCTCGAGCATGCGCGGCGACCGGTCGATGCCGAGGGTTTCTCGCGCGTTGAGCTCCGTCGTGCAGCCTGCGTGTGAGCCTGCCGGTGCCGCATCCCAGATCGACGATGCGCATCGCCGGCGTGGGTTGAACGAGCGCCAGCAGATCCGCGAAGGGCTGCTCGCGCTCTTTTCGGAACTTCTCGTACTGCGCCGGGTTCCAGGTGTCCGTCACGGGGTTCTCTCGTTGCGACACAGCGCCGCGACCGATTGATTCGCCAAAAGGGAGGCGATCGCCGTCGCTCGACGCTGTCTCGTTGCCTAGAAATTATGCACGCTGACGCCGAGCAGGCGCACGGGCCGCCGGCCGGCGTCGGTCTTGTCGAGCAGCCGCACCGCGCGCGCGACCACGTCCGACTTCGTCGCGCGTCGGCGGCGCCGAGTGGCTGCGCGTGATCGTCGTGAAGTCGGCGTAGCGGACCTTGATCGTGACCGTGCGCGCGAGCAGCTGACGCCGCGACCAGCCAGCCGACCGCGTGCGCCGCCATCTCGCGCGATCTCGGCGCGGATCGTGTCGAGATCGGTCAGGTCCTCCGGATACGTGTTCTCGGAGCCCGACGACTTCGCTTCGCGGTTCGGCGACGACCGGGCGGTCGTCGACGCCGTTCGCGAGCTGCCGCAGCCAGTCGGCGAGGCTGCCGACCGTGTCGCGCAGCAGCTGCGGATCGGCCGCGCGGACGTCGACGAGCCGCTCGATGCCGCGCGCGCGCAGCTTCTTCGCCGTGACCGGTCCGACGCCCCAGAGCGCGTCGACCGGCAGCTGCTGAAGGAACGGCTCGACGCGCTCGGGGCTGATGACGGTCAGGCCGTCGGGCTTCTTCCAGCCGGACGCGATCTTCGCCAGGAACTTGTTCGGCGCGACGCCGGCCGACGCCGTCAGTCCCGTGTCCGCGCGGATGCGCGCCTTCAGCCGCTTGCGCGACCGGCGTCGCGAGCGTCTCGCCCCAGGCGTTCTCGGTGACGTCGAGATACGCCTCGTCGAGCGACAGCGGCTCGACGAGCGGCGTCACCTCGCGGAAGATCGCGAACACCGCGTTCGACGCGGCCTTGTAGCGCGCGAAGTCCGGCGGCACGATCGACGAGCGACGGGCACAGCCGGACGGCCCGCGCCATCGACATCGCCGAGTGCACGCCGAACGCGCGCGCTTCGTAGCTGGCGGCCGCGACGACGCCGCGTCGTTCGGGCTGGCCGCCGACGGCGAGCGGCTGCCCGCGCAGCGCCGGGTTGTCGCGCTGCTCGACCGACGCGTAGAACGCGTCCATGTCGATGTGGAGAATGCGCCGCACCGAATGTACAATACACGTTTCCTATGCCTCAGTTCATCTACACCATGAAGGGTCTCGGGAAGGTCCATCCTCCCGACGCCAAAGTGCTCGAAGACATCTGGCTGTCGTTCTATTCCGGCGCGAAGATCGGCGTGCTCGGCCTGAACGGCGCGGGCAAGAGCTCGCTGCTGAAGATCATGGCCGGCGAGGACACGAGCTTCATCGGCGAGGCGTTTCCCGGCCGACGGCATCTCCGTCGGCTTCCTGCAGCAGGAGCCGCGGCTCGATCCGGCGAAGACCGTGCTCGGCAACGTCGAGGAAGGCGTCGCCGCCACCAAGGCGCTGCTCGACGCGCTACGACGAGGTGAACGCGAAGCTCGGCGAGGATCTGTCGCCCGAGGAGATGGAGAAGGTCCTCGACGAGCAGGCGCAAGCTCCAGGACAAGATCGACGCCGTCGAACGCCTGGGACCTCGACTCGCAGCTCGAGCTCGCGATGGACGCGCTGCGCCTGCCGCCGCCCGACGCCGACGTCACGACGCTCTCGGGCGGCGAGCGCCGCCGCGTCGCGCTGTGCCGGCTGCTGCTGCAGTCGCCCGACCTGCTGCTGCTCGACGAGCCGACCAACCATCTCGACGCCGAGTCGGTCGCCTGGCTCGAGCGCTTCCTCAAGGACTACCCGGGCACCGTCGTCGCCGTCACGCACGATCGCTACTTCCTCGACAACGTCGCCGGCTGGATTCTCGAGCTCGATCGCGGCCGCGGCATCCCGTGGGAGGGCAACTACTCGTCGTGGCTCGAGCAGAAGCAGAAGCGGCTCGCAGCAGGAAGAGAAGGCCGAGACGCGAGCGCCAGCAGACGCTCGAGCGCGAGCTCGAATGGATCCGCATGTCGCCGCGCGCGCGCCAGGCCAAGGGCAAGGCGCGCCTGAACGCGTACGAGGAGCTGCTGCAGCGAGGACGCCGCGCAGAAGATCGAGACGGCCGAAATCTACATCCCGCCCGGCCCGCGCCTCGGCGACGTCGTCGTCGAGGCGCGCAAGCTGAAGAAGGGCTACGGCGACAACCTGCTGATCGACGACCTCGACTTCACGCTGCCGCGCGGCGGCATCGTCGGCGTCATCGGCCCGAACGGCGCCGGCAAGACGACGCTGTTCCGGATGATCACCGGGCAGGAGAAGCCGGACGCCGGCACGCTGCAAGATCGGCGAGACGGTGCAGATCGGCTACGTCGATCAGAGCCGCGACGCGCTCGACGCGAACAAGACCGTGTGGGAGGAGATCTCCGGCGGCCACGACGAGATCGAGCTCGGCAAGCGGAAGGTCGCGTCGCGCGCCTACGTGTCGTGGTTCAACTTCAAGGGCGGCGCGCAGCAGCGGAAGGTCGGGACGCTGTCGGGCGGCGAGCGCAACCGCGTGCACCTGGCGAAGCTGCTGAAGAAGGGCAGCAACCTGCTGCTGCTCGACGAGCCGACCAACGATCTCGACGTCGACACGCTGCGCGCGCTCGAAGAGGCGCTGCTCAACTTCGCCGGCTGCGCCGTCGTCATCAGCCACGATCGCTGGTTCCTCGATCGCATCGCGACGCACATGCTGGCGTTCGAGGGCGACAGCCAGGTCGTCTGGTTCGAGGGCAACTACCAGGACTACGAGGCCGACCGGAAGCGCCGCCTCGGCGCGGCCGCCGACCAGCCGCACCGGATCAAGTACCGGAAGCTGACGCGATAGCGTGGCCCGAGCGCGAGAGTCTACGCTCGAGCGCGAGGTCTGGGAACGAGCTGGGGGTGGGGCCCTAGCGAGTGGGGTAAACAATGTGCCGCAACATCAAAACGCTGTTCAACTTCGATCCGCCGGCGACCGATGAGGAAATCCGCGCGGCGTCGCTGCAGTTCGTCCGCAAGCTGAGCGGCTTCACGAAGCCGTCGAAAGCGAATACGCCGGCCTTCGACCGCGCCATCGACGAAACGTTCCTGGTGGCTCGCCGTCTGATCGACTCGCTGCAGACGACGGCGGCGCCGCATAATCGTGAGGAAGTCGCGGCCCGGGCGAAGGCGCGCGCCGCTGAGCGATTCGCCGCCGAGCCGGCCGGCGCTCCGTAGCTGAAACGGGTCGGTCACTGCTGCTTCCGCAGCCGTTTGTACACGTCAGGCCAGAATTCGTCCCAGGCGTTGCCGCCGAGCCGTCCGGCGAACCCGAGCGCGCTGCGGGAAATCGTGTCCTTCGTCGACGTAATGCTTGGCGGCAGCCACGCATTTTCGATGACGTTATTCAGCACGTTTCCGGCGTAACGTCCCCACGCCGGCGCGAGGTGTCCGTCGCGCCGCTGTGCGACAAAAACCGTTTTGATGACATAGCGCGCGCGCGGCCATATCCCGCGCCTGCCTGAGGGCACGTAGCGAGGATCCTCGCCCCAGATTGCGCCGAGCCCCGCCTCGATCGAACTCGAAATCGCGACGTCCGCCTCTCGTTCGGCATACCGCTTCTGAAAGCCCGTCCACGTTTGGCCCCATTCCGACGGTGTATTGAACCCTGTCTGCCAGATTGCCGAAAGCGGACCGACGATGAGAAGGCTGCGCGGACCGACTGTCCCCTCGACGATCCAGTCCCAGCGTTCGCCTAGAGTCGGCGGCGTGTAATTGAGCGCCGTCAGCGGTGAAACGGTGGGCAATTGCGCGTTCATGCTCGCCGCATCGCCCTCAACGGGACGTTGGCAAGTGACCGATACACGGCTTAGGAGCACGAGCGAGAGAAATACTGCGATGCGACAGGCGCGGGGCGGGTACACGGCAAGGATTATCCGTTACTCTTATGCCAATTCAGATGGCAAACCTCCTGGGCAGCGTGGCGATCCGGGTACTGCTGTGCTCGGCCGTGCTCGGCGCGCTCGCGGCAGCGCCGGCTCTCGCCCAGACGCGAGGCGTCGTCGTCGACCAGACGGGATTGCCGTTGCCAGGCGCGCACATCGACGTGCGCCGGGGCGAAGCCGTTGTTGCGACGCTCGACACCGGCCTCGATGGTGCGTTCGTGCTGCCGGCCGCCGAGCCGAGCGATGTGATCGAGGTATCGCTCGACGGGTTCGAAACAGCGCACATCGCGCCCGCAGATGTAGGGCGCGTGGTGCTCGCGCTCGCGAAGGCCACCGCGACGACAGAGGTCGTGGCATCGGTGCTCACGTCGGCGGGCGCGTCGATGGAACACCTTGGGAGCACGATGACGGCGCCGCTCGCGCAGCGGCTGCCCACGGCTCGGCCCCGGATCCTGCAGTCGCTTCCACTTCTTCCGGCGGTCGTCCGCGGCCGCGACGGGCTTCTGCGAATCGGCGGCGCGCGGCCCCACGAGTCGTCGCTGTGGATCGACGGCTTCGACGTTACCGATCCGGTGAGCGGCACGACGAACATCGATCTGCCGGTCGAGAGCGTGCGAGGGATGGCGGTGCTCCGAGAACCCGTGTCGGCCGCCTTCGGAGATGTCCTCGGCTCGGTCGCCTCGATCGAGACGACGCCCGGCGGCGACCAGTTCAAG
Source organism: uncultured Acidobacteriota bacterium (assembly GCA_963718825.1). Classification (GTDB taxonomy): domain Bacteria; phylum Acidobacteriota; class Vicinamibacteria; order Vicinamibacterales; family CAVVIG01; genus CAVQZZ01. The sequence continues at coordinate 1,328,114 of CAVQZZ010000001.1, forward strand.
GCGGGCATTCAGGGGTTTATCCCGCGGCCGCGTCTGAGCCGTCTCGGGCTCGGCCAGATTGAAGCCTTCTTTCCGCGCGCCTATGTGAGCGGTCATGTGGGCATCGCGCGGTATTTCGCATCGACCGAATTCAATTTCGAGCGCGTGCCGGTGCCCGGCGTCACCGGGTCATCCGGCGTGCCGAACATCGGCACCACGGGCATCACCTCGTTCGGGCGGTTCGATCTGCAGCCATCGACGCGTCACACCATCACCTTTGAAGGCTTGTTCGCGCCGGCGACGACCACGTCGTCGGGGCTCAGCACGCTCAGGCCCGAAGGCACCGTGCCCGACGTGGACGTGCGCGACCTGTTCGGCGGCCTGACGGATCGGCTCGTGTTGACGCCGCGCGATCTCCTCACCGTGCGTGTGGGAGCCGTGTCGCACCAGAACACGCTGGGTGCGACCGGCAGCGGTGACGCGATCCTCACGCCGGAAGGATGGGCGCAAAACTGGTTTTCCAAAGTCGACGCGTCGGGCAAGCGCGAGGTCGCGTCGATCAGCTGGGAGCGGGCGGGCGTTTCGTGGTTCGGTATCCACAGCATGTCCGCCAGCGGCAGCGTCCATCATCGATCGATGCGCGCGACCCTATTGGATCAGACCATTCAAATCAAGGACTCGAGCGGCCAGCTCGTCCGGCTCATCGAGTTCGGCAGGGCCGGCGCCTTGGACCCGCAGGAGACGTACGAGGGCGCCGGGCTGCGGGACCTCTGGGATGTGAACAAGCATCTCCAGATCGATGCGGGGCTGCGCGTCGATGGCGGTGGAACGTCGGAAACGATCGTCCCTAGCCCACGCGTCGGGCTCCGCTACGCCGTGGACTCGGTGGGGCGCACCACGATACGTGGCAGCGTAGGACGCTACGTGGGACGCGCGCCGCTTGCGGCCGAGGCGTTCGGTCAGTTTCCGTCACGCACCGATACGACGTTTGATGCGTCGACCGGTGCCGTGATTCGCAGCGTGATGTACCGGCCGACGATCCTGCCGCTTCCGCTCCCTCGCGCCGACGCGGTTGCGGTCGAAATCGAACATCGGCTGACCCCAACGCTCGAGTTGCAGGCGGCCATCCGCCAGCGACTCGGACTGAAGCTGCCGACGGTCGACGTGCCTCCTGAGGGCGGCGCCGCCGCGCTGGAAGGAACGGGGGAGAGCCACTACCGCGAGCTGCAGCTATCGGTGCGCAAGACGTGGGTGAACGATTCGCAGATTTTCATCAGTTACGTGCGTTCGTCATCCGTCGGCGACGTGAACGATTTCGGGTCGCTCTTCACGAACTTCGACGCGCCGCTTCTCGAGCCTGGAGGACGCGCCCCGATCGCCGCCGACGTCCCGCATCGGCTCCGCGGCTGGGCGACCTTCTCGCTCCCGATGAGCGCCGTCATCTCGCCGGCTGTCGAATGGCGGACCGGCTTTCCGTATTCCGCTCAGGATGTGTTTCAGCACTACGCCGGCGACCCGAACAGTCAACGGTTTCCAACCTATTTCTCCGCGGACATCACTGCGTTCAAGACCTTCGATCTTTTCGGCCGCAAGATGGACCTCGGCATGCAGTTCTTCAACGTCACCAGCCATTTCAACCCGCGCGATGTCATTTCGGTCGTGAACTCGCCGCAATATCAGCAGTTCAGCAACAGCTTCGGCGTAACGCTTGCCGGCTACATGCAGGTGCGTTGGTAACACCAGCCCGTTAAGGCGTCAAGCGATCCTTACGCCCCATCCGCTCCAGGCATTCCGCGAAGTTCGGGTTGAAGAGCGCACCCTGTCTCCGCTCGCGAAGGCGGGCGACCGCCTCGGTGCCGCTCATGCCGAGCTCGACGAGGATGAGCCCGGCGACCAGCGCCGAGCGGTTGTAGCCCATGCCGCAGTGCGAGAGCACCACGTGGCCCTCGCGAATAAGCGTCGCCGCCATCGCCGCAATCGCGCGCAGTTTGGTCAACGTGGGCAGCCGTTGGTCGTCGTCGTCAATTGGGAAATACACGTATAAGCAACGCTCGCAGACGGTGGGCACGCCCGCATCGAGGCCGCCCTCGAGATCGATGACGACGTCGATGCCGCACGCGTCGAGATCGTCCCAGCGTTCAATCGCGGGTGAAATGAACAGACGGCCGTCGTCGTCTACTTGGAAGAGCTCCATTTGATCAAGGCAGCGGCCATGTCGTGAAATCCCGGAATGCCCGCCGCACGACCGTTCCGTGCATGTTCCGCAGCCCGTCCTGCAATTCGAGCAGCTGCGCGCGTCCGAGCTCGAGCGCGTGTTCGTCGGGTTGCGACGTCGTCCCTTCCGGATAATCGCGGTAAGGCGTGCGCATGTTCTCGATATGCGCGCCGAGCACGTGTGTGATGACCTTGTCGCGCGAGAACTCGACGAGGCGATCGACGCTCGACGTGAACGCCGGGGCGTCTCTGACGTACAGACGGCCCGGGTAGAGCGTATCGCCGGTTAAGAGAATGCCCGTCCGCCGATCGTAAATGGCGATCGACGCGCGCTCGTGCCCTGGAATCGGAACGATGTCGACGATCCGATCGCCGAGATCGTATGTGCCGGCAGCGGCAGGCCAGTCATGCAGCGCGAAGAAGCGCTGCACGTCCTCGGGCGTTCCCGGCACGACCGTGGTCTGCGGAGCGGCGGCGAGCGCCTTGTCACCGGCTGTGTGGTCGCCGTGGCCGTGCGAATGGACGACGACGAGCGGCAGCGTGCGGCCGCCGTTGGCGGCGGACCAGCGGCGACGCGCTTCGGCTATCGCGGTCGCGACGTCGGCGCCCTTCGCGCCGGAGTCGACGAGCAGCGCGCGGTCTCGTCCGAACAGGAGATAGAGGAACGGCTTCTCGAAATTCGTGCAGCCCGATTGCCGGAGGATGACGAAGTCTTTGTTGTAATCGCGCGTCTGGAAATCGGGCTCCGGGCAACGCGCGCCGGTCGGCCACGCGGCGGGCAGTGTGCCGCTCTCGATCGCGGGATTGTCTTTCGGCTGAAAGGCGGCCCCAGCGAGAAGAGCGGTGACCAGCGCGATCAACGTGAACACGGCTATCCCACTTTGGTCCGGAAGTACTCGATCGTCTTGACGAGGCCTTCCTCGAGCTGGACCTTCGGCTCCCAGCTGAGCAGCGTGCGCGCGCGGGTGATGTCGGGCTGGCGCTGCTTCGGATCGTCGGTCGGCAGCGGCTTGTAGACGATCGTTGCTCTTCGAGCCGGTCATCCGGATGATCGTCTCGCGCGATCTCCTTGATCGTCATCTCGCGCGGGTTGCCGATGTTCACCGGATCGTTCTCCGACGAGAGCATCAGCCGGATGATGCCGTCGACGAGATCGGTGATGTAGGTGAAGCTGCGCGTCTGCGATGCCGTCGCCGAACACGGTGACGTCCTCGTTGCGCAGCGCCTGCGACATGAACGCCGGCACGGCGCGGCCGTCGTTGAGGCGCATGCGCGGCCCGTAGGTGTTGAAGATGCGCACGATCTTCGTGTCCACCCCGTGATAGCGGTGATACGCCATCGTCATCGCTTCGGCGAAGCGCTTGGCTTCGTCGTACACGCCGCGCGGGCCGACCGGGTTGACGTTGCCCCAGTAGGTTTCCTTCTGCGGGTGCTCGAGCGGATCGCCGTACACCTCGGAGGTCGACGCGATCACGAACCGCGCGCCCTTGGCCTTCGCCAGGCCGAGCGCCTTGTGCGTGCCGAGCGCGCCGACCTTCAGCGTCGGAATCGGCAGCTCGAGGTAGTCGATCGGGCTCGCCGGGCTCGCCCAGTGCAGCACGAAGTCGACCGGCCCGTCGATGTAGATGTAGTTCGTGACGTCGTGCTTGATGAACGTGAAGTCGCGGTTCACCAGGTGCGCGATGTTCGCCGTGTCGCCGGTCAGCAGGTTGTCGATGCCGACGACCGAGTAGTCGCGATCGAGCAGCGTTTCGGCGAGATGCGATCCGATGAAGCCGGCCGCGCCGGTGATGACGACGCGTTTTTTCATGGTGGATCAGTCTACAGGCGGTCAGTAGGCATGCTTGTGGAAGAAGCCCTTGAGCGAGCGTGAGCCACATGATCTTGAGGTCGAGGCGCACCGACCAGTTCTCGATGTAGTACAGGTCGTACTCGATGCGCTTCTCGAGCGGCGTGTTGCCGCGCCAGCCGTTCACCTGCGCCCAGCCGGTCAGCCCGGCCTTCACCTTGTGGCGCAGCATGTACTGCGGAATCCGGTGCTTGAACTGCTCGACGAAGTGCGGCCGCTCGGGCCGCGGGCCGACGATCGACATGTCGCCGCGGAGCACGTTCCAGAGCTGCGGCAGCTCGTCGAGGTTCGACCGGCGCAGGAACCGGCCGAGCGGCGTGCACGCGCGGGTCGTCTTCGCTGCGCCCACACCGGTCCGGTCTCGCGCTCGGCGTCGTCGTACATCGATCGGAACTTGCACGATCGTGAACGACTTGCCGTCGAGGCCCATCCGCTCCTGGCGGTAGAACACCGGCCCGCGCGACGTCAGCCTGACGAGCAGCGCGACGATCAGCCGAGCGGCATGCGCCAGCACGAGCGAGCGCGGCCGCCGAGATGCGCGATGTCGAGCGCGCGCTTGACGACGCTGTTGAAGCCCTGCAGCGGGACGTCGTTGATGTTGATGACCGGCACGCCGTCGAGATCCTCGAGGCGCGCGCGCAGCGCGATCACCTGCAGCAGGTCGGGCACGACCTTCACGTCGACGCATCTCGCGGCTCGTGCTCTCGATGAGCTCGCAGCATCTGCACGTGCTGTTCGGGCGGCAGCGCGACGTACAGGTGATCGATCGCCTCGCGCGCGGCGATCTCGGCCGCTTCGTCGATCGTGCCGAGCAGCGGCAGGCCGCGGTAGCCGAGATGATCGCCGCGGCGCCTTGTCGTCGACGAAGCCGACGATCTGATAGCCGAGCTCGCGGTGCTCGAGGATCTTGTCGGCGACGAGCCGTCCGAGCTCGCCCGATCCGGCGATGAGAATGCGCTTCAGGCCGATGCCGGCGCGCCAGCGCCGCTCGAGCACCTCGCGCACGAGCTCGCGCGACGCGAACGTCAGCGCGACGTTGAGCACGAGGAAGATGCGCCCACGACGGCCTGCGACACTTCGAACGCGCCGCGGCTCCTCGTCGGCGGTCGGTCGCGAAGTAGGTCTGCACGTACAGCGTGGCGACGATGCCGAAGACGACGGCGAGGATGCTGCCGACGAAGACGGCGAAGAAATCGTCGACGCGCGACCGCCCGCGGCGCAGGCGATACAGCCCCTGCAGCTGGAAGCCGAGCGGCACGAGCACCGCGATGAACGGCAGCACGTTGATGTACTGCCGCAGCGGCGGCACGCCCTTGGTGATCGGGATCAGGATGGCGAGCGCCGTGTGGAACCGCAGCGCGTAGGCGAGGATGAACGCCGACACGCCGAGGAGCGCGTCGGACAGGACGTGGAACGCGACGAGCAGCCGGTTGTGCCGGTTCACCATGCGGTCCGGCTCCGCCATCGAGCGCCGCCATCTCGTCGCCGAAGCGCGCGCGGCCGAACCGCTCGGCGTGGCGCCGGATTGCCGCCGGATCGAACCGGCGGTCGATCGACGCGTGCGCGATCGCGTCGGCGAACGCCTCGGCGGTCGGCTCGTCGACGAGCAGCCCGGTCTCGCCGTGGACGACGGTTTCGAGCGCGCCGCCGCGAGCCGAGCGCGACGACCGGCCGTCCGCACGCCTGCGCTTCGAGCGGCACGATGCCGAAGTCCTCTTCGCCGGGCAGCAGCACGACGGCGGCGCGCCGATAGAGGCTCGCGGATGTCCTCGTCGGAGAGCCGGCCGAGGAACTGCGCCGAATCGTCGGCGCGCCGTTCGAGCGCGCGCGCGCTCGGGGCCGTCGCCGACGATCTTCAGCGGCACCCGCGCCAGGCGGCAGGCGTCGATCGCCAGGTCGATGCGCTTGTAGGGCACGAGGGCCGACACGACGAGCGCGAACCGCTCGGGATCGACGGCGTCAGGCTGGAAAAAATCGGTGTCGACGGGCGGATAGACCACGGTCGCCTCGCGATTATAGTATCGGCCGATCCTGCCCGCAACATAATGAGAGATAGCGACATAGCGGTCCACGCGGCCCGCCGTGTCGCGGTCCCAGCGCGCCAGCCGCGCCATCACCGGACGCATCACCGCGCTGGCCGAGCCGGCCCGATGCGCTCCGGCCCGAAATAGGCGTCGAACTGGTCCCAGGCGTAGCGCATCGGCGTCAGGCAGTAGCAGAGGTGGCGCGCACGGCCGGGCCGGACGATCGACTTCGCGCAGCAGTGGCTCATGCTGACGACGAGGTCGAACCGATCGAAGTCGAACTGCTCGACGGCGGTCGGGAAGAGCGGCAGGTAGTGCGCGGTAGTACGCGCGCGACGAACGGCAGATGCTGAACGAACGACGTGTGCGGCCGGAGCCGCTCGATCGTCGGCGACACCGATCCGCGGACGTGGACGCAGCGTGAACAGCTCGGCGTCGGGAAAGCGCTCGCACAGCACCTCGAGCGCCTTCTCGCCGCCGCGCATGCCGGTCAGCCAGTCGTGAACGAGCGCGACTCGTCACTTGCGCCGACCTGCGCGTAGATCTCGCGGATGCGGCGGACCGACTGCTCCCACGAGAACTGCCGCGCGCGCGCGAGGCCCTTCTGGCGCAGGTCGCGGCGCAGCGTCTCGTCGGTCAGCACGCGGTAGATGCCGTCGGCGATCGCCTGCGGGATCGTACGGGATCGACGAGCACCGCCGCGTCGCCCGCGACCTCGGGCAGCGACGACACGTTCGACGTCACGACCGGCGTGCCGCTCGCCATCGCTTCGAGCGGCGGCAGGCCGAACCCTTCGTAGAGCGACGGAAAGACGAACACGCCGGCGAGCCGGTACATCACGGCCAGCGTCTCTTCCGGCAGGTAGCCGAGGAAGCGGACGTACTTGTGGAGCTGATGCTGATGCACGGCGCGCCGCAGCGCCGCGTACTTCGAGATCTCGTCGCCGATGAGCACGAGCTTCAGGTGATCGAGGCCGCGCTTGCGCACGAGGTCGAACGCCTCGATCAGCCGCTCGAGGTTCTTGTGCGGCTTCACGTTGCCGGCGTAGAGCACGAACTCGTCGTGCAGCTGGTAGCGCTCGCGCACGCGCACGACGTCCTCTTCGCGCGGCTCGACGCCGAAGCGCTCGTCGTACGCGTTGTAGATGACGTCGATCTTGTCCGGATCGATGTCGACGAAGCGCAGGATGTCGCGCTTCGAGCTCTCCGACACGGTCATGACGCGCGTGGCGCGTCGCGCCGCGAGCGCGATCGACGTGCGCGCGTAGCGCGAGCGCGAAGCGGTTGGGCAGGTACTGCGGAAACATCAGGTGGATGCAGTCGTGGATCGTCACGACCGACCGGCAGCGCGACGAGCGGCGGCAGCACGTAGTGCGGCGCGTGGAACAGCGTGACGCCTTCGCGCCTCAGCGCGAGCGGAATCCGCAGCTGCTCGGCGATCGAGTAGTTGCCGGCGGCTTCCGCGACCGGCCGGAAATTCTCGCCGAGCGACGCGAGCGCCTGCGCGATCCGTCGCGCGCGGCAGAGCAGCACGAACTCGGTCTCGCGGTCGAGCCGCGCGAGCTGCCGCAGCAGGTTGCGGATGTACGTGCCGATGCCGAAGTCGTGGAGCTTGCGCGCGTCGATGCCGATCCGCACCGTTGGATCATACCTGACGGCCCCGTGCGGCCTCCGCGACGATCGCGCCGTTTACTTGTTCCAGCCGGCGTAATCGAGGCGGCCGCGTCGCAGCACGTCGCGGCGCGCCCCCGGATAGACATCCGCCCGTCGCGCGGCTTCGTCCGCGGCCGCGACCGCCGTCGTGGATGTCTTCCGCGGCGCGACGGATATCGGCGAAGTAGCTGTTGCAGCCTGGCGAGACCGCTCCCTGCATCGCGTGCGGCTCCCAGAGCGCGAACCACTCGCGGTCGAACGCGCCGCTGATCCGGCCGTCGTAGCAGGACTGCGTGAAGCTGCGCCAGCGTGCGTCGAGCGCGTCCGCCTGCCGCGCGAGTTGCCCGACGACCGCTCGTGAACCGCTGCGTCGCCCGCTCGCGGTTGGCGTCCGCCTCGTTCGATCCGGGGGCCGCCATGGCGTCGTTGAAGCGACGAGATCGGCGTCGCCGTTCGCCCGCGGCGGTCGCCGACCCTGCAGCAGATCGACTGCGCGTGATCGATGGCGATGGCGAACGACAAGCCCTGCGCCACCGCCGACTTGACGCCCATCGTCGTGATGCCGATCACTTTGCCCGATCGATCGAGCAGCGGTCCGCCGCTGTTGCCGGGATTGATCGCGGCGTCGGTCTGCACGAGCGTCACGTCGCCGACCTGGCGCAGCGCGCTCACGATGCCGCGCGTGACGGTGTTCTGGAGTCCGAGCGGCGAGCCGAGCGCGATCACTTCCTGCCCGGCGCGCGCGCGAAGGCCGGAGCCGAGCACGACGGTCGCCTGGTCCGCCGACGGGTCGACGCGAAGGATGGCGATGTCCGAATTCGGGCGCGGTGCGTCTCAACGCGAGCCGTAGACGTTCGCCCGTTCGCGCGACGCACCGTCACCGTCAAGTTGTCCGTCACCACGTGGACGTTGGTCAGGATCGTGTCGGGCGCGTACGAAGAAGCCGGTGCCGAACCCGTCGCCGTCTCGACGCGCACGACCGCCGGCATCGCGCGCGCTGATGATGTCCTCGAGCGATGCGGCATCGTGTTCCGCCCGGAGCGCCGCGAGCCGTTTTCCTTCGGCCGCGGCCGCCGCGACCCGTTCCTCAGCGGACAGGGCCGGCGGTTCGGCAGGGGCTGCCGCTTGCGGCGCGCTCGCCGGCGTCGTCACGGCGATGGTCCGACGCGGTGCTGAAGCGGGCGGCGTCGATTGCGCGGGCCGCCTGTTCATCCAGACCGTGCCGAGTGCCGCGCCCGCGATCACGCTACCAACCGCCAGAACGGCCGCACGTCTTACCGCGGGGTGCCCCGATGAGGGGGCTTCGGCGTCTTGTGGCCTCGCTGCCTGGCCGTCTTCCGGCCTTGCGTGTCCGCATCGGCACGCATCCAGCTTCCTCGGCACGCGCCGGCCGCACGCCGGGCACACCCAGCTGAAGGCGGACGAATCCGTCTCTCTCATGTCCGGAATATCGGACGTTCGGCGTCTTCAGGTAAGCGCGTCGGCTACGACCGTCGCAAACGGAGATACAGCTTCAGAACCGGCACCCAGGCGGGGTGATGTTTCTCGTAGAACGCGATCTGGCTGCGCCGATATGCGTCGGCGGTCGGCTGCGGCGCGGAGCTGGCGGAGCGGCCGCGAAGGTGCACGATCTCGACGTCGGGCGTGAACAGAATGTGTCGCCCGCGCGCCCGGATCGCCGCGCAGAAATCGACGTCTTCCGTGTACATGAAAAAGCGCTCGTCGAGCAGCCCGACCGCTTCGGCGTCCGCTCGGCGAACGAGCAGACACGCGCCGCTGACCCAGTCGGGCGAGTGCTCGCCGCCGCGTGAGCTGTTCGACGACCGGCGACTGGCGCGAGGCGCTTCTGCCGGAACTCGTTGACGGGTCCGATCATCGCGCCGAACGACAGCTCGGCGCGGCCCGTGGCGTCCACCAGCCGCGGGCCGACGACCGCGACGTCCGGTCGCTGCCGAAGAATCTCCAGCAGGCGGTCGATCGCGCCCGGCGGCACGATCGTGTCGCTGTTGAGCAGGAGCACCGCCTCTCCGCGTGCTCGCGCGGATGCCGATGTTGTTCGCGCGCGCGAAGCCGAGGTTCGCGCCAGTCTCGATCACGCGGACGTCCGGCCATCGGCCGCGCGCCGCGTCGGCGCTGCCGTCGGTCGAGGCGTTGTCGACGACGATGATTTCGTGGGGAGCGCGCACGGCGCGCTGCGTGGAGCGACTCGAGGCAGCGCTCGAGATCCGCGCGTGCGTTGAAACTGACGATGACGATCGAGACGCTGACCGCGGCTCCGTCCGACGTCGCGTTCGCCATCACGCCGATATCGAATCCGCTGAGCGCTCGAGAACGGCGAGCGTCTCGCGTGCGGCCCGCGGCCAGTCGTACCGAGCCAGCGCCGCGGGCGCTGCGGCGAGAATCCGGGCGCGCGTCGGCTCGTCGAAGAGCGCGAGCTCGAGCGCCCGAGTAGTTGCGGGGATGTCGCCGCGCGGCACGTAGAGCGCGGCGTCGCCGCAGGTTTCGCGCGCGACCGCCGTGTCGAGGACGACCGGCGGGATACCCGCCGCGAGCGCCTCGAGCGGGGTCATGCCCAGGCCTTCGTACTCTGACAGGAACGCGAAGGCGCGCGCCTGTGCGTACAGCTCGCTCAGCTGGTCGGGCACGCAGATACGGAAATTGTCGTGCGCGGCCGTTCATGCCGCCCAGGTCGATCGCGCGAGGCGATGTCCTCCCGCGGAAACGTGCGGTTGTCGCCGACGATGTCGAGCGACGCTGTCGGATGACGACGGGCAAGCGCACGAAGGCGCGAATCAGGTCGGGCACATGCCGGCGGTTGAAGATCGAACCGACGTACAGGATGCGCGGCTCGCTGCGCGGTCCGCGCGTTTGAACGCAGGCCGATCGATGCCCGGCGGCACGACGTGCACGCGATCCGGCGGCAATCGAAGATACGTCGAGGATTTCCCGCCGGGAGAATGCCGAAACCGTGATCACCGCGCGCGCGCGCGTCGCCGCGTGCCGGGTGATCAGCCGCCGCCGTGCGCCTTCGCGCATCGAAAACCATTCCGGATGCGCCATGATACGACAGATCGTGAATCGTGACGACCGTCGGCACCGTCAGACGAACGGCGCCGTGTAGGCCGGCGCGAAAAACACGATCGAGATGGTCTCTGCGACGCAATCGCGCGGGAGGCGGACCTGCTCCCACCACGTGCCGGGCGGCGCGCTGATGATCCGCGTTCGAAACCGATGTGTGTCGAGCGCGATCGCCAGAGCCTCGGGTGCATACAGGACGAACTCGTGGCCGCGCGCGTGCCCCTCGCGGGCCCATTCACGCAGCAGCCCGCCAAGATACCGGCCGACGCCGGTCGGCTGGCCGGCCAGCTCCCGCGCGTCTATGCCGATGCGCATCGTCGTCGATGATCGATCGCCTGCTCGATAGGTTTCGAAGACGAGCTCGCGGTGTCTGTCCCAGTTGAAGTCTGCGCGACGCGTATTATCCCTTTGGAAACCGCACGCCGCGGCGACGCTCTCGTCGGACAGCATCCGCGCGATCGCGGCGGCGAGCTCGTCGGGTTGTTCCGGGATCGACGAGCAGTCCGGCGTCGCCGAGCACTTCGGGCAGCGCGCCGCGATTGGCGGCGACGACCGGGACGCCGACGCGTCATCGCTTCGAGCACCGGCATGCCGAAGCCTTCCTCGAACGACGGCTGCACGAGCAGCGCGCGCGCCTTCGTAAAGTGCGCGGCGGTTCGCCGGATCGACGTAGCCGATGTGGCGCACGCGGCCCTTGAGCGGCGGACGCTCGAGACGCTCGAGCCACGGTGCGAATCGTCAGTCGGCTCTGCCGGCGAGCACCAGCTCCGGCACCGTCATCCGATGACGCCTGCGAGCAATCTCTCGTACGCGTCGAGCAGCCCGCCGACATTCTTTCGTGGCTCGAGCGTGCCGAAGAACAGCACGTAGCCATCCTTCGGCGTGGCTGGCCGCGGCGTCCAGTCCGGCGCGCCGGGCGGGACAGATCGACGATCCGCTCGCGCGGCAACGCCGAGCTGCCGCTCGACTTCGCGCGCCGTGAAGCGCGACGGCACGACGATCCGGTCGGCGCGGCGCGCGTGCGCGCGCGCAAGCGCCGGATAGTCGCGCCGGATCTCGGCGCGCGTCCGTTCCGGGATGCGCGAGGAAGTTGAGATCGTGAATCGTGACGACCTGCGCCGCGTGCGCGCGGGCATCAGCAGCGGATGGGCGAGTGCGTCGACGTCGAATGATCGGCGCCGTCAGCGTCTCGGCCGCGGCCACTCGAGCCGATGCCACGCGAAGTTGAGCAGCGCGACCGGGCACGCGGCGATCGATCGGCGTCGCGCCGGCGAGCTCGCGGCGGCAGCGTGAGCCGATCCTTCCACGAGCTCGAGAAGAGCGTCAGCTCGAGATCGCCGGCGGCGGGTCCGCCGGAGCTCCGGCGAAGGAGCGCGCGTGACGAGCTGGTGCGTGTATTCGCCGACGCCGCTCCGCTCGCGCAGCGCCGGACGGTAATCGATCAGGACGCGCACTTGTTTAAGTCGTTCCGACTCAGTATCTTATTGTGAAATGAAAATCGCCGTCGTCGGAACAGGATACGTCGGGCTCGTCGCTGGGCGCGTGCCTGGCCGAAAACGGCAACGACGTCATCTGCGTCGACAAGGACGAGTCGAAGATCGCGACGCTCGAGAGCCGGCAAGATGCCGATCTACGAGCCGGGCCTCGAAGAGATGGTCCGGCGCAATCACGCAGAAGAGCGGCTGACGCTTCACGACCGACCTGCCGGCGGCCGTCCGGGCGTCGGACGATCGTCTTCATCGCGGTCGGCACGCCGCAGGGCGAGGACGGCTCGGCCGATCTGCAGCACGTGCTGGCCGTGGCGCGCGACGTCGGCCGCGCGATGAACAAGTACACCGTCGTCGTCGACAAGAGCACCGTGCCGGTCGGCACCGCGAAGCGGGTCCGCGACGCCGATCGCCGCACGAGACGACGCAGCCGTTCAGCGTCGTCAGCAATCCCGAGTTCCTGAAGCAGGGCGCGGCGATCGAAGACTTCATGAAGCCCGATCGCGTCGTCATCGGCGTCGAGGCCAGGACGACACGCGCGCGGCGAGCGTGATGAGGGAGCTGTACGGCCCGTTCACGCGGACCGGCGCGCCGATCATGATGATGAACACGGCGAGCGCCGAGCTGTGCAAGTACGCCGCGAACTCGATTCTGGCGACGCGGATCTCGTTCATGAACGAGATCGCGAACGTCTGCGAGCTCGTCGGCGCCGACGTCGACCAGGTGCGCAAGGCGATCGGCGCGGATCGGCGCATCGGCACGTCGTTCCTGTTTCCCGGCGTCGGCTACGGCGGCAGCTGCTTCCCGAAGGACGTGAAGGCGCTGCTGAAGTCGGCGGCCGACGAGGGCTACGACTTCAAGATCCTCGCAGCGGTCGAGGCGGTGAACGACCGCCAGAAGGAGCGGCTGCGTCGACGAAGATGGAGGCGCATTTCGACAGTCGTGAGCGGGCGGACGATCGCGCTGTGGGGGCTGGCGTTCAAGCCGCGGACCGACGACATGCGCGAGGCGCCGGCGATTCCGATCATCGAGCGGCTGCTGGCGCGCGGCGCCGACGTGCGCGCCTACGATCCGGAGGCGGCGCCGACGGCGCGGCGGCATCTTCGGCGACCGGATCACGCTCTGCGACAAGAGCTACGACGCGCTGGCCGGCGCCGACGCGCTGGCGATCGTCACCGAGTGGAACGAGTTCCGCGAGCCCGACTTCGACGAAGATGCGCACGCTGCTGCAAGGCGCCGGTCGTCTTCGACGGCCGCAACATCTACTCGCCCGAGCACATGCGCGCGCTCGGCTTCACCTATTTCTCCATTGGCCGCTGACTCGCGCGCCGTCCTGGTCACCGGCGGCGCCGGCTACATCGGCAGCCACGCCGCCAAGGCGCTGCAGCCGCGCCGGCTACCGCGTCGTCGTCTTCGACAACTCGTCGCCGGCCATCGCGAGGCCGTGCAAGTACGGCGAGCTGGTCGAGGGCGACATCACCGATGTGGCGGCGGTGCGCGACGGCGCTCGCGCGAGCACGACGTCTCCGCCGTGATGCACTTCGCCGCGTTCCTCGACGTCGGCGAATCGGTGCGCGAGCCGGCGCGCTACTACCGCAACAACGTCGTCGGCGCGCTGAGCGTGCTCGAGGCGATGGCGGCCGAGTCGGTCGACGCACTTCGTGTTCTCGTCGACGTGCGCGACCTACGGCGAGCCGATCGAGACGCCGATCGCGGAAACGCATCCGCAGAAGCCGATCAACAGCTACGGCGAGACGAAGCTCGCCGTCGAGCGCGCGCTGCCGCACTTCGAGCGCGCGTACGGCATCCATGCGGTCGCGCTGCGCTACTTCAACGCGGCCGGCGCCGATCCCGACGGCGAGATCGGCGAGGATCACTCGCCGGAGATCCACCTGATTCCGCGCGCGATCGAGGCGGCGACCGGCGGGCCGCGGCCTGCAGGTGTTCGGCGACGACTACCCGACGCCGGACGGCACCTGCCTGCGCGACTACATCCACGTGACCGATCTCGCGGACGCGCACGTCAGGGCGCTCGAGACGATCGTCGAGACGGGCGGTCGGGCGCCTACAACCTCGGCACCGGCCATCCGCATTCGGTGCGCGAGGTGATCGACACGGTCGAGCGGGTGACCGGACGGCCGGTGCCGTGGACGCTCGGCGCCGCGGCGCCCGGGCGATCCGGCGGTGCTGTACGCGGCGCCGCACAAGGCGCAGCAGCGAGCTGCGCTGGACGCCGCGTTTCGCCGACCTCGACGCGATCGTCGGCACCGCCTGGGACTGGCACCGGACGCATCCGCACGGCTACGAGGACCGGTAGCGCGTGACCGCGCCACGCGACCGCTGCGGCGGCTGTTCGGCTACGCGCGGCCGTATCGCGGCGCGGCTGGCGTGGGCGGTCGCCGGCATGATCGTCTACGCCGCCGGCATCGGCCGGTCTCGCCGCGCTCGATCAAGCCGATCTTCGACAACGTCCTGCCCAAGCAGCAGCAGCGTCGCGTTCATCGCCTGGGGCGATCGTCGGCGTCTACCTCCTGAAGGGCGTCGGCTCGTACGTGTCGTCGTACCTGATGGCCGACGTCGGCCAGCGCGTCGTGATGGACCTGCGCAACGCGCTGTACCGCCACATCCTCGGGCAGTCCGCCGGCTTCTTCGCGCAGCGGCACGACCGGGCAGCTGCTGTCGCGCATCAACAACGACGTCGGCCAGGTGCAGCAGGCGGTGTCGGAGACGGCCGGCGATCTCGCGCGCGAGTCGCTGGCGCTCGTCGGCTTCGCGGCGCTGCTGTTCTACTACGACGCGCGGCTGGCGATCGTCTGCCTGACCGGCGCGCCGCTCATCGTCTATCCGCTGATCCGCCTCGGCCAGCGCGTGCGGCGCACGACGCGGCGCAGCCAGGAGGCGCTCGAGCAGCATCTCGCACATCAGCGCCGAAGCGTTCACCGGCCACCGCATCGTCAAGGCGTTCGGCACCGAGGCGCACGAGGCGGAGAAGTTCAACCGCGCCGGCTATCACCTGTTCCGCACGAACATGAAGGTGACGGCGGCGCTGTCGAGCCTGCCGCCGCTGATGGAGCTGCTCGGCGGCGTCGGCATGGCCGCGGCGCTCGTGGTACGGCAGCGCGCAGATTGCGCGCAGGACGCCTGACGCCGGGCGAGTTCGTCTCGTTCATCGCCGCGGTCTTCCTGATGTACGGCCCCGCGAAGAAGCTGAGCCGCGTGAACGCGAACCTGCAGCAGGCGATCGCCGCGTCCGAGCGCATCTTCGAGATGCTCGACACGCACACCGAGGTCGACGAGCAGCCGGCGCGCGCGGCCGCTCGCGCCGTTCCAGCGCGCGATCGAGTTCCGCGACGTCGGCTTCGGCTACGACGATGGCCGCGGCGCGGATTCTGCGCGACGTGTCGTTCACGGTCGCGCGCCGGCCAGATGGTCGCGATCGTCGGCCGCAGCGGCGCCGGCAAGACGACGCTCGTCAACCTGCTGCCGCGGTTCTACGACGTCAGCGCCGGCGCGATCCTCGATCGACGGCGTCGACATCCGCAGCGTGACGCTGGCGTCGCTGCGGCGGCAGATCGGCATCGTCACGCAGGAGACCGTGCTGTTCGACGACACGATCGCGAACAACATCGCGTACGGATCGCCGACGGCGCCGCGCGAGCGAGATCGAGGCGGCGGCGCGCGCCGCCAACGCGCACGATTTCATCGTCGGCGCTGCCGCAGGGCTACGACACGATGATCGGCGAGCGCGGCCAGCGGCTGTCGGGCGGCCAGCGGCAGCGCCTCGCGATCGCGCGCGCGCTGCTGAAGAACGCGCCGATTCTGGTGCTCGACGAGGCGACCTCGGCGCTCGACACCGAGTCGGAGCTGCTGGTGCAGGAGGCGCTGGCGAACCTGATGATGAACCGGACGTCGTTCGTCATCGCGCACCGGCTGTCGACGATTCGCCGCGCCGACGCGATCATCGTGCTCGAGCGCGGCACGTGTCGTCGAGGTCGGCCGGCACGACGAGCTGCTCGCGCGGCCGAACGGGCACGTACGCGACGCTGTATCAGATGCAGCTGCTCGAGGGCACGGAAGGCGCGAGACGGCCGCGATCGGTGCGCGTCGATGATCAAATCGATGACCGGGTTTGCGTCGGTGACGCGCGAGGACGATCGCGCGACGATCGCCGTGACGATCCGCGCGCTCAACCACCGCTATCTCGATCTGCAGCTGCGGATGCCGCAGTCGCTCGCCGCGATCGAGAGCGACGTGCGCGCGCTGGTCGGCAGGCGCGTCGCGCGCGGGCGCGTCGAGCTGAGCCTCTCGCTGCAGCTGCGCCAGACGCCGGGCGTCGAGGTCGAGTTCAACGAGGAGTTCGGCCGCGCGCTCGAAGCGGCGCTCGACCAGGCGCGCGCGCGCGGGCTGGTCGCCGGCGCGCTGACGCCCGGCGATCTGCTGCGCCTGCCGCAGGCGCTCACGATCCGCGAGCGGCAGACCGACGCCGACGAGGCGGCCGAGGCGGAGCGTGGCGGCGCGCGCGCGCGAGGCGCGTCGACGCAGGCGCTGGCCGATCTCGACGCGATGCGCGTCGCGCGAAGGCGACCACCTGCGCGCCGATCTCGACCAGCGGCGCACGCTCGTCGCCGATCTCGTCGAGCGGATCGCCGTCGCGGCCGACGAGGGGCGCGCGGCGATGGAGCAGCGGCTGCGCCGAGCGCGTCCGCGAGCTGCGGACCGAGCTGCAGGCCGACGAGACGGCGGTCGCGCAGGAGATCGTGCGCATCGGCGGCGCGGTCCGACATCAGCGAGGAGGTCGACGCGGTTCCGCGGCCACGTGTCGCACTGGGTCGACGCTCGCCGACAGCGCCGAGCCGTGCGGCCGCAAGCTCGACTTCCTGCTGCAGGAGATGAACCGCGAGGTGAACACGATGGGCTCGAAGGCCGACGGCCTGCGCGTCTCGGAGCTCATCATCGCGGCGAAGGCGGAGCTCGAGAAGATGCGCGAGCAGGTCCAGAATGTCGAGTAGGCGCCGCGGCCTGCTGTTCATCGTGTCGGCGCCGTCCGGCGCCGGCAAGACGACGCTCGTCGAGCGGCTGGTCGAACAGACGCCGCACCTGAGGATGTCGCGCTCCTACACGTCGCGGCCGCGCGCGCCAGGGCGAAACCGACGGCGTGGACTATAATTTTGTGACGCGCGAACGGTTCGAGGCGATGGTCGCGGCCGGCGAGTTCTCGAGTGGGCCGACGTCTTCGGCAACCTCTACGGCACGTCGGCGGCCGACACCGAGCGGCTGCTCGACGCCGGCACGACGTCGTGCTGGTCATCGACGTCCAGGGCGCGCGCAAGGTGCGGCGCCGCGGCGTGGAGACGACGGCCGTCTTCGTGATGCCGCCGTCCTTCGCCGTGCTCGAGCAGCGGCTGCGCGGCCGCAGCAAGGACAGCGAGGAGGCGATTCAGCGGCGGCTCGCAGGTGGCGCGCGACGAAGTGGCGGCGTTCGCCGAGTACGACTTCGTCGTCGTCAACGACGAGCTGACCGCCGCCGTCGATCGGCTGCGCAGCATCGTCGTCGCCGAGCGGGCGCGGCTGCGCTGCATGCGCGGCGCACGCCGAACATCATAGTCAGGACATTTTCATGATTGACAAGACGCAAGCTGCCCAACTCGTTCGAGTTCGTCGTCACCGCCGGCGCGCGCGCGCGCAGCTGCTGGCCGGCTCGACGCCGCGCGTCGCCGTCGGCGAGCACAAGAAGACCACCGTCGCGCAGCAGGAAGTCGTCACCAAGGCGGTCGAGAAGATCGACGAGGAGGAATTGGTAATCGAGTAATTGGGTGAATCGGGTGATTGA
Source organism: uncultured Acidobacteriota bacterium (assembly GCA_963718825.1). Taxonomy (GTDB): domain Bacteria; phylum Acidobacteriota; class Vicinamibacteria; order Vicinamibacterales; family CAVVIG01; genus CAVQZZ01. Next base: position 1,346,227 of record CAVQZZ010000001.1, read on the forward strand.
TGACCGATTGAATCACCAATTCACCAATCACCAGATCACCGATCGTCCATCGATGCTTGATCGCCCTCGGCGTCACCGGCGGCATCGGCGCCTACAAGGCCGTCGAGGTCGCGCGCGGCCTGCAGAAGCGCGGCCACGAGGTCGTCGCGGTCATGACGCACGTCGGCCACGCGTTTCGTCGGCCCGATCACGTTCGAGGCGATCACGCGCCGCCGCGTCATCACCGATCAGTTCGAGCCGGGCGCGAACGCCGACATCGAGCACATCGCGCTGGCCTCGACGATCGATCTGCTGCTCATCGCGCCGGCGACCGCCAACATCATCGGCAAGCTCGCCAACGGCATCGCCGACGATTTTCTGTCGACGCTGTACACGGCGACGCGCGCGCCGGTGCTGCATCGCGCCGGCGATGAACACGCAGATGTTCGAGCACGAGGCCGTGCGGCAGAATCTCGACACGCTGGCGGCGCGCGGCGTGCGGTTCGTCGAGCCGGGCGAGGGCTATCTGGCGTGCGGCTGGATCGGCAAGGGGCGGCTCGCCGAGCCGGACGAGATCGTCGCGGCGGCCGAGGCGATGCTGCGGCCGCGAAGGGCCGCTGCGCGGGCAGCGCGTGCTGGTCACCGCCGGGCCGACCTACGAGGACGTCGATCCGGTGCGCTACATCGGCAACCGATCGAGCGGGCGGATGGGGTTTGCGATTGCCGCCGAGGCCGCGCGCCGCGGCGCGCGAGGTGACGCTGGTCGCCGGGCCGACGTCGGTCGAGCCGCCGGCGGTCGGCGAGATCGTTCGCGTGCGCGGCGCGGCCGAGATGCACCGGGCGGTGATGGCGCGCGCCGGACGCGCCGACGTCGTCGTCATGGCGGCGGCCGTCGCCGACTACGCGCCGGCCGACCGCGCCGGGCAGAAAGTGTCGAAGGGCGACGAGACGCTGACGCTCGTGCTGAAGAAGACGCCGGACATCCTCGGCGAGCTCGGCCGAGCGGCGCGCTGGCCGACCGGCGCAGGGCCGCTGCTCGTCGGCTTCGCCGCCGAGACCGAGGACGTGGTCGCGCGCGCGACCGCGAAGCGCGAGCGGAAGCACGCTCGATCTCATCGTCGCCAACGACGTGTCGCGAGCCGACGCCGGCTTCGACGTCGACACGAACGCCGTGACGATCGTCGGTCCCGACGGCGCCGAGACGCTTGCCGCTGCAGAGCAAGGCGCGCGTGGCCGCGGCGATCCTCGACCGCGTCGAGACGCTGCTCGTCGGCGCGGCCGAGCAGGCTCGACCGCGGCGCGCGTTCCAGTCGGACCGTCGTCACGTTCGGGCCGACCGACGTTCATGGACAGGATCAGCTCACCGAACATCTGCGATTCGCCGCCGAGCTGGGCGTCGCCGGCGTGAGCCGCGATCCGACGTGGCGCACGCCGATCGGGCAGACGCCGGCCGCGCCGGCGTCGATGCCCGACGCTGCAGCGGACGCGTCGCCGATCCCGGTCTTCAAGAGCGCGGCCGACGCGCTTGACTGCGATCCGCGACCGACATCGGCGACTGCACGCGCTGCAAGCTGCACACGCTCGGGCGCAAGCAGATCGTGTTCGGCGTCGGCAATCCCGACGCGGACCTGATGTTCGTCGGCGAGGCGCCGGGCGCCGACGAGGACGTGCAGGGCATCCCGTTCGTCGGCCGCGCCGGCCAGCTGCTGACGAAGATCATCGAAGCGATCGACCTCACGCGCGAGGACGTCTACATCGCGAACGTCATCAAGTGCCGCCCGCCGCAGAACCGCAATCCGGAGCCGGACGAAGTCGACGACGTGCGAGCCGTTCCTGTTCCAGCAGATCGACGTCATCAAGCCGAAGGTCATCGTCGCGCTCGGCAAGTTCGCCGCGCAGACGCTGCTGCGAACGCTCGATCCGATCTCGCGGCTGCGCGGCCGCGTGTTCGACTACCGCGGCGCGAAGCTGATTCCGACGTTCCATCCCGCGTACCTGCTGCGCAATCCGTCCTCGAAGCGCGAGGTGTGGGAAGATATGAAGCTTGTCCGGAAGCTGCTCAAGTCTGAAGTCTGAGATCGCGACAGCGCTCGAGCCTTCCATCTACTAGAAGTTGACCTGCTGATCGTCGTCGCCGTTCCCGTTCCCGGCCTCGATCTGCTGACCTATCGCGGTCGCGACGACGGCCGCGCGCCGGCGGTCGGCGCGCGCGTCGTCGTGCCGCTCGGATCGCGAGTCGTGACCGGCATCGTCGCTCGGCGCAACGCGACGCGTCGAGGGATCGAGCGCGGCGGCATCAAGCCGATTCGCGAGATGCTCGACGACGAGGCGTTCATGCCGCCGGACGTCGTCGCGCTGGCGCGCTGGACCGCCGAGTACTACGCGGCCGGCGCCGGCGAGACGATCACCGGCGGTGCTGCCGCCGAAGACGCGCGGCGGCCGCGCCGACGCGCACAAGACGATGCGCGTCGCGGCGATCACCGCCGCCGGGCTCGAGGCGCTCGCGGCGGCGCCGGCAGCTGACGGCGAAGCAGCGCGAGGCGCTGGAGCTGCTGGCGGGCGCGCCCGACGGACTTGCCGACCGCGGAGCTCGCGGCGCGCGGGATCGCAGCCGACGCGATCCGCGGCTGGCGCAGCGCGGCTACGTCAGCATACGCACCGAGCGCGTCGACCGCGATCCGTTCGTCGAGCCTGCGGCAGACCGCGTCGATCGCGATCCGTCCGAGCGGCCGGCGTCGACGCCGGAGCCGGCCGAGGCCGGACCGGCGGCTGACGGGCGAGCAGGCGGCGGCGCTCGACGCGGCTGCGCGACGCTGGCCGACGCGCGCGCGTTCCACGTCGCGCTGCTGCACGGCGTCACCGGCAGCGGCAAGACCGAGATCTACCTGCGCCTCGCGGCCGCCGTCGCGCGCGCCGGCCGCCGCGTGCTGATGCTCGTGCCGGAAATCGCGCTGACGCCGGCGGTCGCGGCGCTGTTCCGCGACAGCGTTCGGCGAGCGCGTCGCCATCCAGCACAGCGGCCTGTCGGACGGCGAGCGCCACGACCAGTGGCAGCGCATCCGCCGCGGCGACATCGACGTCGTCGTCGGCACGCGCTCGGCGGTGTTCGCGCCGCTCGCGCAACGTCGGCCTCGATCGTCGTCGACGAGGAGCACGACGCGCTCGTACAAGCAGGAGGAGAGCCCGCGCTACAACGGCCGCGACGTCGCGATCGTCCGCGGCGCAGCGCGCCGGCGCGCTCGTCGTGCTCGGCTCGGCGACGCCGTCGATGGAGAGCTACCACAACGCGATGACCGGCAAGTACGAGCGCGTCGTGCTCGAGCGCCGCGTGCTCGATCGGCCGCTCGCCGACGGTCACCGTCGTCGACATGCGCGAGGAGTACGCCGCCGACGGGTCCCGACGTCGATCCTCAGCCGGGCGCTGCGCGACGGCGATTCAGACGCGGCTCGACCGCAGCGAGCAGGCGCTCGTGCTGCTGAATCGCCGCGGGTTCGCGACGGCCGTCTTCTGCCGCCAGTGCGCCGGCACGCTCGACTGCCCGAACTGCAGCGTGTCGCTCGTCGTGCACGGCGAGGGCGACGCCCGCCGCGCGCGCTGCCACTACTGCAACTACTCGGCGCGCGTGCCGAACGCGTGTCCGCTCTGCGCCGGCCCGTATCTCGAGCAGGCCGGCTTCGGCACCGAGCGCGTCGAGGCCGAGGTGAAGGCGACGTCTGCCCGGCGCGCGCGTCGCGCGGCTCGACCGCGACGCGATCCGCCGCAAGGGCGCGCTCGACGGCGCTGCTGTCGCGATTCCGCGACGGCGAGCATCGACGTGCTCGTCGGCACGCAGATGATCGCGAAGGGGCACGACTTTCCGCGCGTGACGCTGGTCGGCGTCGATCTCGGCCGACGTCGGCCTCGGCCTCGCCGACTTCCGCGCGTCGGAGCGGACGTTTCAGCTGCTGACGCAGGTGGCCGGCCGCGCCGGCCGCGGCGAGCAGCCGGGCGAGGCGATCGTCCAGACGCTCTATCCCGATCACTACAGCATCCAGCTCGCGTGCCGGCAGGACTACCCGGCGTTCTACGAGCGCGAGCTGCAGTTCCGCCGCGCGATGCGCTATCCGCCGCTTCGTCTCGCTCGTCAACACCGTCGTCCGCGCGCGCACGTTCGCCGGCGCGATGGACGATGCGGCGGACATCGCGCAGCGGGTGCGGACGCGCCGACGCGCGCGGCGACTTCGCGTGCTCGGGCCCGCGCCGGCGCCGCTCGGCAGGCTGCGCGGCGAGTATCGCGCGCAGCTGCTGATCAAGGGCACGAACCGGAAGCAGATGCGCGAGGCGCTCCAGGCGGCGCTCGCCGCGCGGCCCGACCTCGCGCGGCGCACGATCGTCGACGTCGATCCCGCTATCGTGCTGTGAGCAATCTGAGCTCGACGAGCGACGACCGATTATCGACTGCTGACTATCGACCGATGGCGTCGAGCGATCGAGATCGGCGCCGGCGTGAAGCAGAGGACGAACATCACGAGCGCGACGAGCGCCAGCACGACGCCGCGTGCGATCGAGCGGCACGTGCTCGTCGAACGACCGGCGGATGATGGCGGCCGAACATCGACCAGCATCACGACCATCAGCACCGTCCAGACGATCCAGCTCGTCGAGAAGTAACGTCGAGCACGACGGCGACGCCGATCATCGCGAGCGTGACGTACGACGACTCGCGGCCCGAGCACGGCGTACGAGATGTGCCCGCCGTCGAGCTGGCCGATCGGAAACAGGTTGAGCGCCGTCGCGAGCAGGCCGAACCAGGCGGCGAACGCCATCGGGTGCATGTTGAGCGAGTAGCCGTCCGGCGGCGTGCCCCAGATCAGCCAGCGACGCGAGCTTGAACAGCAGCGGCTCGCCGAGCTCGAGCGCCGACGAAGTCGGCCGGCATGCGCACGACGTGCGACATCGCGAGGCCGATGAACAGCGCCGGCACGGCGACGACGAAACCCGGCGATCGGGCCCGGCGATGCCGATGTCGAACAGCATCCGCTTGCTCGGGAATCGGCTCGCGGATGCGGATGAACGCGCCGAGCGTGCCGGTCAGCAGGCAGCGGGACCGGAAGGAAAAACGGCAGCGACGCGTCGACGTCATAATAGCGGCAGGCGAAATAGTGGCCGAGCTCGTGGCAGCCGAGGATCGCGAGGATGGTGCCGCTGTACCAGAGGCCGCGCAGGAGCAGCGCGCGCGAACGGCATCGGCAGGCCGCGGTCGACGAAATCGGCGAGGAAGCCGGCGTAGTGGCTCGGCGCCGACGAGCGTCGTCGTCGACGATCGTGAGACGAACAGCAGGACGTGCAGCCAGACGCGGTCCTGAAACTTCGGACGCGGCTGCCAGACGAACGCCGGCGAGGGATCCGAGGAGTCGAGTGTAACGCGACGTTAGCCGATGTTCTGGAGGTCTTTGCCCGGCTTGAAGCGGATCGTGCGGCCCGGCGGGATGCGCACTTCCTTGCCGGTGCGCGGGTTGCGGCCGATGCCGCGCTTGCGCGGCTTCACCTGGAAGACGCCGAACCCGCGCAGCTCGATGCGTTCGCCGCGCTGCATGGAGGTCCGCATCGCGTCGAAGACCGCGTCGACCGCCACCTCGGCTTTGACCTTGGTGATGTCGGCGATTTTCGACACTTCGTTGACGATGTCGACCTTGATCATGCTTAGGGTCTCCTGACGGCTTGTAAATACTATAGATAGTGAGACTTACGCTGTCAAGGCTGAGGCTAAGTTGACATTGACGAATGCCGCGTAAATCGCCCGTCCGTCGTGCTGGTCGGCCGCCCGAACGTCGGGAAATCGACGCTTTTCAACCGGATGACCGGCTCGCGCCGCGCGATCGTCGCGCCGATCGCCGGCACGACGCGCGATTCGCTCGCGCGGCCGGTCGATCTGGCGCGGCGTCGGCTTTCGAGCTGTTCGATACCGGCGGCCTGTTCGGCGCGAGCGAGGATCCGCTGCACGAGCTCGTCGTCGCAGGGACAGCGCGCGATCGTCGGCGCCGATCTGCTGGTGCTTCGTGGTCGACGGACGCGAAGGGCTGGTGTCCGGGCGACGAGCAGATCGCGCGCGAGCTGCGCGAGACCGGCCAGCCCGTCATCCTGGCGATCAACAAGACCGACGACAAGCGCGCGCAGCGACGCGGCGATGGAGTTCTACCAGCTCGGCTTCGAGCCGGTCGCTCGAGATTTCCGCCGAGCACGGCACAGGGCGTCGCCGAGCTGCTGGACGAGATCGTCGAAGCGGCTGAGGCGCGAAGGCTCGGAGGCTCAGCGGAGCTCGGACGCAGGCGAGCCGGACGGCGCCGAGTCGCCAGTCCCGAGCCCCGAGCCCCAGCCGAGATCGCGCGTCGCGATCGTCGGCCGGCCGAACGTCGGCAAGTCGTCGCTGGTCAACCGGCTGCTGCGCGAGGAGCGCGTGCTCGTCAGCGACATGCCGGGCACGACGCGCGACGCGATCGACGTCGCCGCTCACCTGGCACCGGCGGCACTTCCGCATCGTCGACACCGCCGGCATGCGGCGGCCGGGCCGCGTCGCGCGCGGCGGCAAGGTGGAGCTCGTCAGCGTCGCGCGGCGCGAAGGAGGCGATCGTCGACGCCGACGTCGTCGCGCTGGTGATCGACGCGAGCGACGGGCGCCGACCGATCAGGACGCGGCGATCGGCGGCGAAGCGGATCGCGCCGGCCGCGGCGTCGTCATCGTCGCGAACAAGTGGGACCTGGTGAAGAGCGCGAGGACCAGAACTTCGTCCGAGACGTTCGACGACGACGCTGCGGCACGGCATGCGGTTTCTCGACTACGCGCCGATCCTCCACATCTCGGCGCTGACCGGCGAGCGCGCGCCGAAGGTGCTCGAGACGATCGACAAGATCGCCGCCGCGCGGCGCAAGCGCGTGCCGACGCCGGCGCTGAACAAGTTCGTCGAGCAGGTCACCGCCGCCAATCCGCCGGTCAGCCCGGGCCGCAAGCACGTGCGCATCCTGTACGCCGCGCAGATCGGCGTCGCGCCGCCGTCGTTCGTGTTCTTCACCAACGTCGCGACGACGTTCCATTTTCGTACGAGCGGTTCCTCATCAATCAGCTGCGCGAGGAGTTCGGGTTCGTCGGGACGCCGATCCGGATCCAGGTCAGGCGGCGCGCCGAAGAAAGACGCGGCCGCATTGAGTATCCTATTGCATTTCTGATCGAACAGGCGTAACGTCGAAACTGGCCTAAGCTCTGCGCCACTCGCAGGCGCGGGGGACCCAAGCTCCTGGGGCGTATCGGCGCATTGGCGCCGAAGGACACTTCCGAGTCCGAGCCCGTCAGCTAACCCCGTCGGCGTTAACACGGAAGGCGCGCAGTGGAAACCACACCCGTCGTCGCGCGACGGACGCGTCCGCGTCGTCGTCGCCACCACCGTTCTCCTCTCGTTCATTTCGTTCTGGCGCGCCGCCGCGATCGTCTTGAACGATCTCGGATCGACCGCGTTCTACGTCGGCGGCATCGTCGAGCAGGCGGTCGGGAAGTCGGCGCCCTGGTTCATCCTCGGCGTGATGATGCTTCTCGTACGCGGTTCGCGCGCGTGTACATCGAGAGCTCCGCGATGTTCGTCCGCGGCGGCGTCTACCGCGTCGTGAAGGAGGCGATGGGCGGCACGCTCGCGAAGCTGTCCGTCTCGGCGCTGCTCTTCGACTACGTGCTGACCGGCCCGATCAGCGGCGTGTCGGCGGGCCAGTACATCGTCCGGCCTGCTGAACGATCTTCTGCATGCGCGTTCGGCGAGCGCGCAGACGTTGCCCGTCGGCGCGACGGCGGCGTTCATCGCGATCCTCATCACGGTCTACTTCTGGTGGCGCAACACGCAGGGCCTCCACGAGTCGAGCGACGATGCGATGCGGATCATGAAGGTGACGACCGTGATGGTCGTCCTGATGATCGGCTGGTGCGCGCTGACGCTCCTGTGGCGCGGCGGTGGCCAGCTGCCGCCGGCGCCTTTGCCGCGCAACATGCAGTTTTCGGACGATGCGCTCGGCTGGTTGAAGGGGACGATCTGGCCAGGCTTCACCGCGATCGCGATTCTTGTCGGCTTCGGCCATTCGATTCTGGCGATGAGCGGAGAGGAATCGCTCGCGCAGGTCTACCGCGAGATCGAGCATCCGAAGGTGCAAGAACCTGAAGCGCGCGGGGATGGTCATCTTCGTCTACAGCCTGCTGTTCACCTCGCTCGTGAGCTTCTTTGCCGTCGCGATCATCCCCGACGCGGTTCGGCCGCAGCTTCTACGACAACCTGATTTCCGGCCTGGCGATGAACGTCGTCGGGCCGCTCGGCGCTGCGGCTGGTATTCCAGGCATTCGTCGTCGTCGTCGGCTTCCTGATTCTCGCGGGCGCCGTGAACACGGCCATCGTCGGATCGAACGGCGTGCTGAACCGCGTATCGGAAGACGGCGTGCTGACCGAGTGGTTCCGCAAGCCGCACAAACGGTTCGGAACCACCTACCGGTTGATCAATCTGATCGTGGTGCTGCAGCTCGCGACCATCGTGGTCAGCCGCGGCGACGTGTACCTGCTCGGCGAGGCGTACGCGTTCGGCGTCGTCTGGAGCTTCGCGTTCAAGTCGCTCGCGATGCTCGTGCTCCGATTCAAGGAGCGCGACGTGCGCGCGCGAGTGGAAGGTGCCGCTCAACGTCACGCTGGGCACGATCGAAATCCCGATCGGCCTCGTGCTCATCACGGGGACGCTCTTTGCCGCCGCGACGATCAACCTGTTCACGAAACGCACGGCGACGATCTCCGGCATCGCCTTCACGCTCGTGTTCTACGCGCTGTTCGTGATCTCCGAACGGATGACCGCAAGCCGCCGAAAGGCGCAGCACGCGGAGCACACCGATCAGTTTCAGCTGTTGCGCGAGTCGGGCGTCGGCCTCGAGGAGTTGCGGGCCCGCGCCGGGCAGCGTGCTCGTTCCCGTCCGCGACTACAACACGCTCAGGCATCTCGATCTCGCCGTTCAGGAGACAGACACCGACCTGCGCGATGTCGTCGTGCTCACGATTCGGCTGCTCACCGGCCCTGACGCCGGCGTCGAAGACATCGAACGCGAGGAGCTGTTCACAGACTACGAGCAGCTGCTGTTCACCCGCGTTGTCGCCATTGCGGAGCGGCACGGCCGCACGGTGAAGCTGCTGGTCGTCCCCTCGACGAACATCTTCGATGCCGTCGCGCAGACCGCGATCCTGTTGCGCGCCCGCGAAATCGTCGTCGGCGAATCTGCGAAGATGCCCGCGGCCGAACAGGCCCGTCTGCTCGGCGAGGCGTGGGACCGCACGCCCCACCCGTCCGACATATCCACCCGCCTGGTCGTCCACGGGCCAACGGCCGCAGCCGCGTTCGTGCTCGGGGCGCACGCGCCCGAGCTGTCGTTGGAAGACGTCGATCGAATTCACCGGCTCTGGGTCGATGCCGTGCGGTGTGTCGGGCCCGACATCCATCATCGGGACATCGTGACCGCGGCGCTCGAGGCGCTCGAGGACGACCTCACACTCAGGCCAGAGTCCGCCGCTCACCGCCTGCGAAAGCGGGTGAGCCGTGCATGAACTCAGGCGTTCTTGGGCGTGCGGCGCCGCCTGGCGGTAATACCGGCGCGGGGGGATCGATCGTGCCGGGCTGGTCGCCCGATCTGCGCAAGGCGGAGAGCCGTGTGACGTTCGCGCTGCTCATCAAGCTATCGCGGTGAACCTACGCTATAATTTTCCCGCTGCTTCATGGCCAACACTGCCGGCGTCGAGATTCCGAACCGCGCGCTCTTCAAGCCGGCTGAGGTCTGCGATATCGTCAAGGTGCAGCCGTACGTGCTGCGGACCTGGGAGGCGGAGTTCCCGGAGCTTGGCGTCGCGAAGACCGCGGGCGGCCCGCGCGTGTATCGTCGGTCGGATGTCGAGCAGGTCGCGCGGATCAAGCACCTGCTGCTCGTCGAAGGGCTGACGCTTGCCGGCGCGCGCCGGAAGCTCGAGGAGGAGTCGCGCCGGTCGCCGCCGACGCGCCGGTGATCGACGAGCTGATGGGCCGAACGCGCGCGAGCGGCTGACGGAGGTCAAGCGCGGGCTGCGATCGATTCTGGATCTGCTGGCGGGTCGTCAAGGCGTGGAGGAGTTTCGTCTCACCGCGCTGGCCGCGAGTCGAACGCGCGAGGACGATGTCGCGCGGGAAGGCGGTGGCGACGCGCGGCAAGGCGCCCGCGTCGCGCAGCAACGGTCATCGTCGCTAAGAGTCGCGCACGTAGCAATCGGGATGTAGCGCAGCCTGGATAGCGCACCTGACTGGGGGTCAGGGGGTCGCCGGTTCGAATCCGGCCATCCCGACCATTTAATTTCAAGTAGTTACAGGGATCGCTTCTAATCCCTAAATTGCTTGTAGGCACGCAGTAGGCACATCTGGATTGAGCCTCGCTCAACGAAGCACGGTCGGCCCGGGATTCTGGGAGGTTCAGGCGCGGCGGTTTGGTGCCCTCCGGCAAAAGAGGCTATCCGGCACTCACAAAGACCCCTAGATGCGAGTTATCACCCCGACGAGTGGGGTCTGGAGCAGTTCCGGGCTTTCCGCGGCAGAAGCTGTGGCTGTTGGCTCCTCGACCTCGGTCCACTAACTGTCGTTGATGAATTCAAAAGCATCGCTGGTGTGTGCGCGGTCGCGCTCGGCGCGCCGAACGCCGACGCCGCGTGGGCTGAGTGGCTTGATTGTCTGCGGCGCGAAGCAATCGACTTCAACGCCGAAGAGATGTCGAGCAGCTCCTGGGCGAGAGACTCTCGACCCGAGCCTGACTTCGAGGTTGTCGCCACGGGTCTGCTGTGGGTACCTCCGGAGACGCGACCCGATCCAGAGCCTCGACTGATCACTCATCACCTCGGCGCGATCGCTGACGTGTGCGGAGCGTCGGAGCGCGTATGCCGCCGACTCGCCGATGAAGCTTTGAAAATCGAGTTGAGTCGAGCGGTAGGCGATCCGCCGCAGGAAGTCGCAAGCGTGCGGCCCCGCAAACCGCCATCGTTCGGAATGCCGGTGGCGCCAGATATATCCAGGACGATGACCCTGAAAGAGGCGGCCGAGAAGCTGAGGGTGTCCGACGATACTCTTCAGCGGATGCGGAAGCGGGGGGATATCGCCATGTTTAAGGTCGGGTCGCAGTGGCGCGTGCGGGCATCAGAAGTGATACGACTGCGAGAACAACCTCGATTTGAGAACCGCTAGCCCTCCGCAACCGACCGCAGACCGCCGCAACTCACCGCGAAAGTAACGGAACAAAGTGTCGTCGTGCTGCAATTGCGCGCATGACGAATCACTTGCATCCAGCCAATCTCATCGACAGCTCGAATCGCATCATTCGACCGCGCGAGTTAGCCGCCCGCATTGGTCTTAGCTTGGCCACGATCTGGCGACTGCGACGCCGCGGCGATCTGCCTGAGCCGATCCGGTTGTCTCCAGGCTGCGTCGGGTGGCGAACCTCGGACATCGAATTGTGGCTGATCGGCCGCTCACAACGTCAGCGCTGAACTCGCGGTTCTCGCTGTGTCCAAGACGCCGAATTACCGGTTGGCGAAAATCCACAGAAATTACACGGTGGAAGAGGTCGCCAGATTGCTCACTGTCCATCGCAACACCGTGCGCCAATGGGTCAAGCGAGGACTGCCGGCGATTGCGGGACATCCGTTACTCATCCTCGGCCCGGATCTTCGGACGTTCTTGCATGGTCGCCGTGAGCAAAACAAGCGGCCCTGTAAGGATGGCGAGATCTACTGCATGCGCTGCCGCAAACCGAGGCCACCGGTTCCGGAAGTGCTGGAATACGAGCCGCTCGGCTTTAACCGCGGAAGACTTGTCGCACTCTGCTCCTGGTGCGGCTCGGTCATGTACCGAAGTGTCAATCCTGCCCGACTGTCGCCGATCCTAGGCGGAATGGTGCGCACGGCGACCGATGGGCCGGGACACATAGCCGAGAGACCGCCGACCATCGTGAACAGTGACTTTCGGTCTGAGACAACATCATGACACCGCACAATGCCGCGAATGAACGCGTCAAGCGCCGGTACTTTCTTTATCTAAGGGAGGCAAAACGTCAGAGCGAGCCCAGCGTGGACGCTGCAGCTAAATCGCTATCACGATTTGAGGAGTTCACGACGTACCGTGACTTTAAGGCCTTCCATGTCGAGCAGGCAGCGGCTTTCAAGAGAAGGATGTCGGCCGGCGGCGAGACGAGGCTGAGCAAGGCGACGCTGTACACGACGTTTGCGCACTTGAAGAACTTTTTCACTTGGTTGGCTGACCAGCCTGGATACAGGTCGCGGCTCCGTTACAGCCACGCTGACTACTTCAACCTTGCCGCAAAGGATACCCGCGTTGCGACCGCGCGCCGCGAGCGGCCATTTCCGACCCTCGAACAGGTGATTCATCTGATCGGCACAATGCCAACGGCGTCCGACGTCGACCACAGAAACCGTGCGCTAGTTGCATTCACGCTGCTGACAGGGGCTCGCGATACCGCGATTGCATCGCTGAAGTTGAAGCACGTTGATCTGGTTGCGGGTAGCGTTTACCAAGACGCAAGGGAGGTAAGGACAAAGTTCAGCAAGTCATTCACGACTTTTTTCTTCGAGGTCGGAGGCGACATCCGCCGCATTGTCGAGGACTGGGTGTTGTACCTACGGGAAGGAAAGCTCTGGGGGAACGATGACCCGCTGTTCCCGGCCACCGAGACACGCGTGGGTCGCAGCGGACAGTTCGACTTGTTCTTGCTCGAGCGGCGCAATTGGAGCAGCGCCGCGCCTATCCGGGCGATCTTCAAGCAAGCCTTTGAGCGAGCCAACATGCCGTACTTCAATCCGCACAGCCTTCGCAAGACGCTCGTTCAAGTTGGAGAGACCCGCTGTCAGACCGCGGAGGAGTTCAAGGCGTGGAGCCAAAACCTTGGCCACGATGGGGTCCTAACGACGTTTTACAGTTACGGCGCAGTCGCAACCTCGAGGCAGCGCGAAATCGTCTCGAGCCTTGCCGGCCGCCGTCAATTAGAGCCCTCGCTCGCCACGGAGATTGCAAAGGCGGTCGCCCGAGAACTGCGCACGACACCTGCACCATAAGGATCTGCAGCAGGTGCGCTCGTTATGTCGACGTTGAGGGTTGAACGACGTGCGGAGCGACCGCGGGCAGTGCGGGAATGAGCCACCGAAACAGCGCCGTGGCCAGCAGACCGCCGACGACTTGCGCAGCGACGAACCCCGGTACGTCGACTGGCCGAATTCCTGAGAATGTCGGGGTGAGCGCTCGAGCGATGGTGACCGCTGGATTCGCGAAGGATGTGGACGACGTGAACCAATAGGCCGACGTGATGTAGGCGCCAACAGCAAACGCTACAGCTCGCGGCTGCGACCGTGACGCGCCCCAGATGACGGCCAGCAGACCGAACGTCGCGAGTGACTCGGCGCCGAGTTGAGCTCCGCCGCCGCGTGCGTGTTCGGAGAGTGCAATCCACGGCACGCCAAACATGCCGTGCGCGACCGTGACTCCGACGATTCCGCCGGCGACCTGAGCAGCCGAATAGGTCGCGGCGTCCGCCCACGACAGACCGCCCATCCACGCGTCACACACACTCACAACCGGATTAAAGTGGGCCCCAGACACTGGACCAAAAGCGAGAATAAACGCAACTAGCGCCGCGCCAGTCGCGATCGTATTCGTCAACAGCGCCAGGGCACCGTTGCCGGCGGACAGCCGTTCGCCCATGATTCCTGATCCCACGACAGCCGCAACCAGCAGAGCCGTGCCGGCGAGTTCGGCTGTGAGGCGGCGCCCAATCGACGGGCGGCTCACGATCTGCGTTCCGCCGACGCGTTCATTGCTTCACGGAAGACGGGCAGCGATAGCCATACGCGCATTTTCGCGACGAGTTGTCGGGCGATATTGTCAAACGCACGCTGCTGTTCCGCTTCGGTGCCCACGACGGATGCTGGATCGTCGTACCCCCAATGTAGGCGTTCTGTGTCGCCGGGAAATACGGGACACGTCTCTGCGGCACGATCGCAGACGGTAATCACATAGGTGAAAGGGCGGCCGACAAACTGATCGACCAGCTTTGGATGTTGGCCGGTCATTTCGACTTTCAAAATGTTGCGAACTGCTTGGCGTGCCATCGGATGAATGTCCGCTTGGGGGCGAGTGCCCGCGCTGGCTACCTCAATGGCGTCGTGCGACAGGTACCGAAGGATTGCTTCGGCCATCTGTGAGCGTGCCGAATTGCCCGTACACGAAAAAGAACGCTAATTGCTGATTCACTCATGTTCGCGACTCCTATCAATCCGCCGATGACGTCAACGTGACACGGGCATGCGTCGTCGAGTATCCACCGACGGCAACGACGTCCAAACGATACGCATCTCCGTTAACGACCTCCGAGAACGAAACGGTCTCGGCGGTGCGTGTACCGACCTGAAACGGCGGGGCCAACCGAGCGATTAACACATCCACGTACGCGTTCCAAGAGAGCCGTGTGTCGACTTCCCAGGTGAACGCGACGGATTGCCCACGGTTCACGGCGTCCGACACGTCGGAGGCTGTAGCGTCGGCGGGCAGCGTCATCTGCCGCACGCGTCGAGCAAACGTCAAATTCGCGTCGCTACACGCGCCGATGAAGACCGCGAACGCGAGCGCCAATGCTATGCGTCGGTTCACCATTTGCACGTTGCGGTACCGATCGTCATCCTCTTGATTCGTCAATTGATCCCGAATAAGTGGACGATCCGATAGGTGATCGCCGCGATGCCGGCTGCGGCCGGAATGGTGAGCAGCCAGGCCCAGACAATCTGCGTCGCGACACCCCACCTGACCGCAGACAACCGTCTCACAGCACCGACACCGACGATCGCGCCGGTGATCGTGTGAGTCGTACTCACGGGAATGCCGAGCGCGCTTGACGCGAACAGCGTGATCGCGCCGGCCGACTCCGCTGCAAATCCGCCGACGGGTTGCAGCTTCGTAATTTTCGAGCCCATCGTGTGGACGATGCGCCACCCTCCGGTCAAGGTTCCGAGCGCAATCGCCGCGTGGCACGCGAGAATGACCCACACGGGGATATAGAACACCTGAAGATAGCCGGCGGAATACAGCAGGCCGGCGATGATTCCCATCGTTTTCTGCGCGTCGTTCGTGCCGTGCCCCAAGCTGTACATCGCCGCCGATCCGAGTTGGAGATGGCGAAACCAACGGTCGACACGTCCCGGTGGCATCCACCGGAACAGCCAGTAGATACCGGTCATGATTGCCAACCCGAGGGTCATCCCGATGACCGGGGCCAGCACGATGAATATGAGCGTCTTGGTCCAGCCAGACGCAATGATGGCCGACAACCCTGACTTGGCAATCGCAGCACCGGCGTACCCGCCAATTAACGCGTGCGACGAACTCGTGGGCAGGCCGACGTACCACGTGAGCAGGTCCCAGATGATGGCGCCCAACAGACCGGCGAACACGACGGCGAACGTGACGATCGTGATGTCGACCATGCCGCTGCCAATGGTTTTTGCGACGGCGGTGCCAAAGCCGAACGCCGCCACGAAATTGAAGAATGCGGCCCAAATGACGGCCTTCCCTGGAGCTAGCACGCGCGTCGAGACCACGGTCGCGATCGAATTCGCGGCGTCGTGAAACCCATTCAAGTAATCGAACGCTAGGGCTACGAAGGTGAGGCCACAGACGAGCACCAACTGCGTCATTTGCTGTTATGTCCTTGTCTTTGGGCCGTCGGAATTCGATGAGCGCCGAGGGGCGCCGAACAGTAGCACGCTGATTGTCGTGGTTAGGCAAGCGGCGAGCGCCGCCGCGACCGACCACGTAGAGATACCGGTCCAGAGGAGCAAAGCGAACGCAACCGTCGCAAGAGCCATCTGCACCATGCCGAGCACGAACCGTACACGAGGCGTCGTCAAGCGGTGAATTTGCATTTCCCTAAGCGAATGCAGTTGGCCAAAAAAAATCACATGGGGCAACAGCCGCCACGCTCACGGATTTTCGCAATACGCGTACGGTCTTTGGCCAGCTCTGGCACGTCGCGAAAGCATGCGTCCAGACACTCGAGCAATTTTCGATGGAACGCCGACCGAGCTGGCGCGAGGCCGTAAATCGTCCAATAGCTGCGCTTCCGCGCCAAAATCAGTCCGGCCTTTCGCAAGTACGCGAGATGTCGAGACGCCGTCGGTTGTGGGACATGAAGCGCCGACACCAAATCTCCGACGCATAATTCTCCATCGGCGAGCAAGTGAAGAATGCGAACACGTGTGGGGTCCGAAAATGCGCGGAACATGCGATTTACAGGACTCGCAACCATATTCGTGTATTGAAATATGGTCTGGCTCGCGTCCCCGCGTCAAGTCGGGAGCCATCCACGGGACGGTAGCCGGTCAAAGCGAATACCGTCTGTTCGTCGCTGCTCGGGATTATCCGCGTTCGGCAGACCGCTGACCGTCGGCACGTCCTCCGCAATCATCGAGGCCACTGTCATCGGCTGCGTTGTGACGCTTGACGGCGTCGGCCGCGTCTTCACGGCCCATCGCTGATGCGTCTGTGCTGTCGGCTGGCATGCCTGGGCGCCGGCGCGTGCTGGCAGCAGACCAACGCACGCGACCAACGCCGCTGTGGCGATTTCCTTCCTCGCCAGATTCATCGCAGCCTCTCCTCCGCCATCGCCTCCAGCTCCTTTCGTATCTCCTCGGCCCACGCGATCGCCTGCGCGCGCATCGGGAAGGCGCCGTGGCTGAGAAACAGTTCCCTGCGTCGTCGTCGAACATCATCGAGGATGCCATCGTGAGTCCGCCGCGAGTTGTCTCGGGGCCCTCAACGAAGTACGCGAGGTCGAGGTTCGCGCCGGCCGCCCGGAGGCGGGACCTCACGCGGCCTTTCGAGTCTTCGGTCACGCAGAGCAGCACCGGGGCCGGGTCACGACGTACTTCTCACCGGGGAGCGGACCGAGGAATCTGAAAACGCCGACCGCTTTGTAGCTCCACGAGCGACTCTCGTAACTCAGGCCCCAACAGCGCCGGCACCGAGGCTCAACGCCTGCGAGTGGTACGTATAGCCGTGTTGCCCGCCGCCGACACGCGCCGCACCGAAAAAACAGCCGTCCGCGCCGCCAGACAGCATTGGCGACTACCTCCGCCTCGACGTGTTTGAATTCAACTTCGCCGACGTGGCGTGTGAACGACCGATGCCAGCCGGGAGCGAACGCGAAGCCGCCGACCACGAGCTCGTGATAGACACGCTCAGCGGTGATCCTCGACGCAGCCGGCAAGCGTCACGCGATCCCTTTCAATATCGAATGGCCCGCGAGATACTCCGGCAGGCCATCAAAAATCGCGGCATCGAGGGCGAAAAACTTGTAGAGATATACCTCGACCCCGAACATCTCAAGCGCGTCAAGCCGATATTGTCTGAGGTATTTCCACAATTCTCGGCACAGCACTTCGGAAGGTCTGGAGCGGGCCAGTGACCTGCCCGGTGGTCAAGTCGATGTGAAGTGACTGGCAGAATTTTGGACTCCCGCGCTGCCAAGAAGGTTGACGGCTTCCAGCCGGCATAGGTTGTATGCTGCGCCCGAGCCACGCGATGAAGGCGATTGTCTGCCGCGAGTACGGTTCCGCGGCGATCGAGGAGCGCGACCCGCCGTCGGTATCCGACGACGCGGTGCTCGTGCGTGTGCGCGCGGGAGCCCTGAACGCGCTCGACTGGTTTCTCGCAATGGGGAAGCCCTACTTCGCCCGCTTGATGGCGGGGGGCGTCCGCCGACCTCGCGTGCACGTCATCGGACTGGAGTTCGCCGGCACGGTCGAGGCTGTCGGCGGCGGCGTCACGAACCTTCAGCCGGGAGACGATGTGTTCGGCAGTGCGCGGGGCGCACTTGCGGAACTCGTGACGGTCCCGGCGGCGCGCCTTTGCCGGAAGCCGGGCCGCGTGTCGTTTGAGCAGGCTGCCGGTGTGCCGATGGCGGGGCTTACCGCCTTACAAGGCCTGCGCAAAGGTCGCGTGGCGCCCGGGCAGCACGTGCTCATCAACGGAGCGTCAGGCGGGATTGGCACGTTCGCCGTGCAGCTCGGGAAGTATTTGGGTGCCGAAGTTACCGGAGTATGCAGCGGCCGGAACGTCGAGTTGCTGCGAGCGATCGGCGCCGACCGGGTGATCGACTACACGCGTGAAGACTTTGCGAGCGAGCGGAGGTACGACCTCATGCTCGACATCATCGGAAACCGGTCGTGGCACGATTGCAGCCGTGCGCTGAAGCCGGGCGGAACGCTCGTCATGGTCGGAGGCGACTGGCACAACCGGTGGATCGGCCCGCTCGGCCACCTCGTGTCGGTCCGCCTTGCGTCGATGTTGTCAGGTCCCAGGCTGGTGAACTATGTGACGCAGCACCACGCGGCGGACACCGCGTTCCTCGCCGAGCGGATGGACGAAGCCGCCCTGAATCCTGTAATCGACCGCTCCTACGCGATGAGCGAAGCGCTCGATGCGCTCCTGCACCTCGGCACGGGCCGCGCGCGCGGGAAGATCGTGATCACCGTACCGTGACGTTTCCATGGCTCGGAGTTTTGCGCGCCGATACCTTGCGCTTGAGTGGATAGTAGCCGCTACCCGCGTCGAAGCGCAGGCGTACCACGCGGCCATCTTCATGTTCGAACGTCAGCCGCGTTTCGTTCACGGCAAAGGTGTCGTCGCCTCGATACGTCAACATCTGCACCGTCGGCGCGGCGCCCTTCATCGTCAAGGTCCCTTTGTCCACCGCGATCGTCACCACCGTCGGCCGTCCCCGGCCGACGCCTTCGTACGTGCCGGCAAACTGCGTCAGGTCGCCGGCATACGTTATGGCGGGTTCCGTAATCTTTCCCAGGACAACATCCGCAATCTCGAGGCCGAGCCGCGACGGATCGACGGAACCTGCCGTATTCAGCAACAGCACGATCGACAGTCCGCTCTCCGGGTAGTACGCCGCTTCCGACAGAAAGCCGTTGATGCCGCCGCCGTGCGCGATCGAGCGATGCCCGTGCGGGCTCGACAGCGCGAGCCCGAAGCCGTATCGCAGCTTCGTTCCGTCGTTGAGCGTCGCCGGCGTCGTCATCGCGCGGTACGACTCGGCGCTGAGCACTTTTCCTCCATGCAGCGCGTCGAGCCACGTGGTGAGGTCGGCAGCGGTCGAGCACAGCGACCCCGCCGCGAACGGCCACGCGTGGCTGATCGCGCCTTTTAGAATCAGCCTATCGCCGCGCGTATCGTAACCGTGCGCGTGGTGGTGGTGAATCTCGCTCTCGCTGCAGTAGTACGAGTTCTTCATCCCGACCTTGTCGAAGATGTTCGTTTTCACGAACTCGGGGTACGTGACGCCGCTCAGCTTCTCGATGATCAGGCCGAGCAGGAAGTACGCCGAGTTGTTGTAAACCATCGCCTGGCCCGGCGCGAAGTCGAGCGGCTGCGCGCCGAACATCTTCACGAGCGTGTCCGCCGGTTTGCGCAGCGGCATGATGTCGCCGAACTCCTTCATCTCGGTGTAGCCCTTGATGCCGGAGGTGTGCGTGAGCAGGTGCCGAATGGTGATCCGCTGTCCGTGCGTCGGATAGTCGGGCAGATACTTCGTCACCTCAGCGTCCAGCGTCAGCTTGCCCTGTTCCATCAGGAGGAGGATCGACGTCGCGGTGAACTGTTTCGTCACCGATCCGATCTCGAAACTCGCGTCGTCGGGCATCGGCACGTCGAGCTCGAGGTCCGCCACACCGAAGCTCTTCGCCACGATCGGCTTACCACGTTCGGCGACGACGAGCGATGCGCCGGCCACCTTGCCGGCCTTGATCGGCTCGCTGACGATGGCTTCGATCGCGGCGGCCTGGGACGATATCGCCGAGGGTTGCGCGGCGGCCGGAGCGGCGGCGCACAATGCGCTGACGAAGAGAACAGCGATGCGTCTAGTCATCCTTCATCCTGGCAAGCGGCGTCGGCTGTTGAACCGTCGCGTCTGTCTGCACGCTCGTCGTTACCGGAGTTTTTGGCCGCTCGTCGACGTGCAGCGTGAAGATATCAGGACGCGCGTAGTGGCCGACGACGTCGAGATCGTACTTGCCGCGCGCGATTTGCCGCCGGTCGATGTCCGCGACCAGGATCGTTTCACCGTTCGTGTCGGGCCCAGCGAGAAAGTTCCCGAACGGGTCGACGATGCAGCTGCCGCCGCGGCAAACGACAGCGTCAAGGTCATTGCCGAAGATCGATCGATAGTCCGGCGGGAAGTCGCTTCGCCGGTTGAACTGGTTGCACGACAGAACGAAGCATCGTCCTTCGACCGCGATGTGGCGCATCGACGCGATCCAGCTGTCGCGTGCGTCGGCTGTCGGCGCGCAGTAGATCTCGATGCCCTTCGCATACATGGCTGTGCGCAGCAGCGGCAGGTAGTTCTCCCAGCAGATCACCGCGCCGATCTTGCCGAGCGGCGTGTCGAACACGGGCAGCGTCGAGCCGTCGCCGAACCCCCAGACGAGCCGCTCGGAGCCGGTCGGCATCACCTTGCGATGTTTGCCGAGGTACGATCCGTCGGGCGCGAAGAACAGCACGGCGCAATACAGCGTGCCGCCGCCGCGCTCGACCACACCGGCCACGAGGAACACGCGATGCGCACGCGCCGTGCCGGCGAGGAAGTCGACGGCCGGACCAGGCACGTCGACGCTGCTTTCCCAGTAGCAAGCGGAAGGCTTCGCGCCCTTCATCGGTGCGTGAACCGACGACGGCGCCAAAGTCGAGGCCGCGCGGATAGCCCGAGACGAACGCCTCTGGAAACAGCACCAGCTGCGCGCCTGTGCGCGCAGCATCGGCGGTCAACGCGCGCAGTTTTTGGAGCGTGCGCTCGCGGTCGAACACCACCGGGCTAGCCTGGACGACGGCAACCCGGACGGGATGCATATCGGCACTCATAACGATGCCGATGATAGCAACAAGCGAGGTCAGGCTGCGGCGGGCGTTATTCCGTGCGGAGCGCGCGCATGGGCGCAATGGCCGCCGCGCGGCTGGCGGGAATCAGTGCGGCGACGAGGGCGCAAACCGTTAACGAACCCGCGGCCACTCCGAGCGCGACCGGATCCCAGAATGTGACGCCGTATAGCTGCGCGGCGATCAGCCGTCCCGCGCCGATCGCCAACGGCACGCCAAGCATCAGACCGAGGGCGACGCGGGTGAAAGCACTGCGCAGGACGAGATTGAGCACCGCCGGTCGGCCGGCACCGAGCGCCATCCTGATGCCGATTTCATTCGTCCGCTGCGCAACGGCATAGGCGGTGACACCGTACAGGCCGATTGCGGCGAGCACGAGCGACACGGCGCCGAAGAGACCGGCGAGGCTCGCTACAGCGCGATCCTGATCGAACGACAGCTCGACCTGCTTCTGCAGTGCCCGCACGGTGATGATCGTCAGGTTGGGGTCGACCTCCGACAGCGCTCGCGTCAACAGAGGTTCAAGCTGGCCCGGCGACCTCTTCGTGACGAGCATCAGGCCGCCGATGAAGTGCGACTGGTACTCGACGCGGGTCATCACGCTCGTTCACGTAGTTGACGTTCTGCGCGAGCGGCACGAAGAACATCGGCTGCGCGGGCCGCCGTAGCCGGAAGCTCGCAAATTTCGCGTCGCGGACGACGCCGACGACCGTGAACGTGCCGACGTTCTGAGGCTCGTCGAGGCCGAAGTGCTGGCCGATCGGATCCTCATCGCTTCTGAAGAACCGTTTGACGAACGCCTCGTTCACGATCGCGACCGGCGCGGTCGTTTCGTTGTCGGCCTCGGTGAACATGCGGCCGCGTCTGATCGTCATGCCGAGGTTCTGCAGGTAGTGCGCGCTCACGCGATCCCACGACGCGCCGGAGTTCTCTCCAGGTTTCGGCGGCGGATGGCCGGCGACGAGAACCCCTTCGCCCCAGTTGTCGGTGAGCGGGTTGTAGAGCGCGAGGCCCGATCCTTGCACGGCGGGGATCGGTTCAGCTTCTGCTCGAGCCTGCGGTACATCGCCGTCAACTGCGGCACGGTGTAGCTGGCAGGCGGACGGTTGATGCCGACGAGCACACGATCGCGTACATCGAAGCCGAAGTCCTGCTTCTCGACGTTATTCAGACTCCGGCCGAGCATCGTCGCGCCCGCAACGAGGACGACAGAGAGGGTCGCCTGGACGACGAGGAGCGCCGTGCGTGTCTTCGACGAATGATCGCCGGTCGATCGACCCGATCCGCGCAGCGCGTCGATCGGATCCGTTCGCGTCGCCAGCCAGGCGGGCACCGCGCCGAAGACGATGCCGGTGAGGACGGATAGGCCGAAGGCGAACGCGAGCACGAGCGGCGACGGCCACGGATGCGATTGGCAGAAATGTCGATACCGAGAACGCCAGCGAAAGCAGCAGCCGCGCGGCCCCGACCGCGACAGCCAGGCCGGCGATCCCGCCGGCGATCGCGAGCAGGATGCTCTCGATGAGCGCTTGCCGAACGATGTGCGCGCGCGACGCGCCGATGGCCATTCGGACCGCGGTCTGCGTCCGCCGCGCGACGCTGCGCGCCAGCAACAGGTTCGCTACGTTAGCGCATGCGATCAGCAGCACGAGCCCGCAGACCGCCATCAGCAATTGCAGGGAGCTCGCGTACTGCTCCTTCATCACGCCGATGCCGGCACCGGCTGGTACGATCGAGATCGTCTGCTTCGGCAGTATCCGGCCGAGGTCGGTTAGCCAGTTCGACGGATAACCCGAATCGTGCTCGCATCCACTGCCGCAGCACGCCGGTGAGCCGCGGCGCGACGCCGTCGATCGATGCACCAGGCTTGAGCCGGCCGATCGCGCGCAGCCATGCGCCAATCGGCTGCCGGAGCAGCGTGTTGCCGCCGGCAATCATCGGCTCCTGTTGAATCGGTATCCACAGGTCCGGCGGATTGTTGCGCAGCGTATCGCCAAAAAAGCCTGGCGGCGCGATGCCGGAGACGGTGAACGGATGCCCTTCGATCACCAGCGTCGCACCGACCATCGACGGTTCGCCGCCGTATGTCGCTTGCCATGCGTGATGGCTGAGGACGACGACGGGCGGTGCCGACGGTTTATCGTCGTCCGCCGTGAACACGCGGCCGCCGAAGGCGCCGATGCCGAAGGTCGTGAAGTAGTTGCCGGTGACGTATTCGGATCGCAGCGGACGTGCTGCGACGTCGATTTTCGGGCGGCGAACGCTCAACGTGGAGCCGCCTGCCTGAAACGCCGTCACTTGATCGAACTCGGGCGCCTCTTCCTTGAGCCGCTCGAATAAGCGGAAACGAGAACAGCCCCCAGCGATCCTGGGGCCCACCGTTGACGCAGCAGTTGTCGCCGTCGCCGATGCGGTACAGGCTCTCCGGATCCGTCACCGGCAGCGACCGCAGCATCACCGCGTGAATAAGCGTGAAGATCGCCGTCGTGCCGCCGATGCCGAGCGAGAGCGTCAGAATGGCCGAGGCAGTGAAGATCGGCGCGAGCTGGAACTGACGGATCGCGTAGCGGATGGCGCCAACGGGGTTCTCCATGTGCACCCGTTAGACGGCGAACGTCCGCGATCCGTTGACCGCGTTCTACGGACGCCTTTTTGCACCACTGCGGATCAGTGAGCCTGCCTCAGAACTGAAAGCCGTCGAGCGTGTCGTGAAGTAGCTACCGCTTGTGGCACACGGTCGGTCGATTCACAGGCTATGAGGGTTTCTTCGATGAGTCTGCCGGCATGTTCAGCCGGTACCCGACCCACGGTTCGGTGAGGAGAAAGACCGGAGCGGATGGCTTCAGCTCGATCTTCTTCCTGAGCTGGTTGACGAATACGCGGAGATAATCAACCTGATCTCCGTAATCCGGCCCCCAGACGACCTGCAGCAACTCGCGGTGCGACACGGTCTTGTTCGCGTGCGCCACCAAGTATCGGAGCAGCTCGAACTCTTTTGGCGTCAATCTCACCTTGTGGCCTGGCGCCGTGACGTGGCGCGCGTCGAAGTCGATTTCGACCGGCCCGAGCATCACACGTCCATTCGGCTCCTGCAGCGACGGCGTGCGACGCAGCGCCGCGCGGATGCGGGCGAGCAACTCGGGAGGATTGAAGGGCTTGGTGATGTAATCGTCCGCGCCGGCGTCGAGCGCCTCAACCTTGTCGGATTCGGTATCGCGTACGGTGAGCATGATGATGCCGATCTCTGAGTGTCTGCGGACGGCGCGGCAGGTCTCCAGACCACCCATGCCGGGCATGTTCATATCGAGGAGCACGCAGATCGAACCGCTGCTCTCGGATCTTCTCGAGCGCCTCGTCGCCGCCTTTTGCATCGTCGACCTCGTAGCCTTGGCCGGCGAGCGTCACGCGCATGACACGACGGATTTGCGGGTCGTCGTCGACCATGAGAATTCGTCCGGCGCTCATGGCCCCGACGCTCCCCGCGGGAGAGAGAGGGTGAATGCGGTTCCTGTTTCCGGTGAGCTCGAGATCGATAACGCGCCTCCATGCGCAAACGCAATCTGCTGGACGATCGCCAGCCCCATGCCGGTACCAGGAATGCTTCGTGCCTGAGCGCCGCGATAGAAACGCTCGACGACAAGAGCGCACTCCGACTCGGAAATCGCCGCGCCAGAATTTCGGACAGCGATGTGGACGGCGCCGTTGCTCTCGGCCTCGACTTCGATCGTGGAATCCGGCGGCGAATACTTCAGCGCATTGTCGATGAGCTGCCGCAGCGCGAGAACGAGAAGTCCACGGTCGGCGTCCACCGTCAGATCCTGGGGCACTCGCTTGATAAGCGGGTGGCCACTTAGCCGTTGCCGGAACGGTTGCAGCGTCGCATCGAGAATAGGCGCAAGGCTGTGGCGATTGCGATTGACGACAAAATCACCGGCATCGATCCTCAGCATCTGCACCGCGTCGGTCACCAGACTTTGGAGCCTATCGAGCTCCTCGTCAACGATAGACACCAATTCGCGGTCACGAGGATTGACGCCAGGGCTCGTCAGCAGGTCGCACGAAGCCGCTTTCATTGACGTCAGCGGCGTCTTGAATTCGTGGGCCAGCGCATCCAGTACGGTTGCGCGCAACTCGCTGCTCTGTCGCGCGGCTTCCGCCCGCGCGGTGACAGCCTCTCCACGCGCGCGTTCGAGCCCTATCGCGGCCAGATTCGCGATCGAGTGCAGCACCGTGTCGCTCAGTCCCGCGCCCAATATTGCGACACTGCCGATCGATTGTCCCCCGAGGTGAATCGCAATGAGTTTCAGTCCGTTCGGCGCGTCCATCGGCACGCCGCGCCGCGCGACCTCGCGCATCGCGTCATCGCTTTCAGCGAGCTCGCCTGCCCCCGCCCAGGCCACGGCGTCGTGAAGGCGATCGTATACGCCGACCGAGTCAAGTCCGAATACGTCGGTGATATGCCGGGCTATCACGCCTGGCAACGAGGCGCCCCCTTCCGACAACAACAACGCCCGGCTCAGCGCGTAAAGGCGCTCCAAGTCACTCTGGCGCTGCAGCGCGTCAATGTTCCGCATGCGAGCGCGGCCCGACAGCTGGCTCGCGATGATCGCCGTCAGGAGGAATGCCACGAGCGCGATCCAGTTTTGCGGGTCGCTGATTGTCAACGTGCCTACGGGAGGCAGGAAAAAGAAGTTGAGGCACAGCATCGCCGTCAGCGACGCGACGGTCGACTCCGCAATCCCCCACGTGCTCGCGATCGCGAGGATGACAACGACGTAACTCAGCGCAATTGTCGTCGGATTGACATGAACCAGCCACACGTAAAAGGCCGTCACGCCGATAATGATGACCAGCGATGTGGCGACCCGTGCCAGGGGTTTCGGAGGGATCGGCATTCAGCTTGAGGTTTCGAGCGTACGCTACATCGAGGACGAAACTCCAGCCTCCCTCGACGCCTCCGACATGCCGTTCTCCCTCACGGATACCATCGGACGGCTCGATACAATCAGCACACGGCGACGCTCGGCGTGCGCCGACAATCCTCATGAATCGTTAAGGACTTCCTAATCCTCGCCGTGGCTCGATGGACTATGCCGATCGTCCACGTCATTGCCACCACGTTCGAGGGCACACGCGCCGCGCTGGCAGTCGCGATACCGCTGGCAAAAGGAGCCGGGTCGCAGCTCATCGCGCTCGTGCCCCGCATTGTTTCATCCGCTGCTGAAACCGGCACTCCGGCGGATGCTACAGAGCTCCTCGCGGAGCGGTACGCCGAGATCGCGCGGCAGTGGGGCGGTCAGGCGCAGATCGACATCTGCACCTCGGTTGGACTCGAGGACCTCATTGCGAAGGTGTGCGCAGCACATTCGCTCGTCGTCGTCGGCGGGCCGGTCGGCCGCTGGCTCACGTCGCCGGAGGAACGCTTCGCGAACCGCTTGGCGGTGTCGGGCTGTCAGGTCGTCTTCGCCGCTTGCGGACCAAACACAACGCAGCGTCGCGTTGCGGCATAAGACAATCGCCGCGCCAATTCCTAACGACGTCAGCGACAATCTTAACGAACTCCTAAGGACTTCTTAATCTCCCGCGGGCTATCGTCCGGGAGATCGGGCCACGTTTTGAGCGGTGTCCGTGCTCCGAGGGCGACGTCTTCCTCTCGGCCGGCCCATGTTCGATGTGAATCACGGCTCTGATGCGCTCGATCCATTCTCGTGGCTACTGCTCCTGGTCGTCGCTGCGCTGATTGCCGTTGGCTTCGCGCTCGAGTGGATCATTCGCAACCACTAGCCCCGCCATCAGAATCGAACCCAGATGTCGACGTCTGTTGAGAGGAACAGACCGCCATTCGCTCACCATTTGAACTGATATGACGACTGAGAAGGTCGCGGCCCCCGCAGGCAGACGCCAAACACAAGTCGTCGTCGCGACGTCGGTAATGCTGTCGTTCATCTCATTCTGGCGTGCGGCGGCGATCGTCCTCAACGATCTGGGTTCGTCCGCGTACTACGTTGGGGGCATCGCGGAGCAGGCCGTGGGACACGCCTCCGCGTGGTTCATCCTCGGCGTCATGTTGTTCTCGTACGCCGTGCGCGCAGTTTACGTCGAGTCTTGCGCGATGTTCACACGCGGCGGCGTCTATCGCGTGGTCAAAGAGGCGATGGGCGGCACGCTCGCGAAGTTGTCCGTATCCGCGTTGATGTTCGACTACATCCTGACCGGTCCGATTTCCGGCGTTTCGGCCGGGCAGTACATCGTCGGACTGGCCGCGCAGACGGCCACGTACTTTGGCCATTCGTGGAGCCCTCAGCCGGACGTCGTCAATCTGTGGGCCGCCGCGATCGCCGCCGCCATTACCGTCTATTTCTGGTGGCGCAACACGCAGGGCATCCACGAGTCGTCCGACGATGCGCTGAAGATCATGTATGTCACGACGGTGATGGTCGTGCTGTTGATCGGTTGGTGCGGAGTAACGATTTTGAGCCGACCGGCGACGCAGCGCTTGCCACCGGCGCCGATCGTCAGCCACTTGGTCTTCAATGAGGATGCCGTCGGCTGGATGCCGAAGCTCATTCCGCGGTCGTTGCGCGAAGTGCCGGCGGAAGGTTCATCACCGGCGCTGAATGAGAAACCAAACGTCGCCAGTCCACCGCATTACGGCTTTGTTGCGAATGCGGGCGCATTGCTTGGATTGATTGGCATCCTGATGGCATTCGGCCATTCGTTTCTCGCGATGTCTGGCGAAGAATCGCTCGCGCAGGTCAACCGCGAGCTCGAATATCCCAAACACCGCAACCTGATGAAGGCCGGGCTGGTGATCTTCGTCTATTCGTTGCTATTTACCTCACTGGTGTCGTTTTTTGCATACGCGCTCATTCCGGACGACGTGCGGCCGCAGTATTTCAACAATCTTATCAGCGGCATCTCGATCTATTTGGCCGGACCGATGTCGTTGAAGCTCCTGTTCCAGGGCTTCATCGTCATTGTCGGCTTCCTGATGTTGGCCGGTGCGATCAATACGTCGATCATTGGCTCGAACGGGGTCCTCAATCGCGTCTCTGAAGATGGCGTGATGACCGACTGGTTCCGTGCCCCGCACCGGACCTACGGCACCACCTATCGGATGATCAATCTGATCGTCCTGTTGCAGCTCGCCGCCATCATCGGATCGCGCGGCAACACGTACACGCTCGGTGAGGCGTATGCATTCGGCGTCATCTGGTCGTTCGCGTTCAAAGGCCTGGCGATGCTCGTGCTGCGTTTCAAGGACCGGTCGCATCGCGAATGGAGAGTGCCCGGTAACCTCCGCATTGGTGGCACAGAGATCCGGTGGGCCTCGGCGCGATCGCCGTGCTCCTGTTCTCAGTCGCCGGAATTAATCTGATCACGAAGCAGGTGGCTACGGTCAGCGGCGTCGCGTTCACGCTGGTGTTCTTCCTCATCTTCGTCGTCTCAGAACGCATTAATGAACGCAAACGAGGTGCGCAGGCGCATGTCGAGATGGATCAGTTTCGACTACAGCCGGAGGAGCGCATCTCGGGGGCCACGGTCGCCGTGCGACCCGGGAGCGCGCTGTGCGTCGTGCGCGATTACAACACCTTGGAGCACGTCAAGAAAGCACTGGACCACACGCACACTGGGAAACGCGATTTCGTGGTTATGACCGTGCAGGTGATCAAGGGGCCCGACGCCGGTTATGAAGACTTGAGCCACGATCAGCTCTTCACCCGTTATGAGCAGCTTCTGTTTAGTCGGGTGACGTCCATTGCGGAAAAAGCCGGGAAGCACGTGACGCTGCTCGTCGTCCCCGGCACTCAGGTGTTCGACGCGATCGCCCAGACGGCGACGCACCTCGACTCGTCCGACATCTGGGCGGGTCGTTCCTCCGTGGCGACGGCTGACGAGCAGGCGAAACACATGGGAGAAGCGTGGGAGCGCTTACCGAAGAAACCCAACCGGCAGGTCTTTTTGCATATCGTCGATCCAGATGGCAGGATCACCGACTTCACTCTCGGAGTGCACATTCCGAAGCTCGCGGATGCTGACGTGGACTTGATTCATAACTTGTGGCTCGAGGCGCGGCAGGACGGGGGTATTGAGGACGTGCATCATAAAGAAATCGTTACAGTGGCGCTGGCACAACTCGCTGCTGACATGCGGGGACCGAAGCGCCAAGAGACATTCGCCCGGATGCGCCACCTGCTGCGACGCAGGCAGCCTTAGGTCAGCGCCTTGAAATGCTCGTTCGGCAAGCTTCGAGCAGAGCTGTTCAACCGAGCTACAGAGAACGATTGAAGCGGCCACTATTTCCGAAGATCGTCGGAATCGACGGCGCGGGCTCTGCAGAGAATCCTTTGAATTATTTCCCGACCCCCTGACCGGCAATTCTGGGGTAACACGGTGGTAACAAATCCGCGGTATAGGGTGGCAACGCGCGAACACGGCTGAAACACGACACGCGTCAGACTTCAACGTGTTTTCGCGCACTTCGCAGCGTTTGACGTCGGTTGAAAATGGATGCGAAAGGGCCCAAAACCGCCTGGGGGTCAGGGGGTCGCCGGTTCGAATCCGGCCATCCCGACCAATTTCACCCGGTATGTTCCGGTCACATGGGTGACGGTTTATACCGAGCACCTAGGTAACACTTCGTCGTCGAAGTAGCCCCAAAGAACCTCGATCCATCGATTCCCTGAGCTCTCGCGACTCCGATCGCGTCCGGACTCGACGCCTTAGCAGGGCGATCACCACAAAGCGGCAAGCCACGAGAACCCTTCGTGCAGACCGCGGACAATCAACGCGATCGGAGCCCCGATCAGCAGGATCGCAAGCGCAAATCCGAGCGCGACGAGCGATGCCTCGGCGAAGCCGCGGATCGTGCGCAGAAACAAAGTGATGTCCATTTCGAGAATAAACGCATCAGCGTTAACGATGGTAGCTGGAACATTGAAATGACCGACGACGGCAGTACGCGGTGGGAACGTGGCTCCCCCGACGTTTGGCGCCATGCGGAGCGGTTACGCAGTGAGATCGTACTGTTTCATCTTCCGCCACAACGTCACGGTGCTGATGTTCAACGCGGCCGCCGCGCGCTTGCGGTTGCCCTTGTACCGCTCGAGCGCACGGCGGATCAGCTCCCGTTCCTGTGAACGGATGTTCAGCGGGTCTCCTAGGGGCGCACTCTTCTTTCGTTGGACCACCTCCGGTGGCAGTTCTCTGAGGGTAATCGTGGTGCCGTGTGCCAGGATCGCGGCGCGCTCGACGGCGTGCTCGAGTTCGCGAACGTTTCCGGGCCATTCGTAGTTGACTAATGCCGTCATCCCCTCCGCGGACACGGCTTTGACGTCCTTCTTCAGTCGGACGGCCGAGCGGCGAACAAATTCGTGGACGAGCGCCGGGATGTCGTCACGCCGGTCACGCAGCGGGGGGACCGTGATGATGAATGCCGCCAACCGGAAGTAGAGGTCTTCTCGAAACGTGCCCTTCGCAACCGCTGACTTGAGATCACGGTTGGTCGCTGCCACCACACGGACGTTGATCTTGATCGTTCGTTCGGCGCCCACGCGGCGAATCTCACGCTCCTGGAGTGCGCGGAGCAGCTTGGCTTGAATGGTGGGGGCGACTTCGCCGATTTCGTCGAGAAAGATCGTGCCGGTCCCGGCCACTTCAAAAAGACCGGCCTTGTCGCGCGACGCTCCCGTGAACGCTCCACGAACGTGACCGAAAAGCTCCGATTCGAGAAGGGTCTCGGTCAATGCCGCGCAGTTGATCGATACGAACGGCGCCGCTGCGCGCGGACTCTGGTCGTGAATCATCCGGACGATGAATTCCTTACCCGTGCCGCTCTCGCCATAGACGAGGACCGTCGTATCGATCGGCGCGACGCGCGCGGCAAGCTCCAGGACGTCCTGCATCGCCTCACTTCGCGCGATGAAGTGCTGGGAGGCCGTGTGACGCGCGATCCGCTCGCGGAGGATGTTCAGTTCTCGTTCGCGCTTCTCGAGCGTGCGCTCGCGCCGAGAGAGCTCGTAGAGGCGTCGCTTTACCGCGGACCCCAGGCGTTCGACCTCCCGACCGAGATCCTGGCTCTGAAAGTCCTCGCGCAGTTCCTCGATGGCCTCACCCCAGCTTGCCGCATCACGACCGGCAACTGTGCAGGACTTCATCCCTTCTCCGAGACAGGATGACTCGCGAAAGTAAATCTCGCGCTCGAAGCACGCGCTGGCATAGCCGCTGGCATACCCGACGAGCGACCAGCAGACCGGCTGCGCGCTGATCCCGTAATGATGGACGTGCTGCTCGGCCTCATAGGAATCGTGCCACTCGACTTCCGCCTCGAACCGGCCAGAGTCAGGATCGAATTCCACGGACGTCAGATCAGAGCGCACGATGCCTTCGAGCGTATGCACGACCGCACCGGTACGTAATCCATCGAGAGGGTTGGACCACGCGGCCCGATCGCGAAGGCTGACGGCATCGTGGTACCCATCCGCGAAACCGAATCGCATGAGGAGGCGCCGCGCCGTCTCGGTCCCCAGCATATCGATCAACTCCTTTCGCAACAGCCCCATGGCAGCGGCGCTGAGGATGACGACCCGCTGCTCGTGGAGCCGAATGATGCCTTCGTCCGGCCGGAAGTCGAGGAGCTCCGCCAGTTGCAGACGGCGATCGTCCATCTGCTCCCAATATAGCGTCGAATTGGCGTTTCATTTCTTAATCCGATTACAAGTTGAAATACGGTTCGCCGCCGGTTCGTTGCGGATATCCGCAGTTCACAGGCAATTGCGACAGACGAACGTTGCTCCGTGATTCTCAAGCCGGATCGATCCTTGCGCTTGACACGAATGAAAGGGAGGAAGAGTGATGAACGTGGCGGCGGGCCGTCAGATCAGCGAACACCTTCTTCGGCGGGTGCGGTCTGAATTTCTGGAGATGCCGGGACTGTGTCTCACGCTGAAGCAGGCGCAGCGGCTGTGGAGCCTGGAACCGCGCATGTGTGAGGCGCTGTTGAATTCACTGATCGATTCTCGTTTCCTCCGTCGCACCGCGCGTGGCCTCTTCTGTACTTCGCAGGGCAGGCGGGTAGCCTCGCGTTCCAGGATCACGGTTTTTCTTGAAGGAGAATTGCATGCCTATCGGCGACCTCATCGTCCTTGTTCTCGTCGCGCTGGTGATCGGGTGGGTTGCCGTCGCCGCGATTCGCTCGAAGCGCAGGACCTCGTGAGAATCCCATTTTCAGACGACATGAAAACACATGTTCGAAAGGAGTTGAGATTTGCTGTACCACGCACTCGTTGTTCGACTCGCGGGAATGGGCCCGATCAGAACGGGCAGCGGAGTCATGGACGTCGCCTGTCGGCGATCGCCTGCCGGCCTTTCTTCCCCGCGCGGTGAAGATCACGCGCGATCGGTTCGACGCCGCGTCACTTCCCGCGCATATTCGGGTGATTGGCGGAGCAATCGCCGATGAGAACCGCGACTACGTCGCTCGAAAGCTTGCGATCAAGCTAGGCAAGTTTGTGCCGTCGATCGAGCGGATTGCGGTTCGCCTCTCGGATGTCAACGGGCCGAAAGGCGGTCCGGATCAGAAGTGCCAGATCAAAGTCGTTCTCAGTGGACTGCCCAGCATCGTCGTCAACGAGACCGAGTCGACGCTGCCTCGGAGTATCGCGCGGGCGATTGATGCTGTCGCCGGGGCCGTGCAGCGCACCGTTCAGCGGCGTCGACTCAAACCATTGCATCACCGTGCTGCGCACGCGTCTCTGCCATGAGGCGCTTCGCTTCTTCGCAGTCTGTCGGGGACGGTAACCCAAACCCCCGGCCGTAGCCGAAGAGCTCGGCGACCGTCTTCGCGCCGAAGCGGTCGTCGAGCAGCTCCAGCTGATCGGCGGTGATGAGCGCCGGATGTGGAACGCCGCAGGCGCGGCTCAAGGCGAGCACGTCCTTCCGTAACGTCATGAGGTAGTTGGCCAGCCGTGCCGCTTTGCTCGTCGGATCCACTCCCCGGACGAGCCACAGGTGCTGCGTCGCTACACCAGTGGGGCAGTGGTTGGTGTGGCACGTCTGCGCCTGAATGCACCCAATCGCCATCATCGCCTCGCGCCCCACATTCACCGCGTCGCAGCCGAATGCGAACGCGAAGACGGTCGCCTCGGGAAACCCCAATTTGCCCGATCCGATGAAGAGGATTCGTTCATGAAGCCCGTGTTCTGTGAAGATTTTCTGAACGCGGCTGAAACCCACTTTGAATGGCAGCGCGACGTGGTCCGTGAAGACCAGCGGACCAGCGCCCGTGCCGCCTTCACCACCATCGATCGTGATGAAGTCGACGCCGCGCGTCCCGCTCCCCATCAAGCGGACGAGATCCTCCCAGAACGCCGAATCGCCAACCGCAGATTTGATGCCGACGGGCAGGCCCGTTTCAGCGGCGACCAACTCGACGAAATCGAGCATCTCGTCGGCGTTGCGAAATGCGCTGTGCCCGGCTGGACTGATGCAGTCGCGATCCATAGGAATGCCACGAATCTCAGCGATCTCGCGGCTGATTTTCGCTTTCGGCAATAGTCCGCCGACACCCGGTTTTGCACCCTGACTGAGCTTGATCTCGATGGCGCGAATCTGCGGTGCACGCCCGATCGTGTCTTTCAGTTTTCCCAAACTGAAGCGACCGTCAGGTTCGCGACAACCGAAGTACCCGGTACCGACTTGCCAGATCAAGTCGCCGCCGCATAAATGGTGTGAGGAGACGCTGCCCTCGCCCGTGCTCTGAAGGCATCCGGCAATCCGAGTGCCGCGATTCAACGCCTCCACCGCCGGTCCGCTCAGCGAACCGAAGCTCATTCCTGAGACGTTCACAATCGACGCCGGCCGGAAGGCGCGCGCTCGCCGTCTGGGCCCGCCCATGATTTTTGCGCAGGGAATCCGGAACTGCGCGTCGAAGTCCGCATCACCCGGATGAGAGGACGGCAATGGAAAGGTGTTGTGCTTGATGATCAGATAGTGCGGCTGCAGCTCCATCTCGTTGTCGGACCCAAATCCGAAGTAGTTGTTCTCCCGTTTGGCTGATGCGTAAATCCATCGCCGCTGGTCTCGGCTGAACGGGCGCTCCTCGTCATTACCAGTGACGATATATTGACGGAGCTCCGGGCCCACCGCTTCCAGCCAGTATCGGAAGTGCCCGACGATCGGGAAAGTCCTCAGGATTGCATGTTGATGCTGCGTCACATCGTAGATCGCGATCGCAACGACGACCACGATGACGAGAATCAAGATCATGAGTAGGTCCTTGATTACACTAATTTACGATTTCCCCTCGGCGGCTCGTTGACAAGATTTCGCTCGAGCAATCATGGCATTTGAAGGACCGACATTTGTATTCACGCCGAGAGCCGTTCGCGATGGCGCCCCTGAAGAATCGGGAGTCTACGCTATCTTCACTGCCGCCCGATGGGTATTTGTCGGAGATGCCGACGATATGCGGCAGGCTCTGTTCAGTTGTTTAAATACGCCGAACGTGTGCATCAACTCACACCAGCCGCTGTCGTTCAGCTGTGAAGTAGCGTCTCCGAACAACCGCAGTGCGCGCCGCGATGCGCTCATCGCCGCATTGCAACCGATCTGCAACGTGCAGCGCTAGCGGATTCGACAGCAGTCGTGAGGTCCACGAGGATCCCGTGACGCTCGCCGGCGTTCCTATTCACGCCGACAGCAACGGAAGCTCGTTTGTGGACGCTCAACTCGGCACAGGGTCGACTCGATCTTCGCCCACGCCAGGCGGCTCGCCGAGGAACTCGACCCACGCTCGCTTCATGCACGGGTAGTGCTTCGCCGCCTCCGCAAGCGACAGGAATGCTTGCACGTTCTTCTCGAAGCGGCGCGCTGAGCGCCGCGTCGGCGATGCGATCGTCGACGAACGCCTTGTGCGCCATCGCCAGCGAGAACATGTCGGGAAAGACGCGCGAGCCGAGGTGCTCGAGCGGGATGCGAAGCGACCAGAGCCCCCGGTTGCCGCCTGCGAGCGAGGGCGACGCGGACAAGAGAAGTGCGTGCTTGCCGTCGAACGGCTGCGGCCGGAAGCGCGACGTCCAGTCGATGAGGTTCTTGATCGTGCCCGGCATCGAGGCGTTGTACTCAGGCGAGGAGACGATGAAGGCGTCGCTGGCGAGGAGTCGGTCGCGAAACGTTTTCGCTCCCGTGGGTATTCCCTGCGGCTGCCTCGACGTCTCCGTTGTAGAGAGGCACGTCGAAGTCGCGCATCATCGCGAGGTCGACCGTCGCGCCAAAATCTCGCGCGACGCGAGCGGCGAGCGCGGCCAGTTTCTGGTTCAGCGACTCGGTGCGCAGGGATGCCCCGAACACGAGAACGCTCAGCGGTGGAGACGACGTCGGTTCCGTCATAGGTTCTTTCCTGTACCATCCTGACATCTTCCGCGCGACTTTCCGCAACGATTCGGATAGAACTCACTCGCTCAGTGTTCAACAATTACATGTCGTTTACGGACCGGCGTGACGCGATCCGCTAACATGCGGAGAGTAGCGGTCGGCATCGTCAGATGGAAGTCGATGGAGCACAAGGGGGAATGAATGGCGACCGGCACGACTCCTTCTTCCGCCACGGTACTGCACAACATTGACGCCCTGGTCCCGGAGATCGAGGCGCTCTACAAAGATCTGCACGCACATCCAGAACTGTCGATGCAGGAGACGCGAACGGCACGCGTTGCGGCCGATCGTCTTCGGAGCGCCGGTTATGAAGTGACCACGGCGGTCGGGCAGACGGGAGTCGTGGGCTTGCTCGAGAACGGCGACGGACCGACCGTGATGTTGCGCGCCGACATGGATGCGCTGCCAGTGAAAGAGGCAACGGGTCTGCCCTACGCCAGCACGATGACGGCAACGGATCACGAGGGCAAGACTGTGCCCGTCGGCCATATGTGCGGTCATGACATGCACGTCACGTGGCTCGTGGGTGCCACAAAATTACTGGTCGACGCTCGCTCGACCTGGCGCGGCACGCTGATGGCCGTCTTTCAACCGGGGGAAGAGACCGCCCAAGGCGCTCAGGCCATGATCGCCGACGGTCTTTTCAAACGCTTTCCCAAGCCGGACGTGGTGCTCGGCCAGCACGTCATGGTGGGACCAGCCGGCACCGTCGCTGGGCGTGCGGGCGCCATCACTTCAGCGGCCGACAGCCTGCAGATTCGTCTGTTCGGGCGCGGCGCGCATGGGTCGATGCCGCAGGCGAGTATCGATCCGGTTGTGATGGCGGCGGCGACCGTGATGCGACTTCAAACCATCGTATCGCGGGAAGTCGCCGCTGCCGAAGCGGCCGTCGTCACGGTAGGGGCCTTACAGGCGGGCACGAAAGAAAATGTCATTCCCGACGAGGCGATCATCAAACTCAACGTGCGAACGTTTGATGCGGGCGTACGAACTCGCGTGCTTGCCGCGATCGAGCGCATCGTGAACGCCGAGGCCGAAGCGTCGGGTGCCCCGCGCAAACCAGAAATCACGATTCTGGATCATTACCCGCTCAACGTGAATGACCGCGACGCCAGTAAGCGCGTCGTCGATGCATTCAGAGCACATTTCGGCGCAGACCGGGTTCGCGAGACGGGGCCGGCACCTGCGAGCGAGGATTTCGGATCGTTCGGTTCAGAGTGGCATACGCCGTCAGTGTTCTGGTTTGTCGGCGGCACGGATCCGGATCTCTACGCGAAAGCCAAAGAGGGAAATCGGCTCAACGAACTGCCAGTGAACCACAGCCCGATGTTTGCGCCGGTCATCCATCCGACGCTGCGAACGGGCGTTGAGGCGTTGGTGGTCGCGACGCGGGCCTGGCTCTCACGGTAACCGACACTCACGTTCATGATCCTTCAATCTGGATCCTGATTTCAGTCCTGACATACACTCGTGCCTTCCGTGCCGACGCTGCATCTGTATTACGGCCTGAACGGGTCGCTCCAATTCGGGCTCGACCTTGCCGGCACCTTCGTCTTCGCTCTCAGCGGCGCGATGGCAGGCGTCAAGCGCAGGGTGGATCTCTTTGGCGTGCTGGTGCTGTCGTTTGCAGCGGCCAACACAGGCGGCATCATCCGAGACGTCGTCATTGGAGCCATTCCACCTGCGGCCATCAATGATTGGCGTTACTTGGGTGTCTCGCTGCTTGCCGGGATTGTCACGTTCGTCTTTCCGTCAGCAGTGAAGCAGCGATGGAATCCGGTCATGGTATTCGACGCCGCGGGATTGGCCCTTTTTGCGGTCTCAGGGGCGCAGAAAGCGCTCGCGCACGGTCTGGAGCCAATTATGGCCACGTCGCTCGGGATGGTGACCGGCATTGGCGGGGGGATGGCCCGCGATATTCTGCTGACCGACATTCCCACTGTCCTGCGAGCGGATTTGTACGCCGTGGCGGCGCTACTCGGTGCGGCGATTGTCGTAACCGCCCACGTGCTGCAGTTGCCGTCGGAATGGGCCGCAGTGATCGGCGCAGGGGTCTGCTTCGGTGTCCGCGTGCTGGCCATGAAGTACGGCTGGCATCTTCCAACTGCCGGCACGAAGAACTGACGTTCACGACAATTGATGTCCTCGAGCCGCGGGGGAGTGCCACATGAGCGCATCGAGCGTCGTCCCTCACTATCGTGGCGATAACAAGCTCATTGTCGGCATCGTTCTCGCGGTGATCACGTTCTGGCTGTTTGCGCAGACGACGTTGAATGTTGCGCCGGCGATGCGGAGCTGATCTGCGGATCACCAGCAGCATGAGCAATATCGCCGTCAGCATTACAGCGCTGTTTTCGGGCATCTTCATCGTCGTCGCTGGTGGGCTGGCGGATCAGTTCGGTCGAATGCGGTTCACTTACTTAGGTCTTCTTCTCAGCATCATAGGGTCGCTACTCATAGCCGTGTCTCCCACGGGAACCGCAGCGTTCTTGATGATCGGACGGGTTGTGCAAGGGATATCCGCCGCGTGCATCATGCCGGCGACACTTGCGCTGATGAAGGCCTACTTTGACGGCAAAGACCGCCCGCGCGCGCTGAGTTTCTGGTCCATCGGTTCCTGGGGAGGCTCGGGCCTGAGCGCATTGTTCGGCGGGTTCGTGGCCTCGACGCTGGGATGGCGATGGATCTTCTGGATGTCGATCGCCGTCGCAGTTGTCAGCTTGCTGCTTCTGCGAAGTACTCCGGAGAGCAAGGTGGAATCGACCGCCCGGAGGTCTTTCGACTGGTCAGGCTTGGTCGCCTTCATCGTGACCATGGTGGCGCTGAACGTGGTCATCGGACAAGGCGCGTCCTTGGGATGGGTGAGCCCGGCGGTCGTGACGCTGACAATCGTATTTCTGATCTCAATCGGCCTGTTCTTCAAGATTGAGCTCGGCAACCCGAACGGTTTCATCGATCTGCGGTTGTTCGGGAACAAGACGTTCAGCGGTGCCACGTTGTCCAATTGTCTGCTCAATGGAGCAGCCGGCACGCTGCTCGTCGTGTTGACACTTGTCCAAGAGGCGGCTGGACTGTCGTCGCTCCAGTCAGGCCTCTTGACGGTCGGCTACCTGCTCGGCGTGCTCCTCACGATCCGTATAGGTGAAAAACTGTTGCAGAGGATCGGTTATCGAACGCCAATGCTGATTGGATGTTGGGTGACCGGTTGCGGCATCGTCTTAACCGCTCTTACGTTCCTGCTGGCACGCGAGTACCTCGTCGTCGCATTTGTCGGCTTTACCCTGTTTGGGATCGGGCTGGGACTGTATGCAACGCCGTCAACCGACGCCGCCATCGCCAATGTTCCACAAGAGAACGCGGGCTCAGCGTCCGGCATTTACAAGATGGCGTCGTCCATCGGGGCGGCGTTCGGCGTTGCGATTTCGGCGGCGATCTTCGCCGGGCTGAGTCGCGTCGAGGGGTTTGGTCTGTTCGCGCAGTTCGCGTTGGGTCGGACCGATAATGTCGCCGTCAGGTTCGCCGCTTCGATGGCGCTGATGTTCAACGTTCTCATGGTCGCGATTGCCATCGTCGCGATCATGATGACCGTCCCCAAAACACCAGTGAGCGTGCGCTCATGAGCGGCCGAGTCACGTGTCCCTCGTGAATTGGCGCAGGCCGTTCACACAAAGAATTGATCGCCGGGCTCTCGATCGCGATGGTCGTGACCTGCCTGGGTTCTTCGGACCAGTGACTACTGGAAAACAGCGCCAGTTGAGGGGACCGGGTTTTTCGGACCACTACGCCAGTGAGTCTGCGGCCGTTGTGAGCATCCTTTGAGCGAATTCGCGAGGGCTCAGGCCCTTGAGAGATCGGTGAGGATGATGCTCATTGTAGTCCCATCGAAAGGCATCGATCTTCTGCTGCGCGTCCTCGAGCGACGCGAACCAGTGCACGTTCAAACACTCGTCCCGAAACCGTCCGTTGAAGGATTCGATCGTCGCGTTGTCGGTCGGCTTCCCGCGCCGACTGAAGTCGAGAATGACTTTGTTCGTATACGCCCAGAGGTCCATGGCGGCGCTGACGAACTCCGTGCCGTTGTCGCAATAGATCCGTTGTGGCAGCCCGCGCTCGAACCGCAGGCGCTCGAGCGTCGCCGCCACGTCCTGCCCACTGAGCCCCTGACCGGCGTCGATCGCCAGACATTCGTGCGTGCCGAATCGGACGCGCGTCTGCGCCAGCTCGCGCATCCGCTGACGCAGGCCCGTGAGCGGGTCTTTTCGGCTTGCGTAGTACACGGACGAGCGCGTCGTCTTGATCACGCGACAGGCCCGACGGCGGCTCACGCGGTATCGGCCGGTCAAGTAATGCATCACTTCCCGTTGCTTGACCGGCTTCAGAACTTTTTTTGAAGTACATCCTGCAGCATGACCTTGTCGAGCGACAGGTCGGCGACGAGGCGCTTCAACTTGGCATTCTCGTCACGCAGCTGCTTCAACTCGCGGGCTTCGCTCGGCGGCATGCCGCCGTAGATCTTCTTCCAGCGGTAGTACGTCTGCTCGGAGATGCCGACCTGGCGGCAGACGTCACCGACCGGGACGCCGCCCTCGACCTGCTGCAAGACGGCGGCGATCTGCTCGACGGAAAAGCGCTTCTTCTTCACGGCACATCCTCCCGGCCCGACGGGCCGGATTGTGCCGCAGTCACTCACGCTGTCGGATTGGCCCGAAAAACCCGGAGCCCCTCAGTAACCGCAAGCGAATGCTCGGAACCGCCGGACTCAGATCACCACCTATTCGGGGTTTTGCATCGACTCGGCCCGAAACCCAGCTTCCCGGTTTCTTGACGACTCTCGAAGAAAATTGCAGTTTTTACGCTCGGATCGGTAGCCCTATCAGCTTCAGCCGCAAATCACGTTGCGCCGACAGCCCAAGTTCGTTCGCCCCGAGCCCGTGAGCGACTTCCTGTAACCACCGAACGGACGGAATCCTATTCCGCCCGGAGCGCGATCATCGGATCGACCCGCGCCGCTCGACGCGCGGGCACATAACACGCCGCCAGTGCGGTAAGCGTCAGGAGCGCAGAAACGGCCACATACGTGAGCGGATCGGTCGGCCCGACGCCGACCAGGAACTCGGCGACGAGCCCGCCCACGCTGGCCGCAAGACCAACTCCAAGCGCCAGCCCGACACCGACAATCGCCAGACCCTGTCTCGATATCATCCAGAGGATCGTCGCTCGTCTTGCGCCGAGCGCCATGCGAACGCCGATCTCCTGCGTGCGCTGCGTCACCGCGTACGCCATGACGCCGTACATGCCGATGATGGCGAGCGCCAGCGCGAGCAGTCCCAGCGCGCCTGTCAGCTCGGCGCCCACGTGGAATAGAAAGAGTCCGCCGATCCCGTTTTCCACGGTATCGGCCATCGTGCGTGTGCTCAGGACGGGCGCTGTGGCTGCGAGCTCCCGGACCAGCGCCGTCACCGCTGGGCCGATCGCGTCGGCCGGTCCTGCGCTGCGGAGTTGCAGCGTCCGCATAGACACGTAGTTCTGGGAAAGCGGAATGTAAAACACCGGCTCGTACGCGGAGTACAGGGTCCTCGATGCGGCTGTTTCGGACGACCCCGACGATCTGCACGTCATGGGTCGGATCGCCTCGTCTCTTGAAGCTGCGTCCGAGCGCGTTCGTACCAGGCCAGAAGCGCGCGGCCATCGCCTCGTTGATCAGGGCGACCCGCGGAGACGACGTCGTATCGGAGGTCAGGAACTCGCGGCCTCGAAGCACCGCGATCCTCATCGTCTTGCAGTAGTCAGGCGACACGGCGTTATACCGCGCCTGCAGGCGCTCACTGCGCGGCGGGATATAACCCGGAACCGCGACGGCATCGCTGTTGAACTCATCTGCCAGCGGCACCGCCATCGCCAGGCTTGCGGACTGGATCGCAGGGAAGGCGCGAGCACGTGTCAGCAGCTCGTCGTAGAACCTCGTTCCTTCGGTCTGCGTGTAGCCGATTTCGCCGGGATCGAGTTGTACGTTCAGCACGTGCGCCGGATCGAACCCGAGGTCTGCGCGCTGCGCGGTCGTCAGGCTGCGAAGGAAAAGCCCTGCCACGATCAGGAGCGTCAACGAGCCGGCAACCTGCATGGCGACGAGTGCCATTCGAGTTCGCTGGCCGCGCGCGGTCATACTCCGTCCGGCGGCGTGGAGCGTCGTGCTGAGATTCCCTTTCGACGCGTGGAGCGCCGGCATCACGCCGACGATAGCCGCCGCGATGGCCGCCAGGCCGAGCGCATACACGAACACGCGCGCGTTGAACGGGAACTCCAGCACAATCGGCAGCTCGGTGGCGGCCATCGCCCATCTGAGTGCCCGGAGCGCCGTCGTGCCCACCGCCATACCGGCGCCGGCGCCGACGAGCGCGACGACAACCGTCTCGCTCAAGAGCACACGGACAAGCCGCGCTCGGCTGCCCCCGAGCGCCGCCCTCACGGCCATCTCGTGACGCCGGCTTGCACCACGAACAAGCGACAGGTTGCCGATGTTCAGGCAGACGAGCGCGAGCACCAGTGCGGCGAGCGTCAAGAAGAGCACCGCGAGAGCCGGCAGACGGGTTGGGCCCGTTGATGAGTCCAGGCGGACGCAACGCTTTCGCTTGGAGTGCGCCGCTCGCTATCGGGCCGCGCCTTTGCGCGGCCATTCGCCGTCCAAGCGGCGCCAACGTCGCGTTCACGCGCTTGATATTGACCGCCGGCGCCACGCGCGCCACGATGATCAGGTCGCGGACATCCGGGTCAGCGAGGAACGCGGCGCTTCCGCTGGTTTCGACGGTCATCATGCCGAGCGGAAGATAGGCTTCCATTTCAACGAGCGGTGTTGGGCCGAAGAACCCCTGTGGCGCAATACCGACGATCGTTGCCGCGCGCCCGTTGACACGCGCCCGCGCGCCGATGATGCCGCGGTCACCGTGAAATCGCGACTGCCAGTATCGATGGCTGAGAACAATGACGGCGTCGGCGCCGGGCGTGTTTCCTTCGGCGGGTAAGATGAACCGACCCAAGTACGGGTGGATGCCGAGCATCTCGAAGAAATCACCGCTCACGAACATCGTTTGCGCCGGCCTCGTCACCCCGTCGACGGTGATCCCGTTGGAGCCCCCCGTCTGGTCGGAGAGGCCGCCGAGCACCATCGCGTTCACGTGCGAGAAAATAGGGCGCGTGTCGTCGCGCACCTGATGGAACTCGGGCCCCGAGAAATGCGGATCGAAATGGTCCGCGTCGGTCGGGAACCGGAGGAAGACCAGTTCGGCCGGATCGTGTACCGGGAGCGGCTGGAAGATCAGCGTGTCGACGACGCTGAAGATCGCGGTGTTGGCCCCGATGCCGAGCGCGAGCGTGAGCACCGCGACCGCTGTGAAGCCCGGAGACTTCCGCAACCTGCGGAACGCATGGCGTAGGTCCTGCAGGAGCGAGTCCAGCGACGAAAACCCGCGCGCCTCCCGGTACGCTTCCTTGGTCTGTATGACGCCGCCGAAATCCCGCAGCGCAGCCAGCCGAGCCTCGTCAGGTGTAAGACCCTTCGCCATGTACCGCGCTGTCCCACGCTGGAGGTGGTCCTGAATCTCGTCGTCCAGTTCGTGATCCAGTCGCAGTCGCCGGAATACCGCCAGAACCCGACGCAGCGCACCGGGCATCACGGCAACACCTTACTGAGAAATCGATTCACGATGGCCGAGGCCCGGGTCCAGTTCTCACGCTCGGCCTCCAACTGATTCTTTCCGGCGCGAGTGATCGCGTAGTACTTGGCCCGACGGCCCGTTTCGGAGTCGCGCCATTTTGCCGTGATCCAACCCATGTGCTCCAGCTTGAGCAGGGCAGGGTAAAGGGTCCCCTGGTTCAAGGCGAGCTGCTGGTCGCTGATCTGTTCGATGCGCCGGGCGATGCCGTAGCCATGCAGTGGCCCGAGCGCATCCAGCGTGCGGAGAACCATCAGGGCGAGGGTGCCGGAGAGGATGTCTGCCTTGTCGGGTGCCATCAGTTGGTAACCTACATCTGTGAGGTGTTGGTTGTCAACATGTCAACGGCAAGACTGCCCGAGAATGCAGACTGGGTGAGGAAGGTGTGAACTCACCGAGTGCGAAGCGCGGATCGATCTGCGTTCACCAGTTCTCGCGCTCCGCCCATTCCTCGGCGCGCACGTCGAGCACGCCCGCGCCGTTGTCTGATGCCGATGCGCGCAGCGCGTCCCAGGACGGCGGCTGGCGATCCTGTAAGTGGCGCACGAAGAAGTCGAACCGCTTGTGATCGCCGTACGCGCCGCCGTTGGTGTGATCGGCGCCGGGGATCACGACGAGGTCAAAGTTCTTGTTCGCCTTCACGAGCTGATTCACCACCTGCATCGTCGACGCCGGATCGACGTTGGTGTCGAGCTCGCCGACGAGCAGCAGCAGAGTCGCCCTTCAGA
This sequence comes from uncultured Acidobacteriota bacterium, assembly GCA_963718825.1. Classification (GTDB taxonomy): domain Bacteria; phylum Acidobacteriota; class Vicinamibacteria; order Vicinamibacterales; family CAVVIG01; genus CAVQZZ01. Next base: position 1,390,074 of record CAVQZZ010000001.1, read on the forward strand.
TTCTTCGCGTGCTCGGTGTTGGACGATGCGGCGTATTGAGGACCGATGGGATAACCCATCCACTGCTCGTTCCACCAGATCTTGTCCATCCGATTGTCGTGGCAGCCGGCCGACGACGCCGCGGCTTTGTAGAACTCGGGATGGAACAGCAGCGCCGCCAGCGATTCCTGTCCGCCCGCCGACGTGCCGTAGATGCCCACGCGCGTGATGTCGTAGTACGGATACTTGGCGGCGACCGCCTTGTGCCAGCGGATACGATCCTCGAACCCGCCGTCCGCCAGATTCTTCCACGCGACGTCGTGAAAAGCCTTGGAGCGGTTCGCCGTCCCCATCCCGTCGATCTGGACGACGATGAACCCGAGCTCGGCGAGCGTTTGCATGTCCATCGTGCTCACCAGCCATGCCGCGCCCGTCTCGGAATTGAACGTCTTCGGGACGAACGACCCGTGCGGGCCGGCGTAGATCGTCTCGATGACGGGATAGCGACGCGACGCGTCAAAGTTGGTCGGGCGGATGATGATCCCCCAGATGTCGGTCGCGTTGTCGCGCCCCTTCGCCGTGAACACCTCCGGCGCGCGCCATCCGGTCGCGGCGAGGTCCGTCATGTCGCCGCGCTCGATCGTCATCACGAGCGCTCGATCGCTCGTGCGGTGCAGCTCCGACACGGGCGGCGTGTCGACGCGCGAGTAGGTATCCACGTAGTACGTGTGGTCCGGCGACCAGCTCACCGCGTGTTGCGCGTTGGCCGACGTGTAGGCGACCAGCCCCGTGCCGTCGAAGTTGATGCGATAGCTGTGAAAGAAATACGGATCCTGGCCGGCGTTCATGCCGTTCGCGGTGAACCAGATCTGTCGGTTCGCTTCGTCGACGCGGTCGACGTTGTGGACGGTCCACGCGCCCTTCGTGATCTGGTTCTTCACGCGACCGGTGGCGCCGTCGTACAGATACAGATGGCTCCAGCCGTCGCGCTCGGACATCCAGATGATCTCTTTGCCATCGGCGACGTCGGCGCGGAAGCGGCGGCCGGATCCGGTCAGGCCGGGCACCGCCGGCCGGTAATCGAAAAACGCGCCGGGCTGTCTCATCGATGAGCACGCGCGGCTGCGCGGTGGCCGCGTTCACGTCGATGACGCGATACACCTCGTGTCCACGCTGGTTGTACTCGAACGTGAACGCGCGGCTGTCCGTGCGCCACACCGGCCGCGAGATGTCGTACGCGGTCGGGAACAGCGCCGGATCGATCGCGACGGCGCGCCGAGCGGCCACGTCGAAAGGACCGGCTGATCGTGGTCGACTTCGTCGCCCGGTTTGCGGTAGTTGCGGGTGATGACCTTCGGCTGGAGCTGATCGGGCGGCGACGACTCCACGAGCGTGAGCGTCCGCTGATAGCCTGGCGTCCGACGGTAGACGGCCAGCTTGCGGGAGTCGGGCGACCACGCGAGCGAGGCCATCGTGTAGGCATCCTGCTCGCGCCCGTCGCTCGTGACCGCCGCGGCGCTCGCCGGTTCGCCGACCCGGCCGACGGCGACGTTGAAGTGTGTGACGTGTGCCTCGAGGCGACCGTCGGGCGAGGTGACGCTCGTCCTCGGCGGAGTGCCACGCCCCTGCCGGCCGCCGCGCGCCGCGGCATCGTCGCTTTCCAATCCCGCGACGTGTGTGCACACGTAATCGGCCAGCGTGCACCGCCACCGCGGTGCTCCGAACTCGATGACCTCCGGATCCTTCCGATACGTGAGCGTCACGAATGGCAACGTCGTCGCCGTGTAGGACGCGTGCGCAGCCGACGACAGAGCCGCGGCGAGCCGCTGGTGATCGAACAGTGGACGCCTGGCCGCCGTCGCGGGATCGACCACGACGAACGCGGCGCCGCCCTTGACGGTTTTCCGGTACCAGAACCGTCCATCCGCCAGCCAGACAGGCGCATCGGGACTGTCGTAGACCTTGCCGTCGATTCGCGCGCGGAACCCGAGCGCACGCGCGTAGTCGGCCTTCACATCGGATGATTGGGCGCGGAGATAAAGCGAGCCGGCGGCGACGGCGCCGAGCGCGCCGATGGCGGCGACGAGGGTGACGCTGAGCGTGCGGATGCGCATAGCGCACTCTACTCCACGCGCCGTAATAGACCTCGAACGAGGTTTCCCACGAGACGCCGCCCATCGCGCGACGTTTCGATCAATTGATGAACGCGACCGTCGTCCATCGGCGTCAGAGCGCTGCGGTCGAAGACTACGCGAACCGTTGCCTAGCTGTGCGACGACAGCCTTTGCTTTACGGCCACCGGCGTGTCGCCAGTCCAGATCTGTTGCCATCGCCGGTCGGCTGGCCGCATCGACTATCCGCTCTGGGCACTCAGAACGCCGCTCGGGGAGTGCTCACCCATTCATTGCAGTCGCACACGTTCGACCGGCTCACCGAACCGAAGTCTCTCCCGTAACTATCTTTCGGTACAAGCAGCGGCCTGAACGTCTCGTGGTCGACGCTCAGATGCCCGCGCTCACGTTTCCTCGCATGCGTTGCGGCGCGTCGTGAAGCTGTCGCGCGCGTGCCAGAGCGTCACGGACGTTCGCGCAGACATTCGCGGCGCCGACGCACCGCTGGAAGTCGGCGCGCGCCATCAACCGCGCCGGCTGGGGCCTGGCGCCGCACAGGATCAACTCCCGGCCGGACCGACGTACCGCCTCCGCGAGCTCTTCGATCGCGCGCAAGCCGGTGCCGTCGAGTGCTGTCATGTTGCGCAGACGAAGGATCACGATGTCGGGCAGCGTCTTCGATCTGGTCGGTGATCGCCAGCAGCTTGTCGGTGGCGCCGAACAGGAACGGTCCGTGGATGCGGAAGATGCGCACATAGGACGGAATGTCGTTGTGCTGCAGGCTATGCGCGTGCCGTCTCGCACATACTCGTCAGTCACCGCGCTGACGGTCGTCGTCTCGGCCACGCGGCGAATGAAGAGCAGCGCCGCGAGGATCATGCCGACTTCGACGGCGACCGTCAGGTCGGCGAACACCGTCAGCGCGAAGGTGACCAGCCAGACGGCGATGTCGGTCTTCGTCAGGCGCAGCAGCTCCGGGATCTCGCGCCACTCGCCCATGTTCCAGGCAACGACGATGCAGGATGGCCGCCAGCACCGCGAGCGGAATGGCGCTGGCGAGCGGCGCCGCGACCAGCAGGATCACCAGCAGCGTCAGCGCATGGACGATCCCGGCGACCGGCGTCTGCGCGCCCGGATCGAATGTTCGTGGCGGTGCGCGCGATCGCGCCGGTGGCCGGGAGCCCGCCGAAGAGCGGAGAGACGATGTTCGCGATGCCCTGCGCGAACAGCTCGACATTCGGGTTGTGGCGATCGCCGCTCATGCCGATCGGCGACGACCGCCGACATCAGCGACTCGATCGCGCCGAGCATCGCCACGGTGAGCGCCGGCGCGACAGCCGCCGGGATCAGGGTCGGCATGGAAGTCGGCAGCTGCAACGTGCGGCAGGCCGGACGGGATTCCGCCAAAGCGCGTGCCGATCGTCTCGACCGGCAAGTCGGAAGACTCGCGCCACCGCGGTGCCGAGCGACGAGCGCCACGATGGAGCCGGGAACCTTCGCCAGGAATCGATTCGTCAGCGCGATGATCGTGAGGCGCGGCGCGGCCGACGCCGTGGCGGTCCGTGAGACAGGTGCGGAATGCGCGCTGGCGAGCGCGCGCATCCGCGGCCAGAATTCGCCCGGCACCGCGGTCGAGCGAGAGGCCGAAGAAGTCGCGGAGTCTGCGTGCTGGCGATGAGCACCGCGATTCCGTTGGTGAAGCCGATGACGACGGGGCGCGGAATGAATCGAACGGCGGCGCCCATGCCTGTGATGCCGACAGGATCACGAGCAGGACGCCGGCCATCATCGTGCAGATGAACAGGCCGTCGACGCCGTACGTGGCGACGATGCCGGCGACGACGACGACGAACGCGCCGGTCGGGCCCCGCGATCTGCGTACGCGAGCCGCCGAGCGCCGAGACCAGGAAGCCCGTGACGACCGCGCAGTAAATGCCGGCCTGCGGCGGGAGGCCCGACGCGATCGCGAACGCCATGGCGAGCGGCAGCGCCACGAGGCCGACGGTCACGCCGGCGGCGAGATCAGCGCCGAACGCGCGACCATCGTACCCGCGCAGCGAGGTGAGCAAGCGAGGCAACCGTCGCCGGCGTTCGAGGTCGCGCAGGACCGCGACGCGCGCGAGCGCCGGCGGAAGCGCAGTCGTCATCGCAGTCTTCGACTCAAGGCGCATTCCACTGTCCTATCAATAGGCGTGCCTTCGCGAAACGGGGGCAGACATGTTGAACGGTGTGCACTTCTGCCGACTGTTGGCGGGCACACGCGATGCGAACTAATTCCTGATGCCGCGAGTTATTCCGCAGTCGCGAACAAGTAAGGGTCGCGCGTCCTCACCTGGATGTGCACGACGCCGATCTCGGTCTAAGGCATCGGCTAGACGACAGGTGGCGGCCTTACCGAATCGAAAAGTCGAGGACCAACGTGACGAGCACGTCGACGGGCTCGCCCTCCAGGCGTCCGGGCACGAACCGCCACTTCGATGCCGCGGCGACCGCCTGTTGATCGAGTTGCGCGTCGAGAGAGCGCACGACACGAATCTGCGAAGGCAGACCCTCGCGTGTGACCACCATCTCTAGCACGACCGAGCCCTGGACGCGGTTGGCGAGCGCATCGTTCGTATAAACGGGTTTGACTTCGACGAGCACGAGCGGCGTGTGTCACCACTCCGCCAGGACGATACGGTCCACCGCCCATGCCGCCACCGGATCCCGGTCCGATTCCGGGGCCGACGCCGGTTCCGATGCCGGTGCCGACGCCGGTTCCCACGCCGCCACCCGAGCCCGGTCCCGTCGACGTGCCGTAGCCGACGCCGCCGACCGCCAGACCAATCTGATCGAACGTGCCTGACGCGAGCGGTTTGGCGTCGAGGACCACCGACGGCAGCGGCTCGATTCCGGCGGTGGCTGCGGTCAATGGCTGCGGCTTCCGCGTTCGGAGCGTCATCGCGTCGGTGCCGACGCCTTCCGCGTGGCGGATTGGACGCATCTGACGGTTGCCTCCACCGCCGCCACCTCCCGCCGCTGGCAGGCTGTCGTGGGCGATGAAGACGATGCGGCCGACGTCCACGGGCTGCGGGACGACCGCGGCCGGCCGCGATGGCGGTAGAGCATTCGAGGAGGCAAGAGCGAGCAGGATCATCAGCGCTGCGCCGTGCGTCACGAGCGAAACGGCCGCAGGCATCACTCTGGGACGGCTCGACGGATTCGGCACGGCCGCACGGCCGTCGTCGACGATGTGAAGGACCTGGGGCACGCTGACGAGCAGTCGCAAGCCCGGTTCCAGATGGCGCGCCTCGGGCCGAACGATGCTGGGCAACCGTCGCGCTGATTCGTTGCGGGATATTCCGCGCGACAGCGAAAATTTACGCTCGACATGTGACGTCGCAGAACGCCGCGCGGCCGCGGTCACAGGAATTCGGCCGGCATAGCGGTTGCTCAGCTTTTCGTCATCTTTCAATCGCACAGCGCGAGAGGGGAACTCATGACAGGCGAGAGTGTTTTGCTGGCCGACCCGGCGCACCGCGTCGACGTGGACCGAGGTGGCGATACCGGGATTGAGGAGTGGCTCCAGTTGATCAGGGCCGAGTACCTCGAAATGCCAGGCCTTAACCTGACGAAGAAACAGGCGCAGCGCCTCTGGAACCTCGACGCGGGACTGTGCGAGGCACTCCTTGACGTGCTGATTACAGACCAATTTCTCAAGCAGACACCCGGCGGCTCATATGCACTGGCTGACGACGGCCCACACTGAGGGCTGCGAAAAGATCGCCGCAGAGCGGGTCGCGCCGGTGATGCCGTAGCTGCAATAGGACAAGGCGTCGTGCTGCAACACCTTCGATTACTGCGTCACGTCCAAGAGCGTCCGCTGAGCGCGTTGGATGCGATCTTCCTGCGCTGTTCAGTGCGCGTCCACCGATCGCGACACTAGTCGCACGTTCGGTGAACGCGCGCGTCGACCGAGCGTTTTGGAAGGAGAGCAGGGCATGTTTCTGAAAATCGCGCGGGCCGCGCTTGGTGCGATCGCCGGCCTCGCAATCACTGGCGCGATCGCGTCCGCGCAGACCGCACCGCCCATTGGCGGCACGACCGGCACGGTTGCCACGGAGGGCTCGATGAAGGCGTTCTACCGCGGCGCCAAGACGATCATCGTTACGACCGCCGACGGCATCGATCACGTATACGAATTCACGAAGGATCTGATCGTCCACGGGGGGAAGCGCCCCGGCCCGGAAGCGCTCGCGGACTTGCGTGAGGGGACGACCGTCGTCGTCCACTATACGCCAGTCGGCGACAAGGCAGCCGCGCGTGAAATCGACGTCGTCGGCGACCGCGTCAAGGTAACAGAGGGCACGGTCGCCCAGCTCGATCGCCGCCATCATCAGCTCACAGTGCGGTACAACAACGGCAGGACGGAGACGTTTCAGCTGAGCGACCGAGCCACCGACGAGGCTGATACCAACGTCGGCGCCAGAGTGCAGATCTACTACCTCGACGAGCAGGGCAGGAAGGTCGCGCACTTCTTCAAGCGCGTGTCGTGACGACGGACGGTACCCGGTGTCCGATCGTGAACCGGCCCGATGAGGGACTGACGACAGGCGAAGCGATCCGGCGCCTGGCCGAATCAGGACCGAACGAACCGGTCGCAGTCCGGCAATGGTCCGCGTTGAAGCAATTCGTCGAGCTCTTCGCGAACCCACTGGTCGTCATCCTGCTGGCGGCGAGCGCGATCTCGACCTGGCTCGGCGAGCACACTGACGCGTTGCTGATCGTCACCATCGTCCTGATCGGCACGCTTATCAACCTCTGGCAGTCCTACCGCTCGCAGCAGGCCGCGGCGGCACTCCGCGCATCGGTCGCGCCGATGGCCACCGTCAAGCGCGACGGCTCCTGGCGCGAGCTTCCGATACGCGAGGTCGTGCCCGGTGATGTCTTCCGGCTCGTCGCCGGCGATCTGGTCCCGGCGGATGGACGGCTGCTCGACTCGCGCGATCTCGCTGTTCAGGAGGCGATGCTGACGGGTGAATCGCTGCCAGCCGACAAACATGTGCGCGTGTCCCCGTCAGCCGCGGGCGACGCCGACGATGCGACAAGCGTGTTCCTGGGCACATCCGTTGTCAGCGGTACCGGCACCGCCGTGGTCACCGCGACAGGCGTGCGGACGCGGTTCGGCGATATCGCGCGTCGTCTAGGCACGCCGCCACCCGTGTCGGAGTTCGAACACGGACTCCGGCGGTTCAGCCTGCTCATCCTGCGCACGACCATGGCGCTCGTGTTGTTCATTCTCCTGGTGACGCTCGTGCTTCGGCGCGATCCGGTCGAGTCGCTGCTGTTTGCCGTGGCACTGGGCGTTGGGCTCACGCCCGAGTTCCTGCCGATGATCGCGTCGGTCACGCTGACGGCGGGTGCGCTCCGCATGGCGCGCGACGGTGTGATCGTACGGCGGCTGCAAGCGATGCAGAACTTCGGCAGCATCGACGTGTTCTGCACCGACAAGACCGGCACGTTGACGACGGGCGAGATGCGCGTCGTGGCGGCCGTCGACGCGCACGGGGCCGAAAGCGGCCGCGTTCGGCGGCTGGCGGAGGTGAACAGCCGCTTTCAGACCGGCATCCGCAGCCCGCTCGACACCGCGCTTCTTCTCGGCGCGACGGACGAGCCGTACGTGAAAGTCGACGAGATCCCGTTCGACTTCGAGCGGCGCCGGGTCTCGGTCGTCGTCGACGCGCCGGATGGCCGCCGGCTGCTGATTGCCAAGGGTGCGCCCGAGCAGCTGGTCCCGCTCGCGGCCTTCACTGAACGTCGCCGGTGCGATTGCGCCGTCGACGAGACCAGGCTCGCGCCGCAGCGGCATCCGTCTACGAACGGTTCAGCGGCGAAGGCTTGCGCGTCCTCGCCGTGGCGTACCGCGTAGTCGATCGGCGCGCCGCCTACGCCCGCGACGACGAGTGCGACTTCGTGTTGGCCGGGTTCGTGGCGTTCGCCGACCCGGTGCTGGCGGACGCGGCCAGCGCGATGGCGGCCCTCCGCCGCGACGGCGTCGCCGTGAAGATTCTCACCGGGGACAACGATCGCGTGGCGCGGCACGTGTGCTCGCAGGTCGGCATCAGCGACGATGCGCTGATCACAGGTGACGAGCTCGCACGGCTGGACGATGCGGCCCTGGGCCACGTGGTCGAGCAGTCGTCTGTCTTCGCGCGCGTGGCGCCGGGGCAGAAGAACCGAATCATCCTGGCATTGAAGCGGCGCGGCCACGTCGTCGGCTTCATGGGCGATGGGATCAACGATGCACCGTCGCTGCATGCGGCCGACGTCGGCATCTCGGTCGTCGGCGCCGCGGACGTCGCGCGCGAAGCCGCGGACGTCGTTCTGTCGCGTCCAGGCCTGGACGTGCTGCATCAAGGCATTCTCGAGGGACGCCGTGCGTCCGGGAACATGATGAAGTACCTCCTGATGGGGACCAGCTCGAACTTCGGGAACATGTTCAGCATGGCGGCGGCGTCGGTGTTCCTGCCATTCCTGCCGATGCTGCCGACGCAGATTCTTCTGAACAATCTCTTGTACGACATCGCACAGATCGCGATTCCGACCGATCGCGTGGATCGCGCCTACCTCACACGGCCGCAACGGTGGGATGTCGGGTTGATCCGGAATTTCATGCTGATCGTCGGCCCGATTAGCTCGTTGTTCGACTTTCTGACGTTCTTCGTCCTGTTAAAAGTCATGCACGCCACCGAAGTGCTCTTTCATACAGGGTGGTTCGTCGAATCGCTCGCCACGCAGACGCTCGTGCTATTCGTGATTCGCACGACGGGCAATCCGCTGACGAGCCGTCCCAGCCGGTCGCTCGCGCTGCTGATCTGCGCGGTCCTCGTCGTCGGCCTCGCTCTGCCGGCGACCCCGCTTGCGCCCTGGCTTGGCTTCACGGTCCCGCCGATTTCGTACTTCTTGTTCCTCGTCGCAGCGACGGCTGCCTACCTGGCGCTTGGTCGAAGTCGTGAAGCGGTTCGCGTTCAGAGCAGCGCCGGCGGCATGACAGTGTGAAAGATTCCGCATCGCCATGGAATTGTTCGCGGGCTGATCTGAGATCGTGCGGAGCTGGAGGCGCGTCGCCGCGGCACTCACTTTGCGGTACGGCCCGTTATGAATCGTACATGTCGGACCCTCGCGCTTTGCGGTGTCCTCGCGAGCCTCGGCAGCGCAACCGCGCAGAGCTTCGGTCTCCACACGTTGATGCGCGAGAAGCTGACGCGCACGCAGAACATCCTCGAGGCCGTCGTGACCAGCAACTGGGCGGAGCTGGAGACTCAAAGCCGAGAGCTCGAGCGGACCACGCGCGATCCACGGTGGATGGTGTTGAAATCCCCGGAATACGGGCTGCAGAGCGACGCATTCGTGCGGGCTGTCCAAGCGTTGCATACGGCCGCGGCGCAACGGGACCTGGAGGCCACGCCGCGCGCGTACGTCGCACTAACGCTGCAATGCGTCGAATGCCACCGCTACCTTGCGCGGCAGCGGATTACGAAGTGAGCGACGCAGGACCCCGAGAGCGGCGTTCCTTCGCGCCAGGGAGCCCAGCAAAAATCTGAATCAACCCAGGCGTCGCCGCGAGGCCAGGGTGGTGTTCGCAGAGGCGAGCGCCTTTCACCGCCGGCTGAAACAGGCGACCTGCTGCGCGGACGTGCCGATGCTTGACAGCAGGCTTGCAATCCAGAACGTGCCGAAGCGCCTCGTGCCGAGGAGCGTGAACGATTGGCGAAACTCGTCGGTTGGAAGGCGCACAATGTGGCTGGCGATCGAGAGCGGCAGCATAGCGCGATTCTTCACGCCAGCGCGAAATAGCCCGCAACTGTCTGCCCGTGCGATCCCGCTCATCGCGCGTTTCCTTGACAAGTTCGCGATCGTCGCTTTCGCGATCGCGGCATGCGCTTTGCCCCGATTACTTGGCGGGTTCTCTCCCCATGATTGCGCTTCGCAACATACTCGTCGCCGTCGATCCGTCCGAACCGCATCCCCGCGTATTGGCGCGGGCCTTGGCGCTCGCTGCTGTCGCTCACGCGTCGCTGCACGTCTTGACGGTCGTCACCGAACCGTTGCACGAGCCATGGACCGGCTACACGCCGGGCTTGGCGCTCATCAACGAGGTTGACCGCGAGCGCGACGTGGCACATCAGCGGCTCGAACGCCTCGTGCCCCACGCTGCCGTGCGCGCCGGTCGGATCACGATGGCGACGGCATGGGGCGAACCCGCTGAGGAAATCGTCCGCTACGCGCGCCGTCACGACGTCGATTTGATTGTCTGCGGTACCCACGGACGCTCCGGGTTGAATCGTCTGCTGATGGGGAGTGTTGCGGAACAGGTCCTCCGTGCCGCGCCATGCCCGGTGCTGACGCTGCGTGAAACGCGGTCGTCCACGGTGGCCGCGTGACGCCTGCGGCTTCTGCATGCGCTTCGGTCTATTGGCATCGCGAGCTGCCGCCGATCGACGCCCAGCCGATCGGCGAGTGTGCGATTGAAGCCGCGAGCGCAAGGGTGCCCGACACGATCGTTGGCCGCGACGCGCTGTGGACGCGTTGCGAAGACGACCTCATGAAAGAGGTGATGCGCCGTCTCCTCTGCGAGATCGAACGCCTGGACGGGCGCTGCGCTCACGGTGTCGGCGAGTCGATCGAACCCCGCCACGATCGAGCCACGGGCGAGGCCTGGCTCCGCGGCCGTTTCACATACGTGTTGTATCGCTGACCTGATCAGCAGGTCTCACGCACCCGGCGTGGCGATCTTTGATTCGATCGGTGCAGGTTCGCCGAGCCAGCGGAATGGCTGCGGCACGCGGCGTTTCTGCAGACCGAATGGTTCGACGGCATGCCGCTCGAGATGCGCGACCGCGTCGTCCAAGTCGTCGGTGACGAGCAGCAGGTCGAGGTCTCCCGCCGCGATGGTCCCGGCATTGGCCATGTCGTGGAGGAGCGCAGTGAGCGAGGCCCAATACGTGCGTCCTATCAGGACGACGGGAAACTGCTCGATCTTGCCGGTTTGAATGAGCGTCAGCGCCTCGAAGAGCTCGTCCATCGTGCCGATTCCTCCCGGCAGCGCGACGAATGCGTACGAATACTTGAACAGCAACACTTTACGGACGAAGAAGTGCTCGCACGTGACGGAGCGGTCCAGATATGCGTTGGGCGCCTGTTCAGCAGGCAGCCGGATATTGCATCCGACGGAGACGCCGCCGACCTCTTTGGCCCCCCGATTCGCGGCTTCCATCAAGCCCGGCCCGCCGCCGGTCATCACCGTGAATCCCATCCGGCTGAGGCGACGCCCGACATCTCGAGCCAGCGCGTAGTAGGGATGGTTTTCGTGAAAGCGCGCCGATCCGAACACCGTGACACAAGGTCCGACGAAGTGCAGCGTGCGGAATCCGACAATGAACTCACGAACCGCGCGCAGAACGAGCCACAGCTCTTTGCGCCGCGAGTGGGGCCCCTCGAGCAGGTACTCGATCCGACCGCGAACCCGCGCCGTCGGCGCGAACCTTGGATCCGATCTCGAAGGCGAGGGCCGTCACGTCGTCAGGTGAATGAGCGCACTCACCGCGCGCCAAGCCTTTCAGCGCCGACCGCGGTTGCCGCTGGTTCGGGACGGACGAATTCGCGCTCGGGCGTGCGAACGGTGAGCACCGGGCACGGTGCGAGTCGAACCACCCGCTCCGCGACGTTGCCGAGCACAAGATGCGCGAGCGCTCCGCGCCCATGCGTGCCCATGACGATGACGTCGATGTCCTGCGCGGTCGCGTAGTCGAGAATGGCGGCGGCCGGCGAGCTCGACACGACGACCGCTGGAATGGTGCGGCCGGCGCTCTTGTCGGTCGCCTTTGACAGGTCCTTCACCGCGCGCCACGCGTCGGCTTCGACCTGTTCCTGCAGTTCCGGTGCAACCGCCGTGTAGTTCTCTGCACCGAGAGTGCTGATGAAGACGTTCGGCGCGACGTGCAGCACGTGCAGCACGGCTGAAAAGCGCTCGGCCAGCTCGCGTCCATACGTCAGAGCGGCTCCGGACGGTTCGCTGAAATCGGTAGCGACCAGGATGTTCTTGATGATAATCATCGCTGCCTCAAAAAGTGATCAATCGATTGCACGCCCAAATGGGGCAAGTGCCATGCCGTTGACAATTGCCGTTGATTTGCGCTGGTGTCTCGCCTGGCAGCCGGTGCGATGCGTATTCTTTCGCGAGCATGCGAAATAGTTCCCGGACCGTCACCAGACAGCTCGATGAACGGCCGTGCGATCGCGAGGAGCGAAATCGTCGGTGCGCGACCCGCGTCACAGGCGCGCACGATCCCGACCACGCCTTGCGGCGAGATAGCAGGGGCGCCGACGCAGCCGGCGAGAGACGACAGGTCACGGTCGCCGACGACGAACAGTGTCGATTCGAAGCGGACGTGCTCTGCGACGGTTTTCACGCCGCTCTGCGGGTCGATTGCCGCCACGATGAACACGCTGCCAATCGCCGGGGGCGCGAAGTCGATTGGCTCGGGCGCCACGTCGATCGACGGTGCGCGGATCCGCAGAATCGCGATATCCACCATGGGACTGTGCGGCACGCGGATGTCGTTCGGCGACACGAACCACCACCGCCCATCGGACAATTGCACCGACACCGGCCGGATTTCGCAGTCGCCGAGAGGCGATTCGAACAAGGTCGCCGACGTCAGGAGATCGAGCGAAACGAAGCCGGGCTGGTCCTCTCTGTGGACGATGACGGCCGTACCTTGCATCGGTCCGCTCTCAGTCGACACGCGGATCGGCACGATGGCGTTGCCGAACGCGCCATCGCTCGCAAGAACTGGCGAGGCGCTGGAGGCGAGGAGCGAGGCGGCGAACAACGCGATAGGGTAGGTTCTCATGTCGAGACACGGTGCAGTAGAGGTGCCACGCCGCGCTCTGACAATGGACCGCCGATTGGGCCCCGATCGGCACGGCCCACGAGTGTCGGCGACTCGCCGGTCCTCGAAGAATCCCTCTCTCGATGCGAACTTTTTCCCGCTCGTCTGACGGTCGCTTCGACTGAGCGTGCAGCGAGCGTGCGCCGGCGATACCCGCATGGCACTCCTGTTGCCTTGCACCGGCACATGATTCACATCACCGACAGCGTAATCTTTGACGAACGTGAGATCAGAGAACGAGCGGTCCGCGCCACGGGGCCCGGTGGCCAGAACGCCCGGAACGAAGCCCGAGCCGTGGAGTTGCGGCTCAATCTCGCGACGTCGACCCTTCCGTCCGACGTCAAAGAACGATTGGGGCTGATCGCCGGCCGCCGACTGACGACCGACCGAGTGCTGGTTGTGGTCGCCCGCGCCGACCGTTCGCACGCTCGCAACCGGGCGGCGGCGCATAACCGGCTGTTCACCCTTCTCCAATCCGCCGCGAATCCGTCGGCGACCCGTACGGCGACCGGAATCAGCCGGTCGCAACGTCAGGAGAGAATGGCGTCGAAGGAACGCCGCGCCGGAGTCAAGCACTCACGAGCGAAGGTGAACGCCGACTAGCCGTGATCTTCGGGCGGCGCGGGTCCCTCGAGATGCACGTGCCCCATCAACCCTCCGTCGGCGTGATCGAGGATATGGCAGTGGAACATCCACATGCCGGGACGTTCGTTGAAGTCGACAAGGAATCGAATCGTGGCGTCGATCGGCACGTTGATAGTGTCCTTCCACGCCATCGGCCGAATCGGCTGGAGGTTCTCATCGAGCGGCAGCATGAAGAAGCCGTGCAGGTGGAAGGGATGGGCCCACTTGGTGTCGTTCTTCACGATCCATATCTGCCGCTCGCCGATGGCCGCGTGATACGGCGTGGCTTTCCAGGACGGCGCACCGTTCACTTGGAACTCTGATGTTCCGTCGGGATTGGCCGGCGGGAGCGTCAGCAGGATGTTGACCTTCGTGGCGCCGTCGACCGGCGGCACATCGAAATGACGATGGACGGTCGGCAGCGGAGATGGCGGCAGCGTCGGATCGTCGGTGAACGCGACCGTGAGGACATTTTCCGAAGTTCGGTACTGGATGCTCCCGTACCCTCGATTGTACAGGCGTGCGCGCAGCGGAATCGTCGCCGCCTTGCGCCGTGTGGGCGTGACGATCACGTCCGCTCGTTCACCAGGCGTGATCAGCAAGGTCTTCACGGTTTGTGGCGACTCCTGCAGGCCGCCGTCGCCGCCGATGACGTAAAACGGCTGGCCGTCGAGATCGAGGCGGAAGTAGCGGCTCTTGGCCGCGTTCACGATTCGCCAGCGTTGCGGCGCGCCCGATCGCGCACGCAGCGTCGGCATCAGCTTGCCGTTCGCAAGGATGTAGCCGCCCTCCCGCCCGAACACCATTCCCGCCGGGCCACCGGTATCGGGTGGATCGAGCACGCCGTGCTCGTCGAAACCGATGTCGCTCAAGACGAGCGTCAGCTGATCGACGATCCCCACGCCGTCGTCGGGATCCTCGATGAGCAGCGGACCGTACAACCCGAAGCCGACCTGCGCGGCGGACATGACGTGCGGGTGATACCAGAACAGGCCGGCGTCCCGCGCGACGAAATCGTACGTGAACACGCCGCCGGGCTGAACGGGCGCCTGCGAGATGTCGGGTACGCCGTCCATCTCGATCGGCACCCGCAGTCCGTGCCAGTGGATCGTCGTGGGTTCCGGCAGGTCGTTCTTGAAATGCACGATGATCCGGTCGCCGACCCGCGCGCGGATCAGCGGTCCCGGCAGTCCGCCGTCATACGTCCATGCGTGGACGATCTTGCGCGGCGCGACTTCCACGTCGGCCACACGGGCGTTCAAATCGATCTCGACGATCTTCGGATCGGGATTCCGATCGCGCGCCTCAGCGAGCGCCAGGCTCGAACCGTGCTGCGCGGCGTCGATTGACGCGGCGCTTCGTGCCGATGGCGCGACGGTCGCCGTCAACAAACCAATCGTGACCAGCGTGAACAGACCGAGTTGAATCGAGCGCCGCCTACACGTGATGCACACGTGACGCCTCATGATGCCGCCATGCGCAGCGGTCTGTCGATTGCGAACAATCCACACCGGATTACGCGCGCCGCTCGAGCCCGATGGCCTTCGGGAACAACACGTTGTTTTCCAGGTGCACATGGCGATGGAGATCGCGCTCGAATTCCGCAAGCTCGGCGAAGGCGACCGTGTACGTCGCGCAGCCGTCCGCCGGCGGCGTATAACCGTTCGTCAGCTCGCGAATGAGGTGCATCTCGTCGCCGGCGTCGCGATGCTCGCGTTCCATCATGCGAATCGGATTCTCGATCGTGCCGAACGGGCTCGGGGGCCGCGGGCCGGGCGTTGTTCTCGCCAGCTCACGGATGTAGGGAAAGAGCACGTGCTCTTCCTTCATCAGGTGATGCTGCAGATCGTGCTGCAGCTGGTCGAACGCACGCGCGATGCGCGCGAGTTCCGGATGGCGCTCGCCATGGACGCTCACCAGCTTGGCGAGGCGGTGCGCGATGTTTGGCACCGCCAGGCGCACATACGCGTGGTGCCGCGCAACGATGTGATCGATCAATCGGTGGACCGGCCACTCTCCTTCGTCAGGCTGTCTGGCATCTTGCGGCGGCAGCGCGTCGAGGGCACGCCGAACGAGCGTCGGGATCGGCCGCGGCGGCACGACACGCGTCGGCGACCGACCTTCGGCCGCCGCAGCAGAAGTCGATGCCGAATTGTTCAAAGACATTCGGCGGAGCGGAAGTCGACGGAGACCATCTCGCCGACTGTCGTGCGTTCGAATGACTCGTTCATCACGTCACCTTCTGGCCTCCAGCGTAGCGGGAGAGCGATGGGCGCGGTATGACGGTCGTCATATCGACGACAATAGGCGGGCGATGACGGGAAATCTCCTGGACCTGCTTCGGCAGACGACGATTTTCAGGCGGTTGTCCGCCGAAGATCGCCAGCGGCTCGCGGAGGTTGCGATCGTGCGCACGTTACGACAAGGGCGCGCTCCTGTTCAGCGAAGGCGACGGCTCCGATCAGCTCTACACCATCGTGAGCGGTCGCGTGAAGGTGTTCAAGACCACCGCGCGGGGAACGGACGTCATTCTCGAGATCTTCGGTCCGGGCGATCCGGTCGGCGCCGTGGCCGTCTACGAGTCGCGGCCCTATCCGGCGAGCGCCGTCGCCCTCGAGCCCACGACCTGTCTGCTCATCTCGCGCCAGGCATTCTTCACACTGCTCGAGAGCCATCCGACGATGGTGCGTGGGCTGTTGACTGGGCTGACGCACAGACTCGTCGAGCTGACGAATCGCCTCGCCGAGCTCTCCGGCGGTCGGATCGAAGCCCGGCTTGCGCGCTTCTTTCTGAAGCTGGCGAACGAGATGGGTCAGTCGAGACCGGAAGGAACCTTCATCCCGCTGGCGCTGTCACGTCAGGAACTGGCCGACATGATCGGGACCACCATCGAGACGGCCATCCGGATCATGAGCCGGTGGGGTAAAGACAACCTCGTCCGGACGGAGAAGGACGGGTTTGTCGTGATCGATCGCGCCGCCTTGGAAACGGTGGCGCTCTCGTAACGTCATATGACCGCCGTCATAGGCGGCAATGCCCTGCCAGAGCGATGCTCGGCATATGACGGTTTGTCGAATGGGTCGAACGGTAGACGCGATCCGACGGTGACGCCGAGCAACGGCCGAGACATGGGCCGCGGCTCGCTCACCGTCCGCTGACCGATATACTGCGGCTATGCCCCGAAGCGCCCGTGCGGACGTCGCCCACGCCACGGGATGGGGCCTCTTCACTGCGGCGCTCGTGATTGTCGGCATCTATGTCGGGAGCCGCCGTCTTCGCGACTTCGACGTCGCGCTCGTGCCGTACGCCGGCGCCACCGTCTTCTCCGCGTTCGGCCTGGGCTACCGCTACTCCATGTGGCTGACGAAACCGCCGACGCGGCTGTACTGGTGGCGCGGCTGGCGACTATTTTTCTCGCCATCGCACGTGATCCGGAATGTCGGCCGTCTCGCCTCGCTCTTTGCCGTCAACATCGTCGCGCAGCGGTTCATCGAGAGGCGATCGCCACTGCGATGGGCGGCGCACGCGTGCATCTTCTGGGGCTGCATCCTGGCGGCCGCCGTGACGTTTCCGCTCTCGTTCGGCTGGATCCACTTCGAGACGGCGGCGACGCAGGACCTCTACCGCGCCTTCGTGTTCGGCGTGCCGGTCTTCACGTTTCGCCTCGGCAGTCGAATCGCGCCGCTCGTGTTCAACGTCCTCGATGTGTCCGCCGTGCTCGTGCTGATCGGTGTGGCGCTCGCGATGTGGCGGCGCGGGACGGACCGCGGCGCCCTCGCGGTCCAGCAGTTTGGTGCCGACCTCCTCCCGCTCGTGATGCTGTTCGCCGTATCGATCACGGGAATATTCTTGACCGTCTCGACGCACCTGATGCGCGGGCTGCATTTCGTCTTCCTGTCGCAGCTGCACGCCGTCACGGTCATCTTCACGCTGCTGTACTTGCCGTTTGGAAAGTTCTTCCACATCTTCCAGCGGCCGGCGCAGCTGGGTGTCGCCTTCTATAAGGAAGTCGGCGCCGCGAGCGAGCAGGCCTGCTGCGCTCGATGCGGCTCGCCATTTGCCTCACGGATGCATGTCGAGGATTTGAAAAAAGTTGAGCGCGAGCTTGGTATCGCGTACGCCGCGCGAGGCGCCCACTACCAGGACATCTGTCCGTCTTGCCGCCGCAAACAGCTCGCGCTGACGCAGGACGCCTTGTGGAAACGGGGCGCCTGATGGCGAACCTTCCAGAGTCGATTCCGGAGCTCGTCGCGCAGTTCGGTCCGCACCCGAGCCGCGAACCCGCGGGCGGCTGGACGACGCGAGGCGAGCCGGATCGCATCGTGCCGACGCATTGCTGCTTCTGCGGGCAGCAGTGCGGCATCCAGCTGAAAGTCAAAAACGAGCGGGTCGTCGGGTTCGAGCCTTGGGAAGCCTTTCCGTTCAACCGCGGCAAGTTGTGCCCGAAAGGCGTGAAGCGGTATCTGCAGAACGAGCATCCCGACCGCCTGCGGACGCCTTTGCAACGGCAGAATGGGCGCGGCTTCCTTCCGATCGACTGGGACGCCGCTTTGGACCGGACCGCGCGCGAGATACAACGCATCCAGGCCGCACACGGCCGCGACGCCTTCGCGGTGCTGACTGGCGCGTCGTTGACGAACGAGAAAGCGTACCTGATGGGAAAGTTCGCACGGGTGGCGCTTCAAACCGCGAACATCGACTACAACGGCCGGCTCTGTATGGTGTCGGCGGGTGCGGCCTCGAAAAAGATCCTCGGCATCGACCGAAGCGCGAATCCCTGGAGCGATCTGCCGAAGGCGCGGGTCATTCTCGTCGCCGGCGCGAACATCGCCGAGTGCGCCCCGATTACGACGGATTATCTGTGGCAGGCCCGCGAAAACGGCGCGCGGATCATCGTGCTCGATCCGCGCATGACGCCCATCGCCAGGACGGCCGATCTGTTCATCCCGGTCCGATCAGGCGGCGACATCGGTATCTTCAACGGCATGCTGCACGTGATGATCGCCCGCGGCTGGATCGACCGCGACTTCATCGCCGCGCACACCGTCGGCTGGGATGCGGTCGAGGCGACCGTCGCGCGCTATACACCCGAGTACGCCGCCAGGATCGCCGGCGTGCCGGCTTCGATGATCGTCCGGGCCGCCGAGATGTGGGGACCGGCGCCGACGAGCTTCCTGCTGCACGCGCGCGGGATCGAACACCACTCGAAGGGCGTCGACAACTGCATGGCCGCGATCAATCTCGTCGTGGCCACCGGCCGCATCGGACGCGAAGGCTGCGGCTACGCGATGATCACCGGACAGGGCAACGGCCAGGGCGCGCGCGAACAGGGTCAGAAGTGCGATCAACTCCCGGGCGCGCGCGACATCGAGAACCCAACGCACCGTCAGCACATCGCCGGCGTGTGGGGCGTCGAGGAAGCGTCGATACCCCATACCGGCCTGTCGGCCGTGCCGCTGCTCGAGGCGATTCACGACGGCCGCATCAAGGGGCTGCTGCTCATCTGCTTCAATCCAGCGGTTTCACTGCCCGATGGCGACTTCATCCGGGAAGCTCTCGGCCGCCTGGAATTTTTCAGCGTCATCGACTTCTTCATGTCCGAATCCGCCCGCTACGCGGACATCGTCTTGCCGGGCTCGCTGATGGAGGAAGACGAGGGCACGACCACCAACGTCGAAGGGCGCGTGATCCACCATCGTCAGGTCGTGAAGCCGCCCGAGGGTGCGCGAGAGGACTGGCGCATCATCTGCGATCTCGCACAGCGGATGGGCGCGGGGGACAAGTTCGCGTATCAATCGACGCGCGAGATTTTCGAAGAGCTGCGCGCAGCCTCGAAGGGCGGCATCGCCGACTACGCGGGAATCACCTGGGAGCGCATCGACCGCGAGATGGGCGTTTTCTGGCCGTGCCCGTCGGAGGATCATCCGGGCACGCCGCGGCTCTACGAAGGCGGACGATTTGGCCACGCGGACGAAAGAGCGCACTTTCAGCCTGTCGAGTGGCGTCCCGCTGCCGAGGAGCCCGACGATGAATACCCGATTGTGCTGACGACCGGGCGTGTCGTCTCGCAGTACTTATCCGGCACGCAGACGCGTCGGATTGGCGCACTCGTGGATCAGTATCCGCAGCCGCGTTGCGAAATGCATCCGCGTCTCGCGCAGTCGCTCGGCATCGTCGACGGCGACGCGGTCCGCGTCGAGAGCCGGCGGGGCGCCGTGGTCGTACGAGCGCAGGTGGTGAAGACGATTCGTCCCGACACGGTCTTCGTGCCCTATCACTGGCCGGTCGAGCGGTCCGTCAACAGCTGCACGATCCGCGCGATCGATCCGATCTCGAAGATTCCCGAGTTCAAGATTTGCGCCGTCCGGGTCTCGAAGGCCTCGATGCCCGCTGACGAGATGGCCGCGCTCGATCCGGCCGCCGGAGGCATCCGGTGATGGAGCTCGCCTTTTTCATCGACTACTCGCGGTGCATCGGCTGCCAGGCATGCGTGCAGGCCTGCGAGGAATGCGACACCCATCGCGGCCGGTCGCTCATTCATCTGGAGACCATCGAGCGCCGCGACAGCGTGCAAACCGCGCCGCAGGTCTGCATGCACTGCGAGGATCCCATCTGCGCGCAAGTGTGTCCGGCCGACGCGATTAAGCAGACAGCCGAAGGGGTCGTGCAGAGCTCGCTGAAGCCACGCTGCATCGGCTGCTCGAACTGCGTGCTCGCCTGCCCCTTCGGCGTGCCGAAATACGACGGGGCGGTGGATCAGATGATGAAGTGTGACATGTGCTACGACCGCACGAGCAGCGGCCGCCGACCCATGTGTGCGACGGTCTGCCCGTCCGGCGCGCTCGCGTTCGCGACGATTGAAGAGATCATGCGCACGCGGCAGGGACGTGCGATCAACGACTGGCAGTTTGGCGACGAACACGTCCGCACGAAGGTCTATGTCCTCGTGCCAGCAGAAGTCTCGCGGATGGACGTGCCGGTCATTCCCATAGACAGTCTCAGACGGACGCCGCAACCGGCGTCTGACCCGTATGATGTGGCGGAGCTGCTGGAGACGCCGTGATGCGATGGCGCGAAGATTTTCCCGTCCGTTGGGACGAGGACCATTACATGACGCGGCGCGAGCTGGCGAAGTTTCTCACGTTGGGGTCCGGCCTCCTCGTGAGCGTCAACGCGCTGATCGCGTACATCGGCCTCACGCGCGACGTTCTGCCCACACCGGAGCGAGCCATTGCCAAGGTAGGCGACATTCCGCCCGGCGGCTCGCTCGTCTTCCGCTATCCGACCAACGAAGATCCCTGCATCCTCGTCCGCGATCGAGCCGGCCACGTCGAGGCCTTCTCGCAAGTGTGTACCGCACCTCTCTTGCGCGGTCGTGCATCGTCCAGAGGAACAGATGCTGGCGTGCCCGTGCCATAAAGGGGCGTTCTCGTCGGTTGACGGCCGGCCGCTCGCGGGCCCGCCGACGCGCCGCCTGCCTCGGATCCTGATCGAACAGCGCGGTGAGGACCTCGTCGCCACAGGCATCGAGGTGTAACGGATGGAGACGCGCCAGCAGGGGTCGACGCTCTTCTCCGCGATTCTGGTGTTGATTGCCACGCTGGTCGTGATTCAGCTGTGGCTCGTCGCGGCGGCGCTCGATGCGCTCCTGGCGCACGACACGTCGGTGCTCGTCCCGACGATGCTGGCCGCGAGCGGGCTTTTCATGCTGAACGCGGGACTGCTCTGGTTCGTGCTGGCGTTCGACAGGCGGCTCCGCGAATGGGGACCGCGTGCCTGAGCGCCGCCGCCAAGGTCCGCTCGTCCTGCTCGACCCGGAAATCGCGCGCAGCCTGGCGACCCGACTCCAGCTCACACACTTGCTGACGCGCTATTCGGAACGGCCTTTGTGGGCGCTCTTCATGTTTCTGAACGGCTTCATCACCATCGCCCTGTTGGCCGGCGTCGCGATGGTGTCACGAACACCGTTTGTCTTCCCGTCGCTCGGTCCGACTGCGTTTCTGTTCTTTTTCACGCCGCGCGCCCCGGCTGCGACTCCGCGACACACCTTGTACGGCCACGCGATCGGCATCGCGTGCGGTTGGGCGGCGCTCTGGCTCTTTGGCCTCGAACACGCACCCGCCGCCATGACGGTCGGCGTATCGGCGGCGCGAGTGGGCGCGGCGGCCTTGTCCCTCGCCTCGACGGGTGCGCTCATGATCCTGCTGAAGGCGGCGCATCCACCGGCCGGCGCGACGACGCTGATCATCTCGCTGGGCATCGTGACGAGGCCGTTCCACCTGCTCGTCATCGAGATCGCCGTCGCCGTCTTGACCCTCCAGGCAATCGTCATCAACCGGCTGGCTGGCATCGACTACCCACTGTGGGCGCTCAGAAGCGATCCCCAGCCGCAAACTGACGATCGGCGATCCGAGCTCTGACTGCGGGCTCGACGATCAGTTGTAGCGGCGCTGCCAACCCGTAGCGCAAAAAGACGGCGTGTCCCTTCCGGCGGACGCTCGCGACTTCTGCCGCGCCGGCGACGCACCAAATTCCTGAGGAATTCATCGCCGACTGTGGCACCTCGATTGCTCAGCAGGCCGCAGCGGTTCAAGACTTGGCGCTTTATCGGTTTCTTATTGCTGCGGCAGCCGGCGTTCTTGTCTCCGGTCTCCTCGCGCTCGGCTGCGTACAAGGACGGCCGGCAGCCGACACATCGGATCCTGGATTTCCGTTTGGACCTTCGGGAGCCGGCACCCAGACAATCTCGTACAACCAGGACATCAAGCCAATCTTCGACCGCGATTGCCTCGAGTGCCACAGCACCCGCAACGCGCGCGGCAATTACTCGGTCACGACGTACAGCGCATCGGTCGCAGGGCAGCGACCCGGCGACGCGAGCAGCTCGGTCGTCGTCGACTGCGCGCCAGGCGGCAGCATGTACCGCTACTTCACCGGCGACGCGGTGACCGAGGCGACTCTGGTGTTCCGGTGGATCGTGGTTTATAACGCGGCAGAATCTCGATGACGAGGAGCATGATCCGACGGCCGACGGTCGTGATGCTTGCTGCCGTGCTCGGCAGCGCGATTGCCAGCCGCAACTCGGCGCAGAACAACGACATCAACGTGCAGTTTCACGCATTCCAGGACACGCGCAGCGTCACCGTGCTCAGCCCCACCGTGGACCTCACGAAGGACTTCACCGATCGCGATACCGTTCGCGTGAACTTTGGTGTCGACGCGATATCCGCCGCGTCGGATTCGTGCGCGCGCTGCCACCGCGAGGGCGTCAGCAGCCACCGCGAAGTCGGCGGCCTCTCGGTGACGCGCAAGTTCGACGATCTCAAGGTCACGGTCGGCGGCGCGTACAGCCATGAGAATTTCTATCGCGCGACGACGCTGCTCACGTCGGTGTCGCGGGATCTGGCGAAGGGCAATACGACGATCGCCGGCGGATATACGTTCTCGGTGAATCGCCCGACGCTCCATCCGACCGAGCAGGTCGAGAATCAGCTCTCGAACGGCGGCTACGTCTCGCTCACCCAGACGCTGTCGAAGACGACGATCGCCCAGGTCGGCTACGAGATCGGCCAGATCAACGGCTATCAGGACAATCCGTTTCTGCGCGCGAGCGTTAACGGCGTGATGACGCTCGGGCACGTGCCGGATTCACGAACCAGGCAGACGCTCACCGCACGGCTCCGGCAGGCGTTGCCGGCCGACACGGTGCTCGAAGCGGACTACCGCCATTATTTCGACGACTGGCAGGTCGCCTCGAATGCCATTAGTGTTGGACTGACGCACGACTTTATGCCGGAACTACGTGCAAGCGTCGCGTATCGTCGGTACGATCAGACGGGCGCCTATTTCTTCGCGCCCGAGTATGTCGGAATCCCGCAGTTCTTCACGGCGGACTTCCGGCTGGAGCCATTCAACTCGGGACTGTACACGGCCGGAGTCGTCATCACGCCCCGAGGCTCGCTGCTGCGGCTCCCGCCAGGTGCTGGTCTGCTGCTCCAATACGAGCGCTACCAAGCGAACAACGGGTTCGACGCGGCGATCATGTCGGCCGGGTTGCGAATTCCGCTGAAGGGTCGATGAGAACAAGATGAAGATCTGGGTCATCACGACGGCCGTGCTCGCGGCGGCGGTTGTGAGAACGGCGCCCGACGTTTCGCTTCGAACTTTGCAAGGCGAGGAGGTTCGGCTCACCTCGTTCAGAGGCAAAGTCGTGCTCGTGGATTTCTGGGCGAGCTGGTGCGTGCCTTGCCAGGCGTCCTTTCCTGCGCTCGACGCTCTCTATCGCGAGCTCGAGCCGAGCGGTCTCGTGGTGCTGCCGGTGAATGTCGACGAACGCCGCAAGGACGCCGACCTGTTTCTTGCCGCTCATCCGCATGTGATGCCGGTGTTCTTCGACCCGAAAGGCGAGTCGCCGAAGGCGTTCAGCGTGGAAGGGATGCCGACCTCTTTTCTCATCGACCGCGCCGGCGTGATCCGGTTCACGCATACGGGGTACTCGGCCGACGTCGCCCAACGATATCGCCAGGAAATCAGTCGTCTTCTATCGGAGCATTGACGCCATGGATCATCGCATCTCTCGACTCGCAATCGGTGTCGTCGGCGTGGCCGTCGCCGTGCTCATGAGCGGGTGCTCCACGGTTCAGCCATGGCAGCGCGGTCGGCTGGCGCACCCAGCGATGCTCTTCGATGCAAACGCCGGCATGGTCTCCTACATGACGCACTGGCAGGAAGCGCGCGAAGGCGCCGCGGGAGGGTTCGGCGTCCAGAGCGGCGGATGTGGCTGTAAGTAGCCGCGCCCGCGCCCTCTCCTCTCTCGTCGTCCTCTGCATCGTCCTCGGCCGCGTCTCGCACGCGCAGCGGGTCAGCACGCGCCAATACCGCTACTTGATGGGAACGTCGGTCGAGGTCGAGGTCTTCGATCCGGAACAACTCACCGGCAATCGACGAAGCGTTCGCGGCGATGGCCGAAGTCGATCGGTTGATGAGCAATTATCGGGACGACAGCGAGCTCTCGCTCATCAATCGGTCGGCGGCGAGGCAGGCGGTACCGGCGAGCGATCCGATGTTCAGCGTGCTGTCGGCGGCACGTGATGTGAGCGCGCGAAGCGGGGGCGCGTTCGACGTCACGGTCGGCCCGCTGGTGCGGTTGTGGGGATTCCACGACAAGAAGCCTCACGTGCCGACGAGCGAGGAGCTCGCCGCGGTGCGGCCGCTCGTGGATTATCGCAACGTCCTTCTCGATCCCGCGCAGCGCACCGTGCGCTTCACGCGGCCAGGCGTCGAGATCGATCTCGGCGGCATCGCGAAAGGCTTCGCCGTCGAACTCGCCGCCGACGTGCTGCGGCGTCATGGCGCCGACGGCTTCATCGACGCCGGCGGCAACCAATATCTTCGCGGCACCCCGCCCGGCAAGCGGCTGTGGTCGGTCGGCGTCAAAGACCCCGTGAACCCGCGCCGGGTGCTCGGCGCGATCGATGCCGACGAAACGTCCGTGTCGACATCCGCCGACTACGCCAATTTCCTCACCGCGAACGGCCGGACGTACGGGCACATCCTCGATCCGCATACGCTCGCTCCCTCCGGACAGCGCGCTGAGCGTCACGATTCTGTCGCGCGACGGCACGCTGGCCGACGCGCTGTCGAAAGCGGTCTTCGTGCTCGGCCCGAGCGCCGGGCTCGACCTCGCTGCCTCGTTCCCTGGCACCTCCGCACTGATCGTCTATCGCGATCGCGATGGCCGGATCGCGCTGACGATGTCGCCTTCGTTGAAGCCGCGCTTCCATCCGTCGCCGGCGACCTGAACAGAGAACTCAGAACTGAGAACTCAAACTGCGAACTTCGGAAACTGGTCCATTTCCGCAAAGTTCTCAGTTCGACGAACTTCCGACGGCTGCCGGAAATCCGGCACGCTTCGCCGCGACGATCGCCAGGACAACGGATTCTTCGTTGCGACCGGGTGCGAAGGCTGCACGCATTCGCCGGACGTCGGCTTGCAAGGGTGTTGGTATGCAGCGCCTATGGGATCGGCGCATCTCTGTCGCCGCTTTCCTGTCGGCGGTCGGCATCTTCGTGCACCTGCTCTTGAAGTATGGGCTTCGGGTTGGCAGCGCGCGCGCCTCGACACCCGTTCTCGCGGTGATATTCGTCGTCGGAGGGCCGCTCGTCCTGCGCTTGGCCTGGCGCGCGGTCCACGGTCAGTTCGGGTCTGACCACCTCGCCGGCATCTCGATCGTCGCTTCGGTGCTCCTCCACGAGTACCTCGCCGGCGCGATCGTCGTCCTGATGTTGACAGGAGGCGAGACGCTCGAACAGTACGCCGTGGCGGAGGCGACGTCGGTGCTACGCGCGCTGACAAAGAGAGTGCCGACGCTCGCGCATCGTCGTCGCGGATCGGCCCTGCTGGACGTGCCGATCGCGGAGGTGGCGATCGGCGACGAAGTCTCGATCCTGCCGCACGAGATCTGTCCGGTCGACGGCGAGGTGATTGCCGGCGACGGCACGATGGACGAGTCGTACCTGACCGGGGAACCGTTCCGGATCGCGAAAGGACCGGGAGCACGGGTGCTTTCGGATCCATCAACGGAGACGCCGCGCTGACGATCCGCGCGACGCGGATCGCTGCCGACTCCCGCTACGCGCAGATCATGACGGTGATGCGGGAGGCCGAACAACGGCGGCCCGCCCTGCGTCGGATCGGGGACGAGCTCGGCGCGTGGTATACGCCGCTGGCGCTCCTGCTCGCCTGCGCCGCGTGGTGGTGGACGTCCAACCCTGTTCGGTTCCTGAGCGTCGTCGTGGTTGCGACGCCGTGCCCGCTGCTGATCGCGATTCCGGTCGCCATCATCGGAGCGATCTCGTCCGCCGCCCGGCGCGGCATCATCGTCAAGGATCCGGCGGCGCTGGAGCAGTTGACGCTCTGTCGTACGATGATTCTCGACAAGACCGGAACGTTGACGTACGGCCGGCCGACCGTTTCCGGCGAATGGTACGCGCCGCCGTTTACGCGCGACCGCGTTCTGCCGCTCGTGGCGGGCATCGAACGATACAGCCGGCATCCGCTTGCCGGTCCGCTCGTGGAAGCCGCGGCGGCCTCCGGTTACCCGCTGCCGAACGTCGAGTGGATTCGAGAGGAGCCTGGCGCTGGTCTGTGCGGCCGCGTAAACGGCTCGACCGTGCTGGTCACAGGCCGCAGCCATGCCGGCGACCGGTTTCAGCTTCCGCCCGCGGAATCGACCGGCCTCGAATGCGTCGTGATCGTCGACGACGCGCTCGCCGCCGTGTTTCGGTTCCACGACGTTGCCCGCGCCGACGGCCGGCCTTTCATCGGCCACCTGGGGCCACGCCATGGATTTTCACGCGTGCTCCTCGTGTCGGGCGATCGCGAGGACGAAGTGCGTCGTCTGGCGAATGCCGTCTCGATCTCGGACATATCGGCGAGCACATCGCCGGAAGAGAAGCTCGCGATCGTTCGCCGCGAAACCGCCGCGGCAAAGACCGTGTTCATCGGCGACGGCATCAACGACGCGCCGGCGCTGCTCGCCGCCACTGTCGGCATCGCCTTCGGGCAGCACAGCGACGTCACGTCGGAGGCCGCGCGCGTCGTCATCATCGACTCGTCGCTGTCGAAGGTCGACGACCTCATTCACATCAGCAGGCGCCTTCGACGGTGGCGTTGCAGAGCGCCGTCGGCGGCATGGCGTTGAGCGGCGTCGGAATGGCGCTCGCCGCGGCCGGCGTCTTGACCCCGGTTGCGGGTGCCGTCGCGCAGGAAGCCATCGACCTCGTGGCGGTGATGAACGCGCTGCGAACAGCCCGCCGCTCGGCCGAGTTGACCGACTTCGAACGTCCCCCGATGTAGCGTCCGCCTCGAGGCGGACGAACGGCCGGCTGAAACTGGCCACTACACGGAATCGGACGCGGGCGCGAACACGTGCGCCGGGACGCCGATGGCCCGGACGTGCTCAGCGATCTCGCGCAGCCGCGACGACGTCACTGGACTGAGCGATGCGAGCGCGGGCGCGCGATCGATCGTGTAGACGTGCACGCATTTCGGCTGGATGGTCTCGAGCGCACGCAGCCAGTGCTCCACAGCCATCTCACCGCTGTTATCAACGCGGCCCTCGGAATCCCTCACGAACATCGCCTGAATCGTGATCGGCGGCAGCGAGCAAAGGCCGTCGATCAGGTCGGACAGATGCCGGCCGCCGCCGTTCAGATCCGCAAACGTGATGGCATCACCGGCATCGAGCTTCATATAGCGCTCGTCCAGTCCGGTGAGACCGCGCCTGATGTCGGATGCCGCTGCCGTGGTCGAATTCGAAAAAATCGCAATCGGCATGCGCGGTGCGATTCGGTCGCGCACGGCTCTGAGGCGCAGGACGATTTCCTCGAACTCCGGATGCAGCGTCGGCTCACCATGGCCCGCGAGCGTGAGCCGATCGATGAATTCATCCTCGTCCGCCGCGATTGTCAACCGCGCGGCAACCGCTGCTTCGACGAGCGCCGCGGGCGGCCATCCATGGCCCTGCCCGCGGTAGCGCACCGCGCCGCGCGTCCATCCGTACTGGCAGTACGCGCAGTCCATGTTGCAGATCTTCCGGCCGGCCGGCAGCAGGTTGACGCCGAGCGACACGCCGAGGCGGCGGCTTCGCACGGGGCCGTACACGATGTCATCGAGCAAGGGAAGCGACATGCCCGTCGCGTGTGCAAAAATTCGACCGGGCACGTCGCTTGCGTCTTCCTCATCGAAACGTTCACAGCTGCCGGATTTCCGGCACCGGAATTCGGGTCCCGTTCGAAGGAGGCATCATGAAGTCACGGATTATCGTCGGCTCGTTGCTCCTGTTCAGCGTTCTTGGCGTCGGCACGTTCGCCAGCCGAGGGAATGTTGCGGGAAGCCGGTCCTGGGCCCTCGTCAACTTCGCGAACCCGGTAACCGTGCAGGACCGCGTCATCATGGGCCCGGTCCTGATCGTTCACGACGACGAGAAGATGGCGAGAGGCGAGCCGTGCACGACGTTCTATCGCTTTGATCCGGCAGGCGGGCCGCGCGAGGAGCTTGCGTCGTTCCACTGCCTCCCAGTGCAGCGGACGGTCGCCGAGACCACGACGATTACGCTGGCAGCAGGACCGGATACGACGTGCAAGCGCCTGGTCGAATATCAGATCGCCGGCGAATCCGAAGCGCACCGGGTTCCCGCGCGCTGAACGGGTGAGTGCGATGGTCACGGTCGCCGAACCGATTGACGCCGATACGCTGAGGATCCGGCACGAGTTCCTCACTCGAGCGGACTTCAGCGTGTCGGCTGACGACGTGGCGGAGTGGCTGCACGTGCCGCTTCGCCACGCGCTCCGGATGCTCGAATCACTGGTGTTCGAAGGATTCCTGGGCCGAACCGCGGACGCGAGATACATCCGCGTGATAGCGCGAGGCGGCGTCTGCCGATACTGACTGTGCCGGATCGGCGGCACACGCCAGTCAGCTTGGGTGGAATGATTCCCGTTCAGGCATGGCTTGCGACATACTCTCCGCGCCAGGAGGCGACATGCGTGCAGTGACGTTGACAGTGGTGATGTGTGTGGGCGTAGCGGCGTCGGCGGCGGCCCAGGACGCGAAAGCGAAAGGACAGCAGCTGTTCACCGATCAGAAGTGCACCCTGTGCCATTCGATCGGCGACAAAGGCAACAAGAAGGGGCCGCTCGACGATGTCGGTAGCAAGATCTCGAGCGGCGAGATTCGCGAGTGGATCACCGACGCGAAGGGCATGACGGCGAAGACGAAGACGACGCGTAAACCGGAAATGAAAGCCTATTCGCTGCCGAAAGAGGATGTCGACGCGCTCGTGGCGTACTTATCGTCATTGAAAAAATAATCGGGCGGTGATGCCTGCCTGATAAGGTGTTACCGCAAATGTCAACGCCTGTGCGTCTGATTCGGGCGCCGATCGCGATCGTCGGCATGGTGCTGACCACGATCAGCGCCTCGTTGTTTCTCGTCGTGTTCCTGGCCGACCTGTTCGGCTGGCACAGCAATCCGTACGTCGGGATCGTTTTCTTTCTGATCCTGCCGGCGATCTTCCTGCTCGGCCTCGCGCTGATCCCGTTCGGCGCGTGGGTCGAGCGGCGGCGGCGCGCCCGCGGGCAGGCGCCTTCCGACTGGCCGCGCTTCGACCTCAACGATCCGAAGCAGCGTTATACCGCGGTCATCATCTTTCTCCTCACGATCGCGAACATCGTCATCGTGTCGCTCGCGGCCTATCGGGGCGTCGAGTACATGGATTCACCGCAGTTCTGCGGTCAGACGTGCCATACGGTGATGAAACCCGAATGGGCGGCGTATCAGGACGGCCCGCATTCGCGCGTCAGTTGCGTGCAGTGCCACGTCGGGCCCGGCGCGTCGGGGTTCGCGCGCGCGAAATTGTCCGGCACGCGGCAGTTGCTCGCGGTCACGTTTCACACATACAAGCGGCCGATTGCGATCGCCGGTGCGCAATCTGCGGCCGGCGACGGAAACCTGCGAGCAGTGCCACTGGCCGGAGAAGTTTCACGGCGACAAGATCCGCCGCATCGCCGAATATGCCAGCGATGAGAAGAACACCGAAACGATCACGACGCTGCAAGTGCACGTGGGCGGCGGCAGCGAACGCTTCGGCAACGCGCAAGGCATCCACTGGCACATGAACGTCGGCAACCAGGTCGAGTACATCGCGACCGACGACAAGCGCGACGTCATTCCGTGGGTCCGCGTCACCGATCGCGCGGGGAACGTGCGCGAGTATGCCACCGCAGGCGTCACCCCCGAACAGCTCGCCAAAGGCGAACGCCGCCGCATGGACTGCATGGATTGTCACAACCGGCCGAGCCATTTGAACGCGGCCACTCCCGAGCGCGCTGTGGACGAGATGATCGCGCGCGGTGCGATCCCGCGGACGCTGCCGTTCGTACGCCGGGAAGCCGTCAAGGCCGTGCAGGCGACCTACGCCACCGAGGACGCCGCGGAGCAGGGAATTTCCCGCACCATGCGGGAATTTTACCGATCGCAATCTCCGCACCCGGGCGCATCCGGCCAGCGCGATGTCGATAAAGCGGTGCAGGCGGCGACGACGATTTACCGGCGCAATGTGTTTCCTGACATGAATGTGCGATTCGGCACGTATCCGAGCAACATCGGCCACGTCGATTCGCCTGGCTGTTTCCGCTGCCACGACGACGATCACAAGTCGAAAAGCGGAAAGGCGATCGGGCAAGACTGCGACACCTGCCACACGATCCAGTAACTGGCCTTCGCCCTTGCTCCCTGGTGAGTCGGACTCCGGCCTTTTGCCGGGAATCCGACACCACTCATTCGGGAGCTCGGGATCATGTTGAAACGCAGTGACGGTTTACCGGTCCGCCGGCTCATGACCGCGCTCGTGATCTTGTGGGCGATGGCGATCGGCCTCGCTGCGGCCGGCAATCGACAGCAGGCAGCGCCTGGTGCGGCGGCCCCCACGGCCGCGGCGCGTCCGACGGCGGCGCCGGCGGCGGCCGCGGCGGCGACGCAAGCGAACGGGTACGTCGGCGACGATACGTGTTCCACGTGTCATGAGCCCGAGGCGAATGCGCTGCACCAGACGCTGCACGGCAAGGCGCAGAACACCAGAACGCCGGCCGCAAAAACCAATCAAAGCTGCGAGACGTGCCACGGTCCGGGCCAGGCGCACGTCGACACCGGCGACAAGACCAAGATCAAACGCTTCACCGCGATGTCGCCGCGCGACGTCAACGCGACCTGCTTGAGCTGCCACAACAAGGGCGCCCACGCGAACTTCGAAGGCGGCATGCACGACGCGCGCAACGTCTCGTGCGCGACCTGCCACAGCGTCCACAACCCGAAGTCGGAGAAGGCGCAGCTGAAAACGGTGACGGCCCTGCAGACGTGCGAGACCTGCCACAAGCAGGAGGCGATGAAGGTCAAGAAGTCGGGCCACATGCCGCGTGCGCGAAGGCAAGATGGACTGCACCACCTGCCACAGCCCGCACGGGTCGACCAACGTCCGGATGCTGAAGATCGGCAACTCGCTCAACGAAACGTGCGCGAGCTGCCACGCCGAGAAGCGCGGGCCGTTTCTGTGGGATCACGCCGCCGGCCGCGAGAACTGCGCGAGCTGCCACGATCCGCACGGGTCGAACAACGATCGCATGCTCGTCGCCAAGGAGCCGATGCTCTGTCAGCGGTGCCACGTCAGCAGCCGGCACCCGGCGACAATTTACGACGGCACGCAAATCGCGGCTGCCAGCAACCGCGCGATCGGACGGAGCTGCGTGAACTGCCACTCGCAGATTCACGGCTCGAACCATCCGGCCGGCGACAAGTTCCTTCGATAGCGACAGGAGGATGTCATGCGAACCAAAACACTGACAATGGTCGCCACCCTCTTCCTGGTCGCAGGAGGAGCGGCGGCGCAGCAGACGTCATCGACGACGACGCAGCCGGATGTGGCGAAGACGGTTCCGCGCGGGCGGCCCTGAGATGCCGCTGGTCAACCAAGTGGACTTCGGCGTCCGGGGAACCTGGTACGGCCCCGACTCGGATCCGGCGAGATACCAGCGGTATCGCGATCTCCGCAACGGCGCCACCTTCGATCGATTCCGTTACGGGAAAGACACCGACGCGTACAAGGTGAACCTGCAGGCGGATCACGTCGGCTATAAGGACCAGCGCTTCTTCGGCTCGTACACGAACTACGGCACCGTGAAGGCCTCGTTCGAATGGAACCAGATCCCGCTGTTCTACAGCCAGGACACGCAAACGCTCTACAACCAGTCGACACCGGGGTTGCTGACGATGAACGACAGCATCCAGCAGGGTATTCAGAACAAGACGCTCACGCTGAACAACGCGCTGACCGGCGCGCTGCCATTCAATCTCGACACGCAACGCGACGTGGCAAGCTTCAATCTCCTCTATAGCGCCACGCCGAACGTCGACTGGAACGTCACCGTGCGGAACACGCACAAACAGGGCGGCTATCCCTGGGGCGGCAGCTTCGGCATCAGCGGCGCGGTCGCGACCGAATTGCCGGTGCCGGTGGATCATCGCACCACCGACGTCGGCACCAGCCTCGAGTACGCGAACAACCGCGCCTACGTCCGCTTCGGCTACGACGGGTCGTTCTTCCACAACAACGTGCAGACGCTGACGTGGGACAACCCGAACCGAATCACCGATTCGCCGACGCTCGGCCCGGTGCAGGGACGCATGGCCCTGTGGCCGAACACCGACATGAATACGCTCAGCGCCACGGCCGGCATCAAGCTTCCGGCGCGCACGCCGCGCGACCGGCTACATCTCGGTCGGCACGATGTCGAACAACGCGCCGCTGTTGCCGTTCACGATTAACACGCGCGCTGGCCTCGCCGGCGCTCGACCGGCAGACCGCCGATGTGCAGGCGCGCGTCACGGCCATGAACTACCTGGTCACGTCGCGCCCGGCCAACGCGCTGTTCTTCAGCGCCCGCTATCGGCAGTACCAGTTCGACAACCAGACGTCGCCGTTTCATGTCGGCAATGGCGTGAACTACGACACCGCGATCGTCGCGCTGAACATCGCGAGCGAGCCGTTCAGCCAGACGCGCCATACCTTCGATGGGGACGCGACCTATTCGCCGTTCCGCTACGTGGGCTTCCGTGTCGGCTACACGCGCGAGGAGGTCGATCGGACGTACCGCATCGTGGAGAAGACGAACGAAGACATCGGCCGTGCGTCGATCGACCTGACGGGCGTGTCCTGGGTGACGGTGCGCGGCGTCTACGAGCACGGGCAGCGCCGCGGAACGCCGGTGGACGAAATGGAGCTCCTCGCGATCGGCGAGCAGCCGAGCCTGCAGACAGTACGACATCTCGGATCGCAACCAGGATCGGTTCTCCACGATCATCACGGTGACGCCCGTGTCGGTCTTCTCGGTGACCTCCTCGATCGCGGCGGGCCGTCAGATTTACCCGGGGACCAACTTCGGGCTGCGGAACGCCGACAGCCGCGTCTACTCGCTCGGTTTCGACTACATGCCGATCGACAAAGTATCGATGGGCGCGACCTACGGATACGAGCACTACACGGCGCTCGAGGCCTCGCGCTCGGCCAATCCGCTTCCGGCGAACACCATCGCGTTCCTGAACGACCCGACGCAGCAGTTCAACGATCCGAGCCGCGACTGGACCGACGGCAGCGCCGACCACGTTCATACGGCGAACGTCTCGGTGGACTTCATCAAGCTGATTCCGAGAACCGACATCAAGTTGGCGTACGACTACAGCCGCGCCGAGTCCACCTATACGTATGGTCTCGCGCCGAACACCGTGCTCGCGGCTCCCGTTCAGCTCACGCCGGTGATCAACGAGCTGCAGCGCGGCACGGTCGACGGCCGGTATTTCGTCGCGGCGCAATCTCGCGCTCGGCCTGGCGTACTGCTTCGACAAGTACCGCGTCGACGACTTCGCCCTGAGCCCGGTGAGCAGCCTGGCGCAGCCCGCCACCGGGACGCCCGGCCTCATGATGCTCGGTTACTTCTACCGTCCGTACACCGCGAACAGCGTCACGGCGCGGATCACGTACCTCTGGTAACAAGACGCAGGGCGCCAGGCGGCCAACCGCCGGCCCGGCGCTCTTCACGCCTGACGAGCGGTGATCACACCCTCCCACCGCTCGCCAGGCGTCCCATTCACGCAGAAAAATTCCCCACCCGGCGAATTTCCCCGCACTTCACGCCGCCGATTTTCACGCCTTCGTAAAGATTTGTTCCAAAACTCGAGCGCGCGAGGGCGGCACCGTGATTGCCGATCAGAAGGTGACTAGTGGCTGGTGGCTAGTGGCTGGTGCCAACCACGAACGACCAACTACCAAGCACCAACGACTAACGACCAACGTCTATGCCGTGTCACATCGTTCACGAACGCGCCGCCGCTGCAGCGACCGCGCGTGCTCACGCTGCGCGCCCACCCGCTGCGCATCGCGCTCGTCGGCCAGCCGAACGTCGGCAAGAGCGTCGTCTTCGGCCGGCTGACCGGCCGCTACGTGACGGTCTCGAACTATCCCGGCACGACGGTCGCGGTCACGCGCGGCCGCGCGCTGGTCGGCGCCGAGGTCTGCGACATCATCGACACGCCGGGCGTGAACGCGCTCGAAGGCGCGATCAGCGAGGACGAGCGGATCACCCGCGAGGTCTGTCGACGGCGACCAGGCCGACCTCGTCGTCCAGGTCGCCGACGCGCGCAACCTCCGCCGCGCGCTGATGCTCACGCGCGCAGCTGGCGACGTTCGGCAAGCCGATGGTCCTCGCGCTGAACATGGTGGACGAGGCGTTCGCGCGCGGCATCTCCGTCGAACGCCGCGGCGCTCGCCGCCGAGCTCGGCATTCCGGTCGTCGAGATGGTCGCGGTCGAAGGCCGCGGGCTCGCCGAACTGCGCGACGCGCTCGCGTCGCGCGCGCCCGGCCTCATGTGCCGGCGCACGCCGCTCGCGAGCGATCGCGCGGTCTGGGCCCACGAGCTGACCGAGCGCGTCCGCTCCGTGTCAGCACGCTGTCGCTGGCTCACGTCCAGGAGGCACTGGCACGGGCGACGCGCCGGCCGCTCACCGGCCTGCCGATCCTCGCGGCCGTGCTCTACGCGCTCTATCTCTTCGTCGGCGTGTTCGGCGCGCAGACGCTCGTGAAGCTGCTCGAAGACGGCGTGTTCGGCCGCGGCATCAACCCGGCGTGCGATCTGGCTGGCCGAGCACTTCATTCCGATTCCGCATGCGTCCGCGACTTCCTGGTCGGCCAGTACGGCCTGATCACGATGGGCCTGACCTACGCGATCGCGATCGTCCTGCCGGTCGTCGCGACGTTCTTCCTGATGTTCGGCTTTCTCGAGGACAGCGGCTACATCCCGCGCCTCGCGATCTTCTGCGACCGCATGTTCCGCGTGATGGGCCTGAACGGCAAGGCCGTGCTGCCGATGGTGCTCGGCCTCGGCTGCGACACGATGGCGACGATGACGACGCGGATTCTGGGGACGCCGAAGGAGCGGCTGATCGCGATTCTGCTGCTCGCGCTCGGCATTCCGTGCTCGGCGCAGCTCGCCACGATCATGGGCATCCTCGGCGGCATCTCGTTCGCGGCGCTCGCGACGCTGTTCGGCGGTCGTGCTCGGCGCAGATGTTCCTCGTCGGCTGGCTGGCGGCGCGCGTGCTGCAAGGGCGAGCGGTCGGAGTTCATCCTCGAGCTGCCGCCGATCCGCTGGCCGCGCATCGGCAACCTGCTGACGAAGACGCGCCTGCGCGTCTGGTGGTATCTCGGCGAGGCGGTGCCGCTGTTTCTCGTCGGCACCGTGCTGCTGTTCGTGCTCGATCGGTTCGGCGCGCTCGAGCTGATCTCTGCGCGCCGGCGCGTCCGATCGTCACCGGGCTGCTCGGGCTGCCGCCGGCGACGGCGCAGATTCTGGTGATGGGGTTCCTGCGCCGCGACTACGGCGCCGCCGGGCTGTTTCAGCTGGCGCACACCGGACAGCTGACCGGCGTGCAGGCGGTCGTCGCGCTGACGGTGATGACGCTGTTCGTGCCGTGCGTCGCCAACTTTCTGATGATGGTGCGCGAGCGCGGGTTGAAGACCGGGCTCGCCATCGTCGCCGTCATCACGCCGGTCGCCGATGTTTCACCGGAGCGGGGCTCAATTATGTCCTCCACACGTTTGACGTTCACTTCTGACGGCGGTCGGCCGCTGTCGTCGCTCGTCGGCAGGCGAGCAGGCGCGCGTCGTCGAATGTCGTTGCGACCGAACGGCGGACGCGCCGATCGACTGCTGGCGCTCGGCGTCACGCCCGGCGCGCGGCGTCACCATGCTGCAGACATTTCCGGGCGTCGTGTTTTTGTGCGATCAGACGGAGCTCGCGGTCGAGCGCGCCGTTGCGACGCCATCATCGTCGGTCCACTGGAGGCGAGATCATGACTCCGTCACTGCGCCTGGTGTTCTGGGAAACGACGAAAGCCTGCAACCTGACCTGCCAGCACTGCCGCGCCGTGCCGCAGCGGCGGCTCGGGCCGACGGAGCTGACGACGAATCGGGCGTTCGATCTGATCGATCAGATTGCCGAGGTGGCGAAGCCGGTGTTCGTGCTGTCGGGCGGCGAGCCGCTGTTTCGACCCGACCTGTTCGACATCGCCGAGTACGGCGTCGAGACCGGGTTCCGCATGGCGCTCGCGACCAACGGCACGCTCGTCACCGAGCGGGTCGCGGCAAAGATTGCCGACAGCGGCATCTCGCGCGTTGCGATCAGCGTCGACGGCGCGGTGGCCGACGACGCACGATCTGTTTCGCGGTCAGCCGGGGTCGCATGCGCTCGCGCTTCGGGGTCTCCGCAATCTGCGCGAGGAAGGCGTGTCGGTCCAGATCAACTCGACGATCGCGAAGCACAATGTCACCGAACTTCCCGCGCTGCTCGATCTGGCGCTCGAGATCGGTGCGGACGCCTTGCACCTGTTCATGCTCGTGCCGGTCGGCTGCGGCCTCGAGCTCGCGCCTTCAGCGATGCTGCCGGCGGATGAATACGAGCGCGTGCTCGCGCTGGTTCGACGAGCAATCGAAGGACTGTCCGATCGATCTGAAGGCGACGTGCGCGCCGCATTACTACCGGATTCGAGCCCAGCGCATCGAAGACGAGCGGAGCCACGGCGACCTGACGAGCACGTTCATCGCGCCCGGCACACGCGCCAAGGCCGCGCCGACGCTGCTCGGAGGCGGACGCCACGGTCAGCATCTGTCGGCGATGACGCGAGGATGCCTGGCCGGCACGAGCGTCTGCTTCATCTCGAACGAAGGCGCCGTCTATCCCTGCGGATACTTGCCCGTGAGCGCCGGCGACACACGCGTCGCGTCGTTCAAGGACATCTGGGCCGGCTCCGCGGTATTCCAGCAGCTGCGCGATCCGGAGGCGTACGAAGGCAAGTGCGGCGAGTGTCGCTTCGAAGCGATCTGCGGTGGCTGCCGCGCGCGCGCCTATGCGGCAACCGGAAGCTTTCTCGCCGAGGAGCCGTTCTGCGCGTATCGACCGGAATCTCGACACGCGAGCTCCTGCCGGATTACCGGCATCGCTCGCGATCCGCAGCCGAAGGGCGCCGGATTCCACGGAAAACCGCACGACGTGAAGCGGCGTCTGTTGTGCATCTTCGCGCATTGGAGTTTGTTCCATGGAGACAATGAAAGCCGTCGTATTCAAAGGTAAGGATCGCATCGCAATCGAAGACGTGCCGAAACCGCGCCCGAAGGCCGGCGAAGCGGTGATTCGGATCACGATGACGACGATCTGCGGGACCGACGTGCACATCGTGCGCGGCGAATACCCGGTGAGGCCGGGGCTGACGATCGGGCACGAGCCGGTCGGCGTGATCGACGAGCTCGGCGCCGGGCCTCGAGCATCTGTTTGCGGTCGGCGACCGCGTGATCGCCGGCGCGATCACCCCGTGCGGCCAGTGCTTCTACTGCCTGAACGGCGCGCACTCGCAGTGCGGCGGCGCGTTCGGCGGATGGCGGTTCGGCAACACGATCAACGGCGCATGGGCGGAGTACCTGCTCGTGCCGGACGCCAGGGCCAACCTCGCGCCGATTCCGGATGGCCTCAGCGACGAAGACGTGGTGCTGTGTCCCGACATCTTTTCCACCGGCCTCGCCGGCGCCGAGAGCGGCAACATCAAGGTTGGCGACAGCGTCGCGGTGTTCGCGCAGGGGCCGATCGGCCTCTGCGCCACGCTCGGCGCGAAGCTGCGCGGCGCGTCGCTCATCATCGGCATCGACTCGCAACCGCGACCGTCTGGCGATCGCGCGGCGCTTCGGCGCGAACGTCACGCTGAACACGGCCGACGGCGATCCGGTGCCGGAGATCAAGCGGCTCACGGACGGACGCGGCGTCGACGTCGCGATCGAAGCGCTGGGGCAGCAGGAAACGTTCGAGAACGCGCTGCGCGCGATTCGGCCCGGCGGCACGCTGTCGAGCCTCGGCGTCTACTCAGGCAAGCTCGTCGCGCCGTATCAGGCGTTCTATGCGGGCCTGGGCGACCAGACGATCGTCACGACGCTCTGCCCGGGCGGCAAGGAACGCATGCGTCGTCTGATGGCGATGATCGCCGAGCATCGCGTCGATCTCTCGCC
Organism: uncultured Acidobacteriota bacterium; assembly: GCA_963718825.1. Lineage (GTDB taxonomy): Bacteria > Acidobacteriota > Vicinamibacteria > Vicinamibacterales > CAVVIG01 > CAVQZZ01. Next base: position 1,428,883 of record CAVQZZ010000001.1, read on the forward strand.
GCTCATCACGCACCGCTTCGACCTCGACGACATCGAGGAGGCGTTCGATCTGTTCAGCCATCAGCGAGACGGCGTGCTGAAAGTGGGGCTGCGTCCATTCAGGCCGCGTCCCGACCGTTTGCCGCACCTCGTCGGCGCGCGGGCGCTCGACGAACAGTGCTGAGAAGTACACACAGCACGAAGGAGGAGCTCATGAAAGCGCTCGCGATTGCCACCGTCTTTGCGGCCGCGGCCCTCGGCGGGGTCTCAGTGTCCGCCGGGCAGGGCTACTCGGGCAACAACGACTTCCAGATGTTCTGTTCCTCGTGTCACGGGTCGACGGCGAAGGGCGACGGTCCGATTGCGACGTCGCTCGCGAAGCGTCCGCCCGATCTCACGCAGTTGTCGATCCGCAACGACGCCGTGTTCCCGGAAGACAAGTATCTCGAAGACGATCGGCGGCAGCGGCGTCCATTCGAAATCGGACATGCCCGCGTGGAGCGAAGTATTCGCCAAGTCGCAGGACAGTGCAGGTCCCGAGGCGGCCGAGGCCCGGATCACTGCGCTCGTCCACTACCTGGCGACGATTCAGGAGAAACGGTGATGCTCGACGCCGCGGTGGCGCACGTGCGCGGCGCCGCGGTGCTCGGCGATCCGCTCATCAACAAGGGGACCGCGTTCTGTCCGGCCGAGCGCGAGGCGCTCGGCCTCGACGGCCTCCTGCCGCCGGCCGTCTTGTCGATTCACCAGCAGCTCGAACGTGTCTACCAGAGTTTTCTTCGCAAGGAGACCCCGCTCGAGCGCTACATCTATTTGATCGCGCTGCAGGACCGCGACGAGACGCTGTTCTATCGGCTGCTGCACGAGCACATTGAAGAGCTGATGCCGATTGTCTATACGCCGGTCGTCGGCGAGGCGTGCGAAAACTTCTCGCATATCTACCGGCGGCCGCGCGGCCTCTTCATCTCGTACGAGCAGCGCGACAGGATCGAGCAGATCCTTCGCAATCACTCGTATCCGCCGTCGGTGATCGTTGTGACCGACGGCGAACGGATACTCGGCCTCGGAGATCAGGGCGTCGGCGGCATCGGCATCCCGATCGGCAAACTGAGCCTCTATACCGCGTGCGCCGGCATTCCACCCGAGCGCACGCTGCCGATCGTGCTCGACGTGGGCACCGACAACGAGGCTCTGCTCAACGACCCGTTGTACCTCGGCATGCGTCACCGCCGCGTGCGCGGCGCCGAATACCAGGATTTCATCGATCGCTTCGTGTCCGCCGTCATGCGCGTCTATCCGGGTGCCGTGCTCCAGTGGGAAGACTTTCTGAAAGAAAACGCCATCAATCAGCTGGCGCGTTTTCGCGGCCGCCTCTGCACATTCAACGACGATATTCAGGGGACCGCTGCGACTGTGCTCGCCGGCCTTTACGCGGCGCTGCGTCTCACCGGCCACTCCGTTACGACGCAGAAGATGGTGCTCGCCGGGGCCGGCGCGGCGGCGCAGGGCATCGCGGATCTGTTTGTCTCGGCGCTCGTCGAGGCGGGGTCCACAGTTGAGGAGGCGCGTCGCCGGGTCTGCATGGTCGACAGCCGTGGATTGGTCACACGCAGTCGCACGGGCCTCGAGCCGTTCAAGGCGGTTTACGCGCGGTCTGACGATGAGTACGTGCCGGTTCGCCGGCGCCGACCCGACGCGCATCACGCTCGAAGAGACGGTGCGCGCGTTCAAGCCGACGGTCCTCGTCGGCATTTCCGGCACCGCGGGCCTGTTTACCGAATCGGTCGTGCGCGCCGCCGTCGAGGGCGTCGAGCGGCCCGTTGATCTTCCCGCTGTCGAATCCCACGACGAAGAGCGAGTGCACGGCCGAACAGGCGATTCGATGGTCCGACGGCCGCGCGATTGTCGCGACCGGCAGTCCGTTCGCGCCGGTCGAGTTCAACGGCCGGCAACACCGAATCGGCCAGGGCAACAACGTCTTCATTTTTCCGGGAATCGGACTGGGGCTCTCGGTCGGGCGCGTGGCTCGCGGGCGACCGACGGGATGTTTCTCGACGCAGCTCATGCGCTTGCGGGGCAGGTCAGCCTCACGGACCTCGGCCGAGGGCGCCGTGTATCCGCCCTTGAGCCGCATCCGCCAGTGCGCGCTCGCTGTTGCCTGCGCCGTGATCCGGTGCGCCGCGCGCGAGCACCTGACCGATGTGCGTGCGTCTGATGCCATCGAAGACATGGTCAGCGACGCGATGTGGTTTCCGTCTTACCGGCCTGATCGTCTACGAGCCGGCCGAAGACGAGGTCGCCCGATTGTGATCGCAGAAAGACTGAGGAGGCTCCCATGAGAAAGTTTGTTGTTGCCGCAGTGTTCGTCGCCGCTGCCCTCGGTTCAGGAGCGCCGGCCGCCGGCGACGCAGAGCGCGTCGCGCTGCGCCAGTCGGCGACCGTGTTCATCGCCGAACCGACGCTCATCGGAAACACGATCGTGACCGGTCCCGTCCTGTTCGTGCACGACGACGGCAAGATGGCGCGGGGCGAACCGTGCACGTCAGTCCGTCTGGTCGATCCGGCGAGCGGACCGACAGAGGAGATTGCCGCGTTCCATTGCATCCCGCGGCGCGGGTCAATCGTGAATCGCTTCACGTTGACGACAGTACCCGAACGTCGCTCTCGGGTACGGCTGTCTGTTGACGGCCTACCAGTTTGCAGGCGATCCGGAAATTCACGGGGTGCCGCCAGCGCCCGCCGACGCGCACTGAAGAACTTAGAACTGAGAAGTTAGAACTTAGAACTCGGAAGAACGACCATGACGGCCACGATCACCGTCGAGAGGGAATATCTGAACTCCAGGGGAGTTAGCTGGCCTGACGGTCAGTTGATACGTCCGGCTAAAGCCGGACGCTATATTCACGGGCGCTACATTCGCCGTCGCTACAGTCGCCAGCGTGCAATCCGCGGCGCCGCAATCAGTGCGGCGCCGTAGAGACCGAGGGCAACGAACAGCGTCGCTGGTCGCGAGTGGGTCAAGTCGTCGGCCACGAGCTTCACGGCGCCGGCGATGAGCAACGGGTACACCAGCCATCCGGCTTCCGCGAATCGCGGGTACCGGCCAATTGCCGCAGCAGCAACCACCGCCGAGACGAGCGCGGCGGTGCGTACGGTGGCGATCGCTCCCGAGTCGTTCGTCACCATGAATGCGATTGTCACGATGGCCGCAACAGCGGACCATGCCAGCAGAAGGGCAATGGCCAGCCGCGGCAGTCGCATCACCGGACCGCCGGAACCGGGCGAAGGAGCCGCCCAACAGGCGGAGGCCGCGGCGAAGACGGCCAGCATCATCGGCTGCACTCCGAACACAGTTGGTGTGCCGGCGACCGCGATCGTCCACGCACCGACGAGCCCTGATCCGATCGCGGCGGCGAGGATATAGATCGCGCCGTGCAGTGAAAGGGTGAAGTGGCCTGTGCGGCGAACTGCCCACGACGTGAGCACCGCGAGCGCCGCCCACACCAGCGCCTCCGATCCGTGCCACGTCGTCGTCGACGCGAGAACCAGAACCAGCGCGATCGACGTGTAGAAGAAGAAGTTGCGGTGAAGGCCCTGACGACGTGCGACGAAGGCGAATGCCACACCGTACGCTGCCGCTCCGCAGATGAGGCCAATTGCCGTGACGAGGCCGACGCCCGAGCCGGTCGTCTGCGCGACGTACACCGCACCTCCGAATCCGACGGCGAGCGCAACGACGCCTTGCGATACTTCGAACAGGTTGATCTCCCGTCCACGCACGAGCGTGCGGACGCCGATGCTCGATAGATAGCCCGCGAAGAGCATCAACTGGATCGACACGATCTGCCACGGCGGCACCGCGACCGATTGACTCGATGCAGCGGAGGCGAGCGCCAGGACCGCGATATCCGCGACGAACGCCGGCAGCCACCGCAGCCACACCCAATCAGCCGTGTACCCGATCCACAGCGTGACCAGGCCGAGGCCGATGTCGACGACCGTGAACGGCAGCGCGAACCCGCTCACTGCGCTGATCGCAAGGCTCGTGGCCACGGTGCCGCATACGATGACCCACGCAAGCGCGTGCAGGCGTCTGCGGACAGAAACCGCCAGCACTGAAAGAGAGATCACCGACAGCACCGCGGCGCCCGACATGCCGTCGACGACCGCGAACCGAGTCGCCGCCTCGAAGACCAGCGGCAAGGCGATCACGGTCGTCGTCGCGCCGAAGAAGGTTGCGCTCAATGGCCGGCCGGCCACGGCGCTGCGTTCGGCGGCCACGAGCCACGCTGATGCGTACGCAAACCCAAGCGCAAGCCCGACGGGTGTCGGAAAGACGTGTGCCTCGGTGAGAGCCCGAAGCAGGTAGGCGCCTCCAAGCGCCACGAGCGTGCGGCCGACGAACGTCAGGACGGCGACCGCATCGAGGTGAGAGTCGCCGCCGCGCGCCCATTCTTCGGACGGAACACTGGCGGCCAGCGGCGCCGTGTCGAGCGCCGCATGCGCTTCGAACGCGTTCAGACGCGCTTCGAGCACGTGAACGGCGCGCTCGATGTCGCCGATGCGCGACTCAATGTTCGGCGAACTGCCGTTCATCATGGCCGCGCCGATCGATCTGACGGACCTTCAGGCCGAGTGCGACGACGACGAGCAGGATGGCGATGAGAGACACGAACAGGCCGCGGCGGCGGAAGCGCAGCTCGCCGACGCCCTGCTGTCCGGCGCGGTCGGCGGCCGCCACGAGGGCCACGCCCTCAGCCACAATCGGCGTCAGCTGCGCCGGCGCGAACGCGTGCATTTCGGTGCGCGCGAGCGTGAGCTTCGTGCCTGCTTCTCTCAGCGCGAGCTGCTGGTCGCTCACCTCGATGCCCGCGTTCTTCACACGCGCGATCAGCGAGCCGGTCTGGTCGATGCCGGTCTTGAGCCGCTCGATGTCGCTGCGCATTGCCACGGCCGCCAGCGCACCCTTGTCGGTCTTGTCGGCCGCGTCGTGGCACGTCGCGCAGATGCCGTGGCCGGAGACGCCGAGCATCTCATCGCTCGGCTTCAGCACGGCGTGGTTGCTGTGGCATTCGACGCAACCTTTGTCGAAGATCTCTTTGTGCACGCTCGTCGTCGAACTTCTGCGCGAACACCGCGTGGCACGTGCCGCACACGTTGGCGACGGCGCCGACGCCGGGCGGCGCCGCGCCGTGATTGCCGTGACAGTCGTTGCACGTCGGCGCGGAGAGATCGTGTCCCTTGGTCAGCGCGGCATAGTGGACGCTTTTCTGATAATCGGCGAGCTGTCGCGTCGGCAGCGGCGATGCCGTCCGGCAGCGTGTAGTCGCGCCATCCGCTTCGAGTCGGCGTGGCACGAGCCGCACGTGTTCGCGACGTTGGTCGGAAACACGGGCGATTTCGCGTCGTTCACTTTGCGGACGCCGTGCGCGCCGTGGCAGCTCGCGCACGTCGCCACGTTCGGGTCGCCCTGGGCGAGCTGTTTGCCGTGCACGCTCGTGGCGTACTCGGTCGCCTGGTCGACGCGCTGGCGCGGCGCGAACTTGCGCATGAACGTCGCGTCGCTGTGGCAGCGCGCACACGTTTCGACAATCGCCTGCCCTCGAGGCTTGCCCTTGAACCGCTTCGCCGCATCGTGCGCGCGCGCCTTGTCTTCCGCCGTGGGATCGCCGCCGTGGCAGTCGGCGCACGCGAAGCCGCGCTCGCGGTGGACGTCGGCCTGCTGTGAAGAGCGCCGCCGGCGTCGCGAGCCGCACGTCTCCGCTGTGTCGCGTGGCACGCGATGCACGTGTTAGCCGCGTGCGGTGTCTGGGCCGCGGACGTTGCAGCCGTGAGCAGCAGCGCGCCGGCACACCATGCAGCCGCCAGCGTGCCGCGCAGGAGGAGGCGTTCCATCGCGCACCTACTTCGCATAATGGCCGATGATCGTGAACACACGAGATACACCAGTCCGAGGACGCCGAGCGCCGTGAACAGCCGGGCTCGGTTCGCCGCGGCTGGCGCGCCGATCGAGGAACGGCACGAGCACAAGCAAGAGCGCGGCAATGCCGAACACCACCACGCCGAGGCGTTCGCCTTCGAACCCGAGGACGTGGCTCGGCAGCAGCTTCAGCGTGTGGAACATCGCCAGGAAATACCATTCCGGCCGGATGCCCGGCGGCACGACGGCGAACGGGTCGGCCTTCGTCCCGAGCTCCCACGGATAGAACGCCGCCAGCGCCGCGAGCACCGCGAGCGCGACGTACCAGGCGAGCACGTCGCGCAGGATGTAGTTCGGGAAAGAACGGCATCTGCGGCAGCCGCTCGCCTGGCTTGCGAGCTTCCGTTCGATCGACGAGCGGCACGCTCATGCCCTGACGCTGCACGAAGAGCAGGTGCAGCGCGACGAGCGCGGTGGTGATCGCCGGCAGGATCGCGACGTGGAGACCGTAGAACCGCGACAGCGTCGCGCCGGTGACGTCGTCGCCGCCGCGCAGCAGCCGCAGGGAGAAGTGACCGACGAGCGGCACCGCGCCGGCGATGCCCGTGCCGACCTTCGTCGCGAAGAACGACAGCTCGTTCCACGGCAGCAGGTAGCCGCTGAAGCCGAAGCCGAGCATCAGGAACAGCAGCAGGATGCCGCTCACCCACGTCAGCTCGCGCGGCTTGCCGGTACGACTTGAGCAGGAAGACGCTGAAGAAGTGCGCGAACGCGAGGCCGATCAGCAGGTTGGCCGACCAGCTGTGGACGTTGCGAATCAGCCAGCCGAACTGCACCTGCGTGACGATGAACTGGACGCTCTCGTAGGCTTCGGTGGCGCTCGGCCGGTAGTAGAGCAGCAGCAGGATGCCGGTGAACACCTGGACGCCGAACAGGAACAGCGTCATCCCGCCGAGGTAGTACCAGATTTTCTGCGCGTGGACCGGCACGCCTTTCTCGGCGACGAAGTGCCGCACGCCGCTCAGATCGAGCCGCTCGTCGAGCCAGGCGACGAATCCTGCACCATGTCGATCACCGTCATGTTCGCGACACGACGATCTCCGCTCGTCGCCGGCTCGCCGCGAAGGTTGACGACGAACTGCTCGAGGCCGCGCGGCGGCGGCCCCGAGACGACGTTGCCGCCGAGGTCGTACGTGCCGTTGTGGCAGGCGCACCAGAGCTGCGAGGTGTCCGGCTTGAACTGCACCGTGCACTCGAGGTGCGTGCACACGGCGCTGAACGCGCGGACGTCGCCGTCGGCGGTGCGGACGAGCGATGCCCGGACGGCTGCCGAACTTGAAAATCACCGCCGAGTTCGGCTTGCAGCGCGCCGACTTTGCCGGCGCGCGACGCTGGCGGTGGCCGGTTCGCCGCTTGCGGGCGGGACCAGGAAGCGCGAGACCGGATAGGCGATCGCGACCGCCGTCGACACGAAGCCGACGGCGAGCAGCGCGTCGAGAAACGTCCGCCGGTCGAACTCGGACGGCGGAAACGTTGGTTCGAACGTGGGTTCCGTCATCCCTGTCGCCTCCCTCGCACTCTGATTCGCGCGTCGACGATGCGGCAGCCATGGCCCGGCGGCAGCGCGATGACCGGGTTGAGATCGAGCTCTTCGATGTCGTGTACGTCGACGGCGAGCCGCGACACGCGGAGCAGCAGCTCGCGTAACGCGTCAATGTCGGCCGGCGGGTGACCGCGGTAACCCTTCAGCAGCGGCAGCCCGCGAATGCCGTGGAGGAGCTCGTCGGCGTCGCGGTCGGTCAGCGGCGCGACTCGGAAGCCGACGTCCTTCAGCACCTCGACGTGGATGCCGCCGAGGCCAAAGGCGACGAGCGGGCCAAAGGATGGATCGTCCGAAACGCCGATCATCGTTTCTACGCCGCCGTCGATCATCGACTGAATGAGGACGCCATCGATCTCGTCGGCCGGCGCGAGCTTCCGCGCCGCGGCGATGATGTCGGTGAACGCGCGGCGGACGACCGAATCGCTGGTCAGGTTGAGCTGGACGGCGCCGGCCTCCGTCTTGTGCTGGATGCTCGTCGAGGCGAGCTTGGCCACGACAGGGAAACCGATCACGTGGGCGAGCGCCGCGGCTTCGTCGGCGGTGTGCGCGATGGTTCCGGCGGCCATCGGCAAGCCGAACGCGCCGAGCACGGCTCGGATTTCATTCTGCGTCAGCCAGCCGTCGCCCGATTCGCCGGCGGCCTTCCGGCACACGTCGCGCGCGTCGTCGGCATGGATGTCCTCGAAACTCCAGAGCAGGCCTGGCGTCTGGCGCCGCCAATCGGCGTAGGCCGCGACCTTTGCGAGCGCGCGCGCGGCATTTTCCGGAAACACGAACGCGGGAATGTGTTCGGAGCCGGCCGCGAGCGGCTGCGGTCGTCCGGTTCCAGCCATCACGCACGCGAGGATCGGTTTACCGGCGCCGCCGGCGGCTCGGCCGGCGACGATGCCGTCGCAAAGCGCGTGCAGCGTCTCGCCGCTGGTCAGCGGATCGACCGGCGTGTAGATGACGATGAGCGCGTCGGTCTCTGGCGCCGTCAGCGCGGCCTCGACCGCGCGCCGGTACTCCGCCGGTCCCGCCGACGCGATCATGTCGACCGGATTGCCGACGCTGGCTTCGATCGGCAGGAACTCGGAGAACCGGGCGCGTGTCTGCTCGCCGAAAGGTGCGATGCGCAATCCGGCCGCTTCACACGCGTCGACGGCGAGGATGCCGGGTCCGCCGGCGTTCGTCACGATGGCCACGCGGCGGCCGGCCGGGAGCGGCTGCGCGTCGAGACATGCGGCGATGTCGAACATCTCGTCGATCGTGTCCGCGCGCACCACGCCCGATTGATGAAAGAGCGCGTCGACGGCGGCATCGCTCGCCGCCAGCGCCGCGGTATGGCTGCCGGCTGCGCGCGAGCCGGCACCGGTGCGTCCTGCTTTCACGACGACGATCGGCTTGGTGCGGCCGATTCTGCGCGCGAGCCGCGCGAACCGGCGCGGGTTTCCGAACGATTCGAGGTACAGCAGGATGACGGACGTGTGAGGATCCGCCTCCCAGTACTGGAGCAGATCGTTGCCCGAGACGTCCGCCTTGTTGCCGACGCTGACGAACGTCGACAGCCCAACGGCTCGCTCGCGCGCGAGGTCCAGGATCGCCATGCCGAGCGCGCCGCTTTGCGACGAAAACGCGACGCGGCCGGGCGGCGGCACGATCGGCGAAAACGACGCGTTCAGGCTGATCGTCGGGGTTGGCGTTCAGCAGGCCCATGCAGTTGGGGCCGACCATGCGCATGCCGTGGCCGCGCACTTTGTCGACCAGCCGCTGCTGGAGCACGCGTCCGTCCGCGCCGCTTTCCGCGAAGCCGGCAGTGATCACGACGAGCGACTTGGCTCCGGCGGCGGCGCACTCGTCGACGACCTGCAGCACGAGCCCGCTGGGCACGGCAACGACGACTAGATCCACGCCGCGCGGGACATCCGCCATCGAGTGGAAGCATCGCACCCCGTCGATCTCGTCGGCCTGCGGGTTCACGGCGTAAATCGGCCCTTTGAACCCTCCCGCGACGAGCGCGTGCAGCACGCGCCGGCCGATGCTGCCGTCCTTGCGCGACGCGCCGACGACGGCGACTGACGCGGGCTCGAAGAGAGGCCGCAGCGACGTGGCGGTCGCGAGCGCATCGCGCCGCTCGGCGGCCGCGGCGGCGCGGCTCGTGGAGTCGAGCGACAGCTGCACGTTGACGCAGCCATGGTCGGACTTCGAATGGATCTCGAAGCCCGATTCGTGGAACACATCGAGCATCGCCGCGTTGTCGAACATCGTCATCGCCTCGAACCGCAGGAACCCGTGACCGACGGCAATTACTGCGAGCCGTTCGAGCAGGATTGTGCCGAGGCCTTTGCCCTGAAACCGATCGTCGACCGCAAACGCAACTTCCGCTGTCGACGCGTCGGTCTTGAAATACGAGCCGACGGCGATCGGGCAGCGCTCCCCCTCGACCTCGCGAAGCGCGAGGAGCGTCGCCGACTCTCCGAGATCGGATGAGACGCAGAAGCGGTCGAGAATCTTGTCGGTCGGTTCAGCCAGCCCGAAGAAGCGCCGGCGGCGCGACTCGAGCGAGAGGTCGTGGAAGAACCGCGCGAGCACCGTGTGATCGGGCGGAACAGCGAGCCGGAGCAGAACGACCGAACCGTCTCTCAGCACGGCCCGGTCGGTCACGTCCTCCACAGCCGACAGCGAAGGGCTCACCGCGCGCACGTCACGCCTTCGCCACCGCGACCAGCGCGTCGGGCAGGACGAACTCGTGTTCGGGATGGCGGACGGTGAGGACCGGGCACGGCGCCGTCCGGACGACCCGTTCGGACACGCTGCCCATCACGAGGTGCGCAACGCCGCCGCGACCGTGCGTGCCCATCACGATGAGATCGATGTTCCGCTCTCGTGCGAAGTGGACGATCGCCTCGGCGGGCGTATTCGACACGAGCACGACGCCGGTTGCCTTCAGCACCTTGCGGTCTTCTTCGAAGAGGTTCCGTTCGATCTCGTCCCGCGCCCCCGCTTCGACCTGTCGCTGCAGCTCGGGGTCGATCAGCATCACGCCGGCGTCGACGCCGTACGAGCGGGTCAGCATGTTTTCGACGACGTGGACGACGGTCAGCGCGGCGCCAAAGCTGCGCGCGAGCTCGCGTCCGTAGGCGAGCGCCGCTTCCGAGGGTTCGCTGAAATCGGTTGCGACGAGGATCTTCTTGAGAGCGATCATGACGGCCTCACTTTCCGAACTTAGAACTTAGAACTGAGAACTTAGAACTAAAAACTCGAGAACTCGGAGGTCAAGACTCTTACAACTGCGAACTCCGGAAACTGGCACTCTGATCAAAGTTCTCAGTTCTAAGTTCTCAGTTCTAAGTTCGGAACGAGAGCAGTAGTCGTGCCGCTCGCAGCCTACGAAATCAGGCGTGAGCAAACACGCTCGACCGCCTCGAACGCCGGAATTCCGGCACCTCATCAATGGCCGGCTGCCGGAAATCGCGGCGGCGCGGTGCGCGATTTCGTCGTAGAGCGCCACTCGCTTCTTGATTTGGCGGCGCGCCTGGTCGATCAGCACTTCGTAATGCGTGTGGTCCTGCTGGTCGGTCAGCTGGAATCGCGCTTCGACCGCCATCAGCTTGCCGACGTCGGCGGTCGGCGGCGGCGAATCGAGCACGAGCGCCGGCTGGCCGAGCGCCTCGCGGCGCGGGTCGAACCGGTACAGCGGCCAGTAGCCGGTGTCGGTCGCGAGGTGCTGATGCTCGAGGCCGTGCGCCAGGTCGTAGCCGTGCGCGATGCAGTGGCTGTAGGCGATGATGAGCGACGGCCCGTCGGTACGCCTCTGCCTCGAGGAACGCCTTCACCGTCTGCGCGTCCTTCGAGCCGAAAGCAACCTGCGCCACGTACACGTGGCCGTACGACATCGCCATCAGCCCGAGGTCTTTCTTCGCGCCGTTCTTGCCCGCTGCGGCGAACTTCGCCGACGCGGCCGTCGGCGTCGATTTCGACTGCTGACCGCCGGTGTTCGAGTAGACCTCGGTGTCCAGAACGAGCACGTTCACGTTGGCGCCGCTCGCCAGCACGTGATCGAGCCCGCCGTAGCCGATGTCGTACGCCCAGCCGTCGCCGCCGACGATCCAGACGGTCTTCTTCACCAGGTAGTCGAGCGTCGGCGCGTCGCGCGCCGGCGACGCGCTTCGCCTCGGCCACGCGGGCGCGCTGCGCCGCGATGCCGGCTTCGCTGCTCTGGTCGGCGGTCCGGATCGCCTCGACGAGCTCAGCGGGAAGCGAGGGCGCCAGCCGATCGAGCAGTGCGTGGGCACGAACGACGTGCTGATCGATCGAGAGCCGCATGCCCGAGGCCGAATTCCGCGTTGTCCTCGAAGAGCGAGTTCGACCAGGCCGGTCCGCGACCGTCCCGATTGGTCGTGTACGGCGTCGTCGGCAGATTGCCGCCGTAGATTGACGAGCAGCCGGTCGCATTCGCGACCACGACGCGGTCGCCGAACAGCTGCGTCATGAGCTTCAGGTACGGCGTTTCACCGCAGCCGGCGCACGCCCCCGAGTACTCGAAGAGCGGCTCGAGGAACTGCGTGTTCTTCACGTCCGGCTTCACGCGCGCACGATCGACTTCAGGGAGCCCGAGGAAGAACGCGTAGTTTGCGCGATTCCGCGTCGCGAAGCGGCAGCTGGGGCGCCATGTCGATCGCGCGGTGTTCGGGATGCTGCTTGTCCTTGGCCGGGACACATCATCACGCACAGCGCGCAGCCGGTGCAGTCTTCGGGCGCGACCTGCACGGTGTACTCGCCCGGCAAGTCGGTGCTCTTGAACGGCACGTGCTTGAACGTCGACGGCGCATCACCCAGCGTGGCGGCCGGATACACCTTGACGCGGATCGCGGCATGCGGGCAGACGAGCGCGCACTTGTTGCACTGGATGCACAGCTGCGCGTCCCAGACCGGAATTTCGGCGGCGATGTTGCGCTTTTCCCACTTCGCCGTCCCGGTCGGCCAGGTTCCGTCGATCGGGAACGCGCTGACGGGCAGCCGGTCGCCCTGATCGGCCAGCATCACCGCCGTGACGCGCTTCACGAAATCAGGCGCCTCGTCGGGCACGAGCGGCGGCATGCGCCGCACGGCCGTCGGCGACGCCGGCACGGTGACCTCGAACAGGCGGGCGAGCGTCGCGTCCACCGCCTCGAAGTTGCGCCGGACGACCGCTTCGCCGCGCTTGCTGTAGGTCTTCTCGATCGCGTGCTTGATCTCGCGCGATCGCCTGCTCCCGCGGCAGGACGCCGGAAATCGCGAAGAAGCACGTCTGCATGATCGTGTTGATGCGCGTGCCCATGCCGGCGGCCTTCGCGACCGCCGTACGCGTCGATCACGAAGAAGCGCAGCCGCTTGTCGACGATCTCGTCCTGCACTTCGAACGGCAGCTCGTCCCAGACGTCGTCGGGACCGAACGGCGCGTTGAGCAGAAACACACCACCCGGTTCGGCCGCCTTGAGCACGTCGTAGCGTTCGAGGAAGTTGTACTGGTGGCAGCCGACAAACGACGCCTTCGTGATGAGGTACGGCGCCCGGATTGGCGTGGGGCCGAAGCGCAGGTGCGAAATCGTCGAGGCGCCCGACTTCTTCGAGTCGTACACGAAGTAGCCCTGCGCCCAGTTGTCCGTCTCCTCGCCGATGATCTTGATCGAGTTCTTGTTCGCGCCGACGGTGCCGTCGGCGCCGAGACCGTAGAACACCGCGCGCACCGAGCCGGCGGGCTCCACTTCGAATCGCTCGTCCACCTTCAACGACAGCCCGGTGACATCGTCCACGATGCCAACCGTGAAGTGGCGGCGGGGTGACGGCCGATCGAGCTCGTCGAAGACCGCCTTCACCATCGCCGGCGTGAATTCCTTCGAGCCGAGGCCGTAACGCCCGCCGATGACGACCGGACGAGCGTCCGCCTGGCGCCTTCACTCAGCGCGGTGACGACGTCCTGATAGAGCGGCTCGCCAATCGCGCCCGGCTCCTTCGTTCGATCGAGCACCGCGATCCTCTTGACCGTCGGCGGCAGCGCGGCGATGAAGTCGGCGACGCTGAAAGGCCGATACAGCTTGACCGTGACGACGCCGAGCCGCGCGTCCGCGGCGAGCGCGTCGATGGTCGCGCGGACCGTTTCGGCCCCCGAGCCCATGATCACGATCACGCGCTCGGCGTCGGGCGCGCCGTGGTACTCGAACAGCTGATGCGCGCGTCCCGTGATCGCGGCGAAGCGGTCCATCGCCTGCTGCACGATGTCCGGTGCGGCGAGGTAGAACCGGTTGCCCGCTTCGCGGTTCTGGAAGAACACATCGGGGTTCTGCGCCGTGCCGCGCACGACCGGATGCTCCGGCGTGAGCGCGCGCGCCCGATGCGCGCCCACTGAGCCATCGTCGACGAGCGCGCGGAGCTGGTCCTGCTGGAGCGCTTCGATCTTCTGGAGCTCGTGCGACGTGCGGAACCCGTCGAAAAAATGTACGAAGGGCACGCGCGCCTCGAGGGTCGCGGCATGCGCGATCGCCGCGAAGTCCTGCGCCTCCTGTACCGACGAGGACGAGAGCAGGGCGAAGCCCGTCGAACGCACGGCCATGACGTCGCTGTGGTCGCCGAAGATCGACAGCGCGTGCGTGGCAACCGCGCGCGCCGCCACGTGAAATACCGCCGGCGTGAGCTCGCCCGCGATCTTGAACATGTTCGGGATCATGAGCAGCAGGCCCTGGCTCGCCGTGAACGTCGTCGCCAGCCCGCCGGCCTGAAGCGCGCCGTGGACCGCGCCGGCGGCGCCACCCTCGCTCTGCATCTCGATCACCGAGGGCACGGCGCCCCAGAGGTTCGGCCGGTGCGCGGCCGCCCACGCGTCCGCCGCCTCCGCCATCCCGGAGGACGGCGTGATGGGATAGATCGCGATCACGTCGCTCATTTGGTACGCGACGGCTGCGCACGCGTCGTTGCCGTCGACTGTGATCCACCGGGGTGTCATGCGGCTGCCTCCGCGATCGACTAATTGCAACACCTGTGCTCGCCGGAAAACCGGCAGTGTTCGCGGGCGAAGGCCGCTACTGCCGGGAATCCGGCACCACTCGGACCGAGTCACAGATGCGGCGCGTGAAATCGCGTGGCACTCGACTTGCGCAGGTCACGTGCGAGAACCATGACGCTCAATGCCTGCGAGCTCGAGATCGATCTCTTCTGCCACGGGATGGTGATTCAGGAGCCGGCGTTATTCGCAGGAGGACGCGGCGTCTCGCGAACGCGCGCCGGTCTTGGCTCCGGTTTCGAGCTCGCCATCCCCACGGGATCACCGTTGAAGAAGGAGATATGGATCAACGTGCCGGTCGATGAGCCGTTTGCGAAGCGCTCGCCTTATGCGCTGACCGCGGGAGAGGGCGGCTATCACCTCGTCGATGGCCGTTCGAACCTGCGGTATCCGGTGCGGGTTCCCGAGCGGCCGTCCTGGTACGGCTGGGAGACGTCCACCGGCGTGCCGATGAATCGCATCGGCGTGCTGCAGGGCACTTACCTCGCAATTTACGCCAACCCGGTCTGCGCGTTCTGGAAGGGCTCCTCGGAGCTGCAGTGCCGTTTCTGCACGACCGGCCAGAACGTCGGCGCAAACGAATCGGCAACGAAAGCGATCGACGATGTCGTGGAAACGTGCTGGGCCGCCAAAGAGCAGTCGGGCGTCACGTTCGTGCATTTGAACGGCGGGTTCCAGGGTGCGCACGGGCTCGACTTCATTACGCCGTATGTCAAGGCAATCAAAGAACGTGTCGGTCTCCTTGTCGGCGTGCAGCTGGCGCCCGAGCCGCAATGGACGAAGTACGACGCCCTGATCGCCGCCGGCGTCGACCATCTGTCCTTCTGCGTCGAGCTGAACGATCCGGCATGGTTCGCCGCGATTTGTCCGGGCAAGGCCCTCGTGCACGGGCAATCGCTCTACTTTGCGGCGATGCAGTACCTGCGCCAGCCTGATGCCGCGCGGCGCCGTCTCTGGAGAGATCATCGCGGGGATCGAACCGATCGAGCAGACGCTCACCGCAATCGACCGCATCGCGGAGCTTGGTGCGATGCCGATCGTCTGTGTGTTCCGTCCGACGATCGGCTCTGGTCTCGCCGGCTGGGATCCGCCAGCGTACGAAGACATGCGCCGCGTGATGGCGCACCTGTACAACGCCTGCAAACGGCACTGGCTGCCAATCGGCGCGGCGCCCAATATCGAAGTGAGCCTCGTCGTGAATCCGGACGATGCCGCGCTTCTGGTGAAGCGATCGGCGGGATTCTATATGTACGAAGCGTATCGATGGCTCGCGCGCAAGGTCGCGAGCCTTGTATTCGCGCGGCGGTTACGTCCGGCCGCGTAATGCAAGGAGAACGCCATGTCGCATCTCATCACCCTGCGAACCGTGATCGGCGCCTTCGAGCACATCGCCGCGATCATCGTCGGATTCGTGCTGATGGTGGTGGGCCTCGGCCTGGGCGTCACCATCATCATGCTCCCCGTCGGCCTCGTCATCGGCCTGATCGGGCTCGCGCTGTTTCTCGGCGGAATGTGCGTGCGATTCGACTGGGTCTGAACTGCGGGTTTTTTCGCACTGCTGCGGATTAGTTACCGCACCTGGAGAGGCGCCATGATCGACCGTCAACAACTCGAAGCCATCCTGCAGCGGCGTTTTCCGAGCGCGCCGCTCGAGCAGGTCGCGGCCGCCGCCAACGCCATCATGGGGTTGGACCGCGCTGAATCGACCGGCGGGCACTGCGGCGACAACGGCCACGCGTGTTGTTCCAGGGAGCGGACGCGACGCGGCGAGGGTGGCACCCGCCTTGCCCGTGCCACACGCATGAGCGGACTCGCGGTTGGGCAGGCGCTGCGCGAGCGATTCGAGTCGATTCGCCGCGGGGAGCTTGAGCGTTTGAACAAGAAGCTTCGCGGCCTTACCGACGATCAGCGTGAGTCGGTAGAAGTGATCACGGCGGACATCACCAACGCGATCGCTCGTGTTGCCGAACACAGTCTGTCGGTGCACGGCTCGCAGCCAGCAGTCGACGCGCTGGTTCGACTGTTCAGGCTGTGATGCCTCCTATGGTTGCGATTATCGGCGGCGGCATCAGCGGCCTGGCGGCCGCTTACGAGCTGCAGTCTCGCGGGGTCTCCTTCGTCCTCCTCGAGCGCGCGCCGACCTGCGGCGGCGTCGTCCGCACAGAACGTGTCGCCGGCTACACGATCGACGCGGGCCCCGACGCGCTGCTCACATTCAAACCCGCGGCGCTCGAGCTCTGTCGCGAGCTGGGTTTAACACCGCATCTCCGTCCGCAAACCAGCCGGACGATGTTCGTCGTGCGAAAGGGCCGTTTGCGGGAATTGCCCGAGTCCGCGGTGCTGGGCATCCCGACGCGGTGGTGGCCGTTTGTGACGACGCGCGCATTTTCGTGGCGCGGCAAGTTGCGGATGGCCGCCGAAGCGTTCGTGCCGCCGAACGCTGAGGTCGGCGACGAATCCATCGCGTGCTTTATGGAGCGGCGTTTTGGGCGCGAAGCGGTGGACTATCTGGCCGAGCCGCTCCTCGCGGGAATCCACGGCGGCGATCCCGCCCGTCTCTCCATGCGCGCCGCCTTCCCGCGTTTTATAGACCTGGAATCGACGCACGGCAGCGTGATCGCGGGGCTTCGTGCCAAGCGCCGCCAGGCCGCGTCCGGCGCACCGGCCAGCCCATTCGTGGCGCTGGCTCGGGGGATGAGCGAGTTGACCGACACGCTGTGGTCGCGACTCCGCCCCGGATCGATTCGTACCGGTGTAGCTGTCGACAGCATCTCCGGAACTCCAACTGGCTATCTGATCAAGGCGCGCGACGGTTCGAGGATCACGGCGAGCTCCGTGATGCTGGCGACGCCGCCGGCCGTCACGTCGAGGCTGCTGCGGTCCATCGACCCGCAGCTCTCATGTCTCTGTGCACGCATCCGGTCGTCGTCGGTCGTCACGGTGGCGCTCGGCTATCGCCGGTCGGCCCTCCGGCATCCATTGAACGGCGCCGGCCTCGTGGTGCCGCGCACCGAGGGGTTGGGCATCCGCGCGTTGAGCTGGGTGTCGTCGAAGTGGTCCGGCCGCGCGCCCGACGATCGCGTGCTGCTGCGCGCGTACGTCGGCGGCACCGCCGATCCTGACGCGATTCGCCGCAGCGATGCGGACATTGCCGGGTTGGTGCAACGTGACGTTACCGCACTCGTCGGCGCGACCGGTGAGCCCGAGATCGCTCGCATTTACCGATGGCCCAACGTGACGCCGCAGCTCGAAGTCGGCCACGGCGATTTAATCGCGCACATCGACCGGCTGCTCGGGAGCCATCCGCGTCTTGCAATCAGCGCATCCGGCTTCCGTGGCACTGGCATCGCCGACTGCGTCGCCGATGCACGGGAGCAGGCTCGGCGGATCGCCGGGCGGCTCGATGTCGCGCTTACGGCGTAACGGCGAGCTTCTGGCGGGCGGCGGCGATCATGGTGACGACGCGGGCGGCGGCGGGATACTCGGGATTCGCTTTCAGGAGTTGCTCCCACGCCGCGACAGCGCCGGCGTTGTCGCCCTTGCCGTCGGCGCGCACGATGCCGACGTTGAACAGCGTTTGCGCGTGCGTGGCATTCAGCGCGAGCGATTTGTCGTATTGAGCGAGCGCTTCGTCCGCGCGCCCGGCATACCACAGCGCCGTGCCGAGATCGGTGCTCACGTTGATGTCGGTCGCATTCAACGCGAACGCCTGCTGATAGAAGCCGATGGCCTCGACGTACCGCTGTGCGTCGTACAGCAGGTTGCCGGCCTTCACGGCGGCGTCCAGATTCTTCGGGATCTCGCGCCAGAATGTCGCGATAGCCGCGAAGCTCCGGCTCGTTGACGATGGAAGACGACGCAGCCGTGGCGGTTGCCGGCGGCAATTGAGCTGGCGGCATGCCAAGA
Source organism: uncultured Acidobacteriota bacterium (assembly GCA_963718825.1). Classification (GTDB taxonomy): domain Bacteria; phylum Acidobacteriota; class Vicinamibacteria; order Vicinamibacterales; family CAVVIG01; genus CAVQZZ01. Next base: position 1,447,309 of record CAVQZZ010000001.1, read on the forward strand.
ATATAGCCGGCGATGGCGCCGACCATCGCGATCGCGACGGCGTACACAATCCAGGTGTACTGCGACGGAGATTCGGTGTGCTCGCGCATGTGTTCCCTCGTGTACTCAAGGGCCAAGCACGTTTGGTGCCGGAGATTTTGCCGGTATGATGCAGCTGCTGATGTCTTCCCGCCGGCGCTTCAAATCCGACGACGAATTGAGCGGGCTGCTGCGCGCGATCGTGGAGTCGTCCGACGACGCGATCATCGGGAAGGAACTGGACGGTACGATCGTCTCGTGGAATGGCGGTGCGGAGCGCATGTACGGGTACAGCCCAAGTGAGGCCGTGGGGCGGCCGATCTCGTTAATCGTTCCCGATGAATGTCGCGAGCAGCTGCGCGGCATTCTCGACGAGATCAGCGCGGGGCGCCGCGTCGCGTCGCACGAGACCGTTCGTCTGACACGCGACGGCCGGCGGCTGGACGTCTCGCTCACGGTCTCGCCGATACTCGACGAGGCCGGCGGCGTAGTCGGCGCGTCGGCGATCGCGCGCGATATCACCGAAGCCAAGCGCGTGCAGGCGGCGCTCCGAAGCAGCGAGCGGCGTTACCAGTCGATCATCGATTCGGCCGTCGATGCCATCCTCGTGATCGACCGCCGGGGGCTCGTGGAAGCGTTCAACCATGCGGCAGAGCGGCTGTTCGGGTTTGCGGCGGAAGAGGTGATTGGACAGAACGTCAACATGCTGATGCCGCAGCCGTACCACAGCGAACACGACGAGTACATCCGTCGGTATCTCACGACGCACGAGCAGCGGATCATCGGGATCGGGCGCGAAGTCACCGCGCGCCGGAAAGACGGCTCGACCTTTCCCGTTCACCTCTCCGTGGGCGAAATGGACATCGAGGGTGAGACGAAATTCACCGGCATCCTGCACGACCTGACGGCGCGCGTGCAGCTCGAATCGCAGCTGCGCGAGCAGGCGGCGTTGACGCGGCTGGGCGAGATGGCGGCGGTCGTCGCGCACGAGGTGAAGAATCCGCTGACGGGCATTCGCGGCGCAGTACAGATCATCGGCAGCCGCCTCCCGGCCGGCAGCCGCGACGGCGCCGTGATCAAGGAGATTGTCTCGCGTATCGACGCCCTGAACGAGCTGATGAAGGACCTGCTGCTCTTCGCGCGGCCACCGCAGCCTCACATCGCGTCTATCGATCCGCTGCCCATACTCGCCACCGTCACCGGCCTGGTGGGGCAGGATCCCGGCGCGCACGACGTGACCATCGATATCAGCGGCGAGTCGCCCGCCGTGAACGCAGACCCAGAGCTGCTGAAGCTGATCCTGCAGAACCTGCTGCTGAACGCGGTGCACGCGATGCAAGGCAAGGGTACCGTGCGCATCTCGGTTGCCGCCTCGCCGGAGACGTGCGCGATCACGATCGCGGACAGCGGCCCTGGCATTCCGCCTGAGGTCCGCGAGAAGCTCTTCACCCCATTCTTCACGACGAAATCGCGCGGTACGGGCCTTGGCCTCTCCACGGCGCGCCGCTTCGCGGAAGCGCAGGGCGGCTCCCTCACCATCGAGTGCCCGCCGAGCGGCGGCACGCACGCGCTGCTCACGCTCCGCCGCGCCTGAACTTAGCCCAGCCGGCGCGATTCTTGATTGCTAGGCATACCCATGGCGGAACAGGGCCGCACAGTGGCGGGTTTTTCCTCACCATGGTGAATATTCCCCATCATCTTCATGTGCTCGTGGTGGACGACGAGTGGCTGATTCGGTGGGCGTTGCGAGAAGCGCTCGAGGCCAGGGGTTATCGGGTCACCGAAGCGGGCGATGCCGCGTCCGCGCGGCGTGCGCTGGCCGAAGAGGGAGGGCCGGACGCGGTCGTGCTCGACTATCGCCTGCCCGATTCGAACGACCTCGGTCTTCTCTCCGCGATCCGGCACAGCGACGTGCCGCCGCCGGTGATCATGATGACGGCGCACGGAAACGCCGACCTCGTGAAAGGCGCGCTCGATCTTGGCGCGTATCGCGTGGTCAGCAAGCCGTTCGAGATGGTGCAGATGGCCGATCTCGTCGCCGAAGCTCTCGCCGTCCGCTGAACAACGTCGGCGCTCCGCCGTTGGCCCGCCTCTTGATATCTCCTCTCGCGGGATTCACATCATGCCCGAAACTGTCGCCACATCAATGTCGGAACCGCGAAGTATTCCCCCAATTGCGGAGAAACCCGCGGCGTCGATCCTCGTCGTCGACGACGAGTGGCTCGTGCGGTGGTCGGTCACCGAGGCGCTGCACGATCGCGGTTTTGATGTAGATGAGGCGACCGACGCCCATTCGGCGCTGCTCGTGCTGCCGAACCGGTACGATCTCGTCTTGCTGGACGTGCACCTTCCCGGACGTGCGCGACCTGCGGCTCCTGTCGCTGATTCGCGCCTGGTCGTCGACGCAGCCGGTCCTCGTCATGACCGCGTTCGCCACGCGCGAGATCGTCGACGAAGCGGCGTCCCTCGGGGCTGCAGTTTTGAACAAGCCATTCGAGCTCGACGCGCTCGTGGCGGCGGTCGAGCACACCCTGGCCGCGCGCGTATACTAGCCGCATCCATGCAGACGCCCACCGTCCTCGTCGTCGACGACGAGCAGCTGATTCGCTGGTCGCTCAGCGAGCGTCTCACCGATGAGGGCTACCGGGTGGTCGAGGCCGAGACCGCCGCCGAGGCGCTCGAGCGACACGCTGAAGGCGTCGACCTCGTGCTGCTCGACTACAAGCTGCCCGACGGCGACGGCCTCGACGGTGCTGAAGAAGATCAAGGAGGCGGATCCCGACACGCTCGTCATCCTGCTGACCGCCATCGCCAGCGTCGACACGGCCGTCGAGGCGATGAAGAGCGGCGCGTATCACTACGCGAACAAGCCGTTCAACCTCGACGAGATCGCGCTGCTCGTCGAGAAGGCGCTCGAGACGACACGGCTGCGGCGCGAAGTGCGCGCGCTGCGCGCGAGCCAGGCGCAGCCCTACAGCCTCGACCGCATCGTCGGCGACGAGCGAGGCGATCGCGCGACGCGAAGGCGCTGCTGCAGAAGAGTCGCGGCGAGCCCGGCGTCGACCGTGCTGCTGACCGGCGAGAGCGGCACCGGCAAGGACCTCGCGGCCAAGGTGCTTCACTACGCGAGCGATCGCGCCGCGCGGCCGTTCATGAACATCACGTGCTCGGCGCTGCCCGAGACAGCTGCTCGAAAGCGAGCTGTTCGGCCACGAGCGCGGCGCGTTCACCGGCGCGCGATCAGCAGAAGCGCGGGCTGCTCGAATCCGCCGACGGCGGCACGGTGTTCCTCGACGAGATCGGCGAGATGGTGCCCGGCCTGCAGGCCAAGCTGCTGCGGTTCCTCGAGGAGAAGACGTTCAAGCGCGTCGGCGGCGTCGCCGACATCCGCGTCGACGTCCGCGTCATCGCCGCGACGAACCGGACAGCTCGAAGACGAAGTGAAGAAGGGACGCTTCCGCGAGGACCTGTACTACCGCCTGAACGTGCTGCCGATCGTGCTGCCGCCGCTGCGCGCCCGCGCCGAGGACATTCCCGCGCTGGTCCACTTCTACATCGACGCGTACAACACCGAGTTCCGGAAGCGCGTGCGCGGCGTTGACCGACGATGCGATGAAGCGGCTGCAGACGTACGGCTGGCCGGGCAACATCCGCGAGCTGCGCAACGCCGTCGAGCGCGCGATGCTGCTGGCCGAGGGCAACGAGCTGACGCGCGCGATCGTTCCCGGTCGTGTCGGCGGCCCCGCGCGCTGACCGAAGGCGTCGAGCTGCCGGCCGACCGGCGTCGACCTCGAGCAGCTCGAACGGTCGCTCGTCGTGCAGGCGCTCGAGCGGAGCGGCTGGAACCAGACGAAGGCCGCCGACGCTGCTCGGCCTGAATCGCGATCAGATCCGCTATCGCATCGAGAAGTTCAAGCTCGAACGGCCGGCGCTCTCGTAGCATTTCGCGCTCGCGGCAGCGCGGAATTTGCCCGGTCCCCGCGAAAAAGTCCCCACCGAATTCTTCGATCTTCACGGATATCCGCCGAACTTCGCCGTTTCCGGTGCCGGAAATCTGGCACGGCGGTTGCCCTTTCTACACGGTATTGGATGCTCAGGAGGATTCAGTGATCACCAAAGAACGTGTCGAAGCTGTGCTCGTACGGGTGCGGCCTTTCATGCAGGCCGACGGCGGCGACATCGAGCTCGTGTCGCATCGAGGGCAATTCGGCCGGCGTGAGGCTGACCGGCATGTGCGCCGGCTGTCCGAGCGCGCACATGACGCTGTATCTCGGCGTCGAGACGGCGCTGCGCGAAGAGATCCCCGAGTTCGAGACGCTGCGCCTGGTCTGAGAGATGGCGATGACTATCAGCCACACTCGAACATGGACTCGTGTCGTCGTCGGCGCAGCGCCCGGATGCGCGCCGTGTTCGAGTTCCTGCGCGTCATCGGCAACAGCGACAGCACGGTGCTCATCACCGGCGAGAGCGGCACCGGCAAGGAAGTGACGGCGACGCTGATTCACCAGTCGAGCCGCCGCAAGCATCACCCGTTCGTCGCGGTGAGCTGCGCGCTGTTCTCCGAAACGCTGATCGAATCGGAGCTGTTCGGCCACGAGCGCGGCGCGTTCACCGGCGCGATCAAGGATCGGCCCGGCCGCTTCGAGCTGGCCGAAGGCGGCACGATCTTCCTCGACGACATCGACGACGTGCCGCTGTCGATGCAGGTGAAGCTGCTGCGCGTCCTGCAGAACCGGACGATCGAGCGGCTCGGCGGCACGCGCACCGTGCCGGTGAACGTGCGGGTCATCGCCGGCAGCAAGCGCGATCTGAAGCAGATGGTCGCCGAAGGCAAGTTCCGCGAAGACCTGTTCTACCGGCTGAACGTCCTGCCGCTGGCGCTGCCGCCGCTGCGCGAGCGGCGCGAAGACATTCCGGTGCTGATGGAGCACTTCCTCCAGCGCTATTTCCGCAAGCAGCGGCGAAGACGTGCCGCACGATCTCCGACGCGGTGCGCCAGGCGTTCATGCGCTACGCCTGGCCGGGCAACGTCCGCGAGCTGGAGAACGCGTGCGAGCGGATCGCGCAGACGTGCACGTGCGGCACGGTCCGCATCGGCTGCATGTCGGCGGCGATTCTCTTCCGCGCCGGGTCCCAGCCGGCGGACGCCGCGCTGCCAACGGCCGTCGTGCCCCAGCCGGCCGCGCCGATCGCGCCTCGACGATCGTCTGCGCGAGCTCGAGGCGAACCTGATCACGTGGGCGCTCAAGGTGAGCAACGGCAACAAGTCGCGCGCCGCCGAGCTGCTGCAGATCAAGCGGTCGACGCTTGGCGATCGCATCAACCGGTGCGGCCTCAACCGCACGAATGCGGTCGAAGACGATGCGACCGTATCGGATCGTGGGGAAACCCGCATTCGCCCGGCCGGGAACGATCTCGGCCACATGTTGTCAGGAGGCCATCATGTTTGATGTGTTGTTTCTGCTGGCGCTGTTCGTTCCACCGGTTGTCGTCTTTGTTTCGGCCGTAGCGCTTGCGTTCACCTCGCTGCGACACGGCGAGGCGCGTGCGGCCGTCTTACGCGAGCACGAAGTCGTGTCGCACTAGCACGCCAGACGGTGTCAGGCGGCGGTGCGCGCGTGACGGTTGTCTCGGGATCGCAGCCCTTTTCGTGCCCACGCGTGAGACTCGCGCGTCGAAGCGCGAGCGCAAAATGGCAAGGCTTGGAGAGCGCGAAAATGAAGCCCACAACAACAACTTCAAACGCAGAAAACGCAGGAATAGTGGTCGCGACGCCCTCCGACGAACTTGCGGCTGCCGATGCCATTCGGCTCGACTCATGTGGCGAGCTCGAATGGATCGTCGTCAAAACCCGGAATAGCACGTATCAACTGATTGTGCTGTCGGGCGACACTGGCGAGGTGATGGTGCGCGGCGGCGAGTTCTTCAACGAGTTCCGTCCGGCGACGATTGCCGGTTCGATTCTCGGCGGCGCTGACGTGAAGCTGCGTACGATCTGCGCCGGTTCTCATTTGGAACTTCAGGTCGACGGCAAGTCCTTCGTCACGTCGCGAGTGGAGCGCGTGTCTCGCTCTCGGAATCCTGTCGCCGAAGGGGCGGCTTAGATTGCCAGCTCCGCGCGGACCTTCCGGCACTTGATCGGTGGCGCCGTCGCACCGACTCACGAATCCTTCCGTCACTTGGCATCGCGGTTGCGCCATCCCCTTCGGAGTCGCTGGAAAGCTGACGAAATGGGCAGGATTCCGTGGTGTTCGCGTCCGACAGCTGTCCGTCATCTCCGTCAGGCAAGCGGTCGCCTCCGAAATGCCGTGGGCTGCCAGCTTCACGTTGGATCAGGCGCTAGCAAAAAATCGGAGTCATTCAACAGTGGCCACTAAATCCCTCGCCGCCATTCTGACCGCCAGCATGCTGCTGCTCGCGGCTCCTCCAGCGCGCGCCGACGGCCTCATTATCCCGTTCATTGGCGCTGATTTCGGCGGCGATGCCGCAAACTGTCAACAGATCGTGCCGTGCACGTCGAAGCAGCTCAGTTACGGCCTCGGTGTCAGCTTCATGGTCGGCGGCGTTGTCGGCTTCGAAGGCGAGATAGCGGACGCGCCGCACTTCTTCGGCGAGTCGACGGGACGTGGCGACAACCACGTGCTGAGCGTTATGGGGAACATGCTCGTGGGCATCCCGATCAAGGCGTTCCGGCCTGTACGCCGCCGTTGGCGTCGGCGTGCTGCACACGAACGTCAACGCGTCGACGTCGGGAACGTTCAACGCGCTGTCGAACAACAGCGTGGCCTTTGACGTCGGGGGCGGCGCGATGGTGTTGTTCTCGCAGCATGTTGGAATCCGTGGCGACCTGCGCTACATCCGATCGCTGGAAGACATTGCCCTCACCGAATTCAACCTGGAGAGCAAGCAGTTGCGGTTCGGCCGTGGGACGATCGGCCTCGTACTGCGCTTCTGATGTCGAGGGGCGCCTCCATAGGCTGAGACGAGAATCCGATCCGGCGCCCGCGGCGGGCTGGTTAGTGCGGCCACAGATGAACAACAAACCGTCGCAGCCGGTGGAGCATGGACCGTGCGGTGAGAGCGAGGAAGACCACTACGCCCACCACCAGGAGCGCGACTCGGATTAGCACGCCAAGCATCGAAGTCTACACATCATCAAAGCCGCGGCAGTCGTCGCGAAGATCCCGCCGGATGCGCCCCAGTTTAGAACGAAATTCGGCGCTGCCCGACTTCGATGGTCAATATTGAACAGACGAGCACCGGGATGGTTGAGTAACGTTCTGTGGTCGATGGACGCGTTGCTGCGTCCGTCGCCTCGTCCCGCGCGCGCAAATCCCGAGGCAGCTTCATATGAACGTCAGTGCTCCGTCGTTATTCGTTCGTCCTCTTCGCCCTCGCAGGCGCGCCTGGCAACGGGCGCATGCGGCTCCGCGTCGCCCACCGCTCCTACTTCTGCTCAGTCGCCGGTTTCGACGGTCACCGCGGCATCGGCGCTTGGCTCCATTTCGCTCGGTGCATCGACGGTTATTGGCGGAGGCTACGTGACGGGAACTGCCATCCTGACGTCGGCGGCCCCGGCGGGCGGGGCAGTGGTGCTGCTCTCTGCGACCGATCCGCTGACCGTGCCCGCCAACGTGACCATCGCGTCCGGCACGACGACCGGCACGTTCACCATCGCAACGCGTGCGGTCGGCGGAACGACACCCGCCACCATCACCGGCTCGGTACGGTGGCGCGTCGCAGTCGGCGGCGCTCTCCGTCACCCGCACGAGCGTGGCTACGGCGAGCTTCGGCGTGAGCGGACCGACGGAAAGCGACACGTGCACGCTGACGAACGGCGGCAACACGCTCGACTGCACGTTCAACGGCAGCACATCCACGGCGCCGGGCACGGTCACAGCGTGGGACTGGTCGTACAGCGTCGCGACGACGTTCGCGCAAACCACGTCAGGGCCGGTGCTCACGAAGCCCACGGTGAATTGCAGTCTCGTCGCATCGTCACAGATGGCGGCCGGTACTTCGTGGTTCACAATGGTTGTGCGGCTCACGATTCACGACAGCGATGGGAACGTCAGCGCGGAGGCGATCAATCACGACGTGCGCCTCATTCCGCTGGGTGTTTGTGGCTACTGAGACCAGGAGGTCGAACAATTGACTGATCGCATGTTGATCCTTGCGGGAGTGGGACTTGTCGCGGTTATTGCGGCCGTGATTCGATGGTCGTCTTCACGCGAGCGGCCGGCCGACCTCGGCGTCGTCAGCACCCAATGGGTCTCGGAGCACCGCCTGTCGCAAACACAGGATTCGCGGCAGTAGAGCACCGAGCGTCGGCCGCTGGTTCACGTCGAACCATCAGCCGGCGCCCGGACGATTTCCTAGCGGCCGCCGGGAGTCTTCTTCGACTCGTTGTGCGGCGCGTTCTTCTCGAGGACGTCCACGAGATGGCGACCTGATTCAGGAACGCTCATCTCGGTTCCCGTCACGATGCGGCGCGCGGTGAGCTTGCGACCGTACACCTGCTCGGTCGCGTCATCGTCGGGCCGCAGCGACGTGCCTTCGAGCGACACGCCGGCGAACAGGCCGCGGGCGCGCGAGTAGCTGAGGATTTCTGCCCGCAGCGTCGCGTCGGTCGACGCCTCCGCATTTCGACCTTTGGGGCCGGCCGCGGCCGAAAGGTTTCCGCCCAGTTTCACTTTGCTGCTGAGGAGCGCGTCGACGCCACGATTGTTCATCACGAGCAACACGACGTCGGTCGACTCTCCACCCAACTGCAGGCCGAAGCTGCCGCCTTCGAGCGAATACATCGCCGGTGCGCCCCATGCGCCGCGAAACGTCTTGCCCGAGCGGCAGACCATCGCGCCGCGGCCGTAGCTTCCGCCGACGCCCATCGCAAGCTTCGTCATCGACGGAATCACGATGACGCATTCCGCCTTCTCGAGAAGCTCCTGCGGGATGTTGTCGGGCACGTCGAGGATTTCCTGCATGACCACGCCGCAGTTTTCCAGACGGCCCTGCTCTTTGTTCGCGCCGTTGAGGGTCGCGGACATGACGACGACGCAGAACGTAATACTCAGATACCTGTACATAAGTGACCTCGTTGAAAGAAGGATGACCCGCGGCCCGAGAACGACGACCCGCGGCTTGGCGGAGGTACTCAGCCGGCGAGTGGATTTCTGCCTTGAATGACCCGAATCAGGACGACGACGATCGCGACGATCAACAGGATGTGGATGAACCCTCCCATGGTGTACGACGTGACGACGCCGAGAAGCCATAAGACGAGCAGGACGATCAGGAGTGTGGAAAGCATCTAAACCTCGACGGCATCCTACCTGCCGGGGTCGCGAATGATGTGTTCCGTAGTGAACAGTCGGGGTCGGGCAGCGGCCGCTATGCTTACATGTATGGCTACGAAGATGCGCACTTTCAATGCAAAAGCATTCCTCGATTCCGCCGGGCTCTCGAAGACGATCGTCGAATACGGTCGAAACGAAGCCATTTTCGCGCAAGGCGATGCGGGCGACAGCGTCATGTACATTCAGCAGGGGGGCGTGAAGCTCTCTGTCATATCGGACGCGGGCAGGGAAGCGGTGGTCGCGATGCTCGGGCCGGGCGACTTCTTCGGCGAAGGATGCCTGGCTGGCCAGCCTGTTCGCATCGGCAGCGCGGCGGCGATCACACCCAGCCGCGTTCTCGTGATCGAAAAAAGACAGATGATCAAGGTCTTACACGATCAGCATGCGATGTCGGACCGGTTCATCTCGCACATGCTCTCGCGTAACGTCCGCATCGAACAGGACCTGATCGATCAGCTGTTCAACTCGAGCGAGAAGCGGCTCGCGCGTGCCTTGCTGCTGCTCGCGCGGTACGGCAAGCAGGACAAGCCACGGCAGGTCGTGGCGAAGATCTCGCAAGAGACGCTGTCGGAAATGGTGGGGACGACGCGCTCGCGCGTCAATTTCTTCATGAACAAATTCAAGAAGCTCGGGTTCATCGAATACAGCGGCGATCTCGAGGCGGGCGTGCAGATCAACAGTTCGCTGTTAAGCGTCGTCCTGCACGATTAGGCGACCGTTTACTGCCGAAAGGGAGCCGCATGAAACCGATTGGAATCGCAGGAATCGTGTTGATCGTCCTCGGGCTGGCGGCGCTCGTTTACCAGGGCTTCACGTACACGAGCCGGGAGACCGTCGTCGACATCGGTCCTCTGCATGCGACGGCCGATCGCCAGAAGACCGTGCCGCTGCCGCCTGTCGTCGGAATCGTTGCGGTCGCCAGTGGAGTTGCGCTGCTGATCGGCGGCAGGAAGCGGGGCTAGCGCTTCTCGCGAATGCACGGATGCGACGCACGAGCTGAGGTACTCTCAGCTTACACACGGATGCAGCCAAGGAAAAAACGTCCGTTCGACGCCCACGCCTTTCTCGAGTCGGCGGGTCTCGGCAAACGGGTACTCAACTACGGCCGCCGCGACGTCATCTTCGCCCAGGGTGATCCGTGCGACAGCGTGATGTACGTGCGGCGCGGCGGCGTCCAAGTGTCGGTCGTCTCTCACACGGGTAAAGAGGCCATTGTCGCCACGTTGGGCCCCGGCGACTTTCTCGGTGAAGGCGCGCTCGCCGGCCATCCGGTCCGCCTCGAGACCGCTCGTGCGACCGCCGCAACCACGGTGCTCGTCGTCCCCAAACGGCAGATGATCAGGCTGCTCCACAGCGACCACGCCCTCTCGGATCGCTTTATCACCCACATGCTCGGCCGCAATGCGCGGCTCGAAGCCGATCTCGTCGATCAGTTGTTCAACCCGAGCGAGAAGCGTCTTGCCCGCACGTTGCTGCTGCTCGCGCGGTACGGCAACGCCAACCGGCCGCAGCGCCTGCTGCCGGCCGTCTCGCAGGAGGCGCTCGCCGACATGATCGGCACAACGCGATCGCGCGTGAACTTCTTTCTGAACAAGTTCCGGAAGCTCGGCTTCATCGGGTACGACAGCCGCGGTCTGACGATCAACCCGTCCCTCCTGTCGGTCGTCGTGCACGACTAACGAGGGCTGTCCACGTTCTCAAGGAATATCGGCTGAGGACAGGCGGCTGTCTCATTCGGAACAGCACCCGCCCCTCGCGATTCCCTACACTGCAGGAATGGAGCACCAGGCGACGCGCGCGGCGCAGACGACGGCGATTTTGCAGGCCGCGGCGCGCGGCGGCCCCTCTTCGATGATTCCTGGTGCCTTTGAACCGCGCGTTCGAGCCGGTGGTAGTCCGACCGTTGCCCCCGCTGGTCCAGCCGTTCCGTTCGATCGCCCTCCGCTTCATCCGCGCGAACGGCTCGAGCAGGAACGCGCCGGCGGCGGCGCGCCGAGCGAACGGCGCCGTCGAACCGGCGGCCTACTTCACAGGTTGCGCGGCTGGTTGTCCCCGCGCCGGCTTCCTGTCACCGCTTCCGCCACTGTGCAATTGGGAACAGCCGAGAAGGCACCCGCGAAACTATAGTGATTCTGTAAGCGACCGCCGACCCCCGCCGACGGCCTCACCCTCGAAACGAAAGGTACCCGTTGAAAACGATTACAGCGCTGGCGCTCGTGTTGGCCGCCGCAGCGGCATTTCCCGCATGCACGCGCGACGCCCAGGCGATGGACTCTCAGCAAATCGAGCAGAAGTACGGCGTCTCAGGAGCCTCCGACGAGACGATCTCGACGGCGGACGGCCCGCTGAAGGGGACGCTCGTGCCGATCACGCTGGCGAACGGCACGCAGGGCCACCTGTTCATTCCTCAGAAGCAGGCGAACGACCCGCATGCGGTCTACATTCGCGACGCTCAGGGGCTGCACCCGGTCGAACTGAGTGACAACGCGACCCGCGAATCGATCGCGCAAGCGCCGAGCATCGTTCAGACGCGCGCCGAGACGCCGCATGCGACCAAACGCTCATGGGAGAAAGAAGCCTTGATCATCGGCGGCAGCGCCGGTGCAGGAACCGCGATCGGCGCGATCGCCGGCGGTAAAAAAGGCGCCGGCGTCGGCGCGGCGACCGGCGGCGTGGGCGGGTTGATTTACGACCTGGTCACGCGCAACAAGAAGTAAGCCGGGCCATTGTCGCCCTTGGAGTTGATGTCATGAATGTCAGACCACTACACGATCGGATCATCGTCGAACGCCTCACGCAATCGGTCGATCGCATCGGCGCGATCATCGTCCCTGATTCTGCGAAAGAAAAACCACAGCTCGGCAAAGTGCTCGCCGCGGGCCTCGGGAAGTCCAACAAGGACGGCAAGCGCGTTCCGCTCGACGTCAAGGCGGGCGATACGGTGCTCTTCGGCAAGTACTCCGGGCAGGAGATCAAGCTCGAAGGCATCGAGTATCTGATCATGAAAGAAGAAGACGTCCTCGCAATCGAAGAACGGAGCGCCTGATGTCGAACCACATTACGTACGGCGATTTGTCGCGGCAGGCCATGCTGCGCGGCGTCGACAGCCTCGCGAACGCGGTCAAGGTCACGCTCGGTCCGAAGGGTCGAAACGTCATCCTCGACAAGAAGTTCGGGTCGCCGACGATCACTAAAGACGGCGTCACCGTCGCGAAGGAAATCGATCTGAAGGATCCGATCGAGAACATGGGCGCGCAGATGGTGAAGGAGGTCGCGAGCAAGACGTCGGACGTCGCCGGCGACGGCACCACGACCGCCACCGTGCTCGCGCAGGCGATCTACCGTGAAGGCGCGAAGAACGTCACCGCCGGCGCGAATCCGATGGCGCTCAAGCGCGGCATCGAGAAGGCGGTCGTCGCGATGACCGAGCAGCTGAAGAAAGCATCCAAGGCTGTAACCGGATCGATGATCGCTCAGGTCGGCACGATCTCGGCGAATCACGACGAGACGATCGGCAAGATCATCGCCGATGCCATGGAGAAAGTCGGCAAGGACGGCGTGATCACGGTCGAAGAGTCGAAGACGCTCGAGACGTCGCTCGAGATCGTCGAGGGCATGCAGTTCGACCGCGGCTATCTGTCGCCCTACTTCGTGACGGATCCCGAACGGATGGAAGTCGTGCTCGAGAACCCGCTGATTCTGATTCACGAGAAGAAGATCAGCGCGATGAAAGACCTGCTGCCGGTCCTGGAGCTCGTCGCGCGCGCCAGCCGGCCGCTGCTCATCATTGCCGAAGACATCGAAGGCGAATCGCTCGCCACCATCGTCGTCAACAAGCTCCGCGGCACCATCCAAGTGGCCGCAGTGAAGGCGCCAGGCTACGGCGATCGACGCAAGGCCATGCTCGAGGACATCGCGATTCTCACGAGCGGCCGCGCCGTCACGGAGGATCTCGGAATCAAGCTCGAGTCGATCACCATCGCCGACCTCGGTCAGGCGAAGAAGGTCACGATCGATAAGGACAACACGACGATCATCGAGGGCGCCGGCGACTCGGTCGCCATCGCGGGCCGCGTCAAGCAGCTCCGGACGCAGATCGACGACACGACCTCCGACTACGATCGCGAGAAGCTGCAGGAGCGGCTCGCGAAGCTCGTCGGCGGCGTCGCGATCGTGAAGGTCGGCGCAGCGACCGAGACCGAGCTGAAGGAAAAGAAGGCGCGCGTCGAGGACGCGATGCATGCCACCAAGGCGGCCGTCGAAGAGGGCATCGTCGCCGGCGGCGGCGTCGCGCTGCTGCGTGCGGCGACTGTGTTGACGTCACTGAATCTCGAAGGCGACGAGCGCATCGGCGCCGCGATCATCGCGCGCGCGATTGAGGCGCCGTTGCGGTGGATTGCCACCAATGCGGGCCAGGAAGGCGCGATCGTCGTACAGCGCGTGAAGGCGATGACCGGCGACGACGGGTTCAACGCACAGACGGACTCCTACGAGAATCTTGTCATCGCGGGTGTCATCGATCCGACCAAGGTGGTTCGGTCGGCGCTGCAGAACGCCGCGTCGGTCGCCAGCCTGCTGCTCACGACCGAAGCGGTCATCTCGCAAATCAGCGAGGACGGTTCGCACGGTGCGATGTCCTCTGGTGGCATGTAATGCGCTGGTGGTGGACGCGCGGCGGAAGAAGCGAGGGTGCCTTCCGTCCCGCGTCGCCACTCGACGACGGGCCCGGCGATGATGCCCAGGTCGGCGAGTACCAACTTCTGTACAAGTATCTGCGCGACCGATACGCGAATCGCGTCGTTCTGACATTTGCGGAGATCGAGGACCTGCTCGGGTTCGCGTTGCCGGGTGCCGCAAGGTTTCAGCGCGAGTGGTGGGGCGGCGTCGACCCGCTCGGCAGCCAGTCGCCGCAAGCCGACTCGTGGACGCTCGCGAGTCGGACGGCCACCGTCAATCTGTCAGCCCAGGTCGTCGTGTTCGATCGTCGAAACGGCCTGCTGCCCTCGACTGTCTGATTTCCGCCGAACCGGCGCCGACGCGTCGCCCAACACGATCTGAACGTCGTGCGTCCGGCCGTCGTTGACCAGCGGAATCGCCGCGGCATCGATCGGCGCGCCGTCCAGCGTGGCCGTTCCGACGCCGCGGCAGCGCCCTGCGGGATTCGACACGGTGATGTCGTAGCGGCTGTCGAGAAACGTCCACGTGAATGCTGTACTCCGGCCACGACGACGGAATGCACGGGTCGACGACGAATGTGTCGCCCCGCCGCCGCAGCCCGAGGATGCTCTCGACGCCCGCGCGATACATCCAGCCGGCCGACCCCGTGTACCAACTCCACCCTCCGCGTCCCGCGTGCGGCGGCCGACGCGTAGACGTCCCCGGCCATCACGTACGGCTCCGTCTTGTAGCGAGCCGACGTCCGCAGCCGTGCGGCTGTGGTTGATCGGGTTCAGCATGTGGAAGAGTTCCGCCGCCTCGTCGCCGCTTCCGAGCCGCGCCAGGGCCATCACGATCCACACGGCGGCATGCGTGTACTGGCCGCCGTTCTCCCGGACGCCCGGCGGATACCCTTTGATGTAGCCAGGATCCTGCGCCGACCGATCGAACGGCGGATGCAGGAGCAGCAGCGTCTGCGATCCGCGCGTGACGAGCGACGGTGCGAACGGCGTCCATCGCGCGCTCGGCGAACCGCAGCGGCACGGCGCCCGAGAGCACGGCCCACGACTGCGCGATGGAGTCGATGCGGCACTCGTCGTTTTGCGCAGATCCGAGCGGCGAGCCGTCGTCGTAATACCCGCGGGTGTACCACTCGCCGTCCCACGACCGTTCGAGCTTGACCGCGAGCCGTTTCGCGGCGCTCGTGTACCGGTCCGCGCGCGCGCTGTCATTCCGTGCGCGGCACAGCGGCGCGAACGTCGTGAGCACGGTGTGCAGGAAGAAGCCGAGCCACGTGCTTTCGCCGCGCCCGCCGGCTCCGACGCGGTTCATGCCGTCGTTCCAGTCGCCGGTGCCCATGAGCGGCAGGCCGTGCGCTCCCGCGGTCGTGCCCTTGTCGATCGCGCGCACGCAGTGCGTCGAAGAGCGTCGCGGTCTCGGACGAGACGCGCGGTTGCCCGTACGACTCATGCGCGTCCGGCGCGCAGAAGCGGCGCCTCCAGGAACGGCACGCGCTCGTCGAGCACGCCCACGTCGCCGGTCGTGCGGACGTACTCCGCGACCACGTACGGCAGCCACAGCAGATCGTCGGAGCAGCGTGATCGCAGCCCGCGGCCGCTCGGCTCATGCCACCAGTGCTGGACGTCGCCTTCGACGAACTGGCGGCCCGCGGCACGCAGGAGATGCTCCCTCGCGAGATCGGGCCGCGCGAAGCAGCAGCGCCATCACGTCCTGCAGCTGATCGCGGAACCCGAACGCGCCGCCCGGCTGGTAATAGCCCGCCCGCGTCCACAGACGGCAGCTGACGTCCTGGTAGACGAGCCAGCGGTTGATCAGCACGTCGAACGAGTCGTCCGGCGTGCGGACCTGGATCGCGCTCGAGCGTCGTGTTCCACGACGCCTCCACCGTTCGCGAGCGCGGTCACCGCGGCGTCGACGTTCGCGTGGCGCGCGATCAGCCGCTCGACGTGTGCTGCTGTCGCGGCCCTGTCCGAGCAGGAACAGAACGCGGCGCGTTTCTCCAGGCTGCAGCACGACCTGCAGGTGCAGGGCCGCGCACGGATCCAGGCCGGCGCCGAAGCTGGGCATCGAGGACAGCATGGCGCAAGGCAGCCGGCCGGCTGACGGAGCCGTTGCGGCCGATGAACGAGAGACGGCTGCCGGTTGCCGAATGCGGCGCTTCGCTCGCGCGCGCGAACGCGACGCGCTCGGCGAACTCGTCGCTGTAGGCGTTCCGCGCGAGGATTGCGCCGCTCTCGCGTCGTAGGTCGGTCGCGACGTGTCCGGCCTGGCTCTCGCGCGGCGGGCCGAGCACCCAATCGTTGTACGCGAACAGGCTCAGACGCCGCGCTGTATCGCCGTCGTTGGTGAGCGTGAGCAGCGAGAACTTCACCGGGTCGTCGACGTCGACGAACACGCTCGAGCTCGTGGCGAATGCCTCGCGTCGCGCGCGAGAAACTCGTCGTGCCGGCGCCGAATGGCGGACGACGAAGCGCCCGCTCGTCGGGTGCCGCGTCATCGGTCCTGGCGTCGGCGACCACGCGTCGCCCGAGTCGTCGTCGCGAATGAACAGGGCTTCGGCCGTCGGATCGACGACGGGATCGTTGGCGAACGACGTCAGCCGGTTTTCGCGGCTGTTCTCCGACCACGTGTGCGCCGAACCCGATGCCGTGACGACGGTGCCGAAGCGGGCGTTCGCGATGACGTTCGCCCACGGCAGCGGCGTCTCCTGATCGCCCTCGAGGACGATCGCGTAGGCGCGGCCGTCGTCGGTGAACCCGCCGAGGCCGTTCGACAGCGTCATCGCGAGCGGAGCGCCGGTCGACGACCGGTAGAGACGATTCGAGCGTCGCCGCGCTCGCGGAACGCCGGGCCGACGCCTGTGGCTGAACCGGGTGCGGCTTGTCGAGCTGCGCGCGAAGGTCGCCGCGATCCCCGCCGAGGACCGCCGCGCGCGACCGCCTCGAGCAGCGTCCGCGTCCGGCTTGCCGATCAGATCGGCGCGCAGCAGGTACGCGCCGCCCGGATCGGTGCTTCCACGTCCGCCACGGCCCGTTGTCGAGAAGCGCCGTGAGCTGCGCGTGCATCTCGTCCAGGTAGCTGGACGGATCCTCGTTGAGGATGACGACATCGGCGCTCAGCCCTTTCAGCCGCCAGTACTCCTGCGCCTGCAGCACCTGCCGCACGAGCGCGACATCGTCGTCGCCGACGACACGCACGAGCAGGATCGGGCAGATCGCCGGAAATGCCGTGCGGCCACAGGCCGGCCTGCCCGAGCTCGTTCGACGCGATCGTGTCCGGACCGGCCCGCAGCGAGCCATCGGCGAAGAGCACCCGCGACGCGAGGCGCTCGAACAGCAGCGCCTCGTCGTTCGAAATGCCCAGATGGCGCAGGCCGCTCTGCGCGTGCGTGAAGGCGAGCGCGAACGTGCGCGAGGCCGCGCTCGGGTCGCGGTACTTCTGCGCGAGCGCTTCGGCCGTCTCTCGATCCGACGCGATGCCCGTGGCGAACGAGAGGCGCACCGACGCGCCCGGCACGAGCCTGATCCGCTGGCGGAGGCTGAAGATCGGATCGAGCACGATGCCCGTCGTGCCGGACAGCGCGCGCCCGTCGAGCGCAACCGGGTCGTCGGTGTCGCGGCCGCGGCCGAGGAAGCGCGCGCGATCGGTCTCCCATTCGACCGGTCCCTGCGGCCGGCCTTCGAGGCTCAGCGACGTGCATCGCCCACACCGGCGGCTCTCGCGGATCGCGCGGGCGCCGATGGCAGAGCAGCGCCGCGCTGTCGGGCAGGTATTCGGTTTCGAGAAACAGCTTGCCGAACGCCGGATGCGCCAGATCGTCGGCCGGCGACGCCAGGACGATCTCCGCGTAGCTGGTGACGTCGATTTCGCGGATCCGCGCGCTCTGATTGACCACCGTCACGCCGGCGGACTTCGACATCGTCTTCGGTGGAGACGGCGACGTCGAGCTGCGTGGAGATCTCGTCGTCGTGGCGGCGGAACGTCGCCTTGTCGGCGCGGAACTCGACCACGTAGTCGTCCGGCTCCGCTGCCGTCGGATGATAGGTGGCCGACCAGACCGATCCGCTCCGCACATCGCGCAAGTAGACGAACTGGCTGCCCGGATCGCGCGTCGGGTCGCGCCGCGACTTCGTCACCGCGAGGCCGCGGCAGAAGCTGCTGCCGCCGCCGGCGTTGGTCACGACCGTCACGTAGTTGCCGTTCGACAGGAACTGCGCGTGCGGAAAGACCGTGTGCGGCGATCGATACCGCCGCATCGGCATCGCCGGCGGCGGCGCGACGACGCGCATTTCGTCGAGCGGCCGCGGCTGAATCGTCGGCGTGTGACGCGGCACGCGCTCCTGCAGCAGCAGCTCGGTGGCCTGCACGCGCGGGTCGGCGTGAAAGCGCTTCACCATCGCGATCGCCGAGCAGCGCGTTCGCCAGCGCGACCAGCGTCATGCCCGCGTGGTGCGCCAGGTAGGTGCGGACGACGGTGCCGGCGGCGGCGCTCCGCTCGGCGCAGCGCCGTCGCCGGACTGGTCGGCGCTCGCGCGCGGTGTAGTCGATGGCGTCGAAGAACCCGTAGTCGCCCTCGAGGCCCGGCGCCGGTCAGCCGCCGCAGGTTGGCCGCGCTCCGCGGCGGGTCGATCATCGCGGCGAGCGCCGTGGCGTACGGCGCGACCACCAGCTCGTCGCCCAGCCCGCGCTTCAGGCCCGAGCCCGGGGACGCCGAAGGCCTTGTACTGATAGGTGTCGTGCCGATCGACGACGTTGTAGGCGGACTCCGAGATGCCCCACGGCACGCCGCGAGCGGCGCGCGTACTCGATCTGGCGGCGCACGACCATGCGGCACGATTCATCGAGCAGCGTGTCCGGATAGCTCCGCATGACGAGCAGCGGCATCAGGTACTCGAACATCGTGGCGCTCCACGACAGCAGGACCGGCGCGCCGCGGACGCTGGTCACCGGCTCGTCCCAGATGGAACCAGTGCGATTCGGGCACGTCGCCCTTGGCGATCGCGAGAAAGCTGGCCAGCCGCGCTTCGGACGCCAGCAGGTCGTAGTACGACGGATCGCGCCGGCCCGGCCCCTCGTCGTCCGCGAGGCGATAGCCGATGGTGAACAGCTGCCGCTGCGGGTCGTAGAGGAACTGGAAGTTCATCGCCGTCGAACAAGGCCGACGGCCCGAGCCGGCCAGCTGCGTCGAGGTGGCAGCCGCTGCAGCGCCACCGACAGCGTCAAGAGCGCGCCGGCGAGGTTGCCGCTGTCGACCGTCGAGACGTAGGCGGGCGGAAGCGGCGCCAGCGTGCGCGTGTCGTACCAGTTCAGCAGGTGACCTTCGAAGCGTTCGAGGCTCTCGACGGTCGTGAGCGTGGCGTCGATCCGGCGCGCCAGACTCGTCCGTGTCGATGAAGCCGAAGTCGTGCGCCGCGAGGGTCGCGAGCAGCGCCATCCCGATGTTGGTCGGCGACGTGCGGTGCGCGATGGTCAGCTCCGGCGACGATCTGGACGTTGTCGGGCGGGAGCGCGTGATCCTCCGGCCCGACGAACGTCTCGAAGTACCGCCACGTCTTGCGCGCCACCGACGCGGAGAAACTCGCGGTCTTCGCGCGCCGAGCACCGCACGGCGCGTCGGCACCGGCCGGCTGAGCGCGTACGCGATGAGCGGCGCCGCCGCCCACAGCGCGAGCACGGGCAGCGACGCGGCGCAGCGCGTGCGGACGGATCGGCGACGACGAGCAGCCAGGCTGCCGGCGGCGATCGCGGGGCTGGCGATCATGTCCTTGACGAACACGCCCAGGCGCGGCGGCCCGCCCGGTGCGGCGCTGGCCGCGGCCGTCTCCCACTCGAGCAGGCGGCGCTTCGTGATGCCGAGACGCACGAGCGTCACCGTGATCGCGTGCACCATCTCGTAGGCCTGGTTGGCGAGGAACGCCAGCTGCAGCGAGACGCGGACGAGCGTCCGCCTCGAGATCCTCGATCGTGGTTCGCAGGAACGCCGTCGCCGATTCCAGCCGCGTCGGCCCGCGCAGCAGTTGCGAGCAGCCGCAGACACGAGCGGCAGCGCCGACCGCGGCGAGACGCGATCGCCGTCCAGGCGATCGGGCTGCCCGGCAGGACCGTCCAGCCGAGGAGGAGCAGCGCCACGCGTCGCCGGCGCCATCAGGCTGCGCCGCAGGTTGTCGAGGATCTTCCAGCGCGACATGAGCGGCAGGCGATTGCGCTGCAGACCCGCCGCGTGACGGCACGAACGGAAAGAGCCACCACGAGGATCTGCCAGTCGCCGCGCACCCAGCGATGCTGGCGTCTCGCGTGCGCGAGGACGCTCGACGGATAGTCGTCGACGACCTCGACGTCGGTGACGAGCGCCGTTCGCGCGTAGAGGCCCTCGAAGAGATCGTGCGACAGCAGCGCGTTCTCCGGCACGCGCCCGTCGAGCGACGGCCGCGAACGCGTCGACGTCGTAGAGGCCCTTGCCGGTGAAGATGCCCTCGTCGAAGAGATCCTGGTACGACGTCCGAGACGGCGGTCGTGTACGGATCGACGCCGGTGTGGCCGGCGTACGTCCGGGCGAACAGCGATCCGGCCGCGCTCGCCATCGTGACGCTGACGCGCGGCTGCAGAATGCCGTAGCCCTCGGTGACGCGGCCGACGCGCGCGATCGAAGCGCGGCCGATTCAACGGATGCGCGATGATGCCGACGAGCTCCTTCGCGGCGTCGCGCGGCAGGCGCGTGTCGGTATCGAGCGTGATGCAATAGCGCACCGACGGGAGAACGTGCAGCTCGCCGACCTGCACGGTGAAGCTCGTGTCGGTGGCGCCTCGCAGCAGCCGGTTGAATTCTTCGATCTTGCCGCGTTTGCGCTCCCACCCCATCCACGCGTGTTCCCGCGCGTTCCAGCGCCGCTCGCGATGGAACAGGAAGAAGCGATCCGCGTGCTCGGCGCCGAACCGCTCGTTGAGGGCCTCGACTGCCCGCGCGCGCAGCGGCGAGGAGTCGGCGGATCGTCGGGCAGTTCGCGCGCGTCGGCGTCGGCGAAGTCGCTGAGGATCGCGAAATGGATGATGCGGGTCGAGGTTGCCGAGCGCGAGCACCTCGACGTGCTCGAGCAGCGCCGCGACCGAGTCGGCGCTCGTCAGCATCGTCGGCACGACGACCATCGTGCGGGCGTCGTCGGGAATGCGGTCCGAGAAGTCGAGGCGCGGCAGCCGACGGGGCGGGATCGCCCAGGCGATGACGCGTTGCGCGATGCGCGATCGCGATGTCGGCCGCCGGTATGGAGCAGAAGCAGAAGCAACGCCGCGATGGCGCCGCGCGGAGGCGCCCGCGTGATGCGCGTACGCTGGCACAGAGCGCCAACAGCAGCGGCCGTCACGGCGGCGATCGGGCCGAGGTAGACGAGCGGTCGCGTGGGCGAATACCAGACCGTCTGGTGCGCGCGGCCAATCGCGGGCGGTACGCGACGTCGATCTCGAGATCGCGCCGTCCGCGATCGATGAGGTGATAGCCGACATGGGCCGCCCGATCGGCGGACGAGCCGCGGACGACGGCCTGTCGCGCGCTTTCGACGGCTCGGAGCGCGACACGCACCTGCGCGTCTCCGCTCGGCGCCGCGAGCTCCTCGACGGCCTGGCGCTGGCGGTCGCGGCTGAGAAAATCCATGCGGCCGTACGCGCCGGCAGGATCGCGCTGCAGCACCTGCTCGACCAGGCTCACCGACTCGACGTACTGGCGCCAGTCGAGTGTCGAGCAGAGGCGCAGGCTGGTGATCGCGTTGGCGACCGACACCTGGTCGGCCGCCTGCCGCTGATGCTCGCCGCGAATGGCCGCTTCCGCCGTCGTGCCCTGCGACACGAGGTGGTCCTCGACCGCCGTGCGAATCGACGAGAGCTGCACGCCATACTCGCGTACCCGATGCAGGAGCTGGACGACCGAGGTGATGCCGAGGCTCGCCGGCAACGGCCGTTTCGTGTCGCTTTCATGCTCCGCCTGATCGACGTACGCATCGGCGGCGCGGCGCGCGCGCCGCGACTCCAGCGTGTCGGCCGCCAGGCGCCGCAGGTTTTCGATCAGCGCCAGCTTCAGCATGCTGGGCCACGCCCAGAGCTCGCCGATCGTCAGCGGCGCGACGCGCTGGTAGCTGTTGACGAACAGCGCGAGCTGCTGGCGGTCGATCCGGCTGTCGCTGTGCCGCAGCAGCTCGACGGCCATCGCGTAGATTCGCGCGTGGCCGGCATGCTCGCGCGACGCGAGCGTGGGGAGCTGCCGGTAGTAGCGCGCGGGCAGGTGCTGGCGGATGTCGCGGATCTCGTTCGATACCAGATGGAAGTTGTCGAGCAGCCATTCGGCCGCGGCGGTGACGAACACGCCGGTCCGGACGTCATCGGCCAGCGTTCGATAGGCGTCGCGCAAGACGCGGGCGTTGTCGTCGAAGCGCGGAAAAATGTTGCGGGCACGCTGCCGCGGGCTCGGATCGATCGTGAAGCTGGCCGCGAGGGCGAGCGCGCGCTCTTCCAGCCGCTCGATGCTGAGCAGCTCGTCGCGAAACGGCTTTTCCGATGCCGGCGTTGCAGGTCGTGCGAAGCGCCCAAGAATGCCGGTCACCGCGCCATCGATAGACAGGCAATTGCCGGAGCGCTGGCGACTGACGCGGTTTGTGACACAAGCCCTCCGAAGGCATGGCTTTGGTGAGGGCTGAAGGCCTCGGGTGGACCGCAGGGCTCAGGAAAGCAGGACCACGGAGTATACCGTGCGACGACGGTCACGATAAGCCCATGTGCAATTGAGCACAGCGAGTCTCCGGCCATTCGGACCATGATCCCGGCATGACGAAGAATGCTTCGCGCGCGCAGCTGGTTGGAGTGTGGTGTATGTCGGTGATGACGATTGGCGCAGGATGCATCGTTTTAGGAGCGGCGCTCACGATGCTCAACGCCGAAATGCTGATCGCGACGTGCATCATCCCGCCGCTCCTCGCGCTTCTGCTGTGGCGTCCAGCGCCGGCGGCCCTCGCAGCCGCCGCGGTTGCCTTATCGCTGCTTGTGGTGATGCCCGCGTATGCGCAGTCTCAGCCGGGATATCGCGATTATCAGCTTGGGGCCGACCTTGCGTCCACGGCTGGGCTTGCCGGCGTCGCAGCGTCCGATGCGACGACGATTCACACGCGCCCTGCTGTCATGCAGGAGCTGCGATGGCAGCGGCCGTACTCGACAAAGGACGATGCCGTCCAGCAGATTGTGTTCAGCTTCTACAATGATCAGCTGTCCAGGATGGTCGTCGACTACGACCACGATCGAACCGCCGGCATGACCGACGCCGATCTCATCGAGGCATTGTCTGCGCCGTACGGTCCACCCGTGAAATCCACCGTGAAAAATCGTCCGGTGGCTATGTCACAGGTCGAACAGGAATCCGGAACGATCCTGGCTCGATGGGGAAGTCCCGAGTTCTCGGTCGCGCTGTACCGCTCCTCGGCGTATGGCTCAGGATTTCGAATCATCGTGACATCGCCGCGCCTCGAAGCGCTTGCCCGTGCGGCGACCGCGAAGGCGAGTCAGCTCGACGAGCGCGAGGCCCCGCAGCGCGAGATCGAACGGCAGAAGAAGGATGCCGACGACGCGCGAGCGGCGCAAGCGAAGGCGCGGCTCGCGAACAAAGCGGCTTTCCGACCATAACGCCCCCTCTATTTGCGTTCGCCGCGGAAGCAACTCGAGGCGGCGGACCGGCCGACACCGACTCTGTCAGTCCAGCGATGTAGGAACCGGCCTTCGCCGGTTTGCGTATAATGCCTACATTGAAGTCTAATCAAGTTTATCTCGGAGAACTGGAGCAGCTGATCCTGCTCGTCGTCCTGCGCCTCGGAGAGGGGGCCTATGGCAACCCGATCCGCGAGCAGCTGCGCGAGGCCGCTGGGCGTCGTCTCGCGCGCGGCGCGATGTACACCGCGCTCGAGCGACTCGAGCAGAAGGGCTGCCTGCGATCGACGATGGGGGAGCCGCTGCCGGAGCGGGGCGGCCGGCCGCGCCGCTATTTCACGGTGACCGCAACCGGACGCGGCGGGTTGCGGCAGTCGCGTCGCGTGCTGCTCGGATTGTGGGATGGCCTCGAGGCCGAGCTGAGCACGGCGTGATGATCCATCGCGATCCGCCGCGTGCGACCGAACGCCTGCTTCGTGCGGCGCTTGGTTCGACCGTTTACGCGGACGATATCCTCGGTGATCTCCGCGAAGCTTACGTCGAGTTGCAGGCGCGCCGATCTCCGGCGTACGCGCGCTGGTGGTACCGCGTCCAGGCGTTACGACTGTCGTCGAGGTACGTGTGGCGTCGGCGCGGCCATGGTTCGCAGGGACATCATCACGTGGGCCAGGTAGCGTTTCAGCTGCGGCTCGCGGTGCGAGCGCTCTCCCAGCGCCTGTGGATGAGCGCGGCCGTGGTCCTCACACTCGCCGTCGGCATCGGCGCCAACACCGCCGTCTTCGGCATGATCGAGGCGCTGGTGCTCCATCCGTACAGCGTTCCCGATGTCGATCGCGTTGTGATGCCGATCGAGACGGCTCCGGATTCGCACGACCGGAAGAACACGGTCGCGCCGGCCAACTTCCTCGACTGGCGACGCGATCTGGCCGGCACGATCGATCACCTGTCGGCGTTCCAGTGGTGGGATGCCACACTCGCCGGCCGTGACGAGCCGGAGCGCGTCCTCGGCTTTCACGTGTCGGCTGGGTTCTTCTCGGCGCTCGGCGTGCCGCCGATCCTCGGCCGCGGCTTCCGTGTGGACGAGGAAACACGCGGGCGCAATGCCGTCGTCGTGCTGAGCGACGGTCTCTGGAAGCGGCGCTTTGGCGGCGATCCGTCGGTCGTCGGCCGATCGATCAGGCTCGACGGCGGCTCGTCCATCGTCATCGGCATCGCGCCGCCGGGATTCGGCTTTCCGATGATGGCCGACTTGTGGGGACCGCTCGCATTCGATCCGGATCAGGCGCCCTCACGAACGATCCGCACCCTCACCGTCATCGGACGGCTGGCCCCGGCCGTGACGTTACGGGAGGCAGCCGCACGGGTCGCCGTCGAAGGCGACCGCCTGGCGAGCGATTTTCCAGACGATAACGCCCGCAGGGGCGCGCGTCTCTACACGCTCAGCGCCGGCATGACCCAAGTCGGGCTCGGCGCCTTTCTGTGGCTCTGGCAGGCCGCGGCCGTGTTCGTCCTGCTCATCGCATGCGTGAACGTGGCGAACCTGTTGCTGGCTCGAGGTGCGGAGCGTGGTCGCGAGATGGCCGTGCGCCTCGCGCTCGGCTGCAGCTGCGGCCGGCTCGTTGCGGAATCGCTCCTCGAGAGCGGGTTGCTCGTCGCGCTGGCGGCGCCGCTGTCGATCGGTGTCGCGTGGGCGTTTCTCGATCTGCTGCGCGGATTCCTGCCGCCGCGCCTCGTCCGCTTCGTCCCTGGTTGGACGACGATGACGATCGACGGACGGCTGATTGCGATGACCCTCGGAATCGCCGCGCTGACGGCGGTCGTGTTTGGTCTCGTGCCGGCCCTGCACCTCGAGAAAGGTGGCGTCATGGACGCGCTCACGTCCGATGCGCGAGCGGGCTCGTCGCCTGGACGTCAGCGCATGCGGCGCGCGCTCGTGGTCGCCGAGGTCGCGCTCGTCCTGCCGTTGCTCGTGGCGGCATTGCTCGGCACGAGAAGCGTGCAGATGTTTCTCACAGGCTGGCAAGGCTACGACCCGAACGGCGTGTTGACGCTCCGCGTGTCGCTGCAGCCGACGGCGTATCCGGACGCCGCTCGGCGGCGGCAATTCATCGCGCGCATGATCGACGATCTCTCCGCGCTGCCCGGGGTCACCCGAGCCGTCGCGGCGAACCTGCTGCCCGCAAGCGACTCCGAAGCGTCGGTGCGCGTCGAGGTCGATGGCGCCACACCGCCAGCGGATTCCAAGAACCGTCCGTCAGTCGACTACCGATCGATCAGCGATGCCTATTTCGACGCGCTCCGCATCCCGCTGCGCGCCGGGCGCGCGTTCACACGCGCCGATGGCGCCGACGCCGCGCCCGTCGTCATCGTCAGCGAGTCCTTCGTGCGGATGTACTTTCCGCCCGGAGAGCCGGTCGGCCGCCGGATGCGGATTGTCGGGAAACCGTGGATGACTGTCGTCGGTGTCTGCGGTGATCTCGTCCACGGCTGGGCGGATGGCCGGAACACGCCGACGCTTTATCGGCCGCTCGCTCAGGGGCCCGAAATGGACCTGATGTTTGCGGTGCGCGCGTCGGTCACGCCGTCGACGCTCATGCCGAGCGTGCGGCGCGCCTTCGCAGAAGTCGACGACACGCAGCCAATCTACGACGTGATGCCGATGTCGCAGATGCTCGAGGAAAGCACGATCGGCCTCCAGTTCGCCGCCGGCGTCATGGGTGTGTTCGCCAGCGTCGCGCTGCTGCTCGCGATCCTCGGGCTTTACGCCGTGATGACGTACCTCGTCACACAGCGTATCCATGAGATCGGAGTGCGGATTGCGCTTGGGGCGAGCCCGCGCGACATGCTGCAACTGGCGCTCGGACAGGCGGCGCGGCTGACGGCCGCCGGCGTCGCGATTGGACTCGGTCTCTCGCTTCTCCTCAACCGCGCGATCGAAGCGGGCCTGGTTGGCGTCGTGCGCACCGACGTGAAGTCGACGCTCGCGCTCGCGGCGATGCTGTCGATGGCCGGCATCGCGTCGAGCTACCTGCCCGCGCGGCGGGCGGCGAACGTGGACCCGATCGTCGCGCTGCGAAAAGACTAGCGCAGCGCGTCCCTCCTCCGATTCACCGCTTCACCCAGCGGGCCATCTCTGTTGCTGCCTCCGATTCGCGTGTGGCGTTCGATCTGCATACCGCGCGCTTGTGACCGACGGAACAGGCACGACGAGGAGGAGACGAACCATGCGTGCAGTTACACGACAACGAGCCCGCATCCATGCGCTCGGGCCCGTGACCCTCGTATCTTTGTTCACGCTCGCGTGCGTCGACTCGTCGCCATCCAGGATGATGCTCGCGCCATCGCCGATCGTCACTCCGGTGGCGGCGACTGTCAGTGTCGGGAGCGCGCAGATCTTCATCGTGCAGAACGCGACGGTCGTCCGCTTCGACGTGTCCGCCGACAACGAGGACTGGTCCGAGTGCGTCTCGGTTGACGCGACCTTCACGCAGGCTAACAGCATCCGGCTCGTCGCGCGCCACGTTTGCCGCGGACTCGTCTACGTCATGGCGAGAATCGGAGATGATCGTTCGCCGGTCGTCGCGGTGCTGAAGGTCCAGTGACTTACGTCTTCTGCTTCGGCGGGTAATTCTTGAGCACCTTGGCAATGGCCTTCTTCAGGTTTTTCTCCTGCTTTTCGGGCTTGGCCTCCGTATCAAGTGTCTTGCTCGCGACGCCGCGCCACACGAGCGTGTGGGGCTTTGACGCGTACATGTCCAGGGCAAGCTGTCCTACGTGGATTGTCGACGTCTGGCCGCTCGACATCCCGCCGCCACCGCCATACCAACCGTGTCCGTACCCGGGTCCGTAGCCCCACCCGCTGTCGAACGACGTGTACTCCTTCTCCTGGCCGACGGCGGCCTGGTAGCCGACGTACAGATCGGCGGTGTCCGAGTCGGACCTGGTCAGTCCCTTGGTGGCGAGCTCGGCGTCGACAACGGCTTTGACCTGCCGGTCGACGAGATCGGACAGTGGCGTCGCCCCCTTGATGGCGACCCACTTATACGTCTTGAACGCCGCGAAGTTGACCGATTTGTCGAAGTTGTAGCGCACGTCTTGAGCGAGTGCGCTGCCCGCGCTGGCGAGAACCAGCACCAGTGGAAGTACGAAGCGTGGCGTCATCGTTCCTGTGCCTTTCAGAAAAGTGCTCGCGTCCCGTTGTGCAAACGGCGAGCCGCAGCGCGAGCATCGACAGCCGAGACATCGTGTGAGGTGACTGCGTAGTCGTCCTCCGACATTTCGGAGCGGCTCCGGCTCGCGGTGGCCTTCGAGTCCACGGCGACCGCAGTCCCACGACTCGAGACATCACGATCCCCCGCACCCGCGCCGCCTTCCGTTTTCGCGTGGCATGGCACGCGAACTGCCTTGATTGCGCGCATGCCATGTGTGTTCTCGCACGGTCAAATTGTGGCCGCGGCGCTTCGCCACGGCCGCAACGTGCCGCGCGCAAACGTCGTCGGCGTCCGACGACGCCGCGAGCGCGATCGTGCAGCCGCCTCGCCTGACCTGTTCGTCGATGCCAGGCGAGCGGCAGCACTGCCGCGCGGACACGTCGGCGGGCGTCGTGCTCGCGCGGTCGATGGGCGCGTCGGCGTGTCTCCTCGGCAAGACGTGGGGATACGACGACACGGACATCTGGGTATCCGACGGATGCAGCGGCGAGTTCGTCACCGGTGCAACGGCCGCACAGGACGTCGTGCAGGAGAAGCGCAAGCCGCTCGAGCACATTCCGAATGTCGGATTCCTGCTGTACGACGGCGAGGAGGGTCAGATCTATTTCCGGCTGTTCAGTTACGCGCGGTACTTGAACCAGCGAAACCTTGACGAGAGCTACGTCGATTCCTCCGGCAACACCAAGACGATTCAGCAACGCCAGGACGTTCAGCTGCAGAAGTTCTTCGCGCCGTTCTCGGGATGGTTCGTGACGCCGCGGTTTCGTTACTACCTCTATGTCTGGTCGGCCAACACCTCGCGGGGGCTGGGCGCGCAAGTCGTCGGTGCGGGAAATCTCAGTTACAGCTTCAATCGATTCGTATCGGTCGGCGCCGGCATTACCTCGCTGCCGGCGGTACGAAGCACCGAGGGCCAGTTCCCGTACTGGCTCGGCGTCGACGACCGCCTGATCGCGGATGAGTTCTTCATTGGCTCGTACACGTCGGGCATCTGGTTGAAGGGCGAGATCACCACGACCCTCAAGTACATGGTGATGGTTGCGAACAACCTGAGCACGCTCGGTGTCAGCGCCGCGCAACTGGACAACAAGCTGAACACGCAGTCGTACTCGGTGCAGTGGCTGCCGACGACCGGCGAGTTCGGCCTCTTCGGCACGTTCGGCGACCTGGACTATCACGAAGACGTCGCCACCAGGGTCGGCGTGCACTACACACGGAGCGACGAAGACAAGCAGAGCCAGCCTGGCAGCGAGTCGATCGAGAACACGCAGATTCGATTGTCGGACGGCAGCATCGTCTTCACACCCGATCTCTTCGGCCAGGGTGTTTCTGTCGACGAGGTCACCATCAAATGGTGAGCGTCGACGCGGGCGTCAAGAACAGGGGCGCCTCGCTCGAGGGCGAGTTTTACTGGCGCCACTTGAACAACTTCAAACGCACGAACACGGGCGGCATCGCGTCAATCGACGACTGCGGGTACCAGCTGCAGTCCTCGGCGATGGTCGTGGCCAGGCAAGTCCAGGCGTATCTCAGCGGATCGCAGATCTTCGGCAGCCACGGGGATCCCTGGGAGGTGCGCGGCGGCGGCAATTGGTACTTCATGCGGCAGCGTGGCCTGCGCCTCAACGGCGAGTGGATTTATGTGCGGAGGAGTCCGGTCGGATACACCGCCTATCCGGTGCCGGTCGGCGCGAACGGCCCCGTCTTCCATTTGAATCTGGAGATGAACTTCTGACCAGCGTCGGCGGGCCTTACCGGGAGCGGCACATGAGATGTCAGGCGCTCGTACGCCACGCGTGGGCGCTGACGGCAGCAGTGGTCGCGGCGCTCGTCGTGTGGGGACCGGCGTTGCCGGCCGCGCGCGTCGCGCAGGCGGCGGACAGCGCCGAGGTCAACGACTCGCACCTGCATCTGACCAACTACATCCAGGAAGGCGTCGACATCCATGACGTTCTGAAGGTGATGGGGACGAGAGTCGGGCGGGCCGCGGTCTTCGGCATCCCGCTCCAGCAGCAATGGTCGCACGGCAACACCGGCGACTTCGCGCCGACCTACTACCTGCAGACCGACGCGCCGCTCTACTACTACTCGTTCACCGACGCAGCCATCGCCATGGCGTACAAGTCGCTGACACCGGCCGAGCAGGCGCGCTTCGACCCGATGATCACCGGTTTCAACCCGGCCGACATGTACGCTGCGGATCACATCCTCCGCGTGCTGAGGATTTTTCCCGGCGTCTTCTCCGGCATCGGCGAGTTCACCATTCACAAAGAGTTCGTGTCGTCGAAGGTCGCCGGCGAGACGGCCACCCTCCTCAATCCGGCGCTGGATCGGATCCTCGACGTCGCGGCTGATGTTGGACTCGTCGTCCTTCTACACAACGACATCGACATGCCATTTCCCAGGCCGGGACAGGAACCGTATCAGGTCGCGCAACTCCGGGATCTTCTCCTTCGTCATCCCAAGACCACGGTCATCTGGGCCCACGCGGGAGTTGGCCGTGTCGTGAGTCCGCTCAAGGATCGCATCAGCGCCTCGTACGAGAGCCCGACGGGGATCGGCCAGATCGAGATTATCGACAAGGCGCTGTCCAACCCTGCACTGGCAAACCTGCACATCGATCTCTCGTGGGATGAGACGGCCAAGTACATCGTGGCCACGAAGGAGTCGCTCAACGCGACCGCCGCTTTGATCAACCGCCATCCGGATCGCTTTCTGTTCGGCACCGACGAAGTGGCGCCGACCGAACAGGAGAAGTACCTGAAGGTCTTAGCCATGTACGCGCCGCTTCTTTCCCGCCTCACACCAGACGCGAGCGAGAAGTTCCGGAAGACGAACTACGAGCGTCTCTTCGACGCGGCCAGGCGCAGTGTGCGCGCGTGGGAACACGCCCATGTCAAGGAGACAACTCGATGAACGACCGTGACTCGGATCGCGCGAATCGGCGCCGTGTTACTCGCCTGGTGTGTCGTCTTGCACGGCGCCTCCCGCGCCGAAGCGCAGCCGGCACCGCCGCCGCCACCCCCAATCCCGGGGCCGACGCTGGAGATCTACGGCTTCGGCCAGGTCGACGCGATCGCCGACTTCAACCAGGTCGATCCGAACTGGGCCGACTCGCTCCGGCCGTCAAAAATGCCCTCGTCGCCGAACCAGTACGGCGAGGACGGCCGCTTCAACTTGAGCGCCAAACAGACCCGGTTCGGCGTCCGCGCCGACATGCCGTCGAGCGACGTCAAGGGCCAGTTCGAGTTCGATCTCTTCGGCACCGGCAAGGACGCCGGGCTGACGACGATGCGCATGCGCCACGCGTGGGGGCAGTGGAAGCACATCGGCGGCGGCATGACGAACAGCGCGTTCATGGACGCTGACGTGTTTCCGAACTCGATCGAGTACTGGGGCCCGAACGGGATGCTGTTTCTGCGCAACGCGCAGGTCTGGTACGAGTTCGTCAACGATGGCAGCTCGAACGCGCGCATCGCGATCGAGGCGCCCGGCGCCAGCGGCGACCAGGGGCAGTTCGCCGATCGCGAGGAGCTCCAGAACGTCAAGCCCCGTTTCCCGTCGCCTGACTTCACCGGCCACTATCGCTTCGGCCGGCCGTGGGGATACGTCCAGGTCGGCGGCGCGCTGCGCTACTTCAAGTACGACGACCTTCTGCCGAACGACGCCTTCAACCTCAGCGGCAGCACGTGGGGCTGGGGCGTCGCCGCGAGCACCAACGTCAAGCTCGGAAAGGCCGGCGTCCTGCGCATGCAGCTGATCGACGGTGCCGGCGTCGAGAACTACTTCAACGACGCGCCGATCGACGTCGGCGTCAAGAAGCAACCCGGTAACGCCGTGACCCCGGTCGTAGGCGAGGCACTGGGTGATTTTGGCCTCGCCCTCTTTCTCGACCACACGTGGAACGACCGGTTCACCACCGCGATCGGGTATTCACGCGTCGACATCTCGAACAGCGACGGCCAGGCGCCGGACGCCTTCAAGGACGGCCAGTACTTCCTGGCCAACCTGCTGTGCACCCCGGCGAAGAACGTGATGATGGGCGGCGAACTGCAGTGGGGCCGTCGCGAGAACTTCTCCGACGGGTTCCACTCCGACGACTTCCGGATTCAGTTCTCGATCAAGGTCAACTTCAGCGCGAAAGTAGGAGCTCAGTAATGACTCGTTTCCTTCGATACATGCCTTGGCAGTGGATCGCCGGCCTTACCGCCCTTGTCCTCGTCGCCTCGCTGCCGCTGGGCGCGCAGAGCGATCCGAAAAGCGTGGTCAACGCCGCGTACGCGAAATACAAGACGCTCAAGGAAGGCAAGAACGCCGATTACATTCCGGCGCTCGCCAAAGTCGATCCCAATCTCTTCGGGATTGTGCTCGTGACGACCGACGGCAAGGTCTACACGGCGGGCGACGTCGGAACCCAGGTGTCGATCCAGTCGATCTCCAAGGTCTTCACGATGGCGCAGGTTGTTCAGGAGCAGGGCGCCGACTCGATCGAGAAACGGATCGGCGTGGATGCGACCGGCGCGCGGTTCAACTCGATCATCGCCGTCGAAGCCGTGAAGACCGTGAGCGGTACCGGCGCGCCCGAGATGAACGCGCTCGTCAATCCGGGCGCCATTTCGGCGACGAGCATGGTGACGGGGGCGAACGCCGACGCCGTGTGGGCCAAGATCCTCGGCATCGAGAACGACTTCGCCGGGCGCAAGCTCCAGGTACTCCAGGACGTCTACAAGTCAGAGTCCGACTCGAACCAGCGCAACCAGGCGATCGGCGCGCTGATGTTCGCGTACGGCTACATCAAGACCGACTGGCGCCAGGCGGTCGATCTCTACACGCGGCAATGCTCGATCGGCGTCAACGCGAAGGACCTCGCGATGATGGCGGCGACGCTCGCCAACGGCGGCAAGAATCCGGTGACCGGTAAGCAGGTGCTGGACGTCGCGAAAGTGGCGCCGGTGCTCGCGGTCATGGCGACGGCCGGCCTGTACGACGATTCCGGCAAATGGCTCTACCACACGGGTCTGCCGGCCAAGAGCGGCGTCGGCGGAGGAATCATCGCCGTATCGCCGGGCAAGTTCGGAATCGCAGTCGTCTCGCCGCCGCTCGACGAGGCGGGCAACAGCGTCCGCGCGCAGAAAGCCATCGCCGACATTTCGAATTCGCTGCATGGCAATCCGCTCGCCGCGTCGAGGTAAGCGAAACCGCTCGTGAAATTTCAGATCGACTAGCAAATCGATTTGCCCGACACGCGGTCGCGGCGGCGGAGGTCATCATGAACGGAACAAAGCGCGGTCGTCACGTGGAGAACCATGAAGAGCAGAAGCGCCTGGACGCGATCCGCGCCGGGGCCGCGTGGCGCAGGTGGGGCCCGTATCTGAGCGAGCGTCAGTGGGGAACCGTCCGCGAGGACTACAGCGTCGACGGCAACGCGTGGGACTACTTCACCCACGATCAGGCGAGATCGCGTGCGTACCAATGGGGCGAGGACGGGCTGGCCGGCATTTCCGACGACCAGCAGCAGCTCTGTTTCGCGCTCGCGCTGTGGAACGGCCAGGACGCGATCCTCAAGGAGCGGCTCTTCGGCTTGACCAACGGCGAAGGCAACCACGGCGAAGACGTCAAGGAGTACTACTTCTATCTCGACTCGACCCCGACGCACTCGTATATGAAGTGGCTCTACAAGTACCCGCAGCAGGCGTTTCCCTACTTCAGTCTGGTCGAGACGAACAACAAGCGCTCGCGCGACGAGTTCGAATACGAGCTCCTCGATACCGGCATCTTCGCCGACAACAAGTACTTCGACGTGCAGGTGGAGTACGCGAAAGCGTCGCCGGAAGACCTCCTCATCCGCATCACCGCGACCAATCGCGGTGCGGATAGCGGCGGCGCTCCACGTGCTGCCTACTCTATGGTTTCGTAACACCTGGCGCGGCGTCGCTGGATCGAAGCCCTCATTGCGCGAAGTCGAGAGCGCGAAGGGGAGCAAAGCGATCGCGCGCGACGCACGACGGCCTCGGTCGCCGCTGGCTGTACGTCGACGGAGACCTGCCGCTGTTGTTCACGGAGAACGAAACGAACACCGAGCGCGTCTTCGGAAGGCCGAACGTTACGCCGGCCGTCAAGGACGGCATCAACGATTTCATCGTCCGCGGCCGCGCCGACGCGATCGCGACCGAGCAGGCCGGCACGAAAGCATCGGCGCACAGCCGCGTCGAGATCGACGGAGGCCGGACCGCTGTCTGGCGCCTGCGGCTGTCGGACAAAGGGCCCGACGTCGCCGCCGCGCCGTTCGCCGAATTCGACCGCGTATTCGACGCGCGGATTCGCGAGGCCGACGAGTTCTACCGGTCGATCGTTCCCGCGTCGGCGAGTGCCGACCAGGCGAGCGTCATGCGCCAGGCGTTCGCTGGCATGTTGTGGAGCAAGCAGGTACTACTACCTCGACGTGAGCCGCTGGCTCGGCCAGCACGGCGTCGATCCGTTCGCGCCGTCGGGCGGAGCGCAGCCCAGGAACAACTCCTGGGGGCACATGGTCAACGCGGATGTGATCTCGATGCCGGACAAATGGGAATACCCGTGGTACGCGGCATGGGATCTGGCGTTCCACGCCGTCGCGTTCTCGACGATTGACGTCGACTTCGCCAAGGCTCAGCTCGAGATGATGCTGCGCGAGATGTATTTGCATCCGAGCGGACAGATCCCCGCGTACGAATGGAACTTCTCCGACGTCAATCCGCCCGTTCACGCCTGGGCGACGATTTTCCTGCACCGGATCGAGCAGGCCACCCGCGGCCGCGGCGACATCGACTTCCTGAAGCGATCGTTCGGCAAGCTGCTCGCCAACTTCACGTGGTGGGTCAACCGCAAGGATCGAAACGGCAAGAACGTGTTCGACGGCGGTTTTCTCGGTCTCGACAACATCGGCGTGTTCGATCGCTCGTCGCCGCTGCCGACCGGCGGGTATCTCGAGCAGGCGGACGGCACGGCGTGGATGGCGCTCTTCTGCCAGAACATGCTGGAGATTGCGGTCGAGATCGCGTCGGAAGACCATACGTTCGAAGACATGGCGGTGAAGTTCGTCGATCACTTTCTCGCCATCGGCAACGCCCTCAACCGGGTCGGCCACACCGGCATGTGGGACGAAGAGGACGGGTTCTACTACGACGTTCTGCGCCTGCCGAACGGGTCGGCGACGCGGCTCAAGGTGCGATCGCTCGTCGGGCTGCTGCCGCTCTGCGCGACGACCGTCGTCGAGCCGTGGCAGCGCCAGCGCGTGCCGAAGATCGAGGCGCACGTCCGGGAGCGGATCCGTCGCACGCCGGAGCTCATGCGCGGCATCCATCGCACCGGCGATGGCGCCCTCGGGTACGGCGATCGCGGCATCCTGGCCGTCGTCAACGAGGAGCGCCTGCGGCGGATTCTCGAGAAAATGCTCGACGAGCAGGAGTTTCTGAGTCCGTACGGCATCCGGGCGCTGTCGCGCGTGCACGATCGCAAACCGTACGTCTTCGAGGCTGGAAACAGGGAATATCGCGTGTCGTACCTGCCCGGCGAATCCGACAGCGGCATGTTCGGCGGCAACTCGAACTGGCGGGGGCCGATCTGGATGCCGATGAACGTGCTCCTCATCCGCGCGCTGCTGCAGTTCTACATGTACTACGGCGACACGTTCACGGTGGAGTGCCCGACCGGCTCCGGCAACCGGATGAATCTGTTCGAGGTCGCCAATGAGCTCTCCACGCGGCTGACTCGCATCTTCCTGCGCGACGAGCACGGTCGGCGCCCCGTGTATGGCGGCACGCCGATCTTCCAGAACGATCCGCATTGGCGGGATCACATCCTGTTCTACGAGTACTTCCACGGCGACAACGGCGCCGGCCTCGGCGCCAGCCATCAGACCGGCTGGACCGGGCTCGTCGGCACGCTCATCTACCTCTTCGGCAAGATCGACGCGACGTAAGTGGCTCGAGCTCGGGAAAGTGGCAGCCCTGCAAAACTTCGCTCTTCAAACGAGGGATCATGAAGAGCACATTCACGCCTGAGCGGTCGCGCACCGGAAGCAAAGGCACCGCGCGGGCGATCGCCGAAGGATCGACATTCCCCCTTGGCGCCCACGTCACACCGAGCGGCGTGAACTTCAGCGTCTTCTCGAAGCACGCGACCGGTCTCGATCTTCTCCTGTTCGATCGCGATGACGATGCGCGGCCTGCACGAGTGATTCCGATCGATGCGGCGACCAACCGGCACTATCACTACTGGCATGTGTTCGTCCCCGGTTTGAAGGCGGGCCAGCTGTATGCGTTTCGCGCGGCAGGACCGTTCGACCCCGCGAATGGCCACCGGTTCGACGCCGCGAAGATTCTGCTCGATCCCTATGGGCGCGGGGTCGTCGTCCCGAACGGCTACGATCGGCAGAGGGCGAGCGTGAGCGGGGACAACTCGGCGACCGCGATGAAGAGCGTCGTCGTGGACCCGTCCGCGTACGACTGGCAGGACGACCGCCATCCCCACACACCGTCGTCGCAGACGATCGTGTACGAGATGCACGTGCGGGGCATGACGCGCCACCCGAGCTCTGGCGTGTCGGAGGAAATCGGAGGGACGTATCGCCGGACTGATCGAGAAGATCCCGTACCTGCAGGAGCTGGGCGTGACCGCCGTCGAGCTGCTGCCCGTCTTCCAATTCGACGCGCAGGCGGTGCCGCCCGGTGAGAGGCGCGTCAACTACTGGGGATACTCGCCGGTCTCGTTCTTCGCGCCGCATCAGGCATACAGCTCGCGCCGCGATCCGCTCGGGCCGGTCGACGAGTTCCGCGACATGGTGAAAGCGCTGCATCGCGCCGATCATCGAGGTGATTCTCGACGTCGTCTACAACCACACCTCGGAAGACGACGAGCACGGGCCGACGCAATGCTTCCGCGGGCTCGACAACCGCGCGTACTACATCCTCGGCGACGATCCGTCACGCTACGCCAACTTCACCGGCTGCGGCAACACGCTCAATGCGAATCATCCGCTCGTGCGACGCCTGATCATCGACAGCCTGCGGTACTGGGTCGAGGAGATGCACGTTGACGGTTTCCGCTTCGACCTCGCATCGGTTCTCTCGCGCGACACTTCAGGGCATGCGATGCCGCATCCGCCCGTCTTGTGGGACATCGAGTCGGAGCCTGCGCTCGCCGAGCACGAAGCTGATCGCCGAAGCGTGGGACGCCGCCGGTCTCTATCAGGTCGGGACCTTCATCGGCGACGCCTGGAAGGAGTGGAACGGACGCTTCCGCGACGATGTGCGGAGCTTCTTCCGGGGCGACGAGGGCATGGCGACACGTTTTGCCGACCGGCTCCTCGGGAGTCCCGACGTCTACGGCCACAAGCAGCGCGAAGCCGAAGCCAACGTGAACTTCGTCACATGCCACGACGGCTTCAGCCTGAACGATCTCGTCTCGTACAACGAGAAGCACAACGAGGCCAACGGCGAGCACAACCGCGACGGCGCAGACGACAACCGGAGCTGGAACTGCGGCGTCGAGGGGCCGACAAACGACCCGCAGATCGAGCGGCTCCGCAACCGCCAGGTGAAGAACATGCTGACGGTGACGATGCTCTCGCTCGGCGTCCCGATGATTCTCATGGGCGACGAGGTGCGCCGCACGCAGCACGGAAACAACAACGCCTACTGCCATGACGATGAGAGCAACTGGTTCGACTGGACGCTCGTGGAGCAGCACGCCGATGTCTTGCGGTTCGTGACCCTTCTCGCCGCGCGCAGGACGCTGCGCGAGGGGAACGAGCGGCGTCAGCCTCACCGACATGTTGCGCCACGCCAAGACCGCGTGGCACGGCGTGAACCTGCTTCAGCCGGACTGGAGTCCCCAGTCGCACAGCGTCGCGTTTGGCGCCGAGATGAAGCGCGAGGGCCTCGAAGTGCACCTGATCACGAATGCGTTCTGGGAAGCGCTCGACTTCGCGCTCCCGAACGAGCCCGACCGCGAAGGGTGGCGCC
The DNA here is from genome assembly GCA_963718825.1 of uncultured Acidobacteriota bacterium. Taxonomy (GTDB): domain Bacteria; phylum Acidobacteriota; class Vicinamibacteria; order Vicinamibacterales; family CAVVIG01; genus CAVQZZ01. Next base: position 1,485,250 of record CAVQZZ010000001.1, read on the forward strand.
GGTGGATCGATACGTCACGCGAATCGCCGGAGGACATCGTTCCGTGGCGGTCGGCGGAACCGGTCGATGATCCGCGCGCGTACCATGTAGAACCCCGCTCGGTCGTGGTCTTGTGGAGGCGTCTCGAGACGACGGGGGAAAACGCGTAGCCGCGCGAACAGCGACACGCGTGGGGTCATCGATGGCGAAGCGTGTGCCGCGATTCGATTTCGCGTGCGTGATGCTCGGCGTTCTGCTGCTGCACGCAGGGCTGCGTGCGCAGGAACGCCCGGCGACCCCACCCACGACGCCGTCGCCGCAAGCCGCGGCTCCCAAAGACCCGCTCGACCGCGATACGCCGCGCGGCACGGTCCTGGGATTCATGAAGGCGGCCCGCGAGGGGCGCGACGACGTCGCTGCGCAGTATCTCAATACCAGGCTGCGCGATCAGCAGGCCGTCGAGCTCGCGCGCCAAGCTCTTTGTCGTGCTCGACCGCCGCCTGCCGCCCCGCCTCGGCGAGTTGAGCGATCACCCGCAAGGCTCGATGGCCAATCCCCTCAAGCCCGACGAGGACATCGTCGGAACGATCACGACCGCCAGCGGCGCGCTCGATCTCGTTCTCGAGCGCGTCAACCGCGGCGGACCGACGCCGGTGTGGCTGTTCTCACGTAAGACGCTCGATGCCATCCCGGACGCATACGATGACGTCGATCTGGTGGAGCTCGATCGGTTTGTTCCGAGATTCCTGAACAAGCGCCACATCGGCGGCATTCGATCGTTCGACTGGCTGGCGCTCATCGTGATCCTGTTCGTCTGCTACCAGCTGTCGGGTTTCGTCGGACGGCTGGTCCGTCCCCTCGCGGTCGGCTGGCGGCGCCGTCGCGGACCGGCGGGCGACATGCCGGCGAACCTCGTCCCCGGCGCCGTTCGGCTGCTGCTGACGGCGGTCGCGATCCGCTGGCTCCTCGGCGTCATCGAGCTGCCGCTGCTCGAGCGCGTGTTCTGGTCCGGGATTGCGACGACGCTCACCATCGTCGGCGTGGTGTGGCTGCTGCTGCTCGTCAACGGCGCCGCGGAGCGTTACATCTATCGCCGCCTTCGCGCGTCAGGTCACCCCGAAGTTGTCGCCATGCTGCGCCTCGGCCGCCGGTTCGCCGATGTGATCGCGATCGCCGCCGGCGTGCTCGCGATGCTGCACTACCTCGGCGTCGATCCGACCGCCGCGCTCGCCGGCCTCGGCATCGGCGGCATTGCGGTGGCGTTGGCGGCGCAGAAGACGCTCGAGAACGTGATCGGCGGCCTCTCGATCATCTTCGACCAGGCGGTGCGCGTGGGCGACTTCCTCAAGCTCGGCGACACCCTCGGAACTGTTCACTACATCGGACTGCGATCGACCAGAATCCGCACGCTCGATCGCACCGTTCTCAGCGTGCCCAATGGCCAGCTCGCCAACGCCAGCATCGAAACGCTGTCCGCTCGCGACAAGTTCTGGTTTCATCACTTCGTCGGGCTGCGCTATGAAACGACGTTTGGCCAGATGCGGACGGTCGTCGACGGCATTCACGCATATCTCGGCGCGCATCCGACGATCGACCGTGGCGAACCGATTCGCGTCCGGTTTTTCCGCTTCGGCCCATCCTCGCTCGACATCGAGCTGTTTGCGTATGTGGCCGGCCACGATTGGGAGGTGTTCCTCGAGACGCAGCAGGAACTGCTGCTCGAGGTCATGGGAATCGTCGAGCGCGCGGGGACCGCAATTGCGCTTCCCGCGCAGACGCTGCACCTGCTCGACAAAAGAGCGACCGTGCCGAATGCGCGGTCGATCGGCGTTACGCGGCGGACCCGACGCGAGCTCCGGCACCAGACGGGCGGAGCGTGATGACCGCCGTGCGAAAAAGCGGCAAACGACGATGACGCGATCGCCGCAGGCGGCCGTGTCCGCACTGGTTTGTGTCCTGGCGCTGGCTCACCCTTCCGCTCAAGACATGGAGCCGCGCGCCTACTCGGCATCGCCGGTCGGCGCGAATTTCCTGGTGACGAGCTACAGCTGGTCGTCCGGCAACGTCGTCTTCGATCCCACGCTGCCGATCAGCGACGTGCAGGCCGATGTCCAGGGCCTCGCCGTCGCCGTCGGTCACTCGTTCAATCTGTTCGGCGACCTGGCGATCGCAACCGTGGCCATCCCGTACGCGCTGGCAGACGTCACGGGCAAGGTCCTCGAGCAGCAGGCGGAAGTCCATCGTTCCGGGCTGGCGGACGCGCGCATCAAGCTGTCGGTGAACCTGATAGGCAACCCGGCGATGGCGCCCTCACAATTCGCGGTCACGCCGCGTCGCGCGATTCTGGGCGCGAGTCTTCTCGTGACGGCGCCAGCCGGCCAATACTTCGATACCAAGCTCATTAACATCGGCACGAACCGCTGGTCGTTCAAGCCGGAAATGGGGCTCGTCATTCCAAAAGGCCGGTGGGATCTGGACGCGTACGTCGGCGCGTGGTTCTACACGTCCAACTCGAACTTCTACCCGGGCGAGAGCGTCCGGACTCAGGAGCCGGTACTGGCGATTCAAGGTCATGTGAGCTACACCTTCCGGCCGCGTCTGTGGGTGGCCGCCGACGGCACGTGGTACACGGGCGGGAGCTCGCGCGTTGACGACGGGAATGCCTCTACGAGCTTGAACAACTCGAGGCTCGGCCTCACGCTCTCGGTTCCAGTCGGCAGACGGTACTCCGCCAAAGTGGCGTACGGATCCGGCGTCGTCGCCAGGACCGGAACGAACTTCTCCACGGTGGCGGTGGCGTGGCAGGTGTTGTGGCTGAGCCCGCGATGGTCGGGACGATGAGTGTGACAACTCACGTCTGCCTACGGGATCGTCAACGCCGCACTCATGCGCTCGCGCCGCTGCCAGGTGTACACCGGAAGACCGAGCAGGAGGAGCACCAGGCCGTAGAGGACCGGCTGCGGGCCGCAGCCGTACACAGTGAACATCGCGAACACGAACGCGACGATCTCGACGATCGTGATGCGCGGTCGGCCGCTTCCCGGCGGGCCTGCGATGAGCCCGGGCGCCAGCGAGCAAAACACGTACGGGATGACGGCGGCCATCGTGCTCAAGCTGACGATCAGGTCGTAGATGGCCGCGAACTTGGACGTCCCCGCCGTTTGCACGAGCACGAGCACCGTCGCGAGCGCGGCCGAGATCATGATGCCGACCGCCGGCACGCCTCGCGGCGAGAGGTGGCCGAACACCGCGGGGAACACCTGATCGGCCGCCGCGGCCATCGGCACCTGTCCCATCATCAGCGTCCATCCGTTGAGCGCGCCGAGCGACGACAGCATCACCGCGAACGCGATCACGGTGGCCGCCCACGATCCCCACATCATCCGGGCGGCGTCGGCAAACGGCGCCGTCGACGCGATCAGCTGCTCCCGCGGCACGACCCCCATGACGACGATCGTGCCGAGCACGTAGAGCAGCGCGGCCACGAGGATTCCGAGCATCGTGGAGCGCGGAATCGTCAGCTCGGGGTCGCGCACATCGCCGGCCGGCACCGTCGCCGACTCGAGCCCGAGGTACGCAAACATGGTGAGGGGCGCGAGCGCCGCGCTCGAGTCGAGCAGCGACTGGCCACTCGGATTGAAGCCGCCCAGCAGATCGCGCCGGATGAACAGCAGACCGACGACCGCGATGGCCGCAAATGGCACGAGCTTCGTGTACGTCGTGACCTCGGCGAACACACCGGCTTCCTTCACGCCGCGAAGATTCAGCAGCGCCACCAGCCAGATCGCGCCGAGCGTGATGGCCACGGCGACCGACCGGTTTCCCTGCAGCGAGGGCATCAGCTTCAGGAACGATCCGGTGAACGCCACCGCGATCACCGGAAGGGACGCCCAGATCGAAATCCAGTAACCCCAGGCCACCAGGAAACCGGCGAAGTCGCCGTAGGCCGCCCTGGTGTAGGCGTAGGGCCCGCCCGTCGCCGGCGCCATGCGAGCCAGGCGCGCGAAGGTGAGGCCGAGGCAGACGGCGCCGATGCCCATGACGATCCAGGCGAGGATCGCGAGCAGGCCGTACGGCGCGACCGCCGACGGCGACAGGTAGAACCCGGAGCCCACCATGTTGCCGACGACGATCGCCGTGCAGGCGGCGAGGCCGAGGCTTTTCGTGATCTCGCGGCGCGCGCGGTTCACGCAGCGTAGACAATGCCGGATTCCTTCGACGAGATCGTCGTGCCGGCCTCGCCCGCGATGATCCGATTCGAGATCCGCGAGCGCGCCGATCGCCGCTGATCTTGCCGGTCGCCGCGGCGAATCGGCAGGCCGCATCGACCTTCGGCCCCATCGAGCCGGCGGCGAACGGCATCGCCTCTGAGGGCGGCGGGCGAGGCGCGCCGGATCGCCTTCTGCGTCGGTTTGCCCCAGTCGACGTACACCGCCTCGGCGTCGGTCAGCATGCACGAAGAGATCGGCGTCGAGCTCCCGCGCGAGCAGCTCCGACGCGAGATCCTTGTCGATGACGCACTCGACGCCGGCCAGCTTGCGATTCTTCCCCGGCTCGTACATCGTCGGGATGCCGCCGCCGCCGGCGGCGATCACGATGGTGTTGCGCTCGAGCAGCCACTTGATCGGACGCAGCTCGAAGATGCGCTTCGGCTCCGGCGACGCGACGACGCGCCGCCACTTGTCGCCGTCCTGCTTGAAGACCCAGCCCTTCTCCTCGGCGAGGCGATCGGCTTCGTCCTTGTCGTACACCGGCCCGATGAACTTGGTCGGGTTGCTGAACGCCGGATCGGCCGGATCGACTTCGATCATCGTCAGCAGCGTGGCGAAGGGACGCTCGAAGGGGAGCAGGTTGCCGAGCTCCTGCTCGATCATGTAGCCGATCATCCCTTCGGTCTCCGCGCCCAGCACGTCGAGCGGATAGGTCTCGACCTTGTTTGTAGGCGGCGCCCTGCAGCGCCAGCAGGCCGACCTGCGGTCCGTTGCCGTGGCCGACGACCAGCTGATGCTGTGCGGCCACCGGCGCCAGCGCTTCGGCGGCGATGCGGACGTTGCGGCGCTGGTTCTCCGCGGTCATCGGCTCGCCGCGCCGCAGCAGCGCATTCCCGCCGAGCGCAGTGACGACCAGCATGTCAATCTCCCAGCGTGGCGACGAGAATCGCCTTGATCGTGTGCATGCGGTTTTCCGCCTGCTCGAACGCGAGGTTGCGCTCCGACTCGAACACGTCGTCGGTCACCTCGAGGCCGTTGGTCAGTCCGTAGGTTTCGGCGATCTGCTTGCCGAGCGTGGTCTCGCGTGTCGTGGAACGCCGGCAGGCAGTGCATGAACTTGACCTGCGGGTTGCCGCTCGCCTTCATCAGATCGGCGTTGACCTGATAACGGAGCAGCAGGTCGATGCGCTCCTTCCACACCTCCTTCGGCTCGCCCATCGAGACCCAGACGTCGGTGTGGATGAAGTCGACGCCGGCGACCGCTGTGCTTCGGGTCGTCGGTGATCGTGAGCCTCGCGCCCGACTGCCTCCTGCAGCTCGCGCGCGATCGCGACGTACTCGTCTGACGGCCACAGCTTCTTCGGCCCGCAGAGGCGCACGTCCATGCCCATCAGGCAGCCGACGATCATCAGCGAGTGCCCCATGTTGTTCCGCGTGTCGCCCATGAACGCGTACTTGATCTCGATGGATCGGCTTGTCGCTGTGCTCGCGCATCGTCATCACGTCGGCGAGCATCTGCGTCGGGTGGTATTCGGCGGTCAGGCCGTTGAAGACCGGAACGCCGGCCCATTGCGCCAGCTCCGCGACGCCCTCCTGGCTGGCGCCGCGGTACTCGATGGCGTCGTACATCCGTCCGAGCACGCGCGCCGTGTCCTTGAACGATTCCTTGTGGCCGATCTGCGAACCGGCGGGATCGAGATAGGTGACGTGCGCGCCCTGGTCGTAGCAGGCCACCTCGAACGCGCAGCGCGTGCGCGTCGACGTCTTCTCGAAGATCAGGCAGATTTCCTTGTCGGTCAGGTGCTTCTGCTCGGTGCGGGCGTACTTGGCGCGCTTGAGATCGCGCGCGAGATCGAGCAGGTAGCGGAATTCGCGCGGCGTGTAGTCCTGCACGGTCAGCAGCGAGCGGTTGCGCAGATTGAAGCTCATGATGATCTCCTGGGTGGTCTGCATTCGTCAGTACGCCGGCGTCGCGCGAGATCGGGCACGTCATGCAGTGTCCGCCCCCTCGGCCGCGTCCCAGTTCCGACCCGCGCACGGTGATCACCTCGACGCCGGCCTTGCGCAGCAGCGTGTTGGTGTGCGTGTTGCGGTCGTAGCCGACCACGACGCCTGGCGACAGCGCGACGACGTTGTTGCCGTCGTCCCATTGCTCGCGCTGCGCTTCCCAGGCGTTGCCGCCGGTTTCGACGACGCGCAGCGTCTTGAGCCCGAGCGCCTCTTTGCACGACGTCGAACAGATGGCCCGCATCGGCGTGGACCTCGACGCCGCCGTTGCCGTCCGGCCTCGCGCTGTAGCAGCGCACCTGATCGGCGACCTCCCGGAACGACGTGCACAGATCGCGGTCGCAGAAGGTGAACACCGTGTCGAGGTGCATGGCGGCGCGGCTCTTCGGCATCAGGCAGGCGATCACACGCGTGGCGCTTCCATGCGCGAAGAGCTGGGCGGCCACCTGGAAGACGGCCTGCCGCGTCGTGCGCTCGCCCATGCCGATGAGCACGACGCCTTTGCCGATTGGCATCACGTCGCCGCCCTCGAGCGTCGACGCGCCGAAGCTCTCGTCGCAGTCGCCCCACCAGATCGTGAAGTCGGCGCCTTTGAACCGCGGATGGAACTTGTAGACGGCGCGCTGAAGCAGCGTTTCCGGCTTGCGCGCCGGCCAGAACATCGGGTTGACCGTGACGCCGTTGTAGATCCAGCACGAGGGATCGCGCTGGAAGAGCGTGTTCGGGCACCGGCGGGATCAGGAAGTCGGCGCCGTCGAACGCATCGCGGAGCAGCGACGCCCGCTCCGATCGCGGCAAATCGAGAATCGCGACGCCGCCGATGAGATGGTTTGTCAGCTTCGCCGCCGGCATCTCGCCGAGCCACGCGCGCAGCAGCGGCGCCATTCCAGGTCCGACGTCGTTCGACGCGACGCGGCGGTCGAGCAGCCACGTCCGCGCCGCGGGATCGGAAAGCGTCTCGGTGAGCAGATCGTGCAGTTCGAGCACCTCGACACCGCGCTCTCGCATCTTCAGCACGAAGTCGTAGTGATCCTTCTGCGCCTCGTGCACCCACAGCACATCGTCGAAGAGGAGCTCCGCGCGATTGCCTGGTGTGAGCCGCTCATGGGCTCTGCCCGGGCGGCAGACCATCACCGTGTGCAGCGTGCCGACTTCACTGTGAACACCGAGCGTGGCCATGATGTGCTCCCTCGAAGAGTCGACCGTCTTCTGGTTCGCGTGTCAGTAGCTGTAGGCGAGGTAAAGCATTCCGTACGCGAAGGCGCTGGAGCGCCCGCTGAGCTGCTGCACCGCCGCCCCCGGGTCGGCAAACGCGGTCACGACGCTCACGGTGAAGTTCTTGGTCGCTTTCCAGTCGACGTACAGGTCGCCTTCAAATGCGGCGTGGTTGTCCGTGACGTGGGGGCCGTAGCTCCTCGGCTGGTCGATCCGGAAGTCATAGAAGATCAGCCCGCCGCCGACTTTGTCGTTCGGCGTCACGTGCGCGCGAAACTGGTGCGACTGCAGATTGGAATTCGACAGAAAGTACTCGCCCGCGATCTCGCCCTGCCACCACGAGCCCCAGTCGGAGAATCCCGGCAGCAGCGGGTCGAAGGCTTCGTTGGCCGGCGTGTCCGGGTTGTCGCCCTGGAAGCTTGCGTAGCGATAGGAGACCTTCGGCTTCCACGTAATCTCGCTGAACTGGTACGCGCCGAGCAGCGTCCACGCATCGGAGTGGAGCAGGTCGCCGTTTCGCTCGGAGGCGTACTCGAACTGGAACGAGAGATCGGGCGCGTCGGGAACAGGCGCGCTGTCGGCGCGCACGTTGAACACATTGAGGCCATCGCGCCCGGGTTTGACGTCGGCGTGCGCGGCGAACTTCATATAGGTCACGCCAAGGGTCGTGTGCTTTCCGGTGATTTCGTAGTTCGTGCCCAGGACGCGCGTCCCGGTGTCGTTCTCGTTGAGCTCGTCCTTGTCGAGATAGAACACCTCGAACTTGTGAGGTCCGGGCTTGATGCGTCCGACCACTCCGAACGCGAACGCCTTGCGAGCGTTCGTCCAGTAGCCGCCGCGGCTGCCGCCCTCCGCGGAGCCGTCGTACAGCAGCATCCCGTGCCCGAGCTGGAACGGCAGTCGGCCCATGCTCACGTCGACCAGGTTCTCCGTCGACCCGATCGAGTTCCCGGATCGCCAGCCGACGTACGCGTCGTCCGGGCTGAAGGACGACACGTCCGGTCCGTAGAGCTCCGGCGCGGAGCCGTACGTGCGCTCGCCAACGAGGCTCACCTTCCCATAGAGCTCGCCCGAGGATTCGAGCTTGTAGGAGCCGGAGAGCGACGGCTTCATGAATCCCTCGAACCACTGGTCGCTGAGGTTCTCCGGCTCGGAGCCTTTCGGGTTGTTGTAGTACGAGTTGGCGAAGCCGAACGAACCCCAGCCCGCATTGAAGTTGAACGTCCATGTAATTCGTGACGGCAGTCCTGATGAATGTTCCTCGGCTGTCTCTGGAACAGGCGGGTCGGGCGGTTGCCCAGCGGTTTGGGCGGCCGCTCGCGACGGCACGAGCAGCAGCATCGCGAGCAAGACGGACAACGTGAGGGTTGTGACATCTCTCATGGCGATCACCTCAGGGACGGAACTCGACGCACTGCACATAACAGGCGTCGTTGCGGGTTTCGACCCCATGCGTGTCGTGGCCAAAGCCGGGAAAGCGCGCGTCCCACAACCGCTTGATGCTTCTCTCGATCATGCGCGGCTTGCCTCGCTACTCCGGCAGCGCGTTCCAGCGGAAGAACGTAATCGCGTTGTCATCGGGCTCGCCGAATGCGGTCGTGTAGACGCGGGCGATGTCGCCCGAGCGATAGAAGCGACTGAGCGCGCGATCGACAATGAGTCGGAACTCTTCGTCGCCCCGCGTCACCGCGAAGGCCAGCGGCTCGTACGTGAACAGCCGATCGACGACCGCCAGCTCGCGTGATGCGGGGTGGCGCCGGGCGGCGTCGATGAGGATGGCGCGCTCCCCGAACAGCACGTCGGATCGGCGATCGAGCAACCGGCTGATGCCCGCGTCGTACGTGCTGGCGGAGGACACGTTGGCCATGACCTGCAGCTCCTTGAGTCGATCGGTCAGCCACTGCTCGGTCGTCGTGCCCGAGACCGCTGTAAAGCCTTTCGACTCGAGCGCCTGTGAGGCCGATGCCCGCCAGGTCGGACGAAACGTCTGACCCCGGCCGGCGAGCACGTCGCGCAGGCGGACCGGCGCGTCCGCCCGCGTCAGCGCGCCGATGCCTCCGGGAAAGATCGGGACCGAGAACGAGACGGCGGCGCGGCGCTGCAGGTTCATCGTGTCGGCACCGCACAGCAGATCGACCTGTCCCTGCTGCACCGCGCGGAAGCGGTCGTCGAGCCCGACGGGGACCCAGTCAACCGTCAAGCCGGGCGCGTTCAAGTCGGCCTTCACTTCGTCGGCGACTTTCAGGCAGAGCGCGACGGAGTACCCGGCCGGCTCGCCAGACTCGGTCTTGTATGAGAACGGACGAGCGTCGATGCGATAGCCGAATGTGATGCGACCCGCGGCGCGAATCCGGCTCAGCGTCCCGGACGTGTGCGTGTCCTGCGCGAGCGTCCACGGCACCGACGCGAATACGGCGACCGCGCACAGAGCGATCGCGAATCGATGTCTCCAGGCCGCGGCAGGTGATCCGTGCATGGGTCTTGTCCTCACGCGGCTGCGGCCGCGAGCTGTGTCCCTCGATAGAACCTGGGGGCGATGAAGCCCCAGATCACCCAGCCCACGCCCGCGACGAGCATGCCGCCGAAGACCGCGTCCTTGCCCGACGCGTAGATCGCGAAGACGCTGTAGAGCATCGCGATCAGCGCGACGATCACCGTGCGCCGGAATTGCGCGTCGCCGACCCGCGCCGCCCGCATCATCGAGGGGAGCGCCGAGAGCGCGATGATGTAGGGCATCACGTTGGTGACGACGGCGAGGTTGACGAGCACGCCGAACTGCTCGCTCAGGTTCGGCGAGATCGTCATCAGCGCCATGCCCGACTGCACGACGCCCATGACGATCATCCCGGCGATCGGCGCGCCGCTCAGCGTCACCTTGCTGAACAAGGCAGGGAACATGTGATCCGCGGCGGCCGACCGTCCCGTTTCCGCGAGCGTGAACTGCCAGCCGAGCAGCGAGCCGACGCACGCCATCACCGCCAGCCCCATGACGATCGAGCCGACGGTCGGGCTGAACATCTGCGCGTACGCGAGGCCGAACGGGCCGGTCGAGTTCGCGAGCTCGGCGTTCGGCACGATGCCCTGGATGACGGCCGTGGACAGGACGTAGATGACGGCGGCGCCGAGCGTGCCGAACATGCACGCGAGCGGAACGTCTCGCTTCGGGTTCTCGACGGCGCCCGAGTTCTGTGCCGCCGATTCCATGCCGAGGAATGCCCACAGCGTCAGCGAGATGCTCGAGCCCATGCCGGCCGTCAGGCTGAGTCCCTTCGGATTCCACGCCGCCGCGAAGTCGCGGGCTGGAACCAGAACCAGCCGATGACCGAGAGGAGGCCGACCGGCAGGATCACGCCCCAGACGGTGATCGAGCCGATGCGTCCGGTCAGGCTCGGGCCGCCGAAGTTGGCGACGGTCGTCAGCCAGAGCAGCGCGATGACGCCGACGCAGGTGGCGATCGGCGTCGACGACAGCCACGGGATGAACGGCGCGAGATAGCCGACCGCCGAGATCGCGACGGCCACGTTCGCGATCGCGAGCGACAGGAAGTACAGGAAGAAGACCTGGAAGTAGCCCGCCTTGCCGTACGCGTCTTCGGCGTATGCGGCCATGCCGCCCGGGCGCTGGTTGAAGAGGCCGGCCTGCGCGAACCCGTAGGCGATGGCCAGCGAGCCGACCGCCGTCACGACCCAGGAGAGCAGCGAGATCGCGCCGACCTTCGCCATGTTGGTCGGCAGCATGATGATGCCGGAGCCCATCATGTTGACGGCGACGATGAACGTCAGCTGGATCAGGTTCATCTTCTTTTGCTTGCTGCCATCGTCGTTCGTCCTTCCGCGCGTCTACTCGCGGACCACGTAGGTGTAGAACTTGATGCGCCCGTCGACGCGCTCCTGATACACGCCCTGGACCTCGTAGTTGAAGCCCGGGAAGCGGTTGAACGACTCCTCGAACGCGAGGAAGTAGTCGAGCATCGGCCGCGCCTTCTCGTCCCAGCGCTCGCCGGGCACGACGACGCCGATGCCCGGCGGATAGATCAGCGCGAGCGTCGCGGAGATGCGGCCGCTTGATGCTCGTCGAGCGGCACGTAGTCGACGTCGTTCGCGACGAGCGCCTCGTAGGCGTCCTTCGGCGACATCGCGAGCTCCGGAAAGCTCGACGCGCGGAAGCAGAGCCGCTGCAGCTCCTTGACGTTCGCCTTGCGGTAGAAGTCGTGCATCTCGTTGCAGACCCGGCGCAGCGTGTAGCCCGCGTAGCGCTCGCTGTGCGCGGCGCACAGCGTCGGCAGCACCTCGCCCGAGCGTCGCGTCGCGATCCCAGAGATCCTTGAACTTCGACGAGCTTCGCGATCAGCGTGTTGAGCTTGCTTTCGTCCTCGGCCGGCGTCATCAGGAACAGGATGCTGTTGAGATCGCACTTCTCCGGGACGACGCGCTGCTCGCGCAGGTAGTTGGCGACGACGGTGGCGGGCACGCCGAAGTCGAGGTACTCGCCCGTCTTGCGGTCGATGCCCGGCGTGAGCAGCGTGAGCTTGTTGGGATCGACCATCGCGTAGCCGTCGGCGTAGCCGGCGTAGCCGTGCCACGTGCGCGTCGGGTCGAAGTTCCAGCACTGCTGCTCGCGCTTGATGACCTCGGTCGGCAGATCCTCCCAGCGCGCGTCGGTGACGTCGTCGGTGAACTGCGAGCCGCGGATCGTCACCACGTCGGGCACGAAGGGATCGAAGAACCACTGTCTCCTGCGGGCCGATGCCGGTGCGCTTCGTAGTGGCGGCCGAACTCGCGCAGCTTCTTGCGCGCCTCGATGCCGAGCTCGATGCAGCGGTCCCACAGCATCTCGCCGGCCTTGCCCTCGTGGATCTTCGCGTTGACGTCGAGCGACGCGAACAGCGGATAGAAGGGCGACGTCGAGGCGTTCATCAGGAACGACTCGTTGAAGCGCTTGTGCTCGACGTAGCGCCGCTGGCCGCGGAGATGGTCGTCGCGCTTGTGGATCTGCGACGCCTGCGAGAAGCCGGCGCCCTGCTTGTGCACCGACTGCGTGGAGAAGAGGCCGGGCATGTCCGGTTCCAGATGCCCGAGCCGCATCGGGCTGTGATCCGTCGAACAGCGGATGGAAGGCGTTGTAGCCGATCCACGCCTCGTCCCACAGCACGTAGTCGCACAGGTGGCCGATCTTCTCGAGCACCTTGCGGACGTTGTAGACCGTGCCGTCGTAGGTCGCGAGCTGGATGCACGCGAGGCGGAACGGGCGCGGCGCCTTGTGCCGCTCCGGGTCCTTCACGAGCGGGTGCGTCGCGGATCTGCTCGCGGAGACTCTGCTCGTCCCACGCGTCCCAGTCGACGGCGCCGATCATGCCGAACGGATTGCGCGCCGTCGGCAGGAAGATCGGGATCGCGCCGGCCTGGACGAGCGCGCCCTGGTGCAGCGACTTGTGGTTGTTGCGATCGAACAGGACGAGATCGCCCCGCCGCAGCACCGCGTTGGTCACCACCTTGTTCGACGTGCTCGTGCCGTTCAGCACGAAGTAGGTCTTGTCGGCGCCGAACACCTGCGCCGCGTGGCGCTGCGCCTGCGCGGCGGCGCCTTCGTGGATCAGCAGATCGCCGAGATCGACGTCGGCGTTGCACAGATCGTTGCGGAAGATGCGCTCGCCGAAGTGCTTGAAGAAGAGCTGGCCGGCGGGCGACTTGCGGTAGAACTGGCCGCCCTGGTGTCCCGGGCAGTCGAACGCGATGTTCGCCGCCTCGTCGTAGGCCATGAGCCCGCCGAAGAACGGCGGCAGCAGGCTCATGCCGTACTTGATGATGCTCGCCACGACCTGCTTGGCGTAGAACGCCGGCGTCTGCTGCCCGAGATAGATGTAGCCCTCGACCTCGCCGGTCATGCTCAGGACCGCCACGTCGGCGATCCGGTGCGAATCGGCGAGCGCCCAGAGCGGCGTCCCGAAGCCGATCGCCCGAACCGCGCGCCACGAGCGCTCCGTGCCTTCTCGCGGCGCTCGCCGTCGACGAGCGCGATGTAGGCGCCGACGCCGGCGTCCTCGGAGACGTCGCGGTCGAAGCTGTCGCTCACCTCGACCTCGAACTGCTCGGCGGCGATGTGATCGAGCAGCTCGCGGGTCTGCGGATCCTGCGCCGTCGACCAAGCGCGACCACTCTTGAGCAGCTTGTGGAAGGGAATCGGAATCGTCGGAGGCTTGACGGAAAATTCAATCATCGGGTCGTTGGCACGCCTATCGAGCAGGAGTGATGCCAGCGGCTCTCACCAAACGGCACGTGTTGCGCGCGAGCGTTCGCGACGTGGCACCGACATGCCGTCGCAGCTACGACATGTCGGAGGCGTATGTACACCTTCGCCAGCGGCCCACGACATCGTCGACGGTCTGGTGCGCTTCAGCCAGCGCGGCGGCGTGTGACGAGCCCGAGACGCCGCAGCGCTTCACGCACGGCGCCATGCGTTTCGGCCAGGCGGAATTCGATGCCTTGCTCGAAGCAGCGTCGCGCGCAGGTCGGCCAGCAGCTCCGCGCCGGCGAGATCCACGTACGGGACGTTGCCCATGAAGAAGATCAGCAGACGCGGCGCCGCGCGTCCGCGCGTGCAGGAGCGCCGTCAGCTGATCCCGCACGTGATCGACGTTGAAGTAGAGGAGCGCCCCCTCGCTGCGCACGACGAGGACGCCGGGGACGCGCTCGTTCTCCGGATGGCGGGCGAGATCGGCGAAGTACGACGTGCCCGGGACGCGCCCGACCTCGATCACGCGCGGACGCGACGCGCGACGGATCAGCAGCGACGATCGACAGCGCGACGCCGAGCAGCACGCCGTTCAGGAGACCCGAACCGAGCACGCCGAGGAACGCCGCCATGGCCACGGCGAACTCCGTCCGGCTGAAGCGCCAGATGTGGCGCAGCGCCTCGACCTGGACGAGCCCGGTCACGGCGACCAGCACGACCGCGGCCAGCACCGGCTGCGGAAGATTGCGCAGCAGCCCGGTGAAGAACGCGACGACGACGAGCGTGATCAGCGCGGCGACCAGCCCCGACAGCGGCGTGCGGGCGCCGGCCGTTTCGTTGACGAGCGACTGCGACATGCCGCCGCTGACCGGGAAGCCGGCGCCGAGACCGGCCGCGAGGTTGGCGGCGCCGATCGCGAGGAACTCCTGCGTCGCATCGAGTCGATAGCCGTGCTTGGCGGCGAACATGCGTCCGATCGCCGTCGTTTCCACGGCCGACGAGGATGAAGCAGGCCATGGCCAGCGGGAGGAGCGCGTTGACATCCTGCGCGGCTGACGAGCGGCAGCGCCGGCATCGGCAGGCCGCGCGGCACCTCGCCGAGCAGCGCCACGCCGCGCTCGTCGAGGTGAAACACCCGCGCAGCGACGATGCCGCCGATCACGACGAAGCAGCGCGACGGGCCGGTTCTTCAGGACGCGTCTTGCCGAGCAGCAGCAGCGCCAGCGCGGTGAGACCGAGCGCGAGCGACGTCGGGATTGGTGCCGCCGAGCCCTCGCAGGAAATGGCCCATGCGCTCCCAGAAATCGCCGTGGCTGCCGCTGAAGCCGAACAGCTTCGGCAGCTGCGTGCTCGCCAGGAACAGCGCGACGCCGCACTTGAAGCCGACGAGCACCGTTTCCGAGAAGAAGTTGACGATGGTGCCGGCGCGCGCGGCGTAGGCGACGAACGCCAGCGCCGCGACCATCAGCGCCGTGCAGCGCCGCGAGCGCGGCCTGGCGCGCCGGGTCGCCGCCCGACATCTCGCCAAGCGTCGCGCCGATCAGCAGCGAAATCGCCGACGTGACGCGTGACGGCGGTCTGTCGGGAGCTGCAGAACAGCCAGAACACGAGCCCGCCGAACAGGCACGCATAGAGGCCCGCCTCGGGCGGCAGGCCGGCGAGCGACGCGTCGCCGATCGCCGCCGGCAGCAGATACGCCGCGAGCGTGATGCCGGCCATGACGTCCCCGCGCAGCCACGTCCGATCGTACGCCGCGAGCCAGACGCGTGCGGGGATTGCCATCGCCTACATCCGGCGATGGCGTCTTGACCTTGAGCTGCGCGAGCGATCGGGCCAGCGCCGCGTTCACCGTCGCGACTTCCTCGTCGGAGATCTTGTCGCGCAGCCGCGCCGCCGCGCGCTGGCGCGCTTCTTCGGCTTTCGCTTCGTCGATGCTGTCGGCCGCGACCGCCATGTCGGTGACGATGGCGACGCGAGTCGCCGGTGATCAGCACGAGCCCCTCGCCGACGGCGAGAAACTGCTCGCGGCCGTCCTTGCGCACGATCATCTCGCCGGGAATCACCTGCGTCAGCAGCGGCACGTGGTGGGGCAGCACGCCGATCTGGCCCTCCAGCGCCGGCAGCGTGACCATCTGCACGTCCTCGGAGAACACGGTCGCGTCCGGCGTGACGATTTCGAGCTTCAGGGTGTCGGCCATCGTGTCAGCTCGCCGGCGATCTCCTCGATGCCGCCCTTCATGTAGAAGTTGTCTTCCGGGACCTCGTCGTGTTTGCCGTCGAGGATTTCCTTGAAGCCGCGGACCGTGTCGGCGACCGGCGACCTGCCGTCCCTCGCGCCCGGTGAACACCTGGGCCGAGCTGAACGGCTGGCTGAGAAAGCGCTGAATCTTGCGCGCGCGGAAGACCGTCCGCTTGTCTTCCGGCGACAACTCGTCCATGCCGAGGATCGCGATGATGTCCTGGAGATCCTTGAAGCGCTGCAGCACTTTCTGCACGCCGCGCGCGACGTCGTAGTGCTCCTCTCCGACGATCTCCGGCGCGAGCGCGCGCGAGGTCGACGCGAGCGGATCGACCGCCGGGTAGATGCCCAGCTCGGCGATCGAGCGCTCGAGGACGATCGTCGCGTCGAGGTGCGCGAACGTCGTCGCCGGCGCCGGGTCCGTCAGGTCGTCGGCCGGCACGTACACCGCCTGGAACGACGTGATCGATCCCTTCTTCGTGGACGTGATGCGCTCCTGCAGCGCGCCCATCTCCGCCGCAAGCGTCGGCTGATAGCCCGACGGCGCTGGCCGTCCGGCCGAGCAGCGCCGAGACTTCGGATCCCGCCTGCGAGAAGCGGAAGATGTTGTCGATGAACAGCAGCACGTCCTGGTTCTTCTCGTCGCGGAAGTACTCGGTGATGGCGAGGCCGGAGAGCGCGACGCGGAGGCGCGCGCCGGGCGGCTCGTTCATCTGGCCGTAGACGAGCGCGATCTTCGACGACGCCGAGGTCCTTCTCGTTGATGACGCCGGCCTGCGACATCTCGTGGTACAGGTCGTTGCCTTCGCGCGTGCGCTCGCCGACGCCCGCGAACACCGACACGCCGCCGTGCAGCTTGGCGATGTTGTTGATCAGCTCCATGATGACGACGGTCTTGCCGACGCCGGCGCCGCCGAACGCGCCGATCTTGCCGCCCTTCAGGAAAGGGCAGATCAGATCGATCACCTTGATGCCGGTCGAGAGCACCTGCGGCGAGGTCGACTGGTCGACGAGCGACGGCGGCGGACGGTGGATCGGGTAGCGCTTGTCCGGCGTGAACCGGCCCGCGCTCGTCGACCGGGCTGCCGGTCACGTCGAGCACGCGTCCCATCACGCCGGGGCCGACGGGCACGCTGATCGGCCCGCCGCTGTCGGTGACCTCGAAGCCGCGCTTGAGCCCCTCGGTGCCGGACATGGAGATCGTCCGCACCCAGCGGTCGCCGAGATGCTGCTGCACTTCGAGCGTCAGCGTCATCGGCCGGTCCTGGACGGTGTAGTCCACCGTCAGCGCGTTGTAGATCGCCGGGAAGCGCGCTCGGAAACGCGACGTCGACGACCGGACCGACCACTTGAACGATCGTGCCTGTGTTCATGTGCATAGCCTCGCGCTCATTGGGACTGTCCGCCGGCGATCTCGAGCAGTTCCTGGGTGATGTGGCCCTGGCGCAGCTTGTTGTAGGCGAGCGTCAGGTCCTTGATCATGGCGTCGGCGTTGTCGGTCGCGCTCTTCATCGACACCATGCGCGCGCTCTGCTCGCTGGCTTTGGCGTTCAGCAGCACGGTGTAGATCAGGATGTTGAGATAGCGCGGCAGCAGGTAGCCGAGGAGCGCTTCGGGCCCGGGCTCGAACAGGAACTCCGTCGGTGTCGGCTGCCAGTGCCGCCTCCTTCGCGTCGAGCGCCCGGTATCCGGCAGCCCGTGATGTCGCCGATCGGAAGCAACTCGATGGTCACGGGCTGCTGCGTCAGCGTGTTGACGAAGCGCGTCGCGACGATCTTGACCTCGTCGACCTCGCCCTTCAGGAAGAGATCGCGGGCCAGCGCGGCGATCGCGCGCGCTTCGGGAAACTGCGGCGTGTCGCCGTACGGGAACTCGGCGACCAGCTGCCGCCGCGTGCGGGCGACGAACTGCGCGGCCTTGCGTCCGGCGGTGATGAAGACGGTCGAGTGCGGATCGTAGCGTCCCGCGAGGCGGAACACGTTGCTGTTGAGCGCGCCGCACAGGCCCTTGTCCGACGCGACCAGGATGACGGCGCGCTTCCTGACCTCGCGCACCTCGAGCAGCGGATGCGTGAAAGTCGATCGCGCGCGTCGTCGCCTGCCGCTGGATGCGGTACAGCAGGCGGGCGAACGGCCGGACGTCGATGGCGGCCTGCTGCGCCTTGCGCATCTTCGACGCGGCGACCATCTGCATGGCCTTGGTGATCTGCGCCGTGCTGCTGATCGATCGGATGCGCCGGCGGAGCTCGCGTGTGCTCGCCATGGCTCACGACCAGAGCGGCTTGAACTGTTCGGCGGCGGCCTTCAACTCGCCCATCAGCGCGTCGTCCAGCGCCTTGCGTTCGACGATGCGCGCGAGCACGTCGGGCTTCGAGGTCGTCAGGAACTCGGTCAGCCGACTCTGATAGTCCTTGATGCGCTCCACGGGCACGTGGTCGACGTATCCGTTCTGCACCATCCAGAGAATGGCCACCTGGATCTCGACGGGAATCGGGTTGTGCTGCGGCTGGTTGAACAGCTCGATGATGCGCTTGCCGCGGTCGATCTTGGCCTGCGTCGTCGCGTCGAGATCCGAGCCGAACTGCGCGAAGGCGGCCAGCTCGCGAAACTGCGCGAGGTCGCCCTTCAGCCGTCCGGCGACCTGCTTCATCGCCTTGAGCTGCGCGGCCGACCCGACGCGGGAGACCGAGATGCCGACCGAGATCGCCGGACGAATGCCCTGATAGAACAGGTCCGTTTCCAGGAAGATCTGGCCGTCGGTGATCGAGATGACGTTGGTCGGAATGTACGCCGACACGTCGCCGGCCTGCGTTTCGATGATCGGCAGCGCCGTCAGCGACCCGTTGCCGTACTTCTCCCCGACGCGGGCGGCGCGTTCGAGCAGCCGGCTGTGGAGGTAGAACACGTCGCCCGGATACGCTTCGCGGCCCGACGGCCGCTTCAGCACGAGCGACACCTGGCGGTAGGCCACGGCGTGCTTGGAGAGATCGTCGTAGACGATCAGCGCGTCCATGCCGTTGTCCATGAACCATTCGCCCATCGCCGCGCCGGCAAACGGCGCGAGATACTGGCTGGTCGCGGAATCGGCGGCCGGCGACGCGAGGACGATCGTGTACGGCATCGCGCCGGTCTCTTCGAGCACGGCGATGAGCTGCGCGATCGTCGACTGCTTCTGGCCGATCGCGACGTAGATGCAGTAGAGCGGGCGGTAGTCCTTGTCGCCGGCGGCCTCCGCCTCGCGGTTCAGGCGCGCCTGGCTGATGATCGTGTCGATGCAGATGGTCGTCTTGCCGGTCGAGCGGTCGCCGATGATCAGCTCGCGCTGGCCGCGGCCGATCGGGATCATCGCGTCGATCGCCATGATGCCGGTCTGCACCGGCTGGCTGATCGGCCGGCGCCGCATGATCCCGGGCGCGATCTTCTCGACCGGATAGGCGACGTCGCTCGCGATCGGTCCTTTGCCGTCGATCGGCTCGCCGAGCGTGTTGACGACGCGGCCGAGCAGGCCCTTGCCGACCGGCACCTGCAGCAGCTTGCCGGTGGCGCGGACCTCGCCGCCTTCCTCGAGCACCGTGTAGTCGCCGAGAATGATGACGCCGACCTCGGTCTCCTCGAGGCTCAGCGCCAGGCCGGTGACGCCGTGGCCGAGGTCGAGCATCTCGTTCAGCATGACGTCGCCGAGGCCCTCGACGCGGGCGACGCCGTCGCCGATCTCGCGGATGACGCCGACGTTCTGCTTGAGCGTGGCGGTCTTCGCGCCGGCGATCTGCGCTTCGATTTCCTGAATCAGGTTGGCCATGCGTGTACCTCACCGCTCGTCGCGAGCTCGGCGCTCAAAAGCGCGTCTCCAGCGCCGCCAGGCCGCCCTTGACGCTGCCGTCGTAGACGTCGCTGCCGACGCTGACGCGCACGCCGCCGAGGAGCGCCGGGTCCTCCGCGAACGACGTGGCGATGCCCGTGCCGTAGAGGCGCGCGACGCCGGCTTCGAGCTGCGCGCGGACGTCCGGCGGCAGCGGCACGGCGCTCGTCGACGTCGGCGCGGTGTGCTCGCGCAATCGAGCCGCACCAGGCGCTGAAAGCGCGACAGGACCGGCGAGCGTCGCCCGGCCGGCCCGCGCCGATCGAGCCGCTGCACGACCTGCCGCGCGCGCGGTCTTCGTCGAGCGCTCCGTTCGACCAGACACAGCCGGAACAGCTGCCTGGCTTCACGCTGCGCCTGTTTCGCGGTCTTCATCGCTGATCGCCTCCGTGTCTACGACGCCGTCAGTCGCCTGGCCGTGTCTTCCGCCAGCCGGCGCTGATCGTCCGGCGTCAGCACCTTGCCGATGACCGCGGCGGTGGTCTGCGCACCAGCCGGCCGACTTCGCGCCGCAGGTCGGCCAGCATGCGCGCGTGCTCCTGCGTCGGCGGCTTCGCGCGCCTTGAGCACGATCTGCTCGGCGGCCGCGATCGCGCGCTGCGCTTCCTGTTCCTGCAGGCGCTCGGCGACGTCGCGGGCGTCGGCGATGAGCTGCGGCCGACTGCGCGTGGGCGTCGGTCAGGATCGCCCTGCCGCTGCGCTTCGATGCCGGCCAGGGCGGCGTTGATCTTCTCGGTGTTCGCCAGGCCCAGCGCGATCTGCTGGCGCCGCGCTTCGAGCATCGCGCAGCACCGGCTTGATAGGCGAGCCAGTACAGCAGCGCGCAGACGATGCCGAAGCTGATGATCTGAGCGGTCAGGTGCGGCCAGTCGACGCCGAAGGTCCTGGCGATCTCCTGCGACCTGCCCGCCGCCCTGCTGCGCCATCAAGGCAAAGACAGTCATGGTTCCGTCCTCACG
Organism: uncultured Acidobacteriota bacterium; assembly: GCA_963718825.1. Taxonomy (GTDB): domain Bacteria; phylum Acidobacteriota; class Vicinamibacteria; order Vicinamibacterales; family CAVVIG01; genus CAVQZZ01. The sequence continues at coordinate 1,505,949 of CAVQZZ010000001.1, forward strand.
GCTCGAGCGTCCGACGCGCCTCACTTCACGAGGAACAGCGCGTAGAACACGATCGCTTCCGCGAACGCGATGGCCAGAATCGACTGGACCATCACCTGCGTCGACGCGCCGGGATTGCGTCCGACGGCCTCCGACGCCTTCATGCCGATCACGCCCACGGCGAGGGCCGCGCCGAGCGCCGCGAGACCGATGTGCAGATTGCCGTCCATATCGTCTCCTCGTCCTTCCATGTCGGCTCGTGCGCATCGACGCGATCCGCGTCCTTCGTGATGCTGACAAATCAGCAGCGTGAAGACCGCGGTCAACAGCATGAACACCAGCGCCTGTACCAGCCCGACCAGCAGTTCCATGAAGTAGAACGGAATCTGCACCAGCCAGCCGATGCGCGGAACGCGCGCCATCGTCTCGAGCATGGTTTCGCCGGCGAAGATGTTTCCGTAGAGCCGGAAGCTGAGCGAGACCGGCCGGAACAGGATCGAGATGACCTCCAGGCAGCCGGCGGCGAAGAACACGACGATCAGGAGCACCTTCAGCGCGCCCGTGCTCTCGCCCTTCGGCGCGAACAACTCCTTGATGAACCCGACCGGACCCGACTTCCTGAAGGCCCCAGACGATCCAGCACGCGAAGAACACCAGCGCCATGGCCAGCGTCAGGTTCACGTCGGCGTTGGCGCCGCGGAAGAACGGCTCCTCGAGCCGGAATCCCTCGGCCGTCTGATGTCCCCAGCCGATCGAGCCGACGCCGGGAATCAGGCCGACCCAGTTGGCGGCGAGGATGAAGATGAAGACGTGGCGAAGAACCAGAACGTCCGCCGGACCAGATGCGGACCGATGATGCCTTCGAGAAAGCCGTAGAGGCCTTCGATGAGCCACTCCAGGAAGTTCTGCGCGCCGTCCGGCACCTGCTTCATGCTCCGCGTCGCGATCTGCGCGAAGACGATGAGGCCCACGGCGACGATCCAGGTGACGACCATCGAGTTGGTGATCGGGAAGCCGAACGGGCGCGCGATCTCGACGGCCTTCTGCGACAGCCCATGTGTCGTCGCCTGGCGCGGCCGCGACGGTGGCGCCGCCCTCGGCGATCCAGCGCCACGCCGCACGCCGCACCACCGTCCATCGCATCGCGTCGTCCATGTCGCGCATCGCGTTGCCATGCCTCATCCTCCGAGCGCTATCGTGATCCCGACGAGGACGACTCCGAGCGCGACCATGGCGAACCCCGTGCGCGATCCCGATCTCCCCGTATAGCGGCCGAGCGACCACCCGGTCGCGAACATCATTGCGATCGCGACCGCATTCGAGGCGCGCAGGGCAAGCGCGACCTGCGGTATGACGAAGAACGGGATCACGACGGGGAAGGTCGAGAGAAAGACCAGCAGGAACACGCGCACGGCGCCGACGAAATCGTCGCGATTCAGCGAGACGACCGCCGACGGCTCCGGCAGCTGGACCAGGCGGCTTCGCATCGTCTCGAGCTCGATCGGCGACAGGACCGCGGCTACCGCTGGCGGAAGGGCGTCGAGGAGAAGCCGCGATCCGCGCTTTGCTCCCGGTTGCGCCGGATGATCCGCAGCGTCACGAGGCCCCGCGCCCGCTCGGTGAACGTCGTGATGAGATACATCGTCGCGTCCACGATTCCCCACGCCAGGTTGCAGCCGATCGCGCCGGCAAGCACGGTCCGCGTCTCCACGGCGCTCCCCTCGACGATGCTGATCGACCCGTGAACGTCAGCGCCATGATCACCGCGAACAGAACCTCGCACGCCCGTTCGAGCGGATCGACCAGGCGTGCCGCGGAGCTCAACGCCCACCTACTTTCCGGCGATCTTCGAGGGTCGCGTCGCGTCGTCGCTGGAGGCGGAGGTCAGGATGGAGGCGGCCGACCGCATTTCGAGAATGACGACGCCGACGCAAGAGTTGGAGTTGCCTCGCGCGTCGGACTCCTCCTCGCCGGTGCACCCGACGGGCGAGCTGGTGATGAGAACGAGCTGTCGCTCGACGGTGCCGTGTTCACGGAAATATTCGATGGAGGTGACGGCGGTCGCGATGGTCTCTGTCGCGATCGAGGGGCCGGTGAGAAGCACGTCGCGGTCGCTGTCGGTCGAGAATCGATGGACGCGGACGATCAGCGGAGTCGTGACGGTGATGTCGTGGCTCGCTCTGACATTCGCACTGTCACCGCGCTGACGATGATCGATTCGCCGACCTGTGCTCGAGCAAGGGGCGCCAGGCAGAGCCAAGCAACGACGCAGAACGGAGCGATGCGTCCGAACCTGAAGCGAAATCGTTGCATGATGACGTGTGCGTGAGCACGCGTCGTGCCACACGGCCAGAACATCGCCGTCGGAGCAACCTCCAAATCCCGGAGGTCCTACGCCACGACCGCTCGCCGACGCTCCGACAATTCGGAGTCTCTACGCTCAGATAGAGCGCAACACAGCCTGATGCCGCCGCCTCGTGGCGACGGGGCACGCGACCGCGATGGACGTCGCTGCCGATCTGTTCATCTGCCGGACGGATTCCGCTTTGCGTACCGGCCCCCGATGCGTTGAACCCGGTGATCGTGGCCTCTGACGCGATCGGTATATCCCGCGGTCCGGATGGCACGGCTGCTGCGTGATCACTCACGCGAGGCCCGCGCAAAAAAGACGAGAGGACGTGGGGAACGACGTGAGCATGCATTTCGACCGACGATCGATGGTGATCGCCGCTGCCATCGCGGCCACGCTCGGGACGGCGTGCGAGAAGCCGCGCGCCGTCGCGCCGCCGCCGCCCGAGGTCTACGTCGCGACCGTCGTCCAGAAGGACGTGCCGGTGTACCTGGACCTGGTCGGGCAGACCCAGGGATTCCAGGACGTCGACATCCGCGCGCGCGTCGAAGGCTTCCTCGAGACGGTGAACTTCCGCGAGGGTCGTTCGTTCGCAAGGGCGACCTGCTCTACGAGATCGATCGCAAGCCGCTCGAGGCGACGCTCGCGGCAGGCGAAGGCCGAACTGGCGACCGCCCAGGCGCGGCTCGAGAAGGCGAACAACGACGTCGCGCGATACACGCCGCTCGTGGCGAAGCAGGCCGTCAGCCAGCAGGAGCTCGACAACGCGCGCGCCGCGCAGGACGCGGCACGCGGTCGCAGGTCGAGGCCGCGAAGGCGGCGGTGGAGAAGGCGACGCTCGATCTCGAGCTACACGCGCGATCACGTCGCCGATCGACGGGCTGGTCGGCACCACGCAGGTGAAGCCGGGCAACCTCGTCGGCCGCGGCGAGAGCACGCTGCTGACGACGATCTCGCAGATCGATCCGATCATCTTCCGCGTCGGCGGTCACCGAGGCCGACTACCTGCGCATCGCCAAGCGCGATCCGGCGCGGGCCGGGCGAGGCGCCGACGCGCCGCGGCATCCAGCTGACGCTGGCCGACGGCACGACGTATCCGCAGACCGGGCACGTCGGACCTGGTCGAGCGCGCGGTCAACGCCGACGACCGGCACGCTCGGCATGCAGCTCTAGTTTCCCAATCCCGACTCGCGTGCTGCGGCCCGGCCAGTACGGCCGGGCGCGGCTGCTGCTCGACACCAAGGCGGGCGCGCTGCTGGTTCCGCAGCGCGCCGTGCAGGAACTGCAGAACCTCTACAGCGTCGCCGTCGTCGGCGCCGACAACAAGGTGGCGTTCCGCAACGTGAAGGTCGGCCCGCGCGTCGACTCGCTCTGGGTCATCGAGGAGGGGCTCAAGCCGGGCGAGCGGGTCGTCGTCGAAGGCCTGCAGCGGATTCAGGACGGCATGACGGTCCGCACCAAGCCGATGCCGCCGCCGGATCGGACGCCGAGCGCGGCCAGACCGCCGGCGAGGCGAAGTAGACCATGGCCCGCTTCTTCGTCAACCGGCCCATCGTCGCGATGGTGATGTCGATCATCATCGTGCTGCTCGGCGCTCGTCGCGATGCAGGGCCTGCCGATCGCGCAGTATCCCGAGATCGTGCCGCCGATGGTCCAGGTCACCACGACCTTCATCGGCGCCAGCGCCACCGACGTCGAGGCGTCGGTCGCGACGCCGCTCGAGCAGCAGATCAACGGCGTCGAAAAAGGCATCTACATGAAGTCGACCAACGCCAACGACGGGACGTTGACGCTCAAGGTCTCGTTCGAGGTCGGGTCGAACCAGGACATGGACAACGTGCTCACGCAGAACCGCGTGTCGCAGGCCATGCCGCAGATGCCGCAGTCGGTCAAGAACTACGGCGTCACGGTGAAGAAGGCGCTGGCGTTTCCGCTGCTCGTCATCTCGGTCAAGTCGCCGAAGGGCACCTACGACAGCAGCTTTCTCTCGAACTACACGACGATCAACATCAACGACGCGATCGCGCGCATCCCGGGCGTCGGGCAGATCAACCTGTTCGGCGGCAGCGACTACGCGATGCGCGTCTGGCTGCGGCCCGATCGCATCGGCCGGCTCGGCCTCACGGTCCCGGACATCGCCAACGCGATCAACCAGCAGAACCAGCTGACGCCGGCCGGCCAGATCGGCGGGCCGCCGGCGGCGACCGGCACCGAGTACACCTACACGGTCCGCACGCAGGGCCGCCTGCTCGAACGAGGAGGAGTTCGGCAACATCATCCTCCGCACCAACCCGGACGGCTCGCGAGGTCCGGCTGAAGGACGTCGCCCGCCTCGAGCTCGGGCACGATGCTCTACAACGCCGTCGGCCGCCACGACGGCAAGCCGGCCGCCGTCATCGCCGTGTTCCAGATTCCCGGCACCAACGCGCTCGACGTCGCCAACAAGATCAAGGCCGACGATGGCCGACCTGACGAAGCGCTTCCCGCGCGACATGGACTACCTGGTCTCGCTCGACACGACGCTGCCGGTCTCCGAGGGCATCAACGAGATCGTCCACACGCTCTTCGAAGCGGTCGTGCTCGTCATCATCGTCGTGTTCATCTTCCTGCAGAACTGGCGCGCGACGCTGATTCCGCTGATGACGGTGCCGGTGTCGCTCGTCGGCGCGTTCATCTTCTTCCCGCTGCTCGGCTTCTCGATCAACGTGCTCTCGCTGCTCGGCCTCGTGCTCGCCATCGGCATCGTCGTCGACGATGCGATCGTCGTGGTCGAGGCGGTGATGCACCACATCGAGCACGGGATGGCGCCGAAGGAGGCGACGATCAAGGCGATGGAGGAGGTGTCGGGCCCGGTCGTCGCCATCGGCCTGATCCTGAGCGCGGTGTTCGTGCCGGTCGGCTTCATGGGCGGCATCACCGGCCGGCTGTATCAGCAGTTCGCGATCACGATCGCGCTGTCGGTGCTGCTGTCGGTCATCAACGCGCTGACGCTCAGCCCGGCGCTCGCGGCGATGCTGCTCAAGCCGCCGACCGGCAAGAAGACGCTGCTGACGCCGTTCTACAACGGGTTCAACAAGGTGTTCGGCTGCGACGACCGACGCGTACGTCAGCTTCGCCGCGCATCCTGATCCGGAAGATGTTCCGGAGCCTGGCGTTCATCGGCGTGCTGATCTACGTGATCGTCGTGCTGGTCCGGCACATTCCCGGCGGCTTCGTGCCGGAGGAGGACCAGGGCTACATCATGGTCAACGCGCAGCTGCCCGACGCGGCGTCGCTCGAGCGCACCGACGCCGTCGATGAAGAAGGCCGAGGCGATTCTGGAGAAGAACGAGGCGATCGAAGGCTTCAACACCATCAGCGGCTACTCGCTGCTCACCGTCCGCGTACTCCTCGAACATGGGCTTCTTCTTCGTGCAGCTCAAGCCGTGGGAGGAGCGCAAGACCGAAGAGGCGCACGCCAACGGCGTCGTCGCCGCGCTGAACCAGGCGTTCGCGCAGGAGATTCCCGAAGGCGCGGTGTCTCGCGTTCGGACCGCCGGCGATTCCGGGCCTCGGCACCGGCGCCGGCTTCACGATGCAGCTGCAGGATCGCAGCGGCGGCTCGCCGGACTACCTGGCGCGAGCAGACGCAGCGCTTCATGGAGGCGGCGCGCAAGCGGCCGGAGATCGGACGCATCGCCACGCTGTACCGCGCGACCGTGCCGCAGGTCTACGCCGACATCGATCGCAGCAAGGTGCTGAAGTCCGGCGTGCAGCTGAACGACGTCAACACCACGCTCGGCGCGCTGCTCGGCAGCTCCTACATCAACGACTTCAACCGGTTCGGCCGCGTCTACAAGGTGTACGTGCAGGCCGAGCCGGAGTTCCGGCAGGATCCGAAGCAGCTCGGGCTGTTCTTCGTGCGGAACCAGGCGGGCGGCATGGTGCCGCTCGACACGCTGGTCACCACGCGGCCCGGCGCCGGACCGGAGTTCACCAACCGCTTCAACCTGTTCCGAGCGGCGGAGCTCACCGGCGTGCCCGCCGCCGGCTTTTCGTCGGCGCAGGCGCTCGACGCGCTCGAAGCGACGGCGCAGCGAAGTGCTGCCGGCGGACATGAGCTTCGACTGGGCGGACATGTCGTATCAGGAGCGCAAGGCGCCCGGCGTCGCCGTGGTGTTCGCGCTCGCGATCTTCCTCGTCTTCCTGATCCTGGCGGCGCAGTACGAGAGCTGGGGGCTGCCGTTCAGCGTGCTGCTCGGCACGCCGTTCGCGGCCTTCGGCGCGTATCTCGGGCTGTGGCTCGCGCGCACGTTCATCGGGCGCGAGCTACGTGAACAACGTGTTCGCGCAGATCGGTCTGATCATGCTCATCGGTCTCGCCGCGAAGAACGCGATTCTGATCGTCGAGTTCGCGAAGATGGAGCACGAGCAGGGCAAGCCGCTCGTCGAAGCGGCGCTGAACGCGGCGAAGCTGCGGCTTCCGGCCGATTCTGATGACGGCCTTCGCGTTCATCCTCGGCGTCGTGCCGCTGCTGACGGCGTCGGGCGCCGGCGCCGAGGCGCGCAAGGTGATGGGCATGGCGGTGTTCTCCGGCATGCTCATCGCGACGATCCTCGGCGTCCTGCTGATTCCGATGCTGTACGTCGCCGTCGAGAAGGTGATCGGCGGCGCGAGCGCCGGCGCCGGCGCCGGCTGCGCCGGCGCCGCACGCTGGCCACCGAACACGGCCAGGGGGGCCACTGAGATGGCCGCGCGCTCGCCGTTCTCGCGCGCGCTGTGCCGGCCGTGGCGCTCGGCGCGCTGACGGTCGGCTGCGCCGTCGGCCCGAACTACGAGCGGCCCCAGATGCCGAGCTCCGCCGCAGTACCGGTTCGTCGAGAGCGACGGCCCAGGCGCAGTCGCTGGCCGACGCGCCGTGGTTTCAGGTGTTCGACGATCCGGCGCTGCAGGCGCTCATCCGGGAGGCGCTCGCCAACAACCTCGATCTGCGCGTCGCGGTGGCGCGCGTCGAAGAGGCGCGCGCCCGCGCCGGGCATCGCCAAGTCGTACCTCTATCCGCAGGTCGACGGCGTCGCCGGCTACGGCGTGCGGCAGGCGTCGAACGCGCCGACGCGACGGACGAGAACGACGACACGACGCATCAGAGCGGCGCCTACGGATTCCAGCTGTCGTGGGAGATCGATCTGTTCGGCCGGCTCCGGCGGCAGCACGAAGCGGCGCTGGCGCTGGTGCTGGCGAGCGAGCAGGGCCGGCGCGGCGTGCTCGTGACGCTCGTCGGCGACGTCGCGTCGAACTATTTCCTGCTGCGCGAGCTCGACCTGCAGCTCGAGATCGCGCAGCAGACGCTGCGCCTCAACGACGAGACGGTGACGTATTTCCGCGAACCGCCTCGACGGCGGCGTGTCGAACCGTCTCGAGCTCGATCGCATCCAGGCGCATCCGCGCGCAGACCGCCGCGGCGATTCCGGACGATCGAGCAGCAGATCGCGCATCGTCGAGAACGCGCTCTCGCTGCTGCTCGGCCGGCCGCCGGGCCCGATCGCGCGCGAGCGCCTGACCGATGGCGAGGCCGCTGCCGCCGCCGATTCCGCCGGGCCTGCCGGCCTCGCTGCTCGAGCGGCGGCCCGACGTCGTGCAGGCCGAGCAGATGCTCGTCGCGGCCAACGCCGACATCGGCGCCGCCAAGGCGCTGTTCTTTCCGACGATCAGCCTGACCGGCTTTCTCGGCGGCGTCAGCGGCGATCTCACGACGTTCCTCGGCGGCGACGGCGCCGTGTGGTCGGTCGAGCCCGGGCCTGCTGCAGCCGATCTTCCAGGCGGGCCGCATTCGCCGGAACCTCGAGGCGACGCAGGCGCGCTTCGACGCGGCGCTCGCCGAGTACCAGAAGGCCGCGCTCAACGGCTACCGCGAGGTGGCCAACGCGCTGGTCACGATTCAGAAGCTGGCCGAAGCAGCGCGTGCAGCGGCAGGCTGGGCGTCACCGCGCTGCAGGACGCGTCCGATCTGGCGCGCTCGCGCTACGACTCGGGCCTCGCCAGCTACATCGAGATCCTGACCGCCGATCAGGAGCTGTTCCAGCAGCAGCTGCTGCTGGCGCAGACGCGCGGCGCCGAGCTGCGCGCGCGCGCCGAGCTCTACCGGACGCTCGGCGGCGGCTGGCAGCCCTAGACGAGGACGCATCGATGGCGAAGACGAAGAAGCTGAAGGGCAAGAAATACGTGAAGGAGCTCGCGCGGCTGCAGGCCAAGCTGTGCGTCCTGCAGGAGTGGGTGAAAGAAAAGGGCCTGCGCGTCATCGTCATCTTCGAGGGGCGCGACGCCGCCGGCAAGGGCGGCACGATCAAGGCGATCACCGAGCGCGTCAGCCCGCGCGTGTTCCGCCTCGTGGCGCTGCCGGCGCCGTCCGACCGCGAGAAGAGCCAGATGTACATGCAGCGCTACATGCCGCACTTCCCGGCGGCCGGCGAGATCGTCATCTTCGACCGGAGCTGGTACAACCGCGCCGGCGTCGAGCACGTGATGGGCTTCTGCACCGACGAGCAGTACGAGCGGTTCCTCAAGCTCTGCCCGGTGTTCGAGAAGCACATCGATCGACGGCGGCATCATCCTCATCAAGTTCTGGCTCGAGGTCGGCAACAAGGAGCAGGAGCGGCGGTTCAAGGCGCGCATCGACGATCCGCTGCGCCAGTGGAAGCTGAGCGCCATGGACCTGCCGTCGCGCGCCAAGTGGTACGAATACTCGCGCGCGCGCGACGCCATGCTCAAGGCGACCGACACGCGCATCGCGCCCTGGTACATCGTCCGGTCCGACGACAAGAAGCGCGCGCGCCTGAACGCCATCGCGCACCTGCTGAAGCTGATTCCGCTACAAGAAGGTCGAGCGGCCGAAGGTGAAGCTGCCCGACCGGTCGAAGAAACATGCCTACGACGACGAGGCGACGCTGGCCCGGCGCAAGTTCGTGCCGGAGATCTACTGACCGTGTGTCCGCAGCGGCGTGTTCGCGGCTCGCTCGCGATGCTGCCTCGCACGGCGCGTGGGGCGCGGCAGACTCCGCGGCGCCAGACGCACGCCGCCGCGCGCGATCCGGGCGGAGCCCTCGGACGAGTCCGCGACCGTCGTCTTTTTCAACCGTCCGATCGTCGTGCTCAGAGCGCGCGTGCTGGGACGCGGACCGCACGAACGCGCGGAAGGCGCCGGACGCGCCCTCGACGATCTGGTCGAGCACGGCATCACCGGCCCGGTCGAATGGCAAGCGTTCGAGGGCGGATCGCTGATCACCGTCGCCGGCACGCGGCGTGTTTGCGCTGACGCCGCCCGACGTCGACGAGCTGGCCGGGGAAACGGTCGAGGACGCCGCCGCCCGATCGGCGGGACACCTGCAGCAGGCGCTCGACGAAGCCGTGGAAGCGCGGACGCCGACGGTGCTCCTTCGTTCGGGCGCGTGTCGCCGCGGCGGTGCCTCGCGCTGGGCGCTGCTGGCTGCTGTGGGGCGTCGCGCGCGCGCGTCGAGCGATCGGCCAGCAGGATCGTCGCCATCGCCGAGCAGACGGTCGCGCGAAGCCGGCATCGCCGACGTCGAGATGCGTCCGCGCCTCGCAGCTGCTCGGCGTGGAGCGCGGAGCTGGTCGACGGTCCTGTCGATCGCGCGTCGACCTCGTCGTGATCTACGCCGCGGTCGGCTTCGTGCTGCGGCGGTTCCCGTACACGCGGCCGTGGGGCGAGTCGATGCGCGGGTTCCTGCTGACGACCGTGGAGAACCTGGGCCTCGGCATCGCGGACGCCATCCCCGGGCTGTTCACGGTGGTGGTGATCTTCCTGATCGCGCGGTTCGTCGCCCGGCTGATCCGGCTCTGGTTCGACGCGGTCGAGCGCGGGCAGCTGACGCCGCGCTGGATCTATCCCGAGACGGCGCAGCCGACCCGCCGGCTGGTGACGGCGCTCGTCTGGGTCTTCGCGATCGTGGTGGCGTATCCGTACCTGCCCGGCAGCCAGACCGACGCGTTCAAGGGCGTCAGCGTCTTCCTCGGCCTCATGGTCACGCTCGGCTCGAGCGGCCTGGTGAACCAGATCATGAGCGGCTTCATGATCACGTACTCGCGCGCGCTGCGGCCGGGCGACTTCGTGCGGATCGGCGACGTCGAGGGGACCGTGACCCATCTCGGCGTGCTGTCCACGAAGGTCAGGACCCTCCGGCACGAAGAGGTCACGATTCCCAACGCCGTGGTCGTCGCGCAGACGACGACCGACTATTCACGGCTCAGCGAGACCGAAGGCGTGTTCACGCCGACGTCGGTGACGATCGGCTACGACGCGCCGTGGCGCCAGGTGCAGGCGCTGCTGCTGCTGGCGGCCGAGCGGACCGCCGGGTCTGCGCCGCGAGCCGAAGCCGGTCGTGCTCCAGACGGCGCTCGAGGACTTCTACGTGAAGTACACGCTGCTCGTCTGCCTCGAACGGCAGCAGTCGCGGCCGATCACGCTGCACGCGCTGCACGCGAACATCCAGGACCTGTTCAACGAGTACGGCGTGCAGATCATGTCGCCGAACTACGTGCTCGATCCGGCGGCGCCGAAGGTGGTGCCCAAATCGAATTGGTTTGCCATGCCGGCCCACCCGGACGTGGTGCGAGCGGAGAAGGAACACGAGCCGGCGCCAACGCCGAAAGTCTGAGCGCTAAACGCTCGCCACCTTCGGCTCGTCGTGAGCGATGAACCATGCGCGCCGCCGCTCCCATTCAGGCATCGGCTTCGCACATTTGATGTGGTCCTTGATGTAATCAAAAAACCCGGTGGGGGGCAGGCCGCAGAGTCGACGCCCCACGAGATACGCGCACAGGTCGGCGATCTGGATGCCGATCGAATCCCTGGAATCGCTGAAATACATGGCGTCGTTGAGGTTCCACAACCGACGCGCGTGGGCGTCGGCATGGGGACCTCGCCTTCGCAAATTGCGAACGCTCGTCGTGAGGCTCTTCTTCAGTTGCGGGTCGTTCGTTTCATCAAAGAGAAAGACCGACAGATGCTCTTCGGGACCATGTTCGCCAGGGGATTGATTACGGTGATCAGGCGAGTTGCCGACGATCTCTTCAATCTGCAGGGCGCACATCTGAAACGCGACGTCGACAGGATCCGCTGAGCCAAGCAACGGGACAGCGCTCAACGCCGACATGTCCACGGCGCTATAGACGAATAACAATCCGTTGTCGGGAATCGCCGTGAGCAGGCTCCTGATCGCATCAAATCGCCTGTCCTCTGGAATGCCTTCAAACGCGCCTTGTCCCTGAAACAATTCCTCGGCACGAAACGCTTCGAACTTTCGTTGTCCGTTGAGGGGAATCAGCCTGAGGACAGTCTGCTCCAGTAATTCGACCGCCGTGAATTTCCAATCAGGGATCAGAAGCGCGCCGACGACAACATAGGGCCCATTGGTACCGCCGTCATAGGCAAAATTTACGGCGAGATGAATCCAGTTGTTGACCTGCCGTACCATTTCGGGCTGACCTTTCTGCCTGGGCCTGCACCCCAGCGCCAATCTTCACGGATAGGCAAGTACCTTGCGGCGCCATGTAGTGACGCGGCGATCTGGCCTCAGAGGAATCGTGCAGCCGTCCTCGCACGGGAGCATCCTACTGAAGCGCGCTCGCGCCATGGACGCGAGCGGCTCTATGTTCTACTTTGTCGCTGGACTGGTTAGAGCGCGTCGACCTGTGCGTCGGTAACCGGCACCACGTCATCCCACGCGGCGTCACGACGTGAAGTCTGTCGACCGCGCCTGCGCTTGCGCCTGCGCCATTGGTGCGCCCGCGACCAGTGCGCTCGCGAAACGCCGTTCTTCACGTGTCGTGTTCGACGCATGTCGTGATCCCCTCTCCGCGATCCGTCCGGCCGACGCATCCGAAACTACCGTCGCCGGCCGCCACCGCGGGAGGTGGATCGGCCGCCGCCGCTCGGTTTATAGCTGCCTGTCGAACCGGATCGCGCGCTGGGCGTCGCGGCGGTACCAGTGCGCGCCTCTCCTTCAGCGCGGGCGGCGGAATCGCGATTGAGTTGTCCCACCGTCGCCGAGTCCGCTGATGCCGCTCGCCCGCTGGTGCCGGCCTGCTCGCGCGCGTTTGTCGCTCGCTGCTGCGCCTGATCGCGCTGCGCCGCCGTCGGTTGCTGGACGTTGTTCCAGCCGCCGTTGTCGTACTTCTGCCAGCTGCCGGCGTCGCCCCTTCTTGTAGACGTTTCCGTCGCGGCCGGCGTACACGTCGCCGCTGCCGGTCCGTGCGACGCCGCCGCCTCCCGCGCCGGCCGGATTCCGCGTGACCGCGGTGCCGCCGCCGCTGCCTTGCGTCACGCGCGTCGTCGCGCCGGTGCCGGTTGTTGGTGACGCGCGACGTGCTGGCCCACTGATCGCCGCGTTGCACGCCGGTCTGTCCCCAGCTGCCGTAGACGTTGGAGCCCTGCCGCGTTGCGGCCGACGCGCCGGTGCGCGGGTTGTACGCGCTGGCGACGGCGCGCGATCCGCCAGGACCGTACGCCGCCGCGCCGCGCGCGTAGGTGCCGGTGCTCGGGTTGTAGCGCGCGCCGACGCCGGCGCCGCCGTACGGACCGTACGCGGAGACGCCGCGGCCGTACGAGCCGGTCCACGGGTTGTACGACGCGTGGTAGCCGTAGGTCGGGTAGTACGGGTGGTAGACCGGATAGTACCCGCCGTACCCGACGTAAGGCGGATAGTAGTAGCCGCTGCCCCACACGACGCAGCCCCACGCGATCATCATGCCGGTGTACGCCGCGGCGGTCGCGAACACCACGGCGTCGCTGTTGTCCTCGACGACGGTGACGTTCGTGACGTTGTAGGACGGCGAGCTGACCGGAATTTCGTAGATCTTGCTTCGGCACCGACCCGGTCACTTCCCACGGCCCGTTCGGGCTGCGGCCCATGAACCAGACGCCCTGGAAACACATGTAGTAGAGGTCGCCGACTTTGATGATGTCCTTGTCCGTGTTCGTCGCCCGCGAGACGCTCGTCGTCGGGATCGGCTCGAACTGCGGCTCGCCCTGCGTACTGCACCTCGGGCGCCTTGATCTGTTTCTTGTCCACGCGCGCCGTTTGCGGGATCTGCGCCAGCAGCACCGCTTCGGCCGCCTGGTCGGTGCCGGGCACCGAGGCGAGCACGCGCGAGCGCGCATGCGAGAGCGGAATCTTCTTGAAATCTTCTGGCAGGATCCGGCGTGGCGAATGTCCACGGACCCTTGAAATCCGGCAGCGGAGAACCAGCGGCCCGAGACCAGGAAGTACACGGGACCGTCCTTGCCGAGCCTGAAGACGTCGCTGTCGGTGTTGGTGACCCAGAGCAGGCGAGTGCCGGTCACCGGCAGATAGCTCGGCGCGCCCTTGACGCAGAATCAGCTCCGCCGGCGTCGTGCTGACGAACACCTTGGGTGCCGATGCCAGCGCCCGACCGGGCAGCGCCGCCTTCACGTCCTTCCAGTTGTCGTCGGCGGGCAGCTTCGCGAAGCTGTCCGGCAGCTTGCCCGCGGGCTTCCACGGTCCCTTCACGTCAGCGGCTTTCAGCCAGCTCTTGTCGTCGCGCAGGAAGAAGGTCTTCGTCGGAGCGTGCTCGAAGAGATCCCAGTTGGTGTTGACGGCGAACCTGAGATCGTTGTCCTTGATCGGGCTCCAGATCGGATCGCCATCGAGGTTGACGAGGACCGCCGGCGACGTGCTGTAGAAGATGGACCGGCGGATCGGCTTTCACGCCCTCGACGTTCTTCGGAACGATCTGACTCTTGTCGAGCCGCGCCAGCACGCGGTCGAGCGCAATCACCTGGGAGCCCTGCGGGACATCATTGGTAATGGCGGACGTGAGCTCCCGCAGCTGATCGTTGGACACGCTGGAGAAGTGCGTTTCGGTGACCTTGATTTGGGTGAAGGTCGACGAGCCGCTCGGCGACGGCGACCGAGGTGTCGGCCTCGATCGTGACGGTCCCGAGCGCGGGATTCGCGGCGCCCTTCGCGCTGTACGACACGGCGGCGTACGCGACCATGTGACGCTGTCCGTCCCAGCTCGCCACCTGCGGCTGAAACACCCGGACCGTTCCGCCGCTCGTCGTCGCGTAGTCGCGAGGCCAGCCGCCGTCGACGTCTGGCGCCGGTGCGGCCGGGGTAGCCGCCGGCGGCTCGGCGGCCCGCACGATCAGGACCGGCGCAATCGACGATTGAACGACGACGCACGCGCTCACGACGACCGCAAGCACATGCGACACGCGACGCTGACTCTGCATTGCGGATCTCCTGCCTGACCGATGGGCCTCGATCACGGGGCGGATGCGCGGACCTCGTCGAGGAAGTCGAGTCCCCGCGTCTCGTGCGCGAGCGTGAACTCGATCCGCGGAGCCTCGGTGGCGTTCTCCATCAGTGCGACGAGGTGGGCGAAGGATTCGGAGCGGACTCGGCGCCGCAAGTCCTCTTCAGTTAACCACTCCTCGGTATAGCGAATCGTGCCGCGGCTGCCGATGTCGGTCGCGACCGAACATCCGACACAGCCGCCGCGTTGCTCGCGTTTCCGCCGCCACGGAATGCAGAGCCATCGTGATGGGACGAGTCTGTCCAAGCGGTACGAACCATTCAATCGTCATTCGCACGCGCGTCGAGAGCATTGTGTCTACTCAGTCCGATTGCATCGTTCCAAAGTGGAATATGTGATGCTCGGTCCTGTCGGCGGAAGAGCAGTCTGCATGCCATCCACTCGGATCAGCCGGCGAACGGATTTTGGCGCAGCTTTACACAAGGACTACGGCGGCGGCCGCAGTGTGGGGAACCCGACGCGACCGGATCTGACTCCGACCGGCAGGAGTCGCTCCGAGATCTCGAATCTCCGCGGCGCCGCGCGGGTGCTCACAACGTGCCTGCTGCTCCTGCTCGGACGGTCGCTCGACGCCGCGGGCAAGGTCGACGTCATTTATCTGAAGAGCGGCGACCGCCTCACATGCGAGATCAAGCGCCTCGATCGGAGCGTTCTATCGATCAGCACCGATCCGCTGGGACAAGCGTCGGTGCACTGGGGAGAGGTCGTGGCCCTTGTGAGCCCGCGCGAGTTCGACGTGCAACTCAGGTCCGGCGAGCACTACCTCGGCTCGCCGAGGGCGTCACCGCCGGGCAGGATGATCCTGGCGCTCGTCGCCGGCGGGACGACGTCGGTGGCGCTCGATGATCTGGTCCGAATGGCCCCGATCGGCGAGAGGCTCTGGACTCGGTTCGACGGCAGCGTCGACGCTGGGTTTTCATTCGTGCAGGCCGACCTCGAAACCCATTGGACGTTGAACGGCGCCGCCACGTATCGAGGTCCGCAGCTACCAGTTCACGACGAGCATCGCCTCGCAAGTGACGATTCGAGAGAACGAAGATGCCACCTCGCGAAACAGTCTGGGCGTGAGTACCAATCGATCGATGTCCGATCATTGGTACACCGTGGCGTGGGGCCAGTTTCAGCAGAACCATGAGCTCTCCCTCGACCTCCGAGCGATCGCCGGGGCCGGCATCGGCCGCGACTTCGTGCACACGAGTCATCGCCTCTGGTCCGGTTACGGCGGCATCGCGTACACGCATGAACAGTACTCGGGCGAGCCGGCCAGTCAGTCGCCGGAAGCCGCCGTGGGTGGGCAGATGGATTTCTTCACGCCCGGGCACGAAGACTTCAAGATCACCAACAGCATCGTCTCGTATTTCAATCTCAGTGGGCGGCAGCGGGTCCGCCTCGAACTGCAGAGCGGATGGCGCCACGAGTTTCTGAAGAACTTCTACTGGAGCCTGAACGGGTTCGACAGCTTCGACGACGATCCGCCGGCCGATCGCAAGAACAACGACTTCGGCGTCAGCATCACGCTCGGGTGGAAATTCTGACGAGGAAGACTCAACTGGCTTTCTTCCGTTCGATGCCGAGCCTCGCCATCCGGCTCTCGAGCGTGGTCGCCTTGATGCCCAGGCGTTCCGCCGCGCCGCCGGATCCTCGGACGCGCCAGTGGGTGAGCTTGAGCACGGCGCGGATATGCTCGACTTCGAGCTCGGTCAAGGTCATGGCGGTCTGGGGCATCGGCCGTTCGCCGAGCAGCGGGGCTTCCACCACGAGCTGACGGCCGCTCGCCATGATGGTGGCGCGTTCGATGACGTTGCGGAGTTCGCGGACGTTCCCCGGCCAGGGATAGCGCTGCAAATCGCGAAGACTCTCCTTTGAGATCGTCTCGACCGTCTTTCCGAACAACTTCGAAAATTCCTCGATGAAGCTCCAGACCAGCGCAGGGATGTCCTCGACCCGTTCGCGCAGCGGGGGAACGACGACGGGGAACACGTTGAGGCGATAGAAGAGATCCTCGCGGAAGGTCTTGTTCTGGACACGCGTCCTCGAGATTCCGGTTCGTGGCCGCGATGATGCGGACGTCGACTTTGATCGGCTGCGTGCTGCCCAGACGCTCGATGACGCGCTCCTGCAGCACGCGGAGCAGCTTGACCTGCACCTCCATCGGCAAATCGCCGATCTCGTCGAGGAACAGCGTCGACTGGTTGGCGGCTTCGAATCGGCCAATCTGCCGCGACAGCGCTCCCGTATATGCACCTTTCTCGCGGCCGAACAGCTCGCTTTCGATGAGTGAGGTTGGAATGGCCGCGCAGCTCACGCGGATCATGGGCCGCTTATGGCGAGGGCTCAGGTCGTGAATCACCTGCGCCATGACTTCCTTGCCGGTCCCCGTCTCGCCAAGCAGAAGGACGGTGGCGGGCGTCGGCGCCACCTGTTCGATTTGCGCGACGACCCGCTGGATGGCGGCGCTGTCGGCAACCAGCGGACTCGAGGTCCGCAGCATCTTCACATCACGCTGGCGATCCGTGTTCTCCAACGCCACCCGATCGCGCAACCGGCGGATCTCGTCGAGCGCCTCCTGCAGCGCGTTGTGAGCCGCTTGTCGCGCAAGCGCCTGACTGATCACGCCGGCGATCAGGCGCAGACCTTCGACCATCGTCGGCGGCCACTCTTGATCGCGCGTCGTCGAGCCGAGCGCGAGGGCGTACAACACAGGTTCAGGATCTACAGCCGTCGTAAGAGGAATCAGCGTTCCGGAGCGAAGGCCGCAGCGACGAAACGCATCGCGATCCGGCTCGGGTAAATCGTCCAACGCTGCAAAGTCGCACGAGTGGCCGGCCTGCAGGCGGCCGATGACGAACGGGATCGATGCGACAGGAATCGGTTCGGGAGGCGAGGGCGACGAGGGATGCGCGGAGTAATCCACCGCGTGCACGTCGGCCTCGCCGGAACTCCACCGCCACAGCACGGACCACTCGAGCTGCAGCGTCTCGCCAATTTGACCAAGCGTCTGAGTGATCGCATCGTCGACGGCCGGAGCATCGACTGTGCTGAAACAGGCGGCGACATCGGCGATGAGCCGCTGGAAGCCCAGGTGCGCGTAGGTCGCCGCGGCGAGGCGTGCTTCGAGATTGAGCCGTTCGGTGATGTCGACGATCGACAGGATCGTGTAGCGCGTCGTGCCCTCGGCAAGCACGCTGAAACTGATTTCGACCGGCACCGTCACGCCGTCCTGGCGCATGCCGCCGATGGTCCGGCCGGTGATCATCGCGGCGCCGTGCGGCTCATTCCAGAAGCCCGTCCATCGAGCATCATCCGCGGCCGGCACGTGTCCCGGCAGCAGGCGCGAGAGCGGCGCGCCGACTAACTCGCCGAGCGTGTAGTCGAAAATGGCGGAGGCCAGAGCATTCGCGAAAAGGATCGTGCCGTCGTCCGCAAGCACGATGACTCCGTGCGGCGATCGTTCGAACACGCCGCGAAGCACGTCCAGCGGATCGCTTGGATTCGGCGTGGCTATAGCCGGGAGGCGATGGGCGTTGCCATCCGATGACACGGTGAGTGGGTCAGACTCGTCCATACGCGATATCGGAGCATGCTCTCTGCGATGTTCTCAGCCGGCCGCGATCGTCATCGCGCGCCACGGCATTTCTGACCTCAGGTATCCGCACGCAGCCCGCCACGACGTGGTCTCACGCTCGCGTCGAAATGAGTGTTCGTGCGTGTGGCGATCGGCGTCGCTGATCGTCACGTTAGCCACGGCGCTTCTTAATATGAATGCAACGCCCGGTCCCGCCCATCGTCAACGCTCGGTCCTGCGAATTCGTGATGCGCGCCTCCATCGGAGTGGCCCAACTCGCCGTCGCCCCACGATATTTCGGACGTTGCAGCTCGTCCTCGATTTCGATGCGACATCTGGCGCGGACGCGATTGCGCGCGCGAAACACGAAGATTCGGCAGCGTGCCCGCGGCGATTTCGGTCCTTGGCACCTTTGGTGCTCAGCAGCCTACGGCGGCCACCGATTGACGAATTTTCGTTGCTCTCTTGACTGAGGAGTGTGTTCCATGCGGAAGCAGCTACTGGCGGCGTTGTTCGTAATATTCGTTGCGGTGGGTCGAGCCGGCGCACAGGACTACAGACCAGTCGACGTCAATATCGGCTTCGGCTGGACATTCCCCGAAACAAATTTCAAGAACGATTTCGACGCCGGGTGGAACGGCGCGATCGGCTTGACGTTCAACATGAACCACCATTGGGGCCTGCAGGCCGAGTACATGTACACGCGCATGAATGGCCCCGAGAAGAATATCAGCCTCACCGCGACACCCATCGCCGCGCAGGTCACCAACGGGGTGATCGAGAGCAACCATCACATGCATGTCGGCTCATTCAACGTGGTGTATCGCGGTCAGAGCAACGATAACGGGATCGGCGGGTACGTCCTCGGTGGTGCGGGCATCTACCATCGCACTGTCGAGCTGACATCGCCGAGCGTCGGGTATACGACCTACTGCGATCCTTACTGGTATGTCTGCTATCCGGCGGCGGTCTCGGTCGATCAGATCATCGGCGATCGCTCGTCCAACGACTTCGGGATCGACTTCGGCGGCGGCATCACGTTCGGCCACGAAGCAAAGTTCTACGTCGAGTCGCGCTACCACTACGTCTGGGGTCCGACGGTCACGACGCAAGGCTCGACGAGCGCCACGACGCAGTGCGTGAACGGATGCAGTGCCAACGCGGCGTACTGGCCATTGACGTTCGGAGTCCGGTGGTGATCGGCAGCGACAGGAGAACCAGGGCCGAGCGGGACGACGCGCATCGGCGTGATCGTGACGACTCGGCCTCACACCACCATCGCCACGGCCGCGCGCCTCCAACACAATAATCCGACGGCGTTGATCGTTGAGGCGGCTGCGGCCGCGATAGTCCTGAAACCCCCGGCCTCTCGGAACCCACACGCCCAACATATCGGAGGTGATCCGCACGCGCGGATTACCTCTGCTCGAACAATGCGCGGATTCTCCATCGATCGCGCGGACCTGTCGCGTGATGCGAGCCGGTTAGCGTGGCACGGGACGTGCTGATTTGAACGACCTATCGTGAGATAGCCAAGTGTTCACAGTAAGCATCGAAGCGATCGTACGGGCGAGCCGCGACGGAACGGTGAAAAAGACCGACGGCGCGCAGCTCATACTCCGTGCACGATCATGAAAGCCATTCGCACGCTCGCCATCGTGGTGACGATGTGCGTGCTGAGCGCGCGTCTCGGAACCGCGCAGACAGCAAGCGCACCTCTCATCGCCACGGCGCCGCCGGATGTTGACGCGGCGTCGAGCGCGGCGTCGACCGAACAGTCGTCCACTGAACGAGGATGGGCGATGCGTTTCGTGCGCGACGTGGGCGGCGACTACGTGCACTTCTTCTCGAAGGAGAACGCCCTGTCGCTCGGCGCCGGCGGTCTCGCGGCGCTGGCTGTGCACGCGGCTGACGACAATCTGTCGCAGTGGGCCAAGGACAACAATCCGTCGCTTCCCGGCGGCGCCACGTACGGGTCACAGCTGCTGCACGTGCCCGTCGCGATGGGCGTCTGGGCGATCGGCGCCGCTGCTGGAAGCGGGCCCATCGCCGACATGGGCCGAGACCTGCTTCGAGCGCAGATTTCTGTCGTCAGCTGGACGTACGCGATCAAGTTCGCGACCGACCGTACGCGACCGAACGGCGATCCGCGATCGTTTCCGTCCGGCCACGCGTCGACGTCGTTCGCGACGGCGATGGTGCTGCAGGAGCATTTCGGCTGGAAGTTCGGGGTCTTCGGCTTTCGCGGCGGCGGCCTACACCGCCGCGTCGCGCGTGGCGGCCAACCAGCACTGGGCGAGCGACGTGGTGTTCGGCGCCGCCGTGGGGCTGGCATCCGGACGGACAGTGACCATCCACCTGCGCGATGCGCGCGTGTCGTTCGCGCCGCTCGCCGTTCCTGGCGGAGGCGGCGTGCTCGTCACGGCGCTAAGGTAGCCATGAGGCGTGCCGTTGCGTTCGTCCTTCTCATTGCAGTCGCCGGCGCCGGCGTCGCATCAGCGCAGGTGCCGAACGCCGGCGCGGCCGCGACCGAACAGGCGGGAAACCCTGATTCGCGCGAGGCTGCGATTGCGCAAGCCGAGAGCGAGAAGGCCGCGCGCTTGTCGCCGGCGGCGCCGGGCAAAGCCGAGGCGTACGTCACGCGGCTCTCGGACATGTTTCTTACACAGCAGGGACACTGGCATCCGTTCTGGCAGAACGCCTATTCCGGCGGCGGGTTCACGCTCGGCGCGGGATACGCGACTTACGTCAGCCCGTACAACGTGCTGGACGTCCGCGGCAGCATCACGTTCTCCGGATACAAGCGCATCGAGACGGAGTTCGATCGCGCCGGGATTGTTCGCGCAACGCGGGACCCTGACGTTGCTCGGCGGCTGGCGCGAGGCGACCGCAGGTCGGCTTCTACGGACTCGGCATGTCGACGTCGAAGGACAACCGGGCGAACTACAGCTTTCAGCAGCCGTATGCGTCTGCCCATCTCGAAGTGTTTCCGGCGCGGCGACTCTTCTTCGTCCGCGGCGCGTTCGAGGTGTCGCAGTGGAAGCAGGCCGAGGGATCGGGCAACGTGCCGTCGGTTGAACAGGTGTACACGCCGCAGACGCTTCCGGGGCTCGGCGCGCAGCCGATCTACTGGCACACGCAGGTCACGGTCGGCCTCGACTCGCGGCCCGCGCGCGGCTACGCGCGGCGCGGCGGATTCTACGGCGTGACCGTCCACGACTACACCGACCAGGACAGGCGAGTACGGCTTCAACCAGATCGATTACGAGGCGATCCAGCACATTCCCGATCCTGCGCGACGCGTGGGTGCTGTCGTTTCACGCGCTCGGCGCAGACGACATACAGCAAGAGCGGCGCAGCAGATTCCGTTCTTCATGATGCCGTCGCTCGGCGGCGGGTCAGACCTGCGCGCGTATACGAGCTGGCGCCTCCGCGATCTCAACAGCCTGCTGCTGCAGGCCGAGTGGCGCGTCATCGTCAATCGGTTCCTCGACGATGGCGCTCTTCTACGACGCCGGCAAGGTCGCGGCGCGACGGAGCGACCTCGATCTGCAACGGGCATGAAGGCTGACGGCGGCATCGGCTTCCGGTTCCACGGCCCGATGGCGACGCCGCTGCGGATCGAATTGGCGAAAGGCAACGAAGGGTTCGGACTCGTGTTCGCCGCATCCGAGGTGTTCTGAGGAGATCCTCATGCGCAGATCCATCGCCAGCCTGTCGATCGCCATCGCGGATTGTCGCCGCGACTGGCGCATCCGGCAGCGCTCCGCGGTTCTACGACGACGATCCCGATCGCGCGGGAGCCGGAGAGCCGCAGTGCCGCGGGCGCCAAGCCGCTCGACATCGACCTGTTCTATCGAGTACTCCTACAACCTGTTCGTCACGGCGCGTCGCCAGCCGTCGAACACGCGCGCCGGCAACATCAACACCGATCGACGAGGTGCCCGACTCGAGCTGGTTCACCAACCGCATCGGCGCGACGACGATCACGTCCGAGCAGCTGGCGCGCGGCGCCGAACTCCGACGCGCCGCCGGCGCCGGAGAAATGGGTGCTCGCTGCGGGAGAAGTCGGCGGGCACGAACCCGGGCTTCACGGCACGGACGCCAACGGTCGAGACGTGGTTCCTGCAGTTCGATCAGCCCGCGTATCCACGAAGGCGGCAGCGGCGCGACGTCGAGATCGCGACGAAGCTGTTCTGGGCGCTCGGCTACAACCAGGTCGAGACCTTCATCACGACGTTCGATCCGGCGCGCGTCGGAGATCGATCCGAAGGCGACGATCAAGCGGCCGTCCGGCGCGAGGACGCCGTTCACGCACGACGACATCAGCCGGGTGCTCGAGCGCGCCGGCGCGCAACGCCGACGGCACCTACCGGGCGTCGGCCGGCGCGCCTGCTTCCGGGAACGATCCTCGGGCCGTTTCGCTACGCGGGCACGCGCTCCGACGATCCGAACGATCTCGTGCCGCACGAGCACCGCCGCGAGCTGCGCGCGCTCCGCGTCTTCGGCGCGTGGACGAACCTGGTCGACCTCAAGGCCGGCAACACGCTCGACGCGCTCGTCGACGAGGACGGCCGGGCCATCGTGAAGCACTACCTGCAGGACGTCGGCTCGACCTTCGGCATGGCGAACAATCCGCACGAATGGGACATGGGCTGGGAGTACTTCTACGACGCCGGACGTCGAGACGTCGCCGACTACTGACGTTCGGGTTCGCGCTGAGCCCGTGGCAGACGGTGCCGTACACCGAGTACCCGTCGATCGGCGTCTTCGAAGGCGACCGTTTCGATCCGACGACCTGGAAGCCGCAGACGCCCGTCGACCGCCTACATGGAGCTGCGCGCCGACGATGCGTTCTGGGCGGCGCGGCGGGTGATGGCGTTCAGCGACGATCTGATCCGCGCGGCGGTGCACACCGGGCAGTACAGCGATCCGGCGGCCGAAGCGCCACCTCGCGGCCGTGCTGATCAAGCGTCGCGACGCGATCGGGCGCGCTTACCTGCCGGCCATCAATCCGATCGTCGATCCGCGGCTCGACGCGAGCGGCGCGGCTCACCTTCGAGAACGCGGCCGTCGCCGCGCGGATTCGCCGAGGCGCCGTCCGCGTACCGCGCCGCCTGGTCCCGGTTCGACAACGCGACCGGCGAGACACGGCCGATCGCGGAGACGCGAAAGCACGACCACGTCGATGACGCGTGCCGCCGGGACTGTCGTCGGCCGCGGCAGGCACGTTCATCGAGATCGACATCGCCGCCGACAGCGCGGCCCACCCGTCGTGGCAGCGAGCCGGTGCGCGATCGTCTTCCGCCGCACGGGCGACGGCTGGAAGCTCGTCGGCCTCGAGCGCCTGCCCGAGGGGAAACCGCGCCGCGGGGGTCTCACCGGGTGCGGCGAAGGCCTCGCGATGATCGCGCGGCCGGCGCCCGGTCCTACACGAACATCGACGCGAGAGCCTGAGAAAGGTTGGCTCGAGCGCCTGCTCGTCGCCGATCGCCGACGTCCGCCGCGGCGAGGCCGGCAAGCGCGCTGCTGATGACGCTGACGATGTTCCTCGTGCTCGGCGGGTACTACCTGCTGAAGACGGCGCGCGAGATGTTCATCCTCAGCGAAGGCGGCGCCGAGGTGAAGAGCTACTCGTCGGCGGGCCAGGCGCTGCTGCTCCTGCTGATCGTGCCGGCGTACAGCGCGTTCGCGTCGCGCGTCAACCGCATGCAGCTGGTGCAGTGGGTGACGCTGTTCTTCGCGAGCAACCTCGGTGCTGTTCCTCTTGGCGCTCGGACGTCGGCCTGCACATCGGCATCGTGTATTTCCTCTGGCTCGGCATCTTCAACGTCATGGTGATCGCGCAGTTCTGGGCGTTTGCCGCCGACCTGTTCACCGAGGAGCAGGGCAAGCGGCTCTTCCCGCTGATTGGCGTCGGCAGCAGCCTGGGCGCGTGGGTCGGTTCGCTTCGCGCCGGGCAGCTCGTCGAGAAGTTCGGCGCCCCGCGGCTGCTCATCGGCGGCGCTGTGAGCCTGGTCGTCTGCGTCGTCCTGGTGCGGCCGATCGATCGGCTCGCACGGCGCGCGGCGACGACCCAGTCGAAACGCGTCGACGAGAAGCTCGCGGCCGGGCCCGAGCGGGTTCAAGCTGATCTTCGCGGACCGGTATCTCTGCTGATCGCGGCGCTCGTCCTGCTGCTGAACGTCGTGAACACCTCCGGCGAGTACCTGTTCGGCACGTACGTCGTGAACGCGGCCGCGACCATGTACGGCGCCGGCCCGGCAAGCGCTGCGGCGCGGCAGCAGTTCATCGGCGAGACCTACAGCAGCTACTTCGGCTACGTCAACCTGATCGGCCTTCTGCTGCAGCTCTTCGTCGTGTCGCGGCTGTTCAAGTTTCTCGGCGTCGGCCGATCGCTCTTCATCCACCCGATCGTCGCGCTCACGAGCTACCTGATGATGCTGCGTGCGCCGTCGTTCGAGGCGATCCGCATGCTGAAGATCGCCGACAACGCCATCGAGCTACTCGCTCGGCAACACCACCATGCAGGCGCTCTGGCTGCCGACGAGCCGCGAGACGAAATACAAGGCGAAGCAGGCGGTCGATTCGTTCTGCGTGCGGGCGGGCGACGTCCTGCAGGCGGGCGTCGTGTACACCGGCGAACTGACCGGCGCTGACCGTCGGTGGCTTTGCGGCCTTCAACGTCGTGTTTGCGTGCGGCTGGCTCGGCGTCGCGTTTGGACTCCGACGCCGCCTGCAGGCGCTGGCGCATCAGGCGGGGAAGACTGAGCTGTGATCGCCGATGGGGCGTGCCCCTCCACGACCTTGCAGGTGACGTTCGGAGCGCAGTCGCATCGCCGGCGATTGAAGCCCGTCAGCGAGGACCACTATCTGATCCTTCGGATGGACCGTCATCAGGAGGCGCTGATGACGAGTCTCCCGCCCGACCTGATGACTCCGCGCTTCGACGAATATGGTTACGCGATGGTCGTCGCCGGCGGCGCGGACGGGGGAGCCTGCCCGGCTGTCCGCCATCTCGCGATTGCCACGCTCGCGTACCTGGTGCGCCGGTTCGGAGACTGGAATCTCCGCATCGACGACGCCACCGCGCGGGAGATCATGGACCGGGCTGAACGCTGGTACCAGCACATCGACGTCAGCGTCACCTCCCGCCGTCATGTGGGCATGGGGCGGGCCGACCACACGACGTTGACGGCCGCCTTCGGCGCCGGGCGCGACCTCTTCTTGGCCCACGTCGGCCACTCGAAGGCCTATCTCTCCCGCCGCGGACACCTGGTGCGGCTGACATGCGACCGCACCGCGAGCGGCCGTCACACGACCGGACTGGTGAGCGCCGCCGCTCCGGGACGCGACCACGGCGGCCCGCGACATCGCGCACATTGTGACCAACGCGATCGGACTGCCGGGATCGGTCGGACCGACGATCGACATCGAGCGGATTCAGCTTTCAGACGACGATCGTGTGCTGGTTTGCACGAACGGCCTGACCGACGTGGTCGACGACGAGCGGATCGGCAGGATTCTCGCGTCGGAGCAGTCCCCGGACGAACTGTGTCGATCGCTCGTCAACCTGGCAATCGCCTCCGGCGGCGAAGATGACGTGACCGCGCTCGTCGCACGTTATTACGCATCACGGTAGCGGACCGGAGCGTGGCGATCACCCAGACGACACGCGCGGGGCCGACGGGGCGGTCGCCGTCGGCGCACATCGCGGTCGGAATCGCGGCCGGCGTGGCGCTGGGATTGTTCATCGGTGAGCGCACGTCGGTGCTGCAGATCGTCGCCGACGCCTACATCAAGCTGTTGCAGATGACGGTCCTGCCCTATGTGACCGTATCGATCATCGGTGGGCTCGGCGCGCTCGACGCCGAGCAGGCGTGGGCGATCGGCAAGCGAGTCGGCCTCATCCTCGCGATGCTCTGGGCGCTCGCGCTTTCCGCGGTCCTGCTTTTTCCCCTGACGTTCCCGCACAATCAGAACGCATCGTTCTTCAGCACGACGCTGCTCCAGGAGCGCGAACCGTTCGATCTCCTGAACCTCTATATTCCGACCAATCCGTTTTATTCGCTGGCCAACAACGTCGTTCCGGCCGTCGTGCTGTTCAGCATCGTCGTCGGCGTCGCGCTCATCGGCATCCCCAAGAAGGCGCTGTTGCTCGACGTGCTCGCGACGATCGGACTCGCGGTGGCGAAGGCGACCAGCTTCATCGTGGCGTTGACACCGATCGGCGTATTTGCGATCGCCGCCGTCGTCGCGGGCACGCTCAGTGTCGACGAACTGCAACGCATGCAGGTTTATCTGGTCGGCTACGTCGGCGTGTCGCTGCTCCTGAGCCTGTGGGTGCTGCCGGGCCTCGTCGCGGCGCTGACGCCGGTGCCATATCGTGCGCTGATCTCTCGGACCCGCGATGCGCTCGTGACGGCGTTCATGACGACGAGCCTGTTCGCCGTGCTGCCGCTGCTCACGGAACAGGCGAAGGCGCTGATGCGCGATTACGCGCACGTCGATGCGGAGCAGGAGGCCGCGACCGACGTCATCCTCCCCGCATCGTTCAACTTTCCGCATACCGGCAAGCTGCTGTCCCTGAGCTTCGTGCTCTTCGCCGGATGGCTCGCGGATGCGCCCGTGCCGTTCCGCGAATACCCGCGGTTGGCGGCCACCGGGCTGCTGGTCATGTTCGGCAGCGTCAATGCCGCGGTGCCGTTCCTTCTCGATCTCCTGCGGATTCCAGCGGACACGTTCCGTCTCTTCGTGACCTCCGGCATCGTCAACGCGCGATTCGGCGCGCTGCTGGCAGCCGTGCATACGGTGACCGTCGCCGTGCTCGGAACGTGCGCCGTCGCGGGAACGCTCGCATTCAACGGCCGCAAGCTGTTTCGGTTCGCGTGCATTACCCTGCTGCTGACCGCGGGCGTCACCGGCGGCATACGCGCGCTGCTTCAATTCGAGCTGAATCGGCCGTACCAGAAAGATGTGTTGCTGACGGGCATGGGGCTGCTGCGCGCGCCGGGCACCGGCCGCACGTTCCGTCGAGGCGAGCACGTGCCGCCGATGGAGACCGTCAAGGCGTCGGTTCTCGATCGCGTGCGCGAAACCGGCGTCCTGCGCGTCGGGTACTTCGACGATAGCCTGCCGTACGCATTCTTCAACTCTCGAGGCGAGCTCGTCGGCTTCGACGTAGAGATGGCCTTCGAGCTGGCCCGCGATCTGGGAGTCCGCGCCGACCTGGTGCCGGTCGATCGATCGATTCTCGATTCCGGGCTCGATGCGTCCGCGTGCGATCTCGTCATGTCGGGCGTGGCCGTGACGGCGGACCGGTCGCTGCACGTGCAATTCTCGTCGCCGTATCTTGACGAGACCGTCGCGTTCGTCGTCCCGGATCACCTGCTGACCGCCTTCTCGGATTGGTCGAGCGTCCGTGCGATGGGGCACCTTCGACTCGCCATACCCCGCGCCCCGTACTTCATCAAGAAGATTCGCGAAGAGCTGACCGACGTCGAGGTCGTCCCTTTCGATCGGATGGACGAGATGTTCATGCCGCACGCTCCGACCGTCGACGCGATCGTGGTAACCGCCGAGCGAGGCTCGGCGTATACGCTGATGCATCCCGAGTACTCGGTCGCGGTGCCAAAGCCGCGTCCGTTCAAGGTACCGCTCGCGTATGTGATTGCCGGCCGCGATCGTCAGATGGCCGCGATGGTCGATACGTGGATCGAGCTGAAGCGCAAAGACGACACGATCGCGGAGCTCTTCGCGCATTGGATTTTAGGCCGTGACGCTGAACGCAAGCGGCCACGATGGTCGATCATGGACAACGTGCTGCGCCGGCAGCATTGACGACAGCCTCGGCAAGGGCCGAGCTAAGGTGTCTTGAACATGATCGTCATCATCGCGACGACGGCCGCGAGGGGCTGAGTCGACGGACTGAAGATCGCCATCGAATTGACCTTGATACGACCGCAGCCGATCGCCACGCCCGGCACCGGTCCGAACCTGACATCGTTCACGCCGGTGATCGCGTTCGCGTAATGCGCGACCGTGAGAGCGCCTACGGCAAAGAGGCGGCATCCGCCCGGGACCCGGGTCAGTTCGTACTCGGCTCCAACTGAGAGCGCCAGCATGAGACCGCGATTGCTGTCTTGAAGGGCGTCGCCATCGACGAAAACGCGGTTATGGGAATTGTCGCCAAGCCATTTCCACGACGGTCGAGCATAGCGGCGAACGCCGAGTCCCCAGTTGGTCTCGTTGTAGTCGATGCGACGATTCACGTGATAGCTGAGTCCCCAGATGTCGATGCCCCATGCTTGCGCCGGGGCTGCTGTCGACGCGGTCGGATCCGCCGCGCGCGCAGCGGACGGAAGAACGCACATCACGATCAGCACGAGCGCAAGGCGATCGAGCATGTCACCATTCCACGCGATCGTCGACGTTCTCTTGTCGTCGGTACTGCCATTCGTAGATGGCGACGTCACTGCTAAACGCGTGCCTGTCACAGCGGCAATCGCCTTGCAGCCGCGCAGTGCGGCGTCTCGAACGGCACCCCTCACGCGACGCGAGGAAGGATCGCGCGAATCACACGCGTGCTCGGAGGGCACTCCATTTGAACGGAGTAGAGGTATGTCATCGCGGATGCCCCGCTTTCCATCATCCACCTTTGCCTGGAGGATACGAGATGAGCACACAGACAACTGTCTATGGGATTTCGTCGGGCGCTTCGAGTGTGTCGCAGCCGCAGATCAGCATCCCGTACTGGATCAGGATGGTTCGCGGGGCCTATCTCGAAATTCCGTCGTTGCACCTGACGCTGCGCCAGGTGCAGCGGCTGTGGGGACTGGACACTGTGTTGAGCGACGAGGTCCTCAAGGCGCTCCTCGAGTTGCGGTTTCTCGAGCGAGCACCCGATGGCGGCTTCGTTCGCAAGCGCAGCGACAGGCTACCAACCTGATCTGAAGACCGACGAACATGGCTCAGAATCTGCTTGAGATCAGCCGATCGGAGGTCTCATGCGACGGAGAGTGTACGGAGGCGTCGCCGCAACGTGTGCACTGGCCCTCTGGGCCTGCGACGGAACGGGCGTCGTGACGAGCCCGGCCGCTGCATCGACGACGGGATCGATGGTCAAAGCGTCCATCGGAGCGCCGACCGAGCAGCGGCCGCCCTCTGTTTCGTTCGTGGGCGCGACGACGTCGGTCCAGGTCTGTCAGGTCGTCATTTCAGCGTCGGTCCCCGTTGACCTTCAACAAGTGACGATCCACATGATCAACGGGTCGAATGTGGGCGGACCGATGATCCCCGTTCCGAGCGCCGAGCTGACGAACCCGCTCGGAAACATCCGAGTGCTGGCCGGAACCACGACGGCGATCTCGATTAACCTGCCGCTCGCGTCGTTCTGGCCTTCACAATCGCTCGGGGCGAGCGTCGGCTTCCTGGATATTGATGGGCTCTCGCACAGCGTAGCCGCGGTCGGCGCCTGCCCCTGACGGACGGCGCCGAAGCGACCTTTTCACATTTCGCGCTCGGCCCGGCGGTGCCCAGCCCCCGGAATCGCCTCCCCGCCCTTCCACGCCAAGGCCTCATTCCGCGAATGCCGCTGATTTGATTTGAAAGCGGCGCGGTCCGCCGTGTCGGAGCGGCTCCGAGCCCGCGGAGGGTCGCGAAGAACCTGCCAGCATCAAAACGCGACTTTCCCCGTGCATTTGCTGTGGAAACCGACAAATGGTCTGGCGCCCGATCTGCAGCACGAATACGCGTCAGCTGCAAAAGGAGTCTGCGATGCGAGCACGGCCGATAGGTTTGGCCTTGTGCGTTCTGGCCGTCTTCGCTCTGGGTTGCCCGGTCGACGGTCGGGAGGTCTTTGCCGGCCGGGTCTCGCCGACCATGGCCACCGCGCCCGCCGCCGTCGTCGTCGAGGCCTTCATCGAGCCGAATGCCGCCAACCGGTCCGTGGTGTTCACGATCGAGTCGCAGGAGTTTTCAACGAGCTCGACGCGTCCGTTGGATGGTGACCACGCGGCGCGAACGACACGCGTGACATTTCGCACGCTGCCGGCGGGTTCATACAAGGCGACCGTGACGCTGTTCGGCGCATCGGGTGAGCGCGGGTACTACGCCTGCACGGTGGAGATCGTGTGACGGCGTCGAACCGTATCCGGCAGATCGCCGGCGTTGTCATCTGCTTCTCGAGTCTTCTGCACGCGTCCGGTGAATATCCGTTCAGCCTGACACTCGAGGCGACCGCGAACGGCGACACGACGACGGTGACCTCCCGCGTGACCATTCACGTCGATCGTCTGATGGAGGAGACGCGCCACAAGCGCGCGATGGATGCGCTGAAGTACAACGGATACGCCGCTTTTCTCAACACGCTGCGGGCGCTTCCTTCCATCGGCACGATCGACCTGCAGTCTCGCCAGGTCGCCATCAGGTACGCACACGAGCAGCAGACACCGACAGGCCGGCGGATGGTGCTCGTCGCGGACAAGCCGCTCTTTTTTCTCGGGGATCGAGCCAAGGCGCGGGCCGGGTACGAGCTGACGATCGTGGAACTGCTGTTCGACGGCGACGACGCGGTCACGGGCCGAATGGTGGGCGCAGGGCGCGTCAAGCCTTCGCCGGACGGCATCGTGCTCGACGACTACGGCAACGAGCCGGTGCGCCTCGCGCACGCTAAGCCAGGGCCGAATGGAAAGGATCAGCATTGATGATGCAACTCGTTGTCGCTATGGACATGTGCGTCGTCGTCAACGGCGGACCACCGGTACAAATGCCGACATACGGCGTCACCGTGACCGCGGAGAAGAACGTCGACTTCGCGAAGTTCACCACCTATTCGTGGACGAAGGGTCATCCTGTACACGACAAGAGAATCGATGCGTCGGTGACGGATGCGGTCGACCGAGAACTCAGCGCTCTCGGGATGATGCGGGCCGCATCGGGTGCAGGCGATGTCCTGGCGGCGTATTACTCGTTGAGCCGAACGCCAAACCTCAGAGCGAACGCGAGCGACGGGCTTAAAGCGACACATCGGGTCGGTACGCTGGTCGTCACGTTACTGGAGCCGAGAAGCCGGCGGCGACTGCTCCGGCTGCGGATCGACCAGGCGATAGACACGCACCGGGCCATGCTGGAGGGTTCGGCCGAGGCGGCCGTTGCCGCGCTGTTTTCGACATACCCCACGCGCGTGAAGTAAGCGCTGATGTTCACCATCGCGGGTGCGAAGGTATCTTCGTGGACGATCTAATTACGCGCTTCTGGGTCGATCTCGTCGGGCGCGTCGGTGGGCCGTTGACGTTCCGGTTTCTTTTTCAGCCCGTCTTCGCGATCCTGTGCGCCGTCCACGACGGCGTTGCGGACGCGCGTGCCGGCCGACCGCCTTACGACTGGGCGCTGCTCACACAGGCGGACGCGCGAGGTCGCCTTTTGCGCGAAGGCTGTCGCTCAGTGGCTCGTTTGCTGGTGCTCGGCGTTGCCATGGACCTTCTGTATCAGATCGTGGTGCTTGGCGGACTGCGGCCGCTGCAATTGGTGATTATCGTGCTGCTCCTCGTGCTCGTCCCTTATTTGATCGTGCGAGGTCCAGCCACCCGACTGGCCAGAACATGGTTTGCGCGGCGAGTTCACACGTTATGACGAGGCGCGCTGTTGACGGCGATCGTTGCGCGCCACTCGACGTTCGTACGGATAGACCTCGAAGCCACGCGGAGCCGCAGGCCCGCGTCGTTCTCGCGCGGGCTCTGCCGATGCCGACGACGCAGCACGCGCGCCTGGCGATACCGGTACGCGGACGCCGATGCGCGTGCCGCCGCCGGGAAACGTGTGGATGGCGAACTGGCCGCCCAGGAACGATACGCGCTCGCGCATGCTGATCAAGCCGAGACCCTCGGCGCGAGCTTGGCGCGAATCGAAGCCCTTGCCGCGATCCGCGACGTGCAGGGTCAGCGTTTCCGTTTCGGCCGCCAGGTGAACCAGCGCCTGGCGTGCCTGGCTGTGCCTCGCGACGTTATGCAGCGCCTCTTGCACGATCCGATAGAGACACAACGACACGTTAGCGTCGATGTCGCGCGGGACGTCGCCGTGAGTGAAGCCGACCTCGAGGCCGGCCTGCTGCGAGACGTCGCGGCACAAAGCCTGTACGGCGGCCGCGAGCCCGATCATGGGCAGCTTCGACGGATGGAGCTCGTGCGACAGGTTGTGCACGTCCGCTGCGATCGCTCCAATGCGCGTCGATATCTCGCGAAGCCGCGATCGGGCCTCGTCTCCGGCGATCTGGTTGGCCATCTGATCGACTTCGATGTTCAGAAGCGCGATCTTCTGGCTCAGATCGTCGTGGAGCTCGCGCGCGATCCGCTGCCGCTCCTCTTCCTGGCTCGCGATCAGACGGCCCGCAAGAGCGCGATTGAGCTCCATCGAGCGCCGTGCATCGGTGACGTCGCGCACCATGCACAGCACGCGGTCATCGCCCGCACGCACGATCCGCGCCTCGAAATGCCGATTCTCATGGAAGGGAAGGTCGAATTCGACGACGACGGGATCCTCGATCGCGCACGCACGTTCGATGGCAGGCACGATCAGATCGGCTGCTGATGAGGGCAACATGTCCGATACTTTGCTGCCGAGAAACCTGTCGGGTGGCACGAACAGCAGTTTCGGGTCAGTCGCGTGATAGTCGAGAAACGTGCCATCGCGGCCCAAGAGGAACATCAGGTCGGGGATTGCGCGCAGCATGGCTCCGATGCGCGCCTCGCTCAGCGCGAGCGCCTCTTCGGCTCGCTTACGGTCCGTGACGTCGCGCCCGACGCCCTGTAGCTCGAGGACGTGTCCACGGTCATCCACGATCGCCTGATTGATCCAGTGCTGCCACCCGATCGTTCCGTCGGGCAGTATCACCTGATGCTCGTGCGACTCGATGCCGCTCGCGAGACGACTCACGCGATCGAGCACGTCGCCTCGGGCCGAGGACGGAATCATCTCCGCGAACTTTCGGCCGAGCAGCTCGGCCCGGCTCTTGTTCCAGAATCGGCAGTACGCGTCGTTCACGAACGTGAGGGTTGAATCCCTCAAAAAGCGGCAAATCAGTTCGCTCTGCGTGTCGACGACGCTCCGATAGCGCGCCTCGCCATTGCGCGCGCGCTGTTCGGCACGGCGGCGCAGCGTCCGTTCAATCAGCAAGCCGGCGATCAAGGCGAGCTGCACGATGAAGATCAGCAGCGCAGCCACCGCGAATCGTCCGGGCGCGTCCAAGAACGATTGGGGACGAATCATCGTGTGAATTACACTTTCGACGCCGCTACTGGGGGGACTCAGCGGCGAGACGATGACCGCGACGACGAGATCGACGATGCGCCGATTGTAGTCCGGCCGTTAGCGACCAAATGTGAAATCCACAGTGCCTTCGTCCTTAAGCGTGAAAATCAGCCGGCCTTCTTCCGCGCGAGTCCCAGCCTCGCCATCCGGCTCTCGAGCGTTGTCGGTTTGAGGCCGAGCCGCTGCGCCGCGCCGCCGGCTCCGCGCACACGCCAATTGGTGCTCGCGAGCACTGAGCGGATGTGGTCCATCTCGAGCGCTGACAGCGTCATGGCTGCCTGCGGCGTGGGTCGCTGCCCGAGGTGCGGGACCGGGACGACCAGGCGAGTGTCGGTCGCCACGATGACCGCGCGCTCGATAAGGTTGCGAAGCTCGCGTACGTTGCCCGGCCACGGATACTGCTGGAGCTCGCGAAGGTTCTCCTTCGAAACCGATTCGATCGTCTTGCCGAACAATCTCGAAAATTCGTCGATGAAGCTCCATGTGAGAGCGGGGATGTCCTCGACCCGCTCGCGAAGGGGAGGAATGACGATCGGAAACACATTCAGGCGATAGAACAGATCCTCTCTGAACGTCTTGTCGCGCACGCCGTCCTCGAGATTCCTGTTCGTGGCGGCGATGATGCGCACGTCGACTTTGATCGGTTGCGTGCTGCCAAGCCGTTCGATGGTGCGCTCCTGGAGGACGCGGAGCAGCTTGACCTGGACCTCGATCGGCAGATCACCGATCTCGTCGAGAAACAGCGTCGACTGGTTGGCCGCTTCGAACCGGCCGATCTGGCGCGAGAGCGCGCCCGTGTATGCGCCTCGCTCGCGTCCGAACAGCTCGCTCTCGATCAACGCGGCCGGGATGGCGGCGCAGCTCACGCGGATCATGGGCCGCTGATGCCGGGGGCTCATGTCGTGAATGGCCTGCGCCATGACCTCTTTGCCGGTGCCCGTTTCTCCGAGGAGCAGGACCGTCGCGGGGGTTGGGGCGACCTGTTCGATCTGTCCGATCACCTGTTGAATCGCGGCGCTCTCCGAGACGATCGGCCGGGACGTGCGCAGCAGCTTCGTCTCGCGGCGCGGCTCCACGTGCTCGGACGAAAGGCGGCCGCGCAGCCGAATAATTTCCGCGAGCGCCTTCTGCAGGGAGCGATGCGTGTCGCGGCGGCCGAACGCCTGGCCGATGATGCCGGCAACCAATCGCAACCGTTCGAGGATGGCGGGCGCCCATTCCTGCTCGCGCGTCACTGAGCCGAACGACATGGCTCTCAGCACGCCCTCGGTGCGCGGCAATGGCACAACGGCCGCGGATCGGATGCCCAGCCGCCGCAGTGTTTCGCGATCGCCGGGATCGGCCAGATCCTGAAGCGTCGTGAAGCAGCAGGCATCACCAGCTTCCACCGTTGAAACGACAAACGGAATCGGTGCGATCGAGATCGGTTCGGGCGGCGCGGAGCACTCCGCCTTGCAGCCAGTGATGCGTCGGAACGGCCGTCGTGTCGCCGGTGTGCCTTCTCCAGAGGATTGCCCAATCCAGTTGAAGCGCCTCGGCGATTTGATGGAGGCTGTCCACAACGGCCGTGTCGACACCGTCTGGCTCGATGCCGCCAAACTTTTCCGCGACGTCGGCGACCAGTCGCTGGAACTCCAGATGCGCGTTCGTCGCAGTGGCCAACCGAGCCTCGAGGTTGAGTCGCTCGGTGATATCCACGAGCGACAAGACGATGTGGTGCCCTGCGCGATGGCCCAACATGTTGAGCCCGATCTCGACAGGCACCATCACTCCGTCCTTCCGAGTGCCCGCGATGGTGCGGCCGGTCATGAGAGCCGCAGTTTTTGGGGTCCGTCCAGAAACACGTCGACTCACCGTCGTCGCCCGAAGGCGCAGGCACAGGCAAGAGGCGAGACAGCGGCTGGCCGACCAGTTCTCCAGGCGCGTAGGCAAAGATCGCCGACGCGAGCACATTCGCGAACAGGATCGTGCCGTCTTCTCCACTTACTACGACGCCATGCGGCGCCCCTTCGAAGGCATCCGCAGCGCGCGGAGCGGATCGGGTTCGTGAAGCTCGAAC
Organism: uncultured Acidobacteriota bacterium; assembly: GCA_963718825.1. Taxonomy (GTDB): domain Bacteria; phylum Acidobacteriota; class Vicinamibacteria; order Vicinamibacterales; family CAVVIG01; genus CAVQZZ01. Next base: position 1,541,542 of record CAVQZZ010000001.1, read on the forward strand.
GGAAGCATTGAGTTGCGCCGGGTCGGGGCTAGTAACGTCATCATGTGAGCTGTTGTATAACAAAGCGAACGTAGCGGAACAATACGGTGGATTCCGTATAGGGTGGCAGACCGATCTCGATCGGAGGCAGAAGACGCCGGAGCCGGCGCCTCTTTACGGTTCGATAATCCGGTTGCGGATCGCGTAACGGACGAGCTCGGAAATCGAGTGGATCCCCAGCTTCGCCATGATCCTGGTCCGATGGGTCTCGGCCGTCTTGGTTGCAATCCCGAGCGACGATCCGATTTCCTTATTCCCCAGTCCCTCCGCGAGTAGCTGGAGCACTTCGCGTTCGCGTGGTGTGAGCAGCGCCGCTTCCGCGCGGCGAGAGTGCGCCGGCTCGCCAGCGGATGCGGTCGTTGCCGCGATGCGAATCCGATCAGAGATGAATTCGCCGCCCGTCACGATCGCACGAATGGCGTCAGTCAACGCGCGGCCCGCTTCGGCCTTGAGCACGTATCCGTTCGCTCCGGCATCGAAGGCTTCCTGCGCGATTTGCTCCGACGCGTGCATTGTGACGATCAAGATCGGCACGTTCATGCTGCGTCGGATCTGGCGGGTGACCTCGATGCCGTTCAATTCAGGCAAGCCGATGTCGAGGACGAGGACGTCTGGTTTCAACTCGAGGGTCTTGGTGACTGCTTCCCGGCCAGTCGACGCTTCTGCGCAGACGATCCACTGCGGGCTCGCGATCCAACACTGCGCGCATCCCCTGCCGCACGAGCTCGTGGTCGTCGGCGACGAGAATACGCAACGGACCCGCTGCCGATCCGGCAGCTGACGCGCCACTGGACCTATTCGCCATAGGCAATACCTAGCAGTCGATGGGATCCGGCGTCGCTGATCTGCGCACGGGCCGATTCTAGCGATGCCGCAATCACGATCGGGACCATATTCGCTGCTGTTCGCTAAGTTCTGTGAAACGGTTCAACTATCTGGACGGGCAGCCGGCTCGTGTAGGACGTGGACGGCCCGATTCGTCCCGGCCACTCCGACATCTCGGACCGCTGATCCGGGTCACGGGATAGCAGAACCGTGCACTCCTGACGAACCCTGAGAAAACATCGTACTCTCAACCGATGTCATCGCCGTGAACATTGGCACCCTCGGTGCTCAACGAGAAGGGCATGGCGGCTCGCTGGGCGATTGCCGGGTGTCTCACCGCGATTGTCACGACGAGTGCCGGCCTGCTCGCCGGGGCCGATCTCGCCGCCGACCGTCGCGGCACCGATGAACAAACCCGTGGCTATCGGATCCGAGTCGGGCAGCGGTGCGATCGAGTCCGAGCGCCGCAAGCTCGAGGGAACCTGGAATCTGGTCGCGCTGGAATCGATGCCGCCCGGCGCAACGAGCCGGGTGCCGGTGCAAGCATCGGGCACGCTCGTGTACGACGACTTCGGCAACCTGACGATCGACGCGCACACGACTGATCCGTCCGCGCCGGTCGCGGCCAGAGAGGTTGCGACGCTGTCGTTCAAAGGCCGCGCGGTGATCGACGTCGCGAAGCATGAGTTGAAGTTGATGGATATGGTCGGGAATGCCGACCCTGACGAGGTGCTTTCCCCGGAACGCCGGCGGCGCTTCGAGTTCGTCGACGATACGCTGAAGCTCTCCTCGTTCGATGCCGACGGCACGGTGACCGCGATCGCCACCTGGCGGCGTCAACCGCCACGGTGAGGGACCGTCATGGAAACCGGCTGGCTGCGAGTCCGTGCTGCGGTGGTGGCTGTCGCCGTGGCAGGAGCATGGCTGTCGACCGCAGGACGCATCGACGCAAAGACCGACATCCGGGTCGACTACGACAAGACGTTCTCCTTTGCCGGTCTTCGGACGTGGACATGGCACCCGGACGGCGCGGGTGACGTGAGACTTGCCGTCAGCTCGCAGGACGATCCGAGCCGGGTCGCGGCGCGCGTCGATCCGATCATCATCCCGGCGGTCGAGCGCGAGATGACCGCCCGGGGATTCGTTCGCGCTGATTCCCCCGAGCTCTACGTCCACTACTACGTGCTCGCCACGGTTCGACAGTCGGCGCAGTACAACGGCCAGTTTCTGCCAGCGGTTCCCGAATGGGGCGTGCCGCCTTTTTCCGCGTCGACTTCTTCGCTCAGCATTTATCCGATCGGCACGCTCATCATCGACGTGACGTCCCACGCCGCCGAGAAGATCGTCTGGCGCGGCGCGGCGGAGCGTGAGATCGATTTCGAGCGGCCCGACATCGAGCGCCGCGACATCCTGGAACGCGCGATCCGAGATCTCCTTCGCAAGTTTCCGCCGAAGAAGTAAACGCGCGACCGCGTTCGTCGCTTTGCCCCCCGAAATTTCGGACCGGCCCCGAGCCGTCGGACCAACGCAGGCGGTCTGCCGCCGGTGGCGGTGTCATCTCCGAGGCCGCGCCTGCGGCATAGGACGTGCTGTTTCGTCGCGTGCTCGAGTGCCACGAGGGTCGCAATCCGACGAACGAGGGGCGGGCGAGGAGGAGCGATGAACGCAATCACCACCTGTGGGGCGGCGATCGTGCTGGCTGCGACCGCCGCGACTGTTGGAGCGCAGGTCACAAAGACACGGACTAGCGACGTACAGACCATGTCGGCGACGGTCGAAGCGATCGAGAGCGCCAGCCGCGAAGTGACCGTGAAAAAACAGGACGGCACGCACGACGTGCTTTACTTTCCCGAGGAAGTGAAGCGATTCGACGAGTTGAAGGTCGGAGACACGATCAACGCGCGGTACTACGAAACGATCGTGCTCCAAGTGAAGGCGCCGGGCGAGAAGGACGTCGATACCGCGGATTCAGCGATCACGCGCGCCGAGGGAAGACCGTCGGGCACCGCGGCGCATCAGCAGAAGATCACCGCGACGATCACGGCGATCGATCCCAGCGTGCCATCGATCACATTCACGGGACCACGCGACTGGACGTACAGCAGTCGCGTTCAGGACACGGCGGCGCTGGCCATGGTGAAGGTCGGCGACAAGGTCGACATCACCTGGACGGCAGCGTTGGTTCTGTCCATCGACCCGGCGAAGTGAGCGGAGCGGTATGGGCCGTATCGTCGCACAACAAGGCGCGGCGGTCGGCCTCACGCTCACTGTATTCATCATCGCCACGCCCACAACACCGTTTGCGGCGGAACATCTCGAGCAGTTCACCGCGGTCGCCGTGAACATCGGCGGCGCCAGAGCCGACCAGGCCGCGACGTTCGACGTCCTCCGGATCACGATCGACCAGTGGTCGACGCCCGCCGAGCGGAACACGCTCATCGACGCCTTCTCAGATCGAGGGCAGTTGGGCTTCACAAAAGAGCTCTCGAAGAGAAAGGCGATTGGCGTTGTTCAGCTGCCAAACACCGCCGGTTACATTCGGTTCGCTCGGCAGATGCCGATCGCGGATGGCGTACGGCGAATCGTGGTCGCCATCGACCCGCTCACGCTCTATCCGTTCACGGTCCTCGAGCTGCGCGTGAGCGAGGCCGGCGTCGGCGATGGCCGGTGGTGGGCCCTCACGAAGACTGCGGACCTGCTGACCCTGGTCGGCGTGGACTTCAATACGAAGCGGCCGCCGTGAGCCTAACCAACGTGACTCCGCTTCTCGCCCATGCCACAGGAAGACCAGATCGATGACTGGAATGGATCCACGGCGATGAGCGCATTCAATGAGAACGACGATGTCGTGGAAGGCGTCTCACCGTATTTCGATAACGCCGAGTTTCCTCCGCCGTCCGCAACGGCGCAGATCACGTTCGGCGCGCAATCGCGTCGCGGGCTGATGAGATCGATCAACGACGACCACTACGTCGTCATCCGGCTCGGCCGGCATCAGGAAACGCTCCTGACGAGCCTGCCCGACGCTCTGATTACCGACCGCTTCGAGGAGTACGGCTACGCCATGATCGTCGCCGACGGCGTGGGTGGCGCTGGTGGGGAAGCGGCGAGCCACCTGGCCATTGCGACGCTCGTGTATCTGGTGCAGCACTTCGGGAAATGGAACCTTCGAGTGGACGATGTGATCGCGCGCGAGATCATGGCGCGGGCCGAGCGCTTTTATCGCCATGTCGACAGTACGGTCACGTACGAGAGGCGGAAAATGGAGGTCCCGACGAGTCAAACCACGCTGACGGCGGTTTTCGGCGCGGGCCGAGATCTCTTCTTCGCGCACGTCGGCCATTCGCGAGCCTACCTGTTTCGTGACGGCAATCTGCTGCGACTGACGCGCGATCACACGACGGAGCGGCGACAATCGCCCGGCGCGAGCCTCGGTCCGTTGGTGGACGTGAACACGACGGCGCGCGACCTCAAACACGTGCTCACCGATACGATCGGCATGGGCGGCCCCATCGGTCCGCTCATCGACCTCGAGCGCGTTCGCCTCGATGACCAGGACCGTGTGCTCGTATGCACCAACGGCCTTACCGACATGGTCGACGAGTCGAGCATCGGGGACATCCTCGCGTCGGAGCGATCGCCCACCGGGCAGTCTCAGGCGCTCGTCGACCTGGCGATCGCCCTCGGCGGCGACGATGATGCGACGGCGCTCGTCGCGCACTACCGAATTCCAAGTTGAGCGGAGATTATCTCTGGAGCCGCGCGTGAGGTGAGTCCGACGTCTGCGCGGCGAGCGCCGCGCGGACGATGAACCGCCGCGGCGCCGAGCCGATGAAATAGAAGGGATAGCAGGTGACCAGCGTCAGCGAACGGGTCGGCGTTGAATCGAGGACCGACACGTCCTCGGGATCGACAATCCAGGTTCGCTCGACCCGGTAGCTCTGAGTCGCTCCGAGCGTCTCGAGCTGGATGACATCGCCCTGGGCGATATCTTTCAATCCTCGGAAGAACCCGTCGCGGTGACCCGCAATCCCCGAGTTGCCCTCCATTCCAGGCTTCGACGTGCCGGCGATGTGGCCGACGGCGCGATTCAGCGAATCGTCGTCGGTCCCCTCGACGATGGGCACCTCGAGGCCGATGCGAGGAATCCGCAGGACGGCAAGCGGCGGCGCACCGTCATTCTTCGATGCGTTCCGCCACGCGGCGACACGTGTCGGCGACCAGAGGTTCTGATCGGGAGCCGCGGGACCAGCGGCCTCGTGCTGACGCGCTGCGGCCTGGAGTACATCGAAGCGATCGATCAGGTGCCGTTTTCCAGCAACGGCATCGATGTAAGACGCACTCCAGGCTGCGACGAGTAGCAGACCGATTCCCCACGCGGCTCGCTCGGCAAGGCGCCACCGCGGCGCCCGCCGACCTTCTTGCGATCGCTCGCTTGCGTTCTGCCGCGGGTGGCCGCTCGTGTGTTTCAGCGGAGCACACTGCGCCAGGTCGTCAGCGCCAGTCCGAGGAACAGGAACATGAGACCGCTCGCGCCAACCAGCGGCCTCGAGCTGCCGGTTTTCGGTAGCTCATGTGCTGCCGGCATTGTCCCTGCGGTCGCGACGGGCGGATGTGCTTCAGATGCGGCGGGCGCCGCTGCGCCGTGCGTCGCTGCGCCGTGCGTCCCCGAAGCGTCGGCAGCCGGTGCTGAATGCGCGAGACTTGCCTCCACTTCTTTCTCGGTGACGACACGCGGTGGTTTCGTCGTGATGATGGTTGCGGTCAGCACATCGCCTTTATGGAAGTCCGAAAACTCGGCCGGCTCACCGTCGCGTACCATCTTGACTCCGCGCTTCGCCAAATCGCCCTCCGTGAAGGACTTGATCCCCTCATCGGTGCGCACCATCATGCTCGAGCCGCTCACCTGCATCACGGTCCCGTTCTTCACCTCGGTGACGGTCACCGGATGCACGGTCGTCGTCGTGGTGATAGTCGCGGTTCCCTTCATTCCCGGCTTGAGGTCGTGGAGTGATACCTGTTGACCGTCGACGGTGAACTTGAAATCCTCCGGCACGGTCAATTCGCGCGTTCCCTCCGGCAGCTTGACCACAAGGTCGTTGCCGGCAACGGCGATGATCTCGAACATTTTCGTTTCGCTGGTTTTCGTAGGCTCCTGTGCAGACCCGGTCGCGGCGACCGCCAATACCATCGCGCCGGCCAACACGAACCAACTCGCCACTCGCGTCATGGGGTGCTCCTCTCCCTTGATGAACAATCTTCCGCGTCCGTCCCGAGCGCCGGACCACATTCACCTTGCGGCTCGGCGGTGTCTTGCGCGGTGGGATGGACAGGTCCCATAGACTGGCACCGAGCGTGCCGAAGTGGACGAAACGGCAAGTTCATTGAGAACAGCGAGTTAGCGAATGACGCAGCCGGCCGTCTCGCGCCGGATATCGGACGTGACGGAGGCAGCCTCCGAGATGCTGGATGGTGCTTCGTGACCACGATTCGAGACTCGGGCGCGCGCGTGGATATCGGCGCGGCGACCAGAACGGCTGTGGCTCCGATGGTCACCAGAGCAGCTTGACGCCGAGCTGAATCTGTCGCGACGTCGTTGAGGTGCTCGTCACCTGTCCCGCCGTTGGAGACTGTTCCGGGAACGTGGCGTTCGGCGGCGCCTGCAGCACGTGCGTGATCAGAGTCGGCGTGTTGAAGTTCGTGCGGTTCAGCAGATTGAAGACCTCGAGCCGCAGTTGCAGCGTGGTCTTCGGGCCGAGGCGCGTGTCCTTGAATGCCGAGAAGTCCCAGGTCGCGAGGCCCGGGCCTCGATAGGCGTTCCGTCTCAACGTTGCCGTAGAACCCGCTGTTGCTTGGCGGCGCGATGAACGCGTTCGGGTTGAACCACTGGTTCGGATTGCCCGTCACGACTGGACCCGGTGAACGCGGGGTTGAGAAACGGGCGTACCGGATTGCGCGAATCGCCGTTGTTCGCCGGGTTGTAGGCGAGCTGCGGCGTGAACGGGAACCCTGACTGGAGCGTGACGATCGAATTCAGCGTCCACCCGCTGAGGAAACCGCTCGCGACGTCGCCGGCGTTCGTGAACACACGGCCGCCGCGTCCAAAGGGAAGCGCGTAGATCACGTTGATCGAGCCGGCGTGCCGGACGTCGTAGGTCGCCGGCCCCCAGTCCGCCATCGGATTGTAAGGATTGGAGAGCAGCGCGACGGCGTTGCTCGCGGCCGTCGCGTTGAGCGAATCGCCGTCGTCCATGGCCTTCGCCAACGTGTAGACGCCGCGTATCGACATCCCCGCACGGAATCGATGATTCACATCGATTTGCAGCGCGTTGTACGTGCTGCTTGCCCTCGGAGATCCACGTCCAGGTGTTGGCGAGCGCGGGATTCGGCTTGGTTGCGGTCGGGTTGAAATACGTGCCGGCCGGCACCGGCTGTCCCGCGAGCGCGCCGAAGACCGGCTGTCCCGTCGACGGATCGACGGTGGTCGGGAACGTCGCGGGGCACGGCGACGCCGGGCACTGACGACCGGCACGGGCGCGTTGGCGTCGACGCCGATGATCTCGTGGTAGCCGTGGCTGCCCGACGTAACCGACGCTCAGCGACGTGTTGGCCGACAGCTCGCGCTCGACGCGGACCGAGTACTCGACGAGCGTCGGCGTGTACATGTCCGGCTGGACGCCGCCGGGCAGCAGCAGCGCGAGCGGCGCGTTCGGCGGCGGCGGCGCCCGGCTGAATCGGCGTGCCCGCCGGCTCCGAAGATGTTCGCGAGGCTCGTGGCCCCGATCGTGTAGGTCGGGTTGACGGGCGCGTTCTGGTCGGCGCGATAGCCCGAGCGCGTCCTGCAGATCGTTGTACACGCCGACGCCGGCGCGGATCGACCGTGTCCTTGTCGAACGGTCTCCACGCGACGCCGATGCGCGGCTGCGGCAGGAACGTCGCGCGATTCTTGGTGAACAGGGAGGTGCCGACCGCGGCAGGCACACGTTCGATGCCGGCTGCGACGCGCACATGCAGCACGCCGGCGGCTCCGGAACGTAGTTGCGCGGCGCGGCCGTTCGGCTTCGTTCCAGCCGGTGCTGAACTCGTCGCGGAAGCCGAGCGAAACCGTCAGATTCGAGCCCGGCGTGATGACGTCCTCGGCGTACAACGCGCCGAAGAGCGAGCGCCAGTTCATCGCCGTCGGCGCGGGGTCGTAGAGAAAGCTCGCCGTGCCGGCGAGGAAGTTCGGCAGCCCGGTGAACGTCAGCTGGCCGTACTGGCTCAGCGCGATGATTTCGTTCGACTGGAACGGCTGCAGCCACACGCCGACGCGCCACTGCTGCCGGCCTTTCGTCAGCGACCACGTCGTCGGTGAACGTGAAGAGGTTGCGATCGATGTGCAGGTTGCTGCCGTTGTTGCTGCCGGCGAGCCCGAGCTGCGCCTGCGGGTTGGACGCCTGGCTGCCGCCGACGACGACCGCGCCAACGGGCAGCCCGGCGAGAAACCCTGGCACCGTTGCGGCCGGCGTGCCTGGGGTCGGCTCGCCGGTGAAGAAGTAGGCGGCGCGCGAGAAGCCGAATCGCGCCGTGTTCAGCAGATTCGGCGAGAACACGTGCGTGTCCTGGACGCTGAACACCTGTTCGCGCAGGCTGAGCAGATCGGTGCTGTACGGATCGAACGGCGTCGCCGTATTCGAGTTGCTGTCGTCGATCGTGTAGATGGCGCTCAGCGTGCTGCCGTTCGCGAGGACGCTGATCGAGTCGGCCAGTGCCGAAGTGCTCGCGAATCGTCTGGAGCGGGCTGCTCGCGACCTGGGCGACGCCGTCGCCGTTGGCGGTCACCTTGAAGTCGGGGGCGTCCGCGGGCGCGATCGGCCACAGGTTCAGCAGGCCCATCGTCTTGACGATCGGCGCGGCATCAGCGCGCGCCTGCGCATCAGGCACGAACGCCACCGACGTCTGATGCAGACTCTGGCGAAAACCCTTCGTAGTTGGCGAAGACGAACGTCTTGTTCTTCGCGAACGGGCCGCCGAGCGATCCGCCGAATTGATTCCGCCGGAACGGCGGCGGCGACGTGCCGGCGTCGAAGTAGTTGGGCGCGTCGAGCGCGCTGTTCGCGCAGGAACTCGAACGCGGATCCGTGCCACTGGTTCGTGCCCGACTGCGTCACGATGCTGACCTGGCCGCCCGGCTTCTTCCCGTACTCGGCGCCGTAGGTGTCGCGCAGGATGTTGAATTCCCGAATCGCATCGATGCCGAGGAGCTGGCCGCTCGCGCCGCCCGGCGTCATGTTGTTCTCGGCCGCGCCGGTGAACTCCACGCCGTTCAGCAGAAACAGATTCTGCTGCGGCCGGTTGCCGGACACCGAGAACATGTTGGCGGTCGTCGAATTGGAGATGCCGATGCCGCCGGTCTTCTCCCAGGTGAAGTTCACGACGCCGGGATTGAGCAGCATCAAGCAGGTCGTAGCTGCGGCCGTTCAGCGGCAGATCTTGATTTGTTGTTCGCCGACCAGGCCCGAAATGTCCGTCGTCGTCCCGCTCACGGGTGACACCTCGCCCGTGACGGTCACCTGTTCGGTCACCCCGCCGACCTCGAGCCGGGCATCGAGCGTCGCTGCTTGTCCGACGACCAGGTGAATGCCGCGGCGCACGAGCGTTTGAAACCCCGACTTGGCAACCGTGACCTCGTACGCCCCGACGGCGAGCTCGGGCAAACGGTAGCGTCCGGCGGCGTCGGTGGCGACGGACCGCGCACGGCCTGTGTCCAGATGCGTCGCAGTCACGGCCGCGTCGGACACCGCCGCGCCGGAAGCATCGGTGACGATGCCGGTCAGCGACGCCGATACCTGCGCGAACACGGGGGACGACGACGTCGCGACGACACACACCGCGATTAAGAGCCGGGCAATCACGCCAACACTAACAGCCGACATTCACCCTCCTCGAGCAGCGAACATCCGACTGTATATAGGATATAAACGATATTCAAATCGACTATAGTCGATTGAAACCGACTATCGATCAGTCGTCATGATCGCAGTTCAGCGGGCGCGACATCCGAAAAAAATTGTGAGAGCGGCAGGTCTAGCGCATCGCGCGCTCAGCGAGAACTGGTCGTCCGCGGCGTCACATGAATCAGCGCGCCGGGGTTGGCGTCCTCGAGCATCCACAGCGATCCATCGGGGCCTTGTTCCACATCGCGAATGCGATGGCCGACGTTCCAGCGCTCGGCCATCTTCGCTCCGCCGTGCCCGTCGAAGATGACCCGGTTGAGCGTCAGCGTCGCCAACCCGGAGATGAAGCCGCTGCCGTTCCATTGCGGAAACGTCTGCGTGCTCGTATAGAACATCAGATTGCCCGGCGCGATCACCGGCACCCAATAGAGCACCGGCTTCGCGAGATCGGGCCGCGTGTCGGGACTGGCAATCGGCACACCGTTGTAGTTCTGGCCGTACGACACGAGCGGCCAGCCATAATTTTTTCCCTTCTCGATCAAGTTCAGCTCGTCGCCGCCGCGCGGGCCGTGCTCGACTTCCCAGAGTTCCCCAGTTGGCGAAAACGCCAGACCATATGGCGTGCGAACACCGGACGCCCATGTTTCGGCAGGAGTCAGGTTCGGACCGGGGAAGGTGTACGTGCTGACGACCTTCGCGTTCTTGGCGGCCTCGGTGTCGCTCGGCGGATCGATCAGCGGAATCGTGGCCGCGCCTGTCTTGCCGAAGTTGGGATTGCCAGGTGCCGGTTTGCCCTCGAGCGTCAGACGGAGAATCTTGCCGGCCGGCCAATTGGGATCTTGAGCCGGCGTAAAGCGCTGACGCTCGCCCACCGCGAGGAAGAGCGATTGGCCGTCGGGCGAGAACGCCACCTGCGCGCCTTCCTGGCCGCCCTTGCCCTTCGGCATCTGGCGCCAGAGCACCTCGAGGTTCTGGAGTCTCGCCGACGTCGCCGTGAGGTTTAGCTTCGCGCGCGCCAGCGCGAGACCGCCGCCGTACTCACCGGGCTCGGCGTAGGTGAGATAGATGCTCTGGTCCGTCGCGTAGTGAGGCGATATGAACACGCCGTGCATGCCGTTCTGACCTTGCCAATAGACGGATGGCGTGTTCGCGACCGGGCTGATCTTCTGGCCTTGCGCCGACACCAGCCACACCGGGCCGACTTTTTCGGTGATCAGCATGCGGCCGTCGGGCAGGAACGCGATTCGCCACGGCAACTCGAATGTGGTCACCGTGGTCGTGGAGAAGGGAATCGTGGGCTCCGCCTTCTGTTGACCCACATTGATCTGAGCCCAGACCGTGACCGACGCCAGGATGAAAAGCAGCGCGACTCTCGCCAGGCGCATCGTTTCCGTCTCCTTGTCTCGCTGCCTCGCAGATTGCGTCCTTGACTCGTGGGACAAGAGTGCGATGATAGCCCACTTGTCCGTCAACCTTCCGCGCGCTCATCCTTCGCGGCTGCTGCCGTCGAGCTCGCCCCGCGAGCGTTGCAGTTCAAGACGATCGACACGATCGCGCATCTGAAAGTCTCAAACGGCTCTGGTGGCGCCTCATACGCGTCTTGAATTCACCCGAGCGGCTGATTGAGAATCATCGCGCCCTGGCGCGGGCGCCGGGGTGTTCACTCACGACAGGAGGCATCATGAATCGACATGTGCGAGGGCTGGGGATCGCGGCGGCGTTGGTCTGTGGAGTCAGCCACTCGGCGGCCGCAGCGACACGTTGCGTCAAGCCCGGAGGCGGATCCGGATGTTTTGCGACCATTAACGCGGCGATCGCCGCATCGTCGGCGGGCGACATTATTCATGTCGCAAGCGGCACGTATCACGAGGATGTCCTTGTCGACCGGTCGGTGTCTCTGCTCGGCGCTGACGCCGACAACACCACCATCAACGCGACCGGAAAGACCAACGGCATCAACGTCGACGGATTCGATCATCCCGGCGCCGTGGATCATGTCGTCGTGCGAAACTTCACGGTCGAAAATGCGAATAACGAGGGCATTCTCGTCTCGAACGCGTCGGACGTCACGATTTCCAACAACCATGTGCGCCATAACAATCGCGGCCTCGACACGAGCGCCGGTGTCTGTCCGACCGTGGCGCCGCCTGATTCTCACGCCGGCGAGGACTTCGACTGCGGCGAGGGCATTCACCTCAGCGCGGTCGACCACTCGGTCGTGTCGTCGAACCTTGTCGAGCACAACTCGGGCGGTATCCTGATCACCGACGACTCTGGTCCGACGCACGACAACCTGATCGCGGGCAACATCGTTCGCGACAACCCGTCGGATTGCGGCATCACGCTCGCGTCCCATCTGCCCGCGCAGTTCGCGCCGCACGGCAACGGTGTCTTTCACAACACGGTCGCCGACAACGAATCGACGCGGAACGGGCTCGGGGTGCCCGGCGCCGGCGCCGGCATCGGCATGTTCACACCGGTGCCCGGCACCGCCACCTACGGCAATGTCGTCATTCACAATCGCGTGACGAATAACGGCCTTCCTGGCATCGCGATGCACAGCCACGCGCCAGGGCAGAACCTCAACGACAACGCGATCATCGGCAACTTCATCTCGGGCAACGGCGCCGACACCGCCGACACCGCGACGCCCGGGCCGACCGGCATCAACATCGCGTCGGGTCGCGACGCCAGCGGCCACGTTGTGGGATCCGCAATCACGGGCACGATCGTCTCGCACAACGTCATCGAGCATGAGGCGGTCGACATCGCGGTCAGCGATCCGGCGGGCGCCGCCGTCGACGCCCACCTGAACGATCTGCTCGGCAGCCACAGCATCGGCATCGCGAACCTCGGCGCGGGCACCATCAATGCGATCGAGAACTGGTGGGGCTGCCCCGGCGGACCGAGCTCCGCGCCGTGTTCGAGCGTCAGCGGCGCGGTGACCTTCAGTCCGTGGCTGACACACCCCGTCCACGACGACCACTAAATCCGCTTCCCAAGAGGGCGCGCGGCGACGCACCGCGAAGGTGCTTCGTCTCGCGCGCCGCGTGTTCCTTAATGGTTCACCGTGTCTCTCAACGAAGCGCGCGCACAGGTCCGATGATCAGCCGTCGCAACTCGGTTTCATCGAGTAATTTGCGCGGTTTCACTGAATCGCGGAAATTTTCGGCCGCGCTGTGTGACGACATGGAACACATCGCCGATCTCCGCGTTTCGGTCTCTCCTCGCTAACCTTCACTCGTCGAAGCACTTAGTCCACGTGTGAGGGATGGTCCCTCCATTGCTTCGCGGGGGGCAGTGAATCCCCGTCTGTCTCGGTACTCGGCTGTCGCCTCGTTTGGAGCGATTGCACTTGGCGTGGGCCTGCTCGTCGGATGGATCGGTTGGCCGCAGCCGCACCGCACGCTGGAATTCTCGAGCCTCATCCTCGCGGCGATTCTCGCATCGGCGGTCGGCGCCTCGCCGTCGACGGTCGAAGACTGGGCGATTCTCCCGCCGGCCTTCGTCGTCGACTTCACGACGCTGCTGCTGTTCGGACCGAACGCCGCGATGCTCGTCGCAGCTGCCGGGAGCATTGGCCGAGGGCTCGCGCATCCGCCGGCGTCACTGCCGCGCCGCAGACTGCTGTTGAACACGGCGATCGCGATGCTCGCGACGCAGCTGGCGGGGCTCGCTTACCGCGCCGCGGCGGCACGATCGGCCAGTTCGTCTGGCCGTGGCAGGCGTGCCGATCGCAGCCGCGGTTGCCGCGTATTGCTGTCGTCAAGAGCCTTTCGGCCGACGTCATCGCGCCGCTCGTCGCACGACAGCCGGTCGATCGATCGTGGCCGAAGAGCATTCTTCGCGGCGGTCCGAACTACTTCATCGGCGCCAGCCTCGCGGTCGGCCTCGTCGAGACTCTGCGACCACCGGCATGTGGGAACTCCTGCCGGTGGTGGCAGTGCCGCTGTATTTCGCCTATCGCGCGTACTGCGCGCACGTGATCCGGCTCGAAGACGAGCATCGCCGTCGCGAGGTCATCGACTCCCTGGAGCAGGGCATGTCCGTCGTCGACGGCAATGGCCTGGTCACGCTCTGGAACGATGCGCTCGAGCGCATCCTGGGCTGTCCGCGCGACCGGGCGCTGGGGCGCTCGCTGTCGGGCGCGGTGCCGGGCCTGCGCCAAGACCGAACTCCCGCGCGCGATCGCCGATGTTCTGGCGAACCGCACGCCGCGGACGCTCACGCATGTCGACGCTGGCATCGGCCGATGGCGGACGGATCCTGCAGGTCAAGATCCTCCCGGTCGTCGGCGGCGTGACGCTGCTCTGGCACGACGTCACCGAGCGGACGCACGCCGAACACGCGCTCAAGCGGAGCGAAGAGCGGCTCGCGCTCGCCGCCGAAGGCGCGAACGACGGCTTGTGGGAATGGGATCTGCGGAGCAAGGAGTTCTACTTCTCGAGCCGATGGAGGGCGATGCTCGGCCTGTCCGCGCCGCGGCGGCATCGGTCGTCCCGAGGAATGGATCGACCGTGTCCATGCCGACGACATCGCGTGCGCTCAAGGAGGCGCTCGACGCGCATCTGTCCGGCAAGACCGATCACTTTCAGCACGAGCACCGGATCCGCCACGAGGACGGCACCTACCGGCGGTTCCTGTGCCGCGGCGTCGCGGTGCGCGGCGCCGGCCGCCGCCCGGTCGCGCATCGCCGGATCGCTGACCGACACGACCGAGCAGGCCAGTCGCGCAGGAGCGGCTCCGCAGCGCCGGGTTCCTCGATCCGCTGACCGGGCTGTGCAACCGCGCGGTCTTCGTCGAGGGGCTCGGCCGCCGCCTCGACGAGTTCAAGCACCGGCGCGCGCGGCAGCCGGTTCGCGGCGCTCTATCTCGACCTCGATCGCTTCAAGGTCGTCAACGACAGCCTCGGCCACCTGGTCGGCGACGAGCTGCTCATCGCGGTGTCGCGCCGCCTCGAGTCGTGCCTGCGGCAGGGCGACGCGCTCGCCACGGCTCGGCGGAGACGAGTTCGCGATTCTCCTGAACGAGCTCGGCGACGAGCAGCAGGCCAACGCCATCGCGTTCCGCATCCAGGACGCGCTGAGCGCGCCGTTTTCGATCGGCGGCCGCGAAGTGTTCACGTCGGCGAGCATCGGCATCGCCTTCGGCCGCGCGCAGTACAACAACCCCGACGAGATCATGCGCGACGCCGACACCGCCATGTATCACGCGAAGTCGCGCGGCAAGGCGCGCCACGAGCTGTTCGACGCCGACATGCACGCGCGCGCGCTCGACCGGCTCGGCCTCGAGAACGACCTGCGCCACGCCGTCAACAACAACGACTTCGAGGTGCACTATCAGCCGATCGTGTCTGCTGGCCTCGGGGATGTGCGTCGGATTCGAATCGCTGGTCCGATGGACACGCAACGGCAAGCCGATCTCGCCGGCGACCTTCATCCCGATCGCCGAGGAGCTCGGGCTGATCGAGCCGCTCGGCACGTGGGTGCTCCAGCAGGCGTGCTCGACGTTCGCCGACTGGCAGCGGCGGTTCCCGGCCGGCAGGCCTCGACTGCATCACCGTCAACGTGTCGAGCCGGCAGCTGATGCAGCAGAATTTCCTGTGGCATCGTCGAGCAGGCCGTTCAGAAGGCCGGCATTGAAGCCGCGCGATCTCCGCCTCGAAATCACCGAGACCGCGTTGATGGACAGCCCCAACGACGCCGCGAAGCTGCTCCGCGAGCTGCGCGAGTTCGGCGTGAAGATCTATCTCGACGACTTCGGCACGCGGCTACTCGTCGCTGAGCCACCTGCACAAGCTTCCGGTCGACGCGCTCAAGATCGACCGCTCGTTCGTGAGGAGCCTGCTGCTCCCCGATCGTCCGGCCATCGTCGAGAGCATCCTCGCGCTGGCGCGAACGCTCAACACGAGCGTCGTCGCCGAAGGGATCGAGAGCGACGTGCAGGCGCGCGAGCTGGAGCGCCTTGGCTGCACGCACGCGCAGGGATACCTCTTCTCGCGCCCGATATCCACGCAGGCTGCCGAAGAGCTCCTCGTGCGCCAATCAGCCGCTCGGTCCGAAACGCGTTCCGGTCGGTGCCGCGACTGGTAGCGAGTCGGAGCAGTACTTCGCTATCGGTCCCGTTCACGTGGCCCGAGCACATTCCGACGGAACAGGAATCGCGCTCGCGGTTGATGGACAACGCGTTCGACCTGCCTCGCGCGTGAGCGCAGCCCGAAAATAAACAGCCGAGGAGAGGCGAGGGGCGGAGCGGCCGCTAGGCGGTGAGATTCACGTACACCGTATTCAGACGGTAGTACAAACTCTCGATGAACCCGCCGGACTGCATGCGCGACAACAACGGCCAGGCGGTTGTGCTGACGATTTGTGTCCGGCCCGCGGCGTCATCCAGCCACGACAGCAGCCGGCCCTGCTCGTCTCGTGTCAGCCGGGCAATCTCGCGCAGGATGAGTGTTCCGGTTTGCGTGGGCGAGGGGAGCGCAAGGTATTCGCCGGGACGCCAGATGTTCACCGGGACGCGCAGTGTCGGCAGCAGCATGTCGAGCACGTTCTGCACGACGCCCTCGGTTCCGCGGAGCAGGAGGTTCGCGCGCGGCACCCGCATCAGTTCGAGGTCGCTGCAGGCGAGACGCGCGACCCGCCAATCCTCGCGGAGCCGAAAGACGGAATCGGTCCCGTCGGTTGCGTGCAGAGCGCCGCCGAACGGCTTTGACGAATTCTGCATGTGTTTCTCGATGCAACCTCGAGCGGTGCGACTGTACGCTGAGCGGGCAACGGCGACTATCGGGAAGGGGCCGCAGGAGGGGTAGGGAGAATCCCTGAGGCGACTACGTATTGTGTAACCACCCTTGGAGCACGGCGTACTTCACGATGTCGATTCTGCCCGCCAACCCCAGCTTTCGCATCGCGTTCGCCTTGTGCGCCTCGACGGTCTTCACGCTCAGGGTCAGCCGCGACGCGATCTCCTTGTTGCTGTAGCCGCACGCGATCAGTCGCAGGACTTCGGACTCGCGTTCGCTGACCGTGCCTCCGGACCGCGCGCCGGCGCTGCCGGTCTTGCCGAGAAATCCGGCGGTGACACGCGCGGTGAGCGCCGAATCGAGGTACTGGCCGCCGGCCGCCGCCGCCCGAATCGCCTGCAGCAGCTCGCTCGGCGCACTTTGCTTCAACACGTAGCCCGACACGCCCGCCCGCAGCAGTTCCTGCAGGTACGCATCGTCGCCGTGGCGCGTCAGCGTCACGATCGCAGCGGCCGGCGGCTGCGCCTTCAGTTTGCGGGTGGCAGCCAGGCCGTTCATTCCCGGCATCGAAATGTCCATCACGATGACGTCGGGTTTCGAGGCCACCGCGCTGTCGACGGCCGCGTTGCCGTCGCTCGCCTCCGCACGCCACGTTCATGTCGGGTTGACCGTCGATCAGCAGCTTGAGCCCGTGGCGCACGGTGACGTGATCGTCGGCGAGCAGGATGCGCAGCCTGCCGCTTTTTTCAGCCATGCTGCACCCATCTTTCTGCGGCAGACGCCGCCATGCGCACGAGGATCGTCGTGCCTTTTCCGGGCGCTGACTCGATCTGCAGCGTCGCGCCGACGAGCGACGCGCGCTCCTGCATGCCCAGCAACCCGAAGCCCTGGCGCATCGCTCCGCGCTCGTCGGGGTCGAACCCCACGCCATCGTCTTCGATGATCAGCAGGACGTGATCGGCGCGGCGTTCGAGGATGACCTCGACGTGTGTGGCGCGCGCGTGCTTGGCGACGTTGGTGAGCGCCTCCTGCGCGATCCGATACAGCGTGGTTTCGGCGTCCGGCGCGAGGCGGTCGTCGAGCAGACCGGACGTATGCAGCTCGGCTGAAATCCGGGCGCGCTCCGACCAGTCGTGCACGTAGTTGGCGAGCGCCGCCCGCAGGCCGAGGTCGTCGAGCGCCGTCGGCCGCAGCTCCCACACCAGATGATCGACGTCGCGATCGAGCTGCTGCGCGACCGTCTCGAGCGCGTCGAGCGGCGCTTGCAGGTCGGCGTCGCCACCGCACGCGTCTTTGAGCGCCGCGATGCGATGCCCGAGCGCGGTCAGCTGCTCGCCGAACTGATCGTGCATCTCGCGCGCGATCCGGCGCCGTTCGTCTTCCTGCGCGAAGACGAGCCGTGCGAGGAGATCAGTCCGCGCCCGTTCGGCGCGCTCACGCTCGGCCATCTCGCCGCGGAGTGACGCGTTCGCCTGCGCCAGCTCCGCGGTGCGATTCTGAACGCGAACCTCCAATTCGTCGCGCGATCGACGCAGGCGCTCTTCCGCCAGCTTGCGCTCCGTGAGATCGAAATGCGTGCCGACGATGCGCACGACCGGTCCGCCCGGCTCGCGTCGAATCGGAAACCCGCGCGAGAGGACGTGAATGTACCGTCCATCCTTGTGCCGCAGCCGAAACTCCGCCTCGTAGGTCGGCTCTCCGCGCGCGACGCTCTCGTTCGCCTGATCGGCGCGCGGTCGATCGTCGGGATGCACCAGGCGTTCCCACGCGCTGACGTGCGGCTCGATTTCCTCGTCGGCGTACCCGAGCATCTCTTTCCAGCGCGGCGAATAGACGACGGCGTTCGTTTCGAGGTTCCAGTCCCAGACGCCTTCCTGCGCGCCGGCGAAGGCCAGCGTGAGACGCTCCTCGCTCTCGCGCAGCGCCGCCTCGGTGCGCTTCCGTTCCGTTATATCGAGGTGCGTGCCGACGATGCGAACGACCGGTCCATCGGAGTCGGGCCGGACCGGAAATCCGCGCGACAGCACGTGGATGTAGTGTCCGGCTTTGTGGCGGAGGCGAAACTCGCCTTCATAGGTGGCGGCGCCGCGTGCAAGCCGATCGTACAGGTCGCGCGCGCGCGGCTTGTCGTCGGGATGCAGCAGCCGTTCCCACGCGTTCACGTGCGGCTCGATTTCATCGTCGGCGTAGCCGAGCATCTCCTTCCAGCGCGGCGAGTAGACGACCGCGCCGGTCTTGAGATTCCAGTCCTACACGCCTTCCTGGGCGCCGGCGAAGGCGAGCGTCAATCGCTCTTCGCTCTGACGGAGGATCGCGTCCGCGCGCTTTCGCTCGGAGATGTCGCGGACGATGACTTGAACCGCCGGTCCGCCAGGTTCGTCGACGCGCGTCGAGTTCACCTCGACATCGGTGACGACGCCGTCCAGGCGAACGATCTTTTCTTCGGCCGGAGGGACCGATCGGCCGGCGAGCAGGTGCGCGACGCGTTCGCGCATCAGCGCGTGACTGTCCGGGTGGAACAGATCGAACGCCGATCGGCCGAGCAGTTCCTCGGCGGCAGTCGCGCCGAACAGTCGGACAGCCGCCGGATTGAGGAACACGATCCGATCGTGCTGGCTGACGATGAGGCCGTCGGGCGATTGTTCGACCAGACGTTGATACCGATCCTGGGGGCTCACGCGCACGGAGTCTAAGCCTCGCCGGTATGGGTTGCCAAGCGTCGCTCTTATCGTTCTATTAGAAAAGCTAATTTTACTTTGCGGCACCCGTACGTCTTAATCACCCCCCTTAACCACAACGCGTCACGGAGGGTTCCATGAGAGACCGATTGCTGGCGTGCGGACTTGCTCTCGCGCTTGCCATCTCGTTCGCGACACGTGTTTCGGCCCAGCTCGCCCAAGGCGAACTGAGAGGTGCCGCCGTCGATCAAAGCGGCGCCGTCCTGCCCGGGGTTTCCATCACCGCGGTTCATGTCGAAACTGGAACCACTCGCACCACCGTGACGGCGGAGAACGGGTCGTATCTGATGCCGGCGATGCCGCTCGGCACGTACAAAGTTACCGCGGACCTTGCCGGTTTCGCCGTGGTCGTTCGCGAGGGGTTCCGCCTCGGCGTCGGCGAAACCGTCACGGTCAATTTCACGATGAAGGTCGCGACGCTGAATGAATCGGTCACCGTCAGCGGCGCCGCCCCGCTCATCGATACGAAAAAGTCCGAGCTCACCGGGCACGTCGATCCGGAGCAGGTGCAGCAGCTGCCGTTGAACGGACGCAATTGGCTGGATCTCGTCTCGATCGTGCCTGGCGCCCGCGGAAATCTCGGCGACATTCGCGCTGGCGCGTCTGGAAGCGACGCGGCGCGCTATCAGATGGATGGCCTCAGCGTGACCGGCCAGGGCACCGGCGGCGAGACCCAGAGCTACAGCGAAGACGTCGTCGGCGAGGTGCAGGTGCTGACGAATCGGTACGACGCCGAGTACGGACGCGTCACGGGCGCAGTCGTCAACGCGGTGACGAAATCCGGCTCGAATACGTTTCACGGCTCCGATTACTACTACCTGCGCGACGACAAAATGAACGCCGCCAACTGGCTCACCGGCACAGTCACGCCGCTTCATCAAGCGCAGCCCGGTCTGACGCTCGGCGGCCCGATCGTGCGGGACAAGGCATTTTTCTTCGGCGGCTATGAGTATCAGAAAGCCGACATCACGAATCGTCCGACGACGGGCAACCCGCTGTTCGACATCAATGTGGACGCGCCGCAGACGCGGCACCTTGCGAACATCCGAATCGACGATCAGCTGAGCAACAGCCATCGCCTGTTCTTCAGGACGAATCCATTCAAGGAGTATCGCGTCGCCGAAGGTGTCGGCGGGCGCAACACGGCGAATTCCGGCGACAACTATCACGCCTACAACGAGGATGGTCTCATCGGCGAAACGTGGGTCGTGAACAATCGCCTGGTCAACGAAGTGCGGGCAGGCGTCTTCTACTTCTACAAGGGGTTGCAGGAGCTCGCGCCGATCGTGCGCCTCAGTTTTCCGTCCGCGATCTTCGGGCCGGCGAGCAACAACCCGCAGTGGTGGAAGGAGCAGATATTCCAGGTGAACGAGTCCATGTCGTACTTCCTGCCGGCATGGCACGGCGAGCACCGGATGAAGGGCGGCTTCCAGTATCAGCGTTCGTACTATCAGGGCGAGCTGCCGAGCACCTCCTACGGGCAGTTCAATTTCTCGAAAGATCCAACCAACTTCAACGATCCGAGCACGTATCCGGCGCCCACGTCGTTCGCCATCTCGCAGGGAGATTTCCACTACAACTACCTGGATCCCGCGTACGGCGCGTATTTCCAGGACGACTGGACGGCGGCGCCGCGCCTCACGTTGAATCTTGGCGTGCGGTACGACCTCGAGCCGAGCGTCACGAATCCGGGGTACGAGATCCCGGCCGTCGAATCGGGTTCACGGCAAGTGAACCGCACCAATTTCGGACCGCGATTCGGTTTCGCATACGACGTGCGCGGCGATGGCCGCTCGGTCGTGCGCGGCGGCATCGGTCGCTACTACGGCAATATTCTGCTGAACATTCCGATGAACGAGGTGCGCAACCGTAATCAGCAGGTGTCGATCACGGTCCTCAACCCGAGCCTCACGAACCCGCTTCAGGGATTGAATTTCGACCAGCTTCTCGCTCGGCCAAGAAACCTCGTGGTGATGGCGAACGATTACCAGGCGCCGCGTCAGGACCAGATCTCGATCGGCCTTGCGCAGGAAATCGGCAGCCGAATGGCGCTGCAGGCGGACGTCGTGCACCTCAATGGCGACTTCCTCTCGATGTCGCGCAGCACCAACTTCTTCGAGAACACCACGCTCGACATACCGATCAATCCGCTCGTCGCCGGCCGTCCGTACCCGCAATACGTCAACATCACGCAATACGAATCGACCGGCACGTCGCAGTACGACGCGCTGCAGATTGGTCTCACGGGGCGACGGGGCGCGCACGGCCGGTTCGATTACAAGGCCGGCTACACCCTCGCGTGGACCAAGGACAGCACCGACGCCAACCGGTTCGGCACCGTGAACAACCCGTTCAACCTCGCCGACGAGTATGCGGTGGCGGCGAACGACCAGCGGCATCGCCTCGTCGGAAACGCCACGGCGTACCTGCCATGGGACGTCAACCTGTCGGCCATTCTGTTCCTCGGCTCGCCGCGGCCGATCAATATCGGAACCAGCCTCGATCCTTTCGGATCGGGCGCCGGTCGGTGGGTGAACGCGAACGGCGATGTGCTGCCCAAGAACGGCGAGCGCGCCCTCTATTGGGACAAGAAGGTTGATCTCCGCGTCGTGAAGAACATCAAGTTCGGACGGTCGAATCTGCAGGGGATCCTCGACGTGTTCAATCTCTTCAACACCGCCAACTACGATCCGTCGGCCTACGGCGCGCAGTTCGGCACGAAGACGTATCTGCAGCCTGCGTTCTCGAGCAATTTGTTTTATCAGCCGCGGATGCTTCAAGTCGGGCTCAGGCTGACGTACTTAAAAAAGGGATCGCTTCAAGGAGAACTCCATGAGCATGCTCCGTCGCACTCTGATGCCGACGCTCGTCGCCGTGTCGCTGCTCGCGCCTTCGATCGCCGCTGCTCAGGGCACGCGAGACGATTACGCGAGAGCGGAGCGCTTCCTGAACGACGACATCAAGAAACTCGCCTTCGACGGTCAGGTCGACCCGCACTGGATCAGCGGAACGAACCGGTTCTGGTATCTGAACGACGGCCCGCAAGGAAAGACGTTCATGATCGCGGATGCCGCGCAGGGCACGCGCGCACCGGCATTCGATCATCAGCGGCTGGCGCAGGGGCTCTCGCGGGCCACCGGCACGACGGTCGCCGCCCGCGAGCTGCCGTTTTCGATCGTCCGCTTCAACAACAACACGATCGCCTTCAATGTCGCGCGCGTCGGTTACCGATGCGATCTCGGCACCTACGAGTGCACGAAGCACGAGGCGATCGAGGAAGACGAGGAGGAGGCCCGGATCGGGCCTCCGCGGCAGCCGGACCCGACCGAACTGCCGCGCACCGAACGGCCGTCGCCGGATCACAAGCGCCTGGCGTTCATCCGCGACCACAATCTGTGGGTGCGCATCGCCGCGACCGGCGAAGAGATCCAGCTGAGCAAAGACGGCGAGCACTTCTTCGATTACGCGACGCCGCTGCCGTCACCGACAATCATGGTGGCGCAGGGCACCGAGGACGTCGTGCAGTCGCCGGCGGTGTTCTGGTCGCCTGATTCCAATCGCATTGCCACCTACGTGATGGATCAGCGGAACTTTCCGCGGTTGACCATCACGCAATCCGCTCCACCGGATCAATTCAGGCCGAAGTATTTCAGCTACGCCTATCCGCTTCCCGTGGACTTGGGTGCTGCCGACCGCGAAGCTCGTGGTGTTCGACATCCCGCACCGCAAGCAGATCGCTGTCGCGGCGAAACCGCTCGTGCAGCTGTACTACGGCGGACCGACGGTGGAGTGGTTCAGCGACAGCCATCGCTTCCAATATCGCGAAATCGACCGCGGCTACACGGACGTCCGTATCAACGAGGTCGACGCGACGACCGGAGTGACGCGGACCGTCGTCGATGAAAAGGGCAGCCCGGAGTTCCTGATCGATACGTCCATCCTCGTGACCCGCCCGATCAGTGATGGTCGCGAGCGCATCTGGTCGTCGGAACGCGATGGCTGGAATCATTTCTATCTGTACGACACGCAGACCGGCGCCGTGAAGAGCCAGATCACCAAAGGCGATTGGGTGATTCGCGCCATCGACTACGTGGACGAGAAGGCACGCGTGTTGTACTTCAGCGCCGGCGGGCGCGAGAGCGACCGCGATCCCTACCTGCGCGCCGTCTACAAGACGAACCTGGATGGCAGCGGGCTCGCGCTGCTGACGCCCGAGAACGCCGACCATGCGGTGTCGTTCTCACCGGATGGCAAGTACTTCGTCGACGTGTTCTCGCGCGTCGACCTGCCGACCGTATCCGTCGTCCGCAGCGCGGAGGACGGCCGGGTCGTCATGCAGCTCGAGAAGGCGGACGTATCGAAACTGACGGCGATGGGTTGGAAGTTTCCGGAGCCGTTCAAGGCCAAGGCGGCTGACGGCAAGACCGATCTGTACGGCGTGATATGGCGGCCGACGAATTTCGATCCGTCGAAGAAGTACCCGGTGGTCGAGAATATCTACACGGGGCCGCAGGGCGCGTTCGTGCCCAAGACGTTCGCGGCGTATCGCAATCAGCAGCAGGCGATCGCCGAGCTCGGATTCATCACCGTATTCGTCGACGGACGCGGCACGGCGCTGCGGTCGAGACCGTTCCGCGCCTTCGCGTATCACAATCTCGGCTTCGGCGCCGGCGGCGACGATCACATCACCGTGTTCAAGCAGATGGCGGCGAAGTATCCGTACATGGATCTGACCCGCGTCGGCGTATGGGGGCATTCGGCCGGCGGATACGACTCGACGCACGCGATCCTGACGCATCCGGAGTTCTACAAAGTCGCTGTCTCGTCGGCGGGCTGTCATGACAACCGGATGGACAAGGCGACCTGGAATGAACAGTGGATGGGATGGCCGGTCGACAAGAACTACGAAGAGGCGTCGAACTACACGCTCGCGCCGCGCCTGCAGGGGAAGCTGTTCCTCGCGCACGGGGATGTCGACGAGAACGTGCCGATGCCCGCCACCATCAAGCTCGTCGACGCCCTCGTGAAATCGAACAAGGATTTCGATTTCCTGATCATGCCGAACCGGCCGCATGGCTTCGGCAACGACCCGTATTTCGTTCGTCGGCGCTGGGACTATTTCGTCAAGAACCTCCTGGGCGTCGACCCGCCAACCTTTCAAATCGGCCACCCGCGCGTGACCTCGACGAGCCAGGCGGGCTCGAAGTAGTCAGTCGGAGATCGGCTTGATCGGTTTCAGCGTCGGCGGCAGGTAATCGTGCGCCGCCAGCGTCTTGGCGAGCGTGGGCATATCGTCCGTGATCATCGTATTCAGAGCTGCGATCACCTTCGCGAGCTCGTCACGGACGATACGCGCTTCACTGGCCTGGAATGAGGTCGGCGCCGACGTGGACGCCATAATCTGAGTCTTGACCGAGGTGATTCGGGCTCGGACGTTGCGGTTCGCGTTGCCACCGCCTCCGCCTCCGCCGCCGCGGCCTCCCTCGCCGGGCGTGGGAACGCCCAATCGCGCCCGCAGGTCGGCAACCTTTTTTGTCGTCGCGTCGAGTGCCGCTTTCACCGGTTCCGGAACAGCAGTCGCCCTGCCGGTCAGTCGCTTCAGGTTGGCGAGTTGATCACCTAAAACGACGACGGCTTCGGCTCCTTGGTCGGCCTGTCGCTGCAGTTCGTGCAGCGCCAGCGCCGTGTCGTGCCACGATTTCCGGTCGGCGTCGGACATTTCGATCGCGCGGTCGTTGGTGACGCGAACAGACGTCGACCCGCGCTCGGTGCCGTTCACCATCAGCGTGATGCGGTATTGGCCGGGCAATACGAACGGACCTTGCAGCGGATCGGCAAAATACGTGGTCGGTCCTTTCACCGGCTCGCCTGGCACCGCCGGCAGGGTCAGCGTCTGGTGCCGCAGGTCCCAATACACACGGTTGATGCCCGCCGCGCCGCCGCCGTCGAGTTCGCTGATCGGCGCGCCTTTCTCGTCGCGCACGATGAGGCGAGCGGCAGTGGCTTTATCTTTCAGGTAATAGGAAACCGCGGCGCCTGGCGGTGGATTCCTGCCCCAGAACGGACGGTCGCCCATCCATCGCGATCGGTCTTCCGGATCATTGAAGAAGGACATCGCCGGACGCACGTCGAACAACGCCGCCTCGTGACTCATCACCGTGGATGCCTGTTGAATCGGCGTCAGATCGTCCAGAACCCAGAGACTTCGCCCGTGCGTGGCGACAAGCATGTCGTTATCGCGCGGGTGGATCGTGATTTCAGCGACGGGCACGGTTGGGAGCCCGTTTCGGAGTCGCGTCCAGTGTCCGCCTTTGTCGAGCGAAAGAAACAGACCGAATTCAGTGCCGAGGTACAGGACATTCGGGTTCTTCGGATCTTCCGTTATGCAGCGGACGACCTGTCCCTTCGGCAGATCCGCGGCGATGGATCGCCAACTCGACCCGAAATCGCTCGTCGCGTACACGTACGGCGTGTAGTTGTCGTCGCGATGGCCATCGAACGTCGCGTATGCCGTGCCGTCGTCAAATGCGGAAGCGGCAACTCTCGACACGTACGTATTCTTCGGCAGCCCGGGGAACTTGCCGTCGAGATTCGACCAACCCTTACCGCCATCCTTCGACACCGACACGGTGCCATCGTCGGCGCCCGCATAAAGCACTCCAGCCTTCTTCGGCGATTCGGCGAAGGTCGTGATCGTCCCGTACACCGAAACGCCGTCGTTCTTGGCGAGCTCGATCTCTTTCGCCGGCACTCCCATGATCGACAGCGTGTCCCGGTCGATGTGCGCGGTCAGGTCGGGGCTGATCGCCGTCCACGATTGACCCGCGTCGGTCGATTTGAACAGGCGATTCGCGGCAATCATCAGGACGTTTGGATCGTGGGGGGAGAGCATCATCGGCGTATCCCAGTTCCACCGCAGCGCGGGCTCGCCGGGACTGCTCTGAGGCTTGATCTGCTTGCGCTCGACGGTGACGCGATCGACGCGGTTGACATTGCCGCCCTGCGACTCCGCGTACACAATTCGCGAATTTCGCGGGTCCGCGAACGCTTCGAAACCGTCTCCAGATGCGATGTTGTACCAATCGTCGTTCCCGATGCCGTGGCGACGCCGCGTCGCACTCGGGCCGCCAAAGGCGTCGTTGTCCTGAAGTCCGCCGTACACGCCGTACGGCGAATCCATGTCGTAACCCACGTGGTAGAACTGACCGAGGTCCATGTTGTCGACCCAGTCCCAGTGATCGCCACGATCGTATGAGATGCCGACGCCGCCATCGTTGCCGGTCATGACGTGGCGCGGATTGTTCGGATCGATCCAGAAGGCGTGATGATCGGGATGGAGCGTCGTGATCTCGTGGAAGCTCTTGCCGCCATCGTCTGAAATTTCCAGCCAGGTGCCGAGGATGTAAATGCGATTCGCATCGACTGGATCGACTCGAATCTGACTGAAGTACATCGGGCGCGGATTGTTGCTGCTCACTTTCCGCCAGGTCGCGCCGGCATCATCGGTTCGATAGATGCCGCTCTCAGTTTTGTGCTCGATGCGCGCGTAGAGCGTGTGCGAGTTGCCCCTGAAAACATCGAGGCCGATGCGACCGAGCGATCCCTCGGGAATGCCGCGCGTCAGCTTCGTCCATGATCGCCCTGCGTCGGTCGACTTGTAGATCGCGCTGCCGGGACCGCCGCCGCTGAATCCCCATGAGGACCGTCGCCGTTGATACGTGGCCGCGTACAGCACCTTGTTGTTCGACGGATCCATCACGAGCTCAGTGGCCCCGGTGTCCTCGTTCACGAACAGCACGTTGGTCCACGTGAGCCCGCCGTCGGTCGTCTTGTAGACGCCCCGTTCTTTGTTGGGACCGAATAGATGCCCGAGAGCGGCGACATACACGACGTCGTGATCCGCGGGATCGACGATGATCCGACCGATGTGCCGAGCGTCGGCGAGCCCCATCAGCTTCCAGCCGTGGCCGCCGTCGGTCGACTTGTACACGCCCGTCCCCCAGGAGGAGCTCTGGCGATTGTTGTTCTCGCCGGTTCCGACCCACACGAGGTTCGCGTCATTTGGCGCGATCGCTACGTCGCCAATCGACACGACGTCGTCCTGATCGTTGAAGAGCGTCTCCCAGGTCGTGCCGTTGTTCGTCGTCTTCCAGAGGCCGCCTGTCGCCGCCGCCACGTAGAAGACCGCCGGATTGCTTTCGAGCACCGCGAAATCGTCGATTCGCCCCGCCATCGCGGCGGGGCCAATGTTGCGAAAGCGCAATCCTGAAAACAGCGACGCGGCGGGGGGAGCGCTCGATTGCGTGGCGACATACGTCGGCGCCGTCGCTGCGAATACGGTGAGGGCGACAACGAGCCGCAGGCGGTGAGACACCATTCCTCCTAGTTCCGTCCCGACGCCTGCGTCGAGCTGTTCGTGGTTGTGCGATTCCAAGCCGGTGGCGTGACCCCGAGGAGATGCTGAACAAAAAAGTCGAACCGTTTGTGATCGCCGTACGGCGCCGTCGGATCGTTCCCCCGGCCGGCGGGATGGTTCGCGCCCGGCACGACGAGGAGATCAAAATTCTTGTCGTGTTTGATCAGCTGATTCACCACCTGCATGGTGGACGAGGGATCGACGTTGGTGTCCAGCTCGCCGACGACCAGCAACAGATCGCCCTGCAGACGGTATGCGTTGTCCACGTTCGACGAGGCTGAGTACTGCGGGCCGAGCGGCCATCCCATCCACTGCTCGTTCCACCAGATCTTGTCCATGCGATTGTCATGACATCCCGCGTACGCGATCCCCGACTTGTAAAACTCGGGATGGAACAGCAGACCGCCGAGGGCGTTCTGGCCTCCTGCCGAGCCGCCGTAGATGCCTACACGCGTGATGTCGTAGTACGGATACTTTGCCGCGACTGCCTTGTGCCAGAGGATGCGGTCAGGGAAGCCGGCGTCGCCGAGGTTGCGCCACGCGACGTCGTGGAATGCCTTCGATCGATTCGACGTTCCCATGCCGTCGATCTGCACAACGATGAAGCCGAGCTCGGCTTGCGATTGCATCTGGTTATAGGCAAAGAACGATTTCGGCACAAAGGACCCTTGCGGGCCGGCGTAGATGTTTTCGATGACGGGATACTTCTTGGACGGATCGAAGTTGCTTGGCCGGATGATGATGCCCCAGATGTCGGTCTGACCATCACGGCCCTTGGCGACGAACACCTCCGGCGCCTTCCACCCGGTCTTTGCGAGCTCGGTGATGTCGCCGCGTTCGACCGTGCTGAGGAGCGCGTTGTCGGATGTCTGACGGAGCTCGAGCACCGGCGGAAGATCGATCCGCGAATACTGGTCCACGTAAAATTTCATGTCGGACGAGAAGGCCGCCGCGTGGTTGGCATCGGCGTTCGTCAGCCGAACGAGATTCGAGCCGTCGAAATTGATGCGGTAGTACGAGGCGAAGTACGGATCCTTCCCGGCGTCCATGCCGCCGGCGCTGAAATAGATCTGGCGCGCAGTGGGATCGACGTGCTGTACCGCTCGGACGACCCAATTCCCCTTGGTGATCTGATTTTTGACCGCGCCGGTGATCCCGTCGTACAGATACAGGTGGTTCCACCCGTCCCGCTCCGACATCCAGATAATCTCTTTGCCATCGTTCACGTCGTAGCGGAACTGTTTGCCTGAATCAGACAGCGAGCCATTCGCCGTCCGATACATGAAAAATGTCTTCGGCTCTTCCGAGATCACGGCGCGCGCCTTGCCGGTCGTCGCGTCGATCTCGATCACACGATAGACCTGGTGCCCCCGCTGGTTGTACTCGAACGTGACCGCCCGGCCATCCTTCCGCCAGACCAGCTCGGAATTGGCATAGGCGTTCGGAAACAGCCCGTTCTCGACGAGGATCTGATGGCCGCTGGGGATGTCGAAGAGCACCGGCTGATCGACATCGAGCACGTCGCCCGGCTTCGCGTAGAGAAGAGATGAGTACTTCGGCTGCAGTTGATCTTCCGGCGAGGACTCGACGTAGTGCACTTCGCGATGGAAGCCGGGTCGCACGCGATAGGCGGCGATCTTCTTCGAATCAGGCGACCAGGCAATCGAGGACAGCTCGTAGGAATCGGCCTCGGAGCCATCCGTGCTGAGATGCGTAATCTTGTGCGTGCCCGGCTTTCGAATCGCGACGTTGTGGTTGTTGATGAGGGCTTCCCATGCGCCATCCGGCGAGACGCGCGGCGATTCGTCCCTGTTTCTCCGGCCGACCCCGAGCCCTGCACCGCCGCGCGGCGCCGGATCCGCTTTTCGACACGCTGAATCGGCGACCGAGCAACGGTACGGCGTACCGGCCACGGCGGCCGTGAAGGCGGAGCCGTCGTCGCTGAACGTGATGGCGTTGAACGGCAGCGTGAGCGCCGTGTAGCTGTTGCCCGTCGCGCCGGACAGCGCGCGCGCGACCTTGTCGTGGTCGAACGCCGGCTGTTTCTGTTTCGTGTCCGCGTCGATCACCATGAACTGATCGCCGCCCTTCACCGATTTGCGGTACCAGAATCGATGTGTGCGGCCAATTAAGGTCGGCGCGCCAGCGATGTCGGTGACCGCGCCTTCGTATTTCGCGCGCAGCGCGACGGCGCGGGCGTAGTCGGCGGGCGTGCCCTGCGCGAACAGAACGCCGGGGCAGAGCGTTCCGGCGGCGACGAGCGACAGGAGAAGACGGCGACCGTTCGCTGAGCTCATGGCAAACCTCCGCAGCCGCGCGCCAGCGCGGCGTCGTCGGCATTCTAGACGGCCAGCGATCCAGAGGCCAGTTAATGAATGTTATGGAACGATAAGCCGAATCGATTGCCTGCGGCGAGCGGAGCGCGGGTGTTACGCCAGCCGTCGCTCCGGCTCTCGCGCCGCGTTCGCGCTCCAATTGAAGCCTTTGACGATTTTGATCAGTTCGCGCGCCGGTTCGGCCAGGTGGCCGTGCTCACGGTAAATCATCAGTGTCCGACGCGGGATGTTCAATTCGGCCACGTGGATCCGCGCCAGCGTGCCGTCGACGATATCCTGCTGCACCGTGATTTTCGGGACGATCGCGAGCCCGACGCGCGCCTGAACGAAACTCTTCATGTTCTCGAAACTCCACAACTCGGCGACGACCCGGCATCGGGTGCGATGTTGCTCGAAGAGCCGAACGATTTTCTCTTCGGTCGTCGTGCACAGATGATGCACGACGAAGCGTTCCTCCCCGAGGTCCTGAATGCGCACGTCGGCGCGACGCGTCAGGGGATGGTCGGGAGTCGCGACGAGGATCATTTCGTCCGCGTGCACGTCGACGCATCGCAGCTCGTGAAATGAGGGCTCGTCCTTGACGAAGCCGACCTGCACTTCGCAGTCCATGACTTGACGCGGGATATCCGCGAGCCGGCTGCGGTAGATGCCCACCTTGATATCGGGAAATCGCGCGAGATATGAGCGCAGCGGCGCCGGCAGCAAATACACCGCGGCAGATTCGTGCGCCGCGATGTTCAGCGTGCCTGATGTGAGATTCTTCAGGGCGCCGATCTGCCGCATGGCTTCGTCGCGCGACTCCACGATCTTTCGAGCATAAACCGCGAGGGCGTGTCCCGCTTCGGTCAGGCACACTTCGTGCGCGTTGCGGGCGAAGAGCGGCGCGCCGACTTCTTCCTCGAGTTTCTTGATGCTTTGGCTGACGGCCGGCTGCGTGCGGCACACTCGCTCGGCCGCGCGCGTAAACGTTCGTTCTTCGGCGACGGCGAGAAAGTGTTCGAGCTGGAGAAAGTCCATGTGGCCCCTCGGACCTGACGCAAGGCGGCCAGCTTATAGGAGGGGCACGGTCGGGGCAAGGAGTATAGTTAACCCTCCAGATGTCGATCGAAGTCGAAATCAATCTGAAGATCCCACGCGTCGTCATCCGCACCGCGAACCAGCCGGATCAGGTGATTGATAACAGCTCCGTCCGATTCGTCACCGTCGTCAACGTTCCGGCGATTCCCAAGCCGGGCGCGGCGCTGCAACTGACGACCAGCTACACCGAGGCGCTCGAATGCACGGTGACGAGGGCCGACTGGAATGAAGAGCGCTCGCGCTTCATCATCTCGTGCAGCTACGCGAAGCGATCTATTTCGGCTGGCGAGTACGACGCGCTCGTGAACGATGCGAGCTGGCGGATGAAGCCTCTGCTCTAGACGCCGACGCGTCCGCTTTCGGCGGACGCGGAACGGCCGGCTGAACGCCGGCCGTCCATGCCACAAACCGTTTACCGCACGACGTGATCGCTCGGCAGCGGCGGAACGCTGGCCGGCGGGACGCGGTAATGCGTCGCCTGTTCGAACGCGTAAGCGAGCTCGATCAGCCGGGGTTCACTGAACGCGCCCGCCGAGAACGTCACGCCGGCCGGTCCGTCTTTCGCGTTGAAGCCGTCTGGAAACGGCGGTGTCACGACGTTCTGAAAGAATCCCCCGGGGACCACGATGCTCGGGTAACCGGCTTTGGCCGGCGTGCCCGCCCCGCTATTACCGGAGAACAACAGCGCGTCGTAGTCGTCGGCCGTGTGGGGTGTGCCGTCCGGACCGTCGAGCACCGCATGGATCGCGCCACGCGACAAGAGGATGTCGGTCGCGCGGTCCTTTTGATACCGGATGCTGTCGGCGCTGCCGTCCGACGTGTCAAAGAGCTGGGAGAACAGCGCGAGGTCCTGCCCGTACTTCGTGGCCGCCGGACCGAACGCCGTGTTGAACGTGATCACATCCTGCAGCGACTGCACGGGGAACGACCGGCGGACATGGTCGTCGATGTACTTGTTCAAATCACGCTTGAACGCGTAGTTCAGCACGGTGGAGCAGCCGTCCGGCGGCGGGTACGCACCAGGGAGCGGCGTCGATGCGCAACCGGGCAACTGCGCGGCGAGCGCCGGCACGAGGTCGACGGTCGCTCCTTGCGCCCGCAGTACAGCGATCGCGTTGTTCATCACGTCCGCGCGATTTGCCGGGAACGGTGGAACCGCGATGCGCGCGCCATGGAGCGCGTTCGCGTTCAGAAATTTCGTGTAGTCGCTGAAGCAGTGGCCGGGCGTCAGACAGGCGGCCGTCGCCGGGTCGTTGCGGTCGAAGCCGGCAATCACGCCGAGCACGATCGCCGCATCCGTCACGGTGCGCGCGAGCGGACCGGCCGTGTCCTGATCGGCGGCGATCGGGATGATGCCGTCGCGGCTGATCAGGCCTACGGTCGGTTTGATGCCGACGAGGCCGTTGGCCGTTCCGGGGCTCAGGATCGATCCTGACGTCTCAGTGCCGATTCCCACCGTCGCGAGGTTTGCCGCGACCGCAATGCCCGGACCCGAGCTCGAGCCACCAGGCGTCAGGGCGGGCCTACCATCGTTGACCGGACGGCCGAGCGCGTCGAGCACGCCTACACGCGGATCGGGACGCGGGTCGTACGGGTTGTAGCCGTAACCGCCGAGCGAGCTGTAGCCGGCCGGCATGCCATTGGTCAGGAAGTTGGCGTACTCGGTCATCGTCGCCTTGCCGAGGATGATGGCGCCAGCCGCGCGAAGCTTGCGCGCGACGAAGGAATCGGACTTCGGAAACGAGCCGTTCAGCGCGACCGACCCGGCGGTCGTCGGCATGTCCTTCGTGTCGATGTTGTCCTTGAGGATCATCGGGATGCCGCGCAGCGGCTCTTTCGCGTGCCCGTGGTCGTCGGAATCGCCGCGGTCGTCGCGTTCGTCGCGATGATCGAGCAGCTGCCGATTGAGGTGGATGTACGCGTTCAGATGCGTCGCGGTTGATTTGCCGTTGTACGCCGCGATGCGATTCAGGTACATCTGGACAAGCTGCTCGGTTGAAATCAGACCCTCGTCCACGGCTGTGTGGATCGCGGGAATCGTCGTTTCAACGAGATTGAAGGTGCCGTGGACGCGGTGATGATCCGCTGCCGCGGGGACAGAACGCGCGAGAACTGCGACGCCGGCGAGCAGTGCACAAGCCTGAAGGACTGAGATCACACGCTTCATTCGGCTGCCTCCTTGCGGTGGGAAAGAGCGGCGCGGGGCGAGCGCGGATGATTTCTCCGATCCCGGTTGATGTCAATGCAATTCTGAGAAGATGCCGCGCCGGCTCGGTGTGGATACAACGCTTTTGTAACAGGCAGGGCACGAAAGACGACAAAAGTCGCCACGCCATCGGCCTATTTGGATCAATCCGGCGCGGACCAGCACGTCTGCCGGCGCCTCGTGGACACCACGGCTCGACGAGATGCCGCGACGAAGCGTTGAGTAGGTAACCGTCGACGCCGCAACACGTACACGGCACATCGGCGTTACAGCCTCAAAGAACGGTCTAGGGCGGTAAGCGCCGCAGTATCAGTGGCGGAGTGCACGGATCTTCATATTGATGAGCATTACGGCACACTCCGTGCTTCAGCCGACGGCGTCTCTCATCCATGTCGCAGCGCGTGCTTTTCGTCGAACCGAATCCAAAGATCGCCGCCAATCTTCTCGCGGCGGGCCGCGCGCTCGGAAGCATGGACCATCACGTGGCGTTCGAGACGGCGCGTGCCTCGCTCTCCGCGCGGCCGTTCGATTTCGTGCTCACGAATCTTCGCTTGAGTGATTTCAACGGCCTGCATCTCGTGCATCTCGTCTCGGCAAACCTGCGTCCGCCGCGCTGCATCGTTTACACCGATACGCGCGATGCGGCGCTTGCACGCGAGGTACAACGCTGCGGCGCCTTCTATGAGACCGCGGAGTGTTTACCGGTCACGCTTTCCGCGTATTTGCGGGGAACGCTGCCGGAGAGCGACCGCCGCAATCCGGCCTTGACCGATCGCCGCGAATACTTTCGCGGCGGACGACGATGCTGGGACGAGCACATCAACCGGCAGCAGGCGATCTAGACACGAAATCTGAATAAATGTCGGGTCCGCCGGCCAGGCAGGATCGGCGGCTCTATGGATGGGGAAACGTCAGGCGGACGATTGTGCCTTCCGCATCGCCGCTGACGATTAGTTCGGACGCGCCGCCGTACATCGCGGTCGCGTGCGATAGTGCGATCGCCGCCAACCCAAACGCGCCAGCGCCGCGCGCTGAAAACGCCTGACTCGAAAAGCGATCCGCGACGACCTGCGGGACGAACGCCTGCCGCTGGCGGATTTCGAGCGCGAACCCGCCGTCGCCGAGCGGCTCGCTCAGCACATCCACGTGTGGTTCGGCCGTCTGTTCAAGAAACGACAGCGTGACGATCATCGCGCCAGTCAGCGCGAGGCCGATCATTCCGCGGTCGACCGGCGCGCGCATGACACCCGCGTGCGTCGACGCTGACCCGCAGTCGTGACAGCCGGCACTCCGGCTCGAAGCTCTGAACGATTTCGTCGATCACCGAGGGGAGCGCGTTCGAACCTTCTTCCGGAGACCTGCCCGTTGCGAGAAATGCGGTGACGTTGGCCAGCCACAGCGTACGCCACGTCCCGGCTGCCATCAGGTCCACGGCAGCTGCGCGCTCAAAACCCTTCGCGGCGTCGCGGGCAACGCTGATCGTTTTTCTGAGCCGCGCCAGATCGCGGGCGATTTCGGTGACGCCATCGGCGAGCTTGATCCCGACTGCGGCGCGCACCGGGTCGGGCGCTCGCTGCGGCGTCGCCGCCGGCGGCATGTCGCCGCGCACGCTTTCCGCGCTCCGCAGCGATGCCTCGCCCTCGTCGTCCACCTGGTGAATGATGCACGGTACTTCGGTGAGCCCCGCCGCCATGGCCGCGCACAGCCGCTTTCGCCCGGCGATCACGCGGTACGCGGCGTCCTCTTTGCGCACGAGCAGCGGTTGAATTACGCCGTGCGCCCGAATCGAGCGGATCAGCGCGTCGAGTTCCTTCGCCCGGGCCTGATCGGAATCGGAGAAGTCGCCGACCGGGATCAGGCGAATCGGCGTCCCGAGCGTCGGCGCCACGAGGTGGTCGACGTAGTGGCGCTCCGCACGCATGCGATAGTGCGCCGGCAGCCCTTCGCGCTGCTGCGGGGAAACCGACCGAGGCGGATCGATATCAGTCCGCAAGTCATCCGTTTGGTGAGATTCGAGTTCGTGCACGACGCGTCCCTTGGGTTTGTGTGAAGTGGTGTCGGTGAGCGGGCCCGGTCATTCTACCGCCAAAACCCAGCCGCGCCAGCGGACCGCGTGTGATTGGGCATCCGATCGAAATGGCGGCGCACGACAGAATTGAAAGTGCGGACTAAAGTCTGCCTCTCGCGGGTCTTTCTCCGGCTTTCAGGCCAAAAACCGCCGATTCGGCATGGGCATGGCGTTGCAATAGTCACGCTGCGAAGCAACAACTTGAGGATGCACATGGCACAGCCGAGTAGGCGTGAGAAGTCTGCCGAAAACGGGGAGGCCGCGTCGGTCGTCCCGATCAGAGTGGATATGGACGGCGATGCGCTCGATGGATTCAGGCCTGAACGCGCGGCGGGTCAGTCTGTCGCAACGGTCGCTCCGCCCAAGCCGAAGCGGGTTCGGACCGCCGCCGAAAAGGCGCGGCTGCGCCTGCTGATGATCACGGTCGCGGCTGCGCTCACGGCGGCAGCGGCGAGCGGCGGTGTCTATCGCCAGTTCCGATCGCAGAAAGCGGCGCCTGCGGCGGCAGCCATCGTCACCGGCAAAACGATCTCTGCAAACACGCCCAGACGGCGCGACCGTGCTCGTGGATGGCGTGAAGCGCGGCATCACGCCGCTCGAGCTCGAACTTCCCATCGGTTCACACGCCGTGGTCTTTCAGCACGGCGGAGCGGAGCGGCATCTCACGGTGGCGATCGAGGCCGGCACCCGCGCGTCGGAGAACGTGGACCTGCCGAGCGCGCCGCCGGCTGTCGGCCAGATTGAAGTGACGTCCGATCCTGCCGGGGCGCGCGTCACGATCGACGGCGCAGCTGCGGGTGCGACGCCGCTCACGCTGCGAAACGTCAGCGCCGCCCGTCACGTCGTCGCGGTCGGCCAGGGAGACACGATCGTGAATCGAACGGTCGACGTGACATCGGGCGCGAGCTCGAGCGTGTTCGTATCGCTGGCCGGCGGACCGCGTTCGGCCGGTTTCTTCGAAATCGAATCGCCGCTCGAGCTGCGCATCATGGAAAACGGCCAGCTGCTCGGCCTGTCGACGGCCGCGCCGCTGATGCTGCGCGCCGGCGCGCATAAGTTCGAGCTGGTCAACGAAAGCGCCGAAGTGCACCTCGCCAGGTCCGTGACCGTCGACGCCGGGAAGACAGCGCATCTGCGCGTGCCCGCGCCGAACGGGACGCTGTCGGTGAACGCGTCGCCGTGGGCCGAGGTATTCGTCGATGGCAAGAGCATCGGCGTGACGCCGCTCGGTGAGATTCAGGTGCCGGTGGGCAGTCGCGAAATCGTGTGGCGGCATCCGCAGCTTGGCGAAAAACGGCAAACAGTGATGGTCGGCGCGGTGACCCCGACGCGTTTGAGCGTGGATTTCAAAAAATGACGAGAACAACATTCGTCGCGATGGCCCTGTTGATCGCCACGGGGCTGCCGGCCCGCGCGGCCGACGATCCGGTGGACGAAGCGAAGCGCCTCTACATGTCAGCGGCCTACGACGCCGCGCTCGCGGCGCTGACCAACCTGCCGCCGACCGTTGACCCGGATG
Organism: uncultured Acidobacteriota bacterium; assembly: GCA_963718825.1. GTDB lineage: Bacteria > Acidobacteriota > Vicinamibacteria > Vicinamibacterales > CAVVIG01 > CAVQZZ01. The sequence goes on from CAVQZZ010000001.1 coordinate 1,578,444, forward strand.
AAGCGGACAAGTACCGCGCGCTCTGTCTGCTCGGCCTGAATCGGCCGCAGGAAGCGCAGGAGACCGTGGAGCGGCTCGTCATGCGGCGGCCGCTCGCGAAATTGGACGACAACGATTCGCCCAAGCTGCTGACGATGATCAAGGAAGCGCGCGCGAAAGTGCTTCCGACCGCGGCGCGAAACTTGTACGTGACCGCCAAGGACAACTTCGAAAAGGGGCAGGTGAAAACCGCCGCCTCGCAATTCCACGATGTGCTGGCGCTCGTGGCCGAGGCCGACAGCGCGCAACGATGCCGCGCTGGGCGATGTGAAGATTCTGGCCGACGGCTTTTCGAAGCTCGCGGAGCAGTTGCTCGCGCAGGAAGCCGCGGCATCGAATAAAGCCGCAGCAAACGCTCGCCGCGAGCCGCGCCGCCTGAGCCTGCGCCGGCGGCGCCCGCGCAGGTCTTCGACGTCGCGGCGACCGAGGTCGTTCCTCCGGTGGCGATTTCTCAGGTGATGCCGGAGTGGAACCCGCCGACCGGGGTGGGCGGGTTCGACGCCAAGAACTACACCGGCACGCTCGAACTCATCATCGACGAGCACGGTGTGGTGACCGCCGGCCGCGATGGTCACGCCCGTGAACGTCACATACGATCAGCTGCTCTTGAGTGCGGCGAAGCGCTGGCGGTACCGTCCGGCTCAGCGAGCCGGCCAGCCGGTGAAGTATCGCAAAGCGATCGCGATCGTGTTGACGCCGGGTGTCCGCTAGGCGCCCGGCCGCGGATCGGCGGCCCCCACGATTACCGATGCGATGCCGAGCGGCAGGCGCGCGATCCTGATCTCGCACCACGTCTCGTACTCACGACCGCGCCGGCTCCGGTATGCGATGCGCATCGGCCAGCCACAGAGGAGCGGCCGCCCCGCAAGCACCCGGCCCACGACGTGTCGGCTGATAATTTGAGTCAGCGACGCGGCTCTCGGTTGAATCAACGCGTCCAGCGGCCGGGCCTCTCCCGGTTGGAGCATGTCCACGGGTTCGAACCCGAATCTCGTTCCGTCGTCGAGCGTCAGGTCGGAAAGATGCACGTCGTAGGCGGGGGCGGATGTGACGTTTTCGAGTTGCGGCCCGCACCCGCCGGCGACCGTGCGGCTCTGACGCGACGTCCACGCATCTGACGAATCGTATCTGACCCACACGAACGGACGCATGCGTCCCCGCTCGAGCGCCTCGTCAGCGCGCTGTAAACGTTGTTGCGTCGAGGATTTCCGGCGGCAGGTCGTCGGCCACGACGTCGCCCCCGGTGCGACGGATGACGAGCCGTTCGACCACGTTCGTCAGCTCGCGCACGTTGCCGGGCCAGTGATATGCCGACAGAATGCGGGTGGCGCCGGCGGAAAGCCGAGGCGTCGCGACGCCGTGCGCCTTCGCGCGCTCGTCGAGATGATGCGCCAGCAGCGCCTCGATGTCCCCGCCGCGTTCGCGCAGCGGAGGAATGGCGAGACGGATCACGTTCAGCCGGTAGTAGAGATCCTCGCGAAAATTTCCGTCGGCGATCGTCTGCCCGAACGTGCGGCTGGCGGCCGTGATGATGCGCACATTCGCCCGCGCCTCGCGCACCTTCGAACCAATTTTCGGAAGTGCGCCTGTCTCGACGAAGCGCAGCAAGAGCGCCTGTAGACGACGTGACATAGCCGCAATCTCGTCGAGGAAGAGCGTGCCCTGGTGGCTCTGCGCCGCCAGACCAACCTTATCGCGGTAGGCGCCGATGAAGCTGCCGCGTGAGTGCCCGAACAACTCGGATTCGAGCAGCAGCTCGGGAACGCCCGCGCAGCTGATCGCGAAAAATGGCTGCGGCCGTCGGGGGCCGGCATCGTGTATCTGGCGCGCGATGATCTGTTTGCCGACGCCGGCCTCGCCGATGATGAGCACGTTGACGTCGCTTCGCGACGCCGCTGCGACGTCTTCGCGAAGCTGCTGCATCAGGCCATTCGAACCGAACAGGAATTGAGATGTCGAAACCGCAGCCTGCTGACGGCGGCAGGCGATGAGCTCTTGAACAGTCACGGTGTTGTTTCTCGCCGATCGGGAGGATCTGTCGCGGGCTCCAGAGCCCGACGTCCGAATCGAAATACTACCGCTACCAGAAGACTAAATTCAACCCTCGACTGTTCGTCTTTCACATTCATTGACAAAATAAAGTGTGAAGGGGGACGCCGGCGTCACCACGGGAGGGGGGACTTCGGGGATCAGCCAACCATTTCCCGAACGATTTGCCACGCCATCGCCATCGCGATTCGACTGACGATTTTGGCGTGATCGCGCTCGGCCATGGCCAGCTGCTTGCACCGAGGGTAGGACCCGCCGAAAACACGTGCAGCGCCACCATCCCGCAAAGTCGACCGGTCCGGGACAACCGGCGGCGTCCCGCCTTCGCGGCATCGTGCAAAGCCGCATGTGGAAATGGATATTCGACGCGCATCGTCTGCTCGGCCTCACGGTGGAAGTCGTGGACGACCGACTCTCCGCGCTCACTCCGTCATCTGCAGGGAAACCGCTCGCGCGGCCTGATACCGAGCCTGACGGCCGAGACCCGGTGCCGCAGGCGATTGCGCAATCGCTCGCGACCGCAATGCCGGTCCTGGCCGATGCCGCGGAGCGTCGCGTTTCAGCGACGCCGATTATGGCCGGTGCGGGAGCCGTCGGCGCGATCGTGCTGAGCGCGCGAAGCGGCCGGTTCGAGGAGAAGGAATTGACGCGCGCGGGGTCTCTTTTGGCGAACGCGATCCAGGATCAGCTGGTCGCGGCCGCCGCAGGAGCCGAGCGACAGCTCGCAGAAGATATCCGCGCTGTATCAGTTGCTGCACGCCGCGATTGCGCGCGGCTCCGAGCGCGAAGTGCTGCGCACGTTTGCGGAGGCGCTGAGCATCTGGGACGAGATCGAAGTGCTCGGCTACCGCGCCGATCTCAACGGGCGCTACACGCTCGAAGTTCGTTGCCCGGTTCGGACAGCGAACTGAATCCCCCGACGTTCGACGCCGAACTGCCGCGAGAAGGCAACGGCCTGCGGCGCCTGTCGCAACTCGATCGCCGCGAGCTCGGATTCGGCGGCCCCGGTGAAACGGCGCTCGTCCATCTGTCGACTGATGGCGGTCCATGGCTCATCGCGATGAACTCGGCGACCGATCCGGCGGCCCGCGACCGCTCCGTGCTGTATGTGGCCGCGCTCGGGCACGCGCTGAACGCCGCGGTCGGACGTCGAAGCCTCGAGGCTCACATGGGCCGTGATGCAGCACTTCGTGGATAACGCGTCCCCGCGTGCCGTCGCCGCGCGCGCGCTCGTCGAAACAGCGACGGCGCTCAACGCGAGCGGCGGCTTCGCACTGTTTGGACCGGACGACGCGCCGGTGCTCGCGGCCGGCGATGTCGTCGACATCCAAGCGGCGTCGATGACGGTCGCGGACGCGAGACAGCTGACGGCGCCAATCACCGCGCCGCCGCCGTTCCGCGCCGCGCTTGCGATGCGCGCCGCCGACGGCCACGCGTTCACGAGACGCGACGTGCGGCTGCTTCAAACGGCGGCGGGGAACTTTTCGACCTGGCTCACATCGACGACGCGGCGGCTGGCCGGCGACGGCGAACGCCGCGGCACGTCGCGCTCCTTCGATCAGATTCTCGATCGCTACGCGCGCGAGGCGCACGCATCGAACGATCCTGCGTCTCTGATTCTCATCTCACCCGACACAACAACGCCGTCCCAAGATGTGGCGCACGCATGGATCAAGCGTCTGCGTACACAGCTTCGGCCAACCGATCTCGCCGGTAGGCTATCGTCGGGCGAAGTTGCGATCCTCTTGCTTCAGACGCCACACGCCGGCGCGCACATCGTCGCGCGGCGCCTTGTCCGAATGCTGACCGCGTTCAACGGAGCGGTAAAGTCCGAGGCGTTGCGGATAGGGGTCGCGAGCCAGTTTGGCGACATCGTCTCTGGCGAAGCGTTGATTCAGCGCGCCCGTCTGCAGCCGGTCAACGGGCAAACCGTCGCCGGCTGATTCGTTAGTCCCACCCTGAAAGGCCGTCTTTCGCGGCACATTTGTTGCCAATTGATGAGGTGACCAGGGCGGTCGCCCTAGGAAAGCGCACGCCCGCGCCCGTTTTTCGTTGCGGGCTGCCCCTGAGGCCCGCACCAAAAGAGCCGCACGAGGGGGGAAAAGTCTCCTTGTTCGCAGAGATCGGCTGACGCCGACAAACATGCCACAACGCGGCGAATCGAAGATCAAAATCGTCTCCGAAGAGCAGGCCCATGCGCTTGCCAGCGCCGCCCTCGATTACGAGGTGGAGAACGATCGCGATCGCCCGGCGGTCCGCCTCGCGACGCGGGTCAGCGCCATCCTCAAAGCCGATTTTGTAATCTTGTCCGGCGGTGAGTGCGCGTGGTCGGTTCTCGGCGCCGGGCACGCTCAGCATCCGTTCGTGTCGAGCGACGTGCTCGCCGTCTTCGATTCGCTCGAGCCGGGTGTCGCGGCGGTACGGCGCGTCGGCGGGGAAGACTGGACGCTCTTCGTGTATGGTGCCGACGCGCGTGTCGCCATTGCGGTGCAAGGCGACTGGACGCTGTCGCCGGTGCCGCTGTTCAAACTAGCCAGTGTCGTCAGCGCACGCACCGCGCGGGCGCTGAGCGCGCGTCCGGCGTCGGAAACGATTGCGCGGCTCCACTACCGGATGATGCACCGACTCGCGCGAGTCACCGGGTTGCTGCGGGTCAGCGAAACGATTCTTCGTTACGCGGCAAGCGCCGTCGACGCCCGCCTCGGTGCGCTCGCCGTCTCGCCGGCCGGCGACCACCGAGCCTCGATCGTCGCGACGCACGGCTACCCGCGCACGCTCGTGGAGCATGTGCGCATAGAGCCCGGCGCCGGCGTCATCGGCTCGGTGATGGCTTCACGACGCGTCGTGCACGCGACCGGCGACTCGGGGGACCCGGAGCGTCCGCGCCGGCCGCGATATCACACGAGCTCGTTCGTCGCCGTTCCGATCCTCGGCGGCCGCGACGTGCTCGGCGCGATCTGCGTCACCGATAAAAAAGGTGATCGCCCGTTCGATCAGGCGGACGTCGGCGTGCTGAGGACGTTTGCCGCCGGCGCGGCGCTGGCGCTGGATCGCGAGCGCGCCGCCGATTCCGCCGAGGCCTATGCGCACGCCGCCGCGATCGATACCGTAACCGGCGTCTTCAACCGTCGCTACTTTCAGGTGCGTCTCGACGAGGAGCTGCAGCGCTCGCGTCGACACCAGATTCCGCTCGCGCTGCTCCTCATCGACGTCGATGATTTCAAAGACGTGAACGACTCGCACGGTCACCTCGCGGGCGATACGGTCCTGCGCGACATCGGAGAAATCCTCAGACACTCCGTGCGCATCTTCGACGTCTGCGCGCGTTTTGGTGGCGAGGAATTCGTGATCATCATGCCCGGGAGTTCGGGCGACAACGCGCGGCGGATCGCCGAGCGCATCCGCGAGCACATCGAAGCGTATCGACCGTCGGACCGGGTGCTGGCGGGCCTGCGGGTGACCGTGAGCATCGGCCTCGCCGTCTCGTCCTCAGAATCTGCAGCGGGTCAGTTGCTCGAGCGGGCCGACAGGGCGCTGTATTCCGCAAAGCATGCGGGCAAAAACTGCATCCGCGGCGACGAAGCGACCGACGCAGAAGATCTCTGAAAACGTGAAGGCGGCAGCGGTGCCGAACGTGGTTACGTCGTCGCGACGCTGACGATGCGGTCGCTCGGGTCTTCGGCGAGGATTGGCGCGAAGGGCAGCCAGGCGGAGAGCGTCCCCCGCACTTCACCCGCGTCGAGCGCCTCGGTTCGCAGGGTGACCGAATAGCTCACGCAGCCGTGAAGGTTGGCTTGGATCCAATGGTCCGGGCCGTCAGAGTGCACGCCGCACACTTCGACCCGCCACGTATCGTGTCCGACTTCCAAGTCACTGCTGTCGAGGTTGAAGAACAATTCATCGCTCGCGGTGACACTGTTCGGGGAGTGCGTAGCAATATCGTGTAAACCGACTGAACGACCGAGCATATGTGCAGGTTGGTGCAAGCACAATGCCGGATCGGCTGAGTCGTTTAACGGTTGCTTTTACGAATGAATCGACCGAGCTGTCGAGGGCCGTCGGCAAGGACTGCACCGGCACATGTAAAAGTTACTTCGGCGTTTACTACGACTCGGGAGCAGCGCTAGATGTACCAGCCGTGAGGTCCGCTCCATCCGTCTCGCCGCAATGCGTCTTCGATGTCGGACCGCCGGCGCGCGACCCGGTCGGCCTCGTCGAACTGCTCGACTGATTCGCTGCCGTCAGGTCCTACAACGCGCAGCTCGTACCCGCCCGAGGGGAGGGGCAACACTTCGGCTCTCGAGTATTCCCCGCCGCGCTCATACCACCAGAACATGAAATCGTTATCGGCCTGATTCTGAACGGACAGCACCGGCTGTGCCGGAGTGTGCAGCGTTTTACGGCGTTCGTGGTCGCCGCGTCGACACGAGGGCTCCGCAGGTAAGCCCTACCAGGGCGCCGCCGGCAACATCGAGGGGGTAGTGAACGCCTAGATAGACTCGTGAGACGGCGATCGAGATCGCGAGGGCCCACCAGGCGAGGCGACCTGGCGGAAACAATCTGGAGAGCACGAGCGCGCCGGCAAAGGCGTTGGCAGCATGGCCCGACGGAAAGGACGGGTCGTCTGGACGTCCTCCGATGACCCGAATCGTGGGCTGCTGCTCGAATGGGCGTTGACGGCTGACGGCCGGCTTCACGACGTGGTCGGCGACCAACGTCGCGAGGACAAGCGCCGCCAGGAGCTGCAACAGGCCGCGAGGCGATATCCGCCGGGTCAGCGCCAATATGAGGCCCACGAGGATGAAGACGGCGCCGCCCCGGCCGACGGCGCTCAACGTCCACATCGCGCCGTCCAGGGCGCCGATTCGATGACTGACGACCCACGCGGATATGACTTGGTCCACCGGTTGGCGTGTTCTCCTGCTGCAGTTCGGCGGCCTGATTCAGGCGCCGCCGGAGCTCAAGGTGCGTGGCGCTGATGGTTGTACAAAAAAACGGGCGACGCTCGCGCGCCGCCCGTTTCACCTGCTCGCTCTGCTGCTTAGCTGTTCGCTTGCGTCTCTCGTCGGCGCGCGATGAACAGCGCGATCACGCCGGTAATCATCAACAGCCACATGGTGGGCTCTGGAGTGACGGACAAGCCGGCCACGCGACCGCCCCCGACTGTTCCGCCCACCGTGCCGCCGAGCGACCCTGACGGTGCGGTCGCAACCGGAGCTGTCGACCCGTTGCCGAATCCAGGCACCGGCGCCGTGTTGCTGCCGAAGGTGCTTCCGCTCGTGTCGGTCGGCGGCAGGACCGGCGCTGCGGTCGGCGTAGGCGGCACGATCACGGCCGCCGCCGGTGCATGGCTGGGCGGTGCCGCTGCGCGCGGGGCCTTCGGCGTTGCCGCCGGCTTTACTGTCGTCGTCGTGCTCTTCTGAGTCGTCGCCGAATGGCCACCCATCAACATGCCGCCGCTGCTCGCGCCGCCGGCGGCAAAGTGCCCGCCGCTCGACGAGCTGCCGCGCGCCATGCGATTGCTCGTACCCCACAGCACGCCGAGGTGCGCCAGCTCGCGCCCGCGCGCCCGCATCTCAGTCGCCGAGATTCCCGTGGTCGCCGCCGGCGCATTGATGGCGGTTACCGCGAGCGGCGCACCAGAGACAGCGACACGTCCCGGGATGGCTCCGCCGTGGATATCGGCATCAGCTGCCGTCTCTTCGGGCATCGTGAACGCGGGCTGTGAAACCGGTGGCAAGCAGAAACAGAATGCGTTCGTTTTCCCGACCAGCAACTTCGTGCTCACCGCGCCGACGCTGCAGAGAAAGGCCACTCCGGCCAGAATCCCTTTCGCCCGGCGTGACACACTGAAACGCCTCACATCGCACCTCCAGCCCACCCCGCGCACGCGTTTACGGCGTGCTGACGCAGTGAGCTCTGCACGGGCGTTGCCAGAGCGGTTCAAATTGCTGACGTTCGAAAACTCACCGAATTACTCGCGTCAGTGGCAGAGACGGCTCTCTCGGTGGAACTTGCTGGGTACTTCTGGCGCGGAGCCTCCACACTCGAACGGAAAAGATCGCGCATTCCTGAGTAATCTCGGCGGCGGCATTTGGCAACGCCTCTGCAGTTGTTGAAGCGTGCCGTGGCTCATCGCGCTGGTGGTATCTCTCGGGTGGCTGTACGGATCGACGGCCGTCAATCTCGTCCGTGAGTGGGGCACGAACGCCGATTCTTCCTACGGCCTGGTTCTAAGCGCGGCGGCTTTGTGGCTTCTGTGGCAACGGCGCACGCGAACCCATGCGATGGTCGGCGCCAAGCGATCAGATGCGGCCGGGCTGGCGCTGCTGTTCGCGGGGCTCCTGGTCTACCTCGCCGGCCAGCTCGCTGCGGACGTATTCGCCACGCGGGTCTCGATGGTGCTCGTCGTCGCCGGCCTTGTGCTCTTCTGCGGCCGGCCGGGGGCGCCGCGCACGCTCGTGGCGCCGTTCGTGTTTCTGCTGATCGCGATTCCGCTGCCGGAGCTCGTCGTCAACAGCATCACGTTGCCCCTGCAGCTTGTCGCGTCGCGGATCGCGGAATTCACGCTCTCAGCCATGTCGATCCCGGTATTCCGTGAAGGCAACCTGCTCACGCTGCCGTCCTCTACGCTCGAGGTCGCCGAAGCATGCAGCGGGCTCCGGTCTCTGGTGTCGCTGGGCGCGATTGCCGTCATGCTCGCCTGGATGCTTCGGCGCGGACTCGTCGCGAAAGTCGGCCTCGTCATGGCGACCGTTCCAATCGCGGTGATCATGAACGGTCTTCGCATCGCGGCGACCGGCATCGTCGTCGAGCGGTGGGGGGCTGCGTTCGGCAAAGGCGCCTGGCACGAGCTGACCGGGTGGATCACGTTCGTCGCGTCGCTCGCGATCTTGATCGCAATCCAGCAGCGCCTCAATCGCACGTCGACGGGCGGGACCGAAGATCGTAAACGCGCCGCGCCAGAAGGCTGGGCCGCTGCATGAGCAATCGCAGACTCGTGTTCTGCGCGATCCTCGTGCTCGTCGCGGGCGCTCTGCGGCATGTGCTCGCCGCCGCGCCACAAGCTCCGATTGATCTATCGCGCGTTCCGGTTCACGTCGGGCAGTGGCGTGGCGAGGCAGCCGCTCCGCTCGACGAGTCGGTCGTTCGGCTCCTTGCTGCCGACAGCTACGTCAATCGGACGTATTCGAGCGCGGGCCGGCGCGCCAATCGGGTTGTATGTCGCCTTCTACGCGGGTCAGAAACCAGGCGACAGCATTCACTCGCCGCTCAATTGCCTGCCGGGCACGGGTTGGGAACCGGAGGCTGTGTCGACGGTGTCGATGGCCCGCCCGGACGGAAGCATTGGGACGGCGCGGCGCATGATCGTGCGGAAAGACGATCAGCAAGCGTTCGTTCTCTACTGGTACCAGGTTCACGGCCGCATGCTCGCCAACGAGTGGGTCAGCAAGCTGCACTTGCTGGTCGACGGCGTGCGCATGCACCGGACCGACGCGGCCCTCGTGCGCATCGTCGTGCCGATGGCGGGTTCTTCGGAAATGGCGGAGGCGCAGGCGATGTCGTTCGCGCGCGCGCTGATCCCGCCACTCGATCGGGTGTGGAGCGAATGATGATCGCACGACGTTACGCGTTGTTGGTGCCCGTCATTTTCACGATCGCCTGCGTGAGCGGGGAGCAGGCGGCGCGCCAGTTCATCGAGCGGGGTGACCGCGACGGGGCCGCGGGCCGCGACGAAGCGGCGGTGATCGATTTCAGGAACGCCGTCAAAAACGATCCGAATTCGGCCGAGGCGCAACGCAAGCTCGGCGACGCGTACGCCGTTCTCGGGCGAAACGACGATGCGTATCATGCCTACGAGAGGGCGGTCACGATCGATCCGGGGGACGCCGCGTCGCAGGTGGCGATGGGCAAGCTCCTGCTCGACGCGGGCCGGTACCAGGAAGCCAAAATGCGAGCGGACGCGGTGATCGAGGTCGACGCGAAGAATGTCGACGCGCAGCTTCTCGCCGCAAGCACGCTCGCCGAGATGAAGACGCTCGGCGGCGACCGCAGCGACGCCGAAGCGGCATTCAGAACGGTTCTGAAGATGGCAGGCCGATCGGCGGCCGCGCACGTCGCCTTCGCGCGATTCCTGCTGACGGCCGACCGTCCGGCTGATGCCGGCAACGAATTGCGTCAGGCACTCGCGGCCGCGCCCGACGACGAGCTCGCAAACCGCGCGATGGCGGCGTTCTGCCAGGCGCAGGGACGGTTCGCGGACGCCGAGCCGTTTTTCAGACGCGCCGCCGCCGTTCCTCATCAGAAGCTCCGATCGACGCTGGCGCTCGCGGACTATCTCGCCGAGGCGCGCCGCTACACGGATGCGCGGCAGGTGTTGGCCGCGGCGCCGACCGATGGTGCGCAGGGCCAGGCCGTGCGACTGCGCATGGCCGCGCTCGACTACGACACGGGCTCGCGCGACAAGGCTCACGAGCAGCTCGAACGCGCGCTGAAACGGGGACCGACCGCCGATGGCCTCGCGCTGAAGTCCCGCTTTCTTGCCGCCGAGGGGCACGCGGACGAGGCGCTTGCTGCAGCGCGCGCGGCGCTCGACATGGATCCACATCAGGCGGCGGCGCTCCTCGTCGTCGGCACCATGGCGGCACGGGAAGGTCGGACCAGCGAGGCGGAGCACGCGCTCACGGAGCTGCTGCGCGTCCGGCCGTGGGACGCCGACGCGAAGGTGCGGCTCGCGCGCGTCAAGCTCGCCGTTGGCGACGCGAACGCCGCCGCCGATCTCGCCAACAGCGCCGGTGCGTCGCTCGAGTCGCGGTTGACGCTGGCGGCGGCCCGGGCGGCGCAGGGTGATGTGGCGCGCGCGCGCCAGGAGCTCACGGAGCTCTCGCGCGCGTATCCCGGTTCGGATCAGCCGCTCGTGGCGCTCGCCGATCTCGAGCTGCAGCAGGGGAACAGTGCCGCCGCGCGTGCGCTCAGCACGCGTGCGTTGCTGATCGCGCCCGATTCGCCGGATGCCGGGCTTCTGGCGGCGCGGCTCGCCCTCAGTGATGGCGATCGCGCGGGGGCGGAGCAGCTGCTCGTGAAAGTGGCCAGGACCGATCCCGACTCATTCGACGCGCGCGCCATGCTCGCGCAGATACGCGCGGACGAAGGCGATCTCGCCGGTGCGTTGAAAGCATACGAGGCGCTCGCCAAACGTTATCCGCAGTCCGCCGCCGCACGGACTGCTGCGGGACTGATCCTGCAGGCCGCGGGACGTCCGGCCGATGCGCGCACGTGGTACGAGGATGCGATCAAGGTGGACCCCAACGAGGGCGTCGCCGCCGTGCACCTTGCCAGCTTGTACGTGGCGGACGAGGCGACGGTGACGAGCGCCATCCGCCTCGGGCAGAAAGCCGTGGAGCTGCTGCCGGATGATGCCGAGGCGCACGACACGCTCGGACAGGCGTACTTGAAATCGGGCCGGCCGGAAGTCGCCGTCCGTGAATTCGAACAAGCCGTGTCGCTCGACTCGTCCGAGCCGGCCTACCGCGAGCATCTCACGACCGCCAGGAAGAAAGCGGCCGATATCATCGCCGCGCAGCCGGATATCGCTAAGGTGTCGCGCTAGGCGGCACGCGCCGCTTGGTCGCCTGTTCGAACGCGTACGCGATCTCAATCAGCCGCGGCTCGCTGCACGCCGCTCCGACAAACGCCGCGGAGTAGGGCGAAGGCTGCGGCGTGAAGCCGGTGGGAAACGGATTCTGACCGCCGCCGCCGGCTGGCACGGTGCCGATCGGCACGACGATCTCCGGGAAGCCGGGACGAGAAGCGAGCCCTGAAATGTTCCAGCCTGGAAACAGCAGCGCGTCGAGGCGGTTGTCTTTGAGCGCGGCGGCGAGGCCGTGCTCGCCTGCGAGCGCGACATCCTTTGCGCGATCCGCTTCGTACTTGGCGCGGTCCTGCCGTACGTCGAGCTCGTCTGAAATATCCAGGTTCGACTGGCCGTAGCGGATCGCGTTCGCTTTGAGATGCGTGAGGTTGAAAATGCGAAGCTCGGTGAGCGACTTCACGGGCGCCGACGCGCCGAGCGAAGCGAGATACGCGTTGAAATCGCGTTTCATCCCGTACTTGAGCACCGACGAGCAGTTCGCATCCTTCCCTTTGCCTCCATTGATGCCCGAACACGTGTCGAATAGCAGCACGTTCTTGTCGGCGTTCGCGTCGACGACGCTCGGAAGATCGGTCGGATCGACGACAATCGCGCCTTCGCGTTTGGCAACCGCAATCGCCTCCGCCATCAACGCTTTTTGCGCATCGTTCAAGCCGCCGCGGGCATTCGTCTGGGTCGGGGGAGTCAGACGCTCGTAGTAGAACGCGCGTGGAATGCCGATGCGCGCACCCTTCAAGCCGTCCCGTTTGAGAAACCTGGTGTAGTCGCGGCCCGGCGGAGGCGTGCAACGGGTCGTCGCCGCGTCATCGGGATCCGGCGCGGCGCTCTCGAGCGCGCCGAGCAGGATCGCCGCATCCGCCACGGTCTTCGCCATGGGGCCGGACGTGTCCTGGTCGAGCGTGATCGGAATGATGCCGTGCCGGCTGATTCGACCGGTCGTCGGCCGAATCCCGACGAGCATGGTGAGTTCCGCCGGGTTGACGATCGATCCCGACGTATCGGACCCGGCGTTTGCGGCCCAGAGGTTCGCGGCGGTGCCGGCGCCCGAACTCGATCCGCCGGTGCTCAGCACCGGACGACCATCGTTTGTCGCCTCGCGGGGATCGGGCCGCGGATCGTAAGGGTTGAACGCAAAGCCGCCCACCGCGCTGTAGTTGCCGGGCATAGGAGTCGGTGCGCCAGCGACCCAGTTGGCCAGCTCCGTCAGCACGGTTTTCGCGATGATGATGGCACCCGCTTCGCGCAGATTTTTCGTGAGCGTCGCTCTGTACGGCGGAATGAAACCGGCGAAGGCCAGAGCGCCGCCCGTCGTCGGCATGTCCGTCGTATGGATGTTGTCCTTCAGCGCGATCGGAATTCCATGCAGCGGACCACGGACATGCCCTCGTGCGCGCTCCGCGTCGAGCGCATCCGCCTCTGTGAGCGCGCGCGGATTCACCGAAATGGCCGCATTGATCCGTCCGTTGTACACCGCGATACGCGTGAGGTACTCCGTAACGATCTCGCGCGATGTGGTCCGGTGTTCCTGCATGGCGCGCTGCATGTCGGCGATCGACGTTTCCACAACCGTGAACTTCTGAGGCCGCGGCGCGGCCGGTTGTGACGTCCAGGCACTGACCGCGACTGCCGCCGCAAATAACAATGTGTGTTTCACGCGCAGATACTACAACCGGCGCTGCTGTCGTGGTAGTGTCCCGTCGATGAAGCGCCTCGCCGCCGCTCTGTTGACCGCGTTGTTCTTCGGCCAGCAGCCGCCGCCGGCGTTTCGGTCGACCGTCGACCTCGTGGAGATCGACGTGATCGTTCGCGACCACGCCGGAAAATTCGTGCTCGATCTGACCGCTCAGGATTTCGACGTGCGCGACGACGGGCAGCCGCAACCCGTTGAACTGATCTCGCTGGTTGCGCCAGGGCGCTCGCCGCGTTTCGAGTCCCGCGCCGACATCGGCGACCGAAGTGCCGGGCGCGCCGCCCATCTCGCCGGGCTCCCGCGCGCGAGTCTTTCTCGCGATCTTCGACGACGCGCATTTGTCAGGCGAGAACTTCAGGAACGCGCAAAGCGCGGCGACGGAGCTCTTCACAAAACAATTTCGCCCTGGAGACATCGGCGGGGTCGCCGTCGGCGGGGAAGTGGCGAACCGTCGGCTCACATCGGACGCGACCGAACTGGCGGCAGCGGTGAAGCGCGCCACCGCGAGCCCCAAGAGCGACTCGCGGGCATTCGAGTTCCTCGAATGGCCGCGGATGAACGAGGCTGAGGTCTTTCGCGTGATGGCGGAGGACCGCTCGGTGATCGCCGGCCTCGTCACACGCGCCTGTTCGGACGACCCGGAACGCTGCCGCCCGCCGCTCAGCCCTGCAGACGCCGAGCACGATGTCAGGGGCAAGGCGAATCGCCTGTCCGCCGAGCTGCGCAGCGAGAGCGAGCGAACGCTGCAGTTGCTCGCCACGATGCTCACGAACCTCGAGCGATTCGACGGCCGCAAGACGATTCTGCTGCTCTCCGAAGGATTCGTCGCCGACGATGCCTGGTCGGAGGTTCAGCGCGTGGTCGGCCTCGCAGCCCGCGTCAACGCGCGGATATATACGCTCGACGCGCGTGGCCTCGCCTCCCGCGGCGGCTCCGCGATCGATCGCGCCCCCGTCGATACACAGCAGCGCCTGCTCGACGCGCTTGGCGCGGGCGACGATGCGATCAACAGCCTTGCGGCCGATACGGGCGGCTTCGTCGTGAGGAACACGAACAACTTCAATCGCGCGGTTGCGACAATCGCCGAAGACGCCGGTACCTATTACGTGCTCGGATACCGTCCAAGTCGCGCGTTCGACGGAAAGTTCCACCGCGTCAGCGTGAAAGTGAACCGATCGGGCGTCGACCTTCGCGCTCGCAGGGGTTACGTCGCGACGCCGCGATCCGCGGTGCCGACGGATGCCGCCGCTGCGAAACACGACGACGCATCGGCGTCGAACGCGGTCTCGAAGCCAACTGGTGCACCCGATCTCGCGGATACGGTCGATCCCGTGTTCCCTCCGTCCGTGCCAGCGCTCCCGAAATCTTCGCCTGCATCTGACGCGCCTCGCGCGCCTGCGGCAAACGCGACGGGCAGTCCCGCGGCGATTGGCACGGAGCTGCGCGTTCGACCGCTCGCGAGCGAGCACACGGCCGCGCTCGCCGGCGGCGGCGCATCGTCTGATGCCGAGACGCGCGGCTGGGAGGCCTATCAACGGGGCGACGTCGAGGGCGCGCGCGCCGCGCTGACGCCGCTGGCCGATCGCGCCGGCACGGCGTCCTGGGTTCACTACGCCCTCGGTCAGGCCGACTATGCGCTTGCGCGCTATCGCGAGGCGATCGTGCAGTGGGAGAGCGTTCGCAACAGCGAGCCCGATTTCGAGCCGGTCTATTTCGATCTGGTCGACGGTTATCTGCAACTGAAGGATCGAGCGAAGGCGGCGGACGTGTTGACCTCCGCGCAGCTGTTCTGGCCGAGCGACCCGGATGTCTACAACGCGCTCGGTGTCGTGCACACCGGGGCTGGAGCCATTGACGAAGCGGTCAAGGCGTTCAGCGCCGCGATCGAGGCAGCGCCAAAGGAGTCGGTCGGCTATCTGAATCTGGCCATCGCGCTCGAGAAACGGTACGCGAAATCGCTACGGTTCTTTGCGCCGACCCGCGCGTACATCGGCAACGACAAGGATCGCGAAGACGCGATGGCCAACTACAGAAAGTATCTGGAATTCGGCGGCCCGTACGCCGAGATTGCCCGCCGACGTCTCGACGGCCTGACCTGGGCGATCACGAAGAAACAATAGCCGACGCCGGGCTCAGTCGTCGTTCCGCCGCGGCGCGCCGGCCTTGATGTCGCCGCGGTGCTTCTTCGCATCGAGACGCTTTTCGCGCGCCGCCCTGCCGGGCCGGGTCGGGCGCCGCTTCTTCGGCCGTTTGGCGGCGTGCTGAAGCAGCGCGATGAGCCGCGCGCGCGCCGCCTCTCGATTTTGCGTCTGCCCACGGTGTTCGCGGCTGTCGATCAGCAGCACGTCTTCTGCGGTCACGCGGTTGCCCGCGAGCGACCGCAGCCGCTCTTTGACGTCGGTCGGCAGCGACGACGCGCCGACGTTGAAGCGGAGCTCCACGGCGGTCGACACTTTGTTGACGTGCTGTCCGCCGGGACCGGACGATCGGACGAATCGCTCGTCGATCTCATCCTCCCCGATCGCGAGGGTGTCACTGATTCTCAGCATCACAATCAACCGCGGCGCGCGCGGAGGTCCGCAAGGAGCGGATTCCGTTCTGCGGGCTCAGCGATCTCTGCGGTTATTTTGTTCCTGGAACAACGCCGCGTTGAACAGAACCTTGAACGTGCCAAATGGCTGCCCGCGCCATTCTGGCCGGAACCCGAGCAGAATCACATGGCCGCCACCGAACTGCACGTCGAGCGCGGCGGCCTTGCCGTTCAGATGTTCCTCTCCAAGGAGGTACCCTGACAGAAGGGGCGATCCTGAATCGCGGTACTTCGCGAGCACAGTGCCTGTGAATCCATTCTCGGTTTCGAACACGGGGCTGCCGTCGACGAATATCGCCGCGCGCTCGGGCATGCCCGCCATGACGCGGTGCGTCGTGTTCGCGATCACTTCGACGATCGATCCGCGGAGGAAGAAGTCCTCCGGCCGCAGGCCAAGGACGACGTTTTTCACGGGCAGCTTGAACTGTTGGATCACGAAGTTCGACGCGTTGCTCAGGCACACGACCGTCCCGCCGCTACGGACGAACTCCTCGAATCGTCGAAGGTCGTCGGCACTCAGCTGATAGGCATACTCGGGCCGCGGCGTTCCGCTCCGGCCGCCGCGACCTGCGGCAACGCCGGCTGCACCCGCCACAGGGAACCGCGCATCGTCGCCGACGATCAGAACGTCGACCTTGTCCTCGAGCGGAGCTCGGAAATCCTCCGGATGGATGACCGTGTAGGTGAAGCCGTACTGCTCGAGAGTCCACCGCGTCCAGCCTTCGTCCATGCTGCCGGTCCACGGCTGATATAAGCCGATTCGCGGTTTCTTGATGGCGTCTTGGACAGCGCTCGCCGCGCTGTCCGGCGCTGACGTTCGCTCAGCCCGCAGCGCGTATGTTTTTGCGATGTCGTCTTGAACCGACGCGGACAGGCCATCGAGCGCGTACCGTCCGGCAGCAAAGCTGACGCGGCCCCCGAGCTTCCACGCGCGGTTGATAGCGCGAAAGCTGTTGTTCTGTGCTGGATCGACCACAAGGGTCGATCCGGAACCGGCGATCCTGCCGGCCGGTGGTTCAATCGCGGCAGCGGACGGCTCCGTGTTGAAGCCGGCGCCGGGAACACTGTCGAACGCCGCGCCATCGTTCGGCGACGCGTCGTAAGGCGTCGGCTTGATCTTCGGCTCCGGCATCGCGCCAATCATCTTCATGTTCGCGCGGACATCGTCGCCGAGCGGCGCCATGGCGGGGACAACGCGAACGCCCATGGCGAGCGGCAGCGTCCAGCCAGCGGCATCGTACGGCCGTTCGGGCGGACCGCCCGGATACTCGCGGAGATCTGGATATTTCTGCACGTCGAGCACTTCACGCGCGAGCGCGGCGAATTCCTGGTCCGTCGGAATCACCCACGTGCCGGTCGGAAACGTTTCGCCTCCTACGCTCGTGGGCGCAGTGAGTTCGCCGACGCGGATGCCGCCGAACGCGAGCCGCCGCAGGAGCTCCACCGCCGCGACCGGATCGCGCTGGTCCCGCGGGACGAAGTACGCGAACGGCGCTTTCTTGGTGCCAGCGCGATTTGATCGACACCCGCCTTGTAGCGGTCGAAGAGCAGCGATTCCTTGTACTTTGCTGCGAACTCGAGCACCGACATCGACGCGGTTTCCATGTAGTCGACGGCATCGCGGAGGCGCCAGAGCCCTGGCGGCCACGGGCTCGAGTACAAGCTCCGCGGACGCAGATCGCGCATGTTCTCGGGGAAGTCGTCGATGGCGTAGGTGTGCGGCGTCGCGTACTGGAAGAGCGCAGTCTCGGTCCAGAACGCCGCGATGTTTTTGAAATTCGGCGTGTAATCGACATATCCCGGATACCACGCGTCGAACGCGGTGCCCATGTGCGTGGCGCCGACCTGACCCTTCTCCTCGAGCCCTTTCGCGATCGCCATGCCGATCATGTTCACTTCGCGAGACATCAGGTAGGGCGCGTCCGTTCCGACGGGCTCCGAAAACGGGGGCAGCCAGATTCTCGTCGGAAACGGACCCGACTGGTGCTGGACGTAAATGATTTGCGGCTCCCAGATGCGCCAGGTGTGCTCGATGACGCGCGACTCGATCATGTTCAGCATGTACGCGTCGCGGTTGTTGTCGTGGCCGACATAATCCTGGTACAGCCGCGGCAGCCCGGAAAGCTCGTACGGGGTGCCGACATTCTTCATGTACCACTCGGCAACCATCTGCTGGCCGTCAGGATTGATCGTCGGCCACAGCATCACGACGACGTTCTCGAGAATCTCCTTGACCGTCGGATCGTTCGCTTTGCTGACGAGGTCGTAGGCAAGAAGCGGCGTCTGTTGAGGCCCAGCGACTTCGGTTGCGTGCAGGCCGCCGTCGAGATGCACAAACGCTTTGCCTTCGCGCGCCAATCGCCGTGCCTCGTCGTCGCTCAGCCCGCGCGGGTGCGCAAGCCGACGGGCGATCTCGCGATAGCGATCGATCCTCGAGAGGTTTTCCGGCGTCGACACCAACGCGAAGATCATCGGCCGGCCTTCCGATGTCTTGCCGGCCTCCACGATCTGCATGTACTTGGTCGAGGCCGCGAGCTTTCGGAAGTAGTCGACGGACTGATCGTATGTGGCCAGCTTGTAGTCGGCTCCCGGCTCGAATCCAAACACCGACGCGGGCGTCGGAAGCCCGCGTTGCCCGAAGAGAATGGCGGGCGCCAGCAACAGTAAGATGAACGGGGCCGACTTGAAGAAATTGCGCACGTGCGGAGTATACCCGGCGGCCAACAAGAGCGAACCGGCCCGCTTGGATCCACGTATCATGATCCTGTGCAGCCAACCTTCACGGACACGGTCGTTTTCAGCTCGCCACTCGTCGAGGTCGGCGCGTTTCGCTGCGACGTTGGCCATCCGTGCTTCCGCGATTCCGGCCCGACGGAACACAACCTGTTCGTGTTTCCGCGAACGTCCGTCGTCATTCAGCATGAGCACGAGCGGCCATTCGTCACCAATCCGAACGTCGTCACGATGTACAACCTCGGGCAGGCCTACGAGCGGCGGCCCGTGTCGACCCGCGGAGACGATTGCGACTGGTTCGGCGTCGATCGAAGCCTCGCGCTCGATGTCGTTCGCGCGTTCGACCCGGGGATCGACGATCGGGCGGACGGCCCGTTTCGCTTTTCACGGGTGATGTCCGATGCAGGCACTTACACCGGGCAGCGCCGCCTGTTCGATCGGATACAGACCGGTACTGTTCCACGCATCGTCGTGGAAGAAACGGTGGTTCGACTGCTCGAGCGGGTTGTCAGACAGTCATATCGCAGCGAGACGATTCGACCGGAGGAGTTGTCCGTCCGGCAGCGCGACGCGGTGCATCAGGCCGAGCGTCTTCTGAGCGTGCGGTTCGAGGACGCGCTCTCGCTCGACGAGATCGCTCGTCGCGTGGACCTCTCGCCGTATCAGTTGTGTCGCGCCTTCCGGTCGCGGACGGGCCGGACGCTGGGCGAGTACCGGCAGCACTTACGGATTCGAAGCTCGCTCGAGCGAATCCGCGAGACCTCGGAGTCGATCACCGAGATCGCACTCGGGCTGGGGTTTTCGAGCCACAGCCACTTCACCTTTGCGTTTCGGCGCGAGTTCGGCTTCGCGCCTTCGTCGGTGCGCGCGTCCGCGCCACGCCGCTCGATACGATGAACAGCCGTCCCGAATGGAAGCCATGTATGGCGCTCCATCCGGACGTAATCAGCAAATCGTCAGTACCGTCTCCATCGACGTCGCCGAGGCCGACGGCGTCGAAGCCGAACGTGTCACCGGGCGTTCGGCACGTGAACGTCTTCATCACGCTGCCGTCCTTGCCTGAAAACAAGTAGGCGCGACCGCCGGAAATCGCCGCGCCTGCGTACTGCCAGGCGCCGACGATGAGATCGTCGTAGCCGTCGCCGTTGACGTCTCCGGCGGCCGACCGGCTGGTGCCGAACCCTTCGCCCGCCGTCTCGCCCGTCAGCGTCAGGAGCGGCGCGCCGTCCTTGCCAGAGCGCACGTAGATGCGGCCGGTCGAGGGTCCCTTCGCGGTGTTGGACCAGTCCGACGCGTAGACGTCCTGAATGCCGTCGTGGTTCACGTCGCCGGTCGCCGATACGAACATGCCGCCGAGCGCATTGCCCGTTTCATCGGACTCGATGACGAACTGCGGCTTCGCCGACAGCGTGTTGTAGACGTACGTTCGCCCGTGATGTGCCGGCCCGGCCGCCGGAGCTCCGACGATCAGCATGAAACGGTTCTTGTCCCCGTGACCGGCGACCGCGCTGCCGAATTTGTCGCCCGCCGCTTCACCGGTGAGCGTCAGCAGCGTGTGACCATCTTTACCTGAGTACACATACGCGCGGCCCGCCGCTTCGCCGCCCGCATTGTTGTCGGGCGCCCCGACGATCACATCGTCGTAGCCATCGTGGTTCACGTCGCCGACACCCGACACGTGCTGGCCGAAGTTGTCGGCGCTGCGCTCGGCCGACACGGTCAGAATCACGCGGCCATCGCGGCCTGAGTACACATACGCTCTACCCGATCCGGGTGCGCTCGCGATCACGTCTGGAACGCCGTCGTGGTTGACGTCGCCCGCCGCTTCGAGCCCTGTCCCGAGTTGATCGCCGGGACGGCCGTCGACATGCCACAGCTCTTTGCCGGTCTGTGTGGAGTAGACGTACACACGGCCGGCGTTCGCACCCCCGATGTCCTTCGTCGGCGCGGAAGTCACGAAATCCACGACGCCGTCGCGATCGACGTCGCCGATTTTCCGTGCGATCCAGCCGAATTGATCGCCGGCCGCTTCGCCGTCCCATTCACGCACGATCTGCACGGGCTCGACGAACGGGTTTGCGAAGTCTGCGAGGGTCGGCAGCAGCGCGCGGTACCGCCGGTCTCCCCGGACCGCGGCGAGATCGCTATCGGCATCCATCTGCGTCATATCGATCTTGCGGGTGGCCCTCGCCTTGGCGAGCCACTCGAACGCCGCGTCGATCTCGTGCTTGCGCGCGTAGACGGTGCCGATGTTGTACAGCGCCACCGGGGCGTCGGGCTCAATCTCGAGCGATCGGCGATACGCGGCCAGGGCGCCGTCGAGATCGCCGCTTTGCTGCCGCGTGACGCCGAGCCGCCGCCAGCCGCGGGCATCGGTAGGCTCCGCCGGCGGCTGAATCACGAGGAACGACAAAATCGGCGCGAGCGCGAACAAGGCGGGCAATCGCAATCGGTCCACGAACAGCCTCCGTACCGAGGCTATCGAAGCGCGACCGAAACTCGCTATCAGAATGTTGCGCTGGTCAATCCACTCGAAGCGCGGTGATCGGATCGACGCGCGCGGCGCGACGCGCCGGAACGTAGCAGGCGACGAGCGCCACGACCATGAGCGTCAACGTGACGAGAGCGAGCGTGGCGGGATCGCGCGGCGCAACGCCGCGCATCAAGACGGCGAGCGCCCGCAACAGCGCAACCGATCCGCCGAGGCCAATCGCGGCGCCGACGCCGACCAGCACGAGACCCTGCCGCAGCACGAGGCGCAGAATCGTACCGCGGTCCGCGCCGAGCGCCAATCGGATGCCGAGCTCGTGCGTTCGCTGAGCCACGCTGTAGGAGATCACACCGTACAGGCCGATGGCTGCGAGCGTGACGGCAAGCGCAGCGAACACCACCAGCAACAGCGTATACACGCGCGGCTCGGCCATCGACGCCGACAGGACGTTATCCATCGTCTGGATCTTCTGCACTGGCACAAATGCGTCGGCCGCGCGCGAGACGCTCTTGATCGTCGGCGCAAGCGCTAGCGGATCCGCTCCGGCCGCCTTCACGACGAGCACGAGCCACGGCCAGGGCAGGTTCGCCTGCGCGGTGTTCAGAAAGAACTCCGGCCGTGGCGCGATCGCGAGGCTCGACTGATGCACGTCGCCGACGACGCCGACAACGGTCAGCGTCGTTGATTTTTTTCTCGGTGGCGCGGCGTCGCGTTCGGTCGAGTGCTCCTCGATCGCGTCCGGAGATTCGTCAGGCAGGATGATCTGCCGGCCGAGCGCCGGCTCGTTTGGCCAGAATTGACGGGCCGCCGCTTCGTTGATCACGATGGCCGGCGGGCCGTTCGGTGTGTCGTCTTTCGTGAACTCACGACCCTCGCGGATCGGAATGCCCATCGTCTTGAAGTAATCGGCGCTCGCCAGGTTGAACCCGGCATTGAACATTGTTCCGGGCTGCCGGATCGGGCTTGCCGGCAATGTGAAAGCCCAGACCATCCGAGCCGCCGCCAAGCGGCAGATTCGCGATGAGAGCGGCCGAGCCGACCGCGGGCGCGTTTCGCAGCCGTTCGAGCACGCCGTCGAAAAACCGCATCCGCGCGGACAGCGTCGAATACTTCGGCTGCGGCAGCCACATGTCCACGACGACGAGGTTGTCGCTCCGAAATCCCGGCTCGGTGCTGCGCATCGTCAGCAGCGTCTTGAGCAGTGTGCCCGCGCCGCCGAGCAGCACGAGCGCCATGGCAAATTCCGCGATGACGAGCGCATGGCGCACGCGGCGAGACCGTACGCCGCCGGTCGCGGAGCGGCTGGATTCGTGCAGCCGGTCGGCGATGTCCGGCGACGAAGCCGACAGAGCCGGCGCGACGCCGAACAGCACGGCCGTGGCAAGGGCCACGATGAGCGTGAACGCGAGCACCCAGCCGTCGATGCCAGCGCTCTCGATGCGCGGAATCCGGAAGTTCGCGGCGAGAATCGCGACGAGAAGACGGCCGGTCCACTGCGCGAGCACGAGGCCGAGCACGCCGCCCAGGACTGCGAGCAGCACGCTTTCCGTGAGCAGTTGCCGAATGAGCCGGCCGCGGCCGGCGCCGAGCGCAGCGCGTACCTTGAGCTCGCGCTGCCGCGCGGCGCCTCGAGCGAGCAGCAAATTCGCGACGTTGGTGCACGCGATGAGGAGGACCAGACCGACGACGGCGAGGAGGATCAGCAGACCTGCGCGCGACGGCCCCGCCATGGCGTCCACGAGCCACATGACGTTGACGCCGCTGGTTGCGTTCGTCTTCCGATAATCGGAGGCAAGCCGCCGCGCGACGATGTCAAGCTCCGCCTGCGCCTGCGCCTCGGTCGCTCCGGGCCGGAGCCGCCCGACAATGGACAAAAAGCCATGGCCGCGATTCGGATCGCGAACGAGCGGCACGTAGACCTGCTCGGGCGCCCTTGCGGTAATGCGGAAGTCGACCGGCATCACGCCGACGATCGTGTGCGGTTCGTCGTTCAGCCGCAGCGTCGAGCCGAGCACGCGTGGGTCGCCGGCGAAATGTCGCTTCCAGAAGCCATCGCTCAACACGACGACCAGCGACTTGCCCGCCTGGCTCTCCTCCTCGCGGAAGGCACGGCCGAGCGCTGGATGCACCCCGAGCGTGTCGAACAGCGACGGCGCCACGCGAGCTCCGAGGATCAGCTCGGCCGTCTCGGCGTCGGACATGAGCAGCGTGCGCGTGACGAACGCCGACATGCTCTCGAAGGACCGCGCGCCCGCCCGCCAATCCTCGTAATCGGGATATGACACGACGTCGTGGCGGGTCGAAGCATTCGTATCGGTCGCGAAGATCTGAACGAGCCGCGACGCATCCGGGAAGGGAAGCGGCCGCAGCAGCACCGCGTTGACGATGCTGAAGATGGCGGTGTTGGCTCCGATACCCAGCGCGAGCGTCAGCACGCCCACGCGCGGTGAATCCGGGATTTCTGCGCAGTACCCGGGCGGCGTACTGGAGATCGCGCAGCAGGTGTGTCGACGGCAGGAAAGCCGCGACGGTCGCGGTACGCTTCCTTTGTCTGCTCGATCCCGCCGAGCCTCAGCACCGCGCTCCGCTGCGCATCGTCGGCGGTCATCCCGCTCCGAACGCTGCTCGTCGACATCGTGCTGCAGGTGCGCCTCGAGCTCCGCGGCGAGCTCGCGCTCGCGCCGGCCGCGCGTGAACAGCTCCGCGAATCGCCATCCGGCGGCGCGCAGGCGCTTCACGACGGTTCCTCGTTGGCCGTGAGGAACCGCGCCACGATCGCCGTCGTCTGTTCCCATTCCCGCGCTTCGCGCGCGAGCTGCTTCCGGCCGGCGCGCGTGAGCGCGTAGAACTTCGCTTTCCGGTTGTTCTCGGAAACGCCCCATTCCGATCGGATGTAGCCCTCCTGTTCCAGCTTGAGCAGGGCAGGGTAGAGCGTCCCGTAATTCACCACCAGCTGGTGCGCGCTCGTGCGCTCGATGCGCCGCGCGATGCCGTAGCCGTGCTGCGGGCCCATCGTGTGGAGGGTCTTCAGCACCATCAGCGCCAGCGTGCCCTGCCAGACATCAGCCTTCGTCGTCATATTGGAATCCCATAAGAGACTGTCATATGTCCTATGGGAATGCAATAGGGGAGGGACGGCCTGCTCTGATACGATCCCGCGCGATGCCTGACCTTCACATCCAGATTCGGCGCCTGCCGTCGTCAGCCGGCCTGCCGCTGCCGGCGTATCAGACGGAGGGGGCCGCCGGAATGGATCTTCACGCGGCCGTCGAGCGGGACGTCGTGCTTCAACCGGGCGACATCGCGCTGATTCCTACGGGACTCGAAATCGCCGTTCCCGCCGGCCACGAAGCGCAGGTGCGGCCCCGATCGGGACTCGCGGTGAAGCACGGCATCAGCCTGCCGAATACGCCCGCGACCATCGACTCCGACTACCGCGGCGAAATCCGGGTGCCGGTGATAAATCTTGGGCGTGAGCCGTTCACAGTGACTCGCGGGATGCGCATCGCGCAGATGATCGTCGCGCCCGTGAGCCGGGTCGCGTGGGAGGAAGTGACCGACCTCGGTGAGACCGGCCGCGCGAAAGGCGGCTTCGGGCATTCAGGCGTGTGAAGTCGTGCGGTGATCCGTGAATTCGGCTAGTTCCGCTTGCCGTACTTTCTGAGCAGGCCGCGAGCGATGACGAGCTTCTGAATTTCGTTCGTGCCGCCGCCGATGATCAGCAGCGGCGCATCGCGGTAGTACCGTTCGATCGGGAAATCGGTCGAGTAGCCGTTCGCGCCGAGCACCCGCATCGCATCCATCGATACCTGCTGGGCGGTCTCGGTGGCGAACAGCTTCGCCATCCCCGCCTCGAGATCGCAGCGTTCTCCGCGATCCTTCTTCTCCGCCGCGAAGCGCGTCAGTTGCCTCGCGGCCTCGATCTTGGTCGCCATTTCGGCGAGCAGCAGCTGGATCGCCTGATGGTCGGCGATCGGTTTGCCGAACGTCTGGCGCACCTGCGCGTATGCAATCGCCTCCTCGAGCGCGGCTCTGGCGACGCCGACGCCGCGCGCGGCGACGTTGATCCGCTCGGCCTCCAGGCCGGTCATGACGTGCCGAAGCCCCGCGCCTTCGCGGCCACCGATCAGATTGGCGGCCGGCACGCGGCAGTCCTCGAGGACGACCTCGCAGGTTTCAATGCCCTTGTATCCGAGCTTGTCGATATCGCGAGTGACGCGCAGCCCGGTCCCTTTTTCCACGATGAATGCGCTCAAGCCGTTCTTCGGCGGTGTCGCGTGCGCCTCGGTTTTCGCGAGCACGATGAACACGCCGGCCGACCGCGCGTTGGTGATCCACATCTTCGAGCCGTTCAGCACGTACTCGTCGCCGACGCGGACGGCTGTCGTGCGGATGGCGGCAAGGTCGCTGCCGGCGTGCGGCTCGGTGAGCGCGAGGGCGCCGCGCGTCGCGGCCGACGCGAGACCTGGCAGGAAACGCTGCTTCTGTTCGTCGGTCCCGTGGTGCTTGATGATGTCGCAGATCACGAGGTGCGTCCCGAGGACGCCGGCGACGCTCATCCATCCGCGCGCGAGCTCTTCGAAGATGGCGGCGTAGGCGGTGGCGGTGAGCTCGGCGCCGCCGTGCTCCTGCGGCACGTTGATGCCGAACAGCCCGATTTCTTTCATCCGATCGACCAGCGCCGCCGGATACTCGTTCTTGTGCTCGAGCGCGGTGGCGGTGGGCACGACCTCGCGTTCCACGAACCGCGACACCGTGCTCAAGAGCAGCGCCGTTTCATCTGCAGACAACATCGATTGCAGCCCTCCTTGCTTGCGCGCCAGAATAGCGTATGCACAGTGACGCGGTGGGCACGTCGACGGTCGGCTTCGTCGGTCTCGGACGCATGGGCCGCCCGATGGCCACCAATCTTTGTCGCAAAGGCTTCGACGTCGTCGTGCACGACGTGAACCCCGAGCCGGTCAGCCGTCTTGCCGAGCAGAAGGCAAAAACGGCGCGCACGTACGCGGACGTCGCCGCGGTGGCAGATGTGGTTCTCACGATGCTGCCGAACACCCAGGTCGTCGAGGCGGTGATCGGCGGTTCGGATGGCATTCTCGCGCACGCCAGACCAGGCACGCTCGTCGTCGACATGAGCACCGTCGACCCGCTGGCCACCGATCGCCTCGCGCATGCCGCGCAAGAAAAGGGATGCTCGTTCGTGGACGCGCCGGTCGGGCGCCTGGCGAGCCACGCCGATCGCGGCGAGTGCCTTTTCATGGTCGGCGCAACGGACGCGGATTTTGCCCGCGCGCGCCCGCTATTTGAGGCCATGGGAACGACGATTCACCACTGCGGGCCGCCCGGCAGCGGCATGCGGACGAAGCTCGTGAACAACTATCTCGCGATCGTGTCGTGTCAGCTGAACGCCGAGGCGCTCGCGCTCTGCCAGCGGTTTGGCTTGTCCCTGCCGAAGACGCTGGATGTGATTCACGGTACCACCGCCACCAACGGCCAGCTGAAGATCAACTGGGCATCGAAGGTGCTCAAAGGCGATGTCGAGCCCGGCTTCACGATCGATCTCGCGCACAAGGACCTGACGCTGATCGTCGAGGCGGCCAACGCCGCGCGCGTGCCGATGCCGGTCGGCGCCGCCGCGCGCGAAGCGTTCAGCACCGCGCGCAGCCGGGGATTTGGTCCGCGCGACTTTTCGGCAATGGTCGACGCGCTCTGCGATGTCGCCGACATTCACAAACCGAGGCTCTCATGATTGCGTTTCCGAACTTGATCGAAGGCCGCACCATCGAAGGCGGCGACCGTCAGCCCGATATCAACCCGTCGAACATCAAAGACGTTGTCGGCGAAGCGGCCTGGGGGTCCGCCGCTGACGTCGAAGCGGCGGTCGCCGCCGCGCGGAAGGCGTTCCCCGCATGGTCGCAGACGAACCCGCAGCGGCGATTCGACATCCTCGACGCGGCGGGCAGCGAGATCCTCGGCGCGGAGGGAGGAGCTCGGGCGGCTGCTCTCGCGCGAGAACGGCAAGCCGCTCGCCGAGGCGATCGGGGAGGCCGGCCGCGCCGGTTTCGTCGTGAAGTACTTTGCGGGCGAAGCGCTGCGCATCGCGGGCGAGAAGTTCGACTCGGTGCGCCCCGGCATCGAAGTCGACATCACCCGCGAGCCGCTCGGCGTCGTCGGCATGATCACGCCGTGGAATTTTCCGCTCGCGATCCCCGCGTGGAAGATCGCGCCCGCGCTCGCCTTCGGCAACTGCATCGTGTTCAAGCCGTCCGAGTTGACGCCCGCGTCGACGTGGACGCTGACGGACATCTTTGTCCGCGCGGGGCTGCCGCCCGGCGTGCTGAACCTCGTGCAGGGCACCGGCCCGACGGTCGGCGCAGCGCTGGCCGCGTCGGATGGCATCGATGCCATCAGCTTTACCGGCTCGCAGCCCGTCGGAAAGTCTGTTGCCCGTGCGGCCGTCGAGACCGGCGCGCGCGTGCAGCTCGAAATGGGCGGCAAGAACCCGTTGATCGTGCTCGACGATGCGGACCTCGCGACGGCGGTGTCCGTCGCGGTGAACGGCGCGTTCTTTCAGTCTGGCCAGCGATGCACCGCGTCGAGCCGCTTGGTCGTGACCGCCGGGATCCACGACCGGTTCGTCGACGCGATGGTCGCGCGCATGAAGACGCTGGTCGTCGACGATGCCTTGAAGCCGGGAACCGAAATCGGGCCGGCGATCGACGAGCGGCAGATGGAAAAAAATCTGCGCTACCTTCAGATCGGACGCGACGAGGGCGCCCGCCTCGTGCACGGCGGCGAGCGCCTCACGCGCGCGACCGAAGGCTATTACCTGTCGCCCGCGATCTTCGCGGACACGACGCCCGCAATGAAAATCAACCGCGAGGAGATCTTCGGCCCGATCGCGGCGGTCATTCGCGTCAAGGACTACGAGGAAGCACTCGCCATCGCGAACGACACGATCTACGGCCTGTCGGCCGGCATCGTGACGACGTCGCTCAAGCACGCGAGCCACTTCAAACGGCACGCGCAAAGCGGTCTTGTCATGGTGAATCTGCCGACCGCCGGCCTCGACTACCACGTGCCGTTCGGCGGCCGTAAGAAATCGAGTTATGGTCCGCGCGAGCAGGGCGCGTACGCCAAAGAGTTCTATACGACCGTGAAGACGGCGTACATCGCGCCGTGACGCGCCCGGACGGTGCGGCGAAGCCGCGCTGGACGGTCGACGCCGAAGACGCGGGCGCGCGCCTCGACAAATTTCTCGCCGGCACGGGCCGGCTGGGATCGCGCGGTCGCGCCATGGCGATGCTCGAGCGGCGCAAAATTTTCGTCAACGAATCCGAAGCATCGCGTGAAGATGCAGCACGTCGGCTGGCCGCCGGAGACGTCGTGTCGCTGTGGATGGACCGGCCAGGGACCGCCAGGAAAACCTCAGGTGTGCGGCCCGGTGGGCTTCGCATCGTTTTCGAAGACGATGCGTTGATCGTCGTGGATAAGCCGGCCGGCCTCCTGACCGTGCCGCTCGAGCGCCGCGAGGACGCGTGGTCGGTCTACGACGAGCTCGAGCAGCATCTTCGCTCGCGCGGCAAGCGCAAGCCGTTCGTCGTGCATCGGATCGATCGCGACACGTCCGGCCTGGTCGTCTTTGCGAAGCACGCCCGCGCACAGGCGCATCTCAAGCGTCAGTTTCTGCGGCAGGAGCCCGAGCGCGTCTACCTCGCCGTGGTGTACGGCGAGCCGTCGCCGCCATCCGGCGTCTGGCGCGATCGCCTGGTCTGGGATCGCAAAGCGCTGATTCAGAAGGAAACGGATCGGCGGGATCCGCGTGGCAAGGACGCGGTCGCGTTCTACCGCGTGGTCGAGCCGCTCTCCGGGACAAGCCTGATCGAAGTGCGGCTGCAGACGGGGAAACGGAACCAGATCAGATTGCAGGCGCGCTTGCGCGGCCACACGCTCGTCGGGGAGCAGCGGTACACGTACGGACCGGAACCGCTGCGCCCGATCGATTTTTCACGTCAGGCGCTGCATGCGAGCCGGCTGGTCTTTGTGCATCCGGAACGAGGCGGCCCGCTGGAGTTCGAGGCGCCATTGCCCGCAGATATGGACGACCTGGTGCGCCGGCTCCGCCGTTAGGAGTCCATCAGTTGGAGCGGTCGGCGCACGAAGCGGCCGTCGCCCTCCTGGACCATCAACCCCGCGCGCTCGAGCCCTTCGAGCATCGCGCGGCAGAGCGTTTCGTTCAGTCCCGTTACCTGGGCGGCGTCGGCAGGGGTCAGATCATCGCCCACGCGCATCGCGAGCAGCAGACGCTGTAGTCGGTCGAAACCTTCGTTCACGCTCAGCGAAATAGGCTCCATCGTCGATGGGGGAACGACCGAATTGGAGCAACCCGCGTGCCGCGCAAAATGTGGCGAATTTTCGGGCGCAAGCCGTCGAGTACCGATGCGGTTCGACGTGAAAATCACGCGACGCGCAGCATTTTCCGACGCGCGGTATGAAGAATCTACAGCGTGTTATTCTTGACGGGCTCTCCAATAGGTCGGGGTCTGATCACATGGCGACATGTCCGAAATGCATGGGCGCGCTGACGGAGCACCATCGCTGCCCGCACGGTCCGTTGCGCCGGGTCACCGATTCGGTATCGACCGTCGGCATCGGCGCGGTCATCGGTGCGGCGGCGACGTTCGCCATCGACGATCACCCCGCGGGCGCGGTGATGCTGGCCGCCGCTGCGCTCGGCGCGGTCCTCGCGACAGCCATACGGCAGGCGCTCACCGGGCGTTTCTGACAGCGGCGTTTGCGGCGGCGGGTCGTGCAGCGCGTTTTACACCGGCGCTATGCGCAGTATCGTTTGACGACCTGCAGCAGAACATCCATGTTGATCGGCTTGGTCACCGTGGCGACGGCGCCGAGCGCTTGCGCGCGCTGCTCGGCGTCGACGGCGCCCGACATGACGGCCACCGGCACGTTGGCGACCGTAGGATCGCCGAGCTGCGCGCGGCGGAACTCGCCGCCGCCGAGCCGCGGCATTTTGAGATCGAGCAACACGAGGCAGGGGACTTCCGGCGCGCGGTGACGGACGGTGCGCAAGAGATGGAGCGCCTCGAGGCCGTCTTCGGCTCCGACCGCATGAAAGCCTTCGGTGGCGAGCATGAGCGAGAGCATCTCCCGCGTGTCGGGATCATCTTCGACGATCAGCACATTGCCCACCGGCGGCGCGGTCATGTGACGGCTCAGGCTATCAAGTCCCATGCCCGGCCCATAGTAAAAAGAAACAGGGGTGTTTTTCCGCAATGACTGCCGAGGCCGCACACATTTCCTACGGTGATTTCGACAAAATCGACATCCGCATGGGCCGGATCGTCGAGGTCGAAGACTTTCCCGAGGCGCGCAAGCCGGCGTACAAGCTGAAGATCGACTTCGGAGCGGACATCGGGATCCGGAAGTCGTCGGCGCAGGCGACGAAGCATTACTCGAAAGAAAGTCTGCGCGGCCGGCTCGTCGTCGCCGTCGTGAATTTTCCGCCGAAACAGATCGGCCCGTACATGTCGGAGGTGTTGACGCTCGGCGTCCCCGACCCGGACGGCGCGGTCGTGCTTCTGGTTCCCGAGCGCGATGTGCCGATCGGCGGCCGGATGTTTTGAAGCGCCTGCGGCCACGCCGCGTGCGACGCGTCGAAGCGCGAGCGCACGGCGCGAAGGCGTCAGCGAGCGGGGGTGGGGCCCCGCGAGAAAGTGAGAAATCGATCCAGCGCACTTACGCCGCCGCGCGGCGCCTACGCGTCGGCCGCGTCGATCGCACGAGTTTCACGATCGACCCGATCGTGAGGACGATCGCGATCGCGATACACACCGCCACGATATCGTGGAATATCTCCGAATCGAGCCACGCCAGGATCTGCCTGCCGTAGACGAGCGCGAGCGCGGTCTCGAGACCGAACCGGAACATGCGGCAGACGACGAGGGTGATGAAGAATGTCGTCGTGCGCACTTCGAGCGCGCCGGCCGCGAGGACGAACGGTGTGAACGGAAACGGCGGCGGGATCAAATCGAGCACGGCGAGCGCGACGGCCCCTTTCCGGTTGATCGTCCGCCGCACTTTGGCCAGGCGCTGCTTCGGCACGTAGCGATCGAGCCCCTTCTCGCCGATCTTCACGCCCATCCAGAACGTGAGCGCCGCGCCGGCGACCGAACCCGCCGTCGCGAGGAGCGGCACGAGCCAGGCGAGCCCGCGCATCCGCGCCGCGAGGATGATCACGACGGCGTCCAGGCCAAACGGCAGCGAAAAGAACAGCGTCGAGTCGAGCGCGGCGAGCACCACCACGCCAGCGGCGAGACAAAGAGGCCGATGATCCAACGGCTCAGCGCGCGCACGATTCCGGCGCAATCGTTAGCAAGCTCGAGGCCACTAACGCCTCGGCGTCAGGCCGGCAAGCGCAAGTGGGCGCGGCAGCCGCCCGCATCGATGCGATTCTCGAGCGTGAGCGTGCCGCCGTGCGCTTCGGCGATCTGCCGGCTCAGGACGAGGCCGATGCCCGAGCCGCCGGGCTTCGTCGTGAAGAACGGCACGAACAGGTTCGACGCGTTCGGCAGCCCGGCGCCCTCGTCGTCGATCCACAGCTCGAAGCTGCGGCCCTCGCGCTTCCAGCCGACGATCACGCCGCCGCCGGTCTCGAGCGCGGCGTCGACGGCGTTGCGCACGAGGTTGATCAGCAGCTGCTCGAGCTGATCCGGGTCGGCGCGGATCGTGATTCCGGCGCCGGCGTCGATGCGGATCGCCGAGGCGCGTCTCGAGGCCGGCGACGCGCCGCACGAGCGCCGGGACGCTGACGTTCTCGAGCCGCGGGGCGCGGGCAGCTTCGCGAGCCGCGCGTAGGCGGTCGTGAAGCGGCTGAGCGAGTCGGAGCGCGCGGCGATGACGGCGAGGCCGCGCCGCATGTCGTCGTGCCAGTCCGCCGGCATCGGATCGCGCGCGAGCATCGTCTCGAGGCTGCCGGCGATCGACTTGATCGGCGCGAGCGAGTTGTTGATCTCGTGGCCGATCACGCGAATCAGGCGCTGCCACGCCTGGCGCTCCTCGTCGCGCAGCGGCCGGCTGACGTCGGCGAGCACGAGGAGCTGGTGCGGGCGTCCGCCCTGGCGGAAGGTCGTGCGGCGCACCTCCCAGCGTCCGGCGCCGCCGGGGAACGCGACATGTCCTCGATGCGCGGCGTGTGCGCCCTCGAGGCAGCGTCGAGGCCGAGCTCCGCCGCCGTGCGTCCGAGCAGCTGCTCGGCGGCTGAGCGCAAGCAGCCGCTCGCCGGCGCGGTTGACCAGCCGCAGCGTCTGCGCG
Organism: uncultured Acidobacteriota bacterium; assembly: GCA_963718825.1. GTDB lineage: Bacteria > Acidobacteriota > Vicinamibacteria > Vicinamibacterales > CAVVIG01 > CAVQZZ01. Next base: position 1,611,016 of record CAVQZZ010000001.1, read on the forward strand.
CCGTCGAAGGTGAAGACGGCGACGTCGATCTCCGCCATCACCGTGCGCAGCAGCGCGCTCGCCTCGAGCGCGCCGAGGCGCTGGTCGTGCAGCGTCGACGCGAGCGCGTTGACTTCGAGCATCACCGCGCCGAGCGGATCGTCCTCGGCGCGCCGTCGCGCGCCGGCGCCGCGCGCGCGGATCGAGAAGTCGCTCTCGCGCAGCGCGGCGAGCAGGTTCGACAGCGTCTGCAGCGGCAGGACGACGCGGTGCCGGACGCTGAACGAGCAGCCGGCCCAGACGCCGACGATGAGGACCGTGAGCGTCCACTGGACCTTGGGCGTGTAGTCGCCGGTCCAGAGCAGGATCAGCGCGACGACCGCGGCCGGCAGGCCGGCCGCGAGCGCGAGCAGCAGGATGCGCTGATCGAAGCGTAGCGCGGCTCGACCCGGAGACGAGCCGCGACGCGCCATCCGTAGTGTCGGATTCAATAGCCACGTGCAACTTACAAGCGAGGGCACGACTAACTCCCATTGTAAATTGTCCGAGCGCTCAGAGGCCGTAGCGCTGCAGCCGGCGGTAGAGCGCGCTGCGGCTCAGGCCGAGCGCCTTGGCCGCCTGGCTGACGTTGCCGTCGAAGCGCGCCATCGCCTTCTTGATCAGGAACCCCTCGACCTCTTCGAGGCTCATGTCCTCGAGGCGCGACGTCTGCGTCGCGATCGATGCGCAGGCCGAGGTCGCCGAGCCGGATCGATCGGTGCCCTGCGCCATCAGCACGCCGCGCTCGACCGCGTGATCGAGCTCGCGGACGTTGCCGGGCCACGGATGGTCGAGCAGCGCCTGCAGCGCCGCCGGTTCGAAGCCGGTGAGCGCTCTTGCGGTAGCGCTGCGCGTGCTGCCGCAGGAAGTGCGGGCGAGCGCCGGAATGTCCTCGCGCCGCTCGCGCAGCGGCGGCAGCTGGATCTCGATCGTGTTCAGGCGGAACAGCAGGTCCTGGCGGAAGCGGCCCGCCGCCGACTTCTTCGCCGAGGTTCGGCGTTGGTCGCCGAGACGATCCGCACGTTGACGTGGCGCGTGCGCGACGAGCCGACGCGCTCGAACTCGCCGGTCTCGAGCACGCGCAGCAGCTTGGGCTGCAGGTTCAGCGGGACGTTGGCGATCTCGTCGAGGAACAGCGTGCCGCCGTCGGCGAGCTCGAAGCGGCCGACGCGATCGGTCTTGGCGTCGGTGAACGCGCCCTTGACGTGGCCGAAGAGCTCGCTCTCGAACACGCCCTCGGAGAGGCCGCCGGCGTTCACCGTGACCAGGCCCTTGCCCGCGCGCGCCGGAGACGGCGTGGAGCGCCTGCGCGACGGTGCCCTTGCCGGTGCCGTTCTCGCCGGTGATCAGCACGTTGGCGTCCGACGGCCCGACGCGCTGAATCAGCTCGAGCACCGGCCGCATCGCCGGCGACTCGGCGATGAGCAGCGGCCGCGCGTCCGGCTTGAGCGATCGGTTCTCGGCTTCGAGCCGCTGCTGGCGCGCGCAGCGCGCGCGCGAGCTCGACCTGCGTGCGGACGATCGCGAGCAGCCGCGCGTTGTCCCACGGCTTCTGCACGAAGTCGCGCGCGCCGCGGCGCATCGCCTCGACGGCGACCTCGACGCTGCCCCAGGCCGTCATGACGACGACCGGCAGCGTCGGGTCGTGATGGCTGCAGCTGCGAGAGCAGGTCGAGCCCTTCCTGGCCGGACGTCGTGTCGCGCGCGTAGTTGAGGTCCATCAGGACGACGTCGAACTCGTCGCGCGTCGACCGCGTCGAGGATCGCGGCCGGCGAGTCCGGCCGACTCGATCTGGTAGCCTTCGCCCTTGAGCAGCAGGCGAAGCGCCTCGAGGACGTCCGGCTGATCGTCGGCGATCGAGGACGCGCGGCAACGCGGTGTCGAGCCGCGCCGATGTTGCGTCAGCAGATCGATTCGTCATCGTGTCGGGCCACGTTGTGCAATTGTCACGGGGTTCTCCAACGTGCAAAGCCGCTCTTTAGACGCGCGCCGGCGGCACTTGGTTGAGTGTCGCGGCTAATCGTCGACCACCCAGCCGTCGCGCAGCTGAATGATGCGCGTGCCGTACGACGCGTTGACCTCCGAGTGCGTCACTTGGACGATCGTCGTGCCCGCTTCGTTCAGCGTGCGGAACAGCTCCATGATTTCTTTGCCCTGCGCCGAGTGCAGGTTGCCGGTCGGCTCGTCGGCGAGGATCACTTGCGGGTTCGCGATCACGGCGCGCGCCACGCCGACGAGCTGCTGCTGGCCGCCCGAGAGCTGATTCGGATAGAGATCCTTCTTCCCGACGATCTGGAAGCGATCGAGGATGTCGGCGACCATGCTCTGGCGATCCTTGCGGCTGACGTTGCGATACGAGAGCGGAATCTCCAGGTTCTCGTAGACGGTCAGGTTGTCGAGCAGGTGATAGCTCTGGAACACGAAGCCGATGTGCTTCTTGTGCAGTTCCGAACGCTGTTTCGGATTGAGACGATGGACCGGCTGATCCATGAAGTAGTACTCGCCGGTCCACGCGCTGTCGTGCATGCCGAGGATGTGCAGCAGCGTCGACTTGCCGGCGCCCGACGGCCCCATGATGGAGACGAACTCGCCTTCCTTGATGTCGACGTTGATGCGGCGCAGCACGTAGGTGCGGCCGACGCCGTGCGGATAGGACTTCTCGACGTTACGTAATGAGATCAACATGAGTCTAGTCAGCTCTGAGCGCCATCATCGGGATCGACGCGCGTGGCGCGCCGCGCCGGAAGATACGCCGAGGCCAGCATCACGAGCAGGAGCGTCGTCGATACGCGCGCCGAAGGTCGGCCGGATCGCTCGCGCTGACGCCGAAGAGCAGCGACTGCCGAGCACGCGCGTGGCGACGAGCGCGCCGCCGATGCCGAGCGCGAGGCCGGCCGCGCCGAGCCACATCGCCTGCTGCACGCACGAGCGACCGCACGGATCGAGCGGCTGTGCGCCGAGCGCCATGCGGATGCCGATCTCGCGGCGCCGCTGCGCGACCGAATACGCCATCACGCTGAACAGCCCGAACGCCGGCGAGCAGCAGCGCCATCACCGCAAAGCCGCCGAACAGCGTCGCCGTGAACCGCGGCGTGGCGGTCGCGCGCGCCACGTACTCGTCGAGCGTCTTCGACTTCGGCCGCCGGCTGCTCGGGATCGAGCGTGCGCCAGCATTCGACGGAGGCTGGCCGGCCATCGCCGACGGATCGCCCTGCGTGCGAACGACCACGGCGACAGGAACGGCCACGGCGCCTGAGGAAATGGCGTGTACATCTCGAGCGGCGCGCGCTCGGCGAGATCGGTCTGCTTGACGTCCGCGACGACGCCGACGACCTCGCGCGGCCCGCTGTCGTTGTAGCCGATCTTGATGCGCTGGCCGATCGGATCCTCGTTCGGGCCAGTAGCGCTTCGCGAAGCGTCTCGCCGATGACGATCACCGCCGGTGCGTGCTCGTCGTCGCGCTCGGTGAACCCGCGCCCGCGAAGGAGGCGAATGCCCATCGCGCTGAAGTAGTCGGGACTGATGCCGAAGAACACCGCGGACTTCCGCGTGCGCCTGTCGGCGGTTTCCGGCCGGCCTTCGATCGTGAAGCCGACGCCGATGTCGCTGCCCGTCAGCGGCAGCGTCGTGGAAACCGCGCTCGACACGACGCCTGGCATCGCTGCGCGTCGCGTCGATGCAGCCGGCGATAGAACGCGATCGTGATCCGCCGCCTTCGGATATCGCGTCTGCGGCAGCGGATAGCTGCATCTCGATCGCACGCTCGGCGACGAAGCCCGGGATCGACATGCTGCAGCGCGACCAGCGTGCGCCCGAGGAGCCCGGCGCTGACGAGCAGCACGAGCGAGAGCGCCACTTCGGCGACGACCAGCAGCTGACGCGTGCGGGCCGCCGCGTCCGCCGCTCGTCTCCGCGTCCGCCGTCCTTCAGCGCGTCGCCGGCGTTCGGTCCGCGACAGCGTGCAGCGCGGGCGCGAGCCCGAACAGCGATGCCGGTGAGCGTCGACGCGACGATCGCGAAGAGGAGCACGCGTCCGATCGACGTGGACGCCGCTGCAGGCGCGGAATCGGCGATCGGGCTCGCGCGCGACCAGCGCGGCGACGCCCCACAACGCGAGCAGCAGCCCGATCGCGCCGCCGACGAGCGACAGCAGCACGCTCTCGGTGAGCAGCTGGCGGACCAGACGGCCGCGTCCCGCGCCGAGCGCCGCGCGAATCGCCATTTCCTTCTGGCGCGCCGTCCCGCGCGCGAGCAGCAGGTTCGCGACGTTCGCGCACGCGATCAGCAGCACGACGCCGACGGCGCCGAGAAGCACCAGCAGCGCCAGACGATAGTCCTGCACGAGCTTCTCCTGGAGCGGCCGCACACGCACGCCGGTGCGGATGCCGTTCGACTCCGGATACGTCTTCGCGAGGCGGCCGACAATCGTCGTGAGCTCCGCCTGCGCCTGATCGATCGTCGCGCCCGGCCGCAGGTGTCCGATGACGTGGAGCAACGACGCGCCGCGCTGGTCGGCGAATTGCGCCGCGAGCGGGATGCTGTGCATCGGCAGCCAGACTTGAACCTTGTCCTGGTCGAACGGAAATTCGAACGTCGCGCGGCATGACGCCGACGATCGTGAACGGCTGCCCTTCGAGCGTGACCGGAGCGCCGACGACGGCGGGATCGCTCGCAGAATCGCGAGGCCCAGAGCGCCGCGCTGATCAGCGCGACGGTTCGGAGCGCCCGCGCGATCGTCGTTCGCCGTCAGCGCGCGGCCGGCGCACGGCGCGACGCCGAGCGACGGCGAAGAAATCTCCCGCGACGCTCCGCCGGCGTTGAGCACGGTCGGTTCGCCCCGGCCGGTGAGCGTCGCGGGCATCGACGTCCACGCACCGATGCCGTCCAGCGTTTTCGCCGCGGCGCGCCAGTCCTGCAGATCGGGGTATGACGTCTCGTCGGGCTCGCCGCGCACCAGCGTCTCGATCGAGACGAAGGCGCGAGGGATCGGCGAAGGGAAGCGGCTTCAGCAGCACGCCGTCGACGATGCTGAAGATCGCCGTCGTCGCGCCGATGCCGAGCGCCAGCACGACCACGACGAGCGCGGTGAAGCCCGGGCGACTTGGTGAGGACTCGGAGTGCTTGGCGGAGGTCAGTGAGCATCAAGGGTTCGGCCGAGGCTCTTCGAGGTTCTCGAGGTTTGAGAACCCGAGAACCTCCGAGCCTAACCCTGGACGGTTATTCGGTGACCGCCATCTCCATCCGCTCCTCGACGACGCGGCCGTCGAAGAGGTGGATGCTGCGATCGGCGTGGCGCGCGTAGCGCGGATCGTGCGTGACCATGCAGATCGTCGCGCCGGCGCGGTGCAGCTCGCGGAGCAGATCCATCACCGCTTCGCCGCTGCGCGAATCGAGGTTTCCGGTCGGCTCGTCCGCGAGCAGGATCAGCGGCTCGCCGGCGACGGCGCGCGCCACGGCGACGCGCTGCTGCTGACCGCCGGAGAGCTGGCTGGGCAGATGCTTCGCGCGATGCGCCATGCCGACGCGCTCGAGCGCGGCTTCCGCGCGCTGCTTGCGCTCGGCCGCCTTCATGCCGCGATAGGTGAGCGGCAGCTCGACGTTCTCGAAGACGGTGAGGTCGCCGATCAGGTTGAAGCTCTGGAAGATGAACCCGATTTCGCGGTTGCGCACGCGCGCGCGCTCGGACGCGGGCAGCTCGGCGACCGGGCGGTTGTTCAGCAGGTACTGCCCTTCGGTCGGGGAGTCGAGCAGCCCGAGAATCGACAGCAGCGTCGACTTGCCGCAGCCCGACGGCCCGGCGATGGACGACGTACTCGCCTTTGCCGATCTCCATGTGGATGCCGGCGAGCGCGTGCGTCTCGACTTCGTCGGTGAAGAACACCTTCGTGACACCATCCAGCTTGATCAGCGGCTGCATTCCGTCTGCTCATGTCCTCTCCTCGGCAGACCTGGTCGGCCTGCACGCGGTGTCTACTTCAATCTGATGCGGTCGTATGCGTCGTACGCCGACATGTCGGACAGGATCACCTGGTCGCCGACCTTCAGTCCCGAGAGGACTTCGACGGTGTTCACCGAGCTGCGTCCGAGCTTCACCTGGACGCGCTCGGCGGTCGCTGCCGTCCGGCGAGATCTTGAACAGGCCGACCGACGCTCTGTTCCTGGCCGAACGCCGGGCGGCCCATGAAGAGCACGTCGTTCAGCCGTTCGAGCTCGATCGTGCCGTCGACGCTCAGATCGGGGACGGCGCCCTTCGGCAGTTCGTCGGGCAGCGACACGTCGACCGTGCGCGTGCCGTTGATGCACCGACGGATCGATGCGCGCGACGTTGCCCTGGACGATGCCGTTGCGCGTGTCGACTTCGGCCTTCTGGCCGATCTGGATGTCCTTGGCCTGCGTTTCCGCGATCTTGATTTCCGCCTTCAGGCGGGTCGGGTTCGCGACGCGCGCCAGGTTCGTGCCCGGGCGCGACCTGCTGGCCGACTTCGACCGGCACGAGCTGCAGCATGCCGTCGATGCCGGCGCGCACTTTCAGCTCGTCCTTCTGCTGCTGCTTCAACTGCAGCACCGCGCGCGCCTGGTCGACCGCCGACTGCTGCACGGCGAGCTGCGCGCGCGTCGAGTCCGCCTTGCGTCGCGAGCTGATCCTTCGCGATCTGGTTGCGCGACGCCGAGCGAGTCGGCATCGACCTGCGACTGCTTCAGCACGAGGTCCGACACGAGCTGATCCTTGGCGAGCGCTTCGTTCATCTGCGCCTGCATCTTCGCCTTGTTGTAGTCGGCTTCGATGTTGCGCCGCCGCGGCGCGCGTCGTGAGCAGGTCGTTCTGCAGCTGCACCCGCAGGTTCGCGAGGCCGGCTTCGGCCGCCTGCAGCTTCAACTGCGCGTCCATCAGTTCCTGTTCGAGCTGCGGGTTGCTCAGCTCGAGGATCACGCTGTCCGGCTTTCACCGTGCGTGCCGGGCCGCAGGACGATTTTTTCGACGCGCGCCTGCGTCGTCGCCGGAATCCACCGGATGTCCTCGGGCGTCAGCGTGCCGAGGCCGCGCACCTGGCGCACCATCGGCCCGCGCTTGACGGTGTCGGGCCAGACGACGGCGCGCTCGACCGTCGGCGCCGCCGGCTTCAGCCGCGAGAGGCCGACGCTGACGAGCACGACCGCGAGGAGGCCGACGCCGGCGTAGATCGCGCGGCGGATCCTCTTCTGTTTGGCATTGGACGGGCGAGCTATATCCATGTTTGTTTTTTCTGTGTCAGCTTAGACGGAACAAAACTCGAAAACGATCAGTGCTCTACGAGGGGCAAACGTCGGGCCACCACTTGCGGAATGAATAAATCATTATACCGCAACAACTTACCGCAGTGAAAATTAGTAAAGGGCCCCGCGAAAACTGTCCGTCTGTGGGACGGTTGAATCCCAGAATTAATGACGGCTTCGCATGGCGAGGAGGCCCGCGACTTATTGCCTCAGCAATTTCGCGCCGATATACGCGAGTGGAGACTTAGAGCAGCGCTCCACACCGAGCGCGCCGCCCAGGTCGGCGTGAAAGGAACAGAACGTATGTTCGGTCCGATCAAGGATTTCGCGAGCGCTCGCCTCAAGCGAGCGCCGACCGAGCCACCGCTCGCACTGGTCGTGGACGACGAGGAGCCGGTCCGGAAATTCGTCGAGCGTGCGCTGCAGACCGGCGGCTACCGTACGGCAGGGGCGTCGGACGGCACCGAAGCGCTCGAGGTCGCCGCGAAACTCGGGGCCTTTGACGTCCTCGTCACCGATTTGATGATGCCGAAGATGACCGGCGACGAGCTCGCGCGCCGGCTGCGGCAGAGCGAGGGCAAGCTGAAGGTGCTCTACCTCACCGGGTTCAGCGACCGGCTCTTCAAGGAGAAGGTCACGCTCTGGGAGGACGAAGCGTTCCTCGACAAGCCGTGCAGCATCAAAGGGCTGCTGCAGGCTGTGTCGCTGCTCGTGTACGGCAGGCTCGCCGCACCCGCCGACTTCGCGTCCTGACGTTTACCGCCGCGAGCGACCGCCGCGGCGCGGCTGCCTGCCGGCCCGGCCATCCTCTTCGAAAAACATCTCCGCGCGCTCCGGCGCATCCATCGTTCGTGCGATTTCGGCGAGCATATCGGCGAGCAGGCGGCGGCGCGGCGGGCTGAGCGCGGCGATTGCCGCGATTAACCGGCCCTGCACGGGATCCGGCGTGCGTCGGAGCACCGCGACCCCGTCACTCGTCACTGCCAATTGCGCGCGCCGCCGATCGCGCGGCCCGGGCGCCTTTTCCACGAGCCGCCGTTCGACGAGCCGCTGTACGACAACCGACACCGAGCTCTGATGCGTGAACGTGCGGGCGGCGAGCTCATTGACGGATGCCCCGGGCGCTCCCGCGAGCTGCTGCAGCGCGAAGAGCTGCGCAGTGGTGACGCCGCCGCGGCGCTCGACCACGCGTGAGCTCGTGCGCAGCGTCTGCACGATGCGGCGAAATGCGTCCAGCGCCGTACGGAGATCGTCTTTCGCCATTAGCCCCCGCGCGTATGCATCTCGAGATGCGGATCCCGACGCAGCAGATCTTGCACGGGCACGAACGCGCGGCGGTCGCCGAGCGCGAGCCGCTCTTCGGCGCCGCGATCGTCGCGCCCGCGCCACCCCTCGGCGATGAGCGTCTTGATCGCGTCCGGCGGCATTCCGCTTCTGAGCGGCGCGCGCAGGTCGATCCCGCTCGATGCGTAGAGGCACAGGTACCAGACGCCGTCGGCCGTCAGACGGCTGCGATCGCAATCCGCGCAGAAGGGCGATGTGGTCGAGGAGATGATGCCGAACGTCACGCCGTCTTTGAACGCAAATCGTTCAGCCGGTGCGGATGTCGATTCGACGACCGGCTCGATCGGCCCGTAACGCCGCGCGAGCGCGTCGAGGATCTCGCCGCGCGGGAACACCCGATCGGGCGACCAGCGGCTGGCGCCGCCGACATCCATGTACTCGATGAACCGCACTTCGGCACGAAGCTCGCGCCCGAGCTCGATCAGCTCGCCGAGCTCGTCGTCGTTCACGCCGCGAATCGCGACCGTGTCGATCTTGAATCCTGATGGGAACACGCGGTGCGCCGCCGCGAGGCCTTCTCGTACTTTGTCGAGCGCATCGACGCGCGTGAGCGCCAGGAACCGATCGCGGCGGAGCGTGTCGAGGCTCACCGTGACGCGTCCGAGCCCCGCGGCCTTCAACGCATCGATCTGATCGGTGAGCAGGATGCCGTTCGTCGTCAGCGCGAGATCGCGAAGGCCGGCCTTCGCCGACAGCATCGCCACGAGCGCCGGAAGATCGCGCCGGAGCAGCGGTTCGCCGCCCGTGAGGCGCAGCTTGTCGACGCCGAGGCTGATGAAGATGTCGACAAGGCCGCTGAGCTCCTCGAAGTGCAGCACATCCTCGCGCGGCAGCCACGTGTAGTCGTCTTCGGGCATGCAGTATTCGCAGCGCAGGTTGCAGCGGTCCGTGACCGACAGGCGCAGATTCCGCAGCGGACGGCCGAAGCGATCGGGGAGCACGAATCGATTGTAACTGCAGTGGACAGATACGACTCAATTCGACAGACTGGCGGGGTGAGCGTCGACGTCGTTTCTCGCGCAGCCAGGACGCCTGCCGTGAGCGCCCGTTCGAGGTTGAGCTCCCTCGACGCCTTTCGCGGCGCGACCATCGCCGGCATGGTGATCGTGAACAACCCGGGGACATGGACAGCCATGTACTGGCCGCTCGAGCACGCCGAGTGGAACGGGTGGACGCCGACCGATCTCATCTTCCCGTTCTTCCTTGTCATCGTCGGCGTGTCGATCACGCTGTCGAGCCGCACGCTCAGCGCCAGCTCGTGGCGCATCGTCGAGCGCGGCGCCATCATCGTCGGCTGTGGTTTGTTCATGGCCGGATTTCCGTTCTTCAATCCGTCGCATTGGCGGATTCCCGGCGTGCTGTTCCGCATCGGCCTCTGTTATGTCGCGGCGGCCTTTGCGTATCGATGGACGCACGGTGCGCGGCAAACGGCGTGGCTCTGCGCGGCCATCGTCGCAATTCTCGTCGGCTACTGGTTCGTGCTGACGCGCTTCGGCGATCTGTCGGAGGAAGGCAACATTGGCGCCGTGATCGACCGCGCGGTGTTCGGTCACCATCTTTGGAAAGCGCGTTGGGATCCGGAAGGGCTGCTCAGTACTGTGCCCGCGGTGGCGACGACGCTGCTGGGCGTGCTCGGCGGCATCTGGCTGCGGACGCCTTACACGCTTTTGAAGCGCATCGCGTGGATGGCCGGAGCCGGCGTCCTGCTGTTCGCGGCCGGCGAAATATGGGGCGTCAGTTTTCCGATCAATAAGCAGCTCTGGACCAGCTCGTACGTGCTGCTCACCGGCGGCGCCGCGGCGATTCTGCTCGCCGCGTGCATGCAGCTGATCGAGGTCTCGCGAATTACAGCTTGGAGCCGGCCGCTCGTGACGATCGGTCAGAACGCGTTGACCGTGTTCGTCGTCTCGGGACTCGTCGCCAAGGCGATGATCCTCGCGACGGTCGGCGGCGAGTCGGTGCAGACGATCATCTACGAGCGCGGCTTCGCGTGGATGGGATCGCCGAAAAACGCGTCGCTCGCCTACGCGCTCGTCTTCCTCGCCGCCATGTACGCCCTGTGCGAATTCATGCGTCGCAAAGGCATTTTCCTTAGGGCGTAATCCGGAACTCGTAATTCAGGACTTTGGACCCGCGTCTCTGTGCGGCCCTGACGCGCGGACGAGGGCTCGGGCTGCGGCACGCGATCTCGCGTGGAAAACCATCGCTTCCGGCATGATGATGCGCTGCACCGCGGCGATTGGGGTTGTTGCGGAGCCGGCGTTACTAACAACAACGGCCCGTGCTCGTTCGCAGACGTCCTGCCCGTCTATCCGGATCGCCGCGGGAGCAGGCCTGCAGCGACGGTTTACTTCCTGACGCGTGTCACGCGAGCTCGAACGTGCCGCTGCCCGAGCCCTCGCCCGCGCTGATCATGACGGCCGCTGCCACGGTCGATTTCGGGGCACAGGAACCAGGCTCTTGGCTGTGACGTTCTGTTCTTAATACACCGAGCGCAACGGCGCGAAGACGCTGACGGGACGGGCATGGCCCCTCGGTGACGTTCTGTTCTAGATACACCGAGCGCTGCGGCGCGAAGGTGTTATCGAGCGGGGGTGGGGCCCCGCGAGAATTAAGTAATGGCATGCGTGTTGAGCGATATGACGCCGGAGGCCTGTATGCGCGCCGCCGTGCTTGGCGTTTTCCTCTTCATATCCGTGCTGATTCCAACAATTGGCACCGCTCAGGTGTATCGCTTCGCCACGCCAGCTCCGCAGGCGACCGCCGCCGGCGCCGACTGGCAGGTCCAGCGCGAGCCGATTTTCTTCGCCGGCAATACCTACTATCCGACCGGCCCGAACGTCTTCTTCGATCAGTGGGTGATGTCGCGCACGGGGACCTACAAAGGCGTGCCGCTGTATGTGGACTCGACGCTCGAGCCTTACAGCATCATCTACGTGCCGATCGGCGGAAACCTCCTGCGGCCTTACGAGCGGCGGCGCGACGGCGAGCTGACGGGCACGGTCGGCAATCGCATGCCGAGTTTTCCGACGACGCGCGACGGGGAAGTGTCGGTGGGCGGAGCGACTGGCTCGAGCGTCTCGACGCCTTCCACCTACGCGTTGCCCGCGCCGATCCCTGAAGCGGAGCCGATGGTGCTGCTCGAAACAGATCGTCCAGTGAAGACGGACGGCTCGAGTGCCGCGAGCGCGTCGTCGAACACGATCGAGTCGATCCCCGCGCCGAAAACCAACCGCGGCGTCTGGATCACGTGGGAAGGGGAGCAGTGGTACCCGGCGGGCGCGACCGTGCCGCTCGATCCCGATCGCTTCGTCGCCGTCGGCGACTACCATGGCTTCCCGGTGTACCGCGAGAAGACGCATGACGCCGGCGCGATCTTCGTCCCGAGCGTGAAGGGCGGTCTGCTGACGCCGTATCGCCGATAATGGCCGGTCGCCGAGGCTGCGCGCTGCTGCCGTCGGCTGATCGCCATGTTCAAGCTGCCGCGCGCGGTCTGGCTGCTCGGGTGGGTGAGCCTCGCCACCGACGCCGCGACCGAGGCGATCTACCCGCTGCTGCCGTTCTTCCTCACGCGCATGCTCGGCGCCGGCGCCGTCTCGCTCGGCATCGTCGAAGGCGCGGCGGAAGCGGCGAACAGCATGCTGAAAATTCTGTCCGGCCGGCTGGCCGATCGCGCCGCGCGGAAGCGGCCGCTCGTGCTCTTCGGCTACAGCGTGTCGTCGCTGGCGCGGCCGTTCATCGCGATCACCACGAGCTGGACGCAGGTCTTCGCGGTGCGCGTGCTCGACCGCGTCGGCAAGGGCGTCCGCGGCGCGCCGCGCGACGCGATGCTCGCGGCGTGGGCGACGCCGACGACGCGCGGCAAGGTGTACGGCTTCCATCGGCGATGGATCACGTCGGCGCCGTCATCGGCCCGACGCTCGCGACTCTCTTTCTATTCTTCTATCCCGATCGCTACCGCACGCTCTTCGCGCTGACGATCATCCCGGGCGCGATCGCGGTCGCGCTGATCTTCTTGGTGCCCGAGCAGGACGCGCCGCGACGTGACTCGTCCGACCGACCCGCCCGACCTCGACCGACACCCGACCCGGTCTCCGTCGCGCTCCCGCGCCTCGTTCACCGTCTTCATGATCGTCCTGTCGCATCTTCACGCTCGGCAATTCCACCGACGCGTTTCTGCTGCTGCGCCTCACCGACGTCGCCGGCTCCGTCAAGTACATCCCGCTGATGTGGGCGGCGCTGCACGTCGTGAAGGCGACCGTCTCGATGGTCGGCGGCAGCTGGTCGGACCGCATCGGACGCGAGACCGTGATCGCGATCGGCTGGCTCGTCTACGCGGCTGGTCTATGCAGGCTTCGCGCTGAGCTCCGCGCTCGTGCCGCTCGCTCGCGTGGTTTCTGGTGTACGGCTTCTACTTCGGTTTCGCGGAAGGCACCGAGAAGGCGCTCGTCGCCGACCTCGCGCCGGCGGCGCGCCGCGGCATTGCGTTCGGCATCTACAACGCCGTGCACGGCATCGGCGCGCTCGCTCGCGAGCGTGGTGTTCGGCGTGATCTGGAACATGTACGGCGCGTCGATCGCGTTCGGCGTCGGCGCGGCGCTCGCGCTCGCCGCGACCGCGCTCCTCGCGCTGATATAATCGCCAGTCTGCATGCCGCGCATTCTTGTCACCAACGACGATGGGTATCGATCGGAAGGGTTAAGGCGCTTGCCGATGCGCTCTGCCGCGCTCGGCGAGGTCACGATCGTCGCGCCGATGAACGAGGCGAGCGCGATCGGCCACGCGCTGACGCTCCGGCGTCCGCTGCGGCTCGAGCACATCAGCGATCGCATCTACGCGGTGGACGGCACGCCGACCGATTGCGTGAACATCGCCATCGCGCAGGTGTTCAAAGGCATGCCCGATCTCGTCGTCTCCGGGATCAACAAGGGATGGAACCTCGGCGACGATGTGACGTATTCGGGGACGGTGGCGGGCGCGCTCGAGGGCGCGCTGCTCGGCGTGCCGGCGATTGCGGTGTCGCTGCAAGTTCACGCGCGAGGAGTACGATTTCAGTCACGCGGCGCGATGCCGCCGCGACGCTCGCCGAGGCGATGCTGCGAGCGTCCGCTGCCGGCGCGGACGTTTCTCAACATCAACGTGCCGAAGGGGAAGCCGAAGGGCTTTCGCGTGACCGTGCAGGCGAAGCGCAATCACGTGACGTCGGTGGCCGAGCGCCACGATCCCAAGGGGCGGCCGTATTACTGGATCGAGGAAGGGCAGAACGAGTGGCAGCCGCACGACCGGTCGGACTACCAGGCCGTGCGCGACGGCTACGTGTCGGTGACGCCGCTGCACCCCGATCTGACCGCGCACGACGCGCTGGCGGCTGGTGGAAGAGCTGTCGTTTCCGAGGGAAGCTGAGGTAAGATAGCCGTTCGCAATGTCGGGGCGTGGCTCAGCCTGGTAGAGCACTCGGTTCGGGACCGAGGGGTCGGAGGTTCAAATCCTCTCGCCCCGACCAATTTCCTGATTTTCCTTAAGAAAATTCGCAGAACTCAGTCCGGCTGGTCACTCGGTTTCTGCTGCGAGTTTCCGTGCTCGGAACCGAGTGGCCGGTGCTTCAAATCCCGCCAGAGGTCGAAATCATTCGAGATTTCTCGCCTCCGTCAGTCGCGATCGTGCCGTTCCAGGCACTCGTCGAGGCAAACCGCTACCCCGTCACGCTACCCCGGACGCCGCTGGAGCCTCTTAGCCGCTGGCCACCTTCGCCTGCCGGAAGAAATCCGCGGGCATCGGTCTCCGCAATTTCCACACAAAGCTGATTGGCCGTTCGCCCTTGTGCGAGACGTAGTCTGCGGCGCCTAAGAACGTGTATGGCATCGTGCGCCCGTCCTGCTTCTTTCTTGGACGCACGAACAGCAAGATGTTGCCGCCACGGTTCCGGTGATGGATGTAGCGCTGTCCCGTTTTCGACTGCTGCGTGGTGGTCGACTGCGACTCCCAATGGAACAGCGTGGGCGAAATCGCATAGTCCTTGTAGAGCGTGGACGGCGAATACTCGCGTTCCGACTTTTCGAGCGTCACAAAGAACAGGTCCGAGTTCGTCGGCTCGTCTCGGATAGTACCGGTCTGCTTCCACGCGGTCTTGTTGAAATCCAGTATTCCAAACGCGGTGAGCACATCGTCCACCGTGTGGCGCGCATGCACGGACAGGGGCACGCGGACCGGCGATCCAGCAGGCTGGGCGAGGTCGAGCGGATAGGTGAGATGCTCCGACCGCTCGTCAAGTAAGGGAAGCAGCTCGCGCAGTTCCTCGACGATGGCCGGATGCGCGTGAAGAAGAGCGACCGACTCGGCGAGTGTCTTGGGTGCGATCTTCGAAGGGATGACGGCGAAATGAAAGCCGGTCATGAGGCGGCGATCGGCGTCAGACAATGCGCTCACTGACGCGGATGCCGCGAGGCGCTCATAGGCGCCGAGCCGAAGCGGATCGTCCACGTGGAGAATTCCGGCCAGCCGATCGCCGATCAGCGCTTCATGTGGCCCGGGGCGGGCACGCTCAGACCCGCGTCACGTTGCAGGCCCGACCAACTGCCGGAACGGTAGACGTCCTCCAGTTCGAGCCCTGCCTCCTGAAGGAATTCGGCAAGCGTGATGCGACGTCCGGAAGCCGAACGGGCGTCAGCGAGCGCCCTCAATTCCCTCACCATCGCGGGACGACGCGAGGGGATGGCGCTCTTCAGATTGTCGAGGACGATCTGCGTCGCGACGCGATCCAACTGCATCGAGCAGCCCGCAGGCAGGAACGGAAAACCGAGCTGGACCTGCTTCTCGACTTCGGTTCGCGTGGTCCCCGTGACCGCGCGATAGCGCAGGTCGAAGCGGAATTGCCGATGCGACTGGCCGATGAAGTCCAGTACCGTCACGCAGTCTTTTCCTTCGTGGCGCCGCAGCCCGCGCCCGAGCTGCTGGAGAAACACGAGCGCGCTCTCCGTCGGCCGCAGAAAGAGCAGCGTGTCGACTTCCGGGAGATCGACACCCTCGTTGAACAGGTCCACCGCGAAGAGCGCCCGCACCCGCCCCGCCCGCAGCGACGCCAGAGCGTCCTTTCGCGTGTCGCTGTCGGTGTCCGCGGACACAGCCACCGACGGAAGCCCCGCCTCGGTGAACCGCCGCGCCATGAACTCTGCGTGCGCAATGCTCACGCAGAACCCCAGCGCGCGCATCGTCCCCGCATCGCGGTGCTTCTGCCGCACCTGCTCCAGCACCAGCCTCACCCGCGCATCGTCTCCGGTGTACAGGCGCTCGAGCTCCGCCGTGTCGTAGCCCTTGCGAGACCACCGGACCGACGACAAGTCGGTGTTGTCGTGCAGCCCGAAATATTGGAACGGGCAGAGCAGCCCGCGCTCGAGCGCGTCCCAGAGCCGCATTTCCACCGCGATGTGATTGTCGAAGTAGTGAAGGATGTCGTCGGCGTCGGTGCGTTCCGGCGTGGCGGTGAGACCGAGAAGGATTCTCGGCGGCTGTCGAAGCGATTGGGCCTCGTCGCCGTCGAAGAGATGTTCGAGCAGCCGTCGATACGTCGGCGCCGCCGCATGATGGAACTCGTCGACAATCACGACGTCGAACGCGGCCGGATCGAGCGGTCCAGATCGACCTGTGCGAGCGACTGAATGGACGCAAACACGTGCCGCCACTCGTCGGGCCGGTGGCCGTCCACGTAGAGCTCGCCGAAATCTCCCGACCGCAGGACCTGGCGGAACGCGCCGAGGCTCTGCTTCAGGATTTCCTGTCGATGCGCGACAAACAGCAGGCGCAGATCGCCGTGCTGATCGCGCAGGCGCTTGTAGTCCAGCGCGGCGACGATGGTCTTGCCAGTTCCCGTGGCGGCGACGACGAGATTCTTGAAGCGGTGATGCCGTTCGCGCTCGACGGCGAGCTTCTCGAGCATCTCGCGCTGATGTGGCCAGGGTTCGACGTCCAGGAAGAGAAGCGGCGCCTCGAGCGATTCGCCTTGTTGCGGCGCGACAGCGCGATCGAATCGAGCGGCATCCCGATTCGGTTCATAAGACTCGTATTCGGGGCTTTCCCAGTACGTGTCGAACGTGGCATCGAACTTCTCGAGGATGTCCGGCGAGCCCACCTGCGATAGGCGCACGTTCCATTCCACGCCGTCCACGAGCGCCGACTTCGAGAGATTTGACGAGCCGATGTAAGCGGTGGAGTAGCCGCTGGCGCGGCGGAACAGCCACGCCTTGGCGTGCAGGCGCGTGGACTGCGTGTCGTACGACACCTTGACCTGCGCGCCGCGCGCCACCAGCCAATCGAGCGCTTTCCGTTCGGTGGATCCGGTGAACACGGTCGTGATCACGCGCAGTCGCCTGCCCGCCCGGCAGTGGACCTCGAGCTGATCTTCGAGCAGCCGCAATCCATGCCATCGCACGAAAGCGCACAGCAGGTCGATGGAGTCGGCGGACGGAATCTCGTGCGCCAGCGCGTGGGCGAGGCCAGGCTCCCCACGCGCGTTAACCAGGAGGTCTGAGGCGGACAGCGCGACCAGCGGTGCGACGACGCTCCGATCATTCGGCATTGTGCCGATCGGCTCAATCGCCCGGAGTTCTTCAGGCGGGATTTCAACCAAGTCATCTTGCGGCCCGCCGGTCGCCGGATTTCCTGCGAGCAAGCTGATGATTTGATTGGTCAGCGCCGACTGCGCGGTGGCCCGATGTTCTTGAGGGAGCGCCTCGAGCGCACGCCCCACGCACATGCGCGACGTGCCGGGCCAGGGTGGCATGCGCCTCGGCGGGGTCGAGCTCTTTCGTGACGATGCGGGCGGTGTTGGAATCGAAACGGAGGAGTCGCGCCTTCAGGCCGGCTGTGACAAGCCGCTCGTAGAGCCCGAAAGGAAGGTCATCGTCGTCGTTGGACATCCGGGAACGCGACCAAGGTTACTCGAGGGCGACCGGGCCGGACAATGATCTGCGGGTCCGTCATGGCGATCCGGTTTGCGGTCAAAGCCGTGGGCCGCGTTCGCGACGCGCGCCCCAGAGCGCGCGAACGATCACTCGGGCATCATCGAACGTGTAATAGAGATGGGCAGCGACTCTCCTGAGGTAGACGCGGCGAACGCCCGGAACTGGAGACTGAGCGTAGAGGGTTCCGGCACCTGGAAGCGCCGCGATGATCTGGAGCGCTTGTTCGAGTTCCTCGGTGAACACGTCCGGGTTGTCGCGATTGGCCAACCACCAGGCCTTCTCTCGCCGAACGTGTTCCTGCGCAGTGGCTGTGAAGCGAACGCGGCGATTCTTCAACGCGATCGAAGTTCGCGAAGGATCACGTCCGCGTCAACGAGACGGCCGGCCTTGATGTCTTCGTCGGAATCTTTCAGAGCCTGATGGAGGGCGGCTCGATCTTCCTCGTCGAGCCAATCTCCGGGATCGAGAGGCAGCAGCTCGATTTCGGTTCCTTCGGGCAGGTCGGTGGGTTCGTCAACGACCAGCCGGCCGGCCTTCACTCGAGCCTTCAATGTCATAGCGATCACAGTAGCACCGCGCAGCGTCGCGTAACAAGCTGGCCTGCCCATCGCGTCTTCGGGTCTCGCGTTCACCATGTCGGTGATGGGGCTACTGGTTTAATCGTCAGTTCGATCGAAATCGTCGCTTGTCATCGGCGTCGAATCGGCGACTACGCGTACGAATTGCGCAATCCGATACGGTTCAGGACGCCTCGTTCGGCAAAGGGTCAGCCGACGCCATGATTTTTGGCGTCCTCGATTCTAGGCAATGCGTAACCGGTTCCTGATACCAACGCGCCATCGATTTTGACCTGTTGGGCCAAAAAGGCCATAATGGCCCAATGCCCACGATGACAGTCGCCGACGCTAAGAACCACTTTTCAGACGTCCTCCGCCGTGCCGAATACGGTGGCGAACGCGTCGTCGTCGAGCGTCATGGCAAGCCGGTTGCGGCGATTGTGTCCACTGAGGACCTCCGACGTTTGGAAGCCGCGGAGAACGCCGAGGATGTCAGTGATGCTCGGGCAGCGCTTGCAGAAGCCAAACAACGCGGCACGATTTCGCTAGAGAGCGTGCTCCGCAAACACGGTTTGGCTCACCTGCTGGTCCGGCCAGAGCGCGCCGCAGCGAGGGAACGTCGCCTGGGGGCCAAAGACGCGGGTGCGCAGCCAGCGCGTAAGCGATCGCGACCATTGTCGAAGATTCGTAGACGCCGCTAGGCGCGGCGATGGTCGGCTATCGTGTCATCTTGACCCCTGCCGCCGACCGGCAGTTCGCGAAATTGTCGCATCAAGCCCGAGAAATGGTGGCCGCAGCGCTCGTTGCGCTCGGATCGAATCCGCGTCCTGTGGGTTGCACAAAGCTGTCAGGCAGCGACGACCTCTGGCGCGTGCGCGTCCGGCAGTACCGAGTGATTTATAAGATCGTCGACAAAGAGCTGATCGTCACAGTTGTGAAGATCGGAGACCGCAAGGAGGTCTATCGCTAACCTCGCGGCGTCCGTGTCGGCTGCTCACGACACATGCGGCCGAGCACACGCTACTCGGCGGGCCCGTGCCGCGCGAGCCTGGCGTCCATGCCGCCGGGACGATACCAGCGGTATGCGTAAGGCGGCAGTTCGATCGTGTGGTGCCCGCCCGCGTCGACGCGGCTGTCGTTCGTCGCGAGCAGGTCGACCAGGACGCGGGTGGCCGGCGGTCGCGAGGTCGATCCGGGGCGCACGAGGCTTCGCGGTGAAATTGTGCAGCGTGAAAACGACGCAGCCTTCGTGCTCGTAGCGCATGATGAGCACGCCGGGCTCGGTCGTCTCGATGATCTTCCAGTCCCCCCAACTGATTTCCGGACATTCGCGCCGCATCCGGATCTTCCGCTCCATCCAGTTCAGCAGCGAGTGCGGATCGCGGCGCTGCGCGCTGACGTTCACGCGCTGGTAGCCGTAGATCGGGTCTGACACGACGGGCCGGACGACGCGTCTGGACGAGGAGAAGCCGCCGTGCATCCTCGACGACCACTGCATCGGCGTGCGGGCGCACTCGCGCTCCGGCAGCGAGAGGTCGTCGCCCATGCCGATCTCGTCGCCGTACTGCAGCATGGGCGTGCCCGGCAGCGTGAACAGGAGGCTGAACGCCAGCTCCAGCCGCTCGCGATTGTTGTCGAGCATCGGCGCGAGGCGCCGGCGGATGCCCCGGTTGTACAGCTGCATGCTCTTGTCGGGCCCGAACGCCTGGAACACGCTGCTCGCGCTGCGCGTCGGTGAGCCGCCCGAGATCGAGCTCGTCGTGGCTCCGCAGAAAATTCACCCACTGCGCGGCGGGCGGGCGTCGATACGTGTCCTCGAGCGCCTTGACCAGCGGCCGGATGTCGCCGCTCGCCATCGCGTAGAACACACGCTGGTTGACGGCGAAATTCAGCATCATCTGCAGCCGATCGCCGCGATCGCCGAAGTACCGGAGGCTCTCGTTCGGCGGAACGTTCGCCTCGGCAAGCAGGATCGCGTCGCGCCGCCGCCACTGCAGGAAATCGCGCATCTCGTGCAGCAACTCGAAGTCCTTCTTTGGAGCGACATCGGCGCCTTTGGTGGAGATCAGGAACGGCACGGCGTCCATCCGAAAGCCGGAGACACCGAGCTGGAGCCAGAACCCCATGATCCGCATGATCTCGTCGCGAACCTTCGGGTTGGCCGTATTGAGGTCCGGCTGAAAATCGTAGAAGCGATGGAAGTAGTACTCGCCCGCAACCGGGTCCTTCGTCCACGTCGTCTTCTGGACGCCGGGAAACACCATCCCCTTGTTGTAGTCGGCGCGGCCGCTTCTTCGACCAGACGTAGTAGTCGCGATACGGAGAATTGCGGTCCTTGCGCGCGCTCTGGAACCACGGATGACGATTGGATGTGTGGTTGACGACGAGATCCACGATGACGCGCAGGCCGAGCTGTTCCGCGCGGTTCATGAACTCGACGTAGCCGCCGAGCGTTCCATGCTTCCGGTGGACGCCGTAATAGTCCGCCACGTCGTAGCCGTTGTCGAGAAACGGAGAGGGATAGAACGGCTGCAGCCAGACGCACGTCACGCCCATGCCGCTCAGATAGTCGAGCTTGCTCGTGAGGCCGTCGAAGTCGCCGACGCCGTCGCCGTTCGAGTCCAGATATTTCTCGACGTCGATGCAGTAGATGACCGCGTCCTTGTACCAAAGGTCTTGAAGCATGGTTACGACCTTAGCGAGAGCTTTCGCGCGTCGAGATACAATCTAAGTGCTGTAGCGCTGCCCTCCGGATCCGCCAGGGCCACATAGCCGTCGGGCCGTACGAGATAGACCGCATTGCGCCGCAGGCCGACCCGTCCCATCGCGGGCCGCCATGGAAAAACGTGCAGCGGCAACTTCCGCTCGTCGCATGCCGCTCGTATCTCCGGCGAGGCGTCGCCATACACGTGGACTTGCCAGTGCGAGCGACGTCAGCGGCGCGAAGTTATCTTGATCGGGCTGTTCCGTCGGCACCCACGGCAAACGATCACCGCCGTGAACGCCGTCCCGCGACGTCCCTGGCTCAAGCTGCTGCCGCGATAGTGCACCGACGTCTGCGACACCGTGCGAAACATGAAGCGTCGCACCGCGCGGAACGCGAAGCACCGCCGGAGCCACGGCCGGCACGATGTTCAGACGGACCAGCCGGGCGATCGCGCCGTCGCTCGTCACGCCCGTGAACGCCCGATCGGTCGTCGCGACGAGGCGCCGGGCGAAGGCGATGCGCTCCGGCTCGTAGCTGTCGAGGAGCGACGCATCCGCGCGCCCGTGGACCACGTCGGCGATTTTCCAGGCGAGGTTCACGGCATCGCCGATGCCCGTGTTCATGCCCTGGCCGCCCACCGGACTGTGAATGTGCGCGGCGTCGCCGAGCAGGAACGCACGTCCCTTCCGAAACCGATCGGCGACGCGGTGGTGGACGCGGTACGTCGAGAACCAGTTCACGCGCTCGACGTCGATGCGCAGCCACTCGATGATGCGCTGGCTCACATCGTCCCACGTCAGGTCGTCGTGCTGATGCTCGGCCTCCGTGCGCACCGTGCCAATCAGACGCGCGCGCCCATCGTCCTTCAGCGGAAAGACGATCGAGGAAATCGGTCGTGTCCAATGCGCCGTGCAGCTCGCCGTTCATCACGGCGCCGCGCGCCTCGACATCGGCGACGTAGAAGAGATGGTTGTACGTGCCGCCCGGGAAACCGATGCGCAGCCCCTCGCGCACGGCGGAATGCGCGCCGTCGCAGCCGGCGATATAAAAAGCCTCGCACGTGTCGGTGCGGCCATCGGCGCGTTTGAGCCGGGCGCGCACGCCTGTCGCCGTCTCCTCGAACCCGACGAGCTCCGTCTGGCGCTCGACCTGGACGCCGGCTTCCGCAAGGCGATCGATCAGCAGGCGTTCGTGCTCGTCCTGCGGATAGATCAGCGCATAGGGAAACGGACTGACATCCGCGCCCATGTCGCCGAAGACCATGCGCGCGACATGTTTGCCGCGCCTCCAGAGATTGATGGTGGTCATCTTCCGGCCGCGCTTGACCACCGCGTCGGCGAGACCGACCTGCTGGTACAGCTCCAGCGTTCGTGCCTGGACGGCGAGCGCACGCGACGTCGTGCCGGGCTCCGCGGCCTTGTCGATGATCCGGACGCCGATGCCCAATCGATTCAGCCACAGCGCCAGCACCAGGCCCGTCGGGCCGGCCCCGACGATGAGGACGTCAGTGTGATCGGTCAACGAGGCATTGTCTCTCGGATCGCGGCATGGTTGGATCCTGACGCTCGTTCTAAACTCACTGAAACCGCTCGCAGTTCGCGGGCAGGAATAGAAGTTCTCAGCTCTCAGCTCTCAGCTCTCAGCTCTCAGTTCTGAGTTCTGAGTTCTACAAGATATACGGCACGAACCGTTTCGTGCGGCTCATGTAGCTGCGGTACGGATCACCGATGACGGCGACAAGCGCACGTTCCTCGACGGCGACGCGATAGCCGTAGACGATCACGACCGCGGCCATCAGCACGGTGATGCTGATCCAGTTGCCAAGCGCGAGCCCTATGCCGAGAAACATGATCAAGCCCGCCGTGTACGACGGATGGCGCACATACCGATATGCGCCCTGCTCGACGACGGGCTGATCCGTCCGCACGATCACGGCGCCGGTGAAGCTCTTGCCGAGCATCCGCCAGCAGTGGCGCCGCAGCAGACTGCCGGCGACGATCGTGCGCGATGCCGGCCGAGAACAGCCACACGCGATGAGGAAGAGTTCCGGCGGGCATGTTCGCCGCGATCGAGAAGCCGGCGAAGATCGCGAGGCCCTGACCGAACGCGATCAGCGCCTTCGAATTCGCGTCCTGGGGGCTTGTATACGGCTCTTTCTGCCGAGAGATGATGCGGAATTCCGGGAAGAACGCCCACACGAACACGGCCCAGAAGAACAGGGCGTACGGCCAGGTATAGATAAGCAGCCGCGGCATAGGCCACAGTGTATGCCCACTGCGTCACGCGGGACCATCTCACTCGATCATCGCGTCCGCATCGCGCATCGCGCTCGCTCGGAGTCGATCGCGGAGGACTGCGCTGGCTTTTCTTACTGCTCGCGGGGCCCCACCCCCGCTCGATAACACCTTCGCGCCGTGGCGCTCGGTGTATCAAGAACAGAACGTCATCGGGGGCCGTCCCCGCTCGATAACGCCTTCGCGCCGTAGCGCGCGGCGTAACTAGAACAGAACGTAACCGAGGGCGGTCCCGCTCGATAACACGCGGAACGCCGGTTCGCATCGGGCTTCGCGCTCACTCGGTGCATATAGGGAAGGGCTCAGCTAATCTTTCTTACTGCTCGCGGGGCCCCACCCCCGCTCGATAACGCCTTCGCGCCGTGGCGCTCGGCGTATCAAGAACAGAACGTCACCGGGGGGGCCCGCTTCATAACGCCTTCGCGCCGCAGCGCTCGGCGTATAAGAACGAGCGTCACGAGGGAACACGATTCCCATGCTCGCGGCCGGCCATGATCACGCGCGCATTGAGTCTGCAAGGCGCCTGTGCGCAGACGCCCCTGGGAGCGGCGCGTCGCGAGCGACAGATGGGAAACCGCCAGGAAGGGCCGAGTCAGGCGAGGTCACGGACCTCGCCGGTGCTGTACCCATGTCCCGGAGCGGCGGTTTCCCGCGCCGTCGACCCGGGCGCAAGCGTAGGTGCCTTGCAGGCTCTTCACGGCGCGCTCAGGGTTCGCGCTTTCTCAGCGGCCGGCGGCGTGTGCGAGGACGACTGCGCGTGCGATTCGAGAAAAAGCCTGCGGGAGTGCGGTGCCAGACACGTGCCTGGCACCTCGTGTTTCGAACTACCGATTCGCCCCTTGCGGCGCGGCGAAGTTCTTCATGAACTCCTCGGTGCGCTGCTTCATCTCCTCGGGCGTGAGGTCTTCCTTGTGCGTCGCGATCGTCCAGTGATACCCGTGCGGGTCGGTGAACGTGCCGGAGCGATCGCCCCAGAACTGATCCGTCAGCTGGCCCATCGGCCCGGGCGCGACCGTTCGCGCCGGCGCGCGACGGCGCGGTTGAACAGCGCGTCGCAATCCTCCACGTACAGCCAGAGCGACGCAGGCGAGCCGCCGAAGCGCCTTGGCGCTCTTGCCGCCGCCCATCTCGTCGTTCACCATGATGAGCGAGTCGCCGATCCTGATCTCCGCGTGCATGATCTTCCCGTCCGGCCCAACGGCTCGCGCGACTTCTTCGGCGCCGAGCGCTTTCTTGTACCAGTCGATGGCCTGCGCCGCGTTGTCGAGCGTGAGCTGCGGCGTCACCGTGTGATGCCCTGCGGGAATCGCGTTCTTCGCTTTCGCCATGTCATACCTCCTTCAAACTCCGAGCTTTGCATTGTGATGCGACGACGGCGCGACAAACAAGGTCAACCGTCCGTCTTGTCTGTAGTCGAATGGCTGACGAAGAAATCGACACGCCGCGCAACGTCAGCGTGCTGAACGGGTTGGCGGCGCGAACACAGAGACGCCAATCGAGATGCGATAGACTGCGTCGCACCATGACGGACGCGCGCAGGCACGTTTTGGTTTCATTGGCCGCTGTCGCGCTGCTCTCGGCGGCGGCCGCGCTTGCCGGCTCGAGCACGCGCGCGCAAGAGCCCGTTGGATTTTCCGCGCTCGCGCGCAGGTCGATCGCGCAATACGACGGCACGCTTAAGGCCGCCGGCCTCAAAGATGACGTCGAGGTTGTGCGCGACGAGTGGGGCGTTCCGCACATCTACGCGAAGAACCTCGACGATCTGTTCATGGCGCAGGGATTCGTGCTCGCGCAGGATCGTCTGTGGCAGATGGAGCTCGGCCGCCGGCTCGCCGAGGGGCGATTGAGCGAGCTCGTCGGCGTCGACGGCCTCGCGCACGACAGGCTCTATCGCCTGTTCAAGTTCCGCGGCCCGTGGACCGACGTCGAGTGGACGAACTATCACCCGGAAGGGCGGCGGATCTTCGAGGCGTATGCGCGCGGCGTCAACGCATTCATCGTCGCCGCGGGCGACAACCTGCCCGTTGAATTCACGCTCACCGGTATCAGGCCGGAGCCCTGGAAGCCCGAAGAGATTCTCGTGCGCAACCGCGTGGTGATGGCGGTGCAGGAAGCGCATCGTGAAATCCGCCTCGCGCAATCGGCGGCGAAGTACGGCGTCCAGGAGGCGAATCGCCGCGCGCATCCGGAGCCGTACGGCGACCTGGTCGCGCCGGAAGGAGTCGACCTCAGTTTGATCACCGACGACGTCGCGAAGGCGCTCGAAGGAGATCGGTACGGCACCTTCCCGAAACCGGAGCTGTTGCCGAAGTTCCGCAACTGGCCCAACAAGGAAGCGTCGACAGACCGCGGCATGCCTGAAACATCGCCGGGCAGCAACAACTTCGCGGTCCGCGGGCTTCTGACGGCGACCGGGAAAGCGTTCATGGTCGACGATCCGCACCGCGAGGTCACGATGCCGGCGCTGCGGTACATCGTGCATCTGAACGCGCCGGGATGGAACGTGGCGGGTGCGACCGAGCCGGGGCTGCCGGGCGTGATTCGCGGGCACAACGCGCGCATCGCGTGGGGTCGGACGGCGAGCGACGCCGACGAAGCCGACATCTACGTGGAGCAGACGAATCCTGCCGATGCGAACCAGGTGAAATGGAACGGCGCGTGGGAGCCGCTGCAGATTGTCACCGAGACGATCAACGTACGAGGCGCGGCGCCGCATACGCTCACCGTGAAGATCGGCCGCCACGGTCCGATTTTCTATGAAGATGCCGCGCATCACGTCGCGTATGCGCTGAAGACCTCGATGATGTCGCCAGGCACCGCGGAATATCTGGGCGCGCTGCGCCTCGATCAGGCGACCAGCGCGCGCGAATGTCTCACCGATTCCCGGTACTTGCGTGCGCCGGCGACAAACCTCGTGTGCGCGGACATCGACGGCAACATCGCGTTCAGAGTGAGCGCCGCGGTGCCGACGCGCATCGGGTGGAACGGACGCCTGCCGGTGTCGGGCACCGGCAAGTACGAATGGGGCGCCTTTCGCGATGATTTGCCGGAGGAGTACAACCCGGCGCGCGGCTGGATCGCCACGGCGAACAACAATGTCCAGCCGCCCGGCTTCAAGGAGCCGATCTTCTTCAGCAGTCAGGGTCCGTTCAGGCGATACGATCGCATCGCGAGTCTTCTCACGTCGGGCCGCAACTTCACGAGAGACGCCGTGCGCGCGATCATCCTCGACATCCACAACACGGAAGCCGATGCCGTGATCCCGTGGTTCGGTGGGTGGACCGCGTCGACGCCGCAGCTCGAAGCCGCGCGAGCGCTCGTCGCGGGCTGGGATGCGGAGATGCGCAAAGAGAGCGCTGCCGCCGCAATCTATTTCGTGTGGCGGCGTGGTGTCGCCTTGGATCAGGTGAAGGCCGCTGACGAAGCGGCGCGCAAAGTGCTGATCGAAGCGGGTCTGAAGAAGGCGACGGCCGAGATCACGACGATGCAGGGAGCCGACATGCGGAGCTGGAGATGGGGAGCAATCAACAAGAGCACGTTCCCGCATCCGCTGATCGCCGCGTACGATCTGCCGAGCGTCGAGCGCGACGGCGGCGGCGGGACCGTTCACGCGATCGGCAGCGTGTACCAGCTCATCACTGATTTCTCCAACCTGGACGACTCGCTCGTGACGATCGCGCCGGGCGAATCCGGGCAGCCAGGCAGTCCGTACTACGGGAACCTGATCGAGAGCTGGAGCAAGCGCGACGCCTTCCACCTGATGTTCTCTCGCCCTGCGGTCGACGCGCACGCAAAGCATCGCCTCGTGCTGAAGCCGTGACGTCAATCCGTCGCGGCGGTAGACTGGGACATGGCCGATTTGGACGATCTGGACTTCAATCGATCGTCACCCTCGTTCGACCCCGGGCCCGAGCCTCGCGATCGCCGTGCGGGGTTCATCATCGGCGGGCTGGTCGTGTTCGCGGCAATCATTGCGGGACTGGTCTGGTGGGCGAGGCAGCCTCCCGTCGTCCAGAAGCCAGCCGTCGCAAAAACGCAGGCGCCGGCGCCTGCCAAGCCGCCTGAACCGGTTGCGCCAGAGCCGATTGACCTCCCGCCGCTCGCCGCCAGCGATTCGCTGGTCCGGCAGCTCGTCGGCCGCCTCTCGTCGCATCCGATGGTTGCGCGCTGGCTCACGACGGATCAGCTCCTTCGCAACTTCACCGTCGTCCTCGTCAACATCGCCGATGGACGGACGCCGACGACGCACTTGGAGAAGATGCGGCCGAAGGGCCGGTTCGCGGCGCTCACCGACGCGCAAGGCGCCTATATCAATCCTGAGAGCTACCATCGCTATGATGCGTACGCCGACGCGATATCCGGACTGGATCCGAATGGCACGGCGCGTCTGTACGAGACGCTGAAGCCTCGCATCCAGGACGCCTATCGAGAGCTCGGCTACCCTGACGGCGACGTCGACTCCGCCCTCAAGCGCGCGATCGTTCTATTGCTGAAGACGCCGGTCGTCGACGGACGCATCGGCCTCACGGGACCGCCGCCCCTGTACACGTTCAGCGACGATCGCCTCGAGCTCCTCGACGGCTCGCAGCGCCAGCTGCTGCGAATGGGTCCGCGCAACGAGCGGATCGTGCAGGAGAAGCTCCGCGCGATCGCGCCGCTCGTCGGAATCTCTCCGCGGGACCTTCCCGCGCCGCCCGTCGTCCGCGAAGGCGGACCGTCTATCTGAGCGAGAGCGCGACGGCGACAAGGCCGACGAGCAGCGGCAGGAGAATCGCCGGGAGCGCGAAGCGAATCCACTTCTGAAACGGGACGCCGGCTGCGACGAGCAGCGCGAGCAGCGCGCCGTTGGTCGGGGTCGAGCGCCTCGGTCAGCCCGGCGCCGGTCGTGTATGCGAGCGCCGGCACGAGCCGCGGAAGATGCAGCAGATCCGCAAGCGGCACCATCAACGGCATCGTCAGCACAGCCTGGCCGCTGACGCTCGGCACGAGCACGTGAATCGCCGCCTGAAACGGGATCATCAGAAAGGCAGCCGCGATCGGCGGCATGCGTCCGAGCGCGATCGCGAAGCTGTTGAGAATCGAGTCGATCACGCGTCCGTCTTCGAGCACGAGCGAGATCGCTGCGCGCGACGCCGATCAGGAGGGCGGCAGGTAAGCAGCGCCTGCATTCCCTCGACGTACACGCCGATCGTTTCCGCGAGATCGAACCCGCCAATCAGGCCAGCCGCGAGACCGCCGACGAGAAACGCGCCCGCGAGCTCGTTGAAGCCCCAGTCGAATCGCAGGACGCCGTACACGTAAGCCGCCATCGGCGCCAATGCCACCAGGAGCACGAGCCGCTGCCGTACGGTGCCTGTCGCCACGACACGCTCACGGTCGCGATCGTGCACGCGCGTGCGGGCCGCGTGGCGCATCGTCCACGCGATCCAGAGCGCGACAGCAGCGACAAAGGCCGTCAGCCTGAGCGGACCGGCCGCAAGCGGCGGCAGCTGCGCGAGCTTGAGCGCGATGCCGGCCTGAAACGGATTCGTCGGGCCGAACGCCGATCCGATCATGGCCGCACCGGCGCTCATCGCGACGACCGTGATCGCGTCCACGCCGATCGCGCGTCCGAGCACGAGGAGCGCGGGGACGAGCGGGAATGATCTCCTCCTGCATGTTCTCGAGCGCGCCCATCGACGCGAAGAACAGCGAGACGATTGGAATGGTCCACAGCCCGCCGGCCCCGACAGCGCCCAGGAGATCGCGAGATCACCGCGTCGAGCGCGCCCAGGCGATCGACGACGATCCAGGCGCCGCCGACGAACAGCACGACGGCGATCACGTCCGCGGCGGCGACAAACCCGCGGGCGACGGCGACCGCTGCCGCGAACGGTCCGACCGGCGCCGGATCGACCCGATGGTAGGTGCCGGCGACAACCAGTCGTCGTCCGGTCGCCGGATCGTCGCGGCGGTTGAATTCGCCCGCCGGGAGCAGCCACGTCATGGTCGCCGCAACGACGACGCCGGCGAGCAGCAGGACGAGAGGCGGCGGCAAGCGCACGCCGCCTAGCTTATCGGACATGAGCCACTTTTCAGGTCGATGCGGCTTCTACCAATAGCCGGCAGGCCGCGCAGAATCACAACAAGATCGCAGGTTCAGGAAAACACGAATGCGATCCAGCTCCATCTCGAGCTCTCGCCGGAAGGCGCGTTCGCGCGGCGGAGACTTGATATACCCGATCGCCGATGTGAGCTCACCGTCCTTCACGGCGAGGTCGCCCCAGCCGATCACGCCGTCGCGCCAGAGGAGCGGTTGCGCGTAGTAGCCGCGCTTCCTCTTCTTCACAGGCGTGTACGCTTCGAACCGATACACCCATCCCCAGAAAAGCTCGAAGCGATCGCGATCCCGTACGACGGGATCGAACGGCGCGAGCAGGCGCACGGCGTCGTCCGTCGCGTACTGCGCGGGATCCTCGTCAGCGGGCCAATACCACTCGACGCCGTCGACCTGTGCGTGCGCGAGGCGAGCCTTCGCGCGCTGCAGCGCGGCCGTCAGCTCGCTGTGCCACTGCGGAACGGCGTAACGCAACCGTCGAACGAAGAACGACAAGCTCTTGGCGGGAAGCGGCGCGTAAAGGCGGACGACGACGTCGATGAGCGCGTCGAGGCGCGCGCGGCGGTCGGTTGAATCCGTCGGCTCTGAATGGTGGGGGGCGTGGGCCGTGTAAACACGAATGCCGCGATCGCGACGCGCCACCCGCAGCAGACCGCGATAATGCATTGCGTCCAGCATGTGCGTCGTCGCATTCGACGACCCGCCCCAGTAGTTCGTGACCGTTCCGTGCGAGAAATGATCGTCGACCTCGCGCGGATGGACCGCGCCGCGCGCGCGCACGAAGGCAAGCAGCTGCTCCTGCTGCTTTCGGTGCTTCGCTGAAATGGGAGCGCAGCCGTCGGCGGGCACGCCGCTTGCCGAACGTGGATGCATCAGCGCGTGAAGTTCGCGGGTGACGAACCCGTAGGTCACGAAGAAGTCCTCCTCGACGCCGAGCAGTTCGTAGAGGCGCTCGAGGTCGCCGGCTTGGTAGCCCTTCACGCGATGACGCAGCGTGAGATCCTGCGCCCGCGCCGGCGCGCGGATCGGGTCCGCCTGCACGAAGCCCATTTTCTGAACGGCGCGTTTCAGCGTCGTCGGCGGGAACAGGCTCCTGGCCACGGCGAAGCGCCTGAGATGGTCAATCGTTATCGGCACGCTCAATAGTATTTCTGCGGCTGTCGATTCCCGGCGTCCTCGTTCGACCAGGAAGTAGAGCGCGGATTCGAGCCGGTCGAAGTCGGCCGGCCGTCGCGTGGGGAGAATGAAGATGTTAGTCACCGATCAGGCGCTCGCTTTGCGCTACGCCCTCGCTCCGGCGGCCGTTGCGTAGGGCTGCGATGACTTTACTGCAATGCTCGCGGGGCCACCCCGCTCGACAACACCTTCGCGCCGTAGCGCTCGGTGTATCCGAACAGAACGTCACCGAGGGCCGTTCACAGCGTCGACGGCTGTCAACGGTGCGCGCGCTTCTGGGCCGAAAGGTTCGCTGCGGCAGCGAACCTTGCGGCGGCGCGTCGCACGCGCCAGACGGTGAAACCGCCAGCGAGGGCGGCGAGTCCAGGCCAGGTACACGGACCTGCCGGTGCGAAGGTGCCCATGACCCGGAGCGGCGGTTTCCCGCGCCGTCGAGCGGTTCGCCGAGCAGCATGTGTTTGGCCCGGCAACCGCGCCCAGTAGTCGCAGCGACTGCGCGGCTGATGGCCGGCGGACCCTTACACGCGCGCGGCCTTGAGCGCGGCGAGCACGCGCGCGTCTCTGAACGGAACGCGGCGGAGCCGAACGCCGGTCGCGTCGAAGATCGCGTTGGCGACCGCCGCGATCAGCGGCTTGCAGACCGTCTCGCCGGCGCCGTAGTGCGGCAGATCGGGCCGGTTCGGATTCGGATCGCCGTTCACCAGCACGACGTCGATCTGCGCCGGCGCGTCGGCGTGCGTGAGCGTGGGATGCGAGATCCAGTCCACGCTCGTCGACCTTCTCGGTGTCGAACTGCACTTCCTCGTGCAGCGCGCGGCTCAGCGAGTGGAGCATGCCGCCCTCGATCGTGCGGCGCAGCGCCTTCGGGGTTGATGACCAGCCCGCAGTCGTGCGCGCACACCAGCCGCTTCACCCACACGTGGCCGGTCCTGCGATTCACTTCGACTTCGGCGATCTCCGCGACGACGGTCTGGCTGCGGAAGGCGTAGGCGATGCCGCGCCCGGTGAGGATGTCGCCGGTGCCGACGCGGCTTCGGCGACGGACGCGGCTCCCAGCCGTACGCCTCCGCCGCCGCCTTGAGCACGCGATCGAACGCGCCCGCTTGAACCCGCTGTCGTCGGTCGGTGCTGGCCGTGAGCAGCCTCATGCGGAACTCGACCGGATCGGCCTTCGCCGCCGCCGCCAGTCTCGTCGATGAACGATTCGGACGCGAACGTCGACCTGCGGACCGTTGGGATCGCGCAGGTTTCCGGTGCGAAGCGGCGTCTCCCACACCAGCGGCAGGCTCACGACCTGCGATCGCCATGCGCCGGTTCGGGATCGCGTACATGTCCGACGGCGTGCGCCGCGCTGCCGGCGGCCGGCGTCGCGCGCCGCATGTCCCATCAGCTGCGCGATCAGCACCGTGTCGGGCTCGTTGTAGCCGAGGTGGTTGTAGTCGGCGGCCCGCGCGTCGTAGTCGAGCGCGACGAGATTGCCCTGCGCGTCGAGCGCCGCCGCGCATCTTGAACGTGAACGCCGGGCCCTTCGTGTCCCACGCCGTCTCTTCGTGCCGCATCCACTGCACGCGAACCGGCCGGCCGATCTCCTTCGCCAGATACGCCGCCTCGAATCCCGCATCGTCGGCGGCGGTGCGGCCGTAGCCCTGCGGGCCTTCCATCCAGACGACGCGCACCTGCTCGCGCGGCATGCCGAGGAACTGCGCGACGCCGTTGCGCATGCCGTACGACTTCATGTCGTTCGAATAGATCGTCATCTGGCCGTTCGACGGATCGGCCAGTCGCGTGCGCCGGACCGATGGCCGTGTGCCCCTGGAACGGCACGTCGTATTCGGCTTCGACGACCTTCGCCGCGCCCGCGAACGCCGCGTCGGGATTGCCGACCACGATCGGCGTCTGCGCTCGACGTCGGCGTCGCGCTGCGCATGTACTTGAACAGGTCTTCCGACGACGGGAACGGCGCGCGTCGCCGGCTTCTGCCAGTTGACCTTGAGCTGCCTCGCCGCGTTGATCGCCTGCTCTTCGCGCTCGCAGACGACCGCGACGTAGTTGCCCTTGCTCACCACCTTGACGAATCCGGGCAGGCTTCGAACCGACGACTCGTCGATGCTGACCAGCTTCGCGCCCGCCACCGGCGGCTTCACGTTGCGCGCGTGCACCATGCCGGGCAGCTTCACGTCCACGGCCCATTTCAGCGAGCCGTCCACCTTCGGCGGGAATGTCGTAGCGCTGCGGCGACTGGCCGACGATCTTCAGTTCCTGCACCGGCTTGACCTTCGCCACGCCGGTGGTCGCGTCGATGTTGTTGCCGGTCAGCGTGACGTTGAACCGCTTGCCGCCGATCAGTTCGCCGTAGGTGACGCTGCTTCGACGGATCCGCCTTCACCGTGATCACGCGCGTCGCTGACGGCGAGCTGGTCGACCGGCACGCCGAACCGCGCGGACGCCATCTCGAGCAGCACGCGCCGCGCTTCGGCCGCGACGCGCCGCATCGGCCAGCCGTCGGTCTGAATCGCGTCCGAACCGCCCGAGCCGCCCTGATCGACGGTGATGTCGGTGCTGCCCATGATGCAGGTGGTCTTGTCGTAGGCGATGTCGAGCTCGTCGGACATCATCTGCCGGAAGGCCGTGCCGGTGCCCTGGCCGCAGTCGGTCTTGCCGACGTAGAAGGTCGCGGTGTTGTCCTGGTGAATGACGATCCACGAATCGAGCTGCCGGAAGTCGGGATCGGGATACGGACCCGCGCGCCTGCGCGCTCGCGCTGCGCCGGCAGACGGACCGGCGACGGCCGCGGCGCCGAAGCTCACGACGAGCAGGCCGGAGGTCTTGAGGAAGTCGCGGCGCGAGGTCGTCCGCTCTGCGACAGCACCTCTTCGATGTGTCGGGAATCGTCGGCAGTGCGACGTCATGCGATCGCCTTCGCCGCGCGCTTGATGGCGGCCTGGATGCGGTAGTACGTCATGCAGCGGCACAGCGTGCCGCGCCATGCCCTCGCGGATCTGCGCGTCGGTCGGATTCGGATTCTTGTCGAGCAGCGCCTTGGCCGTCATGATCTGCCCGTTCTGGCAGAAGCCGCACTGCGGCACCTGCTCGTCGATCCAGGCCTGCTGCAGCGGATGCAGCTTGCCGTCCTTCGCCAGCCCTTCGAGCGTGGTGATCTCGCCCTTGACGCTCGAGCGTCGGCGTGATGCACGACCGGACCGCCGCGCCGTTGATGATCACCGTGCACGCGCCGCACTGGCCGAGTCCGCAGCCGAACCGCGGGCCTTGCAGGCCGAGATCGTTGCGCAGGATGTAGAGCAGCGGCGTCGACGGATCGACGTCCACGGTGTGCGTCTGCCGTTCACCTTCAGTTGAACCGTGGCCATATGTGAGTTCCTATCCTATCCGTTGGGAATAAGCGACTCTGATTGTCGCACCAACCACCAACCACCAACCACCAACCACCAGCCACCAACCACGAGCCACCAACAGCCACCAGCGACGCATACCGCCGCGCTTGAGATGTTCGCGTTTCGATCGTACGCTTCACCCTTCCCAGCAAACCTGCCGCGGCGCGAGGTGTGCCGCTGCATTTCCCGGAGGTGTCATGCGTCGGATCCTTTGTATTGCCAGTGTCGTATTGCTGTGTTCTGGTCTTACCGCGAGCGCGGAGGAGACTTTAGTGTTTCTTCGTCATGCGGAAAAGCCTGCGTCGGGGCTCGGTCAGTTGACGTGTCAGGGGCTCAATCGCGCGCTCGCGCTGCCGACGGTGCTGACCGGTCGGTACGGCATGCCTGACTTCGTGTACGCACCGAACCCGGACGTGAAGATGATCGATTCGGGCCAGAGCTTCTACTACGTGCGGCCTCTCGCGACGATCGAACCGACGGCAATCCGCGCCGGAATATCGGTCAACACGAAGTACGGGTTCACCGAGATCGCAGGCCTGGAGACGCTGCTCCTCGAACCGTCGAAGGCGAATTCCACGATCTTCATCGCGTGGGATCACACCTATATGCCGCAGCTCGTGCAGCACATCATGAATCGGTACGGCGGCGGCGTGAACGTCCCGGCCTGGACGACCGGCGACTACGACTCGCTTTACGTGGTCCGCGTGAACTACGCGGGGTCGCCGTCCGCCACGTTCCACATCGACAAAGAAGGCCTGAACGGTCAGCCGACGAACTGCCCGTCGTAACGGAGTGGGCTCAGCGGAAGCTGAGCACGCTGAGGATGTTCGAGAAATCGTCCGACCAGAGGGGGGTAGCCGGCGGCGCCGCGAGCGGGGACCAGCGAGGGTCCGACCTCAAGGCGGCGACGTCGGCCGCTTTCCGTGCCACGACCACCCACTGCGACGCCTGCTTGCCTTCGGGCGCGCCAGGTTGAAGCGCATCGACCTCCTGCAGCGCGACGAGCCCGTGGCTCTCGGCAAGACGGCCGACAACAGGCGCGAGCTGCAGGTGGCGGTTGGAAATGTGCAGCACGAGCACGCCGTCGCTCTTCAGCCGCGACAGATACACGCCGAACGCCTCACGCGTGAGCAGGTGCATCGGAATGGCATCGGAGCTGAACGCGTCGAGCACGAGCAGATCGTACGTGTGCTCGGGGACATGGCCGAGCGACACGCGCGCGTCGCCGATGACGACGCGGCAGCGATCGCCGCATGCGTCCATGAATGAAAAATACTGGCGGGTCCGCGCGATGCGCTCGACCGCCGGATCGATTTCGAAGAACGTCCAGCGCTGGTCGGGATTCGCGTAGCTCGCGAGCGTACCGACACCGAGCCCGACGACCGCCACATCGTGCGCGCCGCCGGCGCTCGGCAGCGCTTTCCAGGCCTGCCCGAACGGACCGGTTTCGTGATAGTAGGTCAACGCCTCGCCGCGGCGCTCCGGCGCGAGCGCCTGCAGGCCGTGCTGCGTCGTCCCGTGCACGAGCTCGTGATAGCGGCCGCCGAGGTCTTCGCTGACGCGGTACACGCCAAAGAACGTGCGCGTCGCGTACAGGACATGCTCGCCGGCGTTGCCCGCCGCGACTCGCGCGACGATCATCGCCGCGACACACCAGCCGAACCGAGGGCTCCTGCGTTCGGTGAAGGTGAGCAAGGCTGGCACCGAGAGCGCCGCGAGTTGGACGCGTCAGCGGCGCACGCATCGCTACCAGCGCCGCGAAAATACCGGTGGTCAAGGCGCCCACGGCGATCGGCATCGCGAACGTTCGGATGCCACGCGGCGGCGCTGATGGCGAATCGGACGCTCGAAACAGCAGGCACGCGAGAACGAC
Organism: uncultured Acidobacteriota bacterium; assembly: GCA_963718825.1. GTDB lineage: Bacteria > Acidobacteriota > Vicinamibacteria > Vicinamibacterales > CAVVIG01 > CAVQZZ01. The sequence continues at coordinate 1,646,686 of CAVQZZ010000001.1, forward strand.
CACGAGCGGGTACTCGACGATGCTGTTGAAGAGGAGCGGAGCGGCGAGCGCGTTGAACAGCCCGCCGAGCATCCCGCCGAAGCGACACCCAGAAATAGAATTCCGTGAGTCGCGAGGCGTCCGGACGATCCTGCGCGAGCTCGGCGTGGCAGTTCAGCGCGATGATCGCGAACGCCACGAGGTGCAGCGAGACGATTGTCGCCAGCGGACCCTGGACACCGGCCATCATGAAAAGCGCGAGCGGCACGACGGCGAGCGGCAGCGCGCGTCTCGCAAAGGCCGCGCATCGCCGCCGAGCGCCGGCCGAACGCGAGCACGAATGTCACGAGGTACAGCGCGAGCGGCACGATCCACAGGAGAGGTACGGCGCCGATGTCGGTGGAGATGTGGCTCGTCACCGCCAGCATCAGGCTCGACGGGGCAAACGCCAGCGCCACCCAGCGCGCCCGACGCGTCACACCAAGCGAGCCGGTCGTTGCCGCGCCGGTCGTGTCTGGCATCGCGCGCCGGTCGGCACGTGCGCTTCGCCGCCACGCAACCACCGCGCAGGCGCCGGCAAGGAGCACGAACTCGGCGTACCCGGTCGCCCACAAGCGCGATTGCTCGCGAAGCGTGAACAGGGGTTCGATGATCGTCGGATACGACCCGAGCGCGAGCAGGCATCCGAGGTTGCTCGCCGAGTAGAGGAAGTACGGGTCGCGCGCAGCAGCGTGGTCCGTGCGCGACAGCCAATGCTGAAAGACGGACGCGCTCGTCGACAGCACGAAGAACGGCACGCCGATCGTTCCCGCGAGCGTGAGCAGCAGCCATCCGAGCGGGTTGCCGTCCGGCGGTCTGCTGGTGCCCGCCTGGATCACGAATGGCAGCACCGCGGCCGGCGCCGCGAGCACCGCGACGTGGACGAGCACGTGGTGCCGCACACCGAGCCAACGCGACGCGCCGAACGCGTAGCCGTAGCCGGCGAGCATCGCGATTTGGAAGAACACGACGCAGCCGTTCCATACCATCGGCACGCCGCCGAGGATCGGCAGCACCATCTTCGCGGCCATGGGCTCGACGAGGAACAGCAGGAAGCCGCTCAGGAACATCGTCGCCGCGAACAGCGGCACGATCGCGGACGACTGCGCAACACTTCGCGCCGGTTCACGTACGGCCGCCCCTCCCGCGGCTGTCAGCGTATGTTCGAGCGCTGCCGCCGGCGTGGCGGCGAGCTGCGGGACGTCCATTGATGCCCGCGCGTGGTTGCAAGCGCGATACCCGGCACTGGTTCGCGTACCGCCCGTCCTGCGGGCGCTGCCGACACAATAGCCGCCCTGAAATCACAATTTCCGCACGCCGAGCGACAGTATTGGTGGCTGTGCCACCAACCACCAACCACAGCCACCAACCACCACGAGTCACCAGCCACCAGCCACCAACTCACCAGACCACCAGCCACCAGCCACCGGCCACGTTATTGACACACTGCGGCGTCGTGGCTATCGTGCGTCCAGTCCTCGAGAAATGACGGGTTCATCATGCGATACGTAATCGCCTCGGCGATCGCGGCTTTGCTGTCGGCCGGCTGCGGGAAGCCGGCGAGCTCTCCTGCGGCGGGCGCGAACGCGCCCGCGTCCCAGCATGCGGCGTCCGCTGCGGAACATTCAGCGGGGTCGTCGGCTGGTCACGGCGGACCACCACAAACGGTCGCCGATTGGGCGCGCGGCGCGAATCTGTTCGGTCGGCTCGGCACGTTTCATCGGACGATCACGACGTCGTCGCCGGAGGCGCAGCGATATTTCGATCAGGGCATGCGGCTGCTCTGGGCGTTCAATCACGACGAGGCGACGCGGTCGTTTGCGAACGCCGCGATCCTCGATCCGTCGTGCGCGATGTGTTACTGGGGCGTCGCGTTGACCGTCGGTCCCAACTACAACTTTCCGGTGATGGCCGAGCCGCGCGCGAGGGTCGCGTGGGACGCGTTGCACCGGGCGCAGCAGCACGCGCCGGCGGCCTCGTCGGTGGAGCAGGACATCATCGGCGCGCTGGGGCACCGTTACACCGGACCGCAGCCGCTCGATCCGTCCAACAGCGCACCGGTGCTGGTCGCGTACGCCGACGCGATGCGCGGCGTGGCGAAGAGCCATCCGCGGGATATGGACATCCAGGTGCTGTTCGCGGAATCGCTCATGAACACGAATCCGTGGCGGCTCTGGACCACCGATGGCCAGCAGGCGCCGGGCACCGCGGAAATCGAGACGACGCTCGAACGCGTGCTCGCCATCGATCCCAGGCACCCCGGCGCCAATCATTACTACGTGCACACGATGGAAGCATCGCCGCGTCCCGAGCGCGCGCTCGCCGCCGCCGAGCGCCTGGACGGCATGATGCCGGACGCCGGCCATCTCCAGCACATGCCGGCCCACATCCTGCAGCGCGTCGGCCGCTACGAAGACGCCGCCGCGGCCAACCGCGCCGGCGTGGTGGCCGACCTCGCGTATCTCCAGGCGACGCCGCCGCTCGATTACTACGCGATGTACCTCGCGCACAATTACCAGTTCCTCGCGTACTCCGCGGCGATGGAAGGTCGCCGCGCCGAGGCGCTGGACGCCGTGAAGAAAATGCGCGATGGGCTGCCGGTCGACATGCTGCTCATGTCGCTCGGCACCGACTGGTACGTGTCCGAGGTGTATTCGACGATGATCCGATTCGGCGAGTGGAACGCGATTCTCGCCGAGCCCGCGCCCGATGCGCGGCTCAAGGCGCTCACCGGCGCCTATCGGTACGCACGCGTGATCGCGCTGGCGCGGACCGGTAAGGTGGACGAGGCGAACACGGAGCTCGATCGCCTGCGTGCGGCCGTTTCCAGTCTTCCGGCGGACGCTGCCGCGGGGTTCAACGCCGCGAAGGATGTGTTCGAGGTGGCCACGCTGATCGCGCAAGGAGAAATCGCGCGCGCGTCAGGCAGGATGGAGGACGCGGTGGCGCAGCTGCGGCAGGCGGCCGCCAAAGAAGATCAGCTCGGCTACGACGAGCCGGCCGACTGGTTCATCCCCGTGCGCCATCAACTCGGCGCGGCGCTTCTCGGCGCGGGTCAACCGCGCGAGGCCGAAGCGACATATCGCGAGGACCTCGTTCAGCATCCGCACAACGGCTGGGCGCTCTTCGGTCTGGCGCAGTCGCTGCGCGCACAGCACAAGGACGCCGCGGCCGCCGCCGTCGACCGCGAGTTCGCGGCGGCGTGGTCGAAGGCGGACGTCAAGCTCACCGGCTCCACGTTCTAGGTGTCTTGTTAATCACGCCACAGAGTCACCGAGCCACAGATCTGTGGTTCCTTCCTGTGCATTGTTCGACCTGTGCAACTGTGACACGTTCACAACAGATTTGTCCGTCCACACCGCCGGAATGCGCCGAAGTCGTTGATTTCACCGCGGCGCATGTCTTGCTCTTCATCCGGGCATGCACCGCAGCGCAAACGTGGCGAAGACAAGGACACTATGGACATTGGCGGCGCTCGTCGCGCTGACGACGCTCGTCGTCGCCGCGAGCATCCAGGGCGGCGCGCTGCCTGGCCCGCTGCCGCTGTTGCCTGCGGACAACTGGTGGAATCTCGACATCTCCGCCGCGCCGGTGGATGCCTCCTCTGCGAACTACATCAATTTCATCGGCACGACGCGCGCGCTGCATCCTGATTTCGGCGGCGACGTCTCGACGGGCAGCGCGCAGGTCTACGGGTTCCCCTACGCGGTCGTCGATGGAACGACGCCGCTGCGAGCGGTGCAGTTTCAATATCCGGACGAGAGCGACGGCGTGAATCACACGACGAACACCAGCGTGCCGTTCTATCCGATTCCCGACGAAGCGATCACGCAGGCCCACTGGATCGAGAGCGGCGAGCCGGGCGACGTCGACCTCCGGAGCTCGAGCGATCGCCACATGCTGATCGTGGATCGCGATCACCGATACCTGTATGAGTTGTATAACCTCTTTTACGACGGCTCGCAGTGGCAGGCCGGATCCGGCGCCTTCTTCGATTTGAGCACGAACACGCGACGGCCGGATGGCTGGACGTCGGCCGACGCGGCGGGGCTGGCGATTCTGCCGGGTCTCGTGCGCTACGACGAGGCGTTCGGCACCGACGAAATCCGGCACGCGTTCCGCGTCACCGTGCGCGCGACGAACGGCTACGTGTTTCCGGCGTCGCACCGCGCCGGTTCGACGACCGGCGCGCTGCCGATGGGCGCGCGCCTGCGATTGAAAAGCACGCGTAATTTGTCCACGTTCACACCGGAAGTGCAGCGGATCTTCCGCGCGATGCAGCGCTATGGCTTGATCGTGGCCGATAACGGGTCGGATATGTTCATCAGCGGCACCTACGACACGCGCTGGAACAGCGACATCCTCAACCCGGCGTTTCGCGCGCTCACCGCGAACGACTTCGAAGTGATCTCGCTCGGCTTTAATCCTGCGACCGCTGTTCCACGCCCGCCAACAAACCTCCGCATCGTCGGCTGAGCCGGCAACCCGGGGCTCCGCGTATTCTGTAGCGGCCCGCTTCCGCCGGCGGTTATCCGTCCGCCGGGATGCGGATGCGTCATGGAGGGCCTGTTGATCGACCTTCTCGTGTTCGGGCCCCATCCCGACGATATCGAAATCGGCCTCGGCGGGACGGTCGCACGCCACGCGGCCGAAGGCGGCACGGTGGTCTTGTGCGATCTCACCGAAGGCGAGCTCTCGAGCAACGGAACCGTCGATGAGCGGCGCACCGAAGCGGCCGCGGCGGCGCGCATTCTCGGCGCGCACGCTCGTGAGAACCTGCGATGGCCAGACGGCGGCATCGAACCGACGGCCGAGCACTTCCGCGACGCCGTGAACGCGATCCGACGTTGGCGTCCTCGAACGATTGCGATTCCGTATTGGCACGATCGCCATCCGGATCACGTAGCCGCCAGCCATGTGCTGAGGGTTGCCGCGTTCCGCAGCGGTCTTCGCCGTTACGGCGCCGAGGGCGAGCCCTGGCGCGCCGACTGGCTCTGCTACTACTTCATCAACGACGGCGCCAGGCCGTCGTTCGTCGTCGACGTGTCGGCGTTTTACGAGCGTAAGCGCGCCGCGCTCGACGCCTATCGCTCGCAGTTCGCGCCCGGCGAACCGGCCGCTGTGGCGACCCGGCTGACGGCGCCGACGTTCCGGCAGCTCGTCGAGAGCCGCGACGCGCAGTTCGGCGCGCTGGCGGGCGTCGCGTTCGCGGAAGGCGTCGTCGTGCGCGAGCCGATCGTGCGGCCCGGGCTGTTGAAGAGCCCGGCATGAACATCGCGATCGTCTGCTACGCAACCGTGGGCGGCAGCGGTGTCGTCGCGACGGAGCTCGCGTACGCGCTTGTCGGCGCGCGGGCACGAGGTGCACCTGATCAGCAGCGAGCCGCCGTTCCGGTGGCGCGACGGGGAAGGCGGCGTCCGCTTCGAGCGCGTCATCGTCCCGCCATACCCGCTGTTTCATGAGCCGCAGTATTTGCTCGCCCTGTCGAACACGATCGCCCGCGTCTCGGAAGCGCGCCGGCTCGACGTAGTCCACGCGCACTACGCGGTTCCGCATGCGACGGCCGCCTATCTTGCCGTGCAGATGCTCGCGTCCACCGGCGCCGCCGCGCCGCGCGTCGTGACGACGCTGCACGGGACCGATATCACGCTCGTCGGCAGCGACCCGTCCTACAAGCGCATCGTTGCTTTTTCGATCGAGCAATCGAACGCCGTGACGGCCGTGTCGGCCAGCCTCAAAGCCGACACGGTGGCCGCGCTGGGAATACGGCAGGACATTCGCGTCATCCCGAATTTTCTCGATTGCGCAACGTATCGCCGCCGCGTCGATCCGGCGCTCCGCGCGCAGCTCTGTCCCGACGGAAGCTGCGAGGCGCTCGTTCTCCACGTCTCGAATTTCCGTCCCGTCAAGCGCGTCGACGTGGCGCTCGACGTATTCCGGCGGATTCGCCGGCGCGTCCGCGCGCGATTCGTGCTCGTCGGCGACGGTCCCGTCCGTCCGGAGATCGAACGACTCGCCGCCGGTTACGGCATTGCCGACGATGTGGTGTTCGCGGGCGAGCAGAGGGATCTGGTGGCGTGGCTGTCGGTAGCCGATGTGTTCCTGCTGCCGTCGGCGCAGGAGAGCTTCGGGCTCGCCGCGCTCGAGGCGATGGCGTGCGAGGTGCCGGTCGTCGCCTCACGCGTCGGCGGGCTGCCTGAGGTGATCGAGGACGGCGTTACCGGATTCCTGTGCGCGCCTGAGGACATAGATGCGATGGCCGAGCGTGGAGTCGCGCTCCTGACCGATCGCGCACTTCACGCGTCGATCGCGAACGCAGCGGCGAATGCGGTACGGTCCCGCTTCTGCACGGAGCGTCTGGTTCCTTTGTATGAATCCGTGTATCGCGAGGTCGATTCTATGACTGACGATCGTAGACGAGCCTGACCTCGAACGGACCGAGCTGACCGTCGCGTTCGAAATTCACACGGACGAGAAGTTGTCTGGTCGTGGTCACGATCGAGTAGGTCGTGCGCAGGGTGCCGGCGTGGCCGACTTTCTCTCGAACGACGAGGACCGGACCCTCCCACGTCGTTGTTCGCTCGACCGAGCCGCCATCCAGCTGCCGAGTGTCGGCCTTGCCATCGGCGTGCAGGGCCTGATCCGCGACCGTCACGTTGTGTTCGGTTTGCGAGATCGTGAGGGTCGTCGGCGGAAACTGCACCGTCGTGGCGAGCTGATCCAGCAGCTTGCGATCGGCCTCGGCAACCGGATTCGGCTTTGAATTTCTCGTCGTCGTGCCGCCGCGCCGTGCCGCGGCCCTGGCCATATCCCTGCCCCTGGCCGCCGCCGAACCCGAACAGCTGGTCCGAAGACATGCCTCCGGTGTCTTCGCGCAGTTCGCGGGCAACTTGTTCGGGCGGATCGCTGAGCGCGGCGTCGAGCGTCCATGTTCCCGCGAGGTTCGGCAGTCCTGTGGCGACTTGAGCCGTGAGCGCGATCACGAGCGCGAGCATCATGACGCCTTCGCCGATGCGCGGCCGGCGGCAATCCACCCGAGACGCGTGAGAATCGAGCCCGCGATCGCCGCCACGCTCGCGACGCGGCGCCAGCCAGGCGAGCGTCCGGCCGCGCGGCAGAGGAGCGGGACAGGTCCGGAAAGGACGCCTCCGGCGCGAATGACCCACCCGCTCGCGCCTTCCTTGAGTGGTGCGAGCGCCGGGTTCGGCTGCAGCTCGATCGCCGCACCGATCAACGTCTCGACCGCCGCCGCGCCGATCGCGATGTCGTTGAGCGCCTCGTCCTCGTGCCCCATGAGCGTTAGAATCGCCGCCGCCGACGCGATACCCGATGCCGCGAAGTGAACCGGCAGGAGTTTTACGCTCTGGTTCCACACGGGGATCGCGGTCGCGCCGATGAGCACGCCGGTGTACGTGATCATCACCGCGCCGAGCGCCGCGCTCGCTGGTGCCGCAACCATCGACACCCACGGAACGAGAGCCGCGGTCGAACTGCCGGAAAATGCAGTGAGTGTCCACGAGCCAACCGACATCGCGCTCTGCGGCTTGAAGACGCGGAGCATGTTGATGAACCGCTCAGGCCGCCCGAGATCGGCCGTGAGGAGCGCCGCGGAAAGCGGTCCGCCGGCCGCCGCGATCCATTTCGCGTCGCGCGCCAGCGTGCCGTCGGTTCCGCTCCATTGCGCCACGCTGCCGATGATCGCCGCGCCGCCGGCGGCGCCGCCGACGAAGAAGTAGAGCGGCACTTCCCACGTCCACACGGGACGAATCAGGAGCGGCACGTCGTAGTAGGTCGCGGTCATCGGCGTGCCACGAACGCGAGCGCGGTGCCGGCAACGATCGCGAAGGCGGCCGCCGCCGCGGATCGCCAGCCGTCACGCAGATACACGGTCGGCACCTGCGGATTTGCCGGCAGGTTGTACGCGGCCGGATCGCCGCGCACGATGAACATCGCGTGGATGCCGCCGACGCTGGTCTCGCGCGGATCGTAGAGCACCGCATCGTCGACGCCTTTGGCGTGCAGGGCGTCGACACGCTGCTCGGCCCGTTGTCGGAGCTCGTCGATGTCGCCGAAGAGGATCGATTCGGTGGGACACGCCGTCGCGCATGCCGGCTGGAGGCCGACTTTCTGCCGGTCGTAGCAGAACGTGCACTTGAATGCGCGGCCGTCATCCGGCCGTCGATCGATCACGCCGAACGGGCAGCCGACGACGCAGTAGCCGCAGCCGTTGCAGACGTCGGGCTGAACGTATACCGCTCCGAACTCGGTGCGGACGATCGACCCGGTCGGGCATGCTTCGAGGCATCCGGCGTGCTCGCAGTGCTTGCAGACGTCGGAGGAAAATCCCCACGAGAGTTGCTCGCCGGAATTGCCGCCGATGCCGAACACCGTCGTCATCTCGACGAACTTCACGTGACGCCACGTCGAGTGGCCGAGATGCATCGTGTTGTCGTACGAGTGGCCGCTCCAGTCGAAGCCGTCGGCAGGCACTTCGTTCCATTCCTTGCAGGCGACTTCGCACGCCTTGCAGCCGATGCAGAGCGTCGAGTCAGTGAGAAACGCGGTGGTCGGCATGCATCAGGCTTTCGAGGTAGTCGAGCGCCGCGACGCCGCGCGGGCGGCGGCCGGCGGCGATGTGGCACACGAGGCCTTTGGTTTCCATGATTCGGACGTTCGGCTCTTCGGACATCGCGATGAGATCGTTGGCCGAGTCGCCGGTCACGAGGCCGCGGGTGCCCCAATGATACGGGAGACCGACCTGATGAATGAGGCGTCCGTCGACGCGGAGCGACGGCATGCGCGAGGTGACCAGCGCGCGCGCTTCGACAACGCCCCGTGGAGACGCGATCGTGACCCACTGTCGGTTGGCGACGCCGATCTGGCGTGCGAGCTCGGGCGATATTTCCGCGAAGAACTGAGGCTGCAGCTCAGACAAGCGAGAGAGATATCGGCTCATCCCGCCCGCGGTGTGGTGTTCGGTCAGCCGGTAGGTCGTCAGGACGTGAGGGAACCGTGAATCGCCGACCGGCACGTACGCATTGCCGGCGCGCTCCTTCTTGTCGGCTGGCGGATTCGTCGCGCGCGAAGGGTAGAGCGCATTCGTGAACGGCGATTCGAGCGGCTCGTAGTAGGTCGGCAGCGGGCCGTCGCGCAGACCCATCGGCACCCATATCCACCCCATGCCATCGGCGTGCATGATGAACGGCGCATCCCCGGCGAGCGCGTCGTCGCCTTCCGCGTCCTTGGGCGGACGATAGTCGGGCGCCTTCGTCGGTGTGAAATCGGGAACGTCGAGGCCCGTCCACTCGCGTTTGGCGGTGTCCCACCAGATCAATTTCTTCTTCTCGCTCCATGGCGAGCCGTCCGGGCGCGCGGAGGCGCGGTTGTACATGATCCGGCGGTCGGACGGCCACGAAAAGCCCCAGCCGTGCCCGAGGTAATCGTGCGAGTTGCGTTCGTTGGCGCGATTGCGTCCTGATTCGGGAAATACCCCGGAGTAAATCCAGCAGCCGCATTCGGTCGATCCATCGGCCTTCAGCTCCTTGAATCCGGATACGAGCGTCCGGTCGGCGATCTTCCGGCCGTTGATTTCCTGCAGGACGTGCTCGACCACCGGTTCGTTGTCCGGCGCTTCGGTCGGGTAATTCCACGTCAGCGCGTTCAATCCTGCATTTCGCGGACGCGGATCGCGCGCGGCTTTCTCCTTCAGGCGCCGCCCGAGGTGATACATGAACCACGTCTCGCTGCGCGCATCGCCCGGCGGATCGACCGCTTTCTCTCGCCACTGCAGCAGCCGCTGCGTGTTGGTGAAGCAGCCTTCCTTCTCCACGTGGCTCGCCGCGGGCATCAGGAACACTTCGGTCTTGATGTCTTCCGTGCGCAGCTCGCCGCGCTCGACTTCCGGCGAGTCGTACCAGAAGCTCGCGCTCTCGATCTCCACGAGATCGCGGACCACGAGCCAGTCGAGGCTCGCCATCGCCCGGCGCTCGAGGCGCGAGTTCGGTCCCCCGACCGCCGGATTCTGGCCGAATACGAACAGGCCTTCCATCTTGCCGTCGTTCATATCGAGCCAGTAGCCCTGATGCGAATGATCACCCGTGATCCTCGGCAGCCACGCGTACCCGTATTCGTTCTCCGCGGTTGCCGCATCGCCGTACCACGACTTCAGCAGGCTGACGATGTACTTGTCGATGTTGTGCCACCAGCCCGTCTTGGTGCCGTTCTGCTCGATGTAATCGTGGAGCGTGTGCGTGCCCGACTCGAAGTTCGGCATCGGCAGATAGCCGGGCATGATGTCGTAAAGGGTCGGGATGTCGGTCGAGCCCTGGATGGACGCATGGCCACGGAGCGCCATGATCCCGCCGCCGGGCCGGCCGATGTTGCCGAGCAGCTGCTGGAGGATGGATGCCGCGCGGATGATTTGCACGCCCGTCGAGTGCTGCGTCCAGCCGACGGCGTAGCAGATCGCCGCGGTCTTCTCGGGGCCCGATGCGGATGTGTACGCCTCGGCCACACGCATGAAGTGACTTTTTGGCGTGCCACACACCTTCTCCACGAACTCGGGCGTGTACCGCGAGAAGTGACGCTTGAGGATCTGGTAGACGCAGCGTGGGTGCTGCAGGGTTTCGTCGCGCTGCGCGTCGACTAAACGGGAATGCTGGCCGCCGCGGTTTTTTCCCCACAGCCCATGCGCCGAGCTGGCGGTCTCCTGACTCTCGTGGCCGCTGCCTTCCATGCCGGCGTACAGCCACGAGTCCGTAACGTACTTGTTCTTCTGCTCGTCCCAGCCAGAAAACAGCCCGCCGAGATCTTCCGTGTCGACGAAATCTTCGTGGATGATCGTCGCCGCGTTGGTGTACGGCACGACGTAGTCGCGGAAGTCGCGCCCGGTCTGCAGGACGAAATTGATCAGGCCGCCGAGAAACGCCAGGTCGGTGCCGGCGCGCAGCGGCACCCAGATGTCCGACATCGCGGACGTGCGGTTGAAGCGCGGATCGACGTGGATGACCGTGGCGCCGCGCTCGCGCGCCTTCACGACGAAGCGGAATCCGACCGGATGGTTTTCGGCCATCGACGATCCCATGATCAGGATCGCATCGGCGTTCGCGAGATCCTGCTGCGCGGTCGTCGCGCCGCCGCGCCCGAACGAGGTGCCCAGCCCGGGCACCGTGGAGCTATGTCATATGCGGGCCTGATTGCTCACGGCGACCATGCCGAGGCCGGCGGCGAACAGCTTCTTGATCAGGTAGTTCTCTTCGTTGTCGAGAGTCGCGCCGCCCAGATGCGCGATTGTCTTCACCTGCATGAGCGGCTTGCCGTCCTGCTGCTCGACGAACCCGCGCTCGCGCGAGGCCCAGACGCGATCCGCGATCATGTCCATCGCGGTCTCGAGATCGAGCTCCTGCCATGCAGTGCCGTGCGCCGGCCGGTATTTCACCCGCGTCAGACGATTCGGGTGCGTCACCAGCTCCTGGCTCGCCGCGCCCTTCGGACATAGATGCCCGGCCGAGATGGGCGACGCGGGATCGCCTTCGATCGACACGACCTTGTTGTCTCGATGAAATACTAGCTGCCCGCATCCGACCGCGCAGTACGGACACACCGAACGAGCGATGGACGCGCCGGTGTTGCGCGGCTGCAGGGCGCGCGTCTCGTCGCTCATGACCTCGCGCCCGTTGCCGCGGCGCCCTAACGAAAGCTGTCGGATCAATGGCCACTGAAGGAATGTATTAGTCATGGTTATGCAGGACGGCGCGCGTCGAAACGCTGCGTCGAGTCCGAATTGTACTTAAGCGGCGCCGGCGGGGCAGGACGACGAACGACGAGCGGCAGTACGATGGCGATGAGCATCAGGACGGCAACCGAAAAGATCGCCTGATCATACCGCCCGGTGGTCTGTCGCAAGTGTGCGATCAGAATCGGCGACGGAATCGCGCCGGCGCCCCACGCCAGGAGAATCCAGCCGTAGATGCCGCCCATGAATCTGGAGCCGAAGAAATCGGCGGTGAACGACGGCATCGTCCCGAATCCTCCGCCGTAGCACAGGCCGATGACGGCGAAGGCGGCGCTGAACAACGTCACGTTCGTGAGGTTGGGCAGGGAGAAAAAGATGACGGCCTGAATCGCGTAGAGCAGGAGGTAGACACGCGAGCGGCCGATGTAGTCCGACACCCACGCCCAGAACACGCGGCCCGCGCCGTTGAAGATCGAGATCAGTCCGACCATGCCGGCGGCGGCGATCGGCGTCATGTGCACGAGCTGCTGCGCCATCGGCGACGCCTGGCTGATGATCATGATGCCGGCCGACACGTTCAGGAACAGCATCGCCCAGAGCACCCAGAACTGCCACGTCCGCATGGCCTCGCCGACGGTGAAATCGTAGGTGGACGCGGAGGTCGCCACCGTGCCGGTCGGCACCCAGCCTTGCGGACGCCATCCCGGCGGCGGATTGCAGTAGAACTGCGCCGCCGCGACCACGAGCACCAGGTAGACGATTCCCAGGATGCCGAAGGTGGCGGGCACGCCGCGCGCGACGATCGATCGCGCCGCGAAGGGGCTCATGATGAGCGCGCCGGCGCCATAGCCGGCGACCGCGACGCCGGTCATCAGCCCGCGGCGATCCGGAAACCACTTCGTGATCGTCGCGACCGGCGTGATGTAGCCCATGCCCATCCCGATGCCGCCGAGCAGGCCGTAGCTGAAGTACATCCCGCCGAGCGAGTGCCGTGACGAAAACCATGCAGCCAAGAGGTAGCTCGTGCCGTAAATGAGGCCGGCGACCGTCGCGACGGGGCGCGGCCCGACGCGGTCCTGCCACAGGCCGCCGATGATGGTGCCGACGCCGAGGAATGCGATCGCGAGCGTGAAGTTGAGCGAGACCTGCGTGAGCGTCCAGCCGGTCATCGATACGAGCGGCGCGACGAAGACGCTCCATCCGTACGCGGCGCCCAGGCATATCTGCATGACCACGGCGGCGGCGGCGATGAGCCAGCGGTTGTTCGTCATCGGAAGAAAGCGGCAGCTGGCAGCGTGAAAATCGTCGCGATTGGTCCTTTGCAAGAACGGCGTCACATGAACCGGCGCGATGAGGCGGCCCGAACTCGCGCCAGATACGCCATCTGCTGAGGCGGCGTGACGTGCCGGAGATTCAGCTGTAGACGGGCCGCGTATCGAAAACCGCCGGATGCTCACTTGACGAATCGAATCGCCTCGGCGATTATCCCGGCAGTCACCATCGCGCGATATGCGCGGCAGCAGAGGAGATAACAAATGGGTAAAGGCACGTCGATGAAGAAAGAGAAGAAGAAGCCGAAGAAGAAGCAGTAACGTGACGTCTTCGGTCGCAGCGGCCGTCGTCGACCGTTCCGGGGTCATGCCGGCAGGCGTCCGGCGCCGCCCGTGGATCGGCGGTCCCGCGGCGGTCGCGGCGGCCGCCATCGTTCTGGCCGCCCTCTATCTCAACGCCACCGTCAGCTGGCGGCAGTCGATCCTCTTCCTGATCGGCGTGGCCGCAGGCGTGGTCCTCTATCACGCCGCGTTTGGATTCACGTCGGCGTGGCGCGTGTTCGTGTCGGACCGACGAGGCGCCGGCCTGCGCGCGCAGATGCTGATGCTCGCGGCGACCACCGTTGTCTTCTTTCCGCTGCTCGCCACCGGCAGCGTGTTCGGACAGACGGTTCGCGGCTCCATCTCTCCCGTTGGCGTCTCGGTGATTGTCGGCGCCTTTCTCTTCGGTGTCGGTATGCAACTGGGCGGCGGCTGCGCGTCCGGTACGCTCTATACCGCCGGCGGCGGAAACACGCGCATGCTGGCGACCCTCCTTGCGTTCATCGGGGGATCCGTGATCGGCACCGCGCACATGCCGTGGTGGGCGGCCACGCCGTCGCTCAAACCGATTGGTCTCGTCGCGGCGCTCGGGGCACCGCGAGCTCTCGCGGTGAGCCTCGCGGCGTTCGCGGCGCTTGCGGCGATGACGATCGTGCTCGAGCGCCGTAGACACGGTGCGATTGCCTCGACGTCAGACGGTCCGCGACCCGTGCGGAGCCGTGTGCTGCAAGGGCCGTGGCCGTTATGGGCGGGCGCGATCGGGCTGGCGCTCGTCAACATCGCGACGCTCACCGTATCGGGCCGACCGTGGGGCGTGACCGGCGCGTTCGCGTTGTGGGGCGCAAAGGCCGCGGCTGTCGGCGGCGTCAACGTCGGCGCGTGGCCGTACTGGTCGACCCCGGCGCAGATGGCCGCGCTGCACGGCCGCGTCGTCGCCGACGTCAGCTCGGTGATGGACATCGGCATCATCCTCGGCGCTTTGACCGCCGCGATCCTCGCCGGGCGATTCGCGCCGGCCTGGCGCGTGCCGGCGCGGTCGCTGGCCGCGGCGATCGTCGGAGGACTGCTGCTCGGCTACGGCGCACGCATCGCGTACGGCTGCAACATCGGCGCGTACTTCAGCGGCATCGCGTCGGGCAGCGTGCACGGGTGGCTCTGGCTCGCCGCTGCGTTCGTCGGCAGCGCGATCGGCACGAAGCTCCGTCCGCTGTTCGGCTTACGCGTCGAACGCACGCCCGTTCATCGCTAGAGTTATTCGCCGCGCCACGCGCATTTGGCGAGGTATACTGTTCGCGCAAGCCCCGCTGTACCGTTGTTGCGAGCCGACCGAGCGTGCTCGATCTCTCCCTCGACCCCGGCAGCGAACGTCGTCACGTCGGATTGAGCCCGCGCAGGGCAGGAGCGCTTCATGGGTCGGAAACTGTTCGTCGGGAATCTCTCGTACAACACGGATGAGCGGCGGCTGGAGGAGATCTTCCAGGCAATCGGCCCGGTTGATTCCGTCAACATTGTTCGCGACCAGATGACGGGGCGTGCGCGCGGCTTCGCGTTTGTCGAGATGCAGACTGACGAAGCGGCTCAGAGCGCGATTCAAAAGCTGAACGAAACCGATCTCGACGGCCGCAAAATCGCCGTCAACGAGGCGCGGCCCAAGCCGCAAGGCGATCGGGGCGGCCGACCCGGCGGCGGCGGTGGCGGTGGCTCGCGTCGTCGCGAACCCCGCTGGTAGCGTCCCCACGCCCGAGGAGGCGTCTTGCAAAAGTCCAGACCGACCCAGAACAAGCGCGCGAGAGAGCGCGCGCGTCAGGAAAAGCAACAGCAAAAGGCAGCGCGCCGGCTCGAAAAGAGCCAGCGCGACGTCTCCAAACCGTCGAGCGCCGACGGCGAGGATCCGGATATCGCCGGAATCGTTCCGGGTCCACAGCCGTCGCCGTGGGGCGACGAGCAGGAAGAACAATAGGAGGCGTGTGAGCTCGACTGTCCATCTCGTCAATCCGAGTCACGTATCGTTCGGCGTAGCCGTCATCACTCCGCGGTGGCTTTATGTGCTTGCAGCCGCGACGGGCACGACCTGGGGCGATCCGCATCTCGTAGATGAGACGCTCGAGCACATCGACATGTCCACGATCGCGGCCGGCGACGTCGTCGGCATCGGCATCCACACCGGCAACGCGCGGCGCGGCTACGAAATCGGCCGCATGGCGCGCGATCGCGGGGCGTGGGTCGTGTACGGCGGCATTCACGCCACGCTCTTTCCGGACGAGCCGCACGAGCACGGCGCCGCCCACGCCGTGGTCCGCGGCGACGGCGATCTCGTCTGGGCGTCCGCGGTCGCCGATTGCTTTGCCGGCCGTCCCGCGCGCCAGTACGAAGGCGGGCGCGTGTCGCGGCGAACAGTTCCTGTCGGCGCGATGGGATCTGCTGCCGCCGAATCAGTACATGTGGGCGTCGGTGCAGACCGTCCGCGGTTGCCCGAAGCACTGCTCGTTCTGCTCGGTGTGGCGCACCGATGGCCAGGAACCGCGTCAGCGTCACGTCGATCGCGTGATCGGCGAGGTCGTGGAACTGCGGCGCCGCGGCTTCCGGTTCATCGCGCTCGCCGACGACAACTTCTATCCGGTCACGTTCGAGGACCTCGCGATGGCGCGCACGGCGCGCCGACCCGTCGCGGCTTCACGAGCTGGAGGCGCTCCGACAAGAGCGCTTCGAGCTGATGGCCCAGCTCGCGCAGCTGCCGGACGATCTCGTCTTCTTCACGCAGATCACGATGGAAGCGGCCGAGGATCCGGAGTTCCTCGACGCGATGCGGAACGCGCGGATCAAGGGCGCGCTCGTCGGCGTCGAGTCGGTGACCGAGGAAGGCCTCAAGGACGTCTACAAGGGATTCAATCTTGCGGGCGACGAGCTCGTGGCGCGGCTGCGAGCCTTCCGCCGCCACGGCGTGCACGTTCTCGGGTCGTTCATCTTCGGGCTGCCGAGCGATCGCGCCGACACGTTCGACGCGACGGTGAAGCTGGCGGAAGAAGCCGACATCACCTTCGCGCAGTTCGTGCTGCTCACGCCGTTTCCCGGCACGCTCGATTTCGAGAAGTGGGCCGCGGACGAAAGCCGCCAGGGGACGCTGGTCGAGGGCGTGCCGATCACGCAGCACTGGCTCATTCCCGAGAATCAGCGGCCGAAGTTGTATACCGAACATCCGACGCTCTCGCTCGAAGAAATCCGCGTGCGGACGCAGGGCGCGTGGGACGACTTCTATAGCTTCCGGCGGATCTGGAAACGCGCGCACGTCGTCGAGTCGATGCGCTCGCGGTTCGCGTTCATGCTCGTGTCGAAACTGTACCGGCAGATGTACGCGAACACGGGAATCGCGACCGACAGCGCGCGCGTGTCGCGATCGGCGCGCCACGCGCGATGGATTGCCCGCGCGGTCCGCCGGCTGTTCCTGGCGGCGCCGATGCCCGATCTCGCGATGCCTCAGCCGGCGCTGAGCCGAACGCCTCCGCAATCAGCTCGTAAGAGCGTCGTCTCGCCGCGTGGTCGTAGGTGATGGTCACAACCATCACCTCGTCCGCGCCGTATTCTCTCGCCACTTCTTCGATTCCAGACCGTACGGTTTCCGGCGATCCGACGATGCGCCGCCGGGAGCTGCGGCTGGAGCCGGACGCCGGTTCAGCCGGAACACTGGCACGCTCCTCATCCAGAAAACGAATGGCGCGATCGACCGGCGGCACCGGAATCAGACTGCCCGCGTTGCAGCAGCTTGAAACTCATCACCGCGCTCGCCGCCAGCAGCCTGGCATCATCGTCAGTGTCGGCGCACACGGCCCAGACGGCGACGGTGACTTCCGGCGCCGGCCGCCACGATGATGGCTGAAACTCCGCGCGATAGCGGGCGGCGAACTCGACGCCCGCCGGGTTGATGAAGTCGGCGAAGGCGTACGGCAGCCCGAGTTCGGCCGCCCAGATGCCGCTCTGCGCGGACGAGCCGAGCAGCCACGGATCCGGACGGTGGGGGAGCCCAGGCAGCGCGGCGAGCTGCGCAAACGGATGCGCCGCCGGCAGCGACGCATTCAGGTAGGCGAGCAGTTCGGCGAGCTGCTGCGGAAAATCGTCGGGCGCGACCTGGCGTCGATCCCGTTGCAGCGCGAACATCGTCGTCGCGTCGGTGCCCGGGGCGCGGCCGACCGCAAGATCGATGCGGTCCGGAAAGAGTCCGCTCAGCATGCTGAACGTCTCCGCGACTTTGAGCGGACTGTAGTGCGGAAGCATGACGCCGCCGCTTCCGACGCGGATGCGCGAAGTGAGCGCGGCGATCGGACCGATGAGCGCTTCGGGGCTCGCGCAGGCGAGCATCGGCGTGCCGTGGTGCTCGGCGACCCAGTAGCGGTGATATCCGAGCGCGTCGGCGAGCCGCGCCAGATCGACGCTGTGTGCGAGCGCCTGCGCGCCCGTGGAGCCTTCGGAGATCGGCGATTGATCGAGCACGCTCAGACGAAACGGCATGTCACTCCGGCGGACCGGGAACCGGGTCCTGTGGGTCGGGCCATACGAGCCTCGACAGATAGTGGAGCGCGATACCGGCGCCCCAGCGGTTGGGCGCGGTCCAGACCACGACGACGCCGAGGACCGCGATCGTTGCAAAGGCGGCGGCGCGATGGCGCGCGCCCGCGCCGAAATAGATCATCGCGATGATCGCCGCAATCGGCAGCCGATCGCCAATCACGGTGAACGCCCACGTGTCGCCGGGATTGCGTTCGTAGACCAGACCGCAGTACGGGCACCGCTCCACGTGCGTCCAGAAGCCCGAGAAGAGCGGTCCGCGGCCGCAGTGCGGGCAGCGCCTCCGCAGCCCGCGTCCGAGCGCCGTGACCACGAGGTGTCGGTTCATCGCTCCACCCATGATAAAAGTACAGATCGTCATCGTGGCGTCTCTCACTGAACCGGCATATCCGGCCGCCCGCCTTGTCGCGCCGCGCGTCCAGGCGTATTTCGCGCGGCATCGCCAGACGGCACGGGCACATGGCGCCCGCACGATCGCGCCGGAGCCGGACGCGGCGGCGATCGAAGCGATTGTCGACGCCGGGTTCTGGGCGAGCCTTCGACGTGAAGAGGGCTACTCGCCACGCATCTCGCTCGCGTTCGTCGGCCCGGGCGATGTGCCTCGTCCACTGACCTTCGCGCACCGGCTCACGCTCGATCCGCGCCCGCTCGCGCGCCTCGCGCCGGCTGTCGAACGCCCTGGCGTCCATCTTGGCGTGTGCGCAGATGCAGGCGAGCTGCAGGTCTGGGGCACGACGCGCGAGCTGCCGACCTTGTCGTTCGTGCTCGAAGTCGTCTCGCCGGGGCTCCTCGTCGATCAAGTCGCCGCGCGGCGATCCGGCCAAGTACGTCAACGTCGCCGTCCTGCAGGGCGATCGCATCAAAGTGCTCGACGAGCGGGGCGCGCGGCTGCCCGATTGTCCGCAGGTCGTGCAGTCGCTCCTCGGCTTCGATGCGCCGGGCTATTGGGGCGACACCGTCAACATCTACGTCCAGCTCGCCGTCTCGATGCGCGCGCACGGCCGCGGCGGCGCCGTGCTCGTCGTGCCGTCGGCGAACGACGAATGGCGCGAATCGATTGTCCATCCGATCCCGTACGCGATCGTGCCGGCCTTCTCCGAGCTCGCCGAGCTGATGCGGCTGCCGACGGAGCAGCACGCCAGCCGCGCGTGGCAGGACGCGGTGACGCGCGCGGTCGAGGCGCTCGCCGGCCTCACCGCCGTCGACGGCGCGACGATCATCAACGACCGGTGCGATCTGCTCGGGTTCGGCGCGAAGATCGCGCAGCGCGAAGGCCACGCGCAGGTGGAGCAGGTCATGCTCACCGAGCCGGTCGAAGGCGCCGAGCCGCTGCTCGTGCATCCTGCGCAGTTCGGCGGCACGCGACACCTTTCCGCCGCGCAGTTCACGCAGGATCAGCGCGATGCCGTCGCGCTCGTGGCGTCCCAGGACGGCCGGTTCACCGTGTTCAAATGGACGCCGTGCGAGAACATGGTCCACGCGCACCGCGTCGACGCGCTGCTGCTGTGAACTGTGGCGGCGGCGGACGGCTGGGGACGACGTTCTGTTCTAAAAACACCGGGCGCGACGGCGCGAAGGTGTCATCGAGCGGTGGTGAGAGAAGCAGAGAAAGGATCTCATGAAGCGTTTGTCGGTCATGTCGCTCACCGCAGCTGCCGCGGCAATCGCCTTTGCAACTATCGGCCACGGCATGGCGGCGATGCCGGGATGCGACGCCGATAACGGCGGCATCAAGCTTCCGCAGGGATTCTGTGCGCTGGTTGTCGCCGACAATGTCGGACCGGCGCGGCACCTTACCGTCGCGCAGAACGGCGATCTCTTCGTCGCGCTCGAGGACAGCCGCGGCAAACCCGGCGGCATCGTCGCCCTGCACGACAAGGACGGCGACGGCCGCATGGATGTCACCGAGCGGTTTGGTCCGGAAGGCGGCACCGGCATCGCGCTGCGGAACGGCTATCTGTACTTCGCGACGACGACGGCGGTGATGCGCTACAAGATGGCTGACGGTGCATTGAAGCCCGGGGCGCCGCCGGAGATGATCGTTGCCGATCTGCCGAAACAGCAGGAACACGCCGACAAGACCTTCGCCTTCGACGACAAGGGCGGGATATACGTGAACGTCGGCGCGCCGTCGAACGAATGTCAGCCCCAGGATCGCCGGCGCAAAGATGGCCGGACAGGATCCATGTCCGCTGCTCGAGAAACACGGCGGCATCTGGCGCTTCGACGAGAACCGCGCACGCCAGAAACAGGACGGATGGCAGGAAGTACGCGACCGGGTTCCGGCAGATGGTGGCGCTCGCCTGGCACGACGGAGCACTGTACGCGGCGATGAACGGACGCGATCAGCTGGATACACTGTGGCCCGATCAGTTCGCCGAGCAGGACAACGCCGAACGGCCGTCAGAGCTGCTGATGCAGGTAAAGGACGGCTCGAACTTCGGCTGGCCGTACTGCTATCACGATTTCCTGCAGAACAAGTTCGTTCTCGCGCCCGAGTACGGCGGCGACGGGAAGAAGACCTCGCGCTGCGAGCAGGTCACGCCACCCGTGGCGGCCTTTCCCGCGCATTGGGCTCCCGTGGATTTGATGTTCTACTCGGGAACGCAGTTTCCGAAGCGCTATCAGGGCGGCGCATTCATCGCGTTCCACGGATCGTGGAATCGCGCGCCGCTGCAGGCCGGCTACAACGTGACGTTCCAACCGGTGTCGGCGGGCAAGGCGTCAGGGAAATACGAAGTGTTCGCCGACGGCTTCATCGGCAAGCCGTCGATCGCGCGTTCGAACGAAGCCGTCTACCGGCCAGACGGTGTCGCGCAGGGACCGGATGGTTCGCTGTACGTCGCGGAGAGCCAGAAGGGGCGCATCTGGCGCGTGATGTACAAACAGAAGTAAGCGTTCACTCATAGCGGAGCGCGTGCATCGGGTCGAGGCGCGAGGCGCGCTCGGCGGGAATCAACCCCGCACCAAACGCGACCATCGAGAGCACGAACGCCGAAGCGACGAGCACGAGAGGATCGGACCCGTCAACTCGTACAGGAGCGACTGCGCAAGCCGCCCGAGCCAGACGGCGCCGATCAGTCCGACCACGCCGCCGACGAGCGTCATTCGCCCGACCTGCGCCAGGATCATTCCCCGAACCCGCGACGGTTGCGCGCCGAGGGCCATGCGCAACCCGATCTCGCGTGTGCGCTGTGTGACGGTATACGCGAGCACTCCATACAAACCGATCGCGGCAAGAAGTGTCGCGAGGCCGGCGAACGCCGCGGACAACATCGTGATCAGCCGATCCAGGAACACGTTCTGACGAACCTGCTCGGGCAGCGTTCGCAGGTTGTCGATGGGGAGTTTTGGATCGGCCTTTCCGACGACCTGACGAATGGCCGCAAAGAGCTGATGCGGCTCGAGCCCGGTGCGCACGTAGAACGTGTTGAAACCGATCGCGGCGTCCTGTCGGTACGGCCTGAAGAACACCGGCGGCACCGAAGCCTTTACCGCGCTGTACTTTGCGTTCTGCACGAGGCCGACGATTTCGATGTCGAGTGTGCCCTTCGGTCCAACCGAGTCGCTGATATGTTTCCCGACCGCATCGCGCCCGAGGTTGAACTTCTTGGCGAAGGCTTCGTTGACGATCGCGACCTTGGGCGCGCCGGTCGCGTCGGCCGCAGTGAACTCGCGGCCTGCGAAGAGCGGCACGCCGAGCGTTCGGAAATACCCGGGCCCGACTTCGTTGAACCGCGAGTTCGTGTCGGTGTCCGGCCCCGCCGGAAATCCTTCCACCGTGACGTTGTTGCCCCAGTTGCTGCCGGATAAAAGCGGCACGAGCGCCGTCGTCACGCCCGTTACGCCGGGGACGCCGCTCAAGTCGGTCTCCAGCCGCTCGAAGAGCGCGCGCGACGCGTCCGGCTTGTAGCCGTTCAGCGAGGGAGACACGGTGAACATGACGACGTTGTCTGCCTTCATTCCCAGGTCGACGCGGCTCACGTTCATCAGGCTTTTCGTGAAAAGACCTGCGCCCACCAGCAGGAACATCGAGAGGCCGATCTGCGCCGTGGCGAGGGAGGCGCGGAAGCGCGCCGCCGCGCGCGCGCCCGAAGGCTGGCCGGCCTGGCCTTTCAGCGTCGTCACCAGATCGGGCCGCGTGCTGTGAAGAGCGGGAAAGAGGCCGAAGAGGAAGCCGGTGCCGACGGTCAACGCGCCGGCAAACAGCAGCGTCGTCGAATCGATCGTGAACGTCAACGAGGTCGGTCCGTCCGACGGCAGCAGCGAGGCGATGAGGTCCAGCGTCACCCGCGCGACGTAGATGCTGGCGATGCCGCCGAAGCACGCGAGGAGGCACGATTCGGTGAGCAGTTGGGTGATCAGCTGCCATCGACCTGCGCCGATCGACAGGCGTATCGCCATCTCGCCGGCCCGCGCGGCGCTGCGCGCGAGCAGAAGATTGGCGATGTTGGCGCACGCAATCAACAGCACCAGCGCCGTCACGCCGAGCAGGAACGTGAGGGGTGTGCGCGCTTCGGCGTCCGCGGTGCTTTGTCCGCGCGCGCCGGGGACGAGGCCGACCGCCTTTGCCTTGAATTTCGCCATCGTCTGCGGGCTCATGTTTTTCTGCAGCGGCGCTTCGACCGAGTTGATGGTCGCGCTGTACTGAGTGTTCAGTGACGCGCGCGCCTGCTCAATCGAAATGCCGGGGCGCAGCCGGCCGAAAAGATAAGCCCAGTAGCTCTGACGATTCGTCCATCCCCGGAAGTTGGGCTGCATGTACCCACGCATCGTGATGGGCACGAACACCTTCGGGCTGACGCCGAGCGTCGTTCCCTCGAACCCTCGCGGCGCGACGCCGACGATGGTCATCGTCTGGCCGTTCACGACCATCGTCTGGTTCAGGACGGCCGGATCCGACGCGAAACGCGTCCGCCAGTAGGCGTGGCTCAGGACGACGACGTGCGATTCGTTGACCGCGCGGTCATCGTCGGGTCCGAGCAGACGGCCAAGCGCGGGCTTGACCTCGAGGACGGGGAAGTAGCTGCCGGAGACGAGCAGCCCGTCGCCCGTTGTCGTCTGGCCTGATGCGGCGAGGTTTGCGTCGAACGTGCAATGCGCGGCGATGCTGGTGAAGACGGACTGTTCGCGTTCCAGATCGCGGAACATCGCGTAGCTGAACACGGCGTCGCAATCGCCGGCCTGTGAGCAGCTTTGGGAGCCTGGCTTGGGCCCGGGCGCGCTCAGGTTCACGAGACGTTCGGGCTGCGGCACCGGCAGGGGCCGGAGCAGCATCTGGTCGAACATCGAGAAAATTGCCGCGTTCGCGCCGATGCCGAGCGCCAGCGACAGGATCGCGACGGTCGTGACGAACGGCGTTTTGAAGAGGGTCCGCAGGGCCAGCTTCAGGTTCAGCATGCTTATCAGACGTAGCAACCGACCCCGCGGTTTACCCCGATTTCAACCGTCAGGCGGCATGGGACCGCAGTTTTGCCAGCGCCCGCTGCTCGATCTGCCGCACGCGCTCACGTGAGAGGCTCAAGCGCCGCGCGACTTCCGCGAGCGTCTGCTCGTGGTCGGTCGACAGCCCGAATCGGAGGCGCAGCACCTCGCGCTCGCGCGTGTCGAGCGGCGCGAGCCGCTCCTCGAGCGAGTCGGCGAGATCATGGCGAATGGCCTCCGCTTCCGGCGACGCGGCGCCGCGGTCGGACACCAGCGCGCCGAAATCGCCGCTTTCGTCGTCGTGCTGTACCGGCGCGTCGAGCGAAAACGGATGCCGCGCGGCGTCCAGAAGCAAGCTGTACCTTCGGCGGCGCCATCTGCAGCCGCTCGGCGAGCTCCGCTTCGGTCGGCTCACGCCCGGTCGATGTTCGGAACGCGCGGCGTGCGCGCTCGAGTCGAGTGAGGGATTCGACAATGTGTACGGGAAGCCGGATCGTGCGTCCGTAATCGGCCACACCGCGACCGATCGCCTGACGGATCCACCATGTCGCGTATGTCGAGAACCGCAGACCGCGGCTGAACTGGAAGCGATCGACCGCTTTCATCAGACCGATGTTTCCCTCCTGGATGAGATCGAGGAGCGACAGACCGCGGTTCAGATATCGTTTGGCAATCGACACGACGAGGCGCAGGTTCGCTTCGATCAGCGCGCGCTTCGCGTCGCGCTGCTCGGCTTCGCAGCGCTTGATCTCGTCGTATCGCGCCCGAAACCTCTTCGGATTGAGACCCGTTTGCGCTTCGATGTCGTGCACTCTCCCGAGCTCCGCAACAATTTCGTCGATCACCGACGGCCGGATCGGCAGCTTCGCGACCGTTCGCGCGAGAAGTGCTTCGACGCGCGCACGTCGTTGCGGCGGTACGTCGATGCCGCTGCGAAGACATGACGCGAGTCGTCCGACGCGCGCCAGTGTTTTCAATACAGGTGCGATCACTTCTGACTTCAGCTCGCCGCCATCCGGCAGAAGAATCAGCTCCGCGGCGGGCCCGCGGCCGTCGCGGACGACCGCGGCGAGCTCAGCCAGGCTTCCGACGGCGCCGGGTATGCGCGCAAGCGCCGACATGATCGACCGCCGCGCCTCATCGATTCGGCGACCGAGCCGCGCTTCGTCCTGCGCGGTGAGCAGCGGCGTCCGGCCGATTTGCTGCAAATACATCCGAACGAGATCGACATCGGCGGAAGGAACGTCGCGTTCCGGCGCTTCGCCAGCGAGATCCTCGCCGTGGAACCCGTCTTCCTCTGCCTCTGGAAGCGTTTGTGCATCAGCCGCCTCGGGCTCCTCTTCCGCGATGAGCATTTCCGGACGCTGAGTAAACGGCTCCTGCTCGCTGGGGTCGTCACTGGACCCAACGGGAACCAGGTTCCAGTGATTGGCGCGCTGGCGCCAGTCGAGCACGTTGAGCTGAGGCGGCGTGTCCTCCCACGACACGAGGGGAGCTCGAGGTTTTGTTTTGTTGGATCTGCGCGGCATGCTCGTGAACGAGGCAAATCGCGCGCCGAGTGCCGACGCTAGCGGTCGAGCTTGATCGCGTCGAATGGCGTGGAACTGAAATGTTCAAATAATGCGGACGGCAACACGCACGGCCGTCAGAGAAGCGCGGCGTCGACCTGCTGCCGATTGGTGGAACGCGGGCGACCGCAGCCATGCCGTGCAGTTCTACTCGGACGACGCCGTGCTGGTCGAGCTGCTGTCCCGATTCGTCGGAACGGCGCTCGTGATGGGCGATGCCGCGGTGGTGTTGGCAACCAAGCGGCATCGCGACGCGGTGTCGATCCGTTTGCGCCGACGCGGCCTCGATATCGGCATCGCCCGCGAGCAGGGGCGATACGTCGTCGCCGACGCGGCGCAGCTGCTCGAGAAGATTGCGTCCAAAGGCCGCGTCTCCACCGAGGCATTCCATCTCGTCATCGGTCGGTTGCTCGACCGCGCCGCGCGCGCCGCCGGCGGTATCCGGGTATCGAGTGGCTGTCTTCGGCGAGATCGTCGCGCTGGCGTGGGCCTCCGGGTATCCCGAGGTGGCGCTGCGAATCGAAGAGCTCTCGAACCAACTCGCCTCCGCCCGTAAGTTTTCTTTGTGTTGCGCCTACCCGATGAACGGTTTTACGGCGAACGTGCACGCGCCGTCGTTTCTGAAGATATGCGCGCACCACTCGCACGTCTTTCCCGCTCACCACTCGCAGAAATAGACATTTCACCTGCCGCGAACTCTTCCCGACGCCGTGTTCTGCGGGGTGGAGCTTTTGGACGTGGCCGCTGATAATGTGACGGTATGGCCGAGCCGTTGATACGCGACGTTTCCGACACCGCTCGATGGGTTGCCGTCTACAGAGCGCGAGAGAGCGAGCGGCCGGATGCCGTGTTTCGCGATCCGTACGCGCGCCGGCTCGCCGGGGATCGCGGCGAGCAGATCGCTAACGCGATGCCGTTCGGGCAGCAGAACGCGTGGTCGTGGACGGCACGGACGTATCTGGTGGACCGCATCGTCGCTGCGCATGTGGCAGCGGGCGGAGATCTGATCGTCAATCTGGCGGCGGGGCTCGACGCACGTCCGTATTGGATGGATCTGCCGCCGACGCTCCGATGGGTGGAGGTCGACCTGCCGCAGATGATCGACTACAAGGCCGGGATACTCGCTGGCGAGACGCCTCGGTGCCATCTCGAACGCATCGCACTCGACCTGGCGGACGTGCCGGCCCGACGTGCGCTGTTCGAGCGGCTGGGCAAGAGCGCATCGGACGCGCTCGTCCTCTCCGAAGGTTTGTTGATTTACTTGGCGCCGGCCGACGTCGAGACGCTTGCGCGCGACCTGGCGGCGCAGCCGTCGTTTCGCAAGTGGGCCATCGATATCTGTTCGCCGGGGCTGCTCACGATGATGCACAAGCGAACGGGCGATGTGGTCGAGCGCGCCGCGCCGTTCCGCTTCGCGCCCGTGGAGGGTCCGGCGTTTTTCACGCCACTCGGATGGACGCCCCGCGAAGTGCACTCGATGCTGAAGACCGGCGCCGCGCTGAAACGCCTGCCTCTGTGGATGAAGCTCCTCGCGCTGCTGCCTGATCCGAAACAGCCGGCCGGTTCGCGTCCCTGGTCCGCGGTGTGTCTGCTCGGGCGGTAGGATCGCCGATTGCGGTTCGCGTCGAGCCTCGGGTCTAACGCACCAGTTCGAGCGCTCGAATCGTCCCGGCGAGCGGCTCGTCCAGCTCGATCGGCGTCCGCGTATCGCCGCCGTCGCGCGTCGACGACGTGCACGGCCGCAATCGTCGCGAGCAGCGCGCCGAAGAAGAAGACGGTGCCCGCCTCGCCGCGCGCAAGCGCGGCGCGCTCCAATCGCGCCAGCGCAAGCGACGTAATCAGAACCGCGAGAACATACAAGGGCACGAGCGACTTCAGATCCTCGGTGCGCACGTACGCCGAGGCGAACGGCAATTTCTGGTAGTTGATGAACAGCGCGTCCATCACCAGAAGGGCGATGGCGCCGACCGCACGCAAGGTGCTCGAGCGCAAGGCGCGGCGCAAGTATCGTCGCATGCCAGGCAAAGAGGAGCGCGAGCGTCGGGACGATCAACGTCGACCAGGCCGGCGCGCTTCACGCCGGCAAGGTACGGACGTTCATCGCCGGACCAGGCCAGGTGAAAGTCCAGTTCGATCCGACTTCCGCAGGCACTCGCACCGCATGGCGAAACCCCGTGAGGACCGCCACGATGACCCACGTCTGCACGGCCAGCAGGTGAACCGGCACGCTCGTGAGCGCGAGCGCTCGGGGTCCACCGATTCGACCGAGATTGATCAGCACGAGCGCGAGTCCGATCGCCATCGACGTCGCGATGCTCACACGATGCGGCACGCTGCGCGCCAGCGATTGCAGCGTGAAGAAGAACCCGGCCTGCGTGGCGGGATCGCGCGCTACGACGTGAGTCGCGATCCATGCGAACCCGCGTCTGAGCGCACCGGGGCCGCCTCGTCCCATTGTCGGAGGCGTCGGCAGCCGTCGACTATTCCAGAGACACGCGCTCACCGCTACGACGATCGCAACGATGAGCGCGAGAACCGCGACGGTGGCGAGATGATGGAACGATGGCCAGAAGCTGCGATAGAGCGTCGTTGCTCGCAGCTCCGCGGCCGCGTAGCGCCGCGGCGGCACGCCGCGCGGCAGCCCGTCGATGACGCTGCCCGCGAGCGTCTCGTGCAGCCCCACGAACCACAGCGGAGGCGCGGCGAACGGGGGGACGCGCCCGCCCGCAAGCCATGATCGCGCGACGACTGCCATACGACGCTGGAAGCAGCAGCAGCGACGTCGCGAGAAAGACGACGAGCATCGCCTGCAGCGCCGCGGATATCTTCCTGAACGCCGCCAACCCGACGGTCGCTCGCAACGTTTCGCGCAAGCCGAGCACCGCCACGAATCCGAACGCCCCGGCGGCGAGGGCGCAGGATGCGTGGGCGAGCGTCAGGATCAGCGCCCCGCCGAGCGTGACCGGCAGCCGAACGGGCAGCGATGCGATTCTGAGAATGCTCGGTGCCAGCATCAACGCCACATCGAACCCGACCACGAAGAGGAGCACCGCGACAAACTTCGCCCGCACGATCGCCGACTTGGGAATCGGCAGCAGGCCGAGCACCGCGGTGTCGCGCTCGTCGAGCGCGAGCGCGTCCCACTCGGCGACGCCGACGAGCGCCATCACCAGCATCGACAGGGACAACCAGAAGAACCGGTCGTCGAGCAGAAAAATGCGAGGTCAGCCCTGGTGGCATGAAGATGTCGAAGAGATACTTGACCGCGAGAAAGACCGACAAGAACAGGGTCGACACGATCAGCATCGCGCCTGTCACGGTGATCAAGTGACGACGGTCGGCCTGCGGTGAAATCAGGTCGTGGTCGAGGAAGCGCTGCAGGAAGTGGCGGACGAGGAGACGGTCACGCATGGCCCGCGACGACCTCAGCGATGTCGCGCGCGGTCCGCTCCGGATCGTCGCACAGCACGAGCTGCGCGAACACGTCCTCGAGCGACGCGCTGGTCATGAGATGCCGCAGGCGGCTCACCGAATCATCCGCGACGACTCGCCCGCGGTGCAGCACGATTACGCGATCGCAGAGCCTCTCGACGAGTTCGAGGACATGCGAGCTGTAGAGAATCGCTTTGCCGCGCGCGGCAAGGGCGCGGACCAGATGGCGCAGCACCAGAGTGGCGGTCACGTCGAGCCCAGAATCCGGCTCGTCGAAGATCAGCACCTCGGGGTCGTGGAGCAGTGCGGCGATGATCAGGACCTTCTGCTTCATGCCTTTCGAGTACGACGCGATGCTCTGATGTGCGGCATCCGCGAGGCCAAATAGCTCGAAGAGCGCGTCGATTTTCTGTTCGAGGGCGCGCGGCGGCAGCTCGCGAAGGCGTCCGACGAGCTCCAGGGTACTCGCGCCCGGATTGAAAGCCGTAGAGATGTGGTTCTTCCGGCACGTAGCCGAGCCGCCGGCGGAAGGCGATCAGGTCGTCCGCAATGTCGCGTCCGTCGAAGTACACATGGCCGGCCGATGTCTCGACGAGTCCGGTGAGCATTCGTCCTGTCGTCGTCTTGCCGGAGCCATTCGGCCCGAGATAGCCGACAACTTCTCCTGGACGGACGATGAAGCTCACGTCGTCCACGACGGTGACGCCGAAGAACCGTTTCACGAGGTGACGCGCTTCCAACATACAGGTCCCTCGCTTCGGCCTCTGCCGTTACGGCTGCATCAATAGCGGGAGAATCGGGTCATCGGCGAGGAGCGTCCAGCGGCCCTCGTGCCGGGCGAACAGCTTGACTCTCGATTCGGGGATGACGATGTGGAGAATCTGGAGGCGCCGCGCGACGCGTGCGGCATCGCTCGCGTCCCAGCCTTGCGCGCGCACGACGATGTTGGGGGTCATGGCGCCCGCGGCCAGGCCGTGTCCACCGACGACAGATACGAACGTCGTGCCCCATCGGTCGTCGTTCGCTGCGCCGCCGTAGAACACGGCGTTCACTTGCAGCGCGCTCGTCGGTCGGTCGGCCATGTTGGCGACGGTGAAGGCGAGCGCGGGAACGAGGAGCGCCTCCGCGCGTCGGTTCTCGACCGCGACCCAGCCGCTCGATGTGATCTTGATTCGCAGCATCGTCGCGACGTCGAGCGGCGGGCGGCTCGCCGACACCACCAGCCCCGAGGCGGCGGTGATGAGGACGACGAACCTGACAATGACAAATGGGCGAATCGTTCGAGGATGGTCCGGCAGCTGCTCGCAGCACCACAGCAGATCGTCGGGCACGCCGAGCGCTGCGCGCGCGAGCACGTGCAGCACGCTGTCGACGCCGGCGTTTCCGCGGATTGGATCGTGCTGGAATTCCCAGAGGTCGGACGCGATCTCGGCCCGCCGGGCGTGGCGGGTGGCGGGATCGAGCGGGAGTGTATAGAGCCACGTCCAGACACGCACTGCAACGTCGCCGGCGCTGAAAAGCCAGCGGATCATGCAGGAGCCCACCGCCGCTGACGTTTCCGGGACGGAGTGGAGGAGTCGCGCCTCGCTTGGGCCACTGCGGCTTCACCGTCCGCCGTCAGCGCGTAAAGGCGGCGGCCGGGCCGATTCTCGCGAGCCGGAATCGCCGGATCTTCCCAGCGACTCTCGAGAAGCCCCATGGTTTCCAGCCGGCCCAGCGCGCGATACAGCGTGCCGTGCGCGGTCAGCAGCTTCGCGCCGGATCCGTGGCCGAGTGTTTTCGCGAGCTCGTATCCGTGAAACGTGTCGCGGCCGCGCTCGCGCAGGTCGGCGGCGGCTTCGCAGATGGCGACTTCGAGCGGTACGAGATGCCCCGGTTTTCGCCGCACGCCCGAAGAATACGCAGATATATGCTTTTAAGTCAAGATGGCCAGCGCGTCATCTCCGCCGTATTCTGCTTATTCGCTCTTGTCGGTGGCTTTCAAGTAGGCCGCCCTTGCCGCGGCGAGATCCTTCTCGATGCCGTCGATAATCTGCGACGACGCGTCGGTGGGACGGTAGTCGGCGCCGCCGGCGACGTCGCCTCCACCGAGGCCGATGACGCCGTTGAACCAGATCAGGTTCATGTACACCTTGTATTGCTCCTGGTAATACTTGTCGTCGCTCTCCATGTCGGATTTCGTGATGAGGAGCAGCTCGACGTCGAGGAGCTTCTTGTCGCGATCCTGCAGTGTCTTCAGCTGCGCCGGATTCCCCTTCGCCCCCGCAATCTGCACCTCGAGCCGCTTCCGCATGATCTCGAGCTCGTTGACCATGTCGGCCGCTTCGTTCTGATCGTTGCGGACGCGGATCTGCATCTTCGTCGACGCGGCGAGATCGGCGTCGGTCGACGGAATCGCCGGGTCGCGGACGACCTCGAACGGCTGCGTGACCGTCTTGCCGTCGAGCGTCATGCGTACCGAATATTTGCCCGGCGGGGCAATCGGCGCTGCCGACTGCGCGCTTTCGATACCCCAGTGGAGGATCGGCCGTGTGTCCTTGCCGCGGAACCGCGTGTCTTCCCAGATATGCGGGTTGTCCGGCGGCAACGTGCGGAGGACGACGGTGTGCGGCCGCTCGTAGCGCAGATCCCACGTCGCGCGGTTCAGCCCTGCGTGGCTCTCGACGTCCTCGTGACGAATCACCTGGCCGCCCGAATCGAGGATCTCCATCGCGATCGGCGCCGATGGAGCAGAGGCGAGCGAGTATGTGAACTCCGCGCGTCCGTCTCGCGCCATTCGGAAACCGGTCGTCGGCGGATACAGCGTCGTCGTAGAAGTCGGCGTGGGCTGGCCCGTCTGCTCGAGCACCGTGATGTTCGGCATGATGAACAGGCCGCGGCCGTACGTGGAAACGACGAGGTCGTGCGTGCGCTTCTCGACCACGATCCACGTCGCCGGCGCCGGCGGCAACCCGTTCTGCAGCGCCGTCCAGTGACCGCCGTCGTCCATCGAATAGAACAACGCGTGGCCCGTGCCGGCAAACAGCATCCCGCGTTTGTTCGGATTCTCGGTGACCGCCTTGACGTAGGAGAGCGGATGGCCCTTGGGAAGGCCGTCGCTGATCTTCGTCCACGTCTGGCCGAAGTCGGTCGTCTTGTAGATATACGGATCGCGGTTGTCCACCAGGTGGAAATCGACCGCGACGTAGGCCGTCGCCGGATCGAAGTTCGACGGCTCGATCTTGCTGACGGTGCCCCATGCCGGCATGCCCGCGATATTTTTCGTGACGTCATTCCACTTGCCGCCGGCATCGCGTGTGTACCAGATTTTCCCGTCGTTCGTGCCCGCCCAGATCAGACCCTTCTGGATCGGCGACGGCGCGA
Source organism: uncultured Acidobacteriota bacterium (assembly GCA_963718825.1). GTDB lineage: Bacteria > Acidobacteriota > Vicinamibacteria > Vicinamibacterales > CAVVIG01 > CAVQZZ01. The sequence continues at coordinate 1,678,377 of CAVQZZ010000001.1, forward strand.
TCGCGAACACAACCTCGCCATAGAACTGTCCCAGGTTGTCGGGGATGATTCCGCCCGACGATACGATGCGCGATGGATCCTGCGTCGACAAATCGGGGCTGATCACTTTCCAGCTCTGACCGCCGTCGGAGGTCGCGAAGATCACCTGACAGCCGTAGTAGACGGTGTTGTGGTCGAACGGATCGGTGGCGAGCGGCGGCGTCCAGTGGCAGCGGTACTTCAACTTGTTCGGCTCGGAATCGAGCGTATGCATCCACGGGCTGACAGACCGCGCGCGCTTGGTCTTGGCGTCGTAGCGCGTGACCTCGTTTCCATAGCAACTGGCCCAGACGATATCCGGGTCGCTCAGGTCTGGAAGCGTGAAGCCCGATTCGCAGCCGCCGATGTTGTGCTCCCAGGGGACATACTGCGCGGCGCCGCGGCCGAACCCGCCGCCTCCGCCGCCGCGTCCGCCACGCCCGCCGGCAGGCGTCGCAGCGCCGGTGATCGCCGGGGCATTGCCGGGACCGTTTTCAGGCCGCTCGACCATGTCGCTTCGGCCGCGCATCGTGGAGTTGTCCTGGCGATTGCTGTACAGCCAGTACGGCACCTGCTGGTCGACCGCCACGTGATAGCTCTGCGAGATCGGAAGGGATATCTGCGTGAACGTGCGGCCATGATCCGTCGTGAAGCCCATGCCGCCGTCGCCGGTCTCGACCCAGTGATCGGGATTCTTCGTGTCCATCCAGATATCGTGGCAGTCGCCGCAGCCGCGATCCTGCTGGAACGTGACGCCGCCATCGGTCGATCGATGGAAGCTGCTGCTGGCGATCAGCACTTCGTCGGCGTTCTTGGGGTTGACGTCGACACGGATGTAATAGCCCGCGCGCCCGATCAGGCGACGGTCGTAGCTGACCGTTTTCCACGATGCGCCGGCGTCCTCGGAGCGCCACAGCGATCCCTGCGTGGCGGTCTGAATCAGCGCGTAAGCGCGCTGCGGGTTGCTCGGCGCGATGGCCACGTCAATCTTGCCCACCGGCGACTTCGGCAAGCCGTTCTCGAGCTTCTTCCACGTCGAGCCGCCGTCGGTGGACTTGTACACCGCGCTGCCCGGGCCGCCGCTCCACTCGGCCCACGTGTGCATCTCGACCTGCCACATGCCCGCCAGAAGCACGTCCGGATTCGACGCATCCATCGTCAACCCGGAGCAGCCCGTGTTCGGATCGGCAAAGAGCACGCGCGTCCAGTTTTTTCCGCCGTCCGTTGTGCGATAGACGCCGCGCTCCTGCTGCGGTCCCGTCGTGCGTCCGAGGGCACAGGCGAAGACGATGTTCGCATTGGTCGGGTGCACGAGGATTTTGCCGATGCGGCCGGTCTCGTCGAGCCCCGAGTGCGACCACGTCGCGCCGGCGTCGGCAGACTTGTAGATGCCGTCGCCCATCACGTCGCTGTCGCGAATGGCCCAGGCTTCACCGGTACCGGCCCACACGATGCTCGGTTCCGAAGGCGCGACGGCGAGCGCGCCGATCGCGGCGACGCCTATGGCATCGGACACCGGCACGAATGTCTTCGCGCCGTCGGTCGATTTCCAGACGCCGCCCGATGCGGCGCCCGCGTAATACGTGCTGGTGTCGCCGGCAACGCCCGCGACCGAGGCAATGCGGCCGCCGCTTGCCGGCCCCATGAATTTGAACCGGAGCCCATCCGGCGTCTGGCTGCGCTGCATGGCCGGAGGCGCGTCGCCGCGCTGAGCGTAAGGCGCGGCAGCGAAGAGGATGGCAAGGCCGGCAGCGAACGAAAAAAGTTTGATGTGCACGAGCGCGATTCTACAACGTGCCCTTAGAAACTGAAAAAGAACAGCAGGTCGATGCCGGCGCGTTCGATGCGGCGAAACGGCGACCGCGCCTCGAGCGACTGCGCGTCCGAAAACGTCGCGCGCAGCCGCAGGATGCGCGAGAGGTAGTACTCGATTGTCGCCTCGTCGTACGGGTCGGACCCGAACTGGCGGCTGAAGCGCGCGACGAGGCCGGGCGCAAGTTCCTCGCCGACGGTCACCTTGGGCGCGACGCCGAGATCGCCCGCCGGCTCGACCTCGAGCGTATCGATGCCGATCTCGTTCTGCAGCGCGCTGACGAGCGGCGTCGCGATGAAACCGGCGGCAAGCGCGCCGGCGCGCACGGCGAGCTCCTGCTGCTGGGCAGCCGAGAGTTCGTTCGGCGCCGTGTTGAAGACGATGAGCGACAGGATGTCAGACGAATCGAGCGGCGGTGTGCTGCTCAGGTGCAGTTCCGGCTGTTTCAAGGGTCCGTTGATCGTGACGCGAGCGGTGACGCCGGAAATCACCCGCGTGACCGTGACGTCGATCTCCGGATTGAGGTCGCCGCGGAAGTTGATCGAGCTCGCCTCGTCGACGTCGAACCGCCGTCCCTGGAATCCATATGTTCCGCTGACCGAATCGAACGAGCCGGTGACGAACAGCGGCGGCGCCGGATCCTTGTAGAGATAAAGATCGCCGGCGACTCGGAGATTGATGTTGCCGAGCCCGATGGGCGTGCCTGGCGATACTTGCACGTTGTCGCCGGAGAGCTTGAGTGTGTTCGGCACGTGCAGCGACAGATCGAGCCCGAGGCGATCCCACGGATTGAGCGCCGCAATCGGATCGACGTCCTCGGTCGGGGCGGCTTCCGTCGCGTACGGCTGAAAGAGCGCGCGCTCCAGGATGCGGTCGACGTGGACGTCGCCGCTCCTGATGGTCACGTCGCCGGCCACGCGGGCCGATTCGAGATGTCCACCCAGATGGACGGCAGCGTCGATTTCCACGCGGCCGTACTCGTTGTGCACCACTTCGAAATTGCGGCAGGTCGCGTCGATCTGCAGGTCGCCGACTTTCAGCTCATGCGTCGCGAGGCTGCCCGTTCACGTCGAGCGGCCGGCCGTTCGCATCTTCGATGTGCAGCCGATCGACGGTGATGCGATCCCTCGCCAACCGGAAGACGGCGTGCGCGTTCTTGTACGTCGATCCCGTTGCGGTCGTCAGAAATCCGGCGTCGGAGAGTTCAACGAGCCCGTCGAAGTGTGGATCGCGACTCGAGCCGACCGCCTTCACGTCGAGCCTCAACGTGCCGCGCACCTTCGTGACGACATCGGTCAGCCCCTCGAGAAGAGCCAGATTGATCGGGCTCGAGACCACGGCCACGTCAATCGGCTGCTCGGGAAGCGTGGCGTCGAAGAGCGACCGTCGGCACTGTGCCCTTCGCCGTCAGCCAGGCGCCCGGCGCTTCGTCGACGCGGAAATCGATCGCGAAGTTGCCCGCCGAATAGTCGACGTGTCCGGCGAGCTTCTGGTAGCTCACGCGCCTGATGCGGCCGTTGACGATCGTCACGTCGCCGGCGATCGTCGGTCGATCGCGCGTTCCGCGAATCGTGGCCTTGGCGTCGAGCACGCCGCCGTAGCGGGCGGGCCGCCCGGCCGCGCCCTCGAGCGTTTCGAGAAAAATGTGCGACGCGCTCACCTGCAGCGCGCCGCCGCCATCCTGGCGCCAGTCGCCCCCGAGCTCGATCCGTTGATCGCCTGCCGCGCCGGTCGTAAAGGCCATTGGGTCGATGGCGATCGACTGCTCGTTCCACCGGATCGACCGGAGCACCCGTGGCGAGCCGCCAGGGAGAGCGCCCGAACGTGACCGTCAATTGCTGCAACTGCACATTCCGTTTGTCGGTGTCGAGGAGCACCGCGCCCTGCACGCTCGTCTGCCGCAGCTGACGCGATTCGAGCTGCATGTCGAACCCGAACCTGTCGCCCGCTTTCGTGACGGTCCCATGCGCCTGCTCGATCGACTGACCTGCGATGTTCAGAAACGAAGCCGCGCCCTCGATGCTCGCCTGCGCGCCGGCCGCGGATCCGACCTGGAATCGTGACGTCGTATTTTCCGGTCGCGGTCAGCGCGCTCACGCCGGCGACGCTCACCTGCGTGAGCGTCGCGTCCCCGGCGAGACGCAGCGCGCTGTACGGACCGGTGAGGTGACCGGCGGTCGCGATCGTGCCGGACGCAGTCCCGCCGGTTTGTGGCCGCAGCGCGGTCAGGTCCGCTCGCGCGATGTCGTAGTCGAACGCCGACGCCGCATCATCGAGGAACGCAATCGTGCCGGAGCCATGGCCCGCGAGCGCCGGCCCCGACACTTCGAAGCGGGTGAATCGGCCGATGCCTTCGGCAAGACTTCCTTCGATATCCGCCTCGTCTATTTGTGCGCCGTGGATCGCTGAATGCTGCAGAGCGATCGAGCCGTCGATGTCGTAGTCGGCCAGACCGACTGTGTCGCGTGAGCAGGCCGGGGATCGAGGCGCGAACCTTTCCGCTGCCCGTCAGCCTCCCGTCGACGCGCGGGTCGCCGAACACGACGGCGGGATTGATGCGATCGAAGCGGCCGTCGAACGATGTCCGCATCGACCCGTTTTCCAGATCGAGGTCGACGTCGGCGCCGCTCACCGAACCGCCAAAGAGCGCTGCGTGCGCGATGCGGCCGCCTCCGGTGAGCGCCAGCGATTCGCGATCCGAGCCGGCGCCGTTCACCCGGAAGTGTCCCGAGATGGTTCCCGCGTAGCGAGGATCCTGCATCCACGCGACATCGAGGCCCGCGCCAAAGTGATTCAGATCGAGATCGGTCAGACTCCCCTCGCCGCTGTACCGGATCGGCGATGCGGACGTGTCGATCGTTCCGACCGTATCGTCGCCGATCGCGGCGTTGAGAAACGTCGACGCCGCGAATCGTGCACGGCCGGCAATGAACGGTTCCGAAAAGCGGCCGTTCACGTCGTAGCCGAACGTCAGCCTGCTCTCGACGTGCGGCACCGGCACCGGCTTTGGCAGCTGTCGTAAATCGATTTCCTTAATCGTGCCGACGAAACGAAAAGGGAACGGCTCGTCGAGGCCGATCGTGCTGCCTGACGTCGCCGACACGCCGGCGCCGTACGCCACGGCCGTAGCTTCGGCAATCTGCACTTCTGTCGCGGTGAGCAGGCCGTGAGCGCGCATGCGGTCGGCCGCGTAGTCCATGAACGACACATGCGGGCCGTCGAACTCGTACGTGCCGCGCGGAAAGTGATGCCCGAGATCGAGATCGAGGTTGAAGGCGACGTGTCCCGTGATGTCCGACGGACGATCGGCGCGGTTCAGCCAGCGCGCCAGATCTAGTCGGCCGACATCGACTGCGCCGCTCCCATGCCAGCCCGGCACCGTGGTGTCGAGGACGAGCGCGCCCGCAACCGATCCGCCTGTGCCGGACAGCCGCAGATCTGTGTGAAGGCGGTTGACGGGCCCGGTCAGACGTGTGGTGAAGGCCGCGTCGACCGCAATGTTTTTCAGGCCCCGCAGCACGCCCGACCATTCCTGGAACGCGAATCGATCCGCCTTGACCATGAGATCGAGCCTCGTCGGGTCGACATCGCGTTCGATGTCGCCGGTCAGCGAGAAGGCACTCTTCGGGGTCCGCACTGTGAACTGATCGAACCGCCAGCCGGCGGGCCCGTTGCCGAGCACGCCCGAGAGTTTTGACATCGTCAGATCCGGGCCACGGCCGATCCACGAAGCGTTCGCGAAGGTCAGCGTCCAATGGACGGGCCGATACTCGAACGCGAACGACATGTTCAGCGATTCGAAGTCCGTCGGCACGTGCGCGGCGCCGAATTCGAGCGGGCTGCCGAGCACCACCCGACCGTCGACGATCTCAATGGACTGGATCTGAATCGGCCGGCCTGGTCCGGTGGCTTTCTCCTGTCGCGCTTCGCGCTTGACCAGCGCGCCGATATTCCAGCGGCCGTCGGCCTCCTTGGCAATCGCGAACGACGGCCTGACGAGCCTGATCCGCCGAATCACCGTTCCGTTCTGCCACAGCTCGCGCAGGCTGTAGCTGACCGAGACTTCGTCAATCGTGATGATCGGCTGATTGTTCCGCGCCAGGCGAATGTCGCCGAGTTGCAGGCCGCGAAAAATCGACCCTTCCAGACGGCCGATCTGGAGGGTTGCCGTGAGGTAGTGGTTGGCCTGGCTGACGATCAGTTCGCGAATGCGGTTCTTCGCCCAGCCGGTTTCGAGGACGACGATCCCGATTGATACGATGGCGAGCAGGATCGCGAGGACGTAAACGATCGCCCTTCCGAAGCCCCGAGCGATCGATCCCAGTCGCACGCGTCGCACTGACTAAAGCGTATCAACCCGCATGCCCGATGAGCCGCACCGATCTTGCGGTCACGGCTGGGGCGGCTGCAGGGTTACGCGCGATTGAGGCAGTAGGTTCGGACGATTTCAAGCAGGCGATCGAAATCGAGCGGCTTCTTGAGAAACGCGTCGGCGCTCAGATCGCACCGCGCGGGCTTTGTCGAGCGCCGACAAGACGACGACCGGGACTCCCGCGATCGTCGGGTCCCGCCGCTGCTCCCGACGAAATTCCCAGCCGTCCATGACCGGCATCATCAGGTCGAGCAGAATCAGTTTCGGCGTCCCGTGATCGCGTAGATATTCGAGCGCCTGCTGACCGTTTGCGACCGTTGTCGCGCCGAAGCCTTCAATCGACAGCAGCTGCGCCATCATGTCTCGCAAATCGGCATCGTCCTCGACTATGAGTACTGGGCAATCGTGAGATGGCATGTAGGAAAGTTGTGATACGGCGCCAGAAAGCGTGTAAGCTCGGCCGTGCCGAGTTCGACCCATGAACCTGACCGATGTCGTGCCGATTATAGATTAGCGTTCTGAAACTGCTTGCCCCTATCTGCGTTCGCTGACGGCGACGGCAATCGCGACCCGTTGGCCGAGCACGCCAGCCGCCCACCAGCCCGCGCCGCGCGGATGCCGTCGGCCGAAGTGTGGGCGTTCGCGGCGCTCCTGATCTTTTTCGTGCTCTTCTGGCGCCTCGGCGAACCCACGCTCTGGGATCCCGACGAAGCGCACTATGCCGAAACATCGCGCGAGATGCTCGCGACCGGCGATTGGCTCGCGCCGGCGTACAACGGGCAGGCGTTTTTCGACAAGCCGTTTCTGTTCCATGTTTTTCAGGCGACCGCGATGCGGATCGCCGGCCCCCACGAACTCGGCGTGCGACTCCTCTCGGCTGTGGCCGCGCTTGCGCTGATCGCCACGACGGCGTGGCTGGGCTTTGCCCTCGTATCGGCAGACGTGGGTATTGTCGCGGGGCTGATGCTGGCAGCGAGCCCAGGCGTCTTCGCGCTGGCGCGCTACGCGATCCTCGACAGCCTCTTCACCGCGTTCGAGTTCGGCGGAGTGGCTCTGCTCGCCACGGCTGCGCTCAGCGACCGCCGCTCGCTGCAGTAGCCCGGCTACGCGCTCATCGCTCTCGCCACTGTTACGAAAGGACCGCTCGCAATCGTCATGTGCGGTCTCACGTTCCTGATTGCGATCGCCATATCGGTCGACGCGCGACGGCGGCTCCTCGCGCTGCGGTGGCGTACCGGCCTCGCCCTCGTCGTCGTGCTCTCGGCGCCCTGGTTCGTTTACATGTACGGCCGTTTCGGCCGCGCCTTCGTGGACGGATACTTTCTCGACGAGAATATCCGGCTGTTCGCCGCGTCCCGATTCGGAAATCAGCCCGGCGTCTGGTTCTACTTTCAGATCCTCGCCGCCGGGCTGCTGCCGTGGACCGGCCTGCTCGCCGGCCGCCTCGTCGACGATGTGAAGGCGGCATGGCGCGGCGAGCGGCTGGATACGCGTCGAGATCATGCTCTGGGCATGGACGGCGGCCGTCGTCGGATTCTTCACGCTCTCGACGTTCAAGCTCGATCATTACGTCTTCCCGGCCGCGCCGGCTCTGTGTCTCCTGTGCGCGCGCGCATGGGCCGATGTGCGGACGCACGGACTCGACCCGCGCCATGCGCGGCTCGCGGATCGGCTTGCATCTGATCGGTCCGTTTCTGGTCGTGCTCGGCCTCGGCTGTGGCTATGTTTCTGCTCGCGCGGCTGGAGTTGCCGCGCGCCGCTGTCGCCGTGCCGGTGCTGGTGACGCTCGCCGGTGCCGTGCTCACGGCGATCGTCAACCTGCGAGGCGCCGGCCGCCGCGTGTGCCGCGCATCGTGATCGGCGCGATGCTCGTGATCTACATCGGCATCCTGATCGTTCGTGATCCCGGCGCTCGAGAGCCGCAAGGTGGTACCGAAATGGCGCGAGTGGGTGGCGTCGCAGGCACGGTCGTCAGACCGGATCGCCGAGCTATCGACTGAACCGATGGACACCGCTTACCGGTTCTATGTCGGACCGTCACACGACGTCTTCTCGAGGCGGCCGATGAGGCCGACGCCGGTTCTTCGCGGCGCCATCGCCCGTTCTACTGCGCTGATGCGGCGAACGCACCTACGACGAGTTCGTCGCGCAAGGCGTGCCGCTCCGGATCGTCTACGAGCGGGACGGCATGTGGGCGACATCGGGACGCGCGCTCTGGCGCGCCTGCACTCCCCTCGCCCGCTTCGTCGTCGTCGCCCGCACGGAATAACTGCTGATAGAATTAGCAATTCTGTGGAGTAGCGCAATGACACGCCGTTACAAGTACCTCTCGGCTTCGCTCATCGCTTCGTCGCCATCTCGGCGGTGGCATTCGACTCGGCGATCGTGACGGCTCAACGGCGAGCAGGTCCGGCGCAGGCGGCCGACGCCGGCCCGTTCGGCGCGCTGCGCTGGCGGAGCCTCGGACCCGAGCGCGGCGGGCGCTCGATCGCGGTCGCCGGCAGCACCGCGCGGCCGTACGAGTACTACTTCGGCGCGACCGGCGGCGGGCTGTGGAAGACGACCGACGGCGGCACGACCTGGAAGCCGGTGACCGACGGCCAGATTCACGAGCTCGTCGGTCGGCGCGGTCGCCGTCGCCGCCATCGAATCCCGACGTCGTCTACATCGGCACCGGCGAGGCCGACATCCGCGGCAACATCATCCAGGGCGACGGCGCCTACAAGTCGACCGACGCCGGCAAGACGTGGACGCACATCGGCCTCGCCGAGACGCAGGACATCTCGCAAGATCCGCGTCCACCCGACCAATCCCGACCTCGTGTACGTCGCGGCGTTCGGCCATCACGCGGCGCCGAATCCCGAGCGCGGCGTCTTCCGGTCGAAGGACGGCGGCAAGACGTGGGAGAAGATTCTGTTCCGCGACGACAAGACCGGCGCGATCGAGCTGGTCATCGATCCCGAACAACCCGCACGTGCTGTACGCCGCGCTGTGGGAGGCGTTCCGCAACGCCGCACATGATGTCGAGCGGCGGCCCGGGCAGCGGCCTCTTCAAGTCGACCGACGGCGGCGATCACTGGACCGAGATCTCGCGCAATCCCGGCCTGCCGAAGGGCGTGCTCGGCAAGATCGGCGTCGTCGGTCTCCGGCGCCGATTCGCAATCGCGTCTACGCGCAGATCGAAGCCGAGGACGGCGGCTTCTTCTCGTCCGACGATGCCGGCGCGACGTGGAAGAAGGTGAACGAGCGACCGCGACCTGCGCCAGCGCGCGTTCTACTACACGCGCGTCTTCGCCGATCCGAAGGACAAGGACACTCGTCTACGTGCTGAACGTCAGCTTCATACAAATCGACCGACGCCGGCAAGACGTGGACGCCGATGCGGCGCGCCGCACGGCGACAACCACGACATGTGGATCGCATCCGACGAATCCGAACCGGATGATCGAGGCGAACGACGGCGGCGCGAACGTCTCGGTCAACGGCGGCGAGACCTGGACCGACCAGGACGATGCCGACGGCGCAGTTCTACCACGTGATCACGACCGACGCACGTGCCGTATCACGTCTGCGGCGCGCAGCAGGACAACAGCACGGCGTGCGTGTCGAGCCAGCCGGCCGGCGGCGGCCTCGGCGGGCGGCGGCGCCGACCGCGTGTTCTACTCGGTGGGCGGCGGCGAGAGCGGCTACATCGCCAACGATCCGCGCAATCCCGACATCTTCTACGCCGGCAGCTACGGCGGCCTGATCACGCGCTTCGACCGGCAAGACCGGCCAGCTGCGCGCAGTCAATCCGTATCCCGACAATCCGATGGGCTACGCGTCGAAGGACATCGCCGAGCGCTTCCAGTGGACGTTCCCGATCGTGTATCGCGCCGACCGATCCCGCGCGTGCTCTACGTCGGCTCGCAGCACGTCTGGAAGCGACGAACGAAGGCCAGAGCTGGACGCGGATCAGCCCGGACCTGACGCGTCACGATCCGAAGACGATGGGCGCGTCGGGCGGCCCGATCACGAAGGACGAAGACCGGCGTCGAGACCTACGCGACGTCTTCACGATCGCGCCGTCGCCGAAGGACGGCAACCTGATCTGGGCGGGCTCCGACGACGGCTACGTGCAGGTCACGCGCGACGGCGGCAAGAGCTGGAAGAACGTGACGCCGAAGGATCTGCCGCGACTTCGCGCGCATCAGCCTGATCGAGGCGTCGCCGTTCCGTGCCGGGCACGGCGTACGTCGCCGCCAATCGCTATCAGCAGGACGACTTCAAGCCGTACGTCTACCGGACCGACGACTACGGCGAGACGTGGACGAAGATCGTCAACGGCATCGGCCGAACGATTTCGCGCGCGCGATCCGCGAAGATCCGCAAGCGCGCGAAGCTGCTGTATCTCGGCACCGAGCACGGCATCTACGTCTCGTTCGACGATGGCGCGAACTGGCAGTCGCTGCGGCAGAACCTGCCGGACACGCCGGTGCACGACATCGAGGTCGAGGAGCGCGACCTCGTCATCGCGACGCACGGCCGCGGCTTCTACATCATGGACAACATCTCGCCGCTGCGGCAGTGGCGGCATGCAGACGACGAGCAATCTGCATCTGTTCAAGCCGGACGACGTGCTGCGCGGGCTCGATCGCAGCGCTCGCGATCGACTACTACCTGAAGCAGCCGGCGCAGAAGGTCACGATCGAGTTCCTCGACGCGCAGGGCAAGGTGATTCGCACGTTCACCGGCACGCCGGCCGACGCCGAGAAGCAAACCGCCGGCCGACGGCGCGCCGGACGACGGCCGTTCGGCGGCCGCCGGAGCCGCAGCCGCCGGTGGCGGCCGGCCTGCACCGCCTGAATTGGGACATGCGCTACCCGGGCGCGGTCGATTTTCCCGGGCATGATCATGTGGGCCGCCAGATACGCGCGGGCCGCTCGCGCCGCCCGGCAGCTATCAGGTGCGCGTCACCGCGGACGGCGAGTCGCAGACGCAGCCGTTCGCGATCCGGCGCGAGCCGCACCTGCTCGAAGGACGTCACCGATGCAGGATCTGCAGAAGCAGTTCGACCTCGCGATGAAGGTCCGCGACAAGCGCACAGCGAGGCGAACGAGGCGGTGCTGCTCGTGCGCGGCATCAAGCCGCAGATCGAGGACCGCAAGAGCAAGCTCGACGCGAAGCCGGCGCCCGACCGCGAAGGCGCTCGACGAACTCGAAGAAGCGCTGAGCGCGATCGAGGGCGAGATCTACCAGGTGAAGCTGCCAGAGCAGCCAGGATCCGCTGAACTTCCCGATCAAGTTGAACAACAAGATCGCCGCGCTGCAGGGCGTGATCGAGAGCGCCGACATGCAGCCGACCGAGCAGAGCGAGGAAGTATTCGACATGCTGTCGACGCGGCTCGCGCGCAGCTGGAGATTCTCGACAACACCGTGAAGACCACGCTGCCGCAGGTGAACCAGCTGTTGAAGAAGCAGAAGCTCGCGCCGATCGAGGCGAAGCCGCTCGACCCGAAGGCCGGGAAGCCGACGACGAACCCGCAGTAGCGGGAAGGCGACAGGAACGGGAGACGATTGTCTCGATGCTCAAATCATTTGGAACCGTCGTGGCCGTCGTCGCTCTTGCCGTGGGCGCCACCGCCCTCGGCTACGCGCGGTGGTCGCAAGTCGATCGCCGAAGGCGACGCCGACGCTGGCCGCGGGCCAGCTCGATCGCGCGATTGCCAGCTACACGCTCGCCGAGGACGCGATTCGACGCCGTGCCGGCGACGCGGCAGCTGTTCGCCGCGCGACTACAATCAACGCGTCGCCAACCATCTCTGGGCGCTGTATACGCCGGGGCGGTTCGACGAGACGATCGACAAGGCGGAGCGCTCGCCGGACGCAGGCGTCGCCGCACTTCTTGCCGGCTGCGCGTTCTTTCGAGAAAGCGAGCGTCGAGGAGAAGCCCGAAGCCGAGCTCGGCTGGCTGAGCCGCGCGGAGGAGGAGCTGCACAAGGCCGTCGAGGCTGCGCCCGCCGACTGGGACACGAAGTACGACTTCGAGCTGACCACCCGGCTCGCCGCCGACCTGCGCAAGCAGCCGAAGACGCCGCCCAAGCAGCTGATGCAGCTGCTGCGCCCGCCGACGACGGCGGGCAAGCCGGCCAAACGCGTCGGCTGATGCCCAGCGCGCATGCGGTTTCTCGATCTCGACTCGCGCGCTGGTGGCAGCTGCTGCCCGTGTTCGTGGCGTGCTGGGCGCTGCGCTATGCGTACGTGCGCGCCGCGCGGCGCCGCGCGCCGATCGCGCCGCGCTTCGCCGCGCTGTCGCGCCGCTCGACGTGGCTGCGTGAGGCCGGCGTGCTCGCCGTCACGCTGCTGGCCGGCGCCGCGCTCGTGTTCGCGCTGGCTGCGGCCCGCAGGTGCGTGCTGGCGCAGCGCGATGCCCGAGCTCGAGCGCCAGGATCTCGTCATCCTGCTCGATCGGTCGGCGTCGATGCGCGCGCACGACATCAAGCCGTCGCGCTTCTCGCGCGCGACGCTCGAGATCCGCAACTTTCTGCACGCACAAGCCGGAGGGCATCGATCGCGTCGGCCTCGTCGGGTTCGCCGACGCGTCGCTGATCCTGTCGTATCTGACGAGGGACTCGACACGGTCGTCGTTCTATCTCGATTGGATCGACGGCGATCCGCAGACGCTCCTCGGCACCGACATCGGCGCCGCGCTGAAGAGCGCGATGGAAGTGGCGCAGCAAGGACAATCGGCCGACCCGCAAGGTCTTCCTGCTCATCTCCGACGGCGAGGACTACGGCGCAGGAGCTGAACCGGCAGCTGAACCGTCTACCGCACGCGAAGGCTTTCACGTGCACTGCATCGGCATCGGTCGGACGACGACGGTCGCCGTGCCCGATGCTGCGGCCCGACGGCAAGCGAGACGCCGCTGCGCGACGAAGCAGGGGCGCGTCGTGAAGACGAAGTTCTCGGAGGCGACGCTGCGGCAGATCGCCGCGATCACCGGCGGGCGCTACGTCCGGTCGACGCACCGGCGGCGAGCTGGCGCGAGGCGATCACGCGATCGTCAACGGCGAGCGGCGCGTCGTCGGCTGGCGGACGACGACCGAGTATCGCGATCTGTATCCGGCGGGGCTGGCGGTCGCGGGGGCCGCCGTCGCCGCCTTGTGGCTGCTGCTGTGACAACTGTGACTACTGAGCACCACGATTACCACCGAGCACGCCGCGCGGCGTCATCGCCGGCCTCGAGCAGCGAAATCGGCAAGGTCATCGTCGGGCAGCACATGCTGATCCGACGGCTGCTGACGGGCCTCTTCGCCGCGATCCCGTTCGCCGCGTCGCGCGGGCAGGCGCGCGCCGGCTGCGGGCACCTGCTGCTCGAAGGCGTGCCCGGGCGTCGCCAAGACGCTCACGGCGACGACGCTGGCGCAGGCGATCTCGGCGAAGTTCCAGCGCATTCAGCTGACGCCCGACCTGCTGCCGGCCGACATCCTCGGCACGCGCATCTACGACGCGAAGACGCGCGACGTTCCGCATCGAGCAGGGGCCGATCTTCACCAACATCCTGCTCGCCGACGAGATCAACCGCGCGACGCCGAAGACGCAGAGCGCGCTGCTCGAAGCGATGCAGGAGCGGCAGGTCACGCTCGCCGACACGACGTTCCCGCTCGACGATCCGTTCTGGGTGCTCGCGACGCAGAATCCGGTGGAGCAGGAAGGCGTCTACACGCTGCCGGAAGCGCAGCTCGATCGCTTCTCGATGATGCTGCGGGTCGGCTATCCGAGCGCAGGGCGAGGAAGTCGACATGCTGCACGTGCGCCTCGTCGGAGACGACGCATCGAGCAGCGCGTCTCGCCGGCCGACGTGAACGTGCTGCGCGAGTTCATCCGCGCCACCGTGTTCATCGACGACAAGATCCTCGAGTACATCGTCCGGCTCGGCCGCGCGACGCGGACGCCGGAAGAGGTCGGCCGCGCCGATCTGAAGGAGCTGCTGCTGCTCGGGCATCTCGCCGCGCTCGTACCAGCACGTGCTGGCGCTGGCGCGCGTCACCGCGTTCATGCACGGCCGCACGTGGGTGCTGCCCGAGGACGTGAAGGAGATCTTCTGCGACACGGCGCGGCACCGCATCGCGCGCACCGTGCGCGCGCAGGCCGAAGAACGTCGAGGCCGACGAGATCCTCAACGAGCTGCTGCGGGCGGTGCCGATTCCATGATCCCCGAGCACGTGATGCACGAGCTCCGCTACATCGAGGTCTACACGGCGAAGAAGATCCGCAACCAGCGCGTGGGCGCCTACCAGAGCCCGCTGCGCGGCCCGGGCTTCGACTTCGACGAGCACCAGCCGTACCGCCCCGGCGACGACGTCCGGCGGATCGACTGGAACGTGACCGCGCGCATGGACGCGCCGTTCGTCCGGCACACGCACGCCGAGCGCGAGCTGAACGTGATGATCGCGATGGACGTGTCGCGATCGATGGAGCTCGGCAGCGTCGCAGTACTCGAAGAGGGAAGCGATGACGTTCATCACCGGCTCGCTCGTGTTCTCCGCGCTGTCCGATCAGATCAACACCGGGCTTCTGGCGTTCGCCGACCGCGTGCTGATGTCGACGCCGCCGCGGCGCACGCGCGCGGCCGCGTGGTCGGTGCTGCAGAAGTGCTGGGACGTGTTGAGCGGACCGAAGCGTCGGGCTGGCGGCGGCGCGCGACGCTGATGATGCCGGCGATCGAGCATCTGGTGAAGACGCTGAAGCGCATGAGCGTCGTGTTCATCGTGTCCGATTTCATGACCGACGACGACGTGCTCGAGAGCCGCGAGCTGGCGATGCTCGCCGCGCGTCACGACGTCATCGCCGTCGTGCCCGAGGATCCGGCCGGAGCGTGCGCTGCCGGCCGGCGGCGGCTACATGCAGCGTGCGCGACATCGAGATCGGGCCGCGAGGTGGCGCTCGGGCTGAGCGACCGCGCGCGGCGCCGTTACGCCGAGGCGGCGCGCGAGCGGCGCGACGCGCTGACGCGCGCGTTCTATCGCGTGCCGATGGACCACGTGTTCGTGCCGACCGATCAGAGTCCGGTGGAGCCGGTGTTGTCGCTGTTTGCGAAGAGGATGAAAGCGTGAAGCGCTGCCTGGCTGCTCTCGATTTGCGCCGTCGCGTGCGGCGCGGTCATGACCGGTACCCGTGCTGCAGGCGGCGATCGCAGCCGCCGCCCGGCGGCGCCCGCCTGCGGCCCCGGCGCCTGCGCCAGCCGAAGACAGCGCGACGTCGAGGTGAGGCGTCGGTCGATCGCACCGCCGTGTGGGTGGGCGATCGGTGACCTACACAGTCGACGTCATCTGCGCGCCGGGCGTCGACGTCCTGGACGACGATCTGTCGAGAGACAAGCTGAAGCTCGACGGTCTCGACATGCGTCGACCGAGACGTCGCGCAGGACACGGCCCGACGGCGGACGATCTGCACCGTTCCGGTATCATCCTGACGACGTATCACGTCGACTCAGCGCGGCGCTGACGATCGCGCCGATGTCGGCGCGATATTACCGAACGCGCGCCGGCCAGCGGCTCGAGGACGCGGCGCCCGCCGGCGAAGTGCCGGTCCCCGGCGAACCGCTCGCGTTTCGCAGCATGCTGCCCGACGCGCAGGAGTCCTATGCGCTGCGCGACAGCGCGCGGCGCCGAGCGCGCGGCCGCGGCTGCTCGCGCATGCGCAGGCGATCGGCACGGGCGCTCGTGATCGTCTCGATGGCGCCGGCGCTCTTCTGGGTGGCCGGCCTCGTGCGCGAGCCGGCGGCCGCGCGTCCGGCGCTCGAAGCGCGAAGCAGGGCAGCAGGAGGAGGCACGTCGCTCGAGGCCGCGCGCGCGCTCGATCTCAGCGACGCCCGAGGGGCGGCGCGACGCCTACAGCAAGATGAACACAATCGTCCGCGAACATCTTCGCGACGCCTGCGGCGTGCCCGGGCCTGGCGCTGACGCCGGCCGAAGTCGAGCCGGCGCTCGGTCGGACGAAGTCGCGCGTGCCGCCGGACGACGTCACGGCGCTGCTGGCTCGAATGCGAGCGCGCGCGCTACGCGCCGACCGACGCGCTGCCGCCAGCCGATGCGTGCCGCGACGCGCTCGACCGGACGGAGCAGATGCTCGCCGTCAGGTAACGGATGCGGTTTCTTCAGCCCGAGCTCGGATGGTGGCTGCTCGGCGGCCATCGTCGCGGTCTCTTGCCGCGCGGCTATGGCTGCGCCGCGGCCGTTCGCCGCGACGACAACCGTCCGCTGGCTGAACGCGCGGACGTATCGCGCGTCGGTCCTTCGGCGGCTGCCGCTCGCGCTCCTGCTCGCCGCGCTGGCGCTCATTTGCGTCGCTCTGATGGAGCCGGTGCTGCCGTACTCGGAAGGCGAGGTGCGTTCGCGCGGCCTCGACATGGTGATGGTGCTCGACCTCTCGTCGAGCATGCAGGAGGAGATGGAGCCGCCGTCGATGGAGGCGCTCGCGAAGAATCTGCATCGCAAGATCGGGCAAGACGCGTCTGGAGGCGACCAAGGATGCGATGCGGGCATTCGTCCGCGCGCGGCGCGACGATCGCATCGGGATCGTCGTCTTCTCCGACAACGCCTACGTCGTCAGCCCGCTGACGTTCGATCACGATTACCTGCTGCACTACATCGACATGGTGGACGAGCAGATTCTGCAGGGCGAGGGGCAGACGGCGATCGGCGACGGCCTCGCGCTGGCCAACTACCTGCTGGCGCGGCAGTCGAATGGGACCGCGCGGGCATCAGGTGATCGTGCTGTTCACCGACGGCGAGAACAACCGCGGCCGCGATCCGCTCGACGTCGCTCGCCGAGTCGCGGCGCGCCAACATCCGCGTGCACTTCATCGGCGTCGCTCTCGAAGAGCAGCTCCGGCAGAAGCCGGACGTCCGCGCCTTGTTGCTGACGATCGTGCGCGACGGCGGACGGTATTTCAACGCCAACTCCGCCGCCGACCTGATCGCCGCATCGCACGCGATCGACTCGATCGAGAAAGGCTATCTGGTCAACAAGGTGATGGTGCGCGACGCGCCGGTGTACCAGTGGTTCGCGCTGCCCGCGCTCCTGTGCCTCGTCGGCGCGATCGGCGTGCGGGCCGTTCCGTTCTTCGCGGACCTGACGTGACGCCGCGGCAGTCGGACTCCGCTACTTCGCGAGGTGGAACGGAACGCTCGTGACGACCGTGTTCGGGCGGAAGAGCAGCGCGCCTTTGATGAGCAGCGCGCGTTGGTTGTGCAGCAGGTGCTGCCACCAGCGCGCGGGCACGAACTCCGGCAGGATGACCGTCACGTAATCGTCGGGCCGCTCGGTTTCGACCTCGTTCGATGTATTCGAGCAGCGGCTCCATCACCGAACGGAACGGTGACGGCAGCACGACGAGGTTGCACCTGTCCGCCCCAGGTCTCCCAGTCCCTCTTGATCTGCTCGGTGCCCGCCGGGTCGACGTCCACATAAATCGCGCGCACATCGTCGGACAGCGTTTCCGCGTAGCGCAGCGCCTCGACGACCGCGCGCTGGATGCCGCCGATCGGGATGATCACCGTGTTGTGCACGCGGCGCTGCGGCGCGTAGCCCCTGCAGCGTCAGCTGCGACGCCGACGTGATCGTAGTGACGGCGCGTCGCCTTGAACAGCGCGACGATCATCGGAATCAGCAGCAGGACGATCCAGGCGCCTTCGAGCGTCTTCGTGACCGTGACGATGATCAGAACGATGACCGGTGACGGCGGCGCCGAAGCCGTTGATGAGCGGCGCTCGTTTTCCAGCCCGGCTCCTTCGTCTGGCGCCAGTGGATCACCATGCCGGCCTGCGACAGCGTGAACGAGATGAAGACGCCGATCATGTAGAGCGGCAGCAGCGACTGCGTGTCGCCGCGGAACGCGATGATGAGGATCGCGGCGAAGACCGACGAGCACCAGGATGCCGTTCGAGAAGGCGAGCCGGTCGCCCTGGTTCATGAACTGCCGCGGCAGGTAGCGATCGCGCGACGACGATCGAGGCCAGGCGCGGGAAGTCCGCGTACGCCGTGTTCGCCGCGAGCACGAGGATCAGCGTCGTCGCCGCCTGGAGCGAGGTAGTAGAGGACCGATTGCTGCCGAAGATCGCGCGGCCGAGCTGCGAGACGCCCGACTCGGCTTCGGTCGGCATCACTTTGTAAGCGTGCGCCAGGAACGGTGATGCCCGACGAACATCGTGATCGCGAGCGACGGCCATCGCGACCAGCGTCGCCGACGGCGTTCTTCGACTCGGGCGGACGAAACGCGGGCACGCCATTCGACACGGCCTCGACGCCGGTCATCGCCGTGCAGCCGTTGGCGAACGCGGTCAGCAGCAGGAACGTCGTCAGCGGCTGATGCCGGCGTCGGCGGCAGCGGCACGCTCACCGGCACGATGCCGCCGGTGACGTAGCGGATACAGGCCGGCGAGCGATCAGCACGAAGATGCTGACCGACGAAGAAGTAGGTCGGCACCGCGAAGATGCTGTCCCGACTCGCGAATGCCGCGCAGGTTGCCGACCGTGAGGATCGCCAGAAACGCGAGGCACATCTCGACGCGGTACGCATCGAGGCGCGGGAACGCCGACGTGATCGCGAGGACGCCGGCCGAAATGCTGACCGACGACGGTCAGCGTGTAGTCGACGAGCAGCGACGCCGCGGCAATCAGGCCCGGCGTCGGCGCCGATGTTCTCCTTCGCGACGATGTAGGCGCCGCCGCCGGTCGGGTAGGCGTGAATCGTCTGCCGATAGGAGAAGGCGACGATGGCCAGGAGCGTCGCGATGACGAGGCTGATCGGAATCGCGTAGCCGAACGCCTGTGCCCCGGCGACCGCGAGCGTGACGATGATGAAGTCGGTCGCGTACGCGACCGACGACAGCGCGTCGGAGGAGAGCACCGCCAGGCCCGTGACGCGAGACAGGCGCTCGTGATGCGCGAGGCTCGACGGAATCGGTTTGCCGAGGAGGAGACGCTTGAGCGTCGGAGTCGATGTTTCGTCAGCCACGCCAGCGGTTCGGTCCGTCCAAAATCACGCATGCTATCATACGCGCTCTGCATGCGCGTCGCGCGGCACTACACGATCAGCGGACGCGTTCAAGGCGTCGGCTTCCGGTATTTCACCGAGGACGCAGCGCGGCGCGAAGGCCTGCACGGCTGGGTGCGGAATCTCACCGAGGGCGGCGTCGAGATCATGGCCGAGGGCGATGCCGAAGCCGTCGATCGCTTCGAGCGCCACATTCGGCATGGTCCACCCGGCGCACGCGTCGACGACATCGAAGTGGATCACATCGCGCCAGGCGGCAACGCGACCGGCTTCTCGGTCAAGTAGCGCGGCATAGGACATATGAACGATCTCAAAGCGAAGATTCGGCACGTCCCCGACTTTCCCAAAGCCGGGATTCTGTTCTACGACATCACCACGCTGCTGCAGGAGCCGGCCGGCTTTCGCGCCGCGATCGACTGCGATCGCGCTGCCGTTTCTGAACCAGGGCATCGACGTCGTCGTCGGCATCGAAAGCCGCGGCTTCATCTTCGGCGCGGCGGTGGCCGATCGCATCGGTGCCGGTTTCATCCCGGTCCGCAAGCCGGGCAAGCTGCCATCGAAGACCGTGCGCGCGACCTACGACCTGGAGTACGGCACGGACTCGCTCGAGATGCACGACGACGCCGTGCGATCCGGGCAGCGGGTGCTGATCGTGGACGATCTGCTTGCGACCGGCGGCACCGCGCGCGCGACGATGGACCTCGTGAAGCGGCAGGGCGGCGAGGTTCACGCGCTGGCGTTTCTCATCGAGCTCGTCGCGCTCAACGGGCGCGCGAAGCTGCCGGGTGAAACCATTCACACCGTGCTGCGCTACTAGCACGAGCAGGGCAGGCCGGGCAGGTGGCAGAGGCGCTCGGATTATTCGTCGGCGCGTGCATCATCGCCGCGGCGCTCCTGTGGGCCGCTCGAGGGATCGCGGGCGAGCTGATGCTGACGCGCGAGGAATCGGCGCGCGCGCGCAGCGCGCAGCTGCTCCAGACATTCGCACCGGCACTCGCGGCTGCGCAGGCTGATCCTCGCGCGCTGCTCACGTGGCAGCCGCTGGCCGCAACCGCGCGACGCCTGCTGCCGGATGATTTCGCGGCGCTCGATCGGGCGGCCGGGCGGACGTTTCCTTTCACAGACGATGACATCGAGTCCGCGCATGCGCGGTGGACGGCCGAGTGGCTGTCGTGGGAGCGCGCGCACGATGCGGAGTTCAAGTTGAAGGCGCTCGCCGCGGAGCACGATGTCGCCGCGTCGAGCGGCTCGCCGTTGCTGCGCGCGAAGGTGGACGCGGTCGAGCGCGAGAAGCTGGACATGTACCAGCGCCGCTACGAGGAATACGTCCGCATCGCGAAAGCGCTCCAGGCGCTCACCCCCGCTCTTCCTAGCCGAGCTCATCCTCTAATCTCGCGCGTCGCGCCTTTCGCGTGGCGTCCGCATTGCTTATGCCTTCGCGGAATGTGGAGGTTTTGCATGCGGAAAACTCTTGCGGGGCTGCTCGTGGCGCTGCTGCTCGTTCCCGCCGCCGCGCAGGCGGAAGACTGGTCGACCGGCCGTCTCGTCAAAGTGCTGATTGGTGGTGGCGCGGTCGCAGTCGGCGCGGCTGTGGCGGCGAAGTCGAGCGAGACGACGACAACCAGCACGGTCATCGGAACGTCGGAGAGCTCGACCTTCTCTAAGAGTCAGTTGATCACGGGCCTGGCAGTAGCCGGAACCGGCGGCATCATCCTCTGGGACGGCCTTCGGTCGCATTCGACCAGCCCGTCCACTCAGATCGGCGTGTCGGCGGGTGTGAAGTCGCGGGGAGTATTCCTTCGGCGCGTCTGGTGAGAGCCCAGCGGTTTGGCGTGATGGGTTACTGGCCTTGCGCGACGAGCTCGGCCAGCGCTTTCATCCTTTCTGGAAGCGCCTTACCATCACTCATCGTCTGATACCGTCCACCTGACGCGCGGACCACCAGGCTGGCAATCGCTTCGGACATGCCGTTGCCTTTGTACTTCAGCACGATGGCATGGGCCGGGATCAGCTTCGTCTGCAGCTGCTTGAAGAAATCCGTTGAACGCCTGATCGTCGGTACGGATGCTGCTGTCGGGGCCGTCGCCGGTCACGATGACGAACACCGGGTGGTCGGCTTTTTTCATGAATCGGTCGTTCACTTCAAGCAGCGCGTCGGCGAGCGGCGTGGCGCCGCCGTCGGACAGCAGCCCATTGGCACCCGCTAACAATTTCTTGCGGTCAATCGTCGGCTGCACGCGCACCTGAACACGTCTTCCAGTACTCACCAGCGCGATCTCGTGCTCGGGCGGCAGCGCATCGATGAACGCGACGACCCCGGTACGAAGCTGGCTGATCGCGGGCGCAGTCGCCTCGCTCGTGTCGACGAGCAGCGCGACGCGCATCGGGCCGGTCGATGGTGCCTGCGCGCTGACCCGATATCCGAGAGAAGCCGATGCCGCAAGGAGCGGCGCGATCGTAATCAGTGCCGGAAGCCATCTCTGCATCGATACCTTCGTGGGCTTTGATAAACTACGCGCTCGGTCAGCCTCAAGCGCCCGTAGCTCAGGGGATAGAGCACCCGCCTCCTAAGCGGGGGGCCGGCAGTTCAAATCTGCCCGGGCGCGCCAATGCAGTCATCAGTCGCAAGTCGTCGGTCATCAGTCACTTATTCACAGTCATCAGTCACTTATTCACAGTCACCAGCCACTCACCAGCCACTAACCACCAGCCACTAACCACCAGCCACTAACCACCAGCCACTCAACCACCAGCCACCACCACCAACCACCGCCACTAGCCACCAACCACCGACCAGTCACTGCTTGTCACCGTTCTTGCCCGCGAAGTTATAGATGATCGTCGCGGCGGCCTTCTCGGCGCCCGCCATGCCGTAGACCTTGCCGGCGCCTTCGATGACGAAGTACTCGTTGGCCGCGTGCGCGTTGCCGCCGCGGCCGGCGCCGCCGATCACGATCGGCATCTTCACTGGCGCGACGCGCATGCCGACTTCTTCGTTCGAGAAGAGATACGCCGGCCAGTAGCCGCCGAGGATCGACGAGTAGTCGGCCGGCGCGCCGTGCGGGATGCCCATGATCTCGTACGTCCGTGTTCACCGCGCGCGCGATCTCGGTGTCGTACGACATCTTCGACCAGGGCACGTCGCCGATCATCTTCAGCTCGACGTCCTTGTAGCCGTTGCGATCCAGCTGCTCGCGGATGCGCTTGACGATGTCGAGTCCGTTCATCTTCGGCACGTAGCGGATGTTGTGCTTCGACGTGATTTTGTTCGGCAGAATCGCGCCGGCGCCGCCCGCGTACATGTTGCCGCCCCAGATGCCGTCGAGATTGAACGAGATGCCGTACTGCGCCATCTTCTGCATCGTGAACGCATCGTCCGCGATGAACCGCGCGACGCCGATGTTCTCGGCCGCGACTTTCATGTCGGTCTTCTCGGCTTCTTTCTTGAGCCGCTCGTTCTCCTGCGGCGACAGCGGCTGAATGCCGTCGGTGAACCCCTTCACGAGCGGCGTATTCCCATCGTCGGACACGAGCGACGCGAGCATCTTCATGTGGCGCCACGCCGGGCTGTCGACGGCGCGTTTGTTGGCGCCGTGGATGTCGGATTGCACCGGGCCGCGGCCCCAGGATTTGCCGCTCGTCGTCAGCTCGAAGTACACGCATCCTTCCGAGCCGCCGCCGATGCCGGCGCCGCCGCTCGGCGCCTGGTCGCCGCCTTCGCCGATGAGCGCGTCGACGTGATCGAAGAACGCAGGATGATCCTTCACGAACTTGCGGAGGCCGATGTCCATCCGCTCCTCGTCGCCTTCAGCGACGAACACGAGGTTCACCGGCAGCTTGCCGGTCACCGCCTTGATCGACATGAGCGCGTTCCAATACGCGAGCTCGGGGCCCTTCGAGTTCGCCGCTCCGCGCGCGATCAGCACTTTCTTGAACGGCGCCTGTTCGACGATGCGGCCCTCGAACGGCGGCGACGGACCAGGCATCGGGCTGCGTGACCGGCATCGTGTCGTATTGCCAGTAGATCGCCACGGTGCGCGGCGCGCCTTCGTCGCATTTCGCGTAGACCACGGGATTGCCGGGAGCGCCCCATTCCGTGACGCCGACGTCGTACACGCGCGATTCCTGGCACCCGAGCTGCTCGAAGAAGCCTTTCACCATCTCGGCCGATTCGGGGATGCCTTCGCCGCTGTTCGAGATGCTCGGCTGGCGCACCCACTTCTGAAGGTTCTCGACGTGCTCGTCGATGTGATCGTCGATGTAGCGGTACACCGTTCTTCAGTTCGTCGGACACCTTGCTCGGATCCGGGTGAATCGTTTCGTCGCCGGCTGGACGAATGCCGAGCGTTTTCTTCGGCGCGGCCTGCGGCGCCGCCTTATCCGCGGGGGCGGACGCGCCGAGAACAGCCCACCGACAGCACCGAAATGCCAGCCACCAAGAGAATCCATCGCATCCGCAACCTCATTTGCAAGAACGAGCCGGGCTGACGTTATCACGGCTGGCCGTTGTAGCATCTTGCCGTTGTGACGTCCCGTACCCGCATCGTGACCATCGCCCTCGTCTGCTTCGCCATGGGGGCATTTGTCCAACGGCTCTATGACCGAGCCCCGACGCCGCGCAGCCTCGGCGTGCAGCGCAGTGACGTTCCCGTGAAGCCGGCCACCGGCGAGGCGCCAAGCCCCGAGATGCCGTCTCGGGTCGTGGACCTGACGGGCGAACCGTTATGGGCCTACGGTTTCACGTCGCCTGCCAAGCCGGGCGAAAAAGCGCAAGCCGCAGGCGCTGCCGAATCGCAGATCTGCGCCCCAATCAGGACGCTGACGAACAAACAAGGCCGAGACGTCTCGACGGGAGCCGCGCCCAGTATTCGCTGGTCGACATTCGCGATGGTCAGAACGTCATCGACTGGTTTCCCGGCGATCATCCGCCGATGCCCGACGTCGTCGCTCACGGCCCGGTCGCGGCTCGGCGCCGCGCGGCGCGGCTGCGCCTCGTGCCATCTGCCGAATGGCCACGGCCGACCGGAGAACGCGGCACCCGCCGCGCTGCCGGTCGCGGTACTTCGTGCGGCAGATCGACGACTTCCGGAAGGGCCTGCGCTACACGGCCGATCCGCGGAAGCCGAATACGCCGACGATGATCGACCTCGCGAAGGCGATGACCGACGACGAGATCCGCGCGGCCGCCGAATACTTCGCGGCGATCAGATGGACGCCGTGGATCCGAGTCGTCGAAACGAACCTCGTCCCGAAGACACGCATATCGGGCAACCTGTTCCTCCCGATCACGCCGGACCGGGATCGAGCCGATTGCCGGCCGCATCATCGAAGTGCCTGAGAACGAGGAACAGGCGGAAACGTATCGCAATCCGCACTCCGGGTTCCTCGCGTACGTGCCTGTCGGCAGCATCAAGAAGGGCGAGGACCTCGTGATGACCGGCGGCATGCGCGTCGTCCGCAACACGATCGTTCAAGGGAAAGACAACGGCGTGCACGACCTGCCATGGGCTGGACCTGATGGGCGTGGCCGACGTGCCGCCGATTGCCGGTCGCTCGCCGAGTTACCTTGCGCGCCAGCTGTTCGACATGCGGCAGGGCGCTCGCAACGGTCCGTCGGCGCAACTGATGAAGCTCGTCGTCGCGAACCTGACCGGTGACGACATGCTGGCGATCGCCGCGTATCTGTCTTCGCGCCACACCGCTGATGCCGCCGCGCCCAGATCGACGCGCGTCGACCTGCCGGCGGCCTCCGAACGCTGAAAAGGGCGCACGAATCCGGTGCGGCGTGAAGAGGTGTAGTATTTTTTCGAAGGGCCACAGTGCGTCACATGTACCGACGCGAAGAGGACTGATCATGGAACAACTCATCGACGGACTGCTCGACGATTTCGAAAAAGGCAAGATGACGCGCCGCCAGCTGATTCAGAGCCTCGCCGTTGCCGCCGCTGCGCTCGCGCCGGGCGGAACGGCGCTCGCGCAAGGCACGACAGGCGGTCAGGCCGCGTCGATGATTCCGGCGCCCAAAGATCCGGCGCCGTGGAAAACGGTCTGGCTCGATCACATTTCCTTTCAGTGCACCGACTATCGCCGCAGCACGGCGTTCTATCGCGATCTCATGGGGTGGCAGATCATCAAGGACGATGGCCAGCGTCAGTGCACGATGAAGATCGGCGACATCGGCGGCATCATCATCCGGAACAAGTTCAACCCGAACGGCCGCGGCGGCGCGAATGCGGCCGCGGGCGCGGCAACTCAGGCACCGGCGGCCACAGCAGCGGCGCAGGGCCAGGGACGCGGCGATCGGCCGCCCGTCAACGCCGTGATCGATCACATCTCGTTCGGCGTCCAGCCGTGGGACACCGACAAGGTGAAAGCCGAGCTCGAGCGGCGTGGTCTGGCACCGCGGCCCGACATGGTCGGCGACAAATTCAAGAGCTTCCATGTGAAGGATCCCGACGGCTGGGATCTGCAGATCAGCAACCAGACCGACACGAGTCAGCTCTAGTAGGCATGCAGCCTGAACCTCTCAGTTCTCAGTTCTCAGTTCTGAGTTCTGAGTTGTAGTTCTCAGCCCCCGCGCTTGCTGTTCGAGGCGGAAATGGCCGACAATTGACGGTCATCACACAATCGAACGCAAGCAGCGGGGCCGAAGGCATTTCATGAAGAGAACCGAACGTCACCACTTGAAGCAGAACGAGCTCGAGCGGATGACGAAGCAGGCGCGCAACGTCATGGAGGCGAAGTCGCGCGAGTTGACGATGGTCGTCGTCGCGCTGGTCGTCGTAGCGGCGGTGGGGATCGCCTATTTCGTCTGGCGCGACCGGACAGAGTCGCGCGCCACGCGCTGCTCGCCGACGCGCTGACGGTCGAGGAGGCGCGCATCGGCCCGCCGCCGGCGCCGGGCACGCCGAATCCGGGCGCTGAGCTTTCCGACCGAACGCGAGCGCGCGCAGGCCGCGCTGACGAAGTTCAAGATCGCCGCCGACGCGTATCCATCGACCGATGCCGGGCTCTTCGCGCGCTATCAGCAGGCGGCGACCTACATGGCGCTCGGCAACGCCGTCGGCGGCGGCGACGACCTATCAGCAGGTGATCGACTCGCGCGGGCAGCGGCATCTACGGCCAGATGGCGCGCCTCGGCCTCGCCGAGGCGCAGGCGCGCACCGGGCAGTACGATCAGGCGATCAACGCGTTCAAGGAGCTCGGCGCAGCGGAAGGACGGGCCGCTGCCGGTCGACGGCGATCCTGATGCAGCTCGGGCGCGACGTATCTGGACGCCGGCAAGAGGACCGACGCGCAGCAGACGTTCAACCGGCTCGTCGAGGAATATCCCGGAGTCGCCGTTCATCGGGCGATGCGACGCAAGGAGCTCGACAGCCTGAAGAAGACCTAGACCGCGTGCTCTGCGGCTGCGTCTTCCCGACCGAACCGGTACGACAGAATCTTGTAGATCAGCTTCGCGCACAGGAAATTCGGCGCGACGTTGCCCGGCATCGGCGCACAGCTCGACGAGGTCGCAGCCGACGACCGTGCCGCGATTCGATCACGCGCCGCAGCAGCGCCAGCGTTTCGTACCACGACAGGCCGCCCGGCTCCGGCGTGCCGACCGCCGGCATGATCGCCGGATCGAAGCCGTCGCAGTCGATCGTGATGTAGACGGTCTCGCTCGAGCGAGTCGACGACGCGATCGATCCAGTTCGGATCGCTGCCGCATGTTGAAGTCGTAGAAGATCTCGGTCGGCAGCGTCGGCGCCGCCGCCGCTTCTTCGGGCGACAGGCTGCGGATGCCGACCTGCGTCGTCGCGCGCGTACTCGAGCACCCGGCGCATCGCGCACGCGTGGTTGTGCGGCGTGCCCATGAACGAGTCGCGCAGATCGGCGTGCGCGTCGATCTGCAGCACCGACAGGCCCGGGTACTGTCGCGGCGACGGCCGCGACGACCGGCGCCGGTGATCGAGTGCTCGCCGCCGAGCACGACCGGAAACTTTCCGCGCGTCGACGAGCTCGGACGCGACGCGGCGGATCTCCGCCATCGACCTCGTCCATCGTCGCGAACGGAAACTCCATCTCCGGCAGCGTGAAGATGCCGATGCCGTGGACGTCGGTCTCGGTCTCCTCGTCCCACAGCTCCATGTGCGACGAGGCGACGAGAATCTCGTGCGGGCCGTTGCGCGTGCCCGGCGACGTAGGACGTCGTGCGATCGAGCGGAACCGGCAGGATGACGACGCGGGCGTGGTCGAAGTCGGTCGTGGTCGGGCGTCGTGCCGCCGAACTCGCCGACGGCGACGCGGTCGTACTCAAACGGCAGATTCATTCACTTCCTCGAAGCGATCGTTGGGAACGGTCTGGCCGTCGATCGGTCATGACGCGCGACGGCCAGGGTGAACACCGGCGTCTTGCGCGTCGGCCAGCAGCGGCGGCGCGGTCGTGCGCGAGCGCGCTCGCCAGGAGCGGCAGCGCGATCGTCGCGTCGGCCTGCACCGACACCGCGCGCGCGAATCGGTGGCCAGCTTGCCCCAGCTCTGCGCCTCCTCGAGGCTCGATCCGGAGGCGCCGCCGAAGTGCGGCACGTCGGTCACGATCTGCAGCGCGTAGCGGTGGCCGCCGACCTCGTCGCTGTAGAACTCGGCCTGCACGCTCGCCTGGTTGATGAAGTTCTTCGGCGTGCCGCCGCCGAGCACGACCGACGCGGTCCGCGGCCGGCGGATGATCAGGTTCGCCGACTCGACGATGTCGCCGATGATGTCGATGTAGCCGGCGCCCGGCGTTCTTCTGCCGCGCCTGCGACAGGCCCATGCCGATCGACGAATCGGCGATGCGCCGGGCAGAAAATCGGCACGTTGGCGCGATAGGCCGCGGTCAGGATGCCGTCGCGCCCGGTCGTCTTCCAGAGATGGCCGCCGAGCAGGTAGAGGAACTCGCGCGTGGTGTACGGCCGCGTGCTCGAGCGTCGCGGCGAAGTCGGCGATCCAGTTGTCGTTGCCGATGAACTCTTCCTCGCTGGCGTACGTGTCGTAGACGCGATCGATCCGATCCTCCGCCAGCGCCGCATCGTCGGCGTGCGCGCGAGCCGAGGTAGTGGTGCTGGCCGCGCGTCTCGTGCAGATCGTGATAGAGGTTCGCGCCGGTCGAGACGAGGCAGTCGACGTAGCGGTTGCGCGATCAGATGCGCGACGATCAGCCGCAGGCCGCCGGCGCGACAGCGCGCCGGCCATGCCGAGAAAAATCGTCACGTCGTCCTGCGAGCATCTTCTGCCAGATGCGATGCGCCGTGGCGAGATTGCGGCCCTGAAACGAAATCCGCTCCATGCGCGCGAGGATCTCGTCCGCCGTGAGCCCGCGCTCGACGGCGAACGGCTCGATCGGCGTCTGCAGGAAGCGCGACTTCTTTTTCATGCGCGGTCAATTATACGGAGTCGAAGCGAACGTCTCAGAACGCTTTGGCGACGCTAGAACGCGCGGCCGACTCGAACGTAGACCGTCGCGCCGTCGGCGACGCGTGCCGCTGCCGTCGTGTCCCCACGCGCGCCGACCGTGGCGGTGAACGGGAAGACAGTAGCCGGCGACGAGGTCCGCGGAGAGCTCCGCGCCGGCCGACGTCTTGACGTCGCGCGCGCGCGAACGCGCCGCGTCCAGGCGTGGCCGGCGTCGGCGAACACGCGCGGCGTGGAGCGTGTGAAGGAAGAGCGGCCACGTGCCGACGCCGCGCTGCGGGCGCGCGAGCGGGAAGCGGTAGTCCGCGTTCAGCACGGCGACGTGGCTGCCGGCGAACGTGTCGGCGCCGAAGCCGCGCAGCAGGCTGACGGCGCTCGCGGCCGAAGTCCGACGTGCTCGAGCATTCGGCCCAGGCGCCGCCGAGCAGAAACGTCCGCCGCACGTCTGACGTCGCCGCTCGGATGCTCCCGCCGGCCGCGCGAAGGGCGAGCACGTGATGCGGCGCGAAGCCCGGCAGGTACGCGCGCGCGTCCGCCGGTGAACGTGGTCGCGTCCGCGAAGGCGCCGAGCGCGCGCCGGACCAGCTTCGCGCGGTCGCGCCGACGGTGACGCCGCCTTCGGGGCTGATCGAATAGCCGTAGGTGTGCGCGGTCGTCGATCGTCCAGGCGCGCGCGCACCGCGCGTCCGGTTGCGCGAGATCGCCCGGTCGGCCAGCGTGATAGTCGTCGATCGCGCGGACGAGCGACGCCAGACAGCGCGTGCGACGCACGCGCGTGTGGACGAACGGCAGGACCACGCCCGCCTTCGACCTGACGCTCTCGCAGCGTGGCGCTCGTCGGCAGCGCCGGCGTCGGTCGGCGGG
The DNA here is from genome assembly GCA_963718825.1 of uncultured Acidobacteriota bacterium. Classification (GTDB taxonomy): domain Bacteria; phylum Acidobacteriota; class Vicinamibacteria; order Vicinamibacterales; family CAVVIG01; genus CAVQZZ01. The sequence continues at coordinate 1,707,919 of CAVQZZ010000001.1, forward strand.
TCCGGCGAAGAACGAGGTCTGCGTCGACGCCGAGACGAAAGAGCGTCGGCCGCCAGCGGTTGTAGGCGTACGACAGCCTGCCAGTCGGGCGTCGCCGCGCCGTCGGTGCGCCGCACCGGCCGGGACCGCTGACCAGCCACGTGACGCTGACGCCGCGTACGCGTGATACTGCAGCGACGTCGTAGCCGCAGACGCCCGCGCCGACCCGCAACCTGATTGCTGTCGCTCTCGACGACCGGCGCCCACGACGTCGGTGCGAGCGTCGGCCACGGCGAGTAAGGTTGCGATGATGGCGTCACTGCTTCTCAGGCGGCATCGCATCGGCGGCGCCGCTCGCGGACGCGTCTCCAGAACGCGTTGGCCGGTCAGCCGTCGACGTCGTCGGCGGATACGGCATCGTGAACAGGTCGAAGCCGTCGCGGTGTAGCCGACGAACACGATCGTGCGGCCGTCGGGCGAGACGTCCGGCCAGGTGGCGCCGCCGGTCAGTGTGCGTGAGCTGGCGCGTCGCCCGATCCGTCGATCGCGAACTCGAACAGATTGAACGGCCCGTCGCTTCGACGCCGACGGCGGCGACGACGGCGCGGCCGTCGCGGCCGCCAGGCGGGCGTGACGATCCGTGCGCGGTCGCTGCGAGGCGACGACGCGAACGGCGCGCGTCGCGACGTCGACGAGGACGATTCCGAGCAGCGCGCCGAGGCGGTGGCGCTCGACGGCGATCGAGCGGCCGTCGGGCGACCATCGTGGCGCGTTGAACTGCGTGTCCGGCTCGGAGACAGCGTGGTCACGGCGATGGCATCGCGCCTCCGACCGCCCGCAGTCGTCGGACGGCTCAGACCGCCGTGTCGACAGCACGAGATCGCGCCGGCCCGGCGCGTCTGCACGCACACGAGCGTGCGGCCGTCGGGCGACAGATCCGGGATCGAGCAGCCGCGCGTCGGACGTCAGCGCGCGCACGTCGCCCGACGCGGCGATCGAGCGCGTACAGGTCGCTGTAGACGCCGACGTTGCGCCGCAGCTCCTGCTGATCGAAATAGATCGTGTCGCGCCGATGCGCCGGCGGTCGATCCCAGATAGCGCGTGCGCCAGTCGGCGCGGCGCGCCGAGCCGTCGACGCGGCACTGCGATTCGAGCGCGGGAAAACCGTGCGGCGTTCGAACGGCGATACACGATCTCGCGGACAGTCGCGCAGCGCGAAGCGCGAACCGCGGCCGCTGACGTGAAGCCCTGATGCGTCAGCCGCGTGATGGCGCTTCGGACGGTCGCGGACGTGCCGGCGCGCTTCGCGCGCCAGGTGCTCGTTCGTAGTCGCGCCACAGGTCGCCGAGCGATTTGCCGTAGACGCGCTTGAACACGCGCGAGGCGGTGTACGGCACGCGCCGCGCCGTGGCGTCGGCGAGCGCGCGCGAACGTCTCGGCGCCGTAGCGGTCGGCGAGGTACTCGTGAAAGCCGACGCCGTACGCGTACGGCGCGTAGCCGCCCGGCCAGTCGGTCAGCCCGCCGTTGACGCGGTCGAGCGGCTCGAGGCGCCGCACCGCGCGCCGCCTCCGTTGACGATGGCGCGGAAGTCGCCGGCGTGCAGCCGGCCTTCGCCGGTGATCACGCTCTCCTCGTACGTCGCGAGCCCTTCGATCTGCCAGGTCGGCAGAAACAGATTCGGGAACGCGATCGGCGTGCGGCCGAAGACGCCGCGCAGCGACGCGCGCCCAGCCCTCCGATCGATCGAGATGGACGATGTGCGTGAACTCGTGCGTGAACGACCAGCCGCAGCCAGTCGTCGATATTGCCGATGAACTCGGATCCGGCCGGCCAGACCGCGGTGATGAAGACCGTGTCGTAGGGCAGCGGCGTCGCGTAGCCGTTCGCCAGCTCGGTCTGATCGGCGAGCATGACGTGCGTCAGCCGCGGCGGCGTCGACGCCGAGCGGCCGCTCCAGCTTCGTGCCAGGTCTCTTCGGCGATGCGCTGCCAGCCGCGCGCCGTGCGCGTCTTCGCCCTGGTGGAAGTAGATGACGAAGTGCGCGGTCGGAGCGTCCGGAAATGCAGCGCCGGATCGACGAGCGCTCGCCGCGGCGACGCGCCGCCGCGCGCAGAGCAGGAACAGCGCCACGATCAGCAGCTGTCGCGCGTCACGTCGCGATATCGCAGCCCCGCGGGCACCGCGCAGCGGCCGTCGTCGCGCGCGCGAGCACGATGCACAGGATGAGCGCGGGAACGCCGAGCAGGCCGGCGCCGATGAAGAACAGCCGTAGGCGTCGAGCAGCGGGCGGCCGACCGCCAGCCGCTCGACCAGCGACGCCGGAGAACCCTTTCGCGAACTTGCCGACGTAGGTGTACGCCGAGCTCAGAAGCGCGTATTGCGTCGCCGTGTAGCCGAGGCTCGTCAGGCTCGACATGTAGGTGACCAGCGCGACGCCGGCGAAGCCGATGCCGAAGTTGTCGGCGAACATCACGGCGCCGAACACGCGCAGGTCCGGCCCGACGTACGCGAGCGTCGCGAAGTTGGCGATGACGAGGATCTTGATGACGACGCCGGCGATCGAGCGTTCGGAAGTAGCCGAACCGCAGCGCGCTGAAGCCGCCGGCGGCGATGCCGAGCAGCGACGCCACGAGGCCGATCGATCGCGCGCACGGTGCCGACCGCGTCCTTCGACAGGCCGAGGTCGTGGTAGAACGGGTTCGCCATCGGCCCCATGACGAACTCCGGCAGCTGGTAGAAGCTGATCATCGCGAGCATCAGCAGCGCGAGCCAGCCGTAGACGCGGAAGAACTCGGTGAACGGGCCGATCACGGCGTCGAAGAAGCCGCGCGCCGCTCCACAGCGGCGCCGTCGCGCTTCCGGACCTGAACGCCGCGCGCGCGCGCAGCGGCTCGATGGCGACCAGGCTCGCGGCGACGCCGATCGCCATCAGCGCCGCCATCGCCGCGTACGACATCGCGCCAGCCCCAATGGTTCGCGACGAATCAGGATCAGCGCGTCGGTGACGATGATCGCGACGCGGTAGCCGAGCTGATAGGCGGACGAGAGCAGGCCGAGCTCGTCGGAGTCGGCGGCGGCCTCGATCCGCCACGCGTCGACGACGATGTCCTGCGTGGACGAGGAGAAGGCGACGACGAGCGCGAAGAGCGCCGACCGCGGCGAGGCCGGCGTTGAGACCGATGCGCCGACGATGCCGATCAGGCCGAGCGCGACCGCGAGCTGGCTGAGCAGCATCCAGCCGCGCCGGCGGCCGAGCCGCCCGACGAGCGGCGCGTCGACGCGATCGATGATCGGCGCCCAGAGAAACTTCAGCGAATACGCCAGCCCGACCCACGACAGGAAGCCGATCGCCGCGAGCGGCGGTGCCCGCGTCGCGCAGCCAGTAGCCGAGCGTGTTGCCGCTGAGGAAGAACGGCAGGCCCGACGAGAAGCCCAGCATGAGCATCACCGCCACTTTCGGCTGGCGCAGCGACGCACACGACGTCGCCGAACCGACGCCTGCGTGCAGCCGTCGCGGCGCGACGCTCATAACTGTTGCTTCAGCTCCGCGAGCAGGGTCAGCGCTTCGATCGGCGTCATGCGATCGACGTCGATCGCGCGAGCCGCTCGCGCAGCCGATCGTCGGACGGCAGCTCTGGAACAGGCCGAGCTGCCGCTGCGGATCCGTCGGCGTGCCGCTGACCGACGGCCGGCCGCCGCGCGTCAGCTCGTCGCGCTCGAGCGCGGCGAGGATCTCGCGCGCGCGCTGCGATGACCGACGGCGGGCAGCCCGGCGAGCCGCGCGACCTGGATGCCGTAGCTGCGATCCGATCGGCCCGGCGACGATCTTGCGCAGGAAGATGATGTCGTCCTTCCACTCGCGCGCGGCGACGTGGAAGTTGACGACGCCCGGGCGTCGCGTCGGCGAGATCGGTCAGCTCGTGATAGTGCGTGGCGAACAGCGTCTTCGGCCGCACGGTCGCGATGCGTGGCGAGGTACTCGGCGACCGCCCACGCGATGCTCAGGCCGTCGAAGGTCGCCGTGCCGCGGCCGATCTCGTCGAGGACGACGAGGCTGCGCGCGCGTCGCCGTGTGCAGGATGTTCGCCGTCTCCTGCATCTCGACCATGAACGTCGAATGGCCGCGCGCGATGTTGTCCGACGCGCCGACGCGCGCGAAGATGCGATCGACGAGCGGGATCTTGGCTTCGCGCGCCGGCACGAACGAGCCGGCCTGCGCCATCACGCACAGCAGCGCGGTCTGGCGCAGGTACGTCGACTTGCCGCCCATGTTCGGGCCGGTGAGGATCACGAGCTGGCACGCCGACGCCGTTGAGCGTGATGTCGTTCGGCACGAACGGCTCGCCGGCCGAGGCCGTGCGCCGCTCGACGACCGGATGGCGCGCGTCGACGACGGCCAGCTCGTCGCCGTCGTGCACGTGCGGCTTGATGTAGTTGTTGACGGCGGCGATCCTCGGCGAGCGCGGCGAGCACGTCGAGCGCGGCCAGCGCGCGCGCGGACGCCTGAATGCGCGGCGCTTCGGCGGCGACCGCTGTCCGCAGCGTCTCGAAGATCTCCAGCTCGCGCTCGAGGATGCGCTCGTCGGCGCCGAGCACCTTTTCTTCGTACTCCTTCAGCGCCGGCGTGATGAAGCGTTCGCCGCCGGCGATCGTCTGCTTGCGGTGATAGTCGGCCGGCACGGCGTGCAGGTTCGATTTCGAGATCTCGATGTAGTAGCCGAACACGCGGTTGTAGCGGATCTTCAGCGAGCTGATGCCGGTGCGCGCGCGCTCGCGCTCCTCCATCTCGGCGATGATCTGCTTGCCCGAGCGGCTGATCGTCCGCAGCTCGTCGAGCTCGCGCATCGACGCCGTCGCGGGCGAAGCCGCCGTCGCGCGCGAGCGCCGGCGGGTCGTCGACGAGCGTCGCGCTCGATCGCGGTCGCGGACGTCGGCCAGATCGTCGAGCTCGGCGAGGAGCGAGCGGACCAGCGGCGCCTGAAGGTCGGCGAGCACGGCTTCGCACGCGCGGAATGACGGCGAGCGACTGCTTCAGGCCGACGAGATCGCGCGGCCCGGCCGTGCCGAGCGCCGCGCGCGCGACCAGCCGCTCGAGATCCTGGACCGCCTTGATCGCGTCGCGGAACTTGCCGCGCTCGGTCGTGCGGAACGCCAGCTCCTCGACGGCGTCGAGGCGATCGCGAATCGGCTCGAGCGCCACGAGCGGCCGCAGCAGCCACGAGCGCAGCAGCCGGCTGCCGATCGAGGTCACGGTGCGATCGAGCTCGTCGAGCAGCGATCCGGCGCGGCCGCCTTCCGACCCCTCGACGATCTCGAGGTGCTTCAGCGTGGTCGGATCGATCAGCAGCGCGTCGGCGCGCTGGCGATACGCGATCGAGCGCACGTGCGCGAGGTCGACTTTCTGCGTGGCGCGCAGGTGGTGGACGAGCGCGCCGGCGGCGCGACACCGCGGCGGGATGCCGATCGAGCCCGAAGCCTTCGAGCCCGCCGGCGCGCAGCTGGTCGAGCAGCGTGCGCCGCGCGGATTCGTGGTCGAACGTCCACGGCTCTACGGCCGTCGTCGTGAGCCGTCGCCGCGGCGAGCCGACGAAGCGACTGCGGTCGCGCCGATCGACGTCCGGCCGGCACGACGATTTCGCGCGGCTTGAGGACGGCGAGCTCGTCGGCGAGCGCCTGCAGGCCGTCGGCGCCCGGCGTATCGGCGGCGGTGAATTCGCCGGTCGAGAGATCGAGCAGCGCGACGCCGAGCGTCTGAGGGCCGGGCGCTTGCGCCGCCGGGAACGCGACCGCCATCAGGAACGCCGGCTCGCGCGCGTCGAGATAGCTGGCGTCGGTCAGCGTGCCCGGCGAGACGACGCGCACGACCTCGCGCTTGACGAGGCCCTTGGCCTTGCGCGGATCCTCGACCTGATCGCAGATCGCGACGCGGAAGCCCTTCTTGACGAGCCGCGCGATGTAGCCGTCGACGGCGTGGAACGGGACGCCGCACATCGGAATGCCGCCGCCGTTGGCGTCCTTCGATCGCGACGTCAGCGTCAGCTCGAGCGCGCGCGCGGCGACGAGCGCGTCCTCGTAGAACATCTCGTAGAAGTCGCCCATCCGGAACAGCAGGATCGCGTCGCGATGCTGCTGCTTCGCGTCGAGGTACTGACGCATCGCCGGCGTTGCCGTCGCCGCCGATGACATATGCTGTAAGTCTACACGCATGCGTGTGCTTGCGCTGGACACCACGACGCGCGCCGGAAGCGTCGCGCTCGTCGACGACGATCGCGTCGTCGACGAGCGGAGCGGCGACGCGTCGCGCACGCACGCCGAGCGGCTGCCCGGCGAGATCATCGCGCTGCTCGCCGCGCACGCACTGACCGCTGGCCGACGTCGATCTGTTCGCGGTCGCGTCCGGTCCCGGCTCGTTCACCGGGCTGCGGATCGGCATCGCGACGATTCAGGGGCTGGCGTTCGTCGCACGGCGCCGGATCGTCGCCGTGTCGGCGCTCGAGGCGCTCGCGCAGATCGGCACGCCGCGACGCGTCGCCGGGCGATCGTCGTCGGCGCGTGGATGGACGCGCATCGCGGCACGAGGTGTTCGCGCGCTGTACCGCGTCGACGAGCGCGCCGCTCGTTCAGCGCCGACGGCTCGTCGAGATCGACGGACCGCCGTGGGCGATCCCGCGGCGACGCTGGCGCGCTGGCGCGCGCTGCGCCGGCGATCGCGGCGTTCGTGCTGATCGGCGACGGCGCGTGCTGCTCCGCGCCGACGTCCACGCGACGTCGCGGCCTGATGCCGCCGATCGTCCCGGCGCCGCTGCTTGCCGGCGCGATCGGACGGATGGCGGTCGCGCAGGGCGCGGCGCGGCGACGCGATCGACGCGGCCGGCGCGTATGTCAGCCGCTGTACGTGCGGCGGCCGGACGCGGAAATGGCGCAGCGACGCAGCGAACGCTGCGAAGCGGCGCTTGAGCGCAGTAATCGATGGCCGCTGGACGATCGAGCCTCTGACGACCGCCGGACGAGATCGACGACGGTCCTGCGCGATCGAAGAGGCGTCGTTCACCAATCCGTGGACGCGCGAGATGTATCTCGCCGAGCTCGAGAACGCGGACGTCTCGTACTGCTACCTTGCGCGCGACGCCGAGCGGCGCGGTCGTCGGCTTCTGCTCGTTCTGGCGCGTGCTCGACGAGCTGCACATCAACAACCTCGCGGTCGCTGCCGGAGCAGCGGCGCCGCGGCGTCGGCGATCGACGCTGCTGCGCGTACGTCCTGCGCGAAGGCGCGCGCTGGGCGCGCAGCGCGCGACGCTGGAGGTGCGGCGATCGAACGACGCGGCGCGCCGGCTGTACGAGCGGTTCGGATTCGCCGTCGCCGGCGTCCGGCGCGGCTACTACACGCAAGCCGGTCGAGGACGCGCTGGTGCTGTGGCGCGAGCAATCTGGCCGACGGCTGATCTTGCAACGGCGTCTGAACGGCCTGTGTTAGTTTCGGCCTGACCACGACGTTCGGCGCCGCCAGATCCAAGGAGGCGGAGCATGAATGCAGCAGCCGCAGGATCTGAAGGACCTGTTGCTGCAGACCGACGAGGAATTTCACACCTCGCCGCCAAGCACCACCAACTCGACGATCGCCTCCACGAACTCACCGCCAAGCATTACCTCTCCGAACCCGAACAAGTCGAAGAAGTCACGCTGAAGAAGCGCAAGCTGCAGCTCAAGGACCGGATGGAGGACATCCTGCGCCGCAGCGCCAGCGAGCTCGACACATCGCGGGCGCGCTGACGCGCCGTCGAACGCCTCGCCGCGGCCGCGTCGCGCCCACGTCTCACGGACGTTACGATAGCCGGATGCGCATCGATTCGGCCGGCCTGCCGTTCATCGGCGGCGCGCTGGCTGCTCGCGCTCGTCGTCTGGCGCGGCGGTCGCCTGGGTGCTGGCGGTCCCGTTCCTGGTGCTCGGCGCCTTCTTCGTGTTCTTCTTCCGCGATCCCGATCGCGCGTCCGTCGGCCGCGCGACGGCGACGACGTCGTGCTGTCGCCGGCCGACGGCCGCGTGCTCGTCGCGGGCGACGGCGGCCGCGGCCGCCGCGCCGCCCGGCGCGTGGCAGCAGATCAGCATTTTCCTGTCGCCGATGGACGTGCACGTGAACCGCGTGCCGGCGTCCGGCACGCGTCACGCGCGTCACGCTACACGCCCGGGCGGTTCCTGCCGGCGTATCGCCACGACGCGGCGACGGCCAACGAGCGCAGCGAGATCTGGATCGATCACGGCGGGCAGACGATCGTCGCGCGGCAGATCGTCGGCATCCTCGCGCGCCGCGTCGTCTGCCGCGTCGCCGGTCGGCGCGGAGGTGCGCGCCGGCGACCGGTTCGGCATCATGAAGTTCGGCTCGCGCATGGACGTGTTTCTGCCGCCGAGCGCCGATCTGCGCGTGCAGCGTCGGCGACATGGTGCGCGGCGGCGAAACCGTCATCGCGGTGCTACACTGACGCGCGTTCGGATCCATGCTGAATCCGGAGCGCGGAAGAACGGACGCCTGCGGTTTCTGCGCCGCGCGACCGACCGCCCGCGCCGGCGCTTCCGCCGCGGCGTCTACCTGCTGCCCAGCCTGTTCACGATGGGCAACATGTTCTGCGGCTACGCGTGCGTCGTCTACGCGATGCGCGGCGAGTACGAGACGGCCGCGCCGTTCATCGGCTTCGCGATCGTGCTCGACATGCTCGACGGCCGCATCGCGCGGCTGACCGGCACCGACCAGCGAGTTCGGCGTCGAGTTCGACTCGCTGGCCGACATGATCTCGTTCGGCATCGCGCCGGCGATCCTGTCGTTCGCCTGGGGGCTGCAGCCGCTCGGCCGCCTCGGCTGGGCGGCCGGCTTCATGTTCGTCGCGGCGGCGGCGATGCGGCTGGCGCGCTTCAACATCCAGAGCGCGGCGGCGGCGACAAGCGCTACTTCGTCGGCATGCCGAGCCCGGCGGCGGCGGCGATTCCGGCGGCGACGGTGTTCGCGTATCCCGTCGGGCTCGTACGACTACCGCGCGGCGCTGCCGGCGCTCGCGATGGTGCTCGTGCCGGCGGTGCTGATGGTCAGCACGATCCGGTTCCGCAGCTTCAAGACGCTCGACTGCAGAGCCGGCGTCCGTACACGCGTCCTGATCCTCATCGCCGCCGCGCATCATGCTGATCGCGACGCATCCGCGCGTTCGTGCTCGTCGTGATCGCCTACACGTATCTCGCGTCGGCGTTCATCGGCATGGCGATCACGCGCTGTCAGGCATCGCGGACGGCGCGGCACGCGCGCGTCCGGCTGACGACGCCACGAACGCCGCCGACCAGGTCGACCGCGTACGACACGTCAATTCGCGTCTACGCGAGCGGCAGCGTCATCGTCACCGTCGTGCCCGCGCCGCGCTCGCTCGTCACGGCGATCGTCCCGCCGTTCAGCTCGACGTTCCGCTTCGCGATCGTCAGCCCGAGGCCGGTGCCGGTCGCCTTCGTCGAGAAGTACGGCTCGAAGATCTTGCTCGAGCGCGTCCTCGATCCATGCCGACGCCGGTGTCGGTGACCTCGACACGACGTCAGCGCGACGCGCTGTCGCGCGATCGTCGCCGTCGACGTCGACGATCGTCAGCGTGCCGCCGCCCGGCATCGCGTGCAGCGCGTTCTCGATGACGTTGGTCAGCGCGCGCGCGAAGAGCGTGCGGTCGATCGTGCACGTGCGGCAGATCGCGCGCGCGCGTCGACCGTCGATCGCGATGCGGTCCGGCGAGCCCCGTCCGGTACGGCTCGACGACTTCCTCGATCGAGCGCCGGCGAGCGTCGTCGGCTCGGGCCGCGGCGTCGGCGACGAGGCGAAGCTCGAGAACTCGGCGGAGATCTGGCGCAGCAGCTTCACCTGCGACAGGATCGCCGTCGACGCACTCGTCGAGCACCGGCGACAGCGGCCGGCCGCGATCGACGTTCACGCGCCGCGCGTGCTCGGCGGACAGCTGAATCGGCGTCAGCGGGTTCTTGATGTCGTGCGCGACCTGCCGCGCCATGTCGGCCCACGCCTCGAGGCGCTGCGTGCGCTCGAGCTCGCTGCGCTGCCGCTTGAGGTCGGCGGCCATCTGGTTGAAGTCCTCGACCAGCCGCCGCAGCTCGTCGGACGAGGTCGCGGCGATGCGCGCGTCGAGATCGCCGCGCGCGATGCGGCGCGTGGCGCGCGTCAGCCGGTTCACCGGATCGGCGATGCGCTCGGCCATCCAGTAGCCGAGCGCCGCGCCGAGCAGGCTGAACAGCACGGCGCCGAACAGCACGCGGCGATCGAGCTCGTCGATCTGCCGCTCGATCTCCTGCTGCCGCAGCGTCAGCGGCACGGTGACGATGCCCTCGCGGCCGCCGGCGCGCACCGGCGCCGCGGCGAGCAGGTAGCGGAAGTCGCCGACGCTCTTCGTCGCCGACGTAGGTCGGCAGCCGATCGAGCACGATGCGCTCGGTAGACGTCGCCCGGCGTGCGCGTCGACAGCAGCTGCGACGCGAAGAGGTCGCGCTCGCTCGTCGCCTGCAGCCGCGTGCCGATCGAAGAGGTTGACGTCCTGATCGATCGCGCGGCTGACGAGCACCATGATCTGGTCGTCGAGCGCCTGCGAGCGCGCCGCGTGCCGCGCTGCTGCAGCGTGGCGTAGTCTTCGACGAGCCGCTGCGCGACGGTCGCCGTCCGCGCCGCCGCCTCCTCGACGCCGGCGCGGAACTGGTCGCGAAGTACGTGCGCGTCGCGACCGCGAGGATGACGACCGGCACGACCGCGCCGGCGACGAACGCGAGGAACAGCTTCGGTAGAAGCTCGAGCGCATTTCGCGCAGCAGCGCGCGGCCGCTGGCCGGCGTCTGCGACGTCAGCGCGTTGAACAGCGTGGCGCCGCCGAGCAGCAGCGACGTACAGCACGCCGGCCAGCGTGACGAGCTCGGCCAGGTTGATCAGGTGGCCGAACCAGGTGATCACCGGGTAGCCGAGCGCGTAGATGCCGCCGCGATCGCTCATGAAGTACACGCGGAACAGTCGTCCTCGCCGCGACGAACGTCGTCCAGAACGGCTCGCGCGACGCCGACGAGCTGTCTGAACACGTCGTCGGGCAGCGTCCAGACGCTGGTGCCCGAGCGTAGAGCGGCGCGCGGCTCCAGCCGTAGACGACGAACTCGACGTCGCGCGCCGACGCGCCTTCGACCGGCTGCCTCCCGGTCGCTGCGCAGCGACTCGAGATACGGACTCTGCGACGAGATGAACGGCAGCGTCTGGTAGTCGAGCATCACGCGGACGACGATCGCGCCGAGCGCGCGCCGGCCGCGTCGCAGATGCCGCGGCTGGCGCGGAGCACGTGGCGCTCGCTCGATCCGAACGGCGAGACCTCGTCGATGATGTCCCAGTCGGCACCCGGCGGCGCATGTGCGTCGCGTTCGTGTAGTCCGGCAGGTTCAGCGCGAAGCGGCTGACCAGCGCACCCGTCGGCGCCGTACAGCTCGACGGCCGACGTCAGCCGGTAGGTGGCGAGATCGGTCTCGACCAGACGCGGAACGCGCGATCGGTCGATCGGCGTGTCGACGTCGCTGTCCGGCGATCCGACGAGCAGTTCGGCCAGCGACGGCATCGCGTCGATCTGCTCGAGGGCGTGGAGCAGCCGCTCCTGCAGATCCTCGCGCTGGCTGGCGGCCTGCGGGCCGAACTCGGTGGCGATGAGCCGTTCCTTCGCGGCGGTCGCGAACGAGAGAGAGCGACGGATACATGGCGACAGCGGGCGCGAGGAGCGCGAGAAAGAGCGCGCCGAGCCGCGCGGCCTGCGACGCGTGCCGTGCCCGAGCGCGTAAGCCGACGATCGCCGCGGCGCACGCGCCGGCGCCGAGCAGGGCGACGAGGAGCGGCGCGAGGGGAACGCCGCTGCGCATGGCGGCGAACACGGTGCCGGCGACGCACGCCGCCCGCGAGCCACGAGAACGTCGCCAGAGTCGCAAGCGTTCGGGGCGCGCGCCAGAGCAGGCTCGGAAGGCGAATGATCGCGGCGGCCGTCCAGATCGCGGCCGCGTGCAGCAGCACGAGGCTGAACGCGATGGCGAGCCGCGATGGACTCAGCGGATGCAGCGAGAAGTGGAGCAGGTCGAGCGTCGAGTGGGCGACGAGCGATTGAAGAACGCGCTCGTATGCCCACAGCCACGCCACATCGAGCACGCCGGCGGCCGCGTACGATCGCCACGACGGCCGCCCCGTGCTCGGGACGCAGGACCGGCGGCCGCGGCCGCGTCAACCGTCGACGCTCGACCGAATCGAGCAGGAGCCAGACGATCGCGACAAGCGTCAGCGCGGTGAGCAGCAGATCGATCGGCGACGTCAGCGCGTGATCGGGGTAGACGAAGGCGACCGCGAACCACAGCAAGACGCGGCTGCCGAGGAGCGTGAGCGACGAGCGCCGCGGTTGAAGCGACGAATGTGCGCGGTTCGCGCGTACGGCGGCGAAGCTCGACGAGCGGCGCCGTGAACAGCAGCATCGTGAGCGCGAGAATCGACGCGACGGCCGCCCATCGCGCGTTGCGCCACACGGCCCGCGCGTCCTCCAGCTGCGCGGGCGACACCTCCGCCTCGACGAGCGGTCGACCGCCGGGCGACGCGACCAGGAACGTGTACAGGCTTCGCGGCGACAGGTCCGCTGCCCGTGTGCAGCGCGACCGGCACGATGGACGTGGATAGCGTAAAGGTGTCCGCCGATGCCTGGAGGGCGTCCGCCGTGCCGAGCGATTGCTCGACGACGATCGTGCCGATGCGGGAGCTGGCTGGCTGGCGTGCCATCGAGGACCGGCTGCACGCGGACGAGCCGCGGCGCGAAGGTGCCCGGCGCCACGAAGAGCGCCGCCGGACCGACGATGCTGTTCGCGGGGCAGCTCGGAGACGACGACCGGCCCACGCGAGCGGATCGGCCGTGCGGTCGTAGACGGAGATGCCGGTCCGGTCCGCGCCGTCGCCGGAAACCGCAGCGTTCACGACCTGGAACAGGTGTCTGGCGGCCGATTGATCCCGCGGCGCTGCGCGATCGCCGCGCGTTCGCCGCCGACCCGCGACGCGAGGCTGCCGAGCGTGTCGCTGCTCCGGCCGATCCGTTGGCGGAGCTCGGCTTCGACCCGTGCAACCGAGTCGCGATCGTTCGCGCCGAAGCGCGCGCGCTCGAGCGCCCATCCGCCCAGAGCCGCGAGCAGCGCGGCGGCAACGCCCAGCGGACCAGACGCGCGGACCGTGCGAGGTTCAACGGTGTCGATTCAGCCTTCAGGGTTCTTCCAGAATACAATCAGTGGAACGCGATTTGGACCTGAAGCATCTCCTGAAGCGCGGCGCGCTCCTGGCCGCCGCCAACTGGCCGGCGGTCGCGATTCAGTTCGTCGCCGAGACCACGTTTCAGGTGCTGCTCGCGGTGCCGGTCATCGGCGCCGCCGTGCTCGTCGCGGTGCTGCTCGGCGCCGATCTCGCCGAACTGCTGCAGGGCAGCCTTCGCGAGATCTTCACGACCATGGCGAGCGCGCTCATGTCCGAGCCGGTCGCGCTCGTCGCGTTCATCACGGCGTTCACGCTCGTGCTGCTGCGGCGGATCGGTGCTGATGTTCCTGGTCAAGGGCGGCACGGTCGACGTGCTGGTCGCGGCAAACGCGGCGGCCGGCCCGATCGAACGCGAGCCGATCACCTACGAGCGCCTGCCGGTCGGCCGCGCGATTCTCGCTCGAACGATTCACCGGCGGCTGCCGCGCCTGTTCCGCCGGTATCTCGCGCTTGGCGCGGCGCTCATGGTCGTCTACGCCCTCTCGGTCGGCGCCTACCTGGCGTTCGTGGTCTACGGCTATCGCGCCGCCGGCGACCGCGTGTTCATCATCGGCTGGACGGTCATCGCGGCGTTCGCCGCCGTCGCCCTCGTCCTCTGGATCACGTTCGTCAATCTGCTGTATCTGCTGATGCAGGTGGCGATGGCCATGGAGGACTGGCGCTCAGCGCCGCGTGCCGTGCGGTCGCGCGGTTCGTCCGCGCGGAGTTCCGCGAGCTGGTCGGCGTCTTCCTGGTCGTGTTCGGGCTGGTGGTCGCGGCGACGTTCGCGTCGGCGCTGGCGTGGTCGGGCGTCGGGCTGATCGCGTTCGTGCCGCTGGTCGGCCTCGCGGTGTTTCCGCTGCAGCTCGCCGCGCTGCTGCTGCGCGGGCTCGTGTTCGAGTATCTCGGCCTGACCGCGCTCGGCGCGTACGTCACGCTCTACGCGCGGTATCTGGACGCGGCCGTCTCGGCCGAGCGCCGGCGGCAGCCGGTGTCGCTGCCGTGGACGGCTGGAGCTGGGGACCGAGCCGAAGCAAATCATGATTGATATCGATCGGTTTCTTTCTCGCGCCGCCGGCACGATGCAGGAGTCGGCGATCCGCAAGATGGGCGCGCTCGGCGTGCGCGTGCCGGATCTGATTTCGTTCGCCCCGGGGTTTCCCGCGCCCGACGTGTTCGCGTGGGACGAGTTCCGCGACATCGCGCGCACCGTGCTCGACGGCTCGGACGCGTCCGTGCTGCAGTACGGGCCGACGCGCGGATATCGTCCGCTCGTCGCGGCGCTTCCGGAGATTCTCGCGGAGCGCGGCATCGCGCGACACCGGAGCAAATCATCGTCACGACCGGATCGCAGCAGGCGCTCGATCTGTGCGCCCGCGTCTTCGTCGATCCCGGGCGACGTTGTGCTCGTCGAGCTGCCGACCTACGCGGGCGCGATCACCGCGTTTCGGAACGCGCAGGCGCGCCTGGTGGGTGTGCGGCAAGACGCCGACGGCATCGATCTCGAGGATCTCGACCGCGCGCTGGACAGCGAGCGCGCCGCCGGCCGGCGCATCGCTTTTCTCTACGTCGTGCCGAATTTCCAGAATCCGACCGGCCTGCTCATCAGCCTCGAAAAGCGCCGCGGCTGCTCGAATGGGCGGCGCGCCGCGACGTCCTCATCGTGGAGGACGATCCGTACGGTGCCCTGCATTTCGGCGATGTGGCGACGCGCATCGGACACGCGGCCGATCAAGGCTGATGATGCGGACGGCCGCGTCGTGTACTTGAGCAGCTTTTCGAAAACCGTCGCGCCGGGATTTCGCGTCGCCTGGATCGCGGCCGCCGAGCCGCTCGTCGCGAAGATCGAGGTGGCCAAGCAGGCGGCCGACCTCTGCACCGGCGGGCTCGATCAGCGGATCGTGTACGAAGTCTGGAAGCGCGGCGTGCTCGCCGCGCGCCTGCCGATGCTGCGGGAGCACTATCAAGCGAAGCGCCGCGCGATGGAGCGGGCGCTTGCCCGCGAGCTGAACGGCCTGGTCACGTGGCCCGCGCCGAAGGGCGGGTTTTTCCTGTGGGCGTCGTTCGGTGAGGGCATTGATACCGACGCGATGCTCGCGCGCGCGATCGCCCACAGCGTCGTGTACGTCGCCGGCAGCGCGTTCTTCGTCGATGGCCGCAGCAGTCCGCTGCGCGGCTGTCGTTTTCCGCGCCGTCCCATCAGCGGATCGAAGAGGGCGTCCGGCGGCTCGCCGTGGCGGTGCGCGAGGAACTCGAGGCTAGGATTTCGGAACCGTCACGGGTGTAATGTTCGGCAGCGGCACGATCGGAACGACCGGCGGCTCGCTGGCGCGCGTGAGCGCGGCCACCGTCGGCGCCTTTCGCGATGTCCTCGTCACGAGGATCAGGAGCGGCTTGCCGTCGGGCCACCGCCGACGAGGCGGGGTGCGCCGCGAGATCACCGGCTGCGGGCACATCGCCCGCCGGTTTGCCGTCCTTCGTGTTGTAAGCGGCCACCTTCGGCGCAGATCCCGGTCACGATCACGACCTCCGCCGCGCGCAGCGGGCCGCGCGTCGGCCGCAGCGGCAGCGCCGTCTTCCATCGCTGTGCCGCCCGATTTGAGATCGAGCGCGCGCAGCACGTTGTCGAGCGACACGAAATAGACGTTGTGCTCGTCGCACGCCGGCATGCCGACGACGTCGCCGCCGGTGCGCCACCTCCAGTCGACGGTGCCGTCCTTCGTCATGCAGGCAGTAGAAGAAGTTGTCGTTCGAGCCCGACGTACAGCCGCTCGTCGAGCGCCAGGATGTCGTTCGCCGCGCCGCCGAGCGTCCGCTCCCAGATCGGCTCGCCGTCGTCGACCCGCAGCGCGACGATGCGGCCGTCGTCGGTCGGGATGTAGACGCGGTCGGCCGCGAGCGCCGGCCGCGCGTGGGCGTCCGCGCCGAGCGTCGCGGCGCCAGATCAGCCGCGCCGTCAGCGGCGCGAAACGCGAGCGATCTCGTGCGTCTTCGTCGCGACGATCAGCCAGCCGTTGTCCCACACGGCGGGCGCGGCGAGCTTCGCCGCGAAGCGGCAACTGCCAGGCGACGCCGCCGTCGGTCGATCGACGAGCGCGTCAGCACGCCCGGCTTCGACGGTGAAGAGCAGGCCGTCGCCGGCGGCAGGTTCGATCTGCGGGTGTGCCGTCGACGATCCATTGCTGCGTGCCGGGCACGCAGGTCGTACGCCGACGATGCGGTCGCCGTCGATCGCGAAATAGCCGATCGATCCGTCGAACGCCGGCGGCGACGGCGAATCTGGCTGTTGAGCGCGAGCGTCCAGAGCGGCTGAACGGGGAAGAGCGAGAGCGGCACGGGCGCCGCGAGCGCGCATGCGAGGATCGAGCGCGGCAAACGCCGACTGAGGGCAACTGCACTACAACATCTTGTGGTCCGGCGCGTCGCGCACACCGTTATAATAGCGTTGTTCACTTCCCGGTCCCTTCCGTGAGCCATCAAACCATCATCGTTCTCGATTTCGGGTCGCAGTACACGCAGCTGATCGCGCGGCGGCTGCGCGAGCTGTCGGTGTATTCCGAGATCTGGCCGCCGGACACGCCGGCCGAGAAGATCCGCGCGCGGCAGCCGGTCGGGCATCATCCTGTCGGGCGGACCGAAGAGCGTGTCGGATCCGGGCGCGCCGAAATGCGATCCGGCGCTGTTCGACATCGGCATGCCCGGTGCTCGGCATCTGCTACGGCATGCAGTTGATGGCGACACGCTCGGCGGACGCGTCGCGCCGGCGCCGCAGCGCGAGTTCGGCCACGCGACCGTCGCGGTCGACCGGCGTCGCGGCGCCGGCCGGCGGCGCTGTTTGCCGGCGTGCCGGCCGAGATTCGCGTCTGGGCGAGCCACGGCGACTTCGTCGCGCGCCGCGCCGGCCGGCTTCTCGGTCGTCGCCACGAGCGCGAACGCGCCGATCGCGGCGATGGCCGACGCCGAGCGCGCGCGCTCTACGCGCTGCTGTTTCATCCCGAGGTCGTGCACACCGAGCGCGGCCTCGAGATCCTGCGCAACTTCGCGTACGGCGTCTGCGGCTGCACCGGCGACTGGACGATGGCGTCGTTTGTCGAGGAGGCGACGGCGCGGATTCGCGCGCAGGTCGGCGACGGGCGCGTCGTCTGCGCGCTGAGCGGCGGCGTCGATTCGACGGTCGCGGCGCTGATCATCCACCGCGCGGTCGGCGACAGGCTGACGTGCATCTTCGTGGACAACGGCGTGCTGCGGCAGGACGAGGCGGCGCAGATCCGCAAGCGGTTCGAGCGGCTGAAGCTGCCGCTGCGTGTTCGTCGACGCGTCGACGCTGTTCCTCGACCGGCTCGCCGGCGTCACCGATCCGGAGAAGAAGCGGAAGATCATCGGCGCGACGTTCATCGACGTGTTCGAGGCGGAAGCGGCGAAGCTCGGGCAGGTCGATTTCCTCGCGCAGGGCACGCTCTATCCCGACGTGATCGAGTCGGTCGCGATCGTCGGCCAGTCGGCGATGATCAAGAGCCACCACAACGTCGGCGGCCTGCCCGAGCGGATGCGGATGAAGCTGGTCGAGCCGCTGCGCGAGCTGTTCAAGGACGAAGTGCGCGAGGTCGGGCGCAAGCTCGGGCTCGAGGAGGAGTTCGTCGTCCGGCAGCCGTTTCCCGGGCCCGGGCCTCGCGGTGCGGATTCTCGGCGAGGTCACGCCGCCGCGGCTCGACGCTGCTGCGGCGCGCCGACGCGATCGTCGTCGGAGGAAGTGAAGCGCGACGGCTGGTACGCGCGGCTGTGGCAGAGCTTCGCGGTGCTGCTGCCGGTGCAGAGCGTCGGCGTGATGGGCGACGAGCGCACCTACGAATACACCGTCGCGATTCGCGCGGTCGAGAGCCGCGACGGCATGACCGCCGACTGGGCGCGCCTGCCGCACGATCTGCTCGCCCGCATCTCGTCGCGCATCGTCAACGAAGTGCGCGGGCATCAACCGCGTGGTCTACGACATCAGCTCGAAGCCGCCGTCGACGATCGAATGGGAATGAGATGCGACCTCACTGCATCGATCGCTGCATGCGAGTTCGTCCATCTTCACCTGCACACCGAGTTCTCGCTGCTCGACGGCGCGTGCCGCATCGACGAGCTGCTCGATCAGGCGGTCGAAGCTGAAGATGCCGGCGATCGCGGTCACCGAGCACGGGAACATGTTCTCGTCGGTGATCTTTCACGACCACGCGCGGGCGCGCGGGCTGAAGCCGATTCTCGGCTGCGAGGTCTACGTCGCGCCGGGCGAGCCGGCTCGACGAAGAGCGGCGATGCCCGGCGAGACGCAGAATCATCTGGTGCTGCTCGCCGAGACGCAACGAGGGCTACCACAACCTGATCAAGCTGGTCTCGGCCGGCTACACCGAGGGCTTCTACTACAAGCCGCGCATCGACAAGGAGCTGCTGGCGCAGCACGCGAAGGGGCTCATCGGCCTGAGCAGCTGCCTGAAGGGCGAGGTCGCCGAAGGGCTGTCGCACCAGCAGGAGCGGAAGGCGCTCGAGGCGGCGGCGGCGTACCGCGACATCCTCGGGCCCGGACAACTTCTTCCTCGAGATGCAGTGGCACGGCATCGAGGAGCAGCGCGCTCGTCAACAGCGGCCTTCCGGCGATCGCGCGCGATCTCGGACTGCCGCTGGTCTGCACGAACGACGTGCACTACCTGCGCGAGGCCGACGCGCATCCGCACGACATCCTGCTGTGCATCGGCACCGGCAAGGCGTTCAGCGATCCGAAGCGGCTGCGCTACGACGCGCAAGCAGTTCTTCCTGAAGACGCCGAGGAGATGGCGGACGTCTTCAAGGACTATCCCGACGCGCTCGCGAACACGCTGCGGATCGCCGAGCGCTGCAACGTGAAGCTCGCCGAGGGCGAGAACTTACCTGCCGAACTTCGACGTGCCGCCCGGCTTCACGCTCGACGGCTACTTCGAGCACGTCGCGCGCGAGGGCTTCGAGGAGCGGCTGCCGCGGCTGCAGCAGCTCGCGGCTGCCGGGCGCGCTGCGCCACACGATCGACGAGTACGAGCGGCGGCTCGTCGTACGAGATCGACATGATCAAGCAGATGAAGTATCCCGGGTACTTCCTGATCGTCTGGGACTTCATCCGCTACGCGCGCGAGCAGGGCATTCCGGTCGGGCCGGGCCGCGGCTCGGCCGCCGGCAGCCTGGTCGCGTACTGCATGCGGATCACCGACGTCGATCCGATCGACTTCGATCTGATCTTCGAGCGCTTCCTGAACCCCGAGCGCGTGTCGCTGCCCGACATCGACATCGACTTCTGCGAGCGGCGCCGCGGCGAGGTGATCGACTACGTCACGCGGAAGTACGGCCGCGAGAACGTCGCGCAGATCATCACGTTCGGGACGATGAAGGCGAAGGCGGTGGTGCGCGACGTCGGGCGCGTGCTCGAGATGCCGTTCGCCGACGTCGACAAGGTCGCGAAGCAGATTCCGGCGGCGCTCGACATGACGCTCGACAAGGCGCTCGAGGAGAGCGAGCCGCTGCGGCAGATGGAGCAGAACGACCCGAAGGTCAAGGAGCTGCTGAGCGTCGCGCGGCGCCTCGAGGGCATGACGCGCCACGCCTCGGTCCACGCCGCCGGCGTCGTCATCGCGCCGCAGGCGATCACCGAGTACGCGCCGCTCTACAAGGGCGCGCACGACGAAATCGTGACGCAGTGGTCGATGAAGGAGATCGAGCGCGTCGGCCTCCTGAAGATGGACTTCCTCGGGCTCGAGCACGCTGACGCTGATCTTCGACGCCATCGCGGAGATCAAGCGGACGACCGGCGACGACGCTCGACATCGACAACATCCCGCTCGACGATGCAGAAGACGTATCAGATCTTTCAGGACGGGCAGACCTACGGCATCTTCCAGTTCGAGATCGAGCGGCATGCGCGACATCCTGCGCAAGTCGAAGCCGCAGCGCCTCGAGGACCTGATCGCGCTGAACGCGCTCTACCGGCCCGGCCCGCTCCGCAGCGGCATGGTCGACGACTTCATCGCGCGCAAGCAGGGAAAGACCGAGATCAAGTACGAGCTGCCGCAGCTCGAGCCGATCCTCGCCGACACCTACGGCGTCATCGCCTACCAGGAACAGGTGATGCGCATCTCGAACGTCGTCGCCGGCTTCACGCTCGGCGAGGCCGACCTGCTGCGCAAGGCGATGGGGAAGAAGAACGCCGAGGTCATGGCGAAGATGCGCGGCAAGTTCGTCGAGGGCGCCGAAGAAGAACGGGCACGCCGAGAAGAAGGCCGCGCACCTCTTCGACCTGATGGAGCACTTCGCCGGCTACGGCTTCAACAAATCGCACTCGACCGCCTACGCGTTTCTCGCGTATCAGACGGCGTACCTGAAGGCGAACTACCCGTGGCATTTCGCGGCGGCGCTGCTCACGATCGAGGCGCAGAACACCGACAAGCTCGCGCTGTATCTCGGCGAGTGCCGCGACCGCGGCATTCCCGTGCTGCCGCCCGACATCAACGAGAGCCAGCTGCGCTTCACGGTCGAGCCGGCAAGGGCGTCCGGTTCGGGCTGACCGCGATCAAGAACGTCGGCGAGGGCGCGATCGAGTCGCTGCTCGACGTGCGCGCAAGAAGCAGGGGCGCATCACGTCGCTGCACGCGCTGTGCGAGGATCTCGATCTGCGGCTGGTCAACAAGCGCGTGTTCGAGAGCCTGATCAAGGCCGGCGCGTTCGACTCGCTCGCGCACGGCAGATCCTGCGCTCGACGTCGCTGCCGACGCTGGCGTTGCGCCCGCGCCTGCTCGCCGCGGTCGATGCCGCCGTGCGAGCACGGCGCGCGGATGCAGCGCGTCCAAGGACAGCGGGCAGGCGCAGCTGTCTCGGCGGCTTCGACGAGGAGCGTGCGGACGGGCGCAGCCGCGACGCTGCGACGGCGCTGCCCGAGCGCCGCGCCGTGGACCGAGACCGAGCAGCTCGCCTTCGAGAAGGAGACGCTCGGCCTGTACTGGAGCGGCCATCCGGTCGATCGCTACGCGGCGCGACTTGAAGGAGTTCGGCGCGCGGACGACCGTGGAGCTGGCCGACGCGCCGGTCGGCGCGCCGCAGCCGCGACGCCTGGGGCCCGGGCGGACGCAAGCCGATCGAGCCCGACACGAGCGTCGGCGGCATCGTCGCGGCGTGCCGGCCAGCTGAAGACGCGCAAGGGCGATCGCATGGCGGTCTTCACGCTCGAGGACGCGCAGGGCGGCGTCGAGGTGATCGTGTTTCCGGAGACGTATCAGCGCGAGCGCCGCGCTTGATCGAGACCGGCACGCTGGTGCTCGTCCGCGGCAAGCTCGAACGCGACGAGGAGACGGCGCGGGTCCTCGCGACCGAGATCGTGCCGCTCGACACCGTGCGCGAGCGGCTGGCGCGCGAGGTGGCGATTCGTGTGAAGATGCCGGCCGACCGCGGCGTGTTCGAGCAGCTCGGCGAGGTCTTCTCGCGGCACCGGGGCGACCGGCGGGTGTCGTTCGAGATGGAGCTGCCGTCGGACCCGAAGCGCCTGCGCGTGCAGGCCGACGTGTCGCTCGCAGATCCGCGTGCGGCCGTCGCCGGCGCTGGTGGCCGAGGTCGAGCAGATCGTCGGCGCCGGGCGTCGCGTGTGAGCTGCGATGATCGGCTTCGTGACTGCGAGTGCCGCTGAGATGCCGCCTGAAACGCTGGACTTCGAGGAGCCGATCGCCGTGCTCCTGAAGGAGATCGAGGCGCTGACGCTGCTGCCGCGGACCGACGCGCGCGAGCGCGAGATCGAGTCGCTGCGCCGCCGCATCGAGTCGGTGCGCGCGCGAGCTGTACGCGTCGCTGACGCCGTGGCAGCGGGTGCTGGTCGCGCGGCATCCGAGCCGGCCCGGGCCTCGAGGACTTCATCAAGCGGCTGTTCACCGGACTTCGCCGAGATTCACGGCGACCGCCGCTTTGCCGACGACCACGCGATCATGACCGGCTTCGCCGACTACAAGGGCCAGCCGGTGCTGCTCGTCGGCCACGTGAAGGGCAGCGACACGAAGGAGAAGATCTATCCGCAACTTCGGCTACGCGCGGCCCGAGGGCTACCGCAAGGCGCTGCGCGCGATGCGGCTGGCCGAGAAGTTCCGCCGCCCGATCATCGTCTTCGTCGACACGCCGGCGGCGTATCCCGGGCATCGAATCCGAGGAGCGCGGCGTCGCCGAGGCGATCGCCGTCAACCTGCGCGACATGATGCTGCTCGACACGCCGATCATCGTCATCGTCAGCGGCGAAGGCGGCAGCGGCGGCGCGCTCGGCATCGCCGTCGGCGATCGGGTGCTGATGCAGGAGTTCGCGATCTACAGCGTGATCCCGCCCGAAGGGTGCGCGGCGATTCTCTGGCGCGATGCGGCGAAGAAGGTCGAGGCCGCCGAGGCGCTGAAGCTCACGGCGCCCGATCTGCTGAAGGCCGGCATCATCGACGAGATCATCCCCGAGCCGATCGGCGGCGCCCACACCGATCCCGGCCGCCGCGACCGCGCTCGTCGACGCGGTGCTCGAGCGCGCGCTGCGGCGAAGTGAGCGCGCTCGGCGAGCGAGGCGCGGCTCGCGCGCCGGTACGAGAAGTTCAGGAACATGGGGCGGCTCGGTATCGATTTCGTCGAGACGGCGGGGCGTGAGCCGACGCGGTGATCAGTCCCTCGCTGGGATCGCTCAGCCGTGCGACGAGCGACGCGTCGAGCGACGCTGGCGGCGGCGCTCGGCATCGCGCCCGGTCGTCGCGCGGCTGCTGTGCCAGCGCGGCTTCGGCGATCCGGAGCTCGCCGCCCGCTTTCTGAATCCGTCGCTCGATCACCTGCACGATCCGATGGCGCTCGCCGACATGCGCGTGGCGGTCGATCGCATCCTGGCGCGCGATCGCGCGCAAGGAGCGCATCGCGATCCACGGCGACTACGACGTCGACGGCGATCACGTCGACGGTGATCCTGCGCCGCGCGCTCGAGCTGCTCGGCGCCGACGTCGTGCACTTCATCCCCGAGCGGCTGAAGGACGGCTACGGCCTGCAGCCGGCGGCGATCGAGCGGCTGCACGCCGACGGCGTCGCGCTCATCGTGTCGGTCGACTGCGGCATTCGCGGCGCCGACGCCGCGCGGCGCGCGCGCGAGCTCGGCGTCGATCTGATCATCACCGATCATCACGAGCCGGACGCGGAGCTGCCGCCGGCGCTCGCGGTCATCAACCCGAAGCGGCACGACTGCACGCTATCCGGACAAGTACCTGGCCGGCGTCGGCGTCGCGCTGAAGCTGGTGCAGGCGCTCTGCCGCGAGCCGGACCGCGAGAGCTGGCTGCCGGGTTTCATCAAGGTCGCCGCCATCGGCACGCTCGCCGACGTCGTGCCGCTCGTCGGCGAGAACCGCGTCATCGCGAAGCTCGGCCTCGACCTGCTGACGCGAGGGCCGCACAAGGTCGGCCTGCGCGCGCTGCTCGACGTCTGCGGGCCTCACGGGCAAGACGATCGACAGCTATCACATCTCGTTCATGCTCGCGCCGCGCGTGAACGCCGCCGGCCGCATGAGCACGCCCGACATCGCCACGCGCCTGCTGCTCGCGGCGGACGAAGGCGATGGCCGAGGAAGCGCGGCAGCTGGCGCATGCAGCTCGACGGCGAGAACGTGCGCCGGCAGGAGGAGGAAGCCGAGATCCTCGCGCGCGGCGAAGAAGATCGTGCACGACCGATCCCGACGTCGGCGCCCGATCGGTTCTCGTCGTCGCCGGCGAGGGCTGGCACCGCGGCGTGATCGGCATCGTCGCCTCGAAGCTCGTCGACGCCTTTCATCGTCCGGCGATCGTGCTGTCGGTCGACGGACGACGTCGCGCACGGGTCGTGCCGGAGCATCCCGCGATTCGACATGCTCGGCGCGCTCGAGCGCTGCGCGCATCTGCTCGACGCGGTTCGGCGGCCACAAGCAGGCGGCGGGCCTGACGCTCGAGGCCGGCCGCATCCGGGAGTTGCGGCTGGCGGTCAACGACGTCGCCGACGAGACGCTCGGGCCCGGACGATCTGATGCCGCGGCTGCGCGATCGACGGCGACCTGACGTTTCGCGGCATCACCGGCGACGTGGCAGCCGGCGTCGCGTCGCTCGCGCCGTTCGGCGCCGGCAATCCGCGGCCGGTGTTCGCGGCGCGCGGCGTCGAGATCGTCGACGGCCCGCGCAAGCTGAAGGAGCGGCACCTGAAGATGGCGCTGAAGCAGGACGGCCGCATCTTCCGCGCGGTCGCGTGGCGCGCCGCCGAGCGCCACGACTACCTCGCCGAGCACAAGGCGGCGCTCGACGTCGCGTTCTCGCTGGAGCAGAATCAGTTCAACGGCGAAACGTACATCGAGCTGACGCTCGCAGACCTGAGAAAATCCGAGGACGTAGCGGACGTGAGATGAACCGCTGGCAGCGTCGCGCCCGCCTGTTCATCGGCCTTTTCGGCGTCGCCTTCGCGATCGTCGTCGTGTTCGCGCTTCAAGCGCCGCACGCCGCCGCCGTCGACTGCGCGCCGCCGTCGCAGACCGATCCGGGCGCCGTCGTCGAGAGCACTGGCGGCCGGGTGCAGCGCGTCCAGCTGTCGACGCGAAGACGTCCGCGTCGAGTACGAGCGGCAGCTCACCTACTCCGACGGCACCAGCAAGCTGCTCGGCGTGAAGATCATCGACGACCGAGAGAACGGCGGCCGCACCTTCACCGTGACCGGCAAGGAAGGACAGGCTCGGCAAGGACGAATCGTCGTTCACGCTCGACGGCGACGTACGGCTCGTCGCGAGCGACGGCCTGACCGTGCACACCGAGCACGCGACCTACACCGAGAACGACGGCACCGTCCGCGCGCCGGGGCCGGTCGAGTTCACGCGCGGCCGCATGTCAGCGGCACCGGCGTCGGCATGACCTACGACAAGAACGCACGATGCCCTGACCATTCTCGACCAGGCGGTCGTGCACATCAGCGCCCGAGAGCAAAGGGGACGGCGCCGCCGATATCTCCTCGGGCGCGGCGACCTTCGCGAGGCCGCGAGAAAACGATCCGGTTCGATCGCGGCGATGCACGTGCAGCGGCCGGCCCAGACGATCGACGCCGACGATGGACGTGGCGCTATCTGACCGCGGACGAGAAGCGCATCGAGACGGTGGAGCTGCACGGCAACGCGCGCGATCAACGGCGACGGACGCCGCGCCCGGCGGCCTTCAGGCGCTGACCGGCCAGCGACATGAACCTGAAGTACGCCGACGGACGGCCAGACGCTCGAGCACGCGCTGATCGTCGGCGATGCGATCGATCCAGCTCGCCGGCGAGCACGGGAACGCCGGGCGGCAGATCGTGGCGAACACGCTCGACATCGCGCTCGCGCCGGACGGCACGACGCCGACGGCGCTCACGGGACGGCAGGGCGTGCAGCTGACGCTTCCCGCCGAGGCCGGCGCGGCGCGGCCGGACGATCGCGTCGGCGAACCTCGACGCGAAGGGCGAGCCGGGCCGCGGACTGACGCGCGCGCAGTTCACCGGCAACGTGCGACTATCGCGAGAAGGGCGCCGAGCGTCGATCGCGCCGCGAAGTCGACGTCGCTCGACGTCGGACTGAAGCCGGGCATGAGCGACGATCGAAGACGCGAGTTTTACCGGCAACGTGCGGTTCGAGGAAGGCTGATGGCGGCGACGGCCGCGGCCGCGCGCTACGACCTCGACAAAGGCACCCTCGAGCTGAGCGGCACCGAGCCGGCGCACGCCGCCGCACGTGCGTCAACGAGCAGATCGCCGTCGATGCGGCGCGCATCGACGTCACGCTCGCCGGCCCGAAGATCAAGGCCGTCGGGCAACGTGAAGAGCGTGCTGCAGCCGCCGAAAAAGCGGTCAGAACGGCGAACGATGCGAAGCTGCCGTCGATGCTGAAGCAGGATCAGCCGGTCAACGTCATCGGCGACGAGCTGGACTACGACGGCACCGCGTCGCAGAGCGACCTACACCGGGAAGCGCGCAGCTGTGGCAGGCCGACACGTCCATCAAGGGCGACATCGATCATGATCGACGACAAGACCGGCGACCTTTCAGCCGCCGGGCCCGGTGACCACGACGACGCTGCTCGAGCAGTTCGACAAGGACAAGAAGAAGGAGCGCGTCGCGCTCGATCGCGACCGCCGAAGCGACTTCAAGTACGAAGACGAACGCGCGGCGGCCGACGTACACCGGCGACGCGCACATGAGCGGCCCGCAAGGCGACATGACCGCGCGACGATCGAGCTGTACCTGAAGCCGTCGGGCGACGAACTCGAACGCGCCGAAGCGTTCGCCGACGATCAGACACGGTCACGCTGCGCGAGCAGAACCGGAAGACGACGGGCACGCATCTGACCTACACGACCGCCGACGAGCGATACGTCGATCGTCGGCACGCCGGTGAAGATCGTCGACGCAGTGCGGCGCGAGACGACCGGCCGCACGTTGACCTTCGTCAAGGCCACCGATACCATCGTCGTCGACGGCAACGAGCAGATCCGCACGCAGACCAAGGGCGGCAACGGGCAACGTGTCACGAGCTGACCGCTGACGATGTCCACCCTCCGCACCCACGACCTCACCAAGTCGTACGGCGGCCGCACGGTCGTCGCGCGGCGTGAGCCTCGACGTCGCGTCGGGCGAGGTCGTCGGCCTGCTCGGCCCGAACGGCGCCGGCAAGACCACGACGTTCTACATGACCGTCGGCCTGACGGCGCCCGACTCGGGGCGCGTGGAGCTCGACGGCCAGGACGTCACCGACGATCCGATGTACATCCGGGCGCGGAAGGGCATCGGCTACCTGCCGCAGGAGCCGTCGATCTTCCGCGGGCTCACGGTCGAGCAGAACATCCTGGCGATTCTCGAGACGATGGGGCTCGATGCGGCGCGCGCGGCGCGCGCGGCTGCGCGAGCTGCTCGCCGAGCTGAACCTGACGCCGCTGGCGCAGGCGCCGGCCTACACGCTGTCGGGCGGCGAGCGGCGGCGCGCCGAGATCACGCGCGCGCTCGTCATCTCGCCGAAGTTCATCCTGCTCGACGAGCCGTTCGCCGGCATCGATCCGATCGCGGTCACCGACATCCAGAAGATCATCTTTCACCTGAAGGATCGCGGCATCGGCGTGCTCATCACCGATCACAACGTGCGCGAAACGCTGCGCATCACCGACCGCGCCTACATCGTGCACGGCGGCGTGATCTTCAAGAGCGGCACGCCCGACAGCCTGGCGGCCGACGAAGAGGTCCGGCGGATTTATCTGGGGACCGAGTTCCGGTTGGACTAAAATAGGCGTGGGAATTGCATCGGCTGAGGTGCGCCGCTGGCACGGTCGCCGGCGCGTCGCGCGGCTCTTGATTCTGCAACGTGGTAACGCGACAACGACTTAGCTGACGCCGACGGCTTCATGGGCATCCAGCAGAAACTCCACACCAAGCTCGTCCAGAAGCTGATCCTGACGCCGTCGCTGCAGCAGGCGATCAAGCTGCTGCCGATGTCGACGCTCGAGCTGTCCGACCTGCTGAACCAGGAGATGGTCGAGAACCCGATGCTCGAGGAGGTGCCGACCGAGGAGCTGCAGCCGGCCGAGGCCGCGCGCCGCCCAGGAGAAGACCGACGCCGAGCAGCAGGCCAACAAGACCGACACCTGGGACGACCAGGACTACGAGTACTTCTTCGGCGACTATCTCGACGACGGCTACCGGCCGCGCGCGCCGCAGGAGGTCAAGGAGCTCCCGCCGATCGAGAACACGCTCTCGACGGCGAGCTCGCTCGCCGATCACCTGATGTGGCAGCTCTCGATGCAGACCGACGATCCGCTGATGCGCGAAATCGGCTCGGCGATCATCGGCAACCTGGACGACGACGGGTATCTGGTGGCGTCGTTCGAGGAGCTGGCGGCGATGGGGCCGTGGCCGGTGGACGACGTCGAGCGCGCGCTGCAGCTGGTGCAGGGCTTCGATCCGATCGGCGTCGCCGCGCGCGATCTGCAGGAGTGCCTGCTGCTGCAGCTGCGCCATCTCGGCCTCGAGGGCACGCCGACCGAGAAGGTCGTCACCGAGCACCTGCGGCTGCTGCAGAACCACCAGGTGCCGGAGATCGCGCGCAAGCTCGGGATGACGATCGACGATCTCAAGGAGCACATCGAGATCATCCGGCACCTCGATCCGAAGCCGGGCAGCCGCTACAACCCGACGCAGTCGCAGTACGTCATCCCCGACGTCTACGTCGATGAAGGTCGAGGACCAGTACGTCGCCGTGCTGAACGAGGACGGCCTGCCGCAGATGCGGATCAGCCCGGTCTACCGCCGGCTGCTCGACAAGAGCGCCGTCGGACAACACCGACGAGACGCGCGCCTACGTGAAGGACAAGTTCCGCTCGGCGCTCTGGCTGATCAAGTCGGTCGAGCAGCGGCAGAAGACGATCCACAAGGTCGCGAACAGCATCATCAATTTCCAGCGCGACTTCCTCGATCACGGCATCGAGCACCTGCGGCCGCTCGTGCTGCGCGACGTGGCCAACGACATCGGCATGCACGAATCGACGGTCAGCCGCGTCGTGACGAACAAGTACATGCACACGCCGCAGGGCGTGTTCGAGATGAAGTACTTCTTCCACAGCGGCATCAGCAGCTCGTACGGCGAGAGCGTGTCGTCGGTGACGATCAAGCAGCGGATCCGGAAGATCATCGAGAACGAAGATCCGCGCAAGCCGCTGAGCGACTCGAAGATCGTCAGCATCCTGCAGCGCGAGGGGCTCGTGCTGGCGCGGCGCACGATCGCGAAGTACCGCGAGGAGCTGAAGATTCCGACGTCCAACCAGCGCAAGGTCCTGTACTGAGACATCGAGGCGAACCCGTATGCGACTCGAACTCACCGGCCGCCACGTCGACATCACCCCGGCGCTGCGCCGCCTCGTCGACGAGCAAGCTCGCCAAGCTCGAACGGCTGCTGAACGACAGCGCCGTCTCGGCGCAGGCCGTGCTCACGCGCGAGAAGCACCGGCATGCCGCGCCGAGATCACGCTGCACGCGCGCGGCGAGCAGTTCCTGCACGGCGTCGGCGACGGCCGCGACGCTGGGAGACCGTCGCTGACGCGGCGCGATCGACAAGATCGCGCAGCAGGCGCAGAAGCTGAAGGGCAAGTGGCAGGAGCGGAAGCGCCGCGGACGCCGGCGCGGCCGCTCGCGACCGGTCGAGCCGCGAGCGCGGTCGCCGTCGCCGTGCAGCCGGCGCCGCGCGTGCGCGACGCGCGGATGCCGCGGGTCATGCGCGCCGACGCGCCAGCCGATCAAGCCGATGTCGGTCGCCGACGCCGCGCGCGAGGTCGACGGCGGCGGCGACGGCGTCGTCGTCTTCCGCAACGCGGAGACGGCAGCGATCAGCGTCCTGTACCGCCGCGCGAACGGCGAGCTCACGCTGGTCGAGACCGAAGCGTACGAGCGTAGGCCGTCAGCCGGCCGAGATGGCTCCATCCCCGGCGTCACCGTCGGCGCGCTGCTCGGCAGCCGGCCCGAGGCGTTCGGCCTGCCGCTCGAGCTGCTGGCCGGCGGCGACGGCCTCGACCGCGCCGATCACCAGCCCGCACATCCAGAAGACCGGCCTCGCGCTCGCCGGCTTCACGAGTACCTCAAGCCCGGGCGCGTGCTCGATCTTCGGCGAGAGCGAGATCCGCTACCTCGAGAGCCTCGACGCCGGCGGCGCGCGTCGACGGCGCTGCGCCTGGCGCTCACGCACGACTTTCCCTGCGTGCTCATCACCGGCGGCTTCACGCCGCCCGCCGAGCTCGTCGTCGAGGCCGAGCGCGCGCGGCTGCC
This sequence comes from uncultured Acidobacteriota bacterium, assembly GCA_963718825.1. Classification (GTDB taxonomy): domain Bacteria; phylum Acidobacteriota; class Vicinamibacteria; order Vicinamibacterales; family CAVVIG01; genus CAVQZZ01. Next base: position 1,738,035 of record CAVQZZ010000001.1, read on the forward strand.
GCTGCTGCAAGACGCCGGTCGCCGACGCCGACCGCGATCGCCAAGCTGACGTCGATGCTCGAGGACTCGCTCGCCGAGCGCACGATGATGCACGCGCGTGCTGATGGACATCCTCGGCCTCGGCGTGCTGATCGTCGGCGAGAGCGGCATCGGCAAGAGCGAGTGCGCGCTCGACCTGATCGTCCGCGGCCACCGGCTCGTCGCCGACGACACGGTCGAGGTGCGCCGGCGCCAGGAGACGATTCTGATCGGCACCTGCCCGGAGCTGACGCGGCACCACATGGAGCTGCGCGGCCTCGGCGTGATCAACGTCAAGGATCTGTTCGGCATCGCCTCGACGCGGTCGTCGAAGCGCGTCGAGCTGGTCGTGCAGCTCGAGCGCTGGGATCCGGCGCGCGAGTACGAGCGGCTCGGCCTCGACGACGACTTCTACGAGATCCTCGGGCTGCGCGTGCCGCTGATCCGGATGCCGGTGGCGCCGGGCCGCAGCATCGCGATCCTCGTCGAGGTCGCGGCGCGCAATCAGCTGCTGCGGGCGCGCGGCCATCACGCGGCGCGCGCGCTGGCCGAGCGGCTCGACGCAGCGCTGCGCGCACGGACGTCTGCCGGCGACCGACGACGAAGACGAGGAGCTCGAAGCCGGGAGGAGCGCGGTGACGCGCGCGAACGCGGAAGCGACCGGCAGGCCGCGCGAAGGCCGGACGCCGGCGACCGACGGCGACGCCGGCGACGCGAAAGCAGCGGCAGCCGTTCATCGTCCTGACCGGCCTGTCCGGGTCGGGCAAGTCGCAGGCGATTCGCGCGCTCGAGGATCTCGGCTACTTCTGCGTCGACAACCTGCCGACGACGCTGATTCCGACGCTGGCGGAGCTGTCGCTGCGCGCCGGCGGCGACATCGAGAAGGTCGCGATCGTCGTCGACGTGCGCGAGGGCGAACTTCCTGTCGTCGTTTCCGAAGATCTTCCGGCGGCTGCGGAAGATGCCGCGGCTCAACCCGATGCTGATCTTCCTCGAGGCGAGCCACGCGGCGCTGGTGCGGCGCTTCAGCGAGACGCGGCGGCCGCATCCGCTGGCGCCGGATCGCTCGGTGAGCGAAGGCATCCGCGAGGAGCGGGCGCGGCTGAACGCGATCCGCGAGCATGGCCGACGAGATCATCGACACGTCGGACATGACGGTCCACGAGCTGCGGCAGTTCTTCATGGGCCTGTCGCGCGACCGGTCGCGCGCGCGGCTGGTCGATCACGCTTCTCAGCTTCGGCTACAAGCACGGCGTGCCGGTCGACGCCGATCTGGTGTTCGACGTGCGCTGCCTGCCGAATCCGCATTTCGTCCCGACGCTGCGGCGCCGGACCGGCCGCGACCGCGCGGTCGTGCGAGTTCATGGAGCGCGACGCGTCGACGCGCGAGTTCATGGACCGGCTCGAGGAGTACCTGCGCTACGTGATCCCGCACTACGTCGCCGAAGGCAAGAGCTACCTGACGATCGCGATCGGCTGCACCGGCGGCCGGCACCGGTCGGTGATGATCGCCGAGCGGCTGCGAGCGCGCGCTCGCCGGTGCCGGCGGCGTGCGGGTGCGCGTCCGGCACCGGGACATCGCGCATGGCGTGACGGTCGTGATGCCCGTGCCTTTCCCCTCTCAATACGATAGGCGCTGCGATGATTGGCGTCGTCGTCGTCACGCACGGGCAGCTCGCGACCGAGCTGGTGAACGCCGCCGAGATGATCGTCGGCGACCTGCCGCAGTTCACCGCGGTGTCGATCGGCTGGCACGACGATGTGAACGACGCGCGGGAGGAGATCGCGCAGGCGATCGAGCGGGTGCGCGGCGAGGAGGGCGTGCTGCTGCTGACCGACATGTTCGGCGGCACGCCGTCGAACCTCGGCATGACGTTTCTCGAGAACGACCGCGTCGAGGTGATCACCGGCGTCAACCTGCCGATGCTGATCAAGCTGGCCGGCCTGCGCAGCTCGTCGGATCTGCTGGCGGTCGCGCGGGAGATGCGCGAGCACGGCCGGAACGCGATCTGGGTGGCGTCGGATCTGCTGCGCGGCGAGAAGACAGTGCGTAGACGGCGTCATGACGTCGCAGGCACGTCACCGTCGTCAACCAGCTCGGGCATGCACGCGCGGGCGGCGGCGAAGTTCGTGCACCTGGCCACGCGGTTCGCGTCGCAGCGTCCGCGTCGCGCGCGACGCGCGGGAGATGGACGGCAAGAGCATCATGGGCATCCTGCTGCTGGCGGCCGCGCGCGGCTCGACGATCACGATCAGCGCCGACGGCGCCGACGAGAGCGACGCGGTGACGGCGCTGGCGGCGCTGGTCGAGTCCGGCTTCGGCGAGGACGCATGCAACGCCTGAGCGGCATCGGCGTCTCGCCGGGCGTCGTCGTCGGGCCGCGCGGTCATCCTGATCCAGCGCGCGCAGGTGCTGCGCTATCAGATCGCGCCGGCGCGCGTCGATCACGAGCTCGCCGCGCCTCGAGCGAGAGCCGCGCGCGATCGCGCGAGCAGCTGATCGACATCCGCGCGCGCGTCGCGCGGACGCCGCGGGCCCGAGCTGGCGTCGCTCTTCGACGCGCAGCTGCTGATGCTCGACGATCCGATGCTCGTGCCGCGCGCCGCGGAGATCGTCCGCGAGCAGCGCGTCAACGCCGAGTGGGCGGTGCAGCAGGTCTTCGACGAGTTCAGCGCGGTGTTCGACGAGGTCGCCGATCCGTACCTGCGCGAGCGCAAGGGCGACGTCGCCGACCTCGTCGGCCGGCTGCGCATGAACCTGCGGCAGGGCGTCGCGACGCCGCGCGATCTGCTGCGCGAGCTCGACGAATCGTCGGTGCTCATCGCCGACGAGCTGACGCCGTCGCTCGCCGCGCAGGTCGACTGGACGCAAGGTCCGCGGCTTCGCCACCGACGCCGGCAGCCGGACGTATCACACGGCGATTCTCGCGCGCTCGCTCGACGTGCCGGCGGTCGTCGGCCTGCACAACGCGAGCGAGCTCGATCCAGCCGGGGCAGCTGGTCGTCATCGACGGCACGGCGAGCGAGGTGATCGTCGATCCCGACGCCGGAGACGCTCGCGCGCGCCGCGCGCCACGCCGACGATCACCGGCCCGCCGCCGGCGGCGACGCCGAGCGCCGGCGGCCGGCGACGACGGCCGACGGCGTGCGCATCCGCCTCGACGCGAACATCGAGTTCCCCGACGATCTGGCGGCGGCGCGCTACGCCGGCGCCGAAGGGCATCGGCCTGTATCGATCGGAGTTCCTGCTGGCGAGCGGCGTCGCGCGACATCGGCGACGAGGACGGCAGTACCAGATCTATCGCGGCATGCTCGAGGGCATGGCGCCGGGACCGGTCACGGTCCGCACGTTCGACGTCGACGAAGATCAGCTCGCGCTCGCGGCTCGGCCGATCCGCCGCTCGGCGGCGGCTGGGTCGCCGACGAGGAGCGGGCGAGCCGCCAGGGCCTGCGCGGCCTGCGCCTCAGCCTGACGCGGCCGGAGCTGTTCCAGCGCAGCTGCGCGCGCTGCTGCGCGCGGCGCGCCACGGGCCGCTGCGCATCATGTTTCCGTTCGTGTCCGGCGTCGAGCAGGTGCGCGAGGCGCGGCGCGATGGTGGCCGAGGCGGCGGCGGAGCTCGACGCGCCGCGGCGAGCACGTGCCGCACGGTGCCGATCGGCGTGATGATCGAGATTCCGGCGGCCGCCTACACCGCCGATCTGCTCGCGCGCGAAGTCGACTTCTTCACGATCGGCACCAACGATCTGATTCAGTACTGCCTGGCGGTCGATCGCGCCGACGAGCGCGTGTCGCGGCTGTACGAGCCGCTGCACCCGGCGATCCTGCGGATGATCGTGATGGTGCGGCGCGCGGCGGCGCGCCAGCGGATTCCCGTGTCGCTCTGCGGCGAGATGGCGTCGGACCCGGCGCTGCTGACGCTGCTCGTCGGCCTCGGCCTGACCGAGTTCAGCATGACGCCGGGCGCGATTCCGGTCGCCAAGCAGGTGCTGGCGCGAGCTGCGCGCCGACGACCTGCGCGCGCTCGCGCGCCGCGCTCCTGCGGCTGCCGACGGTCGACGAGATCGAGCGCGAGCTGCTGGCCGGCGCTCGGCCGGCTGACGTTCGATCAAGGGAGTGACGATCGTGAGCGCATGAACGATCGACGCGCGTCGAGAAGCCGTGGGGCTACGAGCTGCACTGGGCGAAGACCGACCGGTACGTCGGCAAGCTGATTCACGTCAACGCCGGCCACGCGCTGAGCCTGCAGTATCACAACCTGAAGGACGAGACGATCTACCTGCACTCGGGCAAGCTGCTGTTCGAGATTCAGGAAGGCGAGGACGCTCGTCGAAGCGCGAGATGCGCCCGGGCGAGCGCGTGCACATCACGCCGAAGACCGTCCACCGCATGACGGCGATCGAGGACAGCGACATCTTCGAGGTCTCGACGCCGGAGCTGCACGACGTCGTGCGGCTCGAGGATCGGTACGGACGGGAAGAGGACTTAGAACTGAGAACGTTCGAAATTGCGTGACAGTTCTGCAAATTCGCATTAGAAGGGAATATCGTCGTCGGTCAGCGGCTCGGCGACGTCCGGGCCGGCGGCGCTGACCGCCGCCCATGCGTCGTCGCCGCCGCCGCGCGACATCGATCCGGCGCCGCGCCGCCGCCGCCGCCGCCGCCGAGCAGCACGATGCGGTCGCCGCGGATTTCGGTGGTGTAGCGCTTGTTGCCGTCCTTGTCGTCCCACTGGCGCGTCTGCAGCCGGCCTTCGACGTAGATCTGCTTGCCCTTGGTGAGATATTCGTGCGAGCGACTCGGCCGACTTGCCCCACAGCACGACGCGGTGCCACTCGGTTTTTTCCTGCCGCTGGCCCGCCTTGTCGTTCCAGACTTCGGTCGTCGCCATGTTGAGCGTGGCGACGGCGGCGCCGCCCGGCGTGTAGCGCAGCTCGGCGTCGCGTCCGAGATTGCCGACCAGAATGACTTTGTTCACGCTTCCCATAGGCGCGTCGATTCTATCTCAGTCTGACGTCGCGTCGCGGATCGCCGGCTTGCACGAGCTGCGATTCGAGCTCTGCTGCGCGAGGCGTCCGGCGTCGCTGTCGGGACAGTTCTTGACGACGTACTCGCACGCTTCGCGCGCCGCGATCGGTCTGCCCGAGATGCCTGAGCGCGAGCCCCTTCTGGTAGTACGCCTCGGGGATCGCGTCGCCGGCCGGATAGGTGCGGATCGCCGTGTCGTACGCCTCGACCGCCTTGTCGTACTTGTCGTCTGGCAGCGTAGCGACGTCGCCGATGTGCACCTGCGCGTCGTCGGCCTGATCCGACTTCGGGAACGTCCTGATGAACGCCTCGAAGCCGTGGATCGCGAGATCGTACTGGCCGGCGGTGTAGTCGGCATAGCGCCGCGTCGTACGAGCTGCGTCGGCGACGTGCCGACGCGCGGCGGCCGGCGGCGGCGGCGCCGGCGGCGCGGCCGGCGCCGGCGCCGCCGCCGGATCGGTCGGCGTCGCCGGTCGTGCGGCCGCGGCGCGCGCCATCTGCTGAACGCGCTGCCGCAGCGCGTCGACTTCCTGCGTCAGCGAGCCGATCCGGACGTTGTTGTCGTCGACCTTCTCGCGGACGACGCGCAGGTCGTTCGACAGGTTGTCGATCGACCAGCTTCTGATCGGCGAACGCCTTGCGCGTTGGCGTTCGGCCTGCTCGTCGAGCCGCGCGTTGACCGCCTTCAGCGCTTCGGTCAGCGTGGCCGAGCAGGTTCTGCAGCTGCTGCGACTGCTCCTGCAGCATCCGGATGTCGGCCATCAGCTGCTGATGTTCCTTGTTGGCGGCGCGCCGCGGGCGCGGCCGCGGCGAGCAGCGCAGCACGGCGACGAGCAGACGGCGCGAAGAGTCGTCTGCGCTCATGAGCATGCTCACTTCGCCGTGATGACGAAGTGCGCGCGGCGGTTCTTCGCGAACGCCGCTTCGTCGTGGCCCGGATCGAACGGAAATTCCTTGCCGTAGCTGACCGTCCGCAGCCGATCGGCCGAGATGCCGAGCGACACGAGATACGCGCGCGCGGCGACCGCGCGGCGCTCGCCCAGCGCCAGATTGTACTCGGCGGTCCCGCGCTCGTCGCAGTGTCCTTCGATCGTCACGGTCCAGGTCGGGTACTTCTTCAGCAGCGCCGCGTTCGTCGTCGAGCGACGGTCTGTCCGTCGGCGCTGATCTCGCTGCTGTCGAGCTCGAAGAACACCGGCTTCAGCGGCGAGTTGCGGTTGAGATCGTCGAGCGACGCCGACGCGATCGCATCGTCGCGCACCGGCTCCGGCGGGACGACGGTCGGCTCGGCCACCGGCTCGGGCGGCGCGGGCGGGCGCGCGGCCTGCGACGCAGGTCGGCGGCGGCGGCGGCGGCAGCGGGCCGCGCGACCGGCGGCTTGTTCTTGTGGCAGCCGCCGGCATGACCGCCGATCAGCACGACAGCGCGAGTCAGCGCATCAACTGCTCGCTGTCCGGACGTGCGCCGGAGTCGCAGTCCATCCGACTCGTGCCAGTCACGTCTACTTCGACCAGTCCGGCTGCTAGTTGTTGCCGGCCTGCGTGATCTGCCTCACGTTCTTGCCGTCGCGCGCCATCGTGAAGATCTGCGTCTTGCCCGACGCGCGTCGACGTGAACGCGAGGTGCCGGCCGTTCGGCGAGAACGCCGGGCTCTCGTTCGTGCCTTCGCCGAAGGTCAGCTGCGTGCACCTGCCGCGTCGCCAGATCGATGACCTTGATGTCGAAGCCCGGGCCCGTTGCGCGCGGCGTACGCGATCTCGTTGAACGGCGCCGGCGACCAGGTCGGCCGATCGGCGTACGACTCCGACGTCAGCCTGCTGCAGGCCGAGGCCGTCGGCGCCGACGATGTAGATCTGCGGCGTGCCGGTGCGGTCGGACGTGAACGCGATCTGCGTGCCGGTCGGCGACCAGGTCGGCGTGCATGTCGATCGCCGGGTTGTTCGTGAGCCGCCGCACGTTCGAGCCGTCGCGGTTCATCGACGTAGATCTCCGGGTTGCCGTCGCGCGTGCGACGCTGAACGCGATCCGCGTGCCGTCGGGCGACCACGCCGGCAGCCAGTTCTCGCCGCATGCTCTTCGGTCAGCTCCTCGAGCGTGCCCTGGTAGATGTTCGAGATGAAGATGTTCGGCGTGCCGCGGCGGTACGACGTGTAGGCGATCGAGCGCGCCGTCGGGCGACCACGTCGGCGTGATGTTCAGCGAGCGGTCCGACGGTGACGCGCCGCTGATTCTCGCCGTCGTAGTCGGCGATGTAGATCTCCTTGACGTCGCGCTTCTCGACGGTGCCGGTCATGCGCTCGCCGTCGCGATCCGAGTCGAACGTCAGCTTCGTCCGCGCGACGCCGCGCAGCGCGCGCTGCTGCTGATGGATCTCGTCGGAGATCGTGTGCGCGTACGAGCCGCGGGTTCGCCGCCGATCCGTCGTACTCCTTGCCGAACGCCGACTGCCGCGTCTGCACGTTGAACAGCCGCACCTCGACGCGAATGCCGTTGCCGGTCTTCTGCACCGTGCCGATGACGACGCCGTCGGCGTTCAGCTCGCGCCAGCGATCGAACGGCACGTCGTCGATCGACGTGCGCCGGCGGAATCGTCGCGTAGATGTCGCGCGGGATCAGCGCGAACTCGCGCTCGAAGTTCAGGTCGTCCCACAGCACCTGGCCGATCGTCTTCGCGATCGCCGCCGTTTCGGCGTCGGGCGACAGCGCGATGAAGTCGGGCACGGCAAGCGCGGCGGCGCGCCGCGCTCGCCGCGTGATCGTCGTGCTGACTTCGCTCGGCTGCTGCGGCGGCGGCGGCTGGCGGCTGCTGCGCGGGCGTCTGCGCAGCGAGCGCCGAGCGACGCCAGCGGCGAGCGCGCGAGCGCGATGAGACGAAGGAGCGTCCGTGTCATCGTTGATATTGAAAGTTCAGGTGAACGGTCAGCGTCGGATTCGGGAAATGCGCCGGCAGCGGCGGCAAGCTGTCGTGTCGTGACCAGACCGCGCGCTGCGCGCGCAGATCGAGCGTCGGCGTAGCCGCTCGACTGCTCGAGCGCGATGTCGGTGATCGTGCCGTCGCGCTGAATCGTGAACTTGACGACGACGGTCGCCGGCGACGCTCGGCCTGCTGCGATTCCAGTTCGCGCGGATGCGCTCGATCATCTGCACCAGGTAGTCGGGACAGCAGAAGTTCGCGACGTCGAGCGTACGAGCCCGAGCCCGGCGCCGCCGCCGGTCGAGAGGCCGAAGCCCTGGCCGCGCGCGCCGGTGTCGGCGACCGCGCTGCCCGGCGTCGGTCTCGTCGCCGCGCGTCGGCGTTCGGCCGCGCGCCTCGTCCGGCGCCTGCTTCCGACCGGCGGCGGCGGCGTGCTTTGCGTCGGCTTCGCCGTCGGCTTTCGGCACCGTCATCTCCGGCGTCTTCGCGGCCGGCGGGCGAACCGCTTCGCGCTTTGCGCGCTCGGGCGGCGTCTCCGCCTGGACCGGCCGTCCGCCGATCGCCGTCATGCCGCCGTTCGCGGCCCTCGCCGCCGCCGCCGAGCGAGATCGTCATGACCGGTCGGCGGCGCTCGACGCGGCGTGCGACAGCAGGCCGCCGGGCGCGAACAGCGACGGCCGCGAGCACCGCGCCGTGCACCGCGACCGACACGACCGACCATCCGCTGAAGGCCCGCGGGCTCGTGCATCCGATCGCGCAGGACATCGGTGACGTCCATTACGCATCGCTCAGTGCTCGCTCGGCAGCTTCGTCGACGAGGCCGACGTTCTCGACGCCCGGCGCCCTTCAGTCGATCGAACACTTCCATCAGCTCCTGATACGTGCACGCCGCCGTCGCCGCGCAGGTACACCTGCTTGTCGGCGTCGCGCTCTCCATCTTCTGCCGGACGCGCTCCTGCAGGACGTCGACGCGCATCGGCTCGTCGCCGAGATAGACGATGTCGATTCTGACGATAGGCGAGCGGGACGTGACGAAGACGCGCTCGCCTTGCGATCTGCTGCGCGCGCGTCGCCACCGGCAGGTTCACGTCGACGCCGCGCTGGATCATCGGCGCCGTCACCATGAAGATGATGAGCAGCACGAGCATCACGTCGACGAGCGGGACGACGTTGATCTCGGCGAGCGAGCCGGCGACGCGGCGCCCGCGTCCGCGCGCGGCCCGACGATCGGCCGCTGAATCTTCGGCATGGACTTGCGGCACCCTTACGTGAAATTCCGCTCGGCGATGTTCAGGAACTCCATCGCGAAGTCGTCCATCTCCGACGCGAACAGCTTCACGCGCTGCGTCAGGTGGTTGTAGAAGAACACGGCCGGAATCGCCGCGACGAGGCCGGCCGCCGTGGCGATCAGCGCTTCGGCGATGCCCGGGCGCGACGACGCCGAGGTTGGTCGATCCGGTCTGGCCGATGCCCTGGAACGCGCTCATGATGCCCCACACCGTGCCGAACAGCCCGATGAACGGCGTGATGCTCGCCGTCGTCGCCAGAAACGGCACGCGGCGTTCGAGCTTGTTGACTTCGACGACCGACGCGCGCAGCAGCGCGCGATCGACCGCGGTGAGGCTCTTCAGGGTAGGACGCCGGCGGCGCCGCGCGGATTGGACGGTCCGCTGCTCGCGTCGACCGGCGCGCTCTGCCGCAGCTGCGCGGTCAGCTCCGCGTAGCCGGCCTGGAACAGGCCGACGAGCGGGCTGTCGCCGAGCGATCGGCAGACCGCCTGGACTTCGGAGAACTTGTTGCTGCGGCGGAACACGTCGAGGAACTGCGCGGTCTGTCGCTCGGCGCGGCGAAACGTCCACAGCTTGTAAAGAATGATGCCCCACGACGCGATCGAGAACAGCGCCAGGATCAGCGAGCACGACCTTGAGCGATAGGGCTGTGAGCGAACGAGCTCGAGAATCACGAGAGTCTGACGCGTCGGGCACAGCACCGCCCTGCGCCTGCAGCAGCAGGGCAAGCAGCGAGCTTCCAAGCGTGCGCAAACGGCCCTCCGCGACATCAGCTGTGCGCCGCTGGGACAGCGCCGCCGGGCTTGACCCCGGCCTGTTGCGCAGAACTGTATCATGGTGTGAAATAGCTGTCAAACCTATGTTACGATTGAAGTTCTCGCTCTTTCGCCCATGCTCCGCTTCCTCAGCATCAAACACCTCGCGGTCATCGACGCGGTCGAGGTCGAGTTCGAGCCGGGCCTGAACGTCCTGACCGGCGAGACCGGCGCCGGCAAGTCGATCCTCGTCGAGGCCGTCGGCCTGCTGCTCGGCGGCCGCGCGTCCGGCGACCTCGTCCGGACCGGCGAGGAGACGCGCCGACGATCGAGGCGATCTTCGAGAGCGGCGGCGAAGAGCTGCTCGTCCGCCGCGAGATCACCGCGCAGGGCCGCAGCCGCGCATTCATCAACGGCGCGCTCGCGACGGCCGGCGCGCTCAAGGATCTGTCGGCGCGCCTGATCGAGCTGCACGGCCAGCACGAGCACCAGACGCTGCTCGATCCGTCCACCCATCTCGCGGTGCTCGACGCGTTCGGCGGGCTCGAGCCGCTGCGCGCGCCCGTCGGCGGCGGCGTTCGACGGCCATGCGCGCGGCTGCGGACGAGCTCGATCGCGCTGCAGCCGCGCGGCCGCGGACCGCGGCGCGCGCGCAGGAGCTGGTCGCGTTCCAGCTCGGCGAGCTCGACCGCGCTCGCGCCGAAGCGCGGACGAAGACGACGAGCTGGCGGCCGCTACGGCAGGTGCTCGCGAACGCCGAGCGCGTCGAGCGGCTCTGCGCCGAGAGCTACGCGGCGCTCTACGAGAGCGACGGCGCGATTCTCGCGGCGCTCGGCGGCGTCTGGCGGCGCGTCGGGGAGCTGGCGGCGCTCGACCCGCAGTTCCAGCCGTACCTCGACGCGCGCGACGGCATCAAGTCGCAGCTCGAGGATCTTGCCGCTGTTCCTGCGCGAGTACGCCGACGGCATCGAGGCCTCGCCGGCGCGGCTGCAGCAGGTCGAGGAGCGGCTCGCGCTGCTCGAGCGGCTGAAGCGGAAGCACGGGCCGACGCTCGCCGACGTGATCGCGCGGCGCGACGCGCTGCGCCGCGAGCTCGCGGACCTCGCAGCGCGGCGACGAGCGCGTCGCCGAGCTCGAGCGCGAGCATCGCGCGGCGCGCGGCCGCGTACCTGGCGGCCGCCGAGCGCGCTGTCGGCCGAGCGCCGGCGCGCGGCGCAGCGACTTCGCGCAGGCGCTCGAGGCGCTGCTCGGCGAGCTGGCGATGGAGCAGACGCGCTTCGAGGTGCGGTTCGACGCGGAGCCGCTCGCCGGAGGCCGAGCTGGTCGCGCGCGCGGGATCGACGCGGCGGAGTTCTTCGTGTCGCCGAACCCGGGCGAGGAGCTGCGGCCGCTGGCCCGCATCGTCTCCGGCGGCGAGCTGTCGCGGATCATGCTCGCGATCAAGACGCTGACCGCGACCTCGCGCCATGGGCTTCAGCGACGCGGCCGATCGGCCGCCGAGCGCGTCGGCGCCCGGGTCTGATCTTCGACGAGGTCGACGCCGGCATCGGCGGGCGCGTGGCCGACGTCGTCGGCCGGAAGCTGCGCGCGCTCGGGTCGGCGTTTCAGGTGCTCTGCATCACGCACCTGCCGCAGATCGCGGCGCTGCGCCGACACGCACTTCCAGATCGAGAAGCGCGTCGAGGCGGGCCGCACGCGGACGACGCGTGACGACGGCTCGACGGCGGAGGCGCGGGTCGACGAGATCGCGCGGATGCTCGGCGGGGAAGCGGTCACCGACGGCGCTCCGGCGTCCGCGCGTGAGATGCTGGCCGATCGCGGCGCAGCCGCAGAGACGACCGGCGGGCGAAAGCGAAAGGGCGAAAGCGAAAGTCGCGAAGGCGAAAGGCCGCAAAGGCGAAAGTCAGGGTGACGTGGCGCGGAAATATCTGATCGAGACGTTCGGCTGCCAGATGAACGTCCACGACTCGGAGCGGATGGCCGGCCTGCTCGAGCAGGCCGGCTTCGAAGCCGACCGACGAGGCGGCCGACGCCGACGTCGTCGTCATCAACACGTGCAGCGTGCGCGAGCGCGCCGAGGAGAAGCTGTACACGCGGCTCGGCGAGCTGCGGCAGCTGGCGGCCGAGCAGGGGCACGATCCGATCGTCGCCGTCGCCGGCTGCGTCGCGCAGCAGGAAGGCGAGGCGATCCTCAAGCGCGTCGCCCGGCGTCGCCGACGTCGTCGTCGGCACGCAGGCGATCCGCCGGCTGCCGATGCTGGTCGACGCAGGCCGCGCGCGACGGCGCCGCACGCGCGCGCGTCATCGACCTCAACCCGTACGACGACGTGACGTTTCCGCTCGGGCGTGACGCGGCGCAGCGATCCGGTGAAGGCGTACGTCACGATCATCGAGGGCTGCAACGAGTTCTGCAGCTTCTGCGTCGTGCCGTACACGCGCGGGCACGAGCGGATGCGGCCGAAGGCCGACATCCTGGCCGAAGTGCGCGAGGCGGCCGCCAGCGGGCCACCGCGAAGTGCAGCTGCTCGGCCAGATCGTCAACCACTACGAGGCGCCCGACGATCCGGCGTGCGACTTCACCGGGCTGCTCGAGGCGATGCACGACGTCGACGGGCATCGAGCGGATCCGGTTCGCCAGCCCGCATCCGCGCCACGTCTCGCCGCGCTTCCTCGACGCGATGGCGCGGCTGCCGAAGGTCTGCCGGCACCTGCACCTGCCGGTGCAGTCGGGCTCGACGCGCGTGCTCGAGGCGATGCGGCGGCGCTACACGCGCGAGAGCTATCTCGAGCTGGTCGCGCGGATCCGCGAGCGCTGCCGGACGTGGCGCTGTCGACCGATATGATCGTCGGGTTCCCGGGCGAGACCGACGGCCGACTTCGAGGACACGCTGTCGCTGACCGCCGGCGGTCGGCTATCACAGCATGTTCTCGTTCAAGTATTCGCCGCGGCCGAACACGCTGGCCGAGCAAGCGGCTGCCGGACGACGTGCCGCGAGGAGGAGAAGACGCGGCGGATCGTGGCGCTGCAGGCGCTGCAGCGGGAGATTCAGACCGAGCTGAACGCGGCGCTGGTCGGGCAGGACGGTCGACGTGCTGGTCGACGCGGCGAGCCGGCGGCGCGACACCGAGCTGTCGGGCCGGACGAGCGGCGAACGTCGTCGTGAACCTGCCCGGGCCGGCCGCAGTGGATCGGGCGGACGCGTGCCGGTGCGCGATCGAGCGTGCGGGTCCGCACAGCGTCTGGGGCACCGTCGCCGACGGCGCCTGCGGCTGCGTTTGACAGGACAGCGATCGAAGCCTAGGTTGTGCACGTCATGCAAATCGAGATGACCATCAAGGGGCTGATGGTCGACCCGATCACGAACATGCCGATCGTCATCCTGCGCGACAAGGACGGGCAGACGGTGCTGCCGATCTGGGTCGGCATCTTCGAGGCCAACGCCATCGCGCTGCAGATCGAGAACGTCGCGACGCCGCGGCCGATGACGCACGACCTGCTGCGGAACGTCATCCAGGATCTGCAAGGCGACGGTCCAGAAGATCGTCGTCTGCGACCTGCAGGAGAACACGTTCTACGCGCTGATCTACCTCGACGCTGAACGGCGAGACGGTGGCGATCGACGCGCGGCCGAGCGACGCGATCGCGCTGGCGCTGCGCACGCGGGCGCCGATCTTCGTCGAGGACGCGGTCATCGACAACGCCAAGACGGTCGACTTCGTCGCCGGAGAAGGCCGACGCCGATCGGCTGCAGAAGTGGCTCGAGAGCCTCGATCCGGACGAGCTCGGCAAGTACAAGATGTAGACGCGATCCGCGCTGACGGAATCGCGCAGCGATGTCGGTCGTTACGAATCCTCGCATCCCTCGATGATCGTCGCCATCGCCAACCAGAAGGGCGGCGTGGGCAAGACCACGACCGCCATCAACCTCGCCGCCGCGCTGGCGCTGCGCGGCAAGCCGACGCTGCTCATCGACCTCGACCCGCAGGCCAACAGCACGATGTCGTTTCTCGACATGACCGCAGGTGACGCGCAGCGTCTACGACGCGATCGCCGATCCGGCAGGTGCCGCTCGCGGACGTCATCCTGCCGTCGCCGCTCGAGAACCTGTCGGTCGCGCCGTCGCGGATCGCGCTCGCCAAGCTCGAGGCGAAGCTGGTGGGGGAGATGGACGCGCATTTCCGGCTGAAGGACAAGCTCGAGCCGCTGCGCAAGGAGTATCCGCACATCGTCATCGACTGCCCGCCGACGCTGGGGCTGCTGACGGTCAACGCGCTGGTGGCGGCGACGCACCTGCTGATTCCGATTCAGTCGTCGTACTTCGCGCTCGAAGGCACCGACGACCTGCTCGAGACGATCGAGAAGGTGCGCGCGCGGCCCAACCCGGCGCTGCGGATCCTCGGCGTCGTCATCACGATGCACGACAAGCGGACGGCGCTGGCGCGCGACATCCGGGCGCAGATCCAGAAGGTGTTCGGCGGCAAGGTCTTCAAGACCGTCATCACCAAGAGCGTCCGGCTCGAGGAGAGCCCGGCCTACAAGGAATCGATCTTCACGTTCGCGCCCGACTCGACCGGCGCGACCGAGTACTACAGCCTGTGCGAGGAGGTCATCGACCGTGCCTAGACGAGGACTTGCCCGAGACCATCGCGATGCGCCACGACGAGCACTACGTCGAGGCGCTGGCCGCGTCGGCCGGCACGCCGATCGGCCGGCTGATCCCGATCGACCAGATCGACCCGAACCCGCAACCAGCCGCGCCAGGTCATGGGCGACCTGTCGGAGCTGATCGCCTCGATCGCCGAGAAGGGCATCATCGAGCCGCTGGTCGTCCGCGCAGCGCGGCGACGCGGTTCCAGATCATCGCCGGCGAGCGGCGCTACCAGGCCGCGGTGCAGGTCGGCCTGCGCGAGCTGCCGGTCGTCATCCGCGACGTCGACGACACCGAGATGCTCGAGCTCGCGCTGATCGAGAACCTGCAGCGCAAGGACCTGACGCCGTTCGAAGAAGTCGGAGGCGCTCGCACGGCCTCGCCGAGCAGCTGCGGCTACACGCACGAGGACCTGGCGCGGCGGCTGGGGAAGTCGCGCACGTCGGTGACCGAGTCGCTGGCGCTCAACGCCATGCCGGAGGAGGTCCGAAACCTTTGTCGGCTGGCCGACATTTCCTCTAAGTCATTGCTATTACAGGTAGTTAGGCAGGAGACGCCCGAGAAAATGACCGCGCTGATCGAGAAGATCGCCGGCCAGGGCGGCGCGACGCGCCAGCAGCTCCGCGAGGCCGCGGCGAAGCCCAAAGCCGGGCCGCCCGAAGCACTACGTGTTTGCCTACCGGCCGCCGACCAAGGCGTTCAACCTGAAGCTGAGCTTCGCGAAGAGCCGCGCGTCAGCGCGACGAGATCATCGACGCGCTCGAAGCCATCCTGAGAGACCTCCGAAAACAGAAATAGCCAGCGAGGCCGCGACGCGCGACAAGCGACGGCGATTGTGTTCAAGCCTCGCGCGCGCCGACGTGATGGTTCGCGCGTCTCGCGTCGCCGGCTGGCCACAGGCGGCGGGCGACTCGCTGAGTGAGTGTGCGCCCACGGATGGGGCGCTGGGTCGCAGACGAGCGACGCGGTGCGTTCGCGAAGAATGGAACCGCAGAGGCCGGAGCGGGTATCTTGAGTGCGCATAGTTAACATAACATCCATTATCAGACTCACGCGATAAGGCCTTCGAAGAGGGCTGTGCATGGTTTGTGCGGTCTGATTGCGGGTGTTTGCCCGACCGATGATTTGGAGCTATCGCGGAGCTAAGCGCTCCAGTGCCGCGCCTCGAACGCGCCGTCGGGCACCGTCATCTCGATCGGCCGATGCTCTGGATGGCGCTCGCGCTCGGTCGACAGCGGGTCGTACACCGCCACGAAGAATGCGAGCCGCGCATTGGGTGCCGCGCCCAGGTCGGTCAGCGGCAGCGCCACTTCCAGCACGGCGCCGACGCCAGCCGCGGCGCCGCCCCGGCCGTGTCGAACCCATGCGGCTGAAGCGCCGGCCGAGGTCGCGTCGATCTCCGGACGCCGCCAATACTCGCCGGTCGGCCTCCCGACGTCCTGCTTCACCGAAAACCGGATCGGTCAGGCGCCATGAACTTCAGCGACACTTCATGGCCTTCAGCGAGGATGTCGATCGCCGGCCGTGCGAAGTCCACGCGGACATAGAGGTGCGCTCGGACCGAAGCCGAACCGGACGCCGGTCACGAGGCTCGGCGCCCGGTCGCTGCGGTGCATCGCACCCGCGGTCTCTTTGACCTCGAACAATCCCGCGCCGAGCCATTCGAAGTAGCTGGTGACTTCCCCGTCGATCGTCGGCGCGATGAGCCCGACCGGCTGGGTCTCGACGGCCGGCGGAGCGCCCGTCGAGATGTTGCTGACGAAGAGCTCGTCGGGCATGGGCCGGTGCAGCAGGCGGTAGGCGTTCCGCAGGTGGCGCCGGAACAGGTCGTCGAACTCCAGGTCGTGGGCCGACGAGTGATCGTCGCCGTACCACCAGAACCAGTCGCTGCCTTCGGCGATCAGCACCTCCTCGCGCGCTCGCGCGAGCGACGCGGGATCGGTCTCGATCGGCGCCTGGTCGAGCGCATCCCGCGCGTCGGCGAGCTGGCTCCATCCCTGCTGGTCGTCCGCGATGACCGATCCAGATGTAGAAGTTGGCGTCGATCCACGACCCGGGAAAGATGCCGCGCGAGTCGGCTGAGCGGCGCCGCGCAGGCGCTCGCTCATGGTGACGGTCCGAAGCTCCGGATGCGCTTCGAAGCTGCCGGTACAGCGCGCGCAGAAACGGCCGGCCGCCGCCTTCGAAGTGCTCCCAGGCGTTCTCTCCGTCGAGGATGACGAAGATGGACGCCTCCTCGCCCGTTCCGGTGCGCTCGCTGATAACGGCGTCCCGCCTCCTCGAGCCGGTGCGACGAAGTCCTCTGCGGCCGCTTCCGCCGACCAGCCTGCGTAGGTGAAGCCGATCAGATCCGACAGCACGTGATCGCGGAAGCCGCAGGCGATCCGCGCGTCGCCGCTGACGATCGCGTACGGCGTGTACAGGCGCTCGGGTTGATCGACGTGGCCGTGGCCATCGCGGCTGAAGCCGGACGTCGATCGTCCGCGCGAGGATCAGCTCGTCGGTCGCCATCCAGCGGAACCCGGCGCGCGCCGCGAGCGGCACCATCGCATCGGACACCGAGCCCTCGGACGGCCATAGGCCGACCGGCCGCTCGCCGAACAGCCGCTCGTGGCACGCGGACGGCCCGCGTCGAGCTGCTCGACGGCGTCCTCCGGATGGACGAATGGCCGACGCGGCATCCGCGAGTCGGGGTGCGTGCGCAGATACACGTCGGTATCGCACAGCAGCGGCAGGATCGGGTGATAGAACGGCGATGTGGAGATCTCGATCTGTCCGCGTCGCGCTGCCTCGCGATACTCGGGAATCACCTTGTTGAGGAGCTCGAGCTCGACTTCGCGCAGCGTCGCCTTGTCCTCTTCGCTGAAGTGCCGCCCCTTGCGCAGCAAGCCGCGGACGCGCTCGTCGTGTTCCAGGTAGATCGGGTCGATCCAGGCCAGCTTGTGCCAGACCTGCAGGTCGCGAAGGTCGTCGACGCTGAATCGGGCGGCCGCGCTGCGGCGATCCGCCTGCGTCGGCAGCGTACCGCCGCGCCGCGCCAGCAGCTCGCGCGTACCGCGGGTAAATGTCGATCATCCGCTGGCGCTGCGCGTGGAAGAAATTCTCGAGCATGAACGCGATGTCGCCTTCCGTCAGCTCGTCCGCCGGCTTCAGCCCGAGCTCGAGATATCGGTCGCGCGCGCGACCGTCCGCGAACGCTTCGAGCTGCACGAGCAGCGACGGCACGAGGTTGAACGTGACCCGCACGTTCGGAAACTCGCGCAGCAGCGCCACCATGCCGTAGTAGTCCTTCAGCGCATGCAGCCGAACCCACGGCAGGATGTGCTCGCGGGTGACGAGGTCTTCGTAAAACGGCTGGTGCATGTGCCAGAGGATCGCGACGCGCGTCATACGATGTAGTCTAGTGTCGATGGCCGCCCGGCCATCGACCATGTTGAAGCTGCTCGATCGCTATCTCATCCGCGAGGTCCTGCTCCCCTTTTTCATCGTGCTCGTCGTTCTCAGCTTCCTGCTGGAGATTCCGGTCATCCTTCAGCAGGGCGAGAAGCTGATCGAAAAAGGCGTCGAGTGGCACATCGTGGCCCACGTGCTGCTGACGCTGCTGCCCCAGGCGCTCGCGCTGACGATTCCATGCGCGGTGCTCGTCGGCATTCTGGTGGCATTCGGGCGCCTGTCGGGCGACCGCGAGTTCGTCGCGATGCAGGCATGCGGCATCAGCATCTTTCGCCTGTTGCGGCCGATTGCGCTGTTCTCCGCGCTCGCCACGGCGGCGACGCTGTACGTCACGATCGTGGCGCTGCCGGATGCGAATCAGAGCTTTCGCGAGATCACGTTCAACGTCGTCGCCTCGCAGGCCGAGAGCGACATCAAGCCGCGCGTGTTCTTCACGGCGTTTCCCAATCGCGTGCTCTACGTTCGGGATCAGTCGTCGACAGGCGGCTGGCACGACGTCTTTCTCGCTGACGCGACTCGTCCCGATCAGACGACCGTGTACTTCGCGAGCGAGGGGCGCCTGCTGGTCGATCGCGCCAGGCGCTCGGTGCAACTCGCGCTCACCGGCGGCACGAGTCACACCACGTTTACGGCAAAGCCAGACGAGTACGAGGGCAAGGCGTTCGATTCGTCTGGTTCTGACGATGGATCCGGAGGCCGTCTTTCCGCGCGTCGAGCTCATGAAAGGCGATCCCGAGATGACGATCGCCGAGCTGCAGGCGAGCGCCGCGGACGCCGAGCGACATGGCGGCCACGGCTACGGTCAGCGGTTCATGATCCATCAGAAGTTCGCCTTGGCAGGCGCGTGCGCGGTTCTCGGCCTGCTCGCGCTGACCCTCGGCGTCAGCAACCGGAAGGACGGCCGGCTTGCGAGTTTCGCGATCGGGTTCGGCGTCATCTTCGTTTATTACATCCTCCTGTGGACGTCGCGCGCCGGAGCGCTGACCGGACATCTGCCGGCGACGGCCGCCGTGGCTCCCGAACGTTGTCATGGGCGATCGCCGGAATCGGGCTGCTGTTCTGGCGCGCCCGCTCGGCCGATCAGCCGATCCGAATCAGCATCCCGACGTTCTGGCGCCGCGTCTCGTCCGCCCTCCGAAGCGGTCGTTGCGCATCCCACCGGCGCGCCGGGACGCGTCGTCGTCGTCATACGCGTGCCGCACCTGAACCTGCCCCGGCCGAGTCTCCTGGACATGTACATGTCCGAGAGCTATCTGCGCGTTTTCGCGCTCGGGTTCGTCGGCCTGCTCGGCATTTTCTACATCTCGACGTTCATGGATCTCGCCGACAAGCTGTTTCGCGGCAGCGCGACGACCGGCATGCTGCTTCAGCTACTTCTATTTCATGACGCCGCAGTTCGTGTACTACGTGATTCCCATGTCGGCTCTCGTGGCGACGCTGGTCACGATCGGCATGATGACGAAGAACAGCGAGCTCGTTGTCATGAAGGCATGCGGCATCAGCCTGTATCGCGCAGCGTCTCCGTTGGTGCTCTTCGCGCTCGTTGCCAGCGCCGTCCTGTTCGGGCTTCAGGAGCGGGTGCTCGCGCTACTCCAATCGCGAGGCCGACCGGTCTCAATCGCGTCATCCGCGGGTACCCGCCGCAGAGCCACGGGTCTGTTGAACCGCCAATGGATCATCGCCAAGAACGGCGACATTTATCATTTCGATTACTTCGACCCGAGTCGCAACCATTTCACGCGGTTATCGATGTACCAGCTCGACGATCACGCATGGAGGTTGCGCGGGCTCACCTCGGCGCGCGACGGTCGACCTCGTCCGAGGCCCTGCGGAGGACGGGCGTGGAGCACCCGGCGTGGCGCGCCGCAGAACGGCTGGATCGCGTCAACTGTCCGTTTCGCGCCGACGGAATACGGAGCGCACGTCGGTGCAATACGAACCGTTCCTCGAACGCGATCTGTCGCTCGAGCCGCCGGCGTATTTCAAGACCGAAGAGCCCGACGCGGACCGCATGACCTATTTCCAGCTCCGGTCCTATATCGACATGCTGCGCGCCAGCGGTTTCAACGCCGTGCCGTACATGGTGCAGCTGCAGCGCAAGGTCGCGTTTCCGTTCGTGACGCTCGTGATGACGCTGCTCGCCGTGCCGTTCGCGGTGACGACCGGGCGGCGCGGCGCGATGTACGGCGTCGGCATCGGCATCGTTCTGGCGATCTTTTACTGGATGACGATGAGCGTATTTGCGGCCGTCGGCGCCGGAGGGTGGATTTCGCCGATGCTGGCTGCGTGGGCGCCGAACATCCTGTTCGGCGCGGCAGCGATCTACATGCTGCTCACGGTTCGAACGTAGACATTGGAACCCATCGATCAGTCTGCGAACGCCGCGCGACGGATCCACAGGCGTCCTGAAGCGCCCGGCCTCGTGTTCGTCGTGTCCACGACGAACAATACAGACCGGATAGTCGACAATTCCGGCCGGGCCGTTGCGGTGCTTCCGACGGGCGTCAGGTCGTGAAGTCGATCGTCCGGTCCTCGTTTGCGGTCCCGACAAAAACGGAACGCTGCCAGCGCTCTCCCCTGCCGTTCGTCGCCGCCGCTCCGCAACTGGATGGATATGCGCATCGGCTGCTGTGCGCGGAGCGTCAGCGCCACGCGCTTTCCGATCGGGCTCCCCGGCGGGATATCGTACGCGAGAGCGACGAACGGGCCGCCCGCCAGGCCGGCCGACAGACCGTAACGCAGCCGCAGTTCACGCCCATCGAGGCCGGCGACGAGGTCCACGGCGCCGACTGACGTCGTATCGTGTTCGACGTGCCAGCCGTTCGCGCTCGCGTCGTCAAAAATCGGCCGAACCAGCGGGGTTGGCGGCGACGGAATCGCGTCCAATGGCGACTGCGATGTGCGCACGTAGAATCGGATTGCTGCGGAGCCACAGGACATGACCGCGCTCGGCAGCGGCACGTATGGCGACCCAGTAGGCAGCCGGACCGGCGGGCACCGTAACGGTGAATTCAGGCTCGTGATGGTCCCCGCTGATTGCCGCGGCACCGCTCCATACCGTCGTCGTAAAGGCGGGCGGCGCGTTGCTTCGGACATGCAGGGTCACTGGGCCCGCCGAGCGGCAACTGATCGCCTTCGTGCGCAGTCCCTGCCGCATTCGACGCCGTAAACAGAAAGGCCGGCGGTGTCGCGACGCCGGTCATTGCGATGTACAGATGGCCCGCGCGGATTGCGCTGACCAGCGCCTGCGAATCGCGCGGGGCGTCGCCACTGAGCGGCTCATCGAGCGACACGTGGACGGAGAGTGCGCGAAACGTCTGTTCGTACCCGGGCATGAATCGCGAAAGCGTCGCATCGGCCGAATCACCGCGCAGCGCGAGCTTCGCGTGCGCATCCGCGCCGGCGGTCGTCACGATATGCCGCCGCACCATTTCGCGATCGAGAGACCGCTCGAATCCAACATCGCCCTCCCTGACGCTCGTGAGGCTCGCGATCACTTCTGGCGGGCGAAAAGGATAGTCGACAAGGGCCGCGATCAGACGGCCGCCAGCGGACCATCGATCGTGCGCGGGCACATCGGATCCGCGCGCTTGCTGCACCGCGCGCGCGCCAGCCGGTGTCGAGATTGAGCGTCTCGATGCCGTCGAACGGCGCGGTCGAGTCGCTCCACCGCAGCTGGGCTTGGGCGAATCGGGGTGCGCGACGATGCCGAATCCACCGAGACGGCGCACGTCTTCGACCACATCGCGCGCGTCTCCCGCCGAGCGGATACGGCGCGGCAGGCATGTCGATCGCGATGTAGTGGCCGCCGGTCGTGCTGATCTCGACGGCGTCGATGCACAGCACGCCGGTTCGATACAGCGGCGGATCGGGCATCGGGTGGCGTCGCCATGGTCGGTGAAGACGACGAACTTCAGGCCGGCGCGCGCGGCCGCGGCCGCAATGTCGTCGGGCCCGCTCGAGCCGTCCGATCGGTTCGAGTGAACGTGAATGATCCCCGGGATGCTGCCGTCCGACAGGTCCTCGCGCAGCGCGAGGTGACGAGGCGGAAGGGTGAGAACGACGAAACCGGCGACGGCGGCCCCGAGGACCGCCGTCGCCGCCAGCCGTTTCTTCAGAGGCCTGCGCCCGACTGGAGAGCCGCCGCCTTGTCGGTGCGCTCCCAGGTGAACTCCGGCTCGGTGCGGCCGAAATGGCCGAACGCCGCCGTCTTCTTGTAGATCGGCCGGCGCAGGTCAGCTCTTCGATGATGCCGCGCGGCGTCAGCTTGAAGTGCGCCGCGCACGAGCTCGGTGATCTGCTCTTCGGGAATCCGGCCCGTGCCCTCGGTGTGCACCATCACCGACACCGGGTCGGCGACGCCGATGGCGTAGGCCAGCTGCACGAGCGCACGCTCCGCGATGCCGGCCGCGACGACGTTCTTCGCGATGTAGCGCGCCATGTAGCACGCCGACCGATCGACCTTCGTCGGGTCCTTGCCCGAGAACGCGCCGCCGCCGTGCGGCGCCGCGCCGCCGTAGGTGTCGACGATGATCTTGCGGCCGGTGACGCCGGCGTCGCCGTGCGGCCCGCCGACGACGAAGCGCCCCGTCGGGTTCACGTAGATCTTCGTGTTCTTGTCCATCATCTCCGCGGGAATCACACGGTTGATGATCTTCTCGGTGATGTCTTCCTGCATCGTCTCCTGCGTGACGAGCGGGCTGTGCTGGCTCGAGACGACGACCGCGTCGACGCGGACCGGCGTGTTGCCGTCGTACTCGATCGTGACCTGCGACTTGCCGTCGGGCCGCAGGTAGTCGAGCGTGCCGTCGCGGCGCAGGCACGACAGCCCCTTGACCAGCTTGTGCGCGAGCATGATCGGCAGCGGCATCAGCTCCTCGGTCTCCGTGCACGCGAAGCCGAACATCAGGCCCTGGTCGCCGGCGCCGCCCGTGTCGACGCCCATCGCGATGTCCGGCGACTGGCTGTGGATCGAGGAGAGCACCGCGCAGGTCTCGGCGTCGAACCCGATACTTGCCCGCGGTTGTAGCCGACCTCGTTGATCGTCGCGCGCACGACGTCCTGGAAGTCGACGAACGCGCTGGTCGTGATCTCGCCGGCGACGACCGCGAGGCCCGTGGTGACGAGCGTTTCGCAGGCGACGCGGCTGACCGGATCCTGCGCGAGAATCGCGTCGAGAATCGAATCGGAAATCTGATCGGCGATCTTGTCGGGGTGCCCTTCGGTGACCGATTCAGACGTGAAAAGATGCCGTCCCTTACGGCTCATGCCTGCTCCTTTACTGATACTCGCGGCTACCCCGCTCGTTGACGCCATGCGCCGTGGCGCTCGGCGTTATAGAACGGAATTCGAGCGGCCCGCGTCCCGCATTGCGATCTTACGCGTGCGCGGAAACGGTTAAGTTTAGCAGAATCACGGCCGCGGGTGGAAGCGATCGTAGACCGATTCGCAGCCGCGCTTCGAGCACGTGCGTGTAGATCTGCGTGGTCGACAGATCGGCGTGGCCGAGCATCATCTGGATCGCGCGCAGGTCGGCGCCGCGCTCGAGCAGATGCGTCGCGAACGAATGCCGCAGCACGTGCGGGCTGAGCGGCCGCGGCAGATCGCGCGCGCCGGCCGTAGCCGCTTGAGGATCTTCCAGAACCCGACGCGGCTGAGCGGCCCGCCGCGCGCGTTGACGAACAGCGCGTGCGGTCGATCGGCCTTTCAGCGAGCACGCGTCGGCCGTCGCGCTGATATCGCGTGATCCAGTCGCTCGCCTGCTCGCCGATCGGAATCAGCCGCTCTTTGTTCCCTTTGCCGATGCAGGTCAGATAGTGCTCGTCGAGATGCAGGTCGGCCGAGCGGACGCCGATCAGCTCCGAGACGCGCATGCCGGTGGCATACAGCAGCTCGATCATCGCGCGATCGCGCAGGCCGAGCGGCGTCGAGACGTCGGGCTGCGCGATCAGGCGGTCCACTTCCTCGAGCGAGAGGAATTTCGGCAGCGCCGGCCACGCGCGCGGCGGCTGCAGGTCGTCGGCCGGGCTTCGCTCGAGGCGCCGATCGAGCACGAGAAACCGGTAGAAGCCCGCGAATGGCGGCCACCGCGCGCGCGACCGAGCGCGGCGACAGCCCGCGCGCTCATCTGCTGCCGCACGAACGCCTCGAGCGCCGCGCGGTCGAGCGCGCTCGGGCGGCGCGTCGCGACCCGCCGCGAACGCGGCGAGCGCGCGCGAGATCGCGCGCGTAGCTCTCGAGCGTGTGGTCGGCGAGACGCCGCTCGACGCGGAGATGATCGAGGTACGCGTCAACCATGGCAGATTACGGACGGACTGGCGACTATGATAGTATTCGCGGTTTGGTTCTGAGGTCGTAGCGTCATGCCCGTGCGTTCGAAGTGGCAGTCGCTTCCCACCGAGGCGATCAACCCCGCCACGCTCGCGCATCGACAAGCTTCCCGCCGGCCGACATCGTCGAAGGCATGCTGAACGAAGATCGCAAGATGCTCGCGGCGGTGCAGCGCGAGAAGGAGCGCATCGCCGTCGGCGTCGAGATCATCACGCAGGCGCTCCGCAAGGGCGGCCGGATCGTGTTCGTCGGCGCCGGCACGAGCGGACGGCTCGGCGTGCTCGAATCGGCGGAGATGCCGCCGACCTTCGGCACCAACCCCGATCTCGTGCAGGCGATCATGGCCGGCGGCAAGGGCGCGATTCTGCGCGCCAAGGAAGGCGTCGAGGACAACTACGAAGAAGGCGCGCGGTCGATCAACCGGCTGCGCCCCACCAAGAAGGACGTCGTCATCGGCGTCTCGGCGAGCGGCATGACGCAGTTCGTCCGCGGCGCGCTGACGCGCGCGCGGCGCGCCGGCTCGAAGATCATCTTCGTCACCTGCGATCCCCGCACCGAACTGCAGACGTTCGTCGACCTGACGATCGCGCCGGCTGTCGGTCCGGAGGTGATCGCCGGCTCGACGCGGCTCAAGGCGGGCACCGCGACCAAGATGGTGCTCAACATGCTGACGACCGGCGCGATGATCCGCATCGGCAAGACCTACGGCAACCTGATGGTCGACGTGCAGATGGGATCCGAGAAGCTGCGCGATCGCGCCCGCCGCATCATCATCATCGTCACCGGCCTCGATTACGACGAGGCCGACAAGCTGCTGCGGCGCGCGCACTGGAACGTCAAGGCGGCGATCGTGATGCAGAAGACCGGCCTCGCCTACCCGCAGTCGCTTTCGCGCCTCCGCAAGGCGCACGACTTCGTCCGCGACGCGATCGGCGAAGATGTGGAAGAACGCCTCAAGACGCTGTTGAGCCTCGGCTAGATCAGAGCGCGACGCTTGCCTCCGGCGCGTCGGCGCCCGCTCGAGATATTCCGCCGCCGCGCGGTCCAGCAGCACGTCCACCTGCCGGTGCACTTGTAAGAACGACGCGGGCAGCTCCGTCGTCAACGGTCCGTTCACCATCTGCTCGACGCATCGTGCCTTTCCGCGCCGGTTGCGAGCAGGACGATCCGCTGCGCGTGAAGGATCGTCACCATCCCCATCGACAAGCGCCTGCCGCGGCACCTTGCGGACGTCGCCGCCAAAAAGCGCGGCGTTTCCAGCGCGCGTGGGACCGGTAAGGCGGGTCCGATGCGTGCGCGCGACCAGCCGGCGCGCGGGCTCGTTGAAGCCGATATGGCCGTTCGCGCCGAGACCCAGAATCTGCAGGTCGATGCCCGCCGGCGCGCGCGATCGCGCGTTCGTAGCGCTCGCACTCGGCGTCGACGTCCGGTGCGCGCCCGTTCAGGAAGTGAATGTTGCGAGCCGCCAGGTTGATGTGCCTGAACAGATGCTCCTGCATGAACGTGCGATAGCTGCCGGTATCGCCGGCGCCTTTGCCGACGAACTCGTCGAGATTGAACGTGGTGACTTTCGAGAAATCGATCTCGCGCCGTTTTCCGAGCGCGCGCGAGTTCACGGTACAAAGGAATGGGTGTTCGGCCGGTCGGCAGCCCCAGCACGAGGTCCGGAGTCGCGCGTGATCGCCCGGCGCAGGTACCGCGCGAGCGCGCGCGCCGCATCCTGCGGCATCTCGTACACGCTGATGCGCATCGGCGGCAGCCGTCAGCCTCGGCGATATTGCGGAAGCTGTGCGCCGCCGTTTGCTTCCGCGAGCGCGAGCCAGACGGCACCGACGGCGGGCTCGCTGTCGAGCAGTTCCACCTGGCTGCGCGGGGCGACTTCGGTGAGACGCGGGCGCAGCTCGGCAGCGAGCCGAGGGACGACTCGGAAAATGCCGCCCGCCAGAAAGAAGGGAAACGGGTCACCGCGCATATCGAGTCGCGTCGCAACTGAGCGCGCCGCCAGGACGAGCTCTTCAGCCGCTCGTTCAAGAATGCGCATCGCGACCGCGTCGCCCTCGCCAGCCGCCCGTTCCACAATCGGTCCGAGCGCGGCGACGGCGACTCGCGGACTCTTGCGATCGTAAACGATGCGCGGCAGCCGCGAGACGTCTGCCACTTCGAAATGGTCGAGCATAGCCGCCGTCAACTCCGTTGCCGGTCCCCGGCCGTCCTCGGCGCGCATCACGGCCGCGAGCGACTCGCGTCCGATCCAGTAGCCGCTGCCCTCGTCGCCGATCATGTGTCCCCAGCCGCCCGCGCGCGCGGCGTAGCCCCGCTGATCGCGGCCGTACACGATCGACCCGGTCCCTGCAATGATGACGATGCCCGGGCCGTCTCTGGCGCCAGCGACGAGTGCGATCAGCGCGTCGTTGACCACGACGACGCGCGAGCGCTGCCCGAGGCGCTGCATGATCCCGTGAATCACCCGCGATTCGTCGTCGCGATCGATGCCGGCCATGCCGAGACAGATCGCGGCCGGCTCGATCGTGCGTCCGCCGAGCGCAGCGGCGATCACGTCCCTGAGCGCCCGCTCGACGCCGACTTCTCCGGCTGCATGAAGGTTCGCGCCGGCGCCGCGGCTCTCGGCGACCACCGTGCCGTGCTCATCCGCGACGAGGCATACCGTCTTCGTGCCGCCTGCATCGATCCCGATCACGTGCATGGTCGCTCGTGATTCTATGTTACTCTCCGGCGATTTCATGACCGGTGCACTCGTGCATTCGCGATCCTGAGCCCGGTGGGATTTTCGTTTCTCGACTACGCGGTGCTGGCGATCTATCTGGTCGGCATCACCATTTTCGGCAGCCGCTTTCGCGGATCGCAGACGTCGGTCAGGGATTACTTTCTCGGGAACCGCCGGACGTCGTGGGTCGTCATCAGCCTGTCGATCGTCGCGACGGAAACGAGCACGCTGACGCTCGTCGGCGTGCCGGCGCTCGCCTATACCGCCTATGCCGCGCCCTGAACAGGGCGGCAGCTTCACGTACCTTCAGGTCGTCGCCGGATACATCGTCGCGCGGTTCGTGATCAGCTGGCTGTTCGATTCCGGCGTACTTCCAGGGCGAAATGCTGACGGCGTACGAGCTGCTGAACCGGCGGTTCGGCGCTCGCGCCAAACACTTCGCCGCGTCGCTCTTCCTCATCATGCGCGCGCTCGCGGAGGGCGTTCGCGTGTTCGCGGCATCGCTCGTGCTCGCTGCCGTGCTGAGCGCCAGCGTGCCTGGCTGCCGCAACTCTGGCTGTGGTCGATCGTCATCGTCGGCGCTGCTGACGCTCGTGTATACGTTCGAGGGCGGCATCGCCGCGGTGATCTGGACCGATCTCGTGCAGCTGGTCATCTACATCGCCGGATCGCTGCTCGCGGCCTACATGCTCGTGCACGCTCGTGCCAGGCGGCTGGGCGGCGATCGCGACGGATGCCGCGCACGCCGGGCAAACTGCACGTCGTATCGTGGTCACGGGATCTGACGGTGCCGTTCACGTTCTGGGCGGGGCTCATCGGCGGCTGTTTCCTGACGATGGCGTCCCACGGCACCGACCAGTTGCTCGTGCAGCGTCTGCTCGACGTGCCGCAATCAGCGCGAGAGTCAGACACGCGCTCGATCTTCAGCGGTTTCGTCGTCTTCGCGCAGTTCGCGCTGTTTCTGACGATCGGCGTCATGCTGCACGCGTACTACGCGCACGCACCCGCTGCCGCCGATGGCGACCACCGACGAGATCTTTCCGGCCTTCATCGTGCGCAGCCTGCCGCACGGCATCGCCGGGCTGGTGATCGCAGCGATCTTCGCCGCGGCGATGTCGAACCTGAGCGGATCGCTGAACTCGCTTGCGTCGACGACCGTCCTCGACTTCTATCAGCCGCTCGGCGGGCGCGTCATCGACGACGGCGGCTGCTCACGCTCTCCCGTTGGCTGACCGCTGCGTGGGGGCTCGTGCTGATTGCGATTGCGATCCTCGCGCGGGGCTGGGGATCGGTGTTCACGGTCGGCCTGACGATCGCGTCGATTGTGTATGGGCCGATGCTCGGCGCGTTTCTGCTCGGCGTGCTGACAACGATCGCGCGACGGAGACCGGCGCGATGGCGGGCATCGGGTGTCGCTCGTGACGATGATCGCCGTGAAGTTGTTTACGCCGCTCGCGTGGACATGGTACGTGCTTGACCGGCACCGCCATTTGCGTCGGCGTCGGTCTGGCTGGCTGGCGTGCCGCGAACCGCTGACGCCGCGCCTCGAGAAACGTGAACGTCGAACGCCGCGCGCCTCGTCCTCGTGCAGGCAATTTCGCAGCGGCGTGTTTCCGGCCGCCGCGGTCGAGGTCGGATCGAGCGCCGAGCCGCTCTGGACGACGCCTTCGGCACGACTGACGTTCGAGAGCCGGCAGCGCTGATCGCCCTGCGACACGCCGTTCGATCTCGCGTCGCTGACAAAGGCGATCGCGACGACACGGTGGTGATGGACTCGTGGGGCGCGGGGCGCTGCAGCTCGAGGAGCCGTCGCGGACTCTTTCCCCGACTGGCGCGGACGCCGATCGCGAGGCGGTGACAGTCGCGCGATCTGCTCGAGCACGCGTCCGGCCTGCCGGCGCGCCTGCTCGACGCGCCGCCGAGCCGGCCGGCGCGAGTTCGAGCACGACATCTGCTCGATGCCGCTCGAATACGCGCCCCGTGCGCGTTCGATCTACAGCGACCTCGGGTTCATCCTGCTCGGATTTCTTGTCGCCGATCGCGGCGGCGCGCCGCTTGCGATCAATGTTCGACGAGCTTGCGATGCGAATCGGCTGACGCATCGCCGGCCGAGCGTCAGCGACTCACCGGACTTGCGTCTCCGATTCGGACCTGGATCGCCGATGCGGCGCCGACGCTGCCGATGGCCGAGGACGCGCGGCGAGGACGGCTGCTGCGTCGGCGAGGTCCACGACAACTACGCCGCGGCGCTCGGCGGCGTCGCCGGTCACGCCGGGCTGTTCGGCACGGCGCCGGCGTCGGCGCATTCGCGCGGACGGTGCTGCGAGCCGCGCGCGGCGATGCGGACGCGGCTCGCCGCCATGGACGCCCGAGCTGGTCGGCCGCTTCACCACGAGAACGCGGTTCCCGGCAGCTCGCGCGCGCTCGGCTGGGATACGATGCTGCCGACTTCGTCGTGCGGCACGCGGATGTCGCGCGCGGCGTTCGGCCACGTCGGCTTCACCGGCACGTCGCTCTGGATCGATCCCGCAGCGCGATCGGTATTTCGTGCTGCTGACCAACCGCGCCTGCGGCGGCGGCACGCTCGAGCAGATGCGCGCGCGTCCGCCGCGCCTTCCACGATGCGCTCGCGGTGACCATGCGATCGCTGAGACGACTGCGAGAGCCGAATGACGCTTACCCTCACTCGACTGGGTCGTCATCGCCGGCTACTTCGCGCTGAACCTCGCGATCGGCGCTGTACTACGCGCGCCGCGCGCGCGGCAGCACCACCGAGTTCTTTCTCTCCGGCCGCGACGTGCCGTGGTGGCTCGCCGGCACGTCGATGGTCGCGACGACGTTCGCCGCCGACACGCCGCTCGTCGTCACCGGCCTCGTCGCGCGCTACGGCATCGCCGGCAACTGGCTGTGGTGGAACATGGCGGCGAGCGGCATGCTCACCGTCTTCGTCTACGCGCGGCTGTGGCGGCGCGCCGGCGTGATGACCGACGTCGAGTTCGCCGAGCTGCGCTACGCGGGCAGGCCGGCGGCGTTCCTGCGCGGCTTCCGCGCGCTCTACCTCGGCATCCCGATCAACTGCATCATCATCGGCTGGGTGAACCTCGCGATGATGAAGATTCTCGAGGTGACGCTGGGCCTCGACGCGCGCGGCGCGCTGCTCGGCGCTGCTCGCGATGCTCGCGTTCACGGCGTTCTACACGACGCTCGCCGGATTGTGGGGCGTGCTCGTCACCGACCTGGTCCAGTTCGTCCTGAAGATGGGCATGGTGGTCGCGCTCGCCTTCTTCGCCGTGCGCGCGGTCGGCGGCCTCGACGCGCTGAAAGCGAAGATCGCGCGCTCGACGCCGCTGCCGGCGGCGGATCGCGGCTCGACGTTCTTTCCGTCGACCGATTCGGCCTGGATGCCGGCGATCACTCTGTTCGTGTATCTCGGCGTGAACTGGTGGGCCAGCTGGTATCCCGGCGCCGAGCCGGGCGGCGGCGGCTACGTCGCGCAGCGGATCTTCTCGGCGAGAGACGAGCGCCACGGCCTGTTCGCGACGCTCTGGTTCAACATCGCGCACTACGCCGTGCGGCCGTGGCCGTGGATTCTGACGGCGCTCGCGTCGCTCGTCCTCTACCCGACGCTCGTGGACAAGGAATCGGGCTACGTGCGGACGCTGATGGACCCGCGCGTGTTTCCGCCGGCGCTGCGCGGCATCATGCTGGCGGCGTTCGCCGCGGCGTACATGTCGACGATCGGCACGCAGCTCAACTGGGGCGCCTCGTATGTCGTCAACGACTTCTATCGGCGCTTCGTCCGCCGCCGACGGCACCGAGCGCGAGTACGTGGTCGCGTCGCAGGCCGTGACCGTCGGCTTGATGCTGCGTGTCGATCTACGTGACGCTGCACCTGGCGTCGATCGAGCAGGCGTGGAAGCTGCTGATCGTCACCGGCGCCGGCACCGGCACCGTGCTGCTGCTCCGATGGTTCTGGTGGCGCGATCAACGCGTGGTCCGAAGTCTCGGCGATGGCGCGTCGCTGCGGCCGTGTCGCTGTTTCTGCAGCTCGGGCTCGAATGGGACAGCGATCGTCCGCGCGACTTCGCGTACATCATGCTCGTCACCGTCGGCGATGACGACGATCGTGTGGCTGGCGGCGACGTGGCTGACGCCGCCCGAACGCGCGGAGACGCTCGCGGCCTTCTACCGCCGCGTGCGTCCGCACGGCCCCGGCTGGGCGCCGGTGGCGACCGCGACC
Organism: uncultured Acidobacteriota bacterium; assembly: GCA_963718825.1. Taxonomy (GTDB): domain Bacteria; phylum Acidobacteriota; class Vicinamibacteria; order Vicinamibacterales; family CAVVIG01; genus CAVQZZ01. The sequence goes on from CAVQZZ010000001.1 coordinate 1,769,433, forward strand.
AAGCTGCCGGCGCGACCGGATCGCGTGCGCTCGTTCGCGAGCTGGTGAACGCGTTGCTCGGATGCGTGCTGGTGTATTCGGCGCTGTTCGGCGTCGGCGAAATGCTGCTGCGCAGCACCGCGCTTGGCGCGGGGCTGCTCGTGGTCTCCGCTCTGTCTGCGTTTGCGATTGCCCGAAACCTCGACGCGGCGCCCAGCGGAATCGGCCGCCGTGCGATCTGCGACGTCTTAGATACCGGGGCCGCGGCCTCGCGACGGCGTGATTGGCGTGACGCGATTGTCGGGACTCCCGTTGAAACCGCGCGACCCGCGCGATCCTGGAGCCGGATTCTGCTCGCCGCGACCCGTTCCGCGTCCCCGGCCGTTTCCCGGAAATGCTGAACCGCCTGGCGCGCCCGGCTGCTGACCGCGTTGTCCAGGGACTCCCGGCGCGCCGACGCCGCCAGCACCAGGTTGTTGAACCTGCTGTGTGAAGATGAACGCCCACTCGTTGTAGTGGCTGCGTCCGTTGTAGAGACGAATGGATTTATCTTTGCTCTTGCTCGTCACCCCGATGATCCCGCCCGGTGCGCCGGCGCCCGGCGTGCCGATCGCCGATGTGCCGAGCGGTTGTGCGCCCGCGGAGGTCGGCGTCGGCGGCGTCGGCTGCAGCGCTGTCGCGCCTGGCGTTGCGGTCCCGCGTCCGCCCGCCGGCCCGCTGATTCCTGCACCGCCCTGGTTCTCGGTGAGCGGCTGGAAGTCATCGTTCGTGATCGGGTCTTTGTACTTCTTCCGGATGAACCGCTGGTCGACGAGCACATCGAGGCTCGGCGGGCTCGCGTTGGCGAACTTGCGTTTGAAAAGGCCAATGGCGTGCACGTACTGCATGCCGCGGAAAACGAGCTCTTCTTCTTTCTCGCGCTGCGCTGCCTGTTTCCAGACCGGCATCGCCATCGACATCATCACGGCCATGATCGCCATGGCCACGAGCAGGGCCGCCATGGCGTAGCCGGCCTGCGCGTCTCGATTGGCTTGACCGCGTAACTGCATGGCAATTAAGATGTTAATTGATTTCATGATAACACGCTCCTCGCGCGCACTCCCGATGGCCGGGGCCGTCGCGATCGGCCTCTCGATCCTGGCGGTCGGTTGTCAGAGGGTTCCGCTTCTGGCGCCCTCCGGGTCGACCATCACGCTCACCGTGGCGGCCACCGCTCTGCCGGTCAACGGTGCGACGCCGGTGATCGCGCAGGTGATCGAAGCGTCCGGGACGCCACCGCATTCCGGCACCGAGGTGACTTTTACGACGTCGCTCGGGACGATCCAGCCGTCGACGGCCACGACCGATGTGAGCGGACGCGCATTCGTCACGTTCAGGGCCGGGAGCGCGAACGGCACCGCGACGATCACCGCGATTTCCGGGGGCGCAAGCGTGAGCAGCGCCAACGCAGTGAAGATTGCGGTGGGCACAGCGGCCGTCGGCCACGTGAACGTCAGTGCAAGTCCCGCCACCATCCCGTCCATCGGGGGGACCGCGACAATTGTCGCCAACGTCGTCGACATCAACGGCAATCCGCTTATTAGCGCGCTGGTGAACTTCTCTGCGAGTGCCGGTTCGTTATCGCTGACGGCCGTGAATACGGATCAGAACGGCGTCGCGCAAACACTGCTGACGACCAGCCTGCAATCGACGGTCACCGCAAGCGTAGGCGCTCAGGGATCGACCGGAACCGGAACGGGAACGGGCACCGGAACAGGAACGGGAACCGGCACGACGACGCCGCCCGCGAACACGTCAGGACAGGCGTCTGGGACGGTGACGGTGAGCGTGACCGGCACGCCCACACTGGTTGTCACGCCGCCGACGACTCCCCCGAGCGCCGGACTGCCCGCGATATTCACGTTCACCATCACAGCGGCCGCACAGAACGGAACCGTTGTCCGCGATGTCACCGTTGACTGGGGCGATGGCAGCGTGCAGGACCTGGGCGCGATCAGCGGCACCCAGCCTGAGTCTCATGTCTACAACGCGAGCGGCACATATCTCGTGTCGGCGACGCTGACGGACGCGGCCGGCAACAAGACGGTGACCTCGACATCGGTCACGATCGTCGCGACCGCGTCGACAACGATCATCATTACTCCATCGGTACCGACGACGTCGACGCCGACGGTTACCGTGACGTTCCAGATACAGGTAACACCGCCGACCGGTGTTGGAGTGCAGGACGCCGTCATCAACTGGGGCGACGGACAGACATCGAGCCTTGGTGGCTTGAATGGTCACTGTCACCCTCAGTCACCCGTATACGCAGCACGGTCCGGCCACGGTAACGCTGACGGTCACCGATACGCTGGGCCGGATGACTACCGGTTCGACGACGATCAACGTGCCCTAGGAACGAACCGGCGGGCTCGCGCAAAAAAGAGCGGCTCCATCGAGCCGCTCTTTTTTTTACTACCAGTCGGAGTACTTGCTGCCGTCGAGAGCGGTGCCGTCGGAGCCGCTTTTGATGTTGTAGATGCCCGGCTCGGCGGTGGGATTGTTCGAATCGGCCGGCGCGGCTTCGGTCTGCCAGGTGTCGGAGCTCTTCGTGAAGGGATCAACCGGCAGCGCGCGCATGTAGCCTTCGCTCACGAGCGCATCGAGTGCCGGCGGATACTGATTCTTGTCCGCGTAGTACTGATCGATCGCGTCCCGCATCCGGAACAGATCCTCCTTGAGCACCGCTTCTCGCGAGTGAATCACACTGGAGCGGTACTGCGTCATGCCGATCGTGGCCAGGATGATGATGAGCGTGAGCACCACCAGGAGTTCGATCATGGTGAAGCCGGCGGCGTCGTCAATCTGGTGATGGGATGATCTGGTGATCGGGTGATTGGAAGCGCGATTGGGCAGATTGGACGAACTGCCGCGGCGCGCGAGCGCACCACTCCCCAGCCGCAACACCAGCGCGTGGCGCGTGGCAGTTCGGATCCGCTCGATCACCTCGTTCGTCACCGAATCACCCTCACCAGATTCACCAGTCTTTGTACTTGGAGCCGTCGAGTGCGGTCGCATCGAAGGTGGTGTACACATCGAACACGTTCTGGCCGCCCCAGTGCGTTGAATCGGGCTTGTCCTGATAGGACCGGAGGCCCCATTGAGTGCTGTGCGTCATCGGGTCGATCGGGATGCGGCGCAAGAACTTGAGCTTGCGGCCGGTCGCATCGTTCGCCGCCGTCACGCCGTCCACGAGCGTCTGCAGATCCGGCGGATAGTTCTCGCTGCCGACTTTCAAATCGAGCGATCCGATGAGACCGTTATCGGCTGCATCCTTGTAGTGATCGATCGCCGTGCGCATCTCGCGCAGCACGCGGTGCAACTCGACCTCGCGCTGCCGCCGCGCCGTCACCTTCGCGAGGGGCATGATCGCGGACGCGAGAATCATGATGATGGTGGCGACGACCAGCAGCTCGACGAATGTGTAGCCGCTCGGCTCGGCATGGCCGCAGGCGCGTCCGTCTCTTATTTTCCTGCCCATCCCGCCCGTCCTGCCCTATTGCTGGATCGTCACCGTCACCGGGCGGAACTGCAGGCCCATCGGTGTACCGCCCGGCCCGGTAGCGCTGCCGCTCAGCGAAAGCGTTGCGCTGCCGGGGCCGATGGCGTCGAAGAGCACCGCGGCAAGCAGGCCCGTGCCGCCGGCCCCGGTTGCATCTGCCCCGCGCGAGATCGTGATGTCGACGCGGCCGCTGCCCTCTTGATGGGCAAAGCTGACGTTGACCCCGCCCGTCCGCATGAAACTGCCTTCCTGCACGCTGCGGACGCGCAGCAACGCCGGATCGAAGGTCACCGTGAGCGTCACGGTCGACAGCCGCGACGCGTTCACGACTGAAATCGGCACCGTGTAGGGCCCGGCGCCCACGCGGAACGCGGTGCCCGGCGGCGTAATGATCACCTGCGCCGCGCCGAGACCCGGACTCGTGGTCGTTTCGGGCTGAGTGACGGGCGGCGTCGTCTGTGGCGGCGGCACCGGCGCGACAGCGGCGGGATTTGGAATCGCGACACCGACGTCGGGCGGGGTCGCGGTGACTGCCGGGGGCACGGGCGCCGGCGGCGTCGGCGGGACGAGCACGGTGCCAGGTACCGGAGTCGAGCCTGGCGGCGTCATGACAGCGACGCCGCCCGTCGTTGTCACCGGCGCGGCAGGCGCCGCCGCAGGCGGCGGTGGCTCGATCGGCGGCGGAACGATCAGCGGCGGAGCTCCACCCACCCCGAGGCTCTGCGACGAACCGATGTAAACCGGTTTCAGATCGGACTCGGTGATTTCCTGCGAACGGATGATGTGCGGCGTCAACATCATCACGATCTCGAGTTGATCGCTCGTGTTCGCGTTCCGCGAGAAGAGCTGGCTGAGCACCGGCACGTGGATCGCGCCGGGGAATCCCGTGATGCTCGTCTGCTCGTTCTGCTGCAGAAGTCCCGCGAGCAGATTCGATTCGCCGTCGCGAAGACGCAGGCGCGTGGTAATCGTGCGCGTGACGAACGACGGCACGGTGACGCCGGCGACCGGCACATCCGTGCCGCGCTGGTTATCTTCCAGGAAGAGGTCGAGAATGATGTCGTTCTCGACGGTCACCCGCGGCGTGATTTGGATCTTCACGCCGACGTCCTTGTACTGATATGAGCTCAGCGGGTTCACGCCGGCGCCCCCTGTCGCGATCGGCGTATAGCTCGTCGACACCACGGGAATCTGCTGGCCGACGACGAATTCCAGCTTCGTTCCCTCCGCGCCGCGAAGGTTCGGCTTCGCCACAACCTTCGTATGTGTGTCGCTTTCGAGGGCGCGCATCACCGCCGTCGGGACGGCAAGGTAGAAATCGGCGGTCGTCACGCCGCGCGAGATCGTGTTCAGGTTGAACGGCGGCGGCGACTTCACGCCGCTCGGCGGCGTCGAGGTCCCGTTGTTCGTCGTCGTTGTTCCGCCAACGGCGGGGGTCGTGGGCGTGACGCCTGTTGTTGGCGTCGTCCCCGTGGTCGTGGTCGCGCTCGTCGTGCTGCTCGGGGATACTTCAGGAGAGAACACCAGGCCGGCCGCGTACTCGGACAGGTCCAGTCCATACGTCTTCGCGCGCGACCGATCGACCTCGAGAATCTCGACATCGATGACCAGCTCCGCACGCGGCTTGTCGACCTGATCGATGATCTTCTCGATGATCCCGACGATGTTCGCGCCGGCACGGACTGTCACGGAGTTGGTCGTCTTGTTCGCAACGATCGCCGGCTGCACGGCGATTCCGGGAACACGGATCATCGAGCTGAGCAGCTGGTTCATCTCGGTCGCGTCGCTGTGCGACAGATAAAACGTCCGGACGACCTGTTCGTCGTATTTGCCGTGCGCTTGCGCGTTGTCAGGGAATACGAAAATCGTCCGATCGTTGAGCACCTTGTACGCCAGCTCGTTGGTCGTCATGATCTGGTTCAACGCCTGTTCGAGCGTGGCGCCATCGAGCTGTATGGAGGTCGGGCGATCTTGAAATGTGCGTTCGTAGGTGACGTTGATACCGGCCGTGCTGCCGATCGTGTCGAGGATCTGGCGGAGACTCGCATTCTGGAACTTGATCAGCGGTAGCGGAGTCGTCAGGTTGATGAGCGCCGGTTCGGAGGCGCGCGCGCGCTCGCGCATCGCTTGAATGGCCGGCTTCGGGCGGGCGGCATCCGCGCGTTCGCGAATCGTCCGTTCGAGCGCCGCGATCTTCGTGCCGGCGAGCCGATTCGTCGGGTCGTATTCGCTGGCGATGCGATACTCGCCGAGCGCCGCCTCCAGCTGATCTTTCGATTCGAAGTCGTGCGCCTTATCCAGGTGCGCGCGCGAGGCGGCGAGGAGGGTCCGCTCCAGCGCGATCTTATAGTTGGCGTTGTCGGGCGCGGCCTGCGCGGCTTTTCGGTAGTACACGACGGCCTGATCGAGATCGCCGCCGCGGACGGCCGCTTCTCCCTGCCGAAACGCCTTATTCGCCGCACAGCCTGCAACGACCATCGCGAGAAGCGCGATGGCGCCGACGACCGTGACCGTCTTGAAACGTGTTCTCACAGCATTTCCTCGAATCTCATTGCCCACCGATGCGGATCGTTGTCCGCCCGCTGCCGTCGAGATACGCAATCTCGACCGATTCAGTGCTCACCCTCAGCACACGATACCGGCCCGCGACCGGAGGGCCTCCAACATAGCCGAACATCGGCGGTCCGACACCGTCGCTCAACACCGCGACATCGGGCTTGCCGCCGTCCTGCTTCATCAGCCCGACGAATTTCAGCGTAATCGGGGGCGGCGGCGGCGGTCCCGTCGGTGCCTGCACCGGGGCCTCAGACGGCCTCGTCACCGGTTGCGACGTTACCGGAGGCGGTGCTTTCGGCTTGAACCGAAACAGGTCCCGATCCGTCGCGCCCGGCTGAGGCCGATCCGCCGCGAGCGCATCCAAATGGACGTCGAGCGAGGGGGACGCCGCGGCTCCCGCCGCCCGCTGGCCGGTGCCCGCGGCTCTCTTGTCGTTAGACGCGCCGCCAGGTGCGGCAGACGTGTCGAGCCATGCGCGATACGCGACCACCGCGAGGACGACGCCAAGCAGGCCGAGGATCAGTTGATTCCGGCGCTCGCGCGTCATCAGCGGCCCAGTCGATAGTACGACGACAGATCCATCGTGAGGACGAGCGGCTTGCTCGCGTCGGTCTGCGCCAGCGTCAGGTTGTCGATGATCACGAATTCAGGGGCACGTTCGATCTCGTAGATAAACCTCCGTACGCTCGTGTAATCGCCCTGCATCGACATGTGGACGCGCAGCCGTCCGATGTGTGAATTCTTTGCGATCGATTCGTCCGGCTCCCATCGCCGTTCGATGACGCGCGTGTTCGCCTTTCGCGCGATCGCCGATAGCGGTGAATAGGTGATCCTCACCGCCGCCGGTTGGTCGGCGGGTAGAACCTTGTCGAAGAAGGTCGCGAGCTCTTCCCGCGCGCGCGTTTTTCCGACGACGAGCGCGCGCGCCGCGTTGAGATCCTGCTCTGCCGCCTTTCGTGCCCGGACGGCCGCCTGCGCGCGATCCACCGATCCGGCTGACTTCACCGCAAGCGGATACACGATGAGCGCGTAGGCCGCGATGTTCAGCACGACCCCCAGCGCGAGCAGAATCAGCAGCGCGCGTTTCTCGGCGACAATCCGCTGCAGCAGTGTCATCGCGGCGGCCTCGCCGATCCTCTCGCAGTCTTGCGCGGAGCGGGCGCTTCAGGGGGGGCCGCTGGCGGCGGCGCATAGCCCGCTTCGAGCGACGCCTCGAGCTGCCCCGCCTCGTTCGTTCGCTCCTCGATCGGGCGCACCTTCGTGAACGCGCCGGTCGCGGTCAGATTTTCGATGAACTGATTCACATCGTCGGTCGTCCGCGCGATCACGTTGACTTGAATCACCGTGCCCGCGTTGCGGTCGACGCGCGGGGTGACGGCGGTGATCCGCACCTCGTCAGGCAATGTGGTCTCGAACCTGTTGAGGAGCTCGGTCCACGAGAACGTGCGGCGATCGATGAGTTCATTCGCCTGCCGTGCGGCCGAGGACGCCGACTCGATCTCGCGAGGATCCACGGTCGCGCGCAGCCGCGCTGCCTGCGCGCGCAGATCCGCAGCGCGTGCCTCGTCGCGAGACGCTTCGGTGACGAGCTCGGTATCGCTCTGCGAATACTTCATGATTCGCGAGATATTCAACGCCGTCGCCCCCAGCACGACGAGCGCGATCGCCAGCAGCCACAGGTGGACGACGCGCTCGTTGTAGAACGGCCGCGTCGAGAGATTCGTGCGAATCACGCCGCGACCTCGCGATGGCGAAGCAGCAGGCCGACGAGGGGCGCCAGCCGGTCGAGCAGCGCCGGCGCGGCCTCAATCCGATCCGTCAACGTGGCGGCCGCGCGTGGATCGACCAGATCAACCGCGGCGGCGAGCCGCTCCTCGAGGCTGCGCCGCAGCTCGCCGGCCTCGCCCGTCTGGCCCGCCGCCGGCCCCGGCGAGAATCACGCGGCCGAATCCGCGCCCTTTCAGCCGATCCTCGTAGTACATCGCCGTCTGGTGGACGAGGTCCGCGAGCGTTCCCTCGGTATCGGCGGCGCGATTTCGAAAGAAGATGACGTGCGGCCCGCGCAGAATGGCGAGCGACGCCGAGTCGGCAGCCATGTTCACGAGCAGCCAGTCGTCCGCCGGCGCCGTCGATCCGGCGAGCACGGCATTGATGACGTTGAACGTCGCGATGTCCACGATTCCCGCGTGTGCACCCGCATCCGCGCACACCGCCTGGTACTCGGCCACAATGTCGCGGCGCGCGAGCGAGACGATAAATTCCTGGCCATCGTCGGCGTGCACACCGGGAACGAACGCGACCTGTGCGTCCTCGACGGGAAACGGCGCCGTCTTCTTGACCTGCCAGCGCACCAGTTGTTCCAGGTCGGTGGCGCGCGGGGGCACCTTCTCGAAGCGAACCAGCGAGACCTTCGCGACGACGTCCGGCACGATGAGGCCGATCCGGCGTGGGCGCCCGACGCGCCCGAGGACCGCGCCGAGGGCGCCGGCGACGGTCGCCCGATCGACGATGTTCAATGCGGTGAGCGATGGGACGAGCGCACCTGGCGGCAGCGGCTCCGTCGCGTGCGCCGAGACGACGGCTCGGCCGGCCCGCACGTCGACGCTTGCGGCCGACACGCGGTCAGCGGCGAGCTCGACGGCGACCGATGGCCCCGTTGCCTCTGTGAGCGCAGTCAGAAAGCTCATTCGACGAATGTCACCTTGTTAATCTCGCGAAGCGTCGTGATGCCCTGCATCACGCGCTCGACCGCCGATTCGCGCAGAAACCGCATGCCCTCCTCGCGCGCCGCCTTCTTGATCTCGGAGGTAGGCCGCTTCTCGAGAATCATCTCGCGGATATGGTCGCTCAAATCAAGCAGCTCGCAAATCGCCGTCCGGCCCTTGTACCCGGTGCCGCCGCATTCGATGCAGCCGATGCCTTCGTAGAACGTGTGGGTCTGCTCGAGCGACAGATCGAGTCCCGATTCTTCGAGGAGCCCGCGCGAGACCTTCGCCGCGCGCTTGCAGTGCTGACAGATATTCCGGACCAGTCGCTGGGCGAGCACGCAGTTGAGCGCCGAGACGAACTGGTACGCCTCGACACCCATGTTCAGGAACCGGCCGAGAACGTCAAGCACGTTGTTGGCGTGGACGGTCGTGAACACGAGATGGCCGGTGAGCGCGGAATTGATCGCGATTTGCGCCGTCTCGTTGTCGCGGATCTCGCCGACCATGATTTTGTCGGGGTCGTGCCGCAGGATCGACCGCAGCCCGCGTGCGAAGGTCAGCCCCTTCTTCTCGTTGATCGGGATCTGGGTGATCCCCTTCAGCTGATACTCGACCGGGTCTTCGATCGTGATGATCTTGTCCTCGACCGATTTGATTTCCGAGAGCGCCGCGTACAGCGTCGTGGTTTTGCCGCTGCCGGTCGGCCCGGTCACGAGCACCATGCCGTACGGCTCGGCGATGTACTTGCGGAACCGCTTCAGCTCGGCGTCGGGGAAACCCAGGATGTCGAGCCGCAGTTCGGTGAACTGCTCGCTGATCGACTCTTTGTCGAGAATACGAATAACAACGTCCTCGCCGTGCGCGCTCGGCATGACCGACACGCGGAAGTCGATGGTCTTGCCCGGCATCCGCAGACGGAAGCGGCCGTCCTGCGGCACGCGCTTTTCTGCGATGTCGAGCTCGGCCATCACCTTGATGCGCGACACGATGGAGCTGTGAAACCGCTTCGCGATCGGCCGCATGGCCGGCTGCAGCACGCCGTCGATCCGGTACTTGACGTTCACCGCATCGTCCGCCGTCTCGATGTGGATGTCGCTCGCGCGGCGCTGGATGGCCGTGTAGATCGTCGAGTCGACCAGCCGGATCACCGGGCTGATGTCGCTCGTCAGCTTCTCGACGGTCAGGGATTCTTCGCCGTTCTCGTCTTCCTTGAGAATTTGCAGCTGGAAGCTTTCCGTGGCTTCCTCGAGAACGCGCTGCGAGCTCTCACTCTTCTTCAGAATCGATTCGATCGCCGAACGCGGTCCGACGGCGACTTTTATGGGCGTTGCCAGGAGCACGGCGAGCTCGTCGATCATCGGTAGATCGGTCGGGTCCGAGACGACGATCTCGAGCACTTTGCCGGCGCGGCGGAACGGCACGAATCCGTACCGCAGCATGAGGTCGGCCGGGAATCGTCCGGAAAAGATCCTGATCGATGCGGAACGTATCCATGTCGACGAACTCGAGGCGATACCGCTCGGCGAGCCGGCGCGCCTGTTCGAGCTCGGCGCGGCGTTCCGCGTCGCTGACGGGACCCACATCGGGGTCGGCGTGCAGATGTGACGTGTCGATAGTGGCCATGTTTATTGGGACAGCACCGAACTCAACTGGAAAAGCGGCATGTACAGCGCGAGCAACAGACCCGCGATGACGATGCCCATGACGACGAGGAGCGTCGGTTCGACGAGCGTGACGAACCGCTCCATCGTGGTCGAGATATCTTCATCGTAGAAATCGGCGACGGTATTGAGCATTTCCTGCAGCGCGCCCGTGGACTCGCCGACTTCCGCCATCTTCACCGCGACGTCGGGAAACACTTTCCGTGCATCGAGCGCCGCCGCGAAGGACTCTCCTTCACGAACGCGCGTCACGACGATTTCGAGCTGGGAGGCCATGAACTGATTGCCGATCGACCGCGCCGCGATATCGACCGCGTTCACGAGCGGGAGCCCGCCGCCGAGCAGCGTCGCCAGCGTGCGCGACATCTGCGAGGTCGCGAACTTCCCGGCGACCTGGCCGAGCATCGGCACGCGCAGTATGAGCCGATCGAACCGGGCGCGCTGGCCCGGCCGCCGCACCCAGCTGAACACGCCGATCGCCGCCGCCGCGACCGCGAGCACGATGAACAGAAAGTATCCGCTGATCACGTTCGAGACGCTGACGATGATGCGGGTGATGAGCGGGAGCTCGGCGTTGAACGTGCCGTAGAAATCCGAGAACTGCGGCACAACTTTGAGGACGATGATCAACACGAGCACGAACGCCAGCGAGATGAGGATCGCCGGATACGCGAGCGCCGAGAGGGTCTTCCGCTTCACCGTTGAAATGATTTTCGTGTACTCGACGTACCGTCGCAGCACCGCGTCCAGATTGCCGCTTCGCTCGCCCGCGAGGAGCGAGGCCGTGTACACGCGCGGAAAGAGGGCGCCATGCGCGGCGAAGGCGTCCGACAGGGCGCTGCCCGACCGCACCCGCTCGTGGATATCCTCGAGTACCGTGCGGAACATCGGCGACTCGACGCGCCGCTTCAGCAGGTCGAGCGACTGCACGAGCGGCATGCCGGCTTTCAGCAGCGTCGCCAGTTCCTGGTTGAAGACGAGAAACTCGCGCGTCGCGATCGATTGCCGCTTCGGTAAATGGAGCGTCAGCCCGGCAATGGCATTCTTGGGCTGCAGCGCGAGGACGTACAAGCCCTTTTTCCTCGAACTCGTGCCGCAGCCGCGCTTCGCTGTCGGCGGCGTACACGCCTTCAACGATCTCGCCGCTCGGCGATGCCAGCCGACATCGAAATTCCACAGAGCGCAATTGTATCAACTTGCCGCAGCCCTCTGGACGGTTAGACCGCGCAGGGACGGGAAAGTCTGCTTCAAATGGCTTTGCGGGCGTTACCGATTGAAAAGGTCGAGGATGCGCGAAACGTAGAGCCGCGTCTCCGGGTACGGCGGCATTCCGCGGAACCGTTGGACCGCGGCTTCTCCCGCGTTGTACGCCGCAAGCGCAAGCTCGCGCGGGTACCGATCGAGGAGGACGCGAAGATGCTTGATGCCCGCTTCGATATTCGACGCCGGCTCATAGGGGTCAGCGACGGCGTACTGCCGCGCCGTGTCCGGCATCAGCTGCATCAGGCCCATTGCGCCTTTAGGCGATCGCGCGCGCGGCTGATACGCGGATTCGACCTTGATCAACGCGCGGACCAGCTTTGCATCGACGCCCTGTTCGGTGGCCACGCGATCGATGATGTCGCCGAAAGGCGTCGACGGCTCCTGAGCCTGCGCGATGAGCACGGGCGCCGGCGGCTCGTCTTCTGGATACGGCACTTCGTCCGGGCCGAACCTCGCGACGAGGGACGGCTCACAGGTCATCTCTCCTCCACCCCGCAGCGCGAGCACGAGAAGGTTGCCGTCCATATGATGGCTTCGCACCGAGAGCGGCTGGCCCGATGCGAAATACGCGAGCTCCGCGCGCGCCGACCCGGCGCAGGAGAGGCTCACGATCGCCGCAGCCAACAGCACTCGAGTCTTCATCAGCTATCTCGCGTCCACGAACGCGTGAAACACACGGATGCCGAGCTCGCGCGCGTCCTTGCTGTTCGATGCGCGCACCGCGGCCGGAACAAACGTCTTGTCGACGCCGATCTCGATCTGGTCCATCTCACCGGCTCCGAGCTGCGCCTCGGGGATCGGAATTTTTCGAAGCACCTGAACTTTGGGCGTGAGATCGAACTCGTGAATGAGCGCGCCGTTCAACTTCACCTGGACATGTTGGGTCTCGTTGAAGACGCCGCCAGGATTGTCCACGTCGAGGTAGAACACGCAGTCTTTCTTTGGATTGCGAAACACGAGGGTCGCGGTTTTCTTCGTCCACTGCCATTCGACCTGCGCGTTGCGCTCCGCGGTTTCCGCGGGATGCCAGCCGTCCTTGAACAGCGTGAACACGTTTTCGGTCTGGGGTTGCAGCTGAAGGTGCGCCACCTTGTAGGCGCGCTGGCCGATATCTTCTCCCGCGAGAGGAAGCCGCTTCTGATTCTGAATTGAATACAGTCCCATCTGCATCGCGGCGTCGCCGACGTACGGATACACCGGCACGAACACGGTTCGGGTGTATTCGATCGTCTGGCCCGGCTTCCATTGCGACGTGGGGATCGGCGGATTGTGATCGTCGGTCCACATCAACTCATCATCTGTATCGACCACATGAACCATGACGCGATAGTCCTGGTCAAAATGTGCATCGTTCGCGACGACGAATTTGTATGTCATCTCGAGCGGGCTGCCGAGCGGCGCCTTGTCGTGATTCAACGTCACAGACGGCAGTCGCCACCGGAGCAGCCGGCGCCTCTTTCCGATGGCAGCCGGACACGGCGAGCGCAACGGCCGCGGCCGCGAACGCGCACGCGAAGAATGACGAACGACGAGCACGCACAATCATGGTCGAGTCGGTCCTTGGCGCCGCAAATTGCGATGAAAACGCGATGTCGACGATGATAGCCGAGTTGCCGCATCTCCCGCAATCTGTTAGAGTTCCGCGCACATAACACATGGCTGCAGAGGCGCTCGGACTCGTCGAGACCAAGGGGCTGATTGGCGCCGTTGAGGCGGCGGATGCGATGGTGAAAGCGGCCAACGTCATCCTGATCGGCAAGGAATACATCGGCGCGGGCTACGTCACCGTGATGGTCCGAGGCGATGTCGGCGCGGTGAAGGCGGCGACCGACGCCGGCGCTGCGGCGGCGCAGGCGCGTCGGCGAGCTCGTATCGGTTCACGTCATCCCGCGACCTCACACCGAAGTCGAGCGCCTTCTTCCCAAAGGAATCGCGTAGCACGTCGCCGCTCCCATGGCTGACGCCGTCAGTTCGCCCACCGATCGGGATCTCACGTCCATTGCGGAAGCGCGTGCTCTGGCCCGGCGCGCAAAGCAGGCGTGGCTCCTGTTGGCGGAGTTGAGCCAGGAACAGATAGACGCGATCGTCGACGCCGCAGCCGAGGCGGCGACCGCTCACGCGGACGCCTTTGCACGCCTGGCGGTCGAGGAAACCGGCTACGGCGTGGTCGCGGACAAGATCCAAAAAAACCTGTTCGCCTCGGAGAAGGTCTACCAATTCATCCGGCCGATGAAGACGGTGGGTGTCATCGCGCGGCACGAGGACAAACGCGTCGTCGAAATCGCCGAACCGTTCGGGGTCGTCGCCGCCGTCGTCCCTTCGACGAACCCGACGTCGACCGCCATTTACAAGATTCTGATCTCGTTGAAGGCACGCTGCGCCGTGGTGCTCAGCCCTCACCCGTCCGCCGTCAAGTGCATCACGAGGGTCGCCGAAGTGATGTGCGAGGCGGCGTGCCGGGCCGGCGCTCCCGACGGGTCGGTCAGCTGGATGACGACCGTCACGTTGGAGGGTACTCAAGAACTGATGAAGCACCGCGACGTGGCGGTGATTCTCGCGACCGGCGGGATGGGCCTCGTGCGGGCCGCCTACAGTGCCGGCAAGCCCGCGTACGGCGTCGGGCCCGGGAACGCGCCGGCTTTCATCGAGCGAACCGCCAACGTGAAGAAGGCGGTCCGGGACGTCATCACCGGGAAGACGTTCGACAACGGTGTGCTCTGTTCCTCGGAAAACTCGGTCGTCGTCGACGAACCGGTTGCTGAGGAAGCGAAGCGCGAGTTTCAGGCGCAGGGCGCGTATTTCATGAACAAGGCCGAGATGGACGCCGTCGCGCGCGTGCTCGTCACGCCGCAGCGGCTGCCCAATCCGGCTCTGGTGGGAAAATCAGCTTCCTTCATCGCTGAAAAGTGTGGCATCAGCGTACCGGCCGAGACCCGCGTCCTTATCGCGCCGCTTGACGGCGTCGGGCGCGACTATCCGTTGTCGATCGAGAAGCTGTGTCCGGTCCTGTCGTTCTATGTTGTGAGGGACTGGCGTGAGGGCTGCGAACGCTGCAAGCAGATTTTGCGGTACGGCGGCATGGGCCACACGATGTCGATCCATTCGCAGGACGAGGCCGTCATCCTCGAGTTCGGCCTCAAGAAGCCGGCGTTCCGGATCATCGTGAACTCGCCGACGACGCACGGATCGATCGGCCTGACGACCGGCCTCGATCCCGCTATGACGCTTGGATGCGGCGGCTATGGGGGAAACATCACGTCGGACAATATCTCGCCCCGCCACCTTTTGAACATCAAGCGCCTCGCGTACCAGATCGCTCCAGCCGCGAACCGCTTCGAGGTGGCGGCGGAGTCCCGGTCAGCCGGCGCCCCGGTGGTCCCGCCGCTTCCGTCCGCGCCCGCCCGTCCGGCGGCGCCGACTGGGATCAGCGCCGACGCGCTCACGCGGCGGATCGATCAGTTCCTCGGTTCCCGCGGGTTCTCGCAATCCGCCAATCCGAGTGGGACCAGAGTGGAACCGGAGTGGGACCGGAGTGGGACCAGAGTGGGACCGGATCGGGACCAGAGTGGGACCGGAGTACGGCCGCTTGATTTCGTGTCTGAAGAAGATGTCCGGGCCGCGCTGAAGGCGGGCGTCAAGCTGGTGATCTCCGAACGGGCGATCGTGACGCCGGCCGCTCGCGATCTCGCCGAACAGCATCGAGTATCCACAATTGCACCATATCGCGGATAAATGCTGAGCTGGCTGGACTTATTGTTGACTGTGGCTGCGGCCATTTGTTACAGTGCCTGAGCCATGGTGCGGGGGCCCCAGCCCTGCCCGCGTGATGAACACGGTGCCCCCGAGTGGGGGCGACTTACGATGCGGACGCAGCTCCTTGCGGCCGCGATCGCGGAGCGCCCAAGATGGTTCGAATTCAGTGGCAGCTACGCGCCGTTCTGGCGCTACTCCTTCTGGTTCCCGTCCGCACTTGGGCGAAGTCTGCCGACGCGCCGGCTGACGATCAGGTCGTCTCGCTGATCGCGGCTTCCGACCAGCACTTCCGATCCGGCCAGAAGGAACTCGAACAGGGGCACTTCGAGGCTGCGAAAGAGGAATTCAACCGCGCGGTCGATGTGCTCCTCGAATCGCCGCTCGGCGGGCGAACCGAACCCCGAATTCGCGAGTACTTCGATCGGCTCGTCGACCGGATCAGCACGTACGAAGTCAGAGCGCTGGCCGAGGGCGACGGGTTCGCGGATCAGAAGAAGGCCGAGCCTGCGTCGATCGACGAACTGCTCGCGCTCTCGACGACATTCGCGCCGCCCCCGGCGTCGCGCGGTCTCAAGGCAACTGTTCAGTCCGACCTTCAGACCTCAAGCCACGATATCCCCATTCCGCTCAACCAGCGGGTGCTCTCGTACGTCGACCTGTTCCAGGGGCGGCTCCACGATTTCATCGAAGAAGGCATGAAGCGCGGCAGCAAGTACCTGCCGATGATTCAGAACGTGTTCCGCGCCGAAGGGCTCCCTCTCGATCTCGCGTACGTGCCGCTTGTCGAGAGCGCCTTCAAGCCCAACGCGCTGTCCCGCGTGAAGGCAAAAGGCGTGTGGCAGTTCATGAGCGGCACGGCGCTCGAGAACGGCCTGCGACGCGACTGGTACATCGACGAGCGCTCCGACCCGGAAAAAGCGACGATTGCCGCGGCGAAATATCTCAATACGCTCGCCAAGATATTCGGCGGCGACTGGCATCTCGCGCTCGCCTCGTACAACGGCGGCCCGGGCCGCGTCCAGCGCGCGCTGAAGAACGCCCGGCTGGATGATTTCTGGAAGCTCGCCGAGAAGCCGCGGCTGCTGCCGCGCGAGACCCGCGAATACGTCCCGATGATTCTGGCGGCGATCGTGATCGCCAGGAACCCGGCGCAGTACGGGTTCGACTTCCAGCCCGACGCGGCGCCGGATTACGAAAAGGTCACCCTGCCCCGCCCCGTCGATCTGCGCCGCGTCGCCGAGTGGGCCGGGAGCAGCATCGACGAGATCCAATCGCTGAACCCGGAGCTGCGCCGCTGGACGACGCCGGTGAAGGACGCCCAGTACGAACTGAAAGTGCCAGCCGGCACAGGAGACATGATTCGTGCGCGACTCGCGGACGCGCCGGCCGACGATCTCGCGTCGCTCAAGTTCTATACGGTGAAACGCGGCGACACCCTGCCAGCCATCGCGCGCAAGCTCCGAGTCGGCAAGGCAGACCTGGCTGAGGCGAACTACATGTCCGTGTCGACCCAGATCATGCCGGGTGAGAAGCTCATCGTGCCGCACGAGGCGACGGCGCTCATGGCCGCAAATACCAACCGGACCGTGCCGATGACCGAAGCGCACGCCACGGTCGGCGAAGCCGGTCAGCTCGCTCGCGACGAATCCTCGAATCGCGTCAAGTCCATCTATCAGGTGCAGCGCGGCGACACGCTGGCCTCAATCGCGCGATTGTTCAAGACCTCCGTTGCGTCCTTGAAAAGCTGGAACCCGAAGCTGCCCACCAGCCGCCTGACGCCGGGTGCCCGCATCACTGTGTACCGGCTGACGAACTAGCGCCCGTCCCTGCGGCAAGCACACATACTGCGTACTCCTTCACGCCCGGACGGCGCAGGAAGTTAAGCGCCCGCCAGCGTTGTTTTCGCTAAGTCATTGATTGAACGGCGTCTCCGTGAGTGCGACGCTACTTGCAGTCGCGCCTGTATGCTGGCGTGTCTTCGCACCGCGGCGATCTTCGGCGTCGAGGCCTCTCCCGTTCACGTCGAAGTCGACGTCTCGTTCGGTTTTCCGTCTTTCACGATGGTCGGGCTGCCCGACGCGAGCGTGCGCGAAAGCCGCGATCGGGTGCGCAGCGCGATCCGCAACTCCGGGTTCGAGTTTCCGCCGCATCGGATCACCGTCAACCTCGCGCCCGCCGACGTGCGCAAGGCCGGCGCGTCGTTCGACCTGCCGATCGCACTGGGCATCCTTGCCGCGCAGGGTGTCGTGCTGCGCCGCCATATTCCGGACTTGGTACTGCTTGGCGAGTTGTCGCTCGACGGCGGCATTCAGTCGGCACGCGGCGTTCTGCCGATTGCGATCGCCGCCCGGCGCACCGGCGCCGGCGGCATGCTCCTCCCGCTCGCCAACGCCGGCGAGGCGACCGTCGTCGCCGGTTTGCGCGTGTTCGCCGTCTCCTCGCTCGTCGAAGCCGTGCGTGCGTTGAACGATCCAGATTCGGCGGCGGCGCCGCCCGACTCCCCTGCGTCGCGCGTTGCCTGCTTTTCTGGACCAGACCTCGCCGACGTTCGCGGTCAGCTGCTGGCGCGCCGCGCGCTCGAAGTCGCCTGCGCAGGCGGTCACAATCTACTGCTTGTCGGCCCGCCTGGCGCAGGCAAGACGATGATGGCGAGACGCGTGCCGGGGATACTGCCGCCGCTCAGCTTCGAGGAGGCGCTGGAGGCCACAGCCGTCCATTCAGTGGCCGGGCTGCTTGGCCCGGGAGCGGGTCTGCTCACGGATCGGCCCTTTCGTGCTCCCCACCACACGATTTCGAATGCGGCGCTTGTCGGGGGTGGATCGCAGCCGCGGCCAGGCGAAGTGAGCCTCGCGCATCACGGCGTGCTGTTTCTCGACGAGATGCTCGAGTTCAGCCGGCACGTGCTCGATGTGCTACGTCAGCCGCTCGAAGAAGGATTCGTGACGATTGCGCGCGCCGCGCGCACCGCGGCCTTTCCTGCGCGCTTCGTCCTGGTCGGGGCGATGAATCCCTGTCCGTGCGGATTCGCGGGCGACACGCTGCGCACGTGCCGCTGCACGCCGGTTCAAATTCTGAAATATCGCGCGCGTCTCTCCGGTCCGCTGCGCGATCGGCTGGATCTCACGGTGGAAGTGCCCGCCCTGCCGCCTGCGACCCTTGGCGCGAGTCCCAACGGCGAGCCATCGGCCGCCGTTCGTGGTCGCGTCGTCGGTGCGCGCGATCGACAGCGGGAGCGTTACGCCGCGGCCGGCATCCGCACGAACGCGGAGCTCACACCAAGGCTCACCGCCATGCACTGCGGCCTGGATGGTCGCGGGATCAGGTTGTTGAATGCCGCGTCGAACAGGATGGCGCTCAGCGCGCGCGGCTACGATCGAATTCGCAAGGTCGCGCGCACGGTGGCCGATCTCGCAGCCAGCGATTCCATACAGGCCGACCATCTCGCCGAAGCGCTGCAGTTCAGAATGTCGTGAAGTATTACGACGCGCGACGCGGCTTGTGCGTAAGGCGCCGAAACGCGCGAGCGACGTCACGAAGGTGCCGTTCGAATTTGAACCTGGACGCGTCGGGCCGCCGCCACGATTCGGCTCGCGAATGTGACCCGTGGTCCACGGGGACGAATGGAACCGGCCGCTTCATGTCTTCTTCGTTGGGGTATCCGAATATGTCGTCGCTGAGGGCGAGGGCCGAGTAGTCCGACGGTCGCACGGGCGTGCCGCGCGTCGACCCGTCAGTAATCCGCAGTGTTCCGTCGGGAATTGCCGGCGAGAAATGCTCGCGGGCCCAGGCGAGAACGCGGCCGCGCGAATCACCGTCGCGCAGCGAACCGAGCGCATTCGCGACAGCTCGCATCGCGTCTATTTCGGCGAACGCTCGATCGATGTCAGCCGGCGGCGAGGGCATCCCGACACGCGTATCAAGAACGCCGCCATCGATCCGAGACGCGGCGTGCTTGCACTATCAGTAACTTAGCGGTCGGCCAAGAGCGACAGCGGCCAAGGGCGTGTTCCAGAGCGGCACATGGGCGACACGAAACTGACGGTGCTCCGATTCCCTTCCCGCGACCGATCGCGAGCACCGCGGGAGCGCGATTTCGCCTCGCGTGGGCGAGGAGAACGCTTCGCCGTATGTTCGGGCAGCCACGTTTTTGCGCTTGGGAGAGGGCGCGCCGCTGTGATACAGTTCGAGAGTTTTCCACGTCTGGGTGACGTATCTCCTTTTAATCGAGCCGGATAGCGTCGTCTGATCCGGTGTCGTTTCGCACAGGAGCCCATGCCCGCGACACGCTACACGGTGCTGATTGCCGATCGATCGACTGGCGTCGTTCGACGCTTGACGATCAATTTGCGTATTGCCGTCGCGGTCGTCATTGGCGTGCTCGCCTTTCCGGTTCTCGTAGGCATCGGTGCCCGCGGTAGCGCGCGATCCGAAATCGAGGGGCTCCGCACCGCCAACAACGCGCTCGAATTTGAAAACGGCAGCTACCGTGCCGCAACCGGCGAGCTCACGACACAGATTCAGTCGCTGGAGGGCGTCATCAACGATCTTGGCGCTCGCGCCTCGCTCGATCCGGCGCAGGTGCGCGCGATGCAGAAACTGCCGGCCGTCGTGAAGGCGCGCGCGGCGGGCGGCACGCAGACGAGTTCGTCGGCCGTGAGCAACTTCGTGACCGCGTTCTCTTCCCCTGAGGACACGTTCGGCGTCCTGCGCGATCTGCTTCAGGGGCTGGAGAGCCGCCTCCGTTTCGTCAGACGCGACGTGGAGCGGCGCGAAGCGCTCGCCGGGGCGACGCCGTCCATCTGGCCGACACACGGCTGGCTCACCGGCTCATTCGGGGGCCGAAGCGATCCCTTCACCGGCGAGCCCGGCTATCACCAGGGGATCGACATCTCGACCGACAAAGGGCAACCCGTCGTGGCGCCCGCCGACGGCACGGTGGAAGCGGCCGCATACACCGGCGATTACGGCAACCTGATCACGTTGAAACATCGTTTTGGCCTCGCGACGCGTTACGGGCATCTGAGCGCGTTCGCCGTGAAGCCGGGTGACCAGGTCAAGCGCGGCGACACCATCGGATATGTGGGGTCCACGGGCCGGTCGACCGGCGCTCATCTCCATTACGAGATTCTCGTCAACGGTCAGTTGATCAATCCGCTGCAGCTGCTCACGCAACCCGCCACCCACTAGCGGTCAGCGCGCGCGGGCCCCTGGCTGCTTGGCCCTCTGCTACAATCAATGGATACCCTCGTCCCGGGTGACCCATCCAGTCCATGCTCGAAACGCTTCTTGCCAAGGTCGTCGGCACTCAAAACGAACGCGAGCTCAAGCGTCTGCGGCCTCTCGTCGGCCAGATTAATGCCCTCGAGCCGCAGATCACCGCGCTGACCGAGGAACAGCTTCGCGCGAAGACGCTGGAATTTCGGGAGCGGATTACGAACGGCGAGACGCTCGACGACCTGCTCGTCGAGGCGTTTGCCGTGGTGCGCGAGGCGGGACGCCGTGTGCTGAACATGCGGCACTTCGACGTGCAGCTCATCGGCGGCGCCGTGCTCCATAAAGGCAAGATCGCCGAGATGAAGACCGGCGAGGGAAAGACGCTCGTCGCGACGCTGCCTGCTTATCTCAACGCGCTAGGCGGCAAAGGCGTCCACGTCGTCACCGTGAACGACTACCTCGCGCGACGCGATTCCGAGTGGATGGGCAAGATCTACCGCTATCTCGGCATGACCGTCGGCGTGATCCAGCACGAGCTGAACGACGCCGAGCGCCAGGTCGCCTACGGGTCCGACATCACCTACGGCACCAACAACGAATTCGGTTTCGATTACCTACGCGACAACATGAAGTTCGAGCTCGCGCATTACGTCCAGCGCGGCCACAACTTCGCCATCGTCGACGAAGTCGACAGCATCCTCATCGACGAGGCGCGCACGCCGTTGATTATTTCCGGCCCGGCTGAGGAATCGACCGACCTCTATTACGAAGTCGATCGGATCATTCCACGGCTGAAGGCCGGCGCCGTTGTGCAAGGCGACACGAAAGCGGAAGAGCGCGAAGCGCTCGAAGCCACGGGCGACTACATCGTCGACGAGAAGCACAAGACCGTCACGCTGACCGAGAGCGGCATGGCGAGAGCCGAGGAGCTTCTCGCCCACCGTCTGCAGCCTGGCGGGCTCTACGATCCCGCGAACATGCCGCTGCTCCATCACGTGAACCAGGGGCTTCGCGCGCACGTGATCTTCAAGCGCGACGTCGACTACATGGTGAAGGACGGCGAAGTCGTCATCGTCGACGAGTTCACGGGGCGCCTCATGCCGGGTCGACGCTGGAGCGACGGCCTCCACCAGGCAGTAGAGGCGAAGGAAAAGGTCAAGATCGAGCGCGAGAACCAGACGCTCGCGACCGTCACATTCCAGAATTACTTCCGCAAATACGCCAAGCTTGCCGGCATGACTGGCACCGCCGACACCGAAGCCGAGGAATTCGGCAGCATCTACAAACTTGACGTGATGGTGATGCCGACCAATCGCGTCCTGCGACGAATCGAAAACCCGGACCTCGTCTACCGCACCGAGCGCGAGAAGTGGGACGCGATCGTCACCGAGATCATCGACGAGCATCAGAAAGGACGCCCGGTGCTCGTCGGCACCGTATCGATCGAAAAATCAGAGAGGCTGTCCACTCTCCTCGATCGCCGTGGCCTCAAGCGAGGCACGACCACCGGCGGCGGCGCGGACAAGCACGTCGTGCTCAACGCGAAGTATCACGCGCAGGAAGCCGAGTACGTCGCGCAGGCCGGCCGCAAAGGCGCCGTGACGATCGCGACGAACATGGCCGGCCGCGGGACGGACATCCTGCTTGGCGGCAACCCCGAGTTCATGGCCCGGCAGCAGTGCCTGGCCGAGGAAATCGCGACGCGGCTGCCCAAGGGCGAAGAACGATTCGTCGAAGACGAGGAGTTCGTCTACTTCTATCACCTGGACGCCTTCTATCGGGTGCCGAAGCCGGATTACGACCGCATCTTCCTGCATTTCAAAACGCAGTGCGACGCCGAGCACGACGAGGTCGTTGCGGTCGGCGGTCTGCACATTCTCGCGACCGAGCGGCACGAGGCGCGTCGCATCGACAATCAGCTGCGCGGCCGCGCCGGTCGCCAAGGCGACCCGGGCTCGTCGCGTTTCTACCTCTCGCTCGAAGACGACCTGATGCGCATCTTCGGGTCCGATCGCATCTCCGGCCTCATGCAGAAGCTTGGGATGGAAGAAGGCGTTCCCATCGAACACGGGATGGTGACGCGCGCCATCGAGCGGGCGCAGAAACAGGTCGAAGCTCAGAACTTCTCGGTGCGCAAGCATCTGCTCGAGTACGACGATGTGATGAACAAGCAGCGCGAGAACATCTACGCGCTGCGTCGCCAGGTGCTCGACGGCAAGATTAGGCTCGTTGACGAGGACGGACAGGAAGAAGAGCTCGACACACGACAGTATCTGATGACGCTCGCCGAGGACATGCTCGATGCGATCGTCGAGATGTACGCGCCCCGCGCGGCCGACTTCGAAGAGTGGGACCTCGAGGCGCTCAAGCGCGAGGTTGCTCGCGTGTTCGCGATCGACACGTCGGCCGCGAACTTTACCGATCGCACCGCGGACGAGATTCACGACACGCTGTGGGCCGACATCCTGCGGTCGTACGACGAGAAGGAGAAGGTCGTCGGACGCGACGTGCTGCAGCGCGTCGAGCGCGACATCATGCTGCAGATCGTCGACGCGCAGTGGAAGGACCACCTCTACTCGCTCGATCATCTCAAGGAAGGCATTGGTCTCCGCGGGTACGGCCAGCGCGATCCGCTCGTCGAGTACAAGAAAGAGAGCTTCGAGCTCTTCCAGGCGATGAAGGAGCGCGTCGACGAGGAGATCGTGCGCTACCTGTGGTGGCTGCGGCCGATTCTCAACGACGAATCGGCGGCGGTCGCGGCACCGCGGCGGCCGGCTCCGCGCCGCTCACCGCTCATCATGAACGATCCGAAAGAGGAGTCGGGCGCATCGTCCATTTTTGGCGCGCCGCGCTCCGCGGCGCCGAGCACGCGAGCTCCGGCGCGTTCCACCGGCCCGCAGCAGCCGCCGCGCGTCGGCGGCGACGATGCCCCAGTCAAACAGATCCGACGGGACGAGCCCAAGGTCGGGCGGAACGATCCGTGCCCGTGCGGCAGCGGAAAGAAATACAAAAAATGCCACGGCGCGGCCGCATGATGCGGAACCCCAGCCATCAACCAGCCACCAATCACGGTACGAGGCCGACCTGCGCGTCGGCCTTTCGCGTTTTCGGGGGGTGTGAATGAGCGAAACCAAGTCGCTGGACGACGTGAAGGAAGTCTGGAGCCGGTTGAGCTCGGGTCCATCAGGCGAGCAATTGCAGACGGCGCTCACCTTCGACGACATCCTGCTCGTACCGCAGCACTCGACGGTGCTGCCGTATCAGGTGGACGTCAGCACGCGGTTGACGCGGCGCATCCGCCTGAATGTCCCGCTTGTCAGCGCCGCGATGGACACCGTCACCGAATCGAGGCTGGCGATCGCGATGGCGCAGCAGGGTGGCCTCGGCGTGATTCACAAGAACCTCTCGATCGAGGAGCAGGCGTCGGAAGTCGATCGCGTGAAGCGGTCCGAGAGCGGGATGATCGTCGATCCGATCACGCTGTCCCCCACGCACAGGATCTATGAAGCGCTCGACTTGATGAAGAAATACCGGATCTCCGGCGTGCCGATTACCGAGGACGGCAGCAAGGAAGGCCGGCTCTGCGGCATTCTCACGAATCGCGATCTGCGGTTCGAGACCAACGTGAACCGCGCGATCGCCGACGTCATGACGCGCGAGCCGCTGTTCACCGTGCCGGTCGGGCACTACGCTCGACGCCGCGCGCGAGATCCTGCATCAGCACAAGGTCGAAAAGCTGCTCGTCGTCGATCGGAACTACCGATTGAAGGGGCTGATCACCGTCAAGGACATCCAGAAGGCCGTCAAGTATCCCAACGCGTCGAAGGATTCACTCGGGCGTCTGCGATGCGGCGCCGCGATCGGAATCGCGAACGACACGATGGAGCGCGCCGAGGCGCTCGTGAGCGCCGGCGTCGACGTGCTCGTGATCGATACGGCCCACGGGCATCATGAGAACGTGCTCGACATGGTGAAGCGCGTGCGCCAGCGATTCGCCGAGGTCAATTTGATCGCCGGCAATGTCGCGACCGCCGGTGGCACCGAGGCGCTGATCGCGGAAGGGGTCGACGCGGTGAAGGTCGGCATTGGCGCCGGCTCCATCTGCACCACGCGCGTCGTCGCAGGCATCGGAGTGCCGATGATTACCGCGATCATGGAATGCGCGCGCGCCGCCGAGGCGCACGACGTCCCGATCGTCGCGGACGGCGGCATCCGTTTTTCGGGCGACATCACGAAAGCGCTCGCGGTGGGCGCGAGCACGACGATGATCGGGAACCTTTTTGCCGGAACCGACGAAAGCCCCGGCGAGTTGATTCTCTACCAGGGACGGAGCTTCAAGGAATATCGCGGCATGGGCTCGATCGGCGCGATGCGGCGCGGCAGCGGCGATCGATATTTCCAGGACGCGTTCGACCTGGAGAGCCCTGAAGCCGGGGCGAAGCTCGTGCCCGAAGGGATCGAAGGGCGCGTCGCGCACAAAGGCAGCGTCGCGGCCATGATCCATCAGCTGGTTGGCGGCTTGCGCGCTGGTATGGGGTATTGCGGGTGTCCGAATATTCCCGCGTTGCAGCGCGACGCGAAGATCATCCGCATCACACCCGCCGGATTCCGCGAGAGCCACGTGCATGACGTGGCGATCACGAAGGAAGCGCCGAATTATCGAAGCGAATGAAGGCAAAAGGCAAAAGGCAAAAGGAAAAAGTAGTAGCGCGCGGAGGATCGATGAAAACGTTCATAGCGGGAATGGGAATCGTGCTCGTGGCGGCATCGGCGCAGGCGCAGACGAATCCGATCGCCGGAGCGCTGGCGACCGAGGCGAAGACGAACGAAACGAACATGACCGGCGCCGCCGAGGCGATGCCCGCCGAAAAGTACAGCTACAAGCCGACGCCGGATCAGAGCAGTTTCGGCCAGTTGATCTTTCACGCAGCCGACGCCAACTACAGGCTGTGCTCGATGATGTCCGGCGACAAGGCGCCCGACGCCGCCATCAAAGCCGACGGCGCCAAGCAGGCGCTCATCGATCAGATGAAGGAGTCGTTCGCCTATTGCTACAAGGCGTTCGACAAAGTCGATGCCTCGAAGCTCGGCACGCAGGTCAAGTTCGGCAACCGCGACGTGCCGATTGCGTGGGTCGTGCTCCACACGGCGCTCGATTGGGGCGACCACTACAGTCAGGTCGCGACCATGCTGCGGCTGAACGGCATCACGCCGCCATCGGCGGTGCGCCGGCCGCGCTAACGCTTCCCAGACGTGCCGCCTGAGCGGCGAATCGCAATTCGCGCTCAGGCGATGGTCACTCGACGCGAATCGCCGTCGCCGTGCTCGAGGCGCACGACGATCGCACCTTCCGGGCGCCGTGGAAGCTTCTCGGCCCATTCGATCGCGAGCACGCCGTCGGCCGCGATCTCGTCGAGTCCGAGGTCGTCGATCTCCCGTCGATCGTTCAAGCGATAGAGATCGACGTGAAACAGCGTCAGCCGCCCGCCGCGGTATTCCTGGATCAATGTGAACGTCGGGCTGCTCACCTCCTCCGGTGAGACGGCGAGGCCGGCGGCGAGGCCTTTCACGAACGCGGTCTTCCCCGCCCCGAGATCGCCGTAGAGCAGCACGACGGCACCGCCGTGCAGCGTCGATCCGAGTTCGCTCGCGGCTCGCGCGGTCTCGCCTTCCGAGTGAGTGACGAAGGTGGATGCCACCATTACAATGATGGCATGCCTCTCAACCCGTACGCGTCCCAGCTCGGTGACCGGGAGCCGCTGTCGGTAATCGCCGCGACTCCCGAACGCCTTCGTGAGTTGAGCGCGAGAATCGGCCCATCGCGGGTCACGACGCCGCGTGCGCCCGGGAAATGGAGTGCGCGCGACATCCTCTGTCATCTGGCCGACTGCGAGATCGTGTTCGCATTCCGGTTGCGACAGACCCTTGCGGACAACGCGCCGGTCGTCCAGCCGTTCGATCAGGACCGGTGGGCCGCGCCGTATGCCACCCAAAGCTCCACGGATGCCCTCGCGGCATTTTCGGCGCTGCGCGCGTGGAACGTCTCTCTTGTGAAGGGGCTTGCGGCGGAAGCGCGCGAACGACGGCTCATCCATCCGGAACGTGGAGAGATGTCGTTTCAGACGGTGCTTGAAACGATGGGCGGCCACGACCTGAACCATCTCGCGCAGCTCGAGGCACTCGTGACGTCGGCTGCCTGAGACAAACTCACGATTCGAATGACGATCGCGCCCGCGCGGGTGTTCGCTCTCGTCGTCAGCGCTGTTTCGCTGTCATGCGGTGGCTCTCCTGCTGCGCCTTCGGGACAGAGCGCCGTCGTCGCGCTTCCCGCCCCGGCGGCTTCCTCGCTTGCGGGCACTTGGACCGGCACCGGCGTTGACTCGCAGGGGACGACCACCGTGACCTGGACGCTCGCCCAAACCGGCGACACTGTATCCGGCACCGTGAAAACGCAGGCCGTAGATCCGACCGATGGTTCCTGCAATTCATGTCACAGGAACAAGAGCGGAACCGTTGCTGGCACGATCGCGGGTGGCAGCGTGTTACTGCGGATGGTCTTCGCCGCCGGGGCCGACGGCGATCCAACACCGATCTGCAGTCAGGCGCTCGACGGCACCGCATCGCGCACCGACGACGGGCGAATCGTCGGCACCTACTCTGGGGCCGACACGTGCGAAGGACAACTCGCGAATGGCACCCTGAGATGGATCGATATCTGGTGATTGGGTGATCTGGTGATTGGGTGATTGATTGATCGATTAGCGAATGAATCACCCGATCACCAGATTTCCCAATCCCCAGATTCATCGTCACGTTTTCTCCACCACCCGCCGCCGGGCGGTCAGTTCGAGAAACGCATCGCCAAGGTGCGCGGCGACGTCGGCGGCGGTCATGGCCACTTCTCCCTCGTCGGCTTCCGCGAGGTCCCCTGCCATTCCATGGAGGTACACAGCCAGCTTGCACGCGGCTTCCGCGTCGAGCAGCTGTGCCAGCCAGGCGGCGATCATCCCGGTGAGAACATCACCCGTGCCGCCGGTCGCCATCCCGGGATTCCCGGTGGGATTGATGAACACCTTTTCGTCCGGCGTCGCGATCAAGGTCCGATGGCCCTTGAGCACGACGTAGACGTGGTGCGCCACCGCGAAGTTGCGCGCGATCTCCAGCCGGCTTCCCTGCACTTCGTCGACCGACATGCCGACGAGCCGTCCCATTTCGCCGGGGTGCGGCGTGATGATGACGTCGCGGCCCTCACGGCCGGCCAGCCGGTCCGGCTCGCCGCCGAATGCGTTCAGCCCGTCCGCATCGATCACGAGCGGCATCGTTGCGCGATCCACCAGCGCCTTGATGAACGCTCTCGTATCGCTGCCCTGGCCGAGGCCTGGCCCGAGCGCAACCACGTCGCGCCCCATTTCGAGGATGCGATCGACGTCAGCGACGCTCAGGCCATTCGTGGCTTCTTCGATCGGCTCGGTCATGTACTCCGGCGCCATCGACGCGATCACCGCCTGGCAGCCGGCGGGCGTCGCGACGGTGACCAGGCCCGCGCCTGATCGCAGCGCGCCGACGGCGGCCAGATGCGCAGCCCCGGTTTTGCCTCTAGATCCGGCGATGAGCAAAACGCGCCCGTAGTCCCCTTTGTGGGTATCGGCCGACCGCGGCGTGATCGCCTCGCGCATCGCGGCTCGCGTGAGGAGATCGACACGCGGCCCATCCACGCCGTCGAGTATTTCGGTCGGGATGCCGATGTCGGCGATGACAATGTCGCCGCAGCGCGTCTCCGCCGGCGGCAGCACGAGCGGCAACTTCGGCGCGGCGAGCGTCACCGTCAGACCGGCTTCGATGGATTCGCCGATCGGCTCGGCGGAATCTGCCGAAAGCCCCGAGGGAAGATCGATCGCGACGACTGGAATCGCCGACGCGTTGACGTCAGCGATCACCGATTCGATGAGCCCCGACACCGGCGCGTTGAGCCCGGTGCCGAAAATCGCGTCGACGATCAGCGTGCAATCGTTCACTTCCGAGAAATGGAGTTCCCACGCCTGACTATCGGAGACTTCGACCACGGTGACGCCAAGGCGTCCGAGGATTTCGAGGTTGATGCGGGCGTCGCCGCGCACATCGGCAACGCTGCCGAAAAGAAATACCGACACGTCCACACCGCGCTGCACCATCGTGCGCGCGACGACGAAGCCGTCGCCGCCGTTGTTGCCGCGTCCGCAGAGAACCGCGACCTTGCGATCGCCGATATCCGCGTAAATGGATTCCATCGCCGCCACGACCTGGCGGCCTGCGTTTTCCATCAGGACCAGCGAGGGAATGCCGATGTCTTCGGTCGTGCGGCGGTCGGCTTCGCGCATCTGCGCGGCGTTCAGAATTCGCATGTATCGCGAAACGCAGCATCCGACGTCGGGGACGTGCGGTTGCGCGCAGAATAGCACAGGCAGTACCTTTGGTCCGGCGCGCGCCGCGCCGGAGTGACTTATGGCTGCAACCGTCAACGTCAACGGCCGCGTATCCGACCAGGAACACGCCGTGATTTCGGTCTTCGATCACGGGTTCCTGTACGGTGAGGGCGTGTACGAAACGCTCCGCACCTACAACGGCGAACCGTTCCTCTTCGAGCGCCACATGGACCGGCTTCGTAAGTCCGCCGGGATGCTCGCGCTGCATGTGCCGCTGAGCGATGCGGACATCGCCGGTAGATTCCGCGACACGATGCGGACCGCGCGACTCGGCGATCACCCTGATCGCGAAGCCTACCTGCGGATTCTCATCACGCGCGGCGTCGGCGAGCTCACCTACGATCCTGCGGCGTGCCCGACGCCATCGGTTGTGGTCATCGCAAAGCCGCACGTCAATCCGTCGCCGGAGGCGTTCGAAAAAGGCGTGCGCGTCGTCCTGGTGCCGATCGTCAGAAATCATCCGGGATCGGTGAACCCTCTGATCAAATCGAACAACCTCTTGAATAATGCGCTGGCGATGCAGGACGCGTTTCGGCGCGGCGGCTTCGAAGGAGTCATGCGCAACTACCGCGGTGAACTTGCCGAATGCACCCAGTCGAATCTCTTCATCGTGAAGAACGGCGTGGCGCTGACGCCGCCGGTCGACGCGGGACTGCTCCCGGGGATCACGCGGGGCTTCCTGTTCGAAGTGGGCGCCGAGGCTGGCATCGAGGTGCGGGAGGCAGTGCTGCGCGACGCGGACCTCTTCGGGGCGGATGAGGCGTTTCTCACGAGCACCACCCGCGAAGTCACGCCGATCGTTCGCGTCGACGACAAGACGATCGGCGCGGGCGTACCCGGGCCGGTGACGCGCACGCTGCTGGGCGAATACCGGGGCCACGCCGATCGGCTGACCCGCGTCGCTCATGCCAAGTAGCGCGGCGGCTTGGTCAGGCTCTTCAAGCGCGCTGCGATTCTGCTGACCGGCTTCGCCGCGGCTCTCATCGTCACCGAATACGCGACGCGCATTGTGCTCGACCGCACGCCGGCCGGAGCCGCACCGGCGGCCGCCGTCGACGCCAAGATCGTCCACCCCTCCGTCAACAGCATTGGTTTTCGAGAGCACGAGATTCAGCCCAAGCGTCCTGGCGTGTACCGGATCGTCGTCGTCGGCGATTCGTACACGTGGGGCCAGGGGCTGGCGGACAACGAACGGTTTTCGAACGTGCTCGAGACGCTGCTCGGGCCGCATTACGAAGTCCTGAATTTCGGCCTTCCGGGCCACACGATGCCCGAGCATCTCGGCGAGCTCGATGTCGTCCTGAAGCTCCGTCCCGATTTCGTGCTGCTGCAGCTCTATATCAACAATTTTGAAACCGCGGGCATGCGGCGGCCGAATCCTGCGCACCTGTTGCCACAGGACCTCGATGCGCGGCTGAGCCGCTCGTCGGTCGTTTACCAGATTCTCAACGATCGGTTCGCTCAGCTGCAGGAAGCGCTCGGTGTAGTCGACAGCTACGACGGGTATCTGACGCGCTATCTGGAGAACCCCGAATCTCCCGATGCGCGCGAATCGTTTGGAATGCTCCGGCAGTTTTTCGAGCGGGCGCGCGCTGCGGGTGTGCCGAGCGGCGCCGTCCTCTTCCCCGCCGCTGATGCCATGGGGCCGTTCGGATCGAATTATCCGTTCACGTTTATTCATGACCACGTGAAGGCGGTGTGCACGGATGCGCACGTGGAGTGTCTGGATCTGATGCCGCTGTTCGCAAGCCTCGCAGATCCTCAAACCACATGGATCACTCCAGTGGACGCACATCCGAATGCCACGACGAACCGCCGCGCAGCTCAGGCCATCCTGGCGGCGTTCGGTGCGGCCTGGCGGCGATAGATCTCGCGCTGTTTCAGAACTGAAAATAAATGAACGGTCGGGCGTGCGTCTCTCCCGAGAGGAGCACGAGCAGCAGCCACAGCGTGACAACGAACGAGCCGATGACGGTTCGTGTTCCGAGCTGCAGCGTCCAGTTCGAAATCGGATTCGTTCGCAGCCGCGCGCTGAACACGGCCAGCAATCGCGTGAGCACGGGCGGCGGTTCGTGGGCGGCGCTCGCGAGCCAGAGCCCGACAATGTGGGCCGGCACGACGAGTGCCAGGGCCATTGCGATCGTCTCCATCGGAAACGTTCCGCGGCCCCCCGATACGAACATTCCTCTTACGAACCGAAGGGTGTCGCCCATATGCGCGGCTCTGAATGGAATCCAGCAGAGCACCGTGAACGTGAGCGTCGCAAACCATCCGATCGCAAGCGGCAGGTGGAAGCGGCCAACGCGGGTTCGATAGAACTTGTGCGCCGCGAGCGCGCCGCCGTGGAGGCCGCCCCAGAGGACGAAATTCCAGCTCGCGCCGTGCCAGAGTCCGCCGAGAAGCATGGTGAGCATCAGATTCACGTACGTGCGAGCGGCGCCTTTCCGGTTGCCGCCGAGCGGGATGTAGAGGTAGTCGCGCAGCCACGCGCTGAGCGTCATGTGCCAGCGGCGCCAGAAATCGGTGATGTTCCTGGCCGCGTACGGCATGTTGAAGTTCTCGGGCAGGTCGTAGCCGATCATCTTGGCGGTGCCGATGGCCATGTCGGAGTAGCCGGAGAAGTCGCAGTAGATCTGCATGCTGTAGCCGATCGCCGCGAGCCACAGTGCCGTCGCCGAGAATTGCGCCGGCTGCGCGAAGACGTGATCGACCGGCGCGGCCAGCCGATCGGCGATCACGACCTTCTTCGTCAGGCCGAGCAGGAACAGGCTGGCGCCGACGGCGAGACGGTCCGCGGTCGGTCCGATCCGGCGCGTCATCTGCGGCAGGAAGATCGACGCGCGCACGATCGGTCCGGCGATCAGCTCGGGAAAGAACGTGACGAAGGTCGCGTAGTCCATCAAGCGACGCGCACGGCTCGATTTCGCGACGGTACACGTCGATGGTGTAGCTCATCGACTTGAACGTGTAGAAGCTGATGCCGGCGGGAAGCAGAATCTCGAGCACCGGCAGACGCACGCCGGACCAGGCGAGCGCCGGATTCAGGTTGTCGACGAAGAAGTTGTAGTACTTGAAGTAGCCGAGAATCGCGAGGTTCGACACGATGCTGAAGGTCACCCACCGCCGGCGCGTCGGTTGCGCGTCGGAGCCCGCGATGCGCGCGGCGCAGTAATAGTCGATCACGCTGACGGTGAACAGCAGCGCGAGGTATCGGTAGTCCCAGGCCGCGTAGAAGATGCACGATGCGACCAGCAACAGCCGCTTCTTGATTTCGTGCCGCAGTGGAATCGCGAGCACGAGGAGCGTCGCGCACAGGAACAGCAGGAAGCGCGGGCTCGAAAAGATCATCGCTCGAGGCGGATGATGCCGTCAGGTCAGACGTATTCCGCCACAGGCGGACACGAGCACATCAGATTGCGGTCGCCGTACGGGTTATCGATCCGGCCGACGCTCGGCCAGAACTTGTTCGCACGGACGTACGGCAGCGGGAACGCCGCCTGTTCGCGCGAGTAGGGGTGCGTCCACTCGTCCGCGCCCACCGAGGCGGCCGTGTGCGGGGCGTTCTTCAGGACGTTGTCTTTCGGGTCCGCCTTGCCGTCGATCACCGCCTGAATCTCGGCGCGGATGCAGATCATCGCCTCGCAAAACCGATCGAGCTCCTCTTTCGGCTCGCTCTCGGTCGGCTCGACCATCAGCGTGCCCGCGACCGGGAAGGATACGGTCGGCGCGTGGAAGCCATAGTCCATCAGCCGCTTCGCGACATCTGTTTCGTCGATCCCACTCGCCTGCTTCAGCGGCCGGAGATCGAAAATCATCTCATGCGCCACGCGTCCGTTCGCTCGCGTGTAGAGCACGGGATAGTGTTTCTCCAACCGTGACTTGATGTAGTTGGCGTTGAGAATGGCGAAGCGCGTCGCGTCCGTCATCCCGTTGCCGCCGAGCATTTTGATGTACGCGTACGAGATCAGCAGAATGCTCGCGCTGCTCCACGGTGCGGCTGCGACCGCATGGATGGGCCGCGTGCCGCCGGTCGTGATCAACGGATGCCCGGGGAGATACGGCGACAGATGCTCTGCAACGCCAATCGGCCCCATGCCGGGACCACCACCGCCATGTGGAATGCTGAAAGTCTTGTGCAGGTTCAAATGGCACACGTCGGCGCCGATCGCGGCGGGGCTCGTGAGCCCGACCTGCGCGTTCATGTTCGCGCCGTCCATGTAGACCTGTCCACCGAACCGATGCACGGTCGCGCAGATATCCTGAATCGACTCCTCGAAGACGCCATGCGTCGACGGATACGTAACCATCAGCGCCGCCAGCCGGTCCTTGTTCTCCTCCGCCTTGCGGCGCAGGTCGTCGACGTCGATGTTCCCCTCGCGGGTGCTCGCGACGACGACGACGCGCATCCCAGCCATCACCCCGCTCGCCGGGTTCGTGCCGTGCGCCGACGCAGGAATCAGCACGATGTCGCGGTGCGTGTCGCCGCGATCCCGGTGAAAGGCCCGTATCACCATCAGCCCGCTGTACTCACCCTGCGCACCCGAATTGGGCTGCAGAGAGACGGCGGCGAAGCCTGTGATAGCCGCCAGTGCCGTTTCGAGCTCGCGGAAGACCTGCTGATAGCCCTGTGTCTGCGCCAACGGCGCGAACGGGTGTACCCGGTTGAATTCGCCCCACGTGATCGGCAACATCTCCGATGCCGCGTTCAACTTCATCGTGCACGAGCCCAGCGGAATCATCGACGTATCGAGGCCGACGTCTTTCCGCTCAAGCTTTCGCAGATAGCGCATCATCTCGGTTTCTGAGTGATGCGTATTGAACACTGGATGGGAGAGAAACGCGGACGTGCGCGCAAACGGCCGCGCGAGATCGACCGTGAGCCCCTTTTCCGAGCGGTTGATGGGCGTCGGCAGGACATCCATCGCTTTTGCGAAGACCGCGACGATCGCGTCGATATCGTCCGCATCGGTCGTTTCATCGACCGCGATGTTAATCGTGCCGTCGTTGCGGTACCGGAAATTCATGCCGGCGTCGAGTGCCGCCGCGCGGACCTTCGCTGCGGTGACATCTGAGGTTTCGAACCGCAGCGTGTCGAAATAGGTCTGGTTGATCTGGTCGATGCCGAGCGGCTTGAGCTCGCGCGCGAGCAGCGCCGCATATCCATGCACACGGCGCGCAATCTGCGTGATCCCCTGCGGCCCGTGATACACCGCGTAGAACCCGGCGATATTCGCGAGAAGCGCCTGCGCGGTGCAGATGTTCGACGTCGCTTTCTCGCGCCGGATGTGCTGCTCCCGCGTCTGGAGCGACATGCGATACGCCTGATTGCCGTGCGCGTCCACGGACACGCCGATGATCCTGCCCGGCGCCTGACGAACGTGCTTCTCGAGCGTCGCGAAGAATGCGGCGTGCGGTCCGCCGTATCCCATCGGAACGCCGAATCGCTGCGAGTTGCCGAGCACGACGTCGGCTCCCAGCTCGCCGGCCGGCTTGAAAAGCGCCAGGCTCAGCAAGTCTGTCGCGACCGCGACGGCAACATCGTGGGCCTTCGCGTTCGCGATGAACGGCGCCAGATCGCGGGCGAGCCCGCTCTCGTCTGGCGTCTGCACGAGCGCCCCGAATAGACGATCGCTGAACGGCACGTCCTCCAGGCTACCGAGGATGAGTTCGATGCCGAGCGGTTCAGCGCGTGAGCGCAGGACTTCGATCGTTTGCGGAAAGCAAGAATCGGCGACGAAGAATTGCGGCGCGCCGACAACGGCGTCGACCTTTCTACCCTGCACTCGCGCGAGCATCGTCATCGCTTCGGCCGCAGCGGTAGCCTCGTCGAGGAGAGAAGCCGTCGCCACCTGCATCCCGGTCAAATCGCTGACCATCGTCTGAAAGTTGAGAAGGCCTTCCAGCCGTCCCTGCGCGACTTCCGCCTGGTAGGGCGTGTAGGGTGTGTACCAGCCGGGGTTCTCGAGGACGTTTCGGAGGATGACGCTCGGCGTGACCGTGTCGTAGTAGCCCAGGCCGATGAACGTGCGGAACAGCGAGTTGCGCGACGCGGTCCGCTGGAGCTGACTGAGGAAGTGGTGTTCGCTGACGCCGTCCGGCAGATTGAGCGCATGCTTCAGACGGATGCGCGATGGAATCGCTTCGTCGATCAGCGCATCGAGCGATGATGCGCCAACGACTTTCAGCATGTCGTCGGCTTCGTGGCGGTCGGGACCGATATGGCGGCTCTGGAACGTCTCGCGATCAAAAATCATCTGTGTTATTTCACGATATCCGCGTACTGGGTGGCATCGAGGAGCGCGCCCGTCTCACCGGGATTCGTGAGCTTCAACACGACCATCCAGCTGCCGTGCGGGTCGGCATTCACAGTTTCCGGCTTGTCCTTGAGCGCCGTGTTCACCTCGACGACCTCGCCCGTGACCGGCGAGTACAGCTCGGAGACCGCCTTTACCGATTCGATCGTACCAAAGGACTGACCTTGCTTCAGCTTCGCGCCGACCTCGGGCAGCTCGACGTACACGACGTCGCCGAGCTGCTGCTGGGCGTAGTCGGTGATGCCGACCTTGCCGCGGTCGCCCGCGAGCTCGATCCATTCGTGGTCCGTCGTGTATTTGAAACCGGCTGGATAGCTCATCGCAGTTGGCCTTTTCCGAAATGATCGCGACGCGTCTAGCGCGCGCGTTTATAGAACGGCATCGGCACGACGCGGGCCCGCGTCCTGCGGCCGCGGATGTCCACGTCGAATTCGGCGCCGACCTCGGAGTGTGCGGCCGGCAGGTAGGCCATGCCGATCGCCTTCTTGAGGTACGGGGTCTGCGTGCCGCTGGTCACCGTGCACGCCGGACCAGCCTTCTCTCCGTTGACGAACACGTCGTACCCATGCCGCGCGATGCCGCGATCGATCATCTCGAAGCCGACGATCTTGCTCGCGGGGCCTTGGGCCTTCTGGGCGCGGAGCGCGGCGGCGCCGATAAAATCTTCTTTCTTCCAGCCGACGATCCAGCCGAGGTCCGCTTCGACCGCGGTCCGGGTCTGATCGATGTCGTTGCCGTGAAGGCGCATCGCGGCCTCGAGCCGCAGCGTATCGCGCGCACCGAGGCCGCACGGGATCACGGCGGCGCTGCTCCCTGCATCGAGAATCGCCTGCCACACCCGACCGGCCGATTGCGGCGGCACGAACACCTCGAAGCCATCCTCGCCGGTATATCCGGTGCGCGAGATCGTCGCGCGCACGTTCGCGACTTCACCGTGGGCAAACCAGTAATACTTCAGGCTCGGCAGATCCACACCGGTGAGGCCCTGCAACACGCTCAATGCCGCGGGACCCTGCAGCGCGAGGAGTGCGTACCGGGAACTCGCATCGACGGCGACCGCATCGGTTCCGGCTCCGGCCAGCTTGATGTGTTCAGCGATCCAGGCGTAATCGGCCGGGATGTTCCCGGCGTTGACCACAAGGAGGAAGTGCTCGGGCGCAAGGCGATAGACGAGCAGATCGTCGACGAAGGTGCCCTGTGGCGTCAGGAGACCCGAGGTACTGCGCTTGTCCGACGGCGAGCTTGGCGGCATCGTTCGACGAGATGCGTTGAACAGCGGCAAGGGCGTCCTTGCCTGCAATCTCGATCTCGCCCATGTGGCTGACGTCGAACAGCCCGGCACGCTCGCGCACCGCCATGTGTTCGGCGACGATGCCCGAGTACTCGACCGGCATGTCCCACCCGGCAAACGGCACCATCTTCGCGCCTGCCGCGCGGTGCTGGGCGTTGAGCGGCGTCTTCTTGAGTGGTGCGGCGGTGGCCTGTTCCATGAGGGACGATTCGCGAGACGGAAACAGGCAATGGTACTGTGCGCCTCAGGATGGGTCAACCATCCCGCAGCGAAATCACGGCCGGGGTGTATCGGCGGCCGCGGCGCGAGCGGTCCTCACCCGCCGCTGGCGCGAGGCTTTCGGCGTATGCGCCAGCCGATGAGGGCTCCTGCCAGGCTACTCATCGCCGCGACCGCGGCGCCGATTGCCAGCGCGATCGGAAACAACGTGCCCGGGCCGACGGCGACGAGCACGATGACCATCGCGACGAACGCACCGAGCGCGACATTCGCGCCGCGGACGATCGCATCGTGCCGGTCGCCGGCAGCGACGGCGCACTCGATTGCCGCCGCTGCCAGTAACCACGCTGCGGTGAACAAAACGGCGGGGCCGGCGTTCAGGAACCACGGCCGATGCGTTCCGCCCGGGTCGAACGATGCCCAGCCGAAAGCCTCGAATGCATGACTGAGAAGGAACGCCATGCCGCCGACGATCATGCTTTTCAGTCGAATCATCGTTCACCGCTTTCGTTGACGTTGTGGCTGACTAGGCGAGCTTACCGGGGCCGCCGCTGCCCATGCCGCCCGTGAGGAAGCAACGGATCACCTCTGCGTTGCAGAAATCGCACAACCAGCTGGTCCAGACCTTCCACCAGGATTTCGAGCTGCATCCCACCTTCTCGTAACAGAGGTCGTGTTCGTCGCAGCAGTATCGAAATACAGAGTTGTCGAGCCAATGCAGATCGTCGCAGCCCGCTTCGTTGGCGGAGAGTGTCGGCGCGAAGAACTGCAGAATGCCTCCGGTGCCGGGTTGCGCGCGCGCCACGAATCGCTGTTGATTGATCAACCCTTTGAAATGATGGAACGCGAGCGCCTGGAGGTTCATCCAGGCCATATCCGGCACGAAGGGCCAGCCGCCGTAGTTGGCATGCAGATGCTCGGGGCCGATGAAACCGCCTGTTTGAAGGCTCGGAATGCTCCACACGTACAACTGCGGGCGTGAGTACCAATAACTCACGCCGATTTCCGCGCCATCGTTGTCGGCAAGACGCGTTGCGAGCGCATCGCCATCGACGACCCGTCCTGGAACCGCTTCGTGATGCCTGGCGACCTTACGGACTGTCTTCGCGGAGAGGCCGCCGGTCCATTCCGTTTCGAGTTCCAGGATGTCCTGCTCCGCGCTTCGTGCCGCCGCGCCGCGCGGCCGCATCACGCCGTTTTGCCATTCCAGGGTTGTATCCGCCGGGTCGACCTTGTCTTTCCACAGGTGATAAATCTGCTGGTTCGACCAGTCGAGTGTCGGGCGCACGGCAGGGTCGCTCATCGCCTGAAGAACCGCACCCGACGCATTCACGTACCGCAGCGTGTCGTGCAGCCCGTCCGGCCGGTTCACCTGAAAATGCGCGATCTCGTTGCCGGCTGTATCGACGAGCGTGGTATTCAGCTTCCCGTACGCATCGCGCTCCGTCGTCGCGGTCGCGCCCGCGAAACGCGTGGTCGCCTTCCTCGTCTGGCTTTCGAGCCAATAGTATGTCGCCCCCTTCTGACCGGGTGGTACGACGACGTCCGTTCCTTTCGCCAGCGTCTGCACCGCCGCGGGTGTTGCGGCCAGTTGCCGTGGACCACGCGCCGCGCGAACCGAAAGGGTGGCGACGACCACCATGCTTAGGACTGCGCCCGAGATCATCGCCTTGCGGTGATCCTTTCTCATACGTGCCTCCGTGCGGGTTCCTGAGCCCGCCTGGAGCAGACGCGCGACCATGCAGCAAGGGTGCTGCTCCTATCTCGTCCGCCGTTTTCGCCGGAGACGCCCGGCGTTGCAGCCATCGGCCGCGATCTCCGCTTACACCTCGATCGGTGCCGGTACCTCCACGGGTGCGCTTTCCGTTTGCGCCCATGCCACGCCCTCGACCGCATCGTGAATCGGATACCTGAGATGCGCCTGCAGCGTGTGATAGCTGATGCCAAGCAGCCTCGCCGCTTTTCGGCGATTGCCCGCCGACTGCGCGAGCACCAGGCGCGCATAGCGAGCGCCCCATGCGCGAAGGGTATCGTTCCGGGCGAGCGACGGCCCAAGCGCCGCGTAGCCGCCCTGGACCGCCGGCGGCAAGTCGTCGAGTTCGATCACATCTGATTCGGCGAGTGCCACCGCCCGCTCGATCAGCCGCTCGAGCTCCCGCACATTTCCCGGCCACTGATGATCTTCAAGCGCAGCGGCCGCCGCCGCTGATAAGGCAAGCGGCTTCGTCGTTCGGTGCCGATCGAGAAAGTAGTTGGCCAGTTCGGAAATATCCTGCCGACGCTCGCGAAGCGTCGGAACGCGGACGTCGACGCCGCTCAGCCGGTAGTACAGGTCGGACCGAAACAGCCGCTGGTCGACCATGCCGCCGAGACTGCGGTTCGTCGCGGCGATGATCCTGATGTCGATCCGGTGCGTGCCGTTTCCGCCGACACGTTCGACGGCAAGATCCTGAATGGCCCGCAGGAGCTTCGCCTGTGCGGAGGGCGACAGGTCTGACACTTCGTCGAGAAACAACGTACCGCCGTCGGCATGTTCAAACTTGCCTCGCCGCCCGCGAACGCCGGTTGCGGTGCGATCTTCGATGCCAAAGAGCTCCGCTTCGAGCAGCGTCTCGACGAGCGCCGCGCAATTGATCGCGACAAAAGGCCCGTTCTTGCGGCGGCTCAAGTCGTGGATCTGCCGGGCGACCAGCTCCTTTCCCACTCCACTCTCGCCTTCGACCAGCACCGTAAAATCCGTTGCCGCCACACGTTCAATGCGCGACCGCAGCATCCGCATCACGGCCGTCGATCCGATGAGCGGCGCGGCTCCATCGGGCGGCTGTCTCGCGGCGTTGAGCAGCCCGGCTTTCGCGAGCTGCGCGCGGTTGCGCTCGATCTCCAGAACCAGCGCGCCAATATGCGTCGCGACGCCGAGCATCTGGAAATCCCACTCGCCGAGTCGGCACCCGGCCGGCAACGTCGCCTCGAGGATAGCCGGCGGTCCTTTCTCCGGCCCCGGCACTTCGAGCGCAATCGACTCGAGGCCGTCCGCCTGTTCGCGGCGCCCACTCCAGCGGCTGGACGTTTCGCGCAGGTGCACGGCACGGACGGGAACGATGCGGCGAACCATCTCCTCGAATGCGCCGCGCATCATCGCTGTTTGCGCCGGCCTATCCAACAAGCGTGTCAACGCCGCGACCAATTCCGCGAACCCGAGACGACGCTCGCGTTGGCGTGGAGTGTAGGACACAGCTGAATCTGGCGCCGGCGGCGGGACACTCATTCGCTCGTCTCTCCTCGATGCGAGTGTGACTACCAAACCAGATGCCACCAGTGGCCGCGCCGTATTCTCAGGGAATCTGCGCGCTGGCTATCAGCCGCCACGTGACTAGAGGAGCTGCGGGGTAGCATCTGCTCGAAACGCATTCCCGCTGCGCTTCTCGCTCGTGTGAACGGCATACCCGGATTCCTCTGCGTTCACGAACCACGGCAGGTGACGGTCGAATGCAATCGCGCCGCGATAGCTGAGAGACGATGAGCGAACCTGCGAGACGGCGCAGCGCAGCACGCGGCCGCGGATCGTCATGGTCCGGTCGGTGCCCTCAACCTGCAGTTCCACGTTCGTTCCTGGCAGAAGACGGTGCGACGTCTCGATCAGCGCGCCACTCACCGAGAGATCGATGACCGATACCTGGCGCCCGGGCCGAACGCGCGCCGTGACGATCTCGTGGGCGGTAGTTCGTGGATTGAGCCGACGCTCGGCGTTCTCTTTGTTCACAGCGGAGTCCATTGATTCAGCGATCGATTGAACTTCAAAATCCTCGTCTTGCCGGTTTCGCCGTAGATCCTGATGACGAACTGATTGCGGCGAGGACCAAGAATGTAGACGCTTCCCGACGACGAGGTGCCGATCGCCGAGAATGCCAGGATGTTGGACACACCGAGCTTCAGCGGATCGGAGCCGGGAGGAGCGCCGCCGGCGTCGACCGGAGGCAAGCCCGCAAGCACACCGATGTCGACACCAGGAAAGTTGTCGACCAGGCGCTCGGGCCCGCCGATCGAAGGGTCGACGCCGCGCTGGATGTCGTGCGTGAGGACACCGTTTCGATTCCCATCCAGATATGTTTCGAATGCGTACCCAGCCCCGCTGTCGCTGAACCGCAGCGCGACTTCGGCGGAGCGTGCGACCGCCTCCATTCGCGCCCGCTGCATACGACCGGCGAGGTAGCGTGCTGCGGCCGCCGCCCGGTACGCGTCGACGGAACTGACGGTCTGCGGTACCGCGGTTGCGCCGATCGTGACGATGATGGCGGTCGCGAAGGCCAGCTCGATGAACGAGTAGCCACTCAAGCTTCTGTGTTCCTGTCGCATCGATGTCCTGCGTGAATGGCCGGCCGGCTCCCGCGCCGGCCGACCGATGGGGGCTACTGCAGCGGGCTGGCGTGATCGGCTTTTGCGGCGGCGATCGAAATCTGATTCTTGAGTTTCAGAAAGTTCTTCTCTCCGACGCCTCGAACGTTCATCAGCTCTTCGACCTTCTTGAAGGGACCGTTTTTCTGGCGGTACTCAACGATCCGCTGAGCGGTCTTCGCGCCAATGCCGGGCAGGCCCTCGAGGTCGGTCGCCGACGCCGTGTTGATGTTGATCGTGCCCACAACGGGCGCCTTCGCCGTTGTCCGAGCGCTTGCTTTGCGTTGGGGAGCCTGGGCGGCGTTCACGACCAGCGGCTGGGCGCCGAAAAAGACGACGAGAGCGACAAGAGACAACAACGTTCGAACCATGCACTACCTCCTTGAATGTGACGATTGAGGACCCTGAGCGATGGCGCCGCGGGTGTCGCGGGGAGGTCGGGCCACGCGTCTGACGGTTGCCAGCTCAGGGTCGCCGAGGCCTATCGCAATCGGCGCGCCGCTTCGCGGCCGACAGTCACGCGGCCGCAACGTGTTGACAAATGAGACGATGGCTCTCGACGTGTGCGCGCGGGCGAAGATGGATGCTGTGACCTTGTGAAAAGCGACGCCGCCAGTTGCTCCACCAAACGCGTGACCGAGGACGGATCAACGTGTGGGAACAGCGCTATCTCAGATGAAGGGAGTACACGCGGCCGTCGCCATCGGCGTGCTCTAGTCGGACCGAATCCGCGAAGTCGCGGAGACGCTGCTCGAAAGCGGGCCGATCGGCCGGCTCGACCAGGTCGGCATGAACGACGACATGGTCGATGCCCATGTCTCCCAATGCCCGGAGGCTGACTGCGTCCGGGAAGTTTTGCAATTCGCTATAGAGCTGCTCGAACCGC
The DNA here is from genome assembly GCA_963718825.1 of uncultured Acidobacteriota bacterium. Classification (GTDB taxonomy): domain Bacteria; phylum Acidobacteriota; class Vicinamibacteria; order Vicinamibacterales; family CAVVIG01; genus CAVQZZ01. The sequence continues at coordinate 1,811,675 of CAVQZZ010000001.1, forward strand.
GGCGGCCGGATGCCACTATAACCCTCGACGGTTTTCCGCCAATGCGTCGTCGTGTGGAGCATGTACGTCGTGTGGCGGAGTTCCGATGCTTGCAAGTGCGAGGGAGCCACAAGCGGCACTTCGGCAATCGCAATCACGTCGCTCTGCTCCGCCAGCCATCGATCGATCGCCGGCACTTCCACACGCCGGCTCACCACCTCGAACGGCATCGTGGCGTATTCGCCGACGATGAACGCGCCGATCAGAAGAGCAATGGCGCGGCGCTTGGCGATCGCGCGCGTCGTCAATCGATCGAAGCCGATGCCGGCCAGAACGGCCACGGCGAGAAGCGCCAGCATCATGAAGCGCGATGGCACACGTATGAAGTTGAACCCGGGCAGCCAATACACGAGGGGCCAGAGGCTCAGCGGCGGACCGATCGCCATCAGCAGGCTCACAATCGCAATCACGCTGTAGGTCACCCTCGAGTCCGCATGATGTGCCGTCAGCCGGTCGGGCGAGCGGGAGAAGACTGCGAACGGCACACGTCGGGATAACGCGAGGCGCGCGGCAGCGCACGCCGCAACCACGAGCCATAAGCGCCAGGGTTGCCGCACCGACACGACGAGCGTGGTTGCGAACCGCACGCGAGCGGGCCCAAACATCGTGACGTATGCCGCCAGACTGAATGCGGACACGGCGGCGATGTCCACGACGAGAGCGAGCGCGCGCGCGGGTGACTGAGACCACCTTCGTCCGGGTCCGATGGCGACAAGCGCGAGCGCGAGGGCGATGAACCCGGGAAATAGATACGTCTGCGCGTCGTTGTTGATCCAGCCGGCGTGAAGGAGCCCGAGAAGCCACGCGTGCGCGTGCGACGGCGACGCGAAAAAGCTGGCGGCCGGCACGGTCCAGTTCTCGAGCGAACGCCGCAACCCGACCTCGCCCTGTGCAGCACGATACGGGATCAACAGGAGCGCGGCCGGAACGAGCAAGGCGGCGCCGATCCATCCAGCGTCGCCAATGATTCGTCGAACGGTCAGCGCGGGATTGGACGCTCCAGCAAGAAGTTCGTGCGCAGTCACGACCACGGAGGCGACCAGCAGGAACACTGCGCCATGGCCGCTCGTCAGCGCCTGCAAGGTGAGGAACGCTAGAAACCAGTGCAAATCGCGCGGCCGGCCTCCGTTCCAATACGCATGCAAGTAAGCCAGCCCGAACGGCACCCACTGAATCGTCGTGAGATGAAGCTGATCGAGGCGCAAGAACCGCGGCGGAGAGAACGCGAAGATCAGCCCCGTAATCAGCGCGCCTGCCGCCGTGACGCCGACCCGTCGGGCGAGGAGGAACGCGCCGACTCCGCACAGCATGGACGACAGCAGCGCCACGATGTTCATCGCGAGGACGAGATTGCCGGTCGTCCAGATAACGGGCGCCGCAAGAAATGCGCTGCCGATCAGGTTCTCGGAATACGCAAGCGTGTGCCGCGCCGGGTAATAGATATTCGCGTCGAATATTGCGAGTGGCTGATGCGTCAACGCGTGCGTATCCCACGCGAGGGTCCACATGAACAGATTCGTGTCTGGTGCGTCGGACAGGACTGAAGATGCGGGGTATCGCGTCAGCGGATACGCGAGCAGGATGGTGAGCGCCGCATACAGCAGCGCCGCGCGCTTCACGGCACGTAATCGCGCGGCAGGAACTCCACCGCCACGGCCTGGCCACCTTTAAACGTCAAGTACCACCCGATCGGGCGGTGTCCGCGCGCCGCAGCCGATGGCGAGCTTGCGTCCGGCGAACGACGTGAGCTCGACGTCGAGCATCCGCTCCGCGGCGGCGACGACCACACGTGATCCAACGCGCACCGAAAACCGGATGCCTTCGTCTCCGCAATCGATGGACACCAAATCGCCGAGGACGCGCTGCTCCCCTGCTTGCACCGGCCGGAGCTCGATCGGACCGGTCGGCGGCGGGGGATCGGTCGCAACGGTCTCTTTCTCCACGCGTCGCTCGAGCCGCACAGGCGGCGGCCGGCGTTCCTCGGCAGCAGCCGCGTCGATGTCAGCAAGCTGGAGACGATACGATGGCTCGTTGGGCGCCAGGGCGATCGCACGACGCGTCGCTTCGCGCGCTTCGTCGAGCCGCGTTCCGGCGGCGAGGTCTGCATAGCCCTGCCACGCGAGCGCGTCGGCCGACTCCGGATTCGCTGCCACAGCGCGCGTGAGCGCCGCGTGCGCCAGTTCGCGCTTGTCGTTGGTCCCGCGCGGCGCGTCAATCGTGTCGCGCAGCAGCAGGAGCCCATATACGTACTGGGTGAGGAAATCGTTCGGGGCGAGCGCCACGGCCTTCTCGAGCGGCACACGCGCGTCCGCCGGCCTTTGCTCGTTGAGCCGCAAGAGCCCGAGCGCCAGCTGCGTTTCAGCGTTGCTGGACTCTGTCCGTGCCGCCGCTTCGATTCGCGGCGCCGCTTCCGCCGCGCGGTTCACGCGCACCTGGATGCGTCCGAGCTGCGCGTCCGCTTCTGCCGGCGAGAGTACCTGTGCACTCTCCGGCTCGTCCACTTCGATCCGCTGATTCAGCTCATACAGCTTCGACTTGAAGGCGGGACGTCGGATGTATTGGCTGAGGCGCGGGTTCATAGCAGCCGGCGTTTCGCCGAATGCATCGAGAAACGCACTGTCGGGCGGCCGTCCGGCAGCGACGTCAGCCACGTATTTGTTCACTGCGGCGGCGCCGTTGGGCTGCTCGGTGAGCAGGTAATGCGTGAGCGCCCACGATTCGGCGTAGAAGATCGACCGTCGATCGCCCTCGTTATACAGGGAAGAAGACTGATCGACGGCAAGCAGCTCCGGCAGCGGAATCATTTGCCGGCGAAGGAGCGCGACATGCTGTTCGACAGGACGGCCGATCTCCGCTCCCCTGCCCTCGTCCGTCAGGCGGAACGTGCTGTAGTACTCCGCAATCCCTTCGTTCAGCCACACGGGCACCGTGTGCGCCGTGTTTCGGATCAGCAGGTGTGTGTATTCGTGGAAAATGATGGCCGACGAATCGGCGTAGCTCGCCAGGCTCGCGACGATGAGATTGGCATCCGCTGTGCCGCCACAGAGGCAGTACCCGGCGAGCGTCGCGGGCCGGCCGTGATAGAGCGGGACGAAGGGCTCCATCGCCTTGCGATCGTCGAAGGCATACAGAATCGTCGGCATGGCGGGCGGCTGCGCCGCACGAATCGCCGCACCGAGCGTGAGACGAAACTGCTCAATTTCGATGGCGATGGCACGCAGCGCTTTCGGCGACTGCTGGCCGACGACGGTGATGCCGTGGCCGCGAACCATCTGCCACGGCCGCTCGCCCGCGCGAGCCGGCACAGTGAGAGAGACCAGGAGTGCAGCGCCAGCAAGAACCCGAGTCATCATCCAGAGTGGGGAGACGCGCATTCTCGCGTAGACCACGCGCGTTGTCTACGGGCTCGTCGCAGCCGCGGCATCGTCGCGGCACCAGGCCAGCGTATGCTTCAGGCCTTCGTCGAGCAGAACTTTCGGCTCGTAGCCGAGCAGCGCCTTTGCTTTCGAGATGTCGGCCTGGGAATCGCGCACGTCGCCGGCACGCTCGGCCGCGTAGATCGCTTTGACATTTCTTGCGACGATCTTGTTCATCGCGAGGAGTAAATCGTTCAGCGAAATGCGAGTGCCGCAGGCGACGTTGATGACCTCGCCGGCCACCTGTCCGGCTTCGCACGCGCGCAGCACGCCGTCGACGACGTTTGCGACGTACGTGAAGTCTCGCGTTTGGCCGCCGTCCCCGTAGATGGTCGGCTGACGGCCTTCGAGCAGGGAGGTCGCAAACAGCGAGATGACCCCGGAGTACGGCGATCCGGGATCCTGGCGCGGCCCGAACACGTTGAAATACCGGATGGTGACCGTTTCGAAGCCGTAGAGCCGCGTGAACATCTGGCAATACTGCTCCGCCACGAGCTTCTGCAGCGCGTATGGCGACAACGGATTGGTCGCCATGTCCTCGCGTTTTGGCAGCGTCGGCGTGTTGCCGTATGCCGACGACGAGCCGGCGTACACCAGACGTTTGACGCCGGCGTCCCGGGCCGCGACGAGGACATTCAGGGATGCCGTGATGTTTGCGCGATTCGAGGTGACCGGGTCCAGAACTGACCGTGGAACAGACGGGATCGCGGCTTGGTGAAGCACGTACTCGACGCCGCGCACCGCGCGCTCGGCGACATCGAGCTCCGCGAGATCACCGTGGAGAAATTCCACTTGCGGCAAATGCGCGAGGTTCCGGCGCTTGCCGGTGACGAGGCTGTCGACGACGCGCACAGTGTGGCCGCGCCGGACGAGTTCTTCGGCCAGATGCGATCCGATGAAGCCGGCGCCGCCCGTGACGAGGTATGAAGCCATAATGTTGAGTTCCGAAGCAAAAGACGAGCCGATGTCATGGTTCGCGCGTGATCACCGGAAAACGACCGAGCGGAAACGTGTCCACGGGCGTCGACCGCTGCTGCACGAGCACGCCGCCATCCACGACTAACGTGGTCCCAGTAATGTACCGCGCGTCGGCGGTGGCGAGGAACACGGTGGGGCCGGCAAGGTCCTCGGGCGAGCCCAGACGCCCAAGTGGTAATACCCGGCCTCGTTCCGCGGCGTCCTCGTCGCTGATCGCGTACGTGCGGATGAGGCCGGGCACGATGGCGTTGACCCGCACACCGTAGGGCGCGAGATCGAGCGCCATCGCACGCGTCATGGCCTCGATGCCGCCTTTCGCGGCATCGTACGCCACATTACCGCGATGCGCCTTCGTGGCGCCCCCGCTCGACATGCTGATGATTGTGCCCGATCCTCGCCGGACCATGATCCGAGCGGCGCACAGCGAACAGTAAAACGCGCCTTTCAGGTTCACTGCGAGTATGCGGTCCCACCATTCCTCGTCGGCTTCGAGAAAATGCCGCGTCGTCGCGACCAGCGCGGCGTTGTTCACGAGCACATCAACCGTGCCGAAACGGGCCAGCGTCGCCTCGAACATCGCGTCCACCCGACGCGTGTCGGACACGTCGCCGACGAAGGGAATCGCGACGCCACCGCCGGTCTCGATGTGGCGTGCGACCTCCTGCGCGCTGCCGGCGTCGACGTCGTTGACGACGACATGCGCGCCCTCGGCGGCAAACCGATCCGCCACGGCCCGTCCGATGCCGTGGCCGGCGCCCGTGACGATCGCAACCTGATTCTCGAAGCGGCGCATGCTCGCCATCGCTCCTGTTCCCTGCTTGCGCGGCTCGGACAGAGCGCTACTGCACCTGATAAATGGGAGCGAGCGCAGGCGTCACTTTGATCGCGTTCTCGTAGTAGAGCTTCCGCAGCACTTGATCGGGCAGACCGATGCCGTACAACTTCCAGAACGCGTGATAGTCGCGGTAGTAGTCGAAGTACTCGTCGTTGGTCTCGAACACCCGCCAGTAGTACGGATATTCGTCAGGCTGGTAGCTGTCCTTCCCGAACAGAATGCGGTCCTGGTACTTCACGAAGAACTCGTGGGCCGCGCGCGGCTGCCGGCCGAAGTCGTACAGAACGGCGGCGACGTCGTAGTACACGTTCGGATTGTCGTCGAGCAGCTTGCCCGCCCGCGCAAGGTCGTTCGCATGCCAGCCGAAATGCGCCAGGATGTAGCGCGTGTTCGGATGCTTCTTGCACCATGTTGTTGCGCTCGGTCATCAGCTCTTCGAAGCGGACGCCGGTCTTGATGGCGCCGATCCGGATAGAGCGCCAGCTCGAGCCAGCGCTCGTTCGTGTAATCGAGCGGTTCGAAAAAGGCCGGCGGTTCGGCAACGTGGATCAGCACGGGGATGTTCAGCCGCGCGCACGTCGTCCCACACCGGATCGAACTCAGGGTCGTCGACTTTCAGCCGGCTGCCGTCCGTCCGCTTGTCGAACATCCCAAGGTCTTTGAAGACCTTCAGCCCCACCGCGCCCGCCTTCACATCGTCCTCGAGCTGACGCGCCGCCTTCGCGCCGAACCCGGGCCCGACCGGGTTGCGGAAGTTGATGTTGGCGAAAAGCACCATGCGGTCCTTGTACTTGCTGTTTCGGATCGCGTCGATGCCCTGGTGCAACCGATCGCCGAATGATCCACTGAGGTTCATCAACAGCTGGAGATTCATACTCGTCCATCGCCTTCGATCACTGTCGGAACTCGTCGGCGGGCATCGGCGTCGGCTGATGGCTGTGGATATCGATGACGGGGAATTTCGCGCGCGGCACGAGATGCTCGGCGTGACGAGCGTCGACTTCGGCTTGTACTCGCGGATGTTCGGCGGCGGGAACTCGGGCTGGCGACCTTCCGCCGGCCGCGGGCGAATCTGACCGGGCGCCTGTTGTTGTGCGAGCGGCGCGGACAGCGAGAGGGCCGACGCACGCGGCGGCAAGCGCGATACGAATCTCAACATGAGCCTTATCGTATCTGACAGGAAACAGATAAGATCGCAGCGAGCCGTAAGCCGAATTCTGTTTCCCCGGTCGCCCTTGCGGGCTGCCGACGACGACGATCATTCCTCTAGCCTCGCCATCGCTGGCGAGATCAAGCGACCGACCCGGAGACTTCGGACGGGCCGTCCTGCTAGCGTCTCCCTATTTGGTCTTGCTCCGTGCGGGGTTTTGCCTGCCACCGATGTTGCCACCGGCGCGGTGCGCTCTTACCGCACCTTTTCACCCTTACCTCCGACCGCCGGCTCTTCCGGCGCTACGGCGCGGCGGTATGTTTTCTGTGCCACTTTCCTTCGAGTTGCCCCGACCGGGCGTTACCCGGCGCACTGCCCTGCGGAGTTCGGACTTTCCTCCCGCCTTCGTCGCGGCGAGCCCCTGCGGACTTGTCGCGCCGGCGCGGACGATTGTCTGTCTCGCTGCGAAGGACGGATTGTACTACGGCGCGCCGAGCCTCCCCAGCTCACGGCTTTGCGATGATCGCCTGTGCGACGGCTTTCGCTCTTGCCTTGTGCTCGTCGACCGTTCCCTTGCCGCTCATGGACCTGCTTTGCAGAGTTCGGAAGCGCTTATCCATTTTTCCTCGCTCGAGCGATACAGCCACGCGCCGGATCGGAATAGAACAAGCTCGATATCCGGGGTGGCTGCCACCGGGCAGAGGACTCGCGCGACCCGTCGATGTACGCGTTCTGCGGAGTATACGCAGGGACGTGGAGCGCCTCGTGCGCCCAGTCGTCGAGCGCGAGCCGAAAGCGCCCATCCGGCAGCCCTTGCGCCACTTGCCGCGCGCGCGGCGCCAGTCTCGAGAGCGTCGTCGAAGGGAGAATCACGTCAGCGAAGAGCGTATTTCCCCCGTAGAGTGAGAAGGACAGATTGTCGTCCCACAAGTCCACTAGGCTCAAAGCCGGCAACAGAGCGAACAGGACGATCGCGGCCCACTGTGAGCGCCACTCGCCGCTCCGAAGGACTTCGGACGCGGGGAGACCCGACGACCAGAACAGTTCATACAGGATGAACGGCATCGCCACGTTCCATGGCCAGACTACCGCGTTGTAGTCGAGCGCCCAGGGGCCGAGCAGCGACAGCAAGAGGGCGTGCATAGCGATGAGGCCGCCGACGGCGAAGCGGCGTGCGACGCGGCCACAGCAGTCCCAAGCCGAGGAACGCTTCAATCGCCGGCAGTACGAAGCCGATGGGTCGCACTGCTGGCGCGAGCTTCGGCAGCTGTCGCACCAGCGGACCGAAGAGCCACGGCGTCGCCTCAACGAAGCCGCTATTGAGTTTGTGAATGCCGCTCCAAAAATAAATCGCGACCAGGAGCAAGCGACAGGCGTTCTTCGCTCGCAACGCCGCCGCGTCCGAACCGTCGCGAAACCCGAGCGCTAAGATCGCCGCCAAGGCGACGTAGGCATACAGCCAGGGCTGGAGCCGAGTCTGATCCTGTCCCACGACGAGCGCCACACCCGCGCCGGCAGCCGGCAACAACCAGCGCGGCTGCCATGGCATGAGCGTGATGCACCCGAGCGTCGCAATGCAGACGGCAACGAAAAGCGAGGCCGGCACGCGTTCCAGGCCCGGAAGAAACGGAGCGACGGGATATTCCCGACCGGGAGAAAAGAGTGGCCAGGCGATGAGGACGCTTGCGCAGAGACCACCGACGACCCACGCGTGCACGCGCAGCAAGCCTCTCTGACTCATGGCCTCGTGCGCGTTTTGATCCGAGCAATCACCGCGGCGATGTGGGCCGCTCACTGAATTCAGAACTCTGTGTCGTCACTCATTTCATTGCGAAGAAGCCGACGATAATGCCGAGCGTGGCCAGTACGACAGCAGTCACGCCCATCTGTGCGACACCGGCGACAACACCAAGCAGCAGCTGCGCTTGATTGGCGGCCATGCCGGCTTGGTAACCAGCCTTATAGGCTTGAGCGACGTCCATCGGGCCAACCCGCAACATTGCCCGCGCGCCCATGCGCTGCACCGGCGAAACGGCGGCCCGTTCGGGAATCGCCTGACCGCCGTGCAGGCCGTTGTCGAGCATTCCGGTCGTCTCGCCGGTTGCCAGGTCGACGCTCCACCATGCCGTGTGGCCTCCGTCGCCCGCCGCCGGCGCCTGTCTGGCAGCCGCCACGACGGCGAGCCCCGCGCCGGCATCGGCTTCCATGCGCGCCTGCGCGTCGCCGGCCGCGGGAAGCGCTCGCGCGGTTGATCGATCGCGCACGGCCACGAGCGCCACGTTGTCCGCGTGCGCACGGTCCATGATGCCAACCGTGCTGATCGTTGTCGGCGGAGCCGGAGACGGGCTCGCAGGCACGACCGCGTCTTCGATCACGGCATCGAGGACGCCGCGCGCCAGGTTCGCGCGAACCAATGCGGCCGGAGCGCTCCGGCCGACGGTTCGCACGGGATTGCGTCGGAGATCGATCGCAAACGACGGCAAGACACTCTTGCCATCGGACGACAAAACGAGATCGGCACTCACGATGGCGAGGCGCGGCGTTGCTTCATAGAAGATTGTCTGAGCCGATCCGGAAGTCTGCAGCCGACCGCCAATCGTTGGGACATCAGGTGCGCCGTTGCCGCCGTCGTCGATAGCGCGGCCGGGAGGCCGTCAAAAACCTGGTTGACGAGCGTCGAGTCCTCCGGGCTCGTCATCGGTCGGCTGGCGCGTTCGCGCAACGACAAAGCGGCCTCGACTGCACGCGCCCGCGCGCCAAGTGGACGCAAGACCAAAGCGGGATCCAGCGGTCCGGCGGTGAACGCGCACGCGTACACACTGGCGAGCTGAACGGGAACTTCGCCCGCCATCGGCAAGGGCGCGAGAGGTGCAACAGTCGCCTTTCCGCCTGCTCGAGCGACGACGCCGATTCGGTCAACGATCTCGCGTTGCACCGAGTCGTTGTGCTGCGCGGGATCAGCAAAGTCGATCGCGAGCGACTCGGCGGCGAATTGCTTGCCGGCGGTGAACGGCGGGTTTGGCTGGCTCACTGCCGAAGAGCTCGGTGACCCGACCCAATTGACCGACGGCTTCATGCGCCTGTCCGATGAGGTCGTCTTGGGGCGCTCCCACCGCTTGGATTCCCGATTCTGTGAATGACATCGCGCCGAACACTTGATCGTCAATCGCGAGGAGCGGTCGGGCTCGCCAGCCCCCGTTCGCTTCGTGATCAATTTGATGCGAGAGGATCACTTGCGCGCCATGCAGCGCCGCGGCCGTGGTTTGATAGCGGAAGACGTCTGCCGTCTCGAGCGTCTGATCACGGCGCGGCTTCCACCGTCACGCGAATCGTGACGTGGTGATAGAGCGCGTCTGGCACTTCTGCGAAGGTCTCAGCCGCCGACGCGACGGTATCTCCGACGCGGCTGCCGGCCACCGTGTCCATTGGTACCCACCGATCCGCGTCGCGATATTCCGCCCAGAGATGGTCGCCGGCTTCGGCGGCGAGCATTTCGTCCGTCACGGCGCGATCGCCGAGTGCGAGAGCTCCGCGTTTGAGGGCGTCGACCACATCGGCGTGCGACCGTTGCCACTTATCCTGGACGCGCGCCAGCAGCACACGGCTTTGCTTCTGGAGGGCATCCGCGATCTGCACTGAAGGCCGCACTGCGACACGCGCGTGTTCGGCATCATCGAACATCCGCGCGACAATCTTCGCGGCGTCGGCCGGAGCGAGATGGGCACGCGCGAACCTCACCTCCCGCCCGTGATGCCGAAGCATCGCGGCCACGAGAAGCGACTGGTCCCAGGCATTCCCCGCGCCGCCCATGAGCGCGCCGCGCGCGCCGCGTAAGACTCCTGGATAGACTTCCGTACGCACTTGGTCTCGGATGTACGCGAACAACGCCGTCGGGTCATTGCCAAGCTCAGTCGCCTTCCGGTCGACGTCGGATGTGGAGGGCGCGGGATCGGCGGCGACCTTCTTCATGAGCACTACGGCGTCAGCACTCACGCGCTGCTCGTCTGCCGGCGCCGACTGGGACGAAAGATCGTCGCCTGCGGCGGTGACGTTGAATCCAACCGCGGATTGACGGACGCCTGCGGCGTCCGTCAGGCCAGACACGACGATCGCCATCGTGAGCGCAAGCGCGACGATCGGCTGGACCGACCAGCGCCGCGCGCCGCGCGCGAGTCCCCCGGCGACGCTGACGAGCAGCGACAACGGCAGCGCGATCAATCCTCCAAGCATTCCGCCCTGCAACCAGCTCGGTGCGGCGCGCCACACGCTCCCGCCCGCAAACAGCGCGTGATACGCGGTCCCGTTCCATGCGCCCAGCGCGAAGGCCACCATCCCGTAGAGCGCCACGAGCGTCACCGCGAGCCGAGCGACGAGCGGAATTGTCGCCGCCCGCATCACGACGATCATCGCGACGAGCAGCGCGGCGGCCGTCAGAGCCGACAGCACAACCGTCGTCGGCGCTCCCAACAGGCGAATGCCGTCGGCGAGACCGTCGGGCCGCCACGCCGTCGTCGCGATCAGGCCCAATACACCGACGAGAGCGATCGTGACCTGCGTCCGCCAGCCCACGCGCATGCGGAGCGTCGCCGCGGTCACGCCCGCGTACGCGACAGCGGCACCCACGACCCACCAGCGTACGGGTGCGCCGGCGGTGTAGGTCTCGACGGACGCATCGACAAGGAGCGCGACTCCCGCCAATGCCACTGCCAGCGCTGCGACGTCGAATGACGTTTTGCCGGACGACGGGCGGTCGACCGTCGGTGAACCATCGCTCATACTCTGCACCTTCTCCGTGAGAGTGGCCGACGCGCCGGGATTACTCGGCGCTTTGCGTGTGTGCGCCTGTCTCAGTATTGATTCGCGCGATCTCCTCGCCCTTCTTCTTGATGTCCTGCTCGAGGCCGTCAATCTCTTTGCATTGCGCTTCGACTTCAACGACGGGTCGTCCTTGCGCGTGCAGGGCGTACACCTGCCGGCCAATCTCTCCGAAGAGGTCGTTCTTGTGATCGGTCAGCTTGCTGATCTCGTGCTTGATCCGCGTCGTTTCCGCAAAGTCGCTCACGCCCTCCCGCGCTTTGTCGAGGCCGCTTTTCATCTTGTCCATGAAGCTCATCGAACCCCTCCTTGCGCGACATGCTCCGAGATCGCCGCGCGGAGGCCGATCATGACCACAGCTGACAGATCCCGCAATGCCAAAGAAGGCGCCACACGCGCGCGTAATAAATGCGTAAGGACCGCAATGTCGGCTTGAATGGTTCAGGGGTGCGCACTATCGGTACGGCGCGTCACGGCGAAGCGAGGAGAGGTCGACAGATGTTGTCGCGTGCAACGACTTGGAGTCTGACGTTCGTCCTTGTTCTGAGCGCGGCCGCGTGCAGCCGACAACCCGACCGTGGCAACGGCGCGCCTCAATCGCCGCCATCGTCGGCGCCGGCCAAATCGGGTCAGCCGAACGCCGCACCGCCTGCAACGTCGCCAACTTCGTCTGGCGGATCGACGGCGCCGGCCGCCGCGCCGCCTGGAGCCACTGCCCCACCTGCCGCCCGCCACTGGCGGCGACCAAGCGACACCTGCGATCGCGGATCGTGGATCGCAACCGGCGATGACCGTGGCAACCCCGGCCGATTCTCTGGCGGCTTCGACACCCGTGCGGTCGCCGCGGCGGGACAATCTCGCCGCGTTGGAGATGGGTGGCCGTGTCGCGTTTCTGTCGCGAGATGTCGGAGACTTTTCCCGCATCCACCTGCTCGACGGCAACCCTTCGACGATCTGGCTCACCGGTGTGCCGTTTCCGCAGGAATCAGAAGCGGTCATTTCGTTTCTCAATTTCGAGAGCGTCGTCGTGTCCGGCGTGACGCTCGCGACGCCACCGCACGGCATGAACCCGGTGAGCGGCAAGCCGAACGAGCCAGCATGGCCCAAAGACGTGGAGATCTCGACGTCGATGGAGAGCGCCACCGCCGGTTTCCGGAAAGTCGCGGCGATGACGCTGCCGCAAGAACCCGGCGATCACGACGTGAAGTTCGCGGCGGCGATCGAAGCGCGCTACGTGAAAATCGCGATCCTGTCGAACTACGGCGAGCCGTTCGCGTCCATGCTGGCGGATGTCGCGGTGCATGAAGGCCAAGCGCCAGGGTACGTCCCGTTTCTGACGCGCCACGCCGATCTGGCCTCGCTGCTGTCGACCGGTGTGCTGCCAGTCGTCGGCGGTGCGACCGCTCCCCCGCCCGTTCCCGCCACCGCTGCGGCGGCGACCGACAGCTGCCTGATGCCGCCGCGTCCGGACGTTCATCCGACCCGACCAGAAAGCGGCGGCGTCCTCATCGTCAGCCACTTGGCAGAATCGATGTACGCGCCGTTCGACTACGCCAAGAACCTGCCGAATTCGCCGGCGATCAAGTACTTTCCAGGCGATCCCGGCGAGGGCCGCGTCGATTCGTCGATCTTTCAGCGCGCCGCGTTCTGGCCGGTGATTCCCGAGGCGGCGACGCCCGCCGCGCTCGTCCCGAGCGCCGGCGTAGACACGGTCGTGCTCTCGCAGCTGTGCGACATCAAGACGAAGGTGTCCGACGGGTTCAAGCGCGCGCTCGTCAAGTGGGTGGCCGCCGGCCACAAGCTGATCATCCAGGACGCGGACAGCTGCGGCGAGAACAACAAGCCCGATTACGGCTTCATGCCGTTTCCGTTCGCCACGAGCAATCCTGGCGCGCAGGGCGCGGCGTCGGCGCTGAGGCTCATCGAAAAGAATTTTCTCGCGAGCACCGATCCGTCAGATCCCGCATTTCTCGATCTCGATTCGTGGACGCGCAAGACGAACGGCAACCCGTCGAACGATTTCGGCGATTCGAACACCGTGATCAAGTACGACCCGAACTGGTGCGGTGCGCTTGTCGGCACCAACGTCAAGGGCGCGAGCGGTTTCGTGCTCGTCTACGCGCATTACGGCGCGGGCGTCATCATCTACGACGGCGTCGATCACGATCAGGTGCCGAATGTCGCCTACCGGCAGTACGTCGCGCGCCAGCTCCTGCTGCCGTTTGCGCCCGATTCGCTTCCGTGCAGCACGCGGCTCGCGCCCTTCGCGATCGTGACCGACGCGCCGCTCGTCACCCGCGACGTCGTTGCCGGGCCAGACCTACACCTATCCGATCTCGGTGCTGCCCATCCAGCCTGGCTATTCGGGCACGGTGCGTCTCTCGCTGGCGACGCCGCCGGCGCTCGGCGGCCTCGGCGCACGGTTCGATCCCGACACGGTTTCCCTTGGCAAGGAGGCCACATCGACGCTCACGGTCACGATGCCCGCGAAGCTGCCGGAGCCATGGAAGATGGCCGTGCGCGGCGCAGCGGGCGATGTCGACACGGCGCTCTGCCTCGCGGCGCATGAGCGTCGAACCGGCAGGCTGACTGTGAGCGCCGATCTCGGGCCGCAACCGGCGGCGGCATCGCGGAAGAATCTACTGATCATCCTCGATCTGTCCGGATCGATGAACCTGCCGCTCGGCAAGAGCACGAGAATTGCCACCGCACGCCAGGTCCTGCGCGACGTGTTGAAACGGATACCTGACGATTTCAACGTCGGCCTGCGGTTGTACGGGCACCGCTTTGGATCGAGACAGAAAGAAACGTGCACCGATTCGGAGTTGAAGGTGCCGGTCTCGCCCGCTCAATCGCGACTCCATCTTGAAGATCGTCGATTCGACGCGGCCGCGCGGCGAGACGCCGCTCGTGTACTCGGTCCTGCAGGCAGTGAACGATCTGAAGGCCGTCGGCGGCGGCAGCGTTGCGCTGATCACCGACGGCGAGGAGAGCTGCGGCGGCGACTTCACGGCGGCGCGCAACACCATTCGCGCCTCCGGCCTCGACTTCCGCCTCAGCATCGTCGGGTTCACGCTCGAAGGAGGGCGCAGGCGCAGCAGCAGCTCGGCGCGTTGACGTCGGCCACGGGCGGCGCCTACTACACGGCAGCGGACGGGCCGTCGCTCACGCGTGCGCTCGTCGCTGCGACAATCAGCCGCTTTCCGTATACGGTCTTCGATCGCGCCGGCGCGATCGTTGCGCGCGGCGAAGCGGGCGACCCGGGGCAGGAATTGACGGCCGGTGATTACAAAGTGGTCGTGCAGGCGGGCGACGATCAGCTCGCGTTGGACAACGTCTCGATCGCCGTTGCGGGCAGCGCCGGCGTGCGCGTCACCCGCAAGGGCGATCGATTCGTCCTGGAGCGGTGATCTATTTCACGTCGCCGCACGAGGCGCCGACGTATTTTCCGGCCAGATCGCTGTTGATGATCATCGGCATGCCGGCCCGTTCAATGGAGATTTTCATGGTTCCCTTGACCGCTTCGGGGCTCGTGGCTTCGAAATGCCCTTCCGTCACGGTCTTGCCATCGTTCGACGTGCACTCTTCCTTGAACGCGAGCGTCGTGGACGTGCGCGTGAGATACGATCGCTTGCAGTCTTGTCGCTCTTCGCGCTTCTCGAAGGGATCCTCCGCAAGCTTTTCTTTCGTGATGCACGTTTTGAATGTGTGGGGCTTCGCGGCGTTGGCCATCATGGATTTCATCATCGCCTCGGCCTGTGCGCGACGCTCGGGCGGAATTTGTGAGGTATCCAGAGGAGGCGCGCCGGTGGTCTGGCCTTTCGTGGTCACTTCCCACAGGCCGACTTTGACGTTCAGCGTCTGCGTCTGAGCCGACGCCGCCGAAGAAGTAAAGATGACCAGCGCGACCGCACCGAGTGTCCCACCGAGTAACGATCGACAACGCATGGCTGTGAGCTCCTCAAAAGAAGTGGTTACTCTGGCTACCAAGCAGACGGTGTGGGAGTATAACGCGCCGTAGACGCCGCTGGAACCCAATTAAGGAATCGTAAATTGTCCGTGCGCTCTCATGTGAGGTATTCGTCATGCTGAACAGACTGCGGCAGCTTAGTGGGCCAGGCGCGATCGTCGGAACCGTTGTGGCGATAGTGCTGGCGAATCCCATCGGCGCGTCGACAGCGACGGCGCCGTTCACGGTCGGCATCTTACCGTTCGATGCGGCGAACGTCGACGGCTGGAGCGGCGGCGCCGCGCAAGCGCTCGCGAAGCTCATCCGACTCGAATTGGGCAAGGAAAAAGACGTCGAGCCGGATCTGCTCGAACCTGGTGGCCCGCTCCCGCTGTCGACACAAAAAGCAGCGGCGGTCGGCAAGGCGGCCAGCGCCGACGTCGTCATCGCGGGCACCGTGCTCGAAGCGAACACGTCGCACGGCAATAATGGCGGCTTTCTCCCCGGTAAGTTTGGCGCATCGGTTGGGGGCAACGTGAATCGCACGAAAGCGACGGTGTCGCTGCACATCGACCTCGTCGATCCCGCCTCCAACAAGATCGCCGAGAGCTTCGACGTCGAAGCGCACAACACCGACGTGGGCGTCGGCGGGAACGTCTCGACGGTCCTCGGCGGCTTCAACGTCGGTGACGATGCCTGGGACAAGACGCCGCTCGGGAAAGCGCTGCGCGAAGCGGCGCAGAAGGTGACGAAAGAAATCGTGAAGCGCCGCGGTAAGTTCAAACCGTCGTGACGTGGCTCGTCAGCCGTCGGTCTCCTGGCTGATCTGATACTGCTCGAGTTTCTTGTACAGGTTGCTGCGCGGCGTGTCGATGACTTCGGCGGTCTTCGAGATGTTCCAGCCGTTCTCGCGCAGCTTGCGCGACCAGAAACGCCCGCTCGGCGTTGTCCTTGAACTCGCGCAGCGTGCCCGCTTTGACCGGCGTCGGCGTCGCCGGCGCGGCCGGCTTGCGGCGCGGCGTCGGCGACCGGCGACGCGCACGCGCCGGGCAGATCGGCGACGTCGATCGTGTCGCCGCCGGTCATGATGATCAGCCGCTCGACCGTGTTCCGCAGCTCGCGGATGTTGCCCTTCCAGCGGTACCGCTGCAGCGCCTCGAGCGCGGCCGGCGGTAATGCGCTTCGGCCGCACGTTGTTCTCGCGGCTGAAGTAGTCCATGTAGTGCCGCACGAGCAGCGGGATGTCCTCGGGCCGCTCGCGCAGCGGCGGCACGTGGATCGGAATCACGGCGAGGCGGAAGTAGAGATCCTCGCGGAAGTGCCCCTTCTCGATCTCTTCCTCGAGGTTCTTGTTCGTCGCGGCGATGACGCGGACGTCCACCTTGATCGTCCGCGCCGATCCGAGCCGCTCGACCTCGCCTTCCTGCAGCACGCGCAGCACCTTGGCCTGCGTCTTCGGCGCTCATGTCGCCGACTTCGTCGAGGAAGATCGTGCCGCGGTCGGCCTGCTCGAACTTGCCGACCTGCTTCTCGGTCGCGCCGGTGAACGAGCCCTTCTCGTGGCCGAACAGCTCGGACTCGATCAGCTCCTCGGGAATGGCGGCGCAGTTCACCTGCACGAAGCGCTCGCGGCTGCGCAGGCTGTTGCGGTGAATCGTGCGCGCGACGAGCTCCTTGCCGACGCCGCTCTCGCCCTGGATGAGCACCGTCGCGTTGGTCGGCGCCGCGCGGCCGACCGCGGCCATCACCTGCTTCAGCGCGCGCGCTGTCGCCGATCATCTGATGGCGGACTTCGACCGCCTTCTTCAGCGACCGGTTCTCGTCGCGCAGCTGGCGCTGCTCGAGCGCGTTGCGCAGGCTGACGAGCACGCGCTCGCTCGCGAACGGCTTCTCGATGAAGTCGAACGCGCCCTTCTTGGTCGCCTCGACCGCCGTGCTGATCGTGCCGTGGCCGGAGATCACGACGACCGGCAGCGTGCTCGTTCATCGCGCGCAGCCGCTCGAGCACCTCGATGCCGTCCATGCCCGGCATCTTGACGTCGAGCAGCACGAGGTCGGGCGCCTCGCGCTCGGCGAGCGCCAGCCCTTCCTGGCCGGTCGCGGCGCCGAGGAACTCGTAGCCCTCGTATTCGAGCGTCATCTGCAGCGAGTCGCGGATCGCCGCTTCGTCGTCGATGACCAGGATCGCGGGATTTGGGCATGCGTAGTCGATCGTCGACGCGGACGGTCATGCAGCTTGCGCTGATCGAGATCGGGCGACGTAGACGTAGAGCGTGAGGATGTCGCCCGGGTGCGACGGCGCGCGCGACGCGCCGATAGTCGGCGACCGACTCGACGCGCTGCGCGGTTGATCTCGAGGAGCACCGTGCCGCGCTCGATGCCCGCGTCGAACGACGACGCTCATCGGCTCGACGCGCGTGATCAGCGACGCCTTTCATGCCGCTTCGGCAGCTCCAGCCGCTCGGCCGTCTGCGCGATCGAGATCGCGCACGGTCAGGCCGAGCAGGCGCGTCGGCATCGCGCCTGCTGCTCGCGGCGCCGGCGCGGTCGCCGGCGAGCGGCGCTCGGCGCGTCGGCGCGGTCGCGCGTGGGCCGCTCGGCGAGCTTCACGCGTGACGCTCTGCTCGCGGCCGTCGCGCAGCAGCCGCAGCGTGCGCGCCGG
The DNA here is from genome assembly GCA_963718825.1 of uncultured Acidobacteriota bacterium. Classification (GTDB taxonomy): domain Bacteria; phylum Acidobacteriota; class Vicinamibacteria; order Vicinamibacterales; family CAVVIG01; genus CAVQZZ01. Next base: position 1,829,519 of record CAVQZZ010000001.1, read on the forward strand.
TGCCGGGCGCCCGCGCCGAGATGTCGCGAATCAGCTCGATCGTCGTTCGCCATCGGCGCGATCGTCGAGCGCCATGATGACGTCGTAGGGCCGCAGGCCGGCGCGATCGCCCGGCGAGCCCGCCGTGACGTCCTGCACCAGCGCGCCGTGGCTCGACCGTCAGCTTCAGCGAGCGCTGCAGGTCGGCGTCGACGTCGCGCAGCGCGACGCCGATGTAGCCGCGCGCTGACGCGGCCCGCGCGCGCGCAGCTGCGGCAGGATCGCGGTCGCGCCGTTGATCGGCACCGCGAAGCCGATGTTGCTCGCGCGCGAGCTGATCGCGGCGTTGATGCCGATCACTTCGCCGCGCGCGTTGATCAGCGGTCCGCCGCTGTTGCCGAAATTGATCGCGGCGTCGGTCTGGATGTAGTTGTCGAGGCTCGCGTCGAACAGCTTGCGGCCGAGGAAGCTGACGACGCCGACGGTGACCGTGTGCTCGTAGCCGAGCGGGTTGCCGATCGCGCAGACCCACTCGCCCATGCGCAGCGTCGACGAATCGCCGAGCGGCGCGACCGGCAGGCCGCTCTGGCCGTCGATCTTGATCAGCGCGATGTCGGTGTCGGGGTCGGCGCCGATGACGCGCGCGCGCAGCTGCGGCCGTCGGACAGCTTCACGGTGATGCGCTCGGCGCGATCGATGACGTGGTTGTTGGTGAGGATGCTGCCGTCGGCGTCGATGATGAAGCCGCTGCCGGCGCCGCGGCGCGGCGCGTCGCGGTCGCGACGCGCGGCGCCGAAGTCGAACGGGCCGTCGAACGGATCCGGCGGCTCGGGCGGCCGCGCCGCGCTCCGCCGCCGGCGCTGTCGCGCGCCGCGCGTCGTCGCGTCGATGTTCACGACCGCCGGGTTGAGGCGCTCGACGACGTCGGCGAAGTTGACGAGCGAGCCGTCGCCGGGCGCGCTCGGCGACGCGCGGCCGCGCGCTGGCGGCGCTGGCGCCTGGCGCGGCGCCCGCCGACGACCGCCGAGCGCGACGACGCCGCCGGCGACGATCGCGCCGACGAGGAAGGCGACGACGGCGGTGAGCGCGAGGGTGACGAGCGTGAAGCGCCGCGACATCGTCAGCTGGTCAGATTACTCACGTCTCATTATAAGCGCCAGAAACTGCGTCCTCGTCGAGCGTTTCGACGCCGAGCTTCTCGCGCCTTCTCGAGCTTGCTGCCCGGCGTCCGCGCCGGCGACCACGTAGCGTCGTCTTCTTGCTGACCGACCCGGCGACCTTGCGCGCCGAGCCGCTCGAGCGCCGCGGTCGCCTCCTCGCGCGTCATCGACGCGAGCGTGCCGGTGAGCACGAAGGTCTTGCCCGCCAGCGGGCCCGGCTCGATCGCTCGGCTCGGGCGCCTGGCTCGTCCATGTTGACGCCGGCCGCCTTCAGGCGCTCGATGAGCGTCCCGGTTGCGCGGCTCGTCGGCGAACGCCCGGACCGACGCGGCGACGACCGGCCCGATCTCGGGCACCGACTGCAGCGCCTCGACCGGCGCGTCGAGCACGCGGTCCATCGTCCGGAAATGCCGCGCGAGCGTCGCCGCCGCCTTCTCGCCGACGTGGCGGATGCCGAGCGCGTAGATCAGCCGCGACAGGTCGTTCGCCTTGCTGCGCTCGATCTGCGCGATGACGTTGCGGCCGACTTTGCCGAGCTTGCGCGGCACGGCCCGCTCCGATCGCGGCTCCTCGGCGCGACGACGAGCGCTCGAGCTGCTCGGCGGTCAGGTGATAGAGGTCGGCGAAGTCGTGCACGAGGTCCTGCTCGATCAGCTGATCGACGAGCGACTCGCCGAGCCCCTCGATGTTCATCGCCGAGCGCGACGCGAAGTGCTCGAGGCTGCGGCGCAGCCGCGCCGGGCACGACGTGTTCTCGCAGCGCCAGACGACTTCTTCTTCGTCGCGCTGCAGCGCGCTGCCGCACACCGGGCACGTCGGTCGGCATCTGCCACGGCGTCGCGTCGCGGCGGCCGCAGGCTGCGGAGGATCGGCGCGACGACCTTCGGGATGACGTCGCCGCCCTTCTCGATCAGCGACGCGTGTCGCCTTCGCGGAGATCCTTGCGCGCGACGTCCTCGGCGTTGTGCAGCGTCGCCATCGAGATCGTCGAGCCGGCGAGGAACACCGGCTCGAGCACGGCGTACGGCGTGACCGCGCCGGTGCGGCCGACGTTGACCTCGATCGCGACGCAGCGTCGTCGTGCGCCTGCTGCGCCGGGAACTTGAACGCCGTCGCCCAGCGCGGGAACTTCGCCGTCGCGCCGAGCCGCTCGCGCAGCGCGAGGTCGTCGACCTTGATGACGACGCCGTCGGTGTCGAAGTCGAGCGTCCGCCGCTTGTCGGCCCACTCCGCGCAGAACGCGACGACGTCGTCGATGCTCGTCGCAGCGCCGCCAGTGCGGCTCGACCGGCAGCCCCCAGTCGCGCATCGGCGTCGAGCGTCGCCGCGTGAGTGGCGCGTCCGGTGCGGATCGCGCTCGACGCGCCTGACCGCGTCGCACGACCAGCTGATAGACGAACGCCGACAGGCCGCGCTTCGACACGAGCGCCGGATCCAGATTGCGCATCGTGCCGGCCGCGGCGTTGCGCGGGTTGGCGAACAGCGGCTCGCCGGCGTCCTCGCGCTCGCGGTTCATGCGCTCGAACGACGCGCGCGGCAGGTACACCTCGCCGCGGACTTCGACGCGGCCGGCCGGGCCGCCGCGCAGCGCGCAGCGGAATCGCGCGGATCGTGCGGACGTTGGCGGTCACGTCCTCGCCGCGCGACGCCGTCGCCGCGCGTCGCGCCGCGGACCAGCCGGCCGTCGTCGTAGGTCAGCGCGATGCTCAGGCCGTCGATCTTCATCTCGGCGACGTACGCGACCGGCCGCGTCGCCGAGCGCCGGCGCCCTTGCGGACGCGCTCGTCGAACGCCCGCAGCTCGTCTTCGTTGTAGGCGTTGTCGAGGCTGAGCATCGGCACGAGGTGCTCGACGGTCGTCGAAGCCTTCGACCGGCCGTCCGGCGACGCGCTGCGTCGGCGAATCGGGGGTGACGAGGTCGGGATGCTCCGCCTCGAGCCGCTCGAGCTCGTGGAGCAGGCGATCGAACTCCTCGTCGGAGATCTCGGGTCGTTGTGGATGTAGTAGCGCTCTTCGTGATGGCGGATCGAGCGATCGCGGAAGCTCGGGATCGACCTTCGTCATCGGCAGTGGGTCGCTACGAGAGAGCGGACAGTCCGGAGGCCAGCGACGATGGCGTCGACGCGCTCGGCGGCGATGTCCCCGTCGACGACTTCGATGAGATCGGCAGTCTGTGAACGCGATCAACTCGAGAACTGCGACGTTACCGGTCGCGCGAGAGGACGTAGTCGGGCAGCGCGAGCAGCGCGTCGCGCTCGGCGCTCGGCGGAAACGCGTAGAGCGGCTTCTTGGCGCGCTCGGCGAACTCGACGGCGCGGCGGTACGCGTAGTCGATCGACGCGTGCTCCTTGAGGCTGCGCAGCAGCTCGCGTCCACTGCTCGGGCGTGACGCGTGCGCGACGCGATGATGTCGCGGACGATCGCCGGCCGCGCCGTCGTCGGCGACTGCCGCAGCAGGTGAATCAGCGGCAGCGTCACCTTGCCTTCGCGCAGGTCGCCGCCGATCGGCTTGCCGAGCGCCTCGGCGTCGCCGGTGAAGTCGAGCAGGTCGTCGACGAGCTGAAACGCGATGCCGAGGTTGAAGCCGTACTCGCGCAGCGCCTGCTCGCTGCTCGCTGCGACACCTTGCCGAGCATGCCGCCGATCTGCGCGCAGCCGCCGAAGAGGTACGCCGTCTTGCGGCGGATGATGTCGAAGTGCTCGTCTTCGGTGATGTCGGCGTCGCCGTTCTTGGTGAGCTGATACAGCTCGCCTTCGATCATCCGCAGCGTGACGTCGCACAGCAGCGCGCACGATGTCGAGCGTGTCGTGCGTCAGCGCCAGCGCCATCGACTTGATGTAGAGATAGTCGCCGAGCAGCACCGTGATGTCGTTGCCCCACCGCGAGTGCACGGCCAGGCGGCCGCGGCGCAGGTCCGAGTCGTCGATGATGTCGTCGTGGACCAGCGTCGCGGTGTGGATGAACTCGACGACCGCGGCGTAGAGGACGGCGCGGTCGCCCTGATAGCCGCTCAGCCGCGACGCCATCAGCAGCACCGCCGGCCGGATGCGCTTGCCGCCGCTCGTCTGGATGTACTGCCCGATCTTCGGGATCAGATCGACCTGCGACTGCACGTGGCGGCGCGAATTCTCGATCGACCTTCTCGAGGTCGGCGCGAATCGGCTCGAAGATCTGCGCGAGGGCGGGCGACGATTTTTCCACAGCGGCTCAGGTTAGAACTTTATCACGGCCGGAACAGGGTGTGAAAGTTCGCGGCCGTGCGCGCGGCCAGATCATCGGCGCGACATGCCGTGCAGCTCCGCCAAGCGCGGCGACGACCCGCGCGACGTAGCGCCGGCTCGTTGCGCTTGCCGCGGTGCGGCACCGGCGCCAGAAACGGGCTGTCGGTCTCGGTCAGCAGCCGATCGAGCGGCACGCGCCGCGACCGTCTCGCGCAGCTCCTGCGGCCTTCGGAAACGTCACGATGCCGGCGAGCGAGATGTAGAACCCAGGGCGAGGCCCGGCGTCGCGCGAGCGCCGGCGTGCCGCGTGAAGCAGTGCAGCACGCCCGCGCACGTCCCGCCGCCCTCTTCGCGCAGAATCGCGCAGCGTGTCCTCGTCGGCCTCGCGCGTGTGGATGACGACCGGCCGATCGCAGCTCGCGCGCGAGGCGCACCTGCGCGCGGAAGACCGCCTGCTGCACGTCGCGCGGCGAGAAGTCGTAGTGGTAGTCGAGGCCGATCTCGCCGATCGCGCGCGCCGCCGGCGTCGCCGGCGAACTGCGCGCGCACGATCGCCGCGGCGCGCTGCGGGTCGTCGGCGAACTGGTGCGCCTGATGCGGGTGCACGCCGATCGCGACGCGCATCCGGCCAGAGCTCGTCGACGCGCGCCGCCTGCGCGGCTTCCTTCGCGTTGCCGCGCCTCGAGGATCACCAGCGCGCGCTCGAGTCCGGCGTCGCGCGCGCGATCGACGACTCCGTCGAGATCCGGCGCGAACACCTCGTCGGCGAGATGGCAATGGGAATCGATCATTATTCAAGGCGTGGGGCCCCACCCCCACGCATGACGCCGCTCGCGCCGTTGCGCTCGCGCGTATCTGGAACAGAACGTCACCGTGGCCCACTGCGATGCATAACGCGGTTCGCGCCGTTGCGCTCGCGCGTATCTGGAACAGAACGTCACCGTCGCTCCACCCCGATGCATAACGCGGCTCGCGCCGTTGCGCTCGCGCGTATCTAGAACAGAACGTCACCGTGGCCCACTGCGATGCATAACGCGGTTCGCGCCGTTGCGCTCGCGCGTATAGACTTCGAGATCATGTTGTACAGAGCATCGACTGCAATCATCATCGCACTAGCTGTCCTCGGCCGCGCCTCGACGGTGGCTCCGGCGGAGACCATGCCCAAACTGGCGGTCCTGTTCGTCGTGGATCAGATGCGCGCCGATTACGTCGATCGGTTCCAGTCGGAATGGACTGGCGGCCTCAAGCGGATGGTGACGCGCGGCGCCTGGTTCCGGCAGGCGGCTTATCCGTATCTCACCACGGTGACATGCGCCGGTCATGCGACGGTGTCGACCGGCGCGTTTCCACGCACGCACGGCATCATTCAGAATGCCTGGTGGGATCGCGACGCCAGCCGCCAGGTGACCTGCACGGCCGACGGCGACGCGCACGACATCAGCTACGGCGACCCGGTGAAAGGCGGCGACAGCGCGCATCAGCTCGCCGTGCCGACGTTCACCGATCTCATGCGGACCGAACGCGGCGCGCACGTCGTGACGTTGTCGCTCAAGGATCGCAGCGCCATCATGCTCGCCGGCCATGGAGCCGACGCCGCGACGTGGCTGAGCGAGTCGCTCGACCGCTGGGAGACCTCGTCGGTGTTCGGCGACGGAATGGCGCCACCGGTGAAAGCCTTTCTCGCGGACCATTCGATTGACGCCGACTACGGACGCACGTGGGAGCGCCTCCTTCCGGCATCCCACTACCGCCATCCTGACGATGCACCGGGTGAAGCGCCGCCGAGCGGCTGGACCGCCACATTCCCGCACGTGCTCAAAGGCGGCGGACAAGGACCGGACGCCGAGTTCCGCGCGCAGTGGGAGCGCAGCCCGTTTGCGGATGCGTTCCTTGGCCGCTTCGCCGCGGCGCTCGTCGAATCGATGCAGCTTGGCCGTCACGCGGGCACGGACGTGCTCGCCGTAAGTTTCTCGAGCACGGACCTCGTCGGTCATGCCTTCGGTCCCGACAGCCAGGAAGTCCAGGACATGTATGCGCATCTCGATCAGACGATTGGCACGCTGTTGAATCGTCTCGATGCGCTCGTCGGACGCGATCGCTATGTCGTCGCGCTGACCGCCGATCACGGCGTCACGCCGATTCCCGAGCAGATGATGGCGGCCGGGAAGGATGGAGGCCGCCTGAACGCCGCGGCGATCGGGGCGCTCATCGACACGCGCGCCGGCGTCGTGCTTGGCGCAGGACATTACGTCGCACGCGTCAATGGAAACGACATCTACTTCGAGCCGGGCATGTACGCAAAGCTGCTGGCATCGCCGCAGGCCATGGATACAGTGCTGACCGCCCTGCGGGGCAGCGCCGGCATCGCCGCGGCCTTCACCGCCGAACAGGTGCGTGCCGGGGCGACGGCGGCCGACCCGATCTTGAAAGAGGCGGCGTTCAGCTACTTCCAGGGCCGGAGCGGGGATCTGGTAATCGTGCCGAAACCCGGCTGGATGTTCAGCATCACCGGCACGACGCACGGCACGGGCAGCGCTGACGATCAGCGCGTGCCAGTGCTGCTGTTCGGGGCTGGAATTCGACCAGGCACGTACGCTGAACACATCACGCCGGCCGATGTGACGCCGACGCTCGCCGCGATCTTCGGCGTCAAGATGTCGCAGGCTGAGGGCCACGCGATCAAGGATGTCCTGCGGTCAGCAGCACAGTAACGCATCCGGCTAGCGGACGCGCGTGCCCGGCGCCGGCGGCTGTTCGAACGTGACGACCTCCGGCTTGCCGCCGTCGGGGCTCGCCGCGAGCACCATGCCGTTCGACTCGATGCCCATCAGCTTCGCCGGCTTCAGGTTGAAGACGATGACGACCGTCTTGCCGACGAGCGCCTCCGGCTCGTAGGCCTCGGCGATGCCGGCGACGAGCGTGCGCTGCTCGGTGCCGACGTCGACGGACAGCTTGAGCAGCTTCTTCGATTTCTCGACGCGCTCGGCGGCCAGCACCTTCGCGACGCGCAGCTCGACCTTCATGAAGTCGTCGATGGAGATGCGATCGGTCGCCGGTGCCGGCGAGCGCCGGGTGCTGCGGCGCCGCGGTGCGACGGCGTCGACGGTGCCGGCGAGCGGCGGTGACGGGCTGCGGTCGCGCTTCCGGCGTGCGGCTTGTCAGTCGACACGTCGTCGTCTCCTTGCGCGGCCAGAGCGGCCCTTCCTGAGCGAGTACGCGCTCGCCGTCGGTGCGCCAGCGGCCGTCGCGGTCGAGCGTGACCGTCGCCGCCAGCGACCGACGCGGCGCAGGATCTCGCGGCCGACGCCGGCATGATCGGCGTCAGCAGCACCGCCGCCAGCCGGATCGCCTCGCGCGGCGTCGAACAGCACCTGCGTCAGCCGGTCGGCGCTGTCGCCGGATCTCTTCGCCAGCGCCCACGGCGCCGTCGCCGCGATGAACTCGTTGGTGGCGTCGATGAGCCGGAACGCCGCCGCCGCGCCTTCGTGCAGCAGCAAGTCGATCCATCGCGCCGCGGTAGTCGGCCGACAGACTCTTCGCCGAGCCGCGCGAGCTGATCGGATGCCGGCGCCGGTGGCGCGCACGCGCCCGCCGCGGTACCGGCGCGCCATCGCCGTGACGCGGCTGACCAGGTTGCCGAGATTGTTCGCCAGGTCGACGTTGTAGCGCTCGTCGTAGCGCTCCCACGAGAAGTCGCCGTCGCCGCCGAACGCGATCTCCTTCACCAGATACAGCCGCAGCGGATCGACGCCGAGGCGATCGGCCGCCTCGATCGGATCGACGATCGTGCCGAGCGACTTGCTCATCCGCTGGCCGTTCAGCGTCATGAAGCCGTGGCCGAACACCTGGCGCGGCAGCGGCAGCTTCGCGCTCATCAGCATCGCGGGCCAGATGACGGCGTGGAACCGCGTGATGTCCTTGCCGATGACGTGCAGATCGGCCGGCCACCATTTCTCGAACAGTCGCGCTGGATCGCCGCCGAGCCCGACGGCCGACGCGTAGTTGATCAGCGCGTCGAACCAGACGTAGACGACGCTCGCCGGATCGAACGGCAGCGGAATGCCCCACGACTGGCCCGGCGCGGCTGACCGAGATGTCCTCGAGGCCGCCTTCGATCAGCCGCAGGATCTCGTTGCGCCGGATGTCGGGCTGCAGGAACTCGGGATGCGCGGCGAAGTGATCGAGCAGCGGCTGCTGATACTTCGACAGCCGGAAGAAGTAGTTCTTCTCGCGTGATCCACTGCGGCATCGTCGTCGGGTGCAGCGGACAGCGGCCGTCGACGAGATCCTTCTCCTGCTTGAACGCCTCGCAGCCGACGCAGTACCAGCCCTCGTAGACGCCCTCGTAGATGTCGCCGGCGTCGTAGATGCCGTTGCGCGATCTCGGTCACGCCCGCTCGTGTGCCGCGGCTCGGTGGTGCGGATGAAGTCGTCGAACGAGACGTCGAGGTGCGCCCACGTCCGGCGGAACTCCTGCTCCATCCGGTCGCAGTACGCCAGCGGGTCGAGACCCTGCTTCGACCGCCTTCTTGAACACGTTCTGCGAGTGCTCGTCGTTCCCCATCAGGAAGCGCGTGTCGAAGCCGCACGAGCCGCTTGTAGCGCGCGATGACGTCGGCGCAGATCTTCTCGTACGCCGTGCCCGAGATGCGGGCGGCTGTTGACGTAGTCGATGGCGGTGGTGAGGAAGAAGCGGCTCACGGTGCGGCGCTCCGTGCGCGTGCACGTGCGCCGCGATCGCCTGCACTTCCTTGACCGACAGGCTGGTGCGCCGCGGCGAGCGTCGCGCAGTCCTCGAACTCCGGGCGCGGCGTTGACCACGCGGCCGTCGCGCCACGCGACCTTGAACGCGCACGGCGCCGAGCGGCGTCTCGACCGCGACGATCTCGCGCTCGCAGGCACTCGCGGTCGACCTCGGAGTACCGCAGGCCGATCGTCGTCGTCTCGCGGAAGATGATGTCGGCGATCGCGACGCGCGATGCTCCGGGCGGCACGACGACCGTGAGCAGCGTGCCCGGACGGTTCTTCTTCATCTGCACCGGCACGTAGAACACCTCGAGCGCGCCCGCCGCGTACAGCCGCTCCATGGCGACGCCGAAGATCTGCGGGTTCATGTCGTCGATCTCGCATTCGATGACGGTCGACGCGCTCGGCGTGCCGCGCGCGTCCGCCGCCCGGCCGATCAGCACGCGCAGCACGTTCGGCGTCGACGGGTCGTCGCGATCGCCGGCGCCGTAGCCGACGCGCTCGATCGTCATCGCCGGGAGCGGGCCGAACGACGATCGCGTACGACGTCGCGATCAGCGCGCCGGTCGGCGTCACGAGCTCCTTCTGCACCGCGCCGCTGTAGATCGGCGCGTCGCCGAGCAGCCTGCACGGTCGCCGGCGCCGGCACCGGAAACAGGCCGTGCGCCGAGTGCACCATGCCGCCGCCGACATTCAGCGGCGAGCAGACGATGCGGTCGGCGCCGGCCCATTCGAGCGCGAACACGGTGCCGACGATGTCGATGATCGAGTCGAGGGCGCCGACCTCGTGCAGGTGAACCTGCTCGACCGGCATCTGGTGGATCGCCGCCTCGGCCTCGGCGAGCCGCTGGAACATCGCCTTCGCGCGGTCGCGCCCGGCGGCGACAGCGCCGACCCGTCGATCAGCGCTGAAGATCTTCGGCAGGCTGCGGTGCGGCTGCTGATCCTGCGTGCGCGTGATCATGGGCGTGGTCGTGCGCGTGCTCGTGATCGTGATCGTGCTGGCTGCTGGGTGCTGCGTGCGGTGCCACAGTGCGTGCTCGTGCGCGTGGACCGTGAACTTCGTCGCCGAGACGCCGGCGCGCAGCACTCGTTCGCGTGCACGTGCACAGCCGCCGAGCGCCAGGCTGCCGAGCGCGCGCCTCGAGCTCGTCGAGCGGCAGGCCGGCGTCGAGCAGCGCGCCGAGCGCCATGTCGCCCGAAATGCCGGAAAAGCAGTCGAAATACAGAACGCGGCTCACAGCTGTCCCGTCTCCTTGAAGCTGCAGTAGCGCGCGTCGCCCAGGATGATGTGATCCACCAGGTCGATGCCCATCAGCGACGCCCGCCGCCGCCAGCCGCCGCGTCAGCTCCACATCGTCGGGGCTCGGGCTGGGATCGCCGGACGGATGATTGTGGAACACGCACGATCGCCGCCGCGCCGCCGAGCGCCGCTTCGCGGAACACGTCGCGCGGCTCGACGATCGGCGCTGTTCAGCGTCCCGACCGCGACGATCGCCGTGCGCAGCACGCGGTGCTTCGTGTCGAGCAGCACGACGCCGAACTGCTCGACGGCCGCGCGATCCGAACCGCGGCAGCAGGTACGCCGCCGCGTCGCGCGGCGCCACGCAGCTGCAGCCGCGCGCTCGGCGCCTGCGTCAGCGTCCGGCGCCCGAGCTCGAGCGCGGCGAGGATCTGCGCCGCCTTGGCGCGGCCGACGCCGGCGACGCGCGATGAAGTCGTCGCAGCGTGCGATCGCGCCAGGCCGTGCAGCCCGCCGCGCGCGGCGAGCAGCGCGTTCGCGACGCGCGAGCGCGTCGCTGCGCGCGGCAGCCGCTGCCGAGCACCAGCGCGACCAGCTCGTTGTCGCCGAGCGCCGCCGCGCCGTGGCGCAGCAGCTTCTCGCGCGGCCGATCGTCGGGCGACAGGTCTTTCATCGTACTACACAGCCGTCTGACGCCCGGTACAGCGCGCGCGGAGCTGCGCACGTACTACTGAGCGGCATGCCCGCCGGCGCGTCGTCTGCTCACGACGTCGTTCGCCATCGCTCGCGTTGTCGCGCTCGTGACCGTCGTGCGCATGCGCGGCGATCCCCCCGAGAAGGAAATGCAGCAGGCGCAGGGCGCCATCGACGCCGCGCGGGCCGCCGGCGCGGACCGGTACGCCGCCGACGAATTCACCGCGGCGCAGGACGCGCTGAAGAAGGCGCAACGACGCGGTCGCGCCAGCGCGACTATCGGCTGGCGCTCAACTACGCGCTCGACAGCCGCGAGCGGGCGCAGAACGCGGCGAAGGACGCGGCCGACCACAAAGCCACCGCGCGCGCCGACGCCGAGCGCGCGCTCGCCCAGGCGACGGCGGCGTTGAACGATGCGCACAGCCAAGCTGCAAAGCGCTGAAGCGGCCCACGTACTCGCCCGGACGCCTCACCGCCGCCAGCGCCGCGCCATCACCGATGCGGACGCGCCGTGCAAGAAGCGCGCGCAGCGTTCGCCGAGCGGCGACTATCCCGGCGCGACTCGACGCCGTCTGCCGCCGTTGACAGGCGCGATTGGCGCGACGTCGCGCACGCGCGCGACACGGATGCGGCGCGCCGCAGCCGTCCGCCGCGACGCGCTGGTCCGCTCGACAGAAACTGCGCCGATGCGCTGTTCGACGCAGTACGCGGTAGCATCTGCCGGAGCCAGTCGCCCGTCGCACAACGACTTCGGCCCAGCCGGTCAGATAGACGCCGTCGTCGCGCCACTCGACGCGCTGGGCGCCGCCCGGCGCGATCACTCGGCGTCGCGCGCCGCGCCGCCGAACGCGGCCGCCGCGACCAGCGCCGCGCACGATCCGGTGCCGGACGAGGGCGTCGGACCGACGCCGCGCTCCCAGATCAGGATGCGGACGCGATCGGGCGCTTCGACCTGCGCGAACTCGACGTTGGTGCCGTGCGGGAAACAGCGCGTGATCGCTCGAGCGCCGCGCCCAGCCGGTCGAAACGCGCTCGCGTCGGGCAGCGGGCCGAGCAGCGACGCACTGCGGGTTGCCGAAGTTCATGACGACGAGTGCAGCGACTCTCCTGCCGGCGGTCAGCGGTCACTTCGCGGATCGTCGGTCGGCATGTCCCATGGCCGCGCGGAACGATCGGCGCGAGCCGTGTCGGCGCGACCCGCCGATGCGCGTCAACGTCTTCGACGCCGGCCTCCGTCTGAATGCGTCACGCTGGCGGCATCGCGGTCATCGTCGCGCAGCAAGCAGCGCCGCCAGGCCGCGGACGCCGTTGCCGGAGACTTCGGCCCGGCTGCCGTCGGCGTTGAACAGCTTCATCGACGGCGCCGTCGGCCGTCACGCGTCGTAGAGGATCAGGCCGTCGGCGCCGATGCCGGTGTGGCGATCGCACATCTCGCGGGCGAGCGCGTCGAACGCGGCGCCGTCGGCGACTCGCCCGCGCGGACGTAGAGGAAGTCGTTGCCGTAGGCGTGGGCCTTGGAATGAATCGTCGATCATTTGCGGCAGAACGCCGAGCAGGTGCCAGCCGAAGCGCTCGACGACCGCGACGCGGGCAGCGCGTTGAACGTGCCGACGAACAGCCCGTTGTAGACAGCGCGCCTTTCCAGCCGCCGTGCAGCCGCGACTTCACCGGAAAGCGCTCGGGCACGATGCGGACCTCGCTGAAGCCCGACATCAGAGCTGCTGGAACTCGCCGGATGCTGAACTTCAGCAGCACCGGCGCGTCGTCGTGCTCGAGGCCGACCTTCATCAGCTTGGACAGCGCGTTCAGCCACGAGACGCGGTTGTAGACCTGAAAGATCGCCTCGCCGCCCGGCTTGAGCACGCGGCGGCACTTCGTCGACCAGCCGCTGCGGATCCGCCGTGTACTGGACGACGCCGTGGGCATAGACGAAGTCGAACGACGCCGTCGTCGAACGGCAGGCGCTCGCCGTCGGCGACCTCGAAGTCGGCCGCGCAGCCCCTGCTGCGCGAAGTTGGCGCGCGCGAGCGTCGATGGCCGACGGCGCCAGGTCGACGCCGGTGACCAGCGGCGCCGCCCTTGGCGAACCGCGCGAGGTCGACGCCGGCGCCGCAGCCGACTTCGAGAACCGATCGGCCGCGGTAGCCGTCAAAGTCGACGAGCCGCAGCAGGTGATGGAGCTTTTCGAAATGATACTGGTCGAGATCGTCGAAGAAGCCGCGCGATCCGACCGGATGCTGCGTGATCTCGAGGTCGTGAATGTGCTGGTCCCAGTACGCGCGCACCTCGTCGATGGTCGCCACGCGGGAACTATACTATATCGCCGATCGGCGCGTTCCGGCGATGGCATCGCGCGCCGATGATCCGCGATCTCGACCGGCTCACCGCGCCGAACCTTCGACGTGCTCGTCGTCGGCGGCGGCATCTACGGGCTGACGATCGCGTACGACGCGGCGCAGCGCGGGCTCTCGGTCGCGCTCGATCGAGCGCGACGATTTCGGCAGCGGCGCGTCGTTCAACCATCTGCGGACCATTCACGGCGGCCTGCGCTATCTGCAGACGCTCGACCTCGGCCGCGCGCGCGAGTCGATGCGCGAGCGGCGGACGCTCGCGCGGATCGCGCCGCACGCCGTCCAGCCGCTGCCGCTTCGCGCTGCCGCTCTACCGGTCGCTCGTACGCGGCAAGCTGGCCATGCGCGCCGGCTTCCTGCTCGATCGCCTCGTGGCGTTCGGTCGCAACGCGGCGTGCCGCGCCTGCACTCGGCTGCGCGGCGGCCGCGTCGTTGCTGCGCGGCGACGCGGTCCAGCGGTTTCCCGGGCTTGCGGCGGCAGGGGCTGACCGGCGCGGCCGTGTGGTACGACTACGTCACGACGGAAGCCGATCGGCTGACGTTCGCGTGGGCGCTCGCCGCCGTCGCAGCACGGCGCCGTGCTCGCCAACCACGTCGAAGCGACGTGCGCTCGCTCGTGGACGGTCAGCGGGTCACCGGCGTGCGGGCGTGCGACGCCGCTGAGCGGCCGCGCGCTCGAGATCGCCGCGCGCGTCGACGGTGAACGCCACCGGCGGCGCGGATCGATCGCCTCCTCGCGCCGATCGGCGTCGCGCCGGACGTGCCGATGCTGAAGGCGATGAACCTCGTCACGAGGCGCGACGCGGGCGACGAGGCGCTCGGCGGCCGATCGACGTCGGGCCGCAATCTGTTCCTCGTGCCGTGGCGCGAGCGCGCGCTCTTCGGCACGTGGGAGTCGGCTCGCGCCTGCGCGTCCGGACGATCGCGGCGTCAACGAGGCCGAGGTCGCCGTCGTTCATCGCCGACTTGAATCAGGCCTTCCCGTCGCTCGACCTGACGCTGGCCGACGTCACGCTGGTGCATCGCGGCGTCGTGCCCGCCGTCGCAGCACGCCGGCGGCCGCGTCGTCGCTCGAGGGGCACGAGCAGTCCGCGATCATGCGGAGGACGCGTGCCGGTCAGCTCGAGGGACTGGTGAGCGTGGCCGGCACGAAGTACACGACGGCGCGGGCGGTCGCCGAGCGCGTCACCGATATCGCTGCTGCGCAAGCTGCAGCACGCAGCGGTGGCGTGCCGGACGGCCACGACGCCGCTGCCGGGCGGCAGCATCCGCGACGTCGTCGCTGGCGATCGCCGAGGCGCGACGCGAGCACGACGCGGGGCTGCCGACCGACACGATTCCGCATCTCATCGCCGCCTACGGCTCGCGCTATCGCGACGTGCTGGACATTGCTGCAGGACGCGCCGGAGCTGGCGCACCCGCGTGGCGAACGACTCGCCGGTGATCGGCGCGGAGCTGGTGTGGGCCGTGCGCCACGAGATGGCGATGACGCTGGCGGACGCCGTCATCCGGCGCACGCCGCTCGGCGCGCTCGGATATCCCGGCGAGGCCGCGCTGGCAAAGGCGGCCGCGATCGTGGGAGACGAGCTGGATTGGTCGTCAGACCAAAAGCGCGCTGAGATCGCCGCCGTCGCCCAGTTCTATCGCTCCTGATCGCGAACTCGCACGCCGGTTCCACTCCGGTTCCATCGTCCGTTCCGGTCCACTCTGGTTCCATCGGTCTCGAGCTCCAGTCGCGACCGGTTCCAATCGGTCGACTCCGTTTCCCTCACGGGACCTTGAACGCGTCGAAGACGTAGGTGAAGCCGGCCGTGAAGCCGATCGTCGGATCGACGGTCGTCAGGCCGAAGAACACCGCCGCGTCGAGGCGCACGACCCGCGCGTGTAGCGTCCGCCGAGCTTCACAATCCCGCGGCTCTCGGTCCCTGGAAACGGATCGCCGCTGCGCGTCGATACGCGGCCGTTCAGCTCGCCCACCAGTTCGGCCTGCTGCGTCATGGCCCGCGCGAACGACAGCCCGTAGGTGAGACGTCGTTCTGCCGATTGTCCAGTCGATCGGATCGCGCGAGGATGCCGACGCCGAGGTTGCCGACGACGCGGATGGACTGCACGGTCTTGGCGCCGAGGAGCGACGCGTAGAAGTCGGTCGTGTCGAGACCCAGGCCGCTCTCGTTCGACGCGTTCGGCAGCTTGGTCGCAAAGCGGAAGCCGAACGCCGGCCGGCTCGCGGTTTCCGGCATGAGCCGGATCTTCGTGCCGAGCACGATGTCATCGACGTCGTGCGTCGTCGTTCCGGTGACCGTGAGCAGGATGCGAGCGGCGCGTCGCGACGCGCTCGGTGATCGTTCAGATGCATCGTACGGGCCGCCGTCGATCTGCAGCTCCGCGATCGAGCTGATGCCGACGCTGATGCCGATCGTCGGCACACGCCAGAGATTGCCCTTCAGGCCGGACACCGGATATTCCTGGTTGTGGGCGAAGTCGAGGCCGCCTTCGATCAGGACGCGGCCGGCGCCGATCGGCTCCGGGATCTTCGGTGACGAGCGGACGCTGCTGGGCGCTGGCGGACTGTGGAACGTGAGCGAGCAGGAGGGCGAGCGAAGCACGCGAATCGGCTACAGGTCCGACATTACGCACGAACAGTCCTTTCGGAAACGGTGACGTGGGCGCGAAGTTCCGCCGGGCGGATTGAGGCGCGTGTCGAGCAGATGCCGCGGCGCGACGTTGCCGAGCGCCTTCAGCATCGACTGCTTGACGCCGGGATGCTCGCGCTCGAGCTCCATCAGCAGCCGCTTGGCGCGCTGGCGCTGCAGCCCCAGATCGCCGCACGCCGGACAGCAGCAGCCGATGATCGGCAGCTCGCACTCCTTCGTGTACGGCCGCGCCTCGTCTTCGCCGACGTAGACAAGCGGACGGATGACGACGTGCGCGCCGTCGTCGGACACGAGCTTGGCCGGCATCGCCTTCAGCGCGCCGGCGAAGAACAGGTTCAGCAGCAGCGTTTCGATGAAGTCGTCGGCATGATGGCCGAGCGCGATTTTCGTCGCGCCGACCTCTTTCGGCGATCCGGTACAGCACGCCGCGCCGCAGCCGCGCGCACAGCGAGCAGGGCGTCGCGTCGTCGTCGAGGATGTCGTCGATGAGCTGCGCCGATGCCGGTGTGCTCGATGCGGTACTCCCAGCCGCGCGCCTCGCACGTGCGCGCGATGAGGTCGTGCTTGTACTCCTTGTAGCCCGAATCGACGTTGACCGCGACCAGCGAAAAACGGACCGGCGCGCGCTGGCGCAGCACGTCGAGAATCTGCAGCAGCGCCCAGCTGTCCTTGCCGCCCGACAGGCCGACCATGACGCGGTCGCCGTCCTCGATCATGCGAGTAGTCGACGATCGCCTTCGTCGTCTTCTTGGCGAGGCGCGACTCGAGCTCGGTGCGATACGCCATCGGTCGATTCTAAACGATCACCAGGCGACGTACAACGGCGTCCCACCGCATGTCGGCGACACACACGGCGGCGTTCGCGCCCAGCCGTTCCGCGAGCGCATCGTCTTCCATCAAGCCGGCCCAGCGCGTCGGCAATGGCCGGCGCGCTCGCATCGCAGACAAATCCCGTCCCGCCGTCGCGCACGATTTCAGCCGGGCCGCCGCTGTCGTGACACGTGACGACCGCTTTTCGCGAGGCGAACGCTTCGACCGTGACGAACCCGTAGTCTTCCTGCCTGCGGCGTGAAGCAGACCGCGCGGCACCGGGCAAGATGATCGAGCATTACGGCATCGTCGACCTTGCCGAGGAACGTCACGCGATCCGACACGCCAAGCGCGTGCGCGAGATGACGGAGCTCGCCGCCGCACTCGCCGTCTCCGGCGATCACAGCTCGAAGCCCGCGGCCTCGCGGTTCGGCCAGCGCCCGGATGAGGAGATCGAGCCGCTTCAGCGGCATCAACCGGGAGACGGCGAAGATGAAGTCGCCGTATTCCTCGCATCGGTACGGCCGCTGTGGTGGCGGTGGATACACAACTTCGGCGTCGATGCCGAAGTCGTGCGCTGCGCGGTCCCGCACGGTTTGCGACAGCGCGCACAGTTTCGTCACGTGTTGTTTGAGCAGATGCCGGTCTGCGATATGCGTGAGCGCCCGCCGGACGCTTTCCTTCACCCGGTTTGCTGGCGAGATCGATGCCGCGAATTGCGGCCACTGGTCGTAGTACTCGCGCATCGTATGCGTGAGCCAGCGCACGTGCCGCCGGTGCCACACCGCGTAACTCGGGTACCGAAGGCTGATGACCTGATCGACGTCACGCACATCCGTGCGGTAATTCGCCAGATACGAGCGTGTCTGCTGACCGAAGCCGTAGTCGGGGGTCACGATGAGGCGCGCGTCGTGCCCTGCGTCGCGCGCGGCCTGCACGAGAGCGCGCGCGATCACGAGGTGTCCCCCTTCGACATCTGGCGGACTGGACGTGACGATCGCAAGCACCGCCATCGCTTACGCGTCGCGCGTCGTCCGGATGATCCGTGCTGGAACACCGACGGCGACGGCGAAGGCGGGCACGCTCTCGCGGACGACCGCGCCGGCGCCGATGATCGCGCCGCTCGCCGACGATCACGCCGTCCAGGATCTTCGCGCCGGCGCCGATCCAGGCGCCGTCGCCGATCGACGACGCCCGCCGAGGTCCGCGCTCTGCTCGAGCACCGGCTTGCGACGGGTCCGAGAAATCGTGGTCGCCGCCGATGACGTAGGCATAGGCGGCCATCAGGACGCGTTCGCCGATCGGTGACGCGGCTGGCCGAAAACAGCTCGCAGTTGAAGCCGATGTTGGCGCCGTCGGCGAGCTCGATGTCGCCGTTCTTGCACGACAGGATCGTGTTGCGGCCGATGAACACGCCGTCGCCGATCGGATGCCGCGGTTGTGTTCGCCTTTCGCATCGAGCAGGCAGTTGTCGTCGATGACGACGTTGCTGCCGATGTGAATCTTGTGCGGGATGGCGCAGCACGACGTTCTGGCCGAAGACGACGTTGCGTCCGCAGGAGCCGAGGAGCGCAGGGATAGAGCGCCTTGCGCAGCGCGAGCCCGAGCGCGCCGGCGCGCGCCTGCGCGAGCGTCACGATCGAGCTCGTACTTCAGCAGCGCCGCCGAGGCCCGGTCGGCCGACGACGAGCTCGGCGTACTTCTGCCGCGCTCGACTTGCCGGGCGCGAAGAGCTGGTCCTGCGCCTCGTCAGAGCCAGCCATGCTGTCGCGATACCAGTCGAGCGTGCGGCGAGATGCCGTCGCGCAGATCCGACGCTGCGGCGCGTAGCCGATCTCCGTGCCGCGCGCGCGTGATGTCGAACGCGCGGCTCTTGGTGAAGAAGTCGACGCGCCGGCGGATAGATCGGCGGCTCGATGCCGAGCGGCGCGCAGACCGCTTCGCAGACCGCGCCGGCCATCCAGAACGGCCACACCGGCAGATGCAGCGTCGGCGGCGGCACGCCGGCGACGTCGGCGATCGAGCGCGACCAGCTCGTTCAGCGTCGTCACTTCCCCGCCCGCGAGGATGTAGGTGCGGTTGGCCGCCGCCGGGTGCTCGCCGCACAGTCGAAATCCTTCGACGAGATCGTCGATGTAGGTGAGATGGTAATAGATTTCGCCGCGACCCGAGCGTGATCCACCGCCGGCGCGCGACGCCGCGAAACAGCTTCAGCAGCCGCCGATCGCCGGGCCCGTAGATGCCGGTCGGCCGCGCGATCGTCACCTCGATGCCGAGCCGCGTCGCCGGCCTCGCGCGCGAGCTGCTCGCCTTCGAGCTTCGTCACCTGATAGATGTCGCCCGGCTTGAGCGGCGCGTCTTCGTTGGCCGGCGGATGCTCGACGTCGCCGTGGACGCCGACGGTGCTGCAGTGAACGACCCGCCGCGACGCCGGCTGCGCGCCGCCGCTTCGACGAGCCCGCGGACGGCCGTGGCGTTGACCGCGCGATACGTGTCGGTCGAGATGCCCGCCTGCGCGATAGATCGCGGCGATGTGATAGACGACGTCGACGCCGGCGACCGCGTCGCCGAGCGCACGCAGGATCGCGGAGGTCGCCCGACGATGAGCTCGATGCCGGCCGACTCGAGCTCGCCGCGCCCGTTCACGGTCGCGCACCAGCGCGCGAACCTGACGTCCCTGCGCCGCCAGCGCGCGCGCGAGGTGGCCGCCGGTGAATCCGGTGGCGCCGGTGACTAGGACGCGCACCGTTCGGCGACGAGCGTGACCGGCGAACCCGAAGATGCTGCAGCAGTCCAGCGCGGTCGAGGAGACGTTCGATGCGATCGGTGAAGCGGCGCGATCCGATCGCCTTGTGCAGCGCGATCGGCAGCACGAACTGCCGGTGCACCGACGCGGATGCGGAAGCCGTGCGGATCGAACGCGTGCGACGATCGCGCGTCGTGAACACGCGATACGGCTCCGTCCGCGCGCCGAGCGCATGCGCAGACGCCGCGCGGCGCGATTCGAGCGGCGCGACGCTCGCGGCCGACGGATAGTCGACGATCGACGCAGCCGGTCGGCGACGCGGCACAGCTCCGCGACGCAATCGGCGCCAGTCCGGCGTGTGCATCAGCACGCGCAGGCTGACGACCACGTCGAACGCCGCGATCGCGAAAGTCGAGCGCGTGCGCGTCGCCCACGCTGAAACGGCACGTTCGACGCCCTGCGGTCGCGGCTCGCTGCCGGGCGACCGCCAGCATCTCCTCCGACGCGTCGACGCCGGTGACCGCGCGCCGCCGCGCGCGAGCAGCAGCGCCGCGCGGCCCGTGCCCGTGCCGACGTCGAGGACTGTGCGGCTCCTGGATCCGCACCGACCATGTTCGGCAGCACGCGCGCCTGCGTGCCGGCGACCAGCTCGCCGATCGGGCCGCCGAACCGGCGGTCGTCGAACGTTTCGCGCGGTCGCGGGGTCGGCGTAGACCGTGTAGCTGTAGTGATCGGGACGCGTCGCGGGCTTCGGCGTCACGCGAGGTCCTTGACGCACGGCGCCGGGCGGTTCCGGCGGCGCGAGCGCCGCGCACGCCTGGCGGGTCCGCTCGAGATACGCCTCGTAGCTGTACTTCGTGGCGGCGAGCTCGCGCGCCCGCTGGCCGACGACCGCGGCTCGCGCCGGATCGGTCAGGGCGGCCAGAATGCCGGCGCGCGAACTCCGCGGCGTCGCGCCGGTCAGGATCGCCGTCTCGTCGCTGAGCACCTGCGTGTGCGTGAGCAGCCGCGTCGCGACGATCGGCTTTCCCGACCGCAGGTACTGATAAATCTTGAGCGGCGTGTTCGTGCCGCGCGAGCGCGGCGACACGAGCACGTCAGCGGCGAGCAGATACGCGCGGAATCTCTGCCGCCGGCCGCTCGCCGGCGAAGATCGTGACGTCGTCGATGCCGGCCGCTGCGCGCCTGCTGTCGCGCGCCGCGCGACCTGATCCGGCTTGCCGCCGGCGAGCACCAGCCGCGCGTCGGGACGCGTCGCCTTCACGATCGCCATCGCCTCGAACAGCAGATCGAGGCCCTGATAGGCCTCGAACGTGCCCGTGTAGAGCACGACCGGCGTCGCCGTCGCCGAGGCCGAGCGTCCGCCGCGCCGCTGCCGCCTCCTCCGGCGTCGCTTCGTCCTCGGCCGACCCCGGCGCGTTCTCGATGAGCACGGTGCGCGCCGACGGATCGATCGCGCGGACCGTCTCTTCGAGCGACGGGCAGATGACGATGACCACGCGCGAGCGGCGGATCATGAGGCGCTCGATCGCGAGGAACAGGCGGCGCATGAGCCGCGAGCGGCTGAACGCGAAGTTCGTGAGCTGCTGCGGCAGGCTCGAATGCATGTCGTAGAGGTGCGGAACGCGCAGCAGCGCGGCGAGCACCACGCCGATGAGGCCGCCTTCTTCGTGCGAATGGATCGCGTCGTAGCGCCCGGCGAGCGCGCGGCGGATGACCGTCAGCGTCAGCAGCGCGTCGAGCGGAATCTTCGCGAGCGACGGGCCGATCTTCACGTCGCGCACAAACGGCGGGCGCAGGCTGCGGAACACGCGCAGCCCCGGCATCGTCACGTCGTGGCCGAACGGATACGTGACGAGATCGACCTGGTGGCCGAGCGCGGTCAGCGCGCGGATGCGATGGAACTCGCTGAACGGCGTGCCGCGCGGCTCGAAGAACGGCTCGGGCGCGATCATCAGAATGCGCACGGATGACCTGATTTTCGCACGAAATCCGCGAATCGTAGTACAGTAACGCTCCTTCTCGCCAACACGAATGTCCTCGGATCAATCCGACGTCTCTCCGTCACGCCGCTACGCCGTCCTGGCCCTCAAGCTCATCGTCAGCGCTGCGCTGCTCGCGCTTCTGTTCCGCAGGTCGACGTCGCGCAGGCTGTGGGCGAGCGCGCGGCAGGCGTCGATTCCGTGGCTCGCTCGCGGCGCTCGCGATCTACTTCACCACCGTGCTCGCGGCGACGTGGCGCTGGCAGCTGCTGCTCGACGCGCAGCGCGTGCACGTGCCGGCGCGCCAGCTGCTCGGGTCCTATCTGGTCGCCACCTTCTTCAACAATTTTCTGCCGAGCAACATCGGCGGCGACGTCATCCGCATTCGCGACACGGCGAAGCCGGCCGGCTCGAAGACGCTGGCGACGACCGTCGTGCTGGTCGATCGCGTCATCGGCCTGATCGGGCTCGTCGCTGGTGGCGGCGCTCGGCGCTACCGTAGGCGCCCGGATGGTCGGCCACGCGCAATCGCCGATCTGGCCGTCGTGGCTGTGGGCCGGCTTCGTCAGCGCGGCGGCCATCGCCGCGCCGGCGGTGCTCGCGCCGGCCGGCGTCAGCCGCCTGCTGCAGCCGCTGACGGTCTTTCATCCGGAGTGGGTCGGCGGCCGCATCGACACATTGATGTCGGTGCTTCAGCGGTTTCGCGATCGCCCGCTCGCGCTGGCCGGCTGCTTTGCCGGCGCCGTCTTCGTTCAGGGCGCGCTCGTCGTGTTCTACCTGCTCGTCGTCCACGCGCTGCACATCAACGTGCAGCTGTGGACCTCGCGGTGATCGTCCCGCTCTCGTTCGTCGTGCAGATGCTGCCGGTTTCGGTCAACGGCTTCGGCGTGCGCGAGGCGACGTTCTCGCTGTATTTCACGCGCCTCGGTCTGCCGATCGAGTCGGCCGTGCTGATGTCGCTCGTCGCCGCGGCCGTGATCATGGTGTTCTCGCTCACCGGCGCGGCGGTCTACGTCGCGCGCGGGACACCATTGATTCCCGTGAGATCACGGCGGAAATCCGACGATTTCGTACAGGCGCGTCGCCTCGTCCTGATAGAGCGGCCGCAGGTACCGCGCGAACTCGTCCAGCCGCGCGAGGACGTCGCGGCGATTCTCGTCGTTGTAGCCGTACATGTGAAAGACGGCGTATCGGACGCGGCTCGGCTCGAGCACTTTGAACGCGTCGCGGCTTGGAAACGGCGCGAGCGTCATCACGTGATCGTAGAAAGTCGGGCGGGATGTAGTCGCTGTATCCGTTGACGAGCGGCATCCAGTGCGCGGTCGACGCGACCATGTATTTCGTGTGTTGAAACAATCCGACTTGCAGGATAAAAGAACGGCATCTCGATCACGGCGCCGCGCGGCAGCGTCGCGAGCACCCGGTAAACCGGTTCGACTGGTTGCGCCTCGGGCAGGTTCAAGGGCACCTTGAGCTCCGCGGCCGTGAGAACGGCGAGCACGCAGGCGACCGCCAGCGCCCGCGGCACTCGCTCGAGCAGCCAGCCGATTGCGATGCCGGCGAATACGGCCAGCCCGAACGCGACGACGAGAGCAAAACGGCCAGGCGCTCGCAACAGCCCGAACCCCGGAACGACTTCGTAGAGCATCGTATACAGGCCCGCTGCTGGACCGAACGACGCCCAGAACGCCAGCAGCGTCAGGCCGCCGTAGATCGCCAGCGACTCGAGACGCCGCGCTCGATTTCGCAATCCACACACCGGCGGCGCCACCGAATGTCACCATGAAACCCGGAAATGCGACTTCGTTGCGCCACTGCGGGATCAGGTCGAGCATCCACGCGTGCGCGTAGGATGAGCTCGCCAGATACGCGCTCGAGATTCGGCGCGTAGAAACGGGCGGACGCCAGGTCCCGTTTGAAGCCGGCGTGTTCGAGCGCGACATACGGCGCGAACGCCGGGGCGACAATGGCGATCGCCACCAGCGCCGCGGTCGCCATCGCGGCAAGATACCTGCGGTCGACCCAGAGACCGCGCGACGCGGCAGTCACAATCGTGGCGTACACCGATCATGAGGACGACGAACACGCCGTAGTACCCGCAGCAGAGCGCCTGGGCCGCCATCACCGCTCCGAGCGCGACGCCGCTGCCACGGAGACGGCCGATCCGCGAGCCGATGAAACGCCAGCATCGAAAACGGCAGCCCCGCGGTCATCAGCAGCTGAATGTGCGCCATGTGCGCGAAGACGTAAGGGCAGAACGCGAAGCCGATCGCGGAGATCACGGCAGCGCGCCGATCGCCGACGACGTACCGCACGAGGTAGTACATGCCCGCTCGCTGCGAGCAGAATGCCAGCAGCACCACCGAAGTTGTGCGCCGCGTACGGGTTTTTCGTCGCCGCGTAAACAGGCACGGCCAGGAGCCCGGCGCCGAGATTGTTTTCCGAATACGCGAGCGTCCCGGTGTGAGGATAGAAGATGTTCGCGTCGAACACATGCGCCGGATCGGTCGTCAGCGCATGGGCCACCCAGGCGACATTCCAGATCGAAAATCGTCCGTCCGCATCGTCGCGCGCGATCGCGGCCGAGCCTCAACGCAAGAGGAAACGTCATCGCCACGGCGGCCAGCGCGCCGACGAGAAGCGACGAGCGCCGACTTCGCGCCAGCCGCGCGGCGCGGCCGTCACTGCGCCTTCGGGACGGCCGTGAACCGCATCATCACGCCGAGATTGCGGTAGTCGGTCGACCCTGGATTCGACAATGCGGGCGTGAATCCTTCCGTCGACTGCGCGGAGAGCAGATAGGCATAGCTGTTCAAGTCGCGGACGCCGACGGTCGGCACGTCGACGACGGACGGCGTGTCCCGGCGTGATCGGGATGCGCGACTCGCCGCCGCCCGCCGAGACGATGAACACCGTCCGAATCGGCGATGTCGGCGGTGATGCAGCAGATGATCGATCGGCCATTCGCAGCGCAACGATGATGTCGGCGCGGCCGTCCCCGGCGACCCAGATGCCGTCATGACCGGCGGCGTCCACCGTTTCAGGCGTATGAGCATGCTCGTCGAGGAAATACAGCAGGACGTCGCTGAACCAGACGTGCGCGCGCGCTGCGTCCAGCATGATCGGCAGATCGTTCGCCATCGTCAACTCGACCGGCAGGCGCCGCACGAACCCGCGTTCCGCGATCAGCTGCGGATTTTTCGCCGCGTAAAACGGATTGACGAGCATCTGGCCGTGAACAGCGCGCCGCCCAGCCACGCGATGGCGCCTGGGCAGGTACGTGATATTCGCGGGGGTCAAGAAAAAGAGCGCCGCGTAAATGCTCATGAAGTACCGGTTGCCGGGCGGCCCTCCGCCGCCGCTCCACGTGTACGGGAAGAATACGAGCAGCACGACGATGGTCGCGACGACGGTGAGGAAGGTGAACACGTCGGCGGACGTCCTTGCGCTCGTCGCGACACCAACCACAACACGATGGCGATGAGGCCCGGAAAAAAATACGGCACGAACCCGAAGTGGCGTCCGATCGCGAAATACTCGGCGTTGTGGGCGAATCGGTTGCTGAAATCCTTCAGCACGTTCTCCGCATCCGACTCATTCGTGCTCATGCCGACGCCGTGCTCATACCACGCCGTCATGCCGTACGCGTCGAACGGAAACTGCGGCTCTGCGTTGGGCGAGCTCACGAAATACCTGCGATCGCCGCCCTGGAAGTTGAACTCACCGGTGATCAAGAGGTTCGCCGTGAAGAGCGCGGCTGCCGTCGCCGCACACACGAGGCCGACCGCCACACCTCTTGCGAATTTACGCCGCCACCACAGCCACAGCACGATCGGGCCGATCAGCAGGCGTGACTCGGCTTCGAGTAGGTGGCGACGCCGAGAAGAATCGCGGCGGCAACGTCGGTCGCGCGACGCATGAGAAATCGCGGCGGGGCTGCGCCGGCCCGATCTTTGTACAGCCAGAGAAAATAGGCGGCGAATACGAGCGCGAAGTGGAAGATCTCGGGCGTGAGAAACACGACGTACACAGGAACGCATGTCGCGCCGACGAACGCGAGCGTGAACGCGAGCGCGGGCCCCGGCCGCGTTCGTTGCGCGAGCAGCAGGTAGCCGCACATGCACGCAAGCGCGACCAGCAGCACGTTGAAGACGAGCAAGCCGTTGAGTCCGAGCAGCCGTACGAATGGCGCCGCGAGGACCGAGTACACGAACGCCTTTCCGAAGTACAGCCGATCGCCGCGCGTGTCCGGGCAGCCTGACGAGATGCAGGAAAGGCGGTTGGGTGTCCAGGCGGACGCGAACCCGTTTTCCGCTCTTCAGGAACACGCCGCTCGGTCCCGAGTGATAGAGGCCGGCAAACCGCTCGAGGTCGCGCCGCTCGTAAGCGAGATCGTGATCGTACGCGGCGCTGAGCGCCATCATCACGTACGTCGCCTCGTCGCTCTTCACGCCGTAGCCGGTCTTCACCACATCGACGGAAACGGCGGCCGCGAGCGCGACGGCGAGCAGCGCGGCGGCGACAGTTCTGACTGGCGCCTTCGAGGCGCGCGCGGCGGCAGCGGAGACCGTGGCGGTCGCAGGGAGCACGCGCACATATTAGAATATTCGTTGTCGATTCCCTATGACAGCACGAGTGCCCTTCGCCGAGCGTGGCGGTCCTGTGCGCGGTCTGCTCGATCTCGCGACCGGCTGCTACCCGGCGGTTTCTCTTCGGCGGAGCGGTCGGCGACCAGTTGCCGGTGTTCCATCTGCATGAAGTGACGCACGCGTGGCTCGAACCGCGCCTGCAGCATCTGGTGGAAAACGGCTACACGACCGTGACGTGCGACGAGATCGCGCGGCTCGTGATCGAGGGTGTCCGTCCGGGGCCTCGCGCGATCGCGCTCACCTTCGACGACGCGTGGGAGAGTGCGTGGAGCGTGGCACTGCCGTTGCTGAAGCGTTACGGCTTGCGCGCGACGGTGTTCGCGATTCCGGCCCGGATCGCGGAGGACGGCGCATCATCGCCGTTTGTGACATGGGTGCAACTTCGCGAAATGCAGGCGAGCGGCGTCTTCGACGTACAGTCGCATACGCGTTCCCATGCCATGATTTTCAGCGGCGAGGAGATCATCGACTTCGTCACGCCGGCGTTCTCGCAGGAACCGCTCCTGAACCGCCCGATCACTTCGATGAACGGTCGCGTCCGCACCGTCGATAGTGACGCGCTGGGGACGCCGCTCTACGTGCGTCGCTCCCGGATGTCCGACGCCTGCCGGTTCATTCCGGACGAGGCGACCGCGGATCGGTGCCGTGCGCATGTCGCCGGTCACGGTGGCCGCGCGTTCTTCGATCGCCCCGATTGGCGGCGCGAGCTCGAACAGATCGCGGCGACGGCGCGCGGCCAATTCGAACGCGACGATGAACGCAGGCTGGTGATCACGAGAGAACTTGCCGAAGGTCGGGCCGTGTTGAACGATCGTCTCGGCACCCGTGACGTGAAACATGTCGCGCTGCCCTGGGGGATTGCCGGCCGGGCCACGCGCGAAACGCTCGCGGCAACCGGGCATGAGATCGCGTTCGCCGAGCGGCCCTGGCGACGCCGCGCTGTGCGAGCCGGCGATGACCGTTATCAGCTGATGCGCCTGAACGGCAAGTTCTTGACGTGCCTGCCGGGCCGCGGACGTCAATGGTTCTTCACGACGGCGAGGCTCGGCTGAACCCCACCTTTCCGCCCGACGTCGACGTTGCCGTCGTTGCGCACAACAATCTGGACGCGCTGCCGGCCACGCTCGCCTCGCTTGCCTGCGCCGGCTGTCCCTCCTCGCGCATCACCATCGTCGACGTGGCGAGCACGGATGGAACGTCCGAGTGGCTCGCGCGGGAGTGGCCCGACGTACGCGTTCGACGCCTGGATCGTAACGACGGTCCGAGTCCTGGGCGCAACGTTGGGATCACCGAGGCGTCGCGCCGGTTCCTTCTGCTGATGGATGCCGACGTGCGCGTTCTTCCCGATACGATCGAGCGGCTGCATGCGGCGATGATCGCCGACGCAACCATCAAGATCGGCAGCCCGATTGTGGTGCATGCCGATCGCCCCGACATCATCCAATATGCCGGCGGCGCGCTGCACTTCATCTGCGAAGCGGTGAACCCATGGCTCGATTCTCCCCTCGCCGCTCGCGGCGCGGAGCCGATCGATATCGGAGCCGCGCCCACGTGCGCGCTGCTGCTCGATCGAGCGTCGGCCATCGATGTCGGCCTCTTCGACGAACGCTATTTCATCGGTAAAGAGGACGGCGACTTCACCCACCGAATCAAGATGGCGGGCCATAAGATCTGGGAAGTGCCTCAGGCTCTCGTGCTCCACAACAGCCGCGCGAGAAGCGCGTGGCTGTTCTACTATCAGATTCGAAACCGCTGGCATTTCATTCTGAAGAACTATCAGCTCAGGACGATCATCTGCCTGGCGCCGCTGTTCTTCGTGCACGAGCCGTTGCAGTTCGCCGTCCTTACCGCGAAGGGGCATTTCCGCACGTATCTTCGGGCGGTCGGCGGGCTCATCGCGATGCTGCCGACGTTACCTCGCGACCGCGCGCTCGCCCGACGTATTCGTAAGAAGAGCGACCGGGCTCTCCTCGTCAGCGCGCCTCTGGTAGTCAGGGCCGACCTCGCGGACGGCGTTCTACGTTCCGGCAAGGCCGCGTATGAACGGTGTCTCGACGCCTACTGGCACGTCGCCCGACGCGTGCTGCCGCGATGACGCCGCCACGAGTGCTCGTGTTGACGACGTACTATCATCCGGTCATCGGCGGGGTCGAGAGTCACGCGCGACAGCTCGTTCAGCACCTGCACCGCCGCGACTTCGGCGTTGAGGTCATCACCAAACGCGTCAATGCCGCCCACGAGCGGGATGCGTTCATCGACGACGTGGCGGTGCATCGCCTGGGGCCGACAGGCGAGCGGCGCGCGAGCGGCAAGTGGGTCATCCTGCCGGCACTCTTCGCTGCGATATTGCGCCGCGCGGCGAGCTTCGACGTCCTGCTGTGCATCGACTACCGCGGCATCGGCGTGGCGGCGCTTTCCGCCGGCCGGCTGCTCCGGCGTCCGGTCATCGTGCAGGGCGAGGTTGCCGGCGTGCTTGCAGGCGCGGATGAGCGATCGACGTCCGGTTTGCCGCCGGAATCACTGGCTCACGCGATTGCTGAAGGCGCCGGTGCGTGCCGTCTACAGGCGCGCCGATCGGATCGTGTGCATCGGCCGCGATCTGGAACGCGAGGCGCTGCGCGCAGGCGTGCCGCGCGAGCGCGTGGAGTACTTGCCGCATGGCGTCGATCTCGCGAGATTCCGCCCGCCTGAAGCCGGCGAGCGCGATCGCATTCGAGCCGAGCTGGCGTGGCCCCGCGGCAAGACGATCGTGCTTTTCGTCGGACGGCTGAGTCTCGAAAAAGGCGTCATGGATCTGCTCGAGGCATGGCGGCTTGCGCACGACGCCGACGCCCTTCTCGTGCTCGTCGGTCCCGATATGCCCGCTCACCCGTGGGACGCCGGCGGCCCGGCGCGTGCCTTCGTGGCCGCTCACGGTCTCGGCGAGTCTGTCCGATTCGAGGGCTACGCGGCCGATCCGAGCCGGTTCTACCGCGCCGCCGACGTCTTCGTGCAGCCGTCGCACTTCGAGGCGCTCGGCAACACCGCGATCGAGGCGATGGCAAGCGGGCTGCCCGTGATCGCGTCCGGCGTCGGCGGTCTCGCCGATTTCTGTGTGGACGGCGAAAACGCGCTGATTCACGCGCCGCATTCGCCGCCTTCTCTCGCCGGCGCGATCCGGACGCTCCTGACGGATCGAACGCTGGCCGAACGGCTGGCTGCGGCCGGACGCCGCACCGCGGAAGAACGGTTCGAGCTGAACGGGTTGCTCGAGCGCTACGTCCACCTGATCGAGGCCGTCGCCTCGAATCGGCGCTGATGTTCCGCAACTTCACTTACTCCGCGCTCTCAGCCGGCGACGGCGGGCCTGCTCCTGCTGTTGATGATCGCCGCCGCGCGGGCGCTCGGCGACGTCGAGTTCGGCAAGTTCACGTTCGCGTTGATGCTCGGCGGCATCTTCGAGACGCTGATGGATTTCGGGCTTCATCAGGTGTCGGTGCGCGCGGTTGCCCGCGACAAGTCGTCGGCGGCTTTCCTGCTTCAGCACATGCTCGCGATCAAGCTGTTGTGGGCGGCGGGAACCCTCACGCTATTGATCGTCACCGCCAACCTTCTCGACCCGCACCACGACGTCCGCGTCGCCTGTTATCTCATCGGCGGCTCTCTGGTGTTTCGCTCGTACATGCTGACGATCCGCGGCGTGCTCCAGGGCCTCGAGGACTTCCGCTGGGATCTCGTTGTGGCGGTCGCGGACCGCGGCCTGCTGCTCGCGTTTGGCCTCTGGGCGCTGTGGAGCGGGTATGGCCTTCGAGGCCTGACGATCGCGTTTGTCGTCGCGCGGGGAGCGGCGCTCGCGCTCGCCGCCGCGGTGACGCACTTTCGGCTCGGTGGCCTCGGCGTCCGGTACGACCGCGCCGTCTGGTACGATCTCCACAAGACGGCACTGCCGCTCGGGTTCTTTCTGATCGTCCTCAATTTGTATTCGTACGTGGATTCGGTGATGCTCGGCTCGATGCGCACGTTTGCGGAGACCGGGCTGTACGGCGCCGCCTACAAGATTTACGAGGGCTTCACGTACGGCGCGCTCGCGTTGTCGGCGGTTCTGACGCCGCGGCTATCGGCACTGTTCATGACCAACCGCGCGGGGCACCGGCGGGTGGCGCTTGGGGGCGTCGCCGGCGTCGACGGCGCTCGGCACGGCGGTCGCATTCGTCGCGTTCACCATCGCCACGCCGCTTCTCGTGTTCCTGTTCGGTTCGAGCTACGCGGCCGCGACGATGCCCTTCCGTCTCCTGTGCATCGGGTTGCCGGTCGTGTTTGCGATCTGGATCCTGCACGCGATTGCGATCTCGGTCGATCGCGAACGCTTGCTGCTCACGACCGGCGTGATCGGCCTCGCTGTGAACGTCGGGGTCAACCTGTACGCGATTCCCCACTACGGGCCGAACGGCGCCGCGTTTGCGACGGTGCTCGGCGAGATCGTGAGCATGGCCGTTCTGGTCTTCGGCCTTCTCGCCACGCCATGAGGCAAACCCGCCGGTCGTTGTTCGTTCTGCTGTTCGCGTCGTACGCGTATTTCTACCAGGCCGGCGGCTGGAACCAGAACTCGCGGTTCGATCTGGTGCGCGCGATTACGAACGAGCACACGCTGAACATCGATCCCTTCCAACATGCGACCGGCGACAAGGCGTTTTTCGACGGTCACTACTATTCCGACAAGGCGCCGGGCATCGCGCTGACCGCCGTGCCGCTGGTGGCGTTCACCCGTCCGATTTTGCACGCGCTCGGCGGCGATCCCGAGACCCTGGCCGGCCTCGCGCTGCTCTCGTACCTTTCCACGGTGTTCACGGCAGGCCTGCTGACGGCGCTCGCCGGCGTCTGCCTGTTCACGCTTTCACTGGAGCTCGGCGCGAGCACCGCTGGGGCACTCTTCGCGGCCCTCACGTTCGGGCTCGCGACGCCGATCTGGACGCTCGCAACGATCTTTATCGGCCACGCATTCGCCGCGGCGCTGCTTGTCGTTCGCGTTTGCGGCGGCCTTGCGTATCGGCGCGGCAGATGAATCTCACGACGTCCGACTCGGCGCGACGGTCGGGCTCGCCGCCGGCTGGGCCACGGTGTCGGAATTTCCCGCCGCGATTCCCGCCGTTCTTCTCGCGCTGCTCGCGGCGTGGCACGCATGGCCGCTCGGCCGTGCCCGCGCGGTCCGCGTTCTCGGCGCGATGACGGCGGGTGCGCTGGCGACCGGTGTCGTCCTGATGGCGTATCAATACGCGTGCTTCGGGTCGCCGCTGCACATCGCGTACTCGAGCGAACAAGGATACGTTGGTATGCAGCAGGGCGTTTTCGGGGTGACGCTGCCCGAAAATGATCCGGCTCCGCAGAATTCTTTTCGGCGACTATCGCGGGCTTCTTCCGCTCGCGCCCACGCTTGCGGTCGCGCCTCTCGGACTGGCGCTGCTCCTGCATCAGGCCGAAGATTTCCACGCCGTCTTCGGCGACGTCACTCGTGATGCTCGATCGCCGCCGAGTGGCGGCTCTCGTCGCGTCGGCTATCGCCGTCTATTTCGTGCTGCTGAACGCAAGCTACGCGTACTGGGAAGGCGGCTGGTCGTACGGCCCGCGGCACGCGTCGCCGGCGATTCCGTTTCTTTCGCTCGGGCTCGCCGCGCTCTGGACATCCTCGCCGCGCATCGGCCGATGGATTCTCGCGTGCCTGTCCGCTTACGGCGTCGCGATCACGCTCGTCGCGGTGTCGACGATGCCGCTGCCGCCGGCGAATATTCAGCATCCCGTGGCGCGAGTTCCTGTGGCCGGCGTTTCGCGACGGCGATCTCGCGCTCAACACGCAGACGATGGCGTCGGGCGGCGTGGATCTGGATTTTCGCGGCCACCACGAGCCGCGAGCCGCGTTCAATCTCGGAATGAAGATAGGCTTGCGCGGGCACGCGAGCCTGCTGCCGCTCGCGATTGTGTGGGCGTTTTGCGGCGTTGCGCTCGTTCGCGCAGTCAGACGTCCACAGAACGTTAACGTGGACGCCGGGGTGGAGCGACGAACGGCGCCTTGAACGATGTCGATGTCGTGGCCGGAATTGGCGGCGAGGTCTCGAGCGTCTGCTTGATGGACGCGAAGAACGTGTCGGCGATGACGTGATAGCCGGCTGCCGTCGGATGCAGCCCGTCTGGACCGATGAGCGTCAGCACGTCGCCGTGGAACGCCTGAAAGACGTCGACGAGCGGAACGCTTTTGGACGCGGCGAGCAAGCGTACCTGGTCGTTCAGCGGCGAAACAAGCCCGGCGTTGCCTCCGCGACACGGACGGGATGCACGGCGAGCTTGCGTTCTCCGGCGGAATAGTCGCCAGAAACACCCTCAACCCACGGCTTCTCGCGTTGTCGATCATGCGGCCTAAACCGGCGGCGATCGACGCAGCGCTCGTTGTCGGGGCCAAGTCGTCGGCGCCCTCCATCAGAAGCACGACATCGTAGGGACCGCTCGTGTCACGGATGAATCGCGGGAACGTCGCCGGGTCGAGCACCTTTTCACCGACCGAGCCGACGTTGACGACTGAAGGCACCTGCGCCGTGTACCTGGCGTCGAGCTCGGTCTGCAGGGCGCCGGGGTAAGTGTCGGGTGTGTCGAACTGCACTTCAGGATGAAACCGCTGTCCGCCTGAGGCGCTCTCTGATGCGGAGTTCCTGCCGTCTTCACCCCAGGTGATGCTGTCGCCGAACGCGACGAAACGCGAGACGCTCAACTTGGCTGGAATCGTGACGGTCACGCTGAACGAACAGACATCCCCACGCGCCTTTGCATCCGTAACGGCGCACGCGACGCTCGTCGTCCCGGGCGTGAAATTCGATCCGGTGGCCGGCGTGCACGTCGGGCCGACGAGCGGCGGCAGGCCACCGCTCACAGTCGGCAGTTGGTAAACGACCGGCACCGCCGCGCCGGCTGGCGATGTGGCCGACACCGTGCTCGGGCAGGTCAGTTTCGGGGCGCCGGGATCCGGCGTCGGCGTGACCGGCGTACGATCATCGCCGCATGCTTGCAGTAGCGCCGCGCCGAAACAGGTGATAAGGAGAGCGATGAACG
Organism: uncultured Acidobacteriota bacterium; assembly: GCA_963718825.1. Classification (GTDB taxonomy): domain Bacteria; phylum Acidobacteriota; class Vicinamibacteria; order Vicinamibacterales; family CAVVIG01; genus CAVQZZ01. The sequence goes on from CAVQZZ010000001.1 coordinate 1,862,828, forward strand.
ATCGGGGTGTGCGGCGCAAAGCTCGACTTACACACTAGCGTGGGCGTGCAAAAGGGGTCAAGGCGGAGGCGCCGCGCGCGGCGCCCCCACATCAACACTCAATCAACGCCGGAACGGCATGAAGGCGGATGAGAAACTGAACACTCCCGAATCTCCCGCGGGCAGCGATACGAGAACGACGTTGGTGCGCTCCTTCACGGAGCTCACTCCCGATTCGCCGCGCGCGTTGCCGGCCGACAGGAAGAATCCCATCTGCTCGCCCGCGTGCGGCTGATAGTGAGCCATCGGTCCCCACCGCGCGTCGTACGCCCAGTTGATCGGCGAAGTCGGCGAGGATCGGCGCGCCCGTGCTGCGCGCGGCCGCGCCACATCTGGATGAATCCCGATGTGTTCCACGATCCGTTGACGTTCACGACCGCCCAGACCGTGTACTGCAGCGGCCCGCTGAATCCCGGCGGGATGACATCCGGCCAGCTGTTCTCGGTGTCGTGAAATGGAATGAGAGGCCGGCGCGAATTCGACATCGTCAGCGACGTGATCGTCGCACGTCGCCGGCCAGCTCGCGATGTCCGACGGCGAGTTGTAAACGCTCGCCAGGTTGAGATTGATCGCGTCGCCCGGCGCGGGACCGCTGACGACGGGCGCCGGCCCGCCACCGCCGGCACCCGCCTCCGGCCGGCGTCGTGAACGACAGTGTGCCGGCGACCACGGGCCGGTGGTCGTCGGATCGAATGCGCGAGCGTGCCAGAAGTAAACGCTGCGCAGGCGCGAGGTCGATCGGCGTGACGCAGCGACGTCTGGTTCGGCTGCTCGGCCGCCGTCCAGACCGCGATGCGAGTTGCCGAACGTCGTCGTTGTCGCTGATCTCGATTTGATAGCTGACCGCCCCGACTGGTCCAGACCGCGGCGGCGTTGGTCACGACAAACGTCGGCCGGAGGCTGTCGACCACCGCGTTCGCTAGCGGCGAGACGAGGCCCGGGGCGAGGATGACGATCGGCGTGAAAACGTTGAAGTTGATCGGCGCGCGTGAACGGCCCGGTGTTCGCGCCGTCCTGCGCACGAGCGCGCCAGTAGTAGCTGCGGCCCGTCGCGAGCGAATCGGGCAAACGCAGGCTGGTGCGACCGTCGCCGGGCGCGACGCCGTCGCGCGAAAATACCTTGTTCGTGAAATCAGCGTCGGTTGCTACGTCGAAGACGTAGCTCAACGGCCGGACGCCATTCGTCGAGGCGTTGACGACGGTCAACGTAATCGGCTGCTTGTCGACCGGGATTTTTGCGCCGGTCGACGGATCCACGGCCGCCGGCATGGTGATGTTCACGCCGGGAATCGGCCCCGCGACGGTCGGGGCGAGCGGATTCGAGCTCTTGGTGGCCTCACAGCCGGTTAGCGCGATTGCGACAGCGCATCCTCCGGCGACGGCAAATATCTTGTTCAACATGCAAGCACCTGGAGACACGGGTTCCGCGCAGCGGTGAGTTCACGCACCAGTGCGCAACTCTGTGTATCGGACGAACAGAAAAATCTGTTTAGAGCAGGCCCAGGGCTGGGTGCGCCGGGCAATCGGTCGCGGGGAGGCGTATGGTACCATGCGCGCCGCATGGCCGCCAAGCGGCTTTCCTTTCTGACGCTTGCGGCCACGCTGACAGGCGCTCTCGGCTGGTGGCTCTCGACCGGTGCGATCGCCGGCTCAGCCGCGGACCACCACGTCGGCCGCATCGGCCTGCTCCCATCACCATGGTGGCTGGCAATCGCGGCGCTGCTCGCGGTCGCGGTCGCGTCCTCGCGTCGCACACCGTGCCTGACGCCTCTGTTCCTCGGAGGCCTTGCCGTTTTTCCGTGGTTACCCCGAATCGCCCCCGCATTCCTCGTCTGGACGGGTCCGATCGCCGGGTGGCTGTCGGTCGCCATCGTTCTGGCCATCGCAGTGCCTTTGGTGCCCGCAGGTGCTCCGGTGTGGTGTCGACGCGCGGCGATCGATTCAAAACGCGCGCCGCTTCTCGCGGCGATCGCCGCGGCGGTCCTGTATCTCTCGGCGGCATGGGCCGTGTCTCCACAATTGCCTCAAGGCGACGAGCCGCACTACCTGGTCATCACACAGAGCCTGCTCCTCGATCACGATCTGAAAATCGAAAACAACCATCGTCGAGGCGATTACCACGCGTACTACGGGGGCGACCTCCGACCGGATTACCTGAAACGCGGCACGGACGACGAGATCTATTCGATTCATGCGCCAGGGCTTTCGTTCGCGGTCATTCCGGCCTTTGCGCTGTTCGGATATCCCGGCGTCGATTGTTTTCCTCGCGCTATTGAGCGCCGCGGCGACCGGCGTCGCGTGGACGGCGGTGTGGAAAATGACCGGCGATGCAGCGGCCAGCTGGTTCGGCTGGGCGACGCATCGCGCTGTCGGCGCCGTTCTTTTTTCAGTCGTTCATCGCCTACCCCGATGCGCCGGGCGCGGCGATCGTGATGATGGCGGTCGCTACGCTCGTCGCCGGCGGCGCCGCATCGGATCGCCGCCTGTTCGCGACCGGCCTGGCGCTAGCCGCGCTGCCCTGGCTGCACACGCGGTTTTCGATCGCGGCGGCGGTTCTCGCGGTGCTCATCCTCGCTAGAAGCGACCGCGGCCGCCTCGTTCGCCGCGCGACAGCGCTTCTGGCCGCGCCGGTTGTCTCCGCGTTCGCATGGTTCGCGTTCTTCTACGCAATTTACGGAACGCCCGATCCGCGTGCGCCGTACGGGGGTCACACGCAGAGCGAGATCGCGAATCTCGTGCGCGGCGTCCCTGGATTGCTCGTCGATCAGCAGTTCGGGCTCTTGTCGAACGCGCCGGTGTACTTGTGCGCGATCGTCGGCTTCGTCACGCTCTCGCGGCGTGCGCCGCGCCTGGCGGTTGAGCTCGCGGTGCTCATCGTCCCCTATGCTCTCGCCGTCGCGGCGTTCTACATGTGGTGGGGCGGCTTCAGCTCGCCCGCCCGATTTCTCACGCTGATCGTGCTGCCGCTCGCGATTCCTGCCGGCGTCTGGTTCCAGTCGGCCGGCCGCGGAGGGCGCATCCTCGGCCTGGGGGCGTTATTCCTCACCGCATCGATCACGGCGACTGTGGTTGCCGTCGAGCGCGGCGCGCTCCTGTACAACAGCCGCGACGGCGCGTCGAAGCTCCTGCTCTGGCTCGCGCCGGCTGTGAACCTCACGACCGCATTCCCGAGCCTGTTTCAAACGACGACTCTTCGCGCGATCGAAAATGGCGCGGTGTGGGCCGGTGCGATCGCTCTGGTTGTTGCCGTGACCCTCGCCGCCGCTCGTCGCCGAACATCGGTCCAGGCGTCAAGCGCGAGTCTCGCAGCGGGGTCGGTGACCGCGATCGCCGGCGCGGCCGCGGCTCTTGCCGCGATGCTGGCGGTGACGCTCGTCTGGCGGCTGAACGCGGCGGATCCATTGACGCCGGATCGCGCGACGCTCGCACTGCTCTCGAAGTACGATCCGGGCTCGCGGCAGATGGCGATGACGCTCTCTCCGTTCGCCCGTTTGCCGATCTCTGCCCTGCTCTCTCGTCTAACCGTCGCCGATATCCAGCCTTCGTCGATGGCCGCTGATGCACCGCTGCTCGTTCTCCGTCGGCTGCCGGCCGGCACGTACGCGATCGACGCGACCCTGACAGCGCCGACGTCAGGACACGTGTCGTTACGGTTGATCCAACCTTCGGGCCGCAGTGGACCTGGCCGCTTGCCGGGGAGAGTGGGTCCGTTCGCCACGCGATCACGTTGCCCATGCCGAGCGCCGCCGCAATCATCGACATCGAAGCAGGGGCGAGATCGACCGTTGATCGCCTGACCGTCGCGCCTGTTCGGGGCATGCGATCGTCAGAGAAGCCGTTCACGCGTCGGCCTGAAAACGCGGCGCGCTACGGCCCGGCGGTCGTGTTCCTGATGAACGGGGACGCGTTCATGGAAGCGACGGGCGCCTGGATTGCCGGAAGTTCGTCCGCCACGTTCGTCGTCACGCGGGAGAGCTCCGCGCCGCTCCGCCTGTTCGTGCGCACGCCGCCGGTGCGCAATCACGTGCGGCTCGAAGGCGAGGGATGGCGTCAGGAACTCAGCCTCAACCCCGGCGAAGAGCGATTGGTCGATCTGCCGATGGATCCGAATCGACGGGCGGAGACGCTCCGCATCAGCGCCTCGTCGGGCGCCCGGCCGACCGAATACGAACGTGGCAGCACGGACGTGCGCTTCCTTGGCTGCTGGATTGAAGTGCGGTGAAAAAACAAAAGGCGCGTCCAGATCGTGGACGCGCCTTTTACTACGCGAAAGTCGCTGTCAGTGCTTGCGAATGACGCCGTTCGAGAAGGTATAGCTCGGGCCGCCGCCGTTCGACCACGGCACGAGCGCGACGTTCGTCCGTTCCTTCACGTAAGACGCATCACCCGCGGTGTTGTTCCGGCAGTTGCCTGCGCACGCGAAGACGCCGACCGTTTCACCGTCCGACGGCTGGTAGCCGGCCATCGGTCCCCAGCGAGCCGGATCATAAAACCACGACTGCGAAACGCTCGACGGGACGCCCGACGCTTCGAGCTCGCGGCCGAACCAGAACTGCACGGCCGCCGTGCAATACCAGTGGCTGCTCAAATTGAGGCACATCCCGAGCGTGTATTCGAGTGTGCCATCGCCAAACGGCGTATCCGGCCACCGATCAGGTCCGTCCCGTTTGTCGAAATCGACGAGGAACGCGCTCGGCGTGAAGACCACGCTCGTAATCTTTCCGGTCTGGCCCCAGTTGGCCAGGTCGGACGGTGAGTTCAAGATGATCGCCTGATGCATGTCGAAGGCGACGTACTTGAACGAGAACACGCTCGAGAACGCGCTGGTCACACCGCTGCCGCTGTCGATCGCTTGAACGCGCCAGAAGTATGTCGCGTTGTTGTTGAGATTCCCGTTCACCGAAGCCACGGTCTGGCTGCCCCCCTGCTCGGGCACCGTCGTCGAGAACGCGATGGTGCCAAAGCCGGACGGTATCGGAGATGTCGAACCTGTAACTCACCTGCGTCACCGGGCCCGAGCGTCCCACGTTGTTGACCACGAGCGGGCCGGTGCCGTTGAGCGTGCCGTTCTGATTCGGCGAGACGAGCGCCGGCGGCTGCAGGATCACTTCCGGACCCAGGCTGAAGCTGCGAGGTTTCGTGTTCGGACCCTGCGCGTCGCCAACGATCGCGCGCGCGCGCCAGAAGTAAGTTTTCGCCCCGGCGAGCTTATCGATCGCCTGCGTCTGCTGATTGTTGCCGGTCCCCGTGCTGCCGCCCGCCTTGCTGTAGACGATATTCGCGAAGCCGCCATCGGTTGCGACTTCGAACGTATACGCCGGAGGCGTGCTGCCGCTCGTGACTGCATTCGCGACGGTCAGCTTGATCGGCTGCTCGGAGAACTTGAACTGTTGGCCGTCCGGAGGCGACACGACCGACGGTGTGGTCAGCGTCACGCCCGTTTTTCCCAGCGAGACCGTCGCGCTCTGCGCGGTGTTGTCCGACGAGGACGGGGTTGTCGGGCTCGACTTGCTGCACGCCGCGGCGCCAGCAAGGAGAGCTAGCGCACTCCAGATCGAAACAAACTTCAGCTTCATGTGCTCCTACCGCGGTTAACGTAACGTTCGAATGCACGTAGCCGCGACAAAGGCTGGGAGGCTTGCCGCTGGCGTGGAGAGGGCTAAAGAATACGGATTTGTGATCGCTTCGTCAAGGCATTACCGCACCTTCGGACTGTAAAATCTCGCGCACTGCGTATATCGGCTTCCCTTGCGATTCGTGATAGGTCCGCGCCTGAAGATCGGCCAAAAGCCCCATCGTGACGAGCTGAACGCCCGTGAACACCAGAAGAATTCCGAACAGCAGCAACGGACGATTGCCGATCGCTTCCTGCCCTGTGAGGCGAACGTACGCGAGCCACGCGAGAATCGCGGCGCCGGGAATGCCCATCAGAAATCCGATGCGTCCGAATATCTGAACGGGACGCGTCGAATAGCTGAGTAGAAATTTCACGGTCAGCAGGTCGAGCAGTACTGAAATCGTACGGCCAATGCCGTACTTCGATTTCCCGTACTGTCGAGGTCGGTGGTTGACGACGACTTCCGCGATCTTGACGCCCTGATCGCTTGCGATCGCCGGCAGAAATCGATGCATCTCGCCGTAAAGGCGCATGCCCTTCACCACTTCCGCGCGGAAGATCTTCAACGAGCAGCCGTAGTCGTGCAGGTGAACGCCGGTCACCGTTGAGATGAGGCCGTTCGCAATCATCGACGGCAGCCGGCGCGAAACGAATTTGTCCTTTCGTTCCTTCCGCCAGCCGCACGCAATGTCGTACCCGCGGTCGATCATCTCGATCATCGTAGGAATGTCTCGCGGGTCGTTCTGGAGGTCACCGTCGGAAGTCACGATGAGTCGTCCGCGCGCGTGGTCGAACCCAGCCGCAAAGGCCGCCGTCTGGCCGAAATTACGTCGCAGACGGATGACGCGCAGATGCGGGTCGAGCGCCTGCAATTTCGCGAGGTACTCAAAGCTCTCATCCGTACTGCCATCGTCGACGACGATGAGCTCGTACGGCCGCCCCCACCGCGCCATGGTGTCGGAGAATTCGCGATGGAGCTGGACGAGTCCCGGCCCTTCGTTCTTGACCGGTATCACGATGCTGACGTCAGGAGTTTGCAAGGCTCTCGGTCCTCATCTTATCGGCGTTTCGCGGCGCGTGCTTTGGACCACAGAAGATATGCCACGAGCACCGCGACGAGTCCACCCGCGACGCCCCACGACAGCGAGGCGGCATGTTCGTGCAGGTACGACGTTGCGCGTTCGCCGTAACGGACCGCGAGCAGGCCGATGAGGAGGTACCGCGCCCCGCGACCGATGGCGATGGCCGTCGTAAATCGTGCGAGGCTGATGCCCGCGGCGCCGGCCAGGAGAACGAATATTTTGAAGGGCGCGGGCGGCGGAAGGAGCGAGGGAATCAACACCGCCATCACTCCGTACCTGCGGAACGTCTCGAGCGTCTTCTCGACCGTCGCCGAGGCGAACCGGCCTTTGATCAGCGCATCCCCGCCTTTCTTCGCGATGAGATACAGGAACACGCATCCGGCGACCGATCCGAGCGTCGCGCTGGCCGCATAGAACAGCAGGCGACCTTTGTGCTGCATCACCATGTAGACGACGAGCAGGTCGGCGATTTCCGGCAACGACAAGACCGACGAATCCAGGAACGCGACGAGAAAGAGACCGGGCGCGCCGAGCGCCAGTGCGAGCGCCCGCAGCCGGCCGACGAATCTGGGCATAGAAACACATGATTCTAGTTTGGAAACCGTAAGAGCTGGCGGCTGGCACGAGGCTGGCACACGCATCAGACTGGCTCAGCTTCATGCAGCCCCTCGAGTGCGGCCGTCGAACGCCTCTCATGCCCGCTCTCGGGCTCGCGATGGCGATACTCGCCACGCCGGCGTGCGGCGGCTCCGGTTCGAGCCCGACGACTGCGGTCGCCGCGCAGCCACAATGCAATCCTTCGCTCTGGAACAATGTTTACGATCCGACGCGGCTCAAGGTCATGGCATCGTGCATGACGGTCACGGGAACGATCATCAACCAGCACGCGAGCGACGACGGCGACATCGACATGGAGTTTGCACTGGATCCGCAGTTTGCGAATCTGTTGAATAGCGGCAACGTCTCGAAACTGAGTGGCAATCTCAACATCGAAGCGATCTGTCAAGCGCCGATTCAGCCCGACACGCCGGCCGCCGTGCCTGCCTGCCAGGGGTTGCCGTCGCTGATCGTGCTCCCACCGGTCGGTACGCACGTGCAGGTGACTGGCAGCTACGTTCTGGACACTAATCACGGCTGGATGGAGATTCATCCGATCAGCGTGATCGAGGTGCGCTGAGACGCGATTATTGCGGTCGCCACGGGCGACCACAGTACGATAAGGCGTGCGGATCGAGCATCACGGCGCCGTTCGTGTGAGGAGCGCCGTGCACATTCTCGCCGGTATTGTGACGGCGATCGTCGGCACGATCGCTGCGCTCCACTATCACCGCCTCGGCCTCACGCTCAGCCACTACGACGCGCGCGGCCATCTCGTCGTCGCGCGGCGGATCATCGACAGCATCACGCCCGGATGGCAGCAGATCGGCGCGGTGTGGCTGCCGCTGCCGCACCTCCTGAACGCGATTCCCGTGCAGATCGATTTGTTCTATCGAACAGGCGCATCTGCCGTGGCGATCTCGATCGCGTCGTTCGCGGTCGACCGCGGTGCGCGATTGCGTGGATCGTCAGGCACGCTGACCGGCTCGCGGCGCGGCGAGCGCTCGCCGCCGTCGCGGTGTTCGCGCTGAATCCGAACGTCCTGTACCTGCAGGCGACGCCGATGACCGAGCCGCTGCTGCTGGCGACGACGACGGTCGCCGTGGCGTTGTTGATTCGTTGGAGCGAGGATCTTCAGACCCGCGAGACGCAGGCAGGAGTCAAGTCGCATGCGACCTGTGCAGGCTGGGCGTTTGCGCTCGCGTGTCTGACGCGCTACGAGGCGTGGCCGGTCACGTGCTGCGCTCTTGCGGCGCCGCATGGACGCGTGTGGCGCCGGGGGGCGACGCCGCTCGGATGCGGTCCGCCGAACGGCGGCAATCGCCGATCTACCCCGCTGTCGCGATCGCGGCCTTCGCCGTCTTCAGCCGCGTCGTCGTCGGCCAATGGTTCGTCGCGAGCGGATTCTTCGTACCGGAAAACAAGGCGCTCGGGCAGCCGCTGCTCGCGTTGAAGGAAATCGGTTGGGGTGTCGCGAATGCTGAGCGGCACGCTGACGGTCTGGCTGGCGGCCGTTGGCCTCGGCGTCGATGGCGATGACCGGCCTGATCAGCGCGCAGCGCTCGAGCGCACTGATCGCGCTGTCGCTGGCCGCTACAGCCGCACTGCCCTGGGCGGCGTTCGTAAAGGGCCATCCGTTCCGGATCCGCTACATGGTGCCGCTCATCGCGATCGAAGCGATCGGCGCCGGCGTTGCTCGCCGGCGCCTATCGGCGCGCCGCGCCCGTCGCGGCCGTCGTCATCGCTCTGGTCGCCGCGTATGATCTGCGGCCGTTCGATCGCAGCGCGCCGATGGTGGTCGAAGCGCAGTGGGACCGTCCCAACGCGCCCGCGCGTCAACGCGTGACCGACTGTCTCTCGGCGAAGCGGGACGGCGAGAAGATCATGGCGAGCATGGGATCGCTCGGCCACTACATGCAGGAGGCGTCCGCCAGCGGATTTCACATCCGCGATTTCCTGCACGAGGGCAACGGCGACATCTGGCTCGCGGCGCTCGAGACGCCGCGAGCCATATGCCGGCTGGATGCTGATCGAGGAGAAGGCGGAAGGCGGCGACATGCTCGCGGTTCGAGCGCGCGAGCAGCCGCACTTGCTCGACGGGTATTCGCGCGTGTGCGAAGGCGCGGGGCTGGCGCTCTACCGCAGAAACGACAAGGGCAAGAGCCAGCCTTGAGACGCTGTCTCAGAATCTGAAGTTCACGGTGAACAGATAACTGATGCCGCCGAGATCGACGCGCTGCGAATTTCCGAACTGATCCGTGAACGAGTCGGTCGGCAAGTCTCCGTGGGCCGATTGCCATCGCACTTCGAACCCCGGCTCGACGCGGCCGACAGGCACGCGAACGCCGCCGAGGATCACCGGACCGGTCGCGCTGCCGCTGCCGGTGAACGTCGATCGGAAAATCGAGTTGTCGGTCGCGAGAAACTGTCCGCTCTCGCTGTAGTGCCAGGTAAACACGCCGACGCCACCGCCGATGTACGGCACGAACGCAGCACGATGTCCGAGCGGAAGGAAACGTACCGTCGCGGTGAACGGGACGATGCGGAGATTGAGATCGTGCTCGATCTCGGAACCGTCGGCGTTCACAAAGTCGAAGTAGATCGACGGCGCCGTCTTACTGTAGTAACCGAGGCCCAGGCCGGCGTCGAACTTGTCGCCGAGCCCGACGAGCCACTCCCCGCCGAACGTCACGCCGTGGAAATCGTGGAAGTCGAAGCCGAGAAAATCGCTGTTGTTCCGAGAACACGTCGTTCGTGGATCGTCCGGTGACCACTCCGTTCGACAGCTGGCTACCTTCGGGAAAAAAGCCGCCGATCGAGAAATTCACCGACTGCTGCGCCGACGCTGCCGGCGCGAGGGCGACCGCGAAGAGACGATACGAATGCAACTACGGACAATCGAACGACGCATGAGCCACAGCTCCTTTGCTGCTCAGGAGTAGCATGAGAAATGCCAGAACCGCGGCGGAAAAGGCCTGCAAAAGCCGTGTTTGGGCGGCTGCTGTCTCACTCGGGTATCAGGCCGTCCACTTCAGGCGAAAACGCTCAAAGGTAAAAGGCAAAAGGCAGAAGGCAAAAGCGATCACTCCCACTTCCGCCTTTACTTCTGCCTTTTGCCTTTTGCCTTTTGCCTTTGGATCGTTTCGAGCATCGCGTCGTGCAGGTGTCCGTTGGTGGCCAGCACGTCGCCTGCCGCGCGACTGAAACGGTCCGCCGTCGATGTCGGTCACGCGTCCGCCCGCCTCGGCCACGATCAGCGCGCCCGCCGGCGATGTCCCACGGCTTCAGGTCGCTCTCCCAGAAGCCGTCCATGCGTCCGGCGGCGACGTAGCACAGATCGATCGCCGCCGATCCGAGCCGCCGCACGGCGCGCGCCTGTGCCGACGAACGCGCCGAACAGGCCGACGATCTCGTCGACGCGCTGATGCACGTCGTAGGGAAATCCGGTGACCAGCATCGCGTCGACGAGCGTCAGCGCGGACGGACACGCGCAGCGGGCGTGCCGTTCAGGAACGCGCCGCCGCCGCGCTCGGCCGTGAACAGCTCCTTGCGCGTTCGGATCGTAGACGGCGCCGACCTCCGCGACGCCGTCGATCTCGAGCGCCAGCGACGAGCAGAAGATCGGCAGGCCGTGCGCGTAGTTGGTCGTGCCGTCGATCGGATCGAACACCCAGCACGGGCCCGGCGGGCGCCGCCGCCGCTGCCGCCGAGCTCCTCGGCGAGGATCTGCGTGATCGGGAAACCGCTCGGCGATCAGCGCGCGGAACATGCGCTCGACCGCGACGTCGACCTCGGTGACGAGATCGATCGTGCCCTTCTTGTCGACGCGAATGTCGCGGCCGAAGCGCGCCATCTGCAGGTCGCCGGCCTGGACGACCGCTTCGATGGCGGTGGTCGAGGAAGACGCGGATCGGAGCGGCACTCAGGCCGACGGATCGGCCGGCGTCGGCGGCTGGACGCGCTTGACCATGCGGATTTCCATGCCGCCTTCGGGCGCGCGCTGCAGCTGCACGTCGTCCATGAAGTTGCGGATCAGGAAGATGCCGCGGCCGCTCGATTTCAGCAGGTTCTCCGGCGCGAGCGGATCGGCGACGTCGTCCGGGTCGAAGCCGGCGCCCTGATCGCGGACGCGGATCGATCAGCTCGGGCACGGCCGTCGCGGTCGTCGTCTCGAACTCGACGAACACGTGCTTGCTCGCGTCGCTGCTGGTTGCCGTGCTTGATCGCGTTGATGACCGACTCGCGGATCGCGACGCTCGACCCAGTGGATGCGCGTCCTCGTCGAGGCCGATGTCGCGCGCGAGGTGGTCGCTGACCACCTGGACGAAATCCAGCATGTCGAACGCGCTGGTGAACTCGAGCCGAACGACCTGATGACCGTGAGCCGTCAAAGCGTGTCGCGTGACCTACTTATCCCATCTGTTGGGCGATGTCAAGCCGCGTGGCGTAAGATCGTCGTCGGATGCCGCCGCTCTCCGCCGCCACGATCACGCCGGCCCGCCGCCTGGCAGGCACGCCTGCGCGTTCCCGGCGACAAGTCGATTTCGCACCGCTACGCCCTGCTGGCCGCGCTCGCCGACGGGTCCTTCGGAGCTGACGAACTACGCGCCGGGCGCCGACTGCCGGTCGACGCTGGCCTGCCTGCGGCAGCTCGGCGTCGAGATCGTGAAGACAGCCCGATGGCGCCGTCACTGTACTGGGACGAGGCTTCGGCTGCTCTCGTTCACCCGCCGCGCCGCTCGACGCCGGCAACTCCGGCACGACGATGCGGCTGCTGGCCGGGATCCTGGCCGGCCAGCCCGTTTTCGCGCCACGCTGATCGGCGACGCGTCGCTCTCGCGCCGGCCGATGCGGCGCGTCATCGAGCCGCTCGCGCGGATGGGCGCCCGGATCGACGCGACCGACGGCCACGCCGCCGCTGACGATCCACGGCGCGCCGCTGCACGCGATTGCTCACCGTCCGACGGTGCCGAGCGCGCAGGTGAAGAGCGCCGTGCTGCTCGCGGGGCTGCACGCCGACGGGCACGACGAGCGTGACCGAGCCGGCGCAGACGCGCGACCACACCGAGCGGGCGCTCAGCGCGTTCGGCGGCCTGGTCGCGCGTCGACGGCCTCGACGGTGTCGGTCGCCGGCGGCCAGCGCCTCGCCGGCGCAGACGCTGTCGGTGCCCGGCGACTTCTCGTCGGCCGCGTTCTGGATGGTCGCGCGCCGCCGCGCTGCCGGGCTCGCGCGTCGAGATCGACGACGTCGGGCTGAATCCGACGCGGACGGCGCTGGTCGACGTGCTGCGGCGGTTCGGCGCGCGCGTCGACCGTCCAGCGCACGGCGGTCGAGGCGCGGCGAGCCGCGCGGCACCATCATCGTCGAGGGCGATCGCGCCGGGCGCCGTCGAGATCGCGCCGGAGGAAGTGCCCGGGCTCATCGACGAGCTGCCGGCGATCGCCGCGCTGGCGGCGCACGGCGGCGAGGTGACCGTTCGCGGCGCCGGCGAGCTGCGCGTCAAGGAGAGCGACCGCATCGCGGCGCTCGTCGCCGGCTTTCGCGCGCTCGGCATCGACGCCGACGAGCGCGCCGACGGCTTCGTCGTGCGCGGCCGGACGGCCGCCGCGGCGCGCCTGCGGGCGGCGTCGCCGACGCGCGCGGCGATCACCGGATGGCCATGGCGTTCGCCATCGCCGCGCTCGGCGCCAGCGAGCCGTCGACGATCGACGGCGCGGACGCGGTGGCCATCTCGTATCCCGGCTTCTTCGAGACGCTGGAGCGGCTCGTCGCGTGAAGGCCGACAAGATTTACCTCGTCGGCTTCATGGCCGCGGGCAAGACGACCGTCGCGCGGGCGCTCGCCAGGCGCCTCGACTGGCGCGCGGTCGACATCGACGAGCTGATCGAAGCGCGCGAGCGCATGACGGTCGCGGACATCTTCGCGCGGCAGGGCGAGCCGTATTTCCGCGCGGCCGAGCGCGCCGTGCTCGCTCGAGCAGCTCGAGCCCGCGGCACCTCGTCGTCGCGACCGGCGGCGGCACGTTCGTCGATCCGCAGAACCGCGCCGCGATCAACCGCGACGGCGTGTCGGTCTGGCTCGACGTGCCGCTCGATCGCGCTGATCGCGCGGCTGCCGGCCGACGGCCGCCGTCCGCTGGCCGCCGATCGCGCCGAGTTCGAACGGCTGTATCATCTGCGGCGCGCGGCGTACGAGCAGGCGCACGTCCGGCTCGACGCCGGCCGCGCCGAGCGTCGACGCGCTCGTCGAGCAGCTGGTCGACTGGCTCGAAGCGTAGGAGAATACGACCCCGATGCGCTACCTCGTCCTCACCGACATCCACGCGAACTCGAAGCGCTCGACGCCTGCCTGGCCGACGCGGCCGCGCGAGGCTACGACCGCGACGCTCGTGCTCGGCGACCTGGTCGGCTACGGCGCCGATCCGAACGCCGGTGGTCGAACGCGTCCAGGCGCTCGAGCCGGTCGCGATCGTCCGCGGCAATCACGACAAGGTCGCCTGCGGCCTCGAGCAGGCCGGAAGGCTTCAACGCCGTCGCGAAGAGCGCGGCGCGCTGGACGCTCGACGCGCTGACGCCGGCGCATCGCGACGTGGCTCGCCGCGCTGCCGGAGGGGCCGATCGATCGTCGACGACCTCGTCGAGATCTGCCACGGCTCGCCGTTCGACGAGGACGCCTACATCTTCGACGAGCTCGACGCCGTGCGCGCGCTGAAGATGTCGCACGCGGCCGCTCTGCCTGTTCGGCCACACGCACTATCCCGGTCACGTTCGAGCTCGTCGACGGCGACGTTCGACAGCCTCGGGGCGTCCGCGACGCGGCGGAATCGCTGCTGTCATTGCGCGAGGGCGCGAAGTATCTGGTCAACCCAGGATCGGTCGGCCAGCCGCGCGACGGCGACCCGCGCGCCGCGTACGCGATCGTCGACACCGACGCGAGGCGAGTTGAGCTGTTTCGAGTGCGACTACCCGATTGACGGAGACGCAGGCGAAGATTGCTGAAGGCGGGGCTGCCGGACGTGCTCGCGCAGCGGCTGGCGCTCGGACGCTAGAACGGCGGGAAACCAGTCGGCCGAGAAGGCTATGGCTTATCTCCGCTCCTGCCCTTCCCGCCCCTCCGGTCCTCTTCTCCTCCCGCCGTCCGCAGCTCCGCCGCGAATGCGTCGCGCGCCGCGCGCGAGCCGAGAATCCAGCCGATGACGACGCCGACCAGCAGGACCGACGGGATGAAGATGAAGTGCCCGGCGGTCATCGCGCCGATCTGGCGCCCGGCGACCGACTGCCCGAGCGCGCTCGAGCGCCGCATCTCGTCCTCGACCTTGCTGAGCCGGCGCCAGATCGACCAGAGGTAGAAACACGCCGCGATCCAGACGAACGCGTACGCGGCGATGAGCAGCGGCGCCGCCGGCAGCTGATCGGCGCGGCGGCAGCCGATTGACCGGCACGAACTCGTTCTGCCCGGCGGCGGCGGCTGCAACGCACGAGCGCGGCACGACGAGCAACGCGACAGCAGACGAGAACGCTCATCATCGTCAGTCCTCTTCCGCGAGATACAGCTCGTCGAGCGCCGCCTGACGCTGCGCCAAGTCCGACGCGCAGCGTCAAGAGCAGCGACGAAACAGCAGCATGAACGCGAGCACGCAGAACCAGAACGGCGCGCGCCATCGCCGCGCGGCAGCGTCGGCACGACGCTCGTCATCGGATGAATCGTGCGCCAGATGTTCGACCGACTTGTAGACGAACGGCACGGTCGCCATGCCGAAGATCGCCGACGGCCGCCGCCAGCTTCTCCGACCCGGGCCGCCGTACTTCCGCACCAGCAGGTACGCCGACGAACATCAGCTCGAGCAGCAGCGCCGATCGTGAGCCGCGCGTCCCACTGCCACCAGACGCCCCACGCCTTGCGCCCCCACAGCGGCCCGGTGACGAGCCCCATCAGGCCGAACAGCACCGCGAGCTCGGCCGCCGGCCACCGCATAGCGGTCGGCGCGCCGGCTGTCCTTGAACAGATAGATCGCGCTCGCGATGCCGCAGACCGCGATCGCCGGTGAACATCGCGACCCACGACGGCACGTGGAAGTAGAAGATCTTCTGCACCAGCCCCATCGTCGATTCGTACGGCGCGTTCGCGATCACGAACGGCGCGTACGGCGAACATCGCGGCGACGACGATCAGGAGCGGAACGAACAGCTTCTTCATTGCTGTTCTCAGTTCTCAGTCCTGTGTCCTACTCGATCCGTCACTCCGTCATCAGCGGCTCGAACGTCCACAGCGCCAGCGTCACGAACACGACGTCGAACGCCACCAGCATGCCGATCCACATCGTCGCCATCGGCTCGTCCGGCGGCGGCCTGCAGCAGCGCCGCCGTGCCGCGAACGCCCGCAATGATGACCGGAACCGTGATCGGATACAACAGGATCGGCAGCAGCACGTCGCGCGTGCGCGACGCGCACCAGCATCGCCGCGAAGAGCGTCCCGACCGCCGCGAACCCGACCGTGCCCGCCAGCGAGCAGCGCCGACGAGCAGCAGCGGCCGCGCGAACAGCGGCGCGCTGGAACAGGAACGCGACGAGCGGCACGAGCAGCAGCCTCGGCGACCGCCAGCAGCAGCGAGCATGCCGAGCAGCTTGCCGACGTAGATGCGCCGGCGCGCGGCGCCGGCGCCAGCAGCAGCGCGCGCAGCGTCTCGCCGTAGCGCTCGCGCTCGAACGTGCGGCCGAGCGCCAGCGTGCCGGCGAACGCGATCGCGATCCAGAGAATGCCCGCCGCGGCGTCTTCGGCGCGCCGCCCTTCCTTCACGAACGCGAACGCGAAGATCAGCACGCACGACACGGCGAAGAACAGCGTCGTGTAGCAGGATCTCGCGGCTCTTCACCTCGATGGCGAAGTCCTTTCGAAGCACGAGCAGCGCGGTGCGCCAGAAACATCGACGCGCCGTCCCGACGAGCGCGCGGTAGCGGGCGCGCAGACCGTGCGCCGCCGGCTCGTCGGACGACGAGCCGTGCCGTCGCGAACGAGCGCGACGCGCGTGACGAGACCGTCGGCGAGATCGAGATCGTGCGTGGCCAGCGACGACGATCGCGCCGTCGGCCGCGAGCGCGCCGCAGCCGCGCCGACGACGACGCCGACCGCGCGATCGTCGAGGCCGGTGAACGGCTCGTCGAGCAGGACGAGCCGCGGGCGTGCAGCAGCGCGCGCTCGAGCGCGAGCCGCTGGCGCATGCCGCGCGAAAAGCCCGACACGTCATCGTCGGCGCGATCCGCCAGGTCCGCGCGCTCCAGCGCGGTCGTCGACCGCGTCGCCGGGTCGAGGCCGTAGAGCTGCGGCGAAGAACGCGAGGTTCTGCCGCGCCGTCAGCTCGGGATAGAGGTGAGCTCGTGCGCGAGCAGGCCGATGCGCGCCCGCAGCGGCGCGGCCGAGCGACTGCGCCGTGTGCTCGCCGTAGCGGACTTCTCCGCTCGTCGGCGCGACGAGCGTCGCGAGCATGCCGATGAGCGTCGACTTGCCGGCGCCGTTCGGGCCGAGCAGGCCGACGATGTCGCCCGCGCGCGCGGTGAGCGAGACGCGCGACAGCGCGCGGCGCCGGCCGAAATGTCGCGAGACGTCGATCAGCTGGACGCGGTCGAAGTCGGGATCACGCGTGAGCCGACGTGCGCTGCGCAAGGCGCGGCGGCGCCTGCGCCGGCTCGACGCCGGTATCGTCGTCGAGCGCGCCGTAAACGGCTCGAGCGAGGCGACAAGCTCCTCGCGGCGCGCCGCATACCGCGCCGGTTCGAGGCGCCCGCTCCGCCGGTCGCTGTTCGAGCGCGCACGAGCTCGTTCAGCAGCTTCTCGCGCCGCGCGACGAGGCGCTTGCGTTCGGCCGTGCTCGTCGCCGATCGCCTGCGTCGCGGCCCAGACGCCGATCGACGATGATCGCGACCGCGAGCATCAAGCGCGATCCACCGCGGCGCGGGGCTGTGGTGCGGCAGACCGGTGACCGTCAATGTGATCGGCTGGCCCGCCGGAACCGCCGCCCGTCGCGGCGATGAACGTCTCGCCGTCGGCCGGCATGTCCTGCTGCGCGCTGATCTGCGGCGACGTCAGCTTCGTGTCGCCGACCTTCTTGACGACGACGGCGAGCTGGTCGAGAGCGGCCGGAAAGCGCTGCGACGATATCCATCGTGCCGCCGCTGACCGGCAGCTCGCAGGCGACCTGCACGAACGTCTGCCCCGGCGGGAACGGCCCGCTGCACCGTGACGTGCGTGCCGTTGACGCGTCGCGTGCGGCGACGATCCCTCGAGCACGCTCGTGCCGGTCGCGCCGGCCGGCATGTCGAAGACGAACGGCGACGCCGGATTCACCGGCGTGCTGCTGCGCGTTCGAGATCGTCAGCAGGTAGAAGACGCTGACAGCGTTTCGTCGCCCGGCTCGCATCACGATGCGCGACTGCCCGCCGATGTGCGACCTGCGCCGGTGACCGCCGGCGCTGTCGCGGCAGCCGGCTTTGTCGGTCGCGACGAGCATCAGCCGGATGCCGCCCTCGGGCGCCGGAAACTCCTGCGACTCGAGGTGCTCGCCGTCGACGTCCGCCGCGGCCTTCACGGTGGTCGCCCGCCGCCAGCCTGTTGAACTCGCGCGCGGCCGTCCTCGTCGGTCTTCACCGTCAGCGTCTTGCCGTTGACAAGCAGCTCGACGTCGTGGCCGGTGATGTTGTTCGACAGCTGGCCGCGGATCAGCCGAACCGAGACGGTTGCCGTCCGGCAGATCGTCGACCGGCCGCGGAATGCCCGACATCTGCTTCGGATCGGGCATCTGGAACTGTGCGTGAAGACGTTCCGCCGCGAAGCGCGCCCAGCGACGCAGAGCACAAAAGCCAGACCGCCGCGCTATCCGTCGGCGCTCACAGTTTGTGCCCGCACGCCTTGCAGAACCGCGCATCGGGGTCATTGATAGTCGCGCACGCCGCACAGGCGTTCTCGATGCGCGCCGGTTCGCGGCGCGGCGGCTGCAGTGATCGGCGTGCGTCCGCTCGAGGCGCCTCGGCAAGCTCGCGCTCGATCTGCTCGCGGTAGCCGGCGCCGGCGTCGAGCTGGCGCATCAGCCGCGCGCGCGCGCGCGCGCAGGCGGCCCGACATCTCCTGCAAGTCAGCTTCGGACAGCTTCCCATCGCGCGATCGAACTCGAGCTCCTTGATCGAGCGCAGCGCCAGCATCTTCTCGCGCTCGAGCGCCGCGCGCGTGCGCTGGCCGATCATCGCGGTGCGGTCGTCCTGCGCGCGACACGAGCGGACGCACCGTGCGCAGCACCGCAAGGCCGACGAGCGCCGTCGCGGCCATCAGAACGCCGAGCAGGACGACGACGGTGACGCCCTGGCCGCGCGCGACGAACGTGACGGCCGTCGCGCAGCCGAGCGCCGCCAGCACGAAGAACTGCCAGGGCTGCAGCGTATTCGTCGGTTCGAGCGCGTGTGCGGGGTCCGGCTTCAGCCGGACCGGCTCAGTCGAGGTCGCGGAGCTCATCGTCGAGGCGCTCGTCGAGGGCGGGATCGATCGGCGTCGCGGCTGCGGCGGCGCTTCGTGCGGCTGGCTGCGACCACTTCACCGCCGCGAAGCCGATCGCGACCGCGCCGCCCGCCGCCGAGCGTACGGGAACAACCACGCGAGGCGGTTGAAGCCCTTGTCGATCGGCGCGCCGAGCATCTCCTGGCTGCCGTAGCTCGCGACGAACGCCTGGATGATCTCGTCGTGCGTCTTGCCCTGGTCGATCAGCGCCGCCAGTTCGCCGCGCATCTTGTGCGACGTCGCGCACGGATCCTTCCGGCACTCGGCGATCGTCGTGTGGCCGCAGGCGCCGCACGTGCAGACGATCTCGTGCTGCAGCTGCTTCTCGAACGGCGTGCGCGGCGTAGAACGACGTCTGCGTGTCGGCGCTCGCCGGTCATGCCCTGCGCCGACAGCGACGCGCCGCCGAGAGCAGCAGCGCAAGCAGCAGCGCGACGGTCGTCGCCGCCGCCTCGCGCCGGCAGCTTCGCGAGCGCGAACGAGAACGGCGCGCTCCGGCAGCAGCGCGATGCCGGTGCCGAGCGCCAGCACGCCGAAGCCGAACCAGATCCAGTTGACCAGCGGGTTGACGACGAATCTCGCAGGCTCGCCGTCTGCGTCGCCGAGCTCGGAGTCCGCCGCGAGCACGATGATAGAGATCCTCCGCCGACGTCCGGCGGATCGCGACCTCGGTCGTCGGCTCCTGCTCGTGCTTGCGGAAGAACCACTTCGCCGGATACAGCGTGTCGATCTGCTTGCCGTTCTCGAAGACGGCGATGTACGCCGGTGACCATCTGCTTCTGGCCGTCGTCGCTGACCTTGACGCCGTCGTTGCGGACCGTGAAGCGGCCGATCGTCGTCTGCTCGCCCGGCTTCAGCAGCACCTGCTCGTCGCGCTTGAAGCCGTTGCCGGCGAAGCCGAGGAAGATCAGCACGATGCCGACGTGGACGATGTAGCCGCCGTAGCGGCGCTTGTTGCGGCCGACGAGGCCGACGAGCGCGGTGAGGAAGTCGGTGCCGGTCGTGCTGCCGGCGCACGTTGCCGCCGCGCCAGAACTCCTGCACGATCGTGCCGGTCACGAACGCGCAGAGCGCGAAGCACAGGCCGGACGACCAGACGCGGACGCCGAGCGCCGCGAGCGCGCCGGCCGTGACGATCGCCGCCAGCGTCGGCCACAGGAACTGAGTCGCGCAGGTTGTCGAGCGTCGACTTCCGCCACGCGAGCAGCGGCCCGATGCCGGTCAGCAACAGCAGGATCGAGCCCGATCGGCAGCATCCACTTGTTGAAGAACGGCGCGGCCGACCGTGAGGCGCTCGCCGGTGACCGCCTCGCTGAGCGTCGGGAACATCGTCGCGAAGAGGACGAAGAACGCCGAGAACAGCAGGATCCAGTTGTTCGACGAGGAACGCCGCTTCGCGCGACATCCACGAGTCGAGCTCGTTGCGCGCCCGCAGCAGCGGCAGCCGGTAGATCACGCAGCCCGAAGCTGAAGACGAGGATCGACGACCATGAAGCCGGTGAACAGCCGCGCCAGCATCGGATCCTCGCCGAACGCGTGCACCGACTGCACGACGCCCGAGCGCGTCATGAACGTGCCGAAGATCGTCAGGAAGAACGTGACGATGACGAGCGTGACGTTCCAGACGCGCAGCATGCTGCGCCGCTCCTGCACCATCACCGAGTGCAGGAACGCCGTCGCGGTGAACCACGGCAGCAGCGCCGGCGTTCTCGACCGGATCCCAGCCCCAGTAGCCGCCCCACCCGAGCTCTTCGTACGCCCAGATCATCCCGAGCGTCAGGCCGAACGACAGGAACAGCCAGCTGAACATCGTCCAGCGGCGGACGGCGCGCAGCCACGAGTCGTCGAGGTGGCCGGTGATGAGCGCCGCGATGCCGAACGCGAACGGAATCGTCATCCCGACGAAGCCCGTGTAGAGCGACGGCGGATGAATCGCCATGTAGAAGTTCTGCAGCAGCGGGTTCAGCCCCTCGCCCGTCGGCCGGCGCGTTCGTCAGGAAGGTCGTGAACGGGTTCTTGTGCACCACCATCAGGAACAGGAAGAACATCTGCACCGTCGAGATGGTCGCGACGACGTACGGAATCAGCTCGCGGTGGCGCTCGCGGTTCACGTAGACCGCGATCGATCCGAAGACCGACAGCAGGAACACCCAGAACATGATCGAGCCGTCGAGCCCGCCCCAGTACGACGTGATCTTGTAGAAGAGCGGCTGCACGCTGTCCGAGTAGTGCGCGACGTACTTGATCGAGTAGTCGCCGGTGAGGAACGCGTTGATCATGACGGCCGACGCGCACCGTCATCAGCGCGGCGACGAGGTAGAACGCGCCGATGCCGCTCTCGATCAGCCGGCGCGAGCGCCGGCGCGCGCCGACGACCGAGATCGACGGCCGCGTAGCTGCAGACGACGAACGCGGCGAGCAGGAGGAACGAGCCGAGTGAGGCCATGACGGTCCTACGAGCCGGCGACGCCGGCTTCGTCGCTTCGTACTTCGACGGACACTTCGCCATCACGCCGTTCGGCTCGGTGTGGAAGCCGTCGGCGTCAGCCGTCCCTTCAGCACGACTTCGGCTTCGTCCTTGAACGTGTCGGGCACGATGCCCGTGTACGACGCGTCGACGACGTCGCCGGTCGGCCCTCACGGATTGTTCTGCACCTTGAATTTGTACTCGAGCGTGTCGGGCTTGCGCAGAATCGAGCCGGGCACGACGAAGCCGTGCAGCTGCAGCGTGCTTGCCTTCCCACTGCCTGCGGATTCGCTCATCACTTCGTCGACGTGCTTGAAGTACTCGGTGCCGTCGCGCAGCGTGCGACCACAGCAGGCCGGCGAAGGCGAGCACGAGGACGAGCGCCGGTCACGCCGATCTTGATATATCGATGTGTCATAAGGACTTCCGGGAAATGAGCTGCTCGTCAGAATAGCCCGACTACCGCGTCGGATGCAATCTCGGCGAGCAGCTGCGTGCACGGCCGGCGACCGGCAGGCCGACCACGTTGCGAATACGAGCCGTCGATCGCGGGATGAACCGCGACGCCAGGCCCTGAATCGCGTACGCGCCGGCCTTGTCGCGCCCCTCTCCGCTCGCGACGTACCAGGCGATGTCGTCGTCGCTGAGCGGCCGCGAACTGCGACGCGCGTCGTCTCGACACGGCCGAGCTCGTCGGCGCCGCGCCGGAGGCTGACGCCGGTCATCACCTCGTGCGCGCGGCCCGACAGCCGCCGCAGCATCCGCTCGGCGTCCGCGTCGTCGCGCGGCTTGCCGAGGATCTCGCCGTCGACGACGACGGCCGTGTCGGCGCCGAGGATGACGACATCCGCGCGGCCGCCCGACTCGCCGCGCCGACCGGCCTGCCGGCGAGCATCGCCGCGCGCCGACTTCTCCGCCGCGAGCCGGCGCACGTACGTCGCCGGCGCCTCGCCCGGCGCGCGACCGCTCGTCGACGTCGGCGACGGACGACGTCGAACGCGAAGCCGGCCGCGCGCAGCAGCTCGGCGCGGCGCGGCGACGCGGACGCGAGAATCAGGCGCATGCAGGCGCAATGATAGGATCGAATCTCGATGCGAGTCCGATTCAGCCACGGCGATGCCCGGCGCCGCTCGTCGAGCTGCTGCGCGACGCGCCGCTGTCGGCGGGCAAGGTCGACTTCGCCTGGCGGGCGGCGGTCGGTCCGGCGCTCGAGCGCGTGACCACCGTCCAGTCTCGAAGGCGGCGTGCTGCTCGTCGACGCCGACGAGCGCCGCAGTGGGCGCGCGAAGTCGAGCGCTCGTCGCCGGTGCATCCTGCAGCGCCTGCGAACGCTGCTCGGCGCGACGCGCGTCGAGCGTCACGTCGCGAGCCGAATCAATCTCGATCTGCAATCTGACAATCTGAAGTCTCACCATGCGCGAATCCGTCATCGTCAGCGCCGTCCGCACGCCGACCGGCAAGTTCCTCGGCGCGCTCGAAGGACTTCACCGCGCCGCAGCTCGGCGCGCTGGTCGTCGCCGAGGCCGTGCGCCGCGCCGGCATCGATCCGGCGATCGTCGACGAATGCATCATGGGCAACGTCGTCGTCGGCCGGCGCTCGGCCAGAACCCGGCGCGGCAGGCGGCGCTCAACGGCGGGCTGCCCGACCACGTCGCCGCGCTGACGATCAACAAGGTGTGCGGCTCCGGACTGAAGGCCGTGATGCTCGCCGACCAGGGCATCCGCGCCGGCGACATCGACGTCGCCGTCGCCGGCGGCATGGAGTCGATGAGCAACTGCCCGTACCTGCTGCCGCGCGTGCGCGAGGGGCTGCGGATGGGCAACGGCGAGGTCGTCGACTCGATGATCAACGACGGCCTGTGGTGCGCGTTCGAGCAGTGCCACATGGGCAACGCCGGCGAAGTCGTCGCCGAGCACTACCACGTCGGCCGCGAGGCGCAGGACGAGTACGCCGCGCGCAGCCATCAGAAGGCGGCGCGCGCGACCGACGAGCGGCTGCGTTCACGGACGAGATCCTGCCCGATCTCGATCCCGCAGAAGAAGGGCGACGCCGATCGTCGTCGATCGCGACGAGTCGATCCGCGCCGACACGACGCGTCGAGGCGCTCGCGCGCGCTGAAGCCGGCGTTCAAGAAGGACGGCACGGTGACCGCCGGCAACGCGCCGGGCGTCAACGACGGCGCGTCGGCGCTCGTCGTGATGGCCGCCGAGCGCGCGAAGTCGCTCGGCCTCACGCCGCTCGCGCGCATCGTCGGCGCAGGCGACGAGCGGCCTCGCGCCGAAGCTCGTGCTGATGACGCCGGTCGAAGCCGTGCGCCGCGTCGCGCAGAAGGCCGGCTGGGACCTGAAGGACGTCGATCTGTTCGAGCTGAACGAAGCGTTCTCCGTGCAGGCGGTCGCCGTGCTCAACGAGCTCGGCATCGATCCGGCGAAGGTGAACGTGCAACGGCGGCGCCGTCGCGCTCGGCCACGCGATCGGCTCGAGCGGCAGCCGCGTGCTGACGACGCTGCTCTACGCGCTGAAGCGCCGCAACCTGAAGCGCGGCATCGCGACGCTGTGCCTCGGCGGCGGCAACGGCGTCGCGCTGGCCGTCGAGCGGATCGTGACGTTGATCACGAAGTCACGAAGCGCACGAAGATCACGAACATATCTGCACGAGTTCTTCGTGACTTCGTGATCTTCGTGCCTTCGTGATGAACGATATCGATCGATGATCAAAACCGTCGGCGTGATCGGCGCGGGCACGATGGGCAACGGCATCGCGCAGGTGTTCGCGCAGGCCGGCTTCCGGTGCGCGCTCGTCGACGTCGCGCAGCCGATGCTCGATCGCGCGCGCGGCGACGATCGAGAAGAGCCTCGGCGAAGTTCGTCGAGAAGGGCAAGCTGACCGCCGCCGATCGCGACGCGGCGCTCGGCCGTCTGACGACGGCGACGTCGCTCGACGCGCTCGCCGACGCCGACTACGTCGTCGAAGCGATCGTCGAGAACGCCGAGGCCAAGCGCGCGCTCTTCGCGAGCCTCGACGCGATCGCCAGCCCGGACGTCGATCCTCGCGTCGAACACGTCGTCGATCTCGATCACGCTGCTCGGCGCGGCGACGAAGCGGCCCGACAGAGTGCTCGGCATGCACTTCATGAACCCGGTGCCGCTGATGACGCTCGTCGAGCTGATTCGCGGCCAGGCGACGTCGGCCGAGTCGATGCAGATCGCGTCGGAGCTGTGCGCGGCGCTCGGCAAGACGCGCGGTCGAAGCCGCCGACTACCCCGGCTTCATCGCCAACCGCATCCTGATGCCGATGATCAACGAGGCGATCTTCGCGGTGATGGAAGGCGTCGGCACGCCGGAGGCGATCGACGCGGTGATGAAGCTCGGGCATGAACCACCCGATGGGACCGCTGACGCTGGCCGACTTCATCGGCCTCGACGTCTGCCTCGCGATCCTCGAACGTGCTGCACGACGGCCTCGGCGATCCGAAGTACCGGCCGTGCCCGCTACTCCGCCGGATGGTGGCGGCGGGACAGCTCGGGCGCAAGTCGGGCCAGGGCTTTTACACGTACTAGCCACAGCGCAGCGCCACGATCGGCCGCAGCGATCGCGATTTCCTGCGCGACCGCCAGCGACGTTCATGACGCATCGACGCGCGTCGAGAAGATGTGCGCCGCGCGGTCTGCCGGAAAGACGTCCCAGCCGGAGATGAACCACGGTCGCTGAACGGCCAGAGCAGCTGGATGCCGCGCGGCGGACATCCGATCGGCGCCGAGCCAGTCGAGCAGCAGGTGCGACGCGTAGGCCGCGCCGCAGATCAGCGCGATGCGCCAGACCGATCCGGCCGCGTGACCTGCCCTGTCACGACGGCCGCGATAATGGTCGACGACGGCGACGGCGCCGAGGCTGTGGGTGACCGTGCGATGCGATGGACCAGGCACGAGCGAGATCGAGGTCCGGCAGCGCGGCGAGCGCCGCGCACGACCGCGAGCAAGGTCGAGCGCGCGCCGGTCGTCGACCGATTCGGCGGACGGCCGCGGACGAGATCGGCGGCCCACGCGATGGCGACGCCCGCGAGCGCATGGCCAATTGGGCTAGGCATCGAGCCGCCTATCATGGCAGATTCTGCCGAACGTTCCGGCACGAGAGGCGAAAGTGCTCGTCGTTCTGTAAGTTGCTGATATTCAGGTAGTTCATCGCGCATCGATTCACGATTTTGCGCTTGACTTTCGCCCGGCACGATTCTAGAATAGCCGCGCTTCCGAAGGAGCTCACATGCCCGCACCGATGCCGCTCAGTTGAACGACGACGACCGTCAGGACCGCGAGCGCATCAAGGCCGTCGAACTGGCCGTCGGCCAGATCGAAAAGCAGTTCGGCAAGGGCTCGATCATGCGCCTCGGCCAGAAGGGCGCCATCCAGCCGATCGACGCCATTCCCACCGGCGCCATCAGCATCGACTACGCGCTCGGCGTCGGCGGCGTGCCGCGCGGCCGCGTCATCGAGATCTTCGGGCCGGAGTCGTCGGGCAAGACGACGCTGGCGCTGCAGGTGATCGCCGAAGCGCAGAAGCTCGGCGGCATGGCGGCGTTCGTCGACGCCGAGCACGCGCTCGACGCGGCCTACGCGCAGAAGCTCGGCGTCGACCTCGACAACCTGCTCGTCTCGCAGCCCGACAACGGCGAGCAGGCGCTCGAAATCGTCGAAGTGCTCATCCGCTCGAACGGCGTCGACGTCGTCGTCGTCGACTCGGTGGCCGCGCTCGTGCCGAAGGCCGAAATCGAAGGCGAGATGGGCGAAGCGCAGATGGGCCTGCAGGCGCGCCTGATGTCGCAGGCGCTGCGCAAGCTCACCGGCGCCGTGTCGAAGTCGAAGACGTGCCTCATCTTCATCAACCAGCTGCGCGAGAAGATCGGCGTCATGTTCGGCAATCCCGAAACGACGACCGGCGGCCGCGCGCTGAAGTTCTACGCGTCGGTGCGCATCGACATCCGCCGCATCGCGAGCATCAAGGACGGCGACGTCGTCGTCGGCGGCCGCACGCGCGTGAAGGTCGTGAAGAACAAGGTCGCGCCGCCGTTCCGCGAGGCGGAGTTCGACGTGATGTACGGCGAAGGCATCTCGCGCGACGGGCGACCTGCTCGACCTGGCGGTCGACAAGCGGATCATCGAGAAGAGCGGCGCCTGGTTCGCCTACGGCGGCGAGCGCCTCGGCCAGGGCCGCGAGAACGCGAAGCAGTTCCTGAAGGACAACCCCGACGTCTACAAGGCGATCGAGGAGCGCGTCCGCCGCGAGCTCGGGCATGACGCGCGAGGCCGAAGCCGTCGGCTGTGTAGCACGGCTGTCGGGCTGATGGCTCGATGCAAGGCTGATGGCTCATGGACGAGCCGTTGCCATGAGCCCTCAGCCCTGAGCCATCAGCCGATTTCAACCCTCCGCGCCCGTGCGCCGTCCAACCGGGCATGCGCTACCTTCTCTGCCGCTCTTCTCGCTCTGCTGCAGGCCGTCGCCGGCCAGCGCTCAGACCGCCGACCGACATCCACGGCACCTGGACCGCCGAGCTCCGCAACGGCAAGGTCTTCCTGCAGGTCCGCACCGCCCGCCCGCCGACTCGAACGGCGACGGCGACTGGGACGGCGACTGGAACATGGGCCAGACGCTGCCCGGTCGACGACTTGCCGGGCTGCCCGCCAACGACGAGCGCTTCACGGCGTCCAGCGTCAAGTTCGAGCTGCGCCGCGAGGCCGGGACGCTCGCGTTCGACGGCGTCTTTCGCGACGGCCGCGGCGCCGGGCTGTTCACCTTCACGCCGCGCGCGCGAGTTCATCGCCGAGATGAAGGCGCTCGGCTACACCGACGACCTGCCGCTCTGGCGGCGCTTCCAGCTGGCCGTGCACGACGTCGGGCCGAGATACATCCGCGCGCTGAAGACCGAGGGCTACGACAAGCTCACGCTCGATCAGGTCCAGCGCGCGAAGACGCACGGCGTCACGATCGACTACATCAAGGCGATGAAGGCCGAGGGCTACACGGTCGCCGACGATCGAGGACATCGTGCGCACGCGCGATCACGGCGTCACCGCCGGAGTACGTCCAGGGCATGCGCAGCGGCCGGCTTCAAGGATGCGACCGCTGGCGGATCTCGTGCGCGCCAAGGACCACGGCGTCACGCCGGAGTTCGTGCAGGAGCTGCGCGATCAGGGCATCACCGCGCCACGCTCGACGGCTGTTCGTCCGGCATGCGCGTATCACGGCATCACAGACGGTACCACTTCGTCGTGCGAGTTGAAGACAGGCACGGCGGATTCACGAGCACGGCCGGATCGCCGATCGAGGACATCGTGCGCGCCAAGGATCACGGCGTCAGCGCCGAATACATCGCCGACATGAAGGACATCGGGCTGAAGAACCTGACGCTCAGCGACATCGTGCGCCTGCGCGACCACGGCATCACGCCCGGGTTCGTGAACCACGTCCGCGCGCAGGGCTACAAGGAAGACACGGTCGACGGCCTGATCCATCTGAAGAATCGCGGCATCTGGCGATGACGACAGCGTCGCCCGTCGCTGGCGCGTTGTCCTGACGCGCGGCCCATACGGCTACGCTGCTCTACGCTCGTCGGAACGTCGCGCGGGCCCCTTCGGTCCGAGCGACGTGCCGTGATAATATCGGGGTTCCGCCTGAGCCCTGATTTCCTCACGTGGCGAGGTAGCTCAGTTGGTAGAGCATACGACTGAAAATCGTAGTGTCGACAGTTCGATTCTGTCCCTCGCCACCAAATTCCTAAGAAAAACTCACATCAAGTTCCGATCTGGTGCCGACAATCGCGCCGGGGTAACACCCGGGGTAACCAAGCGAAATCGTTCGATCGCATTTCATTTGAGCCATTAAGAGCCCCACGTTCAGGGACGTTGAAGATATCCTCGACCAATGCCGTGTGCGTTGCTACGCGAATCTGAGGACTGGAAGCCGAGCGGGATGGCGTTCGCTCGATCGACATCGCGGGAGCAGCTTCGTAATGAGAGAACGAGCAACCGGTCGCGCCACTCCTAGGCGAGCTGAAACACGACCTAAACGCATTTCCGAGAAAACTCGCGTCGGCCGATGTCGGCGGTTCATCGAGGACGGGCCGCATCGCCGCGCTAGTCGCGGGGTATCTTTTCTCCTCGTCGCGGACAATATAGTAAGCATCTCGGTGGTGCGAAGACGTGGAGGATCACGATGAGACGATGGTGTGCCAGCCAACTTCTTGCACTTGGACTCGCGAGCACGTTTACTCTGGCGTGGCAAGCGCCGACAACGCAGGGACCGGCACACGGAACGCTCGTGCTGATCGGCGGCGGTGCGAATCGCCCGAGCTTCATCCAGAAGTTCGTCGCGTTGGCCGGTGGTGCGACGGCCACCATCGTTCTAATACCCACGACGCTGGAGGATGTGCGCCTTACGCCGGACGGTCTGGCGCAGTTGCGCACCAGCATGGCCGGCATCTTGGGCGTCCAACACGTTGTCGTCTTGCACACGCGGGATCGCCGCGAGGCGGACACGGCGGCGTTTGTCGAACCGTTGCGGCACGCCAGCGGCGTGTGGGTCCTCGGCGGGAATGAGGACTACCTCATGGACGCCTACACGGGCACTCGCACAGAAACGGAAATCACAGCGCTACTCGCGCGAGATGATGTCATTGCCGGTACGTCCGCCGGTGCGATCATCCAAGGGTCCGCATCGGTTCTCGCCACGAGCGCCGACTTCAAGGCGCTCATTATCGACCACAAACACACCCCCTTCGGCCTGCTATCAAACGCCGTGGTCCTCCCTCACTGGAGTCAGCGGTCGCTCCAGAACGTCCTGTCGACAACGCTTGCCGGGGCGCCCGGTCTCCTTGGGATTGGCATCGACGAGGCCACAGCCGCCATCGTGCAGCAGAATCGCCTGGAAGTTCTCGGCGACGGCCATGTCGGTATCTACGACGGACGCGATCACAACGGGAAACCGTACATCGAGCTGTCGGCGGGACAGCATTTCGATCTTAAGACCCGCATGACGGTGCCAGCCAGTTGATCCGGCGACATATGGCGGCGAGAGACCCGCGCGCTATGTGCCCGTATGTTCAACCCGGTCGTCCACGCGCATGAAGAGCCGGTTCGGCGAATCTTCATTGCGAGGGCTGGCAACGTGAATAGCTTCGTGAGGACGTTCGTGCCTGCATCGAGGCGCCCATGATGGACACTTGGTGGATGATTCTTCGGCGGTAAACGCTGTTCCCCTTCCGGGAAGAAGCTCCCGAACTCCAGAACGTATCGACCGGACCTGCGAACGCTCACGAGATTGGCGTATATCGTCATCGGGCCACTCATCTGGCCTGGTTCACCAACACCGGCGCGGGTCAGACAGATCGGGAAACGTTCGTTTGAGGTCGCTGATCTTCGGCAGCTCAGTTGTAGATGATGACCGGCGGCGACCCGATCCATTCTTGGGTCTTCGTCGGCGTCAGAACCCTCACTGACCGGTCCGCTGCGCACGGATGTCGGTAGCGTCGAGCGCACGCATTCCGGTCAGCGGTTCAAAGCTGACGGTCGCGCCGACGACGAGGTCGTGGAACCAACAGTCCCGCAGATCACGACGGCGAAACGTGTACCGCTTGCCATCCTCACCGTCGATGATGCCAGTGCCCGCCGAGTGCAGCTCAACGAGTTTCCCGATCACCGGCGGAGTGTAGCCGAAACTGTTTTGGGAACTTTTTGTTTCTTTTTGGAGCGACGTGTACGCACCGGAGCGGCGACAGGCGGGTGGTTAGGTCGCTACTGCTGCAACTTGACTGCGCGCGCGAAGCGAAGATGTGTGCTTGCCAAGGTGGAACACCAACACTGGTTTCGGGGCGTAGTGCGGCGAGCGCATGCGACGCAAGCGTGGCACGTCGTGGTGCTTCTTGTAGAGGTCCTGAAGCGTGATGGTGTCCGCCAACAGCTGGTTCAGGTTCTCGACACTTGTACGAGCCCTTCCCGGTGCAGGCGGTGGCGGTTCCCGGCGGCGTCGCGATCACGTACGTGGAGCTGAAACGCTAGAAACGGCCGAGGCGGCGAATTGTATGTCAGAGTTTAAGGCTTACTTCATCTTTGACGCGCCGGGCACGGCGCGATACCCGGTTTCGCCCTGACGCTGTAGCGGTCGGGACCGGTGACGGTCACCCGGATGGCCCGGTAGGATCCATCGAGCGCCTGATTCAGCGGCGCATACGCGATCGTGTACTGGTTTCGGATCTGGTGAGCCAGATCGACAGCGACGGACTCGATCTGCTCGACGTTCTGCGGAAAGTACGCCACGCCGCCTGTCTGTTCGGTCAGCTCCTTGAGTTCGTGCCGGCCTGTGCTGGCCCGGCCTTCGTCCTGCTCGTGGAACAGGCCGATGGCGTCGATGACGGTCTCGGTCTGCTCGGCCTGCCGCTCGAATGCGCCGGTGGTGGCCGTACTGGCGTTGTCGTTGCCATCGGTGATGACCAGCAGCACTCGAGCGATCCCGCTTCGCGTGATCGCGGAGGTAGGCCTCGGCCGCCTCGAGCGCGTCGCGCATCGCGGTTCCGCCGATCGAGTCGACGCGCGCGATGCCCGCTCGAGCACCCGCGGATCGCTCGTCATCGGTACGTCGAGGTGCGCGCTTGTCGGCGAAGTTGAGGACGAACATCTCGTCCTCCGGGTTGGACGCTCGCGCGAACGCAAGCGCGGCAGCCTCCACTTTCGACCGAAGGGACCGCATGCTTCCGCTGTTGTCGATGAGCAGGCCGACTGAGACGGGAATATCGTCGCGCCGGAACAGTGTGATCGGCTGGCGCTTGCCGTTCTCGTAGACGGTAAACGCGCGCTGATCGAGACTCGTGACGAGCTCGCCGCGCTCGTTGGTCACGGACGCATGGAGCACGACCAGGCGTGTCTCGGAGCGAAAGACGGGCTTGCGCGCCGACGCTCGCGGCGCTAAGCAACAGGAGCGGCGCCAGCATGCCGCGGACGAGAGGTCATTGGGCGTCTGAGGGTCCGGGCGCAAGCTGGAGCCGAATCGAGTGTGTCGGCGGGGAACTGCACCTCGCGGCCTTTCGCGAGCATGTTCGGGTAGACGGTCTTGCGGCGCCAAAGATCGACAACGCCGAGACCGACGGGCGGCGCCATGTGGCTGAGAGGAATGCCCAGGATGCCGAGGCCGAAGAAGCCGCCAGCACTGACCGCCGCGGGATTGTCCGAGTGAATCACGTGACCATCGCCGTCGGAATCGAGATGATCATGGCGATCGAGGTTTCCCCGCAGCGCGAGCAAAGCCAGCGCCGGTGCGATGAATCGCGTCTTTGGATTCTCGAGCTTCGCGCCGCCCTCATCGTCCAGCGCCACGTGGTCGTCGCCGCTGGCGTGTGCGCGACTGCGAGCGATGCCGAGCAGCGTCGATGGCGCGCCCGATGGGAGCTGAACGCGCTCGAACAGGAACCGGAGCTGGCCGTTCCGATGAAATCGCTTCGCCGGCGTTGCGAACGTGACTTCGCCCTCGAGCGTGGTGCCTTCCGGGAAGATCAGTTGATGGTCGGCGGTAAACACGGGCTCGGTCACGACGGCGCGGATTGGCGTTCCCTTCGGCGTCTTCGACGAATCGAGCGTGGTGACGAGTCGGGCGTTGAGGATGCTCGACGGCGCGGGGCGGGCGTCCGCGGACGCCGACGGTGGGTGGCGCGCGCCCAAAATCCAGCGGAGCCAGCAGCTCGACGTGGTAACCGGTCCCCACGCTGATCGCCTGCGGATGGTACGGGAGCCGATCGATCAGCCTCGCTTCAGACGAGCCGTACGGCCGGGCTGCGTGATCTCGCTCAGGATGTCGTGGGCGTTCTGCTTCGCGGATCCGATAGTCTGCTTGACCTGATCCTTCGCCGTCTGCTCGGCGCGGTGCATTGCCCCGTTCGGCCCTCTGGGTCCTATTTCGGGCGCAGCAGGCGCGTCCGTGCGTTTGAGATGCGGAATCGTCGTTTTCACTCGCGTGTTAATCGGCACGCGGTGCCCGTCGTCAAAGACAAAAGTGTCGAACTGCAGGACGACCTGGTGATGCGGCGTGAAGTCTCCCTGCAGCATCGCTGCGTCCTCGCGACCTTGGACGGGTCCTCGAGCGCCGCGATATGGCCGAGGACTGTCGTGCCGGCCGGGACGACGATCCGATCGTACGCGTAGATCGGTTCGACCAGAGTGCCGGACACTGGCTGACCGACTTCCTTAATAGCGATCTGATCTTTGACGAGGACTTCCATCGAGCGTCCGGCCGAGAGGGTCAGCGCGACGGTGGGTTCCGTGGATTGCGCCAGCAGAGGGCTAGCGCCCGCCAGGCACAACAGCGCGACGGAGGTCAAACGGATCGCCTGGAACCCTCTCACGATCGTCCTCCCGAACGAGGAATCTAACAGGCTTTCGGACTGGCTCTCTATGGAGTCATCTTACATCGATGGCGTGATCCGATCCGGTGGACTGATCCGAAAGGCGGATACGGTGGCCAGAATGGGATCAAACAAGTTGGGACGGCGGGTCCCGAGACAGTTCAGTGACGAGTTTCGGGCCGGGGCGTGCGGCTAGTGCTCGACGAAGGCAAGACGATTGGCGCGGTCGCGCGCGAGCTCGATTTGACGCGGTCTGCATTTGGGTCGGCTCGCGGCTATCCTTTGCCGATGTGGCGACTGATGATGGTGGCCATGGTGGCCCGAGCTGCTCTTCGACATCTTTGCGAGACATGCCTAAGTGAATTTTGCGGACTCGCCGCGCTAACTGTGAGGGGAAGATTCGACTGCGTGAGCCAGGCGGAAGATGCAATGCCGATCACCAGAAGTCTTAGCCTTGTGTTGCGGCGCAGTTCCGACACGTCCTGTTCATTCCATGTGCCGACATGCCACGCCCCAAGTGCCGGTGACCACCACAATCGCCGCTTCGGTGGACCGATGGACTGCTGATTATTCTGCGCCACATTTTCGCAATTCTCGCTCCAGCCCGCAGTGGACCGCCGCTGGTGCGGATGGACCAGTCCACCCGGACCACGCCGCTCCGCAGAGCGATGGAGCGGAACGCCTCCAGATCGTGAGGTGTTTCGTTCGGTGAAGTCCACTGATCCGCCCGGTGTCGTGATAGGTGCTTCGACAGCCATTTGCGACGGCCGTCGCACTCATAAACCAATCGTCGGCGGTCCAGCGGATCGATATGTTGACAACCAACATCTCGCAGATGTAGGGTGCCCACTGATGGCACCTGATAAAGCAGACATCCTCTCTGGCACCCTGGCCCTGATGGTTCTCCGTACCCTCGATGCGCTCGGGCCGCTGCACGGCTATGGCATCGCCCGGCGCATCGAGCAGATCAGCGACCAGCAGCTTGCCTTAAACCAGGGCACCCTTTACCCCGCCCTGCTGAAGCTGGAGCATATGGGCTGGATCGCGGCGAAATGGCGCGAGTCGGAGACAGGTCGCCGGGCCAGAGTCCTACGCGATCACTCGCGCCGGAAAAAATCAGTTGGAGGCCGAGCGGGAGAACTGGACGCGGGCGTCGGCCATCGTGAATCGCTTCCTCACCAAGGTGCTGCCGTAATGCGTGGGCTGCTGCGTCGCGTCCTTTCGCTGCTCCGGCGGCGACGCGTTGACCTCGATCTGGATGACGAGATTCAGGACCACATCGATCGGGCGACGGCGCATTACACGGAACAGGGCCTCGATGCCGGAAAAGCGCGGCTGGCGGCCCTGCGCGACTTCGGCGGCGTGGTGCAGACGGAGGAAGCGACCGGCCGAAGGTACGCAGACACTGGACATGCTTTCCCAGGACCTTCGCTACGGCATCCGCGCAATACATCGCAGTCCAATTTTTTCAGCGACGGCCATCTTGACGATCGCACTTTCGTGCGCGGCCATTGCCACGGTCGCAACCCTTGGGTTCACGCTGTTGTGGCGTCCGCTTGACGTCGCACACGCCGAGACAATCGTAAACGTCACCGCGACGCGCGGCGATTCAACCGAAGGGGTCGTGTCCTACGCAGACTTCGTCTCGTTCCGCGCTGGGACAAGAACGCTGTCCGACTTGGCGGCGCATTATTCCGTAGCGCCGCTGTTTGTCGTTGCCGAGCGAAATGCGAAAGAAATTAATGGCGCAGTTGTGTCGGCGAATTACTTTTCGCTACTTGGTCTCCACCCAGCGCAGGGTCGCTTCTTCCGGCCGACGAGGATCGCGTTGCCGGTCGCGATGCAGTCGCCATCATCAGCCATGATTTCTGGCGGACCTGGTTGTCCTCGTCCCCGACCGCGATCGGATCATCGATCACAATCAATGGCACTCCGTTCACCATCATCGGCGTCGCTCCGCCGCGCGTTGTGTCCCTTACGCCGCTCCCTGTCGATGTTTACATCCCCACAATGATGCTGCGGGTCGGCTATCGGTGGTGTGACGACCCGTTCAGCACCAATTGCAACATACTGCGACTCGTTGGCCGGCTTGCACCAGGACGCACGCTAGACGAGGCGAATTCAGAATTCGCCGCCCTGCTGCCCGCCGCGTGGAGAGTTGCATCGGTCGGCGCGAACCGCGGTATCTCCATCCACCCTCCACACGGAATGTCCGAGGACTCTAACGACCCTCGATTGATCGCGATGCTCGCCGCCGCTGCCGTTGCGCTGTGGGCAGTCTCGTGTCTCAATCTCGCCGGTCTGCTGACGGCGCGAGCGAGGGCGCGCCAGAGCGAGTTTGCGATTCGCAGCGCGCTCGGTGCCAGCTCGCTGCGACTTGTGCGCCAAATCGTAACCGAATCGCTCATGCTGGGGGCACTCGGCGGCGGTGCCGGCGCACTTGTGGCTCGGGGTTTTGTAGCAGTGCTCGCGTCGAAGTTCTTCTCTTGGGACGACGAAGGGCACCTATTGGTTTACGACTTCAGCCAGTCGATGACGATCGTCTGGCTCACGCTGGGTGCGGCGGTCGTCGCAGCAATTGGATTCAGCTTATGGCCGGCGATGCGCGTCGTTGGGCGCACACGTCTCGTGGTGGCCCCGCGAACTGTGAGTCATCGGTGGACTGCTGCAGGTTGGCTGCTCGGGGCACAGGCCGCCGCGGCCGTCGCTATGATCGCGACAGCTTCATTGCTGGCCGCGAGCGCACGGCTGTTGCTCGTTGGTCATAACTACGAAACCTCGCATGTCGCCTTAATGCGTGTCCGCCCGCGGCTGCTCAAGTCCACGCTGACGGGGCGCAGCGGTTACAAGGCGAGGTGATGCGCCGACTTGTGAGTCTGCCGTCAGTCGAGTCGGCGACGATGGTAGGCGTCGGCGCCATATTGAGTGGCGGTTCAGCGAGTGTTGCGCGTCCAGATTGGACTGACCAGGCGCAGGTCACCGTCCGGGCTAAACGAGGTTGGGCCTGCATATTTTGCGACGTTGCGCACACCGCTCGTGTCGGGACAAGAGTTCAACGATCACGACACCGTGCAGTCTCCGCCGGTCGCGATTGTGAACGAGACATTGGCAAGTCGGTTATGGCCGGATGGCGATCCGCTCGGCGCGACCGTGGCGGTCGATGGAACACCGCGTCAAGTTGTCGAGTGGTCACAGATGTGTCGTTGCGGGCCCGGAACAGCGTACGCGAGGCTTGGGTCTACGCGCCGTTCTGGCAGAATCGCACGCAGAGTGACTCGCGGATCGCAGTGCGTGTCGCAGGCGATCCTGCCGCCATACTTTCCGCAATGGCGCATGAAGTGCGCAACGTCGATCCTAACGTCCCAATCAGCGAGATGATGACGCTACCGATGCGCATGGCAGGGCTGACGCGACCCGTTCGCGTCGGCGCGGTCTTCATCGGTTACGCGGCAGTGGGCCTGATCCGATCCGGTGGAGCAGTTAACTACGCTGAATGTAGATTCCCACGCATCGTCGATCGAGAGTTGAGAGGCGCTCGGCGGCGATCAGGTGAGCGCCGGTCGTGCGCCTGTGGTTGCCGCCGAGCGCCCCACCGTAATCTAGGCTGCGCTGGTCCGACGCTCATATTCCGCCGGACTGATCTGGCCGAGCGTCGAATGACGGCGCCGCTGGTTATAGAACACTTCGATGTAGTCGAACAAGGCCTCCTTCGCGTGCGCGTAACTCTCGAAGCGTTCGCCTTCTTCGCTTTTCACCGTCGAGAACCAGCTCTCGATCACCGCGTTGTCGTAGCAATTGCCGCGACCATCGAACAGGTGATGCCGTGCTGCTCGAGGCGCGCGCGATAGTCCTCGCTCGCGTACGTGCAGCCCTGGTCCGAGTGATGCAGCAAGACCAGCCTCTGGGCAGCGGCGCTTCAGCGCCATCTCCAGCGCGCGCAACGTCAGATGGCGATCATTCACGGCACTGAGCGCCCAGCCCACGATGAACCGGGAATACAGATCGAGGATCGCCGCCAGATAGAGCTTGGCGCTGCTGCCGATCACGAACTCCGTCGTGTCGCCGACCCACCGCTGATTCGGGCGCTCGGCGGCGAACTGGCGCGCGAGCACATTGGCCGCGACCGGCTGATCGTGCTCGCTCATGGTCGTCGACCGGAAGCGCTTGCGGGCTCGCGCACGCAGGCCTTCCTCGCGCATCAGCCGGCCCACGCGCTTCTCGCTGACGCGCTCGCCGGCCTCGTGCAGGTCTCTTCCACACGCGCGGTCGGCCATAGCGCCGCCGACTCGCCTCATGCGACGCGCGAATCTGCACGCGCAACTGCCGATCCCGACGCGCGCGTGCCGATTCGGGTCGCTGCCGCCAGGCATAGAAGCCGCTCGGCGAGACGCGCAGCGCCCGACAGCACTCGGCCACCGTGAACTCGGCCCTCTCCGCGGCGATCCAGGCAAACCTTACGCCTGGTGCTTCGCGAAGAAGGCCGCGGCTTTTTTTAGGATGTCGCGCTCCGTCCGCAGCTCGCGATTCTCTTTGCGCAACCGCGCGAGCTCCTCGCGCTCGGCGGTGGTCAGGCCGGTGCGGCCGTGCGTGCGATCGGCGTGGGCCCGCTGCACCCACTCGCGCAGGGCCGTCTCGGTCAGATCCAGATCGCGCGCCGCGGCCCCGACCGTCTTGCCCTCGTCGAGGACCAGGCGGACGGCGCCGGCTTTGAACTCATCGGTGAACTGGCGACGCGCACGTCGCTTCGGTGTGTCGGCCATCGGTCTGGACATCGTATTCCCCACAGGAAAGATGTCCACCGAATCGGATCAAGCCCAGCAGCCCTCGTGACGTTCCTGACGGCGATAGGCCTTTATGGCGCGCTCGCATCGGCGCTGGCGCAACGAACGAGAGAAATCGGCATTCGCCGCGCGCTTGGCGCAACCGGAGCAGATGTCATCGTGCCTATCGTCTGTGAAGGAGCACAACTCGTCATTGTTGGCAGCCTCATCGGAACTGTGCTAGCGCTGGCGTTATCGAAGACCATTACCCATCTGCTGTACGGGTCGGCTGCCAGCGATTGGCTCATGTACACGTATTTGCCATTCTGGCGGTGATCCTTGTGGGACTATCGGCCTCGTTGCTTCCTGCGCGCGCCGCCGCTCGGGTCGATCCGATCATCGCGCTCCGCGCGGAGTAGCTTCCCAGCCCCGCGCCGAGGGCGTAGACTGCGCGACGCATGGACACGCTTCTTCAGGACCTCCGCTACGCGGTGCGCGCACTGCGGACACCGGCCTCACCAACTTCGACGCCGCAACAAACGGTACGACGAGGCGACGTCACGCGAGGTGACCGTGTCCTGCGGCTGCGTGTTTGAATTTGAGGAGCAGCTATAGCGGAGGATACGATGCGATCAAAAGCGAAGGCGAACCGGAATGGGGACAACGATTAACGGTACCTCGCAACCTTGCGGGACGACCAGCGATCCGCGCTCGAAAAGCTGCGGAAAACGATCCGCGCCATGGTTCCGCGGGCGGAAGAGTGCATTAGCTATGGGCTGCCGGGGTTTCGAGTCGACGGGAAAATGCTGGTATGGTTCGGCGCATCGCAGAAGCATTGCGCCTTCTACCCCGGCGCCGTAGTGCAAGATACAAGGGCGGACTGAGGAACTACGAGACGAGCAAGGGCACGATTCGTTTTCAGCCGGACAATCCGTTGCCATCCACCCTCGTGCGTAAGCTGGTGAAGGCCCGGATGGCGAAGATAGAGCGGGCGAAGAGGTGACGGAGTCCAACCGGCCTCGTCACATGAAACGGAACACGCGGAACAACAGGAACAGTCTGACGTGCCGCAGTCGGGTGTTCCGGGTGTTCCGGCCTTAGCCGCAACCCGTCATCGAGAACGGGTGCCGACACCGATGAGCAACCAGCCGCCAAGCGCAATGAGCGCAAAGATCACGGAACAAGTCAGGCCAAACCTGTCGCGCTCACGCCAGGCCTTCGGCAGCAGGAACGCGACCGCCCAAATGAAGCCGCCCAACATCACAACCGAAAGTGCGGTGTCGAGCGTGCCCATCCCCATAGCTACAACTCGTTAGACACCGGGCGTTAACGGATGCTGCACGCCGGCGTACCGAATGCGCGCGGTTGTCACGTCGTCGAGTCTAGGGCACCCACGATGACGGGATGATGAATGCGGAACCCAGCCTGCCGCGCTATCGACGGAACATATCGCGAACCCGCCGTGCCGGGGAAAGATACCGCGCACTTAAAAGAGTGCGACGATCGTGAAACGTTCCGTTATCGGACGTGAAACGTTCCGTTATCGGAACAAATCGTCCAGCGTCGCAACCCCCGCCGCCAGTCCGAGACGAGCCAAGCCCCACGCCTGTTCAATCGTGGCCAGCACGCTGTAGTGCGTCAACGGTGTGGAGACGCGCCGCCCAGCCGACGTTCGCGGTGAAATGACGATCATCGGTACGTGGCCGCCGCCGCCGATCGACGTCGTACTTCGTCGAAGACCACGAATATCACCGAGTTTGAATCCCACGCGCTCGACGCCATGATCGCCGGCACCTGATCGGCCAACCATCGGTCGCCGACCGCGACGCTGCAGTCGTGCATATCGTTGCACGCATTCGGCGTGATCCACGTGTAGCTGGCGACGCGACCGGCCTGCAGGTCGGCGCCGAGGGACGTCGCGGGAAGAACATGGGCGTCACATCTTGCGGGGTTGCCAACAACCTTTGAGTAATGGACAAATGGATTGTGCTTCTGGAGGTACATGCTGGCGTCCGAGGCGTCGCACGCATCCGCCGCAGCCGTCGATTCATACTCGCGGTATCCGGCTTTGCCGTTCGCAACACTATCGATATCCAGCAGAGCGAAGCGCGTGCGCCGGGATACCCGTGGCGTGGACGGCTTGCTGAACAAGAGCGGTCACATCGAACGTTGCCGTCGCTCCAGGGGTATTCGGTACCCTACCGACGGCGGCGCGGGCGCCGAGGTCGCCGCCAGGCGTCATCCATGGTGTTGACATCGTTGCGGCATCCCAGGTGGCCTGATTGGCGACAAACGCTGTCGTCACCGGGTAGACGCCAATATTTCTTGTCGCTGCCACGTCAGCCCAATGCACCGTCACCGTGAGTGTCGCGGAGCGGACGGAGGCGCCGGCGGGAATCGTCGTCTCCGTATCAAAGTCGAAAAGCGATCGCCTTTGATACTGGGGGTTGCTGGAAGCTCGCGTAAAGAGTATGCGACCGTCGAAGTTCGTCGCAGCGTAGGATCCGCCACGAATGGCAGTGTCCGCCACATGCGACGCGGTATTGAGCGTGACGGTCGTCTGCGCATCGGCGACGCTCGCAGCCGATGTAAACGACGACACACACACGACAAGCGCGATCTGCTTCGCGTTCACAGTCCTGACCTCCCTCGAATGGATGATTGAGAGGCAAGATCGCCGCCAGGAGATCGCGAGCAGTTTTCCGCCGCATTCGCCGCGTGCGGGCACTGCGTG
This sequence comes from uncultured Acidobacteriota bacterium, assembly GCA_963718825.1. Taxonomy (GTDB): domain Bacteria; phylum Acidobacteriota; class Vicinamibacteria; order Vicinamibacterales; family CAVVIG01; genus CAVQZZ01. Next base: position 1,903,050 of record CAVQZZ010000001.1, read on the forward strand.
TGGTAACCCTTACACGATGAAATCGGACGGTGAACCGCACGGCTCGTCATCGCGGTTCCCACCATCATCAGCCCCCCGCTTCCACGCATCACTGATAGTCATCGCGCGCGCCGCGGTCGAGACGTGGGTGGTGTCGATCACGCGGTCGCCACATGAACGGACGGTGACAACTGAGTGTCACGCGCGACATTCTGTCGGGATCGTCTCGTTGCCACCCGAGCCCGCGAAACAATCGGTTCTCCTTGAAGAGAGGCGAACCGCAGCAGATTAACGTCCGATGAACGACGAACGCGTCACCTGTTCGGCACTGTGAGTTATTTGCGCGCATTTTTGTGGCACTCTTGTTGATGGTCTCAAACCCATGAGGATGCGAAAGGCCGCGTGCGCGTTCGCCTTGATATTGGTCGGCGCAATGCCACTCGCCGCGCAAGACGAGTCACGCGACGCGAAGAAGCCGCCGACGCCAGAGCACACGGGCATCCACGCGCTCTTTCGCAACCTTGGCCAGGACTACAAGAACCTCTGGCACTTGGACAACCTGCTCGTTGCCGGCGTGGGCGGCGGCGCCGCGCTGGCGGTCCACCCGTTTGACATGGACGTCAACGCTCACCTGCAAAGCCATTACGACGCGCTGAATGACGTGTATGCTCCCGCGAAGTATTACGGCGGCACCGCCGTTCAGGTGTCGCTGTCGATCGGGAGCTACGCCGTCGGACGGATATTCGACATGCCGAAAGTGTCGCACCTGGGCATGGGACCTGCTGCGCGCCCAAATCATCGCCGAGTCGATCGTCGAGCCGCTGAAGTTCGCCGTCGGACGCGAGCGGCCGGACGGTAGCAATCATCAGTCGTTCCCGTCTGGACATGCTGCGGCGACGTTTGCTGCCGCGACCGTCTTGGAGCGCCATCTCGGGTGGAAGAACAGCGCGATCGCGTACATCATCGCAGCGTACGTCGCCTCGTCACGACTCCATGACAACGTCCACTACCTGAGCGACGTCGTGTTCGGATCGGCTGTGGGGGTGATCGCCGGGCGAACGGTGACGCAACACGGCAGCACCTATTGGACCTTCATTCCGACGGCGACGCCCGGCGGCGGATTCGTTATCCTCGCTTCGCACGTGGGGAACTAGCCGCCCACTGCACAGCCGAAAGTCACGTCCACTGCGCGAGTCGCGAATCGAACCGTGCGAGGGTACTGGCATGCAGATGCGGTCAAGATGCGGTCTTTCGGAGAAACGGAGCCGATGAAACCGTCCGTCTACAGTGGCTTGGTACGTGATGGGTCATCGGCTGGCGTCCAGGTCCTTCGATTTGATGTCCGGCACTGTCCGTTTAACGCTCATTTGGCCCACTCCATTTTCAATCGGCCACGAGGTTCGATGTTGATGTGATCTTCCAGGTGACCTGACATTCTACGCGACGCCCTCCACTGATACCGTGATGCCGAGTTGCTGATCGCGAGCACGAAGCGCAGCGACGGGCGTCGGAATATCGTCACGCGCTCAGCATCCGCGACGGCGGCGCGATCAGACGCTGCACCGAGTTCGGGTATGCCCGCGACCGCCCGAGATTGAAACGGGACGAACGGTTTCCTGCAAAGTTCCTTACAGAACACTACGGTATCGCGGTTGCTCGCCAGAAGACGACGCGAGTGGTCTACGCAGCCGACGAACTCGCGCACTGAGTACCGCGACGGGCCATTGGTGGCGTCCGCGCGCGTTGCACAGGTGCCTTTCGTCGCACTGCCACTGAAGGATACGTCGCCAACTCGAGCGGAGGCACCATCGTGGATCACATAGCCGTTTGGCATTACGGATACTGTTCCGGGCCCCGGCGCCGGCCGCCGTCAGTGACGCGTCCCGCGACACACCGCGTCGAACGCTCGGCTGCGGTAATTCTAAACAGGGTCGCCGGCTGAAGCCCATCATGCGTACGTATTTCGGCGTGTTCCTGCTCGCGATGACGACGCTCGTCGTCGAAGTCCTGCTCACGAGAATCTTCGACGTGATCATGTGGCCGAACATGGCGTTTGCGATCATCAGTTGCGCGATGTTCGGGCTCGCGCTCGGCGGGTTGTACGAGTTGCTCTGGCCCGCCGCGAGCAGCAGCGCGTCAGCGTCGACGTGCGCGTCGCGCCCCGCGCTCCTCTTTGCGATCAGCGTGTGGATGCTCCCGCTTCTGCTGAACCTGATTCCGTTCTCGTTGGCGCGCGTCGGCGGCGCGCCCATCGCGCAAGCCGGATGGTTTCTCCTGCTCTACGCGTGCTCTTGACGCCATTCGTCCTCGCCGGGCTGTGTCTCTGTCGGCTGTTCGCCGCACGTCCAGCCATCATCCACCGCCTGTATTTCTGGGATCTGAGCGGTGCGGCGACGGGAACGTTGGCGCTCATTCCGGTGCTGCCGGTCCTTGGCCCTGAACGGATACTGCTGATCGCCGCGCTAGGGGCACTTGTGGCGTCGGCGCTCCTCGCGGAATCAGCACGGTGGCGGCTGCGGCTTGTTGGCATGGCGGTGATCTTCATCGCGGCACCGGCCTGGCTCGGCGCGCGATATCTCACGTTGTCCCTGCATGACGACAAACGGGACGTCCAGACGTCCATCGCCAAGGGGCGCCTCGAATTCTCGCGGTGGGATCCGGTCTCGCACATCGCCATCATCGACCAGCCGTCCACAAACAAGACGGCGGCCGATCGCGGGAAGAAACATGTGGCGTACGACGGCGGCACGCAAAGCTCGAATTTCTTTCCCTTCGACGGCGACTTTGCCACGCTGCGACGCGAGTTGCCTCAAAGGCTGGTGACGCAGTTCTGGCAGCGCGGTGTTCTGGCCTCCCACTATCTGCGCCGCGACCACGGCAGCCGCGTGCTGATCATCGGCAGCGCCGGCGGACAAGAGACGAAAGCGGCGGTGATGTACGGCGCATCGAAAGTCGACGCGGTGGAAATGGTCGGCACCGTCGTCGAGCTTGCCACACACGAGTACGCTGCCTACATCGGGCATGTCTTTCAACAGCCGGGCGTGCACCTCATGGTGGGCGAGGGACGCAGCTTCCTCCGCGCGTCGCACGAGACCTACGACATTATCGAGATTTTCAGCAACTACACGTCGTCGAGCATCGCCGAAGGCTCCGGTGCCATCGGGCCCGTCTATTTGCAGACGACAGAGGCGTATCGCGAGTATTTCTCGCATCTGGCGCCGAACGGAATTCTTCACGTCAGCCGCTACGCCTATCCCCGCATGATTGCGACGGCCGCCGCCGCCTGGCACAGCATGGGCCGCGATCAGTTCCGCTCCCATGTGGCGGTGTTCGAGAAGGTCGATGCCGCCAATGATCACAACCCGACGATCCTCATCAAGATGTCGCCCTGGACGGTGGCGGAGATTGCCGACCTGACGGCGTTCTTTTCCTTTAGGGCTGAAGAGGAACCGCCGTACCAATTCGCGGAGAACCCGCTGGATCCGGCCCACAGTTTCCTACCAGATGCCTTTTACGCCGGTGCCCTCCCGCCGACGCTTGTGGCCGAAGCGCCGTATGAAGTCAGCGCGGTCACTGACGACAATCCGTATTTCAACTTTCTGCGACGATCCGTACGGCCGGTGGAGCCCGACCGCGTCCACGGCCTGGACGCGACAACGGCGGCGATCCTCAATGCGCAGCTTGTTCACCGATCCGTGCCGATGGATTGGCTGCATTTGATGGTGACCGCTGTCGCCGCCATCCTGTACGGCGTCGTGTTTGTCGTGATCCCGTTGCGGTTCTCGCGCGTGGGCCGGCAAACGTGGTCTGGGAAAGGCGCGGTATCCTGTACTTCTCGCTCCTCGGATTCGGGTTCATGGGCGTCGAGCTGTTGTTCATACAGATTTTCATGAAGTTGATCGGGTATCCGATCTACACCGTGGCGACGGTGATTACCGTAATGCTGATTGCCGCCGCGCTTGGCAGCATGTGCTCGCGGGCGGTGGCCGGACCAGAAACGACGTCCTGGTTTCGTCCATTTGTCGGCCTCCTCGCGAGCGGCGTCGCGGTGTGGCTCTTCTACCCTGCGCTGTCGGCGCACTACATGGCCGCGGCGCCGGCAGTCCGCATCGTCGCAGCCGCTCTGATGATCTTTCCGGCCGCCTTTTTTATGGGAATGCCGTTTCCTTTGGGCATCACGGAATTGCGGACCAAACCGCACGGGTCCATTGCGTGGGCGTGGAGCATGAATGGCCTTTTTACGACGATCGGGAGTGTCTCCACCGCGCTGCTGTCGTTGTCAGTCGGATTTCGCGCCACGCTGCTGATGGCGTTGAGTGCGTACGCGGCCGCGATGGTCGCGTTCGGGGCGCTCCGTAGAAGCAACCGCCAGCGCGTCCACGGCAGAGAATCCTCGTGCGGCCGGCTCGCCTCGCGCGCTACACTGCGACCGCCGCACGGTGTCGCGTCATGAAGTTCAGGGAGCGCACTACGGTCATCGAGGCCTTACCTCCGCTCCCCCGGTCTTGAATCGAGTTGTCTACGTGGGCAACATCATCGGTGCCGCAGGTGCGCTGGTCGGCACGCTCATCCTCGTGTGGGGCGCTTATGCAGCCCTTGCGTTGCGGGAGGCGGCGTGAGCTCTACGACCAGGCCGTCGCTCCAACCGTATTTGGCAGACGAGAGCCGTTTTACGGCAGCCGCGAGATCGGGCTCACGCTCGTCGTCCACGATTCGCGCAAGCGCCTCGAATCGCCGGTCTCCCACTCGAACCGTCACATGCGGTTGTCGTTGGATATTGCGGACCCAGTGGGCACGCTCCCCGTGTTCAGCGATGACGTAGAAGCGCCCACGGTGCTCGGTGAACCAGATCTCGATTTCGCGTGGTTCGCCGCTCACACGTCCGATGGTCGTCAGGTAAAGGAACATGGCGGCGATACGGAGTTAGAGGCCCTTCTCGCGGGTATGAACCTGGCCGATCAAGGCCGAGGCGCGAGCGTGAAGGCTATCTGACCCCCAGAACAGGAAAATGTGGTGGGAGGCTGATCGTCGACGTCGTAGTAACCAGTGACGAGACCACTCATCTGTCCCGTGGCGTTGTCCACTACTCCCGACGCAACGGTCATGGTGAAGAAATCGAAGACCAATGTACTGAACGCCGACGGGTAGGTCGACCCATCCAACCTGCCGGAGATCGCGTTGCCGGAGCGGACGAGGTTAAACGTCAGACCCTGAAAAGTGGAAGGAGCGATCGACAGTGGCCCGAACCGCATCTGTGTTCCATCATCGCTGACCGCGAGCGAACCTGCGGCCGTTCCATTCACCGGCTGAGGCTGCCCGTTGCAGCCGCTCGCAGAGATCAGATGCGGCGTCAACGCGTAGTTGAAGACGCCATCGGATGGATTCAGCAGATTCCGCGGCAGGACCATGTCCAGACTCGTGTCACCGGCAATGGTGACCGTCGTGGTCGTCGTGCGATAGCTCACGGCTGAAAACGTCACGGAGGCGGTTGCCGGCGACAACCCGGTCAGTGTGTACGTGCCGGTCGCATCCGTCCTTGTCATGGCGCCGGCGTTCGGGCCCGTGGCGATCTGAACCACGATGTTCGGCAGGATTCCATGAGAGAAGTTGTCCGTCACCGTGCCGCTCAGCGTGTACGTCACCGGCGGCAGCGGTTTGAGCGTGACGGTCATCTGTCCGTGCCCCGTCACACCTTGACAGACGGTCGTGATCGTGGCGGATCCACTGCCGTGGGCGGTCAGCATGCCCGTGCCGGTGACGGTCAGCACACTTGCGTTGTCCGATTGCCAGCGCGTGCATGTCGCCGTCACATCCTGCGATGGACCATTGGACACTGCGGCCATGGCAATCGCCTGAACGGTCTGACCGGCGCTGGTGACGGAAATGAGATTGGCCGTAATGGCGATCGACTGAATGGCTTGCGACGAGGATGGTGCGCTCGGTGTCGGTGATGAGCCGCACGCACCGACGACAAGAGACAGAGCTACCAGCGCTGCCAGCTGACGAACGGCGTTCGACATAAGGCTCCTCGGCCTTGAACCGGCGGGCTGACTCGCCACATCGCGCCAGTATAGCGTGGCGAGGGCGCGTCTCTCACTAGGGCATCACGATACAAATGGCCTGGCAGGACGCTGCGCAGTGCCGCTCTCCGTTGAAGGCGTCCGCGCCAATGTGAACGATTCGGGTTCTGATCGCGGCCAGGGGTCGCGCGCCACGACTGCTGACCGAGGCGCTGGCGGTACTCATCTCGGCCGTCGATCAATCGGCATGTTGCCTGTTTGCGCCCAGTGACGAAGCTCGGTCGCATGCTCTGAGGCGCGCCTGCATGGCAGGCAGCGACAGCCACACACGAATCCGCGACACGAGTTGCTTGGCGACCAGATCGAATGCACGCTGGCGCTCGTCGTCGCTCCCGACCACAGCGGCCGGATCTTCGAAGCTCCAATGAATCCGTTCCGGATCGCCCGGAAAGATAGGACAGCTCTCCGCCGCGCGGTCGCACACGGTAATCACGTAGTCGAAGTGCTGTCCGAGAAAGCGATCGAGCGTCTTCGGATACTGCCCTTCCATGTCGAGACTCAAAAGATTCTTGGCGGCACGCCGTGCGAGCGGATGGATCTCCGGTTGCGGCACCGTGCCGGCGCTCTCGACGTCGATGGCGCCCTTGCCGACATGACGCAGAATCGCCTCCGCCATCTGCGAACGAGCCGAATTGCCGGTGCAGAGAAAGAGCACGCGAAGACGTGGTTCGCTCATCGGTCACACTCCTCACGTGGCGACGCGGGCGTTCATTGCGCTGACGGCCGATGCGAGACAACGACCGAGTCCGCCGTCTCCGGCAGTCTCGGCACGAGCCAACGGAACAGCACCGTTGCGGCTGCTGCGCCGAAGCATTGCGCCAGCACGAACGCGGGCACATCAGTCGGACGAATACCGGCGAACGTGTTCGTCACGGCGCGTGCGACGGTGACAGCCGGATTTGCAAACGATGTCGACGCGGTGAACCAATACGCGGAGGTGATATACGCACCCACCGCGAATGGCACGACGGCTGACTGTCTGCGTGAACAACTCCAGATCACAGACAACAGCCCGAACGTGGCGATGAACTCGCTGAGCATTTGCGGCGGCCCGGCGCGAACGTGTTGAGATAGGGCAAAGACAGGCTCCCCGAACATGACGTTCGCAAGGGCCACACCGACGAGCGCACCACTCACCTGCGCGATAACGTAACCGAGAGCATCGCGCCACGAGAGGCCCCCCTGCGATGCATCAGCGACGGACACGGCGGGGTTGAAGTGTGCGCCCGAGATCGGACCAAACGTCAGAATCAACGCCACGAGCGCGGCGCCCGTTGCCAGCGTGTTGGCGAGCAACGCGATCGCGACGTTGCCGCCGGCGAGCCGCTCGCCCATGATGCCCGACCCTACGACGGCCGCCAGTAGGAAGGCTGTCCCGACCGCTTCCGCGGCGAGACGGCGCGCAACCGTCACGCGCAGCAACCCGGCGCGCAGCACGCGGCAGGTTTGACGGCGCGGACGAACGCGCTCATGAACTTGCCTTCCACTTGCGGCGCGATCGCGTCGACGTCGATGCCCTGACCTGAAAGAAACGCGCGGGCGTCTTCGATGTTGTAGACGCGCGTCGGCTCGATGTCGATCTGTTCGAACCCGACGCCTGCCAGTTTCGCGGCGTAGTCCGAATCTTGAAGCGCTCCGGCAATGCAGCCGACCCACAGCAACATGTTGCGCCGGACGTCAGCAGGCACATCGCCGTGGGTGACGACGTCCGACACGGCAAAACGTCCGCCGGGCTTCAGGACGCGGAACGCCTCGCGCAACACCTGCTCCTTGTCCGCCGACAGGTTGATGACGCAGTTGGAGATCACGACGTCCACCGACTTGTCGGGCAATGGAATGTGCTCGATCTCGCCACGGAGAAACTCCACATTCGAGAGGCCCGACTTGCGTTGATTCTCGCGCGCGAGCGCCAGCATGTCGTCCGTCATGTCGAGACCGTATGCCTTGCCGGTCGGGCCGACGCGGCGAGCGGACAACAGCACATCGATGCCGCCACCCGGAGCCGAGATCGAGCACCGTTTCGCCGGCATGGAGTGCGGCGAGCGCCGTCGGATTGCCGCACCCGAGCGACGCGAGCACGGCGTCTTCGGGCAACGTACCGATCTGGGTCGCGTCATACAGGTTCGACGTGATGGGATCGCAACATCCGTCGACAGCGGCCGACGCGCCACAGCACGAGCTGCCCCCCGTCGTCACACGACGCGCGGCCTCGCTGTATTTTTCTCTCACGATGTCTTTAACGTCTCCAGTCGTCCATGGTCTTCTCCTATCGGCAGCACATGATCTGTTCGGGCTTGATGGCTTTGTTGCGGGTACAGCACTCGGCGTACAGAAATCCCAGCAGCTCTTGAAGCGCCGCCGTGTTCGCCGTGTAGTGCAGGAACGTCCCGTCTCGACGCGCTTGCACGAGGTTTTCGCTTTTGAGCTTGTCGAGGTGATGGGACAGCGTGGACGCGGGGATGCCCAGTTCGTCCCCGATCTCGCCGACGACCATCCCGTCGGGATGTGCCGCCAGCAGCAGGCGCACGATCCGCAGGCGCGCCTCGGTGCCCATGGCAGAAAACATGTCGGCGAACCGGACCACGTCATCAGATCGGCTTTGGGCGCTCATGATTCTATATTTCTACATTAATCGAAATACTAAGTCAAACATTTCTCCCTTTCGCGAGATCGCCTCGACGACTGCTCTACACTTGCGGAAATACGTGGAGGAGCGGATGGAGCGATCTGTTGAAGTCCTGGTCATCATTCTGTTCGGCGTGATGGGTCTCTCGCACATCCTGCAACCCAGGGTCTGGGTGGACTTCTTCATCCTTTTGCGCGCTCAGGGACACGTCGGCGCGTTCGTCGACGGTTTTCTGAATCTGCCACTCGGAGGCGTCATCGTCGGGTTTCATCATGCGTGGTCGGGGATTCCGCTCGTGCTGACGCTGGTGGGCTGGGGTCTGCTCATCAAGAGCGTGATTCGCTTCTGCGCACCGCAACTCGGGCTGAAGATGATGGGAAGGGTTTCGCTCGAGCGCGCATGGGAGTTCCAGGTGGCAGGCGCCGTCCTCGTCGCGCTTGCCGCACTTCTGGGCTATGGGGTCGCCACCCGTGCCTGAGCCAGATTGTTCCTTGCTCTGGCGGTTGAATCTTGAAAAGAGCACGTTTCGCGACGCGCGACCACTGCTCGCTGTCACCTGAGTGCGAGACCGAACCGGCGGCCCCGGCGTCCAAACAGGGTCGGGAGAACATATGACCGTGCGTACGCGTGTCGCCTTTCTCATCCTGTGGGTCATCTCGCTCGTGGCGGTCGGCGTCATCGGATCGGCCGCTCAGACGCGGACCACGCGCGAACCGGCGGCCGTGCTGTCGGGCAACGACATCGGATTCCGGCCGGACGGCTGGCGCGGGAAGGCCCGCACCGGCACGTGGGTCGTCCGCATCAACGGCGAGTGGGTGGACGCCGTCGCGTCGATCGGCCCGCTGCCGGCGACGACGCGCTGATGCCGACGCATGCGGTGACGGCAACCGCCAGCATCGGCGCACCGGCCCACGTCGTCTACGCCACGATCGCGAACTACCACACGGGGCATCCGCGCATCGTGCCGAAGCAGTTCAGCAACCTCGTTGTCGAACGAGGCGGCATCGGCGCAGGCACCGTGATCCGCTTCGACGTGACGATCCTCGGCACGACGACGCACTTGCGCGCGATTGTCAGCGAGCCGGAGCCGGGGCGCGTGCTCGTCGAGCGGAACGTCGAAGGCAACGAAGCGGTATCGACCTTCGTGGTCGATCCCGATCCCGGCGGGCAGCGCTGTCAGGTGACGATCCACACCGAGATGCCTGTCCGCAGCGGACTCGCCGGCGTCATCGAGAAATTCATGCTCACCCGCGTGCTCACCTCAATCTACAAGGAAGAATTGAAGCGCCTCGAAGCCGCCGCGCAGCAGCCCGCCTGACGCCGTTCGCCCGCGAACCCGAGAACCAGCGGAACCCGGGGTATACTCCGCCGCCATGTTCACTCAGACGCTGGTCCCGCTGGGCAGCTTGTGGCTGACGGTCCTTGTCGCCTTCGTTCCCCTTGTCGTGCTGCTCGCGCTGCTCGCCGGCCTGCGCATGACGGCCTGGCTCGCGACGCTGATCGCCGGCGTCGTGACAGCGGCTATTGCGATCGTCGTCTGGCACACACCGCCCGCGCTCGTCGCACACGCGTATCTGTACGGCGGACTGCAGGGTGTGTGGGCCGTCGACTGGATCACGTTCTGGGGCTTGATCATCTTCAACACGCTGGTCTCGACCGGCGACTTCGATAACTTCAAGCGCTGGCTGATTCACCACGCGACGAGCGACGTGCGGATCCAAACGCTCATGCTCGCGTGGGCGTTCGGCGCGCTGCTCGAGGGACTGGTCGGCTTCGGGTATCCATGGGCCGTCATCGCGCCGATTCTCATCGGCGTCGGCATCGCCGACCTCGATGCGATTCGCGTGGCGGCGCTGGCGAATAATGCGCCGGTATCGTACGGCGCGCTCGGCGCGCCGCTCATCGCGCTCGCGGCGGTTACCGGACTGCCGCTCCTCAGCCTCTCGGCTTCGGTCGGGCACATCGTCGCGGTTCTCGCGCTGCTTCCGCCGTGGGTGCTGCTGTTTCTGGTCAGCGGCGCCGAAGGCGTGAAGGAAGCGTGGCCGCTCGCCATCGTCGGATCGTTGTCTTATATCGCCGGGCAATGGCCAGTGGCCGTGTTCCTCGGCCCGTACCTGCCCGACATCACCGGCGCGCTGGTGTCGTTCTGGGTGCTGTTTGCTTTTACGAAAGTATGGCGGCCGAAGACGATCCGCGGATTCGGCGGCGTGCCGATCGTCTCGAGCATGGGCGCGCAGTCCGCCATGGACGTCGCCCCCGTCGATGGGAAGGCCGCGTTCCGCGCGTGGATGCCCTACATCGTGCTCGTTCTGGTCGTCGTGTCGTGGACCGGTCCATGGTCGCACCTGCCCGACTACAGCCTGCTGAAGTTGTCCGTCCTGCGAATCAGCTCGATTACTCAACGGCCGGAAGCGTCGACGTTCAACCTGAATCCGCTCAGCGCCGGCACCGCGATTCTCGGATCCTGGCTCGTGATCCTGGCGCTGCTTCGACCTGGATTCACGACGGTGAAGCAGGTGTTTCGCGCGTACGTGGCATCAGATGTGGGGCGCGCTGCTCGTCGGATTCTTCATCTTCGGCCTGGCATTCTCGTTCGTGTACAGCGGGATGGCGAACTCGATGGCGTACGGCTGCTCGAAGGTGGGGCTGGCGTTCATCGTCCTGGCGCCGATTCTCGGCTGGGTCGGCGTCGCGCTGTCGGGCAGCAACACATCGACAAACGCGATGTTCGGTCCGGTTCAGGCGGTGACTGGTCGGCTGCTCCACCTGCCGCCGCTGATGCTGCCCTCGTTCAACTCGGTCGGCGCAGAGGTCGGCAAGCCGATCGCGCCGCAGACGGCGAGCGTCGGCGTGTCGACGAGCCGGTTCGTCCGCAGCGAAGGCGACGTGATCCGCCACAACATGGCGTGGACGCTCGTCGTCCTCGCGTATCTCGTGCTGATTTCGATCGCGTTCTATTTCTTCGCGCCGAGCCTGATGACCGTGTGAGACCGGATAGCAAACCCATCAACACGTCGAACGATAGAAAGCGACACGTATGGCTGACGCGGACGCAGCGACGGGTGTGCGGCTCGACGTCTGGCTCGATGTCGCCTGTCTGTTCAAGACGCGATCGGAAGCTCAGAAGGCCTGTCGCGGCGGCAAGATTGATGTCAATGGGCAGACGGCGAAGCCGAATCGACTGCTCAAGCCCGGCGACGAACTTCAAATCGGCCGGCCGTTCGGCCGCAAACAGCGCATCGTCGTCCGCGGCCTCGCCGACCGGCACGTCGCGAAGGCCGACGCACGGCTGCTGTATGAGGACCTGACGCCTCCGCCGACACTTGAAGAGATCGAAATGCGCCGGCTCGAACGTGCGTATCGAGCCGCGGCGACGCCGCCGCGCGCGCCGGACAAACGTCAGCGGCGCGCGCTGCGGAAGATGAAGGGACGCGAGATAGCTATTTTTTCTTTGCGGGTGTGGTGGTCGGCTTCGCTTCGATGTCGGTGGCGACCATCTTGTAGTGCACCGTGACCTTGTCGCCGACCTTGGGCAGTGCCTTGACGTCGCCCTTCTCGAACGTCCACGTTTCCTTGGCGTTTTTCTCCACGCTGAACGTGGTCGCATCGGCGGTTTTCACGACGCCCGTGAATTGATACGTCTTGACCGCCGCCGACGCGCCCGCGAAGAACCCTGCGATCGTGAACGCGACGACACAAACGCAGAACCGCACCTGTCTGAGATGACTCATGTGAGTGGCCTCCCCGACAGGAGTTTACCCGCGATTACTCCGGGCGGTTGCCGATATCGCCCCTGTCGCGCCGGTGCCCTGACGATAATTGCGGCGTGCCGCCGGTCTCCGTGCCGGTACCGCCGGTCACGCCTTCTGTAACGTCGCGCGATCCGGAATGCTCGGTCCGGTCGTGCCGTGAACCGCCACTCATCGATTCGTCGCTCTCACGATCGCGCTCCGGATTTTCTGATGAGCCGCGATCGGTTGCGGATGGGGTCGGGTTGATATCGCCGAGAATGCCAGTCTGAATACGGTCCTTGTCCTTGGCCATGTCTCCTCCACAGCGATTCGACGCAAGCCGGATGCCATCACATGAACTTAGAACTGAGAACTGAGAACTGGAACTGAGAACTCAGAATGAGGAAGTTCAAGGTTCCGACCTCGAAGTTCTCGTTCTCAGTTCTGAGTTCTCAGTTCAAAGTCCTGCGCAGCAGCCCGCGGCTGCCACGGATGTTGTGCGCGATGCGCGAGCTTGACCCAGACCCGCAGCACTTCGGCGACGCTCCACGCCTGCGCGATGCAGCCGCGCGGCGTGAACGGCGGCTCGCGCGTCGAAGATTTCGCTGATCGATCCGATGCACGCATCGTCGAGATGCGGCACGAAGCCGTCGAGCGCGCGCCTCGCGCCCGCCGTGATCGTCCGGGTACACCTTGAGCCACGCGTCGACGAACGGGCCCGACGAGCCACGCCCAGACCGTGCCCTGGTGATACGCGGCGTCGCGCGCGCGCAGGTCGCCGAAGTACTGCGGCTTGAAGTCGGGATCGCCCGGCGCGAGCGACCGCAGGCCGACCGGCGTCAGCAGCCGATCGCGAACGATGCGCATCACCGGCTCCCAGCGCTCGCGCGCGAGCACGGGGTGCGGCAGCGAGATCGCGAAGCAGCTGATTCGGCCGGCACTTCGGCATCGTCGCCGCCGCCTCGCGGCGTCGGCGTCGACGACGTCGTAGAGATAGCCGCCTGCGTCGATACCAGAAGCGCTCGTTGAACGAGCGCTGCGCCGCGGTCGGCGCGCGCGCGGTACTCTGCGCGCGCGTGGTCGTCCGCTGCTCGCCCGCCCACCGCTCCATCAGCCGCAGCGCGTTGTACCAGAGCGCGTTGATCTCGACCGCCTTGCCGCGCCGCGGCGTCACGACCCAGTCGTCCACCTTCGCGTCCATCCACGTGAGCTGATAACCCGTCGCGCCCTGCGCGAGCAGGCCGTCGCGCGGATCGACGTGGATGCCGAACCGCGTGCCGCGCATGTGCGCAGTCGATGATGTCCTTGAGCGTCGGATACAGCAGCGACAGCGTCAGCCGATCGTCGCGAGCACTCGACGTAGCGCTGCGATCGCGTGGAAGAACCACAGCGTGGCGTCCGCGGTGTGATACAGCCCTTCCTTCTCGCCTTCGGGAAACATGTTCGGGATCAGGCCGTCGCGCACGTAGTGCGCGAACGTGCGCAGGATGTAGCCGGCTTCGACGCTGCCGCCCGGTGACGAGCGTCAGCCCTTCGAGGCTGATCATCGTGTCGCGGCCCCAGTCGGTGAACCAGTGATAGCCGGCGATCACCGTGCGCACTTCGTCGCCGTACGCGTGCGCGCGCGCCGCCTCCTCGGTGCGGCCGGCCGGCGTGATGATGAACTGATCGGCCGCGAGCACGAGCTCCGCGGCGACGCCCTCGCGCGCCGCCGGCTGCGCCTGCGCGAGCAGCCGCTGCCGCCGGCCGCGCTCCGCGTCGAGCGCGTGCTCCGGCGTCGAGCACGCAGCATCGATCTCGAACGATTCGGTCGAGGCGACGAGCGTCGCGCGGCTGCCCGCGTCGAGCGTGCAGCTTGAAGTAGCCCGGGACTCCAGAGATCGCCGCGCGCCTGATAGCCGCGGCTCTCCTCGACCGGGTACAGCACGTTGTCGATGCCGCATGCCCTTCAGCGTGAAGGTCGCGTCCGTCGCCGGAGCGTCAGGCGAAGCGGCGGCAGCGGGCTGTCCTTCAGGCAGATCTCGAACCGCGTCGCCGATCGATCGGAACTCGTACGGCCATCCGAGCGGCTCGCTGACCGGCGCCTCCTGCGGCGCGGAAGTTCACCGACGGCCGCAGCGCCAGCTCGATCGCGATCGGCGCCCGACGACGAGCTCGTACATGACGTACGACCGTGTTCTGCATGTGCGGCAGGAACACGCGCTTCTCGATGACGACGCCCTCGACGTCGTACCGCCACACCGGCAGGCCGGCTTCGAGGCGGAACTCCGCCAGGTAGCCGGTGCCGTGCGCGTCGGCGACATCGCCGGAGCGCTCGCGGCCGCCGATCTCGAAGCGCCGGCCATCGGCTCAGCGCAGCTGCTCGGCGACATGACTGAGCATCACCGTCCGGCCGAGCGGCGCCGGCAGCGCCGCGATCAGCAGGCCGTGATAGCGGCGCGTCATCACGCCGGCGACGGTGCCCGAGGCGTAGCCGCCGAGGCCGTTGGTCACCAGCCACTCGCGCGTGACGAGCGCTTCGGGATCGCGCGGCATCGACGAGCGGCCACGGAATGCGTCGGATCGGTTCAGCCATGGGCATCAGTCCGCGTCTACGCCGTCCGCCGCCGGAGCGGGCTCTGGCCGCTGCGCGCGTCGCTCCGGGCCCGAGCACGACTGCCGCATTCGCCCGGGATGCGCCAGCACGCCATTCGGCCAGAGCTCCGGCATTCCGCCGCCGCCGTACGCCGGATCCTCGCTCGACCAGACGCACCGTCCAGTCGCGGTCCGGCGGCGGCGCGACGAGCGGCTCGGCGAACGACGGGCGCGTCAGATCGGCGCCGAGATTCACGATGAGCACGCGATCGTCCGCGTGGTCGTCCGCGAAGAACGCAGCACGAACGCGCGACGGTGAGAGCACCGCGCCGTCGAGCACTCCGGCGCCCGCTGGCCCGAAACGCCGCGTCCTCGCGCCGCAGACGCAGCAGATCGTCGATGCAGCGCGATACGCGTCGCGCGTGGCGCTCGCGCTCGCGAAATCGAGCTTGCACCGCTCGAACGTCGCCGGGCTCGCCGGGATCGTCGAGCGCCGCGCGCGCCTCGAGTCGACGATGCTCGGAAACTGCGTGCAGGAACTCGCCGCGCCCTTTGCGAATCGCGGTCGCGAGACTCGGCGTCGAAATCGGCGAAGTACAGGAACGGCGCCGACGACGAGAATTCCTGCCCCTGGAACAGCATCGGCGTCGCCGGCATCAGCAGCAGCAGCGCCGTCATCGCGCGCCAGCGGCCCGGGCTCGTCAGCTGGTGCGCCGCGCGTCCCGCGCGCGGAGTTCGCGACCTGATCGTGATTCTGCAGGATACGCGACGAACTGCGCCGGCGCGCAGGCCGCACGCCGGCGTGCCGCGCGGCTGCCGCTGCCACGCGTAGTGCTGCCCCTGAAACAGATAGCCGTACTTCGCCGCCGAGATCGAACTCCTGCGGCTCGCCGTGCGTGTCGCTGTAGTACGCCTCGGCGCGTCCCGTGAGCGCGACCATCGCGCTGTGATGGAAGTCGTCGTTCCAGAGCGCGTCGAGCCCGTAGCCGCCGTCCGTCGGACGGCCGCACCAGCCGCGTATCCTGCGGCTCGTTCTCCGCGACGAGCACGACGCTGCGCGATCCGCGCGGCCCGTCGCGCACGCGTCGTCCGATCGCCGCGATGATGTGCTCCGGCGGAGCGATCGAAGATCTGCTGCGTCGCGTCGAGCCGCAGGCCGTCGAGATGAAACTCGTCGATCCAGTAGCCGGCGTTCGTTGACGAAAAACTCCCGCACCGGCGCTGCATCGTCGCCGTCGAAGTTGATGGCGTCGCCCCATTCGTTCTCGTACGCGATCGGTGAAGTATGCGGGCGAGAACTCGCGCAGGTAGTTGCCGGACGGCCCGAAGTGGTTGTAGACGACGTCGAGGATGACGCCGAGGCCGAGCGCGTGGGCGCGATCGACGAACCGGCGGAAGATCGTCCGGCCGTCCGTACAGGTGCGTCGGCGCGAACAGGTCGACGCCGTCGTAGCCCCAGCCGAAGCGTCCCTCGAATTCGGCGACCGGCATCATTTCGATGAGCGTGATGCCGAGTCGCGCGAGCTCCGGGAGCTCGCCCGCCGCAGCCGCCCACGTCCCTTCGCGCGTGAACGTGCCGACGTGCATCTCGTAGACCACCTGCCCCGCGATCTGGACACCGCGCCACGCTGAATCGGTCCAGGCGAACGCCGCGGGGTCGACGACTTCGGACGGGCCGTGCGGGCCCTCGGGTTGGAATCTGCGACGCTGGATCCGGGTACAGCGTGTCGCCGCCGGTCAGCTGAAATCGGTAGCGAGCGCCCGGGCCGAGCGCGACAAGGCCTGAAAAGTAGCCGCCATTTTCCGCGGCGAGCGGCATCGCCGCGCCGGCCGCTAACGACCGAGACGTTCCGCGAGACGGGAGCCCACACACGGACATGCGTCTGTCCGTTGCCCACATACTCGGCGCCGATAGGAAATTTGCGACGCACGCCGGCTGTCGCGTGAGCGTCGGCCGAGCGAACCGATGAGCCCGACATGGATACAACACCGGAAGTGCACGAACGGTGCCGGCCGGAAACTCAACGTGGTTCAGCTTGCCCTGAGACGGCATCCAGCACGTGACGAACCTTTCGCGCGAATGCGGCCGGCGCGAATGGCTTCTGCAGGAACTCCGAGCCGGGCATCAGCTCGCGGTGCATCACCGCATGATCGGCGTACCCCGAGATGAACAGGACCTTCATCTCCGGACGCATCAGCACGAGCCGTTCGGCCAAATCGCGGCCGCTCATGTGCGGCATCACGACGTCGGTCACCATCAACTGAATGGAATCCGCGTGGCGCTCCGCGACCCGCAGCGCGTCGAGCCCATGCCGCGCTTCGAGGACGACGTAGCCCTGGCGCCGCAGCACTTCTCGCGCAAGAACCCGCACCGACTCCTCGTCTTCGACGAGGAGCACCGTTTCCCACCCATGGGCTCTGGCGGGACTCTCTTCCGCCTCCCCCGCCGGCGGCTTGGCCGCATCGACCGGTGGCAGATACACCTTGAACGTCGTGCCGCGTCCCGGTTCGCTGTAGACCCAGATGTAGCCGCCGTTCTGCTTCACGATTCCGTATACGGTCGCGAGGCCGAGCCCCACGCCTTTGCCCTGCTCTTTCGTCGTGAAGAACGGTTCGAACACCCGGGCGGACGTCATGGCGTCCATCCCGTGCCCCGTGTCGCTGACAGCGAGCATCACGTAGCGCCCGGCCGCAATCGCGGCGTGATTCGCTTCGTACGCGCTGTCGAGCTCGACCGTGGCCGTCTCGATCGTCAGCCTGCCGCCGAGCGGCATCGCGTCGCGCGAATTGACCGCGAGATTCACAAGCACCTGCTCGAGCGATGCTGGATCGACGCGCACGGGCGAAATGTCCGGGCTGAACGCCGTCACCAGCTCGACGTCCTCGCCGATCAGTCGATGCAGCATCTTCTCGATCTGCGCGATCAGTGCGTTGACATCCACCGTTTGGGGTTGGAGCATCTGGCGTCGGCTGAACGCGAGAAGCTGACGCGTGAGCGCCGCGGCGCGTTCGCCCGCAGCGCGTATCTCCAGGAGATCGCCGCGCAACGGGTTCTCGGGCGGCACTTCGTCGAGCATGAGATTGCAATACCCGAGGATTGCCGTGAGCAGGTTGTTGAAGTCGTGCGCGACGCCGCCCGCGAGCCGGCCGATGGCGTCCATTTTCTGCGACTGCCGCAACTGAGTCTCGAGTCGGCGCCGGTCCGTGATATCGCGCGCGTTGATCACAATGGCTGCGACGGCCGGTTCCTCGAGCCGATTGACCGCGGAGGTTTCCATCGTCCGCCACTGTCCATCCTCGTGCTTGAGGCGCAGTTCGCTCGTGATTGTCGATCCAGGCTGCCGTACCGCCTCGGCCATCCGCGTTTCCGCGAACTCGCGATCGTCGGCGTGCAGAAATTCGAACAGGGATCGGCCGACCATCGCCGCGGGCGTCCAGCCGAGATGTCGCTGCGACGAGGCGGATACGTAGCGTACGACGCTGTGAACGTCGACCGTCAACAGGGCATCGGAGCTGTTCTCGACGAGCGCGCGGAACCGCTCTTCGCTCGCGCGCAGCGCCGCTTCAGCGAATCGCCGCTGCCGTTCCTGCTCACCGATCGCGAGCGCGTGACGGATGGTCCGATCGAGCGTTTCGGCCGACACGAGCGACTTGTTCAGGTAGTCCGCCGCACCGGCCTTCATGGCCTCGACCGCCACCTCCTCGGCGCCGCGTCCGGTCAGCACGACCACCGGCGTGTCGACGCCGAGCGCGCGCGTGTCCTTCAGCAGCGACAAGCCGTCGCCGCGATCGAGGTAGTAATCGAAAAACGCGACATCGTACGCCAGAGCTCGGCGCAGTTTGGTGAGAGCTGCGTCGTAGGAGGAAGCCGTTTCGATAACGGCGTTCGTCCAGGAACCGCTCATGTGAATGCAGTCCTTCACCATCTCCGCATGCTCGAGCGCATCGTCGACGATCAGGATTCGGATCGAATCAGGCATCACTCAGTGCCGGTGGAAGAGCCCGGCGATTTTACCGCCAAGCGAGTGCAGCAGACCTTCGACGATCCGTGTTGCCCGCTGTTTGAGCGTGCCGCGATGAATCGGGCACAACGCGGTGGGAATGGCATCCCCGTTCTTGAAGTACTCCGTGTACACGGGACAGCCCTCGACCGGCCGCAGGTACGACACGCTGCAGAGCTCCTCTTGTCGCGAGCCCCGTAGGCGCGGCGAACTCGTTCGCGGGGAGCGCGCGTGCCGTTCGCTTCATGAAGTCGGCCCAGATCGGCAGCGCCACGCGCGCGCCGTACGCCTCGCGGCCGATCGGCGCCGGCTGATCGAAGCCGACCCACACGCCGGCGACGACGGAGCTCGAAAAGCCGACGAACCAGGCGTCGTGGTAGTCGTCGGTCGTGCCCGTTTTGCCGCCGATCGGCCCGCGGACGCCGAGCGCGCGGGCGGGCGCGGCCGGTTCCCCGCTCGACGACGTCGCGCAGCATGCGTGACCATCTGGAACGCGACCTGCTCGCTGATGACGCGCTCGCGCTCGCACGGGCGTATCGAGGACCTGACTCCCGGACGCGTCGAAGACGCTCACGATGCCGCGCGGGCGCGCCACCTCGCCGCCGCCCGGAAACATCGTGTAGGCGGCCGTCAGATCGAACGGCGTGACCAGACCCGTGCCGAGCGCGAGCGAGGCGACGTCGGGCAGGTCGTTGAGGCCGGCTTGCGCGGCAAGACGCAGCACGGCGTGCGACCCGACGCGCTGCTGAAGGCTGGCGGCGGCCGCGTTGTTCGACTCGAAGAGCGCCTCGCGCAGCGTGAGCGCGTCGGCTTCGAGAAATCATCTGCCGAATGGCTCACGCTGCGCGGGTGCCATTCGGGATCGCCTGGCGCCGATACCGCGCTCAGCTTCGTGAGCACCGATACCGGCGAAAACCCGTGCTCGAGCGCGGCGGCGTAAACAAACGGCTTGAACGCCGATCCGGGCTGACGCTTGCTGCGCGTCGCGCGGTTGAACGTGCTCGCAAGATAATTCGCGCCGCCGACCATCGCAAGCAGGTCGCCGGTCGACGGATCGATCGCCACGAGCGCCGCCTCGAGCCCTGGCCGATGCAGCCGCTGAATGCCCGCGGCGACCGCCCGCTCCGCCGCATCCTGCACGGCGGGAATAAAGGACGTGTGGACCTGCCAGTCCGGCGGGTGATCGCCGCCGAACTCGTTGCGGAACTGCTGCCGCAGATATTCCTTCGCCCACGCGGCGCGCGCGTCGTACGGCTGGCGATACGGCTGAGATGCGCCGGACGTGCGCGCAGCGCCGCTTCCTCCTGCGCGGGCGTGATGAACTTCTGCTCGCGCATCGCCGCAAGCACGAGATGGCTCCGCTCGAGCGCGCCGTCGTAGTTCGACCACGGCGACAGCGTCGACGGCGCGCGAATCAGCCCCGCGATGAGCGCCGCTTCCGGCAGCGTCAGGTTCTTCGCTGGCTTCCGGAACAGGTTCTCCGACATCGTCTCCACGCCGTAGACGCCGGCGCTCAGGTAGACGCGGTTCAGATAGAGCTCGAGAATCTGCGATTTCGTGAGCTGCGCTTCGAGCAGCAGCGCGATGCCGGCTTCCTTCGCCTTGCGGCCGTACGTGCGCACGTTCGAGAGAAACAGCGTGCGCGCGAGCTGCTGCGTGAGCGTGCTGCCGCCTTCGACGCGCCCTCCTGAGCGCACGTCGCGCACGACGGCCCGCGCGAGGCCGATCGGGTCGATGCCGGGGTGGTAGATAGAACCGGCGATCCTCGATCGCGACGACCGCGTGCTGCACGAGCGGCGATATCTCCGAGAGCGGCACGTCGTGCCGCTGCTCGTCGAGCCGGAACCACGGCTGGCCGTCGGCGCCGTAGAAGATCGTGTCGCCGACGCCGCGCGTCAGCCGATGCACCGCCACGGCGTACCGCGACAGCCACCACGCCGACACTCCGGCAAAACACACCAGCGCGCCGACGAGCCCCACGGCGACCCAGTCCCACCGAGTCCGCGGCCGGAACAGCTTCAGGATTCCTCCTCTCGCTGCAACAGCTCGCGTGCCGCGGCCTCGGACGCGCGCGCCGACGCCCGGCGTTCCTCACGCTTCGCGTAGACGAACGCGATGCCGAAGATGACGACGATCAGGCCGAGCGAGAGCCGCGCGGAACCTCGAAGCGCGATGTAGCCCGCCGTGACAGATATTCGAGCAGCAGCTTCACGCCGACCCACGCGATGATGACGAACGCGCCGTCGACGAGCGGCGGATAGCGCTCGACGATGCGCCAGCAGCTTGCCCGATGACGAGCCGCATCATCACGATGCCGAGGAGGCCGCCGGTCAGAATCACCCAGATCTTCGGTCGACATCGCGACGCGCGACGAGAATCGAGTCGATCGCGAAGACGATGTCGGTGAGCTCGACCTTGACGACCGTCGCCCAGAACGCCGTCAAGCCCGAGCCACGGGCTGCGCCTTGGGCACGGCGCGCGCGATCGGCCGCGCCGCCGCCCGAGAAGAAGTGGCTGTAGCTGAGATACAGCAGGTACGCCGCGCCGACGAGCTTCACCCAGCCGAGCTGGATCAGGTAGACGGCGAGCAGCGTCGCGAGCGTGCGGAACGCGAAGGCGCCGAGGATGCCGTAGCGCAAGCGCCTTCTGCTGCTGCGATTTCGGCAGGCCGAGGACGAGGACGGCCAGGACCATCGCGTTGTCGGCGCTCAGCAGGCCTTCGAGCGCGACGAGCAGCGCGATGGTCAGGAAATCGAAGGGCGACGGCCACGTGCTGCAATCATCGCATCCTCGCGACGGCATCATCTCGGCGCAATTCTCACCGCATGACGTTGACACGACTCGTATCAATGCCTACACTTGGATCGGCGCAACGTTATGGCGTCGATGGACCTGTATCTTCATCAGCATGGCGGCCCGGATGCTCGGCATGCACCCGCAGACGCTGCGCAAGTACGAGCGGCTCGGCCTGGTCCAGCCGACGCGCACGATCGGCAGCATGCGCCTGTACTCGCGCGACGAGCTCGAGCGGCTGAAGCTGATCAAGACGCCTCGTCGACGATGGCGGGATCAACCTGGCCGGCGTGCAGCGGCTGCTTTCGATCGCCGAGGTCGTGCAGCGCATCCGGCCGCTGTCATGCGCGACGAGGCGCTGTCGGCGCGCGACGCCAGGCGGCGGCTCGCGCAGGAGCTGGACGAGCTGATGCGGATGCTCGGCGGCTCGACTAAGACGTCATGGAATTCAAGGACTACTACTCGACGCTCGGCGTCGCGAAGACCGCGACCGAGAAGGAGATCAAGCAGGCGTACCGCAAGCTGGCGCGCAAGCACCACCCGGACGTCAACCCGGGCGACAAGGCGGCCGAGGCCAGATTCAAGGAGATCAACGAGGCGTACGAGGTGCTCGGCGATCCCGAGAAGCGCAAGAAGTACGACGAGCTCGGCGCGAACTGGCGGCAGTACGAGCAGGCCGGCGCCGGCGGTCCCGGCGGTCCGGGCTTCAATCCGGGCGCGGCGGGTGGAACGTCAACTTCGGTCAGGGCGGTCGGCCAGGGCGGCGGCTTCCGCACGATGACCGAGGACGAGATGCGCGAGATGTTCGGCGACGAGCATCCGTTCTCCGATTTCTTCCAGACGTTCTTCGGCGGCGGTGCGGGCGCAGCCGGCGGCGGTGAAGGCCGGCCCGGGCGGCCGCGGCCGCAGCCGCGCGCGCACCGGGCGCGACGTCGAGCAGGAGATCGAGCTCGGGCTCGAGGACGCGTATCACGGCGCGACGCGCCGCCTGTCGATGACGCACGACGGCCAGGCGCGCACGGTCGACGTGCGCATTCCCGCCGGCGTCGGCGACGGCTCGCGCGTGCGCGTCGCGGGCGAAGGCGAACACGGCACCGGCGGCGCGCAAGTCCGGCGATCTGTATCTGCGCATCCGCCTCGCGCCGCATCCGACGTTCGAGCGCAAGGGACGCGACCTGTACACGCGCGTGCCGGTGCCGCTGACGACGGCGGTGCTCGGCGGCGAGGCCGAGGTGCCGACGCTCGGCGGCAAGCCGCTGCGGCTGAAGGTTCCGCCGACGACGCAGAACGGCCAGGTGTTCCGGCTGAAGGGCCACGGCATGCCGGCCGTCGGCAAGCCGGCGAGCACGGCGATCTTGTACGCGACGGTCGACGTCCAGCTGCCGAAGCGCGCTGACGCCGGAGCAGCGCGCGCACTTCGAGGCGCTGCAGAAACTGGACGGTGCAACGAGCGTGACATGAACATCAACAAGTACACCGAAAAGGCGCAGGAAGCGGTCGCTCGCCGCGCAGCAGCTCGCCGAGCAGGCGAACAACCCGCAGGTCGAGCCCGAGCACCTGCTCGTCGCGCTCGTCGAGCAGCGCGACGGCATCGTTCCCGGACCTGCTGCGGAAGATGAACGCCGATCCGGCGGCGATCGGCGCGCGCGGCGCGCGAGCTGCTCGCAAAGCATGCCGTCGGCGTACGGCGGCGCGCAGCCGGGGCTGTCGCCGCGGCTGCAAGCTCGTCACCGATCTGGCGCAGGCCGAAGCCGAGCGGCTGAAGGACGAGTACGTCAGCACCGAGCACCTGTTCGTCGCGATCGCCGTCGAAGACCGGCCGCTCCCCTGCCGCGCAGCTGCTGAAGCAGCGCGGCATCACGCGCGACACGATCTTCGCAGGCGCTCGACGAGCGTCCGCGGCTCGCAGCGCGTGACGAGCCAGAACCCCGAAGGCACCTACCAGGCGCTCGAGCGCTACGGCCGCGATCTCACCGAGCTGGCGCGCAAGGGCAAGCTCGATCCGGTGATCGGCCGCGACGAGGAGATCCGCCGCGTCATCCAGGTGCTGTCGCGCCGCACGAAGAACAACCCGGTGCTCATCGGCGAGCCCGGCGTCGGCAAGACCGCGATCGTCGAAGGGCTCGCGCGGCCGCATCGTCCGCGGCGACGTGCCCGAAGGCCTGAAGAACAAGCGGATCGTCGCGCTCGACATGGGCGCGCTCGTCGCCGGCGCGAAGTATCGCGGCGAGTTCGAGGAGCGGCTGAAGGCCGTGCTCAAGGAAATCGCCGACGCCGCAGGGCCAGGTCATCCTCTTCATCGACGAGCTCCACACCGTCGTCGGCGCCGGCGCGGCCGAAGGCTCGATGGACGCGTCGAACATGCTGAAGCCGATGCTCGCGCGCGGCGAGCTGCACACGATCGGCGCGACGACGCTCGACGAGTACCGGAAGTACATCGAGAAGGACGCCGCGCTCGAGCGGCGCTTCCAGCCGGTCATGGTCGGCGAGCCGACGGTCGAGGACACGATCAGCATCCTGCGCGGCCTGCGCGAGCGCTACGAGATCCACCACGGCGTGAAGTTCAAGGACTCGGCGCTCGTCGCCGCGGCCGTGCTCTCGAACCGCTACATCGCCGATCGGTTCCTGCCCGACAAGGCGATCGACCTCGTCGACGAGGCGGCGTCGAAGCTGCGGATGGAGATCGACTCGATGCCGGCCGAGCTCGACGAGCTCGAGCGGCGCATCATGCAGCTCGAAATCGAGCGCGAAGCGCTGCGCAAGGAGAAGGACAAGGCGTCGAAGGAGCGGCTCGGCAAGCTCGAAAAGGAGCTCGCCGACCTGAAGGAAGAGCGCGCACGGCTCGCCGACGCACTGGCAGCAGGAGAAGGAAGCGATCCAGGCGTCGCGGAAGCTGAAGGAAGAGCAGGAGGCGCTGCGCGGCGAGATCGAACGGGCGCAGCGCGCCGGCGACTACGCGAAGGCGTCGGAGCTGCAGTACGGCCGCGTGCCGGAGCTCGAGAAGCGGATCAAGAGCGCAGGACGCGCGCCTCGCCGAGCTGCAGAAAGACGCATCGGATGCTGAAGGAGGAAGTCGACGAGGAGGACATCGCCGAGGTCGTCAGCCAAGTGGACGCACATCCCGGTCAGCCGGCTGATGGAAGGCGAAGTCCAGAAGCTGATTCACATGGAGGAGCGGCTGCACCAGCGCGTCATCGGCCAGGACGAGGCGATCAACGCCGTCGCGAACGCGATCCGCCGCGCCCGCGCCGGCCTGCAGGATCCGAACCGCCCGCTCGGCAGCTTCCTCTTCCTCGGGCCGACCGGCGTCGGCAAGACCGAGCTCGCGCGCGCGCTCGCCGAATTCCTGTTCGACGACGAGCAGGCGATGGTCCGGATCGACATGTCCGAGTACCAGGAGAAGCACACGGTGTCGCGCATGATCGGCGCGCCTCCCGGCTACGTCGGCTACGAGGAGGCCGGCCAGCTGACCGAAGCCGTGCGGCGGCGGCCGTACGCGGTCGTGCTGTTCGACGAGATCGAGAAGGCGCATCCCGAAGTGCTCAACGTGCTGCTGCAGCTGCTCGACGACGGCCGGCTGACGGACGGCAAGGGCCGCACGGTCGACTTCAAGAACACCGTCGTGATCATGACGTCGAACCTCGGCAGCCAGTACCTCGACGAGCGGAGGTCGACCGAGGCGCAGCGACGGCGCGCGCCGTCAGGTGATGGAGGCGCTGCGGCGAGCACTTCCGGCCGGAGTTCCTGAACCGCATCGACGAGATCATCTTCTTCCACGCGCTCGATCGCGAGCACATGAAGCGGATCATCGACATCCAGATCGCGGGTCTGGTGAAGCGGCTCGAGGAGCGCAAGATTCACGTCGAGCTGACCGACGCCGCGAAGGAGCAGCTCGTCCGCGAAGGGTACGATCCGACGTATGGCGCCCGGCCGCTGAAGCGGACGATTCAGCGCCGCGTGCTCGATCCGCTGGCGCTGCGGGTGCTCGAGGGCGAGTTCCGCGAAGGCGACACGGTCGTCGTCGACGCGGGCGGCGACGGTCTGACGTTCGAGAAACGTGTAGCCGTTCAGGCATAAACTAGGATCGAATGGCTACTCCGAACCGCCAGGGTAAACCACGCTTCAACCCGCGCGCGCGGCGACCGCCGCGGGCAGCGTCCGCTCGGCGGCCGGCCCGCATCGTCGCTGTGGTACGGGCTGGCGTTTCTGCTCGCTGCTCGCGCTGGCGCAGATGTACTATCCTGACGCCGACGGCCGAACCGATCCCGTACAGCGAGTTCAAGAGCGCTGGTGAAGACGGGCAGGTCGCCGAGGTCACGATTCGGCGACCAGGTCATCCGCGGCACGCTGAAGCAGGCGGACGCCAAGGGCAACAAGCAGTTCACGACGACGCGCGTCGAGGATCCGAAGCTCACCGAAGAGCTCGAGGCCAAGGGCGTCAAGTACACCGGCGAGCTGGCGAACCGCTGGCTGCCGGACCTCTCGGCTGGGTCATCCCGCTGCTGTTCTTCGTCGGCATCTGGGGCTTCTTCTTCCGCCGCATGGGCGGCGCCGAAGGCGGCGTGATGTCGTTCGCGCGCAGCCGCGCGAAGATCTACGCGGACGACGAGGTGAAGGTGCGCTTCACCGACGTGGCGGGCGTGGACGAGGCCGAAGACGAGCTGAAGGAGATCGTCGAGTTCCTGAAGAACCCGAAGAAGTACACGAACCTCGGCGGCCGGATTCCCGAAGGGCGTGCTGCTCGTCGGCCCGCCGGGCACCGGCAAGACGCTGCTGGCGCGCGCGGTCGCCGGCGAGGCGCACGTGCCGTTCTTCAGCCTGAGCGGATCGGAGTTCGTCGAGATGTTCGTCGGCGTCGGCGCCGCGCGCATCCGCGATCTGTTCCAGCAGGCCGAAGCGAAGGCGCCGTGCATCGTCTTCATCGACGAGCTCGACGCGCTCGGCAAGGTGCGCGTGCAGAGCCCGATCGGCAGCCACGAAGAGCGCGAGCAGACGCTCAATCAGCTGCTCGCCGAGATGGACGGCTTCGACTCGCGCAAGGGCGTCATCATCATGGGCGCGACCAACCGGCCCGAGGTGCTCGACCCGGCGCTGCTCCGCCCCGGCCGCTTCGACCGGCAGGTGCTCGTCGACAAGCCGGACGTCAAGGGCCGCGAGGAGATCCTGCGCATCCACGCGAAGGGCGTGAAGATCGCGCCAGACGTCGACCTGAAGGTCGTCGCGGCGCGCACCGCCGGCTTCGCCGGCGCCGATCTCGCGAACCTCGTCAACGAGGCGGCGCTGCTCGCCGCGCGCAACGACAAGACCGCCGTCGACATGAAGGACTTCGAGTCGGCCATCGATCGCCTGATCGCCGGCCTCGAGAAGAAGCGCGTGATGAGCACGAAGGAGCGCGAGATCGTCGCGTACCACGAGTCGGGCCACGCGATCGTCGCGACCGTGCTGCCGGGCCTCGATCCGGTGCACAAGATCTCGATCGTGCAGCGCGGCTTCGGCGCGCTCGGCTACACGATGCAGCTGCCGCTCGAGGATCGCTACCTGATGACGCGCGGCGATCTGCTCAGCCAGCTCGCGGTGCTGCTCGGCGGCCGGACGGCCGAAGAGATCGCGCTCGGCGAGATCTCGACCGGCGCGCAGAACGACCTGCAGCGCGCGACCGACATCGCGCGCGCGATGGTCACCGAGTTCGGCATGAGCGACGCGCTCGGCGCGATCAACTACGACGGCAACAAGCGCGCGAAGTTCCTCGACATCCCGATGCCGCAGGAGCGCGGGCTGTACGCCGAAGAGACGGCGCAGAAGATCGACGCGGAGATCAAGCGCATCCTCACCGACGCGCACGACAAGGCGCGCGGCATCCTGACCAGCCATCGCGAGAAGCTCGAAACGGTCACGCGCCGGCTGCTCGAGATCGAGGTCATGGAAGGGCGACGAACTGCGCGCCTCCTGGGCATCGAGCTGCCCGCCGTCGCCGATCCCGTTCCCTTGCCGGCGACCGACTAGCGTTCGGGCCGGCTCTTCTTCATGACTCGCAGTTTGTGTTCCGCGCCGTCGGCGTCCTTGACATAGAGGGTGTTCTTCTCGAGGGCGAAGGTTACTGGTTGACCGATGACGGCGTCGACAGAACGCTTGTTCACCGAGACCACATCCTGCAGCTCGATGCGGAGATCGTCTGTTTCGATCACGTACGTCCTGACATCGGCCATCGCACGCATCGCCGGGCCGCGCCCGCGCGGGTCGAACGACGTGGACCCCGGACCGAAGTCCATCATCTGCCGCTTCGTGCCGACGTCAACCCATTTCCCGGTCTGCCATTTGCGATCGGCGGCACGACCGGGCACGGCGGCGACGAGCGCGAGCACGACTGCGGCGAGCACTTTCCACATAGCGGCACCCTACCATAGCAGCGCGGCGATCGACAGCATCACCATCTGCACGCCGACGACAAACGCCACGCAAGCCGGCCAGCCGCCGCCGTTCCACAACAATGCCGGCACCGCGCTTCCCACGCTTCCGCCGACGTAGTAGCAGGTCGCGTACAGGCCGATCGCGAGCCCTCGGCCCTCTGCGGCGTTCACCGCCACGTGGCTGCTCGCCACTGCCTGCGTAATGAACACCGAGGTCCCGAAGAGCGCGAGGCCGGCGAGAATCACCACGAGCGACGGCGCCAGCGTCAGCGCGACCGACGGCGATCCCGAGCGCCGCGGCCACGATGAACGCGGTCCGCAGCCCGTAGCGGTCGATCCACGCGCCGGCGGCCGGCGTCACGACCGCGCCGAGCAGATACGTGACGAAGATCCAGCCGAGCGCGGCCGTCGAGAGCGCGAACGGCGGCGCGGCGAGATGAAACGTCACGTAGGTGAACATCGCGACCTGCGCGCAGAGGATGCAGAAGCCGATGGCGTAGGTGGCGACGAGTTGTCGATTCCGCAGATGCGCCGCGAACGCCCGCGTCACGGAGCCGCTCACTGCGCGCGCGCCCTCGTGTTCATGCGGCAGCTGCCACCAGATCACCACCGCCGCGGCGAAGTTCACCATGCTCAAGACCGCGAACGCCGCTTGCCATGTCAATGCGTTCGTCAGGACGCCCATCAGCGCGCGTCCGACGAATCCGCCGACGACGGTGCCGCCGACATAGGCCGCCGTGGTGCTGCTGGCCGTCGCGGCCGGCCACTCCTCGTGGATGTACGCGATCGCGATCGCGAAAATGCCCGGCGAGACGAGCCCCTGCACGAATCGCCAGAAGATCAACTGCGGCAGCGTGACCGCGATCGAGGCGAGCACCGTGGCGATCGCCAGCGCGAACGCGGATGCGACGATCATGCGCCGCAGCCCGACGCGATCCGCGACGCGGCCGACAATCGGCGCCGCGAGCGCGACGGCCAGCGTCGGCGCCGTGACGGTCAGGCTGACGGCGAAGTGGATGCGTGGAACGTGCGCGCGAGAAACGGCAGCAGCGGCTGCGTCGCGTAGAGATCGAGGAACGCCGAGAAACCGGCGAGGACGACAGGGAACGCGCGCGGCCGAGGCACTGCACTATTATGTCGGGCAAGGAGATCATCGATGAGCCTCTCACGCACGCTCACGCCTGTCCGGTGCCTGGTCGCCGGCTTCTTACTAATCGGTTCGTCAGCGGTGGGCTTCGAACAGCCGCCAACGCCGCCCGCGCCGACAAACAAGCCGCTCGTCGACGCGGATCACAAGCGTATGCAGCCAGAACAGGGCCTGCCTGAGACGAGCGTGAACGTGTTCGGCGACCCATCGAAGCCGGGGATGTACATCATCCGAAACCGGTTCGCCCCCGGCCGAACGAGCCGGCCGCATTTCCACGATCAGGATCGCTACGTCACGGTCATCAAAGGCACGTGGTGGACCGGCGAGGGGGACGTCTTCCAACCGGACAAGATGGTGCCCATCAAGGCCGGCGGCTTCATGTTCCACCCCGCCGGCTTCCATCACTACGACGGCGCGAAGGACGAAGAGGTGATCGTCCAGATCATGGGCATGGGACCGGTCAAGACGACGGGAACCGAGCAGAAATGAGAATCGGGTGATTGGGTGATCTGAGTGATTGGGTGATTGATTGGACAATTGGGGAATCGATTGATCGGCCGTTCAATCAATTACCAGATCATCCAATCACTAGATCACGCGATTGGTATGTTATTGAGCCGGCTTGTCGCTGCTTCCGGGCACGGCCGCTTCGGCCGCCTGGAAGCCGGTCCTCGAGTGCGTGCCGTCGCAGAACGGCTTGTTCGTCGACCCGCCGCAGCGGCACAGCGCGAACGGCCGCTTGGCAATCTGATACGCGTTGCCGTTCCAGTCGACCAGCGTCACATCGTCGCCTTCGACCAGATACGGGCCGTTCTGTCGCACCTTGATCGTCGCCATCGTGTTACCTCATCTTCTGCATCGCCGCCAGGAAGTCGGCGTTCGACTTCGTCTTCGCCATCTTGTCGAGCAGCAGCTCCATCGCCTCGACCGGCGACAGCGGGTTGAGCACCTTGCGCAGCACCCAGATGCGATTGAGGTCTTCGCGCGGGAGCAGCAGCTCTTCCTTGCGCGTGCCGCTCTTCTGAATGTCGATCGCCGGGAACACGCGCTTGTCCACCAGCTTCCGGTCGAGGTGGATCTCCATGTTGCCGGTGCCCTTGAACTCCTCGAAGATGATGTCGTCCATGCGCGAGCCGGTGTCGACGAGCGCGGTCGCCATGATCGTCAGCGAGCCGCCCTCTTCGATGTTGCGCGCCGCGCCGAAGAACCGCTTCGGCTTCTGCAGCGCGTTCGAATCGAGACCGCCCGACAGCACCTTGCCCGACGGCGGAATCACGGTGTTGTAGGCGCGCGCGAGGCGCGTGATCGAATCGAGCAGGATCAGCACGTCCTTCTTGTGCTCGACCAGCCGCTTGGCCTTCTCGATCACCATCTCGGCGACCTGCACGTGCCGCTGCGCCGGCTCGTCGAAGGTCGACGAGATCACTTCGCCGTCGACCGACCGCTGCATGTCGGTGACTTCCTCGGGCCGCTCGTCGATGAGCAGCACGATCAGGTACACCTCGGGGTGGTTCGTCGACGACCGACTGCGCGATGCTCTGCAGCAGCATCGTCTTGCCGGTGCGCGGCGGCGCGACGATGAGGCCGCGCTGGCCCTTGCCGATCGGCGTCATCAGATCCATGACGCGGCGCCGAGAGGCTCTCCGGCGCGTCTCGAGCGTCAGCCGCTCCTGCGGATAGAGCGGCGTGAGGTTCTCGAAGAACAGCTTGTCGCGCGCCTGCTCGGGCGCCTCGAAGTTGACCGCCTCGACCTTGATCAGCGCGAAGTAGCGCTCGCCTTCCTTCGGCGGCCGGATCTGGCCCGACACCGTGTCGCCGGTCTGCAGATCGAACTTGCGGATCTGCGACGGCGAGACGTAGATGTCGTCGGGGCCCGGCAGGTAGTTGTAGTCGGGCGCGCGCAGGAAGCCGAAGCCGTCGGGCAGCACTTCGAGCACGCCTTCCGAGAAGATGAAGCCGCTCTGCTCGGTCTGCGCCTTCAGGATCTGAAAGATCAGCTCCTGCTTGCGCATGCCGGTCGCGCCGCGCGACCGTCAGGTCCTTGGCGATCTGCGTGAGCTTCTGGATGCTCATGTCCTTCAGATCGGTGATGTTCAGGCCCTCGCGGCGCTGGGGCGCCTGCTGCTGCCGCGGCGGTGCTTGCGGCGCCGCGGCTGCGCTGGCCTGAGCGTCTGTCGTGGTCGCGGCTGGTGCGTTTTCGGCCGCCTGGGGCGGCGCTGGATCGGTCGTGACATTTCCGGCGGGAACCCGGCCGGGTCCGTGGCCTTTGTGATGGCTTGGCATGGACGCTCGCGAAAAAGGATGGTTAGTGTTTCGAGGATACCACTTAGAGGTCGTAAGGATTCTCGCCGATCGCGATGATGCTGCAGGCGACGATCGGCTGGATGTCGAGGGCGCGGGCGCGCGCGATCAGTCGGTCGCTCTCGGCGCCGGGATTCAGCCAGACTTCGGGAATCTCCTTTCTGCGCGACCTCGTCGATCACCTGCTCGCCGACCTCCGGCGGCACGTAGAACGACGCCATGTCGATCGCGCCCGGCACGTCGAGCACCGATGCGTACGCTTTCAGCCCTTCGACCTCGGCCTCGTGCGGATTGATCGGAATGACCGTGTAGCCCTGCTGGCGAAACGCGCGGACGGCGCGATTGCCGAACTTGCGGCGATTGCTCGAGGCGCCGATGACGGCGACGACCTTGGCCATCGATCAGTTTAACCGCGATTCACCTGAATGACCGCGACGTTCGCAGAGTCACCGAACGCTGCTCTATTCCGCGAGCTCGGCGGCGTTGCGGCTGACTGCTGGCGGCGTCCGGCCGCGTGCCTGCACGAACTCGAGCAGCCGCGTGCTGCCCTCGCGGAGCATCTCCATCGACGTCGCGTACGAGATCCGGATGAAGCCCGGCGCGTCGAACGCCTCGCCCGGCGTGACCGCGACGCGCGCTTCGTCGAGCAGCGCCTCGGCGAAATCGAGCGACGTGCGGAAGCCCGTCGACCGACAGCAACTCGCCGATGTCGACGAACATGTAGAACGCGCCCGCCGGCTTCCGGCAGCGCAGCCGCGGATCCGCCGTCAGCCAGTCGTAGAGGCTGATCGCGCCGCTTGCGGTACTCGTCGAGCATCGCCGTCACCGGCGCCTGCGAGCCGGTCAGCGCCGCGAGCGCGGCCTTCTGCGTGATCGAGGACACGTTCGACGTCGAGTGGCTCTGAATCGCGCTGGACGCGGCGATCGACCGCCGCCGGGCCGAGCGCCCAGCCGCAGCGCCAGCCGGTCATCGCGTACGCCTTCGACGCCGACCCGCAGAGCACGGTCAGATCGCGGCAGCGCTCCGCCGAGCACGCGCGGCAGGTTGTGCGGCACCGCGTCGTAGATCAGCTTCTCGTAGCAGAGATCGACGACGACCCAGATGCCGCTGGCGCGCGGCCGCGCTCGGCGATCGCGCGCAGCTCCGCCTTCGGCGATCAGCGCGCCGGTCGGGATTGCACGGCGAGTTGATGATGATGCCGCGCGTGCGCGGCGTGACCGCGTCGAGAATCGGCTGCGCGCGGATCGCGAAGCCGTCCTCGGCATGCGTGCGCACGAGGACCGGCGTCGCGTCGGCGAGCTTGACCTGCTCGGTGAGCGTCGGCCAGTACGGCGCGTGCGTGATCACTTCGTCGCCCGGGCCGAACAGCGCCAGCGCCGTGTTGTACAGCGCCTGCTTGCCGCCGGCGGTGACGATGACTTCCGATCTCCGTGTACTCGACGCCGTAGTCGGTCGCGGTAGCGATCGCAGATCGCGCGCTTCAGCTCGGCGATGCCCGGCGACCGGCGTGTACTTCGTGAAGTTCTGCGTCGAGCGCCGCGTGCGCCGCGGCCTTGATCGCGTCGGGCGTCGGGAAGTCCGGCTCGCCGGCGCCGAAGTCGATGACGTCGACGCCCGTCGCGGCGCAGCCGATCGACCGTGGCCGTCACCTTCATCGTCGGCGAGCCGGCAATGCGCGTGGTGCGATCGGCGAGCTCATCATGCGTTCCTTCGCCAGCGCCTTTCTCGCGCAGGCGCTGCTTCGACCAGGTCGGGCACGAGGCCGTGCACGCGGCCGCCGAGCGCGAACACTTCCTTGATCAGCCGCGAGCTGATGTAGGTGTACTGCTCGGCCGGCATCATGAACACCGTCTCGATCTGCGGCGTTCAGCCGCTGGTTCATCAGCGCCATCTGGAACTCGAACTCGAAGTCCGACACCGCGCGCAGGCCGCGCACGATCACCTGCGCCTGCCGGCGCTCGACGTAGTCGACGAGCAGGCCGTCGAACGTGTCGACCTCGACGTTCGGCTGATCCTTGAACACCGCGCGCGCGATCTCGACGCGCTCGTCCATCGTGAACAGCGGCGACTTCTCGGCGTTCACGAGGATCGCGACGATGATGCGGTCGAACAGGCGCGCGCCGCGCGAGATGATGTCGACGTGGCCGTTGGTCAGCGGATCGAACGAGCCGGGATAGACGGCGAGCGTGGACATAGCTGTAGCTCAAACGTCAGCGTCGCTGTCGCCGCTGGCCATCTGCCGTCACGCGTGCACGCGAGCGCGCTGTCGCCGACGATCTCGCGGCGCCGGACGAGCGCCGCGCGTGCTCGAGCACGAGCAGTCCGCCGCGGCATGCTCGAGCACCACGATGCCCGCGCTCGCCAGACGCGCCGCGTCGAGACACCCGCTCGCGGCTCGTCGATCGCATACGGCGGATCGAGCAGGACGATGTCGAACGAGTCGATCGAGCCGCCCGCACGTCGAGCGATCGAACGCGCCGTGCGACGCTGGCGCGGATAATAGCATAGCCGTTCGTCGACGCCGCAGTGCGCGAGGTTCTCGGCGATCAGCGCCTGCGCGCGGCGATCGCTGCTCGACGAACGTCACCGTGCGCCGCGCCGCGGCTGAGCGCCTCGATGCCGACCGCGCCGGTGCCCGCATAGCCGTCGAGCACGCGCGCGCCGGCGATGCGCGGCGCGAGGATGTTGAACAGCGTCTCGCGCAGCTTGTCCGACGTCGGCCGCAGGCCGTCCCACGTCGGCGCCTTCAGCCGGCGGCCTTTCAACGATCCAGCGATGATGCGCATCGCTGCATCACTGCCTACGTCGTCCTGCACTTCGCACCCCTCCCGCCCTATCCTGCCCTATCCCACCTCGATCAGCTTGAACCGCGCTTCCCAGCTCTGCGAGCAGCCGTCGACGATCGCTGCGGCGTGCGGCGTCGCCGATGTCGAACCAGCGCGCCGGCTTCCCGCTGCGCGAGATCGAGCAGCTCGCGATCGCGCACCAGATCGATCAGCCGGAACGTCGGCACGCCGGCCTGCCGCGTGCCGAAGAAATCGCCCGGCCCGCGCAGCCGCAGATCGCGCTCGGCGATCTCGAAGCCGTCGGTCGTCTCGGTCATCGCCTTCAGCCGCTCGCGCGCCTCCTCGGACAGCGGCGACTGATACAGCAGGAAGCAGTACGACTGGTGCGAGCCGCGGCCGACGCGGCCGCGCAGCTGGTGCAGCTGCGACAGGCCGAAGCGCTCGGCGTGCTCGACGATCATCACGCTCGCGTTCGGCACGTCGACGCCGACTTCGACGACCGTCGTCGAGACCAGCATCTGCAGCTCGCCGGCCGCGAACGCCTTCATCACGCGATCCTTCGCGTCCGCCTTCATCCGGCCGTGCAGCAGGCCGACGCGGTACGCGGGAAACACCTCCTGCGCGAGATGATCGGCCATCTCGGTCGCCGCCTTCAGGTCGATCTTGTCCGACTCCTCGACCAGCGGATAGATGACGTAGGCCTGGCGCCCGGCGTCGAGCTGCTCGCGCACGAAGCGATACACCTCGTCGCGGCGCGACTCGGGCTTCGCCATCGTCTTGATCGGCAGCCGGCCCGGCGGCAGTCGCGGATCACCGACACGTCGAGATCGCCGTAGAGCGTCAGCGCGAGCGTGCGCGGAATCGGCGTCGCCGTCATCACCAGCACGTCGGGATGCAGCCCCTTGGTCGCGCAGCGTCGCGCGCTGCAGCACGCCGAAGCGGTGCTGCTCGTCGATGACGACGAGCCCGAGCTGCTGGAAGCGCACGTCGCCCTGCACCAGCGCGTGCGTGCCGACGACCAGGTGGATCGCGCCCGACTGCGATCTCGGCGAGCTGCTCGCGGCGCGCCGCCGCGCCGTCGTCGAGCCGGTCAGCAGCGCGACGCGGAAGCGCGACGGCTGCAGCAGCCGCGAGATGTTCAGGAAGTGCTGCTCGGCGAGAATCTCGGTCGGCGCCATGAACGCCACCTGCAGGCCGTTCTCCATCGCGACGAGCGCCGCCAGCAGCGCGACGATCGTCTTGCCCGCGCCGACGTCGCCCTGCAGCAGCCGGTTCATCGGCTGCGGCCGCTGCAGGTCGTCGACGATTTCCTTCAGCGCCTGCTTCTGCCCGCTCGTCAGCCGGAACGGCAGCACGCGCGCGCGCCGAGTCGCGGATGCGATCGTCGACGTGAACGGCGCCGGCTTCTGCTCGGCCGCCGCCGACGCGCCGCCGCGCCAGCACGCCCATCTGAAACAGGAACGCTTCCTCGAAGATCAGCCGGCGCTGCGCCGGCGTCGCGAACCGGTTCAGCGCGTCGACCGGCGCGTCGTCCGGCGGGAAAGTGCGTCGCCAGCAGCGCCGCGTAGCGCGACGGGCAGCCCGAGCCGCACGCGGAGCGTCCTCGGGCAGCTGATCGGGCAGATCCGCCGGCAGCCGCTGCAGCGCGTCGTAGCACGAGCCGCCGCTGCATCTTCGGCGTGACGCTGCCGGTCTTCTCGTAGACCGGCACGATGCGGCCGGTGTGAATCGTCTCGCCGTCTTCGTCGTCGAGGATTTCGTACTGCGGATTGGTGAGCTGCAGGCCGCCGTGCCCGCGCATCTCGACCGGCGCCGAACAGCACGACGTGCTGGCCGCGCGACGAAGACGTCGCGCAGGAACGGCTGGTTCAGCCACGACGCGCGCAGCGAGCCGCTGCCGTCGTCGACGAGCGCTTCGAAGATCTTGAAGCCCGGGCGGCGCGTCGATCGCAGGCCGCAGCTGAGCACGCGGCCGGCGATCGACGCGGTGCTGGCCGGGCTTCAGCGACGCGATCGGCTGGAGGCGGCTGCGATCCTCGTAGCGGATCGGAAAGCGGTACAGCAGATCTTCGAGCGTGAGCAGGCCGGCGTGCTGCGAGATCGGCGGCGCGGCGCGGCCCGACGCCCTTCAGGAACTGCAAGGGCGTCGCGAGCAGATCGTGCGTGGGGCATGCGCGCGGCAGCGAGCCGTCTATTGCACGATTATGGCCTGGCCGCGCTCGACCTGGATCTCGCGGATGCGCGCCGGCAGCGCAAACGGATCGTCGAGGCCGATGCCGGCCGGCTTCTCGGGCGTGCGCGAGTAGTAGCTGACGATTTCCTGCAGAACGAACTTCGGGACGGCACGCCGCCGACCGTCGCCGACTCGAGCTCGAAGCGGCCGACGCCGTTGCTCGTCTTGAGCACGCCGGTCGCGGTGACCGGCAGGCGGCCCGTGAGATAGTTCATCGGATCGAGCAGGCTCGTCGGATTCTGCTGCTTGCGCACCGCGTCGAGATCGACGACCGCGCGGCCGGCAGACGCGGCCGGTGCCGAGAATGGTGACGCGACGGATCGACGACGCCCGGCGGGAATGTCTGGCGCGGCGTCGAAGGCGAGGTACGCGTTGACTTCGTTTTCGGTGACCGTGGTGCGCTGCGGCTGCACCGAACGGCCGCGTGCCGCGCTGCGACGATGGTCGCGACCTTCTGCTTCAGCAGGTCGCGGCGTCGCTGCTTGCGTGACGCGGCCCATCGGCACTGCAACGCAGCGCCGGCGACGGAGTGCCGCGACGAGCGACGAAGCGCCGCTGAGCGCAACGCCTGGTGATCACCGCTTCCATCTTACAGCTGCTTTCTCGCGCCGGTTCGCCTGGCGCGCGCGCGTGACGAGCTCGAGCTTGCGCCGCTCCATGATCTCTTCGAACACGCGGAACTTGGCCTGCTGCGCGGACGTCGAGCACCTGATCGATCGCGTCGTAGGCCTTCCTCACCTCGGCTGCGCGCGCGTGTCGAGCTCCTGCGAGCGCCTTCAGCCGCTCCTTCAGCTGCGCTTCGTCGCCGGCTGCGCGTCGTTGAGCAGCTTGCGCAGGCTCTGGATCGGTTCTGCGTCCGCTCCTGCAGCGCCTTGCGCCGCACGTCCTGCAGCGCCTTGAAGCGCGCGAGAAACTGCGCGAAACTGCTCGTCGCTGATCTTCAGCTGATCCTGCGCCTGCATCAACGCGTACGCGTCGAACATCGCTGGATTTCCGCCGGCGACGTGATCGGCCGTCGGCGGCCGCACGTCTGGCTCGCCGCGCTGCGGCTGCGCGGCGAGGACGCGGCGCGCTCAACGCGGCGACTGCGATGATCGCCATGGCATAGTTCCTCATCAGTTCAGTCTCCTGGTCGCCGCAGCGCATTCCTTCAGCAGCCGCTGCAGCTCCTGCACGCTCGTCAGCCGATCAGGTCGCGTGACCGCCTCGTCCGCGCTTCCGCGTGCGTGCTCAGTCTCCAGCTCGCTGGCCGCGTCGTCCAGTCCATGTCGACGCGAGGTCCGCGACCAGGTTCAGCGACGGATCG
The DNA here is from genome assembly GCA_963718825.1 of uncultured Acidobacteriota bacterium. Taxonomy (GTDB): domain Bacteria; phylum Acidobacteriota; class Vicinamibacteria; order Vicinamibacterales; family CAVVIG01; genus CAVQZZ01. The sequence goes on from CAVQZZ010000001.1 coordinate 1,941,015, forward strand.
TCGTCCGCGCGAGCATTCAGACGGCAGCCGGTCGCGTCGACGTCGATGTCGGCGGCGCGGGCCGCCACCGCCGGCGTTGCGGCGCGCGAGGTGATCGCGATCACCAGCACGCAGCGGCGAGCGCCGCGAGACGCCAGCGGCCACGCACGGCCAACGCGATCGCAGCCGATTCCACCGACGCGACCATCGCCGGCGCTGCCGCGTTCGACACGGCGTCGTGCACGCGCGCCGACAGGTGATCCCAGAAGAGCGGCGACGGCTCGGGCACATCGACATCCGCGGCGACGCGACATCATCGCGCGCAGCTCGGCGAGCTGCGCCGGCACGCGCTCGCACGTGCGCAGATGCGGCGCCGACCGACTCCGACCGCGTCCCCTCCGCGAGGTCGACGAGTTCGTCCGGCGTCAGGTGCATCGACTACTGTCCGTCTCCGAGCAGCTTCTTCAGGTTGCCGAGCGCGTGAAAGAAATTCGCCTTGACCGCGCCGACCGAGCTGCCGAGCACGTCGGCGATTTCCTGGTGCGACATCTCGTGATACATCCGCAGGATGAGCGTCGCGCGCTGCTTGCGCGGCAGCTGCGCGATGGCCGCGCGCACGCGCGCCGCCGCGCTCGTCTCGCAGCAGCCGCTCGGCCGGCGATTCGCGCGCGATGTCGACGAACTGCTGCTCGTCGATCGGCTCGGTGACTGCGCGAGCGGCGTCTTCGCGCTGACGCGGTTCAGGCAGACGTTGACGCCGATGCGATACAGCCACGTCGCGAGCGACGACTGTCCGCGGAAACTGCGCAGCCCGCGGTAGGCGCGCAGGAACACGTCCTGCGACAGGTCGCTCGCGTCCTCGTGGTTGCCGACGAACCGGTAGCAGAGCTGATACACCGCGCGGCGATGCCGCTCGACGATGAGGTCGAAGGCGCCGGGGCGGCCGGCGAGGCAGGCGTCGACCAGCGCGCGCTCGTCGAGCGTCCGCGAGCGGCGCGTCAGACGGCGACGACACTCAGGCGCTGGCGGACGTCGCGACCGCTCGCGTCGAGCCGCCAGGCTGAAACGTTCCGGTGAGCGTCCACGCGAGCGATGATGCCATCGTGTCGAGCGCATTCCACCACGAACGGTTAGACCGGCGGCCGCGCGAAGGTTACATCCGCTGGCGCGCCGGCAGCAGCTGCTCGACTTCGTCGGCCGTCGGCATGCCGCCGCGCGCGCCGAGGGCCCGGCAGTTGAGCGCCGCGGCCGCGTTGGCATAGCTCGAGCACGTCTTCGATGTCGCCGTCCGGCTGCCGCAGGCAGGCGGCGGCGAAGGCGCCGCGAAACACGTCGCCGGCGCCGGTGCTGTCCACGCAGTCCACCGGAAACGCCGGCGTCCGGATCTCGCGGCCGCTGCACCGCGCCAGGCTGCCCTCCTCGCCGAGCGTGACGCAGACGAGCGGCGCGCCGAACTCGCGCGCCATCGCCTCGAGCGCGCGCCCGAGCTCCTCGTGCCCGGTCAGCGCGGTCGGGAAATCCTGCGCGGCGATGATCGCGTCGATGTGCTGCAGCAGGTCGCCGATGCCCGGCCGCACCTTCTCGACGTCGATGACGTCGGAATGCCCGCCTCGCGCGCGTAACTGCGCGCCTGCGTGGCCGCCGCGGTCTCGTGACAATCGACGATCAGCATGCGGCCCGACGTGACGGCGTCCTGCGGCACGTCGGCCGGCGTCCATCGTCAGGCGCCGGATGCCGATCCCAGAGCACCGTCCGCTCGCCCGAGCGCGCGTCGACCAGGATCACCGCGAACTGATTCGTCGCGCCGGCGACGGTCCGCGCCGCGCTCGATGTCCACGCCCTCGCGACGCAGGCTCTCGCGCGACAGCGCGCCGAGCTCGTCGTCGCCGAAGCTGCCGATGTAGCGGCGCGCGCCAGCCCGAGCCGCGCGCAGGCCGCCATCGCCGTCGCGATCTGGCCGCCGGGCAGCCGCGCGAAGCGCTGCAGCCGCTGCTTCTGTTCGCGCGCCGGATACTCGGCGACGACGGCGAGGAGGTCGACGCTGTTGAGCCCGAAGCCGACGACGTCGAAGGGCTCGAGCGCCGGCGCGCGGGATCGCGAAACGGAATCCGCACGGCTCGGCATCCTAGCCGAGTCGTCACCGTCTGCGACCACGGCATGCTTGACCTTCGCCTTTCTTTTGCGTATAGTCTGTCGCAACTGGAGGGTGCCGATGCTTCCGCTCACGAAACGGCAGCGCGAGATCCTCGACTACCTGAACGAGTTCATCCAGCAGCACGGCTACGCGCCGAGCCTCGAGGAAATCGGCCGCCGCTTCGGCCTCTCTTCGCTCGCCACGGTGCACAAGCACCTCACGAACCTGCAGGAAAAGGGCTTCATCAAGCGCGCCTGGAACCGCAGCCGCTCGGTCGAGATGGTGCCGACGCGCACCGGCGGCCGCGCCGTCGAGCTGCCGCTGCTCGGCTACGTCGCCGCCGGCCTGCCGATCGAGGCGGTCGCCTCGAACGAAACGATCGCCGTGCCCGAGGATCTCGTCGGCAAGCGCGACACCTACGTCCTGCGCGTCCGCGGCGATTCGATGATCGACGAGCAGATCCGCGACGGCGACTTCGTCGTCGTCGAGGATCGCAAGACCGCCGACAACGGCGAGATGGTCATCGCGCTGCTGCGCGGCTCGGACGTCACGCTGAAGAAGTTCTATCGCGATCCGGGCGGCAAGATCCGCCTGCAGCCGGCCAACGCCGCGATGCAGCCGATCTTCGTCGACCCCGATCAGGTGCAGATCCAGGGCGTCGTCGTCGGCGTGATGCGGAAGTACTGACAGCGCGCTCCGCATTAGACTTGGGCATGGCCGACCAGCCCAAGCAGATCAACTTCACCATCGTTCCCGACGACGACACGACGACGCCGCGCACGTACGCGAACTTCTGCTCGATCGCGCACACGCCGTTCGACTTCACGCTCACCTTCTGCGAGGTGATGCCGCTGTCGGACAAGGAAATCAAGGACGCCGAGGCCGAGCACGTCGTCCGCGCGCCGGTGCGCGCGAAGATCGTCGTGCCGGTGCAGTTCGTGCCGAACCTGATCGCCGCGCTGCAGGAGCACTGGCGCGTGTTCTCCGAGTCGTACAGCAACGTCGGCTGGAACAAGGGCCCGGACCGATTCACTGAGCGCGTCACGAGCCGATGAAGACCGCCACGCGAGACGCGCGCACATCCTCGACACGCTCGAGACGCAGCATCCCGGACGCCGACACCGAGCTGCACTACACGAACGCCGTTCGAGCTGCTCGTCGCGACGATCCTCTCGGCGCAGTCGACCGACGCAGCGCGTGAACCTGGTCACGCCGGCGCTGTTCAAGCGCTATCCCGACGCGCGCGCGCTCGCGAAGGCGACGCCGAGCGAGCTCGAGCCGCAGATTCACTCGACCGGATTCTTCCGCGCGAAGTCGAAGGCGCTCATCGGCATGGCGCAGGCGCTCGTCGAGCGAGCACGGCGGCGAGGTGCCGGCCGACATGGAGGCGCTCGTCGAGCTGCCCGGCGTCGGCCGCAAGACGGCGAACGTCGTGCTCGGCCACGCGCTCGGCGTTCCCGGCCTGCCGGTCGATCGGCACGTGCTGCGCGTGGCGAACCGCATCGGCATCGCCGAGTCCGACGATCCCGATCGTCGTCGAAGCAGCAGCTGTGCGCCGCGCTGCCGCCGCGAGCGCTGGACGCGGACGTCGGACACGCTGATCCTCCACGGCCGCCGCATCTGCAGGCCGAAGCCGCTGTGCGATCAGTGCGCCGTGCGCGACGACTGCGACTACTACCGGACGGTCGTCGTCGCGCGAGCGCGGCCGCGACGCCGCGCCGAAGGCGCGCCGAAGCCGAAAGCGACGCCGGTGCAGCGCGACGCGTTCGAACGCCTCGTCGCTGACGCGCTCGCGTCGATTCCGCGGCGCTTCCGCGACGCGATGACGCAACATCGCGATCGTCGTCGAGGACGAGCCGTCGCGCGGAGCTGCTGCGACGAGATGGAGATCGAGCCGCCCGACACGCTGCTCGGCCTCTATCAGGGCACGCCGCTCACCGAGCGCCGGTGGGACTACGGCAACACGCTGCCCGATCGCATCCTGCTCTTCCAGGGCCGCACGAGCGCGACGCCGAGGACGAGGACGATCTCGTCGTCGCGATCGCCGAGACGCTGATCCACGAGATCGGCCACTACTTCGGCCTGAGCGAAGAAGAGATCGAGGAGATCGAGGAGCACTACTGGCGCGGCGACGAGGACGAGGCCGCGATGAACGACGACCGCAGGCGCCGTGATCCGCGCCGCGGAAGCGCTTCGGCCAGCACTTCTCGAGCCGGCCTGGGTCGACAAGGTGATCGCGCGCGATCGACGCCGCAGCCCGACGAGACGTTCCTCGAGATCGGACCCGGCCGCGGCGCGCTGACGCGTCCGCTCGCCGCGCGCGCGGAGCGCGTCATCGCGTTCGAGATCGACCGCGACCTCGCCGCCGACCTGCGCGGCGATCGCGCCGCCGAACGCTGACGGTCGTCGAGGGCGACTTCCTCGACGTCACGCGCCGACGCTCGCAGCGCGCTGACGCGGACGGCCGGCCGACGCCGCTCCGCGTCGCCGGCAACCTGCCCTACAACGTCGCGTCGCCGATTCTGTTCAAGCTGGTCGAGCTGTACCGGCGCGGCGTGCCGCTCGTCGACGCGACCGTGATGCTGCAGCGGGAGGTCGCCGACCGGCTGGTCGCGGCGCCCGGCGACGAGCGACTACGGCGTGCTGACGCGTCCTGATCGGCCACGCGCGCCGACGTCGAGCGGCTGCTGACGCTGCCGCCCGGCGCGTTCCGGCCGGCGCCGAAGGTGCAGTCGGCGGTCGTCCGCCTGCGCTTTCACGCGCCCAGCCCGCCGGTCGCAGACCGCGCGGTCTTCGACCGCGCTGGTCCAGGCGGTCTTCACCCGGCGCCGGAAGACGCTGGCGAACGCGCTGCTCGCGCTTTCGAGCCGGCGCCGCGGCTGCCGCCGGCCGAGGCGCTCGAGCGCGGCCGGCATCGACGGCCGGCGCCGGCCCGAGACGCTGACGATCGCCGAGCTCGCGCGGCTGGCCGACGTCTTCGCCGACGCCGGCTGAATGCTCGGCCTCCGACGCCGGCCTGAGCTGTGCTATAGTTTCGGCTGCTAAGTCTGTACGTAGGTCGGACTTTATTCGGACCGCGTCGATCATCCCGCCCGTTATTTTCAGGCGCGCCCAGCAGCCTGATCGAGCCGCGTATCGCGGCTCCCTTCGCCGGACGCGTTCCGCCAGGAGCGTCGTCGGTGCAGGTGTGTACGTCCGCGTTCAGAATGCTCGAAGTCGTGCCGCTCGGCGGACTCGGCGAGTTCGGCATGAACATGCTGGCGCTCACCTGGGGCGAGACGACGATCGTCGTCGACGCCGGCGTGATGTTCCCGGATCCCGAGCTGCTCGGCGTCGACCGGATCATTCCGGATCTGACCTACCTGCAGCAGAAGGGCGCGCCGCCGCGCTCGTGCTGACGCACGGCCACGAGGATCACATCGGCGCGCGTGCCGCACGTGCTGCCGCTCGTCGACGGCCCGGTCTACGGCACGCCGCTGACGCTCGCGCTGGTCGAGCCGAAGCTCGACGAGCACGGCATCGACGGCGCGCGACGGCTGCGTGACCGTCCGGCCGCGCGAGCGCGTGACGATCGGGCCGTTCACGATCGAGTTCATCCGCGTCACGCACAGCATGCCCGACTGCGTCGCGCTGGCGATCCACACGCCGGCCGGCGTCATCGTCCACACCGGCGACTTCAAGATCGATCAGACGCCGATCGACGGCGAGCACTTCGACGTCCACCGCTTCGCCGAGCTCGGCGCCGCAGGGCGTGCTGGCGCTGTTCGCCGACAGCACGAACATCGATCGCCGCGGCTTCACCGGCTCGGAGATCGAGGTCATCGACGCGTTCGAGGAGATCTTCACCAGCGCGACCGGGCAAGCTCGTCGTCGCGGCGTTCGCGTCGAGCATCTACCGGATGCAGATCCTCGTCGATCTGGCGGCGCAGTTCGATCGCAAGGTCGCGTTCGTCGGCCGCGGCATGATCGCAGAACTCGCGAGATCGCGCAGCGGCTCGGCTACCTGCGCATTCCGGCCGGCGTGCAGATCCGCGACTCGGACGTCGGCAACTATCCGGCGCAGGACGTGCTGTGCCTCGCGACCGGCTCGCAGGGCGAGCCGATGTCGGCGCTGTCGCGCATCGCGATCGACGATCACCGCCACGTGAAGCTCGGACCCGACGACACGGTCGTGCTCTCGGCGCGGTCGATTCCCGGGCAACGAGAAGGCGATCGGCCGCGTGATGAACCACATCGCCCGCCGCGGCGCCGACGTCGATCTACGAAGGCATCAAGCACGTGCACGTGTCGGGCCACGGCAGCGAGGAGGAGCTGAAGCTGATGCTCTCGCTCGTGCGGCCGCGCTACTTCGTGCCGGTCCACGGCGAATACCGCCAGCTCGTCGCAGCACGCGCGCGTCGCCGACGCGGGTCTTCGCCGGCCGCGATCCGCGGCCGGAGATCCTGCTCGCCGAGAACGGCGACGTCATGCACGTTCGACGAGCGACGGCGCGCGCATCGCCGGCAAGGCGCCGGTCGGCCGCGTGCTGATCGACGGCACGCGGACCGGCGAAGTCGGCGACGAGGTGCTGCGCGATCGCCGTCACCTCGCCGAGGACGGCCTGGTCGTGCCGGTCGTCGCGATCAACAAGCAGACCGGCGCGCTCGAGGGCGTGCCCGACATCATCACGCGCGGCTTCGTGATGGAGAGACAGCCAGGCGCTGCTCGCCGACGGCGCGCGCCTGCTGGCCGAGGTCATCGAGCAGGCGAGCGTCGAGGAGCGCACCGATCAGGGGCTGATCAAGGAGAAGCTGCGCGTCGAGCTGCGGCGGTTCTTCCGCAAGCGTTCGGGCCGGCGGCCGTTCGTGCTGCCCGTCATCATGGAGATCTGACACGTGAGTGGATCGACCGTTTCGCGCCGGGTCAGCGAGTTCGTCGGCGTCGCGCTGTTTGCCGCCGCGCTCATCTGGATCATCTCGCTCGCCAGCTACGAGCCGACCGACCCGGTCTGGTTCTTCAGCACCGGCGCGCACGCCGCGCCGGCGAATTTCGCCGGCCGCGTCGGCGCGTTCCTCGCCGAGCTGTCGTTCCAGCTGTTCGGCTACGCGTCGTACCTGATCCCGGCGGTCCTGGTCGTCGTCGGCTGGCACTACTTCTGGTGCCGCACGCTCGACGCCGCCGGCACGAAGGCGACCGGCGCCGGCGCTGCTCTTCGCGCTGCATCAGCGCGTTTCTCAGCCTCGTCTTCGGCACGCTCGACGTCTCGGGCAAGCCGTTCCGCGCCGGCGGCTACGTCGGCGAGTGGCTCGCGCAGCGAGCTGTCCGAGTACCTGAATCGCACCGGCTCGATCATCGTCGATCCTGACGCTGATCTTCCTGGCGATCATCATGTCGACGCAGTTCTCGTTCGGCCGGTTCTTCGCCGCGCTCGTCGAGCGATCGTCGAGCGGCGGCGCCGCGCGCGCGTCGCGTCGTTCCGGCGAGTGGCGCGAGGAACGGCGGCGCGAGAAGCAGCGCCGCGAGGTGATCGCGAAGCACACGAAGAAGGGCGCGCCGCGCCGGAGGTCAAGGCCGCCGACCGCGGCCGCCGGCGCGGCCGCCGGTGCCGACGCCGCGCGGCGAAGCTGCGCCGCGACGGCGCGGCGCGAGACGACGACGAGGCGCGCCGGCGCCGCGCCGATGTTCGGCAGCGCGCAAGTCCGTTCGCGCCGCCCAAGCCGCCGAAGGTCAGCCTGCCGGCGCCGCCGCTGCCGCTCGCCGATCCCGAGCCGACCGCCAAGGCGCCGGCCGAGCGCCGCAAGGGCGAGTACACGCTGCCGCCGCTCGCGCTGCTCGACGCGCCGAAGACCGAGCGCAAGATCGACGAGCGCGAGCTGATGGACGGCGCGCGGCTGCTCGAGGAGAAGTGCCGCGAGTTCTCGGTCGAAGGCAGCGTCGTGCAGATCCATCCCGGGCCCGGTCGTCACGACCTTCGAGTTCAAGCCGGACGCCGGCGTGAAGTACACGAAGATCACCGGCCTCGCCGACGACCTGTGCCTCGCGATGCAGGCCGAGTCGGTCCTGATCGATCGCATTCCCGGCAAGTCCACCGTCGGCATCCAGATTCCGAATCACGAACCGCGAGCAGATCTCGCTGCGCGAGCTGCTCGAATCGGAGGCGTACCGGCGCTCGACGTCGAAGCTGACGCTCGCGCTCGGCAAGACGATCCACGGCGAGCCGTACATCGCCGACCTCGCGACGATGCCGCACCTGCTGATCGCCGGCTCGACCGGCACCGGCAAGTCGGTCGGCATCAACGCGCATGCTGACGAGCATCCTCTACCGCGCGACGCCCGACGATGTGCGGATGATCATGATCGATCCCAAGCGGCTCGAGCTCGGGATGTACGAGGACATCCCGCACCTGCTGACGCCGGTCGTCGTCGATCCGAAGCAGGCGGCCAACGCGCTGCGCTGGGCGGTGCGCGAGATGGAAGAGCGCTACAAGACGCTCGCCGCCGAAGGCGTCCGCAACATCGAGCAGTACAACCGCAACGTCGCAGCAGGCGATCGCCGAGAAGCGCACGCCGAAGGACGGCGAGCGCGCCGAAGCCGCTGCCCTTCATCGTCGTCGTGATCGACGAGCTCGCCGACCTGATGATGGTCGCGAGCAACGAGGTCGAGGAATCGATCGCGCGGCTCGCGCAGATGGCGCGCGCGGTCGGCATCCACCTGATCCTCGCGACGCAGCGGCCGTCGGTCGACGTCATCACCGGGCTGATCAAGGCCAACCTGCCGGCGCGCATCTCGTTCCGCGTGTCGTCGAAGATCGACTCGCGGACGATTCTCGACGGCAACGGCGCCGAGCAGCTGCTCGGCAAGGGCGACATGCTGTTCCTGCCGCCGGCCTCGTCGCGCTTCATCCGCCTGCACGGCCCGTACATCTCCGAGCAGGAGAGCGCGCGGCTCGCGAGCTTCCTGCGCAAGCAGGGCAAGCCGATCTACGACGAGACGATCACCGCCGAGGAGAAGACCGGCGCCGACGGCGATCGAGATGGAGAAGGACGATCTCTACGACGAGGCCGCGCGCATCGTCGTGCAGAGCGGCCAGGCGTCGATCTCGTACCTGCAGCGGCGGCTGCGCATCGGCTTCAGCCGCGCCGCGCGGCTCGTGGACATGATGGAAATGGAAGGCCTCGTCTCGCCGGCCGCCGGCGGCAAGCCGCGCGAGGTGCTCGTCGACAAGGGCTACTTCGAGGAAGTCGACGCGCAGCTGCGATGAGCGAGGCCGACCATGGCTGACACACGCGCTCGTCGACGCTGCATCGTGCGCTGTCGCTGCGTGCGCTGGCGCACGTGTCCGCGGCAGCGCCGCGCCGGTGCGCGACGATGTACACGCGACGCGCTCGCGCAAGAGCAGGCCGTGCGCACGGCGCTCGCGCGACCGACGCAGACGCCGGCCGTCGTGCTGAAGGCGGTCCGCGACGCGTCGTCGGCGACTACGAGGCGGTCGTGCGCGCATTACCCGGCGAGCGGCTACAGCGACAACGCGCTGTGGCAGGCGGGCCGGCTGGCGCTCGACGCGTTCGCGCGCTTCGGCCAGCGCGCGGACCGGGACGCCGGCGTCGCGTCTGCTCCGCGCGCTCGCTGCCGCGTATCCGACGAGCAAGCTCGGCGAAGCAGGTGCCGCGAGACCTGCGCGCGGACGCCGCCGCAGCCGCGCGAGCCGCGCGAGTCGCCGCGCCGAGCGTCGCCGGTCAGCGCCGGCCGCGAGCAGACCGCGCCGACCAGCCAGCGCCATCGGCGAGCGCGACCGATCGCGACGATCAAGGCATCCGCCGCGCAGTGCTGCCCGACGCCGTGCGCATCACGATCGAGCTCGACGCCGAGGTGCCGTTCCACGACGAGCGCATCGCCGATCCCGACGCGCGTCTTCGTCGATCTGCCGTCGACGCGCGCCGCGCCGGCGCTCGTCGATCAGCACGCTGCGCTTCGACGGCGACGCCGACGTCGTGCGCCAGATCCGCGTCGGCCGCCATCCGAACAACACGACGCGCGTCGTGCTCGACGCGGCCGGCGTGTCGCAGCTACAGCGTCTACCCGCTCTACAGCCCGTATCGTCTGGTGATCGATTGCGTCCGCGGCCAGCGCGCCGCTGCGCAGCCGGCGCACGCCGCTGCCGCCGCTCGCGCGCGCTGGCCGCGTCGACCGCCGACATCGCTCAGGCGTGCGCCGACATCGTCGCCGCGCCGGCGGCGCCGATCGCCGGCGCGTCGCTGGCGATCGCGCCGCCGCTCGGCCGACGCTCGCGCGCGCCGCCGTCCGCGCGGCCGCCGACCGCAGACGCGCGTCGTCGCGCCCGCAGCCGCCGCGCCGGCGCCGCGCGCCGCCGCTCCGCGACGAACGTGACCGGCGGCTTCTCGATCGCGCGCCAGCTCGGCCTGGGCGTGTCGCGCATCGTGATCGATCCCGGCCACGGCGGCCACGATCCCGGCGCGCAAGGGCAAGGGCGTCAACGAGGCCGAGCTCGTGCTCGACGTCGCGCTGCGGCTCGAGAAGCTGCTGCAGAAGGTGCCCGGCGTCGAGGTGATCCTCACGCGCCGCGACCGACGAGTTCATCCCGCTGCCAGGAGCGGACGGCGATCGCCAACCGCGAGGGCGCCGATCTGTTCCTGTCGATTCACGCCAACGCCAGCCCGAACGCGCAGGCGCGCGGCATCGAGACCTACTTCCTGAACTTCGCGAACAACCTGAGCGCCGCGGCCGTCGCCGCGCGCGAGAACGCCGCGTCGGGCCAGGCGATGGGCGCGCTGCCCGACTTCGTGAAGGCGATCGCGCTCAACAACAAGCTGGACGAGTCGCGCGACTTCGCGACCGCAGGTGCAGCGCGCGATGGTCGAGCAAGCTGCGAGGGCACGAACAAGACGCGTGAAGGATCTCGGCGTGAAGCAGGCGCCGTTCGTCGTGCTGATCGGCGCGGCGATGCCGAGCGTGCTGGCGGAGATTTCGTTCGTGACCAACCCGCAGGAAGCGCAAGCTGCTGAAGAGCGACCGCCTACCGGCAGCAGATCGCCGAGGCGCTGTTCAACGCGGTCCGGAAGTATCAGACGTCGCTGAAGAGCAGTGCGACGCCGTCGCGCATGCAGTAGCGGCGAGCGTCTGCGTCACGCGGACTCGCGATCGCACCCAGAACAGCACGCACGCCGAAGATCACGCGCCGAGCGACGACGCGCGGCGCAGCACGATCACGCCCGGTCAGTCCGAGCGCGCCGATGAAGCACGTCGCGCCGAGGCCCGTCGGATCGTCGTCTCGGCGGCTCGATGATCTTGACGATGATCGGCGGCGACTGGACTGCGCGCCATCACCGCCTACGCGTCGAGCTTCTCGAACGCGAGCTCGGCGAGCGTGCGGACCGCGACGCCGCTCGGCCCCTTCGGCAGATACGGCTGCGCCTCCTCGGCCCACGCCGTGCCGGCGATGTCGAGGTGCGCCCACGGCAGCCCGCCGGTGAACTCCTTGAGGAACATCGCCGCCGTGATCGAGCCGGCCGGACGGCCGCCGGTGTTCATCAAGTCGGCGATCTCGCTCTTGAGCTGATCGCGGTAGTCGTCGAAGAGCGGCATCGGCCACGACGCGATCGCCGGCGCGGTCGGCGACGCGCCGCACCTGCTCGACCCACGACGTCCGGCGTTCCGAACAGGCCGCTCGTGATCTTGCCGAGCGCGACGACGACGGCGCCGGTCAGCGTGGCGACGTCGACCAGATGCGTCGCGCCGAGCTGCCGCGCGTACCACAGCCCGTCGCCGAGAATCAGGCGGCCTTCGGCGTCGGTGTTGATCACCTCGACGGTCTTGCCCTCCGCGCTCTTCAGGACGTCGCCCGGCTTGATCGCGCGGCCGCCGGGCATGTTCTCGGTCGTCGGCACGACGCCGATGACGCGAATCGGCGCCTTCAGCAGCGCGATCGCGCGCATCGCGCACGCGACCGCGGCGCCGCCGGCCATGTCGTCCTTCATCCGCTCCATGCCGTCGGCCGGCTTGATCGAGATGCCGCCGGTGTCGAACGTGATGCCCTTGCCGACCAGGCCGAGCACCGGCGTCGCGCGGCGCGCCCGGCGGGTCGTGGCGGAACACCATCAGCCGCGGCGGCTCGCTGCTGCCGCGCGCGACGCCGAGCAGCAGGCCCATGCCGAGCTGCGTCGATCTGCTGTCTCGTCGAGAACCTCGACGTCGACGCCCGCTTCGCGCGCGATCGCGGCCGCCCGCGCCGCGAACTCGCGCGGCGTCAGCGTGTTGCCCGGCTCGTTCGCGAGCTCGCGCGCCAGGTTGCTGCACTCGCCGAGGATGCGCCCGCGCGCCGACGGCCGCGCTCGCAGCGCCGTCCGGCGGCGCCCGGCGACACGATCGTCCACGCCGGCGCAGCGCCGGGCGGCGGGTCGCCGGTCTTGTAGCTGCCGACGTTGAACTCCGCGAGCGTCAGCCCTTCGGCGATCGCCTGCGCGAGCTGCCGCGCGTCGAGCTTCGCGGGACCGTCGGCACGCGCGACGAATGCGACGCGCGCAACGCGCCGCTGCTTCGCGGCGAGACCGGCGGCCGTGGCCAGCCGGCGCCCAAGCTCGATCGTGAACTCGTTCGCGCGGCCCGCGCCGATGAGCGCCACCCGACGCGCCTGCCAGTCGCGGTCCAGTCGTCGGCGTGATGAAGAGGTCGTAGGGATGCGCTCCGAATTCCTTCGATTCGATGGCGCGCGCCAGTTCCCCGCCGGTCGCCGCGTCGAGCCCGGGAATGGCCGCGGCGCGATCGTCTTCGAACCAGGGCGCGATGAACAGATCGGCGTCGACAGCGGGCAGCGGGCCGCTGACGCACGCGATGGACACGGGAGCAGTCGCTTGGCGCATCCGCGTATTATCGCTGATGCGCCTTGTCGGCGGCGAGACGTCTACGTACAATAAGTGCAGCTTCCCCGCGAGTACGAGGGCACCTGCAATGCACATCCTGCGACGTTTAATGTGGGCCGGCGCGGCGTCGACTCTTGTCGCCGCCGTGACGCTCACCGCGGCCGCGCCGCAAAAGGACGACAAGGACGCGCGCGATCAGGAAGGCAAGCGGCCGAAGGTCACGCTGAAGGCCACGCCCATCGTCAGCATCGCGCCCTCGCGCGTCGTGCTCACGGCCGAGCTCGTCGGCGGCGCGAACGATTATGAGGACTTCTACTGTCCCACCGTCGAGTGGGACTGGGGCGACGGAACGCAGTCGGAATCGACGAACGATTGCGAGCCGTACCAGTCGGGCAAGACCGAGATCAAGCGGCGGTTCACGGTCGAGCACATGTTTCGGGCCGGCAACTACCGGGTGATGTTCCGGATGAAGCGCCGCGACAAGCCCATCGTGGCGGCCACGGCGAACATTCAGGTGCGGCCCGGCATCCGCGACATCGGCGAATAGCGTCTCCGGTTCCGAACGGAATCGTCCCACAGCCGGACACCTCGCGGCCGTCGCATGTGGGTTGGATCGATTTTCTTCAGCGAATCGCTCGATCCCGGTGACCGCGAGTGGCACGGGATTGGCCTTTACCCGGCCGTGCGATCGGCTCGACAGGCGGTTCTCATTCTGGTGGCGATGTTCACGGCGCTGGTGGCGGTGGGCCTCACCGCGCCACCCGACGGGCCGTTCTCGATTTCCGTTCGGCCGATCTTTCTCAGGATTGATCCGTCGTCGAGCGGGCAGCCCCGTCCGCGTGCGCTTGGCCTGGACATCGACGTCAAGTGCGGATCGATGCACATGCACACGGGATGGCCCGGATTTCTTCTCGCCGAGATCTCAACCCTTTCGCCCGATCAACGGCTCTAATCGAGCATGGATACAGTCATTCAGGACGTGCGGTACGCGATCCGTTTGTGCGTGCGGACGCCGGGCTTTACGATCGTGGCCGTTCTGGCGCTCGCGCTCGGCATCGGCGCGAACACCGCGATTTTCACCATCGTCCACGCCGTGCTGCTCGAGCGGCTGCCCTATCACGACCCCGATCGGCTCGTCGCGGTCTGGGAGACCAACTCGCGGCGGCCCGGGCGGTCGAACACGGTCGGTCCCGCGAACTTCATTCGCTGGAGCGAGCGTGCGACGGCGTTCGAGGGCCTTGCGGCCTTCGCTGAGACGCGCACCAACCTCACCGACAACGGTGAGCCGGTAGAACTCGTCGCCCAGGACGTCACGGCTCCGTACTTCTTCGGTTCTCGGCGTCGCGCCGGCGATCGGCCGCGTGTTCAGCGCCTCGGAGAGCGCCGACCCGCAATCGTCGGCGGTCGTTCTGAGCGACGACGCGTGGCAGCGCCGATTCGGCGGCGACCCGGCGATCATCGGCCGAACGATTCGCTTGAACGCCCAACCGAGGACCGTCGTCGGCGTGATGCCGCCGGGATTCAGATTGTTCTTCAAGGCGCGGCTCGCTCGTCGGCAAGCCGGCGGACCTCTGGCTGCCGTACGTGCTGCCACCGCAGGCGCGAGAACCGCGCGGCCGATATCTGTCGGTCGTCGCGCGGCTGAAGCCTGGTGTATCCATCGAGACTGCACAAGGCCAGATGCGAGCGCTCGCTGCGAGCCTCGCCACCGAGCTGCCGGAGTTCGACACGGGATGGGCGACCAAGGTCGTGCCGTTGCGCGACGAGCTGGCCGGCGAACTGCGTCCGGCACTCCTCGTGCTGTCTGGCGCGGTCGCATTCGTGCTTCTGATCGCGTGCGCCAACGTCGCGAATCTTCTCCTCGCTCGCGGGGCCGCACGCCAGCGCGAGATCGCGATCCGGTCGGCGCTCGGCGCGGCGCGGATGCGCGTCGTGCGCCAGCTGCTCACCGAAAGCCTCGTTCTCGGGCTGGCCGGCGGCGCGGCAGGTCTCCTCGTCGCGCAGTGGACGCTGGCGCTTCTCGTCGGAATCAGTCCGATCGACCTTTCATCGATGGGCCGCATCGAGCTGAGTTATCCCGTGCTGGTGTTCACGGCGGCGATCTCGATGTTGACGGCGATTGTCTGTGGGCTCGCGCCGGCTTTCGAAGGCGCGCGGACCGATGTCCAGGAAACGCTCAAGGACGGCGCGCGTCAGATCGGAGCCGGTGTTCGTCACCGGCGGCTCCGGCACGCGTTCGTCGTCGCCGAGATTGCGCTGGCGGTCGTGCTGCTGGTCGGCGCCGGCCTGATGCTGCGAAGCTTCGATTCGCTGAGCCACGCCGGCACCGGATTCGACGCGACGCAACGTGCTGACGATGCGTGCGCAGCTGCCCGCTCGCGAAGTACAACGATGATGCGCGGCGCGTCAGGTTCTTTCGCGAGCTGGCGTCTCAGGTTTCGAATATACCGGGCGTCCGCGCGGCCGGCGTTGTCAGCTACCTGCCGCTCGCAGGCCTCGGCGCGGCCACCTCGTTCACGATCGAAGGCGAACCTCCTCCGTCGCCGGGCCAGGATCACGTCGCTGACGTGAGCGTCTGCGACAACGGCTATTTTCATGCGCTGAACGTCCCGCTGCGGCGCGGACGCCTGTTCACCGAGCGCGAAATGACCGAGCAATCGAACGTCGTCATCGTGAACGAGGCGCTCGTCCGCCAGTATTTTCCCCACGAGAACCCGATCGGCAAGCGTCTGACAATCGCGATGACCGATCCGAACGTTCCGACACAGATCGTCGGCGTCGTTGCCGATATCAAAATCGTCGATATGGCGACGCCCGCGCGGCCGAGCACGTACTGGCCTCCGCCGCAGCTGGCCTACACCGCGATGACGCTCACGGTTCGGACCGATTCCGATCCGCAGGCATTCGCGTCGATGGTCGAGCGCGAAGTGCATCGTATCGACAAGGATCAACCGGTATCCGACGTTCGGACGATGCAGGCGTGGGTTGCTAAGTCGCTCGCGCAAAGCCGCTTCAACTCGCTGGTGCTGGCCGTGTTCGCGGGGCTTGCACTGCTGCTGGCGGCCATCGGCATCTACGGGGTGATGTCGTACGCCGTCAGCCAGCGCACGTCGGAGATCGGCATTCGTCTCGCGCTCGGCGCGGACCAGTGGAAGATACTCACGCTCATCGTCGGCAACGGCGTCGCTCTCGCTGCCGCCGGCCTTGCGCTCGGGATCGCGCTCTCGCTCGCCTTGACCCGCACGCTCACCACGTTGCTCTTCGGCACGACGCCGACCGATCCGGCAACCTTTGCGAGCGTGATCGCGGCGCTGGCCGCCGTCGCGCTTGCGGCCAGCTATGTGCCGGCGCGCCGCGCCTCGAGGATCCCACCGGTGGAAGCGTTGCGTTCGCAATAGCGCGCGAAACAGGCCGACCGTCCCTAGGGCACAATCAGCGCAGCCGGCTTGGTTTTTGTCTCGGCCGTCACGCTCTGCAGGTAGTCGCTGATCTCGATCATCTTCCGGAACACCATCCGGCCGAGCGAGCCCAGACCGTTGCTCTCGTTCGGGCGTCCGAACAATGCATCGTTCACGTCGTCGATGTCGCGATCGGCGACCGTGCCCACGGTCGCAATCACGTGCACGTAGTACCGCTCTGCTTTTACCAGGCGGTCGCGTTTGCCGATGTCGACGGCAATCCCGAGCGGATTAGGCACCGCGGCATACGTGGTCGCCGCGCCTGCTGAATCGGTGATCGTGATTTCACGGCCGGATGCCACGCGCGCGAATCGCAGCACGCGAATCATCGCCGGGTACACGAGCCGGTCCCACACCGGCCGGCTCTCCCACAATTCGGTTTGAAGCCGCAAGTGAAGGACGCGGCCGTCGTCCAGCAGCTTTTTGAACCGGTCGGGAATGGCGTCTCGAAGCTCGATGGAGGCGCCGACGTCCGTCGACGCCGCGCGAACGTCCTTGACGCGTACTTCGAGCGCGGCCGACGGAGCGGCGAGCGCAATCGCAAACAGCAGCGTGCCGATCGTCGTCGCGCGCGTCATCGAATGCCGGATGGTTCAGAACGTACGGCCAAAACGCAGCAGCACCTGAGGCGAGCTTGGAATCGCGTCCGCTTTGTAACCGAAGTCGAGCCGGACGACGTCGCCGAGGCCGAATCCGAAGCCGACCCCTCGCAGCCAGGGCGAGTCCGGGCGCATCGTGGTGGTGGTCCGTCCGGCGTCGAAGAATCCGACGACGCGCAATCCGTGGCGCCAGCCGACGGCGTACTCGAGGTTGAGGAGCGCCATTGAGTCGCCGATGGATTCCTTGAACTCGTAGCCGTGCACCGACCCGATCCCGCCGACGGCGAACTCCCGCTGCGGCGGCAGCACGCCTTCCGACCAGCCGCCGATCGCGCGCACGCCGACGTCTTGATACTCAGACAGCCGCTTTCTCAATCGCGCGCTGACGATGTGGCGGCGGAAGTCGAAGTCGCTCGACAACGCGTCCGGCGCTGATAGCTCACTCGTCCAGTTGACGCGCCAGAGCGGCACGAATTCGTCGGTCTCCGGCAACGGCAGGCGGTCGCCGAACATCGAGTCGAATTGGTGCCGCCGGTAGGTCGCCTCGAGCGATTCGTGTTCGAAGCCGGCACCGTCCACCGCGGCTCCGATGACGATCGCGTTCAGACGCCCGTTCTGTGCGATGGTGTTCGGTCGAAAGTTCTCGTCCGTGTGGTAAAAGCTGAAGTCGCTTTCGTTCTGGAGCGGCGCCTCGCGCTCGCCGCGCCAGGCAAACAGAAGTTCGACGTGCGGATCAATTCGGTAGGCGCCGCCGAATTGCACGCCACGCCGTTCGTAGTAATCGCGGAAACTTCGCCGGCCGGCGATCGCGGCAATGCTCGCTTCGTTCGTCGAAATCTGCCACCGGTCGTCGGTTGCCGTGAGATCGTGCAGCTCTCCGCCGATGTACAGCTTTCGCGACGTGAAGAGCGGCCGCTCGAATCCCAGCGCGTATCCCACATCCTGGGACGCCGTTTTGAAGGAGAGGTGACCCGCGATGAACGTGTGATTGAACTGGTCGTGATCGAAGACGACCGCACCCATGCCGAGAGACGGCACGAACCCGTCGACGGCGGTGAACCAATCCTCCCGTTCGCCGACGTCGGGCACGATCTTGAATCGGCCATCCGGCTGTCGCACTCCGACGAGCAGAATGCGTTGACCGTCGCGTTCGATCACGTCGAAGGCGCGACCTCCCGGCGGCTCGTCGCCGTCGCCGTCGGTCCGCGGTTTGATGCGGCCGGGCGCGACCGCGCCGCGCGTGGGCCTCAACAGGGCGCGCAGCGCCTGCTCCGCGCGCGTACGATTGAAGACGTCGCCGGCGCGCAGGGCGAAATCGGCGGCGAGCTGGCGCGCCATCCGTTCGTTGACGCCTCGAAACTCGACCCCATCGATCACCCCTTCGTCGATCGCCACGGTGAGCAGGCCCTGCGGCTCGTCGAAGGCGACCTCCGCGCGCGCAAACGCGTAGCCCTCGTCTTGATAGTGGCGCTCGACGGCCCTCGCCAGCCGATCCGCCGGGGCAGGAAGCGGGTCGTCGACGCGGACGTGCATCGCCTCGAGGCTTTCGCGATCGCTCAGTTCCTTGGCGCCGGTGATTCGGACGGCGCGAACGATCGGACCGGTCGCGATGGGCTGCGATTCCTGGGCCTGGAGTCCCGCGATGGTGGCGAGAATAAACGCGGCGGCCAGGACGTGGCGGGACCTGCGCATTCAGGAGGCTGTGACGAACTCGACCGGCACAAAGTTCATATGTTCGGTTCTGAACAGGCACAGCTCGGGAGGATCCACGGCGAGGCCCACGATCAGGTAGAGATGATCGTCGTAGCTCGCCTCGGCCTTGTCGGTCGGCGACGGCTGCGCCGGCTGAGTGTGGATGCGAATGGTAGAAGCCGACGACGTCCAGGCCGTCGCGCCTGGCTTTCCGACGCGCGGCAAAATGCGTTTCGGGGTCGATCAGAAAACGCTGTGGATCAGCGGATAGATTCGCGGACGCGACCGCCTCGACGACACGATCTCCCGCGCCGAGAAGCAGTCCACAGCATTCCCGCGGCGCCTCAGCCAGGGCATGGCGAATGATCGCGTCGAGGACAAACCGCTCGATCCGTACTTTTCCCTTTTGCCTTTTCCCTTTTACCTTCAGATTGCTTCCACCGCCATCGCGATCCCCATGCCGCCGCCGATGCACAGCGACGCCGACGCCGTAGCGCAGCTTCGCGCGCGCAGCGCGTAGACGAGCGTCGTCAGCACGCGCGCGCCGCTGGCGCCGATCGGATGGCCGAGCGCGATCGCGCCGCCGTTGACGTTCACCTTCGCCGGGTCGACGCCAAGCTCGCGCACGACGGCGACCGACTGCGCGGCGAACGCTTCGTTCAGCTCGAAGAGATCGATGTCGCCGATCTTCAGACTCGGCGCGCTCGAGCGACTTTGCGAACGGCCGGGATCGGGCCGATGCCCATGATCTTCGGATCGACGCCGGTCGACACATACGCGAGGATCCGCGCGAGCGGCTTGCCGTCCGATCGCCTTGCGCCTTCGCGGCGGTCGCGACGACCAGGGCGGCGGCGCCGTCGTTGATGCCGGACGCGTTGCCGGCCGTCACCGTGCCGTCCTTCTTGAACGCCGGCTTCAGCGCCGCGAGCTTCTCGGCCGTCGTCCCGGCGCGCGGATATTCGTCGCGTATCGACGCGGCGCGGCTCGCCCTTTCTTCTGCGGCACATCGACCGCGACGATTTCTGCGGCTTGAACGCGCCGCTCTCGATCGCGCGCCTGCGCGCGCCGCTGGCTCTCGGCGGCGAACGCGTCCTGATCCGCGCGCGACACGTTGTAGCGGCTCGCGACTTCTTCGGCCGTGATGCCCATGTGGCATGCGTTCATCGCGCAGGTCAGCCCTTCGCTGAGCATCGAGTCGACGACTTCGGCGTTGCCCATGCGGTAGCCCCAGCGCGCGCCCTTCAGCAGATACGGCGCGTTCGACATCGACTCGGTGCCGCCGGCGACCATCGTGTCGACGTAGCCGACGCGAATGGCCTCGACCGCGTGCACGACCGCCTGCAGCCCCGAGCCGCACACGCGGTTGACGGTTTCGCCCGGCACTTCGATCGGCAGCCCCGCCTTGAGCGCCGCCTGCCGCGCGACGTTCATGCCGGCGCCGGCCTGCAGCACGCAGCCCATGATGCACGTCGCCGACATCGGCCGGCTTCACGCGCGCGCGCGCGATCGCCTCGCGGATGACGATGGCGCCGAGATCGACGGCCGACACGTCCTTCAGCGCGCCGCCGAACGAGCCGATCGGCGTGCGGCACGCGCTCAGAATCACGCACTTCGAATCGTCATCCTGTTCCATGCCGACAGGTCCCAACGTCCGACGCGCTCGGCCACGATGAGCGTCGGCGCCGGTCGCCGCCTTGACCGCGTCGACCGTCGTGTCCGCGGCGATCTCGCGCAGCACGAGCCCGTCCGGCGTCACGTCGATCACCGCCAGCTCGGTGACGATCATGTTGACGACCTTCAGTCCGGTGAACGGCAGCGTGCAGCGCTTCAGGATCTTGTGGCCGCCGTCGCGCGTCGTGTGCTCCATCGCGACGATGACGCGCTTGGCGCCGGCGACGAGATCCATCGCGCCGCCCATGCCCTTCACCATCTTGCCGGGGATCATCCAGTTGGCGAGGTTGCCTTCCTCGATCCACCTGCAGCGCGCCGAGCACGGTGAGGTCGATGTGGCCGCCGCGCACCATCGCGAACGAGTCGGCGCTGCTGAAATAGGCGCAGCCCGGCAGTCTCGGTGACGGTTTCCTTGCCGGCGTTGATCAGGTCGGGATCGACCTCGCTCTCGCGCGGATACGGACCGACGCCGAGCATGCCGTTCTCCGAGTGCAGCGTGATGTCGATGCCCGGCGGCACGTGGTTGGCCACGAGCGTCGGCATGCCGATGCCGAGGTTGACGTAGTCGCCGTCCTTCAGCTCGCGCGCGACGCGCGTGACGATGCGTTCTCGATGTCCGCTATCTCTTGTGCCATCCTGATCCCCAGCACCTCCGATCCTCGCTCCCATTCCGACCCGGTGCTAGCCGCACCGTCCGCTTCTCGATCCGCTTCTCGTAGCCCGCGCCCTGGAAGATGTGCTTGACGAAGATGCCGGGCGTGACGACGTGGTCCGGATCGATCTCGCCGGGCTCGACCAGGTGCTCGACCTCGGCGATCGTGACGCGCGCGGCGGTCGCCATCACCGGATTGAAGTTGCGCGCCGTGCGGTGATAGACGAGGTTGCCGGCGCGGTCGCCCTTCCACGCCTTGACGAACGCGAAGTCGGCGCGCAGCGGCGGCTCGAGCACGTACGGCTTGCCGTCGATCACGCGCGTCTCCTTGCCTTCGGCGACGAGCGTGCCGTAGCCGGTCGGCGTGAAGAAGCCGCCGATGCCGGCGCCGGCGGCGCGGATGCGCTCGGCGAACGTGCCCTGCGGCACCAGCTCGACTTCGATCTCGCCGCTGAGGAACTGCCGCTCGAACTCCTTGTTCTCGCCGACGTAGGTCGAGATCATCTTCCTGACCTGCCGCGCCTTGAGCAGCATGCCCGAGGCCGAAGTCGTCGACGCCGGCGTTGTTGCTGATGAGGGTGAGGTCGCTTCGTGCCGCGGTCGCGGAGCGCCTTGATCAGGTTCTCGGGAATGCCGCAGAGGCCGAAGCCGCCGACCATGATGCTGGCGCCGTCCGGGAATCAGCGCGACGGCGGCTCGCCGCGTCTGCAGCACTTTGTTCATCGACCGTGATTATAGTCGGCGGCGTCGAGGCTACTTCTCGACGCAGCGCGTCGCGCCAGCGCGCCGCCTCGGCGAAGACGCTCGGCGAGAGCGATCGCCGTCCGTCGAGATCGCTGCGGAGCTCCTGCAGCACGGCGATGAGCGCGTCGAGCGCCGGCGCCGATCTCGTCGGCGTTGGTCGCCGCGATGTCCTGCCAGATGTCGGCCGGGCTCGACGCGAGCCGCGTCGTGTCGACCAGGCCGCGGCCGGCCAGCGCCAGACCGTCCGCGCCGACCGCGTCGCCGACGACCTGCATCAGCGCGCTGGCCGTCAGCTGCGGCAGATGGCTGAGGAACGCCAGCAGCCGATCGTGCGCGTCGGCGCGCATGACGCGCGGCTCGGCGCCGAGCGCGCGTGACGAACGCCGACAGCTTCTCGAGCGCCTCGCCGCCGCCGTCGCCGGCCGGCGTGAACAGCCACGGGCGGCCGCTGAACAGATCGGGCCGCGCGTGCTCGAGGCCGCCCTTCGCCGCGCCCGCCGAGCGGATGGCCGCCGACGAACGTGAAGCGCGGCGGCAGCCGCCGCGCCGCCTCGACGATCGCGCGCTTCGTGCTGCCGGTGTCGGTGACGACGGCCGGCGTGCGCACGTTCTCGTCGAGCTCCGTCGAGCAGCGCGATGTTCTGCCGCACCGGCGCCGCGAGGATCACGAGGTCGGCTTCGGCGAGCACGATCGAGGTCGTCGGCCGCGACGTCGATCGCGTGCAGCCGCATCGCCGTCTCGAGCACGTCCTTGTTGTCGACCCGATGACGAGCGACGTCGGCCAGAGCTCGCCGCGCCGCCAGCGCGATCGAGCCGCCGATCAGCCCGAGGCCGACGATGCCGATCTTGTCGAAGATCGGCGGCTGCGCCGGCGCGCGGGCGGCCGGGCTGAATGACAGGCAGTTCCATAGCCGATTGCATCGGTGCGGTTACTCGCGGTTAGGCGCCCCAGCCGCGGCGCGCGACCGGCTCGAGGCAGATGCTGCGGCCGATCGCCGGCGCGATGATGCGCAGCTCCGCCATCAGGCGATCGAACTGCGCCGGGAACATCGACTGCGCGCCGTCGCTGAGCGCGTGATCCGGATCGCAGTGCACCTCGATGATCAGGCCGTCGGCGCCGGCGGCGACCGCCGCGCGCGCCATCGGCGCGACCATGTCGCGGCGCCCGGCGCCGTGGCTCGGGTCGGCGACGATCGGCAGGTGGCTCAGCTTCTTGACGACCGGAATCGCCGAGATGTCGAACGTGTTGCGCGTGGCCGTCTCGAACGTGCGGATGCCGCGCTCGCAGAGGATGACGTCGGTGTTGCCGCCGCTCAGGATGTACTCGGCCGACAGCAGCCACTCCTCGATCGTCGCCGAGATGCCGCGCTTGAGCAGCACCGGCTTGCGCGCGTGGCCGAGCTCGCGCAGCAGCGTGAAGTTCTGCATGTTGCGCGCGCCGACCTGGAAGATGTCGCAGTACTTGCTCGATGAGCTCGATCTGGCTGACGTCCATCACCTCGGAGACGAGCTTCAGGTTCTCGGCGTTCGCCGCGTCGCGCAGCATCCGCAGCCCTTCTTCGCCGAGCCCCTGGAAGCTGTACGGCGAGCTGCGCGGCTTGAACGCGCCGCCGCGGAAGATCTTCGCGCCCGCCCGCCGCACGGCCGCCGCCGTCGCGCGCACCTGCGTCTCGCTCTCCGCCGAGCACGGACCGGCCATGACGATCACTTCGTCGCCGCCGATCCGCACGTCGCCGACGGTGACGACCGTGTCTTCCGGCTTGAAGGTGCGGCTCGCCAGCTTGTACGGCTCGGAGATGCGCAGCACTTCGTGCACGCCGTCGAGCATCTCGATCAGCGCCGTGTCGGGATGCCCCTGCCCGACGGCGCCGAGCACCGTGCGCGTCACGCCGGTCGACCGGTGCACGTCCATCCCCATCTCGACCAGCCGCGCGACCACCTGCTCGATCTGCGCCTCGGTGGCCCGTTCTTCCATCACTACGACCATGGCTTCTGTCGCCTCCACATGCTGCGTTCATGTTACGTGACTCGCTGTCCCGGCGTCTTCGCCGTGGACGACGCGCCGCTCGAGCCGCCGCGCCTCGTCGATGATGCGCTCGAACAGCCGCGCGATCGCGTCGGGGCCGAGCGGCCCTTCGACGGCGATGCCGCGCACGTGCGCGAGCACCTGCTTCTCGCGATCGGGCTGATACACCTCGACGCCCAGCTCCTTCTTCAGCCGGCCGATCTCGCACGACGCACGCGCGCGCGCTCGTTCAGCAGGCGGACGAGCACTTCGTCCACCCGATCGATGTCGTGTCGCAGATCGTCAAGCGTGGGCATGCTCGTACCTGCCGGCGCCGCGGCGCCCTTCAGCCACCGGACGTACGTCCTCGACGCGATCGACGAGGTCCGGCGGATCCGCTCGGCCTCGGCGATCAGCGAGACCAGCGCGCTGCCGACGACCGCCGCGTCCGCGTACGCGCCGACTTCGGCGACGTGCTCCGGCCGCGAGATGCCGAAGCCGAGCGCGATCGGCAGCGTCGTGTGCGCGCGGATCCGCCGCACCAGCGCCTCGGCGCCGGTCGCGACCGTCGTCGCGCGCGCCGGTGACGCCGAGCCGCGAGATGCCGTACAGAAAGCCGCGGCCCAGCTCCGCCGCCTGTCCGGATCCGCGCGTCGGTCGTCGTCGGGCTCGAGCAGAAAGATCGTATCGAGGCCCGACGGCCGCGAGCGTCTCGCGGAATTCGCCCGCTTCCTCGATCGGCAGATCGAGCGCCAGCACGCCGTCGACGCCGGCCGTCCGCCGCCCGGCGGGCGAACGCGTCGACGCCCATGCGCAGCAGCGGGTTCGCGTAGCTGAAGAGGACGATCGGCGCCGCGATCTGCGGCCGGACGCTGCGCGATCATCGTCGAGCGACGCGCGCAGGCTGCCGCCCGCGGCGAGCGCCCGCTCGGTCGCGCGCTGGATCACCGGGCCGTCGGCCAGCGGATCGGAGAACGGCACGCCGACCTCGAGCACGTCGGCGCCGGCGCGATCGAGCGCCTTCAGGATCTCCGCCGAGCGCGGCAGATCCGGATCGCCGGCGGTCGTGTAGGTGACGAGCCCGGGCGCCTGCTCGGCGCGCAGCCGCGCGAACGTGTCGGCGAGTCGGCTCGACCGTCCATCTGTCCGCCGCACGGACCTGCTGCTGTCATGCCACCGTCTGCACGTCCTTGTCGCCGCGGCCCGACAGGTTCACCAGCATCGTCGCTCGACGGCCCGAGCTCCTGCGCGAGCTTCATGCGCGTACGCGATCGCGTGCGCCGACTCGAGCGCCGGCAGGATGCCTTCGAGCCGCGCCAGCGTCTGGAACGCCTCGAGCGCCTCCGCGTCGCGTGACGTGCGCGTACTCGGCGCGGCCGAGCGCGCGCAGCCACGCGTGCTCGGGGCCGACGGCCGCGTAGTCGAGCCCCGCCGAGATCGAATGCGTCAGCTCGATGTTGCCGTCCTCGTCCTGCAGCACGAACGTGCGCGTGCCCTGCAGCACGCCGGCGCTGCCGCCGGCGAACCGCGCGGCGTGGCGGCCGCGCGACGATCTGCTCGCCGCCCGCCTCGACGCCGATCAGCCGCACGCCTGCGATCGTCGATGAACGCGTCGAAGATCCCCATCGCGTTGCTGCCGCCGCCGACGCACGCGACGATCGGCGTCCGGCAGCCGGCCGGCCAGCTCGAGGATCTGCGCGCGCGCCTCGCGGCCGATCACCGACTGGAACTCGCGGACCATCAGCGGATACGGATGCGGGCCGAGCACCGAGCCGAGCAGGTAGTAGGTGTCGCCGACGTTGGTGACCCAGTCGCGCATCGCTTCGTTGATCGCGTCCTTCAGCGTGCGGCTGCCCGCGTCCACGCCGCAGGACCTCGGCGCCGAGCAGCCGCATGCGGAACACGTTCAGCGCCTGGCGCGCCATGTCCTCGGCGCCCATGTAGACGTGGCACTCGAGGCCGAGCAGCGCGCACGCCGTCGCCGTCGCGACGCCGTGCTGCCCGGCGCCGGTCTCGGCGACGATGCGCCGCTTGCCCATGCGCACGGCGAGCAGCGCCTGGCCGAGCGCGTTGTTGATCTTGTGCGCGCCGGTGTGCGTCAGGTCTTCGCGCTTCAGGAAGATGCGCGCGCCGCCCGCACGCCTGCCGTCGAGCCGCGCGCGCTTCGTAGAGCGGCGTCGGCCGGCCGACGTAGTGCTTCAGCAGGCGATCCAGCTCCGCCTGAACGCCGGATCGTCGCGCGCCGTCGAAGTAGGCGCGCTCGAGCTCCTCGACCGGCTCGACGAGCGTCTCGGGGACGAAGCGGCCGCCGAACTCGCCGAAGTAGCCGCGCGCGTCAGGATCGCGTCGCGATGATGACTGGTGTCATGCACAGCCTCGAAAAGCGCGCGCATGCGCCCGTGATCCTTGATGCCGGGCGATCGCTCGACGCCCGACGACACGTCGATGCCGAACGGCCGCACGCGCGCGACCGCCTCGCGCCACGTTGTCCGGCGTCAGTCCGCCGGCCAGCAGCGATCGCGCCGCCGCGCCGCGATCGCCGCCGCAGCGGTCCAGTCGATCGTCCGCCCGGTGCCGCCGCGCCGCACGGGATCGTGCACGTCGAGCAGCAGCGTCGACGCGCGCCGGCCACGCGTCGCCGCGTCCGCGGTCGTGCCGGCGCCGACCGCCACCGCCTTGATCACCGGCCGCGCGATCGCCGCCGCGTACGTCGACGTCTCGTCGCCGTGCAGCTGCACGGCGCCCAGCCGCACCAGCGCTGCGACGCCGTTGACGTACTCGAGCGGCTGATTCACGAACACGCCGACCGGCGTCACGAACGGCGGCAGCGCCGCGACGATCGCGCGCGCGCGGTACGGATCGATGAACCGCGGGCTCTCCGGCCAGAACACGAAGCCGAGCGCGCCGCGCGCCCGCGGCGACCGCCGCCTCCGCGTCCTCGAGCCGCGTGATGCCGCAGATCTTCACGAGCATCGAGCGCTCCAGCGCTGATCACCACAGGACACGATGGACAATCCCTTCATGCTGACCTCCGCGCTCCGTGTCCTCGTGGCAGCAGCGTCGCCAGCAGTCGCTCGCGCCGGGATCCGCTGCCGTCATGAACCGCTCGCCGATCAGGAACGCGCGATAGCCGAGCGCGCCGCAGCCGCGCAGGTCGGCCGCCGTCTTCAGGCCGCTCTCGCTGACCGCGACGACGCCGCGCGGCATCCGCGCGATCAGCGCGTCCGACGCGTCGCACGTCGACCTCGAGCGTCCGCAGATTGCGGTTGTTGACGCCGATGATCCGCGCGCCGGCGTCGACCGCGCATCGCCAGCTCGTCGGCGTCGTGCACTTCGACCAGCACGTCGAGCCCGAGCGCCGCGCGCCTGCGCGCGCAGCGCCTTCAGCTCGTCGGCGTCGAGCGCCGCGACGATCAGCAGCACGGCGTCGGCGCCCGCGGCCCGCGCTTCGAGCAGCTGATACTCCGACACGATGAAGTCCTTGCGCAGCAGCGGGACGTCGACCGCGTGCGCGCACCGCCGCGAGATGCTCGAGCGAGCCGTCGAAGAACGTCGGCTCGGTCAGCACCGAAATCGCCGCGGCGCCGGCCGCCGCGTACTCCGCGCGCGATCGCCGACGGGATCGTAGTCGGCGCGCAGCACGCCGCGCGACGGCGAGCGCCGCTTGCACTCGGCGATCACGTTCACGCGGTCGCGCCGGCCGAGCGCCGCCGCGAAAGCGTCCGGCCGCGCGCGGCGCGCGCCGCTGCGCGCTCGGCCGAGCGCGCGCCAGCGGCTCCCGCGCCTGCGCGGACCTCGACGATCCGGCGCGTCGCGGCGACGATGGTCGCGAGCAGATCGGCGGCGTCGCGTCACGCGAGCTCCTCCGGCTCCTCGGTCGAGATCGACGACCAGTCTGCTCGAGCGTCCGCTTCGCGTCGCCGCGATCGATCGCCCGCGACGCCTGCAGGATCCCTTCGTCGACCGACGACGCCGCGCCGGCGATGAACAGCGCCGCGCCCGGCGTTCAGCAGCACGACGTCGCGCGGCCGGCCCGCGCTCGCCGGCGAGGATGCGCTCGATGATCCGCGCGTTCGTCGTGCGCGTCGCCGCCCTTGCAGCGACGCCGGGCGACGCCTTCGGCAGGCCGACGTCGGCCGGGTGCAGGTAGAACGTGTTGACCGCGCCGTCGCGGCACTCGGAGATCTTCGTGTAGCCGGTCGTCGACAGCTCGTCGATGCCGTCGGCGCCGTGCACGACCCAGGCGCGCTCCGATCCGAGCAGCATCAGCGCCCGCGCCAGCAGCTCGGTGAACTCCGGCCGCGGCACGCCGACCAGCTGCCGCGTCGGCGCCGGCCGGGATTCGTCAGCGGGCCGAGCAGGTTGAACGCCGTGCGCACGCCGAGCTCGCGGCGCACCGGCGCCGCGTGCCGCATCGACGGGATGAAACGTCGGCGCGAAGAAGAACCCGATGCCCGACGTCCGCGAGGCAGCGCTCGACGACCGCCGGCGACGCGGTGATGCGAACGCCGAGCGCCTCGAACACGTCGGCGCTGCCCGACCGGCTCGACACCGAGCGGTTGCCGTGCTTGGCGACGCGCACGCCGCACGCCGCGACGACGAGCGCGGCGCACGACGAGATGTTGAACGTGCCGGACCGATCGCCGCCGGTGCCGCAGGTGTCGAACACGTCGTCGTAGCGCTTCGACAGCCTGCACCGCGTGCGCGCGCATCGTCGCGCGCCAGGCCGACGATTTCCGCCGGCCGCTCGCCCTTCATCGCCAGGCCGATGAGCAGGCCGGCGACGTGCGCCGGCGCGGCGCGGCCTTCCATGACCTCCGCCATCGCCGCGGCGGCTTCGTCGGTCGTGAGGTCCTCGTGACGCGTCAGCTTTTCGATCAGTGCGGGAAACATGGTCAGTCCAGCCGTCCCTCGAGGAAATTGCGAAGGATGCGGCGGCCTTCGCCGGTCAGGATCGACTCCGGATGAAACTGCACGCCGTGAACGGGCAGCGTCCGGTGCCGCAGCCCCATGATCGTGCCGTCGTCGCGCGTCCGCGCCGACACTTCGAGCTCGTCCGGCAGACCCTCGTCCGCGACGACGAGCGAGTGATAGCGCGAGGCGACGAACGGCGCCGTCGATGCCGGTGAACACGCCGCGGCCGTCGTGCTCGATCGTCGACGTCTTGCCGTGCATCGGCACCGCGCGCGCGGACGACCGCGCCGCCGAACACCGCGCCGATCGCCTGATGGCCGAGGCAGACGCCGAGAATCGGCATCGTCTCGCCGAGATCGCTCGAATCACCTCCATCGTGATGCCGGCGTCCTCGGGCCGTCCCGGCCCCGGCGAGATCACGATCCGCTCCGGCCGCCGCGTCGGCGATCTCGTCGAGCGTGACCGCGTCGTTGCGCACGACGCGCACCTCGGCGCCCAGCTCGCCCAGGTACTGGACGAGGTTGTAGGTGAACGAATCGTAGTTGTCGATGACGAGAATCATCGATGCGCTCAGAGTCCCTCCTGCGCGAGCTCGAGCGCGCGAACAGCGCGCGGGCCTTGTCGCGCGTTTCCTCGTACTCCGCCGCCGGGTTCGAGTCGATGACGATGCCGGCGCCGGCCTGCACGTAGGCCTTGCCCTTCGACATGATGACCGTGCGGATCGCGATGCAGAAATCGAGGTTGCCGGCGAAGTCGAGGTAGCCGACCGCGCCCGCATAGAGGCCGCGGCCCGACGGCTCGAGCTCCCGGATGATCTGCATCGCGCGCACCTTCGGCGCGCCCGACACGGTGCCCGCCGGAAAGCACGACACGAGCGCGTCGAGCCGATCGCGATCGTCGGCGAGCTTGCCTTCGACGATCGACGTCAGGTGCATCACGTGCGAGAAGCGCTCGAGGCCCATGAACTGCGGCACGCGCACCGACCCGTACTCGCAGACGCGGCCGACGTCGTTGCGGCCGAGATCGACGAGCATCACGTGCTCGGCGCGCTCCTTCTCGTTGCGCTTCAGCTCCTCGGCCAGCCGCATGTCCTCTTCGTCGTTGCGGCCGCGCGGCCGCGTGCCGGCGATCGGATGCGTCTCGACGCGCGAGCCTTCGACGCGCACCAGCATCTCCGGCGACGAGCCGACGACCGACACGCCGCCCATGCGGATGAAATACATGTACGGCGACGGGTTGACGTGGCGCAGCGCGCGGTAGACCGTGAACGGATCGGCCGCGACGTCGGCTTCGAACCGCTGCGACAGCACGACCTGGTAGATGTCGCCGGCCGCGATGTGCTCCTTCGCCGTGCGCACCTGCTCCTCGAACCGCTCGCGCGTGTGGTTCGACGTGAACGTCGAGCGCCGTCGGCCGCTCGGCGGCGCGCGTGCGACAGGTTGCGCTCGAGCTCGCGCTCGAGGAACTGAATCTTCGCGCAGGCGAACTGATAGAGCGACTCGAGGTCCTCGTCGGCCGTGATGCGCGCGTTGGCGATGATCAGGATCCGGTGCTGCACGTGATCGAACGCCAGCACCGTGTCGAACAGCATGAACCCGGCCTCGTCCGCGCCGTCGGCGCTGACGCCCGAGATCGCCGAGCACCGGCTCGAACCACGACGCCGCGCCGTAGCCGAGGTAGCCGACCGCGCCGCCGGTGAAGCGCGGCAGCTCCGGGACGAACGGCGACCGGAAGTCGGCCATCAGCCGCCGCAGCGTGTCGATGAACGGCCGCTCGCTCTCGCGTCGTCACGCCGCCGCGCTCGATCGTCGTCTTGCCGTCGCGCGCGCGCAGGATCAGGAACGGATCCTTGCCGAGGAACGAATAGCGGCCGACGTGCTCGCCGCCTTCGACGCTCTCGAGCAGGAACGCGTAGTCGGCGTGCTCGGCGATCTTCAGGAACGCCGACACCGGCGTCAGCAGATCCGCGACGATCTCCTTGCAGACCGGCACGAACGTGCCGCGCCGCGCCAGCTCCTTGAACTCTTCAAACGACGTGATTTTCATCGCGCGCAAACTCCGCCAGCCGCTTGAGCGCGGCCTCCCGCATGACCCCGCCGGCGGCCGCGCGCCGGTCCACCACTCGAACTGTTCGTGCGCCTGCGCGACGAGCATGTCGAGGCCGCCGATCGTCTGGCAGCCCAGCTCGCGCCGCCTCGCGCAGCAGCCGCGTCGTCGGCGGGTTGTAGACGAGGTCGTAGACGTAGCGGCCCGGTCAGCTGCTCCGGCGGCAATCGGCGTCTCGTCGACGCTGCGGGTACATGCCGACCGGCGTGCAGTTGACCAGCAGATCCCAGCTGCCGCGGCTCGGCGGCCACGGGCCGACTGTCGGCCGACGGTCAGCATCGCGACGTCTTCGGCCTGCTGCGCGATTGCGCGCGTGGAGCGTGACGTGCGCGCCGCTCGACGCCAGCGCCACCGCGACCGCGCGCGCCGCGCCGCCCGCGCCGAGCACCGACGCGCGCAGTCCGTGCAGCGGCACGCGGTCCTGCAGCGGCTGCAGGAATCCGCTCGACGTCGGTGTTGCCGCCGATCCAGCGTCCGTCCGTCGACGCGAATCGTGTTGATCGCGCCGATGCGGCGCGCGACCGCATACACCTCGTCGACACGCTCGAACAGCGCCACCTTGAACGGAATCGTGACGCTGGCGCCGTTGATCGCCGAGCGCGCGGCCGAACGCGCACGAAGTCGTCGGCGTCGACGGCCGGCAGCGGCAGGTAGACCGCTCGAGCTCGCGCGGCGCGGAACGCCGCGTTGTGCATCGCCGGCGACACCGAGTGCGCCACCGGCGCGCCGACGAGGCCGTAGACGTCGGTCGCGTTCGTCGATCGCGCGGAAGCGGTAGTCGTCGAGCAGCGTGGCCGCGCGTCAGCTGGCCGACGTCCTGCGAGGCCGCCGGCGTACGTCCACATCGAGCCGAAGCGGCCGGCGAGGACGCGCGTCGCGAGGCCGTACTCGCCCATGCCGATCAGGACAAGGCCGTCCTGCGCGCCGCTCTGCGCGCCGAGATCGCAGCAGCGGACGCAGTCGCTGAGGCACGTCGAGCTTCACCGCGAGCTTGACGACTTCGGCGCCGGTCGCTCGCATCGCGTGAAGCGCGCGCGACGAGATCGACCGGCACGCCGTCGAAGTCGTGCGACGAGAGCACGATGCGGCGGCCGCTCGGCTGGGCGATGAGATCGTCGAAAGCGCGCGCGCCATTCGATGTCGACGTACTCGGCGCCGAGCGCGAGCGCCTCGCGCGAGCAGGCGCCGGCGCTCCTCTTCGGATCCCGCGAAGCGCCGCCTTCCCAGTCCGGCCGGCAGGTGACGATCACCGGCCGCGCGGCGACCGGCGAGCGCGCCGGCGACGTCCGGATCGCTGACCGAGTCGAGGCGCAGCTCGACGAGATCGGCGTCGGCGACGGCGTCGCGCCGTCGGCGCAGCTCGGCCGTCGTCGGCGCGGTCACGGTGACGCAGAGCAAAGGTTTCATCAGCCCAATAAAAAAAAGCCTCTTCAACCAGTCAGGCTGAAGAGGCTTGGTGAACTCGGTCGTCGCAGTGGCAGGTCAGGCCAAGGCGGATGCCTCTTCAGTCGTGCTCCAATACCACCGCCACGCCGACTGGCGACACAGCGGCCGCCGGGCTGGCACGCGCGCCGCACGATCGAACGCGGACATCGGCTGATCTGCAACCACGGAGCCGTCGGACGATAGCAAACCCGCAGCGATTGGTGTCAACACGAACGCCCATTTCTCCTTGACCAGCAAGCACTTCTCCCGTATAACGGAATTGAACCCAATGCGCAATCCGCCGGCTCGCGCTCATCTTTTCCGCTGGTACTCTGTCGCGCTGGCCGGGCTCCATGCGCGCCACGCCGCAGATGAGCGTCGACGAGATCCGGCCGGGCATGGTCGGCATCGGCCGGACGGTCTTCGACGGCACGCACGTCGAGGAGTTCAAGGCCCACATCCTCGGCGTCCTCGAGAACGTGATCGGGCACGCATCGCAACCTGATTCTCGCGCAAGCTCGAAGGCGGACCGCTGGCGAACACCGGCGTCATCGCCGGCATGAGCGGCAGCCCCGTCTACATCGACGGCCGGCTGATCGGCGCCGTCTCGTACGCGCTCGGCAGTTTCTCGAAGGAACCGATCGCCGGCATCACGCCGATCGCGCGAGATGACCGACGCGACGACGCTCGACGACGTCGCGGCCGGCCGGCGCGCAGCGTCCACGTCGAGTTTCCGCTGACGCGCGAGAGCCTGACGGCGGCGTTCCGCAAGGCGCTCAACTGGAATCGGCCGTTCGCCGACCGGCCGGACGACGCCGAGCTCGTCGGGCGTGAGCGCGCGTCGCCGGGCTCGGCGGCAGCGCAGCTCGGCACGCTGCTGCGGCCGATCGCCACGCCGCTCGTGATGTCGGGCTTCGAGCCCGAAGTCGGCGGACCTGCTTCGGCGGCGCGTTCCGCGACCAGGGCTTCGTGCCGACCGGCGGCAGCGCCGCCGGCTGCCACACCGGCGAGATGCCGTTCGACGGCCCGCTGAAGCCGGGCGACGCGATCGGCGTCGATGCTCGTCGACGGCGATCTGATGCTCGGCGGCGACCGGCACGGTCACGCACATCGACGGCGACCGCGTCTACGCGTTCGGTCATCCGATGTACAACCTCGGGCCGACCGAGTTCCCGATGACGCGCGCGTACGTCTACACGGTGCTGCCGAGCCTGTTCTCGTCGATGAAGCTGTCGAGCACGGGCGAGGTCATCGGCACGTTCACTGCAGGATCGCGCGACGGCGATCGCCGGCCGGCTCGGCCCGGGCCCGCGCATGATTCCGGTCACGCATGACGCTCGAGTCCGATCGCGCGGCCGAAGCGCACGTTCCATTTCGAGCGTCGTCAACGATCAGCTGTTCACGCCGCTGATGACCTACGCCGCGCATCCTGAACACGCTCAGCTCGTACGAGCGGCAGTACGGCGCCGTCGACGTTCATGCGTCCGCGGCACGGCGAAGGTCAAGAAGCACGAGCCGATCGCGTTCGACAACCTCTTCTCCGGCGATCAGGCGTGCGATGGACGCCGTCGACCTACGTCGTCGCGCCGATCGCCGCACCTGATGGGCAACGACTACGAGAAGGTCGACATCGAAGGCATCGACCTCACCGATCGACGTCGACCGAGGAGCCGAAGACCGCGACGCTCGAGCGCGTCTGGCTCGACGATCCGCGCCCGCGCGCCGGCCGGACGGTGCCGCTGAAGGTGCTGCTCCGCACGTACCGCGGCGAGGAAATCGTCCGCACGCTGCCGATCGAGATTCCGGCCAACGCGAGCGGCGCGCTGTCGGTGCTGGTGTCCGACGGCGCGCGCCTCGGCCAGATCGAGCAGCGCGAGGCGCGCCTCGCCGCAGCCGCGCAGCGTCGCCTCAGATGATCCGACGCTCAACAAGGCGCGCCGCAACAACACGCTCTACGTCAAGCTGCTCGGCTCCGACGCCGGCGCGGTCGTCAACGGCGAGCTGCTGTCGTCGCTGCCGCCGTCGGTGCTCGGCGTGCTCGAAGGCGATCGCAACGGCGGCAACTTCAACCCGCTGCACAGCGCGACGCTCGGCGAATGGGAGCTCCCGACCGAACACGCCGTCAGCGGCTCGCGGACGCTGACGATCACCGTCTCGCAAAATTAATGAACAGGTCGGCATCGCTCACAGCCTCTGGCGGCGGCCGTCGTCCTCGCGCTGACGTTTGCGCCGATCGTCGCCTCGTCGCCGAAGTTCTTCCAGGCTCGACGCAAAGCGACTTCCTGAAGGGCGACGTCGAGAACCTGTCGATCGACAGCCAGCGGCCAGCTCGATGCTCGGCCCGGCCACCGAGCTGGTCTACGAGACCGCCGCGCCGTTCCTCTGGTCGATCGTCGCCGGGAGCCGACGGCTCGCTGTTCGTCGGCACCGGCAACGAGGGCAAGGTCTTCCGGATCGACGCGCAGGGCAAGGGCTCGCTGTTCTTCGACGCGCCGAGCTCGAAGTGCACGCGCTGGCGCCGGCGCCCGACGGCGGCCTGTACGTCGGCACGTCTCCCGACGGCAAGATCTACAAGGTCGATCGCAACGGCACAGGCGACGACGTTCTTCGATCCCGACGACGAAGTACATCTGGGCGCTCGCCGTCGACGCGAAAGGCAACGTCTTCGCCGGCACCGGCGAAAAGGGCGTCATCTACAAGATCACGCCGGACGGCAAAGGCGCGCCGTTCTACAAGACGAAGGCGACGCACGCGACGGCGCTGGCGTTCGACAAGCGCGGCAACCTGCTCGTCGGCACCGGGTCGCCCGGGCAGGTGCTGCGGGTCGACCCCGACGGCAAGGCGTTCGTGCTGCTCGACTCGCCGCTTCCAGGAAATCCGCGTCGCTCCGCTTCGACGACAAGGGCTGCTCTACGTCGCCGCGCTGAGCGGCCACGGCGGATCGTCCGGCGGCGACCGCCACGATCGGCGACGATCGTCCGATCGATCGCCCGACGACGGAGCCGACCGCGCATGCCGGTCGCCGTCGGTCTCGGCCGAGATCACGTCGATGTCGATCGTGGACGTCGGCAGTTCTGGCGCCGCCGGCTCGACCGCACGAGGATCGCCGCACGCCGAAGGGCGCCGTCTACCGCATCGCGCCGGACGGCGTCTGGGATCAGCTCTGGGAGTCGCGCGACGACTCGCCGTACGACCTGACGTTCGATCAGAGCGGCGCGCTCGATCATCGGCACCGGCAACAAGGGCAAGATCTACCGGCTCGAGGGCGATCCGCTGCGGCCGACGCTGCTCGCGCGCGCGAGCGCGCAGCAGGTGACGGCGTTCCACAAGGACGCGCGCGGCCGGCTGTATTACGCGACGGCGAATCCCGGCAAGCTGTTCCGCCTGTCGACCGAACGCGCGCCGCGCGGGCACGTACGAGTCCGAGGCGCGCGACGCGCAGATGGTCGCGACCTGGGGCGCCATCAGCTGGCGCGGCACGCGTGCCGTCGGCAAGTCAGATCGAGCTGTTCACGCGATCCGGCAACACCGAAACGCCCGACGACACGTGGAGCGCCTGGTCGGCTGCGTATACCAACGCCGACGGCTCCCGATCACGCAGCCCGAAGGCGCGCTACCTCCAGTGGCGCGCCGTCCTGACCGGCAAAGGCGACGGCCCGGTGCTCACGTCGGTCACGGCCGCCTACCTGCAGCGCAACCTCCGGCCGCAGGTCCGCTCGATCACCGTGCACCCGCCGGGCATCGTCTTCCAGAAGCCGTTCACCGACCGGCGAACCCGACCTCGCCGGCTTCGACGATCAGACGACGCCGGATCGCAAGCTCGCCGCCGCCGCGCAGGCGTCGCCGCAGGGCGCCATCGGCTCCGTCGCTCGGCCGCCGCACGTATCAGAAGGGGCTGCAGACGCTCGTCTGGAAGGCCGACGACGAGAACGACGACGACCTGATGTACGACGTGCTGTACCGGCGCGAAGGCGAGACGACGTGGAAGACGCTGCGGAAGGCGCTGACCGAACCGATTCTCGTCTGGGATACGACGACCGTGCCGAACGGCACCTACTTCGTCCGGATCGTCGCGTCCGACGCGCCGTCGAATCCCGCCGGCACCGCGCTGTCCGGCGAGCTCGACAGCCCGCGTTCGAGATCGACAACACGCCGCCGACGATCGCGATTGCGGGCACCCGTGTCGACCGCGGCCGAACAATCATCACCTTCGACGTCAAGGACGATCACTCGCCGATTCAGCGCGTCGAGTTCTCGCAGGACGGCCAGCGCTGGCGCGGCGTGTTCCCGACCGACGGCATCGCCGACTCCAAGACGGAGCACTACGAGCTGGCGATCGAGGGCGAGATCCGCGGAGCGCGGCCTGACGCTCCGCGCGAGCGACTCGATGAACAACGTCGCGACGGCGCACGTCGACGCCGCCAAGCGAAAGTAGTCAGGCGATGCGGGTGTTTGCCGCGCACCGTCGTGTGCGCGACGACCCACACCATGTTCACGGCGACCGGCAGGCCGGCCATCTGAGCGGGCTCGAAGCGCGCGCGCGACATCGCATCCATCAGCGCGCCTTCGGCTTTCGCATCGGTCGGCGCCCTGGTGTCCGCTCGTACGAAGCATTTCGAGGTTCGAAATCGTTCCTTCGCGCGTGACGACGGCGGCGAGCGCGAACACCGCATCTTCCTGCGCCCCTCGACGCCGAGAGCGCGCCGTCGAGCGCGCGCGGCATCTGCACCCGCGCGTCAATCGCGACGGGATTCGCATTGGAGCCGGGGTTCGCCAGGATGTTCACGATCGCCGCGAGCGAATCGGGCCGCTCGCGCGTGGCGAACCGCATCATGCCGAGCATGATGACGACGCACACCAGGGTCGCGGCCGTTGCGCCGAGGCCGGCGTAGACCAGGTGCATGTCGTCGAACATGTCGTGGACGCGCACGAGGAACGACTGGTCGTGCTCCGCGTCCAGCCGGCTGACGACCGCGGCCGTGAAGCCCGCCGCCTCCTCGCGCGACAGCGTCTGGCGGCCGGGCGCGATCGTGCGCAGCGCGGCGCCGACCAGCCGAAGATCGGCGAACGTCTCGGCGCACTCGCTGCACCACTCCAGGTGCGCGGCCACCGCGATCTGGTCGCCCACCGACAGCTCGCGGTCGTGAAACGCATGGAGCCGGCGACGTGCGGCCGCGCAGGTGAGCGCCTTCATGCCGTCCTCGCCTCGCGCAGCTCGAGCCGCAGCGCCTGGCGGGCGCGCGTCAGCCGCGACTTCACGGTGCCGATCGCGACGCCGAGCGAAAAGGCGATTTCCTCGTAGCTCAGCCCGTCGATTTCGCGCAGCACGATCGCCGTCCGCTGGTCGAACGGCAGGTGATCGAGCGCGTGCTGCAGCCGGCGCGCGAGCTCCTTCTGCGCGAGCACGCGGTCGGGCGTCGTCTCGCCGCCGGAGAGCAACTCGCCGTGCGCTGCCACGTGCTCGTCGAGCGACACCTGATCGGCGCGGTGGCGCCGCCGCCAGAATCGATGGCGGTTGCGCGCCTGGTTGACCGCGATGCGGTAAATCCAGGTGCGAAGGCTCGACTGACCGCGGAAACGGTGAATGGTTCGGAAAACGCGCAGGAAGACTTCCTGCGAGAGGTCGAGCGCCTCGTCGCGGTCGCCCAGCAGGTTCATCGCCAGCTGCACGACCATGCGCTGGTGTTCGGCGACGAGCTCCGCGCAGGCGATTTCGTCGCCGGCGGCACAGCGCTGCGACCAGCGCCGCCTCGCGGCCGCCGACGTCCGACCAACCGACGGCGCGCGCGTGCTTCACGAAGAGTTCCCCGCTAAAGGGTGACACGAAGGGTAACTCCTTTCAAGTCCGCCGCTCTTTAGATATAGACCCCGGTCCGGCCCGAAGGTTCCTGGGAGCTGTTACGATACGCCGTTCATGACGCGCGCGATCCTGGCGCTTCTGGCGCTCACGATGACGGCAATCGGTGCGGCGCTCGCCTACCAGGCGGTGGCGCGCGACGCCGACTACCGGACGCTGCTCGCCCGGGGGGACTCGGCGCTCCGGGAAGATCAGACGTTTACGGCCATCGAATCGTACAGCGGGGCCATCGCCCTCCGGCCGGACTCGATGCTCGGCTATCTGCGCCGCGGCGAAGCGTACAGGCGGC
The DNA here is from genome assembly GCA_963718825.1 of uncultured Acidobacteriota bacterium. Classification (GTDB taxonomy): domain Bacteria; phylum Acidobacteriota; class Vicinamibacteria; order Vicinamibacterales; family CAVVIG01; genus CAVQZZ01. The sequence continues at coordinate 1,979,398 of CAVQZZ010000001.1, forward strand.
GCGGTGACGCCGCACGCGGCGATCTCGAAGCCGCCGCGCGCGACCTGCGCGCCGCGGCTTCAATCGATCCGACGGCAACGCGTCCCCTCGAAGAGCTCGGCGACGTGCTCTACGAGACGCAGCGCTACGATCGAGCCGCGGATACCTACGACCGTTGTCTCAAGCTGGACGACCGATCACCGCGGGTCGCCTACAAGCTTGCCCTGGCGCGATATCGCGGCGTGAATCTCGACGGCGCCATCAGCGCGATCACTCAGGCCGTTCGCCTCAACGACAAACTGCCGGACGCGTACTATCTGCTCGGCATCTGCCTGCGCGACCTTCGGCGCCTGCCGGAGGCACAGCACGCCTTCGAGCGCGCCGTCTCGCTCTCGGCCGGCATGATTCCGGCGCGCGAGGAACTCGCCGACGTGTACGCGCGCGCTCGGACGCCGCGCCGACGAGCTCGAACAGCTGCAGCTCCTTGCCGGGCTCGATCGCGATCACGTCGAGCGTCAGGTCGCGCTTGGCCTCGCGCAGGCGCGAACGGGCCAGGCCGATCTCGCCGTGCTGACGCTTGGCAACGCGCTCGATCGCACGCCGAATCAGCCGTTGATTTTCGGCGCGCTCGGCCGCGTGTGGCTGGAGCGCGCGCAGGCCAGGGACGACAGGGTCGACTTGAGCAAGGCGCTCGAGGCGCTTGAACGCGTCGCGTCGAGTCCGGGCGCGACGAGCGAGCTCCTCACGCTCTACGGCCGTGCGCTGATTCAGGACGGCGAACCGGACGTCGCCGAGCGCGTGCTGCAGCAGGCCACCACACGCTACCCGGTCGAACCGACGGCATTGGTGTTCTACGCGCAGGCCGCCGAGCGGCAAAATCATCTCGATTCCGCGCGGCAGGCGCTGATGGACTATGAGAGTCTCACCGGCGACGATTCGGAATTCGTCGCGCACGCGCGCCGGATCGCGAGCCTCTCGTTGAGGCTCGACGATGCGGAAACGGCCGTCGAGTGGCTCCAGCGGGCGCTTGCGACGAATCCCGCGGACCTGGACCTCGTCGCATCGTTGGCCGATGCGCAGATCCGCGCCGGCGACGCGAACGGAGCTCGCGCGTCGATTCAGCGGGCGCTGGAACGCGAGCCGACGAACGCGCGGTTCCTCGCGCTCTCGCATCGAATCAAGAGCTAGATGTCCTGATCGATGCCTAGGCGGGCCATCAGTTTCGTGAGGCCCTGGCGCGTGACGCCAAGTTCCTCCGCGGCTTGCCCCCGCCGGCCGCCGGTCCTGACAAGCGCCGCGCGCACGAACCGATCGTCGAACGTGCGGCGCGCGTCCTCGAGGCGCCAGCCCTCGAGCGGCTTCGCCGCCCCGAACTGCGCCGGCAGCGCTGCCGGCTGCACGACACCGCGCCTCGGACTGCGAACCGCAAGCGCCGCCAGGACGTTCTGCAGCTCCCGAACGTTGCCCGGCCAATCGTAGCGTGCGAGGGCCGCGACGCTCGCGGCGGTGAGCGTGGCGCTCGATCCGATTCTGCCCGTCGACTCGCGCCAGAAGTGCTCGACCAGAATCGGAATGTCCTCGCGACGGTCGCGCAGCGGCGCAACCACGATGCGGAGAACGTCGAGACGGTACAGGAGATCGAGTCGAAACCGGCCGGACGACACCTCATTGCGGAGGTCGCGGTTCGTTGCCGCCACGATACGCACGTCCACACGGCGCGACGTAGTTTCGCCGACGCGCCGCAGCTCGCCTTCCTGGATCACTCGAAGCACTTTCGCCTGCGCACGGGGTGAGAGCTCGCCGATTTCGTCGAGCAGGAGGGTACCCCCGTGCGCTTCTTCGAACACGCCCGCGCGCTCGCCGACCGCGCCGGTAAAGGCACCTCGCGCATGGCCGAAGAGCTCCGACTCCACGAGATCGTCGGGCAGCGCCGCGCAGTTGAGCGTGCACATCGCGCGATCGCGCCGCGCGCTGCCACGGTGCACGGCGCGGGCAATCACTTCTTTGCCGCTGCCAGATTCGCCTTCGATGAGCACGGAAAACGGCGCCGCGGCCGCGCGCTCCACGGCTTTGCGCAACTCAGCACCTGCTGGTCCGGTGCTGATGAAGTCTCCGAGCGCCGGTGTCATGGGTCGCAGACGCGTGGCACGCGCTCCAGCGACCGCCGGAGCCACCGCCGTCGCAGCCATCGTGAGCATCGGCAGCGCCCTGGCGAGGTTATGTGTTGTGCCGAGCGTCCATCGCACAACGAGCGCGCCGATCGTGTCGCCTCCGTAGCGGATCGGCGCGGCCGCTTCGATCGCGTCCTGAACCCGGTGCGGCGCGATGGGCGTCGTGGCGGCGACGGCGCGCTCGGCTGTTGAGAGATCGACGCGTGCGCCGTCGGCGGCGATCGTCCATATCTGCGGCGCGGCCGCCGCCGCGACAGCGACCGATGCCGCGCCCAGCTGCCGACGTACCCGGCGGCATACTTCCCCCAGCACCTGCGGCTCGTCGTCGGCTTCCTGGCACGCACGGAGGATCGCGATCGCTTCGTCGATCATTCCGTCGGTGGAGGTCCAAGGCGACCCCTGCGTCTGCGCCGGCCCGAAGAGCGCAAGCGCCGCGAGGCCGGTCGCCTTGACATGCCTGTTGACCGTCGCACCCCCGTTCGCGGCGTCCGCGACGAGGTCGGAGAGAAGATCCCGGCGCGCTTTCAGAAGCGTTGGCAGCGCGGAGCCGCTCAGCTTGCGCAAGCGGGCAACGAGCGCCATGGCGATTGATGCGCGTCCGTTTCGTCGGGCGGCTTCCGCAAGCAGCAGCCGCGCCCGCAGCGCTCGCAGCGGGTGGCGCGCAGTCCGCGCCGCCCCTACCGCGAGAATGACGTCACGCTCGACGGCCTCGAAGTCGTTGACGGCGAGGTGCGCGAAGGCCGCGGCGCACGCGGCGCCCGCGAGAATTGCCGGCGCCTGCAGCCGCATCGCCTGCTGCACGGCGACCGTCGCGAGCGATACGGCGAGCGAGAGATTGCGCGTGCCAACGGCGGCGCGAGATGCGGCGATCGCCAGCCGAATCGTCTCCGCGGCGCCGACTGACTCGCTGTTCATGCCGGTCGCCAGCGACTCCGCGTCCGCGAAGCGCCCGCGCCAGAAAAGGCATCGCGCCAGGGCAACCGTCGCTTCGGCGGTTCGCGCCGCATCGCGCATGCCTCGCGCCGCAGCGGCCGCCACCGTCAGCGTCGTCTCCGCATCGTCGAGCCGCGCAAGATCGATCGACAGGTGGCCGGTGCCGATTGCTACGTCGATCAAGACTTCCTGGTTCCCTGCCCGGCTCGCGTAGTCGCGCGCATCGCCGAGCACCGCCTGCGCGTCTTTCGAGCGGCCGCGCCTGGCGATCGAGCTGGCGAGTGCGAGCGCCGCCTGTGACGCGTGCGTCCAGTCACCCCGACGTGCCAGGCTGGCGGCAGCTTGGCGAAGAACGCGTTCCCCAGGCGCGTGACGACCGCGGCCGGCGAGCTCGGCACCAACCAGCGCGCGCCTCCGCAACGCGATCAGCTCGCCAGGCGCGGGCCACGTCCGCGCATCGCTTCGCGCCTGAACAGCAGGTGGTTCCACCTCGCCGCCATAAGCTGCCGGCAGTTCGGCGGCACGCGAGCCGCTTCGGCCAGATGCGCTTTTGATCGCGTTCGTTCTCAGTGGTCCCCACAACAAGTTCGCAAAGCGCGCAGGCAGGCCCTCGGACCGTTCCGCCGCGCGTTGAATGCGGGTCCTGAGCGGCGGGCGGCAATTCCATCGGGCGGATCGCTCCAGCAAGCGCCGCGATCGACAGTCGTTCCAGCGCAAAGCTGTCGACTGCATCCATCTCTCGGTCGGCAACCATCAGCAGCACGTGAGGACGCGGGGCTGTTAACGAACGGTATCGACGAGAGAGCCCCATGCGGTCGTGCCGGTACGATCGATGACCAACAGCGTCCGCCCTTGGACAAGCGCCGCGAAGGACGTGAGAAGCTCGGAGGCAATCGGCACGACTCCCTGCAGCCGTGCCATGCGCGAGAGCTGCGTGAGCGCCGTGGTCATTCCCGAGCCAGGTGGTCCCCACAGGCCGATGGCACGCGCGAGCGGACTTCTTGCCGGCTCGAACAGTTCCGCGATCGCCGTCACCGCCGGCCTTTCAACGAGCTCGAGCCCGCAGTGGTCGATCCTCGTTTCACCGATCGGACGCGACGCGGTGATCGGATAACCCGCGTGTGAATCCGGAACGATGGCGGGCGCCGCGCATCGCCCACACAGCGGTGAACTGACTTTGGATCGCCGGCTCCTGTCGACAGGCCGCAGCGTTCAAGGAATTGCGCCGCGTCCTCAATCACTCGCGTGACAGCATCGCGTCCGCAGTTCCATTCAACTCCGCATTCCCATGCTTCGAACCGCTGATGCTCACCGATAGCGCCGTAATCAAGGAGATGAGCAATCGTTCGGCATCGCAGTGTGTGCAGCGCGTCGCAGCGCACGGACCATCGACGCTCGTCCGACGCGCCGCCGGCGCTCGTGACGATCAGCAGCACGTCTCGACCGCTCGCGAGATCGATGGTGCGACGGGTGTTCACGACCGCGAAGCGGTTCGCCAAGAGCTCCACGAATCCACCTTTCGATGATGCGCGGAGGCTCGGTGCAAGAACGTGTCCCGTTGAGATCGCTCGGCAGATCGCTCCGTCGCGTCCCGGATGCGGCAATAATTTCGGATAGAATGACGGCCGAATGCTGCGATTTCTGACCGCCGGCGAATCGCACGGCAAAGCGCTCGTCACGATCGTCGAAGGCGTGCCCGCCGGCCTCGCGATCGACTTCGACGCGGTGACCGTCGCAGCTCCGCCGTCGACAGGGCGGCTACGGACGCGGACGACGGATGGCGATCGAGTCGGATCGCGCCGAACCGCTGAGCGGCGTTCGCCACGGCACGACGACCGGCGCCCCGATCGCGCTGCTGATTCCGAACAAGGATTGGGACAACTGGCAGAAGACGATGTACGCAGAGCTCGAGCAGCCGGCCGGCGCAAGCGGCACCGATCGTCCGGCCGTCACGCGTCCGCGGCCGGGGCACGCGGATCTCGCCGGCGCCGTGAAATACGGCCATGACGACATTCGCGACGTGCTCGAGCGCGCGAGCGCGCGCGAGACTGCGGCGCGCGTCGCCGTCGGCGCGATCGCGCGCCAGCTATTGAAACACCTCGGGACCGACATCGTCAGCCACGTCGTCAGCATCGGATCAGCGTCACTCGAGCAGGACCGACCTGTTTGCGTACGCGGCAGTCCGTGCGCTCGATGCCGATGCGCCGCTGCACTGCGTCGACGCGACGGTCGAGCAGCAGATGATCGCGGAGATCGACCGCGCCCGCGAGGCGGGCGACACGATGGGCGGCAGCTTCGAGGTGATCGCGCACGGCGTGCCGCCGGGTCTTGGCAGCTACGTCCAGTGGGACCGCAAGCTCGACGGCCGGCTGGCGCAGGCGATGATGTCGATTCCCGCGATCAAGGCGGTCGGCATCGGCCGCGGACCGCTCGTCGCGTCGATGCCGGGTTCGCGCATGCACGACGAGATTCTGCCAGGCGATTCAGCGACGAACGCGGTCGGCGTCAGGCGGCCGACCAACAACGCCGGCGGCCTCGAAGGCGGCGTCACCAACGGCGAGGATCTTCGCGTGTCGGGCTACATGAAGCCGATCGCGACGCTCATGAAGCCGCTGCGATCGGTCGATCTGACGACGATGGACGGTCAGCCCGGCGGCGGTCGAGCGCAGCGACGTCTGCGCCGTGCCCGCCGCCGCGGTCGTCGCCGAAGCGATGGTCGCAATCGTGCTTGCGGACGCGGCGATGGAGAAGTTCGGCGGCGACTCGATCGACGAGCTCGTCGGCGACTGGACGGCGTTCAAGGCGCGGACGACCGCGCGCTTTTCGAAAGTGTGAGGCCGGCTCTCCGCTCCCCGCGATGATTCGACCGATCCTCAAGTACGGCGACGACACACTGCACTCGCCCGCGCGCCCGGTGGAAGCGATCACGCCCGACATCGATCGCCTCGTCAACGACATGATCGAAACGATGTACGCGGCGCCGGGGGTCGGCCTCGCGGCGCCGCAGGTCGGCGTGCCCCTGAGAATCTGCGTAATCGATTTGTCTGTAGGCCGCGATGCGAACGGCTTGATCGTGCTGATCAATCCTGAGTTCGTGGAGCGCGATGGCATGCAGCTCGAGGACGAAGGGTGTCTGAGCGTCCCGGGCTTCAACGCCACCGTCGTCCGTCCCGCTCGCGCTGTGGTGAAAGCGCTCGACAGAACCGGTACCGAATTTCAACAGGAAGGCACCGGGCTCCTGGCGCGTGCGTTTCAGCACGAGATGGATCATCTCGACGGAACGCTGTTCGTCGACAAGCTGCGCGGCATCAAGCGCGACCTGATCGTACGTAAAATCAAGAAGCTCACGCGCGCCGGGAAATGGTAGCCGGCACGACGCTGCGCGTCGCGTTCTTCGGGACGCCGGCGTTTGCGGTGCCTACACTCGATGCGCTGCTCGACTCCCCGCACGTCGTCGTTGGCGTCGTTACACAGCCGGATCGGCCGCGCGGGCGCGGCCAGAAGCTGACGGATGCGCCCGTGAAGGCGCGTGCAGTCGCCGCCGGTCTCCCGATTCTCCAGCCTGAGCGGCTTCGCGACACGGAATTTCTGGCGCAGTTCACCGCGTGGAAGGCCGATCTCGGGGTCGTCGCCGCTTACGGCAGGATCCTCAGCGACGCGCTCCTCGCCTTACCGCGTCTCGGGATGATCAACGTCCACGCCTCCCTGCTGCCTCGCTACCGTGGCGCGGCGCCCGTCCACCGCGCTGTCATCGCGGGCGAGCAGGAGACCGGCGTGACGATCATGCGGGTCGTCAAGGCGCTCGACGCCGGGCCGATGATCTCCAGCGTGCGACGCGCAATCGGACCTGACGAAACGAGCGACGAAGTCGAGCGTGACTCTTGCGACTCTCGGCGCGTCGCTGCTCGTGGCGATCGTCGATCGGATGGCGCGCGAACCGGTCGCCGGAACGCCGCAGGACGATGCGCTCGCGACCTACGCTCCCCGTCTGACGAAGCACGAGGGCGCGATCGACTGGTCGGCTCAGCGCAGCGCATCCACAACATGGTCCGCGGCCTGCATCCGTGGCCGCACGCATTTACATTCCACGACGGGCGGCGACTGATCGTTCGTCGCACGAGCGCCGCAGTTTCCGCAGCCGGCGAGCTTCCCGTCGCGCCAGCAGGGACCATCATCGCTGCCGAAGGGCGACGAGCTGATCGTCGCAAACCGGCGCGGGATCGATCCGCATCACCGAAATGCAAGCGGAAGGCAAGCGTCCGATGGCGGCGCGCGAGTTCCTGGCGGGTCACCGCCTGAAGCCGGGCTCCGCGTTCTCAACGCGATGATCGCGCCGGCGCGCAGCGTCGCGTACGACATCCTGCGCGGCGATCTCGTCCGGCCGCGCCGACCTGCCGGCGGCCATCGCGTACACGCGTGAGGCGCTCGAGGACGAACGCGATCGTGCGCTCGCCGCGGAGATCGCCACCGGCGTTCAGCGCTGGCGCGCCGCGCCTCGATTACCTGATCGTCCAGTTTGCGAAGCGGCCGATCGATCGCCTCGATCCCGAAATCGTCGAGATCCTCCGCCTCAGCGCGTACCAACTGCTGTACCTCACGCGCGTGCCCGCGTCCGCTGTCGTGGACGATGCGGTGAATCTGGCGAAGCGGGCGGGAAAAACGAGCGCGAGCGGGTTCGTGAATGCCGTGCTGCGCGCGATCTCGAGGCAGCGCCATACGCTGCCGCTGCCGGCCGCGCCCGCGGACACGTCGGACCGCGCGGCGGCGCTCGACTACTTGAGCGTCACGCTGTCGCATCCGCGGTGGCTGGCCGCCCGCTGGTACGACCGGTTCGGCTTCGACGGCGCCGCAGCGTGGCTGCGAGTTCAACAACGACGCCGCGCCGCTGACGCTGCGCGCGAACCGGCTGCGGCTCGAGCGCCGACGAGCTCGCGTCGACGCTCGCGCGGCCGAGGATCGCGACACACCCGGCGGCGTTCGCGCCCGATGCGCTTGGTCGTCGACGAGCGGCCATCCGCTGCGAGGGCCGGGACTCGATGACGGCTGGTTCGTCGTTCAGGACGAAGCGTCGCAGCTCGTCGCGCTGCTGGCGGGCGATCGGCCCGGCCCGCGCGTGCTCGACGCGTGCGCCTCTCCAGGCGGCAAGACGACCGCCATGGCGGGCGCCATGATCGGCGCCGGCGCGCCTGGACAGTCGTCGCGTCCGACGTGCGCGACCGGCGCATCGAGCTGCTGCGGCGCACGGTTCGCGGCGAGCGGCGCGCCGAACGTGCGCATCGTGCAGGCGGATCTGCTTGCAGCCGCTGCCCTTCGCGCGCTCGTTCGACTGCGTGCTCGTCGATGCGCCCTGCTCGGGCCTCGGCACGCTCCGCCGCGATCCGGACATCCGCTGGCGGCGGCAGGAGCACGACCTGGCGGCGCTCGCCGCGGCGCAGCTGCGGATGCTGCGGCACGCCGCCGACGGTGGTCGCGCCGGGCGGGCGGCTGGTCTACGCCACGTGTTCGAGCGAGCCGGAGGAGAACGAAGTGGTCGATCGATCGCGTTCCTCGCGGAGTCGCCGCCGTTTCGGATCGTTCGCTGCGCGGCGACGCGTCCACGCTGCTGCCGCAGGCGGTCGTCGACGGCCGCGGGCTATCTGCGGACGCTGCCGCATGTGCATGGCCTCGAGGCGTTCTTCGGCGCCGGTGTTCGCACGCTGACCGGTCGGGCTTGTACGGTACGATTCCGCATCCATGGCTCTTCGAACTCGCGTCTGGAGCGCGGGCAAGATCGTGCTGCTCGGCGGCGCCCTGGTCGCGACCTATGTGCTGTTTGCCGCGGCGTCGATGCGCTCGCGCTGCGGGCGCGCGAGGTGCAGGTGCCCGATCTGACGAACCGCACCGCCAACGAAGCGACGGCGATCGCGGCCGACCTCGGGCTCACGCTCAAGGTCGACGAGGTCGCGCCGATCCGACCCGAAGATCGCCGCCGGCCGCGTCGTCGCGCAGGAACCGGCCGCGGGATCGACGGCCCGCCGCCAGCGCAGCGTGCAAGGTCTGGCTGAGCGCCGGCCTGCGCGCCACCAGCATGCCGGCGCTCGCCGGCGAAACGGAGCGGACCGCGCAGCTGCGGCTCGCGCAGGACGGCCTCGCGCTCGCGAGCGTGTCGGAGATTCGCTCGCCCGAGTATCCATCCGACGTCGTCGCTCGCGCAGGAGCCGCCCGCCAAGAGCGCGCGGCACGCGCGTCGCGCTGCTCGTCAACCGCGGCGACCGGGGCACGAGCTACGTGATGCCCGATCTCATCGGCGTCAACGGCGACCGCGCCGCCGAAATTCTGCGCCAGCGCGGCTTTCGCGTCGCGGTCGTCGGCTCGAATCCGTATCCCGGCGTGGCGGCCGGCATCGTCATCCGCCAGAGCCCGCAGGCCGGCTTCCAGATTGCGCGCCGGCGAACCGATTTCGCTCGAGGTGAGCCGATGAGCGTGCTGCATCGCGCCGTCGATCCTGTCGGCCGACTTCGCCGCGCTCGGCGACGCCATCGCCGCCGTCGAGCGCGGCGGCGCCGATCTCATTCACGTCGACGTGATGGACGGCCACTTCGTGCCGAACATCACGATCGGGCCGCCGGTCGTGCGGTCGATCAAGCGCGTCGCGACGCGTGCCGCTCGACGTGCACCTGATGATCACCGATCCGGACCGCTACATCGACGCGTTCGCCGCGGCGGGCGCGGCGATGATGTCGGTGCACGTCGAAGTGCTGCCGCACCTGCACCGCACCGTGCACGCGATCAAGGCGCTCGGCGTGAAGGCCGGCGTCGTGCTGAATCCGTCCACGCCGGTCGGCGCGCTCGAGGAGATCGCCGCGCGACGTCGACTTCGTGCTGGTCATGTCGGTCAACCCCGGCTTCGGCGGCCAGACTTTCATCCCGCGCAGCGAGTCTAAAGTCCGTGAGGTGCGCGCGCTGCTCGATCGCGCCGGCAACCGGGCCGACGTCGAGATCGACGGCGGCATCGATCAGCCGGAACGTCGCGCGCGTCGTCGCGGCCGGCGCCCGCATCATCGTCGCCGGCTCCGCGATCTTCCACGCGCCGGATCCCGAGCGCGCCACGCGCGAGCTCAAGGCCGCGGCGCTCGGCGGCGTCACGTCGACTGCGGCACGTTGACGCCGCAAGCCTCCGATCACTCGCGGTGCGCGTTCGCTACGCAGAGACCGACAAGATGGGCGTGGTGTATTACGCGAACTATCTTCGTGTGGTTCGAGGTCGGCGCGCACCGACCTGCTGCGCGGCTCCGGCTGGAGCTATCGCGAGATGGAAGCCGAAGGGATTGCATTGCCGGTCATCGAAGCGCACTGCGACTACAAACAGTCGGCGCGGTACGACGACGAGCTCGAGATGCGCACGACGGGAACGATGATGTCGCCCGTGCGCGTGCAGTTCGCCTACGAGATCGTGCGGCCCGCGGACGCCATGCGCGCTTGCGACCGGGCACACGGTGCACGCCGCCGCTCGACCGTGACGGCCGCCCCTGCCGCCTGCCGGAGCGCGTGCAGGAGCCTGTTCGCAGTGAAGGCGCTCGTCACCGGCGTCGCCGGGTTCATCGGATCGACGCTCGCCGAGCGCCTTCTCGCTGAGGGCGCCGAGGTCATCGGCATCGACTGCTTCGCCGACTACTATCCGCGCGCGCTCAAGGAGCGGAACCTGGCGCCGCTTCGCGAATGCGCGCGGTTTTCGTTCGTCGAGTCGACGATTCAGGCGGCGGATCTCGCCGCGCTGCTCCGGCGACCGCACGCATGTGTTCCATCTCGCCGCACAGGCCGGCGTGCGCAAGAGCTGGGGCCGCGACTTCGCCGTTTATACCGCCAACAACATCGAAGCGACGCAGGTGCTGCTCGAAGCCGCAGCCTCCGCACCAGCCCTCGAGCGGTTCGTGTATGCGTCGAGCTCCTCCGTATACGGAGACGATGCAGCCATTCCGATGCGAGAGGACGCGCGGCCGCAGCCGGTCTCGCCGTACGGTGTGACAAAGCTCGCCGCCGAACAGCTCTGCTATCTCTATCACGTCAACGGCGGTGTGCCGACGATATCGCTGCGGTATTTCACCGTGTATGGACCTCGACAGCGGCCCGACATGGGTTTCCACCGCTTTTTGCGCGCGACCGCTGCCGGCGAGCCGATAAGACTATTTGGTGACGGTGAACAGACACGGGATTTCACGTTCGTGCACGACGCCGTCGGCCGCGACCGTGGCCGCCGCGACGCGAGGCGTCCCCGGTCGTGTATACAATATTGGAGGCGGTTCCCGCGTATCCATTAATGACGTTCTCGACATCATCGGTCGCGTCGTCGGACGCACACCGGTGATTGCCGAGAGATCCGGCGCAGAAGGGCGATATGCGGCACACGTTTGCCGACACGACCCTCGCGCGAACGGATCTCGGTTTCGATCCTGCGGTCGGCCTCGAAGACGGGTTGACTGCCGAGTACCAGTGGTTAAAACAAATATTGTGAGATGTCTCATCGGCCGTTCTCGTGCTTGTTCTCGCGGCCGGGCTGCGCCACGACGACGCGACGCGGTGTGCCGGCGGGCACGGTCGATCCAGACAAGTTTCTCTTCGACAAGGGCACGGCGGCCCTGAACGCGAAGAAATGGCTGACCGCGCGCGAATTCTTCAAGCAGGTCGTCGAGACCTATACCACCAGCCCGTTCCGACCGGACGCGAAGCTCGGCATCGGCGACACGTATCTCGGCGAGGGAACGAGCGAAGCGCTGGTGCTCGCGATGAACGAGTTCCGCGAGTTCCTGTCGTTCTACCCGACGAACCCGCGCGCCGACTACGCGCAGTACAAGCTGGGGTTCTGCCACTTCAAGCAGATGCGCGCGGCGCAGCGGGACCAGACCGAGACGAAGGAAGCCATCAAGGAGTTTCAGGGGTTTGTCGACCGGTATCCGGCCAGCAAACTGCTGCCCGATGCGAAGGCGCGGCTGCGAGAGGCCCAGGACCGGCTCGACGAGGCCGACTACGGCGTCGGCTACTTCTATTTTCGCAATCGCTGGTATCCGGGCGCGGTGGACCGCCTGCAGACGCTGCTGAAGCAGGATCCGGAATACACGCATCGCGACGCCGCGTACTACTACCTCGCCGAGGCGCTGATCAAGTTGAAGCGCGAAGCCGAGGCGCTCCCCTATTACGAAAAACTGGTGCACGAGTTCGAGCAGAGCGAGTTTCTGCCCGAATCGCAGAAGCGCATCACCGAGCTCAAAGCCCAGGTCGCCAAGACGCCACCCCCAGCCAAATGAGCGCGGGCCCACGGCCCGGCGCAGGAGGTTGTTGTGCGTAGTTCCCGCTGTGTTGTCGCCGGACTGTTCGTGTCTCTGTCCGCCGCCGCGTCGGCCAGCCGCGCCGCCGATCGTCCGTTGACGGCGATCGAGCTCGCGCTGGCGTGCGCGTTGCCGCCGTCAACCGATCCGCCGTCCATCGACGCGCTGCGCGTGATCGGCGCGCAGGATACGGCGCCGCGCCTTCTCTACGGATCACACGATCTGCTCGTCATCGATGCCGGCTCCTCCCGTGAGATGAAACTTGGCGAGGAATTCTTCGTGCGCCGCACCGACTGGTTCGGCCCTCCCGGCAGCGCGCAACCCCGGACGGTTCGGACGGCGGGATGGGTCAAGGTTGTCGCGGTGAACGACACGACCGCGATCGCAGCCGTGGAGCACGCGTGCACCGGAATGTTGCAGGGCGACTACCTCGAACCATTCGTCGTGCCGACGGTGCCCTCGAACATCAATCGCGTGGATACGTCGGGCGACCTCGATTTCAAGAATCTTGGGCGCGTGGGATTTGGCGAACGGCTGCGGACCAATGCGGGCATCGGCGATTTCATGCTGATCGACCGCGGTGCCGATCAGGGCGCGGAGCCAGGCTCGCGTTTCGCCGTCTATCGCGATCTCCACAAGGACGGACTCCCACTCGCCGCGATTGGCGAGGCCGTCGTCGTGAGCGCATCCCCGTCGCTTGCCGTCGTCCGCATCGTATCCGCGCACGACACGGTCATTCGCGGCGACTACGTCGTGCCGCGCAAATAAGCTCAGGCCGTCGCGCTGAGGCGTTCACGCGACCCTCAGCGCGCAGGCCGATCGATCACCACGATATCGGACTCCTCCCGGGTGCGATCGAACACGAGCTCACGGCCGTCACGCGACACGTCGAAGTCCCCGATGGCGAAGTCGCGGCCGAGATTCGTCAACTGCCGTTCGCGGCCCGTGTTGATATCCAGCTCCCAGAACTCCTTGTGGGCTCGCCACCGAGAGCTGTCAACAGGTCTTCGACGATTTCGCCGACCCCTCGGGTCACGCGCTTTCGTCGACTCTGCGGGCGACGGGCAAAGCGCCTGGCGAGGTGCTCGCCGCGCTCTACTTCGCCGAGGGCGATGGCACCAGCTAGTGCCGGGCCGACGCAGGCACCGTGGCGTTCACCGAACCGGGCAGCCACGTGATCCACGTGTGCGGGACCCGCTTCCCGTTTCGGCGTGAAGCTCGACGCCGGCGAGATTCTCCTCATCCACGAACTCCTGCACGCGCTCGGGCTCGCCGAGAATCCGCCTACGAGCGAGCAGATCACCGACAACGTCAGAAGCCGGTGCAGCCGATGATGCCTGGCTAGCCGACCCTGCGATCGCTATGCTGCTCGCGGGCGGCCGTGAAATCGGCCACGCGTGGGCTGAGAATCCTGTTGAACCGCCGGAAGTAGTCCGCCGCCGACACCAGCGCGGCCACCACCACGACCCACAACGCCGCCTGCCCGAGCACGAAGAGAGCCGGCCTTGCGCTGTGCGCGCCATGAGCGAGGATGAGCGCGAGAATCGCGATCACCTGCGCGACCATCTTCACTTTGCCGAGCGGCGACGCGGCGATGACGACGCCGCGCGCGTAGGCGAGCGTTCGCAGCGTCGTGACGGCGAACTCCCGGCCGATGATCACCGCGACCATCCACGCCGGCGCCACGTCCATCTGCACGAGCGAGATCAGCGCGGCTGATGTGAGCAGCTTGTCGGCAAACGGATCGATCACCTGGCCGACCATCGTGATCTGCTTGCGCCGGCGCGCGAGATAGCCGTCGGCCCAGTCGGTCAACGACGCGAGGCCGAAGATCGCCGCGCCGACGAGCTCTTTCGGCACGCCGAAGATCACGCGGCCTTCGAACTTGGTCAGCAGGACGACGACGAGCAGCGGGACGAGGAAGATGCGCGTGACGGTCAGCGAGTTCGGAAGGTTCATGACGCCGCGTACGCATGATATCATCGGTGGTTGCCCATGAAGGCGATCCTGCTGGCGGGGGGAAAAGGCACGCGGCTGCGACCCCTCACGATTCACACGCCGAAACCGATCGTGCCGATCTTTCATCGACCGTTTCTGCACTATCAACTCGATTTGCTGAAGCAGGTCCCCGAGATCGACGAGGTGATCCTCAGCCTCAACTATCAACCGCGGCGCATCGAGGAAATTTTCGGCGACGGCGGCGAATCAGGCTTCGGGATCCGGTATGTGGTTGAGCCGGCGCCGCTCGGCACGGCCGGCGCGGTGCGGTATGCGGGCGAGGCGATCAGAGAATCGGTCGTCGTGTTCAATGGCGACGTGCTCACGCAGATCGATTTGAGAGCCGTGATCGCGATGCATCGTGAACGCAAGGCGATGGCGACGATCGTGCTCACCCCGGTCGACAATCCCACGGCATACGGGCTCGTCGAAACCGACGCGGACGCGAACATCACGCGGTTCATCGAGAAGCCGAAAGCCGACGAGATCACGTGCAACACCATCAACGCTGGAATCTATATCCTCGAGCCGGAGACCTTTGATCGCATCCCGAAAGACACGCCGTGGTCGATCGAGCGCAGCTTTTTTCCGTCGCTGATCGAACGACGTGAAACGTTCGTCGCCTACGTCTATCGCGGCTACTGGATCGACATCGGCACGCCCGAGAAATACATGCAGGTGCATCACGACGTGATGGACGGCCGGTTCCGGGCCGCGCCGTTCGGCGACGGTGCGGCGCTGGCGGCCGTGTCGCCCGATGCACGCATCGAGGACGGGGCCATCGTCGAGGCGCCGTGCTTCGTCGACGGCGGTGCGGTCGTGAAGTCGGGCGCGCGCATCGGTCCATACTCCGTGGTCGGCCGCCAGTGCCACGTCGAGGAGCACGCGTCGGTCGAGCGGGCAATCGTGTGGGCCAACTGCCGCATCAGCCAGGAAGCCGTCGTGCGCGATTCGATCCTCGGGCGCCATTGCCACATCGGCCGCAACGCCGTCGTCGAAAACGGCGTCGTGCTCGGCGACAAGTCGGTCGTCACCGATTTCAGCCGGCTTTAGCATCCGCGTGCCTCATGATGAACGGCGAGCGACTATGCGTTACCAACCACCAGCCACCAGCCACGAGTCACCGACCACCAGTCACCACGCAGCAATAAGCCATGTCTCTCTCTCTGAATCCTGACATCTTCAAGGCGTACGACGTCCGCGGGCTGTACCCCGAGGAAATCAACGAGGAGACGGCTCGCGCGATCGGCGCGGCTTTTGTCGCGTACCTGAAGGCGCGTCGAGTCGCGGTCGGCCGCGACATGCGGCTCTCCTCGCCGGCGCTGTCGGCCGCGTTCATCGACGGTGCGACCGCGCAAGGCGCCGACGTCGTGGACTACGGGATGATCTCGACCGACATGCTCTATTTCGCCGTCGCGCGCGATAAGCATGAAGGCGGCGTGCAGGTGACCGCCTCGCACAATCCGAAGCAGTACAACGGCATGAAGATGGTCCGGCGCGAGGCATTTCCGCTGAGCGGCGAAGAGGGGCTCGCGCAGATCCGCGAGATGATCGCGAACGGCAGGATACCGGCGGCAAACAAGCCGCGCGGTCAGGTCACGACGAAGAATCTTCTGGCGCCGTACGTCGACCACGTGATGTCGTTCATCGACCCCGCGATCATCAAGCCGTTCAACGTCGTCCTCGACGCCGGCAGCGGGATGGGCGGCCTGGTCGCCCCGAAGCTCTTCGATCAGCTGCCGTGCAAGACGACGCGCCTCTGCTTCGAGATCGATGGCCGTTTTCCGAACCATGAAGCGAACCCGCTCATCGAGGAGAACCGGCGCGACATCGTCGAAGCGGTCGTCGCGAAGAAGGCCGATATCGGCATCGCTTGGGACGGCGACGCGGACCGCTGCTTCTTCATCGATGGATCGGGAGAGTTCGTGTCAGGTGATTTCGTCACCGCGCTTCTCGCGGAGGCGTTCCTGCTGAAGCACCCGAGCGCGACGGTTATTTACGACCTGCGCGCGAGCCACGCCGTCAAGGACACGGTCGCGCGGCTGGGCGGCACGGCGCTGATGAACCGCGTCGGGCACGCCTTCTTCAAGCAGCGCATGCGCGAGACCAACGGCATTTTCGGCGGCGAGGTGACCGGCCACTATTACTTCCGCGATAATTTTTTTGCCGACAACGGCTTCATCCCTGCGCTTTTGATGCTCGAGCTGATGTCGAAAAAAGGTCAGAGCCTGCACGACCTGCTGAAACCGTTGCGGGCGCGCTACTTCATTTCGGGCGAGATCAACACGAAGCTGGCGAGCATGGACCTGGTGCCTACCAAGCTCGAGTCGATCGCGGCGAAGTACTCGGACGGCCATCAGTACAAGCTCGATGGCATTTCCGTGGAGTATCCCGACTGGCATTTCAACGTGAGAGCGTCGAACACCGAACCGCTGCTCCGCCTGAACCTCGAGGCGACGACGGAGGCGACGATGAAGCAGAAGCGCGACGAGGTCGTCGCGCTCATCCGGTCGTGAGTTAAAATAGGGAGTCAGACGCGGGCTTAGTCCAATGGTAGTACAGAGGCTTCCCAAGCCTCGGACATGGGTTCGATCCCCATAGCCCGCTCCACCAACCTCTCGCGTCTCAGTTGCTTCGCGGTACCGCCCATCCCCGCTCCGTATTTCTTCGGGAAGCGTGAGTTGTCCAGGAAATAAATAGAAGGACCATGGTCAGCGTAGCTACCCTCTGGCGCCGAGCCGTCAGGAAGCGGGAAGTCTTGTGACGTACCGGTGGCATCCAGCGCCCGGCTGTTGCACCGACGATTCCGATCACAATGCTAAAACCGAGTGCTGTTGCCAGCAGGGCGCTCCCAATGACGAAGACAAACGGCGCTCTGAACGGCAGAAGGAGTAAAGCCGGAGTTCGAACCGCAATCACAATAAGAACGATGAGGAATCCGAAGAAGCCCGCCAGTGCAGACATGAGGATTCCGCTACTTGGTCGGCCACTACGTCGCGCACCACGGTAGCCGACGCACAAGAGGACCATCGCATCGAGCAGCGACACTCCTGGCGCGGGGACGAGGCTTGGAATCCAGCCATGCGGAACGGCGTTCCAGCGTGGCGTACACGGCGTGTAGACATAAGCGCCTGAGTATCGAGCGCCGGCGTTTAAGGTCTGGAGGGACGTGTTGTCGCAGGAGTCTCCAACCTTTAAGAAACAGCCGCCTTACGGGTGCCGCCTGTAGATCAAATCACAATGATCGTCGGGCGTCAGAATTAGAAAAGTTCGGGTGGCCTGCCTTTACGATCGACAACGGACCTAACATAGCCCTCCCACTTACCGATTATCCCTTTCCATTCTGCAGCCAGGAAATAGTCATCGACAGACGCATCAAGGTCGAACTCCGGCATGTACAGACCCACGACCCCACGTTCGAGGATCCCCTCCGCGAGGACGCCTTTCTCCCGCAGGATCAGTACCGGCAACCCAAGCTGATAGGCCATCGCCGGTTCGATATGCGCCCACGGTGTGGTAAGCCACATACCGTCGATCGTTTCCTCTCGAAGGGTATCGATGTCCGTGCGCAAACGTGCAGTGCCCTTTTCCACGTATGTGCGCCTGAAGGCGATCGTTAGCAAGCCATTCGATTCCAGCATGAGGCGCCGGATAGCGGTCAGCGGCGCGTCCATGTCGTAGTCCGTCACGCCAAGTGTTCGTGGACCGAAACCGCGCTCCATCAGGTACGCGCCTATTCTGTCGACGAATGCTTTCTGACGGCCGAAGCAAGGCTTCGGATAGCTGAGAAATATTGAGATGCCCATAGTTCATCCGATCAGCGAACCTCGTGAGCGGCGAATTTTACGTGATCTGCTTCGCGTTCCACGAACGCTCCACATATTGATACCCCGCCGCCGACCGCGCCTCGATTACGCGAGATGCGCAACGCCGAACAACACAAACAGCAGGACAAGCCGTCCGCATCACAGTGCCTATAGCCCTCCTGGGTCAGCCACGTCTCATCCAACGCCTCGGGGCTCGGATAACTGGCGAAGTTCCGGCCCGAGTCGCATAACTAGCTCCGGTACATCTTCGGCTTCGCGGAGTAGACCATCGACCGATGTGGCGAGTGCGCGCAGTAGGTCCTCTCGATCAAGCGACGTGACGAGACTGGCCACAAATGCCTCACGCACCTCGTGAGGGAGTTGGTCGACACCTCTCGCATGGCGGACAGGAAGGGTGCGCCGCAGACACGCGAGGCTGAGGGCGTAGTCGCGGACTCCGCTAATCCAGTATTCCGCCTGCCAGTACCGCTCCCGTTCGATACACATCCGAGCACGCACGGCATGATGGACCGCATACCCGAACAATTCGCGTGGAGACGGAACGGCGATGTGGGGCTTCTCGACGGCCTCGCCGAAGAGCAGCTTGAATTGGGGACCGATGGCACCAAAGGCGGATGCCGGCGTGAACGAAAGGTCGAACTGGAGATAACCGGGCAACAGGAGCACGCGATAGAGGCTCGCACCTACCGCCAGGTCGAACAGCGGCACCGCCGTGAACTCGTCAGCTAACCGGCGTGTCCAGTCCTCGAGGACGTCGAGCACCGGGCGGTCGTCGTCGACGCCAAATGTCAGATCGAGGTCCGACCACCGATCGCCTTCTCCTTCTGCGAGCGAGCCGACCACGGCTCCGGCCACCACTCTCGCGTCCGAGGCCGCAAGGCGGAGCGTCCAGTCCCGAAGGCGTTCACGGTCGGGAATGGTGAACATCTGGTGCTCGAGTCTCTTGCGTCACCGTGCACACCGCATCGTCAACAGCCTTACGTCGCTCGGCGTACTCAGTGCAGATGAATCACGTCCCGGAGCCGTTGGGTCGCCTGGTTCACCAAGCCTACATGGCCACCCACCGCCACGTAGCGATGCTGCGGAGGCGGCGGCGGTAACCGATGCGCCAGCTCGGACGGCAGTGCGTGCTCCCGCTTTCGCAGGTCAGTCGGCACCGGCTTCCCCGGCTGGAGCCGCCGTTCTTGATCCGGTGAGAGCCGATCCTGATTGCGAAAGCCAAGCGGTGGGTGATCTTTGTGCTGGTTGTACCAGTCCGTCGTCACCTGTTTGTCGTGCTCATCGAACTGCGTGTGCTGATTCCGGTTCTGCGGACGTTCTGCCTGCCGCTCCTGCCCGCGAGCCATCGGGCTTTGTATCAACAACAACGCCACCGCCGATGCCACCACGCACGAGTACCTTCTCATTCGTCTCTCCTCCACTGAAGCGGCGTCCAGCCTACGTTCGTGAACCACTGCAAGCTGGACGCCACCACATGAAGAGTAGTGCGTTCGCCCTCTACGACGATGTGCAAAGCGGGACAGGCGGACGACTGTCCTGTCGCTGGCGCGCTCGTGTGTCCGAAGTGTCCAGGTCTCGCCTACTCCTCTCAACTTCGAGAACCGTAAGTGAGAAAGGAGTACATCCGTCTTGGTCACGGTGGACACGCATCCCTGGTGTGGATCGTGATGCTGGCGCCGACGGACTGCTACACCGACTGCGCGGTCGCGGTTGCCGACCTTACCAGTGGCCGGCTCGCCTTACGGCCGACGCGCCAGAGCCAATAGCACATGGCGAAGAGGACGAGCAACACGGGAACCGCACGTCGGGGACCGGAAAGAAAGGGTTCCGGCAGAATGTTCGCGACACGAGCGCGAATCGAGAAGAAGGAGGCGCTGGCGATAAAGAGCGCGAAGGACATGCGCCACAGGTGTCGGCGCAGCCGCGCCGCGCCTCGAAGCGGACTCGATCGGAGCACGCGGAGGTCGCCGAGCCCCGCCGCGAGCGCAATAGCGGCCATGACGAACAACATCACGTTCTCGGGCCTGACCTGGGGAGCCGCGAGATGTTGAACGCCCTCACTCACCTCCAGCAGCGCAAGTGCAAACGCCAGGCACATCGCTCCGACCGCCACCCGCCGCACCGCAATCGACGGCTGGCGAACGGCCACGACCCCAGTAACCACGAAGTACACCGACGTTAAACCGCCCAGGAAGTTGGGATTCGCTAGACCATGCCGCAGCGCGAGAATCGACGCGCTGATCCCCATCGTCACCATCGCGTACACGAAGAGGCCGCCGCTCCGGCGATGTAGCCCGCGCCCCTTGCGTGCCAACAGCGCCACGCTGCCCAGGAGGATGGCGAGGCCGCCCGCGACGATGTGAATCGGGAGGAGTGCCTGCATAGGCAGGTAGACGTGAACTGGCGAGGCGGCGTTCAGTCAAGCGTTGCCACTGGTCGGGCGATGCCCCGTGGGTAGGACCTCGCAGGCTGCTCAGCTATGCGGCCTCAGTTATGTGTCCTGGTATCCAGCCGTCTTGTAGCGTTCATCACCACGCAACAATCTAAAAGGAGTACCACCCTCTTGGTCGCCACGGCATGCTCGCCTCAGACACCGTGCTGTATCAACCACACTCCCCAAGTCGCGGCAACCAACAGCACGGCGACGACGACGAACAGGAGATAGATGGGCACGAATAGCAGCACCACGCCAACCCCTTTGAGGGACTTCTTGATTCTAGCGCTGCCCGTGGTCACGTCTCACCTTCGCCCGCTACTTCTGCTCGTCAGAAATCCGCCTCCGGCGTGCCCCCGCCTCTGCGAGACGTCATGAGCCTATCGAATATCCGCTGGCCCATGATCACCCAGGTTGCGCAGCATCGCCAGAGCGATTCGCCATGCGACGCCGAGCGCCCGTCCAATCTCCATTGAGAGCACCAGAAGGATAACGCAGCAAAGCGCTCAACGCCGATAGCAGTCGGTAATGACTCTCTCAACAATCACGCCGCCTGCCAGAATGTCCACCGGTTTGATCGTTATTTCTTCCTGCCTGCCCTGACCGCTGCCCACCGCGCCTTCTGCGCCTCCGAAATCAGCTTGCGCGCTGCGGCCGACATCTTCCGCCGCTTGCGTTTGCTCTGCGGCGCCGGTGCAGACGGCCCCGCACCTTTCGCCGGACGCCCACGTCGAACCGTTCGCTCCGCCTGATGACCGAGCTCGGTCAGCAGCTTGGTCGCCGTGTCGCGCACACCCACGAGGTGCTTGACGATGTCTTGGCGCTGGTTCAGCCAACCCTGCGCCTTCGCCTGCGCCGTGCCTAACAGCCGCCCAAGGTCTTCCGCAAAGGCTTCGACCTGCGGCGACAGAACCTTCTCACCTTCACTAGTTATACGCTTCGCCATTTGTCTCTCCACCTATAGACAGGATGATGCCGTTAGTGAGTGAACTCCTGATTGTACTTGAGTAGGAGGTGGGGTCGGCGGCATGTCGCGGAGCATGGCGACTCGATGATCGCAACCAGTCTTGTACCCGCCTGTGCATTAGAATACGTGCGCCAAAGTGCGCGTGCGGCGATTTCGTTTCTGAAGCGCCGAGACGCCGTATTCGAAAAGGACCTAGCAAATGCCCGTCGTGAGGATCGAACACGCCGTACCGAACTTCGAGAAGTGGAAACAGGCGTTCGATAGCGACCCGGCTAACCGCAAGGCGTCTGGTGTTCGTCGTTACCAGATTCTGCGCCTGCAGAACGACCCGACATACGTCCCGATCGATTTGGAGTTTGACAGTGTCGGCGAAGCCGAGGCGTTCCTGCAAACGATGCAGCGCATTTGGGGCGGTCCCGGTAAAGCTGTTACGCAAGACCCGACTGGACGCATCGCCGACGTCATCGAAGTCAAACAACTCTAGCTAAGCGCAAACCGCATTTAGGTTCAGTGCAGGCCATGTGCAAGAGCTGTAGATCAAGATGCCGCATGGTCATGAGCAGCAGCGGCAGGCCCTGTAAGGGGGCCGTCTGCTGGCACTTCGAGCACCGATGTCGTCAAAATTCAGTCCGGACGTGCAATGGTGAGGACTCCATTCGCTGCGAAGAGTCTCGACATCGATTCGACGGTCGGATTGCGTAGAACGGCCCTGCGGATCCTGGCTGCGGCGGCGATCGGGTCGGGCGGCTTGATGGTGTACGCCGCAGAGCGCGTGCGAGCGCCGCGAGTGCTGCTCCTTGGTTTCACGCTCTGGGTGTTGTCACCGTTCGCGCTTTTGGCGCTTGCCGAGGTGCTGTCAAAGCGGTGGCATTGGTCGGTCAAGACGCGACGGACGCTCTATGGAGTCATGCTCGTTGTCGCAGCGGCGTCGGTGATCATTTACGGAGTCTTCGCGTTGGGCGGCGACCGGCCGAAGACGGCGCCATTCGTCCTCGTGGCACCTGCATCCTGCCTCTTGGTCGTGCTCGTCATCGCGACAACGGCGTTCGCGTCGCGGAAGCGATGAAGTGCACGTCAATAGACTGGACGCTCCACATCGTAGAGTCGCTGACGACCGACGCTACTGACGACCGATTTCCTGACCGCCAGTCCCGCGTTCAGATCACCGGACGTTCGAGCAAGGCCATGAGATGAGCACGTACGCGACGGCGTTTCTGATTGGCGGTGTCATCATCCCGGTCTGCCTCCACATGATCGCCAGTGCAGCCATGCCGTGGTGGCCGGATACGGTGAGCATGGGCATCGTGTTTGGAGCGACGGCACTCGCGATGGTCTGGAAGGATCGGAAGGATCGAGAGTTCGGCGGCGTCTGTGGAGTGCCCTCAGAGCGCTTGGGCGCCGCTAGACCCTCACCCGACGCTACGTGCGATGCGATTCGGGCATGAGCTCCTTCTTCATCTTCACGCACGCCATCGCGATGTTGGCAGTCAGGCGGAGAACGCCGCGCTCGATGGCGACACGTTCCAGTTGCGCAAGGAAGCGTGAGCCAACCCGTCTGCGTCCGACTCGGGTGGACATACACGGCGTGCAGCTCGTGCTCGTTCAGGAGGATCGAACCGAAGCCCACTACTCCT
The DNA here is from genome assembly GCA_963718825.1 of uncultured Acidobacteriota bacterium. Classification (GTDB taxonomy): domain Bacteria; phylum Acidobacteriota; class Vicinamibacteria; order Vicinamibacterales; family CAVVIG01; genus CAVQZZ01. The sequence continues at coordinate 2,002,643 of CAVQZZ010000001.1, forward strand.
GAAGCGTCCTCGGCTACCACAAACAGTTCCTCGCCCTCCTCGATAGCCTCCCGAATGCGTTGCTAGCGAGCGTCGTCAGGGTGTCTCGACCACGTGTCGAGAATGTCGGGTGGATAGAACGGCGCCGCCGTTTCATGCACCGCCGCAAAGTGCATGTCGTCAGACCGTCAGTGCGTCAGCAGCCAAGGGAACTCCGATGCTCCGGCCACTACGGCGTCGGGAGCAACTCGGAGGCGGGGTGCGCAGCGCCAATGTTTACGCACCTCAACCCGATCAACTCCGAGTCCGAGTGTCCTTTATATAGAGGGACTCCGGCCGGAGGCGGAGCGGAGGCCGGACCTCCGTCAGCGCGGCGCAACAATCCAGCGCGCAGCGGCAAGCACGTTATCTGCAACGTAGTCGCACAATGCCTCGTCTTCCGCCGCGACAGGCCATCCGGTGCGTACTCTCACACGGCGACAGCCAATGGTTCGTGCCGCCGTCACATCGTCGCCGCTATCGCCCACGACGAACGACGACGCGATGTCGATGTTCAGTTCGGTGGCAGCGCGTCGGTACAGCAGACCACCCGCTTTCTTACACGCACACTCCGTCTCGAAGCGGTGAGGACAAATGTACGGACCTTCTAGAAAGGCACCTCGCGCCGAAAAATTGCCGATCAACGACTGAAACCATTCCCGAAACTCGTCCTCGCTATAAAGTCCTTTGTCGATGCGCGACTGCACTGTGATGACCGGACAAACAAATCCTGCGCGGCAGAGTAAGGCGACGGCATCCGCCGCCCCCGCGATGGCGTAATACTCACGAGGGTGTTCAGGTGTGATCGGCAGGACCAGCGTACCGTTCAAATCGAGGAAGACCCCTAGGCGATGTGGCGGTGGCGGTTGTGCTGCCGGTCCAATGTTCTCCGCGGTGACCATGACCATAACTACCCTACGTGAGTACCGATGATCTTAGCTAGCGCATCGGGGTTTCGATGGACCTCATGGACTGGCGCTATCTGCGCCACTTCTACGCGGTTTTCACTCCAGCCGTCGTTGGACTGGCGCTGGTGCGGATGGAGCGTAAACTCTAGTGCTTGGCTACTCGTCGCCTCGCTCAAACATGCCATTGATCCAGGAGAACGTGAGTCTGCCCGCGCCAATGACCGCGCACGTCGCGACCGTTCGCCAGAGCGCATCGGTGCCCGTAAATTCCCAAATGGCCAAGATGGATGCGACGACAGCCACGACGATGCCGATCGTGGTGGTCCAGAATGAGAAGGCCACCACTGCGGCGCGATTTAAGTAACCGGCGCGTTTCGGCTTCCCCGATTCGAGCGTCATGCTGCGCGGTAATCGTAACTCTCTTGGATGATCCGACGCATCCGCCGTCGCTCCACGCGGTCCACGCCGCTCCGCACGGCGACGGACCGAAAAGCCTCAAGATCGTGAGCAGGTTCGTGCGGGTCCATGAAGTCCACGAAACCAGCGTTCGCGGGCGTAGACTGCCAGCAACGGGACGGCGAAGATGAACACGCTGCTTGAGCACTTGCGCCAGGCACTACGCACGCGGCGGACGAGTGGCGCGATCCCTCCCCACATCGGGTGCAGCTCGTAGATGTCGGGAGCGATGTGCATCTTGAAGTGCTCGATTGGGGAGGCTCGGGACGGTCCCTCGTGCTGCTGGCCGGGTCAGGCAACACGGCGCACGTCTTTGACGACTTCGCCCCCAAGCTCACCGACTGCTGTCATGTGTACGCCGTGACTCGGCGCGGCTTCGGCGCGTCCAGCCATCCTGCCTCCGGTTATGACGACCAACAGCTCGCCGACGATGTCCTCGCCGTCCTGGATGCACTGAAGATCAACAAGCCCGGTACTGATGGGGCATTCGATGGCGGGTGGTGAGCTGACGACGCTTGGGAACCAGCACTCGAACCGGCTTGGGGGACTGGTGTACCTCGATGCGCTCGGCGATCCGAGAGATTCTCCAGGAGCTGATCCCGCGTACAGGCGCTCATCAACGCCTTGCCTGCGGCGATGCAACCCTTGCCACCGGACTTGACTTCGTTCAATGCGTACCGTGGGAGGCAGCGAGAAAACGGTCAAGGCGTCTTCCCTGAATCCGAGCTGCGGCAGGGATTCGCCGTGAATGCGGATGGTTCAATGGGCCGGTACATCGCCTCGACCGGCGCGATCAACAAGGCCATCGGCGACGGACAAAAGAAGCGTGAGTACACCCACATCCGCGTGCCGGTGCTCGCGTTTCTGGAGTTCCCGCGTCAGACATACGATCCGGTGCTCGATAAATATCAGGTGAAGAATGACAGCGAGAAAGACGCGATCGTCGCCGTCTCCCGTGCGACTGCCGTGTATCAGGAGCGCTGGTTGAACAACCTGAAACGTGCCGTGCCGAACGCCCATTTCGTGGACCTGCCGGGTGCCGGACACTTCGTGTTCTTGACCCGCGAAGCCGACGTGCTCCGCGAGACGCACGCCTTCGTGCGGGCACTCCAGTAAATGTGACAGCGCGGGTCGATCCGATGATCGCGCTCAGAGCGGAGTTAGGATGAGAAACATGACGCAAGTGCAGCCGCCGTGGTGGCAACGGCCGGTTTGGCCTTGGTCGCGTCTGACGCCGTGGCAAGGCTTCGGCTGAGCGCACTCCTCGCTGCCATTTCCGCATATGTTGGCAATCGGCTGTTTCACGGCGAACAGCGCGTGGGCCTGTGGTTCGTGTGGCTATGGTGCGCGGCACAGGCCTTCGTGAAAACCCGCCGTCGAACTGCCGCGCGTACGTAGTCGAAATGCCAGACCCAATGCAACACCCTGTACCTGGCGTGGAGCAGCACACCCAAGCAGCAAGGCGTGGTCGGATGAGGCATGGAGAACAGTATGTCTTTACGTAGATGGATCGGTTTGGGCCTCATCTGGACCGCGTCTCTCGTCGCGGCATGCGGATGGACACACGCGCAAGTCATCATCCAGCGGCCGGACATCCGTCAGGTCCCGCCCGTTCCCTCCGCCGCGGAAAAGTAGCGTCGTGAAGTTGCGGCTCAGGCACGTGGTTTTCGTCGCCCTGCTCGCGGCCACAGGGTGTTCGCCGTTTGCGCCGTCATCTATGGCCGGCGACTGGACCGGCCGGGCCGCGCCGCTGCATTTCGACGCGCTGACGATGAGGTTCACGCAACACGGCGACGTCGTTCAAGGAATCGCTTGTTATGTGTCAGAGAATACCGTGATCTTCCGCGACATACCTGTCCGCGTGGATAACAGGAACGTCTCCTTCTCGGTGCCGATGGACGCGCCAATGCTTCCCGGCTTTACGTTCTCCGGCACTGTGGCCTCGGACGGTATTCTCTATGGAGAATGGTCGATTCAGGGTGATCATTCGAACCGAATGTCATTAGATCGCGGTTTAGGCACGTACTGCGGCGTTTAGTCGCGTCCTACCTAGCGTTGGCGCCGCATGACACGCGCCGCATGTCAATGAGGCAGACCGAGCCTCAAGGTTCGGCGCGCGACCGACGCGCATGACTTTTCGCCCCACGTGGTCATTCGCAATCACTGCTCCACAAACCGATAGCTCGCATGCGTGTCGTAATCAATGCCGTGCTTGTTCTTCAGTTTCTTGATGTACTCCAGCGTGGTTTGCGTGTGCGGCCCGACGCCGTCGTTTGTATGCAGCAGTAGCTCCTCTAGACAATTCGACACGCTCATGCGTTTGTGCGCTGCCAGATCGTCGAGCAGAGCAGCCAGCCGTTTCTCCAGTCGAACCGGGACGTCCACCCGCTCGATCTCGAGTGGCGGGCCGGCGTTGAACAGGTGATGCCCGAACGAAAGATAGTATCCATTCAGATCGCGCACGACGTAGTCTCGGATTGCGTATTCCCTGTCGCCAATATCCTGAGCAACCTCGACGCCGTTGGCGCGATGAAACTGGTAGAACTGATCCGCGTCTCCGACGAGGAAGTAGACCGAGCATCCCTTCGGATCGGGCGTTCCCTTCTGCAGGAATGTCTGCACCTTGCCAAGATTCACACCTGCGAAGGTCGGCGGATCGCCCCATGTGAACGCCAGTGTGAAGCCTAACTTGTTCGTATAGAAGTCGACGGCGGCCGGAATGTCAGTGACGGCCAAGGCGGGATGGATTTGTTCGCATTCGACGAACGGCGGAGGCGACGACGGCATGGCTTCTCCTGTTGCTACCGCAATTTTCGACCGCCGCATAATGCAGGCCGAATCACGCTTCGATTTTACTGACGACCCGCACTCATCGATCCTGAAAATGCCGTCAGAACGGCAGCGCGTCAGCGCGATGGAACGGAACGGCGCAAGATCATAAGCGGTTTCGTGCGGGTCCATAAAGTCCACGAAAACCGTGTTCGCAAGCGTAAACTGCCGAGAGCAGTTGGCTGTGATGGACACGCTTCTTCAGGACCTGCGGTACGCGGTGCGCACGCTCCGGAAGTCACCCGGCTTCACGATTGTGGCCGTGCTCACGCTTGCGTTGGGCATCGGCGCGAACACGGCTATCTTCTCCCTGGAAAACGCGGTCCTGCTCCGGCCGATGCCATACGCCGATTCAGATCGGATTTTCGCATTCATGACCACGTTTCCACAGGATTCTTTCGCGCGCGGTTCTCCGGCGAAATTCGCCTCCTGGCAAGCGCACGCCTCGGCGTTCGAGGACATTTCCGCGTATCGATTCACGGCCGCGAATTTGACCGACGGTGACGTGGCCGAGCAAGTGCCGGTTGGCCAGGTCACGGCCTCGTTCTTCGCCCTGTTCGGCGCATCGTCGGCGCTCGGGCGGACCTTTTTGGCGACTGAAGATCAACCGGGTCACGACGATGTCGTCGTCTTGAGCAACGGATTTTGGTTACGTCGCTTCGGTGGCGACCCGGCAGTCCTCGGCAAACGGATTTTGATCGGGGGCGCGCCGCACACTGTCGTGGGTGTGCTGAGTCGAGCCTTTACGATGCCGGAGGTCGTGCCGGCGCCTGACCTCTGGATTCCGTTCGCGCTGCCGACGAACACGACCGAACAGGCTCATATCCTCTGGGCTGTCGGGAGGCTGAAGGTAGGCCACTCGCTCGCTGAGGCTCGAGCACAGCTCAACCTCGCGGCCGACGAATATCGCCGGACGTACCCGGATCACATGCCGCCAAACGGCAGCTTCGGCGCGGAGCGCTATGACCTCGTCATCACCCGCGATGTAAGGCCGGCCCTCCTCGTGCTGGGCGGCGCTGTGGCGTTCGTGCTCCTCATCGCGTGCGCCAACGTCGCCAGTTTGCTCCTCGTCCGTGCGACCGCACGAAAGCGGGAGATCGCGACCCGTGCCGCGATCGGGGCAGGACGCGGACGGATTGTGCGACAACTGCTGACGGAGAGCACGTTGGTCGCGCTGGTCGGCGGTGCGCTCGGTCTGGCGCTCGGGGGCGCCAGCATTCGGGCGCTACTCGCCTTGAAACCCGCCGCGTTGCCGCGCATCGATACCGCGGGTGCCGCCCTCGCGCTCGACTGGCGCGTGCTGGTCTTTGCGCTCGGCGTCTCCACGGCAACGGGCCTCATGTTCGGATTGTTCCCGGCGCTGCGGCTCACTCGCACGGAGCTGCACACGACGCTGAAAGAAGCCAGCCAGCGCTCGAGCGGGACTGCGCGGGACCATCGCGTGCGCGGGCTGCTCGTAACCGCGCAGCTATCGCTCGCGCTGGTGCTGCTCGTCGCATCGGCATTGCTCATCCGAACCTTCGTGGCGTTACGAACTGTTGATCCGGGATTCGCATCGGATCATGTCTTGACGCTTCGAATGTCGCTGACCGGGCCGCGTTTCGCCACGACCGACCGCGTCGCGACGTTCATCAAGACCGGCACCGAGCGTTTGAGCGCGCTGCCAGGCGTTGTCGCGGCAAGCACGACATGCTGTCTGCCGTTGGAAGGCCGGTACGGCCATCTGCCCTTTGACATCATCGGCCGACCTTCGGCCGTAGGTCATACGGGCGGAGGCGCATGGGTGACGGCCTCTCCCGGCTATTTCGACGTGTTCAGGATTCCGCTCCTTCGCGGGCGTCTCTTCTCGGACAACGACAGCGGAAGCACGCCGCCCGTTGTGATCCTCAGCCAGAGCTTCGCGCAGCGCTATTGGCCGGGCGGTGATGCGTTGACGGGTCGGCTCCTGATCGGCCAAGGCATGGGGCCACAAGTGGCCGACGTACCCGTCAGGTCATTGGGATCGTTGGAGATGTCCGCGAAACGCTTGACGCGGACCTCTTGCCAACGATGTACCTCCCGACGTCACAGGTACCCAGTGCATTCACGCGGCTGCTGAACGAACGAGCGCCCATCGCGTGGGCGATCCGCACGGCTGGCGATCCGCGGACATTTGCCAGGGCGATTCAGGACGAACTACGGCAAGTCAGCGCCGACGTGCCCATTGCGAGCGTTCGTTCGATGGACGATTTGCGCGGACAGTCAGCCGCCAGCGCAACGTTCAATATGGTCTTGCTAACCGTCTTCGGCGCCATCGCCGTATCGCTCGCGGCAATCGGCATCTACGGATTGATGGCCTACGCCGTGCAGCAGCGCATTCACGAACTCGGCGTGCGTGTGGCACTCGGCGCGACGCCTGACAACGTGCGAAATCTGATCCTGCGCCAAGGCATGATTGTCGTGTGCGCCGGCGTCGTGATCGGCGTCGTATCAGCGGCGGCGTTGTCGCGTCTCCTCGCCAACGTGCTGTTCGGAGTGAGCACGCATGATCCCGCCGTGTTCGCGAGCGTAACGGTGCTGTTACTCGTGATCGGCCTGATCGGTGTGTTGCTTCCAGCACACCGCGCCGCGCGGGTCGATCCGATCATCGCGCTCCGGGCGGACTAGGATCAGCGGGTGCGCTCGAAGCGATGCTAGTGGCCGCTTAGGAGGCCGCGCAGACGATCGAGCTCAAATTGCAGCGCGGCGATGTGCCTGATGCTTGATGCGAGTTCAAGGTCGAGATGGTCGACCTTCGCGCAATATTCGATGAGATCGCGCCGCAGCTTTGCCACAGCCTTGGCCTCGCTCGAGGGACGTCTCCGCATAGGGGGCACGGCGAGACGGTCGGCTTTGGTCGTGGCCATCAACGGCCGCCGATAGTAGCACAACGTGATGCAGCGACACACTCGATGCCGTCGCCCAGGGCGTTGTAGATCGCGTTCATCCGGTCTTCGGTGAGCCTGCCGGGATTGGCATCGACCCATCGCCAGAGCCCCCGCGATCGATCGTAGACTTGGCGCGGCATGAGCACGATCCGAATGGAGCCATCGGCCTCACCGACGCGGAACACCGGCGACAACTGCGGCGCGCCGTATTGGCTGGCACGATCGGAACCGCGATCGAGTGGTACGACTTCTTCCTCTACAGCACCGTCACCGGGCTCGTGTTCGCCCGATCTGTATTTTCCGCATGCGGATCGCCTCGTCGGCACGCTGGAGGCCTTCGGCGTCTACGCCGTGGGCTTCCTCGCGCGGCCGATTGGCGCCGCGATCTTTGGACATTACGGCGACCGACTCGGACGAAAGGCCGCCCTGGTCGCTACGCTCCTGCTGATGGGTGTCGCGACATTTCTCGTGGCGCTCGTGCCGACGTATGCCCAGATTGGCGTGTGGGGCGCCATCATTTTGAGCCTGCTCCGCTTCGTGCAGGGCATCGGCGTCGGCGGCGAATGGGGCGGCTCGGTGCTCCTGTCGATGGAGTGGGCACAGTCCAATCGCCATCGAGGGTTCATCGCGGCGTGGCCGCAGTTCGGCGTGCCGGTGGGGCTGTTCCTCGCGAATCTCGCGGTTCTGGGATCGAGCGCGCTCTCGGGCGATCAATTCCTGACGTGGGGTTGGCGCCTGCCGTTCGTCCTGAGTTTGGTCCTTGTCGCGTTCGGCCTGTACATCCGCCTGGGCATCCTCGAAACGCCGGTGTTCGTGCGCCTGGTTGCCGAGCGGAGGATCGTGCGCGCGCCGGTGCTCGACGTGATTCGCCGCCAGCCACGCGAGATCGTCCTGACCGCCTTGTGCCGCATGGGCGAACAGGCGCCCTTCTATCTATTCACGGCGTTCGTGTTCGCCTACGGCACCGACGTGCTGCGCTTCAATCGAAACTTCATCCTGATGGCCGTGCTCATGGCCTCGAGCATCTCGTTCGTGTCGATCCCGTTCTTCGGTCATCTGTCCGACCGGTTTGGCCGCAAGCGCGTGTACATGCTGGGCGGAGCGTGCATCGGCCTTTATGGGTTTGCGTATTTCGCGCTCCTCGACACGAGAGTGCCGGCCCTCGTCGCGCTCGCGATCGTGCTGTCGCTCGTGCCTCACGACATGATGTACGGTCCGCAAGCGGCGCTGATCGCGGAATCGTTTACGGAGCGGCTGCGGTACAGCGGCGCCTCGCTTGGGTACCAACTCTCATCGGTCTTTGCCGGCGGTCCCGCCCCGCTCATCGCCACGTGGCTGCTGAGCCGCTACGGTTCCGGCACGCCCATCGCGCTGTTCATTCTCGCGTGCGCGATCATCACGCTGCTCTCGACGGCGATGCTGAAGGACTATACGAACAAGGACATTTCGTCGATCGACGTCGAGTAAGCATCGCTCGCGGCCGGTCCGATTCACTGCCTCGTTTACGCTGAGATTGGAACAGCACCCATCCCGTGTGCCCGAGGCGTTGACAGCCACGGTGGATGGGCGTAGCCTCCGGGCCGCTCTGCCACAGGAGGTCCCCGATGTTTGTGAGCGTACACCGCTACAACGTGAAGCCAGGACAAATGCAGGAGACGATTGCGCGAGTAAAGAAAGGGCTGCTGCCGCTCCTCGCGAAGCAAAAGGGCTTTCACGCGTACCACGCCCTCGACGCGGGCAAGAACGTCGCCGTGTCGGTCAGCTTCTATCAAAGCCGCGCAGCGGCTGATGCGGCCAACAAGGAAGCGGCCGCGTGGGTGAATGAGAATCTGGCCGAGCTGATCACGCCCGTGGACGTGGCCGTGGGTGAAGTGCTCGTCGAAGGCACGGCACCTCACGTCTAGCGAACCGCATCGCTCCCGCTGGCCGCTTCGGCGGTCAGCGTTCTCAGCTCGAGGCCGCTGAACCGGCGTCAGCGAAGGAATCATCGCGCCCTGCGAACAAGAAAGCGATAGCTTATGCTCGGTCGTTTTCGCGGGGGACGACGGACTCGGAGCGTTGCGAATCATGACGACGACGCATGCGCAGCGCCCGTTCGCGCATCAGGAGTGCCTTCTCGCGCGTGAGCCGACACGCCTCCATTAACTCATTCATATTGAGTGAGTTTCTTACGAGGCGGAAACGTACAAAGCTGATCAGTTCACCCATCGCCGCGAGGCGAACAGCACGTCCCGTGCCCGCGTCGCCTGCGTCCGAACGTTCGACCAAAGCCGTCTGCAGGAGTCAGTCGGTGCTATCGTCAACTCAGCCAGCACCATGCGAATCCTCGTGACGCTCATGCTTGCGATTGGTCGGTGCGACTCAAGCACCCGGCCGTCCACCTCCTCGGCCCGTCGAGGACAAGAATGCCGTTGCCGTGTACAACGTCGTGCTTCACGAACACCCGCTCGCGACCAATGGTCACGCAACGATTCTCGTCGTGCAGCAGGAGACCACGACGTTTCCTAGCCAATGCGACTTATCAGGGAAGCCGTTCGAGACGGATTGGCGTCCCGTACTCGATGATTATCGTTTCCAAAACTCCGCCGTCCGGTCTCTACCCTCCACACTCTCCCTTGGGTTTCCGTCCATCGTGGTGTCACGCTCCGAGTTGGATCGGTTGTTTGCGAACGGTTGGTGGCAGGCGTTCTACGATCGGTATCCTGGCTCGAACGGCTACATCAGCCTCTCGGCCGTGGGGTTCGATGTAGCACAGACCCGCGCGATGGTGTACGTCGGGCGACGCTTGCGGTGGGCTGTGCGGACACGTCGCGTAGAATCACGTCCTCTGAGCATCGCGTCAACGTCGAAGTCACCCGCTGTGACTAATGAGGTAGCCAGATGAGCGTGGAAAGGATCGTGCCGGACATCAAGTCGAAGCACCTCGACGCGAGCCGACAGTTCTACGTCGAGGTCCTGGGTTTGGAGGTCGCGATGGATATGGGCTTCATCGTGACATTAGTATCGCCGAGCAATCCGACTGCTCAGGTGAGTTTGATGAGGGACGATGGTTCGTCGTCGATTCTTCCCCAGATAAGCGTAGAAGTCACTGATGTCGACGACGTTCATTCGCGTGCGGTCTCGCGTGGGCTCCACATCGTGTATGCCCTCACGAACGAACCGTGGGGTGTCCGGCGATTCTTCGTGACCGATCCGAACGGCACCGTCATCAACGTGATGAGTCATATTGGAGGAACCAAATCACTCTAGACCACCCGGGCCGCCGCTGAATTTCAACAGCGGACGGGACAAACCCCGCCGCGACATAGACCAGCGCCCCGCCGACGCAAAATGGCGCGGCGAATCATTGCAACATTGCAGAAACGACACCCGGTTTGTTACACGTAGGGCATGCGCTGGGCGGTCCTCACAGCGTCGACAGTGGTCGCCGCCGCATCGTTGCTGGCAGCGCCGGCCGTGCTGCGGACGGATCCTGCGAAGAACCTCGCACGTGTTCAACTGATCGTGGTCACCACCGCGAGGACCACGGATATCACGATGTCAGGTGCGACCCTTTCCAGTTACACCTCGACCGTGCTCGGCGGACCCGGCGCCGGCGCCAGCCAGACGGGCGGGACGCTGCGAACCTCGAACGGAACGCCAGGCGAGCCGGCGGAAGTACGTTTCGACATCATCCTGGCAGACGTCGTATCCGGCGGCACTGTGACGTGGAACCTCGCCACCGAGACGCCGGGCGACGTATCGATTGAGGTGTTCTCGGCCAACGATCCCGCTCTGCCGCGACGTGTCGATCGATTTTCCGCAACCGCGACGACCGCACAGTTCACGACGCCATCGTCGCTCCTGGCATCGTCGGGCTCCGTGAGCGTCAGTCCGGTCGGGCCGCACCTTGTCCTTGCGGAGCTGTATCCCTGGTATTCGCTCGACACGTGGCGCGATCCGGAATTGGCCGATCGGCCGGCGACACCGTATTCGTCGGACAATCAAGCGGACGTGAACCGCCAGGCGAGCGAGGCGCACTCTGCGGGCATCGACGCGTTCGTCGTCTCGTGGCAAGGACCGAGCGTGGAGTGGAATGACCACCGCATGCGCATGGTGCTCGACGCCACTGCCCACGCCGACATGCAGGCGGCCGTGTTCATCGAGAGTTATTACGTGAACGCGACAAGCGATCCTTCGTTACCGGCCGATCCGGGCATGATGACCACCTGGATCGAAGATGCCGTGGATGCGTACGGAACTGATCCCGCCTACCTGCGGCTCGACAATCGTCCCGTCATCTTTGTGTACACCGCATCGCGGCTCGACGAGGGTCAGTGGCGAGATGTGTTGGCGAACGTTCGTGCGACGGGCCGCGATCCGATTGTGATCGGCGATTTCTTCCACTCTCGCCTCATCAACGCGTTCGACGGCGAATATCAGTACATCAACGTGTCGAAGAGTCCGGCCGACCTTCTGGATATGTATCGCACTGAGACGCTGCGCGTGCGGACGTTCAATCTGCTCACGCCCGGTGACCGTCGTCGCCTATGGGTGGCATCAGTGTGCCCCGGGTACGACGATCGTCGCATCAGCAGCCGGGCGACCCACGAATTCGTCGATCGCGCCAATGGGTCCACATACGACACGCAGTGGCGCACCGCGGTCACGACGGCGGCCGACTGGGTGATCATCACCACCTGGAACGAGTTTTTCGAAAATACCCACATCGAACCAAGCGCGACGTACGGAACCGCATACCTTGACGCGACGCGGAAATGGGTCGCGACGTTCAAAGGGCCGGCGGGCGGCCGACGCATGAAATAGTTAGTAAGTTTAGGAGAACGACGTGAAGAGATGGAACTGGCGCCGCGCCGTGATCATCGCACCTGTTTGCGCCGCCATCGGGAGCGCATTCGCTTGCATAGGTGAGGCGTCGGGATCATACGGAGCGTTCTCGGCGACGCGCAGCTCGACAGGTTTGGGACACTGCCTCGCGCACGAGTTCCTACCCCGCTTCATCCTTGGTTCCCTCGCCGGAGTTCTTCTCTTCGCGTGGGTCACGCGAACGAGAGCGCCTGAGAGCGTGTAACAAGACGTCCGAAAATCTGATCCTCGTCTTGGCGTAGCGTAAACGCGCATGGGCGCCGCGTTGCTTCCAGATGCTTTGTCGCAGTGGTCGAACCGCTCTTGCCGATTCCTCCACGACGGCCAGAAAGTGGGTCGATGTTGCGTGGTTCGGCACCATCTTGCTCGCGGTGTGACAACGGCCGCCCGCTGCTGATCGACGCGTCGGCACACTCATCCCGCAGATGGCATCCCCCGCGCCACCGAGCGCATCAGAAGTCGTGGTGCGCGACAGTCCTATCGCTGTACGCTGAAATCCACTGCGAACTGACGCGGGGCCCCCGGACGTCCGCCGAACGCCACCTGCGATGTACCGAACGTCGCCGTGAGGTAGTTCGTGTTCGTGAGGTTTCGCGCGTACGCGCTGACCGACCACCGGTGATGACTGGGTCCGTATTCGACGCGCGCACCCAGAAGGCCGTACGGACCCTGTCGCTGGATGTCGTCGTTGAACGGTGTGTAGTAGACCGTCGACTGCGTCGTCGAGTCGGCCGCGATCGACAGTTGTCGCGAGCGGCCGATTTCGCCCGTCCACTCGATCCACAGCCGCCCGGCCCATTCCGGCGCATTGTTCAAGCGGTTGCCCGCCACGTCGCCGGTGACGCCGCTATTTGAGACGGCGATGTACTGATCGTATCTGGCGTCGAGCCATGTCACGTAGCCACCGGCTTCGATGCCCCGTCCGATCCGCGACGTGTTCTCCACTTCGACACCGCGAATCGTCGCGGCCGCGGCATTCCGAATGTCGAAGACGCCGTTCCCGAGCGGCGTCTGCACCTGCAGGTTCGCGTAATCGGTGAAAAATGCAGACACGGAAAACCTCGTGCGGCCGTCCTCGATCGCGCTCTTCAATCCTCCTTCGTAGCTCCACGCCCACTCGGGAGCGAAGCCGCGGCCCGGCGCCGTTGACGACAGGTTGAACCCGCCGCTCTTGAACCCTCGTGTCGCCGACACGAAAGCGAGTGCATCATGCGCCAGCCTCATTTCGAGGCCGACCTTCGGCGTCCACGCGCTGTGCGCAATGGAATCCGAATAGCTATAGATCGTTCCGGCTGCCGCTACATACGGAGCATCGAGACCATAGCGTCCACCGGCGTTGCCAATGTCCTTCCCCTCATATGTGTCGCGAAAGCCAGCGGTTGCCGAGAGGCGGGATGTCAACCCAACAGTCGCCTCTCCAAAAATCGCGCGGCTGGTTGCGTCGACGCGCGGATCGAGCCGTGTCTCGGTTCGCGGCTGCAGCTGACCGACCTCGGTGGTCTGGTGATCGGCTTCGCTGAAGAGAAACGTGCCGCCGACCCATGTCAGCCTGGGCTGCTGATGCGAAACCGTGATCTCTTCCGACCACTGATGCTGCCACTCCCGGTTGTGCGTCGTCGACAGGTTGAGTTCGGTGATGTCGGCATCCAGGAAGGCTTCGTAGTCCAGGTTTCGATATGCCGTCAGGCTGACAAGGGTGATGGATGGCGTGAGCGCCGTCGTCAGCCGCGCGCTCGCGCCGTATTGCCGCGCGTGACCCGAGGCGGGCATCGAGGCTCGGACGTCGTGGAAATCGGTCGGGTTGTCGATTTGAAATCCCGGCTTCACGACCAGCACCTTGTTGAAGGTCAGCGGCCTTCCGCCCTGGTCGTCGACGTCGCTCGACAGCAGCAGATTCGTGCGTCGATCGAACACCACGCGCAACTGACCGCGTGCGGCGGTGATGTCGTCGCCGCCAAGCGGATCGTCTGGATGCGCGAGGTCGCGGACGTAGCCATCCCGTACGCCGCGAGTAAACGCCACGGACCCCATCACTCTGTCGCGTTTGAGCGGGCCGCTGGCCCGCCCGTTGACGCGAAACTCTCCGAAGTTCCCGGCCGTGAAATCGGCGGACCCCTGGAAGTCGTTCGTCGGCGGCCTGGATATCAGGTTCACCGCCCCACCAACGGCGTTCCGTCCGTACAAGGTGCCCTGGGGACCTCGGAGCACTTCGACGCGATCGAGATCGAGAAGCTGCACGAAGTCCATTGCCGGCCGGGCAAGATAGACGCCATCCAGGTACGTAGCCGAACTGGGATCCGATCCGGTATACACGGCGTTCGCCCCAATGCCGCGGATGGTGAGTTGACCGAAACCGGCGTTCTCTGAAAACGTGACGGATGGCGCAAGCACAACCGCCTGATCCAAGGTCTGCGTGCCCAACCGATCAAGCTCAGTGTTCGACACGGCAGTGATCGACATGGGAGTTGCCTGCACGTCGTGCGGGCCCGACTTCGAGGCCGTGACGATCGTTGCCTCCGCGATGGCGGCGTGGAGTGAGAGAGAGAGAGTAACGCGCGCGCCGGCCTGGACCCGCACGGCGCGGCGCGCTCGTTCGAATCCCCTCAGTTCCGCGGAAGATCTCGTAGTCGCCTTCCGGAAGGTCATCAAACGCAAAGTCGCCGGCGTCGTCGGTTTGCGCTTCACGACTTGTCACACCCCGAATGGTCACGCGAACGCCAGGCATCGGGGCGCCGGTTTGGTCATGAATTGACCCGCATATCTCTTGGATCGTCTGTGCGCGCGCTGAAAGAGGCGCACACAACAGCACCAGGAGCGCGATTATCCAATCGCGCGGCGCACCCAAAATGTATATCATCAGCGTCCTCCGGCGACGACGACTGCTGGTTCGTCAAGTTGATATCTGTGCAACGGAAGTCCCGCGTTTGTGACCGGTTGCGACGGACCGCGCTGGCGGGTCTGCTGCTGCTGCTCGTACCCGCGTCCAGCGAGGCGGTGCCGGCGGTCCGGCAGCTCTTGCTCCTGCAGTCGTCCGATCGCGGCAGCCTGACGCTCGACTACTTCACCGGCAACTTCCGCGTTGACCTCGACCAGCGCGCTGGGCAGCCCGTGAACATCGTGCAGGTCGTCGTGGGGCCGCAAGGCTTCGTCGGGGCGTCTGAACAATCGGTCGTCGAGTATATCCAAGCTCTGTTCGCCGGTGGCCCGAAGCCGGATCTGATCATGACGGTCGCCGGTCCCGCGGCCGCCTTCGCCCGCAAGCATCGACAGCAGCTTTTTCCCGACACCCCGATCCTGTTGGCGGCCGTCGATCAGCGATACTTGCGCGACGGTGGTCTGCTTGCAGAGAACGAGGCCGCCGTCACGGTCGACAACGACTTTCCCAAGCTTATCGACGACGTCCTGCAGCTGCTTCCTCAGACCACAGACGTGTTCATGGTGACCGAGGCCGGACCGCATGGCAGGTTCTGGCGCCAGGAGCTGGAGACCGAGTCGACGCGATTCCGGGGCCGGCTGAGATTCATCTGGGCGGATGAGCTGTCGCTTGCGGAGATCCTGCGCCGTTGCGCGACCCTGCCGGCCCACTCGGCGATCTTCTACATAAACTTCGCCACCGACGCCCGCGGAGGGACCTATCCGGACGAGCGTGTGCTCGACGACCTTCACGCCACCGCGGATGCTCCGCTGTTTGGAGTACAAAGCGTGTACGTCGGTCATGGAATTGTCGGCGGCTCGCTGATGTCCATTGACGATCTCGTTCGCATTTCGGCCGACGCGGCCGCCCGGCTGTTGAACGGCGCGCCGACGAGCAGCATCAACGTCCCGGTCCAACAGCCGAACCAACGGATATTCGACTGGCGCGAACTCCAGCGATGGGGCATCGCTGAGAGCCGGCTGCCGCCGGGCAGTGTCGTGCGCTATCGGAGTCCAACCCTCTGGCGCGAACACAGGGGCACCGTGCTGAGCGCTGGAACTGCGGTCGTCGTTCAGGCGCTCCTGATTTTGGGCCTCCTGTACCAACGCCACGCACGCCAGCGGGCGGAGATCGAAAGTCGGAGGAACTTGGCGCTCGCCGCCGACGCCAGTCGTCGGCAGACGATGTCGGCGCTGACGAGCTCGATTGCCCATGAACTCATTCAACCCCTCAGCTCGGTGATCCACAACGCCCACGCGGGTCGGATGATGATCACGGCCAATCGTGCGACGCCTGACACGCTAGGCGAGATCCTTTCTGACATCGAGGGTGAGGGCGTCCAAGCCGCGCAGATCATCGATCGGCATCGGGCCATGCTCCGGACTCATCAACTGGAGAAGAAACCGATCGACCTTCACGCCGTGATACATGACAGTCTCGCTGTCGTCGCTCCCGAGATGCGAGGGCGGCAGATCGAGGCCATTGTCAATCTGTCGTCGAATCGTTGCGTCATCACCGGCGATCCTGTGCTCTTGCAACAAGTGCTGGTGAATCTGGTGATGAACGCGATGGACGCGATGGCCGAGACACCTCCGGGGCGTCGTCGCGTCACCATCAGCACCGACGTTAGGCGGGCCGATGTCGACGTCTCGGTGCGCGACACGGGAACGGGTGTGCCGGCGCAGATAAAGCCCGCTCTGTTTACACCTTTCGTCACGACAAAAGCGCACGGCCTGGGCGTCGGACTGACGATCGCGCGAACGATCGTCGAGGCGCATGGGGGCACCATTCATGCCGACAACAATTCCGACGGCGGCGCGACATTCACGGTCACCCTGCCCCGCAGCGAAACACGCACGATCCGGTCAGGCCCGCCGAGTGCCGCCTGACATCCCCAAAAAGACCCGCTGAACCGGAACGAGCACATCCTGCGCGCTGCCAACCAAGCGGCAGCGGTGCTGGACGATTCCGTGTTCCCGAATGACCGCCCCGGCCGATGGATTCTGGTCTATCCTCGGTGGTGTTCCAACACGTTGTTGGAGGTCATGTTTGCCCATTCGACCCCGCGTGCTCATCGCCGAAGACCACGCTGGAATGGCGAAAGCCGTCTCCCGTGTGCTGGCACTGGACTGCGAAGTCGTGGGAACCGTCGCAGATGGCAGCGCAGTTGTCGACGCAGTGCAACGACTCCAACCCGACGTGATTGTGCTCGACGTGAACCTCCCGAACGTCAATGGATTGGAGGCCTGCCGCCAGATTACGCAGGTGAACCCGAAGACGAAAGTCGTCATGTTTACGGCGATGAACGATCCGGACCTCAGGCAACGATCTTTCGAAGTCGGAGCGTCTGCCTTTGTGTCCAAAACGGCGGGCGACGGCAACCTGCTGTCGACCATCAAACGCCTGTGTGACGACGCAGGTTGACGAACCCGATCGATGACGCTCGCGAAAGAGGACAACTCCGCGTAGAGGAATCGGACGGCAGAGTGGGTCTTGCTACACGCACTAAGGAATCGGCAGACCGACCGTCGGCGTAAGAGGTCTGGCAAACCGGACCGCCAGGACCATGCTTGCGAGGGCCACAACCGCGACCGCGTAACCGACAACGGACGTCACAAAAACCTCGACGAACATCGCGCCAGACTGTGCAGGCCGCCAGCGCGGCGCAGATGGTCAGCAGCCGAGGAATCCGGTGCCAGATCATCGCGACGAGCCAGAAGACCACGACGCCACCGACAAGCAGCGTACCGGCATGGTTATGCGGCCACCGATCGTGCGTCGCTGCGCGGAACATGCTCATGTGGCCGTTCCTGACGCGAACGCCTTCCCACACGCCCAACCACAGTTGGCCAAGTTGGAATCCAAGCGCGCTCGCCGCCACGGACGTCAAACCAACGGCGGCCCATCGCACGCTGGGTTGATCGTCTGAGAACCGTTGATACAAACGACGCGAAACAACGGCGGCACCGAAAAGATAGATCGGCAGGAACGACACCGCGGCGACGGTATCAAAAAGAAGATCACGCTTGCCGCGGGCGAGCGACACTTCCGTGGACGTCACAGCATGATTGTTTTCGATTTGGGCGACCAGGCTGGCCATGCACTCATCCAGGACGCGGTGGTGATCGATGAGCCCGCCGTGCGCCTCGTAACCGTACCGCCGGAGGAACTCCGCATCGGCATAACGGATGGCGAGGTCTTCCGCGAGTTGGACGTCACCCACCAGATGCTTCTCGTGCGTCTCGTTGTGCGGGTCAACCGGGAAGACGGTATCGCCCGACCAGGCGCAGCTCTTGTTCACCCGCTGCCGATCGAGACAACTCGGGCAGCGCGCGGCTGTAACGAGGCCGGCGAACACGGCAAGAAGCAGTAAGGCGGAGAGTATGGCGATCTGTTTCATCGACCCTCGGCGGGTCCTGAGTATAGAACCCACGGCGACGGCAAATGTTCCGTCGCCCCGTCGCAGCAGCGACGCCCGCCAATCGGAGGTACTCTTGCCTCATGCGATTACTTCGGTATTCCATCAACGTCACTTTGGACGGGTGCTGCGATCATCGCGCAATGTTGGCCGACGAAGACTTGCATCGTACCGGACGATCGACGCGGCAAGGAAGTACGTCGCGGAGCTCGTGCCTGGGGACCTCGGGACGGCCATTCAGCAGCTCAAACGGAAGCCGGGGAAGGGATTGTTCGTGGCCGGCGTGAAACTTCCGCTCGCGTTGGCGGAGCTCGGATTAATCGATGAGTACGAGTTCGTGGTGCAGCCCACACTGGTAGGCCATGGGCCGACGTTGTTCGCGGGGCTGTCGAAGCGTATCGACTTGAGGCTCGTGAGTCGGCTGGAGTTCGGCTCGGGGGCGGTGGCGATGCGATATGAGCCGAGAACGTAGCTATCGAGCTGCGCGCATGAGGCGACGACCAGTGCCCGACAGTTTACGAAAATGCGCTGGCTGAACCGCCAATCGGGACGGCGAATTGCGGCCCGCTGCGCTAATCTCCGATCCGGCGGCGAGAGGCATGTGGTGGACCGCAAGAACGCCCGATAATTTCTTCGAGATCTTCATTTGTCGAAGCACCCGGATTGGCTCAGTGAGAATCGCCGTTGTCACCGCTGCGGTCGCGTTCGCCGATGCACGCACGTCGACGGACAGTGGTCATGCGTCGGCTGCGTGAAGGTCCAGCCGGTGAGTCAGGCCGTGGACGTCCGCACGATCACGCCCCTGCGCCGGCGTGTCCTGGTCGTGGACGATGAACCGTCCGTGCTGACGTTTGCCGAATGCGCGCTCACCGGCGCGAACTACGACGTCGTCACCGCGCCCGATGGCGAGGAAGCCCTTCGGCTTGTGGATACGCGACGGCCGTTCGATGCGTTCGTTGTGGATCTGATGATGCCGAAGATGATGGGCGATGAGCTGGCCCGGCAGCTTCGCCGACGTAGCCCCGATGTGAAGGTGCTCTATTTCACCGGCTACACCGATCTGCTCTTCGCGCAGCGGAAGGTGCTGTGGAACCACGAAGCGTTCCTCGAGAAGCCGGTCACCGATCAGGAGCTGTCTGAAGCCGTCTCGCTGCTGCTGTTCGGGCAGATTTCAGAATCAGCGCGACACGCTCCCCTGCCGAACCTTCTATAGGCGGCTCAGGAAACGCGCCGCAGCTTCCGAGTGCGCTGCCGGTATTGGAACGGACCACATTGGCTGCACATGTAATAGTCCCATTGCTCGGGGTGAACCGCGCTTACACCGCCAACGTGGCTGTACTCGTATCGGAGGGGCTCGTCGCAGATCGGACACTGCAGCACGGGCGCGGCGGTCGGCGGAGTCGTTGTCGTGAAACGCTGATGCGCCTTTGAGAGCGCAGGCGACAGCGCGCCTCCGACGTGCGCGAGCAGACGAGCGGTGCGCTCTACCTCGCTCATTGAGGCCGCTCGGGCGCGAACAGATCGTTCGAGCAGCTCGCGTGAGGTTTGGAGCAGGCGGTCAATCTCCTGCCGAAGGGCCGGAAGAGTACAGGGCTTTGCCAATACCGCGTTCGCGCCGGCTCGCCGTGCGCGTTCCAGCTCGATCGGACCGATCGGCTTCGTGACGACGAGGACCGGAGTGTGGGCGGTCGTGCGATCCCGCCTCAATATCTCGCAGAGCGCGACGCCGTCGATGTATGGGAGCTGCAGTTCGGTGATCACGAGCGCGGGCGGCTTCATCAAGGCCCTGACAAGCGCCTCGCGGCCATCGACAGTTTCGACGAGTTCCTCGCCCGTGCCGAGCAACGCGCGATAGATCGCGCGTGTCGTGGGGTCCGGCTCCGCTACGAGCACTCGGATCGGTTGGTCCGTGGACGCCGGCAGCATGGGCAGAACAGCCATGATGGCGTCCGGACACGCTATTCCTTTTGTCGTATGAAAACAAGGCCGAGGTGGTGACGCGCTACTTGATCACGCTTTCCGAATACATACATTCGCCTCCCGATCCGCTCGGCGTATGATGCGCCATGCGCATTCTGGTTCTTGGTGCGACCGGCAGAATAGGTCAGACCCTGGTCAGCCAAGGTCTGGCACGAGGCCACACCATGACCGCGTTCGGGCGTACGCGACTCGCGATCCAACCGCAGGAACGGCTGCACGTCCATGTCGGCAACCCCATGCAGGTCGATGACCTTTCGGCCGTGCTCACCGATCATGATGCGGTGTTGTCAGCGCTCGGGACGCGGGGACTTGGCGCCACCTCGGTCCTCGTCGACGGCGCACGGGCAACCATCGCGGCGATGCAGCGCATGAGCGTGTCCCGCCTCGTCATCATTTCATCCTCGCTCGTCGAGCCTCGAAGCGGATGGATGCCGCGCGTCGCGGGATGGACGCCGCTTCGGCATACGGCGGCCGATCAGCGGGCGATGGAGACGCTCGTCAATGCGAGTGGCAGCGACTGGACGATCCTGCGGCCCTCCCGGTTGGCTAACGGTCCGATGACCGGCCGTTACGCGGCTTCCCCGTTGTCGGCCGGCATACCGTCATCGAACGCGTGGATGACGCCGGCAGACGTCGCGCACATGATGCTCGACACGGTCGAAGGGGGCGCGTACATCCGCCAAACCGTCTGGCTTCGCGGAAGCCGCGCGTGATCCTGTTCATGATCTTCCTCTGCCTCGCGCTCTACAACGCCGGAGGCATGACGACGCTCCAACTGCAGCACTACAGCATCTATCCTGCTGTCGGCCGCGAGCACTTCGCGGAGTACATCCAGGCCAACAACCGCGCCGCGGCATTGCCGACCATCTTGCCTGCCATGTTGCTGCTGCTGTCGTCGATCGCGTTGCTTGTGCTGCGACCGGGATTCGTTCGACCGTCTGAGGCGGTCGCGGCGTTCGCCTTGAATCTGATCGCGCTCGTCTCCACCTTTACGTGGCAGCGTCCTATCCAGGCACGCATGGCCGCGACAGGTTACGACGACGTGCTGACCCGGCGATTGATCAGGACGAACTGGATTCGGACGCTCGCGTACTGGATGACAGCCGTAGTGGGCATGTTGATCCTTGCCCGAGTGATGGCCTGAGTTCTTCTGTATCGAGCGTTACTAGTACCTGCTACGCGCCCTTTTTCCTTTTGCCTTTTGCCTTTTTCCTTTTGCCTTTGCCCTTCTATCATCCCTGCGGATTGAAGCGGTAACCGACCCACGGTTCCGTCACCAGGTATTTCGGATTCGACGGATCGGGTTCGAGTTTCTTGCGGAGCTGCCCCATGAAGACGCGTAGATACTCCGGCTGCTCCTGAGACGCCTCGCCCCACACGGCTTCGAGCAGGGTCCGATGCGTGAGCACACGGTTCGGGTGCCGCGCCATATAGACGAACAGGTCGAACTCCTTCGGCGTGAGCCGTACTTCATGGCCGTGGGCGTGGACGCGGCGCCCCTCGAGGTCCACTTTGTAGTCGCCGACCTCGAACGACGCGAGCTCCGGTTCTCCGCCGCCTCTACGAAGCGCAGCCCGCACGCGCGCCAGCAGCTCGTCGATCCCGAACGGCTTGGTGACGTAGTCGTCCGCGCCGGAATCGAGCGCTTCGACCTTCGACCGCTCCTCGCCTTTCACCGACAACACGATGATCGGCACCGTCGAAACGGAGCGGATCCGCCGGCACAACTCGAGGCCGTCCATGTGGGGCATGAACAGGTCGGTGATGACGAGCTCGGGTCGCCACTCGTTGAAACTCGAGAGAGCCGCCTCGCCTTCTCCCGCGGTGCGCACCTGGTACCCCTGGCTGCTCAGCACCGTCCGAAGCACGCGCGTGATCTGCGGCTCGTCGTCGACGACGAGGACGCGCGATTTGTCGTAAGCCGTTGCCATCTTGCTACTCCGTTCAATGCACTAGTGCCGGCGCCGGCGTCTGGGATTCAAACGCCTCCACTGCGATCGGCAGTCTCATGACGACGCGCGTGCCCATGCCGGACTCGGGCGCGTCGATCCAGATCCGTCCCGCCTGCGCTTCGACCAGCCTCCGGGCGATCGGCAGGCCGAGACCGATGCCGCCCCGCCGCGGATCGTGCGGCGCGCGAGCCGGCACGCGAAAGAATTTTTCGAAGACCCGCTCGCGCACATCCGGCGCGATGCCGGGCCCCTCATCGTCGACCGTGATCTGGACGTGCTGCTCGCCGTCGACCACGGCGCGGATCGCGATGCTCGTTCCCGACGGCGCGTACTTGCTGGCGTTGTCGAGCAGGATGTAGACGACTTCGGCGATCGACGACGGATCGACCGACACCGGCGGGAGCGCGTCGTGGAGGTCGACGAGGACGCGGTGATCGCGCGTCACGGTTTCGGCGCGGACCAGCCCCGCGCGGACGATGTCCTCGAGCCTCGCGCTCCGCAGGTGCGGAAGGTGCCCGCCATCGATCCGGGCCGGCGTGGACAACCCTTCGATGAATCGGTTCAACCGGTCGGATTCCTCGTCGATGACCTCGAGCAGCTCGCGGCGGCCTTCGTTACCGAGCGCCGACCTGTCGTCCCAGGTGCCCGCCGCGATCAGCGCCGTGACGGCCGCCTTGATCGCGGTGAGCGGGGTCCGGAGGTTGTGCGTCAGCGCGTCCAGGAGCGCCGCCTTCAACTGCTCGTTGCGGCGCGCCGCCTCCGCTTCGCTCGCGCGGTCGAACGCGACCTGGAGCTCCTGATACAGCCGCTCGATCTCCTGGCGGCCGGCCTGCGCTTCCTGCCGCCGGCGCTCGGCGCGCGCCGAGAGCTCCCCGGCAATCACTGCGGTGATGATGAAGGTGATAAATGCCACCCAGTCGTTGGCGTTCTCGATCCAGAAGCCGGCAGGTCCGAGGAAATAGTAGGAATAGCTGGCAGCGGCGCCGGACGCGGCAAACAGCGCCGGGCCGATGCCCCACATGCGGGCAACGACGACGACGACCAGCAGCAGCAGCGGCGCCGCGGTGCCGGAATTCATCGCCGGAAACAGCCGCAGCGCCACTACGCAGAGCCCGACCAGCGCCCCCGCGAAGGCATACTTCAGCCAGCGCATCATCAGATTATAGGATTCCCCGCCTGCATGAGCGGGGTTTACCGGACGAACGTCTTGATTTTTTCACAATGACAGCACGGCGCGGGGTAGAATCGAACGATGGTTCGATTATCGAACCGCCGTTCGATCCGCGCCGAGGCGCGTCGCGTGGACATCCTCCGCGCCGCCGCGCGCGTGTTCCGGACGTCGGGCTACGCCGCCGCGGGCATGCGCGACATCGCGGTCGCCGCCGATCTCTCCACGGCGAACCTGTACCACTACTTTCGCGGCAAGGACGAGATTCTGTTCTTCTGCCAGGACCGCTCGCTCGATCGGCTGCTCGAGGCGCTCGTCGCCGCGCGCCGTGCACGCCGTCCGCTGGCGCCGCGCCTCCGCGCCCTCGCGCTGGCCCACGTGCGCTGCCTGATTGACGAGCTGGAGGGATCGGCGGCGCACCTCGAGGTGAATGCGCTGCCGCCGGCGCTGCGGAACGCCATCGTCGCGAAACGCGATCGATACGAGCGCGGCGTCCGCGCGCTGCTGGCGGGCGGCATACGCCGCGGCGAGCTCCGCGCCACCGATTCGACGATCGCGACGCGCGCATTTCTCGGCGCCCTCAATTGGACGGCGTACTGGTTCACGCCGAACGGCTCGCATTCAGCAGACGAAGTGGCGGCGATGGTGGCCGACTACGCCGTCGGAGGATTGACGCATGCCCGCACACGCACACATCGCCCTGACGGTGAACGGCGAAGCGGCCGACGTGGCGTTCGCGCCGTACAAGACGCTTCTCGAGGTGCTGCGTGAGGACCTGAACCTCTGCGGGACGAAGCACGGATGCGAGCTCGGCGAGTGCGGCGCGTGCGCCGTGCTGCTCGACGGCGTGCCGGTGCTCTCGTGCCTCGTGCTCGGCGTCGAGTGCGAGGGCCGATCGGTCACGACCGTCGAAGGCCTCGGAGCCGACGGCCGGCTTCATCCGCTCCAGGAAACCTTCGCCGATCTCGGCGCTGCGCAGTGCGGCTACTGCACGCCCGGGTTTCTCGTCACCGCGAAGGCGCTGCTCGACGACACGCCGAACCCGACACGCGATCAAATCCGCGAGGCGCTGTCTGGCAATCTATGCCGCTGCACCGGGTATCAGCAGATATTCGAGGCCGTAGAAGCCGCGAGCGCGAAGCGCGATGCGGACGCGACGGCCTCGACGAGCGCGAGTGGCGGCCCGCGAGAAAGCAAAGAAGCGCCTGCGGCCATGCCAGCGGCCGCGAGCGCGAAGCGCGATGCGGGCGCGACGGCATCGGCGAGCGGGGGTGGGGCCCCGCGAGAAAGTAATCAATGACCGTCATCGGCACTCCCCGCCGACGCGTCGACGCGCGCGCCAAGGTCACCGGCCAGACGCGGTTCGCCGACGATGTGATGCTGCCGCGGATGGTGCACTGCAAGCTGCTGCGATCGACCGTCCCTCACGCGCGCATCGTGCGGATCGATACGAGCCGCGCCGCGGCGCACGAAGGCGTACACCTGGTGCTGACGGGTCGTGATTTTCCGGTCAGCTACGGCATTCTGCCGGTCAGCCAGGACGAGCACGCGCTGGCTGTCGATCGCGTCCGTTTCGTCGGCGACCCCGTTGCGGCCGTGGTGGCGCGCGACGAGCTCACGGCGTTCGAAGCGCTCGATCTCATCGATGTCGAGTACGAGCCGCTCCGCACGTTCAGCGGCCCGGACGACAGCCTCGCCTTCGACGAGCCGCGCATCCACGACTACGGCGACCACGGCAACGTGCACAAGGCCGTGTCGCTCGGCTTCGGCGACGTCGACAAGGCGTTCGCCGATGCCGACCGCGTGTTCGAGGACACGTTCTTCTACCAGGGCAACACGCACCTGCCGATCGAGCAGCACGCAGCCGTCGCAGCCCGCGACCCGGACGGCAAACTCGTGCTGTGGTCCAGCACGCAGACGCCTCACTACGTCCATCGCGCGCTCGCGAAAACGCTCGACCTGCCGGCTGCGCATATCCGCGTCATCGCAACGCCGAACGGCGGTGGCTTCGGCGGCAAAAGCGATCCGTTCAGCCACGAGATCGTCGTCTGCAAGGCGGCGCTCGTGCTCGATCGTCCCGTCAAGATCTGCCTGACACGCGAAGAGGTGTTCTACTGCCACCGCGGGCGGCATCCGGTGCTGATGCAGTTCAAGACCGGCGTCAAGAACGACGGCTCGATCACCGGCGTTCACCTCAAGACAGTGCTCGACGGGGGCGCGTACGGATCGTACGGCGTCGCGAGCACGTTCTACACCGGTGCGCTGCAGACGGTCACGTACCACATTCCCGCGTATCACTTTCAGGGGTGCCGCGTCTTCACGAACAAGCCGCCGTGCGGCCCCAAGCGTGGCCACGGCACGCCGCAAAGCCGCTTCGGGCAGGAGATTCAGCTCGACAAGATCGCGGAAGCGCTCTCGCTGGATCCGGCGGAGATGCGCCTGCGCATCATCGAGAAGCCGGATACGCTCACCGCGAACTACTTGCGAGTCGGCACCATCGGGCTCGCGGAATGCGTCACGCGGATCGTCGCGAAATCAGATTGGGCGAACCGGTTTCGCAAGCTGCCGTTTGGCCGCGGCCTCGGCCTTGCCTGCTCGTCGTATCTCTCCGGCGCGGGCCTGCCGATCTACTACAACGACATGCCCCATTCCGGCGTGCAGCTGAAGCTCGATCGGAGCGGCGGCGTGACCGCGTTCTGCGGGGCGACCGAAATCGGTCAGGGATCGGACGACGTGCTGGTGGGCTGTGTGGCTGAAATTCTCGGGATCGAGCCGATCGACGTGCGACCGGTGACCGGCGATACCGATCTCACGCCGGTTGATCTCGGCTCGTACTCGAGCCGCGTCACCCTCATGATGGGCAACGCCGCCATTCAGGCTGCTGAGCGCGCCAGAGCGCTGCTCGCGCAGGCCGTCGCGCAGAAAATACAGACGCCAGCGACCCGCCTCGTGTTTGCCGAGCGGCGCGTGTTCGACGCCGAGGAGCCCGCGAAAGGTGTGACCTTCGCGGAAGCGGTCCAACTCGCCGAGACGATGTTCGGGACGATCGGCAGCACGGGATCGTACACGCCGCCAAAGTCGGCCGCACGCTTCAAAGGCGGCGGCGTCGGACCATCGCCCACGTATTGGTACTCGGCCGCGATCGTCGAAGTGAACGTCGATGCGTCGACCGGATGGATCGACGTGCCGCGCGTCTGGATCGCCCACGACATCGGCCGCGCGCTCAATCCGCCGCTCGTGCGCGGCCAGGTCGAAGGCAGCGTTTACATGGCCCTCGGGGAAGCCCTCATGGAGGAGCAGGAATTCCGTCGGCTGCCGCCGCGGCTGTCCGACGCGCTCGTCCACAAATTCCCGTCGATGCTCGAGTACAAGAGCCCGACGACCCTCGACATGCCCGAGGTGATCACCGAGCTCGTCGAGCATCCCGACCCACGCGGGCCTTTCGGCGCGAAGGAAGTCGGCCAGGGACCGCTCCTGCCCGTGATGCCCGCGCTGGCCAACGCCGTCTACGACGCGATCGGCGTTCGCATCGACGAAGTGCCGATCACGCCGGAGAAGATCGTCAAGGCGCTGCAGGCGAAAGCGGCCGGCAAACCGGCCCGCTTCGGCCCGTCGCGCTTCCCCATCGTCCGCTGGCCCGACACGCTCCAGGTGCCGCCGCCCTGGGAAGGCGGAGACGGGAAGGCGATGAACGATGGCAAAGGCAAAAGGCAAAAGGAAGAAGGAAAAAGGGAAGGCGGAAAGCGGAGAAGCCGGAAAGGGAGAAGCCGAAAAGGGAGAAGTAGAAGCGCCTGCGGCCATGCCAGCGACCGCGAGCGCGAAGCGCGACGCGGACGCGATGGCATCAGCGAGCGGGGGTGGGGCCCCGCGAGAGATCAAGAAATGATGCGGCTGCCCCACTTCCAATTCCACTCCCCGCGCGAGGTGCGCGAGGCGGCGGAGCTGCTCGGCAGCGCGCCGGCCGGGGACGCGATGATCATTGCCGGCGGCACAGACATCCTGCCGAACATGAAGCGGCGTCAGCAGGTGCCGAAGTCGCTCATCAGCCTGCGACAGATCGCCGAGCTTCGCCTCATCTCGAATGGTGCGGGCTACACGATCGGATCCGGCGTCACGCTGACCCAACTTGTGCGCCACACTGGAATCCGCGGCGCGTACGCGGGCCTGTGGCAGGCGGCCGCGCAAGTCGCGACGCCGCATCTTCGCAACATGGGCACGATCGGCGGCAACCTGTGCCTCGACACGCGGTGCAACTACTACGACCAGAATTATGAATGGCGGAAAGCGATCGACTTCTGCATGAAGAAGGACGGGGACACGTGCTGGGTCGCGACCTCGAGTCCGAAATGCCTCGCCGTGTCCTCGACCGATACCGCGCCGATGCTCATCGCGCTCGGCGCGAGCGTGACGCTCGTGGGCGCAGACGGCGCACGCCGCATCCCTCTCTCGCAGATGTACCGGAATGACGGCATCGCGTACCTCACGAAGAAGCCGTCCGAAATTCTCGCGGCGATCCACCTGCCGAACTCCGACGGATGGCGCAGCACGTATTGGAAGCTGCGGCGGCGTGGGTCTTTCGATTTTCCGGTGCTGTCGGTTGCTGCCGCTGTAAAAACCAGGCCTGACGGCACGGTCGAAGACGCGTGCATCGTGCTCGGGGCGGTCGCGTCGCGCCCGCTCGACGTGCCCGACGCGGCGCGTTCGCTGTGCGGGGCGCCGCTCACGGACGAGAGCATCGAGCGCGCCGCTTCGCTCGCGGCCCAACCGGCGCGGCCGATGGACAACACCGATTTTTCGTTGCACTGGCGCAAACGGGTGGCCCGGGATTTCGTCAGCTACGCGCTGCGGGAGCTTCGCGGGGACGACATGCGAGCGGTCCGCATGCGGATTGCGCGGCAGCTGCTCTAATAGCCGCTGACAGCCGTGTTCGTGGTCTCGCCTCGAGCCTGCTGAACGATCTTGACGCCCGCGCTCGCGCCGACCCGTGTCGCGCCGGCCGCAATCATCGCTTTCACGCCCTCGAGATCGCGGACCCCGCCCGCCGCCTTCACGCCCATCTCGGCCCCCACGACGCGGCGCATCAACGCGACATCGGCCGCGGTCGCGCCGCCGGGACCGAACCCCGTGGACGTCTTCACGTAATCCGCGCACGCGGCTTTCGCCAGCGTGCACGCCGCGACCTTCTCGTCGTCGGTGAGAAGCGCGGCCTCGATGATCACCTTGCTCAACGCCCCGGCCTCCCTGCAGGCGCCCGTCACAGCTTCGATGTCGCGCTCGACGACGCGGAGGTCGCCCGACTTCAACGCGCCGACATTGATCACCATGTCGATTTCGCGCGCGCCGTCGAAGATGGCGCGCCGCGTCTCGTACTCTTTGACGTCGGCCGTCGTGGCGCCGAGGGGAAACCCAACGACGGAGCACACGCCGACGCCAGCTGCCGGCCAGCAGCCGCGCGCACGCGGCCACCCACGTCGGATTCACGCACACAGTGGCGAACTTGAATTGCGCCGCTTCGCGACAGAGCTCTTCGATGTTCCGCCGCGTCGCGTCGGGCTTGAGGAGCGTGTGATCGATCATCGACGCGACACCGCTTGGCGCGCCGCCCGCCGCGTAGAGCCCCACCCGGGTCGCCCCGGCGGCCAGCACGCCATGCAGGCGATCGGGGCAGCAGTCGGCGAGAACGGAATGGCACGTGCAGCGCGCGGCCGAATGTGGGGCGGCCGCGAGCTCTTCGACGATCACGTCGATGATGCGCTGGAGCTCGTCTCGGTTCACAGGGTCACCGCGTCTCCAGATCGCGGATCTTCGCCAGCCGCTTGATATAGCGCGGCTCCCGCATTGCCGCGGACAGCCACGCCACGACGATCGCGCGCGCTTCATCAGCGCTGACGAGCGTGGCACCGAGCGTCAGCACATTCGCCCCGTTGTGCTCGCGCGAGTAGCGCGCGATCGTCTCGGTCGTTGCCATGACCGCACGGATGCCGCGCACTTTGTTCGCCGCGATCGCGGAACCGATGCCGGCGCCATCGATGACGATCCCCGCGTCCGCCTCGCCCGAAACAACGAGCCGCGCGACCGATGCAGCGACATCCGGATAATCGACCGGCTCCGGGCCGTCGGTACCGAGGTCGTTGACCGCCAGCCCTCGGCCGCGAAGGAACGCGACGAGCATCTGCCGCAGCTTGACGCCGGTGTGATCGCTGCCGATCGCGACCGCCCGCACGTCGGCGCGCGGCGCGAGCTGCAGATCGTCCTGCGACGCATGCCCTTCCCGATTCACGGTGACGCGGCGCTCCCGGAGCGTGTCTTCCGCCAGCGGCGTGATGTGTCCGCCGCGGGCAAGCATCACGGTCTCGCCTCGCGCGAGAACCCGCGCGTCGGCCTCCGTGATGATGTCGAATGTTTTCATTGAGCTATGATGACGCCCTGATGCCGGACCTGCGCCTGACGGAAATCCTACTATCGGAAGACCAGATTCGGAAGCGGGTGGCCGAGATGGCCCTGGAGATCCGCCGCGACTTTCCCGACGATGTGCACGTCATCGCGGTCCTGAAGGGCGCGTTCATGTTCCTGTCCGATCTCGTCCGGCACATACCCGGTTACGTGTCGCTCGATTTCCTCGCGGCCTCGAGCTACGCGAAGGGCACGACCAGTTCGGGCGAAGTCCGGCTGCTCAAGGATCTCGACACATCGCTCGAAGGCAAGAACGTCGTCATCGTCGAGGACATTGTCGACACCGGCCTCACGCTCCACTATTTGCAGGACATCCTGCGCGCCCGCGGTCCCAAGGTGTTGCGCACGGCGTGTCTCTTGAGCAAACCGTCGCGCCGGAAGATTCAGGTGAGCGTCGAGTACGTCGGCTTCACGATCGAAGATCGGTTCGTGGTCGGTTACGGGCTCGATTACGCCGAGCAGTATCGCAACCTGCCGCACATCGCCGTGCTGCAGCCCTGAGCGTCAGCGGAGCGCCGCCCGGACCTTCTCTGCGAGCCTGTTCGCCTCCGCGATCACGCTGGCGCGATCGAGCGTGCGCAGCTGCCGATCCTTCATCAGGACTTTTCCGTTGACGATTGTCGTCCGCACGTCGTCTCCGCGCGTGACGTAGACCAGGTGCGACACCGGGTCGTACATCGGCGTCTGCCGCGCGGCCGACATGGACACGGCAATGAGATCGGCGCGCTTCCCTGCTTCGATCGAACCTATCGACTGGTCCATGCTCATGGCCCGCGCGCCGCCAATCGTCGCCATGTCGAGCGCGGTTTGGGCCGACACGGCCGTCGGATCGCGCGTCGTGAGCTTCGCGAGAAAGGACGCCTGGCGCATCGCTTCGAACATGTCGAGATCGTTATTACTCGCGGCGCCGTCGGTGCCGAGACCCACCGCGACGCCGGCGGCGAGATATTTCACGATGGGCGCGGCCCCACTGGCGAGCTTCATGTTGCTCTCCGGGTTGTGCGCGATCCCGACGCCGCGCCGCTTGAGTATCTCGATGTCCGCATCGTTCACCCACACACCGTGTGCCGCGAGGGTGCGCGGACCCCAGAATCCGATCGATTCGAGATACTGCACGGGCGTTGCCTGATGCTGTTCGCGCGAGCCCTTGAGCTCGTCCTCCGTTTCGCCGACGTGGATGATGACGGGCACGTGATACCTGCGCGCGAGTTCGACGGACGCGAGGAGCGACGCCTTGTCGTTCGTGTACATGGCGTGCGGCGCGACGGCGGGAACGATCAGCGGATCGTCCTTGAACGCCTGGATGAAGCGCTCGGCGCGTGCCAAACCTTCCGCCGGCGTCTTCGCGTCGGGTACCGGGAATTGGATGATCGTCTGCCCGAGGACGCCGCGAAGCCCGGCTTCTCGGGTTGCCTTCGCTATCTCCTCCTCGAAGTAATACATATCCGCGTACGTCGTCGTCCCCGACTCGATCATCTCGAGCGCGGCGAGCCGCGTGCCGATGCGGACGAACTCGGGAGACACGGTCTTCGCTTCGGCCGGAAAAATGTATTTCTGCAGCCAGTCCATCAACGCCAGATCGTCGGCAAGCCCGCGAAACATGACCATCGGCGCGTGGGTATGCGTGTTGATCAACCCTGGAAGGACGATCTGATCGTGCGCGTCGATCGTGTCCGACGCCTCGTATGCGGCGCCGATCGCCTGCGGCGTGCCCACGGCCACGATGTCCGCGCCGTTGATGGCCACGGCGCCTGGCGTGAGCACTTGATGCGAGGCGTTCTCCGTGATCACGGAGCCGCCGATTACGACGAGCGAGACGCGCGCGCGCGGACCCTGCCCGGCCGCCATCGCAGCACACGCCATCAACACAACTGAGAGTTTTTTCATCGGCGGCAAATTCTAACTTGAACGACCCTCTTGCAGGGCGTCACCAACCACCAGCCACCAGCCACCAGCCACGAGCCACCACACGACACCAACCAATCAAGCACCAGCCGCGAGCCACCGCCGTTGTATAGTTGACAGCCGTGCCGGTCCACATCGTCGATCATCCGCTCGTGCACGACGCGCTCGTGTCGCTGCGCGACAAGACGACGCCCCCTGAGCATTTCCGCCGTGCGTCGATGCGCATCAGCGTATTGCTGGCGGCGGAAGCGATGCGCGATCTGAGCACCCGCGATGTCTCGGTCGATTCGCCGCTCGGTCCGGCGCCCGGCCGCACGATCGCGCGCGACGTCGTCGTGGTTCCAGTGCTGCGCGCCGGCCTCGGCATGCTCGACGCCGTGCTCGAGCTGGTACCGACCGCGCGTGTTGGGCACATCGGTTTGCAGCGCGACGAGATGACGGCCGTCGCGTCGCAGTACTACTCGAAGCTGCCGGCGCGACTCGATGCGAGCGACGTCCTCATGATCGACCCGATGCTCGCGACCGGAGGCAGCGCTGTCGCGGCGCTCGACCTGCTGGCGCGCGCGGGCGCGTCGCGCATCCGCATCATTTGCATCGTCGCGGCGCCGGAGGGCGTGGCGCTCGTCGAGCGGCATCATCCCGACGTCGCCATCTACACCCCGGTCGTCGATCGCCAGCTGAACGCACAAAAGTACATCGTGCCGGGTCTCGGCGACTTCGGCGATCGGCTGTACGGGACGGTCTAGCGCGTCCCCCGGGGAGCAGCGCGCTGACGGAGGCACCATGCCGCAACGAAAAGGGACAACGGTCGATCGGCGCGCGCAGGCGCGGGCGCAGCCCGCACATTGGTCGACGGCTCTCACGTCGATTGCGCCGAACAAGATTCTCATTCGCGGCTTCGCCGTCGACGAGATGATGGGACGGCTGTCGTTCGCCGACGCCGTCTACCTGCTGTTGATGGGCGAACTGCCGACGCCGGCCATCGGCCGCATGCTCAATGCAGTGCTCGTGTCGTCGCTCGACCACGGCGTCACGCCTCCTTCGACGCTCGCCGCCCGCAACGTCGCCACGTCCGGCGCGCCGTTGAAGGATTGTGTCGCCGCCGGCATTCTCGCGTTCGGACCGCATCACGGGGGCGACGTCGAATCGTGCATGCGCTTTCTCGACGCCGGGTTGACGACCGTGCGGGAAGGCCGCTCTCTGCAGCACGCCGCCGAGAAGATGATCGACGAGTGCCTGAAGGACGGGATCACGCCTCCCGGATTCGGACATCGGTTCCACACGCGCGATCCACGCGCGGCGCGGCTGTTCCAGATGGCGCTCGAGCTCGAGCTCGAAGGCGAGCACATCCGCCTGCTGCGCGCGGCCGAGCACGCGATCGAGGCGCGAAAGGACGAGTTCGGGCGTCCGCTTCCAGTGAACGTCGACGGCGCGATCGCGGCGATCTGCGCCGACCTCGGCTTCGCATATGAGCTCGGCAACGCGATTTTCCTGATCTCACGGCTGCCCGGCTTGATCGCGCACGCGCACGAAGAACGGTCGCGGCAGGCGCCGATGCGTCAAATCGATCCGAAGGATCAGGGGTACGATGGATCGAGCGAGCGGCGCCTTCCCGAGGGAAGGAAGTAAGATCGAATCAGGCACGCACGATGACAGACACGGCTGCGGAGCGGATCCGACGCGAGGTGGAAAGCTGGCCTGGTGTGACGACCGCGCCGCATCGATTCGGCGGCGTCGAATTCCGGGCCGGTCGCCGCGAGCTCGGTCATGTTCACGGCAGCCGTCTCGCGGACCTTCCCTTCCCCATCGCGATCCGCAGGGAGCTCGTGGCTGCCGGCCGCGCAACTCCTCACCACATACTGCCGGACTCCGGCTGGGTTTGGTACTTTATGAAATCGCCAGATGATGCCACCGGCGCGATCGATCTGTTTCGGTTGAACTACGACCGGCCCTGGCGGCCCGACGCGCAGGACGAGCAGGTGGACGAAGCGTCGGAGGATTCTTTTCCCGCGAGCGATCCACCCGCGTTCGGCCCGGTGACCGGCGTCGGGCACGAGTCGCCTGACGACGGCGATTGATGGACGACGGGGGATTGCTTGTCCGCGAATCCCGCTCGCGGTAACATGCGGAGTTCATCCCAGCCGAATCGGGCGCTTAGCTCAGTTGGTTAGAGCGCGTGCTTCACACGCACGAGGTCATAGGTTCGAGTCCTATAGCGCCCACCACGCACCGGCTCCTCACGGCTCGATCATCTCGGTCTCGAGTGGCTTCTCCACGGCCCGTCCGTCCACTGCGCTCACGAAGTACACCTTGGCCTCGGCACGCGTGGCGACGATGCGCTTGACCGAATCGTTCTCGAAGTAGATGCCCGCGTCGTTGTCGCAGGCGTAACCCGGTTTCAACTCGCCGGAGGCGATGAGCTTCTGATAGAGCGGCCGGCGATCTTTTTCGCGGTCGTAATGCGGGCAATGACTGCCCTTCAGGAACCCCAAGCCCTTGACCACGGTCAGCTCCTTGGGCCGTGAGTCGGTCGTCCCTTCCTCGAACCAGCAGATCGATCCCGCGCTCGCGCCGCCAAGCACGATGCCCTTGTTCCACGCCTGTCGAAGGATCACGTCGATACCCTGCGCCGTCCAGATCGCCTGTTGGTTCAGCGTGTTCCCGCCCGAGGCGACGATGCCGTCGACCGAGAGCAGCACCTCTTCCCAACTCTGCTTCTGACGGGCGCTGGCGATGAAGCTGTCCTGGACGAGCGGGTAGACGTCGAGCGGCGCGCAGCTCTTGTACCAGTCGATGATGCCTGTCTGGCTGTCGGCCGACGCTGTGGGTAAGTACAGCAGCTTCGGGCGTCGCACTCCAGTGAGGCTCGCCATGTATCGGATGAACCCGGTTCCGAAACCGCCGCCCGCAATGAGGATCTTGCGCGTCGCTTGCGCCGCGGCCTGGAACGGGACGCCGGCGCGCGCGAGTCCGAACGCGCCGAGCGCGGATAGTGTGAGGAACTCTCGTCGCTTCATACGCCCTCTCTCATTGGCGCCGCTAGTCTACGACAGAGTTGGCCCCGCATCGCCACTAGCGCCGCGCGGAACATCGAGGTGGGTCGAGATCAGGTCAGCGCCGGAGGAGTATGCTCACGCAGGAGGTGGTCGATGACCGTTCATCGGCGTCAAGTGCTCGGCGGTCTCGGCTTCGCGGCTGCCGCGGTGTTTGCGGATCTTCGCGCTGACGCGGCTGGCGCCCGAGCGCCGCAAACTGCGACGCCGGGTTTTCCTCGGAAGTCGGACTTCCGGATCGATCCGGACTGCACATATCTCAACGCCGCTTACACACACCCGATTCCGAGAGTCGCGATGGAAGCGGCCCGACGAGCCGCCGAGGGTCGCGGCACGCTGCCGCCGCCCGCTGGCGGGCACTCCGATACGCCGAAGACGCTGTTCGCAACGCTCATCAACGCGAAGCCGTCGGAGATCGCGTACGTGTCGAGCACGAGCGCCGGTGAAAACCTGGTCGTGCAGGCCCTCGACCTCGATCGCCGATTCGACGGCAACGTCGTCACGGACGGCTTGCACTTCGAAGGCGCGCTGCTGCACTTGTTCGAGTTGCAAAAGCAGGGACTCGATGTCCGCATCGTCAAGCCGACCGGCGAATGCCGCATCGCCTTCAAGGATCTCGAAAAGGCCGTGGACAAGAAGACGAGGCTCGTCGAGGTATCGTCGGCCTCGATGTACAACGGCTTCCAGCACGACCTCAAAGCCATCAGCGATCTGGCACACGCCCACGGCGCGCTGGTCTACGCCGACATCATTCACTCGGCCGGCGCGGAGCCGTTCGACGTAAAGGCGACCGACGTTGATTTCGCCGCCTGCTCGACATTCAAGTGGCTGATGGGCGACTTCGGGATCGGATTTCTCTACGCCCGGGAGAGTCTCTCCGACCGCATTCGCCGACCGGTCGCCGGATACTATCAGGCGCCGAATCTCGAACAGTTCTTTCCACCGAACCTGCCATCAGGCGAGTACGTGCCGGTGACGTACGCCTTACTGAAAACGGCGACGGGCATGTTCGAGAGCGGCACGCTCACGGGCGGTCCGGCCATGAACGTCGCGCTGCTCACAGCCTCGCTGAACTACGTGTCGTCGCTCGGCGTCGCGGATATCCAGGCACACCGCCAACCCTTGCTCAAGAGACTGCAGCAGGAAGTGCCCCGACTTGGATTCACGCCCGTCACCCCACCCGAGTCCACAGGACCGAACGTGACGTTCGCGAAGCGGAATCTCGCGGACACCGACATTCCCCGCAGGCTTCAAGACGCCAAGGTGAACGTGCGGCTGAGCACGCATTGGATGCGCGTATCGCCGTCGGTCTACAACGACATGCGAGATATCGAGCGGCTCCTCGACGTGCTTTCTGGTTAGGGGCGGTCTTGCGCGGGTGACGTTTGGCGGCATCGCGCGTCGAGCCGGGCGGAGTATGCTCTCCCAATGCGCACGATCGTATCCGCCCTGTTGCTTCTGCTCGCGACGGCCGTGCCGGCGCTCGCACAAACGAACTGGTTCCAGCCGACGCTGCTCGACCGCCCCGACATAAAAACAGCGCTGCAGTCGGTGGACGAGCGCTCGTCGGCGATCGTCGACGAATGGACCCGCCTGGTCGAGATCCCGGCGCCTTCGCGCAAGGAGCAAGCCCGCGCGGAATACATCCGTGCTGAAATGCAGAAGCTCGGACTGTCTGATGTCCGGGTGGACGACATGTCGAACGTCAGCGGCGTCCGCAAGGGATCCGGCGGCGGCCCGACCGTCGTCTTCTGCGCGCATACCGACACCGTGTTTCCCGAGGGCACCGAGTTGAAGGTCAAGCGCGACGGCGACATCCTTCGCGCGCCGGGCGTCGGCGACGACACGTCGAACGTGATCGCGGTGCTCGAGATGTTCCGCGCCCTCAAGCGCGGCGGCGTGCAGACGAAGGGCGACCTCGTGTTTCTCGCGAGCGTGCAGGAGGAAATCGGCTTGCTCGGCGCCAAGCACTGGCTCGAGACGAGCGGCTACAAGCCTGACATGTTCATCGGCGTCGACGTCGCGTCCAACCAGGTCTGGTACGGCGCGCTGCGGATCAGCCAGTACAAGTTCTATTACACGTCAGCCGGCGCACACACGATGGAAAGCCGCGGCGGCCCCAATCCGGCGAAGGCCGTCGCGAAGGCGATCGCGGCCATCTACGAGATCCCCTGCCGCCGGTCGCCGAGGGGCTCGACTCGTTCAAGCTTCCTGTCGCGAACGTGGGAATGATCGGTGGCGGGACGGTCGTGAACGCGGTCGCGCGCGAGGCGTGGTTCACGGTGGATCTCCGCTCGCTCGACACGCCGACGCAGACGAAGCTGGAGCAGGCGGTCGAGGCGGCGGCGCGGCACGTCGCCGAACAGGAAGGCGTCGGCTTCCACATGGACAAGTCGGTGCTGCAGGATTACTCGAAGGCGCGACCCAAGGAAGAACGGCTCAACCATCCGCTCGTGCAGACGGCGCTCGCCATCAGCAATCAGTTTCGCAAGGCGGGTTCGCCAGCCATCGTACCGGCCGACGTCGGATCCACCGACGCGAACAACGCGATCGCGATGGGTATTCCCGCGGTAGCTATCGGCGCGACGCTCGAGCACATGCCGCATCGCCTCGAAGAAACCGCCGAAGCCAGCAGCATCGTCCCCGGCATCAAGTCGCTGCTGACGCTCGCGGTGACGCTGACCAGCCATCAATAAGAACGGCGGTGAATTATCTCGTGCACTTCCTCTTGGCCGGCGAGGATGAGGATTTGCGGCTGGGCAACCTATTGGGGGACTTCGTCAAAGGCCGCGTCGAACGGTTCGAGCACCCGGGTCTGACCGAACGATTGCGAGTCGGCATTCAGATGCATCGCACGATTGACGCCTTCTCGGATCGCCATCCCGCCGTTCATCGCAGCAAACAAATCCTCGCGCCTGAATACGGAAGGCTGTCCGGCGTCATCGTCGACGTGTTCTATGACCACGTGCTGGCGCGGCGATGGTCGGAGCACCACTCACGACCACTGGCGGTGTACACGCAGGACGTCTACCGCACGCTCCGGCGCAATCTGCACCGGATGCCGCCGGCGGTGCATCCGCTCGTCGAGGCAATGAGCCGCGGCGACTGGCTGCGCGCGTATGCCAGCCAGCGCGGAATCGAGCGCGCGCTTCAAGGCATGGCGAGCCGCCGTCGCGTGGCTGCGGGGATCGGGACGGCGGGCCAGCTCCTCGCCGACCACTTCGATCAATTCTCCGCCGACTTCGACGAATTTCTGCCCGATCTGCGTGCGCGGTGTACCGAGTTCCTGGCCGAGCGCGCCGTGGCGCGAGAGCCCCAGGCGCACGAGCGCGTCGACGAATAGAATCATCACCATGGTAGATGTACGAGTCGACGGCGATCACGTTGTGTTCGAGGTGGAAGGCGTCGACAAATTGTGGGCGTTTCGCAGTCGTCTCGATATCCCGCTCGACCACATTACAGATATCGAAGCGAATGCCGATCAGGTGGGCCGCTGGTGGCATGGCATTCGGTTGTTGGGAACCTACATGCCGGGCATCTTGACGGCGGGCACGTTCTACTATCACCAGGAGCTGGTCTTCTGGGACGTGCACGATCCCGCGAAGACGATCATCGTCTCGCTGGATCACGAGCACTACAAGAAGCTGATTATCGAGGTGGCCGACCCGCAGGCGGCCGTGCAGCAGCTTCGCGCGCTCGTGCTCAAGTCGTGATTTTACGGCAACCAGCCCGGCTCGGCGCGGCGCCCGAAGTGATCACCGCGCGATGCGAGTGCGTCGCGCACGATCGGCGACGAGCGCGCCCACTACCAGTCGGAGCTGAGCCGAGCCGTCGGATGATTGCGTGCTGCCGGCGGCCGGGCCGACGAGCCACGCGATGCCAATGCTGATCAAGTAGAGCGCGATCATGGGCAGCGCGAACACGGTCTGGTTCCACGGGTCGGCCGACGGCGTTAGAACGGCCGCGACGATGAAGCTCACGAGGATCGCGTACTTGAAGTGCCGCCAGAGGAGCCGCGCCGTCACGAGATGCATCTTTGCGAGGAAAAACACGATCGTCGGAATCTGAAAGACGACGACCATGCCGATCAGCATCATCTTGTACAGGTCGAACGTGTCTTCGACACGCGGCATGAACTTCATCCCCGCCGAGTGAAAGCCTGCGAGAAACTTCACGGTCGACGGAAACATGATGTAGTGCGTGAACAGCGCGCCGCCGATTGCGCCGAGCGTCGTGAGTGCCACGAACGGCACGGCGAACCTCTTTTCCCTCGCGTAAAGGCCGGGCGCGATGAACCGCCACACTCTGGTACATCACGAACGGCGACGAGAGCACGAGGCCGCCGATCAGCGCGACATCCAGATAGAACGCGAAGCCCTCCCCGACCTTCGTCAGGATGAGCGTCTCGCCCGGCGGCAATACGCGCATCGTCGGCCCGAGGATGAAATCGCCGAGACGATCCACGAAGAAGAATGCGACGCACATCCCGGCGACGATGGCGAGACACGCTCGAATCAGACGCGTGCGCAGTTCGTCGAGGTGCTCCAGAAACCCCATCGAGCTGCCGAGTGCGTGGCCGTCTGCGTCGTCGTTTAGCGCTCGCCTCGTAGGTTTTGACATACGCGGCGGATTGTAGACCCGTTGTCTTCCGGTACACAACGCGTCACCATGGCGCCTTCGAATGGCTGCCCCGCCGCGGCTCCGCACGGCGCGACTCGACCTGATCGCACTCCGGCCGTCCATTCGCGTGATGGAGAACGGCGGCATGCGATTCGACGGCGAGGGCAAAATGGAAGAAGGTCAATCAACCGTGCGTTACGCCATCTTCCGCCCGCGTTCATCCTGACAGCGCGGACGCGACCGGCCGTCGACGTACGCCCAGGCGCGCACGCCTGATTGAAGCACGACGCTCACGCGTTTGAAGGCGGCGACTTCGTATCGATCCGACTGTTGGATCTCGTCGGGTGTGACGGCAAACACCGTCCCCGCGATCAGGTCTGACGACTCGCCGGTCGCAATCGCCATCGTGTGGACCGCCTTGCCGCTGATCGCGACCACGGCCGGATCGTCGATTGTGAACGGGACCACTTTGAAGCCCGGCAGCGCGTCGCTGGTGCCGGTCAAGCGCCTGCCGAATGTGGACAACTGCACCGCTTCGAGCTGAAGCGTGCCGTACGAAAAGAGCAGCTCGCTGGGGGCGCCGTGGTCGTCCATTGTCCGTCGTCAATCGAGAGCGCGGAACCACTTCTTCGGGTCGGCGCTAAGCGCCCCTCCAAAGAACTGCGCATCGACATCCGCTGCCGTCCATGAGCGCCACTTGTCCGGCCGGATGCACAGCGCGACGTCGTCGCCGGCCGCGAAACCCGGACCGACGGCAGGATCGTTGAGCGCCTGTGCGGTCAGGTAGCGTTCCTGGATGCTCCTTACAACCGCCTGCGCCTCGGCGCCGCGGAGCACGGTGACCGAACCCGACGCTGAGACCCATCGCTCGAGCCCTGGAATGCGAAGGTCGACAACAATCGACGCGGTCGGACGCGCCGCGGCGTTCTTGAATTTTCGTGTCATGGAATTGGTCCCGACGAACAGCTGTCCGTCGCGGAACAAATACCAGACCGGCGCGAGATGCGGCGTGCCGTCAGGTTCGATCGTGCCGAGCGTCGCGTGTCGGCGTCCCTCGAGAAAGCTCTTGCCCCATGCCGGCAAACCTGTCATCGCCACCTCCGGCAACCATCGCGCTGGAATTCGTGACCTATTGAACGCGATATCGTAGATCAGGAGTGTGCGATATCCGCATAGGCGCGCGCGCGACGCGCGTGTGTCGGCCGTTGCCACAATAACGCTGAGGCATTGCCCCTCGTATGCGCAACGCCGACCGCATCAAGCGTCTCGAAGCCGAGCATAGGCCTACGCCGTGGCTCTACTTGGGCGTCGGGGTCTGCTGATAGAGCGCATTTTGCCAGCGCCCCGCGCGCTTGATGTACAGCGAGCTCGTCCACACCGGGCTCGGCACCTGAACACCGTTGCACGTCGTCTCCTGCCGCGCGTGATACGTCAGGACGGCAGTGTCCGCATTGAATGCTCTTGCGGTGAACTGGTCGACATCGTAATTCTTTACGACGCAGGCTGGACTCGCCACGCCGGCGACCACCGTGGCTTTGTCGGTCGGCCCACCGAGACCAACTTCGACGTGATCGGCCGACAGAAACGTCTGAAAGAATGCCCCGTCGCGCTTCTGCCACGCTTCCCACGATGCCTTCTCGAGCCGGGTCAGCGTTTCCAGCAATGCAGGGTCGCCGGTCACCGGCTTGGATTGCGCTTCTCCGCTCGACGCGCTGATTATCGACGCCAGGACCGCACACACCAGCAATAACGATTTCATCAAACGTCCTCCCAACGCACGCGCACATCCGCGCGCAGCGCTGGAAACCTATTTGCCTGTGACGGCCTCGACGTTACGATGGGTGATGCAGGTGGTACGAAAAGTCCGATCGATGAACCACGACGGCCCAGCCAGAGCCATCGCGGAGGTCCGGGCCGCGTTGAGCGCCATCGACATCCAAGCGACAGCGGAGAGCGTCTTGCGCGCCCAGGCACGCGCCCTCATGCTCGAACTGGCACGGTTGCCCGTTGCAATCCTCGTCGCGAATAATCACGCCCGTTACATCGACGTGAATCGTGCGGCGACGGTCCTCACCGGATATTCGCGTCAGGAGTTATTGCGTCTGTCCGTATGGGACCTCACGCCGTTGCCGCAGCGATCAGTCGGGCAAAAGAGCTGGCGAGCCTTCCTTCAGCACGGCGAGTTGAGCGGAGAGTACCGATTGCAGCACAAGACGGGTGCTGTGATCAGCGCCTCTTTCTTCGCAGCGGCAAATGTCTTGCCGGGGCTTCACGTGTCGGCGTTGACGACTCCCGCGCTGATCACAAGATCACCGCGCAAGCGGAACGCCCGGACGAGCGTCCGGAAAAAAGCTGGCTATTAGAACATTCGCCGCAGTTTCCGCGTGCGCTGGCGATATTGGAATTCGCCGCAGCGGCTGCAGGAATAGTAGTCCCACTGCTCCGCGTTCAGCGCGCTCACGCCGCCGACATGACTTCGCTCGTAGGTGAGCGGCTGGTCGCAGACCGGACACACCACCGCCGGCGGCTGCATCGGAGGCGCCGTGGTCTCGAACCGTTGATGCGCTTTGGACAACTTCAAGGGCTGCTGAAGCGCATCGGCTTGTGCCAAGAGCGCAACGGCGCGATTCACTGCCGCCGAGGATTTGTGGTGCGTCAGGCCGGCGCGCGTCCGCGCTTCGCGCGCCTGCGTCAACAACCGGTGCGTCTCCGCGCGAATGGCGGCAAACGCCGTGGGTTTTGACAGAACGGCGTTCGCGCCTGCCTGACGTGCGCGCTCGATCTCGCGCGGCGCCGTCTCGTGCGTAACGACCGCGATCGGCACCTGCGACGTCGTCCGGTCGCGACGGAGGATTCCACAGAGCTCCACACCGCCGATGAAGGAGAGATCGAGCTCCGTGATGAGGAGCGATGGAGGATTCGAGAACGCCCGCACCAGCGCTTCCCGTCCGTCCGATGCCTCGATGACCTCTTCGCCGCGATCGGTGAACGACTCACGGTACAGCCTGCGCCAGTCGTCGTCTGGATCCGCGACGAGAATGTTGACCGGCTCGGTTTGCCGTAATGCTGAGAGTGGCATTCGGTAGCTCGCATCACCTTACGCGCAATATGCAGGGTGAACAAGCAGAGCAGAAATTCGCCGCGCAAACGCGGCGGGCTGCTATTGTTGAGCGCCATGGCGGATGTCGACGCTGAATCGTCGGTGGAGCTCCTGGCGAGGGCGCAGTCCGGAGACGATGAGGCATTGAATGGGCTGCTCGCCCGCTACTTGCCGCGCCTCACCCGCTGGGCAAGCGGAAGGCTCCCGGCCGGGATGCGGACGATGCTCGACACCAACGATCTCGTGCAGGATGCACTGATCAACGCGCTGCGCAACCTCACGTCGTTGGAAATTCGTTCGGAAGGCACGCTGCAAGCGTACCTCCGCCGCGCGGTGAACAATCGCATCATCGATCTCTATCGTCGAGCCAGTCGTCGGCCGCAGCGTGACGAACTGCCCGAAGACGCGCCGGCGTCCGGCGCGTCGCCGCTGGAGGCAGCGATCGGCGCAGAGGCGCTCGATGCGTATGAGCGCGCGCTCGACGCGCTCAGCGCGGACGACCGCGAAGCGATTGTGCTACGCGTAGAGCTGGGGTTCGACTTTCCCGAGGTCGCTCGACAGCTTGGGAAGCCGAGCGCCGACGCGGCACGAATGGCCGTGACGCGCGCGATCGCCCGGCTCGCCGACCAGATGCGTAAAAACCCCTGAGAAGAACGGTGCGCCGTTACTTCGTCTTGTTGACGAAGGGCGGCTTCCGTATGAACGGTTCGAAGTTTAAGAACAAGCTCCACGACTTGACGAGCTCGCCGGGTATTTGCACGTGATGGCTGCCGGTTCCGGCAAACGCATCCGGCGAAAATCCTGACGGGAACTCCATCAGGGAAAATCTGAACGTGGGGACGGCAGCAAGGCGGCGCAGCGCTTCGGCCAGTCCATTTCTCGTAGCCCCCGAACGATCCATCAATCGGTACGTGCTCCACAACGTGGGCGCGTGAAAGTCAAAGCGTGCAGGCTGCAGCACGACACCGCTGAACGAATTGAATCCCGTCGACGTGAACCAGTAGGCGCCCGCCCCGACGCCCGCATCCACAACGTCGAATCGCGGATCGGTGAACACGCGGAACGAGAACTCGCCCATGAGCGTGGTGAGCTGGATCTCCTGGCCGCCCGCAAATCCTGGGGCCGGCGCGGCCCGCCAGAAGTCTGCATCCAATTCAATAGACGAGCGCCGCTTCGTGTCCGTCGAGCACGCCGACAAGAACACACCGGTCGACGAAATCGATGAAATTCCGCGAACCACTTGTTCGATGAGCGGTTGCAATTCGCTGTTCGACGCGTCGAGGAAGGTTCTCATCCCGTCAAGTTCGACATCCATGTAGGCATCGGGTGCCGCTTTCGGCAACTTCGCCAGCCGCTCGGACAGGTTGGCGGCCACGGTCCTTACCCTGTCCACATCGAGAACCGGGAACGTCAACTTGGTGGTCTCCAGGTTCGCCATCACCTGGCGCCATGCTTCGGTCATCGCGGCGAGGTCGCTCGTCTGGACCCGTGCGTTCTTCGCCGCTTCGTTCCCCGCCAGCATCTTCGCGGTGAGCGCGTTCGCGTTTTTGAGCCCGTCAACCAGGCGCTTGGCCTCGGACTCTTCACCGAAACACATCAGCCGAACGTCGAACCGCCTCCCCTTGAATTTGCCGGGTCCGCTCAGATCATCGAGCCAGCCCCACCATGCATGTGCCGACGCAGGCGTGAGCAGGAGAAGGATCGCGGCAACACCGACAGCGGACTTCCAGGATCGCATTCGACCTCCGCAGACCTACTTCGGGTTGCCGACGTTCGTGAAAATGTCCTGTACGAATCCCAATCGCTTC
Organism: uncultured Acidobacteriota bacterium; assembly: GCA_963718825.1. GTDB lineage: Bacteria > Acidobacteriota > Vicinamibacteria > Vicinamibacterales > CAVVIG01 > CAVQZZ01. The sequence continues at coordinate 2,046,997 of CAVQZZ010000001.1, forward strand.
AGGTTCGAGTCGTCCGCACGGACGATTCTGTTACGCGGTACAGGCGCTTGCGGGCAGAACAGCAGCAGATGCGCCTGTCGTTCGCCGAGGATGTAGCACGAGTCGGCGTTCATCGTAACCGCCTCGAACTCTCTTTTGTGCGTGTAGAGCATTCGATAAGGGAAATCCAGCAAGAGCACCGACAGGAGAACGATGGCGATGCCGCCGGCCAGAATGCTGCGATTGATCCGCTCACGTTTTCGAATCGAAAGCCACAGGACCGGCCACCAGAGACCGAGGCATGCGATGACGACCGCAGTAAACGACTTCCGATACAGCCAGTGATAATCGTGCAACCGGGGCGAAAAGAACGCAATGCTTTCAGTCGGGGCCGACGACACATCATCGAGCGCCACGGCACCGAGCGAATTGAGGAACGGCACAAAGTACCACCACGTGCCGATCAACACAGCGGCCGACAGGAGTAACACGCAGGCGGACAGCGTCGGGACCTCGTCGAGCCGACAGCGCCGAATGCCGTTCTCCAACTTCGTTCTCCACTTGCGAGCGCTCGCGGACACGGTGAGGAGCAATCGCCACAGAACACTCAACAACCCGACCGCCAAAAGAGTGAACAACGCGACCACGGCCGGCGCAATCGTGGCGGACACACCCACGCTCAGCCACTTCAGCACCGACTCGTTCGCGAACTCGGTCCGCCCGAGCACGTGATTGAAATATCGCGAGTTGATCGCGCCGAGCGCGGTGACGACCACTGCGGCGGCAACGACGCTCTCGAGTCCCAGCAGCACGAGACGGGACGTCGATCGCTTTCGGACGAGGACGACATCGAGCGCCTGCAGCAGCGCACCGGCGCTCGGGCATCGCTGCTGCGGGTTGGCAGCGAGGGCGTTCTCGACGGCCTGAGCGTATGGCTTCGGGAGATCGGGCGCGCGCTCGAAGAGCGACACCCGTCTTCCGACCATATGGGCCGCGCGAAGATCGTCCATCGTGCGACCCTCGACGGGAAACTTGCCGGTGACGAGGTAGTACAGCAGCACACCGACGCTGTACACGTCACTGCAGGGAGTCGCGGGCTGGCCGGCGAGCACTTCAGGCGCCATGTACATCGGAGTGCCGGCGATCTTGACAGGGCCGCCCGCTCCGTCGCGCGCGGCCTGGAACCCGGTTCCGAAGTCCATCAGGACGATGCGCCCCGACACATCGCGCATGATGTTTTTGGCGGTGACGTCGCGGTGCACGAAGCCGGCGGTGTGGACGGCGGCGAGCGCGCGGCACACGTCCTGGCCGACGAGGACTGCCTCGCGCGGGTTCAGCCGGTGCCCTTCGCGCATCGAGCCTTCGAGCGTCGCGCCTCGCACGAACTCCATGCACAGGCCGATGCGATCCTCGAAGGATTCCACGCCGAGCACGGTGACAACATTTCCATGCCGCAGCTTCGCGAGCGCGCGGCCTTCGCTGAGCAGGCGATCTCTCAGTTCCGCGTCGGCGACGCGGCGGTGCAGGATTTTGATCGCGATTTCGCGTTCGAGCTCAGGATCCCAGGCGCGGTATACGCCGCCGAACGACCCCGACCCGACCATCTCCAAGAGGCGGAAACGGCCCCAGGGTTCGCCCGCGCCTGGCGGAGGTCGATGAGAGCTACCGACAGCAGTCGAATCTTCGACGACGGAGGATTGATGATCTTCGGCGCGGTGCACGCCGGCGATGTCGCCGATGACGCGAAGGTTCTGCAGTTGTCGGAGCGCATCCGCGCCTTCCACGAGGCCGCCGAGAGCGGCCCAGTCGACAGGCCGGCCTTCGGCCACATCCTGCGCCGCGCGCTGTAGCGCATCGTCACGAGTTGCGGTCCGATCGCCGGCAAGGCGCGTCATGAAGCCCCCTGAGCCGCTGGATAGCCTCACATAATATGGCTAAACGGACGCGAGCGACGCGACGAACTGCCCCTTCCCTGCCTTGCCGTGAAACGTGGCGGCGCCCCTCAGGCTGCCGCCGTAACCGCGTCGGCCGACCGCTGTTTCGCGGACGCGACGCGGCTCTCGATCGTGTTCGCGATCCGTTCGGCGTCCCGGGCGACGCCGTGAATCATCGTCGACGACATCGAATACAGGAAGTGCAGGCCGACGAAGTAAAACCCCGGCTCGCCCGGCACGATTCCGCGCTCGTGCACCGGCTCGCCGTCGTCGCCGTAGAGAGGCGTCGGCAGGTCCACCCACGACAGCCCGGGATGAAAGCCGGTGCACCAGATCACGTTCGCCACATCGAGCACGCGGCCGTCTGCCAGCAGCGGCTTGCCGTCACGAACGCCTGTCACGCGCGGCGTCTGTTCGACCCCCGCGGCGACAATGTCCGTCAGCTTCACGCGAATGAGCGGACCGCCCTTCGAAATGATGGACGGCCGCGCCCGTCGTCCCACCGGCGTGTCGACGGTGAGGATCCGATGGAACACCAGGCGAAAGAGAATCGGAGCGATAAATCGCGCCACGCGACTCTCGATCCGGAACGGTATATGACCGGGATGCCGTCCCGAGAGCCACGTGCGGTGAGAACGCGCGACGTCCATGACGATATCGGCGCCGGAGTTGCCGGCTCCCACGACGAGCACGCCGCCAGGCCGGAGCTGACCCGCGTTCTTGTAGCGGCTCGAATGCAGCTGCGTGATCCGCGTATCGAGCGCGTTGGCAAAATCAGGAATCCGAGGCGCCTGGTAGCTCGCCATGGCCACCACCACGTGGTCCGCCTCGAACCGCCGCTCGCCAGCGATGACAACGTAGCGTTCGCCTTCGCGCCACACTCGATCGACTCTCGAACCGCTGCGCACCGGCAGATCGAAATGCTTCGCGTAGGCTTCGAGATAGTCGGCCATCTCGTCCTTCGTCGGAAAGCTGTGCGGCGGTGCGGGAAACGGCAGGCCGATGAGGCCGTCGTACTTGGCGGGCGTGAAGAGCCGGAGCGTGTCCCACCGCTGGCGCCACGAATCGCCGACGCGTGCGTTCGCGTCGAGAATCACAAACGTCAGGCCGCGCCGGGCCAGACAGGACCCGACCGACAAGCCCGCCTGACCACCGCCGATTACGACGACCTGCACGCGTTCGGTTTCGCAGTTGCTGTTCATGTTCCACTCCATGTGCCGAGTCCTCAACGGACCGGCACTCGGCGATCGTAGCGGTCCGCTGCACGGCGCGCATCGACCGTACTGTGCAGGGCCGCAAGGGTTGTTATGGGTATTTATATGTAGACGCCGTGGCTACGGCGCGAGCCGACGCGTGAAGGCATAGGCCGTCGCCGCGGCCCTGGTCGGCACGTCGATCTTCGTGAAGATGTTGCTGACGTGCCGCGCGACGGTTTTCTCGCTGATGTCGAGGGCCTGGGCAATCTCGCGATTCGTCTTGCCGCGCGCGATCTGACGAAGCACTTCGATCTCCCTCGCCGTAAGGCCGTTCGAATCCAGGCGAGTGGCTCCTGCGTCGCTCGTTTCGAGCGCATCGAGCTCGGCAAGCGCCGGAGCGGCGCCGAAGCGGCGAAACACGTTCGCGGCGGCCGTCCCACTCCGACTGCGCGCCCTCTGCGTCCCCGAGCGCCGAACAGGCACGTCCGACGAGGACCCGCATGCGCGCGGCCTCGTAAGGCGCGTCGAGCTCGCTCCAGATCGTCAGGGCAGACCGAAGCGGCGCAAGCGCGTCTGCCGCGCCGTCCCGCGGCAAGAATCACCGCGCCCTGCGCCGACGCCGCGATACCGCGCAACCAGACCGATGGGATCGCATCGGCCATCGCATTCAATTCGTCGGCCGCCCGAGTGGCCGCCGCGACGTCGCCCGTGCGCAGCAGAATCTCGACAGCCGCCGTCAGAATGTCGGCGCGTTGACAGCCGCGGGCAGGTTCGGCGATGACGCGCTCGATTGCGGCGCGGGCGGTGTCGAGCTGGCCCTGTGCCGCCCGCAGCAGCGCCAGACCCGGATGCGGGAACACCCATGCTCCGCGGCGAGCCGATACGCCTCGTCGGCGGCACCGACGTCGCCGCGCAGCCGGTACAGTTCCCCGAGCGAATAAGCCGCCATACCCTGGCCGACATGTTTCGCGGAGACGAGCGCGTCGTAGGCGCGCCGCCCGAGATCGAGCGCTTCACTCCATCGGCCGCGCAGCCGCAGGATCTCCGCGCGGTGCGTGAGGCATTCGCCGCGGTACGGCACCGAATCCGAGTCCGCTTCGCACCACTGGTTCAACGCCTCGGTCCACTCCTGTGCGCGCCGAAGGTCGAGCATCTCGAAGCACGCGGAGATGACGCTGCAGTAAACGACGCCGCAGACGATCGGCGTCACCTCGCCGGCGGTGACCGCCACCATCGCCTCGTCGAAAAGCGCCGCGCCTTCGCGCACCCGGCCGAGCCCCACCAGCACGCGTCCGCGCCCCTGTCGCGCGAGGCTTGTGAGGTCGTGGTCCGCGAAGCGTTCGCCGACGCGCTCGGCTTCGGCGAAGGTCGCCTCCGCGCCGACGAGGTCGCCGGCTGCGATCTCCTCGAGCGCCCGCGGCAGCAGCACCAGTCCACACTCGACGCAGTCGTGCCGATCTTCTTCGAGCAGCCGCCGTGCGCGCGCGGCCCAGCCGCTTGCGCGGGTCAGCTCGCGGGCGCCGATGAACGCAAATGCGATCCAGAACGCGGAGCGAGCGGCCTGTCGCGTGTCCCCTCGCTCGAGCGCCAGGTTGTGCGCACGCGTGTGCGCGTCGATGCTGCGCGCCTCTTCGCCGGCCAGGGAGGCGGCGATACCGAGCCGTTCGAGGTTCGCGGGATCGAGTGGCGCCTGTCGATCGAGCGCCGACAGCTCCTTGTACGCCGCCGTCCAGATCCGCGGCGAGGAGAGCTCCGGGTACGGTCGGTCGTCTGTGCGGCCATTGGAACGATCGAGTGTACGCGATGAGGCCTTACGCGCGCGGCGGCTTCAGAACCTCAGAACCACCGATGCCGTCGCGGACGTCGTGCGCTTGGATACATCCGCCGCGCCGTTCAACTCCAGGCTGTTCATGAGGAGCACGCCGGCACCGAACGCGTAGTGGACCAGATCGGCGCCTCCAGGCAGCGCGGCGCTGAGGAGCACGTCCAATTGATCGTGCGCCGGCGTCGAGATGTAGCGCGGCGCGTGCGCCGGGTCGAACCAGGCGCCGCCGCGAAACGCGAGCGGCTTCGCGTCTCCCGAGCGCAGCCATTGATACTCGATCCCTCCGTGCACCTCGTTCGCATCGTCCAGCTCAATTTGATCCTGGCGGCCGGATGAAAGCGACTGGATATCGATGAAGTCGTGTTTGAGCTGGCCGTACTGGACGCGGTCGTAGTCGACGAGCACGCGCGTGTTTTCGCCCACGCGCCACTGCAGCCCGGCGCCCCAGACGTCCGGGACCTTGAAATGACCGGTGCGGGTCAGATCGAGTCCCGCGTCGAAAACCCGATCGCGCTGGGTGAACTCGAAGCGCGCGCCCCGGCGGACCGTGCCGGCCACCTGCACGCGCTCGTTCACTTTGATGAGTAGCCCTGCGTTCGCAGACAGGCCCAGATCGTCGCCGGTCTGCGTGGCCGTCGCGCTCTGAATGTCGCGGTTGACCGGACCGAAGATCGACGATGCGAAGCCGAAGCGCGCGAAGTCCGACTGCAGCGTGAAGTGATTCACCGCCAGCCCGACTCCGACGGCCACCTGCTCGCTCACCTTGTACCCGAGCGAACCACCGTAGCTGCTGATCTGAATCCGCCGCGTGCCGCCGAGCGGGATCTCGCGGTTGTTGTCGTCGGTGATGCCGGCGAACGTGAACCGCTCGAACACGCCGTCGGAGAAAAACGTGTTTTCGAGGCTCACCATTTCATGGCGGTAGCCCGTGATCACGACTGGGCCGACCGGCACGAGGAATGACAAGAACCCGGGCCGCGCCTCGCGATCCGTGTCGGTGCCGTAGATTGGATTCGGTACCGTGTCGATGCCGTTCCCTGTCACGGCGCCGCTGATTCGCCCACCCGACAGAAACGGCGTCTCGACGCTCGAGAACCGGCCTTCAGCCGTGAACTCACGTTTTCCGGCAGCGGTCAAAAAAGCCAGGCCCGCCGGATTCGTGAACGCGGCCGACGCATCGTCCGCGGCGCCAATGAACGCTCCGCCCATTCCCATGCTTCGCGCGCCTGGAGTCTGAAAATCGAACTGCAGCGGGAATCTGCGCGGTCGACTGGGCGAGCGCGGGTTGCGCGGCGACGAGGGCGACGATTGCCGCGATGGCAATCGTCGGCAATCGCTCTCGCCGCCGAGAGCCGGCGTTCAACACGGAGCGCCTTTGACGAACGTGATCGATTTCGTCGTGCTGTCGGTGCCGCCCGGCGCAGTGATGGACAAGATGACGTCCTTCTGCGTGCCCGCGGACGAAAACCCTCCGCACGGAATGATGGGATCGGACAACTTCACGCCGAATTGCGCGGCCGACGTGCCCGGCAGCGTCCATCGATATTCGGTGATGCCGGAAATGGGCGCGGCGCTGCTCGCGTCGAACGTGCAGAGGAGCTTTTGCGTGGATGTGCCCGACACTTGCGACGCCGAGCACTGACCCGCGGACACTGTGGTTCCCGCATCGGGCGTGACGACGAAGTCCGCATGGACGCCTTGAGCCGTCACCGACAGTGGCGCGCTCTGCGTCACATTCAAGTAACTGCCGGAGATGGTCGCCGTCGTGGTCGAACCGACAGTCAACGCCGTCACGGTAAACGTGGCGCTCGCCGATCCCTGCGGCACGACGACGCTGCTCGGCACCGTCGCGACCGATGTGTTGCTGCTCGACAGCGCGATTGTCGCGCCGCCCGTGGGCGCGCCCGCGGTGAGGGTCGCCGTTCCTTGAACGGTGTTACCGCCGGCGGTTGACGTGGAACTGAGCGAGACGGATTGCAGGGCCGCCGTTGCCGATGGCGTCGTTGGCGTGGCGGAGGATCCGCCGCCGCACTGCACCAACGCTGCCGCTGCCGCGGCGAGCAACGCCGCAAATGCGAGCCTTCGCGCCTTCACGATTACGGTTCCCATGATTGTTCCCTCCTGGTTGCCGTCGCTAGTGCTTTTTCGCGCACGCGTCACGATTCTCGAGCAGAGATTTATACAAGTTCGTCTTTTGAATCGCGTTGTCGTGTTCGGAGTCCTCCCACTGCTTCAACGCAGCCGGACAGTTGTTGAGATTCTTGAACACCACGCCGAGGTAGTACTTCGGAACGTACGGTTCGACGTTGCCGAAGCCCGAGATGTTGATGCGCTCGGTGCTTTCCGATCCGTTCTGCTTGAGCGCGGTCTCGAAAAGCTCCTCGGCCTGCTGCCATCGCTTCTGATTCTTGGCCTCGATCGCTTTCTTGTAGGTGTCTTTGTAGTTACCGGTGACGGTCTTTGCATCGGCCGGTGCGGCCGGTTCGGGCTTGGAGCGGAGCGACCGGTGCCGCCGTGACTGCCTCCGATTTGTCGTTCACCGGACCCGTCAGCGGGCTATTGGCGATGGCAGGGACGGCGATGCCCTTGTCGCGCGCGATCTGCGTCAGGTCTTGAAGCCCTTTTTCGGTCGCCTGCGCAGCCACTTTCGATTGCGAATCGAGCTGCCTGGATCGCACCTTGGCTTCATCCGACGTGGCTCGCGCCGTCGTCGCGCGTTGTTGCAGAGCCGCTTTGGCCGGTGCATCGAGATGCGGCGCCTGCAGCTGCAGCTCCGTTTCTAGTCGCCGAGCTTCTTCCGACTGCTGTGCGCCGAGAATGGCCTGCTGCGCCGATTCCGTCGCTTTCGTCGCCGACTCGGCGGCGCTGCTGGCCGTGCCGATCGCCAGTTGCAGCTGACGCTGCAGGTCCGCTTTGTCGCGCCGCTCATGAAAGAAGTACATGACGGTGCCGACGACGACGAGCAAGACGACCGCCGACCCGACCGCGGACAGCACCAGCATTCGCTGACGGCGGTGCTGCACGTACTCCTGGCGCCACTCGAGCATCGCGACGGCGAACGCATCGTGGAAGATCTCGTATCGCTCCGGCGGATCGATGCGGCGCAGCAGCCGCGCCGCGGTGAGCGCCGTCAGCACCGGCGTGACGCGTTCGCGCGGGACCCCGGCGAGCGCCACGAGGTCCTCGGTGCGAAGCGCGTATTTCGCCCCGCTCGGCGTGACGAGGTGCTGAAACAGCCGCACCGCGATCTCGCGGCCCTCTTTCGAGAGCCGGGCGAGCTCGACGCTCACGTGACGGCGGACGATCGCTTTCGCGCCGCCGAGTGCGTCGAGCGTCGCCGAGTCGAGCACGCGAGCGCCGGTGCGTGCGCTGGCGGCGCGCCACAACTCTGTCAGGACGAGCTGCAGATACGCCGTTTCGACGAGCCCGCGCTCCTCCGCCGCGTGCACTCCCGCGACGCCGCCCGAGAGACTCGGCGCCACCTTCTCCGTGCGGACCTCGTCGAGCACGCGCACGACGAGCGCCTCTTCGACGCTCGCCTGACGTCCGCTGGGAAACTGGCGATTGAACTGCTCGATGGGACCGACGATGGCCTGCCGCGCCGCTTCGGGCGTCAGCCGGCGCAGCGGCAGCGTGTTCCCCATCAGGTTCGGAATCCGCTTGCTGAACCGATTCAGCTTCGACAGGCTGTCGTCGCGCAGCCCGATGAGAATATTGGCGCGTACCTCGGGTCGATTGATGACGCGCGCCAGCTCGCCGTCGAATGCGCTGTCGTCGGATTCGCCGTGATAGAGAAGATATTCCTCGAACTGATCGAACATCATCAGCAGCGTGCCGCGGAACTGGAGCCGCACGGCCGCGATCCATTCGTCGAGTGGCAGCGCATCGTCGACCTCAACCGGCTTGCCGTGCGCGAGCTGGACGGCGGCGCGGCAATCGTTCTTCAGCTTCGCGAGGTAACTCTCCCCCTGCCAGGTCGCAAAATACAGAATCGCCGTATGAGGCTCTGCGGCGAGGCGTGGGACGACGCCGGCCTGGAGCACGGAGCTTTTACCGACGGCGCTCGGCCCGTAGAGGATCGTCAGCGGCGCGGCAAAGAGATTGGCCGCGATGATCCGCTGCTCGCGCTCGCGTCCGAAGAAATACGCGCGGTCGCGGAGCGTGAACGGCTGCAGCCCCACATACGGACAGAAATCCGCGGCCGTATCGTCAGCCACGGCTTTTCCAGGCCGACAACTTGGTCACGAAGTCGTTGATGTCCATGTCGAAGATCTTCACGTTGCGGCGTTCCCAGAGGCACTGCTCGAGCGGCGACGGGTTCCGCTGAATCGCCCAGGACGGCACGTCGTTCTCCCCCGCCTGATCCGCTCCGCCGGGCCCCTCGAACTGCCGACGAAGATTTCTCAGCACGACCCGGAGGTTCCAGTCGCGGAGGCCGTACCCGAGAAACAGGAAGCTGCGATTCCGCGAGTACTGATAGAACTGCGCCGGCACCGCGGAGCTCGTGTTCGTCGTCATCCGCGACAGAAATTCGATGTAGTCCTCCTCGGTGATCACGAAGTTGTCCCACTGCTCGCCGTCCGGCCAGACCGTGCCATGCATCTTGTAGATGACGGTGGTGCGTTCGAAATCGAGGTCCAGCTCCTTCGCCTCGATCGGAACCGGCTCTTTCTGCCCGTTCGGCCACCACAACAGCGAATTGCCGAAGGCCGCCCGCTCCGCCGGATAGACGATGAGATCGAAGGGTTTTCCCGCCGCGCGAAACGCCTCCTCGAGCAGCGTGTCGTAGTTGGTGACGACGATCATCAGATGCGTGGGGATTTCCGCGAGCATCTTGTGAAGCGCGCCGCACTGAAACGCCTTGTTGAGCACGCTGCGCAGGCGGCGGCGCAGCATGGGGCGGCCCGAGACGTCGGCGGCGTACGAAGAGACCTTTGCCAGATCGTCGCTGTCGTGCGGATCCTGCGCGGGGAATCCAGCGCGCTCGGCGATGTAGTGCGCCAGCTCGGAGCCGTTCGGCAGAAAAAGCGAGTCGGTGGACTGCCACGGGTGCGTCGGATCGCGGCCGACGAGCGAAGCGCCCGCCCCGAGAAACGGAATCACCCGTCCTTCCTTGAGCCCGTCCCAGATGTCGCCGAATGGTGGTTCGATGACTTGATTCATGGTCAACTCGCCAGTTCCACGGTGATTGACAAGGCCGGATCCTGCCGAAATCGATAGACGTGCGTCGGCTCCTGCTGCGCCTCCTCGGCGAGGAACGCATCGAACATGGCGCTGAGATCGTTCAATCCGCTGCGATTCGTCAGATAGGCCTGAATAGGCTGTCCGTGCCGCGCCTTCGACAGCCATCGCAGCGCGTCGGGATGCGGATTGCCATCCTTGCCGTTGCCGGAGATCACGTAGTGATCGGCCGTCACGCGCTCGAAGAAATCCTGTGTCGTGCTGTGGCTGCTCGCGTGATGCTGCACCTTGAGCAGGTCGAAATGACAGCGGCCGTTCTGGCTGATGCCCGCGATGTCCAGCGCGTCGAGAATGACATCGCCGCGCGCGTCCCCCGTCAACAGCATCCGTTTCTCTGCGCCGCCACCAACGGCGGCGGTCGCGAGCACGACGACGCTCGACATGTTCGGCACGGTGTTGTTCAGATAATCGGCGGCTTGTGCCGCCGGCTCGGCCGGATGCGCCGCCTTGGCTTTGTTCCACTCCGCTTCGAGCCGATCGACCTGTGCCTTGTGCGGTGCCAGCACGGTGAACGTCAGGCCGTTCGCCACGTTCACCGTCAACCGGCCTTGCTCTGGTGCGAGCAGAATCGGTCCGCCCGCGCCCTCGTTGATCGGAATCGCGAGGCGTGTGGCGTACCCTCGAAGCTGATTGCCTTGTGGCACGCTCGCCACCACGGCCTGCGTCACCTCGTCGAGACCAGGCACGATACGACCGTCGATGGACGCGCTCACTGCTGCCGACTCGATGCTGGCCGGCGTGTCGCCATGCACGTCGGTGAACGCGTTGTGCCACAGCGTGCGAATCCGGCAGAACGGATCCTCGCCGTCGTCGTGCATCTCCGACAGAGCCTTGAAGAGATCGAGAATCCCGGTAATGTGATCGGCATCGATGTGGGTCACGATGGCCATCCTGAGATCGAGCGGTGCCTGACCGCGCAGCTCGTCGATCCGTGGCTTGATGACCGACTGAAAGATCATCTGCGAGCCGCCATCGAGTAGCACGCGCACCGGTGGCGCGCCCGCCGGTTCGTAGTGCAGCAGCAGGCAGTCGCCATCGTGAGCTTGCATCGCCTCGAGCGCAAATCGCATACGGTTCGCCGTCAGATCGACTGAATCGCGCGCAAGCACATCGACCATGCCCGCGCCTTGAAATCGAGGTTCGCGGCCAAGGTCGGTGGCCGTGCGGGCGAGGATCTCCTTTACTCGTCGTGGATTGCCGATGAGCTCGCGGTGCCGCGCCAGCAGCAGCGCCGCCGCACCGCTCACGTGCGGCGCCGCCATGCTCGTGCCGTCCATCGTGCCGAAGTAGTCGTTGAGCGCACAGGAATCGATGCGCTCGCCGGGCGCAACGAGATCGGGCTTTCGGCGGCCATCGCCGGTCGGACCGCGGCTCGAGAAGTACGAGACGCCGTAGTTGTGCGGCAGCATGCGATGCGTCGATCCGACCGTGATCACGCCGTCCGCGTTCCCGGGATCCGTGATGCTGATGTACCGATAGTCACCAAACGCCGCCGGCTCTCGTTCGCGTTTGTCGAACCCGCGATTGCCGGCCGCCGTCACCACGACGACGCCGCTGGCGACGACGCGCTCGCACTCTTCGCAGACGGGCGTGCGGCCGCATGCGTAGTTGGCCACGTCGTGCGGCACCGACAGGCTCAGGTTGACCCCGTGAATCAACATGAGATCTTTGTGCGCGTTCAGATGACGAATGAACTGCAGCGCCGCGATGATCGTGAACTCGTCGGCCGTGTCGCTCGGGTTGTCCGGCAGCACGCGCAGATCGTAGATCTCGAGGTCGGGACAGACGCCGTAGAGCGGCTCCTGAATCGGCGTCTGCTGCGCCGCTTCGGGCCAGTTCGCCGCGAGGATGCCGGCGACGTGCGTGCCGTGGGAATCGTACCTGGGGCGGTTTGTAGCCGCCTGCCGAATGCGGGATGCGAAGCAAAGGCTCGAGCAGCGTCCAATCGATCGCGCGCCCCATCTTGAGGCTGCGCGCGAGCTCATCGCGAAGCGGCTGCAGCCGGCTGGCGTCGGCGTCGCCGCCGACGGCCTGAATCGGCGCGTCGGGATCGAGCAGGTCCTTGATGCGGAGAAAGTCGTATGTCCTCACCACCCGACTGTTCAACGCATCGTCGCCCGCGGCCGCGGGGTCGGCCGGCCGGATTGCGCCCGAGGCGTCTCGCCGTTTGAACGCAGGGTGGCGCGCGTCGATACCGGTGTCGAGCACCGCCCATCGAATGCCAGCCGTCTTCGCGTCGAAGAGTCTCGCCGCCGCATCCGCTTTGACGGTGAGGCGCGATCGCCATACGCCGGTGCTCGCCTGGCGATTGAGGCTCGCGCTCCACAGGATGCCGGCGTGCGACGGCTGCGGCTGCTCGAGGCCCTCGAACAGTCTGGCGAACGCCTCGATCTCGGCGGGCGTGAGCGCAGGCTGATCGACAGGTACTTCAGGAATCGGCTGGCCTTCGCGTTCGCTCTCGATGCAGGCCGCGATGCGAATGAGTTTCAGGAGCAGCCGCGAGTCGATGCCGATCGTAAGCGGCGCCCCTCCGCTGCGGCTGTCGTTCAGTCGTCCCGCCAGCTCGATGAGACGGGCACGGCTCCAATCGGCGCCGAGCGGGGCGATCGCGCGCTTCCACCAGTCGGTGAGCGGCAAGGCGTCTCGCAGGAGCTCCCAGAACGAAAGCCCCGCCAGCACGACCGATTCGTTGAAGAGCACGCGCGGCGGACGCATTCCAGGATGCGCGGCCTGCCATCGGCCATCGATCGAGGTGCGTTCGTGTTCGAGCCGCTGTCGCAGCGCCGCTGCCAGCGTGGCGGCATCGGATTCGTTGTGCGGGGTGAGAAGCAGTTCAATGCGATCGGCCGGGGCGCGTCCGTACACAATCCAGACGTCGGGCAGGATCGGAAAGTCCTGGGTGAATCGCCGCTGCTGCTCCGGCCGTCCGTAGAACAGCTCTTCGATGCGGTCTCGCTGCACTAGGTCACGCCCCCGGCTTGAGCGTCCGCGCTCACGCCGCGTTCGCCGACCTTTTGCGCGATGACCTCTGCCGCCGCATCCTCGATTGGGCCCGCGGCGGGAAGCGGCCGGCACCTCTCCAGCGCCTGCACGGTGTAGTGCCGGAGATCATTCGCGCCCATCGGACGCCAGATGGACGGCAGGTCGTGCAGGTGCGGCGGACAGCTCGCATCGGGCTGTAGCGAGGCAATGTCGTCTGGCGTGAATGGAAGGCCCGCGCCCTTGCCCTTCAGCAGCATCCACTTCAACGTGATGTCGTTCAGACCTCGATTCGCATCGCCGCCGCCGACGTCGCCGTGGACGCCGCGGAACCACACCTCGTGCGCGCCACGCAACGCGGATCACGTTGAACGAGGTGCGCACTTCGTCGAGCGCCATCGCGTGGAAGCAGTAGTCGATCTGCTCGCGCGGGATGCTCAGGTGATGCCCCAGGTTGAATACGGGCAGATCGAAGAGCACGGCGCCTGCCCCGAAGGCACCGACGACGTCGAAGAGCCCGACGAACCGAAACCGCGGGGTATCGTTTCGCTTGTCGTGGGTGACCGGATCTCTGATTCCGCGTCGGACGATCAGGTTGCAGAAATCGAGGCATGTCGCGGCGCCCCGACTGAAGCCGACCAGATCGATGATCTTGTCGTTCTTGATCATCCAGTTCTGGCAGAGGCGGCTGTAGGCGCGCTCCAGGCGATCCAGCTCCCCGGCGCCGAACGCGCCGCCGATCGCGTGGCCGATCGCGCCGAGTTTCGTGCCGATCCCCTGCTCATACACATCGTCGGTACCGGAGCGCGCGTGATAGGCGTCGAAAAAGCGCGCGACGTTCGTGTTCGCGTAGACCGTGTCGTTGGTTTTCTCCTCGTTCCACGTTCCGTCGAAGGCATACAGCGCCATGGATCCCCCGCTGGTCAGAGCGTTTTCAAGTACTCGATGAGCGCGCGTTTGTCGGCCGGCGAAAGGTCGGTCCCATACGGATGCCCGTCGTTGCTGTTGCCCGGCCGTGTGATGTCAAAGAACGTGCCGAGACGTTCCGCCTCCGGACCACTCGTCACGAATCCGACGCGCACCGGATCGTAGACGTCGTATCCGCGCCAGAACCGCGTCGGCCGCTGAGCGGCCGGCTCGAGCAGGTCGGTCAGCGACGGCACCGATCCGTTGTGCAGATACGGCGCGCGCAGCCAGAGGCCGTCGAGCGGCACCGACACGTAGCCGCCGGTTGTTCGAAACGCGGAGAACTTCCACGCGTGCCCTCGCCGTACGCGTTGTACGCCGTCGGCAGACGCCGGCGTCCACATGTCGAGGCGATGCCGATCGGTGCCGATTTCGGCGAGCGGGAATCACGGTGCCCGTGCGAGCGCCGCCGAGCGCGTGGCACGAGGCGCACGCCGCCTTGTAGACCGATGCGCCAGCGGCCGCCAGCGCGCGATCGATCGGGAACGGATACTTCGGCGGCTGCACGTTGCGGATGTAGTTCTCGACGCGGCGCAGGCTCGACATCTCCTCGCGGCATCGGTGTTGTTCCACTTCGCGAAGTCGCGATCGACCCACTTCTGGGTCGCGCCGTCGCCGATGCGCCGACGAGAGCACGACCTCCTGCAGGTTCGTGTTCAGGCCGTCCCAGTGATACGCGTAGCCCTCGTGCTGCTTGAGATTCCAGAGCGGCACCATGTCGGAGTTGCCGATGGTCTGCGTCGACCGGCTGCGCCAGGATGCGCGAATTTCACCGGGTTGAACGGGTCGATGCGGCCGCGGCCCCAGTCCGGATTCCGCGTGCATCCACGCGTCGCTGTCGCGCAGGCGCAGGAGCGCCTCGCCGGGTCTGCGGGATGATCACGAAGCGGTACAGCAGCCGAATCGAGCGAACGACAGGCTGTAGTTCTTCGCGATCTCCGCCATGATCGTGTCGGCCGTGAACCGCGGGTCGGACGCGCACGCGAACAGGAACCGCAGGTACTGCTGCGGCGCCGGTCTGATGCGACGGCGCGGCGGGGACGATCGTCGGCAGATCGCTCGCGGCGAAGTTCGGAAGCTGGCCGTGTGGCACATCGCGCAGTTGATGCCGACGCGCGGAAAACCGATCGTCACCTTCGACAGGCCGATCGGCATCTCGTGGCCGTCCTTCGACAGCATGCCCGATCGACGCA
Source organism: uncultured Acidobacteriota bacterium (assembly GCA_963718825.1). Taxonomy (GTDB): domain Bacteria; phylum Acidobacteriota; class Vicinamibacteria; order Vicinamibacterales; family CAVVIG01; genus CAVQZZ01. Next base: position 2,062,310 of record CAVQZZ010000001.1, read on the forward strand.
TAGCCGCCGGGCGCGGGCAGATACTCCGGAAAGACGCGCGGCAGCACCAGCCAGATCCAATACGGAATCCCCTGCTGCTCCTCGGTGCCGACCGACCCGAACAGAAAGTGCTCCTCGTCGGACGCGAAGATACGGCGGCGGCTCCTCGCGGAAGAACTTCACGTACGTCGACGACGCCGCCAACCGCGGCAAGCGCGAGAACGATCAGCCAGATCAGGTGCCGTCGCGATCGAAGGAACACTGTGGTCATGATGCGGTCCCGCTCGGTTGCGGCGTATGCCGCACCCGCCGGTGCATTCCTGAGCGCGAGCGTCAGGAGAATCGCTTCGGGAATGAAGAACACGAGGTCGAAGCCGCCGAGCATGCGATACACGCTGGGCTGAAAGCCGACGAAGAAGAGCACGCCGGCGAGCCGCGCCAGCACCGCGAGCCACGCGGTCGCGCGGTAGCGATAGACATCGATCGCCGCCGGGCATGTAGAGAAGGCTCAGCAGGATCAGCAGCAGCGCCGCGAACCGCGGCCACATCAGCGGTTGCCGCCGATGGAAAGCCCGAGAGCGCCAGCATCCGGTCGGGCACGATCAACGTGGGAATCGCCAGCGCGAGGTTCGCGATGATGCCGAGCCAGACGACGCGCCGGAACCACGACGCGCCGATTTCGAGTTGCGTGTTCATCGTGCTCCTTCGCTAGAACGTCTTCATGTATTCGACAATCGCCCGCTTGTCGGCGTCGGACAGCGTCGTGCCGTACAGGTGCCCGCCGTTGCCGTTGCCCGGCATGTGACGTGTCGAACCGGAAGAACATGCGCCCGTCGCTCTGCCGGCACGTCCGAGACGAAGCCGACGTTCTGCCTGATCGAACACGTCGTAGCCGCGATAGAACACCGTGGGCCGCCGTTCCGGCGGCTTCGAGCAGATCGCGCAGCGTCGGAACCGACCCGTTGTGCAGATACGGCCCGCGCAGCCAGATGCCGTCGAGCGGCTGGTTCGCGTAGCCGTGCGTCTTGCGGAAGTGCGTGAACCGGTATTCGGACTCCGGATACAGCGCGTACTGATTCGCCGCGAACTCCGTCGGTGTACGAATCGAGCCGATGCGGATCGGTGCCGATCGCGGTCGATGTCCTCGACCAGGCCGACCCGCGCGCCTTCCTTCACGCCGTCGCGGAACCGGTTGTCCGGCGTGGCACTCGAGGCAGTGCTGCTGGTAGACGGTGGCGCCGCGCGCGGCGAGCGACCGATCGATGGGATACGGATACGTCGGCGGCGGCAGCGTCCAGATCCAGTCGCGGACCCGCTTGATGGCCGCGTGATCGACCGTGACCGGCGTCACGCCCGCGCCGAGCGCGGCGCTCAGGTTGCGCTCGTCGACCGAGTCGTTGTCGCCGTCCCAGTGCAGGTGCATGCCTTCGCGCGGCGTCTGATTCCAGAGCGACGGAAAGTCGGAGGCGCCGATCAGCTCGGACGGCGGCAGCTGGTCGAGCCGCCAGTTGAACTGGATCGCCTTGTACGGATTGAACGTGTCCACGCGGCCGCGGCCCCAGCGCGGCACGACGGTCAGACGAGGATCGGCGCGATGCGGTTCCGCAGGTCGAGCGTCTGGATCTTCAGCCGATCGACCAGACCCGACGCGCAGCAGCAGCCGCTCGAACAGCGAACGTGACCGCCGCGTCTTCGGCAGTCGTCCCGCGCACGCTCTCGGCCGTCAGTCCGGTTGTCGAGCGTGCAGTCCAGCACGAACTGGACGAAGCGACTGCAGATCGAGCTGCTGCGCCGGCATGCCGAGAACAATGCGCGGCGCGCGCCGTCGGCGTGTCGCGCACGGTGCTCGGTGTGGCACACGCGCGCAGTTGAGCCCGACCTGGTCGATCCCGAGCCGGCGGCGCCGCGACACGCCGATCGGCAGATCGTGATCCGGTTCGAAGATCGAAGCCGAGCGAGGCGTAGCCGCCCGGCAGCTTGTCGCTGCAGATCGACGGCAGCGCCTTGAAGACCCAGTACGGCGGCAGCACGCCGCCGACCGGCGCGAGGAGCGATCCGCCCGGCTCGCTGCCGATCGACCCGTACTTGAAGTGCTCGGCGATGTCGTCGTAGGTCGACCGGCCGATCGGTCGTCGAGCGACACGGCGACCCAGATCGCAGCCACGACGATGACCGCGGCCACGGCCAGCCGGACGCACGTCATGATTCGAAGCACCGCGTCTCGCATCGCTTCGGCGCTCACGCGAACGGCGGCGGATGGAAGACCGACATGACTTCGCGCCACCATCTCGTCGCGGCTGTCGAACCGGCTCTCCTCGTAGCAGCCGATCGGGTGCTCGACGACGTGGACGAGGCACTTGTTGCAGTAGGTGCACGGCCGGTCGGCGCGGTCGCTTGCCCGCGGCGAACTGCTTCACCAGATCGTTGTTGGCGACGAGCGGCCGCGCGATGCTGACCGCGTCGCAGTCGCCGCGCGTGATCGCGTCGCGGATGACCGACGCGGTCTGGAAGCCGCCGGTGCAGAGCACCGGGACCGAGACCGCCTGCTTGATCGCGCGCGCGTCCGGGCAGGTTGAGCCCTTCGATCTGGTCGGCGGGCACGCCCGCGTCGAGCCACTGCTTCTTGAACAGCTGGCCCGGTGAGATCGCCGCGGAACAGCAGGAAGTTCCGGAACGTGTTGCGCGCCGCTCGAGGCCAGCTGCTCGTAGGTGTTCGCCAGCACGTCGACCGGGAAATCGGCGCCCGCCGGATTCGCGGATGCGGGAACGAGCTGCCGGTCGACACGTGGATGCTGTCGACGCCGGCCTCGAACAGCCACTTGCAGACCTGGATCGAGTCGTCCACGTGTTGCCCGGCCCTTCCAGCTTCAGAAACAGCAGCGCGTTGTTGTGCTCGGTCGCGCTGATCTTCATCTGCAGATGGAAGTCGGCTCCGACCCTGCGCGCGGATCGCCTTGACGATCTCGATGACGAAGCGCGCGCGGTTTTCGAGCGGGCCGCCGTACTCGTCGGTGCGATCGTTGATCGCCGAGCTGAGGAACTGCGTGATCAGGTAGCCGTTGGCGCCGTGCAGCTCGACGCCGTCGAGGCCCGCCTCGCGCGCGCGCCGCGCGCCTTCGGCAAACGCGTTGCACCGTCTCCTTGATGTCGGCCGTCGTCATCCGCTGGCACTCGAACCCGTGCAGCGGGTCGTTCTTGTCGGTCGAGCTCAGGCCGATCGGGTACTCGATGCCGGGCACGTCGCGCTGCCGGCCGCCGTGGCTGAGCTGCAGGATGTACTTGCAGTCGTAGCTGGTGGACCGCCTCGCCGACCTTGCGCCAGAACGGAATCCGCTCGTCGCGTATCGATCGTCGCGTAGTTGGGCATGATCCGGCCGCGGATCTGCACCGGCACGAACGACGAGATGATCGCGCCGACGCCGCCCTGCGCGAACTTCACTTCCCAGTTGATGCGCGCCTGATTGCCCGAGCCGTCGTAGTTGTCGAGGCGCCCGGCGATGTTCGACCGGAACATGCGATTCTTCACCGTGAGGTTCTTGAACGTCAGCGGCTGAAACAGCACATCGTTCGGCATCGGGCCACCCCTTCAGAACGTTTTCAGGAATTCGATCAGCGCGCGTTTGTCCGCGTCCGGCAACGCCGCGCCGAACACGTGCCCGCGATCGAGGACGAAATCGGGCGCGAGATTGCGCTTCATCAATGCAGACAACAGCACATCGTCGGGCGTGAGCGTGAGCGCGAGGTTCACGATCGGCAACGCGGCGGCGAGGCGCGCCAGCTCGGTCGGATCGACGTTCGCGAGATAGTCAATCGGTGTGCCCATCGGCACGCGGAGCCTTCGAGTCGTTCCCGGAATGGCGACAAAACTGTCCGTCGTCGTGACCGGGATCGACTGCGTGCCGAGCCGCTTCTCGGGCCAGAGCATCTTCTCGATGCCGTCGGAGAAGGCGAGCATCCTGGCCGGACACCGAGGGATCTTTGATGAAGGCCCCGACTGAGTTGTTGTGGAGGTACGGCGCCGTTGCCCAGACGCTCGTCAGCGACGGCGTCCGGTAATAGCCGCGGCCGCCGGCCGGAAGCGCGAATGCGATCGGGTGCGCCGGATCGCGCGGATTGAACAATCCCGCCACGGTTCCGACGGCCGGCAGCGCCTTGTAGGTGTCGGACGAGAACTGATCCCAGATGTGGCCGCGCGTCGCGTTGGACGCCATCGCGCGTCCGATGTTCGTGCCGATGCTCGTGACCGGATGCCGTGTGTCGTCTGAGAGGAAGTTGCCGGTCAGGAAATCGTCGGCGAGCACGGACTCGCGAAACCACTGCTTGCGATCTGGTGTCCCGGGGGGCGGCTGCTTGCTCGAGTGGCAGACCGCGCACGAGTCCGCGAACACGACTTTCCCCTGGCGCACAACCTCCGCGCTCGCTGTGAGGTACTTCTCGCCGCCCGGCGCGGACGCGAGCTTCAGCGGCGTCGCGGTTTTCAGGAACGCTTCCGCCGCCGACATCCGCGCTTCGGTGTTGCGCCAGTCTTCGCACGATGCCCGTGCATGATCCATGTCAAAGGCGGCCTGCGGCCTTTTGACGCCGTCGATCGGATCGTGCAGCGTCATCAAGTAGTCGCCGCACATCCCGATGTTCAGGTAAACACGCAGCGACGCGCCGGCGATCCCGATCGAGTCGGCCCCGTCCTTCAACACGTGCGGCACGGGCCGCTCCGAACCATCGCGCATCCTCTCAACCGAGGTTGGGCGATACGCCAGGTTGAAGATCGTGTTGATCGCGCTCGGGTTGTCGATGTGATCCGTCGCGAGCCGTGACGTGTCGGATGTTCCAGGCGGCTGACGATTGGCGACGTGCCATCGGAAATCCGATGGCGCCATGTTCAGACTGAACAGCTTACCTTCGTCGAAATACTGGTTGCCGATCGTCGGCGAGAGATTCGCCCACGTCGCGTTGTTCGGATCGGCCGGCGGGTCGACGGGATTGAAGCCGACATGACAGAAGGCACACGACATGCCGACAAGATACGGGGGTTCCGCTGATTTCCTGTCTTTCAGATAGGCGTCGAGGTTCCACTTCGCCTCGTCGAACTTCGGATTGTCGAACCGCCGAAGGCCCACGATCCCGATGGGCGCACCGGGCATCTGTGGAATCTGCTCCGCCGCCGAACAGTCATCGAGCCAGAGCCCGTATCGATCGGCCGCCGCAGCCGCGCGGCACCCTGGATGATTGATAACGCCGAGCGCCTCGAACCGGCGCCCGTGCATCCGCGAATCGGCATACATGAGCAGATCGACGTTCCCTCCTGTCGCGATCGCGAGCTGCCGCCAGAACTTCTCGTTGCCGCCAGTCCAGAAATGCCACGTATCGCGGCCAGTATTTTCGTCAGCTGTGAGCATCACACTGCCCGCTGCGTACGTGTTGTCCGCGTTGCGCTTCTCTTCCGCCCGGGCGCCGCATACGGCTGCGGCCCCGATGGCCAGAGCGACCGCAGCGACGATGATGCGGAGCGCGGTCATGTGTTGTCGGGTGGCGAATTCTACGCGCAGGTTGCGGCCATTCTCAACAGCTTTATTGCGCGCGTCGCTCCTGATCTTCCTTGTTGGCGACAGTCGGTTTGAGTGCACTCAATGTTTTCAGCGCGTTGAACCAGAACGGCGCGCCGAGACTCAGCAGCCCAGCAGAAAAAAGAATGCCCCAGAAATGGAGATTCGCAGGACGTACTGAAAAGATATTACGGATGAGGTTTTTCGCCGTCGCGAACCTCACACCGGTCCACACGGGAGTCGGCCACCACGGCGACACGTCCCAGGTGTGGTACGGATCGGGCACCAGCTGAAATCCGGTTCCGCTCAGCAGGCCGCGCACAGTGAGCGCCTGATCCGACAGCCGTCGCACTTCGCTCTCATGCGGGCTGACGTTTGTGTTCAGCGCATTGTCGACCGCTCGTTCGTACTCGGCGATCGCCGATTCGATTTCAGCGGGCGACTTCCCCATCCCGTTCAACGCTCCGCGAAGCCACTCGCCCGCGGTCACGCGATCGGGGAAAAACCCCGGCACGATCTGCGGCTCGAGCTGCTGAGTCGAGAGCTGCCGCCGCATCACGTCCGTGTAGAGGAGCGGCGGTGCCGGCGCGGCGTTCTGATTACCGCCGCCGGCAAGATCCCGCCTCGGTGTTCCCCGTCGGCGCCGCCGATGTTGCGCTGGCGACCCGCTCGATTGCGGTCGACGCGCCGGCGAGCCGCGCACGCGCGTCCGGATTCGCGGCCAGTTGCGACAGCAGCCGGAATGAATCGAGATGGAGCGCAAACGCCACCACGATCGAGAACGCAACGGTCCACAGCCGCATGTGCGTGACGAACCGCTGCGACACACGGTCCATCGTCGTGTCGAACCAGCCGCGAATGTCGCGCCGCCCAAGCGTCGGCTCGACGGCGACCCGGAGCTCCTCCGCGAGGCCACCCGCCGGACCTGCGGTCGACGCGGCGACAGCCGCGACCTGAATAGGCTGACGGGCGGCCGCGACGATGTACGCCATGCGTTCGGCGTCGGTGGTGGCGGAGGACAAATCGCGCGGCGCAGGAGTGGTCCCCGCGAGCACGTCCATGATTCCGATGAGCTCCTGCACGCGAATTGCTTTTGCGTAATGGAGCCGGGCGACCCATCGGCCCACCACCGGTAGCTCGCGTGCCCACGCGAACCTGGTCATCGCCGAATCCGAGATAATCGGATGACGCAGAACGATATCCGCGAGCCGGCCAGCATGATCGCCGAGCGCGGGATGCACAACGCGGAGCACCTGTTCCACGCCCCAGCGAAGATTCGTGCCGCGCAGCCCGATGGCGGCCGAGGCCGTCTGCACGAAGATCGTCACGAGGATGCTCACGACGAGCATCACGACGGCGAACGCGATGGCCATGTCCAGATGCTCGAGCGTCATTCTTTACCTCGGTGCAGATCGTGGAGCGCGCGAATTGGGCGCGATATTCCAGACGAGCGAACGCGCATCAGCCGAACACGGACGTCGTCCCGTCGACCGTGAACGTCAGCGTGCGGTTCAGGTCGTCGAGGACACGCGCGGTGCGCGCGGCTTCGAGCAAGTACGCGCCGGCGGCGCGCACATGATGCGACTGCTCCCAGAAGGCCGATAGATCGTGAAAGATCGATCCCAGGGTCGGCTGGCTGGGTGCCGCGTTGTCGATCGCGCTTCGCAGGGTGTCGAGCGCCTGGCGGAACCCCTTCGCGCGCTCCGGCGTATCGCCATTCAGCTCGGCAAGGCCGGCGAAGGTATACGGCCGAATCGTCTGGAACTCGAGCTCGAGATGACCGAGATCGGCGAAGTCCCCACCGGCAAAGGCGTGGTTGGCTGATGCCGCGAGCAGCGACGGCGACATATCCGGCGCATCGAGGTACATCTGCCACAAGGGCGCGTACAAATTACGACGCGTCGCGACGTGTGTGCGCCCGATGCTGCCGGCGCGCCACGGCATCGCGGCGCCTAGCGCCGATGCGATCGTCGGTGCGGACCCGAGCGCCGCGAGCACACTGCGAAGCGTCGGTTGTCGAGCCGTGTCGGCAAGCTTGATCTGGACCGTCGCATCGCACGCGCGACCTGCATGCTCGACGAGGCGCGCGCGAACATCCGCCGCTTCGAGTTGCGTCATCACGCCCCAGAGAACCGCCGCGTCGAGGAGCACGTCCACGTCGGTTTCGGACAGCCGGCTGATCGTCTGCTGCCAGAGGAGATGAATGCCGAACGAGAACTGCGCGACGAGCGGGCTTGCCGCGAACCCGTTCATCTCGGCGTTGAAATCGGCGCTCCACTTGAAGGTCTGGCCGATCCAGTTGCCCTGGTATGCGCGAACGCCCAGATAGCTCTCCTGACGCTCGTCGCGGATATTGCGGCGAACCACGGGCACGATGCTGCGCGAGTCGGTGCCGCCGAGCGTCGCCCACTTGCCGATGCCCAGAGTGAAACCCCAGCTCTCGGTCCGCTCGACCTTCTTCTCGTTGAGGTACTGTTCCAACCCGACACCGGAACGTGATTCGCGAATCGCGGTCAGTGCGGGCTGCAGATTTCCACGTATGAGCGTGTCGTGCAGTTCACGCAGACGATCACGGGAGAGTGTCGCCTGCAGCAGATCGGCCGATGTGCTCACACGCTGATACTCGTAGGCGAACGCCAGCGAGATCTTCGACTTGGCAATCTCCAGGATCGTGTCAGCGATCTTGTTCCTGACATCGTCGATCCGCTTGCTGACGTCAGCCGGGGTCGCGGTCACCGCGTCGAGGCCGAGCCGGGCGATGAGCGCCCGGGCGAGCGCGCGCTGCGGGTCGCTCAAGTCGCCAAGAGTCGGCTTGCTCAGCAGGGTTTTGATCTGCGCCATCGGCGTGGCCAGCACGCCGTCGACGACGCCGTCGAGGATCGCGCTGACAGCATTGGGATCCGCGAACGACACGTCGATGCCGGCGCGGACGTCGGCGCCAATCGAGCGGCGCTCGGCCTTGTGCACGCCGACGCGCCACGTGGCGTCGTCCACCCGTGCGAAGACGACGAGAAAATCATCGTCCAGTTTCACGTTCGCGCTGAGCGTCGCCCCGGCATCGAATTGCAGTCCGATGAGCGCGCTCGATTTGAGCAGCGCGCTGAGCGGCGCCAGCTCGCCCGTGAACACATCCGCCCAGGTGAGCGTCACGGTCACCTTGAGCGTGCCGCCGAGTTGCACCGATACGGCTTCTCCTGGCGCGAGGGATTCGACGTCGGACAGCACCAAGCGCGAAGCGCGGACCGGCAGCTCAGATCGGCGACGAGCGCTTCCCGGACAGATTGCGATCGCTGGTGGACCCGATATTCCGCGAGCGTGGCGGACGCGCCAGCTTCCACCGCCAGCTCGAACCCGATCTCGGCCAGGGTCGTGGCTGTGGACGCTTTCAACCCGCTGTCAATCCGGTACTTGAGCCACGCACGATCGGTCGACAGCGCAAGCAACGGCTTCACCGCGCCGATCGCGTCCTTTGCGCCGGCCGGCATCAGGATGCCGTCGGGATCCTTGTCGTCGAGCGAGTTGAACAGTGAAATGTCGACGCCCGCACGCAGGTTCACGGTGACTTTGGGCACCTGTTCCGACTCGAAGACTTGCGTGCCCTGAAATGGCGCGCTGATTGGTTTGGTATCGAGCGACGAGGAATCGAGCGGCGCGTTCGAAATCGCCGCCAGCACCGCGTCGACATCGGCGAGCGGCAAGCGCACTGGAGACATGGGACACCCCGAAGCCGCGGGTTTTCGCGGCGCTTACATCCGATACGGCACGAGACGAATTCCGAACTGCTGCTCGAGGTTGTACTGGATGTTGTGCACGATGCCCTCGCCGTTCGCGATCGCGAGTTTGCGCACGCGCACATCTTCCACGAATGCTTTCGTCGCCGCTTCGGCGCGCCGATTCGCGATCGATCGCAGCCGCGCCACTTCCACGTCGGCCGGGTCGGCCGCCGCGATCCGATCGAAATCCGCGTGGATCGTCGCCGACGTCGCCTGGCTGATCGACCCGTTCTGCACGCAGATGTCGAACATCAGCGCCAGCGCTCGTTCGGTTGCGACGCCGAACGCTCGGCACATCGCGTCGGCGCTCTGCCGGATCCTGTCCGCGTGTTCCACCTGAATGGTCTGGAATTCCGGCGTGCGGCCGAGCGCTTTGAAGAAACCGCACCACGGTTCGAAAATCGAGAATCGGCGCGGATCCTGAATCGACGCCGCCCAGCGCAGTTGCTCGGGCCGCGTCGATCCGAGCACGCCGACGAGTGTCTGCAGGTCGTCCTGGAAAATCATCTCGGCGACGTCGTGATGCGCCGTAATCATCTCGCTCAGCAGCGGCTGCAGCGTGCCTTGACCGAAGTTCCACTGCAGCACGCCGAAACTGATGCCCTGCTTGTCGAAGTTGCCGGCCACGCCGCAATAACATTCGGGGCTGCCTGTCGACGTTTCGAACGTCCCCGTCAACGCGAGACATCGCTGCGCCAGCGGTTGGCTGGCGAGCGACGGAGCCGCAGGCGGCTCGTCGCCCGGTATCAGCAGCGCCCAGGTGCGCGGACCGACGATGCCGTCGGGAGGGAGGGCGTGAGCCTTCTGAAACGCTTTGACAGCTGACTGCACGCCGCCGCCGAACGCGCCGTCGAGGGCTCCGGTATACAGGCCGAGATCCTTCAGCCGCTGCTCGACGCGCCTGACTTCGTCGCCGTGCGATCCGAGGCTGAGTGCGATCATTATTCGATCTGTTGCCGCTACGATGTGACCGCCGTTAGCAATGCAAAGGCCACCTCGTCGTGGCAGATGTCCGAGTGCTCGGCGATCAGCGAATCCGCATTCAGGTTGAAGACCTTGCCCGGCGCGAACGCGTAAGGCGTCGTCACGGGCTGAAGGGTGCCGACGACGCGCTCGGGCGTGTGCTGAGCGCCGTTGCGGCCCATCCCGCCGAATCGATCGTTTTCGTCGCCGAGCGCCGCCGCGTCCTGCCCGGAGACTCTCGACGCCAGCGGATAAGCGATCCCGACCGCGCGATCGCGAATGCTGTGCGTCACGAGAATCGGTCCGCGAATCTTGCGGTCGGTGATCACGGCGCGAAACCCGCCATCGCGCGTACCGTCGAACTTCGCCCCGAACCCGTTGTGTGAAAAGGCGGCTTGCAGGAGCGTGAGCGTGTCGAACCCCACGGCGCTCTGCCCGGCCGGGCCGTCGGCCGTCGCGGTGACGAGGCGGCCGCCAAAGCTGTGGCCGATCAGGTGAATGCGCAAATCGGGACGGACAGCCTTCAACTGGCGCAGCACGCCGTTGACGCCGCGGCGCCCAACGGTGCCCGCGCGCTCCTTCATCAAGTAATAGGTCGAGTAGTTCAAAAGATTTCGCGCGGCCGACAGGATGCCGCTGAACGTTTCGCCGAGCCCGGCGGCTGCTCCCGTCGCCGCGCTCGTTCCGCCCATTGGAATCGCCGCCGCCCCGCCCGCACCCGGCGCCGCCGTACCCGCCATCGTGGGCTTTGCCAGCCGATCCATCAACTCTTTGCCCGTTCCGGTCGAAGAAGTCAGTCGACGCATCTTCCGGTTCGGCGTCGGTTGCCGGCAGCACCGAACGAATCAGGTTGGCGAACTCCTCCTGCGCCTTAGGGCTGTTCTCGAGCGCCGGCACGAGCGCGCGAGCGCGCGCGATCGTCGGCGACTTGTCCGCCGCCTGCAGCGCCGCGTCGAGCCGGTCGAGTTGCTGCTGCACGAACGCGATCGACACCGCCGAGCCGAGCGCCGCGGCGCCGCTCGGGATCAATTCTTCGTCGGCAAATTTTTTCGACGGCCACAAGACCGCCATCACGGCGAGCGACCGCGTCGCGGCCGCCGGCACGAGCCGCCTGTCGAGCACCCCGCGAGCCGCGGCGAGAAAGCGCGCATAGAGATCGCGCGCGTCGGCCATGTCGTTGTTCCATCCGTGGGAGATCGTCAGAAGATCGGTCGCGCCTCCCTGCGCGATGAAATCGTGCAGCGCCGTCACCTGAGCAGGGTCGCTGGCGGCGCCGTCTTTCGTGAACTCGACTTCGAAGTAGGGAAACCCTGCGACGGTCTGCATGTCTCGCCCTCAGACAGATTGGATGGCTCGCATCAGATCGACGAGCCCTCCTCCCTGAAAATAGCGATCGCGATTCAAGTCGGTGGCGCTCGAGGTGAAAATTCGCTTGACGTCTTCGGGACGGCCGATGAACTCGCGGCGGATCGACAGAAACGCGGCGACGACGCCCGCGACGTGCGGCGCGGCCATGCTCGTTCCACTATCCTCCACATACAGGCAATCCTCGCCGCTTGGCGGCGGCGCCGCCTCGTCCACGCGGCCGGCGCTCGCCTGCGCGAGCGTCTTCTCTTTCAAGCCGCCGGCGGCACACGAGAGGATCTTCTCGCCAGGCGCCACGAGATCGGGCTTCGGGCGCCCGTCGCCCGTCGGACCCTTCGAGGAGAAGTACGATACGCCGTACAGATGCGGCATGTCGCGATGTGTCGCCCCGACGGTGATCGCGAGCTCTGCGTTTCCCGGATCGTTGATCGTGAGGCCCATTCCCGCCGCGACCGTTCCTCTGAACGCGGACTGAGCGAAACCGTAGCCGGTGTTGCCGGCGGCCACGACAACGACGACACCGCTTCGGACGAGACGATCGACTTCGACGCAGAGCGGGCTCTGCCCGCATGCGAACCATTCGGGTTCGAAGTCGTAGCCGACGCTCATGTTGACGCCGTGCACCTGCAAGCGGCGTCCGTATCCATTGATCTGTTGAATCGTCGCGATCGCCGCGATGAGATTGCTCGCAGTCCCCTGGCCATTGCCGTCGAGCACCTTGAGGCTGAGAAGCTTGCACTCCGGCGCCATCCCGGAAATCGTCTCGAGATCGACGCGGTCGAAAGTGATTTCTCCGTGGTCATCGCGATGGCGCGAGAGCGCGACCACCTTCCCTGCTCCTCTCGGGATCTCGCCCGCGATGATGCCGGCGACGTGCGTGCCGTGGCCGAAGTCGTCACGCAACGGCTCGCCAGATCCGTCGATCGCGGTGAAGTCCGTATGCGGCAGCGCCGGACTGAGTTCCAGGTTCTTGTGCGCGGTGAAATGCGGGTGGCTGGCATCGATGCCGGAATCCATGACGGCCCAGACGATGTCGCGGCCGAGCGCCGAGAAGGAGGAGCGGGCGGCGTCGGCCTTGACCGTCGCGACGCTGCGGTTGATCAGCGCGTTGATCTGAAAGTCCGGCCAGACGCGATAGATGGCCCGCTGCTGGAGACGCGCGCCCGGCTGGTCGGTCGGCTTGCGTTCCAGGTTGTCGAGCCGCACGATGCCGCGGATCACCGGACCTTCGAGGACGGCAAAAAAATACTGCTCGGATAACGCGCTCTTCGCCTCGTTGATCCCCTGGCGCACGCCTGGCGTTCCGAACTGCTGAATAGCCGACGCGACATGATCCTTGATGCGGCGACGGGCCGCGACGGCCCCGTCGCGGTATTCGAGATTGATATCGATGATGACCGGCTGCGGCGGGCGCGGCTGCGGCATCGCCTCCTCCGCCTTGAGGATATCGAGCAGCGGAATGGCAATGACCGTCTTGTCGAGAACCTCGGGAGTGAACGGCTTCTTGGTCGGATCCGCTTCCATGTGTGCTCCGCCGCGGTCAGATCTGTTTGATCGTCCAGAAGTCGTCAGAGAGATTGTCGTCGGTCGAGTACGCGTACGGCATCGTGAAGTAGCCTTTGATCGCCCACGTCGGTCCCCAGGAGTTGCGCACGGTGAACCGTTCGGACACGTCATCGTAGCCGACCGCCATCACGGCGTGACCGCCGAGCTGCTTTTCTTTCGGCTTCGGCATCGGCACTCGGCCCGTCTTCGCGACCGCGTCGCTCTCGAAGCTTTCGTACACGGAAAATCCAAACACGAACGGGTAGCCTTCGGCGAGGCAGCCCTTCAGCTGCTGCAAGGTCGGCGTGAGCCGCTGATAGAGAATCGCGCGGTGCCGCGCCGCGTCCTTGAATGCAGGAGCGCTCGGCTTCGTTTTGAATTTCGCGATGGCGTAGGGCCACAACGCCTCGTGCGGCGCCCCCTGCTTCGCCACGCTCTTGATGCCGTCACGAATCATCGCGCCCGCATCATCGTCGACCGTGTTCTCGATCACCCGCTCGTTGTAGTAGATGAACAGGCGGGAGGGCGCGAACACGTCCGCGGTCTGCTGTTTCATCTGATCGAACTCGAGCGCGCCGGCGATCGCGTTCGCGGTGCAGCTGCCGAGGTCGCCTTGATCGTAGACCTCGGGACAACCCGCGCGGAGATCGACGTTTGGCGGGAGCGCCTCGATCGTCGGCCGCGCCACCTGATACATGCGATCGCGGTGATCGGGAAGATCCGGAACCCATCCATACCAGCCCGACGTTCTCGGCTGCAGGCGCGGGCGCGCCGTGGACACACGCCGTGTCGGCTTCTTCTTGGCCATCGACGTTCCTTTCTTGTTCAACACTGCCGCGAAACGCGCACATCATAACGCGTCGTTCGCGTCTCGCGACCGCCCGCGCGAAGAAATCGGGAAACGATGATCGAAAATCCGGCGGGAGTGCGGTAAGCTGCTCCCACCTTCCAGCCGAACTCAAGGAGCCGTGACGCGAATGCGGTTGTTCATGTCACCGACAATTTTCCGCGCGATGTGCATCGTCGTAGGCGTTGCGGCCGGCGCTGTCGCCGCAGGGTGCGCGGATCAGGGCCAGCCGGGCCACGTCCTCGACGAAGCGATGCGCGCGCATCGAGCGCCCCAGTCGTTCCCCGCAGCCGACGAAGATTACTTTCACGACATGGACGGCGGCGCTGCCGCTCAGCCGGGAGGAGATCCAGGGCCGGAACATGTGGATCGTCTGGACCGGCGGCAACGATCGGTTCTGGGATTCGATTTCGGCGACGAGCTTCGGCACGCTCGATTTCCTCAAGACGCTGTCGTCGCACCCGATCGATGAAGTACGGCCGCGACACACGCTGGACGTACCTCGGCCTCGTGAACGAGCCGTGCTTCAAGAAAGCGACCGGCCCCGATCCGAATCGCTACGGGCTCTGGCTCGACGTGCGCGATCCGAGCTGCCCGCCCGATCCGTTCGCGGACGCAGACGAAGTACCCGGGCGTGCAGATCGGCGCGCGCGGCACAGACGGTGCCGTCGGCTCCTACTACGGCGAGCCGACCGGCATCGTCGGCCTGCGGCTGTTCCCCAATCCGGACTTCGACGAGGACGCGCCGCAAGAAGTGGAACTCGGAGCGCTACTACAGCGACCCGGACTACTACTTCTCGCAAGATCTCGTGAAACCGTACCGCGTCGGCATGTCGTGCGCGTTCTGCCACGTCGGGCCCGAATCCGATCAAGCCGCCCGCCGATCCGGAGAACCCGCGGTGGGAGAACCTGAGCTCGAACGTCGGCGCGCAGTACTTCTGGTGGGATCGCATCTTCAACTGGCAGGGCGACGACGAACAAGCGGCAGCTTCTTCTATCCAGCTCTTTCACACGTCGCGGCCCGGGACGCTCGACACCTCGCTCGTCTCGACCGACAACATCAACAACCCGCGGACGATGAACGCGGTCTACTACCTGGGTCCGCGCATGGGCGCTGGCGAAGAAATGGGGCAAGGAGACGCTCGCCGGCGGCGGGCTGAACAACAGGCAGTTCAACGACTTCGTGCCGCCAGGCGGATCCGCTCGCGCAGTTCTTTCAGCCGCCCGACACGACGTGGACGCCGCGCGTGCTGAAGGACGGCTCGGACTCGGTCGGCGCGCTCGGCGCGCTGAATCGCGTCTACCTCAACATCGGCCTCTTCAGCGAGGAGTGGCTGCTGCATTTCCGTCCGCTCATCGGCGGCAGCCGATCTCGCCGATCGAGATCGCGGTCGCGCGAAAGAACTCCGTCTACTGGCAGCGCGACCGAACTGCAGACGCCGAACATGGCGCGGTTCTTCCTGGAGAGCACGCGATCCGCATCATCTGAAGGACGCGCCCGGCGGCAACAGCTATCTCACCGAGGATGCCGAGACGCTGCAGCCGCGGCAAGGTCGTGTTCGCCGAGCGCTGCGCCCGATGCCATTCGAGCAAGATCCCGGCGCTGCCGGCGGGCCTCGACCTCGAGAACTGCAACGGCAAGAACTACCTCGGGTGCTGGGACAAGTACTGGGCGTGGACGAAGACCGACGACTTCAAGAGCGACGATGACGCAGATCGTCCTCGCCGACGACTTCCTCGAGGACAACTACCTGTCGACCGAGCTGCGCGTTCCGTCGACGCTGCTGCAGACCAACGCCTGCAGCCCGCTCGCGACCAACGCCATCGCCGGCAACATCTGGGACAATTTCTCGTCCGCGTCGTACAAGGAGCTGCCGTCGGTCGGCACCGTCAAGGTGCGCCATCCGCTGACGGGCGTCGAGTCCGACTTCGTGCTGCCGGCGGGCGGACGCGGCTTCACTCGACCCGCGTCGCTCGTCAGCGTGTGGTCCACGGCGCCGTTCCTCCAGAACAACAGCGTCGGACCATTCGATCCGAGCCCGTCGGTCGAGGCGCGCATGCGCGTGTTCCAGGAATCGATCGAGCAGATGCTCTGGCCGGAGAAGCGCCGCAAGGATCACGATCTTTCGCGAACGACAACGGCCCGGGCGTCGGCGTCATCGACCGGACGACGGCGGAGAGCGTGATCTGGGTGCCGAACGGCTACGTGCCGGACAGTCTGCGCGGACTGCTCGGAGTCGGCCAGCGGCTGTTCCCGTTCCTGTTCCGGAACGGATCGATTGAGATCGGGCCGATTCCGCAGGGCACGCCGGTCAGCCTTCTCGCGAACGCGGACATGCTCGGCGCCGATCTGCCGCTGCAGGAAAAGCTCGATCATCAGAAGCAGCTGGTCCAGCTGCTGTCGCAGGCCCAGCACGACTTGAAGAAAGGCATCGACATCTTCGCGAACCCCGCGGTGCTCGAACGGCTGCTCACGCTGAGCAAGTGCCCTGACTTCGTCGTCAACAAAGGGCACTACTTCGGGACGAATCTGCAGCCGGATGAGCCCGGGTTGAGCGATGCCGACAAGCGGGCGCTCATCGGGTTCCTGAAGACCTTCTAGGCCTGAGTGAAACGCCGCGATCTGTTCAAGCTGGGGCTGGCGATCAGCACGATCGCCGCCCGCCGGCCGCGTACCGCCGCTGGAGCGGCGCGCGCGGCCGATGCCACGGCGGCTGAAGGCGCCACCGCTCGCGCCGCGCACGTCAACCACGCGGCTCACGTATCCGCCGGCCAACCTTCTCCACCGACATACGACGCCGACTACATCGTCGTGGGATCGGGCGCAGGCGGCGGCACGCTCGCGGCGCGGCTCGCCGAAGCAGGATTCACCGTCCTCCTCCTCGAGGCCGGCGGCGATCCGAGGTCATCGCGCGGCGCGAACCCCTTGAAGGACAGCGGCACGACGCTGCCGGAAGACTACGACGTGCCCGCGTTCCACGCGCTCTCGACCGAAAACGACGCGATGCGATGGGATTTCTTCGTCCGCCATTACGGCGACGACGAGCGGCAGAAGCGGGATCCGAAAATACTGCGACACCTGGGACGGCCAGCCCGTGGACGGCGTGCTGTATCCGCGCGCGGGCACCCTCGGTGGCTGCACGGCGCACAACGCGATGATCCTGGTGTATCCGCATAACGCGGACTGGGACGAGCTCGCCGACCTCACCGGCGATCCGTCCTGGCGCTCCGATCGAATGCGCGCCTATTTCGAGCGGCTCGAGAACTGCCGTCATCGTCCGTTCGAGCGATTCCTGAGCAAGCTCGGGATCAACCCGAGCCGCCACGGCTGGTCGGGCTGGCTGGATACAGAGCGAACCGACCCCGCCATGGTCCTCAAAGATCGCACCCTCGGGTCGCTCATCGTCGAATCCGTGCGGCAGGCGCTGAAGGAGATCGGCCGGCCGATCGCCGGCGATCATGCGCGGCTCGACAGCCAGGCGGATCCGAACGACTGGCGCTTTGTCGAGGCGAACGGCGCCGGCATTCGCTATACACCGCTGACCACGCGCAACCACGCGCGTGTGGGCACGCGCGAACGAGTGCTCGACGTGCAGACGCGTCATCCTGAGCGGCTGAAGATCGAGCTGGATGCGCTGGCGACGCGTGTCGTGTTCGGCGACGACAATCGCGCGATCGGCGTCGAATACTTGAAAGGCGAACGCCTCTATCGAGCGCACGCGAAGCCGAACAACGCCGCCGGCGAGCGGCGGACGGCGTACGCGTCGCGCGAAGTCATCCTGGCCGGCGGCGCGTTCAACACCCCGCAGCTGCTGATGTTGTCGGGCATCGGCCCGCGAGCGACGCTCGACGCTCACGGCATCCAGATGCGCGCCGACGTGCCAGGAGTCGGCAAGAACCTGCAGGACCGCTACGAAGTCGCCGTCGTCAACCGGATGGCGTTTCCGGCATGGCCGAGCCTCGCCGGCGCGACGTTCACCCGCGACGATCCGCAGTACCGCGAATGGGCCGAGCGCCGCACCGGCGTCTACACGACGAGCGGCGCCGTGCTCTCCGTGATTCTGTCGTCGAGCGCCGGCCGCCCGTCTCCGGACCTTTTCTGCTATGCGATCATCGCGGACTTCTTCGGCTACTTTCCCGGCTACTCGAAGCTGCTGCCCGAGAATCCGAATTGTCTGACGTGGGTCGTGCTCAAGGGACACACGAACAACACGGCGGGCGAGGTCACGCTTCGATCAGCGGACCCGCGCGATCCGCCGCTCGTCAATTTCCGGTACTTCGACGAAGGCAACGATGCGGATAAGAGCGACTTGAACGCTGTCGTCGCCGGCGTCGGATTCGTCCGCCGCCTGGCGGAAGGGTTGTCACGTCGCGGCATGATCGCCACCGAAGAGCGGCCCGGCGCCTCCGTACACACCGACGCGCAAATCGAAACGTACGTGCGCGACAACGCGTGGGGTCATCATGCGTCGTGCACGTGCCCGATCGGCGCGATCGAGGCCGGCGGTGTTCTGTCGAGCGACTTCAAAGTCCACGGGACCCAGGGCCTGCGGGTTGTCGACGCCTCCGTCTTTCCGAGGGTCCCCGGGCTGTTTATCGTGAGCGCGGTGTACATGATTGGCGAGAAGGCGGCGGACGTGATCATCGCGGACGCCAGACGCCGGTAGGCTCGAGCATCAGCCTCTCGCAATCACGTTCGGCCCGCGGCATGGTGATCGCCGTTCGAAAGGTCCGCGAAGAACTTCGCCCATGCCTTGTGGACCGGCGATGTCTCTCTTTTCGCGTGGAGGCCCATCTCGCCGTACGTGCTCCGGCTGCCGTCGGGAATGAAGATCGGATCCCAGTTGAACGCATAGTCGCCGCGCGCCTTCTCCGCGACGCTGCCGCGTGTTTCACCCGCAAACAGCGTGACGCGCCGTCCGTCGCAGTACCCGATCACCGACCGCGCGGTCGCGGCCCTCGAATCGTCGCTGCGGAGAAAATCGCACATGCGCTCCCCAACCGATCGCCAGATAATCTGCCCGAGGCCGCCCGGCAGTCCCGGCAGCGCATCCATGAACAGCCCGCTGTGCTCGACGACGCACGGAAGCGCGAGGCGCTGGTAGCCGTCGATGGCTTTCTGGGTCACGATGCGATCGATGTCGCAGTCGAGTATTTCCGGCAGATCGCTCGAGTACACCACCAGTTCCGTGGCGCCGCGCGTGGTCGCGGGCACCGTGGAGAGGAAGTCGTCGAGCTCCTTCGCCTTCCACCGGCTGCTCGTCGCGAAATAGATCTTCATACCAGCGATTCCAGGAATTCCGCGGTGCTGTCCGTCTTGTTGATCGGGTCGAGATCGACGACCGACACATCCCACTGCGCGAGCAGCGCGCGCTGAACTTCACCCGCGCCAAAGGTCGCCAGGTAGGCGCTCGGCGTGCGGTTCGTGTCGCGACGGACCTGGTGCCTGAGCTTGTGCAGCTTGTAGAGCATGTAGCGAATGTTCACGTCACTGAGGCTGTAGCCGATGAACAGCAGGCACTTGCCGAGCATGTCGGCGCGCAGCTTGATGTCGATCGCCGACTCGAATTCCAGACGATCGAAATAGCTCGACTCGGTCAGCACCAGGCTCGCGTCGTCGTCGAACGTGCCGTGAAATTTGATGATCTGCGTCGCATCGGGCGGCGCCGTCGCGATGTCGTCGATGCTCGCGATCGTGTGGCAGAGCAGCTTCTTCAACGCAAAGGCGCGCTCGATGATGCGATCGTAGTTGGTCGTGTAGATCACCGGAAGATGCATGTCGACGATCGCCGTATGCGAACGCGAGGCGGCGATCGAGGCGTCCGCCGGGTTGAACAGCCGGTCCATTTCGCTGCGGAGCGGCCCGATGCTGCCTTTCGTGGCCACGTAGTATTCCGCCAGCTGGTAGCTGTTCCCATTCAGCTTGAAGACTCGCGGGTCGTACCCGAGCTGCTCGGCGATGATGTCGATCAGACTGGTCCACGACGGCAAACCAAGAGGCGCGGAAAGACCGGCGCCGATGAACGGGATCAGGTGCCCGTTTCGGCGGATATCCCGCAGAAGCGCGAAGTCGGTGGTATTCGGCATGCTCCGTGTTTACTTGGGGCTCCGGGACGTTATGATACGCGCGTTATTCCCTGCGAAGAGGTGAGGCATCACGATGACTCCGACTGCATCGACCGATGATCTCCTGAAACGAATCAAGGACAAACGGACGGCGATCGAAACATATCTCGCGACCGCGCAGCCGCGGAAGCGCCACCTGTTGAACATGACCATTGGAGGGGGCACGCTGGCCGCCGCTCTCACCGCGGGTCCGGCGGTCGGCGGAGCGTCGTTCACCGCGTGGCTCACGCAGTCGCTGGGCCTGCGATCGCCATCGTGGCGGCTCCTGTGCGCAGCCGCGTCCGTCTCCTCCGTCGTCGCGACGGTCGCGACTCAGCTCCTGAAATCGAACAACGTCGAAGCAAACGTGATTCAGGCGCAGAGCTGTCGAGCGAAGCTCGAGGTGCTCGAGGTCGCGCTCACGCTCGGCCAGCTCGATACGGCGCAGGCAACCACTGAATTTTTGAAATGCGTCGAGTCGGCCGCGTTTCTCGACGCCTGAGCCGCAGCCGCGGTGCCCGCGAATTATTCCTGGGCCTTGATGAAAGCCACGACGCGGCCATCGGGCGAAAGCGTCGGCTCGCCGCAGCTCACGCCGTCGCACGCGCTGATGTTGCGCGGCGGTCCGCCGCTCTGAACGTAGACGTCGGTCCACTCAACTGGCCGCGACAGCCCCTGCTTCGTTTCTGTTTTGATGTACAGCGTCGTCGCGCCATAGACGCGCACCTGGCCGCGCACCTCGGTGAGCGCGCGCTGCTCTTCGTTGGATCTCGGATCATACGGCAGCCGCGTGATCTTCCCACTGCGTAACGACAAGGCGCCGAGCGGCGAGCCGGTGGCGTCGTCGAGGAGCACGACGATTTCATCCGGCGCGCTGCGGTCGAAACCGACCAGCTTTGAGACGCCCGCCGCGTCCTGCACTTTAACGGCCGATCCGCCGGCACGCGGCACGCGTACGACCGCGTTCTGCCGCAACGCGTAGATTGTTCCGTTCGAAGGCGAGAATAAAGGCGACCGGTATCCGCCATCAGTCGTCAATGGCCTCGGTGCTTCCCCGTTCACCGGCACGGTCCAGATGTTTCCCGGCGCCACTTCGTCCGATGGACCACGCATTTGCGAGGGCGCCGCCGTCAGGCCGGCGATGCGAAGCAGCTTCTCGAGAAATGATTCTTTCGGCGCTGGCGTCTGGACGGCCAACAGGGTCGCGGCGATCGCGCAGCCGTGCGCGAGGCATGTCCACCAGCCGGTCATGGCTTGCGGGCCTTATCTCGCTCGGCCAGCGCCGGCACGATGCGATCGAACCCGACGATCTCGGTCCGTTTGATCTCCGAACGCGGCAGTGTGAGAAGCGTTCGGGTCGCCGCTGCAGATCGTACAAGGTACGTCACGCCGTCCTTTCCTTCCCACACGAGCCATGCCTCGTCCCCGCCATTCAATGCCTTGTCGCCGGTCGATGCCACGCGCGGTAATGTTTTGTCGACGATCAGCACGCCGTAGTTGATCGGCAGCAGCAGTACCTGGACGGCGGCCAGAAATGCGAGCAGGCCTTTGACCACCGTCATCGAACCTCGGCCGTCCACGTGGCGAAGCGCCGCGAGGATGATCAGCGGGACGGCGCAGGCAGCAACCAGCGCGCTGAAGTAGAGCGGCATGAGACGATCGTCGAGGAGCAGGCCCACGAGCCACGACGGCTGCATCGGCTGCGTCGGAGCGAGCAGAAGATTCGCGATCGCGAAGCACTGCCGCATGACGAGTTGGATCGCGAGGACCGCGAACACGATCCCCGCGACGCCGAACGCGGCCGGCTCGGCGAGCCACCATCGCGTGATCGTTCGTCGCACGTTCCCAACCTTCCAAAGCGCCCAGGCAGCAATAGCCACCGGCGCTGCCATCAGCAGGACACTCGGAACCGCCGCAACGAGGTAGACCGCGAATCGCGCGCCAGTGAACAAGTATCGTTCGTCGAGCACGGCGAGATTCGTACCCACGCCGATGGCGGTCAGATGGAATCGAAGCGCGAGGTACCCGACGACATAAAGGACGAAGCTGCCGACAACGCTGTACTTCGTCCAGTCGCTGCCGAGCGCCTTGACGCGGTCGGTGAGGTCCTGCAGCACGTCGGTCACGGGCTACCTTCCTACCATGGCAAACGCGGCCCAGTAGTACGGGTGGCTGTACGTCGGACTGCTCTTTACTTTGACGAGCGCCATCCGCGCCGCCTCGGGCAGCGCATGCGTGAGCGCCGCTTGATAAAACGTCTCCATCCACAGCGCGGTCGCATCCGAGTCCACTTCCCAATACGACAGAACGAGCGTGTTGGCACCGGCGTACATCAGCGCGCGAACCATCCCCAGGATTTCGTTCCCGTGTGTCGCTTCCGCGCGCCCCGTCTCGCAGGCGGATAAGACGACCAGCCGGCTGTTCTCGAGCGGCAGGCCAAACATCTCCGCTGCCGTCAATTTGCCATCGTCAGCCGTGCCGCGGGTCAGCGACAGATACGACAGCATCGGCTCAGCCGCATCGAATTTTCCGTGGACCGACAAATGGACGATGTCGAAGTCACGAACGACGACCTTGACGTCGCTTTCCGGTGCAAGCGCGTTTGCAATCACTTTGCTGCGATTCGGGAACAGCTTCGCGATCGCGGCGACCTCGACCCCAGCGGCCGGAATCGCCGGATCTGCGACGGCGAGCAGACGGCCTCCCGTCAGCGTGCCCGAGGCCTTGAGCCCGAGCAGAATCGACGCGCTCGGCGCATACGTAATCTGAAATCGCTCGCCGAGAAAGCGGCGATCCGCAGGGTCCTGCAAGACCTGGAACGGAATGTAGTTGAGATCTTCGTGCGGGACGATCACGAGGCGTTCGCTGTGAATGTCTTTGAGCACCGGCTGAACGAGGTAGAGAAACAGCTCGCGCGCCGTGGTCTCGTCGAATCGGGTGTTGCGGTCGGCCACGGTCTTCTGAAGCGCCGCCACTTTCGCGATCACCTCCGAGCGCGGGAGAAACACGTTGCGCACCGTCACCGAATCCGGCCCGATGTGCCACACGATGACTGCATGTTCGAGGACGAGGTACTGCAGCAGCTCGTAATGTTCCGCACGCATGGACTGCTGCAATGCCATAAGCGACGCGGGAGACGAGACGACCAGGCTCTTGAGCCGCGCCGCTTCCGCGCCCATGCGCGTCACGAGATCTCGATATTCGCCGTCCAGCGTGCGAATCTGATTCTGAAGCTCGTTGAGACGCGCGGCGCTCTTCGCGGCGTCGGGCCGGCTCGCGAGCTCGAGCTCCTCGTCCTGATCGTCCGCAATCTTCGTGCGAAGCACTGCGGCGTCCCCATAGAGCGTCTGCTCCTGCGAATGGCTGAAGCCGGGCCTCCGGCTTGCGAGCAGATCCGCCAACGCGCGCGAGCGAGATCGCTCGACCATCTCGAACGCCTCCGCGTTGCGCCCGCGCTGCAGCAGCTGTTGGACGGCGGCGTAGTAGAAGTTGATGCGATTCTCGGCGAACGTGCCGCGGCTCGTATCGTCGCGCAGCGTTCGCCGATCGCGATCGAGCGCATCCGCCGCCCTGACATACGACGCGAGCGCGGCATCGTTGTCGCCGCGCATCTCGCTCATCGCGCCGTCGACAAAATACGTGCGCGCCTCGACAATGTCGGCGAAGGCCCCGAGCTGTTTCTGCAGCTGCTTCGATTGCTGATAGGCCTGGGCGGCCTGCGCCGGATCTCGCCTGCCGGCGCGATGAAGGTCTGCGTCACCAGGACGTCCGCCGGTTTGGTCGGATGAAAGATGGTCGCGCTCTGGATCGTCCGGTGCATCGATTCCTGCGATTTGATCATCGCGCGCCGTGCCTCGAGGTTCCGGGCCGACTCGTCAACCTGCTGAACGAACGCCGCGAACCCGAGCCCTCGTGCGATCGCAAGCGCGCGGTCGAGATCCGCGTTCGCGAGATCGAGCGCCTCATAGCACGGCGTGAATGCTCGCTCGTAGTCACACCGTTCGGCGGTCTTCAAATAGACATCGGAGCGATTGACGTAGGCGTAGAACGGGGCCGTCGTATCCTTCGCGCCGGCAGCGGCGGTCACTTCGCGATTGATCGTATCTGCCGCGCCCGACAGATCCTGCTGCTGCAGCTGCACGCTCCCGAGCACGTCGAGCGCGCGCGCAAGCAGATCGACGTCGCTGGCGCCTTGCGCGAGCCGAACTGCCTCGGTCGCGTCAGCGAACGCCTGGCCGATATTCGACTGAGACGATTCCGCAAGCGCGCGCCACGCGAGAGCGTCGCTCTGATGCGCCGCGTTTTGCGCCCGCCGCGCGATTTCTTCCGCGGCTCGATACAGAAGAATCGCATCAGCCCATTGCGCCTGCATGCGGTGGACGTGCCCTTGTTTGATCAGACCGACGGAGAGGTTCGTCCAGTCGGCGCGTCCGGCGAGCTGCCGGTTGCTCACGGTGAGCTCCGCGTCAGCCTGGGCGAGCTGCCCGCGCTGCGTTTGAAGATCGCCGGTCCTGCGGTAGAAATCGACGAAGGCGTCGATCCGGGCGACCGCTCGCTTCTGGAGCTCCAGCGGGTCGCCGCTGCGCCCACGCCACCTGATTCCACGAGAGGAGCGCCAGGCACGCTCCGAGGCACGCGCGGCAGATGAGGCGTCGGTTATTCATGCAGCCCACCCGGCGTTGCGAGGAGAACTGATCGCGGCTGTTAGCGCACGACGTCGAGCTTGATCGTGGCGTCCTGAATATTCAGCGCCAACTGATCCACCTTGATGGTCAGCGCCACCGGAAGGTCCAGGGACGACACGATCGCGTCCGCCCCACGGCGTTTGAGCCCTGGACCTTCGGCCCCACGGTCGCGCCGACATCCTGGCCGATTGCGTCGATGAACGCGTTGACGTCAGACATGGCTCTCTGCTTTCGAGTTCAGGGAATGGTCGGTACCGGCACCACGAATTCGCCGACGCGCACGTTCGCGTCCACGGGGATGTCAACGTGCAGGATGTCTCGATCTTTATTCTGATCCCGCAGCGTCGAGGCGAGCGTGCCTTTGATGATGACGCCGCCGTCGACGAGCGCGATCGTCAGGCTGCCGCTCAGCTTCAGCGCATTGCGCTCGACGAGGTTCGCGACGAGATCGTCCACGATCGACATGGGGACCACCTCTTCGAAGTATGTTGGCAAGCCGGGGCCGGGTCTCGTGAATTTCGGTCCAATTGTATACTCCGTTCGGAACGGATTCCGACGCAGGCAGATCTTTCGCGCAACCAGAGGAACACGCTCATGGCGCTGTACGCATTCGACGGAACGTGGAACGCCGCTAAAGACGGCGATGATCCGACGTATACGAACACGAACGTGGTTCGCTTCCATCAGGCGTACCACGCGCGCTCCAGGACAGACGATTTTTATCTCAAGGGCGTCGGCACGCGATTCGATCTCATCGGCAAAGTGGTCGGCGGCGTCTTCGGCATGGGCGAGCTCCCGCGGATCGACGAAGCTTACGATCACCTGTGCGCCGCCTGGGCCGCCGGCGATCGCATCATCGACGTCGTCGGGTTCAGCCGGGGCGCGGCGACGACGCTCGATTTCTGCCATCGGGTTCAGGCCGACGGCATTCGCCGGCCCGGCGGCGACGAGGTCGTCGAGCCGAACCCGCAGATCCGTTTCCTCGGCGTGTGGGATGTGGTCGCCGCGTTCGGCCTCGCCAATCTTGGAAACACGGCGCTCAACATCGGTCACCATCTCTCGCTGCCGAAAGCGAATCTCCAGGTACTGTTTTCACGCCATGGCGCTCGACGAGCATCGTCCCTCCTTTCTGCAGACGCGGTTGAACGGCGCCTGCGAGGTGTGGTTTCGCGGCGTTCACTCCGACGTCGGCGGCGGCAACATGAACCGCGGGCTGAACGACATCGCGCTCAAGTGGATGATGAGCAAGGCAAAGGCCGCCGGATTGCCGATCGCGCAGGAGGACATCGACGCGCTGAAGCCTGACGCGACCGCGACGCCGCACTTCGACCCCGCGTTCCCGTTGAGCGTGCGTGTGATTTCCGCCGTCGATCGTCGACACTATTCGGTGTCGGCGGAAAAAGACTGCACGACTCCGCCGGACACGTGTTCGGTTGAAACCGAGGCGGATGAGCGGCGAGCGGTGCCCTTGAGCGCCGCGGCGCTGCAGGTGTTCCCGCTCGAAGTCCAGCAACGCATCGATGCGCTCTGGAGGACCGCCGATGGGAGAGCGAAGCAGCTCGAGTTCCCGATCGACGCGGCGAAGGATGCGCTCGTCACGCTCTTCCAGGGACGCATCTCGCTCGTCACGAACGACGATCAACTCGAGACGGCGCAGAGAGCGGTCGTCCAACTCGTATCGACGATGGTCGAAGGGGCGCGAACCCGCGGGTTCCACGTAATGAGCGAGTTCTTCCTCAACGAAGCGCTCTTCAAGCTTCCCCATTTGTTCCCGCTCACGGACTAGGCGCACCGAATGACAACAGACGGCATCGTTCGAGTCGGCGTGCTCGGCGCAGGCGCATGGGCGCGCGGCGCGCACTTGCCAGGGTATAAACGCGATCCGCGATGCCGGCTCGTCGCAATCGCTGATGTGGAACGCGATCGCGCGATCGATGCCGCGCGAGAGTTCGAGATTCCCACCGTCGCGGCGGACGCCAGGGAATTGGTCGCGCGAGACGACATCGATGTCGTCGACGTATGCACCCCGAGCCACACGCATTTCGAGCTTGCGTGGAGCGCGCTCGAAGCCGGCAAGCACGTGCTCTGCGAAAAGCCGGTGGCGTACGACTTCCAGGAGACCCGCCGTGCGCACGCGTTCGCCCGGCAGCGCGGGCTCAAGACGAAGGTCGGGCTCACATTTCGGTACAGTCCGGCCATGCGCTACATGCGTGAGCTCGTTGCGAGCGGCTACATCGGCACGCCGTTCATCTTCAACGGCTACGAGCAGAACTCGCAGTGGCTCGATCCGATGAACCCGCTGCGTCAGGTCGATCCCGACGCGGACCAGTCGATCCTGCAGGTTTCATCGCTCGAAGGCTACGGGGCGCCGATCATCGATCTCGCGCATCTGTTCGTCGGCGCCGACCTCACCCAGGTCGTCGGCACGATGCGGAACTTCATACCTGAGCGCATGGTGCGCGCGACGGGCCGCATGATGCGCATGAACATCGACGACGGTGACATCTTCCTCGGAGAGTTCGCGAACGGCGCGCTCTGCTCGATTCAAACCAGCTTCGTGACGGTCGGTAACTACCCCGGAATCGAAGCCCGCGTGTATGGCAGCGAAGGCGCGCTGATCTGCCGCCTGGTCGAGGAAAACGGAATATGCGAAACGCTGCGCGCGGCGAAGCCGGACGCCGTGGAGTTCCGCGAGCTGGAGGTGCCGGCACGCTTCTACCCGCACGGCGGAACGGCACGCGAGTCGTGGCGCACCCTCTTCTACGCGAATTTGATCAATAGCTTCATCGGAGAAATTCTCAGCGGCGACAGCGCAAACGAAGGCGACTTCGGCGACGGCGCGTGGGTCCAGGAAGTCATCAACGCCGTCGAGCACTCGTTTCGCGAGCGGCGCTGGGTGTCTCTGCCGCTCGCGTAGCGACGCGAACGATGCGGCCATCATGACGGACCTCAACGCGTTCTTCGACAGCTACTACCGTCTGCGTCCAGTGAACGCGACGTTCACTGGCGTGCACACGTACGACGATCGCCTGCCGGATTGGTCACCCGACGGGCTGGACCGCGCGGCGGACGAGATGCGCGCATTGCGAGCGGCCCTGATCGGCCGGCGCGCGATGGCGCGCCATCGCGGGTGACGTCGTCGCTTCGATGAAGCGCGACACGGAGGCGCGCGATCGGGAGCTTGCCATCTCGTTTCTGGACGTGCAGCTCGCCGAAGACGCGAGCGCGCATTTTCAACGCGGCAATCCGTCGTTGGCGCTCGGAGAGGCGGCCTTCGGCGCGATCTCGCTGATCACGCGGCCGTTCGTTCCTCCCTCCGAACGCGCGGCGCCGCTCATCGCCCGGCTCGAGGCCGTGCCCGGCTTCCTCGCCGGCGCTCAGCGCGCCATCCCTGGTCGCGTGCCGGAATCGTGGCGGCTGAAATGCCTTCGCGAGTGCGATGGCGTCGACGTGCTCTTCCGCGACGGCATCGGCAAGTGGGCCGCGTCGAAGGGCATCGAAAGCGCCGTCGCCCGCGTCTGGAGCGCGCGGCGACGATCGCCAGAGGTGGGCTGGATACGTTTCGGTCCTGGCTCGCTGACAGCAATCGAACCCCGGCGCGCCGGGCATATCGGCCGGCCCGACCTGCGGACGCGGAACTCTTCGAACTTCTCATGGAACGGGGTCACTGGTGCCCGCGATCGACGGACCTCGCAAGTACCGCGGCGACATCCCTGGACGAAGCGCTGGCCACGTTGTCCGAGCACGCCCGGCGCATTGCCGCCGGCGGCGTGCCGGAAGTGCAGGAGCGTCTCGCTGCGCTGCACCCGACTGTCCCGGACTACCTCGCGACGTATCAGCGGGTGTGGGACGCGTGCCGCGATCTCAGCGAGCGGAACAAGCTGGTCACGTGGCCGGATGCACCGGTTCGCTATGTGCCGATTCCGCCGCACACGCGCGACGCGGCGCCTTACCTGTACTATCTGTTTTACCGTTCGCCCGCGCCGTTCGATCGGCTGCCGGTCCACGACTACGTCGTCACGCCGATCGAAAACGATATGCCGCCGGAGGAACAGCGTCGGCGTTTGCGCGCGACCAATGCCAGCGTCATCAAGCTGAATCACGTCGTCCACCACGGCGCCATCGGACATCACGTCCAGAACCATCACGCCTACGCCGGCGCATCGGAGATCGGCCGCGTCGCCGCCGTGGACTGCGCGAGCCGCATCGGCATGTTCCTCGGCGGCACGATGGCGGAGGGTTGGGCGTGCTACGCCACGGATCTGATGGACGAAGTCGGTTTCCTCACGCCAGAGGAATCGATCTCGCAGCAGCACACGCGCGCCCGGCTACTCGCTCGCGCGGTCGTCGACCTCGGTCTCCACGCCGGCTCAATGACCATGGACGACGCGACCGCGATCTACCGCGATCGGATCGGCATGTCGCAGGAAGCGGCCGCGGCAGAAGCGTGCAAGAACTCCATGTTCCCGGGCACGGCGGTGATGTACTGGCTCGGCACCGACGGTTTGCATCGGCTCCGTCGGGAACGCGAACGAATCGATGGCGACGCATTCTCGCTGAAGCGTTTTCACGATCGCGTGCTGTCGTTTGGGTCGGTTCCCGTGCCGCTCCTCTCAGAGCTCTGGTGATGCATCGTCTGGCGGCTGCGGCGCTCGTCCTGTTCACGGCCGCAGCAGCGGGCTGCACGCGGAGAGCGGCGGCGCCGCCGTCCAACGATCTCCTGATCGTCGGCTACGACCGCGAGCCTGACACACTCAATCGATTCAGCACGCACATCCTCGAAGACATTCAAACCTGCATCGTCGAAGGCCTGACGACCACCGACGATCAGATGCGCGTCGTGCCGCTGCTCGCGGAGAAAGTGCCCACGCTCGAGAACGGCGGCGTGCTGCTGCGGGCCGATGGCGGAATGGACGTCACCTGGAAGCTGCGCCCTGACGTTCGATGGCATGACGGCGTGCCGTTCACCTCCGCCGACGTCAAGTTCACCGTCGACGCCATCAACAGTCCGGCCTATAACCCCGAGAGCACCGACGGGTTCGATCGCATCTCCTCGGTGGACACACCCGACGCCACAACGGCGATCGTCCACTACAAAGAGGTGTATGCGCCGTACGACATCCAGTTCATCAGAGGCGCGCTGCCGAAGCACGTGCTCGAGGGGCGCGACATCGATCGCGCGCAGGATTACAACCGCAACCCGCTCGGCACGGGACCTTACCGGTTGACCGAGTGGAAGGCCGGCGAGTACATCCTGCTCGAACGCGTACCGCATTACTGGCGCGGCGACGACTACCCGAAAATCAAGCGCCTGATGTTCAAGTTCGTGACGAACACGAACACGCGCGTCGCCCAGCTGAAAAGCGGCGAAGTCCACGTCGTCGCGCTCCTTCCCTGGGACAAGTTCCGCGAGATATCAGCTGTGCCCGGCATCGTCGTGCGAAAGACGCCGGGCAACGCATACGAGCATGTGACGTTGAACGAAAAGCGTTTTCCGCCGTTTGCGGACGTCCGTGTTCGCCGCGCCCTGATATATGCGCTCGATCGCGAACGGTACAGCGAGTCGATTCTCGACGGGCTGGCGCCCGTCGTGGATGGGCCCATTCAGCCCGTGTCCTGGGCGTATACGAATCAGGTCACGCACTATCGCTTCGATGCGGCCAAGGCGCGGGCGCTGCTCGACTCGGCCGGGTGGACCGTCGGGCCGTCCGGCATCCGCGAGCGCGCCGGCACGCGCCTGGCGTTCACGCTGATCACGCAGGCGGGCTACGCGATCCGCGAGAACATCGCGCAGGCCATCGAGCAGCAGCTCCGTGATGTCGGCGTCGACGTGCGGGTCGAGTTGCAGGACGGCACCGCGATCAGCTCGGTCTGGTTCGAGGGGCGCTTCGACGCGATGCTTCACTGGTGGCAGATGCCGTCGGATCCCGAGCTCACGACCTTTTTCGCCGCCGATCGAACGCCGCCCGCCGGCCGCAATATCAACTACTTCAAGAACGACGAGCTGACCCGCGTGCTGTATGCATCGGATCGCACGGTGGACCGGCAAAAAAGAACCGAGCTGCTCCGGCGCGCGCAAGCGATCGTGGCCGACAACGTTCCGGAGATTCCGTTGTACAACGTGACGCGCCTCGACGTCGTGCCCGCCACGCTGCAGCAGTTCAAAGGCAACCCGACGAACACCGGCATCTTCTGGAACGTGCACGAGTGGGAGATCAAATAAGCTAGCTCGCGTGGTTCGCTTTCTCGCGCGCCGGTGTCTGCAGGCGCTGCCGCTCCTCCTGCTCATCTCGACGCTGGTGTTCGCGCTGATTCACGCCGCGCCGGGCGGACCGCTCGCGATCTATCTCGCCAATCCGAACGTCCGGCCGGAAGACATCGAGCGGCTCCGCCGCGCGCTCGGCCTCGACCGGCCGCTGTGGACGCAGTACTGGTCGTGGCTCGCGGCGTTCATGCGCGGAGACTGGGGCTACAGCTTCAGCGACGGTCGCCTGGTGACGACGCGCGTGCTGGAGCGGGTGCCGGCAACACTCGAGCTCGTCGGGGTGGCGCTGGCGGCCGCCTTTGCGCTGACGCTGCCGCTCGGGATTCTGTCCGCCGTCAAACGCGGCGCGTGGGTCGACCGCGTCACGACCACGGCGTCGATCGCCGGCATCTCGCTGCCCTCGTTCTGGCTCGGCCTTCTCGCGCAGCTCGTGTTCGCCGTCGGCCTCGGCTGGCTGCCCTCCTCCGGACGCTCGAGTGTCATCGGCGGCGATCTCGTCGATCAGGTGCAGCATCTGGCGATGCCGGCCGCGGTGCTCGCGCTGATCCAGGCGGCCAGCTGGTCGCGCTATCTCCGCGCCTCGATGATCGACGTGCTGGAACAACCGTATGTCGTCGCGGCGCGCGCCCGCGGTGTCCCGGCGCGGATTGTGGTTCTGCGCCACGCCTTCCGCAACGCGCTCGGCCCTCTCCTCGCCGTGGTGATGATCGATGCGGCGCTCCTCGTGTCGGGCGCCGTCGTGACAGAGAGTGTCTTCGCATGGCCCGGGCTGGGCAGCCTCTTTACGGAAGCGCTTGCACGCCGCGACTACACGGTGCTCATGGCGCTGCTGATGCTGACCTCAACGGCCATCATCGTCCTCAACATCGTCGCCGACGCTGCGCACGCGGCGCTCGACGCGCGGGTCGTCGACGCCTGATGCGTGCGCCTGCCATCGCGATCGTCTGCCTTGTGCTGCGCTGCCGCGGCGGCGCCGCTTCTGGCACCGTACGCGCCGGAACAGATCGACCTGGCGCGGCGGCGCGAGCCGCCGTCGGCCACGCACCTCTTCGGGACCGACGATCTCGGCCGCGATGTGCTCGCGCGGGTGCTCTACGGCGCGCGCGTCTCGCTCGCCGTCGGCCTGCTGTCGGCGGCCGTCGCCGGCGCGTTGGGCGTGGCGATCGGCGGAGTGGCCGGGTACGCGGGCGGCGCGATCGACACGACGCTGATGCGAGGCACCGACGCGATGCTCGCCGTTCCCCGCCTGCCGCTGTTGATGATTGCGGCCGCCTTGTTCCAGCCCTCGGTGCCGCTGCTCATCGTCTTCATCGGCGGCGCCGGCTGGATGGAGACGGCGCGAGTCGTCCGGGCCGAGTTCCTCGCGCTCCGGGCGCGCGGCTTCGTCGAGAGCGCGCGTGCCGCCGGTGCCGGTCACGCGAGGCTGATTGCCATCCATCTGCTCCCGAACGCACGGCAGACCATCATTGTCTCGATGACGCTGGCCGTCGCGCGCGGCATCCTTCTCGAATCGGCCCTGAGTTTCTTCGGCGTCGGCGTCCGGCCGCCGCAGGCATCCTGGGGAAACATGCTGTACCAGGCGCAGGCCACGCTGTCGAGCGAGCCGTGGCTGGCGTTCGCGCCCGGGTTCTTCATCCTGATCACGACCCTGTCGGTGAATCTGGCTGGCGAGCGCTTGTCTTCGCGGCGTTCCTCCCAGCTGTAGCCGGTCATCGCCCACCTGTTCGGTCTTCCCCTCGCCGTCGTTACTACCTATAGAAAGGGAGGTAGAACATGGTTACGAACAAACGAGCGGCGGCGATCGGCGGCGTGGTCTTCGGTCTTCTCCTGGCAACGGCCGGGGGGCATGCGTGGTCCGGCAACCGGTCCATGCTCACGTTCAGCGGCGCCGTTGCGCTGCCGAGCGGAACTATCGGGGCGGGCACCTACACGTTCGAGGTCGTCAATCCTGAGTCGGGCAGCAACATCGTCAGCGTCCGCACGAAGGGCCGCGTGTGCTATCTGGGCTTCACGCAGCGGATCGAGCGGCCGCGGGAGATGAAGGCCGATCGCCTCGTGTCGCTCGGCGAATCGCGGATCGGCGTCGCCCCGCCGGTTCTCGCCTGGTATCCCGCCGGTGAGACGCACGGCTACGCGTTCGTCTACGGCAACCGCTAATCGCCCCTGCCACAACGTCCGGCGGCTCGCGTGCCGCCGGACGTTCCTGCCCGAATCATCCTCCACGCCCAGCCACACCCTACACAGGTCAGCACTCGAGATTCCGAAGAGCGGACCGACAACGAAAAACGCCGAACCGATGTCGGTCCGGCGTGGAGTCGGTTGGGGTGTAGAGATGGCGATCAGCCGCGCGCTTGCACCGCGCCTGCAGGGGCGAGCATCGGGTTGGCACCGCTCAGCCGCGGCCGTGGCGACCCGCACTCGGCGTCGCGAACGGCGATCACCGAATCGAGTCGCGTGACCGAGAGCATTTTTCTCACGAATCGGTTCGGCGCAACCAGCGTGAGCTCCCCGCCGGCGCTCCGGAGATTCTTGTGTGTTTGCGCGATCTCGCCGAGACCTCGCGCATCGAGCGTTTCGAGGCCGCGCAGATCGAACGTGACATGGACGCGACCGGCCGCGATCAGCCGCGCGACCAGCTCCTGCAGTTCGATGATTTCGATCTCGCCCGCGCTGATCGACCACCGGCCGCATAAATCGACGGTGGCGCGCGAACCCTCACGACGATAAGTGATGTCCACGGTGTCCTCCATCTCTAAGAACGACGGTGGACGCCGATTCGAACGACCAGGGATGAGCGGAGGCCGCCGCTCGTCAGTCGATAACCGGGTGTGTATCTCCTGGCAGAAGCAGCTGGCGATGCGCCCACCACGGAGCAATCCCGTTTGTCATCACACGCTCGTGGAACTCGCGCAGATTGAACTGGCTGCCCTTCGCGGCCTGATAGTCACGCCGCAGCTTCAGGGCCGCCAGCTTGCCAAGAAAATATCCGCCGTAGGTCGGATCGTATGTGCCGCGGGTGGCTTCCTGGCGCGCGGCCGGGGCCGGAAGATGCGCCTCCCGCTCGAAAAACTCCGCCGCCTGGTCGATCGTCCACTCTCCGCTATGAAGCCGCAGACCGGCAATCATCCGGCAGATGCGCGTCAGCGCTTCGCTGACTTGCGCGAGCCGATAGCGGGGATCGTCGGCGGCGAATCCCTCGTCGCTCACCAGTTGCTCCGCGTAGTGCGCCCAGCCGTCCTGTCCCGACGAGGGCTGCGGAAACGGATTCAACCCGATCCATATCCGGCGGATTTTTCCTGGCGTCCGGCGCATGAAGAGGCTGTGCACGTAGTGACCGGGCGCCACCTCGTGCGCGGTGATGTCGGCGAGAGTCGGGTAGTTGAATTTCTGCAGCCAGGCGTCCTGGCGCGCCGCCGGCCAGTCCGCCTGCGCGTCGGTGACATAGTAATAACTCTTCACGGGATGCGGCTCGAGCGGCGGGGACGAGTGCATCGACGCCAGCCCGAGATCGAAGGGCGGCGCGGCGGCGACGATCACGCGCTCGCTTTCCGGCAGATCGACGAGGCGCCGCTCCCTGACGAACGCAAGCAGCCGATCGACCGTCTTCTGCGCCGCCGCGGCCAGCTCCCCGCGCTTCGGATGGTCGAGCAGAACGGCGTGCCATATCTCGATCGGGGATCGTCCCGGCGTCGCATCCACGCGCGCGGCCGTCGCCGAAAATTCGGCCTGCGCCTTCGCGAGCTCGCGCTCACCGATGGCGAGCAGGGCCGGCGCCGGCGTATCGATCAATTCCTCGGCGCGATACCGTGCTTCGACGTTCGCCGTGCCGATGGTGTACGACCCCGACGCCGACGGGAGCACCTGCTGTTCGAGCTCCGTCGTATAGCCGTCGACGGCGCTCTTCGCGGCGGCCGCGGAGGATTTCAGCTGATCGCGCAGACCGGGATCTGAGACCTCCGCGAAGGCGAGCAGCAGATCGTGCGACAAAAGCTCCGAGACGCCGTGAAACATCACGATCGCGCGCTCGACAAACGCCCGCGGAGGATTGTGGAGATTCTGCCGTGCGGCGCTCAACAGATCGGGGACGTGCTGCAGCTTCGCGACCACCTGCCGCGCCCGCGCGTCCGCCGGCGACGACTCCATCGTCATCAAGTTGTGAACGCCGTCCGAGATCGCCGACGCGTAGATCATCGGGTTGCGCGCCCACGTCTTCACGACGTCGACATCGAGGAGCCACCCGTCGATGATGCCCTGGAGGATCCGCCGGTCGACCCGCTCGTCAGGCGTCAGCGGCGCCGGATCGATTGCGTCGAGCCTGCCGCGCGCCGTGTGCAGCCAGCTGATTTCTGAGGCAATCGCGTCACGCGACAAGTCTTCGAGCATGTCGTCGTGGGCGTGCAGGCCATTGCCCGCCGCAATGGATGGATGGCGACGCGAGAACTCTTCGAGGTAGTCGTCGATCGCCGCGCCGAGCGTCGGTCGCGAATGCGTGACGTTAGCCCCGCAGGCGAGCGTGCCGCCGGCGATCGCAACGGCAAGTCCGATTACGCAGAGGAAGGATCGACTCGATGGGCGTCGGGAAATCACGGCCCAGCATACGATAAAAGGAGCCGCCGTCGTCCAACCGGCCCCTCAGAGAAGCGTTCCGCGAAGGACGACAACACCCACGGAGAAATAGATGACGAGACCGGTGACGTCCACGAGCGTCGCCACAAACGGCGCCGACGATGTGGCGGGGTCGAAGCCAAGCCGGCGCAGGATGAACGGTAGAACGGAACCGACGAGCGTGCCCCACAACACGACGCCGATGAGCGCGAACGACACCGTCAAGGCGACGAGCAGCCAATGCGGCCCGTAGATACCCGGAAAACGACGACCAGATCGAAATCCGCAGAAACCCGATGACGGCCAGAATGCATCCGAGCGCGAAGCCGGAGATCACTTCGCGACGAATCACCCGCCAGAGATCGCCGAGCGTCAGCTCCCCGAGCGCGAGCGCACGAATCACGAGCGTGGACGCCTGCGAGCCGGAATTGCCGCCGCTCGAGATGATCAGCGGGACGAACAGCGCGAGAACGACCGCCTTCGATATCTCCTTTTCGAAAAAGCCCATCGCGGTCGCCGTCAACATCTCGCCGATGAACAGCACGATCAGCCACCCCGCCCGCTTCTTGACCATCTGCAGCGACGTCATGTCGAGATACGGGCGATCGAGAGCCTCGGAACCGCCAAACAGCTGAAACTCGCGCGTGGCCACTTCGTCGGCGACGTCCAGCGCGTCGTCAATCGTCACGATGCCAATCAACACGCCGGCCGTATCCGTCACCGGCAGCGCAGTCCGATCTTCACGCCGAAACACCTCGACTGCGGATGCCTGCGTATCGGTCGCCTTCAACGCGACGAAGCGGCGATCCATCAGCTCCGACACGCGCCGCTCGAGCGGCACCACGAGGAATTCGCGGATGCGAATGTCGTCGATCAACACGCCGCCCTCGTCTACGACGTATACGACATTGAGCGTTTCGCTATCCTCGCCGTGCTCGCGGACGTAGTCGAGCACCTGGCCGACGGTCCACGCCTCACGGACGGCGATGTAGTGCGGCGTCATCAAGCGGCCGACCGTGCCCGCCTCGTACCCGAGCAGCGTGACCGCCTCGGCGCGTTCCTCCGGCGTGAGGAGCGCCACGAGCTGGCGGGTCGCGTTGGCCGGCAGCTCGCTGAGAAACAGCGTGCGGTCGTCCGGTGACATGTGATTGAGGAGCGCCGCGACATCTTCCTGCCCCATGGCTTTCACGAGGGCGCGCTGCTCGTCGGGCGACAGGTACTCGAACACGGATGCCGCAAGGCGCCGCGGCAGGATGCGAAACGCGACCACTTGATCGTCGGGCCGCAGGCCGGCCAGCGCGTCTCTGATCTCCTGCGGACGCCGCTCGGTGAGCTCCTCGCGGAGCGTTGTGAAGTTCCCGGTACGAATCAGCGATGCGAGATCGGTGCGCGTTTCGACCATGATCCGCATTGTAGGCTGTGGTCGACTTCGAACGTCGGCGTTCCACAAGCGGTCACTTCCTCGGGACGTGCGCTCGCATTTGTTCCGGTTTTGCGAGGCATTCGTATTGCAACCCGCGATGACGTCAAAGGTCAGTTTCCCTGATGTCGAATTTCAATACGGCCTGTCGCACGCTCTGGAAGAGCCCGGGATTCTCGACGGTCGCCGTCCTGACGATCGCGGTGGGCATCGGCGCCAATTCCGCGTTGTTTTCGATTTACGACCGCCTCGTCCTCAACCCGGTCACGATCCCGCAGCCAGGTTCGCTCGTCGCCATCTGGGCGAACAACGCGAAGCTGAATCTCAATGCGCCGGCCATCTCGTGGCCGCATTATCAGGAGGTCGCGGCGCAGGCGACATCGTTCTCGTCGGTCGGCGTGTCGGCCTTCGACAACTTCACGCTCACCGGGAACGGCGACCCGGACCAGCTGAACGGCCTGCGCGTCAGCGCCACGTTTTTGCCGACGCTCGGCATCATGCCGGCGCTCGGCCGCAACTTCTCGGCGGCCGAAGACGTGCCGAACGGGCCGTCGGTCTGCATCATCAGCCACGAGCTGTGGCAAACGCGATTCGGCTCGCGCGCCTCGATCGTCGGCGACACCATCACGCTCAACACGCGATCGTGGGAGGTCGTCGGCGTCATGCCGCCGCGTCTCTCGCCGCCGTTCAACCAGGTGCAGGTGTTCGCGCCGCGCGTATTCGAGGTCAGCGGCCTGACGCCGACGCAGATACAAAACGGCGCCGGCTACTCGCAGCCGATCGCGCGGCTTCGGCCTGGCGTTTCGCTCGCCCAGGCGGCCAGCGACCTCGCGGCTGTCGATCGCAGCTACCGCGAGCGGTTCGCGACGCGCCTCGACGCGAACAACACGACCGAGCCGCGCAACTTCATCGAGGCGCTCGTTGGCAACCTCGAACCGACGTTCTACACGTTGCTCGGCGCGGTGAGCTTCGTGCTGTTGATTGCCTGCGCGAACGTCGCGTCGCTCTTTTTGAGCCGCCTCACGACGCGGCAGAAGGAAGTGGCCGTTCGGCAGGCGATCGGCGCGACGCGGGGACAGGTCGTCCGTCAGTTCCTTGTCGAGAGCCTGGTGTTCTCAACCGTCGCCGGGCGCTTCGGGACCGTGCTCGCGCTCTGGGCGCTCTCCGGAATTCAGTCGGTAATCGCGTCGCAGCTCCCGCCCGGCACGGCGCTCACGTTGAACTGGCGGGCGCTGGCGTTCACGGGAAGCGTGACGCTGGTCACGGCGCTGCTTGTCGGCCTGGCGCCGGCGGTCCATGCATCGCGTGCGCCGCTCGTCGACGCGCTGAAGGACAGCGCGCGCGGCTCGTCGAGCGATCGCGGCGTCCGTTTTCGCTCGGCGCTCGTCGTCGGCGAGGTGGCGCTCTCCGTCGTTCTGCTGGTCGGGTCGGCGCTGCTGCTCGTCAGCTTTCTGCGACTCCAGCAAACGCCGCCGGGGTTCGAACCGCACGGCGCCGCCGCTGCGTACGTCGGGGTGCCGCTGACGCGCTACGCGACGCCAGTGCAGCAGGCGAGGTTTTTCAGCCAGGTGATCGACGTGCTGCGCGCGAACCCCGAGGTAGTCGATGCGGCCGCGGCGCTCGGGCTCCCGATGTCCGGCTTCAATCCGCGTTCGCCGTACGGCGTCGGCGGCCGAGCGATCCCGCCACTGCCCCAGCGTCCGATCGCCAACCTCGCGATCGTCAGCGAGACCTATTTCGACGTCCTGCACATCAAGATGGCGGCCGGCCGGTCATTCAGCGCGGCCGATCGCGACGGCTCGGCGCCCGTGTGCATCGTGAACGAAGCGCTCGCCGCACGGCTGTTTCCCGGCGAATCAGCGCTCGGCCGCGTCATGCTGCGCGGCAAGGACGCCGACATCCGCGCTGAAATCGTCGGCATCATCCGCGACGTGCGCGACGAACGGGTTGAACGTGGCGGCGCCCGACGAAATCTATTACCCGATGCGTCAACTCGGCCAGCCGGGCATGCTCGTGGTTGCACGGAGCGGCGGCGATCCCGCGACGCTGCAAGGCGTTCTGCGCCGGGCCGTTGCGGCGGTCGACAAAGATCAGCCCATCTCGCTCTTCGCCACACTCGATACGAACGTCGCCAACAGCCTCGGCGTGCAGCGGATCGTGTCCACGCTCACGGCGGTCTTTGCGCTCCTCGCGCTCATCATGTCCGCCGTCGGTCTCTATTCGGTTCTCGCGTATGCGGTGTCTCAGCGCACGGCGGAGATCGGCATTCGTATGGCGCTTGGCGCGCAGGCCGGGCAGGTCGTCGGCCTCGTGATGCGCAACGGGCTCGGGTTCGTCGCGCTCGGGCTCGGCCTCGGACTCGCCGCCGCGGCCGGCGCGGCGCGGCTCATCCAGTCGCTGCTCTTCGACGTGCACCCGCTGGAACCTCGCGTCTATGTCAGCGTCAGCATTCTGTTCGTCGTCGTGGCCGCGCTCGCCTGTCTCGTCCCCTCGGTTCGCGCCGCACGGATCGACCCGATTCGCGCGCTGCGCGACAGCTAGCACTTCGAACTCAGAACTGAGAACTGAGAACTGAAGAAGCAGCGAAGTGAACGATGTAGACATTCTACATGCATGGGTGTAGGATGCCCACATCCATATGGCGAAGCGCGAACGGCACCGCAATCAGATCGAACTTCTGCAGGGCACCCTCGACATGCTGATTCTCCAGACGCTGCAGTGGGGACCGCGGCACGGCTACGGCATCACTCAGGCGATTCAGGCCGATTCCTTCGAGGCGCTGCGCGTGGATACCGGATCGCTCTACCCGGCGCTGCATCGCCTCGAGAAGCAGGGATGGGTCGCAGCGGAGTGGAAGCTGTCGGACAAGAAGCAGCGGACCCGGGTGTATCGCCTGACGCCGGACGGCAGGCGGCAACTTCTCAGCGAGCGCTCGCGGTGGGCGAAGCTGTCGGAAGCCATCGCGGCCGTGCTGAATCCGGCGAAGAGGCGAAAGGAGGCGTAGTGTCGCGCGAACAGGATCTCGACGACGAACTGCGCAGCCATTTGGCGATGGCCACCGACGACCGCGTCGGGCGGGGCGAGACACCTCGAGATGCCGCGGCCGCTGCAGCGCGCGAGTTCGGCAACGTCGGCCTGATCAAAGAAGCCACGCGCGACGTCTGGGGATTCCGCGCGCTCGACGCGCTGTGGCAGGACATCCGCCATGCCGCTCGCCTGCTCGCGGCGTCGCCGGGATTCAGCGTCGTGGTCGTCGCGATCCTGGCGCTCGGGATCGGCGCGAACACCGCAATTTTCAGCGCGGCACGCGCCGTGTTCGTACGTTCCCTGCCATATCCAGACGCCGCACGCCTGACGTACGTGTCGCGGGCGTATCCCGGTTTTCCACAGGGCGGCGGCAACTTCAGCTACCCGGCCTACCGCGACATGCTGCAGCAGAACACATCGTTCGATGTGCTCGCCGCGTATCAGGACTTCGGCGCGCTCGCGCTCACCGACGGCGACGAGCCGCTGCGCGTCCGCATCTCCTACATCACCCCGTCATACTTCGATCTGCTGGGCGTTCAAACGGCGATCGGCCGCACGTTCACACGCGATGAGGATCGCGTGGGCGACGGCGACTCGGTCACCGTGCTCAGCTTCGCGCTGTGGCAGCAGCAGTATGGCGGCGCGCCGGACATCGTTGGCAGGACCGTCCATTTCAATCAACACGCGTTCACGGT
Organism: uncultured Acidobacteriota bacterium; assembly: GCA_963718825.1. Lineage (GTDB taxonomy): Bacteria > Acidobacteriota > Vicinamibacteria > Vicinamibacterales > CAVVIG01 > CAVQZZ01. The sequence continues at coordinate 2,103,127 of CAVQZZ010000001.1, forward strand.
GATCGGTGTCGCGGCAGAATCGTTTCGCGACGCCCTGGCCGAACACGAAGATCCTCAACCGGTCGATGCGTGGGTGCCGCTCGGTCTGGCGCACGCGTTGACATCGATGTCGGGGGCAACGGACCGCGCGGGAGCGATCGACTGGGGAGTCGGCCACTTGCGGCCTGGCGTCACGATCGCACAGGCCAACGCCGACCTCTCGGCAATCGCCAAGCGTCTCGGAAACATGTACCCCGCGACCGACGCGAATTACGGCCTTGTCGCGCGGCCGCTCCGGGATCAACTCATGGGCGAGTTCTATAGCCCGCTTCGCGTGTTGATCGGCGGTTCGCTATTCATCCTGTTGATTGGGTGCGCCAACGTCGCCAACCTTCTCGTGGCTCGCCTGATCGGCCGTCAACGAGAATTCGCGCTGCGGGCAGCGCTCGGCGCGAGCGCCGGGCGCCTGACCAGACAAATTACTCTCCGAGCACCTCCTGATCGCGGTGCTCGCCGCCATTGTCGGGTGCGCGGCCGCCGTGTGGGGCGTCGACGCCCTCAGCGTCTGGACAGCGAAGCACCTCCCCATCGTCATGCGATTCCACGTCGATCGCTCGATGCTGGCCGCTTCCGTCGGCGTCTCGTTGCTGACGGCTGTGCTCTTCGGCCTCGGTCCTGGTCTGGTCGGCGCTCGGGTCGACTTGCGCAGCGCCCTTGGACAAACGCGGCAAGGCTCCGCGACGGGCCGGCGAATCGCGGTCAAGGCGCTCGTCGTTGCGGAAGTGGCGCTCGCGCTGACCCTGCTCGCCGGCGCAGGGCTCCTGCTCAAAAGCCTGCATCGGCTCACGTCCACCGATCTTGGCTTCAACACGCGAAGCCTGCTGACGATGCGACTGGATCTGCTGATCCACGCGGTACGCGCTGCCCGAGGCACGCGCGCGCTTTGGCGCGCTGCTCGTCGACAAGTTGCGGCAGCGTCCCGGCATCGAGTCCGCGACGCTGTGGGGACCCAGCATGCTCGGTCGCGCGACGTGGGTGATCGAAGCGGCGCCAGAAGGCCGATCCGTCACCGACCCGCGGAACATCCTGAACTTCGAGTACCACGTCGTGAATCCCGGCGGCCTGTCGAACCTCGGCATCAAGGTAACCGCCGGGCGCGATGTGGACGATCACGATACCGCCGACCGCCCGCTCGTCGCAGTGATCAGCCAGAGCCTCGCCGACACGTGGTGGGCGGGCCAGGATCCGATCGGCAAGCGTTTCTATCGGCCGCTCAACCCGGCGCCGATCACCGTCGTCGGCGTCGCGGCCGACGTCCGTCATCGTGAGCGGTTCACGCTCGCAGACGCCGCGATCGGCATTCCGCCTGGCAGCTTCGGCCCACAGCGTGATGCATACCTTGCATTTGCGCAGCGGCCCAACGCGGCGCTCGTCGTGGCTCTGCGAATTTCTGGAGAATCAGCCGTGGCGGCGCAAACGCTCCGACAAGCGGTGCTCTCGATTGACCCTGCTCTGCCGGTGTACAACGTGGCGATGCTCGACGAGCGCCTTGCCGATCAGGAACGCCCCAGCCGCGTGCTCAGCGGGTTGACGACAACCTATGCCGTCGTCGCGCTTCTCCTCGCCGCGTTCGGGCTGTTCGGCGTGCTCGCACATGCCGTCCGCGGCCTGTACGCAGGAAATCGGCATCCGTATGGCTCTCGGGGGCCGGCCGGCGGACGTGATGACGATGATCATGCGCGAAGGCATGTGGCTGACGATGGCGGGTCTCGCCGGCGGACTTCTCGGCGCATCGCTTCTCGCTCGAACGATGACGGCGTTGCTCTTCGGCGTCAGTCCCGGCGATCCCGTTGTGTACGGCGCGATTGCGGGCGTGCTGCTGTTCGTCTCGGCGCTGGCGTGCTGGATACCCGCGCGCCGGTGCCATGCGCGTGAACCCCATCGTCGCACTCCGCGCGGATTGATTCGCGGCGCATGCTAGAGTGCGCGAATGCGAACAGTATCTTACTGGGCGGCCCTTCCCTGCGCCGCGGCGCTCGTCGGCGCACTCCACGTCAGCTCCGCTCAAACCACGGCACCGAAGCTGCCCGCGCGCGAGGCATTGATTGCGCGCGCCAAGCGCGTTCGAGCTGAACACGCCGTACGAGCCGCCGCCGGGCGATCCGCTCGAGCACAACACGTCCGGCTACGCCAAGACGATGTGCTCGGCGGTGTTCATCACCGGCCTCGATCCCGACGTCGCGGCCGAGAGCGTCGGCTACTTCACCGGGCCCTACGCCGAGCGGAAGAAGGTCGGCAAGCCGGTCGTCGATCGCGCGAAGAAGGAGGTCCGCATCACGCTGCCGAACGGCGTCGACCGTGGTCGCCCGGCACTTCGGCTCGCAGGGCTGCATCGCGCTGCCCCGCGGCAGAGACGACGTGTTCTTCAAGCCCGTCGACGATGCACGCGCACATCTGCCCGACGCGAACGACGACGCCGTGGCCGATGGGCGACGTGCTTGCCAGACGATCCGCTGCCGGCCGGCATCGACGCGAGCGAAGCTGAAGCGCGCGATCGACGCGGCGTTCGAGCCCGCCGAGGCGCTGACGTCGGCGTTCGTCGTCACGTACAAGGGCCGGCTGATCGGCGAGCGCTACATGCCGGGCATCACCGCGACGACGCCGCTCGAGAGCTGGTCGATGGGCAAGAGCGTCACCGCGACGCTGATGGGTCTGCTGATTCAACAGGGCGTCTACACGCTCGAGCAGCCGGCGCCGATTCCCGAGTGGCAGAAGGCCGGCGATCCGCGCCAGAAGATCCGCATCGCCGGACATCCTGCACATGTCGAGCGGCATCCGGATCAAGGCGCCGGACGATCCCGACTTCGATCCCAAGGGGACCTATCCCGATCACCTGTATCTCTACACCGGCCGCGTCAACTCGTTTCAAGTACGCCGCGACGCGTCCGCAGCAGTGGCCGCCGAACACCGTCGGCCGCTACCGCAACACCGATCCGGTGCTTGACGAACTATCTTGTGCGCCTCGCGGTCGAGAAACGCGGCGAGGACTACCTCTCGTTCCCGCAGCGCAATCTCTTCGACAAGATCGGCATCCGGTCGATGGTGATGGAAACCGATCCGTACGGGAATTTCCTGACGCAGGGCTACGAGCTGATGTCGGGCCGCGACTGGGCGCGCCTCGGCAATCTCTATCTGCAGGACGGCGTCTGGAACGGCGAGCGGATTCTGCCCGAAGGCTTCGTGAAGTTCGTCAGCACGGTCGCGCCGGCCTGGGCGGCCGACAGGCGGCCGGTCTACGGCGGCTTCTTCTGGATCAACGGCGACGGCACGTTCCCGGTGCCGAAAGAGGCGTACTACATGTCGGGCGCCGGCGGCCAGACCGTGCTCATCATCCCGTCCCACGACCTCGTCGTCGTCCGCATCGGTCACTACAAGGGGCAGGAGGCGGGCGAAGGCGCGTTCAAAAGCGCATTGACGATGCTGATGGAAGCGGTGCCGCGGAGCGCACGTGATGCAGCCCGGTGATCGCTAGAACTCCGCGCGCAGACGGACCGATACGCTGCGCGTCGGTGCTACCGCGGTACGGCGACCGCGCTCGTGGATCGACGAGCGTTTCCTCGGGCCGGACGGTCCACTTGCGCCTGAACGCCCGCGAGGGTCAATGTGACCCGAAGGGGCGTCGGCAGCGCTGAACTCACGTCGACCACGGCCATAAACCGCGCGAACCCGTCGCGCGCGACGGCAATCCGGTAGACGCCAAACGGCAGGCCCGTCGCGATCAGCACGCCGCCGGCATCGGTTTCGAGCCGCTCGCGGACCTGCGTAACCTCGCTGGCAAGCTCGACATAGCTCTGAAGCGGATGCCCTGCCGGATCGACGACGGACAGGCGCAGCTCACCCGAGTTTGTCGGCCCCAATTGGGCCAGCATCAAAAGAACGATCAGCATCCGCCGGTATCGTACTGCGTAATCAGTCGTTGACAGGCCACGAGCGCCGTGTTATCCATGCGTCCATCTTCGTGGCCGTTGCCCCAGCGACCGGCCGCGCCGAGTCCATTTTCCAACGTCAACCGTCACGACACCTGCGTCATTTAAGGAGGGCTGTCGATGAAGCCGCACTTTCTAAGCCGAAACTTATGGGTTCGTGTGCTCGCCACGTCAGCCCTCGGAGTGTTCCTTTCAGTCGAGACGATCGGTCTTCGCGCGAGCGACGACAACGCCGTTCGCACAGCGAACTATGAGCTCGCCTCTCAGTGGACGGTGCCGAAGATCAACAAGCTGATTTTCGACACGCAGGTGACGCCGCACTGGCTCGAGTTCAGCGATCGCTTCTGGTACTCCTACGAGACGCGCGACGGCAAGCGCTACTACATCGTCGATCCGGCGGCTGGCGCGCGTCCCGGCGCGAAGGCCGCCGCGCTCAAAGCGCCGCTCTTCGACCACGCGAAGATGGCAGCGATGCTCGCCGCGGCGACGCTGGTGCCGATGGACGCGCAGCACCTGCCAATCAAGACGCTGAAGTTCGTCAACAAGGACACGGCGATTCAGCTCGAGATCGAGGTGCCGAAGGACGCCGACATTCCAGGGCTCAAGAAAAAGCCCGTGACCACGACCAACCAGGACGGCGACGGCCGGGGCGACGACGGCGATCTGAGCGGCGACCCACAGCAACGTCGCGGCGGCGGGAATGCGGCTGCTGCCGGCGACGATCAAGAAGATGGTCCGAAAAAGAGCGTCGGCTTCGAATACGACCTCGCGAGCGGCCGGCTGGCGCTGCTGCCCGACTTCGAGCCGTCGAAGAAGCCGGTCTGGGCCTCGGTGTCGCCCGACGACAGCACGGTGATCTTCGCGCGCGGCAACAACCTGTACATGATGGACGCCGCGAACTACGCGAAGGCGAAGAAACATCCGGAAGACGCGTCGATCGTCGAAACGGCCATCACGACCGACGGCGAAGAGCATTTCGGCTACGACAAGCGCCTGAACGACGACGACAGAAAGGCCCTGAAGAAAGATTCGAAAGGCGACAAGAACAAGGCTGGCCAGCGCGTGCCCTCGATCGTGATCAACTGGTCGAAGGACGCGAAGAAGTTCGCGGTCGTGCGTCGGGACGAACGCAAGGTCAACGATCTGTGGGTGGTCAACTCGCTGTCCAATCCGCGGCCGACGCTCGAGACGTACCGGTATGCGATGCCCGGCGAGCCGAACGTGCCGCAGCCGCAGATCGAAGTCTTCGATGTCGCCAGCAAAGGACGCGTGAAGGTCAAGGCGCAGCGCTTCAAGGACGAGGCGCTGCAGATTGAGCCGGCGCGCGCGTCCGCCATCGGACGCGAGAAGGAGCACACCGAGCCGCGCTGGGCGAGCGACACGTCAGACAAGCTCTACTTCACCCGCACCAGCCGCGATCTCCACAAGGTCGACATCTGCGTGGCCGACACGGCGACGGGCGAGGTGAAGCCGATCGTCGAGGAGCGGCTGAACACCTACATCGAGACACAGCCGCTGCGCCTGATCAACAGCGGCCAGGAATTGATCTGGTGGTCGGAGCGCGACGGCTGGGGGCACTACTACCTCTATGACGCCTCACGGGAAGGTGAAGCGCCAGATCACCTCCGGCGAATTCGTCTCCGACGAGGTCATCGTCGGTCGACGAGAAGGCGCGTACGATGTTCTTCACCGCCGTCGGGCGCGAGGCGAGCGAAGATCCCTACTACGTGCACGTGTATCGCGTGGACTCGACAGCGGAACGCCGAAGCTGCTCGATCCCGGCGACGCCTCGCACGCGGTCAGCATGAGCGACAACGGCACGTACTTCGTCGACAACGCGTCGCGCGTGAACTCGGCGCCGGAATCCGTGCTCTACGACATCGATCGGCACGCCGATCAGCGAGCTCGAGAAGACGGACATGTCGGCGCTGATCGAGGCCGGCTTCAAGTTCCCCGAGCCGTTCAAGGTGAAGGCCGACGACGGCATCACGGATCTCTACGGCGTGATGTACAAGCCGTTCGACTTCGATCGCGTCGAAGAAATATCCGATCATCGCGTACGTCTATCCCGGGCCGCAGACCGAGAGCGTGACGAAGACGTTCTCGCCCGCGCAGCCAGAACGTCGCGCTCGCGAAGTTCGGGTTCATCGTCATCGAGGTCGGCAACCGCGGCGGCAACCCGCACCGGTCGAAGTGGTACCACAACTACGGCTACGGCAACCTGCGCGACTACGGCCTGGCGGACAAGAAGGCGGCCGTCGAGCAGCTCGCGAAGCGCTACTCGTTGATCGACATCGACCGCGTCGGCATCACGGGCCACTCCGGCGGCGGCTTCATGTCGACGGCCGCCGATGTTCGTCTACCCCGACTTCTTCAAGGTCGGCATCTCCGAGTCGGGCAACCACGAGAACAACATCTACAACCGCTGGTGGAGCGAGAAGCACGACGGCGTCAAGGAAGTCGACGAAGGACGGCAAGGTCGACGTTCGAGTACGACATCGAGAAGAACTAGGACATCGCCAAGAACCTGAAGGGCCACCTGCTGCTGATCACCGGCGACATCGACAACAACGTCCACCCGTCGAACACGCTGCGGATGGCCGACGCGCTGATCAAGGCGAACAAGCGCTTCGACTTCTTCGTGCTGCCCGGGCAGCGTCACGGCTACCGACCGGAGCAGGACTACTTCTTCTGGCGGCGCATCGACTACTTCTGCCGCTGGCTGCTCGGGAAGGAAGCCGACAGCGTGGACATCGTCGAGCTCAATCGGGAGAAGGAACAGACGGGCAACAAAAAGGGTTCGCGCTAGAAAACGCCGCTTCCTGTTGAAAGGGACGTTATGAATAGACCGATTCGCGCATTGGTGGCCTTTGCAATGCTTTGCGGACTGGCGGCTCCCGTGCGGGCCCAGGTCGCGCAGGCGGAACTCCGGGGTGCGGTCGTCGACCAGAGCGGTGGCGTGCTTCCGGGGGTCACCCTCACGGCGACGCACATCGATACCGGCACCGTGCGCACGACCGTCACGACGTCGTCCGGCAGCTACGTCATGCCCGCGCTGCCGATCGGCGCGTACACGATCAAGGCGGAACTGGCAGGCTTCGGCACGATCACCAAGGATGGCGTCCGGCTCGGGGTCGGCGAATCCGCAACGTTGAACTTCGCCTTGAAGGTCGCGGCGCTCGCGGAAAACGTGACGGTCAGCGGCGAATCCCCGCTCGTCGACACGAAGAAATCCGATCTGTCGGGACACGTCGAGCAAAAGCAGGTCGAGAACCTGCCGCTCAACGGCCGCAACTGGCTCGATCTCGTGTCGCTCGTGCCGGGCGCGCGCGGCAATCCAGGCGCGATTCAGGCTGGAGCATCGGGCAGCGACATGGCGAAATACCAGGTCGACGGCGTGGACGTGTCCAACCAGTGCTGCGGCGGCTCGAACCAGGGCTACAGCCAGGAGAACATCGAGGAGTTCAAGGTCCTCACGAACCGGTACGATGCCGAGTACGGCCGCGTGAACGGCGCGGTCATCAACGCGGTGACCAAGTCGGGCAGCAACGCGTTCAAGGGCACGGGCTTCGGATATTTCCGCAACGACAAGTTCGGCGACGCGCCGAATTTCTTCACGAACGTGGTCGCGCCCTTCCAGCAGAACCAGGGCGGCCTGAACAGCGGCGGCCCGCTCGTCAAGAACAAGGCGTTCTACTTCGCGAGCTTCGAGTACAACGATCTCATCGCGACAGCGCATCCCAACACCGGGATCGCGCAGTTCGACGTCGACGCGCCGAACAACACGACCAAGTACTTCACGACCCTGCGCGGCGACGTGCAGGTGAACAACGCGCACCGCATGTTCGCGCGGACGTCCATTTACGATACGAATCAGCTGAACAACGCCGTCGGTGGCACAACGGCGCTCTCCGCCGGCTACAGCTCGCCATCGAAGAACCACGACCTGTCGCTCGGCGACACCTGGGTGATCAGCAATCGTGCGGTCAACGAGGTTCGTGCCGGGTTCTCGGCGATCAACAACTTGCTCGACTCGAACTGCCATTGCGTCTCGCTGAAGTTCCCCTCGGTCACGCTCGGCTCGCCCACCAACTCGCCGCAGTGGTGGAAAGAGATGAACATCCAGGTGAACGACCTGTTCTCGTACTTCGTGCCGAGCTGGCATGGTGAGCACAGCCTGAAGATGGGCGTTCAGTACTTCCGGCCGCACTTCTGGGGTGCGTTTCCTGATCCGGCATTCGGCCAGTTCACGTTCGCGAAGGACCCGACCAACTTCAACGACCCGAGCACGTACCCGAAACCGACTCAGTACACGATCCCGCTCGGCGACACGTCCTACTCGATCATGAACCCGACGTACAGGGCGTTCATGCAGGACAACTGGGCGCTGACCGGCAAGATGACGCTGAACCTCGGGCTGCGGTACGACATCGAGACCGGCACATCGAACACGGACGTGCCGAGCCCGATTCAGCCCGGCAGCAGGCCGCTCGACAAGAACAACTTCTCGCCGCGCGTCGGATTCGCCTACGACGTCTACGGCGACGGCCGCAGCGTCGTCCGCGGCGGCATCGGCCGGTACTACGACAAGGTCATGTTGAACCTGACGAGCAACGAGCGCCGCAGCATTCTCGGCGAGTTCACCAACGTCACGATCATCAACCCCGATTTCAATAACCCTCTGAACGGGAAAACGTTCGCCGACTACCAGGCGCAGCACATCCCCGCCGGCCTCACCCTTCTCGACAACAACTACCAGACGCCTGAGAACGATCAAGTGTCCGTAGGGCTCGCGCAGCAAATCGGCCAGGTGTATGCCCTGCAGGTCGACTACGTCCGCGCCGTGGGCCGGTACGAGCCGATGACGCCGTCGATCAACTTCTTCGAAGATCCGCTGACGGGCCTGCCCGAAAACCCGGCGAAGTTTGGCCGGCCGTATCCGCAGTACACGAACATCACGATGACGACGTCGACCGGCAAGTCGCAGTACGACGGCCTGCAACTCGGGCTGAATCGACGGGCGTCGCGCGTGACCATCGGCGCCACGTATACGCTGTCGCGGACGCTCGACAACCATAACGGCAACCGCGGCGGCACGCCGACGAACTGGTTCAATCTGGACGACGAGTACACGTACGCCGGGTCGGATCAGCGCCACCGCTTCATCGGCAACGTCGTGACGTTCCTGCCCTTCGGCGTTCAGGCGTCGGCGATTTACTTCCTCGGATCGCCGCGCGTCATCAACGTCGGGACCACGCTCGACCCGTTCGGTCTCGGATACACGGGCCGGTGGCTGGAAACGACCGCGCAGTGCCCGTGCACGGGCGCGACCATCGCTCGCGACAGCCAGCGCACGGTGGGCTACGACAAGAAGCTCGACATCCGCTTGTCGAAATCGGTGAAAGTGCCAGGGCACGTCACGGTGCAAGGCGTGCTCGACGTATTCAATCTCCTGGACACGAAAAACCTCACCGGTTACGGGACGAACCCGTTCGCCAAGACGTACCTGCAGCCTTCCAGCTCGACGAACCTGTTCTATCAGCCGCGGCAGGTGCAGCTCGGGTTCAGAATCTCTTACTGAGTCAGTTAGACAGAGCCTTCAACGGCGGTGATTGGAGCCGAGCGCCAGGGGCGCTCGGCTTTTTTTGTACACGGGTGAGGCGCGATGGATCCCAATCCATGCTGCTTCGCTTTGTAAAGCAACGCCTTATAGCTGATTCCGAGGTTGAGCGCGGCCTCTTTCCGGTTGCCGAGTGTCCGTTCCAGCATCCGGGCGATCAGTGCGCCCTCGGCTTCTGTCGCCGCGCGGCGCGACACCTGTTTGAGCGAACGAAGGTCGCCCTGCGTCGACGGCGACCGCATTTCGACTCGCCACATGAGGCGGCGCTTCGATGCTCGTCGAGAACCCGTGAGAGCGCCCGCCGGGCCGGAACTTCAGTGCCCAACACAACGGTCCGCTGAATGAGGTTCTCGAGCTCGCGAACGTTGCCCGGCCATCCGTACACGTTGCAGGCGGACATCATTTCGGAGGAAATGGCCCGATAGCGGCGCTTGTAAAAGACCGACCATCGCTTCAGAAAGAGTTCGACCAGCTGCGGGATGTCCTCTCGCCTCTCCCGCAAGGGCGGCACCCGCACCGGAATCACATTGAGTCGAAAGTGCAGATCCTCGCGGAACTGACCGTCGAGGACGGCTTGATCGAGATTGCGATTGGTCGCAGCGATGATACGCACCGCCGTGTGCACGTCGCCGTGGCCGCCGAGCCGCGAGAAATGCCCATCCTGGAGCACCTGCAAGAGCTTTGCTTGGAGATGCAGCGGAATTTCGCCGACCTCGTCGAGAAAGATCGTGCCGTTGTTCGCCATCTCGAACTTGCCCGGCTTGCCCTTCTCGGCGCCGCTGAAAGCACCGCGCTCGAACCCAAACAGCTCCGACTCGAACAGATCGCCCGGCAGCGCCGCGCAGTTGATCTTCACAAACGGCTTCCCGCGCCGGTCGGACGATGCGGCGAGAGCGCGCGCGACAAGTTCTTTTCCGGTTCCGCTCTCGCCCTGAATCAGGACCGGCACGTCGGTGCCGGCAACCCGCTCGATCAGATCTCTCAATTCGGCCATTGCGTGCCCGAGGCCAAACAGCATCAGGTGTCTCGAGTGCGCGGCCACTTCGCGCTGAAGGCTTTCGCCCTGCCGTTTGATCCGCCGCTCGGCCAGCGCGATGGCGAGCGCGGCTTCGAGATCGCGGGGACGAACGGGCGCGTTCATGACATCTGAGGCGCCCAATCGCATGGCTTCGACGACCGTGATCGTGGAACCCTCCCGTGCGACGGCCACAATCGGCACTTCCGTGTCGATGCGGCGGAACTGTTCCAGGACCGCCAGATCCGCGCTCGTGATTACATCAAGGGCGACGAGCTTGGGCCGCGCGATTCGGTACCGATGCAACGCGGCGTCGACATCGTCGACCAAGACGGCGCGACACACCCGCGAACTCAGCCAAGCCTTCAACTCATCAGTAAGATTGGGATCCCGGCTGACGACCATGAGGTCGGGCGGGTGGGACGGACTGTCAATCGGGAGCGACGTACTGTTGAGCACCTCGTCATACTGACGGGGCTCGAGGAAAACTACTGTGTTGTTTTGCACACGGCCGCAGACGCCAACTCAGACCGACGCGCTGCGCGCGGCACCGCCGTCTTCGCTCAACAGGTTTGCGAGGCGATCCGGGTCGACCGGCTTCACGAGATGGTGATCGAAGCCATGCGCCTTCGATCGGAGAGCGTCGCCAGGGGCGTCGTAGCCAGTCAACGCGAGGAGAAGCATCCCTCGTCCGTGCGGCTCCTGCCGGATCCGACGCGCGACCTCGTATCCGTTCAGCCTCGGCAGACCGATGTCGATGATCGCCACGTCCGGACGCGCGACCTTCAACAGCTCAAGTCCACGGATCCCGTCGGCCGCGTCGTAAACCGTGTGGCCGGCGAGTTCGAGCGTCATCCGCAGCATCTCTCGGGCGTCGGCGCCGTCCTCGATGAGCAGCACTCTCCTCGGCTTCATGCGACGTTCCGGCCGCCGCGCGGCCAACGCCGATTGCTTCGCCTCAACCTGCGGTAATCGGATGACGAAACAGCTCCCATGTCCCTCGCCCTTGCTCGCCGCGACGACCGTGCCGCCATGGAGCTCGACGAGACGCCGGACGAGCGTCAGCCCGATTCCCAGGCCCCCCTGCGCACGATCGAGCGTGCGGTCGGCCTGCACGTACATGTCGAAGATGAACGGCAGCATCCTCGGAGAGATGCCGAGCCCGGTATCCTCGACGGTGAGTACGGCTTCGCTGCCCTGCGCGCGGAGCGCGACGCGTATCCGTCCTCCGTTCGGCGTGTACTTGATGGCATTGTTGACGAGGTTCGTGAGCACCTGCTCGAGCCGTACCGCGTCCGCATTCACCGACACCGGTTCGGTTGTTAATTCGATCTCGCGATCCAGCGTCGCGTCCTCGGTGAACACGGCGACCGCACGATGTACCGCGTCCGCCATATCGAGCGCTTCCCGGTGAAGGCGGATCTTTCCGGACACGAGTCGCTCGACGTCGAGCAGATCGTTGATCAGATGCGTGATGTGGCCCACCTGTCTTCCGATGACTTCGCGGGCGCGGGTCGCTGAGGCGTCGCTACGCGCTTCTTCCAGGACCTGTCCTGCATTCTTGATCGCGCTGAGCGGCGTGCGCAGCTCATGCCCGAGCATGGCCAGAAAATCATCCTTCGTGCGATTCGCCCGCTCCGCACGGGCGCGGTTTCGATTCGCTTCCAGAACCTCGCTGAGATCCGTCACGATCAAATTCAGACGACCGCCCGCCGATGACGTCGTCGTCGTGAGCGATAAGCTCACTTCGTATGCGCCAGACCCCGATCCGATCAGCCGGCTTCGGCAGCGTCCGCTGCCGGCAGAAAGCATCGCGTCAAACTCGGCTCTGTCGGGTGCACTGACGAATCGGTCGACGCGGCTGCCCACCACCGACTCTGGTGGTTCGCCGACGAGGGCGGCAAAGCGAGCATTGGAATACAGGATGTGGCCGCGGGCCGTCAGGACGACCGCCCCTTCCTGCATCTGTTCGACGAGATCCCGATACGGCTCCTCGGCGCTGTGCAGCGTGTAGATCTGATTTCCGCCGTCGCCTTCGACGACGAGCGCGTCTATTTCACCCTTGCGGATCGCGCGCAGCATTTCCTCGGCGTCGGCCAGGCGGGCGCGCAGTGCGTCGGTGGATTCGTGACCGTGGCTGTCATTCGTGATCATCGCCTACTCCGGCCGGTTTCGGGGGGGGGGACGGAACGAGGTCCAGTCCGAGAAGAAGGCCATCGCGGTTCGACATGTCACCGATGATCCGGCGCATCGGGAGGGGGAGTTTCTTGATCAGCGTCGGCGCGGCGATGATCTGCTCGCCTTTGGTGAGCGCCGGCTGCTGGTAGATGTCGATCACCTCCAGGTCGTAGCGGCCTTCGAGATACTCATCGCACACCGTGCGCAGGTTCTCGACGGCCCGTGCCGAGCGGGGTGTCATGCCGGTCACGTAGAGGCGGAGGACGTATTGGTCCTTCATCACCCTAGTGGCGTTCACGCAGATCCAAACCTACGAGCACGCGATCGGTATTCGAGAGGTCGCCGATGATCTTCTTGATCGGCTCCGGCAGTCTTCGAACCAGCGTCGGCAGCGCGAGAATCTGGTCGCCCTGCGCGAGCTGCGGATTCTCCATGAGGTCGATGACCTCGATCTCATACCGGCCCTGCAGATGGTCTTCGCAGATCTGCTTCAGGTTCGCGAGGGCCAGAATCGATTTTGGCGTCTGGCCGGCGACGTAGAGGCGCAGCTGATAGGCGGCCGCGCCAGCGGCTTCGGTCGCGGCGTTGCTAGACACCTGCATGTCGGACATCTCTTTTGTGAAGGCGGGCTGCGCCGAAGTCCGCTGGCTCGCGGACGCCGTCGGCGTCGAGTAAGGTGAATCCGTTGTCCGTCAGGACGAATTCGCGGCGCTCGTTGGAATGCGCCATGCCGCGCGACTTGAGCACATGCAGGCCGCGCCGATGATGGCCGCCGATCTCGTCGTTCGCCAGGACAATCCAGGTATCCATCAGCGACGAGATCGTCGTCTCCGCCCGCTCGACGTCGGTCCGCCCGGCCGCAAGGCTCGTCAGCATGGCGGTGATGTTCTCGGTCTTGAGGTGATCGATCATCCGCGTGAGCATGGCCTGCACGTCCGCGTACGTGCCGACCGTCATCAGATTCGTCACGGGATCGATCACCGCGATCGTCGGTTTGAAGTCCGCCACGATCTGATGCATCGTGGCAAGGTGCGTCTCGAGACCGTAGCGCGACGGGCGGTCGGCGTGAAATTGCAGCAGCCCCGATGCGATCCACGGGGCCAGATCGATGCCGATGGAGCGCATGTTGCGAATGAGCTGCTTCGGCGACTCTTCGAATAGAAAACACAAGCAGCGTTCGCCACGCCGGCACGCCGCGTCGAGGAAGTGGGCGGCGAGGCTGGTCTTCCCGGTGCCGGCCGTGCCGGTGACGAGCACCGTGCTCCCGCGGTAGTACCCTTTGCCGCCGAGCATCGCGTCGACGCCAGACAGCCCGGCGGAGATGCGCTCGAGCGGCGCGCTGTGCTCGAGCGCCATCGAGGACACGGGCAGCACGCTGATGCCGCTGGCATCGATCAGGAACGGATACTCGTTGGTGCCGTGGTGAGAGCCTCGATACTTCACGACCCGCAGGCGGCGCGTCGACACCTGATCGTGGACGCGGTGATCGAGGAGAATCACCGCATCCGACACGTACTCCTCGAGCCCTTGCTTCGTCAGGAGGCCGGTGCCGCGCTCGCCGGTAATGACGGCCGTGACGCCCTTGTCCTTCAGCCACCGAAACAGACGCCGCAACTCCGCCCGGAGGATGCCGTCGTCCTTGAGGCCTGCAAACAACGACTCGATCGTGTCGAGGACGACGCGTTTGGCTCCCACCGTGCGAATCGCGTAATCGAGCCTGACGAAGAGGCCTTCGAGGTCGTATTCGCCGGTTTCCTCGATCTCGGCACGCTCGACGCGGACGTAATCGACGGCAAGTTTCCCTGATGCGATGAGCTCGGGCAGGTTGAAACCGAGCGACGCGACGTCGCTCGCGATCTCATCCGCGTTTTCCTCGAACGTCATGAGGACGCCCGGCTCGCCGAACAGCGTGGCGCCGTTCACGAGAAACGTGAGGCCGAGGAGCGTCTTGCCTGAGCCAGGACCGCCGCAGATCAGCGTGGGGCGGCCGGATGGCAGGCCGCCGCGGGTGATCTCGTCCAGTCCGCGAATGCCGGTGCGGGATTTGGGCAGATCGCGGGAAGAGGGTGTGTCTAAGTCGGAAGCGGTTCCCGCCGAAGCGGCGACTTCATTTGAGCTCAAGGGAAGATTACTGTGACAGCTCGAGCGGGCTGAGACTGTCCGATATTGCACAGTGTGAGAAATGCACTCGGGCGCAGGCGGATGCTCCCGGGCGCTGGCGCCGTTCTGCATGCGATAATTCGACTGTTCATCGATGAAGCAACAACGCGTGAGCCGGAAAGAGCCGGGTAAGAAATTCGACGTCGAGAGGTATCTCGAGGCGACGGGACCCGCACGACAGGTCGTGAAGTATCGGCGCCGCCAGGTGGTCTTTTCGCAAGGCGAACCGTGTACCGATGTTCGATACGTCCAGACAGGAACGATCAAGCTTGCGGTCTCGTCACGAATCGGTAAAGAGGCGGTCGTCGCGCTGCTTGGTCCGGGGGATTTCTTCGGCGAAGGTGCTCTGGCCGGGCAGTCGTTCCGGATCGCCACCGCGACCGCTGAAGCGCCGAGCAGTGTGTTGGTGATCGAGAAGGGCGCGATGATCCGTCTGCTCCATGAGGAGCCGGCGTTTTCCGATCGCTTTTTAAGCTACATGCTGAACCGGAATCTGCGCATCGAGGCTGACCTCGTCGATCATCTGTTCAACTCCAGCGAGAAACGGCTCGCTCGCACGCTGCTGCTGCTGGCGCGCTACGGCCACGTGAATCCGCAGCGGACGCTGCCGAAAATATCGCAGGAGACCCTGGCCGAGATGATCGGCGCGACGCGCTCCCGGGTGAACTTCTTCATGAACAAGTTCAAGAAGCTCGGCTTTATCGAGTACAACGGCGGCTTGAAGATCAATAGCTCCCTGCTCTCGATCGTCTTGCACGACTGACTACCGGCACACGCAACCCCGTGGCGGACGCCAAACCGTTATCTCGCACGCTCGGCGGCTGCGCGCTCGTGGCGCTCCTGGTCGCGCCGAGAATCATCAGGCTGGCGCACCCGCAGGTCTGGATCGAGGACGAGTCGTACCTGAGCGGCTCGTGGATGCTGGCGCGAGGGTTCCTTCCCTATCGCGATTTTCCGCTGCCACACTTTCCGTTGCTCGAGGCGATGCTCGCGGCCGTTTTTCACCTCGCCGGCGCCTCAATCCGTACCGCGGAGGTCTTCACTCAGACGGCGGCGTTCGCCGGCTCTCTGCTGGTGCTTGCGCTCGGC
This sequence comes from uncultured Acidobacteriota bacterium, assembly GCA_963718825.1. Taxonomy (GTDB): domain Bacteria; phylum Acidobacteriota; class Vicinamibacteria; order Vicinamibacterales; family CAVVIG01; genus CAVQZZ01. The sequence continues at coordinate 2,119,154 of CAVQZZ010000001.1, forward strand.
CGGCGGCTCGACGGCATGTTCTCGGGCGTCGCAGCCGCCCTGGTGTTCTCGACAAGCGCACTCCTCTTCCGCTACCACCTGTTCGAACGCGAGGTCTTCGTCGTCGTTCCGGTGCTCGCGGCGGCGCTGCTGACGTCGCGTCAGATCGGCGACCGCCACGAATCGCCGACACGCGCGGTGACAATCGGTCTGCTCCTCTTCGTCGCCCTCGCGATCAAGCTCACCGCGATTGCCGCTCTGGCTGCCGTGGCTCTTCAGCTCCGCATCGAAGGTCGCCGTCGATCGGCGGCGATCGTGCTGGCGTGCGCGCTGGGCGCAATCGGCGCGTTTGCCGTGATTCTGGCGGTCGCGTTCGGAACGAACTTCATCGTCCAGGTCTTTGTGTTCCGTGCGGTCCATGCCGCGTTTCCTTCGCTTGGCGTCAAGCTCGAGGAACTGCGTTTGACGATGGATGTGAGCGTGGCGGCGGGAGCGGCCGGAATCGTGTTGATGCTGTGGACCGGCCGCGCGCGTCACTGGATGATGATTCTGCTGCAGCTCGGAAGCGGATTCGTGGTTCTCGTGCTGCTGAATCCCACTTACTGGGCGCACACGGGAATCGAGCTCCTGCCATGGCTTTCGCTCGCCGCCGGTTTTCTCGTCGCACGCGCTGTTCCGGCGCTCGTTCCAGGCGTCCGCGGTGACTTATCGAGTCCACGCGCTCCGGCCATCGTCTGTGCGTTCATAGCGGTAGTGCTCGTGACGTTTGTCGCGCCGATCGAAAACTTGAACTGGCAAGCGGGCGACGGCAGCCCTTACGGCTTCGGCTATCGCGACCGCGCCGAGCTCGAAACCGTGGGCCGGTATGTGCGCGAGCACTCGGCGCCCGGGGACGCCGTCGTGACGCCGCCGATCATCGCGTTTGTCGCCGACCGCAGGGAGCTGGTGCCGTACCTCGAGCTCGCGGGACTCGTCGACGATCTCCAGGAGACCGTCCATAGCCGCGGCTACTTCGCCGCGCTTGGCGACTCACACCTCCGCTATGACTCGTTCTGGGAGGGCGTCGACGCGTCACGCGCGCGGGAGGCGCCGCGAATCGAGACGGCAATCCGCCAGCGGCGCGTGCCGGTCGTGATCAACGACTCGCCCGACGATCTGATGCCGTTTCCGCTCGTTGACGTGCGGCCCGCCACGCTCGTTGATAGCGCCTACTCGCTGGAGGTGGCAACGGCGCACTACGACGTGTGGATGCGTCGCTGATCGATCGTGGGAAACCGAGCCGGATCGATCACGGGCCACTGAGACACAGACCTCCGTGGCATGGTTAACGATTCTGCGGTCTATTGCTCCCGAATCTCCAGCGTCTCGTCCTGCACGAGCGCTCCGCTGGGCGTGCGAATGCCGTTCAGCACGACGGTCCGAGTCGAGCCCGCACGAAGCGCATCGATCCCGGTGAGCAATGCGAGCACGGCCATCGCGGCCACGATGTGTTCGTTCGATAGGACACGCCGGCCAGCGGCGCGGCCGGCGAGCGCCGCGAGGGCTGCGCCTTCGAATATCCAGAACATCGGTAGATAGGCCACGCCCAATCGTACGTAGCCGTAGAACATGACGGTCGACGCCACGAGCGCGAATACGGCGGCGCTGAGCAAACGAAGCGCGAGACTCTCCCGCCAGAGCACGACGACGCCGCCGACCAGCAGCAGCATGTGGATCGGCAGCAGCCACGCGTTCGACGGATCGACGATGTCGACTCGCCACCGGGTCCCGTCGACGCCGGCGCCCAGGTTGTCGATGAAATAGCCGAACGACAGGCTGCCAAGCGTTCGACCCAGTTTCCGCAGCGCCAACGCGACCGCATCCCCCGGATGGTCCAGAATCCACCGCGCGCCGATCGTATAGCCGTGAACGTACAGGTCGTACACCGCCGCGCACTGCAGATCGAGCTCGCCGGCGGACAAACGGACATCGGCTTCCTGAGTGCATCGATCGAGCAGCGGATGATCGCGATTCGGACCGCCGTCGGCGTCCTGATGATTGGCCATCGCGAAGTTGAAGGGACCATATGAGGTGACGGGCGCGAACTGCGGCAGCGGACCTGCGACGCGGCCCACGTGCGCCGCGTTGAACGCACTCAGCGTGCGCCAGTGCCACACCGTAGACGGCGAGAGCACGGCGCAGAACACGAGGGCGTACATCGCGAGGTCCGCGCGCCTGCGTGCGAGCCACGCGACGAGCCCGAGTCCGGCGGCACATGCGAGGAATTCGGCGCGGACGAGCATGGCGGCGCCCCCGGCCGCGCCGGCAAGTGCACTCCAGGCCCAGCCGCCGCCGTGGACGGCATGCAGCCAGCGCCACGCCGCCCACAACGTGAGCATCATGCACAAGCCGTAGAGCGGCTCCGAGTTGGCGACCGAGCCCTGGACGATGTGGCCGAAATTGAACGTGCCGAGAAATGCCGTCGCGAGCATCGCGCCGGCACCGGCCATCTCGTAGGCGAGGAGCGTGGCCAGGCCGACCGAAAGACCGCTGACAGACGCAATCAGCACTTTCACCGCGGTGACCGGAATCACCACGTTGCCGGCGTGTTGAGCGCCAGAGATTTGAAGGAACGCGGCGAGCAGCAGCGGCCAGCCCGGCGGATGGAACGGGATGCCGTTATCGAACGGGCGACCCGTCACAATCGCCTTTGCGTACTCGACGAACCGGAGCGCGTCGCCGTAGTAGAAAGCGCTCGTCAGAGAGGACGACTCTCCCCAGGCGCGCGCAAACGACAGGCGCTCGATCGTCGCGCCGAGAGTGGTGGCTGCGAGAAATGCCGCGCGCGCGGCAGGGTTGATCGGGGGGGACGATGGCGTCGTGGCGATTGGACGCCGCTGCGGATGTCGCCTCTTGGACACAAAAAAAGGCCGGCATGCCTCGGCATGCCGGCCTCCCACTATACGTGAACGCGCGTCGAAATCAGAACGACACGCGGATACCAATCTGCGCGGTCCGCGGATCGACCGTCGCGTTGATCAGGTTGAACTTCGAGCCGTTCACGATGTTGAAGTTGGTCACGGCGTTCGTGTTCAGCACGTTGAACAGATCGAACATGCCCGTGAACTTCACCTTCTGGACCGTGAACGTCTTGTCGAGGCGGAACGCCAGCAAGTGAATGTTGTCGTTGCGGCTGTCCGACAGGTTCGTGTCGAAGAACGCGACGTTGCCGGCATTCGGCAGCGCGCCAGGATTGGTCGCCGACGCCTTGCCCGTCAACGAGATAATCCGGGCGTACGGCCAGCCGCTCTGCGCGCTGTAGTTCACCGCGGCGCCGATCTCCCACTTGAACTGATACCGCGCCGACACGTGAGCGTCCCACGTGGTCGTCTTCTGGAGCGGCGACACGGTCGGGAACACCTGCGCGAAGTAGATGGTGCCGGCCGCGCCGACGACGCCGATCGGGTCCGAGCTGAGGTTGCTGTTGCTCGGGCTCGGAGCTCCGGAGCTGCCGGCCGCCTGGCGCAGATCGTCGCGCCACTGGTAGTCGAAGCTCGTATTGATGAAGAGACCAGCGCCGAACCGCTTGTTGAATGCGAGTTCGACCGTGTCGTACGTCCAGGACGAACCGCCGAGCGAGTCGGGGATGTTCGTGATCTGGTTGGTGACGACACCCTTGAGCGACGACGGAATGTCGAACACCGTGAGGTTCTGGTTGCCGACAACGCTGCCCGTTCCGCCGTTGTAGTTGAGGATCGGCACACTCACCTGCACCGGCACCGAGTACTGGCCGATGCGCGCGGTGTTGATCGTCGTGTAGAGGTTCTTCTCCATCTTGCGGACGTACGCGACGCGGAAGGCCGATTCGCCCCACAGCTGACGGTCGTAGGACAGGTCGATCTCATCCGTGTACGAGTTCTTCAGGTTCGGGTCGACCGTCGTCGACGTGCCGCCGAACGAGGCGACGACCTGACCGAGCTCCTGGGGACCGTCGAACAGCTTGTTGCCGTTCAGGTCGTTGAACACGTAGTCCTTGTAGTTCGGGCCGCCGGGGTCGGCACCCGCGAGGTTGTCCGCGAAGTTGAAGTAGAAGCGGCCGTAAAACGCCTTCACCACCGACTTGCTGTCGCCGCTCATATCCCAGCTGATGCCCAGACGTGGCGCGACGTTGTCCGCCGTGAGCAGGGTCGCGCCGGGAACCGTCGTCGGACCCCAGATCGAGCTGATCGTCGGCTGGCGAATCGCGCTGCTGTAGTACGGCCGCTGATGGTCGTAGCGCAGGCCGTAGGTCAGCGTCACGCGATCGCTGACCGAGAAACGATCCTGCGCGTACGCCGAGTAGTGCCGATCGTAGTCGGACGCCTGTGTCCACGCGGTGCCGAACGTCGTCGGATCGCCGTAGTCGGTGACGCGGACCTGGTTTGCGGCGCCGTTGGCGTCGAAATACAGCAATGGACCTGAGGTGCCGTTCGCGGTGTTGGTCGAACGGTCGTTCATGAACTCGAAACCGACCTTGAGATCGTGCGTGCCATGGGAGGTCGGGAGGAAGTACGTCACGTTGCCGAACGCCTGCGGCTTGCCGCGCGAGAGCACGAATGGACCCGTGCCGCCGGCCGCGTTGAACCAGCCTGCGCCCGAGTCGAAGCCGGTCACGTTGTCATGCCGCGGCGGATTGGTCGCGAACGGAACATTCGGCTGCTCGGGGAACGTGTAGCCGAACTCGCCGACGTTCACTTCAGAGAACAAGCGGTTCGACCACGTGCGCTGCCACCGGCCGTTGTACGCCCAGCTCGGCGAGGTCTGCGCCAGCGCCGATTCCGCCGGGGTCGACACGCCGATCCCGCGGAGCGGCTTCTGCTTCTTGCCCCACTGGTAGTAACCGATGAGCGTGTCCTTTTCACTCAGCTTGTAGCTTTCCTTCGTCGTGAAGTTGTTGAAGATGCCCAGGTCGGTCGCGAGATCCTGCGACACGCCCGAGACAGCCTTGTTGATCTTGAAATGGTTATACGCGGCGTAGAACCAGAGTTTGTCGTGCACGACAGGTCCGCCGAGATCCAGGTGCTCTTCATGGAACAGCAGGTTCGGCTGGCCGGTGAATCCACGCGCGTGGGTCGCGTCGTCAATGTTGTTACCGACGAAACTGCCCGGTTCGTACGCGATGTTCTCGAGACCCGAGAACCGGTTGCCGCCGCTCTTGATGGTCGACAGAATCGCCGCGCCCGGCGTGTTCATGCTGACGTCCTGGCCGGCCGCGCTCACCGCGATTTCATTCTGCGCGAAGAAGTCCTGGTAGAAGCCCGCACCGCCGCTGCCTTCGGTCGTGTCGACGCCGTCGGTCATGACGCGCGCCTGGTTGACGACGCCAAACGCCTCGTAGCCGGACTGCTGGCTCTTGTGGCTGCCGCCCACGTCCACGCCCTGCATGCGGACGCCGGGCGTCTGCGCGAGCGCGCCCCAGAGGTCGGTCGAGGTCGGCACACCGGTGAGCTGCGCGGTCGTCTGCACGTAACCGACGGCGGTCGACTGCTTGTCGACGACCGGGGATTCGCCGGTGACCGTGATCGCCTCGGTGCAGTGAGGCGAGTTGGAGCGTCGTGTCGATCGTCAGCGTCTGGCCGGTCGCGAGAACGATGTTCTCCCGCTTCTGCTGCTGGAAGCCGGAGAGCTCGAAGCTAAGGGTATAAGTGCCTGCCGGAAGGCTCGGGAACCGGTACTCGCCACCGGCTTCGGTGGTGACCGACTGGGTGCCGAGAAGCGCCGGCGATGTTGCCGTCACAGTGACGCCTGGCAGCACCGCGCCTTGCGCGTCTTTCACGGTGCCCGTCAAGTGACCGGGATTGATCTGTGCTCGCGCCGTGAGCGTGCTGAGGCATATCGCCACCGCCGCCACGAACGCACGTTTCGAGTTGAACATGTGCACCTCTTTGCGCGTGAAGATGGATACTGTCGCGGACGGTGAACCGACGCGACCGTTCTCGTATCAACAAGCGCTATGCCACAGACATCTCTGATTGCGATTGTCGGAAATGGATAGTGAGCCGTATCGGGACCTGCAGATTTCCGAATGAAAGCGCGGCTCGAGCAGCTTAACTGTTTCGCAATATTGGGACTGTGATACGACCGTGCGAGCGAGACACTCTGAAAATTGGATCGCGTTGATTCGATGGTTTGGATTTTTGTGCAGCTCCGCCATTCAATCGCCGCATAAAATGAGTCAAAGCTGAGTTGATGCGGACGACGAGATCGCAGGTCGCGCGTGCGAAAAAAATATCGCAGCAGGTCGTCAACCGATGCGACGGCGACGGTCACCGCGGGTCTCATCGTGATCGCCGCGACGCTGCTGGCATTCGCGCCGACGATTCACAACGGATTCGTCAACTTCGACGACGACCGGCTCCTGATTCACAACCCATATCTGCGCCTGCCGGCAATACAGACGCTGCGGTGGATCGTGTCGACGACATTTCTGGGCCACTACCAGCCGCTGACGTGGTTGTCGCTCTGGATGGATTACGCGATCGGCGGCGCATCGCCGTTTGCGTTCCACCTCGACAGCTTGTGCTGGCACGCCGCAGCCGCCTTCGTCGCGTTCACCGATCATCGTCGATCTGTTGGCGCGAACCGACGCAGGCCGGTCGGTCGACCCCACACGACTTCGCGCTTGCGCCGCGGCCGGCGCGCTCCTCTGGGCTGTGCATCCGCTCCGGGTCGAATCGGTCGCGTGGATATCGGAACGACGCGACCCGGTGAGTGTCGTGTGGTGGCTTCTCGCGCTGCGCGCGTACCTTATCGCCGTGGACGCGGACGCGGGGCGGCGTTTGCGTTGGCGCATCGCGTCCTGCGTGCTGTTGACACTATCGCTCCTCGCGAAGGCGTGGGGGATGACGTTCTTTCTCACCCTTCTCGCACTCGACCTCTTTCCGCTGCGCCGCCTGCCGTTCGGCGCCGAGGCGGTGACGGATCCGCGCTATCGCCCGATCTGGCGCGAGAAGATTCCATACGCGCTCCTCGGCGGCGCGGCAGGCGCCGTTGCGTGGCTTGCGCAGCGCGCGCAGCCCGACACGATGGTTTCGACAGGCGAATGGACCTGGACCGAGCGGCTGCTGCAATCCGCATACGGCCTGTGCTTTTACGTGTGGAAAACAGTGTGGCCGACGCGGCTCGCCGCGATGTACGAGCTGCCCAGCCATCTCTCGCGCGGTGTCGAATTTGAGTTTGTCCTCTGCCTGGCCGTCGTCGTAGTGGTCGCCGGAACGATCGTGGCGATGGCGAAACGGCGTCCGGAGTTCCTCGCCGCGGGGATCGCGTACGTCGCCACGGTGGCGCCCGTGCTCGGATTCGCGCAGAGTGGTCCGCAGATCGTCGCCGACCGCTACGCGTACGTGAGCAGCCTTGCGTTCAGTGCGATGGCCGCCGGCGGCCTGCTCCTCGTCCGTCGCCGAACCGCGCCCGTTGCGGTTGCGGCAGTCGCGTGCCTCGCTCTCCTCGCCGGCCTGACATGGACGCAGACCGAGGTCTGGCACGACTCGGCGACGCTCTGGTCCCACGCACTCGAAACGGGCCATCCGAGTTACGTCGCGTATATCGATTACGGTCAGGCCCTTCGCGCCGAGGGCCGCCTCGACGAGGTCGTCGCGAGCTATCGACAGGCGCTGGCGATCCGGCCGCAGGCTGGGAATGCCTGGTACAACCTCGCGAATGCGTTGAAGGCGGCTGGCCGTTACGACGAGGCGGAGCGCGCGTACCTCGCCGCCATCGATCGCCTTACCTGGAAGGTCGACGCACAGGTGAACCTCGGAAATCTGTACTACGCACGCCATCAACTGGCGAAGGCGATCCTGCAGTATCGCGCGGCCACCGATACCCTCGCGCACGTTCCGGCGGCGGAGTTCACGCCGGAGCCCTATCTGTATCTCGCAATCGCGTTGTCGGACAGCGGCAACCAGGAAGCGGCGAGGAGCGCGCTGCAGGTGGCGCTTCGATATCCTGCAACGCGGGCACGCGCGGAAGCGGAGGTCAGGCGGATGGCGAAGCCGTAGCGCGGCGCGATCTCACAGGTTGAAGCAGACGACGCGCGTCTCGGTCATGTCTTTGGCGGCGAAATGGATGCCTTCGCGTCCGATGCCACTCAGCTTCGTGCCGCCAAACGGCATCACGTCGAGCCGGTAATCGGTCGAGTCGTTCACGATGACGGCTCCGACAGCGAGACGTTCCACAGCGAGGAACGCATCGCGCAGGCTCTCGGTGAACATCGCCGCGTGGAGACCGTACTCCACGGCGTTCGCCTGCTCGATCGCCTCGTCGAGCGACGCCACGCGGTAGAGCGACACGACAGGACCGTACACTTCCTCGCAGTCGAGCCGCACGCCGCGCGGCACGTGCTCGAGCACCGTGGGCCACACGACGGCGCCGTCGCGCCGACCGCCGACGAGCACACGCGCGCCGGCCTTCACGGCCTCTCGTATCCACGATTCGACCCGGACGGCGTGACGCTCGCCGATCATGGCGCAGACGTCGACGGTCTCGTCGAGCGAGGAGCCGGCCGTCAGCCGCGAGGCCTGCTCGACAAACGATCGCTTGAAGTCGTCGTAGACCGCGTCGTGCACGAACACCCGCTGAACGCCCAGGCAGTTCTGGCCTGCCTGCGCGAAGGCTCCGGAAAGAATCGCCGGAACCGCGCGCTCGAGCCGCGCGTCCGGCAGCACGATCACCGGCGAGTTCGACCCGAGCTCCATCGACAACTTCTTCAACCCGGCGATCTGGTGATGGCTTCGCCCGTGCTCACGCCGCCCGTGAACGTGACAAGGCGCACCCGCCGGTCCGAGACGAGCGCCGGACCGATGTCCTCGCCAGCCCCGGTCAGGATGTTCAGACGGCCGGGCGGCAGGCCTGCGGCCGTCATGTCGTCCGCGATTCGGAGCGCCGACAGCGGCGAGGCCGACGCCGGCTTCAGCACCACGGCGTTTCCGACCGCGAGCGCCGGCCCGATCTTGTGTGCGACCATCGCGAGCGGGTCGTTGAACGGCGTGATCGCGGCGACGACGCCGACGGGAAAACGAAAGTAGTAGCCGACGCGGTTTTCGGAGCCAGGCAGGCTGTCGAACGGAAGCGTTTCGCCGGCGAGCCGCCGGCCTTCCTCCGCCGCAAGGCGCAGGATGTTCGCGGCACGGCCGGGCTCGCGCCGCGCCTCGCGAATCGTCTTGCTGCCCTCGAGGGCTATGGCGCGCGCATAAACGTCCTTCTGCGCATCGATGCGCGCCGCGGTCCGCATCAGCACGTCATACCGTGCGTGCATCGGAAACGCCGTTGCCAGAGACGCGGTCGCTGCGCTCACCGCGGCGTCGACGTCGGCCGAACCGGCGGAGGCGATGGTCGCCACCCGCCGGCCGTCGAACGGGTTCGTCACCTCGATCGACTCGGATCGCTGTACCCAGGCGCCGCCGATGAACAGCCCGAACGCTTCCGCCGTCGTGGTCATCGCCGACGGAAGCCGTTCACTGGCCCCGGGTGCAGCAGCTTGTCGATCGTGATGATCCCGTTCTTCTTGAACACCTGACCGTTCCGCATCACGAACTGCACGTTGCGCACCGCGTCGATGTTGGCGAGCGGGTCGCCATCGACCGCGACGATGTCGGCGAAATAACCGGCCTTGAGCGGCCCGCGCTGATCTTTCAGCACGTCGGCGGCCTTGTAGCCATTGATCGTGAGCGCCTTCAGGATGTCCTTGGCCGGAATCCCGGCGGCCTTCCACGTCTTGAGGAACGCGATCGTCAGCTCGCCGCGGTCGAGCCACTCGCCGTTCTCCTTCTTCATCTTCTCGTTCCAGTAGTCCATGTCGGTCGAGAACGTGACGCCGACGCCCTTCTGCCACGCCGAATGCAGCTGTTCGGCCGCGTGCTTCTCGCCCTGATCCGATCCGCGATAATCCGTAAACGGCGTATCGGTGCTCGCGAGATAAATGCCCTTCTGCGCCATCTGCGCGTGCTGCTCGGGCGTGAGCTGCTGGCCGTGCGAGATGACATGGAGGCCGGCATCGATCGCCCGCTGGCCGCCGTCACGCGTCTGCACGTGCGCATTCACCTTCGCGCCGCCCTTGGCCGCCTCGGCGATGAACAGCTTGATGTCATCGACCGAGTAGCCCCACGGTTTGCAGTCGAGGCAGATCTTGATGACCTTGGCGCCGAACAGCAGGTTCTCGCGAACGGCCTTGACGATCTCGTCGCGGCTGTTCGCCTCGAGGTACTCGGGGTAGACGATGCTGTGGTACTTGTACATTTCCGGCGACGGCGAGAACTGCCCACCGGTCGTGCTGATGATCGACCCGGACGGGATCACCGTCGGCCCGGGAATCCACCCTTGCTCGATTGCCTGCCGCAGCGCCGTATCCGCGTAGAGGCCGTTGTTGCCGACGTCGCAGACGACCGTGAAGCCGGAGGCGAGCAGCTGCATGGTGTTCGATGCCGCCTGAATCGCCCGCAGCGCCGTCGGGTCCGTGACGTAGGTGTAGTAATAGATGTTGTTTTCCGGGATCTCCTTGTAGGTCATCGCCTCGTGCGTGTGCGTGTCGACGAAGCCCGGCACGACGGTGAGCCGCGACAGATCGATGACTTCGGCGCCGGCCGGAATCGCCACGTTCGGGCCGATGTCGCGGATCTGCTCGCCCTCGACGACGATCACTTGATTGGCGGCCGCGGTGCCGGTTTCGGGATCGACGACGCGCCCGGCCCGAATCGCGGTGATCTTCTGTGGACCGGGCGGCGGCGCGCCGCGTTGAGCTTCCACCGCCAGAGTCGCGATGCCGAGCGATTGCGGCCGCGACGACGACCTTCACCATCATGAACTCCTTCTGCCGGGCGAGACGCCCGGTCCGATCGACACTAAACGCACGCGGCTCTAGAAATCGAACCGCAATCCGAGCTGCTGCTGCCGCTTCGGCCCTTCGGTCAGCGCCAGGCCGAAACTCGTCGACTGCAAGCTCCCCTGATAGCGGAGCCAGTTGTCCACGTTGAAGACGTTGAACATCTCCCAGAAGATCGTGCCGGTGCGCTTGTTGCCGAATCGCAGGATCTTGCTCACACGAAGGTCGGTGTCCTTCTCCGTGCTGCCGCGACGTGAATTGCGCGCCTCGGGTCGATCCGTGAACGGATCGCTGTCCAGCTGAAAGCTCGTCGACACGCTGTAGGGCAACGCGCTCCGATACGTGGTAATGCCGGCGAGCTGCACGTCGACTCTCGGAATCAGGTACGAGGCATCGACGACGAGGTTGTGCCGACGGTCGTTGTCGTCGGGTCCAAGGTCCTCGTTGAGGTTGAACGGGTTCGTCGTGCCGCCGGTGCTGAGGCCCGTGGATGTATTGGACGTCGTTTTCGACAGCGTGTAGGACAAGCCCATACGCGACGTGGCGGAGGCGCGGAACTCGATGCGCGATTCGAGGCCGTTGTACCAAATGGAACCGCCGTTGCCGACGAGCGTGATGTTGGCGTAGCGCGGATCTTTGCGCGAGTACGTACCATCGGCGTTCTGCACCCAGTTGGTGTCGGGCCCGATGCTCGCATCGTAGGTGCGCGTGTGCACGTAGTCGGCACGCGCGCTCAACCGGTTGCCGAAGTCGTGCGTCACGCCGGCGGCGAAGTTTGCCGAATACGGAATCTTGTAATTCGGCTGCACGCCGAGAATGGTTTCCTGCTGGAACGGCAGGCTGCTGAAGCTCGGATATGCCGGGAAATTCTGCGCCAGGAACGACCGCATCGCCGCGATGCCGATCGCGGTGTTCGCCGGCGTCCAGAACGGATTGCTTCCCTGGCTGTTCGCATTCAGTGAAATACGCCGAAGCGCAAGCAGCGTCTCGTTCAGGTAGATGTCGGTGAAGTTCCAGTGATTCTGGTCGTAGTAGAAGCCGAAGCTGCTGCGCAGCGTCGTCTTGCGATCCTCGGTCGGCACCCACACGAGACCCAGGCGCGGCGATATGTTGTTCTTGTCTGCGACCGATGGCTGCAGCGGCGGCGCGCCGCCGAGGCGCGACACGATCCGCTGGTTGTACGGATCGATGTACGGATTCACCGCCGTCGGCGAGAGATCAAGGTCGTAGCGGGCGCCGAGGTTCAGCGTGACGTCGTTATGGATCTGCCAGGTGTCCTGCAGGTACACCGACGGATTCCACACCGCGGGGTTGGCGATGCCGCTGCCGATGTTGCCGCTGAAGCTCGAGGGATACGTCGACGGATCGCTGATGTTGAACGCCTTGTCCTGCGTGAAGCTGTACTGTCCGATGTGCGCGGCCTCCACGTCCATATACATCTGCTGACGCGCGAGGACGCCTCCCACCTTGAACTGATGCCGTCCACGGATGAAGGTGAAGTTGTCGATCAAGAAGAGGTTGCCCTCACCCTCGAGACCGGTGAACGAGGTCGCGCCGAAGGTGGCGCCCGGATACGTGATCACGGCGTACTTCCCCGACGGGTTGCCGTTCACGGTGTTGTAGCCAACGGCCGAGAGCAGCGCCGATCCGCCGAGGCCCCCGCTGATGTTCGCCAGAATCCACGGCTTGTTCACGCCGTAGGTGACGCGCAGCTCGTTGAACGTCGAATTGGTGACGCGTCGTCGCGAGGTTGCCGAGAATGTTCCACAACGGGCCGCCGAAGGTCTGGCGCGTTTCGAGCGTCGCGAGCGGCGCCGCCGCGCCCGGCGAGGTGCCGCCGACGTTCGGGTACCGCTTGTAGTCGTCGGTGACGCGGAAATACGCGCGATTCTTGTCGCTGAAGTTGACGTCGACCTTGCCCATCCCGACGGTCTCGCGTTCGCCGGTCGGAATCACCGTGTCCGTCACGAACTGGCGCCAGTAGTCCGAGATACCGAGCACGTCCGAGGAGGCGAGGTTCAGGTGCTCGATGCCGCCGAAGTAGAACACCTTGTCCTTCACGATCGGGCCGCCCATGAAGCCGCCGTACCGCTGCTGTGTGAACGGCGGCGTCGTCGTGAAGAAAATCGGCTGCTTGTTCGCGTCGTACTTCCCGGAGAACGGCGGGCTGTCGAACTTGTTGTCGCGGAAGAACCCGTAGGCCCGGCCGCTCGTCAGGTTCGCGCCGCTGCGCGTGATCACGTTCAGCATCCCGCCGGCCGCCTGCCCGTACTCGGCGCTGAACGAGTTCGTGAGAATCTGAAACTCCTGAATCCAATCCTGCGGGAACCCGTTCGACTGGCGGCCGTAGAACTGCATCTGGTTCGACGCACCGTCGACGATGATGCCGTTGGTGAAGGGGCGCTGGCCGGAGATCGATACGCCTGTGCCCTGGCCGGTGCCGGTCGCCGTCGAATCCGTCGCGCCCGGCGAGAGCGTCGCCAGCTGGCTGAAATCGCGGCCGACGGTCGGCAGATCGTCGATTTGTTTGTTCGTGATGACGGTCGCGAGCGTGCTCTGCGTCGCGACGGTCACGCTCTGGCCCACGACTTCGACCGACGTGGCCACGCCTCCGATGGTGAGCGTCAGATCGACGGTGAGGTCCTGGCCGACACGCAGGTCGAGCTCCTGTTTCTTCGGGCCGAATCCAGACAGCTCGGCGGTGATTTCATAGTGGCCAGCCCGAAGGTTGGGGAGCACGTACTGCCCCTCCGCTCCGGTGACCGCCGAGCTGGTGGTGTTTGTCGCGACCTGACGCATCGTGATCGTGACGCCGGGCAGCGCGCCGCCCTGCTGATCCACGACGACGCCGCGCAGTGTGCCGAGAGCCGTCTGCGCGCGTGCCGTTGCAGCTAAAGCGAAGATGCAAAGCGCGACAGTAACGAAAAAACGTGCGCTGTTCCGCATGGCTGGATTGCCTCCAAGTGTGCGTGCATATTTGAATGGCGCCGAATCCCATGTCAAGCGGAATGTTCATCTTTCGAGCTAAACATGCGCGTCGAAATGATGATTTCCATAAATTGACTCGATTCCGCTCTCAAACGTAAACTCGACGTGTAATGCCGGTCTACAGCTCCCACCTGCTCGAATATCCCGATCTGAAGCTCGGCACTCGGATCCGCGAGGCCCGGCAACAAAAGGACCTGACGTTGCGGGAACTCGCCGGGCGGCTCCGGACGTCGTCGGCGCGGTTATCGCAAATCGAGAACGATCGGCTGCGGCTAAGCCTCGAAGACGTGGTGCAGGTGGCCAGTGCGCTCGACGTTTCGGTCGAAGCGCTCATCCCCTCGGATGTCGTGCTGCCGTACCAGATCACGCGGGACGCGGAAACGCGCGGCCGCGTACCGCAGCCGACCTTGTTCACGAGTCCTTCCGGCGACGGCGTGGAATCGCCCCACCAGTTCTGGCCGCTCGCGAATCTGTTTGTCGGGCGCCACCTCGAACCGGTGCTCGGGCGGATCATGCCGACGAGCGACGCCGAGGGGTGCTTCTGCTATCACCACGAGGAGGAGTTTGCGTTCGTGCTTCGCGGCACGGTCGAATTCCGGATCAAAACGCCGGAAGGCGAGCGGCGCGAGGAACTGCATCGCGGCGACTGCGTGTACTTCCGCTCGGACCTGCCTCACCGTTTCCGGTCGCTCGAACGCGAGCCGGCCGACAGCATCCATGTGTTCTGCTCGCCGTCGGTATCGGCATACGGCGGCCTCGACTGGGCGCATTCCCGCGCGATCGCCTATGGCGGCGACGGCGCCACGAATCTGCAGCAGCAGCAGATCGGCGCGAAGCTCGCGCTGCTGCACGAGGAACATGGGTGGTCGATCGACCGCGTGTCGCGCTCGGCGGGCCTGAGCGACAAGCAGGTCCTGGCGATCGAGCGCGGCGATCGTGCCATCCCACTCGATGCGGTTCTGAACCTTGCGCGAGCGTTCGGAAAGCCGCTCCGCGAACTGATTGGACTAGCCGTCGCGAGAAAACCCTATTACTTCGTGCAGCGCTCCAAGGACATCTCCTCGATCCCCAGCCGCCAGCGTCGGACGCCGGTGGAGCGGCCGCACGCGCCGCTCTCGAAGACGTGTCAGCCGCTCGTCGGCGGTTTTCCCGCGCAGGACATGTATCCCTGCTTTCTTCGTATGCTCAACGTGCAGCTCGAAACGCTGACGCTCCACGAGCACAACGGCCAGGAATTCATTTACGTCCTCGAAGGCGAGCTCGAGCTGACGACGTACGCGGGGAATGAAGAGGTTCACGAGACGCTTCGCGCCGGCGACGCGTGCTACATCGACTCGTCGGTGCCCCACCTCTTGCGCAGCTGGACGCGAAATCCTTACTCGGAGACCAGCGCCGAAGTGCTCGATGTGTTCTGGTGCCCGCTCGGCGATGCCTATTTGTTTGGGAGTTGAACGGCGGCGCGGGCGCCCGCCGGCCATACCGCGCGTCCGATCAGGCCGACCGCAACCAGCAGCACCGCCGCTAGTCCATTCAGCGTATCGCCGCTGAGGGTACCGACGAGCAGCGCGACCGCCCCGAACAGCACGATCCCCGCAGACCACGGATACCCCCACGCGACGAACGGGCGGATGCGCAGCGGCTCACGGCGCCGCAACGTGATGAGCGCGACGCAGCACACCCCGTAATTGAACGCGAGAAAAAACGCGGTGATAGCGATGAGGCGCTGAAATGTGCCGCTCATGATCAGCGCGATCGCGACGGCGGTCGTCACAAGCGTCGCGACGGTTGGGGTGCCGCTGGCGTTGACCTCCGCGGTGCGCCTCCACACCAGACCGTCGCGGCCCATCGCGAATAAAATGCGCGTGCCGATCATCAGGATCGCGTTCAACATCGGGGGCAGAGAGATGAGCGACAGGATCGTGATGATCTGCCCGCCGCTCGCGCCAACGAGCACGCGCGCCGCATCGGCCGCCGGCAGCGTCGAACGCGCAAGATCTGCGATCGGCAGCACGTGCAGCAAGGCGAGATTCACGAGCAGGTAGACGCCGATGACCGCAAGAACGCCCCCAATCATCGCGCGCGGGATATTGCTGCTCGGATCGCGGTCCTCCTCTGAAAAATACAACGCGCTCTGCCATCCGCCATACGTGATGACGACCGCCTGGAGCGCCACGATGATGCCGGTAACCGACGCCGCGGCCGAGGGCGCGCTTGCAGCGGCTGATGCGTGCGGGACCGCGAAGGCGGCGACGACCACCGCGACAAACGCAAGAAACTTGATCGCGGTCGCCACTTGCTGAAACCGGCTGCTTACCTGAACGCCTGCCCACTGCAGCGCGACAAGGCTCACCAGGAGGACGACCGCGAGGAGCGTCGACTGCGCGGAGAGCGGCGGGAAGAGGAGCGCGATGAACTCTGCCATCCCAATCGAGACGTAGCCGAGGACCGCGCAGTAGGTCAGCCAGTCAGTCCACCCGACGGCGAACCCCATCGTGTTGCCGAAGGCATGGCGCGCGTAAACGTAGTAGCCGCCCGCTTCCGGCAGCGCGGTCCCAAGCTCCGCAAAGCAGACCGCCGACAGCAGCGTGTACAACCCGCCCGCGAGCCACACGAGCAGAATGATCGAGACGGTCGCCAGCTGGCCGGCAACAAGGCCCGGCGTTCTCAGGATGCCGATTCCGAGCGTGCTGCCGACGATCACCGCGAGCCCGAAGCCCAGGCCGAGGACACGGCGAAGGCTGGCCGCGGGCGCCGCGCTAAGGCTTGAGGGCGACAAGGACGACGTCGATCGCATGGCTGATGTTGCGCGCCGAATGGCTCGAGCCCTGGGCTTCGAACTCGACATCACCGGGCTTCCATCGATTTACTTTCGTCTTGCCGTTTGCCGTGTCTTCGATTTCTCCGCCCGACAGATGCACGACGACGGTATCCGACGCGTGCGTGTGGAAGCCTTCGCGCGCATCGACGTCCATGCGCGCACGGAGAACCGACACCCGTGTGTTCTCGAACTCCGGTACGAAGCTCATGCCCGTGAACGGCGCCTCGCCGGGTTTCGACGCCGACGGCGGCGCAGCCGATGCCGCTCGCGCGAGCGGCTGAATAATCGCAATCGGGCCACGGCCCGCGCCTTCGGGCGGCGGCACCGCCGCGTCGTCCACCCAGACGGCGCGCCCAGGTTTTTCGGTCGCCGTGCCGTCGAGCCAGACGACCACGCCGGGACCATGAGCGACGCCGTCCAAGACGCCCGCCGTCGTTCGATACGCGCGAACCGTTGGATTGTTCAGGACGACCGCCGCGCGCGGCGGCTGGAGTACGGCGAGCGCGACTGCAACCACGATCAGCTTCATGAAGCCCTCCGGGAGCCGCGCTGATATTACTCCGCATGAGGAAACGAGATACCCTTTGCGGCACGCCTCGGCGACGCGGAGTAAATATGCTCTACACCGGTCTGGGATCCACTGGACTCAAGATATCGCGCCTCGGCCTCGGCTGCGGCAACTTCGGCGGCATCGGATCGGCGCCGGAGTTCTTCGGGATGGGCGAAAACGAGGCGGACGCCTGTGCGTTGATGGACCACGCGTACGACGCCGGGATCAACTTCTTCGACACGGCGAATGCGTACGGCGGCGGCCGCAGCGAGACGTACATCGGCAACTGGCTGCAGACCAAAGGGTCCGCCGTCAGGCAGCAGCTTCTTCTCAGCTCGAAGGTCTTCAACCCGATCGGACCTGGACCGAACGACCGCGGCCTGTCGCGGCGACATATTTTCCAGCAGGTCGATGCGAGCCTCTCGCGCCTGCAGACCGATCGGCTCGACATGTATCTGATTCACGAGCCGGATCCCGACACGCCGCTCGAGGAAACGCTCGGCGCGCTCGACGATGTCGTTCGCGCAGGCAAAGTCCTGTACGTCGGCGCCAGCAACATCGAAGCGTGGCGGCTGGCGCGCGGGCTCTGGACGAGCGAGGTGCGGCGGCTGGTTCGGTTCGAGTGGGTCCAGAATTCGTTCAGCCTGCTGGACCGGTCCGCCGAGCGGGAGATGTTTCCGCTCTGTGCAGATCAACGGGTCGGGTTCACCGCCTTCAGCCCGCTCGCGGGCGGTTGGCTCACCGGCAAGTATCGATCGCCTGGCGCCTATCCGGCTGGTTCGCGGATGACGCTCAGGCCGGAGCCGTACCAGCACCTGGTCTCGGATAGTATCTTCCGCGGTCTCGACGCGTTCGCTGCCGAAGCGGCCGGATTTGGCGTCGAGATGAGCGCGCTGGCTCTCGCGTGGGTGCTCCACCAGCCGCGTGTAGACGCGGCGATCATCGGACCCCGTATCCGGCGCACATCGATCGTGCGGTGACGGGAACGTCCATCACGTTGTCCTCGAGCGATATGGCGCGCATCGACAAGCTGTTTTGAACATGATGACTGGAGGCGCGATGCTCCCACGACTCTCGCGATCGATCCTGGCTCTCGCCTTGGTTACCGGTATCGCGCACATCGAAACGCCGGCGTCCGCGCAGACACCGCGCCACCTGGCGCTCGTCGGCGGCATGCTCCTCGACGGTACAAAGTGCCGCCGATCCACCACGCGGCGGTGCTCATAGAGGGCAACAAGATCGTGCAGGTCGGTCCCGCGTCCGAAGTCAGGATTCCGCCTGACGCGACGATCATCGACACGAGCGGCCGGACGATGATGCCGGGAATGATCGAGACGCATGCGCACCTGGCGATCCTCGGCCACGGCGATTACGGCCGCTGGTTCCCGTGGCTCGCCGAGCACAAGGCGCAGTTCCCGCCCGAGCGGATTCTGGAGATCTCCGCGAAGGAGCTGCTGATGGCCGGGGTGACGTCTGCCATCGACCTGGGCGGCCCCATGAAGGAAAGCTTGAGCGTCAGGGATCGCATTGCGCGCGGCGAGATTCCTGGCCCGCGCATGGAAATGAGCGGACCCGCAATCAACCATCGCAATGGTCCGCCGAGCGCAACGCCGAGCGTCAGCCTGTTGGCCGGCACGTCCATCACGACACCTGAGGAAGCCGCCCAGGCGACCGAAGATCACATCAGGCAGGGCGTCGACGTGATCAAGTGCCAGGTGCCCCTGAGCTACGAGGAGTACAAAGCGATCGTCGGCGCGGCGCATCAGCACGGCATCAAGGTGCACGCGCACCTCTACACCGAAAAGGAACTGGCGGACGCGTTTCACGCCGGCGTCGACGTCCTTCAGCACGTCGGGTCGGCCGGCGTGCCGCTGTATAGCGCGGCGCTCGTCAAAGAGATCGTGGACGCTGGACGGCCGGTCGTTCCGACGGCGGCGCATCGCGTTTTTGTCTGGCCGGCGACGCTCGATTTTCCGGAACGGCTGCAGAACCCACAGCTGAAGAAAGACTTCCCTCCCGAAATCTATACGGAGGTACAAGCCTCGCTCAAGGACTACCGATCGCTCCCCTACTTCAACACGACCGATCGGCAGATGTTCTTCGCCGACGCCGACATGCGTCAGTGGATTACGAGCGGTGCCGTGATCGGAATGGGAACCGATTCGGGCACGCCGATGAACTTCCACATCGATGCCCTCTGGAGAGAAGCCAAGAGTTTCGTCGATCACGGCATGCCGCCTGATCGGGTGATCTCCGCGCTCACCCGGATCAATTCGCGCATTTTCAACAAACCGAATCAGATCGGCACGGTCGAAGCCGGCAAGCTTGCCGACATCATCGTCGTCGACGGCAATCCGCTCTTCGATATCGTCACGCTGTCGCGCGTGGTCACCGTGGTCAAGGACGGCGTGGTCTGGAAACAGGACGGACAGCCCGTGGATGCATCGAAGCTGCACGCGCCGCCAATGACACCCGAAGAGTTTCGCGCCGCGGGCCACGCTCATCGACTGGATCGCCGACTATCGCGCGCGGACGTCGAGCAGCTGCCGGTGATGGCGCGCGTCGAGCCGGGCGACGTCAAGGCGCAGCTGCCCGCGCGTCGCCGCCCGAGCGAGCCGGAGCCGTTCGACGCGATCGTCGCGCGATCTCGATCGATTGATCGTGCCCGGCCTGTCGCACTGGCAGCATCCGCGGTTCTTCGGCTACTTCCCGTGCAACGGCATCGCTCGTCGAGCGTGCTCGGCGACTACCTCAGCACCGGCCTCGGCGTGCTCGGGCTCTCGTGGCAGTCGAGCCCGGCGCTGACCGAGCTGGAGGAGGTCGTCACCGACTGGATGCGCGCAGATGGTCGGGCTCTCGGACGGCGTGGAGCGGCGTGATCCAGGACACGGCGTCGACCAGCACGCTGGTCGCGCTGATCTGCGCGCGCGAGCGGACGACCGGATTACGGCGCTGGCGCGCGGCGGCCTGCAGGCGGAGACCGCAGCCGCTGGTCGTCTACACGTCGGCGCACAGCCACAGCTCGGTGGACAAGGCGGCGCTGCTCGCCGGGTTCGGCCGCGACAACGTCCGCGTCGTTCCGCTGCGACGACGCGCTACGCGATGCGGCCCGACGCGCTGCGACGAGGCGATCGACGCGGATCGCGCGCGCCGGCGCGCAACCCGTGCGCGGTCGTCGCGACCGTCCGGCACGACGACGACCACGGCGCTCGATCCCGATCGAGGCGATCGCGGCGGTCGCGCGCGCAAACGGCCTCTGGCTGCACGTCGACGCGGCGATGGCCGGCTCGGCGATGATCCTGCCCGAGTGCCGCTGGATGTGGCACGGCGTCGAGGGCGCCGACTCGCTGGTGCGTCAACCCGCACAAGTGGCTCGGCGCGGCGTTCGACTGCTCGCTCTACTACGTGCGCGATCCCGAGCATCTGGTGCGCGTGATGTCCACCAACCCGAGCTATCTGCAGATCGGCCGCGGACGGCCGCGTGAAGAACCTGCGCGACTGGGGCATTCCGCTCGGCCGCCGCTTCCGCGCGCTGAAGCTCTGGTTCCTGATTCGCGAGCAGGGCGTCGCCGGCCTGCAGGCGCGGCTGCGCCGCGACCTCGCGAACGCGCAATGGCTGGCCGAGCACAGTCGGTGCGGCGCCGCCGACTGGCGCGTGCTCGCGCCGGTGCCGCTGCAGACGGTCTGCGTGCGCCACGAGCCGGCCGGCCTCGACGGCGACGCGCTCGATCGGCACACGCTGGCCTGGGCCGAGCGCGTCAACCGATCGCGGCGCGGCGTATCTGACGCCGGCGATGCTCGACGGCCGCTGGATGGTGCGCGTCTCGATCGGCGCCGAGGCAACCGAGCGCGCGCACGTCGAAGCGCTCTGGGACGCGATGCGCGGCGCTACTTCTTAGCTTTGGGCTTCGCGTAACCGACGCCGCCCGAGTTGAGGGTGTTCATCGATCGGCACGCCGCGCTCGGTCATGAGTGTCGCGAAGCAGCGCCGCCGTGTCGCAGCATGCGCTTGGTCGTGCCGTTGTACGAAACGCCTTCGGCGATTCGCAGCGGCGTCCAGCCCTTCTTGTTCTTGAGATCGAGCCGTGCGCCCGCCTCGACGAGCAGCTTGACCGCGCCGTTCGCCCCGCGCAGCGCCGCGCCGTGCAGCGCCGTTTCGCCGTTCGCGTCGACAGCGGCCGCGTCGCCTCCCAATTCGAGACACAACGCGACCGCGCGGTCCGCTTCCTCGGCGGTCCCGGACTGTCGCCGACGGCGTAGATGCCGACGCCCGCCGCCACCATCAGCGGCGTCGTTCCGTCTTCGGTGGCCAGCAGCGGATCCGCGCCGAGCTCCACGAGCACTTTCATCATGTCGACGTCGACCGCTTTGGCAGCGAGCAGAAATGGCGTCGCGCCGACGCGATTCATCGCGCTGCGGTAGCTGTCTTTCGGCTCTTTGGTTTCGCGGGCGTCGAGATCGGCGCCGTGCCGCGCCAGCGCGCTGATCAGCTCCAGGCTTCCCAGCGTGCCGTCCGGCACCGGGCCGGGGCTGTTCTGGCCCGTGTTGGGCCGGCGCACCCACGAAATCTGGTGGAGCGCTGTCCATCCTTGTGCGTCGGCATTCGGGATCCGCGCCTCGTCGAGCAGGGCTGCGGCGAGCGGCGAAGTGGCCGTTCAGCACCGCCACACGAGCGCGCTCGTGCCGTCAGGCGCGCTCTCGTTCACGTCGGCGCCGGCGGCCAGCAAGCGCCCGCGCGGCCGCGATGTGTCCGCCGCGCACGGCGAACAGGAATGCGGAAAATCCGCCAGTCGAGCGCGCCGCAGACGTCCGCACCCGCCGCAACAAGCGCATCGACCACGCCGCTGTTGTTCTGGGCGGCGGCCCACATCAGCGCGGTCTGGCCCTTCCATCGTTCGGCCGCATTGACAGCGGCGCCATGTTGTCAGCAGCGCCTCGACCGCCGCCACGTTCCCGGCGCGCGCGGCGGCCATCAGCGCCGTCTCGCCCTCGGGCAGCGCGGTGTTCGCGTCGGCGCCCGCGGCGAGGAGCATGTCGATCAGCTGCACGTCGCCGCTCGACGCCGCGAGGGACGAGCGGCCGCACACCGTAGCGGTTCGGGGCTTTCGCATCGGCGCCGTGTTGGATCAGCAGCGCGGCGATCTTCGCTTCGTCCATGTACGCCGCGACGTGCAGGGCGGTGGTGCCATCCGGCGTGGCGGCATTGACGTCGGCGCCGTGCTGCAAGCAGCGCGACGGCCAGGCCTGCGTCTGCCTGCTTCACCGCGGTCACCAGCGGGAGGTCGCCGCCGGCGCGCCGAGGCCGCACACAACGAGCAGCTGGCGAGACATGGAGCCAGTCGACGCATCGTCCGCCTGCGTTCGGCTCGATCCAGTCGGCCGATTTCGACAACGTCGCGCGTCCTGGATGCGGTAGACGGAGATCCCTTCAGAGATCGGCCATCGGCGCCGCGGGCGCGTCGAGCGCGAACGCCCCGTGCTGTCGCCGAAGCGCTCCGCTGCTATCCCCGATTTGTCGATGACGCTCAGCAGCAGGTTCGACATCCTGCTGCGTCGTCCGCCTCCAGCGGCACCGTCATATGCCGGCCGCCCTTCAGCCGGCCCGAGCCGCCGCCGACGAGCGCGGTCGGAAGGTCGACGTGCGAATGGATGTTCGGATTGCTCAGGCCGGCGCCGTACAGGAACAGCGAGTGATCGAGCAGCGTGCCGTCGCCGTCCGGCGTGGCCCGCAGCTTCTCGAGGAACGCCGCGAACAGCTCGGACTGATACGTGTTCAGCTTCGCGTAGCTTCGCGAGCTGCTCCGGGTCGTCGCGGTGGTGCGACAGGCCGTGGTGCGCTTCGGTGACGCCGATCTCCGGATACGTGCGGCTGTTGAGCTCGCGGCCGAACATGAACGTGACGACGCGCGTGATGTCGCCCTGAAACGCCAGCCACTGCAGATCGAACATCAGCTTGACGTGCTCGTCGAACCGCTCGGGAATGCCCATCGGGCGTTCGAGCGCCGGCACGGCCGACTCGCCGCTCGGCTGTGCTCGGCCTTCTGAATCCGCCGCTCGACTCTCGCGGACCGCGTCGAGGTAGTCGGCGATTCGTCGCGCGATCGGCCGGCCCGACGCTGCGCTGCAGGCGCGCCATGTCGTCGCGTCACCGAGTCGAGGATGCTGCGCCTTCGCCGCATCTGCGCGAGCCGCTGCGCCGCGGCGTGCCGCCGTCGCCGAACAGCCGCTCGAACACGACGCGCGGATTGTTCTCCGTCGGCAGCGGCGTCGTCGGCGTCCGCCAGGCGAGCGTGTTCACGTAGGCGCAGCTGTAGCCGTTCTCGCAGTTGCCGACGAGGTAGTTGAGATCGATCGCCGAGCTCGAGCGACGGCAGCGCGGTGTCCTGCCCGAGCTCGGCGGCGATACTGATCGACCGACGTCCCGTTGCGGACGTCGGCGCCTTCGGTGTGCTTCGGGTGCACGCCGCTCAGCCACGTGCCGTGCCGCGGGTGTGATCGCCGGCGCCGTCGCCGAGCGCCTCGGCGCTCGGATGGCTCAAGCCCGCTGATGACCACCATCTGATCGCGAAACGGCGCGAGCGGCGTCAGGATCGGCGAGAACTCGAATCGGCGCCCTCGCCTGTCGGCTTCCAGTAATTGATGCCGGTGTGGTTCATCGCCACGCCGTTCGGCATGTAGAAGAACCCGACGCGGCGGCACCGGCTGCGCCGCGCGTGCTGCCCGATGGCCGAGAGCGCCGGCACCATCGCGTCGAGCAGCGGCAGCGCCAGCGCGGCGCCGACGCCGCGCAGGAACGTGCGCCGCGGCAGCGCCATCTTCGTGATGATCATGGCTGCGGTCTCCTCATCTGAAACGGCGCGCTCTGCACGATGCCGAGGACGAGCGACGAGAAGCGATAGTCGTCTGGCGCCGCGTCGCGCACGATCGCGCGGACGGCCGGCACATCGTAGGACTCGACGCCGCGGCCGAGCGCGTAGGTCAGCAGCTTCTCGGTCACCGTCGTGACGAACGCGTCCGAGTGGCTCAGCAGCGCCTGCCGCAGCCGGCCGGCCCGTCGAACTTCGTGCCGTCGGGAAGCACGCCGGACGCGTCGATCGGCGCGAACTCCGCATCGACCGTGCGCCACTTGCCGACCGCGTCGAAGTTCTCGAGCGCGAAGCCGAGCGGATCCATCAGCGCGTGGCAGCCCGCGCACGCCGGGTTCGCGCGATGCTGCTCCATCCGCTCGCGCATCGGACAGCACCTTGCCCTGCGGCGTTCGTCGCTGCAGCTCCGGCACGTTCGGCGGCGGCGCGGCGGCGGCGTGCCGAGGAGGTTCTCGAGAATCCATTTGCCGCGCACCACCGGCGACGTGCGGTGCGGATACGACGTCACCGTCAGGATGCTGCCCTGCCCGAGCAGCCCGCGCGCGCTCGTCGTCCGGCGAGCGTCACGCGCCGGAAGCGGTGCGCCGTTGACGTTCGGGATGCCGTAGTGCCGCGCGAGCCGCTCGTTGACGAACGTGTAGTCGGCGCGTCAGCAGATCGAGCACGCTGCGATCCTCGCGCACGATGCTCTCGAAGAACAGCTCGGTCTCGCGGCGGAAGCCCTGGCGCAGGTTGTCGTCGAAGTCCGGGAACACGAACTCGATCGGCACGACGCCCGGCAGGTTCCGCAGATACAGCCACTGCCGGCGAAGTTGCTGACGAGCGCCTGCGAGCGCGCGATCGGCGAGCATCCGCCGCACCTGCTGCTCGAGCACGCCGGATCGCGCAGCTTGCCCTTCGCCGCCAGTCGAGCAGCTCGTCGTCCGGGATGCTGCTCCAGAGGAAGAACGAGAGCCGCGACGCCAGCTCCAGGTCGCTGATGCGCGAAAGCGGCGCCGCGGTCGGGGCGCTCGCGCTGGCTCGCCCGCCGTCGGATCGCTCGACGCGGAACAGGAACTCGGGGCTCACGAGCAGGCGCTCGAGCGCCAGCTCGATGCCGTCGTCGAACCTGCCCTCGGCGCGGCCCGCTTTGTAGAAGGTCAGCAGGACGTCGAGGTCGGCGTCCGTGACCGGCCGGCGATACGCGCGGCGCGCGAGCGTCGACAGGATCGTCTTCGCGCAGCCTGCTTCCTCCGACGGCTGTACCGGCCGACAGCGAAGATCCGGCGGCGGCTGTCGCTCGCCCCGGCAGCGCCGCCGTCGAACGGTCCGCTGATCTCGACGGTCCGCGAGATACGCCTGCATCCGCGTCTCGATGTAGTTGAAACCCGCCGGCGTACGGGCGCTCGAACGGCGCCTTCACGGTCTCGGCGAGCGCGGACGTCTTCTCGAGGAACGCGACGACGACATCGTGGCTGCCGGCCGTGACCGGCACGCGCACCTGCCAGCCGGCGTCGATGTGCTTGCGAGCCTGCTGGCGCTTCGCGCGCTGCTCGGCCTCCTGGCGAATCTGCTGCCGATCCCGCGCAGGCTCTGGCCGCGCCGGAATGCCGCCGGCGCGGTCCCGTTCGTTTGGCGCGCGTCGGCTGGAACTCGTCCGGCTCCGCCTCGCGAGCGGCTCGCCCGCCACCGTGAACAGTCTGCGCGCGCCGGCCGTCGACGCTGACCTCGAGCTGCTGATCGTCTGGCCACACCGGCACGTATTCCTCGAAGTCGCGCGCCAGCCTGACCTTGATGACGTACTCGCCGTCCACCGGGAACGTGTGCTGGATCAGCGTGCCGCCGCGCGTGCCGAAGGGCAGCCCGTCGATGTGCTGCTCTTGCGGAAGATCGTCGGGGACGCGGTACACCTCGGCGTCCGGCGTGCGCAGCGGCGTGCCGACGGCCAGCCGGCTCATCTTCTGCGCCGCCGACAGATATCGTTCCATCAGCGTCGGCGACATCCGCAGCACGCCGGCGATATTGTCGAAGCCGTAGCTCGCATCGTCGGCAGGCAGCAGCGACCGCACATCGACCTGAAGGGCCAGCAGGTCGCGAACGGCGTTCTGGTATTCCGCGCGATTGAGCCGATGGAACAGCGGACCCGGCCGGGATTGGGGTGTGCCCGGCGGCGCGGTCGAGCTCGGACTCGAGCCAGGACGTGAACGCCTCGTACGCGGCGGGCCCGGGCCGCGGCTTTCCGGCGGGCGGCATGAAGCCGGCGCGGAGCTTGACGACGACCTTCTCCCACGTCGCGGCGTCGGGCGCGATGCTCGACAGCGACAACGCGTCGAGCGCGAGGCCCGCGGTCTTCGTCCGCTCGTTGTGGCAGGTGATGCAGTATCGA
>CAVQZZ010000002.1:0-1870000 GCA_963718825.1 uncultured Acidobacteriota bacterium
CACGACGACGAGAACGGCGTCCTAGGAAAGCTATAACTGCGACGGAGGAGCCACCCTTACAAATCTAAACTTGGAGACCGCAAATGGGCTGCTCCATGCGGCCCATTTTTCGCCTTTCGCGCAAATCCGCATGTCGGCTGTAGGATTTCTACCGGCAGGTCGGTCTGCGCTTTCAATTTTCGCCGCGAGGACCGCGACCAGGGCTCTATCTGAGCAAACCTCTGGCGGCCGCCCAACCGTGAATATATTCCCGGATTTCTTCAACGCGCGCTTGCAGTCTGGCGTCGTCACTTCGCCCATCCCTAATCGATACGACAGCGTTGTGGAAACAGACGGTACACTAATCCGAGTTTGTCCCAAGTCTCTTTCCCTTGGTTGCAGATCGAGCCATTGCGACACATCGAAAACTCCTCGGCAAACACATAGTTCCAAGTCCGTTCGAATGCCTCTTCTACATACTGAACGGAGCACAAGACGATTCGGCAATCGACATTGTCGAGGACTTTTTGCGCATACCGCTTTTTCTCTTCATTGGAGCCACTGATGACAAAGACATCTAGTTGGGACCGAGCAGGCACCTCAGAGAGGTTCTTACGCTTTTCTTCGTTCGATCCGTTGATGAGGCGAACAGCGACCGATTTTGGTGGGCAGACATAGAGACTCCGAGGCCTCTTGCCCGTATTGACGGTCTTGCCAAACAGAGTATTCCACGTCGACTTACCAGCGTTTCTTTCCCCTATCACAGCCACAAAGAGACGGTCATTCATTCGGAAACCCTCAGGATGCTCTTGCCTTACTGCGATTATTGTAATGAGCAATCGTCCCAACCGTGCTCTGGGCCGTGCGCTCTGAACAGGTAATTGCCACCGGGGAAGTCGGCCAGTGTCGTGGGATTCTTATCACCGAGGCTTGAATCCAGAATCAGCGGCGCAAGGGGCGTTGATGAGGATCTACTCCTGGAATCTCGGCTTCGTTCGCCCCCATTGCTAACCCGGCACGTCGGCCTAAGGAGAAGCTACTCCGGGCATACCGCTACCCGATCCCACGTATATGCCGACGACTTCAACGGCTCCAATTCGTGGCGCTCCTCAGCAACATATGCCAGAGCCGCATTACGGATAACATATTTTGGCAGCAGGTTCTTCCTGTTACTATGCCACTTGGTTAGAGAGTTGCCTTTCTTTGCCCCGCGTTCTGACATAGGGAACAGTTGTCGGTACTGGCGAGGTGCAACGCCACTGAATCCAAAGAATACAACTTTACCGTCTTGATCCTTGCCTTCCACTGACTCCTGACAGCAAATCTCTTCAGCGTAAAGGTCTCGCGCCCGACTCTTCGGGTATGGCTCCAGATAGACAACTCTTTTGAGTCCTGCGGCTATGATGTGCTTGGCACAATTGTGGCAAGGATAAGTGGTCACGTAAATGGATTGGCCGTCGATGACTGCCGGCTGCGTCTATCCAGCCATCTCGGCATGAACGGGCCGACTAAACTCACCAATGTCCAGGAACTGGGTACGCTTCAGGTCCGGTAGCTGCGGGTCTCGATCTCGGGGTCGAGGATCACGATTCGGGCGAAGCGGACCGATGAAGTTCTCCGCTCCTTCGCCATCGCAAAGCCGATCGGATTCTCCCGCTCCTCGGCGAGATGGGCGAGCAGTCGCCGGTCGGGTGAGGATCGGCACGGACTTGACCGCGGAGGCCGAACCGAGGTCGAGCATGACCGCAGCGATCGGGCATTGAGATGTTCAACGGCAGCGGCTTCCCCCAGACCTCCGCCGCAGCCGGCGGAAGGCGCGGCGGCAGCGAACGCGCCGCTGACGCCTCGGGCGTCCGCGAGCTCAGATTCTTGTGCCACCTACTTGTATTCGGCGATGACGGATGTCGCGGCTCTACTGGACGACGAGCCGTTTGGCCGCGCCGTCGACGCGCTCTGGCGCGACGTGGCGTCGAAGCGGATGTATGTGACGGGCGGGCTCGGGGCCGAGGCGCGCACGGAGGCGTTCGGCGACGATTATGTGCTGCCGAACCACGCCTATGCGGAAACCTGTGCGTCAGTCGGCGGCATGCTGTGGTATCACCGCATGTTTCTCCGCGAAGGCGACGCGTCGTACTACGACACGTTCGAGCGGACGCTGTACAACGGCTATCTGTCCGGCGTGTCGCTGTCTGGCGATCGCTTCTTCTACCAGAATCCGCTCGTCTCGAACGGCACCGTCGAACGCAGCGCCTATTTCGACGTCGCCTGCTGCCCCGCCAATCTGTCGCGGCTGATGGAACAGATTCCCGGGCTCATCTACGCGCAACGCGACGACGAGCTGTACGTGAACTTGTTCGTCGGCAGCAAGGCCAGCGTGACCGTCGGCGGCATCGCAACCCAGGTCACTCAGGACACTGAATATCCGTGGGACGGGCACGTGGCGATTCACGTCGATCCCGAACGGAGAGCGGATTTCACGCTCGCCGTGCGAATCCCAGGGTGGTCGCGAGGGGAAGCGATGCCGACAGATCTGTATCGGTTCGCCGACATCGGTGACGTCCGGCTGAAGCCGGACGCGACGTCACAACACGCGACCCTGTCCATCAACGGCAAGCCGATTACCGTCGCGGTCGACAAGGGGTTCGCGCGCCTGCACCGCGTCTGGCGAAAAGGCGACGTGGTCGTGCTCGAACTGCCGATGCCGATTCGCCGTGTCGTGGCCGACGCGCGCGTGGCCGAAGACCGCGGCAGGGCCGCCATTCAGCGCGGCCCGATCGTGTACTGCCTCGAGGCCGTGGACAATGCGCGCGCCGAACCCATCAGCAACATCCATCTGCCGCTCGACGCGCCGCTCGCACACGAGTTCAGGCCCAACCTGCTCGGCGGCATCGAAGCAATTACCGGCGACCAGATCGTCGCGGTCCCCTACTATGCGTGGAACAATCGCGGAAAAGGCGAAATGACCGTCTGGATTCCGTATGAATGACTGGAGCGTTGGCGTGAAACGGCTGAACGCGATCCTGCTCGCGATCGGATGTATCGGCGCCGCCGTATCGATCGCCTCGCTTCGAACGGACGCTGCGCCTTCCGCTATCCCGGACAAAGTGGCGCCCGTCGCGCGTCCCTTCGCGCTGACGGATGTGCGCCTGCTCGACGGTCCGTTCAAGCAGGCGATGCAGCTCGATGCGCAGTATCTCCTGAGCCTCGAACCTGACCGGCTGCTCCATAATTTCCGCATCACGGCGGGCCTCCCCTCGACCGCCACGCCCCTCGGCGGGTGGGAGGCGCCCGATGTTGAACTGCGCGGCCACGCCGTGGGCCATTACATGTCGGCACTCGCGCTCATGTACGCGGCGACCGGCGATCCGCAGTTCAAGAGGCGCGCGGATCTGATGGTCAGCGAGCTGGCGAAAGTGCAAGCCGCTGAAGGAAAGAAATTTCATCCGGGCTATCTCTCGGCGTTCCCCGAGGAGTTCTTCGATCGCGTCGACGCGCGGCAGAAGGTCTGGGCGCCGTACTACACGATTCACAAGATCATGGCCGGCCTGCTGGATGTCAGTGAACTCTGCGGCAACCATCAGGCGCTCGAAACGGTGACGAAGATGGCCGACTGGGTGAAGTTTCGAGTCGACCGCCTGACCGACGCGCAAATGCAGGCGGCGCTTGGGACCGAGCACGGCGGCATGAACGAGGTGCTCGCGAACATCTACGCCGCGACCGGCGACCCCGAGTATCTGCGCATCGCGCACTCGTTCGATCATCATGCCATCTTCGACCCGCTGCTTCGCCGGGAAGATCCGCTGAACGGCCTCCACGCGAATACGCAGTTCCCGAAGATCATCGGCGCGGCGCGTGAATACGAGCTCGGCGGCGATCAGAAGTACCGCGACATCGCCACGTTTTTCTGGGATCGCGTCGTCCACCACCGCACGTACGTGATGGGCGGCAACAGCGACGGCGAAGCGTTCTTTCCCGAAGAGGAGTTTTCGAAGCACCTCGGCGCCAGCGGGCCGGAGACCTGCAACACCTACAACATGCTGAAGCTGACGCGCCACATCTTCGAGTGGTCGCCATCGGCCGACGCCATGGATTTCTACGAGCGCGCGCTCTTCAACCACATCCTGCCGTCGCAGGATCCCGAGACCGGGATGGTCCTCTACTATTGCCCGCTGAAGCCCGGCGCGTGGAAGTCCTTCTCGACTCCAGACGACTCGTTCTGGTGCTGCGTCGGCACCGGCATGGAGAATCACGCGAAGTACGGCGACACGATCTATTTCCACGACGATCGATCGCTCTACGTCAACCTGTTCATCCCCTCCGAGCTCACATGGAAGGAACACGGCCTCGTCGTCCGGCAGGAAACGCGGTTTCCTGAGGAGGACGCGACGCATCTCACGTTGACGACGAAGGCGCCCGTGCGACTCGCGCTGAAGGTGCGCTATC
The DNA here is from genome assembly GCA_963718825.1 of uncultured Acidobacteriota bacterium. Lineage (GTDB taxonomy): Bacteria > Acidobacteriota > Vicinamibacteria > Vicinamibacterales > CAVVIG01 > CAVQZZ01. The sequence continues at coordinate 4,423 of CAVQZZ010000002.1, forward strand.
CCGCGTGGGCGCAGGCCGGGATGATCGTGAGCATCAACGGCAAGCCGGCATCGATCAGCCAAGCGCGCGGATCGTACATGACGATCGATCGCGAGTGGGTCTCCGGCGACCGCGTGGACATCCGCCTGCCGATGACCCTGCACACCGAAGCGATGCCGGACGATCCAAAGATGATCGCCGTCATGTATGGGCCTATTGTGCTGGCGGGTGACCTCGGCCGCGAGGGCCTCGAGACCGTCAGGAGATATGGACCGAGCGCGCCGCAGGTCGGCCGCGTGAAGACGCCGACGATTCCCGTGTTTATCGGCGATGTCGCGTCCGTTCCGTCGAAGATCGCGCCAGTCGCCGGCGGACGCCTTCACTTCGCAAGCAGCGGCCTCGCGCAACCGCACGAGGTGTCGCTCGTGCCGCTGTACCAGATCGTCGATCAGCGATACACAGTGTATTGGACGGTGCTGTCGCCGGCCGAGTGGACGACGCGCAAGAGCGAGATCGCGGCCGCCGAAGCGAGGCGGAAAGACATCGACGCACGCGCCATCGATACGGTCGTTGTGAACGATGCGAACAGCGAGCGCGACCACGACTACAAGGGCGAGAACGCGACCGAGGGGTACTTTGAAGGTCGCCGCACCCGCGAAGCTCGCGGCGGATGGTTCAGTTATGTGTTGAAAGTTCCGGCCGATCGCGCCGTGACCCTCGTCTGCACGTACCGAGGCAGCGAAGGCCGCCGCCGCTCCTTCGACGTCATGGTCGACGGTGCGAAAGTCGCTACCGAATCACTCGAGTATCACCCCACAGAGGAACTGGATCGCGAGTACACGATTCCGGAATCACTGACGCGCGGCAAGGACCACGTCACCGTCCGGTTCCTGGCGCAGGAGCAATCGACGGCCGGCGCGGTGCTCGAAGTGAGGACGAGCGCGGCCGCTGCACCGCGCTAACGTTGTGTCGAGGTATGTGGCGTGCGCCGCTTTCAGGCGGACGATGAATTCAGTCGTCGCGGCGCACGAACCGGCCGGCGGGATCGCGCGTCAGAAACCGCGCGTCTGCCAGCGCTTCGAGGATGATGTTGCACGTCGACGGCTCGAGGCCCGCCTGGCGCGCGGCATCCTCCGCAAGGACCGGGGTGTCGGGCATCTGGAGAAACAGGCCCTTCAGCCGCTCGACAGCTTCGGTGATCCGCGGGGTCTCGTCCGGCATTCGCAATCTAAGCCAAACGCAACCGACGTACCAGGCTATAACCCGAAAAACAGCACATTGAGGCGCGTCGCAGGAGAAAACGCGGTCACGCACCGCATCGAAGCACGACAGTAGCGCCGCGTTCGCTGGCGGCGGCTATGCGCGGTGGCGGGTCCGAGGCTTTTCGGCGCGGGGCGCGGGTTCGGCCTCGACCCACTTGTGCGCCCAATCGGTGATGGCGTTGATCGGCGCGGCGAGGGCGCGCCCCTTCCGCGTGAGCGCGTACTCCACGCGAACCGGTGTCGCGGGCACGACCGTGCGTTCGATGATCCCTTCCTCCTCCAGTTCCTGAAGGCGGTCGCTCAGCATGCGGTCGGTGATCTCCGGGATGGCATCGCGCAGCGTGGCGAACCGGCAGCGCGTTTTGAGGAGCACGAAGATGATCGCGCCCGTCCAGCGGCGGCCGATGAGCTCGCTGGCGCGGTGGAACCGCGTGCACAGCGCCGGGGGCGGGGCTACCTCTCGCATGCGCTTCAGGATACCGCTGGCTTGACATATAGTCACTATACATATTATAGTAACTTCCATGGATACAGGATTACTGCTCGCTCGCCTCGTGCTCGGCTCGCTGATGGCCGCCCACGGCTCTCAGAAACTGTTCGGTTGGTTCGGCGGTCACGGCCTCGTCGCCGTCTCAGGTATGTTCGAGTCGCTCGGCTTCCGGCCGGCGCGATTCTTCGCAGCGGTCGCCTCGGTTTCGGAGGTGCTCAGCGGCGTGCTCGTCGCCGTGGGCCTCTTCGGGCCTGTCGGCCCGGCGCTGATGGTCGCGGTGATGATCGTCGCCGCGATGAGCGTACACTGGCCGAACGGGCTGTTCGCGATGTCGAACGGCATCGAGGTCCCGCTGCTCTATGGCGCCGGCGCTGCCGGCCTCGCGTTGACCGGCCCGGGCCGCTACTCGCTCGACGCGCTGCTCGGTTTCGCCGCGTTCTGGACACCGACGCTCAATCTGCTCGTGCTCGGCGCCGCCGTGCTCTCAGGCATCGCGAACCTGGCGCTGCGCCGGGAACCGACGCACGCATAACGATGTCACTACCCTAGGAGAACGACCATGTCAGTTCGACCGATCAAGGAAATCATTCACGCGAAGCCGACCATGGAGGGCGCCGGCGTCAAGCTGCAGCGCGCGTTCGGCTTCGGCAACACCACGGAGTTCGATCCGTTTCTGCTCTTCGACGACTTTCGCAACGAGAACCCGGACGACTATCTCGCCGGCTTCCCGTGGCATCCGCATCGCGGCATCGAGACGATCACCTACGTCCTCGCCGGGACCGTCGACCACGGCGACAGCCTCGGCAATCGCGGCAGTCTCGGCGCCGGCGATGTGCAGTGGATGACGGCCGGCAGCGGCATCATGCACCAGGAGATGCCGAAAGGCGATCCGACGGGTCGGATGCACGGATTCCAGCTCTGGGCGAACCTGCCGGCATCGCTGAAGATGACCCGACCGCGATACCAGGACGTCCTCTCACGCGACATTCCCGAAGTTGTCGACGACGACGGGACGCGCGTGCGGGTGGTGTGCGGGGAATTCTGGGGCAAGAAAGGTCCGGTGGAAGGCGTCGCCGCCGACCCGCGCTATATCGACGTGTCGGTTCCGCCCGGCGCGCGCAAGCGCCTCGCGGTGGAAACCTCGCGCCACGCGTTCGCGTATGTCTTCGCCGGCTCAGGCACGTTTCGCGATGCGTCGGGGCCGCTCGGTGTCCCGAACGAGCTGACCGGCGGGGTCGATGCGGCCGCATCGCGAGGCAACCGGCAACCGCTCGCTGATCCTGTTCGACCGGGGCGACGAGGTCGTCGTGCAGGCGGGCGACGAGGGCATCCGGTTTCTGCTCGTGTCCGGCAAGCCGATCGAGGAGCCGGTTGCGTGGTACGGCCCGATCGTCATGAACACCAAGGCGCAGCTGCAGCAGGCGTTCACGGATCTTCGAGACGGGACTTTTATTAAATAACGTTTACGTGTGGACCACGCGATGTGACACTGTGCCCGACAGGTGACACACCGCGCAATTTCGCTGCGCACATTCGGCCCTCTCTGACGGCGTGCCGCTTGCACATCAGCGGCACGTGCCCGAGAGAATCCTCATCGTTGAACACGACCCGCGGCTGCGCCACTCGTTGTGCGAACGCCTCGGTCTGGAGGGCTATGCGCCCGATGCGGTGCCCGATACCGCATCGGCGTTGAGCCTTTGCGCCGTCCGGCGATTCGATCTGATCATCCTCGACCTCGACGTTCCCCGAATCGGCGGCGTCGCGCTGTGGCAACACCTGCGAAGCGCCGAGTTGACCCGCCAGACGCCCGTCCTGCTCCTCACCGCTGAAGCCGGAGTCCGCGATGCGCAGACCGCGCTCGAACAGTGCGCCGAGGATTACCTGGTGACGCCGTTCGGCTTGCGCGAGTTCGTCGCCCGGGTGCGCGCGCTGCTGCGCCGGTCCCACGCCGGCGCGTATGAGGCCGGCGGCTTCACGTCACCCCCCGCCGTTGTGCGCAATCGCCTCGTCATCGATCCGGCGCGGCGACGCGTCAACGTCGAAGGGCGCGACGTCAAGCTCACGGTGCACGAGTTCCAGTTGCTGTACACGCTTGCGGCGCGCGCCGGCGTGGTGTTCGATCGCGAGGCGTTGCTCTCGGAAGTCTGGGGGCAGCAGACGTTCGTCACGATTCGCAGCGTCGATGCGCTCGTGAAGCGCGTCCGTCGTCAGCTGGATGCGGCGGAACCGCGGCTCGATTATCTCGTCACCGTTCGCGGCGTCGGGTACAAGTTCGAAGACGCGCAGACCAGCGCGTAATCTAGGACGGCTTCCTCAGCTGCGCCAGCAGCGCCGTCAGCATCGCGGTATATTTTTCGTCCGCGCTCGCGAACGTCTTCTTGTAGTCGTCTTCCGACAGTTTCTGGGCCTTCCAATCGCTGTCGAACATGACGTGTCTGGTGCCCGCGGTGTAGCTGTCGAACGGCTTGTTCTCCTCGCGTTTGATCTGAAGACCGTCGGCGCCGAGGTCCTCCACGAACAACTTGCTTTCGAGGAGCGAGGCGCTGTTCAAGTCGATGTACACGTCGCGGTAGTTTTTCTGCAGGAGCTTGTCCGCGAGCAGCGACGGCGCTGAGTATTTTGCCGAAACGACGAGCAGTTCCAGGCCGGGAAAATACAGCGCGCCGACGAAGCTGTCTGGTGACGTCGGATCCTTGGCGGCAATGCTGTCGAGCTTCGCGGCATCGAGCGCTGCGGCGAGCTGTTTCGCCAGGGGAGCCGATTTCGAATCCTGCGCCAGAGCGCGCGAGGGAACGGACAACGCGAAGCTGGCGGCCAGACACGCGAGCGCAACTGCCTTCATATGGCGGACCCTCCTGAGGTGAGGAGGTTCTATCACACGGACGAGGCTGGTGCCTAGTGCTGGTGGCTGGTGGCTCGGGCTGGGGCTGGTGGCTGGTGGCTGGTGGCTGGTGGCTCGAGGCTGGTGGCTGGTGGTTAGATGAAGAGCGCGTCTTCGTCTTCCGCGCGCCCGCGGCGACCCTGGGGGTTGTGCCGCAAGTCGCGGATCGCCTGCAGTGCCGCCCGAAACGCGCTGAACAGCGCGCGACCTTCCCGCGCCGGCACGCCGAACGAGCTCTGGACGACGCTCAGCCCCTGCTCGATTCGAACCGCGATATCGGCAAAAAGCGCATCCGCGCGCTCGACTTGCGCGGTGGCCAGCGCGGCCGCGCGCGAGGCATCGCGGCCGATCGCGTGCACCTGGGCGAAGATCGGTTTGATGTCGCGCTCGATTTCGGACACCAGCCGGCCGAGGCGACGCGCGAGCAGCCCGGCGGCGACGATCATCCCCACCTGCACGATCGCGATGACCATCATCGCCACGGCGATGACCCCCAGGAAGAGCTGCGCGCGATCGGTCACACGGTCTCCCGCGCGCGGGCCTGCTGGTACGCTTCGCGGCCCTTCTCGATCGCGGTCGTCAGCGTCTCGCGCCCCTGCTGCACCATCTGGCCCGCCTTCGCCGCGGCGTCGGTCGCGCGGTCGCGTCCTTCGCGCGCGCGATCACCGAGGTAGTCGCGCGTCTCGCGGCCGGTGGCCGGCGCATACAGCAGCGCGACCGCCGCGCCGCTCACCGCGCCGAGTACGAATGCGAGAAGAATGCTGCCGGCTCCCGCGCCGTCGTCCTTCGCCATTCCAACCTCCCTAGCCACCAGCCACAGCCACAGCCACCAGCCAGAAGCCACTAGCCACTAGCCACTAGCCACGTCTTAGAAGATGCTGACCCTCACGTTGAGGTACTTCTTCGGGTCTTTCTTGATCTCGACGAGCAGCGACGACAAGTCGGTCGCCACCTTGTTCATGTTCTCATATAACCGCTGATCTTTCAGCAACTGCCCCGCCGTTCCCTGCCCCTCGTTGAGGCGCGTGACGAGCTCGTCAAGGCGATTGGTGACCGAGTTGATGCGATCGTATAGCGCGCGATCGGTCATCAGCCGGCCGACGGTGCCTTCGCCTTTGTTGATCTTGTCGCTCAGCTCGCGAAAGTTCGCCGTCGTCGCCGTGAGCGCCGTCGAGAACGCATCGTCTTTCAGGAGCTTGCCGAGGCTGCCTTGTCCGCTGTTGATCTGCCGCGTCAGCTCCTCGATGTTCTTCAGCGAGGCTTCGAGAGCGTCGGCCGCTTTCGGATCGTTCAAGAGCTTTCCAATCGTGCCACGACCGCGCTTGATGCCGGCGGTGAGATCGTTGGCGGAGGCAACGAACTGGTGCAGTTCCGTGTAAAGGCGTTCATCGGTCATCAGTTTGCCGACCGTGCCGCGCCCGTTGCGGACGTCGTGGATGAGGCCGGTGAGCTCACCGATGCCGACGCTGGCCTGATCGGTGACATCAGAGAGCTGCGGCGGCACTTTGCCGGCGGGCACATAGCCCCACTCCGGGATCGGCGTGCCGCTCGTCGACGGTGTAATGTCGATGGCGCCCTCGCCGAGGAGCGACACCGATCCGAGCTTCGCGACCGAGCCGGTGGTGATCCGGTCGCGCATGTCTTTGCGCATGTCGAACACGACATCGACCTGTTCGCCGGCGAACTCCACGGCTTTCACGCTGCCGACCTGGACGCCCGCCACGCGGACGGGCGATCCGGCAGCAAGCCCCGCGACGTTGCCGAAGCGCGTTTTCAGGCTGTAGCGCTGCCAGAAGAAGCCGCGCGATCCGGTGAGGCTGAACACCAGAAGCGCGCCGATGACGATCGCGCTGATCGTCAGGACACCAATCTTCAGTTCCGACCACGCGAGCGAACGTGTTCTAGGCATAAATCACTTCCAGCCACCCACCACCACCAGCCACCCATCAGCCACCAGCCACCAGTCACGACAGGAATGTCTGAATATATGGATCCGTCGAGCGCCGCAGCGCATCAGCGTCGCCTTCGAAGCAGATCAGGCCGTCCCGCAGCATGATGAACTCGGCCTCTCGCTCCTTTGCGGCGGACGCCGGAACGATCTCCACTTTACCGTCGCGTCCGCGCGCGGCCATATGGGTCGCCACGTAAAACGCGTCGCGGAGCTGGTGCGTCACGACAATCGAACTGACGCCTTCCAGGTCCCGCAGCTTGATGATCTCGTCGTCCACGGTCGTCGCCGTAATCGGATCGAGGCCGGTCGTCGCTTCGTCGTACAGCAGGATCCTCGGCTTGAATGCCATCGCGCGCGCGATCGCCACGCGCCGCCGCTGGCCACCCGACAGCTCCGAGGGCATGCGGTTGATGAATTCGCCGAGCCCGATGAAGCCGAGCACCTCTTCGACGCGCCGATCGACGTCGGCAATCGGCATGTCCGTCTCTTCGTACAGCTTGTACCCGACATTTTCGCGAACCGTCAGCGAGTCGAAGAGCGCGCCTTCCTGAAAGATCATGCCGAGATCGGCCCGAACCGACATCATTTCCGCTTCGGTGAGCTGGTCCACCCGCTGCCCGTTCACCCAGACGACCCCGGCGTCGGCGCGAAGCAAACCCGTGATGATTTTCAGCGCGGTCGATTTTCCCGATCCGCTCGCGCCGAGAATGATCTTCGTATGCCCCTTGATCAGCGTGAAGGTCAAGTCTTTCAACACCACCTTCTCGTCGAACGCCAGCTGCACGTGATCAAAGACGATCACCGGCGCGCCGGGCTCGTCGAGAATCTGTGCCGCCGTCTGGGTGGGCGCCGGGAGGTTCACGTCAGTAAATCAGGTTGATGAGAATCTGGGTGACAAAAAAATCGACCGCGATCACAGCCACCGATCCCGCGACTACCGCGACGGTCGTCGCCTTGCCGACGCCCTGTGTGCCGCCGCTCGTCCGCAGGCCCACATGGCACGCGATGGTGACGATCGCAAAGCCCAGCACGAACGGCTTGATGAGCCCCATCCAGACGTCCTGCATGTACAGCGCCTTCGTAATCGACGACCAATAGATGCTGCTGGCGACCTGAAGCTGAAAACGGGCCACGATCCAGCCGCCGACGATGCCGACAAAATCCGAGATGACGGTCAGCACGGGCGCCATCAGCACGCCCGCGATCACGCGCGGGACGACGAGCTTCCGGATCGGATCCGTCCCGAGCGCGCGCAGCGCGTTGATCTGGTCGGTGACCATCATCGACCCGAGCTCTGCGGCGATGCCCGACCCGATCCGGCCGGTGAGCATCAGCGCCGTCAGCACCGGACCGAGCTCCTTGATCATCGAAGCGCTCACCAGGCGGCCGACCACCGGGCGGGCACCGAACTGATCGAGCGTCAGACCGCTCTGTGACGCGAGCGCCGCGCCGGTGAAGAAGCCGGTCAGCAGCACGACCGTCAGCGACCCGGCGCCGATCATGTCGAGCTGTTCGACGATGTCGTGGCGATAGAGAGGCGGGGTGACCAGCGCGTGGAAGGCTGCGCCGACGAGCCGCACGTATTCCTGGACTTCGAGCGCGGCCTGTTTGAGCTTCGCGTTGACGAACGCCACCACGCGCGGGTCAGGCCCTCCGCGCCGGCCGCGGCATACCCAGCTCGGGATTGCGCGCGCGCTTGATTTCGTCCCTGAGGGAAGCCGCCTTCTCGAAATCGAGGTTGGCGGCGGCGGCGCGCATCTCCTCTTGCAGCGAGCCGATGTACGCGTCGATCTCGGCCTGCGTCTTGAACCGATCCAGGCTGTCACGGTCGGCGGCCGGCGTCATGTAGTCGCGCTCGTAGATGCTCGACATCACCTCGTCGATCTGTTTGACGATCGACTGCGGTGTGATGCCATGCTCCTCGTTGTACGCCTGCTGGCGCGCGCGCCGGCGCTCCGTCTCGGAGATCGCCACCCGCATCGAATCGGTCATCTTGTCAGCGTACATGATCACCCGGCCGTTGACGTTGCGCGCGGCTCGTCCGGATGTCTGAATCAGCGAGCCGGCGGACCGCAGGAATCCTTCCTTGTCGGCGTCCAGAATGGCCACGAGGGACACTTCCGGAAGATCGAGCCCTTCGCGCAGCAGGTTGATGCCGACGAGGACGTCGAACGTCCCGCGTCGCAGATCGCGCAGGATCTGCACGCGTTCGAGCGTCTCGATGTCCGAATGGAGATACCGGACCTTGACGCCGAGCTCCTGATAGTACTGCGTCAGATCTTCAGCCATCCGCTTCGTCAGCGTCGTCACCAGCACGCGTTCGCCGCGGCCCGCTCGGGCCCGGATCTCCTGCAGCAGATCGTCCACCTGGCCTTTGACCGGCCGGATGTCGATCGGCGGATCGGTCAGGCCCGTCGGCCGGATGATCTGCTCGACGACCACGCCCTGCGACTTGGACAGCTCGTACGGGCCCGGGGTTGCAGAGACGAAAACCACCTGGCCGACCCGCTGTTCCCACTCCTCGAAGTTGAGCGGCCGATTGTCGAGCGCCGACGGCAGGCGGAACCCATAGGCGACGAGCACTTCCTTCCGCGACCGATCACCGTGATACATCCCACGCACCTGCGGCACGGTCTGGTGGCTCTCGTCGACGACGATTAACGCGTCCTTCGGCAGGTAATCGAGCAGCGTCGGCGGCGGCTCGCCGGGGGCGCGGCCGGTCAAGTGCCGCGCGTAATTCTCGATGCCGTGGCAGTAGCCGATTTCGCGGATCATCTCGAGGTCGAACATCGTGCGCTGGTGCAGCCGCTGCGCCTCGAGCAGACGCCCCTCGGCCTCGAGCACGCCGCGACGCCAGACCAGTTCCTCTTTGATCGTCTCGACCGCTTTCTTGGTGCGATCGCGCGGCGCCACGAAATGCGACTTCGGATACACGGCGATCTTGTCGTGCTTGCGGATGGACTTCCCGGTAAGCGGATCGAAGGACGTCAGCTCGTCGACCTCGTCGCCGAAGAGCTCGATGCGCAGACCCTGTTCCTCGTATGACGGGATCACCTCGATGATGTCGCCGCGCACGCGAAAGGTGCCGCGGCCGAACTCGTGATCGTTCCGCTCGTACTGGATTTCCACGAGCTTTCGAAGGACCTGCTCGCGGCCGATCCGCTGCCCGCGTTCGAGCGGCAGCAGCATGCCGTAGTAGGCCTCCGGGGAGCCAAGGCCGTAGATGCACGACACGCTGGCGACGATGATGACGTCGCGGCGCTCGAAGAGCGAGCGGGTCGCCGACAGCCGCATGCGATCGATCTCGTCGTTGATCGTCGCTTCTTTCTCGATGTACGAATCGGTGGCGGGAACGTACGCCTCGGGCTGGTAATAGTCGTAGTAGCTGACGAAGTATTCGACCGCGTTGTCGGGGAAGAAGCGCCGAAACTCCTGAAACAGCTGCGCCGCAAGCGTCTTGTTGTGCACCATCACGAGCGCCGGTCGGTTCACGCGCGCGATCGTCTGCGCCATCGTGAACGTCTTCCCGGAGCCGGTGACGCCGAGCAGCACCTGATGCGGATCGCCGCGTTCGAGGCCGTCGACGAGCTCGCCGATCGCGCGCTCCTGATCGCCCGCAAGCGTGAAGTCCGAGACCAGGTTGAAGCGGTCGTAAACCGAGGGCATGTGAACCCTCAATCGTACCAGATGTGGGGGGCCGGCTTCAGCCGGCCCTCTTGAACGCGGCGAAATAGCCTTTGCGCGCGCGCACGCGGTAATCGCGCCCGTCCTTGCGCGCGACCTTGATCTCGACCTTGCGCCAGGTGCCGTCCTTCTTCTCATTCGTCGACAGATACCCGATCGTGTACTGCGCCCGGATCTGGGCGAGGACCTTCTCATATATCTCGTCCAGCTGCTTCGCCGAGACGGGAAAAAACGCCTGACCGCCGGTCGTCTCGGCGATTTGCTGCAGGACGGTCCGCGCCTCGAGGGCGCCTGAGCTCGACTGGTGCTCGAGCTCGCCGATCGCGTAGACGGTCACGTCCGAGGCTTTCACCAGATCGAGGAGCTCGCGGAACGACGTCGAGCTGCGCGTATCGCCGCCATCGGTATACAGCAGCATGATCTTGCGGCCGTCCTGCCCGGCCGCGCCGTCGAGATAGACGCCGATCGCGTCGTACAACGCCGTCCAGCCGGTCGCCTTGCGCTCGCGGATGCGTTCGATGAGCCGCGCGAAATCGTTCTGGCCGTAGCGGGCGAGACGCACTTCCGTATCGAAATCGACGACCGTCACGTCGACCGCGTCTACGAGCGTGTTCAGGAATTTCACCGCCGCGGTCTTCGTGAACCGCATGTCCTCGTCCATGCTCTGGCTCGTGTCGAGCAGGAGGCCCAGGTGCATCGGCGGCGTGGAGGCGGTGCGCGCCTGGTCGCCCGCGGCGAACTCGCTGATCGTCTGCTTTTTGCCGTCCTCGAAGATCTCGAAATCTTCGCGCGCCAGGCCAGTGATGGGGCTCCCCTTCCTGTCGGAAATGGTGACGCCCAACGTGACCAGGTCGACGCCCGATCGAAACACCGGCGTTTGCTGAGCGAGCGTCAACGCGGAGGCGGAAACGAGGAAGGAGGTGATCAGCAGCCGCCGCGTCATGCCTCCGTCCACTCTACACGGGTGCGCCACCTGGGCCGGGCGTATAATTGGCGGTTGGAACCCTGAATGCGGTGTCTCGCGGTCTGTCAGGACCAACTGGTCATCAGGATGCTCGACGAGATCCTGCTGCCCGGCTTCGAAGTCGAATTCATCGTTGAAACCAAGCCGCTTGCCCGGCGTCTGCACGACGCGGGCGTCACGGCCGTGCTCGGCGATCCGCGTCTGATCGACACGTGGGTGAAGGCCGACCTCACGCCGAGCACCTGCGTCGTCATCGAGGACAACGGGCGGCGCAGTCCGCGGCGGATTCTCGAGGCCGTGCGGGATGCAGGCGGCACGCTCGTCTACGTGCTCGGAATCGGCGGCGGCACGACCGCCCGTCGGGCCGAGGAGTTTCACAGCGAATTTCCCGACGTCTCCTACCTCGCAATGTCGGAGCTCTTCGGGGGGCCACTGCTCACCGAATTCAGCCGGTCCCTCACTCGCGCGCGCGTCCAGCAGTATCAGCGCTATTTCGCCGACGCCGATCGCGTCCTGATCATGCTGCACAACGATCCCGATCCGGACGCGATGGCGAGCGGCCTGGCGCTCAGAAACGTGCTGCGCCGCACGAAGACCACCGCGATCATCGGCGCGATGCAGGGCGTCACCCGACCCGAAAACCTGCGGATGCTGAACCTGCTCGACATCCATGTCGAGGCGGTCACGCCCGCCACGCTCAAGGAATTCGATCGCCTGGCAATGGTCGACGTGCAGCCGCACTATTTCGGCGGGCTGATCGACCGCGTCGATCTCGTCATCGACCATCATCCCGAACAGCCCGGTTACACCGCGGTCTTCAAGGACATTCGCGCGGACTACGGGTCGACTTCCACGATTCTCACCGAGCATCTGCGCGCCGTCGACGTGAGCATCTCCGAACGTACGGCCACAGCGATGCTCTACGCGATCAAGTCGGACACGCTCTTCTTCAACCGGCAGACCAACCGCGTCGACCTCGAAGCGTTTTCGTACCTGTATCCGCTGGCTGATGCCGCGCTGATCCGCAAGATGGAAGGGGCCGAAATCACGCTCGAGCGGCTCGACTACGTGATGAAGGCGCATCAGGGCGGGACGCTGGCCGACCAGGTCTTCTGCGCGTTCCTCGGCCAATCGCCGCGTGAGGATTTCATCCCCTACGTCGCGGATTTCTTTCTCCAGCTCGAAGACGTGAAGTGGACGATCGTCGCCGGCGTCGTCAACGACGCGCTGGTGCTCTCGGTCAGGAATCTCGGGTACTCGAAGAACGCCGGCGAGTTCGTCCGCCGCTACTTCGCCGAGATCGGCAGCGCAGGCGGACACCGCGCCATGGCCAAGGCCGTCGTGCCGATGCGTGCGTTTCGCGAGAAATTCGGCGATATCGGCGCGGATGGGATCGCGGCGCGGCTGCGAGAGCTCGCCGCCCAGTTCCTGCACGACCCGGCCGCCGTCGGCGACAAGAAGCGCGAGCCGGCCGGCGCCGCCAAGGGCTGACGCTCTTCAGCCCAGGGCCTGATCGAGATCCGCAATCAGATCGGCGACGTCTTCGAGACCGACCGAGACGCGCAGCATGCCACGCGTCACCCCCGCCTCTTTCAACTGCTCGTCCGTGTGGCCGTACTGCGAGGTGAGCACGGGCATGCTGACGAGGCTTTCCACGCCGCCCAGGCTGGCCGCGCGCTTGATCACCTGCAGGCGATCGTAGAGCCGTGCGGCGCGATCGTACTGGCCGGCCAGATCGAACGTGACCATCCCGCCAAAGCCCGTCATCTGTCGCCGGGCGATCTCATGGTCCGGATGCGACGGCAGGCCGGGATAGTACACCTGCGTCACGCGGCGATCGCTCGCGAGAAAATCGGCGACCGCCCGCGCGTTGGAGTTGTGCTGCACGACGCGCAGCGGCAGCGTTTTCAGCCCCCGGCCGAGCGCGTAGGCGGGATGCGGGTCCATGACGGTACCGAGAAGCCGCCGCGCCTTTGCCACCGGCTCGAGCATTTTCGCGGAGCCCGCGACAACGCCGCCCGTGACGTCGCTGTGGCCATTCAAATACTTCGTCGCGCTCTGCATCGCGAGATCGATCCCCATCGCGAGCGGCTGCTGATTGATCGGGCAGGCGAACGTATTGTCGATCGCAGAGACGATGCCGCGCGCGCGGCAGGCGTCGGCGATCGTCCTGATGTCGACGCAACGCAGCGTCGGATTGATTGGAGACTCGAACCACAGGAGCCTGGTTTTTGGGCCTAAAATTTTCTCAGGCTGAGCCAGCTCGGCGAGAGAGACGAACCGGACGATGACCCCGAACTGGCTGAGAAGATCGTGCAGCAGATGGAGCGTGCCGCCGTAGATGGCGGCGCTGCAGATCACCTCGTCGCCCGCTTTGACATGGGACATCAGGATGGTCGTCGTCGCGCCCTGCCCTGATGAAAAGAGCAGCGCGCCGTCGGCGTGATCGAGCGCGGCGAGTTTCTTCTCGACGCTCACGAGCGTCGGGTTCGTGTAGCGCGAATACAGATACTTCTGGGAACGTCCTTCGTTGAAGTCGAGAACTTCCTGGGCCGTGTCGAAGACAAACGTCGTCGTCTCGTAGATCGGCGTCGTGAGCGGCACCGCGACGCCGAGATCACCTTGGCCTGCGTGAATCAATTCGGTGGCTGGGCCTTTCATACTGCTCCTTGTCCGACGCGCTCGCCGCTCGCCGCGACGACCGGTTCGACGAACTGGCGATACGCGTCCTCGTAGCCACGGCTCATCAGCTCCGGAAGCGGCTGGCGTCGGTCGGATCGATCGTCGTAGCCTCCGGCAAAATCGAACGGCCCGAGGGGGTTGTGCACGGGGCGAATCGTGAAGAGGCGCGGCACCCGCGCGGTTGTCGCGCGGACGGCGTCGTGCACGATGCACGCCTCCGCTGATTGCAGGTACTCGCCGAGCTGACCGCGGGCATCGAGCCGCGGCGCGGCGAGCGCGTGCGGGCCCGGCGTTTCCGGCGCGGCGGAGACGATCACGATCTGTTCGACCGCAAGGTCGGTCAGCTCCTCGAGCAGCCGCGTGAGGCTCGCCGGACGATCGCAAAGGCGGTGTGTCTCACCGCGCCAGTAGCCGTCGGGCGCGAAGTGGACGACGTGCGCGTCGGTCGCGACGGGCACGGTCAACGCCGCGGCGACGGCATCGGCAAGATACTCGCGCGCCACGCCCGAGAGGTCGAACACTTCCGCGCGCCGATCCTCCGCCGCCGCTGTCGTCGACCGGCGATACAGATCGCGCCGCCTCGATTCCGCGACGAGCGCAAACACGAGATCGCGATGCGCATCCAGATCGTGGACCGAGATCAGCAGCTCGCGGAAGCCTGGCTGACCGAGGTTGTCCCCGAGCATCTCCGTATAGCGTCGTCCGAGCTCCGCCGGCGAGGGTTGCTTCAGCTGCGTTGCGCCGCGGACGAGATCCCACATCACGCGCCAGCAATGAAGCGCCGCGTTGTCGGCCTCGAGCGGAGGCCGCAACACCTTCCACCAGAGGGCGCCGCGCACCCGCCGTCCGTTCTCGCTCCGCACCGCCGACACCACCGCGAGGACCGCGACGACGCCGAGCACGAGAAGCACCAGCCGCGGCAACCAGGTCGGAAGGCTTTCTGATGCGAACGCGGCCTGCGCGAAGCCGACGTACACGCCAACCAGACCTCCAGCGCGCGTGACGCCGACCATCTTCAGGACGAAGTCGATCGGGAAGACGATCAACCCGGCCGCGACCACCGCCATCGGCAGCACGACAATCGCAAGCGACAGGGCGAGGGCCCACGCTGCGAGTTGTGGGATGCGCCGCCAGGAATAGAGCGAACGCACCGCCGGCGCATGCCAGTATCCCTTCTCGTCCCACACGCGGGAGCCGCCGTCGATCGCCGTGAAGAGCGCGCCGATGACGCCAATGCCGCGCGCGGCAACAACATCGATCTTCACGCCCGCTTCATGTAGCGCGCGCAGCGCGCCGGCGTGGTAAGCGCCCGCCGTGCCGGTGCCGGTCAGGACGAGCGCGGTGCGAAGCTGCGGGGAGTAAGGTTCAACGAGCGGGGATGCGAGCTCGATCCGGCCGGTCATTCCGCGTCGTCATGGATAGTGACGAGCTTCGTGATCTCGAATTCGCGCGTGCCGCCCGGGGTGACGACCTTCACGCTGTCGCCCGGCTCCTTATTGAGAAAAGCCCGGCCGATCGGCGACGTCGTCGAGATGAGTCCCTTGGCCGCGTCGGCGTCTTCCGGCATGACGAGCTGGTACACGAGCTTGTCGCCGGTTTTTTCGACAACGTGCAGCGTCGAACCGAAGCCGGCACGATCGGCGGGAATACGGTCGATGTTGATCAGCGCGATTTCGGAGACGCGCTTCTGCAGCATGCTGATGCGCGACTCGACGAGGCGCTGCCGCTCTTTGGCGGCCTGGTACTCGGCGTTCTCGCGCAGATCGCCGAGCTCACGAGCGCGCTTGATCTCCTTCGGGAGCTCGAGCTTCAACTCGTGATTCAGGGACTGAATCTCGTCCTCGAATTTGCGAATCAGCTTGTCCTTCATCGACACGGGCATGGGTCCGAACATCGTACCACAGTGCTATCCTTCCGGAGCCGCGCGCCGAGCGCACGCGAGCCGCTGTTCACGCCGCATGCCGACCATCACCAGCCGACAGAATCCGATCGTCGCGCGCTACCGCGCCGTCAGTCGAGGCGACGAGACCGATCGGATGCTGATAGATGGCGTCCACCTCGTTGGCGAAGCGCTCGCCGCCGGTATCGCGCTCGCCGAAACAGCGGTGACCGTCGCGGCGGCAGAGAGCCCGGCGTTTTCGAATGTGCTCGCCGGGTTGGATCGGGCCGGTATCGAGGTCGTCACAGTTTCGCCGGCCGTGATGGATGCCCTGAGCCCCGTTCGCACTTCGTCGGGCCTCGTCGCGTTGGCACAGCGGCCGCTCCCGGACGAAGCGGCCATCTATGCGACAGGCTCGCCGCTCGTCGTCATCGCGATCGATATCCAGGACCCCGGAAATCTCGGCGCCATCGTCCGCGTTGCCGAAGCCGCAGGGGCGACCGGCCTCGTCGCAGCCGGCGCGTGCGCCGATTCGTTCGGCTGGAAAGCCCTGCGCGGATCGATGGGCAGCGCTTTCCGACTCCCGATCGTCGCCGTTTCGAATACGGCCGACGCAGTCGCATCGGCGCGCGCGCGCGGATGCCGTATCGTGGCAACGGTGCCGCGACATGGACGAACGCTCTTCGAGACGACGCTGACGGGTGCGTCGGCGATCCTCGTTGGCAGTGAAGGCGCCGGCGTCTCTCAGACCCTCATCGACGGCGCCGACGAGCAGATTACGATTCCGATGCGGGCACCGGTCGAATCGCTCAATACGTCCATCGCCGCGGCGCTGGTGCTGTACGAGGCAAGCCGGCAACGCGCTGGCTGATTGCCGGCGAAAGGCCCGACTACTGAGCACTCGGCGCGGCATTGTCCGCGCCCGCGCTTCACGGGCCCGACGGTTCCAGATACACTGCCGCGATGCCAGCATGGGCGCCCCCGGCGCGGCCGGTTTGGCGGCGCATCACCGCGCGCATCCGGCGCGCCGTGCATCGCGGCGTGACTGTCGTCGATCGCCTGCGGCCCTCACGCCGCGACGCGCTCCTGCCACCGGCGCACCTGCGCATCTATTACTACCGCACGGGCGATCCGGTGGCGTTCGCGGGGGGGTCGGCGCGCGCCGAGGTCCTCAGCCACGGCCTCGCGCCGCACCATCGCGTGCTCGACGTGGGCTCTGGCATCGGCAACCTCGCGCTCGGCTTGAATGACTTCCTCACAGCCAGCTACGACGGCCTGGAGATATATCCCGAGGCCGTCGAATGGTGTCGGCGCGCCATTACGCCGCGCTATCCGACGTTCCGGTTTCATCGCGCGGATGTCGCAAGCGGCGCCTACAATCCGACCGGAACGACCACAGCCGCATCCTACCAGTTTCCGTTCAAGAATCGCGCGTTCGACTTCGTGATGCTGGGATCGGTCTTCACACACATGCTGCCCGACGAGGTTGCGCACTACCTCCGCGAGATCGCGCGCGTGCTCGAGCCAGGCGGCGTTGCCGTCGTCAGCTGGTTTCTCCTCGACGAGGAATCGCGTCCTAGTGTCGCCGGCGGCCAGAGCTTCATGTCGTTCGGCGTGCCCCACTCGTCGGGCGTGTGTCTGCTGCACGACGCCGCCGTGCCGGAAGCGGCCGTGGCATTCGAAGAGGCGTTCGCCCTGAACGCCATCGCCGCCGCCGGACTGCGTGTGCGCGATCGCAGGCGCGGCGCCTGGGCGACCGGCCGAGCGGACGATCAGGACGTTCTGACGCTTGTGTCCGATCCGACCTCGGAACGTTCAATTGAGAACCGCGAACACTCGTGACCACGTCGCCGAATCCGATCAGTGTTGAAACAGAGTTACAACAGGGTTGCAGCACCCTCGGTCCGGGTCAGCGTCCTCAGTGGACCGCTTTTTCGTGACAAAGTAAGTTCATGGATTCGCTGTTCGACGACGAACCGAAGCCGAATAAGAAGGCCGCGCCTGCCCCGCTTGCCGAACGGATGCGGCCGACCATATTCGACGAGCTCGTCGGCCAGCAGGATATCCTCGCGCCGGGCAAGCCCCTGCGAGAAGCGATAGAACGCGACCTCCTCCAGTCGATCATTCTGTGGGGTCCGCCGGGGACCGGGAAGACAACCCTCGCGAGGATCATCGCGGACACGACGAAGGCACGCTTCGTCTCTTTCAGTGCTGTCCTCGCGGGCATCAAAGAGATCCGCGAGGTCATGGTCGAAGCCGAGCGCATTCGTCGGACCACAGGCCGGCGCACGATCGTCTTCATCGACGAAATTCACCGCTTCAACAAAGCGCAGCAGGATGCGTTTTTGCCGCGCGTCGAGGCTGGCGACATCGTCCTGATCGGCGCAACCACTGAAAATCCATCGTTCGAGGTGAATGCGGCGCTGCTGTCGCGCTCGAAAGTGTTCGTGCTGCACGCGCTCGGCGTCGACGACGTCGAAGCGATCCTCAGGCGTGCGCTCGGGAACCCGGAGAAGGGCCTCGGCAGTGAGACCGTGGCGGTCGAAGACGATGCGCTGCGATCTATCGCCGTGTATGCGAACGGCGACGCCCGCCAGGCGCTGAACCTGCTCGAGCTGAGCGTCGCGTCGGCGCCGATTGTGGAGGGCCTGCGACGGGTGAATGCGGCGCGAGTCGCGCAGACAATTCAGCGCCGCGCGCTGCTGTACGACAAGTCTGGCGAGGAGCACTACAACCTGATCTCCGCGCTGCACAAGTCGATGCGCAACAGCGACGCCGACGCGACCGTATATTGGCTCGCGCGGATGGTCGAAGCCGGCGAGGATCCGCTGTATATCGCCCGGCGTCTGGTGCGCTTCGCATCCGAAGACATCGGCAATGCGGATCCGCAGGCGCTCACCGTCGCGGTTGCCGCGAAAGACGCCGTGCATTTCATCGGCATGCCCGAAGGCAACACGGCGCTGGCGCAGGCGGCGCTGTATCTCGCGACGGCGCCGAAAAGCAACGCCGTCTACGAAGCGTATGGCCGCGCCGCCGCCGACGCGCACGGGGACGTCGCGGAACCGGTTCCGCTGCACTTGCGGAACGCACCGACAAAGCTGATGAAGGAGCTCGATTACGGCAAAGGCTACCGGTACGCGCACTCGGAAGCCGACGCGATCGCCGACATGTCGTGTTTGCCGCCTGCGCTCGCGGACAGGAAGTATTACGAGCCGAAAGATCGCGGGTTCGAGAAGGAGATCAAACGGCGGCTCGACGGCTGGGAACAGATTAAGAAGAAGCGGCGCGCTGAGTAGCGAACGAACGCGTGAACAGGTCTTCGATCGCGCGGGCGCCATTCGGGCGGAGCGTGCGCGTGCCGGTGCCGGTGAAGTGCGCGTGCGTGATTCGCGGCAGGTCGGCGGCGGCTCGCTTTTGCCAATCGTCGCCGCTCCACGTATGCCAGCCGTCTTTGTCCTGATCGAACACGTGCAGCGGCTTGTTGCACAGCTTCGCAAACTCCGCGCCCCACCCCGTGCCGCCGCGCACCGTTCCATCGTCGAGGATCGCGCCGACGACGTAGATTTCCTGGCCGCTGTTCACCTGATACCAGATCGTCTGCAGGATCTTGCGGATGGTCGGCGCGTCGGTGTAACGACGATGCATGATGCGCGACACGTACTCGAGGCTCACGTCGCCGTTCTGCAGCTCTTCGTGATTCAGGACCCGAACGCCGCGGTGCCGCACGATCTTGTGTCCTTCGAACGTGAAGTTCACTTCTTCAATCGCGTGGCGCTCGGCGCACGCGCCGAACTCGGCCTCGGCGCCGGCGGCGCCGCCGCTGAAGAGAATGCAATCGCGAGACTCCATCGTGGCATCATAGCATCACGATGTCGCCTGCTCCCCGCTCATATCGCGCCGGCGAATCGCTCGAAGACTACTGCCGGGCGTGCAAGACGGACCGGATGCATACCGTCATCGCCGCCGACGGCGAAGGGCGCCCGATTCGCGTGGCATGCGGGTACTGCCGCAGCGAGCACAATTATCGCGGCGGCCCGAGGGTCGACGCGGCGGCCGCTGATGCCGCGGACCGCGAGCGCGTCGGCACCGCGATCGCATGCTGCGGCCGCGCCGTTTTCTCTTGTCAGCGATCGCGAAAGGAGCGCGCCCCCGATGACGCCGGATTCGAGCACCGATTTCGAGCTGCTTCTGCGACGCATCATCCGGGAAGAAACGGGGCTGACGGGTGTCACCCCGGCCGAAAAATGGCGCGGCGGCACGATCGTGCTGAAACCGGGAACGCCCGGCCTCCAGGAGAAGAGCTGGCCGATCGAAACGTTCTTCCACAAAGTCGTGATGCTGCGCAATCGTCTGCGCACGCTCGAGCAGCAGGTGAACGCGGCGGAATTGCCAGACGATGTGAAAGTGAAGATGCAGAGCTACATCACGGGCTGTTACGGATCGCTCACGAGCTTCAATGTCTTGTTCGCTGAGGAAGACGATCAGTTCAAGGGAGCCGGCGCGGACTGACAACACGAGAGACTGTCAGCGGCGCTCGAGCGCGCTGCCCCGCCTTACTCGTCACTTCGATATACAACTTGCCGCTCTCCAGCGCCTCGCGCTCGGCGCTGTTCAGCACGATCGCGCCAGGCGCGAGGCGGCCCATGCCGTCCAGCAGGCGGACAAGCACCGGGCCCGTGTCCTTCTCGATGACGCGATGGAGCGCCGCGGCAGCCGCCGGCTCACCCGTGAGCGTGAGCGTGTATGCGAGCTGGCCCGTCGTGACGTCGAATGCAAACACGGCGTGAACTGGCCCGCTTGCCGCAGTAAACGCCTGCGCCGGCGGTGCCATGCCGTCAATCAGCGCGGGCGTCGTTGCCGGGGGGCGGCGTGGGTGCACTGCCTGCTCGTACGAGTACGCGATCGACAACAGCTTCGGCTCGCTCCAGGCCGGTCCCAGGAGCTCGATGCCGACCGGCACCCCGTCGTCGCTGAATCCGCCAGGCATGCTGATCGCCGGCAGGCCCGAGGCGGCACTGAGTTGACAGTTGGTGGCGCCGGTCTGCGGCTCGCCGACGATGGCGGCTTTCCTCGAGATCGGCGGATAGGCCAGCACATCCAGCTTTAACTCGTCCATCGTTGCGAGCACGAGATCGCGTGCGGCGCCGCGCTTCACACGAGCGCGCCGGTAATCTTCTGTCTCTCTCGTCTCTGGCCGGTTGCGCAGCTTGAATGTGGCTTCGAGCGCCTTGTCGTACAACCCTGCATCGATGATCTCGCCGAGCGAATGAACCGGCGCGTTCGGGAACCGCGCAAAGTAGTCCATGAGATCGAACTTGAACTCGGAATTGATCACGCTCGAGCCACGGAGGACTTCGTCGAGTCCGGGAATCGTGACGTCTTCCACCTCGGCGCCGGCGGCCTTCATGGCATCGAGGGCCTTCCTGTCGATCGCGCCGACCTCGGCGTCTTCCGGCGCTGCGCCGAACAGATTCCTGAGCGCACCGATTCGCAGTCCCTTGAGCGCGCCGGTCTGCAGCCCGTCCCGATAGCTCCGTGGAATGTGCCCCTCGCCTGCCTGCGTGACCGGATCGTGCTCGTCGGGACCAACGGTCGCGTCGAGCATGGTCGCGAGGTCGGCGACCGTTCGCGCCAGCGGTCCACCGATGTCCTGTGTATGAGAAAGCGGAATGATGCCGGCGCGGCTCGACAGACCTTGTGTGCCGCGCAACCCGACAAGGTTGTTGTGCCCGGATGGAATCCGGATGGATCCGCACGTGTCGCTCCCCATGCCGGCCGCCGCGAAGTTCGCAGCCACGGCCGCGCCCGTGCCGCCGCTCGAACCTCCTGGATTGCGCGCTGGATCGTACGGATTCCGCGTTTGGCCGCCCATCGAGCTGACACTCGTGATGCCGGCCGCGAGCTCGTGCAGGTTCGTCTTGCCGAGAATGACGACGCCAGCCGCGCGGAGTTTCGTGACCTGGAATGCATCCTCTTTCGGCTCGAACCCGGCAAGCGCAATCGACCCGCCAGTTGTCCGCATGTCGACTGTTTCGAAATTGTCTTTGATCACGATGGGGATGCCGTGCAGTGGGCCGCGCGGACCTTTTGCGGCGCGCTCCTTGTCGAGAGCGTCCGCGTCGGCGAGGGCGCGCGGGTTCATCGCGATCATCGCGTTCAACTTCGGCCCGCTCCTGTCGTATGCGTCGATGCGGGCGAGATACGCTGCGACCAGATCGTGCGAGCTCACCTCGCCGGCCGTCATCGCCTGCTGCAGCTCGGCGATCGACTTCTCCACGACATCGAAGGCGGGCGCCGTAACGGTTCGGCTCCGCTCAGATGCCGCGGTCGCGTGCATCCCGCCGAGGCCCGACGCGAGATCCAGAGAGGCGCTGATTGCGACGGCTGCCAGGGCGCCCTTCGTGAGCCTGCTCATTTGGACTGCGCCCAGGCGTGAATTTTATTGGTCAAGTACGTCAGCGGCACGGCGCCATCCTCCAGCACGCGATCGTGAAACGCCTTGATCTCAAACCGGCTGCCCATCGTCTTCTGGGCGTCGTCACGGGCCTTCCGAATCTGGAGCTGCCCGAGCATGTACGCGGTCGCCTGGCCTGGATAAATGATGTAGCGGTCCACTTCGGCGGTCACCTCGCCGGGCGATTCCGCCGTGTGCGAGAGCATGTAGTCGATGGCCTCCTGACGCGTCCACCCGAGCGAGTGCAGTCCGGAGTCGACAACGAGCCGCGCGGCGCGGAGCGCCTGATTCGATAGCAGCCCGAGCCGATCGAGATCGGATGAATACAGCTTCATCTCGTCTGCGAGCCGTTCCGAGTACAGCGCCCACCCTTCTGTGTAGCCGCTGTTGCCGATGTAGCGTCCGATTGGATGAATGGTCTTCCGTTCGATTGCGATCGCGCCCTGCAGGTGATGACCCGGAATGGTTTCGTGGAATGCCGTCGACTCGGCTTCGGCCCGACTCTTCGTCTCCGCCTCGTACGCGCTGATGAAGAACACGGCCGGCCGGCTCCCGTCCTCTGCCGGCGGATTGTATTCGTTCGGCCCGTTCTTCTCACGGAACTTCGGATACGGCTGGATGACGACGTCGGCCTTCGGCAGGAGGCCGAACCAGCCCGGCATCGCCGTTTTTGCGCGCGCGAGCGCCGCCTGCGAATACGCGATCAGTTCTTCGCGGCTCTTGAAGAGATATTGCTTGTCGGTCCGGAGCTGCTGCAACAGCCCGGGTACATCCTCCGTGTTGAACGATCGCGCGGCAATGGCCTTCATCTCGGCGGTGATCGCCTCGATCTGCTTCAGCCCGGTGTCGTGGATTTCTCTCGCGCCGACGGGCAGCGAACTGTGGAATCTGACGGAGGCGTCATAACACGCTGACCCGTTCGGATTCGCGTTCACGCCGACTTCTTCGCGCGCCGCAGGCAGATACTCATTGACGAGGAAGTCGTGGTACCGCCGAAGCGCCGGATTGATCTGCTGCCTGACCAGGGCGTCAAACCGCCTCCTGAATTCCGGGGTCTTGTCGCGGATCGCCGGCGAATCGAACGGTGAGTCGGCGACGGGACCGCTCGTCAGCGTGTTCATCTGGTCGATGACGATGCGGACGTTGCCTTTGGGCGCGGAGTAGCCGGCTTTCAACCCTTCGCGCAGGTTCGTGATTTCCGTGTCGATGTACTTGGGGAGCGAACCCCAGCGCGTCAGCGCCTCCGCCCGCGCTTCGTCGGTGCCGACCGGTTGAATGGTGACGAGGTATCCGAACGACACCTGCCATGCATTGACGAACTGGCTGACGGTCCACCACTCGCCGCGGCAGGCGCGCGTGCCGATCGCCGCCTCGAGCGCTTCGCGAGTAATCGCGTAGGTCGCCCGAAGCGGCTCGTTCCCGATGTCCGCGGGATCGATCTGCTTGATATCGCGCAGAAACGCGTCTTCCTGCTTGTGCCACGCGGTGAGCGCGCCGATCGAATTGTCGGGCAGTCGATCGTGATGCCGCCCGGGCACGCCGTAATAGGTCGCTTGATCCGGATTGCGATCCAGCCACGCGTTCAGATACGCGTCGGCAAGCAGCTTGGCGGGGCCGTCCGCTGGCTCGTGCTTGGTCGCGGCGGGCTGCGGCGTCTGCCCGCACGCGATCACCCCAACACACATGGAGGCGATCGCCAGTTCTCGCAGCATGGCGGGATTATATCGGGCTGGTGCAGGCGCGGCAGCGGGTCGCCTCGAGCGGAAGCGTCTCGAGGCAGAACTTGCAGGTCTTCGTAGGTGCGCTCGGCGATGGTTTGAGGAACTGGCGCACGATCAGAAACACCGCGAACGAGACGATCACGAAGTCCACGATCGTACCGAGGAACGCGCCGTAGTTGATGGAGTTGACGACCTCCTTGCCGTCGGGGCCGACGACCTGCGCCAGGACGATCTTGGCCGCACGCCAATCGCCGTGCGGCATGCCGAGGCTGATGATAGGCATCAGCAGGTCGGCGACGAGCGAGCTGACGACGCGCCCGAGCGCAGCGCCGGTGATGACACCGACGGCTAGTGCGAGGGCGTTCTGCTTGAGCAGGAATTCGCGGAATTCACGGACCATCCGAGCCTCCTTGGAAGCCCGGATTATAGGTGTTATTGCTGCTGTTCGGCCGCGAGAACGTTCGTCGTGTCCGGCCGCTCGACCATCGGCACTTTGCGAAGCATCTCGGCACGGATCGGCAATATGAACGAGAACCGGTAGTCGCCCTGCATCCGGCCGATCGGGATGCCGACCAGGTCACCGTGCTGATCGAGGACGCCGCCGCCCGATACGCCCGGATGGCCATCGGTCAGGCACGTCACGAGCCCGTTCGGGGTGCGCTGGCCCACATAGCCGGTCGAGAGAATGATCCCCTTCGAGTAGTCGTTGCCCAGGCGGAAGATCGGTTCGGCGAAGTCGTAGGCGAACGACGCGTCGACATGGAGCGGCGGCAGGTCGAGATCGCGCGTTTTGATGATCGCCCAGTCGCCGCTGTGCACTTCGACGTCGGCGTCGCCCGTGTCGATGACCCTCGCCGGGATCTCTTTCCCGTTGTAAACCACCTTCACCGACGTCACTTTGCGTGTGCCGCGCTCGTCGTCGCCTTTGAGCGCGACGACCGCGTGCTTCACGGTGACGAAGTAGCCATGACCGAGATACCCGGCCGTGCCGTAGTTGGTTTTGCCGAGATTGTCGTAGGCGTACAGCTCGACGAAGCTCGAGCGGCGTTCGCGCAGCAGGTGCACCGGCAGCAGACCCATCTCGCTCTGGATCTCCTGCTTGATCTCGGCGACCATCTTCGCGCGGGCCGCGCGCGACGGTATATCGGCGCCGTCGTCCTTCGTGCGAGCGGCGACGCGTCCCGCTGTTCCGGCCGGGACGGCGGCCGCCTCGAGATGCCGCGTTTTGCGCATCTCGCTGGCGAGCTCGGCGCGAATCGTGTCGAGCTTCTCGTCGTAAGAGGCACGGATCGTCGTGTCGGCACGACGCGTGTGTAGCACGCCGAGCGCAAACGAGGAGGATGCCGTGGCGATGATGGAAGTGAAGAAAACGATTCGCCGAGAGATCATTCTGGACTCCAAGTTCGGCAGCTAAACCGCCTCGTCCACCGAGGCTTACAGCTTTGCGCTCCCGCTTGCCCGTCGCAAGAAACCTGCGGCAGACACGGGATGGCCCTTTCGCTTGGAAAGCGCTGAGCTAATTAAATTTTCGGAGGAGCGAACTGCACGTACTCTAGCAGCCGTCGAGCGACGAGTCAAGAGTGTTGACGTCGTGTGAGTGCCCATCCTGACACAAAAACAGCAACGCCGATGGCAAACAGACGCGGGCTCGGCCCCATCGGACCTGCGCCGACGATATCTTCGAGCAACAGGAACATACCGATGAGCTGCGCGAACCGCCCGAGATAGTAAATCGCCGCGCTCATATGCGATCGAAGTTCTTTTCGATTTCACGCCGGGTCAGACGCAGCATGACCGGGCGGCCGTGCGGGCACACCGTCGAATACGCGGTGGCGCGAAGCTCGTCGAGGATGTGCGCCATTTTCTCGTACGTGAGCGGATAGTTCGCTTTCACGGCCGCGTGGCACGCGGTGGTCGCCGCGATCCGCTGCAGCGCGTCCTGCACCTTTGCCCCGCGGTCGAGCCCATCGAGATCTTCGGCGAGCGCGTGGAGCGCCTGCGCGCTGTCCTCCGTCTTCAGCAGCGCCGGCACGGCATCGACGCGGACGGTTGATGCGCCGAAGCTCTCGATTTCGAATCCGAACTGCTCGAGCGCCGACGCGCGGCCGATCAGCGCGTCGTGCGCGGCCGGCGTGAAGTCGATCATCATCGGCACGAGCAGCCGCTGCGATTCGAGCGGGCCGGCGGTGAGCCGCTCCATGACCCGCTCGAACAGCACGCGCTCGTGGGCGACATGCTGATCGATGATCGCCAACCCCTCGTCGTCGACCGCGATGATGAACGTGTCGCGAAACTGGCCGAGCGGAATCATCGGCTTCATCGAGGCGCTGCGTGCCGCCGTGTCGCCCGGCCTCAGCGGAACAGCAGCGTCGGTCGGCATGAACGTGGATCCCATCCCGGCGGACTCGTCATGCGCCGGCTCCCCACTCGCCGCGGCCAGGCGGCTCGCGTCGGGCATCCATCGATTCGGATAAGCGCCGCCGGCCAGAATGCCCGGAATCGCCGCGGCGATCGGCGTCGATGTCGCGAGCTCCGGGCGGAGCTGCAGCTGCGGGACGCCGCCCTGCCCCAGCGCGTCCATCAACGCGCGGCGCACGACTTCGTGGACAAGCGACTGATCGCGGAACCGCACCTCGGCTTTCGTCGGATGGACGTTGACATCGAGCGCGTCGGGCGGCATCTCGATGAACAGATGCACCTCGGGACTCCGCTCCTTGATCGACGCGATGCTGTACGCGTTGATGATCGCGTGCGCGATCGTCTTGTCCTTCACGATGCGGCGGTTGATGAACACGTTCTGCGCGCCGCGCGTCGGTCCCTGCTCCGCGAGCGCCGCGATGTAGCCGGTAAGCCGCAGCCCGCCGGCCTCCTTATGAACTTCGATGAGGTCGCCGCGCTCGCCGTACAGCTGATACAGCCGGTCGCGTAAGCGAGAGCGCCGGCGGACATTGAATGACCGTCCGGCCTGCGCTCGTCAGCGTGAAACCGATCTCGGGATACGCGAGCGCCAGCTGCGTGACGATCCGCGAGACCTGCGCGGATTCGCCGGCGTCGGACTTCAGGAACTTGCGCCGGGCGGGCAGGTTGTAGAACAGATCGTTGACTTCGACAGCCGTGCCTTCAGCGGCGGCGACTTCGAGCGTGGACGCGATGGCGCCGCCGTTCACGCGGATTTCCGTGCCGCTCTGCCGTCCGCGGCTCCGCGTGCGAAGCACGAAGTGCGAGACCGACGCGATCGACGGCAGCGCCTCGCCGCGAAAACCGAGCGTCAGGATCGCCGCGAGATCGTCGGCCCGCCGGATCTTGCTCGTCGCGTGCCGCTCGATCGAGAGCCGAGCATCCTCGGGCTCCATTCCTTCGCCGTCGTCTTCGACGCGAACCTGTTTCTTGCCGCCGAGCTCGGTCGTGAATGACGAGACGGCGTCGCGCCCGCGTCGATCGCGTTCTCGACCAGCTCCTTGACGACGGAAGCTGGCCGCTCGACGACCTCGCCCGCGGCAATCTGATTGGCGAGATCGGCAGGCAGACGAGTGATCTTCGCCATCGGCGCGCTTGCTTAATCTCCGACTTTCACCGCGAGCGCGGCCTGCGCGGCCGCGAGGCGCGCCACCGGCACACGGTACGGCGACATGCTCACGTAATCGAGGCCGACCTTTTCGAAGAAGTGAATCGATGCGGGATCGCCGCCGTGCTCGCCGCAGATGCCGAGCTTCAGATCCTTGCGGGCCTTGCGCCCGAGCTCGACGGCCGTCGCGACCAGTTTGCCGACGCCGTCGACGTCGATCGACGCGAACGGATCGCTTCTCGAGGATCTTCTTGTCCTGATAAATACGCAGGAACTTGCCGACATCGTCTCGCGAGAACCCGAAGGTGAGCTGCGTGAGATCGTTCGTGCCGAAGGAGAAGAACTGCGCCTCGGCCGCCACCTCGTCGGCGGTCACCGCTCCGCGCGGCACTTCGATCATCGTCCCGACAAGATATTTGATCTTGACGCCCTCCGCCTTCATCACCTCGGCGGCGACGCGGTCCACGATGATTTTCTGATCGCGCAGCTCCTTCACCATGCCGACGAGCGGAATCATGATCTCGGGAACGACCTTGACCCCTTCCTTGCTCAACTTGCAGGCGGCCTCGATGATCGCCCGCGTCTGCATTTCCGTGATCTCCGGATACGTGATCCCGAGCCGAACGCCGCGGTGGCCGAGCATCGGGTTGAACTCGTGCAGCTGCTCGACGCGTGCGAGCAGCGTCCGCTTCTCGTCGAGCTCGCGGCCGCGCTTCCCCGCCGCTTCGAGCTTCGCGACCTCGACCATCAGGTCCTCGCGCTTGGGCAGGAACTCGTGGAGCGGCGGATCGATCGTGCGAATGGTCACCGGGCAGCCGTGCATGCCCTTGAACACGCCATAGAAATCGTCGCGCTGCAGCGGCAGCAATTTGTCGAGCGCCTTGCGGCGATCGGCCTCGTTATCCGCGAGGATCATCTGCTGCACGATCGGAATGCGCCCCTCGCCGAAGAACATGTGCTCGGTGCGGCACAGACCGATTCCCCGCGCGCCGAATGCGTACGCGAGCTCCGCCTGATCGGGCAGATCGGCGTTCGCGCGGATGCCGAGGCGGCGGAACTTGTCGGACCATGCGAGCAGCTGGTCGAATCGGCTGATAGAGATCGGATTTCTTCGGGCTGAGCGTCCCGTTGATCACCTGCAGAATCTCGCTGGGCTTCGACGCGACGCGCGCGATCTTCACTTCACCGGACAAACCGTCGAAGGAGATGAAATCGCCTTCCTTCACGGTCTGGCCGTTCACGCGGAACTGCTTGCCCGCCTCGTTGATCTCGAGCGCGCCGGCGCCGACGACCGACGGCTTGCCCATCTGCCGGCCGACGACCGCCGCATGCGATGTCATGCCGCCGGTCGCCGTCAGAATGCCCTGGGCGACGAACATGCCGTGGATGTCGTCGGGCACCGTCTCGCGCCGGACGAGAATCACCTGCTTGCCCTGCTTCGACCCATTCGACCGCGTGGTCGGCGGAGAACACGACCTGGCCGCTCGCCGCGCCGGGAGACGCCGGCAGGCCCCTGGTCGCCGTGGGAAGTTTTTTCCACTCCACCGGATCGAATCCCGGCGCGAGCAGCTGGTTGAGCGACTCGGGATCGACGAGAAGGATCGCTTCCTTCGGGGAGATCAGTTTCTCTGCGACGAGATCGGTGGCAATCACCACCGCCGCGAAGCCGGTGCGCTTGCCGCTCCGCGTCTGCAGCATGAACAGCCGCTCGTCCTGAATCGTGAACTCGAAATCCTGGACATCCTTGTAGTGGCGCTCGAGCCGCGTCGTGATCTCCCGCAGCTGCTTGTACGCCTTCGGCATGACCTGTTCGAGCTCGCGAATCGGCTGCGGCGTGCGGATGCCGGCGACGACGTCCTCGCCCTGAGCGTTGATGAGAAATTCACCGTAGAACTCCTTCGCGCCGGTCGCCGGATTCCGTGTGAAGCCGACGCCCGTGCCCGAGCGGTCGCCCGTGTTGCCGAACACCATCATCTGCACGTTGACAGCGGTGCCGATGTGATCGGGAATGTCGTAGATGCGCCGGTATTCGATCGCCCGCGCGTTCATCCACGAGCGGAACACGGCGTTGCGCGCCATCTCGAGCTGCTCGTGGGGATCCTGCGGAAAGTCGCGGCGCGCCTTCGCGCGAACGACACCCTTGTACCGATCGACGACCTGCCGCAGCGCCGCTTCGTCGAGGTCGGTATCCAGCTTCGCGCCGGCCGATTTCTTCACGGCCTCGAACTCGTGCTCGAACGCCTCCTTCGGTATCTCGAGCACGACGTTGCCGAACATCTGGATGAACCGACGATAGCTGTCGAACGCGAACCGGCCGTTCTTCGTGCGCGCCTTGAGGCCCTCGACGGCCCGATCGTTCAGCCCGAGGTTCAGAATCGTGTCCATCATGCCCGGCATCGAGAACTTCGCGCCGGAGCGGACCGAGACGAGGAGCGGGTTATCGGTCGAGCCGAGCGTGGCGCCCGCCGCCTTTTCAAGTTTCTTCACGTGCTCCGCGATCTCTGCGATCGATCGCGGGGGGCACCTTCGATTTTTCCTGGTAGTAGATGTTGCAGACCTCGGTCGAAATCGTGAAGCCGGGCGGCACCGGCAGGCCCGCGTTCGTCATCTCGGCGAGGCCAGACCCCTTCCCGCCGAGCAGATCCTTCATGTTCCTGTTGCCGTCGGCTTTGCCGTTCCCAAAAAAATAAATGAATTTCTTCGCTGTCGCTTTCTTTGCCATTCAACGCTCCGTAGGCTTGTATGAGTGTCATGCGCGAGCCGGCCGTTCAGCCGGACGTCTCGGGGACAATCTCCGCGATATCGGCGATGTTCAAAATCGTATCCCGCAGCGACGCGAGGAGCGCGAGACGCGCCTCCCGCAGCTGCGGATCTTCGGCCATGACGAGGACGTCCACGAAAAACTTGTCCACCGGCCCGTGCAGCTTCGCGATCTCATTGAGCGCCTCGAGAAAGTGGTTGTCCTCGCGAGCCTTCTGCACGACAGGCCAGCGGCGATCGATTTCCGCCGCGAGCGCAATTTCAGCCGGTTCCTTCAGGGCCCGCTTCACCGTGTCCCAGTCCCGCCCGCCTGCGACATCCCTGGTGATGTTCTTGACGCGCTTGAACAGCAGCGCGAGAGCCGCGAAATCCGGCGCTCGCCGCGCTTGCGAGAGTGCGTCCACGCGGCGCAGCGATGCATCCGGCTGCGTCCAATCGACCGAGACGACGGCGCGTATCTCGTCGGGGCGATACCCTCTGCGCTCCAGGAGATGTGCCTCACGCTCCGCCAGAAATTCGGAAACGCCGTCACGCCATCCTGCGTTGATCGCCGGCGCGTTCGGGCCGTAATTGCTGTACGCCTCGTCTACGAGCGCCGTGATCGAGCGCGCGGACGGCAGGTCGGTGAGAATCTTCAGCACGCCCTGCGCCGCACGGCGCAACCCGTACGGATCCGCGAGCCGGTCGGCTTTTCGCCCGCGGCGAACAGACCGACGATCGTGTCCAGCTTATCGGCGAGGGCAACAGCCGCCCATGTGACCGTCGCCTTTCCGAGCTGCGCTTTGCCCGGCGGCGCGTCGGCTTCCACGCCGACCGGCAGGTAGTGAAAATAGATCGCCTTCCAGATTTCTTCAGGCAGCCCTTCCTGACGTGCGTAGATCCCGCCCATCGTGCCTTGCAGCTCGGTGAACTCGCGGACCATGTCGGTCGTCAGATCAGCCTTCGCGAGACGCGCCGCTCTACCCGCGTGCGTCGCGATCTGCTCACTCGCGCCGAATGCCTCGCGTGCGATCCACGCCGCCAGCCGCTCGATCCGCTCCGCCTTGTCCTTGTACGTCCCGAGCTTCTTGTGGAACAGCAGCGTGGACAGGCGATCGATGCGCGGCTCGAGCGGAAGCTTCCGGTCCGCTTCCCAGAAGAACGTCGCGTCGCGCAGCCTGGCCGTGACAACGCGCTCGGCGTTGCGGGCGATGGTGCGCTCGTTGTCGGGTTCGGTGTTGATCACGGCGAGGAACGCATTCCTCAACCGGCCGTCGTCCGACTCGACCGGGAAATAGTGCTGATGGTGAATCAGCGTGGTCGTGAGCACTTCCTCCGGGAGCTCGAGGAATTCGATCGCGAACGTGCCGCCGATGACCGACGGATATTCGACGAGGTCCGGAACCTCCTGCAGCAGCTCGGAATTGTGCACCGTGCGGCTGATGCGCCCCTGCAGGCGCTGCGCTTTCGCGTCGAGCTCGCGCGCGATCTTGTTGTGCCGCTCGGCGCGCTCGAGCATCACGAAATTCTCGAGGAGGCGCGCTCGATATTCGTCGAACGATCGCACCTTGATCGCGCGGCCCGCGCGGCCGCTCGTCGTCAGGAATCGATGACCGTAGGTGACAGCGCCCGACATGACGTCCTGCACCTGACCGCTTTGCGCCGCCGGCGTGCGCGCGATCGTGAACGGCACGACCCGTCCGCCGTAGATATAGAGGATCCAGCGAATCGGCCGGCCGCAGAGCAGCTCACCACGCCCGTCCTCGAGCATCGCGTCCCAGCGCATCAACTTCGGAAAGGACAGATGACGCAGCACGCCGCCAAGGACATCCGGCAGAACATCGACCGCCGCTTTGCCTCGCTGGCGTTTGCGGAACGCGAGATACTCGCCTTTGGGTGTCTTCACGCGCTCGAGCGCCGAGACCTCGATCCCATTCTTCGCCGCGAAACCGGCGGCGGCCGGCGTGGGCGTGCCGTCCGGCTTGAACGCGGCCGACACGGGCGGCCCGTTCACGAGCTCCTCGAGATCGTTCTGCCGCTCGGGCACGCGCGCGATGCGGACCGCGAGCCGGCGAGGCGTGCTGAACGTCTCGGCGGGCGATTCGGCCGGTAAACGCTGCAGCTTCAGCTGCGCCGTCACGACCTCGCCGATCTGATTCGTCAGCGCCGGCAGCCAGCTCGCCGGCAGCTCTTCGCACCCGATCTCCAGGAGCAGTTCGCGATCCACCTACACGCTCGACGCCGGAGCGGGCGCCGCCCCTTCCACGTAGGCCTTCGCGATGCCGATGGCCAGCTGCCGGACGCGGAGAATGTAGGCCGTGCGCTCGGTGACGCCGATGCTGTTGCTGGCATCGAGCACGTTGAACAGATGCGAGCACTTCAGGCAATGCTCCAGCGCGGGCCAAATCAGATTCGATTTCAGCAGCGCCTCGGCGAAATGATAGTAATCGTCGAACAGCCGCCGGTGAAAACCGGCGAACTCGCCCGGCGGCAGCTCGAGGCCTTCGTTGAAGACGTATTTGGACTGCTCAATTTCCTCCCGCAGGCGCACGTCGCCGGTATTTCACGCCGGCGGCCCATTCGAGATCGTAGACGCTGTCGACGCGCTGCAGCGCCATCGCAATCCGTTCGAGGCCGTAGGTCAGCTCCGCCGAAATGGGCGCCAGCTCGAGGCCGCCGGCCTGCTGGAAGTAGGTGAACTGCGAGATCTCGAGGCCGTCGAACATCACCTGCCAGCCGATCCCCCACGCGCCGAGGGTCGGCGATTCCCAGTTGTCCTCTTCGAAGCGGATGTCGTGCTGCCGCGGATTGATGCCGCACGCTTCGAGACTGTCCAGATACAACTGCTGCACCTCGTCGGGCGCCGGTTTGAGAATGACCTGGAACTGATGATGTTTGAACAGGCGATTCGGGTTGTCGCCGAAGCGCCCATCGGCCGGCCGCCGCGACGGCTGCACGTACGCCACGTTCCAATGCGCGGGTCCGAGCACGCGGAGAAAGGTCTCCGGGTGCATCGTTCCGGCGCCGACCTCGAGGTCGAGCGGCTGCTGGAGTGCGCATCCGCGGGATGCCCAGAACTCCGACAGCTTCAGGATCAGGCTCTGAAAAGTCATCATCTGAAGTGCACAGCGGCCGCTATCTGCGCATTTCTCTCAATACGCGCGCAGACTTCAAATCCTTCTCGAGATGCATCGCAATGAGCGCGCGATGCGCGGCCTCGAGCTCCGCGAGCGTACGCGAAGAGACCGCAATTCCGCCGACGGCCGACGGGCGCGCGGTACGGATCGCCGCAAGAAACGCCCGCGCCTCGTCCGACATCCGCTCGTCCACTTCGTAGACGCCCTGCAGACGCAGCAGCCAGTGCTCGAAGTAGCGCGCCAGCGGCTCAATCGGTACCCCGTCGGCGATCGCCTCGACGATCGACGTACCGAGCCGAAACAGCGGCTCGTTCGGGTCGGCTTCCGGCGCCCACTCGTCGATCAGCTCCGCGAAATAGCCGACATACCCGAGCGCGTCGCCGTGCACGGCGGCGAGCGGCGAGCGGCGGGGCTCCACGTAGTGCAGGCTCACGAGCTCGCGGCGCTCACGTTCCAGATACCCGACGCGTCCGTACGTGAGCGGCTCGAGCGCGCCGCCGAATCGACGCCGGCTTTGCCGCGCATTCTTCGCCACGCCGCGCTTCTTGCCGCGATCGCGCGTCAGGAAGACGACAATGCGATCGGATTCGGCGAGCTTGTACGTGCGCAGAATCAGCGCGTCCGTTGTGTAGAGCGGCATCTGGCGAGCTGATGAACTGCTAATTATTGCACGGAAGGGCGCTTACCCCGACCGCCGCCCCGGCCCGAGGCCCAGCTGCTCGAGCACGCGATCGTCCTCGCGCCACTCGGCTTTCACCCGCACGTGGAGGTCGAGATACACGCGCGTCCCGAAAAATCGCTCCAGCTCCTCGCGTGCCGCCGTGCCGATCTTCTTCACCATGTCCCCGCCGCGGCCGACGACGATCGGCTTCTGCGATTCGCGCTCGACGACGATCGTGCAGTACAGCCGCAGGACGTTGTTCGTGTCGGCACTCGGCTCCTCGAACCGGTCGACGACCACCGCGCTGGAAAACGGTATCTCCGCGTGGGTGAACTGTAGAAGCTTTTCACGCACGATCTCGGATGCGAAGAAGCGCTCGGGCTGATCGGTGAGGTAATCCTCCGGATACAGGCGCTCGCCTTCCGGCAGATGATCGATCATCGCGCGCTCCAGCCGATCGACGTTGTCGCCGGTCGATGCGGAGATCGGGACGATCTCAGCGAACGACGCGACGCCGCGATAGCGATCAATCAACGGGAGGAGCTTCGATTTCTTGACGAGATCGATCTTGTTCAAGATCAGGAACAATGCGGCCTTCGTGTCTTTCGCGAGATCGAACACGTAGCGATCGCCTTTGCCGGGCGGCTCCATCACGTCGACCACAAGGCCGAGGATGTCGACTTCGCTGATCGTTTCGACAGCCGTATCGACCATCCGCACGTTCATGCGGTGCAGCGGCCGATGAATACCCGGCGTGTCGAGGTACACGACTTGCGCGTCGGGATAGTTCTTCACGCCGAGAATCCGCGTTCGTGTCGTCTGCGGCTTGTCGGACACGATCGCCAGCTTCGTGCCGACCAGCCGGTTCAACAGCGTCGACTTGCCCGCGTTCGGGCGGCCGATGAACGAAACGAAGCCCGACTTCATCCTGCGCTACCCCGCCTTTTCCCCAGCGGTCTCTGCAACTCCCTGTCGGCAGATGCGGACCTTGTTGATGCGGCGCCGCTCCGCGTCGACGATCTCCACCGACAGGCCGTCCGCCTCGAAGCGCTCGCCGACTGTGGGAACCCGGCCGACATGCGCCATCACGAACCCGCCAACCGTTTCGAAGCCCACGCGCGGGATCTGGACGCCGAGACGCTGCGCCACCTCGTCGATGTCGACCTTGCCGCTGAAAAGAAAGCGCCCGTTGCCTTCGTCGACGATCGGTTCCGACTCGACGTCGTACTCGTCGCGTATCTCGCCGACGATCTCTTCGAGCAGGTCTTCGATCGTGACCAGGCCCGCGGTGCCGCCGTACTCGTCCACGACGATCGCGCACTGCGTCTGCTGGCGCTGGAACTGCTTCAGGAGCTCGGGAACGCGCTTGGTCTCGGGCACGACTACCGCCTGCCGCAGCAGCGGCGTAATCGGCTTCGCATCGTCCGACGCACCGACGGCGACGAGATCTTTGACGAAGACGAACCCCGCGATGTTGTCGAGGTTTTCGCGGTAGACCGGAAATCGCGAGTATTCCTGCTCACCGAAGAGGGCGCGCAGGTCGCCGATCGTCGCGTCCTCCCTGATCGCGACGATGTCGGGCCGCGGCGTCATGACTTCCCTCACCAGCGTGTCGCCGAAGTCGACGATGCTCTGCAGCAGCCGGCGCTCTTCGCCCTGAATGATTCCTTCCTGTTCGGCCGTGTCGATATACGCCTTGGCAACTTCGTTGGCCTCCTCGGCGGCTTCGTCCGGCGTGGCGGTTGTCCCGTTGCGCCTGGCGCTGGCGATCGCGTGCGCCGCAAAGCCGGTGATCGGACCGAGCACGCGCGCGATCGGCTTGAAGGTCGGCAGCAGATATTCGAGCACGCGCTCGGGATGGCGGCCGACGATGGCCAGTGGCAGCAGGAGCTGGCACACCACGACAAACGCCGCGACGCACAGCACCACGAACGTCACCGTGTGGGCGCCGTCGATGCCGATGGCCCGCGCCAGCAGCACCGTCGCGCTGGCGGTGACGAAGCCGAGGAGTAGCCGCACCGGCACGAAGAGCAGCAGCGGATCGTCCAGATAATCGCTGAGCGCATCGGGGCGGCCTGTTCGCTCCGCCACCAGCCGGAGCGACAGCCGCATCAGCGCGCTGAACGCCGCTTCGATCGCGCCGAGGTACACCGCAGCGCATCCGAGCAGAAAGATAGTCAGCGCGAGCATGGCACTACTTACCTGCGCGGGGCCCCACCCCCGCGCCTGACGCACTCGCGCCGTGGCGCTCGCGCGTATCAAGAACAGAACGTTGTCGAGGGGCCCGGTGCGGGTCAGATCGTCTCGGGCCGGTGCGCTCCATCAACCCCTCGCGGAGACCGCCCTTGCGGCGCAGCCGCGTTTCAAGCCGGCGCATGTCGCCATCGTCCCGTTCGTGGTCGTGACCGAGGAGGTGCAGGAGGCCATGGAGGGCGAGCACACGCAGCTCGGTCGCCTCCGCGTGGCCGGCGGCTCGCGCCTGCCGTCTGGCGATACCGCGTGCGATCACGATATCTCCGAGGAACGGATCGCGTCGCTCGGCGACTATCGAGGGGCCGCTCGGAAAGCTGAGGACGTCGGTCGCCACGTCCTTTCGTCGGTACGTGCGATTCAGTGCGCGGACCCGCGCGTCGCTGACGACGGCGACGCTGACGCGTCCGCGTGCGCGTGGCGGCGCCACGCGGGATAACCATGCCGCAAGGCCTCGCGCACGGACCGGCCGGCCGCCCTCGTCGGACACTCGCACGTGGAGCCGCTGTTCACCGTCATCCATTGCGCTCACGGCCGGCGCCGTTGCTGTTCGAAAACGCCTCGTACGCCTTGACGATCTGCTGCACGAGCTTGTGGCGGACGACGTCGCGATCGTCGAAGTGCACGAAGGAGATGCCGTCGATCGACTTCACCACCTTCATCGCTTCCACGAGCCCCGACATCCGCCCCGCGGGGAGATCGATCTGCGTGATGTCGCCCGTGATCACCGCTTTTGCGCCGAACCCGAGCCGCGTGAGAAACATCTTCATCTGCTCGCTCGTCGTGTTCTGCGCCTCGTCGAGAATCACGAACGAGTCGTTCAGGGTTCGGCCGCGCATGAACGCGATCGGCGCAATCTCGATCGTGCCCCGCTCCAGATATCGTGCGACGCGCTCGACATCGAGCATGTCGTACAGCGCGTCGTACAGCGGACGCAGGTACGGATTGACCTTCTCCTGAAGGTCGCCCGGAAGAAATCCGAGCTTCTCGCCCGCTTCGACGGCCGGCCGCGCGAGGATAATGCGGCTGACTTTCTTCGCGACGAGAAACGCCACGGCCTGCGCCATCGCCAGATACGTCTTGCCCGTTCCCGCCGGACCGATCCCGAACACAATATCGTTCTGATCGATCGCATCCAGATACCGGCGCTGGTTGACCGTCTTGGGCGCCACCCTTCGCTTCCCCGCGGGCGTCAACGTGCCTTTGAGGAAATGCTCGCGGAGATCGACGGACTCGTCCTGCGCGACGAGGTCCGACGCGGTTTTCACGTCGGAGTTCGAAAGCTTGTAACCTTCGCGCATCAGGCCGGAGAGCTGACCGACGACGCGATCGATCTTGTCGAGCGCCGGGGTGTCTCCTTCGACCAGCAGATCGTGGCCGTGCGTGCGGATGCGGACGTTGAAAAGCGATTCGAGGTGTTTGAGGTTCTCGTCGTAGGAGCCGAACAGCGTCTCGATCCCCTCTTCGGGGACGGTAATGCGCTTCATCTGGGTCAATTCTGGGTCTTCACGTGCAATTCGCGCAACTGCTTCGCGTCGACGGGCGACGGGGCGCCCGACATCAAATCGACCGCGTTCGCTGTTTTTGGAAACGCGATCACCTCGCGGATTGACGCCTCGCCGCAGAGAATCGCGACGATCCGGTCCAGCCCGAGCGCGATGCCGCCGTGCGGGGGCGTGCCGTACTCGAGCGCCTCGAGAAAAAAGCCAAAACGCAGCTTCGCCTCTTCGTCCGAAATGCCGAGCCGTCTGAATATCCGCGCCTGCAGCGCCGCGTCGTGGATACGGATACTGCCGCCGCCGATCTCGCTCCCATTGAGCACGAGATCGTAAGCCTTTGCACGAACCGCGCCCGGGTTGCTCTCCAGCTGATCGACATCCTCGTCCATGGGCGCCGTGAACGGGTGATGCATGGAATACCACCGGCCGTCCTCGTCGTTGTACTCGAGGAGCGGGAAATCGGTCACCCACGCGAACGCGTAGTCGTCCGCGCGCTGAAGCTTCTCGCGCGCGGCAAGGTGCAGCCTCAACTGCCCAAGGAGCTTCGACGTGGCGTCGGCGGCACCAGCGGTCATCAACAGCAGATCGTCGGACGAGGCGCCGGCCGCCTGGAGCGCCGCACGGAGCGATCCCTCGCCGAGTGCTTTCACCGACGACACCGGCGGCTCGCCGGGCCGCACCCAAATCAGTCCGCTGAAACCGAGTTGCTTGGCCTGATCGACAATCAGATCGATCTGGCTCCGCGTGTAACTGTTCCCGCGCGGCACGACGAGCCCACGCACGACCCCGCCGTCGGCCACCGCCTGCTTGAATACGCGGAATTCCGCGTCGCGGAACACGTTCGAAAGGTCGACGATCTCGAGACCGAATCGCAGGTCCGGCTTGTCGGACCCGTACCGCGCGATTGCCTCCGCATACGGCATTCGCCGGAACGAGGGCGGCACCTCGCGCCCGACCTCGTTGAAAATCTGCTGCATCAGCGGCTCGATCAGACCGTATACGAGCTCCGGCCGCGCGAACGACATTTCGACGTCGACCTGGGTGAACTCGAGTTGGCGATCGGCGCGCTGATCT
Source organism: uncultured Acidobacteriota bacterium (assembly GCA_963718825.1). Lineage (GTDB taxonomy): Bacteria > Acidobacteriota > Vicinamibacteria > Vicinamibacterales > CAVVIG01 > CAVQZZ01. Next base: position 43,295 of record CAVQZZ010000002.1, read on the forward strand.
TCATCGCGGAAACAGCGCACGATCTGGAAGTAGCGATCGGTGCCCGCAATCATGAGTATCTGCTTGAAGATTTGCGGCGACTGCGGCAGCGCGTAGAACTGACCCGCATGCACCCGGCTCGGGACCAGGAAATCGCGCGCGCCTTCGGGGGTCGATTTGGTCAGAATCGGCGTCTCGATCTCCCAGAACCCCTGCTGATCGAAATAGCGGCGGATCGTCATCGAGACGCGATGCCGCAACCCGAGGTTCGTCTGAAGGCGCGATCGTCGCAGATCGAGATAGCGGTATTTGAGCCGCACCTCTTCGGAGACCGGCTGATCCTCGGCGATTTGAAACGGCGGCGTTTTTGCCTCGTTCAGAATCCTGATATCGCGCGCGAGCACCTCCACTTCGCCCGTGGCGAGCTTCGAATTGACGCTGTCCTCCGAGCGACGCTGCACCACGCCCTGGACGCCGACCACGAACTCCGAGCGCAGTCTCTTCGCCGTCGCCATGAGCGCTTCGTTCTCGCGCACCACGACCTGCGACAGCCCCGCCCGGTCCCGGATGTCGATAAACGTCACGCCCCCAAGGTCGCGCACGCGATGCACCCAGCCAAGCAGCACCACTTCCGCGCCGACGTCGTCTGCGCGAAGCGCACCGCACGTGTGAGTACGGGTGAGAGAACCTAACGGATCAGCCATTCGAACAATCTGTACTCAAAAGAAAATGAGCGGAACCACACATGTTCATGATTTCTGAACGATCTTTTCCATGCCGGCGGTGATGAACGCCGCCGCATCGCCGCGTGCCACCGTCGTCTGTTCGCCGGTTGTGATGTTCTTGATGGCCACCTGGTGGTTCGCGCGTTCGTCGTCACCCACGATCGCCACGAACGGTACATTGCGGGTTGCGGCGTATTTGAACTGCTTGCCGAGTCTGTCCGCCTCCGGGTAGACGTCGACGCGAAGCTTTCCGCCGTGGCGCAGTTCCGCGGCGAGTTCGACCGCGTCAGCCCGCGATTCATCATTCCACACCGTCACCATCACATCGGCGGCGCCGCGCGATACGGACGCCGGAAACATCGCGCGCTCCGCCATCACGACGAGAATCCGCTCGAGGCCGAGCGAGAACCCGCACGCAGGCACATCCCTGCCGAGAAACATGCCAATCAGGCCATCGTAGCGGCCGCCGCCACCGAGGCTGCCCGCGAGATCCGGCACCGCGACTTCCATAATCGCGCCCGTGTAGTAGCTCAACCCCCGCGCAAGGCTCGGGTCGAGGTGGATCCGGCCGTGCGCCGGCGTTCCGTCCGACAGGCGGATGATCTCCTCGAGCCCGCTCACTGCGGTGGGCCCCTCCTGATGCCGCGCGACGAAGCCGCGCAAGCGCTCGAGCGTCGTCTTTCGGTGCGGATCCTCGCTCGACACGCCGCTGAAGAAGCGCAGGCACGCCATCGTCGCCTCCGCGTCGACGCCGCGCGTGGTCAGTTCCTTCTGGACGCCGTCCACGCCGATCTTGTCGAGTTTGTCGAGAGCGATGAGCGCATCGCCGTGCAATCGTCCGGGAACGCCCGCGCAGTCGAGCAGCGCTGTGAGCGCGCGGCGATCGTTCAGCCGGATGACGAAATCCTCGAACCCGAGCCGCGCGAGAACCTCGCTGACCGCTCCGAGGATTTCCGCTTCGACGACCGGCGAGGTCGAGCCGATCGCGTCGACGTCGCACTGATAGAACTCGCGAAAGCGTCCCTTCGCAGGGCGGTCGGCGCGCCACACCGGCTGGATTTGATAGCGCTTGAAGAACTTCGGCAGATCGTTCTGATGCTGCGCGACCACCCGCGCCAGCGGCACCGTGAGATCGTAACGGAGAGCCAGTATCCGCTTCGCCCGTGTGCTCATGCTCGCCGCGCTTGAGGATCTTGAAAATGAGCTTGTTGCCCTCCTCGCCGTATTTGCCGAGGAGCGTCTCGATGTTCTCGAACGACGGCGTCTCGAGCGGCTCGAAGCCGTAGCGTTCGTACACATCGCGAATGACGCCGATGACGTATTCCCGCCTGCGTATCTGATCCGGGAGAAAGTCGCGTGTGCCACGCGCCGGCTGCGTGTTATTGGTAGTCAAGTCGATAGGAGACGTAACGGTCGGCGTACGCCTGAATGTCAGCGATTTCGGCGTGCGTCAGCAGTCGCTTTACTTTGCCCGGGCTGCCCATCACGAGCGATCGCGATGGCACCCTCATCCCTTCGGTGAGCAGCGTGCCGGCGGCGACGATCGACTGCGTGCCGACATGCGCGCCGTTCAGCAGAATCGCGCCCATGCCGATCAAACACTGATCCTCGACCTGTACACCCGTGGACCACAGCCGCATGCCCGATCGTCACGTTGTCGCCGATGATCGTCGCATGCGTGTCCTTCATGACGTGAACGACCGATCCGTCCTGCACGTTGCTTCGCCGCCCGATCCGGATCCGGTGCACGTCGCCGCGAATGACCACGCACATCCAGACGCTGCTCTCTTCCCCGATCTCCACGTCGCCGATAACCTGCGCGCTGTCATCGATATAGGCGGTCGGATGGACGCGGGGCAGCTGTCCACCGTAGGGACGGAGCACTTACTGAATTATACCTTCCCCTGCTACTCGGCCCTCAATGCGGTGATCGGATCCACCCGGGCTGCCGCTCGCGCGGGCAGATATGCGGCGATGAGCGCGACGCCGGCGAGTAGCACGGCCGCGGCGGTGAGCGTGGGCACATCGAGTGGACTCACGCCGAACAGCAGAGACCCGAGCGCGCGCGTTCCGGCCACCGCGAGCGCACAGCCGGCGGCGACGCCGAACGCCGCGGTCCGGGCGCCTTCTCCGACGACCAGCCGGATGATATCGCGCGATGCGGCGCCAAGCGCCACGCGCACGCCGAGCTCCTGCTGGCGCGCCGACACGCCGAAAGCGGTCAGGCTGTACAACCCGATCGAGGCCAGCATCAAGGCGAGCGCGCCCAGCAGGCCCATCAGCATCGCTGCGGTTCGCTGCACGAAGTACGATGCGCCGATGTACCCCTCGAGCGTGATCATGAGCGGCGGCGGCATCTCGGGATCGATCGACTGGAGCGCCTGCCGCACCGTTGGCGCAATGCTCATCGCGTCGCCGCTCGCCGCGCGGACATGGAGCGCAACCCCGGTGCTCGCGTTGAAGTGCTGCCAGAGCGGCAGATAGAAGTACGGCTCTGGATATTCCGAGAGCGAGTGCACCTTCGTGGTCCTGACGACGCCGACGATTGTGTGGGGGACTCCAAAGGCCGTGAACCGTCTTCCAACCGCCGGCCCGCCGCCATAGTACCTGCGCGCGAACTCGTCGTTGACGATGGCGATCATCGGCGCGCCGCGCTCGTCCCGCTCGGTGAAGTCACGTCCTGCGATGAGCGGAACACGCATCAGCGCGAAATAGTTCGGCGACACCAGGTTGCGGTAGATCTTCATGTTTTCGTTCGCGCTCGCCGCATAGCCGTCAATCGTCAGGTCCTCCCACTGGCCGCCATTGAACCCGAGCGGCACGTCCTCGGACATCGATACCGCCGCGACGCCAGGCAGAGCGCTCGTGCGCTCGAGGATCTGCCGCAGATAGGCGATGCCGCGCGCGCGGTCGTATCCACCCGTCGACAGGCTGATCTCGCCGAGAAGAACGCCTCGGGGATCGAATCCCGGTTCCACCCGCCGCGCGTTCTCGAAGCTGCGCGCGAGCAAACCAGCCGACGCGAGCGCAAACATCGCGAGCGCGACCTCACCGACGACCAGCCCCGCACGGAGCGCGCTCGTGCGACGATCGATCCCTGCCTGTCGGGCGCCGGCCTTGAGCGCGTCCGCGAGGTCGCGCGCCGGCATCCGCACCGCGGGCCAGATGCCAACAAGGAGCGCCGCGACGAGCGACGCAGCGCCGGCATACCCGATTTCCTTTACGCCGATGACCGGCGTCAGCGCGATCGGGTATTCCGCGAACGGAGTGAACAGCCGGAGCGACTCGACGAGCCAGGCGCTCGCGAGCACGGCGAGCCCGCCGGCGCCCAGCGCGAGCACGATGTTCTCGGTAAGCAGCTGCCGCAGCAGACGGAGGCGAGACGCGCCGAGCCCGAGCCGGATCGCGATCTCGCGCTGCCGTGAGGTGGCGCGCGCCAGCTGCAGGTTGGCAACGTTCGCGCACACGATCAGCAGCACCAGGCCGCCGAGCACGAGGAGTATCCGCATCAGCGGGCCAAGGTCCGACTGAATGCCCCGCCGCGCATTCTCCTGCGTCAGCATCGTGGCTGAAACGCCTTTGTTGGTTTCGGGATATTCCTTCGCGATCGACGCCGCGATGGCCTGCGTTTCGCTTCTCGCCCGCGTCAACGTGACGCCAGATTTCAGCCGCGCAAACAAATAGAGCGGCCGGGCGCCCCTGCTCGACAGCCATTGGGCGTTGCCCGTCAACGACGCCTGCATCGTCAACGGCACGAAGAGATCGAATCGAAGGCCGCTGATCGTGCCGACAAATGGCGGCGGCGCGACGCCGATGATCGTGTATGGATGGCGGTTGAGCAGGATGTGCCGTCCGACGATTGTGGGGTCGCTGTTGAAACGGGCCTTCCACATCGCTTCCCCGAGAATCGCGACCGGCGCCTGATCGAACGCGTCGCTCCGCTCCGCGCCCTGGAAGAATCGACCGAGCAGTGGCTTCACGCCGAGCACGTCGAAGTAATTGCCCGACACCATCAGCGACCACACGCGCTCGGCGCGATCCTCGGCTCCGAGACCGAGTGGACGCTCTTTGAACGCGATGACGCCGGCGAGAAGGGTCGATCGATCGCGATAGTCCCGGTAATCGGGATACGAGCTGTCGATCATCTCGCCCGACGGCGCGACCGTTTCGATCGTGACGACGCGGGAGGGCGCCGCGACGCCAGGGAGTGGGTTCAGGAGAACCGTGCGAACCCAGCTGAAAACCGTTGTGTTCACCGCGAGCCCGAGGGCCAGCGACAGGATCGCGACCAGCGTCGCGCCGGGTGTCTTGCGAAGGACCCGCAGCGCGTAGCGGGTATCTTGAATAGTCGCCCCCATGGAAATCGCTAAGGCACGGAGAGTGCCAAGGATCAGAACGGAATCAACAGGAAAATGCGCGTACAACAGAACGGGCAGCCCAGGAGGCTGCCCGTTTCCGGGACTGCATGTCCGTCGATGAACAGCTAGTTGTTATGTTGTTGTTGTTCGCGCTCTTCGTCCCGTTCGTTTTCGGGCTCGGGCCACCGCGGAACGTGAGCAGGTGATCGCGAATCGCGCGGATTTGCGCCTCAGCGCTGCCGTTCATCTCGGGATAGTACGACTTCGGATAGTCGGGCCAGAACGCCGGCATGCGCGTCCCGGGCAGAATGTCCGACGGCTTCTTCAGCCACTCCAGTATCCAGTCGGGATTCAGCCGCTCGGGCGCCATGCGGAGATCCGGCGCGAGATTCGCTGTGGGCTGATCCTTCGGAATCGCGCCGAGGACGTGGCACTGCTGGCACTTCAACTTCTCAAAGAGCTCTTTTCCGGTGGCTTCTTCGTTCGAGACCTTGACGAACTCGTGCGTCTGGAACGGACCGACGGTATTCGACACGGCCCCGAAGTATCGGATCACGCCGTTCAGGTTCGGATCGTCGAGGCCGAAGGTCGGCATCCGGACGCTCAGCCACGGCCGAATCGTGATCGGCCCCCGGAGGAACGCATACAGCCAATCGGGCTGCACGCGCGCGCCCTCGGGCGTGAGCATCGGCGGCCCGAGCGATGGATCGGCGACCAGCTTCACGAAGTCGCCGCCGTCGCCTTCTATGATGTGGCAGCCGACGCAATTGCGCCGGTGAACGAGCGTTCGGCCGTTTATTTCATAGTCCAGTCGCGCGCTCCTTACGGGCATCGCGGCCGGCGGCTGAATCTCGCGCTGGAAGCTCATGATCGCCGTGAGCAGACGACCGATCTCCGCGTCCGAGAACTCGTAATTCGGCATCCGCAGCTTTTCGAGCGGCTGCAACACGCGCCCCTTGTCGAAGATGCGCGGATCATGGAGCTTGGTGCGGAACCAGGCAACCTTCGAGGTGTGCGGGATATCCGTGATGAACGCGAAATCGAGCCGCGTGACCAGCTTGCTCCCCTCTTCGGAGAGGTCCGTGCCGATCGACTGCGCGTTTTCGAAACCCTTGATGTCGTGGCAACTGAAGCAGCCGTAACGGCTGATCGCCTTGGACCCGAGCTGCTGTTGCCGCTGCTCGGGCGTCCATTTCGCGAGCTGCGCCTTCGCATCCTCGAAAGGCATCACGTTCTTCAGATAATCGAGCAGGACATCGTCGGTGTTCTTCGCGTCCGCAGACGCCTTCGCGGCATCGCCCGCGCCGCCCTTGAGCGTCATCAGATACGTCGCGACGTCGGCCGCCTGCGCATCGGTAAGCCGCAGGTTCGGCATATACGTGTTCGGGTTGTAATGCTTCGGATCCCGCACCCAATCGAATATCCACTCGAAGGTCGCCTTGTTGCCGATGTTCTCGAGCGGCTGGCCGAACGTGCGCCGCGGGCCGACCTTTCTCTCGAGCCTTCGCCGACGACGTGGCACCCCTGGCAGCCAATTGACTTCACGATCTGTTCGCCGCTCTTCGCATCGCCGTGCGGCGGTGACTTGACAGCCGGCTCGTACTGATCGGAATTCGCAAACAGATACGCGACGATCGCGTTGATCTCGGTTTCGTTTCTCACCGCATCTTCGGGCGAACTGTTGTTCGAGTTGTACCAGAAGCGCGGCATCCACGTCGTCGGCTTCACCGCGCGCGGATTCCTGATCCAGTTCTTCACCCATTCCGGCCGGAGCTTGGACTGAATCTTGGTGAGAATCGGTCCGGGCTTCCGCATGTTCGTGTCGAAGCCCTTCGTTTTGTGGCATGCGTAGCAGCCGGCGCGCTCGAAGGTCGCGTACGCGAGGTTCAGGCTGTCCGCGTTCGGAATGTAGACCTGCTGCTTGTGGCACTTCGCGCACGACGCCTGGGTCATGCTCGTCGGCAGCATCGGGTAATCCCAGAGGTGCGGCTGTTCCCAGCCGTACTTCTTCTCCCACTCTTCCATCTGCTTCGGGTTCGCCGGCGCGTGCGCCGCGTCGCGGAAGCTCACGGACTGGCCCATACCCTCGTGGCACACCGTGCAGCCGGTCTTGTCGATCGGATGCGCCGAGCTCCCGCCGAGGTACAAATCGAGCCGCGGGTGGGTCGTGAACGGCTGCGGATATTTCTCGTAGCCTTTCTTGTCGATCGCGAGATGGCAGGTCTGACACCGGTCCATCTTCGGCACGCGAATGAAATTCACGTCGTCGACGACGTTCGGAAGAATGATCTGCTGAATCTTGAGCGTGGGCGCCATGAAGTCGATGAGCGGCGCATTCAGCACGTAGTCTTTCGCGCTCGGCGCGATGACGTCGAGACGCTTGTTGAGCCGCGTCTGCTCCGCCGTGAGCTCCTCAATCTGCTTCTGAATCGACACGACCTGGCCGGTGTACTGCCCGAGCTGTTTCTGGATGTCGCCCTTGTCGGCGTCGGCCTTTTCCATCGCCAGGTTCAGCTCCTCGAGCCGTTTGGCTTCCTCGGCCGCCGCCTCGCCTTTTTTTGTGGCGCTCGACAGGTTGTTCGCGCGCGAGGCCTCGAAATCGTAGCGATCCTGATCGTAGGTCGCCTTCATCGTCTGATAGTCGGTCGTCGCGCGATACAGCTGGTTGTCCGCGTCTTTCAGCTTGTCCTGCAGCTCGTCGACCTTCTTCTGGTTGGCGGCGACATTCTGCTCCGCTGCCTTCCGCTGCGCTTCGAGCTGCTGAAGCTTCGCCTTGTCGACCGAACGACCCGCCTGCGCCGCCTGCGCCTGCGTGACCTGGTACTGCAGGCTCGCGAAGCGGCGCTGCGTGCTCTTCCACTCGCGGTCGTAGTCGTCCCACACCATCCAGACGACTGAGAGGAACAGAAACAAGCTCGCCGCCGCGAAGACGACGTTCAGGAAGTCGACGTTGTAAGCGTGCCCGACGCCCTTCTTTTCAGCCATGATTTAGCTAGTCAGCAACACTTCAGATATTGAAGAAAAATTCCGGAATCGCGACGACGTACTTCAGGTTGAACAGCCACCGCGCCAGCATCTTGATCGGCAGCGACATCATCATCAGGAACAGCAGCGTCGACACGTAATAGCGCGACGGTCCCAGCTTCGCGTAGTACGCCTTGAAGAGACCCTTCGCCAGAATCAGCGGCAGCGCGAAGACATAGAAAAGGACGAGCAATATCCCGAATATCTCGCGCACGAGCCAGTTGGTCGGTAAGCCCGTATGGAGTCCGCGCACCCAGATGTATTCCGACAGGTTCACGTTGGTGAGCGCCGCGAGCTTGTGGATGTCCCAGAATTCAAAGGGACCGAAGAAATTCCAGTTCGGTCCGCGCAAAAACGTGCCGAGCACGATCAGCGAGCACCAGAGCACGACGAAGCCGAACAGGAAGATCGTGATCTCGGCCTTGCGCTCCGCGAACGTGAAATAGCCGTTGCCCTTCGGATTCTTGTCGACGTACGGAATGCAGATGAGCCCCACGATGATGAGTCCCGGCAGGACAACGCCGGCGAGCCACGGATCGAAGTAGACGAGCATCTCCTGCAGCCCAAGGAAGTACCACGGCGCCTTCGACGGGTTCGGCGTGTTCGCCGGGTTCGCGGGCTGCTCGAGCGGCGCCTTCAGGAAGATCGACCAGATGATCAGGACCACGGAGCAGAGGATCAGCGAGATCAGCTCGGTGTAGACGAGGTCCGGCCACACCCAGACGCGATCCGACTCCGCCTTCTCGATCGGACCCTGCCCCGCAGCGATCCGCTGATCGTTCAGGACGCCTTCGCGGATCGAGTACCACACGAAGAAGACGAGCAGGAAGATCAGGCCGACAATCGGCACGTTGTCCGGCTTGGTGACGATCAGCCGGAAATTCGGGTCGAATGTACCGAAGATGAAGAAGATGGCGAGGATGCCGAGCGCGCCGTAGCCGACGGCGTTCGACACGAGGTGCTCGCGCTTCCAGACGATCAGGATCAGCGCGGCGACGGCCAACAGGAAGAAGAGCCGCGGATCCGCGACCCCGTTGATGAGTCCCTTGATGAAAGCCATAAAGAAAGTTAAAAGGCTAAAGGCAAAGGGCAAAAGTTAGGTTAAAGGGGCCCACTGATTCCGCCGTCTTTTCTCACGCGCCAGAAATGGACCGCCATCAACACCGCGATGCCGAGCGGCAGACCGACGCAGTGCAGCACATAAAACCGGAGCAGCGCGCCTTCTCCGACAAACGTCCCGCCGAGGAGCGCGAAGCGCGCGTCGTCGGCAGCGTGGATGAGCGGTACGTCACCGAGACGCAGCAACTGCGCGCCTGGCCCTTCGTGCCCGAGGAACGGCGTCGCCCGCGCCATGTTCGAGCCGACCGTGATCGCCCAGATGGCCAGCTGGTCCCACGGCAGCAGGTAGCCCGTGAACGAGAGCAGCAGCGTGAGCACGAGCATCACGACACCCACCGACCAGTTGAATTCACGCGGCGGTTTGTACGAACCGGTCATGAACACACGGAACATGTGGAGCCAGACCGTAATGACCATCGCATGCGCGCCCCAGCGATGCATTTCGCGCATGATCCCGAGCGGCACGTGCTCCCGCAACCCGACGATGTCGGTGTAGGCGTACTCGAGCGTGGGCCGGTAGTAGAACATCAGAAGAAGGCCGGTGAACGTGAGCACGAGAAAAAGGAAGAAGCTCAGCCCGCCCATGCACCACGTATAGCGCAACTTGACGCCCGACTTCCGGATCCGCACGGGATGCAGATGCAGGAAGACGTTCGACAACATGACGAGCACGCGATTGCGATCGTTGTCCGGGCGGCCGTGACGGAAGATCGACGTCCATATCTGCGTCTCAGTCAGCCAGTTCCAGAACCGGGTGCCCGGCCCTTCTTTTGGTGCGACCGTCTTGGTATCAGCCATAAGATGAATTAGATTCCGTTCAAGCCTTCAGAAACGCCTCTGGATCCGTCCATTGTCCGAGCTCGTACTGGAAGTGGCGGCTCTTGTCGACGAGGATCTGGCCGTCGTCGGCCAGCACGATGCGCGCGCGTTCGAGCGGACGCGGTGCGGGACCCTCGAAGTTGATGCCTGTCAGGCGATAGCCGCTCCCGTGGCACGGACACTTGAACTTGTTCTCCGCTGAGAGATAGTTCGGCGTGCAGCCGAGATGCGTGCAGACGGTGATGAGCGCATAGAAGCCGCTGCCGTGCGGCTCCACGTTTTCGTCGGCGACACGCACTATCCAGATCCCAAACTTTTCCTTCCACCGCTCGTCGACGCCCATGCCATATTCCGCAGGCAGTCCGGCCTTGAACTGTTGCGGCGGTTCGTTGAGGACGTTGGGGAACATGAAACGGCCAGTCGCAGCGAGCGCCGCCGCGGATGCCGCGGAGAAGGCGCCCCACGCAAGACCCATCCACGCCCGCCGCGTGAGCAATGGCGACGCGTCGTCCGCCGCCCGCGTCGTCGCCTTTGCCGCTGGAGCGGCTGTTGCGGTTCGCGCAGCGGCACCTCCAAGAGACGCCGCATTCGTGGTGCGCCCCTGCAGATCCGGCAGTGGCTGCGGTGCGGGCCGCGCAACCGGCGGCTTCGGCGCGTTCGGCGTCGGCGCCGCACCCGTTGCCGCGGCGGCTGCGGCCGTCGCCGGCGCGTCGCCGCCCGGAACCGGCCGCTCGTGCGGGGTTGCGGCAGGGTTAGCGCCGGTTGGCGGCGCGCTGGGCGCGATCGGTCGCCGAAGGTTTTCGGATCGTCTGGGCATCTTCGTTGTTAGCCCATCACTTTCAGCGCCTCTAACGCGACCTCGCGCACTTTCATGCTCGCGTCGTTTCGGCTGAGCGTGCTCACCGTTGGCTTCAGCGCGTCGTCCTTCAACACCGCGATCGCGCGCAGACCGCTGATCATTACGTCGGCGACCGGATCGACGTCGGCGTTCGGTCGCGTCTCTCGCTTCACCATCTGCTCGACGTAGCTGCGATCGAGCATCTGTTTGAGAACTCCCTCGCCGTCGCGTCGCCCGTGGCGTGCCAGAGCGACGGCCGCGTTCCATCGCACGTCAGCGGCATCGTCCTGGAGCGCCGTCTGCAGCGTCGGAATCTGCGCCTCGCCGGGCAGCGCGCCGAGGGAATACACAACAATTTTACGGACGCCCGGATCGGTCGACGCGTACAGCGGCTGCAGTTTGGGAACGACCGACGGGTCGCCCGACGCTCCGAGCGCCCAGATCGTGCTGATGTGGGCTTCGCTCATCTCGTCGGTCCACCCGTTGAAGCGAGAGAACATATCGGGCGTCCAGTGCTTTTCCGGATCGTCGAGCGATTTCAGCAGCACGCTGACCGCCTGTGGCGGCAACGGCGGCTCGAGACGCCCGATCGCGAGCGCCAGATACTTGCGCACGCGTGGGTCGCCGTCCTTTGCTTCGTCGAACGCCTGGACGAGCGCCATGGCGAGTGCCTTGTCCGAGCGCACACGCGGATCGTCCATGGAGCGAGACAACTCGAACGCGGCCGGCCATGCTCTCGCCATCCCGCCCGTGCGAATCTCAGTGAGATAGTCCTGCGGCGTCCGCGTGTCGGCGAGCAGCGAACGGAAGCCGATGTATACCGCGGCCGTTACGGCGACGACGGCCAGCGGGATCAGGAAAAACTGAACGGCCAGGGCGGGCGCGGCGGCTAGTGGGTTTCGAGGCGCGGACTCGCGCTCGATCAATTTATCCATGTCACGGGAGACGTGTTGGCTCGAAACGGCCGAGTCGGCGTAAGTTTTACTACGTCTGTCCTTTAACGGTCAAGCTACCTCAACGGCATTTCGCTTGCACTTGCCGGTGGCATGAGACCAACTCTCCTCGGGATATTCTGCGCGCTTGTCTTGATTCCCTCCACTGCCGCCGCGCAACGGCACACTGGGTCTGTGCCGAACGAAGGAATGTCAGCGGTCGGCATCTCGATCGGCACAGCGCTGCCGAGTGATCGCGGGTCTGGAGGACGGCTTCACCTTGGCGGTAAACGCCGAAACGTATCTGTCGCCGCGAGTGTCGCTTCGCGGGCAAGTCGAGTGGGTGAAATGGAACATCATCGGGCGGGGCTTCACCGGAACGGTCCGGCCGCTCGTCTTCGAAGGCAACGTCGGTCTACAACTGGGAACGCGGCGACTGGCATCCGTACGTAACCGGCGGCATCGGTCTCTTCCATTATGCCTTCGACATCGACGGCTTCGACTCTGGAGCGCACGACAACAAGTTCGGCGCCGACATCGGCGGCGGTCTGGAAGGATTCGTCGCGCCCCACACGACGGTGACGGCCGAAGTGCTCTATCACGCGGTCCAGTCCCCCGCCGTCGGCCCCATCGGCACATTCGAGTCGCGGTTCTGGAGCCTCCGCGCCGGGATCAAGCACTATTTCTAGAGTTCTCAGTTCTCAGTTCTCAGTTCGCCCTCACGTCGTAGCGCCCGTCGATGCCGAGGACACGGTTCGCGCGTACTTCGCGAAGACGCCGCTGACGTACCGCGGCGACGGTGCGCGCCATTCGGCCAGCCGCGCGGACAGTTCCGATGGCGAAACGTCGATGTCGAGCCGTCGCGCGTCGACGTCGATGGTCACGAAGTCTCCATCGCGGATCGCGGCAAGTGGACCGCCGGACGATGCCTCGGGCGAGAGATGGCCGATCATCAGGCCACGCGTCGCGCCCGAAAAGCGGCCGTCGGTGACGAGCGCCACCGATTCACCGAGGCCGGCGCCGACGATCGCCGCGGTCACTCCAAGCATTTCGCGCATGCCCGGACCGCCGCTCGGACCTTCGTAACGAATCACAACCACATCGCCCGGCCGGATCAGCTGACCCTGCACCGCGGCGAACGCCGTCTCCTCGCTATCGAACACCCGCGCCGGCCCCCGGTGCGCGCTGCGTGCGGTGCCGGACACCTTGAGCACGGCGCCCTCGTGGCGCGAGCGTCCCGCGGAGGACGACAAGGCCGCCGCTCGGTTTGACTGGATGCGTGGCATCGCGGACGACTTCTTGTCCCGCTGTCGCGCATGCGCTCGCCGCTTCTTCCGCGAGCGTCCGGCCCGTCACGGTACCGGCGGTGCCGTCCACGAGCTTTGCATCGACGAGCCGTCGCGCGACGAGCCGGCTGCCGCCTGCGGCGTGCAGGTCCGTGGCAACGAAGCGGCCGGACGGCTTCAGGTCGGCCACGATTGGTGTTCGCGCGCTGATCGCGTCGAAGGCATCGATGTCGAGCGGCACGCCGGCCTCGCGGGCGATCGCGAGGAGATGTAGCACGGCGTTGGTCGACCCTCCGGTCGCCGACACCGCAGCGATCGCGTTCGCGAAAGCCGCAGGCGTCAGAATCTGCCGCGGACGGAGACCGCCGACGACGAGCGACATGGTGATGGTGCCGGCTTCCCGGGCCACAGCTCGCTTGGCTGGATCGAGTGCAGGCACACTGCCGCTGCCGAGCGGCGCGAGGCCGAGAAACTCGCAGGCAATCGCCATCGTGTTCGCCGTGAACTGCCCGCCGCATGCGCCAGCGCCCGGGCACGCGGCTCCCTCGATCGCACAGAGATCGGCGTCCGTGATGCGCCCCGCGGCGTGAGCGCCGACGGCTTCGAACACATCCTGAATCGTCACGGCGCTCCCGTGCCAGACGCCCGGCGCAATCGATCCGCCGTACAGGATCAATCCAGGAATATCCAGTCGTGCGAGCGCCATGGCCGCCGCCGGGAATCGTCTTATCGCAGCCGACCAGCACGATCAGCCCGTCGAAATTGTTGCCGCGCGCGACGAGCTCGATCGAGTCTGCGATCACTTCCCGGCTGACGAGCGATGCACGCATGCCCGCGCTGCCCATCGTGATGCCGTCGGAGATCGAAATGGTGTTGAACTCGAGCGGTGTGCCTCCCGCGGCGCGAATACCGTCCTTGACGTGCACGGCCAGATCGCGCAGATGCAGATTGCAGGGGCCGATTTCGATCCATGTATTGGCGACGCCGATGAGCGGCTGCTCGAGGTCGCGATCGGAAAAGCCGGCGCCCTTCAGCATCGCCCGCGCGGCGGCGCGCGACGGTCCTGCGACAAGTGGGTTCGTCATAAACTCCCTTCGCTGCGCTCACACGCCGAGCTCCAGTGGATCGTACGTTCGCCGGCCGGCCTCGCGCCATGCGCGATACGATCCGAGCACCCTCAGCAGCGGCGCGAGCTCCGCCAGGTGTTGAAGCGCGCGCGCACACGGCAGCTCATCCCGCGCAGCCGCGAGCTCCGCATAGAACAGATATTCCCAGGGCCGCCCGCGAAACGGCCGCGACTCGAGCTTCGTGAGGTCCACGTTGCGCAGCGCGAACACGCCAAGAGCTCTGAACAGACTTCCAGGTTCATTCAGCAGCGAAAATACGACCGTCGTCTTATCCGCGATCTGGTCGACAAACGGGCGGCGTCCGATGACGATGAACCGCGTGACGTTGTCGGCGAAATCCTGAATGCCCGAGGCCAGCGACATCAGCCCGAAGGCGTCGGCCGCACGAGCCGAAGCAATGGCCGCGCTGTCGGGCCGCCCCTCTTCCGCGACGCGCCTCGCCGCACCGGCGGTGTTGGCGGCGGCGACGATCTCGACGTCGCTCAGCGTCCTCAGGAAGCGCTCGCATTGGGCGAGCGCCTGCGGATGCGAGTAGATGCGCCGGATGCGATCGATTGTCGCGCCGCGCGGCGCGAGCAGATGGTGCACAACGGGCACCGCCACCTCGCCGACGATCGAGAGGTCGTGCTCGAGGAGGAGATCGTAGGTCTGGTGAATCGTGCCGGCGATCGAGTTCTCGATCGGCAGCACGCCGTGCGTCGCCGGTCCTCGCTCGACCGCGTCGAAGACGCCGGCGAATGTCGCGCACGCCACTTGCGGCGCGTCCGCGTCGATCCGTTCCGCGGCTGCCTGCCCGAAGGCGCCGGTTTCTCCCTGATAAGCAATGCGCATGGCCGCTCCTTATGCTGAGGCCATCGCGGGCAGGGCCTAATACAAAAGGGCCATCACCCGCATCCGGATGATGGCCCTGGTTGTCTCTCCGCGATCAGGCGTTCACATCACCCGGCGGACCGTCCGATCGTAAACGAGGCGCACGCGTACGCGGCACGCGCCCACGCGCGACGATCGGACCGAACAGCGGAAGACGAACACGCCATCGAAGAATCGTAATTTAAGCCGCTCGTGTCGATGATGTCAACGTGCGTGGTTAGATTTTGGGCAACGTGACGCCGCGCTGCGCCTGGTACTTGCCCTTCTTGTCTTTGTAGGAGCGCGCTGCACGGCTCGTCGCTTTGGAAGAACAGCACCTGCGCGATCCCCTCGTTGGCGTAGATCTTCGCGGGCAAGGGGCGTCGTATTCGAGATCTCGATCGTGACATGCCCTTCCCATTCGGGCTCGAACGGCGTCACGTTCACGATGATGCCGCAGCGGGCGTACGTCGATTTCCCGAGGCAGATCGTGAGGATGTCGCGCGGAATCCGGAAGTACTCGATCGTGCTCGCGAGCGCGAACGAATTCGGCGGGATGATGCACTCGGTCGCCTTCATGTCGACGAACGACTTCGGGTCGAAATTCTTCGGATCGACGACCGTGTTGAACACGTTCGTGAACACCTTGAACTCATCGCCGACGCGCACGTCGTACCCGTATGACGACACGCCGTAGGAGATCACGCCGGCGCGCACCTGATCGTCGACGAACGGCTCGATCATCTGGTGCTCGCGCGCCATCTTCGTAATCCAGTGGTCGGGTTTAATAGACAAGGGTCACCGTCGGAAAAACGCCAGAATGAGCGTGAGAATGATACTCAAGATGATCGACGTGGTGAGCGGGAAATAAAACGAGAAGTGGTCGCGCCGAACGTAGAAATCGCCGGGCAGCCGGCCGATCGGCACGCCGACCATCATCAGGAGGCCGACCCCGACGATCGCGGCGCCCACGAGCACGAGGGTCTTACCCAAAAACTCCACCACCAGGGACAAGGTCCATGCCCGCGAAGAAGTAGCCGATCTCATAGCTCGCGGTCTCGGCGGCGTCGGAGCCGTGCGTGGCGTTCCGCTCGATCGACTGCGCGAACTCCTTACGCAGCGTACCGGGGTCGGCTTTCGCCGGATCGGTCGCGCCCATCAGCGTGCGCCACGTTTTGATCGCGTCGGACGCCTCGAGGACCATCACGATCACCGGCCCGGAGGACATGAATGCCGTGAGGCTGCCGAAAAATGGGCGCTCCCGATGTACGGCGTAGAATCCCTCCGCCTGCGGCTTCGTCAGATGCACGCGGCGGATGGCACGAATCTGGAATCCCGCGTCCTCGATGCGCTGAATGATTTTGCCCGCGAGGCGCCGTTCCACGGCGTCGGGCTTGATGATGGCCAGGGTCCGTTCGATCATCCAGCGATTATATCAGTCCGACTCAGCCGCTCGGGCCGCGCTGGCGGCAAGGAGACCACGATGACCGCGATGGCAATGAGGCAAAAAGACGACCCCGCCGCCCACAAAGGGGCAATCGAAGGCGATCGCCCCACCGACGAACAGCAAGGCAACCCGAACGGCGATGGCGTGGACGAGAACGGGATGCCCGACGATCCGGTCGCGAGCGCGGAAGATCAGATCGGCGCGAACGAAGACGAGTCGCAGGGATGATCTAAAGGCAAAAGGAAAAAGGTAGAAGGTAAAAGACTTTTACTTCACTTTTCCCTTCTGCCTTTTACCTTTTGCCTTTCTGTTATCGCAGTCCTTCCATAATCTCTTCGAGCGCTTCCCTGCCCGGACGTACTCGCTCGAGCGGCAGCGAAGCGAGCGGCTCGTCGACGACGTTCAACTGGGTGAGGAAATCGTCGCGATCGGGCTCGATGTAGATCAGGCCAGTGGCGAACTCGCCGCGCCGTGCGGTCTCGTGCAAGCGCTTCAACGCGTTGATCTTGTCGGTTGCGATCGTACTCTTCTTCGAGCTTCTTCAAATAGAGTTTCGACCCATCGTGCATCGTCACTTCCTGCGTGGTGCCGGCGGCGTAGTCCACGCTGATGTCCTCGAAGTACGGCACGAAGGTGACGTCCTCGACCGGATCGTCGTGGTCCTTTGCGTACGCGTAGCTCTTGGTCGAGCCTTCATGGTCGTTGAAGGTGACGCAGGGCGAGATCACGTCGAGCATCACGGTGCCGCGATGCGAAAGGGCAGCCTTCAAGAGCGAGAGCAACTGCTTCTTGTCGCCTGAGAACGAGCGGCCGACGAAGGTCGCGCCGAGCTCGACCGCCAGCGCGCACGTGTCGATTGGGGGCAGATCGTTCACCACGCCGGTCTTCAGCTTCGAGCCGACGTCGGCGGTCGGCGAAAACTGACCCTTCGTCAGACCGTAGCAGCCGTTGTCTTCGATGATGTAGATGATCGGCAGGTTGCGGCGCATGAGGTGAACGAACTGGCCGATGCCGATCGCGCCCGTGTCGCCGTCGCCGCTGATGCCGATCGCGATGAGCTTCTTGTTGGCGAGCATCGCACCGGTGCCGACCGACGGCATGCGGCCATGCACGGCGTTGAAGCCATGCGAGCTCCCGAGGAAATACGCCGGGCTCTTGCTCGAGCAGCCGATACCGGACAGCTTCACGACCTGCGAGGGTTCCACGCCCATCTCGTAGAACGCGTCGATGATCCGTTCGGAAATTGCGTTATGGCCACAGCCGGCGCAGAGCGTCGTCTTGCCGCCTTTGTAGGTAATGGGTTCCAGTCCGATGCGATTCTGTTTTGCCATGTTATTCGCCTCCGGCAACACCGGCGCTCACCGAGCGAACGGTTTTCTTGGCAACCTCGAAGCCTTCCTGCGCCAGCACGTCGTCGGTGATGCTGCGGGCGTCGATCGGCAGGCCGTTGTAGTGCAGCACGCTCCGCAGCTTCGCGCAGCGCTCGGGCGTGAGCTCGAGCTTCATCAACTGGAGGAGCTGCGCGTCGCGGTTCTGCTCGATCACGTAGACACGCTCGTGCGCGTCCACGAACGCTGCGAGCTCCTCGTTGAAGGGGTACCCGCGGAGCCGGAAGTACGACGTTTCCACGTTGGTCTCTTCCTTCAGCTGATCGCGGCTCTCCTGCGTCGCGTACTGCGAGGTGCCGTAGGCGATAAACCCGATCTTCGCTTTCGGATTGCGATCGATGACCGGCTTCGGCACGAACTTCCGCGCCGTCTCGAACTTGCGCGAGAGCCGGTCCATGTTCTCGACGTAGTCGTCGGGCCGCTCGCTGTATTGCCCCTTCGAGTTGTGACCTGAGCCGCGTGTGAAATACGACGGCATGCCGTCGCCAGGCACCGTCCGGTACGGGATGCCGTCGCCGTCCACGTCCTTATAGCGGCCCCACTCGCCGATTTTGGCCAGGATGTCCTTGGTGAGGAGCTTGCCGCGGTTGATCGGCTTGTCCGGATACTTGAACCCGTCGGACATCCAGTTGTTCATGCCGAGATCGAGGTCCATCATCACGAACACGGGCGTCTGGAACTGCTCGGCCAGGTCGAACGCGTCCTGAGCCATCGCATAGCACTCTTCGACCGAGCACGGGATCAGCATGATGTGCTTCGTGTCGCCGTGCGAGAGAAACGCCGCCTGCAGCAAATCGCCTTGCGCGGTGCGTGTAGGGAGACCGGTTGACGGCCCGACGCGCTGTACGTCGAAGATCACGGCCGGTGTTTCTGCGTAGTACGCGAGGCCGGCGAATTCACCCATCAGCGAAATCCCGGGGCCGGCGGTCGCGGTCATCGATCGCGCACCCGCCCAGCTGGCGCCGATGACCATGCCGAGGGACGCGATTTCATCCTCCGCCTGCACGATGGCGAACGTCGCCTTACCGCTATCCTTGTCGACGCGGTACTTCTTCATGTACCCGATCAGCGATTCGCAGAGCGATGAAGACGGCGTAATCGGATACCACGCCACGACGGTGACGCCGGCCAGCATGCAGCCGATAGCCGCGGCGGCATTGCCCTCGATCAGGATTTTCCCGGCCGTCTCGTTCATCGCCTCGATGTAATACGGATCCTGCTTCGTGAAGTGCGCCTCGGCGTAATCCCATCCGGCCTTGAGCGCGCCGGCGTTGAGCGCGACTGCTTTGCCCTTCTTGCCGAGCTGCTTGTTCAGCGCCTTCTCCATGTGCGCCATGTCGATGCCGAGCAGCTTCGAGAGCACGCCGTCGTAGATCATGTTGCGCACGAGGCGGCGCAGCTTGGCGTCCGGGCAGACCGGCGTGACCAGCTTGTCGAACGGCACCGGGTAGAAAACGAGATCGTTCCGCAGCGCGTTCAGCTTCAACGGTTCGTCGTAGACGACCGCGGCGCCCGGGTCGAGCGTCAGGACGTCCTCTTTTGCCGTCTCCGCGTTCATGGCGACGAGGAAGTCGACTTCTTTCTTACGGCCGACGTATCCGCGCTTGCTCGCGCGGATCGTGTACCAGGTGGGAAGCCCCGCGATGTTCGAGGGGAACATGTTCTTGCCGGAGACGGGAACGCCCATGAGAAGAATCGAGCGCAGGAGGACGAGGTTCGCTGTCTGGCTGCCAGATCCGTTGACGGTCGCCACTTGAATGCTGAAGTCGTTGACGACACGTTGGGACCGATGCGCGGCCTGCTGTTCTTGAACCGCAAGGTCTGTCGGTGACATGCTCAAAGTCCTTACAACGTATGAGGATAGAGGAAATCCCGGCGGGCAAACGCCGAGGAAGGATTAATCAAAGTATATCACTAGGCCCCGACCACATCCTTGATCGCCTTCCCCATATCGGCCGGACTCTTCACAACGGTGACGCCGGCTGCCGTGAGCGCCGCCATCTTTTCGGCGGCGGTGCCTTTGCCGCCGGCGATGATCGCGCCGGCGTGCCCCATGCGGCGGCCGGGCGGCGCCGTTTGGCCCGCGATGAAACCGACGACCGGCTTCTTGTATTTGTTTGCGGTGATCCATGCGGCGGCGTCTTCTTCCGCGTTGCCGCCGATCTCGCCGATCATGATCACGGCATCCGTATCAGGGTCGTCGCCAAAGAGCCGGAGCGCATCGATGTGGGTCGTGCCGATCAGCGGATCGCCGCCGATCCCGATGCAGGTCGTCTGGCCGAGACCGACGCGCGTCAACTGATGGATCGCTTCGTAGGTCAGCGTGCCGCTCTTCGACACGATCCCGATGCGCCCTTCCTTGACGATGTTGTGCGGGATGATGCCGGCTTTGCCTTTGCCGGGCGAAATGACGCCCGGGCAGTTCGGGCCGATGAGGCGCGTCGCAGGTTTGGTCTTGAGGAACGTCATCGCGCGCATCATGTCGATCACCGGAATGCCCTCGGTGATGCACACGACGAGCGCGATCCCGGCGTCGGCCGCTTCCATCACCGCGTCGGCGGCAAACGGAGGCGGCACGAAGATGACGCGTCGCGTTCGCGCCGGTCTTCGTCACGGCGTCCTGCACGGTGTTGAATACGGGCCACCCTTCGTGGGTCGAGCCGCCCTTGCCGGGCGTCACCCCGCCGACCACCGTGGTGCCGTACGCCTGCGCCTGTTTCGCGTGGAAGGTTCCCTCGCGACCGGTGAGCCCCTGAACCAGTAAGCGTGTCGTTCTTATCGATCAGTACGGACATCTCTCACCCAAACAAACATTCATCACGAAGCCACGAAGATCACGAAGGCCACGAACTTTTTTTCGTGTTCTTCGGGTCTTCGTGAAGAACATTGCCGCTAACCTGCCAGTTGCACGACCTTTGTGGCCGCTTCGTCCATCGAGTCCGCGGTGGTCAGCTTCATGCCGCTCTCTTTGAGCAGCCGCTTTCCCTCGTCGACGTTCGTGCCTTCCATGCGAATCACGATCGGCACGGGCACGCCGAGCTCTTTGACTGCGGCGATGACGCCCTGCGCAAGCACGTCGCAGCGCAGGATGCCGCCGAAGATATTGATCAGCACCGCTTTGACGTTCTTATCCGACATCAGGATCTTGAACGCATTCCGGATCTGCTCGGCGTTCGCGCCGCCGCCGACGTCCAGGAAATTCGCCGGCTCCCCGCCCGCCAGCTTGATGATGTCCATCGTCGCCATCGCGAGCCCGGCGCCGTTCACCATGCAGCCGATGTTGCCGTCGAGGTGGATGTAATTGAGCGAGAACTTCGACGCCTCGATCTCGAGCGGGTCTTCCTCCGCGAGATCGCGCAGCTCTTTGAGCTCGGGATGGCGATAGAGGGCGTTGTCGTCGAAGTTCATTTTGGCGTCGAGCGCGAGGAGATCGCCGGCCGCCGTCACGACGAGCGGATTGATCTCGATCATCGACGCGTCTGTGGCCACGAACGCGTCGTACAACGCGCTCGTGAGCTTGACGAACTTGTTGACCTGCGGCGCGTCGAGGCCAATCGCGAACCCGAGCTGGCGCGCCTCGAACGGCACCATGCCGACACCGGGCTCGATGTAGGCGCGCACGATCTTTTCGGGCGTCTTCTCGGCGACCTCTTCGATGTCCATGCCGCCGGCGGCGCTGGCCATCATCACCGGACGGCCGGCCGCGCGATCGAGCAGCAGGCTGATGTAAAGCTCGCGCGTCATCTGGAGGCCTTCTTCGATGAGGACGCGCGATACCAGGCGCCCTTCGGGCCCGGTTTGATGGGTGACGAGCGTCATCCCGACCATGTCGCGCGCGAGAGTCTCGGCCTCGTCGGGCGATTTCGCCAGCTTGACGCCGCCGCCCTTGCCGCGCCCGCCCGCATGAATCTGCGCTTTGACGACGACCACCTGACCGCCGAGGCGACGGGCAATGGCACCCGCCTCGCTCGGAATGAAGGTGACCTCGCCGCGCGGCACGGGAACGCCGTGGCGCGCCAGGATCGTTTTCGCTTGATACTCGTGGATTTTCATAGCGGTAGGAAACTCCTGATGCTAGTCGGCATCGCGCGAACGCGTCAAGCCGCCGAGCGCGTGCTTCGGCATCGGTCGGCCGCAGTTGCGCGCCTCTCGCACCGCAACGTAAACTCACTTTTGATGGCGTCTTCTCGACTGCGGCTCTGGGATTCATCCGTCGCGACGAAAATCCTCATCGGCATCACCGGGCTTTCGCTCTTCATCTACCTGGTCATCCACGTCCTCGGCAACCTGATGGTCTTCTTCGGGCCGGCGGCGTTCAACAAGTACGCGTACACGCTCGAAGGCAATCCGCTGATTCCGGTCATCGAGATCGGCCTGCTGCTGATATTTCTGCTGCACGTGTACAAGACGGTCGCGATGTATCTCGGCAATCAGCGCGCACGGCCGGCGCGCTACCAGCAGAAAAAGTTCGCCGGCCGGCCGAGCCGCAAGAGCGTCGCGTCCTCGACGATGATTTTTTCCGGCCTCTGGCTGCTCGTCTTCATCATCATTCACGTCAAGGCGTTCCGGTACGGCACTGAATACGAGTGGGCCGCCGGCGGGCGCGATCTCTATCGTCTCGAGATGGAGAATTTCAGCAATCCGCTGATGGTCGCCTTCTACATGCTCAGCATGATCGTCGTCGGCTCGCATTTGTGGCATGGCATATCGAGCGGGTTTCAATCGCTCGGCGCCGACAAGCCGGCATGGACGCGGTTCATTCTGCCGGCTGGCAAGGTCATCGCCGTGCTGATCGCGGCCACCTTTGCGGCAATCGCCTTATGGGCGCACCTTGCGGGGGCACGCTGATGGCGGCGAAGCTGGACGCGAGGATTCCTTCCGGGCCGATTGCTGAAAAATGGGACCGGCACAAGTTCGAGATGAAGCTGGTCAACCCGGCCAACAAACGCAAATACAACATCATCGTTGTGGGCACAGGGCTCGCCGGCGCGTCGGCCGCTGCGTCTCTTGGTGAGCTGGGCTACAACGTCCTGAACTTCTGTATTCAGGATTCTCCGAGGCGCGCGCACAGCATCGCCGCGCAGGGCGGCATCAACGCCGCCAAGAATTACCAGAACGACGGCGACAGCATTTACCGTCTCTTCTACGACACGGTGAAGGGCGGCGACTACCGCTCGCGCGAAGCGAACGTCTATCGGCTCGCGCAGCTGAGCGTGAAGATCATCGACCAGTGCGTGGCGCAGGGCGTGCCGTTCGCGCGCGAATACGGCGGGCTGCTCGATAACCGATCGTTCGGCGGCGCGCAGGTCTCGCGCACTTTTTATGCTCGCGGGCAGACCGGGCAGCAGCTGCTGCTCGGCGCTTACCAGTCGCTGATGCGGCAGGTGCACGAGCGCACCGTGCGGCTGTTCGCGCGGCGCGAGATGCTCGATCTGGTCGTCATCGACGGACAGGCGCGCGGAATCATCGTCCGCAACCTGATGACCGGTGCGATCGAGCGCTATGCAGCCGACGCCGTGATCCTCGCGACCGGCGGGTACGGGACCGTCTACTACTTGTCCACCAACGCGGTGAACTCGAACGTCACCGCGGCGTGGCGGGCGCACAAGCGCGGCGCGCTCTTCGCGAATCCCTGCTACACGCAGATTCATCCGACGTGCATTCCGGTCAGTGGCGAGCATCAGTCGAAGCTGACGCTCATGAGCGAGAGCCTCCGCAACGACGGTCGCGTCTGGGTCCCGAAGAAACAGGGCGACACGCGGCCGCCCGAGCAGATTCCGGAGGACGAGCGCGACTACTACCTGGAGCGGAAGTATCCGAGCTTCGGGAACCTGGTGCCGCGCGACGTCGCGTCGCGGAACGCCAAGCAGGCCGCCGACGAGGGACGCGGCGTCGGCGAGAGCGGCCTCGCCGTCTACCTGGATTTCAAAGACGCGATCGAGCGGCTCGGGCGAGAGGTCATCAAGGAGCGCTACGGCAATCTCTTCCAGATGTACCAGAAGATCACGGACGAGAACCCGTACAAAGTGCCGATGCGCATCTACCCCGCCATCCACTACACGATGGGCGGCCTGTGGGTCGACTACAACCTGATGAGCACCGTGCCGGGGCTGCACGTGCTCGGCGAAGCGAATTTTTCGGACCACGGCGCGAACCGGCTCGGCGCCAGCGCGCTGATGCAGGGCCTCGCCGACGGTTATTTCGTGATTCCGTACACGATTGGCGACTACCTCGCGAACAGCAAGCTTGCGAAAGTCACGACCGATCATCCAGCGTTCGCGGAAGCCGCAGCGAACGCGCAGTCGCAGATCGACAGGCTCCTTTCGATCAAAGGCAATCGCGGCATTCGTGAGATTCACCGCGAGCTCGGACGCATCATGTGGGACGACGTGGGGATGGCGCGGACGGATGCGAGTCTGCGCCGCGCGCTCGCGGCTATCCCGAAACTGCGCGACGAGTTCTGGTCCAGCGTGTCCGTGCCCGGCACGCCCGATAACCTCAATCAGAGTCTCGAATATGCCGGCCGCGTCGCCGACTATCTCGAGTTTGCGGAGCTCCTGACGCTCGACGCGCTGCATCGCCGCGAATCATGCGGCGGCCACTTCCGCGAAGAGAGCCAGACGCCGGAGGGCGAAGCGCTTCGCGACGACGACCATTACATGTACGTGGCGGCGTGGGAGTTCACCGGCGTCGGCAAAGAGCCTGTGCTGCACAAGGAGCCGCTCGAGTTCGAGGAAGTGCACCCCACTCAGAGGAGCTACAAGTAAGGGTGGCTGGTGGCTGTGGCTGGTGGCTGGTGGCTGGTGGCTAGATAAACAATGCGACTGAATCTGAAAATCTGGAGACAGGCGGGCCGCGTGGCAGCCGGGCGTCTCGTGGACTATGTCGCCGACAACGTTTCGCCCGACATGTCCTTCCTGGAGATGCTCGATGTCGTCAACGAAGGGCTGATCAAGAAGGGCGACGACGCCATCGCTTTTGACTCCGACTGCCGTGAAGGTATCTGCGGCATGTGCAGCCTGGTGGTCAACGGCATCCCACACGGACCCGATCGCGGCACAACCGTCTGCCAGCTGCACATGCGGCGGTTCAAGGACGGCGACACGATCACGATCGAACCGTGGCGCGCCAAGGCCTTCCCTGTTGTGAAAGATCTCGTCGTCGATCGGAGCGCGTTCGACCGGATCATCGCGGCCGGCGGCTACGTGTCGGTGAACTGCGGCGGCGCGCCCGATGGCAACGCCGTTCTCATCCCGAAGGAAGTTTCAGAGACGGCGATGGACTCCGCCGCCTGCATCGCCTGCGGCGCGTGCGTTGCGGCCTGCAAGAATGCGTCGGCGCATCTTTTCATGAGCGCGAAGATCTCGCACCTCGCGCTGCTGCCTCAGGGACAGCAGGAGCGAACCAAACGCGTCATCTCGATGATCAATCAGGCCGATGCTGAAGGATTCGGCAGCTGCTCGAACGAAGGCGAATGCGAAGCCGTGTGTCCCAAGGAAATCCCGATCTCAAACATCGCGAAGATGACGCGCGAGTACGTCAAGGCTGTGTTCGGGGGACGACGATAGCTCCCGAGAGCAGCAGCGACGCGGCCTCGAGGATTGCGGCGGGACCGCATGGTTTATCGAGAAATGCCTCGTCGGCCCAGAGCGATTGCTTCTCACTGAACAGCCGATCGCTGTAACCCGTGACATATAGCACTTTGATATTCGGCTGACGCGTTCGCATATACCGTGCGAGCTGATGTCCGGGAATGCACGGCATCATTTCGTCGGTGAGCAGCAGATCGAACGGAGTGCCGTTCCCTGCAAGCGCCAGCGCCTCTTCCCCGTCGCGCGCGACCGACGTCTCGTATCCGTCTTCGCGCAGCACGCGCTCAACGAACCTCCGAAACAGATCGTCGTCGTCCACGATCAGCACTCGCGGGGCCTGACGCGTCACGGCGGTGCGGCCGCGCCAGCGCTCGAACGACAAAATGCGCGGCATCATAGGAGATCGTCCTGCGCCGGCGCGAGCGCCTGGGCCGTGATGATGGACCCAACAATCTGGTCCAGCAGCGCGTCGACCGAACACGGTTTTTTCAGCACTGCCGCCGCGCCGGCTGCCATGGCCTCGACGTGGATGTCGTTGGGAATGCCAGTGAGCATCAGCACAGGGATGCCCGCCGTGTCCCTGTGGCGCTTCAAGCGACGGCACACTTCCAGGCCATTCATCTCCGGCATTTCGACATCGAGAACGATCGCATCGGGCTGCCGCGCCACGGCGATGGCGATCGCTTCCGGTCCGCGGGCGGCCGACACCAGCTCGAAGTAGGACGCGAGGAAAAACTCGTACAGCTCCCTCTGCTCGACGATGTCGTCGACGATGAGGACGAGCGGCTTTCCGGGCCTTGGCGCGCGCCGCGGCGTCGGAATCACCCCGTCTCTAAGCCGGATGATCGCGTCGTTCAGATTCAAAACACCAACTTCACAAAAAGGCACTGATCCGTACGAATACCATACGGTTTGCGGGGGGGTGTTATTGATGAGAGCAACAATCGGGCCCGCGCGGCCAGAAACCTTAACTTTCGTCTGCAGGCAGGCGCAATATCTCGTCGGCGCGTTCGGCATCTTCGGCTCGAACCAGGAGTTCCGCGCCGTTGGCAAAGGTCATCGCGGGACGCATGCCGCCGGCATCATCGCTGCGAATGAGCGACTCGATTCCAGCGGCCTCGAGCGCGGACTGTGCGAGGTCCGCTTCGAAGCGATCGCCGAAGGACCGGACGACAACGAGGGGCCGATTCGCGTGTTGGTCCACGGCTACACTTTGATCACGTCGACGAGTTCCTTCACGGCAGCCGCCGACTTCTTGAACGCGGCGCCTTCGTCGGGCGTCAATTTGATTTCGATGATCTTCTCGAGCCCTTTCGCGCCCAGGCGGCACGGAACGCCGACGAAAAGATCGCGCACTCCGTACTCACCCTGCAGGAAGACGGAACACGGCACGATCTTGTGCTTATCGAGAAGGATTGTTTCCACCATCTCGACGACCGAGGCGCCCGGCGCGTACCATGCGCTGGTTCCGACGAGCTGCGTAATCTCAGCGCCGCCGCCAGCCGTGCGCGCAACAATTCGGTCGATCGTCGTCTTGTCCATCAAATCCGTAATCGGAATTCCAGCCACCGTGGAATACCGCGGCAGCGGGACCATCGTGTCGCCGTGTCCGCCGAGCACGAACGCGTGGACGTTTTCGACCGAGACCTGCAGTTCCTTCGCGATGAAGGCGCGCATGCGCGCTGAATCGAGGACACCCGCCATTCCGATCACGCGCTCGCGCGGAAATTTGGACAGCTTGTAAACGGCCTGAGCCATCGCATCGAGTGGATTCGACACCGGCACGATAATGCAGTTCGGCGAGTACTTCACCACCTGCTCGGTGACCTGCTGCATGATTTTGTAGTTCACGTTGAGCAGATCGTCGCGGCTCATGCCGGGCTTGCGCGGCATGCCGGACGTGATGACGACCACGTCCGAGTTGGCGCTCTCGGCGTAGTCGCCAGTTCCCATCACGCGGGCATCCGACCCATAGATGGGACATGCCTCGAGCATGTCCAACGCGATGCCCGCCGCTTTCTGATCCGCGATATCGATGACGACGACGTCGGCGAGCTGCTTGTCGGCGACGCCGCGCGCGACCGTCGCACCGACATTGCCGGCGCCTCCAACCACTGTCACTTTGCGATTCATTTCAATACTCCTCGAGCGCTCTCTTCATCACGAGACACGACGATCACGAAGGCCACGAGGCATTCTGGTACAAACAGGATCGTGAGCTTCGTGTTTCTTCGTGCCTTCGTGATTCAAGGTCAACGTCACATGTTCCCAATCACCGCGTCAGCGAACTGCGATGTCTTCAATTCTGTCGCACCGGTCATCAACCGCGCAAAATCGTACGTGACCTGCTTGGCCGCGATCGCGCCGTCCATGCCTTTGACGATGAGGTCGGCGGCTTCATTCCACCCAAGATGCCGCAGCATCATTTCGCCGGACAGAATGACCGAGCCGGGGTTCACCTTGTCCTGATTCGCGTATTTCGGCGCCGTGCCGTGCGTCGCCTCGAAGACCGCATGACCGGTGACGTAGTTGATGTTCCCACCCGGTGCGATGCCGATGCCGCCGACCTGCGCCGCGAGCGCGTCCGACAGGTAGTCGCCATTCAGGTTGGGCGTGGCGATGACGTCGAATTCTTCGGGGCGCGTGAGGACCTGCTGCAGCGTGATGTCGGCGATCGCGTCCTTGATCACCAGTCCGCCGCCGGCCTTACCGTCAGGAATCCGACACCACGGACCGCCGTCGATTTCGACCGCTCCGTATCGCTCCTTCGCAACCTGGTAGCCCCAGTCGCGGAAGGCGCCCTCGGTGAATTTCATGATGTTGCCTTTGTGGACGAGCGTCACGTTCTTGCGTCCCGCCTTCACGGCGTACGCGATCGCGCTCTCGACGAGCCGCTCGGTTCCGACCCGGCTGATCGGTTTCAGGCCGACACCTACCTCGACTGTATCGCCACCGCGGGTGTCGATGCCGCCCGATTCCGTTCCGTCGAGCTGCTTTTCCCAGGCGCTCGCTTTTTCGCGCGTCCCGAACCGGATCTTGTTGAACTCTTTCGGAAATTCCTTCGCGAAAAAATCCAGGACTTTCTGCGCTTCCGGAGAACCCGCGGCGTATTCAATGCCGGCGTAGATGTCTTCGGTGTTCTCGCGGAAGATCACCATGTCGACCTTCTCAGGGTGCTTGACCGGGGACGGCACGCCTTTGTACCAGCGCACCGGGCGCAGACACACATAAAGGTCCAGCAGTTGCCGCAACGCGACGTTCAGCGACCGGATTCCGCCGCCGACCGGTGTCGTCAGCGGCCCCTTGATGCCGACGAGATAAGTCCGGAAGGCGTCGACGGTTTCGTCGGGCAGCCAGTTGTTGAATTGCTTGAAGCTCTTTTCACCCGCAAACACTTCCATCCAGGCAATGGCTTTTCGGCCGCCGTACGCTTTCTGAACCGCAGCGTCCAGCACGCGAACGCTCGCGCGCCAAATGTCCGGTCCAGTGCCGTCGCCTTCGATAAACGGAATGATCGGGTTGTCCGGAACGACGAGCTCTCCGCGCCGGCGTGAAATTGCCGCCCCATTCGATGGCGGCTCGAGCGAATGCGGGTTTGCCATAGGTCGAATTAATTTAGGTCACGAGCCCCGAAGGGCGTCGGAGGTTTCACACAGAAATTGTGGAAAACTCTGTGGAAAAGGTCTCGCGTTTACGCCGTTGTGACGTCGCAATCGAATGATTTAGCGGTTTGCACCACAGCAGGGCGAGCACACACCGAATTATACTTTAGGCTCGACGGACCACCACGCACCAGCCACCGATGAAAGTCGTCGTCGCCGATGATCTCCCCGCCTCCGCCCTCGACCTGCTGCGAGCGGAGCCGGGCTGGATCGTCGACGCCCGCTCTGGCCGCTCCGCCGATGAACTGTCGCGCGCGATCGCTGACGCCGACGCTCTGATCGTCCGGAGCGCGACGAAGGTCACCGCCGATCTTCTCGCGGCGGCGCCGATGCTTCGCGCGGTTGCCCGCGCCGGCACCGGGATCGACAACGTCGATGTCGACGCCGCGAGCGCACGCGGCGTTCTCGTCGTCAATTCACCGGGAGCGAACAGCATCAGCGTGGCCGAGCAT
The DNA here is from genome assembly GCA_963718825.1 of uncultured Acidobacteriota bacterium. Classification (GTDB taxonomy): domain Bacteria; phylum Acidobacteriota; class Vicinamibacteria; order Vicinamibacterales; family CAVVIG01; genus CAVQZZ01. The sequence goes on from CAVQZZ010000002.1 coordinate 72,892, forward strand.
GCCTGTGCGTTGATGCTGTCCCTTGCGCGATCGGTTCCCGCCGCGGACCGCGCGATGAAGGGCGAACGGTGGGAGAAGAAGAAATTTATTGGCGCGGAGCTGCGTGGGAAGACGCTCGCGGTCGCTGGTCTCGGCCGCATCGGCCAGGAAGTTGCGGTCCGCGCCCGATCGTTCGGCATGCGCGTGATTGCCCACGACCCGTTCATTTCCAAGGAGATCGCGAGCGGCATCGGCGTCGAGCTCGTATCACTTGATGACGCCTGCGCGGTGGCCGACTACCTGACGCTGCATCTGCCCGCGACGCCGGAGACGAAGCACATTATTAATGATGAACGTCTTGCACGCTGCAAACCTGGTATCCGCATCATCAACACGGCGCGCGGCGAGCTGATCGACGAGGCGGCGCTCCGGCGAGGTCTCGACGCAGGGATTGTCGCGGCCGCAGCGCTGGACGTTTTTGAAATAGAGCCGCCGGTTGATTGGTCACTTGCCAAACTTCCGCAAGTGATCGCGACACCGCATATCGCGGCGTCGACTGAAGAAGCACAGGAGCTCGTCGGCCTCGAGACCGCCGCCACGGTTCGCGACTTTCTTCGCGACGGCGTCGTCAGGAACGCCGTGAACTTTCCGTCGCTTCATGCCGAAGAATTGCAACGGCTGCAGCCTTGGATTCACCTCGCGGACCGGCTCGGCAGCGTCGCCGCTCAAATGGGTCCCGCACGGATCGAGGCGATCACAGTCGGCTACTACGGAGCAATTGGCGATACGCGCGCCGTCGACATCCTCGGCGCAAGCGCAGCCGCCGGCGCACTACGCCCGATTCTGTCCAGCAGCGTGTCGATCGTGAACGCAAGAGCGATCGCGCGCGATCGCGGCGTCGACATCATCGAATCGCGGAGCTCTCGGCCGCGCCCTTACACGGCGCTCGTATCAATCACGCTGCAGACCGACGCGGGCCAGCGGTGGATCGAGGGCACGGTCTTCGCGCCGCGTGCCCTCAGGCTGGTCTCGGTTCAGGGCGTGTCGGTCGAAGCGCCGCTCGCCGGCACGATGCTCGTTATCGCCAACGACGATCGGCCGGGCGTGATCGGCGACGTCGGCACAATTCTTGGCCGGCACGGCATCAACATCGCCAATTTCGCGCTCGGCCGTGGAGACCACGGCGCTGTCGGCGTCGTCAACGTTGACCCTGGCGGCAGCAAACCAGGCGCGCTCGAAGCGGCGGCGGCCGAAATCGGTCGGACCGCGGCCGTACGGGACATCGCGATCGTCCAGCTTCCGGCGTCTCTCGTGTAAAACGACCACGCTTAAACGACGACCCGCAGCGCTGCTGGATGTACGCGGACGCTTATTTGTGTTCCGGCCTGAACAGGCTCGCCGTCCACGTGGAACACCATCGGCTGCGCGGACTCAATCGTCGCCTCGCGAATGCGCTGAATCGAACAGCCGCGCATTCGCTCGACGGTCCCGTTGAACAGCCGCGGCAGCCCGCAGACGGTCCGCGTCCGCGACCGCTCGTCGACCACCACGAGATCCAGCAGTCCGTCGTCGACACGCGCGTCCGGAGCGATTCGCGCTCCGTTGCCGAACTGGGACGAGTTGGCGATCGTCACCAGCATGCCGCGGGCGACGTTCACGCGACTGCCGCCCGTGGTGATCGTGTAAGGCGCGGCCCGATAAGTGAGGAGCGCGCGGCCGCTGATTGAAATGTAACCGGCGAAGCCGCGCCGAATATTTCCAGGCCGGTTGAACAGCGACGCGACATGGGCATCGAAGCCGATCCCGGCAATATTCACGAACAGTCGACCGCCGAGCTCGCCGAGATCGATCGACCGTGGCGCGGTGGCGAGCGCGTGCGCAATCGCGCGCTTCGGATCGCGGTCGACGCCGAGCTCCAGAGCGAGGCCATTTCCTGATCCGGCAGGGACGATTCCGAGCGGCACGTCGCCAAACGCCAGCGCCGTTGCGATCTCGTTGATCGTGCCGTCGCCGCCCCACGCAAAAATGACGTTCGCGCCGTCGACCCGTGCCTTCCTTGCGAGCTCGAGGGCGTGGCCCGGACGTTCCGTCACGAGTACGTCGCCAGGATTCCCTCTCGAATCGCGAATCGCCGCCGCGAGCGCGACCCGTTCGCGGCCGGCGGACGGACGAGCGCCGCCGGAAACCGGATTGATGATGATCGTGAATGCCATCGGCGGGTCTGACGCGCGCATCAACAACGCGCGCTGGAGACCTGTCTACTTCAGCACGAGACGGAGAGCTGAGTTGTCGAGCAGATCGGTCAACTCGACGACGTCCGCGGAAATCTTCGCGATACGGTAGCGCGCCGTCACGAGATCGCCTTCTTTCGCGAGGAACAGCTGCCCCTCGGCGGAAATGATCGCGGTCCGCACGATCGATCCGTCGGCGTCGCGATCCTCCGCGAGCCCGGACAGCCTCAGCATCGGTGCAGGTCGGGGAGTGGCCACGGTGTCGGTCACATCGACGGGATTGGGTTGAGTGGGACGCGGCAACTTCGGCGCCGGCGTGCTGAAGGCGAACAAATTCCGCCCGGATGATCTAGGCGTGGCGTCGGGATGGAGCCGCTGATGAAGCCGTCTGATTTCGGACGCGAGCTCTGCGCCTCGCGTGTCGATCGCCGGCGCCTCGACGACGAGCGGCACCGCGCTCTCGCGCGTGCCCGACGTGGCCGCGGCGGCGAGCCACGCGGCGAGCGCGCCGCCCACGATGCCGACTGTCGCGGTTCGCTTCAGGTTCATGGACGCTGCCGTCGACGCTCGAATCTGCGGCGATCGTAGCACGGCGGTTTCGGTGGTGTGTGCTATTATTCGTCGTGCACCCTTCATCGACTGGCTCTGCGGTCGATAATACGCTTCCGCTTCAAGTCGTCGCCGTCATCCCCGCCCGATTCGCCTCTACTCGATTCCCCGGCAAGCCGCTCGCCGACATCGACGGTCGTCCGATGATCGAGCACGTGTACCGTCGCGCGGCGGCGTCGCCGATCGTGTCGCAGGTGATCGTCGCGACCGACGATCTGCGCATCGCGACGCGCGTCACCGGCTTCGGCGGCAAAGTGCGGCTGACGAACGCGCACGCATCAGACGGGCACCGATCGCCTCGCCGAAGTCGCGGCGATCGCTCGACTGCGACATCGTCGTCAACGTGCAGGGCGACGAGCCGCTGATCGATCCGCGGCGCAATCGACGGAAGCGGTCGCGCCGTTCGTCGACGATCCGTCGATCGTCGATGACGACGCTGTATCCGTCGTATCCACGATCCCGCCGAGCTCGCCAACCCGAACGTCGTGAAGGTCGTCGTCGATCGCGGCCGGGTTCGCGCTGTATTTTTCGCGCGCGCCGATTCCGCACGTCGCGCAACCCGCGCGGCGGCTGGCCGCCGCTCTACCGGCATATCGGCCTCTATGCGTATCGGCGGAGCGCGCTGCTCGTGCTCGCCGCGCTCGAGCCGACGCCGCTCGAGCGGGCCGAATCGCTCGAACAGCTGCGCGCGCTCGAGCACGGCATCCGCATCAAGGCCGTCGAAACGCGCTACGACTCGATCGGCGTGGACACGCCGGAGGATCTCGAGCAGGTCCGCCGACTGCTGGCGGCGCCGACGTCCGGTTGATGCCGATGACCAACATGCGAGCGGACGGAACACCAAATACATCTTCGTGACCGGCGGCGTCGTGTCCTCGCTGGGCAAGGGACTGGCGGCCGCGTCGATCGGCTGCCTGCTCGAAGGCCACGGCTACAAGGTCACGCTGCAGAAGTTCGACCCGTACATCAACGTCGATCCGGGCACCATGAGCCCGTACCAGCACGGCGAGGTGTACGTCACCGACGACGGCGCCGAGACGGACCTCGATCTCGGCCACTACGAGCGCTTCACGAACACGTCGACGTCGAAGAACTCCAACTGGACGACCGGCAAGATCTACCAGAGCGTGATCCAGAAGGAGCGGCGCGGCGACTATCTCGGGCGCACCGTCCAGGTGATTCCGCACATCACCAACGAGATCAAGGACGCGATCCGCGCCGTCGCGCAAGGACGTGGACATCGTGCTCGTCGAAATCGGCGGCACGGTCGGCGACATCGAGAGCCTGCCGTTCCTCGAGGCGATCCGCCAGTTCCGGCAGGACGTCGGCCGCGACAACTCGCTCTACATCCACCTGACGCTCGTGCCGTTCATCGGCGCCGCCGGCGAGCTCAAGACCAAGCCGACGCAGCACAGCGTGCGCGACCTGCGGTCGATCGGCATCCAGCCCGACATCCTGCTCTGCCGCACCGATCGGTTCCTCGATCCCGACATCAAGCGGAAGATCGCGCTCTTCTGCGACGTCGACGAAGAGGCGGTCATCACGGCGAAGGACGTCGTCGACGATCTACGAGGTGCCGCTCGTGCTCGCCGCGGAAGGGCTCGACCGCATCGTGCTCAAGTACCTGCACCTGCCGCAGACCGAGCGGCGCATGCAGGCGTGGGAGGATCTCGTCAGCCGGATCAAGAATCCGCTCGACGAGATCACGATCCACGTCGTCGGCAAGTACGTCGGCTACGAGGATTCCTACAAGAGCCTCAACGAAGCGCTGTATCACGGCGGCTTCCCGCATCGCGTGAAGGTCAACATCAAGTGGATCGAAGCCGAAGCGCTCGAAGAGCCGGACGGCGCGGCGCTGCTCGACGACGCGGACGGCATTCTCGTGCCGGGCGGGTTCGGCAACCGCGGCACGCGCGGCATGATGAAGGCCGCGCAGATCGCGCGCGAGCGCGGCATCCCGTACTTCGGCATCTGCTACGGCTTCCAGTGGGCGACGGTCGAATACGCGCGCAACGTCGCCGGCCTCGCCGACGCCGATTCCACCGAGTGCACGCCCGACACGCCGACCAAGGTGATCTACAAGCTGCGCGATCTGCTCGGCGTCGACGATCTCGGCGGCACGATGCGGCTCGGCGCCTACGCCTGCGAGCTCGACGCCGGGCTCGCTCGCGCAGCGCGTCTACGGCGCGCAGCTCGATCCACGAGCGCCATCGCCACCGCTACGAGTTCAACTGCCTGTACGAGACGACCGCTCACCGAGCACGGCCTGCGGATCTCGGGCCGATCGCCCGACGGCAAGTTCGTCGAGATCGCCGAGCTGCCCGGCCATCCGTGGTATCTCGCCGTCCAGTTCCATCCGGAGTTCAAGTCGAAGCCGACGCGTCCGCATCCGCTGTTCGCGGCTTCGTCGAGGCGGCGTATCGGCACAAGACGGCGCAGCGTGCAGCGGACGGCGACCGAATCGGTCGCGTAAGGCCGGTCGGACGGGCGTGACGCCAGCATGTCGCCATGCCTGCCGTCCGATATAATGGCTCCGTGACCCCGGTCACGATCTGGGCGACATCGTCGATCGGCGGCGGACAGCCCGTTCGTGCTCATCGCCGGGCCGTGCGTCATCGAAAGCGAAGCGCACGCGCATCGAGCTCGCCGGCGCGACTCGTCGACATCGCCCGCCGCGCTGCGGCGTGCCGTTCATCTTCAAGGCGTCGTACGACAAGGCGAACCGCACGTCGGGCCGCTCGTTCCGCGGGCCCGGGCTCGACCGAAGGGCTGCGCGATCCTCGCCGGCGATCAAAGCCGCGCTACGACGTGCCGATCCTGACCGACATCCACGAGCCGGCGCAGGCCGCGCCGCGCGGCCGACGTCGCCGACGTGCTGCAGATTCCGGCGTTTCTCTGCCGCGCAGACCGACCTGCTCGTCGCCGCGGCGAAGACCGGGCGCGTCGTCAACATCAAGAAGGGACAGTTCCTCGCGCCCGACGAATCAGGCACGCGGTGGCCAAGGTCGTCGGACGCCGGCAACCCGCGCGTCATCGTCACCGAGCGCGGCACGAGCTTCGGCTACCACAACCTCGTCGTCGACATGCGCGCGTTCCCGATGATGCGCGAGCTCGGCGTGCCGGTCGTGTTCGACGTCACCCACAGCCTGCAGCTGCCCGGCGGCGGCGACGGCGTCACCGCCGGCCTCGCGCAGTACATCGAGCCGCTGGCGTCGGCCGGCGTCGCCGCGGGCGTCGACGGCGTGTTCCTCGAAGTGCACGAAGATCCGTCGCGCGCGAAGAGCGACGCGCAGAACGCGCTGCGGCTCGATCTGCTCGAGCCGCTGCTCCGCCGGCTGATGGCCATCGACGCGATCGTCGAAGCGACGCCGAGGCGCCGCGCGTCGCATGGCTGACCTCGACGCTCGCGCGGAAGGTGCTCGAAACCGAAGCGGCGGCGATCCTCGCGCTCGTCGCCGCGGCTCGACGAGCGCTTCGAGCGCGCCGTCGACCTGCTGCAGCAGTGCCGCGGCCGCGTCATCCTCACCGGCATGGGCAAGTCGGGCATCATCTGCCGGAAGATCGCGGCGACGCTCGACGAGCACCGGCACGCCGGCGTTCTTTCTGCATCCGGCCGAGGCGATTCACGGCGACCTCGGCGTCATCCAGAGCGACGATGTGGTCGTCGCGCTGTCGTACAGCGGCGAGACCGACGAGATCCTGCGGCTGCTCGAGACGATCCGCCGGCTCGGCGCGCAAGCTCATCGCCATCACCGGCGCGCCCGACGTCCACGCTCGCGCAGGCCGCCGACGTGGCGCTCGACTGCAGCGTGACCGAGGAAGCGTGCCCGCTGAATCTCGTGCCGACGGCGAGCACGACGGCGGCGCTCGCCATCGGCGACGCGCTGGCGATGACGCTGCTCGTCGAAAAGGGATTCAGGCAGGAGGACTTCGCCAACCTGCATCCGGGCGGCAAGCTCGGCAAGCGGCTGATGCGCGTCGAAGCGCTGATGCACGGCGGGCGAGCAGTGCCCGATCGTCGCGCGCGGACACGCGGATGCGCGACGTCATCTACGAGATGTCGAGCAAGGGGCTCGGCATGACGTGCGTCGTCGACGGCGACGAGCGCGCTGCTCGGCATCATCACCGACGGCGACCTGCGGCGGCACATGGACGCGGCGCCGGACATCCTCGACCTGACGCGCCGGCGACGTGATGACGCGCGGTCCGGTGACGATTCCGCCGCGCCACGCTCGCGGTCGAGGCGCTGAACATCATGGAGCAGCGCAAGATCACGTCGATCGTCGTCGTCGACGACGGCACGCAGCCGCGTCGCCGGGCGTCGTGCACCTGCACGATCTCTGGCGAACGGAAATGTTCTGACGCTGAGCTCGATCGAACATGCGTCAAGCCAAGGCCGCGCGGATCAAGCTGATGCTGTTCGACGTCGACGGCGTGCTCACCGACGGCACGGTGCTCATCCACGCCGACGGCACCGAGAGCAAGGAGTTCGACATTCGCGACGGCATCGCGATGGTGTGGGCGCAGCGCGCCGGCCTGAAGGTCGGCTTCCTGTCGGCGCGCACGTCGCCGACGACGCCGCACCGCGCCGCGCAGCTCGGCATCACGCTCGTGCACCAGGGCGTCGTCGAGCAAGGTCGACACGTACGACGCAGATCCTCGCCGACAGCGGCTCGACGGACGACGAGGTCGCGTACATGGGCGACGACATCGTCGACCTCGCGGTGCTCGACGCGCGTCGGGTCTGTCGGCGGCGCCGGCCGACGCCGTCGCCGAGGTGCGCGCGCGCGTCGACTGGGTCAGCCGCGTCGAGCGGCGGCGACGGCGCCGCGCGCGAGCTGATCGAGCTGATCCTGCGCGCGCAGGAGCTGTGGGACGCGATCGTCGCCGGCTACGCCGACGAAGGCGCGCGGCCGCGCAGGCAGTCATGAGCGCGTACGCGCCGCTGCTCGCCGCGCTCGTCGCGCTGCTGGCCGGCCTGGCGGTCGGCAAGGCCTGGGAGCGCTACAAGCTGCGCGACGGCAAGTGGATCGACCGCCGCCGCGCGCGCGAGTCGCCGCACTACATCCTCGGCCTGAACTTCCTCGTCGCGAACCAGATCGATCTGGCGATCGAAGAGCTGAGCCGCGCCGCGAGCCTCGACGCCGACGCGCTCGAAGTGCACATGATTCTCGGCAACCTGTACCGCGAGAAGGGACAGGTCGGCAAGGCGATCACGGTGCATCAGGCGCTGCTGCAGCGGCCGAGGCTCAGCAAGCTCGAGCACGCGTACGTGCTGCTCTGCCTCGGCCTCGACTACAAGCGCGGCGGCTTCGTCGATCGCGCGCTCGAAGCGTTCAACGAAGTGCTGCGGCTCGATCCGAAGAACGAGTACGCGCTCGTGAACCTGCAGAAGCTGCACGAGGAGCAGCATCAGTGGACCGAGGCGTACGACACGCGGCAGCGCCTGTCGAAGCTGGCCGACGACCGACTCGCAGCCGCAGAGCCAGGCGATTCTGGCGTTTCTCGAGAACGAGATCGGCCTCGAGGCGATGCGGCGGAAGGACTATCGCGGAGGCGGTCCGCCGCTTCGAGGCGGCCATCGATCTCGACGCCCGCGCCGTGCCCGGCGTACCTGAATCTCGGCGACGTGCGCGTCGCCGCAGGGCAACGAGCGCGAAGCCGCGGCGATCTGGGAGAAGCTCGATCGAGGTCGCGCCCGACCGCGCGTACCTCGCGTTCGATCGGCTCGAAGCGCTGGCGGTCCGGACCGGCATCGCCGGAGCGCTTCACGCGGCTGTGCCGGCGGCTGATCGACGACAACCCGCAGGACTGGCGCGCGCGGCTGGCGCTGTCGCGCCATCTGGCCGCCAGCGGCCGCCCGCACGACGCGCTCGACCTGCTGTTCGCGGCGCTCGTGCAGAACCCGCACGCGCTCGGCATCCACCAGGCGATCTGGCGCGCGCTCGGCCAGCTGCGCCATCCCGCCGTCGCTCGTCGATCGCTACAGCGAGCTCACCGAGCACGCCGTCTTCTATCTCGACCCGCACGTCTGCATGCGCTGCCGCTACCGCAGCACCGAGCTGCTCTGGCAGTGCCCGCACTGCCACGACTGGAACACGTTCGTCGAGGAACGGATCGCTCCCGCCCAGGACACGACCGAAGTCGAGGTCTGAGCCGTCAGCCCCGCGCCGTCCGGCGGGCCCGCGCGATCTCCTCATCCGAGTAGCGATAGACGCGAAACACGCCGTTGTTCTGCATTTTTGCAGCGGCAGTGTCCGGTCCGAAGTAAGGATTCACGAACTCCCACACCACGTCGCCGTCCGGAGTGACCTCGAAAAATCGCCCGAACACGCCTTCGTTGATGAGCGTGTTGCCGTTCGGCAGCCGTTGTGCGTTCGAGATGCGCGGACTATAAAAATTGAACGGCCGCGGCTCCTGATACTTCCACACGATCTCGTTCGTCGCCGGGTTGACCTCCACAACGCGCGAAAACGGGAAACTCTCGTCGAGACGATGCGGACCGTTGTCGAAGATGAGCACGTTGCCGTTCGGCAACAAGTTCGGCGCGTGCTGACCGGCGAGCGGCGGGGCGCCCATCTTCCACGTGATGTTGCCCGTGCCGCGATCGATTCTGATCACGGTGGAGATGTTCCGGAAGCTGACGAGCAGATTGCCATCGGGCTGCTCGAAAACCGCGTTGGCGTGTGTCCACTCGGACCGATCGTCCTGCAGCGCAGTCAAGCCGTCCTTCTCGGGATCCAGGTGCTCCCACGTGCTCCACTGCCACACCACTTCGCCGGCCGTCGTCACTTCGACCAGAAAATCGGCCCACATTGTCTTGCCGTCCACTTCGGTGCCTGCCCGTCCTCCGCGCACGCGGCGCGAAAACGCCTCCGGCAGCTCCTTGGAACATAGCAACATGATGTTGCCGTTCCTCAGCAAGCGCCCGTCGTGATGGTGATCCGGACGCTTGACTTCCCATAACACACGACCGTTCCAGTCCATTTCCAGCGCCGCGCCGCCCATGAACGGCGACTTGCCAACAAACGTATCGTTCGGAATCTGGCCGTTGTAGAAAAGCGTGCCGCGGTCCGTGAGATATCCGTACAGTGCCAGGTCTGTACGGCATCTTCCACGTGTGCGCGACGTTGCCGTGCAGATCGATCAGATGAACGTCGGTGCCGCCAGTCGGCGCGAACAGCGTGAGGCCGGGACAGGCGCGCGCCGCGTCGAGGCCCCGCAGGCCGACGCCGCGACGACGAATCGGATTCTGATCCATCGCCGGCGTCGTTCGTTCGCGTGGCTGGGCCGTACATGGCCGGCGCATCCGCCACTGCTCCAGCCACCGCGCCGATTGCGGCCATGAACGTCCGGCGCGACAGCCTGAGCGACGAACCTTCAGCCACGCGACCCTCCTTGCAGTATTCGAAGCAGCTCGTCCACTTGCCTGTCGGTGTTCGCGAAGGTGCCGTCCGTTTGCACCACGAAGTCGGCGCGCTCGGCTTTCTCCGCAGCCGACAGCTGCGCGGCGAGCCGCCGCCGTGCGTCCTCGTCGGTCAGTCCGCGCTCGCGAAGTCGCGCCAGCTGCATTTCCGGCGGACACACCGTGGCGATCACTTTGTCGAAGTCGCCAGCACGTCCGGTTTCGTACAGCAGCGGAATGTCGACGATGGCGAGCGCGGGATGTTCGGTGAGCTCGAACCCACGGAGGCCGGCGGCGATCGCGCGATACACCGCCGGATGGATGATCGCCTCGAGCTCTCGCCGCGCCGAATCGTCGGCGAACACGATCGGCGCGAGCTTCCGGCGATCGACCGCGCCGTCGGCACCGATGACGTCAGGACCGAAGCGCGCCGCGATCGCACGCGTGGATTCGGTGCCCGCCGCCTCGATGCCGTGGACCAGAGAGTCGGCGTCAAGACAAGGGACGCCATGTCGACGAAACTGATCGAGCACATGGCTCTTGCCCGTCGCGATCCCGCCGGTCAGAGCGATTCGAAGCATGGCAGGTTGCCCGACTGATTTTCCGTGCAGCCGGGTTAACCGTGCTGCAGGTTGACTTTATTCACTGGCGGCGGGGCCCCACCCGCCGCTCGCGCTTCTTATCTCATTCGCCGACCTGCCCCACCGGCCCTACCTGCCACTCCGGTCCCCCGCGCGCTCGATCGCCGCCGTGAGCGTGTTCTTCAGCAGCATCGCGATCGTCAGCGGACCTACGCCGCCAGGAACCGGTGTGAGCGCGCCGGCGACGTCCGCGACGTTCGGATGCACGTCCCCAACGGTGAGCGCACCGCGTTTTTCGAATGCATCCCGCCGCTTCGATCCTGCGGGATACAACTTCTCCACTGTCGCACGATCGGTGACTGAGGTGATGCCGACGTCGACAACCGTCGCACCGGGCTTGACGAAGTCGCGGGTCACGAACGCGACGCGGCCGATGGCGGCGACCAGAATGTCGGCCTCGCGGGCGATCGCCGGCAGATCGCGGCGTCCGCGAGTGGCAGATCGTCACGGTCGCATGGCGGTGCAGCAGCAGCAGTGCCATCGGTTTGCCGACGATATCGCTGCGGCCGATGACGACGGCGCGCGCTCCGGCGATCGGAATGCGCTCGCGCTCGAGCAGCTCGATCACGCCCGACGGCGTGCCCGCGACGAGCGACGCGCGATTCTGTACGAGCTTCCCCACGTTCAGCGGGTGGAACCCGTCGACGTCCTTGTCGGGCCTGAGCACATCGAACACTCGGCGCTCGGCGTCGGCCCCCATGGCGTCCGGCAACGGTGACTGGACGAGGATGCCGTCGTGCACGTCGCTGCGATTCAGGCGGTCGACGACTTCAAGCAGGTCGTCGAACGAGGCCGTGGCGGGCAGACGTTCGAGGTCAGCGCGAAGCCCCGCATCCGCGGCGGCCTTCATTTTTCCGCGCACGTAGATTTCGGACGCCGAATTGTCGCCGACGAGCACGATGCCGAGGCCGGGTGGCCGGCCGGCCCGCGCCGTGAACGCGTCCACGGCCGGCTTCAGTTCGGCGCGGATCTGTCCGGCGACAGCCGTGCCGTCGAGGAGCCGGGCGCTCAGGGCGCGGCCTCCAGTTCCAGTTTTTTCAACGAGTCGGGCCGGCCGAGGACCACGAGCTTGTCGCCCGGCCGCATGGCGGTTTCCGGCTCGGGGTTGAACTCCATCGTGAGATCCTGCCGCTGGATCCCGACGACGATGACGCCGAAGCGGCGACGCAGATTCGCTTGGAGAATCGACTGATTTGCGAGGCTCGATCGGTCGGCGATTGGAATCTCTTCCATCGCGAGCTCGAGGCTGTTCGAACTGGTGGCCAGTTCCACGAAGTCGACGACAGCCGGCCGCAGCGCTGTCTGTGCGATTTGCATCGCGCCGATCTGGTACGGCGAGATCACCCGATCTGCGCCAGCGCGCTTCAGTTTGGTCGTCGCATCTTCCGTGTCGGCGCGGCTGACGATGAACAGGTTGGGCCTGAGCACCCGCGCGCTCAGAACGGTGTAGACATTTTCCGCGTCGGTGCCGACTGCGGCAATCAGGCCGCGCGCCCGCTCGATGCCGACGCGCTTCAGCACATCCTCGCGGCTCGCGTCCGCTTCCACGGCCAGCGCACCATCGTCGACCGCGGTCTCCAGGCGTGCAGGGTCGCGTTCGATGACGACGATCGGCACGTTCTGCCGGGTCAGCTGCGCCGCGACCAGGCGGCCGATGCGCCCGTAGCCGCAAACGATGAAATGATCGTGAACGGTTTCGAGCATGTGCGCGTACCGGCGACGCTGAAGCCGCTTCGGGAGGCCGCCCTCGACCACTACCGTCGCCAGCAACGTGAAGGAATAGAGCGCAGCCCCGACGCCGGCGAACAGCACCAGGACCGTGAACACCTCGCCGCCCCGCGACATCTTATCGGGTACGCCGAGTGTCGTGATGGCGAGCGCGGTCACGTAGAACGAGCGCCAGATGCTCCAGCGCTCTATGAAGTGATACCCGATCGTGCCGCCAGCGCCGACCGCAATCAGCAGAGCGACCGCGAGACCGGGGCCCTGCCGACCCACGACTATCTGCGTCGTGTCTGGCCGGCTGCGGCGAGCAGATCGTCGCGTTTGCGAACCTCGCTGTGGCTATACCCGTACGCGAAGTAGATCACCAGACCAATCGCCATCCAGACGATCAGCCGCAGCCACGTCTCCCAAGGCAGACCGGCCATGAGACCGAGACACACCAGCACCGCCATGATGGGGACGAACGGGACCCACGGTGTTCTGAACGGGCGCTCGAGTTCGGGACGCTGGTAACGCAGGAAGATGACGCCGACCGACACGATGACGAAGGCGAGCAGCGTGCCGATGCTCACCAGTTCTCCAAGTGCGCCAATCGGCGTGAAGCCGGCCGCAACGGCGACGACGACGCCCGTGATGATGCTCGTAATGTGAGGCGTGCGGAACTTCGGGTGAATCTTCTTCGCGAAGGGTGGCAGCAGGCCGTCGTGCGCCATCGAATAGAAAATGCGCGGCTGCGCCATCATCATCACGACCATCACGGAGCTCAGCCCGGCAATCGCGCCGAGTTCGACGAGCATCGTGAGCACGTGCAGAATCGCGCTGCCTCCAGAGGCGCGCTCGGCCGCTTGAACCGCTACGACCAGTGGCGCCGCCGACCCGAGCATTTGCTTATAGGGAACGAGGCCGACCGTCACGCCTGATACCAGCACATAGAGAATCGTGCAGACGACCAGCGAGCCGAGAATACCAACAGGCATGTCTTTCTGCGGGTTCTTCGCTTCCTGAGCGGCCACCGACACCGCGTCGAAGCCGATGTACGCGAAGAAGATGACGCCTGCGCCGCGCAGCACGCCGCTCCAGCCGTACTGACCGAATGTGCCGGTATTTTCAGGGATGAACGGATGCCAGTTCCCGGTGTTGATGAACGCCGCGCCGGCGAGGATCACGATCAGTACGACCCCCACCTTGATGATGACGATCGCCGAATTGACGTTCGCCGATTCCTTGACGCCGATCACGATGAGGATCGTGACGGCGATCGTGATGAGCACCGCCGGCAGATTGATGATGGCATCCGGGCTGCAGCCGGCCGCCGCGATGACCGAGCAGGGCGCCGCAGCGAGCGACGCCGGAAAGCTGACGCCGACGAAGTCGTGAAGGAAGCTGGTGAGATGTCCCGACCAGCCGACAGCGACCGTCGCAGCGCCCAACGCGTACTCGAGAATCAGGTCCCAGCCGATGATCCACGCCACAAACTCGCCGAGCGTCGCGTAGCCGTAGGTGTATGCCGAGCCCGCGATCGGCACCGTCGAGGCGAATTCCGAATAGCACAATCCGGCCAGCCCGGATGCGATGCCCGCCAGGATCATCGAGAGCACAATCGCCGGGCCGGCATACTGCGCGGCGGCCTGCCCCGTGAGCACGAAAATACCGGTTCCAATGATGGCGCCGATTCCGAGCGTCACCAGATTCAGCGGACCGAGCACGCGCTTCAGTGAGTGTTCGCCCGTCGCGGCGGCTTCAGCCTTGAGCTGCTCGATCGACTTCGTCGCGAAAATCGACATGTTTCGCACCTGTTGGGCGGATCTCGGCCCGCCGTGAATGTTGAGGCAGCGGCAGCGCGGATTATACATGACGGTCCGGTCGACGCCGGGCTATCGGGCCGGGCGCTCGAGCGCCGCCACGTACGCGGCGACGCGTGCTGCCGGGTCTCCGCCGGACAGGAGATCGCCAATGACGGCGACCGAGTCGGCGCCAGCGCGGATCACGTCTACGGCTCGGTCCAGCGTGATCCCGCCGATCGCCACGATCGGAAGCCTCCGCTGTTTCGTGACGACCGCCGCGGCCGTCACGCGCGCGAGGCCAAGGGCGTCGTGGCCTGTCGCTTTGGTCGTCGTCTCGAAAATTGGCCCGATCGCGAGGTAATCGATCGGCTCGGACAAAGCTCGGGTGAATTCGTCAGGCGTGTGGGTGGAGAGGCCGACGATTGCGCCGTTGCCGACGATCGGGCGCACCGCTCCCGGCGTGAGGTCGTGCTGCCCCAGGTGGACCCCGTTCGCGCCCGCAAGGCACGCAACGTCGGCGCGGTCGTTGATGATCACGGTTGCGTCCACCTCGCGGGCGGCCGCGACGATGGCCAGCGACGTGTCCAGCAGCCAGCCGCTCGACGCGCTTTTCGCACGAACCTGCAGCAGACGCGCTCCGCCATTTAGGAACGCCCGCGCAACATCAAGGAGCGTCCATCCCGCGCGAGCGCTCGCGTCGGCATCGCAGATCGCGCAGAGTTTCGGGAGCTTCACGATTCACTCATCACGAAGCCACACGAAGAGCACGAACACGTCAACCACGACTTTGTGGTGATCCCTTGCGCGGATATTGTGGTTCGCTAGACCGCCTCAGCGAGGCGCCCACCGGGGTTCGGACGTGCAGCGAGGAAGCGTTCCATGAACGACGTGCTCAGCTTACCGGCGAGGAAGTCGGGATCGTTCAGAATCCTGAGGTGCAGCGGAATACTGGTCTTGATTCCTTCGATGACCGTCATTTCGAGCGCGCGCCGCATTCGCGCGACGGCTTCCTGCCGGTCGCGGCCGTGGACGACGATCTTCGCGATCATCGAATCGTAGTACGGCGACACGGTGCACTCCGAGTGCACGAAGGTTTCAACGCGGACCCCGGGGCCGCCCGGGACGCTGAAGACGTGAATCACGCCGGGCGATGGCACGAACGTCTCCGGATCTTCGGCGTTGACGCGGCATTCGATCGAGTGGCCCGTGAACGTCACGTCGCCCTGTTTGAACGACAGCCGCTCCCCTGCCGCGATCCGGATCTGTTCCTTGACGATGTCGATGCCGGTCACCATTTCAGTGACCGGATGCTCGACTTGAAGGCGCGTGTTCGCCTCCATGAAGTAGAACGACCCGCCCGGATCCATCAGGAACTCGAACGTGCCCGCGTTCGTGTACTGCACCGCCTTCGCGGCGTCGATGACGACGCTGCCCATCTTGCGGCGCATCTTGTCGGTGAGCGCCGGCGAGGGCGACTCCTCGATGAGTTTCTGATGGCGCCGCTGAATCGAGCATTCGCGTTCGCCGAGGTGCACGACAGCGCCGTGCTGGTCGGCCAGAATCTGGAATTCGATGTGGCGCGGCGATTCGACGTACTTCTCGAGGTACACGTCGCCGACGCTGAACGCGGCCTCCGCCTCGCGCGCCGCCGTCTTGAACGCGTGCGGAAGCTCGCCCGCGGATCGGACGACGCGCATGCCGCGGCCGCCGCCGCCGGCAGTGGCCTTGATGATCACCGGGTAGCCGATGTCCTTCGCGACCTTCAGCGCTTTCTCCTCGGTCTCGACCGGGCCGTCGCTGCCCGGCAGAATCGGCACCCCCGCCTTTTTCATGACGCGCCGCGCGCGCGCCTTGTCGCCCATCAGGCGGATGGCGTGCGGTTCGGGACCGATGAACTTGATGTGGCACGCCTCGCATACTTCGGCGAGGTACGCGCTCTCGGACAGAAAGCCGTACCCGGGATGAATGGCGTCCGCGCCGGTGATCTCGGCGGCGCTGATGACGGCCGGGACGTTCAGGTAGCTATCGGCGCTCCGCGCCGGCCCGATGCAGACGTCTTCGTCCGCGAACCGCACGTGCAGCGAGTTCTCGTCGGCCTCCGAATAGACCGCCACCGTCTTGATGCCGAGCTCGCGGCACGCATAGATGATGCGCATCGCAATCTCGCCGCGGTTGGCGATCAGGATTTTCTTAAACATATGAGGGGCGGGTCATTTCGTTTTGATCGCGAACAGCCGTTCGCCGTACTGCACGGGCTGCCCGTTTTCGACGTAGATGCTCGCGACCTCGCCGTCGTACTCCGAGTCGATCTCGTTCATCAGCTTCATCGCTTCGATGATGCAGAGCACCTGACCCTTTTTGACCGTCGTCCCGATCTCGACGAAATCGGCCGCCCCTGGCTCGGGCGCCCGATAGAACGTCCCGACGATCGGCGATTTGACGACGGCGAGCTCGATTTCGGGATCGCCAATCGGCGCGGCAACGCCCGGTCCGGCTGCGGCGGGCGACGGTGCGGGGGCCGACGGCACGCCCGCGACGATCGCCTGCGGAGCGACGGACGGCGGGCGGGTCGATTCAGTCACCGCCAGCACCGCGCCGGTCGCCTGATCCTTCCGCACCTTCAGCCGCAGACCCTCGTGCTCGATCTCGAACTCCGACAACTGGTGTTCGCGTACGAGTTCGAGGATCTTTTTCAGCTCGTCGAGATTCATCAATGCGATCACGTAGTGGCGGGATGCGTCATAGTTCCAAGAGGTCCGTCGTCACGTCGGTCAGCACCTCAACCCCGCTTTCGGTCACGAGCACATCGTCTTCGATGCGCACGCCGCCCCAGCCCGCGAGATAGGCCCCCGGCTCGATCGTAAAGACCATTCCGGGCGACACGTTATCGTCGGCGCCGGAATCCGTCTGCCCCGCGACGAGCCGAGTGATGCGGGGATCTTCATGAACTTCGATCCCCAGCCCATGACCCGTTCCGTGCCCGAACGCGTCGCCGAGCTTTCGGGCGCCAAGCGCGTTGCGCGCCGCGGCGTCGATCGCGAACCGAGATTGTCCGGGCCGGACCGCTGCAACTGCTCGATCGTGGGCCTCGAGAACGGCCGCGTGCACCTCGCGCGCCCGCGGACTGGCGCGCCCGACGGATACCGTTCGGGTGAGGTCGACGCAGTATGAGTCGTACACCCCGCCGAAGTCCAGCACTACGAGGTCGCTTTCGCTCAGTCTTCGCTCGCCAGGGTGCGCATGTGGAAGCGCAGCGTTCGGTCCGGCGGCGACAATCGTATCAAAGGCGGGACGGCTGAACCCTGCGCTCAGCATGCGTCCGTCGATCGCCTGCGCGATTTCGCGCTCGGTGCGGCCCGCGCGCACTTCAGTGAATGCGCCTTGCGCCACCTTTGACAGGCGGCGTGCGCCTTCGCGTAGAGCCGCGAGCTCGTACTCATCCTTTCTGAGTCGCGCGCGCTCGATGATCCCCTCGACGGGCACGAGCGCGGGGGCGTGTGCCGATTGCGCCAGCGTCGACGTGAGCCAATTGTGGCGGCTCACGGTCAGGTGAGCTGCTTCGAATCCGACGGCGCCGGTCCGTTTCGCAAGAACAGCGGCGAGCGCCGCATCGTACGATCCCTCGACGGTTACGAGTTCGAGCGCGGCGCACTCGTATGGCGTGCCGCGCATTTCGGAAATGGCGGTGACGTAGCGAAAATCCGTGATGAACTGCAGCCGCTCCCGCTCGATCAGGACGATCGCGGAGCTGCCGACGAAATTCGTGAGGTACAGGATGTTCGGCAGCGCGGTGACGACGAGCGCCTCGAGATTGCGGGCGGCGAGCTCGGCGGCGATCGCGCTGTGACGTCGACTAAGCGTCGCGGTCGGTGCGTGCGCCATGAATGGCCGCGAGCCACTCTTCGAGCGCCGCGATGGTTTTCGACGCGCGCTCGCGAGTGTGGCCGGCGGGTTCAGCCGTCGTTGCCGCGGCGGGCCGTACGGTCGGCGGCTTGTGAAACGACAGCTCCTGGGTGATTTGCTCGAGCGTCAGACCGCCCGCGCCCGGCTTCGGCTGCTCCGGTCCGATCTTCCGCGCAAGATCGGCGACCGTCTGCTCCAGATCCGGATCGTTGCGGGCGAGGGCGAGCGCCGCTCGATAGTGCTCGAGCGCGTCTTCGAGATGCCCCCGGCGATGATGGATTTCGGCGACGCCCCGGATCGCCGCGAGGTTCTCGGCGGCGCTCTTCAGCACGATTTGCAGCTCGGTCTGGGCGTCGTCGAGCTGATTGAGCTCGATGAGCGCGCGCCCGAGCGTGACGCGGGCGGAAAGGTAACCCGGATGGATCGTCAGGCCCGCCCGTGCGACGGACACGGCCTCTTCGTAAGCGCCCGCGCGCCGGCATTCCTCTGCCAGCTGCGCGAACGCGATCGACGCCGGATCCTTCTGGACCCGGCGTCGCAGATCATCGATTCGGGGCTGCTCCGCCATTCGTCATGGCACCGAAACAGCGGACGAGAAGATTCCGGTTCGTCCGAGGCTGTCGGTGACCGTCACCGTGACAGTGTAGGTCCCGGCGGCCACGAACGTGTGTGAAATCGACGGCGCGGCCGATGGCCCGCCGAAGCTGCCGTCGCCGAACGACCACTGATATTGCGTGACCGTCGCACCGCCTTGCGCCGTCGAGGCGCTGGCATCGAACGTCATCGTGTGAATACCGGTGACCGCCGCCGTGAAGTTTGCGGTCGGCGCGCCGGTGCCGACGGGCACCGTCGAGCTCGCGGACGCCTGCTGGCCGCTGTCGTCGACAACCGTCAGCGTGACGTTGTACTGCGCAGCCACGGCAAACGTATGCGAGACGTTGGCACCGGTCGCGGTCGGAGAGCCGTCGCCAAAATTCCAGATGTACTGGTTGATGACGTGTCCGAGACCCGCGGTCGACTGGCTGCCGCTGAACTGCACCGGCTGCGCCGCGGCCGGTGATGTTGGCGAGAACGTGAATTTCGGCGACGGGAGACTGCCCGCGCCAATGGTCACGGTATGGGTGACAACGTTCGACAGCCCCTGCTTGTTCGTGATCGTCAACCTGACCGCATACGAGTTCGCGTTCGCGAATGAATGCGTGGCGCTGACACCGGAGCCGCCGCTTCCATCTCCGAAGTCCCAGCTGAAATTCGCGATGTCGGTGATGAACGTCGAGCAATGGCCCGCCGAATCGAGCTGAACGGCGCAACTGGTCGATGCGTCGAACACGACGGCAGTGTTCGCCAGCGCGGTTGCGGGCGAGAACGTGAACTGTGGGGTCGGCACACTGTTCGATGGAATGATGAATCCGATCGGCACGATGCGGATCGTCGCATTCGCAGGAGACGATCCCTGGGCATCGGAGGCGATCAACGTGGCGCGGATGTTCACCATCTGCGGTCCGCTCGGAGGCTGAACCGCCTGCGGAGCGGTGAAGATGGCCGATCCGTTGCCGCTCGAATCGAGCTGCACCGTCCGAATCGAGAGCGTCCCGCCGAGCAGGTCGTCTGGCGTCCCCTTGTCGTCCAGGATATCAAGCCGCACTTGACATGAGGACGCCGGCGCGCAGTTCGTGAGGGGTCCGTCGGGTCCGAACCCTTTCAGGCGCACGACCGCCGTGTCGGAGCCGTTCTGCGTGACGCTGTCCGGCGTGACCGTGATCGTCACGGTGTGCGCAAGGGTCGACGGTCCCGACAGAGCCGGCACGTCGGTTTGATGAACGCCGCACGCCACCGCCAGCGCGGCGACGCCGATGGCCACGAATTGAAAGAGCCTGGTCCTCATTGGTCCCCAAAGTTGGCGAAGTTGATCTGGATTTGGCCGGTCACCGAGATGTCGTTGCCCACCAGGTCTTTGCCGTAGAACGTCACCCTGGCAATCGTGTTGATGAATTGCGGGCTGTTGCGGAGCTGCACGAGCGGCGCCTGCGCTTTGGCGACCGACTGCACCAGCTCGAATGGAAGCGAGAACGTTCCACTGGCCGGCACGGTGCCCGTCGCGCCGCCGTCGACCGAGTAGGGCACGTCGACGCCCTGCACGTTGCGGCCGTCGGTGCGCACGTAGTCGATGTGATACCGCGTAATGGTGACCACGTTGTTCGACGTCGGCGCGACCGACAGATCCTTCGGTGCCAGGCTCAGCACCGCCTGACCGAGATCGTTGAAGATCGTCGGACACGGGCTATCCACCGAGCAGGGCGCGGGAGATATCACGTTGGTGATCACGTCGGAGCTCAACGGGCTGCCGAACGTGCCAGGCTTGTTGCCTTGCGTGCCGCCGAGCGAATTCAGCACGAGGACCACCGGCGACTGACCCTGCCGGATCACGTCGCCGCATGAGGCGCTTGCCACGACGATCGCGGCGGCGCAGAAAAATCGAGCACGTGAACGTATACGCATCGGTCCTTCTCAGCTCTTGATGATGCGGGGGGTGATGAAGATCAGCAGTTCCTGATCGGATGTCGTGTTGATATCCCGCTTGAACAGCCAGCGGAGCAGCGGCACGCTGCCGAGGCCCGGCGTGCGATCCTGCTGCGCCTGATCGTTCTGAGATGAACACGCCGCCGATGACCGTCGTCTGGCCGTCGTTGACGAGCACGCTCGTGGTCGCGCGCTGCGTGTTGATCGGGGGAATACCGTTGATCGATCGCGTGAAGTCGGCCTGGCTGTTCTCGAGCGCGACCATCATGATGACGGTGTTCGCCGCGGTGATTTGCGGCGTCACTTTGAGGATCAGCGCCGCGTCCTTGAAGCTCGACCGTCACGGTGTTGTTCGACACGGTCTGAATCGGAATCTGCGTGCCTTGCGTGATTTCAGCCGCGATGTTGTTCTGCGTCGTGACCCGGGGCGTCGACAGAATGCGTCCGTTGCCCGTCGTTTCGAGGGCCGACAACGCGACGTCGAGGTTGAACGCGCCGTTCACCGATCCGAGCGCGAGGCCGACCGCGCTCGTCGCGCCGCCGACGCCGAGGTTCACGGCGGTCGGCGTCTGCGTGCCGCCGGTCGGGCCCTGCGTCGTGCCGGTGCTGCCGTTCAGACGAGCCGCTGTTCGGGAACGCCAGGTTGGTCGTGTTGCCGAGCTGCCGGCTCGACGGCGCCGTTGAAGCCCCACTGCACGCCGAGCGCCGCTCGAAATTCTTGTTCGCCTGAACGATCGCGCTTCGATCTCGACCTGCGGCTGGGGCTTGTCGAGCGTCGCGATGAGATCGTTCGCGGTGTTCAAACGGTCCGGCAGGTCGGTGATGATGAGCGTGTTCGTCCGCGGATCGACCTGCACGATGCCGCGCTGCGACAGCGCGCTCTTGGTGAGCAGGGCCTGCAGCTCTTCGGCCTTCGCGTAGCTGAGGGTCTTCGTGAGCACCTGCAGCTGGCCGGCGAGCGCCTGTTCGTCGGTCAGCTTGCGGCGCTGCGTCTCCTCGTCTGCGAGAACGGCGAGCGGCGCAATCCGCACGATCGTGCCGTCGACGATGTATCCGAGCTTGTTGGCGCGCAGGATGATGTCGAGCGCCTGATCCCACGGCACGTCGCGCAGCTGCACGTCCACCGTGCCCTGCACCGCCGGATCGATGCACCATGTTCAGGCCGCTGATCTTCCGCGAACATGCGCAGCACCGAACGCAGGTCGACGCCCTGGAAATCGATGCTGATCGGGTGGCCGCCGTATTTCTTTTGACTGGTGTTGGCGACCTGCTCACTCGACGTCGGCGTTTGCGGCACCGGCGCGGGAGCGGCGGCCTGCGCCGGGGCGGGCGGCGCCTGCTGCCGCTGCATCGCGGCGAGCGCGACGGCGTTCTCGTTCTTCCGGTCGCGCTATTTTCTCGAGTTCGAGGGCGGCCATCGCGTCGAGCGGCGGGGGCGCGGCCACGAGCGTGCCGGCTTGCGATCGCCTTGTCGAAGTCGACGACGACCGTGTTGCGATCGCTTCGCACGCGGTGCGCGACCGGCTGCGCGAGCGTGATGCGCACGCGCGACGTCGGGACGCTTTCGGTCTCGACGGGTTCGACCGCCACCGCGGCGATCGGGCTCTTCGCATTCGGCGCAAACGAGTTGGCGACCCCGTCGGCCGCGACGTTCCGGAATTCGACGAGCACGGTCAGCGAGTCGGGCCGTGTCGCGACGTAGGCCACCGGTTCGCTCGCCTCGATCACGAGCGAGGCGCCTTTCGAGCTGACGCGGGCACTGATCGCCGTCAGGTGCACCGCGGCGCCGGCGCCGCGGCGAGCGCGGATCGGCGTGAAGCAGCGCGCTTGCGAGCGCGACCGTCAGAAACAGGGCGAGGCCCCTCGTCAGAGTCATTCCTTGGCGTCCTCGAGTGATCGCAGCAGTTTGCGAACCTCCCGCTGTTTCACAAGCGACAGCGGATCGTTGACTTCCTGCAGGATGACCAGCCCCTGCGCCGTGATCGTCTTGATCGTGCCGTCGAGGAGCTTGTCGCCCTGGTGCACGATGTAGGTCCTGTTATCGGGCCCTTTGAATCATCGCCACGAGCTTGCCGCGGCTCTGCATGATGCCGCGCACGCGAGATATCGGCGGCGGTCATGCGCGGCGGGCCCGTCGCCTTTGCGCAGCGTGCTGCGCTGCTCGATGCCGGTGCCGAGCAGGTTCAGGAACGGATCGCGACGCCCCGCCGGGTCGTAGACGTATGTCTTCGGGCGGCGACGGCGGTTGCGCGGCAGGCGCGGGCGCGGCGCAGGCTGAGCGGGCGCCGGCGCCGGCGCGGCCGGCCGAGCGGGCGCTGCCGGCGTTTGAGGCGCCGCCTGCGATGGCAGCGAGCACTGGCGATCAGCAGGAGCGCGACACGCGGCCATCGATCAGTTGCCCTTCGCCGGCGACGGCCGGCTTCGCGCCGGCTTTCGCCGGCCGGTTTCTCGAGCAGCACGAACGTCGTCGCCGTGCAGGTCGCGGTGATCGTCGAGTTCGCCTCCGGCCGCTCCTTGCCCTTCACGTCGAGGCCGCTGATGTTGACGATGCGCGTGAACTTGCCGACGCGATCGAAGAAGAGCGCCAGGTTGTGATACGTGCCGTCGAGCTCGAGCGGATCGGCCATTCGGCGTGCAGCTGCTTGGTGACGGTCGGCCTGCGGCTTGAAGCCCTGGATCGTCGATGTTCGACTGCGCCGCGACCGTCTGCATGCGGCGCAGCAGATCCGCCGCGTCTTTTTCTTCCGGCAGCACCGCGCGCAGGTTGTCGAGCCGCGTCTCGAGCTCCGCCACCTGCGTGCTGGAATTCCGGCAGCTTCTTCGCGGTGGCGAGGCCCTTGTTGATGTCGGCGCGCAGCGCGGTCGAGCTGCGCTGCGCGCGACGTCCATCTCGGCGCGCGCCGGCTGCTCGTAGTAGTAATAGAAGCGCCCGCACGCCGCCGACGCGCGAGCGACGACGAACGCGCCGATCTGCGCGTACCACGGAAGCTTTGTGAGAGAGAGTTCCATCGGCATGGCTCTGAGTCGCTATCGGGGCTTCCCCGCCTCAGCTTTAATCTCGCTTATCCACCGGATTTCACGGTGCCCGGCCGGCGTCGGCGGCTGTCTTCGCCGCTCCGGCTGCTGGAACTGCGCGCGCATGCTGAAACTTGATCAGTTCGCCCGGCGGCTGCGCAATCGGCTCGGTCGTGCTGCTGATGATGTCGATCGACTTCTTGAAGTAGCCCGACGCTTCGAGGTTCGTCGACGAAATCCGACAGCGCCGGTCAGCGTCGTGCACTTGCCGTCGATGACGACCTCGTTCGGCGTCTGTCGGTCTGCTTCAGCTCGGTCAGCCACAGCATCGGCGGCAGCGCGCGGCTGATCTGGTCGAGCATGTGGACCGGGCCCGTCTGGCCCTTGCGCAGCTGCTCGATCAGGCCGACGCGCTGCTGCAGCTGCGCGCTGCTGCTGCTCGAACTGCTGCACCTGCTGGATGACCGAGTGCAGCCGCGTCGTTTCCTGCTGCGCGGCGGCGATCTCGGCGTCGACCGTCGCTGGACTCGCGCGCCGAGCGCCCAGATACCACCAGCCGATCGAACAGCGCCGCGATCAGCAGAATCAGGCTGCAGCCGATGGTCAGCTTCTGGCGCGGCCTGAAACGGCGTCGGCCTTCTTCTTCGACGTGCTCGCGCTCGACGGCGAGGAGGTTGATGCGAATCATCGGTCGCCCGCCTTTCTCAGCGCGAGGCCGACGGCGACGGCCGCCGTGGGCATCGACGCTCCGTCGGCGTCCGTCGACGCCGAGCTCGCTTCGGCTCGAACGCGATCGTGCGGAACGGATCGAACGGCTCGACCGGCGCGCCGAAGCGCTCCTGCAGCGCCTCGGCGAAGCCGTCGACGCGCGACGCGCCG
Source organism: uncultured Acidobacteriota bacterium (assembly GCA_963718825.1). Lineage (GTDB taxonomy): Bacteria > Acidobacteriota > Vicinamibacteria > Vicinamibacterales > CAVVIG01 > CAVQZZ01. The sequence continues at coordinate 97,583 of CAVQZZ010000002.1, forward strand.
CCGCTCAGCACGATCCGGTCGATGCGATCGGAGGAGGCGGTGGCCTTGAAGAAGTCGAACGTCTTCTGAATTTCGAGCAGCACGTTCTCGGTCATCGCGTGCAGCACCGGCTGTGACGTCTTCGAACGTGACGCCGTCGACCGGCTGCCCCTTCTTGAGCTGCTCGGCGCTCTCGAACGGCAGGTTCAGCTCTTTCTGCACCGCCTCGGTGTAGGCGTTGCCGCCGATCGAGATGTCGCGCGTGAAGACCGACTGGTCGCCGCTGAGGATGTTGATGTTGATCGCGCTCGCGCCGGCGTTCAGCAGCACGACGACGGCCTGCGCGTCGAGGCCGTAGTTGACCTCGTAGGCGTTCTGCAGCGCGAACGCGTCGACGTCGACGACGACCGGCGTCCGGCCGGCCTGGGCGATGACGCCGGTGTAGTCGGCGATCTTTTCTTTCTTCGCCGCCACCAGCAGCACGTCCATCGTGCCCTTCGAGTCGGCGCCGGTGCCGGCGTCGAGAATCTGGTAGTCGAGGTTGACGTCCTGGATGTCGAACGGGATGTACTGCTCGGCCTCCCAGTAGATCGACTCGGCGAGCTCGGCCTCGGTCATGACCGGCAGGTTGATCTTCTTGACGATGACGGCGTTGCCCGAGAGCGACGCCGCGACGTCCTTGGTCTTGAACGCCTTGTTCGTCGAACAGCGCGGCGGATCGCGTCGGCGACCGCCGCGCCGTCGATGATGGCGCCGTCGACGATGCTGTCGGGCGGCACCGGTTCGATGCCGAACGCCGACGACCTTGTAGCCCTTGCCCGACGGCCTTCAGTTCGACGGCCTTGACGGCGCTCGATCCGATGTCGAGGCCGACGACCGGCTTTCGATTTTCCTAGACCAAACACAGGTTGTCCTTCGTTGAAGAGCACGGGCGCGCAACCGCCAGCGCAAAGCTGATACCAACCTCGACCTTGCGCGACTGCCTGCGAAATCTGGCGCATACCGCGCGAAAACTGCGATCGACGAGTGCACGCGTCTCGTCAGTCCGCGATTACAGATTCCGTCAGCCGATCACAGAACTGTCGTGTGTCGGAGCCTGTGTGCGTCCGCAGTCGTTATCGGCATCGTCACGGTCGCGCCGCATGACGATCGCGCGAACTGCCTTGACAGTCCCCAGAAAGGCACGTATGATTTGGGTTTACCGTTGCCTGGACCGGGCCCGACTGGTCTGTTCGTCCGGGTCTGGCCAAGCCGCCCCGACGGATCCGCTTACATCGGGTTTTCGGAAAAGGCGTTTTCAGGCATGTCTACGTTCATGGCCAGCGCCGACATCGGCCGCCGACGAGCGGCCGCTGGCACATCATCGATGCCGACGGGCAGGTGCTCGGCCGCATCGCCACCGTGGCGGCGCGGCTCCTGCAGGGCAAGCACAAGCCGACCTACACGCCGTTCATCGACACCGGCGACCACGTCGTCGTCGTGAATGCGGCGAAGGTGAAGCTCACCGGCCGCAAGGAAGATCAGAAGATCTACCGGCAGCACAGCGGGTACGAAGGCGGGCTGCGCGAAGAGCGCGCCCGGCTCGTGCGCGCGCAGCAAGCCCGAACGGCTGGTCGAAGAGGCCGTGCACGGCATGCTGCCGAAGACGAAGATGGGCGAGGCGATGTATCGCAAGCTGAAGGTGTACGCCGGTCCGGATCATCCGCACGCGGCGCAGAAACCCTCCAAGCTCGAGGTCGCGTAACGTGGCAGCAGTGCAGTATTACGGAACCGGCCGCCGCAAGACATCGACCGCCCGCGTGTTTCTCCGCCCCGGCACCGGGGCCATCAGCGTCAACGACCGGGCGTTCGAAGCGTTCTTCCCCACCGAAGCGCTCCGCACCCAGATCAAGACGCCGCTGGTCCTCACCGAAACCGCCGACAAGTTCGACATGCTGGCCACGGTCGCCGGCGGCGGCGTGTCGGGCCAGGCCGGCGCCGTGCGGCTCGGCATCGCGCGCGCGCTGGTCGAATACAACGCTCGAGCTGCGCAAGCAGCTGAAGACGGAAGGACTCCTGACGCGCGACGCGCGCGCCAAGGAACGCAAGAAGTACGGCATGGCGGGAGCGCGCAAGCGCTTCCAGTTCAGCAAACGGTAAACGTAGAGTCCGGCTGCGCCGGACCGCAGCATGGAGGACATTTGGCCGCGATCGCGATGAAGGATCTGCTGGAGGCGGGCGTGCACTTCGGCCACCAGACGAAGCGCTGGAACCCGAAGATGAAGGAATACATCTTCGGCGAACGCAACGGCATCTACATCCTCGACCTGGGCAAGACGGTGAAGCTGTTCCGCGAAGCCGAGGAGTTCGTCACCCACCTGGCCGCCGAGGGCCGCACGATCCTGTTCGTCGGCACCAAGCGCCAGGCCCAGGACGTCATCGCCGAAGAAGCGCAGCGCTGCGGCATGTTCTTCGTCAACGAGCGCTGGCTCGGCGGCCTGCTCACGAACTTCGCGACCATTCAGCGCAGCCTCGGCCGGCTCCGCGACCTCGAAGCGATGGCGACCGACGGCCGCTTCGACACGCTGTCGAAGAAGGAGATCGCGCGCAACGAGAAAGAGCGCAAGCAAGCTCGCGAAGAACCTCGAAGGCATCCGCGGCATGTCGCGCCTGCCCGACGCCGTGTTCATCGTCGACACCAAGAAGGAACAGATCGCGGTCGACGAGGCGCGCAAGCTGAAGATTCCGGTCATCGGCATCGTCGACACCAACTGCGATCCCGACGAAGTCGACTTCGTCATCCCGGGCAACGACGATGCGCTGCGGGCGATTCGGCTGTTCGCGTCGCGCATCGCCGACGCGGTCATGGCGGGCCGCGACATGAAGCAGTCGATCGACGCCGACGCGGCGCGCGAGGCGGCCGAAGAAGCCGCGGCGAACGAAACGGACCCGCGGCGCGCCGCGCGACCGCAGCGCCGCCGCGAACCGGCGCCGGCCTCGGCCTAAGACTCAGCACGAGCTCAGGGCTGTAGGCGCTCAGGACTCAGGCCGGCGTTTCCGGCTCACCGAAGGCCCGGCGCCTCTTTCGTCACGCAGAGACGAGTGACAGACATGGCAACGACAGCGATTACGGCAGACGATGGTGAAGAAGCTCCGCGACCAGACCGGCGCGGGGATGATGGAGTGCAAGAACGCGCTGACCGAGGCGAACGGCGACTTCGAGGAGGCGAACACGATCCTGCGCAAGCGCGGGCTCGCGAGCGGCGGCCAAGAAGGCGGGCCGCGCGACCAGCGAGGGGCTGATCGGCCACACGTGTCGCCGCGGACGACTCGTCGGGCATCCTCGTCGAAGTGAACTGCGAGTCCGACTTCGTCGCGCGGACGCCGGACTTCCAGCAGCTGATGGCCGACGTCCTCACCGAGATCGAGAAGGCCGGCGACGCGCGCGAACGAGGCGTGGCTGAAGGATCCGCAAGGCCCGGTCGTCAAGCGCGCTCGCGCCCGTCATCGCGCAAGCTCGGCGAGAACATGGCGCGTCCCGCGCTTCGTGCGCTATGCCGGCAAGGGCTACGTCGGGCAGTACATCCACCTGGGCGGCAAGATCGGCGTCATGGTGGAGTTCGGCGGCGTCACGCCGGCCGATCGCGACGCGCGAGGAGTTCACGACGCTGGTGAAGGAGATCGCGATGCAGATCGCGGCGGCGAGCCCGCGCGTACGTGTCGCGCGACGACGGTGCCGGCCGACGTGCTCGAGAAGGAGAAGGCGCATCTACCGCGCGCAGATGGAAGAGCTCGGGCAAGCCGGCCAACGTGATCGACAAGATCGTCGAGGGCAAGCTCGGGAGCTACTACAGCAGGTCGTGCTGCCCGATCAGGCGTCCATCCGCGACCCGAAGATGACGGTGAAGGACGTGCTCGCCGCGGCCAACAAGACGCTCGGCGCACCGGTCATCGGTGACGCGCTTCGCGCGGCTGAAGGTCGGCGAAGCAGCGCTAGTCAGGCTGATGCGGTCGATGGCCTCTATTAGCCATCGCATCGCCATCGCTATAATCCTCTCGTGACCGCCCCGCCGTCCCGCCTACAAGCGCATCCTCCTGAAACTCTCCGGCGAAGCCCTGATGGGCGAGCAGACCTACGGCATCGACCCGGCCGTCGCGACGCAGATCGCGAAGGACATCGCCGAGATCCAGAGCATGGGCGTCGAGACCGCCATCGTCATCGGCGGCGGCAACATCTTCCGCGGCGTCGCGGCGAGCGCCCGCGGGCATGGATCGCGCGACCGCCGACTACATGGGCATGCTGGCCACCGTCATCAACGCGCTGGCGCTGCAGGACGCGCTCGAGCAGCAGGGCGTCGTCACGCGCGTGGTCACGGCGATCGAGATGCGCGCGGTCGCCGAGCCGTTCATCCGCCGCCGCGCCATCCGCCACCTCGAAAAGGGCCGCGTCGTCGTCTTCGGCGCCGGCACCGGCAACCCCTACTTCACCACCGACACGGCCGCCGCGCTGCGCGCGATGGAGATCAAGGCCGACGTGATCCTGAAGGCGACCAAGGTCGACGGCATCTACGACGCCGACCCGATGGTCAAGCCGGACGCGACCCGATTCGACCGCATCTCCTACCTGCAGGTGCTCGAGCAGGGGCTGAAGGTGATGGACGCGACGGCCATCTCGCTCTGCATGGACAACCGCCTGCCGATCGTCGTCTTCAACCTGCGCACGCCGGGCAACATCAAGCGCGCGATCTCCGGCGAGCCGATCGGCTCGCTGCGTCACGGCCTGATTGAGCCGGACTCGACGGATTCCACGATCTCATTCGGACGATTGGACATGGATGTGAACGACCTGAAAGGGCTGTTCGCCGAAGTCAACAAGCGGATGAACGCCGCGCTCGACCACGTGCAGCACGAGCTCGGCGGCGTGCGCACCGGCCGCGCGTCGGTCACGATTCTCGACAGCGTGCACGTCGAGGCCTACGGGTCGAAGATGCCGCTCAACCAGCTCGCCGGCCTCTCGGTTCCCGAGCCGACGCTGATCGTCGCGCAGCCGTTCGACCCGTCGCAGCTCGGCGCGATCGAGAAGGCGATCCGCGCGTCCGGACCTCGGCCTGAACCCGGCCAACGACGGCAAGGTCGTGCGCATCCCGATCCCGTCGCTGACCGAGGAGCGCCGCAAGGAGCTGTCGCGCCACGTGCACAAGCTGACCGAGGAAGGCCGCAACAGCGTGCGCCAGGTGCGCCGCGACGCCAACGATCGGCTGAAGAAGCTGCTGAAGGACCACAAGATCTCCGAGGACGACGAGAAGAAGGGCCTCGACGAGGTCCAGAAGATCACCGACAGCCACATCAAGACAGATCGACGACGCTGCAGAAGAAGAAGGACTCAGGAGCTGCTCGGCAAGTAATCGCGTCCGTATCTTTCACCCATCTCGAGTGCTCCGTTCCGTGCGGAGCGCCGGCGCTCGATCCGCGCGCAGCGCACACTTCTCTGCTCGTGCGGCGCGCCGCTGCTCGCCCGCTACGATCTCGACAAGGCGCGCGCGCTGGTCGCGCGACATCGCTGGCCGGCCGCGAGCCGAGCATGTGGCGCTACCGCGAGCTGATGCCGCTGTTCGACGGCGAGGCAGCCGGTGACGCTCGGCGAAGGCTTCACGCCGCTGTTTCACGCGCAAGTCGCTCGGCGCGACGCTCGGCCTCGAGCGGCTCTACATCAAGGACGAATCGCTCAACCCGACCAACTCGTTCAAGGCGCGCGGCCAGTCGGCGGCGATCACGCGCGCGAAGTACCTCGGCGCGACAGACCATCGCGCTGCCGACCGCCGGCAACGCCGGCAACGCCGCCGCGGCGTACTCCGCGGCCGCCGGGCTGGCGTGCGAAGTCTTCATCCCGAAGGACGCGAAGCGGCCGTTCGTCGACGAGTGCCGGCTGTACGGCGCGAACGTCACGCTGGTCGACGGCCTGATCACCGACGCCGGCCGGATGGCCGCCGAAAAGGGCGGGCCGCTCGGCTGGTACGACGTGTCGACGCTGAAGGAGCCGTACCGCATCGAAGGCAAGAAGACGATGGCCTACGAGCTGGCCGAGCAGATGGACTGGCGCTGGCCCGACTGGATCGTCTATCCGACCGGCGGCGGCACCGGCATGGTCGGCATGTGGAAGGCGTTCGACGAGCTCGAACGCATCGGCTGGGTGAAGCCGCGGCCGGCGGCCGCGGATGGTGTCGGTGCAGGCCGAGGACTGCGCGCCGATCGTGCGCGCGCTTCGAGCAGGGCACGGAGAAGGCGCGAGCCGTGGGAGGGCGCGTCGACGATCGCCGACGGCCTGCGCGTGCCGCGCGCGATCGGCGATTTCCTGATCCTGCGCGCCGTGCGCGAGAGCGGCGGCACCGCGCTCGCCGTGTCCGACGCATCGATGGTCGACGGGATGCTCGCGATCGGCAAGCACGAGGGCGTCAGCGCCGCGCCGGAAGGCGGCGCCGCGCTCGTCGCGATTCAGCGGCTGGTCGAGGCCGGCACGATCAAGCCGCGTGAGTCGGTCGTGCTGTTCAACACCGGCGGCGCGCTGAAGTACCTCGACGTCTTGCATGACTGAGCTAACACTGACCGATGACACGATCCGATGCTTGGCCCTGAGTCTCGATTCAGTCACCGAACGTGACGCCGAGCGCCTTTGCCGTCGGCAGCAGATCGAAGTCCATCGGCACGGTCTTCGTCTTCCCGACGACATCGTCGAGCCGCCGCGCGACGATGTCGGGCGGATGCGAACGCGACCATCGTTCCGAACTCACCCTGCTTGGCGAGCTCCACCGCCTTGCCGCCGAAGCGCGTCGCGAGCACGCGATCGAAGCTCGTCGGCGCGCCGCCGCGCTGCAGGTGGCCGAGCACGACCGATCGCGTCTCCTTCCCCGTCGTCGCCGCGCGAGCGCCGCGCAGACCTGCGCGCCGATGCCGCCGAGCCGCTCTGCGAAGCCGGCGTGCGCCTCTTCGAGCAGCGACGAGCGTCCCGCCCTTCGGATACGCGCCCTTCCGCGACGACGACGATGCTGAACTTCGCGCCCCAGCTGTCGCGCTCGCGGAGCCGCTGCGGCGACGACGTCGATGTCGAACGGAATCTCGGGAATCAGGATCGCGTCCGCGCCGCCGGCGACGCCGGCGTACAGCGCAATCCAGCCCGCGTAGCGGCCCATCACCTCGACGACCATGATGCGCTTGTGCGCTTCCGCGGTCGTGTGCAGCCGATCGATGGCGTCGGTGGCGAAGGCCACGGCGGTGTCGAAGCCGAAGCAGTTGGTGGTGCCGACGATGTCGTTGTCGATCGTCTTCGGCACGCCGACGATCGGAATGCCGCGTCTTGAAGAACTGGTGACGCGATGGCGAGCGATGCCGTCGCCGCCGATGACGACCAGCGCGTCGAGCCCCATCTTGTGGAACATCTCGACGACGCGGTCGGAGTAGTCGTGAGTGCCCTCCGACGTGTCGACCGGATAGGTGAAACGGATTGCCGCGGTTGACGGTGCCGAGAATCGTGCCGCCGAGCCGCAGGATGCCGGTGACGTCGCGCGGCGTGAGCACGCGCGAGCGATCGGGCTCGATCAGGCCGTCGAAGCTGTCCTCGAGGCCGATGCATTCGATGCCGCTGTTCGCGGACGACTTGACGACGGCGCGGATGACGGCGTTCAGTCCGGGCGCGTCGCCGCCGCCGGTGAGTACGCCGAGTCGCCGCAGTTGCGCCATCGATCGACTATAGCAAACGTGTTAGGATCGGTGTTTTCGCCAGTGGGCGGCTAGCTCAGTTGGGAGAGCGCCGCGTTCGCAACGCGGAGGTCGGGAGTTCGAGCCTCCTGCCGTCCACCAAATTCTCATCCTCGAAATCCCGCCCGCACAAATCTTTACCCGGACACAAGGCCAGTTACCTCCACAGACGCCCTTCGTCAGTCTTCGACGAGCCGAACAGCGCTACCATGTCGCATTGGCGCACTCAGGTCAGGAGGCGAGATGGCTCGGAACACGCGAATGACGAAACAGCAGAAGGACGTGATGCAGCTCCTACGTCTCGGAGGGGCAAAGATTCCGGCAGGTTTCGCCGGCCGGGTGACAGCGGCGACCAAGGCGATCCTGAGCGAGGGTTCGAACAGCCGGAACGCGATGCTCGAGCAGGGCGCCCGACTGTTTAGCCGGCTCAAAGGCGGATCCACGGTCGCCGTTGATGATCCGGCAAACAAGAAAACGCTCGACGGACTGCTGCGATGGCACAAGGAGCGCGCCGGCAGGAAACTGCCATTTCCAAAAGTTCCACCGGGAATCGGAGGATTTTTTCCAGGCAGCATCTCCGGAACGGTTGTGCCGCCGTTCGATTTCGCCGACTCCATTCCCACGTTGCTCGCGAACGTCTCCAACCCGACGCTCTCAGTTTCCGCGAGCGTGAACGGACAGATCAGCGGAAGCGCGGTGAGCTCGCAGACGCGCGGCTTCAATGGCGGAAGCGAGTACCGCGAGGGTCGGCATCTTCTTTCACCCGATGACGGTTGGTACGCTGACGATTTCCGCCAGTCCGACGTATCCTTCGAATGGTCGACGAACTCGTTGAACACAAGTTTGGTCACGAGCAGCGGAAGCGTCGGGCTGACAATCTACGGCATGAACGAGTGGGCGGAAATAAGCGCCACCGCTGGCGGCCTGTACGAGTCGTGGAACGAGATTGCGACCGGAGAAATCCACCTGGACTTCGGGTTCAACGTGCAGAAGTCGCTCTCGGCATCACTGAGCGTCGCTCCCTCCCTCGTCTATCTTTGCTTCGTCGAGATCGAGGCGCACGTCGTGGGCATGGGATGGCCCGGCAGTTTGGCGACTGCCATGGCCTCCGCGACGGTGCCCTCGATCAGCTACAGGTTTGATCCGCAGCCGCTCGTCATGGCATAGGAGGCGCGTGCGACGGCGCGGACCCTGCGTCGGTTCGCGAAACAAATGACCGGAGGCGCTCCATCGCGTCGGTCACCACAGGCTCCGACGAGGCGAAGCAGATGCGCACGTGGCCCTCGCCGGCGTCGCCAAAAGCGACGCCTGGCGCCAGGGCCAGACCGGTCTCGTGCAACAGACGGGTGGTGAACGCGGCCGAATCTGTTACACCGTCGATCCTTGGAAATGCGTAGAACGCGCCGTCCACCTCCGGCAGCGAGACACCGGGCACGGCCGCCAGCGACGTCGCGCGTCTGCCGCCGCCGCGCCGCGTAGCGGGCGCGAAGGTCCCTGACGTACGGCTCGCCGTCGCGAAGCGCGGCGAGACCGGCCTGCTGCACCATCGCCGCCGGGTTGGACGTGATGAACTCCGCCGCGGAGTACATCAGACGAATCAGCCGCTCGCTGCCCTGCGCCCAGCCGAGGCGCCACCCGGTCATGTTGTACGTTTTCGAAAAGCTGTTCACCACGATCAGGTGGTCGCGATCGGCCGCAACCGGCGCGAACGATGGCGCGATCGCATTGTCGAAGACGATCCGCTCGTACACTTCGTCGCTGAGAACGATCGCGTCGTGCTTTTCGGCCAGCCGATACAGTGCGCGCTGCTCTTCGACGGTGATGACCCAGCCCGTCGGATTCGATGGACTGTTCACAATCAGCATCCGCGTGCCCGCGTCCATCGCACGCTCAACGCGATCGAGGTCGAGGCAAAAGCGTTTGCCGTCGAGCACCAGCGGCACGGCGCGCGCCTCTCCGCCGACAAGCCGGACGGCGTTTGCAAAGATCGCGTATGCCGGCGTAATCACGATGGCGTTGTCGCCCGGCCCCACGCAGGCTCGGATGGCGATGAAAACCGCCATCGAAGCCCCAACCGTACACATGATTTCGGCGCCCTGATATTCGACGCCATGCAGTTCGAAGACCTTGGCTGCGATCGCTTCGCGGAGCGCCGCGTAGCCTGCCGTATGCGTGTAGAAGGTGTGGTGGCCGTCGAGCGCTTCCTTCGCCGCCCGACAGATGAACTCCGGCGTCGGCTCGTCCGACTCGCCGTAGCAGAGCTTGATTGCATTCGGTGTCGCCTCGGCCACCGTGGCGATCTGCACGAGCGGCGATTCAGGAACGCCGGCGACCTCCGGCCGAAACGCGATCACCGCAGCGCGGCGTACTCCTTCTTGGCCGCGACCAGAATCGGCAAATCGGGATCGGCGGCCTTCCACATGTCGAGGAACTGCTCGTATTCGCGGCGGCTCTCATCGCGTTTGCCGAGTTTCGCGAGAGCGCGCCCGTAAAATAGATGCGAAAGCGGCGTGAACAAGGACGTCGACGTCGCCGTCTGTCGATCGGCGATGCGTTTGAACCCTTGAGCCGCGCGTTCGGCGTTTCCGCGATCGATGTCGACCATGCCCCGCGTGAACAGTACACCCGTCTCGTTCTGATCCTGTGGAACGGGCATATCGTTCAGCGGCTTGAGGTCGCCCTGGTGCGCCTCAATCAGCGCGGAGACGAGCGTCAGGCCGATCTGATTGCTTTCGAGCGACGCATCGGGCAGGCGCCGCACTTCCTCGAGCATGTGACGCGCAGCCACCACATCGCCGGCAGCCACCATGGCGAACGCGCCGTTCAACAGCGTGGCGACGCTGCGTTCGAGCGCGAGCGACCGTCGCAGCGCCTCGTGCGCCGAGGCGGCATCGCCGAAGAGCGCCGCCGCCTGGGCGATATCGGTCCACAGGCTCGCCGCGGAGCCCTTCAGCCCCATTCTGGACGACGACTCGGACGCGAACTGCTCGGCAAAACTCTTCGCGCGCGTCAGCTGACCCGCGTAGTCCGCGAGCTGCGCCTGTGTCGACAGCAACCGAAACCCTTCGGGAAACTTCCGAGCCGCCTCGACCTGCCGCGCCATTTCCGCTTCATCGTGCCGCAGAAACGCGAGCATGTACAACTCAGACCGGAATCCAAACGAATCAAGCCCGCGTTTGATGCCATCGTCGATTGTGGTCCGCGCTTGATCGAGCTTCCCTAGCGATATGTACGCGTTCGCCAGATTGCCGTACGGCAGCGGCTGATCGGGCGCGAGCGCAATCGCGGCGCGCAACGTTTCGACCGTTTTGTCGTGCTCTCCACGATTCTGATAGATGTTCGACAGGTTCACGCGCGCGACGTAATCCTTCGGGTAGGTCTGGATCCAGACGGCGTAGGTGTCGAGCGCTTTCTGCGTCGCTTCCTCGACCGTGGTGTAGTAGCGGGTCAGGATGTACAGCCGTTCGGGCTCGCTCACCCGATCGCGCAATGCGTACGCCCGTTTCACGTACTCGCGCGCGGTCTGCTGTTCGCCGAGGTTGTCATATACGGTGCCGAGCCGAGCGAGCGCCAGCGCGAAGTTCGGATCCTGCTCGATCGCTTTCTTGAACAACGGAACGGACGCCCCGTCCCCGAGCTGCCGGCGAGTATTCACGGCGAGGCTGTACGACTTCAGTGCGTCGAGAGACGAGGTCGTCGCATCCTGGATCGGCGCGTCGTATTTCTCGATCGAGGACAGCGACTCGCCGAGACCGTGGCGCAGTTTCCCGGCCGCCGCCCCGAGCGCCTTCAGCACATCGTCCTTGCCGTCGGCTTGAACCTGCTCCTTCTCGAGGCTGTCGCCCGTTCGGCAATTCGTTGCATCCAGCAGGATCACGTAGCTCTTGCCCAGCTGGGAGATCGAGCCGCCGATCGTTGCCTTGCTGCCCGTCCGCTGGCAGATGTCGCGCGCAATCTCCGGCGTGATTCGCGCGTCGGCGCCGCGCCCCATCAGCCGCAGTGTGGTTTGCACACGCTGCTCGGGGAGAATCGCGAGAAATGGGGACTGGCGCAGCTCAACGTCGAGCGCCTCCTTCAATGTGCCGTCGAACACCGGCTCGCCGGTCGAGTTCGCGAGGTCGGCCAGCACCACGGAGTCGCGCTCGCTGAATGCGCGGGTGCGACTCGAGCGGATGAACACACCCGCCACGACGAGGGCAACCGCGGCCGCCACGCCGGCGGTCAGTTTCCACGGCGCAAACGGCCGGCGGCGCGAAGGCGCCGGACTGGCGATGTGAGCCGCGGCGGGCACGGCCGTCGATTCGCTCGTGCGGCGAAGGCGCTTCAGATCGCCGCGGAGGTCCGCAGCCGTCTGGTAGCGCATGTCGCGATCTTTTTCGAGTGCTTTCGAGACCATGCGATCGAACTCGGTCGACAGGGCAGGAACCAGGCTCGAAGGTGCCGGAGGTGTGCGCGTGAGGAGTGCTTCGAAAATCGCAACCGGCGTCTGGCCCTGAAACGGCAGCGCACCGGCAGCCATCTCGTAAAGCACGACGCCGAACGAAAACAAATCGGACCGCCCATCGAGTTCCTGCCCGCGCGCCTGCTCGGGGGACATGTAGGAGACCGTGCCGAGCGTCGTGCCGATCGACGTGACTTGATCGTCCTCAGCGCGGGTCTGCCCCGCGTCCGCAGTCATCCACGGCGTGCTCGCCGCCGACAGCTTCGCCAGGCCGAAGTCGAGCACCTTCGCCTGACCACGACGCGTCACGAAAATATTCGCCGGCTTGATGTCGCGATGAACGATGCCGTTCGCATGTGCGGCATCGAGCGCATCGGCGATTTCGATGCCGAGCTCGAGGACGCGCTCGAACCCCAACGGACCGCGCGCGATCTCGTCTTTCAACGTGCGCCCGTCGAGCAGCTCCATGACGATGAAGTATTCGCCCTCGTGCTCGCCGACGTCGTGAATCGTGCAGATGTTCGGATGGTTCAGCGACGAGGCGACCCGAGCCTCGCGACGGAATCGATCGAGCGATTCGGGGCTGGCCGCGAGCGAAGGGGGCAGAAATTTGACGGCGACCTGACGGCCCAGGCGGACGTCCTCGGCGCGATAGACGATCCCCATGCCGCCGCCGCCCAGGCGGTCGATGATCCGATAATGGCCAACAGTCGTGCCGATCACAGCCGATTCCGATTCTAAGCCATCAGACGAAGGACGCGCGGGCCTTTGCGCCACCTGCGCACACGCGCAAACGGTGACGTCGTCGAAAGGATCGAGTTTTTGGTTGTGCCGCTTGTCCGAAGTGGACTCGCGGTTCCGCAAGTATCCGGCGCTGCCCGTACTTCGCTGCGAAGGATATGTGCGTCGGGTCGACTAGCGGGCGTGCAGCAAACGCAGCAGCTTGCGCTCGGCGGCCTCGTCGGCCGCGCCTCGCGTCTGGGCGGTCGCCTCGATGCCGACGGGTTCAGTTGTATTTCGTGCGACGTCGACGAGTTCGACGACCCTCGCACGCCAGCCATGGGCGTACGGCTCAGAGATGATCCAGTAACGGCGACCGACCACCTCCAATTGCTTGGCCATCAGGGCATTTGCCTGAGCGCATCTTCTTACAAAAACGTTCGAAAGGCCATCAGGAGTGTGCCGGTTTGACGCTGAATGCAGTGCGCAGGACGCGAGAGAGGATCAAAATCTTGGACAATATGCGCAAAACCGACATCGGCATTACTCTTGCCAGAGCGTGAGCGGCAACGCAATCAACATGCCTGCGATGTGGAACTGGTTCAACTGCTATCTCTCGGGTCGCCATGAGTTCGGTGTCTCGTGCGAGCCAGGGTCCATTTTCCTCCGGTGCACGCACTGCGGCCGCCGTTCATCGGGCTGGGCGATCGATCCGAAGCCGCACCAGACCATCGTCCCCGCGCCGAAGGCGCCCGCGAAGACGCCTGCTGCTCCGCGCGTTCTGCCCTTCGGCCGCGTCGCGGCCAATTAACCGAAGTCCGCTCGTACGTTGACAGTGTTCGCGCGGCGCGACCACAATACCGCGTGGCCGTCCCCCGGATTACCAAGGAAGATCTCAAACAGAAACTCGACGGCGGCGTACCGACGGTTCTCGTGGACGCGCGTCTCAAATACCCGTACGAGCACAGCACCGTCCGTCTGCCTGGTGCGGTCCGCTACGCGCCCGAAGGCTCACCGCAGCCCTTTTCACGCGACAAAGAAATCGTCGTCTACGACTCTGATCCGAACGAGCTCGCGAGCTCGCATGTCGCGGCCGAGCTGATTCGACAAGGATATCGCGCCGCGGCCCTCAAGGGCGGCATCGTCGAGTGGCTCGCCGCCAACCTGCCGACTGAAACCAAAGAGGCCCCGAAGCAGGCAACGCCGGAGCCCGGGGCACTGAAAGGCTAGCTCTCGATTCCTGCCGAGACCCGCCGGGACCCTGCTCCCCTGGATCGTACGCTCGAGCAGCTCGCGCTGCTCGCCGCCATTCGCGGCGACGGGGCCGACCGCGAGCTTTTCGCGACCGCCGCCGATCTCGTGCGCCGGCACGATGTCCAATCCGATAGCGATCTCGGCCCGCTGCTCGATAGCTCTCCGGATGTCGACCCCGAATTGTTGCGGCGCCTGCAGCACATGTACGACGCGGGCGCGTGGGTCCTGCTGGAGTCGGCGCTTGCGGATCTGCCTGCCGATCTTCGGTGGCTCTACGAATCCGACGCGGTTTCAATTGAGCAACTCGCCGCGATTCACGAAGGGCTCGGCGCCACGTCACTCACTGATCTGTCGCTCGCAACCGATCTTCAGCAGGTACGAGCACTGCCCGGAATGAGCGAATCGCTGGAGCTGGCAATTCGCGCGGCGTTGCCGTTGCTCCGTGCGAATCTGCCGCGCATCCCTCTTGGGCGCGCGGCCGACATCACCGACCCGCTGCTCGCGCGGCTGAACGCCGCGCCGGGCGTCGCATGGACCTCGACCGCCGGCTCCCTGCGGCGCGGTCAGGATACCGTCGGCGACGTGGAGATCGTCGCGGCCGCCGATGATCCTGCGTCGGCGATCGATGATCTCGCGCGGCTGCCGGAGGTATCGCGGTGCCTGCACCGAAGTCCACGCCGGCTCTACTTGCTTTTCGAACGCGTCCAGGTCGGCATACGGTTTCCATCCGAAGAGACCGCGCCGGCCACACTCTTGATGTTGACGGGGACACGAGGGCATACGACGGCACTGCGCACGATCGCCGACAACGCCGGTCTGCGTCTGAGCATCGACGGCCTGTTCGCCGCGGATGGTTCGAGGCTGCCGTGCGCGACGGAAGAAGACATCTACCGAACGCTCGGTCTTCCGTTCGTCCCACCCGAAATCAGAAATGGCGACGAGGAGCTGCAACGCGGCGTGAGCGGCTCACTGCCGACGCTGGTTGCGCGCAGCGACATCCGCGGCGACCTGCACATGCACACGACGTGGAGCGACGGCCGCGACTCCGTTGAGGCGATGGTCGACCAGTGCGCAGCCCTGGGGTACGAGTACATGGCCATCACGGATCATTCACCGCACTCGAGCGCTTCGCGGAATCTGACAATCGATGGCATCAGCCGGCAGGCAGACGAGATCAACGAGCTGCGCGAGCGCTACAAGCCGATGACGATTCTTCACGGATGCGAAGCCGACATCCTCGCCGATGGCACACTGGATTTCCCGGATCGGATATTGGAGCGGTTCGATATCGTGCTGGCCTCGTTGCATGACGCCGCGGGCCACGGACCGTCGCAACTGATGGGTCGGTACGTCGCCGCAATGCAGCATCCGCTCGTCACGATCATCACGCATCCCACCAACCGGCTCGTGCCGTATCGACGGCCTTACGACCTCGATTACGACCGCCTGTTCGAAACGGCGATCGCAACCGGAACGGTGCTCGAAATCGATGGCGCCCCGGCGCATCTCGACATGGACGGCGCACTCGCCCGGCGGGCGATCGACGCCGGCGTAACCGTATCGATCGACAGCGATTCGCACCGCGCCGAGATGCTCGATCGACAGATGGAGCTCGGCCTCACGACTGCACGACGCGGCTGGGTCGAGCCCCGCCACGTGGTGAACGCGCGGCCGCTGGCCGATGTCCGTGCGCTCATCGCCGCCAAACGTCGACGATAAAGCCGTGCGCAGGATGCTCGCGGCCGCCGTGGTGAGCGCGTGCGTCTTCGCGCTCTACCATGCGACGCTCCTGCCTGGTGTGGATTTCGGCGACACCGGTTCGTTTCAAGCGACCGTCGGCTCGCCCGTCATTTCCCCTCGCGACGGCTACCCGCTCTACTTCGCCATCGGCAGTCTGTTCCTCGCAGCGAGCCACTCCGAACCGGCGCACGCGTTGAATCTCGCGTCGGCCGTCGAAGGGGCGCTGGCATGCGGCGCCGTCGTGCTCGCGGCGGCCGAGTTGAGCGGATCGCTCCTGGCGGCAATCGCGGCGGCGCTGCTCTTTGCCGGTTCGTACACGTTCTGGAGTCAAGCAGTGATCGCCGAAGTCTACGCGCTGCATGCGCTGCTCGTCTCGACGACGCTGCTGGTGTTGCTGCGGTGGCCGATCACACCGACCCTCGGCCGGCTGGCCGCCTTTTTCGGCGTGTACGCACTCGGCTTCGGCAACCACCTGTCGATGGTCTTGCTGCTGCCCGGCTACACGCTCTTCCTGCTCGTCACGGCTCCAGGCGGGTGGCGTTCGCTCGTGCGGCCCCGCGTGGTGATTCTCGCCACGTCGATCGCGTTTGTCGGCGCGTTGCAATACAGCTGGAACTTGCGCGAGCTCTGGCTGCGGCCCCATGTTCCGAGTGGGCTCGCCGACGCTTTAGGCATGTTCTGGTTCGACGTCACGAAATCCGATTGGCGCGAGACGATGGTCGCACGAGTGCCGTCGTCGATGCTTGGTGCGCGCGTCGCCATGTACGGCTTCGATCTCCGTCAGCAGTTCGGATGGCCGGTGCCACTGCTGGCAGCCATCGGATGGTTTGCGTTATCGCGTCGCTCGTGGCAGCGCGGCATGCTGATGCTGACGCTGTATCTCGTGAACGTGTTGTTCGCATTCAGCTACAACGTCGGCGATACACACGTCTTCTATTTGCCGTCCCACCTCTTCCTCGCGATGCTGGTCGCGCCCGCGTTGGTTTTCATCGCGGACGCCGCATCACGCGGACCCATGCGTGCGCGTGCCCGGATCGCGGTCGCCGCCGTCGCGATCCTCTATGCCGCCGGCCGCGTTTACCAGGACTACCCGGCGCTGAACCGCAGCGACGATCATCGTCCGTCCGCGGTGCTCGCGGCGATGACGAGCGGGCTCGACGATCAGCATGCGATCCTGCTGACCGATTTGAACTGGCAGGTTCAAAACGGCCTCTCGTATTTCACCAAGTGGACACGACCGGAAATCGCAGACGTTCGCATGCCGGACGTCCTCTTGTACGCGCCGGCACTTGTTCGCGACAACCAAGCGATCGGCCGCCAAGTCGCGCTCACCGCACGAGCGCGGGCAGAGCTGGCCGCCGCCTACGGACCGCTGCTACCCACAGCGCGTGATCCGCGGGTCAGCACGCCGACGCTCTTCGAGAGCGTCGCGCGCCTGCCGCCGAAGACCAGGTACGTGCTGACGGTGCTGAAGCCCTCGCGTGAGCTGCCGATTGATGAAGCCGACCTCGCGGCGGCGGTGCATGCGCTCGGAGGACGCGTCGGCGCTTCGCGGAACGACTATTTCGTGCTCGCGGGTGTAGCTGGCGAGCCGCCGGCGGCGTGGATCGATTCACCGGTTCCGTTTCGACGGACGATCGATCTCGACGGCGTTCAGGCGGCTATCCGAATCGAGTCCTGGCTCGACTTCGACACGATCCGGCGCATGGGATTCGGCCATGTGATCGTCGGACGCGAACACACGCTGATCATCGAACGTGGCGTGAGCTTCGTCGCTTTCGACGGGAACGGCCGAGCCCTGCGGACCGCGTATGCGGCGAACATCTTCGCCCCACAGCCACGATATCTCGTCGAGCACTCCCCCTAGCGCGCCACGCCGCCCAAGCCGTGCCGAGCCGAACGGTTGGTGCTATCGTTGGCATCATGGTTCTGCTTCGCCGGCTGGCGGCCGTCGCCCTCGTATGTGGCGCGCTCGCGGTCAATGGCAGAGCTGCCGACCTGTCGGCCAGCGAGCTCGCCGCCGCGCTCCAGAAAAAATATGACGGCGTCAGGGACTTCTCGGCCGACTTCATCCATGTGTACCAAGGCGGCGTGCTGCGCAAGCAACTGACAGAGCGCGGCCGCGTCCTCATCAAGAAGCCCGGCAAGATGCGCTGGGAGTACACGGCGCCAGAAGAAAAGCTGTTCGTTTCCGATGGCGTGAAGATCTATTCATATCTGCCGCAGGACAAGCAGGTGATCGTGAGCTCGGTGCCGCCAGACGATCAGGCATCGACGCCCGCGCTCTTCCTCGCCGGCAAGGGCAACCTCCCGCGCGATTTCGTCGCGTCGATCGACACGCTGCCCGCGGGCATGCCGGCCGGCACGCGCGCCCTGAAGCTCGTGCCGCGAACCTCCCAGCGCGATTACGAGTCGCTGACGCTCATCGTCGATCCGGTGTCGTACCAAATTCGCGGGCTGATCACGGTCGATGGGCAAGGCGGAAAGTCGAGTTTCTCCTTCGGGAATCTGAAGGAGAATGTCGGCCTGCCGGATACCACGTTCGCGTTCAAGATTCCGCGCGGAGTTGATGTTGTTTCTACTGGCTCGCGGCCGTAAGCGCGTCGCCCTCCTCCTCGGCGTGTCGCTGATCGCGGCAGGGTGCGCGACGTCGGCCGCCCTGCGTCGCGGCCACGACGCCGAGCAACGCCAGGACTACGACCTGGCCGTTGTCGAATTCACGAAAGCCCTGAGGCTGCGGCCAAACGACAACGACGCGCGATTGGACCTCGAGCGCGCGAAACTGCGTGCATCGCAGGATCATTTCTCTCGCGCGCGGCGGTTCGCCGCCACCAGCAAGCTCGACGAAGCGCTCGTCGAATATCAGCTCGCCTCCGAATTGAACCCGACCAACGGCGACATCGACCAGGAGCTGCGCTCGACGCGCAACAAGCTGCGCGCGAAAGTCGCGGTCGCGCGCGAGGGCAAGACCGAGCTGCAGACGCTCATCGAGCGCACGCGCGATCTGCCGCCGGCCGGCACCGATCTGCCAGCCGGCGTCAAGATGCCCGCCTCGCTCACCTTCCGTGACGCGCCCAGCCGCGATGTGTTCGTCACGATTGCGCGGATGGCGAACATCAGCCTGATCTTCGACCCCGCGTTCCGCGACGCGCCGATCACGGTCGACCTTCGCAACGCCTCCCTCGAGGAGGCGCTGAGCACCGTCGCCGGTGCCACGCGCACCTTCTTCCGCGTGACCGCCCCGAAGAGCGTGACCGTGATTCCCGACACGCCGGCCAAGCGGCGCGAGTACCAGGAAGAGGTCGTCCGCACGTTTTATTTGAGCAATGCCGATCTGAAGGAGACGATGGATCTGCTGCGCCTCGTGCTGGATGCACGGCGCATTTCGCCGACGACCGGCACCAACGCGCTGACGATCAAGGACACGCCCGAGCACATCCAGGCCGCGTCGCGCGTGCTCTCGGCGATCGATAAAGCGAAGCCGGAGCTCATCATCGACGTCGAGCTGCTCGAAGTCGATCGCACGAAGCTCACTGAGTACGGGCTGCAGCTCGCGTCCGCGGGCTCTCCCGGCATCAACGGATCGGTCGGCATCGATCAGGGCACGACCTCGTCGATCAATCTCCGCACACTCCGCAATCTCACGGAGTCCGACATTCTGCTCGCCAACATTCCGTCGCTTTACTATCGTCTGCTCAAGAGCGACACGAACACGCGCACGCTGGCAAACCCGCAGCTGCGGACGATTGAAGGAACGCCCGCGCAGGCGCGATTCGGCGAACGTGTGCCGGTGCCGGTGACCACGTTCACGCCGATCGCGACCGGCGGGACACCGCAGCAGCCGATCACCTCGTTCAACTACGAGAACATCGGCGTGAACATCGACATCGTGCCGCGCACGCATCACGACGACGACGTCACGCTGCAGCTCAAGATCGCCGTGACGAGCATCTCAGGAACAGGCTTCGGCGGTCTGCCGACCTTCGGCAACCGCGAGATCAATACGTCCATCCGGCTGCGCGACGGCGAAACCAATATGCTGGCGGGGCTGATTCGGGACGACGAACGGCGGGCGCTCGACGGCATTCCCGGCTTGAGCGACGTGCCGCTCGTCGGTCATCTCTTCGCGCACAACACGAAAACGATCGACCAGACCGACATCATCCTCACGCTCACGCCGCACATCATCCGCGTGCTCGATTTGACCGAAGCCGATCTCCGCCCCTTCCGGGTCGGACGCGACTCGCTCGCGCCGCTCGCGGAGATCCCGGCGATCGCCGAACCGCCGAAAGAGCCGGAAGTCAAAAAGCCGGGCGGCCGACAGTAGCGCGGTTACGGCAGCTTCGCCACTTTCGCGCCGAGCTCCTGCAGTCGTTCGACAAGGCGGCCATAACCGCGTTCCACCGTTTCGAGCGGCGCCAGCCGGCTTTGTCCGTCAGCGGCGAGCGCCGCCGCGATGAGCGACATCCCCGACCGCAGATCGCGACTGTCGAGCGGACGCCCGCGCAGCTTTCGTGGTCCAGTCACGATGATGCGGTGCGGATCGCAGAGGAACAGATCGGCCCCCATTCCACTCAGCTGCTCGAGCGCGAAGAGCCGCAGCTCGTAAAGCCAGTCGTGCACGAGCGTCCGGCCCTGCGCCTGGGTCGCGAGCACGGTGACGAGGCTGACCAGATCGCTCGGGAATCCAGGCCACAGGCTCGTCGTCACACGGCCCGCACCCTGAACGTTGGACTGCTCGACGCGGAACACGTCGCCTTCCATGCGGCAGCGGCTGTTCATCCGCGCGAGGACGGCGGCGACGACCTCCAGGTCCTCCGCGCGCGCGCCGCGGATGTCGATCTCGCCTCCGGTGATCGCGGCGACCACGGCCCAACTCCCGGCTTCGATGTAGTCGCCCCACAAACGATGGTCGGCGCGGTGGAGCTTCATCCCGCCTTCCACGCGTATGGTGGTTGTCCCCTGCCCTGTGATGCCGACGCCCAGCTTCTGCAGAAAGACGCAAAGCTCGACGACGTGCGGCTCGCAAGCGGCGTGACGGATCTCGCTGACGCCGTTGGCCGCCGCGGCTGCCAGGAGTGCAGTCTCGGTGCCGGTCACCGACGCCTCGTAGAGATACAGCGAAGTCGGCTTGAGACCGTCGGCGGCCTCCAGCTCGTAGCCGGCGACCCCGTGAGCCTCGATCGTTCGAGCCCCCATCGCCGCAAGCGCTTCGAGATGGGTCGTGATCGTGCGGCGCGCCGGAAAGTCGCCGCCCGGCGCGGCCAGCTTGGCGCGGCCTCTGCGCGCGAGCAGCGGCCCGAGCAGGAGCACCGAACCCGCGAAGCCTTCCGACGAGCGACGCGTCGGGCTCTTCCTTAGTGACCGTCGGGCATCGCACGGTGAGCGTGGAGCTTCCGATGCCCTCGACCTCGGCGCCGACGTCCAGCAGCAGCCGCGCCATCACCTCGACATCACTGATGCGCGGTACGTTCGTCAGCACGCATTCCTCGCTCGTGAGCAGGCATGCGGCGAGGAGCGGCAGCGCAGAATTCTTGTTGCCTTCGACGTCGACCGATCCGGACAGGCGCTGACCGCCTTCGATGAGCAGGGTGGACATGGAATTGGTGATTGGTGGTTGGTGGTTGGTATCTTGTGATTGCTGATTCGTGATTCGTGAGTGCCGCCGCGCTAGGTGTTCACCCAGTCGCCCAGGTATACGATTTCTTCCCGCAACTCGACGCCGAAGCGGTCGCGGACGGTTTGCCGGCAGCGCTCGATCAGCTGTCGAATGTCGGCCGCCGACGCGGTCCCGTCGTTCACGATGAAATTGCCGTGCGCCGGTGACACGCGCGCACCGCCAACCGATACGCCTTTGAGGCCCGCGCGATCGACGAGCGCGCCGGCCGAGAACGGGATGCCCGCCGGCAGGGGATCGCGGGTGGGATCCGGATTCTGAAAAATACAGCCGGCGCTCGGCGTGTCGAGCGGCTGCGTCCGCTTGCGGAACGCCAGCGACTCCCGCGCACGGGTGCGCATCGCCACAGGATCGCCGGGCTGAACCCGGAAGACCGCCGACAACAGGACTTCGCCGGACAATTGCAATCGGCTGCGATCGTAGCCGAATCCCATCGCGTCGACGGGGAGGTCGGCAACGCGCCCGTCGCGCGTGACGAGGCGCGCCTCCGTGATGTGATCGCCGATGAGCCGTCCGCCGAAGTGCGCGTTGCCATAGACGGCGCCTCCCACCGTGCCGGGCGTGCCGGCCCATGCCTCGAGCCCCGCGGCGGCGTGGCCGATCAACCACCGCACGAGACCGTTGATCGTAACCCCGGCGTCGGCGTGTACGCGATCCTGGTCGAGACGGCGGATGTCGCCGCCGCGTGGGCGCACGATCAATCCGCGAACGCCCGCGTCGGCCACCAATACGTTCGACCCGCCGCCGAGAACGGCGACCGGAACAGCCCGCTCGCGCGCGAGCGCGAGCGCGAGCACGATCTCATCGCTGTTGCGCGTCTCGAGCAGCCAGTCCGCCCTGCCGCCGACGCGGAATGTCGTGAGCGGCGCCAGGGGAACGTCCGCGCGAATCCGATCCGCGGCGAAGTGCTGCGCCAGCACGTCGCCGAAGGTCATGGACGTCTCTCGAACGCCATCAGCGCGCGCTCCTGCGCGATGAGCGCGGCCATGGCCTCGCGCGGCGAGCACAGGCAGAAAGAAATCCTGTCGCCGGGACCGAGCTGGCCGGCGACCGACATATCTGCGGTGATCACCGTCGCGATTTTCGGATAGCCGCCGGTCGTCTGCCGATCGGCCATCAGCAGAATCGGCTGTCCCGACGCCGGCACTTGCAGCACGCCGAGCGGCGTCGCATCCGACACGATGTCCGCGCCTCGCGAGTGGCGAAGCACCGGGCCGTCCAACCTGAAGCCCATACGATCCGACCGCGCGCTGATGACGTACGGCGCCGATTGGAGCTGATCGATCGACTCGGATGAAAAATACTCGACCTGCGGACCGGCGAGAATCCGCACGCGCGCGGGCGATTCGTCCCAACCGGTGGCGCGTCGGTTCGGGTTCGGCCCACTGAGCAAATTCGCGCGGCCCACGCTTCGCGTCGCGCTCGATCGCGAGGGCCCGAGGGGCACGCGATCTCCGGCTTTGACGGCACGGCCGGCGATGCCACCCATCCCGCTGATCAAATGGGTCGCACGGCTGCCAAGCACGGAAGGCGTCGGCAATGCCGCCGGAAATGGCGACATAGGATCGCGCACCGTGAACGCGCCGGCCAAAGCGCAGCCGGGAGCCGGCGCGAACGGTGAACGGCTGGTTGACGGCAACGGCGCTCGTCGTCCAGCGCCAACTCGAATTCCGCGCCCGCAACCGCCGCCACACGCTCGTCATCGAACTGGAGTTCAGGACCGAGCAGCGTGACCTCTAACGTTGCGGCATCGGGCGTATTGCCGACGAGCGCGTTCGCGAGCCGGTGCGAATACGGATCCATCGGACCGGCGACCGGCACCCCTCGCGACTGAAATCCCCACCGCCCGTTATCCTGAATCGTCGTCAGCATTCCCGCTTTGACGATGTGAATCACGCCCATCGGCCAAACTCTTCCCGATCGATCTGGAAAAACTGCACCGCGTCGCCCGCCTTCACGAGGAAGGGCTCGGCGCGACCGGGATCGAACGGCTTCACAGGAGTGCGGCCGATCAGTTGCCACCCTCCCGGCGTCTCCGCGGGATAGATGCCGGTCTGCACGCCGGCAATCGCAACCGATCCGATCGGCACGCGGACGCGCGGCGTCGAGTGACGCGCGACGGCGATGCGGCTGTCGACGAGGCCCATATACGCGAACCCGGGAATGAATCCCAGCATGAACACGCGATAGATGGACGCCGTGTGCAGGCGGATGACCTCGGACTGCGTCAGCTTCGTCACTTCGGCGACGGCTCCGAGATCGGGGCCGAGATCATCTCCGCCGTAGCAGACCGGAATCCTGACCGGCTCGCGGTCGCTGTCCACGTGTGCCGTTGGGTCGCTCGCCTCACGCTCGAGCTGATAATGCAGGGTGTCGTAGTCGGTCCGCAGCGGATCGAAATAGACGGCGACAGCCCGATAGGTCGGCACGACGTCGCGGACGCCGGCGATGCCGGCGGCCTGAACACGGTCGGCGACAGCAATGGCGCGCGCATTCACCAACGGATCGATCCGCTCTTCGAACTCGACGATCACCACCGCGTCGCCGGCGTGCACGATCCGGAAATCGTTCACGCCAATGCCTTGAGCAGCTTCTGATGAATCCCGCCGAAGCCTCCGTTCGACATGAGCACGACGATGTCGCCCGTTTGGTGCTCGCCGACGACCGTCGCGATGATGTCGTCGATCGACGTCGCTTCGCGCGCTGACTGGCCGCAGCCAGTCAGGTCCCGCACCAATTGAGGCACCGACAGTCGCTCCGATTCCGGCAGCGTGGACCGAAACACCGGCGCGATGAGCACGTTGTCGGCACACGCAAAGGCGCGCGCGAAGTCATCCTGAAAAATGCGGCGGCACGACGACGCAGACCGCGGTTCGAAAACAGCCCAGATACGCGCCGTGGGATTCGCCGCACGAACACCGGCGAGCGTCTCTGCGACGGCTGTCGGATGGTGGGCGAAGTCGTCGAAAATCGTTACGCCGCCGGCGACACCGACCACCTCGAGCCGCCGTTTGACACCGCCAAACAACTTCAGGCCGTCGCCGATCCGCTCGACGCTGATCCCAATTTCGGTGGCGACCGCGATGGCGGCGAGAGCATTGCGCACGTTGTACGCGCCGACAAGCGGCACCTCGAATACGCCGAACGGGAGGCCGCGCCGGCGAACCTTGAAGCGCGTGGAGCCGCCAACCGCTTCGATGTCATGGCCCTGCCAGTCGACGTCGTCGCCGAGGCCGAACGTCTCGACGCGCGATTTCGCGAAGTCCGCAAGCCCCCGTGCTTCCGGACTGTCTGCGCCGATGATCAGGAGGCCGCGCCTCGGCACGAGATTGACGAGGCGCCGGAACGCCAAGCGAAGGGCGTCCATGTCGGCATAAATGTCCGCGTGATCGAATTCGACGTTGTTGATGACCGCAATGTCCGGCAGATATTTCAGGAACTTTGCGGTCTTGTCGAAAAACGCGCTGTCGTATTCGTCGCCTTCGATGACGAAGTCGCGACCGCTGCCGATCCGGTAACTGGAACCTCCGTCGCCGAAGTTCCGCGCGATGCCGCCGATCAGCACGCTCGGATCGACGTCTCCGTGCGTAAGCAGCCACCCGGTCAGCGCCGTCGTCGTCGTTTTGCCGTGCGTGCCGGCGAGCACGATCGAGCGCGAGCCCCACAAGAACTGCTCACGGATCGCTTCGGGGAGCGAGCAGTAGCGGAGCTTGCGATCGAGCACTTCCTCGAGCTCGGGATTTCCCCGCGAAATCGCGTTCCCGACGACGACCAGATCGAGGTCGCCCGTAATGTGCTCCGCTGCGTATCCCGAGAAAACGCGAATCGCTTCGGACGCGAGAAAGTCGCTCATCGGCGGGTAGACGTCCTGATCGGATCCTTGAACGTCGATTCCCTTCCGCTTCAACATCGCCGCGAGCGTCGCCATGGCAGTGCCACAGACTCCGATGAGATGAATCTTCGTGCTACTCACGTGTCGCTCTCACAGGACTGCGCTCTCCTCGATCACGAGACAGGGCCGGCCGCTGCAACGACGCGGCACGATATGCCGAAAGGCAGCGTCATCGTCGGGCCCGTCGTGTGGCCCGATGGAAACCCGATCAGCACTGGACCTGGAAATTCCGCAAACAGGTCGGCCATCACGCTTCGCGCGCGAAGCTCTCCGGAAGGCTCGTCGCAATTCGGCAGCTGGCCGATCACCACCGCCGACGCCCTGCGCGAGCAGGCCCGCCTGGCGAAATTGCGTGACTTCCCTATCCAGGCGGTACGGCCGCTCGCCAACCTCGTCGAGAAAGAGGACGTATCCCTGCGGCGGCGCAAAGGCGAACGGCGTCCCAAGCGACGCGAGCAGCTGGGTCAACGTGCCACCGAAGAGCATTCCGGTCGATTCGCCGTGATGGATTGCTTCGACGCTCTCTGACGTCAGCTCGCCGATCGGATCGGTGCTGGAGAGACACCTTAGAAACGATTCTCGATCGTAACCCTCGGCGCCGCGACTCAGTCGCCGATCGAGCATGGGACCATGAAACGACACCACGCCGCAGCCGAGCGTCACAAACGTCAGAAGAGACGTGATGTCGCTGTACCCGACAAACGGCTTGCATGCGCGGCGTGCCTCTTCCCGATCGAGCAGCGGCAGCACTTGCGCGCTGCCATAGCCGCCGCGCGCCGCGATGAGCCCGGCGATCGACGGGTCGTTCCACGCATCTCGAATCGCCTTGGCTCTCGTCTGAGGCGATCCGGACACGTACGATTGTCTTTCGAAGACCGATTCTTCGTACACCGGCTCGAAACCAAGCGCTTTGATCTCCGCAATGCCGCGATCGAACTCGTCGCGGTTGAACGGACTGGCTGGTGAGACGATCGCAAGGCGATCGCCGGGCCGCAGGGCGCGCGGCTTCAGCATCACAGGAACTGGGCCATCTCGTGCGCAACCGCCTGATGCTCGTCGCGGCCGAGCACCTGCCGCAATGCTTTCCCGGCGAGCACGCGCGACGCCGCGGGCGTGGCCAGGAAGCGTTCTTTGGCGCGGATCTGACGCTTCAGCGCATCCTCCACTCGCGTTGTTTTCAAACGCCCGTCCTCGACGGCATGCACGACTTCCTCGAGCGCGGCAGCCTGGGTCGCATGGTCGCCGCTGCAAATCAACATGCCGTCGCAGCCTGCCTCGATCGCGAGGACCGCGGCCGTGGGCACGGCATACGCGGCAGCGATGGCCTTCATCTCGAGATCATCGCTGAGAATCACGCCCTGGAATCCGAGCTCGCCTCGCAGGAGATCGGCCACGATGCGCCTCGACAACGTCGCGGGCCGCTCGTCGTCGAGCGACGGAACAAAGACATGCGCGGTCATGATCGTGGCGACCTGTGCCGCGATCGCCGCACGGAAGGGCGCGAACTCGATCGCGCGCAGCCGGTCGGGGGGATGTTCGACGATCGGCAGTTCAAAGTGCGAGTCGGCGCTCGTGTCGCCGTGCCCCGGAAAATGCTTGCCGCAGGCGGCGACCCCCTCCGCCTGCAGCGCGCGGACGATCACGGCGCCGAGCGTCGAGACATCTTCGGCCTTGTCGGCGATCGCCCGATCTCCGATCACCGGATTCTTCGGGTTCGTGTGGATGTCGAGCACGGGCGCGTAGTCGAGCGAGATGCCCACGGCCCGCAGTTCCGAGGCTAGAGCTCGGGCGAACCGCTCGGCAAGCCTCGGGTCGCCGCTGCGGCCAAGCGTCGCCATCGGCGGCCATTCGGTGAACGGCGCCTTCAGGCGTGCGACGCGACCGCCCTCCTGGTCGACGCTGACCCAGAGAGGCATGTCCGGAAGGAGGCGCGCCGCCTCCCCACAGACCCCCGCTACCTGCTCGGGTTCGGCAATGTTGCGTGCGAACAAAATCACGCCGCCGAGACCAAATTCAGCCGCGATAGACTTGAGCTCGACCGGGAGCTGCTCGCCATTGAACCCGGCGATCAAAAGCTGACCGATCTGACGTCGCAGGCTACTCGGAGACATGCGCCAAGATATTAACCCGGCGGCGGCGGCGCACCGCTAACCGCTCGGACGGGCGAACCGTCCAACTGCCCGAGAACACGCATGCGCGATCAGCTTCGATCCGCCTTCCGATCACTGTCGCGGCGCCCTGCACTCGCCTTGGCGGTGATCCTGACCTTGACACTCGGGATCGGCGCCAATTCGGCGATCTTCTCCGCCGTCGACGCCGTGCTGCTCTCGCCGCTCCCCTACCCGAACGCCGATCGCCTCGTGTCGGTATACGAGTCCAACCTCGTGCGCCGCCAGGCGACGCAGCTCGTCGCGCCGGGCAGGCTCGAAGAGTGGAACCGGATGAACCAGACCTTCCTCGGCCTGGCAGCCAGCTACTTCGAAAACATGACCGACACCTCCGGCGCGCTGCCGGAACGCGTGGAAGCGATGCGCGTGTCGCCGCGGTTCTTCGCCGTTCTGGGCGTCCCGGCCGCGATCGGTCGGACGTTGAATCCTGACGAAGAGCTCTTCGGCGGACCGCGCGCCGCGGTGTTGAGCGACGTCTTCTGGCGCAAACGGTTCGACGGCAACCCGCTCGTCGTCGGCCGATCCCTCACGCTCGGCGGCGCCGCCTACACGATTGTCGGCATCATGCCTCCCTCGTTCCGGTATCCGAAGCCGACGACGGAAGTGTGGCTGCCGACGCAGGCGCCCGAGATGTTTTTGAAGGCGCGGGGCGCGCGGCTCTACACGGCGATCGGCCGGTTGAAGCCCGGTGTGACGCCCGAGCAAGGGCAGGCCGACCTCAGCGCGGTCGAGGCACGACTCGCCGTCCAATACCCGGAGACTGATGCAGGCTGGGCGGCGGCCGTCGTTCCTCTGAAGGAGGAGCAAGTCGGCGGCGTGCGCCGATCTCTCTGGCTGCTCCTCGGCGCGGTGATGCTCGTGCTGCTTGCGGCGTGCGGCAACGTCGCATGCCTGATGCTCGCCAACGCCACGCGCCGGGAGCAAGAAATCGCCGTGCGGTTCGCGCTCGGCGCCTCGCGGATGCGCGTCATCGCGCAGCTGCTGCTCGAGGGCGCGATCCTGGCGTTGGCTGGCTCATGCCTCGGCCTTCTCGTCGCGCATTGGGGTCTCGACATTCTGAAAACGATGGCAACGCAGCTCCCGCGCGCCGAGGAACTCGGAATCGACGTCCGCATCGTCGTCTTCACGCTGGCCGTCGGCATGATCACGACGGTGCTGTTCGCGCTCGCTCCGGCGGTGCAGGCAACGCGCGGCGCGGTCGGGAGTCGTCTTGGCCATGGCGGCCGCGGCCAGATCGGCGGCCGGCAACGCTTGCAGCGCGTGCTCGTGGCGACACAGGTCGCGCTCGCGATCGTGCTGCTCGCGGGCGCGGGGCTGCTGGTCAGGAGCTTTTCCCGGCTCCATCAGGTTTCGCCGGGGTTCGATCCAAGCGGCGTCCTGACGTTCCGCGTCAGCTCGCAGTGGACCGAGAGCACCGCGGCGACGATGGCGCGTCATCTCCGGACCATGGAGCGGTTGAATCGGGTTCCCGGGGTCGTGTCGTCGGCGTTCAGCATCGTCTTGCCGGCGGGTGCCGATTTTCCACCGATCGAGTTCACGATTGCCGGCCGCGACGCGCGCGAACACCTCTTCTCGACCTCACGCAGCGTGAGCGCGGCGTATTTCACCACGCTTCATATTCCAGTGCTGCAAGGCGCAGTCTGTCGCGACGATCCCGCCAGGCCGTTTCGGCAGGTCGTGGTGACCCGCGCCTGGGCCGACCGTTTCTTTCCAGGCGAGAGCCCGATCGGCCACTACATCCAGCCTCTCAGCCTCGCCGGGCCGGGGCAGGAAATTATCGCGGTCGTCGGCGACGTGCGCGAGAACGGTCTGACGAAAGAACCGCCGGCGTTGATGTACGGCTGCGGCCTGCAGCCGTATTGGCCCGATCCGTACTTCCTGGTGCGAACCGACCCGGCCCGACATGTGGGCGTCGCTGACATTCGCGGAGCGCTGCGCGAAATCGAGCCGAACCGGGCGATGTACTCAGTTCGGCTGCTCGCCGATACGCTCGACGAATCGGTGTCGCAGCAGCGGCTCAACACTATTCTTCTGGTGCTCTTCGGAGCTACCGCGCTGCTCCTTGCGGCCATCGGCTTATACGGGGTGATGTCGCAGTTCGTCTCGGCGCGGCAGCGTGAAATTGGGGTGAGGATGGCGCTCGGCGCCCGGCCGGCACACATCCTCTCGACCGTCGTCGGTCAGGCGGCCGCCGTGACAGCCGTCGGCATCCTCGTCGGCATTGCGGGCGCTTTCGCACTGGCGAGGTCCATGGCAACGCTGGTGTTCGGGATATCCACGCGCGATCCGATCACGTTCGCCGCGGTCCCTGTGATCCTGGCGCTGGTCGCCGCGATTGCGACCCTCTTGCCGGCCCGGCGAGCGGCGAGGGTCGACCCGATGGTCGCTCTCCGCGAGGATTAGGGCGCGCCGGCGGGTCTGGAGATCGCGTCGAGGACGTCTGCGGCGCGGCGGGCGCTCATGAAGAGCCGAAGCGTGCGGTCGAAACGTCCTTCGTACTCCACGGTAAACGCACCCGAATAGCCGGAAGCCACGAGCGACCGCAGGAGCGGCGTGAGATCGCAATCGCCGGCGCCGAACTCACAATTTTCCGTCCCGATTTTTCCCTTCAAGTGCACGTGCCGGATGAACGGCCTGAGGACCGCCAGCGCGTCGAAGCTGTCGACGCCGTGACGCTCGAAGTTTATCGGGTCGAAGTTCATGCGGATGTTGTCGCGCGCGGTTGCTTGAAGAACATCGGCGCACACGCGTGGATCGAGCGACGCGGCGTCGTGATTTTCAAACGCGAACGTCATGTCGGGATACGCATCAGACAGCCGCACGAGGTGACCAGCGATTCGATCGAGCGCCTCGGCGGAGTACTCGCTGCGCGGCAACCGGCCGTAGAACAAACGAAGCGTGTCGACACCGAGAGCGCGCGCGAAAACGAACCTGGCGATCGACCGACGCGAACGTCTCCTCGATCTGCGGCGGCCGGTCGAAGAAATCGCACCAGCCGCCGGAGACGATGCCCAAGCGCTGGCGCCCCGCTTCGAGCGTGCGCAGCACCTCGTCGACCGTGACCGACCCTTCCCGCAGATGGTGCAGGTTCAGGTCGATGTCGTGGAAGCCGAGCCGCGCGAACACCTCCAGCGTCGGCAAGAGCGGCTCGCGCTTGTGCGACGTGGTCGAGGGAAGGATCGGCAAACACGTCAGACCGGGTCGAATTCGAGGGATTTCTGATAGGCGGAGTTGACCGTTTCGGCCATGCCCCAGTACTTGAACTCGGCGTGGCGGCCGACGTAGCGCAGGTTCGGAATCTTCTTGCCGCGATCGACGTACGCGTAGTACGTCGCGAACGCCTGCTGCGGACTGCTGCGGGTACGCCTTCTCGGCGAAGAGGTTGTGCTCGAGCGCGTAGTCGATCGTGTTCCTCGGGAAGACGCGCCGACGCGCCGGGCAGGATCGGAATCTCGATCAGAATCAGCGTGTCGGGGCTCTCGTGGCGCGTGATGACCTTCATCTCGGTCACGCGCGTCTGGAACTCGCACGACGAGTAGTGCACGCGACTCGGCGCCGTCCGGAAACGCGTGCGCCAGGCCCGGAATCAGCAGCGGCACCATCATGCGGCCCGTATACGGCAGCGTGTCCTCGCCCCAGAGCTTGTCGAGGTCGATCGAGCAGAACACGGTGTGGTAGTCGGAGAAGTAGATACTTCTCGCCGCTCGCGGTCAGCACGTACGGCTGCTTGTGCTCGTCCTGGATGCCGACGATCGCATCGCGAACGACGCTCGCGCGCGCCACCATCGCGTCCCACACGGCGTTCCATCCGTGCTTCGGATACACCTGGAAACGGACGCCCTTGCCGAGCGTGTGATCCTCGAACTTCAGCGGATCGTACCCGCTGCACGCGCGTGCGTCTTCGGCGCGCCGCTTTCTCGCCCTGAAAGCGGTCGGCCCACACCATCGACGTCTCGAGCTCGTCGCCCGGAATGTTCCACATCTTCCAGGTGTAGTTCGCCATGAACTTGTCGTAGAGCGTCTGGCCGATCGCCGCGGTGAAGTAGTCGGCGAACTTGCACTTGCCGAGCTCGGGCAGCTGCGACTCGATCAGCTTCAACTCGCTCGTCGCGGTTCTCGAGCAGCTCGCGCTCGATGCGCTCGCGGTCGGGCATCTCGGCGATGTCGTCGTAATGGACCGGATAGCGGTACTTGCGATTGTCCGCCTCGATCTACGTGAACAGGCGGCGGTCGATGTAGAAGAGCTCGTCGCCGGTCAGCGTGACGATCGTGTGCGTTGATCGGCTCCTCCTTGCCGCCCGGCCAGAACCAGATGTGCGGGCCGAACTCGTACGGATGCCCGCTGTAGTAGCACGTGCGCGCCAGGCCGCCGACACGGCTGTTCTTCTCGATGCACGGTGACGTCGTAGCCCTTCTCGCTGAGGTAGTAGGCCATCGACGAGCCGGCGACGCCGCCGCCGAGAATCAGGATCTTGTGGTTGTTCACGCGAGGTCAGCCCAGGTTGTGCTGTCTTCATCCAGTTGACGTTGTGCCAGTGCCGGCTGGTCACGCAGGCGGCCCGTCGCGATAGGCCGCGGCGAGCTCGCGCGACCGCGGTCGCGACGTTTTTGTGCGGCGCGAAGCCGGTGGCGAGGAGGCGATCCGAACAGAGCCGGTACGACCGCGGATCGTTCGACGGCAGGATGCCGATCGTCGGCCGGCACGATCGCCGCGATGTGCCGCGCGATCTCGAGGACCGTGAGGTTCTCGAACGCCCGCGTTGTAGACGCCGCCAAGCCGCCGCTCGATCGCGAACAGGTACAGGTCGACGAGATCGTCGATGTGGATGTTCGGCCGCACCTGCGCGCCGCCGAACACCGTCATCGCGCCGTTCGCGAGCGCCTGCATCGTCAGCAGGTTCACGGTGAGGTCCAGGCGCATCCGCGGCGACAGACCGCAGACCGTGGCCGGGCCGACGATCGTCGTCACGAAGCGATCCGCGATAGCTGAGAATGACCCGCTCGGCGACCATCTTCGTCTTGTTGTAGTCGGAGATCGGCATCAGCGTCGAGGTCTTCGGTGACGCTCGGCGCATCGGTGACGCCGTAGACCGCTGCCCGACGAAGCGAAGATGAACTGCCGGACGCCCTGGCGCGCGGCGCCTTGCACAAGCCGCATCGTCGCGAGCACGTTGACCTCCCACGAGGCGTACGGATTGAGCTCGACCGCCGGGTCGTTGGCGATGTTGGCGAGGTGGAAGATCGTATCGAATGGCCCGAGAGGTCGATCGCGTCGATCGCCGCGCACGTCGGCGTGCTCGACCGTCAGCCGCGGATGCGGCGGCGAGGTAAGTTGCCGAACCACGCCGCGTCGAGCGACGATCACCTCGCACGACGGTGCGCGCGAGCAGCGCCTCGGTGAGCCGCGTGCCGACGTAGCCGCAGCCGCCGGTGACGAGCACCCGCATCAGATGACGATCTTCCCGATGGTGAGGAATTCCTGCTCGGTGACCGCACTCTCGTTGCAGCGCCGCTGCGTCATCGCGGCGGCGCCGATGCTCCCGACGAGCGCGACGACCGGCGCCGGCGTGTCGACTGCGGCGGCGAGCGCTGCTCAGCGCGAAGTACGCGTCGCCGCAGCCGATGGTGTCGACGACGCTGGCGCTGAGCGACGGCACCGCGAACCGCTCGCAGCCGATCCGACGTCATCGCGCCGTCCGCGCCGTCGGTGACCGAGAGCGACGCGGCATCGACAGCGCGCCGGCCGCGTGATCCACGAGCTCAGCGAGCGGCAGAGTGCCGCTCGTGCAGGCACAGCTCGGCCTCCGTGCGGTTCAGGCTGTAGTAGTCGGCGCCCACATATTTGAGCGGCAGGTTGTAGCCGTAGTTGCTCGAGTTGACCTGCGCCATCGCGCCGACGTACGCGCGGTCCGACGCTCGCGATGCGTTCGTTCATGGCGGCCGCGGTCGAGCAGGCCGTGGCCGTAGTCCGCGATGAGCACGAGATCGTAGTCGTCAAATGCCGGCAGCGCATCGTCGGCCGCGGCAGCGAGCCCCGGGCTCTTCGACTTGAACAGCGGATGGCCGTTGGCGCGATCGACGAACCGCGTCTCGACGAGCTCGCTCGGCGAGAGCTCGCGCATGTGGACGTGCTCGGCGAAGTCCGCGGCGATGCCGTTCGTGAAGCAGTCCACGTCGCGACACGAAGCTCGGCGAGATGGCGGGCGATGATGCCGGCGCCGCCGACCTGCCGCGCCCGCGCCGCCTCGACGCCCGCCACGCAGCGCGACTGCGTCGACAGGTTCGTCAGCGTCGACGTCGACCCACTCGTCGACGA
Source organism: uncultured Acidobacteriota bacterium (assembly GCA_963718825.1). Classification (GTDB taxonomy): domain Bacteria; phylum Acidobacteriota; class Vicinamibacteria; order Vicinamibacterales; family CAVVIG01; genus CAVQZZ01. The sequence continues at coordinate 131,501 of CAVQZZ010000002.1, forward strand.
TCGTCTCGCCGATGACGCACACGCGAAGAGGGTGGCCTGCGCGACGAACAGCTTCAACTGCTCGAGCGTGAAGCCGAGCGCCGAAATGTCCTTGAACAGCACTTGCTCGTTGCGGAGCAGCGGGCTGTCCTGTGCCGCCTCCGGCGACGACAGCAGGAAGTGCGACAGCTTCGTCGACGAGAATGTCTCGCCGGACGTGAAGTGGATGCGGCCGCCATAACTGTCGAGCAAGCGCGTCTCGTGGAAGATGCTGCGGCTCTTGTCGAGCGGCAGGTTCGCGTACTCCGGGCCCTTCACGTACACGTCAGGCTGCAGCGCCTCGATCGCCGAAGCGCCGTCGGCTCGGGGACGACGGCGACGTAATCCACGATCTCCAGCGCCGCCACCTGGCGCGCGCGATACTCCTCCGGGAAGGTAATCGACCGCTTCTTCGTGATGTACTGGTCGCCCGTGATCGTCACGACGAGCAGGTCGCCGAAGGACTTCGCTTCTTCGAAATGGATCAGATGGCCCATGTGCACGAGATCGAACGCGCCGTGGCACTGGACGATCCTCTTGTCGCGATGTCGCGCGCGGAGCGCCGGCAGCTGGTCGAAAGGGACAAACTTATAGTCGGTCTTCACAGCACCAGGCCCGCCTTGCGGGCGTCGTTGAAAAACATCCGCACCGTCTCGAGCGAGAACTCGTCCAGATCCTTCCCGATCGTCGGCAGCTTCTGCAGAAGGTCGCTGGTGACGGTGATGATATGGCAGCCGGCCTCATCGGCCTGAAACACGTTCAGCAACTCTCGCGGGCTCGCCCAAATCAGCTCGATCTGCGGCGTCTCCTTCATGAGCGCCGCGGCTTCCCGCATGGTCGGGACAGGATCGCGACCGGTATCGGCAATCCGGCCGGCGAAGACGGACACTTGAGCCGCCGCACCGCCTTTCAACGCGCACGACGGTCCGGCGTACCTGATCGATGGTCAAAATCGCCGTCACGTTCACCCGCACACCGCTCTGCGACAGCCTCTGGATCACCTCGTACGAAGGCCGCCCGGCAGTATTGGTCACGGGAACTTTGACGTAAACGCATGGGCCCCAGGCAGAGATCTCGCGGGCTTCCGCCTCCATCTCCGGAAAATCGTCCGACAACACTTCGAACGAGACCGGCCGATCCGGTACCGCCGCGAGCACACCACGAGCGAACGTGCGGTAGTCGTCGACGCCGGCCTTGTGCATCAGCGTCGGATTCGTCGTGAATCCGCTGATGTACGCCTGCGAGGCCAGCAGCCTCATCGTCGGCAGGTCGGCGCCATCGGCGAAAATCTTGACGCGCAAATCGCTCAGCGCCTTCATGATGGCCCCCCGCGGCGGAAGCGCCAGAATCCAGTCGACGGCCCGCTCAATGGAATCGGTCGCGTAATGCGGCGTCACATACCGCTCGTCGTAATGGCCCTCGATGAGCACGGTCGCGCGCAGGTTCGCCCGCTTGCCGGCTTCGATGTCGCGCCATCTGTCGCCGACGATGATGCTCGAGTCAAGATCGTGCAGCGGGGGATCGGTCAACAGACCGGTCGCCGGTTTACGACAACCGCACTTGTGCGCCTCGTCGTGGTAACAGACGCGCACCTCGTCGATGGGCAGCGCGGCTGACAGCGCGGCGTTGATCGATTCGACGACCTCCCGACGCTGACGACCGGCGGCCACATCCGGCTGATTGGTGACGACCACCAGTCGGTACCCTGCCGCTTTCAGTCGCGCCAGCGCGCCGGCGGCGCCGGCCGCGATCTCGAGCTCGGCGAGTGACTCAGGCGGATACGGCTTTCCGTTCCGAACGATCGCGCGATTCAGCACCCCGTCGCGATCGAGGAACACGGCTGGCGGCCTCATCGCGTCGACTCCCACTTCGGCGCCGCCACCGCCAAAGCCGGATGTGAGACGAGCAAGTGCCACACGACCGCCTGAAACGCCTCGACGTGCGGCGTGACGAGGTCGGCGTTCACGGTCGGCACGATGACGCAGGCGTCGGCAGCGGCGCCGGTGTACCCACCGTCGCGCCCCACGATTGCCAACGTCGTCGCGCCGACCTCCTTGGCGTAGTCGAGAGCCGTGACCAGATTCGGGCTGATGTTCCGCTCGAGGCTGCCGCCTCCAACCGAGAGCACGAGCACGGCATCATCCGCGCGCAACCGGCTCGCGCGCAGCGACGCCGCAAAAATCGATTCCCAACCCTCGTCGTTGGCGCGCGCCGTCAGCTCCGCGGTGTTGTCGGTCGGGGCGTATGCCTCGAAGCCGGCGAGCTTGCGAAAATCCGCCGCCAGATGCGATGCGTTGGCCGCGCTTCCGCCGACACCGAGCACGAAGAGCCGTCCCCCGCGGCGGCGAACGACGGCCAGAAGGGCGACCAGCTTCTCGACCGCGGCGACATCGATCGCCTGCGCGATGCGGGACGTCTCGTCGAGATGGCGGCGGGTGAACTCCATCAGCCCTCCACCTTGCGCACCGCATCCGGTACCGGTCCGCCCAACATCCAGATGCGACGCAGCGTGGCGAGCACGTCGACGATATTTTTCAGCCGAAACGCTTTGCTGTCGCCGCTCTCGCGCTCGCGCAGCACCATCGGCACCTCGACGTACGAGCGCGCGACGCGAAGCGCTTTGACGAGCACTTCGGCCTGGAAACCGAAGCCGGTCGATTCGATGTCGAGCGCCTTCAAAACATCCGACCGGTGAATTTGAAGGCCGTTGTAATACTTCAGCCGGCGACCGGTGATCACGTTGACGACCGTAGTAAAGGTTTTCGAGATCACCGTACGCAGCAAGCGTCCGGCTCCGCCACATGTCACGCGTATATCCGACGACGATGTCGGCCTCGCCGACGCGTTCGAACAGATCTCTGAGCGTTGCCGAGCCCCACGCGTTGTCGCCATGGACCATGACGATGAAGCGCCGCGATGCCGCCTGCACGCCGCGACGATACGTCCAGCCGAAGCCCATGTTGCGCTCGTTGACCAGCAGCCGCACCGCGGGAAAACCGCATCCGGGCAGCTTCGACGACAGCCGCCGTCCCATCGGTGCTGCCGTCGTCGATGACAAGGATTTCGTGATCGATTGGGAGACCGTCGAACGCACCGGCGATGTTCTCGATGGTGCCGCGGATATTCCCGGCTTCGCAATACGCGGGCACGATCACGGACAGGGAACGCGGATCGGCGCTCATTCGACGTGCACCGAGTAAATTCGAGCGGAACGAGTCTCGAACACGAGCTCGAACGCATGCGCGTCCGCCTGCGCCCACTGGTCTTCTATCGGAAATCCGCCCTCGTTGTGCCAGACATACTTGATTTCGTATGGATTCAGACGCGAACACGCACAGATACCCGATCTTCAGCTTCGCGAGGTTGCGGATCCACGCCGCGCGATCGCCCGACATGCGTTCGAACCTCGGGCGCGGCGCGTCGACGCGCGTGCCGTCTCCGCCGAGCGGGTCCAGCACGTTCGACGCGGTTGCGAGGCGCACGTCTCCGTCCGCGCCCCGACGCGCGAACGCGCGGGCGTAGTGATCGAAACGCCAGTCCGCGTGGCGATCGATGTTGACGTAGTAAACAGTGTTCTGCAGGTGATGGCCGGAAAGCCCGTACGGCAGGTTGTCGCCGGTATAGGCGACGTTCGCGCCTGTGACATGCTCTTCGAGCCACCACCACCCGAACGTTTCGCCGAGGCGGATATGCGTCGGCGCGACCGTCACGAAATCGCATCGTGACGGGCACCAGCGCTCCGCTCCATCGGCGAGCACGACTGCCCCGAGGACGGCACACGTTGTGAGCGCCGCGATGCGCCACTCGGTGCGCGCGAAAAGGCGCACGATCGCAGCGGCAACGAGCGCCGCGACCGCGAAAGACGCGATGTAGGACGGCTTGATCACGCCTTCCCACTTGAACCAGTCGTCCATGAACCACGGCGCCCGGCTGAACTGCAGCTCGCCTTTCGCGCCCGCGAGCACGAACGCGAGGCCGACGAGATAAGCGGCCGCGACGATGCGATTCCAGGTGCGACGATTGGTGAACGGCAGCGCGAACACGCTCATCGCGACGACGACTGCCGGCAGCAGGAACCGCGAGTCGGCATTGTCGGGAACACCGATCCAACAGAGCGGCAGCATCGCGGCGGTCACGGCGAGCACAAATCCTGCGGGCCACCAGCGGCGCGAGCGGACCGTCAGCGCGATCGCAACGATCGCGGCGGGAATCCAGACGACCAGCAGCGTGACGCCGAAGGCGTGCAACGCAGACAGCACCAGAACTTGTACGTCTGTCGAATGAAAGGCGGAGTGCGTGAGAGCGGCGTGTGAAAACGCGCCGGGCGCGATCGTCACGCCGGCGACGCTCAGCGAGGACGGATAAATCGGACTGCCCGCGACGATCCAATTCCGAAGGTACCACGGCGCTCCCAGAATCAGCAGCCCGGGAATGGCCCAGAGCGCCCGCACGCGCACACCGCGTACGAACGGCAACACGACAAACACCGGTGCGTACACGAGCGCAAGGTACTTGCTGCCCGCGAACAGGCCCAGGGTTGCACCCCAGAACAGCCAGTCGCGGCGCCGATCGCGCTCGACCGCGACGATGCCGAACGCGAGCGACGCGACGAGCATCACGCCGCAGATGAGATCCACGTTGGCGCCGGTTGCCTGCTCCGCAATGCGCGGCGCCGCGAGGAAAAACACGCTCGGATAAATCGCGTGTTCCGGAGCGGCGCCGAGTTGGCGCGCCAGCATGTAGAGAACACCTGCGCCCAGAAGATAAAAAGGAACCTGGCCGATGCGGGCCAGCAGGTCGCCGTGAAATGGCAGCATCAGCCACGCAAAAAACAGCTCGCCGTTCGCGGGCTGATATGCCTGCGCCTCGTCACTGAACGGCGTCGGCACGATGAAGACGCGATGGTCGTGAACCCAGCGGGCCGGAAAAAACAAGTGATAGCTCAAACTGTCGTATGCGGTCAGCGGCGAGTGCCCTGCGCCCATGCCGACCACGAACGCCACGATCGCCGTGCCGATTCCGATGATCAGCGCCGGGTGCATTCGATCACTGGGCCGAGCTGGGTCGGTAGGTGGCGAGCGCCAGAACCACACGACCGCGATCAGCAGAACCTGCGACGAGAGCATCGCCCCGATCGTGAACAGGCCGACCGCGCCGAGAACCAGACCCGAAAAGACAATCGACGCGAAGCAGATGATGGCGCTTCGCGCTGCCCGATCCACCCACTCTTCGTCGTCGAACCAACGTGTAATCGGCCAGGCCGCGCCGAGTGCGGTCAGCGTCAGGCCGCCAAAGAGCACATGGGCTTTGGCCGAACCGAATCCGAACACAAGGCCTAGCGCGAACACGCCGCCAAATACCGCCGCTGCGGTCGCATACGACGACACCCTGACGCGGGCAGACAACAAGGGCATTCGGAAGGCGTGGAGCGGAAACAATTAAATCTACAAGAAAACCCTGAGCGTCGGGCTAAAAACAGCATAAATATGTTGACAACACCGCGCATCAGTGAGTGTCTTGAAACGCTGCGGTCGAATTCGAGCGCCTCGCTATAATCGCCGAGTGTCTATCGTCTCCTCGGCTCCTACGCGCATCGACCTTGCCGGCGGCACCATCGACATCTGGCCGCTTTACCTCTTCCACAGCGGCGCGTCGACGCTGAATGCGGCGATCAGTCTCCGCGCGCACGTCGATATCGCGCAGAGAACCGACGGCCGTGTCGAACTGATCTCGGTCGACACCGGCAAACGGGTGAGTGCGGCCAACTGCTCAGAGCTGGATGTCGACGGCGATCTGCCGCTCCTGGCGTTCCTGTCGCGCCAGTACCGGCTCGAAAATGCCACGCTCACCACACGTGGTGAATCGCCGGCGGGCGCCGGCATCGCCGGCTCGTCAGCGCTCACGATCGCGGCGTGCGGCGCGCTGGCGCGGTGGTCGCACGCTTCCGAAGAAGCGGAAGACATACTGCGGGTGGCGAAGAACGTCGAATGCCAGACCATCAAGGTGCCGACCGGCGTGCAGGACTATCGTCCCGCATTCTACGGCGGCATCGCGTCGATCGAGCTGCGAGCCGATGGCATCACGCGCGTGGGGCTCGACGTCGACGCCGCGGAGCTCGAAAAGCGCATCGTGCTGGCCTATACGGGCGCGCCGCGCAATTCGGGGACGAACAACTGGGAGATCACGAAGCGCCACATCGACGGCGACCGGCACATCTTCGACTGCTTCGAGCGGATTCGCGATACGGCGGCCGCCATGCGGACCGCGCTCGAGCGCGAGGACTGGGACGACGTCGGACGGCAGGTGGCAATCGAGTGGGCGAACCGTAAACGTCTTGCGCCGGGCGTCACGACGCCCGCGATCGACGAGCTGATGGCGCGCGCCGCCGCAGCCGGCGCGACGGCGGCGAAAGTATGCGGCGCCGGCGGCGGCGGATGTCTGTTCTGCTACGGCCCGCCAACCCGGCGCGGCGCGATCGCGAGCGCCCTTGCTGCAGGCGGCGCGCGCATTCTCGACTACCGAATCGAGACCGAGGGGCTGCGCGTTGGATAACGTCGCGATCGGCCGCATCTTTCGGGAAATCGCGGACCTGCTCGAGATCAAGGCCGACAACCCCTTCAAGATTCGCGCATACCGGAACGGCGCGGATATCGTGGCGAACCATCCACACGAGCTCGCGACGCTCGACGCCGCCGAACTGCGAGAGATTCCGGGGATCGGCAAGGATCTGGCGGGGCGGATACGCGAGATCGCCGAGACGGGCGATACGCCCTTCCACCAGGAGCTGCTCGCCGAGTTTCCGCCGACGATTCTCGATTTGTTGTACTTGCAGGGCGTCGGGCCCAAAACCGTCGCGATGCTGTACCGGGAGCTGGATGTCCGCACGATCGACGATCTCGAGCGCGCCGCGACCGACGGCCGCGTGCGCGCGTTGCGAGGCATGGGCCCGAAGAAGGAAGCGCTCATCCTCAAGGCGCTTCAGGAGCGGAAACGTGACGCGGGCCGCTATCTGTTGCCAGACGCTCACGACGTGGCCGCGGCGTTCGTCGCGTATCTGCGCGAGCACGCGCCGGCCGCCGATATCGATGTCGTAGGCAGCCTCAGGCGCGGCTGCGACACGTGCGGCGACGTCGACATCCTCGTCTCCGGCGCCGAGACGTCGCTGATGGACGACTTTGTCCAGTACCGGTCGGTCGAGCGAGTGCTCGGCCAGGGCGATACGAAATCGAGCGTGAAAGTAACGGGCGGCTTCCAGGTCGATTTGCGGCTGATCGCGCCCGAAAGCCGTGGCGCGGCGATGCAGTACTTCACCGGATCGAAGGCTCACAACATCGCGCCTGCGCGACCGCGCCATGCGGCTCGGTTTCCTGTTGAACGAATACGGGCTGTTTCGCATCGGCGAGAACATCGCGATTGCCGGCCGCGACGAGCACGATATCTACCGAGCGCTCGGCCTCGAGTGGGTGCCGCCTGAGCTGCGCGAGTTTCGCGGTGAGCTCGACGCTGCAGAAGCGCACGCGCTGCCGCGGCTCGTCGACCGGGTCGACATCCAGGGCGATGTGCACATGCACACGACCGAAACGGACGGCAAGGACGACCTGCGGACGATGGCGGCCGCCGCCGCGGCGCAGGGGCTCGACGTACATCGCCATCACCGAACACTCGAAATCGCTGGCGATGGCGAACGGCCTCGACGAGGCGCGAGCCGCCGCGCACGCCGCGCGGATCCGTGCGCTGGATGCCGAGGGCGTCGGCGTTCGGCTTCTTGCGGGTATCGAATGCGACATCAAACCCGATGGATCGCTCGACCTCGCGGACGATTGTCTGGCGGCGCTCGATCTGGTGGTCGCGTCGGTGCATTCGGCATTCAACCAGGATCGGCAGCAGATGACCGACCGATTGCTGCGCGCGCTCGACAATCCGCACGTGGACATCCTCGGCCATCCGACCGGCCGATTGATCCTGCGGCGCGAGCCGTATCCGCTCGACGTCGAGGCGGTAATCAATGCGGCGTCGAGAAACGGCGTCGCGCTCGAAATCAACAGTCAGGTCGACCGACTCGATCTGAGCGACGTGCATGCCCGGCTCGCCCGCGACCGTGGCGTGCCCGTCGTGATTTCGAGCGACGCGCATTCGCAGGCGGCGCTCGCGACGATCCGGTGGGGCGTCGTGGTGGCCCGCCGCGCGTGGCTCGAGTCCCGAACACGTTCTGAACACCCGGCCGTTCGACGAGTTCACGGCGGCGCTGCGGCGCAACCGGAGGCGCGCCGCGTGAAGCTGCCCATGCTGTCGACCGACGACAAGCTCGCCGAGATCAAGCGTCTGTATTTTCAGACGACGCGGCAGACAATCGAGCAGGACTTCGCGAAGGCGATCGATCTTCTGAAGTCGATGACGACCGAGGAGGAACGCGAGCGCGCCACCGTCTTCATGGATGGCCTCGCGGAAATGCGCCGCGACTGGCGCGGAAGTAAAAGCCGGCCGACGAGAAAGCCGGCCAAAGAATAAGCCAGTCCGTTAACGCTTGGAGGTTGCCGACTGGATTTTCTTGCGCGCCGCAATGCGGAGTGCTTCAGGGACGTTCCGATCGACAGACAGCTGGCCCAGATCGCGATCGTTCAGGCGCGACATCAGGTTCATCGACATGCCGAGCGGCGTCTTCGGATTTTTCGTGAGGCCCAGCATCACGCCGTAGTTCTTCATCCACGCACGATTCTGGCCGATGATTCGCAGCACGTCTTCAGAGACGTTCGCCATCCGCGCGTAGGACTCCACTTCGGACTCACTCAGCTTCGGGCTCGACAGCACGGAAGCCGCAATCATCTTGTTCGGGTCGCGAATCAGAATCGATCGCACTCTCGCGGGTTCCTTTCACAGCCGCCTTCAGGCGCTTCGAGAACCCCATTTTCGTGATCCGCTGGTTGACGCTCTCTCGGTCGGCGTTCTCGTCACCGAGGTCATCGTCATCGTCCTGGCCTGACTCGATGAGCGGGTCGTCGGCGACGATGGTCGGAATCTCCGCCGGAAAAACGCCTCGGTCCGCGAAAAACTCACGCAGCCCGATCGGCACGTCGGCGCGGCCAGAAAGTTCTGCAGCGCCTCGAGCGGAATCCGGTTCAGCGTGGCGTCCGCGACCTGGCGGATTTCCGGATCGGGATCCTCGAGCAGCAGGACGAGAATCGCGAGCTGCTCTGATGCACGCGGCGCGATGGCGCCTTCGGCCGCGAGCAGTCGCACGTCGCGGGCGACTTCCCCGCGTTTGAAAAAATCGAGGAGCGGAGCCGGTGCACTCATCGCGACGTCAGATACTCCTTGAAGTTGGTGAGGTCGAGCCGTGCTGTCACGACTTCGCCCGTTTTTCCAAGCGGCCGTGCATCGACGCCGTTCAGCGTCAACGCCACAGCCGATGCGTCGCCGGCGGTCAGCACGAGCTCGCGTCGCACTTCGACGGTCCGCTGCTCGCCGGGCTGAAACAATCGTTCGATCGTCTTCTGCCCATCGACGATCGCTGACACCCAGCACGCGCGTTTCACCATCATCCCGACGAGCAGCCGGTCGACAACGGGGGGATCAGCGTTGGCGGCCGGCGCAACCGACGCCGAGGTCGCCGCCGCCGCTCCCGCGGGCAGGTCCGTCGGACCCGCATGGCCAACCGGCGCGACAGGAGCCGCCGGGACCGCGAGCGTCGCCGTCGGAGCAGGTGTGGCCGCTGATTCCAACGGCGTATTCGCCACAGCATCCGGCGGCGCGGGCGCCCGCCAACCGACGGTCGCGAAATAGACGACAACAGCGGCGACCGGCACGCTCAGCAGGATCAGCCGAAGAAACGTGACAGCCGTACGGCGATCGCTCTCAATCGCCTGGTTGTCCTCGGCTACGCCGGCGGCAGCCGCTTGCGCCGCGACGGTCGGCTCATTCGGAAACGACGCGACGAACTGCTGAATGGTTTTGTCCGGATCAAGGCCGACCTCGATCGCGTAGGACCGCACGAACGCACGGCTGAAGATGCCGCCCGGCAGGCGCGTGATGTCGTTGCGTTCGAGCCCCTCCAGCGCCGCAAGCGAAATCTTTGTCGCGTTCGCGATCTGCCGCAGCGATACGCCTCGGCGCTCACGCGCCAGGCGGAGCGTTGCGCCGAAGTCATCGGGTGTTCGATCGGCCGGCATCAGATGGTCGAGCTGGCGCCTATGTTAGGAGGGCGTTTTCACTCTGTCAAACGATTGGCGAATGGATTCGGCGATCGTCGCGATACGCGCCGGTTCTCCGAACAAAGAGATGGCAGCAACCCCGGCCGCCCCGGTCGCGGCAATTTCGTCCAGCCGATCGACACTGACACCCCCTATGGCGAGCACGGGCGCCCGCGAGACGGCCACGATCCCCCGAAGGCCCTCCACGCCGATCAGACGCGCGCCGCCCCGGCTTCGATGACGTCGAAAACACCGTTCCGGCGATCAGGTAATCCACCGCGCCCGCCGACGTCACGTCCTCCACCGAGTGAACGGAGCGCCCGACGAGAAACCTGGGCCGCGCAAGACGTCGAGCCTCCGGTGTCGGAAACGAGCTCGCCGGAAGATGCACACCGTCGGCACCGCACGCGAGCGCCACGTCGATGCGATCGTTCACGATAACGCGCGTGGCGGTACCGCGGGTCAGCGTCACCGCGCGCGCCACGATCGCTGCGAGATCAACGGCCTCGAGGTCGCGTTCGCGCACCTGCACGAGGTCGATCCCGGCTGCCACCGCGGCCTCCACCTGCGCAAGGATGTCCTGCCGGTGACGGTCGGTCACCAAACAGATCATCGTGGGCTCGACGTGTCGTGAAACGGAACGTCGTGCCGCTCGCGCGCGGCAAAGACCAGCGCAAGGTCGGCGAATCCCGCGACCAGGTTGACCAGGCCGACGCCGCTCACCGCGCCGCGCACGAAGTTGTTTTCGAGGAGGACCCGCGTCCAGGACCAGGCATCAGCGAAGTAATTCTGTTCCCAGAAGGCCGACCATGGCAGGACCAGCAGGAGCAAGCCGACCTCGAGGAAGAACGCGACGTACACCAGGCGTCGAATCAGGAGCACTTACCCCCGCGCTTGCACTTTCGAGAGCCGGTCGACGCGCTTGGCCACGTCGCGATAATTGCCGGCTTCCGACTGAAGCGCCATACAGATGGCGAGCGCCCGGGCTGTTTCGCCGGTCGATTCGAGTATGTCAGCGAGATCGTAGAGCAGCTGATGGGCGTCATCGGACGATGGCGCCGGCGCCTCCGCGGCGCGCTCGAACCATTCGATGGCCTGCGGCGCCATGTTGCGGCCGCGATGAATCCGACCGAGAAGCGAAGCCGCTTCGAACCGAAGGCTCGGCGCGCGCGCGGCCTCCTTCAACGCGCCGATCGCCGCGTCGAGGTCCCCCGCCTTCTGCAGTGCCACGCCCTCTTCATACTGCTTTCGCGCCGCCTCGGTCGCGGACCGACGCGCCGCGTCGCTGCGCAACCGCTCGAACACGCCACCGAGGTTCCCGTCACCGGACACGCCGCCTGGACTCGACGACTCGGAACCGTTGACACGCGCATCGGCGCCGTCAATCGGGATGCTCATGTCCACGTCGACCTGTCCCGAGTCGCTCGGGTCGTTCCCCGAGAGTACCGGGTCGATGTCGACGAGCAGCGCGTTGAGATCGATCGATTCGACGCCGAGCTCGAGGTCGAACGGCTCCTCGGCAACGCTCGACCGGGTTTGAAGCGGGGTTTCCGCTCGACCCGATGGCGAAATAGCTGCCGCCTCCGGACTGTGAAGCACCGCCTCTTCGACAATCGAGTTGACCGGCTCGGGAGCGACGTCCTCGCTCAGGTCCGGCAGATCTCCGTGCAGCGTCAGGTCCGTGCTCATGAACGGCGACTGGCCGCTCAGGCGCGAGGCGATGACACCTTCCGGATCCGGTTCGCCTCGCAGTTCGAGCGCGCGGCGAAAACGCTCCACGTTGGCGCGCTCCCAGGGTTCGCGGGCGACAAGGTCCTCGGAGATGACCAGCGCTTCGTTCGCCGGAACCGGCTTCGATGTACGCGTCCGCCAGCTGCGCCTGCGCGCTGTACATCGTCGCTTCGAGTCCGCCGTCGACGCAGATTTCGACGAGCCGCATCAGCGCCGGAATATGGTTCGGCACGCGCGTGACGAATTCCTGCAGCGCCGCCGCGGCGCCTGCCCAATCCGATTCGGATACGGCCGTCTCTGCGGCCATTTCGACGGTCCGAAATCCGGCTTCGGACGCCTGCTCGGCGACGGTCCAGCCGAGGATCGCCACCTGTTCGCGGCGCGACGGATCTTCGTCGAGGAGGCGGCGCACCACGCCGAGCCCCTCGTTCGACGCGATCGCCGCGAAGATACATTTCGACGACCATCAACAGCAGCGCCGGATCAGAACCGGCCGTCTCTTCGGTGAGGTATTCGGCGGCGCTCTGCATGTCGCCGCGCGCGACGAACGCGCGTGCGAGCGTTGCCCGCAGCTCTGAATCGTGCGGCGCGAGCCCGGCGGCAGCCGACAGCGCCGCGAGCGACTCCGCCTCGTACCCCTTTGCTTCCAATGCGAGGGCGAGAGCCCGGCATTCCTCGGCGCTCGTCGCGCATTCACGCGCCCGCTCGAAGTCCCCGGCCTCGACGTATGCCTCGAGCAGCTGCGCGCGGATCGCCCCATCGTCCGGCGTGAGGGCGGCCGCCTGGCGAAGCGCTTCCACGGCGTCGGCCTGACGGCCTTTTTCCGTGAGATCGGCGGCCATCCTCGTGAAATCGTCGACGGCGCCCGCGACGTCGCCGATCTGCACGCGCGCATTGGCGCCAACGCGCCGCGCGTCGTAATCGTTCTGGATCGAGCGACGCGAGACGGATGTGGATCTGCGCGACGCCGCGTGCGTCTTTGCGGCTCTTTCGCCGGTCGCGCGACGGCGTTGAGATAGGTGCGCGCATCGGCAAGCAGGCCCTGCGACGCTGAGATCTCGGCGCCCTGCAGCAGCGAGTGCTCGTCGTCCGGCTTGATCTTCAGGGCCTTCTTGTAGAGCGCTGCGGCTTTCGAGCAGAAGCCTTCTTCGTTCAGGCTGTCGGCGATGCGGACGAACTGCTCGACGGCCTTGTCGGTCTGGCCGGCGCGGACGTACAGGTCGCCGAGCGTGTTGGCGGCATTCCAGTCGCGCGGCTGCTCCTCGACCACGCGCAGGTATTCCGCGATGGCGGAGTCGAGCTTCCCCTGCCTGAGGAATTTCTCAGCTTTGCGCAGTGTGTCAGCGCGATCGATCGGCACGATATCTCAGTCTCGGTCCATCGTATCAAACAGGGTCGGAGGCCGGAACGAGCGGCGATGCACGTCCGAATACCCGAATCGTGCGACGGCCTCCAGGTGGTCGGCCGTGGCGTAGCCTTTGTGGCGATCGAAGCCGTACCGGGGGTCCTGCGCATGCAGATCGCGCATTTGCCGGTCGCGAGTGACCTTCGCCACGATCGAGGCGGCCGCAATGGCCGAGCACCGGCGGTCGCCGTGACGGACGCCCCGCTGGGCCATGGGAATCTCGGGGATGCGGAAGGCGTCCACAAGAACGATATCGGGCAATGGGGCCAGCGCCAGCACGGCCCGCTGCATTGCGCGGAGCGAGGCCTGATGGATGTTGATTTGGTCGATTTCGGCCGGATCGGCCCCCGCAACCGCCCAAGCGACGGCGTATTTGAGGATCCGCTCGTATAGACGCTCCCGTTCGGCGGCCTGGACGGCCTTCGAATCGCAGACCCCGGCGATGTGCTTTTCGGGGTTGAGGACAACGGCGGCAGCCACGACGGGGCCCGCCAGGCAGCCCCGGCCGACCTCGTCGCACGCCCGCCACGTGCACGAACCCGGCGCGGCGCAGCGCGTTCTCGAGCGTGCGCATGGCGGGAACGCGGGTCATACGCCCTGACGATCAGCCTCTGCGGCTTCGCCGTGTCCTTCATGCGCGCGGCCTTGCCCTTCAGATCGCGCAGGTAGTACAGCTTCGCGCGGCGCACCTTCGCCGACCGCATCACTTCGACCTTCTGGATGATCGGCGAATGCAGCGGGAAGATGCGCTCGACACCCTGGCCGAACGACACTTTGCGAACCGTGAACGACGCACGCGTGCCGCCGCGATGCAGGCCGATGACGACGCCTTCGAATATCTGAATCCGTTCCTTGTCGCCTTCGCGCACTTTCACGTGCACGCGAACCGTGTCGCCCGACTTCATCGCGGGGCGCTCGGCCACTTGCGATTTTTCAATCAACTCAATCGCGCTCATCGTCTCCTCCATCACCGAACTGCAGCTGCGCAGAGTGGGAGAACTCCCGAAGGATCTCCCGCTCTTCTTCGTCCAAATTCGCGTCCACCAATAGGTCGGGGCGATCGGCCAGCGTGCGGCTCAACGCCTGCCGTTTCCGCCAGCGGCGGATCTCCGCATGGTTGCCCGACGTCAGCACGTCGGGCACCTTGAGCACCCGCTCCCCAGCCGCGCCGCTCCAGATTATCTCGGCCGGCCGCGTGTACTGCGGGAAATCGAGCAGCCCGCGGCTGAACGAGTCGGCCGCGACCGACTGCTCGTCTCCCACAACGCCAGGGACGAGGCGCGCAACCGCGTCGAGCATGACCAACGCGGGCAGTTCGCCACCGGTCAGCACATAATCGCCAATGGACAGCTCGTCCGTAATTCGCTCCCGCACTCGCTCGTCGAACCCTTCATAACGGCCACAGAGAAACACGACGTGCTCGTGGCCGGCCAGCCGCTGCGCTTCCGCCTGCGTAAAGCGTCGACCCTGTGGCGACGTCATCACGATCGTCAGCGGCGCCCCGCGCTCGGCTTCGATCGCGTCGAGCGCTCGAAAAATCGGGTCCGGCTTGAGAACCATCCCCGGGCCGCCGCCATACGGCATGTCGTCGACGACGTGGTGTCGGTCGGTCGTGAACTCGCGGAGGTCGCGGATTTTCACGTCCAGCACGCCGGCCGCGATCGCCCTGCCGACCACTCCGGCCGCCAGCGGCTGCTCGATCATCGCCGTGAAAATCGTGACGATGTCGAAAGTCATCTATCCGTTCAAATCCAACAGACCTTCCGGCGGATCGATGACGATCCGTTTCGTCGAAAGATCGACGCTTGTGCAAATGTGCGCCGCCAGCGGTATCTGAATCTCGCCGCGCGCGCCGCTCACGACCAGGCGGCTGCCGCCTGCCGTCCCTTCCACGTCGTCGACAACGCCGACCTCAGCGCCCTGGACTGTTTCCACACGGCAGCCGATCAAATCGTGCCGGTAGAACGTCCCTTCCGGCAGCGACGCAAGCCGGTCGACCGGCACCCGCAGTTCACACCCGGCGAACGTCTCGGCGTCGTTCATCGTGTCGACGCCGGCAAAACCGATCACGGGACGGCCGTTCTGAAAGCGCACCGTCGTAACCGTTACCGTTTCGACATTGCCGCGCCGCTCGACGAACAGTTCAGCGCCCGGGTTGAAATCGCGATTCTCGGAAAATCCGTCTCGGCGTTCACGATCACCTGCCCCCGGATGCCGTGGGCCCGCGCGATACGGCCGACGAGCGCCATCTCCGAGAACGGCAGCCGGCTCACCACCGGATCCTCAGCGATCGCGAATCTCGAGCGTCACGGTCTTGCCTTCTTTTTCGCCCGCCGTCGCAGCCAGCGTCCGCAACGCGGCGGCGGTGCGCCCCTGCTTGCCGATTACTTTGCCCAGATCGCCAGGCCCGACGGATAGCTCGATCAGCGTCGTGCTCTTGTGCAGCGACTCGGTCACTTTCACCTCGTCTGGGCGATCGGTGAGCGCGCGCGCGAGCACCTCGACGACTTCGCGCACGCCGCTCATTTCGCGGCTTCGCTTCCCGGCGCGGGCGCCGCCGCGACGGGTTCAGGCTTGATCGTCAGATGACGCGCGATAAGCGTCCGCACGGAGTCGGACGGTCGGGCGCCCTTCTGAATCCAGTAATCGACCCGTTCGGTGTTGACGTCGACCACCGCCGGTTTCGTGCGGGGATTGTAATGACCGAGGATTTCGACAAACGAGCTGTCGCGAGCGGCGCGCGAGTCGGTGACGACGACGCGGAAGAACGGACGCTTCTTGGACCCTGCCCGACGCAAACGAATGGCTACCATCTTCTCGCTCCTGAATGGCTTCCGGGGCTCGTTCCCGAACGCCTGTTTCGCTGCGCGCACGCGGCCCGAGGCCGCGCTACGAACGCCGCCGGATCACCGGCGGTTGCGCAGCATCTGCATCGCCTGGCGGCGGGCTTTTTTCCCGCCGCCGGCCAGCCCGGACATGCCCCCGAGCTGCTTCATCATTTTCTGCATCTGCACGAACTGCTTCAGCAGACGGTTCACTTCTTCAACTGACGTGCCGCTTCCCTTCGCGATGCGCTTTCTGCGGCTGCCGTTGATGATGTGCTGCTTGCGCCGTTCGTCGGGCGTCATCGAGCTGATGATGGCCTCGACACGTCCGATCTGCTTCTCGTCCGGCTTGTTCTCCGCGAGCGCCTTGAGGTTGCCCATGCCGGGCAGCATTCCCATGATCGACTCGAGCGGGCCCATCTTCCGGATCGTCTTCAACTGATCGCGAAAATCCTCCAGCGTGAACTCGTTCGACCGGATCTTCTCTTCCAGCCGCTCGGCGTCCTCCTGCGTGATCGCCGCTTCTGCCTTCTCGATGAGCGACAGCACGTCGCCCATCCCGAGCACGCGGGACACGACGCGATCGGGATGGAACGGCTCGAGATCCTCGAGACGCTCGCCACTCCCGGCAAACGCAATCGGGACGCCGACGACCGACACGACCGACAGCGCCGCGCCACCGCGCGCGTCGCCGTCCATCTTCGTCAGCACGACGCCGGTCACGCCGACCCTCGCGTTGAACTCGCCGGCGCTCTTGATCGCATCCTGGCCGGTCATCGCATCGGCGACAAACAGGCGGTCGGATGGGTCGGTCGACGCTTTGATCGCGGCGAGCTCGGCCATCAGCTCGTCGTCGATGTGCAGGCGACCCGCCGTATCGACGATCACCGCGTCGAACCCGAGATTCGTCGCTTCCGCTACGGCGCCCTTCGCGCGCGCGACCGGATCCATGACGCCCGCCGGATCGTGCACCCGGACTCCAGCCTTCTGCGCGACGACGTTCAGCTGCTGAATCGCGGCCGGGCGCTTGACGTCGGTCGACACGAGCAAGGGATGCTTGCCCTGCTTCGTCAGCCACATCGCCAGCTTGCCCGACGTCGTCGTTTTGCCGGCGCCTTGCAGGCCGAGCATCAAGATGACGCGCGGCCGCTTGGTCGTTTGCTGCAGGCCCCCGGCGGCATCCCCGAAAAGGGCGACCATCTCGTCGCGCACGATCCGCACGACCTGCTGCGACGGATCGAGGCCACGCAGCATGGCGTTGTCCGCGCTGCTGGCGGCCGTGACCGCCTCCATCGCGCGATCGCGTACACGATCGATGAACGCCTTGACGACCTTGAAGTTGACGTCCGCTTCGAGCAGCGCGAGCCGGATTTCACGGAGCGCCGCTTCGATGTTTTCCGGCGTCAGCCGCGTTTGGCCTCGAAGCGTCTTGAAGACGCCCTGAAGCCGATTGCTCAGTGAATCAAACAATCCCCCCTAACCTGCTCTACGGCAAACGCTTATCGTAGCTGACGGGCTTGTGGAGTGTCAACCGTTGGCGTAGGATTCGGCCCCGCCATGAGCATCAACCTCGCCGTTCAGCCGCAAACCACTCACCCGGCACGCTGGAGCCTCCCACACCGCGTCGCCTTTCGGTTCGCCTTTGTTTATGTCGGGCTCTATCTGCTGTCGGAATCGCTCTTCAGGATTCCCGGCCTAGCGATTGTCGCCGCATGTACTCCGGCGCATGGCAGGCGCTTGAACTGTGGACCGCCGCGCACATCCTCCACATCAGTTCGCCGGTAGACCTCCACACCCTCGGCACCGGCAGCGGCGACACGCTCATCGACTACTTGCAGATGGTCTGTCAGTGTGCGGGCGCGGCGCGCGGCGACGATCGTGTGGTCGGTCTGGGATTCCCGACGACCATCGTACACGTCACTGAACGAGTGGCTCCGCGTGTACATCCGCTATTCGCTCGCGCTCGTGATGCTGTCGTACGGCATGGCCAAGGTCTTTCCAGGACAGTTCGGAGCGCCGACGCTCGATCGGCTTCTCGAACCGTATGGCCACTCGTCGCCGATGGGTCTGCTCTGGACGTTCATGGGGTATTCGCGCCCGTACGCATTCTTCACGGGCGTTGTCGAGTGCCTCGGCGGCGTGCTGTTGTTCTCTCAGCGGACAACCACGCTGGGCGCCGTGATCGTTGCCGCCGCGATGGGCAACGTCGCAATGCTCAATTTCAGTTACGACGTCCCCGTGAAGCTCTACTCATCGCACCTGCTCGCGTTCGCCGTGCTGCTCCTCGCTCCGGATGTCCGACGATTGTGGAGCATGTTCATCGCCAACGAGCCAACGCTTCCTGCGCACGTGCGCAAGCCGTTCACGTCGGTCTGGCGGCACCGCGCAGCATCCATCGTCAAGACGATCGTGATCGTCATGTCGCTGTGGCAGACGACCTGGCCTTTCGTGTCCGCGGTGCGGCAGCCGCCGCGGCCGCGCTCGCCGTGGTTCGGGATTTACGACGTCGAGCGGTTCGCCGCGAACGGTGAAGTAAGGGCTCAGCTGCCGATGAACCCGACGCGGTGGCGCCGCGTCGTCATCAACGAGACCGGCGGCATCGCGGTGCAGACGATGGATGATGCGATGACGCGGTACCGGTCGAAGGAGGACGGCACGCGACGAACGTTCGAGCTGAACACAATCTACAGCCCTTACAACAAGATCGTGCTGAGTTATCGGAGCTTGTCGCCTGACGAACTCGTGCTCGAGGGACAGTACCGATGGCGAAGCGATTGTCGCGACGCTGCGGAAGCGCGCGCTGCCGGCGTTCCTGCTGAACCAGCGTGGCTTCCACTGGGTCAATGAGTATCCGTACAATCGCTAGCACGCCGCGCGCGGTTGACGATCGGCGTCAGACCGAGGACAGCTTGTGCCCGAGCTTGTCCTTCTTCGTCTTCAGGTACCGGCGGGTCGACTCAGACGCCGGAATTTCGAGCGGCAGCCATTCCGCAACAGACAGGCCGTAACCCTCGATGCCGACGAGCTTCCGCGGATTGTTGCTCAAGAGCCGCATCGTACGGACGCCGAGCTCGCGCAGTATCTGCACGCCCATGCCGTAGTCGCGCTGGTCGGCTTTGAAGCCGAGGCGCTCGTTAGCTTCAACCGTATCGAAGCCTTCGTCCTGCAGCTCGTACGCGCGAATCTTGTTGGCGAGGCCGATCCCGCGGCCTTCCTGATTCAGATACAGCAGTATTCCACGGCCTTCCGTCGAAATCCGCTCCATCGCGGCGTCGAGCTGCGCACCACAATCGCACCGGATCGAGTGCAGCACATCGCCCGTCAGGCACTGGGAGTGTACGCGCACGAGCACGTTCTGGCCGTCGGTGATATCCCCGAGAACCAGCGCGACGTGCGTCTGCTTGTCGACCTGATTTTCGAACGCGCAAATCCGAAACTCGCCGTACTCGGTCGGCAGCTTCGCGGAAGCGACGCGCTTGACCAGCGATTCGGTGCGGATCCGGTACTTGATGAGATCCGCAATCGTGATCATCAGGAGCTTGTGTTTTCTCGCGAACTTCGCGAGCTCCGGCACGCGCGCCATCGTGCCGTCCTCGTTCATGATTTCGCAGATCACGCCGGCGGGATACAAACCGGCGATGCGCGACAGATCGACCGCCGCTTCGGTTTGCCCCGCCCGGACCATCACGCCGCCCGGGCGCGCACGCAGCGGAAACGTGTGGCCGGGACGCGCCAGGTCGCGCCGGACGTGTGGCCGGATCGATCGCCGCCAGCACCGTCGCGGCGCGATCGGACGCCGAGATGCCGGTCGTCGTTCTCGCCTTCGCCTCAATCGAGACGCAGAACGCGGTGTCGAACTGGGAGCTGTTCTGCGAGACCATCAGCGGGATATCGAGCTCGTCGAGGCGCTCGGGCGTCATGGACAGGCAAATCAGGCCGCGGCCGTACTTCGCCATGAAGTTGATCACGTCGGGCGTGACCTTCTCGGCCGCGATCGTCAGGTCGCCTTCGTTCTCCCGATCCTCATCGTCGACGACGATGATCATTTCGCCCGCTTGGATGGCGGCAATCGCATCGTCGATGCGCGCGAACGGACTCGGGCGTTTTCTGGCGCCCTTCGCGATTTCAATCTTTCGATCTGGCATATTGCGTCTCATTCGTCACGAAGGCTTGTACAGGAGATTCATCGTGCGCTTCGTGGTTCTTCGTGGCTTCGTGAAGAAGCGTCAACGAGCTCCGCGGCGCGAACGACGTACTTGGCGATCATGTCGCACTCGAGATTCACCTGCTCGCCTGCATGCATCGTCTCCAGATTCGTGTGCGTCAGGGTGAACGGAACGATCTGCAGGTCGAACCGCATCGAATCGAGTCGCGCGACGGTCAAGCTGATGCCATCCACGGCGACCGATCCTTTCGTCACGAAGAACCGCGCCAGCTCTGACGGAAAGCTGATCGACAGCCAATGGAAGTCGGCTTCCGGTTTGAGCGCCTCCACCCGGCCGACGGCGTCGACATGCCCCTGCACGAAATGACCGCCGAACCGGCTGTCGGCACGCATCGGACGCTCGAGATTCAGCGCGCTGCCCTGCGCCAGGGCGCCGAGTGTCGTGACGCGAACCGTTTCAGGCCCGATGTCCGCGTGCACCTCGCCGCGCGCGGCGGTCACGACCGTCAGGCAGACGCCGTTCACCGCAAGGCTGTCGCCCGGCGTCAGTTCATGCGCCAGTTCCGAGCGGATCCGCAGGCGAAATCCGCCGGCAGTCGGTTGCCGATCGACCAGCTCGCCGACTGCCTCAACGAGGCCCGTGAACATATCCCTCGATTAACGTGTCTGGACCCAGACGCTGCGCGCGTCGATCCACGAGAATCGCGTCGGTCCCATTGAATAACGACGAGAACGCGGGCGCGCCGAACAGCGGCAGCCCATTGGCGCCGAGCGCTGTGTGGCGTGACATATAACCTGACGAAATCGATAAGGTCTTCGTCCCACGCCGCCCGGTGCAGCGTCGCGCCGCCCTCGAGGAGCAGCGAGCCGATGCCGCGGCTGCCGAGGATGGTCAGTGCGGCGGCAAAACTCCCGTTCTCTGCAACCACCACCTCGGCGCCCGCGGCCTCGAGCGCCGCGCGCTGGTCGGCACGCCGCGCTGCTTCCCCTGTGGTGATGATGATGACAGGCCCGGCAGTGACTGTCGAGAGCACGCGGGCGGATGCAGGCGTCCGCAACCGGCGGTCGAAAATCACCCGCGTCAGCGGGCGCTCGCGGTACACACCGCGCGCGGTGAGCAATGGATCGTCGGCGAGAATCGTTCCCGACCCGACGCCGATCGCGTCGATCTCGGCGCGCACCCGCTGCGCGTGTCTGTTTGCGGCGGCTGCCGTGAGTTGCGTCACGCGCGCCGGGCGTCGCCGCAATCATTCCGTCGGCGCTGATTGCGGCCTTGGCGATCACGAACGGGCGCTGCTCGGCGATCAATGTGAAGAACGGCTGGTTCAATGCCCGCGCGGCCGATTCTCTGACGCCCACCGCGACATCGATGCCGTGGCTTTGAAGAAACGCAAATCCTTTGCCCGCCACGAGCGGATTAGGATCTGACGTCGAGGCCACCACGCGGCGCAGCCCCGCTTCCACAATGCGCGCGACGCACGGGCCGGTTCGCCCCGTGTGGCAGCAGGGCTCGAGCGTGCAGTACAACGTGGCGTCGCGTGCACGATCGCCGGCTGCGTCCAGGGCACGAACCTCGGCGTGCGGCCCCCCCGCAAACTCGTGCGCGCCCTGGCCGACGACGACGCCGCAGGGCGAGACGATCACCGCGCCGACCAGAGGATTTGGACTGGTGCGGCCACGCCCGCGCTCCGCGAGCATCAACGCGCGGTCCATGAAACGCTCGTCGGCTGCCGGCGTCACCATTTCTGTTCGAACAGCCCGTCCACATACTCGGCGGGGTCGAACGGAACGAGATCGTCGATTGCCTCGCCGACGCCGACATAGCGAATCGGAAGGCGCAAGTCGTTCGCGATCGCCACGGCCACGCCGCCCTTCGCCGTCCCATCGAGCTTGGTCAGCACGATGCCGTTCACGCCGGCGACGTTCATGAACTCGCGCGCCTGCGCCACGCCGTTCTGGCCGACGGTCGCATCGAGCACAAGCAGCACCTCCTGTGGCGCTCCGGGCACCTCACGCGCCGCGATCCGGCGAATCTTGTCGAGCTCGTTCATCAGGTTCACGCGCGTGTGAAGCCGGCCCGCCGTGTCGACGAGAATCGGATCGCGATTCTTGGCTTTGCCCGACGAGATCGCATCGAATACAACCGCCGCGGGATCGGCGCCTTCCTTCGCACGTACCATCTCGACGCCGGCGCGCTTCGCCCAGATCTCGAGCTGTTCGACCGCCGCCGCGCGGAACGTATCGGCGGCGCAGATGAGCGGACGTTTGCCGTCCGCTTTGAGCAGATTCGCGAGCTTTCCCACCGTCGTCGTCTTACCGGTGCCGTTCACGCCGACGATCAGCGTCACAGCGGGTCGATGATCGATCGACACAGGCAGATCGACTGCCGCGAAGACATCGCGAATCTCCTGCTTGACCAGATCGCGGAGGCTTCCGCCATTCCTGGATTTCGTCTTGACCGCCGCGATGATGCGGTCGGTCGCGGCGACGCCGATGTCGGCCGAGATCAGCAGCTCTTCCAGCGCTTCGACTGTATCGACGTCGATGGGACGCGCACGCCGCGCCGGCTCATCCGCCTGCCGGACGATCGTGTCGAACCGTTCGATGATTTGCTGTTTGGTGCGAGAGAGGCTCTCGCGAATGCGGCCGAAGACCTTCACGGTGGTACCAGCTTACCTGATGACCGCGGTCAGCCGGCTTCGGCTTCCGCGCGCTGACGCCGCAGCATCAGCGCGTCGAGCGCCGTACGCACATCCGCGCGGCCGGCGAGCACCTCGGCGACCTGTGCAGCAATCGGAAGCTCCACGCCGTAGCGGATGCCGAGCGCGAGCGCGGCGCCAGTTGTGCGCACGCCCTCGGCGATCATCTTCATGCCTGCGAGAATGTCGTGCGGCGAGCGTCCGCGCGCGAGTTCCAGACCTACATGCCGGTTTCGGCTGAGATCGCCGGTGCACGTGAGGACGAGATCGCCGAGGCCGCTCAATCCCGCGAGCGTTTCCCGCTTACCCCCCGCCGCGCACGCCAGCCGCGTCAGTTCAGCCAGCCCGCGCGTAATCAACCCAGCGAGCGCGTTGTGACCGAGACCGAGGCCTTCGACCGACGCCGGCGGCGATTGCGATCACGTTCTTCATCGCGCCGCCCATCTCGACCCCGATGACATCGTCGCTCCCGTACAGGCGGAAATAAGGTCCCCTGAATTCGCGTTGCACGATGTCCGTCGCCCGCGCGTCGCTCGACGCCGCGAGCACCGCGGTGGGCTGCTGACGCGCGACTTCACGTGCGAAGCTCGGGCCGGACAGGACCACGGTCGGCCGGTCGGATCCGACCTCCTGCGCGATTACTTCAGACATGCGAAGGAACGTGTCGGACTCGAGTCCCTTCGTGGCGCTGACGACAATCGCCCGCGGGTTGATCCGCGCGGCGACGCTCGCGCATGACGCCGCGGACGCCATGCGACGGCACAGCGACGATGACGAGCTCGCTGTCTTCCAACGCGCGGTCCACCGCGTGGGTGACGGACACCGACGATGGCAGCGCGACGTCCGGCAGGTAGATGGCGTTCGCGCGGCGCGCGCACATGTCGTCGACGAGCGCCGCATCACGCGCCCAGAGCTGCACGTCGTGGCCGATGCGGCCCAGATGGACCGACAGCGCCGTCCCCCAGCTGCCCGCACCGAGTACGGCAATCCGCGTGCTCACGCGCGCGCTCCGACGCGACGCTCGGTCCCCGTTCGCATGCGCGCGAGATTCGACCTGTGACGGAAGACGATCAGCACAGCCGCGGCGCACGCGGCGGCGACAACGACCGCGGGGCTGCCTGTCGCGTATGCGATCGCCGGCAGCGTGATCGTCGCGAGCACAGAACCGAGCGAAATGTATTTCGTCGTCCACACCCCCACGAAAAAAATGGCGAGCGCCGGCGGCAGCGCAATTGGTGTGAGTACCGAGAAGACTCCGCATGCGGTCGCCACGCCTTTGCCGCCGCGAAAGCGCAGCCACGCGGGATAGATGTGACCGACGATGGCGGCCAGACCGGCGAATGCCGGCGCAGACGGGCTGTCGCTCAAGCGCTGCGCGAGGAGCACGCTCAGCGCGCCTTTCGCGATGTCGAGCACGGCCACGAGCACGCCAGCCGTCACGCCCGAAGCGCGCAGGACGTTCGCGGCGCCGAGATTGCCGCTTCCCGTCTGCCGGAGGTCGGCTCCCCACGTCCGCGCGAGGAGAAGAGCAAAGGGAATCGACCCGATGGCGTACGCGGCGAGGAGGACGGCAGGCACGTAGCTATTGTACGAGCGGAGGCCCGGCGCCGCTCAATGTCGCCCTGGCGAGCGGCGTATATCTCGCACCTCGGGTCGAGAGGCGACTCTCGAACAAGCGTCACGTGGTCGACGACAACCCGCGCGATTTCGAGCCCGCGGTCTGTCGCACGCAGACGACGGGCGTCCGCCGGGCGCCCCCCACGCCAGCGCCCGAGCGTGACGTGAGGCCTGAATTGTCGCGTCTCGAGCATCAGCCCCACGCTTTCCAGCCGTTCGGCCATCGTGCGCTCAAGCGATGACTGCTTCTTCCGAGCCGGTTGTCGACGCCGACCCAGATCACGCGCGGCGCGCCCCGTGGTGGAAACACGCCAAGGCCGCCAAACGCTAACGTGAACGGCGCCGCCGAAATCGGTCGCGCGATGATGCGCACGACTTCAGACGCGCGCGGCTCCGCAACCTCTCCGAGAAACGCGAGCGTCAGGTGCAGGCGGTGCGGTGCTATCCAGGTGGGGCCGCCGTTTTCGCCGACCGCAGCACGCAGGCGCGCTTGTTCAACGGCGAACGCCTCGCGTGCATCGTCGTCCAGCTCGATCGCGACGAACAGCCGCATCGTCTACCGACGTTCGGTCCATTCTCTGACGCCGCTCGCCTGCATCAGCATCAGCCGCAGCATGTTCATCGCGGCCTGGGACGCTTGAAACTTCACCATCTCGCGGCCGCCAAGAAAGTTGAACGTTCGTACCGTGGCGGCGTCGTCTCCGACGACGGCGATCGCGACCGTGCCGACAGGTTTCTGATCCGTTCCGCCCGACGGCCCGGCGATACCGGTGATGCCGATGCCGACGTTCGCTCTCGATCGCGCTCGAATGCCGTCGGCCATGGCGCGCGCGACCGGTTCGCTCACCGCCCCGTGCTCTGCGATCAGCTCGGCCGGCACGCCGACCAGTTCGCTCTTCGCCTCGTTGCTGTAGCAGACGACGCCGCGATCGACGTACTCGGAGCTGCCAGGCACGTCCGTAAGCCGAGACGCCAGCAGTCCGCCCGTACACGATTCCGCCACCGCCATCGTCAACCTGCGCTCGCGCAGCAGCTCCCCGACGACCGCTTCGAGACCGCGGCCGTCGGTGCTGTAAACGGCTGGCCCCAGCGCCGCCTGCAGCTCATTGACCGCCGCGTCGAGCGCCGCATTCGCAGCAGGCGGATCGGACGCGACGCGGTGAGATGCAGCTCGATCTGTCCGAGCACGGCGAGGATCGTCGTGCTGATCGGGATCGGCTTGCGTCATCCACCGGCTGTAGATCGGCTGCACGGCGGCGTCGACATCCGATTCGGCGCGGCCGGTGATCTTCAAGGTTCGCCGGAACACTCCGGACGTTCCGCTTCGCGGCGCGAGACGATCCCGCAGCACCATCTCGAACATCGGCTTCATCTCGCGCGGCGGACCCGGCAGCAGCACGATCGCCGCAGAGCCGCGTTCGATCCACAGACCGGGCGCCGTGCCGTTCGGGTTGTCGAGCAGCGTCGCGCCTCGCGGACACCATGGCCTGCCGGCGGTTGTTCTGCGGCATCGCCATGCCCCGCCGCTCAAACCGCTCGCGAATCCGGTCGACGATTGCCTCGTCGACGTCGAGCGTCGAGGTCGAGCACGCGCGCAACCGCGTCGCGCGTGATGTCGTCCTCGGTCGGTCCGAGGCCGCCCGTGCACGACGACCAGGTCCGACCACGAGAGCGCGTCGTGGAGAACACGCGCCAGCTCGTCGACGTCGTCGCCGACGATCGCTTTCAGACGGACGTCGTAGCCGATGGTGTTCAGCCGCTCGGTGAGGTGCAGCGAGTTCGTGTCGACGCGAAACGGCGTCAGCATCTCGCTGCCGACGGCGAGGATGCAGGCTTTCATGAGCCGATCGGATCGAGATCACACGATCATAGAGCAGCAAGACGCGAGCGCCAGATTCGCATAGACCGCCGCCATCGCGTCGTCGGCCATGATGCCGATGCCGCCGTGCAGACGCTCGAGCCTGTTCGCCGGCAATGGCTTGATGACGTCGGCGACGCGGAAAAGCAGGAAGCCGACGACGCAGCGCCCCAGCCGACCGGGATCCATAAAGAGCGTGATGAACATGCCCATCACTTCATCGATGACGACCTGGCCTGGGTCGGTCCGGCCGAAGTGCCGCTCGGCGACGCTGCCGCTCCACGAGCCGACGGCGAACAGCGCCACGATCGCGCCGGCGTGAACTGCTGGCGACGACGGCAGGAGCGCCCAGAGCACCAGGCCGGCGGCGGATCCGAACGTGCCAGGCGCAAGCGGAGCGTAGCCGACGCCGAGGACGGTCGCGAAAAGGAGCGCGACGCTGCAAACGCGCCGGACCCGTTATGCGGCGCGGACGACGCGCGTGCCGGCGAAGCGATCGTGGAGGCCGCGATGATCGCGGCTGAAGAGCGCGGTGAGGAAGCCGAGGCCGGCCGGCACGGCGAGCAGGAGCCACATCGACCGTGCGGACGATCGCGCGGCCGAGATCGAGCGGCACGTCGTCCTCGTCGGCGACGACCCGGATGCCCGCCGCCATCTTGCCCAGCGTCTGGCCGCCGGCCGTGAACGCGACGAGATAGCCGCCGTTCTGCACGAGCAGAAACGCGAGGAGCGGTCCTTTCGGCAGCACGCCGAGCTCCTGCGATCGTGAGGCCGCAGATCTGCATCGTGAAGTAGATGACGATCAGATCGACGATCGCCAGGATCGACAGATCGAGGATCGACGGCGCAGAGCCGCGCGAACACGCTCGCGTCCTGCGAGTGGTCTGCGTAATCGGCTATGGAGGTCCCGATCGCCGCGCCCGAGTGATCTCGGTCGAGGACGGGAGTGCTCAGCTCGAGATCGAGCATCGGCGCCCGCGCGGCCTCCGGCTTGCAAACGCGGCACTTCCGGCGTGGCGCGCCGCACGGCGAGCGGCGGCCGCGGCGGCGACGCTTTCGTGATGAGCGGCACGTCGTCCGCGAGTGGATCGCCGAAGAGCGGCAACGCCGTCTGTCGAACGGGCGTCGCCGCCGGGGCGGACAGCGTCACGGTCATCGCGGCGGAACGCCTTCCTGCGTCGTCACGAGCGCGAGATCGAATCGGAAGCGTCGGCCGACGGCATGTCGGTCAGTGCGCGACAGCGAGAAATCGTATCCGCAATTGCGGCAGCGATCGACGCGCTCGAATCCCAGATAGCCGCACTTGGGACACTTCATGGCAGCGTCGCCTCGGCCGAGCGACTGAGCGTTCGAGGAGCTGCTGCTGGATCTCGGCCGCGCAGGCGATCGGCGTCCGGCCGCTGCGGATCGGTCGTGCGCACGTTGTCGAGCGCCGGTCAGCGCGTCGCGCAGGTGACCGCCGATCGCAACAGGCCCGCGCGCGCGCCAAGCGCCGTCTCGCCGCGGCGCGGCAGCGGGAGGCCGGCGTCGTGCGCAAGTCGGCGGCGACGCCGCGAGGCGACATCGGCAGGCGCAACGTTCGCACCGATCGAGCGCACGCCACTGCAGGCGCCCACTCGCGCGTCCGAGGTGATGGCGGTCGCGACGGCGAGCAACGCGCCGACGGCGATGAGCGGACCACGCCAGGACCTCGAGTGCGATCGCAGGCGAGTACGCAGAAGCGTCATGCCGCGACGCCAGGGACACGTTCGAACGGTACGCCGCCGACGCTCCAGGCGATCCAGCCGATCGAGCACCGCCAGCGCTTCGTCCGACGGCGCGCCGCTGTCGATCGCCGCCTGCAGCAGCCGCCGCGCTTCGTCGCCGTCGCCGCGCTGGAACGCCGCGACGCCGTCGTGCAGCAGCTCTTCCGATTCGCGCTGGCGCTCGGCCAGCGCGCTGCGCGCGCGCTCGATGTAGGCGCGCGCCCGCGCGTGGCTGCGATCGAGAAACAGCGCGCGCGTCCAGACGTTGATCGCCTGCTCGTACTGCGCGGCGAAGTAGTGATCGAGGCCGACGAGGAGGAGCTGCTCGATCTTGCGCGTCGCGATCCGCTCCGACGCGCGTCGGACGTCGCGCGAACCGTCGAGCGATGCGAATCGGACATAACGGAATGAACGACCGGCGCGGATTATAGCATCGGTTCTCTTTCTGCCATGAGCAATCCTGCTATCCTGCAGGCTTGTGACGCTCATCGAATGCGTTCCGAACGTCAGCGAAGGACGGCGCCCCGACGTCATCGCGGCGATGGCCGACGCGATTCCGGCCGTGCCCGGCGTGCGCCTGCTCGACCATCTCGTCCGACGCGTCGCACAACCGCTCGGTCTTCACGTTCGTCGGCGACGCAGCGGCGTCGAAGCAGGCCGTCCTGGCGCTGTTCGAGCGGGCGGTCGCCGACATCGATCTGCGCACGCACACGCGGCGAGCATCCGCGGCTCGGCGCCGTCGACGTCGTGCCGTTCGTCCCGATCGAGGGCGTGACGATGGCCGACTGCGTGGCGCTGGCGAAAGGGTCGGCGCCGGCGTCGCCGAGCGCTTCGGCGTGCCCGGTCTATCTCTACGAGGAGGCGTCGACGAACCCGGCGCGGAAGAATCTCGAGGACATCCGCCGCGGCGAGTTCGAAGGGCTGGCGGCGAAGATGGCGACGCCGGGCTGGGCGCCCGACTTCGGCCCGGCCGCGCCGCATCCGACCGCCGGCGCGTCCGTCATCGGCGCGCGCATGCCGCTCATCGCCTACAACATCAACCTCGCGACCGATCGGCTCGACGTCGCGAAGAGAGATCGCCGCCGCGATCCGCCACAGCAGCGGCGGCTTCCGGTTCGTCAAGGCGATGGGCTTCACGCTCGACGACCGCGGCATCGTCCAGGTGTCGATGAACCTGACGAACTACGAGAAGACGCCGATCTTCCGCGTGTTCGAGACGGTGAAGCGCGAGGCCGCGCGCTACGGCGTGGCGATCCTCGAAAGCGAAATCGTCGGGCTGGTCCCGTCGGCGGCGCTTGAATGCCGCGGCCGAGTTCTATCTGCAGCTCGAAGGCTTCAAGCGCCGATCAGGTGCTCGAGAACAAGCTGCGACGGAGTCGAGGCTCAGACCGCTTCCGTCTTCGCTCTTCGCGGCCGGCCGCGACGGCGCGATGCCGAACGCCTTCATCTTGCGGTACAGGTTGCTGCGCTCGACGCCGAGCACGTCGGCGGTGCGCGACATGTTGCCCTGCTGCTCGGCGAGCGTGCGCAGGATCAGATCGCGCTCGAACCGATCGCGCGCCTCGTGCAGCGTCAGGCGCTCGGCGCCGGCGTCGGCGGCACGGCCGCGCGCCAGCGCCGCTCGGATCGAGGAAGCCGAGATCGGCGGCGGAGATCGCGTCGCCCGGCACCATGATCATCAGCCGCTCGATGACGTTGCGCAGCTCGCGCACGTTGCCCGGCCACGGGTAGCGCTGCAGCACGCGATCGCGCGCCGGCGTCGAAGCGTCTTGACGCCGCCGGCCGTACTCGCGCGCGAACTCGGCCATGAAGTGATCGGCCAGCAGCGGGATGTCCTCCTGGCGCTCGCGCAGCGGCGGCACGAAGATCGGGATGACGTTCAGCCGGAAGTACAGATCCTCGCGGAACCGCCCGGCGCGGATCTCGGCCTGCAGGTCCTTGTTGGTCGCCGCGAGCACGCGCACGTCGACCTTGATGCGCGTCGTGCCGCCGACCGGCTCCATCGTCTGCTCCTGCAGCACGCGCAGCACCTTGGCCTGCGTCTTCAGGCTCATGTCGCCGATCTCGTCGAGGAAGATCGTGCCGCCGTCGGCCACCTCGAACTTGCCGCGGCGATCGGCGACCGCGCCGGTGAACGCGCCGCGCACGTGGCCGAACAGCTCGCTCTCGATCAGCTCCTCGGGAATCGCCGCGCAGTTGACCTCGACGAACGGCGCCGGCGCGCCGCCGGCTCAGCGCGTGGATCGGTGCGCGCGACCAGCTCCTTGCCGGTGCCGTTCTCGCCGTAGATCAGCACGCGGCCGTTGGTCGGCGCCGCCATCGCGACCTGCTCGCGCAGCTGCCGCATCGCGTAGCTCTCGCCGACCATCGTCTGCGTGCGATCGACGCTGCGCGCGCAGCGCGCGGTTCTCCGCCTCGAGCCGCCGCTGGCGCAGCGCGTTGCGGACGACGAGCACGGTCTTCTCGAGCGAGAGCGGCTTCTCGACGAAGTCGAACGCGCCCATCTTGATCGCGCGGACGGCCGACTCGATGTTGCCGTGGCCGGAGATCAGCACGACCTGCGCGTCGACCTGCCGCTCGCGCAGCCGCGCCAGCGTCGCCAGGCCGTCCATGCCCGGCAGCCAGACGTCGAGCACGATGAGATCGACGGCGCCGCGCGTCAGCCGATCGAGGCAGGCTTCGCCGCTCGCCACCGCTTCGACGGTGTAGCCCTCGTCGCGCAGCACGCCGCTCAGCGCGGTCCGCACGCCCGGTTCGTCGTCGACGATCAGGATGGTGGGTTTCATCACACGTTAATCACGAACCATGAACGACACGAAACCACGACACTTCTGCCTTCGTGATCGGATTCGCGGATCAGCACGGCAACTCGATTGTAAACCGCGTGCCGCGCGGCGTGTTGTCGCCGACGTCGATGCTGCCGCCGTGCTCGGCGATGATCCGCCGCACGATCGCGAGCCCGAGGCCGCTGCCGCGCCGCTTGGTCGAGTAGTACGGCAGGAACAGCTTCTCGCGCTCCGCCGGCGGAATGCCCGGGCCGTCGTCGGCCACGACGACGCGCACGAGGTTGTTCGCCGCGTCGAGCTGCGTCTCGACGACGATGTGCCCGCGTGCGCTCCATCGCCTCGATGGCGTTGTCGACCAGGTTGATGATGACGCGCCGGATCTGCTCGGCGTCGAGCCGCACGAGCGGCACGTCCGGCGCGAAGCGCTGCTCGATGCGCGACGTCGGCGAAGATGCCGTTGTAGAGCGCGAGCGTGTCGGTGATGAGCTGCGCGAGATCGGTCGGCACCGTGCGCGGCGACGGCATCCGCGCGAACTGCGAGAACTCGTCGACCAGCCCCTTCAGCGACTCGACCTCGCCGACGATCGTCGTCGTGCACTCGTCGACCAGCGCCTTGCGCCGGCGGCGGCGCGTCGGCGAAATGCCGGCGCAGCCGCTCGGCCGACAGCTGAATCGGCGTCAGCGGATTCTTGATCTCGTGCGCCAGCCGGCGCGCCACCTCGCGCCACGCCGCCACCTTCTGCGCGCGAATCAGCGGCGTCACGTCGTCGAGCACGAGCACGACGCCCTCCGGCGCGCCGCTCTCGCCGACGAGCGCCGTCGCCACGGCGGCCAGGTGCAGCTCCTGCCCGTCGCGCGGCAATCGCGATCTCCTGCGCGGCCGGCTCGGTCTTGCGCGCGGCCCGCGCCCGCGAGCAGCGCGCCGAGCGGCTGCAGATCGGCGCGATCGAACACCGCCTGCGCCGGCTGGCCGACGATCCGTCGATCGAGGCTCAGCAGCCGCGCCGCCGCGCTGTTGATCGTCGTGATCGCGCCGGCGGCGTCGACCGAGACGACGCCGGTCGCGATGCGCTCGAGAATCGTCTCGATGTAGCGCCGCCGCGCCTTCGACCTTCGAGGTGCTTGCGCTCGAGCTCGATCGTCGACCGCTCGACGCTTGCGCCGGCTCGTCGCCAGCTCGCCCGCCATCGCGTTGAACGCCTCGACGAGCGAGCCGAACTCGTCGTTGCTCTGCGGCTCGACGCGCTGATCGAGGCGGCCGGCGCCGATCTCGCGCGCCGCCGCCGCCAGCATCTGCACCGGCCGCGTGATCCGCTTCGCGAGGTACAGCCCCATCCAGGTCGCGCCGACGAGAATCAGCAGCGTCACCATCAGGAAGAACGACAGGTAGACGCCGGTGAGCGGCCGCTTGCAGCACGCGCAGCTGGTTGTAGCTCTCGAACGCCTGCGTCATGCGGCGCGACCGCGCCGCCAGATCGCCGGTCAGGTAGTCGGTCGCCACGACGACGCCGGTCGCCGCGCCCGTCGCGGTCGCGGATGACGCGCCGCCGCGTGCAGCAGATCGCCGGACGCGCCCGAGCGTCTCGATCGATCGCGTGTCGCGCGAGCCGCCGAGCGCCTGCGCCGCCAGCCGATCGGCCGCCGCGCGGCTGTAGCCCGGCGGCAGCGCCGGCGCGGCGACGTCGACCACCGGCTCGAGCTGCGCGAGCGACCCGCCGGCGCGGCACGACGCGGTAGACCTCGACCATCTGCACGCGCTGCAGCGTGACGTCCGGCGCCAGCAGATCGCGAATCGGCCGGACGTCGGCGTTCGTCGAGATCGACCGGCGCCAGCGTCGCGCGCGATGCGCGCCGCGTGGTCGCTCACGACGCATCTGCCGCTCGTGGTAGTAGTCGCCGGCGATCTGGTTCGCCGACGACAGGATCTCGTCCATCGGCGCGTTGAACCAGCGGTCGATGCTCGTGCGAATCAGCTCGCTGCCGACGATCAGCACGAGCACCGCCGGCACGAGCGTCATGCCGAGCAGCAGCGCGACGAGCTTGGCGCGGAACCGCGCGAACGGCAGCGCCGCGCCGCCGCTCGACGATCAGCTTGACGATGTTGCGCGCGAGCACGAACACCAGCGCCACGCAGCATCGTCAGGTCGGCGGCCGAGAGCGCGTAGAGGACGAACTCGGTCAGGAAGTCCGGCGAGAAGCGCGGCGTGCGGTTCGCGAGCGACAGCATCGCCACGAGCGCCGACGAGCAGCACGCCGATGCCGGCGAGAATCAGCCGCGGGTTGTCGCGGAACGGACGCCGCGGGCGGCGCGGCGGCGGCGGCGCCGCGCGGCGCGTCGCGGCGTGATCGACGTGACGGTCGCTGCCATTGGCGAAACCATGTAGATGGCTACTGGCCACCACCACCAGTCACGGAATGAACGTGAACTTCGCGTGTCCGAACGCCGACGCCGCGGTCCCACGGCCAGACGAACCACGCGTTATGCGGGCGCGTGCGCGCGCGGACGCGGACGTAGTACTCGCCGTTGGCTTCGAGCGCCGCGGTCGCCGACAGCGGCACGCGCTCGAACCGCGTCATCCAGCGGCGCACCGCATCCTGATCTTCGGTCGGCCGCGCGTCTTCGACGCGGCCGTCGAGCGTGCGCGACATCTGGTAGCGCCGGGTGAGGTTGTCGAACCGCACGCTCGCCGTGATCGTCACGCGCCGCCATCGTGCGATCGAACCAGCCGCCGTCCCGCGCCGGAGCTCGATCTCGTAGGAGAACGTCGTCGGCAGCCCGCTCTGAATCGCGTCGCGCACGTCGGACGTGAAGCCCGTCGCGTCAGCTCGAACGACACGAGCACCTGGCCGTCGCGTCGCGATCGGCGTGACCGACAGGTCCGGCGCCGCTGCGCGCGGCGCCGCGCAACGCACGCAACGACACGCCAGCAGCGATCGCGCAGCAAGGCATGCGTGCGCGCGTCATTCCTTTGACGTTCAGCAGATCTTTCAGCTCGCTCATGAACTCGCCGATGTCGCGGAAATGGCGGTAGACCGACGCAAACCGCACGTACGCCACCTTATCGAGCTTCTTGAGCTCCTCCATCACGAACGCGCCGATGTCGGCCGTCGCGATTTCCTTTTCCGGCCGCTCCTGCAGCGTCGCTTCGACGCGGTCGGCGATCGCCTCGAGCGCCGCCACGCTGACCGGCCGCTTCTCGCACGCCTTCAGCAGGCCGCGCGATCAGCTTCTGCCGCTCGAAACGCTCGCGCGTGCCGTCCTTCTTCACGACCATGTACGGGATCTCGTCGATCCGCTCGTAGCTGGTGAACCGCTTGCCGCAGTCGAGGCATTCGCGGCGCCGGCGGATGACCTCGCCTTCCTTGCTCTCGCGCGAGTCGACGACCTTGTCGCCGAGGTGCGCGCAATAGGGGCACTTCATAGCTAGGCCGACTGTCCCTGTTCGGCCTGATCGGCCAGGCGCCGCATGCCGCGAAGTTCAGGCCCGACCTGCGCGGCAAAGAACAGACCGAGCAGCAGCGACGGGCCGATCGAGAGCACGTGGAGCACGATCGCCGCGCCCACGGCCGCATCGTCGGGCGCGCCGAAGAACATCGTGGCGCCGATGCGGAACGCTTCGTGGAAGCCGCCGATCGCGCCCGGCGTCGGCACGGCGACGCCGACCACGAGCAGCGCCATCATCAGAAACGAGCCGGTGAACGGCACGGCCAGGTCGAACGCGCGCGATACCGCCCAGATGCCGAGCCCGATCGAGAGCCAGAGCGGAAACGACCAGACCAGCGCGACCGAAGCAGCCGGCCGGGCCGGCGAATCGCGCCGAGGCCGGTCGCGAACTTCTCGGCGATCCGCGCGATCATGCCGGCGAGCCGCGAGGGCAGCACCTGCTTCGAGCCGACCGAACAAGCGCCCGAGCCGCGCCGGATTCCCCGCGAGCACGAACAGAACAAGCAAGGCCGCGGCAGCAGCGGCCGCCGCGCGGTGACGCCCGCCCACTTCACCGCCGCGGAAGACCGCCGGATTCGCGCGCGCCATGTCGCGGCCGAACACGAACACGAAGGATGCGAGAAGCACGAGCACGGTGACGATGTCGAGCAGGCGCTCGAGAATGATCGTCGCGAACGCGCCCGTCGCGCTCATCCGCTCGTGTCGCGCGAGAAAGTACGGGCGAATGACCTCGCCGGCGCGCGCCGGCAGCACGCTGCTCGCCGCGAACCCGACAGCGGTCGCCCGGAACGCGTTGCCGAAGCTGACGCGGCCGAGCGGCTCGAGGAGGTACTGCCAGCGCAGCGCCCGAATCGCGAGATTAACCAGCGTGGTCAACAGCGAAAGCGCAAGCCACTGCGGCCGCGCGCGCACGATCGTGCCAGCCACGCCGACGAGGTCCACGTTGTGCAGAAACAGCGCAAGCAGACCGACCGCGAGCGCGACGACGATGACCGTCCGAAGGTGCGATCGCATGGGACTTGAGCGCCTTCTACTATAACGCCCTATATGTTGTTGTTGTCAGGCCGATGACGACCCGGTAAGATGCGGACCTTCATTCCGCATCGAGGGACGTTGTTGCCGCTCGCCGCTCCCATTCTTCAAACCACGCTCGCTGACCGGCGCCCCGATCGTCAGGGCAAGGTCCGCGACATCTACGACTTCGGCGATCGACTGCTGATCGTGGCGACCGATCGCATTTCGGCGTTCGACTACGTCCTCGGCTCGGGCATTCCCGACAAAGGCAAGGTGCTCACGCAGATTTCGTCCTTCTGGTTCGAGCAGACCCGCGCGATCGTCCCGAATCACTTGATGTCGACCGATCCGGCCGACTACCCCACGAGCTCGCGCCTTCGCCGCGCTCCTCACGGGACGCTCGATGCTCGTGACGCGGACCGAGCCGCTGCCGATCGAGTGCGTCGCGCGCGGCTATCTGTCGGGCTCTGGCTGGAAGGACTACCAGGCGACCGGCAGGTCTGCGGCATCGCCCTGCCGCCCGGCTTCGCGAGTCGGATCGGCTGCCGGCGCCGATTTTCACGCCCGCGACCAAGGCGCAGAGCGGCCACGACATCAACATCAGCGAAGCGGACGCGGCGGCGCTCGTCGGGGCCGACGTGTTTGCCCGCGTCCGCGAGCTCACCCTGCGCCTGTACGCCGCCGGCGCCGCGCATGCGGAACGATGCGGCATCATCGTCGCCGACACGAAGTTCGAATTCGGGCTGCTTCCCGTCAGGCGATCTCGCTCTTGATCGATGAGGTGCTCACGCCCGACTCGTCGCGCTTCTGGCCGAAGGACACCTACGCGCCAGGCGGACCGCAACCGAGCTTCGACAAGCAGTTCGTCCGCGACTACCTCGAACAGATCCGCTGGAACAAGCAGCCGCCGGTTCCGTCGCTGCCGGACGACGTCGTGATGAAGACGCGCGAGAAATATGTCGAGGCGTTTCGCCGGCTCACCGGAAAGGAGCTCGCGTGATCAGCGACAGGCTGGAGAGGCTCGTCGAGGAGATGGTCGACAAAGGCGTCCAGTTCGAAGATGCGGTCCGCGAGTTCGAGAAGCGATTCATCTCACGGGTGCTCGGCCACTGCGACGGCAGCCTCACCAAGACGGCTGACACGCTCGGCATCCACCGCAACACGCTGACCCGCAAGATGGGCGAGTACAAGATCAAGAAACGGGCAGGATAGGCGGGACCTCTCCTGCCCTTCCAGTCCCCTCCAGCCGGCCTAGCACTCGCCAGTTGACACTGCCAACCGCTGACATATAATTAGCAGTCGTCCTTATCGACTGCTAAGCCGTAGGGCGCACCCTTTTCATTTCAGACGGAGCACAACGCATGAACGTCAGACCGCTGCACGACCGCATCATCGTCACCGCATCGAGGAAGGCGAACAGAAAGTCGGCGGGATCATCATCCCGGACACCGCCAAAGAGAAGCCGCAGCAGGGCAAGGTCATCGCCGCCGGGAACGGCAAGTCGAAAGACGACGGCAAGCGCGTCCCCCTCGACGTGAAGGCCGGCGACCTCATCCTGTTCGGCAAGTACTCCGGCCAGGAGATCAAGCTCGATGGTGAGGATTTCCTCATCATGCGCGAAGACGAAGTGCTCGCCGTGATCGAAAACAACGGCGACGGCGACGAAGAAAACCAAGAAGTAAGAAATTCGCATTCCAGGAGTACATCGATGGCAAAGCAGATTGTGTACGGCGAGCAGTCACGGCAGGCCGTGCTGCGCGGCGTCAACCAGTTGGCCGACGCGGTGAAAGTCACGCTCGGCCCCAAGGGCCGCAACGTCGTCCTCGACAAGAAATTCGGATCGCCGACCATCACCAAGGACGGCGTGACGGTGGCGAAGGAAATCGACCTCAAGGATCCGCTCGAGAACATGGGCGCGCAGATGGTTCGTGAAGTTGCCAGCAAGACGTCGGACACGGCGGGCGACGGCACCACCACCGCGACCGTGCTCGCGCAGGCGATCTATCGTGAAGGCGCGAAGAACGTCGTCGCCGGCGCGAACCCGATGGACATCAAGCGCGGCATCGAGAAGGCCGTCGAAGCGGTCACGGGCGAGCTGAAGAAGATGTCCAAGCCGGTCACCGGCAACATGGTCGCCCAGGTCGGCACGATCTCCGCGAACAACGACGAGACGATCGGCAAGATCATCGCGGAAGCGATGGACAAGGTCGGCAAGGACGGCGTCATCACCGTCGAAGAGGCGCGGACGCTCGACACCTCGCTCGAGGTCGTCGAGGGCATGCAGTTCGACCGCGGCTATCTGTCACCCTACTTCGTGACCGACCCTGAGCGCATGGAAGTCGTGCTCGAGAACCCGGTCATCCTGATCCACGAGAAGAAGATCAGCTCGATGAAGGACCTGCTGCCGGTGCTCGAGCAGGTGGCGCGCCTCGGCCGTCCGCTGCTCATCATCGCGGAGGATATCGAAGGCGAAGCGCTCGCGACCCTCGTCGTGAACAAGCTGCGCGGCACGCTGCAGGCGGCCGCCGTCAAGGCGCCGGGCTTCGGCGATCGCCGCAAGGACATGCTCGAGGACATCGCGATCCTCACCAACGGCAAGGCCATCACCGAAGACCTCGGGCTCAAGCTCGAGAACATCAAGATGGAAGACCTCGGCAAAGCGAAGAAGGTCACCATCGACAAGGACAACACGACGATCGTCGAAGGCGCCGGCGCGTCGGCAGCGATCGCCGGCCGCGTCAAGCAGATCCGCGCGCAGATCGAGGACACGACCTCGGACTACGACCGTGAGAAGCTTCAAGAGCGGCTTGCGAAGCTTGTCGGCGGCGTCGCCGTCATCAAGGTCGGTGCGGCCACCGAAACCGAGATGAAGGAAAAGAAGGCGCGCGTCGAGGACGCAATGCATGCCACGAAGGCGGCCGTCGAAGAGGGGATCGTTCCCGGCGGCGGCGTCGCGCTGATTCGCGCGTCGCGCGTGCTCGAGAACCTGAAGCTCGGCGGCGATCAGCAGATTGGCGTCAACATCGTGCGTCGCGCGATCGAAGAGCCGATGCGCTGGATCGCCACCAACGCGGGGCACGAAGGCTCCATCGTCGTGCAGAAAGTGCGCGAGATGAAGGACACCGAAGGGTTCAACGCGTTGACGGATACCTACGAGGATCTCGTCAAGGCGGGCGTCATCGATCCGGCGAAGGTCGTCCGGTCGGCGCTGCAGAACTCGTCGTCGATCGCGTCGCTCCTGCTCACGACCGAAGCGCTCATCTCCGAGATCCCGGAAGAGAAGAAGGACGCGCCGGCGATGCCGGGCGGCGGCGGAATGGGCGGGATGTACTGAACTTAGAAGTTAGAACTTAGAACTGAGAACTAGACTTCAAAGGCAGACAGCAAAAGGAAAGGCCCGGGGAGCTCACGCTCTCCGGGCCTTTGTTTTTTCAGGCCGTTCCCGCCCCTCCTGCCCTTCCCGCCGTTATCGCAACGTAAATTGGAGCTCGATGGTGACGAGAACCGGCACCGCCTCGCCGAGGTGCATGCCCGGCGAGAAGCGCCACTGCTTGGCTGCTTTGATGGCTTCCTGATCGAGGCCGAACGTCGGATCGAGCGAACGTAAGACCTGGACGTCGCCCACGCTCCCGTCGGGGCGCACGATGCATTCGAGGAGCACGGTGCCCTGGATCTTCGCGCGCATGGCGTCGGACGTATATTGCGGCTTCACTTCGCGCAGCACGCGCGGGTTGGTCACGCCGCTGCCGGGCCGGTACACGCCGCCGCCGGTCCCGCCGCCCGAGCCGTCACCCAGTCCCGAGCCGGTTCCGGGCCCGATGCCCGTTCCCGTGCCGGTTCCCGACCCGCCGCCTTTCCCCGATCCCTGCGAGTTGGTCGGAGGAGCCTGCGGAGCGTCGATCATGCCCGGCAGCGATTGCGTCGCTGCGGCCATGCTCATGGCCGGCACGTTCAGCTGCTGGACGGGGTTCGGCTCGACCTTCGGCGGCTGCTCGGGTTGCTCGAGCTTTGGCGGCTTCTTCACCGGGACGGTGATCTTGTCCTTGCCGACTTCTTCAGCCTGCTTCGGCGGCTCCTTCATCTGGTTGCCGCCGCCGCCGCCGCCGCCGCCGGGGCCTTCCTGCGGCAGCCACACGATGTTCGCGTTTGGCTGCTGCGGCAGCAGCGCGGCTACGGCCGTCGGTTTCGGACTGTATTTGATCAGCAGAAGGATCGCGATGACGGCGACGATGTGATACGCAAGAGAAGCGGCAACGGCCGGCCCCAGCCGTTTCTGCTGTTGTTCGAGCAGAAACGGCACCTCGATCGGATGATCGCTTTCGAGGTGCACCGACAGATGCCCCGCCAACGTGTTCACGGGCACCGGCGCAGCGGACGAAGTCTCTGCCATTTGGAGCGGAATTTGACGCGTCGAGATATTCTCGCGCACAGGTGTCGGTGAGGCAACTGCAAAACAGGTGCCTCGCAGCGCGGCCATATTTCGTTAGGACGATAGCGGCGGTGCAGCGGCCGGCCTTGTCCTAATCCGAAAACCGGTGACCTCTTGCGACGCTTATAGGCGCCCCGTCCACGCCCCGATCGCGGCGTTCCCGCCTCCGTAGGAGTGCAGGATGGCGAGGGCATCCGCGGCGCGGGGCTCTCCGCGGATGGACACGAGCACGCCGCCGCGCCCGGCGAGCGTCTCGAAGATGCGGCCGTCATGCGGCTGAAATCCGACCCGGCGGAGCGTGCCCGACAGTCCGAGCTTCGCCAGGTCATGCGTCGGTCCGTCGAGCGCGGCGACGAGCGGACCGCGAGTCA
Organism: uncultured Acidobacteriota bacterium; assembly: GCA_963718825.1. Classification (GTDB taxonomy): domain Bacteria; phylum Acidobacteriota; class Vicinamibacteria; order Vicinamibacterales; family CAVVIG01; genus CAVQZZ01. The sequence goes on from CAVQZZ010000002.1 coordinate 171,796, forward strand.
CGGCGGTGCCGACCACAGGCAGGTCGAGGCGCTCGCCGGCCTCGCCGAACGTCCTCTCGATGAGCCCGGACACCTCGGCGCTCTCCTTGGCGAGAATCGAGAGCGACTCGGCGGCAAAGCCAGCCTGTTTCAGCGCGTCGAGACCCTTTTGCGCCCACGCGCAATCCTGGAACACAGCGACGGTGAACAAACTGGTGGCGATGTCGACCATTTCGCGTCTCGTGTGTATCGCTCGCAAGACTCGCGTCCTGCGTCGCTGAAGTGACGGTAATGTATCACGGTGGACGTCGCCATCGTGGGCGCGGGACCGGCAGGAGCGTGGGCCGCGTATTGCCTCGCCCGAAGCGGAGCGCGCGTGACGCTGGTCGACGGATCGCACCCGCGCGAAAAGCCGTGCGGCGGCGGCGTCACGGGTCGCGCGCTCGCGATCGTTTCCGCGGCGATCGGCGACCCGCCGATTGCGGCGCGCGTCATCCGATCGGCGCGCTTCACGAACTCGCAGGCCGGCACTTCGGCGACCGTCTCTTTAACGGCGCTCGGAATAAACGCCGACTCAGATCTTGTCGTCGCCAGCCGTGCGGAATTCGATCGGCGATTGCTCGAAGCCGCATGCGCCGCCGGCGCAACGCTGAAGCAGGCGCGCGTCGCGGACGTCGCAATCGAAAGCGCCGGCGTCCGCGTGCACACCTCGGACGGAACGCTGCGGGCGGACTTCCTGATCGGCGCCGACGGCGCCAACAGCCTCGTGCGGCGACGAGTGACGGCGCCCTTTCGGCGCGATCAACTGTCGATTGCCACCGGGTTTTTCGCGCACGGAACGACGAGCGACGAAATTGCGATCGAGCTCGTGGCCAATCCGGCCGGCTACATCTGGTCGTTCCCGCGGCCGACGCATCTCGCCATCGGCATCTGTGCTTCGGCGGACGCCGGCGTCTCGTCGGCGCGACTGCGCGAGATGACGCGCTCATGGATCGATGCAATCGAGATCGCACCGGGCGCACGGCTCGAACAGTACGCGTGGCCAATCCCCTCGCTCTCAGCCGCGGATTTCAGCGCGCTCGCGATCAGCGGACCTCGGTGGCTCCTCGTGGGCGACGCCGCGGGCATGGTCGATCCGATCACGCGCGAAGGCATCTTCTACGCGCTGCGGTCGGGCGACATTGCCGCGCGCGCGCTGCAGTCGAGCGACCCGGCACGCATGTACGCCGACGAGGTCCACGACGAGGTTGGCGTCGAGCTGGCCCGAGCCGCGCAACTGCAGCGGCGCTTCTTTGACGCACGGTTCGCCGCCCTGCTGACGAGTGCGCTCCTCGCGAGCGCCAACATCCGCGCCGTGATGGCTGATTTGGTCGCCGGCCGTCAGAGTTATAAAGGATTGAAGTGGAGACTCGCGCGCACGGGCGAAATCGGCCTGGCATGGCGGTGGTTAGTGGTACAATCGTCGCTCGCCGGTCACACCGTGTTGCGGGAGTAATGTCATGGGTTCACTCGGACTGCCGGAGCTGCTCGTCATCCTGGCAATCGTCATCGTGATTTTCGGGGCGAATCGCCTGCCCGAACTCGGCAAAGGGATTGGCAGCGCGATCAAGAACTTCAAAGCGGGCATCAAAGATTCCGAACGACAAGTCGTAGCCCGTTCAAAGAATCACGCGAGCATCGCCCACCCGGCGGGTCACGCGCTCCCGATCGAGATATTCGAGCAGCGGGATCGCGAACTTTCTCGTTACCCCGAAGCGTTCCTTGAAGGTCCCCACGTCAATCCGTCCACTGCTGCCGGCAGCGATCTTCAACGCCACGACCTCCGCTTTCAGCTGTTTCAACGCCTGCTCGTGAAACACGAGGCTCTCGACCTTTACCAGGACCTTCTGCCGCTGCAGTAATTTCAGCATGCGGTCGGCGACCGGTGCCGGCACGCGTGCGGTGCCCGCAACCGTCGACAGCTCGGGCGGCGTCAACCCGGCCTCCTGAAATATCCGTTCGATGGCGGCTCGTGCGCGATCCTCGTCCGGAGACAGTTCCAGGCGATGTTCTGCGAGCGACAGTCGATCGCGCGCGACGATTGCCTTCCGGGTGACGAGCGCGGCGATCGCCCGCTCGAAGACCGCCGGATCGCCGCGGCGAAACAGCCGCTCGCGCGCCTCTTCACGCGGCACGCCGTCGAGGAGCGGGTGCGCGGCGTGGTGAGCCTTGAGCAAGTCGAGGAGCGCGGTCTCGAGCGCACTGACGATCGGTGCGGCCACCAGCACTTGGCCGGCGCGCACGACGGCGTTCTCGTTCTCGAGCTGCGCGATCAGCGCCGCGACGGCTTTCGGATCGATTGCGGCTCGCCGCACCAGTGAACCGACCGAGCACCCGGCAGTGCCCGCCTCCTCGATGATGACCTTCGCAGCCGCGCGCTCGGCTGCTGCACTGTTCGGACCGCGCGCGGGATCGAAGTCGAGCCGTTCGCATCGTGCAACGGCGGCGCTCGTTCGAATCGGGGACCGCGGCGGACGTGGATCGATGAGGTATCCGCCACCGATCGTGATCGACGGCGAATAGGCCCGCACGATGTAGCGGTCGCCGCGCGCGACCACCACCGCCGCCTCGAGCCTGATCCGGACAAACGCCCGTGCGCCCGGCGTGATCGGCTCGTCGTGTGACGGGCCTATCAACGAAACGCGCCCGAGCATCTCTGCGGTCCCCTGATGGAAGCGTACGCGCGCACCATGCTTCAGCGGCTTTGCCGAGGGCAGCAGCTCGAGCACGGCGTCGACGACGCGAGTCTCGTCGAAGGCATCTGGCGTCACCAGGTTCTGTCCACGCGCGATTTGATCGACCTCGACGCCGCCCAGGTTCACCGCCGCGCGCTGACCTGCGACGCCCGCCGGTTGCGCCGTGCCGTGCACCTGGAGGCCGCGCACCTTCACGCGCGTTCGCCCCGGCATGAGCGCGAGCTCATCCTCGACGGCGATCCGGCCCGACACCAGCGTGCCGGTGACGACCGTGCCGAATCCTTTCTTTGAAAAAACGCGGTCGATGGGCAACCGCGCAACCGCCTCGACGCGCCTGCCACGCACGTTGTTGGACGCCGACGCGAGCGCGGCGCGGAGCGCGTCCAGCCCGGCCCCGGTCTTCGCCGACACGGCGACGGTCGGCGCCCCTTCGAGAAACGAGCCGGCGACGAGCTCACGGACTTCCAATCGCGTCAGCTCGAGCGTGTCCGCATCCGCCACATCGCTTTTCGTGAGCGCGATGACACCCGCCGGTACACGAAGCAGCCGGCAGATGTCGAAATGTTCCCGCGTCTGCGGCATCACCGATTCATCGGCCGCGACGACGAGGAGCACGAGATCGATGCCGCCGACACCCGCGAGCATGTTCTTGACGAACCGTTCGTGGCCGGGGACGTCGACGAACGCGACGTTGAGATCACCGACAACTGTATGGGCAAACCCGAGGTCGATCGTGATGCCGCGCGCCTTCTCCTCCTTCAACCGATCGGGATCGGTCCCGGTCAGCGCGAGCACGAGCGCGCTCTTCCCATGATCGATGTGCCCCGCCGTGCCGACGACGACCGACTTCACTTCCTTCTGCCTTTTGCCTTTTGCCTTTCGTGCCGCCCGGGCCGTTGTTTTCGACGGTGTTCGTGTTTTGGCCGCGCTTTCGATTGCCGCGGCCCACGCTCGCCTTCGCGTACGCGATCCAGAATCTCGACAAGGCCCAAATCGATCTGGCGCACTTCCATGTTCACGCGTATGACCTGGACTTTCACCTTGTCTCCGAGACGGTACGTCTTGTCCGTGTTCTCGCCGCGAAGCGTGTGCGCGCTCTCGACGAAACGATAATAATCGTCGGCCATCGTCGACACGTGGACCATGCCTTCCACGAAATGCTCGATGAGCTCGACGAAAAGGCCGAACGACGCGACGCCGGTGACGTAGCCCTCGAATTCATCGCCGACCTTGTCGGCCATGAATTTCACCTTCTTCCACTGGACCAGCTCGCGCTCGGCGTCGTTGGCGCGTCGCTCCATCTCCGAGGTGTGCCGCGCGACTTCCGGCAGCTCGTCTGTCCATTCCTCGCGCGTTTCCGGCGTGAACAGTCCGTGCCGCGCCATTCGGAGCGAGCGATGGACGACGAGGTCGGGATAGCGGCGGATCGGCGACGTAAAGTGCGTGTAGCTCGTAGCGGCGAGGCCGAAGTGTCCGAGGTTCTCGGGTGCGTAGCGCGCCTTCTGCATCGAGCGCAGCATGAGGTACGCGATCGGCTTTTCTTCAGGTTTGCCGTGAATCTTTTCGAGCAGCTTCTGGAAATGCCGCGGGCGGAGCGCCGTAACCGGCGCGCCGAGACTGTAGCTGAAGCCGGAGATGAACTCCTCGAACTTCGCGATCTTGAGGATGTCGGGCGTCTCGTGGATCCGATAGAGCGACGGCGCTTCCTGCGCTTCCAGGTACGACGCGACCGTCTCGTTGGCCAGGAGCATGAACTCCTCAATCAGCCGGTGCGCGACGTTGCGCTGGAGCGCGATGATCGCCTCCACGACGCCGCCATCATCCATGATCACTTCAGCCTCGTTGAGATCGAAATCGATCGACCCCCGGCGGCGGCGTGCGTCGTTCAGAATCTGGAACAGGTCCTTCATCTGCTCGAACATCGGGACGAGCGGCGCGTAGCGCTTCAGCAACTCGGGGTCGCGATCGGTCAATATCCCGTTTACAGCCGTATACGTCATCCGCTCGTTGCTGTTGATGACGCCGTCGTGCATCTCATAACGGACGACGGCGCCGCGCCGATCGACTTCCATGAGGCATGACTGCACCAGGCGGTCCACCTGCGGATTCAGACTGCACAGACCGGTGGCGAGCTCCGACGGAAACATGTGGACGGCGCGTTCGGGAAAATACACCGACGTCCCGCGCTCGTACGCTTCGCTGTCGAGAACGCTCCCCTCGCGCACGTAGTGCGACACGTCGGCGATGTGCACGCCGAGCCAGTAATGGCCGTTCGCCAGCTTCTCGAGCGTGATGGCGTCGTCGAAATCCCGCGCGTGCTCGCCGTCGATCGTCACGGTCGGCGTCGAGCGGAAGTCCGTGCGCCCGCGGATGTCGCGATCGGATACCGACGTCCCGAGCTTGACCGCTTCGGCGATCGCGTCTGGGGAATGCGAGTCCGGAATGCTGTACTTGCGGATGATGATCTCGGTGTCGACCCCCGGCGCGTCGATGTCCCCGAGGACCTCCGCCACCCGGCCGATCGCGCCTCGGGTGGAGGTGGGCCAGCGCGTCAGTTCGACCGTCACCATGTCACCGGGTGACGCGCCGCCCTCCTGGCCCGGCGGAATGAAAATATCCATCAGCACGCGGCGATCGAACGGCGCGACGTACCCCATTCCATCGTCGGCGCGATCGTAGCGCCCGACAAGCCGCTCGTTGGCGCGCTCGAGAATGCGAATGATGCGTCCTTCCGCACGGCCGCCGTCCTTGATGCGCTCGATCCGGACGACCACGCGATCGCCGTGCATCGCTTCGTTCAACAGCGGGCCGGAAATGTAGATATCGCCGCCGCCCGATTCGAGCGGCCGTTCGGGAGCGACGAATCCGTAGCCGCCGGCATGCGTCTGCAGCCGGCCGACGTACAGGTCCATTTTTTCGGGCAGACCGAAGCGCTGGCCGCGGATCTGAATCAGGTCGCCGGAGGAGACGAGCGCGTTGATGTGACGTTTGAATGAGGCGCGCTCCTCGCGCGGGACTTTGAGAATCTGCAGGAGCTCGCGCATGCCGGCGGGATGGTGCACCCGCTCGCGCATCAACGCGAGCACCTGGTCGCGTGAAAACATGTGAATTTAGGCTAACAGAATTACTTGAAGGTCGCCGACGTTCGTGCCGGTCGGACCGGTCTTGACGAGATCGCCGAGACGCGTGAAAAACGTGAAAGAGTCATTGTTGTCGAGATAACGTGCCGCGTTGGCGATCCCGAGCGGCCTCGGCGCGCGCAAACGTCGTAGAGTCCGCAATCGCGCCGGCTGCGTCGGTAGGGCCATCCACGCCATCGGTGCCGACGCTCGCGAGCGCGGCGACTGCGGCCGTCTCGTGCAATAGCGCGGCGGACGCGAGGACGAATTCCTGATTTCGCCCGCCTCTACCCTGGCCGGTGACCCGCACCGTGGTTTCACCGCTCGAGATGATGCAGGTCGGGCGACCTACGGTCACAGCCCTCGCAAGCATTGCGCGCAGATGCGACACCGCTGTCGTTCGCGCGTCGCCAATCACCGGGTCGTCGATCTGCAGCAGATGATAGCCGCGCGTCCGCGCCTCGTGCGCAGCGCCGTCCATCGCGTTGCGCCGGCCGCCAATCACCGTCGTGATTGCACGAGCCAGACGCTCGTCGCCGGGCTTCGGCGTTTCCGGAATGATGCCGCGAGCGCCGGCCTCGAGGTGACGGACGACCGCCGCTGGATACGAGCCTGCGCCATGGAACTCATGGAGCACAGCGAGCGCATCTTCGAATGTCGTCGCGTCCGCGACGGTCGGGCCCGAGGCGATCACGCTCGGGTCGTCGCCGACCACATCAGAGATCGCGAGCGTCCGACACGGCGCGGTGGCCGCGGCCGCGAGCCGGCCGCCTTTGACGGCGGAGAGATGCTTGCGGACGGTGTTGAGCGCCCGAATGTCGGCGCCCGCGTGCAGGAGCTGCGCGGTCGTTGCGATCTTGTCGGCGAGCGGCACGCCTTCGGCCGGCGCAGCCATGAGCGACGATGCCCCGCCGGACAGAAGGACCAGCAGGAGATCGTCGACGTGAGTTGATCGCGCGACTTCAAGCGCCCGCCAACCTGCGCGCTCGCTGTCGGCGTTCGGCGTCGGGTGATGACCCGGACTTGATTCGAGCCCGCGAATCCTTACATCGTCTGGAGCGATGACGACGCCGCCGCGTACGCGATCGCCGAGCACGTCGAGGCTCGCCTCCGCCATTCCGCGTGCAGCTTTTCCCGCGGCAATGATCGAGACCGATCGCTTCACCGACACGCCCGCGAGAGCGCGGCGCGTCAGTTGCGCGGCATCGACCGCACCGATCCCGGCCCGGAGAATCGCCAGGAGATCGGTTCGAAGCGTGTCGAGAGAACGCGTCAGTGGGTCTGCTTCGGGTCGGACCAAGCCGAAAGGCCGGTCACGACGTCGAATTTCTTCAAGAGCGAGCTGACAAGCTGGGGAGCGTCGGCTTTTGTGGAGAGCTGTTCAACCTGCGCGATGATTCGAGCGAGCGCGGCTTCGACGTCGGTGATCGCGCCGTCTGTGTAATACGGCCGCTGTTCCTGCAGGCACTTCCGGTGCTTGATGAATTCTTCGCGGTAAAACTCGATAAGCAGGTGCTGCGCGCTGGTCGGCCTCGAATCGGTCACGAAGCGTGGCATGCAGGTCCTCGAGAATGTTTTTTCGGTGCGGCTAACCCAGTGTAGTGCCGACGGAAAAGGAGTGTCAAGATTCTGTAACGCCCGTTCAGGATGCGCGGGGGCTATTCGACGCCGCTACGAGCCCGCCGACGCATCCGACGACCATCCCGCCGAGCACAACCGCAACGCAGAGCTCCGGTGCGAGGAACTGCACGGACGACAGGTTGACGGCTGACGCGAGGGGCGCAAGGTAACGAGCGCGCAGGGCGAAAAATGTAATCGCCAGCACCAGCAGTGCGACTGTCGCGCCCAGCCCGCCCTGCAGCACGCCCTCCATCACAAACGGACCGCGGATAAACGCGTTCGGTGCGCCGACGAGCTCCATGATTTCCAATTCATCGCGCCGCGCGTAAAGCGCCAGGCGGACCACATTGGCGACCGTGAGGGCGGCGGCGATGGTGAGGACGGACGCGAGCAGGAGGCCGACCGTGCGAACCACCCCTACGGCTCCCAACAGGCGTGTGAGCCATTGCCGGTCGTAGCGGACGTCGGCGACGCCAGCCAGCGGCCGCACCCGCGCGCTCAAGGCATCGAGAGCGTTGGCACCGGCCGCGTCTGTCCGCAGTCTCACTTCGTACGACGCCGGCAACGGATTACCGCCGATCGTGTCGATCGTGGACGACAGGTCCGTGAACGTCTGCTTGAACCGCACGAGGGCGTCGCCCTTCGAGATGAACTCTCTGGCGGCAATCGATTCTCCAGGGGCAAGCGCGGCTTCGATCGCGGCTCGATCCGCGGCCGTCGCATCGTCTTTGAGATACACCGACATCTCCGCCGCGCTGCTCCATTCGGCAGCGAGATGCTCGAGATTACCGGTGACGATTAAAAAGGCTCCGAGAACGAACAGCGCGAGCGCGATGGTTGCCGTGGACAGCAACCCCGACTGGCGTCCGCGCCACAGGCTCTGCACCGCTTCGTCGAACGCGTAACGTATGGCGCGCATCTAGGTGATTTCGACGATGCGGCCGTGGTCGAGTGTGACGGCACGACGCCCGACGCGACGGATGAGCTCGCGATCGTGCGTCGCGACCACCACGGTCGTCCCTCGCGCGTTGATTTCGCGGAACAGGTTCATGATCTCGAGCGAGAGGTCGGGATCGAGATTTCCCGTCGGCTCATCCGCGAGAATCAGCTGCGGATCGTTCACGAGGGCTCGCGCGATCGCGATGCGCTGCTGTTCGCCGCCCGAGAGCTCTTCCGGGCTGGCGTTCATCCGATGCTGCAGACCGACCCACTTCAGCACCTGAAACGTTTTGCGCTGCTGCGTCGAGAGCGGCATCCCGAGAACCCGCATCACGAACGCCACGTTTTGAAACACCGAGAAGCGCGGCACGAGCCGGAAGTCCTGGAACACGAACCCGACGGTGCGCCGGTACGCCTGGATCTGCGCCGCGGTCAGAAGGCTCAGATCGCGGCCGCCGACGCGGAGGTCTCCTTCACTCGGCTGCTCCGCGCACAGCAGCAGGCGCAGCAACGTCGATTTTCCGGCGCCGCTTGGGCCGGTGAGAAAAACAAATTCACCCTTGTTGATGGTGAGGGACAAGTCACGAAGCGCATATACACCGCGCCTGTAGAGCTTGGAGAGGTGATAACTTTCGATCAAGTTCGCAGACCGCTCCCCGGCTCACTCTGCCTGTGCACCACGGCTGCCGCTCTTATTGGATTGGAGGAATTCAGTATAGCACGCCCGCCGGCCTCACGAAGCGCGGCCGATCACCTTTTCCAGCAGCGCCTTGACCCGCGTCGGGTTCGCCTTGCCCTTGGCGGTCTTGAGGACCTGGCCGACGAGGTATCCAAACGCGGCCGCCTTACCGCCGCGATACTGCTCGACGACGGTCTCGTTTTTCAGGAGCACGTCGGCAATCAGCTGATCAATTTCGCTCTCATCGTTCATCTGCGCGAGGCCGTCGGCCGCGACGATTTCCTCGGCCGCGCGACCGGACTCGAGCATTTTCTCGAATACCTCTTTGGCGATCGATTGGCTGAGCACGCCGCGTTCGATGAGCTGCAGCAATTCGGCGAGCCGCTCGGCTGACAGCGGCGATGCGCTGGGATCGACGCGGAGCTCTTTCAGTTTCCGCGCGAGCTCGCCCCTGATCCAGTTGCTCGCCAGCTTGGGTACAGCGCCCGCCCCGATGGCGCGCTCGAAATAGTCCGCAGACGCGCGCGTCTGCGTCAGTTGGAGCGCGTCAGCCGGAGCGATCGCGTACTGCTCGACGAAGCGTCTTCGTCTCGCGTCGGGCAACTCGGGCATCGCCGCCAGCAAGCGTGCGACGCGCTCGGCCGAAATGCTGACCGCAGGAAGATCAGGGTCCGGGAAATATCGGTAATCGTTCGCTTCCTCCTTGCTCCGCATCGCGATCGTGTGACCCGAAGCCGCATCGAACAGACGGGTCTCCTGGACGACGCGCCCGCCCCCCTCGAGCACGTCGATCTGCCGATCGATTTCGTACGCGAGCGCCTTGTCCAGAAAACGGAACGAGTTGAGATTCTTCACTTCGGCTTTTGTGCCGAGCGTCGACGAGCCGGCCGGTCGGACCGACACGTTCGCGTCGCATCGAAGGCTGCCCTCCTCCATATTCCCGTCGGTCACGCCGAGCCAGACGAGAATCGCGCGCAGATGGGTGAAGAATTTTGCCGCATCGGCGGCGGACCGCAGGTCGGGCTCCGTGACGATTTCAATCAGCGGCACGCCGCTGCGGTTGAAGTCCACGTAGGTTTTTCGTTCCGAATCAGCGAAGCCGTCGTGGAGCGACTTCCCCGCGTCCTCCTCTAAATGGATTCGCACGATCCCGACGCGCGTCGACGCGCCGCCGTTCTCGAAGTCGACAACGCCGCCGGTCGCGAGGGGCAGCTCATACTGTGAAATCTGGTAGCCCTTCGGCAGGTCGGGATAGAAATAATTCTTGCGCGCAAACACCGAGGACGGCTGGACTTTGCAGCCCAGGGCCAACGCGGCGCGGATTCCGTCATCGACGGCCGCGCGGTTGAGCACGGGGAGCGCCCCGGGCAACCCGAGACACACCGGGCAGACGTGCGTGTTCGGTGCCGCGTCGAACGTGGTGCTGCAGCCGCAGAATATTTTGGTCGACGTCTGCAGCTGCGCGTGGATCTCTAGGCCAATGACTGGCTCGTAACGCATGGACGGTACGGTCGCCGGTGGCTGGAACCTTCGCTAGCTCCGGGGTCCAGCCGCGCGCACGCCGGCCGCGACGGCGTCCGCGAACGTTTTGAAGTTCTCCGCGAACATGATCGCAAGCTTGGCGGCCTGTGCGTCGTAGGCCGCGCCGTCCTTCCAGGTGTTCCGCGGCTTGAGGACCTCAGACGGCACGCCTGGACACGACGAAGGGACGTCGAGGTTGAAGATCGGATCGCGCTCGTACGCCACGCCGTCCAATTCCCCTGCCAGAACGGCGCGAACCATCGCGCGGGTGTAGGAAATCTTCATCCGCCGTCCGACGCCGAATCCGCCACCCGTCCACCCGGTGTTCACGAGCCAGACGCGCGCCTTGTGCTGCGCGATTTTGTCTCCGAGCATTTTCGCGTAACGGCTCGGCGCGAGCGGAAGAAACGGCGCGCCGAAGCACGTACTGAACGTGGCCTTCGGCTCGGTGACGCCTTTCTCGGTCCCGGCGACTTTCGCGGTGTAGCCAGACAAGAAGTGGTACATCGCGCCTTCGGGCGTCAAACGCGAGATCGGAGGCAACACGCCGAACGCATCGGCGGTGAGCATCACCACGTTCTTCGGATGGCCGCCCTGGCCGGACGGAACGGCATTCTCGATGAACGAGATCGGATACGCCGCGCGCGTGTTTTCCGTGGAGCGGTCATCGTCCAGGTCGAGGACCCGCGATTCGGGGTTGACGGCGACGTTTTCGAGCACGGTGCCGAAACGCCGCGTTGTTGCGTAAATCTGCGGCTCCGCCTCCGCCGACAGTCGAATCGTTTTCGCGTAGCAGCCACCTTCGAAGTTGAACACGCCCCGATCGCTCCACCCATGCTCATCGTCGCCGATCAGCATGCGATCCGGGTCGCTCGACAATGTCGTCTTGCCCGTTCCCGACAGGCCGAAGAAGAGCGCGACGTCGCCATCTTTCCCGATGTTCGCCGAGCAGTGCATGGAGAGGACGCCCTGCAGCGGCAGGATGTAGTTCAACACGCTGAAAATCGATTTCTTCATCTCGCCGGCGTAGCTCGTCCCGCAGATGAGCACCAGCTTCTTCGCGAAATTCAGGATGATGGCCACATCCGAGTTCGTGCCGTGACGTTTCGGATCGGCCTTGAAGCTCGGAGAATCGATGATCGTGAACTGTGGCGACGACGCTTCGGCCGCGGCCGGGATCGTCGATGAAGAGATTGCGGCAGAACAGATTGTGCCAGGCGAACTCGTTGATGATCCGCACGGGAAGGCGGTAGCCGGGATCCGCGCCCGCGAAACAGTCGAGGACGAAGAGTTCCTTTCCAGACAATGAGCTCAGCATGTCCTTGTGGAACAGGTCGAACTGCTCCTGGGACATCGGGCGGTTGACCTTGCCCCACGCGATATTTTTTTCGCTGCTGGGTTCTTGGACCAGGAACTTGTCGTTTGGCGATCGCCCCGTGTGCTGACCCGTTCGGCACGACAACGGACCGTCTGCCGTGATCAAGGCTTCCTGTCGTCGAACCGCTTCCTCGTACAGAGCAGGCACGGGCAGATTCCATCGGACACGGTCAGTGGTGATGCCTTCGCGCTCGAGCCCACGGCCCCGCTCGACTTCAGTGCTCATCAACGGCTCCTAAACGATGAAGACGCAGTAACATACGTAGAATCCGAAGGATCGTACTCGCCGCGGATCGGCTCAAGTCAACAATTGTGACATCTGCGTTAGACTGTAAACAGGCCATCGGGTCGATCGTAATGCCTTATGAGTGTTGATTTGCGGCCATTCCCGGACGGAGGCGCTCTCGCCAACGACGACGCGGCGACGGCTGCGTCCGTGGGCGCGAACCGCGCCGCGTCGGCGGGTCGCCGGCCGGCCCCAGGGCAGATTTCCGACGACACGCGTCTCGCGATTGAAATCCGCGGGCTGGTCGAGCGCGGCGAGCTCGACGAAGCGCGCGATCGATTCGGCGCGCTGGTCGCCGTCCACCAGCGGCGCGCCATCCGAATCGCGTATCAATATCTGCGCGACGCGTCGGACGCCGACGAAGCCGTCCAGGATGCGTTCGTCAAGGTGTTCGGCCACATCAGCTCGTATCGCGAAGAGTGGCCGTTCGAGGTCTGGTTCACGCGAATTCTCATCAACGGCTGTCTCGACCGGCGCAAGGCCCGGCATCGACGCGATCGATGGTTTGTCCACGGCGAGATCGGCTCGGCGGATGAAGCCCGCGCGTCCCGGGCCACATCGGCCGACAGCAATCCGGAAGGCCGCCTTCTGGCGCGCGAACGCCGCTCGCGGCTGGCCGACGCGATCGATCGGCTCGACGGCCGTCAGCGCACCGTCTTCATGTTGTGTCACTACGGCGATTGCACGCCGCGTGAGGTCAGCGTGATCACCGGGCTCAAGGAATCGACCGTTCGCGTGCATTTGTTTCGAGCGGCGCGCAAGCTGCGCGGTTTGCTGGGGAACCACACGTGAAAACCCGCATGCTCCACCTCGCTGAAGACCGGCTGTTCGACTGTTATCTGGCCTCGCGCAGCGGCGATGCGATCGATCCGCCGACGGCAGAGCATCTGGCCGATTGCCCTGCGTGCGCGGCGCAGCTACGCGGAGCTGTCGGCGTTCATGGAACGTGTCCGCACCGATGGCGACGCCGAGATCGACAGCCTGTTTCCGGCGGAACGGCTCCGCGCACAGCAGCAGCAGATCGCCAAGAAGCTCGAGCACGTCGGGCGCGCGGCGCGCGTAATCAGCTTCCCGGGTCCCGCGACGGCTCTCGAGAACGGCGGCACGCGCTCGCCGTTCGCACTCAAATGGCTGGCGGCCGCCGCAGCAGCCGGCCTGTTTCTCGGCGTCGCGCTCGGCGCCTCGTACGAATGGGAGTCGCATGCGCGTGCGGTCGGAAGCGTGGCGGCGCTGAGAGCGTCCGCGAGCCGCGGATCGCGCCTGACGCCGATCGCCACGCGCGGCACCGTACCGGGCACCCCCGCGGACGACGATGCGTTCCTATCTGACCTGGAGGCGGCGCTCGAGCGTCCGCGCACGCGCGAGCTGCTGCCCTTCGACCAGCTCACGCCCCATGTGCGCGAGACAAGCGCGCAGCGGTAGTTGGCGTCGCTCATCTTCCGTAAAGGCCTCGATCTGAAGCATGCCGTCGCCGGCATGCTCGCCGAGAACTATCACAGCGCGATCGTCGATCACATCAAGGCCGACGATTTCACGTATCGCGCCGGACGGCTGACCGTCCATCTCGCGCGCGAGTTCGGCTTCTGCTACGGCGTCGATCGCGCCGTCGACTACGCCTACCAGACGCGCGAGCGTTTTCCGAACCAGCGTGTGTTTCTGACCGGCGAGATCATCCACAACCCGCACGTCAACGAGAATCTCCGCGGCGATGGGCATCCGCTTCCTCAGCGATCGAGCCGAATGCCGTCGACCGACTCTGCCGCGACCGACGTCGTGATCCTGCCGGCGTTCGGCGTCACCGTCGCGATGCTGCAGCAGCTCGATCAGCCGCGGCTGCACGCTCATCGACACGACGTGCGGATCGGTGCTCAACGTCTGGAAGAACGTGCGGCGCTACGCCGAGAGCGGCTACACCTCGATCATTCACGGCAAGGTCTGGCACGAGGAGACGCAGGCCACCGCGTCGCAGGCGGTCGAGTACGGCGGCAGGTATCTCGTCGTCTTCGACAGCGCGCGAGACCGCCGAAGTGTGCGACTACATCCGGCACGGCGGCGATCGCGACGCGTTCATCGCCCGGTTCGGCGGCGCGGCATCGCCCGGCTTCGATCCCGATCGCGATCTGCAGCGCATCGGCCTGGCGAACCAGACGACGATGCTGATGTCCGAGTCGCTCGAGATCGGCGAGATGCTGAAGGCGGCGATGCTCGAGCGGTTCGGCGAGGCGGCCCTCGCGGAGCGCTTCCAGGCGTTCGACACGATCTGCAGCGCCACCCAGGATCGCCAGGATGCCGTCGTTCGCCTGCTGGCCGAGCAGGCCGTCGACCTGATGCTCGTCATCGGCGGCTACAACAGCAGCAACACCGCCAATCTGGCGCGCATCTGCGCTGCGTCGCGGCCCACGTTCCACATCGCCGATCCCGACTGCCTCGTCTCGCCAGACGAGATCCGCCATCGGCCGGTCGGCACCGAAGGCCGAAACGACGACCGCCGGCTGGCTGCCGACGACGGGCGAACTCGTCCGTCGGCCTCACCTCCGGCGCATCGACGCCCGACAACCTGGTCGGCGCCGCGATCGCGAAGCTCGCGGAGTTCTGCGGGGCACCGCAGCCGTAAAAGTTTGTCTCCCGCAGGAAACCCTAAATACAAGCCCCCTGCCCGTCGTATTTCCACTAAGTAACCGTTCTTTCAGCTGTTTCAGAGGTTTACGCATGAGCCGGGCCTGGTCTCGCCGCGCGCTTGCCATGTTGTTCTCACTGGCAATGGCTGCGCCGGTCGGCGCACAATCGTTCGCTTGGTGGAAATCCGAGCAGTTCCAGAAAGAGGTCGGTCTCACCGCCGAGCAATGCACCCGCATCGATAACGTCTTTCAATCCACGCTGCCGAAGCTGCGGCAAGGCCGCGACGAGCTGGACAAACAGGAAGCCGAGCTGTCCAGGCTGATCGAGGCGAACGCCGACGAGGCGCAGGTCGTCAAGCAGGTGGACCGCGTCGAAGCGACGCGGGCCACGCTCGAACAAGATGCGGACGCTGATGCTGCTGCACATGCGCCAGGTGCTGACGCCCGATCAGCTGACACGAAATTCAAGACCGCACACGACAAGTGGATTGCGACACGAGCACCCGCACAAAGACCGCGTTACCGGCGATCAGAGGATCGAAGGTAATGAGACGGAACCGATCGATTTGGGCGATCGCCGCCGCGTTCGCGGCGATGGCGACGACGGCATCGGCGCAGAGCGCGCCGCCCTCGGAGGCACACATCCAGGAACTGATCCAGCAGGCCGCCGAGAGCGCTCGGACTGCAGCAAACGGCGACGACGCCGACACCGCAAGACCCGTTGACGCCTGGCACGGCGGTCGCGGGGCGACCCGTGGTGCAGTTGACACTCGACGACGCGGTGAAGCTCGCGCTCGACCGCAACCTGGACATCGCGGTGCAGCGCCTGAACCCGGAAATCAACGACATCGCGATCGCCAGCATGGCGAGCTTCTACCATCCGACGCTGACGTCGACCGTCGGTCCGCAGTCCAACACCATTCTGCCGACCAGCCAGACAACGCTCGGCACCGGCGTGGCCGCACCGTCGCACCGACACCATGACGTTCAACGGCGGGGTCGCGCAGAGCATTCCGTGGGGCGGCGGCTCGTTCAGCGCGTCGTTGAACAACAACCGCCGCAGACAGCACGATCAGCAACAACGCTGTACAACCCGCTGTATCAATCGACCTGGACGGTCGCGTACACGCAGCCGCTGCTGCGGAACTTCCGGATCGACGCGACCCGGCAGCAGCTCGCCGTCACGAAGATCAATCGCGACATCTCGGACGTGCAGCTGCGCGTCGACGATCACCAACACGCTGTCGAACGTCCGCAACGCCTACTGGGACTACGTCTTCGCCGTGCAGTCGGTCGACGTCGCCCAGCAGTCGGTGGATCTCGCCGAACAAGCTGGTGAAGGACAACCAGACGCGCGTCGAGGTCGGCACGATGGCGCCGATCGACGTCGTCACAGGCGCAGTCGCAGGCGGCGACCGCAGCAGCAGAATCTCGTGGCGGCGCAGGCGACGCGCGCGGACCGCGGAGCTCGCGCTCAAGCGGCTGATCGTCGGCCGGCACGCAGCGATCCGAACTGGAACGTCGCGCTCGATCCGGTCGATCGACCCGACTTCCGGCCGGAGCCGATCGACGTCGACGCCGCGGTGCGCCGCGCGCTCAGCGAGCGCACCGACATCGCGATCGCGAAGAAGACCGTCGAAGCAGAACGACGTCACGCTGAAGTACCTGGACGATCAGTTGAAGCCGCAGGTCGACTTCGTCAGGCATCGTACGGCCTCGCCGGGCCTCGGCGGCACCCAGCTGATCTGCGGTCGAGCGTCACTCGGCGGCTCGATCAACGCAGGACGATTCCCGGCGGCTATCGGCGACGCGCTCGGCGTCGCTCTTCGGCAACGACTATCCGCGCTGGACCGCTCAGCCGTGAACTTCGCTATCCGCTCGGCGTCAGCTCGCAGGAGGCGATCGGTGGCGCGCGCGCGCGTGCAGCTGAACCAGGTGCAGGCGCAGCTGAAGCAGATCGAGCTGCAGGTCGCCACCGACGTGACCAACGCGGCGGTCACCGCGCAGAGCAACGTCGAGCGCGTGCAGGCGGCGCAGGCGGCGCGCGAGCTCGCGCAGAAGACGCTGGAGGCCGAGCAGAGCAAGTTCGAAGTCGGCATGTCGACCAACTACAACGTCATCCTGACGCAGCGCGACCTGGCGACGGCGCAGAACAACGAGCTGCAGGCGATCCTCGAACTACCGCAAGTCGCTCGTCGAGCTCGAGCGGCTGCAGCAGACGACGCTGCACGAGCCTGAACGTCACGGTGCTCAGCGCGCTGCGGCGCGACGACTACGCGCGGTCGTAACCCGCGCCTGACGACGACGGAGAGCCATGAAACGAGCAGTCATCGTCCTCTCTGATCATCGCGGCCATCGGCGGCGGGCGCCGGCGCGTACTACATCCGACGCAGCGGCGCCGAAGTTCAGGTCAACACGTCGCCGGTCACCCGCGGCGAATCGTCGACACCGTCGGCGCGACGGCACGCTGCAGGCGGTCACGACGGTCAGGTCGGCAGCCAGGTGTCGGGCAACATCTCGTGGCTCGGCGCCGACTTCAACTCGATCGTCAAGAAGGGCCAGGTCATCGCGAAGCTCGATCCGTCGCTGTTCCAGGCGCAGGTCGCAGCAGGCGAAGGCGAACCTGGCGCAACGTCGCAAGGCGCAGAGCGTCGAGCGCAACAAGGTCGCGCTCGTCGATGCGCAGCAGAAGTACACGCGCAGCGCAAGAGCTGACCGTGCAAGCAGCTCGCATGCACGCAGAGCGACCTCGACGCCGCGAAGATCGCCGTCGACTCGGCTCAGGCGCTGCTGCAGGTCGACGTCGACCAGGCAAGCAGGTCACGCAGGCGCAGGCGCACGCTCAACCAGAACCAGGTCAACCTCGATCACACGATCATCACGGCGCCGATCGACGGCATCGTCACCCAGCGCAGCGTCGACGTCGGCCAGACGGTGGCCGCGAGCATGCAGGCGCCGACGCTGTTCATCATCGCCGCCGACCTGACGAAGATGCAGGTCAACGCGAACATCGACGAGGCCGACGTCGGCCGCATCCGGCCGGACCAGACCGTGACGTTCCGCGTCGACGCGTACCCGACGCGACGACTTCCAGGGCACGGTCGCGCAGATCCGGCTGCAGCCGGTCGTCGTGCAGAACGTGACGACCTACGGCACGATCATCAACGTGCCGAACCCGAGCTGAAGCTGAAGCCCGGCATGACGGCGAACCTGAAGGTGGAGATCGCGCAAGCGCAGCGACGTCGCTGCGCGTGCCGAACGCCGCGCTGCGGTTCCGTCCGACGACCGACATGTTCGCGGCGCTCAACCAGCCGGTGCCGCCCGAGGCGCAGTCTGGCGGCCGCGGCGGACGCGGCGGCCAGGCGCGGCGGACGCGCAGCGGCGAGCGCAACGCGGCGCGACGCCGGCAGCGGCGCGCCGGCACGCTCGGCGCCTCCGGCTCGACGCAGGCGGCGTCGACATCGCAGGCGCGCGGTCGGCCGCGGCGCGTCCGGCGGCCAGCGGCGGTCAGGCCGGCGACCGACGCGGCGACGACGCGGACCGGCAGGCGCGCATGATGGAGCGCTTCAAGAGCGATGTCGCCCGACGAGCAGAAGCAGTTCATCGCGCGGATGAAGGATCGCGGCCAGGACACGAGCGCGTTCGAGAAAGCCGCATCGGCGACAGCGCAGGCGGCGCAAAACCTGCAGCCGGCGCGAGTGCCGTCGAAGTCCACCGTGCAGCCGAAGTACGGCGCGGCGCAGTCGGCGCGAGACGATCGACGCGCTGTTCGCGCCGCTGCCGCCGGTCGAGAGCGCAGGCCGCGCGTGGCTCTACATGGACAAGCAGCTGAAGCCGGTCAACCTGCGCCTCGGCATCACCGACGGCACGAACACCGAGCTGCTGAGCGGCGAGCTGCAGCCGAACGTGGAGGTCGTCACCGAGCGTGATCACGACGCGGCGCGACCGCCCGTCCGGCGCCGAGCGGCGCCGGCGGCAATCCGCTGATGCCGCAACCAGCGCGGCGGCCCGGGTCGCGGCCGGTAGCGACGATGCCGACCGTCATCTCGGTCAAGAATCTCGTCAAGACGCTACGTCGTCGGCGAGGTCGAGGTGAAGGCGCTGCGCGGCGTGAACCTCGACGTCGAGCGCGGCGAGTTCCTGGCGGTCACCGGGCCGTCGGGCTCGGGCAAGTCGACGTTCATGCACATCGTCGGCTGCCTGGACAAGCCGACGTCGGGCCAGTATTTCCTCGACGGCCAGGACGTGTCGCGGATGTCGAAGGACGAGCTCGCGGCCGTCCGAAACAGGAAGATCGGCTTCGTGTTCCAGGGGTTCAACCTGCTGTCGCGCACCTCGGCGCTCGACAACGTCGAGCTGCCGCTGCTCTACGGCGGCGGCGCTGAAGACGGCGGAGCGCCACAAGCGCGCGATGGAGGTGCTCGACGGCCGTCGGGCTCGGCAACCGCGCGGACCATCATCCGAATCAGCTGTCGGGCGGCCAGCAGCAGCGCGTCGCGATCGCGCGCGCGCTCATCAACAACCCGTCGATTCTGCTCGCGGACGAGCCGACCGGGAACCTCGACACGCGGACCAGCATCGAAGTGATGGACATCTTCCAGCGCCTGAACCGCGAGCGCGGCATCACGGTGCTGCTCATCACGCACGAGATGGACATCGCCGAGTACGGCACGCGCATCGTGCACGTTCCGCGACGGCCAGGTCGTGGCGGACAAGCCGGTCGACGCGCCGGCGGCTGGCGCAGGACGAGCTCGCGGCGCTGCCGCGACGGCCGCAGGCCGTCTAAGGAGCACGACATGTCGGTCTTCATGATCTTCCGGATCGCGCTCGAAGGCGCTCGGCCGCAACAAGATGCGGACGGCGCTGACGATGCTCGGCATGATCATCGGCGTCGCCGCGGTCATCACGATGGTGGCGCTCGGCACCGGCGCGCAGACGCTCGATCGAGGCGCAGATCCAGTCGGCCGGCACGAACATGATCATCGTGTCAGCGCCGGCAACTTCTCGCAGGGCGGCGTCCGGCAGGGCCAGGGCAACGCCAGCACGCTGACGCCGGACGACGCGGCGGCGATCTCGCAGCGTGCCGGGCGTGCAGTACACCGCCGCCGGGTCGAACACGCGCGGCCAGATCATCGCCGGCAACCAGAACTGGAACACGCAGGTGCAGGGCACCGACGTCGACTTGCCCGCTGATCCGCTCGTGGCCGACGACGCAGGGCGCCTTCTTCACGCCGCAGGACGTCACGACCGCGGCGAAGGTCGCGGTGCTCGGCAGCGTCGTGCGCGATCAGCTGTTCGGGCCGGACGTCGAATCCGTCGGGCCAGGTCATCCGCATCCAGAACCAGCCGTTCACGGTCGTCGGCGTGATGGCGAGCAAGGGCCAGTCGAGCGTCGGCCAGGATCAGGACGACGTCGTGTTCGTGCCCGTACACGACGGTGATGAAGAAGCTGCGCGGCGTCACGTTCATCAGAACGTCACCGTGTCGGCCGCGTCGGCCGGCGACACGTCGCGCGACGGCCGACCGCATCGCCGACGCTGCTGCGCGTGCGCCACAAGATTCAGCCGGGCGATCCCGACGACTTCATGGTGCGCACGATGGAGGAGATGGCGAGCGTCCGCGTAAAGAAGCGACGCAGACGATGACGGCGCTGCTCGCGAGCATCGCCGGCGTGTCGCTGCTCGTCGGCGGCATCGGCATCATGAACATCATGCTGGTGTCGGTCACCGAGCGCACGCGCGAGATCGGCCTGCGCATGGCGATCGGCGCGCGCGGCCGCGACGTGCTGCTGCAGTTCCTCGTCGAGGCCGTCGTGCTCAGCCTGTTCGGCGGCGGCATCGGCATCGCGCTCGGCTTCGCGCTGTCGCGCAGGGCGTGACGTTCTGGCAGGGCTGGCCGACGGCGGTCTCGCCCAACGCCGTCGCGGTCGCGTTCGGCTTCGCCGCCGCGACCGGCGTGTTCTTCGGCTTCTATCCGGCGCGCAAGGCGGCGGCGCTCGATCCGATCGACGCGCTCCGATTCGAGTAGCCGAGGACCGTTGCTGCTTGATAGATGCGTCATACGATTCGAGCGTTCTCGCCGTCGCGCTGATCGGCGCGCTGCTCGCGGCGCGCGCTCGCGCTGTTCGGCCGGACGCTGAAGCGAGCGCGCAGCAGCCGGCAGCCGGCGGTCGCGGCGGACGCGGCGGCGCGCAGCCGGCGGTGCCGGTCACCGTCGCGCCGGTCGTCGCAGAAGGCGATGCCGCTCGACATCCGCGTCATCGGCACGGCCGAGGCGTACTCGACCGTCGCGGTCCACGCGCAGATCACCGGCGAGCTGACGTCGGTCAACTTCAAGGAAGGCGACGACGTGAAGAAGGGCCAGGTGCTCTTCACGCTCGATCGCCGGCCGCTCGAGGCGGCGCTGCAGCAGGCGCAGGCGAACCTCGCAGCGCGACATGGCGCAGGCCGCCAACGCGCGAGGCGCAGGCGACGCGCTACCAGGATCTGCTGCGAGCGCGGCATCGCGACGCGCGAACAGGTCGATCAGATCGACGACGCAACGCCGCGGCGCTCGACGCGACGGTCGGCGCCGATCGCGCCGCGGTCGAGAACGCGAAGGTGCAGCTGCAGTACGCGACGATCACGGCGCCGATCTCCGGCCGCACCGGCGCGCTGCATGGTGCACGCGGGCAACCTCGTGCGCGCCAACGACACGACGCCGCTCGTCGTCATCAACCAGATCGCGCCGATCTACGTGTCGTTCGCCATTCCCGAGGCGCAGCTGCCCGACCTGAAGCGCTACATGGCGGCGGGCACGCTGCGCGTCGAGGCGCAGCCGCCGAACGACACCGGGCGCGCCGTCGACCGGACGCATCACGCTTCGTCGACAACGCGGTCGATCCGACGACCGGCACGATCAAGATCAAGGGCACGTTTCCCGAACGACGACCGCCGGCTGTGGCCCGGCCAGTTCGTCAACGTCGTCGTCACGCTGACGACCGATCCGAACGCGATCGTCGTGCCCGCCGACCGCGGTGCAGACCGGCCAGCAGGGCCAGTACGTCTTCGTCGTCAAGCCCGACCAGACGGTCGAGCTGCGCACCGTCACGGTCGCGCGCACGCAGCGGCGACGAGACGGTGATCAAGAGCGGCCTCAAGCCGGCGAGACCGTCGTCACCGACGGCCAGCTGCGGCTGGTGCCCGGCAGCCGGGTCAGCGTCAAGACCGGCGAGCGCCGCGAAGGTGACGCCATGAACCTCTCCGCGCTCTTCATCAAGCGGCCGGTCACGACGACGCTGATCATGCTGGGCATCATCGTGTTCGGCGTGATGTCGTACCGGCTGCTGCCGGTCAGCGACCTGCCGACGGTCGACTTCCCCACCATCCAGGTGCAGCGCGGGCCTGCCGGGCGCGAGCCCGGAGACGATGGCGTCGGCGGTCGCGCTGCCGCTCGAGAAGCAGTTCGCGACGATCGCCGGCCTGAACTCGATCAACTCGACGAGCTCGCAGGGCAGCACGAACATCACGCTGCAGTTCGATCTGAGCCGCAACATCGACGCCGCCGCGCAGGACGTGCAGTCGATGATCGCGCAAGACGGCGCGCCAGCTGCCGCCGCAGATGCCGGCGCCGCCGTCGTACCAGAAGGTGAACCCGGGCGACCAGCCGGTGATGTTCCTGGTGCTGCGCTCGGCGACGCTGCCGCTGTCGACGGTCGACGAGTACGCCGAGTCGACGATCGCGCAGCGCATCTCGATGGTGAGCGGCGTCGCGCAGGTGCAACGTCTTCGGCGCCGCGAAGTACGCCGTGCGCATCGACGTCGATCCGCGCAAGCTGGCGGCGCACGGCATCGGCATCGACGAAGTCGCCGACCGCGATCACCAACGCGAACGTCAACCTGCCGACCGGCACGATGTACGGCGCCGGACAAGACGTTCATCGTCCAGGCCAACGGCCAGCTGCTGCAGCGCCGCGGCGTACGGGCCGATGATCATCGCCTACCGCAACGGCAACCCGGTGCGGCTCGACGAGGTCGCGCACGTCTACGACGGCATCGAGAACGACAAGACCGGCCAGCCTGGTACAAGGGCGAGCGCGACGATCTACCTGGCGATCCAGAAGCAGCCGGGCACCAACGTCGTCGCAGGTCGTCGACGCGGTCAAGGCGCTGCTGCCGACGTTCCGCGAGCAGCTGCCGCCGTCGGTGATCGCTCGACGTCCGCACCGATCGCTCGGTCGCCATCCGCGAGTCGGTCGCACGACGTGAAGTTCACGCTGCTGCTGACGATCGGCCTCGTCGTCGCTGGTGATCTTCCTGTTCCTGCGGAACGTCTCGGCGACGATCATCCCCAGCCTGGCGCTGCCGGCGTCGATCGTCGCGACCTTCGCGGTGATGTACCTGCTCGACTACAGCCTCGACAACCTGTCGCTGATGGCGCTGACGCTCTCGGTCGGCTTCGTCGTCGACGACGCGATCGTGATGCTGGAGAACATCGTCCGGCACATGGAGATGGGCAAGCCGCCGATGCAGGCGGCGTTCGACGGCTCGAAGGAGATCGCCTTCACGATCGTCTCGATGACGCTGTCGCTGGCCGCGGTGTTCATCCCGGTGCTCTTCATGGGCGGCATCGTCGGCCGGCTGCTGCACGAGTTCGCGGTGACGATCGGCGTCGCGATTCTGGTGTCGGGCTTCGTGTCGATCAGCCTGACGCCGATGCTGTGCAGCCGCTTCCTGAAGCCGCCGCACGCGCAGAAGCACGGCTGGTTCTACAACGCGACCGAGCGGATGTTCGACGCGTGGCTGCAGGCTCTACGACTGGACGCTGCGGCTGAGCCTGCGCTTCCGCGCCGTGACGATGGCGGTGTCGATCGCGCTGCTCGTCGGCACGGTGTACCTGTTCACGATCGTCCCGAAGGGCTTCCTGCCGAGCGAGGATCAGGGCCGCTTCAACGTCAGCACCGAGGCGATCCAGGGCATCGGCTTCGACGAGATGGTGCGGCACCAGCAGCAGGTCGCCGACATCGTCGCGAAGGATCCGAACGTCTCCGGCGTTCAGCAGCAACGTCGGCGGCGGGCCCGGCGGCGGCGGCCTGAACACCGGCCGCATCATCGTCGACCTGAAGCCGCGCGCCGAGCGCAAGCTGATCGGTCGATCAGATCATCGCGCGAGCTGCGGCCGAAGCTGGCGCAGGTGCCCGGCATCCGCGTCTTCATGGTCAACCAGCCGCCGATCAACCTCGGCGGCCAGCAGGGCGCGCGCAGCCTGTATCAGTTCACGCTGCAGGACACCGACACCGACGGAGCTGTATCACGTGGGCGCCGATCCTCGAAGACAAGATGCGCGAGCATCCCGGGCCTCGAGGACGTCAGCAGCGACCTGCAGCTCAAGAACCCGCAGGTCACGGTCGACATGGACCGCGACAAGATCTCGGCGCTCGGCCTGACCGTCAACCAGGTCGAGACGGCGCTGTACAACGCGTACGGCACGCGGCAGGTGTCGCAGATCTACGCGCCGAACAACCAGTACCAGGTGATCCTGCAGGTCGCGCCGCGAGTTCCAGAACGATCCGGCGGCGCTGTCGCATGCTCTACGTGCGCTCGTCCAGCGGGCCGGCTGATCCCGCTCGAACACGGTCGCGAAGGTGACGACCGACGTCGGGCCGCTCGACCGTCAGCCACACCGGCCAGCTGCCGTCGGTCACGATCTCGTTCAACCTGAAGCCGGGCGTCGCGCTCGGCGACGCGGTCGACGCAGATTCAGGCGACCGGCGGCGGCCACGCTGCCGTCGACCGATCGCCACGAGCTTCCAGGGCACGGCGCAGGCGTTCCAGGATTCGCTGCAGGGCCTCGGCCTGATCCTGGTGATGGCGATCGTCGTCATCTACATCGTGCTCGGCATCCTGTACGAGAGCTTCACGCACCCGCTGACGATTCTCTCCGGCCTGCCGTCGGCCGGCTTCGGCGCGCTGCTGACGCTGCTGATCTTCAAGACCGAGCTGAGCCTCTACGCGTTCGTCGGCATCATCATGCTCGTCGGCCTCGTGAAGAAGAACGGCATCATGATGGTGGACTTCGCCGTCGAGGCGCAGCGCGAGCACGGCAAGACGCCGCTCGAGGCGATCCACGAAGCCTGCCTGGTCCGCTTCCGCCCGATCATGATGACGACGATGGCGGCGCTCGTCGGCACGCTGCCGATCGCGCTCGGCTTCGGCGCCGGCGCCGAGTCGCGCCGGCCGCTCGGCCTGGCGGTCGTCGGCGGCCTGCTCGTGTCGCAGCTGCTGACGCTCTACATCACGCCGGTCTACTACGTGTACATCGAGGACGCGCGGCTGTGGCTCGCCGGACGCCGCGGACGAGGCCGCGCACACGAGCCGCGACGCACCAGCGCACCGGAGGCGTCGCAGAGCCGAGCGGAGCTCCGCCTCCTGCCCGCCCGCCCTCATCAACCTTTCCCTAACCTGAGCCCGTCCAATCGGTTGTACAAGTGGCAGCCCTGTGGCAACCGCGGTGATGACGCTAAGCGGCGACAGTCCAGCAGCATACGCGGGGCGAGACAGCGACGTGGCCCTGGCGGCCGCCGGCGACCAGTCTGCCTTCGAGCGGCTGTATCGCGTCGCACGTGGCGCGGATCCACAGCCTCACGCGGCGGATGCTGGGGACCGACGATGCCGACGAGGTGACGCAGGACATCTTCGTGCGGACGTGGCAGAAGCTCGGCCAGTTCCGCGGCGACTCGGCGTTCGCCACCTGGCTGCATCGCCTCGCGGTGAACGTCGTCATCGAGCGGCGCCGAAGCTATGCGATGCAGCGCGGACGGATCGCCGACGATCCCGACGCGCTCGAGCATGGCGACGGTGGCGCCGCGCGCGCGCTGATCTGACGGTCGATTTCGAGCACGCGATCGAACAGCTGCCGCCGGGCGCGCGCGAGATCTTCGTGCTGCACGACGTCGAGGGCTACAAGCATCGCGAGATCGCGGCTGATGCTCGACGTCGCGACCGGCACGTCGAAGCGCCAGCTGCATCGGGCGCGCATGCTGATGCGACAGCATCTGGCGATAACGGCGGCGAGCGCAGTCGCCGGCGAGGACATGTGATGCACGCGGAGTGGACCGACCAACTGTCGGATTATCTCGACGATGAGCTCGCGCCGGCTGCGCGGCGGCGCGTCGAGGCGCACGTCGCTGGCTGCGCGGACTGCGCGCGCACGCTCGACGAGCTGCGGCGGGTCGTCGAGCAGGCGCGCGATCTGCTCCGCGGCCCGCCCTCCTGCGGCCGATCTGTGGCCGGGAGTCGCAGACCGGCTGACGCAGTGACGCGAAGGCAGTCGAGCGGCGGCGCGGCTCGTTTCGTTCACGATGCCGCAGCTCGCGGCTGCGGCCTGCTGCTCGCCGCGGTGTCGGGCGCAGTCGGCGTTCGTGCGGCTGGCCGGCTTGCGCCGGCGCGACCGCGGTTCAGCGTCAGCCGACGATGGCAGCAGGCGCCGACAGCGCGCGGACGCAGCGGCGCCGCCGCCGCCGGCGACTCGTGACCGTCGGGTTTGCCGACGCGCAGTACGACGCGGCGGTCGCCGACCTCGAGAACGCGCTGAAGAACGGCCGCGGCCGGCTGGACAAGTCGACGATCGCCGTCGTCGAGCACAACCTGCAGATCATCGATCAGGCGATCGATCAGGCGCGCCAGGCGCTCGTCGCCGACCCGGCGAACAGTTATCTGAGCAGCCATCTCGTGGAAACGCGCCGGCGCAAGCTCGATCTGCTGCGGCGCGCGGCGGCGTCGCTGACGGAAACCGATTAAGGATCAAGGACTCGACGACTATGTTTGCTATCTCTCCTGCTCGCGCTGATGGTGCTCGTGCCAACCGATCAGACGGTGCCGGTCACGAAGGGCACCAAGCTCGACGTCAACAACTTCGCCGGCGACGTGAACATCAAGGCGTGGGACAAGGACGCGGTGCGCGTCGAGGTGAACCACTCCGATCGCGAGACGGTGGACATCAAGCAGGAGCGAGCAGACGCGTGCGCATCCGCTCGCGTTCGACGCGCGGCGGGCCGCCCCGCTCGCTCGACTACACGATCAGCGTGCCGGCATGGATGGCGATCACCGTGTCGGGCACCTACGCCGACGTCACGATGGAAGGCGTCGGCGGCGACGTCGCCGTCGAGACGACGCGCGGCGACATCAAGGTGCGCGGCGGCTCCGGCTTCGTCTCGCTCAAGTCGGTGCAGGGCGAGATCACGCTCGAGAAAGCCAAGGGGCGCATCGAGATCCGCGCGGTCAACGAAGGCATCCACCTGGCCGACATCAGCGGCGATCTCTCGGCCGAGACGACCAACGGCAGCATCATTCTCGACCGCATCGACTCGGGCAACGTCGATCTCTACACGGTCAACGGCAACATCTCCTACGACGGCGCGATCAAGGAGCAAGGGCGTGTACCGCCTGACGACGCACAACGGGCTGATCGCGATGGCGATTCCGGAGAAGGTCAACGCGACGCTGATGGTGCGGACGTACAACGGCGGCTTCCGGTCGACGTTCCCGCTCAAGCTCGCCGACGATCAGAGCCCGAAGCAAGCGGTTCACGCTGACGCTCGGCAACGGCAGCGCGCACGTCGAGCTCGAATCGTTCGGCGGCACGATCGCGCTGCGGCGGCCGGGCGAGCCGCGGCCCGAGATCGAGCGTGAGAAAAGACGCCGCGAGAACGGCGAAAGGAAAGAGAAAGAAAGAGAAGACGACGCCATCGACGCGGCCGTCGATGCCGCCGTCGACGGCGCGCGGGATCGGGGCGGGAATCGGAGCAGGAATGGGCGTCGGGGTCGGTGCCCACGGTCCGCAGCCGCATCCGATGCCCCACCCCGTACCGCGCATTCAGCCCGAGCCGCGCGACATAGCGCGCGGCGCAGCCGAACGTCCGTTCAAGCCCTGCACTCCGCGAGCAGATCCGCGACGGTTTTGCCGGTCACCGGATCCACCAGCGCCGCGCCGATCTCGGCCAGCGGCTCGAGCACGAACCGCCGCTCCCGAAAGCGCGGATGCGGCACGATCAGACCTGGCTCGTCGGAGCATGCGATCGCCAAACAGAATCAGATCGAGATCGAGCGTCCGCGGCGCGTTCGCATACGGGCGCTCACGGCCGCGCTCCAGCTCGATCGCGAGCAGCCGGTCGAGCAGCTCGCGCGCCGACAGCGGCGTGGTGCCGACGGCCGCCGCGTTGAGGAACGCGGGAGCGGCCGGCCGCATGCCAACCGGAGCGGTTTCGAGATAGGAGGACACGCGAAGGCTCGACAGAGACTCGGAGAGATGCCGAATGGCGCAATCGAGGTGGGCGCGACGGTCGCCGAGGTTCGATCCGAGGGCAATCGCCGCAACCACGCCTTCGGACAAGCAATCACCCAGTCACCCGATTACCCAATCAGCAGATCGGGCCAATCACCAGATTACCCAATCACCCGATCACCCGATTGCACGATTGATCACTCGATCCACCGCGACGGCAGGACCGACGCCGATGCGTGGGCCGACGCTGATCGGGCCGCGCCGGCCGAGCAGGTCGGTGCGACCCGCGAGCGCCTGCTCGAAGAAGCGCTTCTGCTCGAGCGTCTCGCCGAGAATCACGCGCAGCATCTTCGCGTGCCGGGCGTTGGTCATCTCGTCGACGCGCGGGCGTCCAGCGGTCGACGAAGGCCTGCGCATCGCGCGCGTCCTCCTCGAGCACGCCGTTGACGCGCTCGGCGCCGCTTGCCGGACCCGGCCGCGGCCGGCTCGGCGACGTCCGGCACGGTGCCGCCGAGCTCGGCGATCGCCTGTCGCGACCCACGAGAGCTGCACGTCTTCGCGGTTGATCGATGTACTGGTAGGTGTTGTTGACGTCGTACTGGCCGATGAGGCGCGCGGCCGCCTGATGGCGCAGCATCGCGGTCAGCTTGTCGCGGTAGAACTCCTGCAGCAGCGGCGAGCAGATCGGTCACGCGTTCTGCTTTTCCTTGCAGGTGATGCAGACGCGCGTCCACGGAATCGCGTTCAGCCGCGCCTCGGCGATCGGCTCGCCGCAGTCGCGGCACACGCCGTAGGTGCCCTTTTCGATGCGCCAGAGCGCTTCTTCGATCGCCTGCAGGATCTTCGCGTCGGTCTGTTTCAGCTTGAGCTGGATGTGCACTTCGTTGTTGCCGCTCGCCTGATCGGCCATGTCGCCCTGGCGGGTGTTGTTCTCCATCGACGCCTGCAGCGGCTTGATGCCGCCGGTGCCGAGAATCTCGACCGCGCTTTCTCGAGCAGCGCGTCCTTGAAGTGCTGCACGTCCATTGCGCTTGGACTCCTGCCTGCACGGCCACCGAAGCCGTGCATCGATCATAGCACGCCGGACAGCGGAAGCGGGCTACGGCTGCGCTACTCGGCTCGCAGCGTCGCCAGCGGCTTGTTCCGGAGGACGTCGAGGCTGGAGAGCACGCCGATGGCCGCGACGAGCACCGCCGTCAGCGCGACGCCGGCGACGTGCTCGCCGGCGAAGATCCGCCACGGGATGTCGAGCGCGTAGCGGCTGACGCCCCACGTGAGCGCGACGGCGCCGAGCGAGCCGACGAGGCCGGCGAGCGAGCCGAGCACGCCGTATTCGAACAGCAGCATCTCCGCGATCGTCCGCGTGTTGGCGCCGAGCGTCTTGAACACCGCGGCCTCGTAGACGCGCTGGAACTTCGTCATCGCCACCGCGCCGATCAGAATCAGGCCGCCGCTGAACAGCACGAGGCCCGCCGACGACCGTGATCGCCAGCGTGACCTTCGACATGACGTCGCGGACGTCTCGAGGACTCGTGGAAATCGATCACCGACACGTTCGGGAACTGCTCGACGAGATCGTGCTGGAAGCGCGCGCGCGCCGGCGGATCGCGCCGGTCCCTTGAGCGGCGCGATGAACGTCTGCGGCGCGCTGTCGAGGACGCCCGGGCGGAACACGAACATGAAGCCGCCGTTGCGCGAATCGCGCCAGTCGACGTCGCGGATGCTCGTGACCCGCGCGTCGATCGTGCGGCCGAGAATGTCGAAGCGCATCGTGTCGCCGACGTTGATCGCGAACCGCTCGTGCGATGCCCTTCTCGACCGACACTTCCGGCTCCGCCGACGGCCCGTTCCAGAACGCGCCGTCGATCACCGCTCGTTCGGCTCGAGGTGATCGCGATAGGTGATCGTGAACTCGCGCGCAGCCCGAGCCGCCGCTGCCGCACGTCCTCGACGTCTGTCGAGCCTGCGTCTCGCTGCCCGTCGACCGCGACGACGCGCGCGCGCAGCACCGGAATCAGCTGGAGACGCGCTCGGCGCCGTTCGCGGGGTCGCCGAGGAACGCGCGCACGCCGTCGACCTGGTCGTGCTGGATGTCGAGCAGGAACATGTCCGGCGAATCGGCCGCCGACCTGGACCGAGAACTCGTCGAGCAGGCTCGCCTGCAGCGACCGGACGCCGACGATGAAGAAGGCGCCGAGGCCGACGGCGAGCAGGATGACGCGCGTCTGGTTGCCCGGCCGCGACAGGTGCAGCACGGCGTGGCGCAGCGGAAACGACCGCGAGTGCGCGAGCGGCGACGACCAGCCGTCACCAGAGCCCGGCCCGGCCAGGTGCAGCACGACCGCCAGCGCCGCGAAGCCGAGCGCAGACGCACGACGCCGACCGCGAGCGACGCGGCCTGCCAGGCCGCGACGGCGACCAGCGCCGGCGACACGACGATCGACGGCGCCGATCCGCGTCCAGTCGACGCCGCGCGACGGCGCTGCTTCGTCGCGCAGCAGCAGCGACGGCTTGACGAGCCGCACGTGCAGCAGCGGCACGATCGAAAACAGCAGCGACACCAGCACGCCGATCGCCGATCCCCTGCGCGGCCGCGCTCCACGTCGACGCCGTAGTGCGACCTCGGCCAGCAGCGAGGTCGATGCCGTGCTGGACCTGAGCGCCAGCGGAATCGCCGCCGAGCGCGATGCGCGCCAGCGCGACGCCGAGCAGGCTGCCCGCGAGGCCGAGCGCCACACCTGCAGGACGTAGACCGCGATGATCTGCCGCGTGCGCGCGCCGAGGCACTTCAGCACCGCGATGCTGCGGATCTTCTGCAGGACGAACACGCGCGTGACGCTCGACACGGCGATGCCGCCGAGAATCACGATGATCAGGCCGACGAGGCTCAGGTAGTTCTCGGCGCGATCGAAGTCGCGGCCGATCTGATCGTCGGTGGAGCGGTACGAGCGCGCGTTGACGAACTCGTCGCGGAAGTCTGCGCGCAGCGTTCGAACGAGCTGCCGCAATCCGGCCCTCGGGCACCTTCACCAGCATCTGCGCTGCCGGCGCGGCTGCCGAACGCTGAGCAGCGCCGGTCGACGCGAGTCGTCGAAGTCGATGAGCACGCGCGGGCCGAGGCTGAACCCGCCGACGCCGCCGCCCGGCTCCTTCGCGATCACGCCGCGGATCGTGAACGCGTCCTGACGCCGATCATGATCTGGTCGCCGACCTTCAGCCCGAGCGCCGTGAGCAGCTCCGGCCGGACCAGCGCGCCGTGATCTTCGAGCAGCGCGTGCGAGTAGGTCTGGCCGTCCTGCGAGCGTCGAGCGTCGCCGTAGAGCGGAAACGCCGGCTGGACCGCGCGCAGCTCCACCATCTTCGCGACCATCCGGCCGATCCGCCGGCCGCACCATCGTCGGCGTCTCGATGGTTTCGGTCCGGGCCGTCGCGCCCGCCTCGGCCGAGGCGGCGATCGATGGTCTGCGCGCGCATCGGCGGTCCAGTCGCGGTTGGTCGCAGATGAGGACGTCGGCGGCGATCAGCGACGTGGCTTCGCGCGCGAACACGTCGCGCACGCTCTGGATCACCGAGCGCAGCGCGACGATCGCGGCGACGCCGACCGCGATGCAGACGAAGAAGAACAGCAGCCGCCGCCACGACGAGCGCGTCTCGCGAACGGCCATGCGAAGGACGAACCTCATGTCGTGCTCCACGACGCGGCCGTCGCGCAGGACCAGCCGTGCGTCCGCGAGCGAGGCGAGCTCGGCGTCGTGCGTCACCAGCACGAGCGTCGTGCCCCGCCGCTCGTGAATCGCACGCAGCAGCTCCATGATGTGCCGGCCGTTGGCGCGTGTCGAGATTGCCGGTCGGCTCGTCGGCCAGCACGATCGGCGGATCGTTCGCGAGCGCGCGCGCGAGCGCGACGCGCTGCTGCTCGCCGCCGGAGAGCTGCGACGGATAGTGATGCGACCGGCCCGGTCAGCCCGACTTCCTCGAGCAGCTGCTCGGCCCGGCGCCGCGCGATCGCCGCGCCGGCGATCTCCATCGGCACGGCGACGTTCTCGTACGCGGTCAGCGACGGAATGAGGTGGAAGAACTGGAACACGAACCCGATCTTCTCGCCGCGCAGCCTCGCCAGCGCGTCCTCGTCGAGCGCGGTGATGTCGACGCCGTCGATGAGGACCGATCCTGAGGTCGGCGCATCGAGGCCGGCGATGAGCCCGAGCAGCGTCGACTTGCCGCTGCCCGACGGGCCGACGATGGCGACGAACTGCCCGCGCGCGATCGTGAACGACAGCGGGTGGAGAATCGTGAGCGGCTCCGAGCCGCTCCTGACGGTTTTCGACACTTCGCGCAGCTCGATCATGTGCCCCGCTGCTTGTCGACGATCGGCTTGAGCGCGGCCCAGACGTTGTCCGCGACGATGCGCGCGCCTTCTGCTGTTGGATGAATGCCGTCGCGCTGGTTCAATCGATCGATGCCGGCGACGCCCTGCAGCAGAAACGGCACGAGCGCGACGTGATATTTCTGCGCGAGCGCCGGATACACCTTGTGAAAAGCGACCGATGTAGTCGCGGCCGAAGTTCGGCGGCGCCTCCATGCCGGCCAGAATCACCGTGATGTGACGCGCCTGCGCGCGCTCGATGATCGTCGAGAGATTCTGCTTCAGCTCGTCGACCGGCAGCCCGCGTAGCGCGTCGTTGCCGCCGAGCGCGACGATCAGGATCGCGAACGTCGCCGGCGAGCGCCCAGTCGAGCCGTGACAGCCCGCCGGCCGACGTGTCGCCGGACACGCCGGCGTTCACCACTTCGTAGTTCAGCCCCTCTTGTTTGAGACGCTCGCTGAGAAGAGCCGGGTACGCGCGATCGACGGGAAGCCCGAGCCCTGCGGTGAGACTGTCGCCGAGAGCGACGATCCGTGCAGCGGCGGAGACCGATGTCGCCGGCGGAGGCTGGCGTCGAATCGATCGACGCATCCTGCTCCTTGCGGCCGCAGGCCGCGGCAAGGACGAGGAGAACCAGGAGGACGCTCCTCCGCAAACGCATCTTTTCATTATGCTACGATGCGCGCCCATGCGAAGGTTCCCCATCATCGTTGTCGGCGCGATGCTGCTGTGGTCGAACAGCACGGCCGCGCAGACGCCGCCGCCGAGCCGCGTGCTCACGCATCGCGAGCAGGCGCCGCTGAAGCTGCAGTGGGTCGAACAGAGATTCAAAACGCTGCTGCCTGCGCTGATGCGGCGCACCGGCATAGATATGTGGGTCATCGTGTCGCGCGAATACAACGACGATCCTGTGTTCGCCTCGATGGCGCCGGTCACGACGTACTCGTCGCGACGACGGACGATTCTGGTGTTCTTCGATCGAGGCGGTGACCAGGGCGTCGAGCACCTGTCGATCGGGCGGTTCGACTACGACGGCCTGTTCACGCTCGAGCGCACCGACAACGACGGCCAGTGGGAAGGCCTTCGCCGCGTCGTCGAGTCGAGAAATCCGAAGGTCATCGGCATCGATGTGTCGGAAAATTTCAATCACGCCGACGGCTTGACCGCGAACGAGCGCGACAACCTGATGAAAGCGCTCGGGACCAAATTTGCGCCGCGCGTGAAGTCGGCCGAAGCGCTTGCGGTCGGATGGCTGGAGTCGAAGCTGCCGGAAGAGACCGACGCCTACCGCGACGTGATGCGGGTCGCGCACGATGTGATTCGTGCGGCGTTCTCCAACCAGGTCATCGTGCCGGGCGTGACCACCAACGAGGATGTGGCGTGGTGGATGCGGCAGCGGGTTGCCGAACTCGGCCTCGGGCAGTGGTTTCATCCGACGATTACCGTCTATCGGAAAGGCGGTCTGCCCTCGCCGCGTTCCGGCGGCCGGTGTCGTGATTCAGCGCGGTGACATGCTCCACTGCGATTTCGGGATCGTCTACATGGGGTTCTCGACCGACACGCAGCACAACGCGTATGTGCTGCTGCCGGGAGAAACCGACGCACCGCAAGGACTCAAGGACGGTCTGAAGGCCGGCAATCGGCTTCAAGACCTGACGCTGCTGCACGCGAAGCTCGGTGCGACCGGAAACCAGGCGCTTGCCGGCGCGCTCGCGCAGGCGAAGCAGGAAGGGCTCACGCCGTCGATCTACTGCCATCCGATCGGCTATCACGGTCACGCCGCCGGCCCTCCAATCGGCATGACCGATTATCAGAATGGCGTACCCGGTCGAGGGGAGGACGTGTTTCGAGCGAACACATGGCACTCGATCGAGCTGAACGTGAAATTTCCCGTCAAGGAATGGGGCGGGCAAGCAGTCCAGTTCGCGCTCGAAGAAGATGCAGCGCTGCTCGACCGCGGCTGGGATTGGATCGATGGCCGCCAGACGACGTTCTATCTGATCAAGTAGCCAGCTGTTTTTCGAGCGCGTCGATCGCCTGCTGCAGCATCTTCTTGTGCGCGTCGGAGCGAGCGGCGGCCAGATTTGCGCGCGCGTGTGTAAGCGCCAGCTCGAGCGTCCGTCGCTTGGCGTGCGCCGTCGCGCTCCTCCGGCGTCAACTCGCGGCCTTTGCTCCGCCCGCGCTCCGCCTCGGCCTGCTGAAATTCGACGTCCTTGCTTTCGAACCCTCGGGCCATGCTGACGACTACAGTATTCTACAGATACATGTCCGATCTGTCTGACGCGCTGGCCGGCGCTCGACGTTGCCGCCAAGCGCGCCCGTCTTCATAATCGATTGCAGTTGTTCCGCCGGTCCGCTGCTCGACGCCGTGCATGCACACGCGGCACAGGCCGAAGAGCGCGGCGGCCGGTCTGCTGGCGGCGCGACGCCGGCAGCGTGGAGCGCCGACGCGGCGGTTCAGCAGAAGATCGCGAATCGACTCGGCTGGCTGGATTCGCCAGTCGCTGATGGCCGACTCGCTCGCGCGCCTGCAGACGTTTGCCGGCGGGCATCGTGCGCGACGGCTTCACCGACGTCGTGCTGCTCGGCATGGGTGGCTCGAGCCTCGCGCCCGAAGTGCTGCGCGCGGTGCTCGGCGTCGCGCCCGGACTGGCCGCGGCTCCACATGCTCGACTCGACCGATCCCGGCCGCGGTGCGCGCGGCCGCGACGCCCCCGGAGCGCACGCTGTATCTCATCGCGAGCAAGTCGGGCACGACGATCGAGCCGAACTTGCTCGCGGCGCATTTCCGCCGGGTTCTCGAGGACGCACGCGTGCCGCACTGGGCGTCGATCATTTCGTCGCGATCACCGACGAGGAACCGAGCTCGCTCGACGCGCGCGCGCCGAAGGATTCCGCGACGTGTTCATCAACCCCTCGGACATCGGCGGCCGCTACTCGGCGCTGTCGTTCTTCGGGCTGGTGCCGGCGGCGTTGATGGGCCAGGACATCGCGGCGCTCGTCGGCTGGGCGCTCGCGATGCTGGCGGCGGCGGAGCCGCGGACTCGGCGAGCGCATCGGCAATCCGGCGGCGGCGCTCGGGCTGCCATCGGCGCCGCCGCGCGCGCCGGCCGCGACAAGCTGACGCTGATTCTGCCGCCGGCGCTCGAGCCGTTCGGCCTCTGGGTCGAGCAGCTGATCGCCGAGAGCACCGGCAAGAACGGCACCGGCGTCGTGCCGATCGCCGGCGAACCGCTCGGGCCGCCCGGCACCTACGGCAGCGACCGGCTGTTCGTGCGCCTGCGGATTCACGGCTCGTTCGCCGAGGAGATGCGCGACACCGACGTGCGCGATCTGCAAGGCCGCGCAACGCGCCGGTCGTCGAGATCGAGCTGCCGGAGCCGGCGGCGCTCGGCGCCGAGTTCGTGCGCTGGGAGATCGCGACGGCGGTCGCCGGCGCGCTGCTCGGGATCAATCCGTTCGACGAGCCGAACGTGCAGCAGGCGAAGGACGCGACGCGCGTGCTGCTCGAACGATTACAAGACAAGGGCCGGCTGCCGGTGCCGCCGCCGGATCGACGCTGGCCGGCGGCGGCGCGCTCACGCTCACGTGCCGCCGCGCGGACGCATGCTCGCGCGCACGGACGCGGAGGCGCTCCTGACGCTGCTCGCGGCCAGGCGACTACTTCGCGCTGCTCGCCTACGTCGGCCCCGATCCGGAGCTCGCCGACGAGCTGCACGCGTTCCGCGCAGCGCCGTGCGCGATCGCACGCATGTGGCGACGATGTTCGGGTACGGGCCGCGGTATCTGCACTCGACCGGGCAGCTGCACAAGGGCGGACCGAACACCGGCGTCTTTCTGGTGATCATCGGCGACGCCGCGCCAGGACGTGGCGATTCCGGGCGAGCCGTTCTCGTTCGGCACGCTCGAGCACGCGCAGGCGCTCGGCGATTTCACGTCGCTCGATCAGGCCGGCCGCCGCGCGCTGCACGTGCATCTGCCGTCGCCGGATCGACGCGCTCGTCAGCGATCTCGCAACCATGCTGCTCGCGTCGTTTAAAGCGTCGGCGCAGCGCCGCCGCATGAGGTGCTATGCAACTCGGATTCGTCGGTCTCGGCAAGATGGGCCTGAACATGGTGACGCGCCTCGACGCGCGGCGGCCACCAGATCGTCGCCTACGATCGCAGCGCCGAGGCCGTGCACGCACGCGGACGCGGCCGGCGCCAGAGGCGTCGCGTCGCTCGACGCGCTCGTCGCGGCGCTCGCGCCGCCGCGCGCCGTCTGGGTGATGGTGCCGTCGGGCGCGCCGACCGAGTCGACGGTCGAGGCGCTCGGCGCGCTGCTCGTCGCCGGCGACGTCGATCATCGACGGCGGCAACACGAATTTTCACGACGACGTGCGCCGCGCGGAGACGCTGCAGCGCAAAGGCATCCACTACATCGATGCCGGCACGAGCGGCGGCATCTGGGGGCTGACGGAAGGCTACTGCCTGATGGTCGGCGGCGAGGCCGACGTCTGCAAGCGGCTCGAGCCGATCTTTCTGACGCTCGCGCCGGAGAACGGCTACCTGCGCGTCGGCGAGCACGGCGCCGGCCACTACGTGAAGATGATCCACAACGGCATCGAGTACGGCCTGATGCAGGCGTACGCCGAAGGGCTTCGAGCTGATGCACGCGAGCGACTACCAGCGTCGACCTCGCGGCAGTCGCCGCGCTCTGGATGCACGGCAGCGTCGTCCGATCGTGGCTGCTCGAGCTGACCGCGCGCGCGCTGGCCGAGGATCGCCGACCTGTCCGGGCCTCGAGGGCTACGTCGAGGATTCCGGCGAGGGACGCTGGACGCTGCACGAAGGGATCGACCGCGGCGTGCCGCTGCCGGTGCTGACCGCGGCGCTGTTCACGCGCTTCCGATCGCGCGAGAACAACCCGTTCTCCGAGCGCCTGCTCGCGGCGCTGCGCAATCAGTTCGGCGGCCACGCCGTGAAGAAGGCCTGATGACGGACATCGCTCTTCGATCGGCTCGCCGTCGGCCAGACGCCGCCGATCGTCGCCGAGCCGGCCACGCTCGTGATCTTCGGCGGCGCCGGCGATCTCGCGCATCGCAAGCTGCTGCCGGCGCTCTACAACCTGCACGTCGACGGCCTCCTCCCGCCGCGCTTCGCCGTCGTCGGCGTCGGCCGCAGCGACATGACCGACGAGCCTACCGCGAGTTCGCGAAGGACGGCGTCGCGCAGTTCTCGCGGCGGCCGATCGACGAGGCGCGTGTGGCAGACCTTCGCGCGAATCGCTGTTCTTCGTCAACGGCATCGATCGACGAACGCCGAGGCGTTCGCGCCGCTCGGGTCGAGGCTCGACATCGTCGAGCACGAGCGCGGCCTGCCGGGCAACCGCATCTACTACCTCGCCGTGCCGCCGTCGCTGTTCGTGCCGACGGTCAAGCAGCTCGCGCACGCGCGGTTCGTCGCCACGTCGGCGGCGACCGACCGGACCAGCCGTTCGCGCGGCTGATCATCGAGAAGCCGATCGGCCACGACCTCGCAGAGCGCGTGCGACGATCAACGACGCGATCGCCGAAGGTGTTCGACGAGCGGCAGATCTTATCGCATCGATCACTACCTCGGCAAGGAAACCGTCCAGAACATCCTGGTCCTGCGCTTCGCGAACAGCATCTTCGAGCCGCTGTTCAACCAGAAGTACATCGATCACGTGCAGATCACGGTCGCCGAGGAAGAAGGCGTCGGCACGCGGGCGGGCTACTACGAGCAGGCGGGCGCGCTGCGCGACATGGTGCAGAACCACCTGCTGCAGCTGCTCGCGCTGGTCGCGATGGAGCCGCCGCACTCGCTCGACGCCGACGTCGTCCGCGACGAGAAGCTCGAGGTGCTGCGAGTCGCTGCGGCCGATCGAGCCGCGAACGACGTCGATGCGCAACGTCGTGCCGGGCGCAGTACGCGGCCGGCTACGATGTCGGCGCGCCGGTGCCCGGATACCGAGAGGAGTCCGGCGTTGGCGCGCAGTCGCGCACCGAAACCTTCGTCGCGCTGCAAGATGTTCATCGACAACTGGCGATGGGCCGGCGTGCCGTTCTTCCTGCGAACCGGCAAGCGACTGCCGAAGCGCGCGAGCGAGATCTCGATTCAACTGAAGGAGCGTGCCGCCGATCCTCTTCAACGCGACGCCTGACGGCGCGCTCGATCCCAACGTGCTGACCGATCCGGATTCAGCCCGACGAAGGGTTCTGCGCTCGGCGATCAGCTCGAAGATCCCGGGGCCGCGCGTGCGGATCTATCCGGTGAAGATGGATTTCCACTACGGCAGCACGTTCGGCGCCTCGTCGCCGGAGGCCTACGAGCGGCTGCTGCTCGACGTGATGGCCGGCGACGCGACGCTCTTCATGCGCCGCGATGCCGTCGAAGCCGCGTGGCGCTGCGTCATGCCGATCCTCGATCGCTGGGCCGAGCAGAATGCCGAAGCGCTGCCGACGTATGCGGCCGGCGACTGGGGACCGGCCGACGCTGATCGACTGATCGAAGCCACAGGACGAAAATGGAGGCCCCTCTAATCGACCGCCGATCGCAAGCCCTCGTCGCCGGAGGCTATCAACGACGATCTAGCGGCGTCTGTGGCGGGAGATCGCTCGGGACAATCCGGTTGCCCGCGCGATGATGGCGAATCTGATCGTCGTGCGCGAGAGGAACGGACCCGACTGCGGCCAGCATCCCGCTCGACGCCGTCGTGCGACGTCATCCGTCGCGCGTCGTCGTGCTGCGCCACGCGCTCGGTCAAGCCGACACGCGTCGTCCGTCGCAGCACATCGGTGACCGTTGCGACGTTCGGCACCGGCGATGCCCGATATGGCGTCGAGGAAATCGACGTGCGAGTCGGCATGCGCGGACGCGTCGCTGCCATCAATCGTTCGTCGCGTCACGCGAGGCGATGTGCCGACGAGCATCTGGTGGGCGGACGATTTTTCGCGGGTGCCGCCCATCGCGCCGCTGTTCGGGATGGTGCGTCAAGTCGTCTACGACAGCCGAAGCTGGCGCGACGTTCAAGCGGCGCTTCGATCGCTTCGCCCGGTGCTCCAGGACCCTGACGCTCCGCAGCTCGCCGACGTGAACTGGCGGCGTCTGACGTCGATGCGCTACGCCATCGTTCATGCGGCGCGCACGATGCTCACGCGCGCCGAGACGATCCGCAATGTGGAGGTTCGGCATCGGCCCGGCGAACGGGCGATTGCGTCACTCCTCGTTGGGTGGTTGGCCGCGCGCCTCGGCTGGTCCGAAGGTCCCCCGCTCGCGCACATTGAGGAGACGCGTCACGGGGACGAGTTGCTGACCGTGACCTTCGACGGCGTCACCGCGGACGATGAACGCCAGCCGCATCGTCGTGCGGTCGCGAAGCGGCGTTCCACCATTTCAAGTTGCCGCCCGGCAGGAGTCCGAGGCCGACGCCGTCGTCGCCGAGCTCAGCACGCTTGCCCGCGATCCGTGCCTGCACGACGCGCTGACGGCGTTGAGTAGCCGGCTATAGAGCGGCGACTCAGACCTATTGCCGGACGCGCAACATCGTTCGGAGCTGCTGCACTTCGGCGAGGATCTCGTCGAGCGCCGCCCGATCGACGCTGATTTTTCCAGCCTTGCTCTTCGAATCCACTCCCGGCACCACGCCGCTCGTGCCCACGGCATTATTGTCGCCGGCGGGCCGGTTGCCGAGCGCCGCATCGACAATCGCCTCCATGCGATCGAGCAGCGCGGCTGCTCCTTCGGAATCGACGGCAGGCTGGCGCGCGGGGACTGGCGTCGATGGCTGCGCACCGC
Organism: uncultured Acidobacteriota bacterium; assembly: GCA_963718825.1. Taxonomy (GTDB): domain Bacteria; phylum Acidobacteriota; class Vicinamibacteria; order Vicinamibacterales; family CAVVIG01; genus CAVQZZ01. The sequence continues at coordinate 212,093 of CAVQZZ010000002.1, forward strand.
TGGCGGGTTGCGCGGGCTGCATGCCCTGCGTCGGCTGGACCGGCTGCGATGGTTGGACAGGTGACGTCGGCGGCTGCGTACCCTGCGGCGGCTGCGTCTGTGACGGTGGCTGCGTCGACGACGGTGGCTGCGCCTGCGCGGGAGGCTGGGTCGGCGGCGGTTGGCTCGCAACGGTCGATGGTGGTTGCGCCGTCTGCTGCGACGCGCTACCCGCAGTTGTGGCTGCACTGGCGGGCGTGGCGCTCGCTGATCCCGGCTGTGCGCCAGACGCGGATGCCGCGGATGTTGTGCCCGTCATCGCGTCGTAGAACAACTCCACATGATTTCGAAAGTCCTCGAGCGCAACTCGTGTCGGCGTGTCGAGCGCGGTTGCGTTGGCCACGGCCGTCGCGGGTTGCCCCGCCGGCGTGTCGACCGATCCGATGAGGCTGGTGAGATCGCGCTCAATCGCCGAATACTTCGTGCGCCAGTCGTCCTGTCCCGAGGTGGATGGGTCAGATAATGCGGTTTGCATCTGTTCAAAATCGCGACGAACCGCAGCCAGCGTCTTTCCCGCGTCTCCGGACGGCGTCGCTGGCCCGATACTGCTGAGTGCCTGAGCAGCGGCCGCGAGATGCTGCTGTGCTGCCACTGTCTGCTGCCCGAAGAGGACACTCGGAACGAGCACCGCGAGAGCCAGCGCGATCGTCAGTTGAAATTGAATGCGTGACACGTTTGTCCCTCCACTCAGATGGCCGCTGGTCTCAACTCGAGCAAGGCGAGTGCCATAGAATGAAAGATATGCGCTACCTGGTCACCGCGAGAGTGAAGCCGGATTGCGTGCGCCGGTTGGCGGAAGCGATCGAGGACGGCACGCTCGGCGCGGGTCGGTCGCGGGCGACGAATACTTCCGCAACATGGATGCGGCGCGGCAGCTCGCCGACGGACGCGTGCAGTGGGTCGAGGTCTGCTACTGCGCCACGCCGCTCGCCGAGGAGCGCGAGTACTGGGAGGAGTATTTCGACCTGACAAGGTGCAGGACGCGCACGCGCGCAGCCGCTGCCGCGACTTGAACGGCACCGAGCCGTGGGCCTGCGGCGACTGCGACTGCTCGGCGCGCCTCGAAGCGCCGCCTTGCCGCCGAAGGGCGCGAATTTTCGCCCTAGGTTCGATATACTCCTGCCGTGCCATCCTCGCTGCAGGCGCTGCTGGCGCGCGCCGGCGCGGCGCTCGAGCGCGGCCGCGGCAGCGAGGCCGCGCAGATGCTCGCGCCGGTCGCTGCGCTCGTCGTCGCTGCACGCGCGACGACGAGCTTGCGGTGCGCGTCGATGCTCGCCGAAGCGTGGCTGCTCCAGGACGATCTCGATCAGGCCGCCGCGGCGCTCGGCCGCCCGCCCGACACCTTCCGCGACACGGTCTCGTCCGGCCGGCTGTCGACGCTCTGGCGGCTGCACGGCCGGCTCGCGTCGGCGCGCGGCGATCAGTCGCGCGCCATCGCGCTCCACGGCCGCGCGCTGAAGCAGGCGGAAGCCGCGCACGACTCGCGCGCGCATCGGCCTCGCCCACTACGAGCTCGGCCAGTGCTATCGCCAGGTCGGCGACGTCGCGATCGTCCGCGAGCACATCACCAAGGCGGCGTCCGCGCTGCACGCCGCCGGCGATCGCCGTCATCTCGCGCTCGTCCACTCGCTCTCGAGCATCTCGCTCGCGCAGCTCGGCCGCTACGACGAAGCGATGGCGCGCGCTGCGCCAGGCCGAGCGCCTCGCGTCGCTCGTCCACGCCGACGATGTGCTCGCGACGGTCTGCGGCAACCAGGCGAACGTCATGATGATGCGAGCACCGCTACGAGCAGGCGCTCGCGCTGGCCGAGCGCAGCGTCGTCGCTGCACGAAGCGCACGGCTCCGGCCACGGCCTCGCCGTCGCGCTGGCGACGCTCGGCCAGATCTGCGTGCGCCTCGGCGATCTCGGCGCGCGCCGAGGAGGCGCTGCACCGCGCGCTCGACGTGCGCAGCCCGATCCAGTTTCACGAGACGACCGGCGCCGTGTTCGACACGCTCGCGCAGATTCACCTGATCCGCGGCGCGCTACGACACGGCGAGCGAATTTCTCGGCGCGCGCCAGCGAGGCGTACGGCGCGTACGGGCGGCAGACGAGCCAGTGGTACGAGTGGTCGGTGCGCGTGCTCGGCGCCCGGCTGGCGCTCCGGCGCGGCGCGCTCGACGAGGCCGTCAGCGCGCGCCGACGAGATCCTCGCAGGCCGGCGCGCCGCCGTTCGATGCGCTGCAGGCGACGCTCATCGCCGCCGAGGCGCTGACCGGCGCCGGGCGGCTCGACGAAGCCGAGCAGCGGCTCGCCACGCGCCGCCGACGCGCTCGATCCCGAAGATCGCACCCGCCGCGTGGGGCGAGTACCTGCGCCTGCGCGGCGCCCTCCACGCGAAGACGGCAGCGCCGCCGACGCGTACCACGACTTCGCGCAGAGCGCGACGCTGCTCGATCTGCTCGGCGAGCGCTATCAGGCGGCGCTCAGCCACCTCGCGCTCGGCCGCCTCGTCGCCGCAGACCGGCGCGCGCTCGATCGCCGAGCGCCATCTCGAATCAGGCGCTCGCCGTCTTCGAGCAGCTCGGCGCCGAGCGCGATCTCGACGACACGCGCGCCGCGCAGCGGCTGCTGACGACGGTCGGCTCCGGCGAATACGTGCATCTCGCCGGCCGATGCCGACGATGCGATCGTGCGGCGGATCGTGGACGCGGCGGCGCTGCCCGATCTGCTCGGCCGCGAAACGGCCGCCGCGCTGCTCGAGGCCGCCGCGGCCGACAGCGCGGTGGTCTTCGTCGAGCTCGCCGGGCGGCGACGTGCGGGTGATCGCGTCGGCCGGCTGCGAGCCGGACGCGGCGCGCGCGCTGGCGCGATCGGCGTCGCACGGGCAGCCGCGTACGGCCGCGGCGCGCTCGTCGTCGAGCCGCTCGGGCCGCGACCGACGGCCCGCGCTTCGCGCCTGGTCGCGTCGCCGCGGCCGATCGGCCACCCGGTGCTGCGGCGCCTGCGCATGATCGCCGCCGTCGCGCGCCAGGGCTTCGCGCTGTGCGCGGCGCGCGATCGCTCGATCGCCAGCCGGTCGGCCTCGCCGTCGATCGATCGCTCGAGCCGCTGCTGCCCGGCTTTCTCTCCGCCAGCGCCGCGATGACGCGCGTCGTCGAGCAGATTCAGCGGCTGCAGGGCAACGACCTGACGGTGCTGATCACCGGCGAGAGCGGCACCGGCAAGGAGCTCGTCGCGCGCGCGATTCACGTCGGATCGCACCGCAGCGCCGCGATGTTCCTGCCCGTACAACTGCACGACGACGGGCCGCGATCTGGCCGACAGCCAGCTGTTCGGCCACCGGCGCGGCAGCTTCACCGGCGCCGTGTCGGATCAGCCGGGCCTGGTGCGATCGGCGGCCGGCGGCACGCTGTTCCTCGACGAGATCGGCGACCTGCCGCTCGACGTCCAGCCGAAGCTGCTGCGCTTCCTCGAGCAGCACGAGATCATGCCGGTCGGCGAGACGCGGCCGCAGCGCGTGGACGTGCGCGTGCTCGCGGCGACCAACGCCGACCTCGAGCAGCGCGTCGCCGAAGGCAAGTTCCGCGAGGATCTCTACTACCGCCTGAGCGTGATCCGCATCCACGTGCCGCCGCTGCGCGAACGGCGCGAGGAGATCCCGCACCTGAGCACGTACTTCCTGCGCGAGGCGTCCGAGCGGCTCGGCAAGCCCGACATCCAGCTGAGCTCCGAAGCGCTCGACGTGTTTTCGCAGTACTGGTGGCCGGGCAACGTGCGGCAGCTGAAGAACGAGATCCAGCGCGCCGTGGCGATGAGCGCGCCTGGCGGCACGATCGAGCCGGCGCACCTGTCGCCGGAGATCGGCGCCACGCGGCTCCATCCGACGCCGCGGCGTCGCCCTTGCCGCCGTTGCCGCGCCGGGCCGGCAGGCGGCGAACCTGGCGTCGGCCGTCGAGCAGGTCGAACGCGACATGATTCAGGCGGCGCTCGACCGAGCGGCGGCAACATCTCCGAAACCGCCCGGACGCTCGGCCTCACCCGGCGCGGGCTGTATTTGAAGCTGCGGCGCCTTGGACTGGACTCCCGGGCCGAAATGGATACACGGTAGCGGGACTGAGGTATTTGTTGAAAGCGTATGGCATTGCGCGAAGCTGCACGAATATCCCGCCAAAATAGATGAGTGCTTGCGCTGGCAGCCAGTTTGAACGATAACTTGATCATGAAACTTGATGCCGCTTCCGAAGCACGACTCGCGGCCCTCGCAGGCGCCCCGTTTGACCGATGGATCGCATTGTCGGCCGACGAATCCCGTATCGTGGCTGACGGAGATACCTTCGATGAGGTCGCTAAGGCGGCTGAACGTAACGGCGAAGACGACCCGGTGATCATCCGCATTCCAGAGAACTGGACCGCTCGGACCCTGTAGAGTCGGTGCGCTTCAACTACAAGGTCGTTCCTCTCGCTGAGCCGCACCCGGCGTTTCCGAATGACACGTCGGTTTGGATGCCGGTGATGTCGATCAAAATCGATAATCCTGCAACCCATTCGCCGCCGACGAAACGCTTCGAAGTAATCGTGGACTCCGGAGCACCAGACTGTTTCTTTCACGCCGACGTTGGTCGCGCGATCGGTCTCAAGATCGAATCCGGCGTCCAAGGCGATCTCGGCGGCATCGTGAAGGGCGCCAATATTAAGGTCTACTACCACGATATCGGCCTATATGTGGGTGCCGACCGCATCCGCGTCCGTGCGGGTTTCTCCGATGCCGTTTCGGTCGGCGGTATTCTTGGTCGACGTGGATTCTTCGAGAATTTCATCATCACTTTCGATCCGTCTCTCGTGCCAGCCGGATTTGAAATTCAAAGACTCGGCCGCGCTTAGCTCTCGAACGGTGCTTTCGGCTGAACGCGATATTCGTGCTTCGGCACCAGATACGGCGGATTGTCCACCGACTCCCGATACTCCAACCGCTTCCCGTCCACGAAACCGAATCGCCTTTGCCACCCGCTGCCCGTCGTCCATCTTCCGCGTGTTCCAGCGAAATTCAAATTCGTTCAAGTAGTTTGGCAGGTGCTTCCGGCTGACACTATGAAACGTCCCCATCACGCCGCGCTTGATGAGGCGAGAACACGCCTTCAATCGTGTTCGAATGCACGTCCGTGCCGCGCCGTACATATTCCTTCGCCGTGTGCAACACCGTCTCGTGTCCGCCCTCGAATGCCTCCCCGACGCGCTTGTATGCGGGTGAATCGTCGGTGATGAGACGGCACGTTAGGTCCGCGTTCTCTGCGATGTAGTAAGCCAGACGATTCGACGTGATGCGGTCAAGCAACTGGAACCGCACTTCACCGTCGCGCTGCACGATACCGAACACGCCATCCTTATCCGCGCCGCCGCGACGACGACCGACCTTGCTGCCCCATCCGCTGCCGAGGCGCGGCTTGCCGCCGATGTAGGTTTCGTCCGCTTCAACGGTGCCCATCATCTTCGGCTGTGCGCCTTCGGTGCCGAGGCCGTGACGAATGCGACGGAGCACGAACAGCGCGGACTTGTGGGTGATTTCCATTTCACGCGCGAGCTGCAACGCGCTGATGCCCTTCTTGCTCGATGCTGCTTTCCAGAACGCGTAGACCCACACGCGGAGCGGCAACCGCGATTCTTCGAAAATCGTGTTGGTGCGAACGGTGAACATTTTCTTGCACCCACGGCAACGCCACCGATAGTCAGCTTGTTCCGCGCATCCGTCGGCGCTCGTCATCTTGTAGACCTCGACTGCCCCGCAGCGCGGACACGCGGGTGCAGCTGCCCCACCGATGCTGCTCAAGAAATTCGACGGCGGCGGTTTCACTAATCGTGGCCTTCCGCAGCGCGTTGAGAATCGGCGAGGCGTTCTTAATCATGTAGAGAGTCTACATTATCTTAGATATCTTAATGCAAGTCGAGTAAATATTGAGCAATTCGGTTTCAGGCTTTCCTACGCGGAACTGCGTATTTTGACCGTCCGTCATCAATAAACACGTGAGGCGGCTAAAGGTAAAACGTTTCGTCCATCGAAGGCTTTGAATTGACTTAAATACTTGCTCGTCACGGTAAGCCGATTCGGACCCTGACACCGCCACGGCGCCGACAAAGACCACGCGAATCCTTAGAATCGGCGCGATACACGAGCACACGCAACAGGTTCGTTTCCCCACGCCCGCACGATAACCCGGATCATTTGGACGATTGGACGATTTACATTTGACTCCCTACTTTCATCGACGTAAAGTTACAGGACCGTTTGATTTGGAGCGTAAAAGCATGAGCAACCCGTCACTCCCGCCCCCGTATATGTCGTTCGGCATTCTGCAGAGCGCGACGGAAACACTCGCCACGACGACGGTCCCGAGCGGGCCGCTTGATCGACGCGTGCTCGATGGGCTTTCTGGCGCCGACTACGGCGCGTTGATCTCGGGGACTGCGGTTCCTCGGGCTTGATCGATGAGCAGCGCGTGGCCACGCCGCAATATCGCGGGCTCGTGCAGGCCCATAAGGACGGAGAAGCGAAGTTCAAGCCCGCGCTGTGGGCGATGCATCGACGCGGCCTACAAGCCGATCACTGGTGCGATCAACATAGATAGCACGGCACGATCGCGCAGTTGGAAAAAGCTTTTAAAAGACGCGAGCGGGGTCTCGCAGGGGCAAATGCTGACGAAGACGATCCGCTTCTACGTGAAGGCGCTCAACTACGTCGGCGCCGACGTCTCCGTTCACATCACGAAGCGCTAAGTCGCCCGTCCGCCAGCCCCTAAAAATGGCGATCCGAAGCCGAAGAAAAAGGGCCAGTCGGCCGCCAACAAACGGACGATCACTTTCGAACGACACGCCGCCAACTGGCACCGAACGGCTGCCGATTCCAGGCTTGCCGGACGCCTACATTCAGTACCCCGCGACACTCACCGAACGCGAACTGCGACCTGTTCGACGCGATGATCGTCGTGCTTCGCACTGTACGTGAAGCGGTCGGAAGGAGAAGAAGCCGTGAGGTTAGGTCTAGGGCCGCGCTGGACGGCCCAAGCGAAGCCGGAACGGGTTTGAGGTTTGAGCCGCCCCCCGTTCCGACATCCAGCGCACTTGCACGCTCGTGTGCCCCGGTGCTGGAATTGGTAGACAGACCCGCCTTGCACGCGGGTGACTTAACCAGTCGTCCGGGTCCGACCCCCGGCCGGGGCACTTCTTTTTTACCACAGCTGAGCGCATAGTTGGTATCCACATGGCCAAGCGACCACGCAAGACGCAGCGAAAGAAGGGCAAACCCGGACCCCGCGAAGACCGTTTGGTCATCTCGGAAGACCCGAAAACGGCCCTCGACCGCCTGCTGAAGAAGAAACCACGCGCCTAACGGCTCACGTCGGATGGGGGTGAGCCGTTTTTCTGTCCATCCTGTCATTTCAACAGCTACCTACTCCCCCACGGTAGCTGGATATTTTATATCCGATGCTGCGATAAGTGGATACTGTCTAGTCAGTTTGCACAGAGCTTTGTTTCCCTGCACACAATTACTATCCTGTTCATATTGTTAGACTTACAACGTACGACCGAGTTCGCCTGTGCACAGATCTGCATTGGGCGTGTCGTTTGATATCTCATCCTGCGTGAACAACACCCAGACCCCCAAACGCTCTGCGGAACGCCGGTCCGTCACGCTCCCGGCTCGTCTCACGTGGAAAGATCAGCGGGGCGCCACGAGGTTTGCCACCGTCGTCGCGCGCAACATCAGCGATACCGGCGTGTATGTCGAATGCCAGTCGGCGGTCTCGATTCCGCTGTTTCGTCTCGTGCAGCTCCAGCTCGAACGCGAGGCGCGGGATGCGGACGGATTACCGTACGCCCTGCGGCAGGGCCGCATCTTGTCGGCGGTGTATCGGGTCACGCCGGCGACTTCTCAGGGCCGTCCGCAAGGACTCGCGCTGAGACTGATGGTCGATCCGCGCCGGCTCACCACTGTGGAACAAACAAGGGCAACGGCATAACAGCGCCCAGCCCACCTACGCGCGTTTCCGCCAGTATCTCGCCAGACCTCGCCAGCTCAAATCGAATCGACCGGCCACTTCGTACGCTTTCGCGTCGACCTCGGTCATGCGCCGGCGCAGCTCGCGGCGGATTTCGTCGGCAAACCAGGCCTCGCGGGCGTCGTCGGTCTCGTCCCGGGCGAGCGACTGCCTCACCAGCGCGCTCGTGAAGTCCATATTTTCAGCCAGCGCTGCGAAGTGGGCGTTCGCGCCCTGCCACGCGCCGAAGTGCGTGAGCAGGAGCGTCGAGGGCGCCCACGCACGAATGCGCGCCATGCTCTCGCGCCACAGTTCGAGGTCGATGTCGGGCGGCGGCGTGGGCGAGAGGACGACGTCGCCCTGCCGACGGATGCCGGCCGTATCGCCGACGAATGCGACGCCCGCGTCGCTGCTGAAATAGCTCACGTGATGCGACGCGTGACCGGGTGTATAGGCGACGTCGAGCGAGGAACCGGCGACGTTGATCCGTTCGCCGCCCCGCAGGATGGTCATCCGATCCGGTGGAACCGGACGGAATTCGCCCCACAGCCGATCCATGTCGCCGCCGTACAACCGCGTCGCGCTCGCGATCAGTTTGTCTGGCTGCGCCATGTGCGGCGCGCCTTTCTCATGAACGAACACGCGCAACCCCGGCACTTCTCGGACGAGCGTCCCCGTGCCGCCCGCGTGGTCGAGATGAATGTGCGTCAAGAGCACGGCGTTCACGTCCGCGATGGCGATCCCCGCCTTCTCGAGGCTGGCCCGCAGCGTCGGCAGCGTGCTGGACGGTCCGGGGTCGATGAGCGCGACGCCGCCGGGCCCGTGCAGCACGGCGGTCGCAATCACGCCAGGAACTCCGAGAAAGTTGAGATCGAGATACGACATGCCAGACGCGAGTGCGATCATGATTCCTTCCGGCGCCGCGCGCGTACGATGGCGACGATGATGACGACCGATACGACGGCGAGCGCGATGACGCTCGACCGACCGATCCAGCGTTCGAGGACGTCCCAGCTCTCACCGAGAAGGTAACCGGCGATCCCGACCGCGGTTGCCCACACGAGGGCGCCGGTCGCGTTGTAAAAAAGGAACGTCGGCCATCGAAGCCCGCTCGCGCCTGCCAGCACCGCGCCGAACACGCGCAAGCCGGTGATGAACCGGGCGATGAACACGGTCCTGCCGCCGTGCCGTTCGAAGAACCGATCGAACTGCTTCAGCCGCCGTGGCGTGAGGCCGAACACGCGTCCGTACCGCTCGGCCAACGCGCGGCCGCCGCGGCGGCCGACCAGAAACCCAAGGTTGTCGCCGAGCGCGGCGCCGGCGATCGCGGTCGCAATGACCCACGGCAGCCGCAGCCCGCCGAAATGCGCGAGCGCGGCGCCGGCAAGGAGCGCCGTCTCACCGGGCACCGGCACGCCCGCGTTCTCGAGAAACACGCCGACGAACACCACCCAGTATCCGTAGCGCTCGAAGAGATCGAGGATCCATTCAGGCACGATGCGACCGTCGGCGCGGACTGGCTACCGGCTGCTGATTGCCGCGGTCCGGCGCAGCGGGCGGCCGGGCCGCTCGGCGGTGATCCTGCCGTCGGTCACGACGGCACGGCCGTTCACGAAGACGTGCGTGACACCGGTGGAGTAATGCTTCGGATCGTCGAAGGTGGAGACGTCGCGAATCGTCGCCGGATCGAAAATCGTGATGTCGGCCTTCATCCCCGGCCGGAGCACGCCGCGATCGGCAAGGTGCACGCGGTCCGCGGCCTTCGACGTCATTTTCCGGATCGCTTCTTCGAGAGTCAGCAGGTGTTCGTCGCGTACATACTGGCCCAGAATCCGCGGAAACGATCCCCACGCGCGCGGGTGCGACTTCGACTCGGACAGCTTCCCGTCTTCGGCCTGCGCGCCCGAATCGGTCCCGACGCCGACCAGCGGATGCTTCAACGCTGTCCGCACATCGTCTTCGCTCATGATCGAGGTGATTACGGCGCTCTCTCCTTTGTCGGCGATGACGAGGTCCATGACCGCGTCGCGCGGGTCCTTCCCCATGGCCTTGCCGATGTCGGTCAGCGTCATGCCTTCGTACTTGCGCAGGTCCTTGTTGAGCACGGACGACAACATCACGCCGTCGCCGCCGTTGGCGCCGTACCACTGGTTCTCCCAGGTGGTCGCGTTCGCATCGTTCATGTCTTTCTTGATCCGCTCGCGCTGACCGGGATCACGAAGCCGCGCGATCATCTTGTCGAGGCCGCCCTCGCGCACCCAGAGCGGCAGGCACGCGTCGAGGCCGTTCGACGCGCGGCTGTACGGATACTGGTTCGCGGTGACGTCCAGTCCGCGCGCACGCGCCGCTTCGAAGCGCTTCAGCACCTCCGGCATCCTGCCGAAGTTTGCTTTGTACGCGGTTTTCAAATGCCAGATCTCGGCGGGGATGTTTGCCCGTTCGGCGATCGCGAACACCTCGTCGAGCGATTCGAAGATACGCGCGCTCTCCGACCGCTGGTGCGTGAAGTAGACGCCGCCGTACCGCGCCGCGACCTTCGCGAGCTCCACGATCTCGTCGGTCGACGCGAACCGGTCCGGCACATATTGCAGCGAGGTGCTGAGCCCGAGCGCGCCTTGCTCCATCGCCTGCGCGACGAGCTCGTACATGCGGCTCAGTTCCGCGGCCGTCGGCCGCCGGTCGTCCTTGCCGATCACGTAGTTGCGGATGCTGCCCGCGCCCACGAACGTGGCGACGTTGATCGCGGGCCGCGAGCGCAGCTCCAGACGCCGGAAGTAGTCGGCCAGCGTGCGCCAGTCCTGCACGACGCCGAAGTGCTGCGCGTTCGGCGCCGCCTCCTGAATCATGCGGTCGTTCACAGGCGCGATGGACGACCCCTCTCCGGTGACTTCAGTCGTGACGCCTTGCGTGATCTTGCTCGCGGCGCGCGCATCGACGAGGACGTTGAACTCGGACTGGCCGAGCAGATCGATGAACCCCGGCGCGACGACGAGATTCGTGGCGTCGACGGTTCGCACGGCGGACGCACCCGTCAACGCGCCGACGGCGACGATGTGATCGCCGACGATGCCCACGTCTCCGCTGAACCACGGAGCCCCGGTTCCGTCGACGATGCGGCCGTGCGTAATCAGGAGGTCGTAGCGTGAGGTCGACCGCTGAGCGTGCAGCGGCGGAGCACCGACGATCGCGGCGGCGGCGACGCCCGTAAAGCAGAATCTGAGAAGAGAGCGCATGGCGGTGATGCTAGCAGAAGTGGGCCTCGGCGCCCGTCGAGATCTAGGACCGGCTGGCAGCGGCACCGAGCGCGTGAATCATTTCCACGACATCGATCGGCTTGGTGAGATAAGCCGTGAATCCGGCCGCAAGCGCCGATCTGGCGTCCTCCGGCCGCGCATGCGCGGTCACAGCGAGGACCGGAATCGTCGGCGAGCCGCCGTTGAGCCTGCGCAGCTCCCGCAAGAGATCGAACCCGCTGCCGTTCGGCATTTGCAAATCCGTCACGATCACGTCGGGCCGATGCCGCTCGATTCGCGCAAGCGCTTCGGCCGTGTCAGCGACCGACGCGACACTGGCACCGTGCTGCTCGAGCGCAAACGTCATCATCTCGCACGAATCGGGATCATCGTCCACGAGTAAAATCGTGGTGCCGGCGAGCGCGGCGCGCGAGACAAGGGTTCGGCGCTCGGGCTGCAGCGTTCCTCGTGCGATATCCGACCGGAGCACCGGCCAGATGACTGTGAACGTTGCGCCCTGATCTTCGCCCGCGCTTGCGACGGACACCGTTCCGCCGTGCAGTTCCACGATGTGCCGAACGATGGCCAGCCCGAGCCCGAGTCCGCTGTGCTGCCGCGTTGTCGTGCTGTCGCCCTGGCGGAAGCGATCGAAGATGAACGGCTGAAGGTCCGCGCGGATGCCCCGCCCGGTGTCCGCGACGACGAGGGTTGCCGACTTCCCGTCGGTGGTCAAATCGACCAGGACCCGTCCGCCTCGCGGCGTAAACTTCAGCGCGTTCGAGAGGAGGTTTCCGACGACCTGGTTCGCGCGGTACATGTCGCCATTCACGATCGCCGAGCCGACGACGCGTACCTGCAAGTCGATGCCGAGCTCATTTGCGGCAGGCCGCGCCGCGTCGATCGCTGCCCCGACGACGGTCGCGAGGTTGAGAGGCTTCAGTTCGACGTCGAACTTTCCGGTGACGATTCGCGACACGTCCAGCAGATCTTCGACGAGGCGCTGCTGCGCGCGCGCGTTGCGGTCAATCGCGGCGACGGCACGGTCTACCGTGGACCCTCTTAAGGAGCCGGCGCGCAGCATCTGTGTCCAACCGAGCACGGCGTTCAGCGGCGTCCGCAGCTCGTGCGACAAGATCGCCAGGAATTCGTCCTTCAACACGTTGGCACGCTCGGCGGCGGCTGCCGCGCGGCGATAGCGCGCCTCGCTCTCGCGGAGCACGTCGTTCGTTGCGGCCCGTTCGGACAGCTGGCGATTGACGATGAGCGCGATGAAGATCAAGAGGGAGACCGCCGCCACACCGCTCAGGATTTCGGCGTTCACCGAACGGCGGAACCTTGTCGCCGTCTGCAGACTGCGATCGGCCAGCAGGTTGCTTTCCTCGGCGTCGAGCTCCGTGATCAGGCGGCGGATCTCGCTCATCGAGCGCCGGCCGTCGCCGCTTCCCACAAACGGCCGCATGACGGCGGCACCGCGCGCTTGCTGCGTCGCCACGGCGCGATCGAGCACCTCGAGCTTGCGATCGATCTGCTCTGTTAAAAGCACCAGACGGCCCTGCTGCGCCGGATTGTCGGCCGTGAGGCGGACGAGCTGTTTCAGCTTCGGCTGAATGCCGTCGCGGAGCTCGTGGAACGGCGCGAGCATCTCTTCGTCATCGGTCAGGACGAAACCGCGCACGGCGGTTTCCGCCGTCGTCAGATCGACGAGGAGGTCGCGCAGCTGCCGACGCACTTCGTGCGTGTGCGCGATCCAGCTGGCATCGTCGACGAGGCCGCGCGTCTGCGTGACGCCGCGATACGTCGTGAGCGCCAGGCCGGCAATCGCGATGGCGACGGCCACCGCAACGCTCACCGGGAGGTACCAGGCGGCTCGTGTCACCCGACGCCTACTGTTTCTTGGCGGTGATCTGAATCAGCTTGAGGATTTCGAGTTCCTTCGGGAGCTCGGTTTCGCCGGCGGGCGCATCGTTCGCAGCGAGCATGGACGCCATGATGTCGACGACCTGTTGCCGGCTCAACGTGCCCTCGGCCCCTTGGGGCATCGACGTGCGGATGCGCTCCTCGAGGCTGCCCGCGTTTTCGCCGTCCCAGTTCGACAGGAACGCGCTGCCCGCGAGGGGCGGCGCCATCTCTCCGCCGTTCATATCGGGTCCGTGGCACGAGGCGCACTGGTCGTTGAACTGGGCGCGGCCGCGCTTGGATTGCTCCTGCGTGTACACGCCGTCCCAGACGGTCTTCGGATCCTGCGCGTGCAGCGCCGGGCGCATAGCGCCCAGCGCTGCGGCCGCGCTCAGGATTGTGATCACTCCGAGGGTACGTTTCATCAGTATTACCGTTGAACTCCACTTGTCGGCCGCGCGTCATTCGGCAGCGCGAACGCCAGATATTCGCCGGAGTAGGTCCCGCCGCTGACCGCGACGACGATGTACTGCTTGCCGTTGACCTTGTAGGTCATCGGCGAGCCGGTCTGCGGCGCGGGCATCCAGCACGGCGCCGAGCTCTTTGCCGTTGGTCTTGTCGTACGCCCGCAGCATCGCGCCGCGCGGATGATCGATCGACGTGACCTGTCCGTCCCCCGCGACGACCATCGTTTTCGTGACGAGCGTGCCGATGTTGAATCCGCTCTGTCCGGTTCGGGGAATGTTCATGCCTTTGAGCGCCGGATTGTTGCGGACCGCGTCTGGCGTCTCGCCGTGCGGCGTCTGCCAGAGGATCTCGCCCTTCGACAGGCTGATCGCGCTGATCGTGCTGTACGGCGGTTTCAGGATCGACAGGCCCTGCACGGTCGTGCCCCCTCGCACCGCATTGGCAGCGCCGCCGCCGGCGTTGCCGCCGCGCCCCGCGGCCCGGCCGCCGCCCTCGGCTCCCGCGCCTTCGCCGCGTCCGCCGCGGCCTCCCGCGCGTGGGGCATCAGCATACGAGCCGGCGCCCGCGGCTTCCGCAACCCGGAACGGCGCGCCCGCCTGCCCCGCCACATAGCGGACGTCGGTCTGGAAGCCGGCTGGCGGCTCGATCAGCCCGATGGGCGTCAGGCACGAATTGCACGCGTACAGATACGCAATGTTCGTTTCCGGATCGAACGAGCCACCCGGCCAGTTCGTGCCTCCACCCGCGGTGCCGATCGTCATCGCCGCGATGGGACCGCCAACCTTGCTGAGGACGCCCGGATTGAACATCGGGACCGTTCTTGTACGCCTTCATCTGCTCGAGCGCCTGCGCCTTCATCTCGGGCGTGAAATCGATCAGATCGTTGTCGGTGACCGCCTGGCGTGAATATGCCGGTGGCTTGGTCGGGAACGGCTGCGTCTTGGCCGTCTTTTCTCCCGGCACGTCGCTCTGCGGCACGGGACGCTCTTCAATCGGCCAGATCGGCTTGCCTGTGATCCGATCGAACACGTAGAGGAACGTTTCCTTCGTCGGCAGCGCGACGATCTTGCGCGGCTGCCCGTCGATCGTCACGTCGGCGAGGAGAGGCGCGGACGACAAGTCGTAGTCCCAGATCGGATGATGGACGATCTGATAGTGCCATTTGCGCTGCCCCGTCTTGAGATCGACGCACACGAGGCTGTCGCCGAAAAGGTTGTCGCCCGGGCGATGGCCGCCGTAGAAGTCGGACGCCGGATCTTCGACCGGCAGATACGCGAGGCCGGCTTCCTCGTCGACGCTCATCTGCGTCCAGACGCCGGTGTTGCCGTTCTCTTTCCACGAATCGTTTTCCCACGTGTCGTTGCCGAACTCGCCGGGACGAGGAATCGTGTTGAACGTCCAGAGCAGCTTGCCGGTCTTCACGTCGAATGCCCGGACATTGCCCTTCGTGTTGTTGTGCGTCGCGATCGTCATGCCTTCTTTAAACGACGATCCGACGAGGACGGTATTGCCGGCGATCGTTGGCGTCGAATGCAGGCCCGCCTCGCCCTTGACGATGTCGATCGGCGTGTTCGATGCCGGTGATCATGCCGACCTTCAGGTCGACGACGCCGTCCTTGCCGAAAGACGGAATCGGCGAGCCGGTCTTGGCGTTCAGCGCGACGAGGCGATACCCGGTCGTGACATAGATCGACGCGGTCGTCGCCTCTGCCGTCGGTCCAGTAGGAGACGCCGCGGCCAGACAGCTGGCGCGGGGCGTACAGGCCGCGCTCGCCTTCGAGCTCGGCGTGCACCCAGAGCATCTCGCCCGTGTCGGCTTTCAGCGCGAATACCGACCGTCGCGTGCCGCCGGTCGCGTAGAGAATGCCGTTGACGACGAGCGGCGTTCCTTCGAGCTTGAACTCGGGGCGTGAGCCGAGATTATCGGTCTTGAAATGCCAGGCGAGCTCGAGCTTGCTGAAATTCGTGCCGTTGATCTGATCGAGCGGGGAATAGCGCGTGCCCTTCAGGTCGGCGTTGTACATCGGCCAGTCGCCGGCTTTCGTGCTGGGCAGCCCGGTGCCCTGCCCCGACGTGTGCGTCGTGAAATAACCCGCGGCGGCCGCCACCGCGACGAACGCGAGCGCTGAGCGCATCATGGTTCGCGACATTTCTTCTCTCCAGTAGCGCCGATTATAGCGCCGCCCTCGATTTCCCTGGTGTCTTTCGCCTTATGCCCGAGCGGTCGCGCTACTGCGTTTTCCGCGGCCAGACGACGCCCTGATCGGTCTTGGTAACGGGTGCCATCCCCTTGAAGACAAACTTCTGAAGCCGTTTGCCCTCGTAGGTTTCCGTCGTGTAGAGGTTGCCCTTCGAATCGATCGCGATGCTGTGGACGGCATAGAACTCGCCCGGCTGGCGACCGCCGTCACCGAAGCTCGTCAGCATCTCGGCTTCTTTCTTTGGATCGGTCAGCGACTGGCGATCGTAGACGTAGATCTTCTCGTTGGTGCCGTCGGCCATGAAGATGTATTTCTGCTCAGGGTCTTTCGAAAAGGCGATGTCCCACACTGAGCCGTCGCCGAGCGTCTGCTTCTTGATGATCGTTTCTTTCACGAACTTGCCGTCCTTGGTGAACACCTGCAGGCGGTCGTTCGGACGGTCGCAAACGTACACGAACCCATCCTTCGAGAGATCCGCGCAGTGCACCGGATTGCGGAACTGCTGGTCGAGGGGTGCATCCGGATTGTAGCGGCCCATGTTCGTGTCGTCCGGCTTGTTGCCGTACGCGCCCCAGTAGCGCTTGATCTTCCCGGTCTCGGTGTCGATCACGGCAACGCGCTTGTTCGTGTAGCCGTCCGCGACGTACGCCTCGTTGTTCGGCTCGTCGACGAACACCTTCGCGACCTTATTGAAGGCCCAGAGATCGTTGCTGCCGGCGTTCGCGTACGGAAAGCCGAACTGCTTGATGAACTGCCTTCCCGCGTGAACTTCAGGATGTGGCCGTCGTCGGCGCCGTTGCCGCCGATGTACACGATGCCCTTTCGAATCGACGGTGATCCCGTGATTCGAGGTCGGCCAGCTGGCGCCTTCCGGCAGATCTTCTGACCGCCCCACGCCTTGACCATGTTGCCGTCGGGATCGAACTCGACCACGGGAGGCGCCGGGTAGCAGCACTCCGACGCAGGCGGCGTGAGCGCGGCGTACGCTTCCTTTCGATCGATGTTGCCCTGGGGCAGGATGTCGGTCCGGTGAATGATGTAGACGTGATCGCGCGAGTCGACGCTGACGCCGATCACGTTCCCGTATATCCAGTGATTCGGCAGCGGCTTGGGCCACATCGGATCCACTTCGAACCGCGGCGCCATCACGGTGTTCTTCGCCTGCGCATTGGCGGTTCGTTCAAGCGCCACCTGCGCCGCACCGAGCGCGACGAGCAACGCCGCGAACGTCATGCCGACGACCAGGTTACGGTTCTTTTTCATGCGACCCATCCCTCACACCCTCCCTTTACGGACGGCGAGAGTATAACGTAGGCTGACTCTGTGTTCAGACGGAGGATCTGTCCGCGTTTGTCACCGGCGTCCTGCTGGTGGTCGCCGGACGAGCGCAGGCGCACGACATTCCGAACGACGTCACGATCCAGGCATTCGTCAAGCCCGAAGGTCACCGGCTGCGGCTGCTGGTTCGGGTTCCGCTCGAGTCGCTGCGCGATATGCCGGTGCCGACGCATCCCGATGGCAGCCTCGACGTCGGCCGGCTGCAGCCTCTCCTCGCCGACAACGCGATGCTCTGGATCGCCCAAGGCGTCGACCTGTTCGAGAACGACGTCGCGCTGCCGGGCGCGCGACTCATGGACGCGCGGGCGTCGCTGCCGGCGGATCGATCGTTCACATCGTGGGAGTCCGCGCTTGCGCACGTCTCCGGACCCGCGTTGCCCGGCCGAGACGAAGCTGTATTGGACATCCGGGCTCGTCGACGCGCTCTTCGAGTATCCGATTGGTTCTGAGCGATCCGATTTTTCCGTACGGCCGAAGCTCGCGCGCCTCGGCGTCCGAACGATGACGGTTCTGCGATTCGTGACGCCGGACGGCGCCGTCCGCCCGTTCGAGTATTCCGGCAATCCCGGGCTCGTGCGGCTCGATCCGCGCTGGTATCAGGCGGCGGGCCGCTTCGTGGCGCTCGGCTTCGCGCACATCCTCGACGGCACCGACCACCTGCTCTTTCTGTTCTGCCTCGTCATTCCGTTCCGCCGGCTGCGGGCGCTCGTGCCGGTTGTGACCGCGTTTACCGTCGCCCATTCGATCACGCTCATCGCCTCGGCGTACAACCTGGCGCCGGACGCGCTCTGGTTTCCGCCGCTCATCGAAACGCTGATCGCGATGTCGATCGTGTACATGGCGCTCGAAAACATCGTGGCCGCGCAGCTCGAGCGGCGCTGGTTGATCACGTTCGCCTTCGGCCTGGTCCATGGATTCGGCTTCTCGTTCGCCCTGCGTCAGACGATGCAGTTCGCCGGAACGCACTTGCTGACGTCGCTGCTGTCGTTCAACCTCGGCGTCGAGCTCGGTCAATTGCTCGTGCTGGTGCTGATGGTTCCCGCGTTGGAGCTGTTCTTCCGCTTCGTGGTCGCCGAGCGCATGGGCACGATCATTTTGTCGGCGCTTGTCGCACACACGGCGTGGCACTGGATGATCGACCGGTGGGAGAAGCTCCGGCTGTACTCCTTCGAGTGGCCGCAGATGAATGTGCTGTTTCTCATTGGCGTGACGAGATGGTTGCTGATCGCGGTGGGCATCGCGGCGCTCGTGTGGCTTGCATCGGGAGCGCTTCGCGGTCGGTCCGGCCAGCAGTCGGAACGCGAGGCGCGGACATGAACACGAAAGGTCAACGTTTTGCCTTTTGCGTTTTTCTTTTGGCTTTGCCGCTGTCCGCAGCGGCGCAGGCGCCGATCGATGCAAAGGCGTTCAGTCCGACACTGGAGGATGTTCCGTATCCGTACCCGTCCAACAGCTGAAGCTCACCATGTACGGCCACGACGTCCGGATGGCCTACATGGATGTCGCGGCAGCCGCTCAGCCGAACGGACGGTCCGTCGTGTTGCTGCACGGGATGAATTTTTACGGTGAGTACCTGGTCATCCACGATTGACGTGCTCCGCAAGGAGGGATTCCGCGTCGTTGTTCCCGACCAGATCGGGTTTGGCCGTTCGTCGAAGCCGATCATCCCGTACACCCTTTCGGACATGGCGTACAACACCCACAAGCTGCTCGAGACGCTTGGAATCGCAAAGGCAGCGGTTGTTGGCCATTCCATGGGTGGGATGGTCGCCGCACGTTTCGCGCTGCTCTATCCCGACACGACCGAGCGGCTGGTGCTCTACAACCAGATCGGGCTTACCGACGCGCGGCTGCAACGTCCGCCCACGCCGCTCGACGATGTGTACAAAGGCCTGCTCAATCAGGGCTACAACGCGGTCTACCAGGGCATCGCGCATTACTTCGTCAACGGAGTTCCGAAGGAGGCGGAAAAGTACATCGCGCGCCAGTACGGATGGACGCTGAGCGGCAACTGGCCGGAGGCCGCCATGGTGCGCGCGCTCGTCCAGCAGATGGTGTACGAGGATCCCGTCGTGTACGACTGGGCGCACATCAAGGTGAAGGCGCTCGAGCTCGGCGGCGACAAGGACGGCCCCAATTTCCCGGAGCTGGCCAAGCATGTCGCCGACACCATCCCCGGCTGCCAGCTCGTCCTCATTCCGAACGTCGGGCACGTCCCGCATTTCGAGTCCCCCGACGCCTTTTTCCGCGAGCTCCTCAAGTTCCTGAAGTCCTGAGTTCAGCTACACTACCCGCGTATGGGATGTCAGGTGCTCAGGCTGCTCGCCGCCTTCGGAGCCGTCGTATCGTTCGCCGCTCCTGCGTTCGCCGCCGACCCGCCCAAGACGCCGACCTTCACCAAAGACGTCGCGCCGATCTTCCAGGCGAAATGCGAGTCGTGTCATCGTCCGGACTACGATGGCGCCGATGTCGCTCGTCACGTACGAGGACGCGCGGCCGTGGGCGCGAGTCGATCGCGCAGCGCGTCGAAGGCGCGACAGATGCCGCCGTGGCACATCGACAAGACGGTCGGCATCCAGAAGTTCAAGAACGATCGATCGCTGACCGACGACCAGATCGACACGATTCTCGACTGGGTGGCCGCCGGCGCGCCGAAGGGCGATCCGAAGGACATGCCGCCGCCGAAAGTCTGGAGCGACGACTCGAAGTGGAGCTTCGCGGCGAAATACGGGCCGCCGGATCTCGTCGATCAAGTCGCCCGACTACACGATGCCCGCCGTCGCGCAGGACGCGTGGTGGCGGCCGATCGTCGCCGACCGGCCTCACCGAACCGCGCTGGGTGCGCGCGATCGAGATCCGTCCCGCGACGGTCAAGGGCCGCAAGATCACGCATCACGCGCTCGCGCGCCTGCAGCAGACCGAGGACATCCCGAAGCGAGCTCTTCACCAACGATCCCGAACGTCGCCGGCGACGGCCTGTTCATGGAATGGGCCGTCGGCAAGAACGGCGACGAGATGCGTCCCGGACTCCGGCCGCCTGATGCTGCCGGGCTCGAAGATCGTGTGGGAGATGCACTATCACGCGGTCGGCGAGGAGATCACCGATCACGTCGAGCTCGGCGTCTATTTCTATCCGAAGGGCCAGGAGCCGAAGCACCGCGAAGTGCTCGCGCTCTTCAACACGATCACCGGCGGCAGCCGCGCGCCTCGACATCCCGCCCAACCAGGTCACGACGACCGAGAGCTTCGTCGGCGCTGAAGGAGAACGCGCGCATCGAGAACTTCCAGGCGCACATGCACCTGCGCGGCAAGGGCATGTCGATGGAAGCGATCTATCCGGACGGCCGCCGCGAGATGCTGAGCCAGGTGACCGACTTCAATTTCAACTGGCACAACATGTACATCTACGCCGACGATGCGGCGCCGCTGCTGCCGAAGGGCACGATCCTGCACTTCGTCGTCGTGGTACGACAACACGGCGAACAACGAGTCGAACCCGGATCCGGATCAGTGGGTCGGCTGGGGCGACCGCACGGTCGACGAGATGGGCCACGCGTGGCTCAACATCACCTACTACAACGACGACGAATTCAAGGCGGAGGTCGCGAAGCGGAAAGCGGTCACGACCAACAACGCCGACCAGCCCCGGCGGTAGCCTCGATGTCGTGGACGCTGCGAACCGGCGCGCTCGGAGGAATCCTCGTCACGATCGCCGCCGGCGCGCTGCTGGCGGCCAGACCGCAGTTCGGCGCCGGGCAGACCGGCCAGGCACGACGCCGCCGATCGGCGTCGGCCAGGTGCCCAGTTCGCTGCCGCTGGCGAATCCGATTCGCGAGCACGGATCCAGCGTCACGCCGGCTTTCGAAGGCTGGTACAACGATAGAGACGGAAGCGTTCGACTGCTCGTCGGCTACTTCAATCGCAACACGAAACAGGAATTCGACATTCCGGCCGGCCCGAACAACCGCATCGAACCGGGCGACGCCGATCAGGGCCAGCCGACGCACTTCCTGCCGAGCCGGCAGTGGGGCGTCTTCACCATCAAAGTGCCGAAGGATTTCGGCAACAAGAAGATGACGTGGACGATTGTCGCCAACGGCTTCACCAACACGATCACGCTGCACACCCGCCCGGAATGGATCGTCGAACCGTACGAGGACGCCGCGCAGAAAGAACACGCCGCCGGTGTTCAGGTTCCAGCCGGGCGGTCCGGTGTTCACCGGTCCGCCGTCGACGATCGCAGCAAAGTTACACCGCCACCGCCGGCGAGCCGATGCCGCTCACGACGTGGGTGACCGATGACGGTCCGAAGCTGAATATTCCCCCGCCTGCCCCGGTTCGCGGTCGAGGCCGCGGTGCGGCGACGGCCTCCGAAACCGGCCCATCGATCCCGCCGCTCGCGATCACGTGGAGTCTTTTCCGCGGCCCGGGTCCCGTGACGTTCGACAAAGCGAAGCCGTCGATCGATCGCGACAACGGCGGAAAAGCGACGACGACGGTGACCTTCGGCGCACCGGGCGACTACATCCTGCGCGTCGAAGGAAACGACTCCACCGGCGTCGGTGGCGGCGGGTTCCAGTGCTGTTGGACCAACACGCACGTCGCGGTCGCCGTCAAGCCGTCCGCCTCAAGCCGCTAAGGCGCTGACCCGTCCGGGCTCGATCCCGCTTTTCAGCGCGCGCGTAGTCGCGGTCCGCGAAGTAGGATTCCTGGTCGACGTGTTATCGTGCGCGGATGATGGTGAGCCGTCCGGCTTCGCTCGTCGCCACGGCTGCCGTGGTGGGTTACGCTTTGGTGCAGACCGTTCGGCCGTCGACCGCGATGCCGCAGATCACGCCGCCCGTTTTCCGAGTCGATCCCTCGTGGCCCAAGCCGCTGCCCAACCACTGGATCCTCGGCGCCGTCGTCGGCGTCTCGGTGGATTCACGCGATCACATTTGGGTGACCCATCGCCCGTCGACGCTGCAGCCGAACGAGACGCGGTCCATCTGGCGCGCCGCTCCGCCGGTACTCGAATTCGACGCCGACGGCACGGTTGTTTCGTCGTGGGGCGGTCCAGGCGCCGGCTACGAGTGGCCGCAACTCGAACACGGCATCTATGTGGACGACAAGGATCAGGTCTGGCTGGGAGGCGGCGGCGACAACGACGCGCAGATATTGAAATTCACCCGCGACGGCAGATTCCTGATGCAGATCGGCCGGCAGGGACGCGGCGCCGGCAGCAACGATCTCCACAACCTGGGCGCGGCGGCGGACATGGTCGTCGATCGCGACGCGAACGAGCTGTACGTCGCCGACGGCTATGTGAACCATCGCGTGATCGTCTTCGATGCCGCCACCGGTGCATACAAACGCCATTGGGGCGCGTATGGGAAAATTCCCGACGATACGTATTTCACGCGGGCGGGCGAGCATCTGCCGGGGCCGTTCAGCGGGGCCGTGCAGCATGAAAACAAACCGAGCCAGTACGATCCGAACGGTCCACCATCTCCGCAGTTCCGCATCGTCCACTCCGTACGAATCTCGCGCGACGGACTGGTTTACGTGTGCGATCGCACGAACGATCGTATTCAGGTCTTTCGCAAGGACGGCACGTTCGTGCAGGAGGCGTTCATTGCGAAGGAGACGTTCGGCAGCGGATCCGTGTGGGACATCGGCTTCTCGATCGATCCGCAGCAGACGTTTCTCTTCGTCCCCGACGGCACCAATCAATTGATCTACATCGTCGATCGCCGGACGCTTGCCGTGGTCAGCTCGTTCGGAGGCGCCGGACACTGGGCCGGACAGTTCTACGGCGCGCACAACATCGCGGTCAACTCGAAGGGCGATCTGTTCGTCACCGAGACCTACGAAGGGAAACGCGTACAGAAGTTCACATCTGCTGCGAGGTGATCACATGACGCGTGTCAAGCCAATCGTCGGTGCGATGTGCGCGCTGCTGTTCATGGCCGCGCAGGAACAGCCCACGCCCGCGCGTTATGTCTCAGGCGAACTGCCGGCGATCCCGGTGCAGACGGTCGGGGCCGGACAAGTGTTCGTGGAGCTGGCGGTCACCGCTTCCGGCACGGTGTCCACGGCGACGATTCTGCGTGCGACGCCGCCCTTCACGGACGCGGTCGTCAGCGCGGTTCAGAGCTGGCGATTCGATCCGGCGCGCGACAGCGACGATCCGAAAGAGCCGCTGCGCGACACACCGTCCACAGTTCTCGTCGCGGCGATCTTCCGTCCTCCGACGATGCTGAACGGACCCGTGGCTGGCACGCCGCCAAAGGATGTCGGCGGCGCCTCGGTGACCACACCGCTACCCGCCTCAGCCGTTGCTCCGGCATTCCCGCCGAAGGCGCTCTCGAGCGGGATGGTGCTCGTCGAAGTAGACGTCAACGCGGCCGGCGCCGTGATCGACGCGCGCCCGATCGTGTCAGCGCCAGGATTCGACGAGCCGGCAGTGAATGCGGCGCGTCAGTGGACGTTCCGCCCCGCGCGGCTGCACGGCCGCGCGGCGCCGTCAGTCGCGTACCTCATCTTCAGCTTCCGCCAGCCCGTCACATAAGAGCGCAGCCGAGACAGCATGACGCTCGCTACCGTCGAGAGCGGGCGTCAGTTCATCGAAGGCGCGCCGGGCGACGCTCTGGTCGCGCATCCCAAAGACACCGCGCGGATCATCGAGGCATGTCTCTCAGCGTCTCAACCGAGTGCTGCTCTATCCGGCGAACCTTCCCGAGGCGTTTTTCGATTTGAGCTCGGGTAAGGCGGGCGAAATTCTGCAGAAGCTGCGAAGCTTCGGCATCCGATTCGCTGTAGTCTGCGCGCCAGGTACGGTGCACTTCAGCAGCCGCTTTCGCGAAGCAGTCGGAGAGGACTTTCAGTCTTCGGATCGCGAGCGGCGGCCGTTGCTTGGCTGGCCCGAACGTCTTCCTAGAACGCGGGTGCAGCCCGCATGCCCTCGTCTCTCTTGGTGCCGGGCGGGAATCGTCGCAGCGCACTGTGAAGCACTAGGAAGGGGGTCACGCCGGCGACGAGTAACAGCACTACTGGAACCGTTCGCGAATGTTTTACGAACACCCTGGGACGATAACCCGCAGCCTTTGAGCGTCAGCTGGAATGACGCGCTTAGACCTTGGTAGGTCGCACTGATAAACGCCGTTTGGGGTCCAATAGCTACAGTCGTGACGAGCCCAGTCGAATCCACTATCGCGGCAGAAGTGTTTGACGATTGCCACGTCGCGCCGCCGGCTAGCACTGCACTGCTGCCGTCCGAGTAGTGGACCGTCGCAGTGCACTGCGTCTTGTCAAACCGGCTCCCAAGGGTGGAATCCTGGCAGGAGACTGCAAGAGAAGAAATCGCGAGACGTTGCAGAACGAGGTCAACTCGGGTGTTCGCTGAGAGTGTGACTTGCTGCCTCGTCGTCTCATAGCTTATAGCTGACACTGATACCGTGAACGTGCCCGTCGACAGCCCACTCATGACGTAGTTGCCACTGCTGTCGGTCACAGCTGTTTTGCCGACGTTCGTTCCAGAAACTATTTGAACCGTGATGTTGGGCAGAATGCCGTGAGAGGTACCGTCTATCAACGTACCGGCGAGAGTAAGAGTTGGCAATGCGACTGCGACCGCTTGTGCGCCGTGAACTCCCTGAAATGTCGCGGTAATGGTTACGGTCCCGCTGGAAACAGCGGTGACGAGACCCGTCGCACTGACTGAAGCAATACCAGCGTTAACTTGAACTCCACTGCGACGCCAACGTTTGGTCCTGAATTGTGCCGTTTGACAGGACGACGCTCGCTGAGCATTGCGTCTGCTGGCCCGCCGTCGTCAACGTCGTCGTTTGGCAGTTGACACTGACTGAAGCAGGAGTCGTCGCACTTGGCGCGGTGGATGGCGTTGTGTTGCTGCCGGTGCAGGCAGACGCCGCACTCAGAAGAAGGACGACACAACCACGTTTGAACATCGGCTGCGCTGCTCCCCAATGGATTCGGTTGCCGTTGATTATGCCGTAGCTGAATCTCGTCCCGTCAGAAATTCCGGCCAGCGAGCACTCCTGAGAATAGGCGCCTGCTGCTTCGCCTGCCGGTTAACAGGGCTTTTCAAGCCGGGGAGGGCACCAGCCCTCCCCAACTCACACCAATGTTCATTCAGAATTCCGCCTGCGGCTCCGGTCAGGTTTGTGGCCAGTCAGCAGTGGTTCACGGACAAAAACGGACAGCTGGAACGTTCTGTTAATTGCCAATGCAGGACGAGAAGTTTGTTACGTCGAAACGTCCATTAGTGACGGTCTGCTGCCCTACCGCCCCAAATGACCTCGGTGGAGCGACGAACGAAAACGTGCCGCTGATCGAGAGCTCGTCAGGGACGTGATCGTGAACGTTGCAGAACCGCCTGGTTGTTCTGCGCCATACAAGTTCCCGTTCGCGTCGGTAAAAACCGCTTCCTGACAGCAGAAATCTCCCTCGCTGCCAAAGTGTTGCGTACCCAAAATACCGTTGACTAGAAATGTGATGGCCGTTCCTTGGCTATCGAAGGCTCGGCAGGCAACGATGGACCCAGATTTGGCGCACGTCAAAGGGTTCGTGCCGACGCACGGCACGAATTTAGGGGCGACCGAGCTGGCACTCCACGCGACGGCGTTCACAGCCGCACAAAATGAGCCGTGGCCTGAAATCTCTAAGCACGAGCCCGATGGAGACACGGGTGAATGGCTGCAAGCTGCGACCGTGAGCAACGCGCCCAATAGATAACGGCGATAGGTACAGTCAAACGATTCGCTGGAGGCGTATTCGTCTCTGCTCACTCACCGTCCCCATCTTTGAGAAAGCGGCAACCTTCCTCGTGCGGAGTGCGGCCGTTCTTCACGTTGCCCAAGATCACTCCGTCGTCCGGAACAGAGGCACTGAATTGGTAAGAAGTCGCAAAGCATACGTCTTGCGTTGGCAGCTGCTGATAAAATTCCATAGTTACCCACGCCGGAGGCTGCTTCAAGGACTCCGTTGTCACCACCAAAGTTTTTCCCCAAATAGCGCTGACGTTCGCTTTCTTTCGGAGTCTCCATACCAGCTGTTGTCAGGGCGAAACTGTCCGTCCAAGGTGAGTCGCTGAGAACTGCGCGAGTGCCCGTCGTAGCCACTAGTGGTCCACACGATATTTACAACGCGGCAACCCATCAGCTCAATTGTTAGAGTAGCGCCCCCGTCCTCCCCAACGATTACGTAGCTGCCTGAGAGAGCCGGACAGCCTCGTGCTAAGGCCATCGGCGCTGCCTTTGGTTGTTCTGGCGGCTGGACCAATGCGACGGCCGGACGTCCTGAAAGCGGAGCCGCAATAAGCAGCGCACCGACCGCCACAAGACAATGCTTCATCAGCCCCCCAATTCATTCTGGACGCAGGTTGATCACTTCGGATTCGTTGACCGCTTCCACGCCCCTTGGAATCTAACATTCATTCCGCCGCATCCCATGTTGTCGTGCAGGAGCAAATAGTCGCCCGCCAAAATCATCGTCACATCGCAACCTCCATCCGCAAGCGCAAGTGGGTTCGTTGTGGGTGCGACATGAAAGGAGATTTGGCCGGTATGGACCACGCCTCCAATGCCGCGCCAATCGTTTTGTCCCTGGATCTTCACTCGCCTTCCATCACCGGAAGAAATGTCTATGTAGCCGTCCCCTTGAACCCAGTGTCCTATCCACGCCGCCAACGATGGTTGGGAATCTGGAACAACTGACTTGACATTTTTCGATCGGACCCACATTGTGCCTGGACCACTTCGCTCTACGCACGACCACCCGTCCTCCTGCATAAGCAACTCGAACGGTGCCGAATCAGCAGCAATCGGCGAGTGGGCTAAGCAATCGCTGTTACGCGGGTCGCACCTGCGTGGCGGTTCACCCTGTGGAGCGGGACCTCTGACAAACAGAAACCAAGCTGACACAGTCAACTCACCACCCGTGGGCCTTACGACCACTAACGACCGGCGCTCGGCAGGTGTCATGACGTCGCACGTCAGCAGAGGCCTCTATTGCCCCACAATGCTGTGGAACGTCGTGAACGCTAGCGCACCAATAAAGGGTATGACCGACAGCGGCAAGGCGTCTTCTCCATAACGTAGCTTGCCACAGGAAGGCGACATCGGTTTCCTTCCTCAGCAAAAGCGTTCGTCATTGCGACCCGACGTATCGGGCTGTCACGCGGCCATAGCAACACCATGGATTAGGAAGAGGATGGTTCATGCTGGCGGCGGTTCTGTTGCCGCTAATCAGCAGCGTGTGATCGCTCCACGACAGATGAAGGGAGGGGCGGTCGTTGAGAACTAGCACGGGCTGCGCAGCCCAGTGAAAATGGTTGGGCGATCGCGTGAGGAGCACGTGGCGCCTGGTGTCATCAGGACACACCGATTCGACAAGGGACGCACGATACCGCGCGTCCGGTGACGCGACTGACTCCAAAGTCGTCACCTTGCAGGACATCGCAAAACCGACCTGCGACATAGCCCAAGGCAGGGAACCGAACCCGAGCACTATCGCGGCGATCGCTGAACTCCCTGACATAGCTGTGAAAACGCCAGCATGTCGCGCGGCGGTCCGTCGTTCACCCCGAATGCGCCACATTGTCCATGAGCTAACTACAAACAGAACGAACAGCGTCTGCGCTGCGACGGGGCCGACAATCGCAAAGAGGTCGGATATACGCCACAGCATCGGCGGAACGCCTGCCTGATCGCCACGTGCCAGGTGTTGCAGAATCGAAGGCCAGACGACGAAGTAATTTCCGGAAACCAAAGCGCCATACATCAGACCTGCGGCAACGGTTCCGAGCCAAACCACGACTGGAATCGCGGTTGCTTGAGCGCTTGAAGTGTCGGAGAACCGAGAACCATTATCGGGACTTGGCGACGACCCAAAGGTATATGCACGTCAGTCCGAGTGCCGTCGAGAACGCGATCCGACTGCTCGACTCGGACGCGGTTTTGGTCGGTCGGGGCAACTACGGGGCAACGGCGGCGGCGACCGTAAAACCCCCGGTTTTGTTGGGGTAAGTTAGTGCCGGGGGCGGGAATCGAACCCGCACGCTCCTTTCGGAACCCAGGATTTTAAGTCCTGTGCGTCTGCCAGTTCCGCCACCCCGGCGTCCCAGCGTATGTTACGCCTTTGCGTCTCGCAGGCTCTGCGGCTGATCGCCTAAGGATCGCGTGGCTCTGATGGCGCCGGCGTCTTGCGCTTGGCCTGTTGATCGTCCGACGCGAGCAGTCGTGTCGGGCGTGTCCGATTCTCGCCGAGCGATGGCAATCACCCGGCGCGCGCCGCGCGCGCACCGGGTGACCAACGATTACCTCACGACGACTCGCCAGCCCGGAACCCCTGTCGCGCCGGCCCCGCCAACGAATACGGAGCTCGCGACCACGGCTCCCTGCGGCCCGCTCATATACCAGATACCCACCTGCCGCAGAAGATCACTCTGCCAGACGACGTCGGGAATGCCGTCGCCGTTGAAATCGCTGACGCCCGCAACCGTCCACCCCGGCACGCCTGCGGCACCAGCCGCGCCAAGATAGCTCGTGACCTGGACGAGCTCGCCTTGTGCGCCGCCCATGTACCAGATGGCGACCTGCCGCGTCGCATCGTTCTGCCACAGGATGTCGGGTGTACCGTCGCGATTGAAGTCCCCGATTCCGACAACCGTCCAGCCCGGCACTGGACCCGCGACGAAGTTGCCCCCCAGGAATGCGGCGCCACCTGCGCCGCCCATGTACCAGATGGCGAGCTGCCGCGTCACATCGTTCTGCCACAGTACGTCCGGATGGCCATCCCGATTGAAGTCGGCGATCCCGCGCACGGTCCACCCGGGCACGCCCGTTGCGCCAGCGCCGAGGAAGCCGGAGCTGATGAAAACGTCGCCCTGCGCGCCGCCCATGTACCAGACGCCAAGCTGCCGCGTCCGATCGTTCAACCACACAAGATCGCTGTGACCATCGCCGTTGAAATCGCCGCTGCCGACGACCGTCCATCCCGGGACGGCGGGGCCGAGGGTCGCGCCACCGACGAATTGATTCCCCAGCGCGCCGCCCAGATACCATGTCGCGGCTTGGCGCGTCGTGTCGTTTTGCCAGATCAGGTCTGGGTGGCCGTCGCCGTTGAAGTCCGTCACCGCAGTGAGCCTCGCAAGCGCGAAATTCACGCCTGCGTGCGTCGCACCGTTGGCGACCGTAATTGCGGTCCCTCCGGTCACCACGCATGAAGGCAGGCACGAGACGTTGTCGAACTCCCGGTCCGCGTATCCGGGCGCGTTCATCGTGCGCGCGTAATACGTTCCGGCCGGCAGCCCATCGAGGCTGAATCCGCCGGTCGTGTTGGAAGACGTAAACTTCACCAGGTGGGCCGCTGCGTCGAACAGGTCCACTTCAACGCCCGCCAGGCCGTTCGTCGTCGCAGCATCCGTGACGGTTCCTGTGATCTGGCCGCCGGCATTGAGCGCGAAATCAGTTCCGCCTGTCGTCGAGTTGGCGACCACTGCGATTGGCGTGCTCGTGGCCACGACGTCACAGGGTGCGCATGCCGTGCCGCCGTATGCCTGATCGGCGCAGTACGGCGTCGCGGCCGACACTACCGTGCGCGCGTAGTAGATGCCGGGAGCGAGGCCGCGCACTGCGTATCCGCCCGTGTTGGCCGCCGTCGTCACTGACTTCACGACGACGCCCGCGCCGTTGTAGATCGACACCTGCACGTTCAACAGGCCCACGTTCGTTGTCGCGCTCTTGACGATCCCGCTGATCGCTCCGCCGCCGGTCGGCAGCACGAAATCGACGCCCGTGTGCGTGGCGCCGTTCGTGACGGCCACGCCTGTCGCCACGGGAAGCGGTGTGCATGGCGACACGCACGGTAAGCTCACGACCGGCAGCGCTGGGCCGGTCACGCAGGCGACACACGCCACGTCGTTGTACAACTTATCCTGGTTGAACGGCGTGACCGGGCCGACGCTCGTGCCCACGAAGTACGTGCCTCCCTGCAGACCGGTGACGACGTAGTGCCCGGCGCCGTCCGTCGTCGCGTTCTTCACGACACGTCCCGTCCCGAGGTACGCCGCAAGCTGCACGTTACCCAGCGGATTCGTGCCGTCGGTCACCTGTACCAGAGATTACGCCGCCTGACAGGAGCGGGAAGTCGATGGCGGAATGCGTAGCGTTCGCAGTCACCGATACCGGCGTCCCGATCGTCGTGATCCCGTTGTAGACGATCCCGCTGTAGACCTGCGGACGTAGTTCTGAGTGGCTGCGTTCGGATTCGCGCGAACAAAGTAGTTGCCAGCGGGAAGTCCGGTGGCCGTGTAGGACCCCGTTTTGTCCGCTCGTGACGTTCTTGACGAGCACGCCGTTCGCGTCGAACACGAGGACGCCCATTCCCGTAACCGGCGCGTTGCCGTTTCCGGCATCCGTGACGGTCCCAGTGATCGATCCCCCGCCGCGAGCGAGAAATTGATGTTCGACGTCGTCGCCGTGCCGGCCACGACCACGGGCGTTCCCGTTGGCACCGCGCAGGGGACGCAGGGCAATCGCGTCTGTATGCCTGGTCCACGAAATTTTGCGCCGCGTTCACGACCGTCTTCACGAAGAACGTTCCTGCCGGCAACGCAAAGCTGGTGTAGACGCCGGAGGCGTTCGTAATCGTTGTCGCGCAGAGATGTACGTCCGACTTGAATATCTGAACGGGAATCCCCTGGATCGCTGCACCGCCGGCGGCATTAGTGATGGTGCCCGTGATCTTGCCGCCGGTCGCTAGGGGAAAGTTCACGCCGCCAGTGTTCCCGCCCCCGGTGACCTGCACGAGCGTGCCGCCACTCGCCGTCACGCTACAGCCGACGCATACGACGCCGTTGAACAGCTGGTTAATGAACCCCTGGGTGGCGTCGTTGGTCCGCACGTAGTACGACCCCGGAGGGATGTTGACGAACGTGAAAAGCCCGCTGGGACTCGACGTGTTCAACGTGCCGATCAGGACTCCGGCGCTCGTGAACAGCTGTACAGGCACGTTCGACAATGGCGCGCCACCCGCGGCGTTCGTCACGAGTCCATTGAGTGCACCGGGGTTTGCCACGAGCGGAAAATTGATGTTCCCAGTCGTCCCGGCGACCGTAATCGCTATCGGAGTACCGGTGAGCAGGTTGCAACTGAAATTGGTATTGAAAATATTGCCGGCGCACGAGATGCCGTTGTACAGCTGATTGGCGAATCCATTGGCCGACACGGCCGCGAATATAGTTCCCGGGGGAACTTCAGCTGTGAACACGCCCGAGGAATTCGTCGGCGCGCCGCCGATAAACACCGCCTGCCCTGCCTGCGCCCCGGTGCCCGCCACATAAAACTGCACGAACAGATCTGACAGCGGCGTCCCATTCGAAACATCCGTCACGGTACCGGTGACGTTCCCGCCGGCTGACAGCGTGAAGTTCTTCCCCGATGCGGTCGCTCCGACAGTGACCGGAATCGCCGTTCCGGCCGTCGCGTTGCAGAATCCGCCGACGCACGTGAGGTTGTTGTACAAACTGATCGACGAGCCCGAAGGGCTTGGATTTGCGGGTGAACGCAAAGTAGCTTCCCGTCGGCAGACCGCCGCTGATGTAGTTGCCCAGCGCGTCAGTGGTAACTTCGTCCACGACGTTTCCAGTCGAGTCCGCGACATCGACGAGGATGTTAGGCAACGGGGACGCAGACGTATTCGTCACCGTGCCGGTGACCTTGCCGCCGGGATCGAGGATGAAGTCGATGTTCGCGGTCGTGTTGCCGATCGTGACGGGAATGGGTGTTCCGACCGTTAGGACATCGCACTGAAGGCAATGTGGATTGCCTGCGCCGTTTGTGTACACCTCGTTTTGATAACCGGCACTGTTGCTGGTGAACGCAAACACGTTTCCGGTCGCGGTGCCCCCATCGGTCGTGTAGTGGCCGTTGACGTCCGTCGTTCCGGTGGTGAAGACGACCTGGTCAGTCGGATCGATGAAGTTCACGACAATTCCGGCAATCGGAAAGCCCGTTGCGGAACTCGTCACGGTTCCGGAATCCGTCCGCCAGGGCTGAGGGAGAAGTTGATGCCGGCAATCGCGGAACTTGCCACGACAACGGGCGTGATGGTGTTGGTATCGCAGACGGCTGAACACGGGACGTTGTTGTAAATCTGGTTGATGTAGCCGCCAAGTGCCTGCGTGTACACGGCGTATGTCCCGGGCGGCACGCTCGCCGTGTAATTGCCCGTTCCATCCGTTGTAGCTGTCAAGACAACGCGGTCCGCATCGAGGTCGAAAATGTTGACGACGGTATTCGGCAACCCGAGGGTCGTCGTCGCGCTCGTCACTCGGCCGCTGACACTTGTCGCAGCGAGCGCATCGCCGGCGACACCGCACAAGACAGCCGCAGCGATCAAAGCCACGAGAGACACGCGAACACGCTGTACCGCGAAGATGAAACCTTCGGCGCCCATCGAACCCTCTCTTGTTAACCGTTTACGGCTGAGCTGAAGAGCGAGAGTGTTGATGGCAAATGCACAAAAGTCAAGAACGTTTCGTGAAAAATTTCCAGCGGGCGGAAAAGTCTCCTCGGGCCGAGACAATAACTATCCCGGGAGGTAACTATCGTGGCGCCAGTGACCACATGCGGACAGTCGACAGTTGTTTATTTGGTCGGACGCTCGCGCGCCGCTTCCTTCACGGCCCGTACGACGATGTCGAGATGGTACGGCTTGCCGACAATTTCATGCAGCAACTGCTCGGGACCCGCCACCTTCTCCACCTGCGCCACGTTTGTCGTCGTCAGGACGAACCGCGCGTCCTTGCACGCGGGACTCGCCTTCACGTGTTGAAACAGGCGCCAGTTCTGCTCGTACGGGATCGCGATGTCGTACACCACGACCTTCGGCTTGTGCTGCCGCATGAACGCTTCGAGATCCAGCTTTCCGTCGCGGATCGACGATGTCATGGCCGTCACGACGACGAAGCCAGCGTTCTCGAAGATCACGCGCAGCATGTCCGTGGTGTCCTCGCTGGTGTTGAAGACAGCGACAACATCGGGCGTAGAAGGCATCTTACGAGCATAGCGGCGTCGTGCGGTGGCTACCAATGAGCTGGGCCATGCCGGCCGCGGCACGGCTGATGCACCTCGTCCGCCAGGCACGCTGATCAGCTCGCCGCGCGGAAGCGCGTTGCCAAGGAGCGTCGCTCGATGGCGCAAATTGTGACTCTGATTTCCCTCGCCGCCGCCGGTTTTCTGCTGTTTCACATCTGGAAGTCCCATCTCCGGCAGGAGACCCTCAAAGTCTCCATCCGGCTCGATCGGACCGCTCCCGGCGCGCACGTGATCTGGGACGTCGTGAACGCGGGTGCCGTGCCGATCACGCTGACCAAGCTCGTCGTTCATCCACGCCACGGCCGCAACGGCGAAACTGAGACCCTACCGTTCGCGTCGCCAAAACGGCTGGCTCCTTTGGACGAGATGGTGATCGCCACCGACGTCGAGTGGAACGTTCTCGCCGCCCGCTCGCTCGCGCTCGTCGACGAACACGGCCAGGAATTTCCGGCGCCGCATCGGCAGCTCGAAGCGGCGCAGGACCAGCTGCACCGCGTCATCGATCGGCGCGTCTACCGGGCCTCCGCGCGCGAATTCCTCTTCGGCGCCGGCGACCTTGCATTCGGCGTCGTCATTCTCGGCCTCGGGTTCTTCATGCTGATGTGGGTAATCGCCACGGGCTGAACGCGCCACGCGAAACCAGGAACAACTCAGGATCATTTCATGGCAGATAACCGGCGGGACGAGGAACAGATCAAGAAGATCAGCACAGCGTCCGGGAGACACGCGACGAACTCGGGGAAGAGATCCAACCATCGACCGTAAAGCCGCGCATGGAGCATCCGAATCGCGACCGCGCGCGTGGCGACTGGGATCGCACCGGCGATCACCACGACGAGGGAACGAGCCGCTCGGAAGAGTAAAGGCCGGCTAGTGAATCGTTGTCGACGAGGGAGTTGATGGTTGCGCGATGACCCGCGCGATCATCGCCTCGAGGGCCGGCCTGCTCGATGTCGAACGGCCCGGCGATAGCGGCGCCCAGCGTGATCTCAATCGCGATCACGACGCCGCCGTCTTCGAAGGGGTTGACGATCCAGCTCAGTCCGCGCAGCGCGATCGTCGCGATCCGCTTCTCCCGGCCGCTTCAGGCGATCCATCGCGCGCAGCATCCCCTCGAGCACCAGCCGCACGTCATCGTCGGTCCAGGCGCGTCGGCTCGCGCGACACGCCTTCGAGCGTCGCCGTCGTCGCGAAATCGTTGCCTCGGAGCCAGACGTCCACTGAAAATGCCATCGCTCGATCATAGTGCCGCCAGTTCCTGCTGTCAAAGCGTCGGCGGTCGTGACCGGCTGGCGACAGGTGAAGTCGCGGCAGACGTAGGCGGCGGGTGCGCCGTCGATCGGCTGCATCGCGGCGACGAACGGCAGCCGTTCCGCGAGCGCATCGCTGGCGCTCGCCGCCGACCGACAGCGAAATCGCAAACGGCAGGTACTGCGCGGCAACGCGCGCCCGAGCTCCGACACGACGGGAGTCGCCGCATCGTCGCCGACCGCGATCACGATCTGCTGAACGCCGGCGAGCGACGTCGAGAGCGCCGCCGCCATCATCGGCACGGCGCGGCCCATCTGCTCGAGCCGCTCGCCGAACAGTTGCAGCGTCCGCTCGATCGCGATCGGTTCCACGCCGGATCGTCGACGAGGTGCGACAGCGTGAGCAGATTCATCACCGACACCGAGCTCGCGGTCGGCTCCGCGCCGTCGTAGTCCTCTTTCATCCGCAGCAGCACGCTCGGATCGCGGCCGGTCGTGCTGAACCAGCCGCCGTCCGCCTCGTCCCAGAACAGCTCGTCCTGGCGCCGCTGCAGCGCGATGGCCCACTCGAGCCACTGCGGGTCGGCGTCGGCCTGAAACAGCTCGAGCAGGCCGAAGATCAGGTACGCGTAGTCTTCGGCGTACCGTCGATCTCGGCGTGGCCGTCGCGATAGCGGCGCAGCAGCGTGCTCGGCCCGGGCGTTCCACATGCGCTCGCGGATGAACGCCGCCGCGCGCCGCGCGGCGTGCGAGGTACGGCTGCGCCGCGCGTTGCGCCATCGGCGTCCGAGCGCGCGGAGCACGCGCGCCATGCGCGCGAACGCGGCGATCATCAGGCCGTTCCACGCCGTCAGCACCTTGTCGTCGAGCTGCGGCCGCGGCCGCTGCAGCCGCGCGTCGAACATCCGCAGCCGCGCGCGTTGCAGAATCTCGACGACGTCGTCGGCCGGCTTCCCGGTGTCGCTTCGCGATCTCGTCGATCGAGCGCGCGACGTAGAGCAGGTTCTTGCCGGTGAACTCCTGCTGCGGATCGAGCGGCGCGTTGCCGTCCGGCTCGATGCCGAAGCGCAGCTTGACGATCGCCGCATCCTCGCCGAGCAGCGCGTCGACTTCGTCGGCGCGCCAGAGGTAGAACGCGCCTTCCGTCTTGTGCGCCGCCGCGTCGACCGCGTGCTCCGGCGGCACGCTGTCGGCGTCCTCGGCGGAATAGAACCCGCCGCCGTCGTCGGTCATCTCGCGCATGCACGTAGCAGCAGCGTGTCTTCGGCGACCTCCGCGTAGAACGGATCGCCCGACACCTGCGCGCCTTCGAGGAACGCGAGCACGAGCTGCGCCTGGTCGTACAGCATCTTCTCGAAGTGCGGCACGCGCCAGGCGGCGTCGACCGAGTAGCGATGAAAGCCGCCGCCGACGTGGTCGCGCATGCCGCCGAGCGCCATCGCGCGCAGCGTCGCGCAGCACCATGCTCGCGCGCCGTGCGGCGTCGCCGGTGCGCGCGTGCTCGCGCAGCAGGAACAGCAGCTCGCGACGGGCGCGGAAACTTCGGCGCGTCGCCGAAGCCGCCGTGCCGCGGGTCGAACGCCTCCTCGAAACTGCGTCACGGTGCGCGCCAGCGCCGCCGGCGCCGGGCACGGTCGCCGTCGGCGCCGCGCTGCTCGAGCGACGCGCAGCCGCGCGGTCAGCGCGTCGGCCGACTGCGCCGACCTTGCCGCGCTCGGCCGTCCACACGCGCGCGATCTCCTGCAGGATGTCGACGAAGCCCGGGCCGGCCCCACCGCGACGTCCGGCGGAAAGTACGTGCCGCCGTAGAACGGCTTCAGATCCGGCGTCAGCCACACGCTCATCGGCCAGCCGCCGGATCCGGTCGTCGCCTGCACGAACGTCATGTAGACGCGATCGACGTCGGGCCGCTCCTCGCGATCGACCTTGATCGAGACGAAGTGCTCGTTGAGCACCGCCGCGACCGCGTCGTTCTCGAACGACTCGTGCTCCATCACGTGGCACCAGTGGCAGGTCGAGTAGCCGATCGACAGAAAGATCGGCTTGTCCTCGGCGCGCGCCTTCGCGAACGCCTCGTCGCCCCACGGAAACCAGTCGACGGGATTGTCGGCGTGCTGGAGAAGATACGGGCTGCGCTCGCGCGCGAGGCGGTTCATCAGATCGATTATGACATTGGGTAGAATCGCGCCGATGAGCCGATCCGGCGCGCTCTGCGCCGGGCAAGCGCGTGGCGATGCTCGTCGAAGACGAGTTCGAAGATCGCGAGCTGACCGGCCCGCTCGACGCGCTGCGCGCCGCCGGCGCGACCGTCACGGTCGTCGGGCCGACGGCAGGCGCGCAGTTCACGGGCAAGCGCGGCGAAGCCGATCGTCACGTCCGATCTCGCGGCCGGCGCCGCGCGCATGAAGGACTTCGACGCGCTCGTGATTCCCGGCGGCCACGCGCCGGACAAGATGCGCATGCGCCACGCGATGGTCGACCTCGCGCGCGACGCGATGGAGGCCGGCAAGCCGGTCGCCGCGATCTGCCACGGCCCGCAGCTGCTGATCTCCGCCAACGCGCTGCGCGGCCGCACGCTCACCTGCTGGCCGTCGATCGCGATCGACGTCAAGAACGCCGGCGGCCTGTACGTCGACAAGCCGGTCGTCGAGGACGGCAACCTGATCACGTCGCGCAAGCCGGACGACGTGCCGGTGTTCAGCGAGGCGATCATCCGCGCGTTGTCGAAGACCTGACGTTTCATCACGAAGCGCACAAGGCCACGAATTTCACGAGCGACTCGTGACTTCGTGACTCGTTGAAGACTGATTACGTGCGCGGCGCCGGCGCCGCCGGCACTTCCTCCGGCCGGCCGCGCCGCAGGCGCGCGTAGGCGGCCGTGAACTCGACGCCGTACAGCAGGATCACCGCCTGCACGTAGACCCACACCAGAAAGACGACGACGGCGGCGATCGAGCCGTTGACGCGCGTGAAGCGCGTCATGTCGCGCATGTACCACGAGAACCCCTCGAGCGCGCCCTTCCACAGCAGCCCGGTGACGAGCGCGCCGATCCACACGTCGCGGAACCGCACCTTCGCGTTCGGCACGAAGTAGTAGATCAGCCCGACGACGACGATGAAGAGCAGCGTCGTGGCGTTGCGGATCGGTGAAGCTGCGCAGGACGGCAGGCCCGGGAAAGCGCGCGAGCACGTCGGCGAACCAGCTCGCGCCGACCACCTGCGACGCGCTCACGAGCAGCAGCGCGACGAGCAGAATCAGCCCGGCGACGAGCAGCATCAGGAACGAAAACAGCTTGTGCTTCCAGAAGCTGCGCTGCTTCTCGACGCCCCAGGCGTAGTTGACCGCGGTGCTGATCGCGCCGAACACGCCGAGCGCGCCCCAGACCAGCGCGATCGTGCCGGCGACGCCGAGCGTCAACCGGCTGCTCGCGGAACGCATCGAGCTGCTTGGTGATGAAGTCGAACTGCGCGGGGAAATACCGGAGGACGAAGTCGAGGACGGCGTTGCGGTCGTGCGACGTCGGCGGTCGCGCGGCCGAGCAGCGCGAACGCGAGCAGGAAGAACGGAAACAGCGACAGCAGCGCGTAGTAGGCGATCGACGCCGCGTACGTGAGATTGTCGCTGTTGTAGAAGCCGAGGAAGCCGCGCCAGAACGACAGGCCGGTCAGGCGCGACGATGTCGCGCGCTGCGCGCGCGCCGACGCGCGGCGCGATCATCACGCGCCAATTATGTCAGGCGGCGCGCGCCGACTCCACCCAGGCTTGGCGGACCTGGTCGGCGAGATACACCGGGACGCTCGCGCCGAGCCAGAGCCGCACGCCTCGGAACGCCAGCCGCCGCAGCGGCGGCGTCGTGAGGATCACGTACGCCGCCGCCAGCCCGGCCGCGGCGAGGACGACGTTCGCGGCAGTCCGCGCGTTCGCGTCGGTCATCCGCTCTCAGCTGCGCTCGAGGCAGCCGCAATCAGCTGCGGCGCGATCCGCCCGAGCCGCTGCCGCCGGTCGACGATCCGCCGGGCCACTGGACGACCTGCCCGAGCGGATCCGCTGCCCGATGAGCTGCCGGTCGATCCTGAACCGCGCGTGCTCCCGAGCCGACGCCGTACGACGAGCCGCTCGATCCGGACGATGGGCCGTGCGACGTCGAAGATCCGGACCGAACGAGCCGGACGACCGGACGTGCCGCTGCTGCAGTCGCTGGCCGGCGGTGCTCGACGCATCTCGGACGTACCGCTGCGCTTCGTCGGCGCCGCGGTTGACGGCATCGCGCGCTTGCCGTATGCATCCTTGCCGCGATCCGCCAGCTGGCCCGCCATGTCGCGACCGCGATCGGCCCACTGACCCGCCTGCTCGGTCGCCTTGCGGTAGCCATCCGACGCCGTGTTGGCGAGATTGCCGGCCTGCTCGGCGATCTGATTGCGCAGCTCCGATCCCGCTTTCGGCGCGAACAGCATGCCGAGGCCCGCGCCGAGCACCGTGCCGGTCAGCAGCCCCATCACGAAGCTGCCGCCGCCGCCGCCCTCGTTCTCGAACCGATCGTATCCGTCTGCCATTGACGCCTCCTTCGTCTGAGTTTCCGTTCTGGGACCTGCCGCAGCCGCTTCCAGCTTCTGTATTCGATGCGGCTCGCTGACTGCGCGATCGCAGCACGCCTTCGAGCGCCACGCGCAGGCCGCGCACGAAGCCGACGACGCGACTCGTCTTCGCGCGCACGTTCGAACGCACGCGATCGGCCGTGTCGTCGACCCGATCCATCGTCGTGCGGATCGCCATGTCGACCCGCTCCGTCTCTTCCTTCACCTTCGCCGTCACCTCCTTCACATCGTCGAGAATCGCGTTGACGCGCGCCATGGCCGGCGCGACCTGACGCTCCTCGAGCCCGTCGACGAGCGTCCATCACGCGGCGATAGACCATGAAGCCGCGACGCCGACGCCGATGACGAGCAGCGCTTCGAGCACGCTGACGGCCGCCATGATGCCGAGCAAGCAGATTGGTCGTGCCGAGGTTCGGCTGCCATGGTGTCCTCAGAACGGCGACGTCTGATGCGTGGCCGGGATAGCGCGGCGGCGGCTGCCGCTCTCGCCGAGCGCTTCGTTCAACAGCTTCCACCTTCGTTGGCCACGCCCGCCGCCTTCTGGACGGTGCCCCGAAACTGGCTGAGCTCGCGCGCGATGTCGTCGAGCGCCGGCTCGAGCTGCCGCCGCAGCGACCGGCCGCGGTCGGTAAAGAACAGGTACCCTGCGACCCCGCCGACCACCGCGCCCAACGATCGTCGCCATCACTGCCCGCGAGTTGTCTGCCACGCGCTCCTCCAGTACTGATTATCGCAGTACGTCTGCTTCAAGTTGTGTGCCACGGCTGCGTGTGCCGGATGAGCTGAAGCACAAGCGCGGTGCGAACGCTGAACGCACGACGAGCTCGGCGTTTGAAAACGCGACGCGAAACCGTGCGCTGGCAGTCGTGTTTACAGCCTAGGTCGCGATCGGAGACGAGCGGCTGGCGTCGGCGAGGCACGCAGCCGAGCGGCGCGCCGATTTGCCGGCGTCGCGGATGTCGTGCTTCTTCATCTTGCTGTACAGCGTCGGCCGGTACAGCCCGAGGATCTGCGCCGCTTCCTGCTTGTTCCAGTTCGTCCGCTGCAGCGTCTGCAGGATCGCCATCTTCTCGATCTCGGCGAGCGTCCGGTGCGGCGGGATGACGAAGTCGGTCGAGCGTGGTCGATTCCTCGCGGATCGACTCCGGCAGATCGCCGACGGCGATTTCGCTGCCCTTCGCCACGAGCACCGCGCGCTCGATCGCGTTCTCGAGCTCGCGCACGTTGCCCGGCCAGCGGTTGCGAATCAGCAGGTGATACACCGACGGCGCCAGCGTCTTCACGTTCTTCTGATAGCGCTGCCGGAACTTGTCGAGGAAGTAGTCGCAGAGCAGCGGAATGTCCTCGGTGCGCTCGCGCAGCGGCGGCACGCGCAGCGTGATCGTGTTGATGCGGAAATAGAGATCCTCGCGCAGCCGGCCGTCGCGCAGCGCCGCGTCGAGATCGATGTTCGTCGCGCAGATCAGCCGGAAGTCGACGTGGACGATCCGGTCGCTGCCGATCGGACGGTACTCGCGCTCCTGCAGCACGCGCAGCAGCTTGGTCTGCAGGTACGGCGGCATCTCGCCGATCTCGTCGAGCAGCAGCGAGCCGCCCTCGGCCATCTCGAACAGGCCTTCCTTGTCCATCGTCGCGCCGGTGAACGCGCCCTTCTTGTAGCCGAACAGCTCGGACTCGATCAGATCCTTGGGAATCGCCGCGCAGTTGATCTTGATGAACGGCCCCTTGGACCGCTTGCTGTTGTAGTGGATCGCGTTGGCGATCAGCTCCTTGCCGGTGCCGTTCTCGCCCTGGATGAGGATGTTCGCCTCGCTCGCCGCGACGCTCTCGATGAGCTCGAAGAGCTCCTGCATCTTCTTGCTCTTGCCGATGACGTTCTGGAACTTGTAGCGGTCCTGCAGCTTCTGCTTTGAGCTGCTCGTTCTCGTCGATCAGCGTCTTCTGCTTGATGGCCTTCTCGAGCTTGTCGAGCAGCCGCTCGGCGTCGATCGGCTTCTCGAGGAAATCGAACGCGCCGGCCTTCACCGCCTCGACCGAACGCGGGATGTTGCCCTGGCCGGTGATGACGATCACCTCGGCTTCCGGGTCGAGCTGCTTGAACTTGCGGACGAGCTCGATGCCGTCGACGTCGGGCAGCATCATGTCGGTGACGACCGCGTCGGGCTGCCAGGTCTTGAACAGCTCTTCGCCGCGCGTGCCGATCAGCGCGGTCCGCACTTCGTAGCCGGCGTGCTCGAGCAGGATCTTCAGCCACTCGGTCATCGCCGGCTCATCGTCGATGGCGAGCACGCGCTTTTTGCGTTTCAGACTCATAACGTTCGAGTGTAGCGAAAAAGCGCAATATGTCAATACACTTTTCTAAGTAGCGTAATGCTGCGTTACATTTCTTGACTTCCCCACCCCTCTTCGCCGATTAACGGGACGAACACACAGCCCTCTCGACTTTGCTCCTCGAAGCGCTCGCCGACGCGTCGGATCACCGTCAGCGTTTGG
This sequence comes from uncultured Acidobacteriota bacterium, assembly GCA_963718825.1. Taxonomy (GTDB): domain Bacteria; phylum Acidobacteriota; class Vicinamibacteria; order Vicinamibacterales; family CAVVIG01; genus CAVQZZ01. The sequence goes on from CAVQZZ010000002.1 coordinate 253,721, forward strand.
TGCTCGCGAGCGCCGACGGGGACGACGAGGCGTCCGCCGTCAGCCAACTGCGCTGTGAGCGACGGCGGCACGGCCGGCGAGCCGGCGGCAACCAGAATCGCGTCATACGGAGCGCCCTCGGGCCAGCCGCGGCTGCCGTCGCCAAGGACGACCGTGACGTTCAAGAACTCCAGCGATGCGAGCGTCGCGCGCGCGGAGTCCGCCAGATCCGGCACGACGCTCGATCGTCGTGACGTGACGCGCGAGCTCGCCGAGAATCGCCGCTTGATAACCCGACCCGGTGCCGACTTCCAGCACGCGGTCTGCCGGCTGCAACTCGAGCGCCTCGGTCATCACGGCGACCATGTACGGCTGCGAGATCGTTTGACCGCCGGCGATCGCAAGCGCGCGATCGGCATAGGCGAGGACGCGCGATTCGGGCGGCACGAACAGGTCCCGCGGCACGCGCCCCATCGCCGCGAGCACGCGCGCGTCTTTGATGCCACGCCTCGCGAGCTGTTCGTCGACCATCGTCGCGCGAGCCTCGGCGTGTCAGCCATATGCGATAATTCCCGTGATGTCCGAGCCGACCCCGCCGGTTCCGCCGGACACGGCCGTCTCGTCCGATTACGCCGATCCACACCGGGCCACGCAAGGACGAGGAGAAGGTCCTGTGCGATCGCTGCGGCGGCGAAGTGTACCGGATGCACGCCGTGTGGCGCTGTGCCACGTGCGGGTACAAGACCGATTGCTGCGGATGGTAATGCATTTCCCCTTCGTCTTGCGCCGCCTGTTCTGATGCGCGCACTCGAGTCGCACGTCGATACCGCCGGCGACATCTTCAAGTCCAATCGCGATCGGATGCAGCAGCTCGTCGCCGAGCTGCGCGAGCGGCTCGCGCGTGGCGCGCGAGGGCGGCGGGCCCAAATATCTCGAGCGGCATCGCGAGCAGGGCAAGCTGCCGGTGCGCGAGCGGATCGATCGGCTGCTCGACCCGGCGTCGCCGTTTCTCGAACTCTCGCCGCTCGCCGCCGTCGACATGTACGACAACGACGCGCCCGGCGGCCGGCATCGTCACCGGCATCGGCCGCGTGTCGCGGCCGCGAGGTGCTCGATCGTCGCGAACGACGCGACGGTCAAGGGCGGCACGTACTATCCGATCACCGTCAAGAAGCACGTGCGCGCGCAGCAGATCGCGCTCGAGAACCGGCTGCCCTGCGTCTACCTCGTCGATTCGGGCGGCGCGTTCCTGCCGCTGCAGGCCGAGGTCTTCCCCGATCGCGAGCACTTCGGCCGCATCTTCTTCAACCAGGCGCGCATGTCGGCCGAGCGCATTCCGCAGATCGCCGTCGTGATGGGATCGTGCACGGCCGGCGGCGCCTACGTGCCGGCGATGTCGGACGAAACGATCATCGTCAAGGGCACCGGGACGATTTTCCTCGGCGGCCCGCCGCTCGTCAAAGCCGCGACGGGCGAGGAAGTCACCGCCGAAGAGCTCGGCGGCGCCGACGTGCACACGCGTCTCTCCGGCGTCGCCGACTACTTCGCCGAAGACGACGAGCATGCGCTCGAGCTGTGCCGCACGGTCGTCTCCACGCTGAACACGGCGAAGCGGCTGCCGGCCGACATCGACCGACGCCCGAGGATCCGCGGTACGACCCGGCCGAGATCTACGGCATCGTCAACGCCGACATCCGGAAGCCGTACGACGTCCGCGAGATCATCGCGCGGCTGGTGGACGGCTCGCGCTTCGACGAGTTCAAGGAGCGCTACGGCGACGACGCTCGTCACCGGCTTCGCGCGCCTGCACGGCTTTCTCGTCGGCATCGTCGCGAACAACGGCGTGCTGTTCTCGGAGTCGGCGCTGAAGGCGACGCACTTCATCGAGCTGTGCAACCTGCGCGGCATCCCGCTGATCTTCCTGCAGAACATCACCGGCTTCATCGTCGGCAGCCAGTACGAGCGCGGCGGGATCGCGAAGGACGGCGCCAAGATGGTGCACGCCGTCGCGAACTCGGTCGTGCCGAAGTTCACCGTGATCATCGGCGGCTCGTTCGGCGCGGGCAACTACGGCATGTGCGGCCGCGCCTACGAGCCGCGCCTGCTCTGGATGTGGCCGAACGCGCGCATCTCGGTGATGGGCGGCGAACAGGCGGCCGGCGTGCTGACCACGGTGAAGCGCGACCAGCTCGCGCGCGAGCGGCCAGCCGTTTTCGCCAGGCGGAAGAAGCGGCGATCCGCCGAGCCGATCCTGGAGAAGTACGAGCACGAAGGGTCGCCCTACTACTCCACCGCGCGGCTGTGGGACGACGGGATCCTCGATCCGGCGGACACGCGGCAGGCGCTCGCGCTCGGGCTGTCGGCGGCGTTCAACGCGCCGATGCCGGAGCCGCGGTTCGGCGTGTTTCGCATGTAGACACGAACACGTTCGTGTCGTACGTTCAGGATCTTCCGATGGCCTACGAATTTCTCGTGCATCAGACGCGACGGGCTCGGTCGAGTACCTCACGCTCAATCGCCCCGACGTGCGCAACGCGTTCAACGAGCAGGTCATCGCCGAGCTGGCCGAGTGGGCCGCGCGCACGAGCGCTGCATCCCGCTGCGGCCCCGCGCGTCGTCGTGCTCGCCGGCGCCGGCAAGATGTTCTGCGCCGGCGCCGACGTCGCGTGGATGTCGAAGACGATCCACTACACGGAAGAGGAGAACCTGCGCGACGCGATGGCGATGTCGCGGATGTTCGCGGCGCTCGACGAGCTGCCGATGCCGCTCATCGGCCGCATCCACGGCGCGGCGCTCGGCGGCGGCGCCGGCCTCGCCGCCGTCTGCGACATCGTCGTCGCCGACGAGCAGGCGGTGTTCGGCGTTCACCGAAGTGAAGCTCGGCATCCTGCCCGCGGTGATCTCGCCGTTCGCGCTCGCAAAGATCGGCCGCTCGGCGGCGCGCGAGCTGTTTCTCACCGGCGCGCGCTTTTCCGCCGCGCGCGCGAAGGAGATCGGCCTGGTTCACGCGGTCGTGCCGCTGCCGGAGCTCGACGCGAAGGTCGCCGACTACGTGCGGGAGATTCTGACCGCCGGGCCGGAGGCGCGTCGCCGCGGCGAAGGCGCTGATTCGAGAAGTGCTGGGACACGATCCGATCGACGACGCGATGCCGCTGACGGCGAGCGCGATCGCCGCGCGGCGCGTGTCGGCCGAGGGCCAGGAAGGGCTGAAGGCGTTCCTCGAAAAACGCAAGGCCGTGCGTGGTCCGCATGATCAAGCGCCTGCTGATCGCGAACCGCGGCGAGATCGCGCTGCGCATCATCCGCGCGTGCCGCGAGCTGGGCATCGAGAGCGTCGCGGTGTACTCCGACGCCGACGTCGATGCGCCGCACGTCAGCGCCGCGGACGCGCGGTCGCGATCGGGCCGGCGCCCGCGCAGCGACAGCTATCTGTCGATCCCGACGCATCCTCGATGCCGTCCGCGCGACCGGGCGCGGACGCGGTGCATCCTGGCTACGGATTCCTGTCGGAGAACGCGGCGTTCGCGGCGCCTGCGAAAAGGCCGGCATCGTCTTCGTCGGCCCGCCCGCGCGCGTCATCGCGCAGATGGGATCGAAGATCGAGGCGCGCACGCTGGCTGCAGTCGGCCGGCGTGCCGGTCGTGCCCGGCGAGACGCCCGACGATCAGACCGACGACGGTCTGCGGCAGGCGGTCGAGCGCGTCGGCTTGCCGGTGCTGATCAAGGCGTCGGCCGGCGGCGGCGGGAAGGGCATGCGGACGTCCGCGATCCCGGCGAGATCCGCGAGGCCGTTGCAGGCCGCGCGGCGGGAAGCGAGCGCTGCGTTCGGCGACGGCACGCTGTACGTCGAGCGGCTGATCGAGCGGCCGCGCCACGTCGAAGTGCAGGTCTTCGCCGACGCGCACGGACGCATCGATTCACCTGTTCGAGCGCGAGTGCTCGGTCCAGCGCCGGCATCAGAAGGTCATCGAGGAGAGCCCGTCGCCGGCGCTGACGCCGCGGCTGCGCGCGCGCATGACCGACGCGGCCGTTCACGGCCGCGCGCAGCGCCGGACTACCGCAACGCGGGCACGATCGAGTTCCTGCTCGACGGCGCCGGCGACGACGCGCGGTTCTACTTTCTCGAGATGAACACGCGCCTGCAGGTCGAGCATCCGCGTCACCGAAGCGGTCGCCGGCGTCGACCTCGTGCGCGCGCAGCTGCTCGTCGCGTCCGGCGAGCCGCTGCCGTGGGCCCGACGGCTCGCTGACCCAGCGCGGCCACGCGATCGAAGCGCGCGTGTACGCGGAAGATCCCGCGTCAGGGATTTCTGCCGCAGGCGGGACGACTGCTCCTCTACCGCGAGCCGCGCATGCCCGGCGTCCGCATCGACTCCGGCGTCGTCGAGGGCGGCGAGGTCCCGGTGCACTACGACCCGATGCTCGCGAAGGTGATCGCGTCGGCCGAAACGCGCGCTGACGCCGATCGCCCGGCTCGCCGCCGCGCTGCGCGAGTTTCCGATTCTCGGCATCCGCACGAACATTCCGTTCCTGTTGCGCGTCCTCGATCACCCGCGCTTTCGCGCGGGCGACATCGACACCGGCTTCCTCGACCGCGAAGGCACGGACGCTCGCGGACGTGCCGGATCCGAGAGCCGCCAGAATTCGTCCGCGCCGCGCTCGCGTTCGCGCGCCGCGGCAGCGATCCCGCCATCGGCCGCGAACCGGCAGCCAGCGGCCTGGATCCCTGGACAACGCTCGACACGTGGGGCCGATGACGCGACAGTCGAAGGTCACGCGGGTCGCGAATGGCGTTTATGCGCGTCGAACACGACGGCCGCATCGAGATCGTGTACGTGGCCGGCAGCGGCGCCGATCCATGGGCGTTCTGGAACGGCCACGTCTTTCGCGGCGAAGCGGCCGGAGCGCGACGCTCGCCGGACGACGGCGCACGGTCAGGGCGCGCAGACGCTCGCCGCGCCGATGCCCGCGACCGTGATCAAGGTGCTCGTCGCAGGCCGGCGCGCATGTGAAGAAGGGCGAGACGCTCGTCGTGCTCGAAGCGATGAAGATGGAGCTGCCGATCCGCGCGACCGGCGACGCGATCGTGTCGGCTGTGCACTGCCGCGAAGGCGAGCTGGTGCAGGCCGACGCCGTGCTCGTTGAGTTCGAGCTGATGAACCCCCGGCAAAGTCACGATCGTCGAAGTCGGGCCGCGCGACGGCCTGCAGAACGAGCACGCCGCCGTCTCGACGGCCGACAAGATCGAGTTCGTCAACCGGCTGAGCGCGCGCGAACCTGCCGGTGATCGAAGTGTCGGCGTTCGTCAGCCCGAAATGGGTGCCGCAGATGGCCGACGCCGCCGAGGTGTTCGCCGGCATCGCGCGCCGGCCCGGCATCCGCTACACGGCGCTCGTGCCGAACCTCGCCGGCCTCGATCGCGCGCTCGCATGCCGGCGTGGCCGAAGTCGCCGTCTTCGCCGCGTCGACCGAGACGTTCAGCCGCAAGAACATCAACCAGACGATCGACGAGTCGCTCGCGACTTACAAGCAGGTCTGCGACGCGCGCGCATCGCCGCGGGCCTGCGCGTGCGCGGCTATCTGTCGACGGCGTTCGGCTGTCCGTTCGAAGGCGCCGTGGCGCCGGAGCGCGTCGCCGACGTCGCCGCGCGGCTCGCTCGACCTCGGCGTGTTCGAAGTCGCGGTCAGCGACACGATCGGCATCGCGCATCCCGGCCAGGTGCCGCGCGTGCTCGACGCCGTGCTCGGCGCGCGTGCCCGTCGGAGCAAGTCGCGCTGCACTTCCACGACACGCGCGGCACGGCGCTCGCCAACGTGCTCAGCGCGCTGCCGTTCGGCATCGCGACCTTCGACGCGTCGGCCGGCGGACTCGGCGGCTGCCCGTACGCGCCGGGCGCCGCCGGCAACCTCGCCACCGACGATCTGATCTACATGCTGGACGGGTTGGGGATCGAAACCGGCGTGTCGCTGCGCGCAGCTCAGCGAGGCGTCGGCGTTCATCGGCAGCCGGCTGGACCATCGGCTGCCGTCGCGCTATGCGCAGGCGAGCCGCGCTAGCGGCGACTACGTCAGACTCTGACGTGCTTCGGCTCACTGCAGGATCTTGACCACCTCTTCGAACGGCATCATGTTGATGGCGTCGTAGTCGGGCGGGCAGCCGAACTCGCGCTGCTGCGGCGCGGTCGGATTGCCGAGCGTCACGCACAGGCCGCAGCCGATGCAGAGGTCGGCGCGCACCGCGCAGACCATCCGGCCGTCGCGATCCGGTTCTTCGACGATGCAGCCGGCGACCGGGCAGGCGGCCTGACAAATCGAGCACGCAAACGCGCCGAAGCAGCGATCGGGATCGATGACCGCAATCGTCTTCGGGGCCTTCTTGCGAGGCCCGCCCATCATCTTGGTCCACATGTGCTCGAATTATAGCTGATCGGCGGCTGCCTTCACCCCGCGCGCATCAACCGCGCGCACAGGCCGTCCACGAGCTCACGGTCGGTCGGCGACAAATCATGGAGGAAGCAGTCGATCGCCTCGACGATCACCCGCCACTGGGCGAGACCGGTGACGGCGCTCAAGGCGTTGAGCCGCGCTTTCATTTCGACAGGCACACGGATGCTGAGCTGCGGGTAGTCTTTCACTTTCTCGCCTTCCCGGGCGCCCGCGGGCGGCCGGCCGGCACGTCGACGCTGATGATGGTGCGCGCGATTATCGGGCATAGTCGTCGTTTCGCCGACGGAGCATGGCTGAGATACGCGAACTCCGACGCGCATCGAACGCATGCGAGCAACAATAAAACGTCAGCGAAAACATCACGATTGGCAGTAGTGCAAAGTCAGGTCCACTGGATGCCGTTGAAACCGTTTCGCGCGTGACCGCCGCGAGACAACTGCTTGCGATTCGGTAACTTGGCGCGTCGGCGAGCGACGTGTTTTCGCCGCCTCAGTGTCGCGCACGACGACGCGCCCGCTCCCTTCTAATCGCAGTTCACGGCGTTTGGTGGATGTACTCGTGGCGTTGAGGTTGCATGCTCGAGGACCGTGGCAGACAAGACTTCCGAATCCGAACGTCGTGGACCCGATCGCGGCGATCGCCGTAAGCACTCGCGCAGCGGCCGCCGGGCAACCGACCCGCACGTGAACTGGCGCCGTCTCACCTGGGTGTTCGCCGGGTACGCGTTGTATCTGAGTATCCGCTCGTTGCCCGAGACCGTTCGCCGTCTCTTCCGCCGCACCGAGGCTTAACGGCGCGACAAGTCTGGCGCGTCTTCACCGAGCGCTGTCGCGAGATCCACCTGGTGCTCCTGCTCGTCCCGCAGGATCTCGCGGATGTCTTCCGCGATCGCGTACTCGCCGAGCGCTTCGCACTGCTTCACGCGGTCGCGGTACGCGCGAATCGTATTGTTCTCGTTTTCGAGATCGGCCCGCAGCATCTCCTCGGCGCGATCCGATTGCTTCACGGCGAGCGGCGACACGCCCGGCGTGCCTCCGAGATAGTCGATGTGCTTCGAAATGGTGAGCGCGTGCGCGAGCTCCTCGCCGGCGTGTTTTTCGAGCTCCTTCGCGATGTTCATATATTGCGGCCCTTTGAGCATCTGCGAATACACCACGTACGCGATGATGGCCTGGTATTCCCGCGAAAGATCTTCGTTCAGGTTGTCGATCAACTTCTGGCGCGTGACGGTCGGTTCGGTCATGTCGATGATTCTCCCGTTGGTAGTCTAACGGAAGATTTCGCGCGACCTACCTCAACCGCGCAGGGCGTCATCGATCCGCCGCGCGCACGCGGCGGATCCATGACAGGTTCATGGCGATCTGCATCAATGGCAACGCTAGAAACGCAGCGTGACGCCGGCGCTCGCGCGCCAGAAATCGAGCTTGTCGCTCGCGAAGACACCAAGATTGACGTCCTCAAGCGTGTGCAGGTGACGCAACTCGCCGTGTATGCCCACGGTGTGCGTGAAAAACACGTTGAGGCCGGCGCCGATGTCGTAACCAAACGTGTTCTGATCGAAGGCGAGCGTGGAGGCGTTGAAACTGACGTGCGGACGAATGAGGCCCAGACCGACGAACCCATACGGCTGGATCGGTCCCGCGGGTATGACGAGCATGAAGTCGCTCATCACCGTGAGGACAGCGTTGTCTGCTGTTGGCGTCTCGCCGAAGAAATTCTTTGCGTAGCCGATATCCTCCTGGAAACCGAAGATGCCGTGGGTCGCGCCGAAAGACACGCCCCAATTGGTCCGCTTCTCGTTGCAGTTCGTCAAGGTCAAACAATTCGCCGAGTCGCCGCCAAAGTTGTAACCCCAATACGGCGTGATGAACCCGTCGGCGTGCGCGGGTGTCGCCGCGACCGCCAGCACGCCCGCGACGCAAGCAATCTGCACAAATCGTCTCATGTGGCTGGCTCCTCCTCCAGAGCTGCTGCAAGAGTTAATCCTGCCGTTCACCCTGGGCGTATGCTTGCAGTGAGGTGGATCATGCGAGGCCGAATTCTCACTGCGATCCTGTTATCGACTGTGGCGCCGGCAATGGCGGCGCAAACGGCCGCACCCCCGACGCCGGCGCAGCCTCCGAAGAAAGATACGCCGAAACCACTCACGCTCACCGGCTGCGTCACGCCCGACGCGGCGAACGCGGGACACTTTACGCTGGCCGATTTCACGACTGGTACTCCGACCTACCGGCTTGCCGGGACGGATCTTCGCCGCTATCTGGGCAAACGGGTCGAGCTCGTCGGCGCCGCGGCGCAGCCCAAGCTGAGCATCGTCGGCGGACTCACGCCCTCTCCGAATGTGGCCGCGCAAGCCGGCGCGATGGATCCGGCGGATGCGGCAAGAGCGAATCTCGGCGGCGACGGGAACGCGCGCCCTGGCAATATCGCCGTCCCCGAATTGAAGGTGAAGACAATCAAAACGGTCGACGGCGGCTGCGGACCAACGCAGTAACGATTCTCGCCGCCTTCGTCATCGTGGGCTTCGCCTCGTCGGTCTCCGCGCAAGGCGGCGCGGCGATCGATATCGTCGTGCACGCCGGCGTCGCGCGAGGGATTCCGATCGCCAGCGACGTCGGCACCGCCAGCGGTACGACGACTGCAATTGCGGGTGTCGATATTGAAACGCGACACGTGAGCATCGCGAAGTCCTGGGACCTTGCGTTCGACGGCGCGTTCAGTCGTGGACCTCTGTTCTCGATGACGAAGGCCGCGCCCTCGTCGCTCCCCAGTTACACAGGCGGCTTTGCGACGTCTTTCGCATTTCGAGTCGCGCGCGCGTTCTCCTCCTCGTCAGAGCTCGCACTGGTTGGACGCGCCGGGCTGACGCGGATCGATGATGCAGCGAACGCCGCTGCGAACGCAGTCGGACCGGCGGCGGCGTTCTACGACGCCAAGGCAGATTTTCGCTGGCTCGGTCAGATGCTGTTGCCGCTTCTGGAGGGATACGTCGGCCTGCGGCACGATCAGCGGTTTCATCGCGCCGGCGATCTCTCCGGCTTCGACGATCCGACCGGCCGCGTCATCGCCGGCATCGCCGTGAACGCGATCCGTATTCGCGACCGGGGCACCGACGCGCACGGCGGCGCGACCCTCGTGGCGATCGGCGCCGAATTCGATCTGGAACGCGCGCTGCGCGGCACCATGCAGCTGCCGTCTGGTTACATCGCGATGCTGCGGGCGGATATCGACATCGCGACGGCAATGCGGCATCGCTGAATGCCGGAATACGTGATCGGGATCAGCGCTGTTCGATCAGGTATGAAAGAGGCGCGCAATCAGATGATCGACTTGCGCTTGGAGCGCCGCGCCGCGCTTGGCCTGGAGTTCCAACCGTTCGAGAAGATCGGCGACTCGGAGCTCGATCCGAGCAATGCGGTGCTCGAGCTCGATTGATTTCGGTACTTCCGCCGCCATGTCGCGAACTGGCGGGATCGAGGAACTGCGGCGTGGCGTCAACGAGCCGAGAATAATAGCGAACTGCGGCGGAGATTGTCACTATCAACAATGGCTGAGGCGGTCGTTTTCAATGGGCGGCATTCTTGCTTCCTGGCGATCTTATATGGAGATCAACGAAGAACAGATGCCGCCGAGCGACCACACGCCACCGGTCGAGAAGGGCGTGCCTCCTCCGCCTGCGCCCGAGGCGGGCTCGAAGCCGGACATGAAACATCCGGAGCGAGAGGAGCAGGGAGATCCGCCTGTCGATCCGGTTCCGGACATGGACCCTGACGGCATGGATCCGGATGAGGACGAAACCGTGAATTGATTCTTCGCGGCCACCCGGAAGCCGCGATTTTCAATTGCTCCGGGCCGTCAGGTCGGACGATCATGCACCGCTGCTGATAATCGCGGAGGAGAGCGCATGCGTCCAATCGTCGTCGGCCTCTCGGTAAGTGTCTTCGTCCTCTTGTCATCTACGAGTCTCCTGTCAGCTGCGGAACCGACCGGATCCGCCACCGGCGCGACAGTCGCCGCTGGATCGCCAATCGCCGCGCCAATGGGCGGGCCAGGCAAGTAGTCACGCACGACGCGTTCGAAGTCCGCGATATGGCTGCGGGCTCGATAGGGCCAAGACCGTCAGCAAGACGCTCGCGCAGAACGCAGCGGCGAAGGTTCTAGCTTGGCTCTCGTCGTCTTCCTTCGAGGCGTCAACGTTGGCGGACACCGGACGTTTCGCCCAAGCCTGCTCGCACGAGAACTGAGTGACTTCGATGTCGTCAACGTCGGGGCTGCGGGCACGTTCGTCGTTCGCAAACCTAAATCGCGAGCAACGTTCCGTGACGGCGCTGCTCAAGAAGTTGCCATTCGAAGCGGAAGTTGTGCTTGTGCGACGGCCGCGAACTCATTCGGATCGAGACGGAGAATCCGTTTGCCGGGGAGCCGTCTGGCGCGGATGTCGTTCGATTCGTCAGCATCCTGTCGAAGGCTGGCGGCGTTCGGGCGTCGCTTCCCGTCACCTTTCCGTCTGACGGCGAGTGGCTGGTCCGCGTGATCGCGGCCGACCGACAGTTCGTATTTGGAATGTACCGTCGTCACATGAAGACGATCGGCTATCTCGGCCAGATCGATAAACTCTACGCTGCGACCGCGACGACCCGTAATTGGAACACGATCATCGCGCTCGTGAGGATTCTAAAGGGAGAACCGCTTCGGGAGGGCAGCAACGCTAAACTCCCCTGATGGCTACCGACGAGAACTATTTGGAGCGGGTACGATCGAGCTTCGCGAAGCAGGGACTCATGATCACGCTCGGCGCGACGCTTGATCACGTCTCGCCCGGCCATGTTGAAGTGGCAATCCGGCCGCGTCCCGACATTTCGCAGCAGCACGGCTTCATTCATGCCGGGGCCATAAGCGCTATCGCTGACACTGCCGCCGGGTATGCCGCGCTCAGCCTCATGCCTGCCGGATGCGGCGTGCTGACCGTCGAGTTCAAGATCAACCTCGTCGCGCCGGCTGTCGGAGACCGCATGATCGCGCGTGGCAGAGTGGTAAAAGCGGGGCGCACCCTGACCGTTGCTCAAACGGAAGTCTTCGCCGAACGTGCTGGGCAAGAGAAGTTGGTCGCACTGCTCACGGCGACCATCATGACGATAGAGGGGCGGGAAGGTGTTAGCGACTAGCGAATTTCTCCTGCAACGCCTCTCCCGGCGCCCTCGACCGAATTCGCGACGTCAATGCCGTCCGCAAACGGAGCGACGCATTGAATCGTGTTCCCAATCACCTGGTAGCTCGCATTTCGATTGCCAGCCGGGCGCAGAAGCGAAGCGCCGGAAGGAAGTCGTAGAGGCTAGAAAGACGTCAGCAGTGGCCGAACGACCGCGAGGCACAGTTGTTGTTCCCAGGTTTGTTCCCAACTCCAGAAGTTGCGGTGGTTCAGATACGGACAACGCCGCGGCCGCCCTCGTAGGCGATGGACGTGCCGTATGGCTTCGACTGGGCGCTCATCCGGCTCACGATCCGTTCGGCCGTCTCGGCGGTCGCCATCGACGGCGTCCCACGCTCGTAGCGTGGCAGCGACATGTCGCACGCCACCGGATGCAGGATCATCTGCCGCAGGCCCGATTCGGAGAACGTCATCATCGGGACGACGCTCTCCCAAAGCGATCGATCCTTGGGCAGCGCGATGCGGTCGCTCGCGAGCGAATGGTCCGGCGACTGCGGATCGAGCTTGAACGCTTCATACGTGTCCGCGGCATAGCCGCGCACGCTCTCGTACTGGAAAACGAAATCGCCCAGGCTGTAGCAGATCGGCCGGGCCTTGTACAGCTCGATGCCCCAGGTGACGTGTGGACCCGCGCCGAAGAAGGCGTCCGCCCCGGCGTCGATGCACGCATGGGCGAGCGGCTGGAGGAAGCGAGCCGGCGTGTCGAGGGTGCGATACGAGTCGTGCGCGTGAATGCTCACGAGCACGAGCCGCGCGTTTCGCCGCGCGACCTGAATGGCCTCGGTCAGCCTCTTGACGTCGGCGGCCACCGCCTCGCTCAAGAAATCTGACGTGGGGCCGGGGACGAACGTGTTGCCGAGCCATGTGATCTCGCGTTGCCCCTCGGGTGGCGGAGGCGAGCCGAGCGACCGCGCCGCAGTCTCCACCCCGGCAAACGCCGCCGGCTCGAGTTGATAGCGGCGCTGCACGCGAACAGCGTTCAGACCGGGTACGCCCTTGAAATCACCGCGCGCATAGACGGCCGGCGACCACGCCGCAAAAGTGGACGCGCAGTTGATGAGGGCGACGCGGCCACCTGGAGTATCCGCATATCCCGGCGCGGCTGCCTGCTGCAGGTTCATGCCGGTCCCGGCGTAGCCGATGCCGGCGCGCTCGAGGTTCGCGATTGTCGAGCGGACGCCCTCGACTCCGTAGTCGGTGGAGTGGTTGTTCGCCGTGCCCATCAAATCGTAGCCGAGCCAGGCGAGCTCCTCGGCCATCTTCGGATCGACGACGACGCTCAGGCTGCTGCCGGCCGCTGTCGGATAGCCCGGGTCGCCCGCCGCCATCACCAGCTCGCAGTTGCCGTACGCGCAGTCGGCGCTGCGCAGCAATTGCACCACGTCGAGGAAGCCCTGGTCCTTCAGGTGCGAGACACGGCGGCTGAGGATGCAGTCGCCGGTGGCGGCGACGGTGATTGGGGACGCCGCCGCGCCCTGAAGCGGATGGCCGCCAAACATGGAGTACGCGGCAACGCCACCAGCTCCGGCAAGAAAGTGGCGGCGATTCATGGAAGGAGTTTTACATCACCGCCGGCGGCAGAGGTGTCTTGAAATGTAATAACTCGAGCTGTGAGACAACTCCACGTTAGCTACCAGCCCGACACGACCGCGAGAAGCTAGAAAATCCAGACCAGATTTCTCTGTGAATGAATCTGCACGTATCGCGTTGCTGAGTAGTGCCGAAGAGTGCCCGGCAGTGCCGCGATGGCTAGACTTCGGCTATAGCGATTCGCGACCCGTTCTCGGGCGACTGCGCAGGCGCTGATTCGGTGGCTCCTTCAGCATCGAGCGGCGCACCGAGACAGCGAGATGGACACCCGGGCCAGTCCTCCCCGCGATAGCGCCCAAGCAGCGTGCCCACTGCGACGATCACTCGAAACAGCACGGCTTGAATCGGTCGCGGCATGATGACGAGGGTCTGCGTATGACGATGCCGTAAGAGGAGATGGGCCATGTAGAAGAGCGGAGGCCGGCTGGCCGAGCCTGCGTTGAGGACGTCGAAGATCGCTTGAAGAAATCGGTCCAGGTCCACTGCGGGCCGCACATAGCCTTCGAACACCAGGGGTTCATTCCCGTCGTTCCACCACCGGTGGGTCGATCCGCGAGGGAGCGACACCCGCTCTCCCGAGCCTGCGGTGAATTGGCGACCATTGAGCACAGCCGACAGCGTGCCGGATCTGACGACCCCTTCTTCATCCTCCGCGACGTGAATATGGAGAGGAGGCCCTTGCCGATGTGGGGGGAGCGAACCTTTCAGTTCCAGCCACACTTCGTCGCCCCGCTTTACACGCCGCATCGCCAACCGCTCGCCGCTATGCCGATTCTCGACAATCAACTCGCGAATACCGCTCTCGGCCATCACATCTCCTGTCTTGAACGACGCCTAACACGGGTTGGACAGCCGAGCAGCTCGACCTGGCGCCTCAATTATCGAACAACTCCACACCGTTCAGGACTCTCGAATTTGCTGAATGAAATTGGAGGCGCCGCCCGGATTTGAACCGGGGGTGGAGGTTTTGCAGACCTCTGCCTTACCTCTTGGCGACGGCGCCTCACGGGCTGGGGTGCTCGGGTAGGTGTGTAGACGTTACCTGAACGCGCGGGTGGCTTGCAACGATCTTACGTCACCTCGGTCTTGTCGTCGCAGGCACAGAATCGTCAGCGCGATCGTGCAGTGACGGGCAACCGTGGCGCTGAACCGCCCGAATCCTCCGGCATGTGGGTTGCGGCGACGCGCGAGCGTCACCGATGCCCTTCGCGCTGCTTCCGGTCGTCACCGTGCTGCTGTCGGTGTGGGCGTTCCGCCGCCGCCGCAGGATTCTCGCCGACGGACTCGATCCGAGTGTCGGCGCCTTCGACGCGTTGTCGGCCCACGCCAACGATAACGCGCGGTCCTTCGGACGCACCCGCCCGGCGCTCGCCGACATCGGCCTGAATCCACTGGGACGATGGCTGGTGGCGTTGAACGTTGCGGTCTTAGGAGCCGACGTCCTGCTCTTCTCGATCCGCGGCCTTACGCTCGAGTGGTCGACCACCTGGCTCGGCGCCGTTCTCCTTGCCGCCCTCCTCATCGTCTGGCTGAATTTCTATTTCGTCCCCGGCGCGCGCGACGAGCTCTTCGTGGCCGAAGCGCTCTTCGTCGTGCTGCTTATGTTATTTCTGACGAACGTCGCCTCGCCGATGCAGTACGGCGCCGTGGCGCTCGGGGCACCTACGCGGACTGGTGGCTTGCCGCGGCGGATGCGGCGATCGGCGTACACGTGCCCGCCCTGGCGGCGTGGACCCGCGCCCACACGATCGTGTCCATCGGTGCGACCGTCGCGTACGCCACGCTCTTGCCGCAGTTTCTCTTCGCGGTGATCGTCCTCGGCGTTCTGCGCGAGCGCGAGCGGCTCTGGGAATTCACGTTTCACTTCCACATCTGCCTGATCGCGGCCGTCGCCGCGTTGACCATCTGGCCGGCGATGTGTGCGCCGTCGTATTACGGCTTCGCGTCCACGATCGACGAAACGCATCTGATGTGGCAGATTCGAGGGTTCCACGATGGAACGATGAAGGTCCTGAGGTTCGACGAGCTCGAAGGACTCGTCTCACTGCCCTCGTTCCACGTGGCGGGCGGGCTGATCGTCACCTGGGCGTTCCGCAGCCGTGCGCGGATACTCATCCCGTTGATCGTGCTCAACATGGCGCTGACGCTGTCGACCTTCATCAGCGGCGTGCACTACTTCGTCGACGTGATTGCAGTAGCGCCGTTGTGCGCCGCGAGCCTGGCCGCCTACCGGTGGTGGGCGCGGCCGCTTCTTCTCGGAGTGCCCGACGCGACAGGATCACCAGAGTTACAGGGCTGAAAATGCGACGCGGGCCCGACGAGGCCCGCGCTGGTGAGAAATGTTGGAGCGGGAAACGGGATTCGAACCCGCGACTTCGACCTTGGCAAGGTCGCACTCTACCACTGAGTTATTCCCGCCCGAACGTTCAGAGTACCACACGGTCGGGCGCCCCATCAAGGCGCCGGCGACGCGCGGCGCACGCCTCGCGCTACGGTGAGAACGCGCGCAGCACCTGCGCCGCTTCTTCGGGCGACGTCGGGTTGATGTAGAACCCGGTCCCCCACTCGAAGCCGGCCGACCCGCGTCAGCTTCGGCATGATCTCGACGTGCCAGTGATAGCATCTCGACCGCTTCCTCGGAGAACGGCGCGCGTGTGGAGATCAGGTTGTACGGCGGCGACTCGAGCGCGCGATCGATCCGCGTGCAGCACCGCCTTCAGCAGCCGCGCCAGGCTCTCGTACTCGTGCGCGCGGCGCGTCCTCGAACCGCGCGCCGTGGCGCCGCGGCAGCAGCCACGTCTCGAACGGAAACCGCGGCGCGTACGGCGCCAGCGCGACGATGTCGGCGTTCTCCTGAACGACGCGCCGGGCCGCCGCCAGCTCCTGCCGGATGATGTCGCAGAAGACGCAGCGCTCCTTCTCGGCGAAGTGCCGCCGCGCGCCGTCGATCTCCTCGCGCACGAAGTCGGGCACGATCGGCAGCGCGATCAGCTGCGAGTGCGAGTGCTCGAGCGTCGCGCCCGGCCGCGGCGCCGTGATTCTTGAACACGAGGATGTAGCCGCAGCCGGCCGTCCTGCTTCAGATCGACGCATCCGCTCGCGGAACGCCCACAGCACGCGCTCGATCTCCGCCTCGCGTCATCGTCGCCAGCGTCTTCGTCGTGATCGGGCGTCTCGATGATCACTTCGTGCGCGCCGATGCCGTTCATCCGGTCGAACATGCCCGTCGCCTTCGCGATCGAGGTCGCCTTCGACCTTGCAGCGCCGGAAACTTGTTCGGCACGACGCGCAGTCCCAGCCCGGCGCGTTCGGCGCGCTGCCGTTCGGCCGGTACGCGAGCACCTCGGGCGGCGTCATCGCCTCGTGGCCGGGGCAGAACGGGCAGTGCTCGCGCCCGATGAGCCGGCGTGCGCTCGAGCCGGAAATCGTTCGGGCGCTTGCGCCGCTCGGTGGAGATGATCACCCAGCGGCCGGTGACGGGATCTTTTCGCAGTTCAGGCAAGGTCAGTACACGGCATCGAACGCGTTCTGAAACACCTCGATCACCGGTCGGCCCGTCGTCGAGGTGAATCGACACGACGTCGAAGCGGCACGGGCAGTCGTGCAGATCGATGCCGCGTGCGAGGTAGTCGAGCGCGAGCTGCGCGATCCGCCGCCGCTTGAGCGCGGTGACCGCCTCGGCCGCGTCGCCGAACTCGCGGCCGTCGCGCGCCTTCACCTCGACGAACACCAGCGTCGGGCCGTCGCGGGCGACGATGTCCAATTCGCCGCCGCGGCGGCGATAGCGGCGGGCAACAATTGCGTACCCGCGGCGCTCGAGCTCCGCACACGCGAGATCTTCGCCTGTTTTTCCCAGACGACACGCGACATGGCGCGCCGCGGAGCCAATCACGCCAGCGCCGAGCGCTCGCGAAGCACGGATTCGCAGCCCGCTGTCTGCGACGCCTGCTCGACCTCGGTCAGCGCCTCGTCGAAGATCCTCGACCGCGGTGTCCGCCTGCTCGCTGCGTCAGCACGAGCGGCGGCGAGAAGCGGATCGCGTTCTTGCCCGCGCCGAGGACCAGCAGCCCGCGCCGGAACGCCGCGTCGACCACCGCGTCGCGCTCGGTCGTGGCGCGCTCCTTCGTCTGGCGGTCGCGCACGAGCTCGACGCCGATCATCAGCCCGCGCCCGCGCACGTCGCCGATGAGCGGATGCTTGTCCATCAGCGCCTTCAGCCCGCTCATCAGATGCGCGCCGACGTCGGCGGCGTTCGCCATCAGCTGCGTCTTTCAGCAGCTTGATCGTCGCGAGCGCCGCGGCGCACGACACCGGATTGCCGCCGAACGTGCTCGCGTGCGCGCCGGGCGGCCACGCCATCAGATCGCGCGCGCGCCGTCGCGACGCCGAGCGGCAGCCCCGACGCGATGCCCTTGGCGATCGCCACGATGTCCGGCTCGACGCCGGTGAACTCGATCGCGAACATCTTGCCCGTCCGCCCCATGCCCGACTGCACTTCGTCGGCGACGAGCAGGATGCCGTGCGCTTTCGTGCAGCTCGCGCAGCCGCTGCAGGAACTGATCGGGCGCGACGACGTAGCCGCCCTCGCCCTGGATCGGCTCGACGACGATCGCGGCGACTTCGTCGGGCGAGACGAGGTGCACGAACAGCTGATGCTCGATGATAGTCGAGGCACTCCGCCGCGCAGTTGTCCGGCGTCAGGCCGAGCGGACAGCGATAGCAGTCCGCGATACGGCGCGTGGTACACGCCGGGCATCAGCGGCCCGAAGCCGCGGCGCTGAATCGCCTTGCTCGCCGTCAGCGACAGCGAGCCCATCGTGCGGCCGTGAAAGCCGCCGAGAAACGCGATGATGTTCTGGCGGCCGGTCGCGTAGCGCGCCAGCTTGATGCACGCCTCGATCGCCTCGGTGCCGGAGTTGCCGAAGAACGATCGCACGCCGCCGTCGATCGGCGACGATCGCCGCCAGCTCCTCGGCGAGCCGCACCTGCGGCTCGTAGTAGAAGTCGGTGCCCGACATGTGCAGGAACTTCTGCGCCTGCTCGGTGATCGCCTTCACGACGTCCGGATGCGAATGCCCGGTGGAGTTGACGGCGATGCCGGCGGCGCAGTCGAGGAACGACGTTGCCGTCCACGTCCTCGACCATCGCGCCGTAGCCGCGCTCGATGACGAGCGGATAGCCGCGCGTATAGGACGGCGACACGACGCGCGTCGTCGCGCTCGATGATCGCTTTGGCCTGCGGTCCCGGCAGCGGTGTCTCGGATGATCGGGTCGTCTCGCGTCTACTTTCGCTTCCAGCGTGTCGCCGCCGGCGCTGTCCTCGAGAAGCACGCCGCGTGCCGCCAGGTCCGTCGCGGATGCGGTCGGCGGCGGCGAAGTCGCGGCGCCGGCGGGCGGCGTGCCGCTCTTCGATCAGCCGCTCGATCTCCTCGACCGGCACCGGCGGCTGCTCGTCTTCGGCGCGCCGCAGGCTCAGGACGCCGAGCACGCGGTCGAACTCGTCGAACGCCTCGCGTGATCGCCGGCACGTCGCCCGTGCCGAGCTGCGCCGGCGTCGATCGCCGAGTTGAGCGCGCTGCACCAGCTCGAACATCGCGCCGAGCGCCGCCGCGGTGTTCAGGTCGTCCTGCATCGCGTCGGCGAACGCCTTGCGCGCCTGCGTCCACGCGCGCCGCGAGCTCCGGATGCGCGCCCGCGGCGCGTCACGGCGTCGAGCGCGCGCCAGGAAATCGGTCAGCCGCCGCAGCGCCTCCTCCGCCTGCCGCAGGCTCTCCCAGGTGAAGTTCAGCTGCTTGCGGTAGTGCGCCGACAGCAGCAGGTAGCGCACCGCCGACGGCCGGAACCCTTCGCGACGACGTCGGGAATCGTGTAGGTGTTGCCGAGCGACTTCGACATCTTCTGCTCGTCGACGATCAGGTACTCGACGTGCACCCAGAAGCGCGAGAACGGCTTGCCGGTCGCGCCCTCGCTCTGCGCGATCTCGTTCTCGTGATGCGGAAAGATCAGATCGATGCCGCCGGCGTGGATGTCGATCGGCGGCTCGCCGAGCAGCCGCAGCGCCATCGCCGAGCACTCGAGGTGCCAGCCCGGGCGGCCCGGCGGATCGACGACGTCCCACGTCGGCTCGTCCGGCTTGGTCGCCTTCCACAGCACGAAGTCGCGCGCGTCTTCCTTCGCGTAGTTGTCGGAGTCGACGCGCGCGCCGGGCTTCATCCCGTCGTGATCGAGATGCGCCAGCTTGCCCGTAGTCGGGCAGCGTCGAGATCTTGAAGTAGATCGAGCCGTCGCTGACGTAGGTGTGGCCGTTGCGTCTCGAGCGCGCGCGATCAGATCGGCCATCGCCTGCAGATTCGCCTCGTCGGTCGCGCGCGGCGTTCTCCTCGACCGTCCTCGAGGCCGAGCGCGCGCGCGTCCTCGCGGAACGCGGCGATGTACTGATCGGTGTAGGCGCGCAGATCCATGCCGGCCTTCTGCGCGCCGGCGATCGTGCGGTCGTCGACGTCGGTGAAGTTCATCACCTGCCGCACGTCGGTAGCCGAGCAGATACTTCAGCGTGCGGCGCAGGACGTCGACGCAGACGAACGTCCGGAAGTTGCCGATGTGCCCGCGCGCGTAGACCGTCAGGCCGCAGGTGTACATGCGGACGGTGTTGTCGGCGCCCGGCGCGAACGTCTCCTCGCTGCGGGTCAGCGTGTTGTAGAGGCGCATCGGTCATCAGGGCTCGGCAGCGGCGCAGGCGGTGCGCCACTCAGGCTGCCCGTCGCACGAGACGACGATCTGGAGCTCGCCGGCGCCGGCGCGGAACTGCACGTCGCAGCGGCGGCCGCCGCGCCGCCGCGCCGGCCGACAGCGCCTGCGCGCAGCGTCGCCGGTGAGCTCGCGATGCGCGGTCGCGCGCGTAGCCGACGTGCCCGAGCACCGCTGCGGCGACGTCGCTCAGCATCGCCGTCGAAGCGCGGCGTCGTCGGACAGGTCGAGCGCGAAGAAGAACTCGTGATCGGCCACGAACGCGCGATTCTACAGTGAAAGACGATCGAACAGCACGCGCGCGCCCGGCGCAGTCGGCGGCGATCTGCGCGCGCAGCGCGTCGAGCGACTCGAACGCGCGCTCGTCGCGCAGCCGCTGCACGAAGCCGACGCGGATCGGCGCGCCGTACAGATCGCGGTCGAAGTCGAAGACGTGCGTCTCGACCGACGTCGCGGCCGGACGCGTCGACGGTCGGCCGCACGCCGATGTTGGTCACCGACGGCTGCACGATCGCCGTCGATCGTCGTCGGTCGTCGCGTACACGCCGTGCGGCGGCAGCAGCTCGTTGTCGGTGCACAGATTCGCGGTCGGAAAGCCGATGGTCCGGCCGCGCTGCGTCGCCGCGCATCGACCGTGCCGTCGATGCAGTACTCGATGGCCGAGCAGCGCGCCCGCCTCGTCCACGCGCCCTTCGCTGACCAGCCGCCGGATCCGCGTGCTGCTGACGACGAAGTCCTTGTAGCGGACCGGATCGATCTTCTCGGCCTTGAACCCGTAGCGCGCGCCGAGCGCGCGCAGCAGCGAGAAGTTGCCGGCGCGATCGTGGCCGAACAGGAAATTCGCGCCGACCCACACTTCCGCGACGCGCAGCCAGTCGACGAGCACGGTCCGCACGAACGTCTCCGGATCCCATTGCGACAGCTCCGGCGTGAAGCGGACGATCGCGGCGCCCTGCACGCCGGCCGCGCGCGAGCGCCTCGAGCTTCTGCGCCTTCGTCATCAGCAGCGGCGGCGCCTTGTCGGGCCGGACGACGCGCGGCGGATGCGGATCGAAGGTCATCACGACGGACGTGGCGCCGCGCTCGCCGGCGACGCGCTGCAGCGCGATCGAGAATCTTGCGGTGGCCGCGGTGCACGCCGTCGAAGTTGCCGAGCGCCAGCACCGGCTGCGTCCAGCGCGCCGGCCGCGGGTCGTCGGGAAAGTGGATGACGTCCATGGTCGCGACGCGCCAGTCGACGCTGCGCGATCTCCAAGCACCAGCCCATCATAGGCCAACTCCACGCCGGCGGGCAGGCGCGCGCAGGTCGCCGCGTGCGGCAGATCGTGGCAGATGTGCGTGAAGTACGCGCGCGTCGGCGCCGAGCCGCGCGACGACGTCGAGCGCCTCGGCGACGCTGAAGTGCGTCGGGTGCGGGCGATCGCGCAGCGCGTCGAGGACGAGCGTGCGCACGCCGTCGAGCAGCGGCCACGAGGCGTCCGGGAATGCGGTTGCAGTCGGTGAGGTACGCGAACGAGCCGATGCGGAAGCCGAGGATCGGCAGCGCGTCCGTGCAACAGCGGCACCGGCACGATCTCGACGCCGCCGAGCGTGAACGGGCCGGCGATCGCGGAACAGCGACAGCTGCGGCACGCCGCCGCCCTGCTGCCGCGGCGGCTCGAAGATGTACGCGAACATCCGCCGCAGGTCGCGCGAGCGTCGCCGCGTCCGCGTAGCACGGGATCGCCGCACTGCTGCATCTGGTTGAAGCGGCGCACCTCGTCGAGCCCGAGGACGTGATCGGCGTGGCTGTGCGTGAACAGGATCGCGTCGACGCGGCGGACGTCGTTGGCGAGCGCCTGCGCGCGCAGGTCGGTCGACGTGTCGACGAGGATCGATCGCACCGCCGCGCGCGAACGGCGGCGCCGGCGCGTCGCCGGCGAGCTCGATCAGGATCGACGGCCGCGTGCGCCGGTCGCGCGGATCGGTCGAGCGGCAGACCGCGCAGTCGCAGCCGATCGCCGGCACGCCGTGCGACGTGCCGGTGCCGAGCAGCGTGACGCGCAGCGATGGCTGCTCGCTACGGCTCGATGATGCGCTTGCCGGCGCCCGACGCTTCGACGAAGCGCAGCCGCAGCTCGTAGAGCACCTGCTCGAGCACCTGGCGCTCCTCGGCCGTCAGGTTGCCGCGCGTCTTCTGCTCGAGCAGCGCGAGGATCTCGATCATCTGCGCGGCGCCGTCGAGATTCAGCTCGGCGGCTCGCCGGACGACCGGATCGGGCAGGTCGCCGAAATGGATCGCGGCCGTGCTCGCCAGCGAGAGCACGAAGGCGGTGAAGGTCAGCTGCGGACGGCTCGGTCATCTGACTAAGATTACCAAATGTGCCGAGCTCGATGTCGAACGCGCCGCCGCCGAGTTCACCCGGCTCGTCGAGATCATGGCGACGCTGCGCGCGCCCGACGGCTGTCCGTGGGACCGCGAGCAGACGATCGACACGCTGAAGCCGTTCGTGCTCGAGGAGACCTACGAGGTGCTCGAGGCGATCGACCGGCACGATCACGACGCGCTGTGCGAGGAGCTCGGCGACTTCGTGTTCGAGGCGGTGTTCCTCGCGCAGATCGAAGCCGAGGCGGGCCACTTCACGATCGCCGACTCGCTGCAAGCGCATCGCCGACAAGCTGGTGCGGCGCCACCCGCACGTGTTCGCGCGCGACGACGGGCGAGCCGGCGCTCGACTCGGCCGGGCAGGTGCGGACGCGGTGGGAGGAGATCAAGGCGCAGGAGCGCGGCGGCACCAGCGACAGGACGCCGAAGACGCTGCTGAGCGGCATCCGCGCCGGCGCTGCCGGCGCTGCTGCGCGCGTACCACATCGGCGTGCGCGCCGCGTCGGTCGGCTTCGACTGGTCGCGCGTCGACGATGTGGTCGAGAAGATCCAGGAGGAGGTCGACGAGCTGCGCGAGGTCGTCGCCGACGACCGGCCGGTCGATCACGAGCGCGCGCCGAAGAAGAGATGGGCGACCTGCTGTTCGCCATCGCCAACTGTCGCGGCAAGCTCGGCATCGAGCCCGAGACGGCGCTGCGGAAGGCGAACGACAAGTTCACGAGGCGGTTCACGACCATGGAGCGCGCGATCAGCGAATCAGGCCGCACGCATGCACGACATGACGCTCGAGGAACTGGAAAGTGAATGGCAGCAGGCAAAGATCGCGACGCCGACCGGTAGCGACACGTTCATCACGAAGACACGAAGGGCACGAAGCCCACGAAGCCCACGAAGCACAGCTATAACACAACGCGGCGTATGCCCTGCTTCAGCATCGGCACGTTGAAGTTCACCAGCGAGCCCTGCCCGGGCGCCTGTCGCTCGCAGGTAGCTGACGACTTGCGCCACGTGTACCGGGTGCAGCCGTTCGACCGCCTTGACTTCGACAACGAGCGCCCGATCGACGAACAGATCGATCCGTTGTTGACACACGATGCTGTTCCGCGATAGCGCACGACCACTGCCTTCTCTGTTTCGAACGCGATTCCGCGGCACGCGAGCTCGACGCAGCACGCCCGCGCATAGGCACTCTCGATCAAGCCAGGGCCCGAGCTCGCGATGAACCGCGACGCAGCAGCCGATCGTTTGCGCGATCAGCAGTTCGACGTCGTCTGACAGCGGTCGATCGAACCTCGAGTGAGCGGTCACCGGCTTCGTGCCCTTCGTGATCTTCGTGTCTTCGTGATGAGTGCCAGATGCAGCAAATGCGACGTGCCTGCCCGTGAACGTGTGCACGTCGAGCGAGTACGCCGTCGGTGTCGAGCGTCACCGCGCCGTCCTGGTCGGTTCGGAAGATCTCGGCGCCGACGGCTCGGTAGCGCTCGAGGACCTCCGGCACGGGATGGCCGAAATGGTTGGCTCGGCCGGCGCTGACGACGGCAACGTTCGGGTGCAGCGCCCGGACGAACTCCGTCGTGCTCGACGTCAGGCTGCCGTGGTGCGGGACCTTGATCACTCGCAGCCGCGCGGGGCCGAGCGTCGTGGTCAGCGTGCGCTCGACGGCCTTGCCGATGTCGCCGGTCAGCAGCACCGACACGTCGCGCCAGCGCAGCTCGAGCACGATCGAGTCGTCGTTCCGCACCTTCTGCCGCTCCCAGTCCGCCGGCTCGGGATGCACGCACCATGCACGTCCACGTCGTCGATGCCACATGTGATCGCCGGCGTAGACGTTCGCCCAGCGCGCGCCGGCGGCCTGCGCCTGCGACGCGCAGCGCCGTCAGCGGCTGCGAAGCGCGGCACCGGAATGCCTTCCCAGACCTCGCGCGGCCGGAACTCGCGAAGGATCGACGCGGCGCCGCCGATGTGATCGGGATCGCCGTGCGTCAGCGCGAGATAGTCGAGCCGGCGGATGCCCGGCGTCGCGCAGCACCGGCGCGACGACGCGATCGCCGATGTCGAACGCAGCTGACGGCGCCGAGTCCGCCGGCGTCCACGAGCAGCGTGCGACCGCGCGGAAAGGCGACGAACGCCGAGTCGCCCTGCCCGACGTCGATGAACGTGACGTGCAGGCGGCCATCGCCGCGACGCGGCGAGCGCGCGTCCACGGCTCCGCAAGAATCCAGATGGCGGCGAGCGGTGCGACAGGACGATGGCTGCGCGCTGCCGGACCGCTGCGCCGACAGCGTCCAGGCGGCCGCAAGCGCGCGCGTAGTACACGCCGCAGACCCACAGCGCGGGCGGCGCGACCCGGTACGTGACGAACGGCGCAAGCCGCACGAGGTCCGCCGACCACACGAGGCCAGCGGCGCCGGCATGCGCGACCCAGCCGACCGCCGACGCGCCGCCGTCGAGACGACGCGCAGAGCGGCACGACCGCCATGCCGGCGATCTGCGCGACGCGCCATCAGCGGAATCGCAAGGAAGTTCAGCGCGAGCCCGGCGAAGGTGACGCGCGAGAAGACGCCGCGCCGACCGGAAACAGCAGCGCCTCGGTGGCGGCCGATGCCGCGAACATCGCGCGCGGCCGGTCTCGAGCAGTGCGCGGGACGCGGTCGGCCGGCGCGCGCGCGGCGCAACGACGAGAATGGCGAGCGTGGCGCCGAACGTGAGGAGGAACGCCGGATCGGCGACTGACAGCGGCTCGGCACGCGACGAGCACCGCCGCGACGAACGCGAGCGCGTTGCAGCGGCGGGCTGCGGTGATCGAGAACCCGCGCCGACGAAGTACACGACCGCCATCAGCGTCGCGCGATCGACCGACGCGCCGCCGCCGACGAGCGCCGCGTACGACGATCAGCAGCGCGATCGACGCCAGCATCGCCGTCCGGCCGAGCAACCCCGGCGAACCGGAACGCCCCGACGCAGCAGTCCGGCGAGGATCGCGATGTTGCCGCCGGAGATCGCGATCACGTGATACGTGCCCGCCTCCTGCAGCCGGCGCTGGACGTCGTCGTCGAGGCCGGCGCGATCGCCAATGACGATCGCCGCGACGATCGCCGGCCGATCGCGCTGCTCCAGCGCCCGACGGCCGTCGTCGATGGCGCGTCGCGAAAACGCGCGCGCGCCCCCGAGCGCCTCGTCCGACCCAGCTGCCGCGCGCCAGGACCTCGACGAGCGCGCCGCTCTTTGCCGTGCCGACGAGCGTCGTCCCGCGCCGCGCCAGCGCGCGCTCCGATCCGGCACGCCGGGATCGAGATAGCGCGCCGGCCGGTGCAGCGCGACCGGCAGCCGCACGCGCCGGCCGGCGCGCCACATCGTCCATGCGATCGACGGCGAGCGATCCGACGACGGTCACGACGACGCCGCCGGAGACCGGCGCGCATCGAGGCGTCGGCGAGAACGCGCCGCAGATCAGCTGTCGACGTCGACGCTGAGCGACGACGCCGTTGTCACCCGGCGTGGCATCGGCGCGCAGCACACCTTCGACGGTCGCAAACGCCTCGTCGTCTTCCGGCAGGCTGCCGGCCGTCGGCGATCGCCTGCGCCCGCTCGCGCGCGCGCGAGCTCTTCGAAGCCGACGCGCAGCGGCGGCCGCCACGCTGCACGCCACGCATCGACGGACAGCAGCGCGCCGCCGACGAAAAACGAATCCGGCGACGCCGGCGACGAGAAGCGCGTGTCGGCCCGAGCGACCACGCCCCAGATCGAGCGCCGAGACAGACCGCCAGGATCAGCAAGGCGAGCGTTCGCGGAAGGACCGGAATCGCGCAGGCCGGCCGCGGCGCCGGCGAGGAGACCGATGGCGGGAATCGCGGCGACGGCACGCACGCGCGCGGGCAGTGCAAACTGCGCGGCAATTCCTGTTCACGAAGGCACGAAGGCACACGAAGTTCACGAAACGCCGTACCTAAAGGACTTCGTGTTCTTCGTGGGCTTCGTGTCGTCGTGAAAAACAGCAAGCGGTATGCAGAATCTGCCGCGGCCCTAGACGGTCCCGGCGGCAATTCCTGCGTAGTAGTCCTGCAGCGCGCGGACGCCGAGGCCCTGCTGGCGCAGCGCGCGGATCGCGCTGACCGCGGCGGCGGCGCCGGTGAGCGTCGTGATGCACGGCACCTCGTGCATCATCGCGGCGCGGCGGACGGCGCGGTCGTCGAAGAACGACTCGCGGCCGAGCGGCGTGTTGACGACGAGATCGACCTTGCGGTTGACGATCTCGTCGGCGATGTTCGGCCGCCCTTCGTTCACCTTGAAGACGACGTCGACGTCGAGGCCGTACGCGCGCAGATACGCCGCCGTGCCGCGCGTGGCGATCAGGCGGAAGCCGAGCTCCGCGAGATCGCGCGCGATCGGCAGCAGGTTCGCCTTGTCGTCGTTGTTCACGCTGACGAACGCCGTGCCGCGCTCCGGCAGCCGCTGCCCGACCGACAGCTGCGCCTTCGCGAACGCGACGCCGAAGTTCGTCGACCCGCCCATCACCTCGCCGGTCGACTTCATCTCCGGCCCGAGAATCGTGTCGACGCCGGGGAACCGCACGAACGGAAACACCGGGCTCTTCACGAACACGCCGGCGACCTCAGATGTCCTCGGTGAGCCCGAGCTCGGCGAGCGTCCGGCCCGCCATCACCTTGCGCGGCGATCTTCGCGAGCGACACGCCGGCCGCCTTCGACAGGTACGGCACCGTGCGCGACGCCCGCGGGTTCACCTCGAGCACGTAGACGACATCGTCCTTGATCGCGTACTGCACGTTCATCAGGCCGACGACCTTCAGCGCGCGCGCGATGCGGCGCGTGTAGTCGCGGATCGTCTGCGAGGTGCCGCTCGGGACAGATGAACGGCGGCACGACGCAGGAGCTGTCGCCCGAGTGGATGCCCGCTTCCTCGATGTGCTCCATGATGCCGCCGATGACGACGGCGCCGGTGGCGTCGGCGATCGCGTCGACGTCGAACTCGAAGGCGTCCTCGAGGAACTTGTCGACGAGGACCGGATGCTCGGGCGACGCGTCGACCGCCTGCGTCATGTAGCGATCGAGCGTGCCGACGTCGTACACGATCGCCATGCCGCGGCCGCCGAGCACGTACGACGGCCGGACGACGACCGGGAATCCGATCGACGCCGCGACGTCGCGCGCTTCCTGCCGCGACGTCGCGGTGCCGCTCGCCGGCTGCGTGATGTCGAGCTCTCGCAGCAGCGCCGCGAAGCGCTTGCGATCCTCGGCGAGATCGATCGAATCGGGCGACGTGCCGAGGATCGCTGACGCCGGCGTCCTGCAGCGCGAGCGCCAGCTTCAGCGGCGTCTGGCCGCCGAACTGCACGAGGCACGACACGTCGCCGCCGGCCGATCGCTCGGTCTCGATCACCGCCATCACGTCTTCGAACGTCAGCGGCTGGAAGTACAGCCGGTCGGCGGTGTCGTAGTCGGTCGACACCGTTTCCGGGTTGCAGTTGATCATCACCGTCTCGAGGCCTTCTTCCTTGAGCGCGAAGGCCGCGTGGCAGCAGCAGTAGTCGAACTCGATGCCCTGCCCGATGCGGTTCGGCCCGCTGCCGAGGATGACGACCTTGTCGCGGCCGTTCGGGTTCGACTCGCAGCGTCGGCTCGTACGAGCTGTACAGGTACGGCGTGAACGACTCGAACTCCGCCGCGCAGGTGTCGACGCGCTTGTAGACCGGCTGCAGCCCCTGCGCCACGCGCCGCTCGCGCACCGCCGCCTCGTTGACGCCGGCCGCCAGCGCGAGCTCCTGGTCGCCGAAGCCGGCGCGCTTCAGCCGGCGCATCGTCGTCGGCGTCGAGCCCGTCGAGGCCGCGCGCGGCCGCGTCCCGGCGCATCGCCGCGATCTCGGCGAACTGCCGCAGGAACCACGGATCGATCTTCGTCAGCTCGTGGATCTGCTCGACGCGTCCAGCCGCGATCGATGCGCGCGGAACAGATCCCACATCCGCCGATCGTTCGGCACCGCCAGCCGCTTCCGCAGCGCCGCATCGTCTTCGTCGTCCATGCTCGGACGGCGCGAACAGCAGGCCGCTGCGCCCGAGCTCGAGCGAGCGGACGCCCTTCATGAACGCTTCCTTGAACGTGCGGCCGATCGCCATCGACCTCGCCGACCGACTTCATCTGCGTCGTCAGCGTGCGATCGGCCTGCGGGAACTTCTCGAAGTTCCACCGCGGAATCTTGACGACGACGTAGTCGATCGTCGGCTCGAAGGAGGCGGGCGTGAGGCGCGTGATGTCGTTCGGGATCTCGTCGAGGTGATAGCCGAGCGCGAGCTTGGCGGCGATCTTCGCGATCGGAAAGCCGGTCGCCTTCGACGCGAGCGCCGACGAGCGCGACACGCGCGGGTTCATCTCGATGACGACCATCCGGCCGTTGGCCGGGTTCACCGCGAACTGGATGTTCGACCCGCCGGTCTCGACGCCGACCCGGCGGATGATCCGGCGCGCGGCGTCGCGCATCCGCTGGTATTCCTTGTCGCTCAGCGTGAGGATCGGCGCGACGGTGATGCTGTCGCCGGTGTGGACGCCCATCGGATCGATGTTCTCGATCGAGCAGATGACGACGAAGTTGTCGGCGACGTCGCGCATCACCTCGAGCTCGAATTCCTTCCAGCCGATCACCGACTCCTCGATGAGGACTTCGTGGACCGGGCTCAGCTCGAGGCCGCGCTCGGCGAGCTCGCGGAACTCTTCGATGTTGTAGGCGATGCCGCCGCCGACGCCGCCGAGCGTGAACGACGGGCGGATGACGAGCGGGAAGCCGAGCGTCTTGCGCCAGCTCGACCGCTTCCGGCAGCGTCCGCGCGAGGCCGCTCTGCGGCACGTCGAGGCCGATCTCGCGCATCGCGTCCTTGAACAGCTGCCGATCCTCGGCGACCTTGATCGCCTGGATCGACGCGCCGATCAGCTCGACGTCGTACTTCTCGAGCGTGCCCGCCTTGTCGCGAGATCGACCGCGAGGTTGAGCGCGGTCTGGCCGCCGACGGTCGGCAGCAGCGCGTCGGGCCGCTCGCGCTCGATGATCGCCGCGAGCACTTCCGGCGTGAGCGGCTCGACGTACGTGCGATCGGCCAGCTCCGGGTCGGTCATGATCGTCGCCGGATTGCTGTTGACGAGGATGACCTCGAGCCCTTCGGCGCGCAGCGCCTTGCACGCCTGGCTGCCGGAGTAGTCGAACTCGCACGCCTGGCCGATGACGATCGGGCCGGAGCCGATGATGAGCACGCGCTTCAGATCGGTGCGGCGCGGCATAGTTGAGGTCACGACTGGTGGCTGGTGGCTGGTGGTTCCGAGCTGATAGCCTGAGCCTCTAGCCCTGGCTCTCTCGATCAGCTTGATGAAGTCGTCGAACAGATAGTCCGCGTCGTGCGGACCCGGGCGACGCCTCGGGATGATACTGCACGCAGAACACCGGATGCGTCTTGATGCCGCAGCCCTTCGACCGTGCCGTCGTACAGATTCAGGTGCGTCACCTCGACATCGTCCGGCAGCGACTGCGGATCGACGGCGAAGCCGTGATTCTGCGACGTGATCTCGATCTTGCCGGTCGCCAGCTTCTTCACCGGATGATTCGCGCCGCGGTGGCCGAACTTCAGCTTGAAGGTCTCGCCGCCCATCGCGAGGCCGAGAATCTGGTGGCCGAGGCAGATGCCGAACACCGGCACGTTCGACGCGACGAGCGCCTTCGCGTTGTCGATCGCGTAGGTCAGCGGCGCCGGATCGCCGGGGCCGTTGCTCAGGAACACGCCGTCGGGCTTCGATCGCGAGCAGCTCGGACGCCGGCGTCGTCGCCGGATAGACGCGGACGTCGCAGCCGTGCGCGCTCAGCCGCCGCAGGATGTTCCACTTCATGCCGAAGTCGTAGGCCGCGATCTTCAGCCGCGTCTTCGAGCCGCGCGCCGGCGCGATCGCCGAACTCGCCCGGATCTTCCTGCGGCCAGTCGAACGCCTCGGTCGACGTCACGCCGCGCACGAGATCCGACCCTTCCATCTTCGGGATCGCGTTCGCGCGTTCGACGAGCGCCGCGGGATCGAGATCGTCGCCGGTGGCGATGACGCCGCGCATCACGCCGCCCGACCGCAGCTGCCGCGTCAGCGCGCGCGTGTCGATGTCGGAGATCGCGACGATGCGGTTGGCGACGAGGTAGTCGCGCAGCGTCCTCTCGCGACGCCAGTTGCTCGCCATCGGCGACTCGTCGCGGACGATGAAGCCGGCCACCTGCGGCGCGCGCGACTCGACGTCGTCGGTCGACACGCCGTAGTTGCCGATTTCGGGGCACGTCATCGTGACGATCTGCCCGGCGTACGACGGATCGGTCAGCACTTCCTGGTAGCCGGTCATGCTCGTGTTGAACACGACTTCGCCGCGCCGCTTCGCCTTCCGCGCCGGCGGCGACGCCGCGAAACCAGGTGCCGTCTTCCAGTGCCAGAATCGCTTCCATGAGCTCCTGTGCCTAATCGCGGCGATCGCGGACGTCACCGCGGGGATCGCAGAACACTGGCTCGGCGATCTCTGCGTGCCCTGAGCTGATTTCATCGTTCCAGCGACGCCGTGACGCGGTTCTGCTCCGTTGCGACGACGCGCACCGACGAGGACCAGCGGCGGTAGCCGTCGCGCTCGAGGCGGACCGCGTGCTCGCCCGCCGGAACATCCGGCAGCTGCAGCGGCGTCGTGCCGACGAGCTTGCCGTCGAGAACACCTTCGCGCCGGACGGACGCGATTCGACCGTCAGCGCGCCCGCGAACGCGGCTGCGGCGCCGGACGTCTCGGCTCGGCGTCGATCGTCGACTGTCGGCGCCTGCGCGACTTGCGCGCGCTCGCGTTCGAGCGGCACCGTCATCGACTGCGCCGGCCGCGACGCGGTGAGCGACGACGCGCCGTTCTTCGGTGCGCGTAGCCGTCGCGCACGACGCGCACCCGATGCGCGCCGCGCGCCAGATCGCGAACCGCGACGCGGCGTCTGTCCGTATTCGTGGCCGTCGACGAACACGCGTGCGCCAGCCGGCGTCGAACGCACCAGCAGTCGGCCGGCCGGGACGTCCGGCTTAGCCGCTGATTTGCGGCGCTGCGACCTTGCCGTATCCGTCGTCTCGGACGTGCGTGGCGGCGTCGCGACCGGCGCCGGCGCCGTCTCCGCGCCGCCGCTCGACCCGACAGGCTGCGTCTTCTGAGTGTCGGTCACCGCGACGTCCGTCGAATCGTGCCCGGCCGGCGCAGATGGCTGCGTCGCGGCGGGCGACACGGCTGCTCGCGGCAGGCGATGGCGCCTGGCGATCGCGCGAGCCGACGCCGTAGCCGCCGGCGAATCCAATCGCGACGCCGACGATCAGCGCGAGCACCAGCGGCCAGACGGCGGAGCGCGACTGCTCGAGCGCGGATGCCATGAACTCGGCGGCGTGTGTCGACGACAGTCGGGCGACGGCGCTCGTCGCGGCGGCAGCGGCTCCACGATCGCGGGCGCCGATTCCGCGTCCCGAGATCGGACCGCTTCGTCCTCGCGCAAATCTCGAGCGCGGCGCTGGATCGACGGCGGCGCTCCAGCACGACGCGGCGCGACCGGGTCGGCGCCCAGCCGTACGCGAAGCGCGCGTCGTGTCCGGCTTACCGAGTCGACGATCGACCGCTGCGATCGGCACGTCGGCATCGTCGACGAACGGCAGTGCCTGTCGTCGCGCTCGTCTGCCTGGCGGCGGCGCGTCGGACGCCAACGACGACGTCTGGGAAGCGCCGCTTTGAGCGCCTCGGCGAACTCGAGCGCGGTGCCGAACCGGTCGGTCGGGTGCTGTCGCGAGCGCGCGCGCGAAGACGTCGCGGAGCGCCGGCAGATCGCCGCCGGCGATCTCCGTCAAGCCGTCGGCCGCACGCGACGCCGGAGCCGCCGATGCGCCTGGCCCACAGCAGCTCGTGAATCAGCGCCGCGAGGCTGAAGACGTCGGCGCGGCGATCCCACACGGCGCCGGCGATCGCGCTCGGGCGCCGTGTACGGCCGGCGCACCGGCGCGGCGACGCCGATGCGTTCGAGCGCGCGCGCGACGCCGAGCCCGGTCAGCCGCGTCTCGTCGGTCGACAGCAGCACGTCGCGCGGATGCAGCGCGCCGTGCTCGACGTTCACGACGGCGGCGAAGTCGAGCGCGCCGGCCAGCTGCGCCGCGACGCGCAGCGCTTCGGCCGGCGGCGCCGCGCCGTATTCGCGAACGGCGATGTCGAGCGAGTCGCCGACGACGTAATCCATGCGCGAGATACGCGCAGTGCCGTCGATGCCGGTGGCGAGCGGCGCGGCCAGTGCCGGATGCGTCAGGTCGGCGGCGATGAGGCGCTCGAACTCGGCGACGAGCTGATGCACGCGCTCGGGCGGCAGATCGAGCTGAAACAGTTTGACCGCGACGAGCCGGTCGCGCTCGGGATCGAAGGCGCGAAACACCGGGCCCAACGCACCCGCGCCGATCTGATGAAGCACTCGAAACGGACCGAAGGCGTCGGGCGCTGGACCGGCAGCTTCCGTGTGCAGTGAAGGACTCCTCGAGGAAGGCGATCGAATCGTAACATCGAAGCGTCGGCGCACTCAAGCACCTTTTCGGACCTGCCGAGCGTCTTAGTGCTGTCGCATCAAGCGAATAGCGGCCGCTCGGCGGCTTGACAGTCCGCGCGGCGCTCTGAGACAGTAGGCTTCCGGTGCAGCTCAACTCAACAGATCAGCGCTGTCCGAGTCCTCCGTGCGCATTCCGGTCGACGTCCGCCGCTTTCCGTGGATTCGCCGGCTCGCCGCCGACTACGCGTACGACTTTCGATCCGTCGCGCCGTTTTTTTCCGGCGATCCGGCCGACCGCGCGGCCTGGGCCGACGCGATCGCGCGCACGCAGGCGCACGACCGCCGGCGCGACGAGATCGCCGCGGTCATCGCCGCGCAGCAGGCAGCGCCGCGGCGCGCCGGCGCGCGCGCGTCGAAGCCGGCGCGCCGCCTCGCCGATCGCCGAACGGTCGCCGTCGTCACCGGCCAGCAGGCCGGCCTCTTCGGCGGCCCGCTCTTCACGCTGCTCAAGGCGCTGACCGCGCTCAAGCTCGCCGAGCAGGTCTCGCGCGATCACAACGTGCCGGCCGTCGCCGATCTTCTGGATCGACGCCGAGGATCACGACTGGGACGAAGTCCGGTCGCTGTACGGTGTTCGACGACGACGCTCGACGCCGCGCACGCGTCGCGCTGCCGGCCGCGGCCGGCGCCGACCCCGCGCCGGTCGCGACCGTCACGCCTCGACGACTCGATCGTCGACGTCGCTCGACGAGCTCGAGCAGCTGCTGCCGCCGACCGAGTTCCGCGCCGGCGCTCCTCGCCGGCTTGCGCGCGCGCCTACGCGCCGGGCGTCGGCATGGCCGACGCGTTCGGCCGCTGGCTCGAGCAGGTGCTCGGCGACCGCGGCCTGGTCGTCTACGACTCGTCGGACCCGGCGTCGAAGCCGCTCGCCGCGCGAGGTGTTCGCGCGCGAGCTCTCGATGCCGGGCCAGACCGCGAAGCTCGCGGCGCTCGCCGGCTCCGATCTGGTCGCGCGCGGCTACCACGCGCAGGTGCACGCGCAGGACGACAGCCTGGCGCTGTTTCATCTCGACTCGGCAGGCGGCCGCCGCGCGATCCGCCAGCAGGACGGCCAGTTCGTCGTCGGCGACGCAGCGCTTCGCGCCGGCGGCGCTCGTCGCAGCAGGCGACCGAGCAGCCGGCCGGCTTCAGCCCGAACGTGCTGCTGCGGCCGGTCGTGCAGGACACGCTCTTCCCGACGATCTGTTACGTCGCCGGGCCCGAACGAGCTGGCGTATCTCGGCCAGCTGCGCGGCGTCTACGAGCACTTCGGCGTGCCGATGCCGCTGATGTATCCGCGCGCGACGCGCGACGCTGCTCGATTCGGCCGCGCTGCGCTTCCTCACGAAATACAAGCTGCCGCTCGAAGCGCTGCAGGCGCAGGACGAAGCGGCGCTGAACGAGCTGCTCAAGACGCAGATTCCGCCGGTCGTCGAGGAGTCGTTCGCCGACGCGGCGCAGGCGATCGAGGCGCAGATGGCGCGCGTCGATCGCAGGCCATGCCGGCGCTCGACCCGACGCTCGAAGGCGCGGCGCGCTCGACGCTCGGGCGCATGCAGCACGATCTGCAGACGCTGCACGGCAAGATGATCCAGGCGGCCAAGCGCCGCGACGAAACGCTGCGCCGCCAGTTCATGCACGCGCGCGCGCTCGCCTTCCCCGGCGGCCACGCGCAGGAGCGCACGATCGGCTTCGTGTCGTTCCTGAACCAGTACGGCCCGGCGCTCGTCGAACGGCTGGACGAGGAGCTGCCGCTCGACCTCGGGCGCCACTGGATTGTCACGATCTAACGGCCGATCGACAGCCGGCGGCAGCCGGCGTGAAGCCGTCTGACGAACGGCGCGGCTCCGAATTCGCGTCGCCGCGCTGCTGGCGCAAGCGCTGGGTGCGCGTGGCCGCCGCCGTCGCTGGCCGTCCCGCGTCGCTCTGTCGTGCTTCGCCGCCGGCTACTACTACGTCACGCTTCGCGCGGCTGATCGACGCGCGGCTGCACGGCGAGCGCGACCGCGTGCTCCCGCGCGTCTTCGCCCGGCCGCTCGAGCTGCGGCGCGGCCAGTCGCTGACCGATCGCGCAGCTCGATCGATCGGCTGAACGATCTCGGCTACGCGCAGCGCGCGACGGCCGAGAAGCCCGGCGAGTTCGCGGTCGGCGACCGGCGCGGTCGCGATCATGCCGCGCGGCGCCGGACTTCAAGGGCCAGATCGTCCGCGTCGTCTTTCAGAAGCCGACGCCGGCCGCCGTGCAGGCGGCGCGCGAAGCGCCCGCCGCCGCCGCGCGCGCCGGATCGCGTCGAGCGGCTCGAGCTCGGCGCGCAGCCGAGCGAGCGGCTGACGCTCGACGCGCCGGTGCTGACGTCGCTCATCAGCGGCGAGCGCGAGAAGCGGCGGCCCGTCGCGCTCGTCGGCCATTCCCGCGCGGATGACGCAGGCGGTGCTCGCATCGAGGATCGCCGCTTCTACGAGCATCCCGGCGTCGATCCGATCGGCATGGTCGGCGCGCTGTTCTCGAACCTGCGCGGCAAGCGCGCGTACACGGCCGGCGCGAGCACGATCACGCAGCAGCTGGTGCGCAACGTCTTCCTGCCGAAGATGTTCCCGGGCATGACGCTGCAGGCGGCGCGCGAGAAGTCGCTCAAGCGCAAGCTGCTCGAGATCTGGGTGTCGGTCGATCCTCACGCACGCGCGCCTCGAAGGACGAGATCCTCGAGATGTACCTGAACGACATGCCGCTCGGCCAGCGCGGCTCGTTCGCGCATCTTCGGCGTCGCCGAGGCGGCGCGGCTGTTCTTCGGCAAGGACGTCAGCAACGTCACGCTCGCCGAAGCGGCGACGATCGCCGGCGTCATCCAGTCGCCGTCGGCGCTCTCGCCGTTCAACAACCCGGCGCGCTGCACGCGAGCGGCGCAACGTCGTGCTGCAGGCGATGGCCGACGCCGGCTACATCGACGCAGGACGCCGCCGACGCGCGCGGCGAACGAGCCGCTGGTCGTCGTGCAGCGCGCGCTCGAAGCCGAAGCGCCGTACTTCGTCGACTACGTCGGCCAGACGCTCGCCGAGCAGTATCCCGGCCTGACCACGACGACGACGCAGGCGGTCGACGTGTACACGACGCTCGACCTGCACCTGCAGCGGCTCGCGCAGGACGCCGTGCGCGACGGGCTGACGCAGCGTCGACGAGCTGCTCGTCGCGCCGCAAGCGCAAGGGCAAGGCCGAGGCGGCGCTCATCGCCGTCGATCCGAAGAACCGGCGAGATTCTCGCGTTCGTCGGCGGCCGCTCGTACAACCAGTCGCAGTACAACCGCGCCATCGTCGTCGCGCCGCCAGCCGGGATCGGTCTTCAAGCCGTTCGTCTACCTCACCGCGTTCGAGCAGGCGGTCGCCGACGGGCCGCACCGACGTCACGCCGGCGTCGATCATCGACGACGAGCCCGAGACGTTCGAGTTCGACGATCAGGTGTGGACGCCGGAGAACTACGAGAACGAGTACGACGGCCCGATCACGTTCCGCCACGCGCTCGCGCACTCGCGCAACCTCGCGACGATCCACGTCGCGCAGGCGGCCGGCTACGACCACGTCGCGGCGCTCTGGAAGAAGCTCGGCGTCGGCAACCCGCCGAAGGCGTATCCGTCGATTGCGCTCGGCGTGTTCGAGGCGACGCCGTTCGAGATCGCCACCGCCTACACGCTCTTCCCGAACAGCGGCGTCGATCCGGCCGCTGCAGCACATCCTGACGGATCACGCAGCGGCGGCAAGGACGTCACCAAGACGCCGCCGCGACAGCCGCGCGCGCGTCGCGCGGCCGGACACGACGTTTCTCGTCACGAACATGATGCGCAGCGTGCTCAACGAAGGCACCGGCGCGCCGGCGCGCGCGCGCCGGCTTCACGCTCGACGCCGCCGGCAAGACCGGCACGACCAACGATCTGCGCGACGCCTGGTTCGTCGGCTTCACGCCCGAGCTGCTGACCGTCGTCTGGGTCGGCTTCGACGACAACCAGCCGCGTCGGGCTGAGCGGCGCGCAGGCGGCGCTGCCCATCTGGACCGCAGTTCATGAAGCGCGCGCTCGCCGGCCGCGCGAGCGTGCCGTTCGACGTGCCCGACGGCATCACCTTCGTCGACATCGACGCCGACACCGGCAAGCTCGCCGACGCCGAGCTGCCCGAAGGTCATTCAGCGAGGCGTTCCTCGCCGGCACCGAGCCGACGGCAGACGTGCGAGCTGCACCGGTGAGCGGCGAGCTCGGCGCGACGACTGCACGCCTGCCCGCCGTATAATCGCAGCAGATGAACCAGGAAGTCTTCGCGGCCGTCGCCGACGCGCTCGAGCGCGGCGAAGCCGGCCGCGCTCGTCACCATCGTCGTCGACGACCGGATCGACGCCGCAGCGCGTCGGCGCGAAGATGCTCGTCTTCGCCGACGGCCGCATCGTCGGCACGATCGGCGGCGGCTGCTACGAGAACGACGCGTTCTGGAAGGCGCGCGAGGCGATCGCGACGCCGCACGCCGCAGCTCGTCCACTACGAGCTGTCGGACGACTTCGCGCAGGAGACCGGGCTCATCTGCGGCGGCCAGATGGACGTGTACATCGAGCCGATCGAGCCGTCGCCCGAGCTCTACATCATCGGCGCCGGCCACGTCGGCTTCCACCTCGCGCGGCTCGCGCACGAGGTCGGCTTCCGCGTCCACGTCGTCGACGACCGCGAGAAGTTCGCGAACGCGCGAGCGCTTCCCGACCGCGGCCGAAGTCGTCGTCGACGACATCCCGGCGTGGATCGCGCCGCGCGAATC
This sequence comes from uncultured Acidobacteriota bacterium, assembly GCA_963718825.1. Taxonomy (GTDB): domain Bacteria; phylum Acidobacteriota; class Vicinamibacteria; order Vicinamibacterales; family CAVVIG01; genus CAVQZZ01. The sequence continues at coordinate 291,450 of CAVQZZ010000002.1, forward strand.
TCCCGCCGCACGCCTACGTCGTCATCGTCACGCGCGGCCACACGAACGACCTCGACGCGCTGCGCGCGCTCGCGCCGCGCGAGCTGCGCTACCTCGGGCTCATCGGCAGCCGCGCGAAGGTCGCGCGCATCTACGACGCGCTCGACGCGCCGACCAGATGCCGCCCGAGACGCTCGCAGCGCGTCCACGCGCCGATCGGCCTCGACATCGGCGCCGTCACGCCGCAGGAAATCGCCGTCAGCATCCTCGCCGAGCTGATCGCCGTGAAGCACGGCAAGGCCGACGCCACGACGTCGATGCAGTGGACCCGCCACAGCTGCAAGTGCAAAGGCGAAAGTCAGAAGCGACTTGCAATCGCCTGCGATCGCTGCCCTGTCGCTCCTGATCCGCGACGGCATCGTTCTCACGATGAACGACGGTTCGACATCGTCGAGGGCGACGTGTCGATCCGCGACGGACGCATCGCCGCGGTCGGCGCCGCATCATCACCGACGCGCACGATCGCGTCGATCGACGCGCGCGGCGGCTACGTGCTGCCCGGCTTCATCCAGACGCACATCCATCTCTGCCAGACGCTCTTCCGCGGCTACGCCGACGATCTGCCGCTGATGGACTGGCTGCGCACGCGCGTCTGGCCGATGGAAGCGGCGCACACGCCGCGCACGCTGCGCGCCGCGGCGCGGCTCGCGGCGACCGAGCTGCTCTCGAGCGGCACGACCGCCGTGCTGACGATGGAGACGGTGCACGACACGGACGTCGTGTTCGAAGCGGTCGCCGAGAGCGGCCTGCGCGCGACGATCGGCAAGTGCATGATGGACTGCGACGCGCGACGTGCCGGCGCGGCTGCAGGAGCAGACGCAGGCGTCGATCGACGAGAGCCTCGCGCTCCGCACGCGCTGGGACGGCGCCGCGAACGGCCGGCTGCGCGCGGCGTTCGCGCCGCGGTTCGCCGTGTCGTGCTCGCGCGAGCTTGCTCGAGGCGGTGGCGATCGCTCTCGGCCGAGCACGGCACGCTCGTGCACACGCACGCGTCGGAATCGCGCGACGAGATCGCCATCGTCCGGCAGATGTCCGGCGGCATGACGCAACCTCGAGTACCTCGCCGAGCGTGCGGCTCGCGTCGCCGCGGCTGTGCGCCGCGCACTGCGTCTGGGTGGACGAGCGCGAGCAGGCAGCTGCTCGCCGAGCACGACGTCAAGGTGATGCACTGCCCCGGCTCGAACCTGAAGCTCGGATCCGGCATCGCGCCGGTCGCCGAAATGCGCGCGCGCGGCATCACCGTGTCGCTCGGCGCCGACGGCGCGGCCTGCAACAACCGTCTCGACATGTTCGAAGAGATGCGGCTCGCCGCGGTGCTGCAGGCGATGCGGCAGGCGCCCGGCGCTGCTGCCGGCGCGCGACGTGCTGTGGATGGCGACGCGCGCGGGCGCGCGAGACGCTCGGCCTCGAGCGACGAGATCGGCTCGCTCGAAGCCGGCAAGCGCGCCGACCTCATCATCGTCGACCGCGACCGGCCGCATCTCGCGCCGGGCCCCGATCCGTATTCGACGCTCGTGTACGCCGCCCGCGGCAGCGACGTGCGAACGACGATCGTCGACGGCGAGGTGCTGGTCGACGACTTCGCGCCCGTTCGAGTCGATCGGATCGAGCTCGCCGTCGCCGCACGGGCGGCCGCGCGGGACCTGGCCGCACGCGCGTTGTAGGTCAACAGCCGAAACTGCACATCCGGCTGTTGTATAATGTCTTAGCAGTCTCAGGTATCGAGTGCTAATGGAAACTCAGGAACGCTCAAAACGGGTGCTCGCCGCGCTCGTCCGCGAGTACATCGCGTCGGGCGAGCCCGTGGCCTCGTCGGTGCTGGTCACGGCGGCCGGGCTCGGCGTGTCGTCGGCGACCGTGCGCAACATCCTCGCGCGGCTCGAAGACGAAGGGTTCGTCCAGCAGCCGCACACCTCGGCGGGCCGCATCCCGACCGACCGCGGCTACCGCTTCTACGTGGACCTGCTGCTCGAGGCGAAGCGATCCGAGCCGCACCGCCAGCGCGGTCGAAGCGCGGCTGCGGCGCGACGCGTCGGGCGTCGCTGCTCGATTCGCTGCTGCTCGCAGGTGTCGCACGTGCTGTCGCAGGCGTCGCGCAGCGTCGGCTTCGCGGTGCGGCCCGCGCACGAGGCGGCGGTGTTCGATCGCGTCGAGTTCGTGCCGCTCAGCGCGACGCGCGTGCTCGTCGTCATCGTCGCGCGCGGCGGCCACGTCATCCAGAAGGTCGATCGACATCGGCGAGCCGCTCGACGGCGCGACGAACTGCGCGCAGGCGGCCAACTATCTGAACGCGGAGTTCTCCGGCCTGCCGCTCACCGCGCGCGCGAGGCGGTGCTCGAGCGCATGCACGAGGAGCGGATGCTCTACGACGCGCTGATGGCGCGCGCGCTGCGGCTGGCGACGTCGACGTTCGCCGATCTGCCCGACGAGCAGATGATCTACGTCGACGGCGCGCGTCGCTGCTCGACGACGCGCACGGGCTGACGCTCGGCACGCTGCAGGCGCTCGCTGCAGATGATCGAAGAGAAGCAGCGGCTCGTCCGGCTGCTGAACGAATACATCGACGGCCCCGGCCTGACGGTCGTGATCGGCGCCGAGCATCCCGATCCGAACCTGCGGTCGTTCAGCCTCGTCGCCTCGACCTACGACGACGGAACGGCGACGGGCACGGTCGGCGTCATCGGCCCGACGCGCATGCGCTACTCGCGCGCCATCGCCGTCGTCGACGGCGCGGCGCAGGCGGTGTCGCGCGTGCTGCGCGATCCCAACTAGATGATCTATGGCTGACGAACCTTTCGATCCGACCCGGCCGACGGCTGCGCCGGCAGCGACTGCTGCATCCGAGCGACGCAGACGCGCCGACCGAACGTCGGCCGCGCTCCAGCGCGAGCGCGACGACTACTACGATCGGCTGCTGCGCAAGACGGCCGAGTTCGACAACTACCGCAAGCGCATCGAGCGCGAGCGCCGCGAGCAGGCCGACCAGGCGGTCGTCGATCTGCTGCAGGAGCTGCTGCTCGTCGTCGACGACTTCGATCGCGCGCTGACGGTGGACGCGGGCGCGGAGCGCGGCGCGTACCGCAAGGGCGTCGAGCTGATCCACGCGAAGCTGCACGACCTGCTGCGCAAGCAGCGGCGTCAGGCCGATCGAGGCGCTCGGCGCCGACTTCGATCCGAACCTGCACCAGGCCGTGATGCACGAGGCCAGCCCCGACCATCGCGAGGGCGAGGTCATCGGCGAGCTGCGGCGCGGCTACATGATCGGCGACCGGCTGCTGCGGCCGGCGATGGTGAAGGTGGCGAAGGCGTGAGCAAGCGCGACTACTACGAGGTCCTCGGCGTCGCGCGCACGGCGACCGACATCGAGATCAAGAGCGCGTACCGCAAGCTGGCGATGAAGTACCACCCGGATCGCAATCCGGGCGACAAGGCCGCCGAAGAGAAGTTCAAGGAGTGCGCCGAGGCGTACGCGGTGCTCGCCGACGCCGAGAAGCGCAGCCTGTACGACCGCTTCGGCCACGCGGGCGTGAGCTCCGCGGCCGGCGCCGGCGGCGGCTTCGATCCGACGGTCTTCGCCGAGTTCGGCGACATCCTCGGCGACATCCTCGGCGACATGTTCGGCTTCGGCGATCTGTTCGGCGGCGGCCGGCGCCGCGGCGGCCCGCAGCGCGGCGCCGATCTGCGCTACGACCTCGAGATCACGTTCGAGGAATCGGCGCGCGGCGCCGAAACGACCATCCAGATTCCGCGGCAGGAAACCTGCGAGACGTGCCAGCGGCTCGGGCGCCGCGCCGGGATCGTCGCCGACCACCTGCCCGCAGTGCCGCGGCCAGGGGCAGGTCCGCTTCCAGCAGGGCTTCTTCACCGTCGCGCGCACCTGTCCGCAGTGCCGCGGCGCCGGCAGATCATCACCAAGCCGTGCCAGACCTGCCGCGGCGCGGGCCGCGTGACGCAGCGAGCGGAAGATCACCGTCAAGATTCCCGCCGGCATCGCCACCGGCCAGCAGCTGCGGCTGCAGGGCGAAGGCGAAGGCGGCACCGCCGGCGGCCCGCCCGGCCATCTCTACGTCGTCGTCCACGTGCAGGAGCACGAGTTCTTCCGCCGCGACGGCATGAATCTGTTCTGCGAGATCCGGTGAACTTCACGACCTCGCGCTCGGCGGCGAGATCCAGGTGCCGACGCTCGACGGCACCGAGAACGTCAAGGTGCCCGAGGGCACGCAGACCGGCACGACGCTGCGGCTGCGCGGCAAGGGCATGCCCGACGTCGGCGGCCGCGGCACGCGGCGATCTGTTCGCGACCGTGCAGGTGCAGACGCCGAAGAAGCTGACCAAGGAACAGCGGCAGCTCGCTCGAGCAGCTCGCCAAGGCGCTGCCGAAGGAAAAGTTCGAGCCGCGGCCGCGACGAGGACGAGCAGGACGAGCGCAATCTGTTCGACCGCGTCAAGGACATGTTCGGATAGCGGTGAAGCTGTATCCGGCGCTCGACGTGTGCGCTCCCGCGTCGGACGCAGTTCTCGCGCATGGTCGACGACTTCTCTCCACCGCCCTCGAGGAGCGCGACGACCTCGATGCGTCTGTTCTTCGCGTCGGCCGATGCGCGGGACGCCGCGTGCGCCGAACTTCGAGCGCACGGCTTTGACACGGCGCCGCTCGACGTGTCCGACGACGACTGGGCACGCCGCTCGCAGGAAAATCTGCAGCCTGTCACCGTCGGCCGGATTACGGTGAGTCCTGGAGTGCACCAGCCACCAGGCACCAGGCACGAGCCACCAGCCACCAACCACGAACCACCAATCGTGATCGTGATCCCCCCTTCGATGGGCTTCGGCACCGGCCATCACGCGACGACGCGGCTGTGCCTGGAGGCGCTGCAGCAGATCGAGCTCAGCGGGCGATCTCGTGCTCGACGTCGGGACCGGATCGGGCGTGCTCGCCATTGCGGCCGACCGGCTCGGCGCGGCGAGCGTGATCGGGATCGACATCGACCCCGACGCGATTCACGCCGCGCGCGAGAATCTCGACCTCAATCCGGATGTTCGCCACGTCGACTTCGAGATCGTCGACGTTTCGACGCCGTCCCTGCCGCCGGCCGACGTCGTCACCGCGAACCTCACCGGCGCGCTGCTCGTCAGCAGCGCCGCGGCCCTGACCGCCGCCGTTCGTCCAGGCGGCTCGCTGATTCTCAGCGGCATCCTCGCGGAGGAGCGCGATGCGGTCGTCGACGCGTTCGGCGCGCGATTCGGTCGTATGGGAAAAGCGTGAGGTCGAGTGGATCGGCGTTCGTGGTGACCAGCGTCATGAGTCCCGGGCGTGCGCTCTTCCGTTGATCGTCGCGCTGTCGACATCGATGTCCGCGCAGTCGCAGCCGCCGCCACCATCGCCGCCGCAGCAGCCTGCGCGCGACACCTCGGCCCAACCGAGCGCGCCTGCCACCGGCCGGCCGCATCACCGGCCGTGTGCTCGCCGCCGACAACGGCCGTCCGCATCAAACGCGCGCGCGTGCTCGTGAGCGCCGCTGAACTGCCAGGCGGCCGCGGCGTGCTCACCGACGACAGCGGCGTGTTCGACATCACGGAACTGCCGGCCGGCCGATACACCGTGACCGCGTCGAAGATCGGATTCGTGTCGCTCTCGTACGGACAGCGGCGTCCGCTGCAGGCCGGCACGCCGCTGCAGCTCGCCGACGGCCAGCAGATGAAGGGCGTCGACTTCCGTCTGCCGCGCGGCAGCGTCGTCGCCGGACGCGTGCTCGACGAAGACGGCGAGCCGATGCCGGGCGCGACCGTCGGCGTGATGCGCTATCAGTATCTGCAGGGCGATCGGCGCCTGGTGCCGGCCGGCACCGCGCAGACCGACGACAAAGGGCAGTTTCGCGTCTGGGGCCTGATGCCCGGCGACTACTACGTCAGCGGCATCGCGCGGAACGTCGGCTTCGGACCCGGCGGGCGCGGCGGCTTTGGCGGTGGTCGCGGCGGATTCGGCGGCCGCGGCGGTTTCGGAAACGAGGACGACAACGTCGCGTACGCGCCGACATATTTTCCTGGCGTGGAGTCGGTCGATCAGGCGAAGCCGATTACCGTCGGCCTCAGCCAGGAAGTGCTCGACATCAATTTCTCTTTGCGGCTCGTGCGCACGGCGCACATCGATGGGCGCGTGCTCAATCCCGACGGCACGGCGTCAGCGCCGGCAACGTGCAGCTGATCGCCGAGTCGGCGCGGACCCGCGGTCAGATCGGCGTGCGCTACGGCTCGCGTATCGACTGGGATGGCGCGTTCTCGATCGGCAACGTGCCGCCCGGGCGCTACGTGTTGCTCGCGCGCGCCGACGATGCCGACGCGCCGGAGTACGGTTCGCAGCCGGTCGCCGTCACGGGGGATGATCTGCCGGACGTCAGCGTCATCGTGTCACCCGGCGCCACGGTCACGGGAAAAGTCATCTTCTCCGCGTCGTCTCAAGCGCCAGACTACACGCAGGTGCGTGTCATCGCGGCGGCGATGGAACAAGGCGTCGAGGGTCCGTCGCAGACGCGCGTGGAAACGGACGGCACGTTTACGATCCGCGGCGTTGCCGCGGGTCCGCATCTGATCCGTCCTCAAGGTCAGCTGCGCGGCTGGGTGCTCGAGTCGGTGACTGTCGGCGGGCGCGACATGACGGACACGCCGATCGATGTCCGCACCGGCCAGACCCTCGCAAACGTCGTGGTCACTTTCACCGACAAGATCAGCCAGATCACCGGCACGTTGACGAATGCGCAGGGCGCGCCGCTCGTCGATTACACGGTGCTCGCCTTTCCTACCGACTCGTCGCTCTGGCGTCCGCAGGCGCGGCAGATCATGACCGCCCGGCCGGATCAGACCGGCAAGTACACCATCCGCGGCCTTCCGGCCGGGGAGTACTACGTCGTCACCGTCGATCCTGCCGAACAGGGCGAGTGGTTCGAGCCGTCGTATCTCGACGAGCATCGCGCCGGCTTCCGTACGCGTCACCTTGTCGGAGGGCGACGTGAAGACGCACGACTTCAAGATCGGCAGCTGAAGCAGCCCCGCGGCTCGCCAGTTTTCGTCGCATTGCGAGACAACGGCAGCCCAGGCTGCGCCGTCTAAGCAGTCGGGATGAATACCTTCGCAGGCGCCTTACGTTACGCGCTCAGGCAATTCTGGTCGTCGCGCGTATTTACCTCGGCCGCTGTTCTCACGCTCGCGCTCGGCATTGGCGGCACGACGGCAATATTCACACTGATCCATGCCGTGATGCTGCGGTCGCTGCCGGTGGCGGATCCCGCGGCGCTCTACCGCATCGGCGACGGGGACGACTGCTGTGTCGAGGGCGGCACGCAGAACCGGTGGGGCCTCTTTTCATTCCCGCTGTACGAGCGGCTCAAGGCGGAAGCGCCCGAGTTCGAAGAGGTCACGGCCTTTCAGGCCGGTGGCGCGCGAGTGAGCGTGCGGCGGCAAGGCGTCGACGCTGCGGCGCGGCCGCTCCGATCTGAATACGTCACCGGCAACTACTTCACGACGCTCGGCGTCGGCGCGTTTGGTGGCCGCGTCTTCACTGCCGCGGACGACAAGCCGGCGGCGCCGCCGGTCGCCGTTCTCAGCCATCAGACCTGGCAGAACACGTACGGCGCCGACGAATCCATCGTCGGCTCGACGTTGGCGATCGAAGGTCACCCCTTCACGGTGATCGGCGTCGCCCCGCCAGGATTTTTCGGCGACACGTTGAGAAGCGACCCGCCCGACTTGTGGCTGCCGCTCGAACAGGAGCCGGTGATCGACGGCGGCGGCGCTCTCCTCCATCAGCCCGTGTCCGCGTGGCTGCGTGTCATCGGGCGATTGCGGCCCGGCGCATCAGTCGACGGCATGGCGCCGCGACTCACGGGCGTTCTCCGCCAGTGGCTGCAGCACGACTCCGGTTATCCGGCCAACTGGATGCCGGACGTCATTCGTGTGCTGCCAAAGCAGACGATCGCGGTCGTGCCGGCCGGCGCCGGCGTGGGCGTCATGAAGGAAGAGTACGGACGCAGCCTGCAGATTCTCTTCACGGTCTGCGGGCTCGTGCTCCTCATCGCGTGCGCGAACGTCGCGAACCTGCTGCTCGCGCGTGCCGTGTCGCGGCGGTCGCAAACGGCCGTGCGCCTGGCCATCGGAGCAAGCCGGCGGCAGATCGTCTCGCAGGCGCTCGTCGAAAGCGTGTTGCTCGCGCTGGCCGGCGGCATCGCGGGCCTGCTCGTCGCGATGGCCGCGGCACGTCTGCTCCTCACGCTGGCGTTCACCAACGCGCATTTCCTGCCGATCAGCACGACGCCGTCGCTCCCCGTTCTCGCCTTCGCGTGTGCGCTCGCGCTGCTCACCGGTATTGTCTTCGGCGCGGCGCCCGCCTGGCTCGCGACGCGCACCGATCCGGTCGATGCGCTGCGCGGCTCGGGCCGCAGCACGAGCGATCATTCGTCGCTTGCGCGGAAGGCGCTGCTCATCGTGCAGGCGACCTTGTCGGTCGTCCTCGTCGCCGGAGCGACGATGCTGGGACGCAGCCTCAACAAACTGGAGCATCAGAATTTCGGCTTCCAGGTCGCCGGACGGGTCGTCGTGTCGCTCAATCGTCCCCCGGCCACCTATACGCTGCCGAAATTGACGGCGATGTACCGTGAGATCGAGGACCGCCTGAATCGCGTGCCCGGCGTCGAGGCATCAGGGTTGGCCTTGTACAACCCGCTCACCGACAACTGGGGAGAAATGATCCTCGTCTCGGGGCACCCGCCGCCGAAGCTCGGCGAGTCGTCCGGCGCGTCGTGGGACCGCGTGAGCGCGAATTACCTGCAGACGCTCGGCATGACGATGGCGCGCGGCCGTGGTTTCACGGCCGCCGATAACGAGACGACGGCGCTCGTCGCCGTCGTGAATGAAACGTTCGTGAAGCGCTTTTTCAAGAGCGACGAAGATCCGCTCGGCCAGCACTTCGGCCTCGACCTGCCGGAAAACGCGAACACATTCCGTATCGTCGGCGTAGTGCGCGATGCGAAGTTCGCCGGGTTCGCCCTCAATCGACCGGCGCGGCCGATGTTCTACGTCCCGCTGGCGCAGGTCGTGGACTACAAGAACGATCTGATGAAGCGACTCGAAGTTCAGTCTCATTTCGTCACGGGGATGCTGCTGAAGACGAGCGCGATGCCTGGTGCGCTCGAACCGGTGATCACACGGACGCTGTCGGACGTCGATCCGAATCTGACCATCACGAGCGTGCGGACGATGGCGCAGCAGGTCGCCCTCTCCTTCGATCAGGAGCGCGCGGTCGCGAGCCTTGCGGGCCTCTTCGGGATCGTCGCGCTCGCGCTGGCGGCTGTCGGCCTGTACGGTGTCACCGCTTACATCGTCGCCCAGCGGACCAACGAGATCGGACTGCGCATGGCACTCGGCGCGGATCGCATGAAGGTCGTCGGGCTCGTTCTGCAGGGCGCGTTCAAGCGCGTCGTGATCGGCCTTCTTCTAGGCCTGCCGCTCGCGGTGGGGGCGGGCCGCCTGCTTGCGGCGCAGCTCTACGGCGTGTCGTTCTGGGATCCGCTCGCGCTCACAATCGCCGCAGGCTCGCTGCTCGTCTGCGCATTTGCGGCGGCGGTGATTCCCGCGGGCCGTGCCGCATCGATTTCACCGATGCACGCGCTGCGAACCGATTAGCCGAGCTACTTGATGCCGGACTTTTTTGCATCCGTGGATTTCGGTGTGACGGTCTCGATCGGAGCCTTGGCTTCGCTTGCCTGCGTACTGTCCACCTTCGCGCGATCGGTCGTATCGGCCCAGGCCCAGCCGGCGAGCCACGCCGCTTTCTTCGGATCGCGACGGTTGGGATTCGACTCCTGAGAGACGCCAGCCAGCCGCGCATCGCAGCCGTCCTGCCATGCGCTCTTCCAGAGGTTCACAAACGCATCGTCCTTGGCTGATGCGCGCCGGCGGCGCCACTGACCGAGGGTCGAGCCAATCCAGGTGGCAGCGCGGATAACGGATGAGGAGCGCGAACTTGGCATATGGGATACGGCTATTCAGCGACGCTAGAGATCGCCCCACAAGAACTGCAGCACGCTGATGGCGGCGACCGGCACCGCGTCGGCGCGCAGCGTGCGGTGGCCGAGCGTCATCGAGGCGGACGCCGCGCGCGCGCGCCGCCGACCACTCCTCCTCGGTCCATCCGCCTTCCGGACCCGACCAGCACCGACGCGTCGGCGGGCACGCCGCGCTCGCGCAATCGCGACAACGGCTCGGACGTCAGCCGGCAGCGGCCGGCTCGACGAGCATCAGCGCGCAGCGCCGGCTGCGGCTCGTCGAGGCAATGTCTCGAACGCTGAGCGGCGTGCGGATCTCCGGCAGCGACTGCGCGGCGCGACTGCTTCACCGACGCGAGCGCGACGCGCTTCCAGCGATCGACGCGCGCGCGCTCGCAGCAGCGCGGCGACGGTCATCTCCGTCCGCGCTCGTGACGATCGGCTGAATCGCGGCCACGCCGAGCATCACCGCGTCGCGGACGACGTCGTCCATCTTGTCGCCCTTGAGCACGGCCTGCACGAGCGTCAGCGGCGACGGCCGGCTCCGCCGCCGGCTCGACGCGCGACAGGCAGCTGCACGCGCACGTCGCGCCGCATCGGCGCCGACGATCCGCGCGAGGAACTCGTGCCCGCGGCCGTCGAACACCGGCCACCGTGTCGCCGACGCCGAGCCGCAGCACGCGCGTGAGGTGCTCGGCCTTCGTCGCGCGGCAGCACGACGGTCTCGTCGCCGGGATCCAGCGCGGGCGCGAAGAAGCGGTGCACGCACAAATTATAGTGGTCCGCTAACGACGGACGACCACACGTGTGCTATACTCCGCCGCGGATGTTCTTTCGCGGTCAGATCATCGGGAAGTACAAGATCCTCTCGACGATCGGCAGCGGCGGCTTCGGCACGGTCTACCTCGCGGAAGACACCTGGATCGACAAGAAGGTCGCGCTCAAGGTGCCGCACAAGCAGGGCGTCGACTTCGGCGAGCTGCTGCGCGAGCCGCGGCTGCTCGCCAGCCTCAATCACCCGAACATCGTCACGATCCTGACCGCGGAGAAGCAGGAGAACGTCTTCTTCATCGTGATGGAGTTCGTGCCGGGCGAGACGCTCGAGACGATCATCGCGCGCGACGGCGCGCTCGACCTGCCGCGCGCGCTCGACTACACCTGCCAGATCTGCAACGCCGTCGATCACGCGCACCGGCAGGGCGTGCTGCACCGCGACCTGCGGCCGTCGAACGTGCTCGTCGCCGACAGCGGCATGCTGAAGGTCGCCGACTTCGGCACGTCGCGCTTTCTCGAGATCGCCGCGCACGGCACGACGGTCATCGGCAGCCCGCCGTACATGGCGCCCGAGCAGTTCCAGGGCAAGGCGGTGTTCGCCTCCGACATCTACTCGCTCGGCGTGACGATGTACCAGATGCTGACCGGCGTGCTGCCGTACGACACGCCGTCGCCGGCCGATCTCGATCGGCTGATGCGCGGCGAGCTGCGTCACGCCGCCGCGCCTGAAGAACCCGAAGATCCCGAAGGCGATCAACGACATCGTGCTGAAGGCGATGGCGCCGGAGATCCACGCGCGCTACCAGCGCGCGGGCGAGCTGCTCGACGACGTGCTGGCCGCGCGGCGAAGCGCCGATGCGCGGCGCACGCCGCGGCCGACGCCGCGGCCGGCCGAGCGCAGGCGATCCGACGAGCGCAGGACATCCAGACGCGGCTTCAAGGCGCGCGAAGCGCCGCAGCCGCGCTTCTGCTGGCACTGCCGCAAGCCGCTGCACGCCCGCTCCGATCGCTGCCCGTTCTGCGGCGAAGCGCAGTAGACGTCGCGAATATCCGCAGATTCTCCCAGAGGAGCTCTGAGCAATGGCTTTCCGGGCACCGGCAAGATCTGGATGAACGGCAAGCTGGTGGACTGGAAGGACGCGACCATCCACATCGCCTCGCACGTCATCCACTACGGCAGCGGCGTCTTCGAAGGCGCGCGCTGCTACGCGACGCCGAAGGGCTCGGCCTGCTTCCGGCTCGACGCGCACATGCGCCGGCTGCAGCACTCCGCCAAGATCTACCGGATGGAGTACCCGCTCGACCTCGCCGGCTGGCACGAACGCCGTGCTCGACACGATCCGCGCGAACGAGATGAAGGCCTGCTACATCCGGCCGATCGTCTACCGCGGCTACGACACGCTCGGCGTCAACCCGCTCCCCTGCCCGGTCGACGCCGCGATCATGGTCTGGGAATGGGGCGCCTACCTCGGCAAGGAAGCGCTCGAGAAGGGCGTGGACGTCAAGGTCAGCACGCTGGGCGCGCATGGCGCCGAACACGCTGCCGGCGATGGCCAAGAGCGCGGCCAACTACGCGAACTCGGCGCTGATCAAGATGGAGGCGATCGCCGACGGCTACGCCGAAGGGCATCGCGCTCGACGTCTTCGGCAACGTCAGCGAAGGCAGCGGCCAGAACATCTTCCTCGTCCGCGACGGCGTCGATCTACACGCCGCCGCTCGGCGTCGTCGATTCTCGGCGGCATCACGCGCGACTCGGTCATCACGCTCGCGCGCGACCTCGGCTTCGCGGTCACGCGAGACGATCATTGCCGCGCGAGGCGCTCTACATCGCCGACGAGGTGTTCTTCGTCGGCACCGCCGCCGAGGTCACGCCGATCCGGTCGGTCGACAAGATCACGATCGGCAGCGGCCGCCGCGGCCCGGTCACCGAGGCGCTGCAGCGCGCGTTCTTCGACGTCATCAACGGCGAGGTGCCGGACACGCACGGCTGGCTGACCTACGTGTATCCGGAGGAGGCCGCCCTGCGCGAGCCGCGAAGGCCGACGCAGCCGACCAGCCGACGCGTGCATGCACGTCAACGACCTGCTGAAGATCGCCGTCGAGAGCGGCGCGTCCGACCTGCACCTGAAGGTCGGCAGCTACCCGATGATGCGCGTGCGCGGCGTCGCTCATGCCCGCCACCGAAGACAAGAGGCTCGACCACGAGGACGTCGTCGCGATGAGCGCGGCCGTCATGTCGACGGCGCAGCGCCAGAAGTTCAAGGACGCGCAGGAGGTCGACCTCGCCTACAGCGTGCCCGGGCCTCGGCCGCTTCCGCTGCAACATCTTCCAGCAGCGCGGCACCGTCGGCCTCGTGCTCCGCGTCATCCCGATGCAGATCCGGACGATCGACGAGCTCGGCCTGCCGCCGGTGCTGAAGACGATCGCCGACGAAGAGCGCGGCCTCGTGCTGGTCACCGGCACGACCGGCAGCGGCAAGAGCACGACGCTGGCGGCGATGATCGACCACATCAACAAGACGCGCTCGGCGCACGTGATGACGGTCGAGGATCCGATCGAGTTCCTGCACCGCGACAGCGAGTCGATCGTCAACCAGCGCGAGGTCGCGGTCGACACGCGGTCGTTCGCGCAGGCGCTGCGCAGCGCGCTGCGCCAGGATCCCGACGTCATCCTCGTCGGCGAAATGCGCGACTTCGAGACGATCGAAACCGGCGCTGCTCGCCGCCGAAACCGGCCACCTCGTGTTCTCGACGCTGCACACGCTCGACGCGACCGAAACGATCAACCGCATCATCGCGGTCTTCCCGCCGCACCAGCAGAAGCAGATCCGCCTGCAGCTCGCGAGCGTGCTGAAGGCCGTCATCTCGCAGCGCCTGATGCCGAGGGTCGACGGCAAGGGCCGCGCGCCGGCGGTCGAAGTGATGATCAGCACGCCCTTCATCCGCGACTGCATCGTCGACAAGGACAAGACGCACCTGATCCACGGCGCGATCGCCGCGGGCACGTCGCAGTACGGCATGCAGACCTTCGATCAGTCGATCTTCAGCCTGTTCCAGCAGGGGCTCGTCTCGTACGAGGAAGCGCTGCGCTGGGCGACCAACGTCGACGAGTTCAAGCTGAAGGTCCAGGGCATCTCGACGACCGTCCGACATGAGCCGCGACCAGATGGCAAAAACCGTCGTCGGCGGTGCCGGTGGACCGGCTCCGCAAATCACGCGGTTCGGCTCCTAACGCGTGGGGCGCGGCAGCCTGAACGCGACGAACTCCGAGGAATAATTCCCGCCTCCGATTGCGAGCACGATGTACTGCTGGCCGTCGAGCATGTACGTCATCGGCGAGGCGGTGACTGGCGCGGGAACGTAGACGGCGCCGACTTCCTGTCCCGTCGCTTTGTCGTACGCGCGGACCATCGCGCCACGCTGGCCAGTCGCAGTCGTCGTGTAGCTCGGCTCCCCGGCGATGACGAGCGTCTTCGTCACCAGCGTTCCGACGAGGCCGCGCTGGCCCGTCCGGGGAACGGTGACGCCTTTGAGCGCGGGACTATTCCTGATCGCGTCCGGCGTTTCGCCGTGGGCGACCTGCCAGCGGATCTCGCCACGGTCCATGTCGAACGCCGTGATCCGTCCGGTACGGGCGGCTTCACGAGCGGAAGACCCTGCACGGTGATCACGGGGGCGGCTTCGGCCGGCGCCGCCGCAGCTGCTTCACCCGCCCGACCTGCCCCACCTGGCGCAACTGCCCCGGCCGCCTCCGCTCTACCCGAGACAAAGTCCATGTCGGACCGCCCGGAAGCGGGCGCGACGAGGCCAATCGGAACGATGTTGGTTTGCGAAAACACGTAGAGGGTGTGCGTTTCGGGATCAAACGCGCCGCCCGGCCAGTTCGCGCCGCCGAGATTCGATGGCAGCACGAGCGTCTGCATCGGGCCTTCCAGCTTGCTGACGACGGGCGGCGTGAACAGCGGCCCGATCTTGTATCCGCCGGCCAGCTTCACGGCCTCTGCATGTAGTTCGGCGAGTGAAGTCGATCAGATCGTCGAGCGAGACGCCCTGACGATCGAATGCCGGCGGCTTGGTGGGAATAGGCTGCGTCGGCGAATACCATTCACCCGGCACATCGCCTTTGGGCACCGGACGCTCCTCAATCGGCCAGATCGGCTCGCCCGTCGCGCGGTTGAAGACGTAGACGAACCCCTGCTTTGTCGGCTGCGCGAGCGCTTTGACCGGCCGGCCGTCGCGCGTAATGTCGATGAGGATCGGCGCACAGGGAATGTCCATGTCCCAGATGCCATGGTGCACCAACTGGTAATGCCACTTGCGAACGCCGGTCTTCAGATCGACGGCGACGATGCTCTCTCCGAACAGACCGTTTCCCGGACGATGGCCGCCATAGTAATCGCCGGTCGGCAGTTCGACGGGTAAATACGCGAGGCCGAGCTCCTCGTCGACTGATATCTGCGCCCACACGCCCGTGTTGCCGGTGTACACCCACGACTCGTTCAACCAGCTGTCGTGGCCGAACTCGCCCACTTTCGGAATCGTGTGGAAGATCCATAGCCGCTTGCCCGTGCGCACGTCGAAGCCGCGGACATAGCCTTTGATGTTCTTCTTCGAACGCGGCTGCGCGCCCGTCCGGTGCGCCGCACCGACGATCACGACGTCCTTCGCGACGATCGGCGTGGCGTGCAGGCCCACTTCGCCCGTCTCGAGGTCGATCTCCTGATCGTCGTCTTTTTTCAGGTCCACGACGCCGTTGTTGCCGAACGTTATGACAACGGCGCCAGTCTTTGCATCGAGCGCAACCAGCCGATAGCCAGGCGTGACGTACAAAATGCGCGAGTCCCTGCCGTCGCTCCAGTACGCGAGGCCGCGGCCCGAGAGGAGCCGCGGCGCGTTCGCACCACGCGTCCCCTCGTGCTCACTGTGCATCCACAGCTGTTCACCGGTGGCCGGATCGAGTGCGACGACCGCGCGCCGCGAACCAGCGGTCGAGTAGAGCACGCCGTTCACCATCAGCGGCGTCGCCTCGAGGTTGAACTCCGGTCGAGGACCGAGCTTGTCCGTCTTGAAGCGCCACGCGATGTCGAGATCTTTGAAATTTGCCGCGTTCACCTGATCGAGCGGCGCATATCGCGTGTTCGCGAGGTCGCCGCCGTAGGTCGGCCACTCGCCGTTCTTCGCGCCAGACTGGCCGATCAGGGTCGACCCGCCCAGCACGCAGGCGAGCGCCGCGAACGCAGACATCGAAGCTCGGCGCATCGGGGTACGATAATTCGACTCTCTCTATCACGAAGACACGAAGGGCACGAGGCTGCGCTTCGTGTTTCTTCGCGCCTTCGTGATGACAAAGGGGAAGGCGCCGTGAACGCATACGTCGACGGCCTGAAGATGCTCGCGCGGCGCGAGCTGTCCGAGGAGCAGGTGCGTCAGCGTCTCGCGCGGCGGGGTCATGACGACGACGCGATCGATGCGGCGGTGGTCCGGCTCAAGGCCGAGCGCGCCATCGACGATGCGCGCGTCGCGGAGGCGATCGCGCGCACCGAGACGGGCATCAAGCGGCGCGGGAAACTGCGCGTGTCGCGGCAGATCGAAAGCGCCGGCATCTCGCGAGCGGTCGCGCGGGAGGCGATCGACGACGTGTTCGGCGAGCTCGACCCGGACGCGTTGCTCGAAGCGTCGCTGGCGAAGCGGCTGCGCGGCGGCCGGGCGATCGCCGACGATCGCGAGTTTCAGCGGCTGTACCGCTATCTCGTCGGCCAGGGTTTCGGGGCCGACGAGGTGCTCCGGGTTCTCCGGGCGCGTTCAGTAAAATAGGAACAGATGACCGCCAACGAGATCCGGGCGACCTTTCTCAAGTACTTCGAGCAGAACGGCCACCGCGTCGTGCCGAGCTCGCCGCTCGTGCCGGGCGACGATCCGACGCTGCTCTTCACCAACGCCGGGATGAACCAGTTCAAGGACATGTTTCTCGGCCGCGAGAAGCGCGACTACACGCGCGCGACGACGTCGCAGAAAGTGCATGCGCGTCAGCGGCAAGCACAACGACCTCGACAACGTCGGGCCGTCGCATCCGCCACCACACGTTCTTCGAGATGCTCGGCAACTTCTCGTTCGGCGACTACTTCAAGAAGGACGCGATCCGCTTCGCCTGGACGCTGCTGACCGACGTCTGGAAGATGCCGCCGGACCGGCTGGTCGTGTCGATCTTCAAGGGCGAGAACGGCATCCCGCGCGACGACGAGGCGTACGACATCTGGCGGCAGTACGTCCCGGCCGATCGCATCCTCGAGCTCGGCGCCGACGACAACTTCTGGCAGATGGGCGACACCGGGCCGTGCGGCCGCTGCTCGGAGATCTACTACGTGCGCGGCGGCAGCGGCGCACGATCCGGAGATCGAAATCTGGAACAACGTGTTCATGGAGTTCGAGCGCAGCGCCGACGGCACGCTCGACGCCGCTGCCGGCGCCGTCGATCGACACCGGCATGGGCCTCGAGCGCATCACGGCGGTGCTGCAGGAGAAGGACTCGAACTACGACACCGACCTCTTCACGCCGCTGCTGCGCCGCGATCGGCGAGCTGGCCGGCATGCCGCTACGGCAGCCAACGAGCGCGCCGACATCTCGATGCGCGTCGTCGCCGACCACATCCGCGCGACGACGTTCCTGATCGCCGACGGCGTGATGCCGTCGAACGAATGGCGCGGCTACGTGCTGCGCAAGATCATGCGGCGCGCGATGCGCCACGGCAAGCACCTCGGCCTCACCGAGCCGTTCCTGCACCGCCTGGTCGCGCGTGCTCGACCGCGAGATGGGCGACGCGTACCCGGAGCTGCGGCGCGAACCGCGAGATGATCGAGAAGACGATCCTCGCCGAAGAGAATCGCTTCGAAGCGGTGCTGACCGAGGGCCTGCCGCGGCTCGAGGCCGAGATCGCGAAGGCGCTCGGCACGCCAGAGCGAAGGTGCTGCCGGGCGACGCCGCGTTCCAGCTGTACGACACGTTCGGCGTCCCGTACGATTTCATCGAGGACACGGCCGCGACGCAGGGCGTGACGCGTCGATCGCGACGGCGTTCGACGCGCGCGATGGAAGGCCAGCGCGACAAGGCGCGCGCGCAGAGCGCGTTCGCGGCGGCAAGAAGGGCGAGGAGTTCGCGCTCGACGGACGAGGCGCCGCTCGACGGGCGTCGGCGATCAGTTCGAGGGCTACACGAGCGACGCGCGTCGCCGGCGTGCCGGTCGTGGCGCTGTTCGACGAGCAGCGCCAGCCGGTCGACGCGCTGTCGGCCGGTCAGGCCGGCTACGTCGCGCTCGCGCGAACGCCGTTCTATCTCGAGGCCGGCGGCCAGGTGTCGGACGCCGGCCGCATCGTCAACGAGGCGACCGGCGCATCCGCGACGGTCGAGGGGCTCGCGCGCATTCGCGCCGGCCTGCCGCGCGCGCACCGCGTGCGCGTCGACGTCAGGCGAGCTCCGCGTCCGCGACATCGTCACGGCGGAAGTCGACGCGGCGGTGCGCGACGCGACGCGCCGGAATCACACGGCGACGCATCTGCTCCACGCGGCGCTGCGCCAGGTGCTCGGCACGCACGTGAAGCAGGCGGGCTCGCTCGTCGCGCCCGATCGCCTGCGCTTCGACTTCGTGCACTTCCAGCCGGTCACGCGCGACGAGCTCGACCGCATCGAGCGCATCGTCAACGAGCAGATCTGCCGGAACACGCCGGTGACGACCGAGGTTCGCTCGACGCAGGAGGCGATCGCGGCCGGCGCGATGGCGCTCTTCGGCGAGAAATACGGCGACAAGGTGCGCGTCGTCAGCGTGCCCGGGCTTCAGCATGGAGCTGTGCGGCGGCACGCACGTGAGCGCCACCGGCGACATCGGCTTCTTCGTCGATCGTCGCGGAAAGCGGCGTCGCGGCCGGCGTCCGCCGCATCGAGGCGGTGACCGGCGCGCGGCGCGGTGGCAGTGGGCGCAGCAGCAGCGCGCGACGCTTCGGCGCCGTGCTCGACGCGCTGCACGCGTCGCGAGGATCAGGCGGTCGAGGCGATCGAGAAGCTGCAGAGCCGAGCACAAGCGGCTGGCGCGCGAGGTGACGCAGCTCAAGACGAAGCTGGCGATGGGCGGCGGCGGCGAGCGACGGCGCAGCGACACGGTCGAGGTCGCCGGCGTGAAGCTGGCGCGCCGGAAGGTCGCCGACCTCGACAAGGACGCGCTGCGCGGCCTCGCCGACTCGCTGAAGGCGAAGATCAAGAGCGGCGTCGTCGTCCTCGCGTCCGCCAGCGACGGCAAGGTGCAGATCGTCGTGGCGGTGACGCCCGACCTGACGGCCGCGATCAAGGCCGGCCAGATCGTGAAGGAGATCGCGCCGATCGTCGGCGGCGGCGGCGGCGGCCGCCCGGATTTCGCCGAAGCCGGCGGCAAGCAGCCGGAAAAGATCGACGAGATGCTCGACGGCCGCCAAAACTGTCGACTCGCGAAGACTTCTCGGGTAAGCGCAGACTTCCTCCACTGTCATCAAACCCCACTTCGAGCCGATACTCCTAACGGGTTGTTCCCGTTAACGGCCGAGGTGTAAACTGTTGACCTTGCTGGACATACTCAGGCGGTCATGCGCGGGCGCGGCAGCGCGCTGCGCGCTCGTGATTGCGGCGCGTCGGGGCGCGGCGCTGTCCCGGCGCACGCGCAGATCTATTCGTGGCGCGACGCGAGCGGCAACCTGGTGCTGTCGAACCGGCCTCCCGTGCGGCCACAACGGTCCGCACCTACGCGGTGCCGAAGGCGGACAGCATCCGCGCGACAAGCGTTCGTCGCGGCGGATCGCGGGCGTCTCTACGACGACCTGATCGCCGAGCACGCACGGCTGAACAACGTGCGGCGCCGACCTCGTGCGCGCCGTGATGCAGGTCGAATCCGCGTTCAACCCGTACGCGCGATCGCCCAAAGGGCGCGATGGGGCTGATGCAGCTGATGCCGGCGACGCTCCAGCAGTTCGGCGTGACGAACCCGTTCAACCCGGTCGAGAACGTCCGCGCCGGCGTCGCGTATCTGCGCCAGCTGCTCGATCGCTACCAACAACGAGGAGCTCGCGCTCGCCGCATACAACGCCGGCCCAGGCGCGGTCGACAAACACGGCCAGACGGTGCCGCCGTACCGCGAAACGCAGCAATTACGTCGCGCAGATCAACCAGATGGCGGGACGGCCCATCCACCAGCGTGGCAGCGTCATCTACAGGATCACCGAATACGTCGACGGTGTTCCCGTGACGCGCTATTCGGATCAGAAGCCGTCCAAGGCACGTACGAGATCGTCGGTCGATAGCTCTCACAACTTCCAGAACTCGCCCGTAAGATTTACGCTCGCCAGCAGCGCGTTGGCTTCTGTCGCGGCCCTGGGACGCCAGTCGCGCGCGAGACGGCGTCGCATACCACAGCGCGCCCAGCCTCGACGCTTCGACCGCGCTGATGACGGCGCCTTTCCTTATCTCGTGCGACGCGCACCAGCGGTCGACCTGCTCTTCGTCACGGAAGAGATGAATCGTCGCTCAAGTGAACGCGATGTTGTCCCAGAATTGCCGCGGCGGCACGACGAAGTGGACGACGCCTTCGGCATCGACGAGCGTACCGGCCTGGTACGAGGCATGCAGGAGGTCGCCGGTCTGCGCGCAGCGCGAAGTCTGCATATCGTTCGCGCCGACAAGAGGTGGGATCGCGAAGTAGTCCCACGCGCAATTCGCCCAATACCGCCGCCCACCGCATGTGACGGCGTAAGGCGTCCGCACCGTCGAAAACGGATGCGCCATCCACACGTTCACCGTTCCCGGCGCGAGCACGAGGGCGTGATTGTCCTGAAGGCGTTTGAGCGACGCCTCGACTACCTCGACGTCGTCCGTCCCAACTGCAGCGGCAAGAGCGTGCGTGGTCGGCGCCGCTCCCGTTTCGATGAGCGCACGGTACACCTGCAAACGGACGTCGCGATCGAGTTCAACCGTGAGCATGGGATCACTCCACCGTTTCAACGGCAGTGATGTCGAGCCGCTCGTACGCCGGGCCGAGCGCCTCCGACGCCATCAGCACTTCGAGAACGACGACCACGGTGAAAACGAGGGCGGCGGGGACAAACGCAGCCGCGCCGATGAAGTGGCGAAACGCCAACCACACGATTCCTGCCGGAATTGCGCCCGGCAGCGCCATCACCATCAGCAAGATCCATGTGCCGCCGAGGAGGATGAGCCGCTGCCCCATCGCGTCGAGACCCTGGGCCGCTGGTTGCCGAGCGGCACCCATGCCGGAAACAGCAGCGCGACCCCATTGTGAATCGTGAACTGCGCGAAGATGAGCGCCGGAGCGAGGATCGCAATCGCCAGCGCAGCGGAGAGCCGCATCGCAAGATCCACTTTCGTGAACACCGCCGCCGATAACATCGCAGCCAGGGCGACGAGCATCCACGATGATCCGGTCAGCAGCACGCCGGGCCAGATCAACTCGCCGCGGACGATCGCCGACGCCTTGATCGGCCACGTCTTGAGCAGCTCCAGATGCCGCAGATCCTGCCGCATGTCGATGCGCAGCGCCTGCGGCCCCATCAGCACAGAGAACGCGACGCCGACCGCGGCAAACGCGCCGAACATCGCCGCGACGCCGTTGCCGCGCCCGATCGACGCGGCCGCGACGCTCAACGCCCCTGCAATGGCAGCAAAGCGTGCGAGGGTTCGCCGATCGACGAGCCGAAAGGTCTGCAGCGCGGCCTTCCACGCGAACGCGAGCTCCGGCCGGCCCACAGGCGCGAGCGTCAGCCCGGTCGCGCGCGCTTTGAAGCTGGCGCCCCCGGCCGCCGCCGGACCGCTGGCACGTTTCGCCGCAACCTCCGCCGCCGCATCCTGAAAGGCATCGTCGCTCGCAAGCACCCAGGCGGCAACCGCAACGAGCACGATCGCCGACTCGCCGAGCGCGTAGAAAAATGGCGCCGGCCAGTCGGCGAACAGCGGGCGCGCGAGCGCAATGAACGGCCACAACACGAATCGCGACAGCCCGGTCATCGAGACTCCGCCGATGAGCTGCAGCCACGCGCGGAAAT
The DNA here is from genome assembly GCA_963718825.1 of uncultured Acidobacteriota bacterium. Lineage (GTDB taxonomy): Bacteria > Acidobacteriota > Vicinamibacteria > Vicinamibacterales > CAVVIG01 > CAVQZZ01. The sequence goes on from CAVQZZ010000002.1 coordinate 313,374, forward strand.
CCGCCGGCGGATTGGCAGCATACGCGCGCGCGAAAGCGGCGCCCACAACCGCAATCGCTGCGATCAGCACGCCGACCGGCAGCCACGCGACGCGACGCGCATGCGCACTGGCCGATGCGAGCCGCGCGCGCGCCAGCGATATCCCCGTGAAGTACACCTTCGCCGTGGCCATCACCAGCCACATCGCGAGCGCGACGTGCAGCCGCGCGTACGCCGCCGACCGGCGAGACGAGGGCGACGATGACCGAGCCGAACAGCATGCCGAGCTGCGATCGCATCATCCGATGCACGAGCAAATCGCGCCGCGACACCGGCGCCGGAAACAGGAACTGAATCTCCGCGTCCGAAAAATCCAGCAGACCGCTGTCGAACGGCATCAGCCAGCTCGCGATCGTGGCGAGCAGCATCAGCATGCCGGCCAAGGCCGGCCCGGACGCGTACAGAAGCTGCATGGCCGCAGGTGACGCGGCGAACGCCGCGGCGTCCCCGCTGCGCAGCTCTGTTTGCACCCCGCATCCGCGCGAAAAACGAAAAGTACAGATACGCAGCGCCCGCGATGGCGCCGAGCAGGTAGCGCGGCTCGCGCAGCCGGCGCAGCCGCGCGCGCAGCCGGTTCCGCGCGCTGCAGACGATGATGTAGAGGCTGGCGGACAGCGATTCACGCGGCTCGCCGCGTCGTGGCCGGTGACGCGCAGGAAGATCTGCTCGAGGTTCGAGCCGGCCGTCGGCGAGATCGGCGCGCGACGCGAGCTCGGCGAACGTGCCGTCGGCGACCTTGCGACCGCGGTCCATGATGATCACGCGCGTGCAGACTTCCTCGACCAGGTGCAGCAGGTGCGACGACAGGAGAATCGCGGCGCCGGCGCGCGCGCGCGCGACGATCGTCTCGCGCATGCGGCGGATGCCGATCGGATCGAGCCCGGTCAGCGGCTCGTCGAACAGCAGCGTCGTCGCGTTGCGCACCAGGCCGCAGGCGATCACGACCTTCTGCCGCATGCCGCGCGACAGCTCGCCCGGGCAGCGATCGCTCCTTGCCCGTCGAGCTCCAGCTCGTCGATCAGCGCGCGCGCGCGCGCGTCGAAGTCGTCGACCGCCGTACAGCCGCGCCGACCAGCCGCAGGTGCTCCTCGACCGTGAGGTACTCGAACAGGTGCGGCTCGTCCGGCATGAACGCGAGCCGCCGCTTGGCCTCGAGCGGCGTCCTCGACGAGGTCGTGGCCGTCGATGCGGACGCGACCCGGCGGTCGGCCGCAGGATGCCGGCCAGCGAGCGCAGCGTCGTCGTCTTGCCGGCGCCGTTGGGGCCGATCAGCCCGACGATTTCGCCGGCGCCGACGCTGAACGACAGATCGTCCACCGCGGTGAAGCGTGCCGTCGGTGCGGCGTAGGTGCGTCGAAGTGCTCGACGGCGAGGGCCATGTGCTATGATTAGGGGTTCCGGAGGTTGACGAATCTACGTGGCTTCGCACGCATCCGCGCTCAAAGCGCATCGTCAGAGTCTGAAGAACCGCGAGCACAACCGCCAGTTCCGTTCGCGCCTGCGCAACGCGCTCAAGAGCATCCGCGCCGCCATCGACGGCAACGATCTCGCCGGCGCCAAGACGGCGCTGAAACAGACGATCTCGCTCATCGACAAGATGGCGAGCAAGGGCATTATTCACCGGAACGCCGCCGGCCGCTACAAGTCGCGGCTGACGACGCGCATCGCTGCCCGGTCCTGAGGGCGGCCCAGGCGCCCCTACCAGCGCCTGACGGCTCCGCGCGCCCGCGTTCCCCGCACACAACTCGACGACCAGCCGCTCGAGCAGGACGCGCGGATCGCCGGCCGACCGCTTGAGGTCCAGGTCCGTGCGGAACAGCGCCTCGACCGCCGGCCGGCACGTCGCCGGGCGCGAGCGCCGGAAACTTCGTCCGCACCAGCCAGCCGAGCTGGCCGAGGATCTTCTCGGCCGGCGCGCCCGCGTCGAGCATCAGCGCCAGCTGGCGCAGCGCCTCGCCCGCCTGCCCCGCTTCGATCGCGTTGGTCATCGCCCAGTCGTCCTGCAGCGCCGCCGGCCCGGCCACCTCGCGCACGTCGTCGACCGTGATCGTCTTCTGGCCGAGCGCGTAGAGCAGCAGACGATCGACGTCGCCGCGCAGCCGCTTGACGTCGGTGCCCGCGCGCTGCGCGAGCAGCCGCGCCGCCGCCGGCTCGATCTCCGCGCCCGCCGCCGCGACGCGCGTGCCGCACCCAGCGCTCGGCGTCCGCCTGATCCTCGATCGCGCCGCACTCGACGATCGTCGCCTGCTTCAGCAGCAGCTTGTACATGCCGGCTGCGCTTGTCGAGCGCGCGTCGCGACGAGCACCAGCGTCGTCTGCGGCTCGGGCGCTTTGAAGAGCGCTTCGAGCTGCTCGAGCGCGCGCGTCGCCGCCTCGCTCTCGCGCTTCGGCGCCAGCAGCGTCTCCGCCTGCAGCACCGTGACGACGCGCCGCGGCGCCATCATCGGCAGCGTGCGCGCGGCGGCGACGATCGAGCCGACGCCGTCGGCGAGCCTGTCGCCGGTCGTCATGTCGCCGGCGTGAATGCGCTCGACGTTGAACGCGCGCAGCCCTTCTTCGACGAGCTCGGCGAACTCCGCCGCCAGCGCCGACTTCTCGACGTCGTCTTCGCCCTGAAGGAGATAGATCGGCGATCCGGTCGTCGCCGGACTGCGATCTGCTTGTGCGGAACGGCGGCGCGCGGTGGCGATCAGGCATGGCGCGATCAGAACGCCTCCAGGATCGCGCTGACGATCGTGCGCGCGAACTCGGTGCTGAGCCGATCGAGCGCGTTCGTGTCCTGGCCGAAGAACGCCGCGGGATCGACGCGCGTTCGTGCCGCTCGTCGCTTCGTACTCCTGCCGGAACATCAGGCTCGGGTTCTCCCAGAGCACCTTGTTCTCGCGCATGTCGCGCAGCTCGATACGTGCGCGTCATCGTGATCGTGTAGCGCGACGCCAGCTGGTTCGGCGTGAAGCTGGCCGGCACAATCGTGATCGCGGTGACCTCGCCGATGAGCAGCGCATCGACGCCGGTCGCCTGCGGCAAGACTGTGTACTTGCCGCGGCCGATGAACTCGGAGCGCACCTTCTGCGTCAGCAGCGTCTCGAGGTTGAAGACCGTCGTGCGGTTCGTGAATGTCGGCACGCCGATCGTCTTGATGTACGCGGGCAGAAACGAGCCGCGGCCGGCGAGCGCGTAGCCGCAGCCGATGCGGAACAGACGCCGAGCACACAAAGGACGCGCAGGACACCGACGCACCAGACAGCGGCTCGCCTCGACGTCGATCATGACACCACCATGCTGACAAGCGGTCCCTTCGCGACGACCACTTTCCGAATCGTCTTGCCTCGTGTATGGCGTCTGCACGGCGGCGTCCGCGAGCGCCAGCTCGCGCAGCTCGATCGTCGGACAGCGCCGGCGGCGACGGTCAGCCGCGCGCGCACCTTGCCGTTGATCTGCACCGGCACGACGACTTCCTCGGCCTTCGCCACCTCGGGATCGAACGACGGCCAGGTCGCCGGCGGCGAGGCCGTCCGGCATGGCCGAGCATCTGCCACAGCTCCTCGGCCGTGTGCGGCGCGAACGGCGAGAGCATCACGACCAGCGCGTCGATCGCCTCGCGCAGCACGGCGATCGTCTGCGGCCGCTCGACCCGGCCGACCGGCGCTTCGGCGCGGGTCGGCGCGCCGTGCGCGGTGCTCTCGCTGAACGCGTAGAGCTCGTTGACGAGCTCCATCAGCGACGACACCGCGGTGTTCAGGTGCATCCGCTCTTCGATGTCGCTCGGTCACGCGGCGGATGGTGTCGTGCGTCTTCCGCCGCAGCGCCCGCTCGGCATCCGTGCAATCGTCGCCGCACGCGGGTATGCCTTCCCCGCCGATCGTCTCCGCCCAGTGATCGACGAGCCGCCAGACGCGGAACAGGAAGCGGAAGCTGCCCTCGAGGCCGGCGTCGCTCCACTCGACTTCTTTTTCCGGCGGCGCGACGAACATCACGTACAGCCGCAGCGCGTCGGCGCCGTACTTCTGCAGCATGTCGTCCGGATCGACGACGTTGCCCTTCGACTTCGACATCACGGCGCCGTCCTTGAGCACCATGCCCTGCGTCAGCAGGCGCTTGAACGGCTCGTCGAAGTTGACCAGGCCGACGTCGCGCAGCACGCGCGTGAAGAAGCGCGAGTACAGCAGGTGCAGAATCGCGTGCTCGACGCCGCCGCTGTAGAAATCGACCGGCATCCAGTAGGCCGCCGCCGCGGGATCGAACGGCAGCGTCGCTGTTCGTGCGGATCGCAGAAGCGCAGGAAATACCACGACGAATCGACGAACGTGTCCATCGTGTCGGTTTCGCGCCGCGCCGGGCCGCCGCATTTCGGGCACGTGACGTTGACGAATTCCGGCACCTGCGCCAGCGGCGAATCGCCGCGGCCGGTGAACGTCGTCACCTTCGGCAGCTGCGACCGGCAGCTCCTCGTACGGGACACGGCGACGACGCCGTCCTTCTCGCAGTAGATCACCGGAATCGGCGTGCCCCAGTAGCGCTGGCGCGAGATGCCCCAGTCCTTCAGCCGGTACTGAACCGTGCCTTCGCCGATGCCGCGCTCTTTGGCGTCGGCGGTCATCCGGCGGTTGGCCTCGTCCGCTCTCCAGCCCGTTGAATTCGCCCGAGTTGACGAGTCGTCCTGCACCTTCGTGACGGCTCGGTCATCGTCTCGACGGAAGATCGGCGCGCCGTCCGGCTGGACGACGACGGTGATCGGCAGGTCGTACGCTTTCGCGAACTCGAAGTCGCGCTGATCGTGGCCGGGCACGCCCATGATCGCGCCGGTGCCGTATTCGCCGAGCACGAAGTTGGCGACCCAGATCGGCACCGGCTTGCTCGTGAACGGGTTGATCGCCTGTCGGCCGGTGTCGAAGCCCTCCTTGCCGCCCATCCGGGCGTCGCGATCCTGCGAGCGGAACGCCTGCGACTTTGGCGCGGAAGCGCCGCCGGATCGGCTGACGCGGCGGCAAACTGCTCGACCAGCGGATGCTCCGGCGCGAGCACGATGAAGTTGGCGCCGAAGATCGTGTCGATGCGCGTCGTGAACACTTCGACGTTGGCATCCGGGCCATCTGATCGACGCGCTCGAGCGGAAACTTCACGCGGGCGCCTTCCGATCGCCCGATCCAGTTCCGCTGCATCACGACGACCTTCTCGGGCCAGTCGGTCAGCGTGTCGAGGCCCTGCAAGCAGCTCGTCGGCATACTGCGGTGATGCGGAAGAACCACTGCTCGAGCTCGCGGGCGACGACCGTCGAGCCGCAGCGCCAGCACGGCGCCGTCGATGACCTGCTCGTTGGCGAGCACCGTCTGGCAACTCGGACACCAGTTCACCGTCGAGCGCTTGCGGTACGCGAGGCCGCGCTCGAACATCTTCAGGAAGATCCACTGGTTGAACTTGTAGTAACTCGGCAGGCACGTCGCGATCTCGCGCTCCCACGCGTAGCTGATCCCGAGCCGCTGCAGCTGCCCTTTCATGTGGGCGATGTTGTCGAGCGTCGACTTCTCCGGGGTGCGTGCCGGTCTTGATCGCGGCGTTCTCCGCCGGCAGGCCGAACGCATCCCACCCGAACGGATGCAGCACGTTGAAGCCGCGCATCCGCTTGGTCCGCGCCATCACGTCGCCGATGATGTAGTTGCGGACGTGGCCGACGTGCGCGTGGCCTGACGGGTACGCGAACATCTCCAGGCAGTAGAACTTCGGGCGCTTCGGATCTTCGGCCACTTCGAATGCGCGATCAGCAGTCCAACGGCGCTGCCATTTCTTGTCGAGCTGCTGCGGCTTGTAGTCGGTCATTCTCAGGTGGCTAGTGGCTAGTGGCTAGTGGCTTGTGCCTAGTGGCTAGTGGCTTGTGCCTAGTTGCTAGTGGCTCTGCAAGTGCCGGTGGCTGGCCGCGGGCCAGCAAGAGCTATTGTAACTGCCAAAACGGGGCGAGCGCGCGCTTGGTCGCCTCGGCCGCGGCGCGTCCCCGCGTCGACTTGATGCCGCTCTGCGGCCATCGCGCGGCACCGCTCGGTCCGGAGATCGCCTCAGCCACGGCGTCGAGCGAAGCAGCCAGCGCTTCGAGGTCGTACCCGCCTTCGACGACCAGCGCCATGCGGCCGGCGCAGCACTCGTTCGCCACGGCGCGAAGCTCCATCGTCATGGCCGCGAACGACGGGGTCGTCAGCCGCATGCCGGCGAGCGGATCGCGTTCATGCGCGTCGAAGCCGGCCGATACGAGGAGCAGGTCGGGACGGAATTGCCGGAGCACCGGCAGGACGACTTCCGCGAACACGCGTTCGTAGTCCTCGTCAACAGCGCCGGCCTCGAGCGCAACATTCACCGTGGCGCCTTTACCGGCATCCGCACCAACTTCGGATGGCGCGCCGGTGCCTGGATAGTACGGATACTGATGCGTGGAGACATACAGCACATCCGGGTCCGCTTCGAAGATGTGCTGCGTGCCGTTGCCGTGATGGACGTCGTAATCGACGATCGCGACGCGATCGGCCCCGACCGTGCGCGCGTGCGCTGCCGCGACGGCGACGTTGTTGAGCAGGCAGAACCCCATCGCCGAATCGCGCTCGGCGTGATGCCCGGGCGGCCGTACGAGCGCGAGCGCCGAGAGCTGCGACGTGCCGAGCGCCCGCTCTGCCGCGTCGATCGCGGCGCCGGCGGCCAGGAGCGCAACGTCATACGACTCGGGCGACGTATACGTGTCGGGGTCGAGCGCAACCGCCCGGCCCCGCGTCGATTCGAACATCCGGAGATAGTCCGCGCCGTGAACGCGCGCGAGCTGCGCATGCGTCGCTTCCCGCGGCGCCACGACCTCTATTCCGCGGCTCTGCCATCGGGCGGCGACGGCGTCCATGGCCTCGGCGCGCTCCGGGCGCTCGGGATGGCCTGGCGGCGTCTGATGTTCGGCAAATCGATCCGAGTGGACGAGGAGCAGCGACATCCGGTTTTCAACTGTATCTCAACCGCTTCATGTTGACATTCTAAATGAGCGGATACACACTCCTGTAGAATGCCGAAAGAAGTGCTCCAGGGCACGCTCGACTTGATGGTGCTGCGAACACTCGAAACACTGGGGCCGCAGCACGGATTCGGTCTCGCGAAACGGATTCTCCAGATGTCAGAGGGGATCCTCGATCTCAATCAGGGAACGCTCTATCCGGCGGTGCTCCGCCTGGAGCAGCGCGGCTGGATCAAATCCCGGTGGGGCGTTTCGGACAACAACCGGAAGGCGAAGTTCTACGAGCTGACGGCGCGGGGGCGCAGGCAGATCGCCGAGGAATCCGCAAGCTGGGCGCGCACCGTGTCGCTGATGCAGCGCTTTCTCGCTGAACCGGCGGACAAATGATAGGCCGTCTGCTCTCCCTGTTCCGATCGCGGCATCTCGATGCCGAGCTCGATCGGGAACTGACCTATCATCTCGACGCACTCGAAGGGGAGTACCGAGCGCGCGGCCTGCCCGCCGACGAAGCGCGGCTCGCCGCGCGACGCGACATGGGCGGCCTCGCGCGTACGAAAGAAGCGTATCGCGATCAGCGTGGCCTGCCGCTGCTCGAGACTCTGTGGCGTGATGTCCGGTTCGGCATGCGCTCGCTGAGGCGCACACCCGGCGTCACGGCAGCTGTGATCGCGACCCTCGCGGTCGGCATCGGCGCGAACACCGCCATCTTCAGCATCGTCAACGGCGTGTTGCTGAAGCCGCTTCCTTATCCGAACGCGAGCGCGCTGGTCTCGGTCGGCCATCTCGGTGGGGCGAACGCCGACGATGAGCTTCCGTCGGCGCCGTACCTGTACTTCACCTACCGCGAAGACAATCGAACGCTTGCCGGCATCGGCCTCTGGCGGACAGCAGCGTCGAACATCACCGGCCTGGATCGGCCCGAACAGGTGAACACGCTCCTCGTCACGTCCGACCTCCTCCCTGTTCTCGACATCGCTCCCCTCGCCGGACGGCAATTTTCGGATGACGATGATGCGCCGGGACGGCCGCCGACGATCATGCTGACGTTCGGATACTGGCAGCGCCGGTTCGGTGGCGACCTGTCAGTGCTCGGCCGTCGCCTCGTTGTCGACGGTCAGGCATCCACGGTGATCGGCATCATGCCGGCCGCGTTCAGGTTCCTCGACGCGCACGTCGACATCATCGCGCCATTCCAGCTGGATCGAACGCAGGTCACGCTCGGGCGATATGTGTTTTCGAGCATCGCTCGCTTGAAGCCTGGCGTGCCCTTGAGCGCGGCGTCCGCCGATCTCGCCCGCCTCGTTCGCGTCGCGATCGAGCGTTTTCCACCACCGGCGGGCTACACGCGGGAGCGATTTCTGCAGCACCCGCTCGTGCCGCGGCTCCGCCCGCTCAAACAGCAAGTCGTCGGCGACTCGGGCACGATGCTCTGGATACTGATGGGCGCGCTTGCCCTCGTGCTGCTGATTGCCTGCGCGAACGTCGCGAACCTCCTGCTGGTCCGCGCGAGCGGGCGCCAGCAGGAGTTGGCGATCCGCGCGGCGCTCGGCGCCTCGTGGACGCGGCTCGCACGTGAGCTCATGACGGAGAGCGTTCTCCTTGGCCTGCTCGGCGGCGCCGCCGGCCTCGGCGTGGCTTACTCGGGCCTCCATGTGCTGCTGACGCTCGGCCCTGCGCACCTGCCACGGCAGGAGGACATCTCGATCGATCGGCTCGTCCTGCTGTTCGCATTTGCGATCTCGATTCTCACTGGTCTCCTGTTCGGGCTGCTGCCCGTGTTGAAGTACGTGCGTCCGGCGCTGTCCGCGGCCCTGGCGGGAGGAAGCCGCACGATGTCGCACAGCCGTGAGCGCCACCGCGCACGGACCGCGCTGGTTGTCGTACAAGTGGCGATTGCGCTCGTCCTGTTGGTCTGCTCAGGCTTGATGATTCGGACGTTCCAGGCGCTCAGCCGCGTGCATCCCGGCTTCTCGCAGCCGGAGCACGTGCAGCTGACGCACATCGGCATCGCGTTCACCGACATCTCGAACCCCGAGCAGGTCGCGCGAACGCAACAGTCAATCGTCAATCGGATCGCCGCAATTCCCGGCGTCTCGTCCGCGGCGTTTGTCGACATCCCGCCGCTCGCCGGCGGCAACACGAACGACACCGTTCTGACATCCGAGAGCACCGCTTACACCGAAGGCCAGCCGCGGCCACTTCGGCGCTTCGAGTTCATCTCTCCGGCGTATTTCCAGACGCTCGGCGTGCCGGTTCTCGCAGGACGCCCGTTCGCGTGGGAGGATTTGTACGGCAGAAGACTTGTCGCGATCGTCGCAGCCAATCTCGCCCGCGCGGAGTGGGGGACGATCTCCGGCGCGCTCGGCAAGCGCGTGCGCGCGTCACCGGCAGATCCGTGGCGCGAAATCGTCGGGGTCGTCGGCGATCTGCACGACGATGGCATGAGCCGGCGGCCGCCGCCGATCGTCTATTTCCCGGCGTTGATGGATCATTTCTGGGGCGCGCCGAGCATCGCGTTCGGGTCTGCCACGTTCCTCGTCCGCACGGAGCGCGCCGGAACGGAGGGCTTCCTTCGCGAGCTGCAGCAAGCGGTGTGGGAGGTGAACCCGAACCTTCCGCTCTCCGACGTGCGCACGCTTGCGGACGTGTATCAGCGCTCGCTTGCGCGAACCTCGTTCGCGCTCACGCTGCTCGCGACGGCGGCCGGCATGGGGCTGCTTCTCGGTTTCGTCGGCATCTACGGCGTGATCGGCTACGTCGTGGCGCAGCGCACCCAGGAAATCGGCATCCGGATGGCGCTCGGCGCGCAGACGAGCGCGCTCAAGCGCATGTTCGTCGGGCAAGGTGTCGCGATGGCGGCGGTCGGGGTCGGCGTGGGACTTGTCGCGGCCGCGGCTCTCACGCGGTTGATGTCGTCGCTGCTGTTCGGCGTCAGCCCGCTGGATGTCACGACGTATGCCGCCGTCATGCTGACGGTGATCGCGGTCGCCACGCTCGCGGCGTATCTACCGGCGAGGCGCGCGATGCACCGAAATGTCGTGGCGGCTCTGCGGAATGTTTAGTGGCGCGTCGGAAGACGCACACCGACCCGGCGCGCCAAGGCTGCCTCGAAGTCGGGAAACGTCACGCCATAGCGTTCGACGGCTTGCTCGATCTGCTGACCGCCGTTCAGATCCTGCAACAGGTCGGGAAGGCCTGGACCAATCAGGTCGAGAAGCGCCGTCGTCGCAAACAGACTCTCCGCGTACGCGACATTGGCTTGCGCCGTATTCAACCGCGTAAAGCTGCTTTTCAGCGCGGCGAGCGGCACGTAGAGCCGGGCCGCCAACAGCTGCCGCTCGACTCCGGCGGCATCGTAGCCTTCGAAATGCATCGCGAGCCCTTCGTTCAGCCACACCGGCACGTTCCTCGGTGCGACGGCGCGGAGCATCGCGTGGGCGAGCTCGTGCGTCAGCACGCGGTCGAACTCCTGCACGTTCTGCAGCGCGCCGCGAACGGGCATCCGGATTTGCCCGTCGAAACCACCGCCCGCCCATTCGGGCGCGCCGGTAATGTCGCGAAACTGCTTATCCGTATAGAGAATGACGTTGAGGGAGTCGCTCGGATACGAGCCGATCGCCTGGCCGATGCGCCAGAACGAGCTGCCGAGCACTGCCGTCGCGCGGGTCGCAAGCTGCCGCTCGACCGGACCCTCGAACATGATGGAGAACCGATCGTCCCTGAGCGTATCGAACTGCTGGTAGGCCGTCGCCTCGTTGCGCCACGCCTCGAGCTTCCGCTTCATCGCGGTGTTGCGCGGAGCGCGCGCAACTGCCGCCTCGTAGGTCCTGATCGCGAGATCCAGGTCGCCCTGCCTGTATTCGATCTCTCCGAGCAGCGCCGAGGCTTCAATGAGGCGCGGTTCGTACTCCACCGCGTTCTGCAGCAGCGGCACCGCGTCGTGGTCGCGCCCCTGCATATGCGCCGCGACGCCGGCGCCGAAATTCAGCACCGCGTCGCGTGGCTGCAACGTCAAGCCCTGGCGAAAGAACGACGCGGCCTTGTCCGGCTCATTGTTGTCGACGGCCTGCCAGCCCGCGTCGGCGAGCTGCGCGGCGCTCATCTGGCTCTGCGCGCGAGCGCCCGCCGTCGCGAGGGCGAGCCCGAGCGCCACGCAGATACCCGTATTTCGACATAGCGCCCCGCGCAGCAACCACCGTGCCGCGAAAAACTGCGCTCCGGACGTGCGCGCCGCGCGCGCTCACCGACGATATGGTCGTTTTGCCCACAAATGTGAGGGTCGCGGCATTACGTCGGGTTCGGAGGTCACCGTTCCGCAACCCCGGCTGGCGCGCGCGTCGCCGTTTCTAGCGAGTGTAGACGCTCCTCGAGCATTGCGCGCGCAACCTCGAGTCGCGCGTCGTCGGCGTCGCCGGAAACCTCGAGCGGTTCGCCGATTGTCAGCGAAACCGTTGCATATGGCTTCGGTATCTGCGTGCGATCCCAGCTTTTGACGTGCCAGTACCGGTTCGCCTCGATGTGAAACGGCACGACCGGATTTCCGGTCGCCTTCGCGAGCCAGACCGCCCCGGCCTGCGCGACGCGCGCCGGGCCGCGCGGGCCGTCGACGGTGAACGCCACGGCTTTGCCGCCGGCCATGTCGCGCCGAAGCTGCAGGAGCGCTCTCCGCGCGCCGCGCGACGTCGAGCCGCGCGCCGTGCCGTAGCCGAACCGCTCGATGATGCCGGCAATCCATTCGCCGTCGAAGTTCTCGCTGGTGATGACGACGATGCCGCGGCGGCGGAAGTAAATAGGTGGCGGGCAGGATGCGTCCGTGCCAGAACGCCATGATCGGCTGCCGGCCGGCCGCCGCGACGCGATCGAGGTGCTCGAGCCCTTCGGTACGCCACCGGAACGTCGAGCCGAGCGCGGCGACGATTCGATAGCCGAGCGTCGCGATCGCGGCCGCTTCGAAACGCTTCACGCGTGAGTCCGCCAATCGCTCGCGCTATTCAGACGGCTGCTTACTTACTACTTGCGCCGGGCCTCACCCGGCGCGAACTTACGCCGATGCTCGCCTCGGATTTACTCGTCGGCTCGCATGCCGCAGGCGCTTCTCATACTCGCGCGCGGCCTCGCCGCCGGCGTCGTTTTGCAATCTGCCGTTCACATAGGTCATCAGGTCGACGAACTGCATCTCGCCGCCGCTCGCGCCGGCGCTGGCCTGCGCGCCCTTCAGCATGATCGAGCAGAACGGACACGCGGTGACGACCGTGTCGGCGCCGGTGGCCTGGAGCTGCTTGAACCGGACGTCGCTGATGCGCGTGCCCGGCTCCTCTTCCTTGTCGGCGAACAGCAGCCCGCCGCCGGCGCCGCAGCAGTACGGGTTCTCGCGGTTGCGCTCGGGCTCGCTGATGTCGCGCGCCGAAGCGCGTCAGCAGCGCGCGCGGCTCGTCGACCTTGCCGCCGTAGCGTCCGAGGTAGCAGGGATCGTGGAAGGTCACCGTCGCATCGTCGGAACGATCGCCGTCGCGGTTCGATGTCGCGTCGCGCAGCAGTTCCTCGACGAACACCGACGAGTGGACGATCTCGACCTCGTAGCCGAAGCGGCGGTAGTCGTCGCCGATCGTCTTCACGCAGTGCGGGCACGACGTCAGGATCTTCTTCGGCCCGGCGGCCTTCAGCTCCTCGATGTTCGCGGTCGCGAGCTCCTGGAACATGTACTCGTTGCCGGTCCGCTTGGCCGGATCGCCGGTGCACTTCTCCTTCGACAGCACGCCGAACTTCACGCCGCGCGCGCGGAGGATCTCGAACAGCGAGCGCAGCGACTTCTGAAAATCGGCCTCGAACGAGCCGGCGCAGCCGAGCCACACCAGCACGTCGTGCTTCGCGGGATCGAAGGTCTCGAGCTCGGCCGACGTCGACGAACTTCTGTGCGCTGGTCGTAGCCGAGGCCCCAGATGTTGCTGCGGCGCTCGAGGTGGTTGTACATCGCGCCGAGATACTCCGGCGCGTCGCCGTTGGACACCAGGCCGCGCCGCGAGCCGATCAGAATCGGCAGGTGCTCGATGCCGACCGGGCACTGGTTCTCGCAGGCGCCGCAGGTCGTGCACTGCCACAGCACCTTCTCTGAATAGACCTCGCCGAGCTTCTTGTCGCGCTCGCCTGCGAGCAGCGCGCTCCTGCGTCTGCAGGATGATCGTCTTCGGGTTCAGCTCCTTGCCGGCGCCCCACGCGGGACAATTCACCTGGCAGCGGCCGCACTCGACGCACGTGAACGCGTCGAGCACCATCTTGCTGCCGAGATCCTTGACCGTCTCGAGGCCGACCTGCTCCTTCTCGAAATCGAGGTTCGGCAGGTTGCCGAGCTCGGGCGACTTCAGGAACACCGTGATCGGCGACAGCACGAGATGAAAATGCTTCGACGCCGGGATCAGCGCCAGGAACGCGAGGATCACGAGCATGTGCGCCCACCAGTTGATCCGTCCCGCCAGTCGTGCTCCTCGTCCAGCCGGAACGTGAGCAGGAACGTGACCATCAGCGCCGCGATGAACAGCGCGATGACGATCGACTCGACCGACACCTTCGTCGCCGAGCGCCGACCGGCCGCACGAACGCGCGCCGGATCGAGCAGATAGACGATGCCGACGAGCACGGCCGCCGCGAACGGCGTCAGCGCGAGGCGGTACGCGTCGAACCAGCCGCGTGTGCGTCAGGTCGACGATGCCGAGGCCGTGCAGGAACTCGACGGTCGTGTAGCCGCCGAACGCGACGAAGCCCCAGAACACGAACGCGTGCGCCAGCGCCGGCGAGCGGGCCGCTCGCGGATCGTCTGGCGCTGCAGGAGGACGTCGACGACGAAGCGGCTGACGCGGAACGGCGAGGTGGTCGAGCGAGAAGGTGTTCGGCGCGGCGGCGATCAGCCGGACGCGCGTCGCGCACCTGCGCCGCGAAGGCGCCGGCAAACGCGAGGAACGAGGAGCCAGAGGACGAGCGTGGCCGTCCACAGACTCAACCGCAGAGATCGCAGAGCACGCAGAGAGATCGTTTCGCTCTGCGATCTCGGCGGGCTCCGCGGTTACATTCGTGTCACGCTTTGAGCGCCTCGATCATCGCCGGCACGATCTCGAACAGATCGCCGACGATGCCGTAGTCGGCGACCTCGAAGATCGGCGCGTCGGGATCCTTGTTGATCGCGACGATCGTGCTCGCGCCCTTCATGCCGACCAGATGCTGGATGGCGCCGGAGATGCCGAGCGCGAGGTAGAGCTTCGGCGCGACCGTCTGTCCCGAGCTGCCGACCTGGCGCTCCATCGGCAGCCAGCCCGCGTCGCAGATCGGCCGCGACGCGGCGATCTCGGCGCCGAGCGCGTCGGCGAGCTGCTGCGCGAGCGGCAGATGTTCGCTGCTCCTTGATGCCGCGGCCGACCGACGACGATCCGCTCGGCCTGCGACAGATCGACCGCCTGCTTGGCTTCCTGAAACGGCGCCTCCGGCTTCTGCGCGGATCGCGGACGCGTCGATCGGTGACGTCGAGCGCGCGCACCGGCGCGGCCGCCGCGCCCTTCGCGGCCTGGTCGGCGCGAAACGCGCCGATCTGGAACGTGACGAAGTGCGGCGCGGGCCCCTGCGGCACGACGTCGGCGGTCAGCTTGCCCTGGAACATCGGCCGCACGAACGCGGTCGCGCCGCCCGCCGCTCTTGACGCCGGTGACGTCGGTGATGAGCGCGCGGTCGAGGCGCGCGGCGAGCTTCGGCGCGAAGTCGCGCGTCTGATAGGTGTGCGGCAGCAGCACGAGCGACGGCGACAGCTGCGTCGATCGCCTGCTGCAGCGCCGCCGTGTAGCCGTCGGGCGTGTACGGCTCGAGCGCCGGCATGCTCGACCGTGACGACTTCGCTGACCTGCGGCGGCGGCGAGCTCGGCCGCGACCGCGCCGACGCTGCGCGCCCGGCACGAGCGACGGCGATCGGCCGCCGCGTCGCCGCGAGCTGCTGCGCCGCCGCGATCGTTTCCCACGTCGCGCGATTGAGCTTGCCGTCGCGCTGCTCGGCGATGACGAGGATCATCGCGATCACCCGCGCTTCTTCGCGCAGCTTGCGCACCAGCTCCTTGGCCGCTTCGGCCGGCGAGCCGCGCGATCATCTGCGTCTTCTTGCCCTTCTCGGGCACGTAGAGGCTGACGATCTTGCTGCTGCGGCGACGCGCCGGCGGACGCGCGCGCCTTGCGGATCTCCTTCTTCTTCGCCGCCATGATGCCCTTGAGCGTGGCGTAGCGCAGCTGGTTGATGCCGCTCTGGATCGTCAGCACCGCCGGCAGCGGCATCGCGACCCACTGGAACCAGCCGCCTTCGAGCTCGCGCTTCACGCGCAGCGCGCCGCTCCGCGACCTGCACTTCCATGATGATCGTCGCGTGCGGCAGGCCGAGCCGCTCGGCGAGGATGACGCCGGTCTGCGCGAAGCCCTGATCGTCGGACTGCAGGCCGGTGAGGACGAGATCGAACTGCTCGTCCTTCATCGCCGCGGCCAGCGCGTCGGCCACGCACGAACGCGTCGGCGCTGGCCAGCGCATCGTCCTCGACGTGAATCGCGCGATCGGCGCCGCGCGCCAGCGCTTCGCGGATGCACCTGCGCCACGCGCGCCGGCCCGGCCGAGCAGACGACCACTTCGCCGCCGTGCTTCTCCTTGAGCCGCAGCGCCTCTTCGAGCGCGTAGGCGTCCGGCTCGTTCATCTCGAAGCTGGCGTCCTGCTCGCGAATCCAGGTCTTGTCGTCGTTGAGGCGCGGCTGCCAGTCGCGGGTGGGGACCTGCTTGATGCAGACGGCGATCTTCATCAATTCACTGTTGCATCGGGTCGTGTGACTTACGCTGGGTCATCGCCCGACTCGGCGATTCGTTACGACCCCGTGCGCTACGTGCCTCACGCCTCGTATCGCTTGAACAGCAGCGCGGCGTTGGTGCCGCCGAAGCCGAACGAGTTCGACAGCGCGTACTCGATCGAGCAGCGCGGCGCTTGACGTTCGGCACGTAGTCGAGGTCGCAGTCGGCGTCCGGGTGGTCGAGGTTGATCGTCGGCGGCGCGACCTGGTGGTGGACGGCGAGCGACGGTGATGCCGGCCTCGAGGCCGCCGGCGGCGCCGAGCAGGTGGCCGGTCATCGACTTGGTCGACGAGACGGCGAGCTTCCGCGCGTGCTCGCCGAAGCAGCGCTTGATGGCGAGCGTCTCGAGCTTGTCGCCGTGCGGCGTCGAGGTGCCGTGCGCGTTGATGTAGTCGACCTGCCGTCGGCTCGATGCCGGCGCTCGTGCAGCGCCGCGCTGCATGACGCGGAACGGCGCCGTCGCCGTCTTCGGACGGCGCGGTGATGTGGTACGCGTCGGCCGACATGCCGTAGCCGACGAGCTCGGCGTAGATCCGCGCGCCGCGCGCGCTTGCGCCAGCTCGTAGCTCCTCGAGGATCAGCACGCCGGCGCCTTCGCCGACGATGAAGCCGTCGCGATCCTTGTCGAACGGCCGGCTCGCGCGCTCCGGCTCGTCGTTGCGCGTCGACAGCGCGCGCAGCGCGCCGAACCCGCCGACGCCCATCGGCGTGATCGCCGCCTCCGATCCGCCCGCGATCATCACGTCGGCGTCGCCGCGCCGGATGATCTCGAACGCGTCGCCGATGGCGTGCGCCGACGCCGAGCACGCCGTGCAGGTCGCGGAGTTCGGCCCCTTGGCGCCGAAGCGGATCGAGACCTGGCCGGCGGCGAGGTTGATGATGGCCGACGGGATGAAGAACGGCGAGATCTTGCGCGGGCCGCCCTCGAGCAGCGCCTTGTGCTCGCGCTCGATGGTCGTGAACCCGCCGATGCCCGACGCGATGAACACGCCGACGCGCGGCGCGATCTCCGGCGTGATCGTGCAGCCCGGCGTCGTCCATCGCGAACTGCGACGCCGCAATCGCGTACTGGATGAAGACGTCCATCTTCTTGACGTCTTTCTTCTCGATGAACTGCAGCGGGTCGAAGCCCTTGACCTCGCCCGCGATCCGCGTCGCGAACTGCGTCGCGTCGAACTTGGTGATCGGCCCGATGCCGCTCTGGCCCGGCGCAGAGCGCCGCCCAGTTCGGCTCGGTGCCGATGCCGAGCGACGACACCAGGCCGATGCCCGTGACGACGACTCGTCGTCTGTTAGTCATTCTGCCTCTGTCGCCGCGTCCTACTTCTTGCTCTTCGCGTGCGACTCGATGTACTCGACCGCTTCCTTGACGCGCGTGATCTTCTCGGCGTCCTCGTCGGGGATCTCGATCCCGAACTCCTCCTCGAACGCCATGACGAGCTCGACGGTGTCGAGCGAGTCGGCGCCGAGGTCGTCGACGAACGAGGCATCCGGCGTCACTTCTTCTTCGTCGACGCCGAGCTGCTCCACGATGATGCTCTTCACTTTGTCGGCTACTGCCATTCAATCCTCCTACATGTACATCCCGCCGTTGACGGCGAGAACGTGCCCTGTAATATACGATGCCTCGTCCGACGCAAGGAAGCACACCGCCGCCGCGACGTCGTCCGACCGTGCCGAGCCGGCCGAGCGGAATCTGCGCCGCCCAGTCGACCTGCGCCTTCTCGCGCGATCGCCCGCGTCATGTCGGTGTCGATCAGGCCCGGCGCGACCACGTTCACCGTGATGCCGCGCGACGCCACCTCGCGCGCCAGCGCCTTGGCGAAGCCGATCAGCCCGGCCTTCGACGCCGCGTAGTTGGCCTGCCCGGCGTTGCCCATCTGCCCGACGACCGAGCTGACGGCGATGATCCGGCCGCCGCGCTGCTTGAGCATCGGCCGCATCGCCGCCTGCGCGAGCACGAACGTCGCGGTCAGGTTCGTCGCGAGCACCGCGTCCCAGTCGTCGCGCTTCATCCGCATCAGCAGCTGATCGCGCGTGATGCCGGCGTTGCTGACGAGGATGTCGAGCCGCCCGTGGCGCTCGACGATGTCCGCCGGGCAGCTTCTCGAGCGCCGCCGCGTCGGTCACGTCGAGCGCTCACGCGCTTCGGCGCGTGCCCGCCGTCGGCGACGATCGCCGCGACCGTCTCGCGCGCGTGGTCGCCGCGCGCCGCGGCGACGACCGTCGCGCCCTGCTCGCGCGAGCCGCGCCGCGATCGCGCGCCCGATGCCGCGCGACGCGCCGGTGACGAGCGCGACGCGATTCGGTCAGTTCGAACATGCATCGGGAATCATGCGCAGCAGCGCCGTTCGACCGCCGCGAGATCGTCGGGGCTGCCGACGCTGACGACCGTCGCGTCCGGTGAATCTTCCGCACGAGGCCGCTCAGCACCGTGCCCGGACCCACCTCAACATACGTTGTGACGCCTTCCGACGCAAGGCGGCGCACGACCGCCTCCCAGCGCACCGGCGACGACACCTGCGCGCACGAGCGCCTCGATCGCGGCGTGCGCGTCGCGCTTCGGCTCGCGCGTCGACGTTGGCGACGATCGGCACGCGCGGGTCGTGCGCCGCGCAGCGCGCGCAGCTCCGGCGCCAGCCGCTCTTCGCGCCGGCTTCATCAGCGCGCAGTGAAACGGCGCGCTGACCGGCAGCGGAATCGACGCGCTTGGCGCCGAGCGCCTTCGCGCGCTCGCCGGCGCGCGCCGACGGCGTCGCGCGCGCCGGCGATCACGACCTGGCCGGCGCCGTTCAGGTTCGCCGGGCTGACGACCTCGCCCTCGGCCGCTTCCGCGCACGCCTGCGCGACCTGTCTCGGCGTCGAGGCCGAGAATCGCCGCCATCGCGCCCTCGCCGACCGGCACCGCCTCCTGCATGTAGCGGCCGCGGCGCCGCACGATGCGCAGCGCGTCGGCGAACGCGAACGTGCCGGCGGCGACGTTGGCCGAGTACTCGCCGAGGCTGTGGCCGGCGACGAACGCCGGCGTCGAGCCCGCGCGACGCGAGCAGGCGGTACGCCGCGATGCTGACCGCGAGGATCGCCGGCTGCGTGTTCTCGGTCAGCGTCAGCTGATCCTCGGGGCCCTCGAAGATGATGCGGCTGAGCGGCTCGCCGAGCGCGGCGTCGGCTTCGGCGAACGTGTCGCGGCAGATCGGAAACGCGTCGGCGAGCGCCTGGCCCATGCCGACTTTCTGCGAGCCCTGTCCGGGAAAGATGAACGCGATCACTGGTGAGATACCGCCGGCGGCGGCGATGTCCTGCTCGACGCGCTCGATGAACCGGTCGGACGGCGAAGCGGTACGCCATCGCGACGGCGTTGCGCACGGCCTTCGGCGCTCGAGCGGCCGTGGCCGACGATGGCGACGCCCGGCGACGCCGAGCAGCGGCGCGCCGCCGTATTCCGAGTAGTCGACGCGCCGGCGGAAGTGCCGGAGCGCCCGCCGCGTCAGCAGCGATCCGACGCGCATCGCGAACGTGCTCGACAGCTCCTCGCTGAGCAGCGCTTCGACGACCTCGACGAGCCCTTCGCTGATCTTCAGCGCGACGTTGCCGGTGAAGCCGTCGCAGACGATCACGTCGGCGTCGCCGCTGTAGACGTCGCGCGCCTCGACGTTGCCGATGAAGGCGAGCGGCGACGCCTTCAGCAGCCGGTGCGCCTCGCGCGTCAGCTCGTTGCCCTTGGTCTCTTCCTCGCCGATCGACAGCAGGCCGACGCGCGGCGCGTCGATGCCGAACGCGACGCGCGCGTACACGCTGCCCATCACCGCGAACTGCAGCAGGTGCTGCGGCCGGCATTCGACGCTGGCGCCGACGTCGAGCAGCACCGCCGGACGCGCCGCGCGTCGGAATCGTGGCGGCGAGCGCCGGCCGATCGACGCCCGGCAGCATGCCGAACGCGCCGTGCGCCGCCATCACCGTCGCGCCGGTGTGGCCGGCGCTGAAGAGCGCGGCCGCCTCGCCGCGCGCGACCAGCTCGGCCGCGACCGCGATCGACGCGCCGCGGCTTGCGCCGCAGCGCCGCCGCCGGCGACTCGTCCATCGCCGACGACGTCGCGGCGCGTCGACGATGCGGACGCGGTCGCGATCGACATCAGCGTGCCGCGCGAGCTCCGCTTCGAGCGGCCGCGTCGCGGCCGACGAGCAGCGACGCCGAGATCGAAGTGCCGCGCCGCCGCCAGCGCGCCGTCGACGACGTGCCGCGGCGCGAAGTCGCCGCCCATCGCGTCGACGCGCGATCCAGATCATCGGTCGAGGTGTCAGGCTCGGACTCGAGTCCTAGTCTTCGTCGACCGCTCGGGCCTGGCGTCCGCGGTAGTAGCCGCAGTTCGCGCAGACGCGGTGCGGCGGCTTCGGCTCGTGGCAGTGCGGGCATTCGCTGAGGCCGACCGGCTTCAGCGCGTCGTGCGTGCGGCGCTTGGCCGTCCGCGTCTTGG
Source organism: uncultured Acidobacteriota bacterium (assembly GCA_963718825.1). Lineage (GTDB taxonomy): Bacteria > Acidobacteriota > Vicinamibacteria > Vicinamibacterales > CAVVIG01 > CAVQZZ01. The sequence goes on from CAVQZZ010000002.1 coordinate 333,727, forward strand.
AGTGTCGTCGTTTTGGATTCGGCATCGTTGCTTCTCAGCTCTCAGTTCTCAGTTCTCAGTTCTTCAGTTCTCTGATCTGCAGCTCCCGCAGCGCCGCGAGCCGCGGATCTTCCCACGCGCTGCTTGCAGTCGCACGCGCCCGCGATTCAGATTCGTGCCGCAGATCGGGCACAAGCCCTTGGCAGTCGTCGCGGCACAGCGGCTTCATCGGCAGCGCGAGATAGAACTGCTCGCGCATCAGCTGCCCGAGATCGATCTCGTCGTTCTCGTAGAACGCCGTCGTCAGATCGTCCTCTTCGATCTCGCGCTCGCCTTCGCCGGTGTTCTCGGTGTGCGGCTGATACCGCAGGTCGAACGACGCGTCGACCGGCAGCGTGAACGGCTCGAGACACCGGCTGCACGGCAGCTCGAGCGTCGTCTTGACCGCGCCCGACAAGCCGGAACTGCTCCTTGTCCTTGAAGATGTCGAACGCGAGCGTCGACCGGCGCGACGACGCGAAACGTCGTCGTCTGTGGCGAGCTGCGTCCGGCTGGTACACCTGCTCGAACCGCTCCTGCGCCGTCCGGATCTTCGCGAGATTCAACGAGAGCATGAACCTCCCAATATACCACGCAGCTATCCGTATCCCGGCGCATCCGTCTGAATGCCAGGACCCCTTCTAGATGGAATCGATCCGGAACGATATCCGGTACGCCCTGCGGACGATGAGACGGTCGCCAGCATTCACGGCTGTGGCGGTCATGATTCTCACCCTCGGGATGGGCGCGACGACCGCAATCTTCGCAGTCGTGGAGGCCGTGCTGCTGCGGCCACTGCCCTACTCGGAGCCGCAGCGTCTCGTCGCCTTCTCCCGCACGCTTCGAGACTCGGGCGTGGGCGCCGAGCGGGCAACGGTATCGCTCGCCGAGGTCGAAGCGTGGCGCGCGGAAACCCGCGCGCTCAGCTCCATCGGCAGCTTCGTCTTCACGCAGTTGCCGATCACGATCGGGACCGAATCGCTCTCGGTCGTCACCGGCGCCATTGACCCTGAGCTGCTGTCGACGCTCGGAACTCCTGCCGCTCTCGGCAGCACGTTCGCCGGCCACGGAAGCTCACGGGTTGATCTGTCCGCCATCATCAGCCACGCAATCTGGACAGGCCCGTTTCACAGCGACCCTGCGGTGGTCGGCCGGACGATGCTCGTGAATGGCGGCGTTTATACGGTTGTCGGCGTGCTGCCGGTCGACTTTCAGTTTCCACGCGCGGACGCCTCGTACTTCACCGACGACGTCGGCCTGCTGATTCCGGTCGCGAACATCGCGCAGACCTGGGGCAAGGAGTCGCCGCAATGGTTTGCGATCGGACGCCTCGCCAGCCGCGCCAGCGTCGAGCAGGCGGAGGCGGAGGTGAATGCGATCACCACACGGCTCGTGCGCGAGCGTCCACATGAGCGGGGCGTGACCGTCCGCCTCGCATCGCTGCACGCGGAAACGACGCGGCACGTGCGGCCGGCGCTGATGCTCACACTGGGCATCTCGCTCGTGTTGCTGCTGATTGCCTGCACGAACATCATGAACCTGCTGTTTTCGCGGTCCGTCGTACGGGGCCGCGAGATGGCGATCAGAAAAGCGGTCGGCGCATCAACCGCACGGCTGGTTCGACAGATGTTGACCGAGAGCGCGTGCCTGACCTTGACCGCCGGCGCCCTGGGGATTCTGCTCGCGCGCGTGCTGCTCGACGTGCTGGTGCGCGTGTCGCCGTTTCATCTGCCGGTGTCCGGTACTATCCATATCGACTTCGCTGTGCTCGCGTTCGCCTTCGCCGCGTGCGCCGTCGCGGCAGTCGCGGCCGGCATCTTCCCAGCCCTCCATGCGGGGCGGCGACGCGAGGATATCGTCGGAGGCGTCGGCACTCGTACATCGGGCGGACGCCGGATCGCCGACGTGCAGCGCGCGCTGATGGTCGCGCAGATCGCGCTCGGCCTGGCGCTCCTGACGACAGCGGCGCTCCTCGTGCATAGCCTGTGGCGGTTGAGCGCGGTCGATCCGGGCTTTCGACGGGACGGCGTCTTCGGCTTCAGCCTTTCGATCCCGAGCGATCATCCGAGGGACCAGCAGGTCCGGCTTTATGCGCGAATGCTCGAGGCCGTCCGCGCGATTCCGGGCGTCACGTCGGCCGGTTGGATCACACTGCTTCCACCCGAATCGCGAAAAGGCACCTTCGTGCCGTTCACGATCGAGGGACGTCCGGCGCCGTCGAGACCCTCCGACCGGCTCTTCTGCAATTTCCAGGTGACGAGCGAGGACTACTTCCAAACGGTCGGCATTCCGCTCGTTCGGGGCCGCGCCTTCACGACCGGCGACGACGCCAGCGCGCCGGCGGTCGCAATCATCAACGAAATGCTCGCGCGCCGCGATTTCGCGAACAGCGACCCGATCGGCCAGAAGCTCTCGACGATGTTCGACAGCCGGCCTCGGGAGATCGTCGGCGTCATCAAGACGATTCATGATCGCGGTCTGGCGACGAGCACGGTGGCGACGATGTATGTTCCGTTCAGGCAGTCGGCGGTCCCGTACGGCAGCATCGCGGTCCGCGCCGAACTGCCGCCGCAGAATGTCATCCCTGAAATCCGGCGGCGGCTGACCGCCATCGACTCGACCATTCCGCTCGCCGACTTCCAGACGTTGGATGCGCGCGTGTACAAATCGCTCGATGAGCCGCGGTTCTATACGCTGATGGCCGCGCTGTGCGCGTCGATGGCCGTGCTGTTCGTCACGCTGGGGCTCTACGCGGTCGTCGCGCACGCGGTCGCTCGCCGAACGGCGGAGATCGGCATCCGGATGGCGCTCGGGGCGCGGGCGGAAACGATTCTCGGAATGGTGCTGCGCCAGGGCTTCGCGCTTGCGGCTCTCGGCATCGCTGCTGGCACGCTCGTGTCGTTTTTTGTGACGAAGATTTTTTCGAGCCTGCTGTTCGAGGTGACCCCGACCGATCCCGCGACCTTCGCGGCGGCTGCGGCAATCATCGCCGTCGTGACCCTGGCGGCGAGCTACGTGCCGGCGCGGCGCGCGAGCCGCGTCAGCCCGATCGTCGCGCTGCGCGATGAGTAGGCAACGGCTCGACCTGCCGGACTCAATAGCTGGCGGCGGTGTCGGTCAGTCGATCGCCCAGGGCTTCGGGATGAACAGCTGCTCGAAGAGGCGGACGGCGTAGCGGTCGGTCATGCCGGCGACGAAGTCGCGCGCGGCGGCGTCGAGGCCTTCCGTCTCGATCGTGCGCGCGTCGAGGAACTCGTCCGGGCCGCTCGCGCACCTTCTCCCACAGCCCGCTGAGGATGTCCGACGCCTTCTTGAACTCGGCGGTCGCGATCGTGTTCTCGTAGACCGCGTCGAACAGAAAGCTGCGCAGCGCCGAGCATCGGCGTCGAGCACCGGTCGGCTCATCCGGATCTCGGTCAGGCCGCCGGCGAGCGTCTCGGTGACGACGTCCTTGACCAGCGTGGCGATGCGCGCCGACGAGGTCGCGCCGAGCACCGCGACCGGCTCGCGCGGCAGATCCTCCGCCGTCAGCAGCCCGGCCCGCGTCGCATCGTCGATGTCGTGGTTGACGTAGGCGATGAGATCGGCGACGCGCATGATCTGCCCTTCGATCGTGCTCGCGCGCAGCGCGGCGGCCATGCCGACCGGCGCGCCGGACTTGCCTTTCGAGTGCTTGGCGATGCCGTCGCGCACCTCCCACGTGAGGTTCAGCCCGCGGCCGTCGTTCTCGAGCACGTCGACGATGCGCAGGCTCTGCTCGTAGTGGTTGAAGCCGCCGGGCATCAGCGCGGTCGATGACGCGCTCGCCGGCGTGGCCGAACGGCGTGTGGCCGAGATCGTGGCCGAGCGCGATCGCCTCGGTCAGCTCCTCGTGCAGCCGCAGCACCTTCGCGATCGTCCGCGCGATCTGCGACACCTCGAGCGTGTGCGTCAGGCGCGTGCGGTAGTGATCGCCGGTCGGCGCGAAGAACACCTGCGTCTTGTGCTTCAGCCGGCGGAACGCCTTGCAGTGGATGATGCGATCGCGATCGCGCTGAAACGCCGGCCGGACGTCGTCTTCCGGCTTCGGCGCGCAGCCGGCCGCGCGAGTCGGCGCTCTTGGCCGCCTGCGGCGCGAGGATCTCGCGCTCGCGCTGCTTCGAGCTGTTCGCGGATGTGTCATGTCGATCATGCGCGTGCAGTCTCGCTGCGAGAAAGCTCGTGCCGTGCGCGCAGCGGGCCGACGCCGAAGAGCTCGGCCAGCGTCTGGCCGAGGTCGGCGAACGTCGCGGCGCGTGCCGAGATCGACGCCCGGCGCGCACGCGCGGCGCCGGCCACGAGCAGCGGCACGTACTCGCGCGCAGTGATCGGTGCTCGGCGTCGTCGGATCGTTGCCGTGGTCGGCGGTGACGACGAGCAGGTCGTCGTCGCCGCAGCCGCGGCAGCAGCCGCGCGAGCCGCGCGTCGAAGCGCTCGAGGTTCGCCGCGTAGCCCGTCGACGTCGTTGCGGTGGCCGTACTGCGTGTCGAAGTCGACGAGGTTCGCGAAGATCAAGCCGCGCTCGACCGTCCGCCATCTGCCGCTCGACCTGGTCCATGCCGTCGTCGTCGCTCGCCGTGTGAACGCGCGCGTCGATGCCGCGGCCCGCGAACAGGTCCTCGATCTTGCCGATGGCGACGACCGGCAACCGACGCGGCCGTCAGCGATCGAGCAGCGTCTCGCCGGACGGCGGCAGCGCGTAGTCGTGCCGGTTCGCGGTCCGCGTGAAGCGCGCCCGGCGCGCCGACGAACGGCCGCGCGATCACGCGGCCGACGCCGAGCCCTTCGCCGACGAGCTCGTAGGCGATCTCGCAGGCGCGATACAGCTCCGGCACGGCACGACCGTCTTCGTGCGCGGCGATCTGAAACACGCTGTCGGCCGACGTGTAGACGATCAGCGCGCCGGTGCGCATGTGCTCGGCGCCGAGCTCGTCGATGATCTGCGGTGCCGGACGCCGCCTTGTTGCCGAGCACGCCGCGCCCGATCCGCCGCGCGAACTCCGCGATGACGTCGGCGGGAAAGCCGTCGGGAAACGTCGGAAACGGCGCGATCGAGCACGATGCCCATCATCTCCCAGTGGCCGGTCACCGAGTCCTTGCCGGCCGACGCTTCCGCCATGCGTCCGACGGCGCCGGCGCGACGGTCGCCGGCGCCGGCGCGCCGCCGATGCGACGCGACGCGGCCGAGCCCGAGCGCGCGCAGCGTCGGCACGCCAGCGGCACGCGCGCGCGCGATGTTGCCGAGCGTGTCGCTGCCCTCGATCGCCGTACGCCGCCGCGTCCGGCAGCTCGCCGATGCCGACGCTGTCGAGGACGATGACGATGGCTCGGCGTGAAAGGCGTGGTCACGCCGCTACTGATGCGAGAAGTAGTTGGACGACCGGCTTCGGCGTCCTGATCGCGGCGATCGCGTGCTTGAAGATCATGTGGTCGGCGCCGCCGTGATCGATCACGAGCGCGAAGCGATCGAAGTTCTTGATGCGCCCTTCGAGCTCGCTGCCGTCCATCATGCGGATCGTGACCGTGCAGCTTCTCGCGCCGCACGTAATTGAGGAACACGTCCTGGATGTTCGGCTGCGCGGCGACTTCGATTCCGAGGCGGGCGCCATCAGCGGGCGATCTCCTGTAGGCGTCGTCGATCGAGACGCGTTGCACGGCGCGCGATCGTCGTCGCGCGACTCGCCCGGGCCGTCGAACCAGATTAGATTAGGCTCTTTGCGGAACCAGATCAACTGGCGCCGCGCGTAGCGGCGGTTCTCCTGCGCGATGAGCGCGCGCGTCGCCGCCTCGTCGCGCACGCCGTGCAGGTGCTCGAGCGCCTGGCGGTAGACGAGCCCGCCGAACGGCCGCGCGCGTCTCCGGCACGCCGCGCGCGAGCAGCGCCGCGGATCTCGTCGAGCAGCCCGCGCGCGAACTGCTCGTCGACGCGCCGCGTCGACGCGCTCCGACGATCTGCGCGGCCGGCAGCCGCAGCGCCGATCGCCAGCACGTCGCACGTCCGGGAATCGGCGACGCCGTCTCGGCGAAGTGCGCCGTCAGCGGCCGGCCGGTCAGGAAGAACACTTCGAGCGCGCGCACCATGCCGCTTCAGATCGCGCGGCTGGATGCGCGCCGCCGACGTCCGGATCGACGCGCGCGCAGCATGCCGGTGCAGAAACGGTCGACGCCGCGGCGCGTCGGCGATCGCTTCGAGCCGCGCGCGCAGCGCCGCGTCCGCGCCCGGGCCCGGGAAACAGGCCGCGCGTCAGCGCGCGGTAGTAGAAGCCGGTGCCGCCGACGACGAATCGGCAGCCGGCCGCGCGCGTGGATGTCGCGGATCGACCGCGCCGCGTCGCGCGCGTACTGCGCGGCCGTGTACTCCTCGGTCGGATCGGCGATGTCGATCAGGTGATGCGGGATGCCGCGCCGCTCGTCGACGCGGCACCTTGTCGGTGCCGATGTCGAAGCCGCGATAGACCGCCGTCGAATCGCAGTTGATGATCTCGCCGCCGATGCCGCTCGGCCAGCGCCAGCGCGAGCGCGCTCTTGCCGGTCGCGGTCGGCCCGAGGATCGGCGACGACGAGCGGCTTCATCGCACGCAGCCGGACGACGACGTAGCACGACGAACGACGACGCAGCAGGATCAGCAGCCCGAGCTGCTGCGTGCGATCGGCGTCACCGCGGCGGCTGTTCGTTGTAGAAGAACGTGACGGTGAAGAACGCCTTCTCGACGGGATACTCCGGCGGCAGCGGCTGCGTCGGGTTCGAGCGGCGAGCGCGCCGAACGCGGCGTTGTTGAACGCGTCGATCGGACACGGGCCGACGACCGTCAGGTCGGTGATCGAGCCGTCCTTGTGCACGTTGAACGTGATGACGACGTGCCCCTTCATCGACATCGCGGCGTACGGCATGAACCAGTTGCGCTTCACCTGCGCGATGAAGCGGCGGATCCACGGGCCGAACTCGACGCCCTTGGTGTCGAACTGAATCTCCGGGCCGAACTGGCCGCCGCCGCCCTGCGGGTTGTCGAACGCCGTCGCGCTGCACGTAGCGCTGCAGGTTGCGGAGCGCGTCGCCGAGCGACCGCCGGAGCGTCGCCGACCGACCGTTCGCGCCGTTCTGGTCGGCGGACGCGTCCGATCGGCAGCTGCAGCGCCGACGGCGAATCCGGCAGCTTGCGGCGGCTGCGCGTCGCGGCTGCGGCTGCGTCTGGGCCGTCGCTGTCCGGCCGGCGGATCGGGCGCGGGCCCCTGGCCGCGCGCCGCTGCCTGCGGCGGCTCGCTCGACGCGCTCCGGCGTGTTGCCGCGCGCGAACGGCATCGGGTTCTCGGGCTTCGGCGCGCGCTCCGGCGCGCGCGCCATGCGATCCTGTCCGACGGCTCGCCGCGATCGGGCGGCCTCGGCGCCGGCAGGTCGAGGCGCGGCTGCACGAACACGAACGTCGGCTGCGGTCCTTCGGCTGCTGCAGCGCGAGCGCCTGCGCCGGCGCGGCGCGAGGAACTTCGGAAACCACCTCGGCGACACGAGGATCACGATGACCATCACGAGGTGGACGATGATCGACAGCAGGACGCCTTCGCGCCAGCGAGATCAGCGCTCGGCCGACCGGCTCGATGTCCGGGTCGATAGTCCTCGAAATCGAAATACATCAGGAGCTTACAAGCAGTATAGCAGGCGCGGAGCTCAGGGCTGAGGCTCGAGGGCTGTTAAAGATCGTAACGTCCAGCCCGGCCGCCAGCCTCCAGTCCCTAGCCTCGCGCGCCGTATAGAGAAAGACGATGCCGAAGGTCAGCGGGACTGGCGCGAAATGTCGGCGAACCCGGCCTGTCGCAGGATTGTCACAAACTCATCCGGCGACGCGAACGCGCCGACCGACGCCGGCAGGTAGCCGTACGCGCGCGTTGTGGCGCGAGACGCAGCCGGCCGATGCGCGGCAGCACGTGCGTGAAATACCACAGGTACACCGCCCGCACGACGCGGCGTCGTCGGGATCGCGAACTCGAGAATCGCGAGGCGGCCGCCGGGCTTGAGCACGCGGTGCATCTCGCGCGCAGGCCGCCGCGGTGTCCTCGACGTTGCGGATGCCGAACGCGATCGTCACCGCATCGACCGATCGATCGGCGAGCGGGAATCCGCGTCGCGTCGCCGCGCACGAGCGCGATCGCGCGCCGTCGAGGCCGCGCGCGCCGCATCTTCTCGCGTCCCGACGCGCAGCATCGCGCCGGCGAAGTCGACGCCGACGACGCGCGCCGCGCCGGGCGGCGCGCGTCCGCGCGGCGATCGCGAGATCGCCGGTGCCGGTGCAGAGATCGAGCACGCGCTCGCGTCCGGTCAGCGCCAGCGAGCGGATCGCGCGCCTCCGCCAGCGCCGGTCGATGCCGGCGCTCAGCAGATGATTGAGGAGGTCGTAGCGCGCCGCGATCGCGTCGAACATGCCGGCGATGCGGTCGGGCGACTTGGAGAGGTCGGTCACGACGGATCACGGCTCGAGCCGTGCCTGACTCACGACCGACCTGGCCGGTCCACGGCGGATACAGATCGTGCTCGAAGCCGAGCGCGCTCGAGAATCTTTCCGGCCATGAAGTCGGCGAGGTCGTCGAGCGTCTTCGGCAGCTGGTAGAACGCCGGCATCGCCGGCAGGATCATCGCGCCGGCTTCGGCGCAGAGCACCATGTTCTTCAGCTGCGGCAGGCTCATCGGCGTCTCGCGCGGCACGATGACGAGCGGCCGCCGCTCCTTCAGCATCACGTCGGCGGCGCGCTCGACGAGATTGCGCGACAGGCCGTGCGCGACGCCGGCCAGCGTCTTCATCGAGCACGGCACGATCGCCATGCCCGCTGCAGCCGTGGCTGCCGCTCGCGATCGTCGCGCCGAGATCGCGGTTGCTGTGCACGATGAGCGTGCCCGGCGCCGACCGCCGGCGCCGTACTTCGCCGTCAGGATACGGCATCAGCCGCTCGACGCGTCGCCTCCTCGCCGAGCTCGTCGCGCAGCAGCCGCCGGCCGTAGTCGGAGACGACGAGCTCGACGTGCACGCCGCGCGCGAGCAGCGCCGCCAGCGTGCGCGTCGCGTAGATCGCGCCGCTCGCGCCGGTGATCGCGATCGCGATCGACGGACGCCGCGGCTCAGCGGCCATAGATGCGACGCCGCGAGCACGAGCAGATACAGGATGCCGACGTAGCCGTTCAGATCGAACGCGCGCTTCACCTGCGACAGGTCGTCGGCGCGCACGAGCGACTGCTCGTACACGAGCAGCGCCGCGACGACGGCGACGCCGGCGAAGTAGACGGCGGCCGAGCGGCGTGACCAACGGCAGCGCGACCAGGCACGACGATCGTCGACGACGTGCATGCGCGCGCGAGATCGCCAGCGACGCCGCGCACGCCGAAGCGCACCGGAATCGACCGCAGGCCGTGCGCGCGATCGAACTCGAGGTCCTGGCACGCGTAGAGCACGTCGAAGCCGCCGACCCACGTGCCGATCGCGAGCGCGAGCAGCCACGGCTCCCAGCCGCCGCGGCCGCCGACCGCCAGCCAGCCGCCGACCGGCGCGACCGCCATCGCCAGGCCGAGAAACAGCTGCGTCCAGGTCGTGTAGCGCTTCGCGAGCGAATACCAGAACACGATCGCCAGCGCGACCGGCGACAGCGACGAAGCAGATCGGGTTCAGCTGCCACGCGGCGAACGACGAACAGCGACCGACGACGACGACGACGAACGATCGACGGCTTCGCGCGACGTCATCGCGCCGCGCGGCAGCTCGCGGTTCGCGGTGCGCGGGTTGAGCGCGTCGATGCCGCGCGTCGACGAGCCGGTTGAATCCCATCGCCGCGCTGCGCGCCGCGACCATCGCGACGAGAATCCAGCGCGACGCGTCGGCCAGCGTGATCGGCGACGTGCCGCGCCGCCAGCAGCGCGCCGGCCAGCGCGAACGGCAGCGCGAACACCGAATGGCTGAAGCGCACGAACGACGTCAGGTAGCGCTGACGCGAGCGCGCTTCAGATCGATCTCAGCTTCGATCCAGCGAATCTGCTCCGGCTCGAATGCCGCGACACCAGATATTCTTCCACATCGACGCGCGCCCGGCGGCACGTCCGACGGCGAGCAGCCGCGCGCGCTTGCCCGGCTCGATCGTGCCGTAGTCGGCGTCGAAGCCGAGCGCGCGCGGCGCCCTGCCGCGTCGCGCTCTCGAGCAGCGCCGACGCCGGCACGCGCCGGCGCCAGCGCGCGCATCGTCGCCAGCTCGGCGAAGACGTTCAGATCCGGCGCGCTCGCGAGGCTGTCGGTGCCGACCGCGACGCGGACGCCGGACGCGTAGAAGTCCGTCGATCGGCGGCGCGCCGGCGCCCGTGTGGCCGTTGCTGCGCGGGCACGTGACGAGCGTCGTGCCGCGCGCGGCCAGGCGCGCGAGATCGGCGTCGGTCATCTGCACGCCGTGCACCGCGAGCACGCGCGCGTCGAGGAACCCGCTGTCGTCGAGGTACTGCACCGGGCTGACGCCCGGCGGCACCCACGCCGGATTCCAGGCGCCGACCTCCTCGAGCAGCGCGCGCCACGGCCCGCCGCCGGTCCGGATGAACTCGACTTCCTCGGCCGACTCGGACAGGTGCACGCTGCACGGCGCGAACGGATCGCGGTCGATCGCGTCGCGCGAATCGCGCGGAACACCAGCGGCGCGACCGAATACGGCGCGTGCGCCGCGAGGCTGGCGCGGACGCGCTCGGTCGGCGCGAGCGCGTCGATCTGCCGGCCGCGCCTGCGTCCACGAACGCGTCGCGGCGTCCGGCGCGTTGAAGCCGATCAGCTCGTAGAACACGACCGCCGCGAGCGGGCTCGCGCGCGAGCGGCTCGAACGTCACCAGCGTGTTGCTGATGTCGCCGACGAGCGCCGTGCCGCACGCGATCGGCCTCGGCGATCGCCCTCGTCGACGCGCGTCGAGGATCTCCGGCGCGCGCGGATCCGGGCTGCTCGCGCCGCGCGGCCATCACGCCGCGAATCCACGTCGACGAACGCCGACGCCGGCGGCACTTCGTCGCGCAGGTACGACAGCTCGAGATGCGTGTGCGCGTTGACGAGGCCGGGCAGGACGGCGACGCGCGCCGAGATCGATCGTCGCGCGCCGTCCAGCCGGCACGGCGTCGGTCGCGCGCCCCGACGGCGACGATGCGGCCGCGATCGACGGCGACCCAGCCGTCGCGGATCGGCGGCTCGGCGATCGGAAGGATCCAGGCGGCGTGATAGCGGATCAATTGGACGACGCGCAGCTGTCTTGCCCGGCGCGGCTGCGCGCCGGATAGTTGACGCAGCTCGTCGGGCACGCTCGTGTCGCCGTCGGCGCGCGCGGTCGCGAGCTCGAGCATCCGCGGCACGTCGCGCTCGCGGAAGATCGGATCGCCGAGGATCTCGTAGTGCATGTTGCGGCGCTTCGCCGCGAAGCCCGGCGTCCTCGATGTTGCGGACGATCTCGACTTCGTCCATGCAGTAGCTCGCGCCGGCGGCGCGGACGACGTTCTCCTCGATCATCACGCTGCCCATGTCGTTGGCGCCGTACGCGAGGCTCAGCTGCCCGACCTTGCCGCCCTGCGTCACCCACGACGCCTGCAGGTTGTCGAAGTTGTCGAGCACGATGCGCGCGATCGCGAGCGTGCGCAGGTAGTCGATGCCCGGTCGCTTCGCTGCCGGCGAGCTCGGTGTGATCGGGCTGATAGCTCCAGGTGATGAACGCGGTGAAGCCGCCGGTCTCGTCCTGCAGCGCGCGCAGCCGCAGCAGGTGCTCGAGCCGCTCCTCGTCGGTCTCGACCGTGCCGTACATCATCGTCGCCGTCGTGCGCAGGCCGGCGCGGTGCGCGTGGCGCATGACGTCGAGCCATTCGTCGGCCGTCGCCTTGCCGTAGCAGTGCAGCAGCCTGCGCACGCGATCGACGAGGATCTCGGCGCCGCCGCCGGGAATGCTGTCGAGGCCGGCGGCGATCAGCCGATCGATGCACCGCCGGCACCGGCAGCTGCGACAGCCGCGAGAGGTGGATCACTTCGGGCGGCGACAGCGCGTGCAGCTTGAACGTCGGGATAGCGCTGCCTTGACCGCGCGGAACAGATCCTCGTACCACGTCAGCGGCAGGTCCGGGATTGTGGCCGCCCTGCAGCAGCAGCTGCACGCCGCCGACGGCGATCGTCTCGTCGATCTTCCGGAACAGCTCGTCGAACCCGAGCACGTAGCCTTCGGGCGATCCGACCGGCCGGTAGAACGCGCAGAAGTTGCACTTCGCGACGCAGACGTTCGTGTAGTTGACGTTGCGGTCGATGATGTAGGTGACGATGCCGCTCGGGATGCTTGCGGGCGCGGACGGCGTCGGCCAGCTGGCCGAGCAGCGGCGTCGGCGCGTGGCGATAGAGCTCGAGCGCCTCGTCGGCGCTCACGCGCTCGCCGGCGCGAACCTTGTCCGCGATCGCGATCGATCGTTCATCGATAGAACGTCAGCGCGTCGACGGCGCGTCGTCCACGACGCCGATTTCGGCGGCGTAGCGGTAGAACAGCTCGAGGCCGGCGCGCTCGTCGTCGCCGAGATCGTACTTGATATTATCCCGCAGGTATCGCGCCGCCGAGCGCCTGGCGCTCCGGCGACTCCGGCAAGTATGCGCGCGCCAGCTCCGTCCGGCCGCGCCACGCCCTCGTCGCGCGCCTGCTGCAGCGCCGCGACGTCGGCCGGCGTCAGCGCGCTCGGCCGGCCGGCCCAGAACGCGTAGACGAACGGCAGCCCGGTCAGCGTCCGTCCACGCTTCGCCGAGATCGATCTTCTCGATCGCCCGGCGGTCGCTCGTCCGGTCGAGAAACAGCGCGTTGTCGCCGATGATCAGCGCCGCGTCGCAGCGCTGCGAGCATTCGGTCGAGATCGGGCCCGCGCGATTCGATCGCCGGCTCGAATCCCGAACAGCCGCGCGCACAGCACGCGCGACCAGCGCCACCGACGTCCGCGAGCTCGTGTCCATCGCGATCGATCGCACGTCGCGCGATCGGCCTCGTCGTGTAGAGCGCGACCGACGCCACCGGCGCCGCGCGACGCGATGGCCAGATCGGGCACGATCGCGATACGGTCCGCCGCGCAGGTACTCGATCGACGGAATCAGGCCGACGTCGATCGCGCCCTCGTGCAGCAGCGCGGCGCAGCGGGACGGCACGTCGAAGCGGAGCGTCGAAGCGCGGCGAGCGGTCGAGGCCGTAGACGAGCGGACGCGCGTTCAGGTAGCCGACGGCGCCAAGGCGAACCGGGCGTCATCGGCCAGGAGCCATCAGATCGAAGCGGCCGTTGCGCTCGACCGGCTCGAGGCCCGCCGCGCGGATGTTGCGGCGAATTTCCTCGAGCGGCGCGCGGCGGCGCCCTTCGGTCGTGTCGTCCTCCGGCGACACGGCGTCGACATCGTCGGCGCCGACGGTGAGCGCGACCTGCGCGAGCTTCGGGCCGTAGAGCGACCAGTCCACCTGAATCGACGGCACGTTGTCGACGATGAGCCGCGCCAGCGCGACGCGCTTCACGTCGTCGTAGCCGGTCGTCGGCACGGCGGGGTTGATTGTGCGCGGCAGCGGCGCGAACGCGCGAATGACGGCGACGTCGCGCTGCAGCGCCGCGACCGCCTTGAACAACGTCGACGTTGTCGGCGGATGGAAGCTGATCGATCGTCAGGCGCGCGAGCGCGAGGCCGGCGATGTTCACTTCTTCGATCGACGCGGCGCGGGTCCTGAAGCCGATCGAACGGCGCTTCGGCGACCAGCTCGAGCCCGGCCGCGCGCAGCTCCTCGAGCAGCGCCCGCAGCGTCGCATGATCGCGCAGCGGCGAGCTGCTCGAGATCGGCAAGCGAAAACCCGGAGACGGGCGTCCCGTTCGCGCGCGATGCGATCTCGCCGACGCGCGCCACGGCGGCCGCGCGGCTCGCGGGGACGCCGCCGATGCGGATCTCGCCGGCCGCCGCGGGCCACTCGGCGTCGAGTCCGTTTCGAGCCGACGTCGGCGACGCGCACGAACGTCGTGCGCGTCCGTGGTGCGCCCGGCGCACGTCGTCGGCGATCATGCCGAGGTGGATGATGTCGTGCGTCGCCGCGAGCGAGGTGAGCTCGGCGTCTGAGACGGCCATGCCGATCGATGATCATATCAGACGCGTCTGGCACAGCGGCCGCCCCGTCGGACGCCCGCGGCGTCTCGCCGCGGCTCAGGAGACTGTCGGGCCGAAGAACAGGCCGAGCACGACGGCGACGACGACGGCGAGCACCCAGCCGACGACGCAGACGGCGACCGCGCGGGCCGTGCTGGTGTAATCGAGCGCCTGTCGAACGGCGACGACCATCGCCAGCAGCATCCACGCCGAGGTCGCGATGAACACCGGAATCGCAAGCGGCTGCATGATCGCGAGCACGCGCAGCAGGCCGGGCGTCGACGCGAAGCCGATGGTCCGCAGCAGCTCGCCGACGTCGACGCGCGTCTGTGGCTCCGGCAGAAGAAATGCACGCCGACCGTGTAGGTGACGAGCGCCCACGCCGCCCACGCCAGCAGCGCGATCATGCTGAAGAACGCGATGTTCACGGGGCCGCCGCCCAGGCCGCGCGCGCCGATGCCCCCGGCCACGCTCGACAGAAGCACGACGACGAACGCCTGAGCCGTTGCGCCGGTATCCGCTTCGACTTCTTCGTAGATGGCGGCGTCGAGCGCCGCCGCGCCTATCAGTCGTTGGAGAAACGTGTTTTTTGCCGTCGGCCATGAGTCCCTCCCTGCCTGTCCGACCGGCCGCTCGATCAGCGCCACTGCCCTGACGTTACTCCGCCCGATGCTCGATGACCGCATATATCCGAGCGACGGCGAGCGGGTTGACACCCGGCCCAGTGATCGTCGGGTAGTGCGACTTGTGTGCGGTCAGGTCGATCCGCTTCGCCGCGTCCGCCGCGGCGACGTGCTCGTCGTGGAGCTTGGACGCCTGCGCCCAGAGATCTTTCAGGTATTCCTGGAAGTACCCGATTCGCTCTTTGCCCTTGAACGGCTCGCCGTGCCCGGGAATGACATCGTCGAAATCGAGCGCCTTCAATTTCTCGAGCGTCGCCGGCCATTCGTCGACATACCCGTCGACCAGATTCGCGACGCCGTTGACGAGAAGGTCGCCGCTGCAGAGCACGCGCTCTTTCGGCAGATAGACGACGAGATCGCCGCCCGTATGGCCGTGCCCGAGATACAGCAGGCGCATCTCGCGATCGCCTCGGAAGATCGTCATGCGATCGTCGAGCGTCACGTTGGGCGGCGTCGGCTTCAGCTCTTTCAGCGAATCGGCGAATGCGGTCTGGACCCGGAGCTGCTGCTCGAGCTCGGCTTTTCGCCGCCGGATCCTGTTCGGCGGCCGCGCGCGCTTTGAGGTCTGTCGAGCTGCTTCGGCAGACCCGTAAGGAGGTCCCCGAACAGACCGCCGGCCATGTAATTCGCGCCGCTCATTTTGGCGCGTGTGAACTCGTGGCCGATCATGTCCACGGCCGGCCCGAACACCTGATTGCCGTTCGTGTGGTCGTAGTGGAAGTGCGTGTTCACGAGAAAGCGCACCGGCTTGTCGCTGATCGCTTTGAGCTCGCGCAGCATTACGCGGGCGGACTCGGGCGAAATGTGCGAGTCGACAATCATCACGTCGTCCCGATTCACGATCACGGCGGAGTTCGAGCCGACGTTCAGCGCACCGGTGCCGATTGCGCTATAGACGCCGGCAGCGATCTGGCTGGAACTTGAAGGCTGCGTCCGAGCCAGGTGTCTGCGCGCGAAACGCGAGGCTGCTGGCGGCGATCCCGGCGAGTACGAGCGCGAATCGAATGCGTGTCATGGCGCACAGTATGCAACAGTCCGCCGGAGGCTCGAAATGGGCGTCGCAAAACGCACGCAGGCCGATCGCGCCGGCTCGAAGCGCGGACGCAGCAGCGGGCGGAAACGCGGCAAGCGCTAGCGGAGGCGCGACCAGATGTCGGCTGCTCTGCGGCCGGCGGCCTCGGTCGTCGACACGCGCGTCGGCCAGGTGCGCGTGTAGCCTTCCGACGCCCACTTCCGCGTCGCGTCGATGCCCATCTTGCCGCCGTACGCCGGCAGATCCGCCGCATCGTCCAGATCGTCGACCGGGCCCTTGGTCATCTGAACGTCGCGCAGCGGATCCATGTGCGTGCCGACGATCCACGCGACCTGGCTGAGGTCCTGCACGTTCACGTCCTTGTCGACGACGACGATCGTCTTCGAGAACATCAGCTGGCCGAGGCCCCAGAACGCGTTCATGATCTTGCGCGCGTGGCCCGGATAGCGCTTGTCGATCGAGACGATCACGAGGTTGTGGAAGATGCCCTCGGCCGGGAAGTGCATGTCGACGATCTCCGGCAGCGTCTTCCGGATCATCGGCAGGAAGATCCGCTCGCTCGCCAGCCCGAGGTAGTAGTCCTCCATCGGCGGAATGCCGACGACCGTCGTGAGATACGTCGGCTTCTTGCGCTGCGTGACGCAGGTCAGGTGGAACACCGGAAAGTCGTCGGGCTGCGAGTAGAAGCCGGTGTGATCGCCGAACGGCCCTTCGCGGCGGCGCTCGCCCGGCTCGACGTAGCCCTTCGAGCACGATGTGCGAGCTGGCCGGCACTTCGAGATCGACGCGTGACGCACTTCACCATCTCGATCCGGCGGCGCGACAGAAAGCCGCCGAGCAGCAGCTCGTCGAGGCCTTCGGGCATCGGCGCCGTCGCGCAGTACGGCAGCACCGGCTCCGGCCTGAGCGCGACGGCGACCTCGAGCCGCTTGCCCAGCCGCTCGGCGACGCGGTGGTGCTGCGCGCCGCCCTTGTGCCGCTGCCAGTGCATGCCGGTCGTGCGGCCGTCGAACACCTGCATGCGATAGGTGCCGATGTTGCGCATCGCCCGGTCTCGGGATCTTTCGTGAACACCAGCGGAAAGCGTGATGTAGCGGCCGCCGTCCTCGGGCCAGCACTTCAGGATCGGCAGCTCGTCGAGCGTGCCGTCGCGCCGCACGACTTCCTGGCACGGCGCGTCCTTCACCGTCTTCGGCATCAGATCGCGCAGCCGGCCGACCATCGGCAGCATCTTCAGCGCGTCCATGATGCCTTCCGGCATCTGCGGCGTCATCAGCTCGTCGATCTCGCCGGCGAGATCGTCGAGCGTCTTGACGCCGAGCGCGAGGCACATGCGCTCGAGCGATCCGAACACGTTGCTGGCGACCGGCATGTCGAAGCCGGTCGGCTGCTCGAACAGCAGCGCCGGGCCGCCGCCGCGGCGACTTGCACGCGCGATCGGTGACGGCCGCGATCTCGAGATCGGGGCTGACCGGCTCGGCGACGCGCGCGAGCAGCTTCCGGCGTGTCGAGGTCGGCGAGGAAGTCGTTCAGGTCTGAGTACATTCGAGACGTCATCATGTCATCACGAAGCACGAAGCGCACGAACACAATCCTCGTACACGTGGCTCTTCGTGATCTTCGTGACTTCGTGATTAGCGTCGGTCGCGTCGCACTATTTTATCGGTAATCGCCTGCGCCAGCGCGAGCGCGCGGCGGCCGTCCTCGCCGGTGACGACCGGCGCGCGGCCGCGTCGCGACCGCGTCGACGAAGTCGGCGAGCTCGCGCTTCGAGCGGCTCCTCGTTCGCGACCGGCGACTTCGCCGCCCTCGATCGACGGCATGCCGGCCGGCGCCTTTGACCAGCGTCCAGCAGCTCGATCTTCTGCGCGGCGTAGTCGATCGACAGGTAGGCCGCCGGCTGGAAGAACCGGATCTTCCGCACGCGGTCGCGGCTGATGCGGCTCGCGGTGAGGTTGGCGATGCAGCCGTTCGCGAAGCGGAGGCGCGCGTTGGCGATGTCCACGCGGCCCGTGAGCACCGGCACGCCGACCGCCTCGATGCGACTCGACCTCGGATCGCACGAGCGACAGCACGACGTCGAGGTCGTGAATCATCAGGTCGAAGACGACGTCGATGTCGAGGCTGCGCTCGGGGAACGTGCCGAGGCGATGGACTTCGATGAACCGCGGATCCGTCGACAAGCGGCCGCGCGGCCGCGACGGCCGGATTGAAGCGCTCGGTGTGGCCGACGGCGAGCGTCACGCCCGCGTCTGCCGCGGCCGTCGATCAGCGCGTCGGCCTCGTCGAGGCTGCGCGCCATCGGCTTCTCGACCAGCACCGGGACGCCGGCCGCGAGGAACGGCAGCGCCGATCTCGGCGTGCAGCTCGGTCGGCACGGCGAGCGTGACCGCGTCGACCTGGCCGAGGAGGTCGCGATAGTCGGTGAGCGCCCGCGTCCCGCTCGCCGCCGCGATCTCCTCGGCGCGCGCGCGGTTCATGTCGACGACGGCGACGAGCTCGACGCCGGGCAGCGACGCCAGAATCCGCGCGTGATGCCGGCCGAGGTGGCCGACGCCGACGACCGCAATCCGCAGCGGCACGGGTTATTCGCGGACATATCACGAAGTCACGAAATCACGAAGGTCACGAGCACTTTTTACAAACCATTTTATTCTGCTTCGTGAACTTCGTGTCTTCGTGATGAACGATCGCCGGTTACACTCGGTACCCGCCGCCCGACGATCGCAATCCCGGCTTCGTCCGCGGCCCGGACGATCGCGTCGCCGTCGATCATCAGCGTCTTGCCGGCGTCGACCGACAGCGCCGTCGCGCCCGCCGCCTTCATCGCCTCGATCGTCGACGACGCCGACGACCGGCACGTCGAAGCGCATGTCCTGATTCGGCTTCGCGACCTTGACGATCCGCACGCCGGCGCCCGGCGAGCTGCCCGGCGCGCGCGATCACCGCGTCGGTGCCTTCCATCGCCTCGACCGCGACGACGGCCGCCGATCTTCACGGCGATCGTCTGGCCGATGTCGAGCGCCGGCGATCGCGTCCGCGATCCGGTAGCCGAACTCGAGGTCGCGTCTGCTCCTCCGTCGGTCGGCGCGCGCCGCGTCAGCACGCCCTCGCGCGCCAGCAGCGGCGCGAGAAACGCCGTCGAGTCGAGCAGCTCGATGCCGTTGTCGCGCAGCACGTCGGCGACGCCGCGCGATCAGCGCGTCGGTGTTCTTCGCCTTGAGCCGCATCAGCACGCCGAGCAGCGTCAGGTCGGGGATGATGTCGGCGAAGAGCTTGGTGTGCTTGACCTGGCCGGCCATCACCGCCTGCGTGACGCCGGCGTCCTTCAGCAGGTCTGATGCACGTGCCGAGCTGGCCGAGCGAGATCCAGTGGACCGCCGCCGCGGGCGCGCGCGCGCGGCGCCGCCACGTCCGCGAGGTCGGGAAACGTCTCTTCCTTGAGCGCGATCGACCGTGACGTCGTGGCCTGCGCCGCGGGCGGCGTCGAGCACGAGGAAGGGAAAGCGGCCGTTGCCGGCGATCAGGCCGAGACGCATGCGAGGCACGTGGATGGCTGCGGCATCCTATTCGTCGGCGAGCACTTCTTCCGCGCGCCGTCGTGGCGGCGCGGCGCAGGATGACGCCGCGCTGCGAGGTGCGGATGAAGTCGAGCAGGTACTGCACTTCCGCGCAGGCGAGCGACCGATCCTGCTGGATCTGCTGCAGCGCGCTCGTCGTGTTCAGCTTCGACTGCAGCAGGTAGCGGAACGACCGCTTCAGCTTGCTCGATCACGTCGGGCGCGAAGCCGCGGCGGATCAGGCCGATCGTGTTGGCGCCGAAGATGCGCGCCGGCCGGCTGCCGACGGTCCGCGCGAACGGCAGCGCGTCCTTCGTGACGACCGAGTAGCCGCCGATGAACGCGTGGCGGCCGACGCGGCAGAACTGGTGCACGCCCGACCCGGCGCTGACGTTCGCGAAGTCCTCGACCGTGACGTGGCCGCCGAGCGTCGCCGTGTTGCCGAAGATCGTGTCGTTGCCGACGTGGCAGTCGTGCGCGACGTGCACGTAGGCCATGAACACGTTGCGATCGCCGATCGTCGGTGACGCCGCCGCCGCCGCGCGTGCCGCGGTGGATCGTGACGAACTCGCGGAAGATGTTGCGGCGGCCGATCGACGAGCCGCGTCTCCTCGCCGCGGAACTTCAGGTCCTGCGGGATCAGGCCGATCGACGCGAACGGATAGATCTCGCGTGTCGTCGCCGATCTCGGTCCAGCCGTCGATGACCGCCGACGCGCCGATGCGGCAGTTCGCGCCGATCGCGCACGTGCGGGCCGATCGATCGCGTGCGGGCCGATCGACGGTGCCGTCGCCGATCGTCGCGCGCGCGGATGCACGATGCGCCGTCGGATCGATCTCGGTCCGGTCGGCGACGAGGCCGAGCAGCAGCTCGGCTTCGGCGACGACCTGATCGCCGACGTAGGCCGACGGCCTGCGCGCGCGCGAGCGACGCGCGGCGCCGTGCCGAGCGAGATCTCGAGCCGCAGCCGATCGCCGGGCACGACCTGCCGGCGGAACTTCGCGTCGTTCACGCCGCGCAGGTACACGCGCGCGTTCGGCGGCGCGTCCTCGCGCTGCAGCAGCAGGATCGCCGCCACCTGCGACAGCGACTCGAGCATCAGCACCGCCGGCATCAGCGGCGCGCCCGGAAAATGCCCCTGGAAGAACTCTTCGTTGACGGTGACGTTCTTGACGGCGACGAGCCGCCGCCCCGGCTCGTGCTCGGTGATCGCGTCGACGAGCATCGACGGATACCGGTAGCACAGCCGGTCGAGGAGGATGGGGATGTTGATCACGGGTGAACTGCTGATGGCTATTGCAGATCGCCAATTCATCGAACAATGAATCAGCGATTTGCAATCCGCGATCTGCCATGCGCGGCGCTACTTCGACGGCTTCGGCGCCGTCGCCGCGTCGAGCTTCTTGATCGCTTCGGCCGTCAGGTCGATGCCCGGGCTCCGCCCAGATGACGCCGGCGTCCTGCGCGCTGAAGAGCACCTGCAGCCCCTTCTCCTTCGCGAGCTGCTGCGAGGAGCGGGAAGAGCTTCTTCTGGAACTCGCCCTGCAGCTCCTGCTGCAGCTCGTTGACTTCGGCCTGCGCGTCCTGCTGGAAGCGCTCGCCCTTCGCCTGCTGCCGCTCGATGTCCTTCTCGAGCGCGCGCGCGCGCCGCTCGTTCATCACGCGCGCCGCTCTGCTGCAGCTTCTGCTGATTCGCCTGCAGCTGCTTGCTCTTGTCCGCGCCTTCGGTCTGCTTCTTCTGCATCAGCGCCTGGACGCGGGCCGACCGCGGCTTTGCCTTCGGCCGAATTGCTGGCGATCGCCTGCAGGTTGACGAAGGCGACCTTCGCGCCCGCCGGAAACGGCGCCGGCGGCTGCAGCCGGCCGCGCGGCGGCACGGCTGCGGCGTGCGGGCGGCGCCGGCGCGGCCGGCTTCGGCGGCTGGGCGCGGCTGGCGGCTGGCCGGCGCGCCTGGGCGAACGCGGGGGCGGCGCTCAGCAACAACGGCGAGCGACGCGGCAATAGCAAAACCTCTCATTACACTCGTAATCCTTTCGTAGATCGGAAGTTCGTTGATTCTACACTAGAACGTCGAGCCGACGGCAAAGCGGAACTGGAACGCCGTCTGCGGCTGCAGGGTGTTGTCGAGCACGCCGCTCCGCTGCGGGTTGTAGGCGAAGATCAGGCGGAACGGCACGTTCAGCACCGGCATGAAGAACCGGACTTCCAGCGCCGGTCGAGGTCTTGAAATCCTGACCAGTTGAAGTTCTTCCCGGGCATCACGAGCGTTGCCAGCGAGCCGCCGTCGGGCATGAACGGCAGCGGGCCCGCCAGCTCGGTCCCGGGCTGCACCTGGCCGGCGTCGTAGAACAGAATCAGCCGCACCGGGCCGGCAATCGAGATCAGCTCCTCGACGTTGAACAGCAGGCTCTTGTTGCCGCCGAGCACCAGGCCGGTCGACCGGATCCTGCGGCCCGATCGTCCGGATGTCGAAGCCGCGGACGCTGTACTCGCCGCCGAGGAACAGCTTCTCGAAGATCGGCAGCTCCGTCGAGCCGGTGAACTGGTGGATGTACTCGAACTGCGCGCGCATGCCGAGCGTGAGCCGGTTGGTCTGCTTCCAGAACCAGACGCCTTCGAGCAGCGGCTTGTAGAAGTTCGTGTTGCCGCCGAGGCCGGCCAGATCGATCGACGCGGTGAACCGCTTGCCGGTGGTCGGGAAGATCGGCTGGTCGACCGTGTTGTAGACGAAGCTCGGCGTGACCTTGCTGATGATGCGCTCGCCGTCCTGCGCCGATCAGCAGCGAGTCGCGCAGGAACGGGTTGCGCTGCAGCACGGTCGGGTCGGTGTAGACGCTCGTTGATCTCGGTGACCTGCACGCGCTCGTAGCTGTAGTTCACGAACATGCGCGTGAAGCCGCGTGCCGAGCGGGAAGCCGAGCGTCAGCGACCGTGCCGGTCGACTCCTGCGTGAACTGGCCGATGTAGCGGACGTCGGTCCGGAAGAGGTTCGACGCCGCCGGTGATGTTGCGATCGAACAGGAACGGCTCGGTGAACGCCGAGCGAGTAGTTCTGCGCGCGCGACCCGGCCTGCAGCGACAGCGTGAGGCTCTCGCCGCGGCCGAGGAAGTTCGACGTCTGGAACGACAGCTGGCCGAAGAAGCCTTCGAACTGCGACACGCCGGCGCCGAACGTGAGCTGGTTGCGGTTCTGCTCCTCGAGCTTCAGCTTGACGTCGACCTTGTTCGTCTCGCTCGGCGTCTTCTCGACGTCGACGTCCTTGCCGCCCTCGAGCGGCTTGAAGTAGCCGAGCTGGTTCAGCCGCTTGACGCTGAACTTCAGCGCCTCGGTGTTGAAGACGCCGTCCTCGACCAGCCGCATCTCGCGCCGGATCACGTTGTCGCGCGTCGTCGTGTTGCCGACGAACGTGATGCGGTTGACGAAGAACTGCTCGCCTTCCTGCATCCGCATCGTCACGTCGACGATCGGCGGCGCCGTCGCTGTCGGCTTGGGCGGCTCGGGCGCCTTCAGCGCCTCCGGCGCCTCGGGCTCGATCGGGTTCGGCTCGTCGCGGAACTTGTAGTCGGGGAACCCGGTGAACTCGAAGTAGCCGCCGGCGCCGTAGACCTCGCGCGCCTTCTCGAGGCCCTTGCGGATCGTTCTTCTCGCTGTAGTACTCGCCCGGCTTCAGCTTGAAGAGCGGCTTCGAGGAACTCGGTCTTGACGACCGTGTTGCCGGCGAACGTCGAAGTCGCCGACCTTGTAGCGCTCGCCCTTCGGTGACCGGAATCCGCAGCTCGATCCAGCGCGTCTTCTTGTCGTCCGAGTCGTCGAGCACCTTCAGCTCCGGCGCGCCGACGTTCGCGCGTGATGTAGCCGTGGTCGCGGTAGTACGGCGACCACCTTCTCGGCGTCCTCGTCGAACTTCGCTTCCTGGTAGGTGCCGCGTCGCCGATGGCCGACGAGATCCAGCTCCGGAGGTGCACGAAGTCCGTGAAGCCGGCGTCGCTCCTTGTTCTCCTTCATCTGCCGCTTGAGCGCGCCGTCGCTGATCGCCTTGTTGCCGACGAAGTCGATCTGCCGGATCTTGACCTTCGGCCCTTCGTCGAGGTGGAAGGTGAGGTGCACCAGCTTCGGTCCGCCCGGCATCTCCTTGATCTCGTGGCGTCACCTCGGCGAACTGGAAGCCCTTCTCCTGCAGCATGTCGCGGACGATGCCCTCGACCTTGCGGACGAGGCCGGGGTCGATGAACGTGTCGAGGCGGATCTGACGCGTTCGCGTCCTTCAGCTTCTCGTCGATCTTCGACGTCTTCGATCTTCTTCGAGCCGACGTAGTCGACGATCTTGACGCGCTGCCGCTCCTCCATGTTGTAGATGACGATCTTGCCGATCGACGCCGTTGGGGAACGTGTAGTCCTGACGTCGATCCACAGGTTGTCGAGGAAGTTCGTGTTCCACAGGCGCTGGAAGTCGTCGTGGATCGTCTTCTCGGCTCGTGTCGTCGTACGGCACCCAGACGCTCTGCGACGGCCGGCTCTGCTTCAGCTGGATGTAATAGAGGTAGGTCTGCGGCTCGACGAGCGACGCGTTGCCCTGCGCCTCGAAGCACGG
This sequence comes from uncultured Acidobacteriota bacterium, assembly GCA_963718825.1. Taxonomy (GTDB): domain Bacteria; phylum Acidobacteriota; class Vicinamibacteria; order Vicinamibacterales; family CAVVIG01; genus CAVQZZ01. The sequence goes on from CAVQZZ010000002.1 coordinate 357,759, forward strand.
GCGCGATGAACAGGACGACCGGGCCCGAGCCGGCCGGCGGCTGCGCGCGCGGGCGCGGCGCGTGCTGGCCGCAGACCGTGACGGCCGGGCAGCGGCGCGGCTGGCGCCTGCGGCGGCTGCCGGCGCGCGACAGCGCCGCGCGGCCAGCGGCAGACGCCGCAGCACGACAAGAGAACGCCGAGCATCAAACGACCGTGAACATTGTACAGGTTATTTTAGACTGCGGAATCAGGCCGGCTGGCCTTCAGGCGAGCTTTCGGCCTGCTTCGAGCTCGCTTGCCGGCCGGTCTCGAGCTCGCCGGCCGGCCGGTAGGCCAGCTGCCCGGCGTCGAGGTAGACCTCGATCTCGCCGCCGCGCAGGTGGCCGCGGATGAGCTCCTCCGAGAGCGGATCCTCGACGTAGCGCTGGATGGCGCGGCGCAGCGGGCGCGCGCCGTACGAGCGGTCCTTGCACGTGACCTCGATGATCCAGTCGACCACTTCCGGCGTCAGCGCGATCGTTCAGCTTCCGATCGACCAGGTTCTCGTTCAGCTGCGTGACGAGCAGCGCCATGATCCGCCGCAGGTCGTCGTCGGTCAGCGCCTCGAAGACGATGATCTCGTCGATGCGGTTGATGAACTCGGGGTTGAACGTCCGCTTCACCTCGCCGAGCACCATGTCGGTGACGCTCTTGTCGATCGTCGCCGGTGTCGGACGACTGGAAGCCCATCGAGCTCTTCTTCTGGATGAAGCGAGCGCCGATGTTCGACGTCATGATGATGATCGTGTTCTTGAAGTTCACCCGGTTGCCGAGGCCGTCGGTGAGATGGCCGTCCTCGAACACCTGCAGCAGGATGTTGAAGATGTCCGGGTGCGCCTTCTCGATCTCGTCGAGCAGCACGACCGAGTACGGGTTGCGCTTCACCTTCTCGGTGAGCTGGCCGCCCTCTTCGTGGCCGACGTATCCGGGCGGCGAGCCAATCAGCTTGCGAGACCGAGTGCTTCTCCATGTACTCGGACATGTCGAAGCGGATGAGCGCGTGATCGCTGCCGAACAGGAAGTTCGCGAGCGCGCGCGCCAGCTCGGTCTTGCCGACGCCGGTCGGGCCGAGGAACACGAAGCTGCCGACCGGCCGGTTCGGGTTCTTCAGGCCGGCGCGCGAGCGGCGGATCGCGCGCGAGATCGCCGAGATCGCCTTCTCCTGGCTGATCGACGCGCTGGTGCAGCTCGCGCTTCCATGCGCAGCAGCTTGTCGCCTTCGTCCTGGTTGATCGACGCCATCGGCACGCCGGTCCACTTCGAGACGACCTCGTCGATCTCCTGCCTTGCCGACGATCGACCTTGCGCGCGCGTCGACTTGACGTCGAACTTCTCGCGCACGAACTGCAGGTTCTCGCGCGCCGTCACTTCCTGCTCGCGGTAGAACTGCGCCTTCTCGAAGTCCTTCTGCGAGACCGCGCTCTCCATCTGCTCGACGGCCACGCGGATGCTCTTGTTGATCTCGCCGAACTCCTCGCTGTAGCCCGCCTCGCGCAGCTTGGCGCGCGCGCCGGCCTCGTCGACGAGGTCGATCGCCTTGTCGGGCAGGAAGCGGTCGGTGATGTAGCGGTTCGACTGGTAGACCGCCGCCTCGATCGCTTCGCGCGTGTACTCGACGTGATGGAAGCTCTCGTAGCGATCCTTCACGCCGAGCAGGATCTCGATCGTCTCGCGCTCGCCCGGCGGATCGACCTTGATCGCCTGGAAGCGCCGCTCGAGCGAGCGATCCTTCTCGATGTACTTCCGGTACTCGGCGGGCGTCGTCGCGCCGATGCAGCGGATCTCGCCGCGCGAGAGCGCCGGCTTGAGGATGTTGGCCGCGTCGAGCGAGCCTTCGGCCGATCCCGCGCCGACCAGCGTGTGCAGCTCGTCGATGAACACGATGATGTTCGGGTTGTCGGTCAGCTCCTTCATGATCGCCTTGAGGCGCTCTTCGAACTGACCGCGGTACTTCGTGCCGGCGACGATCAGCGAGATGTCGAGCGCGAGAATCCGCTTGTCGGCGAGGAAGTGCGGCACGTCGCCGTAGACGATCTTCTGCGCCAGCCCCTCGACGATGGCGGTCTTGCCGACGCCCGGCTCGCCGATGAGCACGGCGTTGTTCTTCGTGCGGCGGCAGAGCACCTGCTGCACGCGCTCGAGCTCGTGCTCGCGCCCGACGAGCGGATCGAGCTGGTTCTTCATCGCCGACTCGGTGAGGTCGCGGCTGAACTCGGCGAGCAGCGGCGTTTCCTTGACCGCGCGTCAGCGTCGTCTTCTCGTTCAGGAGCTGGACGATGTCCTCGCGGACGGTGTTGAGCCGCATCCCCTTTTCCATGAGGATGGACGCCGCCACCGAGCGCTCCTCGCGCAGGATGCCGAGCAGCAGGTGCTCGGTGCCGATGTAGTTGTGCAGCAGCCGATCGGCTTCCTCGGCCGCAAACTGCAGCACGCGCTTGGTTTCGGCGCTGAACGGGATCTCGACCGACGTCGAGACCTTCTCGCGGAAGACCGTGCGGCCTTCGATTTCCTTGCGGATGTTTTCGAGCGACAGGTGCGAGCGCGCGAAAATCCGGCTGGTCAGCCCCTTGCCCTCGCGAATCAGCCCGAGCAGCAGGTGCTCGGTCTCAATGGAGATGCTGCCGAGCTGACTGGCCTCGTAGCGGGCGAAGAAGAGGACTCGTCGGGCCCTTTCGGTGTACCGTTCGAACATCCGGCCTACCTACGTGAAAGCCGATGCTGTGGTGGTCACGAATGTCGACAACCACATTATACGGCATCGCTGAGTCTCGACCAACGGCGTTAATTGCGATAAATCACTGCCGCCGTTAGGGTTCCCGCCCCACTCGATTAGACGACGAAACGCCGGCGACGGATTCTAATGCCAGATCGGGCCGGGCGCTCAAGCGGCGTTCAGACGGCCGCCTTCGAGCCGCAGGACGCGATCGCAGGCCGCGGCGAGCCGCGGGTTGTGCGTGGCGATGACCGAGGTGAGGCCGTAGTCGCGATGCATCTCGCGCAGCAGCGCGTGCAGCGAATCGGCGGTCTGCTCGTCGAGGTCGCCGGTCGGCTCGTCGGCCAGCAGGACCGACGGCCGCATGACCAGCGCGCGGGCCACCGCGACCCGCTGCTGCTCGCCGCCCGACAGCATGCCCGGCCGATGCGTCAGCCGCTCGCCGAGGCCGACGCGCCGCAGCAGCTCCTCGGCGCGCGGCCGCGCCTCGGCCATCGGCATGCCGCGCGATGCGCATCGGCATCTCGGCGTTCTCGAGCGCGCTGAATTCCGGCAGCAGATGATGGAACTGGAACACGAAGCCGACGTGCCGGTTGCGGAACGCCACCACGTCGGCGTCGGGCAGCGTCGTCAGCGTCGCGTCCGCCGATGCGACACGTGCCCGCGATCGGCGCGGTCGAGCCCGCCGAGGACGTGCAGCAGCGTGCTCTTGCCGACGCCCGACGCGCCGACGATCGCCACCATCTCGCCGGCCTCGACCTGCAGATCGAGATCGCGCAGCACGGTCAGCGGCGTCCGCCGACCGGGTAGCTCTTGACGATGCCGCGCGCTTCGAGAAATGACATCAGGCTCATACGAGCCACGAAGCCACGAGGCCACGAAGCGCTCGACAGGACGTCGAATGCCGGCTTCGTGTCTTCGTGCCTTCGTGGCTCGTCATTCGTACCTGCAGCGCCTGCGCCGGATCGAGGCGCGCGGCCTGGCGCGACGGATAGATCGTCGCGACGAAGCAGATCGAGCACCGCGGCGACGACGACGAGCGCGAAGTCGAGCGGCAGGACCGTGAACGGCAGGTACGAGACCTGGTAGACGTCCACCGGCACGCGGATCAGCTGGTAGCGATCGCAGCACGTACGACGACCACGTAGCCGGCCGACGCCGCCGACCGTCGTGCCGACGATGCCGATGATCAGCCCCTGCATCATGAAGATCGATCGTCACGCTCCGCGCGCTCGCGCCCATCGTCTTCAGGATCGCGATGTCGCGGTGCTTCTCCATCACGAGCAGGATCAGCGACGCGACGATGTTCAGCGCCGCCACCATCACGATGAGGCCGATCGCGAGCGAGACGGCGATCTTCTCGAGCGTCAGCGCCGAGAAGAGCGACTTGTTCATGTCGCGCCCAGTCCTGCGCGTGAGTATTCGTGCGCCGAGCTGTCGCCGGAATCGACGCGCGCGATCTGCCGGCGCCGCGATAGATGTCGTCGACGCGCAGCTGGATGAAGTCGACCTGATCCTTGTCGAAGCAGCCGCTTCGCGACGTCGAGCGACGACGAACGCCGAACGGTCGAGTCGACCTCGTACAGGCCCAGGCTGAAGATGCCGGCGACGCGCAGCCGCCGCGGGCGCGGCATCATGCCCATCGGCGACAGCGTGCCCTGCGGCGTGAGCAGCGACACCGAGTCGCCGACGGCGACGCCGAGCTTGCGCCGCGAGATCGTTGCCGAGCAGAATGCCGTCGGGCGTCCGTCTGGCGGCGTGGCGAGCGCCTCGAGGCTGCCGCTCTGCATCGCGCGCTTCGATGTCGGTGACCTGCGGCTCGAGCCCGGATCGATGCCTTTGATCTGGACCGGCGCCTGTCTCGCCGGCCGGCCGACACGAGCCCCTGCCCGAGAATCGCCGGCGCGGCGCCGACGACGTGCGGGCAGCTGCGCGCAGCTTCGTCGACTTCGGCGCGGTAGTCGACGATCCCGCCGGCCGTTTCCAGACGTAGATGTGCGGCGTTCGATCCGAGGATGCGATCGCGCAGCTCCTGCTGCAGTCCGGTCATCAGCGCGAGCGCGATGATCACGCGCCATGACGCCGACCGTCACGCCGAGCGTCGAGATCAGCGAGATGACCGAGATGAACGCCTGCTTCCGCTTCGCGAGCAGGTAGCGCAGCGCGATGTGGAGCTCGAAGGGGAGTTCATCGCGACCGGCACTATTCTCGCTTCCGCATCAGCGGAAACAGGATCACGTCGCGAATCGACGGGCTGTTGGTCAGCAGCATCACGAGCCGATCGATGCCGACGCCTTCGCCGCCGGTCGGCGGCAGGCCGTACTCGAGCGCGCGGATGTAGTCCTCGTCCATCTCGTGCGCCTCGAGGTCGCCGCCGCGCGCGATCGTCGAGCTGCGCCTCGAACCGCCGCCGCTGCTCCGCCGGATCGTTCAGCTCGCTGAAGGCGTTGGCGACCTCGAAGCCGCCGATGTACAGCTCGAACCGCTCGACGGTGTCGGGATCGTCCGGCTTCTGCTTCGAGAGCGGCGACACTTCGGTCGGAAAGTCGTAGACGAAGGTCGGCTGCATGAGCCGATCCTCGCAGAGCGCCTCGAAGATCGTCGGTCGCGATCTTGCCGGCGCCGTGGCCGGCCTCGACCTCGAGCCCGAGCTCGGCGCGCGATCGCCGGCCGCCGCGTCGCGGTCGCGCAGATCGGCGTCGGTCACCTCGCGGTTGCAGCCGGCGCGACGCGGCCTCGCGCGCGCGCCTCGCGCAGCGACAGCCGCGCGAACGGCGCCGCGAGCGAGATCTGATGCTCGCCGAACGTGATCTGGTCGGTGCCGATCGCCTTGCTGCGCCACCGTCCCGATCAGCTCCTCGGTCATCGTCATCAGCGCCTGGTAGTCGGCGTAGGCCTCGTAGAACTCCATCATCGTGAACTCGGGGTTGTGCTGCGTCGAGATCCCCTCGTTCCGGAAGTTGCGGTTGATCTCGAACACCTTCTCGATGCCGCCGACCGTCAGCCGCTTCAGGTACAGCTCCGGCGCGATGCGCAGGTACAGGTCCATGTCGAGCGTGTTGTGGTGCGTGACGAACGGCCGCGCGAGCGCGCCGCCGGCGATCGGCTGCATCATCGGCGTCTCGACCTCGAGGTAGCCGCGCGCCGTCATGAACTCGCGGATCGCCGCGACGACGCGGCTGCGCGTCTCGAACACGCGGCGCGAATCGGGGTTGACGATCAGATCGAGATAGCGCTGCCGGTAGCGGATCTCGACGTCGGTCAGGCCGTGCCACTTCTCCGGCAGCGGCAGCAGGCACTTCGACGAGGAAGTGCAGCCGCGACGCCCAGATCGTCAGCTCGTTGGTCTTCGTGCGGAACAGGCGGCCCTCGACGCCGACCCAGTCGCCGAAATCGAGCAGCTTGAAGATCTGGAAGTCGAGCTCGCGGCAGCGAGTCCTGGCGGATGTAGACCTGGATCTTCGCGCGGCCGTCGGAGAGGACGAGGAAGTTCGCCTTGCCGAACGATCGGATCGCGAGGATGCGGCCGCTCGTGACGGTGTCGAGGCGCTCGGCCTCGAGCTCGTCGTGCGTGCGCTGCGCCGTAGCGCGTCGACGAGCGCCGAAATCGTGTGCCGCCGCTCGAACGTGCGCGGATAGATGTCGACGCCGAGCTTCGCGAGCTCGTCGAGGTTCGGCGCGGCGCTGCTGGATATCTGTTCGTCTTCGTGAGGACATAGGCATACGAAACGTCTCTGCGTCGCTACAGCTGATCGTCGATTTTCTTCCGGATGGCGTCGAGCATGCCGTTGATGAACTTCACCGATTCTTCGGTGCTGAACGTGCGCGCCAGCTCGAGCGCTTCGTTGATGACGACCGCCGGCGGCGTTCCCGGATCGCGCAGCAGCTCGCAGACCGCCATGCGCAGGATCAGGCGATCGAGGACCGCCATCCGCTCGGGCCGCCAGCGCTCGGCGGTCTCGGCGATCAGCGCGATCGATCGCGTCGAGCCGCTCGACGGTGTCGCGCGCCAGCGCCGCTGGCGAACGCGCGCAGGTCGTCGGCCGGCGGCTCGCTCGTCCGGCCACTGCAGGTCGAAGAACGTCGCCGCCGCTCGATCGACGTCGGCGCGCGCCGATGTCCCACTGATAGAGGATCTGCAGCGCCGCTTCGCGCGCGCGATGCCGCGGGTCCTTCTTCGCGTCGCGAGCCACCCCGCTCACGGTCCGTCGGCGCGCCTGCCGCGTCAGCTGCGCGACAACCGCCGCCATCTCGATCGCGGCGGCCGCCGCTTCCCGCCCCTTGTTCGCCGGCGCCCTCGCCCGCGCGCGCGAGCGCTTCCTCGACCGAGTTCGTCGTCAGCACGCCGAACGCCATCGGCACGCCGGTCGCCGCCGCCGCCGTCGGTCAGCCCGTGCGCGACGGCCGACGCGATGTACTCGAAGTGCGGCGTCTCGCCCCGGATCAGGCAGCCGAGGCAGACGACGGCGTCGAACGCGCCGCGTTTCGGCGGCATGCTGCGCCGCGAGCGGAATCTCGAACGCGCCCGGCACGCGGACGATCGTGATCGTCGTCGGCGGCGACGCCGGCCGCCGTCAGCGCCGCGAGCGCGCCGGCCTGCAGCCGATCGGTGACGAAGTCGTGATACTTCGACACCACGAGCGCGAACTGGAAACCCGCGCCGCGATCGCCGTCCCTTCGATCACATGGCTCACGGCGATTCGACCTACCGGCCCTTGAACTCCGGCTTGCGCTTCTCGAGGAACGCCGCGGTCCCCTCCTGCATGTCGTCGGTCGCCGCCACCAGCCCGAACAGCGTCGCCTCGAACACGCACGCCTTCGGCGAACGGCATCTCGAGCCCCTTGTTGATGGCGTTGATGATGTAGCGCATCGCGATCGGCGCGCTGCCTCGCCAGCTGGTGCGCCAGCGTGCTGCGCTTCGCGCCATCAAGCTCGGCCGCCGGCACGACGCGGTTGACGAGGCCGATGCGCTCGCGCCTCGGCGGCGCCGATCGGCGCGCCGGTCGAGCATCATCTCCATCGCCTTGCCCCTTGCCGACCAGCCGCGACAGCCGCTGCGTGCCGGCGTAGCCGGGAATGAGGCCGAGGTCGATCTCGGGCTGACCGAGCTTCGCCGTGTCGGCCGCGAGCCGCAGCGTGCACGCCATCGCCAGCTCGCAGCCGCCGCCGAGCGCGTAGCCGTTGATCGCGGCGATCACCGGCTTGCCCAGATTCTCGATCAGGTCGAAGACGTGCTGGCCCGGCGAGCGCGTGCTCGCGGCCGCTGGTCGGCGTCTGCACGGCGAGCTCGTTGATGTCGGCGCCGGCGACGAACGATTTGTCGCCGGCGCCGGTCAGAATCACGACGCGCGCACGCCGTCGTCGCTGCTTGAGGTCGAGGATCGCGCGGCGCAGCTCGTCGAGCGTCTGCGCGTTCAGCGCGTTCAGCACCTTCGGCCGGTTGATCGTGACGATCGCCACCGCGCCGTCGCGCTCGAGCAGCAGGTTGTCGAAGGCCATGTCGGAGCCTAGAGCGGGAACGGATACATCAGCCAGCCGAGCACGAGCGCCGACGACGAGGAAGCCGGCGAACATCACGCCGCCGAAGCGCAGCTGCTCGCGCGCATCGTCCTTCGTGATGACCGCGAAGACCAGCGAGACGAAGAACGCGAACAGCACGAGCAGCAGCAAATGGCTCTGCATTACTTCCGGCCCAGCGCGACGTCGTAGGCGTCGATGACGACGAGCAGGTTCAGCAGACCGGCGACGATCAGGAACGCGTTGCCGTACTCGTAGGTGACGGCGCGGACTTCGCCGGCGCCGTAGCCGAGCGCGCTGGCGACGAAATACGTGAGCGCCGATGCCGAGATCGGCCAGCGCCGCGAGGCCGACGAGCGGATCGGAGAGGTCGAACGGGAAACAGGCGGCCGTGAATCGCCGAGGCCGATCGCGAACATCAGCGGCAGCGCGATCGAGAAAGATGAGGCCCTTTGCGGCGGCCCAGCCACAGATGCCCGGCGCCCGGAATGCGCCCACGCCGCGAGGCACAGCAGCACGAGCCCGCCCGATTGCGTCTCTTCGGCGGCGGTAGCGCGCACGGCCGATTAGTTTACCTTACCCGCTCCGCGACGACGATCCACGCCACCGACGACGCCGAGCGGCAACGCCGGCCGCCGCGCGGATCGACGTTCGACGGCATCGTCGCCCGTCGTCCACTCGTAGACCAGCGTCGCTGCCGTCGGAAGCGCCGCGGCGACAACCAGGGCACGCATGCGGCGAGTGTCGGCCACGCAGCGGCGCACGCGTCCCGACGGCCGCCGCCGCGTGCCGAGCGACCGCCGCAACGCCGATCGCCGCGGCGCCGAGATAGATGCCCGCGCAGCGCGCGCAGACCGGCATCTGCGCCGACCAGATGAGAACGAGCGCTCCGGCCGTTGATGACAGATGAGCGCTGCCGATGGCGTAGACGACCAGCGCGAACGACGGAGCGCTGGCGATCGACGCGTGGCGGCCGGCTCGCGAGCCACGTGCGCGAGCGGCAGCGCGGCCGTCCACGACGACGACGCGACGACGCGCGCGACGAAGCGCACGAGCCGGAGAGCGTCCACAGCTGGATGGTACACTCTCGCGCCATGACGTCCGACGTCCAGCCGACCGGTCGCCAGCTCGCCGGCGTCGCGCTCGTGTCGGCGACGCTGCTGATGACCGAGCTGTGCGCTCACGCGCATCTTCTCGGTCGTGATGTACTACCACTTCGCGTTTCTGGCGATCTCGATCGCGCTGTTCGGCCTGAGCGCGAGCGGCGTGTTCGCGTACGTCGCGCGCCGGCGGCTCGATCGACATGCCGACCGACGCGCTGCTCGCCGCGCCAGTCGCTCATCTACGCCGCCGTGCACCATCGTCGCGCTGTTCTTGCTGGTGCGGCTGCGCGTCGGCCTGAACTACTCGCCGCGACAATCTCGCGCTGATGCTGACGATCTACGCGCTCGCGGCGCTGCCGTTCTTCACCGGCGGCCTGGTCGTCACGCTCGCGATCTCGCGGCTGTCGGCGCGGATCAACGCCGTGTACGCCGCCGATCTGATCGGCGCCGCCGGCGGCTGTCTGGTGCTGATTCCGCTGCTCGACCGGCTCGGCGCGCCGGGCGTCGTGCTGACCGCGGCGGCGCTCGGCGATCGCCGCGGCGCTGCTGTTCGCGCCGCGCGCGCGACGCAGCGCGATCGCCGCGCGTCGGCGCGGCGATCATGCTGCTGCCGATCGCCGGCCAGCTGGTCGGGCCTCGCCGGCTTCGACGTCGTCGACACCAAGGGGCACCAGGGCGACCGCGTGCTCTTCAGCAAGTGGAATTCGTTCTCGCGGATCGGCGTGTACGAGCGGACCCACGGCGACTGGTCGCTGAGCTCCGCCTACACCGGCCCGCTGCCCGGACACGCGGTTCATGGACATCGACTCGGCCGCGTCGACGCCGATTCTTCACGCTCGCGCCGGATCTGTCGAACGCGCAGTACCTGCGGTACGAGCTACGGCGCTCGCGTATCACGCTGCAAGGAAGCGGCGGCGCGCCGGTTTCACCGCGCTGGTCATCGGCCCCGGCGGCGGACGCGATCTCGTGTCGGCGCTCGTCTTCGGCGCCGCGCACGTCGACGGCGTCGAGATCAATCCGATCATCGCCAACGACGTGATGCGCGAGCGGTTCCGCGAGTTCTCCGGCGGCATCTACACGAACCCGCGCGTCCGCATCGCCGTCGACGACGGCCGGAGCTTCGTGCGGCGGACGCCGGAGCGGTACGACGTCATCCAGGCGTCGCTCGTCGACACGTGGGCGGCGACCGCCGCCGGCGCGTACACGCTGACCGAGAACACGCTGTACACGGTCGAAGCGTTCAACGACTACCTCGATCACCTGACCGACGACGGCGTGCTGACGATCACGCGGTGGGTGTTCGACGGGCTGCGGCTCGTGTCGCTCGCGCAGGCGGCGTGCGAGCGGCGCGGCTGGGACGCCGCGATCGCGGCTGGCGATCGTGCAGCACGACCGGGTCGCGACGTTTCTGCTGAAGAAGACGCCGTTCACGCGCGGACGAGATCGCGCGCCTGTCGCAGACCGTCGGATCGGCTTCGGTTTCGACGTGCTGTACGCGCCGTCTGTCGACGATCGGCGCGACGCGACCGCCGCTGACCAGATCGCGACGGGCATCGTCGACGCCGAACGACTACGCGCGACTGATCCGCGCCGCCGACCGCGAGCAGTTCTACGACGAGCTACGCGCAGGACATCCGGCCGACGACCGACGACCGGCCGTTCTTCTTTCACACCACGAAGCTGAAGGATCAGTTTCAGGTGGCGTTCGGCCGGTCGATGCTGTTCGGCAACGGCCTGAGCGCCTGCTGACGCTGCTGGGCATCTCGACCGCGCTGGTCGTGCTGTTCGTCGTCGGCCCGCTGCTGCTCGCCGGCGGGCGCGCGGCCGCGCGGCTGGCTGGCGTGGCTGGTCTATTTCGGCGCGCTCGGCGCCGGCTTCATGCTGATCGAGGTGTCGGTGCTGCAGCGGTTCGTGCTGCTGCTCGGCCATCCGGTGTATTCGCTGACGGTCACGCTGTTCTCGCTGCTGCTCGGCACCGGCCTCGGCGCGCGCCTGGAGCCGGCGGTTCGGCAGCGTGGGCTTGCGCTCCGCCGACGCTGTGCGGTGGTCGCAGGCGATCGTCGTCGCTGGCTGTCGGCGTCGTCGTCAGTCGTCCACGCCGATCGTGCACTGGGCGATCCCGTTCTCGCGCCGCGTCCGCATTGCTGATCGCGGTCGGCGACGCTCGTGCCGATCGGCATCGCGCTCGGCGTCCCGATGCCGACGGGCATCCGGCTGCTGCGCGTCAGCGCGCCGCAGATGGTGACGTGGGCCTGGGGCATCAACGGCGCGCTGTCGGTCCTCGGCGCGACGCTGGCGATCTTCATCGCGATGAACTGGGGATTTCAGGTGACGCTGCTCACCGCGGCCGCCACGTATCTCGTCGGTTTGTTGAGCCTCCGCTCAGCTACGGCCAGCTCTTCCTAACCGACCCGCACAGCCAGGTTGAAACCTTTCATTTTGTTTAGCGTCTAACAACGTTGGACAAGTGAACAGTGTTCATCTAGACTATTGAACACTGTTCAACACGTCTGCTGACCATTCAGGGGTATCCATGGGAATCAAAGAACGACAGGAACGAGACCGCGAGGCCGTCCGCCGCGCGCATTCTCGACGCCGCCCGCGAGCTGTTCGTCACCGAAGGCTTTCAGCAACGTCTCGATCCGCAAGATCGCCGAGCGCATCGAGTACAGCCCCGCCGCCATCTACGGCTACTTTCCCAGCAAGGACGACATCTTCTTCGCGCTCGCGGAGGAAGGCTTCCGGCTGCTCGGCGACCCGGCGCCGCGCCGGCCGCGACCGAGCTCGACGACGCTCGAGCCGCTCGAGCGCATGCGGGCGATTTTCTGGCGCCTGTACGAGTTCAGCCGCGAGCAGCCGCAGTACTTCGCGCTGATGTTCGTCGACCGCTCGGTGCCGCGCATCAGCCGGGAGTACGAGCGCTTCGCGTTCGCGCGCGAGATGAAGCGCACATCTCGTCGAGCAGCTGCAGGCGTGCATCGATGCCGGCGTGCTGCCCGCAGACCGTCGAAGCCGGTCGTCGCCATCCGGCTGCTGACGATGGGCCTGCTCGGCGTCGCCGGTCATGCGCCTGTCCGACCGCCTTGCGCCAGGCGAGGACGCCGACCGCCTCGCGCACGACGTGCTCGACGTCGACGCTGGCCGGCCTGCAGTCCGGGATTCGCGCTCGAATCGTCGGGCGACGTCGACTGTCCGCTCGACGAACAACGGCGAAGCGACCGACGCTACAAGCGTCATGACACGAGGAGTCGTTCCGTCGATGAATCACGAAACCAATCGCGACAGTCGCCGTCCTGCTGCTCGCGGCCGTTCCGCTCGTCGGCGCGTGCCTGCAGCGCGGGCGACGCACAAGACCAGGGATGCAAACGCCGCGACGCCTGCGGTGTCGGTCGTCGGCGGTCGCCGCCGTCGAGCAGCCGATCGCCCGCTTCATCCGCGCCACCGGCACGCTGACGGCCGAGGAGCAGGCCGACGTCGCCGCCGAAACCGCCGGCCGCGTCGTCGCGACGCCGGTCGAGCGCGGCACGCGCGGTCGTCGCAGGGCGCCGAGCTCGTCCGGCTGTCGCCGGCCGAAACCGACGCGCAGCTCAAGGAAGCCGAGGCCAACGCCGCGCAGATCGAGGCGCGGCTCGGCACTCGGCGGCGACGGCGCGTTCGACGTGAACGACGGTGCCCGAGGTGCAGAACGCGAAGGCGAGCGCTCGACGCTCGCGCGAAGCGAGTTCGACCGCATCGAGACGCTGCTCGATCAGCGCGTCGTGTCGCAGTCGGAGTACGACCAGCGCCGGACGCAGGTCGAGGCGGCGCGCCAGCAGTACGAGTCGGCGAAGAACGGCGCCGCGCAGCAGTATCAGGCGCTGCAGGCGGCGCGCGCGCGCGTCGCGCTCGCGCGCAAGGCGGTCAGCCGACACCGTCGTGCGCGCGCCGTTCACCGGCGTCGTCGGCCAGCGGCTCGTCTCGGTCGGCGACTACGTCACCAAGGGCATGAAGGTCGCCGACGGTCGTCCGCGATCAACCCGCTGCGCGTGCAGCTGACGGTGCCCGAGCAGTTCGTCGTCGTCGGTCGGCGTCGGCCAGCCGGTCGCGCTTCGAGGTCGACGCCTATCCGCGGCCGACACGTTCGAGGGCACGGTGCGTTACGTCTCGCCGGCGCTGCAGGCCGACCAGCGCGCGCTGACCGTCGAAGCGGTCGTGCCGAACGCCGACGGCGAGCTCAAGCCGGGCCTGTTCGCGACGGCGCGCATCGAGCAGCCGCGACAGACGCCCGGCGTGCTCGTGCCGGCCGCCGCCGTGCAGACGACCGCCGGCACCAGCCGCGTGTACGTCGTCGACGGCGACCAGCGTCGAGGAGCGCATCGTGACGACCGGCCAGACGGTCGACGAGCTGGTCGAGATCACGAGCGGGCTCAAGGCCGGCGAACGCGTCGCGACGGCGAACGTGCCGCAGCTCGTCGACGGAATCAAGATCAAGTAACCCCCCCATGGCGAGCGAGGTTGTCATGCAGTGGCTCGCAGCGCTCTGCGTCCGCCGTCCGGTCTTCGCGACCGTGCTCATCCTGTCGCTGACCGTCGTCGGCGCCTTCTCGTTCACGCAGCTCGGCGTCGATCGCTTCCCGAAGGTCGACTTCCCGACCGATCGTCGGTGACGACGCGTGCAGCCGGGCGCCGCGCCCGAGCAGATCGAGACCGAGATCACCGACAAGATCGAGGAGGCGGTCAACACCATCAGCGGCATCGACGAGCTGCGCTCGATCTCGTCCGAAGGCGTCTCGCAGGTCATCATCACGTTCCTGCTCGAGAAGGACGCCGACGTCGCCGCGCAGGAAGTGCGCGACAAGGTCAACGGCGTGCTGCCGCTGCTGCCGAAGACGATTCAGCAGCCGCGCGTCGATCGAGTTCGATCCCGACGCCGCGCCCGGTTCTGAGCCTCGCGCTCACGCGCCAACAAGCCGGTCCGCGACATCACCGAGTACGCCGACAAGGTGCTGCGGCGCCAGCTCGAGAGCGTCAACGGCGTCGGCCAGGTGCTCGTGCTCGGCGGCCGGAAGCGGCAGATCAACGTCTGGCTCGACGCCGATCGCCTGCGCGCCTACAACCTGACGGTCACCGACGTGTCGCGCGCGCTTCAGTCGCAGAACATCGAGATCCCCGGCGGCCGCATCGACCAGGGCGCCGCAGTCGGTCACGCTGCGCACGCGCGGCCGCGTGCAGACGGTCGCCGAGTTCGACGACATCGTCGTCCGGCGAACGCGACGGCCACCCGATCCGCGTCGCGCGACGTCGCGCGCGTCGAGGACGGCGAGGCCGACGCCGACACGCATCGCGAACGTGAACGGCGCCGGCACGGTGCTGCTGCAGCGTCCGCCAGCAGTCGGGCACGAACACGGTCGAGGTCGTCAACGCCGTCAAGGAGCGGCTCGACGAGCTCAAGCCGGCGCTGCCCGCCGGCTACGAGCTGCGCGTCGTCCGCGACAAGTCGGAGTTCATCGAGGCGTCGATCCACAACGTCGAGGAGCACCTCGTCGTCGGCTCGATCCTGGCGGCGCTCGTCGTGCTGCTGTTCCTGGCGAACTTGCGCTCGACGATCATCGCCGCGATCGCGATCCCGACGTCGATCATCGCGACGTTCGGCCTGATCTGGTACATGGGCTTCACGCTCAACACGATCACGATGCTGGCGCTGACGCTGTCGGTCGGCATCGTCATCGACGACGCGATCGTCGTGCTGGAGAACATCTACCGCTTCATCGAGGAGAAGCACGAGCGACCAGTTCGAGGCGGCGGTCGACGCCACGAAGGAGATCGGCCTCGCCGTGCTGGCGACGACGCTGTCGCTGGTCGCGATCTTCGTGCCGGTCGGCTTCATGGGCGGCATCGTCGGCCGCTTCATGAGGAGCTTCGGCCTGACGATGGCGTTCGCGATCATGGTGTCGCTGCTCGTCAGCTTCACGCTGACGCCGATGCTGTCGGCGCGCTGGCTGAAGGTCGAAGCCGCACGGCGACAGCAGGACGAGCACTCGCTCGAAGGACTCGAGGCGTCTTCCACGCGGTCGACGCGCTCTACACGCGGATGCTCGAGTGGTCGATGGCGCACCGCGGCGATCGTCGCCGGGCTCGCCGTGCTCGTGCTGCTGTCGAGCGTGCCGCTGTTCATGATCGCCAACAAGAACTTCCTGCCGCAACGACGACCAGTCGGAGTTCGAGGTCAACCTGCGCGCGCCCGAGGGCACGAGCCTCGAAGCGACCGAGGTGATCACGAACCGCGATCGCCAACGGCGTCCGCGCGCGGCTGCCGGAGGTCGACTACACGCTGGTCACCATCGCCGGCGATCCGGCGCAGACGCGCAACCTCGGCAACATCTACGTGCGCCTGAAGCCGATCGAGAGCGCGGACGCGCGATCAGTTCGCCGTCATGGACGAGCGTGCGCAAGCGAGATCCTGCCGCCGCTCGCGGCGAACCTGCGCACGTCGGTGCAGCCGGTCGCGACCATCGGCGGCGGCGGCAGCGCAGAACGCCGACGTCCAGTTCATCATCAACGGGCCCGATCTCGAGAAGCTGGACGCGATCAGCCAGCAGCTGCGTCGCGCGCGTCAAGAAGCATGCCGGGCGTCGTCGACGTCGACACGTCGCTGAACGTCGGCAAGCCGGAGCTGTCGGTGCAGCGTCGACCGGCCGAAGGCGGCCGACCTCGGCGTGCAGATCGCCGACGCGGCCGAGGCGCTGCGGCTGCTGGTCGGCGGCGATCAGGTGACGACCTACAACGAAGGCGGCGAGCAGTACGAGGTGCACCTGCGCGCGCGCAGGCCGAGAACCGCACGACCGCAGGCGGCCATCGCGGCGCTGACGGTGCCGTCGTCGCGGCTCGGCAGCGTGTCGCTCGACAACGTCGCGCGACTTCACGCCGGGCACGGCGCCGTCCGACATCAACCGCCTCGCCCGCCAGCGCCAGGTGACGGTGTTCGCCAACCTGCTGCCGACGCGCGTCGCAGGCCGAAGTGCAGAACGCGATGCTGGCCGAGTTCCACGAGCATGAACGCTCGGCGCCGACTACCGCGGCGGCTTCACCGGCCGGTCGAAGGAGCTCGGCCGCGCGGCGCAGAACTTCCTGCTCGCGTTCGTGCTGTCGCTCATCTTCATGTATCTGATCCTCGCGGCGCAGTTCGAGTCGTGGCTGCACCCGATCACGATCCTGCTGTCGCTGCCGCTGACGCTGCCGTTCGCGCTGCTGTCGATCATCATCTTCCGGCAGTCGCTGAACATCTTCTCGGCGCTCGGCCTGCTGGTGCTGTTCGGCGTCGTGAAGAAGAACTCGATCCTGCAGATCGATCACGCCAACCAGCTGAAGGCGACGCGGCCTGTCGACGCACGACGCGATCGTCCAGGCGAGCCGCGATCGGCTGCGGCCGATCCTGATGACGACGTTCGCGTTCGTCGCCGGCATGATCCCGCTCGATCGTCTCGAGCGGCATCGGCTCCGGCACCAACCGCGCGATCGGCTTCGTCATCATCGGCGGCCAGTCGCTGGCGCTGCTGCTGACGCTGCTCGTCACGCCGGTCGCCTACTCGCTGTTCGACGACGCGTCGCAGCGTGCGGCTCTTCGGCCGCGCGCCCGAACCGTCCGACAGTGCCAGAGCCGCCGTGTCATGCGTCAAGGTGTGATCATGCGTCACTCTGATGACCGCTCGCGATCGCGCTGCGCCGGTCTCCGCACAGCGGCGCGCCGCGCCGCGCAGACGCCGGCCACGCCGGCGACGCTCCGGCTGACGGTGGACGAGGCGGTGAAGATGGCGCTCGACCACAACGTGGATCTTGAGCGCCGACCGGCTCGACCCGCAGATCAGCGACACGCGCGTCGCGGCGGCCGCCGGCGCGTTCAGGCCGACGTTCAACACCGGCGTGCAACCGAACAACCAGCTGCAGCCGCCGTCGAGCTTCCTGCTTCCCGATCGCGACGCGCACCGACGTCGTCACGTCGAACGCCGGCATCGGCCAGACGGCTGCCGTGGTACGGCACGACGCTACAGCGTGGCGTGGACCGCCGTCGCACACCAACAGCAACAGCTTCCTGAACAGCTACAACCCGCTCGCTGCAGTCGGGGCTGTCGCTCAGCGCTCTCGCAGCCGCTCCTCCGCGATCTGGTCGATCGATCCGGCGCGCGCAGCAGCTCGCGACGAGCCGCATCAACCGCGACATCGCCGACACGCGGCTGCGCGAGAGCGTCGTGCACACGACGGCGAACGTGAAGGCGGCGTACTGGAATCTCGTGTCGGCGCGCGCGACCGTCGACGCGCGGCAGTCGGCGCTCGATCTCGCGCAGGAGCTGGTGCGCGTGAACAAGGCCAAGGTGGACGTCGGCCAGTCGCCGCCGCTCGATCTCGTGTCGGCGCAGGCCGAAGTCGCCGCCGATCAGGAGCAGCTCATCATCGCCGAGACGACGGTGAAGCAGGCCGAGGATCGGCTGCGCCTGCTGATCTTCGATCCGACGGATCGCGACGATCTGGAACGTGGCGCTCGAGCCGGTCGACTCGCCGCCCGTCGCCACGGCGGCGCCGACGTCGACGCGGCCGTCACGACGCGCGCTCGCGCGAGCGCGCCGACCTGCAGCGCGCGCGCAAGGACATCGAGAACGCGCAGACGACACGTGAAGTTCACGCAGCAACCAGAGGCTGCCCGACGTGCGCCTGAACGCGAGCTATCAGGCGAGCGGCCTCGGCGGCACGCAGGTGCTGCGCGACCGGCGGCTTTCCCGGCACGATCGTCGGCCCGGGCGACGTCACGCCGTTCGGCATCGTGCTCAATCAGCTGTTCGCGCAGCGACTACCCGACGTGGACCGTCGGCGTCAGCGTGTCGTATCCGCTCGGCGAGAGCGCCGAGGAGGCGAACTACGCGCGGGCGAAGCTCGAGCGCGCGCAGGCGGACGAGCGGCTGAAGAGCGCCGAAGGCACGCGTCGATCCAGCAGGTGCGCGACGCGGCGTGGAAGATCGAGATGAACGCGAAGCGGATCGAGACGACGCGCGCCGGCGCGCGAGCTGGCCGAGCAGCGGCTCGACGCCGAGCGCAAGCGCTTCGAGGTCGGCATGTCGACGAGCTTCCTCGTCATCCAGGCGCAGCGCGATCTCGCGCAGGCGCAGGACCAACGAGCTGGGCGCCGTGCTCGCCTACGATCTGTCGCTCGTCGATTTCGAGGCGCTGCAGGAAGCGCCCTCTGCCAGCCGACCGGCCACGATCACGACGGCCCCGGTTGGAGCGAACCCCGGCGGGCAGTAATATTGTTTGCGAGATGAATCGTCGCGACTTCCTGCGCTCGACCCTGATCTCCGCGTCCGGACTCGCTTTCGTGACGCCACGCCCTGCACGCGCCTTCGCGGACGACGGCTGGCGCACATTCGAGCTGACGACGCGAATCGACGTGCAGAAGCCAGCGGGCGCCACGCGGGTGTGGATGCCGACACCGCTCACGGTCGAAACGCCGTATCAGCAGACGCTTGGCAATACATTCCATGCGGATGGCGGTACCGCCTCATTCACTGACGATCGCGCATTCGGCACCGGCATCGTCCGCGCCGAGTGGCCAGAAGGGGCGACGCCGACGCTCGTCGTCGTCAGCCGTGTGCGGACCCGTGACTACGCGGTGGACCTCGACGCGCGCCCTGCACGACACGGAGCAACGACAGCCGAGCTCAGGAGATTCCTCGAGCCCGTACCGCTGATTCCCACCAGCGGCATCGTCAAGGAAACGGCGACTCAAAATCACCGGCGGCGCGCGCACCGACGTGGAGCGTGCCCGCGCGATCTACGAGTGGATCGTCGACAACACGTTCCGTGATCCCAAAGTCGCGGGCTGCGGGCTCGGCGATATCCGGTTCATGCTCGAGATCGGGAAACCTCGGGGGAAAGTGCGCGGATCTGAACGCGCTCTTCGTGGGCCTGGCACGATGCGGTCGGGCTGCCGGCGCGCGACGCCTACGGCATCCGCGTCGCGAAATCGAAGCTGGGCTTCAAGAGCCTTGGCGCGGCCACCGACGTCATCACGAAATCGCAGCACTGCCGCGCGGAAGTCTATCTCGCAGAGTTCGGCTGGGTGCCCGTCGATCCGGCCGACGTGCGGAAGGTGGTTCTGGAGGAGCCGCCGGGCGGCCTGGCGCTCGACGACGCCGTGGTGCAGCG
Source organism: uncultured Acidobacteriota bacterium (assembly GCA_963718825.1). GTDB lineage: Bacteria > Acidobacteriota > Vicinamibacteria > Vicinamibacterales > CAVVIG01 > CAVQZZ01. Next base: position 377,286 of record CAVQZZ010000002.1, read on the forward strand.
GGCACGCGCGCGGCTTTTCGGCGCGTGGGAAATGAACTGGGTCGCCTACAACTTCGCGAGCAACGTCACGCTGCCAGGCTCGACGCGAAAGCCCATCGGCTTCTTGATGTACCCGCAGGCCGAAACGGCGAACGGGCCGATCGATAGCCTGAATCCGGACAGCTTCCGCTACGAGATCACTGCGCGAGAAGTCACCGCCGCGTAGTCACCAGCCGACGACACTCAGGAGCAGCCGCTGCCATCCTGGCGCGAGCAGCGCCTTCAGCACGACGTCGGCGCAGAGCCCAGCCGCTCCGAGCATGAGCATGCGCCGTGCTTCGCGATCGTCAATGTGGAACGCGAACAGCCGGCCGAGGAGCGGCGCCGACAGCACGACGCCGATCGCCACGAAGCTCACGATGCGGATGACGGCCCACGGGGTGCCATCCGAGCAGCATCGTCAGCCCCGGATGCGCACTCGCTGCCGCCAGCGCGCCGACGTAGTGCCCCATGTAGTTCATGAGAATCGCGCCCATCGGCATCGCGAGAAGACCGCCCGACGCGAGCGCGAGCGCGGATACTGCCAATGCATGCATCACGTGCTGCGGGATGAATTGCGACGGCGTGCTCTCCGCGCCGACGCCGCTCAGAACCCACGCGAACATCTCCCTGCGGTAGTCCGCGCCGTGAATGAACAGCGTGTCGGTTTGCCATGGCCGCGCATACGACAGCAGCGTCGCGGACACCGCGAGCGCCAGCGCCCAGACGAGCATGCGCGCGACCGCGAGCCGCAGTTGTCCGCGCGCGAAGCGCGTCCACCATGAACGGATAACTCGCGGCCGTGTTGAGGATCGGCACCAGCGCCGGGATGCCGATCAACCAGCCGACCGCATACGACGCGGCGGTCGCGACGACGAGTTGCGCGGAGATCAGGCGGTCGCCACTCATGCAGCGTTGCCTTCAGGCGGACGCGGGCGTTCGCGAGAGCGATCGCCGGCTGTCGCGTCGATACAGGCGCCACTAGACCGCGAGCGAGCCGAAGTGCTGCTCGTACCGCGGCTGTGAACTCGTGCCACGTGTAGGCGTGGCTCTGGCCGCCGAGGTGCTCGAGCGCGTAGGTCGCCGCGACGCTGCCAAGCCGCGCGGACACGTCGTACGGCAGGCCGAGCGCCATCCCCTTCATCAGGCCGCCGCGGAACGCGTCGCCGACGCCGGTCGGATCGACGATCGCGGTGCGGCGTGACGGCCGGGACGTCCACGCGCCCGTCTCGCGTGATGACCGATGAGCCGTGCTCGCCCTTGCGTGACGATCAGCGCCTCGCTGCGACGCGAGGATGTCCGCTTCGCCGAGGCCGGTCTTCTGCCGCAGCAGCTCGAACTCGTAGTCGTTGCAGATGACGATCGTCGCGCCGACGACGCCGTCGCGCAGCTCGTCGCCGGACATGCGCGCGCACTGCTGGCCCGGATCGAAGATGTAGCGGAATGCCCAGCGTGCGGCACTCCTCGGCGTACTGCACCATCGCCGCCGGATCGTTCGGCGAGATGATCGCCAGGCCGCAGTCGCTGCACCGTGCGGAACGACAGCTCGGCCGGCGTCGCGCCATCGCGCCGGTGTAGAACGACGCGATCTGGTTGTTGTTCTGATCGGTGCTGCAGAAGAACGACGCGCAGAACTTGCCGGCGATCTGCTTGACAAGCGACGTGTCGATGCCGGCCGCATCGAGCCACTGCCGGTAGTCGCCGAAATCCTCGCCCGCCGTCGCCATCAGCAGCGGCCGCTCGCCGAGCAGCGCGAGCGTGTAGGCGATGTTCGGCGCGCAGCCGCCGCGCCGCTTGTCCATCGAGTCGACGAGAAAGCTGAGGCTGACGCGGTCCATGTGCTCCGGCAGGAAGTGCTCGGTGAACTTTCCGGGAAACGACATCAGGTAGTCGTAGGCGATCGAGCCGGTGACGACGATTTTCATAAGGTGCTTATTTGATGTACCTGCCGATGATCGGCGCAAGATCGCGCTTCGTCTGCTCGGGCACGAGCTCGGGCCGCGTGATGATCGCCGTCGCGAGCGCGTCCTTGCACGCGCACGTGCGCGGCCCGCTCAGACGGCCGACGGCTTCGGCGATCGTCTTCTGCGCCGTCGCCGCGTTCTGCGTCAGGTTCGCGATGATCAGATCGACCGTCACCGAATCGTGGTCGGGATGCCAGCAGTCGTAGTCGGTGACGAGCGCCAGCGTCGCGTAGCAGATCTCCGCTTCGCGCGCGAGCTTGGCCTCCTGCAGGTTCGTCATGCCGATGACGTCCATCCCCCACGAGCGATACAGCTTCGACTCGGCCAGCGTCGAGAACTGCGGCCCTTCCATGTTCACGTACGTGCCGCCGCGATGCACCGTCGCGCCCGACCGCCTCCGCCGAATCGCGCGGCGATCGCGCGACAGCTCGCCGCAGAGCGGGTGCGCGAACGCGACGTGCGCGACGAGGCCGCGGCCGAAGAACGTGCTGATGCGCCCCTTCGTGCGATCGAAGAACTGATCGGGCACGAGGATGTCGAGCGGCTTGTATTCCTCCTTCAGGCTGCCGACGGCGCTCGCCGACAGGATCCGCTCGACGCCGAGCACCTTGAAGCCGTAGATGTTCGCGCGGAAATTCAGCTCCGACGGCAGCAGGCGGTGGCCGACGCCGTGCCGCGCCAGAAACGCGACCCGCTTGCCGCGCAGCGTGCCGATCGACGTACGGCGCCCGACGGATCGCCGAACGGCGTCGTCGATCGATCCGCTCTTCGCGGTCGGTCAGCTCCGCCATGTCGTACAGGCCGCTGCCGCCGATGATGCCGATCTGATGTCATATGGCTCATCTTGTATCGCTCAGATGGTTCGGCACCGACTCGTGCGCTTCCCGTCGTGCTCGCGGATGTAGCCCGCCGCGATCGCCGGATCGTGCTCGAAGAAGACGAGCGTCTCGCGCTCGATCGCTTCCTTCACGAAACGCCTTCTTCGCCGCGAGCGTGTCCATCGGATACAGGTCGAAGCCCATGATCCACGCGCTCCGGCAGGTGCGCCGTCGTCGGCATCAGGTCGGCGACGAAGGCCGCGGTCTTGCCGCCCGACTCGATCGACGACCATCTGATGGTGCATCGTGTGGCCGCCGGTGCGCCGCACTCTGCACGCCCGGCATGATCGTCTGGTCGTCGTCGACGAGCTGCAGCACGCCGGCCTCGGCGAGCGGCACGTAGTTGTCGAGCCAGATAGCTGGCGCGGTTCCGCTCGTGCGGGTGCGTCGCGTCCTCCCACTCGCCGCGCCGGACGATGTACTGCGCGCGCGGAAAGCGCGGGCGGACGCGGCCGGACGGCGTCGCGCACGCGTGAAGCCGCCGGCGTGATCGAAGTGCAGGTGCGTGGCGAGCACGATGTCGATGTCCTCCGGCGCACAGCCCGGCCTCGGCGAGCGTGTGATCGAGGTTCCGCTCGCGATCGACGCCGTAGATGTCGCTGGAACTTCGCGTTCTCCTTGTCGCCGAGGCCCGCGTCGATGATCATCGTCCGCGCGCCGCGGACGACGAGCGGACGCATCGCGAGCGTGATGCGGTTGCGCTCGTCGGCCGGCGCCTTCTTCTCCCACAGCGGCTTCGGCACGACGCCGAACATCGCGCCGCCGTCGAGGCCGAAGAAGCCGTCGCACAGCGAGATGAGCTCGAGATCGCCGAGCGGATATCGCCTGACATGCGCTGCGACTGAGCTGGAGCTGGCTGAGCCGATCGGGCTGACGGCTGAGCTGGCGCCGTGCCGGCCTGCTTCAGCTCGACCAGCACGCCGTGCGCGCTGGACGGGTGGACGAACGCGACGAGCGCGCCTTCGGCGCCCGGCCGCGGCTGCTCGTCGATCAGCCGGACGCCGCGCGCCTTGAGCTGCGCGAGCGCCGCGTGCGATGTCGTCGACGCGCAGCGTGATGTGGTGCAGGCCGGGGCCGCGCTTGTCGATGAACTTCGCGATCGGCGAATCCGGCGCGGTCGCCTCGAGCAGTTCGAGGCGTCGACGTCGCCCGACCGGCACGAAGTGCGCGCGCACGCGCTGCGACGCGACCTCCTCCGGCGCCTCGACCTCGAGGCCGAGCGCGTCGCGATAGAACGCGAGCGCCGCCGCCAGATCCTCGACCGCGATGCCGACGTGATCGAGAACGGCTTTCATTCGTCATCCGCCCACGTCGTCACGAAGCGCACGACAGATCACGCCTCGCTGGTCGTGCGTCGATGACTCTCACGACTCGTGTCATCGTGCCTCCGTGACTGGCACGTCCAACGCCGCAAGGCCCGCTGCAGAAGATCGTTCGCCGCGGTGTACGGATCGAGCTCGCGCGCGGCGATGCGATCGACGAGCGCGCCGAGCTCGCCCGGCGCCAGCACCTCGCGCTCGAGGTGATCCATGAACCGCTGCGACGACGAGCTCGCGCAGCCGGTACTCGCTGCGCGCGCGCCGCCGCGCCGCCTGCGTCGCGCTGCGGAGTGCGCGCGAAACTGCGCAGATCGCCTCCACGAGCTCCGTCACGCCCTGCGCCGGTCGTCGCCACCGTCTTCAGATCGGCGGCCGCCACTCGTCGGCGCCGTACGTCTGCAGCGCCAGGTTCGCTTCGACCGACGACACGAGCCGATCCGCGCCTTCGCGGTCCGCCTTGTTGACGACGAAGATGTCGGCGATCTCCATGATGCCGGCCTTGAGCGCCTGCACGTCGTCGCCGGTGCCCGGCACGAGCGTGACGATCGAGACGTCGGCCGTGCGGACGATGTCGACTTCGTCCTGGCCGACGCCGACGGTCTCGATGATGACGATGTCCTTGCCGGCGGCGTCGAGCACGAGCGCCGCGTCGCCGGTCGCGCGCGCGAGGCCGCCGAGGTGCCCGCGCGTCGCCATGCTGCGGATGAACACGCCCGCGTCGGCCGCGTGCGCCTGCATGCGCAGCCGATCGCCGAGCACCGCGCCGCCGGTGAACGGGCTCGTCGGATCGACGGCGATGACGCCGACGCGTGGTCGCGCTGCCGCTGTCGTCCGGCGCGATGTCGGTCGATCGAGGCGATCGACGAGCGTGCTCTTGCCGGCGCCGGGCGGCCCGGTGACGCCGATGAGATACGCGCGGCCCGGTGCGGCCGAAGATCGCCGCGCACGAGCTCGGCGCTGGCCGGATCCTCGTCTTCGATGAGCGAGATCGCGCGCGCGATGGCGCGCGGATCGCCGGCGAGCACGCGCTCGGCGACGGAGCGTGGACGGCGTCACGCAGCGGGACAGCAGCTGGCGCGCGATGACGAGCCGCTGGATCTCGCTCGTGCCTTCGCCGATCGTCGTCAGCTTGACGTCGCGGAAGAATTTCTCGGCCGGATAGTCCTTCACGAAGCCGTAGCCGCCGTGAATCTGGACGCAGTCGTCGGCCGCCTTCACGGCAATCTCGCTCGCGTACAGCTTGGCCATCGCCGACTCGAGCGTCGTGCGGCTGGCCCTGGTCCTTCAGGTACGCGGCGCGGTACGTCAGCAGCCGCGCCGCCTCGATGCGCGTCGCGTTGTCGGCGAGCTTCCACTGGATCGCCTGGAAGCTGCTGATCGTCTTGCCGAACGCCTTGCGCTCCTGCGCGTACCGCAGCGCCGCCTCGTACGCGCCCTGCGCGAGGCCGACCGACGAGCGCCGCGATGCCGATGCGGCCGGCGTCGAGCACCTGCATCGTGTTGACGAAGCCCTGGCCTTCCTCGCCGAGCAGCTGATCGGCGGGAATGCGGCAGTTGTCGAACAGCACCTCGCTCGTGTCGCTGGCGCGCATGCCGAGCTTGTCTTCCTTCTTGCCCGGCGTCATGCCCGGCGTGCCCGTGCTCGACGATGAACGCCGAGATGCCCTTGCGGCCGCGCCGCGCGATCGGTGACCGCCATCGCGACCATGCACGTCGCCGACGCGGCCGTGCGTCGTGAACGTCTTCGATCCGTTCAGCACCCAGCAGCTCGCCGGCGCGCGCCGCGGTCGTGCGCATGCCGGCGGCGTCGCTGCCCGAGGTCGACTTCGGTCAGCCCCCACGCGCCGATCTTCTCGCCGCGCGCGAGCGGCACGAGGTACGTGCTGCTTCTGCGCCTCGGTGCCGAACAAGCGCGATGTGCGCGGAGCAGAGGCCGTTGTGCGCGGCGACCGACAGCGCGAGCGCCGGATCGACGCGCGCCAGCTCCTCGATGCAGATGCAGTAGTCGATCGCCGACATGCCGGCGCCGCCGTACGCTTCGGGAAACTGGATGCCCAGCAGGCCGAGCGCCGCGAGCTTCGGCATCAGTTCGACTCGGAAAATGCTGCGCCTCGTCCCACTCGCGCACGTGCGGGCGGATTTCGGTCTCGGCGAACTCGCGGACGCTGCGGCGCAGCAGCTCCTGCTCTTCGGTCAGCCGGAAGTCCATAACGTTACAAGCGTATCACGTCACTTCCGGGCGGCCCGCCGGCGCTCAACCTCTCTAGTGCGAGCCTTCCCGTTGACGAGACGAAGTCAATGGGCCCTGGACGGTGAACGCCATCAGCGCTGCCGTCGGTCCCTGTCCTGCCGCGATGACGACGAACTGCCGCCCCGACTTCGCCCGGTACGTCATCGGCGTGGAGAGCGCCCGACGATCGAGCGGGACATGCGAGAGTTCCTGCCCCGTGGCCTTGTCGAACGCATAGAGCGCGCTGTCGCCGCCGGCCCCGAGCACCAGGCCGCCCTTGGTAACGATGACGCCGCTCGCGCCAGCCGCACCGAGGCGCGGCGGCAATGCGACGCCGGCCAACGCCGGGTGCGAACGTATGGACGGCGTGTCGCCGAACGGCACCCGCCACGCAATGTCGCCTTTGTTCAGATCGATGGCGACCAGCTCGCCGTAGGGCGGTTTCACGAGGGGCAGCCCGCCGCTTCGGCCTCCGCCTTCGGCCGCTGTATTCGACGGCGCGAACGTCGTGGCGCCGCTGCCGTCGCCGATGAAATCGGCGTCCACTTCGGACGCGCGCGGATTTTTCGCGGAATGATCCGCCGGCACGATTCTTGATGACTGCCGGAGCGTTCGTCGTCTTCACGTAGAGCATGCCCGTCTCAGCATCGAACGCCGCGCTGCCCCAGTTGGCGCCCCCGACCACGCCCGGCCGCATCATCGTGCCCTGCACCGACGGCGGCGTGTAGATCGGTCCGAGCCGGTACTTCCGCACTGCGTCCTGCGCCTGCGCCTTCAGCTCCGGCGTCAAGTCGAACGCATCGTCGAGGGTGACACCCTGCGGCGAAATCGCCGGCGGACGCGTGGGAAACGGCTGCGTGGGCGACGCCTGCTCGCCGGGAACGTCGCTTGCCGGAACCGGCCGCTCTTCAATCGGCCAGATCGGCGACCCGGTCACGCGATCGAAGACGAACGCGAATCCCTGCTTCGTCACCTGCACGACGGCGTCGACGCGGCGATCGTTCACCGTCATCGTCACGAGCACGGGCGAGGCCGGCGGGTCGTAGTCCCACAGTCCGTGGTGCGCGATTTGAAAATGCCACTTACGTTTGCCTGTGGCCGCATCCAGGCAGACGATCGATTCGGCGAACAGGTTGTTGCCGAGCCGATGCGCGCCGTAGTAATCGTTGCTCGGCGTCGTGACCGGCAGATACACGAGCCCACGCTGAACGTCGACGCTGAACGGCGCCCACACGTTCGCATGGCCCGTGACGTTCCAGGACTCGTTGGCCCACGTCGCGGTTTCAGGATCACCTTTGACAGGCGTCGTGTGGAAGGTCCACACCTGCTTGCCGGTGCGCGCGTCGAACGCGCGCACGTCGCCGGGCGGATCGCGTTGGTAGACCAGGCGATCCCCGACACCGTTGCCGAGGATGACGAGGTTCTTGTAGATGACGGGCGGCGAGGTGTTCGTGTAGCGCTTGGGATCGACCTCCCAGCGCAGCCCACGCGTCAGGTTGACGATGCCGTGATCGCCGAAGGAATCGACCAGCTGTCCCGTTTTCGCATCGAGGCAAATCAGACGCGCGCGGCTGTTCATGAAGATGCGCAGCTTGGCGCCGTCGCGCCATGCGGCGACGCCGCGATGCACGAAGCCGGTGCCGTTCGGCGGCTGGCCGTCGACGTAGGCCTTCGGGTCGTACTGCCAAAGCCGCGCGCCGGTTTCCGCATCGAGCGCGACAACTTTGTTGTACGACGTGCTCAGGTACAGCACGTTGTCGATCATCAGCGGGGTGTTCTCGAACATGCCGGGGCGCACGCCGAACTCGGGCATCGCGTCCTCGCCCGGTTTCCACTCCCAGGCTGGCCGCAGCCGAGCGATGTTCGAACGATCGAGCTCGGTGAGCGGCGAATAATGGGAGGCGCCCGGATCGGCGGCATACGCCGGCCACTCTTGAATGGGCGGCGCGGCCGGCTCGCTCGAAGCAGCGGTCAGCGCGAGGGCGGCGAGCAGCGTGAAAAAGGTCGATCGCATGCGGCGAATGTCGCTGAGATCGGCCGACGTGTCAAGGCTTATCGCGGGAGATCGCTACCCACGCGAGCGTGTACTTCTTCCTGCCGCTCTTCTGGACGTACGCGAGCTTGCTGCCGTCGGCCGTCCAGGCCGGCAGCAGCGCATCTTTCACGGCGGCAATCGATTTCTTGTGCTTCTTCTGATCGAGGACGAACAGGCGTCCGTCGGGGTCGACATACGCGACGGCGCCCGTACCAGCGGGACCCCAGCTGAATTGCTCGCCCGGTTGGGCGCGCTCATTGACGAACTGGCTAATCGCCTCGCCGTACAGTGTCAACCGGACCACGTTCTGCTTCTGACGCTGCGATTCACGTTCGATGTTGCCGGAGCTCGTCGTCGTCGGATACCGAGCGATTGCTGTCGATTGCGCCGGCTGACCCTGTACCGATCTTGATGTTCTCGATGGTTTGCTGGACGTCGATCATCACGCCCGCAAGCCCCGGCGCCGATCGATCGGATTTGAAGGCCCAGTAGTCCGTCGCCCAATCCGGTTCGCGTTCGACGGCGACGACCGGGCCGCCCGCCGTCGCCACGGTGAAGAAGTGCACGCGATCGGTCGGCTTGTCCCCTTCCGCGGTGCGCAGCGCGAGCTCCGAACCGTCCGGGGACCAGGCGACGCGGCGCAGCTCGCCTTTCAGCGCGCCGACTTCGAGCTGCGCGACCACAGTCGGCGTACCGATCGTGAGCGACGACACGTCGAGCGAGCTGGACGGTTGAGCGGCGAGGCCGAGAAGCAACAGCCAGCGGATCGTAAGAGTCACAGCGTCACTCCTTCATCTCGGGCGCTACTGACGTTGGATCGCAGGGTCAGATAGGTGTGGTGCTCGCCTCGCCGCAGGCGGAGGACGGCGACTGCGCCCAGTCGGTGTGCGGCGCCCTGTTCTCGACGAGCCAGCCGTACAGCAGACCGGAATAGGTCTGCCACCGCATGCCGTGCCGCTCGTAGAACGGCACGAGCGCGCGCTGCAGCGCCGGCAGCCGGTAGAACGGCACGCCCGGGAAAATAGTGGTGCTCGAGATGGTAGTTGGAGTTGAGGAACGCGAAATCCCAGAACCAGTGGCCGCGCATCAGCGTGCCCCACTTCGCCGGGTCGGTCGGATCGATGTCGTAGTGCTGGCCGAGCCGGTTCAGCGTGAACGCGATCGGAAAGACGAAGAACACCGGAATCACGATACGCGCGCAGCGCCGCGGCGCCGCCGAAGGCGATCCAGATCGCCGCGAGCACTGCCAGGTGCGACAGCGATCGACACGCGTCGCTCGAGCGCGATCTGTCCGCTGCAGCGCGGCGGGATAGGTCGCGCTCTCCTTCCGCGCGGCGCGGAAATAGATCGGAAACAGCGCCGGCGAGCAGTACAGCAGCTTGTACCAGCGCGCGTTGATCTTCGGCGACAGATGATGCCGCTTCGGATCGTCCTCGTCGGAACCGAGCTCGGCGTGATGATCGAGGTGCCAGCGCGTGAACTGGCTCGCCGAGATGCCGCTCGGCACCGCGTAGAGCCATGCCAAGCGCGCGCTCCCAGCGCGGGCGACGACGATCGAAGACCGTGTGGTGCACGACCTCGTGCAGCAGCACGGTGAAGTTGAAGACCGTGAACCCCTGCACGAACGCGAGCGGAATCCAGACCAGCGGGTTCGAAAACGCGATGAGCCCCCACGTCGCGAGTGCCAAGGATCGCGAACTGCCGCGCGGCGATCAGCAGATGATGCGTCGCCGCCTTGTGATGAAACGCGATCAGAGCGGTGCGGGAAAGGGCGTAGCCGAGCTCGCTCCGCAGCGCGACCGCGTGCTGGCTGTAATAGTGCGACTTCACGGCCTTTACGATTGTATCTACTGGGCCGTCTCGCGCCTAGCTCTTACGGAACCAACCAGCCATCAGCCACCAGCCACGAGCCACCTAGTAATACACCGTCACCCTGAAGCTTCCGGAGTTATCTTTCAAAAAGTCGTCGTTGATTCCCAGATACAACCGGCCTGAGCTGCGGACCCGAATTGCCCCCTTGTCATCGCCGATGAAGAAATAATCGGAGCCCTCGCCCACCCGCCCGACGAGCGATGCAGCCGGGCGGCCGGGGATCGGTCGCGACGCGTTGTACGGCGACCCGTGCTCCCCTTCGGGGCCGTCCTGCCGCCCCGGTCCCCAGCGAACGCGCCCGACCGCCGAAAAATACACGCTCTGCCCTGACCGTAGATCGATCCCGGTGTCCTTCCACGCAATTGCCGCGTCCACCATGACGTCGCGTTCGCGGAGGCCCGACGGACGCTCACGCTGGTCGCGGTCGCGACTTGCCTCCATATCAGGATTTCGATCGCGGCCAGGATCCGATTCGCGGCCGCGCGCTCCGTCGCGGCGATCATCGAGCTCAATCCGCACGACCTCGTCGCGGCCGATGCGCAGGCGCTCGCGGCCGCCGAAAAAGCCGGCGCGCTGCCCGTCGAATTCGACGACGCCCTCATGCACCGCGACGAGATCGCCTTCGATGCGACGGCCGTCGCGAAGCACGATGGTGTCGGCGCTGAGAATCACCGAAACGCACAGACACCCAAGGCCCGCGATCACGAACGCGCGGATCTGCTTCATCGTCTCAACTCCTGGTCAGCCGTATATGATGGGCCAGAGGAATCATGAGAGCTGCCCGTGCATCCGTTGTCGGCGCTTCTGCTCGTCGTTGCCTGCGCCCGGCCGGCGCGCGCCGACCTCACTGGTTTTATCGGCGCCAACACGACGCCCGCCAATCGGCACGACGCGCGGCGTCGCGCTCGGGATCGGGCTGCTCATCGTCGGCTTCGAATTCGAGTACGCCAACACGCCCGACGATCCGACGGCGGCTGCGCCGTCGCTGACGACCGGGATGGGCAACCTGCTGCTGCAGACGCCGGTCGCCTTCATGGGCATTCAGCCGTACGTCACGGCGGGCGGCGGCGTCTATCGCGAAACGCTCGGCGCGCACGAGGACACGAGCCTCGGCGTGAACACCGGCGGCGGCGTCAAGATGTCGCTGGTCGGACCGCTGCGGCTGCGGGTGGACTACCGGGTGTTCAAGCTGGGAAGCGGCGCGCTGAACTCGCCAGCGCACCGCATCTATGCGGGGCTGAATCTGAAATTCTGAGGTGGCTGGTGGCTGGTGACTAGTGGTTGGGTTTTTCCAATTCCAACCACCAACAACCAATCACCAACCACCGCCGATTACTTGCCGAGATCGGCGACGAGTTCAGGTTGACGATGTTCATGCCCCTGGGCGTACGCCTCGGCGTACTTCTTGTAGAGATCGTTGATCTCGGCTCCGTGCCGGAACGCTTCGGCCAGAATGTTCGACACCTGTAGTCGGCGCCCTTCACCGACGGCGATCGATGATGAAGACGTACAGGACGTTGCCGCCGGCGCCGGATCGGGCGACTTGAAGACCTTCCAGCTCGCTGCCTGCTGCTTGCGTTCCGGCTTGTCGCTCTTCTGCAGCGCTTCCTTCAGCTTCGCCATCGATCGCTTCGAAGTCGGCGGTCTTGTCCGGCTTGATGAAATTCAGCACCATGCCGCCGTCGTTCGCGAACATCGCGCTTGTTCGGGCCGTCTGCGCCTGCTGCGCGGGCTGTCCGGCCGGCGGCTGTGCCGGCGGCGCGTTGTTGCGTCTGCGCCTGAGCAACCGCTCGCGGACATCACGCCCGCCACCAGTCCCAGCGGCAATCCTTCGAAACATCACGGCCTCCTTCATCGAAAGGGCTGTTACTTTAGCGTACTCAAGGCTACACGAAAACGGCCATCACTTCGTGAGCAAGAAGCATTCCCCGGCGGGTCAGCCGAGGCGTGCGCCCATCGTGCCGCAGGCATCCGGCCTCGACGAAACGGCTGCGAGGTCGGCGCCGAAGCGGCGCCAGACGTCCACGCCGTAGCGCTGCCTCGACGGCCTGGAGGTCGACGCCCGTCGGTCAGCCGCAGGCCGGTGAACAGCGCATCGCCAAGCCGCTCGTCCGGCTGACAGCCGCCGCACGTCGATCCGCCGGCGGCTCTCGCCGCGACCGATCGCGTCGACGTATTCCTCGGTCGACGAGACGTTCTTCCAGCGGACGCCGTCCACGCGTCGAGTGCGCGCCGCAGCCGAACCCGAGCCACTCGCCGTCGGTCCAGTATTTCAGGTTGTGGCGCGACCGCCGGCCGGGTCGCGCCACGTTCGAGATCTCGTACTGCTGCGTAGCCCGGCCGCCTCGAGCCGCTCCATCGCCGTCGAGATACATCGCCGCCGCGTCATCGTCGGGCGCCTGCGACCAGCGCGGCGCGCGCCATCTCGTCCTTGAGCGGCGCGTTCGGATACACCTCGAGCAGGTACAGCGACAGGTGATCGGGCGCCAGCGCGATCGCGTCGTCGACCGACTCGAGCCAGTCGGCGACGCTGCTGGCCGGGCAGCCACATCATCAGGTCGAGGCTGACGTTGTCGAAGCCGGCCGCGCGCGCCTCGGCCGACCGCCGCCGCGCGCGCGGTCGGCCGAGTGCAGCCGCGACAGCCGCCGCAGCTCCTCGTCGCGGAACGACTGGACGCCGAAGCTGAGGCGATTGACGCCGGCGTCGCGAAAGGCCGGCAAGCCGGGCCGCGTTGACGGTTTCCGGATTGGCCTCGAGCGTCACTTCGGCGTCGGCGCGCGACGTCGAACGGTCGCACGCACGCTCGGATGATCCGCGCGATTTCGGCGGGCTCGAGGAGCGACGGCGTGCCGCCGCCGAAGTAGATCGTGTCGGCGCGGTTCGCATCTGGCTTGCCTGCACCACATGTGCCGCCAGACGGCCTGCGATCTCTCGGAGGAGCGCGTCGACGTAGCGCGCCTTGAGATCGGCGTCGAACAGGCCGCGGTTGAAGTTGCAGTAGTTGCAGATGGCGGAGCAGAACGGGACGTGGAGGTAAAGGCCGAGCATCGAGTCTGGTGATTGCGATCTCAGATCGATTCCATCACCGATCCCGCCCGCCCGCCCGGCCATTTCAGGTCGGCGTGGCCGTCGCGACGGCGGGCTCGCGCAGCTGCGCGCGCGCCTGACGTCTGGCGCGGCGACGGCAGCGACTTTCTTCCGCATCTTCCACAGCGTGATCGAGGTCGTCGACGCCGCCGTTGGCCGGCAGCTCGCGGTAGTCGGCGCCGTCCATCTCGACGAACTCGCACATCTCGTGCAGCCGCGAGCGCATGCGGAAGCCGATGCGGAACAGCAGCGAGTTCGGATCGGTGTCGTCGGGAATGTCCAGGTAGTTCGACGTGAAGATCGTCAGCCGGCGCTCGTTGTACCGCGTGTTGACGATGAGGTTCATCGTCTCTTCGACCCACTCGGACGTCTTTTCGGCGCCGAGATCGTCGAGCACGAGCAGGTCGGCGTGCATCACCGGCCGCAGCACCTCGAGCTCGGTGGTGCGAATCGACGGATCGTAGGTGCTGCGGATGACGCGCAGCAGGTCGCGCGTGTCGTAGAACAGCCCGCGCGCGCCCGACGTCTGCGATCACCTGCTTCAGCACGGCGACCGCCAGGTGCGTCTTGCCGACGCCGGGCTGCCCTTCGAGCAACAGGCCGCGACTGACGACCGGAAACGCCTCGGCGACGCGGCGCGCCTGCGCCACGGCCTTCTCGAGCGACTCGTTGTAGGCGGTGAAGTTGCGCGAGCGTGCAGTGCTGATAGCGCTTCGGGATGTTCGCGTCGGCGAGCCGCTCGCGGCCGACGCTGCTCGCGCCAGCAGTCGCAGCGCACGACGCGACGCGTACCGGCTGTCGTCGTCGGCCGGCTTTCCAGCCGGTATCGTCGCAGAGCGGACAGGGCATCGCATGAATCACATCGGCGCGCGCGCAGACGCATACGACCGTTTCGCGATCGTCGCGCTCGCGTATCGATCGCGGAACTCTTCGATTTTGATTTCGTTCTGACTGTGTCGGCGTTCTGACCGCACGAGATCGGTCGGCGACGATTTGACGAGCGCGGTCGAGAGGCGCTGCTCCCAGTCGTCGATGCCGCGCGCCATCTCGCGCTTGACGTACTCCATGAACTCGTTGACTTCGTGCTGCATCTGCTCGATCTTGCGGCGCATGTTGAGGATGATCTCGACGCCGGCGAGGTTCACGCCGAGATCTCGGGTGAGTGACAGAATCGTCTCGAGCTGCTCGAGGTCCTCTTCCGAGTACAGGCGCGTGTTGCCGTCGGTGCGCGACGGCTTCAGCAGCCCTTCGCGCTCGTACAGGCGCAGCGTCTGCGGGTGGATGTTGTACTTCTGCGCCACCGCGCTGATCATGTAATACGCCTTGCCGGTCTTCTTCATATCGAAAACGCTGTCCGCGTCCGTGTCCTCGGCGACGTCAGCTGTTCGTGATGTCCCGCCTCACATCCTCGCCGTTGATCCGGCCGAACTCCCGCAGCAGCTCCTTCGACCGCTCGTCGAGCAGCTTCGGCAGCACCAGCCGCGACTTCGACGACCAGATCGCCGCGGCGGCCGTCGCGCGGCGACGGCACGCCGCGCTCGCGCAGCCGGAACCGCTGGCCCGACTGCGTGCCGGGCGGCACGCGCAGCCGCGCCGGCCCGTCGAGCGACGGCACGTCGATCTTGGCGCCGAGCGCCGCCTCGTGAATCGCGACCGGCACGATGATGTGCAGATCGTCGCCGTCGCGCCGGAACAGCGGATGCGGCTGCGACGTGAACGGTGATGTAGAGGTCGCCGTCTCGCCGCCGTTGCGGCCCGCGTGCCCCTTGCCCGGCACGCGGATCCGCGCGCCGTCGGCGAGCCCGGCCGGCACGTTGATGCGTCAGCGTGCTCGGTCCGCATCTCGACCTGCTGTCCGCCGCAGGCCGGACAGCGCGTCTGCCGCTGCCGCCCGGTGCCGCCGCAGTGCGCGCACGGCTTCGAGAACACCATGTGGCCGCGCGCCGACTTGATCGATGCCCGCTGCCGTGGCAGTGCAGGCAGCGGCTCTCGGCGACGTTGCAGCACGCCCGTGCCGCCGCACGTCCGGCAGTGCTCCTGCCGCGTGACCGTCGAGCGGCTGCTGGCCGCCGCGCATCGCCTCCTCGAAGCTGAGCGCGATCGTCTGGTGCAGATCGGCGCCGCGCTCCGGCGCGCCGTCGTTCCTGCCGCGCATCGCGCTGCGTGGAGCACGTCGGCGAACAGATCGCCGAAGGTCGGCGCCGACGCGCCGCTGACGCTGACCGAGAAGTCGAATCCCTCGAACCCGAACGTCGCCGGCTCGTCGGCGGCGTCGCGCGTGCCCGGTCGCGTCGTAGCGGCGGCGCCGATCCGGATCGCTGAGCGTCTCGTACGCTTCGGCGATCTGGCGGAACTGCGCCGCCGCCATGCGATCGCCCGGATTGATGTCCGGGTGGAACCTGCGCGCCAGCCGCTTGTACGCGCGCTTGATGTCGTCAAGCGTCGCCGCCGCGCTCGAGCCCGAGGAGATGTAGAAATCCATCATCAGATTCAGATGCGAATCTGCCGATTACGATCGACTCACTGCCTTTCCTTCGTCCACGACTTCGGCGTCGATGACATCGCCGCTCTTCTCGTCCGACGCCGCCGCCGGTGCCGCGCCGCGCACTCGGCCCGTCGCCGCCCGGCGCCGCCTGGACCGCCGCCGCCGGCGCCTGCTGCCGGTACAGCGATTCGGCCGCCTTGTGCTGCGCCGCGGTCAGCTGCTCGAGCGCCGTCTCGATCGCCGCGCGTCGGTGCCCTCGATCGCCTTCTTCACGGCTTCCATCGCCGCTTCGATCGCCTGCGCGATCGGCGGCGCTCAGCTTGTCGCCGGTGTCCTTGAGCAGCCGCTCGGCGCCGTAGACCGCCTGATCGGCCTGGTTGCGCGTCTCGATCTCCTCGCGGCGCTTCTTGTCCTCGTCGGCGTGCGACTCGGCCTCCTTCATCATCCGCTCGACTTCGTCCTTGTTGAGGCCGCTCGACGCCGTGATCGTGATCTTCTGTTCCTTGCCGGTGCCGAGGTCCTTCGCCGACACGTTGACGATGCCGTTGGCGTCGATGTCGAAGGTGACCTCGATCTGCGGCACGCCGCGCGGCGCCGGCGGCAGGCCGATCGAGGTGGAACTTGCCGAGCGTGCGGTTGTCGCGCGCCAGCGAGCGCTCGCCCTGCAGCACGTGCACTTCGACGCTCGTCTGGTTGTCGGACGCCGTCGAGAAGATCTCGCTCTTGCGCGTCGGGATCGTCGTGTTCCGCGGAATGAGCGTCGTCATCACGCCGCCCATCGTCTCGATGCCGAGCGAGAGCGGCGTGACGTCGAGCAGCAGCAGGTCCTTGACGTCGCCCGCGAGCACGCCGGCCTGCACCGCCGCGCCGACCGCGACGACCTCGTCGGGGTTGACGCCCTTGTGCGGCTCCTTGCCGAACAGCTCCTTGACGATCTGCTGCACCTTCGGGATGCGCGTCGAGCCGCCGACGAGCACGACCTCGTCGATCTTCGACGGATCGACGCCGGCGTCGGCGAGCGCCTGCTTGGTCGGCCCGACGGTCTTCTGCAGCAGGTCGTCGACGAGCTGCTCGAACTTCGCGCGCGTCAGCTTCATCTGCAGGTGCTTCGGGCCGGTCTGGTCGGCCGTGATGAACGGCAGGTTGATGTCGGTCTCCATCACCGTGGAGAGCTCCATCTTCGCCTTCTCCGCCGCCTCCTTCAGGCGCTGCAGCGCCATGCGATCCTTGCCGAGATCGATGCCGTCGCTCTTCTTGAACTCGGCGATGATCCAGTCGATGATGCGCTGATCGAGGTTGTCGCCGCCGAGGTGCGTGTCGCCGTTGGTCGCCTTCACCTCGACGACGCCTTCGCCGACTTCGAGGATCGAGATGTCGAACGTGCCGCCGCCGAAGTCGTAGACGGCGATCGTCTCGTCCTTCTTCTTGTCGAGGCCGTACGCGAGCGCCGCCGCGGTCGGCTCGTTGACGATGCGCATGACTTCGAGGCCGGCGATCTGGCCGGCGTCCTTGGTCGCCTGGCGCTGCGCGTCGTTGAAGTACGCCGGCACGGTGATGACCGCCTTGGTCACCGGCTGCCCGAGGTACTCCTCCGCGGCCTGCTTCAGCTTCTGCAGGATCATCGCGGAGATTTCCGGCGGCGAATACTCCTTGCCGCTGCGCGTTCGACGCGCGCGTCGCCGTTGCTGGCGCGCACGACCTGGTACGGCACCATCTTCATCTCTTCGTTGACTTCGTCGAACTTGCGGCCCATGAAGCGCTTGATCGAGAAGACCGTGTTCTCGGGGTTGGTGACCGCCTGGCGCTTGGCGACCTGGCCGACGAGCCGCTCGCCGGTCTTGGTGAACGCGACGACCGACGGCGTCAGCCGCCCGCCTTCGGGGTTGGTGATCACGACCGGCTCGCCGCCTTCCATGACGGCGACGACGGAGTTGGTGGTGCCCAGGTCGATGCCGATGATTTTGCTCATTCCATCCTCTCGCGTTCAGGACGGCGAAAAAACAGCCCTGATATCAAATCTGAGTATAAAAGTTGAGTCCATCACAGTCAACGCGATGAATCAACGCGGCTGGCCGTAAGTCGCTGCAGGCACGGTGTATAATTCGACTAAATCCTCATTTCACATGCCACATATCGTCATCCGCGTCGCCAAAGCGCCGGGCTCGTCGCGCTGTTCGTCCTCGTCGCGATGCTCGGCATCCTGAGCGGCGTGCTGTTCGCGTACGCCGGCGATCTGCCGCAGGTCTCCGCGCTCGACAACTACTCGCCGAGCACGATCACGCGCGTCTACGCCGTCGAACGGCCAGGTGATCGGCGAGTTCGCGACCCAGCGGCGCGTCGTCGTCGGCTACGACGACATCAACCCGCTGCTGCGCCAGGCGATCATCGCCACCGAGGACGCGGAGTTCGACCGGCACTTCGGCGTGAACATCTGGCGCATCGTCGTCGCGGCGGTCACCGACATCGTCGAGCGGCGGCGCGCGCAGGGCGCGAGCACGCTCACCCAGCAGCTCGCGCGCAACCTCAAGGATCAGTTCGGCCTGACCAACGAGAAAGTCGTTCGAGCGGAAGATCCGCGAGGCGATCCTCGCGATCCAGATCGAGAAGCGCTACACGAAGAAGGAAATCTTCACGATCTACTGCAACCAGATGTACCTCGGCCACGGCGCGTACGGCGTCGAGGCCGCGTCGCGGCTGTACTTTCAGCAAGTCGAACAAGCAGCTGAACGCTCGAGGAAGCGGCGCTCATCGCCGGCATCTTCCAGACGCCCGAGCGCCAGAGCCCGTTCGTCGACATGAAGCGCGCGACGCAGCGCCGCAACATCGTGCTGCAGCGCATGGCCGACGAGCGCTACATCACGCAGGCGCAGGCCGACGCCGCCAAGCAGAAGCCGATCGTCACGCGCGGGCAGCCGAACCAGCCGCCGGGCATCGCGCCGTTCTTCGTCGAGGAGGTCCGCAAGCACCTCGAGCGCGAGTACGGCGCGAAGGTCCTGTACGAGAACGGACTCTCGGTGACGACGACGCTCGACGCGAAGCTGCAGGAGATCGGCGAACAGCGCGATCGAGCACGGGCTGCGCGCGCTACGACAAGCGCCACGGCTGGCGGCAAGCCGAAGCGCAACGTGATCGACGAAGGCCACACGATCGACGGCTTCAAGGACGAGCGCTGGACGCCGGCCGATCGCCGCCGGCGACGTCGTGCCGGCCGTCGTCGTCACCGCGCCGAAGACGGGCCCGGCGCGCGTGCGCGATCGGCCGCTATCACGCCGATCTCGCCGCGCGAAGGCTACGCCTGGACGCGCCGGACGTCGGCGGCCGATCTGTTCAAGCCGGGCGATCTCATCGAGGTCGCCGATCACGAAGGTCGACGACGGCGGCGGACGGCGGCGCCGGTCACGCTCGAGCAGACGCCGCTCGCCGAAGGCGCGCTCGCTGGCGATCGACAACCACACCGGCCAGATCAAGGCGATGGTCGGCGGCTGGAACTTCAGCCGCAGCAAGTTCAACCGCGCGGTGCAGGCGTACCGGCAGCTCGGATCGACGTTCAAGCCGATCGTCTACACGACGGCGATCGATCGCGGCTTCACGCCGACGTCGATCCTCGTCGACGCGCCGGTGAGCTATCCCGCCGGGCAACGGCCAGATCTACAGCCCGCACAACTACGACCACAAGTTCGAGGGCCCGATCACGCTGCGCTGCGCGCTCGAGGAGTCGCGCAACATTCCGGCGATCAAGATGATGGACACGCTCGGGCCGAAGAACGTGCTCGACGTACGCGAAGCGGTTCGGCTTCGAAGAGGACTTCCCGCCGTATCTGCCGATCGCGCTCGGCGCCGGCGACGCGACGCTGCTCGAGATCACGAGCGCCTACACGGTGTTCCCGAATCAGGGCGTGCGGATGAAGCCGTTCGTCGTGCTGCAAGGTGCAGGACCGCGACGGCAACCTGCTCGAGGAGAACCGCGCGCGAGCCGGGCGACGTCATCCGCGCCGACACGGCGTTCGTGATGACGAACCTGCTGCGCGGCGTGCTCGTCCGCGCGGCACCGGCGCGCGCGCGGCCGGCAGCTGGCCAGCGAATGGCCGCTCGCCGGCAAGACCGGCACGGTCGACGACAACACCGACGCGTGGTTCATCGGCTTCGATCCCGACATCACGGTCGGCGTCTGGATTGGCTTCGACGAGAAGAAGTCGCTCGGCAGCGCCGAGCAGGGGTCGCTACGCGGCGCTGCCGATCTGGATGGAGTTCATGAAGGCCTACATCGACGGCGCGCGCCGCGACAAGGACGAGCCGCCCGAAGTTCGAGGCGCCCGGCAACATCGTGTTCCTGACGGTGGACAAGGCCACCGGCAACGTGCTGCCGATCGGACGCGCCCGGCGGCGATTCACGAAGCGTTCATCTCCGGCACGCAGCCCGGCGCGAACATCAACCGGCAGCCTTAGCTGCCGTTCTTCATCACGAAGCCACGAAGGGTACGAAGAACATCTTCGTGCCTTCGTGATGAATGCGGGGTGAATGCCGCTATCGCGTCGGACCAGCGGTCTTGATCGTCACGCGCGCGAGCTTGCCGACGCCGCTTTCCGCGAGCCAGAGGTTGCCGCTCTTGTCGATGTCCATGTTGCGGACCGTGCCGCCGCCGCCTGGAATCGGCCAGGTCTGAAACTTCTTCGTCTCCGGGTTGAACCGCACCAGCACGTTGTGCGCATCGTCGCCGGTTTCGACATACCAGACCGCACCGTCGGCCGTCACGACGAATCGCGTACGGCTTCGAATCCTCTCCGCCGGGCGACTTGAACTCGTCGACCTTCTTCGTTGCGGGATCGAGATGGCCGAGATAACCGCGCGCGTAGTCGCCGTACCACACGGTGTCGTCCTTCGCGACCGCAGATGCGCCGCGGGCGCGCGCCTTTGTCGGGCAGCGGGTACTCCGTGATGTGCATCGTCTTGGGATCGATGCTGCCGATGTTCGGCGCGTTGAACTCGTCGAAGAACGCGATCTCTTTCGAGTCGAGCATGATGCCGTACGGCCGCGCGTTCGCAGTCGGCGGCGACACGAGCTTGATATTGCCGGTCGGCGCCTTCGGGTCGAGCGAGCCGACGAAGTTCCCCGCCTGCACCGTGAAGAGCATCATCCCGCTGCTCAGGAAGACCATCGTGTGCGGATCGGTCGCCTTCGCATTCGGCATCTTGTACTCGGTGATCTTGCCGGTCTTCGGATCGATCTTGCCGATGAGGCCGGCGCCATTGCCCGTGTACCAGATGTTGCCGTCCTTGTCGGCGACTGATTCCGTGCGGTCCGGAATTCGGCGTCGGCAGCGTGTATTCCTTGAACTGATGCGTGTTTGGATCGAAGCGGCCCACGACGTTGGCGCGCTGGCCGGTGTACCAGATCATCCCGTCCGGCGCGACGGCAGGATCGTGAGGATACGGGGGCTTGCTCGGCGTGAGCCACTCATCGATCTGCACGTCGACGGCGTCGGCAGCAACGGCCGCGTGAAGAACACGCGAGCGGTCCGCAAGAACGACGAATGAGGCGACGACCACGGCGAGCACAGCGGCGGCGGTCAGAATCCTGCGCATATACTCTCCTCTTGTGCGCATTCTAATCCTGACAGCGATCGTTTCGATCGGCCTGCCGCTCGCCGCCGCGGCGTTCAAGGAAGGGCCGTATCCGAACGTGACCGGGGGGTTTGGCGAAGCATCCTGCCATGTGTGCCACCTCGACAACCCCATCAACGCACCTGGGGGGACGCTGACGATCGAGGGCGTGCCGCCCAACTATGCCGCGGGCCAGGTCTATCGCGTGACCGTCACGTTGGCGCGCGAGTCGCTGAGGCGGGGCGGATTCGAGATCGCCGCCCGTTACGCGTCGGGCAGGTTACGGGGCAAGCAAGCCGGTGCGTGGCGCGTGGTTGACGGCCGCGCGCAGTTGATCCCTGGCGCAAAGGATCAGAAGCTCGTGTTCGTGCAGCACAACCTCGCGGGTTCGCTCACGCCGACGCGCGGCAGCAATACGTGGACGATCGAGTGGACGGCCCCGTCGGCCGCGTCGGCGCCGATCGTCTTCAATGTCGCTGCGAATGCGTCGAACAACGACGACTCGCCGCTCGGCGACTTCATCTACGTGAAAGCCGTGCGAAGCGCGCCAGCGCGTTAGCCACTTCCGGCAGTCCGAAGGCGTAGGCCGTTCCGAAGAACGCGACGCCGTACGGTCCCAGGATGAGCACCGCGGCAACGATCGGATGCAGCGGCGGCACGGATATCTTCACCGCCCACGCGACGGCCGCCGCCACGACCGCCGACGTCCAGAGCTTCGCGACGTACGACGCAGGCAAGCCCGTCGTTCCGATGCGCGCGTTCATCGTGCGCCGCAGCACAGCATCTCGACCCAGCCGGCGATGCCGGCGGACGCGGTCAGCCCGGCGGCGCCCCACGACTGGTCGACTCCGAGCGCACGCGGCAGCGGAATCGCGAACAGATAGCCGAGCACCGTCGTCAGCGCGACGCGGACGACCGCGAAGTTGAGCGGCGTGCGCGTGTCGCGCAAGCGCGTAGTAGGTCGACGAGTAAAGACGGCCGAGCGTCGACGCGAGCAGACCCAATCGCCGAACCCGCGAGAATTCCCCAGACGTACACCGCGTCGCCATGTCCAAACCGGCCGGTCTGCAGCAGCGGCGCCGCGACGATATCGCCGAGCGCGAGGAACGCCACGGCGGAGGGAACGACGAAGAACGCGATCTGTCGCAGCCCGGCGTCGAGGCGCTTGCGCAGAACGTCGTGGCTGTCGCGCCGAGCCCGCCACGCCGGACATCGCCGGCAGCTCGGCGGCCGACACCGACATGCCGAAGAGGCTGACCGGCAGCGTTGCAGGAGCAGCGCGTTCGTCATGGCGGCGGGAGCGCCCGTCGGCAGAAAGCTCGGCGAGCAGCTGGTCGATGTAGGCGCTCACCTGCACGACGCCGCGGCTGACGAAGACCGGCACGAAGTTGCGCACGACCGTGCGCACGTCCTCGGACGCAGTGTCGAACGCGAAGCGCAGGTCCGGCGCAACACGCAGCACGATCGGCACCTGCACGGCGAACTGCAGCGCGCTGCCGACGACCGATCCCCAGGCGAGCAGCTCGGCGAGGCGCGGCAGCGCCGTGCGGCCGCCGAAGATCAGCAGCGTCGCGATCATCGCGGCGTTCCACATCACGGGCGCCGTGTACGACAGCAGGAACCGGTGATGGCTGTTCAGGACGCCGAGGCACCACGCCGAGAGCACGAGCAGCCCGGCGCCTGGAAACAGGATGCGGACGATCCGAATCGTCAGCTCGCGCTTTTCGCCCGTGAACCCCGGCGCGATGGCGTCGATGAGCCACGGCGTGGCCAGCACGCCGACGAGCACGATGCCGGAGATCACGAGCGCGAGCAGCGACGCGACCGCGCCGGCCACGCGGTCGGCTTCTCGCCGCTCGCCGCGCGACGACGAGCGCCGCGTAGACGGGGATGAACGACGCCGACAGCGCGCCTTCGCCGAACAGGTTCTGCAGGAAATTGGGAATGCGGAACGCCGCGCTGAACGCGTCGGCCTCGAGCTCGAGCCCGAAGTAGTGCGCGAAGACGCGCTGGCGGACAAGCCCGGTGATGCGGCTGCAGAGGATGCCGAGCGCGACGAAGAACGCGGAGCGGCCCGTTCGGGGCGGAGCCGTCGCTGTCTCACTTATTCACTTGCGCGGGGCCCCACCCCCGCCGCTGTGCCTCGCGCGCCCTCCGCGCTCGGCGTTCATCGACGGCTATCCGCTAGTCAACGTCGTCGTCCGGCGCCGGCTCGCCGAGCGTGCCGCTCGACTTCTTCATCAGATACGACTTGATGAAGACGTCGAGTCGCCGTCGAGCACGCGGTTGACGTCGCCGACCTGCTCCTTCGTCCGGTGATCCTTGACCAGCTGATACGGATGCAGCACGTAGCTGCGGATCTGGCTGCCGAACGCGATCTCCTTCTTCGCGCCGCTGATCTGCTCGAGCTTCGCCTGGTTCTCCTTCATCTTCAGGTCGTAGAGCCGCGCCTTCAGCACCTTCATCGCCGAATCGCGGTTGCGGTGCTGCGATCGCTCGTTCTGGCACGACACGACGATGCCCGGTCGGCAGGTGCGTGATGCGGACGGCGGAGTCGGTGACGTTGACGTGCTGGCCGCCGGCGCCGCTCGATCGGTACGTGTCGATGCGGAGGTCCTTCTCCTCGATCTCGATGTCGACGTCCTCGGGCAGCTCGGGCCAGACATACACGCGACGCGAACGACGTGTGGCGCCGCGCCGCCTGATCGAACGGCGAGATGCGCACGAGCCGATGGACGCCGGCTTCGGCCGACAGCAGGCCGTAGGCGTACTCGCCGGCGACCGTGAGCGTCGCGCTCTTCAGGCCCGCTTCGTCGCCCGGCTGGTAGTCGATCATCTCGCGCTTGAACCCGCGGCGCTCGGTCCAGCGCAGGTACATGCGCAGCAGCATCTCGGCCCAGTCCTGCGACTCGGTGCCGCCGGCGCCCGGATGAATCGTGACGATCGCGTTCTTGCGATCGTGCTCGCCGCCGAGCATCTTCTTGATCTCGCCGGCCTGCACTTCCTCGGTCGAGCGCGTCGAGCGCCTGCGCGAACTCGGCGTCGACCGCCTCGCCCGCCTCGGCCCACTCGACGAGCACGGCGAGATCGTCGCTGCTGCTTCTTCAGCGACAGCGACGAGATCGCGGTCCTGCTCCAGCCGGCGGCGGCGCTGCAGGACCTTCTGGGCTTCGGCCTGGTCTTTCCAGAAATCGGGCGCGGCGGCGCGCGCTTCGAGGCGGGTCAGTTCTTCGTCAGGGCGTGCGGCTTCAAAGATAGCTCCGCAGGTCGGCCGCGCGTTTGCTGAGATCCTCGTAGCGGCGCATCAAATCGTCAACTGTCGGCATGATCTCTCCGATCAACTGTTATCACGAAGTCACGAACCGCCACGAAGATCCGAACAATTCTGTACAGAACTGTTCTGCGCTTCGTGATCCGTCGTGCCTTCGTGATCAGGTGCCATGTACACGCCGCCGCGCGACGACCAGCACGCGATCGTCAGCACCACCGACGCGTACGCGAAGACGTCGCCGAGTCGCGCATAGACGGTCGCCGCCGTCAGAAACCGCGCCTCGCCGACGACGACAGCCGGCTCGTACAGGTGCGTCTCGAGCAGCACGCGCCCGTACGGATCGACGATGCCGCTGATGCCGGTGTTGGCGGAGCGAACCAGATAGCGCCCTTCCTCGATCGCGCGCATCGACGCCTGCTCGAAATGCTGGTACGGCGCCGACGTCCGTCCCGAACCACGCGTCGTTGGTGATCGTCGTCAGCAGCTCGCTGCCTGCGACGACGAACTGCCGCACGAGATCCGGATAGACGATCTCGTAGCAGATGGCCGTGCTGATAGATGCGCCTGTCGCCGAGGTCGCCGCGGCGACTGCACGTCGCCGTGGCTCGGCTTCAGCCGGACCTCGAGCAGCGCGGCGCTCGTCGCCGGCGAAAAATCTGAGACCGCCTCGACGAGCGGCGCCGCGAAGAAGAACAGCTGCTTGAGCGGCACGTACTCGCCGAACGGCACGAGGTGCATCTTCCGGTACACGCCCGCGGTCGTGCCGTCCGCCGCACGAGGAACGCGGAGTTGTAGTACTTCGCCGGCACGCGCTGGCCGTTCCTGGTCTCCCACGATCTGATCGCTGCCGACGAGAATCGGCACGTGCGCCTGTCGCGCCAGCGTGCGCACCTGCTCCGCACCGGGGCGATCCTCCTCGAAGTAGAACGGCGTGGACGACTCGGGCCAGAGGACGAGCTCGGCGCCTTCGCCGATCGCCTGGCGCGTCATGCGGAGATAATTCTGGAAGATCGCGCGGCTGTCGAGCGGGATCCCACTTCTCGCCCTGCTCGACGTTGCCCTGCATCAGCCCGACGCGGACGGCGTCGCCTTCGCGCGTCAGCTCGCTCGGTCGACGCGCACGCTTCCCCAGGCCGCGATGACGACGATGATCGCGACGACGGCTGCGAATGGGCCGTACGCCTGCGAATCTGGAGGCATCCGTTGTCCGCAGTGCCGCGAACGCAAGCGCGGCGCTCGTCGCGGCGACGAGCGCTGACACGCCGAAGACGCCGAAGAGGCTGGCGAGCTGCGCGATCGGCAGCACCGTCACCTGGCTGTAGCCGAGCAGCACCCAGGGAAAACCGGTGAACAGATGCGTGCGTCCCAGCTCGGTCGCCGACCCAGACGAACGGCGCGACCAGCAGCCGTCCGGCCGTAGGCGGCGAGCAGACGCCGCATGACCAGCGCGAAGACGCCGGGAAAGAGCGCCAGGTACGCGATGAGCGCGGCGTTGACGAGCACAGCGACCCATCGCCTGCAGGCCGCCGTACACCGCCATCACGCGCGTGATCCAGTACAGCGTGCCGGTGAAGTAGACGCCGCCCGCGAGCGAGGCCGAGCGAGAAGGCGCGCATGCATCGTGCGACACGATGCGAGCGCGACGAGCAGCGGCGCGAGCGCGATCCAGCCGAACGCCGGATGGCCGAATTTCGGAAAGCTGAGCGCGAGGAGCGCGCCGGACAGAAGCGGCTAGCGCGTAATCCAGGGCTTGAACTGCTCTTCTTTTTGCAGCTTGGCGCAACCGTCTCGGCTTCGCGCCGCGTCTTGAACTTGCCGACGCGCACGCGGTACACCGACGGCGCGCCGTTGCCCGGCGGCCGACGTACGCTGCATAGCCCTTCGACGTCAGCCGCTGCGCGATCGCTTCCGCCTCGCCGCGGCGTTGCAGCGCGGCGATCTGCACGGCGAAGTCGGACGACGGGCCGGCCGGTCGCCGAGGGTGCCTGCGCCGCGAGCGCCGGTTTCGCTGCCGGGGTCGCTTTCTGCGGCGGCGCAGGCGCCGGCTTCTGCGGCACTGGCGCAGGCTTCCCGGAACGAGCGCCGGTCGTTCGACCGGCGCGGGTTTGTCGCCTTTCTTGAGCGTCTCTTTTGCGTCCTTGGACTTTTCGAGGCGATCGGGATACGTCAGCATCGGCTCGTCGGCCGGAGCGGGAGGCGCCGCCGTCGTCGGATCAGCGTCGGGCGGCGGCGGCGCGCTTGGGGCGCTCCGAGCGACCGGTCGGCTCGGTCGGCGGCGCGGCTGCGACCGTGCCCTCGCGTCGATGCGCGTTCCGCGCGGACGCCGCGGCCGACGAGCACGCCGCACAGGAAGATCACGACCGACACGACGGTCGCCGCCATGAACAGGAACACCAGCTGCTTCCCGTTCAGTTGAATCTCGTGAAAGCCGTCGTCTTGTGATTGATGCGCCAAAACGCGGGAATTTTACCACGGGCGCGCGCGCGTTTAGTGTCTCTGCGCGGCTTTGTCGAGCAGCTTTCTCGCCTCGGCCGATGCTGGATCGAGGGCGAGCGCGCGCTCGGCTTCCGCCCGCGCCGCGGCGGCGTCTTTCGCCTGCAGGTACGCCTCGCCGAGCGCGACGTGCGCTTCCGCCGTCTCGTGCGCTCCAGAGCGAAATCTTGAACGCGTCGATCGCCTCGCGCACGCGTCCGTTCCGGAGGTGAATGCGCCCGAGCAGCAGGTGCGCCTCGGCCTGGTACGGCGACAGGTAGAGCGCGCGGTTCAGCTCGACGAGCGCCTCGCGATCGTTCTCCTGGTCGAAAAGGCGCCGGCCGCGATCGAGATAAAAACGCGGCGAGCTCCTGCTGATCGCGCTGTTCCGTCGAGGTGACCGCCTGCTCGACGCGCTGCGCGCGCGGCAGCTCGACGTCGCTCTTCACCCGCTCGAGCCCTTTGGGCACCGCCTCCGCGGCCGGTCGTTTGTCCCACTGCTCGAATACGGACGACAGCCGCTGCGCCAGCTCCTTCTCGCGCGCGGCCTCGGCCGTGTTGCCGGCCGCCGAACAAGCGCGGCGCCGAGGACGAAGTGCGCGTCGCCGTCGGCCGGATTCCGCCGGACGGCTTCGCGGAGCCAGTAGATCGCCGCCTGCGTATCGCGCTGCGTCCAGTAGGCGTATCCCAGGTTGAAGAAGTAGTCGGGATCGGTCGGATCGATCTCCGCGGCCTTGATTGAAGTAGTACGTCGGCTGACCGGTCTGCGGCGTTGCGCCGCGACGGAGCTGCACGACGCCCAGGTTGTTCAAGCACGCGGCGCCGTCGGGGCGGCGTCGTGCAAGCGCCTTGAACGTGGCAAACGCGTCGTCGTTCTTGTCGAGCGCAAGCTGGGACAGGCCGGCGCAGAATCTGCGCGCGGCGAGACCAGGGCGATGTCGCGGCGACCGGCTTCACGGCCTCCAGCGCGCGCTCGTGCTCGCCCTGATCGGTTTGGACGTCCCACAGCGCGAGCCGCGCGCGATCGAAAGTCGGCTGCAGGTTGAGCGACGCGTTCAGGTAGTTGATCGCGGTCGCCGGCGTTTCGGCGAGCAGGCCTTTGATGTAGCTCTCGAACGCCGGCAGTGTCGGCTGCTGCGAGACGGCCTTGGTGCCGCCAGCGCCCGAGGATCGCGGGCTCAGTCGGCGCGCGACCCGCTCGAAGGTCGCGAACAGGTCCGGCATCGGACCGCGCTCGGTGACGTCGGCCTCCACGCGGCCGGTGTCGAGCGCGATACTGCGCGCATGGACGACGAGCGTGTCGCCGTCCAACTGCAGCGACCCGACGACGACCTGCGCGGCGCCGACCAGCTGGCCGATGCGAATCACGGTCGCATCGGTCAGCGCGGCCGCCGGCGGCACCTGCAGCCGCTCGAACGCCTGCAGCCGCTCGTCGCGCGTGATCGCCGGCGAGCCGAGCGCGTTCAGATCGTCGGCGAGCAGCACCGCCGACGCTTCGCCGAGCCAGAACATGCGGGCGTCGCGCGGCGTGTTGTCGAACGGCATGACGAGAATGCGACGCGGTTCGGGAAGAGGCTGGATGCGCAGCTGGGTCGCGCCTGCGGCTGCGCTCGAGACGAGCAGACACGCGACCGCAATCGCGTGCCTCACACAGACTCCGGCGGCTGGTCGCTCGCGCCGTTCTGGCAGCGCGACCTTGATCATGCACGTCGGTTCGCCGGTCCCGCGGCAGGTAACGACCTGGGCTCGCGCGCTGAGGTTGAAGATCGCCATCAGGCGCGTGACCGCCGCCGCGTAGAATCCGCACAGCGGGTACGGCACCGGCTCGCGGACCGTGCAGAAAATCGACGCGCGCACTTCGACGTTCGCCGTTCCGCGGCGCAGCCGCGCAATCGCGCGGTTGCCCTGATAGCTGCTGCGCACGAGCTGACGTGCCAGCCGCAGAATCAGGCGGCGGCGCACCCACTCGGGCGCTGCCTTGATGATGGCGCGCCCTGTCGGCGCCATCGACTCCACCGTCCATTCCGCGGCGTACTCGCCGGCGCGTGTCGTGATGATTTGATAGGCGTCGCCTTCCTGGCGGAGGAAGCTCAGCACCGCATACAGCGGCGCCAGCCCGATGGTGCCTTCGCGCAGCCCTTCCGCGTTCAGCCAGTTTTCGTAAAAGCCGAGGCGGTTCGGCAGAATATCGGCAATCCCCTGATGCAGGCTGGCGACAAGGACGCGACCGATGCCGGCTTCTCGCATGTCTACAGGGCGGACCGGAAGGCGGCAGCGACGGGTTGACGGCCGTGACGACGCGATGAAATGTGTAAAATCGGAGGACGATGTGGAGCGCGGCCATTCTGGCGGGCGGAAAAGCGACGCGGTTGAACGGCCGTGATAAAAGCGCGCTCGTTTTCAACGGTGAGTCCATCCTCACCCGTCAACTTCGCGAGCTCGCGCAGGTCACCGGCGACGTCATGATCGTCGGCGGCAACCCGCCGCGCGACAGAATCGGAACCGCCCGCGTCGTCGCCGATCGCGTTTCCGTGCGGTCCGCTCGGCGGTCTTCATGCAGCCCTTGCCGCGGCGCTGGGCAGCGCCGTGGTCGCGGTCGCATGCGACATGCCGAACGTCTCCGCGCCGTTTCTCAGCCATCTCCTGACGCTGACGTGCGAAGCCGACATCGTCGTGCCGAAGACGGCTCGCGGGTATCATCCGTTGTGCGCCGCGTACACGCGCGCGTGCCTCGAGCCCGTTTCGCGAAGGCTCGCGGACGAGCGGCTGAAAATGACCGGTCTTTTCGAGGATGTTCGCGTGCGGATCGTCACGGCGCAGGAAATCGGCGCATTCGGCGATCCGGACCAGCTGCTCGCCAACGTCAACACGCCCGACGAGTATCTGGAGCTCGAGTCGCTTCACGGTCACAAACTGTAATCTATCACGAGCTTACCGGCAGGTCTGGACCTCACGGCGCGCGTGTCGCGCTGCAGGCCC
This sequence comes from uncultured Acidobacteriota bacterium, assembly GCA_963718825.1. Classification (GTDB taxonomy): domain Bacteria; phylum Acidobacteriota; class Vicinamibacteria; order Vicinamibacterales; family CAVVIG01; genus CAVQZZ01. The sequence continues at coordinate 407,499 of CAVQZZ010000002.1, forward strand.
TGCGCCGATCGGTCTGACGATGGCTGCATGATCCTGAACGTCCAACGTCTCGTCCACGACGCGATCGCCAATGCCGCGCGAGAGCGCTTCGGCATCGCCGAAGTGCCACCGTTCGCGCTCGAAGTGCCGCCGAACCGCGCACTCGGCGATCTCGCAGCGCCGATCGCGTTTCAGCTCGCGCGGACGCTGCGCAAGCCGCCGCGGGCGATCGCGCAGGAACTTGCGGCGTCACTGGGGTCGATCCCTGGAGTCCGGGAGGTGGTCGCCACGCCTAACGGCTACTTGAATCTGTACCTCGATCGTCCATCGTTCCTTCTCCCGCGGTCTGCGAGGCGAGATTGTTCCCGCCGCGCGCGCCCACGACAAGACCATCGTCGAACACACCGCGATTAACCCGAACAAGGCGGCGCACATCGGTCACCTGCGGAACGCGGCGCTCGGGGACACGCTCGTCCGCGTCCTCCGCTTCCGCGGTACGCCGGTCGAAGTGCAGAACTACATCGACGACCTCGGCGTCCAGGTGGCGGACATCGTGATCGGGTTTCCGCGAGCTCGAAGGTCGCGATCTCGCCGGCGTTCGGGAGCTCGCCGCGTCCGCGTCGACGCGATTCGATTACTACTGCTGGGATCTGTACTCCCGCGTGACCGATTGGTACGAAGGCGACCAGGAGCGGCTCGCCGTGCGCGCCCGCGACGCTCCACGATCTCGAACACGGCGGCAACGCGGTCGCCGATCTCGCCGCCTTCATCGTCGACACGATCGTCCGCACGCACCTGCGCACGATGGAGCGGCTGAACATCGCGTACGACCTGCTCACCTACGAAGGCGATATCGTTCGCCTGCAATTCTGGACGCGCGCGTTCGACATCCTCAAAGCGCAGGGGGCGGTATTTCTCCGCGCGGACGGCAAACTCGCGGGCTGCTGGGTGATGCGGATCGAGGAAGGAGAGCGAACCGTCGAGGACGCGGACGAGGAATCAAAAGAAAAGGTGATCGTCCGCTCCAACGGCGTCGTGACGTACGTCGGCAAGGACATCGCGAATCAGTTCTGGAAATTCGGCCTGCTCGGACGCGACTTCGGCTACCGACGTTTCGCCACCCAAGCGAACGGACAGACGCTCTGGGCGACGACGTCCGGCGAAAGCGATCCGACGGCGCCGCCGTTCGGCCGCGCGAAGCGGATCTACAACGTCATCGATTCACGGCAGATGTACCTGCAGGCGCTCCTCAGCCAGGCGCTCCGAACGCTCGGGCATCCGGAGGAAGCCGAGAACTCAGTGCACTTTTCGTACGAGATGGTGGCGCTCTCGCACGCGACGGCGCGCGAGCTCGGATACGAGATTGCCGCAACGGGCGAGGACGCGAAGCCGTTTGTCGAGGTGTCGGGACGAAAGGGCCTCGGCGTCAAGATCGACGACCTGCTCGATCTATTGATCGGCAAAGCGGCGACCGAGGTGGCCACGCGGAACCCGGCGTTCACGACCGACGAATGTCGGCGCGCCGGATCGCAGATCGCGGTGGCCGCGATCCGCTACTTCATGCTGAAGTTCTCGCGCGGCAAGCTGATCGTCTTCGACATCGAGGAGGCGCTCAGCTTCGAGGGCGAAACCGGGCCGTATCTGCAGTATGCTGTCGTCCGCGCCAACAATATCTTCCACAAGCTGCAGGAGCGCGAGGGGCTGACCGAGGCGGACGTGCTCGCTGCGTTGGACGCCTCTTCCGCCGATGAGCTGACGGCTGACGCAGACAGCGCATTATGGGCGGTCGTGTTCGAAGCCGCGCGGCTCGACGACGTCGTCGAACAGGTGGTGCGTTCGCTCGAGTTTTCCGTTCTGGCGAAATACGCGTTCGGCTTGGCGCAGATGTTCAACGCGTTCTATCACCGGTATCCCATCCTCAGCGAGGAGGACGCGAACCGGAAGCGCTGGCGCGCTGCCGGCGTCGCGTATTTCCGTGCGCAGCTCACGCGGACGCTGGACCTGATGGGAATCGCCGTGCCGAGTCGAATGTAGCGGCTCTGGCAAGCGTCACTTATGCCACTAATCGCCATCGCCACATGCCGCAAGCTCGAGGACTACAAGCAGGCGGTGCTGCACGTGGGCGGCGAGGTGCGCGTTGTCGATTCGACGATCCGTCCAGATGAAGCGCTCGCCGGCGTCGACGGGCTGCCTGCTCACCGGCGGCGACGATGTGGCGCCGTCGCGATATCGCGAAGAGGCGCACCCCGCCGTCGTCGAAGCCGAGCCGGGACGCGATGAGTTCGAGCTGGCGCTGATCGCCGCGGCGCGCGCGGCAGGTATGCCTATTCTGGCGATTTGCCGCGGCGTGCAGGTGCTCAACGTGGCGTGCGGCGGATCGCTCGTGCAGGATATCCCGTCGCAGGTACCGGGTCGTTGCCGCACAGCCTCGCCGTGCCGCCCAACCAGTCGTACACGCTCGCGCACGAAGTCTGGATCGACAAGGACACCGTGCTCGCAGCGCTCATGCGCGAGCGTCTGAGCGATCGCGACGCCTGCGAGGTGAACAGCCGCCATCATCAGGCCGTGAAAGACATCGCGGAAGGCTTTCGCGTTTCTGCGACCGCGCCCGACGGGATCATCGAAGCAATCGAGGAGCCGGGGGCCCGCTTCTGCGTCGGGGTCCAGTGGCATCCGGAAAACTTCTGGCGGACCGGCGAATTCAGATCGCTGTTCGAGGGGTTCGTCGAAGCATCTACGCGCCGCTGACGGCGAACGTCACTACCGTTTCGACGTGCGGCGTGTTCGGGAAAAGATCGAACCCTCTGATTCGTTCGACTGCAAACCCCGCCTCGACAAGCACCCGCGCATCGCGCGCGAGCGTCGCGACGTCACACGAGACATAGATAATCCGCGGAGCGCCCAGCCGGATCACGCCTTCGAGCGCGGCTCTTCGACATCCCGGTGCGCGGCGGATCGACGATCACGAGCGGACGATCTCGCGCGTCCGCGCCGCGGCGTCGGGAACACAGCATCTGCAAGATACTGCTCGACCGGTTGATGCACCGGCGTGATCGTCGTAGTCCCGGCGCAGTTCGCAATCAAATCGGCGGCCGCGACGCGGTCGCCTTCGACGGCGGTCACGCGAGCACCGCGGCTCGAAGCGGCGACGACCGAGAACAGACCGCCGCCGGCGTACAGATCGACGACGTCGGCCGCCGCCGGAATCTCGCTCGCCACGTCGCCCGCCAGTTGCGACAGCAGAAAGCGATTGCCCTGGAAGAACGCCAGCACGTGGCGGCGCAGCGAGATCGGCGCCGCCTGTTCAATGTGAATCGCATCGATCACATGCGGGTCGCCGAGAGTTCGTCCGCCGCACACGACGCCCGTGACGCCTTCGATCGACGCGAACTGCTCGAGCGCCGCAGCGTCAACCGGCGACACTGAATCGATCGCGATCGCGCGCGCCGAACCGTCGGCGTTTTCAGCAAGCTCGATTTCACGAACGTCGGCGAGCCCGCGCGATCGAATCACGACCGCCGCCCGATCGATCACGTCGCAGGTCGCCGGCAGCAGTTGGCGCGTCTGCCGCGGCTCGCACAAATCGTGCGTGCCCTCGCGAAAAAAACCGACCTTCGAGCCGCGCACGTGCAGCCGCGCGCGCATGCGGTACCCAGACTCAGGTGATCGGACGATCTGCACCGGCGCAGCCAATGAGATACGGCCGATTCGCGCAAACGCATCGGCGATGACCGCCGCCTTGATTTCGAGCTGCCGCGCGTACGCGATGTGCGCGTAGAGGCACCCGCCGCACTGCACGTCGCCGTCCCAGACCCGGCGGTCGACCGACGGCTCGTCGACGGCGATCGTCTCGGCGTAGGCCACCGCGCGCGTCGCACGCTCGACTCTGGCGTGCACCCGCTCTCCGGGAATCGCGCCGCCCACCAGGATCACCTGCCCCTCGTGGCGCGCGATCATCGCCCGCCGGCTGCCGGCTTCTCGATCGTCAGCGTGAGGGACTGGCCGGGGGAAAGCATGAACGTTCAATCCAGCGTGACGACGGGCAATCCGAGTCTCTCGCGGACCAGGCGATCGATGGCGGCTTCACGCGCGCGGTTGAGCGCATCCGCCTTCATCGTCTCGCGAAAGGGCGCGAGCTCTTCGTTGGCTTCTCGCGTGAGATCGGTCAATACGACCGCATCGATCGACCGGCGCGCCTCGGCGACGAGCTCCGCATCGAGCGCTGCCAGGCGCTCGATCACTGCCCGCCGCGCCTCGCCGCGAACCCCCGCGCGCGCGATGTCCAGTTCGCGAGCGACGCGGTCGACGAGGTCATCGAACACGGCGGGGAGCGCACCGGTCACCCGCGCCTGCGTCAAGCGCGTCACGACGCGCGCGATGTGAGCGGGCAAGGACTGTTTAGCGGGAGGCGCGGCCTCGTGACCGTCGACCGACGGCTGCGGCATTCCGATCGCACGGCGCCACTCGTCGAACGCATCGAGCACGTCGGCTTCGCAGAAATCGATCTTCACCGGCCGGCGCCGCGGTCCCTTGCGGTAGTAGCGCTCGAAGTACCGGTCGATGCCGAGGCATGCAACCTTCAGCGGAACCCCATCGGCCGCCCAGCGCGATACGAGGTCGAACGACGGGCCAACCACCCGGATCAGGTGACCATCGTTCTTCTGACACAAATATTTTTCGATCTCGCGGCAGAACTCTGGAGTCTCCACGCGGTGCCTGCGGGTTCACGAATTCCGATCCCACACGATTCTCAAACCGTGCAGGGTCAGGTCCGCATCCACGTGCTGGATGAGTGAGGTCTCGGGCGCGATGATGTCGGCGAGCCCGCCGGTCGCGACGCACAAGGCATTGCCGCCCAACTCGTCGCCCATCCGTCGAACGAGGCCCTCAATCATGCCGACGTAACCGTAGAACAAGCCAGACTCCATGGCACCGACCGTCGTGCGGCCCACGACCTTCGCCGGCTTGCGCACGTCGATCCGCGGCAGCCGCGCCGCCCGCTGAAAGAGCGCATCGGCTGAAATCTGCACGCCCGGACAGATGGCGCCGCCCAGGTATTCACCGCGGGCCGTCACCGCGTCGAACGTCGTCGCCGTGCCGAAGTCGAGCACGATCAGCGGCCGATTCGTTCCACGGCCGAATTTTTCGTATGCCGCGACGGCGTTGACGATCCGGTCCGCGCCGACCTCGGCCGGGTTGTCGTAGAGAATCGGCATGCCCGTATCGAGGCCCGGATCGATCGTCAGCGCTTTCAGCGCGAAGTACCGCTCCGCCATCGATCGGATCGTCGTCGTGAGCGGCGGCACCACGGACCCGAGAATGATCGCCGAGACCTTCTTCCGGTCGATGTGGTCGTGCGCGAACAGCCCGTCGACAAGCACGCCGAGCTCGTCGGCTGTCCGTTCGCGCAGCGTCGCCAGGCGCCAGCTCTGAACGAGCGCCGCGCCGTCGAAAACCCCGAGGACAATGTTGGTGTTGCCGACGTCAATCGCTAGCAGCATTTGTGCTCGGTTCGGGCGGCGCTTCAGAACTGCGTCATTTGCGCTGCCATTTCAGTTCGCCTGCGACGATCCGCTCGAGCCGGTCGCCGACGCGGACGAGCAGCGCTCCGTGCGCGTCGATGCCGGCGGTCGTGCCGGACAACTCGCCAGCAGCCGTCGTCCATGACACCGCCGCACCGTGATGGCTCGGCGCGCGCGCGCGCCACGCGTCGAGAATAGCATCGATGGCGCCGCCGCGCAGATCGTCGTATCGCTGCGCGAGCGCCGCGAGTGTTTCTGCGAATACCGTCGCGCGATCGACCGCGCGTCCGAGCTCTGACTCCAGCGATGTCGCGCGATCGGCGAGCTCCGGCGGATAGGCCATCGGCCCGACATTGATGCCGTATCCCAGACGTCACCAGCGGGCATGTCCGCCTCCGCGAGAATGCCGGCGAGCTTGCGCCCCGCGACGTAGACATCGTTCGGCCACTTCAGATCCGCGTGGAGGCCCGTAGCCGCTCTGGATTCCCTCGACGAGCGCGACGCCGGCGGCAAGCGTCAGCACGGCGGTTGCGCGATCAGGCTCAACACGAGCGGAGCGCGGCATCAGAATCACGGAAACATACAGACCACTGCCCGGCGGCGAAAACCACGTTCGCCCTCGACGTCCGCGGCCGGCCGTCTGCTCGTCTGCGACGACCACGGCACCCTCCGTGACCCGAGGGCCGCCACATCGTCGTTCGTGGATCCGGTTGTCGCCAGAAAATCGGATACGCGTGCCGAGGCGGCCGAGGCGCGGGCGGACACGTGCGATCGCCTCGGCGAACTCGCGCGGCAGCGCATCGGGCAGGCTCTCGGGCCGCCCCGGGTCAGGCGGGCTCGATTTCAAAGCTGATGTCGACGGCGGGCGCGGAATGCGTGAGCGCGCCGACCGACACGAAATCGGCGCCGGTCGAGGCGAGCTCGGCGATGCGTTCGAGCGTCACGCCGCCGGATATCTCCAGTTTTGCGCGTCCGCGAACGCGCTCGACGGCTCGCCGGATGTCGGCGGTCGACATGTTGTCGAGCAGGATCACGTCGGCGTGTGCCTCGACCGCCTGATCGACCTCGGCGAGGTCTTGCGCTTCGACTTCGACAGGCAGGTCGGGTTGATGCCGACGCACGAGCGCGATAGCCGACCGCGACGCCGCCGGCAAGGCGGACGTGGTTGTCTTTGATCAGCACGGCGTCGTAGAGGCCGGAGCGATGATTCGTGGCGCCGCCGGCGCGGACGGCATACTTTTCGAGCACGCGCAGCGTCGGCGTCGTCTTTCTCGTGTCGAGGATCGTGATGCCTCCGCCTGCCGCTTCGACGAACTGCCGCGCTCGCGTCGCGATCCCCGACAGCCGCTGCAAGAAATTGAGGGCGGTGCGCTCCGCGACAAGCAGCGCCCGCGCGGAACCGACGACTTCGGCCGCTTTCTCGCCGGGAGCACAGCGCGTGCCGTCCTGCTTGCGCGAGGTCCATTGGCTTTCCGGATCGACCTGACGAAATACCTCGGACGCGACCTCGACGCCGGCAAGCACGCAGTCGGCCTTCACGAGGAAAACACCGCGCGCGCGCGCGTCGGCGGCGACCGTCGCGCCGGTCGTCACATCGCCCGTGCCGACGTCTTCTTCGAGTGCGCGGCGCACGATGTCGCGATACGCGGAGGGATCGAGCGGCCTCACGAGCTCGGCGTCTCGTAGCCGCCAACCGTGATCGCCCGCGGCTCGCCGACGCTGACCTCGAACGCCTGAACGCGAAGCGCCGATTTCAGATCCGCTTCCACGGTCGGCATCAGCCGCACCTGATCGGCCGCGCCGCGGACCGTCACCGTCGTGATCGGCACCTTGAGCGGCTGCTTGGCCTCGGACCGCTGCTTGCGAACCTCGAACAGCACATCGGTCGCCCACTGATACGCGAGCTCGTCGGAGACGCGGGCGGCATCGTCATCATTCGTCAGCAGGGTCGCGATTTCGTCGATCTCGGGCCAGCGCGCCTGATGGATGGAGCCATCCTGCCACCAGGACCACACCTCTTCGGTGACGAACGGCAGGAACGGCGCGAGCAGCCTCAAGAGAACGGACAGCGCGGCGGCGAGCGCCGCGTTCGCCGAGGCGGCTCCCGCCGGCCCCTGATCGCCATACCGCCGCCCCTTCACGAGCTCGAGGTAATCGTCGCAGAAGCGCCAGAAGAAGGTCTCCGTCCTCTGCAGGACGCGCGCGTAATCGTATGCGTCGAACGCATCGGTCGCTTCTTTGACCAGCGCGCTCAGATTTCTCAGCATCGCGCGGTCGACGGCCGCGGTAATCGCTCCTTGCGGCTGCGCGCCGCCGAGTGCAAAGCGCGACGCGTTCAGCACTTTGATCGCGAGCCGCCGCCCGACGCGCATCTGATTCGTGTCGAACGCGGTGTCGGTGCCGGGCCGTCCGCTCGCCGCCCAATATCGGACGCCGTCGGAGCCGTGCTCGTCCAGCAAGCCGACCGGTGTCACGACGTTGCCCTTCGACTTGGACATTTTCTTGCGGTCGGGATCGAGCACCCACCCCGATATCGCCGCGTGGGCCCAGGGCAACGAGTCGTGCTCGAGATGCGAGCGCAATACCGAGTCGAACAGCCAGGTCCGGATGATGTCGTGGGCCTGCGGACGGAGGTCCATCGGAAACGTCCGCTGGAACAAGTCGGGGTCGTCGGGCCAGCCGCACACGATCTGCGGCGACAGTGACGAGGTCGCCCACGTGTCCATCACGTCGGGATCGCCGATAAACCCCCCGGGCACGCCACGCTGATCCGCGCGATAGCCCGCGGGCACGTCGGTCGACGGATCGATCGGCAGCGCGTCTTCGGGCGGCGCGATCGGCCGATCGTATTCGACGGCCCCGAGCTCGCTGATCGGGTACCACACCGGAAACGGGACGCCGAAAAACCGCTGACGGCTCACGCACCAGTCGCCGTTCAGGCCGTTGGTCCAGTTCTCGAATCGCGCTTCCATGTACGCCGGGTGCCACTGCAGCTCGCGGCCCCGCGCGAGCAGCGCCTCGCGGAACTCGATCGTCTTGATGAACCACTGTCGGCTCGTGACGATCTCGAGCGGGCGGTCCCCCTTTTCGTAGAACTTCACCGCATGCGTTATCGGCCGCGGCTCCCCAACGAGATCCCCGAGTCCTTCAACTGCTCGACGATCTTCGTACGCGCCTTGGTCGCCGACAGCTTTGCCAGCTGGTTGTAGAAGCGCTCGGCTCTGGGGGCGTCCGCGGACTCCCATCCAGGCGCGCCCCAGCGGAGGTCGCGCAGTGTGCCGTCGGCCTGAATGATCGCCCGGACCGGCAGGTTCAGCTCACGCCACCAGGTGACGTCGGTGATGTCGCCAAAGGTGCAGATCATCGCGATGCCGCGTGCCCTTGTCGGGGTCGGCGAGCGGATGCGCCTTGACGGGCACGCGCGCGCCGAAGAGCGGCGTCACGACGTGGTGATCGAACAGCGGTTGGTACCGCGGGTCGTCGGGATGCGCGACGAGCGCGACGCACGCGGGAATCAGCTCCGGCCGCGTGGTTTCGATGTCTACCGCTCCGTTGAAATCGGTCCCCACAGCGGCCGCATCGTTGCCCGCGAGCGCGAACTTGATGCGGTGATACGCGCCCGGCATCTCGCGGTCTTCGAGCTCGGCCTGCGCGACCGCGGTCTTGAAATCGATGTCCCACAGCGTCGGCGCCTCGAGCTGGTATGCGAGACCGCGCCGCAGCAGGTGAACGAACGCACGCTGCGAGACGCTCTGCGCGCGTCTGGAAATCGTCGCGTAGGTCATCGACCAGTCGACCGAGAGGCCCAGGTGCTTCCAGAGGTGCTCGAATGCCTTTTCGTCTTCCGCCGTCAGCCGATTGCAGAGCTCGATGAAATTCGGGCGCGAGATGGAGACGGGTTGCTTGCCGGGAGCCGCCGGTGGTTGAAATCCCGGATCGTACGGCAGCGACGGATCGCACCGAACCCCGTAGTAGTTCTGCACGCGCCGTTCGGTCGGCAGACCGTTGTCGTCCCATCCCATCGGATAGAACACCGCCTTCCCGCGCATGCGATGAAAGCGGGCGACGAGGTCCGTGTGCGTGAACGAGAACACGTGGCCGACATGGAGCGATCCGCTGACCGTCGGCGGCGGGGTATCGATCGAGAACACCTCGCCGCGGGGCCGGTTGCGGTCGAACCGGTACACGCCGGACTGCTCCCAGATGGGCAGCCATTTCGCTTCGAGCCCTTCGAGCGCGGGTTTTTCAGGCAGGCGGAGACGCGCCGGATCGAGTCGCAGGAGCGCCCCGGGCGTCGACGAAAGTGACATCCGACCGATTTTACTTGATGGCGCTTTTCAGCCGCTCGATCTCTTCGCGGACCAGACGCTCCGCGATCGTCGACACGAGCGCGGTCACGGTTTCCCGCACGACCCGATCGGACAGCTGATCGAGGACGCGTCGAGCCACCTGATCGACCAGTTCGTCCGTCACGATCGCGGTCGGCGGCGATGCGGGCCAAGGCGCCGCGGCAGCGGGCATCGGCGCGCGCTGTTCGGCCGCGAGCAGCGCGGCGAACGCGTCGGCGATCGACGGGACAGCTACTCCAGGCACCCTCAGTTCCTGAGACTGTCTCGGTTCTGTGGCTTCCCGAGCTTCGATGGCTTCGGCCGGTGCCGCTTCGAACGCCGACTGCGGAGAGGCGTATGAGAGCGGCACATCGGGCGGCTGCTCCTCCACCATCGGCGGCTGCTCGGCAGGCGCCGGCGGCATCGGGTCCGTCTTCAGCGTGGCGAATGCGGCGTCGAGCTGATCGAAGTACCGCTCCACATCGTCCAGGATCGGTTTCTTAGGTGCCGGCACGGCCGCGAGCGGGCGCGAAACGGGCGCCGGCGAGGCAAGCGGCGTGCTCGCCGCGTGAGCAGACCCGCGTGCGAGGAGTTCTTTCACCCGGCCGATCACGAGCTGCGGCTCAAAAGGCTTGGCCAACACCCCGTCGCACCCGGCGGCGGCAACCTTGGCATCGTCGACCGGCTCGAACGCGCCGGTGAGCAGGACGACGGGGATGTGCGCGAGGCGGGGCGTGCGCTTGATGAACTCGGCGACCTCGTAGCCGTTTTTCCCCGGCATGCCGATATCGGCGAGCACGATATCGGGCGGCGTTCCCTCCAGGCGCGCGATCGCCTGGTCGCCGTCGCTGACCGCCACGACCTGCACGTCCTCGTCCGCGAAGGTCAGCTCGATAACGCGCTGGATTGTGACGCTGTCATCCGCTAGTAACAGGGTATGTGACACGTTCGCTTTATCGGACGAAGGGTCGCCGCTCTACACGCGGACGCGGGCGTTCGTATTGATGAACTCGATGATGTCCTGCATTGGCGTGCCGGGAAGGAAGATGCCCTTTACGCCGATTTCCTTGAGCTTCGGGATGTCGAGGTCTGGAATGATCCCGCCGATGACCACCAGCACGTCGTCGAGCCCCTTTTCCTTCAGAAGCTTCATCAATTGCGGCGCGATGTGGTTGTGGGCGCCCGACAGGATCGACAGCCCGATGACGTCGGCGTCCTCCTGAAGTGCGGCGGCTGCGACCATCTCCGGCGTCTGGCGAAGGCCGGTGTAGATCACCTCCATCCCCGCGTCCCGGAGCGCGCGCGCGATCACCTTCGCGCCGCGGTCGTGACCATCCAGCCCCGGCTTCGCGATCACCACTCGTAGTTTTCTGGCCATCAGCGCCTTACTTTTTCCTTTTGCCTTTTCCCTTTTACCTTCAGATGATCGGCACTTCCTCGTACTCGCCCCAGACCTGCCGCAGCGCGTCGCACATTTCCCCGACCGTGGCATACGCACGAACCGCGTCGAGCATCGGCGGCATCAGGTTGGCGGTTCCGCGCGCGGCATTTCCGAGCGCGTCGAGCGTGCGTTCGACGTTGCCGTTGTCTGCGCGTCTTCTTCAGCTGCTCGAGCTTCGCCAGCTGCTTCTCGGCAGCCGACTCGTCGATGTAGAGGATATGGATCGGCGGCTCGTTCTCCTGAACGAAATCGTTGACGCCCACGATGATCTTCTCGCGCCGCTCGACAGCCTGCTGAAAGCGGTACGCGCTCTCGGCGATCTCCTTCTGCGGGAACCCGCGCTCGATCGCTTCGACCATGCCGCCCATCCGGTCGATCTGCTCGAAATAGGCGAGCGCACCGTCTTCCATGTCCTTGGTCAGCTTCTCGACGAAGTACGAACCGCCGAGCGGATCGACGACGTTCGTGACGCCGCTCTCGCTCGCGATGATCTGCTGCGTGCGCAGCGCCAGCGTGGCCGCTTCGGCCGTCGGCAGCGCCAGCGCCTCGTCGAGTGAGTTGGTGTGGAGCGAGTTGGTGCCGCCGAGCACCGCCGAGAGCGCCTGCAGCGCCGTGCGAACGACGTTGTTATACGGCTGCTGCGCGGTGAGCGAGACGCCGGCGGTCTGGCTGTGGAAACGCAGCTTCCACGATCGCTCGTTCTTCGCGCCGAAGCGGTCGCGCATCGCCTCGGCCCACAGCTTCCGCGCGGCGCGGTACTTCGCGATCTCCTCGAAGAAATCGCTGTGCGCGTTGAAGAAGAACGAAATCTGCGGCACGAACACGTCCACGTCGAGGCCGGCGTCGACGCCCCACTGCACGTACTCGAGGCCGTCGCGCAGCGTGAACGCGAGCTCCTGCAGCGCGGTCGAGCCCGCTTCGCGGATGTGATAGCCGCTCACCGAGATCGTGTTCCACTTGGGCACCTGCTCCGCGCAGAAACCGAAGATGTCGGTGATGATCCGCATCGAGGGACGCGGCGGAAAAATGTATTCCTTCTGCGCGATGAACTCTTTGAGGATGTCGTTCTGAATCGTGCCGGAGATTTTCTTCCAGTCCGCGCCCTGCTTCTCGGCGACGACGAGATACATCGCGAAGATCATCGCGGCCGGCGAGTTGATGGTCATCGACGTCGTCACGTCGGCGAGCGTGATGCCGTCGAACAAGGTTTCCATGTCGGCGAGCGACGTCACGTTGACGCCGCACTTCCCCACTTCGCCGAGCGACAGCTCGTGGTCCGGGTCGCGGCCCATCAGCGTCGGCAGATCGAAGGCGACGCTCAGGCCGGTGCCGCCCGCCTTCAGCAGCGTCTTGTAGCGTTCGTTCGTCTCTTCCGGCGTGCCGAACCCGGCAAACTGCCGCATCGTCCACAGCTTGCCGCGGTAGCCGGTCGGGTGGATGCCTCGCGTGTACGGAAACTCGCCCGGGTTCGCGACGTCGCGACCGTACTCGATGCCCTCGACGTCGTCCTGCGTGTAGAGCCGATCGATGGGCCGGCCGGAAATGGTCGTGAAGCTGTGCGCGCGTTCCGGAGATTTCTTCAACGCGGGCTCGAGCGTTTCGCGCTCCCACCGCTGTTTCGCTGTTTCGGCAACGGTTTTCATACACCAGCATTATATCGGACCGCTGCGCGCAGCCTCTGACGACATGCGACGCCACGGCGGACGCTCGGGCTTGATGCGCACCGTCGTAACGGCCATGCGCGGCATCGCCAGCGGCCCCGTCAGCTTCGACGGCGCAGCCGCCTTCGGCTGTGCGGCCGCCGCGCTCTTCGCAGCCGGCGCTTGCGCCGCGGCTACCTCCGGTATGTACGCCAGTGCGAGCGACACGAGGACCAGGGATCCGACGACGAGGCGATGATGCATGCGGCCTTCTCAGCGACTGATGCGCGGTGTGGACGAGCGATTGTGGGGTGGACGGACTTGCGGCCCTTGACTTGCCCGACAAGCGCACGCTACGCTCCGACGCTTGCTCCGGCGTGCCGCCGGAACGTGTCAAGGGAGCGAGATGTCGACTGACGGATCGACCTTCGGTGCCATGCTCCAGGAGTTCGATGGAGCGGCCCGCATCCTCAACCTCGAGCCGGGCATCTGGAAGATCCTCACGCACCCCAAACGGCAAATCATGGTGTCGTGTCCCGTCCAGATGGACGATGGGCAGATCGAAGTCTTCACCGGCTACCGCGTCCAATACAACATCACGCTCGGCCCGGCCAAGGGCGGCATTCGCTATCACCCGAACGTTTCCCTCGACGAAGTGACGGCGCTCGCCGCCTGGATGACGTGGAAGTGCGCCGTCGCGCACATCCCGTTCGGCGGCGGCAAAGGCGGCGTCATCTGCGACCCGACGAAGATGTCGAAGCGCGAGCTCGAAGCGCTCACGCGCCGCTACATCGCCGAGATCGTCGACGCGATCGGTCCTGAAAAAGACGTCCCGGCGCCCGACGTGAACACGAACGATCAGATCATGGCCTGGGTCATGGACACCTACTCCATGCACGTCGGCCACACGTCGACCGCGGTCGTCACCGGCAAGCCGCTCGAGATCGGCGGATCGCTGGGCCGCCGCGAAGCCACCGGCCGCGGCGTGATGATTGCGACGCGCGAATCGGCCAAGCACGTCGGCTTCGACCTCAAGGGCGCCACGATTGCCGTCCAGGGATTCGGAAACGTCGGATCGATTTCCGCCGAGCTCCTCGCGCAGGCCGGCGCCTGCATCGTCGCGGTGACGGACTGGAAAGGAGGCGTCTACAACGCCAAGGGCCTGGACGTCCCCAAGCTGCTCGAGTTCGTCGCGAAGAACAAGACCGTCGACGGCTTCACGGGCGGCGAGCCGTTGACGAACGCGAACCTGTTCACGCTCGACGTCGATGTGCTGATCCCGGCGGCGCTCGAAAAACAGATCACCATGGAAAACGCGCCAGGCATCCGCGCGAAGGTAATCATCGAGGGCGCCAACGGCCCGACCGAGCCCGACGCGAACAAACACCTCCACGACCGCGGCGTCTTCATCGTGCCCGACATCCTCGCGAACAGCTCCGGCGTCACCACCTCGTACTTCGAATGGGTGCAGGACCGCTACGGCTACTTCTGGACCGAGAAGGAAGTGAACGACCGGCTCGAAGCGAAGATGTGCGAGGCGTTCAACGCCGTGCTGCAGACCTCGCTCAAATACAAGGTCGACATGCGCACCGCCGCGTACATTGTCGCTATTTCTCGGGTCGCCGCCGTCACGCGCCTGCGGGGCATGTACGCATAGCGCCATTCACCGCCCGGAGGCCTCATGACACAGACGCTCGAACCGACCCGGCCTTCCCCCAATCCGTTCGCGATCGCCCAGCAGCAATTCGACACCGCCGCACGGATTCTGAACCTCGATCCGCGGCTCCGCGCCGTGCTCCGCGAACCGGTCCGCGAGCTGCACGTCTCGCTCCCGGTCCGGATGGACGATGGTGACGTCAAGGTGTTCAAGGGTTTTCGCGTTCAGTACAACGATGCGCGCGGGCCGTCGAAGGGCGGTATCCGGTTCCATCCCGACGAAACCGTCGATACCGTCCGCGCGCTCGCCGCATGGATGACGTGGAAGACCGCCGTGATGGATCTGCCGCTCGGCGGCGGCAAGGGCGGCATCATCTGCAACCCGAAAGTGCTCTCCGAACGGGAGCTCGAGCGGCTGTCGCGCGCGTACATCGACGCGATCGCCTGGATCATGGGCCCGGAACGCGACATACCGGCGCCGGACGTCTACACCACGCCGCAGATCATGGGCTGGATGATGGACGAATACAGCAAGCTCCGCGGCCATTCCACGCCGGGCGCGATCACCGGCAAGCCGCTGTCGCTCTGGGGCTCGCTCGGACGCGACGATGCCACCGCGCGTGGCACGTGGTACGCGATCCGCGAGGCGGCGCGCGTGATCGGCATCGACCTGTCGAAAGCTCGCGTGGCGATTCAGGGGTTCGGCAACGCAGGCACATTCTCCGCCACACTGGGGCTGCAGCTGTTTGGCTGCAAGGTGGTCGCGGTCACCGATTCCAAAGGCGGCGTGTTCAACCCGAACGGACTGCAGTACCGACGATGTCCGCGCGCATAAAACGGCGACAGGATCCGTGGTCGGCTTTCCGAGCGGTCAGATGATCAGCAACTCGGACATTCTCGAAGCCGACGTCGATATCTTGATCCCGGCCGCGCTGGAGAGCCAGATCACGGCGGACAACGCCCCGCGCATCAAAGCGCGGATCGTCGCCGAAGCGGCGAACGGCCCGACGACGCCGGACGCGGACGCGCTGCTGCACGCACGCGGCGTCTTCGTGATTCCTGATTTTCTCTGCAACGCGGGCGGCGTTACCGTGTCGTATTTCGAATGGGTGCAGAACCAGCGCGGGATGCCGTGGGAGCTCGAGGACGTGCATCGCCGCCTCGATCGCAAGATGACGCGCGCCTTCGCCGAAGTACTCGCCTCCTCGCGCACGCACAAGGTCGACATGCGAACAGGCGCGTACTGCGTCGCCATCGCGCGCGTCGCCGAGGCAACGCGTGCGCGCGGCTGGGCGTAGGGACGGTGGCTCGTGGCTCTGGCTAGTGGCTGGTGGCTAGTGGCTAGTGGCTAGCCACCGACCTACGATGTGATGCGAAACGCGATCAGGTCCTTGGCTTCGCCCGAGGCGCTGGTCGCGGTGAGCTCGAGCGAATATTCCCCGACGGCAAATCCCGCCAACGGTATATCTATCTGGCTCGGACCATCGGGCCAGACGTCTCCGTCGACATGCAGGTTGCGGAGCGGCTGTCCCAATCGACTCATCACGCGCGCTGAGATCTCGGGCCGCTCGGTCCCCGGCGCGTAGCCCGACACCCGAACGAGCAGCCGTTCCGTTCGGCTGAATTCGCGGGATGCGACCGGCGCGGCG
This sequence comes from uncultured Acidobacteriota bacterium, assembly GCA_963718825.1. Classification (GTDB taxonomy): domain Bacteria; phylum Acidobacteriota; class Vicinamibacteria; order Vicinamibacterales; family CAVVIG01; genus CAVQZZ01. Next base: position 423,714 of record CAVQZZ010000002.1, read on the forward strand.
TTGCGATCCGCTTGCAGCGCATGAAACTCTCGAGCGGTCCGGGCGCGGAGGATTTCCGCCGTTCCGAGCACGACCGCCTTCCCGAGGTCGCGGACGGCGAGGTCGCGGACGTCCGAATCGATCACCTGAAACCCGCCGTCCTCGATCGACATCCGCAGCCGTAACCGGCCCGGCGGGACTTCGAACACCGCTCGCGAGCGATCCGCTTCCGCTCCATCCGACAGACCGGCGCCGGTCGGCAGCACCGTCCCCTGAAATACCGGCGCATCGTCGGTGCCGAGCGCGGTGAGCTCGACGCGCGCCGCCGTGTGCCGGCCGCGATCGCCGGGGACGCGCACGGGTTCCCACACGAACGTGATGCGGGTCTTCCCCTCTTGACCGCGTTCGCTGCCGAACCAGGGCCGTATGAGAAGACTGGTGTGTCGCATCGGTTCGAGCACGACCGGTTTTTTGGGCAGCGCTTCACGCGCGAGCCATTCGGCGCGCAGGAGATCATCGGCCGACGCTGCCCAGTAGCCTTTCCGCAACCGCAGCTGCACCCCACGCCGCTTCGTGCGGAGGTCGATTTGATGAAAGTGGCCGTCGAGTTTCCGGGGCGACCGGAACGAGATCAGGTAGTAGACGGTCGAATCCGCGACGATTCGCCGGAACGCGGGATCGAGATCGGCGTCGGAAAACACGGCCTGCCCATCGGTCTCTGTGGCCAGCGTTCGAAGGGCATCGGCCTGAGCGGAGTCGGCGTCCGAGGGCAGACCGCTCGGATCGATCGGGTAGATCGACACGTTGAATCGATCGGCGGATTGGATCACCGAATCGAGGGTCGGCAGGTTGAGCCCCCGGCGGCGGCCGGCTTTCCCCAAGCCTTCCGATACGACGATCAGCGTCTTGCGCGCATCGCTCGACACCCAACCGAGATGGACCGCGAGCGCGTTCAGCGCCGACAACGTCACCTGCGCGCGCGTTTGGTCGATGGCGGCCGGCGTGCTCGCCATGTAGTTCTGCTCGTACTCGTTCCGTGGCTCGTAATCGCCCTTGCAGCCCTCGAACGTCGCGATCGCCGCCTTCGCTGCGTCGCGATCATGCGTCAGCCGGATGGCGAGAACCGAGTCGAGCGGCTTCATCACGACGAGCAGGTCCCGAGGGCCGAGATCGCGATCGACAAAACGCGTCAACGCGTCGCGCACGCGTGCCGTCGCATCGCCGGCCGACACGTGATACTCGTCGAGATAGATGGCGAAGAGACGCGCGCCCGGCTGCAGCGCTTCGGCTTGTTCTTCACCAGAAGAGCCAGACGAATTTTCGGCGGGGGCCTTCTGAGCCGAGGCGGTGCCTCGAACGAGCCGCGCGCTTTCGATCGCCTGCGGCGCGCCGTCTTCGCGAAGCTCGAAATCGGCGGCGGTCAGCGTTTCGACGAATCGACCGCGCGCGTCGAACGCGGCCGCATCGATTCGCACGAGCGTGTCAGGTGTGAAAGCGCGGTGCCGGCGCCTGCTGGCTGCCGACAGCGGCGGCGATGAGGGCGGCGCAGAGTGCGCGCATGGCGTGTCAGCCGATGATGCGGAAGCCGACGAGCTCCGGCGAATCCTTCGGCACACCCTCGCCTGCCGCTTTGATCTCCAAGATGTACTCGCCGGGCGGCAAGGCAGACAGCGGAAGATCGAACTGCGGCTCGCCACCCGACGTGGCGGGCGGCGCGACCTGCAGCTCGTTGATCGGATCGCCGGCTCGGTTGAGCACGCGCGCGGTGATCTGCGGCGTCGTTCCGCCTGCCGCATACGCCGGCACGCGCACGAACAGCCGGTCGGTTCGGCTGAAGTCGCGCATCGCCACCGGCGCGGCGTCCTGATCCGCCTTGAGCTGCTGGAATTCGCGTACCGTGCGAGCGCGATAGATCGCGGGCGTGCCGAGGACCGTGGTCGGCGCGGTGAGATCGGGAACGGTGATCTCACGCATCTCGGTGTCGAGCACCTGGGACGACGTCCCTTCCACCGAGACACGAAGCTCCATCTTGCCCGGCGGCACTTCGAAGACCACGCGTGACGGTGTTCGCGGCGCTGCGGCCGGCGTCGCGCCGCTTCCCGACGGTCCCGCTCGTGCCGGCGGCTGGCGATGCTGCGCTCGCGACGACGCCTTCGGGAATCTTGCCGCGGAAATACGGCGCGCCATCGGCACCGACGGCCATCAACGACACGCGCGCGGGCTGATCGCGCTGCGCGTCAGCCGCCGGCGCGCGCCACGGGCTCCCACACGAACGTCACCTTCGTCTTGCCATTTTCCCCGCGCGACGTTCCGATCCACGTGCGGATGACCTGCGTGCGGCTCGGCCGGCTGACGGACGCGAGCGCATCGGTGACCGCTTTGGGCGGCCCGGGCTTCGGCTTGGCGGTCGCCCGCGCGGTTTCCGCCGCGGTCAGCGCCCAGTAGCCTTTTCGCGCGCGCACCTGGGTGCCGGACCGCTTTACGCGAACCTTGATCTCGTGGAACTTCCCGTCGGTCGGCGTCTGCGACGAGTTGTAGCCGATCAGATAGTACGCGCTGGTGTCGCGGACGATCTGCTTCATGGCCGTCGCAAGGTCGTTCCGGTTCACGATAGCGCGGCCGTCGCTCTGGTCTGAGAGCACACGCAGCGAATCCATGGTCGCGTTCAGGTACTGCCGATCGATCTGCGAGCTGACGTTCTGCTCGATGTCGAATTCACTGACCGCCAGCCCGCGCGGATCGACTGCGTAGATCGCGACGTTGTTCTTGTTCGCCGTGTCGTAGATCTGGCGCAGGTCGCTGTCGAGATCGAGCCCCGCCAGCCAGGACGCGCGGTCTTCGTTCGGATCGCCGATGCCCGCCATCGGATTGCCGGCACTTGGGTTCCCGTAGCCGGGCATCGTCGCGACCGGATTCCGCAGCTGCGGCGGCAGCATGTTGCTGAAGCCCTCGCTGACGAGAATCAGCGCCTTGCGTCCTTCCTTGAGCGAACCGAGGTGCGTGATCAACCCGCGAATGGCCGTCATCGAGACCTGATTGCGCACCTGCTCGACGGTCTCGGCCGGATAGTTCGCGTACTGCTCCTCGAATTGATTCTTCGGCGTGTATTCGAACTTGCGCCCGGTGAACTGCTGGATCGCTTTCACGATCGCGGCATGATTGCGGGTCATCCGTATCGAGGCGAGCGATTCGAGCGGGTACATGATGCCGACCATGTCGGTCGGCCCGAGCTGCGTGTCGACGAACTTCGCGATCGGCTCGCGGACGGCCATGCTCGCGCCGCGCCGGACGTGGTAGTCGTCCAGGAAGATCGCGAACAGCCGTACGTCTTCTTTCGCGGCCTCCGCCTCTTCGTCGTAATCGGTGCGGATTTCCTTCGGCGGTTCCTGCAGTGCGGCAGCGGTGCCGCCATCGAGCTTGACCAGCTTGAAGGTTTCGATCTTCTGCGGCTTGCCGTCTTCGGTGACTTCGAAATCGCCCGGCTGCAGGTCGGAGACCGTGTTCCCGTTCTTGTCGGTGATGATCACGTCGACGCGAACGAAGTTGATGCCGGCTTTGAATGTCGGCGGCTGCTGCGGCTGATCGCCGCTCGCCGGCGGAGGCTGCTGCTGCTGCTGTTGCGGCGGCTCGGCCGCCTGCTGGGCATCACCTCGCGCGGCCAGCACGACGACCGCGATGAGAGCGGTGATGACGACGGCTCGAAGAGCGCGAACCATATTCCTATTTTAGACGCTCTTCCACGGCCGCGGGTCGTCGGTCCACAAGTTTCACAACACGGCTGACGCTCATTTCAGCAGCTCAACCAGTTTTATGGACGGCGTCGAGTCCGAGGGGAAACGGGCCGAAATGATAGTATCCATGAGCATGGTGACGCACCATTCCGAAATGACTCAGGCGCCGCTCACCGCACTGTCCGAAGACGAACGTCTGTTTCGGGACAGCGTGTACGAGTTCGCGGGTCGTGAAATCCGCCCGCACGTGCGTGAAATGGACGAGCACGCGAAGATCGGCCGGCCGCTGATCGACAAACTGTTCGATCTCGGCGTCATGGGCATCGATATCCCGGAGAGCCACGGCGGCGCCGGCGCGAGCTTCTTCCATTCGGTGCTGGCCGTCGAGGCGCTCTCCCGCGTCGATCCGTCGATCGGCGTCCTCGTCGACGTGCAGAACACGCTGGTGATCAACGCGCTGATCCGCTGGGGCAGCGACGACATCAAGCGCCGGTACTTACCGCGGCTCGCGTCGAACACCATCGGCGCTTATGCCTTGTCGGAAGCAGGGTCGGGAAGCGACGCCTTCGCCATGGCCGCCCGCGCCACACGCGCGGGCGACGACTTCGTGATCACCGGCCGGAAGCTCTGGATCACGAACGGCAACGAGGCCGACGTCTTCATCGTATTTGCGAACGTCAATCCTGAGGCGGGCTATCGCGGCATCACGGCGTTCATCGTGGAGCGCGGGTTCGGCGGCTTCAGTGTCGGGAAAAAGGAAGACAAGCTCGGGATCCGCGCCAGCAGCACCTGCGAGCTCCTCTTCGAGGAGTGCCGCGTGCCTGTCGCGAACGTGCTCGGTGAAGTGGGCAAAGGCTACAAGACCGCGATCGAAACGCTGAACGAAGGACGCATCGGAATCGGCGCGCAGATGATCGGCCTCGCGCAGGGCGCGCTCGATCACGCGATCGCGTACACGAAGGAACGCAAGCAATTCGGCAAGGCGATCGCCGAGTTCCAGGCCGTGCGCCATCAGCTCGCCAGGGCCGCCACGGAGCTCGAAGCGGCGCGGCTGCTCGTCTACAACGCGGCGCGGCTGCGCGATGCGCGGCAGCCGTTTCTCGCCGAAGCCGCGATGTGCAAGATCTTCTCGTCGGAAGTGGCCGAGCGCGTGACGTCGCTCGCCGTGAACCTCTTCGGCGGCAACGGCTTCGTCAAGGAATACCCGGTCGAGAAGCTGTTCCGCGACGCGAAGATCGGCCAGATACTACGAGGGCACGTCGAACCTGCAGCTCGACACGATCGCAAAGCAGATCGTCGGGTGAACAGAGGCGCCGGCCCGTCGGCCGCGCTCACGTCCTAGTCGGTCGCGTTCCCTGCATACAACGGCTCGGTGTCGAGCGTCTGCGGACCGTGGTCGGTGCACACCGCGTATTTCGACGCGTACATCGAAACGCCCGCGTACTCGCCTTTGACGTTCAGGATATAGAAATTCAACCCGAAGTTCGGCTGCTTACGGTCGTTCAGCAGCCGCTTCTCGATCGTGTTCGACGCAACCCGCTTGAGCGCGCTCAAGCCGGCGTCTTTCGGGTGCGCACCGCGTCGCATCTCCTCGACGATGAAGAAGGAGCAGAGGTTGTAGAGATTCGCCTCGCCGCGGCCGGTCGATCCCGCGGCGCCGACGTCGCCGTCGACGTAGAGGCCGGCGCCCAGGATCGGCGAGTCGCCCGCCCGGCCCGGAATCTTCCACGCGAGACCGCTCGTCGTCGTCACACCGCAGATTTCGCCCTTGGCGTTGACGCCGTCGCAGTTGATCGTGCCGTAATAGTGCTCAGGGTCGACCAATCCTTCCGCAATCATGTCCATCGCGACCTGACGGTAGGCGATCTGGCGATCCTTCGGCGAGAGATAGTGCAGCGGATCCGTGCGGCGCTTCCACTCGAGCCATTTCGCGCGCGAGTTCTCGGTGTTCAGATCGTCTTCAATCTTGAAGCCCATGCTGCGCGCGAATTCCTGCGCGCCCTTGCCGACGAGCAGATGATGATCGGTCGAGTCCATGACGAGCTGTGCGATCTTCGACGGCGTCCGTACGCCTTCGATTTCCGCCACGCCGCCGGCGCGCTTTTTCGGCCCGTGCATGCAGCAGGAGTCGAGCTGCACGACGCCCTCGGCGTTCGGCAGGCCGCCGTATCCGACGCTGTCGTCCAGCGGATCGAGCTCGACGATGTTCACGCCGGCGATGAGCGCGTCGAGCACGTCAGAGCCGCCGACGATCATTTCGTGGGCGGTTTCCACGCACGTCTTCGAGCCGCCGTTCTTCGCTTTATTCCCGTTGGCCGCCGACACGACGACCGGCTTCACACTCTTCGGCGCCATCATCGTCGGTGCTTGCCCGAACGAGGTTTTCGGGACCGCGGCAGCCGCCACAGCAGCGGTTGTCGTTTGAACGAATTCGCGGCGATTCAGTTTTTTCATGATGGTGCTGTCTTTCTTCAATGGCGGCGGGGCCCCACCCCCGCCGCGAACTGACGCCGATGCCTTCGCTCGGGCCTTCGCCCGCCCTCGCTCGGCATGGCCGCAGGCGCGTTTCTCTGCCCGAGCACTTGCCCACCTGCCCCACCTGCCCCCGGAGCGCCGTTCAGGCGCTCGCTAGGATATTCGCCGAGATGATCATCCGCTGCGCTTCCGACGTGCCTTGATAAATTTCCGTCGCGCGCACGTCGCGAAACAGGCGCTCGACGACCGACCCGCGACGATACCCTGCCGACGCGAGAATCTGCATCGCCTTGTCCGCAGCCTTGTGCGCCGCTTCCGAGGCGGCGAGCTTGGCCATCGACGCTTCGAACCGGCACTGCTCCTGTCGATCTTTGGCGGCCGCCGCCTTCAGCGTGAGAAGACGAGCCGCGTCGAGCTCGGTCGCCATGTCGGCCAGCATCCACTGAATCGCCTGGTAGTTCGCGATCGGCTGCCCGAACTGCTCGCGCGCCTTCGCGTGGCGGATCGCTTCCGAGAGCGCCGCCTCGCCGATGCCGAGTGCCTGTGCCGCGATCGCGACGCGGCCGCCCTGGAGCGCCCACATGGCGAGCCGAAAGCCCTGGTCCACCGAGCCGAGCACCTGGCTGTCGTCGACGTCGAGATCGAGTTCGAGGTCCATGCAGCCGAGGCCGCGGACGCCGAGCGAATCGGCGCGCGCGGTCTTCGTGATGCCGGCGGCATTCATCGGCAGCAGGAATGCCGTGACCCCCTGCCCGCGGAGGTTCGGGCGCGTCGACGCAAACACGACCGCGACCGCTGCCGCGTCCGCGTTCGCTACCCACACCTTTCGGCCCGTGATGTGATAGCCGCGGCTCGTTTTCACCGCTTTCGTCTGCTGATTGGCGGCATCGGTTCCCGCGTCCGCCTCCGACAATGCAAAGGCGCCGAGCGCCTCACCGCTCGCGAGCCGGCGCAGCCACTCTTCTTTCTGGGGTGCCTTCCCGGCGTGCGCGAGCAGCTCCGCGACGAGCGAGTTCGTCACCGACAGCGACACGGCGACCGTAGCGCTGGCGTTGGCAATCGCCTCGATCGCGAGCGCGTAGGAAATGTAGTCGCGGCCAAGGCCGCCCCAGGCAGTTGGAATGGCGACGCCGTAGAGGCCATGCGAAGCCGCCGCCTTCATCACGTCCGCGGGGTAATCGCCCGAGTCGTCTATCGCGGCGGCGCGCGGCGCGACCACTTCGCGCGCGAACGCCTCGATCTTGGTTTTGAATGCCTGCTGTTCGGCCGTCAGCTCGAGAATCATTTCTTACTGCTCGCGGGGCCCCACCCCCGCTCGATGACGCCTTCGCGCCGTCGCGCTCGGCGTTTCTAGAACAGAACGTCGCAGACGGAGCCGCGCCATTCTTCATGGCGCCTTCGCGCTGCGGCGCTCGGCATTTCCAGAACAGAACGTCGCAGCAGGGACCCCTGGGCCGAGAGAATCATAGTTGATTTCTTTGTGTGCTTTGCGCTCTCTGCGGTTACATCTCGGTTGACGCGAGGCGTGCGAAGAGCGGCTGTAGCCGCTTCTTCGTGGCCGCGAGGTCTTCCGGCAGCACGCGGACGTTGCCGAGCACAGACATGAAATTGGTGTCGCCGTTCCATCGCGGCACCACATGGACGTGCAGGTGGTCGGCGACGCCGGCGCCGGCGGACCGGCCGAGGTTCATGCCGACGTTCAGTCCCTGGGGCGCGTACCCTTCCGTCAGCGCCATCTCGGCGACACGGGTCAGCCGCATCATTTCCGAACGCTCATCTTCCGTCGTGACCGCCAGCGACGCGATGTGACGGTACGGCACCACCATCAGATGGCCATTGTTGTAGGGGTAGAGATTCAGAACGACGAACGAGAGGCGACCGCGAAAGAGGATCAGCTCTTCACGGCCGGGCTCGTCGATTCCGCAGAAGATACAGGACGGTTTGTCGCCGCCCGCGCCGCCCGTTCCCGTGATGTACGCGAGGCGCCAGGGTGACCAGAGGTGTTCCACTACACGGCGAGCGCGTCCGGCGGGACCGACGCGTCGCCGGCCGGCGCCGTGGTGGGCGCCGGTTCTTTGTTAATCAGCTCTTTCAGTTCTTTACCCGGCTTGAAGTACGGCACCTTCTTCGGCGGAACGTCCACCTTGTCGCCCGTCTTCGGATTGCGACCCTTGCGCGGCTCCCGCTTGCGCAGCCGGAAGCTGCCGAATCCGCGCAGCTCGATCTTCTCGCCGCGATGGAGCGCGTCGATGATGCTCTTGAACACGGTGTCGACGATGACCTCCGAGTGTTTCTTCGTGAGGTCGGAAACCCGCGAGACTTCCTCGACGAGTTCCGCTTTCGTCATGCTGCCGCCGGTCATGATGACTCCCTAGGTGGCTGGTGACTGTTCACCGATTCCGGAAATGATCCCCGAGCGTCGCCGTGCCGTCGCCCGCCGACTCCTGATAGCTTTCCCAGTCGGCGCGGAACTCGTCGGACTTCAACGCGCGAATCGACAGGCCAATCTTCCGCTCCGCCGGCGCGAGCTTGATGATCTTCATCGGGTACGTCTCGCCCACCGTCAGCTCGATCTTGCCGTCCTTGCCGACGTGCTGCGAGTCGTCGAATTCCGACACGTGAATCAATCCTTCGATGCCTTCGTCGAGCTCCACGAACGCGCCGAAGTTCGTCATGCGGACGACCTTGCCTTCGATGGTGTCGCCGACGTGATGCCGTGAAAAGAAGTCGTCCCAGATATCGGTGGCCAGCTGCTTGAGGCCGAGCGACAGACGCTGGTTCTCGGCGTCGATGTTGAGCACCATCGCCTCGACGACGTCGCCTTTCTTGAGCACTTCGGACGGATGCTTGATCCGCTTGCTCCACGACATGTCGGAGATGTGAATGAGGCCGTCGATTTCCTCTTCGACTTCGACAAACGCGCCGAACTCGGTCAGGTTCCGGACCTTGCCGTGAATCTTCGAGCCGACGGGATACTTGTCTGCGAGGTCGTGCCAGGGATTGCTCTCGACCTGCTTGAGGCCAAGCGAGATGCGACGCGCGGTCGGATCAACGCCGAGCACCATCGCGTCGACGGTGTCGCCGACGTTCAGGATCTTCGACGGGTGCTTGACGCGCTTGCTCCACGACATCTCGCTGACGTGAATCAGGCCTTCGACACCCGCCTCGAGCTCCACGAACGCGCCGTAATCGGTGAGGCTCACGACTTTGCCGGCCATGCGGGCGCCGACCGGATACCGATCCATGACGTTGGCCCACGGGTCGGTGATGAGCTGCTTGTGGCCGAGTGACACGCGCTCGGTCGCCGGGTCGTACTTCAGCACGATCACGTCGATCTCGTCGTTGACCTTGAACAGCTCGGACGGATGCCCGACGCGTCCCCACGACATATCCGTGATGTGCAGCAAGCCGTCGATCCCGCCGAGATCGATGAACGCGCCGTAGTCGGTGATGTTCTTGACGACGCCTTTGAGGACCTTGCCCTCCGCGAGCGTCTCCAGCGTGTGCTTCTTCTTTTCGGCGTTCTCTTCCTCGAGCAGCGCCTTCCGCGACAGCACGATGTTGCCGCGCTTCTTGTTCACCTTGATGACGCGCATACGGAGCTCTTGTCCGCGCAGCGCGTCGAGGTTGCGAACCGGGCGGACGTCGATCTGCGAGCCGGGGAGAAATGCGCGGACGCCGATGTCCACCGCGAGCCCGCCCTTGATCCGCTCGATGACGCGGCCAATGACGACCTTGCGTTCCGCATAGGCCTTCTCGACCTCGTCCCAGATCTTCATCTTCTCGGCTTTTTCGCGCGAGAGGACGACGTAGCCTTCGCGATCTTCGGTCCGCTCGAGCAGCACGTCGACGATGTCGCCCGCCTGAACGGTGACTTCGCCGTTTTCGTCGAGGAACTCGCTGACCTGGATAATGCCTTCGGACTTGTAGCCGACGTCGACGACAACTTCGGAGGGTGTGACTTTGAGAACCGTTCCCTTGACGACCTCTCCTTCCGCGATATTGCGGAAGCTGCTATCGTAGGAATCGAGCAGCCGCGCGTAGTCGGCCGGATCCATCTGCTCGTCGTCGTCGCGCGGAAGGGCCTTGAGGCCGCCGCGCTCTCCGCGGGGTTCGCGGTCGATCGTCCCGGTGCCGCTCGTGCCTCGGGCCGATCCGGGGGTGTTCTCCTCTTCTACGTTCGCCATGCCGTGCGCGTCCTCCTGTGTCGATCGATTACTCATCCGATTACTCTTCGGCGATTGCCGGTTTGGGTTTTCTGGACCGGCGGCCATGCAGGTAATGCTGAATTCCGATAAGCAATAGAGCGTACGCCACTTATCGTCAAACTGTCAAGGTTCGAAAGGACTGCTCCTCATGGCAAAACGCCCGGCCGCCCGACGCGCAAAACCCAGCAGATTGGCCCGAAAGCGGACCTCGGCGCGTCGTTCGGCAAAGCGCCCCGCGACGAAAGCCAGGCCGAAGAAAAAGGCGCCGAATCGCAAGAAACCGGCCGCAAAACGCGGCGCGGCTCGCGCCAAGGCGCCGACGCCGAGGCGGACGAAAACGGCCTCGGCCCGCTCGGCCCGCAAAGCCGCGACGGTCGCCCGGCCGAAGCCAGAGCGGCTCGATCGCGTTCGACGGACGCTCGATGAGACCGTGCAAAGCCCGCCGTCTTCGCTAAATCTGGATCGGCACGGGTCGGCCGCACGGACGGGCCGCGCCGAGCTCGCCGAAAGCCGCCAGGAACACCGCGGCATGTCGCCGGCGATCACCGGCGGTGATGTCGACGTCGATCTCGAGAACGCCTATTTCACTGGCGACGAAGCGCCAGGCGGCGACAACCCGACGCCGGATCAGGAAGTGGTGGACGACATCGGGAAAGCGCTCGGCGTCGAATACCAGGACGATGAGGAATTGAAGGCGAGCGACAAAGTCACCGAGCGCGATCGCCACCGCTGGGAGCTCGATCCGGCCTCGTCGGAGGATTACAAAGAAAGGAAAAAGTAAAAAGGCAGAAGGAAAAAGGAAAAGGAAAAGGAAAGTGATTAACTTTTGCCTTTTGCCTTTTGCCTTTTAGACTTCCTCCATCACATCGCCAACGACTTCCTCCACCGACTTTCCGGTCGTGTCGACGACGATCGCGTCGGCGGCCGCGTACAGAGGTGACGCGGTTCGCGTCCGATCCTGTTGGTCGCGCTCGGTCAGGAGCGTGGCGACGTCCGACACGGCGGCGGGAACGCCGCTGTGGGCCGGATCGATCGCACGGCGTCGGGCGCGCTCCTCTGGCGACGCGTCGAGATAGATTTTGACGTCGGCGCGCGGAAACACGACGGTGCCGATGTCGCGCCCTTCCATCACGACCCCTCCGTCGCTCCCCAGCTCCCGCTGACGCTCGACGAGCACCGCGCGCACCTTCGGCAGCCGCGCGACCGCTGCCGCCGCCCTGTCGATTTCAGGCGTCCGTATCGCGCGCGTCACGTCCACGCTGTCGATCGCGACGCTCGTGTCCTGGATATTGATTCGCGAGTCGCGCGCGAGTTCGGCGACGGCATCCTGGTCGTCGAGCGGGACGCCGTGTCGAAGGGCCTTCCAGCCCACCGCGCGATACATCGCCCCGCTGTCGATGTGCCGGTACCCGAGCGCTCCCGCGATCGCGCGCGCAACGGTGCCTTTGCCGGCCCCCGATGGACCATCAATCGCGATGATGAGGCGCTTCATGCCGCACTGGCCCAAAAGAGTAACATGCGGTCGAGCATGGAACGCCTGCAGAAAATCCTGTCCCAGGCGGGCATCGCGTCGCGGCGCGCGAGCGAAGCGCTGATGCTGCAAGGGCGCGTCAGCGTCAACGGGATCACGGTCCGTGAGCTTGGGACGAAGGCCGACGCCGCGCGCGACGACATCCGTGTGGACGGCCGTCGCGTGAAGATCGCGGAGCATCATCGCTACCTGCTCCTGAACAAACCCCGCGGTTACGTCACCACACGGTCCGATCCGGAGCGGCGGCCGACCGTCATCGATCTGCTGAGAGGCGTCCGGGAATACGTGTATCCGGTCGGGCGGCTCGACTTCGACTCCGAAGGGTTACTGATTCTCACCAACGACGGCGACCTCGCGGCGCGTCTCACGCATCCGAGCCACGAAATTCCCCGCGTCTATGAGGTCCAGGTTCTCGGCGTGCCCGACGATCGCGACCTCGAGCGCCTTCGGCGCGGCATCGTGCTCGAAGGGCGGCGCACGCAGCCGGCCGACATCCGCGTGGTGAAGCCGGGCTTGCTCCTCATCACGATCCGCGAAGGACGCAACCGACAGGTGCGGAAGATGTGCGAGGCGATCGGCCACCCGGTCGATCACCTGAAACGGATCGCGATCGGCCCGCTGAAGGATGCGCGCCTGAAGCCGGGATTCTGGCGAGACCTCACGCCCGAGGAAGTCAGAAAGCTGCAACGGGCTGCGGAGGAGAAATGAAGAAGTTAGATTAGTGCACCGAAGTGTTCCCTGAAGAATCGGGCTCCTCGAGCGGCAGCATCTCCTCCGGCGGGTTCCGCTCGACGAGGAGCGGCGCTTCGAGGCCGAGCGCCTCGCTCATGTCCTCCACTTTCGGCAGGTCGTTCAAATCGTTCAACCCGAACCGAATCAGGAATTCCTTGGTCGTCGCGTACATGAACGGCCGGCCGACGACCTGTTTCCGGCCGACAATCTTCACGAGGTGCCGCTCGAGAAGCGTGTTGAGCACGCCTGACGTGTTCACGCCGCGGATTTCGGTGATCTCGAGCGCCGTCACCGGCTGCCGGTAGGCGATCACCGCCAAGGTTTCGAGCGCCGCCACCGACAGCTTCTGCGTGGTTCGCTCGTTGAACAGCCGGCGCACCCACTCGTGCAGATCGGGACGCGTCACGATTTGATAGCCGCCGGCCACCTCGACGAGCTGCAGCCCGCCGGGCCGCTCGTAGTCCTGCGCGAGCTCGCGGAGCGCCGCCTGGATGTCTTCCTTGGTCTCGCCGTCGAGCAGTTTGTAGATCGCTTTCGGCGTGAGCGGTTCGGGCGAGGCAAAGATCAGCGCTTCGAGAATCGCCTTCAGCTCCGCCGCCGGACGCTTCGGCATTTCCTCGGCCGCTTCGATCGCCTTCGAGGCTTCCATCGCTTCGTCGTTTACGAGATCGTCGTCATTCATGATGCGTTTGCGGATCGCCGATGGGGTGAGGAGCGTCCGCGGGCCGTGCGCGCTTGTACACGCGGATCGGCCCGAATGAACCGGACTGGAATACCCGCACGAGCTTCAGTCGAATCATTTCGAGGAGCGCGAGAAACGTGACGATCAATCCGCCGCGATCGCCGGCGTCCGCAAAGAGGTCCTCGAATCCACACGCTTCCGTTTCCGACAGCCGCGCGAGCAACTGGTCGATGCGGACTTCGACCGGCATCTGCTCCGGCGGCAGCAGCACTTTTGGCCGCTGCTTGAACCGCTGCAGCACCGATTGGAAGGCGTTCATCAGGCTGAACAGATCGACCTCGAGTTCCGGCTCGTAGTCATCGCCCGCCATCTCGGCTACGCGTTCGTCGGGCCGCTGCCACTGGGCCGACCGCACCTGCTCGCGCTCGTGCAGCAGTTCGGCCGCGGCTTTGAATTTCTGGTGCTCCAGCAACCGGCGCACGAGCGCGTCGCGCGGATCTTCCTCGTCGCCTTCGACGCCGGCCGCCGTTTCCGGCCGGGGCAGAAGCATCTTGGACTTGATGTGAATCAGCGTCGCGGCCATCACGATGAATTCGCCGGCGACGTCTAGATTGAGCTCCTGCATGAGCTCGATCGCGGCCAGGTACTGCTGGGTGATTAACGCGATAGGAATGTCGTGGACGTTGACCTCATTCGTCTTGATGAGGTGCAGCAATAGATCCAGTGGACCCTCGAAGTTCGTGAGCCTCACCGGGAACGCGTCGACGGCGGATTCGAAGTCGGATTGGTGTTCCAACGATTACAACCTAGTCTACTTGTAAGAAATCCGCATCGCGTCCCGCACTCGCGTCATCGTCTCGCTCGCCTCGCGGCGCGCCCGCCGCGATCCATCGAACAGAATCTCCTTCAGCCGGTCGGGCTCGGCGAGGACCGCCGCGCGCCGCTCGCGAATCGGATCGAGCCGGGCATTCAGCGCGTTCGCGAGCTTCGTCTTTACCTCGACGTCGCCAACCTTCCCAGCTCGGTAGCGGCTTTTCAGGTCCTCGACTTCTGCGACGTTGTCGTTGAAGGCGTCGTGATAGATGAACACCGGGTTGCCTTCGACGGTGCCCGGGATGTCGGCACGGACGCGCTTGGGATCCGTGTACATCCGCATGACTTTCTTTTTGACGTCGTCCGCGGAATCTGACAGGTGAATCGTGTTCCCGAGGCTCTTGCTCATTTTCTTGTCGCCGTCGAGCCCGGGCAGCCGCCCAAACGGGGTCAGCAGCGGCTGCGGCTCGACGAGCACGTCCCCGAAGAACTTATTGAAGCGCCGCACGACCTCGCGAGCCAGCTCGAGATGCGCGACTTGATCCTCGCCGACCGGCACGAAGCGCGCGCCATACATCGCCACGTCGGCGGTTTGCAGCAATGGATATCCGAGAAAGCCGATCGCCGAGAGATCTTTGTCTTTCAGGTTGTCCTGCTGCTCTTTGTAGGTCGGCACCCGCTCGAGCCAGGGTACCGGAACGACCATCGATAGCAGCAGGTACAACTCCGCGTGCTCGGGGACGAGCGACTGGACGAACAGGGTGCTCTTCTCCGGATCGAGCCCCGCGGCAATCCAATCGGCGACGTTGTCGTAGACGTACGAGGTGAGCTGACTCGTGTCGGCAAAATCGCTCGTGAGCGCGTGCCAGTCAGCGACGAAGTAGAAGCAGTCGTACTGCGATTGAAGCGCCACCCAGTTGCCGAGCGCGCCGACCAGATGTCCGAGATGCAGGCGGCCCGTCGGCCGCATGCCCGAGACGACGCGGGCTCTAGCCGTCACTTCGCCGGCAGCCAGGAGACGAGCAGGTTGTACGGCGGCAGAATCAGGTACTCGAGCTTGCCGGTGAACATGAGGACGTAGAGCAGCAGGAAGCCATACGGCCGCACCAGATCGAATTGCCGCGCGATGCCGCGCGGCAGCAGGCCCGCGAGCACGTTGCCGCCATCGAGCGGCGGAATGGGAACCATGTTGAAGACGGCCAACAGCACGTTGATCCGCATCGCGAGGCTCAGAGTCGAGGCGAGCGGCGCGGACACGTTCGGCTCGCCGATCGTCACCGGCGACACCGGCATGATCATCAACGCGAGCGCCGAAACAACCGCGAGCGCCAGATTGCTCGTCGGACCCGCCGCCGCGACGAGCACGTAGTCGCGCCGCGGATGCCGCAGCTGCCGCACGTTCACGGGCACCGGCTTCGCCCATCCGATGAGCGGGATGTTGCTGACCGCGGCAATCAGCGGGAAACACGATCGTGCCGATGAGATCGGCGTGCACGAGCGGGTTGAGCGAGACCCGGCCGAGCAGGCGCGCGGTCGGATCGCCGAGCTGATCGGCCGTCCACGCGTGCGCCATCTCGTGGATCGTCAGCGAGAACAGCAGCACGGTAAATGCGATGAAAACCTGAGCGAAGTTGATATCCGGCAAGGAGTAAGAGGTTAAGGCCGGCTCGCGAAAAACGCAAGAACGGCATCGGCCGTTTTTGCGCCGACGGCGGCCGCAAGCTCTTCGCGCGTCGCGCGGCGCACGCCGGCCAGACTGCCGAACGTCGTGAGCAGCGTGCGGCGCCGGCGCGGACCAATGCCAGGCACGTGATCCAACTCCGAGCGAAGATCGCGGATCGTCCGCGCCTTGCGGTGAAACGTGACCGCGAAGCGGTGTGCTTCGTCGCGAATGCGCTGAATGAGGAGGAGCGCCGGATCGGTCGCGCTGAGCGCGATCGGATCCATGTTGTCGCGCGTGAAGATCAGCTCTTCCTTCTTCGCGATTCCGATCGCCATGAGGTTGGCGAGTCCGAGTTCCTCGAGCGCGGCGTACGCAGCCGAGAGCTGTCCCTTGCCGCCGTCGATCAACACGAGATCGGGAAACGGACCGCCCTGCTCGAGCAATTTGCGATAGCGCCGCAACACGACCTCATGCATGGCGGCGAAGTCGTTATTCACTGGCGGCGGGGCCCCACCCCCGCCGCGAACTGACGCCGACGCGTCGTCTCGGATGGCCATGTCCTCGACGCCGCGTGGCCGCAGGCGCTGAGTATCGGTTCCAGTTCCGCCTCTAATCCGGAATTTTCGGTACTCGCTGCGGCGCATGCGGCCGTCTTCGCACACCACCATCGACGCGACGGTCTCGCTGCCCTGGATCGTCGAGATGTCGAAGCATTCGATCCGTCGCGGGATCGCGGAGAGAGCCAAGACCGCCTGCAGCGTCTCGAGCGCGTCGTACTGCGCAGCGGTCGTCTGGTTGAAGCGCGTCTGATACGCGAGCGCCGCGTTGCGGTTGGCCAGCTCCACCATCGATCGCTTGTCGCCGCGCTGCGGCACGAGGATTCTGACCTTGCGGCCGGCGCGCTCCGATAGCCAGCTTTCCAGCGCATCGCGGTCGACCGGCTCCGAAGGCACGTGTATCTCTGGCGGCGCGACTCGAAGCTCGTAGAACTGCTGCAGCGCGGCTTCGAGCACCTCGCCCTCGCTGGACCCGACGATGGCGTCCTCTGTCCCGAGCTCGACGCGCTCGACGACGCGGCCGCTCCGGACCTCGAAGATCTGGATGACGACGCCGCCGGGGCCGAGCTTGAGGCCGAAGACATCGCGATGGCCGAGCGCCGCCGTCGCCATCTTCTGCTGACGATCGTGCAGCGCCTGGACGGTCCGCATCGCGTCGCGCGCCTGCGCGGCTTCTTCGAATCGCTCGCCGGCGGCGGCATCCAGCATCCGGCCGCGCAGCGTCTTGATCAGCTCGTCGTTCTTCCCTTCGAGAAACAGCTGCGTCGTTTTCACCGCGCGCCCGTAGTCCTCGGGCGAGCACATCGCTTTCAACGCACGGCGCGATGCAGCGTTTGATGTCGTACTCGAGGCACGGCCGCCCGCGTTTTCCCGTGATGACCTCGTTGCACGATCGCATGCCGAACAGCCGATGCGTCAGCGCCATCGTCCGGCGCGCGAAGTGCGCCGGGAGGAACGGGCCGGCGTAGAAGCTGCCGTCGCGTTCGACGCCTCTTGCCACGAGCACGCGCGGAAACGGCTCGTTGGTGGTGAGCTGCAGATACGGGTAGTTCTTGTCGTCGCGCAGCAGGATGTTGTACTTCGGCGTGCGCTGCTTGATGAGATTGTTTTCGAGCGCGAGCGCTTCGACCACCGAATCGGTGACGATCACCTCGACCCGTGCGACCTCCTCGAGGAGCGCATCCGTCTTCGCGTCGCCGCCGTAGGCGCCAAGGTAATTGCGCACGCGGTCGCGGAGCGAGCGGGCTTTGCCTACGTAGATCGTCTCCCCACGCGCGTTCGAGTACAGATACACCCCGGGCTGCTCCGGCAGTCGTGCAATCTGCTCCTTGAGTTCGTGGATGGCCATACGCTACTATGTCGCGTCTTTAGTCGGTGCCTGAACCCTCCATTATACGTCACGTCGTGCCCACACACGCGCGCGCCGCGGCCTCCGCACCCAACACCAGCAACGGCGCCACCAATGGTGCACCGCACGATGCCGGAGCGCCGCGTCCGAAGCTGACGGTCACGGGCGCCATCGGGGCGGTGTGCATGTACCCGCTGCGCGCCATCATCAACGTATGCGTCGCGCTGCGGATTCATCCGAACACGTTGACGCTGATCGGCGTGCTCGTCAACGTCGCCGCCGCCTGGGCGCTCGGGTACGGACACTTCGTCCTGGCGGGCGTCATCATGATCGTCGCGAACATCTTCGATTTCATCGATGGGAAGGTCGCGCATATTCTTCAGCTGCAATCGCGCTTCGGCGCCTTCTGGGACTCCACGCTCGACCGCTTCTCCGATCTCGCGCTGCTCACCGGCCTCATTTTTCTGTACTCGCGCCTCGGGCGCAGCGACTACGTGCTGATCGCCGCGCTGACCCTCATTTTTTCGATCATGACGAGCTACGCGCGTGCGCGCGCCGAGTCCCTCGTCGAGCGCTGCAAGGTCGGCTTCATGGAGCGGCCGGAGCGGATCGTGCTCTTCATGATCGGGGCGTTCACGAACAGAATGGCCGGCGTGCTCTGGGTGATTCTCGCGCTGTCCATCCTGGCGGTCGCCGACAGGATCT
This sequence comes from uncultured Acidobacteriota bacterium, assembly GCA_963718825.1. Classification (GTDB taxonomy): domain Bacteria; phylum Acidobacteriota; class Vicinamibacteria; order Vicinamibacterales; family CAVVIG01; genus CAVQZZ01. The sequence goes on from CAVQZZ010000002.1 coordinate 442,138, forward strand.
ATTACACGTACCTCGCGCTGAACGCGTTGCCGATGCCCTCGAGGCAGGGTTGGAGAGGCACCCTCAACCGCGCGTTCTTCTGGACCGACGAACGCGCGACGCTGCCCTACGATCTGTGGGTGATTGCCATTCTGGCGTTCGTCTGGCTGACGCCGCCCGCCTGGCTGGGCGATCCGATGGCCCACGATGCCGGAGTGGTCGCCTGGCTCGCGCGGCTCGCCGCCGGGAGCTAGCGTCTAAGCGCGTTTCCGCTTTGCGGCGGAGGGCTTCGCGGCCGCAGCCGGCTTTGTCGCCGCAGCTTTCGCGGCCTTCTTCTTCCCGGTGCTCACGGCGTCGAGGCTCTTCTTGAGCGCGTCCATGAGGTTCACGACCCGCGGCGGCGCCTCCACGCTCGGCGCGACGATTTCTTCGCCCGCGATCTTGGATTCGATGATCCGCTGCAGGCCTTCCTGGTATTCGTCCCGGTAAGTCGACAAGTCCAGCGGCCCTTCGAAGGTTTCGATCACCTGCTTCGCCAGCTTGATTTCCTCAGGCCGGACCGTCGACGCGACGGCCCGCAGTTCCTCGACGGCATCCATGCTGCGGATCTCCGCCGCATGGTGAAGCGTGTACATGACGATGCCGCGGTCCTGCGGTTTCACCGCCACGAGATACTCGCGGCCGTACAGCGCAAGCTTGCCGATGCCGACCTTTCCCTTCATGCCGTCGCGCATCACCGCGAACGCATCCGCCGCCATCGTACCGTCCGGCGCCAGGTAATACGCGCGGTCCACATAGATCGGGTCAACTGAAGATTCGTCCGCGAACTGCACGAGATCGATCACGCGGGTCGACTCAGGACGCACCTTGTCGAAGTCGTCCTCCGACACGACGACGTAGCGTCCCTTTTCGAATTCGTAGCCTTTGACGATCTCGGAATTCGGCACCTCACGGTTGCAGTGCTCGCACCAGCGCTTCTGACGGATGCGCGTCTGGCACTCCGCATGGAGCTGATTGAACGAGATCGTGCCGCTCGATTCAGTCGCCGGGAACACCTTGACCGGGATGTTCACCAGGCTGATCTTCAGAAACCCTTTCCACGTCGCGCGTGCAACCATAGTAGTCCTCAGTGCTCAGTCGTCGGTCTTCGTCAGAGTCGTTCGTCCGGCGCCTGTGAGCCGGCTCGCGGTCAGTCGATCCATATCGGCACTCGGGGGCTGTTCAGTCGAGAAATGAGAACTGAGAACTGAGACCGAGGACTGCAGACTGACGGCGACTGTCACGCTTCGTCCCGCTCATCATGCTCGCCTAGGTCCAGGCCCGTTCCGGTGAAATGAATCGCGCGCTCGCCGATTTTGTCGCGCAGCAGCGCGGCGCGCCGCGCCGTATTTGTCCCCGGGCACTGTGAGACGACGTGCAATATTGCGCAGCCGCGAGATGACGACGAGCGTGACGTCGTGCTCGCTCTCCCGCCAACTGATGCCGCCGACCTCGTTGTACGGGATGAACGCCGTATCGGCCCAGACGCCGTCGTCGTAAAAGCCGCGCTGGATACGCCAGCTGAGCGGCAGCGCCAGCGCGTAGGTACACGAACATCATCGTCTCGCCGAATGCCTGCTGGTGTGAGTACAGCACCTTGAAGAGCACCAGCAACCCGAGCGCCGCGCCGATGGCCAGCATCATGACGTGATTGGCCGGTTTGCGGCTCGCCCACGTGAGGAGCGCCGTGTTGCGGCGCCGCATGAAACGCACGTACTCGATCAGCACTTTCATGGTGGCGCCCAGAAAGCAAACGCCGAGGAGGACGAGAAATGTCGTGAGCGCGTTGAACACGGGGACGCCCGCTACGTCTGTTCGACGGCGGCCAGCATCGGATCGAAGCAGTGCCGGCAGCGCGCCTCGTACAGGCCGCTCGCTCCTACGAGAACGCGATCGCTGTTCGCGACGAGCCGCTGCGTGTGGTTCGCCGGCTCGCCGCAGATCACGCAGATTGCGAGCGTCTTCGTGATGTATTCGGCGATCGCGAGCAGCTGCGGCATCGGCTCGAACGGCCGGCCGAGATAGTCCTGATCGAGTCCGGCGACAATCACCCGCCGACCCGAATCCGCCAGCGTGTTGCACGCCGCCGGCAGGTGGAGATCGAAAAACTGCCCCTCGTCGATGCCGACCACTTCCGTGTCGTCCGCGACCTGCAGAATCAGCTGGTCGGAATTGCGGACGTTCTGCGATGCGATGCGCATGTCGCTGTGCGACACGATGTGGTCGTCGCTGTAGCGATCATCGAGAACGGGCTTGAAGATCTGAACCTTCTGGCGGGCAATCTGCGCGCGGCGAAGACGGCGGATCAGCTCCTCGCTTTTTCCGCTGAACATGCTGCCGGTGATGACTTCGATCCAGCCGTGGTGCGGTTGGCTGCGAATGACGTCCATCGGTCTACCGTTTGAAACCTCGGCGAGCCGTCGAGCCCGCGATCGTCATGCGCGCGACTGGTATTCCCCGGTTTCCGTGTTCACGCGGACCTTGTCGCCTTCGTTCACGAACGGCGGCACCTGCACGACGAGCCCGGTCTCGAGCGTGGCCGGCTTGACCTGCGCGCTTGCCGTCGCACCCTTGATTCCCGGCGCTGTTTCCTTGACGAGGAGATCGACCGTTGGCGGCAGCTCGATCCCGACCGGTTCCACGTCGTAGAACTCGACACGGATCGTCATGTCGGGAATCAGATAATCCTTCGAATCGCCCAGCGCTTCCGCGGAGATGTGTATCTGCTCGAAATTCGACGTGTCCATGAAGTAGTAGTGGTCGCCGTCGTTGTACAGATAGTGCATCTCGCGCTCATCGAGGGTCGCGCGCTCCACGTCTTCTTCCGCTCGAAACTTGTGGTCGTTGAGCGTCGTCGTCCGAATGTTGCGCATCCGGACCTGGATGTGCGCGCGCTTGTTGCCGGGCGTGAGGTGATGCAGATCGAGGATGCGGAACAGGTCGTTCCCGACCTTGATGAGCATGCCTTTTCGGAGCCGCGTTGCCTGTATCGATGACGCCATTTTTGTCTGTATATCCTTGCAATCGTAGCACATATGGTTGGGCCCAACCAAACATGCTAGGATGCGAAACGTGGCTTTCACGCGGTGGGATCCGTTGCGTGATCTGCTCGCATTGCACGAGCAGCTTGGCCAGCTTGTCGGCTCAGATGCTCCCGGCTGGATTCCGCCGGTCGACCTGTACGAAACCGCCGGCGAGTTCGTTCTCACCGCGGAACTTCCAGGCCTCTCACGCGATCAAATCGAAATCCACGCGGAGGACACACGCGTGACGATCCGCGGCGGCCGCGGCGAAGCGGCCTCGGGCGGCGAACGCAGCGCCGAGAGAATAAGCGAACAGTACCACCGCGTCGAGCGTGGCCACGGCCGCTTTTCGCGCGCCTTTCAACTGCCTGAGCCGATCGAAGTGACTGCGATCGCCGCCGACCTCAAAGACGGCGTGCTGACGGTGACGATCCCCAAGGCCGCAGGGCACGCGGCGCGACGCATCGACGTGAAATAACGCACTGACCTCATGATCCGCAGATTTTTTCTATCGTGTGCGCTCGTCGTCGCAGGATTTGCCGGCGGCCTCGTGCTGACCGGCCGCATGCATACAGCCAGCGATTCGCGGGCGGCCGATTTCTCGCCCGCCTCGTCGGCGACCACCGGCGTGACCTCGCTCGGCGCCGCGTCGCAGACGCCGCGGCCCGGAAGCGCCGCGCCGAATGCCGTCGGTGGACCGGATTTCACTCACATCGCCGGCCAGGCCGTCAAAGGCGTCGCGAACATCTCGTCGCTGCAGGTGGTCCGCTCCGCGAACTCGCCGATGGCGCGCGACCCGTTCTTCCGCTACTTTTTTGGCGACGACGACATGTTCGGCGCGCGCGATCGGCGGTCGATGTCGCTCGGCTCGGGCGTCATCATCTCCGCCGATGGCTACGTCGTGACGAACAACCACGTCGTCGGCGAGAACATGCGCGAGATCACGGTTTCGCTGCCCGACAAGCGCGAGATCCAAGGCAAGGTCGTCGGCACCGATCCGGCGACCGACATCGCGCTCCTGAAGATCGACGTGAACGGTCTGCCGGTCGTCGCCGTGGGGCGATTCGAGCAAGCTGCAGGTCGGCGAGTGGGTGCTGGCGATCGGCAGCCCGTTTCAACTGAGCCAGACGGTCACGGCCGGCATCGTCAGCGCCATCGGCCGCGCGAGCCTGGGCTTCGCCGACTACGAAGATTTCATCCAGACCGACGCGGCGATCAATCCCGGAAATTCGGGCGGCGCGCTGATCAACACGCGCGGCGAGCTCGTCGGCATCAACACCGGCATCTACAGCGAGAGCGGCGGCTATCAGGGAATCGGATTCGCGGTGCCGAGCAATCTCGCGCGCCACGTCGTCGACGAGCTGCATGAAGTACGGCTCGGTGCAGCGCGGCACGGTCGATTTCATCATCGAGCGGCTCACGCCGGGCCTCGCGCAGGAAATCGGCGCGACCTCACCGCGGCGCGCGTCGTCACGCGGATGTACCGCGACTCGCCGTCCTACGACGCGGGGCTGCGGCCCGGCGACGTCGTCGTGGCTTTCAATGGTCAGCCGGTCGAGGATGCGTCGCATCTGAACAAATTGATCTTCGACTCCAAGATCGGGAGCAGCGCCACGTTCAAGGTCGTGCGCAACGGCCGCACGCTCGAAATGAAAATTCCGATCGTCGCGGCGTCCAGCTCGCGCCGGCGCAGTCGCTGATATCTCGGCCGATCAGTTCGATCGCTTCGCGGTTCGCGCTCGCTCGGATCCGGTCGCGCAGCGCGTCGCCGCCTTTTCTTACTGCTCGCGGGCCCCACCCCCGCTCGATAACACCTTCGCGCCGTTGCGCTCGGTGTATCAAGAACAGACGTCGCCGTTATGGACTATGCGCTCGCGACAGGGCCGCCGTTCTTGCGGCCCACCAGGCCTCGAATTCCTTAAGCGCGCGGCCGAGCCTGACCGGCGCGGTCAGACGATCACGAACAACCTCCGACGTCTTGTAACCGTTGCCCGTGATGCAGACGACGATCGATTCGTCCCGCGGAATGACGCCGCGCGCGATGAGATCGATGGTCGCGGCGAGCGTCGTCCCGCCCGCGGGCTCGGTAAAGATGCCTTCGGTCTCGGCGAGAATCTGAATGGCGTCCACGATTTGCTCGTCCGATACGGCCGCGGCGCTCCCGCATGTGCTTCTGATGCTTTCGAGCACCTGATAGCCGTCCGCCGGGTTGCCGATCGCGATCGATTTCGCAATGGTGTTCGGCCGCACGGGTTCGGGATGCTCGAGTCCCGCCTCCAGTGCATGCACGACCGGCGCGCAGCCTGCGGCCTGGGCAGCATACATTCGCGGCAGCTCGCCTTCGGCGAGACCGACTTCGCGCAGCTCGCGGAACGCACGAAGGATGCGCGGCAGCAGCGTTCCCCCGGCGACAGGTGAAATCACGTGGCCGGGATAGCGCCAGCCAAGCTGCTCGACGATCTCGAAGCCGAGCGTTTTCGCACCCTCGGCGTAGTACGAGCGCAAATTGATGTTGACGAATCCCCACCCGTAGCGATCCGCCACCTGCGTACAGAGCCGGTTCACATCGTCGTAGTTGCCGGCGACCGCGAGCACTGTCGGCCGGAAGATCGCGGATCCGAGAATCTTGGCGGGTTCGAGACTATCGGGAATGAACACGCAACATTCGACGCCAAGCCTCGCCGCGTGCGCGGCGACGCTGTTCGCGAGATTGCCGGTCGATGCGCAGGCGAGCACGTCGAACCCGAGTTCAACGGCGCGCGTCGCGGCGACCGACACCACGCGATCCTTGTACGACAGCGTCGGATGATTCACCGAGTCGTCCTTGATGTACAGCTCGCTGACGCCGAGCCGCTGCGCGAGTCGGTCGCACCGGACGAGCGGAGTAAACCCGGAGTTGAAACCAGTGCGCGGCTCTCCGGCGATCGGCAGCAACTCGCGATAGCGCCAGAGGTTCTTCGGGCGGGCGCCGATCTCGGCTCGCGTAACGTTCACGGCGCTGTAGTCATACGCCGGCTCCAGCGGGCCGAGGCAGCGGTCGCAGACATAGAGCGCTTCCGCGGGGAACATCGTCTTGCATAGATGACATTGCAGTCCAATCAACGCGCTCATAACACCTCCGCGGCCAGATCGCGACCGACGACAACACCATTGAAACCACCCAGACGTTCGGGGCTCCCGTCGAGAGCAGCGCCACGCTCGTCCATGCGTCGGACACCAACAACATGGCGCGGCGTCGACAGCGAGGGCGCCGGAACGATGGCCGCCCGATCTCGCGCGAGCGTCTGCAGGTCGCCGATGATCGCGACCGCCGTCGCATCGCCGCCTGCGCCCAGGCCGGATATCTGCACGTCGCCGCCAAACTCACCGGTCACGACAGCCGCGTTTGTTGCGAAGGTGGTTCGGCCGAAGAACGAATCGCGACGGACGTGCGCGGGAGCCACCCACGCGGTGAGCTCGCCGCCGCCGCGCTCGAAGGCCGCGAACGCCAGCTGACGGATCGTCGCACCCCGACGATGCGCGTCGGCGAAATCGATGCTGGTGAGGTGCGCGACCGACCGCGTCTCGATCGCCGATGGAGCGACGCGCAGGCCGAAGGCGAGCGTGCATAGAATCGGCGAGCTTCGCGGCCGCGTCGCTGCCGTCGATATCGGCGCTCGGATCGGCCTCCGCGAAGCCCTGCGAGCGCGCCTCCTCCAACGCACTTCCCACCGAGCACCCGGCCGCGTCGATCCGCGAGAGGACGACATTGGTGGTGCCGTTCAGGATGCCGATGATGCGCTGAATGCGGTCGCCAGCGAGGCCTTCCGAGAATCGCTCGGACGATCGGCATCGCGCCGCCGACCGCGGCTTCGAACCGCAGCTGCCGGCCCTGGCGCGCCGCGAGCGCCTGAAGCGAGGGCCCGTGATGGGCCACCGCCTGTTTGTTGGAGGTGACGACCGACTTCCCCGCGAGCAAGCCGCGCCGGATCCAGTCCGCGGCGGGGTCGACACCGCCGACCGCCTCGACAATCACGTCGACGTTCGACGTCAGCACGTCGTCGATCCGGTCGGTCCAGACGAGGTCGGGGTTCCCGGGGTGCTCGGCTTCGAAGATGCGCCGCTTGTACGGCGCGCGACGGTCGAAGATGTGTGTGAGCGCGAGGTTGGGGATGCGATGGTGAACGAGGCGGCGCGCGACGGCCGAGCCGACCGTGCCGAAACCGACGAGACCAATACGACAGGACGCGGGACTCATGTGCTCCTCATCTCTCCCCGAACCGCGGTCCGGGGCAGGATTTGGCACCTGGACGCGGGCAATGCGCCCGCCGGTTGCCGTGGCGTCTTCGGGCCTGTCCCTCAGCCACTCTGGATGAAAAGTTCAGCTACTGATATCTATACATCTACATAAGGTGATACGTCAAGCCGAGCACTCTCCTTCCATGACCTCCGGCGCGAACGCCGCGTCCTCCGCGAGATCGATGAAGTCCTCCGCCTGCGGACCGCTGTCGGCAAACTGCTCCAGATCCACCAGCGCGCTCCTGACGACGGCGAGATCGATACGGCCGAAAAATGTCGTCGCCGACTCCCCAGGTCCACGCTCGCGCGCATAGAGCGCGATCAGCCGCTCGACCGACGTCGGGAATCCGGCGCGCCGGAATTTTCGCGGCGAGCCGCGCAAAAGCGGCGCCGCCATCGACCATGCCGCCGCCGACCATGACGAAATACTGCGGGACCGCGCGGCCATGGACGCGCCGCACGCTGCCCTGAAACCCGAACGTGGCGATGTGATGCTGACCGCACCCATTCGGGCAGCCGCTGATCTTGATGCGGGCGCCGTCGGCGGCGGCAATGAGGTCCGGCCGCGAACGCAGGTGGTCTTCGAGCAGCCTGCCGAGCCCGCGTGACTGCGTGACCGCAAGGCGGCAGGTCTCGGCGCCCGGGCAGCTCGCGACGTCGGCAACCGTCGCCGCCTCGGCAAGCCCGAGCCCCGCCGCCGCGAGCCGACGATAGAGCTGCCGCACGTCGGAGGCGTTGACCCATCGAAACAAGAGGTCCTGATCGAGCGTGACACGCACCGTCCCGTCGCCGTACGCGCACGCAAGCTCGCCGAGAACCCGGAGCTGCTCGCTCGAGAGATCGCCGAGCGGGACCGTGGCGACCGCGATCGAAAATCCAAATTGCTTTTGCGGCCGCACGTTCGTCGTTCGCCACCGCGAGTACATCTCGTCGCTCGAATTGAACACCGGCACGATCACCGGCGTGAGGCCGGGCCCCGCGACTCGCCCCGCCCCCACGCGTGCGGCGACATAGCCGACCGAGGGCGACGATTCCGGCTCCCAGTCGGGCCGACTCTCGGCTGCCGGCGGCGCGATGTCGAGCGTCGGCACGGCACCGCGCAAACGGCACGCCGCGAGCGCGAGATCGTATTCCTCCCGCCACCGCGCCCAGCCGAGCGAGCGGATCATGAACTTCATGCGGTTCCGCTGCTTGTGCTGGTAATCGCCGAATCGCGCGAACACGGTGAGCACCGCTTCGGCCACCCGCAAGATCTCGGACGCCGGCAGGAATTCGTGCAGCACGCTCGCCGACGTCGGCATGATGGACGTGCCACCGCCGGCAATCACTCGGAACCCTCGGCTCTCGTCGCGGCCGAGCACCGCGTGAAACGCGAGATCGTTGATCGCGGCGGCGACGTGATCCTCGGGGCATCCCTCGAACGCAATCTTGAACTTGCGCGGCAACGTGGAACTGAGCGGGTGGCGCAGCAGGTACCGGGTCAGCGCTTCCGCGTACGGGGTCACGTCGAAGCGCTCGTCATGCGCGACGCCAGCATAAGGGCACGCGGTGATGTTGCGCACCGAGTTGCCGCACGCTTCTCGCGTCGTGAGGCCTGCGTCGGCAAGCCGCTGCATCGCCCGCTCGACATCGTGAAGCTTTACGAAATGGAATTGCAGATTCTGCCGCGTGGTGATGTGGCCGAACCCGCGCGAATAACGCTCGGCCACGTCTGCGAGCGCGCGGAGCTGATCGCCGGTCAGGATGCCCTGCGGGATCTTGACGCGAAGCATCTGCGCGTCAGCAGCCTGCCGCTGTCCGTATGTGCCGCGGACGAGCCGGAATTGCCGCCACTGTTCCGCCGTCAACTCACCGCGCTCATACCGCTCGAGGGTGGTGACGAACTCGTCGATGTCCGCTTCGCTCGCGAACGATAGTCGTGCGCGGCCGAACGTCCGGGACTCGCTTGTTACCGTCATCTGATTGACCTCATCAATCCTCGCGGGGCCCCACCCCCGCTCGATAACACCTCGCGCCGTCGCGCTCGGTGTATCCAGAACAGAACGTCACCGCAGCCCGCCGGCCGATACCGCTTTCGCGGTGCAGCGCTCGGTGTATCCAGAACAGAACCTCACAGCGCGCCCCCTCCCGATACCGCCTTCGCACCGTTGCGCTCGCCGTAATCAGGACGGGACATCTCCGAAGGCATGCCCACCAAGTCCAGCGCGGCTACGTCGCCAATCACAATCGTGCCGGGTCCACCGATGGCGACGTCCGTGCGATTGACGCGAGGTCGTCAAGCGTGCCGCGCCATACCTGTTGGTCCGCACGCGACGCGTCGACGACGACGGCCGCGGGCGTCCTGCGGCGCCAGCCGCATTCGATGAGCGCCCATGCGATCGGCTCGAGCCGGCGAAGGCCCATCAGGACGACGACCGTGACGGCATTCGGTTTCAACCCCTGAACCGCTGCTGAGAACGCGGCGTCGTCGTGTCCACTCACGACGAGAAACGCGGACGACATGCCGCGGTGCGTCACAGGAATGCCCGCGAGCGCCGGAGCAGCGACGGCATTCGACACACCCGGCACGACATCGAACGGAATGCCCGCCGCGCGCAGCGCGAGCGCTTCTTCCCCGCCTCGGCCGAATACGAACGGATCGCCGCCCTTCAACCGCACGACGCGACGGCCGCGGCGCGCCGCGCGGACCAGCAGCGTGTTGATCTCCGGCTGGGTGAGCGCATGCCGGCCGGCGCGCTTGCCAACAAAAAACTTCTGCGCGCGACGCGCAAGTTTGAGGATGTGCGGATCCACGAGCGCGTCGTACAGAACGAGGTCGGCCGCCCGCAGCCGCGCGACCGCTCTGCGTGTAAGGAGCCCGGGATCGCCCGGTCCCGCGCCGACGAGTGAGACATGTCCTGGCATCGTTTTCACCACGGCTCACGCGCCTCCGCTCGATACCGGTTTCGCGTCCTCGCACCCGGCCGCGGGCTGTTCGTGGCGCCCGTCGTCGGATCTGGCGTACAGCCGGTTCAGCGCGTCGAGCAGCAATGGACGACGCGACTCGAATGGCACGCCGTCGCGCCGCCAGATCGCGCGCTGACCCTTGGCCTCTTCAACCCACTTCCCGACTTCGCTCGGCAGCACATCGTCGAGCGCTTCGCGCAGCAATCCCGTGAGCCCCGGCGCGGACCCTTCAGTGGATATCGCGATGGTGACGCCCTCACGACGGACGACGCCGCTCAGGTACGCCGTGGCGTGCGGCGGGTCGTCCGCGGCGTTCACAAAAACACGCCGCGTCTCGGCGGCACGCGCGACCGCCTCGTTTACCGCCGCATCAGCCGCGGTCACGACGAGCCATGCATCGTCGAGCTGGATCGCGTCGAAGCGCGACGACGGCACGTCGAGGACGTCCGCGCCCGCTGCGACGAGCAACTCGCGTTTCGCCGCGGCGACCGCGCCGTCGCCGACGAGCACGACGCGGCGTCCGGTGAGATTCAGAAAGAGAGGCAACATAAGCACGACCAACGACGGTACAAAGAAAAAGCCCGGGAAGCGCGAACCTCCCGGGCCTTGGTCTTAAGCGAGTGTGGTGAAAGACGTTACATGGTCGATCGCACGCACGCAGCTAGACGGTTGGCGCAGGGGCTCGCGGAGCCCTCGCAACAACAGCAGCTACACATGCACGCGCTCTGACCCTTCACGATGTCACTACTTCTACTCTAAACTTGCCCTCATGGTCAAACGCGCGCTCTCGACAGCCCTGCTTCTGTGCGTCTTCTGCGTGCCGTCGGCGCTCGCCGCGCGCCTCCCGACGACGGTCACGCCCGAGCACTACGATTTGAAGTTCGTGGTCGATGTGGCCAACGCGCGCTTCGACGGCAACGAAACGATCCGCGTTCAGGTCACGACGCCAACCAGCCAGGTCGTCATGAACGCGGCGGAGATCACGTTCGGCGACGTGACCATCGGCAACGGGTCGGCCGCGCAGAAGGCGACCGTGGCGCTGAACGCAGACGACCAGACCGCCACGCTTTCCGTCCCGAAGCCGCTCGCCGCCGGCCTCCATGAGATTCACATCGCGTATCGCGGCGTGTTGAACGATCAGCTGCGCGGTTTCTATCTGAGCAAGAGCAAGACGCGCAACTACGCGGTCACGCAATTCGAAGCGACGGACGCGCGGCGGGCGTTCCCTTGCTTCGACGAGCCAGCTTTCAAGGCGACGTTCGCGGTCACGCTCGTGATCGACAAGCGCGACATCGCGATTTCGAACGGTAAGGTGACGTCCGACACACCCGGTCCGGGGGCGGAGCAACACACGGTCGTGTTCGCGCCCTCCCCCAAGATGTCGTCGTATCTCGTCGCAATGGCCGTCGGCGATTTCGAATGCCTCAGCGGCAGTGCCGACAACGTGCCGATTCGGATATGCACGACGCCGGACAAGAAGAATATGGCCGAGCTCGCGCTGCAATCGGCGGAGCAGATCCTGAAGTTCTACAACAGCTATTACGCCATCAAATATCCGTTCGGAAAGCTCGACGTGCTCGCCGTGCCTGATTTCGCGGCCGGCGCGATGGAGAACACCGCCGCCATCTTTTACCGCGAGACCGATCTGCTCGCCGAAACGAACGGCGCGTCGGTGCGGACGCGAAAGACCATCGCGTCGGTCCTGGCCCACGAAATGGCGCACCAATGGTTCGGCGATCTCGTCACGATGCGATGGTGGGACGACATCTGGTTGAACGAAGGGTTCGCGACGTGGATGGCGAACAAGCCGCTCGCCGCCGCCCATCCCGAGTGGAACGTCGCCGTCGACGAGGCGCTCGAGAACCAGACCGCGCTCGCGCTCGACTCGCTGAAGGCCACGCGCCCCATTCACGCCGCCGCGAATACGCCGGCCGAGATCGACGAGGCATTCGACGCAATCGCCTATCAGAAAGGCGCCGCCGTGCTGCGCATGATCGAGAGCTACGTCGGCGAAGAATCATTTCGCAAAGGCGTCAACGGCTACCTGCAGGCGCACGCGTACGGGAACGCCGCAGCGCCCGACTTCTGGACGGCAATCGCGGCGGCGGCCGGCAAACCCGTGGACAAGATCATGCCGACGTTCGTGAATCAGCCCGGCGTTCCGCTCGTGACGGTATCGGTGAGCTGTGACGCGGCAAAGACCACGACCCGCGGCGCGTTGACGCAAAATCGCTTTACGCTCGGCGCGCGCGTCGAACGAGCGCTGGGACATTCCCGTGTGCCCGAAAGGCGAGGGATCGGATAAACCGGGCACGTGCGCGATCGTCGACAAGGCCGAACAGGTCGTGCCGCTCGCCCACGGCTGTCCATCCTGGGTGTTCATCAACGGCGGGGGTCGCGGGTACTTCCGGACCGCGTATCCGCCGGAGATGCTGCGGGCGCTCGCGCCGAACATCGAAAGCGGGCTCACGGCGCCCGAGCGGATTGTGTTGATGGACGACGAGTGGGCGCTCGTTCGCGCCGGACGGCACACGGTCGGCGACTATCTGACGCTCGCAAGCGGCTTCAGCGCCGAGACCTCCGCGGGCGCGCTCGGCGTCGTGACCGATCGGCTCGGAATGATGCACGCGTATCTGACGACCGACGCCGATCGGCCGAAGCTCGAAGCGTTCATGCAACGCCTGCTGCAGCCGATCATGCAGCGCGTGGGTTTCGCGGCGAGCCCGTCGGATTCGGACGACCGTCGCGAGCTCCGCGCCGTCGTCGTCGGCAGCCTCGGACGCAGCGGCAACGATCCTACGGTCGTCGAGCAGGCGCGGAGCACGTTGACGGCAGCTTTGAACGGCGGCCCTCCGCTCGACCCGACGATGGCGACGACGATCACGCGGGTTGCGGCTGCGCACGGCGACGCGACGCTGTTCGACGCGCTGGCGGCCGCGGCCGAGCGCGCGAAGTCTCCTGAAGACCATTACCGCTATCTGAACGCCCTCAGCGAGTTCACCGAACCGGGGCTAATGGATCGCGCGTTGAAGATGTCGCTGTCGCCGGAAATGCGCAATCAGGATACCGCGCTGTACCTGGCACAATTTCTCGGGAACCCCGCCGTCAACGCGCGCGCGTGGGCATTCGTCAAGCAGAACTGGACGGTGCTCGCGCCGAAGATCACGATTTTCGGCGGCGATACGAACATGGTCGGCGCGCTCGGATCGTTCTGCGATGCGGCGTCACGCGACGACATCGTGGCTTTTTTCGCGGCGCACAAGCTGCCGAGCGCCGCGCGCGGAATTCAGCAGACCATCGAGACGATCAATAACTGCATCGCGCTCAAACAGCAGCAGCAGCCCGCGCTGGCGGCGTGGCTCGACCGCGCACGGTAGGCAACAATAAACGGTCAACGAAACGTGCGTTTCGCGCGAACCGCGTCGCGCGCCGACACGGCCGGGTGACCGGCAGCGCATGCGCGCCACGGCCGATCGACCCCGACGTTGATGCCGATGCGAGGGCCCCAGACGACGGCGCCCGGATCGATCCCGCGATCCTCGACGAACAACCGGTCCCCGACGAGATCCACTCTGTTTTCCGACAACGTGATCCCCATCGCCATCGTCAGATTGCCGGGACCACGACAGAGATCGTGAAGACGCAGGCCATCAGCCGCGCCGGAGCGCCGGCCTTTCGCCGTGCGAGCGCGGCGGCGGCGCATGACGACGATGCCCTCGAGCGGCTCCAACGCACGGAGGAGCACGGCCGCGGGCGAGCCCGCCCGCTCGGTTACGACGTTGACGAGGCAGTGGATCCCGTAATTGAGGTACACGTACGCGTAGCCAGGCGGACCGTAGAGCGGCTCGTTGCGGCGCGTCGGGCCAGGCGCCGCGTGGCAGGCGGGATCCGATTCGCCGATGTACGCTTCGACTTCGACGATGACGCCGCTCGTCATCGTGCCGCGTCGATGGTGCACGAGAACTTTGCCGAGGAGATCGCGTGCCACGTCGAGCGTGGGGCGATCGTAAAAGCTGCGAGGCAGCTTTCTGGCTCCACGCACCGCGCTGCTACCGTCCCGTGGCGTACGCGTGTGAGCGGCCTTCCGCGAGAACCGGCCGCAAATAGCAGCCAGTAAACGACCCGTCGACCTGCGCCACCTGCTCGGGGGTGCCGGTAGCGACGACCTCGCCGCCTGCGTGTCCACCTTCAGGGCCGAGGTCGATGATGTAGTCGGCCGTTTTGATGACGTCGAGGTTGTGCTCGATGACGAGCAGCGTGTGTCCCGCCTCGAGCAGCTTCTTGAACGCGGTGAGCAGCTTGGCGATGTCGTCGAAGTGGAGACCCGTGGTCGGCTCGTCGAGGATATAGAGCAGTCGCTCGCCGCCGTGCGACGAGAGATGCGCGGCAATCTTGATCCGCTGCGCCTCGCCACCCGACAGCGTCGTCGCAGGCTGACCGAGACGAAGATAGCCGAGGCCGATCTCATCGAGCACCTGTAGACGACGCAGAACCTTGGGCGAGCTGCTGAAGAACGTGAGTGCTTCGCGAACAGTGAGATCGAGAACCTGGTGAATCGACCGCCCGCGATAGCGGACCTCGAGCACCTGCGGCTTGAACCGTTTGCCGTCGCACTGATCGCACGGGACGAACACATCCGCGAGAAACTGCATCTCCACGCGGACTTCGCCTTCACCCTGGCATGCCTCGCAACGGCCGCCGGGGACGTTGAACGAGAAATGGCTCGCGGTGAGGCCGCGCGAGCGCGCGTCCTTGGTGGCCGCGAACAGCTCGCGGATCGGATCGAACGCCTTCAGATAGGTCACCGGGTTCGATCGCGGCGTGCGGCCGATCGGCGCCTGGTCGACGAGCACCGTATCCGTGATGTACTCGACGCCTTCGAGCTTCTTGAACGTGCCGACGCGCTTGTCCCAGCCGCCTTTCGCGCGCTTGATCGCCGCGTACAACACGTCGTGCACGATCGTCGACTTGCCGGACCCGCTGACGCCGGTCACGCACGTGAGCGCGTTCAGCGGGATGCTGATGTCGACGTTCTTCAGGTTGTGCTCGCTGGCGCCGATCAGCCGGATCTTCTGCCCGGATCCCTGCGCCGGGTCGTCGGCACCGGGATCGCGAGCTCCTGACGCAGGTACTTCGACGTCAGCGAGCGCGGCTCCCGCATCAGCCCATCGAGTGTCCCTGAAAAGACGACGCGTCCACCCTGCTCGCCCGCTCCGAGCCCGAGATCGACAATGTGATCGGCGACCTTGATCATGTCGGCGTCGTGCTCGACCACGAGCACGGTATTTCCCTGATCGCGCAGCTGACGCAGGATCGCAATCAGGCGGAGGTTGTCGCGCGAGTGCAGTCCGATGGACGGCTCGTCGAGAACATAGAGGGTGCCGACGAGCGCCGACCCGAGCGACGTCGCGAGATTGATGCGCTGCGCTTCGCCGCCGGAGAGCGTCGAGGACAACCGATCGAGCGTCAGATAATCCAGGCCCACGTCGCTCAGAAACGACAGACGTTTGCGAATTTCCGTCAGCACCTTGTCGGCGACGGCGGCTTCCTTCTCGGTCAACCCGAGCTCCCCGAGAAACTGTTGTGCTTCGCTCACCGTCAGCGCCGAGACGCGGTCGATCGTCTGGCCCGCGACACGGACATCGCGCGCTTCGCGGCGCAGCCGCGCGCCGCCGCAGTCCGGACATGTGAGGTACCCACGGTACCGGCTCAGGAACACGCGGACGTGCACCTTGTATTTCTTGCGCTCGAGCCATCGGAAGAAGCCGCGTATGCCCTCGTAATCGTCGCCACCCCTCGACGACGAATCGCTTCTCCTCGTCGGTGAGATCGGACCACGGGACGTCCAGGCGAATCTTCGCTTTCCTGGCTGCCCGCTTCAGATCGGCGAACTCGCTCCGATAGTGCGGCTTGCTCCACGGTTCAATGGCGCCCTGGAGAATCGACTTCGAGCGATCCGGCACGACGAGATCCATATCGAGCTCGATGATGTTTCCGAACCCGTGGCACGTCGGACAGGCTCCGAACGGGTTGTTGAACGAAAACAGCCGCGGCTGCGGATCTTCGTACGGGATCCCGCACGCGCGGCATTCGAACCGCTCGGAGAATCGATGCACGACTGAGGACTGATCGCCGGCGGCGGACGACTGCTCAATCGCCCACGCCGCGCCGCCGCCTTCGAGATACGCCGTCTCGATCGAATCGGTCAGCCGATGGCGGAGATCGTCTTCGTTGAGCGGCGAGCCGATCGACGACGACCTGCAACATCGATCGATTGGTCAGCGCAGCCATCGCCGCCGGATCGAGGTCGTCGAGCGTCACCGCCCGGCCATCCACGAGGAGACGTCTGAAGCCTTTGCGGCGCAGCGTCGCGATCGCCGCCGCTGCGGCGCCCGTGGTCCGCTCGCCGTTCTGCGAGCCGGCGGTTCCAGCGTCGCGGTCCGGCGCGCGCCCACCATCGGCGGCCGATAATGCCGCTTCGTCGCCCTGCTCGCCCGCGACTTCGTGCAGCTCGTCGACCTCCTGCGCGTTCGCGGACGTCTCGATCACCGGCAGATCGAAGCCGATCAGCAGCCGGGTGCCGGCGGGAAGCTCGGCGAGCTGCCGCGCGACGACTTCGGCGGTTTCCCGAACGACTTCCCGCCCGCAGGAGCGGCAGAACGTGCGTCCAATCCGCGCGAACAGCAGCCGCATGTAATCGTGAATTTCCGTCGTGGTGCCGACGGTCGACCGGGGATTGCGGATGCTGTTCTTCTGCCGGATGGCGATCGCGGGCGAGATTCCGTCGATCCGGTCGACGTCGGGCTTCTCCATCCGCTCGAGGAATTGCCGCGCGTACGCCGACAATGATTCGACATACCGCCGCTGGCCTTCGGCGTAGATCGTGTCGAAGGCGAGCGACGATTTTCCGGATCCGCTGACGCCGGTAACGATGATCAGCTTCCCGACGGGGAGAGTGACATCGATATTCTTGAGGTTGTGCGTCCGTGCGCCGCGAACGACAAGGTCAGCGGCCGCGGGTGCAGCGCTATTCGGCATGGTTGGTTGATGACCTGCCCGGGTGCGATTTTTCCGAGTGGTTTAACCACCCATCGTAGCGCAGGCCCATGGCCGAGGCAACCGCCGACGTGACTCGATCAGTATCGCGTCAATCCTTTCGAAGCGTCTTCACGTACTCGACGACGGTCCAGGCATCGTCCTTCGTCATCTCGGATTTGAAGGCGGGCATCTTCGGCTTCGAGCGGCCGTTCCAGACCTTGTAGAAGAGCACGCCGTCGGGGTTCACCGATGCGCGGGCGGTGTCCGTCAAATCGGCGGCCGGACCGTCGGGATCTGACTCGGGACCGTCGCCTTTGCCATCTTTGCCGTGGCAGCGTTGGCACTTCGATTTGAAAACGGATGCGCCCTTCTTCAATACGTCGGTCGTCGGCTGAACCGGACTCTTTTCCTCGCGGCCGGCAGCGGGAATCGTCCACCCGCTTTGCGCAAACGCGACGACCGTCGCACAGAACACCGCGATGAGGACGAGCGAGGCTGATTTCCGCATATGCCCGTATTATAGTTCGCACATCTATGCGCGAGTCCCGTTCGCGTCGCTGGTTCCTCGGCGCCGGCGGCGCCATTGCCGCGGCCATCGCGGCCTGCAAGTCGAAACCGGTGCCCGCAGAACCGCGCGCGCTCGGTGCCGGCATCAGCCCGTACGGCAGCCGGTCGAGATTCGACAAGGCGACGCGCTTCTTCCGTCCGACGACCATTCCCGAGGAGGCGTCGAGCCGCACGCCGCTCCAGGACACGTTCGGCATCATCACACCGTCGTCGCTCCACTTCGAACGTCACCACGGCGGCGTACCCGAGATCGATCCCGCGCTCCATACGCTGACGATTCATGGTCTGGTCGATCGGCCGACGGTGTTCACGGTCGCCGAGCTCAAGCGGATGCCGTCGCTGTCCAGAATTGTTTTCCTGGAGTGCTCGGGCAACAGCGCGAGCGAATGGCGCGGCGCCGGCGAGAGCGATGTACAGCGCGCGCACGGTCTCACGAGCTGCAGCGAGTGGACGGGCGTACAGGCTTTCGACGCTGCTGAACGAGTGCGGCGCACAGCCGGGCGGAAGCTGGATTCTCGCGGAAGGCGCGGACGCCTGCAAACTGGCGCGCAGCGTGCCGATCGCAAAAGCGATGGACGATGCGCTCGTGGTTTACGCACAGAACGGCGAGCCGCTTCGCCCTGAGCAGGGCTACCCCCTGCGGCTGCTGCTGCCCGGATGGGAAGGCAACACGAACGTGAAATGGCTGCGCCGGCTCAAGGTGATGAACCAGCCTGCGATGACCCGTTGGGAGACGTCAAAGTACACGGATCTGCTGGCGGACGGCACCGCACGACAATTCACGTTCGACATGGACGCGAAGTCCGTGATCACGCGGCCGTCGGGAGGCATGGCGCTCGACGGTGCCGGCGTATACGAATTGACGGGGATCGCATGGTCCGGCCGAGGGACGATCGCGCGCGTCGACGTCACGACCGATGGCGGCGTCACGTGGGTGAAGGCCGACCTGCAGAATCCCGTGCTGCCTCGCGCGCATACGCGCTTCCGCTGGACATGGAAATGGGACGGCGGGCCGGCGACGCTCGCGTCGCGCGCAATCGACGACACTGGGTACGAGCAGCCGCCGCTGACGACGCTCGTCGGCGTACGCGGCTTCAACTCCAATTACCACAACAACGCGATTCAGCTCTGGAAGGTCGCCGCCGACGGGAAGATCACCAATGGCAACGGCTAGGAAGATTTTCGTTGCGGCGCTGCTCTGCGGCGCCACTGCCGCAGGCGCGCGAACGGTCGCGCAATCGCCGACATACGGCCTTGGACGACCAGCGACGTCCGCCGATATCTCGCCGATCGACATCGACGTCGAGCCCGACGGACATGGTCTTCTGCCTGGGAGCGGTACGGCGGCGCGAGGCAAGGTCGTGTATGCCGCGCGCTGTGTCACCTGCCACGGCGCGACCGGTAAAGAAGGTCCGCAAGACATTCTCGTCGGTGGGCGCGACACGCTGAAGACTCCGAAACCGCTGAAGACCGTCGGCAGCTACTGGCCGTACGCGACGACCGTGTGGGATTACGTGCACCGCGCGATGCCCTTCGATCATCCGGGCACGCTCACGCCGGATGACGTGTACGCCGCCACCGCCTACGTGCTCTTCCTCAACGGCATCGTCGGCGAGAACGACCTAATCGATCAGACGACGCTGCCGAAGGTGAAGATGCCGAACCGCGATGGGTTCGTCGGCGATCCGCGGCCCGACACGGGATCCAAAATGCCGGCGGCGCCGACTCGAAAGAAGCCGTCGTGAAATTGTTCCGTTCGGACGCGGTGCCGCGTGAGATCGCCGATCCGAAAAGCTTCGTCGGCCCCGCCCATACGCAACGGCTCGCGTCGGACAGAGTCGGCACGCCGGTCGGCATCTATCGCGTCGATTTCGAGGATGGCGGGCGGACGAACTGGCACACGCATTCTGGTCCGCAGTGGCTCCTGATTGTCGAGGGGCACGTACGCGTGCAGAAGGCGGGTGAGCCGTGCCGCGATGTCGCCGCGGGCGACGCCATCGTCATCGAACCCGGCGAGAAGCACTGGCACGGAGCCGTGCCAGGCAGCCGCGGCACGCATCTGGCGGTCAACGTGGACGTCTCGACCGACTGGCTCGAACCCGTATCCGACGATCAATACAACCCGCGCTGATTTTCATCAAGGAGAACCGACGTGCCGTCATCATCAACTGCCGTTGTTCATCACCGTTGGACCGATATCGCAGCCGAACAGATCACGCCCGCGATCTCGCGCCAGTTCATCTCCGGCGATCGCGTCACCATCGCGCGGTTCGAGTTGAAGCGCGGCGGCATCGTGCCGATGCATTCGCATGAGAACGAGCAAGTGACGTTCGTCGTCACGGGCGCGCTCAAGTTCAAGATCGAAGGTCGCGAGGTCATCGTGCGCGGCGGGCGAGGTGCTTCAGATTCCGGGTGCGGTTCCTCACGAGGTCGAAGTCGTCGACGATGCGCTGGTCGTCGACGTGTTCAGCCCGGTTCGGCAGGACTGGATTGACAAGACGGATTCATACTTCGGGCGATAGCGCCGTGGCTGGTCGTTGGTGGTAGAATCACAAACTCCTGCCGTGCCGGCGTAGCTCAGTTGGTAGAGCAGCTGATTCGTAATCAGCAGGTCACCAGTTCAAGTCTGGTCGCCGGCTCCAGTTTTCCTCGAAAATCTTCGATTCGGATTTCGCACTCATCGCGCGTCGATCTTCAGGGTCACACCGGGGTCACACGAACGCGCGGCGAAATCCCGTCCGGTGGGGTTCGGGCTAACGCATCGCCATCACGACCAATTCGGCACCGCTTGATGTGCCTCAGTGGCGGTGCGCGTCAGGCAGACCAAGCTTGCTGACGGTGTCGCCCTCGAAGTCGAATTCGATTAACACCACCTGCTCCTTCCCCACGACCCAGCCGTCATGTCCGGGTTCAATGACGACAATCTGCGGCGCCTTGTGCTTGACGACGCACCCGTCGGCGTATTCGATGTGGATTTCGCCACGCGCCAGGAACCCGACATGCGCATGCATGCAGAGGTCGGTGCCGGTGACCGGCTTCATGTCCTTCGCCCAGTGGAAGCCGGGCGGATAGATCATCCGTTTCACGCGAGCAGCGCCGGCGCGGCCGACGTCGAGGCGCACGTGCCCGATATAGCGATGCGTCGCGCCGCGGACCGTCGCGAGCAACGCATCACTACCCTTCTTGGCTGCGCGCGCGCGTTTTGCTGGCTTGACCGACGCCGTTTTCTTGGCAGCTTTCCTCTTTGGCATAGAACCTCACGGACCGCACAAATGCCGGTCAGGGAGTCGGCTCAGCGAATGTGTCTTGAACAAGTGTATCGGGAAAAAGGATAGGTGCGGGGGCGCGCAACCACCATTATCTGCAGCTCTGGCGCTTTGCCGCCTAACGAAAACGGCCCGAAATTCGAGGTCTTACGGACGGCCTGGCCTGGACTCCGTCTCTGTACCAGGGGGCGCGTCGTGTCGGGGGCGAGTGATGGACAAGACCTGCTGGCGTACATGGTCGACCTGCAACGTTGTGTGATCAATCTTGAAACGCTGGTGCAGCATCTGTTCGAGCGCGCGTCTGACGCCGTGACAGTCGGCGTCAGACGCGACGAGCACATGCGCCGTCAGCACGGGGTGGCCAGGCGCGAGTTCCCACAGGTGCAGGTCATGCACCTGGCTGACGTGCTCAGCGTGGGCCATCGCCACGCCGACATCAGCCGGCACCAGGTCCTCCGGCGCGCACTCGAGTAACACGCGCAGGGCCTTGCGCTGCAGGCCGAATCCGGACCGGATCATGAGACCGGCCACGAAGAGCGACGCGATCGCGTCGGCTCGATTGAAGCCCGTCACGATGATCACGATCCCCGCGATGAGCGTGCCGATGAACGCATAGAGATCCGTCAGAATGTGCTGAAAGCTGCCTTCGACGTTCAGGCTCTGACGGTTGGCCTTCGCCAGCACCCATGCCGCCGCGATGTTCACGACGACACCCACCGCCGCGACCGTCGTAACAAATACCCCCGCCACATCCGGCGGACGAATCAGCCGCCAGATCGCCTCGTAAATGACCAGGACGCCGAGCACCAGCAGCACCGCCCCGTTGGCTTGCCCACTGAGCACCTCGGCCCGGCGCATGCCATACGTCAGATGACCTCCAGCGGGACGCTGGACAAGCCGGATAACGACGAGGGACAGGACGAGTGCGCCCGCGTCCGTCAGCATGTGTCCCGCATCCGACAGCAGCGCCAGGGAGTGCGCCATGATCCCGACGACCACTTCGAAGGCCATGAAGCCAACGATCAGCAGCAGCGCGATCGTCAGGTAGCGCCGATCCGCATCGGCCGCGAGATCGTGCGAATGGCCATGACCATGATGGTGGTCGTGAGCATGCTGGTGATCCGCCTCGCTGTGTTGCCGGCTCATAACCGCCTCGCCTATTTCAGATAGGACCGGACAATCTTCACCAGGTCCGCCGCCACCTCGCGCTCGTCCGACTTGGCGCGGGCCCCGCGAAACACGTGGTCGCGAATGTGCTTCGCGCAGCAGATCGGCGTCGAGTTTCAAGGTCACATTAGTTTCAATTTTGCGTGCTGGCGCCGCCAGAGGCAACTGCCGAGTTTAGGCCGACACGACTCTCGGGCCAATCTACGGCCACAATGCACCATGAACCCGCGATCTGAACGGCGCGGGGCCGGGCATAATGGTCCTCCCTCTCAACGGAGCGCGTGATGAGACTGAGCTTCGCTACGCCATCCGGCAACTGCTCAAGTCGCCCGGCTTTTCGCTCGTCGCGATTCTGGGCCTCGCGCTCGGGATCGGCGCGAACGTCGCGTCGTTCAGCGTCGTCGATGCCGTCTTCCTGCGCCCGCTGCCGTACCGGAACGCGGATCGCCTGGTTCGATTGAGCTCGACGAGCGAGCCCCAGCGGCTTCGGCGCGTCGGCTTCTCTTACACGCGCTACGGGGCCGTGCAGGAACGCCAGCAGGTGTTCAGCGATCTCGCGATGTCGATCGGCAACGCATTTACGCTGACGGGCACCGGTGATCCCGAGCAGCTCATCGGCCTGCAGGTATCCGCAACGCTGCTGCCCACGCTCGGATTGGTGCCAGTGATAGGCCGCAATTTTTCTGACAGTGAGGATCGCCGCGGCGCCGAACATGTCGTCCTGATCAGCTACGCCTTCTGGCAGCAGCGGTACAACCGCGCGCCGTCGGTGCTGGGACAGCCGCTGACGCTCGACGGCGCGCCGTACACGATCATCGGCGTGCTGCCAGAAACGGCGACGGCGTTTCCGTTGAATCAATTTACGATCTGGCTGCCGCGTCCGGCCGAAGTGCCCTTTCTGGCCCAATCGCAGTTGAACGGCGGCGGCTACTTCTTTCAAGCAATCGCGCGCCTGCGGCCGGGCGTGTCGCTGGCGCAGGCGCGTGACGCGATGAACGTCATCGCCGCGAGCTACCGTGCCGAGCATCCCGCCAACGTCGACGCGCCGTCACAGATCGAGGTCGTACCGATCCTCGAGGACGCGGTGGGCGAGCAGCGGCGTAGCTATCTGTTGCTGTTCGGCGCGGTCGCCGGCGTCCTGCTGATCGCCTGCGCGAACATCGCGAATCTCGTGCTGGCGCGTTTCGCCGGCCGCCGACGGGAGATCGCCGCGCGGTTCGCGCTCGGGGCCACGCGGTTCGACGTCGTCCGTCAGCTCGTCACCGAGAGCATGCTCGTCGCCGTCCTCGGCGGCCTCGCTGGCCTGCTCGTGGCGCGGTGGGCGCTCGAGGCGCTCGTCGTGTTTGGAGCCGATGTCATTCCTCGCGCCGTCGAAATCCGGATCGATCCGCTCGCGCTCACCTTCGCGCTCGTCGTGTCGTTGCTGACCGGACTCGCGATCGGCCTGCTGCCCGCATGGCAGGCGGCCGGCGTCAACGTGCAGGAGGCCTTGAAGGAAGCGGGGCGCGGATCGATTGGATCGGGACGCCGCCTGCGGGCGGGACTGCTCGTCGCCGAAGTCTCGCTATCGCTCGTCCTGTTGATCGTCGTCGGCTTGCTCTTGACGAGTTCGCGAGGCTGCAGCGGGTGCAGCCAGGCTTCGAGCCAAACGGCGTATTTACCGCTCAACTCGCGCTGCCGCCGCAGCGGTACACCCGCGACAAGCTCGTGTCGTTCTACGAACAGCTCTTCAACGGCTTTCGGCGCTGCCGGGCGCGTCGGCGGTGGCGTTGACCGATCGCGTGCCGCTGACCGGCGGTCAGGCGCCTGCGCCGGTTGCCGTGATGGGCAAGTCGTTGCCGCCGCTCAGCGAGCGTCCGCAGGCGAACCGCCACCTCATTTCGCCTCGGTACTTCGCGACGCTGGGAATTCCGATCCGGGCCGGGCGGGACTTCGACGAGCGCGACAACGCGCGCGTGCCGCATGTCGTGATCGTCAACGAAACGTTCGCGCGACGGTTCTTCCCCGGCGAAAATCCGATCGGTCACACGCTGGTGACCGGCATGGCGCAGCTGCCCTCGCAAGTCGTGGGCGTCGTCGCCGACGTGCGCAGCACCACGCTGAACGAGCCGCCGGACCCCGACTATTTCCTGCCCGCGTTGCAGCGGCCCGAGGCGTTCACGAACATCCTGGTCCGGACAAGCGTCGCCCCGGCGGCGATGACACCGGTCGTGCGCGAAGCGTTGCGCGCCGTCGACTCGGAGTTGCCGCTGCTGCAGCCCCAGGCATTGACGACGCGCATCGCGCAGACCGTCGCCGACCGGAAGCTCGCGCTCATGCTGCTTGCCGCCTTCGGCGCGCTGGCGCTGGTGCTCGCGAGCCTGGGTGTCTACAGCGTGATGGCGCATCTCGTCACCTTCCGCACGAGCGAGATTGGATTGCGGATGGCGCTCGGCGCGTCGCCCTCGGCGGTGATGCGGATGGTGCTCGGCCATGGCCGGCGGCTCACGCTCGCCGGCATCGTGCTCGGCGTCGCCGGCGCGCTCGTCGCGTCGCGATTGATGCAGCAGGCGCTCTTCGAGGTCGACGCCGCCGACCCGCGTGTCTACATCGCGGTGTCGGTGCTCTTGCTACTCGTCACCGAGTGCGCGTCCTGGCTGCCGGCGCGGCGCGCGACGCGGATTGATCCGGTGATCGCGTTGCGGGCCGAGTAGGCGCCACGCGGCGGCGTCGGAGAGATTCTTTTTCGACAGAGGAGGAGGCCATACCCCACAGCTATCACTTCGTGGTGAGCGGTCCGAAGCGCCGCGCGATGATGTCGAGAAGGTCCGGCAGCTCGCCCGGTTTCCCTGGCCGTGCCACGTCGGCGCGCACGACGGCTTTCTGCTCGGGCGTGAGGACCCGAAAGGCCGCCCACATCGCCTCTCCCTTGAGCTGCAGCGCCTGCCATACCAACTCTTTCATCTGCGCGTCGAGCGTCGCGCGCACGTCTGCGCTCGGTGTGTCTGACAGGTTGTTCTCATACAGCTTCGCGACCACCGCGCCCAGTTGAATCGCAACGGGCGCCGCCTTCGCGGCGGTGGCGCTTTGGATGGATCGGATCGCCTCCTTCTGCACGTCCGTGAGCGGTGGGACCTGTTGAACGGCGTCGATCGACGGCGGCTGCGCGAATGCCTGGCCGGCGGCAAGCATTGCTGCCAACGTGATCAGTCCGATTGCGCGCATGTGTATTCCTACGATGGGCAACGAGCGCTGCGAATTTCCCCGCGCTTTTCGTTGAACGTGTTCACCCAACTATCGATCGTGGAAGGGCCGGGGCCGCCGCTGTTGGCGCGATCGGTAAACCGCGCGACGGTGAACAGATCGCGTATCTGCGCCTCGTTGAGACGATCGAGAAGACCTGAAAGGAACGAACGGCCCGCCTCCGAAATGCGCGGGTAAAACAGGGTACCGGTTTCTGACTGCGCCAGATTGCCGATGCACTGCCCCGCGTTCTTCCAGATCGGCGTGTGCGACCAGCGATCCAGGTTCACGCTCCCGACGCTGTCGCGGTTGAACAGGTTCGAGGAGCCGAAGGTCTGGCCGACATCGTGGACCATCATGAACGGGTCGGCACAGGCTGCCCGCGGCTGCTCGGACTTCTTGTCGCTGAGACAGACCAGCCGTTGCTGATCCGCTTTGCTGTCGGTGTGCTGCAGAAAGACGGCGAGCAGCTTGAGACCATCCCGCTGGTCGAGGGGCGCGCCGCCTTCGTGTTCGTCGACGAGGTCGAGTTCGGGCCACGTCCATCCCTGATCGGCCTCCGATCCTATGTCGGTGCCGCGGAACTTCCGCTCGATCGCCGCCTCGTCCAACATAGTGGCTCCGCCCGATGACGGCCGATCGCCGCGGATGCGATTCGGACAGCCATGGCAGACGACATGAACCGGGTACACCGCATCGGCGCCGTACCCGAGCGCCCACAACAATCGAGTCGCGGCAACGCCGGCGTACACTTCGCCGTTATCCCGACCGTAGCGCACTTTCAGCCGGTCACCGTCCTGGGCTTTACACGCGAATTTCGGCGTGCGGCCACCGAGCTGTTCGTCGACGTAGTCGCAGTCCACCGTCGCGCCTGGAGCGAACGCGTCCGGACGACGGGGCCCGGCCGTGAGATCCATCGACGCGACGTCGGTCGGCATCCAGACCTGCGCCCGGCGAAGGGCCTGCATCCGTTGCGCCGCCGTGACAAATTTCTCGGCGTCGTGCGGCCGAGCGTGGGTGCACGACAGCGTGAGCAAGGACGTGGCGACGATGGCGCTCGTTCTAATCACATGAGAATCGAGTGCAAAAGACTCTCCAGTTCGGCTAACTGCCGCCCTGATTACAAGATTGGGCGAAGCCACATCCCGTCACTTGATGATTTCCGTCTGGATGAACGGCATCCCGCGCATCACCTCGTTGATTCGCGTGATCTGGTCGCTCTGTATGCGATTCAGCTTCGTCACGTCCCCCTCGAGTTCCTGCTGCAACTCCTTCAGCCGCAGCGCTTCGGGATCGGTCGGCCGCGTGGGTGCGCGCGTGACCGATCCGGCGAGCGACTGAATTTCCTCGCGAAGCCGCGGGAACTGCCGATAACCCATGCTCGGGAACGGGCGTGCGAGATCTTCTTCGAGCAGCTTCCTGGTTGCGTCGAGCGCCGCGTTCACTTGGAGCGTCAGATCGTTCTGGATGCCGGCCGCTTTCAGCCGGTTCTGCAGCTGCGTCAGCTGCTGAACGAGCGTATTGGCGCGATCGACCGCCGTGTTCGCGCGGGACATCATCTCGCGCAGCGTCAGACTTGCGTCGAGCTGCGACTGCAGATCGGCCGTCGAAGCCGGCACCCGCGGATCCATGTCGACCTTCACCGGCTTCGTCAGCTCCCGCTCTCCAACGTGGAGCTTGACGATGTACTCGCCGGGCATCACCTGCGGCGCGCCGCCGCCGCCGAAGCGGCCGCCGCCTGGCGCTTCCTCGCCCGCCGGCGCGTCCCCGCCCGGCCCACCTGCCCGGCCGGCCCCGCCGCCGCGTCCGCCGAACACCGGTCCCGGCTTTGCTGGATCGTAGCGAAGATCCCACACGTAGCGGTTCACGCCCGCCGCCTTCGGCACCGACGCGATATGACGAATGGTCTTTCCTGCTTTGTCGGTCACGGTGATTGACGCCTCGGGCTGATCGGCCTTCAGGTAGTAGTTGATCACGGCGCCGTTCGGCGGGTTCGGCGCGCGCCACACGCTGTCGCCGAGATTTCCGTCCTTGTTCCACATCGTCCAGCGGGTGGCCGGCGGAATGTCGAACAGCTCCGCATCGGTCTTCATCGCTTCCGCGATGTGCTGCAGCGGCGCGATGTCGTCGAGGATATACAGACCGCGGCCATGCGTCGCGACGATCAAATCGTTATCGCGCGGATGCACCTGGATGTCGCGCACCGGCACAGGCGGCATGTTCTGCCGCAGCGAGGTCCATCGCGCGCCGCCATCGAACGATACCCACAACCCGAGCTCGGTGCCCGCGTACAGGATCGATCGGTTCTTCGGGTCCTCGCGGATTACGTGCGCCCATCCGGTCTGCTTCGCCGGCCCGAGGTTCAACCGCGTCCACGTTTTTCCGTAGTCAGTGGTCTTGAAGAAGTACGCGGTGTAGTCGTCGTCCTGATGATGATCGGCCGGCACGTATGCGGTGCCGGCGTCGACGCGCGACGCCTCGAGATTGGGAATCCAGGCGTTCGGCGCGAGCCCGGGAATGTTCTTCACGGTGTTCGTCCACGTCTTGCCGCCGTCGCGCGTCACCTGCACGTTGCCATCATCGGTGCCGACCCAGATGACGTTCGGATCGATCATCGACGGCGCAATCGCGATGATGGTGCAGTGGAACTCCGCCGCCGTGTTATCGACGACGATGGCGCCGCCGGACGACTTCTGCTTGCTCTTGTCGTTGGTCGTCAGATCCGGACTGATCACCTCCCACGACTGGCCATGGTTCACCGACTTGAAAAGGACATTGCCGCCGAAATACACGGTCGTCCCATCGGCGCCGAGCACGATCGGTGCGTTCCAGTTGTAGCGGTACTTGTGGTTTTCCATCGCGTCGCCGACCGATCCGATCCGGTTCGGATACGGCGAGATTGCGCGCTCCGATCCGCTCCGTGTGTCGGTGACGCTGATCACGCCGCCCTGCAGGTCCGTGTACACCCGCCACGGTTCTTTCAGGTCCGGCACGGCGAAAAAGCCATCGCCGCCGCCGACCGTGAACCAGTCGTTCTTCCGAATGCCTTCGCTCAGCAGCGAGTTGCTCGGACCGCACCACGTGCCGTTGTCCTGGAGACCGCCGCAGAGCATGTAAGGCTTCTGCATGTCGTAATTGATGTGGTAGAACTGCGTGAACGCGATGTTGTTGATGACGTAGAAGGTGCGCCCGCCGTCGTTCGAGAGCTGGAAGCCGCCGTCGCTGCCGCTCAAAATTCGCTTCGAATCACGAGGATCGATCCACAACGCCTGGTGATCGCCATGCACGTCGCGGCCGATCGTCACGAACGTCCGGCCGCCGTCATCCGACATGTAGAGCGAACCCGATAGCGAGAACACACGGTTCGAGTCGTTGGGATCGACGCGGATGTCGGAGTAGTAGAACGGCCGGAAATCGATGTTCGCATCGCGGCTGACCACACGCCACGACTCGCCCGCGTTGTCGCTTCTCCAGAGGTTCCCGTCATAGTTGGTCGTCTCGCTCACCATGTAGACGATGTCCGGGTTGCTCGCCGAGACGGCGACGCCGATCCGGTCGAGCATCTTCGGAATGCCGTTCGTGAGCTTCTTCCAGTTCTTGCCGCCGTCGGTGGACTTGTAGAGCGCGGTTTCCTTGCCGCCGGAGTCGAGATACCACGCATACCGGCGATAGCTCCACATGCCGGCGTAGACGATGTCGGAATTGGCCGGATCGACGTCGATGTCCGAACAGCCGGTCTGCTCGTTGATGAACAACTGGCGCGTCCACGTCTTGCCGCCGTCGGCCGTCTTGTACACGCCGCGCTCCTGGCTCGGGCCCCACTCGTGTCCCATCGAGCACGCATACGCGACG
This sequence comes from uncultured Acidobacteriota bacterium, assembly GCA_963718825.1. GTDB lineage: Bacteria > Acidobacteriota > Vicinamibacteria > Vicinamibacterales > CAVVIG01 > CAVQZZ01. Next base: position 471,515 of record CAVQZZ010000002.1, read on the forward strand.
TCGGGATTGCGGCTGTCGATGCGAATGCGCGCGATGCGATCCGAATCCTCGAGGCCCACGTGCGTCCATGTTTCGCCGCCGTCGTTGCTGCGGTAGACGCCGTCGCCGAACGAGGCGTTGTTGCGCGGGTTCTCCTCGCCGGTGCCGACGTAGATGATGTTCGGGTTCGATGGTGCAACGGCGATCTCGCCGATCGAGAGGACGTTCTGGTGGTCGAAGAGCGCCTTCCATGTCGTGCCGCCGTTCACCGTCTTGAACACTCCTCCGTTCGCGCCCGCGACGTAGAAGGTGTCGGCGTTCCCCGGCACGCCGACGATCACGGACACGCGGCCGGCCTGATTGGCCGGTCCGATGTTACGGAACGAGAGCCGCCGAATCGCGTCGATTTCCGGCGGAACAGAGGGTCGCGCGTCTTGCGCGGCAAACGTCAGCTGCACGATCGCGGCAGCAGCGAACAGAGCGAACAGCAGTCTTTTCATCAGAAAGGGCCTTTGTCTGACAAGTAGTAAAGAGGGCGGAGCACGGCCAGATCGCGGGATCGCGTGCAACCCTGATTGAGCTGGGTGTCTCTGGTCGGCTTACCCATGTATTTATCGCGTTTCGCGCGTTCAGGCAATCACTTTGATCGCTCGTCGACACCGGAGCCGGCGTCCATACGTTTGCGCAGTGGTTCGTCACGGCGTCGCAGTTTCGCACCAAAGCCACGGACCGAACCGTCATCGGATCGACCGGACGCGAGAGCCGCGTCGACATCGTGACGCAGGTGACGAGCACACTCGAACACCTGTTGATCGACACGGGCGCCTCGCGGGCGCACCTTGCAGCCGACTCGGCCGTGGCGCAGAAGCTTGCGTCGCGGAGTGCGGTCCGGACGGACTTCTCGGCATGGATGCGCTGGTTCGGTGCGTCCTCGTGCTGAATCGAAGCGACTCTAAATTGATGTGTCCGGCGAGTTGACACTCCGATACCACTTTTTGGATGCCGGGGGAACTCAGCGGGCCGCGGAACAGTCGAGCGATCAGCTGATGCATTTCGTGCTGTCAGCGGCCGTTCGGGGCCTCATAATTTCCCGTCATACGCGCCGCGCCTGCGCGCGAGAAACGCGCGTGCGTGTCTTGCCGCATCCGAGACTGAACCCGGACTTTCGCCCGTGCACACCGTCACGTTTCGAAGGCATTTGTTTTTTGCCCTAACTGTTAGCATGTACTAACCTAATAGTTAGTACCAAACAGTTATTTGAAGAGTCACGGCTCGGCTTTTTTTCGCATGAACGGTTCTGCTCCACACGAAATGGCATCGGTCTGGCACTACACCATCGCGTGTTGCTGGGGTCAAACAAACAAAACGCACGTCACCGCTGGTCAACGATCAACGCGACCGTTTCGCAGCTCGCAGTCGCGGCGTTGCTCGCTGCCAGTATCGTTCTTCCAGTACGAGCTCAGACGCTCGGACCACAAACGATCGTTTTGTGGTCCGCAAATGTTCCACCGGCCAATGTGCACGGCACGTGGACGCAGATTCCGGATGCGACCGCCGCAAGCCATGCCGCATTGATAAATCCCGACACTGGTGGCAATCGCTGGAACAAAAGAACGACTCCGGCATCCGCCACGCCGACCAATTACTTCGAAATCGCATTCAACGCGGACGCCGGCGTCGCCTACCATTTGTGGATCCGACTCCGCGCGTGGAACAACAGCACGGGAAACGACTCGATCCACGTACAGTTCAGCGACGCGGTGGATTCCTCCGGCGCTCCGGTTGCGCGCATCGGCACGACGGGAGCGGCCGACGTGATTCTTCAGGATTGGCGGAGCCGGGCCGCGCCCAATAACTGGGGCTGGGCCGACAACGGGTGGGGCGCGCCGGGCACGCCGGTGACGTTCGCCGCCAGCGGCTCGCATGTGATCCGGATTCAGCAGCGGGAAGACGGCGCCATCGTCGATCAGATCGTCCTGAGCGCCGATACCTTCGTCACCTCGCCTCCCGGTCCCTATACGAACGACAGCACGATCCTCACGAGCACCGACGGCACGCCGGTGGCCGCGCCTTCGGCTGGCGGCACGACAGTGGTTTGGACGGCCGACATTCCGGCATCGAACACGTTCGGCGCCTGGACTCCTCTTGCGGACGCAACCGCCGCGGGTGGTAATGCGCTCGTCGATCCCGATCATGGCGCGTCGAAGATCGAGCCGGCGCTCGCATCGCCCGTCAACTATTTCGAAACGACGTTCAACGCCGCCGCCGGAGTGCCGTATCACGTCTGGCTCCGCATGCGCGCGCAGTCGGATTCGCTCGGGAACGATTCCGTCCACGTGCAGTTCAGTGATTCCCTGAGTTCGAACGGCTCGGCATTCGCACGGATCGGCACGACCTCGTCTGCGGAGTTCATCCTTCAAGACGGCCCAAACGGGGCCTCTCCGCACGGTTGGGGCTGGACCGAGAACGGCTGGACATCGTTCGGTTCCCACATCATGTTCGCCTCGACGGGCATCCACACGCTTCGTGTGCAGGAGCGCGAGGACGGCGCCATCGTCGATCAGATCGTGATCAGTCCTGACGCGTACCTGACGAGCCCACCGGGTTGGCGTCAAGCCGATGCGACGATTCTTCCGGAGACGAGCGGCAGTGGCGGCGGATCGACCAACCAGCCGCCCAGCGCGTCGCTCACGTCGCCATCGGACGGCGCCACGTTCACCGCCCCGGCGAACATCACGCTGGCCGCGACGGCGGCCGACGCGGATGGCACCGTCGACAAGGTCGAGTTCTATGCCGGGACGACCCTGCTCGGCACGTCGACCTCGGCGCCGTACTCATTGACCTGGGATAACGTGGCGGCGGGAAGCTACTCGCTGAAGGCAGTGGCGTACGACAACGCCGGCGCGCAGGCCTCCTCGTCGACCGTCGGCATCACGGTCGGGGCGGTAAACACGCCGCCGACCGTTTCGCTCACCTCGCCCTCGGCGGGGGCGACGTTCACGGCGCCGGCGACGGTCGCCTTGTCGGCGAGCGCGACCGACAGCGATGGCACGATTCAGAAAGTCGAGTTCTATTCGGGAACGGCATTGCTCGGAACGGCGACGGCCGCGCCCTACTCGTTTACATGGAACGGGGTGGCAGCGGGCACTTACACGCTGAAGGCGATCGCCTACGACAACCTCGGCGCGCAGGCGACGTCGGGGACGGCGACGATTACGGTCAACGCCGCGCCGCCGCCGCCGCCGAGCTACACCGTCGCATTCACAGCGTCCACCGACCACGACACCGACGTGACGAGTTACCTGCTGGAAGTGTTTGCCGCCGGCGCCGACCCGAACAGCGCGCAGCCACTCGCGTCGGTCAACATGGGCAAGCCGACGCCGGACGCGAATCGTGAGATCGACGTGAACGAAACGCCCTTCCTCAGCGGCCTCGCGTCCGGCACATACGTCGTCACTGTCTCGGCGATTGGTCCCGGCGGCCAAACTCGCAGCGCGCCGTACACCTTCCACCGGTGACGCCCGCGTCACCGGCGAGCTCGTGCGGTCAGAGCGACTTCAGATACTCGACCAAGTCGTTCATCTGAGCATCGGTCAGATGTAAACCGAATACCTGGTTGTAGTGCGCGACGACAGCCCGCAAATCAGGGAAGCGTCCGTCGTGATAGAACCCGCCTTTCTGGTGTGACCACAAGCCTTTGAGCGGCGTCGTCCGATAGCGATGATCGGGCGCGCGATCCGCCTGGAAGTCATCGATCCCGATTTCAGCGCCGGTGTGCATCGCCCAGCCGGGCTCGCTGTACAGCGGCGGCACATGGCATGTCGAGCACCGCGCGCTTCCGGTAAACAGCGCCTTACCTCGATCAGCAGCCGCTCCATTGAATGTGCCGCGCGGCGCCGCCGGCGCCGGGATCGCGAGCTGATAAAACTGGAGCGCCGCGAGCTTCCCTGTGATGTGATCCGTCGTTCCCGGCGCGGGCCGTGTGTCGCCGAACCCTTCTCGCGCGGCAACGGGAAACTGGGCGGCATTAGCGAGTCGCGGATCGAAGAACGTGCCCGACCCGTGCATCTCGAGGTTGGCGACGAAGGCGTTCCAGTACGGCACGCCGCCCCATCCGGTAAACGTATGTTGATTCATCCCCGCTAGTCCGAATGCGGGTGGAATCAGCGTGGCGGCCGACTTGCCGTCCGGACGGAAGGCCTTGCCGTCCATGAACAGCTCCGCATCGAATTTGCCGGGCCCCCAGTTCGCGAGCACCTGGCGCACCGTCGCTTGATCGACCTGGAGCAGCGCGGCCACGGCGCTGAGATCGGGGGCGAGCGAGATGATCGCGCCCACGTTCAGATCGCGGTTGGCCCACCCGTCGAGGCGATGGCCGATGCCCGGCGCAAACGAGTTGTCCACCGTCGAATGACAGAGCGAACACTGCACGCCCATCGACGTCACACGTCCGTCGGCAGCGCGCACAGTCGTCACGCCGACGACCGCCTTTGCGTCGAGGAGCGCGAGGGTGTTCGCCGGATCGTTGAGATTCACCGTGTGCGCTGCCAGCCCGCTGAGGATTGCGGGCGGCACCCGGTCGACGTCGACTTTCAAACCGACCGACAGCGCGGTGGCCGGGCTCACTCCGGGTCCGACGCCTCCGAAGCGGGCTCCGGCGATCGCCTGGTGCAGCTTGAGCGTGCCGCCCCAGAACGGCTCGTCGCCGAACGTGTCGTCGCGGAAAATTTCCCTGCCGCGACGAAACAGTGCTTCGGCATTGTCGCTGATCGTTCGATCGAACGTACCGCGAGCGCGAACGTCATCGGATGGGCCGCGAGGATCGTCGCGCGCGGCGCGAACGTCGGTCGTGAGGACGGATGCCGCCATCACGGTGAGGAACGGAACAATCAAGATGGCTGCAGCGAATTTTGCTTTCATGGCAGCTCTCTATGCGACCGCGCGATGGCGCGCGGAGACGGGATCGCTGGCACTCGCGTGGCCGACGCCGGACTCGGTGAGACGGGCGAGCGTGAAGGCGGCGATCGCCATCTCGACGTCGCGGACGGCGATGTCGAAAAATCTGCCGGTGGTCACGAGATTCACCGCGATGCCAATCAGCCAGGCCGCGGCGATGTAACCACCGATCTGCGTCATGCCCGCAAGAATCACCGCGCCGACGATCATCTCGATGACACCCACGATGTGCATGAACGTCGTGGCGCTGAACGGCAGCACCGCGGCAGCCATTGGACTGAGGTACGCCGGCCAGTTCGCGAGCAGATTGAAGAATTTGTCGAGTCCGGCCAGAAACGCGGCGCCGCCAAGGCCCAGCCGGAGCGCCCAGAACGCCGAGGTCAATCGATCGGTTCTCATGAAACTGCCTCCTGCGACAGATAGAGTCGAAGAGGCCGAGGAAGGTGACAATCGCCGAGCTTGTAACCAATCGCGCGCATGGGCACTCTAATCGGGTGTGAACACTCTCATCGCTGTTGCCAGCCTGCCGGATGCCGAAATCGTCGCCCGCGTCTGCCAGGGCGAGACGTCACTATTCGAAATCCTCATGCGCCGCCACAACGAGCGCGTCTACCGCGCGGCGCGTTCGATCGTCAAAGACGAGTTCGAGGCCGAGGACGTGATGCAGCAGGCCTACATCAACGCATTCGTCCACCTGCGGCAGTTCGAGGAGCGATCGCAATTTTCGACGTGGCTCACCCGCATCACCATTCACGAGGCGCTCTCGCGCCGTCGCAAGCAGAAGCCGGGCGTCGTCGACGCTCCGGGGATTGAGGGACCAGACATGGACCGCTTTCCGAGCCGAGCAGCCCGATCCCGAGCACCAGGCCTACTCGAGCGAGCTCGGGCGCGCGCTCGAAGCCGCCGTCGATGCGCTGCCGGAAGGCTACCGCGCGGTATTCATGCTGCGCGACATCGAAGGTCTGAGCACGAGCGCGACGGCCGACGCGCTCGATTTGCGGGAGGAAGCTGTAAAGACGCGCCTTCATCGCGCGCGGGCGATGGTGCGGCGGGAGATCACCAACAGGATCGGCGTTGCCGCGGCGCGCGCCTTTCCGTTTCACGCCGTGCGTTGCGACCGCGTCGTCAACGCGGTGTTCGCGGAAATACGGACGCGTGAATTGATCATCGCATGACGGGCGACGCTGCCCCGTCGCACGTCGCGATCGCTCGGTCGCGATTACACCGATGCGCAGACGGGAGCTGGCGTGTCGGGGACAACGGCCGCGGCCGGAAGCGTCAGGCGGAAGCTGCAGCCGATCTTCGTCTTCGCCAGCGCGAGCGATCCGCCGTGCGCCTCGGCAATGCCGAGCGCGATTGACAACCCGAGGCCAGTCCCCTGGCCGACTTCCTTCGTCGAGAAGAACGGCTCGAATATCTGGCCGGCGATCGCCGGCGAGATCCCCGGACCGTCGTCCTCGACCTCGATCGTAATGCGTCTGCGCCGATCCGGTCGTTCTAAGGCGCATGCGGCCCCGTCCATTCGCCGTGTGCATCGCCTGCTCGGCGTTCAGGATCAGATTCAGCAGCACTTGCTGGATCTCGCCGCGGTTCACCGCGACGGGCGCGAGGTCCTCGGCGTAGGACTCTTCCACGTCGATGTTGTTCATCTTCAGCTCGTAGGCGCGCAGCGCGAGCGTCGAGCGGGCCAGCTCGTTGACATCGGACGGTTGCCGCTGAACCGGAGCGCGCCGCACGAACGTGAGCAGGTTTCTGACGATCTTCGCCGCGCGTTCCGCTTGCGATCGCACGTGCTGCAGGTCGGCGCGGACGTGCTCGCGGCGCTCCTCGGTCATCAGCAGCTCGGTGAAGCCGATGATCGACTGCAGCGGGTTGTTCAGCTCGTGCGCCACGCCGGAGACGAGCTGGCCCGTGGCCGCGAGCCGCTCGGCATGAATCAGTTGATCGCGGAGCTGCATATCCGGCGTGATGTCGCGCTCGACGCCGACAAAGTGGGTAATGCGATCGTCGAGCGAGAGCGGCACGACGGCCGCGGCCGCCACGAATTCCGTCGTGTCGTGACGACGGTGCACGAGCGTGCCTCGCCAGACCTCGCCGGCGCCAACCGCGGCCGCCATCGTGCGCAGGTCGCCGACCGACTCCCTCGCCACGAATTCGCTGACGCGCATCTTCGCGACATCGCGACGCGCCGTAGCCGAGCGCGCGGCAGAACGCGCCGTTCGCATGCTGAACGCGTCCGTTCGGATCGGTGATGAGAATCAGATCGTCGGCGTGCTCGACCGCGGCCGAGAGCAGCCGACGCTTCTCATCCGCCGTGCGCGCGCCGCCGCGCTCTACAGCCAGCCTCGCCATCAGGAGAGGCAGCACCGACAGGACGGTAATGGCCGTGAACAGATCGCGATATCCCTCGAGCGCGCCGAGCGGCAGCACCGGCCTCAAGGCCAGGTCGAGCACTGGGATGAGCGCCACGGCGGCGAATACGACCCACGGACGCGACGGCGTCGGCTCGGCCGACTGATCGTCCATCGAGACAGCAGCCGTTTCCGGCGCCGTGGACGCGGCCCAGGGATAGAACGCGAACGGCAGAATCCACACGATGTCGTACACGAACCCGGCGCGGTAGAGGCCCTGCCAGATCTCGACGTGTCCAATCGACAGGATCACGAGGTTCACGAAAAATCCCATCGCGAGCCGGCGGTAGGTCGTGCCCCACGGGCAGATCGCGCGCGACGATCGCGGCCACCGTCATGCCGCCGAAGACCAGCACCTGCTGCAGCTCGGAGAGCGCAAGCAGCGACAGAGGCAGCTGCAGCTTCTCGCCGCCCAGCAACGTCTGCGGCGAGGATGAATCGCGAGTACAGAAAGCCGGTCATCACCGCGATGCCGGCGATGTCGACGGCGGTCGTCGCCGCGAGCCGATCTCGGCTGCCCCGATGCGGCTGCGTCAGAAGAGCGAAGAGCGGCGTGATTGTGCCGAACAGCGCAAAAACGGTATGCCATCCGAGCCACGAGACGTCGTGCGCAAGCAGAATCGCGTCGGCCGTCCAGCCGACGAGGCCCACCGCCGACATCATCAGCCCGAGCGCGATGGTCGCCCAGAACAACCACTCGCAACCGCTCCAGACGTGCCGTCGCCGCACGATCACGGTGACGCCGGCCGACGGCGGCACCAGCAGCGCGAACAGCCGGAACCAGGGCAGCACGTTCGGATATCCCTGGAGGAGATACCCGATGCCGACGTAGAGAACGCTGTAAATCGCGCCGCACAGGAGCCACGCCACGTCTGTTTTGTCGGCTCGGAGCGGTCGATTCTGCAGGTTCGCGGCCCTGTATGGACGTGCTCGTCGTGCCGATACATCTAACGAGAGAGGTGTCCGTGTACCGACGTCGAGCATCTGATCAGGCGGAAGCCGACCGCAGCGTCAAGGAGCGCGGCCGCACCGTGCTCATCGTCGACGACGAAGCGTCGGTTCGTGAATTCGTCGACCGTGCGCTCACCTTCGCCGGCTATCGCACCGTCGTCGCATCGGATGGTCCGGAGGCGCTCGCCATCTTCGAAGCCACAGGGCCGTTCGATCTTCTCGTGACCGACCTGCGCATGCCGCAGATGATGGGCGACGAGCTCGCGCGCCAGCTGCGGCTCGCCGATCCGGCTCTGAAGGTCCTCTACCTGACCGGCTACAGCGACGAGCTGTTCCGCGAACGCAGCACGCTCTGGTCCGATGAAGCGTTTCTCGACAAACCGCAGGGAGTCGACGCGCTCCTCGAAGCCGTGTCGCTGCTGCTCTTCGGGAACACCCAAACAGCGCGGTTGTAGAGACCTCAGTTCTCAGTTCTAAGTTCTCAGTTCTCAGTTCCTGATGTACAGTCTCCGCGTCCCATAACACGGAGGCCACATGACCGTCCGCCGCGCGTCCGGCGTTGCTCTGTTCGTTTTCGCTGCTTCGATCGCCGGCGGCATCCTGCGCGCGCAATCGGCGGCGCCGCTCAGCCCCTGATCTCTACAAGCAGCTCAAGTTCCGGTACATCGGTCCGGTCGGCAATCGCGTGATCGCGATTGCCGGCGTGCCCGGCGAATCCGAACATCTACTACGCCGGCGCGGCGTCGGGCGGCATTTTCAAGACGACCGATGCCGGCGCGCACTGGGAGGCTGTGTTCGACGATCAGCCCGTCTCGTCGATCGGATCGCTGGCCGTCGCGCCGTCCGATCCCAACGTGATCTGGGCCGGCACCGGCGAAGCCTTCATCCGCAGCAACATCTCGATCGGCAACGGCATCTACAAGTCGACCGACGCCGGTCGCACGTGGACGCATGTCGGCCTCGACAAGACCGGCCGGATCGGCCGCGTCCTGGTCGATCCCCGGAACCCGGACGTCGTGATCGCGTGCGCGCTCGGCAACGCCTACGGACCGCAAGCAGGAGCGCGGCGTCTTCCGGACGGCCGACGGCGGAAAGACCTGGGATCGCGAGCTGTTCGTCGATCGAGAACACCGGCTGCTCGGACGTCGCGATGGACGCGACGAATCCGCGGATCCTCTATCGCCGGCATGTGGCAGATCGAAATCCACACATGGGGGCGCACGAGCGGCGGCCCGGGCAGCGGTCTCTTCAAGTCGACCGACGGCGGCGTCACGTGGAAGCGCCTGAGCGGCCACGGTCTGCCGAATGCGCCGATCGGCAAAGTCTCGCCGCAGATCGCTCGCAGCAATCCCAACCGCGTCTACGCGCTGATCGAAACCGGCGACGGCCTGCCGACGAACAACGGCCAGCCGACGCAGAGCGGTTCGCTCTGGCGCAGCGACGACGGCGGCGAGAATTGGGATCTGGTCAGCTCGCGATCGCAAGCTGCGCGGCCGCACGCACTACTACACGCGGTTCGCCGTCGAGCCCGACAACGAGAACGAAGCGTGGTTCCTCTCGGCCGAATTCAGCAAGACGATCGATGGCGGCAAGACAACGCATCGACCTGATCGGCAGGCTCGCCGCTCAGCGGCGACGACCACGACATGTGGATCGACCCGACCAACGGCGATCGCATGGTCGTCGCGCACGACGACGGCCTGAGCTTCTCCGTGAACCGCGGGCGCAGCTGGCATCAGATTCAGCTGCCGATCGCGCAGATGTATCACGTCACGACCGACAACCAGATTCCCTACAACGTGTACGGCAACCGGCAGGACGGCCCGTCGACGCGCGGCCCGAGCAACAGCCGCATCGCGAAGCAGGCCGAGGACGCCGACGCCGGCCCGATTCCGCGCGGCATGTGGCATGCGGTCGGCGGCGGCGAGAGCGGCTGGGCGATTCCCGACCCGGTCGACAACAACATCGTCTGGGCGACCGGCACCGGATTCGGCAGCCTCGGCGGTACCGTCGAGCGCTTCGACGAACGCACGCGGCAGGCAGCGCGAAGTGGAAATCTGGCCGGAAGTCGACCGTCGGCACGCCGGCGGGCGATGTGAAGTACCGATTCAACTGGACGTTCCCGATCGCCATCTCGCCGCACGATCACAACACGATCTACGCGGGCAGCCAGCACGTCCACCGCACGACGAACGGCGGCCAGAGCTGGCAGGAGATCAGCCCGGACCTGACGCTGAACGACAAAGTCGCAGCAGACGATCTCGGGCGGCCTCACGCCCGACAACATCGGCGTCGAGTACGCGGGCGTGGTGTTCGCGATCGCGGAGTCGCCGCTCGAGAAGGGGCTCATCTGGGCCGGCACGAACGACGGCCAGGTGCAGGTGACGCGCAATGCGGGCGGACGGTGGACGAACGTCACCGCGCAACATCCTGGCCTGCCGCCGCTGGGGCACGGTCAGCAACATCGAGCCGTCGCGATTCGACGCCGGCACGGCCTACGTCACAATCGATCTCCATCAGGTCAACAACCGCGATCCGTTCGTCTACAAGACGACCGACTACGGCGAGACGTGGAAGTCCATCGCCGGCGACATCCCCAAGAGCCTCCACAGCTACGCGCATTGCGTGCGTGAGGATCCTGTCAAGAAGGGGCTGCTCTATCTCGGCACCGAGAACGCGCTGTATTTTTCGACCGACGATGGCCAGCACTGGCTGCCGCTGCAGTCGGGGCTGCCGCACGCGCCCGTGCACTGGATGACGATCCAGGAACACTTCAACGATCTCGTCGTCGCGACATATGGCCGCGGCTTCTTCATCCTCGACGACGTCACGCCGCTTCGGCAGCTGACGCCGGCTGCTGCGTCAGAGTCGGCCCACCTCTTCGAGCCGCGCGCGGCGTACCGCTTCCGCCTGATCACCGACCCGATGATGATGCCCGACGATCCGACCGAGGGGAAGAATCCGCCGGACGGCGCCGCGATCAACTTCATGCTCAAGACAGCGCCGCCAAGAGACGCGGACGGCAAGGTGAAGGAAGACGCCGTCAGGATCGTCATCGCTGACGCGACCGGGCGGACCGTGCGCACGATGAAGGTCGCGAAAGATGCTGTCGCCGGCGTGAACCGTGTCTGGTGGGACCTCCGCTCCGACCCGACGAAGGATTTCAAACTTCGGACGCCGCCCACCTACGCGCCGGAATTCGCGCTCGGCCCCGACGGCACGCGCAAATTTCCGACCGCGGCGCCGATGTCCGTGCTCATGCCGCCTGGCACGTATACCGTGAAGCTCGTCGTCGATGGCAAGGACGTGTCGCAGCCGCAGAAGCTCGTCGTCCGCAAAGATCCGAACACGACGGGCAGCGAGGCCGACATTCAGGCGCAGACGCAAGATGCTGATGGAGATTCGCGACAACCTGAACATCGCGACCGATCTCATCAACCAGGCCGAAGCGCTGCGCGCGCAACTCGCGCGCGAGGGCGACGGGCAAGATGACGCGGCGAGCAAGGCCGCGAAGGCGAAGGCCGCCGACCTCGACAAGCGGATCGTCGCGATCGAGTCGAAGCTGTTCAACATGACGTCGACCGGCCGCGGCCAGGACCAGCTGCGCTTCCCGAGTCAGCTCGTCGAGAAGCTGTCGCACCTCGCCGACGTCGTGTCGCTGAACGATTTCCCGCCGACGGACCAGGAGCTGGCCGTGCACAAGAAACTGTCGCAGGAGTTGTCCGGTTACCAGGAAGTGATGAAACCGCTGCTGGTCGCCAGGTAGCGACGCAATCTGGTGATTGGATGAGCTGGTAATTGGGTGATTGGGATCGGGTGATTGGGTGATTGGGTGATTGGGTGATTGATTGGATGATGGTGCGCCATTCCCTCAATCACCCAATCAATCACCAGATCGCCCAATCAATCACCAGATAACCCAATCACGAGATCACCAGATACCAATGAGGACTATGCTCATCACACGCCGTGACGCCGTCGCCTCGTTCGCACTTTTTGCCGAAGTGCTCGCCGCGGCCGGCAAGCTCGACGCGCAGGCTCAGACTGCGCCCGGCGCGCCGCCGGCCGCTCCTCGTCCGCCGGTCTTCAAACACGACCTGCCGAACGTGTCGCTGGACGGCTGGGAAGTGACCGTCAGCCATGTCGAGTACGCGCCCGGGCGCGTCGGCACGGCGCATCAGCATCCCGGATTCGTGCTCGCTTACGTCCTCCAAGGGGCGATCGTCGCCAAGATTTCCGGCCAGGGCGACGAGCGCACGTACAACGTCGGGGAGATGTTCTACGAACAGCCGGGCGCGACGCACGAGGTGTCCCGGAACGCGAGCCAAACCGAGCCGGCGCGGCTGCTCGCGATGATCTTCGCGAAGAAAGGCTCGACGCTCACCGTGCCCGTCAAGTAGCGCCAGGCTTCGCCGAGCGAGCGCGCTGCGCGAACAACCTGGCGCTTCGCGCCCCGGGGTCGACGGCGCGGGAAACCGCCGCTGCGGGACATGGGCACAGCGCCGGCGAGGTCCGTGACCTCGCCTGGACTCGGCCCTTCGCTGGCGGTTTCCCGTCTGACGCGTGAGACGCGCCGCTCCCACGGGGCGCAACGCGCCAGGTTGTTCGCGATGCGCTCGCCATGTGCAGCACGTCCTGTTTAGGCCGTCATCGATCGCGCGCGTGTTAGTTCGATCGGTCGCGTCTGCCGGCACGCTTCTGAATCGACGCGATGGCTTCGGCAGCCCACTTCCTGACCGAGTGACCCTCCACCGCCGGCTCGGGATCGGTTTCAACGACCTTCCTGAGCGCGGGAATCATGTCAGGCGTTCCATAGTCGGCCATCCCAGAGATAACGAAGCCTTTGACCAGCACGTTCGGATCGCGAAGCGCGTTGACCACCACGTCTCGAGCCGCTTCTTTCGTCTTGGGATCAAGATCTTTGGTAATCGCGAGCACGTGCACGACGACCGCGGCGGACTTCGCACGATCGGTGAACACGTCGCTCCTGAACAAGTCCATCAAACACGGCAGCGCAATTGTTCCATGTCCCGCGATCGTGCCGGCAAAAGCCGACTTCGGGTTGTACGGGTGACGAACGAGAATGCAGACCTGACTGGGGTCGGTCCAATCGGCGAAGGATTCGACCGTTTGACTCAGTTCACCAACGTACTCGGCGTAATCTTCCCCATACTTATCCCCCACGCTCACAGTTCCGGCCGAGTCCCGGAGCGTCGAGACGATGAGTTGATTCTCCCGATCGAGCAAATCGAACAGGGCCTTCCGGACGTCAGTCTGCGCGAGCGCGTGCGAATCATCGTGCAGTTGTTCAAACGCTTCGCTCCGGGTGGTCCATTCCTTGGCGTGAAGCGTCGTCAACAACCTCGAGATGTCTGAACCGCGCCGAGGTGGTGGCTGGCTTGCGGCCGGAGCACACGCAAGCAGAATCATCACAAGAGTCTGTGAAATCAAGACAGCGACGGTGATGAACGTATGTTTCGGCAGCGGCACCAGCACTATTCTCTGCTGTCCATATGCGCCTTCAGATGCTTCGCGCAGGCTGAGTTGCCCTTGTGCGCGGAGGACGCGAACGCCGCGGCGAAGTCGGCACCCGTCAGATCACTTGCACGCGGCGCGGCAGTGTCTCGCGGAGCGAGCCGTGAAGTCAGGCCGTTTCGCTCGCACGAAACACATCGCGGAGCGAGTCTTCGCGGCGGTCTGTCGCGAAGTCACACGGACCCGTTCAACAACCCGAGGCGTCGCTTGTTCCTCTGAGCGATGCCGCGAGGCCGTAAGACCGCCGCGCGGCGGCAGCGTTCGAGCGGCGCGATGTGTTTCCGGCCTGACGATCGACGGCTCGCGGAGCGAGACACTGTCGCGCCACTCCGGATGCCTGTCTTCAAGAGCAGCACTAACGCTCGGCGGAAGCCTCGCTCTACGGGGTGTATCGGATCGAGCGTCCAGAGGCGGTAAGGGCAGGAGTGGCGGGAAGAGTCATTTCGGCGCGCGAAACCACATCACGTGATTCGCGACGACGGTGATCGGCTCACCGCCCGGCGTGACCTCGACGGAGTGGAGGCCTGACTTCTCCGGCACGTCGACCGATCCGAGGATCGCGCCGCTTTTCGGATCGAGCTTCACGAGCCAGCCTGGCGACGCCGTCGGTTCGTCGACCGGATGCATGCCGGCCCAGAGCACGTCGCCGGCGAGCTTCAGCGAATACGTCTTGCCGATGCGCCACTCGCCGACGAATGTGCCGTCCAGCGTGAACCGCTCGATGCGTCCGTTCTCGCGGTCCGCGACGTAAATCATGCCGCTCGAGCCCACGACGATCGAGTGCGGCAGCCGGAACTCGCCCGGTCCGATGCCAGGCTTGCCCCACTCGCGCACTTTCTTGCCCTCGGCGGTGTACTCGAGAATCCGCGCGTTGCCGTACCCGTCCGCGATGAAGATGCGGCCGTTCGGGCCGAACGCGACGTCGGTCGTGCCGACGAACGGGCTCCGCGTTTCAGGCGGCTGACCGCCGACGCTTATCTCGAGGAGCTTCTTTCCGGCCGGCGTGAACTTGTAGACCATCGAGCTGTTCGCATCGACGGTCCAGATGTTTCCCGCCGGGTCGATGCGGATCGCGTGCGGCAGCTTGAAGAGCCCCTTCCCCCAGGAACGCAGGACGCGTCCATGGAGGTCGGCGGCAATCACGGGGTCGGCTTTGTCGCCGCGCTGCAGCAGATAGATCGTGCCCTTGCCATCGAGCGCGACCCACGAGACCATGCCCAACTCGAAGCCTGCAGCTCGGCCGGACACGGCGAGCTCTGTTTCGGAGAGCGGCAGCTTCGGCGCCGCCTGAATCATCCGGCGCGTCTCGGCGCCCGCTTTCGTCTTCGCTTCCGGGCTCAATTCCGCCGGCGCCTGCGCAAAGGCCGTCGCGCCGATTACCAGCAAGAGCGCACACGTTTTCCGAAACAGCATGCGTGGATATTAACCCGGACGCCAGTTCGCTTCGCGCTGCGCGCTGGCGCTCGATTTCGGTCGCGCGCTGGCATTTTTTACTGAACAGAACGTCGCAGTCGCCAATCGGATATCTCATGGCGGCTGACGTGGGGCCGAACACGTGCTGCGGCACGACGCCTTGCGAGCGGCGCGTCACATGCGACAGACGGCGAAATTGCCAGCGGAGGGCCGAGCCAGGCCAACGTCACGGAGTCTGGCCGAGCTGTGCCAGATCCCGGAGCGGCGGTTTCCCGCGCCGTGGAGCGGTTCGACCGAGCAGCACGTGTTCGGCCTTCGCGCCGCCAACGCGGACTGCGTGGGCCTGGCATCACGCGACGTCATGGCGGGAGCTAAATGGCCGGCCTGAGAGGCGCCGATACCATGCAGAGTGACCCAGACAGTCGAGACGGCATGGACGTTCGAGCGGCAGGGCGAACGGCTGGTGCTGCACCGTGAAGAAACGGCAAACGGCGTGAACCTCGTCGTCGTCAGCGAGAACGGCGTGCCGCGCTCGTATCCCTTCGACTCGATCGACCGCCTCGTCGCCTTCCAGTCGGATATGGAATCGCTGCTCGTCCGCACGGGCTGGTCGTTCGTCGCCTTCGCGCCGGATCGCCGAACGGGCCGAGACCGCCGGCGCATGCCGCGCGAAGCGGAGCGGCGGCGGTGGTGGACCGACGGATTGCGCTAGCGATCGCGCCTTCGGCTTAGCCTTCTCCTCTACCGGCTTCAACGGCACCGGCTTGATCGGCGCCAGCTTCTGCCGCTGCAGCAACTGGTTCACCTGCGGCAGGTCTTTCTGAACCGCCGTATCGAGCTTGTTCATCTGCTCATCGAGCTTGCCTGACAACAGCTTGAACATCTCGTAGGTCTGATCGGTCGGCGGCGCGTCCGCCGATTCGACGATGCCCTGCAGCGAGGCGATCTTGTTGTTCAACATGATCGGGAAGTTCAGCGGATCCTCGAAGCTCTGGTTCTTGACCTGGTAGACCTGCGTTTCGACCGCGGTGAGGGTCTTCTCCAGCGCCTCGAGCGCCTTCGCCGTCGGGCCGGTCTTGCTGTCCAGCTTGCCGGTGCGATCCTGAATCTGCGGCCGGATTCCGCGCACGAGCAGCACGGCCTGGTTGGCCTTCGCCGTCGTGTCGCGAATCTGCAAGGCGAGTTGGAACTCGCGCTGCAGGTCCGCGTCGGTGACGTCCGCGAGCAGGTGCGGCTCGCGCCGGATCGCAAACGATTGCGTTTCGGCGTGGCCATCCGCCGTGACCCGCACCTGATAATTTCCGGGCGGCGCGACCGGCCCGCGCGTGGTCGCGTCCCACATGATCAATCCCGGGAAATCGGTCGCGCGATCGTACCGAATATCCCACTCCAGGCGCTGCAGGCCGGCAAGCGTCGACGGCTTCGGATCTTTCGGATTGAAGATGTCTTCGATGGTCGGAGGCTCCGGCTTCTTCTCCGAATCGGCCCGCGTTCCGTTGAAGGTGCGGATCACGCGGTTCTGGCCGTCGAGCACTTCGACCGTGATCTTGTCCGCCGTCTGCCGCAGCTGGTAATCGATGCGCAGCGTTCGATCCAGCCCGCGGAGCGCATCTTGAGGCTTGAAGAGCGTCAGCTCGGTGCTGGATGGCGCGATGTTCCACTGCCGCAGCGGCGAGATGTCGTCCAACACGTAGAACGCGCGTCCATGGGTCGCGATGACCAGATCCCGCTCTTCAACCTTGACATCGTGCACTGGCGTGTCCGGCAGATTCTGCCGCAGCGACTGCCAGTTCGCGCCATCGTCGAACGACACGTAGACGCCGTGCTCGGTGCCGAGATACAGCAGCTTCGCGCGCTTCGTATCTTCGCGAACAGCCCGCGCGAAGTCGCGCGGCGCGATACCGTTGACGATCTTCGTCCACGTCTCGCCGAAGTCGTCGGTCTTGTACACGTACGGCGCGAAGTCGTCGTGTTGATACCGGTTCGCGGCGACGTACGCCGTGCCCGGTCGGAACGGCGACGCCTCGACAAGGCTGATCCGCGCGAACGGCGGGAGATCCTTCGGCGTGACGTTCTTCCACGTCGCGCCGGCGTCGCGTGTGACCTGCACGAAGCCGTCGTCGGATCCCGTCCAGATCAAGCTGCCGTCCTTCGACGATGGCGCAATCGAAAAGATCGTGGCGTAGGTTTCCACGCCGGTTTCGTCGCGCGTGACCGGCCCGCCCGAGTCGCCCATCGTCGATGGATCGTGCCGCGTGAGGTCGGGGCTGATGCGGGTCCAGCTCTGGCCGGCGTTGTTGGTCTTCCAGACGTGCTGCGAACCGACGTACAGCGTGGTCGGATCGGTCGGCGAAAAAACGATCGGGAACGTCCATTGGAATCGCTCGGTGATGTCTTTGGTCGCGTATCCCATCGGGTTCTCGGGATACGGGTTCACGCGGCGGAGCTGACCTGTCTTGCGGTTGAAGCTCGTGATGTCGCCGCTGTAGCTGCCGGCGAAGAACATATCCGGGTTCTTGGGATCCTGTGCGACGTAGCCGCTCTCGCCGCCGCCGACCGAGTAGAAGACCGTATCGATACCGCCCGCAATCGCGCCGAACCCGCCAGGCGCCGCACTCGACACACACGCCGTCGTGTTGTCCTGCTGGGCGCCGCAGACGTGATACGGCACGTCGGACGTGGTGAACACGTGATAGAACTGCGCGGTCGGCATCTCCAGTTGCGTCCACGTCTGCCCGCCATCGAGCGTCACCGTTGCGCCGCCATCGTTGCCGAGGATGAACCGCTTGGGATTCTCCGGATCGATCCACATGTCGTGGTTGTCGCCGTGCGGCACCATCGGCATCTTCCAGATCTTGCCGCCGTCGGTGGACTTCATGAACATCACGTTCGGTTCGTAGACGGTGTCCTTGTCCTTCGGGTCGGCGTAGACGCGCGTGTAGTAGAACGCGCGCTGCCGCACGTTGCGATCCTCGCTCACCCGCTTCCACGTGGCACCCGCATCGTCGGAGACGAATGTGCCGCCGTCTTCCGCCTCGATCTGCGCGTAGACCCGGTTCGAGTCGACGCCCGATACGACGACGCCGATCTTGCCGAGCACGCCCTTCGGCATACCTGGATTTCTCGAAAGCTCGGTCCAGTGATCGCCGCCGTCGGTCGACTTGAACAGGCCGCTGCCAGGTCCGCCGCTCGACATCATGTGGGACACGCGAAACGCTTCCCACAACGCGGCGTACAGGACCTGCGGATTCTTCGGATCGAAATTCAGCTCGATGCCGCCCGTTTTGTCGTCGCGCGCGAGCACCTTGTCCCACGTCTTGCCGCCATCCTTCGTGCGGAAAATTCCCCGCTCGGGATTCGGGCCTGCCGGATGGCCGAGCGCCGCGACGAACACCAAATCAGGATTCGTCGGATGGATGCGAATCTTCGAGATGACCTGCGTCTCGACAAGGCCGATATGCGTCCACGTCTTGCCGGCATCGGTGGACTTGTACACGCCGTCACCCTGCGCGATGTTGCCGCGCAGTTCGCTCTCGCCCATGCCGATGTAGACGATGTCGGGGTTCGACGGCGCGATCGCGACGGCTCCGACCGACGCGCTCGTCAGCTGACCGTCGGTCACGGGCGTCCACGTCGTGCCGCCGTTGATCGTTTTCCAGAGGCCGCCGCCGGTCGCCCCGAAGTAATACTCGTTCGGGCGCGCGGCGCTGCCCGCGACGGCAATGGAGCGGCCGCCGCGCGCCGGGCCGAGATTTCGCCAGGTGAGCGCGCCAAACGGCTTCGCCGCCGCATGCTCATCCGGCGCCTGAGCGGAAAACGTGGTCGGCCCGACAGTAAGGCCGGAAAAGAGCAGCAGGAGCGCAACGAGCAAGGGGGATCGTGACATCCGTGAAGAATACCGCGAACGCTCTCGAACGGCCTATACTTCCGGATCGATGAGGAGGAGGCCGATGCACCGTCGCATCTTCACCGTTTTGATCGCCGTGCTCCTGTCGGGCGACCGGATCCGCATACGCTGCCGGACCGACTTACTACCTGGCGCTCGGCGATTCGCTGTCGCGGGGCATCCAGCCGGGACGGGACGGTGAGCTCGTCGAGACGCAGCAGGGATACGTCGACGATCTCTTCGGATTCTATCGGGTGCGGCATCCGCGCCTTCAACTGGCGAAGCTCGGATGTTCCGGAGAAACGACGACGACGATGATCGCCGGCGGAAGCTGTTCCTACGCGTCCGGAAGCCAGCTGGCCGAGGCGATCGAATTTGTTCAGACGCATCAGGTCGGCCTGATTACGCTGACCATCGGCGGCAACAACATCGACCATTGCATCGGCGCTGCGGGCATCGATCACGCGTGCGTCCTGAACGGGTTGGGTGCCGTCGCGGCGGAGCTGCCGCGGATCGTCGGCGCGCTGCGCGCCGCCGCTGGTCCCGGCGTGCCGATCGTCGCGATGAATTACTACGATCCGTTCCTCGCGTTGTGGCGGCTGGGTGCCGCGGGACAGCTGGTCGCGAACGAATCGTACCAGGCGACCGTCGTGTTCAACGGCCTGCTGGAAAGCGTGTACCAGCAGTTCCACGTGCCGGTCGCCGACGTGGCGAAGGCGTTTCGAACGGCCGACTTCACGCCGGTGCCGGCATTCGATCTGCCGTTGAACGTCACTGGCGACGCTGGTGTGGACGTGGATGGGCGCGGCGCCGCCGGTCGGCCCGGATATACATCCGAACGCGTTCGGCTACGCCGTCATTGCAGGCGCGTTCGTCCGGACGATCGGAAACTACTGACTCGACGCCTTGCGCTGACGACGCACTTTGATGAATCCGAACGCGAGCACACCCATGATGACCGCAAGAATCCAGAACATCGCTTCTCCTTGGCGCGTTAGTGCGCGGCGCGGATCACGGCCGCTGTGAGCTCCAGGAGCACCAGCAAAGCCGCACTGATATAGAGCTGAGATCGATTGAACATTCTGCTCCCCCCGTTTGATGGCAGGTGAGGCAACGGCTATGCCGGCTCGAACGGGTCTGCACTTGGAGCGTTGAAACTCCTTGTCTGCGAACGTTTTACGTGAACACGGAGATCGCGCGCGCCGCATCGCGCCGCCGCCCGCGACCCGACGAAATCGTCAGCCGATCCTGAAACCGTCGCGCGAGGGCCGCCGTTGTACAGCCGCACGCGTTCTGGTACCCTGACCGCCGAGGAATCGATGTCGACGAGCACTGTGGCCGGCTCCAGCGATCTCACCGCCTGCGAGAATTTCTACGGGCTGCACGCGCGCCCGTTCAGCCTGACGCCCGATCTGCGGTTCGTCTTCCATAGCCGTTCGCATTCGCGCGCGCTGGAACAGGTCACCGACGCGCTGAAGCGGCGGGAGGGGCTCGTCGTCATCACCGGCGGAATCGGCACCGGCAAGACGATGCTGTGCCGGACGCTGCTCCAAACGTTCGAGCCGCGTACGTTTCTTTCAGTCATCCTCGACCCGTGTCTGAGCGTGAGCGACCTGCTGCACCAAGTGCTGACCGATTTCGGCATCATCGACGATGTCGAGCGGACCGGTGACGAGACGAACGCGGAGATCACGCGGCACCAACTGGTGACGACGCTGCAGAAGTTTCTGTCGACCTTGATTCCGCTCGACGCACACGCGGTGATCATGATCGATGAGGCGCAACATCTCGCCCCGACCGTGCTCGAGGAAGTGCGCCTGCTCACGAACTTCGAAACCGACAACGCGAAGCTGCTGGAAATCGTGCTCGTCGGTCAGCCCGACCTCGACGCGCTCTTGAAGCGGCCGGAGATGGGCCAGCTGCGTCAACGGATCGCGCGTCGCGTCGAACTGCATCCGCTCGCGGCGAGCGAGGTGCAGGAGTACATCGAGCGGCGGCTCTTCGTCGCGGCCGACGCCTCGACCGGCGAACACGGCGATCGAACCGGCGACGATTCGCAGGTCGGCGCCGCGCTCGAGCGCGTCCGCTTCACGCCCGCGGCGATTCAGACGGTGGCGGCGATCTCCGCGGGCATTCCGCGAGTGGTCAATACGCTGTGCGACCGCGTGCTGGAGCTCGGCTGCGAACGGCAGACGCGCGTGCTCGACGATCGGCTCGTGCTCGCCGCCGCCGCGCGGTTGAAGCTGCCGGTACCGGCGGTGATCCGGATGCGATCCGGCGGCGCAGGGCTGAAGGTAGCGGCTGCCGCGTTCTTCATCCTCGCGGGGCTCGGCGCGTGGTGGTGGGCGTCTCGGCCATCAGCGGCAACCGCGCCGCCCCCGGTCGTCTCGCAACGCATACCGGCGCCCGTAGCGAAGCCCATCGAACCCAAACCGGCAGCGCCGACGACCGAAGCGGCGCCTCCGGCAGCGCGGCCGCCTGAATTGGCCGCGGCGAAGCCGGCCCCGACCACACCCACAGCTCCGGCCCGCTCCACAGAAAAACGGGCGGTACGGGATTTCCGTCGCCGCATTCAAGACGGCGCAGCGCGCTGCGGACGTCGCGGCGAGCATCGCGCAAAAGGGTTTGCGGGTGACCACGAAAACTGATTCGACCGGCACGTGGCACCAGATCGTCGTCGGCCCGTACGACTCGCCTGAAGAAGCGGAAGCAGCGCAGCGAATTCTTACGCGGGAAGGCTTTTCAGGCACACGCATTTCCGTCCTTTCTCCCGACGTTCGCTGACGCGCACTCTCCTCTCAACGCTCGGCGAACGGGCCGCCCGCCGTTCCATGTATCCCTGCGCCATTCCGTGAAGCAGGCGCGTGCAGTTCGGACCGATAGACCGTCACGGCGGTTCTGAATGATCGGCCAGACACTCTCGCACTACCGGATCCTCGAGAAGCTCGGTGATGGCGCGACTTCGGTCGTGTACAAAGCCGAAGACCTTGCGCTCGGGCGCGCGGTGGTGCTGAAGCTCGTCCCTCCGGAACTGTCCTCGGACTACGCGATGAACACGCGCTTTCAGCACGAAGCGCGCACGGCATCGAGCCTGAACCATCCCAACATCTGCACGATCTACGAAATCGCTGAAGACAACGGCCATCTGTTCATCGTCATGGAGCTGCTCGAAGGGCAGGTCCTCTCGAGGGTGATCGGCGGCCGGCCGATCGAGACGTACCGTGCGATCGAGCTCGCCGTGCAGATCGCCGACGCGCTCGATGCCGCGCACGCGGAAGGAATCGTTCATCGCGACATCAAGCCGGCGAACATCTTCGTAACCGGCCGCGATCACGTGAAGATTCTGGACTTCGGGCTCGCGGTGCTCCTGCCCTACGGGCCGCCGGGCCACAAGCCGATGCCGGAGCGATTCTCGAAGACGATCGCGGGAACAATCCCCTACATGTCGCCCGAGCAGACGCGCGGCGAAGAGCTCGACGCGCGAAGCGATCTGTTCTCGATGGGCGTCGTGCTCTACGAGATGATCACGGGGCGCCGCGCGTTCACCGGGAGCGACAACACGGCAATCATGGACGCGATCGCGCGCCACTCGCCCCTTCCACCAAGCGAGCTGAACGCGAGCGTCCCGGCGGAACTCGAACGGATCATCGACAAGGCGCTCGAGAAAAATCGCAAGCTGCGGTTTCAGACCGCCTCGGATCTCCGCGCCGACCTCCAGCGTCTGAAGCGCGACCTCGATTCCGCCGCGGCGATCATGGCGCGCAACAGGCCGGAGCACGGCGGCAACACGCCGTCCTCGGTGATGCGCTGGCCGCGGGCCGCGAAGGTCCGGCCGCGCTCGGCTGTCGCTGGCAGCGTGCTCGCCGGCGGTGTGCTGTTGGCGATGGCGTGGGCCGAGACTCGGCCGCAACGAGAACGGCCGCTCATGAGCGCCCACTTGATCCCTGCGGTGGGCGTTCTGCCCACCGACCTTCGCCGCCCCGTCCCCAAAGCAGCCGGGCTCGACGCGGCCAACGCCGCAAGGACGGTGACGCTTCGCGCGTCGGCAGCACCCAAACAAATGCCCGAGACCATGCCGGCCGCCCAGACCGTGAGCGACGCCGGCGAGCCCGCCCCTGTCAGCGAGATGCCAGTCGATTCTCATGGCGCCCAGTGGGCACAGCAGGAGTTCGGCGTGGCCCGCGCCAAGGTCGACGCGAAGCTGTTCGATCAGGCGGTTGCGACGTTGAAAGGCATCACCGTGAGAGAAGGGGTCGGCGAGATCGCGACCGATGCGTACTTCCTCATGGCGTCCATCGACGAGCGCCAGGGGAAAGTCGAAGACGCGATGGCGACCTACGTGGAGATCGTCAATCGCTTCCACGATCATCCACGGGCGCCCGAGGCGCTGTTCCTGATGGCGCAGAGCACACTGCGTACGCGTCGCCCCGGCAAGGAGGCTGAGGCGCACCGACTCTTCGACGAGGTCGTCACCACCTATCCGCGCAGTCCCTGGGCGGCGCGCGCGCTCCTCATGCGAGGCGATCTCGAAGCGCGGCAGCGGCTGTTTCAGCGTGACGATGTGCTGGCGACCTCGGTGCCGACAGCGCTGATTACGTATCGTCAGCTCGTCGCGCAGTATTCGGGGACCACCGCCGCGGAAGCCGCCCTCTGGAAGCTCGGCACGATGTACGAGGAGATCAAGCGTTACAGTCTCGCCGCGGCCGCCTTCGCCGATCTGGCCGTCATGTATCCGGCGACGGAACACGACGCATGGTTCGCCGCCGCGGAGTTGTACGACAGGCGGTTGAACGATGCGGCGAGCGCACAGGCGGCGTATGAGCGCGTACCGCCGTCTTCCCCGCACTTTCAGGACGCACAGAAACGCCTGCGTCGCTGAAGCGCGCTCTACGAGGTGGTACGCGGCATCTCCCAGGCGTAGCCCGGTTCCGTCATGAGCCGGCGATCTTCGACCGGCATCCCCACCGTGAAGTGGTACAGGCTCTGGAAGGCGTGGCCTTTGAGGCCGAGCAGATCGTGAACTGGATCATCGTAGAAGCAGCCGATGCCGGTCGCGCGCGCCCCCGCCGCTTCCGCTTCGAGATACAAGGCCTGGCCGACCACACCGGTTTCCCAGAATAGATTTCTGTAGAACGCGGCTCCGAATGTTTGCAGCGGCGCATCGAACTCCGCCAGCATGCCCAGGCTGAAGAAACCGTCGGCCGCGATTTCCTGATCGCAGCTGACCCGCGCGGCGACGGCTTCGCATGTCGCCGTCAGCCAGGCGGTACAACGGCAGCCCATCGACGACCGGCTGCCAGAGAAACTCTGAACGGCACGCCGCGCGCAGACGCTCGACCGCCGAAGCGGCGCGAACCAGCAGCGTAGAGGCCTGAGGGCACGCCCGCGACGCGGTGGACGAAAATCGCCAGGTGCACGCAACGGAGGCCACCAGAGCGCGCCCCACGGTGCGCCGCTGTGCGGGCATCACGCCGGCGAGCATCCCCAAGAAACCGGCCTGGTCGATTTCAGATCGGCCGTCGAACGCTACGGCGCTGCGGCGCTGCAGGACGATCCGACGCGCGTCAACCGCACGGTTGTCCTGCCTCGTCCGGTAGTCGTCACCTAGGGATGGAGGGACGCCGGACCATCCCGCGCCCTCGCGTCGCCCGCGCGACCTCGTCGATGAAGGACCACCGTATGTGATCCTCGCTCAGTTGACTCGCGCGCCCGGCCCACTCGCCGCGGCGGATAGCGTCCGCGAGACCTGGCGAAGAGATCGACCGCGATCCGACAACGAAGGCGCCGTGTCGATCGCGATGAGGCAGCCCGGCTCTTCGCGTTCGGCGTCGACGAAGTCCTCGTCGCGGTCGATGCCGACAGCTGCGGCGAGGGCGCGGTGCGGCCACGCGGGCAGCACGACGGCGCGCCATCCGAGAATGCCTGCGGCGATCGAGACGCGCCACGGCATGCCCCAGATCGTGTTGGCAGTAGCGAAAGGCGCGCTCGCCGTATTTCCAGGATTCGCGCCAGTGAATCGATGTCAGCGCGACCAGGACCAGGTCGGGCCTGCCGGCGCACGCCGCTCGCCAAACGGCGTCGTCGAACAGGCAGCGCTGCTCGAGGACGTGACGGTCCGCGGCGTAGTGGTACACGCCCGCGCGATCGCTCAATCCCAGCCGCGCGCCACAGACAACGTACGCTTCCGTCGGATGAAGATTTCCGCTCGAAGGGTTCACGCGAAGCGACCAGCGCGACCGCTCGAACTGTTTCCACGCGGAAAGGCCGAGCGAATGACGCAGCATGTCGCCGACCGATGCGATGGTCAGCGGTTCGGCAGCGAGCCGGAGCCGGCAGGCGTCTTCGAACGTGACCGCCCGCGGCGCGTATCCGTTCGTGCCGGCGGCGCGGGGCGCTGGGTACAGAGACACAGTGGGACAGCCTTCGTACGAGCGGAACGGTTTCGGTTGCGACGCCCAGTCCAGATAGCCGAGCGACCGCGAGAACGCGTGGAAGTGATGCTTCGTTCCGTCATGGTAGCGACGCACGACCTCGATCGGGCTGTCGCCCTTCCTGGAATTGTCTTTGGCAGAGCTCATGTTGTGACCACGACGCCGTCGAGTTAGGACACGCGTGTAAGACTTACGTTTATTTCCGTTGAAAATCGGCCGCCAATCGGTCAGATAGACGACATCTCGCCTATTGAACTCGGCACCTTCCTTGCGTATTCACCCACTCTGTACGCAGTGCAAGTCCGAATCGTCCGCACAGCGCATCGCGTGATCGACGGGATCGATACCAGCACCTTCAACCGGGGCGAGGTATACGAGCTCACGGCGCTTGCCGCCAACGTTCTCATCGCCGAGGGCATCGCGATGCTCGAAATGCGCCGAGCGGAACGCCGGCAGCGGGCGGGCGCGCTGCCACGGTGCGTCGCACACGATCGCCGCACTCGCCGCCGACGCTGAGACGCTCCCGCCCCGCCGCATGGCATGATGCAGGCGGCGCACGTGAATCCACGTGCCTCGAGCGGGAGACGATCGAATGGACCAGACCGAGATTCAAGCCAGAGCTACCATCGTGGCCGCCCTGATCATGTCGCACGCGGTCGAAATTCCGGCGATTCCAAAGACCGGCGCGTCAGGCGTGAACGATCAGGGCGCCGTGCGGCTGCGCCAGCTCACCGATTACGTCTACGCCGCCATCACGGCGCCGAGACCGTAACGTCAGGCAAACGGCGTAAGATGGCTTAGAGGCCTCCGGTCCCGGGCATCATGCGCATTTTCGCCGCTCTGATCGCGCTCGCTCTGACGGCTCAAAAACCTGTCGTGCAGGACCCGCACCCGTTTCAGAGCGCGATCGAGGTCACGACGATCGCGGCAACGGTGTTCGACAGAGACGGCAAGATTGTAACGGGGCTTGGCCGCGAGGCGTTCGAGATACTCGAAGACGGAGAGCCCCAGCGCGTGACGCAGTTCACCAACGAACGCGTGCCGATCGGGCTCGGCGTCCTTCTGGACACGAGCGACAGCATGTACGGAAAGCGCATTCAGGATGCTCGCGCGACCGTCGACCGCTTTCTGTTCGGCCTCCTCGACCCGACCGATCAATTCTTCATCGTCGCGTTCAACCACCAGGTGCATATTCTGACCGACTGGACGAATACCCCCGATGTGGTGCGGAACGCGCTCGACCGGATCAAGCCCTGGGGGGCGACGGCGGTGTACGACGCCGTGCTCCGTGCGCTCCCGATCGTCGACCGGCGGTCGCGCCAGCGCGCGGCGATCCTCATCATCTCCGACGGTGACGACACGGCGAGCGATGCGAGCATCCGCGAAGTGCGATCGGCGCTCGTCCGCAGCGATGCGTTCGTGTACGCGATCGCAATCGATCCCAAGGACCGCCGCGCGATCAATGCGAAGACCAATCCGGAGGCGCTGCGCGAGATCACGAACGAGAGCGGCGGGCGGACCGAAGTCGTATCGACGACCGACGAGCTCACAGCCGCGGCGGGCCGGATTGCGGAGGAGCTCAACAACCAATACGTGCTCGGCTACACGTCGCCCAAGGGAGCCGACGGCAAGTTCCACAGCATTCGAGTCCGTGCGAGCGGCGGTGATTACCGGGTGCGCTCCAGGAACGGATACGTCGCGACTCCCGTCGACCGCAGGCACGGGCCGGGCTGAGCGGCATGACTTCGCTCCTGATCGCCGCGCTCGTCATCCTCTCCGCCCACGCGCGATCGCAGCAACCGGGCGAGCTCGTCGAGCTCACGATTGCCGCGCCGGCAAAAGCGGACGCCGTCAGGCTCGCCGCGTTTCACCATGAGATCCCGGCGTACCGCGTCGACGCGGGGCACTGGCGCGCTCTCGTCGGCATCGATCTCGATACGGCGCCGGGCAGCTATCGTGTCGACGTCGATGCGCTCGCCGGTGGCGCGGTGCTGGAGCATGCGACACGCGAGTTCGTCGTTCGCGGTAAGCAATTTCCGACGCGACAGCTGCAGGTCGATCCCGCGTTCGTCACGCCGCCGGCCAACGTGGAAGAGCGGATCGCAACCGAGGCGAAAGCGCTCGAAGCAGTCTGGACGAGCTCGGCGGGCGAGCGCTACTGGTCGCGGCCGTTCGTGCGTCCGGTGCCTGGCGCCGCGAACAGCCAATTCGGCAGCCGCAGCATCTTCAACGGCGTCCCCCGCGCGCCGCATGGCGGCGGCGATTTCCTGAGCGGTACGGGCACTCCCGTGCTGGCCCCGAACGCCGGACGCATCGCCATCGCTCGCGATCTGTACTTTACGGGAAACACGGTCGTGATCGACCATGGCCTCGGGCTGTTCTCGCTGCTGGCGCACCTGTCGGAAACCGACGTGCACGAAGGCGATCTCGTGGAAGAAGGACAGGTCATCGGAAAAGTCGGGGCGACAGGCCGTGTGACCGGACCCCATCTGCACTGGGCGATTCGGGCGAACGGCGCGCGCATCGATCCCCTCTCGGTGCTTGCGATCCTCGGTCCGAAGACGTAGTCCCCATCTACGGCGGCCGCGAGCCGACCGCCGCGTCGTTTCAAAATCGGACTTCGGCGAGCAGCGGATAGTGGTCCGACCCGAGACGCTCGGGCAACCGGCGCACGTTCACTGCACGCCCGCCTGTCCGCGCGAAGACAAAGTCCATCATCGCGCCGACCACTCCGGCCGACCACGTCGGCTGATGCCGCGCCAGCTTCGCGTCCGGGAACGCGCGGCGCAGGTGTCCAACCGCCGCTTCCGCGTCGCCGAGCCACGTATTGAAGTCGCCTGCCACGACGATCGAGGAATCGGCGGCGGCAATGTCCAGCGCCTCGATCAACGCGTCGGCCTGACGTCTTCTCGCGGCGATCGGACCCCCGCGGGCGAGGGCGACGGCGGTGTCGAGATGCGCATCAGCGAGGGTCAGCGACCAGTCCGCTCCGCCGCTCGTCCGGCCGCGGATCGTCGCGGCGACGGCCACACGCCGCTGCTTTTCGAACGGCAATTCAATCGCGACGACATGGTCGAGCGGGATCGTTGAGAGGATCGCGTTGCCGCGATCTTCCGCGACTGGAACCGGCGCACGTCCATTGCGCATCGACGGGGCGTAGACGTACGCCAGGCCGTCGGCTTGCGCGATCTGCGCGACGTCGCGCCGGGTGCCGTGCGGAGGTTCCTCGAGAATGCGTCCGGCCGCCGCGGCCCGCCCATCGATTCGTGACGGCACGGCTTCGCCGGCGCGATAGGCCTCCTGCACCAGGATCGCAAAGTCGCGGACCGGCACACCGCCGGTGATCTCGCCGCTGCGCAGCCTCGCAATCAGCGACGGAAGATCGGCGCCGCCGACGTGGACATTCCAGCTCACGATCGCGATCGCGTCGATCGCGCGCGGCTCGACCGTCGAGGGATCCCGCATTTCCACCGGCCCGACCGCAGCGCACCATCGGTCGAGGGCGCGCATATCGCGTCGATCGCTCGGGCCAATCCACGTGACGGTCGCGCCGCTGGACGCGATGGCCTGTCGACAGCCGGACGGCGCTGGCTCAATGACCATCTTCGGCCGCTCGACACACGCGGCCGCCGACGCGATCGCGATCGACCCGATAATCCGCGAAACGAGAGGAGTCCTTCCGAGGTTGAAGCGACGCGGCAAGGCTCGCGACCTGTCCTCAGATGCGCACGAGCACGCCTGCAGCTGGCGCGCCGGTCGCGCGGGCGATCGCTGTCGCGTAGAAGGCGACCTGTCGGCGATAGCGATCCTCTTCGGTCGCCAGTTCACGATCGGTCTTGTAGTCGACAATCGTCCACGCGCCCTGCTCTTGGAACGCGAGATCGACGATCCCTTCGACCAGCCTGCCGTCCTCGAGCGTGCTGGTGACCGCGGTTTCCCGTCGGCATGCGCCGCGCGCCTCGGCCGCGGCAGCTCGCTTCAGCAGATCGGCGGCGAGGACACGGCCGACGACGGCCGCTGCCGTGCTTGCATCGGCGTCGCTCAGGCCGAGCACGCGCGCCTCTATCTCCGCGAGCTCCTCCAGCATCGCAGCCGATGCGGTGAACGATGTGCGTGCCAGGAGTGCGTGAACCAGAACACCGAAAGCGGCGCCTCCGCGTCCCGCGTCATCGCCCCGCATCCACGCGTTTCGTTCGGCAGCGGGCAGCAAGTCGACGATCGTCACGTCCGCGCTCGTCACAGCACCTGCGTGCGCAACCGGCGACGACTCTGATGCCTGCGCCGCCGCCCACTCGCGCGCCGTCTCGACCACCATGGACGGCGTGCTGCCGGCGTCGCGCGCCTCGTGCGCGCCAGCCGCCAGCGGTCGTACCGGCCGCGGCCGTCGGCGACGACGTTGCTGCGGCACGTCCTTGACGATGAGATCTTCGCGGCGCACGCCGAACGGCGGCTTCGCGCCGAGCGTCGAGCGCGCTCGGATCCCACCAGACGACCGAGTACCCGCCGGCGGCGAAACGCGTGCTGCGCCCGGGCACACCGTCGCCGGTGCCGGCGGTCTCGTCGTTCGGCCGCTGCAGCACCGTGTCCTTCGACTTGAACGCCGGACACTTCGGTCCGCGCGTCGGCGTCGCGGCGCGATCGCAACCGGCGGATACAGCGCGCGGTTCAGCGGGCCGAACCAGCCGCCTTCCCACGGCTCGTCGCCGAGCGCCGGGCACGACGAGCAGATCGCGCGCGCGCGTCGCCGCGACGTACGCGAGCCGGACGCCTTCGGCCTGATCGCGCGCCACTTCCTCGGCTTCGTGCTCGTGCAGCTCGTGCGGCGCCCAGCCGCCGATCTTCATCGCGCACAGATCCGCGCGACGCGTCGAGATACCGGCTGGCGTCGTTGCGGCTCATGCGGCACGTCAGGTCCGCGAGGATGACGACCGGAAACTCGAGCCCCTTGGCCTTGTG
Organism: uncultured Acidobacteriota bacterium; assembly: GCA_963718825.1. Taxonomy (GTDB): domain Bacteria; phylum Acidobacteriota; class Vicinamibacteria; order Vicinamibacterales; family CAVVIG01; genus CAVQZZ01. The sequence goes on from CAVQZZ010000002.1 coordinate 502,033, forward strand.
CACCGTCATCAGGCGCACGCCGTCGCTGCCCTCCTCGAGGATCGGCGCCTCGGCCGCTTCGCGACGCGGCCGCCGACCGCAGCTCGTCGATGAAGCCGCGGAACGAGATGCCGCCCGCCGGCCTCGTACTGGCGCGCCAGCTCGGCGACGTGCAGCACGTTGGCGAGCGCCTGCTCGCCGGCCGGACGCAGGATGAAGCCGACGTGCGCGCGCGTCTCCGCGAGCAGCCGGCCGATGGTGTCGGCGACCGGACGGTAGTTGCGGCGCGCGGTGCAGCTGCTGCAGCAGCCGCAGCGCGTCGGCGATCGGCATCAGATGCGCCGTCGGCTCGCCGCTCAGCGCGAGCTCGCTGCCGCTGAATTGCCGCCGAGCTCCTTCGGCATCGCGGAACGGATGGAACGTGCCGAAGCGATGCCGGAACTCGAGCAGCTGCTCGTCGTCGATCGCGAACAGCGAGCCCTTCAGCGTCGCAAACACCGACAGCTCGTCGTCGGGCCACTCGATCGCCGCCAGCGCCGCGCGGATCGGTCTCGACTTCCTCGCGGCCGTGAAACGCCTTGCCGCCGACGAGCAGATGCGGAATGCCGCGCGCCTCGATGGCGTCGACGTACGGGCGCGTGACGTCGTCGCCGAAGCTGACGAAGCGGCGGAACAGCACGCGCGATGTGCCGCGGCTGAAGCGGCACGCGCCGCTCCGAGCCGTCAGCCTGCCGCTCGGCGACCGGCCAGCCGCTTCTGCCGTCGACCAGCCAGGCGATGAACGCGCCGACGGCGTCGGGCAGCGACGCTTCGATCGCTTTCGCCGACGCCTTCAGCGCGCCAAGCCGCCGCGGCCGATACGGCTTCGGCACCGGCAGCGCGACGATCGCCGGCTGCGAATCGTCCGCCGGCGCGGTACGGCGCCAGCGGCACGTAGCCGGCCTGCAGCGTCCGCATCGTCGCCGGTCATCTCCGGCGCGAACGCCGCGTTGACGAATCGCTGAATCGCCGGCACGCTGCGATAGCTCGTCGTCAGCTGCAGCACGCGGCCGCCGCGCGCGGCGAGCTCGCGCGCTGACGCTGCCAGTAGGTGCCGACGTCGGTGCCGCGGAACCGGTAGATCGCCTGCTTCGGATCGCCGACGATGAACAGCTTGCCGGGCGACGTGCGTCCGGCGAGCAGCAGCAGGATCTCCGCCTGCAGCGGATCGGTGTCCTGGAATTCGTCGACGAAGATGCGCGTGAACTTCTGCTGCAGATGGCGCGCGGACGCTCGGCGTTGTCGCGGATCAGATCGCGCGCGCGCGCGAGCAGGTCGGCGAAGTCGAGCGCGCCGGCGGCCTGCTTCGAGCTCCTGATAGCGCGCGGTCGCGCCGGCGAGCTCCTGCTGCAGGCACGCGGCGAGGTCGGCGTCGGCGTCTCTCCGGAACTGCTGAAGATCGGCGAAGAGCGCGTCGCGCGCCGCGAGCACGTCGGCGCGCGTGACGTCCTTGCCGAACTTGTAGCCGCTGCCTTTGCGCGTGCGCGAGAAGTCCGCGATCGCGCGACGAGATCGACCAGCCGCGCTTCCCAGCCGTCGAGATCGCGCTGGCCGAACGACTGCTCGAGCCGAATCTGCCGGCTCAGCCGGCGCACCGCGTCGGTGTCGACGTACAGGTTGTCGCGCTGCGGACAGCGGCGACGCGGTCAGATCCGCGAGGCGGTGCAGCGCCGACGACCAGGCGATCGATCTCGCGCGCGCGATCGAACGGCGGCCGCTGCCACGGCTGCGGGAAGTCGCGCCATTCGGCGAGCGTGCGCCCGGCGCCGCGCAGCCGATCGATCGGGCCGTCGGCGTCGCCGCCGCCGAACGCCGGCGCGCTCGTCCGCCGCAGCGCGCGGCGCAGCCCTTCCGGCGGATCGCTGCAGCGCCTCCTGCAGCCAGGCGCGAAACGCGCGCGTGATACAGCCGGTCGGCCTGCGGCTCGGTCAGCACGGCGAACAGCGGATCGACGCACGCCTCGACCGGCCGCTCGCGCAGCAGCTCGGCGCAGAAGCCGTGAATGGTGTTGACGTGCGCTTCCTCGAGCGTCGTCGAGCGCGTGCTCGAGGCGCTCGCGGACCGTCGCGTCCTGCGCGCGCTCGCGCGCTCGCTGCTCGAGCGCTTCGCGCAGCCGCAGCTTCAGCTCGCCGGCCGCCTTCTCCGTGAACGTGACGGCGACGATCTCGTCCATCGTCGCGCGGCCGGTCGCGAGCACGCGCAGGATGCGGTTGACCAGCTCGGTCGTCTTGCCGGTGCCGGCCGCCGCCTCGACGACGAGCGTCGTCGTCGAGCGCCTCGCCGATCGCGCTGCGCGCGCCGTCGGCGTCGGCCGGATCCGAACGCGCGCTCATCGCATGCTCCTCAGCGCGTCGAGATCCGCGAGCTGATCCGCCGGCTTTGCGCCGGCGTCCGCTCTTCCTCGCGCGGACCGCACACCGGACGGAAGTCGCACCAGGTGCACGCGCGCTCGGCCGGCGCGGCCGGCGAGGAATCCCGGCTCGACGGCGCGATCGATGATCGTCAGCACCTGGAGGCCCTGGCCGCGCGTGTAGTCGTTGATCGGGATCACGTGCTCGGCGAAGCCGCCGGCCGTCGTGCAGTAGAACAGGCGGCCCTCGACCACCTTCTTGCCGAGCCCCTGCTCGACCGCGACGCTGTAGAGCACCGGCTGCAGCATCGGCGCCGCCGCCGACGATCGAGATCCGGCGTTCGAGCGGTTCTTGCCGGTCTTGTGATCGGTGACGCGCAGCACGTCGAGATCGGCGCGATGCTCGATGAGATCGACCGAGCCGCGCAGCACGAAGCGGCCGTCGACGACGACCGGATCCGGCAGGCTGCGCGGATCGCGGCCCTCGTCGTTCAGCCCGAAGCTGAACTCGAAGTACGTCGGCCGCCAGCGCGTCGGCGTCGGCGAGCTTCTGCACCCAGATGCCGAGATCGCGCCGCAGCTCGTCGATCTCGTCGCGCCAGACGCGCTCGATCGCCGGCGCGAGCCGCTCGGCGTATTCGGCGGCGACGCGGTCGAGCACCGCGTCGAGCGTCGTGGCCGCGCTCGCGAACGCCGTCGCGCGTCACCGGCAGCGCGCCCGCGTGCTCCATCGCGCGGTAGAACTCCGCCTGCACCTGATGGAACAGGCTGCCGCGCGTCAGCGGATCCATCCGGACGAGCGGCTCGGGCTCGTCCCACGGCTCGAGCCGGTAGATCGTCGCGAGCAGGAACTGATACGGACAGTCGCGAAACGCTGCAGCGCCGACAGCGAATACGGCCGCTGCCGCAGCCGCTGCGCAGCGAGCGCCGCTCGCGTGCCGGGCGCGACCTTGATCAAGCCCGTCGCTCGCGGACCACGCGCGTCGGCCGCGCGCCCAGCGGCTGATCACCGATCGCCGCAGCGCCTCGTTCAGGCCGAGCAGGTAGTGCGCGTGGCCCTTCACCGCCGCGCGGATCGCGCGCGTCGAGCAGCGGCTTGAGCACGGCGAGGTCGTGCTCGAGATCGTCGATCGGCGCGATCGGGATCCTTCGGCGCCGGCCACGCGAGGCTCGCGCCGCCTTCGTCGGCCGCTCCGCCGCGAGCACCCGATGGTCCGGCACGCGCCCGGTGATCGCGCGCATGACGTCGAGCGCGTAGAACGACGGCACGCGCGCGCGCGTTTCGCCGACGTCGAGGCGCGGATACGACAGATACAGCCGCTCGCGTCGCCGCGCCGATCGCGATCTTCAGCAGCAGGCGCTCGGCGCTGCCCGCGCTCGTCCTGCGTCGACGAGCGCGCGCATCGAGCGCGCCGCGACGCTCGTCGAGCAGCAGCGGATCCTCGCGCGGCCGCTGCGGAACGACGCGCTCGGCGAGGCCCGGCACGAACACGACGCGGAACGCGCGGCCGCGCGCCTGATGCGGCGTGCCGACGAACACGCGGCCGTAGCGGCGCGCCGGCGGATCCCAGTCGAGCGTGACGAGGCGATCGTGCAGCACGTCGCGCGCTTCTTCGAGCGCGACCGGGCCGACGTCCGCCATCGGCCGCAGATCGGCGAGCGTCTCGCAGCACGCGCTCGGGCCGCGCAGCGCGCGCGCGCGCCAGCGCCGCGAAGCGATCGAGCCACTCGCCCCACGTCGCCGCGCTCCGGCCAGTCGGCGAGCGCGTCGACGATCGGCAGCGCGAACGCGCGAAGGTGCGCGAGGTTTCGCAGGTCGCGCTCGATACCGGCCGATGCGCGGCGAGTCGGGCTCGTCGCGGCTCGAGCTCCGCGATGCGGTAGCTCGATAGTCGGCCGCGAGGCCGTCGAGCCGCCGCCGCCAGCGCGCCTTGCCGTCGTCGCGGGTGCGGCCGCCGACCACCGCCGATTCGACGATCAGCTCTTCCCATTTCCACGGCGATCGCAGCGTGCCGGCGACGACCGCGTCATCGTCGGAGTCGAGGCCGGCGGCGCGGTCCGCTGATCGCCGATCGGCCGATCGTCGTCGGACGGTCCGGACGTCGATCGGCCTCGACGCTCGTCGCCGGCAACACGACCTCGTCGCGAGCGGTCGCCGCGCTGCGGCTGGCGCCGCGGCGCGTTCGCCGACCCGCGGGACCTGGCCGAGCGAGAGGTACTCGTCGAAGCGCTTCGCCGACAGCCCCTCGACCGCGCACGACAGCAGCGCGACGAACGCGCGGCCGGCCGGATCGGGCCGCCGCGTGCCGCGATCGAAGTACACCGGCACGCCGCCGCGCGCGCACGCGTGCTCGAGCAGGCCGAGGTACTGCTGCGGCGCGCGCAGGAAGACCGCCATCTCGTCGAACGGCACGCCGCGCGCCGCTTCGTCGAGCACGCGGCGCACGATCTCGACCGCCTCGCGTCCTTCGCCCGGCGCGGAAAACAGCCGGACGTCGCCGGCCGGCGCGCGGGCGGGCGGCCGATCGACCGTGAACACATAGCGCCGCAGGTGCGCAAGATCGCTTTCGGGCAACGCGGTATCGGCCGCGACGCTCGACGGCGCCGCCGAGCGCCTCGAGAGCATTGCGCGCGAAGAGATCGCCGTCCGGCACCGTCGCGAGAACTTGCGGCGAGCGCGCCACCAGCGCCGCGACGAACTCGCGCTCGGCACGAGAGTCGAGCGGCACGTCGAGCAGCACGATCGGGAGATGCGCCCACCGCACCGCGCCGGCGGCGCATGCGTGCGCGGCGATCTGGAAGAGCGCCGCGCGATCGTCAACGGCCGCACGATCGAGCTGCTCTTCGACGCGCGCGAGCAGGCGGGCGATGTCGTCCACCGCGGCGCCGCGGCCGCTTAGACCGTCGCTGCCGATGCCTGCCAGGCGCAGTTCGTGCAGCGTCCGCGCGAGCGCCCTCGGGAAGCCGGGCGTCGTCGCGACCGGCTGGAAGTACGCCAGCTCGGCGGCGCCGAGAGCGTCGAACACGGCGCGCGCGGCCACCGCTTCGGCGCCCGCCTGCGTACCCGGCACCCGCCGAGGACCGACCGCACTCGTCGACGCCGCGCGAGCGGCCAGTTGCGTGAGGCTGAACCGGGCGAGTCCGAACGTCGCGCCCGACCGCCGGGCGACGGCCCGCGCGAGATCGTCAGCCGCACCGCGCGACGCGCCCACAATGGCGACTTCGGCGGCCGGAGGCAGTGTGCTGAGGAATTCGGTGACGGCGGCGAGACGTGCGTCGGCGGAAGTGGAGACGATGACCTGAAGCATGCTCAATATGTTTCCCCGGACGCCGTGCCGGACTGCCGCGACGGCAGCGCCCGCTGCCGTGAGAGAGGAGGATAACACGGCGGCTCTGCTCGAGCGCGCCGCAACGGAACGTTCGTTGCACACGTCGGGTCCCATGCAACAGAGAGAGATTCCACGGAATGAATGGCGAGCTGAGCTCGATCAGTTCAGCCGCGAACACGAAGGGTGCCTGGCTCGCGTCGAGGTCATCTCGTCCGATGGTCATCCCCGGATCGCGGCCGACGATCTCCCGCTCCAAGGCGTGTCAGCCGATTCGCCGTCGGGCGACGCGATTGCAGTCGTGGTGGGCGACAAGCCAGACGATCATCTGACGCACGAAGTGCCGGACGCGGTGTCGATCGCGATGGAAGAGGCGGACAGCGGCGACGACAACGGCGTCCGCATCCGCTCCGCCGATGGGACGACCGTTCACGTCGAGTGCCGCCAGCATCGAAGCTAGAGCCTCGTCACAGCTCCAGCTGAATGCCCAACTCGACCACCTGATCTGGCGGAATCCGAAAGAAATTCGTGGCGCGGCGCGCGTTTCGCGACATGAGAATGAACAGCTTGTCGCGCCAGCCCGACATGCCGATCCGGTCGTTCGCGAACAGCGTCAGGTGGGCGAGGTAGTAGGTCGTGTCGTGGGGATCGATCGCCAGGCCCTGCGCGCCTGCGCTGACGAGCGCGGCCGGGACGTCGGGCGGCTGCATGAACCCGAAGCGGACGATCACGCGATCGATGCCCGCGTCGAGCCGGTGCACTTCGATCGAAGCGGCCGGCTCGGCCTGCGGCTGATCGACGATGACGACGCTCAGGAGCACGGTCCGGGCGTGCAGCGCTTTGTTGTGACGCAGGTGGTGCACCAGGATCGGTGGAATGCCCTCTGCGCGCGCCGTCATGAACACCGCGGTGCCGGGCACTCGAATCGGCGGATGTTCCCTCAGCGTGCGCAGGAACGCGTCCAGCGGAACAACCGACGCGCCAAGCCGCTCGGTGACGAGTCGCCGCCCTTCGGCCCATGTCGACATCAACGTGTACACGACCGCCGCGACGGCAAGCGGAAACCAGCCTCCATGGGCAATTTTCGCGAGATTCGCGCCGAAGAACGCGAGATCGATCGACAGAAATCCCGCAGTGACCAGGCCGGCACGCCACGCGCTCCAATGCCACTGCTCGCGCGCAACCAGATATGCAAGCAGCGTCGTAATCACCATCGTCGCCGTGACCGCCATTCCGTAGGCCGCGGCAAGGTTGGTGGACGATCGGAAACTGAACACCAGCGCAACCGTCGCGATGAGCAGAAGCGAGTTGATCTCGGGGATGTAGACCTGGCCAATCTGGTGCGCCGACGTATGGCGGATGTCGAGCCGAGGCGAATAGCCCAGCTGCACCGCCTGCTGCGTCAGTGAAAAGGCGCCGGAGATGATGGCCTGCGACGCGATAACCGTCGCGACCGTCGCCAACACGACCAGTGGGTAGAGGCCGACCCCGGGGGCGAGCGCGTAAAACGGATTCTGCTGCGCCGATCGATCCGCGAGCAGCATCGCCCCCTGCCCGAAGTAATTGAAGAGGAGCGCCGGCAGCACGAGCGCGAACCAGCCGATCCGGATCGGCGACCGGCCGAAGTGCCCCATGTCCGCATACAGCGCCTCGGCGCCGGTAACGGCCAGGAAGACGGCGCCAAGCGTGAGAAACGCGCGAAGCCCGTGCGCGTCGAAAAACGCCACGGCATACGTGGGCGAGAACGCGCGCAGGACGCTCGGTTCGCGGACGAGCGCATTCAGACCGAGAAGCGCGATGACCAGGAACCACACAACCATGATCGGCCCGAATACCGCGCCGATGCCGCCGGTCCCGCGGTGCTGCATGAGAAACAGCATGATCAGGATCGCGACGGTGATCGGCACGATGAACGGGTCGAGCGCATGCGTCGCGATCCCGAGGCCTTCGACGGCGCTCAACACAGAGATCGCCGGCGTGATCATGCCGTCGCCGTACAGCAGCGCCGCGCCGAAAAGGCCGATGGCCACGGCGGCGCGGTGCGTGGCCTTCATGGCGCCCGTCCGGCGGACGAGCGCAACGAGCGCGAGGATGCCACCTTCGCCCCCGTTGTCGGCGCGCATCACGAACAGCAGATACTTCACCGTGACCGTGACGAGCAGCGACCAGGTGATCAGCGACAGAACGCCGAGGACGTTGCCCGGCGTGACCGGGATCGCGTGAACGCCGGCGAAGCATTCTCGCAGCGCGTAGAGCGGGCTCGTCCCGATATCGCCGAAGACGACGCCGAGCGCGGCGAGAATCAGCAGAGTGGTTTGTGACCGCGGCCGATCGTCCATTGGATGCCGACTATGCAAGGATTGTGACCATCGGATGAGCTCGGACCAGCTCCGCATCGCCATCGTCGCGCCCTACGATCTCTCCCGGGCCGGCGGTGTGAACAATCAGATACGGGCGCAGGCCGACGCGCTTCGCCGACTGGGCCACTCGGTACGCGTCTTCGGACCCGCGTCGCGCCCGCTCGAAAACGGCGAGGTTTCGCTCGGCCGGTCGACAGCGGTCACGATGTTCGGCACGGAATCCGGATTCGGAATCGACCCGCGCGGCATTCCCGCGGTTGGACGGATGCTGCACGAGCCGATGGACATCCTTCACGTCCACGAACCGTTCACGCCGCTGATGCCCTGGATCGCGCTGGCGGGGGCGCGCGTGCCGGTCGTGTGCACCTTCCACGTCCACCGCGAGCAAGGCCACCGCGTGTATGCATCGACCGCGTGGCTTCTGCGGCCGCTCGCGCGAAAGATCGATCGGCGGATCGCCGTATCGGCGGCCGCTCGACGCACCGTGGAAGCACACTTTCCCGGGCGGTACGAGATCGTGCCGAACGGCATCGACGTCAATCGATTCCGCGCGCCAAAGGAACGGCCTGCCATTTTCGAGGCGGACCGCCGACACGTGCTCTACATCGGTCGGCTCGAGCCGCGCAAAGGCGTCGAGTTCCTCGTGCGCGCGATGGCAGATGTCCAGCGTCAGCTTCCCGGCGTACGGCTGGTGGTCGGCGGCGATGGTCCCGATGCCGCACGGCTGGCGCACCTCTCGGGGGAGCTCGGCGTCGACGCTCGATTCGCCGGCGTGATTGCGGAAGCGGAGCTGCCCGCATTTTTTCAGGCGGCCGATATCGTCTGCTCGCCCGCGCTCGGCGGAGAGAGCTTCGGCATCGTGCTGCTCGAGGCGATGGCGTCGAATCGGCCTGTCGTTGCCAGCCGAATCGAAGGGTACGAGGAACTCGTGGGCGACAGAGGCTGCGCGAGCCTCGTGCCCGCTGGAGACGCGGCAGCGCTCGCGGCTTCGATCGCGACGCTGCTGACGAACGCAGGCATCCGTTCGCAGGTTGTCAGCGCGGGAACGGCGGTCGCGTACGAATACGACTGGTCCAGTATTGCCCTGCGTGTCATGGAAATATACCAATCGGCTCTGCGCTCCCGTCGCGGCGACTGATGTATTGTGGCGCGAGACTATGCTGGGCGTCCGCACCTGGGTGTGCAGTGCGCTGTGTGCGGCTGCCATGCTCGCGGCGGCGGTGGCGATCGTGGGGCGATCGCAGCCCGAGCCGCTGGTTTCCCGCGCGAAGACGTATCTCACACGGTCGCACGACCTGACCCGTTACCGCGCCTACAGCAACGCCGCGCTCGGACTCCCGTATCTGTCGTACTACGTCCGAACGGAAGCCGCATGGCGACGCGCATTCCTCGCCGGTGAGCATCTCCGCGACGACGCCTCGCCGACGGTCGCGCCTGAGCGCCCCCTGAAACCGTATCGCGATTATCTCGTCGAATATCCCCCCGGTTTTTTTCTCGCGGCGCTTCCGCCGGCACTCGTGACCCATTCCGAAACGGGCTATGGGATCGTCTTCGAGCTGATCATGGTTGCGCTCTTTGTCGGCGCCTCGGTCTGCTGCGGCCGGCTCGCCGAGGACCTGGGATCGCCGGCTCGTACGTGGAATGTGCTCGGCTGGAGCGTGCTCGCCGCCACGGCGCTCGGCATCGTCTCCGTCCAGCGATATGACGCGGCCGTCGCGTTTCTATTGTGCGCGATGTGTTTCGCCGCCGTCAGGCGGAAGCCGATCGTGCTCGGCATCGCCGCGGGGGCGATCATCGCCGTGAAGCTCGTGCCGGGCGTGGTCGCGGTCCTGTGCGCGATGTACCTCGTCCGGCGGCGGCGGGTGGGCGACGCCATCACCGCAGCCGCGGTCGCCATCGCGACTGTTCTCATCATCACGTTCCCGGTCGCGTACGCCGCCGGTTCGACGATGGATCGCGTGCTGTGGTACCACGTCGATCGGCCTCTCGAGATCGAGAGCACCGCGGCGGGGTTGCTGGGACTGTGGCACGCGTTCGATCCGTCGGCCGTCTCGTTCACCTTCAGCTTTGGATCGAACAACGTCTCCGGTCCGCTCGTGCCGGCGGGCCTCTGGGCGTCCAACATCGCTACGGGCGTCGCGCTTCTTCTCGTCTATGGGCTCGCGTGGCGCGAACTGCGGCGCGCCAACGAGGCGGTAACGGAGGCGCGGGTGCTCGCCGGCGCGGCGCTCCTCGCGCTGACCGTCCTCATCGCGTTCGGCAAGGTGAGCAGTCCTCAGTACTTTACCTGGCTGATCCCGCTCGGCGTGCTGATGACGCTCATCGACGGCCGCGGCTCGACGATGGCGTGGTTCATCGGATCGATGGTGCTCGCGCAACTGGTGTTTCCGACGGAGATGCACGCCGTGATTCGGTTCGTGCCATGGGCGTGCGCGCTCGTCGTCGCGCGGAACGCGGCGCTCCTCGGATGGGCGCTGCGGCTGCGTCAGCGCGCCTGGCGCTTGTAGATCGGTACTCCCGCGACGACGGCGTCGAGTGTATAGCCGCGGGCGACGCGTTCCGCGAGCGCCGGATACCGAGCAATCGGATGGCGGTCGAAGCTTGCCAGCTTCCCTGCCCCGCTGTCGACGATGAACGCGGGCGGCGTGCGATCGATGTCTTCGAGCAGCTCGGTCCACGCGCGCGGCACGATGAACATGCTCGTATCGCCCGCGTCGACCGCATACGCCCAGGATCCCCAGATTTTTCCCGTGTGATAGTTGCAGAACGCGAATCGAGTGCCCATCACGCGGTTGGCGAAGTAGTAGATCTGGCTCGCGTTGCCCCACACGAACAGCCGATCATCCGGCGCGGAATGACTGCGCACGTATTCGCCGACAGCCCACTCGACGTCGTGTTCCCGGCGAAAGTCGGGCTGAATCCATTGCCACGTCCAGGCGAGCGTTGCCGAGACCAGCGATCGATACGGCCGCCAATGTCGCGAGCGCCAGCTCGACACGGCTCGCCAGGCGCCGGCCGGCGCGAAACATCCCCGCCGACGCAGCGCCGATTGCGCCGGCGACGGCGAGCGGCGGCAGCGCGATGAGATAGTAGTAGAGGAAGAATCTCCCGCCGACCGATACCGCCGCGCATTCGCACGCAAGCCACGTGACCACGAGCAACGGCAATGCGCGGCGCCAGGCGGCGATTGCCGCAAGCACGACGAGCGGCAGCCAGAACAACGTCATCGTGGCGGTCCGGCGAACGAGATTCCATAGCGTTTCGCGCGCGGTCAGCGCCGCGATGTACGAGAAGTTATAGCGCCAGCCCCAGAAGGTGAACGCGTCCCATTCGCCGCGAACATAGAAATATCCGCATAACGCCGCGACGACCACGAGAAAGCCGGCTGCGAGCGCCGCCAGTTGCCGTGCCGCGCGTGAAGACGCACGCGACGATTGGAGCACGGCCACCGCCCACGCGATGCCGGCGAGCGACGCCTGATATTTGAACAGCGCCGCGATGCCCGTCAGCGCGCCGGCGGCGAGGAATAAACCGAGGCGATCGCGCGAGTCGATCGCCCGATCGGACGTTCGATCAGATGATCGATCGAGTACCGGCCGGATCACGGCTCGGCAGACGCACCACAGCGCCACCGCGGTTGGCAGGTTCAGCAGAAGCTCGGTGTTCGCGGGCTGCACGTCGCGCGGCATGCCGGCGGCTGACGCGCACACGTAGAACACACCCGCCAGAGACGCCGCTCGATGTCCCGATACGAGAACGGCCGCTCGCGCGAGAAGAAGCGCGGTGGCCCAGACGACGAGCACCAGCAGAAGGTGGATCGGCAAAATGTGGTTCGGGCCGGTGATCGCGTATACGGCGGCGTAGAACAGATCGACGCCGACCGGTTTGTGATCGACCGCACCTGCATACGGATCGACGCCGTGGAGCATGCGCACCGCGAGCGCGGAGTAGACTGCCTCGTCGGAAGAGAAAAAGTAGGGGCGCACGAGCGCCGGCAGACGGAGCGCGATCGTCGCCGCGAGAAGCACCAGCGGTCGTCCGAGCCCGTCCCCACACTCGACAGCGGCGTCGGCACGCGTCGGCATCGCAGGACGCCATCTTATCAGGCGGTCGGCGATAATCAGGAGCCCGTGTCCACGTTCATCCACACGACGATAAGCGCCCTCGCGCGCGCAAATCCGGCGCTCGTTGCGACGGCGACGGCGCTCCACCTCGCCGGGCTCACCATGATGGGCGAGCGCTGGCGCGTCATCATCACCGGCATGGGCGCGCGGATTACGCTCGCACGCGCGATTCTCGTAAACCTCGCCGGCGTGTTCGTCCGCAACGTGACGCCCGCGAGCGGCATCGGCGGTGACGCCGTCCGCATCGGGCTGTTTCGCGCGACGGGCGTGCCGATCGCGACGGCGGCCGTGACGCTCGTCTGCGGACGAATTGTCGAGGCGCCGGCCATCGCGGCGCTCGTGCTCCTCGGCCTGCCGGCGATCGGCGCGGCGGCGGCCCGATCGAAAGCGGCTCTCGTCATCGTGCTGGCGCTCGCGGCGATCGTTGGCGTCGCGGCGGCGGCCCGACGACCGCACGGCACGCTCGCCGGATGGCGCGAGCGCTTCGGCCTCACGCGGCTGGCCGGCGACGCTGTCGCGATCGCGACGGCATGGGCGACCGCGACGTGGCTCGAGACGATGATTCGGCTAATGGTAGTGGCGGCCGCGCTCGGCGTGCGGCTGAGCCTCGCGCAAGGCGCCGCGCTGACGGTATTTTCGATCGTCGGCGGCCTTGTGCCCACCGTCGGCGGCCTCGGCGCGATCGAAGGAAGCCTGGTAACCGGGCTGCTGCTCTTCGGCGTTTCTCCCGGCACGGCGACCGCGATCACTCTGGTGGAACGAGCGATTACGTACGCGTTCAGCACCGCGATTGGCGCAGCCGCGCTGGCGGGCATCGGCGGCCGCGACGCCCTGCGATTCGCGCGCAATCCGTCGGCGTCCTAGTCAGCACGAAGCCACGAAAGCACAACACACCTTGTACAGAAGTGGTTCGTGACCTGCGTGCTCGTCGTGTTTCGTGATGAACGCGGGGAAAGGCGCGCGAAGAATGCTACCGCTCGAACCGGACCTGAATCCGGAACTGGCGATACTCGGAATTGTAGAAGCTGCCGAAAGCCGGTGACGCGATGTTGGCCTGCACGTCGGTCGGCAGGAACGCCTTGAGCGCGTTGTCGGCGCGCACGCCGATCCACGGCTGCAGCTTGAAGATGCGGAACCGATGCTCGACGCCGAGCTCCGTGCGCATATAGCTCGGGAACCGGAGGCTGTTGCGCGCGCCGACGAAATCGAGCGTCTCGTTCACGGCCGAGTACGGCAGGCCGCTCCGCCAGTCGAACGTGCCGAGCAGCAGCCACCGGCGGGTCGGCATCGCGCGGCCGCGAGCGAGCAGGCGGTTCGGCACGTCGTTCGACGGCGCGTACTGATTTTCGCCCATGATCGGCCACAGCAGCGTGTCGAAATAGTTCGTCAGCGAATTCAGATCCGCGTACGACGATGACCGGATGTAAGAGACGTTGAGGTCGACGCCGTGTGAGTGCGTGAAGTGAACGCCGACGTCCGCCTCGCGGTAATTCGATCGGCCGTTGCTGTTCAACAGGAGCTGGCCCGTTCCTGCCCCGGTGCGGAAGGGCTGAACGACCAGCTCGTAGGCGCCGGTGCGATCGACGACGCCCGCGTGCAGCGCCCAGCTCGCGTTCAACCGATGATCGTACGCCGCATCCCACGTGACGCTGCGCGGCGTTTGCAGATTCGGCGCCGCAAGATGTGTGACGAGTATCGTCGACAGCGGCGTGACCCCGTCGGCCGCGTAGCGTGTGTCGATGTAGTTCTCGAAATTGTTGAAGACGCCCGCGGTGGATGGCGTTCGCTCGTAGAACACGCCGAAGCCTCCGCGAAGCACGGCGCTGCCCGACGAGTTCAGGAGCAGCGCGGTGCCGATGCGGGGCGTCGGATTCCACTCGTTCGTGATGCCGTCGCGATCGAGCCGACCGCCGAATTCGACATACCAGCGGGTGGTGGGCTGCACGCGATCCTGCATGTAAACGGCGACGTCTGTACTCGAGATGAACTGCTTCGTGGCGCCGGTGAAATCGAGGCGGCGCGCAAGCGCACCGCCGAGATCCAGCGAGCGCCGGATGTAGATCGACTGGCTGGCGCTGGAATCTTCATAGTCGTTGTGGAGCACGTCCAGGCCGAACTTGTAGAGGTGCAGCCCGCCCCAGGTATTTCGCGAGCCAGAGCCGGTCTCGACGATCTGGTACGTCGACGTTTCCCGCTGCTGCCGATTGTAGAAGTTTCCCTCCGTCGTCTCCGGATAGAGAGTCATCGGCGCGTTGCCCTGCGGATCGTCGCGGGTTGCGTACTGATGCATTTGCACCGAGGTCTCGGTGAAAAATGTGTCGCTCCAGAGCGCTCGTTCCGTGACCGCGCCGTGATTCACGTGGCTGTGCAGATCGACGGTCGCATCGGGCGGCGTAAACGTCCCGAGGTTCGCGAAGCTCGTCGCGCGGGGAAAAACGCCGCCCGTTGCGAGCATGGTGTGTTTGGGCGAGAGATTCGCGTCGACGCGCGTGAACGAGCTGAACCACTCATCCGTGCGCAACTCGTTCTCCGGACGGCTCGGCACGTCCGTTTTGCTCAGCCGAAACTGCGCCGTCTGCTCGAGGAACAACCGGTCTCGAATGATTGGACCGCCCGTCTCGATTCGGGGCGCGAACGAACCGATGCCGACAACGTCCACCGGGTTCCCGCTGCGCGACGTTCGAAACGTGGGGTCGAGGTTGTTCAGCCGGGTCTTCCACGCGTCGCCCGCGCGCCGCGGCCGCAGGACGACCAAGCCGGACGAAAACCGACCGAATTCCACGGCGTACGGGTTCGGCATCACCGCGACAGACTCAATCGCATCGTCGGGCAGGAACACGCGCGTGAAGCCTGTCGACGGGTCGACGAGCGTGGTCGACCCGATCTGCACGCTCGATTGATTCGGCCTGCCGCCCTTGATGCTCACGCCGCCGGGCACTTCGAGAACGCTTGCGAGCAGACGAAGCGCTGATTGGAACCCGCCGCTCGGCGCGAGCTCCTCCATTTCCTTTCCCTTCACTTCATCGCCGTTGTTCAGGGTTCCGGACCCTGAAACACCGCCCGCCGGTGCGGCCACTTCAACGCGCTCCGCGACGCCGGCGATCGGCAGATCGAGCGGCAACTCGAGCGATTTGCCCGCGACGACCGTGACCGGCGCCGTCTTCGCGTCGAAGCCTTCGAGCGCCGCGGTGATCTGGTACACGCCGGGCTTGACGTCGGCGAGACGATAGCGGCCGTCGCCGTCCGCAATCGCCGTAGCAACCGCAACCGAACCGGAACCGTCGCGCAACGTGACCGTCGATCCCGCAAGGCGGATCGATCCCGCTTGCGTCGTGACGACGCCTTCGATGGTGCCGGTCGATTGCGTGAGGGCAACTCGAGGGTCTTGCGCGCGGGCCGGCGCCGTGGGCAGCACAAGCGTTGCCAGGGCCAGCACGAATAAGCGGATCCCGCGGAGCCCCGATAACGAACTGAAAACGTGCATCAGGGGAATTTCTATTGTCGCGTGCGGATCGCGTGGTGTCCAGTCAAGAAAGCCGTTCAATTCGTGACAATCGTGTGAGACGGAGGGCACATTTAGACTATCGGCCGATGGGCCTCCCTACCGCATGCGGAGCCCGTCTTTATGGCCCCAGCGCGGCAGCAAGCGCACAAACGACGAGCGCCAGCGCCACACCTGCAAGCACATCGACCGCGTAGTGATAGCGACCGACGACGCAGGCGACCGCAATCGTCAGGGCGAGCGCGAAGCCAATCGCGCTTGCCACCGGCAGAATCGGGAGGAGCGCGATCGCGATCGCAAAGGACACGGCCGTGTGTCCGCTCGGGAACGTGTTCGCGCCGATCGTCCCGTGCCGCACGAACAGAAGCGCGGCGCGATGGACGGGCCGGTCATCGAGCGCTGGCGCCGGTTCCAGCGCCCACGGCGGACGTGTTTGAAACACCGTCAACGAGAGGAACGCGGCAAGATCTGCCCCGGCGACCATGGTCCAGTAGTGGTCCGCCGCTCCCGAGTGCCCCGTCCATGCGAGCACCGCGAAGCCGCCGGGCAGCATGAGGAAGCATCCCATATAGACGACGTCGAGATATACGACGAGCGCCCGTGGCCACGACGCGAACCGCGTTTGGGGATCACCGAGCAGGCGTCGATCCCATGACGCGAGCCACGCTTCCACCGCAACGGCGGGATGTTCGAAAAAGCGTCCGGGCAGAAAGTAGCCGATGAAGATGTAAACCGCCGGCGCCCAGTCGCGAAGCCAAGGCGGCGCAAGCCGGGCGAGCGAAAGGATGCCGGCGACCGCGAAGAGGGAGACGCTGCTGATCTCGACGCGCCGCCGCATCGAGAGAGGCCGCAGCCAGCAAACCAGCGCGAGGTACACGAAATACGCGAGCGCGATCGTTTCCGAGGTGCGCAACGTCAGAGACCATACCTCATGGCGTACTATGGAGCCGCATGATCGAAGTGCGCCCCGTCTCGAGCCGTCGTGAGTTGAACCGGTTCATCGATTACGCATATGTGCGCAACCGCCGGGACCCGCACTGGATCCCCCCGCTCCGCATCGCCGAAAAGGAGCGGCTGCTGCCGAGGAAAAATCCGTTCTTCGCGCACGCCGATCACCAGCTGCTGTTGGCGCTGCAGGGCGATGCCGTCGTCGGCCGGATCGCGGCGTTCGACGATCGACTGCACAACGACGTGCACCGGGACAACGTGGCATCGTTCGGCTTTTTCGAGGCGGCCGATGAATCGTCGGCGCGCGCGCTTTTCGGAGCCGCGGAATCGTGGGGACGCGCGCGCGGCCGCGCGGTGATGCGCGGTCCGCTCAATCCATCGCTCAACGAAAGCGCGGGATTGCTCGTCGACGGCTTCGACACCGATTCGATGCTGATGATGCCGCACAACCCCCGTGAGTACGGCGGCTTCATCGAATCGGCCGGCTACCGGAAAGCCAAAGACCTCTACGCGTGGCTCTATGACATGGATCGCGGGATCGATCCGATCATCGAACGGCTCGCCACGCGGATGCGCGACCGGCACGGCCTCAGCGTACGCCAGCTCTCGATGGCCGAATTCGCGCGCGAGGTCGAGCAACTGCGGCTGATCTACTGCGGCGCCTGGGAGAAGAACTGGGGCTTCGTGCCGCCGACGGCCGACGAGTTCAAACGGCTCGCCAGCGAATTGAAGCCGATCTTCGATCCGCAAGGCGGCGGTGCTCGCGGAAGTCGCGGGCAAACCGGTCGCCTGCGCCGTCGCGATCCCGGACATCAACCAGGCGCTCAAGGGCACCGACGGTCGGCTGTTCCCGTTCGGCCTCCCCCGGCTGCTCGGCCGAAAGTGGATCATCGATCAGGCACGCCTGCTGCTGCTTGGCGTGCTGCCGGAATATCGTGCCGCAGGGCTGTACCCGCTCCTCGTGTACGAGCTGCACCGGCAGGCGCGAACGACGCGCTACCGGCACATCGAATTTTCCTGGGTGCTCGAGGACAATCGCGACATCAACCAGCCGGCCGCACAGGTCGGCGCGGTCCATTACAAAACGTATCGCATCTACGAGAAGCCGCTCGGGTAACCTGAAGCGCGCGGCGTCACGCGCGCGCGGCTTACGGCCTGCGGCTCAGAATGTCGTGGAGCAGCGCGAACGAAATGGCGACGGCGCCGATACCGCCGGCGGTCTCCCATTTGCCGTCGTCGGACACCTTCCCGTCCTCACCTTTCTCTCCCGGACTCGTCACGATGAACACCGTGCCGCCGATGAGGAGATATGCCCACGCCAGCTTTTCGGCGCGCGACGCGCCACGGTGCTCGGGCGGTGGCGCCGCGGGCGCTGAGGCCGGCTGTTGTCCGTCGGCGCGCGCAAGCCGTTCGGCCGCGGCGGTAATCGGTCCGGTTTGCGCCGCGAGGGCGGCGTCGGCCCACGGCACCATGAGGAAGATCAGCAAGAGGGCCAGGACAGCACGACGCATTCGAGAATCCGCCTTTCCGCGGTGATTGTATCCGTTAGAATTGTGACCGTGGTATCCAACTACATCCGCGTATTCCACGGCGAGCCGCACGCGGGCCGCGGCCGGCAGCTTCTCACGGCGCATCCCGAGCTCCGCGCACTCGCCGGGCCGGCCCCGATGAGCGCGCTGTGGGTGGTCGGGCTCGCCGCGCTCCAGTTCGCGCTCGCCTTTGCGCTTGGGGTTCGCAGCTGGAAAGTATGGCTGCCGTGCGCGTATCTCTTCGGCGCGACAATCGATCACGCGCTGTGGGTGCTGATTCACGAGTGCTCGCACAATCTCATTTTCCGGTCGCGAACAGCCAACCGCCTCGTGGCGATTGTCGCGAATCTGCCAATGGTGGTTCCCGGCGCGCTGTCGTTCTGCAAATATCACCTGCTCCATCACCGCCATATGGGCGACCCCGAGCTCGACGCCGGCGTGCCAGGCCCGCTCGAGTCGCGGATCGTCGGCCGCTCCGGCGTGATGAAAGCGCTGTGGATCGCCGGGTTCGTCTTCATCATGGGGATCGTCCGGCCGCGACGGCTCAAGCGTGTGCGGCTGCTCGATCCATGGACCGTCGCCAACATCGTCATTCAACTCGCCGCGATGGCGGCCTTGATCGCCGCGACAGGCGGCGGCCCCTTCACGTACCTGCTGGTGTCGACCGTATTCGCGATCGGCCTGCACCCCCTGGGGGCGCGGTGGGTGCAGGAACATTTCGCGCTCGCGCCGAATCAGGAAACCTATTCGTACTACGGCCCGCTGAACAAGGTCTCCTTCAACGTCGGCTTCCACAACGAGCATCACGATCTGGTCACGGTGCCATGGTCGCGGCTGCCGCAGATCCGCCGAGCCGCGCCCGAGTTCTACGACGGCCTGCAGTCGTACACGTCCTGGACCGGGCTGCTCGTTCACTTCGTCGCCGATCGCAGCATTTCCCTGTTCAACTACATCGTCCGCTCATCGCGGGACGACAGCGACCGGCCGCAGACTGCCAGCTCCACGGGCGCTTAGTGACCGCGGAGCTACTACTGATGGTGGTGCTTCTGCGAGCCCAGCGCGCGCCGTGGTGATCGGTGCCACAGGCCGTGACTGAATCCGCCGAGACAGGCGCCTGACGTGGGCCGCCGCATCGCCGTGACCGGCGCGACCGGCTTCATCGGCCGGCATGTCGCCGCCGCGCTCTGCGCGCGAGGCGATCGCGTCCGCGCGATCGTGCGGCCGGATTCGCCGCGCTCGGCGCCGAACGGCGTGGAGGTGATGCGCGCCGCGCTCACACCGTCGGCCCTCGAGACGGCATTTGCCGGCTGCGATACGGTCGTGCATCTCGCGGGCATTGTCGCGGCTCAGCGGGACGCCGACTACATTGCGGTCAACGTCGATGCCACGCGGGCGGTGGCCATCGCCTCGCGCGCGGCGAACGCGCGCCTTATCCACGTCTCGAGTCTGGCTGCGGCGGGCCCTGCGCCCGAGTCGCATCCCCGCGGCGAAGACGACCCGCCGCATCCGATCACGATGTACGGCATCACGAAGCTCGCGGGCGAGCGCGCGGTGACCGGCACGCCCGGCCTTCGCTGGACGGTACTGAGGCCCGGAGTCGTGTACGGACAAGGGGATCGCGCGCTCATGCCGCTCGTCCAGCTCGCCGCGCTGCCGCTCATTCCGCTCGTTGGACGAGACGATGGCGCGTACATGTTCGTGCACATCGACGATCTCACACGAGCGGTGGTGGCTGCGATCGACGCCGAGCAGGACGATCTCGTCTGTTTCGTCGGACATCCTCGCCCCGTGCGTCCGCGCGAGCTGTACCGAGGAGCTTCGCGCCATGGTGCACGGTCGCGGCCGGATCGTCCGCATCCCGGCCCCTTTCGTGTGGCTCATCGCAAACGCAGGCGAGCTCGCCGGCACGGTAATGCGACGATCGATGGTGCTCGACCGCCGCCGGTACAACGAGCTCTACGCGGAGGGATTCGTCTGCCGAGTGAATCGTCTTCGCGAACGACTCGGCGTCGACGCCATCATCGGTCTACACGAGGGGATGCGGAGGAGCGCCGACTGGTACACGCAGAGAACGCCGCGCGGGGACTGAGTCCTGACGACTCTGACTGAAGACCGGCGACTTACGACTGAAGACTGACGACCGACGACTGACGACTGCGACACACGCCCACCTCGCCGCCAACGCGCGAAAAGATGTCGAGCGCGCGCGAGACATGGTCCGTGGTGTGCGCGGCCGAGCAGCTCGCGCGCAGAACGCACTCGTCCTTCGGACAACCGGGCGGCACGATCACATTGACGTACAAGCCCTGCGCAATCAGTTCCTGCCAGAGCCCAATGGTGCGCGCCTCCTCGCCTATCTGGATCGGCACGATCGGCGATTCGCTCGAACCGATCACGTACCCGAGCTCCTGCAGGCCTTCGCGCAGCCGCCGGATGTTCGCCCACAGCTGATCGCGCAGCTCAGGATGTTCGCGCACGACGCGAACCGCCGCACGGACGCTCGCGATGTTGGCCGGCGACCCCGACGCGGTGAACACATACGCCCGCGCCACGTAGTGCAGCGCCTTGAGCTCATGGTGATCCGAGACGCACACGCCGCCGATGCCGGCCAGCGACTTCGAAAACGTGCCGACGACGAAATCGACGTGATCGAGCACGCCTTGATCTTCAGCGCAGCCGAGGCCGGTCGGGCCGTACGTGCCGAGGGAATGCGCTTCGTCGACGAGCAGATACGCGCCGTACGCGCGGCACACTTCCGATATCTCTTTGAGCGGCGCGACGTCGCCGCGGATCGAGTACAGCCCCTCGGCCACGACGAGCCGATTGCGGTGCCCCTTCGGCAGCCGCTCGAGCTTCTTGCGCAGGCTTTCGGGTGAGTTGTGGCGGAACGCGACGACTTGCGACGCGGTCTGCCGTGTGGCGTCGTAGATGCTCGCGTGGCTGTCGCTGTCGATCAGAATGACGTCTTCAGGATCCGCAGAGGCCGCCGACGATCGACAGGTTCGCCTGATAGCCGGTGCTGAAAATGATCGCGTGGCGCTTGCCGAACCAGTCGGCCAGCTCGCCCTCGAGCGCTTCATGAAGACCGAACGTCCCGTTCGCCGTTCGAGAACCGGTAGTCCCGGCGCCGTACTGGATGACCGCCTCGCGCGCCGCGTTCACCACTTCCGGGTGCAGCGTGAGGCCCAGGTAGTTGTTCGATCCGAACATCAGCGTCGGCCGGCCGCCGACGACGACTTCGCACGGCCCGAGCACGCGTTCGATAACGGTCGCGCCAGGGCGCGCGGACGCCGCCGCGAACGCATCACGGCGCTTCTCCACCGCCCGGAGCTTATCGAGCAGATCCATCCCTACTCCCGTTATGCGTGAAGTCCGGCGCGATCGTGGACGGCCGTGAGCTCGCCGCGCTCGAACCGCGCTTTGGTGGCCGCACGCTGCACCTTGCCGCTCGTCGTCCGCCCGATCGTGCCGCTCGGCACGAGCACGACCTCATCCACGAACAGCCCGCAGAGGTCGCCGATGCTGCGCCGGATGGCGTCGGTCAGCGGCTCTGGCGCGATGGTGCCGTTCGGTTCGACCACAAGGACCACCCCGTCCGGTCCACCCGTGCGCGTCGCGCCAAATGCAACTACCCGACCTCGACGGACGCCGGCCACCTGGTCGACCGCCCACTCGAGATCCTGCGGATGATACTTCCGTCCGTTGGCGATGATGACGTCCTTCACTCGCCCGCAGACGAACAGCTCGCCGCCAGCGAGATACCCCAGATCGCCCGTGTGCAGCCAGCCATCCCTGATGGTCTGAGCCGACAACGCATCATCCTTATAGTACCCCAGCATTACGGACGGGCCGCGGAGCGTAATTTCGCCCACCTCGCGCTCGGACGCCTCCCGCCCTTGTTCCGTCATGATGCGGATGTCATGGTCGGGAAAGGGGCGGCCGCAACCGACGACCGCGACGGTCTGTCCTCTGGGTGTGGCGCGAGCGATCCGGCGATCCGTGAGGTCCTCGGCATCGACCATGTCGACCCGCGGTGGCCGATTCAACGGAGCGAACGTCGCGGCGACAACATGCTCGGCGAGGCCATAACTCGGGACGAAGCTGGAGGCCCGAAACCCGGCCGGCGCAAACTTCTCCGCGAACGCGGCGAGCGTCGGCGCATGGATCGGCTCCGCGCCGCAGCCGGCAATCCGCCACGCTGAAAGGTCGAGCCCTTCGAGATCGCGATCCTTCACGCGGCGGACGCAGAGGTCGTACGCGAAATTCGGCGCGAAACTGATCGTGGCGCGGTAACGGGTAATCGCGCGCAGCCAGTCGGCGGGCCGCTTCACGAACGCCTGCGGTGTCATGATCACGGCCCGCCGCGTCGTGTAAAGGGCACCGAGCGCGATCCCGACGAGTCCCATGTCGTGAAACAGCGGCAGCCAGCTGACCGCCACGTCGCCTTCGCGCGCATCCAGTCCATACGGTCCGCTGATCCCGGCGATGTTCGCGGAGAGGCTCCGATGCGTCAGCGCGACGCCCTTCGGCGACGACGTCGACCCCGACGTGAACTGCACGAACGCGATATCGTCAATGCCGACCTGTGGCCGACCGCCGGGAAGATCGCCGCCGGACGAGGACGTCGTGCCGAGCGCTTCCCGCGCGAGGACCACGACCAGCGCCGGAGACGACGACGCGAGATCGTCGAACCAGGGCTTCAGCGCGGAGGTCGTAATCACCGCGCGCGCGCCCGACGACCGCACGATCCCGCCCGTGAGCTCCAGATAGGCCGGCAGCTCGCTCGTTGTCGACGGAGGGTACAGCGACGCGGGAATCATCCCGGCCACCGACACACCGAGAAAGGCGGTCAGGAATTGCTCGGCGTCGTTGATGACGATCGCGACGAGATCGCCGCGTTCGAGCCCACTCGCCAGAAGCGACTCCGCGACGCTGAGCGCCGCCTGCCGGATTTGCGCATATGACCGCGGCACCTCGTCGCGGCCGACGAGAAACAGATAGCCTTCGTCGCTCGAAGCTGCATCGGACAAGGCATCGGGCAGCGTGCGAAGGTCGGGCATCAGGCGTTTGTCCGCTCGGCGACAATCCGTGTCACCTCGCCGACGACCTGCGCAACGGTGCGTGTGGCCGGGACGTCATTGAGCGGAATAGAGATGTCGAAGCGATCTTCGAGCTCCGCGATCACTTCGAGCACCTGGAGCGAATCGAGCCCGAGGTCCACGATGAGATCGCTCTCAAGAGTCGGCTCGATGGGCCGGCGACTGACGTTCTTGAGGACCTCGATCACTCCCTCTTCGATTGGCGCGGACGCGGGATGCGGCATCAATTGAGGACAGTCAAGAATAGCATCAGCCCATCAGGAAAGGATAATCAGCAGTTTATACTTGGGGCCATGGCTGACGGCCTCGATATGCTCATCGCCCGCCTCGATGCCGCCGTGCGGTTGGGTGATCCGGACGTCATCACGCGCCGGATCAAGCACGAGCTCGAAACGGCGATGCACGGCGGTGCGGTGTCGCTGCCGGATCGATTTCATCACGTCCGCTCTGAAGGATATGCGCGGCGTCTCCTGCACCGCAACGACGACCTCGGCTATACGGCGGTCGTCATGACGTGGGGCCCCGGGCAAAAAACACCACT
Source organism: uncultured Acidobacteriota bacterium (assembly GCA_963718825.1). Classification (GTDB taxonomy): domain Bacteria; phylum Acidobacteriota; class Vicinamibacteria; order Vicinamibacterales; family CAVVIG01; genus CAVQZZ01. The sequence goes on from CAVQZZ010000002.1 coordinate 525,830, forward strand.
GCACGATCACGCCGGCATCTGGTGCGTCGAAGGGGTCGTCGAAGGCCGCATGGACGTCACGCAGTTCGATCTCATCGAGGAATCCGGCGACGCCTTCCGGTTCGAAGCGAAAGGATGCGTTCACGCGGCGGTCGGCTCGGCCGGCTGTCTCATTCCGCCGTTCGAGTACCACGTGCTCGCCAACGCCATGAACACGCCGTCGATCACGCTTCACGTGTACGGCGGCGAGATGACGACGTGTCACGTGTTCGAGCCGATAGAAGATGCAGCGGGCGGCCGCTACGTCCGGCGCGACCGCGCGCTCTGTTACCACGACTGAGCCCGATCCCCACAACGTGCGGAAAACCACCATCGTGGTTCTGGCGGTCGTCATCATGGTGACGCTCGGGATCGCCCGCGCCGTCGACCTGTGGTGGTGGCGCGTGCAGACGTTGAGCACGGCTGAAGCGCGCGCCGCGAATCTGTCGCACATCCTCGCCGAGTATGTCGGCGAAAGCTTCGCGGCCGGCGATTCGGCGCTGCGCCAGCTCGTGATTCACGGGCGGCACATCGGCGGCGCGAGCGCGCCGGCCGCCGATTGGGAGCCGACGCTCGGCGCCGCGAAGGCGACGCTCACGGGCGTGGGTTCGATATCGGTGATCGATCGCGACGGCATCATCCGCCATTCCACCCAGCGTCTCATCGTCGGGCAGTCGCGCCGTGACGAGGCCATCTATCGCCGCCTGCGCGATGCCACGACCGACGAGCTCGCGATCGACCCGCCGTTTCTCAGCGTTCGTGAGCCTCGCCAGCAGCTGATCCCGATCGGCAGGAGGCTGACCGACAACGCCGGCCGGTTCGATGGCGCCGTCGTCACGACGTTCATTCCGGCGGTTCCACGAGGATTCTTCCGCACCGTCGACGTCGGTCAGCGCGGCATCATCTGGGTGTTTCACCCGGCGGGCGTGGTGATGTTCCGCGAACCGTCGAACCAGAACGAGAGCGGAAAGGCTGCGGCGGCGAACCGCATCTTCGCGGCGGCGTCGGCCGCCGACGTCGGGGTCATTCGCGGCGCGGTGGACGACAACGGGCCGATGCTGCTCAGCGCGTTCAGCGCGCTGAAGCGTCCGCCGCTCATCGTCGCGATCTCGCTCGACCAGCACGAGGTGCTCGCGCCGTGGCGGCGCGAAGCGGTCGACTCCACGGTCGTGATGGGTGTGCTCGCGCTGTTGGTCGTCGGCGACGCTCGCCGTGCTCGCCGCCGCGCTCGAACGCGAGCAGGGCGCGCGCCGCGAGGCGGAAACGGCGAGCGCGTTGAAGGATCAGTTTCTCATGACGGTGTCCCACGAACTGCGGACGCCGCTCACGGCGATCTATGGCTGGGCGCGCATGCTCGTGACCGGCACGATGAACGAGCATCAGCGCGGATCGGCGCTGCAGACGATCGAACGCAACGCCCGCGCGCAGATGCACATCATCGACGACTTGCTGGACGTGTCGCGGGTGATGGGCGGAAAACTGCGCCTGGACATCCGGTCGGTCGATCTCGCCGGCGTCGTCAGAGACGCGGTGGAAACGGTCCGACCCGCCGCGCACGCAAAGGGCATGCAGATCGACGTCCGAATCGATGAGGCAGCCGGCGCTGTCGCCGGCGATCCCGAGCGGCTGCAGCAGGTCGTCTGGAACCTGCTGTCGAACGCCGTGAAATTCACGCCGGCGGGCGGGCGCGTCACGGCGTCGGTTCACGCCCTCCGCACCGGCAGCGAAGTCGAGATTACCGACAACGGTGAAGGGATATCGGCCGCGTTCCTGCCGCATGTGTTCGACCGGTTCCGTCAACAGGACGCCGGCACGAAGCGCCGGTACGGCGGCCTGGGTCTCGGCCTCGCGATCGTCAAGAACCTCGTGGAGATGCACGGAGGATCGGTCTCCGCGGCGAGCGAGGGCAGCGGCCGCGGCGCGACGTTTCGCGTACGGCTCCCTGCCATCGCATCGGCGCCGGCCCTGCCGCAGTTGCCGCCCTCAGCGCTGCCGGTGAGCATCGCGCCACTGCCGGACACGCGGCGACTCGACAATCTGCGCGTGCTCGTCGTCGACGACGAAGCCGAAACCCGCGAGCTGTTCACGATGATTCTGACGGCAGCCGGTGCGTCTGTGACGTGCGCCGAATCGGCGGCCGACGCGATGACGCGGCTGCATCGGAACTGGGCCGACGTGCTGGTGGCCGACATCGAGATGCCGCACGAGGACGGCTACGCGCTGGTCGCTGCTGCGCGCGCGCTCGCCGCGGAGCGCGGCGCGCCGCTGGTCGCGATTGCGGTGACTGCGTACTCGCGGCCCGAGGATCACGCACGGTCCATTGCCGCCGGCTTCGCACAGCATCTGCGCAAACCGATTGATCCGCCGGCCCTGGTGGCGGCAATCGACGGCCTGCGTGCGTCAGCCACCAACCATGCCGGTGCACGGCGTCTACAGTAAGCGCATCCCATGAACATTCCGACGACCGATCGCGCTATCGCCGCTGCGGCAGGCGAGCTCAAAGCGCTCCTGGGAGAGCGGGCAAACGACAGCGTCGCTGTCCGCGATCATCACAGCCACGGCGAGTCGTACCACGTCCCCGCCGCGCCAGACATCGTGTGCTATCCCCATACGACGAGCGACGTGTCACAGATCGTGAAGATCAGCGCTGCCTACGGCCTGCCGATTGTTCCGTTCGGCGCCGGCACGTCTCTCGAAGGACACGTGCACGCGGTGCACGGCGGAATCACGATCGATCTTCGCGAGATGAACCAGGTCGCTTCGCGTCAGCGTCCCTGACCTCGACGCGACGGTCGAAGCAGGCGTGACGCGGCTGCAGCTTGCAAAGGCGCTGGCGAACACCGGCCTTGCGTTCCCGATCGATCCCGGCGCCGACGCGACGCTCGGTGGCATGGCGGCGACCCGCGCCTCGGGCACGACCGCGGTGCGATACGGCACGATGCGCGAGAACGTGCTCGGCCTCACCGCCGTCCTCGCCGACGGTCAGATCATCCGCGCAGGCACACGGGCGCGCAAGTCGGCGGCCGGCTACGATCTGACGCGTCTGTTCGTTGGCTCGGAGGGCACGCTTGGGGTCATCACCGAGGTCACCGTTCGGCTGCACCCGGTGCCCGAAGCCGTCTCCGCCGCCGTATGCGCGTTCGACTCCATCGACGGTGCGGTGAACACGGTCATCGCCACGATTCAGCTCGGCGTTCCCGTGGCGCGGATCGAACTGCTCGACGATGTGCAGATGGATGCGATCAACCGCTACTCCCGAACGAGTTACGCCGTTGCGCCGACGCTCTTTTTCGAATTTCACAGCGACAGCCAACGCACGTCGCCGATCAGGCCGAAACCGTGCAGGCGCTGGCAGTCGAGCACGGCGGCCGCGGGTTCGAGTGGGCGACGCGGCTCGAGGATCGAGAGCGGTTGTGGGAAGCGCGGCACACCGCGCTGTACGCGGCGCTCGCGATGCGCCCCGGCTCTCGCGCCTGGACGACCGACGTGTGCGTACCGATTTCGCGGCTCGCAGAGTGCATCACCGAGACGAAACGCGACAACGTCGGCGCCTCGTTTCCGATGTCGCTCGTCGGCCACGCCGGCGACGGCAACTTTCATCTCGTATACGTGCTCGATCCGAACAATGAGGCCGAGCTCGCCGAAGCGCGCCGGCTCAACGAACGCATGGTGATGCGGGCGCTCGACATGGGCGGCACATGCACGGGCGAACACGGCGTCGGATACGGCAAGATGAAATATCTCGAGGCCGAGCACGGTTCGGCATTGAACGTGATGCGCGCCATCAAACGCGCGCTCGACCCCGACAATCGCATGAACCCCGGCAAGATGTTGCAGGTGTGATCGGCCGATACAAGGAAGGCAGACGCCAAAGAATCGGCAAGTTGCACCCGGTTGTCGCAACCATAGCCGCGCGGCCGATGGGCCGCGAGGCACAGGCGGTGGGGTGGGTCCCCACCGCAAAGTGAAAATAGGCCTACTGATGAGAGTCGGATTGAGGCGTCATCGTGACGCGACCGCGAAGATCGTCGCGGCGCTGGCCGCATATATCGCGATCTGTCTTGCACCTGCGCACGCCGCGGCCGGCAAGAACTTCATGTGGAAGGCGAGCAAGGGCGAGAGCGCCATCTATCTGGTCGGCTCAATCCATGCGCTCTCCCAGGACTTCTATCCGCTGGCGGCCGCGCTCGAGGAGGGTTTCAAAGACTCCGACCTCCTGGTCGAAGAGGTCGACCTCGCGCAGATGATGGACCCGGCCGCGCAGATGCAGATCATGTCCCGCGGCCTGCTCAAGTCGGATCAATCGCTCGACAAGATACTGTCGCCCTCGACGATGGCCCTGGTGAACAAGGCGGGCAGCGACCTGGGGCCGGCGATGGAGGTGCTGAAGAAATTCAAGCCGTGGATGCTGGCGATCGCGCTCCAGGGCCTCGAGCTGCAAAAGGCCGGCTTCGATCCGCAGCTCGGCCTCGACAAGCACTTCTACGACGAGGCGCAGACGACGGGCAAGTCGGTCCAGGGCCTCGAAACGGTCGACTACCAGCTGTCGCGGTTCGACGAGATGACGAACGAGCAGCAGGATCACATGCTGGCCGACACGATCAAAGAGCTCGAGACCGAGATAAAGAGCATCTCCACGCTCGCGGGCGCATGGAGAACCGGGGATGCGCCGCAGGTCGAGCGTATCGTGCTCCAGGATCTCAAGAGCGACTCGCAGATGTATCAGCGGCTTCTCGTCGATCGAAACCGCAACTGGATGCCGCAGATCGAGGCGCTCTTCGCGCGCCCCGGCCACAGCTTCGTCGTGGTCGGCGCCGCGCATCTGATGGGCCCTGACGGGTTGCTGCAGATGCTGAAGGCGAAGGGCTACACGATCGAACAGCTGTAACGCGTCCCACACAACCGTCGCGCAGGTCTTGACGCCTGCATGGAAGAGATCCACATGCGCACCCTCCGCCGCGACCTGCGGTACCTCAAGGCGTACGCCGCCGGCAGCACGCTGGCGATCCTGTTCCTCACCGGGGCTGCGTTTCTGCAGCCGGCGTCCCCGCGGCAGAAGTTCGGCGAAATCGACGTCGAACGCATCAACGTCGTCGAAAAGGACGGCCGCACAAGGCTGGTGATCGCGAATGCCGCGCGACAGGCGGTGACGGTGCTCGACGGCAAACAGATCCTGCCGGACCGGAAACGCGACGCCGGATTGATTTTTTTCAACGACGAAGGGGACGAAGACGGCGGGATGACCTGGAGCGGCAGGTCGGAGAACGGCGTCGAGCACGCATCCGCCGGTCTCTCGTTCGATCAGTACAAACAGGACGAGACCGTCACGCTTCGCTATTCGCAAACCGGCAAGGAGCGGCAAGCCGGGCTGACCGTCGCCGATCGTCCGGACGTCTCGCTCGGAATCGCGGCTCGCATGAACGACGCGAAGACCGACGCCGAACGGGCACGTGTGCGGCAGGAGCTCGTCGACGCCGGCGCGCTCGGCAGCCGGCCGCGGATGTTCGCCGGCAAGGATCAAAGCGGCACCGCAAGGGTTGCACTCAGTGACGCCAACGGCAAAACGCGCCTGGTCCTCAGCGTGACACCTGACGGCGCCGCGGCAGTCGAATTCCTCGACGCGGCCGGCAAGGTGACAAAAGCGATTACGCCGTAACGCCGGTCACGATTTCGGCCGCGCCGGAAAGTGCTGTTCGTACCACTTGATGCTGCGGTCGATCTGATCGATCACGTGTTTTGATTCGCGCACGCCGTGCCCTTCGCGCGGGTAGCGGATCATCACCGCTTCAGTCCCCACATCCTTCAGCGCGATGTAGAACTGCTCGCTCTCCGCGATCGGCACGTCGTTGTCGTTCTCCCCGTGCATCAGCATCGTCGGCGTGTGCGCGTTGGCGACGTGACGCAGCGCGGAGCGCTGGAGCAGCGTGTCCATCAGCGTCCCCTGATGCGGATACACGCCCCACTCCATCGCTTCGTACTGGTTGTAGTAGGTCATGTAGTTGTAGCTGATGATGTTCGTGATGGCGGCCGTCGGAATCGCCGCCTTGAAGATGTTCGTCTGGGTGATGAGCCACGTCGACAGCTGTCCGCCGTAGCTCGTGCCTTCAATCCCCAACCGGTCGCGATCGATCCAGGGATAGCGCCGCAGCGCGGCGCTCACTCCGTAGAGCACGTCCTGGCCTTCGTTGCCGTTCTGATCTCCGAAAACCGCATCCGTGAAGGCCTGCCCGTAACCGGTCGATCCGCGGTAGTTCACCATGAGCGTGGCCCATCCGCGAGCGGCGTATACCTGATTCTTGAAATTGAATGCCGGCCCCTGCTGTCCGTGAGGCCCGCCGTGAATGTTCACAATCAACGGATAGGTCCCACGGCTCGAACCTGACGGCCGCATCAGATGGGATGCCGGCCGGCTTCGTGAGGAACGCCTCGACCTCGAACTTGTTGTCGTTCGAGACGAAGGTGAACGCCTCGACCTCCGCCAGCGTTTTTCCTGCGAGAAGAGACGCGTTCAGATCGGTGACCCGCCGCGGCGCACCGCTGCCCGCGCGGATATACAGCTCCGCCTGATCGGCCGGGGTCGCGAAGGTGTACGCGAGCGTGTCCTTCACGAGCGAAAACGCGCCGACGGCGCCGCGCTCCTTGACGAGCGGATCGACGGGACACGACGGAACGGCCGGTGCGCGCGATGCCGCCTGGCCGGCACCGCAGGAAAGAGCGACGCGATAGAGTCGCGTGTTGCCGCGGTCCTGCACCGTGAACAGCAGCGCGCTGCTGTCGGGCGCCCACTCGGGCGGACCCTGGCGGTTGTCGATGCCCGCGCCGATTTCTCGCCGGCCGCTGCCGTCCGCGTTCACCACCCACGCGTGCGTATCCTCCATCGTGGTCTCGCGATCGGTGAGACCGCGTTTGGTGGCGTCGAACGCGATCATCTTGCCGTCCGGCGACCACCGTGGATGGTACTCGTTGCTCTCCGTCGCGGTGACACGCCGGATCGATCGATCCGCGAGCTTCATCGTGAAGATGTCGTAGTTGAAGAACTCGTCCTCGTCGGCATCCCGGTTCGTGAGAAATAACAGCTCGTCGCCCGTCGGCGACCAGTCAACCGAATGCTCGTAGTGGTTGCCCGTCGTGAGCTGATCCACTTTGCCGGACGCGACGTCGACGACGAAGAGATGGAGACGCCGGTTGTCGTTGAAGTGGGTCAAGCCTTCGGCGGCGTCTGGTTTGTACAGATAGCGTGTGATGACAACGGGATCGCCGGTGGCCGCGGCGGTTTCCGGCCCGGGAGTGGACGCGACGAACGCGATCCGTTTTCCGTCAGGCGACCACGCGACCGACTTGCCCGCACCTGGCAGCGGGGCGTTCGTGTCGGGCAGCTCGGCGATGAAACGCGCGCCTGTCCCGTCGGCGCGAGCGATCACCAGGCCGGACTTGTCCCCGACGTGGCCGCGATAGGCGAGCGACTTGCTGTCTGGCGCCCATTCCGGGCTGCCAGATGTTTCTCTCTCCGCGCCAAAGCGAACCGACTTGCCGTCGGCCACCGTCATCACCCACAGCTGCCCGTAAGGGCGGCCGTCGCCGTCGTTGTTCTCGATGACATAGGCGACGCGAGTGGCATCGGGCGAGAGCTGAACCGCCGACACGGACCGCAGCTTGAGCAGATCGCTCGACTGCAGCCGGGTCTGAGCGAAGCCGGGCGCAGCAGCGGAAAGCATCAGGGCGGCACACGCGAACGAGCGCGAAGCGAGCATCAGAATTCCTCCGTCGCGCGGTATTCTATCCCGCGACGGAGGTCGCATCGATGCGGCGATTGCTTGCGTTGCTGATGGTGATGGGTGCCGGTATCGCGATTGGACATGGTGCGGCCGCGGCTCGCGAGCGCGAAAGTCTGCGCTCGAGCACAGAGTCTCCGGCGTCTCGGCGTGGCCCCGCGGTGACACTCGAGCGCGAGAGTCTACGCTCGAGCCCAGAGTCTCCGGCGTCTCGGCGTGGCCCCGCGGTGACACTCGAGCGCGAGAGTCTACGCTCGAGCGCGAGAGTCTTTAGCGTCTGGGGGTGGGGCCCCAGACGCAGGTAATAAATGGTGGTCGCACGTCGAGGCGCTCGCAAACGACGGCATGGAAGGCCGCAACACCGGAAGCGCCGGACACAAGCGCGCGGCCGAATACGTCGCCGGAGTCTTTCAAAAGGCAGGTCTCGAACCCGCCGGGACGAACGGCTACGTCCAGCCGGTGAAGTTCAAGACGCGGACGATCGACGAGTCCGCCTCGAGCCTGGCGCTGGTCCGCGGCGGCAAGCGCGAGCCGCTGACGCTCGGCGAGGATGCAAATATTTCGCTCAGAAGCGATGCCGCGCCGGTGGTCGACGCGCCGCTCGCCTTCATCGGGTACGGACTGCAGGTGCCGGAGCTGTCATTCGACGATTTGGCCGGACAGGATCTCAAGGGCAAGATCGCCGTGTTTCTCGCCGGCAGCCCATCGAACATTCCAGGCCCGTTGCGCGCGCACTACCAGTCGGCCGGCGAACGCTGGGCGGCGCTTCAGCGCGCGGGCGCGATCGGCACGATCAGCATCGCGAATCCCAAGAGCATGGACATCCCGTGGGCGCGCTCGACGCTTGCGCGTCTTCAGCCCGCGATGGTGCTCGCGGACGCTGCCCTCGACGACGGCGCCGGGCAGCAGCTGTCGATCACGATGAACCCGGCGCACGCGGACAAGCTTCTCGCGGGTTCGAACCACACATTCGCTGAGCTGCTCGCCCTGGCCGACGCGGGGAAACCGCTGCCGCGATTCGCGCTGCCGGCGCGCATCGCCGCCACCGTGAAGATCGATCGCGCGGAGGTCGAATCGCAAAATGTCGCCGGCATCCTGCGCGGATCGGATCCCCGCCTGCGAAACGAATTCGTTGTCCTGTCGGCGCATCTCGATCACCTCGGCATCGGCCAGCCCATCAACGGCGATCGTCTGTACAACGGCGCGATGGACAACGCCTCAGGCGTCGCGGCGATTCTGGAAGTCGCGACCGAGCTGCACGCGTCTAATGCCAAGCCGGCGCGCTCGATTCTGTTTCTCACGGTAACCGGCGAGGAGAAGGGTGAGCTCGGCTCGCGCTATTTCGCCGCGCATCCGACGGTGCCGCGGTCGGCGATCGTGGCCAACGTCAACACCGACATGTTCCTGCCGCTGTTTCCGTTGAAAGAGCTGATGGTGCTCGGCCTCGACGAATCCGACCTGGGCGGGGACATCCGCGCGGTCGCGAAAGAGCTCGGTATCGGCGTCCAGGCGGATCCGGAACCCCAGCGCAATCGCTTCATCCGCAGCGATCAATACAGCTTCATCAAAGCCGGCATTCCCGCGCTCGCGATGAAAGTCGGCTACGAAGCAAACAGCCCTGAAGCCGAAATCGCCCGGAAATGGACGGCCGAGCGATACCACGCGCCGTCCGACGATTTGAACCAGCCGGTCGATCGCGAAGCCGCCGGGAAGTTCGTCGAAGTGCTCCGCACGCTCGGCATGCGGATCGCGAACCGGCCGGACCGGCCGAAATGGAATCCGGCGAGCTTTTTCAAGCGCTTTGCGACCGCACGGTCATGACGTTGGCCTGACGCCCAACCGGATGGCCGCGAAGCGTTGAAACAATTCGGCGACGTGGAGTCGACACGCGAGTACTGCCTTCGTCAAGGCGAACAGAAGGAGCGGCGCATGCAGCGCGCGTTGTGGGTCGACGATCTTCTGCAGGACCTGCGGATCGGGCTTCGCGGTCTGGGGCGCGCGCCGCTGATGGCGGCGGTGATCATCCTGACGGTTGGGCTCGGCCTGGGCGCGACGACTGCGATCTTCGCGGCGATCGACGCGGCGCTGCTGCGCCCGCTGCCGTATGCCAACGCGGATCGACTCGTGCGGAACTACACCGACGCGCCGCCGAACCAGTTTCCCTTTTCGGTTGCCGACTACCTTGCCCTGCAGGCGCAGCAGACCCGCTTCGAACAGGTCGCCGCCTACAGCGGGCGTCAGGTGTCGTTCACCGACGGCACGACCGCCGAATTGCTGCCGGGGCGCGCCGTGTCCTGGACGTACTTCTCTGTCCTCGGCGTGAAACCGGCGCTCGGCCGCGATTTCGTCGAAACCGACGGTCGACCCAACTCGCAGCCGGCCGTCATCGTCAGCCACGATTTTTGGCAACAACGTCTCGGCGGCCGCATGGACGCCGTCGGCAAACCGATTCAGCTCGACGGCGGCAATGCCCTCGTCGTCGGGGTGCTGCAGGCGAGTGTCGGTCCGCTCGAAGATCGTCAGCAGCTGTTCGTCGCCGCGCAATTCGTCACGCCGCCACGGAAAGGACCGTTCTTCCTTCGTCCGATCGCTCGACTGAAGCGCAATACCGATCCCGCGACCGCCGTCGACGAGCTCCACGCGATCAACAGGCGCATCTTCCCGGTCTGGCGCGCGTCGTATCAGGACGAAAAGGCGACGTGGGGCATGACGGATCTGCGCTCGGCTGTCGTGGGTGACGTCGGCACGATGGCGGGGCTGGCGCTCACCGCGGTCGCGCTCGTGTGGCTCATCGCGTGCGCGAACGCGTCGAACCTGCTCGTCGCGCGCGTCACGAGCCGGCGACGGGAACTCGCCGTCCGGGCGGCGCTCGGCGCGTCGCGCGGACGCGTCGTTCGATACTTGCTCGCTGAAAGCGCGCTGCTCGCGCTCGGTGCAGCGGCGGTCGGACTCGCCGTCGCGAACGGCGGAGTGTCGCTGCTGCGTACGGTCGGCGTCGCGTATCTGCCACGCACCGCCGAAGTCGCGCTTGATGGCCGCACTCTGTGGCTCCTCATCGGCTTGACCGTCGCCAGCGCGCTCCTCTTTGGGGTCGTCCCGGCAATACACGGCAGCGGCAAATCCGGAGATCGCATTGAAGACATGCTGCGCTCGTCCGGACGATCGTCAACGGGAACGGCTCAACGTTCGACGTTTGCGACGCCTGCTCGTCGCCAGTCAGTTCGCTATCGCGACGCCGCTGCTCGTCGCCGCCGGACTGCTGCTCGTGAGTCTTGGGCGACTCGGCCGTGTCGACCTCGGCTTCAACACACACAACATGCTGACGGCGTCGATTCTGTTGCCGCCGCGCACGTATCCACTGGCCCGGACGACGGCGTTCTGGCAAGAGCTGCAGCGCCGCACCGAGGCGGCGCCGGGCGTCGCGGCGTTTGCGTTCGCGGACGGTCGACCGCCGAACGACGTGAACAACTTCAACAACTTCGAACTCGAGGACGCGCCGACCTCGTCAGGACGGTCGCAACCGGTGGTTCCGTGGGTGTCGGTATCGCCGGAGTACTTCCACGTCCTCGGCATCAGCCTGCTGCAAGGCCGATTGCTCGACGAGCGCGACGCGCTGCTGCCCACGACCGCGGAACAGCCGGTCGTCGTCGATCGCGCGTGGGTGCGGCGATTCTTCCCCGATCGGAATCCGATCGGGCGTCGCATGCAGCAGGGCGGATGCACCACGTGTCCGTGGACTGTCGTCGTCGGCGTCGTCAGCGAAGCGAAGTACGCCGGGCTGGACAAGCCGGACGAAGGCACCGTCTACGCGCCGCTCGGTCCGCAAACGCACTCGCGCTACCTCATCGTGCGGACGACAGGCGGGTCATCGTCGGTCACGCCGGTGCTGCGCGCGACGGTTCGTGCACTAGACGCGGCGCTGCCGTTGTCGGGTGTCGCGACGATCGACGACCTCGTCGACGAATCGCTCGCTCGTCCGCGATCGCTGTCCATGCTGATCGGCGCTCTGGCCGCCGTCGCGCTTGCGCTGTCGGTGGTGGGGATCTACGGCGTCATGACCCACTACGTCCAGCAGCACACGAAGGAAATCGGCATCCGGCTCGCGCTCGGCGGTGATCGCCGCGATCTCTTCAGGCTCATCGTCGGACAAGGGATGACGGTGGCGGTCGGCGGTCTCGTCATCGGCCTGGTCGGCGCATTCGCGGCCGCGCGGGCGATGTCGAGTCTCCTGTTCGGCATATCGGCGAACGACGCGCCAACGTTCGCGATCGTGACGGCTATTCTGACGGCCGCGGCCTTCGGCGCCTGCACGCTGCCGGCCCGTCGTGCGATCGCCGTCGAGCCAGCGAGTGTGTTGCGCGACGAGTGAGATTCGTCGAGCGCTTCGCGCTATTTCCTGGCGATCGGCAAGTCGTCGCGGTTGCCCCACTCTTCCCAGGCTCCGTAGTAGTTGCGCAGCTTGTCGTAGCCGAGGAGATGGAGCGCGAACAAATCGACTGACGCCCGCATCCCGACCTGACAGTACGCAATCACTTCCTGGCCCGGCACCACGCCGCGATCTTCGTAGATCTTCTTCAAGGCGTCGGCGGGTTTGAACGTCTTCGTCGCCGGATCGAGGAGGTCCTCCCAGTAAACGGGCACTGAGGAGGGCACGAAGCCGCCGCGACGGATGTTCCTGAGGTCCTTGCCTTCGATCTCGGCGTTCGTACGCGCGTCGACGATCTTCACCGATGGCTTGTCGATCGCGGCGACCACGTCGGCGGCGGTGGCGACCCATCGCGGCTGCGGCCTCGGCGTGAAGGCGCCCACGGCCATTTTCGGCGCGTCGGAAACAGTGCGCCCGGTTCTCGGCCGCCCATTTCACCCAGCCGCCGTTCATCAACGCAACATTCGGATGGCCGAAGTAGTTCAGGATCCACCAGAGCCGCGCTGCATAGATGCCGCCCCGCTCGTCGTACGCGACCACGCGCGTCGCGTCGGTGATTCCGAGCTTCGCCATCAGCTCGGCGAACGCCTCGGGCGAGGGCAGAAATGTCGGCGGGTTCTTCGCATCTCGGATCGCCACCGGCGACAGATACACCGCGCCCGGCACATGGCCGGCGTCGTATCCGGTTTGCCGCATGTCCACGACGCGGACGTTTGCGTCCATCGCGTGCGCCGCGACCCAGGCGGTGTCGACGAGTTCATCGGGATGCGCATAGGCGACGGCCACAACGGCCACAATCGCAAGCGTTGAGAGCATCCACAAAGTCTATAGTGAAAGCATGACTCTTCGCGGCGTCTCCGTGCTGGTGGCAGGGGCTGGGTTCGCTGGCTTGGCGGCGGCGCACGATGTGGCGGCGGCGGGCGCCGACGTCACGGTGATCGATGCGCGGAACCGCGTGGGCGGCCGCGTGCACACAATCCGCGACGGGTTCGAGGACGATCAGCACGCCGAAGCCGGCGGCGACATGATCGACGAGGGGCAGCACGAGATCCGCTCGCTCGCCGAGTCGCTCGGCCTGACGCTGACGCGGATCTTGCGCGGCGGCTTCGGCTACGTGCGCCCCGACGCTGCCGGCGTCCCGCGCATTGTGGCGCGCGGCGCGCTTCGCGGATGGGATCGCCTCGCACGAGAGCTCGGGCCGCTGACCCGCCGCTACCGGCTCGCCGAGCAGCGCTGGGACTCGCCGATTGCCGCGGAGATCGCACGGCGCTCGGTCGCCGCATGGCTCGACGAGGTGAAGGCCGACGAAGAACTGCGCGCCTCCGCCGCCGGCCTTCGCGGCTTCTTTCTCGCGGATCCGGAAGAGCTGTCGCTCATCGCGCTCGTCGACCAGTTCGCCGCCGACGATGAGCCGGGGCCGGGAACGATGTATCGGATCGAAGGCGGCAACGACCGTCTGGCGTCGGCACTGGCCGCGCCGCTCGCCGATCGCCTTCGTTTGAATACCGAGCTCGTCGCGCTCTCGCACCGCGGCAAGACCGTGCGTGCCACGCTTCGTCAGGGTCGAACGACCACCACGGTGACCACCGACTACGTCGTCCTCGCGCTGCCCGCGACGCTGCTTCGCCGCATCCCCATGACGCCAAGCCTGCCCGCCCAGCAGCACGAAGCGATCGCGCGCTTGCGTTACGGACGCGCCACCAAGACGCTCCTGCAATTCTCGCGACGGTTCTGGAGGCTTCCCGGCCGTCCGCGCGCCTTCGGCTCCCCACTGGCGTTCGGGGCGCTCTGGGACGGCAACGAGGAGCAGCGCGGCCGCGCGGGGATCCTGACGCTGCTGGCAGGCGGCGGCGCAAGCGACAGCACCCAGCAGATCGTCGCGAAAGCCGGCGTGCCCGCGCTCGCCAACACGCTCGAGTGGCTCGGCGCGAAGCACGGGGAGCTCGTCGCGTCGCGCCAGGTCCGATGGGAGGACGACCCGTGGTCACGCGGTGGCTACGCCTTTTTCGACCCCACATACGACCCCGCGCTGCGCGCATGGCTTGCCAGACCGTTCGGCCGCCTGTTTTTCGCCGGCGAGCACACGAGCGTGCGATGGCAGGGCTACATGAACGGCGCGGTCGAGAGCGGGCGGCGCGCGGCCGAGGAAATCATTGCCAGCCAGTGACCGACCGGCCGTGCGCGCCTGCACGGTCATCGCGGTGGCGCTCGTGCTCCTTCGCTCGTATCCGATGGTCGCGTTCGAACAGCTCGACTTCGATTCCGATCAGGCCATCGTCGGCTTGATGGCGAAGCACCTCAGCGAGCTCAGAACGTTCCCGCTCTTCTTTTACGGACAGGACTACATGCTCGGCGTCCAGTCCTGGATCGCCGCGCCGTTTTTCCGTCTCGGCGGTCCGACGCTCGCGATGCTCAGACTGCCGCTCGTCATCATCAACTGCGTGGTGGCCGTGTGGCTCCTGCGGCAGCTCGCACGGTCGATCGGCTCGCCGTGGCTTGCGCTGGCGGCGATTCTGCCGTTTGCAGCCGCTGCGCCGCTCCTGTCGACACAGCTGCTCGAAAACCTCGGCGCCAGCGTCGAGCCCTTTCTCTACGTGCTGTGTTTATGGGCGCTCCGTCGCCGTCCGCTGACATTTGGCGCCGTCTTCGCGATCGGTTTCCTGCACCGCGAGTTCACGATCTTTGCGATTCCGGCCGCAGCCGCAGCCACATGGTGGGAAACGGGACGGTTGAACGTTTTCCGCAGGCAGCGGCTGCTCAGGGCGGCATGCGGGTTTCTGGCGGTGTGGATCGTCGTCGATCAGTTGAAGCGGCGGATCAATCTGTTCGGACCGCCCGGCGGCGCACATGCCGCGGCGCCGCTGTCGCTGCAGCTCCAATCGCTGGCGTCACGCCTTGTCGTTCGACCCGCGAGCATGATACCGAAGCTCCAACAAGCCCTGTTCGACGCACTTCCCGATCTGCTCGGTATGCGGCCCGTGCAGCCGATCCGGTACGGCATGAACGCGGCGCTTGTCGTCGGTTCGTGGACGATCGGCGCTGCGCTTCTCGCGGTCGCCGGTTTGTGCATCGTGCGGCTCATGGTGTTGTGGAAATCGGACACGGGTACCGTGCTTCGCGGCAGGCTGTCGCCGTTCTGTGTCTACATCGCCATCCTCGGAGCCGAGGCGATATTCGCGTACTCCCTTTCAGACGCGGTCAGCGTTGATGCCGCGCCCATTCTTCGCTATGCGTTGCTTGCCATATTCGCGCCGATCGCGCTCGTTGCCGCGATGTTCGAGCTCGATCGCGCGCGCCCGTTTCGCGCGACCGTGGCCGCGCTGCTCTGCGCGTGCGCCGCAGTCAGCGTCGCCGACAATGTGCGCGTGATTCGCGAGTACCGGTCCGCGCCGCCGCCCAACGAGCATCGCGTGCTGGCCGACGATCTCGTCGCGCATCATGTGCGATATGGCACCGCGATGTACTGGGACGCGTACGTGACCGATTTTCTCTCGCGTGAGCGCGTGATTCTGGCGTCGACCGACAAAGTGCGCATATCCGCGTATCAGGCGAAAGTGCAGAGCGCCTCGATGGCGGTTCAGGTCCTGCGCCAACCTTGCGCCGCCGGCAGGGCCGTCGCATCGTGGTGCATTGTCGATGCGGACGGCAGATAACCGGGCAGCATTCGACGACGTGCGTCGCGCTATTCCTGGAGCTTGTCGCCGTGAGGCGGCGTCTCGGTTTCGTCGTCGCCGTGCGCGATCAGTTGCTCGCGCCCGGGCTCCTCGCCTGCGCTGCCTGACATCGGCGTGAACGGGTTCACGTAGCTGCGCGCCTCTTCGGGCAGCCGCTCGATGCGCTCAGGCGGCGCCGTCATCCACACGCCCGTGAGCAGCCATTCGGGAGCGACGTCGCTGATACCGGCGCCAGCATCGGCGCCGCCTTCCATCTCGCCGGCCGGAAAGAACTCGCGAAGGCGACGGTCATACCGTCCCCAGTCGATGTCGTTCATCGCCTCGAAGGCGTGCGCGTCGAACTCGGGATACCGGCCGGCCACATCCTTGTCGAGATCGACGCGCAGCTCACGCGCTCGGTCGTCGAACGTGACGTGATGAACCGGGAGCACGTATCGCCGGCCCGTGAACACGCCACGCGCATCAACGACGATGTACCGTGGGTGCTGGGCCTGGTCGACGATCAATCCATCGAACGAACCGAGATCCTCCTCCTCGCGGTTCCGGATCTGAAGTTTTCCGGTATCCGACAAGCGGCGGAAGTCGAGCCGCTTCGCCGGGACATACCGAAGGCGCGGCGGCCGCGCGGCGTGCATGTCCGCCTCCGACCGCGCATCATCGTTCAGGTGAGCTTCGGCGATCTCCGTGAGGCGGCGGTCGGCGCGCCCCTCGTCGTCGAGCGTCTCCTGCAACAGCCGCGCTTCGTCGTCTCGATTCAGGCGCCGCGCGTAGGTCCGCGCGCAGCCGTAGGCGGCGATCTCGTAGTGTTCCATCCGCTGGGCGGCCCCGACAATCGCGGCGTCGCGCACGTCTGGTGTCGTCGCTTCATTCACGCGATCGTCGGCTTCTTGAACAATGCCGGCAAGCGCCGCGCAGGGCCGGGGCCTGATGCGCTCGCCCCAATGAGTAAAGATCAACTGGAGCCGCTCGAGGTGAAGGCGCGATTCCTGGCCATGGCGCATCAGCGCGTCGCGCAGCTCCGGTGCGCGGGCAGAATCGCTCAATCGCGCGAGCGCGCGGATGCTCTGCGTCTCCGCGTCGTAGAGGTCGGCGAGCTCGTCGAGATAAAGCTCCTTGAGTGATCCGATGCCCATGACGTCTCCCGAGGTTCGGCGTTGACTGCGGCGAATTTGTAACGATTACGCAAGGGCTGTGCCCCGCATTCGACGGCCAAAGATGAGTTACAGTGCGGCCTTGTGAATCAATCGCCAGACGCACAGCTGGTGCGAGCCATCGGACCGGTGCGGCTGACGATCACGATCGTCAACCTGATGGTCGGCGCCGGCATCTTCGTGCTGCCCGCGACGGTCGCATCGGGGCTCGGTCGGGGCGCTCCCATCGCCTACCTGATGTGCGCGGGGTTGATGGCGCTGATCGTCACGTGCTTCGCGGCCGCCGGCAGCCGGGTGTCGCTCACCGGCGGCCTTTACGCGTACATCGAGGTCGCGTTCGGCCCGTTCGTCGGCTTCGTCAGCGGGATCCTCTATTCCGTGATGGCCGCGTTTGCCGTCGCGTCGGTCGCCAGCGCGCTGTCCGGATCGATCCTCGCGCTTGCGCCCGCGATCGCGACGCCCCTGGTCCGTGCAGCGCTCCTGGCGGCGATCTTCGGCGTGGTCGCGATCGTGAACACGCGCGGCGTGACACCAGGCGCACGGCTCATCGAGCTGATTACCCTCGCAAAGCTGCTGCCGCTCCTGATTCTGGTCGGCGCCGGTCTGCCGCTCCTGCGGGCAGACCGTGTCCTGGTCGATCACGTGCCCACCGCATCGCTTCTCGGCCAGACGTCGATCGTGCTCATCTACGTATTCGCCGGCATCGAAGTCGCGCTGGTGCCGAGCGGAGAAATTCGCAATCCCGCGCGCACCGTTCCGCGAGCCGTTTATGCCGGCCTCGCGTTCACCACGCTTTTGTACCTCGCCATCCAGGCGGTCGCGCAGTCGCTGCTCGGACCGGCACTCCAGGAGTTCGCGGCGGCGCCGCTCGCGGAGGCCGCCAGCCGGCTCTTCGGACACTGGGGTCGGACGATGGTGCTCGTCGGTGCGATCGTGTCGATGTTCGGCTACGTGTCTGGCGACGTCCTGAGCAGCCCGCGGGCGCTCTTTGCCCTCGGGCGCGACGGCATCCTGCCGCGCGCGTTCGCGGTTGTTCATCCGCGGTTTCGCACGCCGCAGCTCGCAATCGCCGTGTACGCGCTCATCGTCGCGCTGCTCGCCATCAGCAGCAGCTTCACCCAGCTCGCCGTGCTGGCAAACGTGACGGCGCTGACGCTGTACCTGATGTGCATCGCCGCAGCGTGGGAACTGCAGCGGCGGGATGTCCGCACGCGACGGCGCGGCGCCTTTCGTGCTGCCCCTGGGGCCGCTCGTTCCGCTGGTGGCTGGTGCGGTGACCGTGTGGCTGCTGGCACACGCCAGCGGCCGCGAACTGCGCGTGCTCGTTCTCGTGCTGGCGGTCGCGAGCGTGTTCTATTTCATCCGAAAGACCGGTGGACGGATCTGATCACCAGGGTCGCCCGTCGGATTCGTTTGGAAAACCCTGCCGTATGTGATAAAGCGTAGCTCTCAAAACCGCCGAACGGAGGCCCTCATGACCGAAGTGCGCGACACCGCTGCGCCGGACCAGGCGCCGAAAGATCTGATCGGGTTCCTCGACTACTACCTGGTGAAAAAGGCGCCGTTCCAGATTCCGGATAACGCGAAAGAATGGCTGGTCCAGTACGGTCCCTACATCGCGATCGTGCTGATCGTTCTGACGCTTCCGGCCTTGCTCTTCGTGCTCGGCATCGGCACCGCCCTCATGCCGTTCGGCGGGGTGGACTATGCGACGGGGTTCGGCGTGGTTGCCATCGCCACGCTGGTGCAGCTGGGACTCACCATCGCGGCGCTGCCGGGGCTCTTCGCCCGCAAGATGTCGGCGTGGACCTTGCTCTTCTACGCCCGACTCGTTGGAGTAGTGAGCGCGCTTCTCTCGGGCTCGCTGATTGGGGCGGTAGTCGGCGGAGTGATTTCGCTGTACATCCTTTTCCAGATTCGTCCGTTGTACAAGGCGTGATCCGGCGCGTCGAGAACTGAGGCACGACGCTACCGCTGGTAGACGACCTTGCCGCCGACGATCGTCGTCTGAACCTTTACGTCTTTGATCGCGCCGGCGGAATGTTGAAGATGTCGTCGCTCAGGATGACCAGGTCGGCCAGCTTGCCGCGGGCGATCGTGCCTTTCTCCTGCTCCTGGAATTCCGCGTATGCCGCTCCCGATGTATGGGCGACCATCGCTTCCTCGAGCGATATCTTCTGTTCTGGCACCCAGCCGTTCGGGTTCTTGCCGTCGAGCGTCGCGCGGGTGACGGCCGCATAGATCGTGAGCATCGGATTCAGCGGCGCCACAGGCCAGTCCGTTCCGAGCGCAAGACGGACTTTCCTGTCGAGCAGGGTCCGGAACGCATAGGTGGTCTTGACGCGCTCGGGTCCGATCCGCCGCTCCGCCCATCGCCCATCGTCGATGGCTTGATACGGCTGCACCGACGCAATCACGCCGAGGGCCGCAAAGCGATCGAAATCCTTCGGCGCGATGTGCTGCGCATGCTCGATCCGCAGCCGTCGATCGCGCGGTCCGTTCGCCTTCACGACGTCCCCGAAGAGATCGAGAATCTGCGAGATCGCCGCGTCGCCGATCGCGTGGATGCACAGCTGCAAGCCGGCCTTGTCCGCACCCATCAGTCGCGCGCGCATCTGGTCGAGCGGCTGCATCTCGTCCGACAGCAGCCCGCGCGTGTTCGGCGCATCGGTGTACGGCTGGAAGAAGAACGCCGTCGTCGACCCGAGCGAACCGTCCGCATATCCTTTGACGGCGCCGAGCCGCAGCCACGCCGATCCGAAGCCGCGGCGAATGCCGATCTTCGCCTGGTCCTGCCATCCTGTTTCCATCGGCGCGGCGGAGATGCGAACCGTCAGTTTTCCCTCGTTGAGGAGGTCGGCGTACACTGCGATGTCTTCGTACGGCGGGTTCATGTCCTGCACGCTCGTGACGCCGAGCGAGGCGGCATGCTCCATCGCGCGCGCGATCGCGTGCTTCCGGCGTTCGGGCGTCGCGGGCGGAATCACCCGATTGACCGATCCCATCGCCGCGTCCTTCAGCACTCCCGTCGGATATCCTGCGGCGTCGCGGACGATCTCGCCTCCCGGCGGATCGGGCGTCTTCGCGGTCATCGCCTGCCAGCTTCAGCGCGAGCGAATTCGCCAGCGCCGCGTGCCCGTCGTACCGATTCAGGAACACCGGCGTCGACGGGGTCAGCGAATCGATCATCTCTTTCGTAGGCAGCCGCGCCGGCGTCCAGCTCTGATCGTCCCAGTTGCCGCCGAGCATCCACTCGCCCGCCGGCAGCGTCTTCGCCCGTTCGCCGATCCTCCGCGACAAATTCCTGCGCGGTTGCCGCATCTTTCAGATCGAGGTAGTCGAGTTGAGAGCCGCCGTCGACAAAGTGCACGTGGGCGTCGTTGAAGCCGGGAACTACCCGTCGTCCGCCCGCGTCGATCTCGCGCGTGCCGGCGCCGCGCCAGCTCTCGATTTCCGCAGCGCCGCCCACGGCCACGATGCGCTCACCGATGATCGCAATCGCGTTCGCACCGGGTGTGGCCGCGTCGCCGCTCCAGATGTTCGCGTGCGTGATCACCACATCCGCTGCGGGATGACTCGGGCGCGCGCACGACAGACCGGCCGTCGCCAGCGCGACGACGCCGAGGAGCGATGTTTTCCACATGTGGCGCGAATTATACTCGTCGGATGGCCCACACCAATCCGTCCGACGCAGCGCTCACGACATTGCTCAAGAACGCGACCACGATCGCAATGGTCGGCGCGTCGTCAAACCCGGAGAAGGCGTCGCACGGGATCATGCAGCGGCTTCAGAAAGTCGGGTACAAAGTGATCCCGGTAAACCCCCGCGAGACGGAGGTCCTCGGCGAGCGCGCGTATCCCTCGCTCATCGACGTCCCCGAGAAGATCGATATCGTCGACGTCTTCCGGCGGCCTGAGGACACCCCCTCGATCGCCGACGATGCGGTCACGATTGGTGCGAAGGCGCTGTGGCTCCAGACCGGGATCGAAAACGAGGATGCGGCGGCACGGGCCGAGGCCGGAGGGCTGACGGTGGTAATGAACGCGTGCATCGGCGCGACGCACGCGATGCTGCGCATCCCACCCAAAGCGTAGCGGCGAATCTAGGAGCCGGCGAGTGTGTCGATGGCCGTTTCCAGCTGCGTCACCAGGCGATCGAGCTGAGCGACGACGGCGCGGACGGTTTCGGGACGGCTCAAATCGACGCCCGCCCGCTTCAACAGCGCCATCGGGTGGTCGCTGCCGCCAGACTTCAGCAGGGTCAGATAGCGCTCGACCGCTGCCGCCCGATTGTCTTTCGTGTCGGCTGAGAGCTGCTGCATCAGCTCGGCGCTCGAGGCGAAGCAGGTCGCGTATTGATACACGTAGTAGGGCGTGCTGTAGAAGTGCGGGATACGTGCCCAGGTGACCCGCGAGAGCTCGTCGTAGGTCATGGCGTCGCCGTGATACGCCTTGAGCAGGCCGAAATAGATGTCGGCCAACGCGTCGGCGGTCACCGGCTTGCCCTCCTCGACCAGGCGGTGCGCCTGCAGCTCGTAGTCGGCGAACATCACCTGCGTGTAGAAGGTCGACGCGATGCCGTCGATGGCATGCTGCAACAGGACGATCCGCTCGCGATCGTCGGCGGCGTGCTCGAGCATGTAGTCGAGGAAGAGCGCTTCGCTCAACGTCGACGGCACCTCCGCAACGAAGATTTCGTAGTTCGAGTAGACGAACGGCTGATGCGCGTTCGAGAGCAGCGTGTGCATCGAGTGGCCCATCTCGTGGGCGAGCGTGAACACCGCATCGAGAGTGTCGTTGTAGTTGAGCAGCATGTACGGATGCACGCCGTACACCGGCGCTGAGTACGCGCCGCTCCGCTTGCCTGGATTCTCGTAGACATCAATCCAGTCGCCGAATAGAACGTCGCGCAGCTGGCGCTGGTAATCGGCGCCGAGCGGCGCCACAGACGCCGGCAGCCACTCCAGAACGTCGTCGTACGGATACTTGCGATCGAAGTCCACGAGCGGAATCGTCGTGTCGTACGTGTGGTACGCACTCGAGGCCGAGGACGCGCTTGCGAAGCCGGTGATAGCGCTGAAGCGGCTCGGTGCCCGCTTTCGTCGTGGAGATCAGATTTTCGACGACCGACGGCGGGATGTTGTTGCCGTGCAGCGCCGCCTCGAGCGTCGAGGCGTATCCGCGCGCTTGCGCGTGAAACCAATCGCGCTGCAGCACCGCGTTGTAAAGGGACGCGTACGTGTTGACGTTGGCGTCGAAGACGGCATGAAATGCGGCGAACGCCCGCGCGCGATCCGGTTGATGACGGTTGGTCGAAAGGATCGCGCGATACTGCCCGTAGGTGAGCGTCACCGTCGTCGCCCGAGGACAGCTCAATCGTCGGATGCTTCACGTCGGCCGTCGACAGCGCGGCGTAGGCGTCGTTCGGCGTCGTCGAGAGCCGGCTGGAGAGCGAGAGCAGATGCTCGCCCTTTTCATCGAGCACGTGCTCCTGCTGGCGATACAGGTCCTCGATGACGAAGCGATACACGGCGAGCTCGCGATTGGCCGTCAGCCACTGCTGCGCCGTGGTCAGCGGAATGGCGAGGAGTTCAGGATTGAACCACGCCATCGCCTGGCCGGCCTTTGCAAACAGGATCTGCACCTGCTGGCGCTTCGCGTTGATCTGGTTGTCCCGCTGGTCTTCGTCGTAGCGCAGCGAGGCGAAGTACCACACCTTATAGGTGAGCTGGCCGATGTCGTCGGCGAGCTTCAAGGCGCCGAGCAGCTCGTCGGCGCCTTTCGATAAGCGTGCCTTGAAGCGCCGCGTACGCCGCGATTTTCTTCTCGAGCGTGGAGTACGCGGCCTGCCACGCATCCCAGCTCTCGAAGATGTGGGCGAGATTCCACTTGAATCGATCGTCGATCGCCGCACGATCGCGCAGCGGCGGTGCGGCGGGGGCTTCGGCGGGCGCGAGCAGGTCCATTCGGAAATCATAGCGTAGGTGTCGCATCCGACGCGGGCGCGAATCTTGCTCCGAACTGAAGATCGGAGGCCTCTATGGATCACCCGCGCCCGTGGCTGAGAATTCTGGATGTCGCCGACCTCGACGATTCGACAGTCGACTTCGGCAAACTGGCCGTGAAGACGCCGACCGGCGACAAGCTCGGCAAAGTCGACGGCTTCGTCGTCGACGTGAACTCCGGCCGGCCGTACTACATCGTCGTGGACGCCAGCGGCTGGTTTAAAACGAAGCATTTCCTTCTGCCGATTGGCCACGCGCAGCTGGATCGTGAGAGCGACGCAATCGTCGCCGACGTGCCGCGTGACCGCGTGAAGAACTTCCCCGGCTTCGATAAAGCCGAATTCGCGAAACTGAGCGACGCGGACCTCGCGCGTCTTGGTGAAGAAACAACCCAGGCATGCTGCGTCACCGACGTGACGGTCGCGGTGTGGGAACGTCCGCATTACGAACAGCCGTCGTGGTGGCAGGAAAGCTATGTGCCACGCGACCGGTCCTCGGCCCGTTAGCGCTGATCAGGGTTGCGTCGCCGCGTAAAGTGTTCGCGTGATCAGGGCGATCAGCGCGCCGCCCTGTTTGGCGTCCTCGACGCCGCGGACGAGGACGATGAGGACGAAGGGCCTCGGCGCGAACACGATGGCGGCGTCGTGCTGGATTTTTGTGATCTCGCCGGTCTTGTGCGCCACCGTCATCCCCGGCGGTAAGCCGGCCGGGATGCGGTCGTTGAACGTCTGACGCTCGAGAATCGCGATCATCTCTTCGGTCGACGCATGGTCGCCGGCGGTGCCATTCGCGATGGCCTCCATCAACGTCAGGAGCGCTCGCGCGCTGGTCGTGTTGTTGAGACCCTTCTCAAAAGCCTTCGTGTCTTCGACGCCCCGCAGCACATGCATGCCTCGGGCGCCGAGCGCGTCAGTCGTCGCCTGAACGCGTTTCGCGCCGAGATGCTCGATGAGGATGTTTGCGGCGAGATTGCTGCTCGTCGTGATCATCGCCTCGCACAACTGCCGGTAGGACAGCTGCCCGCCGATGTGCGTATAGATATCGGCGTCCGAGTCGACGTCCGCCTCCAGCTTGTAAGGGCTGCCGTCCACGATGCTGTGGAACTCGTTCGTGACGCGTACCAGGTCGTCAAGCTTCAACGCGCCGAGGCGCGCCTCTCGAAAAAGCTCGATCATGACCGGAACCTTCATGGTGCTGGCGGCATGGAACTCGACGTCGGGACGAATCAGCAGTTCGTTTCGGCCGTCGAGGGTCCGGAAAGCAACAGCGACGTCGGCTCCACTTCGGGCGATGATGGTCGCGATCTCGTGCCTCGCGCCGGCGAGGCTCCGGCTGGCGATCGTCTCTGCCGCGTCGGCCGGCCGTACCCAGCCGGCGACGTTCGAGAACATCGCAATCCCACACCCCATCGCGGCGACGAGCGGCCCTCGCCTCATCGGTCGGTCGCGGCGCGGCCCTGCAGGAACTCGCGGACGACCCGGTTGAACTCGTCGGCCTTCTCGATCTGCGGCATGTGGCCGCAGTTATCGATGATCACTTTCTTCGCGCCCGGAATGGTCCGCTCGAGGCGGTCAGCCGTCGACGGATTCGCGAGCTCGTCATATTTGCCCCAGACGACGAGCGTCGGTGCCTTCACAGCTACGCACCTCCGCCTCCGACACGGAGCCGCGATCGCCGGCCTCCTGAATCTTCGAGATGGTAAACGCGGACCGCAGCCGCATCGCGAGCTGCTCGTCGACCATCTTGTCGGTGACGAGGCTCTTGTCGTGGAAGAGGATCCTGAAGAACTCGCGTGTCTCCTCGCGCGTCGTGCTGTTCTGGAGCGCGCGGCGCCGTTGGACTTCGGCCGAGGACACGGTCTGCGGCGTCGCGCCGCCGGCGGCGGAAGCCGCCGCCGTCAGCCAGCACGATGCGATCGACCTTGGCGGGATAGTGCACCGCCGTGTACAACGCGACCGACGCGCCCATCGAGTTGCCGACGAGCGATGCCTTCGGCACATTCACGGCCGCCATGAAATCGACGAGGAACTCCGCCAGCATGCCCGTGTGGTAATTCGCCAGCGGCTTGTCTGATTGTCCGAATCCAATCTGATCGAGCGCGAATACGTGGAAGTCCTTCGCCAGCTCCGCGATGTTCGGGGCCCAGCGGCTGCCATCGCCGCCGAGGCCGTGCAGCAGCACGACGGGCGCCCCGCTGCCGGCTTCGATGTAGTGCAGCTTGAACCCGAGGGCCGTCACATCTTTTTCGACGCCTCTCGTCGGCCTGGGCTGCTCGGCAAAAACGATCGCGCAGGCGGCGACGGCGAGGAGTGGCGCCGTGATCAATCTGTTCAGCATCCGCGGATTCTAACGCGGCCGGCGCGAATGTGTGGCATGTTGTCTCATGCGTGATCGGCGCCTCGCTCTCCTCTTCACCGCTGCGCTTGCCGCCGCCGGCTGTTTTCAGTCCACGACGACCATCAAAGTCTCGCCCGACGGGACCGGCACGATCGAGCAGCGCCAGTACATCACCGCCGCCGGGCTCGCGCAGCTCGGACAGATGTCGATGGGCGGAGGCGCGCGCGGCTTCGATCCGTTATCGGAGGAGTCGGCGCGCGGCGCTGCGTCGCGGCTCGGCGAGGGCGTCACCTACGTGTCGTCGACGCCGATCACAGACGCCGCCGGGCAGGGACGCGCGATCACGTATGCGTTCACCGACATCAACCAGGTGCATATCGGGTTCGATGCGCCGGCGCCTGGCCTCGTCTCTGGCCAAAGCGGCGCCGGCGTGACCTGCGCGATGACGACGCTCGACAACGGCCATTCGCTTCTCCGAATCACGGTCCCGCAGCCGCTCCTCGCCGACGGCGGAAGCGCACTGCCCGCGGCCGAACAGATTGCGATGGTGCGACCGTTTCTGACGGGCGCGCACATCGCGATCGAGGTCGAACCGGCGGGCACCCTCGTCCGCGCCAGCTCCCCGTATGTCGACGGTAACCGCGTCACGCTCCTCGACGTCGACGTCGACCAACTGCTCAAAGACGACGTGCTCGCGCGTATCCGCGCGGCGAAAACGGGGGATGAGGTGAAAGGCGTCCTGGCCACGGTGCCCGGGCTGAAGCTGAATCTTGGCCCCGAGGTCACCGTCGAATTCGCGGCGTCGAAATGACACGCGCGTTGACGCGTTGACTTTCATTTTAGTTAATACTAAACTAATGGACATGGAGATGCCGCTCATGACCCTCACGCACGCGCTCGACCGCACGGTTCTCATCGCCGCCACACGCGAAACAGTGTTTCGTTTTTTCACTGATAACGCCCGCTGGGCCGCCTGGTGGGGCGCGGGTTCGACGATTGATCCGACGCCTGGGGGCGCCGTGCGCATCAGATATCCCGATGCGACGGAAGTCGCGGGCGAGGTCGTCGAGGTCTCACGGCCCGACCGGATCGTCTTCACGTACGGCTTCGTCAGCGGCCAGCCGATTCCGCCCGGGGCGTCTCGGGTGACCATCGAGCTCGAGCCATACGGCGACACCACGCGCCTTCGGCTCACCCACGTGTTCGCCGATGCCGCCGTTCGTGATCATCACGTGCAGGGTTGGCGCTACCAGCTCTCGCTCTTCGGCAATCTCGTGGCCAACGAGGTCCATGCGAACGCCTCCGATCTCGTGGACCGGTGGTTTGCCGTCTGGTCGATTGGCGACGAACGAGAGCGCCGGGAAACGCTGGTCTCAATCGCGCGAGACGATGTGCAGTTCCGCGATCGATTCAGCATGATTTCGGGAATCGGCGATCTCGTGTCGCACGTTGGTGCGGCGCTGCGCTTCATGCCCGGCATCACGCTGAAGCGCACGGGCGAGGTCCGGCATTGTCAAGGAACGGTGCTGGCGGAGTGGGTCGCCCTCGCCGCGGATGGACAGACGCGAGGCAGCGGGACGAACGTGTTCGTGTTTGGATCCGATGCGCGAATCGCCTCCGTCGTCGGCTTCTGGCGCTAGCAGGCTCAGAACTGAGAACTGAGAACTCGGAATTTAGAAGTGTGTGGAAATGAACTTCTGAGTTCTGAGTTCTCAGTTCTAACTTCTGTACCCGGCTCTAACCCACAGCGACGGCCTCCACGTGAACGCTGCGATCCTCGATCACGAGGCGTGCAACGCTCGGCTTCAGGTCGAAGCGCCGCGGACCTGCGGCGCCCGGATTCACGGCCAGACGGCCGGCCGCGGTGCGAACCACGACCGCGCGATGTGTATGGCCGAACACCACGACGTCGCCTGAATATCGCGCCAGCGCGAGCTCCGGAGTCGGCCGCCCGAGCTCATGGCCATGGCTGACATGGATGGTGATCCCCCCGACGGTGGCGACGCGCTCTTTCGCGAGCGCCGGATCCTCGGGATCGTCCACGTTCCCGTAAACGGCCTCGATCGGCGCTATGGCGGCAAGCGCCTCGAGCACGTCGGCGCCGCCGACGTCCCCGGCGTGCAGGATCAAATCCACGCGCGCGAATGCCGCTGCAACTTCCGGCCGCAGCAGGCCGTGAGTATCCGAAATCAGACCCACGACGACTCGTCCCATGGCACCTCCGCGGTCGCCTCGCCGCCGCGGTAGCGCCGCAGCCACTCGAACGTCCGTCCACCGGTTCCCGCAGGATAATACTGACCTGTGCGGCAGCTGGTCGCAGGAATTCTCATCGGCCTCTCGGCGGCCCTGCTCGTGCTCGGCGCGGACGCGCTGCTCACGTCGTTCGGCGGCGATCTGCAGCCCCTCGTCGCGATTGAGCTGAAAACCTACGACTGGCGACTCGCGCATACCGCACGTCCGGAGACCGCGCGGACGGATATTGCGCTCATAGACATCGACGAAGGGTCGCTTCGCCTGTTACAGCCCTTCGCCGGCCGATGGCCGTGGCCGCGAGTCGTACACTCGAGCCTCATCGACTTTCTCGCGCATGCCGGCGCCAAGCTGATTGTCTACGACATCGACTTCGCCGACGCCGACACGCGCAGCGGATTCAAGTACGGCGACTCCACGTGGTCGGGCGCGGAGTCGGATCAAGCGTTGGCGGATTCGGTCAAGGCAGCGGGCAACGTGATCCTCCTGGCCGATGCGTCGTACGACGCGGAGACACCTGAGGTCGACCGCCTGCCCGCGGGCGGCGCGCCGCTCGATGTGCCCGGCATCCTCGATCGCAAGGGGGTGCTGCCGCCGTTCGGACTGTTGGCGAGCGCCGCATCGGCTCTCGGCCACAACCTTCTGATTCTCGACGCGGACGGCCCGCTGCGGCACATCGTGCCGTTCGTTCGAAGCCACGGGCACGTCGTGCCCTCGCTCGGCGTCGTCGCGGCCCTGCGCGCGGCGGGCATTGCGCCCACGGAGGTGCGCCTGGACGGCGACCGGCTGCGCTACCGCGAGCGCACCATGCCGCTTCAGTGGCGTCATGTGCAGTCGTCAGAAGGCACGCTGAGCTATCTCTGGGGGCTGATCAATTTTCGCGGGCCGGCGCTGCTCACCGATCTGAAGAGCCGCACGTACGCAACTTATTCGTTCTTTGACGTTCTGCAATCGCAGGAGCAGATCAACGCGAAGATGACGCCGGTCATCGACCCGGCGGTTTTCGCGGGCAAGATTGTGTTCGTGGGCACCACAGCGGCGGGGTTGTTCGACGTGTTCGAGACGCCCTTCTCGCGCGGCAAGATGCCGGGCATCAACGTTCACGCGGCGGTCGCCGACGACATTCTGTCGAATCGGTTCATCGCTGAACCCGCTCTCGCTGTCCGCGTGGCGTCGGTCGCGGCGGCCGCGGTGCTCGTCGGCGCGGTGTCGGCGGCGATCCCTGCGTGGTGGGCAACGACATTGACGATCGCGTTCCTGGCGCTTCTCGGATGGTTCGCCACACACCTGCTCGCCAACGGCCTGTGGCTGAACCTTTCACAGCCAGCAATCGGATCGTGCCTCGCGCTCTTCGGCGGCGTCGGCTATCAGTACTTCGTCGAAGGCCGTGAGAAGCGCAAGATGAAGAAATTGTTCAGCCAGTACGTCTCGAAAGATATCTACGACCAGCTCGTCGCAAACCCGGCGCTGGCGCACCTAGGCGGCGAGCGGCGCGAGATGACCGTCCTCTTCTCGGATATCCGTGGCTTCACCAGCGTGACCGAACAGCGTCAGGCCGAAGACGTCGTCGGCATGCTGAACGAATATTTCAGCCAGATGGTCGCGATCGTTTTCCGGCATCACGGTACGGTCGACAAGTTCGTCGGCGATATGGTGATGGCGCTTTTCGGCGCGCCGCTCGACGATCCCCGGCACGCGGATCACGCGGTCGACGCGGCACTCGACATGATCGCGGCACTCAAGGACTTGAACGCACGATGGGCGACGGAAGGGCGATTCGACAAGCTCGAGATCGGCGTCGGCATCAACACGGGACCCATGATCGCCGGCAACATCGGATCGGAGGCAATCATGAGTTACACCGTGATCGGCGACGCCGTCAACCTCGGGGCCCGTCTCGAATCCCTGAATAAAGATTACGGCACCAGTATTATCATCAGCAACGCGACGCGCGAGCGGCTGACCGGGGGGTACCGGTGCCGGCCGTTGGGAAACGTCAAAGTCAAAGGCAAGACCGAAGCGGTCGCGATTTTCGAGCTCATTGGGCGAGAAGGCGAGCGCGAACACGAGACAACCTTATGAAGCAGCCGATCTTCATAGTCGTCGCCATGATGGCCCTCGCCGCTCCGGCCCACGCGCAGTTGGGCGGCCTGGGCAACGTGCTCAAGAAGGCGGAGGGCGCCAAGACAAAGGTCGACAGCCTGGACGTGTCCGAGGACGAGGAACGGAAGATCGGCGAGGACGTGAGCGCCAAGATTCGGCAGCGGTTCGGCGTCGTGCAGGACGCGGCCGTCCACAAATACGTTACGCTCGTCGGTATCGCGCTCGCGCAACAGTCCGAGCGTCCGAACCTGCCGTGGCGCTTCATCGTGCTCGACACCGACGGCGTCAACGCGTTTGCCTCACCCGGCGGCATCGTTCACATCACGCGCGGCGCGCTCGGTCTCATTCGGAACGAGGCGGAGCTGGCCGGCGTGCTCGCGCACGAAATCGGTCACGTCGCGCACAGGCACACCGTGAACGCGATCAAGAAGAACAAGGCCGTGCAGCTCGGCGCGAACCAGACGCTGTCGGATCGCGCGCCGATGCTGGATCAGATCGCGAACAGGGCGTACGAGATGGTTCTCGAGAACAAGTTCGACCGCGGCGACGAGCTCGACGCCGACCACGTGTCGGTGACCCTGACCGGCAAGGTCGGGTACGCACCCGCCACGCTCGCCGATTTCCTCGCGCGCCTCGACGATCGCAACAAGGATCAGCCCGAGCGCAACGGCCTCTTCGCGTCGCACCCAGAAACCAAGGAGCGGATCGACGCGATCAGGCGACTGGCAGGCGCAAAGACCGGCGCGCTCGTCGAAGCGCGCTACAAGACGAACATCAAGTACGAGCCGGCGCCGGTCACTTCCATCACCACCGTCCCCGACGGCGCTGCGGGCCTCACCGGCTCAAAATCCGCGAGCAAGGACGACACGGGCGGCAGCAAGAGCGCCGACAAGAGTTCCGACAAGCCCGAGGAGGCGCCGAAGAAGAAAGGATTCGGGATCGCGAGCCTCAAGCCGGGGCCCACCGCCGAGCGCCAGTCGGCGCAGGTGTCGGCCTCTGGCGGGTCGCGCGGCCTCGGTCCCGATCGCGCAGCGAAGGGAGGCGCCAACAGCGCGCCCGTCCACGTGACGGTGACCGACTCGGAGGTCAGCGCATTCAAGAAGGGAATCGCGTAGCCGCGTCAAGACGGCGAAAGACGTAAAAACTGCCGGACGCGCGCGAGAAAGGTGTGCGCGAGCTCCGGCGACTCTTTCATCGTGCCGCGCGTCGTCCGGTGGCGCTCGAGCTCCTCCCGCCGCGCACTCACGGCGGCCGTCACCCGCTCGACAATCGCCGGATCCGCCAGGACGAGTTCGCGGAATGCGTCCGCGCCGATTTCGATCACTTCGCAGTCCTGAACCGCGGTCACCGTCGCCGTGCGCCGCTCGCCGGTCAACAGCGATATCTCCCCGAAGAACGCCCCGGGCGGCAGCCGCGCAACGTCGCCGTCGGTTCCTGCGAGCGTCACCGCGGCTTCGCCACTCTGGACGACGAACATCGAGCTCCCCGCATCGCCCTCGCGCACGATGATCTCGCCCGCCGCGTAGAGATCAGGGCCAGATGCCGACAGGCGCGCGCGCTGCTCCGTCGTCAGCGACGACAGAATCTCGACGGCGCCCAGGATATCCTGCGCGGGTTTCGGCGCCGGCACCGGCCGCGACGGTGCCATCGTGCGCTGATATTCCACCTGGACCGGGTACGGGATCTCGATGTTGCTTCGACGGAACGCGTAGTAGATCCGCGTCCGCACCTCGTCCCGAACGCGCTGATCGGCCGCGAAGTCGGTGGTCCATACGCGGACGCGATATGTCACGGCTGAAGCTGCGAAATCGGCGATGAGCACTTCCGGCTCGCGTTCCCGCACGAGCAGCGGCTGGTTCCGCAGCGCACGGACGATCACCGCTTTCACGTCGTTCGGCGGTACGTCGTAGCTCGCGCCGACCTCAACCTCCAGCCGCGTCTCGCGCGTGGGCTCCGAATAGTTCGTCACGATTTCCTTCGCGACGACGCTGTTCGGCACGACGAGGAAATTGCCCGCCTTCGTCCGGATCTTCGTCGCGCGCCACGTCACCTCCGTGACGAGGCCGTCGGTGCCGGCGACGGTCACCCAGTGCCCGACGCGGAACGGCTTCTCGATTTGAATCGCGAGACCCGAAAAGAGATTGCCGAGCGTGTCCTGCAGCGCGAAGCCGATGACGACGGCGCCCACCGCCGTGGTCGCGAGGACCTTCTCCGGCATGAACAGCATCGCCATGAGCGCGAACAGCACGATGATGATCGCGTCCTGCACGATCGTCGGAAAGCGGTCCGGCAAGCGATCTTCGCGCCAAGGGTTGATCGCCACCACGACGACCAGCGACGCGACGCCGAACGCGAGCAGGAGCGGGCTGAGGGTGGCGATCTGCGCCGCCACGCCGTCGGGGACGCGGACGCGGGCGAGCACCGCCATCGCTATCGCGTAGAGAGCGAACAGCACGCTCGTCGTCAGCAGCCGGCGGCGGACGAGGCTGTTGGCGCTCGCGCCGCGCAGCGCGAGCGCGATGGTGAAGAGGGCGAAGCCGATAATCAGTTCGATTCTCCGTCCGTCGGTGGAACGCCTGTGGATGCCATGCCGATCGCGGAAATCTTACGCCATGATTGCGGCGCCCGCCTTACATCGTTCTTCACGGTACCGCCGCCGTCGCCTCGCCGCTGCGGTAGTGGCGCAGCGCAGGAGTGGTCGCCGACACCCACGCGGTCGCGATCAAACAGCCGACGCCGCCGCTCACCACGGAAAACGTCGCGCCCAGCCAGTTCGCGAGCGCACCGGCCTCGAGCTCGCCCAGCTGCGGGCCACCCATGAAAAAGACCATGTTCACCCCGGTCATGCGCCCGCGGAGCCGATCGGGCGTCTCGAGCTGGCGGACGATGTTCCGGATGACCATGCTGACCGTGTCGGTCGCGCCCGTGAGAGCGAGGCATGTGAATGTGAGCCAGAACGATCGCGAGATGCCGAAGACGATCGTCGTAAGGCCGTAGCCCGCGACCGCCCAGAGCAGCGTCAGGCCGCGGTGTCGGATGCGATCCGTCAGCGGCACCATTACCGCGCTCGTGACGAGAGCGCCCGCCGCCGGCGCCGCATACAGCCAGCCGTACCCGCTCGCGCCAACCTTCAGGATGTCCTGCGCAAATATCGGCAGGAGCGCCGTCGCCGACGAAAAGAACGTCGCGAAAAAATCGAGGAGCATCGTCGACCGGATGAGCGGCGAGCGGAAGACGAACCGCAGCCCCTCCCCCGCCGCCCGCATCGACACATCGTCGGTCGTCCCGTCCTCGCGTGGCGCGCGCGCCGGGACGCCGCGCATCATGATCAGCGCGACCACGACGAACCCGAAGGAGATGGCGTTCGCCACATACACCCAGCCGACGCCCGACACGCCAATCAGCAGACCGCCCAGCGCCGGACCGAGCACCGACGCCGTCTGAAACATGATCGTGTTCAGCGTGATCGCGTTCGGCAGATGTTCGCGCGGCACGAGCGTCGGCACGAGCGCCTGTCGCGCCGGCATGTCGAAGGCGCCGACTGCCGCGCCGAGCGCCGCCAGCGCGTAAATCGGCCAGACCTTGGCGACGCCGTGGAACGCCACGTACGCAAGACCGAGGGCGACGAGCGCCGCGCCAATCTGCGTGGCCAGCATCAGGCGCCGCCGATTCCATGCGTCGGCGACGACGCCGCTGACCATGGAGAACACGACAATCGGCACGACCTTGACGAGACCGACGGTGCCGAGCGCGAGGCCTTTGCGGCCAGGGCTGACGAGCAGCGAGACGTGCCACAGCAGCGCCGCGTTCTGCATCATCGATCCGCAGAAGGAGACAAAGAGACCGATCCAGATCAGCCGGAAATTCCGGTGCTGGAGCGAGACGAATGACCGGCTGGAGATCAATGCCCGAGCACGGGATGCGGTTGGTACAACTCCTCGAGGGCGCGCCGCTCATCGTCGCTGAGCCTGACGTCGAGCGCGCCGATCGCATCGTCAAGATGCGCGATCTTGGAAGCACCGACAATCGGCGCGGTCACGCCCGGTTGCGCGAGGAGCCAGGCGAGCGCGATCTGCGCCGGCCTCACGCCGCGTTCGGCAGCCATCGCCGCGACGCGATCGGCGATGGTGAAATCCGAATCGGCGCAATACAGCTGGTGCGAGAACTCGTCGGTTTTCGCGCGAAGCGTCTCGCCGCGATCGCCTCGCTTACGGTTTCCCGCGAGAAACCCGCGGGCGAGCGGGCTCCAGGGGATCACGCCGATGCCCTCTTCGCGGCAGAGCGGCATCATTTCGCGTTCTTCTTCGCGGTACACGAGGTTGTAATGATTCTGCATGCTGACGAAGCGCGTCCAGCCGTGCGCGTCGGCGACGCGCAGCATCTTCTCGAATCGCCACGCGCTCATGCTCGAGGCGCCGAGGTAGCGCGCCTTGCCCGCTTTCACGACGTCGTGGAGCGCTTCGAGCGTTTCCTCGATCGGAGTGCCGGCATCGAACCGATGAATCTGGTACAGGTCGACGTGGTCGAGGCCCAACCGGCGGAGCGATGCGTCGATCGCGTCGAAGATGTGCTTCCGCGACAGACCGCGATCGTTCGGACCGTCGCCCATCGCGTAGAAGACCTTGGTCGCCACGACCGCTTGATCGCGCGGGAGGAACTCTTTGAGCGCGCGGCCGAGCACCTCTTCGCTGACGCCCCGCGAGTACATGTCGGCGCTGTCGAAGAAATTGATGCCGGCTTCAACGGCGCGCGTGAAGAACGGCCGGCTCTGAGCCTCGTCGAGCACCCACGGCCGCCATTGCGGCGTGCCGTAGGTCATCGTGCCGAGGCAAATACGCGAGACCTTCAGGCCTGTTGATCCGAGGCGGACGTATTCCACGACGCGTGCGCTACTTCACGCCAAGGAGCTCGACGTCGAACACAAGCGTCGCATTGGGCGGAATCGCCCCGCCGGCGCCGCGCGAGCCGTAGCCGAGGTCGGACGGAATGATCAGCGTCCGCTGGCCGCCCACCTTCATGCCGGCGACGCCCATATCCCAGCCGCTGATCACCTGCCGCGCGCCGAGCTTGAACGCGAACGGCTCCCCGCGATCGCGCGAGCTGTCGAACTTCTTGCCGTGTTTGTCGGCCGCCTTCGGGTCGTACAGCCATCCCGTGTAGTGGACGGTGACTTCCTTGCCCGACGCGGCGGCGGCGCCGGTTCCAGTCTTCGTATCAGTAACCTGCAGACTCGTGATGTTGTCCATATGGGGGCCAATTGTACATCTGGTGATTTGGTGATCTGGTGATTGGGGGATTGATTGGCGGGATTGATTGGGGATTGATTGGGGGGATTGATTGGGCAATTGATAAATCGATTTCCAATCGACCCATCAATCTCCCGATCACCAGATCACCCAATCACCGATCACCCGATCACCCGATCACCCAATCACCCGATCACCCAATTACCAGATCACTCGATGGTGAGGACCACCTTGCCAATATGCTCGCCGCTCTCCATCAGCTTGTGCGCCGCGGATGCGTCACGAAGCGGGAACGTGCGGTACACGACCGGCTTCACCCGGCCGGCCTCGAGCAGCGGCCACACGTGCTCGTGCAGCGCGCGCGCGATCGCGCCTTTTTCAGCCACCGAGCGTGCCCGCAGCGTCGAACCGGTGATGGTCAACCGCCGCTGCATGATCGTCGGCAGGACGATCTCGGCCTTGCTGCCGCGCAACGTGGCGATCTGAACGAGCCGGCCCTCCATCGCCAGCAGTTCGATGTTCCGCGAAAAATAGTCGCCGCCGACCATGTCGAGGATCACGTCGACGCCCCTGCCTGCCGACAACTCGCGAAAGGCCGCGACAAAGTCGGCCTCGCGATAATTGATCGCGCGTTCCGCGCCGATGCGTTCGCACGCGGCGCACTTCTCCGCGGATCCGGCGGTGGCGAAGACGCGGGCACCGAGAGCGCGGCCGAGCTGAATCGCGGTCGTCCCGATACCGCTCGAGCCGCCATGGACGAGCAGCGATTCACCGCGTTTCAGGCGTCCGCGTTCGAATACGTTGGTCCACACCGTGAAGAACGTCTCAGGTACGGCTGCCGCCTCGATCAAACTGATTCCGTCCGGCACGGGAAGGCACTGAGGCGCCGGCGCGACGCAGGTACTCCGCGTAGCCGCCGCCCGCCAGGAGGGCGCAAACGCGATCGCCCGGCTTAAATCCTTCGACATCCGCGCCGACGGCTTCAACCGTGCCCGCGACTTCGAGGCCAGGGATGTCCGACGCGCCAGGCGGCGGTGGATACTTGCCGAGGCGCTGCATGAGGTCGGGCCGATTCACGCCGGCGCACGCGACCTTGATCAGCACCTCCCCCGCCGCGGCAGTCGGTTTGGTGCGTTCGGCGGGGACGAGCACGTCGGGTCCGCCGGGCGCTCTGATTTCGATCGCGATCATCGGTGTTCTCCGAACACGGCGGCGGTCGTTGCGGGCTCCATGAGCAGCGCCGCGAGCGCCACGCCGACGGCGAGGCCGATCGCAAGCACCGTCCATAGCGGTCGTACCGAAGCGATCAGCAACGCGTCGGCGACGAGCGACGCCGCGATCAGCAGATCCATCGCCGTCACGAGGCGGGCGGCGCGGCGCTGTTCGACGACGATCCGCGCGCGATTCATGGCTTCGGTGAACAGCCAATGGCCGCGCACCACACCCGCGATGGCCGACGCGCAGCCGACGCCGATGAACAGCCACAGCGAGGCGTCGCGGGGGAAGGACTCCTTGAAACCCCACGCGACCGCCGATGCCACGACATACATCGCGATCAGCGCGAGCTGATGCACGCGCCACCATGTCGAACGATGAATCGTCGGCGTGGACAGATCGATCAGGTCGAGCGCGGCCGCGATATCCCCAGCCGACTGGAACCGCTCGCCGGCGGACTTTCGAAGACATCGTTCGATGACGACGCAATATGCGCGCGGCAGCGATGGCACGCGCGCCTCGAGCGGCGATGCATCGCTTTCGAGGACACGCGCGAGCGTCGCAATCGGGTTCGCCGCCGCGAACGGATGCACGCCGGATGCGTACTCGTACATCACGCTGCCGAACGCGAACACGTCGGCGCGCGCGTCGGCAGCCTGCCGATTCACCTGCTCGGGCGCCATGTACGCCGGTGTGCCGACCAGCATGCCGGGAAGCGTCAGGTTCGGCGACCCTGACGCCACGCCCTCGGGCACCGTCTCGATCCGCGCCAGCCCGAAGTCGAGAACCTTCAGGCGGCCGTCGCGTGTGCGCATGAGGTTTTCCGGCTTGAGGTCGCGATGCGCGATGCCTTTTTCGTGCGCGCTGCCGAGCGCCGACGCCAGCTCGCGCGATGTCCGCAGGATGGTCTCGAAGGAGCTCCGGCCGCTGTCGATTTCATCACGCAGCGTGCGGCCCTCGACGAGCTCGGACGCGATGAACAGTTCGCCGTCGATCTCCTCGAGCGCGTAGACAGTGCAAATGCCCGGATGCGTGAGCGCCGCGGCCGCTTGCGCTTCGCGCCGCAGCCGTTCGCGATACGTCGCGCTGCGCGCCATCGTCGGCCCCAGCTGCTTCAACGCGACAAACCGCCCGAGCCGTTCGTCCTTTGCCGCGTACACGCGCCCCATGCCGCCGCGGCCGAGCTCCCGGACGATTGTGTAGGTGCCGATCACCGTGCCGGGGCACAGCGCATCGTCGCCGGAAAGGAGCTCGGGCGATGCGGACACGACCGGTTGTTCGAGAAACACTCCGGCGCGTGAATGATGATCGAGAAGCGACGCGAGTTCTCGCCGCACCGCGGAATCGTCGCGCGACATGGACGTCGAGCCATGCCGGCAGCGACGGTGGTGCGTCTTCGAGCGCCCGCTCGAAAAGCTCGCGGACGCGCTGCCACTGCTCGCGCGTCATCATGCGGCTCCGGTCAACTCGCGATACAGCCACGCCCGGGCCATGCTGAAGCGGCGCTTCAACGTGGCCGGCGACATGCCGAGGGCATCGGCGGCTTCTTCCACGGTGAGACCAGCGAAGAAGCGCAGCTCGACGATGCGGGCCTGCTCCGGGTCGAGTTGCTCGAGCCTGGTCAATGCTTCGTCGAGCGCCGGCAGCAGGCCTTCGGGGTCGGCGCCGATCGCGAGCGAATCGTGCAACGACACGCGATTCAGGCCGGCCCATCGCTTCTGAGCGCCTCGGGCACGCGCGCGGTCCACAAGGATCTGCCGCATCGATCGAGCAGCGATGCCGATGAAGTGCCGCTCGTCGTTCCACGGAGTGCCCACGTCGGCGAGACGCAGGTAGACCTCGTGCACGAGCGCCGTGGCCTGCAACGTCTGCCCCGGCGCTTCACGGCGCATGTGGGCCGCCGCAAGACGCCGCAATTCGTCGTACACCCGCGGCGCAAGTTCATCGGCGCCACGCGGAGAGTCGGACATATCAGCCTACTCTACCCATTCCGCCGGACGCCGCGAGGTAATCCAATATCGCTTGCGGAGGTCCACGACGCGTGCAGCATAGTCGCGGCGTGGAAATTCGTTTCGAAGCAGCCGCTCGCGCAGCCGTCGAATCTCGTGGCGATAGAGATCGCGTATGAACTCGTGCACGAGCGCTGGCGGAGTGCGAACGGTCGGTCGGACACCGTGCGCCAGCAGCGCCTCCAGGATGTCGGCCCGGTACCGGTATCCGTCGCCTTCACCCACACAGCATCCCACGGAGCGCGCCGAGCGTCGGCGCCATCCGGAGCATGGTACGTGGCGCAGCGAGCGCGGCGGCGAGCGGCTCCGGCACGTCGATCGGTTCGCCGATAATCGGCTCGACGACCTCGGCGAACTTCGCCGGGTGGGCCGTTGCGAGGAACACCGCAGTCTCGGCGGCATGCGGTGCCTGTGACCGCGCCAGGGCCTCACGCGCGCCGAGATATGCGATCGCGCTGTGCGGGTCGAGCAAGTAGTTTCGCTCCTCGTACACCCGGCTTATCGTCGTCCGCACCTCGTCTTCGGTGTGAACGCTGCCATGCACGTCGCGCCGCATCGCGTCGACCTCGCCCGCGTAGAGCCATTCGAGCCGATCGAAATTGCTCGGATTGCCGCAGTCCATCGCGTTCGCAATCGTCGCGATGGACGGTCGCGGTTCGAAACGGCCGTGCCTCAAATATTGCGGCACGATGTCGTTCGCGTTCGTCGCCGCGATGAAGCGGCCGATTGGCACTCCTGCGCGGCGGGCGAACAGGCCGGCCGCGAGATTGCCGAAATTGCCGCTCGGCACCGAGAAAAGCGGGCGGCTGCCTCGCGCGATCTCCGGTCGCGCCGCCGCGTGGAAGTAGTAGATCATTTGCGGCAGGAGCCGGCCGACGTTGATCGAATTGGCGGAGGTGAGCCGCATCTCGTTTCGGAGATCGCCGTCGGCGAATGCGGTCTTGACGAGCCGCTGACAATCGTCGAAGACGCCCGCAACGGCGTATGCACGCACGTTAGACGACTCGAGGTGGTTGAACATCGTCAACTGCGCTTCCTGCGTCGGGCTGACGCGACCCTCCGGGTAGAGGATGACGACCCGAATCCCATCGACGCCCTGGAAGGCGTGTCCGACGGCGCTGCCCGTGTCCCCGGAGGTTGCCGCCAGAATCGTCAAGGGCTGAGAGTCGTCGTGCAGCGCGGCCATCAACCCGGCGAGGACGCGCGCCCCGACATCCTTGAACGCAAGCGTCGGCCCATGAAACAGCTCGAGCGCGAAGAGTCGCGGCTCCACTTCCCTGACGGGAATCGGAAACGTCAGCGCGCGGTCGACGATCGAACAGAGCGCGCGGCTCGAAATCTCGTCGGCGACGAACGGCCGCAACACGGCGACGCCCGTTTCGATCAGCGACTGCGCGGGCAGCGCCTCGAGATCGTCGGCGGTCCACGGATCGATCGATTCGGGAACGTACAGGTGACCGTCGGCGGCGAGCCCTTCGAAGAGCGCGGTCTTGAGCGAGACCGATCGTGCGGCGCCGCCGTGGGATCGAGCGGTGCTTACGAAACGCATGTCGCGACGACCCGGGCGCCGGCGACGCCGATCGCCGACACGTAGGTCTGCGGAGGGCCGGGAATATGCGCGAGCACCGCGGCCGTCATCGCGGAGGCCACGCGGTCCGCGCTGTGTTTGTCGCGGCATAGCGCGAACAACGACGGCCCGGATCCCGATAACCCGGCGCCGAGCGCGCCGGCATCGACCGCGGCGCGCTTGATCGCATCGAGGCCGGGAACGAGGCGAGCGCGGCGCGGCTCGGCGATCGCGTCGACGAGCGCCCGCGACATCAGATCGAAGTCCGACCGATGCAGCGCGTCGACGAGCGCGCCGAGATTCGCCCATTGCCGCACGCCATCAGCCAGCGGGATCGTGTCCCCAAGCAGCGCACGGGCCGAGGCCGTCTCGATCTCGAGGGCGGGGTGCACGACGACCGCCGTCAAGCCCACGGGGACCGGCAGACGCACGAAATCCAGCGGATGCGCCTCGCGAATCAGAACGAATCCGCCGCAGATCGAGGGAACGACGTTGTCAGGATGCGCGGAGCCGGATCCCAGCCGCTCGCCTTCGAGCGCGCACGCGATCAACAGGTCGGCGGGCGTGTGAGCCTCGAGCAGCGCGTCGACGGCGACCACCGCCGCAGCCGCGCTCGCAGCGCTCCCGCCCAGGCCGCTTGCGAGGGGCAGGCCTTTCCGCAGCATGAGCGCCACTCCGCGCTCTTCGCCGATGGCCGCGAGCAGCGATCGCACGGCGATGCTGGCGGTATTGCGCGTCGGGTCGCGCGGCAGGCGGCCACCGTCGGCGGCAATCCCGTCAATCGTCACGCCGTGTCCGCCGACATGCGCCGTCACCTCATCGCCCGGTCCGTCGATCGCGAACCCGAGCGCGTCGAACCCGCACCCGACGTTCGAGACGGTCGCCGGCGCAAAGGCAGTCACCGAATGCATGGACGATCTATTTTACTCGTCGACCTTCTCTCCCGAAGCCACGAAGCTGCACGACGGGCACTGGACGCTTTCAAAGGCGCGTGCCGTGCCTTCGCGATGTGTCGTGCCCTCGTGATTTAGGCTTTGTATCGCTGACGGATTGTCGGGATCAGGTACTCGCTGAACGCGCGCTCGAAATCGTACGCCGGCGCGAATCCCCAATCGGTTCGGGCCGCCGTGTCGTCGACGTCGGCGGGCCAGGAATCGACGATCTCCTGGCGTTTGCGATCGACCTCGAAGGTAATCGCGGCCGCCGGAAACGCGCGCTCGACTACTTCCTTCACGCGCGCAGCCGATGGATTGAATGCCGTCAGATTGTATGCCGTGCGGGACAGGCGGTCCCGCGGTGCGGCCGCGATCTTCAACAGCGCGTCAACGCCGTCGGGCATCGCCATGAACGGAATCGTCGTGTCGGGCCGGACGAAGCACGCGTACGGCTCCCCTTTCGCCGCCGCGTGGATCATCTCCGGCGCGTAGTCCGACGTCCCGCCGGACGGCATCGTGAGCGCCGAAATCAGTCCCGGAAAGCGCACGCA
Organism: uncultured Acidobacteriota bacterium; assembly: GCA_963718825.1. Classification (GTDB taxonomy): domain Bacteria; phylum Acidobacteriota; class Vicinamibacteria; order Vicinamibacterales; family CAVVIG01; genus CAVQZZ01. The sequence goes on from CAVQZZ010000002.1 coordinate 567,089, forward strand.
CCGGAAGTCGACGTGCGGGTGCGCATCGGCGGATAACTGCTTGTAGTGTCTGGCGTAATAGCGTCCGAGCTGCTCGCAGTACAGCTTGTTGCATCCGTACATGGTCGTGGGATGCGTGAAGTCGTCCTCACGGACGCGTCCCGCGCGGGTCTTGGTCGCGAGATCCGGCAGTCCGTACGCCGCGATCGACGAAGGGTAGACGAAGACGACCGTGCGGCCATGCGACTCGCCTTGCCGCTGCGCGAACTCGAGCAGGTTCAGCGTGCCCTCGACGTTCACCTGATGGGCGGCCATCGGCGTGAACTCCGATCGCGTGGAGAGGAGCGCGGCGAGGTGGAAGATGCGATCGACTTCGAATTCCGCGAGGACGCGCTCGAGCAGGCTCGTGTCCGTGATCGACCCGGTGAACTCGCGCGCGACCAGCGGCGCGAGCGTCGCGTCGAGAGGGCTGACGTCGAGCGTGATAATCGGCGACGCGGAGGCGGAAAGCTGCGTGACGAGGCCGTGGCCGATTTCGCCGCCGGCGCCCGTAATCAGGACGACCGGCTTACGCATGAAGAGTCAACCGACGACACCGCGGGCGATTCTGGCAGAATGGCCGCCGTGAAACAACCCTGCAGGGCCTGCGCGACACCTACACCACCGGATCCTCCACCCGCGCGGTGAGCAGCATGTTGAGCGAGGTGTAGATCACGACGGCCGCCACGAGCCAACTGACCGCGCCGAGCGGCAGCGATCCGACGAGATAAGCGGCGATGAGCACGGCGGGAAAGCCGCCGAGCGCCAGCCCCCACGACGCCTGCACGTGGTAGGTGCGCGCGCGAACGAATCGGATGCTGCAGATGGGCATCAGGAACGCGCACGAGCCCATCATGATCGGAAACGCCGCGCGCGGATCCATCCCGAGAAGCGCGACCATGATCATGCACGGCGCATAGAGGCCGATGCCCAGCATCATCAGCATGCCGAACAGAAAGTTGCCGGCCATGCCGATCGCGAGCCTCGCGGGCGTCAGCCCGAACGCCGCGCCGCCGCCCGGAATGATCTTGAGCGCGGTCAGCACAATCAGCGGAGCGGCGACGAGAAGCGCGGTGCCCATGCCGATCTGAATTCGCCGCCTCGGCCAGTGGACGACGACGCCAGCGCCCATCCAGGAGCCGACGCACGCGGCCGCGATCATCGGGATGAGCGTGCCAGATTCGACGGGCACAATCTTCGTGTAGATGAACGCCTGCGCGATCGTCGCGAGCGTGTGCCCGACGTTCAGCGTCCCGGGGATCTGCTTGACCGGCACCATCCGCCGGAGCTTGTAGGCGGCGGTCGTCGTCGCGAACGATCCGATGCCCAGCGTATCGAGGAACGCCGTCACGAAACCAACGGCGTTCTCGAGCGGCGTCGGCAGCGAAAATCCGCCCCTCAGCAGCGTTGTGCCGTAGAACACCAGCGCGAGGCCGAGGCCCACGAAGAGAAGGTCTTTAGCGTCCATTGATGAACTCATTCGTATACGTTTTGGAAATGTCGATTTTCGCGTCGCGTATTTTATCCATCGATGCCGCGAGCAGCTGGTGCACGGCTTCGGCACCTTCGGCCGACATGCGGCCGTCCGGCGAAAACATCGCCATCGAGTTCTTCACCGCCTCCACGTAGAGGCTCTCGTCGTCGCCGCGAAATGCCGCGGGCGTTTTCTCGCGCGATTTCCTCGGGCGTGTGCTCATGCATCCACTCGAGCGTGCGCGTGATGGCGCGCGCCACCCGCGCCGCCGTGTCGTGGTGCGCACGCAGCCAGTCCCCTTTCCCATAAATGACCGACGCGAGATAGGTCTCCGTGCCGAATGCCGCTTTGACGCCCTCGACGGTCCGCATGTCGACGAGAATTCGAACCGCCGGATTTCGCTTTCGCATCATCGTGAACGCCGGATCGGCCATCATGCCGGCGTCCACCTTGCCGTGTTCCAGCGCGGCGATGGCGGTCGCGGCGTTGCCAATCGACACGACGCTCACCGTGGCCGGATCGACGCCGTGCTTCTTCAGCAAGTACGTCAGAAGCATCTGCGTCGACGAGCCGGCGGCCGTGACGCCGGCCAGGTGTCCCTTCAGGTCTTCGACCTTCGTCAGGTCGCCCGCGCGCTGCGGGGAGGTCGTCAGCACGAGCCCGGGAAATCGCAGCATCGCGACGAACGCGACGAGCTCGCGTCCGTCGGCCGCCATCTGGATCGTGTGGTCGTAGAATCCCGACACCACGTCGGCGCTCCCACCGACGAGCGCCTCGAGCGCCTTCGAACCGCCGGCGAAGTCCTGGATGTCGACCGCGAGCCCTTCCTCCTTATAGAACCCGAGCTCGCGCGCGAGCGTGGTCGGCAAGTACAGCAGCTGGTTCTGGCCGCCGACGGCGATGCGCACGGCTGTCCCGCCGCCGGCGCTGCCTGCCGAACGGTTCGATCCGCACGCCGTCATCGACAGCGTCGCAAGCGCGAGAAGGACGATCCGCGTCAAGCCCGTTTCCATCGCAGCAACCAGTTCTCCAGGCGCGTGACCACGGAACTGACGATCACGACGACAACCGCGAGCACCGTCATGCCGGCGAACACGCCGGTCGTGTCGAATGTTCCTTCCGCCTGCGCGATGACGTAGCCGAGCCCGCGCGCGGAGCCCAGATACTCTCCCACAACCGCGCCCACCATCGCGAACCCGAGGCTGGTCTGAAGGCTCGAGAAGATCCAAGTCAGCGCGCTCGGCACGAGCACGTGCCTGCGCCAGCTGGCGTTCCGACGCGCCAAGCATGCGCACGTTGTCGATGATGACAGGATCCGCGTCGCGAACCCCTTGATAGGTGTTGAAGAACATGACGAAGAACACCAGCGTCACCGCGAGCGCCACCTTCGACCAGATGCCAAGGCCGAACCAGAGCAGGAACAACGGTGCGAGCACGACGCGCGGGACCGCGTTGAGCATCTTGATATACGGGTCGGCGATACGGGCGACGAGTGGCGACCGTGCCAGGCCGAATCCACAGCCGATTCCCAAAACCGCGCCGACGACCAGCCCGAGGAGCGCCTCCTCGAGCGTGACGAGAAGATGGGCCCAGATCGACCCGCTCGTGAGCCACGACAGAACGCGCGCGCCGATGGCGGACGGCCGGCTCAGGAAAAACGGATCGAGGACTTCGCGTGCACGCCCCACTCCCACGCGACGAGGATGCTCGCGCCGACGGCCAGCTGCCACGCCAGAACCGTCGTCCGCGCCGCGCGCGCGTGGCGATCACGCACGTGGATTCTCTCGCTGGCTCTTGATGACTTCCTCGCGAAGATCGGCCCAGACGGCGCGATACAGATCGACGAACGCGGCGGTCGTGCGAAGCTCCAAGAGATCCCTGGGCCGCTCGAGCGCGACGGCATGGCGCGATACGATGCGGCTCGCCGGACCGGCCGAGAGCACGACGACCTCATCGGCGAGCGCGAGCGCCTCTTCGAGATCGTGTGTGACGAAGACGACAGTTTTCCGCGACGCCTCCCAGAGCGCGAGCAGCTCCGTTTCCATTCGTTGCCGCGTGTGGATGTCGAGCGCGCTGAACGGCTCGTCCATCAGCACGATGTCTCGATCGATGATCCAGTTCTGAGCCATCGCGACACGCTTGCGCATGCCGCCCGAGAGCTGCGCGGGGAAATGCCGCGCGAAGGGTCGCAGGCCGACTCGGGCGAGCCACGCGTCAGCGCGCTCGTGCGCCTCTCGCCGCTGCGTCCCCGCCAGCGTCAACCCGAGCGCGACGTTTTCGCGCACGTCCTTCCACGGCAGCAGAGCGTCCTGCTGAAACATGTAGGTCGCGCGGCGATTCAGGCCCTGCAGGGGTTCGCCCGCCACGCGGACCACGCCGCGCGAGGCGGGCAGCAGACCGGCAACGATGTTCAGGAGCGTCGACTTGCCGCAGCCGCTCGGGCCGACGATGGCCGAAAATGTTCCCGCCGCGATCGTCAGCGACACGTCATCGAGCGCGGTGTAGGTGGCGCCGGCTGGCGACTCGAAGTCGCGCGCCACCTGCTCGAGCGCGATCATTTCCGGTCGGCCTCGCGTCGATCGATCCAGTCCACGGCAATCCGCGTGACCTCGTCGGCGGTCGCGCGTTCGCTGTGCGGACTGTGCCCGCCGTCCGGAAGAACGACAACCTGACCCCCGGCGGCGTCGCGAAGAGCGTCCAGCTCGCCGGGTTCGGTCCTCGGGTCGCGCTCACCGTGGACGAAGATTGTCGGCACGCGCAGCTCGCCGAGCCGCCCATCGTACAAATCTCCACCTTGTTTCGCGATCTCGAGCCACGCGGCCCCGTTCAACTGCATCAAGCGACGCCAGTCCGCACCATGATCGTGCGCGAGAGCGCTCGTGACCCGTTCGCCAAGAGCGTCCGGCGCGTCTCTCATCGCCTCGAAGAACGCGCGCGATCGCGGCTTGTCGCGGAAGAAGTGCGTTGCTTCAGCAATGATCCCGGCCACCCGCGTGGGTTCCATCAATCCAAGGCGCAGCGCGATAATCGCGCCGTCACTGTGGCCCCAGAGGATCGGTTGCTCGAGCCCGAGCGCGTCGAGAACGCGAAGGGTTTCAACGGCCGCGCGCTGATGAAAATCGGCCGGCAGATCGCGCAAGCCACTCGACCCGTCCGTAGCCGGTCCGATCCGGCGCGATGATGCTCCGCGTGCCGGCGAGCGCTGCGATCTGCCGATCGAACGGATAGATTTCATATCCCCAGCCGCCGTGCAGCAGCACGATCGGGCCGCCGGCGCCCCAACGGCGGTAGCGGATTCGAACGGGCGATACCCCCGGCGCGAGCGGCGATTCCGCGATGTGAACGATGCCGTCAGCCAATCCGATGTCCGGCGTGGACCTTATGCTAAGGTAATTTCCCTCAACCATGAAAAATGCGCTCTTCGCTTCGATTGCGCTGCTCGCGGCCGCCGGCGCGGGCGTTGCCGCACCCCTCACGCCGGAGCAGACGATGGATCGCCGGACCCTCGGCGAGCTGCAATTCTCGCCGGACGGGTCGCGGCTGGTTTTCACAGTTACCGAGCCGGTGAAAGCGGCTTCGCGCCAGCGGAATCTCTGGCTCCTCGACGTGGCTTCCGGACGGCTGCGGCAGCTGACCTTCTCCGATCACGTCGATTCGACGCCGCGATGGTCGCCCGATGGCCGCTCGATCGCGTTTCTCTCGACGCGCGATACGAACCGGGAGAGCGCCGCTCAACTGTTCGTTCTCCCGATGGCCGGCGGCGAAGCGGAGAAGGTCGTCGATCGTCCGGAAGGCGTCAGCGCGTTCCGATGGTCGCCCGACGGCGCGCGCATCGCCTTTCTGATGCAGGAGCCAAAGTCCGCCTCGCTGCAGCAGCGCGAAAAAGACAAAGACGACGGCCGCAGCGTCGACAAGGATACGCGACTGCCCCGCGTGTGGCTGGTCGACGTCGCCACGCACAGCGTGAAGCAGCTCACGAGCGCGGGCTGGCGGATCAACCAGATCGAATGGCTGCCGGATGGCCACAAGCTCATCGCGATCGCGGCGCCGAAACCCGAGTCGGACGTCATGGACGAGCACATTGTCACGATCGATGCCGGTGATGGCGCGTTTGCGGACGTCAGCAAGCTGCGCGGGTTCGCGGGCGCATTTTCGATCGCGCCAGACGGCAGCGCGATCGCCTATCAAGCCGCGCGCGTCGATGGACCGGACGCGCACGATTTGTGGCTGCAGCCACTCGACGGCGGCGCCGCCAGGAATCTGACGGCAGCATCGGTCGATCGTCCAATCGGACAGCCGCGGTGGATCGACGCGCAAACCATCCTCGCGAGCGTGCAGCGCGGGTTCGCGACCACCCTCGCAACTGTCCGGCGCGACGGGCGCGCAGAGCTCCTGGACAACCTCGAGGCGAACCCGACGGCCTTCGACCGTGCGCGCGACGGCATGCTGGCGTACGTCGGCGAAACCGCCACGCGCGCGCCGGAACTCTGGATCGCGCGGCCTTCGTCGCCGCCACGGAAGATCACCGCATTCAACGAGAAGTGGGCATCGATCCCGCTCGTCACGCCCGAGCTCGTCAAGTACAAGAGCGCGGACGGCGTGGAGATCGAAGCCGCCCTGCTCCATGCCCAGCCATCTGCCGGCAGCCGCCAGTCACCGCTTGTCGTCCTCGTCCACGGCGGCCCGACGGGACGGTGGGCCGACACCTTCGAGCCGTGGGGGCAGCTTCTTGCCGCACGCGGATACGCGGTGCTGTACCCGAACGTTCGCGGATCAACCGGTTACGGTGAGAAGTTCGTCGAGATGAACCGCGGCGATTGGGGCGGCGGCGATTTCAAAGACGTCATGGCCGGCGTGGATTGGGCGATCGCGCGCGGCATCGCGGACCCGAACCGGATCGGCATCGGCGGCTGGTCGTATGGCGGCTACATGGCCGCGTGGGCGGTGACGCAGACAACGCGCTTCAAGGCGGCAGTGTCCGGCGCGCCGGTCATCGACCTCGCGAGCGAGTTCGGCACCGAGGGCGGCTCGGCGTACGACGAGTGGTTCTACGGCACCCCCTACGAGAAGCTCGAAGGCTTCATCAAGAGCTCTCCGATCACGTACGTGAAAAACGTGAAGACGCCGACCCTGCTGCTGCAGGGCGAAGACGACACGACCGATCCCATCGGCCAGAGCCAGCAGTTCTATCGCGGGCTGAAGCGCTACAACGTCCCGAGCGATCTCGTCCTGTATCCGCGCGAGCCGCACGGCTTGCGCGAGGAGAAGCATCTCGTCGATCGGCTCACGCGCATCCTGGCGTGGTACGACAAGTACCTCGGGCGGCCCGGCGCGTCGACCGAACCGTGACGCCGCCATGATCTCGCGGGTGGCGCGCGCGCTCACCCGCGTTGGCGGCGCGCGCGGGGTTACGCGGGCGTTGTGTGTTTGCGCACATCGGCCAGCGCACCCCAGGTCGCCGGGTCCTGGCAGAGGAGCGTGTCGAAATAGAGCGACACGTCTTCGGCGGGAAACTTCTCGCCGAGCGCCGCCGCCGCCGCACCCATCTTCGACGCATCCGGCTTCACATCGTCTTCCTGAATCAGCCCGTTCTCGTGCGCGATGCCGAGCGCATCGAGAAAGGCACCCATCATCGGGCGCTGCTCCGCCAGGTGATAGACGATGAGCGCGCGCGCGGCCAGCGCGTCGGGCAGCGCCGCGAGGCTCGCGAGGTGCTTCGCCTTGCGCTCGACATCCAGTGAGACGACGGTCTTCGGACGGAATTTCTTGCGATCGGCGATGAGCAGCGCCGCCTGGACCTGATCGTCGACAGCCTGATCGTCGGTCCAGAACGCGCGCGCGGCGCGCAGCTTCTGATCCGGCGTCATCTGTTTCCAGAGCCGGGCGGGCGTCAAGGTAGTGTCGGTCATTAGTTGATATTCTAATCTTCCGTGCTGTTTACCGAACCCACGTTCCTGTTTCTCTTTCTCCCGCTCCTGCTCGCGCTGTATTTCGTCACGCTCCGACGCGAGCACGGCAGCTACGGTAACTGGCTGCTGCTCGTCGCGAGCGTCATTTTCTACGCGACCGGCGGCGGCGCGTTCACGTGGCTGATGCTCGGGTCGATCGCGTTCAATTACTGGATGGCGATCGCCGTCGATCGGCATCGCGACCGGCCGACGGCGAAGCCGATTCTCGCCGCGGCGGTGGGCATCAATCTTCTCGTGCTCGGCATTTTCAAGTACGCCAACTTCTTCGCCGGGAACGTCAACACGCTGTTCCTGGTGCTCGGCGTTCATCCGATCGTCGTGCCGCGGATCCTGCTGCCGATCGGCATTTCGTTCTTTACGTTTCACGCAATCTCGTACGTGGTCGACGTCTATCGGCGGGATGCCACGGCGCAGAAAAGCCCGGTGCACGCGGCCTTGTACCTGCTCCTGTTTCCGCAGCTCATCGCCGGCCCGATCATCCGGTATCGTGACATCGCGGATCAGCTCGCGCGGCGCGTCGTGTCGCTCGATGATTTCGCGTACGGTGTGCGGCGGTTCGTAGTCGGCCTCGGCAAGAAAGTACTCATCGCCAACATCGTGGCCGGCCCGGCCGACAAGATCTTCGCGATGCCGTTCGCCGAGCTCTCCGCGGCGCACGCCTGGCTCGGCATCGTCTGTTACACGCTGCAGATCTACTTCGATTTCTCGGGCTACTCCGACATGGCGATTGGCCTCGGACGCATGTTCGGGTTCCGCTTCCCGGAGAATTTCCGCTGGCCGTACGTCGCGCAGACGGTGCAGGACTTCTGGCGCCGGTGGCACATGTCGCTGTCCACATGGTTTCGCGATTACCTGTACGTACCGCTCGGCGGCAGCCGCGTGTCGCCCGCGCGGATGTACCGCAATCTGGTGACGGTCTTCTTTCTCTGCGGGCTGTGGCACGGGGCCAGCTGGAACTTCGTCATCTGGGGTCTGTTCCACGGCACGTTTCTGGTGGTCGAGCGGGTCGGATTGGCCGGCGCCGTCATGCGGCTTCCCCGGCCCGTCCGGCACGCCTATCTGATGCTGGTCGTCATGATCGGATGGGTATTTTTCCGCGCCGACACGCTCCCAGGGGCAATCGCCTTTCTCGTTGCGATGGCCGGCCGGAGTCCCGCAGTCCCGACGCCTTACGGTGTGACGTGGTATCTCACGCCTGAGTTGTGGCTCGCCCTCGGCGCGGGTGTTGTCGGATCGATCCCGTGGGTGCCGGCGCTGGCGCGCGAACGCGAGCAGTCGTGGGCGCTTGGCTTCGCGAGCACCGCGGCCCTCGCCGTGCTGCTTCTTGCGTCCATCATGCAGGTCACCGCGCGAACCTACAATCCGTTCATCTATTTCCGCTTCTGATGGCTGCCCCTCCGACAGTGGCCGCGCCGCCCCACAACCGCGCGAACGGTGTGCTCGTGCTGCTGTTCCTCGCGATCATCGCAACGCCCGGCCTTGGACTCGCGCTCGGCGGCGATCGCGCTGCGCTGTCGGAATCGGAGATGCGCGAGCTCGCCAAGTGGCCCGCCTGGTCGTGGCAGCGATCGGAAATCGTGAAGTGGCCGGCCGCCTTCCAACGCTACTTCGAAGACCATTTCGCATTTCGCAGCCAACTGCTGCACTGGCAGAGCACATTGCTCTGGCGTGTGCTGCGTACATCCTCGTCGGACACCGTGATTGCCGGCACCCACGACTGGCTCTTCTACGCCGACGATGGAGGAATCGGCGATTACGTGTCGGCGTACCCGTTCACGGCGCCAGAGCTCGAGGCGTGGCGCCTGACGCTCGAGCGGACGCGCGACTGGCTGAAGCCGCAAGGCATTCGCTACCTCGTGGTGATCGCGCCTGACAAGCACATGATCTATCCGGAGTTCATGCCGCGCTCGCTGCACCGGATGCGGCCGGACTACCGCGCGGATCAACTCCTTGCGTACATGCGCGCGAAATCGACGGTCGAGATGCTCGACCTGCGTCCCGCGCTGATCGCCGCCAAGCCGGTTGATCTTCTCTATCATCGCTACGACACGCACTGGAACGATCGCGGCGGCCTCGTCGGATATCAACAGATCGCCGCCCGGCTGCAAGCGTGGTGGCCGTCGTTGCGGCCGCTGCAGCGCGACGACTTCGACGAGTCGTCTTCAGTGCCGTCCGGCGATAAGACGACGATGCTGGGGTTGACGGATGAAGGAAAGGTCTCGATGCCGGGGCTTGTGCCGAAACGCGGCTGGGCCCATCGGGTCGTGGAACCGACACGGCCGGATCCGTACGGAGAAGATGGCCGGGTCGTGACCGAAGTTCAGCATTCGATGATGCCGCGGGCGGTCATGTTCCGCGATTCCTTCGCGGGCCGGCTGATGCCGTACCTCTCAGAACACTTCAGCCGAATCGTGTATCTGTGGGAAAACGACTTCGATCCGGATGTCGTTCGGCAGGAGCGGCCGCAGATCGTGATCCAGGAGTACGTGGCGCGGCACCTTCTCGTGTACGCGCCGTACCCGGACATCATTCCGCATTAGGAATTCAGCCGCCCGGCAACCCCGACATCTAACCGCCGAGCCCGCAGAGGTCGCAGAATCAATACCTTTTCTGATTCTTCTGCGAACTCGGCGAGCTCCGCGGTTAATTGTTATCTGCTGCGACGTTCGCGCTCCAGGCCCGTTCGTCGCGCTGCCGTAGTAGATGCCGTTGAACAGGAACTTGAACGTTCCGTGGGGCTGTGCGCGCCACGTGATCTCGGGCCCGAACAGCACGACGTGGCCTTTGCCGAGCGGCGCTTCCACGATCTCCACCGCCTGATCCAGGGTACTGCTGTCCCCACGCCCAGCCGCTTCGCAACGGCTGCGCGTTGTCGAACCACGCGACCGGCTTCACGCCCTGGAGCGATGCCTCGGGGTCCAGACGGAACGCCGGGCTGTGGTCGAAGAAGATCATCGCGTGATCGTCCATGCCGTACGCGAGCGGATTCGTGTTGTCCACGCGCGCTTCGAGGATCGTCCCCGGAATGTAGAACTTCTCATTGGGCAGCGGCCGTTCGGCGCCGCCCGGGATCCGCTCGACAAGCGCGTCCTTGATGGGGAGACCAACCAGATATCCGAGTGCCGTGGATGATCCGATCGTGAGAACGGTCCCACCGTTCTCGACGAACTTCTTCAACTCGGGCACGGTTTTCGCGACCGTCACCCGGCCGAGCATCGGACGGAATTCCGCCGGAACCATGTCGGCGGCCGGCTGACCGCCGCCGAAGTCGCCCTGGCCGCCCCGCCCCGCTGTGTCGCGCGCCGGAATGCCGCCGTCCACGAAGAGGAGGACGTCGAACTTCGCGTTCAGATTGCCCGCGTCGAGCGTCTGCGGATACACGACGTCGAACGGAAATTCATACTGCTCGAACAGCCAGCGGACCCAGCCGCTCGGCATCGATCCGCCGTACTGATCCCACAAGCCGATGCGCACCGGCTTCAATTTCATCGCATCGCCGTTCGGCCGCGACGCCGCCGCATCGAAGCTCAGACCCTTGTCGGTCGCCAGCTTCTGCACGATGGCCATCGTCGAGGGCTTGGCCTGAATGAACATCGTGCCGGCGGGATACTGCTTGCCGTTCGCCGAAAAGGCCGACTTCATCCAATAGACATCCTCGTTCGCCTTCAGCAGACGATTCACCGCGACGAAGGAATCGTTCATCTGATGGCTGAGGAGATACCCGCCGCCGTTTGGCGCCTGCGCGACCTTGCCGGGCGCCGGCGTAATCAAGTCCGCGATTTTCTCGAACGGGCCATCGACGGCGTCGAGCACCCGATCGAATTTCACGCCCATCGAGTACGACAGGTTGTAGCCGGTCGCGTCGTACGGCGGACGCGGTGCACCTCCCGGGTACGGGATGTCATCGGGATGATCCTGCGGCTCGAACATGTCCATTACGTGCGCACGGAACGGCTGCGCCGCTTTCACGACGTACGACCCGGCCGGGTACTGCTTGCCGCCGGCGGTGAACGGCGCCGTCGCGCGCGTGACCGTCACGCCGGCCTTGATCAGAATGTTCATGAACTTCGTGGCGGTCAGGAAGTCCGGCTGATCGGACGGCAGAATGAATGCACGCGGATCGCGCATTTTGGGATCGTGCAGCACGTTCGTGTAAACCGCGAGCGGAGCGCCCCCGCGTCCGCCGCCGCCGCGTCCCCCGCGTCCGCCCGCCGTCTCGCTCTCGCCTCGCGCCGGCGTCTGCTGCGCGATCGCACTTTCCGCTGCCGCAATCCGCTTCGGATGAATCGTCCAGTGATCGACCGTCCCGTTCTCGATGGCGTTCTTGCCCATCTTGTACATGTTGAACAGGAAGTCTTCCTTTCGCTTCGACGCGAGATCGAGAATCGCGTAGTTGCAGGTGATCGAATACTCGATGGCCGTGCGGAAATGGAACGTCTGCCCTGGCGTAATCGGGTTCGGCACATCGGCGCGCGGCAGCTGCATCTCCGGCACAAATGGAATTTCCACCGGTGTCGGATTGCCGATCGTCTCGGTCAGTATCCCGATCTGGTTGTGGAAGTAGGCGGTCGTCCGCAGGCCGCCGTTGAACCACGTCGAGTACGGCGCGCCCGATCGCATCACGGCGCCCGGCTTGTTCTCCACGGCCAGACGCGTGTGAATCGCCGAGCCCACCATGTCGATGCCGAGCGGAATCAACGGGTCGAAGTTGTAGTTGAAGGGATCGCGGAAGGGTGGCGCGAACAGGACCGCACCCGCGGGACCGGTCTGGTGGTGGTTGTACATGATCGCGGGATACCATTCGCGATACATCACCTTGTTCGCGTTCGTGCTCTCCGACATGTTCGCCATGTAGAAGTCGCGATTGTCGTCGTGCCCGACGTACTTCTGATACAGCCGCGGAATGCCGTTGGTCGACCGTTTCTTCTCGTCCTTCTCGCGCATGTACCAGTTGGACACGAGTTCCATGCCATCCGGGTTCACCAGCGTGCAGAGGATGATGTCGTCGTTCAGTATGCGGAGGGTCTCCGGATCGTTCTTCGTGTTCAGGCGGTAGATCAGCTCGATGAGCTGCTGAGCGCCCAGCACTTCGGTGGCGTGAAGGCCGCCGTCGATCCACACGACCGTCTTGCCATCCTTCGCGAGCTGCCGCGCCTGGTCCTCGGTGAGGCCTTCGGCCATCGCCAGTTTCCGGTTCGTTTCCTTCAACTGCGCCAGTCTTTTATGGTTCTCCGGCGACGTAATGATCGCGGTGAGCTCGGGGCGGCCTTCTTCGGTTTTGCCGATCTCCATCACGGTCATGCGGTCGGACTCTTTGTCCATCTTCCGCAAGTAGTCGACGTACTGCGTGTAGTTGACCAGAAAGTAGTCGTCGCCGATGTCGTGCCCGAACTGCTCTTTCGGGCTCGTGACTTTTGGCGCCGCGCCTTTGCTCTGCGCGATGGGCGCCGCCGACGACCCCAGGGCGAGCGCCACGAGCACTGCGACGAGCGCCACCCGCGCTTTCACGCCTGCAAACCTCTTCTGCATGAGAACCTCGATGAGAAACCGGTGTTCGGATGCGGATGGTAGCGCGGATCGGGGTGTAGTCGGTAGTCGCGATTCGGGAGTTCGGAATCGGGAGTGTCAGTGCTGTTTAGCTGGCCGGCTTCCGCGATTGGTCGCGGTGATCGCCGGCGGCGCCAGCCTTGCGGCCATCGTCGCACGCTGCGCGTCGTCGATGCGGAAATGATCCCGGTCGCGGGCGAACAGCTCGGAGGCCGATCGCTTGGTCGCCATCAGGCCTTTGGCGGTGTGCACCTTGCTCGCGAGCAGGTAATGACCGATCTCGTGCGCCAGCGCCCGGCCCATCGCGCGCCCGAGGAGCGTGTTGCGCTCAGCGAGCGGCATCTGGTTCACCTGACCGACAATGCCGCGTGATTGCTCGAGCAGGGTCATCGCGTTTGCGTACGACAGATGAATGAACGGCGTGGGGATACTGCGTTCGTCGAACTGAATCCAGCCGAGCGTGGTCTGGCCCTCGAGCTGGACGCTCGTCGCGTTGTCGATCGTGACGCTGAGCGCCGTGGGCAGCCCGCCTTCGCGCTGCCACACGAAGCTGAATCCGGAGCCGCGCCAGATCGCGTCCGTTTCGTCGAGGATGCGCGACACGAGCGCCGGCGCGACTCCGCGACCGACGATGACCGTGACACCGATCGGCGGAAATGCATTTGCGGATCGGGCGGAAGGAAGCGGGCTCACGGCGGGGCTGGCAAGCGCGGCGGCGAGCGACAGCAGCGACAGCGCGTTGAGCATCTTGTCTGCTGTAGACGGATGCTAAACGCAAAAGTTTGATGTGCGAATGCGGGAAGATCGGACGCTGTTAGACTTCGAAATCGACCGACACGATGTGTTCGCAGAGGGACACACCGCGTTGCGCAATTGGGACGTGACGCGGATCCTTCTGGTATGCGTCGAGCGCCGAACGGCTGCTGAACGTGACCGCGAGCCCCGTTTCGTACGATCGCGGCGAGCCCACGACGTCTGCGCCAACCTTCAAATCCACGACCCCGTCTAATGTGTGCAGGCTCCGCAACGCGGCGCGATGCTCGTCGCGCTCGTGCGCGCTAACCGTTGGAAGATACTTGAAGCAGACGAGGTGAAGGAGCATCACAGTTCTTCTCCTTCAATTTCCTCGTCCGCCACATCCACGACGACACTGGAGATATCGAGCCGGAACCATTCGCGGAACAGGGCGAGCGTGCGGCTCTGCGGCCAGATGGACTCGTCCTCGGTCCACGCCGAGAGTTGAAATTCGAACAGCTCCGCGAAGTTGTCCTCGATCCACTCCTGCACGTCCGCCTCGAAATCCACTTCCGGCAGCAGGAACGCCGTGCCGTACGGCTTGGCCCGCGTAACCGTCAGCTTGCCTTTGTCGACGTCAGCATCATGGCTGGTCGTCCAGTCGACATAAGGCTGTGCTCCGACGATGGTGACGGCCGTGCGATTGATCACGCGCATCTTACGATTCTATCGCGGCCCAGCCGTTTCCTTTTTCGCGTTCCGCGGATCATCGGCCGCGTTCACGTACTTGAACTCGACGGGACCGACGCCGTAGAGCACGATCGTGGTTTCCGCGTTCGTGGTGTACGCGAAATGGTTCATGTTCGCGGGCATGAGGGCATAGCCTCCGGGCGCGAGCATCTTGTTCGCAGCGCCCTTCGTCAGCTTGTCGCCCATCCCAAAGGTCAGCGAGCCGGACGTGACGACGACGTTCTCGTCGGTCGGATGCGAGTGCGCAGCGATCGCATACCCGGCGGGAAACTTCAATCGCACGGCATATGGCACCGCCTTGCCTGGATCTCCCGACAGGACGGCGATCTGCGCGCCGGCGGGAATGAACGGCGGCGCCGGACCCCACTGCGCATCCTTGACACCCGAGATGACGTGAGCAGGCCCTCCCTGCGCGAGCACGGCTGCGCCACACACGGCGACGAGAGCGACGACGACGGAAGTAACGGCTTTCTTCATGATCTCCTCCATGACAACGTGACGCAGCGCGTCACGATTTCTGAGAAGGAGATTACCGGACGCCGATCGGGCGCGCGTCCCATGTGCGGGTCATTTGGTTGCGAATATCAAAATGGCCCGAAGGGGCCACACAGGCTGGTGGCTGGTGGCTGGACGTTAGAGCACGCCGTGCCTCGCGGCTTGCGCGACGGCGGCGGCACGCGATGAGACACTCAGCTTGTTCAAGATGTTCGCGACGTGGCGGTGCACGGTGTGCTCGCTGAGGAAGAGGCGTTCGGCGATCACCTGATTGTTCAGGCCCTCGGCGACGAGCCGAAGCACTTCGATCTCTCGAGCGCTGAGGCCCGCGACTTTTCCTTGCGGCGTGCCGGCATCACGCGGGGCGACCGCGATGGCATCGAGAAGCGCACGAGCGCGCGAGATCTCGAGCTCCGCTTTCAGCTCGGTGAGGATTGTGATCGCGCGCGCGGCTTCCTCGGTTGCGGCGTCGACGCGCCCCAGCGCGGCAAAGGTGCGCGCGAGCTCGACGCGCGCCCGCGCGGCCTCAAACGGCGCGCCGCTCCGAAGGAATAGATCGACGGCGTCCTCGAGATGACGCCTCGCCTCATCATGCCGGCCGAGTCCGGCCGCCAGCGCGCCGGCCGCGAGACTCGCCGTCGCTCGCAGCGGCGCCGTCGCGACGACCGTCGCAATCGCGGTCAACTCCGTCAGCGCCGTGCTGGCGGCATCGTGCTGGCCGAGCGCCACGAATGCACGCACGAGAAGGTCCAGACCCGCGGCACGATCGGTGCGATTCTGCGACAGGATGCGGCGCAGATAACGCTCGCCGAGTTCCGCCGCCGCCTTCGCGTCGCCGCGATCGAATGCCAGTTCGGCGCGGCCGAGCGTCGCGAGCGCGTGCGGCTCGGATTGATCGAAGAGCGCGGTCGCCTCGACGAGCCGGCCCTGCCGCCGCCGCAGCTCCGCGAGCCGCACGAGACCGTCTGCGGTCATCGCCGGACGCGAGGCCGCGAGCTCGTGGGTCGCTGCCGTCAGCTCCTGCTCCGCCTCGATCCACGTGCCGCGCCACATGCATAGAGAGGCGTACTGGGTGCGGCACACAGCGAACAGCGGATGGAAACCCCACTTCGCGCAGAACGCCTTGAGACGCGCGCACCACTGCAGCGCCCGGTCGTAATCGCGCACCCGATCGCAGGCCGCGATCATGTAGCAGGACGCCAGACCGATCGCGATGAGGTCGGTCAGCTCGCCCGCAACGACCGCGGCGTTCACTTCGTCGAGCGCGCGCATGCCTTCGGCCACCGCACCGGACGTCACGAGCGCGAGCCCCTGAACGGCGCGCCCCAGCATCTCGAGGTCCATGGACCCGAGCGCGCGCGCGACGCGGACGGTTTCGGTGCCGTAGCGGTGCGCGCTGTCCGGATCGCCGCCGTCGAAGAGCGCCAGCGCACCCTCGCGCGCCTCGAGCCAACCGCGCTCGGGCACGTCGCCCTGATCGACGAGCAGTCGCCGGGCGCGCTGCAGCCAGCCGCTCGCGACGGCATGCTCGCCGCGAAACGCCCAATTGTCCCAGGCGAGCCAGATCGCCACGCGCGCCGCAGAAACCGCATCGCCGCGTTCGCGGTAGATGCGGTACGCCCGCTCGCGCGACTCGAACACGACGTCCGCGAGATCGAGCCACCAGCCGGCGATACCCAGGCCTTCGAGCGCTTCGGGAATCTCCTCGGCGCTGAGCGCGTCCTCGTAGGCGCGACGGGCGTCTTCCCACGCGCCGCGCGTCAGGGCAGCGTCGCCGGGTTCGCATGAGGGCGGACGGATGGACGGCATGAGCAAGTGCGGCGCGCCATCAGAGATCGCGCCATTGCCGAGTTTAACTCGAAGCTCGCCACTGGACGCCTCAGCTTGCCGACCTACAGGGCGAAGCGTAAAGTCGCGAGCTGAGCGAAGGAGGTCCGTATGGCCGATTCTGCAAAATGCGCCCACCCGGCTTGCAACTGCACGGTAACCAAGGGCGGCTCGTTCGGCAAGTACTGCAGCGAGCACTGCAAAGACGCCGGCGAGCAGACCGAGCTGCGCTGCGGGTGTCAGCATCCCGCATGTCGCTAGGCCGCGAGATCAGTGGCGGGCCGCGTCGATCCATAATCCGGACGTGGACGTCCCCGAACGCTTCGAACAGCTGATCGCATACCTGAATTCACAGCTGCCATCGCCGGTCGAGCAGCAGTCGACCGACGATGGCGCATTGCAATTCATCGGCGGCGATCCGCCGGAAGTGGTCGTTGTCCTCACCGAAACGTCGCTCGTGGTGTCGGAGTTCGCAGGCGCGTGGAAGACGCCGTTCGAGTTCGCGGCGAGGCCCCGCCGCATCGGCACGCTGAAATGGCGCCGTGTGCCGGAAAACGCGCTCCTCGGCGCGCTCGATCATCTGATCAAAGGCGCACGCGAGGCGCGGCGCGCGGCATATCAAACGTGTCAGTACTGCGGCCGCAGCACGGCGCCCGAATGGCTGCACGAAGAGGGCGTGTGTCAGGCATGCGCCGACCAGCATAGCGGCGCGATCCACTAGGGCGCGCACGGACGCGCGTGGATCACGTGCGGGATTCGAGGTCGTGCCACCGCGCGTACGCCGCGGCCACTTCGATCTGCAGCGACTCGACACGGGCCAGCGCCGCCGCGATCCCGTCACGCGATTCCTTGTAGAAGTCAGGCGATGCGATGCGAGCGTTCAGATCGCGCTGTTCGCCTTCGAGCGCCTCGATCCGCGCCGGCAGGGTCTCGAGCTCGCGCTGATCTTTGTAAGACAGCTTGCGTCGAGTGCCGACCTCACGCCCGGCTGCCGGCGCGCGACGAGCCGGCGATGACCCGGCCGACCGCCCCGCTCCGCCGGACCGACCAACGCCAGCCGCCACAGCTGCGCGTCCCGGTTCACCCGCCTTAATCTGCCGCAGATAATCCTCGTACCCGCCCACATATTCCTGCACACGACCCGCGCCGTCGAATGCGAAGGTGCTGGTGACAACGTTGTCGAGGAAGACGCGGTCGTGGCTCACCAATAGCAGCGTCCCACTCCATTCGACCAGCTGCTGCTCCAGCAGTTCCAGCGTGTCGAGATCGAGATCGTTGGTCGGTTCGTCGAGCACGAGCACGTTCGCCGGTCGCGTGAACAGCCGCGCAAGCAGCAGCCGATTGCGCTCGCCGCCCGACAGCGCCTTCACCGGCGACCGCGCACGTTCTGGTGGAAACAGGAAGTCGCGCAGGTACCCGACCACGTGTCGCGACGCACCGTTGACGGTCACCGTGTCGTTCCCCTCGCCCACCGTATCGACGACCGTCTTTTCGGGATCGAGCTGCTCGCGCTGTTGATCGTAGTACGCGATCTGCACGTTGGCGCCGCGGCGCACTTCGCCTTCATCGGTTGGCAGCTCGCCGATCAGCATTCGAAGCAGCGTCGTCTTGCCGGCGCCGTTCGGACCGATGAGACCGATGCGGTCGCCCCGCATGATTCGCGTGGAGAAATCCGCATGACGGCATACCGCGAGTCGTACACCTTCGACACGTGCTTCGCCTCGAAGACCATCTTGCCGGACGCCTCGCCCTGATCGATCGGCGAGGCGGACCTGGCCGATCTGCTCGCGCCTTGCGGCCCGTTCCTCACGCATCGCCATCAGCGCGCGCACGCGTCCTTCGTTTCTCGTCCGGCGTGCCTTCACGCCCTGCCGCAACCAGACTTCTTCCTCGGCGAGCTTCTTGTCGAACTTCTCCGCCTGTGTGCTCTCGTTGGCGAGCTGCTCGTCTTTACGCCGGAGGTACGTCGCGTAGTCGCCGGGCCACGATGTAAGGCGGCCACGATCGAGCTCGACAATCCGTGTCGCGAGGCGCTGAAGAAACGCCCGATCGTGCGTCACGAAGAGCACCGCGCCGCGGTATCCGACAAGGAAGGCCTCGAGCCACGTGATGGCGTCGATGTCGAGGTGATTCGTCGGCTCGTCGAGCAGCAGCAGGTCGGGCTGGCCGACGAGCGCCCGCGCCATCAGCACCCGCCGACGCCAACCGCCCGACAGCGTATCGACGATGGCATCGGGCGGCAGATTCAATCGGGAAAGGACCTGGTCCACCTGATGGTCGCGCCGCCACGCCTCGTCGTCGGTCCCGTGAACGCCGGTGTGGCCCTCCGCGACAATCTCGAAGACCGTGCGGTTGGACGAGAGCGGGACGTCCTGCTCCAGCCTCGCGATCCGCAGCCCGGGCTGGCGCCAGACTGAGCCGGCGTCCGCCGCCTGTTCCCCGCTGACAATCTTCAGGAGCGTGGATTTGCCTGTGCCGTTCCTTCCGATGAGAGAGATGCGCTCGCCGGGTTCAATCTGCAGCGCAACATCGTCCAGAAGGGGCAAATGGCCGTACGCGATGGCCACATCGTCGAGCGACACGAGAGGCATGGGTTCAAAGTATGCCTCCTCAGCGGTGGCACGAGTCCTGCTCCGAATTCTCGGCCGTGCCACGGATCGCTCATTTCCCGGACGAAAGGGTCCCGACTGCTCATCCCAGGAAAAAGCGCGCGCTCTTGTGGACCGTCTTCAGTGCAGCCGTTGTACTGATTGCGTTCCTCGTGCTGTCGACGACCCTCATTCCCATCTCGTCCGATACCGTCCGAAACAGGCTCGTCGCTTTCCTGTCCGACAAGCTCGACAGCGATGTTGAGCTTGGCGCCCTCTCGCTTCGCACGTGGCCTGGCGTGCACATCGAGGGTTCCTCGCTCGTGATCCATCAGAAGGGCCAGTCAAACGGGCCGCCGCTCATCGAGGTCCGCAATTTCTCCGTTCAAGCCAACGTCATGGACGTGTGGCGCAAGCACGTGTCGAGAGTGACGCTCTCCGGTTTGACGATCAACATCACGGGCCACAAAGACGAACCGGAAACAACGACAACGGACGATTCGGATTCGAACGCCGCGGACATGGCGCGGAGCGGATACATCATCGATCAGTTGGATTCGAGCGATGCGCGCCTCCAGATCATTCCCGACGAGAAAGGCAAGACGCCGCGCGTCTGGGCGATCCACCAACTGCACATGCAGCGCGTCAGCATCAATCAGTCCATGCCGTTTCAGGCGACGCTGACGAATGCCGTGCCGCCAGGCGAGATCGATACGACGGGCGCCTTCGGGCCGTGGAAAAGCAAGGACCCGGGTAAGACGCCGCTGCGCGGCACGTACACGTTCAAGGATGCCGATCTGAGTGTCTTTCACGGAATCTCCGGCATCCTGAGCGCGAAAGGGACCTTCGGCCGCACGCTCGATCACATCGACGTCAACGGCGAGACCGATACGCCCGAATTCACAGTGAAGGTGAGCGGGCATCCGTTTCCGCTGCACGCCCGGTATCACGCGATCGTCGACGGCACAAACGGCGATACGATTCTCGAACGGATCGACGCGCAGTTCTCCAAATCTTCGATGGTCGCGAAGGGCAAGGTGATCGACTCGCCCGACGATGGGCGGGGCCGCACGGTCTCGCTCGATGTCGTCATGGACGACGCCCGGCTGGAGGACGTGATCGTGATGGCGGTGAAAGCGCCGAAGCCGCCGATGACCGGCCGGTTGAAGCTGCACACGACCTTTCTCCTGCCGCCCGGAGACTCGGACGTCGTCGATCGGCTCCGATTGCACGGCACGTTTTTCATGACGAACGCGCGCTTTACCAGCCTCGACGTGCAGACGAAGATCAACAAGCTCAGTCACAAGGGCCGCGGAAAATCGGACGACGAGAAGCCGACCAGCGTGGTGTCCAATTTCCAGGGCGCGTTCGAGTTCGGCGGCGGTCGGCTGACGCTGCCCTCCTTCGCGTTCAACGTGCCCGGCGCCACGGTCAAGCTGCACGGCCACTACGCGCTACGCGCGGAAACCGTGGATTTCAAAGGCGATCTCCTGATGGACGCGAAGGTGTCGCAGACGCAGTCGGGCATCAAGTCGCTGCTGCTGAAGGTCATCGACCCGCTGTTCAAGAAAGACGGCGGCGGGAGCGACCTGCCGATCAAAATCGAAGGCAAACGCGACGCTCCCTCCTTCGGCCTCGATATGCATCGGGTATTTCACAAAGGCCCGTGACAAGCGGTTGCAATCCGGCGTCGAGCGGCGTGGCAGAATCGCTGAATCGATGTGGATTGTTCAGGTTGCACTGCGCCGGCCGTATACGTTCGTTGTCCTCGCGCTGCTGATCCTCGGCATCGGTCCGCTGACGATCGCTCGGACGCCGACCGACATCTTTCCGAACATCGATATCCCCGTCGTCACGGTGATCTGGAACTACGGCGGCCTGTCGGCGCAGGAGATGGCCGACCGGATCATTTCGAACTACGAGCGCACGCTCAGCACGACCGTCAACGACATCGAGCACGTCGAGTCGCAGTCGCTGCGCGGCATCTCCGTCGTCAAGATATTCATGCAGCCGGGCGCGAAGGTGGAGCTCGCCGTCGCGCAGATCACCGCGGTGTCGCAGGCGGTTCTGCGGCAGGCGCCCCCGGGAACGACGCCGCCGTTCATCATTCAGTACAACGCGTCGAGCGTCCCGGTGCTCCAGCTCGCGCTATCCGGTTCGGGCCTCTCTGAACAGCAGCTGTTCGACATCGGCGTGAACTTCCTGCGGCCCGCAGCTCGCCACCGTTCAGGGCGCCGCGCTGCCCTGGCCGTACGGCGGCAAACAGCCGCAGGTTCAGGTCGATCTCGATCCCGCCGCCCTCCAGGCGAAAGGGCTGTCGCCGAACGACGTCGTGAACGCGATCAGTCTTGCAGAATCTGATTCTGCCCGGCGGGACGTCGAAGATTGGCTCGATCGAATACGACGTCGATCTGAACGCCAGCCCGACGCGCATCGACGAGCTGAACGATCTGCCCATCAAGACTGTCGGCTCGACGCCGATTTATATCCGCGACGTCGCGCACGTGCGGAACGGTTATCCGCCGCAGACCAACATCGCGCGCGTGGACGGTCAGCGCGCGGCGCTGATGATCGTCCAGAAAGTCGGCAACGCGTCGACGCTCGACGTGATCTCGAAGGTGAAGGAGGCGATCGCGCGCACCGCGCCCAGCCTGCCGCCGACGCTCAACATCAAGCCGCTCGCGGACCAATCGTTGTTCGTCCGGGCGTCCATTCAGGGCGTGCTCCGCGAGGCGATCATCGCTGCCTGCCTCACCGCGCTGATGATCCTGCGTGTTCCTCGGAAGCTGGCGCAGCACGATCATCATCGCCGTCTCGATCCCGCTGTCGATCCTCAGCTCGATCATCGTGTTGAGCGCGCTCGGCGAGACGATCAACATCATGACGCTCGGCGGCCTCGCGCTCGCCGTCGGCATCCTGGTGGACGACGCGACCGTCGCGATCGAGAACATCAACGCGCACCTCGAAGCGGGCGAAGACCTGGAGCCGGCGATTATCGACGGCGCGCAGCAGATTGCGATCCCCGCGTTCGTGTCCACGCTCTGCATCTGTATCGTGTTCGTGCCGATGTTCTTCCTCACCGGCGTCGCGCGGTATCTGTTCGTCCCGATGGCGGAAGCGGTCGTCTTCGCGATGCTCGCGTCGTACGTGCTGTCGCGCACGCTCGTGCCGACGATGGCCAAGTACCTGTTGAAGGCGCAGCACCGGCACATAAGCAGGGCTGGTTCGATCGTGTGTTCGCGCGCGTGCGCGACGGGATACCGCGGTCTCCTCGAGAGTGCCGTCGACCGCCGCGGCGTGTTCGCGACGGTTTTTCTCGCCGTGTGCGTCGCGTCGCTGCTGCTGGTGCGCTGGGTCGGCGAGGACTTCTTCCCGACGGTCGACAGCGGGCAGTTCAAGCTCCATCTGCGCGCGCAGACCGGCATGCGCATCGAAGAAACCGCCGCGCTCTGCGATCGCGTGCAGGCGGCCATCCGCGAGGTGATCCCGAAGGAGAGATCGTCAGCGTGATCGACAACATCGGTCTGCCGTACAGCGGCATCAACCTGTCGTACACGAACTCGGCGCCGATCGGGTCATCGGACGCGGACATCCTCGTCGCGCTGTCCGAGGACCATCAGCCGACCGACCGCTACGTGCACGACATGCGCCTGCGGCTGGCGAGCGAATTTCCCGGCGTGCTGTTCTCGTTCATCCCGGCCGACATCGTCACGCAGATCCTGAACTTCGGCCTGCCCGCGCCGATCGACGTGCAGGTCGATCGGGCGCGACCTCGAGGCGAATCGACAGTTCGCGGCCGAAGCTCGCGAGCCGTCTCGCGCAGGTGCCCGGCATGGTCGACCTGCGCGTGCATCAGGCGTTCAACCAGCCGCTGCTTCACCTCGACGTCGATCGCACACGGGCCGTGCAGACCGGGTTCACACAGCGCGACGTCGCGAACAACTTGTTGATCTCGCTGTCGGGCAGCGCGCAGACCGACGCCGACCTACTGGCTGAACCCGGCGACCGGCGTCAGCTACACGGTCGCGACGCAGACGCCGCAATACCGCGTCGATTCGCTCGCAGGACCTCGGCAACATTCCGATCACGGGTGCGCCCGGCTCGCAGCCGCAGGTGCTCGAGGCGCTCGCATCGGTGAAGCGGCAGACGCACATGGCCGTCGTGTCGCACTACAACGTGCAGCCGGTCATCGACGTGTTCGGCGCCGTGCAGGGGCGCGACCTCGGCAGCGTCGCGCGCGAGATGCAGCCGATCCTCGACTCCGCCCGCACGACGCTGCCGCGCGGATCGCAGATGATCGTGCGCGGCCAGGTCGAGACCATGACGTCGTCGTTCATCGGACTTGCTCGCCGGCCTGGCGCTCGCCGTCATCCTCGTCTACCTGCTGATCGTCGTGAACTTCCAGTCGTGGCTCGACCCGTTCATCATCATCTCGGCGCTGCCGGCGGCGCTCGCCGGCATCGTGTGGATGCTGTTTCTCTCGCGCACGACGATCAGCGTGCCGTCGCTGACCGGCGCGATCATGTGCATGGGCGTCGCGACGGCGAACAGCATTCTCGTGGTCAGCTTCGCGAAGGACGAACTCGCGAAAGGCCGACGGCGCGATCGACGCGGCCGTCGACGCCGGTTTCACACGGTTCCGCCCCGTGCTGATGACCGCGCTCGCGATGATCATCGGCATGGTGCCGATGGCGCTCGGCTTCGGCGAAGGCGGCGAGCAGAACGCGCCGCTCGGCCGCGCGGTCATCGGCGGGCTGACGCTCGCGACGGTCGCGACACTGTTTTTCGTTCCGGCCGTGTTCGCGATGTTTCATGGCCGATCGAAGGATGCGCACGCCTAATGCCCGTGCGCGGGATAGTTTGATGACACGATCGAGGCAACGATGAGTGAGCGGATCGAATCCGGGCGCGGCGAACGCCGCCGCCTGGGGCCTGTCGTCGGCGGACTGCTGCTGCTCGCGATCATGCTGGGCCTGGCGTTCTGGGGCGTTGCGACGCGCGCGAAGGCGCTCGCCGTCGTCACCAAGGAAACGCGGCAGCTGGCGGTCCCGACCGTGACGGTCGTCTCCGCAGAGCGCGGCGTACCGCAGGAGGAGATCTCGCTGCCCGGATCGATGCAGGCGTTTACCGACGCGTCCATCTACGCCCGCACGAACGGTTACTTGAAACGGCGGCTCGTCGACATCGGCGTCGCGCGTGCGCGCCGGTGCACTGCTCGCGGAAATCGACACGCCCGAGCTCGATCGCAGCTGCAGCAGGCGCGCGCCGATCTGGCGACCGCGGAAGCCAACGCGCGGCTGGCGACGACGACCGCGGAGCGGTACCGCGATCTCATCAAGACCGATTCGGTGTCGCAACAGGATCTCGACAACGCCAACGGCAACCTCGAGGCGCGGCAGGCGGCCGTCGAGTCGGCGAAGCGCCAACGTGCAAGCGGCTCGAGCAGCTCCACGCGTTTCGCCGGATCGAAGCGCCGTTCGACGGCGTGATCACGGCGCGCAACACCGAGATCGGCGCGCTGATCGACTCGGGCAGCAACGCGAAAGAGCTGTTTCACATCGCGGCCGTGCACAAGCTGCGCGTGTTCGTGAGCGTCCCGCAGGTCTATTCGCGCGCCGCTCAGCCGGGCATCACGGCGGAGCTGACGCTGAAGGAATTCCCGGGGCGGACGTTCACGGGCACGCTCGCGCGAACCGCGCAGTCGATCGACGTCGCGTCGCGGACGCTGCTGACGGAAATCGACGTCGACAACGCGCAAGGGCGAGCTGCTGCCCGGCTCGTACGCGGAAGTGCACCTGAAGCTGCCGACGCCGACGTCGACGCTGAAGTTGCCGGTGAACGCGTTGATCTTCAGGACCGAGGGCCTGCAGGTCGCGACGGTGCGTCGGCAATCGCGTCGCGCTCGTGCCGATCATGGTCGGCCGCGACTTCGGCAACGAGGTCGAGGTCGTCAGCGGTCTCGTCCGGCACCGAACGCATCGTCGTCAACCCGCCCGACTCGCTCGCCGACGGCGCGACCGTGCGCGTGGCGCGCAACCTGGCCCCGACCGATGACGCGGCATCGTCCGGTGCTGGTGCGCTGTGGCGTGCGCCTGCGCTCGCGCTATCGGCGTGCGCGCCGAAGATCAAGTACACCGCTCCGCCGGTGCAAGCGGCGCCCGCGTTCAAGGAGAACGCGAACTGGAAGCCGGCTGAACCTGCCGACGCCGTGGTGCGCGGTGCCTGGTGGGAGCTCTTTGCGGACCCGCAGCTGACCGCGCTCGAATCGCAGATCGCGGTCTCGAACCAGACACTGCGCGCCGCTGCCGCGCGATTCGCCGAGGCGCGCGCCGCGGTGAGCGGCGCGCGCGCCGCACTGTATCCGCAGGTCGGCCTGAACCCCTCAGTCGGCCGGTTCCAGCAGTCCGGCAACCGCGTCGTCTCGAATTTTCACGACAGCTACGCCGACTTTCTCGTGCCCGTCACCGTGTCCTACGAGCCGGATTTCTGGGGACGCCTGCACGGCACGATCGAGGCAAACCGCGCGCAGGCGCAGGCGACGGCCGCCGATCTCGAGACCGCGAGCCTGAGCGTGCACGCCGAGCTCGCGGTCGATTATTTCTCGCTGCGCGGCCTCGATCGGGAACGCGAGCTGCTCGATTCGGCGGTCACCTCCTACGAACGCGCGCTCGAGCTGACGCGCAATCGTTTTTCCGGCGGCCTCGCGTCGCAAGCGGACGTCGCGCTGGCGGAGACCCAGCTCGAGACCACGCGCGCGCAGGCGGTCGACATCGGCGTCGCGCGCGCGGCCCTGGAACATGCGATCGCCGTGCTGGCCGGGCAGTCACCCTCGACCTTCGCGCTCGCCGCCGCGCCGCTGGCGAGCGACCCGCCGTCTGTGCCCGTCGGCCTTCCGTCGCAGCTTCTCGAACGCCGTCCCGATATCGCGGCGGCGGAGCGCCGCGTCGCCGCGGCCAACGCCCAGGTCGGAGTCGCCACGAGCGCGTACTATCCGATCCTCGAGCTCACGGGTGCCGCCGGGGTCGAAAGCGGATCGCTCACCCGGCTCGTGAGCGGCGTCAGCACGTTCTGGAGCGCCGCACCGCAGCTGTTCGTCACGGTCTTCGACGCCGGGCGACGGCGCGCGACGGCAGCACAGGCGCGCGCGGCATACGACGAGAACGTTGCCACGTATCAGGAGACGGTGCTCGGGGTGTTCCGCGAAGTCGAAGATCAGCTCGCGGCGCTGCGAATTCTCGAAGAGGAAGCCACCGTTCAGCGACGGGCGGTGGACGCGGCCGAACGATCGCTGCAGCAGGCGACGAACCGCTATCGAGGCGGCCTCGCGAACTACCTCGAGGTGACGTTCGCGCAGAGCGTCGCCTTGGCGAACCAGCGGACCGCGGTCGATCTCCTCACGCGGCGCATGACGGCAAGCGTGCTGCTGATCAAAGGCCTCGGCGGCGGCTGGGACGCGCGATCGCTGCCGGCCGTGTCGAAATGAGATCCGCGGCACCCTTCGAGCGCCGCATCGACCGTCGGACTTAACCGAGCGCTTCCGCGTGCTCTCGCAGCCATTTCCTCGCTTGCCGATGTTCGGGACATACCGCCGCGACGAGCTTCCAGAATTTGCGCGAGTGGTCCATCCGCTTCAGATGCATGATCTCGTGGATCATCACGTAGTCCCGGATCCATGCGGGCATCTGGATCAGCCGCCAGTTCAAACAGATATGGCCGGCGCGCGAGCATGATCCCCACCGCGAGCGCTGATTCCGAATACTGACGCGCGCAACCGACAACCCGTGGTTCGCCGCGAGTTCAAGCAATCGCGGCGGCAGGTCGCGCCGGGCGCGCGCCTGAGCGTCGCGCAGATCCGCGGGCGTCGGCGCCGGAGCCGTCCTGCCGGCGCGGCGGTTCGCCAGGCGGCGAAGCTGCGCCGCAATCCACGCCTCCTGGCTCGCCGCGAACGCCTCCGCTTCCCGCTTCGAGCCGCGTCGCGGCAGCGTTACGCGAACGACGCCGTCCTGCCGCACCGAAACGATGTACCGCCGCGCGCGAGGATGCCGGACGAAGACGAGGGCGGGAGGGGCGGGAACGGCCGGAGCCGCGGGACGCTCCGTGCCCGAGCCTGGTTGAAAGGCTGCCGCCGGCGGCTCGGATTCTTGATCGAATGGAAGCGCCGCCTGTTGCATCAGTCGTTGCGGAACATCCGGTCCGAGGTGAACCACAGGCCACCATCGACGACGAGCGTCACGCCAGTAATGTACGAGGCGGCGTCGGAGCAGAGAAACAGCGCGGCGTTGGCGACGTCGTCGATCGTGGCCATGCGGCCAAGCGGACACCGAGCAAGCGCGTCCGCGCGCGAGGCCTCGCTCGTGAGCCGGCGAACACCCTCGGTGCCTTCGGTCGGCCCCGGCGCGATTCCGTTCACGCGGATGTTGTGACTGCCCCACTCCGCCGCGAGCGTGCGCGTCAGCGTATCGACACCCGCCTTCGCCGCCGACGCGTGCGCCTGCCCGATCGTGCCGAGGTACTGCAGCGTGGCGCTGATGTTGAGGATCACGCCCGCCGTGCGCCTTCAGATGCACGACGGCGGCGCGCGACACGTTGAAGGTCCCCTTCAAATCGATGTCCACGACGGTGCCGAACCCGTTTGGCGACAGGTCTTCGGCGGCGCAGATGAAATTGCCGGCCGCGCCGTTGACGACGATATCGAGACGGCCGAAGGTCGACGCGGCGTCGGCGATGCCGCGCTCGACGGCGGCCGCGTCGCGCACATCGGCGGCGAGCGCCAGATCGCGAACGCCGAGCCGCCGAATGTCCCCGGCCGTGCCGTCCAGATGCTCGCGTGTGCGGCTCATGATCGCGACATCGCAGCCGTGTCCCGCGAGCGCGAGGGCGATCCCACGGCAAATCCCGGTGCCGCCGCCCGTGACGAGCGCGGACTTGCCTTCGAGGAATCGTGGTTGAAACGTCATCAACTCACATCACGAAGATATCGACATAACACTTTAGTGCCCGCCGAATACCACGTAGCCGCGTTTGCGCAGGCTGTCGGCGAGCATCACTTCCATCGCCTTGGCCTTCTCATATGGCATCGGGTTGAGATGCTGATACAAGCGCGGCACGAGGCGCTCGCCATACTTTCGCACGACGCGCGCCGCCTTGCGGCCCGTCTTGTGATTCTCGAATCGATTCTCAGGTGTGAGCCCGGTCATGCCGACGTAGTACCCGGCTTTGCCGTCGCCTTTCGGGTTTCGCAGGAACACAACGTAGACCGAGTGATGCTCGCGGCGGGGTCGAGGAGGATCAGAGTCGTTCGACTTCGACGGTTTCCTGGTCTTCCGCGTCGACATCATGAAAGGGTAAACCGTCGGTCAACTCCGGCGCCTGCAGCATCCGCGGCACGCGATCGACCGGCTCGAGCGCTTTGATGTCCTCGCTCCCGTTCGCCGTCTGCAGTTCCTTGAACTTGCGCGCCTTGACGAGCACGTTGCCCTCGAGCGACCCGATCGCGTCGTTGTACGCATCGATGCTGCCGCGCAGGCGCGTTCCGAGCGTATCGAAGTGCCTGGCGAGTTTGCCGACGGCTTCGTACAGCTTGCGTCCGGCGTCGGCGATCTGCTGAGCGTCGCGCGCCACCGCTTCCTGCTGCCAGCCGTATGCAACGGCCCTCAACAACGCGATGAGCGTCGTGGGGCTCGCCGGAATGACGCGCTTGGCGTTGCCGGTCGCGCCAAATTCGATGAGCGACGGATCCTGCTCGAGCGCCGCGCTGAAAAACATCTCGCCCGGCAGGAACATGACCACGAAATCCGGGCTCGGCTGGATCTGGGCGGCGTAGTCCTTCGCGGCGAGCTGGCCGAGGTGGACGCGCACCTGGCGCGCATGATCGGCGAGCAGCTGCTGCCGGCACGATTCGTCGGGGGCATCGAGCGCGCGCAGGTACGCATCGAGGGGCGCCTTTGCGTCGATCACCACGTGCTTGCCGCCCGGCAGGCGAACGATCACGTCGGGCCGCAGACGGCCTTCGTCGCCGGCCACGGTTTCCTGCTCGGAGAAATCGCAATAGGCCAGCATGCCGGCGAGCTCGACGACGCGCTTCAGCTGCAGCTCGCCCCAGCGGCCGCGGACGCCCGGCCGTTTGAGCGCGTCGGTGAGGCGGCGCGTTTCGTCGCGAAGGTTCTGGCCGAGGGCATCGAGCGAGACGACGCGTTCGAGGAGCTGCGAGCCCGACTGTATGCGCCGATGCTCGGATTCCTGCAGCTCGCGCTCCACCTTGTCGAGCGTCGTCTTCATGGGCGCGAGAAGATCCTCGATCGCCTTCTTCCGGGCGTCGACGTCGGTGGCCGCTTGCGTGCGTGTCTGGTTCAGACGCGTTTCGGCGAGCGTGAGAAACTGCTGCGCATTCGCGGCGAGCGCATCTTTGCTGAGGGCCGCGAAGGTGTCGCGCAGCTTGGCCTCCCCGTCTTGATAGGCCTTCAGCCGTTCCACGTGCACGGCGCGATCTTTTTCGAGCTGCGTTTCGAGGCGGACGCGGGCGGGCCGCGCGGCCAGCCAGCCGAGCAGCGCGCCAACGGCGAGCGCGAGCGTGATGAACAGCAGGGTCAGAAAATCCAACAGCGACGAGGTCCTCTCTTGAGCGACGACAGTATCGCACGCGTCCGCCGCGGACGTGCGCGATCGTCAGCGCGTGTGGTTATCGGGACATCACAAACGGCAGCCACGCGTCCGGCAGCTGCAGCTCCGCCGCGTGCGTCGCCGACGCAATCTGTCGCTCGCGCAACGACGCGGGCATCTGTCGCGCGCGGACGCCGTGTAGTACCGCCTGCAGCACGTGCCGCGCCTCGATTTGCGCGCGGCGTCGGCGATCGACGAACTGACCCGCGCCCTGCTGTGCTTCGGCGCGCGCCACCGCCCGAACGCCTTTGAGCATCGACAGCCGCGCCTCGTCGATCGGCTCGAGCGGGAGAACGAACTGGAAGCGTGTGTCGCTGGCCGTGTCGAGCTCGCCCGCCGCCTTCAGGGCGCGGTCGTGGTCGAGGCCCGCGCGGAAGCACTGGAAACACAGTGTGCCGCTCGAGTGGGCTGGATGCTCCGGATGACGCGCCTCGCTGGCGTCCCCCCGCGAATTCGGGCGTTTGCCTTGGAGCTCGCCGCCTGGAAAGCTAACCCACTCGTCCGTAACGGTTTGAAAGTTCGTGTCGCCCATACGCGACAGGATACGACCGGGGTGTGACAGGGGAGGTCACACGGGGGTGGCTGGTGGCTGGTGGCTGGTGGCTGGTGGCTGGTGGCTGGTGGCTGGTGGCTGGTGGTGTGGCTGGTGGTTGGTGGCTCGTGGTCGTGGCTGGTGGCTGGTGGAATCGAGCAGTCGGAGACCTCGGCTGGACCCGTGCGGAACATTGGGCATAGGAACCGTTACAACTGGCCGCTAACGCGGTGTGCCGTTCCCAGCGCCGTGGCGGTATCCTAGCCGTTCGCTGACGAGAGACGGGCGGAGCAGACCGATCAGTTTTTGTTCGGTGGGTTCCTCGCTCGTGAACGGCTCTGGACAAGTCATTCATGCCCCGTTGGCAGCGGCGTGTCCTCGACGGGCCGCCAGTATTGGTTATCTGCACATGGCTGAACTCAAGAGCCCAAAGTGGTGTGCTGAGCATGGACTCGAAGAAGACGATGTTGAGCGTCGATTGGATGCAGCATTTGAACTTATTGGAGCAGCGGGCGGTTTACATCCCATCGCGTATCGCATCGATGCGGGGTATTTCTGGAAGGCGTTTACTGAAGCAGGCGTGAAGCTTGCCATCGGGACCGACGGGCTAGCGACCAAACCATTTGCTCCTGACTACTACTGCTTCATGGAATGGGCGTTTCGAGTGTTGCTGTATTCAGTGCCTATCCAGATGCGGACAAGGTTGATTTCATCGTCGAGCGAAATGGTCAAGTCACGAAGCATCGGCGCTTCATGGCTCAATGCGACAGTCCTTGGAGGCTGTTGAAGCGCCATATTTGGCAAGGCTGGTTGAAGTTGATACCGGGTGAAAGGATCGCGTACCATTTCAGGCGGCAGACCTTCTCGTGTGGTACACGCAAGCCGCAGAGGTGGAAAGTTGAACGCCAACGATGACCGGAGATACAGACAAATCGCCGCGCGACAGGGATGGTAAGACGAACAGCCCGACGAGAGACTAAGCGAGTTCGCGGAGCAATCTCGGCCGCATTCTGGCTGATGAGACTAACCACGAGGACGACCCTTTAGCTAGGCATTTAGAGTGTCGATCTTTGGCATGCAAGGACCCGGCGAATCCTTCCGTGAATAGCTCCGTCGTGCCCACCGGATTATCCGTGGACACGTCTTTTACCTCGTCGTTCTTGCGGGAGGATTTTTTCACCACCTTTGCGGCAACTCCGAGCCGGTCAGCGCAGCGTAGATGACGCGACCATTGAGAATGCCTTTGAGCCCGAGCGCGAAGCGGGATGCATCAGTCCTGGCGCGATGGTTAAAGCGAAAATTCTGTTCATCGAGCTAACGGACTAAGTTCTCGCAGCCGTTGGTGTGGACTTCGGCGTGGCCGCGACTTTCCCGGCCATCGAACGC
Organism: uncultured Acidobacteriota bacterium; assembly: GCA_963718825.1. Classification (GTDB taxonomy): domain Bacteria; phylum Acidobacteriota; class Vicinamibacteria; order Vicinamibacterales; family CAVVIG01; genus CAVQZZ01. The sequence goes on from CAVQZZ010000002.1 coordinate 599,069, forward strand.
CGCTTCGAGATGCCCGTGCGCTTCCGCTTGGAAATGTGGCGCCGAGCTTTGCCGTCGATGTGAGTCTCGTCGACTTCGACCGAGCCGCCCGTCTTGCCGCCGTGCTCCGACTTCAATGCGAGCCGCAGACGCGACAGCATGAACCACGCGGTTTTCTGAGTGACTTCGAGGGCGCGCGCCAGCTTGTAACTCGAAATGCCGCTCTTGCAGTTGGTGAGCACCCAGAGCGCGGGTAACCACTTTTCCAGACCGATCGCGGAGTCCTCGAAGATGGTGCCGACCTTCAACGAGAACTGCGCGCGCGGGTGCTTCTCGTAGCACTTGTAGCGGCGCTGGGTCGCCAAATAGGTGACGTGCTCCGAGCCGCAAATCGGGCAGCATACGGTGCCATCCGGCCAGCGGATCGCTTCGACGGCCTTGCGGCACTTCTCGTAGTCCGCGAAAAACAGAATCGCGTCGCGGAGAGTTTTGATCGCCCGGTCGGTTGCCATGCGCCCATCGTGACAGCTTCTTGGCGGTTAGTGAAGTATATTGTTACTGTCGCGGCAACCACCACGAGTTGACCAGCCACCAGCCACCAGTTAGATCGCAACGTACTGCACCGGGTTCCCGCACGCGTCGAGAAATCTGGAGAAATCGGCGCGCGAAACCACATACGTGCGCGTGTTGATGTTCGGATGAAACGACAAGCGCGCTGCGGACTTGAGCTCGCGGTCGATCACCACCCGAACCTGGTGTTTCACGTCGTGGATGAGACCGAACGGAGAAACGGAACCCGGCGTCAATCCAAGATGCGCCAACAGCCGCTCGGGCGATGCGAAACTCAACCTGCCGTCGCCGATCTGGTCGGCGACGCCACGCAAATCGGCTTTCTTCGAGTGCAGCAGGATGACGAGGTAGTGCCGATCGCCTTTCTGATTGCGGAGGAAAAGATTCTTGCAGTGCGCCGCGTCGATGCCGGCCCAGTGCTCGGTCGCCTGCTCCACCGTCGCGACGGGGGGATGCTCGTAGCGCTCGTACACGATGCCGAGCTCCGTCAAGCGCGCGGCGACCGGCGTTTCGGGATCGCTCATGTTCCCTCTTCCGCGTCAGCGCGGAAACTGCCCGAGGGCGATCAGCAGATCCAGCTGCGCGCGGCGGAGGTTGTCTTCAGCAACCGCGACCGCCGTGTCGGCATCGCGTGCGCTGCGTTCGGCATCGATGACCTCGATGCTCGTCGCGCCGCCGGCGCGAAAGCTGATATTCGTGATGCTCACCACCTGCTGCGCCTGATCGGCGGCAGCGCGGCCGCTGACGAGCGCCCGCTCGCTGCTTGCGACGGCCTCGCGCGCCGCGCGCACCTGCGATGCCGCGGTCGTCGTCGCGCCGGCAAGCGTCGCTGTCGCTTCTTCGAGCGCCGCCCGGCGTTGAATCTTCAGGCTCGCTCGTTGGCCGCTGTCGAAAATCGGCACGTTGGCCTGGAGGAGAAAGCGCCAGCTGTTGGTCGGCACGAAAAACTGGGCCGGGTATGTCGATTGCGGAAGAAAAATCGCGTCGAGCGACGGAAAGTAGTCCTTGGTGCTGTCGCGCACGACCCGCGTCGCGGCCTGCTGTTCAGCCGCAAAAAGCCTCAGGTCCGTGCGAGTGAAGCCGGAGGCGACGTTCGTGCCGACCTCGGGCACCTCGAACGTGGGCTCGTCGGCCGCATCCACCGGCCCATCGGCGACGATCAGCACGCCCAAGGCCTCTTGCGCGCGGTACAGCGCGAGGCGAGCGGTCTCGACCAGTGCCTCGTCGCTCGTCCACTGCTGCTGCGCGCGCAGCGTATTGAGATGGCTTCCCGTTCCGCGCTGCTCCAGCTCGTTCGCGAGATCGAAGTGCGCCTTCGCCGTATCACGCGCGCGGACATTCGCCTCGAGCACACGGCGCGCGGCGAATACCGCGAGGTACGCGTCTGCGGTAGCCGTCGCGACCTGACGACGAACGTCGGCGAGGTTCAACTCCGCGACGTGCTGCTGGTCCTGCGCCTGGGCGCGCCGGGCCCAGGCGGCGGCATTCACGACCGGCATGTCGGCGGTCAACGACGCGGCGAGCTGGTTCTGCGGCGTTACCGTGGCGCCTTCAAAGTCCACGCCGTGATTCAGCGTGGTCGTCGTGATGTTTCCCGTCACCTGCAGCAGCGTCGCCGCGCGTGCCTGACGCAGCAGCCCTTCAGCTCTGAGAATGCCTGCGGCCGCGATAGCCGTCGTCGGATTCTTCTGAATCGCGCGCGCGATCGCGTCAGCAAACGTGATCCGCTCCATCACTGCCGGCGCCTGACCGTGAAGGGGCGCCGTCCCGGCGACGCACGCCAGAGCGATGATCACGGAGGCGGTCGTGAAGCCCCGCGCGACACCTGTCACGCCCCCTGATCTAGAGGCCAGCGCCACGACCACCCTCGACCGCGCCATCGGCCCCGGCGCCGCCGGCCGGCGCGAGATCCTTATGGCCACCCCGACCGAAACTCTTGAGCACGACGTACAAGACGGGGATGAACAACAGATTCAGAAACGTCGACGCGATCATGCCGCCGGCGACCGCGGTGCCGACCGAATGGCGCGCTTCCTGGCCGGCGCCGGTCGCGACGACGAGCGGCATGACGCCGAGGATGAACGCGAGCGAGGTCATGAGGATCGGCCGCAGGCGGATCCGCGCCGCTTCCACGGCCGCGTCGACCACGCTCATGCCGCGTGCGCGCAGCTGTTCCGCGAATTCGACGACGAGAATGCCGTTTTTCGCCGACAGGCCGATCAGCATCACGAGGCCGATCTGGCAATACACATCGTCTATCAGGCCGCGACCCCACTGCGCGAGGAGCGCGCCCATGACGGCGAGCGGCACCGACAGCAGAATGATGAACGGCAGCGTGATGCTTTCGTATTGCGCGGCCAATGTCAGGTACACGAGCAGGAGGCCCAGGCCGAAGATCGTCGTCGACTGGCTGCCCGATTTGATCTCCTCGAGCGACAGGCCCGACCACGCATACGTGAAGCCCTGAGGCAGCACGCGGTCCGACAGCTGCTGCATGGCCTCGAGCGCCTGACCCGAGCTGAAACCGGCGGCCGCCGAGCCGTTGATTTCGGCCGAGCGAAACAGATTGAAGTGCGTGATCGTCTTCGCCGTCGTCGTTTCGCGGACCGCGACCACGTCGCTCAGCGGCATCATCTTGCCGCCTGACGTGCGCACGTAATAGCGCTTCAGGTCGTCGGGTTTCATTCTGTACGACTGATCCGCCTGCACGTACACCCGATACGATCGATTGTTGAAATCGAAGTCGTTCACGTACGCGGACCCGAGCAGTATCTGCATCGTGCTGGTGATATCAGTGAGCGACATGCCGAGGCTCTTCGCCTGCTCGCGGTCGATCGTGACCACGAACTGCGGATCATCGGCCGTGAACTGGGTGAACAGACCGGTCAGGCCCGGCGTTCGGTACGCCTGGCCGATCAGCTGCTGCGCCGTCGAGGCGAGCCCTTCAATCGATCCGCCGCTCTGGTCGAGCAGCTCGTAGGTGAAGCCGCCGAACTGGCCGACGCCCTGAATGGACGGCGGCAGAATCGGAATCACAATCGCGCCGGTGATCTGGCTGAACGCGCCGAACAGCTTTCGCTGAACCGTCTGCGCGGAGTGCTCCGGGCCGCGCCGATCCTTGAAATCGGCGAGGCTGGCGAACACGAGCCCCTGGTTCGGCGCGGACCCGGCGAATCCAAAGCCGCTCGCCGCAAAAACGCTCTTGATCTCGGGCACCTGCGAGAACACCCGTTCGATCTGCTTCAGGATGTCCGTCGTGTACTCGAGGGAGGCGCCCTGCGGGGCCTGGACGAGGCACAGGATGTAGCCCTGGTCTTCCTCCGGGATGAACCCGCTCGGCACGCGCGTGTATACCCAGTACGTCGCGCCGAGGAGCACGGCGAACACCAGCACGACGAGCAGGCGGACGCGAATCAGCCCCCGGAGTGTGCCGACGAGCGCCGCCGTTCCCGCGTCGATCACGCGGTTCACGCCCCGGAAGAACGCCCCCTTCGGCTTCTCCACTTTCGCGAGGAGCAGCGCCGACAGCGCCGGCGTGAGCGTCAGCGCGTTGAACGCCGATATGCCCATCGAGACCGCGATCGTGAGCGCGAACTGCTGATACAGCCGACCCGTCGTCCCGGGAAAGAAGGCGACGGGCACGAACACGGCGGCGAGCACGAGCGCCGTGGCGATCACCGCGCTCGTGACTTCGCGCATCGCCTCGGAGGAGGCGTCGCCCGGCTGACGGTGATAGTCGTGAATATGCCGTTCGATGTTCTCGATCACAACGATCGCATCGTCGACGACGAGACCTGTTGCGAGCGTGACGCCGAAAAGCGTCAGGGTGTTGATCGAAAAGCCGAACAGCTTGACGAACGCGAAGGTGCCGACGAGCGACACCGGAATGGTGATCGCCGGAATGAGCGTCGTGCGCCAGTTCTGCAGGAACAGGAACATCACGAGCACGACCAGCCCAATCGCCTCAATCAGCGTGGTGATCACTTCCCGGATGGAATCGGCAACGACCGTCGTCGTATCGAACGAGGGCTCCACTTTCAGCCCCGGCGGAAATCGCTTGGCGAGCCGATTCATCTCGGCAATCACGTCGCTGTACACCTGGAGCGAATTCGCCTGAGGCAGCTGCGACACGCCGAATCCCACGGCATCGCGGCGGTTGAAGCGCAGGTTCGTCGCGTAGCTCTCGGCGCCGAGCTCCGCGCGTCCCACGTCCTTCACGCGGACGAGCGTGCCGTCCTCGGATCGCTTGAGGATGATGTTCTCGAACTCCGACGGCTCGGTGAGCCTGCCGACGGCGCGCACGCTGATCTGGAAGGACTGGCCGGCGCGCGCCGGCGTCTGGCCGATCTGCCCGGCGGCAATCTGCACGTTCTGCTCACGGAGCGCGTTGACGACTTCGGCGGCCGTCAGGCTGCGGCTCGCAAGGCGGTCCGGATCGATCCACAGCCGCATCGCGTACTTCCGCTCGCCGAAGACGAAGACGTCTCCGACGCCGGGTACCCGCTTCAGGTCGTCGCGAATGAAGCGGTCCACGTAGTTGCTCATGAACAGCTCGTCGTACTGGCCGTTCTCCGAATACATGCTCGCGCCAAGCACGAAGTTGCTGGCCGCCTTGGTCACGGCGATGCCGACGGCGTTGACCTCGGTCGGCAGCCGGCCCTGCACCTGGGAAATCCGGTTCTGCACGTCGACGGCGGCGATATCGATGTTGGAGTTGATGTCGAACGTCACGCTGATCGAGCAGGTGCCGTCGTTGCCGCTGCTCGACGACATGTACAGCATGCCCGGCACGCCGTTAATCGCCTGTTCCAGGGGAATCGTGACAGCCGATTCGACGATCTGCGCGCTCGCTCCGGTATAGAACGCGCCCACCTGCACCGTCGGCGGCGCCAGCTCGGGGAATTGCGCGATCGGCAACGTCGGAATCGCGATCAGCCCGCCCAGGATGATCACCAGCGAGCACACGCTCGCCAGGATCGGCCGCTTGATGAAGGTATCTACGAACACGGTGTCAGTTCAAACGTTGGCGCCGGGGCTCAGGCTGCCGGCGCGATCGGGGCGCCATCGGCGAGCTTCTGCACTCCGGAGACGACGATGCGTTCACCCGGTTTGATGCCGCCGAGCACGGCATAGTCGTCGCCGACGATCGGCCCGACTTTGATCGCACGCTGCTTGGCGACGAGCTTTCCGTCCGCACCATCCGCCACGAACGCGAAGTATTCGCCGTTGACCCGCATCACCGCGGTCACCGGCACGACGAGACCGGCTGCCGTTTTCCAGATGATGCGCGCGCGGACGAACTGCGAGCTGCGCAGCGCGCCGTTCGCGTTTGGGACGGTACCCTTTACCAGAATCGTCTGCGTCTGATCGTCCACGCGGGGCGAGATGAAGGTGATGGATGATGTCGCGAGCGTCTGCTGGCTGTCGCTGCTCAGCACCTCGATCGGCAAGCCGTTCTTCAAATCGCGGGCGCGCTCGAGCGGCACGCCGACGTTCAGCTCGAGCGATTGGTTCTGATCGATCGTCGTCAGCGTCGTCTGCGTCCCGACCTGCATGCCGACGCGGACGGGCACGTCGCCGACGATGCCGCTCGTCGGCGCCGTGACCGTGAAATACCGCAGCTGCACTTCCTGCTGCTGCACCTGGGCCTGCAGGGCCTTCAGATCCGCTTCGGCCGTGCGGAGCGCCGTTTCGGATTGCTCCTGCTCCTGCTTGCTGATTGCGCCGGCTTTGAGCAGTTCGTTCGCACGCGCCGCCTGCTGGCGCGCGTAGCTCACGGCCGCTTCCTTCGACGCGCGTTCGGCCTCCTGGCTCGACACCGCCGCCTGCTGGCGCCGCGGATCGATCTGCATCAGCGGCGCGCCCTCGGCGACGCGGTCGCCCGATTTCACGTAGATGTGCGTAATCTGCCCGTCGATCTGCGGCTGAATGGTCGTCGAATGCAGCGACTTCAACGTGGCGACGAACTCCGTCGCGTCCTGAATCGGTTTGCTCTCCGCGACCGCGAGCTTCACGGCGGTCGGCGGCATCGCGGGCGGTCCACCGCCCTGCGCCGCCTGCCGGTTGCATGCGGTTCCGGTCACGAGCGCCAGCGCCGACAGCACGAACGCCGCGGCGATCTTCACCTGCATATCCCTATATCTGTACCACTTGACACTACGTCGCGGCACGACATATCGTGAGACGACATAGCGACGTGACGTCGAAACGCGACCCTCACAGCCTGCTGCCGCTCACGCCGGCGATGTTCCACGTCCTCGTGGCGCTTGCCGACGGGCAGACGCACGGCTACGCGATCATGAAGGAGGTCGAGGCGCTCACCTCCGGAGCGGCACGGCTCAGCACCGGCACGCTCTACGGCATCATCAAGCGTCTGCTGGGCGACGGTCTCATCCGCGAGTCCGGCGCCGCCGACGGCAGCCGCCGCCGTTCGTACAAACTGACGTCATTTGGCCGCGAGGTGGCGCGGGCAGAAGCGGCGCGCCTCGAACAGACGCTCGCGATCGCGAAACGCAAGCCGCTCTTTAGACGCTCATGAACGGCCAGCGATTCTTCCGCCGGCTGATCCGTCTCTTCCCCGCCGAATTCCGTGGCGACTTCGGCGACGACATGCTCGACACCTTCGAGGCCCATCGGCGCGACGTGCTCGCGCGAGGAGATGCCATGGCGGCTCTTCGTCTCTGGTTGGACACCATCCGCGGCGTGCTGACGACCGCGCCGCGCGAGCACTTGGACCTGCTGCGGGTCGACGTGAGCTACGGCGTCAGGAACCTGCGGCGGAGCCCGGGCTTCGCGATCACGGCCATCGCGGCACTCGCGATCGGCATCGGCGCGAACACGGCCGTCTTCACCATCGTCAACGGCGCGCTGCTCGCAGCACTGCCCTACCGCGATCCGCAGCGCCTCGTGCTGCTGTTCGAAAAAGTGCCCTATACCCCGTTCGACAAGTTCGACTTCTCGGCGCCCGACTTCGAGATCGTCCGTGACCTTGCGCGATCGTACGACGGCATGGCGGCGTATCGAAATGCGGGCTACGAGCTCTCCGGGATCGCGGAGCCCGAGCGGCTCACGGGCGCGCGTGTGTCGCCGAGCCTCTTCGGCGTCCTCGGGGTGATGCCCGCGCTCGGCCGTGCGTTGACCGAAGAGGACGATCGGCAGCACGCGAACGTCGCGGTCCTCAGCGACGGGTTGTGGTCGCGCGCCTTCGGCCGCGATCCGTCGATCCTCGGCCGGACCATCACGCTCGACCGTCAGCCGTACACCGTGGTCGGCGTGATGCCAAGCTCGTTTCAATTCCCCCCACACGGCGCCGAGTCGAACGGCACGCCGGCCGCGCTGTTCGTGCCGATCGCATTCTCGCCGCTCGAACGCGAAGAGTTCGGCGATATGTACAACAACACGGTCGTGGCCAGGCTCAAGGCCGGAGTGAGTATTGCTGAGGCGCGCGCAGAGCTTCCAAGCATCGGGCGCGCGCTCGCCGATCGGTATCCGGCCGCCTTACACGAGATGGCGGCGAAGCTGTCGATTCCGCTCGTGCCATTCAACGACGAAGTGGTCGGCCGAAGCCGACGCATGTTGCTCGTATTGATGGGCGCTGTCGGCATCGTGCTGCTGATCGGCTGCGCCGATGTGGCCAACCTGATGTTGACGCGCGCGGGATCCCGGCAGCGCGAGCTGGCGATTCGTACCGCCGTCGGCGCCAGCCCGGCGCGAGTCGTCCGGCAGCTCCTCACGGAAGGCTTCGTGCTCGCAACGATTGGGGGCGCCGCCGGCCTCCTGCTCGCGTACTGGTCGACGCGCGCCCTCCTTTCATTCGCGGGCGACGCGCTGCCGCGCACCGAATCGATTTCGATCGATGCGCGCGTCATTTTATTCACGGTGGCGCTGTCGCTGCTGACGCCGCTGGTGTTCGGCGTCGTCCCGGCGCTCCGCACGGCGCTCGGGTCGACCGTCGACGCGTTGAAAGAAGGCACGCGCGGCACGCTGGGACGCGGGCGCCACCGGCTCCTCAGCTCGCTCGTCGTCGTGCAGTTCGCGCTCGCGCTGATGCTCTCGGTCGGCGCCGGCCTTCTGCTGCGCAGTTTCGTCCACCTGCTCGACACGCAACCCGGCTTCCGCCCCGCGCACGTCGTGCGGGTGGCAACGACGCTGCCGGCTGGACGGTACGAGACGGGCGCGCAGGTGAAGGCGTTTTATCAGCAGTCGGTCGATGCTGCGCGGCGGCTGCCTGGCGTCGCCGCAGCCGGCGCAGGAAACGACCTTCCGCTCGAGGTGCTCGAGCGGCGGACTTATACCGCCGATTCGAGTGCCCGGCAGCTGGGCGAGCTCAATCGCGTCATCGCCTGCACGTGGACCGCTGGCAGCTATTTCGAGGCGCTCGGCATTCCGTTGACGCGCGGCCGGTTCTTCACCGATGCCGACGGCCTCGGCGCGCGTCGCGTGATCATCGTCAACGACCTGCTCGCGCGGGCACTGTGGCCCGGCCAGGATCCGATCGGCCGCCAGATCAAATGGGGCGCCAACTCGTCCCTCGCTCCGTGGATGACCGTTGTGGGCGTGGTCGGCGACGTGAAGCAGAGCACGCTCGATACGCCGACGATCGCGCAGACGTACGCGCCCTTCGCGCAGGTGTCGGACGCCGCGGCCGCTGACGCCATCACCGGCATTTTCCGAACGGTCAACCTCGTCGTCCGCTCGAGCGCGGAACCGGACGCTGTCATCGCGACCGTCCGCGGCGAAATCCAGCGGCTGGATCCCGCGCTCCCGATTTCGAAGGCGCAGGCGCTCAGCGAGCTCCTCGACGAATCGGTGAAGCCGCAGCGGTTCAGCATGACCGTGGTCGGCCTGTTCGCTCTCGTCGCCCTCGGTCTGGCGGCTATCGGCGTCTATGGGGTCCTCGCCAACGCTGTCGCACAGCAGCGGCATGAGATCGGCGTCCGGATGGCGCTCGGCGCGTCGCGCGGCGGCGGTGATCTGGCACGTGCTGCGGCGTGCCCTGATCCTGATGACGATCGGCGTGGCGATCGGAATCGCCGGCGCCTTCGCGCTCACGCGTGTGATGGCGGGGCTGCTCTTCGAAGTTCAACCGACCGACGCGGCAGCGTTCGGCGGCGCCGCCGCGACGCTCGCACTGCTTGCGCTCGCCGCGAGCCTCGTTCCGGCGTGGCGGGCGACGCGCGTCGATCCGCTCGTCGCGCTCCGCATGGAGTAACACATCGACGAGCGCGCCGACAATTTTGTTAGTTCGCCACGAATTTGTAATTCGCGGGCGCGGTCCCAGCTCCTCCGAGCTACAGGATTCTCAACATTTCTGCCCATTATCGCGCCCGCGAACCCGGCATCGTCATTGCCTTTGGCCAGTCACGTCCAGCCTTGAAATGCTCAGCACAATTTAGACGTCGACTGACGCGAAAGGACCGTCCGTGTTCTCAGCCATGCTCTCCCGCTTTTCACACGACCTGGCGATCGACCTCGGCACCGCCAACACCTGCGTTTACGCGCGCGGCAAGGGCATCGTCGTGTCCGAGCCATCGATCGTCGCGCTGAACAAGGTGAACGGCCGCATCGAGGCGGTCGGCACCGAAGCGAAGGAAATGCTCGGGCGGACGCCTGGCAACATCACGGCGATCAAGCCGATGAAGGACGGCGTCATCGCCGACTTCGAAGCCGCGGAGAAGATGCTGACGCATTTCATTCGCAAGGCGCACAAGCGCAGCGGCTGGCTGCGGCCGCGCGTGGTCATCGGCGTGCCGTCTGAGATCACGCAGGTCGAGCGGCGCGCGGTGAAAGACAGCGCCATGCGCGCGAAGGCGAGCGAAGTGCACCTGATCGAAGAAGCGATGGCGGCGGCGATCGGCGCCGGCATGCCGATCACCGAAGCTTCCGGCAACATGGTCGTCGACATCGGCGGCGGCACGACCGACATCGCCGTCATCTCGCTCGCCGGCGTGGTCTACGGCAAGTCGGTGCGCGTCGCGGGCAACGAGCTCGACGAAGCGATCATGCAGCACGCGCGGAAGGCGCACAATCTGCTCATCGGCGAGCGGACGGCGGAGCAGATCAAGATCGAGATCGGCTCGGCGTTTCCGCTCGAAGGCCGCATGACGATGGAAGTGAAAGGCCGCCACTTGAGCGAAGGACGGCCGAAGACCGTCACGATGGACGACGAGGAAATCCGGCGCGCGCTGAGCGAGCCGATTCGCGCGATCGTCCAGGCCGTTCACGACGCGCTCGAGCGGATTCCGCCGGAACTGTCGGCCGACATCTTCGACCGCGGCATCATCATGACGGGCGGCGGCGCGCTGCTGAAGAACATGGACAAACGACTGCGCGAAGAGACCGGCCTGCCCGTGCAGCTCGCCGAGGATCCGCTGTCGTCGGTCGTGCTCGGCGCGGGCAAAATGCTGTCCGATTTCAGTCTTCTCAGACGCATCTCTCTCGACTAGCTTCTTTCACGAAGACACGAAGTCTTCACGAAGCGCACGAAGAACATTCGGTAGCAAGAAATTCGTGTTCTTCGTGATCCTTCGTGTCTTCGTGATGCCCTGTTGCGGAGATACAATGCTCCCGCATGCCGCGGAACGCCGAAGTCATCCGGCAATGGACGATCCTTCGCGAGATCGAGCGGACCCGCGGGCTCGGCGCGACGATCGACGATCTGGCGTCGCTCTGCGGCGTCACGACGCGGACCATTCGCCGCGATCTGCAGGCGCTCGAGGAAGCCGGCTTCCCGCTGTTCGACGACAAATCGCACGATGACGGCCGCACGCGGTGGAACATCAACGGCCAGCCGTTCAAGGGCCTTTCCGCCGGCCTGACGCTCTCGGAACTGTGCGCGCTGTACTTCAGCCGCACGCTCCTCGAATCGCTCGCGGGCACGCCGTTTCGCGACGACGTGGAGAGCGCGTTCGAAAAGCTCGGCGCGGCGCTCACGCCGCACATGCGACAGTTCCTCGACCAGCTGCCCCGAATCATCGCCACGAAAGCCGACCCCGCGCGCCGGCACGACGATCCCCGTGTGCAGCAGATCATCGCGCGCGCGCTCGAAGCGACGCTTCATCAGCGCGTCGCCACGATGACGTATCATTCGATTTCGAGCGAGCGCACAAAGGCATATGTCATTCATCCGTACCGCCTGGCCTACGCGCAGGGCGGCCTGTATCTGCTGGCCTTTGTGCCGGACTACCACGAAGTGCGGACATTCGCGGTCGAGCGCATTCAGGAGCTCTCGCTGCACGAGGAGCGCTTCACGCCGATCGAGGAACTGCCAGGCGAAGCGTTTCCGCATTCGCTCGGCGTGCATTCCGGGCCGCCCGAGCGGATCGAAATCGAATTCCAGTCGGCCGTCGCCGACGTATGTCCGCGCGCGCGAATGGCATGCGTCGCAGCAGGTTCGCGACGCGCCGGGCGGCGGCATCACCGTGACGCTCGACGTCTGCGTGGACCGCGCGCTCCAGAGCTGGATCTCTGAGCTTCGGTCCATTCGCGCGCGTGATCGAACCGGTCAAGCTCGCGCGCGACATCGCGGCGCAACTCGAGGAAGCCGCGGCGGTGTATGCGCCCGCCGCCGCACGAAAAGCGAAGTAGCGGTCAGCGAACGCGCGGCGGGCGCGAAGGCGTCCGCGAGGCGGTGGTCGCCGCGACATGTGAACAGCGCCTGCGGCCATGCCAGCGACCGCAAGCGCGAAGCGCGCAGCGGGCGCGACGGCATCAGCGAGCGGGGGTGGGGCCCCGCGAGAGAGTAAACAATGACCTTTCTGAAACTCCGCGCGATTCTGTTCGCCCTCGCGCTCGCGGCGCCCGCGCATGCGGCGACCAAGGCCGTCAAGGCCGGCCGCGTGATCGGGCCGGACGGCAAGGTGGTCACGAACGCGGTCATCGTCATCGACAACGATCGGATCGTGTCGGTCGACCAGGGACCCGCGCCGGCCGGCATCGACGTGATCGACCTCAGTCGATTCACCGTCGTGCCCGGCATGATCGACGCGCACACGCACATGACGTACTTCTGGGATCACGCGCCCGGCACACGCCCTCTCGGCCAGCCGCGCAGGCCCGCGGGCGTCACCACGGTCCTGGCGGCGGAAAACGCGCGGCTCACGCTCGAAACCGGAGTGACGACGGTGCGGGACCTCGGTGCGCAGAACGAGGTCGATTACGCGATGCGCGACCTGATCAACATGGGCAGGATGGTCGGCCCGCGGATGTTCGTCGCCGGCCAGGGTCTCTCGGCCCCCCGCGGCAACCCGCCGCCGAATCCCGACCTCTATCGGCAGCAGGCGGAGGCGCGGATCGCGTCGGGCTCCGATTGGGTGAAAGTCTACGGCTCGCGCGGCAGCTTTCAGAGCGTCGACACGACGCAGACGCTGACGTTCGACGAGATGAAAGCCGCCGTCGACGCGGCGCACGCGAAGAATCATCGCGTCGCGATTCACTCCTACGGGCCGTCCGGAGTGAAGAGACGCCGTTCGCGCCGGAGCCGATTCCGTCGAACACGGCATCGACCTGGACGACGAGACGATAGCCGACATGGTGCGCCGCGGAACCGTGTGGGTGCCGACGATCGACCACAATCGCTATTACATCGACGCCAAAGATGAATACGGCTTCGCGCCCGAAACGATCCCGCCGCTGCAGGCCTACATCGAAAAGAATCTCGAATCTACGCGCCGCGCGTTCAAAGCCGGCGTGAAGATCGCGATGGGCTCGGACGCCGTGTACACCATGTTCGGCCAGAACACGCGCGAGCTTGGCTGGCTGGTCAAGGCCGGCATGACGCCCGCGCAGGCGCTGGCGGCGGCGACCACCGTTCCCGCTGCGCTGCTCGGTATGGAAAAAAGCCTCGGCGCGATTGCGCCGGGCTACTATGCGGACATCGTCGCCGTCGATGGCGATCCCCTGGCCGACGTCAACGTGCTGATCAACCGCGTGCGCCTCGTGATGAAGGGCGGCATCGTGGTGGTGGACAAGAGACAATGATGAGAACATTCGCGACCCTCGCAATGCTCGCCTGCGCCTGGACGGCCGCGCCCGTCGCGCAAACCTCGGATCGCAAAGCGGTGCAGGACGCCGTCGAGGCATTTCTGCTCCATCTCGGCGATCACGAGTTCGACAAGGTGGCGAATGATCTCGCCGCGAAATCGCTCGTCGTCGTCGTTCGGGAGCGCCCGGCGAACGGCGCCGGCCAACCCGAATGGACGAACTCCTACCAAACGGGCGAGGCGTGGCTCGAGGCCCTGAAAAAGAATCCCAATCCGACGACATTCCGAGAGCCGCTCAGCAATGTCAGCGTGACAGTCGACAGCGGACGCCTCGCCTACCTGCGCGCGGATTTTCAGACCGTGCGCGACGGCAAGGTCGGTTCGAGCGGCGTCGATCAGTTCACCCTCACGCTCGAGAACGGCGCGTGGAAGATCGCCGCGGTCGCGTACACGTCGCTGCCGGCGCGATAGGGCGGGTTGGTTCACCTCGTCATCACCTTCGCGATCGCTCTGGGCCTCGCGCAAGCGCCGACGGGATCGATTCGCGGCGTCGTGGTTGACGGCAACGGCACGCCGGTTGGCCGCGTCTCGATCCGGCTCCAAACGAGCGGCGCAAGCGCCATGACCGATGACGACGGCCGGTTCGAGCTGGCGGGCGTGGCGCCAGGCGAGCACGAGTTGTACGTCTCGGCTGTCGATTTCGGCCTCGTCAAGCGCACAGTCCTCGTCGCGTCGGGCGCAGCCGCGGACGTCACCATCATTCTCGGCGGGGGCGCCTACACCGACACCGTCGACGTGCGGGCGCTCGCTCCGGCACGGCACGAGCCGGAGATCGCCGCCGAGCAGACCCTCGGGACCGGCGAGCTGCAGCAGCTGCGCGGTTTGCTGACGAACGACCCGCTCCGCGCGGTCCAGGCGCTCCCCGGCGTCGCGACGGGGGACGATTTCCGCAGCGAGTTCGCCGTGCGAGGCCTCGGCGTCGATCGGATGAACTTTACGTTCGAAGGCGTGTCGACGCCGCTTCTCGTGCATACGGTGCGCGAGATACGCGAAACCGGGTCGGTGGCGATGGTCAATGCCGACGTGCTCAGCGAAGCGACGCTGCTCTCGGGCGCCTATCCCGAGCGCTACGGCAACCGCATCGGCGCCGAGCTCGACTTTCGCATGCGCGAGGGATCGCGCGAGGGCATCCAGAGCCACGTGTCGGTCAGCGCGACCGACGCGGCGGCGGTCGTCGAAGGACCGATCGGCGATCTCAAAAAAGGATCGTGGCTCGCATCCGCGCGCAAGAGCTATCTCGATTTCGTGATCGAAAAGCTCTACCCGGATCAGCAGCTCGGGTTCTCGTTTGCGGATGCGCAGGGCAAGCTGGTGTACGACCTGACGCCGCACCAGCAGGTCCAATTCGCGATCACCGCCGGCGCCTCGACCCTGAGGCGTCGTCCTGATCTGCTGCTGCCTGGCGATCTCTCGACCGGCACGAACCGGTCGGTCGTGGGTGTGTTCTCCTGGCGGTATCTTCCCTCGCCGCGCTTCTCGCTCACCAACCGCGCGGCGGTGACGGCGAATGACTTTCAGAACGTCAGCATCGCCGGTCCGGAGCTCGACAACGGACACTCGCGCGATCTCGTCGACCGCGTCGATACGGTCTACGCTCCCACGTCTGAGATCGCGATCGAGACCGGAGGCGAGATACGCCAGTCCGCTGGCGCGCTTCGCGATGCGCGTCTTGGGTTCACCACGTTTCAGGTGCGCGACGCGTTCGATGCGTCGGCATGGCAGCTGTCGGGATACGCGCAGACGCGCGTCGCGCTCCCGGGGGGCGCGACGATCGTGCCGGGCATGCGCGTGGATCGATGGACGCTGACGGGCCACACTGCGGCGTCACCATGGATCGACGCATCGTGGCCGATCGCCCCCGCGGTAACGCTGCGCGGCGGCGCCGGCATCTATCGGCAGGACCCCGATGTCGATCAGGTGGCCGGCCTCCGTGGCACGCCGACACTTTCGACGGAGCGCGCATACCAGGCCGACGCGGGCGTCGAAGGACGTGTCACCCGCACGCTGCGATGGCAGATCACCGCGTACGATCGAGAGGACCGCGACAAAATCCGGCTGCCTGACGCCGAGGTGCGCCTCATCGGCGATTTCGCGGCGGGTCCGTCGACGCGGTCGCGATACGTCAATGCGCTCGACGGCTTCAGCCGGGGCGTCGAGCTGCTCGTCGAACGCAAGTCGCCGAACGGACTGTCCGGGTGGGCATCGTACAGTCTCGGCTTCGCACGCGATCACGATCGCACGACGGGCGAGACGTTCTGGAGCGACTTCGATCAGCGGCATACGATCAACCTGTACGGCAACTACCGGCTGACCGATCGGTCCAGCGTCGGCGCGCGGTTTCGCGCCGGCAGCAACTTCCCCGCTGTCGGGTACTGGCGCGGCGAGTCTGATGGCTTTGTCGTTTCCGACCAGAGGAACACCCTTCGCATTCCGCCATACGCGCGTCTGGATGTTCGCGCGAACCGCACCTTCATCCGCCGACGCAAGCGCCTCACGCTGTTTGTCGAGGTGCTGAATGTCCTCAATCGGACCAACGAACGAGTGGCGATTCCGATCGTCGACGGCACGCTGCGCGTCACGAACCTCTTCGAGTCTCTCGTGCCGGTGGTTCCCTCGGCCGGCCTGCTCGTGGAATTCTGATTGATCCGCCTGCTTGCGATCGATATCGATGGCACCCTGCTCGACTCGAAGGGGCAGGTGCCGGACGCGCACCGCGCGGCGCTCGCCGAAGCAATCGAGCGCGGAATCACGATCGCGCTCGCGACGGGCCGCAGCTTCCATTTCACACGACCCGTGGTCGAGGCGCTGGCGTTGCCCGTCACGCTCATCGTCAACAACGGCGCCGTCGTGAAGAACGCCGAGGGCGCCACCGAGCTCCGCCACCTGCTCGATCGCGTGGTCGCGCGTCGTGTCCTCGAGGAGACCCGCGCGTTCGAAGACAGCGTCGCGATCGTCTTCGATCGCCCTGACGAACGGCAGGTCGTCTTCGAACGGATGGATTGGACGCTGCCGAACCGGCGCGGATACTTCGAACGGAACAAGGCGTTCATCGCGTCGTCCGACGCGCCGCTCGCGGAGATGCTGATCGAAGATCCAATTCAGGTGATGTTCAACGGCGCCGTCGAGGCGATGCGCGAGCTGGTGACGGCGCTCGAGTCATCGCCGATCGCGAACCAGTTCTCGGTGGCGCTCACTGAATATGAGCACCGGGATTTCTCGCTCGTCGACGTGAACGGCGCCGGCTGCTCCAAGGGTGCGACGCTGGCGCGCTGGGCGGAGCGACACGGATGGACGCCGGCCAACGTCATGGCGGTCGGTGACAACCTGAACGATCTGGAAATGCTCACTTTTGCCGGTACGGCCGTGATTATGGGCAACGCCAGCGGCGCGCTCCTGGCGCGCGCCGATTCACGATGGCATCGGACAGGCTCGAACGATGAGGACGGTCTCGCCACGGCTATTCGTGCGCTCGCACGAGACTGAATGCGGGTGAGCACAGCAACAAATCTGCTCGGCGGTCTACTTTGTTCTCGGAGTCGAATGCGCTGTGCCGCCGATTGCCGACAAACGGAATTTCCGTCGCGCGAGCGACGGCGGAATCGCGCGATTTCCTTGAAGAATGCGGCGCGCGTCTCCCGGATTCCTGCTGGCCTTGCGTTTGCTATATACCTGCGCGTCGGGGCCACGCCGGGTCGAGTCGACCGCGTCGGCGCGCTGACACGCCGTGAGATGCCCGCCGGACCGGCCGGAATCTGGTCGCGGAGGCGGACGGGGGTTTCTAGAGCCCTGGCTGAACGCCGCGTGTTAGCGGGCTGCCGCTACGATTCGCGCCAGAAACGCGCCCCGACGCCAACAGTCTTCGGTCGCCGGTCGTTCAGTCCTTCAGTCGCTAGTCGCCAGTCTTCGGTCGCTAGTCGCCAGTCTTCAGCCACCAATCATTAATCACCAACGACTAGCCACCGTCTTCAACCACCAACCACCAGCCACCAGCCACCGTCCCCACGCCACTACTCGTATCGCAGGGCCACCATCGGATCGATGCGCGTGGCGCGCAGCGCGGGGATGTAGCTTGCGCCTAGCGCGGCGATCGCCAGGACGGCCGGTACGGTGACGAACGTGATGACGTCGGTGGAGCTCACGCTGAACAGCAGGTTCGACAGCGCCGCCGTCGCGACGCGAGTGACGGCCACGGCGGCGACTAGGCCGACCGCCACGCCGAGGACGGTCAGCCGGAATCCCTGCCAGACGACAAGCTGCACGACATCCCCGCGCGACGCGCCGAGCGCCATTCGCAAGCCGAGCTCACGCGTCCGCTGGGTGACGGAGTACGCCATCACGCCGTAGATGCCGATCACGGCGAGCACGAGCGAGAGGCCGGCGAAGATCGCGAGAAGCGCCGCCGCCATGCGCGGCGGCCAGAGCGACTGCGCGAAGATGTCGGACAGCGTGAAGACGCCGGTGAGCGGCAGGTTCCGATCGAGCTGCTGCACCTCGCCGCGCACCGTGCCGAGCACCGACTCGGGCCGCGCGGCTTTCACGAACAGCGAAACCGCCGGCTGGTAGACCTGTGTCGTCGGTTGATAGAGATTCGGCGTCGGATCTTCGCCGATGAAGTTGTACTTGCTGTCCTTGGCGAGGCCGACGACCTGGATGAAGAAGGCCTGTCCGAAGAACTTGAAGCGCTTGCCAAGCGGATCCTGATTCGGCCAGAACTGCTTCGCCATCGCCTCGTTGATCACGGCAGCGTGCGGCGTGTTCGGCTGGTCGGCCTCCGTCAGCGTGCGGCCGCGCAGGAGCGGGATGCCGAGTGTCTCGAGGTAGCGCGGACCAACGACGCTGACCTGCACGAGGCGGCCGGCGCGCCGATCCGTGGTGTCCTGTCCTTCGAGGAACACCGTGCGCGCGAACCCGCCGTTGAAGAGCGGCACGGAGCTCGCGATCGTGGCGCCCTGAACCCCGGCGATGGACGCCACGCGTTCGAGAAGGCGCTGCTGAAACTGTTTCCCGCGCTCCTCCGTGTACCCCTGCGCCCCCAAATCGAGCGTCATCGTCGCGAGATGTTCCGCGTCGAATCCCGGGTTGATCTGCTCGGCATGCTGCAGGCTGCGAAGGAACAGGCCCGCCCCGACCAGCGCGACGAGCGACAGCGAGAGCTGCGCCGCCACGAGCACGTTGCGCACGCTGAACAGGCGATTGGAGCCGCCAGGCGAGCTGCTCTTCTCTTTCAGCTCGACGACGAGATCGGGTCTCGACGCCTGAAACGCCGGCACGAGGCCGAAGAGGATGCCCGTGACAAACGCCGTGACGATCGTGAACAGCAGCACGCGCGCATCAGGGTGGAGGTCGATCGCGTCGGCCTGCAGGAACGGCGGCCGGAACGACCAGAGCAGCGACTGCGCCCAGTACGCGAGGAGGAGCCCGGCGGCGCCGCCGAGCATCGCGAGCAACGTGCCTTCGGTGAGGAGCTGGACGATCAGGCGGCCACGGCTCGCGCCAAGCGACAACCGTACGGCGATTTCCTTCTGCCGGGCGGACGCGCGGGCGAGTAGAAGGTTGGCCACGTTCGCGCACGCAATCAACAGCACGAGCCCGACGATGCCCATGAGGACGCCGCCGGCGGCCACCATGTTGTCGCGGAATCCGGGATTCACCGTTGCCTGCGCCAGGGGGACAATGGTGACGCTGCGTCCCTGGTTCTCGTTCGGGTATCCTGAGCGAGCTGGCGCGCGATCGTCTTGAGGTTCGCTTCCGCCTGCTGCACGCTCACACCCGGCTTCAGCCTGCCGGTGACGTTGAATGCGAGGCCGCGCCGGCCGTCCGGCTTGATCAACTCCTGCAGAAATCCGCTCGTCGTCTCCTGATACGTCATGTACGGGACCCATAGGGCCGGCGCACCGATCGCGTTGGTGCCCTTGAAGCCCTTGGGCATGACGCCGAGGACCGTGAAGTCGCGGCCGTTCACTTTAATCGCGCGGCCGACAATCGATGCGTCGCCGCCGAACCGATTCTGCCATTCACCGTAGCCGAGGACGGTGACGAGTGCCGCGCCGGGATGCTGGTCCTCGTCAGGTCGGAAGCCGCGCCCGAGGAGCGGCTTCGCGCCGAGGACGTCGAAATAGTTGCCCGTCGCGATTTCGCCAAAGACCTGCTCCGCCTCGCCTTTGCCGCCCGAGACGTTCAACGCCAGCCCCGTATGCGCCGTCAGTCCCGAAAACACCGCGTTCTGGTCGCGAAGATCCTTGTAGTTCATCGGCGAGAGCTGCAGGAAATTGCCGAGCCCGCCGGTCTGGCGCTCGTCGCTCGTGAACACGGAGACCAGTTGGGCGGGATCGGCGACCGGCAGCGGGTTCAGCAGCACGGCGTTGATCAGCGTGAATATCGTCGTGTTCGCGCCAATACCAAGCGCGAGCGATAAGGCCGCGACCAGCGTGAACCCCGGCGTCTTCGCAAGCAACCGGACGCCAAACTTCAGATCCTGCAGCAATGTGTGCATAACGTTGTTTAGACGGCGAAATCCGCGCCGCTGTTCGGATTAACGGGAGACGGCGATCTCGCTGCTAGCTTTTCTTATTTCTTACTGCTCGCGGGGCCCCAGCGGGCCGATGAGGCCCGCCCATTCGGGCGGCTCTCCCTCCCGGCGGCTCGCGTTATGATGGCCGGGTGGACGAGCCCAAGCAGAAGAAGAAAGCCCTGACCCACGGCGCCTGGGAAGAAGCCCGCGCGCTCATCTGGAAGCACCGCAAGCGCCTCGCGTTCGGCCTGGTGCTGATGATCATCAGCCGGCTGTCCGACTTCGTCCTGCCGACGACGACGAAGTATCTGATGGACGACGTGATCACCAAGCACAACTGGGATCTGCTGCCCAAGCTCGCGATGGCGGCTGGGGCCGCGACCCTCGTCAGCGCCGCCACCTCATTCCTGAACTCGCAGGTGCTCGGCGTGGCCGCCCAGCGCGCGATCACGGAAATGCGCAAGGACGTCGAGGCGCACGTGATGCGCCTTCCGATTCGCTACTTCGACTCGACGAAGACGGGCGTGCTGATCTCGCGGATCATGACCGACGCCGAGGGCATTCGCAATCTGGTCGGAACCGGTCTCGTCCAGCTCACCGGATCGATCGTGACGGCCGTCATCGCGATGGTCGTCCTCCTGAGCCTCAACTGGAAGCTCACGATGGTCACGGTCGTCATCCTGGGCGCCTTTGGCGGCGGCATGGCCACCGCGTTCAAGAGGCTGCGGCCGCTCTTCCGGGAACGCGGCCAAATCAACGCCGAAGTAACCGGACGGCTGGCCGAATCGCTCGGCGGCGTCCGGATCGTGAAGTCCTACACCGCCGAAAAACGCGAAGAGCTCGTCTTCGCGCGGGGCGCGCACCGGCTGCTTCGGAACGTCGCGCAGTCGCTGACCGGGGTGTCGGCCGTTACGGCCTTCTCATCGCTCGTCATCGGCGCGATCGGCATCGCGATGATGCTCATCGGCGGCAACTCGATCCGCAACGGCACCATGACGCTCGGCTCCCTCATCATGTACCTCTCGGTGACGGCACTGATGACGATGCCGGTCATCCAGCTCGCATCGATCGGCACGCAGATCACCGAAGCGTTCGCGGGGCTCGATCGCATCCGCGAAATCCGCCGCATGGCGACCGAAGATCAGGAAGACGCCGGCCGGCGCGCGCTGCCCGACGTGCGCGGCGACGTGGAATTCGATGACGTGACCTTCGAGTACAACGAGGGCGTGCCGGTGTTGAAGCACGTGTCGTTTCGCGCGCCTGCCGGCGCGACGACCGCGCTCGTCGGTTCGAGCGGCTCGGGTAAGAGCACGCTCATCAGCCTGGTGATGGCGTTCAATCGCCCGCAGCAAGGCCGCGTGCTCGTCGACGGCAGCAACCTGCAGGACGTCAAGCTGCGCGACTACCGGTCGAACCTCGGCGTCGTGCTCCAGGACAACTTTCTCTTCGACGGCACGATTGCCGAGAATATCGCCTACGCGCGGCCGCATGCCTCACGTGAAGAGATCAAGCGCGTGAGCCGCATCGCGCACTGCGACGAGTTCATCGAGACCTTCGAGAAGCAATACGACACGATCGTCGGTGAGCGGGGCGTCCGGCTGTCGGGCGGCCAGCGCCAGCGCGTATCGATCGCCCGCGCGATCCTGGCCAACCCCAGGATTTTGATTCTCGACGAGGCGACGTCGAGCCTCGACAGTGAAAGCGAAGCGATGATTCAGGACGGCCTTCGCTCGCTGCGCGAGGGGCGCACGACGTTCGTCATCGCGCACCGTCTCTCGACGATTCAGAGCGCGGATCAGATTCTCGTCCTCGAGCACGGAGAGATCGTCGAACGGGGCACGCACCAGGAGCTGCTGGCGAAAAACGGCCGCTATCGACAGCTGTACGACAAGCAGTACCGGTTCGAAAAGGATCGCTTCATCAATCCGGGGGAAGATTTCACGCCGGAGCCCGCCGAGGTCGCGACCGTCGCGCGCGCAAGCAGCGCGCTATAGAGGGCTGTTCGCCTACCTGCCCTCCACGGCCAGCGTCTGCAGCCCGGCGGCCTTCAGCTTCGCGTTCATCGCAGCGATATCGACGGTCTTCATCTCCGCCCACCGCGCCATCAGCCTGGCGGCCGTCGCCCGAGCGGCGGCGATCGCGTTCAATTGAACGGTCGTCGGCCTGACGTCCGCGCCCTGCAGCGACGTCATGACCGCGGCCAATCCGGCACTCGCGCTCGTCAACGTGTCGGCTGCGGAAGTCGACCCACCGCCGCGACCGCCGCCCGGTCCACCTGCGCGACCGCCCGACCGCGGCCGCCGCCGGCCGGCCGCGCGCCGGCCAGCGCGTCGAGTTTCGTGTCGAGCGCGGCGAGGCTCGACGCAACGTCAGCGGCCGCCTGCGGCTGGAGGCCTGCGATCTGATCACGGATCGCTCGCGCGCGGTTCGCCGCATCGCGCGCGTCCACCGCGCCGTAGTACGCCGCTTTTGATAGCGTGTAGATCTTCTGCATCGCCAGCGCCGGCGTCTTCACGCGCGGATCCTGCTTCACGACGATCGGCTGCGAGTAGGTCTTGCCGTTCACCGTCAGCTTCACGGTGTAGGTGCCCTGGATTCACCCACGGCGTCGTCGGCGCCGGCACTGTGTTGTGCGGAACGGCCGCGATCGGCAGATCCGGGCCGCCCGACGACGTTCTCCCGCCGAGCGGCTGGTAGTGCACGTCCCAAGTGAACCGGTGCATGCCGGCCGCCGTCGAGAGCGTCAGCGGCGGACGGTACCAGTAGAGCGGCAGCGGTGCTCGTCGCCGGATCGGGCGTGATACACCTGGTCGTCGCTCGAATACCGGCGCACCAGCTTGCCGTCCGCGCCGACGATCTCCAGCGTGACCGGCCCCGCGGCGCGGCCTTCAGGTAGTAGTCGATGATCGCGCCCTCCGGCGGATTCGGCGCGGTCGGCTCGTCGGGCGGCAGCGGCGTGTCGGTGTTCGTGTTCCACCGCACGCGCCACGCGGTCTCCGGCTTGAACAGGATCGCGTCGCTGCGTTGCCGTCGTCGCATCGATCTGACGCAGCGGCGTGATGTCGTCGAGAATCCAGATGCCGCGCCCGTGCGTGCCGACGACGAGGTCGTCGTCTTTGACGATCAGATCGCGCACCGACGACGCCGCCATGTTCAGCCGCAGCGACTGCCAGTGATCGCCGTCGTCGAACGAGACGTAGACCTGCGTCTCGGATCCGGCGAAGAGCAAGCCCTTTCCGCTTCGGATCCTCGCGCACGACGCTGACCGCCGCGCCGCCGGGAATGCCGTTGACGATCTCCGTCCACGTCTTGCCGCCATCGTGCGTGCGGTAGATGTGCGGGTTCATGTCGTCGAGCCGCAGCGTGTTGACCGCGGCGTAGGCCGTCAGCGGCATCGAAGCGGCCCGGGTCGATCGTGAACACCTTCATGAACGGCGTGATCTGCGGCGGCGTGACGTTCGTCCAGTGCACGCCGCCGTCGGCCGTCGTCGCGATCACGCCGTCGTCGGTGCCGACCCAGATGCGGTTGATGTCGCGATACGACGGCCCGATCGTGTAGATGACCTGCGCGCGGAATCGAGCCGCGCTCGCGCGCTGTCACGCGCGGGGCGTATGATGCCGACGCTCTTCGGCACGTCCCACGTCTCGCGCGTGAGGTCGGGGCTGATCTGCTTCCAGTTGATGCCGCCGTCGATCGTCTTCCAGAGCACGTTGTTCGCGAAGAACAGCGCGTGCGGGTCGACCATCGAGAAAACGACCGGCTGCGTGCGCACGGTGCGGTACGACGGGTCCGGCGGCCGGCGCGCCGCCGCGGCCGCCGCCTGTCGGACCGACGTTCGAGACCTGCGCCGTGCGGCGGTCGTAGCGCGTGACCTTCCCGCCGTAGACGATGTCCGGATCGAGCGGATCGGGCGCGGCGTAGCCGTACTCCTCGACGCCGACCGGATGCCAGTCGCGAAACGTGATCTGCCCGTCGTTGCCGCGGCTCGCGACGCACACCGACCCGCTGTCCTGCTGGCCGCCGCACACGCGATACGGAAACGCGTTGTCGGCCATCACGTGATACAGCGCCGCGGTCGGCTGCGTGAACCACGAGCTCCACGTCTCGCCGCCGTTCAGCGTGACGACGGCGCCCTGATCGATGACGAGCAGCATGATGTTCGGATCGTTCGGGTTCCACCAGATGTTCTGGTAGTCGTCGCCGCCGGGCGCGCCCTTGAACGGCACGCACGTCTTGCCCGCCGTCGGTCGACTTGTAGCGTCACGACGTCGGTGACGATGAGCGTGTCGGCATCTTTCGGGTTCACGTGCGGCACGGACCTCGATCGACGCGGCTGGTCGGCCGCGCGTCCGTCGTGCTGCGCGTCCACGTCTCGCCGCCGTCGTCGGATCGATAGACGCCGGTGCGCGTCGCCGCCCGCTTCGACGCGTGGCGTAGAGACGCTGCGGATTGCTCGGCGCGATGGCGAGCTCCGCGTCGATGAGGCCCTCGGGCAGGCCCTGCTGTGAGCTGCTTCCAGGTCGTCGCCGCCGTCGGTGGACTTGAAGATGCCGCCGTTCGTGCCGTTCCACGCGCCGTTTTCCCACGGGCCCTGTCGCTGCTCCCACATCGTCGCGTAGACGATGTCGGGGTTGGACGGATCGATGTCGACGTCCTTGCCGCCGGTGTTCTCGTCTTTGAAGAGCACGTGCTCGAACGTCTGGCCGCCGTCGGTCGAGCGGAAGATGCCGCGCTCCTCGTTCGGGCCGTACGGATGGCCGAGCGCCGCGACGAAGAGCCGATTCGGGTTCTTCGGATCGACGGCGATCTTGGGAATCTGCTGCGCGTCGCGCAGGCCGAGATGCGTCCAGGTCTTGCCCGCGTCGGTCGACTTGTAGATGCCGTCGCCGGTCGACAAGATCGGGCCGCGGCAGCCCCTCGCCGCTGCCGACGTAGATGATGTTCGGGATCGGACGGCGCGACGCTGACCCAGCCGATCGATCCGGTCGGCTGATCGTCGAAGATCGGCTTCCAGGTGCGGCCCGCGTCGGTCGTCTTCCACACGCCGCCGTTACCATGCCGATGTAGAAGGTGTACGGCTGGCTCGGGATGGCCGGCGGCCGCCTTCGTGCGGCCCGCGCGGAACGGGCCGATGTTCCGCCATTTCATGTCGGCGAAGAGGCTCGGGTTCATCGGGGTCGCCTGCTGCGCCGGCACTGAAAGGCCCGCGAAGGCGACGAGGACGGCGACGATGATGAGAAACGGGCGCGTGCGGTCCAGCAGCATGGCGATAACATAATCGATCTCGTCGAAGGAGCGTCATGCCTGTACCTGCTGCTGCGATCGCGGAACGTCGTCTCATCGATCGGCTGCTGCGCGCCGACGCGGTGCGGCCCGCCTCAGGCATCGTCCTGAACCGTCTTCGCTGGATTGAGCAGCGCCGGTTGGCAAAGCTCGTCTCGCTCGGTGTCGTCCGCGAGGAGGATGGCGGGCGCTACTACCTGTCCGCGCCGGCGCTCGCCGAACGCATGCGCAGCCGGCGGCTGCGCTTGATGGTGGCGCTGCTGACTGTCGTGCTCGTGATGCTCGCTGCGGCGGCTGTGGTCGCGCCGAGCGTCAAGTGAGCGGCTGCCCGCCGCTCACCATCCATCGAGCGTCGCAGATATGGCGCGTGGCTAGTGCCCGCCGCCGGACGCGATGACGTTCACTTCGTGATGAACGTACGCGCGCGGCTTCCCGTTCGCTCCGATGAGGGTTGCTTTGACCTCATACGTACCGCTTGGCAGGCTGCGGAACTCGAACATGGTCGTGCGCGGCGCGTTGTCGCCATCGAGCTGGACCTCGCTCGATCGGTAGAAGTCCGGCGACTCGGCGACGATTTCCACGGCGCGATTCCCGCTGTCGGCTTCGATCGTCGCTTGCACGATGAGGTTCGCCGGCGCGAAGCAAACGGCCGGAGAGATTCTTACAAGCAGCGGTTCACGCGCACGGACGGGCGCAACCGATATCAATAAAGCACAAAGAACAACCCGCGCGTCCATGTCGTTTCCCGCCGTTTCTCCGCGGCGCTTCATGCGCCGACATCCGTTTGTGCAATCGGCGGACCATCGACGAAATCGACGATTCGCGTGCGCGCTTCGAAGTACGCTGACACACCGCAGGAGGCTCGATGACTCGTCGCCGGACCATGATCGCGATCGCTCTACCGTTTCTAGTGCTGTTGGCTGCCATTCACGTTCAGACCGCTGAGCCGGTTCCCGCGTGGCTCGACGAATACCGCGACCCCGCCTCCCGATTGATCGGCGCGGCGCTCGCCGATACGTCCGCGTGGGAGCGCCTCGCCGTGCTGACCGATACCATCGGCAACCGTCTGAGCGGAACGCCGCAGCTCGATCGGGCGATCCAGTGGGCGGCCGCCGAAATGAAACGCGATGGCTTGGAGAACGTGCATACCGAGCGGGCGATGGTGCCCCGCTGGATTCGCGGCGCCGAGAGCGCCGAGATCGTCGAACCGGCGCGCCAGCGGCTCGTGATGCTCGGTCTCGGCAACAGCGTCGGCACGCCGGACGCGGGCGTGCAGGCCGAAGTGCTCGTCGTTCACACGTTCGAAGAGCTCGACGCAGCGGGCACGCAGGCCCGCGGCCGCATCGTGCTCTTCAACGTTCCGTTCACGAACGTACGGCGAAACCGTGCGCTTCCGCGCGACCGGCGCTTCACGCGCGGCGAAGCTCGGCGCCGTCGCGATGCTGATTCGCTCGGTCGGCAACGACGGCCTGCGCACCGCCGCACACCGGCGCCCTCAATTACACCGAAGACGCGCCGAAGATTCCGGCCGCGGCGATCTCCATCGAGGACGCCGACATGCATTCAGCGGATGGTCGATCGCGGCAGCCACGTCGTCGTGTCGGTGAAGATGGCGGCGCATTTCGAAGCGGATGCCGAGTCCGCCAACGTCGTCGGCGAAGATGCGCGGACGCGAGCTGCCGAATGAGGTCGTCGTCGTCAGCGGCCATCTCGATTCGTGGGACGTCGGCGCCGGCGCGACCGACGATGGCGGCGGGTGCGTGGTGACGTGGGAGGCGCTGCGGTTGATGAAGAAATTGAATTTGCGGCCGCGCCGCACCGTTCGCGTGGTGCTTTGGACGAACGAGGAAAACGGCGGACGCGGCGGCCTCGCGTATCGGGACGCCCACCGCGCGGACCTCGCCAAGCACGTGCTGATGCTCGAGTCCGACGGCGGCGTCTTCCGGCCGCTCGGGTTCGGCTTCACCGGCAACGATGCCGCCGCGCCACGGTGAGAGCCATCGCGACGCTGCTGACAGGCATCGACGCCGCGACCGATCGGCGACAGCGGCGGCGGCGCCGACATCACACCGAGCGTTCAGGAAGGGCACATCCCCAGCATGTCGCTCGAAGTCGACGGCACGAAATACTTCGTCATCCATCACACGCCAGCCGACACGATCGACAAGATCGATCCGCTGGAGATGGCGAAGTGCGCCGCCGCCGTCGCCGTGATGGCCTACGTCGTTGCCGATATGCGGGAGAGACTGCGTTAACTGGTGGCTGGTGGCTCGGTGGCTGGTGGCTGGTGGCTGGTGGCTGGTGGCTGGTGGCTGGTGGCTGGTGGTTGGTGGCTCGTGGCTGGTGGCTCGTGCTGGTGGCAAATATCAACGAACGGTGTCTAGGCGCATGTAGAAGAAATTGCAGCGGTCAGCGCCAACACGAGGATGTAGAGCCGCGATCATCGTGGCATATGGACTGCTTGTCGGTCGCGTGTGAAAGTCGAGAGCTATCGGGATCCTCGATGCATGGCAGATGTCCATGCGGCTCGTAACAGACGCCTACGAGCTCACCAAACAATTTCCGTTCGACGAGCGGTTTGGCCTTACTTCGCAGATCAGGCGCTCAGCGGTTTCCCTGCCCGCGAACATCGCGGAGGGCGCGTGTCGGCGTACAACGAACGCATTCATGAACCACGTCAGCATCGCACTCGGCTCACACGCGGAATTCGAAACGTGCGTGGAGATCGCGTTCCGGCTGGGGTATCTCACTGAATCAAAAAAGGCCGAGATCACCGTCGTCTCGGATTCGGCAGGACGGCTGCTGAACGGGCTTCTCCGCGCACTCGAGGCAAAACAACCGATCGGATAAACGCATTCACCAGCCACCGATCACCAGCCACAGGTCACCAGCCACCGACCACCAGCCACCAGCCACCAGCCACCAGCCACCAGCCACCAGCAGGTATACTTTCCCTATGTCCTCACGCGCGCTCGGGTTGCCGGCGCTCATCGTGCTCGTGCTCGCGGCCTGCTCGTCGAGCTCGGCGCAGCAGCCGCGGAGCCAATCACCCTCCGACGTCGTCGCATCCGTCGGGTCGGTCTCGATCACCCTGGCGCAGGTGGACGATCGAGCGATGCAGCAGCCGGCCTCGAACTTCGCGTCCATGAAGCTGTCGCAAGCGGTGTACGAGGCGCGCCGTGCGGCGCTCGAGGAGCTCGTCGGCAATGTCCTGCTCGACCAGGAAGCCAAGGTGCGCGGCATCGATCGCATTGCGCTCATTGAGCAGGAAATCAACAGCAAGGTCACGCCGGTGAGCGACGCCGAAGTCGCGGCGTGGTATCAGGCGAACCAGGCGCGCGTGCAAGGCGCCACGTTCGAGCAAGTGCAGACACCGATTCGTGGGCTGCTGGCGCAGGAGCGGATGCAGGCGGCGCGGCGCCAGTATCTCGAGACGCTGAAGGCAAAAACCTCCGTCAAGACGTCGCTGGAGCCGCCGCGGCAAAAGGTGGCCGCCGCCGACCGGCCGACACGAGGGCCGGCGAACGCGCCGATCGAGCTGATTGAGTTTTCGGATTTTCAGTGTCCGTACTGCCTCAAGGCGAACCCGGTCGTCACGCAAGTGCTGAACGCGTATGGCGACAAGATCAGGTTCACCTACCGACACTACCCGCTCGGCAATCATCCGAACGCGCGGCCGGCGGCCGAGGCATCGCAGTGCGCGAACGAACAGGGCAAATTCTGGCCGTATCACGATCGTTTGTTCGCGACATCCAACCACCTCGCGGTGGAGGACCTCAAGCAGGACGCGGCGGCGCTCGGCCTCGATACGGCGAAGTTCAACGCGTGCGTCGACACACACAAGTACAAGGCCGATGTCGACGCCGACGTCGCTGCCGGAGATGACGCGGGGGTGGACGGAACGCCGGCGTTCTTCATCAACGGCCGCATGATCAGCGGCGCGCAGCCCTTCGATGCGTTCAAGCGCATCATCGACGAGGAACTCGCGGCCAAACGGTAGCTCTGTGGCATCGCCATTGCGAGCGCCTGTTGCATGGCGCTCACTGATCAGCTCACCTCACAGCTCGACCGTCTCGCCTCGCTCGACACGGGGCCGTTTCCCGTTGTCAGCCTCTATCTGAACCTGCAGCCGGATCAGCACGGCCGCGATAACTTCGAGCCGTTTCTTCGGAAAGAGCTTGCGGACCGCGTCCGCACGTACTCTGCCCAGGGACCCGAACGTCAGAGCCTCGAACAGGACGCGGACAAGATCCGCGCGCACGTGCAGACAATCGACCCTGCCGCAAATGGCCTCGCGCTGTTCGCCTGTTCGGCGGCTGACCTTTTCGAACCGATTCCGCTTGCGGCGCCCGTTCCCGAGCATCGCCTGTACATTTCGGATCAGCCGCATCTGTATCCGCTGGCGCGCCTGCTCGAGGAGTATCCGCGCTACGCGGTGGTGCTCGCGGATACGCACGTGGCGCGCATCTTCGTTTTCGCGGCGAATCAGCTCGAGGCCGAGCAGGACATCACGGGCGTGAAAACGCGCGCCACAAGATGGGCGGCTGGTCGCAGGCGCGTTATCAACGGCACATGGAGAACTATCACGTGCATCACGCGAAGGATGTCGCCGACGCGCTCGCGCGGATTGTGAGGGACGAGCACATCGGCACGATCCTGATCTCCGGCGATGAAGTGATCGTGCCGTTGCTGAAGGAGCACTTGCCCAAGGACGTCGCCGAATGCGTCGTCGACACGTTGAAGATGGATACACGCGCGCCCCAGAGCGAAGTGCTCGAGGCGTCGCTCGGCGTGATGCGCGAGCAAGCGGCAGCCACTGATCGCGAGCGCGTCGATGCGCTGTTCGACAACTACCGCGCCGGAGGCCTCGCGTGCGTTGGCGTGGAGGACGTGCTGAAAGCGTTCGAGCTCGGGCAGGTCGACGAGTTGTTGATTACCGGGGCGGCCGATTCGCTGGAGGCGCCGGAGTCGGCGGCGGAAGAATCGGCGACGGAACGCACAGCCGAGGAGCGGACGGCCGATACGCTGATCGTGAAGGCGCGGCAGACGTCAGCCAAGGTCAGGTTTATTCAGGATCCGGCGCTCCTTGCCGCGGTCGGCGGCGCTGGCGCGTTCTTGAGGTTCAAGCTTTGAGCCTTGCGGGAAAGCGGGCAGGAGCGCCGCGGCAATCCGCGACGCTCCCGCCAAAAACGAAATCCTGACCGTGAGGCGGCCTACTTCTTCGTTGTCTTCGGGTCTTCGTCATCGTCCCCGAGGTGCCCACCGCTTTGCTGTCGTCCTGCGCCAGTTTCAGATGGCTCTCGAGTGTCGGGAGCGTCTTAGCGGCCCACTGCTTTACGTCTGGATCGGATCCTGACTTCGATTCGGTCCGGAATTCGGTCACATCTTCGTGGTGATCCTTCAGCATGGCCTGCATGTAGGCGCGGTCGAACTCCGGCCCAGATAGCTTGGAAAGCCGATCGTGCAGCGCCTTGTCCTTGCTGTTGAGATCGGTCGGAAGCGTGATGTTTTTACTCTGCGCGAGCGACTTCAACTCATCGTTCGCTTTGCTGTGGTCATCCACCATCTTCTGCGCGAATTGCTTCACCTGATCGTTGGTCGCTTTACCCGTCGCGAGCTTGCCGAGCTCGACCTCGGCGAGGCCGCCCTCGGCCGCTTTCATGACGAACGTGTGATCCGCGCCGCTCTTCGCGGTCTTCGCGGTGTTCTGGGATGCGGTGGCCTGGGGCGTCTGCGCACCGGCCGGAAGCGCGAGCGCGAGCGCCATAGCGCTGGTAGCGATAATGAGCTTCATCAGTTCTTCCCTCCTCAGGAAATCGAGAGAGATACTCGCAAGGCGAGTGCCAGCTACAAAACGCCGAGGCTGTGGATGACGGAGAACACGATCGCGAGGAACGTGGCGGCGAGGCATGCGATCGCAACGATGAGGTGATCGCCTCGTTCGCGCGTGAGCGGGTTGAAAAATGCCGAGGTGACGTATCCGCCGGCGAAGCCGCCCGCGTGCGCGAAATTGTCGATCCCGCGCATGAGAAATCCCAACACGAACAGGATCAGCGCGTATCGCATCGCCTGGCTGCCGATGAGGCTGCTTCCGCTCTTGCGCCCGTAGTGCACCATCGCGCCGAGCAGGCCGAAGATCGACGCCGAAGCGCCCATCGTGAGACGGAACGCACCACCACCGAGCTCAGAAGAAAACCGCACACGCCCGCTACCGTGTAGATGATCACCGTGCGGGACGGTCCAATGATGTCGGCCATCGCCGGGCCGAGATCGCGCACCCACATCATGTTGAAGAGGATGTGCAGCAGGCTGCCGTGGAGCCAGCTCGCGCTGAGAAGCGTCCACCACGCGCCCATGCCGAACACCGGAATCGCGCCGGCCATGCCGAAGCGGAGCAGCGCGGACGTGCTCGGCGCAAGGATATTGAGGCCGCTCGCAATCTGCAGCTGCTGCCCGAGGCGAGGAGCGTCAGCACATACACCGTGACGCACGCGCCGATCACGAGCGGAACGAAGCCGAGATCGGCGCCGAGCCGGCGCAGCACCGGCGCGAATCCCCACAAGCCCGGGATTCGAGCGGCCGCACATGTAGCACTTGTCGTCGCGGACGCCGACGAGCGAACCGCACGAAGGACACACGACCGATCCGGTTGTTCGTCGTTGAAACACGGCTACATCATATCGCGCTGAATTACACGCGGATCGATGAGGCGCGATGATCGCGCCATAGGCGATGTGCGTGGCGAGGGTGACGAGGAAGGTGTTGCGCCCGTAGTTCAGCATCAGGAAACCGGGTGGCTCGAGGAGCGCCGTCTCGTTTGCGGCGGTTTCAGGCGTGCCGATCCGCGGGTGCACGATCGGCAGCAGGACGTTGACGAGCACGGTGCCGGTGAAGAGCGCGTGCAGCACGCCGAGGAGCGCGCCGATCCACCAGCTGCTGCGTCCGATCGACAGGAAGAACGCCGCGTACAGCGCGCGCGAAGGCAATCCCGAGCACAAAGTGAAAAACGTAGCCGATCGCCTTGGCCTTCCGCCGGTTCTCGGTGACCGTCGTGCCGAGCAGGAACGGAATATCCATGCGCGTCAGCCCGAGTTCGCCCGCGCCGCGCGCCATCGTGGTCAGCACGAGCGTCGCGACGAAGCCGGCGGCAAGCCACGAATAGTTCACGAGCGCGACGCCTTGTCGATGGCGACCGCCGCATCGATGAGCGCGAGGTGCACGAGCGCTTGAGGAAATTGCCGAGAAACGTGCCGTCGGCCGGATCGACTTCCTCTGCGTAGAGGCCGACGTCGTTCGATCGGGCGACCAGCGAGTCCATCAGCGCCGTCGCCTCCTCGACGCGTCCCAGCGCGGGCAAGCGCGCCGGCCAGCCAGAACGAGCAGTTCAGAAAACAGCCTTCCCGGCCCCCACGCCGTCGTCGGCAAGGTACCGGTACACGAAGTCGCCCCGCCGGAGATCGCGGGAGACGGCGTCGATGGTGCCGTTGATGCGCGCGCCCGCGCGCGTCGCCGTAGCCGACGAGCGGCAGCATCAGCAGGCTCGCGTCGACCCGCTCGTCGCCGGCCGTGCGCGTATAGCTGCCGAGCCGGTCGGACCAGCAGCGCTCCTCGACGAACCGTACGATCGCGGCGGCTTCGCTCCGCCACCGTTCCGCGTGCCGGGCCGGCATCTCGCCGCGTTCGGCGAGCCGGAGGGCGCGGTCGAGCGCCGCCCAGCACATGACCTTCGAGTGCGTGAAATGGAACGGGCCGTTCCGGACTTCCCAGATCCCCGAATCGGGATGCCGCCAGATGTCGCATACGTAGTCGGCGATCCGGCCGAGGACGACGCCCGTGTCGCGGTCGAGCGAGTGGTGACCTTCGCGAATACAGCCACGCGGTTTCGAACAGGTCTCCGTAGATGTCGAGCTGCATCTGCTCCAGGGCGCCATTGCCGACGCGACCGGGCGCGAGCCGCGATAGCCCGAGAGCGGCAGCGTCGCGCTCCTCCGGGCCGATGCCGCCGTCCAGGCGATACAGCACGTGCAGTTCGGGCTCGGTCAGCGCGGTCGCCTGCATGAACCACCAGAACAGCGCTTTTGCCTCGTCGTAGCATCCGAGCTCGAGCAGCGCGTGAATGACGAAGTTCGAATCTCGAATCCAGCAGCACCGGTAGTCCCAATTGCGTTCGCCGCCGATCTCTTCCGGCAGCGATGTGGTCGGCGCGGCGGCGCTCGCGCCGGAGGGCGCATAAATCAGCAGCTTCAGCGCAAGAGCGCTTCGGTGGACAGGGCGCAGCCACTCGCCGTCGATATTCGCGGGCGCCGGTCCACCCACGCCAGAAGTCGGCTGTCTTCGCGAGCCGCGTTTCCGCGGCGGCGCGTGACGGCAGCACGAGCGGCTCGCGCGACGCGGACGCGAGCGCGAACGTGGTCCGGCTGCCTTCGCCGCTTTCGAACTCGCCGCTGATCGCGTCCGCTTCCAGCGAAGGGGCGCCCGCGTTCCAGTGACAAAGCGCGATGGCTTCGTCGAGACGAGCTTGCGACAGGCACGCCCGCGCGCAAGCCGATGCGCGGCGCGATCGCGCCGTAGTCGAACCGCGGCGCGCATCGCCACCGGATCGGCACCCGACCCGACACGCCCTCTACGAGGCGCACGAGCTCGCGCAGCCGGCGCGAGGTGCTCGTCGGGCAGCGTCATCGCGTCCGTCAGCGCGCACGATGCCGGCGTCGGTGTCGAACGTCGTTTCGAGGACGTTCGTGTCCGGCAGGTATCGCCGCGAGGTTTTGAACGGAACCGACGGCTGGAGCTCGAAGCACCCGCCGCGCTCGGTGATCGAGGAGCGCGCCGAAAACGCTCGGAGAATCCAGATCCGGCAGGCAGAGCCAGTCGATGGCGCCGTCGCGCGCAACAAGCGCGGCGCGTGCGGCCGTCGCCGATCAGCGCGTAGTCTGCGATAGCGCGCGTAGCCGTCCTTCCGCATGAGCCTTAGATGACGCGGGGCTTATTCGCGAGGCGGCTTTGGCCGCATGTTGGCGGCGAGGATCCGCTTCCGCAGGCGGATCGCCGTCGGCGTCACCTCGACCAGCTCGTCGTCGTTGATGAACTCGATGGCCTGCTCGAGACCGAGCTTGCGCGGCGGGATCAGGCGGATGGCCTCGTCGGCGGACGACGCGCGCATGTTGGTCTGCTTCTTCTCCTTCGTGACGTTCACGTCCATGTCGTTCGGCCGCGCGTTCTCGCCGATGACCATGCCCTTCGTACACCTGCGTCATCGGCTCGATGAAGATCTCGCCGCGCTCCTGCAGGTTGAAGATCGCGTAGGACGTCGCCGGACCCGTCCGATCGGCGACAAGCGCGCCGTTCGCGCGCGCGGGAATCGCACCGTGCCACGGCTCCCAGCTCGCGAAGATGTGGTTCATGATGCCGGTGCCCTTCGTGTCGGTCATGAACTGCGACCGGAATCCGATGAGGCCGCGCGCCGGGATGCGGAATTCGAGCCGCACGCGCCCGCTGCCGTTGTTCACCATTTTCGTCATCACGCCTTTGCGCTCGCCGACCTGCGCGATCACGACGCCCTGATGATCTTCGGGCACGTCGATGACGAGCTCTTCGACCGGCTCGACGACCTGCCGTTCGATCTCCTTCGTGACGATGTCGGGGCGCGACACCTGCAGCTCGAAGCCTTCGCGCCGCATCATCTCGATGAGAATCGAGAGCTGCAGCTCGCCGCGGCCGACGACCTTGACCTGCTCGGGCGAGTCGGTCGGCTCGAGCCGGATCGAGACGTTGCCGAGCAGCTCGCGGTCGAGGCG
Source organism: uncultured Acidobacteriota bacterium (assembly GCA_963718825.1). GTDB lineage: Bacteria > Acidobacteriota > Vicinamibacteria > Vicinamibacterales > CAVVIG01 > CAVQZZ01. The sequence goes on from CAVQZZ010000002.1 coordinate 634,247, forward strand.
ATCCTTGCAGCTGCCGCGACGTGACGTACTGCCCGTCGCGGCCGGCCATCGGCGACGTGTTGACGCCGAAGATCATCGACACGGTCGGCTCGTCGATCGCGATCGGCGGAATCGGCACCTGGTGCTCCATGTCGGTGATCGTCTCGCCGATCGTGATGTCCTCGATGCCGGCGAGGCAGACGATGTCGCCGGCGGCGGCTTCCTGGATGTCGACGCGCTTCAGGCCGTCGAACGCATAGAGCTTCGTCACCTTCGTATGCTGCACCGCGTCGTCGAGCTTGCAGACGGCGACCGGATCGCCGATCTTCACGCGGCCGTTGAAGATGCGGCCGATGGCGATGCGGCCGACGTAATCGCTCGAATCGAGGTTCGCGACCAGGAGCTGCAGCGGTGCGTCGGGGTTGCCGCGCGGCGGCGGCACGTGGTCGACGACCGCGTCGAAAAGCGGCCGCAGATCCTCGCCGACGCCGTCGGGATCGGTCGTCGCCGTACCGACGCGCGCGTTCGTGTAGAGGACGGGAAAATCGAGCTGATCTTCGTTCGCGTCGAGATCGATGAAGAGGTCGTAGATCTCGTTCAGGACCTCGCTGCGCGCGGGCGTCCGGGCGATCGATCTTGTTGATGACGACGATCGGCGTGAGCCGGCGCTCGAGCGCCTTCCGCAGCACGAATCGCGTCTGCGGCAGCGGGCCTTCCGACGCGTCGACGAGCAGCATGACGCCGTCGACCATCGACAGCGTGCGCTCCACCTCGCCGCCGAAATCGGCGTGGCCGGGCGTGTCGACGATGTTGATCAGCAGGTCCTTGTAGTGAACCGCGGTGTTCTTCGCGAGGATGGTGATGCCGCGTTCGCGCTCGAGCTCGTTGCTGTCCATGGCGCGCTCGGCGACGCGCTCGTTCGCCCGGAACGTGCCGCTCTGATGCAGCAGCGCATCGACCAGCGTGGTCTTGCCGTGATCGACGTGGGCGATGATGGCGACGTTGCGCCGGAGCGGATTTGCGACCGAGGACATCTCTCCAGTGTACTGCAGGTTTCTTCTCACCATATCTGCTCACGTCCTCGGCCTTCTTCAAATTGAAGCTGGCGACGGCCGCGTTGACCAGCACGTCGCGCGCGGTTGCTTGGAATCGTCTGCTCGCGGCGGACGATCTGGAGCGCCATTCACTCGTCGATCGCAGTGAAACAAACGAGGCGAGGAGGCCGCGCTAAAAGAGCGGACGCGCCGTCGTAAAGAGCGCGAGGCCGAACGCGTAAAGAAGCGCGAATGCCACAACGAGCGCCGTGGATACTGCGCGGGAACGGATCGTCGCCAGCAGGAGAAAGCAGGGAAACAGCACTGAGCAGTATCGGCCGACGCCCTCGAAAACGCCTGATGACAGCGGCAGCCAGAGGTTCGCGAGCATGAAAAGCCCGTAAGCCGCGCCAAGCCGATACCAGACAAACGGCACCGCAATGGCGAACAGCGCACCCGTGACGCCGTAAAGCGTGTCGTACACCGCCATCCTGTCGGTTGTGAAATACAGGTACGGGTGCGTCGCGAGCCGCGCGATGAGGCGCACCGGCGCGAGCCACGGCACGCCGCCGGGGTAATAACCCCAGCGGCTGATCGACGCGGCCCATTCCAGCGGGTTGCCGCTGATCTGGTAGACATACAACGAGTACGCGGCGATGCCGCTGCCGACGAGCAGCAGGCCGACGACGGCCAGAAGCCGATCGCGGGGCGTGGGCTCTGCGTTGCGCCACGCGATCCACGCGAGCGCGGGCAACAGCAGGATGCCGTTCACGCGCGTCGCCGACGCGAGCCCCCCGCACACACCGCCGAGAATCCATCGCCTCGTCCGGAAGAAGTAGAACGCGAGGACCGTCAGCAGCAGGAACAGCGCTTCGGTGTAGACCATCCCGAAGAAAAAACTGAAAGGAAAAATCGCGGTGAGGAGCGCCGCCCGCTCGGCGCGCGCGCGGGGCAAATCCAGGCGGGCAAGAAAATAGAGCGCCACCATCGCCGCCGTGAACGCGACCCAGGAAACGAGGATGCCGCCGAGATAAACGGCCGCCCCGCTATGACCGAACAGCACGCCCGCGTAGCGCATCAGCAGCGGGTACACGGGGAAGTACGCGATCTTGCCCGCCTTGCCGACGCCGACCGCTGGTCCGCCCGGCACGAACAGATATCCGTAACGCGCGATCTGGTAGTACCAGCCGGCGTCGAAACGCGTGAACGGATCCCAAAACGCGCTCGGCTGGCCGAACATCGTCACCGCGGCGGGCTGTGCGGATGGAAACGTCAAATTGACGAGGAAGGCCAGAACGGCCGACCCGATTCGGAACGCGACCGCACACAGCGCGATGCGAGCGGCGACGCGCGTCGTTGGACCAGAATGCATGTACGCGGTGGCGCGAGGCTACAGCCGAGCGTAAACTATACACATGCCCTTATTCGAATACGAGTGCCGCGGCTGCGGTCACCATTTCGAGCACCTCACGCGCGGCGGTGAATCACCGGCCTGCCCTGCCTGTCGTGGCGCGGACCTGCAGAAGCTGCTCTCGGTGTTCGCCGTGAATACCAGCGGCGCGAGCACCAAGTCCTTCGACGCGCCGGCCGGCGCGTGCGGCATGTGCGGCGACCCGCGCGGCCCCGGGTCCTGCTCGATGAACTAACGTGCCGCTCGGCCGCCTTATCGCGCCGTCGATCCTCGCCGGAGCGATCGGCGCCGTGTGCACCGCGTCCGAACCCGCACCAGATTGATTCTCAACGTTGTTCCCGCCGCCGACGGTTGGAGCTACGTCGTCCTCGGCCGGCGCGGATACGAAGGTGGTGCGGTCTTCGCGTTGAAATACTCGCCAATCGGACTGGAACCGACGGGCATCGCTTACCGATACGGCTGTTGACGTCGTTCGCCACCCGGGACCGCCCATTGCAGTCGTCCGCGACGTGCTCTCCGAACTGACCCGCGCGTTCCACCATCGCAACTACCGGCTCTTCTTCAGCGGCCAGCTCATCTCCCTCACCGGCACATGGATGCAGTCGGTGGCCGAATCGTGGCTCGTGTATCGGCTGACCGGCTCATCCGCGCTGCTCGGCGTGTCCGCGTTCGCGAGTCAGATTCCCGTGTTTCTCTTCGCGACGATCGGCGGCACCGTCGCCGACCGCGTGAACCGGCATCGCATCATCGTGGCGACACAGACAACGTCGATGGTGCTGCCGCTGATTCTGGCGGTGTTGACGCTGACGGGCCGCGTTCACGTGTGGCATGTGTTCGCGCTCGCCGCGTGCCTGGGGATCGTCAACGCCTTCGATATTCCCGCCCGGCAGGCGTTTCTCGTGGATATGGTGGGACGCGACGACCTGATGAACGCGATCGCGCTCAATTCCTCGATGGTGAACGGCGCGCGCATCGTCGGGCCCGCCGTGGCCGGCGTGATGGTCGCGGCGGTCGGCGAAGGCTGGTGCTTTCTCATCAACGGCGTGAGCTACATCGCCGTGATCGTCGGCCTGCTGATGATGAACGTGCCCGCGCGGCGGCCGCGCGGCGTGGAACGTCCGTCACCTGTTCACGAAACCATCGAGGGATTCCGATTCGTCATTCGCACCGCGCCCATCCGCGCGCTGCTCGTGCTGCTTGGATTGATCAGCTTCGCGGGGATGCCCTACGCGGTGTTGATGCCGGTGTTCGCGGAATCGATCCTGCACGGCGGCGCGCGCGGACTCGGATTGTTGATGGGCGCGTCGGGATGCGGAGCGCTGGCGGGCGCGCTCAGCCTTGCGTCGAAGCGCGGCGTCCGCGGCCTCGGATCGTGGGTCGGCGTGTCCGCGGCCGGCTTCGGCGCGGCGCTGATTCTCTTCTCGCTGTCGCGCACGTTCTGGCTGTCGGCGTTGCTCCTCGTCCCGGTTGGCGGAGCGATGATGGTGCAGATGGCATCGTCGAACACGCTGATTCAAGCGATGGTGCCCGACGAGCTGCGCGGCCGCGTGATGGCGGTCTACTCGATGATGTTCATGGGGATGGCGCCGTTCGGCGCGCTGTGGGCCGGCTGGGTCGCCGAGCGCATCGGCGCGCCGCTCACGGTCGTCATCGGCGGCGTCGCGTGCATGGGCGGCGCGCTGATCTTCGGCGTGCGTCTGCCGTCACTGCGCGGTGAAGCGCGTGCGCTCATCGTCGCGCAAGGGCTGGCTGGCGGCGATCCGCCGGCGGAAATGACGGGACCGGCGCAGGAAGTGCCGCTATCTTTTCCTACCAGAGGACGCGCGCCGGGTACTGCGCGATCTGCGGATCGGGCGTGAGAATCGTCAGCCCGTGCACGATGGCCTGACTGACGAGCATGCGGTCGAACGGATCGCGATGCAAGTGCGGCAGCTTGATGATGTGCACGGCCGAGTCCTCGTCCAGGGGCAGCACCGCGACGCCGAGGCGCTCGCGCTCGGTTCGGATCAGGCGATCCGGCGCCTCGGGCAACGGCAGCCGGCCGCCCGCGTACTTCACCGCAATCTCCCACGACGACGCGGCGCTGAGAAACACGTCGTTGTCCGGCGATTGAAATGCAGCCGCCGCCGCGGGCGGCAGCGCCCGCCCGCCGCCCGCCAGCCAGAGAAACGTGCACGTATCGAGCAGGAGGCGCACGCTACTTGTGCTTGCGGTTCACGCCGTAGCCGTGGCGAGGCCGCTCGGCGATACGCGTTGCGGCTATCGCCTGCTGCGGCTCCGGAAAGACTGGAGCGCTGTCGAATCCCTCGAGGAACTCCGAGGGCAGCGGCTCGAAAAACGCCTCCGCCACGCCGAACCGATGGGCGCCCGGCTCGAGCGGCCGTTGCGCGGCCGGCTTTCGACCGACCGGCACAATTTCAGCGACCGGCTGGTTCCGCTTGCAGATCACGACCTGCTCACCCCGCTCGACCGCCTCGAGAAACTCGGACAGCCGTGCCTTGACCTGGTGAATGTTGACCATAATCATAGTCACAAATATGACTTTAATATTGACTCTTGTCAAGATTCATTTTTAATATACAAATATTGATTTTTATAAGTTGAGACGATAGTATCAGGGACAATGTCCAGCGAATGGCAGGCACTCACCGCGCTCACGCAAGGCCGACCCTTCACTGTCGAGCGCGTAAGACTCGACGACGGCATTGCGATCGAAGGCTCCTTCGACCTGCCGCCGCTCGCCCGGCTTGCCGCCGAGGATCAGGTATTTGTCGCCGCATTCGTGCGGTGTCACGGATCGATCAAGCAGATGGAGGCGTTCTTCGGCGTCAGCTATCCCACTATCAAGAACCGGCTCAATCGCCTCAGCGAGCAGCTCCCGTTTCCAGAGGTGCAGGCTCCGGCGCCGCAATCGTTCGGGGAACTGCTCTCGCGCATCGAGCGCGGCGAGATCACCGCCGCCGACGCCATCAATCAGTTGGGGAGTGACGATGCAGACAACAAATGAGTCGCGGCGAATCCTCGAGCTTCTCGCGCAAGGCAAGGTCACGGTCGACGAGGCCGATGCGCTGCTGCGCGCGTCGAAGCGCACGGCATCCGACCCTGTCGCAAGCGCCGACGGCGAGCGTCCGAGCCGCCGCTGGATGCGGATCACCATCGACAAGGACTCGCGCGACGGCCGCCCGCCAAAGCAGGTGACGATCCGCGTGCCCGCCTCGTTCCTGCGAAGCGGCGCGCGGCTCGGCGCGATGTTTCCTTGGATGAGGACGACCGGCGCCGCGGCGGCGAGTCGGCCCAGAGAGCCGTGGGCCGATGTCGACTGGTCGGCGTTCGACTTCGCGAAGGTCGAGGCCGCGCTCGCTGACGCCGGCGAGACGACGATCGACAGCGGATCGGCGCACATTCGGATTGCGTACGAGTGAACGCCGGCCGCGCGGCGGCTATTTCGCCGGTCGCGGGATCTGTTGGTCAGCCATGGCGGCTTGATAGGCAAACCACGCCATCGCGACCGCGGCCTGCCGGATGTCTTTCTCCTGCAGCCGCTCGACAGTGTCCATGTTGGTGTGATGCGTACGGACGTCGTAGTTCACATAGTCCTGAATCGGATTGAACCCGGGAACGCCGACGTTGATGAAGCTGAGGTGATCGGTTGATCCGATCGCCTCGAGCGTGTTCTTGCGCGCGCCCAGGCCCTTCAGCGGCGCCAGCCATTTGTCGAAGAGCGGCTGAATCGCCGGCTCCTCCTGCAGATAGAAGCCATAAATCGGCCCGGTGCCGTTGTCGATGTTGAAGTACACGTCGAACTTGTCACGCGCCGCGCGGTTCGCCTCTCCGGCAAGGTGCGCGTCGACCCAGGCCTTGGACCCGAGGAGGCCCTGCTCTTCTCCGCCCCACAGCGCGACGCGAATCGTACGGCGCGGCTGCGCGCCGACCACCTTGAGGATCCGCATCGCCTCGCTCACCGTCGTCGCGCCGTCGGCGTTGTCCGTCGCGCCGACGCCCGTGTGCCACGAATCGAGATGGCCACCGATCATCACGACTTCATCGCGCACGCCCGGATCGCTGCCGGGCAGCTCGGCGATCACGTTATAAGCGTTGCCGCCGTCCGCGTCGTAAAACGTGGTTTTTACGTTGACGCGCAGCTTCACCGGGATCTTGTGCTCGATCATGCGCGCGATCATGTTGTAGTGCTCGGCGCTGAGCGTCACGACAGGGTATGCGTACGGGCCGTTGTCGCGTCCGGTCACGAAGACCGTTCCATGCTCGCCCGTGCTCGGCTTCAACACGACTCCGACGCCGGCGTCGTGGAACGCCTGCGCAAGGCGCTGCGCGCGCTGCTGCGGCGTCTCGGCCGCAGGCGCGCGTCCGCGCTGCCCGACGCTGGTCGCGTAGGCCGCCGAGTCCGGCTCGTAGCCCGGGTCCGTCGGATTAGGGCGATCTTTGCGAACGAAGTTCGTGAGGATCGGCTGCGACATGACGATCGCGCCCTTCAGCCGGTCCTTGATCGCGTCGAGCTCTTCCGGCGTTCGGGTCGGCGCGAAGACGGGCGCCGCGACGATCTCGCGCGCCATCGAAGGCGACCACGCATCGGCGTAGCCGATGAGCGGAAGGTAGCGCGGCTCGATCATCTCGATCGTGAGCTGATCGAGCGTCCACCCGCGACCGAACTTCCACGGCTCGAGATGCGCGTTCGAGAGACCGTCGACCGCGAGCCGCTCGCGCATCCACTCCGCCGCCCGCTTGTGCGCGGGCGACGCCGTCAGGCGGGGACCGATGGCGACCGTGAGCTGCTCGAAGACCGGCCCCACCTGGGAGCGGTCCATCCCTTCGGCGCGAATTTTCGCGAACATCACGCTGTCGCCGCCCTGGGCGTGGGCGATCACGAGGATCGACACGCAAACAAGCGTGAATACTGCGAGCGTCTTCGTCAGCATTTTTCACTTCTCGCGGGGCGCCCGACTTCTTTCACTGCCGCGGGGCGACGCGCTCGCGCCGTGCCTCGCGTCCCTACCCGATCCTGTCCGCCTCAGCGGGCTTCATGCGGCCAAACATCCCGCTCTTGGCGCGGCCGATCCATTCCTTCCACTTCTGGTTGGCGATCGACTGTTCGAACGCATCGAATCGCACATACGCGACCGGAACGAGGAGCAGCGTGAGGAACAGACAGAGCGACTGGCCGCCGATGACGGTGATCGCGATCGCCGCGCGGCCCTGGCCGCCGATGCCGAGACCGAGCGAGGTCGGAATCAGACCGGCGATGATCGCCGAGGTCGTCATGAGAATCGGACGCAGACGGGTCCGGCACGATTCGACGATCGCCTCGCGGAGCGGCATCCCTTTTTCGCGGAGCACGTTGGCGTAGTCGACCTGCAGAATCGAATTCTTCTTCACGATGCCGAGCAGGAGCAGCACGCCGAGCGCGCTCCACAGATTCAGCGTGCGCCCCGTCATCCACAGCGTGAACAGCGCGAAGGGAATCGACAGCGGCAGCACGAGCATGATCACGATCGGCTGAATGAAGCTCTCGAACTGCGCGGCGAGCACCATGTAGACGAAGATCATCGCGAGCGCGATCGCCATGATCAGGTTCTGCGTCGTCTCGTCGAGAATCTTCGTCTGTCCGCTCAGCTTGTACGACATGTCCGGCGGCAGATTCAGGCTCGCGAGCATCTTGCGCACGTCGTTCGACGCTTCGTCGAGCGCGTGGCCCGGCGCGATGTCGGATGACAAGCTGACCGAGAACTGCCGGTTGTAGCGCTGCAGCGAGCTGGGGCCGAGCCCGCGCGTGAGCTTGGCGAGGTTGTCGATCCGCACAGGCGCGCCGGTGATCGAAGGCACGGTGAGCTTGCCGATCGCCTCGATGTCGCGACGCTGATTTTCGAGCACGCGGATCTTCACGGGATACTGCTCGGAGCCCTCGCGATAATTCGAGATCTCATCGTCGCCGGCCACCGCGAGGCGCAGCGTGTTGCCGACGGTCGCCATCCGCACGCCCAGATCCGCTGCCCGCTTGCGATCGACCTCGACGTGTATCTCCGGGTTGGAAAGGTTCAGCGTGACCTTGGGCTGCGTGAGGCTCGGCAGATCCTGCGCCAGCGTCAGCGCGCGCATCGAGTATCCGCCAGCCGGGTCATGTCGGGCCCGAGAATGTTCGCGGAGATCGGGAAGCCGCCCTGTTCTCCGCCGCCGAGCGGGTTGCGGATCGTGATGCTCGGCTTGTACGACGGGTGCGCGGCAAGACGACGCCGAAGCTCCTTGACGATGTCGTCCTGCGACACCTTCCGCTCCTCGAACGGCTTCGCGAATCCGAGCAGGTGAATGTGCGTCGGTCTGTCGGTGATCGTCGGCTCGAGCTCGGCAATGCCGTCGATGCCGCTCAACTCGTTGACGAGGCTCTTCGCCACCTCAGTGCTGCCCTCGAGCGACGTCCCTTCGGGCGTATCGATGTGGATGGTCCATTCCCCCATGTCCTCGTTGGGGACGAAGGTCCGGCCGACCATTTTGTTCAGCGGAAAGGTGAACAGGAACGTCACGACCGAGATGCCGATGATGATCCCGCCGTGGTCGAGCGACCACTGCACCCAGCCGGTGTACCAGTTGTCGAGCCAATGGAAGAAGCCGCGCTCCTTGGTCTTGTGGTCCGCCGTCGCGTCCGCGAGCTTCAGGAACCGCGAGCTGAGCATCGGCGTGAGCGTGAAGCTCACGAGCATCGAGACCATGATCGAGAACGCCATCGTCCAGCCGAACGGATTGATGTAGCGCCGGGCGTAGCCGGTCATGAACGCGACCGGCAGAAAGATCACGACGAGCGACAGCGTCGTCGCCATCACGGGAAGAGCGACTTCACGCGTGCCTTGAATTGCCGCCTCGAACGGCGAGCAGTTCTTCTCCTCGATGTACCTGAAGATGTTCTCGAGCACGACGATCGCGTCGTCGATCACGATGCCGACGGCGAGCGTGATGCCGAGCAGCGTCATGTTGTTGAGCGTGAAGTCCATCGCCCGCATCAGCGTGAACGTCGAGATGATGGACGCCGGGATGGCCAGCGCCGAAATGATGACCGCGCGAATGTTCCGGATGAAGAACATCACGACGATCGCCGCGAAGAGGCTGCCCCAGAGGAGATGCTCTTCGAGGGCGGCGACCGACGAGTAGATGAACTTCGAATCGTCGCGCGTGACCGTGAGGCGGACCGCGTGCGGCAGTGCCCGCTCCACGGTCGCCAGCTTCGCCCGCACGCCCTCGATGACCGCAACGGTGTTCTCGCCCATCGCACGCTTGATGTCGAGGATCACCGCCTGCGTGCCGCCGAGCCAGACCGCCTGGGTCGGCCGCTCCGTCGCATCTTCGGCGTAGCCGAGATCCGACACGCGAATGGGCGTGCCGTTCTTCGTCGCCACGACGATGTTGTTGAAGTCGGGTGTCGCGTCGATGCGGCCGAGCGTGCGCAGGAGCATCTCGCCCTTGCCCTGCTCGACAGTGCCGCCCGGTATTTCAATGTTCTCGGCCACGACCGCGTCGCGGACGTCGGTCATCGACAGGCCGTATGCGTTCAGCTTCTCGATATCCACCACAACGTGGATCTCGCGGGCCCGGCCGCCGCCGAGATCGACTTCGCCGACGCCGTTCACCGCCTCGATCGACCGCTTCACCTGTTTGTCGGCAATCTCGGTGAGCGTCCGAAGGCTCATCGAATCAGACGACAGCACGATCGACATGACGGGATCCGAATCCGGGTCCACCTTCGTGATGACCGGCGGCAGAATCTGCGGCGGCACGTTGGCCATTGCGGCGGATACTTTCTCGCGCACGTCGTTCGCCGCGTCGTTGATGTCGCGCTCGAGGACGAACTTGACCGTGATCTGCGCCTTGCCTTCCTGAATCCGCATCGACGTCATCTCGTCGATGCCGGAGATGCTGCTGAGGGTCTCCTCCATCGGCTCGACGACAGAGGTCGCCATCTCGTCTGGACTCGCTCCGGGCAGCAACAGGGTGACGTTCACCGTGGCCGGATCGGCGCGGGGGAAGAGATCGACGCCGAGCGCGGAGAACGAAAAGATTCCAAGCACCACGAGCGCCATGACGAGCATCGTGGCGAACACCGGACGGCGAACGCAGATTTCTGAGAGCACTAGTGTGTCACCTTCATGCCGTCGCTCAATTTGTCAGGATCGGTCACGGCAATAATTTCGCCTTGCTTGACGCCGTCCACCACCTCGATGCGATCGCCCAGCCGCTGGCCGACCTTCAGCTCCCGCGCGGTCACGTGATCGCCGGCGACGACGAATACGCGGTTTACACCGTAGCGGTACTGAATCGCGGAGTACAGCACGGTGACGACTTGATCCACCTTCGAGCTCTCGATATGGACGCGCGCGAACGTGCCGGGCTTGAGCAGCCCTTCCGCGTTCGGCACGAGCGCCTCGAACGGAAAGGCGCGCGTCGACGTGTTCACGGCCGGGCTGATGCGGGAGACCTTCCCGATGATGGCCTTGTCCGGATAGGCGTCGACGTGAAGCTCCACGGGCTGCCCTGTCTCGATCCAGGGCGCCATCTTCTCGGGAATCTCGCTCGTCACCTTGAGGGGGTTCACGCGAACGACGCTCATCACGGGGGTTTGATTCTTGACGAACTCGCCAAGATTGACGAGCCGCTTTTCGACGTAGCCGTCGAAGGGCGCACGGATGTACGCGTCGCGCAGCTGGCGATCCGCGAGCTTGGCGGAGGCATCCGATGCGTCGATGCTCGCGCGCAGATTCTTCGCGTTCTGCACCGCCGAATCGTAGCCGGCCTGCTTCGCCAGCAGCGTGGCCTGCGCATCGTCGAGCGTCTGCTTCGGCACCAGCTGCCGCTTGTGGAGCTCGTCGGCGCGATCGAACGATTGCTTTGCCTGGACGAGCTCAGCCTCGGCGCGCTTGACGTCGGGCGTCTGCTCGATGGGCGGCAGATGCGCCGAATCGGCGGCCCCGAACTGCGCGAGAGCGCGGGCCAAAGCGGCCTTCTGCTGGTCGAGGTTGTACTGCGCCTTTTCGCGATCGAGCTCGATGAGCACCTGCCCCGCCGAGACGCGGTCGCCAAGGTCGGCGAGCAGTCGGCTCACGCGCCCTTCCGCTTCAGAGGACACGGTGACCTCGTCGACTGCCGTCAGCGTGCCGACGACTTCCACGCTCCGATGGATCGCTTCCTGACGGACGGGTTCGACTTTGACGGCCTTCGTATCGTCGCGACCGCGCGCTTGCGCGCTCTCGGAACGCGAGCATCCGGAAAGGACGAGTACGCTGAAGGCGATTGCGGCGGGCATACCGCAACCGATGACATACCGCTGCTGACGGCTGAAGACCATAAGTCGGGGTTACTCGTAAGAAATGCGACCGCGGATCATAAGAGTATACGATGCCATGCCACTCTGGCCCAGCGATGTAACCGATTGTATCTGCAGGTCTTACGTGCGGCCGCGCGAGAAACTTATAAACGGACGCGATGGAGGCGGAGCGCGTTCGCAATCACGGAGAGCGAACTCAGCGTCATCGCGGCGCTCGCCCACATGGGGCTGACGAGCACGCCGGCGAACGGATAAAGGATGCCGGCCGCAATCGGAATGCCGATCGTGTTGTAAATGAAGGCGAGAAAGAGATTCTGGCGGATGTTCGCGAGCGTGGCGAGCGACAGCGCACGGGCGCGTACGAGCCCTCCGAGGTCAGCTTTGACGAGCGTGATGCCGGCGCTCTCGATCGCGACGTCGGCACCGGTGCCCATCGCGATTCCAACGGTCGCGGCCGCCAGCGCCGGCGCGTCGTTGACTCCGTCGCCGGCCATCGCGACCAATCGTCCTGCGCGCTCCAATTCGCGGACCACCTCTTGTTTCTGCCCCGGCATCACTTCGGCGCGGACCTCGTCGATCCCCACCGCACGAGCGATCGCATCTGCGGTGCGTCGATTGTCACCCGTCAGCATGACGACGCGGAGGCCTTCGGCGCGAAGCCGGCGAATCGCGCCCGCGCTCGTCGCGCGGACCGGGTCGGCCACCGCGATGAAGCCGGCAGGCGAGCCGTCGATCGTCACAATCACAATGGTCTGACCCTCGGCGCGGCTCTTCTCCGCGTCGGCGTGAAGGAACGGCACGTCACCTTTGCCGACCGCGACGTCGTGACCCTCGACTGTTGCCGACACGCCCGTCCCGGTCGTCGACGCGAAGCCTGTCGGCGGCGATGTGGCGAGGCGCCGTTCCGCGGCGTAGTCGACGAGGGCCGACGCCAGCGGATGCTCGCTGCCGCGCTCAACCGACGCCGCGAGCCGCAGCAGGTCGTCCGCCGACCAGCCCGGCGCCGCCTGCACGCCGACGACGCGCGGCCGTCCTTCGGTGAGCGTCCCCGTCTTATCGACGACGAGCGTATCGACACGGCCGAGCAGCTCGAGCGCTTCGGCGTTCTTGATCAGCACGCCGGCGCGTGCGCCCGCCCCGGTGCCGACCATGATGGACATCGGCGTCGCCAGCCCCAGCGCGCACGGGCACGCGATGATCAGCACGGCGACGGCGTTGACGAGCGCCACCGCGAGACGCGGCGCCGGTCCCCAGACGCTCCAGACGATGAAAGTCAGCGCCGCGACCGCCACGACGGTCGGCACGAAATAACCGGCGATGCGATCCGCCACGCGCTGAATCGGCGCGCGGGTACGCTGCGCTTCGCCGACCATCCGGACGATCTGAGCGAGGAGCGTGTCGGCCCCGACGCGTTCCGCCCGCATGACGAAGGTGCCGCTCGCGAGGATCGTCGCGCCGATCGCGCGATCCCCCGGTCGTTTTTCGACCGGCATCGGCTCACCGGAAATCATCGATTCGTCAACCGACGCGTGCCCGTTGACGAGAACGCCGTCGACCGGCACACGTTCGCCGGGCCGCACGCGCAGGAGCGCGCCGACCTGCACGTCCGCGAGCGGCACGTCGACCTCATCATCGTTTAGAACGAGCCGCGCCGTCTTCGGCGCGAGGCCGAGCAGATGCCGGATCGCCGCGCCCGTCTTCTGGCGCGCGCGCAGCTCGAGCACCTGCCCGAGGAGCACGAGATCGGTAATGACGACTGTCGTGTCGAAGTACGTATTCACGCCGTCGGCGGTCCGGAATCCCGAGGGAAAGAGATTCGGCGCGAGCGCGGCGACGGCGCTGTAAATGTACGCGGCGCCGACGCCGATGCCGATCAGCGTGAACATGTTCGGGCTCGCGTTCCTGACGGAAGTCCACATCCGTTCGAAAAACGGCCATCCACACCAGAACACGACAGGCGTCGACAGCGCGAGACCGATCCAGTTGACGAGCGAGACGCCGAACTGCCGCGTGAACGCGCCGCCTGACAGCATGTCGCCCATCGACAGCAGGAACACGGGCGCGCCGAGCGCCACGCCGATCCAGAATCGCCGCGTCATGTCGACGAGCTCTGGGTTTGGAGCGTCCTCGAGACCAGCGACGCGCGGCTCGAGTGCCATTCCGCATTTCGGACAGGCCCCGGGCCGATCGCTCACGACGTCCGGATCCATCGGGCACACCCAGTCGGTGGCTGGTGGCTGGTGGCTGGCGGCTGGTGGTTGGTGGCTGGTCGCAGCCATCGGTTCGCGAGCGCCGGCCAGATATTTCTCCGGCGCCGCGGCAAATTTTGCGAGGCAGCCTTTCGAGCAGAAGTAATACGTCGTGCCGTCGTGCGAAAACTCCCCGGCGGCGCGGGCGGGGTCGACCTTCATTCCGCACACCGGATCGACGGCGCGATCGGCCATCTAGCGGCGTGCGGTCGACGTTGGCGGCGTGGCTTTCGTGCCGCGCTGACCGCGCGTGCCGTGGGCCTCGGCGACAAGACGATCGGCTGTGGTGAATCGGGGTTCGATATCGACCGGCACGGTGGTCAGCCGATCGAGCGCCTTCTGAACAACCGGTCGCACGACGCCAAGGCGTTCGCCGAGCTCCTTCGCTTTCGCGTAGCTGCCTTCGGCCTGAATCGTCATGATCTCGCGCGTGAGCGCGGCGACTGCGTCCTTGATCTTCGTGGGGTTCACGCTGAACGTGCCCCCGGACCGCGCAACGATCCCGCCGGCGTCGAGCAGCGAGTTCAACTGCACGGCGATGCCTTTGCCGTGAGCTTCATTCACGCCAAACCGGATCGATCGAAATGTCGACGCGAGAAACGTCGTATAGAGCGGGCGCTCGAGCGATTTCGGCAGCACGCCTTTGTCGATCATGTGCTGGATGGCGAACAGCCCCGAGATGTCCGCCTTCGCTTCTTCGAGGTAGCTGTAGGTTTCTTTCAGCTCCTGCCGGACGGTCGTCTGTCGCCCGTTCGCGGTGATGGTGTGCGGCCCGAGCCCGTGCATCAGCTCGTGAACGACGATGTGGGTGAAGAACGCGTCGAACGAGAGATCCTTCTGGTCCGCCGGTGCGAGCACGACCTTCGAAATCGGCACCAGCGTTTTTGCGAATTTTGCGTCCTGCACGTTTTTCAACATCACGCGCTTGGCGCCTTTTTCCCGCACGACCCGCTCGTCGTTCGGCAGATTGAACGCGGCAGTCTGAACCCCACGGTTGCCGTCACCCGCGGCGAACACTTCGTTGACGACCACGATCGGCGCGAGGCTGCCGAGCTTGGGATTGCGGTACTTCGGGTCGATCGGCAGATGGTTCTCGATGTCCTGCAGCTCGCCCGCGAATTTCTGGAGCTTCGCGGTCTCCGTCTCGTCCTGCAGCGTGATGAACGATTCGAACGCCGCCTTGTAGTTGAACCACTCGTCCTCGTAGACCTCGTAGGGGCCGATCGTCGGCTCGATCGCACCCTTCAGTTCCATCCAGGCGACGTCGCTCTCGTAGTAGTCGTTCGACAGAAACGCATCCGCGCGCTTGGTGAGGAACGCTTTCAGCGTCGGCTCGGAGGCGATCGCTGCCGCATCGCGCAGCAGGTCGGCCGCACGCGCAAGCTCGCCCTGATATTCGACGCTGTACGGCCCGAGCCCGAACGTGGAGCCGGCCCGCCGGATCACCGTGAAAAACCCCTTCGCACGCGCCTGGTCCGGTCCGGGAAGGCTCTGAATCCACTTTTCCACGTCGGCCTTGCTCGCCCGAGCCGGATAGAAGTTGGCGCCCGCCGGCTTTTCCGGCACACCCGGCACGAACGGTTGATTGTGGTCGAGCCGCGACCACGGCCCTTTGTTGATGAGGAAATAGTGCAGCCGCGCGCGCCCCTCAGGCGACGCGTCGCGCGAGAGATCGAGCAGCGTCGCGTCGTTGCCGCCCCAGACCTGGCGCAGGAAAATCGCATCGATCAATTTCGAGGCTTCCACGAGTTTCGCGAGAACCTGGCGATCCGCCGGGGCGAGCTTCGAAATGTCGGCCCCGATGTCGGTCGGCGCGAAACGCGCGGCCATCTTCTGCAGATTGATCGTGTCGGGCACGGCGGGCTCCTGAGCGGCGACGACCGGCGCCAGGGCGGCAAGAGCCAGCGCCGGAACCATCAGACGTTTCCACATGTCTTCAGTTTACTGGCTTCACTGACGAGGTGTCGGTCGCTGGTGGCGACGTCAGTGAATTCCTTTCGACATCTGAAGCGCCGCCGGATCGGCGCCGAGCCGGCGGATCGCCGCTTCCCACATGTTCTCGGCCGGCGTGCTGAAAATGAGATTGGGATCGACGTCGCACATCAGCCACGACGACTGCTGCAGCTCGGCTTCGAGCTGGCCGGCCTCCCACCCCGAATAGCCGAGAATCAGCCGCGTGCGGGCCGGCGCGTCCTGTTCGAGGATCGTCCGCAACAGGTCCGGAGACGTCGAGAGCGACAGGCCGCCGGCGATCCGCATCCCGCGCGGCTCGTCGACCGGATCGAGATCGCGGCCGACCAGCATCCAGCTGCGCTGCGGCTCGACGGGACCGCCAATCCACACCTCGAGCTCACGGTCAATCGCGATCGGTGGTTCGAGGTTGACGACAATCCGGCCGCTCGTTACCGCCGGCCGATTGACCACGAGGCCGAACGCGCCGTCTTCGCTGTGCGTGCACAACAGAACGACGGTGCGGCTGAAATTCGGATCCACCAGCTGCGGCATGGACAGCAGCAGCGTCGGGGCCAGCGAGTCGGGAACCGAAGTCATGATCCCAATTTTCCGGCGACGGCGCGCAGGTCGTCAATGAATCGTTTCGTTTCCCGATGCCGTGTCTCCTCATCCGGCGCGCGGAGCAGCGACGATGGGTGAACGGTCGCGAGCACCAGCGGCGCGAGCGGCGACGCGATGAACTCGCCGCGATGCGCCGTGACCTTGAAGCTCTTGCCGAGAAGCGCTTGAGCCGCCGTCGCGCCGAGGCAGACGATCGCGCGCGGCTTCACCAGCGCAATTTCCGTGTCGAGCCACGGCCGGCAGGCCGCGATCTCTCCTGCATTCGGCTTCTTGTGAATGCGGCGCTTGCCGCGGGGCTCCCATTTGAAGTGCTTGACGACGTTGGTGACGTACACCGTCGCGCGATCGATCCCCGCCTCGACGAGCGCGCGGTCGAGCAGCTTGCCGGCGGGGCCGACGAATGGCTGACCGGCCAGATCTTCATGATCGCCCGGCTGCTCGCCGACGAACATCAGCGTGGCGCGCCGCGCCCCTTCACCGAACACGGTCTGCGTTCCCCGCTTGTACAGATCGCACGCCTCGCAATCCTTCGATGCGGCGCGAACGGACGCGAGCGTCGGCCGATCCGGGATCTGTTCAGGGACCGACTTTTTGCGTGGCATTGCGATCAGCAATGGACAGGTTGCGCTTCAGACCGCTCAGCTTCGTCCGTTTCATCGCGCTCCCACGGAGCGCCGTCCGTAGATCGTCGTCCGGTGACTCCTGCAGTTCGCGAATCGTTCGGCCATCCCACGCCGGACGCGGTTGCCAGGCAGGATCGCGCGAGATCGCCGCCATCTGATTCCACGGGCAGACTTCCTGGCAAATGTCGCAACCATAGACGTGGGTCCCCATTTCCTCTCCGAGCGCCTCGGGAATGTCGCCGCGGTGTTCGATCGTGAGATAGGAAATGCAGCGCGTCGCGTCGAGCACGCCGGGCGCCGCGATCGCCCCTGTCGGACACGCTTCGATGCAGAGCGTGCACGTGCCGCACTGGTCGACGGCCGGCGCGTCCACGGCGAGCGGAAGGCTGGTGATGATCTCCGCGAGAAAGATCCACGAACCGACACGTTCGCTGATGACGCACGTGTTCTTGCCGATCCAACCGATGCCGGCGTATTGGGCGTAGACCCGCTCCTGCACGGGCCCCGTATCGACGTAGGCGCGCGCGTCGAACGGAGCGGGCGACGTCTCGCGCATCCATCCAAGAAGCGCATCGAGCCGCGCGCCGATCACGTCGTGGTAGTCGTCGCCCCAGGCGTAACGCGCAATCTGCGCACGATTGGGTTCGGCTGAGCCCGTTGAGTACGGCCGATCCGTGTTGTACACAGTCGCCAGGACGATGACCGTCTGCGCGGAGGGGAGGACGTTGCGCACATCCGCCCGCTTTTCAGCGGAGCGGGCGAGGTAGTGCATGTCGCCGCTGTAGCCGCGGTCGAGCCACTCGCCGAGAAATCGCAGTTCCGGGTGCGCGGCCGCGGGCGCGATGCCGCAGGCATCGAAACCGAGCGTCTGAGCGTGCGCCTTGACGGAATCCGCGGTCAACACGGTCGTATCCACCGTTTCATCACGAAGACACGAAGGCTCACACGAAGCGTGCTCACGACACTATGAAAAAACTCTCTGAAACTCAGCTCCGGTTCACGAGTTGACGCAGGACGTACAGGCAAAATGCCCCCATGCCGGAAGGCGACCAGCTCCTCCGGCGTATCGATCCGCGCGATCGTCTCGAACGTCGTCTCTGCGCCGTCTTCGCCGAACGCGCGCACGGTGATCGTACCGCCCGGCTTCAGCGATTCCGCGATTCCGCGGATGTCGAAGCGTTCCTTGCCTGTCAACTTGAGCGACGCGGCGCTCGCGCTGCCCGCAAACTGCAGCGGCAGCACGCCCATGTTCACGAGGTTGCTGCGGTGGATCCGTTCGTAGGTTTCGGCGATGACGGCTTTGACGCCGAGGAGCAGCGTTCCCTTGGCCGCCCAGTCGCGCGACGAACCCGAGCCGTACTCTTTACCGGCGATGACGAGCAGTGGGACACCGGCGCTCTTGTACTTCATCGCCGCGTCGAAGATCGTCATCACGTCTGCGCCGGGCTGATACGTCGTCCAGCCGCCTTCGGTGCCGGGGGCCAGCTGGTTCCGCAGCCGGATGTTCGCGAACGTGCCCCGCATCATCACCTCATGATTGCCGCGGCGCGCGCCATAGGAATTGAAGTCCTTCGGCTGTACGCCGTGCACCATCAGGTACTGCCCTGCGGGACTCTCCTTCTTGATCGAGCCGGCGGGCGAGATGTGATCCGTCGTGATGCTGTCGCCGAGCAGCGCGAGGACGCGCGCGTTCGTGATGTCGGTGAGCGGCGTCGTCTGCAGCGTGAGCCCTTCGAAGAAGGGAGGGTTTCGAATGTACGTCGAATGAGGATCCCACGCGAAGCGGTCGCCAGTCGGCACGTTGAGCGTCTGCCACCGCTCGTCGCCGCGGAACACGTCGGCGTACTGCTCGCGAAACATGTCCGACGTCACCGAAGACAGCATCGTCGCTTGAATCTCGCGCTCGGTCGGCCACAGTTCGCGCAGAAACACCGGCGTCCCGGCGCGATCGACGCCGACCGGCTCGGTCGTGAGATCGATCGTCATGCGGCCGGCTAACGCGTAGGCGACGACGAGCGGCGGAGATGCCAGGTAGTTGGCACGCACCTGCTGCTGAATGCGCCCTTCGAAGTTCCGGTTGCCGCTGAGCACGGAAGCCACGACGAGGTTGCGCGCTTCCACTTCGGCCGACACGTCGTCTGGAAGCGGACCGCTGTTGCCGATGCACGTCGTGCAGCCGTAGCCGACGAGATTGAATCCGAGCTCGTTCAGGAACGGCTCGAGACCGGACTTGCGGAGATACTCGGTGACCACCTTTGACCCGGGCGCGAGGCTCGTCTTCACCCACGGCGAGCTCTTGAGGCCGCGCTCGACGGCTTTCTTTGCGAGCAGGCCCGCGCCGATCATCACGCTCGGATTCGACGTATTCGTGCAGCTCGTGATCGCCGCGATCACCACTGCGCCGTGATCCAGCTGCGCACCGATCGCAGGCGGGTCCGCCACCGCGATAGCGCCGCCTCCGCTCGTCGCCGACACGTGTGCTGATCCTCCAGCTTCGGCGCCCTTCTTCGACGAGGTCGCCTGCATGGACGCAAGCGCTGTCTGGAATCCGGCCTTTGCCTGCTTGAGCGACACGCGATCCTGCGGACGCTTCGGTCCCGCCAGGCTCGGCTCGACGGTGCTCAGATCGAGATCGATCGTCTCGGAGTACACAGGGTCCGGATCGTCAGCCAGACGAAACAGCCCTTGCGCCTTCGCGTAGGCCTCCACGAGCTCGACCCGCGCCGGATCGCGGGCGGTGAGGCGCAAGTAATCGAGCGTCATCTCGTCGATCGGAAACACCGCGATCGTGGCGCCGTACTCCGGGCACATGTTGCCGAGCGTTGCGCGATCCGCGATCGTCAGATGCTCGAGGCCTGGACCGAAGAATTCCACGAACTTGCCAACGACCCCGTGCTTTCGAAGCCGCTCGGTAATCGTGAGCACGAGGTCGGTCGCCGTGGCGCCTTCGAGCATGCGTCCGTTCAGCCGGAATCCGAGGACCTGCGGAATCAGCATCGAGATCGGCTGGCCGAGCATCGCGGCTTCCGCCTCGATACCGCCGACGCCCCATCCGACGACGCCAAGCCCGTTGACCATCGTCGTATGTGAATCGGTGCCGACGAGCGTGTCGGGATAGGCGCCCGCGCCCTCCTCGTCCCACACGACGACGCGAGCGAGGTATTCGAGATTCACCTGGTGGACGATGCCGGTATCGGGCGGCACGACGCGGAAATTTCGAAATGCGTCCTGACCCCAGCGCAGAAAGCCGTATCGCTCGCGGTTGCGGGAAAACTCCAGCTCCGCATTCAGCTGAAAGGCGTCCGCCTGGCCGAAATAATCGACCTGCACGGAATGATCGATCACGAGCTCCACTGGCTGCAGCGGATTCACTTTGTTCGGATCGCCGCCAAGCCGCGCGATCCCGTCGCGCATCGCCGCCAGATCGACCACAGCGGGGACGCCGGTGAAGTCCTGCAGGAGCACGCGCGCAGGCGTGAACGAGATCTCCTTCTGCGCTCCAGCTTTCACGTCCCACCTGGCGAGCGCCTCGATGTCTCCGGCTTTGACGAAACGGCCGTCTTCGTGGCGCAGAAGGTTCTCGAGAAGGATCTTCAGCGAGTACGGGAGCCGCGCTACGGCCGGATAGCCACCTGATTCGAGCAGCCGCAGGCTCGACATGGGAACGGAGCGGCCGCCGACAGAAAGCGTTGTGCGGGTTTTGAAGGTGTCAACGATCGGCATGGGAGGATGACCTCGAAAATCCGATGGTACCACACGCATTTTGGACGCCTCGGCTGTGCAAATTCATCATCAAAGATGAGTCACATACTCACTAATAGACGCACACTTAAGGCGAAGTACCTCTATTTTTGTCATTGTGTCGTAAATTTTGTGCACTAATGGCACGAATCTGGTAGCATGTGCGCACTACTGGAGGGCTTGCCCGATGACATTGGCAGCCGTGCGGCGCAAGACGGAAAGGATCAGGGAATTTTCGGCACTCCCGTTCCTGCTTATCGCGGCCGTGAGCATTGGGGGCGCGCTCTTTCATCCAGCGCCGCAGGTAGTCACCGGCGGTCCGATCAACAGCGGCGATCTCGCGTGGATGCTGACCGCCACCGGCCTTGTCCTGCTCATGACCCCGGGCCTCTCTTTTTTCTACGGCGGCATGGTCCGCACGAAGAACGTCGTGTCAACCATGCTTCAGAGCTTCGTCGCGATGGCCGTGATCAGCATCCTCTGGGTCGTCGTCGGCTTCAGCCTCGCGTTCGGCGACAGCGTCCATGGCGTGATTGGCAACCCGGCGACGTACTTCATGTTCACGCGCGTCGGCACGTCGACCCACCCGCTGCTGGCGCCGACGATCCCGCTGATCGTGTTCGCCCTGTTCCAGTTGAAGTTCGCGATCATCACGCCGGCGCTCATCACGGGGTCGTTCGCCGAGCGCGTCCGCTTCACGAGCTATCTCCTGTTCATGGTGCTCTTCAGCCTGTTCGTCTACGCGCCGCTGGCGCACTGGACCTGGCATCCGGACGGCTTCCTGCACAAGCTCGGCGTGCTCGACTTCGCCGGCGGCACCGTCGTGCACATGTCGGCCGGGCTCGCCGCGCTTGCCGGCGCGCTCACGCTCGGCCGGCGCAAGATTCATCTCGCGAGCGAGACGCACACGCCCGCGAATATTCCGTTCGTGATCCTCGGTACCGGGATGCTCTGGTTCGGCTGGTTCGGGTTCAACGCGGGCTCCGCGCTCGCGGCGTCCGGCCAGGCGGCGATGGCGTTCGCCACGACGAACACCGCGTCGGCGGCAGCGGCGCTCGCGTGGATATTTTTTGACGGCATGCGCGGGCACAAGCCGTCGGCGCTCGGCGCGTGCGTCGGTGCGGTCGTTGGCCTCGTGGCAATTACGCCCGCGGCGGGCTACGTCGGGATCGGCCAGAGCATCTTCATCGGCACGTGCGCGAGCGTCGTCTCCAATCTCGTCGTCCGTTGGAAGAACAAAGCGTCGGCGCTCGACGACACCCTGGATGTGTTCCCGTGCCACGGCGTCGGCGGGATGGTCGGTATGCTGCTGACAGGCGTGTTCGCGAAGGATGTCGGTCTCACCTCAGGCCACGCGTACACGTTCCTCACCCACTGCGGCGCGCTTGTGTTCGTGACGGGATTCGCGTTTTCCGGCTCATGGGCGCTGTTCAAGATCACGGATCTCATCATCCCGCTGCGCGTCTCGGACGAGCAGGAAGAGATGGGACTCGACATCAGCCAGCACGGCGAAGTGATGGAAGAAGCCGTGCTGAGCTCGCCTGTTTTTCCGCTCGCAAAAACGGCCTGAGGATTCTCAACGCGAAAGAAAGTCGCCGACGATCTGGCTGATGTCGCGATGCTCGACATCAGCCGCGTAGTTCATCGCGCGCATGTCGGCGGCGGACACGCGGCCGGCTAATGTTTCGAGCGCGGAGCGCATCTCCGGGTGGCGAAGGAGCGTCGCCGCCCGTGCGACCGGCGCCGCGTCATAGGGTGGAAAGTAGTGACGATTGTCCTCGAGCTGGACCAGGTTGAGGCCTTTGATCAGGCCCGCGGTGGCGTCACCCGCGATCACATCGACCTGTCGTGCTGCCAGCGCGCGGTATGTCAGCGTCAGATCCATCACCCGCGGTGGACCTGAGAATCTCAAACCATAGGCCTTTGCCAAACCGGGAAAGCCGTCGGGTCGCTCGAGAAACTCATAACCGAAACCGGCTCTCCATCGCGGCGCGACCCGCGCGAGATCGGCGATCGTCTTCAGCTGAAGTGTGCGCGCATCTTCCGCGCGAACCAAAATGGCAAAGGTGTTGTTGAATCCAAGCGCCGGCAGCAGCGTCCTTCCTGAGCGGGCGTAGTCGTCGCGCACCGACGCAAACACTTGTGACGGATCGCCCGCGGCGGGCTGATGAAATACGGCGGTCAGCGCCGTTCCGGTGTACTCGACGTAAACGTCCACGTCTCCGGTGAGCAGCGCACGATCGCAAATCAGCGTGCCGCCGAGGTTGAGCCGACGCTCCACCGGTAAGCCGGTGCCGCGCTCAATCGACTGCGCCACGAGCTCGCCGAGAATCAGCTGCTCGGTGAAGTTCTTCGATCCGACGACGATGGCGTCGCTCGCGCGGCGTGCGAGCACCGTGCTGCCCAGGAGTGCCACGGCGGCGATGACGCCCGCGGCGACCGCGACCGCGCGTCCCGACCTGCGCCGCCTCGTCGTCAACTGACGCTCGACCACGAGCAGCAGGCCGTCCACCGCGAGCGCGAGCAACGCGGCCGGAATCGCACCGGCGAGAATCACCGTGGTATCGACCATCGACAGACCGCGGTAAATGTATTCGCCGAGGCCGCCGGCGCCAATGGCGGCGGCAATCGTCGCCGCGCCAACCCCGACGACCGCCGCCACGCGCACACCCGCAACGATCGACGGCAGCGCGAGCGGCAGCTCGACGAGCGTGAGCAGTTCCCGCGGAGTCATCCCCATGGCGACCCCGGCCTCGCGAATCGATGCATCGATGCCGTTCAAGCCTGCAATCGTGGTCCTCACGATCGGCAGCAGTCCGTAGAGGATCAAGACGACGATCGCCGCGCGTGCGCCAACGCCGCCGATGAATGGAACGGGCAGCAGAAAGCCGAACATCGCCAGGCTCGGGATCGTCTGCACGACGTTGGCGACGCCGACGATCGGCGACGCGAGTCGCGGCCGGCGCGCGGCGAAGATACCCAAGCGGCACGCCGACGGAAACGGCGACCAGCGTGGAGATCGCCACCAGGAGCACATGCTGACCGAGAAGGGCCAGCGTCTCCGCGCGATGCGACAGCCAGAAATGAAGGAGAGCCGACATTTGCTCTCAGACCTCCCGCTCGAGCGTAGACTCTCGCGCTCGGACAAGGGTCGTCACCGAATCGAGGAGACGCCTTACACGCGGGTCTTTCGATTCCAGGAGGACATCAGGCCGATCGCAGGCGATCAGGCGGCCTTCGTCGAGCACGCCGACAACGTCTCCGAGCGCGAACGCCTCGCCCATGTCATGGGTCACGATGATGACCGTTTTTCGGAGGCGGTCCTGAATGCGGCGGAACTCGGCATGAAGCTCGACGCGCGTGATCGGATCAAGCGCGCCGAACGGTTCGTCCATCAGAAGGACCGGCGGGTCGATCGCGAGCGCGCGCGCGACGCCGACGCGCTGCCGCTGGCCGCCCGAGAGCTCATTAGGCCAGCGCGCGGCGAACTCCGCGGCGGGAAGGCCGACGAGATCGAGCAGCTCACCCGCGCGCGCGCGCGCTCGCTCCGCATCCCAGCCCGCAAGACGCGGCACGATCATGACGTTCGCGGCGACGTCCATGTGCGGGAAGAGGCCGACGTCCTGAAGCACGTAGCCGATCCGGCGACGGAGCGTGATGGGATCCCATTCGCGCGTGTCGCGTCCGTCGACGCGGACCGCGCCGGCATCCGGAAGGAGCAGCGTGTTCACCAGCTTCAGCAGCGTCGATTTTCCGGCGCCGCTCCGTCCAACGAGCGCGAGCACGGTGCCCGGCTCTACCAGCAGGTTGAAATGGTCGAGCACCCGCAGCCCCGGGCGCGAAAACGTGGCGTCGACGAACTCGATGGCCGCGGAAGGCATGCGCCTTGCGACGGTATCACAGCGGAGGCGGCCTCTTATGCCACAGCAGAACGATCCGGACGCGCCGAATCAGAACAACCTGCCGCCGCGCGGCGAGAGCCAAGGCGACGACAGCCGCGACTCCGTGACTCACGGGCGGCAATCGCACATCGTCAACGAACGCGCCGAAAAGGATGCGCGGCGCGACCATGCGGATACTGATCCGGTGATGCCGACGGGCGATTCGACGCTGAAGACAGATATCTAAGCGCTAGGGCGCGCCCGGAGGCGGAACGCGCTTTTTCGTCGCCTGCTCGAAGGCGTAGGCGAGCGCGAGCAACCGAGGCTCGCTGCAGGCCATCCCGGTGAAGCTGACGCCGTACGGCTCGGGCTTGGCATCAAATCCCGCCGGGAACGGTGGCTTCGGATCGTTGGGGATGAACGCGAACGGGACGAGCACCGTCGGGTAACCGGGACGCGCGGCGATTCCTGATCCGCTGGCACCCGGAAAGACCACCGCGTCGAGCCGCTGCGCCTTCATCACGGCGTCGATCCCGTTCGTCGCGCTCAGAGCGAGATCCTTGGCGCGGTCGGCTTCGTAGCGCGCGCGGTCCGCATCGACATCAATCTCGTCCGAAATATCCAGCCGCGCCTGTCCGTACCTGATCGCGCCTTCCTTCTGATGCGCGAGATTCCACTCGCGCAGCTCCGTCAGCGTCTTCACCGGCGCTGACGGCCCTAGCGTGGCGAGCCACTTGTTGAAATCGCGCTTCATCCCGTACTTCACGACGATCGTGCAATTCGCGTCCTTGCCTTTCGCTTCGTTCAGGCCAGCGCAGAAATTCCAGCCCACGATATTTTTCGCGGGATCGTTGGCGACGACGCTCGGAATATCCGCGGGGTCGACGATCACGGCGCCCTGCTGCTTCAGCACGGCGATCGCATCGGCCATCGCCTTCGCTTGCGCATCGTTCAGCCCGCCGCGCGGTTCGGTGGCGCCGGGCGGCGTGACCTTGTCGAAGTAGAACGCGCGCGGAATGCCAATGCGCGCGCCTCTTCAGCGCGTCCGTCTTGAGAAACTGCGTGTAGTCGCGACCCGAGCGGCGGCGTGCAGCGGGACGTGGCCGCATCGTTCGGATCCGGCGCCGCGCTCTCCAGGGCGCCGAGCATGATCGCGGCGTCGGTCACTGTGCGCGTCATCGGTCCGGCGGTATCCTGGTCCGCGGTAATCGGAATCACGCCCCAGCGGCTGATCCGCCCAACCGTCGGCTTCACGGCCGCGAGCATCGTCTGATTCGACGGGCCGAGAATTGAGCCTGACGTTTCCGTCCCGACGTTGGCGGCCCAGAGGTTGGCGGACGTGCCAATGCCCGAGCTCGAACCGCCGGTGTTCAGCGCCGGCCGGCCGTCGAGCCGTCGCGGGCCGCGGATCCGCGCGCGGGTCGTATGGGTTGAAGCCCTGGCCGCCGACCGCGTTGTAGTCGCCGGGCATCGGCGTCGGCGCGCCGGCAACGAAAGTTCGCCAGCTCGGAAAGTCCGGCTTTCGCGATGATGATCGCGCCGGCGTCCCTCGAGATTCTTCGTGAGCGTCGCCTCGTACGGCGGCACGAAGCCGTCGAAGGCGAGCGCGCCGCCGGATGTCGGCAGGTTCGTCGTGTGGATGTTGTCTTTCAGTGCGATCGGGATGCCGTGCAGCGGGCCGCGCATCCGTCCTTGCGCGCGCTCCTGATCGCGTTCGTCCGCTTCCTTCAGCGCATTCGCGTTCACGTACACCGCCGCGTGCAGCTTCTGCTGATACATGCCCAGCCGAGCTAGATACAGCTCGACCAGCTCATGCGAGGTCAGCCGACGCTGTTCCATCGCCGTCGCATCTGCGGAATGGTCGCTTCGACGATTTCGAACGGCTTCGAAGTCGATGCGATCGACGGCGGACGGTTTGGCGCGAAGGCGAGCGCCGCGCCAGCGCATGCGAGGAGAACGATCAGGTAGCGATTCATGGCGCGGGATGCTACCGGATCGATCGGCCGACCGCAAGAATCGCAGCGGCACACCTTGACAGTCGCCGGAACGCGCACGTATAAAACCGCACGTCCTGGGAGGACACATGAAATCGACGATCGTTTTTCTCATCACCCTCATCTCGATCTCCGCCACCGCCTGCGTTCGCGCAGGTACAGACGAGCGAGCCTCGGCGGCGTCGTCACCGACGCGCAGGGCGCCGTACTGCCGGGCGTCACCGTCACCGCCACGTCGCCTGCGCTGATCGGCACGCAGAGCGTCGTGACGCGAGCCGAACGGCACACTATCGCTTCGCTACCGTGCCGCCCGGCGACTACACGCTGACGTTCGAGCTGAGCGGATTCCAGACCTACAAGCGCGCCAACATCGTGCTCGCGCTCGGGCAGACGCTCACCGTCGACACGCAGCTGCAGGTGCAGAGCCTGCAGGAAAGCGTCACCGTGATCGCCGCGTCGCCGGTCGTCGACACGCAGACGACGAGCATCGGGTCGACGCTGAACACGGCGAAGCTGATTGGCGTGCCGATCGGCGACCGATCTCTGGAGCGCGCTGGCGCGCGCGCCTGGCGTCCGCATGCAGGGCTTCGACGTCGGCGGCAGCCACAAGAGCGAACAGAGCGGCTACGAGGCGTTCGGCGTCCGCGGCCAGTCGCGCGTCGTCACCGAAGGCGTGGACACGACGGAAGGCTCTGGCGGCGCCGGCTTCTACCAGGACTACTACGCGCAGAACGAAATCGCGGTGAGCGCAGCCGGCCAGGATGTGACGATGAACACGCCGGGCGCAGCGGTCATCTCTTCGATCAAGAGCGGCGGCAACCAGTTCCAAGGGCTGGGTCACGATTTCCTACGAGCCGATTTCGCTCGATCGCCGACAACATCGACGACTGCGGCGAAGGCGCGCGGCTTCACCGGCGTCCCGAACAACAAGTTCTGGGAAGTTCGCACCCGGATCTCGGCGGCCCGATCATTCAGGACAAGCTGTGGTTCTTCGGCGCCTACAACCACTTCACGATCGACGAGGACATCACGGGCGTGCCGCACGACGCGCGCGACGTATCAGGGCTACTACAACAACTACACGACGAAGGAAACGTACAAGGCGAGCCAGAAGGACACGATCATCGGCTACTACCAGCTCGGGCGGTTGCGGACGCCGAACCGGAATCTGTCCGCGCTGACAAGCCCGGAATCAGCGGTGACGCAGGCAAGCTCGACGCACATGTACAACGGCAAGTGGCAGCGCGTCTGGAGCAACCGTCTGTTCTAGGAAGCTGAATGTCGGCGACTTCGGCTATCACTTTCCCGAGGGTCCGCTCGTCGACTTCCACACGAATCCGCCGCGAATCGACACGCTCACCGGCATCCAGACCGGCGCCGGCTTTGGCGCGGCCGGCGCGAGCGGTCCGTTCATCATCGAGCGCAACAAGCCACAACTGTTCGCTACGGTGACCTATTTCCTGCCGACCAGTTTCGGCAGCCACGACTTGAAAGTCGGCGGCGAGTGGCTCGACGATGCGCAGCTGACGGAGAACACGGGCGAATCGGGCGACGTCTATTACCAGGACTTGGGCGGCAAGTCCGATCAAGTGCAGCTGTTCAACTTCGGCGATCCCTCGACGCTCGGCTCGGCATGGACCGGTGCGGACAACCGCAATCGCCGCGAAGCGCTCTTCATCCAGGATCGGTGGTCTGCGACGAGCCGGGTCACGCTCACCGCGGGCGTGCGGTACGATCGGCAGCGTCCGTACTACGAACCCTCGACGCTCAAGCCCACGCTATCCGACGTGTTTCCGGCTGGATCGATTCCGGGCGCCACGCTGCTCGTCCGCAGCACCATCTCGCCGAGGATCGGCGTGAGCTTCGATCCGAGCGGCAAGACGAAATCGGCCGTCAAGGCATTCTACGGACGCTATTACAACAACCTGGCGTCCGGATTTCGCCAACCTGAATCCGGGCGGCACCGCATCGCAGACGTATCGGTTCAACGACCTGAACGGCAACAGTCTGTACGATGGAAAGCAGGAACTCGGCGCGCTCGTCGCCACCACCGGCGGAACGACGACGACGCTCGATCCCAACCTGAAGGTGCCGCACACAGACGAGTTCGACCTCTCCTACCAGCGTCAGTTCTGGGGCGAGTCGTCGGCGCGCGTAGCGTATGTCCGCAAGATGGTCCGCGACATCTACGCGAACTTCAACATCGCGCGCGACGGGCAATTCACGGTGCCTTTCGCCGCCAACGTCCAGCTGCGCAGCATCGACGGCGGCATCCAGGGCACGCAGGTCTTCAACGTGTTCGACATTCCAGCGTCGCTGCGCGGCGTCGTCCGGAACCAGTTCACGAACATCCCCGACTCGGTGGGCGGCGGCTCGTACAACTACGATACCTTCGAGCTCGCATTCAACAAGCGGTTCTCGGCCGGCCTGTTCCTCGACAGCAGCTTCGACTATCTGCGTCGAGACGAGCTGCGGTCCAACAGCGCGAGCTCGAGCGCGTTCGGCACCGATCCGCTCGGCATCGGCTATTTTCAGAACGTGTATCCCGGCGGTCTCGAACCGACAGACAAGCTCGACGTGGCAAGCGCACCTCTCGGGCCGGTACCAGTTCCCGTATGCCATCGGCGTCGGCGCGAACGTTCAAGTCCAGAGCGGCTGGCCGTGGGCGCGTCTGATCTCCGTCTCGCTGCCGAATGCCGGCACGCAGACGTTCCTGATGGAAGACATCGCGAACAACCGCTCGGATACGGTGCCGCTCGTCGGGCTTCGCGCAGACAAGTCGTGGCGCCTCGGCGAACGGAGGTTCATGGTGATGTTCGATCTCTTCAACGTGCTGAACTCGAATGCCGTCGCCAACTTCGCGCTGATCAACGGTCCGAGCTTCAACAAGATCTTGTCCGCGCTGCAGCCGCGCACGGTGCAGATCGGCGCCCGCATCGAATTTTGATCAGCGGGAGAAGGCGAAATAAGCGGAGAGACTGATCGCGGGTGACAAGTGCGAGGCGCCGTCGGGAGCGGCGCCTCGCGCTCGCACGACCGCACGTGCGTCGCCGCGCACGCCGAAGGAGTGCCGCCCGCTCTGGCCCGACGACGCGAGAGGCACGCGGATGCCGCCTCCAAACGCGTAAATCCCACCGTCCTGCGCCAACGTGTCCCCTTCATGGAGCTGGCGCAAGTAGCCCGCGCCGGCCGAGAGAAACGGCGTGGCGCGACCAAACCGCCAGCGCGCCGCCGTAAAAAGGACCGCGCCCTCCACCGTTATCTGCCGCAGGCGATCGGTCGCGGTCAGATCGGGAGCGTTTTCCACGTCGCCGGACGTCGTGCTCCGCAGTTCGGGCCTGCTGTACGAGCCGGACGCTTCGAGTTCGATCATCCGCCAGATGTGTTTTCCGACCCTCGCACGCACGCCGAGCGCACTGCCGAGCTCGTTGGTCACCTTGAACAATGGAAACGCGCCGCCTGATGCGACGACCTCGTTCGCGTCGATCGTGCCGAATGAAGCGCCGCCCATCCATTCGATGCCGCCGCTGATTTCGAGATTCGGAGCAGCATCCACCGATTGTGGCTGCGCCGACGCGCGCCGGGCAGAGACCACGCCCACGCCGCAGGCGAAGACGACAAACGCGATGTGCCGAGCGAGGTTACTTCGGCGCAACCTTGACCTCGATCGATCCGCTGTCGTGACCCCGCGGGGCGACGACAAGCCGATCGTAGAAGCGAACACGGAAATTGAGATCCACCGGCGTGGTCGCGTCAAAAAATCCGTCGATGTCCGCATCGTCGAGCGGCTCGACGCGCACGATGTGCGGCCCGGGCGTCAGGCCGCCAATGGAAAACTCCCCCTGATTCGTGAGGGCAAAGGCCGCAACGAGCGTTCCGGTCGCCAGATTGAACGCGACGACGTGCGCGCCGAAAAGGCCGACGCCATTCCTGGTCACACGGCCGGAGATGCTGCCGGTCTGCGCGGCGAACCCGCCGTCGGGATAAATATCAGAGATGCCCGCGATGTCGTCGGCTCGGAGCGTGCGTGATGCGACGCTCCCGGCCCCGAGAGCAATCGGAAACATGATGGCGTCCGATGCCGTCACGGTCCGGCCTCCATCGGGACGAAGCTCCGTCTCGCCGAGCGCCGAATGGCCAAGCCCGCTCAAATGGCCGATCTCGTGCAGCGCGACCGACTCCAAATCGAACTTGTTGGGTTCACCGTTCGCGGCGACCGACCATTGGAACGACGAGTTGAAGAAAATGTCCGCCTCGACGATCGCGCCGGTCGAGGAATCGAGCAGAAAGTGCGTCGACGCAAGCACACGGTCGAGGTCCGGCCGCGCGCGGAAGCCGATCGTCGACATCCCGTCGTCGTCGAGCGGTCGGGCCGTGGTCGTGCCGGCGAACTGATAGGTAATCGACGCGGTCGGAACCGCCTGCCACGTCGCGAACGCACGCGAGAGCGCCGCCTGCAGATCGCTGCCGCCCACGCCGGGGACGCTGCTGTCGGACACGAAGTACCGGACCGGCGTCTGCGACCACTTGACGACCACCGTCTGAGCGCCGACCTGGACGCCGAACTTCAGGTAGGCGAACGCAGGCTGGGCCATGATCATGACGGCAATCCCGATACAGACGAGAAGACGACGAAGCGTGCGCCGTCGACCCGCGTTCACTTCGCACCTGCGGCGAACTGACGGATGCGCTGCTCGAAATCACCGAGCGCCATCGGCTGCCTGCCCGGATCGCCGCGAACGATCGGCGTGACTTTCGCGACGGGCCACGCGGCGGGCGGTGTGACCACCCAGGAATTCGAACTGGCCGACCACGCGACGCGGTACACGCCTTCTCCGAGGCCGAGGATGTGCGGCACGCTCGGGCCGTGGGCGCCGAGAAACACGATGACGCGCTGGTCGGCTGCAAACTGGGGCGCGCCGACGAAGACGCTGCGGTAACGACCCAGTTCGCCGCCAGGCACTCGAAACCGCAGCGTCGATCCGAGAGAGCCTTTCAGGTATGTCTCGACGTCGAGAGTCACGATCGTTTCGATCCCGCGATGATCGTCGGTCGGCCGCGCCTCGACGGACACTACCCGGCCGCGCGCGATTGCGCGCGCATCACGCGCAAGCGATGCCACGTCGGAAGCAACGAGCACGGTCGCGCGAGCGGCGGCGCTCGACACGAGAACGGCGACGATCACCGCGATGAATGTGCGCATCTCTCACCTTCTCCCAGAGGATTTGTTTGTCGCGTTACGGTTACGCTGACGTCGCCTGCCGCGCGGCCGCGACCTGCACGATGGCCTCGGCGGCGCGCCGGCTTGCGCCGGATCCCCCGAGGCGCTCCCTGACTCGCGCGAGCCCCGCGCGGATCGCCGCCGCGCGCGCCCGATCCGTCAGCATGGACACCGCCTCTGCAGCGACGGCTTCCGGCGTGAACTGATCCTGAATCAGCTCCGGCACGATCCGCTCGCCCGCAATCAAATTCACCATGCCGATCGCGTCCACCTTCACAAGCCGACGGACGATTCGGAACGTCAGCGCGGACAGCCGGTAGACGATCACCATCGGCACATCGTGCAGAGCGGTTTGAACCGTTGCGGTGCCGGAAGCGGTCAGCGCCACATCGGACGCCGCGAGGACCGTGTCCGTGTCGCCTTCGACGATCGACACGTTCGCGACCGGTCGACGACGAAGGACATCGAAAAGCCGATCGTCGAGGCCGGGCGCGCGCGCGACCACGAACTGCGCGCCGGGAATTCTCGCGGCGATGATGTCTGCCGCCGCGGCCAGATCGGCCAGCGTATGGCGGACCTCGTTGACGCGGCTCCCCGGGAGAATCGCCACGGTCGGCGCGTGCGGGTCGCGGCCGATGCTGCGAAGAAACACGTCTCGTGGGGCCGACGTCGACACGAGGTCGACGAGCGGGTGCCCGACGAACTCGACCGGCACGCCGCCGTCGCGATACATCTGTTCTTCGAACGGAAAAATCACGAGAACGCGGTCCGCGATCGCGCGCATCGTCTTCAACCGGCCGGCACGCCAGGCCCAGATCTGCGGGCTGATGTAGTACACGATCGGGATACCGAGCGGTTTGATTCGCCGGGCCAGCTGGAAATTGAAATCGGGGAAATCGATGAGCACGATCGCATCGACACGGTCGACACGCGCGCGGTGTGCGAGCCGCCCGATCGCGGCCCGCGACCGCGGCAGCTTCGCGATCGCCTCGGTCAGCCCTGTCACGGCGAGGCCGCGGTAGTCCTCTACGAGGGTCCCGCCGGCCGCGGCGAATTGAGGACCGCCAAGGCCGGAAATCGCGATTCCCGGCGCCAGCGAACGCAGCTCGCGCGTGAGCGCACCGGCATATAAGTCACCAGAAGGCTCGCCGCACGACAACAGGATGCGGAGGCTCAAGAGCCTGGGCGTTTGAACAGCGAGGGATCGAGCAGCGTGTTGATCGTGAACGAGGTGACGCGGCGCGTGACGAGGCGCTGCCCTGCGCGGCGCATCAAGCCGGAGAATGCGATTTGGACACCGTCCACCGGCCGGTAGTCCGAGTAGAATCTCCTCGACCAGCGGCTGACCAGGTTCACCCGAGACGTAGGCTTCCTTGTCGATCAGATTCGTCGCCGGATCGATGTAGAGCACGAATGGCTCGACGGTATTTGCCGACAGTTCGAGCGCGTGCCGCACCGTGCCGCTGTCGTCCTTCACATCAGGAAGAAGGCGCGCGCGAAGCCGCCCCTCGTGCGCGGCAAGCAGCGCGTTGACCGTATCGCGCTCGAGCGTCGTCTGCATCTGACGGATCGCCAGCTCGCTGACCGGGCGGATCCGCGCGGGATCTTTTATCCACCCGTGCCCGCCATCGAACACCTGGACGCCGACGCCTTCGCTGAGTTTCCGCTCGATCCTGACGTGATCCGGGTATTGGAGGAATGTTGTCGTCTGGGCCTCCAGCGGCCCGGTCGGCGCCTGCACCGTCTCCGCGGTAACGGCGGTGATCGTCTTCAACCCGCGCAGCGTCGCGAGGCCACCTTTGGCGGTGATCACCTTGTCGAGCAGCGCCTGCGCGTTCGGCCCAGGATCGGGTGCGATCGATGGCGGCTGCCTGAAGGCGACAGTCTGCAGCGTCGGTTCCGCGGGACTGGGCTCGTGCTCCGCACGTCCATTCGACCGCTTCGGCCGCTGAAAGTTCGCCGCCGTGAGATCGAGATTGTCCAGTTCGATCGTGTCGACGTTCGGAAATCCGATGCCTTTCAGCTGCGAGCCGAAGGCGGCGGCGTTTCCCACGAGGACGATCGACAGGCGATCGGGTTTGAGATACGTACCGAGCAACCCGCTGGATGTCGTCGACGGTGACGGCGTTCACTTGCTCGCGAATCGTCTGCAGTTCCTCGATCGGCAGACCGTAAAAGAGCACGTTCAGAACCTGGCGCGCGATCGCATCAGGTGTTTCGATCGTCAGCGGAAAACTGCCGGTGAGGTAATTCTTCGCTTCCGTCAGCTCACGCTCACTGACCCGCTCGCGCTGCAGGCGCCAGAACTCGTCGATGATCAACCGGAGCACTTCGCCCGTCGCTTCCGAACGCGTGTTCGTCTCGGCTTCGAAATCGCCAGACTCCTTGAGCGTGTCGAACTCCGCCTCCGCGCCGTAGGTGAGGCCGCGCTCGGTCCGAAGCACCTGGTGGAGCCTGTTGCTGCCTTCGCCGCCGAGGATGCGGATCGCGAGGTTCACAGCCATGTAATCCGCGTGCTTCCGCGGAATCCCCAGATGCCCGACCCGCACTTCGGTCTGGACCGCGTCGGGTTTGTTGACCACGATCACGCGACGGCTCGGCTCGGGCGGTTCCACGAACGTCTGCGGCTCCACGTCGCGCTGCGCCCAGTCGCCGAATACCTTCTTCGCGGTCGAGAACGCCTCTTCGGCGGTCACGTCGCCGACGATTGCGAGGATGGCGTTGTTCGGCACGAAATATTTCTGTTGAAACGCCGCGAGGTCATCGTGGGTAATCGCGCCGAGCGTGTCGGGCGTACCGCTCTGCGGCAGGCCGTACGGATGGAACCCGTACACCATCCGATCGAATACCGCGTTCGCGATGTACTCGGGATCCTGAAGGCTGACCTGCAGTCCCGAGAGCGCCTGCTGTTTCTGGCGGTCGATTTCGGCGGGGGAAAACGCGGGGTTGCGCGCCATGTCCGACAGCATGCGCATTCCGGTCTCGAAGCTGTCCTTCATGACCACGATGCTCATCTGACTGAGATCGGGTGACGCGGCCGCGCCCATCGCCCCACCGATGAAGTCGATCGCGTCGTTCATCTCCTCCGCCGACTTCGTGGTCGTTCCCTGATCGAGGAGGTCGGCAGCGATCTTCGCCAGGCCCAGCTTGTCTTTCGGATCGGAGGCGGAGCCGGCGCGCACGAGCAGTCGCATGCTGACCGACGGCTGCTCGTGGTGCAGAACGGCGACGACTTGCAGGCCGTTCGAGAGCGTCTGCAACTCGTAAGGCGGAAATTTGACGTCGTGCGCCGGCAGAGGCCGGGGCGGATCCATCAGCGGCCATCCAGCGCTCGTCTGCGCCGCCGCCGGCAGCGCCATGAAGCAGAACGCCCACAAGAGGATGACGCGCTTCATCGTGCCCCCGCCTGCCCTGCTTGTCCGACCCGCCCTGGCTGCCCCGTTTTGCCGGGCACGATCGTCAGCACGAGCCGATTCTCCGGCGTGAAGTACATGCGCGCGACGCGCTGAACGTCGTCCGCCGTGATGCTCTGAAAAATGTCGAACTCGCCGTCGGCCGTCTTGATGTCGTGATGGATGACGAGGGCGTGCGCAAGCTGCAGCGCCTTGTCCTGGTCCCGCTCACGCCCGAGAATGTAGTCGCGCGCGAACTGATTTTTCGTCCGCTGCAGTTCGTGTTCGGTGATGGGTTCGGCCTTGAGCCGATCGAGCTCCCCAATCAGCGCTTTCGCGACTTCGTCCGTCGTGTGGCCCGGCTGCACGATCCCCACGACGTAAAAGAGATTGGGATCTTCGATCAGGTTGGCCTGCCCGAACGCCGCGACGGCCATCTGCGTGTCGTATACCAGCTTCTTGTAAATGCGCGAGCTCTGGCCGTCGGAGAGCACCTTGGCGGCGATGTGCAGCGGATACGAATCCGGGTTGCCGTCGAACGTGATGTGATGTGCGACGACAACAGCCGGAAGCGGCCAGGCTTCCTGCAGCGTCACGCGCTTTTCCTTCGTCTGCGGCGGCTCCTTCGGGATGTCGCGCGGCACCGGACGATCTGATTTCGGCACGCGGCCGAGATACTGTCCGACGAGCTGCAGCGCCTGCGCGGAATCGAAATCGCCGACGAGCGCGAGCGTGGCGTTCGATGGCACGTAGAAGGTGTGGAAGAAGTCGCGGACGTCCTCGATCGACGCCGCGTCCAGGTCCTTCATGCTGCCGATCGTCGGGTGCTTGTACGGATGCGTCGTGAACGCCTGGTCGTAGATGATCTCGTTCAGCCGGCCGAACGGCTGATTGTCGATGCGCATCCGCCGCTCTTCCTTCACGACTTCGCGTTCGGTGGTGAACGTATCCTTGTCGATGCGCAGCGAAGCCATCCGATCGGCCTCGAGCCAGAGCGTCAGCGGCAAGTACTGCGACGGCACCGTTTCCCAGAACACCGTCTCGTCGTCGGTCGTGTAGGCATTGCTCTGGCCGCCGATCGACGAGATGTACGAGGTGTGCGCTTCCGGCTCGACGTTCTTCGAGCCTTTGAACATCATGTGCTCGAAAAGATGCGCGAAGCCGGTGCGGCCCGGCCTCTCGTTTTTCGACCCGACGTGATACCAGATCTGCAAGTGCACGATCGGCGTCGAATGGTCCTCGGAAAGCACCACGGTGAGACCATTCGCCAGCGTCGACACCTGGTACTGCAGCTTGGGGGGACGAGACGCTGCGGATGTCGCCGTGTCTCTCGTAAACAGCAGGGTCGCAGCGAGCGCAAGCCCGGTGAGGACGCGAACGATCCTGTGGGACATCAAATCGATTATCGCTTAGTCGCGGCGCTATTTGCTGACGAGGCGGAAGCCGGCCAGTGCCCACCGTCGAGCTATTCGGTCGATTGGATCGGCATCGACACGTGTTTCCGCTCCCGCGAACAGTTCCACCGCCCCGGCGCGCCCGTTGATCCGCAAACCGACTTCCACGGTGCCTCCCAGCTGGCGATCACGCCGGGCGATTGTCTGATCGACGAGAAATGCGTTTCCGAACCCATGCGCGAATACGCCGAGGCGCGGGCTGACCGCTCGCCTGACCATCAGATCGAGGTCGCCGGTCCACGTGTAGTCGACAAATGAGTTCTGGACGACTTTTCCGCCGGTCGCCACCACATCGATCGTGAATCCCTCGACAGACACACGGCGCAGCACACGCACGCCGAGCACGTTCCACGCAATCGCGAAACGCTTGGGTCGATCGCTCAAATGTCGAGAGACGTGATGGAAGACGACCGCGACCTCCGTGTCGCTCAGGCGCGCGGACGAGGACGCTTCGAGCGTGTAGTTCCCCTGGTTGGGATCGAACGGCCGGAATTCGTCGCCGAGGACCGCTTCGTAGTCGACGAGGATCGACGATCGCCCGACGATGTAATCAGCGACGTCGATGTCGCCGCCAAAGTGCGTTTCCCAGGAGAAGCGCGGATCGTCGATCGAAACGGCGGCAGCCGAGAGGTGAAAATCGTACCGCGACATGAAGTCCGGCGTGGCCGGCGCCGGTGCGACGGCGGGTGTCGTTTGAGCGTGAGCGCGTGGAGTGCAGGCGGCGAACAACAGCGCGGCCATCGCCGCGCGCATAATCAGACGTCGAGTCGTGTACGGCATTCGGCGAGCTTCTCCTCGAGTTCAGCGATGCGCTGCTCGAGTTCAGCAACGCGCTTCTTGAGCTTCGGCAGGTGACGGACGATGACCTGGCTTTTCCGCCACTCCAAGTTCAGCAGCGCCGGTGAGCCCGACATCAGCACGCCAGCCTCGACGTTGCCGCTCACTCCGGTTTTTGCGGAGAACATTGCGCCTTTGCCGATGTGCACATGACCGGTGACGCCCACTTGGCCGCCCATCATCACCTCGTCCTCGACGACGGTGCTGCCGGCGATGCCGACCTGCGCGGCCAGCAGCACGCGACGGCCGATCTGCACGCCGTGCGCAATATGCACAAGGTTGTCGATTTTCGTGCCCTGTCGAATTCTCGTTTCGCCCACAGCCGGTCGGTCGACCGTGGAATTCGCGCCGATCTCGACATCGTCCTCAATCACGACGTCAGCAACCTGCGGGATCTTGAGATGCTCCCCGTGTGGATCTCTCGCGAACCCGAACCCGTCGCTTCCGATCACGGCGCCGTCCAGCACGACCACGCGGCTGCCGAGCTGCACGCGCTCACGGATCGACACGCGCGCGTGAAGAACGCAGTCGTCGCCGATCACCGCGCCCGGACCGATGACCGCGTGAGGATAGATCACGACCCGCGCGCCTATCGTGGCGGCGTCGCCGATAACGACAAACGGTCCGATCGATACGTCCGCGCCGATCGTCGCGGTTGGAGCGACAGCGCTGAGCCGGTCGACGCCTTTCGGCGGGTGCGATGGCGTGACGAACAACCCAAGGGCCTGTGCGAACGAATAATAGGGGTTTTCGGCGCGAAGGATGGCTAACGACGCGTGAGCGACGGTGTCGGAGGTCCCGAGGATGACCGCCGAGGCGCGCGTCGTCGCCGCCAAACCCAGATATTTCGGGTTAGCGACGAACGTCAGGTCGCCCGCCTCCGCCCGCTCGATGCCGGCGACCCTGTTGATTTCGATGCTGCCGTCTCCTTCGAGCCGGCAGCCCAGACGCTGCGCGAGGTCGTGAAGCTTCAACTGATCTAAAGATCTAAGGATGTATGGATCTAAGTATCTGCTGGGCTAAGATCCTAACATCCTAACGCCCGAACATCCGTAAGATCCTTAGATTCTTAAATCCCTAGATCCCTAGATTCTAGACGGACGTTCGGCGGCCGCTCACGAGCTGAACGATGAAGAGCACGAGCGCAACGACCAGCAGAATGTGAATGGCGCCTGCGGCAACCTTGAACGCGAGTCCCAGTATCCAGAAAATGACCAGCAATACGATTAGCGTCCACAGCATCGCGATCTCCTCGCGGGCTTCGGCCCGCTTTACGGTTCCACCCGTTCCGATCCGCAAGTGACATGCCACCAAGTGACTTGATGCTGCGGTTGGTCCTGGCGGCCGTGCTGGGCGCTGCGATCGGCATCGAGCGAGAACTTCGCCAGAAGCCGGCCGGTTTACGAACGAACATCCTGATCGCGCTCGGCTCCGCGCTTTTCACCGTTGTTTCGATTGATATCGCACGCCGGTACACGGGGGGCACGCCGGATCGCGTCGCGGCTCAGGTTGTGACGGGGATCGGATTTCTCGGCGGCGGCGCGATCCTCCGCAGTGGAACGAATGTGCGCGGAATGACGACCGCCGCGACCATCTGGGTAAACGCGGCGATCGGGATGGCCGCCGGATCGGGCGCGTTCGCACTTGCCACGGCCGCGACGGGCATCACGCTCGTCGTGCTTGCCGTGCTGCCTCCGATCGAATCATTTTTCGAGCGCCGCGCCGGACTCGACAGCAATAGCCATAGCGCCCCTCGCGACGATAGCCACTAAGGCCGGGAAGCGCGTTACTTGGGCGGGCGCACTTTCTGGACGGTTC
Source organism: uncultured Acidobacteriota bacterium (assembly GCA_963718825.1). Classification (GTDB taxonomy): domain Bacteria; phylum Acidobacteriota; class Vicinamibacteria; order Vicinamibacterales; family CAVVIG01; genus CAVQZZ01. Next base: position 673,777 of record CAVQZZ010000002.1, read on the forward strand.
GCGGCAGTTCAGCCTTCAGCGCCGGACGCCCAGCGTCCTGCCAAGCGCCCATGATTATCGACGCCGTTACCGTGATGGCCGCCGACAGCTGACGCTCGAGGACCGGTTTCACACCTGCGAAGAATTTCTCGAAGTACTCGTCGTCGTAGCCGTCTTTCCCTGCAACGGCGGCTTTGTCGGCCGCAAGCAGCGGCGCGACCTGCTGATAACTCGAGAGCAGCAGCTGGAACGCCGCATCGCGCGGACTCGCGATCGGCGCGGGCGCGGCGGGCACGATCGTCAAGCGTGATTGAAACCGCTCGAAGAGAGCCGTTTCGAATCTCGAGTGCACGCCGTTCTGGTTCGTGAGCTGGCCGTCGTAATTATTCGACGCATGCAGCGGCTGGCACGCGTCCTGGACGTAGTGCGACGCGACGGACGTAAACAGCACCGTGTTGCCGATCGAGAAGGGTTGGTTCCTCCTGAACCCTTCCATCGCGCGGCGCAGATTGCCCGCTTCTTCTTCTTCGCGCCACGGCAGCGTGCCGAGCCGCTTCAGTGCCGCGGCGCCGAACTTCCCCAGCGCGGCTCCGTACTCGTGCGGCAGCACGGCAAATGGAAATTCCCCAAGCTCCGGCGCGCCGAAGTTCACGAAGTGATTTGGATCGTCGTCCCAGCCGACCGTGCGCCAGAGATCGGGATCGTTAACACGCATGACGATCTCGTCCGCGTTCGCGACGAAAAACGGCTTGATCTCCGGCGGGAGCAGATCGATCGCGCGGCGCATGATCATGCGATGGGCGGCCGCGCCCCACGCAAGAGCCGGCGCAGGAACGAGAGCCAGCACGCTCCACGCCGCGGCGATCGCGAATGCTTTTCGCATGCTGGTATATTAGGTGAAAAGTCACGAGCCACCAGCCACCAGCGACTAGCCCCCAGCCACCACCGTGGACAACCTCACGCATTCACTTTTCGGCCTCACGCTTGGTCGCACGCCGCTCGGTCGCGCCGGCCGCGGGACGACGGCCGTTCTCGTCATCGCGTCGAATATCCCTGATATCGATGGCCTCACTGCGGCCGGCGGTACTGCGTCGTACCTGCACTGGCATCGCGGCCCGATGCATGGACCGATCGGAATCGTCGTGCTCGGCCTCGCGTCGGCTGCGCTTGTTTCGGTCTGGCAGCGATTCAGCGATCGCGCGGCGGCCGATCGTCCGCCTGCGGCGTCGTTCGGATTGTTGTTCACGGTCGCGGTGATTGGAACCCTTCTGCACGTGCTGATGGATTTCCCAACCTCCTACGGCACGCGCCTGCTGAGCCCGTTCGATTGGCATTGGTTCGCCGTCGACTGGATGCCGATCGTGGACTTATATCTTCTCGTCGCGCTCGGAATCGGACTCCTGTTCGGCCGCGCGTCCGACGCGGCGGGTCGCCGGAACGCCGCGATCGTGCTCATGCTGATGGCCGCCAATTACGGCGTGCGCGGAGTGGCGCATCACAGAGCACTTGTGTCGGCGACGCGTGTGTTCGGCCCAAGGCTGCCAGGTCGTTGCGATCCCGTCGCTCAGCCCGCCACCGTCATCGACAGCTGGCCTCGCGAAGGCGCGAAGACCACGACCGATCAGCCGAGCAAACGCTGCCTCGTCGAGATCGCCGCGATGCCGTCTTTCGCCTCGCCGTTCAAATGGCGGCTGATCGCCAGGCTGTCGAACGCGTACGAACTCCAGGATATCGACCTGCTCGATTCTCGTTTCAGTACCGGACAGCGAACGGCTCTGGCGCGTCACGCTGCGGCCCAATATCTGGACACCGGCCGCCCTCCACGCCGCGGGCACCCCGTTCGGTCAGGTCTTCCTTGGTTTCTCGCGGTTCCCTGCTGCTCGGTCCGTTGCGGACGGAACCGGCGCGACGATCGTGCGATTCAACGACATGCGGTTTGCCGGCGGTCTGTTCAGCCTGAATCAACCGCAGCGCGGACCGGACCCATTCACGGTCACGATTCAGCTCGGCCCGGATGGAGCGGTCCGCGGCGAACACATCGGCCGTTAGACAAGGACGCACGACCTGCGCGACGACACGTGAGAGGAGACAGGTTGCGCCAACACATTGGGCCGGTGCCGAGGCTCGGCGCGCACATGTCGGTGGCTGGTGGGCTGCCGCGCGCCGTCGAGCGCGCGATCGTCCACCGCTGCGAGGCGCTGCAGATTTTTGCGAAGAACGCGAGCCAGTGGCGCGGACGTGTGCTGCCGGCAGAAGAGATCCGCGCGTTTCGCGCAGCGGTGAAAGCGTCGGGAATCGCGCCCGTCGTTTCGCATGCGAGCTATCTAATCAATCTCGCATCCACGAGCGGTGCGCTCCGCGCGCAATCGATGGAGGCGATGGGAGACGAGCTCGACCGCGCTGAAGCGCTGGGGCTGCTCGGCGTCGTGCTGCATCCAGGCTGCTATACGGCAGGCAGCGAAGCCGAAGGGTTGAAGCTCATCGCGACGGGTCTCGCCGATCTGCTGCGCGAACGCCCGCGCGGCAAGACGATGGTCTTGCTCGAACACACCGCGGGCCAGGGGACGGCGCTCGGCGCGACCTTCGAACAGCTCGCGTCAATCATCGCCAAGATGAACGACCATCGCCGCGTCGGCGTCTGCCTCGATACGTGTCATCTGCTCGCGTCCGGCTACGACATCGTTACGCCAGAAGGCTACGCGCGGACCTTCACGCAGTTCGGGCGCCTCGTCGGTTTCGATCGGCTTCGTGCATTTCATCTGAACGACTCAAAGAAGCCGCTCGGCAGCCGCGTCGATCGCCACGAACACATCGGCCGTGGATGCCTGGGCCTCGAGCCATTCCGGCGCATCGTCAACGACAAGCGGTTTCGCGGGTTGCCGATGCTCCTGGAAACGCCGAAGGCCGAAGGCAAACCCAAAGGCGCCATCGAGGTCGATCCTCTCGACCGCGCGAATCTCGCAACGCTGCGCGGCTTGATCGGCGCGCGAACAGGGTAAGATTCACCGCAAATGGCTTTGTTCACACGCGACGAGGTGGCCGTGATCGCGGCGCTCGCGCAGCTTGCGCTCGACGATGCCGAACTCGATCTGTTTGCACGGCAGCTCGGCGAGATCCTCGCCTACGCGAACCAGGTGCAGCAGGTCGACACGACCGGCGTGCCGCCGACAGCGCGACTCCCGACCGAGAATGCGACGGACCGTGACGATCGGGTTCAGCCCTCACTCGATCGCGAGACGGTGCTTGCGGCGGCACCCGATGCGAATATCGACCGAGGCTTCTTTCGCGTGCCGCGAGTGATCGGATGAGTGACGGTGCCACGATTCGGTCGCTGCGCGATGCGATCGCGTCGGGTGAGCGCCTTGCGGAAGATGTCTGCCGCGACGCGCTGACGCGGATCGCGGCGCTCGACGCCAAGCTCCGCGCATTCAACACCGTCGTCGGTGAACGCGCCCTCGCGCGTGCGCAGGCCATCGATCGCAACCCCGATGCGTGGCGCCATGCCCCGCTCGCCGGCGTGCCAATCGCCGTCAAGGACAACATCTGCACCGCCGGCGTGCTCACGACGGCATCGTCGCGGATGCTCGAAACCTACGTGCCGCCTTACGACGCCACGGTCGTGTCGAGGCTCGAGGCGGCGGGAGCGATCGTCATCGGCAAGACCAACTGCGATGAGTTCGCGATGGGCTCCTCGAACGAAACATCCGCGTTCGGGCCCGTCAGAAATCCGTGGGCGCTCGATCGTATCCCCGGTGGGACGAGCGGCGGATCCGCGGCAGCCGTCGCGGCGCGCTTCGCGCCGGCTGCGCTCGGCTCCGACACGGGCGGATCGATTCGCCAGCCGGCGGCGATGTGTGGCGTCGTCGGTCTGAAACCGACGTACGGACGCGTCTCTCGGTATGGTCTTATCGCGCACGCCTCTTCGCTCGATCAAATCGGGCCGATTACCCGAACGGCAGCCGATGCCGCGCTCGTGCTGAATGTCCTGGGCGGTTTCGATGCCGCGGACGCGACGACGGCACGCGACGACGTGCCGGACTTCACGGAAGGTCTCGACGGCACAGCGAGGGGACTGCGGGTGGGCGTGCCGCGCGAGCTGGTTGCGGACGGCATCGATCGCGAGGTCGCCGATGCCTTCGCCACGGCGCTGGACGCGATCGCGGCGCGGGGCGCCACGATCGTCGACGTCGCGCTGCCGCACGCCCGGCATGCGATCCCGGTTTATTATCTCGTCGCCACGGCCGAAGCGAGCTCGAACCTCGCCCGGTACGACGGTGTCCGCTACGGATTTCGCGCGGCCGACGCGAAGGAGCTGCGCGCGATGTACGCGCACACGCGCGCGCAGGGCTTCGGCGCTGAAGTGAAGCGGCGGATCATGCTCGGCACGTACGTGCTGAGCGCCGGCTACTACGATGCCTACTACCTCAAGGCACAGCAAGTGCGGACGCTGATTCGGCGCGACTACGACGCGGCATTCGAACAAGTCGACGCCGTCGCCATGCCGACGAGCCCGACGCCGGCGTTTCGCCTCGGCGAGCGCACCGTCGATCCGCTGCAGATGTATCTGGCGGACGTGTTCACGGTCAGCGCGAACCTGGCCGGGCTGCCGGCCATCAGCGTCCCCTGCGGATTCACGCATGATCGGCTGCCGATCGGATTGCAGCTCACCGGCCGGCGGTTCGACGAGGCGACGATTCTGCGGCTGGCGGACGCGTACGAGCGCGACACGGCGTGGTGGAAGGAAGCGCCAGCCCTGCAGACTCATGACTGAGCCGGAGTGGGCGTCGTTTACCGACGACCAGCTGCTGGCGACACGCATGTGCGATCTCGGCGTCGCGATCGACGGCACGGAGCTCGACCAGCGCATCGCGGTCGTGAGCGCGGAGCTCGAAGCACGCGGCGTTCAGTTCCGTCCGCACTATTGGCTCTCCGACGAGTGGTTTACGCCGGACGGGGTTCCCGGCATTGCCATTCCGTTTTACCTGGCGCACCAGCGGCTCGCGAAACTCGAGCTCGCGCAGATGCTGGAAGTGGAAGGCGGCGATCAGCAGTCGTTCGTCAAGATATTGCGGCACGAAGTCGGCCACGCGATCGACAACGCGTATCAATTGCGGCGGCGGCCGACGCGCCGCAGGCTGTTCGGTCACCCGGGGATTGAGTATCCCGAGTACTACACGCCGAAGCCGTACAGCAAGAGCTTCGTCCAGCATCTCGATCATTGGTACGCGCAGAGCCATCCCGACGAGGATTTCGCGGAAACGTTCGCCGTCTGGCTCGATCCGCAGTCGATGTGGGCCACGCGTTATGCCGGCTGGCCCGCCCAGCGCAAGCTCGAATACCTCGATCGCCTGATGCGGCGCATCGCCTCCACGCGGCCACGCGTCACGTCGAAGCGGCAGGTCGATCCACTCTCACGGTTGAGGAAAACGCTGGGCGAACACTATCGCAAGAAGCGCGAGCACTACGGTCTCGATCACCCCGACTTCTACGAAAACGACCTGCGCAACCTCTTTTCAGACGCGTCGGTGTACGCGAAGAACCCCTCGGCGGCGCGCTTCGTGAGCAGAATTCGCAAGGAGGTCCGCACCACCGTGGCCAGCTTCACCGACAGTTACCAGTACACGATCGATCAGTTGCTCGGCAAAGTCATCGACCGATGCCGCGATTTGAACCTTCGCCTGACCGATTCGGAAGAGGCGACGAAGATCGACTTCATGGTGTTTCTCACGGTGCAGACGATGAATTATCTGCACAGCGGACGCCACAGGGTCGCGTTGTGAGCCGGCTGTGAGCAAGCTTCGCGTCCTCGCGCTCGTGCATCGTCATCTCGTGCCGCCGGCGACGATCGAGGAAGGCACCGACATCACGGCGGCTCCGTGGCGCACGGAATACGACGTCGTGTCGACGCTGACGGCGATGGGCCACGAAGTGAGAGCCCTCGGCGTCCACGACGATCTCGGCGAGATCCGCCGCATCGCCGCCGAATGGAAGCCGCACGTCGCCTTCAATCTCCTCGAGGGATTCGACGACGTCACGATTTTCGACCAGAACGTCGTCTCGCATCTCGAACTGTTGAAGCTACCCTACACCGGCTGCAACCCGCGGGGTCTGCTCCTCGCGCGCGACAAGTCGCTGTCGAAGAAGCTGCTCGCGTATCACCGGATTCCGGTGCCCGAATTCGAAGTCTTCCGCATCGGACGGCCGATTCGGCGGCCCAAGCGGTTGACGTTTCCTCTGATGGTGAAATCGCTCACGCAGGAGGCCTCCATCGGCATCTCGCAGGCCTCGGTCGTCGAGAACGACGACAAGCTGAAGGAGCGCGTCACGTTCATTCACGAGAGCATCGGCACGGCCGCCATCGTCGAGCAATACATCGAAGGCCGCGAGCTGTACGTCGGCATTCTCGGGAATCAGGCGCTGCAGGCGCTTCCGGTCTGGGAGCTGTTCTTCACGAACATGCCGCAGGATGCGAAGCGGATTGCGACGGACCGCGTGAAGTGGAGCGTGAAGTATCAGAAGAAATACGGCATCGACAGCGGTCCGGCGAAAGAGCTGCCGGATCTCAAAGGCGAGGAGATCCAACATATCTGCAAGCGCGCGTTCCGCGCCCTCGAGTTGAGCGGCTACGCGCGCATCGACTTGCGCCTCGACGACGCGGGCAACATCTGGGTGCTCGAGGCGAATCCGAACCCGCAGATCGCGAAAGGCGAGGACTTCGCGGCGTCGGCCGAAAAAGTCGGCATCGGCTATGAAGGGGTGCTGCAGCGGATCCTGAACCTCGGCATCCGCTGGCAGCCGGAAAGCGTCGCATGATCCATAGCGAGCGGCAGACGATGAGAGTCGTCGCGCTCGCGATCGCGCTGTTCACCTGGACGTTGACGACGCACGGCAAGTATTCGGCGTCTGGCGACGAACCACACTATCTGATGATGGCGCACAGCATCGTGGTCGACCACGATCTGGATCTCGCCAACAACTACGCGAACAACGACGGCCGTCTCTTCGGCCACGATCACCTCGCCAGCGAGCGTCACCTGGTGCGGACGCGCCAGGGGACGCTCGAAGGATTCGGCGACGTGGGCCTGCCGATTCTCATCGCGCCCGTTTATTTCGTCGCGCGCACGGTGGCTTCCGCGGCGCCGGAAGCGACGCTCGCGCGATTTCGGATGGACCGCGGCCTGTTCACGTATTCACTCGTCAGCGTCTCCTTGATCGTTCTCACCTCGATCGCCGTGGCGTTCGCTGCCGTGACAGTGGCGGCTGCCGCCGGCGCGCCGTCGGCGGTTCTGCTCATCACCGCAGCGGCCGTGTCGCCGCCGATCGTGAGCCACGCGTTTCTCGTTTTTCCAGAGGTCATCGCCTTCTCCGTCACGTGCGTCGTCGTGTCGTTCGTCGCGATGGCGCCAGATCGCCGCGATCGAGCGCGCTGGTTCGCGCTCGTCGCCGCGCTCGGGCTCCTCCCCTGGGTGCACCGGAAGTACTCGTTCTTCGTGATGGGTCTTCTCTTTCTCCTGGTGTGGATGCGTCGAGACGTGCTCGAGGCATCTGTCGGCGCGAGATCGAGCCGTCGCCGCGGCGCTGTTCGTGCTGCCGCAGCTTGCCTTTCATGCGTTCACGCTGCAGCGCTGGGGGACACTCGGCGGGCCGCCGACGCTCGAGGGAGTGCCGTTGTCGTTTGGCACGTTGAAGCACGGGCTGGCCGGCTTGTGGCTGGATCGTCAAAGCGGCGTGCTGGCGTACGCTCCTCTGTACTGGCTGCTGCCTGTGTGCTGGATCGTGACGTGGCGGAGAACGTGGCCGTACCTGGTGCCCGCGCTGCTGCTTTATCTGCCCGCTGCCGCGTTTATCGAATGGTGGGGGGGATTTTCGCCGGCGGCCAGGTACCTCGTCCCGATCATGCCGCTCTGCCTCGTCCCGATGGCGCACGCGATGCGCCATCGATTCCTGCGATACGCCGCGGCGATCGTCGTGCTGCCGCAGCTCGCGATTGACGTCGTCGTCTGGCAGCATCCACGCGCGCTGTGGCCGGCGGCCAATGGCGTCAACGTGGCGCTGGGCTATCTCGGCGCGGTCGGCCACGCGTACGCGCGACTGCTACCTGCGCTGCGTTAACGGTTCTATCCGGGGGTGACTAGATGGCGCGGGCGATCGGTCGTGACGCTCGCAGAACGGCCCAGATCACGAGCCCAATCGCGGCGAACGGCAGCAGCGGCAGCATGACGACAAAAGCGACGCCGGCAAGGGCAATCATGACCGCGATGAACGTCGCAATCAGAACGAACGGAAGGACGAAAAGGCCGACCGCCAGCTTGATGGCCATCCGGACCAACAGGAACGGCAGCATCAAGAGCATGAACGGAAGCACCAGGAGGCCGAACAGAAGAGAAAAAACAATGCGGAACGGGAGGAGCGCCAACCGGATCGGCAGGGTCAGCAGATGGAACATATTCTCATTTACGGGCCGCCGCCTCCAGAAGTTCCGGGCTTCGGAGCTGGTCGGCCGGACCGTGCGGGGCCCCTGGCGCTAAATAGCGCATCGGCTGAAGGCTGATCCGCTCGTCGAGGCTCTTGATGACCGACGCCTTGCCGCCGGCCGTCCGCTTCGTCTTCGTAAACCCCACCAGCACGCAGAATCCAATGAACAGCACGAGCACGAAGATCGTGCTCGAAGCGAGACCCTGAATCGTACCGATGACGATCTGCTGGATGTCGCTCACCGCTCGTCCTCGCTCCCACCCGCCGCGGCAGCCTTGCGTGCCGGCACGTCGTAAGACACGAGGCCGCGCTTCACCTCTTCCATCGCCAGGCGCTCCGCCTTCTTCGGCAGATGCTCTTCGGCGTTTTGGATGCGCAGACGCGCGCCGCGCCGCAACTGCTTGGCCCGCAGCGCCGCCACGTCGACAAAGAGAAATCGGCTTGTGATTGGCGCCGCCGGCTCGGACGGAATCGTCGGCCCGTTTTGGGGTTCGAGCTCTGGAAGATCGTTCATGTCGGGAACCAAGCGTAACACGCGGACTGGAACGGCGCGAAGGGGCAGGATGGGGGAAGGCCCATCCCGCCCCCTTCCCTCGTTACGCCGCCACGTCAACCTTGATCTGCCGCGGCTTGGCTTCCTCGCGCAGCGGAAGCCGTACGGTCAGGACCCCGTTCTTGTACTCGGCCGACACCCTGCCGGCGTCCACGGTCTGCGGCAGCGAGAAGGAGCGGCTGAACGTGCCGTAGCGACGCTCCACATGGTGGAACTGCTCTTCCTTGACGCCCTCCATGCCCGCGGCGAACTTCTTCTCGCCCTTGATGGTCAGCACGAAATTCTCGACCGTGATGTCGATGTCTTCACGCGACATGTCGGGCAGCTCCGCCTTGAGCACGAGTTCGTGCTCGCCGGTCTGAAAGATGTCCACCGGCGGCATCCAGGTGCTCGCTCCGGCGAACCCGAAATCGCGAAACGGATCCCAACGAACAATGGTCATGATGTCCTCCTCATTCGCTCTTGAGTGATTGATTACCGCGTCTCCGCGTATTCCGCGTCGACGACTTCTCCGTCTTTCACATTCGATGCTTCTGAACCCTGATCTTGAGAACCTTGAGAACCCTGGGAGCCCTTGTAGAGACTCTCAGCCAGCGCATGCGAGAGCTGCGTGAGCTCGGTCGTCGCCTGCTTGATTCTCGCCAGGTCGTCGCCCTCAATCGCCTTGCGCACGTCGGCGATCGCCGCGTCGATCTTCGAGAGCTCGCCAACCGGCAGCTTCTCCCGGCTCTCGTTCACGGTCTTCTCGACCTGATAGGCGAGCGAGTCGGCCTGGTTGCGCGCGTCGATCAGATCGCGGCGCGCCTGATCCTCCGACGCGTGGCTTTGCGCATCCTTCACCAGCCGATCGACATCGTCTTTCGACAGGCCGCTCGAACCGCTGATCGTGATCTTCTGCTCCTTGGCCGTTGCCATGTCCTTCGCCGTCACATTCACGATGCCGTTCGCATCGATGTCGAAGGCGACCTCGATCTGCGGGACGCCGCGCGGCGCCGGTGGAAGACCAACGAGCTGGAACCGTCCGAGCGTCCGGTTGTCGCGCGCCATTGGGCGCTCGCCCTGCAGCACGTGCACTTCGACGTTCGGCTGGCTGTCCGTGGCGGTCGAGAAGATACTCGCTCTTCCGCGTCGGGATGGTCGTATTACGCGGAATCAGCGTCGTCATCACGCCGCCGAGCGTTTCGATGCCGAGCGACAGCGGGGTGACGTCGAGCAACAGCAGGTCCTTGACGTCGCCCATGAGCACGCCGCCCTGAATGGCTGCGCCAATGGCCACGACTTCGTCCGGGTTCACACCCTTGTGTGGCTCCTTGCCGAAATACTCGCGCACGAGCTGCTGCACTTTGGGCATGCGCGTCGAACCACCGACGAGCACGACTTCGTCGATCTTCCCTGGATCAACGCCCGCGTCCGCCAGTGCCTGCTTCACCGGAGCCATCGTCCGCTGCAGCAGATCGTCGACGAGCTGCTCGAGCTTTGCGCGCGACAGCTTGGTCTGCAGATGCTTCGGGCCGGTCGCGTCAGCGGTGATGAACGGCAGGTTGATGTCCGTTTCCATCGCCGTCGAGAGCTCGATCTTTGCCTTCTCGGCGCCTTCCTTCAGGCGCTGAAGCGCCATCCGATCCTTCGAGAGATCGATGCCTTCGCTCTTCTTGAACTCACCCGCCAGCCATTCGATGATGCGGTCGTCGAGATCGTCGCCCCCGAGGTGCGTATCGCCGTTGGTCGCCTTTACCTCGACGATGCCTTCGCCGACTTCGAGGACGGAGATGTCGAAGGTGCCGCCGCCGAAGTCGTACACCGCGATGACCTCGTCCTTCTTCTTGTCCAGGCCGTACGCGAGCGCCGCCGCCGTCGGCTCGTTGATGATGCGCTGCACGTTGAGCCCGGCAATCTTGCCCGCGTCCTTGGTCGCCTGCCGCTGCGAGTCGTTGAAGTACGCCGGGACGGTGATGACCGCGTCGGTGACTTTCTCGCCGAGGTAGTCCTCCGCCGCCTGCTTCAGCTTCTGCAGCACCATCGCCGAAATTTCCGGCGGTGAATATTTCTTGTCGCGCGCCTCCACCCAGGCGTCGCCGTTCTGCGCGCGCACGACCTTGTACGGCACGCGCGACGCTTCCGACGTCACCTCGTCGAATTTGCGCCCCATGAACCGCTTGATCGAGAAAACAGTGTTTTCCGGGTTCGTGACCGCCTGACGCTTCGCGACTTGCCCGACGAGCCGCTCCCCATCCTTCGCGATGCCCACGACCGACGGCGTGATCCGCGCGCCTTCCTGGTTCACGATGACGGCCGGCTGCCCACCTTCCATAACCGCGACCACCGAATTCGTGGTCCCGAGGTCGATGCCGATTACCTTTCCTGCCATATGTTTGCCCCCAATCTCACCGAGATGACCGCAGTATAGCAGTCATATGAGTGATTAACAAGCATTTTATCTGCTTGTAATACACTCATATTCGAATCTACCCCGTATGCCGATGAGTTCGTTGGCTTTATTGCCGGGGCCGGTCGCCCGGCGTCGGCCGTATGCGATGATTTGGTGTGCGTTCTCGCGTGCACGCCGTCGTGCTGCCCTCGGAGATCGGGGATTTCGCCGAGGAGGTCCGCCGGACGTTTTTCGAGCTGGGCCGAACGTTTGGTCTCGAATCGCTGGCCGGGGAATGCTCGCCGGCAATCGACGTCTTCGAAGCCGACGACGCGATGGAGATCACGGTCGATCTGCCAGGCGTGGACGCCAGTGCGATCCGGGTGATCATCAAGGCCGGCGCCGTGCTCGTCGTTGGAGAAAAGCCTGTGAGGCGCGGCGTCACCGACTCCAGCTTTCATCTCGTCGAGCGCGGCTTCGGTCGTTTCGCACGGACGGTGCGCCTCTCGTGCGCGTGCGACGCCACGGGCGCGCGGGCCCGCCTCGCCAACGGCGAGCTCCGGATTACCGTACCCAAAATCGCCGACCGTCGCGGCCGCTCCGTTCACGTCCCGATCAACGAACGGTGAGCGCACCGCGTTGCTGTCCACTCCTTTGTGGGCCATGATTGCTCGGTGCGCATCCTCTTCATCGGCGACATCGTCGGACGTCCCGGGCGGGAGATCGTGCGACGCGGGCTCGCTGCCCTCGTCGAGTTCCACCAGATCGATTTCGTCATCGCCAACGCCGAGAATTCGGCGGCGGGCTTCGGCATTACGCGCGAGATAGGCGAGCAGCTGCTCGAGTACGGCGTCGACGTGATGACGTCGGGCAATCACATCTGGGACAAGAAAGAAGCGCTCGACTACATCGGCATCGAGCCCCGACTGCTCCGACCGGCAAACTATCCTCGCGGCGTCCCGGGAAACGGCAGCTATCTCGCGCGGACGAAGCACGGCACGAGCGTCGGCGTGGTGAATGCGATGGGGCGCGTGTTCATGCTGAACATCGACGACCCGTTCACGGTCGTGCCGCGCGAGGTCGAGGCGCTTCAGGCTCGCACGCGGATCATCTTTGTGGATTTTCACGCCGAGGCCACTTCGGAAAAGATCGCGATGGGTTGGCATCTGGACGGCCGGGTCACGGCCGTCGTCGGCACGCACACCCACGTGCAGACGGCCGACGACCGGATCCTGCCGAAAGGCACCGCGTATCTCACCGACGTGGGGATGACCGGGCCGCACGACTCGATCATCGGCGTCGAAATCGACGCGGCGCTCGGCCGCTTTCTCACCGCCTTGCCCGCGCGGTTTGAAACGGCCACAGGCGAACCCGCGGCTGAACGCCGTCATCGTCGACGCGGACGAGCAGACCGGCAAGGCTACCGACATCGAGCGCCTGAGTTACAGCAGCCAGGAGATCGACGAGCTCGCCAATGTCCGATCTGTTTGATCTTCCGTTCGAAGAGCCGCCGCCAGAAGAAGATCCGTCGGATATCGGACCAACGGCCGACGCTTCCGGCCAACCGCCAGTTACGAACGACACTGCGGCAAGCCTCTATCGCCGAGCGCCGCGTGATGAGCGTCACCGAGCTGACCGTCCGCGTTCGCGATCTCCTCGAGACCGAGCTCTTCGAGGTCTGGGTGGAGGGCGAGCTGTCGAACTGCCGGTTTTGGAATACCGGTCATCTGTACTTCACGCTGAAGGATCGATCCGCGCAGATACGAGGCGTCATCTTCCGCTCGGCGCTGCGCTATCTGAAGTTCAAACCGGCCGACGGTCTTCGCGTCGTGGCGCGAGGCAAGATTTCGGTGTACGAGCCCAAAGGCGAGTATCAGCTCGTCTGCGAGCATCTCGAACCGCAGGGGCTCGGTGCCCGCCAGCTCGCGTTCGAGCAGCTGAAGAAGCGGCTCGAGGCCGAAGGGCTTTTCGACGCCGCCCGCAAACGCGCGCTGCCGGCGCTCCCCCGAAAAATCGGCATCGTGACGTCGCTCGACGGCGCTGCCGTTCAGGACATCATCAAAGTGCTCCGGCGCCGTTACGCAAATGCCCACCTGATCATCCGACCGACCCGCGTTCAGGGTGAAGGCGCGGCGGCGGAAATCGCGCAAGGGCTGAGAGCGATCGGCCGCGTGAAAGGCGTCGACGTCGTGATCGTGGGCCGCGGCGGCGGATCGATCGAAGATCTGTGGGCATTCAACGGCGAGATCGTCGCGCGCGCGATCGCGGCGTCGCCCGTGCCGGTGATCTCCGCGGTCGGCCACGAAACGGACTTCACGATCGCCGACTTCGTGGCCGACCTTCGCGCGCCGACGCCGTCGGCGGCCGCCGAGCTCGTCGTGTCCGCGAAAGAGCATTTCTGCAGCCGCATCGATCGCCTGCAGGATCGTCTGCGTGCCGCAACGCGCGGCCGGCTGCAGGCCTTGAGCCGGCGCGTACACATCATCTCCGGGCGGCCCGCGTTTGCCGGCTATCCGGGTCGACTCGCGATGCGCGGCCGGCACGTCGGGGAGCTCGCGCACGCGCTCGCACGCCTGGAACGCGCCCGGATGGCTGGCCGCGAGCGCCGCGTTCAGCAGCTCAATCGTCAACTCGGCGCGTACGGTGTCGAGGCGAGGCTCGCCTCCGTCCGCACCCGCCTCGTCGGCGCACGAGGACGTCTTCTCGGCGCGATGGAAGGGCGACGACACAGGGCGGCGGTGCAGCTGGGGAACAGCGCAGGCCGGCTCGCGTCGCTCAGTCCGCTGGCCGTTCTCGGCCGTGGATACGCGGTCGCATGGAACGCCGAACGCACTCAGGTGATCCGCGATGCGGCTGCCGTCGACCGCGGCGACGTCGTGCATCTGACGTTGAGCCGGGGAGAAGTGACGTGTGAGGTGCGATCGAAAAAGCTCTCCACGACAGAAGACCCGGAAGGCACGAAGACCAGATGAATTCGTATAGGATCGTCCCGGGAGTAGGCAGGTAGTCATTCGTGGATACGTCAATCAAGGATTTCGAAGCGGCGATCGCCGAGCTCGAGTCGATCGTCAAGAAACTGGAAGAAGGCGATCTCGCCCTCGAGCCCTCGCTGGCGTTGTACGAACGCGGCGTGCAGCTGTCGCGCTTCTGCCATGCGCGCCTCGAGGAAGCCGAACGCCGGATCGAAATACTGACTGAGCGCGGCGAATTGAAGGCGGCGCCCCCCGCGCTCGGAGCCGACGAGTCCGGCCGCGCCTGATCCCGCCCGTGTCGCCAACCGAGCCGCTGTCAGCCTTTCTCGCTCGCGCCCGCGTCGACATCGACGAAGCACTCGAGCGGTACCTGCCCAAGGCCCCTGCGTGCCCGGCGATCGTCAGCGAGGCGATGCGGTACAGCGTGTTCGCGGGCGGCAAACGCCTTCGACCCGTGCTGACGCTGGCGGCCGCAGAGGCGACCGCCGCCACCATCACATCGACGACAACGCAGGCGTCGCACGCTGCGACCGTCAGTGCCGCGGCGCGACTCGCGCTGCCGGCCGCGTGCGCGATCGAGATGATCCACACGTATTCGCTGATACACGACGACCTGCCGGCCATGGACAACGACACGCTGCGGCGCGGCCGGCCGACGCTGCACGTCGTGCACGGCGATGGCATCGCGATTCTCGCGGGCGACGGTTTGCACGCGGAAGCGTTCACGCTGCTCGCGCGCGAGCCGAGCGATCGCGGGGATGCACGCCTGGCACAGCGGAAACTGCGCGTCCTCCAGCTCGTGGGCGAAGCGGCCGGCGCGGTCGGCATGGTCGGAGGGCAGGCGATCGATCTCCAGGCTGCAGGACAGACGCCGGGACAGCGCATCACGCTCGATCCGGAAGGTCTGCGCGCGATGCACGCGCGAAAAACCGGCGCGCTCATCCGAGCGGCGGCGTCGGCCGGCGCGATCATGACCGGCGCCGAAGATCACGTCGTCGCGGCGATCGACCGATACGCCACCGAGCTCGGCCTCGCGTTCCAGATCGTCGACGACATCCTGGATGTCGAAGGCACGGCTGCCGACCTCGGCAAGACCATCGGAAAGGACGCGGCCGAAGCCAAGCCGACATATCCGGCATTTTTCGGCATCGAACGCTCGCGCGCGATGGCGACCGAGTGCGTCGCCCGCGCGAATACGGCGCTGGCGAGCGTCCATCTGGCGGACAGCCACCTCGCCGCGATCGCCGACTGGGTGGTCACGCGAAACAACTGAGAATCCACGCTCAGTCAAACAATGGCTAAGCAGCGCTTGGATACGCTGATGGTCGAACGCGGGCTCGTCTCCACCCGCGAACGTGCGCGCGCGCTCGTCCTCGCCGGCCAGGTGACGGTGGACGGACAGATCGTGTCGAAGGCCGGCGCGCCCATCGGACCCGATGCGGTGGTTGCGCTGGTGCTGCCCGAGCATCCGTACGTGAGCCGCGGAGGCGTGAAGCTCGCCGGCGCGCTCGACGCGTTTGGAATCGATCCCTCTGGCCGTACGGCGCTCGACATCGGTGCCTCGACCGGCGGTTTCACCGACGTGCTGCTGCGTCGCGGCGCGGCACGCGTGATCGCGCTCGACGTCGGCCACGGCCAGCTCGATTGGCGCCTGCGGACCGACCCGCGCGTGATCGTCCGCGAACACGTGAACGCCCGCGCGCTGACGGCCGACGATGTCCCGCATCCGGTGGACCTCGTGACGATCGACGTGTCGTTCATCTCGCTGAGGTACATTCTGCCGCCGCTGCCCCATTTCTTGTCGCGAAGCGCTGACGTCGTCGCCTTGGTCAAACCCCAGTTCGAAGCGGGGCGTGACGAAGTCGGCAAGCACGGAATCGTCAGTGACCCGTTGATTCACGAGGCGGTCATCGGGCGCGTCACCGAAGCGGCAGACGCGCTAGGATTGATGCGCGTCGCAATGGCGCCGGCATCGATCACCGGCGCGACGGGCAACCAGGAGTTTTTCCTGCACCTCAAAGCACGATGAGCATCGGCCGTGTCGGAATCGTCGCCAAGTCGCACCTGCGTGCCGCTACGCCGCATCTGGTCGACATCGGGTCGTGGCTCGAAGCGCGGGGCGTGGAGGCCATTTTCGAGACCGCGACCGCGGCCCTCATGCCGCCGGCCGACCGGCGCCGCGTCGCCGATCGACAACCGCTCGTCGAAGGCGTCGGCCTGGTCGTCGTCCTCGGCGGGGACGGCACGCTCCTCGCGATGGCCGATTGCATCGGCGAGTCGGGCGCGGCGATCCCGATCCTCGGGGTCAACTTCGGCAGCCTCGGGTTCCTCACCGAGATCACACTGCCCGAGCTGTACCCCTCGCTCGAAATGGCGCTCGCCGGAACCGCACATATCGAGCAGCGCATGATGCTGCGATCGATCGTCGTGCGCGACGGCTCGCCGCTGGCCGATCAAATCGTGCTGAACGACGTCGTGATCACGAAGGCGGCGCGGTCGCGCATGATCGATCTGTCAGTGTCTGTGGGAGACGAGTTCGTGACGCGCGTCAAAGCCGACGGCCTCATCGTCGCGTCGCCGACCGGGTCGACCGCCTACAACCTCGCCGCCGGCGGGCCGATCGTCCAGCCGCACATGGAGGCGCTGATCCTCACGCCCATCGCGCCGCACACGCTGACGAATCGTCCGATCGTGATTCCTGCGACATCAGCCGTGCGCGTGCAGCCCGTCATGGAGGAGCGGGACGAGGTCTACGTCACTTTCGACGGCCAGGCGGGATTCAAGCTGCGCGCCGGCGATGAAGTCCAGATATGCCGTGCGGAGCGGTCGCTGCGGCTCGTCCGGCCCGCGACGCGCAGCTACTTCGAAGTGCTGCGCACCAAGCTCAAATGGGGCGAGCGCTGACGCTCAGCGAAGCGGCACCGTCAGCAGGGCCGCCATCGATTCAATCCCTTCCCACAGATTGCCGATCCGAAGGTTTTCGTTCGGCCCGTGCTGATTGTTGTCGAAGTTCACGATCGACAGGCCGAACGTCGGAATCTTGAGCATATCGGCGAACAGATAGAACGGCGTGCTGCCGCCGAGCGTCGGCAGCCGCACGATCGGACCTCCGGCCGCGGCGGACAGCGCGCCTGAGACGGCGGCCGCAAGCGGCGTATCCATCGACGTTCTGCCGGCCGGGTAGCCGCCGATGCGAGTGACCTTCGCGATGAGCGGATGCGCGGCGCGCACTGCGGCATCGGGTTCCTTGTCCACGACGAAATAGCCCTGCTTCCGCACGTGCGCGACGATGCGATCGAATTCCTTCGCGGGCTCGATGGCCTTGACCAGGCGGACGTCGATTCGCGCGCTCGCCGAGGCGGGGATGATCGTCCGGCCCTGTCCGCCGACGCCGCCGCCCGCTTCGAGCGCGTTCACGTTCAACGTGGGCTGGTTGTGGCGGAGCTCGAGCCGTTCGGACGGATTTTCCCGCCGCGAGAAGCCGTACGCCTGCATCAGCGCCGGCTCCACGTCGGGAATGTCGTCGATCGCCTTGCGCTCGCTCGCCGTCAGCGCCACCACATCGTCGTAGAAGCCGTCGATGGTCACGCGGCCGTGGTCGTCTTTCATGGACGCCAGCAGCCGCGCCAAATCGAGCGCCGGGTTCGGCGCCCAGTTGCCGTAGTTGCCGCTGTGCAGATCGCGTGTCGCGCCGTAGACGGTGATGGTCGCGGCCATCAAACCGCGGGAACCGAAATTCATCGTGGCGCGGCCGCTCGCATGGCGCGGACCGTCGACAAGGAACAGCGCATCGGCCTTGATCCGATCGCCGTGCTGGCGCAGCGCCGCCTCGAGGTTCGGTGACCCGGCCTCCTCCTCGCCTTCGAGAACGACGCGCACGTTCGAGGCGAGCGGCAGCTTGAGAGGCGTCGAGCGCGTCGACTGCGCTCAGCAGCGCGACGATGGGCGACTTGTCGTCGGAAGAAGAGCGGCGCGTACACGCGCCAGTCGGGATCGATCGCGCCCTCAAAGGTTTCGAGCGAAATGGTGCGCCCGGCGGGTGCGTGCGGAACGACGATGATCGGCGAGAACGGAGGGTTGTAGATCCACTCGCTCGGGACGACCGGTTGCCCGTCGTAGTGAAAATAGAACGCCGCGGTTCCCCGCGCATTGGGGACCTTCCGCTCGGCGAACACCAGCGGGGCGCCGGGGGTCGGGACGATCTCCGCTGTGAAATGACGCTTCGCGAACATCGCGACGAGCGCTTCGGCATTGCGCTGAACGTCCGCTTTTTCGGCCGCGACGTTCGGCATCGAGAGGAAGTCGAACAGCTCGCCGAGAACCTGCCGTTCATGCTGCGTGCGCCAGGCGCGCACGCGCGCCGTATCGTCGACGGCCGATGCACCGAACAATCCGACCAACGAGCAGTCCCGCAAGCCGAACCGACACTCGCGGCCCGATCCCGCTGCCAGCCATGGCCCGCCGCGCTCCGTTCCGGCCGCTTCCCGCGCCCGTCCTGCCTGACTCCGCCCTCCTTCGGTCCCGAAAGTACTGGACCTGGAATTTCTGCACGTTGCGATTGTGCTCGTCGAGGGTTCGCGCGAACTCGTGCGAGCCGTCGTTGCGGCTGACGAAGTACAGGAAGTCGGCGTCGGCGGGATGAACGGCGGCCTCGAGCGACGCCTGGCCGGGCGACGCAATCGGACCCGGCGGCAGGCCCGGATAGCGATACGTGTTGTAGGGCGAGTCGAATGACGAGATCCGCCTTGTGAATGTTGCCGTCGTAGCGGCCCGGCCTTCACCAGCGCGTAGATCACGGTCGGGTCGCACTGCAGCGCCATCCCGATCCGCAGCCGGTTGGCGTACACGGCGGCGACGAGCGGCCGCTCCTCGGCCTTCGCGGTTTCTTTTTCGACGATTGACGCGAGCGTCACCGCTTGTCTGCGCCGGTCAGCCCGCGGGCGGCGGCCGCCTGCTGCAGGTCCGGCGTGAAGACATTCTCGAAACGCTCGACCATCAGGGCCACGAGCTTCGCGGCGTCGCGTGCGTCGCGGCAACGCATACGTTTCAGGAAACAGATAGCCCTCGAGATCGTGCGCCGTCGGATCGAGCGCGCGAATCGGCGCGGTGTCCTGCGCCGCCGCGACGAACGAATCGGCCGGCCCGAGTCCGTGCAGCCTCGAAGATCTTCGCCATCTCCAGCGATCGTCAGCCCTTCGGGAAACGTCACGCTGATGACGTAGACATCGCCGCGCGCGATCTTCGTCGATGACCTCTGACGGCGTCATCGCGCGATCGAATCGGTACTCGCCGCCTTGCAGATGTTTCGCCTGGCGGCTCAACGTCAGCGCAACCCGAAACGTCATCGTGTCGCGCACCACGCCCGCCGCCGCGAGGCGATCGCCAATCGCGCGCGTGCCGGCGCCAGACGGGATCTCGACGAACTGCTCGGCGCCGTGGTAAACCCGCTGTAGGGCGCCCGCACCCGCGCGTACAGCCACGCCGCCGCAGCGCCGAGCGCGATCAGGAGCAACAGGACGAACAAAACAAGCCTTGCGCATCGATGTTCAGCCGCGATCGAGATAGTCCTGCAGGATGATTGCCGCGGCCGCCGCGTCGAGCGTGGCTTTGCGCTTCCGCCAGTCGCGCTCGCCGCAGGGCCAGCCGGCTTTCCGCTTCACGGCTCGTCAACCGCTCGTCTTCGGTGACGATCGCGACGCCGTCGTCCGTTCCTGCAGCGCCGCGACGAAACCGGCGGCGTGCGCCGTGTCGATCCGACGACGTGCCGTCGAGACGCACTGGCACGCCAACGACGATCGTAGCGAGTCCGTCTTCTTCGGCCGCAAGCTTATCGATCGCACGGCCGCACGAGCTCGACCGCGTCGACGCGTCGCCGTTGACCGCGATCGTCTCGAGCGGCCGCGCCAGCGTCCGCGAGGCGTCGCTGATCGCCAGCCCGACACGCCGCCGCGCCGACGTCGCATCCCCAGAGCATCCGTCCATCGCATCACCAGATGCTATAATTTCACACTCTCCCCTAAACGCCTGTGAAACGCAACTGTTTCTCGCCCTGTCGATCGTCTGTCTCGGCGCCGGCGCATGCGGTCCGCGGCGCGCGCCGGAGAAGTTTCACCAGAAGCTGGTCATCCTCGGCTTCGACGGCATGGATCCGCGGCTCGTGCAGCGCTGGATGGACGAAGGCAAGCTGCCGAACATGCAGAAGCTCGCGAAACGCGGCAGCGGCGTCCACCCGCTCGAGACGACGCATTCGCCGGAGTCGCCGACCGCGTGGGCGTCGTTCGCGACCGGCGTGAACGCGGGCAAGCACAACATCTACGACTTCCTCGTCCGCGACACCGAGACCTACCTGCCCGATCTCGGCATGGTGGAGCGCGAGCCGCCGAAGTTCCTCTTCAACTACATTCCGGTCTCGCGGCCGATCGTCAAATCGATTCGCGGCGGCACGTCGTTCTGGGTCACGGCCGGCCAGGCCGGCGTGCGTCCGAGCGTGCTGACGGTGCCGGTCACGTTCCCGCCCGAAGACGTGCCGAACGGCGAGATGCTGTCCGGCCTGCCGCTGCCCGACATCCGCGGCACGATGGGCACGTTCTATTACTTCGGCACCGACCTGAGCCGCTACGAAGAAGGCAACACCGAGATCGGCGGCATCCTCAAGCGGCTCGTCTTCGACGGCGACACGGCGCAGACCGAGCTCGTCGGGCCGCCGAATCCGATCGTCCGGCAGCAGCTGCGCGAAGCGCGTGCGAAGCAGCCGGCGACCGACGAGCGATCGGATGAAGATCGCGGAGCTCGAAGCGCGCGCAGGACATCCGGCTGCCGATCGCGATTCACTGGAACCGCGCGGGCAAGACGCGCCACGATCGACATCGGCGACAGCTCCGTTCACCTCGAGCAGGGCGAGTGGAGCAAGTGGATCGACCTCGACTTCAAGGTCAACCTGCTGGTGCGCGTCCACGGCATGGCGCAGCTGTATCTGATCCGCGCCGACCAGGAGCTGCAGCTGTACATCTCGCCGGTGAACTGGCAACCCGACAGTCCCGCCGGCGCCGATGTCGTCGCCGCCGTCGTTCTCGGCGGATCTCTACGAGCGGCTCGGGCCGTACCGCACGCTCGGCTGGGCCGAGGCCACCTGGCCGCTCAACGAGGACCGCATCGACGAGAAGGCGTTCATGGACGACCTGTTCCGCGCGTTCGACGATCGCGCGCAGGTGATCCTCCAGCGCCTCGACGCGCAAGCAATGGGACCTGCTCGTCGGCGTCATCGAATCCACCGATCGCGTGCAGCACATGATGTGGCGGCTGATCGATCCCGAGCATCCGATGTACGACAAGGCGCTCGCGGCGAAGTTCGGCGACTCGATCGAGCGCGTCTACCGCAAGTGCGATGACTTCGTCGGCGAGGTCATGCAGCGCGTGGGCCCGGACGCGCCGATCGTGATCGTGTCGGACCACGGCTTCCATTCGTTCCGGCAGTCGCGTGAACCTGAACACCTGGCTCGTGCAGGAAGGGTTCATGACGCTGCAGGGCCAGGCGCCGGGCGACAAGAAGCTGCACGACCTGTTCGGCGGCGGCGACGTTCTGGGAGAACGTCGACTGGACGCGCACCCGGGCCTACGCGATGGGCCTCGGCCAGATCTACTTCAACCTGAAAGGCCGCGAAGGCCACGGCATCGTCGAGCCCGGGCCCGAGGCCGAGGCGCCTGCAGGACGCGATCATCGGCCGTCTGCTGACGCTGACCGATCCGAAAACGAATGGCCGGATCGTGGATGCCGTCTACAAGCGCGACGACATCTACACCGGCCCGTTCCTGAAGAACGCCGCGGAGCTGCAGGTCGGCCTCGCCGACGGCTACCGCGTCTCCTGGCAGGCGACGCTCGGCGGATCGCCGCCCGGCATCGTCTATCCGAACATGAAGAAGTGGTCGGGCGACCACGGCGCGTTCGACTACAAGCAAACGGCCGGCACGCTGATCTCGAGCCGGCCCGTCCTCGCGGGCACGACGCGGATCATCGACATCGCACCGACGGTGTTGAAGTATTTCGGCGTTTCCGATCCCGTCGGACATCGATGGCAAACCGATTTTCTGACATCCGGCTGACCGCCGACGCGGCGATCGGCACGACGCCGAGAGCGGTGTCCGGCGTCAGCCGGACCATCATCGCAATCATCGTCGCGTCGCTCGGGCTCGCGCTCTCTGCGCAGACGGCCGATCGCGCGCGGACCGAGGCGCTCGCCTCGCGCGCGGCAGAGCGCATCCAGGCCTTGCAGCGCGAAGCCGATCAGCTCGCGGCGCAGGAACGCACGCTCCTCGGCGATTTGCGCAAGCTCGAACTCGACCGCGAGATCAAGGCCGAGGAGTATCGGCAGGCCGATGCGCAGTTGAAGCAGGTGCAGTCCGAGGTGTCCTCCGACCGCTGCGCGCATTGGCGAACTGGAGCGCCAGGACCTTGCCGAACGACCGGATCTTCGGGAGCGGGTCGTCGAAATCTACAAGCTCGGAAAGGCCCGTTACCTGCGCATGCTGCTCGCGACCGCCGACCTGCGGCGTCTCGGCGAAGCGTCGCGCGCCGTCGCCACCCTCGCAAAGCTCGATCGCGAACGCGTGCTGTCGCACCAGCGGACGCTCGACGCGCTGAGGGAGAGCCGCACGTCGCTCGAGGCGCGGCGCGCGACGCTCGAGTCGGTTCGCGCGGCCGCCTCGCGCGCGCAGGACGCCGCCGCGCGTGCCGCGGTGGCGCGCAACGATTTGATCCGCGACATCGATCGCCGCCGCGATCTCAACGCGCAGCTGTCGGGCGAGCTGCAGGCCGCGCAGCAGAAACTTCAGGTCGCGCTGCGCGATGTCGGCGCGGGTACGGCGCCGGCAGGGGCCGATGCGGTCACGCTGCCGATCAAAGCGTTCCGCGGCGATCTGGACTGGCCTGCCGCCGGCGCCGTGCGTCGGCGTTTCGCCGGCCGGACGGCCACCTCTGGCGCTGGCGCGTCGAACGGGATCGAAATCGCGGCCGACGAGGGCGCGCAGGCGCAGGCGGTCCACGAGGGCATCGTCGCGTTCGCGGACGCCTTCGCCGGATTCGGCAACCTGGTCATCGTCGATCACGGCGCACAAACATTCAGCCTGTACGGCGATCTGCTCGAGATGGCTGTCGCGAAAGGCGCGCGTGTCGAGCGCGGTCAACGCATTGGAAGTGTCGGCGCGACCCCGGCCGGTCCAGCCGGGCTGTACTTCGAGCTTCGCGTCGACGGCCAGGCGGTCGACCCGCTACAATGGCTCAAGAAGAGGTGATATGAGCTCTCGCACTCGGTGGATCGTGATGGCCATTTCTGCGCCGATCATCGCGTTCGCGATCGTCGGCGGATTTCTCGGGAAGGTGATGGCGCGCGAGACCACGTTACCCGCACCTGAAGGTCTTCAACGATGTGCTGGATCTCATCACGAGCAGCTACGTCGACGAAGTAAACGTCGACAAGGTCATGAACGGCGCGATGCGCGGCCTCGCCGACAGCCTCGATGCCGACAGTGCGTATCTCACACCAGACGAAGTGAAACAGGCCGAGTCCACGGCGCCTGTGCCGGCGGGCGAGGTCGGCCTCGAACTGACGCGTCAGTACTATCTGCGCGTGATCACGGCGCGCGAAAACTCACCGGCGGCCAAGGCGGGCCTGCGCACCGGCGACTACGTCCGCATGATCGACGACAAACCGACGCGCGAGCTCTCGGTATGGGAAGGGACGCGCGCGCTTCGCGGCGCGCCCGGGTCCAAGGTCAAGCTGACGATCATCCGCGGCAACGCCGCCGACCCGCACGTCGTGGAGCTCGTGCGCGAATCGCTTCCAGCCGGTGATGTCAGCGGCCGAATCGCCGCGCCGGGTGTCGGCTACATTCGAGTCGTCACGATTGGTGCGAAGACGGCGGATCACATGAAGAGCAAAGCGGACGAGCTCGCGAAAGCGGGCGCGACGAAGCTGATCGTCGACGTACGCCGCACCGCCGGCGCGCCGCTCGATGCCGGCCTCACGCTGGCGCGGCTGTTTGTGCCGAAGGGCACGCTCGCGTTGAAGGAATCGAAGAGCGGCACACGCGAAACGATCGCCGCCTCGTCTGGCGACGGGTCGATCGCGCTTCCGGCTGAAGTGCTCATCGACACGGGAACAACCGGCGCCGCCGAGCTCTTCGCCGCGGCCATGGAGGGCAACAAACGCGCGGAGCTGATCGGCGAGCGGACCCTCGGCCGCGCCGCCATCCAGACGCTCGTCAAGCTGCCGGACGGCAGCGGTCTGTGGCTGTCCACGACGCGCTATCTGACGCCGGCCGGCAACCCGCTCCATGAAAAAGGGCTGGAGCCGACCGTCGCGGTCGACGGCCCGGAAGCCGGCGATTTCGGTCAGCCGGCGCCGACGGCCGATCCGATTCTCGACAAGGCGCTCGAGCGGGTGGCGGAGAAGAAAGCGGCGTAGGACATTCTGGTATACTGACCGTTCGTCTAAAGCCGATTTTTCAACACATGTAGGCACGTAGCTCAGTGGTTAGAGCGCCTGCTTGACACGCAGGAGGTCGGTGGTTCGACTCCACTCGTGCCTACCACTTGTCGCACGTTGAGCCTCACGTTCGATCCCGTTTCATGAGCCACATTACCGTCACGCTTCCCGACGGCTCGAGTCGCAGCATGTCTGCGGGCGCACCCGTCCGCGATGTGGCCGAAAGCATCTCGCCCAACCTCGCCAAAGCGGCGCTCGCCGCGCTGGTCGACGGGAAGCTCGTGGACCTCAGCTATCCGCTGCAGAAGGATGCCGCTGTCCGCATCGTGACGGATCGGAGTCCCGAGGCGCTGGCGCTCTATCGCCACAGCACGGCCCATCTCCTCGCCGCGGCGGTCACCAACCTCTTCCCTGGCGCGCAGTGCGGCATCGGTCCGGCTACCGACGAGGGCTTCTTTTACGACTTCGTCGTGCCGCGGCCGTTCGTGCCGGAAGATCTCGAGGCGATCGAGCGGAAGATGAAAGAGCTCTCCGCCGACGATCTCGTGTTCGAACGGCAGATGTGGCCGCGCGACGATGCGAAGAGATTCTTCAGCGCGCGCGGAGAGCCGCTGAAGGTGCAGCTGATCGACGAGAAGACGGAGGGCCAGAAGGAAGTCTCCTGTTACACCATCAAGGACAAGGAGACGTTCATCGACTTCTGCGTCGGTCCGCACGTGCCGTCGACCGGCAAGCTGAAGGCGTTCAAGCTGCTGAACACGTCGAACGCGTACTGGAAGGGCGACGCGCGCAATCAGCCGATGCAGCGCGTGTACGGCACGGCGTTCCTGTCGGAGAAGGATCTCAAGGCGCACCTCACGCAAATTGAGGAAGCCAAGAAGCGCGATCACCGGAAACTCGGCAAAGAGCTCGGTCTCTTCGCGCATCATCCGTGGGCGCCCGGCGCGACCTTCTGGCAGGCCAAGGGCACCACGCTGTACAACACGCTGGCCGACTACATGCGCGGCGTGCTCGTGCCGAACGGCTACGTCGAAGTAAAAACGCCGCTCGTCTACAACAAAGCGCTCTGGGAGACATCGGGCCACTGGGCACACTACCGCCAGAACATGTTCCTCGTCGAGTCGGAAGGCGAGCAGATGGGCATGAAGGCGATGAACTGCCCGGGCCACTATCTGCTCTTCTCCAGCGCGGTGCACAGCTACCGTGAGCTTCCGCTGCGCTATCACGAGCAGACTCCGCTTCATAGGAACGAGGCTTCCGGCGTTCTTACCGGGCTCACCCGCGTCCGCCAGTTCTCGCAGGACGATGGCCACTGCTTCATTACACAGGAGCAGATCGGCGACGAAATCGGCCGGATGGTCGGCCTCGTGCGACAAGTGTACGGCGACTTCCGTCTCGAGTACACCGCCAAGCTATCGACGCGGCCGCCCGAGTTCATGGGCGAGATCGCGACGTGGGATTCCGCCGAGACGCAGCTGAAGAGCGCGCTCGACAAAGCGGGACAGGCGTATACGATCAACGAGGGCGACGGCGCGTTCTACGGGCCGAAGATCGACTTCGACATCACCGACGCGATCGGTCGCAAGTGGCAGTGCGCGACGATTCAGCTCGATTACAACGCGCCCGAGCGCTTCGATCTCAAGTACATCGGTGCCGACAACCACGAGCACCGGCCGATCGTGGTCCACCGTGCGATTTTCGGCAGCTTCGAACGCTTCATCGCGATTCTGATCGAGCATTACGCCGGTGCGCTGCCGCTCTGGCTCGCGCCGGTACAGACCGTCGTGCTGCCGATTTCAGATCGCCATCTTCCGTATGCGACGTCGGTACGCGACGAGTTGAAGGCCGCCGGACTTCGCGCGGAAGTCGACGAACGGCAGGAAAAGATCGGATATAAAATTCGAGAGGCTCAGCTGCAGAAGGTCCCGTACATGCTCGTCGTCGGCGACCGGGAAGAAGCCGAGCGGACGGTGTCGGTGCGGACGCGTTCTGGCGGCGACCAGGGGGGCAGGCCGATCGCCAGCTTCATCGCGGCCGCGCTCGACGAAGTGAGCTCGAAAGGCAAGACGGTCAGCGACGGCACGGCGGCGGCTTGAAGAAAGTTAGAACTGAGAACTTAGAACTTAGAACTAGAACTGGTAGGAGGCTTTATCGCATTCGATAGAAGTCCCCGCCGCGACGATCGCGTGCGGGTCAACGAGCGCATTCGGGTGCGGGAAATCCGCGTCATCGACGACACCGGCCAGCAGCTCGGCATCATGCCGCCGCCGCAGGCCCTGGCCATCGCGAAGCAGAAGGGGCTCGACCTCGTCGAGATCTCGCCGACGGCCGTGCCGCCGGTCTGCCGCATCATGGATTTCGGGAAATACCAGTATCAGGAACAGAAGCGCACGCGCGAGGCGAAGAAGCACCAGAAGGTGATCCTCGTCAAAGAGATCAAGTTCCGCCCGAAGGTCGACGAGCACGACTACCAGTTCAAGAAGAAGCACATCGAGCGCTTCCTCGAGGACGGCGACAAGGTGAAGGCGACAATTTTCTTTCGCGGCCGCGAGATGGCGCATCCCGAGATCGGGCGGCGCATTCTCGAGCGGCTCGTGCAGGAGCTCGCCGACGTCGCCATCGCCGAGACGATGCCGCGGATGGAAGGCAATCAGATGCACACCATCCTGTCGCGCAAGGCTCAGAGCGGCGGCGGAAAGGCCAAGCCGGCCGCCGCGGCGGCGAGGTAACTAGAGATCAACCGCCGAGCGCGCTGAGCACGCAGAGCAAATTCTTCTCTGCGATCTCTGCGAACTCCGCGGTTAGATATTGCAAGCGTTCGAGTGAGGAAACGATGCCGAAGATCAAAACACACCGCGGTGCCGCGAAGCGGTTCAAGCGGACGAAGAATGGGAAGTTTCTGCGAAGCAAGGCGTTCAAGCAGCACATTCTCAACAGCAAGACGACGAAGCGGAAGCGCGCGTTGAGGGGAACGACGACGGTCGCCGACGTCGATGTGCCGAAGCTGATGCGGATGCTGCCATACAAATAGTGGCTGGTGGCTGGTGGCTGGTGGCTGGTGGCTGGTGGCTGGTGGCTGGTAGCTGGACGGCTGGGTATAGGGAGTAGACGATGCCGCGTGTAAAACGAGGAACAGTTCGCCGGGCGAAGCGCAAGAAGCTTCTCGGCCTGGCGAAGGGCTATTACGCGAACAAGAGCAAGCTCTATCGCGCCGCAAAGGAATCGGTCGACACCGCGCTGAAGTACGCATTCGTCGGGCGTCGCCGCAAGAAGCGCGACTTCCGCCGCCTGTGGGTGGTCCGAATCAACGCGGCAGCCCGCGAACACGGCTTGACGTACGGGCAGTTCATCAACGGGTTGAAGAACGCGGGCGTCACGCTCGATCGCAAGAGCCTCTCCGAGCTCGCGATCGCGAGCCCCGCCGCCTTTGCGAGCCTCGCAAAACAGGCGAAGTCGGCCGCGAAAACCGCCGCTCGCGCGTAAGCCCACTCGCGGCACCCTTCTCACGAACGTCACGAAGAGCCACGAAGGCACGAATCAGGTTTTGTACAAAACCAATTTGTGTTCTTCGTGATCCTTCGTCTCTTCGTGATAAAACGATCTCTTCATGACGCTCCCCGATCAGGCGGCCGTCGACGCGCACGTCGCGCAGTTCGAGTCCGAGCTCGCGCAGGCGAAGACACCGCGCGACGCACAGACGATTCGCGATCGGTACCTCGGCCGCAAGAACTCCGTCGTCGCCTCGTGGATGCAGATGATCGCGGGCGCGCCGCCCGACGCGAAGAAAGAGATCGGCCGCTTCGCGAACGAGTTGAAGCAGGCGGTCGAGGCGCGCTGGACGCGCTACGCGGAGGAATCCGCCTCGCGCGAGCGGCCCGCAGGCGCCGTCGACGTCACCCTGCCGGGACGCGTCCGCCCTCTCGGTCACCGCCACCCGCTCACCGTGGTCCGCGACCAGATGGAAGAGATATTCACGCGGATGGGGTTCGCGATTGTCGAGGGTCCCGAGGCGGAAGACGAGTGGCACTGCTTCGACGCGCTCAACATGCCCGCCGCACATCCTGCGCGCGATATGCAGGACACGCTGTACCTGGCCGAGCCCATTCCTGGTGAAGGTGGCGCAACCGATCCGCGGACGCTGCTCAGAACGCACACCTCGGCGATGCAGATCCGCTACATGCAGGCGCACCAGCCGCCCATCCGGATCGTAGTGCCCGGCCGCGTGTATCGCCGCGACGATCTGGACCTGACGCACACGCCCGCCTTCTCGCAGATCGAGGGGCTCGTCGTCGGCGAAGGCATCTCGCTCGCGGATCTGAAGGGCACGCTCCTCGCCTTCGCGCGCGAGATGTTCGGCGAGCGTTCGCGGCTGCGGTTCAGGCCGAGCTTTTTTCCCTACACCGAGCCGAGCGCCGAAGTGGACATCAGCTGCTGGCGATGCGACGGTGCGGGCTGCGCCATGTGCAAGAGAAGCGGCTGGCTCGAGATTCTGGGCTGCGGCATGGTTCACCCGGCGGTGTTCGAGGCGGTGGGCTACGACGCCGAGCGTTACACAGGATTCGCGTGGGGGATGGGCATCGAGCGCGTCGCGATCCTGCGATATCAAGTGGACGATATTCGATTGTTCTACGAGAACGATTTGCGGTTCCTGGAGCAGTTCCCCTATTAGCGGCTTCTCCTATCACGAAGACACGAAGGCGCACGAAGAACATGAGAACATCGTGCCTTCGCGATGAAAAGATGTTGAAGTAGATGCGCCTCCTCGTTTCGTGGCTGCGTGATTTCGTCGACGTCCCGGCATCTCCCGAAGAGATCGCCGGCACGCTCGGGTTGCGCGGATTCGAGGTCGCATCTATCGAGGCGCTCGACGCGGGCGACGCCGTCATCGATTTCGAGATCACCGCCAATCGGCCCGACTGCCTCAGCGTTCTCGGCCTCGCGCGTGAGGTCGCGACCGCATTCAATGCCCCGCTCACGCTGCCGTCAGCCGAAGCGAACGCATCAGTCCATCTGCATCACGTCGCGACCGGCGAATCGGATCGCCTCACGGTCACGATCGAGGACGCCGATCGGTGTCCGCGTTACGCCGCGGCGGTGGCCGACGTGGCCATCGGGCCCTCGCCCGCGTGGCTCGCGCGGCGGCTCGAAGCCGGCGGCGTCCGGCCGATCAGCAATCTCGTCGACATCACGAACTACGTGCTCCTCGAGCTCGGACATCCGCTGCACGCGTTCGATCTGGCACGAATCGCCGGCGCGGAACTGCGCATCCGCACGGCGAAGCCGGGAGAGACGGTGCGGACGCTCGATAACGTCGAGCGGAAACTCGACCCGGACATGCTCGTGATCGCGGACGCGAACCGGGCGCAAGCGGTTGCCGGCGTCATGGGCGGCGCGGCTTCCGAAGTGTCCGGCACGACGACGGCGGTCGCGATCGAGAGCGCGTATTTTCAGGCTGTGTCCGTCAGGTCGACGAGCAAACGGCTCGGTCTCAAGACCGAGGCGTCGGCGCGGTTCGAACGCGGCGCCGACATCAACGCTCCAGTCGTCGCGCTCGAGCGCGCGCTCGCGCTCATGGAACAGATCGGCGCCGGCCGTGTCATAGGCCCGGTCGTCGATCGATATCCGCGGCCGCGGATGCCCCACACGTTGCATCTGCGCGCGAATCGCCTTGCGCTGCTCCTCGGCGCGGCAGTCGGCGCGAGCGACGTGGAGCGCATCCTGCGCGGTCTCGGCCTCGGCGTGAGCGCGACCGGCGACGGCTGGGCCGTCGTCGTGCCGACGTTCCGGGTTGATTTGCTGCGGGAGGCCGACCTCATCGAAGAAGTGGGACGGCACTACGGGTTCGACAAACTCGCGCCGACGTTCCCCGGCGTCACCACGGTCGCCGCGCCGTCCGATGCACGCATCGCGCGCGATCGGCTCGTGCGCAGGATCCTGACCGCCGCCGGGTTGTCCGAAGCCGTCACGTTCGGGTTCATCGAAGCGAAAGCGGCGGATGTCTTCGGCCTCTCTCCGGAATCCGCGCCGGCGATCGCGATCACAAATCCGCTTTCGGCGAAATTCGACACGCTCCGCCCGTCGCTCGTCCCCGGACTCGTCGATGCGGTCGCGCACAATCGGCGCCATGGCCGGCGGGACGTCGGCCTGTTCGAGATCGGCACGCGTTTCAGTCGGCGCGGAGAAGCACGCACGGTCGGGTTTGCATGGACCGGTAATGCCGGGGACGATCACTGGTCGGGTGGCCGGCGCGACGTCGACTTCTTCGACGCAAAAGGCATCATCGAGCAGGTCTGCACGGCGTTGAACGTCGTCATCGCGTGCGAACCGGGGCAAATTCCGTATCTTGTCGATGGCCAGAACGGTCGCATCGTCATTGGGAACGGTTCGCTGCGCGGGCAGACAGCGGGACTCCTCGGCGTTGTCGCACCGGCGGTGCTCGACGCGCGCGGCCTGCCCCGCCAGGATCGCGTCGTCGTCGGCGAGATCGATCTGGATTTGTTGCGGATGGCCGGCCGCGTGGCTGTCGAAGCGACCGAGCCGCTGCCGCGATACCCGTTTGTCGTGCGCGACTTGTCGATCATCGTGCCCGACACCTTGCCCGCGGAAATCATTCGTGGCACCATTCAGGCGGCCGGCGAGCGGCAGCAGGCGCCGCTCACAGCGATCGGATTCTTCGATCGCTACCACGGCAAAGGCGTGCCCGACGGCACGGTAAGCGTTTCGGTCCGGCTGACCTTCCAATCCGCCGAGCGCACGCTCACCGACGCCGAGGTGCAGCAAAGTTTTGATCACATTCTCGCCGCGCTCGTGCAGCAGCACGGGGCAAAGCAGAGATAGGCGCTGACGAGGCAATCATGGCGAAGACGGCAACCCGAAGTCTGGAGCTCGAGCCGATCGACCGGCTCGAAGAGAAACTGAAAGCGCTCGTCACAATGGTCGAGCGGATGAAGAACGAGCAGGCGCGCGCCGCGGACGAGAATCAGCGGCTGTCGAGGGAGCTCGACTCGATGAGGTCGCGCCTGGCCGCCAGCGACACGGTGGCTGGCGAGCTCTCATCGCTCAAGGAAGAGCGCGACGTGATCCGCACGCGGGTCGGCGAGATGCTCGAGCAGCTCGAGGCGTTGAACCTGTGACCGACGCGGCGCGCCGGCGCCTCCGGCGCCCCGGGCGCCAATGACCATGGACCACGAGCGCGTCATCCCAATCGAGATCCACGGCCAGCGCTACCCGATTCGGACGGCGCTCGACCAGGAGTACGTGGCGCGCCTGGCCGTGTACGTGGACGAAAAGATGCGCGCGGCCGCCGATTCCACCCCGACCGGCGATTCGGTCCGTCTCGCGGTTCTCGCGGCGCTCAACGTCGCGGACGAGCTCTTCCGCTGCCGCGAGGCCACGAAAACCCGGAACGGCGAGCTTGCCGAGCGGACCGAGGAGCTCGAACGCCTGCTGGATCGACTCCTGATGGCGTAAAAAGCCGCTTTTGGCTAAGATGCGGTCTGGGTTTCGAGTTCCCTGCTTTGCGCGTGATGCGGGTAGGCTCGTTTGAGCCAACGTTTCATCCAAGTGAGTCGCGACGCCGCGTGGTGTGCACGCCTCTGTATGAGGAAGCCTGAAGCGCGGCTTTTTTGAGCGGTTCCACCTGCTTACGCAGGTTCATCGACCTCCCCACACGGCAAAGCGGGGCCGTTTTTTCGTTTCGACAATTTGCAGGGGCCGTCCCCCATTCCGGTAGCGCACTACTGGAAAGGGGCACGGCCCTTTTGAGTAAGGACGTGACGCGTGCTGCCGGTGGTGGGATCGCTCGTCATTCCGGCGGTCGCTGCGCTCGTAGTCGCCGCGGCCGTATTCGCCGTCTGGGTTGCCAACCGTAAGCGCATCGCCGCCGAAACGGTCGGCCGGGCCGAGGAGCAGGCGCTTCGCATTGCGAAAGACGCCGAGCGCGACGCGGAAACCCGCAAGAAAGAGGCGCTCCTCGAAGCCAAGGAAAAGGCGCACGCCGTCCTTATGGAGGCCGAGCGCCAGGCGCAGAAGGACCGGCAGCAGGCCGCGACCCTCGAGCAGTCGCTTCAACGCCGCGAATCGACGCTGATCGATCGGCAGTCAACGGTTGAGCGGCTCGAGCGCGATCTCGTCGGCCGGGAGCGCGCGCTCATCGATCGCGAGAAGTCGGCGGCGGCGGCAGCAGCCAAGTACGAGCAGCTCGTCGTCACCCAGAAACATGAGCTCGAACGGCTCGCCGGCTTGACCGCGGAGGAAGCCAAAGAGCTGCTCATCCGCCAGATCGAGCAGGACGCCCGTCACGATTCGGCGAATCTTCTGAAGCGCCTCGATGCCGAGGCCCGCGAAATCGCCACCGACCGCGCCAAGCAATACATCACCGAAGCCATCCAGCGCTGCGGCGCCGAGCACGCCGATCGAGACGACGGTCTCGGTGGTCGACCTGCCCAGCGACGATCTGAAAGGCCGCATCATCGGCCGCGAGGGGCGGAACATTCGCGCCCTCGAGCTCGCCACCGGCATCGATCTCATCGTCGACGACACGCCGGGCGCGATCATCCTCTCCGGCTTCGATCCGTACCGGCGCGAAATCGCCAAGAAGGCCATCGAGCGCTTGATCGCGGACGGCCGGATTCACCCGGCGCGCATCGAAGAGGTCGTTCAGAAAGTGAAGGACGAAACCGACGAAGAAGTGCGGAAGGAGGGCGCGGCGGTCGCGTTCGAGCTCGGTCTGCACGATCTTCATCCGGAGATCCTTCGGCTGATGGGCCGGCTCAAGTACCGCACGAGCTACGGACAGAACGTGCTGTCGCACTCCGCCGAAGTCGCGCGGCTGGCCGGCATCATGGCCAGGGAGGTCGGGCTCGACGCGCACGTCGCTGTCCGCGCGGCGTTCGTGCACGACATCGGCAAGGCGATCGATCGCGAGATGGAGGGCACGCACCTGCAGATCGGCATCGACTTTCTCCGCAAGCACGGCGAGAACGAGGCCGTGGTCATGGCGATGGCGGCGCATCACATGGACATCGACTGGCCATCGCTCGAGGCGATGATCGTGCAGGCGGCCGACGCGATTTCGGCGGCGCGGCCCGGCGCCCGCCGCGACATCCTCGAGTCCTACGTAAAGCGCCTCGAAAAGCTCGAGGGAATCGCCGATTCGTTCAAGGGCGTGTCGAAATCGTTTGCCCTCCAGGCGGGGCGCGAGATCCGCATCATGGTCGAGAGCGAAAAAATTTCCGACGAAGAAGCCGTGTGGCTGTCGAAGGACATCGCGCGGCGGATCGAGAACGAGCTCGAGTACCCAGGGCAGATCAAGGTGACCGTCATTCGTGAAACCCGCGCCATCGACTATGCCAAATAAGTGGCTGGTGGCTGGTGGCTGGTGCCCGGTGGATCGTGGCTGGAGGTTCGCGGTTCGTGATTGGTGTCTGGTGGCCGGATGACGGACGGGTTGCCGGACACGAGCCACCCAACGGCAGCAACCGTCGCCGACTTCAGTGAGCGGGAGCTCATCGCACGAATAACACAGCAGCTGCCGCCTCGCCCGCCGTGGATGCTCGTGGGGATCGGCGACGATGCGGCAGTCGTCGAGCCGGAGCGCAATCGCGTCGAAGTGCTCACCGTCGATGCCATCGTCGACGGCATCCACTTCGATCGCACGTTCGTGCCGCCTCCGGCCATCGGCCATCGCGCTCTTGCGGTGAACCTGAGCGACCTCGCGGCGATGGGCGCCGCCCCTCGATTCGCGCTGCTGTCGTTCGCGCTTCCACCGACGCTGCCTATCTCCGACTTCGACGGGATCGTCATGGGCCTGACGAGCCTGGCGGCGCTGCACCGGATGCACGTCGCGGGCGGAAACCTGACTAGAACGACGGGTCCGCTGACGATTGACGTCACCGCAATCGGATCAGTGAAGCGGCGCCAGGCCCTGATGCGCGGCGGCGCGCTGGCGGGAGATCACTGTACGTCAGCGGCGCCATCGGCGGCGCTGCGGCGGCGCTCGCGCTGCTGCGCCAAAGCGCGCGAGTCGTCCGTCGCCAATCGTCAGTAGGCAGTCAGCAGTCAGCAGTCGACAATCCCAGTCACCAGGCTGATGACTTAGAACTGAGGACTGATGACATACGACTGACGACTGACGACTCACGACTCACGACTGACGACTGGCGACTGACGACGACGTCGTATCTGTATCCATCCCCACGCGTACGACTGGGGACGCTGCTCGCGCGTAACCGGGCGGCGTCGGCGTGCATGGATTTGAGCGATGGTCTCGGCGATGCCGTTCGTCAGGTGGCGGAAGCAAGCGGCGTCGGTGCGCTCATCGATGCGGAGTCGCTCCCGATCGATGCCGACGCGCGGAGCTGGTTCGAATCGCAGGGCCTGGATGCAATCGCCGCGTGCATGGCCAGCGACGACTACGAATTGCTCGTCGCCACGCGTCCACGCCAGCGGGGACGATTCGCGACGGCGCTACGGCACGCCGACGTGCCACTGACGCGCATCGGCGTGTGTACCCCCGGATGTGACGTCCTCATCCGGCGCGGCGGCGCCGACACACCGCTGCCGCGCGGCCATTCGCATTTCGGCAGATGATTCACCTGACGCGCGCGCTCGTCCGCCGCTGGCTCGACGCGCTGCTGCACATCGACGACACGCCGGAGCGGACCGCGGCAGCGTTCGCGCTCGGCGTATTTTTTGGCTTCTCGCCATTTCTCGGCTTCCACACGCTGCTCGGCGTGCTGTTCGCGTTCCTGCTCAATTTCAATCGTGTCGCGGTGCTGCTCGGCGTGTACTCGAATCTGCCATGGTTCATCGGCCCGTACTACGCGCTCGTGACGATGGCGGGCGCGAAAATCACCGGCCACAAGCCGCCGCCCGCGTTCCGCGCGCAGCTTGGCGCGCTCTTTGAGCTGTCGTTGTTTCACGGCGAGTTCTGGCGCCGTTTGATTTCAATTTTGAAACCGCTGCTCTGGCCGTACGCCGTGGGATCGATGCTCGGCGCGATCGTGCTTGCCGCGATGGCGTATCCGATCGCGCTCGCGTTCGTGACAAGCCGGCGGCGGATTCATGACATCATCCATCATCACCCCCCGGCGCCGAAGCACTGATGATCATCGCAGGCTCTCTGTGGCGCAAGGCGATCGTGACGGCGGTCGCTGCTGGCGGCTTCGTATCGCTGTACCAGACGACGATTCTCGATTCGAAATACGCGGCGCGGCTTGCGCTGCCGCACGACGCCTCCGCGCTGCCGACGCCCGGCGCGCGGCTCGCATTCACCGCCACGGCATATGCAAGGGCATCACGACGACGGCTGGCGTGCCGGTCCAGAGCGGCGATCGCCGCGTCCGATCCGGCGCTGCTGCCGGTCGGCTCGGTGATCGAGCTCGACTCGCGCCTCTCGCAAGTACAACGGCATCTACACGGTAATGGACACCGGGCCGGCCGTTCAGGGACGGCAGCTCGATGTCTATATGTGGAGCTGCAACGAGGCGCTCCAGTTCGGCCGCCAGCCCGTTCACGTCACGGTGCTGCGCCTCGGCTGGAATCCGAGGGCGACGACGCCCGGCTTCATGGACGGCTGTTCACGCGTCCGGAGCGGCCGGCGCTGCCCTCGCGCCCGCTGCCGCAGGTTGTCCACGACAAATAGCTGCGACCTCCAATCTTCGTTTTCTCACGAAGACACGAAGACGTCGTCGTGTTCTTCGTGCTCGTCGTGACTTCGTGATGACTTTGTTCATGCGCTCGTGACGTCAGCCTGAAGCGCGGCGCGCGACTCCGGCGCCTGGCTGCCCTTGTACTGAAGCTCGAACAGCTTGAAGTAGATGCCGCGCTCGGCGAGCAGCTCCTGGTGCGTGCCCGATTCGCGCAGCTGGCCCTTGTGCAGGACGAGAATCTTGTCCATGTCCTGAATCGTCGACAGCCGGTGCGCGATCGCGATCGTCGTGCGGCCTGCCATCAGCACCTGCAGCGCGTCGCGGATCAGCAGCTCGGTTTCGGTGTCGACGCTCGACGTCGCCTCGTCGAGGATCAGCACGCGCGGGTCGAACGCCAGCGCGCGCGCGAACGACAGCAGCTGCTTCTGGCCCACCGACAGCGTCGCGCCGCGCTC
This sequence comes from uncultured Acidobacteriota bacterium, assembly GCA_963718825.1. Classification (GTDB taxonomy): domain Bacteria; phylum Acidobacteriota; class Vicinamibacteria; order Vicinamibacterales; family CAVVIG01; genus CAVQZZ01. The sequence goes on from CAVQZZ010000002.1 coordinate 710,711, forward strand.
GGCGACCGCGCTGGCGTAGCCGTCCGGCAGCCGTGCGATGAAGGCGTCGGCGTGCACGGCTCGCGCCGCCTGGCGCAACCGGCTCGTCGTCGATCGACGGGCGGCCGAGCCGGATGTTGTCGGCGATCGTGCCGGAGAACAGGTGCACGTCCTGCAGCACGAGGCTGAAGAGCCCGCGCAGATCGCGCGAGATCGAGCTGTCGCGGATGTCGACGCCGTCGACCGTGATCCGGCCGCGACTCACGTCGTAGAACCGCAGCAGCAGGTTGATCAGCGTCGTCTTGCCGGAGCCGGTCGCGCCGACGATGCCGACGCGCTGGCCGGGCCGGACCTCGAAGCTGACGTCGCGCAGCACCCAGTTCGGTTCGTTGCCGGCCTGCTCGTTGTACGCGAACCAGACGCGATCGAACACGATGTGCCCCGCCGCCGGCGCGGGCCGATGCACGGGCGTGCGGGGATTCTCGATCGCCACCGGCTCGTCGAGCAGCTTGAAGATGCGCTCCGACGACGCCATCGCCGACTGCAGGACGTTGAACTTCTCGGACATGTCGCTGATCGGCCGGAAGAAGCGCTGCGAGTACTGGAGGAACGCGACGAGCGCGCCCGAGCGTGAGCGTGTCGTGCAGCACGCTGCCGCCGCCGTACCAGATGATCAGCGCGGACGCGAGCGTGCTGACGACCTCGATCGCCGGATAGAAGACCGCGTAGTAGAAGATCGACTCGATGTTCGCGTCGCGGTGCTGGCGGTCGATCTCGTCGAAGCGCTCGAAGTTCAGCGCGCTCCCGGCGGAACAGCTGCACCGTCGTCATGCCGGTGATGTTCTCCTGCAGGAAGGCGTTGATCCGCGCGATCCAGCCCGCGCACCACCCGGTACGACTCGCGGACATTCCGCCGGAACCACTGCGTCACGAGCACGATGAGCGGCAGCACGGAAAACGCGACGAGCGCCAGCCGCCAGTTCATCCACGATCATCACGACCATGATGCCGAGCAGCGTGAACACGTCGCCGAAGATCGTGACCACGCCCGAGGTGAACAGATCGTTCAGCACGTCGACGTCGGAGGTCACGCGCGTCATCAGGCGGCCGACCGGGTTGCGGTCGTAGTAGCGGACGTCGAGCCGCTGCAGGTGCGCGTAGATCGCCATCCGCAGGTCGAACATGATCCGCTGGCCGGTCAGCTGCAGCGTCCAGGTCTGAATGTAGTCGGACGCGAAAGCGCCGACGAGGATGAGCAGGTACAGCACCGCCAGGCGGTCGAGGCCGTCGAGCTGACGCGTGGCGATGTAGCGGTCGATCGCGATCTTGATCGAGGTACGGCTGCGCGAGCGTGGCGCAGGCGCCGACGAATGATCGCGACGAAGCGCGAGCAGCGACCTGCCGCCGGTACGGCCGCAGATACTGCAGCAGCCGCCGCATCAGCCGCGCGTCGTAGGCCTTGCCGAGGACGTCGTCTTCCTGCATCTGGTAATCGGGATGATCGGGTAATTGGGTAATTGGGTAATTGGGTGATTGATTGAACGATGGATTGATTCTCTCCCATCGACCAATCAATCACCAGATCATCCAATCACCCGATTACCCGATCACCCGATTACCCGATTACATCAGATCGAGTGCGCCCTCCCTGTTGACATGCCACAGGACACGCGATACCTTCTGTGGGCATGCCACAGGACATCCTGCAGGGCACGCTCGACCTGATGGTGCTGCAGACCCTCGACGCGATGGGCCCGCTGCACGGCTACGGCATCGCTCGCCGGATCGAGCAGATCAGCGAGGACGTGCTTCAGCTCAACCAGGGCACGATTTACGCCTCGCTCGCTCCGCCTGCAGCAGCGCCGCTGGATCTCGGCGAGCTGGGGCGTGTCGGACAACAACCGGCGCGCGAAGTTCTACGCGATCACCAAGACCGGCCGGAAACAGCTGGCCGCTCGAAGCGGAGAGCTGGGAGCGGATCGCCGGCGTGATCGGCCGCCTGCTGCGGCTGTCCCCGGAGCGCTGATCGATGTGGACCCGCCTGCTGGTCCTCGTCTCCCGCGTGCCGCGCGCTCTTCGCGGCCGGCCGCTCGACGCGGACTTCGAGGACGAGCTCCGCGACCACCTCGAGAGCGCGACCGAAGACAACATCCGCCGCGGAATGCCGCGCGAAACCGCCGCGCCGGGAAGCGCGGCTGCGGCTCGGCGGCCTGGCGCAGCTTCAGGAAGCGAACCGCGAACATCGCGGCGCTGCCGCAGGTCGACACCACCATGCAGGACCTTCGATACGCCCTCCGCACGCTGCGAAAAAACCCCGCCTTCTCGATCGTCGCGGTGTTGACGCTCGCGATCGGCATCGGGGCGACAACCTCGATGTTCAGCGTGCTGCACGCGGTGCTGCTGCGTCCGCTGCCTTACGCGCAGCCCGATCGCCTCGTTGAGATCTTCGAGACGAATCCGCTGAAGCGGTGGACTCGCAACGTCGCCTCCGCCGCGAACTACGCCGACTGGCGCCGCATGAACAGCGTGTTCACCGATGTCGCCGCGACCAACGGCAGCGGCGACAAGGGTGAGGGGACCTGCGACGTCTTCCTGACCGGGACCGGCGAGCCGCAGCGGCTGAAGGCGCTGCGGACGACCGGCAACCTCTTCCAAGTCCTTGGCGCAGGCCCGATGCTCGGTCGCAGCGTTCACCGACGAGGAAACCTACGACGGCCATGATCGCGTCGTCATTCTGAGCTATCCGCTGTGGCGCAGTCTGTTCGCCGCGGACGCAGCAGTCGTCGGCCGACCGATCACGCTCAGCGGACGCACGTACACCGTCGTCGGCGTGATGCCGCCGTCGTTTTTCTATCCCGAGTCACGACATCCAGCTCTGGATGCCGGTCGGCTACACGCCGGAGCTGTTTACCAAAGCGCGGCGGCCGCACTGGCTCCGCGTCGTTGCGAGGCTCAAGCCGGACGTGACGCTCGAGCGCGCGAAGACGGACATGACCGCGGTGGCGGCGCAGCTCGAGAAAACCTATCCGGACACGAACACGCAGATGGGCGTCCGGCTCGAGGGCCTCCACGCCGCGTTCGCGTTCGACGCGCGTCCAGCGCTGCTCGTGCTCTTCGCGGCGGTCGGCTCGGTGTTCCTGATCGTCTGCGTGAACATCGCAAACCTTCAGCTCGGCCGCGCCGCGGGACGTACGCGGGAGATGGCGATTCGGCGCGCGCTCGGCGCCGGACGCGGGCGAATCGTGCGGCAGCTCGTCACCGAGGGCCTTGTGCTGTCCGTCCTTGGCGGCAGCCTCGGGCTCGTGCTGGCCGGCGTCGCAAGACGCGTGCTGGTCGCGCTCGCGGCCACGTCGCTGCCGCTCTTCGCCGAGCCGAGGGTCGATCGCGCCGTCGTGCTGTTTGCGATCATCTTGTCCCTGCTGGCGCCGATTCTGTTCGGGCTGGCTCCGGCCCTCGTGTCGGCGCGGGGCGGGACGCTCGGCGAACGCGGCGAATCAACCGGTTCCGGCCACGCCACGATGAGAAACGCGCTCGTCATGTCGGAGGTCGCCTTGGCCGTGATTCTCGTCGTGACGGCGGGACTGCTCGTGCGAAGCCTCCTGCTGCTTCAAAAAGTCGACCCAGGGTTCGACGCCGCGCACGCCGTCTCATTCCGGCTGCAACTGCCGTCGGTCCGATATCCGAGCGACGCGAAGATGCTCTCGACGGTCGAAGCGCTGGAGCGCCGATTGCGCGACCAGCCAGGGTTCGGAGCGGTCGGTGCGGCGATCGACGCTCGCATTGAGCGGGTTTACATGGACCGGCGACACGACGGTCGAAGGCCGTGCCGCGACCGATTACGAACGCGAGCTTCGCCACGAATCGATAACGCCCGGCTACTTCCGGGCGCTCGGCACGCGGCTCGTGCGCGGCCGTTGGCTGACCGAGGCGGATCGGCCGCCGCACCCGACGGTCACGCTGGTGAACGAAACGCTCGCGAAGCGCTATTTCCGCGGCGAAGACGCGATTGGCAAGCGCATCTCCTTCGGCAGGCCGACCGACAAACCCGACTGGGTCACGATCGTCGGCATCGTCGAGGACTTCAAACAGGACGGCATGGACGATCTGGTGCAGCCGGAGGTCTATGTTCCGCTCGCTGAAGAGATGCAGAATCCGCTGACCTTCGTGATCCGGTCACGTCTCGATCCCGACGCGGTGCTCTCGCTCGCGCGTGCTCACGTTCGCGAGGTCGACAAGGACCTGGTCCCGACCGACGTGACGACGCTCGACGCGCTGGTGCGCAGGTCGGTCGACGGCCAGCGCTTCAGGACATGGCTGCTCGGCAGCTTTGCCGGCATCGCCCTGCTCCTCGCGGCCTTGGGGATCTACGGCGTGCTCGCATACTTCGTCGCTCAGCGTGTGCGCGAGCTCGGCATCCGGCTGGCGCTCGGCGCGTCGCCGGCGCAAGTGTGGCGGATGGTCGTCCGTCAGGGCATGCAGCCGGTGCTCTGGGGATCGGTCGCCGGCCTCGCCGCCGCGTACGCGGCCGCGGACCTGATGAAGTCGCTCCTGTTCGGCGTCGCGCCGCTCGACCCGGCTACATACGCGGCGACGGCGGGCGCGCTGGCGCTCATCGGCGCGATCGCGTGTGCGCTCCCAGCCTCACGTGCGGTGCGCGTGGATCCGCTGGTCGCCCTGAGAAACGATTAGCTTCTTACGAAGCGGCCAACTCCTCTTCCAACAGCTGCTTCTTGTGCAGCTCGGCGTAAAGGCCGCCTTTTCTCGTGAGCTCGTCGTGCGTCCCGCGCTCGGCGATGCGGCCGTCGTCAAGCACGAGGATCACATCGGCGTCGCGCACGGTCGAGATGCGGTGCGAGACGATGATCGACGTCCGCTGCCGCATCACGTCGCGCAGGCGCGACAGAATCTCCTCTTCGGTGTACGTGTCGACGGCGGATAGCGCATCGTCGAGCATGAGGATTCGCGGATCGATCACAATCGCGCGCGCGAGCGCGGTTCGCTGCTTCTGGCCCCCGGACAAGGTGAGGCCGCGCTCCCCGACCATCGTGTCGTAGCCGTTCGGAAAGTCGGCGACGTCCTTGTCGAGCCGCGCGACGCCGGCGGCGGCGACAATCTTTTCAAAACGTTCGCCTGCGCGACTTCTGTCACCAGCGCTTCCCTCGGGCCGCGGGCGCTCGTCGCGCATCCCACCCAAACGCCACGTTGTCCGCGATCGTGTCGGAAAAGAGAAACGGCTCTTGCGGAACGAATCCGAGCGCGCCCCGCAAGACGCTCAGCGGGATGTCGCGGACGTCGACGCCGTCGATGAACACGGTGCCTGGCGGCGGATCGTGGACGCCGTGCGAGCAGGCTGATCAACGTGGACTTACCGGAGCCGGTCACGCCAACGAGCGCCACGGTCTGCCCCGCCGCAATGCGTCGCCGACACGTGATTGAGGACGATGCGATCGCCGTAGCGCGAAAACGAGGTCGCGAAATTCGATGTCACCGCGGATCGCCCGGCCCAGGCCGGAGCGCCACATGCTTCTCGACCGCGAGAGCTCGCAGCAGATCGCGCTCCGCGTGTTGCCTGTCGACGATCGCCGGTGCCGTGTCCATCACTTCGAGCATGCGTTTCCACGACGCCATGCCGCGTTGCAGCATGTTCGTCACCCACCCGAACGCGATCATCGGCCAGCTGAGCATCGTCAGATACGAGTTGAACGCGACGAACTCGCCGACGGTAATGCGGCCGCGGATGACCTCGCGGCTTCCGAGCCACAACACGACGAGCGCGCCAAGCCCGAGGAAGAAAGACATGCTCGGGAAGAAAAATCCTTGCAGCACGATCAACCGTCGGTTCCGCCGGAGATATTCGTCGTTTGCGCGACGGAAACGGTCGAGCTCCGTCTCTTCCTGCCGATAGGCGCGCACGACGCGCACACCGGAGAGCGCTTCCTGAACGACCGCGCTCAATTCCGACAGCTGACCTTGGATCTGCTCGAAGCGTTTATGTATCGCGCTCCCGAACACCTTGACCGAGATCGACACGAACGGCATCGGGATGAGCGCCCACAGCGTGAGCTTCGCGTCGATCGACACCATCAGCGTCAGCGCGACAACGAGCGTCAGCATCGTGCTTGCGGAATACATGATCGACGGGCCGATCATCATCCGCACCGCGTTGAGATCGTTCGTCGCGCGCGACATGAGATCGCCCGTGCGGTGCTGCTGGAAATACGAGAGCGGCAGCGTCTCCAGATGCGCGAAGAAGTCGTTGCGCATGTCGTACTCGATGTGCCGCGACGCCCCGATGAGAATTCTGCGCTGGAGAAACAGGAATATGCCGCCCACGACGCCGATCGCCATGAGCATCGCTCCGTACTCGAAGAGCTTCAGGCGCGTGACGCCGGTCGTCAGGTCGTCGATCGCGTGGCGCAGCACGAGCGGAGACGCGAGCGTGACGCCGCGCGTGACAATCACACACAACAGGCCGATCACAAATTCGCGGCGATAACGGACGACGTAGCTGAGGAGCCGGCGGAACGGAGTCACCGTCAGCGAGTATAGCCGCTGACGGCTGGTGTAGAATCCGGCTCATGCATGCTCTGTACATCGTGCTTCCGGTCTTGTGCATTCTGGCGATCGCCTACAGGTATTACAGCGCGTTCATCGCCGCCAAAGTGATGGTGCTCGACGACACGCGCGTAACGCCGGCGCATCGGAAGTACGACGGCGCGAATTATTATCCGACGAGCCGATGGGTGCTCTTCGGTCATCACTTCGCCGCGATTACGGGCGCCGGGCCGCTCATCGGCCCCGTGCTCGCCGCGCAATTCGGCTACGCACCGGGATTGATCTGGCTGGTTGGCGGCGTGTGCCTCGCCGGCGCGGTGCACGATTACGTGGCGCTCTGGGCATCGACGCGCCGCGGCGGCCGTTCGCTCGCGGAAATCGCGCGCACCGAGATCAGTCCGGTCGCCGGCGTCACGGCGGTCATCGCGATCCTGTTCATCATGGTGATCGCGCTCGCCGGCCTTGGCATCGCGGTCGTCAATGCGCTCGCCGAGAGCGCGTGGGGCACCTTCACGATCGGCGTCACGATTCCGCTCGCGATCTTCATGGGCTTCTACATGTTCAAGTGGCGCAAAGGCCGCATCCAGGAGGCGACGATCATCGGCGTCTCGTTGATGATGGCGGGCGTCATCCTGGGCAAGCCGTTCGCGTCGTCGTCATTTGGTCATCTGCTCGTGCTGACGCCGCACCAGATCACGATCGCGCTGGCGGTCTACGGGTTCGCCGCGTCGGTCATGCCGGTCTGGATGCTGCTCACGCCACGCGCATATCTCAGCACCTACATGAAGATCGGGACGATCCTCATCCTGGCGCTCGGCGTGATGCTGGTCAACCCGGTGCTGCAGATGCCGGCGATGACGCAGTACGTGTCGGGCGGCGGACCGATCATCCCCGGGCCGCTGTTCCCCTTCGTGTTCATCACGATTGCGTGCGGCGCCATCTCCGGCTTTCACTCGCTGATTTCCTCGGGGACGACGCCGAAGATGGTCGACAAGGAATCGGACATCCGCCCGATCGGCTACGGCGCGATGCTGTTCGAAGGCCTCGTCGGCGTCATGGCGATCATCGCGGCGACCGCGCTGCACCCCGCCGACTATTTCGCGATCAACACGTCGGCGGCGACATTCGCCACCCTCGGACTCACGCCCGTCAACCTCGACATGCTGCAGAAGTCCGTCGGTGAAATCGTCGTCGCGCGGCCGGGGGGCGCCGTATCTCTGGCGGTCGGCATGGCCCAGATATTCTCGAGCCTGCCGGGCATGAGGGGCCTGATGGCGTACTGGTATCACTTCGCCATCATGTTCGAGGCGGTGTTCATCCTCACCACGATCGATGCCGGCACGCGCGTCGGCCGGTTCCTGCTCCAGGAAGCGGGCGGCCGCGTCTGGACGAAGTTCGGCGAGACGAACTGGATGCCGGGCGCGATGGCGTCGACGCTCGCGCTCGTGCTCGCGTGGGCCTACTTCATCTGGACGGGCAGCATCAGCACGATCTGGCCGATGTTCGGCATCGCCAATCAGCTGCTCGCTTCGGTGGCACTCGCGGTCGGCACGACGATCATCATCAACATCGGCCGCGCCAAGTACGCGTGGGTGACGTTTCTGCCCCTGTGCTTCGTGTCGACGACCACCTTGGCGGCGGGCTACATGAGCGTGCGCGACAATTTCTGGCCGATGGCGGTGGGCGCGAACCCGGCGCTCCAGGTCCAGGGGTACGTCAACTCGATCTGCACGGTGATCATGATGGTCTGCGCCGTGATCATCCTCGCGTCGGCCGCTCGACGATGGGTGATGGTGCTCACCGGGAAAATTCCGGTGTTCGAGCTCGTCGAAGCCTAGTCGCCCGGCCATTTTTGCCCTTGAATTCGGGCAAGTTCGGGCGTAGCCTCGCCGCACCATAGGAGGCACGCCGTGGAAATCGACCGACGCGCATTTCTCGCGACCCTGGGAACCGTGGCCGCCGTCGAAGCGATGCCCTCCGAAGCACTCGCCGACGCGCTGGAGCACCACACGATGGAGGTGCTCGATCAGACCGCCGAGGGACTGCCGGTCATCCGCCGCGGTGCCGGATCGATCTTCGGAGCCGGCGGACCGTCCGGAGGCACGCGCGCCCTTTCAGCGCTCGCGCCGATGCCCGAGAAACCCACGCTCGTCGACTTCTTCAAGCTGCGGTTCGCGCCGGCGACACACGTCCTGCAGAGCGCGACGGATGCGCTCCGAAAAGGCGAACCCGAGGAACGCGTCCTCGCATGCCTGCTCCACGACGTCGTGCTGAATCTGATCAAGGTCGATCACGGATGGTGGGGCGCCCAGATGATGGAGCCTTACGTTTCAGAAAAAGTCAGCTGGGGCATCCGTCATCACCAGGCGCTCCGCTTCTACCCTGATTCATCTGTCGGCTACGAATATCCCGAGCTGTACAATCAGATCTTCGGGAAGGATTACGTGCCGCTGCCGTACATCAAAGCCACGTATGAGTACGCGCGCAAGCACAAATGGTACATGGAAGCGCGGAGCATCACCGTGCACGACCTGTACGCCTTCGATCCCACGATGAAGGTGTCGATGGATCCCTTCATCGACATCATCGGCCGAAATTTCAAGCAGCCGAAGGAAGGGCTCGGATTCGACAACAGTCCGGTGGCCCACATGTGGCGCTCGCTGATCTATCCAGACAACCCGCTGTAGTGCGTTCCCTTCACCGCCTCTGATGCGCCGGCGCGAGTTCCTCAAAACCGCCGGCGCCTTTGCCGCGCTCGGTACAACGGCCGGCTGTGCGTCAGCCATGCGGCGGCAGCTCGTCGTCGATCAGGCGCGGCGCTTCGCGCGCGTTCGCGTCGCGGCCGACCGCGTCATCCGCACCGTCGTCGGGCTCCGGCCATTCAGGCCGTCCGGCTTCGTCGTTCGTGCCGAGAAGCTCGACGCGCACACGATCATTCACAACTACGGCCACGGCGGCGGTGGGATGACGATGTCGTGGGGGACCGCGCATCTGGCCGCGGAGCTCGCCGCCGCGACGGGACAAACGCGTGCGGCCGTGCTCGGATGCGGTGGCGTCGGGCTCGCCACCGCCCGCCTCCTGCAGCGCCGCGGTTTCGCCGTCACGATCTACGCGAAGGATCTGCCGCCGAACACGACCTCCAATATCGCCGGCGCACAATGGGCGCCGGCGGAAGTCTACGACAGCGATCATCGAACCGCCGAGTTCGGCGACGCGTTCGTCCGCGCCGCTCACCTTTCGCACCGCGAGTTCCAGAACCTGGTGGGCGATTACTACGGGATCCGCTGGATCGAGAACTACGTCATCAGCGACCAGCCATTCCAACGCCCACAGGGCGCCTCGCAGAACATCCAGGACCTCTATCCCGACGCCGCGGATCTCGGGCGCGGCGATCATCCATTCGGCGCCGCGCACGTTCGGCGCTTCGTCACGATGCTGATTGAACCGCCGGTGTACTTGAACGCGATGGTCCGCGATTTTCTGCTCGCGGGCGGCACGCTGGTCGTGCGAGCGTTCGACGACCTTCGCGCGGTGGCGGCGCTCAGCGAGCCGGTCATCATCAACTGCACTGGGCTTGGCGCGAAGGCGCTCGTTGGCGACGATGAGCTGACGCCGATCAAGGGGCAGCTCACGATTCTGCTGCCGCAGCCCGAAGTGGATTACATTACATTGCAGGATGACCTGTACATGTTTCCGCGCCGCGACGGCATTCTGCTCGGCGGCACCCACGAGCGGGGCGTCTGGACCCTCGACCCCAATGTGGCGGCGGCTCAACACGTGCTCGATGGGCATGCACGGTTTTTCGCGCGAATGAAATGATGCGCAACCTGCTTGCGATTCTCCGGCAGATCGTCGAGATGTGGTACCGCATCCCGCCGCCGTGTTGAGGCATGGACGTACGGTCGCTGGATCGCGACCGACCCGCGAAGTAATCACCACGGCATCCGCCATCCCGCAGCGGATGTGTTATTCTCGTTTCAGCCTTTCCCAGCGGGCCCGTCCACTTTCCGGAGAACAGTTTTGTGAACGAGAGCAAACGACCCGCTATTCGCCTGTACGAAATCGCGATTATCCTCGCGTTGTTCATCGTCTGGGCCGCGCCGGCGCGTGCGCAATTCAAGCCGCGGCCGGTGGGCGATCCTACGATGGGCGAGTCGTATCGCGTCGAAGGCGCGGTCGATCTCTGGTTTCCGACGTCGGACATTTCTCTCTCGAGCGAGTCGCTCGGAATTCCCGGAACGACGATCGATTTCAAGACGGATCTCGGCCTGCAGGATCAGAAGTTCCCGGCGTTTCATCTCCAGCTGCGGCCGTCGAAGCACAACAAGTTTCGGTTTCAGCTGGTGCCGATCACGTTCACGCAGTCAGCGACGCTCACCCGCAACGTGGTCTTCAACGGCCAGCAGTACTCGATTGGCCTGCCGGTGACCTCTTCTCTCGACTGGAAAGCGTACCGGTTCGGCTACGAATTCGATTTCATCTCGCGGCCGCGGGGGTTCATCGGGTTCATCGTCGAGGCAAAATACACCGACGTCACCGCGACGCTCACCGTGCCGGCGACCGGCAGCCACGTCGGCATCAACGAATTCGATCAGGCCCGAGCGCCGATTCCGGCGATCGGCGGGACGGGCCGCTTCTACATCGTGCCGAACATCTCGATCACCGCGGATATCACCGGCTTCCGGCTCCCCGACAACGTCGTCAAGAGCGCGAGCGGGCACTACGTCGACGTGGATATTTTCGGGACGATGAACTTCACCAACAACGTCGGCGTGCAGGCGGGCTACCGCTCGCTCGATCTCGGCTACGCGTTCAAGACCGACTCGGGGACGTTTACGTTGAAAGGGCCGTACTTCGGGCTGGTGGCGCGGTTCTAAAACCCCGTCAGTGCACCGTCGCCGCAACGAGCTTCGCCATCCGCCGATCCGCCTCGCGCAGCGTCTCGTCGCGCTTGCAGAAACAGAACCGCAACTTCGTGCTGCCGGTGGCGGCATTCTTGTAAAAGCTGCTGCCGGGCACGGCCGCGACGCCGACATCCTTCACGAGATAGCGCGCGAACTCGACGTCGTTCGGGAACCCGAACACGCTGATGTCGGTCATGATGTAGTACGCGCCGTACGGCTTGTAGCACGTGAAGTGATGGCGCTCGAGGATCTCGAGCAGCGTGTCTCGGCGACGCCGATACGCTTCCGCGAGGTCCGTGTAGTACGTATCGGGGAGCGCCAAGGCGATCGCGCCCGCTTCCTGCAGCGGCGCCGCCGCTCCCACCGTCAGGAAATCGTGGACCTTTCTGATCGCTCCGGTCAGCGACGGCGGTGAGATCGTCCAGCCGACCCGCCAGCCGGTGACGCTGTAGGTCTTCGACAGGCCGTTCATCGTAATCGTCCGGTCGGCCATGCCGTCGATCGTCGCGATCGGAACGTGCTGTCGCCCGTCGTAAATGATGTGCTCGTAGATCTCGTCGGAGATCGCGATCGCGTCCCACTTGCGGCAGAGCGCGGCGATCGTCTCGAGCTCGTCGCGCGTGAAGACCTTGCCGGTCGGGTTGTTCGGAGTATTGATGATGATCGCTTTCGTCCTGTCGTTGAACGCGGCCGCAAGCTCGTCGGGGTCGAACGTCCAGTCAGGCTCGTGGAGCGTGACGTAGCGCGGCGTGGCGCCGGACAGGATGGCGTCCGGACCGTAGTTTTCGTAGAACGGCTCGAAGATCACGACCTCGTCGCCCGGATCGATGATCGCCATCATCGTCGCCATCATCGCTTCGGTAGACCCGCAGCAGACGGTCACCTGCTCGTCGGCGACGACCGGCAGGCCGTAGCGGCGCGTGAACTCGCGCGCGACTGCTTCCCGGAGCGGACGGGCGCCCCAGGTGACCGCGTACTGGTTCACGTCGGCGTTGATCGCGGAGCACGCCGCCTCCTTGATCGCTGTCGGCGCCGCGAAGTCGGGGAAGCCCTGCGAGAGGTTGACGCCGCCGTACAGATGATTGAGCCGCGTCATCTCGCGGATGACCGACTCGGTGAATTGCGTCGCCTTTTTGGATCCAGTGAGCTTGGACATGATCTAGCCGGTCTTTTTCTTTCGCGCGGATGATTTCTTCGTGGGAGTGGCCTTCTTCGGCGCGGCCTTGCTCGCCACCGCAGGCTTCGCGTCGGCGGCGTCATCGTCTGCCGCGCGGCCGGCGTCGGCCGTGCCGTAAAGCCGGCGGTAATCCTCGGCCGTGCCCAGAATCTTCTTCACGTAATTCTGAGTTTCAGGAAACGGGATGTCGTCGATGAACTCGTCGCTCGCAACGCCCGGGCCGCTCAGATATCCAGCGCGCGACGCGGTTCTCCCCGGCATTGTAGCTGGCGAGCGCGTAGTGGGCGCCGCCGAACTGCTTCACGAGATCGGAGAAAAACGCGGTGCCCATCTTCAGATTCGGCTCCGCGGTGGTCAGGAGGCTCATCGAGAACCGCTTCGTCTTGAGCTCGGTTCGGGCATAGTGCCGGCCCGTGGACGGGAGGAGCTGCATGAGACCGTATGCATTCGCGGCCGATCTCACGTCGGCAGTGAAGGTCGACTCCTGCGCGATCAGCGCGGCAATCATGTACGGGTCGAGGTGGTGCTCCACCGAATACCGCCGGATGAGCGGCCAGTAATTCACGGGGAAGAGCACCTTGAGGAGCTCCGCCGGGAGCTTCTCGCCGCCCGCGGCCATGTACTGCGGATAGGCCCGCTTCATGGCGTTGATGCCGGCGCGCAGATCGCCGCGCTCGTGGTAGATCCAGCCGAGCGTCGCTTGAATTGCCGACGAGTCGCCCCACGCCTTCTGGGCGAAATGCAGTTCGTCGATCGCCTGATCGTACAGCTCGAGCCCGAGCAGCGCGCGCACGACGTGCGCGTTCGGTGGCAGTGGGGCGGCCGGCGGCGGCGGCATCCGCTCCTGTTTCCGCATCCGAGACATGAGCGTCGAGCTTCATCTTGCGCTGCGGCGTTTCGCCGAGATGCGTGAGCGCGAGGCGGCCGTAGTACGTGTTCAGATAATCGATCGCGACGAGGCGATAACGCGCTTCGGCGACATCGGTTTCCTTCAGGGCGTCGTGCGCGCGCGCGGACCAGTAGAGCCACGATGGCCGGTAGTCGGACCGCGGAAAGTGCGCCGCGGCGCTCTCGAAAGCGCGGACCGTCTCCGCGTATCGGCCGTTCTTGTACGCCCACCAGCCGATCTTCCACGCCGCGCGCTCGGCATAGTGGCCCATCGGAAACTTCTGGTACATCTCCCGGAACACCACATCTGCCTGTTCATCGTCGCTCTGCAGGATGTAGTGCGTCGCCAGGTTGTTGAGCGCCTCTTCAGCCCACGTCTGATCGGAGAATTCGTTGACGAGGCGCCGGACGATCGACAAGTACTCGGCCTGCTCACCGAGATCGCGCTCCGCGACAGCGTAGAAATAGAGCGCCTCGCCCTGACGCGACGCTTTGGCGACGTATGGCTTGACCTCGTCGCGCGCGTTCCGCGGCCGCTTCAAGAAATAGTCGCATTCGGCGAGCCGGATGTTGACGAGCTCCTTGTCGTCGCCGTCAGCGACGCGGCGGACGTTTTCGAACTCGCTGCGCGCCTGCGCGTACTTTTTCGCCGCGAACAGCCGCTCCGCCCGCCCGAGCTCGAGCTTGTAGCGCGTCGATCCCCCGGTGATCGGCGGCACGTTCGACAGGTGATCGAGCTCGTCGCTTGCGAGCGCCGACAGGTCACTGAACGGAAATTCGAAGTAGACGCGCGAGAACGCGCTCAGCGCCTTCTCCGATTCGCCCGCCGCTTTCGCCGCCTTCCCCAGGCGCATCAGCACATCGTCTGGCGCGGTCGTTTTCATCGCGGCGAGCCGCTCGTAGACCTGCATCGCCGCATGGGAGTCGGCGAGCGCCTCGTCGCACTCCGCCTCGCGCAGCGCCGCGGCTTCGAGCAGATAGCCGATCGGTTCGCCCGCCTGCAGCGACTGGAATGTCTGGCGCGCATCGGCCGTGCGACCGGTGCGCATCTCGGCAAGACCTTTGTAGTACTCCGTGTAGTGGGCGAGCGGCCCCTGGCGAAGCGATGCCTGCGAGAAAATTGGCAGCGCCTTCGTGTAGTTGGCGTCCACTTCGAGCGCGACGCCGGACGCGAATTCCGTCATGAGGGCGGTATGCGAATGTCCGCGGTCTGGCGCCATCCAGAGCTGCGAAATGTCCTCAGGCAGGCGCGGATGATTCGTGGGTGCGAGCACCACGTCTGTGGCGGCGGTCGCGCCCGGCTGCTGCGCGGAAGGCGCCGTCGACAACAGAACGATCGACACCGTTCCGATCAGCGCAAGTCTCTTCGTCACTTCTTCTGAGTCACTTTCGACGTCCTGACATCAACGTTCACGTTTATCTTCGAGTCTCGCTCACGTTCTCGCTTCCAGCAGTCCGGCGTCGCCTTCGGCGAGCGTGCGGACGAGCTCGTCGCGGAAAAGGTCGCCGCGCTGGCGGACATGCGCCGGAACGCGCTCTTCGTACAGCGTGCGCGCCCGCGCGATCTCGCCGCCGAGCCGCGTCGCCAGATCGCGTTCCCGACGTCCGGCGAGTATCTCCGGCTCGTGGTACATCCGGATCTCCGAGACAAGCAGCTTCGCATAGCGAAGCGCCGACGCATTTTCATCGGCCTGGGCATCGTCGCCCATCGACGCGCCCGGAGGGACGCCGCGGTGAACACCGGCATTCAGCACGCCGAGTGTCTTGAAGGCCGTGACCGCTTCGAGGCAGCGCGCGGCATGGCGCGCGACGATCTCGAGGGTACCTTCCGCCCTTTGCCGTTGGGCCTCTTCGAGCTCGGCGTACAACACCGCCACGGTCTGTCCGCTCAGCACGAGCGGGATCGCGATGGCCGGCCGCCCGTTCGCATCCGACGCAAACGACGGCGGCTGTATGCCATCGCCGACGCCGGCTGGCGCGATCGACCGCGCCGCTTCACCGATGACGCCCGACTGCTCCACCGACACGTCGATCCGCGCCGCATCGTCGAACGAGGGATCGAATCCGATGAATCGCCAGCCGCGGAATCGATCGGCGGCGACCACGAGGATACCGATCCGCGCGGCCTCCCGCGCGGCACAGCTCGCGAGAGTGTCGAGGATCTCGCTGAGCGAGCGCGCGCGATCGAGCGTTCGGATCGCGTTCGCCAGACGGTCGCTTGCGCCCGCATCGCCGCGGGCGATTGCTGCGGCCTGGTCGTCGAGCACGCGCCGCTCTTCGACCCGCTGTTCCTCGAGCCGCTGCTCGCGGATTTCGGCGAGCGCGTCGGCTTTGCCCTGCTCGTACCCCTCGAAGCGTCCTTCTTCGATGCCGATCTGACGGCCTTCTTCGCGGGCGCGATTTTCCGCCGCGTTACGCCGTTCCTCAGCGTCCTTGAGCGCGGCCGCGAGTTGCGCGTCGCCGTGGCGCTCGGCTTCGGCTGCCGCGTCGGCGACTGCGCGCTCGCGTTCCTCGCGGGCCGCCGCGCTCAGTTCGGCGGTGACCTGGGCGATCTGGCGACCAATTTCCTCATGCAGCTGGTCGGTCAGCGTCGCGAACGCTTGGTGAAGGTCGTCGTCTGCTGTCATCAATCGTGGGCCTGGATCGGACGGTCGAACGGGATGGAAGTGTTCGGATTATGCGGGCCCGGTGCGGGCGAAGTCAAGCGGTCCAAGCTCACAACTCCAACGGATAGAGTGAGTTGACGTTCACCGGCGCAGCCCGTACAATAATCAGGTCAGTCTGCGCAGTCTCTCTTGTTATCGGTCCTTTCGCCAGGGGGCGACACGGCTTCGACGGGGGTAAAGACTCGCGGGATGCATGCCGAGCGCCATCGCCTCGTAAATCCGGTGGAACACAACGTAACTGCGAACACGCAGCTGCCTCTCGCTGCTTAACTAAACCTTAAGTCAGCGACGTCCACCCCGTTCTCGCCTGTGGGATGGGGGCCGGATGTCATAAATGCAGGCTGGTCGTCACTGGCGGTTCCGACGGGTGACGACGAGATCCATTCGGAGCTAGCCGTCCACGGTTTCCGTCGCTCTTCGACGTGGATGGCGAAAATTCAAGAGCGGCTACGCATGTAGACGCCCGCGACGGCGTACTCTCGGACGCGGGTTCGACTCCCGCCGCCTCCACCATTTTTTGTTCGGAAATCAGCGAGGTCGGTGCCCGCGAACCATTCGCTGCAAATCCATCAGATCCACCTCAAGCCAGTCCGAAGAGTAGACTGCCGGGACTATGGACGCGCGCCGCCAGCAGCACACCCACACAGTCTTGGCGGTCGTGTTGGGATTCTTCGCGGTGGGGGCGTGCGATAGACAGGTCGCTTCCGCCCTCGGCACGACGACGTTCGTGCTCGATGGCAACCGGATGTACGCGACATTGGACTTCGTTCGGCCTGACGGCACCCTCCATCGCGCGCTGGCGTTTGTGGATATGGGCAGCGCCTCCATGGTGGTGCGGATCGCGCTCTTCAGGGAGCTGCAGCTCGATCAGCGCAAGCCGCTGAGCTTCAAGGTGGGCCGCGTCGACGTCGAAGCGCCCGCCGCTGCTGTGGAGAGCGACGCTCGCGAGCCATCTTCCATCGGCGCCGAATTCAAGGTCGAAGGCGTCCTTCCGGCCAGTGTTCTACAACGGTTTGCGATCACGATCGACTATCAACGGCACACGTTGACGTTCGCCTCGTCAGGAACGATGACGGCGCCCGAAGGGGTGCCGGTGCCTTTCCATCAAAATCCGATCACGGGCCTGATCGCGGTGGATGTTTCAATCGGCGGCAACCCCTACGCGCTGACGATTGACAACGGCTCCGCTTATACGTGGGTCAACCGCCATGCGGTGAACGGATTGCTCGCGCGACACCCTGAGTGGGTACGTGGCGTCGGTGCAGTCGGGGCGAGCAACATGATGATGTCCGGTGAGTCGACTGAGACGTCAGGCACGCTGCTGCGGATTCCGATGATCGAGTGCGGGCCAATGCGGCTACACGACGTCGGCGTCCTCGCGGCCGGGCCGGGCCGAGGCCCCGATAACGTCGATTTCTTCGACTGGTATGCGCAGAAAAATGCCGTGCCGGTCATTGGATGGATCGGCGGCAATGTGTTGAAGCAATTTCGGCTCACGATCGACTATGCGAATCACGTCTCATACTGGCAGCGGCAGCGCGATGCGGATGTCGATGATCTGGATCAGGTCGGCCTGACCTTGCGATGGGACGGGCACCGCTACATCGTCGCAGCGGTCGCGACCAAGACTGGTCAGCCGACAGTCGAGGGCATACAGGCCCGGCGACGTCCTCCTTCGAGTAGATGACCTCGAACTCGAACATGCCACACGGGGCGCGATTTATGGTGCGCTGCATGGCACACCTGGAGCTGCGCGGTTAGTGACCGTTGAGCGTGACGGAAAACAGATCACAGTCCAGACGAAGGTGACCGCATTTTGATGACCGAGTCGGCGCTCGGGTCGATCCAATGATCGCGCTCCGGGCGGAGTAGCCCTCGCGTAGCGATCATCCAGCCGGTCCAGACCGCTCCCACAGCGATGGAGCGGAAAGTCCGGCGAGACCGAGTTCAACGATCGCCTGATTTCAGGGCCGTCGGAATGGTCAGTGCAACAGCAGGCGGTCCGTGACGTACCCGAGCAATGCGAGGAGCGCCACGATTACCAGCGGCACCCACCAGAATCGATCTTGTGACCGGACCTTACTGGTGTGCCTCTGTTTCAAGCGGAACCACCTGCACGGCGGCGTCGCGGACCGCGCCAAGGAATCGATTGAGTGTCGAGCCGCGCCAGAGGATTTCCCATCGCGTGCGCGCACTTTGTCCGAAGATGACGTGTGTGATGCCTTCGCGCTGCGCGAACGCGACGAGGCCGTCGGCCGTTCGATCTGCTTTCACTCTGACCACCGTCGCGCCGAGGCTTTCCGCCAGACGGATATTCTGCTTGAGTGCGTCGGAGTCGTCGGCGTCGATGCGTCCCGGCTTTTCTTGCGGGGTCTCGACGTAGACGGCGTACCACTTGGCCCCGAGGCGGCCGGCGATCCGCGCCCCAGTGCGAATGACGCGCGGCGCGAGTGCGTTCGAGCTCATGCACACCATCACGCGCTCCGGGATAAGCGCGGGCTCGAGCCCCTCGCGCGCGCGATAGCTCGCCGCCTTCTCTCCCACTTCGTCGGCCACGGCCCGAAGCGCCAGTTCGCGTAGCGTGTTCAGGTTGCCCTTCCGGAAGAAGTTCGCAAGCGCCTGCTCGACTTTTTCAGGCTTGTAGATTTTTCCCTGGCGGAGCCGATTGCGGAGCTCCTCGACCGTCACGTCGACGTTGATCACTTCGTCGGCGCGATCGAGGAACGTATCGGGGACCGTCTCGCGCACGCGGACGCCGGTCACCCGGGCCACCGCGTCATTCAGCGTCTCGAGATGCTGGATATTGACGGCCGTCATCACATGAATGCCGGCGGCCAGCAGCTCGAGGACATCCTCATATCGCTTCCCGTGCTTGCTGCCTGGAACGTTGGTGTGCGCCAACTCGTCGACGACGGCTAGCTGTGGTTTCCGCCTGACGATCGCCTCGACGTCCATCTCCTCCATCGTCACGCCGCGATATTCGACTCGTCGGAGCGGCACGACTTCGAGGTCCTTGAGCTGCGCGTCGGTGTCGGGCCGCCCGTAGGTTTCGATCATTCCGATGACGACGTCTACGCCTCGCGCGCGCAGGGCATGAGCCTCTTGCAGCATCGAATACGTTTTGCCGACGCCCGGGGCTGCGCCGATATAAATCCGCAGCCGCGCGCGATCTTCCTCCTTGATCCGCGCGAGCAATACGTCGGCGCTTACCTTCTGATCGGCCATCGCTCGTCGAGGTCGAGGTTGAGCTCGAGCACGTTCACGCGGGGCTCGCCGAGCAAGCCGAGCTGCGGTCCTTCGATGCGCGCCTCGACGACGGCGCGGACGTCCGCCTCGCTTGCCCGTCTCTCGCGGGCTACTCGTGGGACCTGGAACAGCGCCGCCTCCGGTGAAATGTGGGGATCAAGTCCCGAGGCAGACGAGGTGACGAGATCGATCGGAACCCTCGCCGTCGGGTTCTCTTTGTGCGCGGCATCGGCGGCTGCCTTCACCGCGTCGACGAGCTTCTTGTTGGTCGGACCGAGATTTGTTCCGCCGGAGTTCGCCGCGTCGTATCCGTTTCCTGCCGCCGAGGGGCGGCCGTGAAAGTACCCCGGCGATGAAAACGACTGGCCGATAATCCGCGACCCGACGATGCGACCGTTGCGCTCAACCAGTTGTCCGTTTGCCTTGTCCTTGAACAGGACCTGGGCCAATGCGGTCATCGCCAGCGGATACGCCACGCCGAGCATGATCGTGGTCGCAATCGTCATCAGCACTGCGACAACGAAATTTTTCCCAAGATTCACGCGAGCCTCAAAGTGGTGATGATCACGTCGATGGCTTTGATACCGACAAACGGCGCGACGACGCCGCCGACGCCATAGATCAACAGATTTCGACGCAGCAACGCCTCGGCGCTCATCGCGTGATAAGCGACGCCGCGCAGCGCCAGGGGAACGAGGGCGACGATGATGAGCGCGTTGAAAATGACCGCCGACAGGATCGCCGACTCGGGTGTCTTCAGGCCCATGATGTTCAGAGTCATCAGCACCGGAAACGCCACGGCGAACATCGCCGGGATGATCGCGAAGTACTTCGCCACGTCGTTGGCGATGGAGAAGGTGGTCAGCGCGCCCCGCGTCATCAGGAGTTGTTTCCCGATCTCGACGATGTCGATCAGCTTGGTCGGGCTGGAATCGAGATCGACCATGTTGCCGGCTTCTTTCGCCGCCTGCGTGCCGGTGTTCATCGCGACGCCCACGTCGGCCTGCGCGAGGGCCGGCGCGTCGTTGGTGCCGTCCCCCGTCATCGCCACCAGCTTGCCGTCGCTCTGCTCGCGGCGGATCAACCGCATCTTGTCTTCCGGAGTGGCCTGCGCCAGGAAGTCGTCGACGCCCGCCTCCGACGCGATTGACGCGGCCGTCAGCGGATTGTCGCCGGTGATCATCACCGTGCGGATCCCCATCGCACGCAGCGACGCGAACCGCTCGCTGATGCCCCCTTTCACGACGTCTTTGAGATGAACGACCCCGAGTGGACGTCGACCGTCGGCGACCACGAGCGGTGTACCACCGCTTCGTGCCACGCGATCCACGATGGACTGCAGTTCCGGTGACCCACGGCCACCGCATGATTCAACGTACTTGGTGATCGCGTCCGCGGCGCCCTTGCGAACGTGATGGCCGTCGAGGTCGACGCCCGACATCCGCGTCTGCGCCGTAAAGGGTACAAACACCGCCCCTTTGTCGGCGAGCTCTCGTCCACGAATGCCGTACTTCTCCTTGGCGAGCACCACGATCGAACGCCCCTCGGGCGTTTCGTCCGCGAGCGACGACAGCTGCGCGGCGTCGGCCAGTTCGCGCTCGGTGACACCGGCCACCGTCAGAAATTCGGTCGCCTGTCGATTGCCGAACGTAATCGTCCCGGTCTTGTCGAGCAGCAGCGTGTGCACGTCGCCGGCGGCCTCGACGGCGCGCCCCGACATGGCGAGCACGTTGCGCTGGACGAGGCGATCCATGCCGGCAATGCCGATCGCCGAGAGCAGGCCGCCGATCGTCGTCGGGATGAGGCACACGAGCAGCGAGACGAGGACAAAGACCGATTGCGGCGCGCCCGAGTAGATCGCGAAGGGCTGCAGTGTCACGACCGCGAGCAGGAAGATGATCGTCAGGCCGGCGAGCAGGATGTTGAGGGCGATCTCGTTCGGCGTCTTCTGACGCTCGGCTCCCTCGACCAGCGCGATCATGCGATCCAGAAACGAGTGTCCCGGATCCGCCGTGACCCGCACTTTGATCCAGTCCGACAACACGCGCGTGCCGCCGGTGACCGCGGACCGGTCGCCGCCGGACTCCCGAATCACCGGCGCCGATTCCCCGGTAATCGCCGACTCGTCCACCGACGCCACGCCCTCGATGATCTCGCCATCAGCCGGAATGAATTCTCCGGCGCGAACGATCACGAGATCGTCTTTCCGCAGCGACGCGGCCGCCACAGACTCTGTGTTGCCGTCGGGCTTCAGTCGATTCGCCACCGTTTCTGTGCGCGTCTTCCGAAGCGTGTCGGCCTGCGCCTTCCCTCGACCTTCCGCCATCGCTTCCGCGAAGTTGGCGAACCACACTGTGAGCCACAGCCAGAAGGTGATCTGCAGCTCGAAGCCGAGATGTCCACGCCGCATCACGAGGTCACGTACCAGCGCCAGTGTGGTGAACACGCTGCCCACCTCGACGACGAACATCACCGGGTTCTTCGCCATCGTCCGGGGGCGCAGCTTCGCGACCGCGTCGCGAATCGCCCCGCGGACGATCGTCGGATCCCAAATCGACAGCCTTGTCGTCTGCGACATCAGTACACCTGTCCGTGATTCAGCAGCAGGTGCTCGACGATCGGGCCGAGGCTGAGCGCCGGAAAGAAGGTCAATGCGCCGACAATCAACACGACGCTCACCAGCAGCGCCGCGAACAGAGGGGTCGTCACCGGGAACGTGCCGGGTGATGGAGGGACACGCTTCTTGCGTGCGAGATTCCCCGCGATCGCCAGCATCGGGATGATCATGAAGAACCGCCCGACCAGCGTCGCCAATCCGATCGTGACGTTGTACCACCGCGTATTGGCGTTTAAGCCGGCGAACGCCGAGCCGTTGTTCCCCGTGCCTGACGCGAACGCGTACAGAATCTCCGACAGGCCATGCGGCCCTGGGTTCAGGACACTGGACGTCCCGAACCCGGCGATCGCCGAAATGCCGCTGAGGACGAGAATCGTCAACGGGAACACGAGCACGACGAGCATCGCCATCTGCACGTCGTACGCCTGGATTTCTTGCCGAGATACTCTGGTGTCCGGCCGACCATCAACCCGGCAATGAAAACCGAGAGGATGACGAATACGAGCATCCCGTAAAGGCCGGCGCCAACGCCGCCGAAGATCACTTCGCCGAGCATGATGTTGACGAGCGGCACGAGCCCGCCCAGTGGGGTGAAGGAATCGTGCCAGCTGTTAATGGCACCGCAGCTGGCATCGGTCGTGACCGTCGCGAACAACGCTGAATTCGCAACGCCGAAGCGCACTTCCTTCCCCTCCATGTTCGGACCTGCGACCGCGAGCATTGGATTGCCGCGCGCTTCGGCCCAGTAGGCGGTTGTCACGCCCGCCAGAAACAGAAACGCCATCGCGCCCCACACCGCCCATCCGTGGCGGCGCGACCCGGTCATGTCGCCGAGCGTCCACGTGAGTCCCGCGGAGATCGCAAAGATGGCGACCATTTCGATGAAATTCGAGAACGGCGTCGGATTCTCGAAGGGGTGCGCGCTGTTCGCGTTGAAGAAGCCGCCACCGTTCGTGCCCCACTCCTTGATGACTTCCTGCGACGCGACGGGGCCCTGCGCGATGACCTGCTCCTTGGAATCGATCGGCGTCACCGTGTCGTAGGGGCGCAGGTTCTGCACGACGCCTTGCGAGACCAGCAGCAGCGTGCCAACGATGCAGAATGGCAGGAGCACCCAGAGGGTGCCGCGCACGAGGTCGACCCAGAAATTGCCGATCGTGTCTTTCTCTCTCTGGGCGATTCCGCGAATGAAGGCGATCGCGAGCGAGATACCCACGGCTGCCGACACGAAGTTGTGGTACGCGAGACCCGCCATTTGCGTGAAGTAGCTCATGGTCGTCTCGCCGCTGTACGCCTGCCAGTTCGTGTTCGTCGTGAATGAGGCGGCGGTGTTGAACGCGAGATCGGGCGGCACCCCGGCGAACCTCTGCGGATTCCACGGCAACCAGAACTGAACGCGCTGAATGACGTACAGCAGCGCCATCGAGACGACGCTGAACAGCAGCATCGCCGACGGCGTATTCGGTCCACCGCATCTCGTGCGATTCGTTGACGCCCGTCGCTCGGTACAGCAGCCGCTCGACGGGTCGCAGGATTGGGTCGAGAAACGTCCGCTCGCGAGTGAAGACCCGCGTCATGAACCGGCCAAGCGGAGGCGTGACCGCGAGAACCGCGATCAGAAACGCGCTAATCTGAACCCACCCGCTCAGCGTCATCAGAACTTCTCCGGCTTGAGCAGTGCGTACGTCAAGTACACGAGCAACCCGACGGTGACGATCAATCCGACGACATAATCGACGTTCACGAGTCTCCTCGCAGCCGGTCGCAGCCGCGCACGTACGCCACAGCGGCGACGAAGAACACGATCGTGAGGACGACGTAGATCAGGTCAAGCATGGTGTGCTGCCAGGGGAACGCGACGCTGCGTCGTGTTGCGGCCCGCCGCCGCGAAAATGACGCGGTAGCCCAAGCGCGTCAACCGATCGGCGAACCGTTCTTCCGGCGAGGTAATCCATCGACCAACTGGCCCGCCAATGACGAGCGTCGTTTCCGCGAGTCCTACCTTCGCGACGACCTCGTTCAGCGTGCGACAATGGCAGGCCTCGATCCGCGCCGAGCCGCCGAACGCCTCGATGATCTGCTCGTACCGTTTGACCAGAAACGTCGTCGACACGATGGGCGCGTCGATGTCGACGGCGTACGGAACTATCTGCGGAACAAGGACCACCAACGGCGCGCTCGATCCGGTCGCGAGCGGAATGGCCGCTCGCAGCGCCGCGCGCGTTCCCTCAAAAGTCGTCGCGATGACATAGACCGTTGATGCCACACATCGCCTCGCTAGAGCTTCACCAGCAGCGCAAACGTCACGCGCTTTTCCGATGGCCGCAGATCGGGCGACCAACCCGGCACGATCGATCCAGGCGCACCGGTGTTGCCACCGGGCGGTGTCACGCCGCCCTCCCCTGCGAAGTACGGCACGTTCGCGTGGCGGTAGGTGAACTCGGACCGGAACGTGACGAACTGGCTCGGCATGACGTCGAACGTCACCTGCGTGTCCCACGCCTTGTACGGATCACCAGGATTCGCCGTGAAATACGGCGTGCCGGACAACGCGGTCGCGCCGTTGATCGGCGGGATGAGAACGAGGTAGCGGCCCGGGTTCGTGATCGCGCCTCCGCCGACGGTCAACGCCAGCCGATCCTTGTCGAACCACGCGCGGTGATACGCCATGAACCCGACGAAGAACTGCGACGGCGCATCCGTCGTGCCCCCGGAACAACTCACACCCCCGCCGTATTCACATCCCGCATCGAAGGTGAACGTGAAGGCCGCTTTGGTGATCGGCGCGTCGGGTTTGTCGTAGTACTTGACTTGAATGCTGTCGTCGGTGTGAATCCGCTTGCGATCCGCGTTGTTCAGCGTGTCGGTGCCCCAGTAGTTGTTGGCCAGAATCGACAGCGACCCGTTCGGCCGCCACAACACCTGTCCACCGACTCCCGGCGCATGATTGAACTTGCCGTACGATTGCCAGCCGTTGATCACCCACGGCTCGATCTTCAGCTTGTCGCTCGGAAAGATCTGCACGCGCATACCGTTGAAAAACCAGGGGGTATTCGACGACACGTACGAGGGTTGGTAGGTCCAGTTGTCGAACTGGTAGTAACTCCACAGCCCGACGTACGACATGAAAATGCCCGCCTCCACATTGATGCCGTTCATCTTGTCGATGTGGTAGCCGCCGTACGCTTCCGAGATGTATCGGTACGCGTCGTCGAGTTGCCACTGCCCACGGCCCGGGCTCGCGTCATTGCGTGGTGTGGTCGTTGAGTACATTCCGAACTGCGTCATCAACCGGCCGATGACGTTGTCATAGTGAAAGTCGCCGCCGATGCCGAGCTGCGTAAGCTGAAATTCGCCCGATCGAAAGACTTCGCTCGAGCCGACGATCGTGTCGTCCTGCGGCTTGTTGAAGCTGTACGTGAAGTTCGTGTCGACGCGGAATTCGCCGGTGAATGCCGGCGTGTCGATTGGCGATATTTTGGTCCGCGGATTCCCAGTCAGCCAGGTGAAATCGGCGAAGGCGAACGGATCCGGCTTTTTGTCAGACTCGGCCTGATTCGTTGCTTGTGCCCGCGCTGACGCCGCGACGCCGCCGAAGACGAGCGCAACGAGTAGCGGCAGCGTACGGAGTCTCATCGTCATTTCCATCCGATCGAGGATAGAAACAACCGGCTAAGAATCGCTTCAAAAGAGGCTAAAAAAGCACTAAAGGCACGTCGCTAGCGGTCGGTCGCGAGCCGATAGCCGACCCACGGCTCGCTGACCAAATGCCGCGGGTTGCCCGGATCAGGCTCGATTTTCTTGCGGAGCTGCGCGACCAGCACCCACAAGTGCTCCGGCTGATCGACCGCATTCGGACCCCACACGGCCTTCAGAATCGCCCGATGCGTGAGCACGCGGTCAGGGTTGCGCGCCATGAACGCGAGGAGTTCGAACTCTTTGGGCGTCAAACGAATCTCGTCGGCGCCGCGCAGCACCCGCCGCCGGTCGTAATCGATCGTCAGTTCGCCCACCGTCACGCGGCCACTTTCGTGGCGATCGTCGGACGCCACCCGCCGCAGCCACACGCGGATGCGCGCCAGCAATTCCTCGGGCCCGAAGGGCTTCGTCACGTAATCGTCGGCGCCGAGGTCGAGGGCGGCGACCTTATCCCTTTCGTTTCCTCTCGCGGACAGAATGATGATGGGCACCGCCGATGTGGCGCGGAGGCGGCGGCACACTTCAGTGCCCTCGATGTCCGGCAGCCCCAGATCGAGGACGACGAGATCCGGCGGATGATCCGACGCGAGTGCGAGGGCATCGCGGCCAGTGCCGGCGACGTCGACGTCGTAGCCGCGCGACCGCAGGAGCGGCGTCAGCGATCGTTGGATCGACGGCTCGTCGTCAACAAGGAGAATTCGCGCCGGCGTCGTCATCTCTTGACGTCCACCGGCACCGCGATGGTGAATTGCGCACCACCGTCGGCGCAGTTCTCAGCCCAGACGCGGCCGTGCTCGACGGCGAGCAGCCCTCTTGCAATCGGCAATCCCATACCCGTTCCCGAGACCACGTTGCCCTGCACGCCGCGGTAAAAGCGATCGAACAGGCGTGGAAGATCGGCGGGCGCAATGCCGGGACCGCGATCGCGCACGCGGATCACCAGCTCGCCCTCGACAACCGAGACGATAATCTGGATGGATGAATCGGACGGCGAATATCGAGCGGCGTTCTCGAGGAGATGCGCCAGCGAGGACGCCGTCAACCGCGGATCGAGGCGCACCAGCGCATCAGACTCCACGGCCACCTCGACACGGTGCCCGTGCACGGCATGCTCTGCTTGTTCACGCGCCGCTTCGACGATCTGCGTCGGATGCACCCACTCAGGCTGCGTCGTCACGGCGCCGGCATCGATTCGCGCCATGTCGAGAATGTCGTCGAAGAGCCGCGTGAGCCGCTCCACTTCCGTCAGGACCACGTCGCTCTGTTCGCGACGCTCGGGCTCGGTGATCCACGACGTCTGCAGGTTGCTGGCCGCGACGCGAATCGCCGTCAGCGGCGTGCGGAGGTCGTGGCCGAGGGCGGCGAGCAGCGCCGATTGCAGCTCGTCCTTCTGCCGCGCGAGCTCGGCGGCCTTGCGCTCCTCCAGAAACTGAAGCCGTTCGATCGCGATCGCGGCGACGCCGCCCAGCGCATCGAGCGATCCCGGCTCGATGGCCCGTCCCGCGGCGGCCAGCACACCGATTGGCTTTGTCCCCAGCCGCAGCGGGACAATCCGGATGTCGCGACCGTCGACGGTCATACTGCGATGGCCGGTGTAGGTCCGCTCGCGCGCGTCGAACTCGAGGATCTTCTCGGCATCCATCACGGCCATCGTGAGCTGATTGCGATCGAGGGCGATGTGTTCCGTGCCGTTCTCGGCAATCTCCCAACCGGCGCCACGCGGCTGGCAGATCGCGACATACTCGAGATCGAACCGTCGCGCGATGAAGCGCGCCAGCAGCACGATGGCTTCGCGCGTATCGGTCATCAGCAGCACATCCCGACTGAGATCGAACAAGCGCGCCATCTCGTCGCGGCGCCCTTCGGCTTCTCGCGCACGGGCGCGAGCGACAGCCGACAGGTTGCTCGCCACGAGACTGACGGCGAGAAACGCGAACAGCGCAACCCAATTCTGGGGATCGGCGATCGTGAACGTGCCAACCGGGGGAGAAAGAAGAAATTGAACGCGACCATCGCGGCGATCGACGTCGCAACGGCTATCCACAGCCGCGTGGTGGCGGCCACGACCAAGACGATGAGCAGCAGCATTAACGCCGCCGTCGTCGCGTTCACAGGACCCCTTTGCCAACGGCTTGCTTGACAAGGTCAGCGACGTAGAACGCCGTCGAGCCCGGATCGTTCAAAACGATGAACGAGAGAAGTGCGGTGGCGGCAGCGACGACCCGAACGCGTCCGTCGCGGGACAACGGTGTGGTGGACACGCGCCTTCCGTGTCTATGCCGGCGAGGTTAGCTGACGGGCTCGGACTCGGAAGTGTCCTACGATGCGTTCACGAAGAACGCCATCGATGCGCCCCAGGAGCTTGGGTCCCCCGCGTCCTGCGAGTGGCGCAGGGCTTAGGCCATGCGCAGTATACGCCCAGATAATGGACGCAGGGCGGCTCACGGTGCTTCGAGAATAGCTGAACTTTGCTGGCTGAGCGGTAACCGTGAGGCGCGGACGTTGCAGCAAACAAGGCCAGATGGTCGGCACGAGATTTTGCGCCGTTCTGACGTTGATGCTGTTCGCGGCGCCCGCGTGGGCGCAAGGAGCACCGCACCGCCTCGTCGTCGATCCGTCTATCGTCGCCCGTTCCCTCGACACCCGCCGCGCCGATGCGATCCCGCCGGCGCGGGAAACGCCGGCCCCGACGTTCGACGTCCGACCCTTCATCGAATCCGTGACGGGCGCGCTCAGCGCCACGCCGCACCTGCGCGCGGCCGATGCTGCGATCGGTACGGCCCTGATCGCGTTCGGCACGCGACGTCATCATCCCATGTCCTCCGCCGTGTTCGTGGGCGTTCATGCCGTGGACCTCGCGGTGGGGAAGAAAGTGCCAACGGCGTGGCGCGGGTTCGACGTTCAACCGGATGTCGGCAAGGACCGCGTGGCGATTACCATCCGACGAACGGTTGTGGGAAATAGGCGCGCTGATCATCGAATAACGTCGTAGATGCGGACGTCACGTCGACGCGACGTGCGCAACGTGAAGTGATGAAGGAGCGCGCAGAATCTCGAGCTCGGCGTCAAGTGACTGCGCAACGAAGTACCAACGAGAGCACGAACCGCATGTGTCCCTCCCCGCCAGCTCAGGACTGCCGATGCGCATCTGACGCACGAGCTAGGTCTTGTAAGGTATTCGCCGTAACGAAATCTCAACGCGCGATCGCTAGACTTGCCGACGTGCGATCCGCGACGCTGATTCTCGACACGAGTGTCCATGTCGCCATGTCGTGCATCATCGGAGTACTCCTATTCGCCGCGATCCGCTGGACGGCGCATCGCTCGATCGTGGCGGGCCACGTCCTGGCGGCTGGCCTTCTTATCCGCGCATTGCTCGGCGTGACGCTGTTCTGGCTCTCGTACCTCCACGTGCCGTTGTTGCGATCACTGCAGCTTGGCGGCGGGTTTTGGGCCGTCGCACCCGATGCGCGCTCGTATTTTGATGCCGCCGCGACCGCGGTTGATTCCGGCCTTCACACGATCGCGCCGACCTCCGCTTCGCCATTCTTCGTCACGACGTTAGCGGTTTGGATGCAGTTAGTCGGTGTCAGTCCGGCTGCCGCTGTGTACCTGAACGCATGCTTGTACGTCCTTGTTGCCGTCGTACTCGTTCGTTGCGCGCGCCCGACGAATCATTGGCAAGAGGACCTGCCGCTCCTCCTCGCGCTCGGTGCGTGGTCGTTCGCCCCGCTGATGGTGATCGATGCCACACAGGTGCTGAAGGACGGCCTATTCGCAGCGCTGATCGTGCTCGCCTGCCTGGGCGCTGTGAGTGCGATCGAGGGGCTGCTGGCGGCGTCTCGCCGTCAGACCATTTGTTCCGCGTTGGTGCGCCGGCGTGTACCTGCTCGTCGGCGCGACATACGGCGTCGCCGGCGTGCGCCCATATTACGCCGTGATGACGACGGCCACGCTCGCCGTGGCGCTCTGCGGCGGCGGACTCGCGCTCGTCGGCTCGCACCGCCGCGTCCGCCCTGTTTGCGAGTACGCCATTGGAGCCATCGCTCTCCTCAGCGTCGTATGGCTGACGTACGGCTGGGGTGCGGGTCCGTACTACCGCGGTCCAGCGCTTGCGCGGCTCACCTCCGTCGCGGCCACGCCGATGGCCAGCCCCGCTGCGGCGGCGGACCAGGCACGCGAAGGGTTTCTCAATACAGGCGGCGACACGAACATGGTCTGGCACCCGCGCACCGACCGACCGACGCTCGGTGACCGTCTGGAGGCGACAGGGCGAGGGCTCGCGGCCGAGTGCGTGCCGATCGTCGTGTTGAAACAATTAGGACTCGTCCGCTTCGTCGGGGGACGCGGCCTCCTGCCGATCGCCGATGCCGCCACCGTGTTTTTCGACGTGACCGCGGTGAGTATTCTCGTTTTGGTCTGCAGGCGCCGACAGGCGATTGGGGCGCAATGGCCATTGCTCGTGTTTGGATTCGGGTTATCCGCGCTGAGCGCGGTCCTTCTTGGCTACGTCGTCACCAACTTCGGCACGCTCATTCGGTTGCGCAGCCTGGTCGAGGTCCCGCTATGGCTCGTGCCGCTCGCCGTCATACCGCAACGCTTGATCAACGAAGGCGGCCTCGCTAGCGCCCTGAGGAGCGGCTCGCTCGCGGCTTTCAAAGTTACCGAGACCCGCCGACGAGCGGTCACATATCATGGGCTGACCTCAGGCCGATCGTTTAGGATCAGGCGTGCCAGGCGCCGACGAATATGCGCGCGTCTCGATTGTGACGATTGATTTCGTTCCGGCCACTTCCGCAGACGTCGACGCGCTCGCGAGCTTGCACGCCGCCAGTTGGAGAGAGGCGTACCGAGGAATCCTGCCTGACGAGTTCCTGGCGGGCCCGGTGCTTCGCGATCGAGAGCAGCTCTGGGCCAACCGCTTCGCAACGCCAAACGATTCGATGACGGTGATCAAGGCCATGGCAGATGGCCTCTTGCTCGGGTTTGGATGCGTGTTGCTCGACGGCGATCGTATCTGGGGTGCCGATCTCGACAATCT
The DNA here is from genome assembly GCA_963718825.1 of uncultured Acidobacteriota bacterium. Classification (GTDB taxonomy): domain Bacteria; phylum Acidobacteriota; class Vicinamibacteria; order Vicinamibacterales; family CAVVIG01; genus CAVQZZ01. The sequence goes on from CAVQZZ010000002.1 coordinate 741,483, forward strand.
GCACGTGAAGCCAGGAATGAAGAGGCTGGGTATCGGACGTCAGCTCCTATCGCGGTGTCGCGAGTGGATCGGAAGCAAAGACCCGCACCGTCCGATGTATCTGTGGGTTCTCGAAGCGAATCACAGCGCGCGAGCGTTCTACGAGAGCGAAGAAGGACGTGCGGGAGAGCGGCGGAACATCGAGGTGACCTCGGGTATCTACGCGAACGCTATTCGGTATTCGTGGACACCCCTTCCGAATGGCCCACGGCGGAAGGTCGACTGACGTCATCGTGTTCGTTCGCCATGTGGGCTTCCGCGCCTACGGAATGGTCGCTTTCAGCTGCTCCACGCGCGTGCGCAACGCATTGGCGAAGCTGTCGATGTCCGGCTGACGATCTCCAACCGACTTGACGATCATCGGCGCCAGAATACCGGTCATCTGCAAATGCAGACGGAACTCGGCGCTGTCGCCTTCCGGCGTGACCACATAGCCGCGTCTGCCCACGAACAGGCCAAGCGGCAAACCGCCCGTCCATTCCATGCGCGACGGCGGTTCAAACGCCGTAATGCGCATCGTGAGTCCACGCACCGCCACCGCTGCCCACCTTCACGCGTACCTTGATGCGCTCGTTCAACCCGAACCGCCCGGCGACGTGAAGAATTTCGGGGTTCCAGTCCGCATATCCTGGCGCATCAGTCAGGACCGTCCACACCAACGTCGCCGGTGCGGCGATCCGGACAGTGGTCACATACTCCGTTTTTCCATGTCGGGCAATCGGCATATAGCACCTCAGAACAGCGCACACTGCTCCCACGCCACGCGTCGAGACGGTCTCTATCGACGACGTCTCTTCGACGGCCCTTTCGCGACGATGTTCTGCCACGCCAGGGTGAGAGCCTCGCCGAGCGCTTCCGCATCAACGGCGTCCAATCGGACGTTGGTGCTGCCCTGCTCGCCCCATTTTCCTTTGACCGCGACAAACGCCTCAGGCCGATCACGGACCCAGGCGCGCTGTTGATCGGGCGTCAGGTTCACCATGCCCCATTTCGGATCGGGGTAGCCAAGGGTCGCGAAAATGCGTCCCCCGACGCGGAAGTCCGGATGCGCCTGGTGGGCGCTCTCGATCACGCCCTCCAGTTGGAGTGCGATGCGGCGGAATTCGTTTGCGGTCATTGTCATCGTCCTCTTTCGACCGTCATGGTTCCTGGGCCACGAGCAGCGACGAGGACTATTTGTACATCTGGAACGAAGGTTAGAGCGCCTTCGGGGCGGGACGCCTCAGTCTTGTGACTACGACTGCGCGCCCGAGTCGGGCGAGGAGTCAGGCTTCTGCGACGTGTCGGCCGCCGTCCGTTCGCGCAAGCGAATCACCCGCTCGCGCATGTGGGCAATCGTCATATGCATGTCGGCGCAACACGACTGCTCGATGGTCAGATGCGATTCAAGGGTGTGAATTTCGTCGGCAAGACTCTTCAGCGTGCTTTCACGCTGACCATTGGACAATGCCGGGCCGACCCTCATCCTGACGGCGCGCAGTTTTTCAATGTGGCGCATCGTATGTTGGACCGCCCGCAGCTGCCGTTCGAGGTCCGCGAGCAAGTCGAGCTGATAGACGACGAGCATTTCGGCGTCCTGCTCGAGCAGATGTAGGAGATGATCGCGCCGTTCGGAGTCCATTTCCGCGGACTGTACGAAATCGCTTCGCTCATCGCAAGCTGAGCCGGAATCCGACTCGCTGTTACCTTCGTGTCATGACGGATTCGCTATGGTGGCGGCGTGTCGTCAAGCGGCCAGGGGTTCACGGACGTCGCCGTGTTGTGGACGCGAGGGAGCATCCGCTGCGTGCTGAAAGGCGACGGTACGCGCTACGTGCTCGAAGTGCGCAAAGGCGACAAGGTCTTGAGAACCGCGGGCGTCGTCGACGAACCGGCCGCGCACCGCGTGGCGCGTGTGTGGCAGCTTCACGAGGGGCGATGGACATGACGTCCTCTTGACACGCCGCGCAAACCGGTGCAGTATCACTGTGTTATTACAGTAATACAGTGCCGATCATCCTTCGCCCCAACCCCTCGCTCGGTGTCCCCATGTATCTTCAACTGATCGAACAGGTGAAACACGCCGTCGAGACCGGAGCGATGCGCCCGGGAGAACAGCTCCCCGGCATCCGGCCGCTTGCCGAGTCGCTGGTGATCAACCCGAACACCGTGGCCAAGGCGTATCGTGAGCTCGAAGACGAAGGCATCGTCGAGCTCCGGCAAGGCACCGGCGCCTTCATCGCAAGGAACGCGCGAACGCGCACGTCGACCTCTCCCGAAAAGCTGCGCGCCGCACAGCGCCTCGTCGCGGAGACGATCGAGCGTCTGCGCGACAGCGGTCTCTCGGAGGACGCGATCCGCCGTCTTGTTGAAGGCGAGCTGGCCGGCGTGCATCACACAGGGGGCCGCCGTGGCTGACGCGGTGATCGACGTCCGCCATCTTCAGAAATCGTTCGGTGGCGCCCGCGCGCTCGACGACCTCACGTTCAGCGTACCAGAAGGGATCGATCTACGCGCTGCTCGGACCGAATGGGGCCGGCAAGACCACGGCGCTCAAGATCCTGTTCGGCCTGGTCCGTGCGACGGGCGGCGCGGCGCATGTCTTCGATCTGCCGGTCGAATCTCCGGCCGCCAGCGTCGAGATCCGCCGCCGTGCGGCATTCGTCTCCGAGGAAAAGGACCTGATCGACACCATGACGGTGGGTGACATCGTCCGCTTCACGATGCGGGCGGCGCCGGGGTGGCGAGATGATCTCGCGCGGCATTACCTGTCGCTGTTCGAGTTGCACGATGCAAGTGATATCCGGACGCTGTCGCGCGGCGGTCGGACCAAGCTCGCGCTGCTCCTGGCGATGTGCCGACGCGTCGAACTGCTCGTGCTCGACGAGCCGACGAGCGGGCTCGACCCGGCAGCGGCCGAGCAGGTCCTGCAGGCCATCGTCCGGCACGTGGCGGAAGACGGCGTCACGGTCTGTTTTTCTTCGCACCAGCTCGGCGAGGTCGATCAAATCGCGGATCACGTCGCCATTGTGAACCGCGGCCGAGCCGTCCTGACGAGCGCTCTGGACGATCTTCGCGGCGACTGCCGGCGCATTCAGCTCGTGTTCGACGGGGACGCTCCCGACGTGACGTTCCGCTCTCCGGGAGTCATGCGCGTCACGCGCGATGGCCGTGCGCTCTCGGCGTTCGTTCGCGGCGGCGTAGCCGCGGCTCTCGAGGAAGCGCGGTCGTGGAATCCCGCAGCCGTCGATATCGCACCAGTGACCCTGAAGGACATTTTTCTGGAAACGATCAACACGGAGCGCTGACATGGTGTGGCAGAAAGCATGGCTCGACACACGCTGGCGGTTTCTGACCGGCCTCGTGTTGCTGCTCGTCGTGGCGTGCGGCACGATCGTCGACTACCACGCGGTCCAGCAACTCAGGCCGCGAACGAACATCTCGTTCGACGTGAGCACGACGATCGGAAGAACGCTCCAGGACGCGTTCGACACGCAGCGCGATTTTCGAGGGTTCGTATGGTGGCAGTGGTTCTGTCAGAACCTGGTCCAACTCTGGACCCTGTTCGCGATCCTCCTTGGCGCCGGCGGTCTGCTGGCACGGTCTAACGGAGACGGTGCGCTGTTCACGCTCACGCTCCCGGCGTCCCGACGCGCGCTGCTCGCCGGCCGCGTCGTCGTCGGGCTCGCCGAACTCGTCGGTGCTGGCGCTCGTTCCCTCGCTGGTGATCCCCGCGATGTCGCCCACGATTGGCGAGCATTACACGGTGATCGACACGCTGGTTCAGGTCGCGTGTCTGATCGTCGCCGGTTCGGCATGGTTCGTGTTCACTGTGCTGCTGTCTACGATCTTCCGCGACGTGTGGCGCCCGATGCTGCTGGCGGCGGCCCTCGCCCTGATCACGGCCGTCGTGGAGTTCTCGAGCGGCATCGGGCCATTCCATGTGATGAACGCCGCAAGCTATTTCCGGTTGGGCCAGATGCCTTGGATTGGATTGCTCGTCATGGCGGCGCTGACGGGCGCGCTCTGGTCGGCGGCGGATCGCAACTACCACCGTCAGGACATCTGAACGCAGCGCCTCCGGCGCAAGCCGGATGTCGAGCAAAGGAGCACGGATATGACACGCAAATCGATCGCGATTCTGGCCGGCGTCCTCGTCGTTCTCCTGCCGCTTGTCGGCCACCTCGCGGCGGCGGGTGACGCGTTTGATCGGTGGGCTGTTGCTGTCGGCGGTCGCGAACGCCTCTCAACGGTCACGGCTGTGTACCGCGAGGCGACAATCGACGTCGCTGGGTTTCACGGCACGATCAAAGCCTGGCATGCGGCCGATGGCCGTTACCGCAAGGAGGAACAGGTGGCGACCCTGGCCACCGTGGAAACGTTCGACGGCACCCACGGCATGCTCCAACGTGGCACCGCTGCGCCCATGCCGCTTGCCGGCGCCGACCTCGAACGGACGCGGTCGATGCCGTTCGCCAATTGGAACGCAGTGTTCTTCGCGCTGTTTCCGTCGCGCCTTCGCGGCACGCGCTCGGCTGATGGCGACGCGATTGTGTTTCGGCCGGAAGGCGGTATCGACTGGCACGTGACGCTCGACGCCACCACCGGTTTGCCGGCCGCGATGACGCATCAGGAGGGTGAGCGCACCGTTGTCGTCACGTTCGTGTCGTACGAGGCGATAGACGGCCTGAGCTTCGAACGCGATATCCATCGATCGAATGGCAACCCGCAATTCGATGCGGTGATCCGGTTTGTGAAGACCGTGGTCAATCCGCCGCTCGACGCGACGCTGTTTCAGCAGGAATAAGAGCCGCGGCGAAGGCGCCCCGAACAGGGCTCAGCGATAATGGCGTGAGGCGCTCACCGTTTCGAGCCAGCGTTCGGCGTCGGCGCGCTGACGGAAGACGCGGATCACCTTCACGCCCGCCGCGGTGCAGCCCGTTTCGTACAGCAGCATTCGCTCGTAAAGACGATCATCGACCGCGACGATCGCGGCGTAACCACGGCCGCCGGGCTCCAGAGATGCGGTTCGAACCGCTTTGATCGCCTGCTCGACATCTGCCTCGCTCATGTCGGTCGTGGCCTCGCGGGCGTCGAAGAGAAGCGGCATCAGCCGCCGATCGTTGCCGGCGCGCGCTGTCTGGAGGAAGGTCAGAACTTCTGAGAGTGTCAGAGACCCGCGTGCCGTTGCGATCAGCCAGCCTCGTGGGCGCACTTCGCTCAACGTAATCGGCACGGTCGCGCAAATACTCTGCGACCGTGAACCCCTAGTCAACCTCAGCCAATCGGTTCCGGCGGCCTCAATGGCGCTCGGATGGCTGTTCCGCGGCCGCGGGCGTAGCGTTTGCAGACACCGGTGTTGTGGTTTCCATTCCCCGACCTGAGCAGCTCCAGATCGTGCAAACCGCGGGCACGCCGGACGAATGGTGGGTCACGGTGAACAACAAAGCGGTCGTCGGCTTCCGCGGGACCGACGCGAAAGAGCGTGCGTTCCGCTATATGGATGCGCTCGTCAGAGTATCCGCGCGGCCGATCGCCGCGGACGCGCCCCGGTCCGCACCTGAACGGCCGTCGCAGAGCGCGCCTCAGCGGCGGTCGCCCCTCTCGACACAAAGATAGCGCGCGGGCAGCGCGCAGCCCTCCTGCGCGAGATGTGCGACGGGCAACGGGAACCCCTAACTGTGATGCGTCGTCGTATATCTTGTGACGCAAGATATGTCTCCCGCGGTATGGCATGAGCAGATCCGCCGTGGGGCACTCGATTTAGCCATTCTCGCAACGTTGGCGTCCGGTCCCCTCTACGGGCTCTCGATCATCCAGCATCTCGAAGAGTTCACCGACCTCGTCGTCACCGCCGGAACGATTTATCCCATTCTCGGCCGGCTCACGCGCGACGGCCTTCTCGACGCATCGTGGGTCGACGAATCCTCGCACCCCCGGAAGTATTACCGGCTGACACGGTCGGGCGAGAAGCGCCTCACGTCGATGACGACCGACTGGCGCGAATTTTCAGCCAAGATCGACCGGCTCCTCGCCGCCGTCGACGGCACACGAAAGAGGTCCTCGTGATTCTGAGCCCGGCCGGCGAATCTCGCGTCAACGGTTACTTGTACGTCCTCGATCGCGCGTTGCGCAGCTTCCTGCCACGCGATACGGCAGCCGACGCCGTGCGTGAAATCGAATCGCACGTGCGGGAGCGGATATCGACGATCGACGCCGTTCCAGACGAGCGCGCTGCGCTCGAACGCGTCCTGGCCGAGCTCGGGGCACCTATGCGCGTCGCACAGGCATATTCGGCCGAGCGCACGTTCGACGAAGCCGTAGCGACAGGGCGACTGATGGCGATTCTGTCCTCGATCCGCCATCTCGCAACGACGACCGTCGTCGGCTTCTTCGCGGCGCTCGGAATCGCGATCGGCTATCTCACGTCGCTTGCGTTTCTGGCGATCGCGATACTGAAGCCGATTTTTCCGAATAATGTCGGCGTTCAATTCATCCACGGCCTCCCGGTCGGGCTCGGCGCGCACTTCCCTGCCGGCGATGCCGACCTTCGCGGCGGTTATTGGGTCGTGCCGCTGGCGGTGCTTTTCGCGCTCGGCATATTCACGGTGACGCATCGCGGCGCGCGGCGCTTCATCGGATGGATGCGGGGCCGGACAGCCGCTGGCGCGCTACTCCGCACACAGGTATAACAGTCTCGCGCCAGAGCGGTCAGACGCCCTCGGTCGAAAACCGTTCACGGATGCGCCACAATTCGTGTGGATGGAAGGGCTCAAGCACGATGAACTGCGCCGTATCGTCTCTATTGCGACGATCGCCTGGGCACGAACAGTGGATGAGGATGCACTGCTGCGTCGCGCGCTGCAGCGGCTGTCGAAGACGGGCCTTCGAATCTCGGTCGCCGACGCTGGAACGAACGCCAGCGTTCACGGACTTTGTAGCTTCCCTTCCGGGCGTCACTGTCACGGTCCCTGCCGGTCGGGGGCTGATCGCGCAGGTGAAGGCAAGCTTCGACACCGCAGCGGCCTTCGACACACCGTTTATCCTCTATACCGAGCCGGACAAGGAATCCTTTTTTGGCGCGCCGCTCGCCGAGTTCGTCGCACGTGCAGAAACCACGGCGAACATGGGCGTGGTGCTCGCGGCGCGGTCAAGCGAGGCGTTCAGCACGTTTCCGTCCATCCAGCGTTATACCGAAGGCGTCATCAACCACTTGTGCGGCGAGCTCATCGGTCGAGTGGGCGATTACTGGTACGGCCCTTTTCTCCTGAACCGCGTGCTTCTGGCCGATCTCGAAACGTTGCACGCGGATGCCGGCTGGGGCTGGCGTCCGTTCATGTTTCTTACCGCGCATCGCCGCGGCCTTCGCGTCTCTCACATCATCGGCAACTATCAGTGCCCGCTCGATCAGCGCATCGAAGACGATGCCGAGAGGGCGCATCGATTGCGTCAATTGCGCGAGAACATCGGCGGCCTTCTCGTGTGAGACGCTGAGAGACGATTTCAGAGATGCGAAGAGGCCGTGAGTTCTATCATAATTTTGTGAGACGTCCGCTGTGAACAGCCGCCGCCGAGCTGCATACGTGGCCGGCTGATTGCTACAGGTCACTTCGCCTCAATGTCGATAACAGCAATTTCTTCGAGCACCGACGATCAACAGGGCCGCGGCTATCCGCGTCCCCAGCTCCGGCGCGCTGCCTGGTACTCGTTGAACGGCACGTGGGAGTTCGCGATCGATCCCGACGGCCTCTGGCGCAGCGCCGACGAGGTCGCCTGGGACGAGAACATCACGGTGCCGTTTGCGCCGGAAGCTCCTCTCAGCGGCATCGGACGTACGGGGTTCTTCCGTGCGTGCTGGTACCGAATGCGGTGCGAGCTCCCCTCTCTGGATGCAGCGGAACGCTGGATTCTGCATTTTGGCGCCGTCGACTGGAAGGCGACCGTCTGGATCAACGGTGTGTGCGTCGGCAACCACGAAGGCGGGTACACGCCGTTCTGCTTCGACATTACCGAGCATGTCGCCGACGCCGCCTGCGAGATCGTGCTGCGCGCCGACGACGACCCGCTGGATCTTGCGAAGCCGCGCGGTAAACAGGACTGGCAGCTGGAGCCGCATTCGATCTGGTATCCGCGCACGTCGGGCATCTGGCAGACGGTCTGGCTGGAAAAGGCGCCCGCGACACGAATCGGCCGCATCGCGTTCACGCCCAATCTCGCGCGATGGGAAATCGGCGTCGAGGTTTGGCTCGAAGGTCAGCGGCGCGCCGACCTGCGCCTCGGCGTGAAGCTTCGCAGCGCCGGCACGGTGCTCGCCGCCGACACGTACCAGGTTGTCAGCGGCGAGGTGCACCGCGGCATCGCGTTGTCGGATCCCGGTGTGGATGATTCGCGCAACGAGCTGCTCTGGAGTCCGCATGGGCCGCATCTCATCGACGTGGACATCGAGCTGTGGGGCGAACGCGGGGAACTGCTCGACCAGGTCCGTTCGTATACAGCGCTCCGGTCGACGACAGTGCAAGGCGATCGCTTCCTACTGAACGGCCGCCCCTACCTCCTGCGCATGGTCCTCGATCAGGGGTACTGGCCGGGCGGAGGCTTGACGGCGCCAAACGATGCCGAGCTGAAGCGCGACGTGGAGCTCGCCCGGCAGATGGGTTTCAACGGCGTGCGGAAGCACCAGAAGATCGAAGATCCCCGGTACCTGTATTGGGCCGACGTGCTGGGTTTGGCGGTCTGGGAGGAGATGCCGAGCGCGTATCGTTTCACGCGGACGTCGGTCGAACGGCTGTCGCGCGAATGGACCGCCGCCATCGAGCGCGACTCCAGCCATCCCTGCATCATCGCGTGGGTGCCGATCAACGAGTCGTGGGGCGTGCCGAACCTGCCCGACAATCCGCGCGAGCGGCATTACGTCCAGGCGCTGTATCACCTGACCAAGACGCTCGACGCAACGCGACCCGTGATCGGCAACGACGGATGGGAAAGCGTCGCGACCGACATCATCGGCATTCACGACTACGATCACGATCCGGACCGCATCGCGAAGCGATACAAAGCCGACGAAGTGCTGCCGCAACTGTTCAAGCGCGAACGCCCCGGCGGCCGCCTTCTGGTTCTCGAAGGCCACCATGTCGATCTGCCGCTGATGCTGACCGAGTTCGGCGGGATCGCCCTCACCGCGGTGCAGCCGGGGACATGGGGATATACGCAGTGCTCGACCTCGGAGGAATTCGCCCGTCAGTACGAGCTGCTGCTGTTGGCGGTGCGTAATCTCGGTCTGATGTCCGGCTTCTGCTACACGCAATTCAGCGACACCTACCAGGAAGCGAACGGTCTCCTCTACGCGGATCGACGGCCGAAATTCCCCATGCGCGACATCGCTCGGGCCACGGCCGGACCGACCGTCCCGCGCACGGGCGGCCTCGAGCAGGTTCACGATTTCAGTGGAGCCGGGGAAGCTCGGTAATGCACAAGCGCGTGCTCACGAAGCCGGACGGCCGGCGTCTGATCTTGTACGCGCGGGAACCGCTGCCCGCCGACCTTGACGCGCCAAGTCCCAGCGCGGCGGCCCACGCGCCGAATCCGCACTTGCGGTGGCATCCGCTTCGCGCCGAATGGGTCGCGTACGCCAATCATCGCCAGCACCGCACGTTCCTGCCGCCGCCCGAGTACAACCCGCTCGCCGCAAGTTCAAATCCCGAGCATCCGACCGAGGTGCCGCGAGGCGCGTGGGATGCTGCCGTGTTCGCGAATTTGTTCCCGACGCTCGCGATGAGCGCGCACGACCCGCCCGCGCTTGCCGTGCCGACGGCGCCCGCGCTCGGCGTCTGCGAGGTCGTGGTATTCACACAACAAGCGACCGCGACTCTCGGCACCCTGCCGCTGTGGCACCTCGAGCTGATCGTCGACGTGTGGGCGGACCGGTACGAGGAGCTCGGGCGCATGCCGGAGATCGCGTACGTGTTTCCTTTCGAGAACCGCGGCGTCGAAGTCGGCGTCACGCTGCATCATCCCCACGGGCAGATATACGCGTATCCTTTCGTGCCGCCGATTCCCGCCCGCGAACTGGCGCAGCAGCAGGCCCACTACGAACGCCACGGCCGAGGGCTGCTCCAAGAGATGATCGCCGGCGAGATCGCCGACGACATTCGACTGATTTACCGCGGCGCGCTTGTAACGGCGTTCATGCCGGTCTGTGCGCGGTACTCCTATGAGGTCTGGATCGCGCCCGAGCGGCCGGCGCCTTCGTTCGCGGCGCTCTCGCGCGAGGAGCGAGCCGACTTTGCGCGCGCGCTCAAGACAGTCCTGCTCAAATTCGACGGACTCTGGTCGAAGCCTTTTCCGTACATACTCGCCTTCCACCAGGCGCCGACCGACGGTCTCCCGCATCCCGAAGCGCATCTGCACGCCGAGCTGTACCCCGCCTATCGCATGGAGGGCCGCCTGAAATACCTGGCGGGCAGCGAAATCGGCGCGGGCGTGTTCACTGCTGACACGGTGCCGGAAGACACGGTGAAGGAACTGCAAGCCGTGCAGGTCAACGTGGATGCGTGACGTCGCCTCGGCCGACGCGCACGGCCGCGTCAACCTGATGGGCGAGCACACCGACTACCACGACGGATACGTGCTCCCGACCATCATTCCTCAGCGCACCGTGGCACACGTCGAGCGACGGTCCGACCGGCGCGTTCGCGCCGCGAGCGCCGCGATGCCCCTCGATGCGCTCGAGTACGACCTCGGCTGCGAATCGCCGGGACGCGGCTGGCTCGATTACGTGCAAGGCGTCACGGCGACGCTCGCACGGCGAGCCGTCGAGATTCCCGGCTTCAATCTTCGACTCGAATCAACCATTCCGCTCGGCGCCGGCGTCTCTTCGAGCGCTGCGCTCGAAGTCAGCGTGCTCCGAAGCCTTCGCATTCTCGCGGGCTTCGAGCTCGACGATGTGACGCTCGCGCGGGTGGCGCAAGCGGTTGAAACCGAATTCGTGGGTGCGCCCGTCGGCATCATGGATCAGATGGCGTCCAGTCTCGGGCACGCCGGCGAGGCGCTGTTTCTCGACACACGCACGCTCGCCGTGCAGCGCGTTCCGATTCCGCCGGACATCGAGGTCGTCGTAATCGATTCGGGCATTGCGCACACTCATGCGGGCGGGCAATACGCCGCACGGCGGCGCGAGTCCTTCGAAGCAGCGGCGCTCCTCGGCGTCGAACGCCTGCGCGACATCGACAGCCATGCGCTCGGGCGCATCGACGCGCTGCCGCCGCTTCTCGCGCGGCGCGCCCGGCACGTAGTGACCGAAAACGAGCGCGTTCTCGCCGCGGTCGAGGCGCTGCGCGCCGGGAATGCGCAGCGTCTCGGAGTGTTGTTCAACGAGTCGCACGCGTCGATGCGCGACGACTACGACACGTCGACGCCTGAGATCGACCTGCTCGTGGCGATCGCCGAGCAGCATCCCGACGTATTCGGCGCGAGGCTCACCGGCGGCGGATTCGGCGGCGCTGTTGTCGCGATCGCGCGCTCGCATCGAGCACTGTCGGCTGCCGACGGTATCTGCCGCGCCTACAACCGCGAGACCGGTCAGCACGGTGTCGTTCTCGTGCCGCCGACTGCGTCGCCCTCGTAAAAATCCCGCAGGCACGTTTCTTGGAAACTGGGGGGCATGCTTCAGGTGCCCCGTGCTCACGCCGTCCCGGATCTCATCTGTTTCTCGCATCTCAGGTGGAACTTCGTCTTTCAGCGCCCCCAGCATCTGATGACGCGTTGCGCACGGGAACGACGTGTGTTTTTCGTTGAAGAGCCGCAGTCTTCGGCCGGCACGACTCCGCGATTCGACACCGAATTTTCAGGAGGCGTCACCGTGATCGTCCCGCAGCTGCCCGACAGCCTCGGCTACGACGAGCGTATCGCGGCGCAACGGCAATTGGTCGACAAGATGTGCGCCACATACCACATCCACGAATACGTGGCGTGGTACTGCACCACCGATGGCCTTCGCCTTCAGCGATCACCTCGAGCCGGTCGCCACGGTCTACGACTGTATGGATGAACTGTCGGCATTCAAGGGCGCGCCCACCGTGCTCAAGGACCGTGAAGCCGAGCTCCTCCGCCGCGCGAGTCTCGTGCTCACTGGCGGTCAGTCGCTGTACGAGGCCAAGCGGCACCAGCACCCGAACATTCATCCGTTTCCAAGCAGCGTTGACGCCGCGCACTTCGGCCAGGCTCGCCGGATATCGACCGATCCGACCGATCAGGAATCGATTCCGCATCCACGGCTGGGCTTTTTTGGTGTCATCGACGAGCGCATGGATCTGGCGCTGCTCGGCGGAGTGGCCGCCGCACGTCCGGACTGGCACCTCGTACTCCTTGGCCCGGTGGTGAAGATCGATCCCGGGTCGCTGCCACACCGTCCGAACATCCACTATCTCGGCTCGAAGCAGTACGACGAGCTGCCGCGATATGTCGCCGGCTGGGACGTTGCGTTCCTGCCATTCGCGCGCAACGAAGCGACGCGGTTCATCAGCCCGACGAAGACGCCGGAATACATGGCCGCGGGCAAGCCGGTCGTGTCGACCTCAATCCGCGACGTCGTGCGGCCGTACGGCCAGCAGGGTCTGGTGCGTATTGCCGACGATGTGCCGTCGTTCGTGCGAGCGTGCATCGCGGCGATGGCCGAGGATGCGACAAAGCGCATCACGCGTGCCGACGCGTTCCTGCGGCAGACGTCCTGGGACGGCACGTGGAGCCGGATCCGGCTGCTCGTGGACGACGCGGTGCGCGGCAACTGGTCCGAGGGTGAGGCCGACATCGCCGACAGCGCGAGCGCTGTGTAGCGCGGCCGCACGTTTTTAGAGGAGCGACATGTTCGATTATCTCGTGGTGGGTGCCGGATTCGCCGGCGCGACGATCGCGGAGCGTCTCGCCGCGGACGGCGACAAGAAAGTGCTGATCTGCGATAAGCGTCCGCACATCGGCGGCAATGCGTTCGATCACTACGACGAGGCCGGCATCCTCGTTCACAAATACGGTCCGCACATCTTTCATACGAACTCTCGCGAGGTCTACGAGTATCTGTCGAAGTTCACCGACTGGCGTCCGTACCAGCACCGCGTCCTCGCGTCCGTCGACGGACAGCTGTTGCCGATTCCGATCAATCTCGACACCGTCAACCGGATGTACGGCACGAACTACACGTCGTTCGAGGTGGAAGAGTTCTTCAAATCGATGGCGGAGCCGGTCGATCAAGTCCGCACGTCCGAGGACGTCATCGTCAGCAGGGTCGGCCGTGAGCTGTATGAGAAATTCTTCCGCAATTACACGCGCAAGCAGTGGGGGCTCGACCCCTCCGAGCTCGATGCGTGCGTCACGGCGCGCGTGCCGGTCCGGACCAACCGCGACGACCGGTACTTCACCGACACGTATCAGGTGATGCCGCTCCACGGCTACACGCGGATGTTCGAGCGGATGCTGTCGCACCCGAACATCAAGATCATGCTGAACGCGGATTACCGCGAGGTCGAGAGCATGGTGCCGCACGGGACGGTGATTTTCACCGGGCCTGTCGACGAGTTCTTCGATTACCGGTTCGGCAAGCTGCCATACCGATCGCTCGACTTCAAATTCGAGACGAGAAACGTGCCCGTTGCCCAGGCAGGGCCGGTGATCAATTACCCGAACGAGAACGCCTATACGCGTGTGACGGAGTTCAAGTACCTGACGGGACAGGAGCACCCGAAGACGACCCTCGTGTACGAGTTCGCAAAAGCGACCGGCGATCCGTACTACCCCGTGCCGAAGGCAGAGAACGCCGCCCTGTACAAGATGTACCAGGAGCTGGCGGACGCAACACCGGGCGTGCATTTCCTGGGACGGCTCGGAACGTACAAGTACTACAACATGGACCAGGTCGTCGCGCAGGCGCTGGCGTCTTATCGCAGGATGATTGGCAGGCCCAAGCCGGAGGTCGCGGTCACGGCCGCATGAACCGCATCACAGAGAGACGCAGTGCTCTACCGTGAACAGCTGGCAATCCCGTTGCACCCGTAGCGCGGGTGTACGTTCGCGGACGTATAGCCGAGCCGAATATCAACTCGAGTGAGCAAGGAGGCTGCACATGGGACTTCGCGACAAGTACGCGTACGCGATTCAAACGGCGAAGAACGTCCGAATGCAGGGAGCGGCGGAGGAACGCGACGGCAAGCTGCACTTTCACGGCACCACGAACGATCAGGCCGACGCAGACAAGATCTGGGACGCGATCAAGACCATTCCCGAGTGGCCCAACGAAGTGGTCGCCAACATCAAGGCTTCGGGCAACCCGTCAGCAAGCGGCGCGCAGAGTACCTACACAGTGCGGCCCGGTGACACGCTGAGCAAAATCGCCAAGGAGAAGCTCGGGAGCGCCGCGGCGTACATGGAGATTTTCAACGCGAACAAGGACCAACTGTCGGACCCCGACAAAATCGCGCCCGGCCAGGTGTTGAAGATTCCACAGCACGCGAACGGCTGAACATTCATTCACCAGGAGGACAAATGCGACGCTCACTGACCGCGTGGTTCGCTGCCGGCGTGTTCGCGCTCAGCACTGCCGTTTTCGTGACCGAAGCGGGTGCCCAGTCGAAAACGCGACCGGACGATGCAACCGCGCAATGCAAGGACGGGACGTACAGCACGGCGAAAACGAAACGCGGCGCCTGCTCCGGCCACGAGGGAATCGCGACGTGGTTCGCCGACGCGGCCACGCCGAAGACGGACGCCAAGAAGGACACGAAAACGACGGCGGCAAAAACAGTCGCTCCAGCCGCATCGAATGCGCCGTCGGACGCCACCGGTCAGTGCAAGGACGGCTCCTATACGACCGCGTCGTCGAAACGCGGCGCCTGTTCGGGACATGGAGGTGTCGGCAACTGGTATGCGGATGCGACGAGTGGCACGAAGGGTGCGGCTGCGCCCGCGGCGCCGACTCCGCCGCCTCCGCCTCCCGCGCCGCGCCCCGCGCCCGCGGCACAGCCGCCGGTATCATCCGGCACGCAGACGCAAACGCCACCGGCTGACGCGCCGCAGAATGCGACGGCGCAGTGCAATGACGGCACCTACAGTTTCGCCAAGCAGCATCGCGGAGCATGCTCCGGGCACAAAGGCGTCAAGGTCTGGTTCAAGTAAGTCGCGACTTGTAGGGCGGGACCGCGCTGGTCCCGCCCTCCAGGTGCGAATCGAGGGCGCTCAGGCAGCGAGAAGGAGCGTGCCGACGGCCGTATGCGCGCTCGCGAGCGGCGCCATCAACATCAGCCCCGTCGCATTATGCGTTCTGCCGCCGAATGCCCAGATCAGCAGGCAAATCGCGACCACCGCAAGCAGCACCCACAGCCATGTCAGGCTGCGGTGCTTCGGAACCACATCAATATCGGCCATTACACACCTCCCTTGTTCTTCCGGTCGTCGTTTACCCGGATGTCCTTCGACGACGGCGTCACGTCCACTTCTTCTCGCCTGACGTCAGCCTCGACGGTCCGCTCGCCAGCGACCTTGGCTTTGCTGATGACGACTTCTTCCTTCACCACGGGCCGCTTCTCGACGATCACCTCTTCTTCGATCACCGGCACGACGATCTCGTCGTCGTGCAGCTCACCGGCGGAGCCGACCGCGCGCTCGACCGGGCGGCGCTCGACACGAACCTCTTCACGCTGAACGGGCACCGACTGCCTGACGTGTTCGGTTTCAACGTGCTTCGAGACGCGCACTTCGCCCGTTTTTTGCGCTCGCTTGTCGATCTTCAGCTCCTCGGCTGCGCGCGTGATGCGCTTGCTCTCGAAGTCTTTGTTCAGGTGTCCGCGGAACGTTTCGTCGTAGCCTCTGTTCTCCGAGGCCCTGTCGAACGAGGCCCCGTCGTACTCGGGCAGCTTCAACAGCGCCTCGCGTCCGAGACCTGAAAGCACGACCTCTTCTTCGTCGTTATCCAATTGCGCGCTCGAGATCGGTACCAGCACGCGGCGGTCCCGTTCGAGCCCGAGCGCGTCGGTGTCGAGGTCCACTTCGAGATAACGGACCTTTCCCGCCGACGGATCGATCAGCAGATCGTCCACTTCCCCGATCGTCTCGTCGTTGCCGAGCACGACATTCCAGCCGCGCACGTCCGGTTCGTTTGGTGCGACCTCATAGTTGGCCTCACTCAATCGCGTGAGGTTCGATGCATTCGTCGTATTGATCGGATCAGTCACAGCGCCTCCCTTGTTGAATCGGGTTTGTCATCAAGCCGCGTCACGTTGCAAGTGAGGTGCCCGCGAGAAGCGTTCAGGTCGCCGCGCGCGAGCGTGGCAGTTGCGTTGCAGACCGTTCCGGGCGAGGAGGCACGATGGCGCTCTTGGATCAAATCGGCGGGCTTCTGCAGCAATACACCGATGGCGGGAACATCAGTCCCGATCAGGCGCGTCGCGACTACGACAAGATCTCGACCGCAGTGCCGCCGAACGTGCTCGGCGCGGCCATTGGTCCCGCGCTCAGCTCGCTCGGCCGACAAGAAGTACCAAACGAGAATCTACAACTCGGCAACGGAGATGACACCTTCTATCCGCGGGCAGTTCGTCGAGCGTCTACTCTCGGCGATCGGCGGCTCGGGAACCAACGTCACGGCGATGCTGTCACAGCTCGGCATCAATCCGAACGTGGCGGCGAGGCCCGATCAAGCGACGCCGGAAGACGCAGCGAAGATGGCGGCGCACGTGCACGACACGAAGCCGGATGTCTTCAACCAGGCGATGCACTTCTACAGCCAGCATCCGACGCTCGTAAAGGTGCTCGGAACGATGGCCATCGCCAAGATCGCGCAACATCTGTCGAGCGGACCTCAATCGCGATAAGACGAAGGAGAACAGAGCAATGGGCATTCTCAGTTGGATCATCCTTGGCGCCATTGCGGGGTGGCTCGCCAGCATGTTCGTCAACCGAACAGGCGAAGGGCTCTTCCGCGACATCATCCTGGGCATCGTTGGCGGCGTAGTCGGCGGCTGGATCTTCGCGGCGATGGGGTCGACAGGCGTGACCGGCTTCAACCTCTGGAGCTTGTTCGTCGCGGTGATCGGCGCGGTGGTCCTCCTGACGATCTATCACGCGCTCGTCCGGCGGCGGAACGTCTGAATCACACGTCCGGTTGCAGGGGCAGCCGGACGACGAATTCGGCGCCGTGCCCCGGGCCATCACTGTGCGCAGATACAGAGCCGCGGTGCAGTTCGACGAACTGCCGCACGATAGCCAGGCCTAACCCGAGGCCGCTGTGCCGCGCGCTGCCGGTTTCGTGCTGACGGAACGGCTCGAACACATGCGGCAGAAAATCGGCGCTGATTCCTTCACCCGTGTCGGAAACGGTCAACACCGCCTCCGTCGCCGTGCGGTCCACCCTGATCGTCACGCGACCGGACCGCGGCGTGAACTTGACCGCGTTCGACAGAAGATTCACCACGATCTGCTCGAGACGTGCCGCGTCGCCCGTGACGATCGGGCCGGGCTGCGCGGTCTCGTTCACGATCGAAATCCGCTTCGCCGAGGCGGCCGGACGGATCGTCTCGACCGCGGCGCGTGCCACCGCGGCGAGATCGACGGGCGCGGCGTGCAGGTGGAACGTGCGGCGCTGCAGGCGCGAGAGATCGAGAAGATCTTCCACGACGCCGCCGAGCATGTCGGCATTGCGAGTGATTGCCTCGGCAGCCGCGCCGAGCGCGTCGGGGTCGTCGCGCTTGCGGACGAGCGACTGCGACAATCCGCGAATCACGTTCAGCGGCGCCCGAAGCTCGTGCGAGATCATCGCGATGAAGTCATCCTTCGCGCGACTGACGTCCTGGAGATCGGCCATCAGATCGCGGACCAGATATTGGCGCGCGCGGGCGCGCAGCGCGGCGGTGACGCTCGATACGAGAGCGCGTGCGCGAACCGGCCGCGTGAGCACGGAAACGCTCGGCAATGCCTTGACCGCCGCCATCGTCTCCTCGCCCGGCGGCTCGTGTGTGACGACAAGGACCTGGATATCCGCCCAGGCCGGTTGTGCAGCGGTCCGCTCCGCGAGCGCCTTTGATGCTTCCCCTGAGAGTGCCTCGCCGGTTACGAGCAGGAGACCGGCGCCGCGCTCCCACTCCGTGCACATGTGGTCGACGCTGCCGCAGACCAATGACGCGAACCCATGACGCGACAGCGCGGCGTGAGCCGACGTCGCGTCCTGTGCGGCGGGCGCCAGAATCAGCACGCGTGAATCGATATTTGTGTCGCGGAGGCGCTCAGCCATCGGTCGCCGGCGGAGATGGAGCCGAACCCGAGTATACGCGCCGATGCGCTTTTAGCGCAGTCGCTGCGGGTCGAAGGGTTTCAGAAGAGTGGCGACCCGCGCCCACGGCGGGTCGGACGTCGGCTTGCGCCAATCGATACACGAACCGAAAATCTGACGTCAATTGCTTCACTTGCGATCGATTTCCTGGCTAAATTCGCGGCGTCCGCTGTGTCCTCATGTGGTGTGAAGCTTGCGACCACTGCTCTGTCCGCGTTGCATTCTGAACGCATGAGCCGGGACTCGGCAGAACCGTCCGGCTTCTCACACAAAGGATGTCACCTTCATGATGCGAATCGCGCTCATTGCCCCGCCGTTCATCGAAGTGCCGCCGAGGCGGTACCGGAGGTACCGAGCTCTTCATCGGAAATCTCGCCTGCGAGCTCGACGCGCATGGACACGACGTCACGGTGTACACAAACGGCGCCTCCCGGTTGCCGTGCGGCGTGAAATGGCGATACCGCGACTCCGAATGGCCGCTCGATGACGGCGTCCGTGCGCAGCTGAAGAACGTCGACCACACCGCATGGGCGATGCACGACGCGGGGCGATGGGCTGACGTCATTCATTTGAACGACGTCGTCGGCGTCCCGTTCACGACGTTCGTCGACGCGCCTACGGTGCTGACGATTCATCATCCGCACGAAGCCGCATTGTCCGAACAGTACATGAGGTATCCGCACGTTCATTACGTGACGATCGCCGAGTGGCTCGCGCGGTGTGAGCCGATGCCGAACGCCGACACGATTCACCACGGCATTCCGGTGAGCGACTACCGGTTCTCGACCGACAAGGCCGACTACGTCGCGTTCCTCGGACGGATGGCGCCGTGCAAAGGCCCTCATCTGGCGATCGAAGCGGCGCGGCTTGCCGGCGTGCGGCTGAAGCTCGCGGGTGAAGTTCAGCCTGTATTTCGCGAGTACTGGGAGCGGAAGGTATTGCCGCTCATCGACGGCGATCAAATCGAGTACGTCGGAGAGGCCGATCGCGAGCTGAAGAACGCGCTGTTGTCGCAGGCCCGTGCGCTGCTGTTCCCGATCCAGTGGCAAGAGCCGTTCGGCCTGGTGATGATCGAAGCCATGGCGTGCGGCACGCCTGTCCTCGCATTCCCGGGCGGCGCGGTCGAAGAAGTGGTGGAGGACGGCGTGAACGGGTGGATCTGCCGCGACGTCGCGGACATGGCCGCGCACATCATGTCGCTCGATATTTCCGCCGTCGCGTGCCGGCAGTTCGCCACCACCCATTTTTCCGTTGCGCGTATGAGCGAACAATATCTCGACCTCTATCAGCGGATACTCGGCGTCGCTTGCGAGCAACCGGCGGCGGAGTTGGGGGCCTGATGGACGACGTCATTCAGGTCCAGGACCAGTTCTACATTCTCGCCACCGCATCCAAAGCCAGCGAGCGCACGGCGGTCTTGAAAGACGGCGACACGTTTGCCGTCTTCGACTATTCCGGCGACATCGGTGCATTCGGCACAGGCGAACAGGGCCTGTATCACGAAGGCACGCGCTACCTCTCGCGATTCCGTCTGCGACTGAACGGACATCGTCCGCTGCTGTTGAGCGCACGCGTCAAAGAAGACAACGAGCTGTTCGGCGCCGATCTGACGAACCCGGACATCCCGATCGGAGACGGCGACCGCGTGCTCACGCGCGATCTGGTGCACCTGTTCCGCGCGCGCTTTCTCTGGGAGGGTACATGGCACGAACGCATCCGGCTGTGGAATTACAGCCGGACGCCCGTGCGTGTGTCGCTCACGTTCGATATCGACGCTGATTTCGCCGATATTTTCGAAGTGCGCGGCACCACGCGTGCCCGCCATGGTGCCCGGCTCGAACCCACGGTCGCCGACACGCACATGCGGCTCGGCTACCGGGGGCTCGACGATGAAGAGCGGTGGACCGTCCTCGAATGGAGCGAGCCGCCGACCGCGGCGGCACCCGGCGCGGCGCGCTTCGACTACGAGCTTGCGCCGCACTCGCCCGTCGTCCTCTCGATCGCCATCCGGTGCGAACGGCAGAAAAGGCCGGTCGCGCCGAAAGCGTTCGAAGTGGCCGAAGCGGCGGCGCTGCATTCGCTCGAACGGCAACGTGGTGAGTATGCGGTCGTCGAAACCTCGAGCGAGCGATTCAACCAGTGGGTGCGACGGTCCGCGGCGGACCTGCGCATGCTGATGTCGAAAACGCCTTACGGCGTCTACCCGTACGCGGGCGTTCCATGGTTCAGCACGCCCTTTGGACGCGACGGCATCATCACGGCGCTGCAGACGCTGCTCGTGAATCCGGGCATCGCCCGCGGCGTCCTCGAGTATCTGGCGGCCACTCAGGCTGACCGCGTCGACGAAGCACGCGACGCGGAGCCAGGAAAAATCCTTCACGAAACGCGCGACAGCGAGATGGCGCGGCTCGGCGAAGTGCCGTTCGGCATGTACTACGGCAGTGTCGACGCGACGCCGCTCTTCATCATTCTGGCGGGCGCTTACTACGAGCGTACGGGCGATCGCGCGTTCCTCGAACTGATCTGGCCGCACGTCGACCGCGCACTGACGTGGATCGATCGCTACGGCGATCGCGATGGCGATGGCTTTGTCGAATACGCCAGACAGTCGGCAACCGGTTTGATCCAACAGGGCTGGAAAGATTCGCAGGACTCGATCTTTCATGCGGACGGAACGCTGGCCGAGGCGCCGATCGCGCTCTGCGAGGTGCAGGCGTACGTGTACGACGCGCGCCGGCGCGCAGCGGCGCTGGCCGAGGCGCTCGGGCTCACCGCCAAGGGTAAGGCGCTGCGGGACGAGGCTGAAGCACTGCGCGTCTACTTCGAAGAGCGCTTCTGGTGCGAGGCGGAATCGACGTATGCGATCGCGCTCGATGGCCAGAAGCGCCCATGCCGGGTTCGAACCTCGAACGCCGGCCATTGTCTGTTCGGCGGCATCGCGATGCCCGACCGCGCGCGGCGCGTGGCCGATGGGTTGACGGGGCCCGACATATTTTCCGGATGGGGCATTCGCACCGTTGCCTCCACGGAAACGCGCTACAACCCGATGTCGTACCACAACGGCTCGGTGTGGCCGCACGACAACGGCGTGATCGCGGCGGGATTGTCGCGCTACCATTTCGACGATCTCGTCGCCGCGCCGTTGACCGCGCTCTTCGACGCCAGCGGCACGATGGACAGCCATCGGCTGCCCGAGCTCTTTTGCGGGTTCCACCGGCGCGCCGGCGAAGGGCCGACGCTGTATCCCGTCGCCTGCTCTCCCCAGGCGTGGGCGTCGGGGGCGGTGTTCCATTTGATTGACGCGTGCCTCCGCATCTCCATCGACGTCGGTCGCCGACGCGTCTGCATCGACCGGCCGGTGCTCCCGCCGTTTCTCAGCTACCTGCGACTGCTCGATCTCGCTCTCCCGTTCGGGCGCGCGGATCTGCTCTTCGAACAGAAACCGCTCGGTGTGTGCGTGACCGTGCTGCGGCGCGACGGGGACTTCGAGGTGCGCATCACCGAGTAGCCGAGCGGGACCGGCCGCCTCGTCCCGCGAATAATTGACCGACGGTCAATTGGGGATGATACTGGGTGGATGACCGCGCTGCTGCCGCCTCTGCGGTACCGACGCGCTGGCAGCGGCGACCCGACGATCGTCCGCGCGCCCTGATGGCCGTCGGCGCTCAAGCTGCTCATGCGCCGCGGCTACGCCGCGTCCGCCTCGACGACGTCGCCGAGCGACGCCGGCGTCTCCAAGGCGACCGTCTATCACTACTTCGCCAACAAGGACGAGCTCCTCACGCGCACGCGTCGCCAGCCGCATGAGCCGAGAAGCACGCCGAGGTCGAGCAGCGGCTGGCCGCATCGCCGGCGGCATCGGCCGCCGATCGCCTGCGTCTGTTTCTGCGCGCGCTACTGGACGATTTCGCTGACGCGCCGCAGTCCGGGCTCTGGCAGCGGCTGCTCGTCAGCGAGATCGTGACCGAAGCGCCCGACGTCTTCGCCGCGTGGGCGCGCGGCCTCGTCCAGCGCTGGCGGCTCGTCGAGCGGCTGATCAAGGAAGGACAGGCGCACCGGCGAATTCCGGCGCCGACGCCGACGCCGAGGTCGCCGCGCGCGATGATCGTTTCGGCGCTCTCGCATCAGGCGCTCTTTCACGTGCATTTCGGCATGCGTCGCTTCGCGCCGTGCGACGTCGACCGGCTGTTCGAGGCGGCAGTCGAACAGTGCTCGCATGGACTCCGCCCGCGCCCGCGCCGGCGCGCACCACGGCGGTAATCGCATGTCACACGTTCGCGCTTCGGCTGTCATCCTGCCCATCTGCCGGCCTGGCGATCGCTCCTCGCCGGCTGCAAGAGCCGGCAAGGCGTCGGCGCCGCCGCCTGCCGCCGCCCGAGGTCAGCGTCATCACGGTCGCGCCTGAGCGCGTCGCGCTCACCAGCGAATGGATCGCCACGCTCGACGGCTACGTCAACGCGCAGATTCGGCCGCAGGTGTCGCGGCTATCTGCTGAAGCGCGACTACGAGGAAGGCGCGGTCGTCCGCAAAGGACAGGTGCTGTTCGAGATCGATCGCGCGGCCGTTCGAGGCGGCGCTGGCCCAGGCGCGCGCGCAGCTCGGCGAGGCGCAGGCGCAGCTCGGCAAGACCGAGCGCGATCTCGCAGCGCGATCGGCCGCTCGCCGAGCAGCGCGCGATCGCGCAGAGTCAGCTCGACAACGACGTGCAGGCGAACCTGGCGGCGCAGGCGGCGGTGAAGTCGGTCACGGCGGCGGTCGAGACCGCGCAGCTGAACGTCGGGTTCACCAAGCGTCACGTCGCTCATCGACGGCGTCGCGGCGATCGCCACCGCGCAGATCGGCGACCTCGTCGGTCCGGCGACGCTGCTGACGACGGTGTCGCAGATCGATCCGATCAAGGCGTACTTTCCGCTTGAGCGAGCAGGACTATCTCCGGATCGCCGGCCGGATCAACGCGCGCGGCGCGGCGCAGCGCGCCGTGGCAGGGCGGCACCGGCGCTGACGCTGATCCTGTCCGACGGCAGCGTCTATCCGCAGCCGGGCGCGTTCCTCGCCGCCGATCGCGAGATCGACGCGAAGACCGGCACGATCCGCATCAGCGCGACGTTCCCCAATCCCGGACCGCATGCTGCGGCCCGGCCAGTACGGCCGCGTCCGCGCCGAAACGAGCGTGCGGACCGACGCGCTGCTCGTCCCGCAGCGCGCCGTCACCGAGCTGCAGGGCTCGTATCAGGTGCGCGTCGTCGGGCCCGACAACAAGGTGAGCACGCGCACGGTGAAGGTCGGCGATCGCGTCGGCAGCCGCTGGATCGTCGAGCAGGGTCTGCAGCCCGGCGCGCGTGTCGTCGTCGAAGGCGCGCGCGACGCGCGACGGCACGGTCGTGAACGCCGAAGCCGTTCGCGGCGCCGGCGCGAGGGGCACTGAGCCGTGTCGCGATTCTTCATCGGCCGTCCGATCGTCGCGATCGTCATCGCCATCGTCACCGTGCTCGGCGGGCTCGTCGCGATGCAGGCGCTGCCGATCGCGCAGTTCCCGGAGATCATCCCGCCGCAGATCAGCGTGTCGGCCACCTACACCGGCGCCGACGCGCTGACGATCGAGCAGTCGGTCGCCACGCCGCTCGAGCAGCAGATGAACGGCGTCGACAACATGCTCTACATGCAGTCGACCAACGCCAACGACGGCACGATGCAGCTGACCGTCACGTTCGACGTCGCCACCGATCCGAACATCGATCAGGTCAACGTCCAGAACCGCGATCGCGCAGGCGCAGCCGAACCTGCCGCCCGACGTCAACACCTTCGGCCTGACGATGCGGAAGGCGACCGGCTTCCCGATGATGATCGTCTCGCTGTCGTCGCCGAAGAACACCTACGACGCGCTGTTCCTCGCCAACTACGCGAACATCAACATCATCGACGCGCTGTACCGCGTGCCCGGCGTCGGCGACGTGCGCATCTTCGGCGCCGGCGACTACGCGATGCGCATCTGGGTGAAGCCCGATCGCCTCGCGACGCTCGGGCTGACGGTCCCCGACCTCGTGCGCGCGGTGCAGCAGCAGAGCACGGTCAACCCGTCGGGCCAGATCGGCGCGCAGCCGGCGCCGCCCGGCCAGGAGATGACCTACACCGTCCGCGCGCAGGGCCGGCTGCAGACCGCCGAGGAGTTCGGCGCGATCGCCGTGCGCTCGAATCCCGACGGCTCGGTCGTGCGGCTGCAAGGACGTCGCGCGCGTCGAGCTCGGCGCGCTCAACTACCAGCAGATCGGCCGCGTCAACGGCCAGCAGGGCTGCGCGCATCGGCGTGTTCCAGACGCCCGGCTCGAACGCGCTCGCGGTCGCCGACGGCGTCAAGAAGGTGATGGCCGATCTGCAGCCAGCGCTTTCCGCAGGACCTCGCAGTACCGCTATTCGCTCGACACGACGCTGCCGGTGTCCGAAGGCATCCGCGAGATCCTCATCACGCTCGGCGATCGCGATCGTGCTCGTCATCTTCGTCGTCTACCTGTTCCTGCAGAACTGGCGCGCGACGTTCATTCCGATGATCGCCGTGCCGGTCTCGCTGATCGGCACCTTCGCGGTGTTCCCGCTGCTCGGCTTCTCGATCAACACGCTGTCGCTGTTCGGCCTCGTGCTCGCCATCGGCCTCGTCGTCGACGACGCGATCGTCGTCGTCGAGGCGGTCGAGCACCACATCGAAGAGGGGATGGCGCCGCGCGACGCGACGCTGAAGGCGATGGACGAGGTGTCGGGGCCGGTCGTCAGCATCGCGCTGATTCTCGCGTCGGTGTTCATCCCGGTCGGCTTCATGAGCGGCATTCAGGGACGGCTGAACAAGCAGTTCGCGATCACGATCGCGATCTCGGTGATGATCTCGGCGTTCAACGCGCTGACGCTGTCGCCGGCGCTCGCGGCGATGCTGCTCCGGCCGCGGAAGCGAAGCGAGCGGCCTGCTCGGCCGCTTCTTCGCCGTCTTCAATCGCGGGTTCGAGACGGCGACGCACGGCTACGTCGCGCGTCAGCCACGGCCTCGTGCGCAAGGCGGTCGTCGGCGTCGCGCATGCTCGCCGGCGTTCACGGTCGGCCGCGGTCATGCTCGGCCGCCGGCTGCCGACGAGCTTCGTGCCCGAGGAGGACTACGGCTACTTCCTGCTGAACGTGCAGCTGCCGCCGGCCGCGTCGCTCGAGCGGACCGACGCGGTCTGCCGCAAGATCGACGAGCTCCTCGCGCACACCGAGGGCATCGCCAACTACAACACCATCGCCGGCTTCAGCCTGCTGTCGCGCGTGACGGCCAGCAACTACGGCTTCTACTTCATCGGCCTCAAGCCGTGGGACGAGCGCGACCAGCGCCGGAGCTCGAGGCGCGGCAGATCGTGAATCGCCTCAACGGCGAGCTGCGCCGGCTCGTGCCCGAAGCGACGGCGTTCGCCGTGATGCCGCCGTCGATTCCCGGCCTCGGCACGCAGGGCGGCTTCTCCTTCTGGCTGCAGGACCGCAGCGGCGGCGACCTCGACGTTCCTCGAACCAGAACGTCCAGAAGTTCCTCGACGCCGCGCGCAAGCGGCCGGAGCTCGCCGGCGTGACGTCGCAGTTCACCGCCGCGGTGCCGCAGCTGTACGCCGACGTCGATCGCGACAAGGTGCTGAAGCAGGGCGTCGCGCTCGGCGACGTCTACCAGACGATGCAGGCGTTTCTCGGCGGGCTGTTCGTCAACCAGTTCAACCGCTTCGGCCGGCAGTGGCGCGTGTTCCTGCAGGCCGAAGGCGCCGAGCGCACGAGCCCGGCGGCCATCTCGCAGTTCTACGTGCGCAACAACGACGGCGCGATGGTGCCGCTGTCGACGCTCGAAGCCGACCAAGCCGGCGTTCGGCCCGCAGTACACGAACCGCTTCAACGTCTACCGCGCCGCGCTCGTCACCGGCGCGGCCGCGCCCGGCTACAGCTCGGGCCAGGCGCTCGACGCGCTCGAGCAGGTGGCGCGCGAGACGCTGCCGCGCGAGATCAGCTACGACTGGTCGGACCTGTCGTATCAGGAGAAGAAGGCCGGCGGCTCCGGCGCGCTCTTCGCGCTGTCGATCGCGTTCGTGTTCCTGATCCTGGCGGCGCTGTACGAGAGCTGGTCGCTGCCCTTCTCGGTGCTGCTGTCGGTGCCGATCGCGGTGTTCGGCGCGTTCTTCGGCCTGTTCATGCGGCGCTTCGACTTCGACGTCTACGCGCAGATCGGCGTGATCATGCTGATCGGGCTGGCGGCGAAGAACGCGATCCTGATCGTCGAGTTCGCGAAGGCGCGGCTCGAGGAAGGCAGGACGCTCGTCGACGCCGCGCTCGAAGGCGCGCGGCTGCGGCTGCGTCCGATTCTGATGACGTCGTTCGCCTTCATTCTCGGCTGCGTGCCGCTCTGGGTCGCGAGCGGATCGGGCGGCGCCTCGCGCCGCATTCTCGGCACCGTCGTCGTCACCGGCATGCTGGCCGCGACGCTCATCGCCATCTTCATCATCCCGCTGCTGTTCGTGCTCGTCGAGCGGCTGTCGACCCGGCGCGATCGCCGCGCGCACGGCCGAGTCGAGCGGGCTCGTGCCCGGCGAGAAGGGCTGCCGTGACGCTGACGTGCGACGGGTCGTTCTCGCGCTGTGCTGCTCTCGGTGTGTCTGACGGCGCTGCACCGTCGGACCGAACTACAAGCGGCCGCCGGTCGACGCCCCGGACGCGTTCCGCGGCCAGACCGCACCGCCGCCCGCGTCCGCAGCCGCCTCGTTCGGCGACGAACAGTGGTGGCACGTCTTCCAGGACGATGCGCTGCAGCAGCTGATTCGCACGGCGCTCGCAGCAGAACGACGACGTGCGACTCGCCGCCGCGAGAATTCTCGAAGCGCAGGCGCAGCTCGGCATCACGCGCGCCGATCAGTTTCCGATCGGTCTCGGCCGGCGTCGACGTGCTCGGCGAGCGGCCGTCGGTGGCGCTCGGATTTCCGGCGCGGAACATCGGCGCCATCCAGGTGCAGGGCTCGGCGTCGTGGGAGCTCGATTTCTGGGGACGCTACCGCCGCGCCACCGAAGCGGCGCGCGCGCAGCTGGCTCGCCAGCGAGTGGGGGCGCCGCGCGGTGATGACGACGCTGGTCAGCCAGGTGTCGAGCGCGTACTTCGGCCTGCGCGCGCTCGATCTGGAGCTCGACATCTCGCGGCGCACGCTCGCGTCGCGCCAGGAATCGCTGCAGCTCACCCAGGTGCGCGAGCGCGGCGGCGTCACCTCGCTCGTCGACGTGCGCCAGGCCGAACAGCTCGTCTACGGCGCGACCGGCGAGATCGCGACGCTCGAGCGCGAGATCGAGCAGCAGGAGAATTTCATCAGCGTGCTGCTCGGCGACAACCCCGGACCGATCGCGCGCGGCCGCGCGCTCGACCGAGCAGCCGCACGCCGCCCGACGTGCCGGCGGGCCTGCCGTCGGCGCTGCATCGAGCGGCGCCCCGACATTCAGCAGGCCGAGCAGCAGCTGGTCGCCGCCAACGCGCAGATCGGCGTCGCCAGGTCGGCCTACTTCCCGCAGATCGCGTTGACCGGCTCCGGCGGATTCGAGAGCACCGCGCTGGCGGCGCTGTTCACCGGCACCAACGCGATCTGGACCGCCGCGGCCACCGCGACGCAGCCGATCTTCACGGCCGGCCGAACGCGATCGCAGGTCGCCGTCGCCGCAGGCGCGGCGCGAGGAGGCGGCGATCGTCTACCAGCAGACGATTCGGCAGCGCGTTCCGCGAAGTGTCGGACGCGCTGGTCGGCTACCGCAAGCTGCGGGAGTTCCGCGAGCAGCAGGCGCTGCTGCTCACCGCGGCGCAGGACGCGCCGGCGCCTGGCGGAGATCCGCTACGAAGGGGGCGCGACGAGCTATCTCGAAGTGCTCGACGCCGACACGCGGCTGTTCGACGCGCGAGCTCGGCTTGGCGCAGGCGCAACTGGCCGAAGCTGTCGGCGCTGGTCGAGATCTACCGCGCGCTCGGCGGCGGATGGCAGGCGAGCTAGCAGAACCTATTTTCCCAAATACATGATGTGTACGTAGGTGCCGAGCCGAACGTTGTACGCGAGATACCAGCCGTCGTGATCGGGATCCGCGTAGAGCACGATGTCGTCCGCATCCCACTGCCAGCCGTTCACGTAGTCGTAATCGTAAGGCGCGACCTGAAAGAATTCGCCTTCGAACTGGAACCGCTCGCGGTTGCCGCCGCGAAGGCGATAGATGTGATGCGCACCGATCGGGCCGGCGAAGTGGCCGTGCTCCCACGGGTGCGCGAGGCGATAGTGGTCGTCGTTCCGGCCGGAATCGTGGCCGATCCATTTATCATTTTCGGCGTGCACGTGCGGCGCTTCCGGATGCGCCGGTTGATCACGGTATGTGCGCCGCTCGTTCGCCGGAGCGCCGCCATGGTTCGGCGCAGCCGCGCGCGGCACCGCTTTCGGCGCGGGCGCCGGTCCCCGGGCTGGGATGTGGCCGCCGCCGACGCCGCGGTCGCTTCGCTGAGCCTCGGGCTGCTTCCGCTCACCTTCGCGAGGGTGCTGCGCCTGCGCGAGCGCCGGCATCGAGGACATGACCAGGATGGCGACCGCCGCCGCGAGGAGATTTATGCTTTTCATGCGGACGAACTACCGCAAAGCTCGGGCCACTTCGCGTCTCGAGCAACAGGCGGCTGGCCCAAACGGCCGTCATCGGATATAATCGAACGGTAGGAAGTTTAGCCCCCTCCCGCTTTCCGCAGTTTGAGCCGACCGAGCCCCTTTCGCAGACTCGTTCCTCACATCACGCGCAGGCAGAGTGGATGTTCCACTCAGGCTAGGTTCCCCTCAACGTGGAGTGAAGAACGATGGGTCGAAAGTTATTCGTTGGCAATTTTCCGTACGAAACCGGCGAAGCGGAGCTCGAAGCTCTCTTCAGCCAGGCCGGCGCGATCGACACAGTGCGCGTCATGCGCGACATGACGACCGGCCGCGCGCGCGGGTTTGCGTTCGTGGAAATGCAGTCCGACGACGACGCGCAGACGGCGATTCAGCGGTTCAACGGCCAGGACCTCGGCGGCCGCGCGCTGATCGTCAACGAAGCGCGACCGAAGCCGGCATTTGCCGGCGGCGGCGGCGATGGCCAGGGCCCGCGCCGGCGATCGGAACCGCGCTGGTAACGTCGCGGCGCGCGTGATCGAGGGCTCGGCGGCCAAACCGTCGGGCCCTTTTTTTGTGAACGGAAAACAATGAACACCAGTGCAAAAACCGGTTTCGCGGCGCTCGGGTTGACCGAGCCGCTCGTCGACACCGTCGCCAGCGCTCGGCTACGAAGAGCCGACGCCGATTCAGCGACGAGACGATCCCGCTGCTGCTCGACGGGCGTGACGTGCTCGCGCAGGCCGCAACGGGAACCGGAAAGACGGCGGCGTTCGCGCTGCCGATGCTCGCATCGCCTCGCCGCGCACGAGCCGGCGCGCCGCGCGGCGCCGGCGCCGCGCGGGCTCGTGCTCGTCCCGACGCGCGAGCTCGCGATGCAGGTGTCCGACGCCATCCACAAGTACGCCGACGGGCCTCGGCCTCACCGTCGTCGCCGGTCTACGGCGGCGCGTCGATGAGCGAGCAGATTCGCGCGCTCCGACGCGGCGCCGACATCGTCGTCGCCACGCCGGGCCGCGCGCTCGATCACCTGCGGCGCTCGACGCTCAAGCTCGACGCGCTTGCGATGCTCGTGCTCGACGAAGCGGACGAGATGCTCGACATGGGCTTCGCCGACGACCTCGAAGCGATTCTCGAGCGCCACGCCGCCGACGCGCCAGACGGCGCTCTTTTCGGCGACGATGCCGGCGCGCATCGCCGCGATCGCGCGAGCGTCATCTGAAGAACCCGAGCGCGCATCATCGATCGGCGCGCGAGAAGCCGGCCGCCGGCAACGCTGCCGCAGCGTGCGGCAGGTCGCGTACATCGTCGCCGCGCGCACAGAAAGTCGGCGGCGCTCGGCCGCGTGCTCGAGCTCGAGAGCCGAAGTCGGCGATCGTGTTCTGCCGGACGCGCCTCGAGGTCGAGACGCTCGCCGAGACGCTCGACGCGGACGGCCGACGCGCCCAGGCGCTGCACGGCGGCATGGAGCAGCGGCAGCGCGACCGCGTCATGCAGCTGTTCCGCGCCGGCAAGGCCGATCTGCTCGTCGCGACCGACGTCGCCGCGCGCGGACTCGACATCGATCACCTCTCGCACGTGATCAACTACGACGTCCCGTCGGCGCCCGAGGCGTACGTGCACCGCATCGGCCGCACGGGCCGCATCGGCCGCGAAGGCGTCGCGATCACGCTCGTCGATCCGCGCGAGCAGCGGCTGCTGCGGAACATCGAGTCGTTTACGCGCCAGCGGATCGAGATCACGCCGCTGCCGACCTTCGGCGACCTCCACGCGCGGCGGCTCGAGCGGATGCGCGCGGCGCTGCGCGAGCGGGCAATTGCGGCCAGAGCGAGCCGCGAGCCAGGCGGAGACGGCGCAGCCGGCGTTCGAGGACGCGCGAAGTGTGGTGGCCGGTTTGACGGCGGAGTTCGAGCTGAAGGACATCGCGGTGGCCGCGGTCCTGATGGCACGCGAGGCGAGCTCGCCGCTTCCGGCGGCGCCCGACGCCGGCGCTCGCGCCGTTACTGCCCAGGCGACCCGAGACGCAGCGTCCTCGTCGTACGTATCGCGCGGTGCCCGCGAGCCACGGGCACGCGACGCCCCCGCTTCGGTGAACTAGAGCTCCGCTTCGAGTTTTTCTTGGAGCGCGGCGCGCATGACCGACGGCCCGCCCGAAATGGTCAGCCGAAGGACGCCTTTGCCGGAGGTGCCGACGCGGATGTTCCATCCAGTCGGCGACCCCACCACAGACAACAGGGTAAACGGTAGACCGAGTTGGATGATGACGCTACGCACCATCATCTCAACCTCGGTCGCGTTCATTGTCTGACCAGAGCGCTAGGCGACGCGGACGTTTTCCCCGCGCGGACCCTTCGGGCCTTGGCCGCGCTCGAACGTGACCGCCTGGCCCTCGCGGAGCTCGTCGAACCGAGTGTCGACGCAGGCGGAGTTATGGAAGAAGGTACTCGTTTCCGTCGCTCGCCAGGATGAAGCCGAATCCCTTGTCACTGACGAGCCGTTTGATAGTGCCGTTCATGGGCGCCATAGCGATCTATCTCCTCGAATCCAGATGATAACGAACACTTGCGGCAGGACGCTGCGGAATCTGGATGGTCCCCACGCCTGCCCCGAACGCCGGTCGGCGCTGGATGAACGCAGGCTGGCTTAGGTCCGAACGAGCGGCGATTATACCCTTATTAGGCGCTGCAAGATCACAACTTGACGTCCGCCGTCCGGGGCCGTACCGTTCGGGCATGAACCGACCATGGGCCGCCGGTGCGATGATTACATTTTCGGCGGTATGCCTTGCAGCCGCCGCCGGAGCAGGAAATCAGCGCGAACAGCGCTCTGGGTGGGACGCGCACGCGGCTGCGGCCTACCTCGACAAACGCGCCGACTGGTGGCTGCACTGGCCGACGGCGGCTGCGCGATCACGAAACCGCGTGCGTGTCGTGCCATACCGCGCTGCCGTACGCGCTGGCGCGGCCGGCGCTCCGCGCACGCTCTTGCCGAACACGAATGCGACGGCGGCCGAACAGTTGCTGCTCGCGCAACGTCACCAAGCGCGTGACGCTGTGGAACGAGGTCGAACCGTTCTATCCGGATCAGACGCGCGGCCTGCCGAAAACGAGCGAGTCGCGCGGCACCGAGGCGGTGATGAACGCGCTGATCCTCGCCTCGCACGATGCGTCGACCGGTCGACCTGAGCCCCGAGGGACAGAAGGCGTTCGACAACCTGTGGGCGCTGCAGTTCAAGGCCGGCGACTTCAAGGGCAGCGTGGGCGTGGCTGAATTTCCATTACGAGCCGTGGGAATCGCCCGACGCGCGCGTACTTCGGCGGCACGCTCGCGGCGCTCGCCGTCGGCACCGCGCCCGGCGGCTACGCGTCGCGTCACGAGCGTCCAGGCCGCGCGTCGCGCTGCTCCGCGACTACCTGCAGCAGCACGCTGACGGCCAGCCGCTGCTGAACAAGCGTCATGCTCCTGTGGGCGTCGGCAAGGCTCGACGGCGTTCTGCAGCCGGCCGAACGCGAGCGCGCATCGTCGACGCGCTCGCGGCGCGTCAGCACGACGACGGCGGATGGAGCACGGCGGACGCTGGGCGCGTGGAAGCGGCTCGACGCGACGGCGATCGATCGCCGACAGCGACGGCTACGCGACCGGGCTCGTCACGCTCGCGCTTCAGGAAACTGGAGAGCGGCGCGCGGACGCGCACGTCGACAGCGGCCTTGCGCTGGCTCGCGCGGCACCAGGATCCGGCAGGCGGATTCTGGCACGCGGCTTCGTTGAACAAGGAGCGGGACTTCGCGTCAGACGCCGGCAAGTTCATGAGCGACGCCGCGACCGCCTATGCGGTGCTGGCGCTCACGCGCGAAAGCGCGGCTCCCGCGGGCTCCTCGCCGCCGCGATGAAATTCTCGAAGAGCCGGCGCGTCGGCGCGTCGGTCGATTCGTAGACCTCGGGGTGCCACTGCACGCCGACCATAAAGTGGCCGTTCGACGACTCTATGCCTTCGATCAACCCATCTGGCGCGACGCCGGACGGCAGCAGCGCCGGCGCAAGATACCTTGATGCCTTGATGGTGCATGCTGTTTACCGCGATCGTGGGCGCCTCGAACGCGGCGCGGAGCCGCGAACCGGCCGACAGCGCGACGTCGTGGGCGCGGTGGTCGCGGCGGTAGCCTTCGTTCGGAAAACAATCGTGCTTCAGCGCGCCAGGCTTCTCCGCCGTGATGTCCTGGAACAACGTGCCGCCGAGCGCGACGTTGATCACCTGCAGGCCGCGGCAGAGCCCGAGCAGCGGTTTTTTATCGGCGGCGGCCCAGCGTGCCAGCTGCAGCTCGACGCGATCGCGCGCCGGATCGACGACGCCGCACGCGGCGCGCTTTTCTTCTCCAAAGTTCACCGGGTCGATGTCGACGCCGCCCGGAATCAGCACGCCGTCGAGCCGCTCGTAAATTTCACGAAGCGTGTCGAGATCGTCGTCGACGAGCGGAATCATCCATGGCACGCCGCCGACCGCCATCGCGGCATGAAAGTAGCGCTGGCTCATCACCCACGAGGGCGGCAGCGCGCTCGAAATCCCCTCGATCGCGTGCAGCGTCTGGGTGGGAATGCCAATGACCGGCCGACTGGGCATCGTGTACGTGTCCGCTATGTCCGAACGCCTTCGGCGGTCTCGGCGATCAACTGATCGACGACGGCATTCATGTTGTTGGTCCGCCTGAAGACGGCGAGCTGCCGATCGGCGCTCGTCCCCTCCTCTAATATCTTAAACGCGTACTCCACTTCACGGCGGCTGCCCAGCTCGTCGAGGACGTCGTCCACAAACCACAGGATCAGCTCGCGGACCAGCTCGCGCGCCGGGCGCTCCTGTTCGCGGCCGAAGTCGACGAGCTTGCCCTCGATGCCGTAGCGCACCGCGCGCCACTTGTTCTCCTCGACGAGCGCACCGGGATACACGCGAAAGGTCATGTTGTCGCAGCGCAGCTTCCACAGCTTGGCGACGATCGCCTGCAGAATCGCCGCGATGCAGATGGCTTCGTCGACCCGCGTGCACACGTCGCACACGCGGAACTCGAGCGTCGGATAGCTATGATTCGGCCGGACATCCCACCAGACCTTCGAGCCGTCCGGCACGCAGCCGGTACGCACGAGCGCGCCGAGCATCGCCTCGTATTCGTTCCACGATCTGAATATCGGCGGCGTCCCCGTGCGGGGGAAGTTCTTGAAGACGACGCTGCGGTACGATTTCAGACCGGTATTCCGGCCCATCCAGAACGGGGAGCTCGTCGACAGCGTGAGCACGTGCGGCACGAAATACCGCGCGACGTTCATCGCGTCGATCATGAAGTCGCGATCCTCGATGCCGATGTGCA
The DNA here is from genome assembly GCA_963718825.1 of uncultured Acidobacteriota bacterium. Classification (GTDB taxonomy): domain Bacteria; phylum Acidobacteriota; class Vicinamibacteria; order Vicinamibacterales; family CAVVIG01; genus CAVQZZ01. The sequence continues at coordinate 775,811 of CAVQZZ010000002.1, forward strand.
CGTGCGTCCCGAAAATCAACAGGCGCTGCGCGAGGTCGCCGAGGTCCTCCTTCACCCCCATGTAGCGCTCGAGCGGGGTGATCTCCTGCTCCATCCACGACGAAACCGGGTGCGTGCCGGCGGCCGCGATCACCAGCCCGCTCTTGCCCGCCAGCCCCATCACGAGGCCGCGCAGCCGTACCAGCTCCGATTTCGCCTCCGCAGGGGTTCGGCAGACCTTCGTGCCGATCTCGACCATCGACTGGTGCAGCTCGGGCTTCACCTCACCGAGCGTGACGTGATCGCCTCGCAGCATCTCGGTGATATACGAGCGCAGCGCGCGCGTCTCCGGATCGATGATCTGATACTCCTCTTCGATCCCGAGCGTAAGAGACGGCGGTTTCATATGTTCACTCTGAGATCACGAGATTATTGGCCACAGAGTCACTGAGTCACAGAGAGACAAGTTCTATGCGCCCCGAGCCACTGAAGCGCGGCTCCGTGTTCTCTGTGCCTCTGTGGCCTGTGATCAACTGGGCTTTCACACGCTATCTCTTCTCGACGACGAACATCGGCACGGTCGATCCGCCTCCGGCGGTCACATTCAGCAGCGCGGACGTCGATAAGCGCGTCAGACATCCAGACGCGTATTGCCCATGGACAACGAACGGCGCGGTGTCGAGCATGCGATCGATGACCTGGACGCGTCCGTCGATGAGGCTCGGGTACGGCTCGCTCGCGATCGACACGCGTTCCTGCACGATATACGGCGATGCGAGCGCGCGCTGGACGGCGGCTGACCATTCCTCGTCCTCGACGGTCCATCCGAGAACGATCCCGGCGCCTCCGTAGTCGTCGTTCGGCTTCAGCACGAATCGATCGCGGTGTTCGGCGACGAACGGCACGAGATCGACCGGAGCGCCCCGGTATTCCGTCCGCCGCTCCTCGACGACGCGGGTCCAGGGCACGTAGTCGCGGATGGCCGTTCGCGACGCCGCGTCGAACAGGCGCGCGTGCCGCTCGTCGCTGAGCACCGCCAGGCTCGCTTTCTTGTGCATCAGTTTGCATTGGAACGGATTCACCATGCACACGGCGCGGTCGCGCACCGCGCGCACGATCGGCTGCTCGAGTCCGCCGTCGGCGACGAGCTCGTGAAGCAGAACGCGTTTGTAGATGACGTCGATCGCGTCGCCGCCGGCGTACAGACGGCCGCCGTGGTAGTCGAGCTCGGCCGGTTCGACGATGCGAGCCACGAGTCCCAGCTCCCGGAAGTACCGCTCGAAGAACGCGAATTCGTTGCGCGTCGGCAGGCCGGGCCAGTCGACGATCGCGATTGACGGTGCGCGCCACGATCCTGAAAAGGCCCTCCACGAATCGAGCACTGCCCGGGCCACGCCATGCCGCGCAGGAAGCGGCCTGACGTCGTACTGACGGGCGTACAAGCGCATTACCGGCAGGTCGAAGAACGCATCCGTGAGAGCGTCCGAGAACCCTGCGCCGGCCGGCGTTTCGGCGTTGTACTCAGTCACCGCCATGCCGCCGGCGTCGTCCAGAAAAAGATCGAGTCTCGAGTGCGGACTGGGGTCGGCAAACCCGGGATATGAGGCGAGCATCTGCTCTTCCCAGTCCGCGAGCCGCAGCGTTCGCCTGACGGCGACCTGCTCGAGCGCGGCGGCATAGGCGACCGCGAAAGCGCGCAGCAGCAGCTTCACACGGCGCTCCAGGCTGACGTGCTCTTCCGCCAGCATCAGCCGCGGCCTCAGCACCGTGCACAGGGCGCGATCGCCGAAGAAAAGACTCGGCGACGCAGCTGCTCGTCGAGCATTGCCCCAGACGCCTGCGCGACCTCGTCGGTGAGAAGCTCGTGGAAGGCGTCGACGTGCGCGGTCACGGCCGCGTCGCCGCAAAGAGCGTGTTCCACCGCAGATCTTTGATGCGATCTGGCGGCTGTGTCGCGAGCCGGATCGCCATGTCGGCCATGTGCGTGAGGACCCACTCGAAATACGGGCCAACCAGCGAGTTGACGTCCATGTCGGGCGCCGGGTTCATGAAATCGATGGCGTACGGCACGCCGTCGCGCACCGCGAACTCGATCGAGTTCATGTCGTAACCGAGCGCCCGGACGATCGCTTTGGCGTCGTCGACGATGCGTTGTTCGAGGGCCGGACCGAGCCAGCCCGGCTCGACGAGATAGCGGCGCTGCCGCGGGTCATAACTCATTACCAGCACATCGTCCTGGCCGATGCACATGCAGCGGACGAAATGCGTCCAGTCGATGAACTCCTGGACGACCATCGTGAGGAGGCTCGACTGATCGTAGGCGCGAATGAGCTCGTCGAGACTGCGGCACACATGGACCTCTTTCCAGCCGCCTCCGTGCGCATCCTTCAAGATGCACGGCATGCCGATCTCGCGCGCCAGGCCTTCCCAATCGAGCGGATATTTCAGATTCCGCAGGCTCTCGGTCGGCACGATGCCGGCGACGTACGCCTTGTTCGGAAGCGCGTAGGTCTTCGGGCTGGCGACGCCAAGCTTCGTGATGAGCGCCGCGCCGAAAAATTTGTCGTCGGCGGTCCACATGAACGGGTTGTTGACGACGTAACAACCCTGGAGCACGGCCTGTTTGAGGTACGTGCGATAGAACGGTACTTCGTGGGAGATGCGATCGATGATGACGTCGTAGGGACACGGCTCGTCCATGCCGACCGCCCCGATCGATACGTATTCGGCGGTGACCCCGGCGTTGCGCCGCTTCACTTCCTCGATGAATCTCGGCGGGAACGACCACTCTCTGCCTACGAGCAATCCGATTCGCTTTGTCATCGTGAGCGCTCCGTCTCAGTCGTGTCCGCCGATGTAGCGCTGCGTCATCTGCTGCCAGTACGGCCAATCGTGATACCAGCCGTTCCAGACGCGGAGCGCGTTGCCGATTCCCTTGTTCCACAACAAGCTCGAAAAATGCCGGTTGCTGTCACACAGCGGATCGTCGCTGCCGACGGCGAGAATGATGTCCTGGCGCCGCATCGCGTCGAGACGCCACGCGTCGTGCTCGTGCGGGATGAACTCGGCTGGGTTTACCGCATACACGTTGTGATCCGAGTAGCCGCCGGTGAACCGGCGAATATCGTACAGGCCACTCAAGCCGATGATCCGATGCACGAGATCGGGATGGCGGAGGCCGAACGCAGCCGCATGATATGCGCCGAAGCTCGCGCCGATCGCGATGACGAACGGGTTGGCGTTCCGCGACGCGGTGAAAGGCAGAAGTTCCGCCGTCAGGTACTGGTCGTACTGCAAGTGCCGCCACGCGCGCGTCCCCGGGTGCAGATGTTCCGCATACCAGCTTTCGCCGTGCACGTGATCGACGCAAAACAGCTGGACCCAACCGCGCGCGATGTGCTCCTCGAGCGCGTGCTGCATCCCGCGCTCGGCCCATTCGGTATAACCGCCGCCGCTCGTGGGAAAGACAAGAACACGTGCGCCCGCGTGGCCGAGAATCAGCACGCGCATGTCGCGGCCGAGCGCCGGACTATACCAGCCGAAATGTTCGGCGTTCAAGGCGCGCTCCGCGACAGCAGGAACGCGAGCGCCCGCGGATACCGTCGTCCCCACGCGGCTTCGTTGTGCTCGCCGTCGGGGTCTTCGTCGTACATCAGGTCGGCACCGTCGCGATAATTCTTCGCGAGGAGCAGCTCGCGGAGCCGCCGCACGTCGCCGAGCTCGCGCTCCCCTTCCTTCCGACCGACGTCGAGATACAGCGGCCCCGGTGGCTTCGGGGACGTCGAGACGAACTCCAGGACCGCCGCCTCAGCGAACCACACCGAGGGACTCTGGATGGAACCGAACCCGAATGTATCGGGGCGCGTGAACAGACCGTACACGCTGATAAGGCCGCCCATCGAGCTGCCGCCGATCCCGGTGGACCCGGGCGCCGCCTCCGTCTGAAACTTCGAGTCGATGAGCGGCTTCACCGTGTCCACGAGGAACGCGAGGTACCGATCGCCGGAGCCGCCGCCGTGCTTCGCATCGCGAAACGGACTGTACTCGTTCAGGCGCTCCTCAGGCGAATTCCAGACGCCGGCGACGATGGCTTCGATTCCTGATGCCGCGAGCGCATCGAGCCGGTCGACGAGACCCCAATCGCCGGCGAAGCTCGTCGAACGCTCGAACAAATTCTGACCATCCTGCATGTAAATGACCGGGTAGCGCCGATTGCTCTGGTCGTATGAAGGCGGCAGGTAGACGCTCACAGGGCGGGTGTTGCCGAGCTGCGGACTGCGCACGTCGCGGATGATCTCGAGGGCGCGTGCGCGCACCCGTCGTCTGGGAAAAAAACGCCGCCTTAGCTTCGACCACCCCGCCACGCGCTCGATTCTACCGGAACACCTGCACGAGGCTTCAGCCGGGCGACCTTGTCACGTATGATTTGAAACACCGCTTACATGGCAACGATTCTTCAGAAGCTTCCCGCCGGCGAAAAAGTCGGCATCGCGTTCTCCGGCGGGCTCGACACGAGCGCCGCGCTCCACTGGATGCGCCACAAGGGCGCGATCCCGTTCGCGTATACCGCGAACCTCGGGCAGCCGGACGAACCGGACTACGACGAGATTCCGCGGCGCGCGCTGCAGTACGGCGCGGAGAAGGCGCGGCTCGTCGACTGCCGCCGGCAGCTCGTGACGGAAGGCTTCGCGGCGCTGCAGTGCGGCGCATTCCACATCTCGACGGCCGGCATCACGTACTTCAACACCACGCCGCTTGGTCGCGCGGTCACCGGCACGATGCTCGTCGTCGCCATGCGGGACGACGACGTCCACATCTGGGGCGACGGGAGCACGTTCAAGGGCAACGACATCGAACGCTTCTACCGGTACGGTCTGCTCGCGAACCCGAACCTGCGCATCTACAAGCCGTGGCTGGATCAGCAGTTCATCGACGAGCTCGGCGGACGCCGCGAGATGTCGGAATACATGCGGCGCGCCGGGCTCGACTATCGGATGAGCGCCGAGAAGGCGTACTCAACCGACTCGAACATGCTCGGCGCGACCCACGAAGCGAAGGATCTCGAGTTCCTGGACAAGGGCGTCACGATCGTCGAGCCGCTCATGGGGGTCGCCTTCTGGCGCGACGACGTGCGCGTGCCGAGGGAAACGGTCACCGTCCGTTTCGATGAAGGCCAGCCCGTTGCGCTGAACGGCACGTCGTTCGACGATCCGGTCGCGCTCCTGGCCGAGGCGAACCGCATCGGCGGCCGGCATGGACTCGGCATGAGCGATCAGATCGAGAATCGGATCATCGAGGCGAAGAGCCGCGGGATCTACGAAGCACCCGGGCTCGCGCTGCTCTTCATCGCATATGAACGGCTGGTGACCGGCATCCACAACGAGGACACGATCGAAGAGTACCGTGACAACGGTCGGCGCCTCGGCCGGCTCCTTTATCAGGGACGCTGGTTCGACCCGCAGGCGATGATGCGGCGCGATATGGCGCAGCGGTGGATCGCGCGGGCGGTTACCGGCGAAGTGACGGTCGAACTTCGTCGCGGCAACGACTACTCCATCCTCGATACGACCAGCCCGAATCTCACATATCACCCGGAGCGGCTGACGATGGAAAAGGGTGAGGCCTTCTTTACGCCGCTCGATCGCATCGGTCAGCTGACGATGCGCAATCTCGACATCTCGGATACACGCGACAAGCTGATCACGTACACGCGCTCCGGTCTCCTCTCCCCGTCCTCGTCCTCCGCGCTTCCGCTGCGCCTCGAAGATGATCGACGCGACCGAAAGACGGACGAATAGCCACCACCGGCATAAAGAAACAATCGTCCCGGTTCGGACGTCTGTCACCAACGTTTCAACAACTGAACACACTCATCGAGGCCGCGCATGGTGTGTGATCGATCGCATGAAGCGGCGCGTCATGATTGTCGGCGTGCTTGTCATCGGCGTCCTGGCGGGCATCGTCGCGTGGGCGCTCCAGCCCGTCGTCGCCGTCGATCTCGACACGGTCAACACGACGTCGGGCACGATCGTGCGGCGGATTGTCGCGACGGGCACGCTCGAAGCGGTTCGAACCGTGGACGTCGGTTCGCAGGTGTCGGGTAATATCCAGACGCTGTACGCGGATTTCAATTCGATCGTGCACGCGGGACAAATCATCGCGCGGTTGGATCCGTCGCTCTACGAGGCGCAACTGCGACAAGCGCAGGCCACGCTCGGAAAGGCTCGCGCGGATCAGACAGGCGCCGAAACGGTGGTTCGCGACGCGGAGATCAAGCTCTCGCGGGCGGAAGCCCTCGGCGCGCGGCAGCTGATTCCGCAGTCCGATCTCGACGCGGCGCGAATCGCGGCGGGCGTCGCTCGCGCCGATCTATCGGCCGCGAAATCGAATGTCGTGGACGCGGAGGCTCAGGTGAGACAGGCGCAGCTCGACGTCGATCGGACGGCCATCTCCTCGCCGATTGACGGCATCGTCGTCGCCCGCGACGTCGATGTGGGGCAGACGCTGGCGGCCTCCGTTCAATCGCCGACCCTCTTTTCCATAGCCACCGACCTGCGGCGGATGCAGGTGCAGGTCGCGATCGACGAGTCGGACGTCGACGGCATCGTGCCGGGTGAACCCGTGAGGTTCCAGGTCGGCTCGTATCCGAGCGAGCCGTTTCACGGCGTCGTCGAGGAAATCCGGCTTCAGCCGGTGACGAGCACGGGGACAACGACGACGACGACTCCTGTCACAACTCTTTCGTCGCTGTTGACCCCGCCGGCCGCGGCCGTGCCACCCTCCAATACCGGGCCGTCGGGAACCACGGTGAGCTACACGACGATCGTGGACGTCGACAATCCTGATGAGCGGCTCCGCCCGGGGATGACCGCCACGGTCGTGCTCGACGGCTCGCGCCGGGAAAACGCCATGCGCATTCCGAATCTCGCCTTGATGTTCCGGCCGTCGGCCGACGTCTTGGCGGCATTGCACGCGCCAGACGCCGTCGCGGTTCGCGAGTCGGACGACGGTGACGCCGATGTGCGCATGCGGCTGGTGTGGCTGAAGGTCGGGACAGGCGTCGCGGCAAAATCGGTCCGCGTCGGTTTGTCTGACGGCGCGTGGACGGAGCTCGTCGGCGGCGGGCTCACGCCTGACGTGCCGCTCGTCACGTCGGCGAAAATTGAGCGGCAAACACGAATCGCCGGGTTCTGATGACTCCAGTAGTTGCTACAAACAAATCGGCACGCCGCTTGCTCCGGTCAGGATCATGCCCTCCCCACGCGACCTCCGCGCGTCGAACCCGGAGGCCGCCTCTCGAGCACCGAAAGACGCAGATCCCAAGAGTTCTGCCGCCAATCCGGGTCACCTCATCCGCGGCGTCGTCGATTACGAAGACGTCCTCGATCGTTTGAGCAAGGGTGTGTTCGTGCCCAGCGATCTGACACATAAAGGGAAATCCACGGATAACGCTTGAGGTTCCCGCTCTTTCCTTCTTCGTTATAAAAAAGTTCTCCAAACGAAACACGAAACAGAAGAGAACCGCGCGATCGCATAAGAGGGAACAGATCGCGAGTGCGGCCGCGCGCGTTGGTTGACAGTTTGAGAAGCCGGGAAGTATAAGCCTGCCACGTGCCAACCGTCAGCGAATTGTTCGACCTCACGGGTCGCGCGGCAATCGTGACCGGCGGCTCGCGCGGATTGGGCGAGGAGATGGCCGAAGGCCTTGCCGAAGCGGGCGCCTCGCTGATGCTGTGCGCCCGGCGCGAGGAGTGGCTCACGCCAACGGTCGATCGACTGCGCCGCCGCGGGTTCGCCGTCGACGGCGTCGTGTGCGATGTGGCCCGTCAACGCGACGTCGCTCGCGTCGTCGACGCAACCATCGCACGATTCGGCAAGGTCGACATTCTCGTCAACAACGCCGGTGTGACGTGGGCGTCGGAGCCGGAACAGATGCCGCTCGACAAATGGCAGAAGGTCGTCGATGTCAACCTGACCGGCGCGTTTCTGTTCGCCCAGGCGGCGGCGCGCGACATGCTCACGCGCAAATGGGGCCGCATCATCAACGTCGCGTCGATCGCCGGGCTCCAGGGATCGGTGAACGGACCGCATTTCGCCGGGTACGCCGCAACGAAGGCCGGGCTCTTAGGGCTCACGCGGGAACTGGCTGCCTCGTGGGGGCGGAGCGGGATCCGCGTCAATGCGATTGCGCCGGGATTCTTCCACTCGCGCCTGGCGGACGCCGCGATCACGCTCGCCGAGGACGCGATTAAGGCGTCGAGCCCCATCGCGCGGGTGGGCGAAGCGGGCGAGTTGAAAGGCGTCTGCGTGTTTCTTGCGGCCGACGCGTCGAACTACATCACCGGCCAGACCATCGTCGTCGACGGGGGCAGGACAATCGCATGACGCAGGTAACCGAGCACCTGACCAGGAGCGACACGCGTTCGCCGTACGCGGCGCGGCCGTGGCTGAAGCACTACGATTACTGGGTGCGGCCGCACTTGACGTATCCGGAGCGGCCTCTCTACGACATCCTCGCGTCAACCGCGGTGGACATGCCGGACGCGCCGGCCACCTCGTTCCTCGGCGCGACGCTCAGTTTCCAGGAGATCAAGCGCCGCACTGATTTCCTGGCGACTTCGCTCGCGCGGCTCGGGATCGCGAAAGGCGACCGCGTCGGCATCATGCTGCCGAACTGCCCGCAGTATGTGATCGCCACGTTCGCCATTCTGCGGCTTGGCGCGATCGTCGTGAATATCAACCCGATTTACACCGCGCGCGAAGTGCTCGACGTCGCGGCCGATTCCGGCATGCGCGCGCTGATCACGCTCGATGCGCTCGCGCCGCTCGCGCTCGGTATTCGCCCGCAGACATCTCTTGAGCGGATCATCGTCACGTCGCTCGCCGAATACTCGCCCGCCGCCGCGCCGCCGCCGCGGACCGACGGCACGATCGCGCTCGCGGATCTGGCGAACGCGGGCGAACGTGACATTCCGCTCGTGAAGATTGCAGGTGACGATCTCGCCGCGCTTCAGTACACCGGCGGCACCACCGGCGCGCCCAAAGGCGCGATGCTGACGCACGCGAATATCTTTTCGAACGTCGTGCAGACCGAGGCGTTCATGTATCGGACGCCTCCGCGCGGCGACGCGCGTTATCTGCTCGTCATCCCGTATTTCCACATCTACGCGTTCACAGTCGGGATGATGAAGGCCATCTGGGTAGGCGCGCTGCAGGTGCTGCTGCCCAAGTACGATCCGGAACAGGTGCTCACCGCCCTTCGCGATTTCCGCCCAACCTACTTCCCGGCGGTGCCGACGGTGTTCGTCGGACTATTGAATCATCCGCGGATCGCGGAATTCGGCCTCGAGAGGGTCCGCACGTTCAATAGCGGTGGCGCGCCGTGTCCCGTCGAAGTCCTCGAGCAGTGGGAAAAAAGGGTCGGACGGCCGCTGAACGAAGGGTACGGCCTCTCCGAAACATCTCCCGTCACCCATAGCACTACGCAGCTGTCGGACCGGAAGCTTGGCAGCATCGGACTGCCCGTGCCCGACACCGACATGAAAATCGTCGACGTCGAGACCGGTCTTCGCGAGATGCCGGTCGGCGAAGCGGGCGAGATCTGCATCGCCGGCCCGCAGGTGTTCATGGGGTACTGGAACCGGCCGGAGGAAACGGCCTACGCGCTTCGCACGCATCTCGACGGACGCACCTGGTTTCACACCGGCGACATCGCGCGCATGGACGAGGATGGCTACAGCTACATCGTCCAGCGCAAGAAAGACATGATCATCGTCGACGGCTTCAACGTGTATCCGTCGGAAGTGGAAGCGGTGTTGTATTCGCATCCCGCCGTGCGGCTGGCCGCCGTCATCGGCATCCCCGACAGCTATCATGGCGAGGTGGTGAAGGCGTGCATCGTTCTGAAGGAGGGCGCCGCGGTGGACAAGGCCGAGATCGTCGCGCACTGCAAGCGCGACCTCGCCGCGTACAAGGTGCCGCGCCACGTCGACGTGCGAGACGGGCTGCCGATGAGCGCCGTCGGCAAGATCCTGTATCGTGTACTGCGCGACGAACACGCCGCGTCCACCAGACCATGACACTCATCGACACCCGCGGCATGATGAGCGGGATTGAGTTTTTCAGAAGGATGCTCGCCGGCGACGTTCCGCCGCCGCCGATGCTTGCACTCCTCGGAATTCGGCTCGTCGAGGTGGAAGAAGGACGCGTGGTCTTCGCCGCCCGGGTGGAAGAGCGGTTCTACAACGGCACGGGCGTGGCCCACGGCGGCTTTGCCGCGACGCTGCTCGATACCGCGCTCGGCTGCGCGATCAACTCGACCACGCCCGCAGGCCGGCGATTCACCACGCTCGAGTTGAAAGTCAATCTCACGCGGGCGCTCACGGTCGATGTCGGCGACGTGCGCTGCGAAGGCACGGTGATTCACGTCGGGCAGCGGACAGGCGTGTCGGAAGCGCGGATCGTCGACGCACGCGGCAAACTGTACGCGCATGCCACCACGACCTGCATCGCGATTGAGAGTCGCGATTCTCCTTTTCCGACCGGTTAGCTGGAGTTCGTCCGCATGTCTGCTCTCGTTCGCTACGACCTCATCGACCGTGTCGCGGTCGTCACAATCGACAACCCGCCCGTAAACGCACTGGCACCGGCCGTCTGGGACGCCATCGACGCGGCGGTGGCGCAGGCCGTGGCCGACGCGAACGCAGACGCCATTGTGCTCGATCGGCGCCGGCTCGACGTTCATCGCCGGCGCGGACATCAAGATTTTCGACCTGCTGAAGACTCGCGCCGACGCGATGAGCCGATCGGCGGGAACGCACGCGATGCTTCGTCGACTCGAGGATGCGAGCAAGCCGCTCGTCGCCGCCATCCATGGCAACGCGCTCGGCGGCGGGATGGAAGTCGCGATGTCGTGTCATTTCCGGGTCGCCGCGGCGAACGCCCACGTCGGCCAGCCGGAAGTGCTGCTCGGGATCATCCCAGGCGCCGGCGGCACGCAGCGCCTGCCGCGCCTCGCAGGCGTCGCGCTGGCACTGCAGATGTGCACCGACGGCAAAGCGATCCCCGCGCCGAAAGCGCACGCCGCTGGCATCCTCGACGCCATCATCGACGGCGAACTGCGTGCCGGAGCGGTCGCGTTCGCCAAGGAGAAGGCGGCGCGGCGTGAGGTCCGAAAAACCCGCGAGATCCCGCTGCGCGCCGAGGATGCACGCGAAGGCGTGAGGATCTGCGCGAGCGTGCGCGACGCGCTGAAGACGACGGCCAAAGCACTGCATGCGCCGTTCGCCGCCGTCGATGCTGTGGAAGCCGGCCTTGTGCAGGGGTTCGACGCCGGGTCAATCCGCGAGCGCGAACTGTTCGCCGAATGCGTCGTCTCCACGGAGTCCAAGGCGCTGCGGCACCTGTTCTTCGCGGAGCGCGAGGTCTCCAAGGTTCCGGACATTCCGAAAGATACGACGGCCCACGACGTCAGGCGCGCCGCTGTCGTCGGCGCGGGGACGATGGGCGGCGGGATCGCGATGACCTACGCGAACGCGGGAATCCCTGTGTTGTTGAAGGACGTCGACAACGCCGCGCTCGATCGCGGCGTCGCGACGATCCGCAAAAACTACGACGTCACCATGTCGAAGGGCAAAATGACGGCCGAGCAGGTCGAGCGCACACTCGCCCTCATCACGCCGACGACGAACTACGACGGATTCGACCAGGTCGACATCGTCGTCGAAGCCGTGTTCGAGAACATGGAGCTGAAGACGTCGACGTTTGCAGAGCTCGGCAAGGTGACGCGCGCGGATTGTATTCTGGCGTCCAACTCCTCCACGCTCGACATCGATGCATTTGCCCGCGCGAGCGGCCGGCCGTCGCAGGTGCTCGGCCATCATTTCTTCAGCCCCGCCAACGTGATGAAGCTGCTCGAGATCGTGCGCGGAAAGGAAACCGGAAAGGACGTCGTCGCGAGCTCGCTGAAGCTCGCGAAGAAACTCGGGAAAGTCGGCGTCGTCGTCGGCAACTGCTTTGGCTTCGTCGCGAACCGCATGCTCGCGTACTACATGCGTGAGGCGTATCTGCTGCTCGAGGAAGGCGCGACGGTGGCCCAGGTCGACCGTGTGCTCACCGATTTCGGCATGCCGCTCGGGCCCTTCGGCATGCAGGACATCGCCGGCATCGACGTCGGCGCACGGATCCGCATGTACCTGAAATCGATCGGCAAGACCCGCGCGGAAGGTCCACAGTCGGCCGTTCCGGATCGGCTGTTCGAGATGGGCCGGTATGGGCAGAAGACGGGCGCGGGCTGGTACAAGTACGACGCGCCGGGCGGCCGTAGCCGTTCGGTCGATCCGCTCATCGACCGGATCGCGAGCGAGGAAGCGTCGAAGCGCGGCGTCACGCGGCGTGAAATCGCCGACGAGGATATCGTCGCGCGCATCACGACCGCTCTCGCCAACGAGGGCGCCCGGGTCCTCGAAGACGGGTTCGCGCTTCGCGCCGGAGACATCGACGTGGTCTACGTCTACGGCTTCGGGTTCCCCAGGTATCGTGGTGGACCGATGTTCTACGCCGACACGATCGGGCTGCCGACCGTTCTCGCGCGGGTGAAGGAGTATCGCGCGCGGTTTGGCGACTACTGGCAGCCCGCGCCGCTCCTCGAAAAGCTGGTCGCCGAAGGCCGCGGGTTCTACACATGATGTCGCGCGATGATCACCATCTCTGACGTTCGCTCGCTCGGCGACCGCATCGGTGAAGAAATCGCGGTCAGCGATTGGATCGAGGTCAGCCAGGCGCGCATCGATCAGTTCGCCGAGGCGACCGAGGACCGGCAGTGGATTCACGTCGACCCCGTGCGTGCGGCGGAACAATCACCGTTCAAGTCCACGATCGCCCACGGCTTTCTCACTCTCGCGCTCACGAGTGTTCTGCTCCGGGACGCCGTCTCGATTTCCGGGCTGCGGATCGGGATCAACTACGGCTGCAACCGCGTGCGATTCATGTCGCCTGTTCCTTCAGGGTCTCGCCTTCGCGGGCGCTTTACGCCGCTCGCGGTCGAGACCGTCGGCGGCGCGGTCCACGTGACATGGGGCATCACGATCGAGCGCGCCGGCAGCGACAAGCCGGCGTGCACCGTGGAGTGGCTCGTTCGCTACTACGCATGAGTCTTCCGGCGGCGGTACAATTCATTCAAGAACCATGAGAGAAGCCGTCGTCGTCGCCGCCTCCCGTACGCCGCTCGCGAAGTCCGGCCGCGGATCCTTCAACCTGACGCGTCCCGACGATCTCGCCGCGCATGCCATTCGCACGGCCCTCGCGAAGGTGCCGCAGCTCGATGCCGCCGAAATCTCCGATGTGATTCTCGGATGCGGCCAGCCGCACGGAGCGGCTGGGCACAATGTGGCGCGGATCGCGGCCCTGCGAGCGGGCATGCCGGTGACGACCGCGGCCGTCACGGTGAATCGCTTCTGCAACTCCGGCCTGCAGGCCATCGTCCAGGCCGCGCACATGGTGATCGCTGAAGGCGCCGACGCCGCGATCGGCGGCGGCGTCGAGTCGATCACGATGATGGAGCGCGACAAGTCGCCGAATCCGTGGGTGCTCGAGCACTATCCCGGCATCTATATGGTGATGGGCGATACCGCCGAAGTCGTCGCGAAGCGGTACGGCATCACGCGGCGGCTGCAGGATGAATACGCGCTCTGCAGTCAGCAGCGCATCGCCCGTGCGCAGCGCGAAGGCTTTTTCACGAACGAGATCGCGCCGATGGCCGTCCGCCGGGCCGTGCTCGACAAAAAAAGCGGACAGAAAACCGGCGAGGAGGATGTCCTCGCCGATCGCGACGAGTGCAATCGTCCGGACACGACGCTGGATGGTCTGCGGGCGCTGCCACCCGCGTTCGACAAGAGCGCGGAAGGCACCGTGACCGCCGGCAACTCGTCGCAGCTGTCGGACGGCGCGGCCGCCGCCGTTGTGATGTCGATGGATCGCGCGACCGCGCTCGGACTGACGCCGCTCCTCGTTTTTCGCGGCTACTCCGTGTCGGGCTGCGAGCCGGACGAAATGGGCATCGGGCCCGTGTTCGCGGTGCCGAAGCTGCTCAAGAAAGCGGGCCTGCGCGTGGACGACATCGACGTGTGGGAGCTGAACGAAGCATTCGCGTCACAGGTCGTTTACTGCCGAGATACGCTTGGCATCCCGATGGACCGGCTGAACCCGAACGGCGGCGCAATCTCGATTGGACATCCGTTCGGCATGACCGGCGCACGGCTGGTCGGCACGATCGCGCTCGAGATGCAGCGGCGAAAACATCGCTACGGCGTCGTCACGATGTGCGTCGGAGGTGGGCAGGGCGCGGCCGCGCTCTTCGAACGCGCCTGACGTTATCCACCCACCGTCAGAACTATCTTCCCTTTCACCTCGCGCGCCGCCATCAGCGCGAGGGCGTCCGCTGCGCGCTCGAGCGGAAACGTCGCGGAGACGTGCGGCCGCAGCTTGCCCTCGGCGTACCATCGGACGAGCTGTGCGACGCTGGCCGCGAACGCCGTGCGTTCGCGCCTGACGAAGTCGCCCCAGAATACGCCCGTGATGGAACAGCCTTTCAGCAGCGTCAGATTGATCGGAATCCGCGGAATCTCGCCCGCCGCGAAGCCGACGACCAGGAGCCGCCCCCGCCATGCGCACGACCGCAGCGCCAACTCCGTGTAGGGGCCGCCAACCGGGTCGTACACGACGTCGACGCCTTTGCCGTTTGTGAGGGTCCTGACGCGCTCGCGCAGGTCTTCGGATTGATAGTTGATCGTCTCGTCGGCGCCGTGCTCGCGACAGATCGCGAGCTTGTCGTCGCGCGATGCGCACGCGATCACGCGTGCGCCGATCGCCTTCGCGATCTCGATCGCGGCGATTCCGACGCCGCCCGCCGCCCCGAGCACGAGCACGGTCTCCCCCGGCTTGAGGCCGCCGCGGTCGCGCAGCGCGTGGTCCGACGTGCCGTACGTGAGGACGAAGGCCGACGCGATCGTGAAGTCCATGCCGTCGGGCAGCGGCAAGACGCGCGCGACATCCGTTTTGACTTCCTCAGCGAATCCGCCGTACGTCGTGAACGCCATGACGCGATCGCCGGGCCTCACGGCGGTGACGCCCTCGCCAATCGACTTCACGACGCCAGCCACCTCGCTGCCTGGCGAAAACGGGAGCGGCGGCTTGAACTGATATTTGTTCTGAATGATCAGGACGTCGGGAAAATTCACGCTCGCCGCTTTCACCGCAGATGACGACTTCTCCCGGCGCCGCGACGAGCGGCGGCACGTCCTCGACGACGAGCGATTCGGGTGGCCCGTAGGCGCGGCAGAGCACCGCTTTCACGCGGCGCAGTCTACCATCGCGCGACGGCCGACATCGTTCGCCCGCACGCGTGATTTCGAAACCGCTCCTCAGCCGGCCTCACCGGCAGTGACGGGAATGCATTGGCCGGAGATATTTCGCGCCATGTCGCTGCAGAGGAAGGCGGCGAGCGACGCGATGTCCTCGGCCGTCGACATCCGTTTGAGCGGCGATCGGTCGACGAACGACTTGCGCACCGTGTCGACAGGGACGCCGCGGACCGCCGCTTGCGCCGCGACGACGCGTTCGATCCGATCGCCGGCGACGGCGCCTGGCGCGATAGCGTTCACCGTGATGTTGTGGCGTCCGAGCTCGAGCGCGAGGCCGTACGTCATCCCGATCTGGCCGGCCTTCGCCGAACAGTAGCCGACGCGGAACGGCAACCCGCGCCGGGCGGCCATCGAGGAAATATTCACGATCGCGCCGCCGCCGGCCTCGATCATGAACGGCGCGGCGAACCGGGTGCAGAGGAACGCGCTGACAAGCGACGAATTGATCGTCTCGAGAAACTCCGCCGTGGAGTATTCCTGGACGGCTTTGGTCGGTCCGGAGTCGCCAGCGTTGTTCACGAGCGCTGTGACGGGGCCGAACGCATGAACGGTTTCATCGACAATCCGTTCGGCATCGGGTTCGAGGCTCGCGTCGGCGACGACCGCAATCGCGTCTCCGCCGGCGCGGCGGATCGACGCTGCGGTGTCCTCGACGAGCGCCGCCGACCGCGCCACACACACCACCCGCGCGCCTTCCCGCGCGAACAGATGACTCATCACCCGGCCGATGCCTTTGCTGGCGCCGGTGATGATCGCGACCCTGCCGGATAAGAGCACGACTCCTCCATCGCGGGTTCCAGGACCCGCGCACTACCGAGAGCTTAACGCGTGCCGCATAGGACGACGCCGGCCGCTTCGTGCCGCGCGACCGCTTCGGAGTCGAGGCCGATCGCCGTCAGGATTTCCTTCGTATGTTCGCCGAGCCGCGGCGCAGGCCTCCGGAGCGCGCCGGGCGTGTCGGACAACCGCGCCGGCGGACCGACGACGCGGATGCGGCCGGCCGTCGGATGCTCCGTCTCGACAAGCGCTCCGCGGGCGTGCACCTGCGGATGCTCGACGAGGTCAGCGATGGTGTTGATGGCTCCGACCGGCACGCCCGCAGCCAGCAGGATCGGCCTCCCACTCTTCGTAGGTCTTCGTGCCGATCACAGACTGCAAGGCGTCCACGAGCGCTCCACGATTGGCCGACCGCGCGGCGTTGGTGGCGAACCGCGCGTCTTCGGCACAGTCGGCGAGCCCAATCGCGGACAGAACACGGGCCACAGTTGATCGCTCCCGACGCCGACCGCGATGTCGCGCGTCTTCGTGTGAAACGTCTGATAGGGCAACAACGCCTTGTACGCAGTGCCCATCGGCCGGGGAATTTCTCCGTCGGCGATGTAGGTGCCGATCACACCGGCGAGAATCGACATCTGCCCTTCCAGCATCGACACGTCGATGTACTGGCCGACGCCGGTGGCGTCCCTGGCATGCATCGCTGTCATCACCGAGAACGCCGCAAACATTCCGGCCGTGATGTCGGCGATCGAGATGCCGCACCGCACGCCGGATCCTTCCGCCGGGCCGGTGACGCTGATCATGCCGCTTTCGGCCTGCACGACGAGGTCGAGCGCGGCGCGATCACGATAGGGACCGTCCTGACCGAATCCGGAGATCGCCGCGTAGACGATGCGTGGGTTGCGCGCGCGGCAGGCGGCGTAGTCGACGCCGAGCTTCTTGACCGTGCCCACGCGAAGGTTTTCGATCACGACGTCCGCGCGATCGAGCAGGCTGAAAAACAGGTCGCGCCCCGCGGGCTGCTTCAGGTCGAGCGCGAGGCTCCGCTTGTTGCGATTCAGGTTGACGAAGTAGGCGGACTCGTCGCCATAGAACGGCGGCCCCCAGCGCCGCGCCATGTCGCCGCCATCAGGCGATTCGATTTTGATGACATCGGCGCCATAGTCGCCGAGCATCGTCGAGGCAAACGGTCCGGCGAGCGCGTGCGACAGGTCGAGAACGGTGAGGTCGGCGAGCGCCTGAGCCATGGGGACGGATACTTACGATACGGCATGTTGCCGTATACTGGAGGTGCCAGCCTGCCGGTGCCTGAGTGGTAGTGTCATGACAAGGTTCCTCACCGCTTTTCTTCTCGTAACCGCACTCGCCGTTGCCGCGCCTGCGTCGGCGCAGCACCAGGGAGGCACCGCGGCCGTCCGGACCGCGCCGCGCGCGGTCGCCGCTCCGCGCGTCGTGTCACCCGGCGTCGTGCACACCGTGCCGTTTCGGCCGTACTACTATCCGTACCGTGCGGGCTTTTATCCGTACCATCCGGGCTTCTCGTTCGGCTTCTACTTTGGATATCCTGGATTCTATGGTTATCCGTACGCGTATCCGTACGGCTACTACGGTTATCCGTACGGTCTGTACCGGGGTACTACGGCGCATACGGTTATCCAGGCGATCCGAGCAGCGCGTACGGCAGCGTCAAAATCAAGGGCGCGCCGCGTGATGCGCAGGTGTTCGTGGACGGGTATTACGCGGGCATCGTGGACGACTTCGACGGGACGCTCCAGCACCTGAATCTCGAGCCCGGCGCCCACAAAATCGAGGTCCGTGGCCAGAACGCCGCGCCGCTCGCCTTCGACGTCAATGTCCTCGCCGGCGAGACGATTACATACCGCGCGGAAAAGTAAGTCCTCGAAATCGGTTGGTGGTTGGTGATTGGTAATTACCAACCACCAGCCACCAACCACCAGCCACCAGCTCATTACCGCCCGATATCTTCGTTCCACAGCCCGGGATGCTCGGCGATGAACGACTCCATCATCGCGATGCAGCGCGGGTCCTGAACGACCTCGACGCTCACGCCCCGCGCCCGCAACAGCTCTTCTTCACCCATGAACGTGCGATTCTCGCCGACGATGACGTGGCGGATACCGTAAAGCAGAATCGCGCCGCGTGCACATCGCACAGGGCGATAGGGTCGTGACCATCGTGCTATCGCGGTAGATTGACGCCGGGTGTCGGCCGGCGCGTTCGAGCGCGTCCATCTCGCCGTGCAGGATCGCGCTTCCCTGCTGGACGCGGCGGTTGTGGCCGCGGCCGAGGATACGGCCTCGATGGACGAGCACCGCTCCGATCGGAATACCGCCTTCGCGACAGCCCTGCTCGGCTTCCTCGATAGCGGCGTCGAGAAAGCTGCCTGGAAACTCAGCCATGCGCCACCTCGGCACGGGTTTCGCAAACAAAGAGTGTTGGGGAGGGAAACGAAATGCTCCACATGGCTCTGGTGTTCCTGGTGATCGGTCTCATAGCCGCGGTTCTTGGATTCACGACGATTGCCGGTGCGTCGATCGCGATCGCGAAGTTCCTCGCGGGCTTGTTCCTCGTGTTGTTCCTCGTGTTCCTCATCATCGGCCTGACGGCCGCGCGGCGAATCGTCGACTAAACCTGACGCGGCCGCGCTTTCGATACAATGGGGGCTCTCGGACACTCGAGAGCTCCCATTTGAATTTTCGTCCGCCCATTTTCCTCTGCGCCGCCATCTTCGGCATCATCGTGCTGGGCCGCGGCGTGGCGACCCAGCCCCCGGCGGGAACGGGGCTCACGGTCCTCTCGAGAGACGGCCGGCGCGCGCTGCCGACGACCATCGCCAACGATCAGGAGCTCGTCGCGCTCGACGATCTGGCGACTGACTTTCAGCTTGCGGTGCGCGAAGAGGCCGGGGCGATCACCGTATCGTTCAAAGGAAAAACGATCGTCCTCACGCCGGACCAGGCGCTTGCGTCGGTCGCGGGACGCCTCGTATCGCTCCCCGCCGCGCCGACGCGCGCCGGACGTCGCTGGCTCGTCCCGCTCGAATTCATCAGCCGCGCGCTCGCACCAATTTACGACGCGCGGCTCGATCTGCGGAAGCCGTCGCACCTGCTGATCGTCGGCGATCTCCGCGTGCCGCGCCTGACGATTCGATACGAGCCGCAAGGCGCGAACGCGCGGCTGACGATCGACGCGGCGCCGCGCGCGACGAGCTCCGTTTCCCAGGAAAACGACCGCCTCTCGATAAAGTTCGACGCCGACGCGCTCGACGCTCCGACACCTGTCCTGCCCCCGCAACCGCCTTCGTCGATCGTCCAGAACATCCGCGTCGTTCCCGCCGCCACGCTCGTCGTGGAGCTCGGACCGCGTTTCGGCGCGTTTCGCGCGACGACGCTTCCCGGCCAACCGGCTGACGCGTCGCTCCGGCAGGTGATCGATCTGGTCGCGGTTCAGACGACCGAGGCTCAGCCGGCGGCACCGGTGCCTCCACCGACCCCGAATCCGGCGGACATGCCGCCGCCGCTCGCGCAGCCGGCCTCCGCGGTCCACACGATCGTCATCGATCCTGGCCACGGCGGTGAAGACGAGGGAGTGAAAAGCGGCAACGGCGTGAAAGAGAAAGACATCGCGCTCACGGTTGCGCGCCGCCTGAAAGCCGCGGTGGAGGGGCGTCTCGGCGTGCGCGTGCTCTTGACGCGAGACGACGACCGGAATGTGCCGATCGATGAGCGCAGCGCGATGGCAAACAACAACAAGGCGGACCTGTTTGTCAGCCTGCACGCGAACGCCTCGCCGCGAAAGGCCGCCCTCGGCGCGATCATCTTTTCGGCGGCGTTCGCGCCTCAGGCCGAACACGCGGCGACAGGATCCCTTGCACCCGAGCGGCTGCCGACCTTCGGCGGCGGACTGCGCGAAATCGATCTCGTTCCGTGGGACCTCGCGCAGTTCCGCTATCTCGATGCATCGAACGGCTTCGCGAAGCTTCTCCAGCAGCAGCTGCAGGACCGCGTGCCGCTCGCGCCGCAGCCGCTCGCGCAAGCGCCCCTCCGCGTGCTCGAGGGCGCCAACATGCCGGCCGTGGTGCTGGAGATGGGCTATCTGTCGAACCCGGCCCAGGAGAAGCAGCTCGCCGCCGCAGATTTTCACGCGACGCTCGTTCAATCCATCTACGAAGCCATCGTCAAATTCCGGGAGGCCCAACCAGCCGGAGGCGCCCGATGACGCTCGGCCGCGCGCTCATCGTCGCCGCAGCGCTCAGCGTGGCCGCCGCGATTATCAGCGTGCTGATCGTCGCGATGCCGCGCCGCGGTTCCGTCCCTTCGCGCAGCGCCGCGTCGAGCGCGCCGCAGACGGCAGCCGCCCCCACGGGGCGAAAGATCAAGGCGCGGCTGTTTTACGTGTCCGACGATGGTGCGCGCCTCGTTGGAGCGGAGCGCGACGTGCCGTTTGGCGAGGGCGTCGCGCCGCAGGCGCGAGAGATTGTGAACGCCCAGCTCGCGGCGGTGGCGGAGCCGATCGTGTCGGCCATTCCGCCCAACACGGCGCTGCGCGCGCTCTTCGTGACGGAGCGCGGGGAGGCCTATGTCGATCTCACACAACCCTTCGCCGCCGCGCACACCGGCGGCAGCACGAGCGAGCTGTTGTCGGTGTATACGATCGTCAACGTGCTTACCGCGAACCTGCCGGCCATTACCTCCGTGCAGGTGCTGATCGAGGGAAAGGAAGTCGGCACGCTCGCGGGTCATGTCGATTTGCGGCGGCCGCTCGCGAAAAATCTCACGTGGGTGCAATAAACTCTGACGATGCGATCTGACAATCGACCCGCCGACCAGCTCCGCGACACGTCCATCACGCCGCACTATCTTCCACATGCCGAGGGGTCCGTCCTCATCGAGGCGGGCCGCACGAAGGTCATCTGCACCGCGAGCGTCGAGGACCGTGTCCCTGGATTTCTCCGCAACACGGGAAAGGGCTGGGTGACGGCCGAATACGGGATGCTCCCGCGTGCAACGAACACCCGCATGCAGCGCGAGGCGTCGGCGGGCAAGGTCGGCGGGCGTACGCAGGAGATTCAGCGGTTGATCGGCCGATCGCTGCGATCGGTGACGAATCTGCAGGCGTTCGGCGAGCGCACGGTGTGGATCGACTGCGACGTCATTCAGGCCGACGGCGGGACACGGACCGCCTCGATTACCGGTGCGTTCGTCGCGCTGGCGCTCGCGCTGGAAAAAATGCGCGAACGCGACATGATCCGATCGATCCCGCTCGCCGACTACGTCGCGGCGATCAGCGTCGGCATCGTCGACAACGAGCCGCTGCTCGATCTCGCGTACGAAGACGACTCGCGCGCCGAGGTCGACATGAACATCGTGAAAACCGGCGGCGGGAGGTTCATCGAAGTCCAGGGTACGGCGGAAGGACAGCCGTTCAGTCGCGACGCCCTGCTGACGCTGATGGACCTCGCGGACAACGGCATCCGTCAGCTCGTAGAAAAGCAGCGCGCGATCGTCGGGCATCTGGTGAAGAGCCCGGCATGATCCTGGCGCGGGCGACGATCGAGACGCCGATCGGCGCCATGTACGCGCTCGCGTCGCCAACCAGTCTGTGCGCGCTCGAGTTCGACGGTCCAGCGCGGCACCATCGGCTCGAGCGGCGGCTGCACCGCTGGTTCCCTCCGCACGAAATCGAGGAGCGCGACTCCACTGTTCTCGACCAGACGCGCGCCTGGCTGTTGCGCTACTTCGAGGGTGCGACCGCCGACATCACTCAGCTACCGATCGAGATGCACGGCGCCGAATTCGAGCAGCGGGTCTGGCGCGCCCTTCTCGATATCCGGCAGGACACACGCGCAGCTACGGCGACATCGCGCGGGATCTTGGCAACGTGCGGGCGTCGCGAGCCGTCGGCCTCGCGAACGGGTCGAACCCGATCGCGATCATCGTGCCGTGCCACCGCGTGATTGGCTCATCGGGATCGCTTATCGGGTACGGCGGCGGGCTCGAGCGAAAAACGTGGCTGCTCGATCATGAGAAGCGCTGGCAGCCCGACCGGCTGTTCTGATCAGTTCTCCCTCAGCGCGATTAACGGATCGACCTTCGCGGCGCGGCTGGCGGGTACGTAGCACGCGATCAGCGCGATCATCGAAAGGACGGCCGGCAGCACGGCCAGTGTCACGGGATCGCGCGGGCTCACTTCGTACAGCAGCGCGGCGACGCCGCGCATTGCCGCAAGCGCGCCGGCCAGGCCGAACGCGACGCCGAAGGCTGCGAGCTTCGCGCCCTGTCCAAGCACCATCCGGAGCACGTCGCCGCGCGTGGCGCCGAGCGCGACGCGGATGCCAATCTCCTGCGTCCGTTGGGTCACGAAGTACGCCATCACCCCGTAAATGCCGAACGGCGGCGAGAATCACGGCGGTCGCCGCGAAGAGGCCAAGGAGCAGCATCGTGAATCGACGCTGCGCCAGCGCCGACGCGACGACTTCATCCATTGTCTTCACCGCAAACAGCGGCTCGTTCGGATCGACAGCGTGAACCTCGCGGCGAATGGCGCCCGAGAGCGCGGCCGGATCGCCGTGAACGCGAAGCGTGAGCGTGAGCCCGAGATTCGAGAACTGCCAGACCGAACGGTAGATCATGGGCGCCGGCTCGAGCTCGAGCGCCGTCGATTTCACGTCACGCACGACACCGATGATCGTGATCCAATTATTCGCCGCCGACGGCTGAGGACCTGCGGACGCCGACACTCGTGAACCTGGCGCGATGCGACGGCCGATCGCATCCTCACCCGGAAAGAAGCGGCGGACGAAACTCTCGCTGACGAGCGCCACCGACGGCACGGCATCGGTGTCGTGATCGTCGAACATGCGCCCGCGAAGGAGATCGATGCCCAGCGTCGGGAAATAACCGGGCGTCGCAAGCGCCGCTTCGGCGGTCGGTGTGTCGCCGGTTGTGATGTCGCGGCCTTCGATCGCAAACGACAGGCGGCCCGTCGCGCCGCCGAGCGGCAGCGTCCCTACACCGCCGACGCGCTCAACGCCGGGAAGCGCGGCGAGTCGATCGAGGACGCGCTTGTAGAAGGACACTCGCACATCGTGCTTGAAATACGGGCCCGCTCGCCGGGTCGTTCGGCTGCGGCAGCCAGATGCGCGCCGTGAGCAGACGCTCAGGATCGAATCCGAGGCTGACGTGCTGGAGCCGCCAGAAACTCTGTATGAGGAGGGCGGCGCCGACGAGCAGCACGAGCGCGAGCGCGAATTCGCCGACGACCAGCACGCCGCGCAGGCGCGACACGCGACCCGCAGCCGTCGTGGACCGCGACGATTCGCGGATCGCCTGATTGATGTCCGCTTTTGCCGCGTGCAGCGCCGGCGCGACGCCGAACAGAAGACCGGTGACGATCGCGAGAAGCGCGGTGTACGCGAGCGCCGATCCGTTCAGCGCAACGGCGTGCAGCCTCGGCATGTCCGCGGGGCTCACGTGGACGAGCGCGTCGACGCCCCACACCGCGACGAGCAGTCCGGCAAACCCGCCGACCGCCGCGAGCAACACGCTCTCGGTCAGCAGCTGCTGGACGAGCCGGCGCCGTCCTGCTCCGAGCGCCCGGCGTATCGCAATCTCACGCTGGCGGACCGAGGAGCGCGCGAGCAGCAGGCTTGCGACGTTCGCACACGCGATGAGCAGCACGAGGCCAACCGCGATGAGGAGCATGACCAGCGCGGGCCGCACGTTGCCGACGAGATCGTCGTGCAGGGGAATCGCGCGAAGCGCCCATCCGGCGCCGCCGGGATAGTCAGCCGCGAACTGCAGGCGCGACGACTGCGCCAGCGCGTCGATTCGCGCCTGCGCCGCGGCAATCGTCAGCCCTGGCCGCAGGCGTCCGATGGCGCCGCCCTGCAGGAGATACGCGCGACGGACAGGCTGCGACGGGAACGGCGCGCTGAGCCAGCCCGCCGGGGCCCACACTTCGACTTCGGTGTCGGTGCGGCCGGGATGGTGGAACGACGGCCCGGCGACGCCGATCACGGAGTACATGTCGTTGTCGATTCGAATGCGCTTGCCGATGACGTGCGGATCGGCGCCGAAGCGCCGCCGCCACAACGCATCGCTGATGACGGCGACTTCGGTGATCCCCGGCTCGGCGTCGGAACGGTCGAACACGCGCCCGAGCTGCGCGCTCGCGCCGAGCATCGTGAAATAGTTCGCGTCGACGAGCGCCGTTTCGACGCGTTCGGGCTCGTTGGTCTCGGTCAAATTCGCGCTGACCGGCCACACGCCGGCGATGTCGGTGAAAATCTCCGACCGCCGCAGATCGAACAGTTCGGGAACCGACAGACCGATGTCGCGCACGTGCCGGCCGTTGAAGTCCACCGTGACCCGCACCAGCGCCTCGGGATCTTTGAATGGCAGCGGCTCGAGCAGCACAGCGTTGAAAATCGTGAACAGCGCCGTGTTCGCGCCGATGCCGAGGGCGAGCGTGACGATGGCCACGATCGTAAATCCTCGGTCGCGCAGGCCGGTACGGATCGCGTAGCGCAGGTCGTTGAACAGCGTCATGGTTGCGACCGCAGGCGCAAACCGTGCGCCACCTCCACGACGAGGAATCCTTTGTGTTTCCGCGCGACGCCCGCGTATTCCGACCGGGTGTGGGATTCGCGCTGTTCAGCAATGAACAGCAGCGAGGAAGGTGCTGAGCGCACGAATCGCCTGAGCGCGGTGGCTCACGGCGCTCTTTCGGTCGCCGGCCTCCGCCAGGGTCATGCCCCACGGCGGATAGAAGAAGATCGGATCGTAGCCGAACCCGCCCGCGCCTCTCGGCTCCGCACCGATCGTGCCCTCGATCGTGCGCCGCGTCTCGAACAGCACGTCTTCGCCGCGCGCGAGCGCGAGGGCGCAAACGAAGCGCGCCGTGCGATCCGTTGTTCGGACGTGGGCGAGCGCGTCGTAGATCAACGCGAACTTTTCTGGATACGAGGTGTCAACGCCGCCAAAGCGGGCCGACTCGATCCCGGGGCGCCCACCCAGTGCGTCGATTTCGAGCCCTGAATCCTCAGCGACGGTGAGCTCGCGGGTAATCGCGGCGTAGTGCAGGGCTTTCGCGCGCGCGTTTTCCTCGAACGTCGCGCCTGCCTCGTCCGCAACCGCCGCGCTCGGCCATTCCCGAAGCGTGACGATCTCGAACGGCTGGCCGGCGAGAAGCCCGCGAATTTCGTCGATTTTATGCGGGTTGGTCGTGGCGATGACGAGCCGGCGCATCGCCGCCAGTGTACATGTGAAAAGAGTACGTCGCGTTGACATGATGCCGGAGTCGCGCGGGTACAATCGACACAGGTACCCTTGATCAACTCGCGGTTTCTCTCCTTCTGTCTGAGCGGCGTGTTTGTAGCGCTCGTATGTACGCCGGCGCGCGCGCAGGACGTCGTCCCCGCCGACGCCGTCGCGAACCCGGCGCTGATGGATGTCGCCGACTTGTGGCGGCTTGCGCGGCACAAGTCGGCGGCCGACGCGGAAGCCGCCCGCAAGTTCTTCGTCATCGCGCCGTCCATCGGATCGAAGCCGTCGACGGGGCTGAACGCGGGGCTTGCCGGCAACGTGGCCTTCTTCGAGGGGGACACCGACACGACGCACATCTCGTCGGTGTCGGGCGGACTCAAGGTCTCGCAGAAGGGGCAGACGCTTTCGGGGATGAAGTTCGCGATCTTCACCGACAACAACCAGTGGTTCGTGCAGGGCGACAACCGGCTCTCGCTCACGTCGCAGACCACGTACGGTCTCGGCAGCGACACCGCACCGGAGGACAGCGCGAACGTCAAGTACAACCTGTTCCGGCTGTACGAGTCACTGTACCGGAACGTCGGCAGAGGACTGTACGTCGGCGTCGGTTTGAATTTCAGCGCGCACACGAACATCCGGCCGGGCACGTCGAGCACGGACGTCTTCGACGACTCGGCGTACGTCGCCTACACGAACCGTAACGGGTTTGCGTCGGAGGGTCAGACCTCGGCCGGCCCCGGTGTCGGGTTGATCTACGACACGCGCGACAACGCGATCAACGCGCAGCGCGGCTGGCTCGCCAGCGCCACCTACCGTACGTTCGTCGACGGTTTTCTGGGAGGCGATTCCAGCTGGCAAGAGCTCTACATCGATGTTCGAACGTACCGAAACCTTCAGGCCAACGGCCGGCAGCGGCTTGCGTTCTGGTTCCTGAGCGATATGGTCGTCGGCGGCACGGCGCCGTATCTCGATCTGCCGGCGACCGCCAGCGACACCTATGGTCGCTCGGCGCGTGGATACAGCGAAGGGCGATATCGCGGCGAGCACCTTGCCTACGGCGAGGTCGAGTACCGGAACACGCTGACCGAGAATGGCCTCCTGGGATTCGTCGCGTTCCTCAACACGACGACGATCGGCAGCGTGGACGCGGGGACGAGGCTGTTCGACTCCTACGCGCCCGGCGCCGGCTTCGGAATGCGGGTGCTCCTCAACAAGCGATCGCGCACAAACCTTTGCACCGACTACGGTTGGGGCAAAGACGGGTCGCGCGGATTCTATCTGTCGATTCAGGAAGCGTTTTGAGAGGCTTGGCCGCGGGCGGCGACCGGTGAAGGTCGGCCGCCCGGGTGAATTCGGAAGGCAGTTCGGCCGGCTGGCTGACGGCTCATAGGTAAGACTTGCGGTCCAGCCCGGCGGGCAGGGCAGGCATTCCTCTTCGGAGGAATCTTGTGGCCGTTATGCGGCCGCGCTCTTTCTCCGGATCACGGCCTTCTGCGGGTGCGCGTGCTCGATCCGCATGAAAGCGCCATCGCGGGTTTTGAACAGAAACTTCGCATC
Source organism: uncultured Acidobacteriota bacterium (assembly GCA_963718825.1). Classification (GTDB taxonomy): domain Bacteria; phylum Acidobacteriota; class Vicinamibacteria; order Vicinamibacterales; family CAVVIG01; genus CAVQZZ01. Next base: position 802,830 of record CAVQZZ010000002.1, read on the forward strand.
GATCAGGGCGCCGAGGAGCGCATCGCACGATGCCGCGTCGAGGCCCCAGAGACGACGCGCCTGAGCCTCGGTTAACCGCAGCCCTGGCATTTCCAGAAACTCTCCCTGAACGCGCCGGAGCACTTCTTCGCTCGCTCGATTGGGCTCAGGCGTCATCGCTTCCTCCGCTCTTCTTCGTCGGTGTGAGTCGTGCCGGGGGTGTTGCTCGTTGTTGAGCAACGGATGTGCCACGCGCGAAATTGAAATCCGGTGTGAAGCGCGCTTCACGTACGTGGAATTTTGCCCGGAAACCTGCTCGGCTGTTTTCGCGGCGTGCGAGCGGCCGTGAATCAAAAGCCCATCTTCTGTAACAGCAGTGACGTCAGGTGTAGGAAAACGCGTCATGGCCGGTTCCGAGCGATCTGCCCCTGAACTTGCATCGACGGTCCGCATGAATCCATTGACACCGGCCCATGAGCTCAACCTCACGGCGCACCGCGAACCAACGAGCGTGTGGAACCGTCGCGGGTGGGACGGCTCGCCCGAACAACTCACGCTGACACGATGGCTTGTCGGCGTCGGCGGGGGCGCCCTGGCGATCCAGGGACTTCGGCAGCGGTCCGCAACCGGCTGGATGCTGGCCGGACTGGGCGGGTCGCTCGCCTGGTGGTCGTTGACCGGCGAGGGCGACCTCTCGGAGGCGCGGCGGTGGTTCAACGACGCGCTCGAGCGCGTCGGGTGGACCGCGAACAGCGACGAGGTCCACCAGGCGTCGACCGATTCGTTCCCGGCCAGCGATCCGCCGGCGTGGACGCCGACTGTCGGCACCGGCTTGCGGCATCAAAGGCGGGACCACTGATGTTGAAGGCGTTCCGAATCCCGGTCACGTGGACAGAGCTGGCCAAGCGCACGTTTGCCGAGGTCATCGCCGACAATTGCCTCGGCCTCGCGGCGGAGCTCGCCTACTACTTCTTTCTGGCGCTCTTCCCCGCCCTGTTATTTCTCGTTGCCATCGTCAGCTTCATCCCTGTGCATGGCCTGCTGGACGCGATTACGGGATCGCTTGCGCGCGTCGCGCCGTACGAAGCGCTGAAGCTCATTCAGGATCAGATTCTGAAAATTGCGGGCAACAAAGACGGCGGCCTGCTCACGTTAGGCATGCTCGGCACGATCTGGAGCACTTCGTCGGGCGTGAACGCGATCATGGACACGCTCAATCAGGCGTACGACATCCAGGAGGGCCGTCCGTGGTGGAAGGTCAAGGCGATTGCCCTGGGGCTGACGGTCGCGCTTGCGATCTTCATCGTGCTGTCGACCGCGCTCGTGCTGATCGGTCCGACGCTCGCCGAAAAGATCGCAGACTGGTTTCACCTTGGCGCGGCGTTCACGTGGACCTGGAAAATTCTGCAGTGGCCGTTCGTGTTCGCGCTCGTCACGCTGGCCGTCGCGGTGATGTTCTATTACGCGCCCGACGCGGAGCAGGAGTGGATCTGGATTACGCCGGGCTCCGTCGTGGCGACGGTGCTCTGGCTGCTCGTGTCGCTCGGGTTCCGATTCTACGTCACACATTTTTCATCCTATAACGCGACGTACGGCACAATCGGCGGCATCATCATCCTGATGACCTGGTTCTATGTGTCCGCGCTCGCGGTGCTCGTGGGCGCCGAGCTCAATTCCGAAATCGAACATGCGTCGCCGTACGGCAAGGACCCCGGCGAAAAGACGATCGGCGAAAAGAAGAAGCTCGGCTCACTGGCCGAGAAGGAATTCGACGAAAAGCAGCGCGCCGGCACGCTGCGGCCCGCCATCGCCGCCGCCAATTGCGACGTGGACAACGACCTGCCGCCCGTCAACAGCGGTCCACGGCCGCGACCGCGCGCTCGAGCGAGCGAGTGGATCCTCGGCGGCTTCGTGCTCGGCGAGGCGGCCTTGCTGACGTATGCGCGGCTGCGGTCCCGCCTGAAAGACCTCCGCGCCTGACGCGCCGCGCTCGTCGCCCTTCGCAGTAGAATCCAGTCGTGGGCGATCGGGTCTTCCGGTTCCTCTTCAAATATCCGCTCCTCGTGTTCCAGCAGGGCGAGTTCACGTGGGGACTGTCTCGCCCGTTGTTCATCGCGCTCGTCGTGGCGGCCGTGCTCGCAATCGCGGCGCTGCTCACCTACCGACGCGTGTCGGCGAACGACCAGCCCGCGCGATCGCGTCGTGCTCATCGCGCTGCGGCTTGCCGCTCTCGCGGTGCTGCTCTTCTGCCTCGTTCCGGCCGACGCTCGTGCTCAAGGCCGCGGTGCCGCAGCAGAACTTCCTCGGCGTGCTCCTCGACGATTCGCGCAGCATGGCAATCGCCGATCGCGACGGCCAGCCGCGCAGCGCGTTCGTGCAGCAGCAGCTCGCCGGACCGAACGGCGCGCTGCTCAACGCGCTCTCGCAGCGGTTCGTCCTGCGCTTCTTCCGCTTCTCGTCGTCGACGGACCGCGTCGCCTCGGCGGCCGACTCTGAAGTTCGACGGCACCGCGACGCGGCTCGGCCCGGCGCTCGAGCGCGCGCGCGACGAGCTCGCCGGCCTGCCGCTCGCCGGCCTCGTGATGGTCACCGACGGCGCCGACACGTCCGACGCCGCGCATCGACGAACCGCTCGCGAGCCTGAAGGCGCGCTCGATTCCGGTCTTCACGCGTCGGCGTCGGCCAGGAGCGATTCGCGAACGACATCCAGGTGACGCGCGTCGAGACGCCGCGCGCCGTCCTCAAGGGCACGTCGCTCGTCGTCGACGTCGTCGCTGTCGCAGACCGGCTACAGCGGCCAGACCGTCCCGCTCAACGTCGAAGACGATGGGCGGCATCGTGAGCACGCAGGAGGTGACGCTGCCGGCCGACGGCGAATCGGCGACGGTGCCGGTGCGCTTCACGGCGTCGGAAGCCGGCGCGCGGCTCTTCCGCTTTCGAGTGCCGGCGCAGCACGGGCGAGCAGGTCACGCAGAACAACGCGCGCGACGCGCTGATCGAGGTCGACGATCGCCGCGAGAAGGTGCTGTATTTCGAAGGCGAGCCGCGGTCCGGAGATGCCAAGTTCATCCGGCGCGCGGTCGAAGACGACAAGAACCTGCGGCGTCGTCGTCCTGCAGCGCACGGCCGAGAACAAGTACCTACCGCTTCGACGTCGACTACGCCCGACGAAGCTGGTCGGCGGGCTTCCCGAAGACGCGCGAGGAGCTGTTCGCGTATCGCGCGCATCATCCTCGGCAGCGTCGAGGCGGCGTCGTTCACGCCCGAACAGCTGCGCATGCTCGCCGACTTCGTCAGCAAGCGCGGCGGCGGGCTGCTGATGCTCGGCGGCCGCCGGGCGTTTGCCGAAGGCGGCTGGGCGCGGCACGCCGGTCGGCGAAGTGCTGCCGGTCGTGATCGAGCCGGCGCCGGACGCCACGCCGATCCGTACTTCTCACGAGTTGACGGTGCGCCCGACGCGCGCCGGCGCGATGTATCCCGGTCACGCAGATCGCGGGCAACGACGAGGCGTCGACGACGAAGTGGGAACGACATGCCGCCGGTCACGACCGTCAATCCGATTCACGTGCGGTGAAGCCGGGCGCGACGTCGCTGCTCTCAGCGGTCGACAATCGCCGGCAGGAACAGGTCGTCCTCGCCTATCAGCGCTACGGCCGCGGCAAGGCGATCGCGATGCCGATCCAGGATTCGTGGCTCTGGCAGATGGACGCGAAGATGCCGGTCACCGACACGACGCACGCGACGTTCTGGCGGCGGCTGGTCCGCTGGCTCGTCGACGGCGTGCCCGACCAGGTGAACGTCACGACGACGCACGATCGCGTCGAGCCGGGCGAAGCGATCAAGCTGACGGCCGAGGTGCTCGACACGGCCTACGTCGAGGTCAACGACAGCCGCGTCGTCGCGCACGTGACGTCGCCGTCGGGCAAGACGAGCGACGTGCCGCTCGAGTGGACGGTCGAGCACGACGGCGAGTACCGCGGCGAGCTTCGTGCCCGACGAAGCCGGGCTTCTACGAGGTCAAGCCGTCACGGCCGACGCGCGAGCGACAAGACGCTCGGCGTCCACCGCGCATGCACGTCCGCGCGTCGGCCGGCGACGCCGAGTACTTCGACGCGCGCGATGCGCGCGCCGCTGCTGAAGCGGATCGCCGAAGAGACCGGCGGCCGCTTCTTCACGCCGGCGAACGCGCGTCGCTGCCCGAAGCCATCAGCTACAGCGGCCGCGGCGTCACGGTCGTCGAAGAGCGCGAGCTGTGGGACATGCCGATCGCTGCTCGTCCTGCTCATCGCGCTCATCGGCCGCCGAGTGGGGCTACCGCCGCGACGCGAGGGCTGGCGTGACGTCGCGAATCGACGCTTGAGCCGCCGTGCTCTGCGATCCTGCGTTCGCGTGTTCGTGCTGCCGCACGTCTGCGCGGCCGCGCGCCCAGGAGACTCATCTGCTCGTCATCACCGGCGTCTCGGGCGACGAGGAGCACGCGAAGCAGTTTCACAGCTGGGCGACGACGTTCATCGACGCGCCGAAGAAGAAAGACGGCGTGCCGGACGCGAACATCACCTATCTCGCCGAGAAGCCCGAGCTCGACCCGCGCGAATCGCCGGCCGCTCCACGAAGGAAGGCATCGAGAAGGCGTTCGCCGATCTCGCGGCGAACGCGCACGCCGAACGACGAGGTCTTCGTCCTGCTCATCGGCCACGGCAGCTTCGACGGCACGACGGCGGCGTTCAACCTGCCCGGCCCGGACTTCACGCGCGGCCGACTGCGCGACGCTGCTCGCGAAGTTCTCCGACGCAGCGCGTCGTCTTCGTCAACACGACGAGCTCGAGCGGCGCGTTCCTGCCGCGCTCGCCGCGCCCGGGCCGCGACCATCGTCACCGCCACGAAGACCGGCGGCGAGCAGCAACGAGACGCGCTTCGCGGAGTTCTTCGTCGAAGCGTTCGACGACGACGCCGCCGACCGCGATCGCAACGGCCGCGTCTCGGTCTCGAAGCGTTCGAGTACGCGAAGGCGCAAGGTCGTCGAGGCGCTTACAGCAGAAGGCGGCACGCTCCTCACCGAGCACGCGACGCTCGACGACGGCGGCGAGGGCAAGCTGGCGGCGACGCTGTTCCTGAGCGCGATCGGGCGCGGGCGGCGGCGAACGTCGACATGAGCGACCCGGCGATGCGCGCGCTCGTCGACGGAGCGCGACGCGCTCGAGCAGCAGATCGGCGGCGCTGAAGCTGCGAAAGCGACGCATGGACCGGCGCGAGTACGAGCAGCAGACTGGAGAAGCTGCTGACCGACTCTCGCGCTCAAGACGCAGGCGATTCGCGAGCTCGAGGCGAAGAAGTGACGAGCCGTCGAGCACGCACGGCCGGCGCTCGCCGTGGTCATCGCTCCTGGCGCGCGCGGCGTCAGCGTGATGGCGCAGCGCCGCTTCGGCGTTCGGCGCGTCCGGTCGCGTTCGATCGCCGATCGCCGAACGCCGACGTACGACGGCCAGTTCACGTTCGTGCGGCTTGCGTAACGGCCCGCCGGCCGGCTATTACTATCGCGGCGCTGCCGTCCTGGTCGCACGACTACCTCGTGCCGCGGCGGCAGCGGCCGAGCAACTTCATGAAGATCATGAACGAGGTCAGCTATCTCGGCGCCGCACATCGAGGACAGCGACGTCCTCGCGCTCGACGACCCGGAGCTGTTCAAGTACCCGGTCGCCTACATGACCGAGCCGGGCTACTGGAGATGACCGACGCGGAGGCCGCCGCGCTTCCGCGCGTATCTGCAGAAGGGCGGCTTCGTGATCTTCGACGACTTCCGCGGCGATTTCGACGCGCAGCGGCGGCTGGCACAACTTCGACGGCAACATGCAGCGCGTGCTGCCCGAGCGCGCGATTCGTCGACCTGGATGCCGTCGCATCCGATCTTCCACTCGTTCTTCGAAATCGACTCGTTCGACATCATTCCGCAGTCCTACGATCGCGGCCGCCCGGTGCTTCCGCGGCATCTTCGAGGACAACGACCCGACGAAGCGGCTGATGGTGATGATCAACTACAACACCGACATCTCCGAATTCTGGGAATTCTCGGACACCGGCTTCAAGCCGATCGACGAGTCGAACGAGGCGTACAAGCTCGGCGTGAACTACATCATTTACGGGATGACGCACTGAAAGTAACGGCATAAGTCGCAGTCACAAAGGCAATGTCGACAGACACCGTGGACTTCGAATCGGCCGACGACATCGCGCTCGCCGACAAGATGAACGCGGGCCGGCAAGCAGATCATCGCCGAGCTGCAGAAGCGGATCATCGGCCAGGCGCGACGTCATCGAGCTGGTGCTGCTGACGCTCTTCGTCGGCGGCAACAGCCTGATCGTCGGCGTGCCCGGGCCTGGCGAAGACGCTGCTCATCGCGACGCTGGCGCAAGGTGCTCGAGCTGAAGTTCAACCGCATCCAGTTCACGCCCGACCTGATGCCGTCCGACATCACCGGCACCGACATCATCCAGGAGGACACGGCGACCGGCCGGCGGCAGATGGTGTTCGCGCCGGGGCCGATCTTCGCCAACATCGTGCTCGCCGACGAAATCAACCGCACGCCGCCGAAGACGCAGTCGGCGCTGCTCGAGGCGATGCAGGAGCACCGCGTCACGATCCAGGGGCGCACCTACGAGCTCGCACGAGCCGTTCTACGTGTTCGCGACGCAGAACCCGATCGAGCTCGAAGGCACCTATCCGCTGCCCGAAGCGCAGCTCGATCGCTTCATGTTCCACATCGTCATCGAGCATCCGCCGGAAGACGAGGAGTTCGACGTCGTGCGGACGACGACGGCGATCATGGATCCGCACTTCGACGCGGCCGGTGAACGGCGCCGACCTCGATCGCGTTCCAGCGGCTCGTGCGCCGCGTGCCGGTGGCCGAGCCGGTGATGCGCTACGCGCTGACCCTCGTGCGCACCAGCCGGCCGAAGTCGAAGCAGGCGCCCGACTCGGTGAAGAAGTGGGTGGCGTTCGGCGCCAGCGTCCGCGCGGCGCAGTACCTCGTGCTCGGCGCCAAGGCGCGCGCGCTGACGAGCGGCCGCTATCACGTGAGCTTCGACGACATCCGCGCGCTGGCGCACCCGGTGCTGCGGCACCGCGTGCTGACCAACTTCCGCGCCGAGTCGGAAGGCGTGACGACCGACTCGATCATCGACGAGTTGCTCTCGGCGGTGCCGGTGCCGAAGTCGGGGATGTAACGACGACGGCTGCACGAGCTGCGCAGCTACGGCGCGAGGCATGCCTGACCCGCGATCCTAACCGACCTGATCAACATGGTCAGCAACGAACACGCGACGCGATTCCCGGCGCGCGGTTCGTCGATCCGAAGATCCTCGCGCGGATCGGCAACCTCGAGCTGCTGGCGCGCACGGTCGTCGACGGCTTCATCAACGGCCTGCACCGCGCGCCGTACTTCGGCGCGTCGATCGACTTCGCCGAGCACCGCGGCTACGTCGCCGGCGACGACATCCGCCGCGTCGACTGGCGGCTGTACGCGCGCACCGATCGCTTCTACGTCAAGCAGTACGAGGCCGACACCAACACCAACTTCTGCGATCCTGCTCGACATCTCGAAGTCGATGAGCTTCGCGCAGCCGCGGCGTCTCGAAGCTCGAATACGGCAGCTTCGTCGGCCGCGTGCCTCGCCTACCTCGCGCACCGGCAGCGCGACCGCGTCGGCATCATCACCTTCGACAGCGACATCGTCACGCACGTGCCGCCGTCGGCGAAGCACTTCAACGTGGTGCTGCACACGCTCGACCGCGCGAAGGCCGAGCGGCCCGGCAACCTGGCGGCGCCGCTCAACAAGATGGCCGAGCACTTCAAGCGGCGCGGCATCCTCGTGCTGATCTCGGATTTCTACGAGGAGCCCGACGCGATCCTCGAGGCGATCAAGCCGCTGCGGTTCCTCGGCAACGACCTGATCGTGTTCCACGTGCTCGATCCGGCCGAGATCGACTTCGGCTACGACGACGCGTCGAGCTTCGAGGATCTCGAGAGCGGCGAGCAGATGCCGGTCGTGCCCGAGTCGCTCGCGCGACGAGTACCGCGCAGCTGATCCAGGCGCACATCGACGCGCTCGACGACGAAGTTCTCCGAGCACCGGATCGACTACACGCTGCTCAACACGTCGGAGCCGCTCGACCGCGCGCTCTTCAGCTATCTGTCGAGCCGCGAGCGACTGATGCGGGTCCGATGATCCGAATTCAGCTGATCGCTCCGATGGCCTTCCTGACCCCGCTCTTCCTCGCCGGCCTCGGCGCCATCGCGATTCCGGTCCTGATCCACCTGATTCAGCGCGAGCGGAAGCGCGTCGTCGAGTTCCCGTCGCTGATGTTCGTGCGGCGGATTCCGTATCAGTCGGTCCGCCGGCGGCGCATCCGCCACTGGGTGCTGCTGCGATGCGCGCTGCGGCCATCGCGCTGCATCGTCGCGGCGTTCGCGCGGCCGTTCTTCCGGCAGAGCGCGCTCGCGGCGGCGGCGATCGGCGGCGCGCGCGAGGTCGTCATCCTGCTCGATCAGTCGGCGAGCATGGGCTACGGCGATCACTGGCAGCGCGCGCAGGACGCGGCGCGCACGGCCGTGCGCGGCGCTCGGCGCCGACGACCGCGCGACGCTCGTGCTCTTCGGCCGCAACGCCGAAGAGAACATGCGCGCGACGTCGGATCGCGCGCGGCTCGACGCGCGCGATCGACGCCGCGAAGGTCGGCTCCGGACGCGCACGCGCTACGGCCCGGCGCTGAAGCTCGCCGAGAGCATCCTCGCGCCGATCGCCGCTCAAGCGGCGCGAGGCGGTGCTCATCAGCGATTTCCAGAGGCCGGCTGGAGCGGCTCCGAGGACGCGCGCTTCCCCGAGGGCATGACGCTCACGCCGGTGTCGGTCGCGTCGCCGGACACCGCGAACCTCGTCGGTGCCGTCGGTCACGTTCGCGCGCGCGTCGTTCTCCGGCCAGGAGCGCGTCACCGTCACCGCCGGCCTCGCGAACAAGGGCGACGCAGCCGCTGACGGACGTGCCGGTCACGCTCGACGATCGACGGCCACGAGATCCAGACCGAAGCACGCGACCGATCGCGCGCGCACGCGTCGGCGTCGGTGACGTTCACGCCGTTCACGCTGGCCGAGGCCGAACGTGCGCGGCACGGTCCGCGCCGGCACCGATCCGCTGCCGGCCGACAACACGTTCCACTTCGTCCTCGCGCCGAGCGCGCCGGTCTCGATCGCTGATCGTCGACAACGGCGATCGCGTCGACGCGAGCCTGTATCCTGTCGAAGGCGCTGTCGATCGGCACGACGCCGGCGTTTCAGGTCGACGTCGATGCCCGCGACGCGCGTGACGCCGGCCGCGCTTCGACAAGCGCGCCGTCGTCATCCTCAACGACACGCCGTTTCCGCCGGCGGCGGGCGGCGGCGTGCTGAAGCGGTTCGTCGAGCGCGGCGGCGGCCTGCTCGTCGTGCTCGGCGAGCACACGACGTGGCCGGCGGGCGACGCCGACCTGCTGCCGGGCACGCTCGGCGCGACCGTCGATCCGCACGACGGGCCGCAGCGGCGCGCTCGGCTATCTCGACTACAGCCATCCGGTGTTCGAGGTGTTCAAGGCGCCGCGCAGCGGCGACTTCTCCGCGGCGCACATCTTCCGGTACCGCGCGCTCGACGCCGGCCCCGACGAGCGCGTCCTCGCGCGCTTCGACGATGGCGCGGTGGCGGCGGCGGAGCGAAGAGTCGGCGCGGCCGCGTGATCGTCTGGACCTCGACGCTCGACGACTCGTGGACCGACCTCGCGGTCAAGCCGGTCTTCCTGCCGCTCGTCCATCAGCTCGTGCGCTACCTCGCGCGCTACGAGCAGCCGCCGTCGTGGCTGACGGTCGGCCAGGTGCTCGACCTGTCCACGCGCGGCCGCAAGATCGCGCGGCGATCGCGTCGTCGTCACGCCGTCCGGCGAGCGCATCGACGCAGACCGAGCGGACGCGCCCGGCGTCTGCTCGAGCTGAACGAGCAGGGCGTCTACGAAGTGCGACGCGCGGCGCGGCGGCCAGCGGCACGGCCCGAGGCGATCGCGGTCAACCTCGACCCGGCCGAGTCGGATCTGACGCCGCTCGACCCGCGCGAGCTCGTCGCGGCGGTGACCGGCCACGCGACGCCGACGCGGCAGCGAGCCGGCCGCGCCGCCGGAAGTGACGCGCGAAGAGGCCGAGACGACGGCAGGCCTGTGGTGGTATCTGCTGCTCGCCGGCATGCTGCTGCTGGCGGCCGAAACGGTCGATCTCGAACCGGCTGTCGCAGCAACGAGAAATTCCTGTAGACGGCCTTGTCGACGTAGGACTGTTAGCAGGGATCCGACAGTCGAGGGAGACCCGACATGGACCATCGCGCGGAGCTCGTCGACGTCATCCGCCGCGTGCGCAACCGCTGGCGCCTGCGGCTCGCGGTCCGCGGCGCGGTCATCGTCCTCGCGGGCACGGTGCTGGCGCTGCTTGCTGTCGGCGTCGAGCCTCGAGACGACTCCGGTTCAGCGCCGCCGCCATCATCGCGTTCCGCATCGTCGCGCTCGTCGTGTTCGCGGCGCTCGTTGCTGGTCGCGCTCGTCTGGCCGCTGCGGCGGCAGGTCACCGACGCGCAGGTCGCGCTGTATCTCGAAGAGCGCGACCCGACGCTCGAGGCCGCGATCCTCAGCGCGGTCGAAGCCGCCGCGATCGGCGACATCCGACCGCGCACTCGCCGCGCCTGGTCGAACAGCTCGTCGAGCAGGCGATCGAGCAGTGCCGCGCCGTCGAGCACGGCGCGCGTCGATCGAGCGCGCGACGGTGCGCCGCCACGCCGTCACGCTCGGCGCGCGTTGCGGTCGCCGCGCGCGCTGCTCGTCGCGCTCGGCCCGGCGTATCTGCGCCACGGCCTGTCGGCGCTGCTCGTCATCTCGCGCAGCGCCGAAGCGGCGAGCCCGTACCAGATCGAGGTGCAGCCCGGCAACGCGAAGGTGCCGCGCGGCGCCGATCAGACCGGTCCGCGCGAAGCTGGTCGGCTTCACGTCGAAGGACGTCGACGCTGATGATGCGCACCGCTCCGGCGGCGCGTTCGAGCGCGTGCCGCTCGTTGCCGACGTCGGATCCGACGGCGTTCGAAGGCATGCTGTTCCACCTCGAAAGAGATCCGAGTACTACGTCGAAGTCGAACGGCGTCCGGTCGCCGATGTTCACGATGTCGCGTGCGTCGACCTGCCGACCGTCGCGCAGCTCGAACTCGAGTACCACTTCCCGCCTACACGGGTCTGCCGCCGCGCAAGGTCGAGACCGGCGGCGACGTCGCGGCGCTGCGCGGCACCGACGTCCTGGTGCGCGTCGTGCCGACGATGAAGACGACCGGCGGGCAGATCTGCTCGTGAACGACGGCGCCGCGCGACGCTGACGGCGCAGGCGGACGGGTCGCTGACCGGCAGCTTCACGATCGAGCAAGCAGGGCTTCTACCGCATCGAGCTGACCGGCCCGCACGGCGAAAAAGTCGACGCGTCGCCGCAGTACACGATCGACGTGCTCGACGATCAGCCGCCGTCGGTCTCGCTTCTGCAAGCCGGGACGCGACACGCAGGCGAGCCCGGTCGAAGAAGTGTTCCTCGAGGCGAAGGCGGACGACGACTTCGGCGTCAAGCAGCTGCAGCTCGATCTACTCGGTCAACGGCGGGCGCCGAAAGACGGTCACGCTGTTCGGCGGCGGCAAGACGCTGCCCGAGGTGTCGGCGCCGGCCACACGATCTATCTCGAGGAGCTCGGACTGAAGCCGGGCGACTTCGTCTCGTACTACGCGAAGGCGACCGACAACGACGCGGTCGCCGGGCCGCAAGACGGCGACGAGCGACATCTACTTCGTGCAGATCCGGCCGTTCAAGAAGGACTACAAGCCGGCGCAGTCGCAGGCGCAGCGGCGGCGGCGGCGGCAGCAGAACAACGTCGGCCAGCTCTCGGAGCAGCAGCGGCGAGATCGTCGCGGCGACATTCAACGCGGTGCGCGACAAAGCCAAAGACGAAGCCCGACAAGTACCGCGAGAACGTGGTCTTCCTGAACCTCGCGCAGGCGAAGCTGCGCGAGCAGGTCGAGGAGCTCGTCGGCAAGCTGACGTCCCGCCTCGGCGAGCGACGACGAACGGTTCAAGAAGATCGCCGAGGCGCTGCCGAAGGCTGCGGACGGAGATGAAGGCCGCCGAATCGCAGCTGAAGGCGACTGAAAGCCGGACGACGCGCTGCCGCCCGAGCAGCGGGCGCTGAAGCTGCTGCAGGACGCCGAGCAGGAATACGAGACGCAGGTCGTCGATGCAGCAAGGCGGCGGCGGCGGTGGCGGCGGCCAGAATGCCATGGCCGACGACCTCGCCGATCTCTTCGAGCTCGAGCTCGACAAGCTCGCGAACCAGTACCAGATGCAGCAGCGCGCCGAGCAGCAGCAGAACGACCGCAAGATCGACGAGCTGGCCGAGAAGCTGAAGGAGCTCGCGCGGCGGCAGCAGCAGGAAGCCGAGCGTCAGCGGCGCATGGCGCAGAATCAGAATCAGAGCGGCGGCGGGTCGAGCGCCGGGCAGCGCGCGCTCGCCGACGAGGCGCAGGAAGCGGCGCGGCGGCTCCAGCAGCTCACGCGCGAACAGCAGCGCCAGGATCTGCGCGACGCGGCGCAGCAGATGCAGGAAGCGGCCGATGCGATGCGCCAGGCGGCCGCGAACGGATCGAAGGACGGCGGCGCGCAGGCGAATCAGGCGCTCGATCGGCTGCGGGAAGCGCAGCAGCGGCTCGAACGGAGCCAGGCCGGCCGCGGCGAGCGCGACATGCAGGATGCGCAGCGCCAGGCGCAGGAGCTGGCGAGCGAACAGCAGGACGTCGCGTCGCAAGTGCAGGGGCTCGATCAGGCGGGCGCTTCGCGCGGACGCGAAAGCCAAAGGGCTCGCCGATCGCAAAGACGCGATGGACGCCAAGGTCGGCAGCCTGCAGCAGCAGCTCGAGAAGCTCGCGAACGACATGCGCGGCACCGAGCGCGACGCCGCGCGCAAGCTGGATGAAGCGGCCGGCAGCATCCGCGACAAGCGCGTGCGCGAGAAGATCCGCTACTCGAAGAACACGCTGAACAGCAGCGGCGAGTATGCGCGCGGCATGGAGGACGACATCGGCGCGAACCTCGATGCGCTGCAGAAGAAGATCGGCGACGCGGCGGGCGCCGTGGGTCAGGCGAAGAAGGCGGACGCCCTCGCGCGGGCCGCGGAGAAGGCGCGGGATCTCGTTCGCGGCATCGAGTCGGCGCAGGGATCGAAGAGTTCCCAGGGTGCTCAAGGCTCACAGGCTTCCCAAGGTTCACAGTCACAGCAGAAGAGTCAACAGAGCGCACAACAAGGCCAGAACGGGCCAACAGGGTCAGGGCCAGCAAGGGCAACAAGGTCAGGGTCAGCAAGGCCAGCAGGGACAACAAGGTCAGGCCGGGCAGTCAGGTCAATCGGGTCAACAGGGTCAGGGACAGGGACAAGGACAGCAGAACGCGCAGAACGGTGAAGGCGGCGGCCGCAATCAGGGTCCGTTCGGCGGCGGCAATGCGCGGCCGGGGACTTTCAGCGGAGACGATGTGCGGCAGCTGCGCCGCCAGGCGCGCGAGTGGCAGAACGACGCGCAGCAGCTGCGCCAGCAACTGCAGGCCGGCGGGATGAACCCGAAGGACCTCGATCAGATCATGCGCGATTTCGCGGCGCTCGACAGCGATCTGCCGTACGCGGATCCGAAAGGGCTCCAGCAGCTGCAGGCCGCGGCCCTCGAGCACTTGAAAAAATTCGAGTTCACGCTCAGGAAGAAGATGGAGAGCGGAAACGAATCCGTGTCGCTCTCCGGGTCCGACGAGGTGCCGGCTGGATTCCGTCAGGCGATCGAAGAGTACTATCGCGCGCTGGCGAAAAAAGGCGGCCCGCGCTAGCTTCACAAGGCTGCGCGCCGGCGGCCCTCGATGGCCGTGCCGTGATAAAATCGCCTCCGATCCATGCTCCGCTACGGTCGGTTGCGCGCGCTCGCGACCGCGGTGTGCCTCGCGGCCGCCGTGTCCGTCTCGTCGGCCGGCAAGATCCCGATCCGGGCATCCGCACCGTCGCGTTCGACGCGCCGCTGACGCGCGCGACGCGTCTCCTGGTCGTTTCCCCGCACCCTGACGATGCGGTGCTCGCGGCCGGCGGGCTGATCGCACGCGTCTCGGCCGCGCGCGGCGTCGTCCACGTCGTGCAGATGACCAGCGGCGACGCGTTCTCGAAAGGCGTCATGGCCGACCATCGCGCCGTCGTGCCGACCGCGGACGATTACCGGCGCTACGGCGCGGAGCGCGAGCGCGAGACCGTCGCCGCGCTGCACGAGCTCGGCATCCGCCGTTCGAACATCACGTTCCTCGGATTTCCAGACGATGGGCTCTGCGTGCTGGCCGCCGGGCGCGGCGCGCGCGAAGGGTTCGAATCGCCGTACACCAAGCGGCGCAGCCCGCCCGTTGGCGAGCAGGTGATTCAAGGCGTCAGCTATTCGGGCGAAGACGTCCGTCGAGAGCTGGAGCGCGTCATCGCGCGCTTCGCGCCGACGCTCGTCGTCGTGCCCGCCGCGCGCGACGAGCATCCCGATCACTGCGCCACGCACATGTTCGTGCGCGACGCGCTCGACGCCATCGTCGGCGCCGGCATGTCGCGGCCGCCCGTCTTCCATTACCTGATTCATTTCGGCCGGTGGCCGACGACGCTCTCGTCCGGCGCGCCGCTCGAGCCTCCCGCGGCATTTCCGTCCGGCGACGGCGTCTGGCGGACCGTCGCGCTCACGCCGGCGGAAGCCGCGCGGAAACAGCAGGCGCTCGCCGCCTACAAGAGCCAGGTGCTCGTGATTGGCGATCTCGTCGCCGCCTTCAGCCGTCGAAGCGAGCTGTTCCTCGAGGGTGATCCCGAGCCGACCGCCGCGTGCTGGTGCAGAGGGGAAAACATCGCGCCCAAGTCGTCGCGGGCGCGGTGAGGCGGCAAGTAGGATGAAATTTTTGCCCGGCAGACGTAGACTCTCTCCTCCGCCGATTCCAATTGAGGTTCGTATGACTTCGAGACGCCTCGCTTCCCGTTGGCTGCTCTCCACCCTGTTCGTTCTCGGCGCGCTGATGGGATTTGGATTCCATCCCTACGCAGCGCCTGGCTCACCGGCAATCGATCCGGCGCTCTACGCCGGACTCAAATGGCGCAACATCGGTCCGTTCCGCGCGGGCCGCGTCGCATCTGTCACGGGAGTGATCGGTCAACCGGCGGTCTTCTATATGGGACTTCCTGCCGGCGGCGTCTGGAAGACCACCAGCGCGGGAACGACGTGGTTTCCCGTTTTCGACGACGTGAAGGACGTCGCGAGCGTTGGCTCCATTCAGGTGGCGCCGTCTGACCCGAACGTGATTTACGCCGGGACCGGTGATCTGGTGCAGGGCGGGGCGATCAACGAGGGCAACGGCGTCTACAAGTCGACCGATGCGGGAAAGACCTGGCAGCATCTGCCGGGGCTCGAGAATACCAAGAACATCCCCGCGCTCCTGGTCGATCCGAAGGACCCGAACATCGCGCTCATCGCGGCTCAAGGGAACGTCCGGGAAAAAACGAATCAGCGCGGCGTCTTTCGCACGACCGACGGCGGCAAAACCTGGACGCGGACGCTGGCGGTCGACGATGAGATCGGCGCGCAGAGCATCGCGTGGGCGTTCGACAACCCGCGCGTGATGCTCGCCACCACGATCCGTCACTACACGTCGCCGGGCGAGCTCGCCGCGCGCGGAGGAAACGGCGGAGGCGGCCGCGCCGCCGCTGCGCCCGGCGTGCCGAGCGGGACGTCCATCTACAAGTCGACTGATGAAGGCGCGACCTGGACCGAGCTCCACAGCACCGGCCTCCCTGCGATGGCCGGACGAACGACTGTCGCCGTGGCGATGAACACCAATTCGCAGCGGATGTTCATCATCGGCACGTTCGGTCTGTACCGCTCCGATGATGCCGGCGCGACGTGGCACCAGGCCACGACCGATCGACGCATCGTCGGCAGCAATTATCTGAACGGCGTGTGGGTCCATCCGAAGAACCCCGACATCGTCTACACGGTGGGAACGTGCAGTTACCGATCGCTCGACGGCGGCAAGACGTTCGACGGTTATAAGTGCGCACCCGGGGGTGACGATCCGCAGGAGCTTTGGATCGACCCGACAAATGGCGATCGGCAATTCCTCGGCGTCGATCAAGGCGCCACGATCACGCTCGATGGCGGCGATACCTGGACCTCCTGGTACAACCAGCCGACCGCTCAGATTTACCGGATTTCCGTCGACAACTCGTTTCCCTACTGGGTGCACGCGAGCCAGCAGGATGCCTGCGCTGTCGCGGTCCGGAGTCGCGGGGAGCTTGGCGCGGTGACCATGCTCGACTGGTATCCCACGCCTGCATACGAGTTCGGAACGATCATCGCCGATCCGCTCAATCCGAAGGTTGTCTACGGAGTCGGGTGGATGCAGGGGATCGTGAAGATCACGTACCCGAGCGGACAGTGGATCAACGTTGCGCCCAACGCCGACACATCGCTTGCGCTCAGGCGCGCCGGCAATCAGTTGCTGGAATGGAACGCCACGAATCCGCGCGAACTTCTGGCAGGCTACCAGTGCCTCATGTCGACGACCGACGGCGGCGTTCACTGGAAGCGGCTCTCTCCGGACCTCGGTAATCGCAAAGGAGAGACGCCGCCGCCGAACGGCGGCGGGACGATCACGGCGTTTTCTACGTCGAGCGTGGCGCCGGGTGTGATCTGGGCCGGCACATCCAACGGACTCGTCAAGCTGACGAAGGATCATGGGGTCACATGGGAAGACGTCACCATGGCCAATCCTCTGCCCGCCGGGACGCAAGTGTCCACGATCGACGCGTCGCACCAGGATCCCGCGACCGCATATATGTCGATGGACGCGCACGCGATCGGCGACATGACGCCGTACATTTATCGCACGCACGACTACGGCAAGACCTGGACGCGCATCTCCAACGGGCTGGCCACGAATCAGCCTCACGGAAGTTTTGTCCGCGTCGTCCGGACCGACACGAAGCGGTCGGGGCTGCTCTTCGCCGGGACCGAGAGCTCGGTCTACTTCTCGCTGGACGACGGCGACAACTGGCAGTCGTTGATGTTGAATCTGCCGACGACCGCGTTCCGCGACATGGTGATCAAGGACAACGACCTGGTGGTCGGGACCTATGGCCGGAGCATCTGGATTCTCGACGACTTCTCACCGCTCCGTCAGATCAGCGCGGAGGTGGCATCGGAACCGGCGCACTTGTTCAAGCCGGCTGACGCCTATCGCGTGCGGCGCAACATCAACGCCGGCACGCCGTTCCCGCCGGAGATCCCGCACGGAGCGAATCCGCCACTCGGCGCGGTGATCTACTACCATCTCGGCTCGAAGCCGACGGGCTATATCACGCTCGACATCTCGGACCGCGCAGGCCGAGTCGTCCGCCACATGTCGAGCGCTCCGATCGCGCCATATCCCGATCCCCCTCCACGCCTCCCGGATTGGTGGTTGACGCATCCGAAACCCATGCCGACCGACGTCGGTACGAATCGGATCAACTGGGATATCCGGTACGACGAACCGCCGGCGTTCGTCCACTGGTGGGAGCACGTCACCGGCGCCGTGCCGGGAGACACGCCGGCGTCGCCCGAAGGACCGATGGTGATTCCCGGCGTGTACAGTCTCAAGCTCACGGTGAACGGCAAGTCGTACACGCAGCAGGTCACGGTGAAGAACGACCCGCGCTCGCCGGCGACGGCCGCGGACTTGCGCGCGCAGTATGAGTTGCAAGTGAAGCTTTACGACGGCACACGCCAATCGTGGGACGCTTACCAGCAGGTGAACACGATGCGCGAGGCGTTGGCGCGCGTGCAGAATGCCAACCCGCCGCAGGAGGTGGCGTCGGCGGGTCGTGCGCTCGATGCGAAGCTGCTGGCGCTCGCCGGCACTGGAGTCGGCGGACGCGGCGGACGCGGCGCGCCGCCGCCGCTCAACTTCACGACGCTGAACGGCACGGAACCAGAAGAGGGCGCCGTCATGGTGTCGATGAACGGCCAGCTCAAGATTCAGGATTATGGCGACATGGCGCCGACCGAATCGATGCGGAAAGGCTGGGCGCAGGCCTGCCGCGACATGCGCACGGCGCTCACCGAGTGGCAGGGGATCAACTCAAAGGATATCGTGGCGTTCAACGCGCTGCTGACGAGGAACAACCTTCAACCGATTCCAGCGGCGTCACCGGCGATCGCGATGCCGGCGTGCACCCTGGGACCACAGACGACAACGTCGCACGGCGCGACGACGCTTGCGAGCGGCAGAGGGAAAGCGCGAGGCGGCCTCTAGCGGCGTGATCGGATATCTCTCGCCGTTGCTTTGACGCAGAGAACTTTATGTTATAAAGTTCTCGCGTATGAGAGACGATCGGGACGGCGCGGGCGACAGCTATACAGACGACGGAGTCATTGGCCACGTGCTCGCCGCGGCGGCCTGTTTCTATCCGCTGCCCTCGGCCTCGGTCGCCGGGTTGCTTGTTGCGGCCGTCACCCTCGGAGCCATCGGCGATGCGCTGCTGCGCGCCCCCGGCCCGCCCGGTCTGAACCTGTCGCTGTGGATCGCGTCGGTCGCGATCGCGGCGGTGGCGCTGCAGCGCCACGCGGCTCTCGTGCTGGACCGCGAGCGCGCCGGCTGGCTGGCGATCGGCGTCCTGTTTGCCGCCGGCCTCGCGTGGCGCGACGCTCCGCCGCTGAAGTTGCTCGCGCTCGGGTGCGCGACGTTGGCCTTTGCGCTCGCCGCTCATCGCCCGGTTGCGGCATGGGTGCGCCGCGCCGGCATCATTCGATACGCCGGCGCGCTCGTCTTGGGCGCCCTGCACGCGTGGACGGCCGCCGCGCTTGCGGTTGTCGATGTGTTACGGTCCACCCGTCGTGCGACGCCGGCCGCGCCTCCCGTTGGCGCAGTGCGGCAGCCGTCGCGCGCGGCCTCGCGATTGCCGCGCCGCTCGCCGCGGTGTTCGGGGCGCTGTTCATGTCGGCCGACGCCGTATTCGCCAAGCTTGTGGCGAACGTGCTCCGTTTCGATCTCGAACGGATTGCGACTCACATCCCGTTGTTCTCGATCCTTGCGTGGCTCTCGGCCGGGTACCTGCGCGGCTTTCAAACGGGCACGGCGCTCCGGCCGCTCGCAGATCGCCAGGCGGTGGACGGCCGCGGCCCATCGGTGCCGACATCGCCAGGGCTCGGAATCACCGAACTCGCGACGGCGCTGTCGGCAATCGACCTGTTGTTCCTGGCCTTCGTCATCGTCCAGTTCCGGTATCTCTTCGGCGCCGACACGCTCGTCCAGCTCACGCCAGACTTGACGTATGCCGATTACGCGCGGCGCGGCTTCTTCGAGCTGGTCGTCGCGGTCGTGCTGGTCGTGCCGGTCCTGCTCGCTGCCGACTGGCTCCTCGACCGCCGAGTCCGGCGTGACGCGACTGTGTTTCGGGCTCTCGCCGCCGTGCAGATCGCGCTGGTGCTCGCCATCGCCGCCTCCGCGCTCCAGCGGCTGCGCCTCTATCACGCGAGCTACGGGCTGACCGAGTCGCGGTTCTACGCGGCGGCGCTGCTCGTCTGGATCGGCGCGATGCTGTTGTGGATGGCTGCAACCGTACTGCGCGGCCGCCGGGACTTGTTCGCGATCGGGACGCTGACGTCCGGCCTCGCGACGATCGCGCTGCTGTTCGTCATCGGCCCCGACGCGGTCATCGCGCGCGCGAATGTCGCGCGAATGGGGTCGGCGGACGCGCCAGTCCGATTCGACGTCGCGTACGCGACGACGCTGAGCGCCGATGCAGTGCCCGTGCTGATCGACGCGCTGCCCGCTCTGCCTCCCGACGTGCAGTGTCCGCTCGCGCGCCACATGCTGCGGCGCTGGGCGCCGGACCGTGAGCGCTCGATTCGCACGTGGAACTGGGCCGCGTCAGGGGCAAGCGATGCCGTGCGCGAGCACGAAGCGCAGCTGCGGTCCATGATGGGTCCCGATCAGCAGTGCGCCGCGTCCGCTTCACGGGCGGACGGATCGCCTGCCAGCGGACGGCCGTGACCTTCCGGCTTTGGATGCACAGACACAACCTGGGAGGGTGTTGACGCGGCCAGTGGTGGCCAAGTGAAGGAACATGGCACCGCCGGTGGTCGCGGCAGATCGAAGTAGAATGAGAATCCTTCGCGTCGGGGCGTAGCTCAGCCTGGTAGAGCGCTCGCTTTGGGAGCGAGAAGTCGCTGGTTCGAATCCAGTCGCCCCGACCAGTTCCCGCAGGGTCCATGATGCGAGTCGCTGCACTCTACGACATTCATGGGAATCTTCCCGCACTCGAAGCGGTCCTCGAGGAAGTCCAACGCGCACACGTTGATCGGATCGTCGTCGGTGGCGACGTTGTCGTCGGCCCGATGTCGCGCGATGCGCTGCACCGTTTGACCGATCTCGACACGCCGGTCGATTTCATCCAGGGCAATTGTGAAGTGGCGGTGCTCGCCGACATGGCGGGCAGAGATCCGGGGCCTCTGCCGGAGCAAGTCCGAGCAGCAATTCACGACACCGCGCTGCAGTTTCGAGCGGAGGATCAGCGGCTGATGGCGAGCTGGCCCAAAACGTTTCGCCTCGACATCGCGGGAGTCGGAGAAGTGTTCTTCTGCCACGCGACGCCGCGAAACGAAAATGAGTGCTTCACGCGGCTGACGCCGGAAGATCGCCTGACCCCGCTGTTCGACCCGCTGAACGTCGCCGTCGCTGTCTGCGGGCACACGCACATGCAGTTCGATCGGATGATCGGGAACACGCGCGTCGTGAACGCGGGCAGCGTGGGAATGCCGTTCGGAGAACCTGGCGCGGACTGGTTGCTGATCGGGCCGGATCTGCAGCTGCGTCACACGTCGTACGATCTAGCGGATGCGGCGGCTCGCATCCGCCGCGCCGACTACCTGCAAGCCGAGGAATTCGTGAGTCGCTATCTCCTGAAGCCGCCACCGGCCGACGACATGCTCGCGCTGTTCACGCGCGCACAACTCGCGTAACGGTTACTTCCAGCGCGGCGCGCGGTTGAAGCGGTTCGAGGCCTGCAGCCGTCCCAGGTTCCACATCTCACCGCACGCGGTGCATCGCCAGTACCGACGAGGCGTCGACCTTCTCGCCCGTCGTGGTGATGCTCGACGAGCCGCAAAACGGACAGGATGTCGGGGCGGCGGGCGCTTCGGACTCCGGCGAGACCGCTTTGATCATCGGCGCGCTGCCTTGTCCCGCGGGGTCTCCGCCGTCGGTCCGGCCGCCTGGGCTGCGGCGAGCTTGTTCATGCGGGCGCGGTGGCGCAGCTTGCGCTTCCGGTTCTTCTGAAATCTCGCGCGATCGCCGTTTCGTTCGGACATTTCTGCCTCCGTAAGCACTTTTCCTGGAGAAAACGCGGCGAATCGAGGCGATCCGCGGTCGTGGGCGTCGGTTCTGGTGCGAGGCGCGGAACGTGGGGGCGGCTCGGACGATCTGACTATACAGGATATGTCCCGGCAGGGGCTCAGCCGCACCGCCTTGTGTTCAAAACCGGGCAGTCGGAGCCACGTTCAAAAGGTCGGATAAGTCTTTTGTAAGCTCACCTTATTTTTGTTGAACCGTTCACTTTCTGGATACACCCGCCGCTACCGCTGCTATTATCACGCGCTACTCGAAAACGGGTCGTTTTGCGCGCGCGCTCTGGTACTTCAGTGGAGGCCCCCCTATGAGATCGAGAACGGCATGGCTAGTAGTCGCGTTATTGGTAAGTGCAGTGTTCGCTATGCCCGCGTTCGCCCAGATCGGACAAGGGCGTCTCGCCGGCACCGTGACGGATGCGCAGGGAGCGGTGTTGCCCGGCGTGACGGTGACTGCAACGTCGCCCGCATTGATCGGCACACGCACGACCGTCACCGAAGCTGACGGCAAGTATCTGTTCCCCGCGCTTCCGTCGGGCACCTACAAGCTTTCATTCGATCTGCAAGGCTTCAAGAAATTCGAGCGCGACAACATTCAAGTCGTGCTCGGCCAGACGATCTCGGCCGGATGCGCAGCTGCAGATCGGCGCGCTTGACCGAGAACGTCACCGTCACCGGCGCATCGCCCGTCGTCGACGTGACGACGACGAGAGTCGGCGCGAGCCTCAAGGGCGATGCGCTCGTCGGCGTCCCGACATCGACCGACGCGTGGGGCGCGCTGTCGGAAGCGCCCGGCGTGCGCATGCAGGGCTTCGACGTCGGCGGCAGCCACAAGAGCCAGCAGTCCGGGCTACGAGAGCTTCGGCGTCCAGAACCAGGCGCGGGTCGTCACCGAAGGCGTCGACCACACCGAGGGCGTCGGCGGCACCGGCTTCTACGAGGACTACTACGCGAACGAAGAAGTGTCGGTCAGCTCGCTCGGCAGCGACGTCGAGATGAACTCGCCCGGCGCGGCGGTCGTCTCGACGATCAAGAGCGGCGGCAACAAGTTCAAGGGACTCGAGAACTTCGCGTACGAGCCGGGCAGCTTCGTCGGCAGCAACGCGGCGCGCCGGTGATGTGGCGGCGCGCGGCTACACGTGCCCGACCGAACGGCGCGGGCGTGCGCGCAGTGCGACAACCCGAACCTGCTCTTCTGGGAAGGCCACGCCGATCTCGGCGGGCCGATCAAGCAAGGACAAGCTCTGGTTCTACGGCGCGTACAACCAGTTCAAGATCGACAAGCAGGTGTCCGGCGTTTCGCCGAGCGTCGCGACCGACCTCGGCATGTTCAACAACTCAGACGGCGAAAGGCACTGGAAAGCTGAACCAGAGCAACACGCTCATCGGCTACTACCAGCGCGGGCAGCAAGCAGAAGCCGTTCCGCGGTCTGTCGACCCTCGTTCCGCCGGAATCGATCGAGGCGCAGGACAGCTGGTCGTAGATGTACAAGGGCGAATGGCAGTCCGTGCTGAGCAACCGCGCGTTCCTCGACGTCAACGTCGGCCGTTTCATCGAAGACTGGCCGATGGTGCCGGCGGTCGATCCCGACTGTGCGCGTTCCGTCCGTCTATCGCTCCGTGCCCGGGTCTGCAGACGGGCGCCGGCTGGAACGCGTTCACGACGGTGCGGCACAAGCCGCAGGTGAAGGCGCAGATGACGTACTACCTGCCGGACAAAGCCGGCAGCCACGACTTCAAGTTCGGCTTCGAGGACATCAACGACTGGTACCACTTCGGCATCAACGGCACGTCCGGACCCGTATCGTCTGTCGTACGCGACACCGACCTCGGCGTCGCCCGATCGCATCCGCTTCATCGACACCGGCGCGCCGGGCGACTACGGCAACGGCTGGAACGCTGTCGCCGAACATCGACCAGCACTACTCCGTCTACGCGCAGGATCGCTGGTCGCCGACCAACCGCTTGACCATCAGCCTGGGCGTGCGGCTCGACTACCAGGATGTCGGCTACGGCGACGGCTCACGTAAACCGCAGATTTCCGACTCGACGCTTGCCGTGCAGTCGGTCGTGTGCGCCGGTCAGGCCGCGCTCTGCGACGGCGGCGCGATCTTCCCGGCGTCGACACCGGTTCCCGCCGCATCGTTCCTCAAGAACACCAACGTGGCGCCGCGCGATCGGCTTCAGCTACAACATCGACGGCTCGGGCAAGACCGTGTTGAAGGCGTTCTACGGCCGCTACTACAACAACCTGGCGGACGGCTTCTCGGCGGTCGAATCCGGGCGGGCAGAACTACATCGAGTACAACTTCAACGACCTGAACCACAACGGCAAGTACGACGGCCGCAGGAGCTCGGCGCGCTGCCGTACGCGCATCGGCGGCGTCTCGTCGCCGGTGGTTCCCGGCACGAAGACGCCGCACACCGACGAGTACAGCGTCACGATGGAACATCAGTTCTGGGGCGAGTCGTCGATCCGCGGCACCTACGTGCGGAAGACTGCAGAAGGACTTCGTGCCGTTCTACTTCACACCGATCGTGACCGCGTGGGTCGGCAATCTCACCGTGCCGACCACGGCGAGCGTATCTCGGGACGACCTATAACCTCGTCGACGTGCCGAACTCGCTCGCGAATGCGACGGACACCGCGTTCACCAACTACCCCGACGGCTAGTTTCACCTACGACACGATCGAGTTCGCGTTCCAGAAGCGGTTCGGCACGAAGTTCTTCGTCCAGACGCAGCGCCGACTATCAGTGGCGCAACGAGCTGCGTTCGGCCGACATTCCGGACGTCGGGCAGCACGAGCCCGCTGTCGACCGATCCGATCGGCGTGTATCCGCAGCTCTCGGTCAATCCGAGCGCGCCGAACCGGCAGAAGACGACGATGTACCACGCACAGGTGTCGGGACGGTACGAGCTGCCGTGGACGTCGGGCTCGGGCTCAACTACCGGTTCCAGAGCGGCTTCCCGTACGCGCCGGTCGTGCCGGACGGTTCTGTGAACCTGAACGTCTGCAACTTCAACTGCGCGTTCTTCGCGCAGAACCTCGATCAGAATCGATCGGAAAGCGTCAACCTGATGAACTTCCGCATCGACAAAGCGGTCCCGCTCGGGCACGGCGCCAAGGCGACGATCATGCTCGACATCTACAACCTGCTGAACGCGGACCCGGTGACCAACTTCAACCTGGGCGTCGGCTCCGGCTACAAGACGGTGATCGCGGTGCTCGACCCGCGCGTGTTCCAGCTGGGATTCCGGTTGGAGTTCTAAGCTCCATCAACCTCTCAACCGGAACGTCTTCAAGGGCCTCGCTTCGGCGAGGCCCTTTTTGTCTCGGGTTTTACTTGCGTGCGCGTTCCAGGTTGAACTTGCGCGTCGGGATAGCCGGGGCGCAGCGCCAGCGCTTTCTGCCACTCCTGCACGGCTCCGTTCATATTTCCCTTCGCGGCGAGCGCGACCCCCAGACCGTTGTGCGCGGTGGCGAGGTCGGGATTGATCTCGACGGCACGCGACAGCGCGTCCAGGGCTTCGCCGATGCGATGCGTCGTCGATGTAGAGCGACCCGAGATTGCTCCACGTGGCGGCCGCATTCGGCGACGCGGCGAGCACGCGGCGGAACAGCGCTTCGGCGTCCGCCGTTCGACCCATGCGCGTGTACGTTTGCGCGAGCGCATCGGCCGATTGCAGGTCCGCCGGATTCTCCGCGACCAGCGCTTCGAGCACGCTCGCTGACCGCCGCATGTCGCCGGCATCGCGCAGCATCGATCCGAGCGATCGCAGCAGCGATGGGTCGGCGTGCCCGGCTTTCGCCGCGTCGTCGAGGACGGTAATGGCCTCAGGGAGCCGTCCGCTCGCGCGCAGCATGTACGCGAGGCGGTCGTACGCCATCGTCAAATCGCGACGCTCGGCGATGACGCCGCGCAGTTCGTCGATCGCGCCCTGGGCGTCGCCCCTTCCCCACCGCATCGACGCATCGTCGAGCGCCGTGATTCAGGTGCACCAGCGTCTTGGGATCGTCCGCCGCGGTATAGCGCCGGTCTGACGGTGCGCGTCGCCCCGACAACGTAGCCGAGCGAGCGCAGACGGGACTCGGCGTCCGCGTCAATCGCGGCCGGAGCGGCTGGCGCGGCGCCTTTCACGACGACGTCGAGCCGCTCTTCGAGATCGCGCGCACGGTCCCGCTGAGCTCGCATACAGATTCTGCGTCTCGCCTGGATCGCGTCGACAGGTCGTACAGCTCAGGGATCGGCAGGTCGATCAATTTCAGGCGGCCGCGCAGCATGCCGGTCAGCGGCGCCCAGTTCCTGCGTGAGGTTCGCGTTCAGCGCCTCGAAATACGACCCCGCATCGTCGAACGGCTGCTCGCCGCTGATGAACGGCCGGACGCTGCGGCCGTCGGTATGCGGCAGCGCCGCCGAGCCGAGCAGGTCGAGAATGGTCGGCGCGACGTCCACGAGCCGCATCGTGTCGTCGAAGACGGCGGGCCGAATGCGGCCGTTCGCCCAGAACACCAGCGGCACGTGCAGCGTCGCGTCGTAGGCGAACAGCCCATGGGTCCGCTCGCCGTGTTCGCCGAGCGACTCGCCGTGGTCGGCGGCAATCACGACGAGCGTGTTCGCGAGCGACCCGTCCGTTTGCAAGCCGCTCCACGAACGCCCCGAGTGCCGAATCCGCGTACGCGATTTCGCCGTCGTATGGCGCCGCGGAATACCGCGAGCGATACGGCTCGGGCGGCGTGTAGGGCTCGTGCGGATCGTAGAGGTGCACCCAGGCGAACCAGGGATTGGCGGTCCCGCTGGCGGACCGGGCCTTCATTGAGCCGGCGATCCAGTCGTAGGCGGGCGCGAGCACCTGCTCCGCGGAGCGCTGCACGACCTCGAGATCCGCGGAGCTTCCGAGCACGCGGTCGTCGTACACGTCGAAGCCGCTGTTGAGCCCGAAGCGCGCGTCGAGAACGAAGGACGCCGACGAACGCCGCCGTCCGGTAGCCTGCGCCTCTGAGCGTTTGCGCGAGCGTGGGCTGCGCCGCGTCGAGATGGAACGTCCCGTTGTCGCGCACGCCGTTGTGCGGCGGATAGCTCGCCGTCATCAGCGTCGTATGCGAAGGCAGCGTCAGCGGCACGTGCGCGTAGGCGTGCTCGAACCGCAAGCCGTTCCGGGCGAAGCGGTCGATGCGCGGGAGTAAGGCCGCCCTCGCTGCCGTACGCGCCGACGCGGTCGACGCGCAACGTATCGACGGTCACGAGCAGCAGGTTGGCGCCGCGAAGCGCTCCGGCCGCCAGCGGCTGCGTCTGACGTGGTGCGTGGCCGCGAGCCAGCCAGACGCCGAGTGCGACCGCGAGAATCGGACCGCCGACGATTGCCCATGCCGCCCGGTTCTTCACCGGCCATACCCGCCAGAAAACCGAAGTCAAGATCGCTCATCTCGATAGCCGATGTTGTACCACGGCGCACGCCTGTTGCCATGGCCGCGCTGGCAGCGTCTCTGGTCATGTACACTAAATACATGGGATACCATGGATAAGCAGGAACAACCCGCCGCCACCCTCGGCGACTTCACGCTCACGACCCGCGTGTTGCCGCTGTCGGGGCTCGCGATCGTGATCGGTGTCTTCGCCGCCTACGTCGCCGCGGTGCTTCTGAAGCTGATCGGGCTGTTCACCAACCTGTTCTTCTTCCAGCGCGCCGACACGACGCTCGTCTCGCCCGCCGGACATCATCTGGGCCCGTTCGTGATCCTGATCCCCGTGGCCGGCGCGCTGGTCGTCGGCATCATGGCGCGATACGGGTCGGAGAAGATCCGCGGGCACGGCATCCCGGAGGCGATCGAGGCGATCCTCATGAACGGCAGCCGGGTCGAGCCGAAGGTTGCGCTCCTGAAGCCGATCTCGGCCGCGATTTCGATCGGCTCGGGGGGCCCGTTCGGCGCCGAGGGGCCGATCATCATGACGGGCGGCGCCTTCGGGTCGCTCATCGCGCAATTTTTCCACCTCACGAGCGCCGAGCGAAAGACACTTCTCGTAGCGGGGGCCGCTGCTGGGATGTCGGCCACCTTCGCCGCACCGGTCGCTTCGGTGATCCTCGGCGTGGAGCTGCTGCTCTTCGAATGGAAGCCGCGCAGCCTCATTCCGGTCGCTCTCGCGAGCGTCACGGCCGACGCGCTGCGGCATCACCTCCTGGGGATGGGTCCCGTTTTTCCGGTCCCCGTGCATCCTTCGT
The DNA here is from genome assembly GCA_963718825.1 of uncultured Acidobacteriota bacterium. Taxonomy (GTDB): domain Bacteria; phylum Acidobacteriota; class Vicinamibacteria; order Vicinamibacterales; family CAVVIG01; genus CAVQZZ01. Next base: position 830,548 of record CAVQZZ010000002.1, read on the forward strand.
CAATCGGGGTCGCCGGCCTCGCCAGCTGCGTGCTCGTCGGCCTGCTCGCCGGCGTCGCGTCGGCAGTGCTCACCGAGGCGGTCTACGCATCGGAGGATGCGTTCGCGCACTTGCCGATTCACTGGATGTGGTGGCCGGCGGTCGGCGGGCTCGTCATCGGGGTCGGCGGCTACATCTTTCCGCAGGCGCTCGGCGTGGGGTACGACGTCATCGGGAGCCTGCTGCAAGGCGATACGCCGCTGCGGATTCTGCTCGGCGTGCTGATCGTGAAGTCGATCATCTGGTCCGTCTCGCTCGGCTCGGGGACATCGGGCGGCGTGCTCGCGCCGCTGCTCATGGTCGGCGGCGCGCTCGGTGGCCTCGAGGCGTTGGTCCTGCCGTTCGAGGGCGCCGGTTTCTGGCCACTGGTGAGCATGGGCGCGGTCCTCGGCGGCACGATGCGGGCACCGCTCACAGCCGTGATCTTCGCGCTCGAGCTGACGCACGATCTCAGCATCATGCTGCCGCTGCTCCTCGCCGTCATCATCGCGCACGGCTTCACCGTGCTGCTCCTGAAGCGATCGATCCTCACCGAGAAGATCAGCCGCCGCGGCTACCATCTGAGCTGCGAGTACTCGATCGATCCGCTCGAGATCATCTTCGCGCGGGAGGTGGTGCGAACCGGCGTCGTCGCGCTGCCGGCGGACGCGACGCCCGACAGCGTCGCCGTCGCGCTCAACACGAAATCCGAGACGCGACATCAGCAGCGCCTGTTTCCTGTGATCGACGCAGCGCGGCGTCTCGTCGGCGTCGTGACACGCGGCGATCTGCGCGGGTGGCTTGCAGACGCCGGCGCCGGCGCCGGCGCGGGACGGCCGCTCGGGGCCGCGATCGAACGGCAGCCGGTCGTCGCCTATGCGGACGAGCCGCTGCGCATCATCGTGTTCAGGATGGCCGAAACCGGCCTGACGCGGCTGCCCGTCGTCTCGAGACAGGACGGCACGCTCGTCGGCATGCTGGCGCTCACGGATCTTCTCGCCGCGCGGTCTCGCGTGCTCGAAGCCGAGCAGAGGCGCGAGCGCGTGTTCGGCACGAGATTCCGGCTCCCCGCAATGTTCGGCGGCCGCGCTCGCACGCACACGTGAGCCGTTTGTATTGAACGTTCTGTCCTGGAGACGCCGAGCGCCACGGCGCGACGGCGTTATCGGGACGGTCAGGCCGCCCCGCGCGGCGAGGTTCTGTTCTGGAGACGCCGAGCGCGACGGCGCGAAGGCGCTCGTCGAAACGGCGAGGTTGGGCCGCGGTGACGTTCTGTTCTAGATACGCCGAGCGCGACGGCGCGAAGGCGTCATCGAGCGGGGGTGGGGCCCCGCGAGAATTTAAAGATGCCGCAGGATCGTCTGGTACAAGAGCGGATTGTTCCAGTACTCCACATGTGCGGCGAGCAGCGTCGTCGCGTCCGGGTCCTTGACGTTCTGGACCGCGTTCGGATTGCTCTTCTCGGGCAGGTCGTAGTAATCGAGCGCGCCGCTGATGATGTCCCACGGCGACCAGATGTTGATCCACGTGGGCCGCACGGCGGACTGCGTGAGGAGCGGCTGCACCGATGCGGCGAGCGCTTCGCGCGGCTCCGTCCCCGTCCCCTGAATGCCGAACACGAACGCCGTCTTGTCGAGCGGGCTGCCGAACGTCAGCAGCAGCCGCGTGCGCGCCGTGATCTCGGGTGCGGCCGAATCCAGCTGCCGATCGAGGATCAGCCGGTTGAGCACGTCGTACATCACGACGGAACCGAGCGAGTGGCCGACGAGAAGGATGTCCGAGTATCGGGGCTCGCTGTAGACGGCGTGCGCGGCGCGCCATACCACGTCTTTGATCTCGTGCCGCAGCTCGAAAAACCTGTCCAGTAGCTGCGGCTGCACGTACGCGGCGACGTCGCCCGCGTATTGGATCAGGAAGCTGCGGACCAGCAGCGTGACCGCGATCACGAGCGGCCACGACAACCCGTGCCAGGCCGCCAGCACCGTGGGCAGCAGGTGCCCGCGGCGCAGCACTTCTTCGGCAAAGAGCGCGAGCGTGCCCATGATGACGAGATACAGCAGGCGCACGCGCAGCGTGAGGCCGCGCGTCGTCTGATTCTGCGGGAGGTCGCCGGCGAGCTCACCTTGCGTTCTGACGAGCCGCAGCAGCATCGCCGCCACCGCGGCCGCCGCGAGAAGGAACGTGACGACCCGGTCGAACTGGTAGTCGAATGCGCGGACGGCAGCGCCGAACGTCGTCGTGTCGAAGAACGAAATGGGCGGCCCGGACGCCGACGTGTGATAGACGATCGTCGCGACAGCGACGACGGCCGCCGCCATCGTGGCCCACAACGCAAGAACGAAGGTGACGACAGAGATGCGGCGGAGGCGTACCTTTTGCCTCGCGCGCCGTGCGTACGCCGCCCACAACAGCACGACCGCGAACGGCGCGAGCGCGCAGATGAGGCCGTTCAGCACGCTCGTGAGATCGTGCACGAAGGCGTCGCTCGCCCATCGCGGCATGTCGTGCAGCGGAAGCCTCGCCGCTGACCACCGCCAGAATGACGGCGTTCAGAATCGCAAGCGACGCCACGAGCGCGAGCGCCAACTCGAGATAAACCACAGCGCGGACCGGCGCGGGGAATCGCACGTACTTACCGAAGAGCCATCGGTGAAACGGCTTCCGGCCGGATCGAATGCCGCCGATGGCTCCGCGTACGAGAAAAGCCATCACGTCGCGCAGCGTCACGCGTCCTTCGGTGAGAGGCGCCCAGTAGGCCTCGTAGACATGCACATCGCGCTCGGATCCATCGGCGAATGAAATCGCCAGGTCCAGCCGCTGCAGCCGCTCGCCGCCGAGCGTGACCGTCTCCGCGCGCGGCGCCCGCTTCGAAATGCCGGCCGCCTTGCACAGACCATCGGCCACGTCGTCGAGGGTCTGAAACGGTATCTGCTGACCCATCCCGTGTGTGACGAGAATCGCGGCCGGTGCACGCGGGCCGGCTCGCAGGGCCGCCTGCGCGGCCGCAGGCGCCGCTGGAGGCGCCGACGGCCGAACCACGTACTTCGCGGTCTCGGGTGTCTTGGATGAATCAGTCATAGTCCGGACTGGTCCGCGTCCTCGCTGCAAGACAGCGCTGTGCGCGCTGGGCGACGGCGGGGCGAACGTCGCGCGTCAATCCGTGTTCACCTAACACGCTGATGTCCCATGACTTACTGCGGATCGAGAGACATCATCTTGCATGGCATTCGCGTTGCTGTCGAGGCAATTGGCGCCTTAACCCGAGGATCTCTGTGCAATCACATAAGAAAATTATCTGGGCCGTCGGGTATCTGCCTCACGCTCGCGACCGCGTTTTACCCAACGCGTGCCGACGCGCAATGGCGATACCCGGGCTATTACGTTCCGCACGACCTGACTGCGATTCGGTTGCTCGTCAAACCGACCGAGGCAAAGGTGTACATCGACGGCTACTATGCGGGCATCGTCGACGACTTTGACGGCATCTTTCAGCATCTGAACGTGCCGGCGGGCCAGCACGAAGTCGTGTTGTACCTCGACGGCTACCGCACCGTGCACCAGAAGGTATACCTCACGCCGGATTCCACGTACAAGCTGCGTTACAAAATGGAAAAGAATCTCGCGGGGGAGGCGAGCGAGGCGCCACCGGAGCCGCCCGAACCGCCAGCAGCCGGCACGATGCCTCCGGCTGGATCCCAGCCGATGCCGAGACCTCCACGCGGTGGAATGTATCCGCCGCGGCAGCCCTATCCGCCGCAAGCGTATCCCCCGCAACAGCCGTATCCCCCGCAGCCGCCGCAGCCGCCGCAGCAGCAGCCGCCGCCGCCCGATGAACGCGCGCAGCCTCAGACCGCGACGGAAACCGGTGCGTTAGTCGTGCGCGTGCAGCCGAGCGCGGCCGAAGTATGGATCGACGGCGAGCAGTGGCGCGGACCCGAAGGCGATGAACGTCTCGTCGTGCAGTTGGCGGAGGGTACGCATCACGTCGAGGTCCGGAAAAGCGGCTACAGGGTCTACACCACCGACGTGCAAGTGCGGCGCGGAGAAACAGTGCCGCTGAATGTCAGCCTCTCTCAGGGACGGGACCAGCAATGAACCGCCGCGCGGCAATTGTGCGCGCTATCGCGGCCATCGCCATCATCTCGGCCGCCGGCTCCGCGCAGGCGCAGCAAACCCAAGGGCCGATGACGGTGGACCGTCAGCGGGACGGCTTCGCCATCGCGCCAGACGTCGAGGTCAGCAAAGTCGGATCGACGACCGCGACGATGGCGGGCGCGTACGGCGGATGGGTGGTCGACAACACCTTACTCGTCGGCGCGGGTGGGTATTTTCAAGTGAACCGGTCCAACGGCAGAGAAATGGACTACGGCGGTCTCGTGGTCGAGTGGATGGCGCGCACGAATCACGCGGTTGGATTTGGCGCTCGCGCGCTCGTCGGCGGCGGCGCGGCGACATTTACCGATACGGTGATCGTGTCCGTTCCCGTGCCGGTGTTGCGACCCGACGGCCGGCCGGATCACTTCGACGTCCGCAACCAAAGCGTCCCGTTCTATTTCCACACTGATTTTTTCGTGACGGAGCCACAGGCGGACCTGCTGTTGAATCTGAACGGGCTCATGCGCGTGCGCATCGGCGCCGGATACCGGCTGATCGGCGGAGCGCGAGGGCAGGAAGATCAGCTGAGGGGCGCGACCGTGAGCGTTGCGCTGGTCATCGGCGGATCGAGCAGCGTTCGCATTACCCACTGAGCGTTCACTCGTTCCAGAGCCACGCCGCGCCGCGGACCCCGCTCGAGTCGCCGTGGCGCGCGCGGACCAGACGCGTCGCCACACGATCGGAGAAGACGTGCGCTGTCCAGAGCCGCGGCACCGATTCGTACAGGCGCTCGATATTCGACAGGCCGCCGCCGAGCACGATGACGTCGGGATCGACGATGTTGATCACGCCCGCGAGCGCACGGGCGAGGCGATCTTCGTAGCGGGCCAGGCAGGCGACGGCAACGGGATCGCCCGAGCCGGCGCGCTCGGCAATCTCCGCCGCGTCGATGGCGCCGCCGCTGCGAGCGTAATCGCGCGCGAGCGCCGGGCCGGACAAGAACGTTTCGATGCAGCCGTACCGCCCACAGTAGCAGAGCGGCCCCGGCCGCTCATCGGCCTCCTGGGCGGGCAGCGGATTGTGACCCCACTCCCCCGCAATCGCGTTCGCGCCCGTGAGCGCGCGTCCGCCCACGACCAGACCGCCGCCGGTACCGGTTCCGAGAATCACGCCAAACACAACGGACGCGCCTCGCGCAGCGCCGTCGGTCGCCTCGGAAAGCGCGAAACAGTTCGCATCGTTCTCGAAGCGAACGGGACGGGCGAGAAGACGCGGCAGATCGTCGGCAATCGCGCGGCCGTTCAACCAGGTCGAGTTCGCGTTCTTGACGAGGCCCGTCGCCGGCGAGATGGCGCCGGGAATGCCCACGCCGACCGTTCCCCGCTGGCCGACCGTCGTCTCGACCAACGCCACCAGCGAAACGATCGCGGCAAGCGTCGCGTCGTAGTCCCCGTGCGGAGCGGGAATCCTGTGGCGCAGCAGTTCCTGCGAGCCCCCGTCGAGCGCGATCGCCTCGAGCTTCGTGCCGCCGACGTCTATGCCGATCCGCATGCCGATGTGGACACTCGAACACTACAATAGCGCGGGTTCCGAATGAGACGCGCGCTGCTCGTTGTCGCTCTCCTCTCGTCCTTCGCGTGCCACCGCTCGTCCGAGCCGAAGCGACCGGTTCTCGGCGTGTCGCTCCTCACCGAGACGCACACGTTTTTCAAGGAGCTCGAGCGCGGCCTTCGCGACGAGGCGGCCGCCCGTGGTCTGGACGTCGTCATCGTGGCATGCGAGATGGACCCTGCGAAGCAGGCTGCCCAGATAGAGGATTTCGTCGCGCAGCGCGTCGCCGCGATCCTGCTCGCGCCGTGCGACTCGAACGCGGTCGGCGCGCACCTTGCCGGACCGGAGCGCGCGGGCATCCCGGTGTTCACGGTCGACATCGCGGCACGCGGCGGGAAAGTGGTGTCGCACGTGGCGAGCGACAACGTGCAGGGCGGCCGGCTGGCCGGTCGTGCGATGGCGGCCGCTCTCGGCGAGCGCGGCAACGTCCTCATCATCGATCATCCGACCGTCGCGTCGGTCCAGGACCGCGTCCGCGGCTTCGAAGAGGAGCTGGCGCACCATCCGCAGATCCACATCGTCGGCCGCCCGTCCGCGGACGGCCAGCGTGCAAAGGCGATGGCCGTCATGGAAGACATGCTGCAGGCGCACCGCGACCTGAACGGAGTATTCGGCATCAACGACGATTCGGCGCTTGGGGCGCTGTCGGTGGTCGAGTCCGCGCACCGCAACGACATCGCGATCATCGGGTACGACGCGACCGACGAAGCGCAGGCGGCGATGCGGAAAGGCACCGCGTTGAAGGCCGAAGTCATCCAGCATCCGAACATCATTGGTAAAACGGCCGTCGATATCGTCGCCCGCTACCTGAACGGCGAACACGTGCCGCCAATCGTGTCGGTCGATGTCGGCGTCCTCACAGCGGACGCCCGTCCCCGCGAGTGACAGTCCTTCGCGCGCGCGGCATCTCGAAGGCGTATGCGGGCGTGCGGGCGCTGCTGGACGTCGATTTCGAGGTTCGTGGCGGCGAAGTGCACGCGCTCGTCGGCGAAAACGGCGCCGGCAAATCCACCCTGATCAAAGTGCTCGGCGGCGCGGTCGCACCGGACGCCGGGACGGTGCGGCTCGGCGACGCGGCGCTGCCGGCCGGCGATCCGCGCACGGTCCGCCGCGCGGGCGTGAGCATCGTCTATCAGGAGTTCGCCCTCGTTCCGGACCTGACGATTGTCGACAACATCTTCCTGGGCCGTGAGCATGGCCGCGTGTGGCTGCGTCGCGCCGACATGGCGCGCGCGGCGCAACAACTGCTCGAGGAGCTCGGCGTGACGGCGCCCGCGACGACCATTGTTCGCACGCTGAGCGTCGCGCAGCAGCAGATGGTGGAGATTGCGCGCGCCCTTCACGGCCGAGCGCGCGTGCTCATCCTCGACGAACCCACGGCGACGCTTTCGTCGATTGAGGTCGACCGGCTGCTGCGCGTCGTTCGTCAGCTCAAGGACCGAGGTCTGGCGATCATTTATGTCAGCCATCGGCTGGAAGAGATTTTCACGATTGCCGACCGCGTGACGGTACTGCGCGACGGACGCCGCGTGCTGACGACCGAGGCCGCAGCCCTCGACCGGTCGGGCCTCATTCGCGCGATGGTCGGCCGCGACGTGAATCTGGACGTTCCCGCGATTGCGACGCCAGTCGACGCCGGCAACGTCGTTCTCGACGTGCGGTCTCTGGCCGCCCATCCAAGATTTTCAGACGTATCGCTGACGGTTCGCGCCGGCGAAATCGTCGCGCTCGCGGGGCTTGTCGGCGCCGGGCGGACCTCGGCTGCCTTGGCGATCGCCGGCGCGATACCCGCCAGCGGACAGATCCGGCTGAACGGATCACCGGTCCGGTTCCGCACGCCTGCGGAGGCCATCGCGCGCGGCGTCGCATACCTCACAGAGGATCGCAAGGGCCGCGGCCTGTTTTTTCAGCTCGGGGTCGATGCGAACATCACGATGACGTACCTGGCGGATTTCGCCCCGGGCGGCTTGATCCATTCTGGCCGAGAGCGCACCGCCGCCGCTGACGCCGCGCGCCGCTTCGATGTGCGCGCCGCTCGCCTGAGCCAGCCCGCATCTACGCTCTCTGGAGGAAATCAGCAGAAGATGCTGCTCGCGCGGTTCCTGTTGAAGCCGCGCGCGCTGGTCATCCTCGATGAGCCGACGCGAGGTGTCGACGTCGGCGCACGCGCCGAGATATACGGCCTCATGCGACGACTGACGTCGGAAGGCGCCGCAATCCTCATGATTTCATCGGACCTCCCGGAGGTGCTCGGCATCGCGGACAGAGTCGTCGTGATGCGCGGCGGGCGCACGACCGGCGAGCTCACGCGCGCCGAAGCGACGGCCGAGCGCGTCATGGCCCTCGCCTCATGAGTGCCGAGCCCGCGAGTCAGAAGCGAGCGGCGATGAGCCATCGTGTCTTCAACTACGCGATCTTCGTGGCCCTCGCGGTCGAATGCCTGGTGCTCGCGACCGCAACCGACAGCTTCCTGACAACGGCCAATCTGACGAACGTCATTCGGCAGAATGCGTTCACGGCGATTCTCGCTGCCGGAATGACGTTCGTCATCCTGATCGCCGGCATCGATCTGTCTGTCGGCTCCGTGGTTGGTCTGTCCGGCGTGTTCTGCGCCGACGCACTCGCCCGAGGTCACGGCGTGGCGCCCGCGGTGGCCACAGGTCTCCTCGTCGGAGCCGGCGTCGGCCTCTTCAACGGCGTGGTTACGACCGCGATGCGGATTCCCTCGTTTGTGGTGACGCTCGCGACGATGCTGATTGTGCGCGGCGCGGCGTTCAAGTACACCGACGCTCGGACGATTACAGGCCTGCCCGCGTCCTTCGGCGTGCTCAGCAGCGGCGCGGCGTCAGCGGCGATGATGATCGGCGTTTTTGTCGCGTCCTGGATCGTCCTCGTCCGCACGCCGTTCGGACGCCATGTCTACGCAATCGGCGGCAACGAGGACGCCGCGTGGCTGTCGGGGGTGCGCATCCATCGGGTGAAAGTGGTGGTCTACACGCTCTGCGGCGCGACGGCGGCGCTCGCGGGCGTGCTCGTTGCCTCCCGGCTGAACGCCGGCTACCCTCGCGCGGGCGAGTACTACGAGCTCGATGCGATAGCCGCGGTCGTGGTCGGCGGCACCAGCTTGTTCGGCGGACGAGGCTCGATTTGGGGAACGCTGGCCGGCGCGCTGTTCATCGGGATTCTGAACAACGGACTGAACCTGTATCGTGTGAGCCCATACGATCAGATGGTCGTCAAAGGCGCGGTGCTGCTCGCCGCCGCCTCGCTCGACCGTTGGAGAACGACGTGACCCGCGCCGCGCCGGTTCGGGTCTGGTAAGGTGATCATGATGCATCGATCCTTCTACGCCGCACTCGTCGTCGCCACATGCGTGCTGGCGGCCGGGACGATTCCCCCCGTTGCCGCCCAGAGCGATCTCGATGCGTTCATGCGTGATGTCGTCGCGAAGCGCGACGACAACTGGAAGAAGCTCCAGCAGTACATCCTCGACGAACGCGAGGTGATCGAGCTGCGCGGCCCCTCGCATGTCCCGATCTGGGGCGAGCGACGCGAGTACACGTGGTATCTCCGTGACGGGTTCTTCATCCGCAGCCCCGTCAGGTTCAACGGCGTCGCGATCGCGGAGGCCGACCGCAGGCAGTACGAGCGCGACTACATGGAGCGCGCGCAGAAGCGTGAGAGACGCGGCCGCAGCGAGAACCTCGGGAACCCGGCAAGCGCTGAGAACCCCGAGAACCTGATAAAGCCTGACAACCCCGAGAACCTCGAAAACCTGATCGTTCAAACGCGGCAGCCCGAGTTCGTCTCCTCCGCCTACTTCCTTCGCTTCAAGTTCGACGAAGGCAAGTACGCGCTCGTCGGCCGCGAGCAGCTCGATGGGCGCGAGGTGTTGCGCGTGGAGTACTACCCGACCAAGCTCTTCGGCGGCACCGATCGGCGGCGCGCGGAGAAGTCCTCGGACAAGGACAAGGCGTACGACGCGGAGTTCCAGCGCCTGATGAACAAAGTCTCGCTGGTCACGCTGTGGATTGAGCCGAAGGCGCATCAGATCGTCAAATACACCTTCGACAACGTGTCGCTCGACTTCCTGCCGGTGCAGTGGCTCGTCCACGTCAACGATCTGCACGCGACGATGACGATGGGACAGCCGTTTCCCGAGGTCTGGCTGCCGCGCGATCTCAACGTGAGCGTCGCCCTCATGCTGGCCGTCGGGCAGTACGACGTGCACTACGGTCTCGATTACACGAATTACAAGCGCGCCGACGTCGCGACAAAGGTCACGATCAAATGATCGTCGTCGCCGCGATGATCGCGGCGATGGTCCTCGGCTCGACCGGCGAGCGCGCGATTGGCGCGGGCACCGCCATTCAGTCGACCGGCGAAGTCATCGCCGAAATCACGGTCCACGGCAACGTTTTGACGACCGATGCCGAAGTGCGGCGGCTGGCGGGTCTCGAGATCGGCATGCCGGTTACACCGCAGACGATTGACGAAGCTGCCGGACGCCTGCGCGCAGCGAAAAAATTCGATCACGTCGAGATCCGGAAGCGCTTCGCCTCGCTCTCGGATCCGAACAAGATCGTTCTCGTCGTAATCGTCGACGAGGGGCCGGTGCACGTCGAGCGCAGCGACGATCCCGCGCAGCCGGTGCGCGTCGTCAAAAACCGAGGGCCGGATCTGCTGTTTCTGCCCATCCTCGAATCCGAGGACTCCTACGGCTTCAGCTACGGCGCGCGCGTTGCGCTCCCCGATGCGCTCGGGAAAGAGAGCCGGATCTCGTTCCCGCTGACGTGGGGCGGCGCACGGCAGGCCGCGATCGAGCTGGACAAACGGCTCGAACGGACGCACCTCGTGCGGTTCACTGGGGGCGCGGGCTTCTCTCAGCGGACGAACCCGTTTTTCGACCAGCACGACACCCGCGCGCGCGTCTGGGGCCGCGCCGAACGCGAGCTGCTGAAGGGCCTGCGTGTGGGTGCCGACGGCGGCTGGGAGCACGTGCGCTTCGGCGACGCCTCGCAGCCCAATGACATCACCGACAGCTTCGCGCGGGTCGGCGCGGATCTGATCGTCGACACGCGGCTCGATCCGATGCTCGCGCACAATGCGGTGTACGGGCGCGCGGCCTGGGAGCACCTGAATTTCGCCAGCGGCGCGCCAACGCTGAATCGGCTCGAGCTCGACGGCCGCGGCTACATCGGCCTGTTCGGTCAGAATGTCCTGATCGTCCGCGCGTACAAGGCCGACGCCGACGGACCACTGCCGCCGTACTTGAAGCTGCTGTTTGGCGGCATCGGCACGGTACGCGGCTTCAAGTCAGGCTACAAGCTCGCCGACACCATAGCCGCGGGCTCGCTCGAAGTCCTCGTCCCGCTCACCTCGCCGTTGAACGTCGCACGGCTGGGCGTCAGCGGATTCGTCGATGCCGGCGCGGCGTACGACAAAGGCGAACGGTTCGTCGACCAGCCGCTCGACCGCGGGATCGGCGGCAGCGTGTGGATCACCGCGGCGTTTCTGCGATTCAGCGTCGCCGTCGCACATGGCCTCGGCGGTTCCACGCACGTGCACGTGGGCGGAACGGTGAGCTTTTGAAGGATTTGAGGATCATGGGGAGGGCTGAATTCCCTCCCCAGACAGGTCGGATACGCGTTTGTGTCTACTGGCGAACGCTCAGCTTGTCGACGACGCGCGTCACGCCGTTGATCTTGCGGGCGGTGGCGACGGCTCTCTCGCGCGCGGCAGCATTCGGCACGAAGCCGGTCAGCGTCACGACGTGATGATCCGTATCGACATGGATGTCGCCGGCGCGGAGCGCCTCGTCGGACATGAAGCGTGTTTTCAGATCGCTCGTGATCCAGCCGTCGGTGACTTCGGCGCCGGCCTTGTTCGCGCCATCCTTCGTCTTGTCCCAGGCTTTCTCGGCGCCGTCCTTGGTCTTGTCTACGCCTTCCCGGCTTTCATGCTCTAACTTTCCAGCGGTGCCTTTCGTACCGGCGTCAGACTCCACGGCGAGACGATTCTCCACGCGCGTGGCTCCGGCGGCGGTCGCCAGCGCCTCGGCGCGCTCGCGTTGCGCGTCGGTCCTCACGGTGCCTGATAACGTCGCGACACCGTTCTCCACCGACACCTTGACGTGATGATTTTTGAGCGATGCATCCGCGTTGATGCGGTGCGTGATTCGTGAGTCGATCGCCTTATCCGTCTTATCAGTCGAAGTGGCCGCTCGGGTGGTCGTCGCTTGCGGCGCCGCGATCGCCTGGTGCGGCATCGCGATCATCGCCGCCGCGCACACGAACATTCCGAATGCTGATCTCATGTTCTCTCCTTCAACGGTTGAGGTGAACGCCGCCGACTCGTTGATGAAGTCAGCAAATCCGCTACCAGGTCCGCCGCAGTGGATGAGCCTCGGTGTTGAAAACGACATGAGAGAAGTCGATCGCGTCTGGCTCGAACAGCAAATACAGGTATTTCAGCGTCTCCGCGAGGAAGAAGCTATGCATGCGGTCGCCCTGCTCATGCGTGACCACGTTTCGCAGAACGGTGTAACCATGGGCGGTTCGACAGTATCTGATGAGGTCGTCGAGCATCACCTGGCCCATGCGAAGGTACTCGGATATTTCGTGTACACGGTACAGGTAGTACGCGGATTCCACAATCTCCGGCCTCAATTCGTACCCTCCGCTCAGCACCGTCATCGACGAGTAGTCGATCGCCTCGGGCTCGACCCCGTACAGCGTCCACATCTTGAAACTCGAATCCTGAAGCCGCCCCGCGCGGGTGAGTTCGCCAGACAGCGCGAGCACGCCTGGAAAAAACGCCTGCAGCGAACCAAACGTCGTCGCCGTGCGGACGCCGGTGTTCATGTCCGCCTCGCCGTACCACAATCCGGCCGGGCCGTCATCTTCCAGATATTTTTCAATCGCGGGCAGGCTCGCACGCCACATCCGCCCGCAGTCCTTGTCGCCAAACAGCCGCTCGCATTTCAGCAGGTACTCGTAGTACGAATCGATGGCGCCGCCGATGTGGCTGCTGGCGCTCGTCCAGGCGCCCGTCTCCACGTCGATGCCGTCGCCGACGAGACCGGTCACCGTCGAGCGGCAATCGAAGATTGCCACCAGCGCGCGCTTCGCTTTGTCGTAATAGACCGGCTTCTTCGTGAGCTTCGACAGCGTGCCGAATTCGAGGAGCAGCGTGCCGACTTCCGCGGGATTCGACCGCGGATCGCTCACGGCCCCGGTTTTCAGGTTCACGTTCACGTACGGCATGCCCGTCGGCGAGTCGAAGGCCGGCAGCAGACGACGTCCGAGATCGTCCGCTTTTGCGAGCAGGCGCGGGTCCTTCGTCAGCTGATGCGCCGAAAGCAGGCCGCCGAGGATCCGAATCGTGATCTCGAAATTCTTGACGGAGATGTCGCGATCGAAATCGAGCGCGTCATCGAGGAACTCGCGGGTTTTGCGGGCCTCGTCGTCGAGACCCATGATGATCATCGTGTCGAGGGCATCCACCGGCGTCATGTACAGCGGCGCGTGGTCGTACCAGTCTCGCGGTGTGTTGCTGACCGGGTCGAGGTCGTCGTGTCCCCAAGCGCCGGCCTTGTAGCCGGTCCAGGCGTGCAGAAACTCCGCGCGCACTTTCTCCGCCAGCGCCTTGCGATCGATTGATGGATCCGTGGTCTTGGCGAACGGCCCGCAGGCCAGCGACATCAGCGTGGCAAACGCGGCTGCCCACGGCGCGAGCCGCGCGAGCCTGATCATTGAACTGCGGTTGGCAGTCGATCGGCGTGATGCCAGATCGTGCGCAGTTGCGCCTTGATCTCCGCCGCTTTCCTGGCGTCGCCTGATTTCTCCGCCGCTCGCATCAGGCCGACGAGCACCGCCGTCCGACCCGGCGTCCGGACGAGCGCCTTCTCGAATGCGACACGGGCGTCGGCGGGTTGATTCGCGGCGAGAAGGACTTCACCGAGGAGCTCGTAGGTCGGCTTGTCGATGAACGGCGGCCCGAATTGGTACGGCAGCTGTTCTTCGATGCTCGCCGCCTGCCGGAGCTGCGCGATCGGGCCGGCGAAGGTACCCGCGGCCGTTTGCGCGAGGGCGGATAGCTCCATCTCGCAAATCGCGGCCCATCCGCGTGCGTGCGTCTTCATCGCGTCCCCGTCCGGCATTTTCGCGAGCTCCGCTTCGAGCCCCGCGCGCGCTTCCTTCAGACGTTTGAGCTCGGCCTCCGCATCGGCACGCCGACCGGTCTTGACGGCCGCGTAACCCTTGATGAACGCATCGGCCACGTCGACCTGGTGGTCACCGCCGGACGGGATCGACCATTTGAGCGACTCATCGCTCCAGTCCTCGGTATCGAACAAATACCGCAGCCGCATGCCGGTCAACGATGAGCTGGACCGACCGATTGTTCGCCGCCTTCATGTAGTCGTAGCACGCCGCGAGCTGTTTCTTCGCGTCGCGCGCGCGTCCTTGCTCTAGATATCCGTACTCGAGCCATTCGGGGTAGTGTCCGCACGCAGTGGGCGGCTGGTGGCGCTCCGCAAGCACCGCGTTCACGAGACCCAGCGCCGTCTCGTTCGCTCCGACCATGTCGTCCCACATGCCCATCGCGATGAAAATGTGCGAGCACATGTGCTGCGCGTGCCCTGCCGCCGGCGCAATCTTCGAGTAGGCGCGCGCCGCCGGCAGGCCGTGCGGCGCGTGTTCTGGATCGTCGTAGAGTGGATCAGGTAATGCGCGATGCCGGGATGCTGGGGATTGGTGATAAACAGCGGCTCGAGGAGCGCCGCTGCGCGCATGTAGGTTTCGACATTGCGGCCCTCATGCGCCGTTCCGAGCAGCGACAGCGCATAGAACGCCGTGCCATCCACATCGTCGGGATACGCGGAGTGAAGCGCCGCCATCTCGCGCGCGTACGCGGCGTCGCGCGCGTACTTGTCCCCGTCGCCGTACAGGATGTCGACGGCGCGCATGTATGCCTTCTCACGCGCGGTCGGCGCCTTTGCCTGGCGCTCATCCGCCGTGTCCGCCAGTCGCTTCAAGGCTTTGCGTGCCGAGGCGATGTCCTGCTGCATCCAGACGGGATGGTTGTAGGTCATCGCTTCGCCCCAGTACGCAAGCGCGAACGAGGGATCGGCGTCTTCCGCTTTCCTGAACCACTGCGCCGCGTCGCCGTATTCGAAATTGTGGAGCTGCGCGAGGCCGGTGAGAAAAGCGTCTGCGCGGCCGCGCTGCCGGAGTTGGCGAACGCGACCTTGCCGACGCTCTCTGTCTGCGCCCATGCGGGACCCCCGAGACACACGAGAAAGACGAAAAGCAGCACACGCCTGGAACTCACGGAGTCCTCCTTCAGAGTGGCCTACCTGCCTGACACGCCTTTTCCGAGCTCGATTTTCGCGATCGCCTCACGATGCACTTCGTCCGGTCCGTCGGCCAGCCGCATCGTGCGGGCGTGCGCCCAGGCATGCGGCCAGCGGAAAATCGTCCGACACTCCCGCGGCGCCATGCGCCTGAATCGCGCGGTCGAGGACGCGCAGCGTCATTCGCGGGACGACCACCTTCACCATCGCCAGCTCGCCGCGCGCGGCTTTGTTGCCGACCGTGTCCATCATGTGAGCGGCGTTCATCGTCAGCAGGCGCGCCTGCTCGATCTCCATGCGCGACTCGGCGATGTCGGCGCGGATCGTTCCCTGCTCGGCGAGCGGCTTCCCGAACGCAACGCGGCTGCGCGACGCGGCGCACCAACGACTCGAGCGCGCGCTCGGCGACGCCGATCGAGGCGCATGCAGTGATGAATCCGGCCCGGACCGAGGCGTCCCTGGGCGATCTCGAAGCCGCGGCCTTCGCCGAGCAGCATGTTGGACGCCGGCACGCGCACGTTCTCGAACGTGACCTCTCCGTGGCCGTGCGGCGCATCGTCATATCCGAAGACCGGCAGCATGCGGCGGATCGTCACGCCTGGCGCGTCCATCGGCACGAGAATCATCGACTGCTGCTTGTGGCGTTCGGCGGCAGGGTCGGACTTCCCCATGAAGATGGCGACGCGGCAGCGCGGGTCGCCGGCGCCGGAGGTCCACCATTTGCGGCCGTTGATCACGTAGCTGTCGCCGTCGCGATCGATGCGCGACTAGATGTTCGTCGCGTCGGATGAAGCGACGTCCGGCTCGGTCATCGCAAAACAGGACCGGATCTTCCCCGCGAGCAGCGGCTCGAGCCATCTGGCTTGCTGCTCGGGCGTGCCGTAGCGGACAAGCACTTCCATGTTGCCGGTGTCGGGCGCCGAGCAGTTGAACACTTCGGGCGCCGAATGCGCGACCGGCCCATGATCTCGCAGAGCGGCGCGTATTCGACGTTGGTCAGCCCGGCGCCTGATTCGCTCTCCGGCAGGAACAGATTCCACAGCCCGGCGGCGCGCGCCTTGGGCTTCAGCTCTTCGACGATCTCGGTCGGCTGCCAGCGATCGCCGCTGCGATCTGCCGACGGTACGTCGGCTCGTTCGGATAGACGTGCTCGTCCATGAACGCGTGCAGGCGCTGGCGCATCGCAAGCGCCTTCGCGGAGTGCTCGAACATCATCGCGCGCATGATAGTCTTACGGCCCGTGGAAGACGCACGCGTCGCCAATCCGGCCCGGCGAGCAGCTCGATGGGATCGCCTCGTCGCCTGGCTGCGCGAGCGGCTGCCGCGCTGCGCATCGCGGCATCGGACGTCCGGCAGCGGATCGGAATCGTCGCAATTTCCCGGCGGCCATTCGAACCTCACATACCTGGTCCGGTTCGGCGACGTCGGAGATCGTGGTCAGACGCGCCGCCGTTCGGCCCGGTGCCGCCGACGGCGCACGACATGGCGCGCGAATATCCGCTGGCTCGCCGCCGATGCATCGCGTGTTTCCGCTTGCGCCGCGACCGTACGTGCTCTGCGACGACCTCGCGCGTCATCGGCGCGGTCTTCTACGCGATGGAGCGACGACGTGGTGTGGTCGTCCGGACCGAGGAACCGCCGGCGCTCGCAGACACCCGGCGGCACGTCGCCGTGTCAGCGAGGCGCTCGTCGATACGCTTGCCCGTCTTCACGCAATCGAATTTCGCGCGACGGCGTTGCGCGTGCTCGGCCAGACCGGCGGGATTTGTCGAGCGGCAGGTGCGTGGGTGGACGGATCGCTGGCATCGGATCGAAAACCACGCCGCTGCCGGAGATGGATGCGATTGGCGGAATGGCTCGTCGCGCGCACTGCCGCCCGATCCGGCGGCGCCGTCGATCGTGCACGGCGACTTCAAGCTCGACAACGTGATGCTGGATGCCGACGATGTCGGCCGAATCGTCGCGGTGTTCGACTGGGAAATGTGCGCGCTCGGGGATCCGCTGGTCGACCTTGGGATATTGCTCGCCTACTGGTCGCCAACAGCGCCGCCGGAACAGCGGGACGCGCTGACCTCCGTGACTGACCGGCCCGGTTATCTCACTCGCGGGGAAATCGTGGAACGCTACGCGACCATATCCGGTCGCGACGTGTCGGCAATCCTTTTCTACGAGATGTTCGCGCTGTTCAAGATCGCCGTCGTGATTCAGCAGATCTTCTACCGCTATAGCCGGGGCCAGACGAGCGATGGTCGCTTTGCGAACTTCGATGCGCGCGTCGAATTCCTGGCGCGGTCGGCAGGCGCGCTCGTCTCTTCACGACAGTAGAATTATCGAAGTGTTCTTCTGGTCCAGCCTTCTTGCGGCGGCGGTTGCGCTGATGGCACAGCCACAGGCGCGCCCGGTCGCCTCGCACGCACAGAACTTGCCTCCCGTGTCCTACACCTGCCCGATGGATCCCGACATCGTCGAGGACAAGGCCGGCACGTGCCCGCGCTGCAGAATGACGCTCGAACCGATCCGCCTCGACACGGCGTATGCGTGTCCGACGCATTCGACGGAGATTCAGCCGGCCGCCGGAAAGTGCCGCATCGACGGACGGCCACTCGTGCCGGTGACGGTCGCGTTGTATTTCACGTGCGCCGACAATGCCACGGTCCACGATCTGAATCCCGGGACGTGCGCCGACGGGAAGCCGCGTGTGCTGGCGCGCGAGCGTCGCGCGCACGGGGATCACAATCCGCGCCACGGCGGCCAGTTCTTCATGGCGTCGGACAATTATCATCATGTCGAAGGGACGTATCCCCGCGACGGCGTGTTCCGCTTGTATTTCTATGACGATTACACGCGGCCGCTTGGTCGAGCGGCGATGGCGCATTTCGTTGGGCGAGCGGTGACGCGCGAAATGTTCGACCCTGCGACCAAAGGCTACAGGGACGTCGAGACGGCCGCGCTCGTTCTTTCGAAAGACGGCCGCTATCTCGAGGCCCACGTGCCCACCGCGTTGCCGGCGCAGATCACGGCGAGGGTCGCGTTCAAAGCCGGCGATACGGAGCACCGTTTCGATTTCTCGTTCGCCGCGCTCAGCCAGGAACCGAAGCGCGGCGCGGCGATCGTCGTCGCACCGCCGATAGCCGCCAAGGCGCAGTTCGAAGTGCCCGCTGACGAAGGGACGCCGCGGACCACAAGAGGCGCTGCTCGACGATCTCAACGCGAACGGCAAGGCGGTGGAGACCGCGGTGAACGGCGGCGCGTTCGGCCAGATTTACATATCAGCGCTGGCCGCGAAGGACGCCGCGCTCGAGCTCGAAGCGTCGGACGGCGGTCGACCCGAGCCGACGCGCGTTCAGATTACTGCGGCTGTGAAGCAAGTCGTTCTTAGCGCCTGGCTGCTCGATCAATACGGCGACATCGGCGATCGACAGAAGATCGAGGAAGCGTATCAGCGTTTTGCGACCGCGGTCGCGGACCTGTTGCGCGCGTATGCGCGCTAAGCACGTCGTGACGAGCGGTGTCGCAGGGGCGGCGGTTTCGATCGCGCTTGCTGTGTGCCCCGTCGGCGCGCACAAGCCCATCACGTCGAAGTACACGCTATAACACCGACGTGTACCCGCTATTCAAAACGCGCTGCGGGGACTGCCACCGAGCGGGCGGACCCGCGCCGATGTCGCTGCTGGCATTACAAGGAAGCCGTGCCGTGGGCCGAGTCGATCCGACAGGAGCTCGTGGCCCAGAAAATGCCGCCGTCGTTCGTCGATCCGCTCGGTCCAGCCGTGAAGGGCGCTCACTCGATTACACCGAGGGAGCTCGACACGATCATCACGTGGGCGACCGGCGGCACGCCCGAGGGCGATCCTGGCAAGCGGCCAGCTGCCGCGGCCCCTGTCGACGACTGGCCATCGGGACAGCCCGACGTCGTCCTCGCGATGCCGGCCGAACACGTCGTCAGCGCGACGGTCATCGAAGAAACCACCGAGGTCGCGCTCGCCACGTCGTTTACCGAACGCCGTTGGCTGAAGGGAGTCGACTTGCTTCCTGGGGATGCGAGCATCGTTCGCGACGCCACGGTGGCGGTCGAGAACGGACCGGTCCTCGCCGCGTGGGTTGCGGGAGAACGCACGCCGCTGGCGCCGGAGACGGCAGCATTCGAGCTGCCGCCGGGCGCACGGCTGACGGTGCGCATTCACTACAAGAAAGGCTGGCAGGACGAGCGCGCTGAAAAGAGCGATCGCAGCCGCGTCGGCCTCTACTTCGCGCCAGCATCGGCAATCGATCATCCGATCGCCGGTCTCGGCCTGGACGAAGTGACTAGCGAGCGCGTTCGCATCCTGGCGGTCCGTCCGCGACTGGATCGTCCGTATGGATCGGTTGACGTGCACGCGGTGCTCACCGACGGCACGACCGTGTCTCTGCTTCGCTTGAATCATCCGCGGCCAGGGTGGCCACGGCGCTACTGGCTCGAGCATCCGGCCGTGCTGGCCGCCGGCGCGCGGATCGAAATGACGACGACGCCGGCGCCCATCGATCCAGACGACATGCCAAAACCACCGGCAGGCCCGCTCTCAGCAACGGTCGAATTCACGTCGGCGCGGTAGACGCCCCGACATACACGTCCTATTCGTGTCGGAGCGCGTCCATGGGGTCGACGCGGACGGCCCGTCGCACCGGTACATACGCCGCGAGCGCCGCGACGGCAACGAGGGCGCTGACGACCCCGACGAGCGTTGCGGGATCGTGAGCGGACACGCCAAACAGCATGTGCGCGACCAGTCGCGACGCCGCAAGCGCGCACGGCACGCCGACCAGCACGCCCGCCAGCGTCAGCGCCGCGGTCTCGCGCGATATCATTTTGACGATCGCGCCGCGAGATGCACCGAGCGCGAGGCGAATACCGATTTCGTTCGTCCGGCACGACACGGAGTACGAGATCACGCCGAAGATGCCCGTTGCCGCGGTGACGAGCGCCATCGCCGCAAACAGCGCCAACAGGATCGTCCGGAATCTGGGTTGCGCCACCGACGCGTCGATCACGTCGTTCATCGTCGCGACGTCGCTTACCGGCAGATCCTTATCGATCCTCGCCACTTGCCGCCGAATGCCCGCGGCCACGCTCGCCGCGTCCATCGAGCTCCTGACGACCACGCCCGCGCCCCACAACGGCGACTGCGCGAACGGCACGTACATCATCGGCCCTGGCGCGTCGCCGAGGGCGACGTCGCGCACGTCGCCCACGACGCCGACGATCTCGCGGGGCGCGCCGTTGTCGGGCGGCAACCCGAACGCGATTCGTCTTCCAATCGGATTGCGGTTCGGGAAATAAATCTGCGCCATCCGACTGCTGATGACCGATACGCGCGCGGCCCCGGACGCGTCGTGCTCGTTGAACGAGCGGCCGGCGAGTAGCGGGATGCTCATCACGCGGAAATATTCAGGGCTCACCGACACATAATTCGCCTGCCGCGAGCCGCCCGCCGGCGGCGGCGGATCGCCGACGATGTCGAAGCCAAGATTTACCATGCCATCGGCGAGCGGCATGGGAACCGCGAGTGCGGCGTTCGCCAGCCCCGGTTCGTTGTGAATGCCTGCGAGCAGCGCGTCGCCGAAGGCGGTCCACTGACGCGGCGTCGAATACTGGAACTGCGGCAGCGAAATTTCGGCCTTCAGCGTGTGCTGTGGATCGAAACCCGGCTGCACGGCTGTGAGCTTCGCGAAGCTGCGGACCAGAAGACCCGCCGCGACCAGCAGGATGATCGCGAGCGCGATTTCGCCAGCCGCGAGCACGCTGCGGACACGGCCGTTCGAGCCGGAGACAGACCGGCCGCCTTCGCGCAAACCGGCGTGCACGCCGCCCCTCGCGGCGACGAAGGCGGGTGCGAGACCAAAAACGCAGCTCGCAAGGATGGAGAGAAGAAACGCGAATGCCAACACGCCGTAGTCGATCCGTATCGCGTTCACTCGCGGCACGCTGGACGGCAACAGCGCGCTGAGACCCTCCACGCCCCAGTACGCGACGATCATGCCTGCCGCGCCGCCGATCAGCCCGAGCACGGCCGCTTCGGTCAGCAACTGGCGAACGAGCCGACCACGTCTCGCGCCGAGCGTCGTGCGAACGGCGATCTCGCGAGCCCGCGACGTCGCCCGCGCGAGAAGGAGGCTCGCGAGGTTGGCGCACGTAATCAACAGCACGATTGCGACCGACCCGAGCAGCATCAGGAGGGCGGGCTTTACGCCGCCCACGACGAGCTCTTGCAGCGGGATCATGCCGATGGTCCAGCCGTTGTTCTCGTCGGGAAAATCTGACGCGAGGCGGTGCGCAAGCGCGCCAAGCTCGCTTGCCGCTTCCCGTGTGGTGACGCCCGGCCTGAGTCGGCCGGTGACGCGAAGCCAGTGGCCTCCTCGACGGCCCATCCAGCTGCCGAACAGCGGATCCTGCGCAAGAGGAACCCACAGCTGCTCCGCGTCCGCCCCGAGCGGAAAGCGAAACGTCGCGGGCATGATCCCGACCACGGCGAACGAACGCTTATCCAGATCGATCGAGCGGCCGACGATCGCGGGATCGCCACCGAAAGCACGCCGCCACAGCTTTTCGCTGAGGACCGCGACCGGCGCCGCACCCGGCCGGCCATCGTCAGGACGCAGGGTTCGGCCAGCCAGCGGCGTCTCGCCGAGCACCGCGAACATGTCCCCTGTCACCACCGACGCGTTCACGACGGAGGGCTCGCCGCGGCCGGTCAGCGTCAGCTGATGGAACTGGCTGCCGGCCATGTCGGTGAACACGTGGTTCTGGCGGCGCAGCTGCTCGAAGTTCTGATAGGACCACCCGGTCTGCGCGGTTTCGTCCTGCAGGCGCTGCTGGAAGACGTTGAAGAGCCGATCCGGCTCGGTAAACGGCAGCGGCTTGAGCACGACCGCCCGAACGACGCTGAAGATCGCCGCGTTGGCGCCAATGCCGAGCGCGAGCGTCGCCACCGCGACGGCCGTAAATCCTGGATTGCGCCGCATCGCACGCACGGCGTACCGCACGTCCTGCACGAATGTCTCGAGCAGCTGCCAGCCGCGAAGCTCGCGGTTAATCTCCTGTAACTGAGCGACGCCACCGAGCCGCAGACGGGCGACGCGCTCCGCCTCGGCGCGCGGCAGACCGCGCGCAACGTGCTCGGCCGTCAGATATTCGAGATGGGTGTCGAGCTCGAGCGCGAAGTCTCTATCATCATCGCGTGTGGACGACAGTCGACGAACTTTTCGAACGACCGCTGTGATCCACGCGCGTATCGCGACACGGACTCTCATGTGGCCTGCACACAGGAGTATGGTGAAGCGACGTGTGGGATGTCAACAGGGCGCGCTCACTTTATTTCCTGGGCGGGCCAATGCTCCGAATGTAGTTCACGACGTTCCAGATGTCGGTGTCGCTGATCCGCTCGGCATAGCCTTCCATGTCGACCGAGGTGCCGTTGTGGATCGCCGCGAAGATTTCGCCGTCGCTCGAGCCGTAATCCCATTGATCGTCGGTGAGGTCAGCGGGTTGCGCGCCCCCGCCCCGCCGCCGTCGCCCTTACCCTGGGGGCCGTGGCAGCGCGAGCAGAGCCGTTGATAGACACGTCGCCCCTGCGCGACCGACTCCGGTGTGCTGGCGACAGGATTCTGCACCTTCGCCGCTTCGGGATTTCCGCCGCGGGTCGCCATCGCAGGCTGTGCCTGACCTGCCAGCGCAAGTGAGCCGCTGTACACAACAAACGCAAGGATGAGAACGCGAACCATGATCGTCATTGTGCAGGAATGCCGCGGCGGCGTGCCATCGAAAAACATGTTGCGCCCGAGCCGTGCGCAACATTCAGGGAACCGGACGCGTTTCGAGGTCCCCGATGCGATCGATCGTGACGTCCGGCGGCGGATACGACGCGACGAGGGCTGCGGTCGGCGGCGTAGTGCCCCTGCCGCACGAACACGGTCGTCAGCCGCTCGCGCCAGACCGCTTTCATCGCGGCGAGAATGCGGACCTTGTCGTCGACCATCACGTAGTGCGTGGCCGGATAGCGCCGCTCGACATCGTCGAGCATCTGCTCCTTGTGAATATAGATGAGCACGTGGCCGTCGACCGCCGCCCACAATCCGGAGCGCTCCACTTTGCGCGGCTGAAACACGACGTCGCCGTCCGAAAGGATCACGGCGGGCCCCGGCGGCGAAGCGCGCGCGATCGCCGTCGAGCGCACGCGGATACAGCGCGATCGGCGAACGGATAGTGCAGAGGAAGAGCGAGACGCCGAGCAGATGCGCGCGTCGCGCGGGTGCTCGAGCCGGTAGCGCTGCAGCGCGCCGAGATAGTCCGCGTAGCCGAGCTCGCTGCGCAGCTGCTCGAAGATCTCCCAGTAGCGCTGCTCGCGACTCGTCGCCGAACGCGTCGACGAGGTGGCGGCGTGAGATCGTCGATGACCGCGTCGTTGTCGAGCAGCGTGTTGTCGACGTCGACCAGAAAGACGATGTCTGCCGGAGTCACGGGAGCGTTCACCGAATCAGCCGGCGGAGACGTCCGGGCACGGCGCGTTCGCGTAGCCCGATCGGAACGGCGTGACGACGCCGGAGGCCGGCTCGAACTGGTGCCGCCAGACGCACGCGGTGTCGTTGGCGAGCAGATGGATCGAGATCGACGGCGTGTCGGAGATCGTCTTGACGTAGTGGATGTCGTCGGTCGGCGGCAGCAGCGGATAGAACTCGCCGCGCGCGAGCGTCTGGCGTCGCGCGACTTCGAGCTTCGCGCGCGCCGGATCGGCGCCATCGTCCAGACGGCGGTAGACCGTCTCGTCCTGCCGGCCGCGGTAGATGCCGACGAGGCCCCACGCGAGATGATCGTGAACCGGCGTCTCGGCGCCCACCGGCACGACGAGCGAGAACAGACACAGCGATCCGTCCTCTGCGCGATACAGCGCGTACTGGCCGATGCCGCCGCCCATCTTGCTCGTGTCGTCTGGCCGCGCACACGCGTCCGGCAGCCAGCCATCGAGCGCGAGCAGCGCGCCGAACGCCGGCTTCAGCGCCTCGACGCGCGCGGCAGCATCGGAGATGGAGCTCGTCAGCCGGCGGGTCTCATCGATCAGCCCGCGAATCTCCGGCCGTATCGACGAGAAAGCCGAAGTGTTTGTGCTCGACGTGATCGTGTCCAAAGTCACACATGCGCACAGGATACACGCAGGACCGTCGGCGTGGCCTATTCCAGTTTCGCCAGCGGCGACTCCGCCGGCCCTGCGATGACGTTTCCGTTCGGCTTGAAGCGCGAGCCATGGCAGGGACAATCCCAGGTTCGCTCGGCGTCGTTCCACTCGACCTTGCATCCCATGTGCGTGCAGATGGCCGATCGTTGGATCGTCGAGCCGTCTGCGTCGCGGAACACGGCGACCGATTGGCCGTCGATCTCGAGCCGTTGGCCCTGGCCGCGCCGAACGGCACGAAGCGACTTCCCGTCGGTACCGGCGAACCGGTCGCGGATCACGATAGTACGGATAGTCCTTGTTCTCCGTCAGGTAATCCCACAATGCACCGCGGATTTTCTTGCGTGACGGATCGAAAAGGTCGCTCCAGGGGTTCTCCCGGCCGAGCACGCGATCGGTCGCCATCATTCCCGTGAGCGTGCCGAACGTCATGCCGTTGCCTGAGAAACCTGTGCCGGTAAATTGAGACCGGGCGGTAGAGCCGATGTACGGCAGACCGTCGGGCGTTTCGATGACCTGCCCGGACCATCGATGCGTGAGCTCGATGCCGGGCACGATCGCCGTCGCCGCAGCCTCGAGCCGCTCGTAGCACGCGTTCGTATCGGCGACCTGTCCTGTCTTGTGATCCTCGCCGCCGAAGATCACGACGTCGTAGTCGCGATGCGGTTCGATTCGCAGATAGTGATACGGATCGGCCGTGTCCCAGAACAGCGCGTCCGGAACGCGGCCCGGCGGCACTCTGCCGGCGACGACGTAGGACGTGTAGAGCGCGAGCTTCGTCTGAAAGAGCGTGGCACTTGCAAGGTTCGTGTTGCCCACGAGCGGAGTGTGCGTGGCGATCACGATGTGATCGCAGGTCAGCGTCGTGCCGCCGTTTTTACGGACAGCGGGTCGTCGGAGAACTCGTCCGCCGACGTGTGCTCGAAAATGGAGCCGCCTGCCGACACGAGTGCGCGCGCTACTCCCGCCAGATATTTGCGGGGGTGAAAGCGGGCCTGATCGGCGAACCTCACGCCCGGGCCGCCGATATACGGGACGTCGTCGATCGCCGCGGCATCGAAGCCGAGCTCGGCGGCGAGCGCGGCTTCTTTCGCGAACTCGTGAAGCGTTGCTCTCGGCCGAGCCAATCGGCGAATGCAGAAAACCCGGCACCCATTCGAAGTCGCACGCGATTTCTTCTTCCCGGATAATCCGATCGATCACGAAGATTGCGGCAAGCCCTGCGTCCCAGACGGCCTGCGCGTGATTCTTTCCGAACTGCCTCACCAGCTCCGACAGCCGCTGGTCCGTGACCATCGTCAGGTGCGCGCTTGTGTGTCCGCGTATCGATCTGCGCGCACCGGTCACGTTCGAGGACGGCAACCGATCGGCCCGACTTCGCCAGCAGGTACGCCGTGGTCAGGCCGGCGATGCCGGCGCCCACGACGACCACGTCGACGTGGCTGTCGCGCTCGACTTTAGAGAAGCGCGGAAAGCGAGCAGAGTCGGACCAGTAAGGCGTCGTCTCGGATTTGGGCGTCACTGGGCGATCTCCACAACGGTTGACCTGAAGCAATCGGCCCGCCAAAGATGGATGAGCGATATGACGCGCCTGCGCATCGCCGATTCCATCTGGACAGACTCGTCTCATGCGCCGCGTGCACGCGCGTATCCGCGAGTCCGCGGCCGTCAACGGGTGGATGTCGCGATCGTCGGCGGCGGTATTACGGGCGCGGCGGTCGCCTTCATGTTTGCGAATGCCGGCATCGAGGTGGCCGTCCTCGAGGCGGCCCGCGTCGGCCGCGGCAGCACGGCCGCCAGCACCGCGCTTCTCATGCAGGAGCCGGACAGAGACTTCGTCGAGCTGGCGAAGCGTCACGGAGAAAAACCTGCGCGTCGCATCTGGCAACTCAGCCGACGGGCGACGCACGACGTCATCGAGCTGCTCGCGCGCCTGCGGATCGATTGCGAGCTCGACCGCCGCGATTCCCTGTACTACGCGCTTCGACCTTCGGGAGCGGAACGGCTCCATCGCGAGTTCCTGCGCCGCCGTGAAGCTCGCATTCCGGGGCGATGGCTCGAAGGACGGGCGCTCGAGCGGGTGGCCGGTATCGATGGCGGCGGCGCCATCCGGACCACCGGGAACGCACAGGTGAACCCGGTTCGAGCCTGCATGGGGCTGATGGCGGCCGCCCGCGATCGCGGCGCGCGGGTATACGAACACGCGCGTGTCGAGCGCATCGATGCAGAGCGGCACGGCGTCGCCCTGCACGCTCAGGGCGGTGCAGAAGTTCGCGCCAGGCACGTCGTCATCGCGACCGGCTACGCGACATCCAGCTTCGAGCCGCTACGCGCCGCCTTTCGCATGCTCAACACCTACGTCGTCGCGACGCATCCCCTCGGGGACGAGCTGCGCCGCCATATTGGGCTGCACCAGGTGATGCTCTGGGATACGGCGCGGCCGTATCACTACGCTCGCTGGACCCGCGATCACCGGCTGGTTCTAGGCGGCGCCGATCGACCTCGGGTCCGCGAACGGCAGCGCGCCGGTGCACTACGCGACGGCGCGACGCGAGTGTGGAAGTATTTCGAACGGATTTATCCGGCCCTGAAGGCCGCGGACATCGACTTTGCGTGGGAAGGATTGTTCGCGACGACCCCGGACGGCCTTCCGTACATCGGACGCCACGACCGTTACCCGAACCATCTCTTCGCGCTCGGGTACGGCGGCAATGGCATGACGTTCGGGTTTCTCGCCGCTACGATGCTGCTCGATTGGTATCGCGGGCGGCGCTCGGCCGATCTCGCGCTATTTTCGTTCGACCGCGACGCCGCCCGCTAAGCATTCAGACGCGTCACGCGACGTGCTCGTCCGCTTTGTCGGACTTGACGACGTCCGCGACCGTCCGTTCGACGTCGATGGTGCAGTCGTTCAACACGGCGGCAATCGCCGCGACTGCCGCGAGCATCGGCGCGAGCACGGTGCCGATCACGCCGGCCGTGAGTGGAAATTCGGCAACGACGCGCGTGTCCTGTCGAATGATGACGCGCCGAACGTTGCCCTCCCGCACCAGTTTCTTTACCGCGTCAACGAGCTCAGTGCCCGCCACTTTGAACGATTCTTTGAATGTCCGCTCAGCCATGAATACCTCTCTGGACAAGACGTCGGCGATCGAAGAAAGGTTCGGTTGTTCGCGTCAGCTCATCTCCTCGGAGAGCGCGCGGGAAATATTCGCAAGGCCGCCCTCGAGCAGCGGCCGCGCGCATCCAAAACTCATTCTAATGTGTCTGGGCGTGCCGAAAAACCGGCCGGGAACGACCGCGGTCGAATAGCGCGTCAAGAGCCGAGCGGTCAGGCGCTCACCGTCGACTGACGACGGAAGCCGCGGAAAGACCACGTTGCCGCCCTCGGGCACGTGCGCCTCGAGGCGCCGCTCGTCGGCGAAGAACTGCCGGATCAAGTCGAGATTGGGATCGAGGATCGCGTGCGCGCGTCGCGAGAGGTCGCTCAGTCGCTCGAACGCAGCCAGCGCCATCTGCTCGCCGGGGGCGACGCCGTTATTGGTCATCAGATCGTTCACGAGGCCGGCGCGCTCGACGACCGAGCGCGGGCCGAGGATCCAGCCGGCGCGGAGGCCGTCGAGGCCGTACGCCTTCGTCAAGCTGTTCGTCGTCACCACATTGGCCCCGGCGTGCACTGACGATTCGGCGCGGTCGGCGAACAGGCATTCAAGGTACACCTCGTCGACGAGCAGCACGGCGCCGACCTTCGCGAGGAGCCGCGCCATCTTCCTGAGCGTCGGCAGGCCGATGCGCGCACCTGATGGATTGTGGAGGTTGCTGACGATCGCGAGTCGCGTCTTCGGCGTGATGCGGGCCGCGAAATGATCGAGGTCGATCGCGTAGCTGTCGGCAAACCGGCGGTCGAACCGCCTCACGCGAAAGCCGAGCGCCTCAGGCACCTTGAGCAGCGGTTCGTAGGTGGGACGTTCGACGAGCGCCTCCGCGCCGCGTGCTGCACCGTGCCGCAGCGCCGCGCACGCCACCCAGTTCGCGAAGCCCGTTCCGCCGGAAACGGTGAAGACGCGGTCGACGCCCACGCCGTACCTCTTCGCGATCGCCGCCTTCAGCGGACCGTAGCCGTATTTTACCGGCAGGTTCGCCACGAGGTCCCGCGCGGTGAGCCGCAGCAGCGACGGTGGGCAATGGTCGATGCCGCTCCGCGCGAGGTTGATCTCGACCGGCGGGAGCGACTTGGCCCATCGGATGTATTCGAGTGTCGGGAAGATCATTTTGTGTGGCTGTCGTACCGAATGACTTGATTCCTGCGCGCAACGAGAAAGCCGATTGCCGCTACGACGAGAACGGCGCTCCCGATCGTCGACTGGGTCGGATAGGTCACAAACGTGTTGACCACGACCGCAGCCGCGATGATCACGAACGCGAGCGTCGTCCACGGATGCCCAGGCACTCTCGCGATGCCCTCCTCTGCGAGCGCTGCCGGCCCTTCGCCGCACGATGAACAGCGCGCCGGCCGTCAGCCCGAAGAACAGCCAGTCGGCGAACACGACGTACGACAGCAGCTCATCGTATGTGTTCGTCGTCAGCAGCGCGAGCGACACGCCGGCCTGAAACCAGAGCGCGAACACCGGCGTGTGGTAGCGCGGATGCAGGCGCGCCGCCCGCTCGAACAACAGCCCGTCGGCCGCCATCGCGTAGTACAGGCGCGGGCCCGTCAGGATGACGACGGCGAGGAATCCCAGGCTGGATACGACGATCAGCGCCGCCACGAACCGGGCGCCCGCGTCTCCGGCGACCGCGTGCGCGACATCGGCGGCAAGCGCCGGCGACGCCGCCATCTGCGCCGGCGTCAGCACCCACAGATACGCGAGGTTCAGCGAGAGATACAGGACGACGACCGCGACGACGCCCCAGACGTTGGCGCGCGCGAGGTTGCGCGCCGGATCCTTGATCTCGCCCGCGATGTTCGCGCAGCTCTGCCAGCCGCCGTACGCAAACAGGATCGGCACCAGCGCGGTCAGAAGCAGGTGAATCGAGAACCCGCGCATGACCGACGAGGGCGCGAGGTCGAAGTGGCTGGCCGGCACAGCCCCGTGCCGCAGCGCGAGCGCAACGAGCGCGAGCATGCCAGCGACCTTCGCCGCCATCAGCAGGTTGTTCGTCCACTTTCCCTGCGCGAACGCCGACGACATTCACCGCGGTCAGCGAGAGAAGCGCGGCCGCGGCCGCCATCCGGATGCCGAGCGGTCCGAGCGGGACGAACGATCGATCGACATACGACGCGAAGAGAATCGCGACGGCTGCCAGCGATCCGCCGTTGATGATGAACAGCAGCGCGATGCCGTACAGGAAGCCGACGACCGGCGGATAGGCGCGCTGGAGATAGACGTACTGCCCGCCGACTTCGGGATAACGCGACGCGAGCTCCGCCCAGACGAACCCGCCGACGAGCGCCACCGATCCGCCGATCGCCCAGACGAGCAGGATCAGAACCGGATCGACGACGACGCGCGCGACGTTCGATGGGTTCGCGAAGATGCCGACGCCGACGATCCCGCCGGCAACGACCACGATGGAGTCGAGGAGGCCGAGCTCGCGGCGGAAACCGGTTTGCGGTGATGTCAAGAGCTAAAGCAACCGCAGAGCGGTTAAACGTTTCTAATGGCTGCCGGTGCGCGCGGGGACCGGCGGCGGCATCTCGGCCGCGCTGAAGCGCGGCAGCATCTCGTCGCGCATCGCGAGCTGATAGAGCGTCGCCGCGATCGACGATCGCCGACGCCTTCACGTCGTCTTCGATGATCGCGCTCGTAGTTGTCGAGGTTCGTGTGATGCGTGTGCGTGTTGTATTCGATCGGATCCTGGCTGAAGCCGATGCCCGGCAGGCCGGCGTTGTTGAACGACGTGCTGTCGGTGCCGCCGACGTCGCGGCTCGTCGTCGCCGACGCGCCGACCACGCCGAGATCCTCGAACGGCGCGAGCGCCTGGCGCACGATCGCCGCCGCCGCCGGCGGTCCGAAGACGCTCGCGCCGCGCGCGCGGCCGGTGCCGGAGTCGATGTTGAGGTACGCGTCGAGCTTCGCGAACTCCGGCTTCGGATGCTCTCGAACGATCCGAAGTGCTGCTTCACGTACGCCTGCGAGCCGAGGAGCCCTTCCTCCTCGCCGCTCCACAGCGCGACGCGAATCGTGCGGCGCGGCTTGACGCCGATCGCCTTCAGGATGCGCGCCGCCTCCATCATCGTCGCGCAGCCGATCGCGTTGTCGGTCGCGCCGGTCGCCGACGTGCCACGAATCGAGATGGCCGCCGAGCATGACGACTTCGTCTTTCTTGTCGCTGCCCGGGATCTCCGCGATCGTGTTGTAGGCGGTCTGCCCTTCCGGGTAGACCGTGTTGACGATGTTGAACTCGAGCTCCACGGGCGTGCCGTCGGCGAGGATGCGCGCGATGCGGCCGTAGTCCTCGTTGCGCATGACGACGGTCGGCACCGCCTTGGTCGACGTCGTAGGTGCGGTTGTTGAAGGCGATGATCTGTCCGTGCTCGCGCGCCGCGTCGTTGACGCGCAGCTTGGCGCCGTTGGCGACGAGGAACTCGTCGATCTGCTGGTCGAGTCTGCGCCGCCGTCATCGGCGGCGGCTGGTCCGCGCCGCGGCCGCCGCGGCCGAACTTGCCGGCGTTCAGGGTTGTCCGGATCGTACTGCGCGCGCAGCTGCTCGTCGTCGCGCCGCTTCGCCGGCGGGTTGATGTTGACCGGCACGACGGCGGCCTTGCCGACCAGCACGATCTTGCCGGCAACCTTGGCCTTCTGCGTCGCCAAGAACGCCGTGAGCTCCTCCGCGCGTCGGCCGCTCCGGAAGAGTCATCTGGTATGCGGCCGCGGTGACGGTGCCGTTGGTGCCAGGCGTCCAGGCGAGCCACTTCGCAGGTAAGCTGATCCTTCACCGGCGCGATGATGTGCGCGGAGAAGCGCTCGTTCACCCACCCGGGATGTCCGAAATCCCACGGCTCGAGGTGGCCGTTCGCAAAGCCCCACGAGTCCATCGTCTTGATCGCCCACTCACCCGCCGCCTTGAGGCTCGGCGATACCGGTGAGACGCGGGCCGTACACGTCGGCCAGGAAGTGCAGCGTGCGCATGATCTGCGAGTGCGCGTTCTCTTCCTGGCGAATCCTGGCGTTGATGTCTGAGCCCGGCGACTGGGCGAGCGCCGGCGCAATCAAGACGCCCACCATCAACACCGGTATCAAGCGCTTCATCATCTGCAGTCATCCTCGTCGGACCCCGGCAGGCCGAGGCTGTGGTTTGCTGGCGCGCTAGGTTATCGCCGAGCCGATGTGCGCGTCCACTGTGAACCTCCGTCACCGCCGTGCGTAATACCGGAGCAATGAACACACGATGGCTTCGCCGGACGATGCCGGCGCTGATGGTTGTGACGCTGCTCACGGGTGGCGTTTCGGCGGTGTCGGTCGCCGCGCAGCCGCGAATGGCGGGAGCCGACGAGCCGAACGCCAGCGATACGCGAGAACGCCTGCGGATGCTCCTCGCTGAGTATCCGCCGGCGGTCGCGGAGGTGCTGCGCCTCGATTCGTCGCTGCTCACGCGTTCCGAATACCTTGCGCCGTACCCCGCGCTCGCGGCGTTCCTGGCGCAGCATCCCGAGGTGGCCCGGTCTCCGCTCTATTTTCTCGGCGAGCCACGCGAGCGTCAGGCGGACAGCGCGAGGTTCCGGACCATCGGACTGGTGCAGGACGTGATCTTCGGCGTGCTCATGCTGTGCGGCTTCTGTGTCGGCCTGTTGTCCCTCGGATGGGTGATCCGCACGGGCCTCGCCGATCGCCGATGGCAGCGCCTCACGAAAACTCAGACCGACGCGCACTCGAAGCTGCTGGATCGACTCACGTCGCACGAGGATCTGATCGCGTATATCCAATCGCCCGCCGGCAAGCGGTTCCTCGAAGCGGCGCCCATGCCGCTCGACAGCGGCACGCCGCCGCCGCTGAACGCTCCGGTCGGCAGGATTCTGTGGTCGGTGCAAGCAGGCGTGGTGCTGGCGGCGGTCGGGGTCGGTCTCTTCGTCGCGAAAAACCATGTCTTCGAGGAGATCGCATCGCCGCTCTATGTTCTCGGCATCGTCGCGCTCGCGCTCGGCGCCGGGTTCATCGTCTCCGCGTTCGCGGCGTATGCGCTCTCGCACCAGCTCGGCCTGCTCGACGCTCGGCAGCCTCATGACGCCTGACGTCACCTTTTCGGACCTGGCGCAGCTTGACGGCGACGCGTCCGAGGCGACGCGGACGTTCCAGATGGACGAAGATGCGTTTCGCCGCTTCTACGACCGGACGGCGCGATCGTTGTGGGCGTATCTCTGGCGAACGACGGGCGACGCGCGGCTTGCCGACGATCTGCTGCAGGAGGTCTACTATCGGTTCCTGCGCAGCGCCGCTCCGCCCACCGAGGAAGATCACCGGCGCAATTATCTGTTTCGAATCGCGACGAATCTCGTACGCGACGCCCGCCGGCGGCGTGCGTTCGACGCGCTCGACGAGCGAGCCGCCGTCGATGCGGCGCAGGTGCCGAGCGGCGAGGATCTCGCGGCGCGTTCGGCGGAGCGAATCGACATCGGTCGGGCGATGGCGCGGCTGACGGTGCGCGAGCGCGGGCTGCTGTGGCTCGCCTACGCCAACGGGTGCTCGCATCAGGAAATCGCCGTGGCGCTCGGGCTGAAGGCGTCCAGCATAAAAATGCTGCTCTTCCGCGCGCGCCGGCGTCTGGCGATGCTGCTCGCGAGAGGTGGACGATGACCGAAGAGTGCGTCCACGAGCGGGACGTCATCGAGGCGGTCGCGTCCGGCCATTGGCCGACGGCAATCGAACCAGAGCTCCGCACGCACCTGAGTGGCTGCGACAGCTGCTCGGAGATCGCCGATCTGGCCGCGATGCTTCACCACGATCACGACGCGCTCTGCCGCGACGTCCAGATACCCTCGGCGGCGCAGATCTGGCGCTCCGCCGCCATTCGGACGCGTATCGAAGCGCAGCACGCGGCAGCGCAGCCAATTCTCGTGACGGAGCGCGTTGCGGCGGCATGCGCGACCGGTATCGTCTTCGCGGCCTTCACATGGATTGCGCCGGCGCGGGTCTGGGCGGCCGTCGTCACGCATGCGGCGACGCGCCTGGCGGAGAGCTGCAGCGATTTGACGATCGCGTCCAGCGCGGCCTTGAATTCGGCGCTGCCGCTCGTCATGGGGCTGACGGCGTGCGCGATCGTGGTCCCGGTCGCGCTGCACTTTCTGCTGGTGGACGACTGAGCGCGCGGGATCAGGGGCCGACCACCAGCGCGATCCGGTCGCCGCGCGGGCTGATGGCCAGGCGTGTGACATTGTGGAGGCCGAGCGCACCGAGGTCCGCCAGGTTCAGCCAATCGCGCTGGCCCAGTTTCCAGCCATAGAGCGTGTCCTTGTACGCCATCAGCACCATGCCGTCGGGCATCCAGGCCAGATCGGCCTCGCGGGCGCCCGCGACGGCGCGAACGAGCTCCGTGATCTGGCGCACACGCAGATCGAACGCGCGGATCCACAGGATGGGCGGCGCGCCGGCCTCGCTCGGCGCCTCGCGCTGGACGAAGCTGACCGCGTCGGCCGTGGGAATGCGCTGAATCGACCGGCCGATGTCGCGCGCAAATATCTCAGCCTTCCCAGTTTTCGTGTCCGCGATCTGCAGGGTCGCCGGCTGGCCGAGTACGAACAGCGCCAGCGTGTGATCGTCGAGCCATGCGTGATAGCCGACCGGCTTGACGTCGGTCAGCACCAGCGACGGGTCGCCGCCATCGAGCGTGAACTGCCAGAGCCGCTGCGTCTGGTCGGCCTCGACGCGGATCACGGAGATGTGTTGCCGGTCGGGGGTGATCGTCGGCGAATACTCGCTCTCGGGCGTGTTCGTCACCCGCACGGTTTGCCGCGTGCTGATGTCGTACCGGTAGATGTCGGTCTGCTTTCCACCGCGTGCCGACGTGAAGAGGATTGCGCCCCCATCGGGTGTAAACGACGGCTGGTTATCGTACCCGGGCGTTTTCGTGATGTTTTCAGGGGTGCCGACAGACGGGCGGCCGTCGACGGTCGTGATCGCGGCGAGAAAGATGTCGGTGTCGGGAGGCGCCGCGTCAGCGCGGCTCGTCGGCTGTTGTGAGAAGACCGTCGGCGTCAGCGCGAGCAAGGCGCCGACCAATGTCCACGTGGTGCGCATGATCGCGAACTATAGCAGCGACCCGTTCCCACGGCACCCAGAACACGTAGCACATCATGAACTGCTCGAAGGTGGGCCCCATCAAAAGCCGGATGCCGACGAGAAACAGCAGGCCCGCCGGCACGAGCACGGCGCGCGCGCGGCGGCTGAAAAGCACGAGGGGAAACAGCGTCTCGACGCACACCGCCGACGCCGCCATCACGTGCGTCAGCCAGGGATGGCGAGCCACCACGAGGCCCCACGTCGTGAGCGGTTCGCCGTCGGAGATGTGGTACTGCTGCCGCACCAGGAGCAGCGCGAAGCTGTCGGACGCCACCCAGTCCCAGCCGGAATGCCGCAGCTTCGAGATGCCGGCCGCGAAGAAGATCAGCGACATCGCGACCCAGACGAACCGAATCGGCCAGGTGTACTCGCCGCTGTCCTCCGATTCGCGGGGCTGACCTGGATTCAGCAGCACGTCGAGTGACCAGGCGTCGCCGGCGCGCGACAGCGCGAGCGCGACCGAGCACGAGGACGACCAGCGTATCGAAGTGCTGCGTCTGTCCGAAATTGTGCGGCAGTCCCATCAGATACGCGCCAAGCCCAGCCGCGACCAGCATCGCGGGCCCGGCGAACAGGCCGACAGCGCTCAGCACGAGCGCCGTTTTCCACACGGTCTGCACCAGGACCAGGCCGTCGACGCCGAGCGGACGCAGGTGCGTTACCTTGAACAGCCAGATCGGCATCCAGAACACGGGCGAGTAGCCGCCCCACGCCGAAAAATCGTGCGGCAGCATCCAGACGCACAACATCCCGAAGAACAGCAGGCGGCACATGCCGAGCGCCGCCGCCGACCCTGGCGAAAACCAGAAGCGATTCCACGCGCGATGCAGGGTGCTCACGGCTGGTTCACTTCGGTAATCAGCCGGCGGTGGTCCGGCCGGTCGACGTTGGCTGCGGTCGGATCGATGGTCCACTCGAGCTCGTACAGCCGCATCGCCACGAGCGGCGGACCGTCGTGCGCTCTTTCATCCCGCAGCGCGTCGTAGCGCGCCAGACAATCCGCGACCGCCGTGCGAACGCGAGCCGCGGCGTCTGGTTCGTCCAGCATGTGGCGGAGCGCCTTGGGCAGACGCGACTGGTCGAACGGTGCGATGTACTTGTTCGACGCGAGCGGAAACTCCCGACCGTCGGCCGTCACGCCGAAGAGCCGCAGCCACGTGAACGTGTGGCTGCGCCAGCTCACCGAGAACATCGGATACTGTGAGAATGGCCAGTGCTCCTGATCCGTCGCGATGTCGTAAGCGGATCCGAGGATGAGGAGGGCAAAAATGATGTTCAGAAACCCACGTCGCGCCGACGTCACGCGCGCGGCATGAGCAACCCGCGTTCCGCTCCGGCATGGCGCTCGCTTGGACCATTGAGGAAGACGGCGGACCTCGAGTGGAAAAAATATGGCCGAAGTGGCCCTTCACAGACTCATTAGGCCTGGCGCGGCAATTGAATGGCTGTTAGAGCTGAGCTGATATGGACGTCTCGATAATTATTTGCACGGTCAATCGAGCTGCCGAGCTGCGGGACACGCTGAAGAGCTTGGCGCTTGTTCGCGCTCCGCGATTCGACCGAGCTGATAGTCGTCGACAACCATTCCACCGACGACACCAAGCGCGTGGTCCAATCGGCGGCGATCGATTTTCCATTTCCCATTCGGTACTTGTTCGTCCGCCAGGAAGGCAAATACGCGGCGCTCAATGCGGGCATTCGCGCGTCCGCGGGCCAGACGATCGCAGCCACCGACGACGATGCGCGGTTCGAATGCGATTGGCTGGAGCGGGCGCTGGAGTCGTTGAACAGGTACGACTGCGAATTCGTCGGCGGCCGCGTGTTGCCGCTGTGGGGCGGCGAGAAGCCGGTGTGGGTGGCCGAACGCAACGGTCTCCACGCGAAGGTGATCG
Source organism: uncultured Acidobacteriota bacterium (assembly GCA_963718825.1). Lineage (GTDB taxonomy): Bacteria > Acidobacteriota > Vicinamibacteria > Vicinamibacterales > CAVVIG01 > CAVQZZ01. The sequence goes on from CAVQZZ010000002.1 coordinate 866,999, forward strand.
CCCTGCTCGACCATGGCGAATCGGTCCGCGAGTTCGGCTGCGGTATTTCGTGGCCGCTCGGCGTCAACGTCGCGTACCGCCGCGAGGTGTTCGAGCGCGTGGGTCTCTTCGATAACCGCCTCGGCCGCAAGAGAGGCACCCTGCGGAATCAGGCGCAGCGAGAGTGGCACCTGCGCGCGCGCGCCGCCGGCGCACGCGGCTTCTACGTGCCCGACATGGTCGTCCATCACCTCGTGTGCCGCGAGCGTCTGCAGAAGCAGTACTTCCGGCGGTGGCTGTACTGGCACGGCATCAGCCGCGCAATTTTGTATCGGCAGGGCGGCTTCGACATGGAAGAGCCGGAGCTTCTCAATCCGCGGCATGCCGGCGAGCGGCTCGTCGGTGGCGTTCCGATGCACCTCGTGTACAAAGCGCTGCGCACCGCGCGCAGCTTCGCCTGGCATACACTGAAACGCGATATCCCACTCGCGTTCGAGTACGAGCTGTGGCTCTGTTTTTTTGCCGGCCTCGCCCACCAGCGTTGGATCGACCGCAAGCTGCCGGTCGCCCCGGGCCCTGCGTCCACGGGCGCGCCCGCGGCCGCACCAGTCGGTGCTGTTCAGGCCGCGCTCGATTAACCGGTCCTCGCCGGCCGATTCACAATCTGAGAAGAGAACCATGCGACGTTCGATTTACAGTGTTCACCCAGGGGTGGCGATGGTGCAGCGGGTCATCGCGAAGCTGCCCGCCAAGACCGGACGATCGATCGAAGAGTGGATTGCCCTCATCAAGAAGCGGGGCGTCTCCGATATTCGCGCGACGAGAGACTGGTTGAAACGGGAGCACAAGCTCGGGACCAACTACGCCCGATGGCTGGCCGAGCGCGCCGCCGGCAACGGCGAGGACCTCGATCCCGACAAATATCTCGATGCGGCCGAACGCTATGTCGACGAGATGTTCTCCGGCGCCAAGACGGCGCTCCGCCCGATTTACGACGCGGTGCTGAAGCTGGCGCTCGCCATCGGAAAAGACGTCAAGGCGTGTCCGTGCAAGACGATCGTGCCGCTCTACCGCCACCGCGTCTTCGCGCAGATCAGGCCGGCGACCCGCACGCGGATCGATCTCGGGTTGTCGCTCGGCGACATGAAAACCCCGAAGCGCGTGATTGAAACCGGCGGTCTCAAGAAGAACGATCGCATCACGCACCGCATCGAAATCACATCGCCCGCCGACATCGACGGCGACATGACGCGCTGGCTGCTGAAGGCCTACCAGTTGGACGAACAGTAAACTTACGTTCTGAAGTTCTGCAAGCCTCCGCTCGAGAAACCTCCGCTCAGGATCTGAACAACGGCAGGCGAGCGCCGCGCGAATAGTGCGCGCCGGCCGCCGCGACGTCGCCGCATTCCCGAGACAGCTCGCCGAGCGTCGCCGGCAGCAGGTAGTAATCGCGCAACGCGCCTGTTTTCACAATCGCGTTCACCGCGTCCAGGCCGGCCTTCGGTCCTCGCGATCGCGAGATCGCGATCGCCCGATTCAGCGCGACGACCGGCGTCGGGTTGATTTCGAGCAGCACGTCGTACAACTCGACGATGCGCGCGCCAGTCGGTGGTGGCGTAGCTGTCCGCGGTCGCGTGCGTGGCGGCGATACCGGCTTCGACGTGATACGGCGTCAACGTGTCGCCGTCCGCCGACCGATTCAGATGCGCGAGGCCGCGCGCAATCATGTCGCGATCCCACAGCGTGCGATCCTGCTCCGCGAGGCGCAGAAGGTCTGACGAAGCACCCACGCGCGCGGGTAGTCGGCCCGCCTGCAGCAGCATCAACGCCAGCAGCGCGTGAACCGCCGGCGTGCTGGTCGCGGCGTGCTGCACGAGCACCAGCGCGAGGCGGATTGCCTCGTCGCAGAGCTCGCGCCGGATCAGGTCGTCGCCGGCATGCGCTCCGTACCCTTCGTTGAACAGCAGGTAGACGGCGTCGAGCACCGAATCGAGTCGCGCGAGATATTCGTGCGGGTCGAGCTCGAAGCGCACGTCGGCGTCGCGAAGCTGGCGTTTGGCCCGGACCAGCCGCTGAGCGATGGCTTCGTCGCGCGACAGGAGTGCGCGCGCGATCTCCGCGATCCCGAAGCCGCAGACGGTCTTGAGCGTGAGCGCAACACGCGCCTCGCGCGTGAGAATCGGATGGCACGCGAGAAACATCATCGCGAGCTGGTCGTCGTCGGGCAGCGACGGTTCACCGCGAAGCCGGGCGTTCTGGTGCGGCGCCTGCGCCACGGCGTCGAGCGCCGACAGCATGGGCGCGCGGTCGGCCAGCCACTGCTCGCGCCGGAGCAGATCGACCGCACGATGCTTGGCCACCTGTATGAGCCACGCCGATGGATTCGCCGGCACTCCTTCGAGCGGCCAGATCTGCAGCGCTTTGATGAGGGCGTCCTGCGCCACTTCCTCGGCGAGCGCGAGATTCCTCGCGCCGAGGATGCGCGTGAGCGTGGCGACGATCTGCCCCGACGTGCGTCGGAACAGATCGTCGAGCAGCTGGTTCACGTGCGCATGATTTCGATTTCGCGCACTTCGATGCTGCCGAAATCGAGGTGCGGGCAGTCGTTCACGGTCGCGACCGCCGCGTCGTAATTTGGCGCGTCGATGATGAAGAGCCCGCCGAGCACCTCTTTGCCTTCGGTGAACGGCCCATCCGTGACCATCACCTGGCTGCCCGTGCGGCGCACGACGCGCCCCGCGCGGTCGCGCAGCTTGTGCGAGCCTTTCAGCTTCCCCGTCTTCGCGAGCCGATCGAACCAGGCCGTGTAGCGGGCAATCGTGGACTGGATCTCGGCGGGACCGAGCCTCCCGAACACCTCACCCGTATCTCTGAGCATCAACGTGAATTCGGGCATCATGCCCTCCCTTCACCCATTAGACGAACGGCGGGCGGACGAGTCGACATCCGGCTCGAGCGGCGCGCAAAGCTGCCGGTACAGCGGGCTCGACGCAAGCAGGTCGTCGTGTCTCCCCTCGGCGACGAGCGCGGCCTTCACGGCGCTTCGGGAACGTTATCGCCGTTTATCAGCCGCACCCGTGGCTCTCCGTCGCTGAGTTCCAGAATGCTGACGCTGGCCGGTGCCACCTCGAGCCGATGAACGAAATCAATCGGCATACCGAGCACGTACAGCAGCGCCGCGCGGATCACGTCGCCGTGTGAAACGACGGCCACGGTGCCGCTCGCGTAGCGTGCGTGCAGGTCGAGGAGCGCCGAGACACCGCGGCGCTGCACGTCGAGCATCAGCTCGCCGCCAGGCGGACGCGTCTGTGAGCGCACGGCGTTGAATCGCTTCCACTCCTTCGTCTCATCGAGCGACGCGAACGTGCGTCCGGCCCAGTCGCCGACCTCGAACTCGGTCAAGGCATCGATCGTCTCGATTTCAATCTGGTGCGTCGCGGCAATCGGCGCCGCCGTTTCGAGAGCGCGTTCGAGCGGACTCGACGCGACCGCAACGAGCGGGACGTAGCGCAGCCGCTCCGCCAGCCGCGCGACCTGCGCGCGCCCAACGGCGTTCAGGTGCACGCCGCTCCTCGTGCCGGTCAGGACGTGATCGACGGCATCGGTGAGACCGTGGCGAATGAGCAGAAACGTGGTCACGATTCCCAGTGTGCGGCGAACGCGTCGATCTCTCTCAGCGTCGCATCGAAGTCGCCCCGAAAGCACACGGCCCGATCGTCCACGAACACGTGCGCCGCCGGCTTGCGGTCCGTCACCTCGCAGACGAGGTCATCGAGCGAGTACCTCCGCAGCCACGCCCAGACGTCATCGGCCCAGCGCGTCGTGAAGATCCCGAGGCGGAATCCGCGGGCGCGCAGCGCTTCGAGAAACGCGCGGGCCTTATCCTGTGCGTTCATGATCGGCTGGCGTGCGGCCGTTCGGTCCGGAGATCACCGAACCCGCAGAGAAGTTGAAGACGATCGCGGCCGGCGATGTCGAGTTGATCCCATCTCGCGACAAACATTCGCGGCTCGCGGCCGAACAACCAGCGAACGATCGCCAGCCGTTCCAGAAGCGCGCCTGTGCCGATGAGGTACTCGGTGACCTCGTGGTGTGCGCCCTTTCGATCCGCACGAACTTCTTCGAGACGCCCGACGATCGTGCCGTCCGGCGCAACGACCGTCCTGCCGAGCAGACGCTCGAGTCGAACGTAGCGGTGGCGCTTCATGGGCGGCCGCCAGGCAGACGACAGACGATGCGCCGCTTGAGCCATTTCTCGAACCGCAGCAGCTTCGGATCAGCTTCAGCGTCGACGTCCAGCTCGATATCGACGCCGATGTCGCGGAACAGCGCCGGCGAGAAACGCACCGGCGTCATCGGCACAGGCGACCACCGCATCGCGAGCGCACGCACCCATCGTCCGAGCACCGGATGCAGCCGGGCAGCCGCCGTCGCGAGACCGGTCTCCATCGCCACGACGCGCGGCGGACAATCCGCACGCAGCTCGAGAACGATGCCCTCGACGCGTCCGAGGGGACGCTTGCTGCGGTCGACGAGCAGCTTGTCGAGCAGATCGCGGGCGAGATCCATCAGCTCCCCATCACCTGCACGGGTATCGCCACCAGCGCGAGCGCGAAGGCGAGCGCCACGATCAGAATCGTCGCGACGTTCGAGATCGGACCGTTGGTTCGCCGTTTGAGATACGTGCGGTCGTTCATCACGACGATCAGAGGTCCGACGACGAGCGGCAGCGCGACGACCGTCAACGCCATCGAGAACATCGTCAGCTTCAGCGGATCGACGCTGAAGAGCGACGGCACGACGGCGACGACGAGCGCGCACGTGTAGACGAGCGCGAATCGCGGCGCTTCGGCCGGCTTCTCGTCCTCGCCCCAATGCCAGCCGAACGTCTGCGCGATGATGTAGCTGACATCGAGCGCGAGCTCCATCGCCGCGCCGACGCAGCCGATGAACAGCGAGGCCGTAAAGAGCCAGAACCCCCAACGGCCGAACGGCACGACGAGCACCGGCAGCGCTTGCGGCAACGACTCGGGAACGATGTTCCGCGGCGCCAGCACGAGCGCGGCGGCGACGACAACCGCCATGGAGATAAGGCTGCCGAAACACATGCCGGCGGCTGCGACGATCCGATTCGGGCCTACCTGGCTCTGATTCCAGTGTTCCTCGATCGCGCCGGATGAATAGAACGTGACGAGATAGGGGCTGATCGTGGCGCCCAGGATGCTCACGGCGAGGTACGCATAGTGCGCGCGCGCGGCGGCCGGCAGGTGCGGCAACAGTCCGGCGCGGACCTCACCCCAGTCCGGGCCGAGCCGCCACGCCGCCACGACGAAGCACAGCGTCACCAGACCGAGCACAGCGACGCCATGTTCGATCGCGCCGAACCTAGCGAACCACAGACAGCTCCAGATGAGAAGCAGTACAGCCACGCCGCCGATTGCGAGCGGAATGCCGGCGGCGAACTGCAACGCCAGCGCTGCTCCGCCAAGCTCGCACGCGAGCACGAAGAGATCCACGATGATCTGCGCGGCGAGCGGCCATATCTGAAAAGACAGTCCGAATCGCTCGCGTACAGCAGCGACGACGGTGTGATGGCTGACCGCGGCGAGACGCCCCGTCATCTCGCAGAGAAAGGCGATGCAGATCGTGCCGAGCGCGATCGACCACAGCAGGCTGTAACGGAATGCGGCGCCAGCCTGGAACGCTGTGCCCATCGATCCAACCTCGAGATACCCGCCAACGCTCGTGAGAATCCCGAGAGTGACCGACGCGAGCTTCTTCATCGTTGTGCGGCCGGCTCTCGGATTCCTGCGCCGGCTTCGTCGCTCCTATGCCGGCAGCGCGCGCAGATCGCGGCCGCCGAGGTGCACGTACATGTCCTCGTTCGCGCTGCGGGCCTCGTCGACGCCGATCGGCCACGGTTCTTCGATCTGCATCAAGGCCAGCGCGGCGCCGACGAGCGCCATGTTCTTGGTGAAGTTCACCATCTCGGACATCTGCTGCGGCTGACCTTCCATCTCCCAGAAGCGGTGCATCTGCAGGGAGACGGGCACGAGGAACGCGATGATCGCGGCGAGCCCTTGACGTGGCTTCAGTCCCGCGAGAACGCTCAGTCCGCCGGCCAGGAGGAGACCGCCCGAGGCCGGCACCGCGACGTCGGCATTTGCGACGCCTTTGGACGCGGCGTACTGGCTCATCATTTTCTGGTTGAGGAAATGATTCAGGCCGTTGTAGACGAAATATCCGCCGAAGATTGCCCTTCCTAATACAAATAGTGCGCGCATGTTGACGTGCCTCCTGTCCGACCGGACGAGATGCACCGTCTATTCCCGTTTGCTGCTCCGGTTACGTCCGCGTCAAGCTCTGCCGGATGTGCGCGGCGTGATGACGGCAGTGCCACTCGTACATCGCGATCGCGCGTTCGATCGAGACGGTGCCCCATTCGGGATGAACGAACGTTCGCGCGAAGGCCGACTCAGGCAGCGCGCGCAGGAACGCGACCCACCGGCGGTGGAGCGCGTCGAGGAGATCGAGCGACATCGCGACCGGGCCCGTCTTCGCTTCCGGCAGTTCGGCCCAAAGCGATTCCTCGTACGGTCGGATCGCCGGCGCATTTTCTGTGGCCGCGAGCTTCATGCGCACATAGGCGTTCATGTGGCTGTCGGGCACGTGATGGATCACCTGGCGAATCGTCCAGCCGGCCGGGCGGTAGGGAGTATCGAGCTCCGCATCGCCGAGCGGCTGCACCAGCGAGCGAAACACGGCCGGGGCGTCCGCGATCCGATCGATCAGCGCGCTGCGCTCGCGCGCGTCGGCCGGCGGCTTCACCGTATCGAGTCGTCCTACCGGATACCGTAGTTTTTCCAAATCATCCATAGTTGTCTCCATTTGTCCGGTATCCGTCCGGTCCCACTCCGGTCCCACTCCGGTTCCAATCGGGTTCCAGTCCGGTTCGAATCGGGTTCTACTCGGGTTCCACTCCGGTTCGCGTGACGCGATACAATGCGCGCCGCGAGGACACTTCCCCTATGTTAAAGAAAACGTTCGTCACGTTTACGGTCGTACTCTCTTTCGCCGTACTCGTCATCCCGGCCGCGACGCGACACGTGCTGCACGCTCAGGCGGCCGGTGGCGGCGGTGGACAAGGGCGCGGCGGCGGTGGCGGTGCGGCGGCGGCGCAAGGCGGCGGCCGCATTGGCACCATCGAGGATCGCACGGCCGGCATGCAGAAGATCGACGGCTACTTCCCGCTGTACTGGGACGAGCGCACCGGCATCGCTGTTCCTCGAGATCCCGCGCTTCGACACCGAGTTCCTGCTTCACCACCGGCCTCGCCGCCGGCCTCGGCTCGAACGACATCGGCCTCGATCGCGGCGCAGGCGGCAGGCGCCGCGTCGTCGTCGTTCCAGCGCGTCGGCCCGCAGGTGCTGCTGGTCCAGCCGAACGAGTCGTTCCGATCGACGCAGCGCCAATCCCGCCGAGCGCAAGTCGGTCGAGGATTCGTTCGCCAAGTCGATTCTCTGGGGCTTCACGGTCGCCGCGCGAAGCAACGGCCACGTGCTGGTCGACGCGACCGACTTCTTGCTGCGCGACGTGCACGGCGCCGGCGACGCGCTGCGGCCGGGCACCTATCGCGTCGATCGCACGCGCAGCGCGTTCTACATGCCGCGCACGAAGGCGTTTCCGAAGAACACCGAAATCGAAATGACGCTGACGTTCGTCAACGACGCCGCCGGCGGACGCGGCGGCGGCGGCGGCGGGCCCGCGCAGGGCCCGCCGCCGATCACCGAAGGCGCGCGGCCGGACGCGGCGGCGGTGGCGGCGGTCGCGGCGGCGGCCTGTTCTCCGGCACGGTCGCGAGCGTCACGCCGACGGCCGAAGCGGTGACGCTGCGCGAGCACGCGTCGCTCGTCGAACTGCCCGACAACAACTACAAGCCGCGCTACGACGATCCGCGCGCCGGCTACGGCGGCCTGACGCTTCGTCGACTACAGCGTGCCGATCGGCGAGCCGATGCAGATGCGCTACATCCGCCGCCATCGCCTCGAGAAGAAGGATCCGAACGCGGCGATCAGCGAGCCGGTGAAGCCGATTCGAGTACTGGGTCGATTCCGGCGCGCCGGAAGACGTGCAGAAGGCGCTGGTCGAAGGCGCGAGCTGGTGGAACCAGGCGTTCGAAGCCGCCGGCTTCCGCAACGCGCTTCAAGGTCGACGTGCTGCCCGACGGCGCCGACCCGATGGACATCCGCTACAACATGATCAACTGGGTCCACCGCTCGACGCGCGGCTGGAGCTCGGGCGGCATCGGTCGCCGATCCGCGCACCGGCGAGATCATCAAGGCGACGGTCACGCTCGGATCGCTGCGCGATCGGCAGGACTACATGATCTTCGAAGGCCTGCTCTCGCCGTACACGACCGGCAACGAGAAGCCGCGCGATCCTGTACCAGACCGCGCTCAAGCGCATCCGCCAGCTCGCCGCGCACGAAGTCGGCCACACGCTCGGCCTCGGCCACAACTACTACGACAGCAACAAGGGCTGGATCTCGGTGATGGACTATCCGCATCCGCTCGAGAAGCTGAACGCCGACGGCACGATCGATCATCTCGCAACGCCTACCCGCAGCAGCATCGGCGACTGGGACAAGGTCGACGATCAACTACGGCTACCGGCAGTTCGCCGACGGGCACCGACGAGAAGGCGGCGCTCGACCAAGATCCTCGACGACGCGTGGGCGCAGGACCTGCGCTACATGACGCAACCAGGACACCGACGTCGAACCCGAACGTCGATCAGTGGTCGAACGGCGTCGAATCAGGCCGACGAGCTGAACCGGCTGATGAAGGTCCGCCGCGCGGCGCTCAACCGCATCGGCGAGCACACGATCCGCAACGGCGCGCCGATGGCGACGATCGAAGAGCCGCTCGTGCCGATCTTCATGTATCACCGCTACGCGGTCGAATCGGCCGCGTCGATGGTCGCCGGCCAGGACTACATCTACGCGCATGCGCGGCGACGGCCGCACGCCGACGAAGTGGGAGTCGGCCGACGAATCAGCGCAAGGCGCTCGACGCGCTGGCGGCGACGCTGAAGCCGTCCGAGCTGACGGTGCCGAAGCAGATGCTCGACGTCGATTCCGCCGCGGCCGCCGGGCTTCGGGCGTGCACCGCGAGCTGTTCCCGCGCACGACGGGCGACACGTTCGATCCGCTGACGCCCGGCGACGATCGCCGCGGACGTGACGATCGGCTTCGTGCTGCAGCTCGATCGCGCGGCGCGCATGGTCGCGCAGCACGCGGTCGATCCGTCGCTGCCGGGCCTCGAAGAGGTGATCGATCGGCTGACGAAGGCGACGTTCGACGCGCCGACGGCGACGCCGTACGAAGCCGAAGTGCGGCGCGCCGAGGAGCGCGTGCTCGTCGATCGCGTGATGTGGCTCGCGACCGCGTCGCCGAACGCGCAGGTGCGCGCGATCGCGTCGCTCAAGCTGTCGAAGCTGGCGACGCGGCTGCAAGACGGCAGCCGGCGCAGAGCGAAGCCGACACGCGCGCAGCACACGCTGCTGGCCGCCGACATCAAGCGCTTCCTCGAGCGGCCGGCGAAGCCGACGCGCATCGATGCCGCGCGCCCGACGCGCCGCCGGGCGCGCCGATCGGCGACACCGGCAAGGACTGGCTCGCCGCGCCGCCCTGGTATCCGGCAGGTCGAGCGCGTTCAATTTCGATTTCTGGCAAGAGCCGGGAATTTAAAGACGGGCAGGGATAGCAGACGGGCGGACGGCAGGACAGGCGGGAACGGCTCCTGCCCGTCCTGCCCTGATTTGGAGGATTCACCGATGCGATTTCGATTCTTCATTCCGGCGACCGCGGTCCTGTTATTGACGGCCGCGCCGTTCATCGTCGCCCAGCAGCGGGGCCGCGGCGGCGACAATCCGTTTCCCGGCGGCACGAACCCGGACGGTTCGCTCCGGCCGACGGCGCCGGTAACGCGCTTGTTCTCGCAGGACGCCTACACGGAATATTCGATCCTCGAGCCGGGCAGCGAATCGTTCCGCATCCGGTTCCTGCCCGGAGGAGACTCGCGTCGGCGCCACGGAACTCGTCAATGCGACCCGCGGCGGCAGCGAAGGATCGGGCGTCGAGGTTTTCGATCCCGCGCACGGGCAAGCCGCTGAAATTCACGTACGAGCAGCAGGGAAACGATCCGGAGAACCACGCGATTCACGCGCAGCTGCCGATTCCGGTGCCCGAAGGCGGCGTCGGACGCGTGCTGATTCTCAAGACGTACAAGGATCCGCGCACCTACATGATGCACGGCGACGACATCGTCTGGGTGCGGAGCCTGAGCGGCTACCGGCTCGGCGTGCTGCTGCCGAAGGGGTTCTCGTTCATCTCGTCGAACGTCGCCGCGCAGCTGACGACCGCGGCCGACGGACGGCTGAAGCTGGCGTTCGCGAACCCGAGCGGCCAGAGCAATCCGGTCACGATCCACGCGCGCAAGACGAGCGTCACGTTTCCGCCCGCAGAAATTCACCGACATGTTCTTCGACGACATCAAGACGCTCTACGATCTCGACGCGCCGGAATCGGGACGCGATCAAAGTCGATCAGAGCTACAGCGACTACCGTAAAGGCGACAAAGCGACGCTCGACGCGCTTTCGTATCTGCCGCTGCAGGATCTCAAGGTCATCGACCTCGACACGGCGAAGGCGTTTACGCCCTCGAAGGATGGAAACAAAACGGTGGTCAAGCTCGACGTTCCGATCGTGGACGACAAGCAGAGCGCGCACATCCGCATCACCGGAACGATCAAGGACGCCAGCTACAAGATCGAGAACGGCGATCTGGTGTTCGAACGGACACTCCACGGTCTGCGCAACACGGTGCTGCTGCCGGCTGGATGGGAAGTCTCGGCCGTCTCGCAGTCGGGCACCATCGGCATGTATCAGGGCCGCGCCTTTGTCGCGCTGATCAACCTGAACGCGGAGAACAGCTATCGCGTGACGATCCGCGCGCGCAAACGGGCGTGATGAGGCGCGCGGCGCTCGTCGCGATCGTGCTCGCGGCGGTCGCGACCGGCGCTGAAGCGCAGCGGGGGCGACGAGGGCCGCAGGTGCGCATCCGCACGCCGGCCGATTCGCCGTACGACGGCGCGTTCCGTTTCTGCCGGATCATGTTCAGGAATTCGTCCGACGGCGACGGTGCCGGCTGGATCGTCGATTATCCGCGCGCCGACCAGAACCTGACATTCCGTCTGTCGGAACTGACGAAGATCATCGTCAGCCGCGACATCGACGGCCAGTACAACCATCTGGTCATTCCGCTCACCGACGCCGAGCTGTACCGATGTCCGTTCATCATGATGACGGAGCCCGGCGGCGCGTACTTCGACGAGGACGAGGCGCTCGCGCTGCGCGCATATCTGGAGCGTGGCGGCTTTCTGTGGGCGGACGACTTCTGGGGCGACTACGCGTTCAACATCTGGGCGCGGGAAATCGGCAAGGCGCTGCCCTCCTATCGCTATCCGATCGTCGACTTGCCGATCTCGCACCCGATCTTTCACCTGCTGTACGACATGAAGCGAGTGCCGCAGATTCCGTCGATCAATTTCTGGATCGGGACCGGCGGCCGTACGTCCGAACGCGGCGCCGCGAGCGCCGTGCCGCACGTGCGCGCGATTCTCGACGAAGGCGGGCGGATGATGGTGCTGATGACGCACAACACCGATTTCGGCGATGCGTTCGAGCGCGAAGGCGATGACCACGAGTATTTCCTCGCCTTCGCGCCCGAAGGCTATGCGTTTGGCGTGAACGCGCTGCTCTACGCGCTGACGCACTAAGTCGTCGGCTTCATCCCTTCGCCGCTGATCTGAAGATCGAAGCCGTCGGGATCCTTCACGTGGAAGCTGTTTTCCGTATCGACGCGCGGCTCGAGGTTGCGGCGCTTCAGCTCGGCTTCAACTTGTTTCTGGTCCCAGTTCTTGATCGTGTACGCGATGTGATCCACCTTGGGCGCCGAGCTCTCCTCACGTGCGTTGCGCGGCAGGAGCCACGTGCCGTGATCGCCGAACGTGAGGTAGCACTGCTTGCCGTTGTCCTGGACGGCTTTCATTCCGAGCAGGCTGGTGTAGAAGTCGCGCGTCTTCGTGTAGTCCTTGACCTGATACGAGATGTGATTGACGGCGATCGCCTCGAAGCCCTTGCCTTCGTCCGCCGCCGCCGCAACGGTCGAGCCGCCGGCGGCCGCCGCGGCCGTCGCCGCCATCGCGAGGCTCTGAATCAGCTGCCGTCGCGACATTTTTCCGCGCTCGAAGTCCTCGAGCAGATTGTTGATGACGTGTTCCATTGCTGACCTCCTGTGATCGCGAATGCTACCTTACTTACTGCTCGCGGGGCCCCACCCCCGCTCGATGACTCGCTCGGGCCGTCGCCCTCGCGTGTTTCAAGAACAGAACGTCGCAGCGGTCACTTCGAGCACCTGTCCGCATCGCGCGTCGCGCTCGCTCGGCGTTCAGAACGGTCATCACGGAGGACGCGCGGCACTCACGGGAACTTCGCGTCGCGCTTCGCGCTCGCTCGGCGGCGGCCAAAGGACGGAGCATCACAGCGGCCCGCAGGCGTATGATTTCTCCGTGAAGCTGCTCCTTTCTATTACAGCGATGCTCGCGTTGACTCTTGCCGCCGTTCCGTCCGCGGCGGCGCCGGGAAGATGGGTCGGCCGGATCAGCGACAGCGCCTGCGGCGCCAAACATGAGGCGGCGGCCGAGGGCGAGGAAAAGATGCCCGATGGCGACTGCGCCAGGACGTGCGTGCGCGGCGGCTCCAAGTACGTCCTTGTCGCTGAGAACGGAACCATCTACAAGATCGCGAATCAGGATTTCACCGATCTGTCGGCCGGCGCAGGTCGCGGGGTGACGGTAAGCGGCGAGCTCAACGCCGACGCAATCACGGTGACCCGAATCGAAACCAGGTAGCGGCGCGAAGCGGAGTAGGAAAGTCGATCTTTATTCCGTCCGCAACGCCTCGATCGGCTGCGTCCGAAGCGATCGCCGTGCCGGCGCCCAGCTCGCGAGCGCGCCGACGAGGACGATCGTCGCCGCGACTCCGGCGAGCACGACCGGATCGTGGGGCGACACTTCGTACACGATGTTGGCGAGCAGCTGCCCGGCGGCGAGCGCGAGCAGCGAGACCGACGGCCGCTCCGATGCCGAGCAGAAGCGCGATGCGTCCGAGCACGACGCCGAGAACGTCGCGGGCGCCGGCGCCGATCGCGATGCGGATTCCGATCTCGCGCCGACGTCTCGACACCGCATAGGCCACCAGACCGTGGATGCCAGTCGCGGCGAGCACGAGCGCGAGAACGCCAAATGCGCTCAATGCGACCGCCGCGGCCTGGCTCGGAAACAGCGCGAACCCGAGCATCTGCTCGACCGATCCCGCGCCGTACACGGGCAGCGAAGGGTCGAGCGCCGCAACGGCCTGCCTCATCGCGCCGACGATCTGCCCGGGTGGCAGCGTCGACTTCACGGCAACGACCGTGGTCGCGTTGTATCGCTGCAGGATCGGCTCGAACACGACGGGCTTTGCCGCTTCGGTGAGCGACTCGTACTTGCCGTCTTCGACCACGCCGATGATCTCGGTCGGGTCGCTGAGGCGCCAGCTCCAGGTGAAATGTCGTCCGATCGGATTGTCGGTCCGCATGATCTTCCGTGCGAACGCCCGATTGACAATCGCCACGCGCGGCGCGCCTTGCGCGTCGCGCCACTCGATGTCGCGTCCGAGCTCGCGGCGGATGCCGAGCGTGTGGAGAAACCCCGGGGAAATCTCGTACACGTTTGCTGATTGAACCTCCGAGGCCTTGAGCGTCGGCCGATCGTCGGGGTAAATGGTGTTCGACGATTGATCGATGCTGAGCGGCAGCGAATTCGAATAAGCGGCCGACTGCACACCGGGCAGCTGCTGCACGGCGTCGAGCACACGTCGCTGAAACTGCGCGCCGTCCTCTTTCGTGTACCCGGCAAGCCCGAGATCGAAACCGACAATCGTCACGCCCCGCGGATCGATCCCGAGCGACATCGTCAACGCCTGCTGCAGCCCGCGCAGCGACAGCGCGCATGCCGACACGAGGACGACGCAGATCGCCACTTGAACCGCGACGAGCACGTCGCGCATCGGCCAGCCTCGGCCCACCGCTTGTCGGCCGTCGCTCTCCTTCAGCGCGCTGTTCGGGTTCGTTCTCGCCGCCTGACGCGCGGGCGCGAGCCCGAACAGCAGTCCAGCCGCGGCCGATGCGATCGCGGCGAACAGCAGGACGCGAACGTCAACGGGAATGTCGAACTGAATCGGCACGTCGATCGGCGCGTGCCACGCCGTGAGCGCGCGCGCCCCGGCAAACGCCAGCGCGCAGCCCGCCGCGCCTCCTACGGTGGCGAGCAGCAGCGTTTCGGTGAGCAGCTGGCGGACGATGCGGCCGCGGCTCGCTCCGATCGACATGCGAACGGCGAGCTCGCGCTGCCGATCGGCGCCGCGCGCGGCCAGCACGCTTGCAAGGTTCGCGCATGCCGCAAGCAGCACGAGCCCCGCGAGGACGAGCACGCCAATCGTGAACGCGCGCACCAGCCCACCGAGCAGATCGCCGACGAGGCCAGGCCTCGCGAGCTTGATCCGCATGCCATCGTCGATCTGCGGATACTCACGACCGAGCTGCGCGGCTATGGCGTTCAGGTCGCCTTCAGCCGCACCGACGCTCAGGCCGGCTTTCAGGCGGCCGACCACCCATGTGTTATTGGTGTTGCGCCTGTCGAGCCACGGATTGCCGATTTCGATCTGCGGCTCCATCATCATCGGGACCCACAGGTCCGGCCGGAGAAAGAGCTCCGTTCCGCGGAATCCTCGAGGTGCGACGCCTAGCACTGTGAAAGGCGTCCGATTCAACCGAATCGTCTGGCCGACGACCGCCGGGTTTCCGCCGAAGCGGCTCTGCCAGCATTCGTAACTGAGCACCGCGTATGGCGATTCGCCGGCGTGCAGATCGTCCCGTTGGTGGAAGAAGCGGCCGACCACGGGCTTCACGCCGAGCACGTCGAAGTAGTTGCCGGTCGCGAGATATCCCCACGTGCGAACGGGCGCCGCGGCGCCGTTCTCGAAATTGATCGGCGAGATGCGATAGCCGACCAGGCCGTCGAACGACGCCGACCGGTCGCGCAAGTCGCGATAGTTGGGGAACGACGTCGTGGGATGGTTGGCGCCGCTGCCGAATTGCAGAAAGAACACGCGCTCGGGATGGTCGATCGGCAGCGGCTTCAGGACGAGCGCGTTGACGACGCTGAAGACCACGGTGTTCGCGCCGATCCCGAGCGCCAGCGAAACGATCGCCATCGCAGCAAACGCGGGCGTCCGCGCCAGCGTTCGGACGGCGTATCGCAGATCCGCTCGCAGATCGTCGAGCAGGCGGAGACCTCGCGCCTCGCGGCATTCATCCTTGTACGATTCGACCGCGCCGAACTCGAGACGCGCCCGACGGCGAGCTTCTTCTTGCGAAAAGCCAGACGCGGCGATGTCTCGGGCGCGTGCGTCGACGTGGAATTTCAATTCCTCGGCCATGTCGCGCTCGACGGCGGAGCGTCGCACGACACCCCGCACGAGCGATCGCAGTCGCGCAAACACGACTACACCTCGCTCCGTCCCGCTTCCGAGCGCGGCCGACATGACGGAGACAAGGGTGCTCCAGCTTGCGGCCTCTTCCCGGAATCGCTTGCGGCCCGCGGCCGTCAACGTGTAGAACCGCGCACGTCTGTTGTTCTCCGAAATCCCCCACTTCGCGTCGAGGAGCCCCTGGTGTTCCAGCCGATAGAGCGCCGGATACAAGGCGCCTTGTTCGATCGCGAGCGCGCCGCCGGTGATTTGCTGGAGCCGCAGCAGCACCGCGTAGCCGTGCAGCGGACCGAGCGAGACGGCTTTCAGGATCAGCAGGTCGAGCGTGCCGGGGAGCAGCGTGCCGCGTTCCATGCTCTCCTAAGACGTTAAGGAGAGAGCCACGGTTCCGGCCGCGGCGACGACGAGCGCGCGGACCCGCCGAACGAGGGCTAACGTCAGCCCCGCCGCTGCTGGAAATCCGAGCGCCTGAAACAGGATCGTGTAGACGCTCTCGGACGCGCCGATCTGCCCGGGAATGAAAAAGAACACGACGCTGATGAACTTGACCCCGCCTTCGACGATGAACGGGTCGAGCCAGCGGAAGGGCAGCGACAGCGTGTGCAGCACGGTCGCAACCTCGAGTGCAAGAAGCGTGTGGACGACGCACTCGAGCACGATCACTTCGGCCAATCGCGCCGGGCGCGCGTGCATGAACGTGACGAGCACCTGCTCGACCGGCTCAATCGCGGCCACGACACGATCCGCGCGATGCCGGCCGATGATCCGCCCTACACCTCGAACCGCCGGAACGATCATGCCGATCCCGGTGACCGCTGCGACCATGAAGCCAGCCGTGAACACCGCGATCGCCGCGACGAGACCGACAATCGGACCGCGCAGCGACGGCGAGAGCGCATGGCGCACCACCAGAAGCGTGAGCGAACCGGCGGCGAGCCAGGCAGACACGAGCGTATACAGGAGGTACTCGATCGCGACCGCACCGAAGGCATCGGGTCCCGTCGCGCCGCGTCGCGTCAGCAAGTAACCTTTCGTCGGCTCAGCCAGGAATGGCCCGGTGAACGTCAGCATCTCGACCGCTTCGCCGGCGAGACGTACCTGGAAAACCTCGATGAATCTCAGCGCGGACGACGGCAAGCTGCGCCACAAGGCGGCGGACCTCACGGCGAGATGCGCCGTGTACAGAACGGACACCGTGAGGAATCCCCAGCCGACGCGGCGCAGCAGACTGAAAATGAGGGCCGGCCCGACGCGCTCGACGAGCACCGCGAGGACGACTGCTCCGGCCGCCAGCAGCAGCGCGCGCGCGAGGCGAGGCATGCGTGGGAGAGTTTACGCTTTCGTGCCGCCGCCAATCACGACGTGCGCCCTTTCGGGAGCGCACCGTCTGATTCGTGTACGAAGCAGGCGCGATATGCCAGGCGCCTGCATCCAAACGCGCAGCGTCGGAAAATACGGAATGAGGCCGACGAGACGAAGATCGCGACAGCCGTCAAACAACCGGCTGAAACGATCGATCGAATAATGGCGGTAGTGCTTCCATTCGCGCGCGCTGCGGTCCGTGTTCGTCGACACGACGAGCCGGCCGCCGGGTTTCAGCACGCGAAGGGCTTCGCCGATGACCGCGGCTTCGTTTGTCGTCGGGAATGTGCTCGATGACGTCGAGAAGCGTCACGACGTCGAACGCCGTTGTCACGGAATGGCAGCGCTTCCGCGCCGCTCGACAAAAATCCTGCGGTTGGAACGAGGTCGCGCGCGAACTTCAGCGCGCGGTGCGAAACGTCGACGCCCACGGTCCGCGCGCGCCGAGCGGCGTCCGCAGTGAACCGTGCGTCGCCGCACCCGATGTCGAGTAAACGCTGCGTTGTCGGACGCGGGATGGATGAGGAAAACCCGGCGAGCTCGAGTACCACCTCCGTTCGAAGGTGGTACTCGATTTCGTCGTTGCCAGTCTGCTCCCAGTGATACGGCGTGGCGTATTGCCGTTCCTGCAGCCACGCCTGCATCGTCGAGAGCTGCGGCGCCGCCGGCATTACTGCTGTGGGCAGCTGCCGAGTGGACGCACGCTCACGACGCGGAATTCAGGCGTCGTCGCCGTTCCGGTTGCCGACGCGCCGCTGCCGGTCGCCGACGCGGTGCTCGGCGAGGTCGGCGTCAGCGTTCCGGTGAGCTGAACACGCTGTCCGACGAACGGCTGCATGTCAGTGCCGGCGAGACGATAGCCGGTTGGCGTGGACGATGCCGCGCCGCCCGCGCCTGCTGGCGTGGTGCCCGTCGCTGCCGTGCCCGCGACTCCGGATGTTCCCGCGGCGCCCGTCGTCCCTACGCCGGTGGCTCCAGTCGTGCCCGCGCCCGCGACGCCGGTCGTCCCCGCCGTCCCGGTGGTCCCTGCGGCACCCGTCGCGCCTGTCGTCCCCGCAGCGCCTGTCGCCCCGGTCGTTCCGCTAGCGCCCGTCGCACCAGTCGCTCCCGCCCCTGTTGCTCCCGTCGTCCCTGCTGTCGCGGAACCCGTGGGCGGCACTACGGCTCCGGTCGCTCCAGTCCCCGTCGCGCCGGTTGCGCCGGCAGTTCCAGGTACCGGCGACGCCGGTCGCGCCGGTTGTCGGCATCCCTGGTGTCGTGCTGGCCGCGGCGCCCATGGTCGCGTTCGACAACATGAATGGATCGCTCGTCGATGCGCCGCCGCCGACGCAACCAACCATCGTCACGGTTTGCGTCGAGCTGCCCGTCGACTGAGAGCCTGTCGTCGGTGTTTGTGTCGCCGTCGACTGCGCCCCGGCCGTGGCCGCTGCGCACGCGAAAATCAGACCTGACATTATGGACAATCTCATGTGGATGCTCCTTCTCTTAATCGCAGCTGAAACCTGCAAGCGCGTCGCCACCGCGGGCCGCAGGAGCCTTCAGCCCCGAGCAAGCGCGTCTATACTCGACGTCTCGTGTCATCCGCAGCTGAGCCCTGCCGCCTGTGGCGCGCGACCGCGCTCTATGCCGCACTGACTACGGCAATCGCCTACCCGCTGTCTATCCGTCCTGCCACGACCGTTCTTTCCGACAGTGCCGACACTGACCTCGTCGCGTGGCTGCTGTCGTGGGACATTCATGCGTTCCTTCATCGCCCATGGACGATCTTCGAGGCGAACACGTTTGCACCGCTCCACCATACCCTCGCCTTTTCCGAAAACCTGATCGGCAGCGCGTTCGTCGCCGCGCCGATCGTCTGGATCACGGGCAACGTCGTCCTCGCGATGAATCTTGTCGCGCTCCTCTCATGCGTGGCATGCGGCGTCGGCTGCTACCTCCTCGCTCGGCGGAGCGGCATCGGAGAAAATGCTGCGCTCATCGCCGGGCTCATCTTCGCGTTCGCACCGCCCCGCTTTCTGCGCCTCGATCAGCTGTTTCTCGCAACGATTGCGTGGATCCCGTTCGCGCTCGCTTTTCTGCAGTCGTATTTCGATCACGGGCGTGCGCGCGACCTGAAGATCGCAGTGGCCTTTTTCACGCTGCAGGTGTTGACCAGCGGTCACGGCGGAGTGTTTCTCAGCATCGCGGCAGCGATGCTTTTCATCGATCGACTTCTCCGCGGCGAGTCACTGACGCTTCTCCGGCGCTTGCCCGGAGACCTCGGCGTCACCGGCGCACTGCTGTTGACGCCCGTCGCGTTGTTGATGCTTCCCTATCGCAGCGTTCAAGCGGAGATGGGCTTGAGGCGGTCGCTCGCCGACTGGCGCATCCTCCACGCGAAGAGCTACTTCGCCGCGCCGACGTATGTGCAAAGCTGGCTGCTCGCGCGGTTCGCGCCAGCCGCGCGCATCAACGACACCGCGGACGCTTACTTGTTTCCGGGATGGACTGCCTTGTTCCTTGCGGGTGCGGCCATCATCGGTCGCATCAACGTTCCGGCGGCGCACGACGCGCACGGGTCGGAGGGAACAGCTCAATCGCACGCAGTGTGGCGAGCGGCAGCGATTGTGATCGACGTGATCGCGATCGCATCATTTGCCGTTGGCCTGAGTGTAATGACGAGCGGCGCGTTGCGGTTCAAGCTCGGATCGGTCGTCATCTTCTCAGCGCGCGAGGCATGGCGTGTCTGGATCGCCGCCGCGATCTGCGTCGCAGTCCGTGCAGCGATGCTCGGCAGAGTGCCGTTCGCGCCATTCACGGCATTCAGACACGCCGCCCGACATGCCGCCGCGTGGTCGCGGGCGAAGCGCCGAGACAAAGCGGCCGTCTATCTGCTGATATTGCTGCTGAGTGTGTGGCTCGCGAGCGAACCGGCCGATCAACGCGCGTCGCAGCGGCGATCCTCGTCGGCGCGCTGCTCGTCGGCGAATATCTCGTTCCGTTCGAAGGCGTGCCCTATCGCGTCGATTTGCCTAAGGCCGACCGATGGCTCGCAACGCGGGCAACGCCGTTCACGGTGGCCGAAGTCCCGCTTCCGGACCTGCAGAGCGTCGCGCCGTTCAACAAGCGGCAATCAGCTTACATGCTGCATTCGACCGCTCACTGGCAGAAAACCGTCCACGGGTGGGCCGGACTCTTGCCGCCGAGCCACTTCGACCTGTACGACGCGCTCACGCGGTTTCCCGATCAGGAATCCCTCACGATGCTGACCGCGTTCAACGTGGATTACCTCGTCGTTCATTGCGACCTGTACACTCCGGGCGGCTGGCCTGCAATCGACAGGCGCATTCAATCGCTTAGCGAAGCGCTCACCCTCATGTACTCCGATGACGCGAGCCGCGTCTACGCAGTCCATCACAATCAGAAATGAACATGACACCTCGAGTTACTGGCAGCGATCGCCCGTCGCCTTCAATCCGCTGACGTCCAACCGCTTGATGTCCACGTTCGTCTTCGTCTCCACCGTCGGCGTGCCGGACGTACCCTTCGCGCGGTTCTCTGGAATCGCTCCGCTGCTCGTCGCCACCTGCTGCTCGGCCTCGACGGTTCCGGACACTTGTACTTGCTTGCCAACGTTGTCGCGAAGCGCCGTACTGTCTCCGCCCAGCAACTGATATGTCGGTGCCTGTCCGGTCGTCGCCGCGCCGGTCGGTTCGCTGATCAACACAAACGTGTTTTCGGCGAGCGTTCCCGTCCGCAGACATCCAGTGACCGTGATCGCTTGCGCACGCGGCTGTTCGCCCGTCGTCGTCTGCGCGTCGGGAGTCGTCTGCCGGTTCTTGCTGCTGCTGCACGCGGCGCTGACGATTGCCAGTGCGCTGAACAGAATCGCTGTCTTGATGAGGTGTGTCGCTCGCATCAAATCCTCCGCCGCGAGCTTTTGCAGAAATCCGGCCAGCGTGCCGCTCAGCTCCCAATCAATCTGTTTGCGATCTGTACATGAGGTCTGCCGACACGCCGATCCTTCCCGAACGTCATTCGCTGCGCAGCGCGATAATCGGATCGGCGCCGGCGGCGCCGAGCGCCGGACCGAGGCAGGCAACGGCGGCAATTGGCAGGAGCACGAGAGGACCGGCCGCGAACGCCATCGGATCGTTCGGCGTCACGCCGAAGAGCAGGACGCTCATCGGCTGCATCAGCACGGAAGCTGCGGCCAGGCCGATCGCGACGCCGAGGGCCGTGCGCACCAGCCCTTCGCGGAACAGCAGCATCATGAGATCGCCGCGCGTGGCGCCGAGCGCCGCGCGAACACCGAGCTCACGACGCCTTTGCGAAACCGCGTACGACAACACGCCGAAGAGCCCGATGGCAGCGAGCGCGAGCGCCAGGCCGGCGAACCCGCCGAAGGCGGCCGCCGCGAATCGCGGAC
Organism: uncultured Acidobacteriota bacterium; assembly: GCA_963718825.1. Lineage (GTDB taxonomy): Bacteria > Acidobacteriota > Vicinamibacteria > Vicinamibacterales > CAVVIG01 > CAVQZZ01. The sequence continues at coordinate 888,400 of CAVQZZ010000002.1, forward strand.
GCGCGACCGAATCCGAAAGGCGATCCGCGATCGTCATCACTTCCGCGACCGCGATGTCCGGGCCGACCGAATGCACGATCTCGCGAAGCGCGGGCGCCCCCCGCGCAAGGGCGCGAGGCCGGCCGGCATGTACAGACGCGCGGAGAGGACGTTGACGTCGTAACCGCCGTCGACATGAACGAGCCGGTTGAAGCTTCGGCCGACGAGCGCCGCGCCGACGATGAGCAGAACGGCGAACGCCGATTGCGCGACGAGCAGCGCGTCGCGAAGGCGGCGCGCTCGCTCACCGCGAAACCCGCCGGCCGTCGAGCCGTCGCCCGCACCGTGCAGCGGGGCTGCGAGGATCTGATCCGCGCGCGCAACCGCGGCGCCACTCCGCCAGAGCAGCGCAGTCGCGATCGTCAGGGCTGCGGCCACCAGTGCCACGCCGCCGTCGAGGTGCAGCTGGCCAAGGCGCGGGAAGTCTCGCGGCGCAAGCGCTGGAAGCGCACGGATGACTGCCGCGGCGACGAGGAGCCCGAGGGCGCCGGCGGCGATTGAGAGAATCGTCATCTCTGTGAACAGCTGCTGCACGAGGCGGCCGGGGCTCGCGCCGATCGCGGCGCGAAGCGCCAGCTCGCGTTCGCGCGCCTCCGCGCCTTTGACGCGGGTCGGTGCGTCGAAGCCGACCGTGTATGCGCGGGATCCGTAGGCCGCAAGGCCTTCGAGCGTCTGCATCCGCTCGCGCCACGCGTAGAGCGTACAGATTGCTCATCGGAGGCTCGGCCTGCATGCGCACCGCGCCTGGATGCTCCTCCCAGACGCGAACCAGCCGCGCCGAGTCGGGATACGGAAGCGGTCGCACCAGCACCTGATCGAACGCGCTGAAGACGGCAGTCGCCGAGCCGATCCCTGCGGCCAGCGTCAGGATCGCAGCGGCCGTGAACGCGGCGGCTGCGCCCCAGGCTCCGTACCGCGAACTTCGCATCGAGAAGAATCGATTCCATGTCGGGCGGCTCAGCCAGAACCGTGCCGCTCTCTTGGGCCGTGTTCCCGAGATCGCCGTCTGCACGGTGTTCGATCGCGGGATGATCGCGTCCGGATTCGAACGCCCCGATGACGGACCATCATGGGAGGGCGCGTGCGACGCGTTAGAATCGATGCCCTGTGCCGACCAAATGCCCTGGCTGCAGCATGGAGATGGTCGCCGACAGCCTGCCGAGCCGCGTCGGCACGCCGGTGACGATCGACATCTGTCTTGTGTGTCAGGTGTTCTGGTTCGACGGCCACGAGAGCCTGCAGCTCTCGCCCGCCGCGGTGCTGAAGCTGTTTCGTGTGATCGGCGAGCACGCGGCGGCGCCGCCGCCACCAGCATCGATAGCGCCGGCGTGCCCCCGATGCGGCCTCCATTTGCTCTTCACAACGATCAGCAGCGCAACACGAAGTTTCAGTATCTGAGGTGTGCGCGCGGCGATGGACGGCTGATCACCTTCGTCGACTTCCTTCGCGAGAAGGACTTCATCACGGCCGCTCTCGCCTCAGCAGATCGAGGAGCTTCGGCAAAACGTCCAGGTGGTCAACTGCTCGAACTGCGGCGCGCCGATCGATCTCGACGAACCAGTTCCGCGTGCGCGCATTGCGGCTCGCCGCGTCTCGATGCTCGACATGAAGCAGGCGGGCGCGCTGGTCGCTGCGCTTCGCGAATCCGAGCAGCCGCAGCCCGATCGATCCTGCGCTGCCGTTGCGCCTCGCAGCAGGCGCGCCGCGAGGTCGAGACGGCGTTCGCCTCTTTCGATCGCGGGCCCGGATGGTTCGACGATGTCGCCCGCCGCGGCCTTGTCGCCGCGGGGCTCAGCTCGCTGGCGCGCTGGTTGAAAAGTATCTAGCGTTAGCGCGAGCTGTTCGCATACATCAGCATGATCGCGATAATCGTGAGCGCGATGACGAGCAGCGTGATCTTGATCCAGCTCCACGGCCGCGAGCCGGCGATCGCGCCGGTCACGCCGTTGACGACGACCTGATAGGACTTCGCGCCGTAGACGTAGGTCAGCAGCCAGACCGGCGCGAGGATGTGCTTGAACGTCTGGTCGCTGAATGTCGGCGTCGACGACGAGGTTGCGGTACGTGTCGCCCGGCACCTGGCGGCCGCAGAGCTGCGCGCAGCTCGTCGTTCATCTGCTGGCGCGATCGCTCCGCCGCCGCGACGAGATCGATCTGATAGCGCTCGACCGTCCAGCCCGCCAGGTAGCCGGGATCGTACGGCACGAGCGCGTCCGGTCGGGAACGGCTCGATGCGCCGCAGCTGCGCCGCATCCACGCCGACCGACGCGCACACCAGCTCGTCGTCGAAGACGTGCGACAGCTCGCCGGACGCCGGCGTCCACTGCACGTGCTGCACCTGCTGGTTGTTCTCGCGAACGTAGTAGTACTCGCCCGGCTTCGGCGGTCCAGCGCGCGTCCGCCTTCGCGTCGAACGTCCAGTACGGCAGGTAGATGCCCTTGACCGTGTCGGTGAGCGCTTTCGCGCTGAACGCGTTCGGCGCGAGCCACTGGCGGCCGTACCACGCGCGAATCAGATCGCGCGCCTGCGACTCGGAGATCTTGAGCGGCAGCAGCGACTCGGGCGAAACGCGTCCTTGACCTGCTCGTACGGCACGAGCGCCGTCGAGCCGCAGAAATCGCAGCGCTGGCCGATCTTGCTCGGCGTCGAAGACCGAGATCGCCTGGCAGCTCTGGCAGCGGACCGAGGTCTTCGCCGCCTGCCAGCCGCGCGCCGAGTCGGGAATGCTGCGCAGCGCCGCGGCGAGGTCGTGCTCGACGATGACCGTGTCGGCGCCGCGCGTCTGCAGCGTCGCGGGCGACTCGGTGCCGCAGAACGGGCAGACGAGCGCCTGCTTGGCCGGATTCCAGTTCGCTTCGGCGCCGCAGGCGGGACAGTTGAACTTCTGCGCGCGCGCGACGCGACCGCTCGGTCGTCGCGTCGGTCGGCGGGCTCGGTCACGGCACGTCGCGCCTACTTCAGGAACTCGGCGAGCGCCGTCTTCGTGATGCGCCACTGCGTGCCGATCCTCTTGCCCTTCAGATCGCCGGCTTCGAGGCTGGCGATCACGTCGGCCTCCGACACGCCGAGCGCCTTCGCCGCGTCGGCCGGGCCCAGCGTTTCCGGAATGCCCGCGCCGGCGCGCCGCGGCGCGCCGGCGGCCGGCGTCGCCTGCGCCATGATGCCGCCCGGCTGATTCATCATCTGCTGCGCCATCGACATGCCGACGGCCATCTCGGCGCCGATGCCGCCGACGCCGGCGCCGCCCTTCTCGAAGCCCTGCGCCATCTGGAACTTGACGTAGTCGTTCAGGTTGCCGACCGCCGCCATGCTCGAGCGCTTGTCGATCGCCTGCTCGACTTCCGGCGGCACCGACACGTTCTCGAGGATGAAGCTCGGCATCTCGAGGCCGTACTTCTCCTTGAGCGCCGGATTGATGAGCGGCAGCAGCGCGTCGCCGAGCTCGCTGTAGCGCGTCGCGACGTCGAGCACCGGCACCTTGCTGCTGGCCAGCGCTTCGCTGAAGACGCTGACGATGCGCGAGCGCATCACGTCGGCGAACTCGTCGAGCCGGAAATGGTTGTCGGTGCCGGCCACTTCCTTCAGGAACTTCGGCGGCGTCGACGATGCGGAAGTCGTAGGTGCCGAACGCGCGCACGCGGACGATGCCGAAGTCCTGGTCGCGCATCATCACCGGGTTCGACGTGCCCCACTTGTTGCCGGTGAACAGCCGCGTCGTGACGTAGTAGACGTCGGCCTTGAACGGCGACTCGAAGCCGTACTTCCAGCCCTTGAGCCGCGTGAGGACCGGGATGTTGTCGGTCGTCAGCGTGTGCTTGCCCGGGCCGAACAGGTCGCCGAACTGGCCGAGGTAGACGAACTGCACCACCTGCGACTCGCGGACGATGAGCTGCGCGCCGCGCTTGATTTCCTTGTCCTCGTCGGGAAACCGGAACGAGAGCGTGTCGCGCGAGTCGTCGGTCCACTCGATGATCTCGATGAACTGGCTGCGGATGAAATCGGTGAGTCCCATCTGCGGCCTCCCTGGCAGAGCTATTCTGCCACGAGCCTCCGCCGGGCTGCGGCCGCACGTGTCGCAGTTACATCATGTGCGCGTCACATCCCGGCCACGAAGTCTCCGTCACACACATAGAGGCCAACGATCTGCCGTGTATCGGAGAAGCGTATATGACAACCAGAATCTTCAAGAGTGTCGCATCGGTGCTCGTCACGGGGCTCGTGCTCGTGGGCGCACCGTCCCTGGCGCAGGCGCAGGAACGCGTCAGAGCCACCGTTCCGTTCGACTTCATCGTCGGCGATACATTCCTGCCGGCCGGCGACTATGTCGTCGACATCCTGTCGGATTCTGTCGCCGAAATCTCCAGCGTAGATGCCAGGTACCACGCGCTCGCGCTGACGATTGCCGACGGTCCGCGAGAGGATGAGGCAACCCCCCAGCTGACGTTCACGCCATTCGGCGGACAGTATTTCCTCGCCACGGTGACCGGTGACGAATCCATTCGGCACGAGCTCGTGCTGACGCCCTCGAACATGGCGCGAGAGCTCGCCGCGATGGGATTGAACGATGCTGCGCGTGCTATGCGGTCGCCTTCAGAATGACGCGCGACACGCCGGCTGGATCAACCCACATCGGGACGTGGCCCCAGCCGCGCGCGTCGAATCCAGCGCGTGTGTGGAGGCGGCGCTGAGAGCGGGCCTCAGTGCAGCGTCGGGAGCTGACGCTCGATATGCGCGAGCTTGTCGGGGTTGCGCACGACCCGGATCCCTGACACGGTGTCGTCGTCGATCGAGAACACGAAGATGGACTCGAGCCGTGTGCCGACCCGAACGATCAGCGCCGGCTCGGCGTTGACGTCTTCGATCCTCAGCGACACCTCGCGCGTCAGCCCCGCCGTCTCCGCCGTGCGATGGAGGCCAAGAGGAACTTGAGCACCTCGTCGCGGCCGACGAGCGGACGACGCGCCGCGGACGCTTTGCCGCCGCCATCGCTCCACATGCCCACGTCTTTGGCCAGCAGCGCGGTCAGCTCAGACCGTCGCCGGACGAGAACGCGCGCGCGAAGCGCTCGGCGACCGCGCGCCGCGACTGCGGCGTGCCGGTCAGCCGCGGCCGCGCATCTGCGAGCCGCGCTTTCGCGCGATGCAGCAGCTGGCGCGAGTTTTCGGCGGTCGTCCCGAGCATCTCACCGATCTCCGCGTGGTCGTAGTCGAAGATGTCCTTGAGCAGGAACACCGCGCGCTCTTCGGGCGACAGCTTCTCGAGAAGCACGAGAAACGCGAGCGTGACCGACTCCGACGCGCTGCAGCACCGTGTCGGGGCTGTCCAGGTCCGACGTCAGCACGGGCTCGGGCAGCCACGGTCCGATGTACTCTTCGCGCGTCGCGCGCGCGGACTTCAAGCGATCCAGGCACAGACGCGTGACGATCGTCGTCGCGAACGCTTTCGGCGAGCGGATCGCCGATCGGTCCGCTGCCGTGATAACGCAGCCACGCGTCCTGCAGCACGTCTTCCGCATCGGACGCGCTGCCGAGCATCCGGTACGCGATCGAGAACAGCAGCGGGCGATCGGTGTTGAAGATGTCCTGATCCATGGCTCAGGCCGCGTGTCGAAACATCTGCGCGAGGCCTTCGCGCGAGGTCGCGATAGTGCAGGCTGCCAGCCAAGCTCCGCTTTGGCGCTGTGCGTTCGAGAGCGGCATGCGAACCGCCAGTCATGCGCGCCATGTAGGGGGCGAGCAGCCGCGGCAGCCACGCGGGCACCGTGAACGGGGCCGCAGATCCAGTGTATGCCGCGATCGTCGTGACGATCTCGGCTCATGCTCACGGCCTGATCGTCGACGATGTCGTAGACGGCGCCGGCCGGCGCGCGGTCGAGCGCCGCCACCGTCGCGCTCACCGCGTCGTCCACATGGATCATCGGCAGCTGTCCGGCGTCGCCGCGGACGACGGGCAGCCAGCGCTTTCGAACCATCTCGATCATCGCGACCGTTGACGGCGTCTCAGGACCATAGAACAGGCCGTAGCGCAGGATGACGCCTTCGATCGACCGCGCGCTTGGTCGCGTCGAGCACCTGCGCTTCCATCGACTGCACGGCTGCTGCGGCGTCATCGTCGAGACGCTGCGGCGACCGGACCTCGATCCGAGAGCATGCGCGAACGAGCCGACGACGAATCGTCGGGCTCCCGCTTCGATCGCGGCGTCCAGGAGATTGCGCGTGCCGTCGATGCGCAGGCGGTTAGTCGCCTCGAGATCGCGCGCCTGTCGCGGACCGCCTTTCGGCAGCGCCGTCAATTGATGAATGACGTGGGTCGGCCGTGCGTTGACGACTGCCGCGATCAATGCGTCGCGATCCAGGGCGTCGGCGACCGCGGGTGTGGCCCCGAGCGCGCGGAGCATTTCTTGTTTGCCGCCGAGCGCGTCAGCGCGGTGACGTGATGCCCGTCGGCGACGAGCGCGCGGACGAGAGGAATGCCGATCGCTCCCGAGCCGCCTGCAAGAAAGACGTTCATGGTCGGCTCGGTTCCAGCGCCAAACGGATCGCCAAACCAGCGGCGAGCGCTTCGGTGAGCGTCAGCAGAACCGCCGTCGTCGCGAACAGCGGGCGCCATCGAGCGGCGACATGTGCCACATGATCCGGACTGTCGAGCGCGAAGTGATTGATGAGTCCGAACAGCAGCGAACCGGCCATCGTGAGCGCGACGAGCCAGCTTCCGAAGCGCTCGGCGGGCCAGGTCAGCGCCAAGCCGATTAAGGGTCCTGCCAGGATCACGATGAAGACGAAGAGGTTTGCGGCGCGCGACAGCGGGACCTGCGCCTGCGCATGCGCCACTCCGTGCACGACAGAAACGACGAGATGCGCGAGAACGGCCGCGATCAGCCAGCGCCAGACGACCGCGTCATTCCTGCTCATGCCCACTAGACGAGCGAGGGAGACGGAACGTGACATCCGCATCGGTGTTGCTACACTGAGACCTCACCATCGCGTGCGCCCGTAGCTCAGTTGGATAGAGCACCGGCCTTCTAAGCCGGGGGTCGCAGGTTCGAGTCCTGCCGGGCGCGCCATTTTCGGCCAGATTTCGCGAAAGCGTGGATTCGCACTTCGGAATCCGGCGACATTCCACGGCTCACCGCGACTGGTCGGAACCTGCCAACTGAAATACTTTCTCCCGGTTTCTGGCCTATTTCTGAGTAGCCGCGAACCGCGCATTCTCATCGCCATCCATTCGCTTTCAGTCGGCGCGGACCGATGGCATCGTCTGACCGATGGCTGGTTCCCCCAATTATCCTAGGGCGCCAAGCGCCTCCCGCTTGCGTTCGAGATAGCGTTTGACGGCATCGTCGGTGGAGAGCCCGATGGCCACGGTCAACGCCTCGTGCGCTTCCCTCTTACGGCCGGCTTCCGCGAGCAAATGCCCGCGCACCGCCCAATACGGCTGATAGCCGAGCATCCTCTTGTCGGACGCGAGCGCGCCCATCCGGTCGAGCGCCGCGCGCCGGGCCTTCGACCGCGGCCAGTGCCACCACGCGATTGAGCGCCGCCACCGGTGAGCCGGTGAGGGCGAGCAGATGGTCATAGAGCGCCAGAATGGCGCGGCGCGTGTCGAGGCCGGACACGCAGCGCGCCATGTGGGCGGACTGAATGGCCGCCTCTAGCTGGTAGCGACCGCTTGGGCCGGCCGCATTGGCGTCGTGCAACAGCGCTTCGGCTGTCCGCAGGTGACTTTCGTCCCAGAGAGCGACGTCCTGCTCGTCGAGCGGCACATAGGTTCCCGCGGCGTCGCGGCGCGCCGTACGCCGCGCTTCGGTGTAGAGCATCAGGGCCAGCATTCCCTTCGCTTCCGGTTCTTCAGGCAGCAGGGAGACCACGAGCCGGCCGAGCCAGATCGCTTCCTCAGCGAGCGCTGAACTGCCGTCCCCGATCTCTCCCCACGCTTTGGAGTACGCGGCATAGATCGCCTCGAGCACGGCATCGAGGCGTGCGGGAAGATCGTCGCGGTCCGGCACGCGGAACGGAATGCCGGCCTGCCGGATCCGTGTCTTCGCGCGCACCAAGCGCTGCCCCATGGTCGCGGATGGAATGAGAAAGGCCGCGGCGATTTCGTCTGCGGTCAGCCCGAGGATGGTCTGCAGGATCAGCGGCGCCCTCATGGCGGCCTCGATCGCCGGGTGGGCGCAGGCGAACATGAGGGCGAGGCGACGATCGGGGATATCTTCCGCGGTGTTCGACGCATGTTCGATTTCCTCGGCCATGATCCGCAGATGCTCCTCGCTCACTTCTTGGGTCTGGCGCCGTCGCGCGGCATCGGTCTGACGATGGCGGGCCGCGGTGAGGAGCCAGGCGTCGGGATTGTCCGGGACGCCCCGAACGGGCCAGGTCCGCAACGCCGCCGCGAACGCATCGGCAAGGGCGTCTTCCGCCCCGGCCACATCGCGTGTCCGCACTACGAGAAAGGCAAGCAAGCGTCCGTAGCTTTCGCGCGCGACGCGCTCGGCCGCCTTGTGCGCTTGCTCGACAGCGTCGACCATTGGCTACGACGGGTTCTGTCCCTGCTTCGCCCACGCCGACGACCAGCGTCCTTCCGGCGTGAACGGACGAATCTCGATGGCGCCATATTTCGCGCTCGGGCAGCGCGTTGCCCAGGTGATCGCCTCGTCGAGATCCGGAACGTCGATCATGAAATAGCCGGCGAACTGCTCCTTCGTGTCGGCATACGGTCCGTCGAGCACCTGGCTGCCGCCGTCGCGAACGCGGACCGTAGTCGCGGACACGCTCGATTCAGTCGCTCGCCTGCGGCGAAACCGGCGCCGGCCTTGACCAGCGCGTCGTTGAAGGCGGCATAGTCGGCCCAGAGCTGCTGCTTGGAAGCGTCGGCCAGGGCTTCTTCGTCGTGATGAATCAGCATCATGTACCGCATGTAATGACTCCAATCGGCGATTCGTAGCACGCGACGATCGCGTACCCGAACGCGATCAACAACAGCAGCTTGACGAACCCGAACATATTCTCGCCCAGCGATTCTCCGCCCAGCATCGTCCAGATACCATGCCAGACGATGCGGATGGTCTCGAACGTGACAACATGGAGTACCCGAGCGAAAGGGACTCCGGCTCGGAGGTCATCTACAGGCTGCTGATGGCCTGGTGGACGGTCCAGACGATGGCAAGATGCATCGCGGATTCACCTTTACCAGCGCGCGAGCTGGGTGATTTGAATGAGGTTGCCGCACGTGTCGTTCAGCACGGCGATCGTCGCGCCGGCCACGTCCGTTGGCGGCATGGTGAATTCGGCGCCGCGCGCTTTGATGCGCTCGTACTCGCTCTTGACGTCGTCGGTGTTGAACATGGCCGCGCGCTGGCCTTGCTGAAACATCGCCTGCTGATAGGCGACTGCCGCCGGATTGTCGTTCAGCGCCAGCTGCACCTCGGTGCCGTTCTGCGCTTCCGGAGAAGTCACCGTCAGCCAGCGATACGGCCCGTTCGAAAAGTCGGCCTTCTTCACGAAGCCCAGCACATCCGTGTAAAAGAGCAAAGCCTTGTCCAGGTTGTCGACATACACACTCGTCAGCCCGATCTTCATGCGATTCTCCTTCGTTTGTTGGGGACTTCATATCCCCGACACAAGAGTGACGCGTGGGCAAGGCTGGTTTCGACACTCGGCCGCGACAATCCGGCCGCCCGACTCAACTCGCCGCTCAACGGCAGATCAGGGCACTTCGATTGGTTGTGGTGAACGGCCTCGAGCTCGACCGTGAACTCCGGGCGGAGGGTCGCGGGCACGACGACGCAATGTGGCGAGGAGTTTCCGTTGATGGTCGCGTGGGCGTTTAGCCGGTAGTTCATGCGAATTCGACTGGGACTCGAGGTACGCCGCCGGCTGAAGGCAAAAACGGCCTATTACAGGGGTGTCGATTCGCGTTGGTGTCATTCGACCAGTCGTTGAACGCCCATTCGGCGGGGATGAGATACCGCCTGATTTTCGCTGCGCCGACGCATTCCGGAGGGTTCCATGCGGAAGAAGATCATGCTCCTCCCGTTCGTATTTGTTGCGCAGGCAGCGTTAGCGGGCGCGCCGTGGCGGGCACCGGCGCAATCGCAGAAGGCTTCCTATCCCGCAATGGCTCCCCTCAGTCAGTATTTGATGGCGGACGAGCCGTCTGAAATTGCGCTCGCTCGCAGTGCGGCTCCGACCTCCATTTCGGACGAAGCCGAAGTGATGGTGTTGGGACGGGAGGGCTATACCACGGCGGTGAAAGGCCGCAATGGCTTTCTGTGCATCGTGGAGCGATCATGGGGCGCCTCGACCGATGATCCGGGGTTCTGGAACCCGAACGTCCGCGGTCCCATTTGCTTTAACCCACCGGCGGCACGCACCGTTGTGCCCATCTTCCTGATGAAGACCAGACTGGCGCTCGCAGGAGAATCGAAGACCGCGATTATGCAAGCGACCGCATCGGCACTGGATTCGGGGAAGTTATCCGCGCTCGAGCCCGGAGCGATGTGCTACATGCTGTCGAAGCAGCAATACTTAGGCGACCGCGACAAGAGATGGCATCCGCATCTGATGTTTTTCGTTGGAGGCAGCGCGATGAAGAGCTGGGGAGGCAATCTGCCGGGCTCGCCCGTCATCGCGGCGGATGACCCGGAAGAACGGGTCACCATTTTCATGGTGTGGGTAGGCACGTGGTCCGATGGGACGCCAGCTCCCCCGATTGCGCGCTGACTTCAGCTCACGACGTCGAACTCAGTCGAGCCTCGTTCACAATCGGCTCGAAGAGCTCGATAGGCGCCGCAATGGATCTCTATTTCAGGATGAATTGTCCACTCTCCTTGACAGCTTAGGAGAAGCTCCCGTACACTCCTAGCCATCTTAGGAGTGTGCATGTCGCCGCAGGCCCAGCTTCTTCCCGGAACGCTCGATCTCCTGATTCTCAAGACCCTTTCGCTCGGGCCGCTGCACGGCTATGGGGTCCTGCTGCGAATCGAGCAAATCTCCGGGCGCGCCCTGCTCGTTGAACAGGGGTCGCTCTATCCGGCGCTCTTCCGGCTCGTGCGGCAGGGCCTCTTGAAACCGACCTGGGGAACGTCGGAAAACAATCGCCGCGCCAAGTTCTACGAGCTGACGCCGGCCGGACGCCGGCGGCTGCGTGAGGAAACCGAGGGCTGGAACCGGCTCGCCGCGGCCATGAGGTCGGCGCTCGCCGCCAATCAGGGGGAAATATGAGGCTTCTGCCGCTCGTTCGTTCCCTCACCGCTCTGTTTCATCGTTCGAGCGTCGAGGACGACATGGACGAGGAGCTCCGCTCCCATATTCAGCACCGCGCCGACGATCTCGAGCGATCCGGCATCGATCGCGCCGGCGCCGAGCGCCGGGCGCGCCTCGAGTTCGGCGGCCACCAGCGGTTCAAGGAGGAATGCCGGGAGGCGGCTGGCATCGCGTTCATCGACACGCTCGCGCAGGATCTGCGCTTCAGCGTGCGTCTGCTGCGCAAGTCGCCCGGATTCACAGTCACCGCCGCGGCGACGCTGGCCCTGGGCATCGGCGCGACGACGGTCGTGTTCAGTGTTCTGAACGCCTTCATCATCCGCCCGCTCGATGTGCCCGACGCCAGCAGTCTCTACGAAATTGAGCGCGGGCCCGACAAAGCGGGCTCGCAGTCCTATCCCGATTACGTCGACCTCCGCGATCGCAACCGCACCTTCGACGATCTCGCCGCGTTCAGCGTCGCGCAGGTCGGCCTCGACAGCGGGGACAATCCAACGCGCGCATGGGCGGAGTCGGTCACCGGGAACTATTTCGACGCACTGCGGATTCAGCCGCACCTGGGCCGGTTTTTCCACGCCTCCGACGAACATGGCCCCAACAGCGTGCCCGACATCGTGCTGGGTCACAGCTACTGGCATACGCATTTTCAGGACGATCCGTCGGTCGTCGGCCGCGTCGTGCGAGTGAACAAGCATCCGTACACGATTGTGGGCGTCGCCCCGCCCGGGTTCCACGGCACGTTGATGTTCTTCAGCCCCGACGTGTTCGTGCCGCTCGTCAACGAAGAACAGCTCGAGGGCAACACCGATCTGAACACGCGCGGTACCCACTGGATCTTCATGGTGATGGGACATCTCAAGCCGGGCGTGACCACTTCGCAGGCGATCGCCGATCTGAACTCGATCGGGACCTTTCTCGAGAAGACCTATCCGAAAGACGATGGGCAGATGGCGTTCGCTCTGGCGCGGCCCGGTTTGTATGGCGACTATCTTGGCCCGGTGGTGCAGGCGTTTCTCGCCGGCTTGATGCTGCTGGCGGGACTGATCCTGCTGGCCGCCTGCGCCAATCTCGGAAGTCTATTTGCGGCGCGCGCCGCCGATCGCTCGCGCGAAGTGGCGCTGTGCCTCGCGCTCGGCGCGAGCCGGGTGCGGATTGTGCGGAAGCTGTTCACGGAAGCGGTGCTCGTCGCGCTGATTGGCGGCGTGGCCGGCGTCTCGGCCAGCGTCGTCGTTCTGCGCGGCCTGAGCGTCTGGCAGCCGTTTACGCGATTTCCGATCCACATGCCGGTGACGCCGGACGGCACGGTGTACGCCGTCGCGCTGCTCGTCACGATCGCGAGCGGCTTGCTGTTCGGCGCTGTCCCCGTCAGGCAGACACTTCGCACCGCCCCTTTCGAGGTCGTCAAGGCGGGAACGACGGGCTACGTCGTGCGGCGGATCGCCGTCCGCGATGTGCTGCTGGTCGTGCAGATCGCGATTTGCGCCGTCCTCGTCACCTCGTCGCTCGTGGCGGTGCGCGGCTTGCTGCGATCGCAGACCGTGTCTCTCGGGTTCGACCTCGATCGCGCCATGCTCGTCGACACCGATCTCAGCATGGCCGGATACAAGGAAGGCACCGTCGCGCCGGCGCAGAAGCGCATGATCGATACGCTGCAGACGATTTCGGGCACCGAGGCGGTGGGCTTGATTGATCAGCCGCCGTTGTGGGCCGGCTCGACCACGGTCAGTATCTACACCGACACAATGACGGACCTCAGGCCGGCCAACGCCGTGGCGAACCCGGTCACCTACAAGATCTCGCCCGGATATTTCCAGGCGGCGGGGACCGCGCTGCTGGCCGGACGGGTGCCGACGTGGCACGACGACAAGGACGCGCCGCGCGTCGCGGTGATTAACCAGGAGTTTGCCCGCAGAATCTTTGGGTCCGTCACGAATGCCGTCGGCGGCTACTACAAGATACGGGGCGGCTCGCGCATTCAGGTGATCGGCGTCGTCGAAGACGGAAAATATACGAGCGTCGCCGAGCGTCCGCAGTCGGCGATGTTCTTTCCGGTCCTGCAATCGCCCACGACGTCGACCTGGCTCGTCGTGCGCTCGTCCCGCGATCCCCGGCAACTGACGGCGGCGATCAGAACGACGCTGCGCGACGTCGATCCGGCGATGCCGTTCACGATCGAAACATGGAGGAGCGAGTTCGATAGCGGCGCGACGCTGTTCGGGCCACGGATCGCCACCGCGTCGCTCGGTGTGTTGGGCGCGATGGGCGCCATGCTGTCGGTGACCGGCATCTTCGGACTGGCGGCCTACTCGCTGAGCATGCGGAAGCGCGAATTGGGCATCCGCATGGCCCTCGGCGCGCAGCGCGCCGACGTTCTGCGGGCGGCGCTTGGGCGTGCTCTCAAACTGCTGGCGATTGGTTCCGGAGCCGGCCTTGTTCTTGGCATCCTGGCGAGCCGCGTCCTCGCGGCCATCGTGTATCAGGCGAGTCCTCGCGATCCGGTCGTGCTGACGGGTGTGGTCGCCGCGATGGCGCTGCTCGGACTGCTGGGGACGTGGATTCCAGCGCAGCGGGCGCTGTCGGTGAGTCCGTTGATGCTGCTGCGCGAGGAGTAAGCGCGCTCATGAAGCACAACGCAAGCCGGTCGTCACGTCTCTGCGCTCGATCCCTTGTTGACGCTTCACATTCCCAGGCCTGCCGGGCGCGCGGCTAAACGTAGCCCTCGGCAGCGACGCTGCGTGGCGGAACATTCTGATTCAGCCGGAAGAAGTTCTGGGGATCGTAGTGCGACTTGATGGCCACCATGCGCTCCCATCGTTGGTGATACGCCTCGGGCACACGGGACTGCTCGTCGCCGCTCATGAAATTCACATAGACGCCCGGTTTCATCGCCGGGCGAAGCCGCTCGAAGATTCCGCGAACCCAGGAGATGTTGGCGGCATCATCGGACGCGTCGCGCCAATTCGCCAGCAGCGTCAGGACGAAGGGCGCGCTGCGATCACCAAAAGCCGTGTCGTCTGCTCCGACCTCCGATGCCGCGCCGCCAAGATAGGCCAGTTCGATGATCGTCTCTGAGGACGGAATCGCGTCCACGGCATCCAGCAGGCGATCGATCGTCTCGTTGTCGAGAGAGGCAAAGTAGCCGGATTTCGTGTAATACCGGCGGCCATGCGGGAAATCGTCATCGGCCATGGTTTGCAATTCGAGAAACGATACGGTCTTGTGGCTCACCGAATCTGGATGACACAAGTCACGCGCACGTCGCAGATGCGGTTGCGCTGCCTCAGGGCTGCCGGTCCAAAGGAGCGAAGAGCTGGCAACCGGGCGCGAGCGAAGTTCGGGCGGCGTCTTCTCAGTCGCAGGGGCCAGGCGCAGGTTGATGTTCCACTTCAGATCGTGCGGCGCTTCGGGCATGGCGTCCCGCCACCGCTCGAGAAGGCGGCGAATATCGTTGCCTCGGGTGATTCCCTCCGCCAAGACGACTCCGGTCAGCGGATGCAGCCTGACTTCGAATTCCGTGACCACGCCAAAGTTGCCACCGCCACCACGCAGGGCCCAGAACAGATCGGCATCTTCCCGGGCGTTGACGCGCACGACGGAGCTGTCGGCAGTCACCAGGGTAAAACCCTCGACGTTGTCGCAAGAAAGTCCGAAACGTCGCGTCAGCCATCCCGTGCCGCCACCGAGAACCAGCCCGCCCGCTCCGGTATGCGAAACCACGCCCGACGGAAACACCAATCCGGCACGCTGCGTGGCTTGGTCCACCGACCCCAGTAGACAGCCGCCGCTGAACCGTGCCCGTTGTCCGGCAGGATCGACCGTGACCTCTCGCATTCGCGACAGGTCGATCACCAGGCCATCGCAGGTGCTGAAGCCCGCGAGGCTGTGTCCTCCACATCGAATTGCGGTCACGAGTCCGATCTCGCGAGCAGCCTGGATGGCGTGCTGAATGTCGCTCACACCGGCGCAGCGCGCAATCAAGGCGGGCGTGCGGCGAAACATGCCATTCCACACCGAACGCGCAGCATCGTAGACGGCGTCACCAGGACGCAGCAAGTCGCCTTTGAATTTTCCGCGCAGCGAAGAGTACGTCTCCTCGCCGATAGCCGCCATCTTCTCTTCTCCTGGCTGACACGAAAACCCTACCACGGAGTCGTCATGACCGAGAGCGGCCTCATTCGTTCCGTGCGCATCGTCAAAGACGCGGGATAGAATGAGCGGGGATGACGACACCCGTGTTCCGCGTTCTGGTCGTGGATGACGATGAAGGGATTCGGCACTTCGCCGCCCGGGCGCTCGGCCACGGTGGGTACGAAGTCGTGACCGCGTGTGACGGCTTGGAGGCAATTCGCCTTGTCGAAACCCTCCCTCGGTTCGACCTGTTCGTCCTCGACGTCAAAATGCCGGGTATGCGCGGCGACGAGTTGGCGCGGCGACTTCACGACCGTGACCCGAACATCAAAGTGGTCTACTTCACCGGTTACGCTGACCAGTTCTTCGCGTTGCGTCCGCTGCTGCGCGAGAACGAAACTGTCCTCGTGAAGCCGGTCACGATGGAAGAATTTCTAAACGCTGTTTCGC
Source organism: uncultured Acidobacteriota bacterium (assembly GCA_963718825.1). GTDB lineage: Bacteria > Acidobacteriota > Vicinamibacteria > Vicinamibacterales > CAVVIG01 > CAVQZZ01. Next base: position 904,282 of record CAVQZZ010000002.1, read on the forward strand.
ACCGCCTCCAGCTCAGCGCGTGACGGTTCGCGCCACGAAACGCCGCAGCAAGCATTCGACTGCCTGCGCGCGCATCAGTGAACCCACTCATCGCCCTCCGGCTCTCCCTCGACGTCCACGTGCGGAATTTCCAGAGAACGCACCGCATGAATGGCTTCTGCGAGAGCCTTGTCGGCTCCCTTCGAACTCGCCAGCCGCTTCCGTGTCGCCCTCAACGTTCGCAGCACCTGCGCCCGGTCGAATCGTTGACCCTCACAGTGGTCGCAGAAACCCATCGTCCCTCACCTCCGGTTGCTCCGTCAGGTTCTACTTACCGGACCGGACCGCGACCCCCATCACCTCGTATCGCGCATTAAAAAGCAGGCTGGCTATGCCGACAAAGGCGCGCGCGGGGTAGTTCCCGTGAAAATAGGTTTGGTACACCTTGTTGAACGCGTCGTAGTTCGCCAGGTCCGTGCAGAAGACCTGGACCGACACCACATCGTCCATCGTCATGCCGGCCTGCTGCACGACCTGTTTCACCTGGTCCATCACCCGACGCGCCTCCTCCTCGGACGAGAGCGCAACCTTGGCGTCGGGTTCGACGCCGATGGTGCCCGCAATGTAGAGCGTATTCCCCGCGAGCACACCGCTGCTGAACGGCAGGTGTCGGTCGGCCGCGAGCTTCGACTGCAGGTGCCGGTGCACAGCCTGTTGAGCCGACACCAACACCGGGACGAGCAGCAGCGCCAGCACGTAACGAATCTTCATGATTCCTCCTCCATTTCACGGCACACGATACCGCGGATCCGGTTGCTGCTTGGAAATCGCACCCGTGTCCGTGCTTTAACTGATAGGTACTGCCCTGGCACGCCCTGTCACGCGTCACGTTCAGCGGGTATGTGCCATGAATGCGGCGAAATGATCCTTCTGCGGCGGCGTCGCGTCGGGGCGGACTTCGAGCGTCCACGTCTCTGCCGCATCATCGGAAGGCGCGAAGCGCAGACCGTACCAGTCCAGCATCTCCGTGTAGTCCACTTCGTCGGTCGTCGCGACGAGCGAGTGCAGCAGCCCGCTCACATCCACTCCGGCCGCATCCGACACCGTCCGCTCGAATTCGTCCTCCGTGTAACCGTGCGCGCCGGACCACCGCTGGTACTCCAGCCGCATCACATCGTCCATGCTCCGCCGGTCGTTGGTGAGATGTCGGATGTGCGCGTCGAGCACGAGTCCGGCGACGGGCCCTTTGACGTAGTAGTCCACGCGTTTGTCGGCCGGGATGCGATCGAACATCTGCGCGGACGCCTGCTCGAGCGTCTGCACGAGACGGCCTGGCTGCTTCGTTTGGAGATCGGCAATGTGCTTGGATTCGAACGCAAGATAATCCGCCGGCGTTCCGACGCCGGAACGTTCGACGAGCAAATCGCCGAAGTACGACGTGAGACCTTCGGCGACCCACAGCCCTGTGGTCACCGGCGGATGCTCGTAGTCGAACGGCCCGAGCTCGACGGGCCTGAGACGCTTCACGTTCATCGCGTGAAAGTACTCGTGGCTGAGAAACGCCGCCTCGCGGAACCGCGCCTCGGGCGTCGCCGGCTTCTTGCCACCGGTCGTGATCGCGACAGAGTTCAGGTGCTCGACACCCGATCCACCGCGGCCGTCGGTGACGATGTTGAGGAAGACGTACTTCTTGTAGGGGAGACCGTGCCAGAACCGAATGTGTTCCTGAATGAGCGGCGTCAGCATCCGCGCCGCCTGGTCGCCGGCCCACTCGGCGTGTCCGAGATACGTCCAGTCGTGCCTGATACCGCCGACAGTGAAGGCGGTGGTCGTGAGATCGGCACCCGCAAGAATCGGCGAGTCGGCGAGCACGTCATAGTCCGGCGCCGTGTAGTGATTCGGCCTGCCGTCCGGCGCAGCGTCGAGCGACGTCATCGAGCCTTTCCATCCGCCCGGCAGCTCGAGCCGAACGTCGGCGCGCCGCGGCGTGCCTGACGGTTCCGCGAGCGTGATGTATGTCGCCGGTCCGATGATCACAGCCGACATCTCGTTCACGCCGTTACTCAGGTTCGAGCCGCGCGGCGCCGCAACCGAGGTACGTCAGCGTGAACGTCGGCCGTCCACCGGTCGCAACTGTCCAGCGGCTCGGCGACGGCTTGGTGACATCCAACGCCGTACCGTCGGTCGACGTCGCGGCCAACTCGCTGACGCGATCCGCATAGTTCTGCAGCCCGTAGAATCCAGGCGACCAGATCGCCATCATCAGATCGACCGCCGGCTTCCCCGCCGTCGGCACGACGACCTGAACGCTGAACGTGTGCGTGGCCGGCGCCGGGAAGCGAATGGTGTAGAGGAGCGGCGTGAGCGCTTCCTGACGGGCAGCCAGCGTTGCGGCCGCGGTCATGGCGACAATCAACACGATGAGACGCGCGGACCGCATGGCGCACTATACTGCCTGCATCTCGGGCGACTTCATCTACGAGATCGTCTGGTATCCCGAAGATCGGCCGCAGGGCATGTACGACCGGCGCATGCGCGACATCGTGCGCTACGCGCACGGCGAGAAGATCGCCGACTTCCACATCCCGACCGACGGTCGAGGACTACCGCGCGATCTACCGCGCGCTACCTGCACGATCCGGACCTGCAGGACGCGCGCGCCCGCTGGCCGTTCGTCGCGCATGTGGGACAACCACGAGTTCTAGCTGGCTCGGCTGGCAGGGCCTGCAGAAGTTCGAGGGCAAGACCCGTCCCGCGCAGACGCGCAAGGTGGCGGCGAACCAGGCATTCTTCGAGTATCAGCCGGCGCGGTTGCGCAAGCCGAGCGGCGCCGTCGCTCGAGCAGCTTCGATCCGCCGCACGTCGTCGACGCGCCGATCACGCACTTCGACGCCCACGGGCTCGGCCAGGAACCGAACAACCTGACCGCGATCGCGAAGCCTGACGCGGCTATCGCGCGCTGCGCTGGGGCCGCAACGTCGAGCTGATCATCACCGACCAGCGCAGCTATCGATCGGAAGACCCGACCGAGCCGGCCGGAGGCGGCAGCTTTCGCCAGCGCCGACTTTCCCGAGCTGCTGCCGCAGGAGGTCGATCGAGATTCTCGACGCGGGCCGCGCCTACGACGGCGGCCAGCCGCCGGCGACCATTCGCTATCGGCGACGACGGAGGTCGCCCAACTTCCGCAAGGATCGAGCCGCCGCAGACGATCCTCGGCGCCGAACAGAAGGCGTGGTTCCTCGAGCGTCTGCGAACGCTCGACGGCGACGTGGAAGATCTGGGGCAACACCGTCGGCCACGCTCGACATGCGCGCCGATCCGCAGAATCTGCCGCCGGGTCTGACGAAGCCGTGGCCGGGCGCGGGCTACGCCGGCTAGCGGTTCGGCGGCGGCGATCACAGCACCGCGTACGTCGAGCGCGCCGAAATCTACGATTTCGTGCGCGACGAACGGCATCACCGGATTTGCGACCGTCGCCGGCGACCGCCACAGCTTCTGGGCCGGGCCTCGCGGCCAAGGCGCTTGCCGCCGCAAGCCGTTCGAGCCGGTGGGCGTCGCGTTCGTCACCGGCTCGATCTCGGCGCCCGGCATGGTCGAGGCGCTCGAGCACCGCTTCCCGAAGGATCATCCGCTGCGCGCGCTGTTCGTCGACCGGGGCCGGCGGACACGCGCCGCAGCCTACCATCAATCTGCTGCTGCATCACGGCGTGCGCTCGTGTCTGGAGTATCCGAAGAGCGGCGACATGGCGAAGGCGCGCGCGCTGTCGAACCCGGATCTGTCGCCGCACCTGTCGTTCGTCGACATGGGCGGCCACGGCTACGCGGCCGTGCGCGTCACGAGCGACGGCGCTCGAAACCGAGTTCGTCTGTCATTCCGCGGCCGCTCGAGCGCAGCGAGCGCGCCGACGGCGGCCCGCTGCGATATCGCGTCATGCATCGAGCCCGCTTGTGGAGCAAAGGCGAACGGCCCAGGCTCGAATCGCAAATCCTCGAAGGCGACGCTCGTTTTTCGATCTAGTTGTTACTCGATCTTGAAAACCTCGCGATGGCCGGTTTCGATCAGGTCCATGTACCCCGCGAGCGCCGTGCGCAGCGCTTCATCGGGCGCGCGGGCTTCGAGTGCGTTGAAAAACGCGTTCATGTCCTCGACCTCGACCTCATGAACGACCGTCCAGAAGCCCGCGACGGCGTCGCTCAGAATACGCGTATTGTGAATGCCGATCTTCTTGAAATGCGGCGCGGCGGCTTGGAACTTCTTGACCAGCTCCTTCGCCTTCCCGGGGTGTGTGCGAAACACGTTGCGAACGAGGAACATTGGATCACTCCTTTGCAGGATGAGTAATCGCTCTCACCGGTCGGGAGTATAGAGCGTGCTTCGCGGATTTCCTAGCCATCTGCGGCGGCGCGGATCGAACCCCGCGCGGCGCTGGAGGACTGACGACCGCAAGGACTCGCGCAAACGGAGCGACTCGTGATTAGTTAGGATGATTGCCGGGATCCGAACCGCTAGTTGACGGGAGGCTGCACATGTCGTGGATTGATATTCCCCCAAGTCACGTGACGTTCGGTGTGTTCACGGGCTCATCGGCTGGAGCCGCCGTCGCGGTTGCTCCTGCCGAACTCAAGTTCCTCAGATACAAACTGCTCAGCGCCGATACGGTCGTCGTCGATTTCCGCATCGGCAAGGCGTTCTTCACGCCGACGACAGCCGTCATCACAGGTATCACGATGGAACTGTCGGTGCCGTTTACCTGTCCCTATTTTCCAGCGCTCGGCGCCCCGAACTACTTCATGGACGCAGGACAGAGCTATTCGAACGACTGCGTGCTCGTGCCCGACCCAGGCAGCCCGACGCACACGCCCGGCTTCGTCGCAGTGCTCAATGAGTCCACACACAAGGTGGTGCTTCTCATCAGCAGCATCCCTGGCTACAGCGTCAATGCTTCGCAACTTGGAGTGGTCGGCGCCTTCGGTCAGGTGACGTTCGAAGTGATCCACAAAGGCTGATTCGTTCCAACACCGGTTGACGTCAGCACGTTTGCATCGCCCCCGGCGACGCGGGACCGTCCCGCCTCCCCTTATTTATCGTCGGGTCATCGAGGAAAATGGGCGTCACTCGTGTTCTCGGCCGGTTCCTCGTTCGAGCCGTCCTGTTGGCATCTGCGCTTTTGGGCGTCGCGTGCGGCTCAACCAGCACCAGCGTTACTGGTCCGACCGGCACGAAATGCGACGTCGCGGCCACGAACAATACACCTCAACTGCCCGCCTCGGGCGGCAACGGCACCATCGCGGTGACGACCGCGCGGGACTGCACGTGGACGGCGTCCAGTGAAGCGTCCTGGATCGCGCTTGGCACGACCAGCGGCCAAGGTTCGGCCATGGTCAACTACGTCGTCCAGGCCAACCCGCTCGGAACGACTCGCGAAGCGCGGCTCATGGTGGCGCAGCAACCGATCGTTGTCGCGGAAGCCGCCGCGGCGTGCCGGTACGACGCTTCTCCGTCGAGCGTGAGCGTGGACGCGCCCGGACAGCAGATGGCGATCGCTCTCACGGCGACCGACGGGTGCCAGTGGACGGTGCGCGCGGACTCGCCGTGGATCGGCGCCGCCGCGCCCGCGAATGGAACCGGCAGCGCGACGATCCAGATCGCCATCACCGCGAACACCGCCGCCGCGCGTGCTGGAAACGTCGCGATCGGTAACGCCACGGTTCACGTGACGCAGGCGGCGCATGACACACCGCCGGCCCGAACGCCGACGCCTCCTGCGCCAACGCCGCAGCCACCGTCGCCATCACCGACTCCGTCGCCTTCGCCCAGTCCGACTCCGTCGCCAACTCCGAACTGCGCCGACACCATCAAGCCAACGTGGTACAACGCCGGTCACGGTCCCGACAGCGTCACGGTAAACGTGACGGCGGCTGGCGGCTGTGCGTGGACGACCAGCACTGGCGCGGCGTGGGTGGCGATCGCGGCCGGCCGGAGCGGAACGGGCAACGGGAACGTTCAGCTGACGATTCCAGCGAACACGGGTTCGGCGCGGACGACGGTCGTCACGATCGCAGGCAATGCGTTCACGCTTATGCAGGACGGATGCAGCGCGGCCATCAAGCCGACGTGGTACAACTCGGGCCGCGGACCTGATCACATCCAGATCGGCGTCACGGCGGACACCGGTTGCACATGGACCGCCGCGAGCACCGTGTCATGGGTCACCGTCACGCAAGGCGCGAGCGGATCTGGCGACGGCACCGTCGAATTGGCCGTGTAGCCGAACAGCGGTGGGGCGCGTTCGGTGACGCTCACGATCGCGGGCCAAGCCTTCGCGCTCAGCCAGGAAGGATCTCAGTAGATCGACTCTACCGTAGTAGACTTGCGCGGTAGAGGGTCCGATGAATCGAGTCGCGGCCACCTTCGCTGTTTTCGTGGCTCTGGTCAGCGGCGTGATCGCCCAGCAAGCGGCGACCCATGCGCCTGATGGCACGACCTTCGAGCGCCTGCAGAGCATCAACGTTCCATCCAGACCGAACGCGCCGTTCTCCGCGACCGTGAATACAGAATGGACGCGCATTTTCGAGGACGGTTCTTCGCGCACGCTCAAGAACCGTCGCCTGATTGCTCGCGACGCGGTCGGCCGCGTCTTTCAGCAGCGGACGTTCCTGGCGCCCGATGGCGACCCCGGTCAGTCCCGGATCACCCAGATCGAAATCTCGGATCCGCAGCAGCACACGGTTGCGTCCTGCGATCCACAGGGACAAGTCTGCCGACTCAATTTTTATCGCGGCGTCGGTGCGGAGGTCGCCACGTCTTCTGCGCCGAACGTGAAATCCGAGAATCTGGGCACGATCGCAATGAACGGCGTCGAGGTCGTCGGCACGCGCGAAACCCAGACCCTCAATCAACGCGTTGTCGGCACCGATCGGCCGCTCGTGATCACCAAGGAGTTTTGGTATTCAGCGCAGCTGGGCTTGAACATCATCACCAAACGCAACGACCCCCGCAGTGGCTCGGAGGTCTTCACGGTAACCGACATCATCACCGGCGACCCCGATCCGAGCTTGTTCGTGTTGCCGAAAACCGCGCGGCTGATCGACCTCCGACCATCGCGCTAACGGACCCTCGAAACTTCATGTCCGGTCCCCACCTTACGTCCAAGTGACGCTCACGATGTCCTTCGCACGCGCGGCTCGCCTTTCTCGTGCACGGAGATTGATATGAACCGCCGTCGGCCTCGGCGTGGTTCTCGCGCGTCCCGGATTCGGGCTGTCGTAAGCTGACACTATCGCTCTCGAGACCCGCATCGGCCCCGCCGCATTTTTGGATTTCGCATTCAGCGGCCTGCGGAAATGATGGTTCGACAACGTCCGGCCTTCAGGCGAAGTAGTACAATCCGGCGGCTTGACCGGGAAGTCACGGAGGATTCAGATCATGATTGTTCACGCGCGTCGGGTTCTTGCACTGCTCCTTTTGTTGTGTACAACGTTTACGGTGAGCGCGTTCGCTCAGACCGAAACCGGCACCATCACCGGCACCGTCACCGACCAGAGCAACGCGCTTCTTCCTGGCGTTGCCGTCACGCTCACCAGCCGCGCGTTGATCGGTGGCAGCCGCACCACGACGACCACCGGCACGGGAACGTACAACTTCATTGCGCTTCCGCCGGGCAGCTACGACCTGAAATTCGAGCTCGCCGGCTTCAAGGCGATGACCCGAAGCGGCATCCAGATCAACGCCAACTTCGTCGCCACGGTGAATATGTCGATGGGCGTCGAGGCCCTCTCCGAAACCGTGAGCGTCACGGGTGAATCACCCGTCATCGACAGCAAGAGCGCGTTGACCGCGACGACGCTGGACAAGGGGCTGCTCGACAACATCCCGACCGGCCGCGATATCTGGGTGCTCACAGAGGAAGTCGCCGGCACGGTGCCGGATCGCTACAACGTCGGCGGCACCGAAAGCGCCCAGCAGAGCACGTTCGCGATCCACGGCGCGACCGCGCAGCAGGACTACAGCATCAACGGCCTGAGCATGAACTGGCCGGGCGGCGCGGGCAACTACACGATGTTCTACTTCGACTACGACAGCTTCGACGAGGTCCAGGTCGAAACGGCCGGCGCGCCGGCGGAGGTCAGTGTCGGCGGCCTCTACATGAACATGATCACCAAGTCGGGCAGCTCCGACTTCCACGGCGGAACGACGCTGATGTACGAGCCCGGCAAGCTGCAGGGCAATAACGTGACCGACGAGCTCAAGGCGCAGGGAATCACCACCGCGAACCCCATCGAGCACATCGTCGATTTCGAGCCGACACATTGGCGGTCCGATTTCCAAGCACGCCTGGTTCTTCGGCTCGTATCGCATGTACGTGATCGATAACGTGATTCTCGGGCTCCCGGAGGGTGAGAACGTCGACATCAACCACCAGGCCAACGTCCTCGGCAAAGTCACCACCCAGATCACGCCGCAGAACAATCTGATGGTGCAGTACTACTTCAACGGTCAGAACCGGTTCTTCCGCCGCGACAACGGCTACGCGTTCACGACGCAGGACGCCTCATGGCGGCAGATCGAGCCGGCGCACCTGATCCAGGGCCAGTGGACGTCGGTGCTGTCGAAGGCGTTGTTCCTTGACGTGCGCTTCGGTTACTTGCATCAGATATTCCCGCTCGGGCCGCAGACGACCGCCGCGGGCATCTCGAAGATCGACGACATTCTGTCGACGGTCTCGGGCTCGGCGCCCACGTATCAGACGAATCTGGCGACGCGGCAGCAGACGAACGCGTCGCTCAGTTACTTCCACGATCACCTGGTGGGCGGCACGCACGCGTTCAAATTCGGCTTCGAGTTGGGACGCGCGCTGAACGCGTACGACTACTACACAAATGGCGATGTGAACGCGCACTTCCTGAACGGCGTCGCGTCTTACGTGCAAACGTACAACACGCCGATGCACCAGGAGAGCGACATTCAGAACCTCGCGGTCTATGCGCAGGACGCCTATACCTTGAACCGCCTGACGCTGAACCTCGGCGTTCGTTTCGAAAACTTCAAAGGCTGGAATCCGGCTCAAGGCGCGGCCGGCGGCGCCTTCTCGGGCGCACGTCAGTTCTCGGAAGTCAACAACATCCCGAACATCAACATCGCGTTGCCGCGCATTGGTGTCAGCTACGACGTGTTCGGGAACGGCCGGACCGCTCTGAAGGGCAGCTTCAGCCGCTACGCGCTCCAGGAAGGATCACGCTTCCCGGAAACACTGAATCCGAATGCGTTGAGCGGTGACTTCCGCAACTGGACGGACCTCAATCACGACGGCACGCCTCAGGCCAATGAGTTGACCGCGGCGACCAGTTTCTTCGGCGGCGCAAGCGGGATCGCGCTCGATCCGAACATCAGCCGTCAGTACTCCGACGAGATCACCGCTGGCGTCCAGCATCAACTGGGCCGCGAGCTGGGTCTCACCGCGACGTACTACCACCGGCGGAACTCGAATCTTTTCGCGCAGGTAAATCAGGCGATTCCGGCGAGCGCGTACTCGCCCGTGCAGGAGCCGCTGCCGAACGGTGGGTCGGTCACCGCCTACAATCTCGCACCGCAGTTTGTCGGCCAGGTGCAGCGTGTCATCACGAACGAGCCCTCGTTCTGGGAGAACTACAACGGCCTCGAGCTCACCGTGAAAAAGCGCATGGCCGACCGGTGGCAGATGATGATGGGTTACACGTACAGCAGCGCGACGAGCAATTACGTGGAAGCGCCCTTCAGCTTCATCGACGCCAACGATCCGAACAACACGCTCTTCATCAACGGCCGTGTCACCGGGTTCGACACGCCGAACATCTTCAAGCTGTCGGGCACCTACGTCCTGCCGGGGAACGTTGGACTGAGCGCGAACTATCGGTATTACACCGGCAAGCCGCTCACGCCGACGCTCACCGCGAGCCTCAACCAGGGGTTCGTCAGCGTGCCGACCGAACTCCGCGGCGACACACGATATCCGTCGGTGTCACTGCTCGATTTCCGGATCGGCAAAACGTTCAAGATCGGCTCGAAGACAAACCTCGAGGCGATGCTGAACATCTACAACGTGTTCAACTCGGCAACGACGATCAGTGAAGTGACGACGGTCGGCGCGGCGTTCGGCACACCAACGCAGATCATGACGCCGGTGATCTTGGGCTTTGGCGCGCACCTGACGTTCTAAACAGGCACACCTTCGACTCTACGTGCGGCGGAGGCGGGCATTTAAGCGCTCGCCTCCGCTTACCGCCTCGGTATGCTGCAGCGCTCGTGATCGTCTTTCCCGGAGAGTCTCATGAACATGTTGCAGCGCCGGGTCGTCTGGCCTGGTTGTCGTCGTCATGACCGGCGCCGGATGCCGCGGCACCCGGGCCGCCGCCGCCCCGCCGGATAACGGTCTGCTCACCATCGATCGCCTGCTCGACATCAAGCACCCGTCGTCGCCCGCCTGGTCGCCGGACGGTACTGAAACTCGCCTACGTGTGGGACACGTCGGGAGTGCAGAACCTCTGGACGATTGACCAGATGGCCACCACACCGTCGTCGCCTCGTGCGCTCACGACCTTCAGCGCCGGAGGTGTCGATCAGCCGTTCTGGAGCCACGACGGGCGCACTCCTCTACTTCGTGCACGAAGGTGATCTCTGGACCGTGCCGGCCGATGGACGCGGCACCGCATCCGCCGTGTGGAAAACGCCGACGCTCGATGATCAGGTCGCGCTCTCGCCGGATGGTATGCAGGTCGCGTTCGTTCGCGGCGGCGTCGTCGGCCCGCCTGATTGGCAGCGCGTCGAAGGCGACCTGTGGGTGCGCTCGCTGTCAGACGGCCGGGAGCGCCGACTGACGGAAGGGATCGGCGTCGTCGGCGGCCCGACGTGGTCGCCGGATGGAGCACACATCGCCTTTGCCGTTTCGACGGCGACGCCCCGATCCGAAGCGCCTGCGTACTCAGGCGCGAAGATCCTGTACTCGCGCGTTGACCACGGTCCGAGCACGCCGGCTGTCGTTCCAGTCACCGGCGGCAAGGCGACGACGTTCACGGCCAGCCCAGGGTGGGACGCCGCGCCGGCGTGGCTCGACGCGTCGCGGTTCGTGTATCAGCGTCTCGCCGACGACAACAAGACTCGCGAACTCATCGTCGCGGACGTTCGGAGCCGAAAAACGCAGGTCGTCTACCGCGAGGTCGATCCGAAGTTCTGGAGCCTGTCGTTCGTCGCCGCCGATATCGCCGTATCGCCCGACGGCCGGTGGGTCGCATTCGTGAGCGACAAGGATGGTTGGGATCATCTCTACGTGGTGCCGACCACGGGCGGTGACGCGAGTCCAGGTGACCCACGGCCGGTTCGAAGTGAGAAATGTCGCGTGGGCGTCCGACAGTCGCCGTCATCGTCTTCGACCACAGCCTCGCTGACAATCCCGGCAGCCGGCAGTTGTCGGTCGCCACGCTCGACCCGACGACTCGTGACGTCCATCTCTCCGACGTGACGCAGGGACGAGGCACGAACATCGCCGCGTCGTTTGCGCCCGACGGGCGCACGCTCGTTTACCAGCACACGGATCCGCAGACATCACCGGAGCTGTTCATTGTCGGTGCCGCATCGGGTGCTGCCGCGCGCCGGTTGACCGAGTCGATGCCAGCCGGCGTGGACCGCACGGCATTCGTCGAGCCGCAACGCGTCTCGTACAAGGCGCCCGACGGTCAGGAGGTTCCGGCGTGGCTGTTCGTTCCACCGCATCTCGATCGAACGCGTAAGCATCCGGTCGTGGTCTGGATTCACGGAGACGGGATCAACCAGAACTACGACGGCTGGCACGTTCAGCGGAACTACTCCGTGTATTACAGCTTTCACCAGTATCTGCTGCAGCACGGGTACATCGTGCTTGCGCCGGAGTATCGCGGCAGCATCGGCTACGGCCGCGACTGGCGGCAGGCGGTTGCGTACGACGTCGGCGGCAAGGACGCCGAAGACGCCTCCGCGTCGGTGGATTACCTGAAGTCGCTCGCCTTTGTCGACCCGGACCGCATCGGCGTATGGGGACTGAGCTATGGAGGGTTCTTCACGCTCATCGCGATGTCGAATCACCCGACGGCGTTCCGCTGCGGGATCGATGTTGCCGGCAGCGTCGACTACCGGATGTGGTACGAGGATCCGGGCGGAGCGTGGGTTGTCGCCCGCATGGACACGCCCGCCGGGCGGCCGGATGTGTACGACAAGGCGGCGGCCATCGATCGCGTCGGAAAAATCGAAAGGCCGTTGTTGATTCTGCATGGGACCGCCGACGTCAACGTGCCGTACATCGAATCCATGCGACTGACCGACGCCCTGCTGAAGGCGAACAAAGATATCGAGTTCATGATGTACCCGGGCGAATTCCACTACTTCCAACGCGCGCACGTGCTGCGCGACGCGTGGACGCGCGCGAGCGCGTTCTTCGACAAACATCTCAAGCCTGGATTGGGGAACTGATGCGCCTGTTCGCCGTAATGGCTCTCTGTACTCTCGCGTGCGGATGTGGAAGCGCCCGCGCCGAACGCCAGCCTGCCGCTCCTGCCGGCGGCCTCACGATCGACCTGCTGACTCAGATCAAACATCCATCTCAGGCAGCATGGTCGCCCGACAGCCGCCGCGTCGCGTTCGTCTGGGACATGGGCGGCGTGCAGAACCTGTACGTCGTCGATCCGCAGGCGAGCGGGCCGCCGTCTCCGCTGACGTCGTACAACGATGGACCAATCAGCGACGTGTCATGGACGCAAGACGGGCATGCGGTGCTGTTCGTCCATGCCGGTGATCTGTGGCAGGTGTCCGCTGAGGCCGGTGGGCAGCCCAAGGCGGTATGGACAACGCCGGCCGCCGAAAACGACGTCGTCTTTTCCCCCGACCGCGCGCGGGTCGCGTTCGTGCGCGGCGACGACCCGAGCGTGCCCGATTGGCAGCGCGGCGAAGGCGACCTGTGGGTGCGATCGCTCGCGGGCGGGTCCGAGACGCGGTTGACTCACAACGAAGGCGTCGTTTCGTCGCCGTCGTGGTCGCCCGACGGTCAGCACCTCGCGTTCACCGTTACGCCGGTGCGGCGGGTCTCCGAGGCGCCCGAGTATTCGGGCGCGAAGGATCCTTTACACGCGCAGTGAGCGTGGGCCGAGCTCGCCCGCCTTCGTTGCAGCGGCCGGCGGGAAGATCACGAAGCTGCCGCCGAGCCCTGGCTGGGATCCGACGCCGACGTGGCTCGATGGATCGCGACTGCTCGTGCAGCGCGTCGGCGACGACAATCGGACGCGCGAGCTGTCCGTTGCCGACACGCGCAGCGGCCAGACGAAAGTGATATACCGCGAACAGGTATCCGAAGTTCTGGAGCCTCGCGTACGTCGCCTCGACCGTCGCGCCCTCGCCCGATGGGCGCCGCGTCGCATTCGTGAGCGACCGCGATGGATGGGATCACCTGTACGTCGTGTCGACGAGCGGCGGCGACCCGATTCAGATCACCCGTGGTGAATACGAGGTGCGGAACCCGTCATGGTCGAGCGACGGCAGCCGGATCGCCTTCGATCGTAACGTTCCGGGCAAGCCGGGAGTGCGGCATCTCGCGATCGCGGCCGTCAAGGACGATGGATCGAAGCCGGCCCTCGTGGACGTGACTTCCGGCCGCGGAACCAACATCGCGGCGCTGTGGTCGCCCGATGGAAACAAGGTTGTTTATCAGCACACCGATCCGCAGACGTCGGCGGAACTGTTCGTCGCGGACACCGCATCCCGATCCGATCAGCCCAAGCGCCTGACGAACTCCATGCCGGCTGGCGTCGATACCACGGCGTTCGTCGAGCCTGAACTGGTCAAATACACGGCGCCTGACGGCGGCCAGGTGCCCGCATACGTGTTCGTTCCGAAGGGGCTCGATCGATCCCGGAAACACCCGGCGATCGTCTGGGTCCACGGCGACGGCATCAATCAGAACTACGACGGCTGGCATATCGAGCGGAACTACGCGGTCTACTATTCGTTTCATCAGTACCTGCTCCAGCGCGGCTATGTCGTGATTGCGCCGGATTACCGCGGCAGCATCGGATACGGGCGCGAGTGGCGCGAGGGGGTCTATCTCGACGTTGGCGGCAAGGACAGTCGCGACGCATCAGCAGCGGCCGACTATCTGAAGACGCTGTCGTTCGTCGACGCGGACCGCATCGGCATCTGGGGACTGAGTTACGGCGGCTTCTTCACGCTAAAGGCGCTGACCGACAGGCCGACGACGTATCGCTGCGGTGTCGACGTCGCGGGCGTGCCGGACTTCGGGATGTGGCACGTCGATCCAGGCGGACCCTGGGTCGATGCTCGGATGGGGACGCCGGAGGAGCATCCGGCGCTCTACAGCCAGGCGGCGCCGATCGATCGGATCGAAAAGCTCTCGCGGCCGCTCCTGATCCTTCACGGCACCGCCGACGTGAACGTGCCGTATGTGGAATCGGTGCGCCTGATCGATCGCCTGCTGAAGACCCATAAACAATTCGAGTTCATGGTGTACCCGGGCGAGTTTCATTATTTCCAGCGCACGCACGTTCTCCGCGATGCGTGGGGCCGCGTCGAACGATTCTTCGCCACCAACCTCATGCCATAGAGCGACTCTGCTTCGTCCGGATGTCGGAAAGCGCCCTTATTGCTGAGCGCTCCGATCTCTTCGAAGAACGGATCGTCGGGTGCCTCGTAGCGGAGTATTCTCGCTGCCTGGAGGTGCTCGTACATGGCTCGATTTGTACTAACCGTCCTTCTCGTCGCTCTCGTCGTGACCGGCCAGACGCGCGCACAATCGAAGCCCGACTTTTCAGGCACGTGGACGATGGACGAAGCGCGAAGCGAATCCGCGCACTACCCCGACTTTGTCGGTCCCGTCACCGTCGTGATCACACAAACCGCCACCGCACTGACGGTCGAAACAACAAGTGGCGGAAAGAGCCGCTCGATCAGCTATCGAATCGTGGACGCACCACGCGTCCAGACCGCGACGCCCGCGGAGGGGAACGGTAGTGCCCCGTTCTACTCGTATTGGAACGGATCGAGCCTGGTGTCCGAGACCGTTCAAAACGTGCCGTACACCGTGCGAAACAAAGAGGTTCGCACATTGAGCGACGACGGGCGCGAGATGACCGTGGAAACCACCGCGATCGTCGAGCACGGTTATACGTTGTCCGGCACGAAGAACTACGGCACGGGGATGGACCACTACAGGAAACGCCCTTAGCCGCTCACACACTAATACGTCACTCTCGCGCGATACGTCAGCACCGCCGTCGCGTCGGCCGCGACGGGCACGCTGAAGCTCGCCGCCCACGCATCGGATTTCTGCCATTGGTGCGACGCGCGCAGCATCCGCCACGACCCGCCGATCGGTTCGTTGACTTCGACCGCGATCGCCGTCGTCTTGTGGTTCCGCAGCGTGATCGCGTACTCGACTTCGTACACGTTCGGTGAAATCTTCTGAAAGTCCGTCTGCTTGCGCTCGCACGCCACGTCGAAGGCGTTGCCGATCTTGAGATTCAGCTCCTCGTCCTTGGGCGTGTGCGCGATTCGATCCTCGCCCACAAACTGCGTGCCGCCATGCGAATCGGCCTGATACACGCGGACGGTTCCCGCCGGCATCGGCATGCCCAGCCCGCCGCGCTCTTCATTTTTGAACTGATAGTAGACCTGCACGGTGTCCTTCAGCGCGGAGCCTGGGTGCTGCGGGTTGCGATAGTAAAACGCCTGACCGTCGACGACGTAGCGCTTGCGAACGGGAATCCCGGTGCCGGACAGCATGCTCACCTGCTTCGTTTCATCGTTGTTGATGGTGGTCTTCCGGCCGAGCGTGTAGAGGTGGTAGTCCGAGAACGACTCCTGGGCCATCGGCGCCGCGGCAGCTCTGTCGGCGACCTTCGCCTCGAGTTCCATCGTGCGGTTGAACACCTGACGCACGCGGTTCAAGTCGCCGGCGACGAGTTGAAGCTTCGTCTTGCGGAACGATGTCCCGCTGCCATTGACGAGCGTGACCCAGCCGTCGAGATCTGCCGTTTTGTCGTCGCGCGCGACGGTGAGCACGTAGTCCGCCGCCCAAGACAGCTTGCTCGCCAGATACGACGCCTCGACACGATGTTTCGCCGCTCCCGCATTGTCCAGCGTCCAGATGAGCGTGGGGTGCGTGAACAGATTTCCCGGCAGCTCCGGAAACTTGATGTGATCCGCGCTCAGCCCCGTCACGATCTCGTTGCCAATTTTCCACACCGGTCCGCTGTTGTCGCTCAAGAGCCGCGCCTTCACTTCCTCTTCGCGCGTTTCGCCGTTCTCCGATCGGCGGCGCACCAGCGTGACGTCGCGCCCGACGTACTTGCGCAGCAGCTTGTCCGGCTCGAGCAGGTCGTATTCGTAGTTCTGCTCGAGCACGCTCACACGCGACGGTTCGGTGAGCGAGCGGAAGTGCACGGTCGCCGGATTCACGGTCGCCGCGATGTCCATGTAGCGCAGATCCGAGCTGCCGCGCGCGAGCGTGATGTCGCGCACGTCGCGGACCAGCGCGATGTCGGAGTTGTAGACGGTGACGGCCAGGTCGACCTGATCGTCGAGCGTGGACGATGCGTCGGCCGGATCGCGGACGATCTGAGCGACCGTCGCGGAACGAGAAGGAAGGCCGAGAACAGCTGCCAGCATCAACAGGCCGGCGGCACCGATTCGTGTCGTCATAAGACGGCTCCTTTCGGGGGCATATCCCTGGAACGGAGCCGGCCGGATTTCTTGCAGCGGACCCTATCCGGGCCGCGTCCACGTCTGGCCGCCATCGCTCGTGGCGAAGCTACGGCCGTCGGCCGTCGTCACGGTGGCGGCCTTGGCATCCGCCGCGCGGACGGCGACAAGCGGAATCGCCTCCGGAAAGACGAGGCGCTGCCACGACTGCCCGTCGACCGACAGCAGCACTGTGCCGCGCGGTCCGACCAGCCAGCATATGGACGGCGACGGCGATGCCCCGGCTGTGAGTGTCTCGGGACGCCGGTACTCTGCGTCTGCCAGGTCGCGCCGCCGTCCGTCGATCGCTCGACCGCGCCGCCCTGGACAATCCGCCAGCGGATCGCGGGATCCGGCGACACGATGACGACTGGCGCGGCAGCCATCGCGAGCGCCTTCGCCGCCAGCGCTGCGCGCGGCGCGACCGGCGCAGCGGGCGGTGCGGCCGGCATAGCGGGCGCCGTCCCCGCCGCTGTTGCCGCCTGGTCCGCCAGCCGATCTTTTTCGAGTGCCGCGTCCGCCGACCGCGCGAGCGCATTCGCGTCCGGCGTGGCGGTCGCCTTCTTGTCCGCCGCGGCGTCGTGAGGCAGCGTGGACGACTGCCGATCGCTACGCGGTCGGTTCGCGCGATTCGCAGGCTCGCTGGGTGCGGGAGAATACGCCCTGCGTTCTGCCGACACCTGCGGCGCTTGCGCCGCAGGTGTCGATTCGGCCACTTGATGTTCCTCGACAGCCGCAGGCCGGCGGTCTCGGGTGGGAACGAGAATCCAGGCGACAACGATCGCCGCCGTTGCGATCGCGGGGACGAGCCAACGCCAAGAGACGAAACTCCACGGCGATGGCACGTTCCTCGATGCGTTCGCGTCGGACGCCGTGATCGCGACCATTGCCGCCAGCATCGCCTGACAGCGATCGCAGTCCGCCGCGTGCGTCTCGACGGCGGCGCGCTCGGTGGAATCCAGCCGATCGTCGACCCACGCGGCGAGCGTCTGCTCATCGAGACACTGGGCCGAGCGGTCGATGGCTCCGGCGGGCATCGCGCGCGCCAGCAGCCGGTCGATGCTCCTATCGCGCTCGTGCTCGAGGTTGCTCACATCACCCTCATCATCTTGAACGATCTGGTGTCCCACTCTTGCGCGCGGCCGAGGCAAGCACCTGGTCGAGGTCGATTGCGCCGACGTCCTCGGATACCGACGCGAAGCAGCGGGCGATCTGCGCCTCGCCAAGGCCGGCATCGTCACGCAGCCGCCGCTCGACCGCGTCGCGGAGCACGCGTCGCGTCCGCGCGAGGTGACGCGACGCCGTCGCTTCGTGCTCGCGGAGCACGCGCCCGGTGTCGGCGAGCGTCAGACCTTGGACGTAGTAGCACGCGAGCCTGAGGCGATCCTTCGCAGGGAGATCACTGACCGCCTGCCCGAGCGCCTGTTCCAGGAGCGCCAGGTCTCGCGCGCGGTCGGGATCGGGCGGCGCGTCGCGCGACACCAGAGCGCGACGCGCACGGTCGGCCCTGCCGCCTCGCCGACGTCCTCGTCGTCTGGCAGCGGCTGCAGACGACGACCGGCGCGCAGGCGATCGACGTAGCGCTGCGCGAGAATCGCGCGCAGCCACGTCGCGAGGCTGCTGCGGCCCTGGAAATAGCGAAACAGGGACCGGCGTTCGGATCCTGACTCGGATACCTCGGCCGTGCGAATCCCGTACAAGTCGGCGTAGAGCGAGTCCGCGAGATCGCGCGCGCCGCCGGAGGGATCCAGCGCGTCGGCCGCGCGGTAGAGCACCGGCCGGTACTCGCGCACGAAGCGCTCCCATGCACGCTCGTCTCCCGCGGCGCATTGCCGGGCAAGCTCGAGATCGCGGGCGTACGTGTCGCTCATCGGAATCTTGCGCGATCGATCCAGCGCAGCCGCGACGACACCGCGCTCGGCGACGGTCGGAGTAGATCGCCGGTCAGCGGCCCTGCCACGCCGGTGCACGCTTCCCGAGAAATGCGTCGATGCCTTCCGACGCATCGTCGAGCAGCATGTTGCGCGCCATCACTTCGCTCGTTACATCGTACGCACGTGCGATCGGCTGCTCGATTTGCTCGTAGAAGGCCTGCTTGCCCAGCCGAATCGTGGCGTCGCTGCGCGCCTTGATGAGGCCGGTGAAATGCGCGACCGTCGCATCGAGAGCGTCCGCGGCGACGACGCGGTTGACGAGCCCCCACGCAAGCGCAGTACGCGCATCGATCAGCTCACCTGTGAGGAGCATTTCCATCGCGCGCTTCCGGCCGACATTCCGGGCGACGCCCACCGCGGGGGTCGAGCAGAACACACCGATGTTGACGCCGGGCAGCGCGAACGTTGCGGTATCAGCCGCCACGGCGAGGTCGCACATCGAGACGAGCTGACAGCCCGCGGCGGTGGCGATGCCGTGCACGCGAGCAATCACCGGCTGCGGCAACGCCGTGATTCGCACCATCATGCGACTGCAGGCGTCAAACAGCTCGCGCTGCCAGCGCTTGTCGCGTGCGTGCGCGCGCATTTCTTTCAAGTCGTGGCCGGCCGAGAACCCTTTGCCCTCGGCCGCGAGCACCACCACGCGCGTCGATTCGTCGCATTCGGCAGCTCCGAGCTCTGCGTCGAGCGCGGCGATCATCGCCGATGAGAGCGGGTTGAAGCGCTCTCCGCGGTTCAAGGTCAGCGTCAGCACACCGCCGTCGAAGGAGCGGAGCACCAGCGGACGACCGTCGGGCGTATCGGTCACGGCATCCTCCTGCGTGGAGAATGTTAGCCCCGTTCGCGCTCGGCTACATGGGCGGGGTCAAACTCGCTGCGGCTCGGTCCCGAAGAGCATCGTCTTCCCGACCACGGCAGCACGAACTGCGCTGCCGTGGTCGAGCCTGACGCCAGGACGAACAATCACGCTACATGTGATGCGGATGGCGCGGATGCTTCGGAGGATGAGAGTCCTCAGCAGGCGGATGCGCCAGGGTCGTTCCGGAGGTGTGGGTCTTCGTGATGTCGTGCACGAACGTTGGCTGGGACCGCGCGTGCGTCACCGCTTCGAACCCCGAGGCCAGCTTGATCAGCGTCGGCTCGCTGAACGCCGTTCCGATGAAGCTGATGCCCACCGGCATCCCGAGCACTTCGCCCGACGGCACCTGGATGATCGGGTACCCTGCCGGCCCCGCGAGGCCCGAGCTCGCGAACAGGAAGTGATCGGCGAGGATCAGATCGGTCGTCCACGCCTGGACTGTCGGTCGGCGCGAGGATCGCGTCGAGGTTGAAGTTGGCGAGCGCGGCATCCAGGCTGGCGCCTGCCATGTGATCGATCTTCAACGCATCGTTGTACGACATGCACGTCGTCGTCGACGGCAGAACCGTTGACGTGAAGCCCGGCTGACAGAAGTTCGGATCGAGGTTCAGACTCTGCGCCTGAATGAAGATCTCCTGGCCGAAGTACGGCATTTCCGCCGCCGCGTGCGCGTTGTTGAAATCGATCGCGCTCTGCAGGTTGCCACCGGCGACGGGCACGCCGACGCGCGTGTGGAAGTACTTGGTGAGATCGACTTTCAGGTCGTACTCGAGAACGAGGAATTCGCCGTCGGGCGATGAGAAGCTGAAGTTGTTCGCCGGATCATCCAGGTCGACGATGGTGGCGCCGGCGTCCTTGATCGCCGCGACGGTGGCATCAAACGCGGCAACGACTTGTGGCGGTGCGCCGTCGATCCCCTGACGCGTGAGCCCGAGGCGCGCGCCGCTCAAGCCATTCGAATTCAGGAAGGCCGAGTAGTTGGCGGGAAGCGCTGGACGGTTCTTCCCTGCCAGCGGCGTCCCGTTGCACACCGGATTGCAGGCCTGCCAGCCGAGCGGCACGCCACCCGTCGCGGGATCGCGCGGATCAACGGTTCTGCTCGCGACCGCGTTGAGCGCGATGACCGTGTCGGCGACCGTGCGTCCATGCGGCCCCGTCGTGTCCTGGGTGTGCGAGATTGGAACGACGCCTGCGCGGCTCACGAGGCCAATCGTCGGCTTGAATCCCGACGACGCCGCTGACGCTCGCCGGGCAGACGATGCTGCCGTCGGTTTCGCTGCCAAACGAGATCGCCGTGAAGTTCGCCGAAGTCGCCGCGCCCGATCCTGAACTGGATCCGCACGCGTTGCGATCGATCGAATATGGATTGTGCGTGAGACCGCCGCGACCCGACCAGCCGCTGGTCGAATGCGTCGAGCGGAAGTTGGCCCACTCGGACAAATTCGTCTTGCCCAGAATGACGGCGCCTGCCGCCCGCAGCTTGCCCGCCATCGTGGAGTCCTGCACAGCCGGCACGCCCTTGAGCGCGAGCGACCCGGCGGTCGTCTGCATCCGGTCGCCGGTATCGATGTTGTCCTTCAACAACACAGGGATGCCGAGGAGCGGGAACTGCGCGGTCGTCGCACCGTGCCGTCGCGCCGAATCGGCATGCTGGGCCAGGTCGATGGCGTCCGGGATTGAGCTCGATCACCGCATTGACTCCGGGGCCGTTCTGATCGAGCGCGAAAATTCGGTCGAGGTAATACCTCGTCAGACGTTCCGAGCTGAGCCGGTGGCTGTTCATCGCGTCCTGCAGCTGCGCGACGGTGAACTCGTTGAATTCGGTCGGCACATCTCGCGCACCTTGTATCGAGTTTAGGGCGACTGCCGTCGCGGACATCAGCAGAGTCGTACAGGTTCCAACGACGAAGCGTCTCGCAATGGAAGACATGGCCGTTCTCCTCAAAACTGCATTGCCCCGGGGACAGGACGATCGGAGGCGGGCAATCTATGCCCCTCGGCATCAGAAATCAAGAGCGACCCTGAAAAAATTATGAACGCGACTCATCAATGTTCCTTCAGAGCGACTCGTCGACGGCAGCATCGAAGACGCGAAAAACCCAACGTCGTGCATCATGGGGTTATGGCCGTCTCAGCATCCCGACGATGTTCGATTCGCGATGGTCGGCATGTGCGTAGAGCACGCGCGCGCCGTCGCGCGAAACAGCGAGCCCGCTCCAGGCGAAGTCAGGCAATCGCGTGAGGACTCGTACCGTGTGGGATTTCTCGTCAAGAGCCGCCAGTTGCGGATCACCGTCGTCCGGCCGCGTGATGAAGAAAATGGCATGGTCGGCAATCGCGACATTTGCCCAATCTTCAGCATCGATCGCATCGGTGACCAGCGTCTCGGGACCACCGGCAGTTGGCCGTCGCCAAAGGCCGCGACGATCCAGGCTCAGCGTATAGAGCCATTGACCGTCGAGAGATTCCATCGCCGCGTACCCGCGATCGGCGGCGGTCGCTTCGGGCGCACCATGTCCATCGACGCGCGCGCTCCACGTGTGCCACTCGCCGCTGCGACGCGACCCATAGTAAATGCGCTGTCCATCGTGCGACCACGCGGGCGCGACGATCGATGTGGGATCCGTGGCGATCGGTCGCAGCGCCCCGGTCTCCACGTCGATGACCGACAATTCGGCGCCTTCCGGTGACCGCGACGCGTAGGCGACGTGGCGCCCGTCGGGCGACCAGCGTGGCAGCGACTTGAATGTGTCGGAGTGCGTGAGTTGACGGGCGCTTCCTCCCTCTCGGTCGGCGACCCAGAGCTCGTATTGTCCCGAACGGGTCGATTCGAACGCGACGCGCGATCCATCCGGCGAAATCTGCGGATCGAAATTCCATTGATCGCTGGTCGGGCTCACCCTCTCCGCTGGACGTGAATAATCGCCTCCGTCGTGTGATGTGGGCAGCTCGACGATGTTGATGTCGTACCGCCAGTCCTCGTAGGCAATGGCACCGGTGCCTCGCGCGACCGATGGATGCTTCAGCTTCGCGCCCCCGCCCGCGACGAGTGAGGGTTCCCCGCCGGACGCCGCCACGCGCCACACACTGATGCCGCCTCCGCGCTCCGATGAGAAGACGATGTGCTCGCCGTCGCGATCCCAGTCGAGGCCGAGCACGTCCGCGTTATCCATGGTGATTCTGCGCGGCTCGCCTCCGGCGACCGGTGCGATGTAGACATCCCCGATCGATCCGCTGATGCTGCGCACGAAGGCGATCGATCGGCCATCCGGCGAGAACGCCGGGGACTCGTCACCGACAACGCCGGGCGGAGGCATCGTGACGGGGTGCGTCGTGCCGTTGGCGATGTTCAACTGGTCGATGCGGCTCGGACCGGTCAATCGATGCGAGCCGGCGGTTACCGCCAGCGACGCACCGTCGGGCGCCCAGGACATCTGCAGCGACTCGCGCGTGGCGCATGGCGCGATCCGGCGCTCGGCATGCGCCTCCACATCGAGAATCCAAATGTCGCACGTGTCGGCGCGAAGGCGTGCGAAGGCCAGATGCCGATCGTCTGAAGACCATGCAGGCGCGGTCTCGCGAGCGTCGCCGTGTGTGATCTGAACGGCGGACATGTCCGGCGGACGCTTCGCAAACAGGTGCGAGCGGCCATCCGCGGCGGCAGCCACATACGCCAGCCGCCCGGACGGCGATAGCGCCGGCGCCACTTCGTTGCCCGGCTCGGTCGTCAAGGGCATGAACCTCACGTGCGCCTCGGCCGAAGGGCGGCGGCCGATTCCGAATCGCACGAATGCGCCGGTGCAGAGGATCGCGACGACCAGCGCCACGGCCATCCAGGCCCGACCGGACGCGCGCGGCGGCGCGGCGACTGGCGGTCGGTCCTCTGGCGACGACCCCTGACGGCCGTCCTCAACGGTTGTCGACTCGATCGGAGCGATGAGCCTGTAGCCGCGCTTGCGGATGGTCTCGATTACTCGCGGTGTCTCGGCGTTGTCGTCAAACAATCGACGCAGTTCGCGGATCGCCCGATTCAACGCGTCGTCGGTCACGAACACGCCGGACCAGACGCGGGCCATCAGATCGTCGCGCGTGACGAGCTGGCCATGGTGATCGACGAGCTCCATCAGCACGCGCATGATCTTGGGCTCGACCTGGGTCGTTTCATCGCCGTGGGTCACACGGTTGAGCGATGGATCGACAACGCGGCCTTCGAGCCGGAAGCGCGACATCATCAGATTTGCGAGTATAGCCTCTCGATTTCGATGATCGGCTCGACCTCGGCGAAACATCATCGTTCCCGCGGGACTGCCTGCCTGACTTCATCGTCTGATTCGGCGATGCCTACATTTGAACTGTCCGTAAACGGTCAATCGCACTCGGTCACGATCGCGGCCGACGTACCGCTGTTGTGGGTGCTCAGGGACACGCTCGCGCTCCGAGGCACGAAGTTCGGCTGTGGACGAGGGATCTGTGGCGCATGCACGGTCCATGTCGATGGAGCCGCCATGCGGTCGTGCGTCACCGCGGTCGGTTCCGTCGCGCATCAGCGACTCACGACAATCGAAGGGCTCGCATCAGGTGGGCGGCTCCATTCCTTGCAAGCCGCATGGATTGAGGAAGACGTCCCGCAGTGCGGGTACTGCCAGGCGGGACAAATCATGATGGCGGCCTCGCTGCTCGCGATCAAACCGAACCCGACCGACGACGAGATCGTCGACGCGATGTCCAATAACTTGTGCCGGTGCGGCACGTATTTGAGAATCCGCCGCGCCGTTCGGCGTGCTGCGTCGATGTCGGCTCAGGAGTCGCGATGACGCTCATACGCGTCACTCGGCGAACATTTCTCAAGGTCGGCGGGACGGCCGCGGGCGGATTGCTCGTCGGCTGCTACGTGCGCGAGCGCGGCCGGAAAACATCCTTCGCGCCGAATGGATTCGTCCGCGTGGACACCGACGGAACGGTGACGATCTGGGCGAAGAACCCGGACATGGGACAGGGAACGAAGACGAGCCTTCCGATGATGATCGCGGATGAGCTCGACGTGGACTGGTCGAGTGTGCGCGTCGAACAAGGCCACCTTGACGCGGCCGCATTCGGCGGTCAGGGCTCGGGAGGCAGCGACGCGACGCCGTCGGACGGTCCACTCGGCCAGCGCGCGGGGGCGACAGCGCGTGCGATGTTGGTCGCCGCGGCGGCCAAGACGTGGGGAGTTGCGCAGAACGAGTGCGAGACGGCACGCGGCGTCGTCCGACATATCAAGTCGAGCCGCACGCTCGACATACGCGGAGCTTGTGTCGATCGCCGCGGCCATGCCGCCGCCAGACGCGCCGCAACTGAAATCACGGGATCGCCACACGATTATCGGCACTCGCGTCCGCGGGGTCGACGTGCCCAGGATTGTCGTCGGCGAGCCAATTTACGGCCTCGACGTCCGTGTGCCCGGCATGCTGCACGCGGTCATCGAAAAATGTCCCGTACACGGAGGCCGGCCGCTGAAGGTGGATGATGCCGCAGCGCTCGCTGTCCCGGGCGTTCGGCGTGTCGTCGTGATCGACGGTCACAAGAACCCGACGTTCCTGAAACCCGGCGTCGCCGTGGTCGCCGACTCGACGTGGGCGGCGATGAAGGGCCGCGAGGCGCTGCGGGTCACGTGGGATGAAGGAGCCGGTCGCGCCGAATCATCGGAAGGGCTGAGCGAGAGCTTTCGGGCTGCGTTGACAACCGCAGGGACCGTGGTTCGTACCGCGGGTGACGTTGACCGTGCGTTTGCGGCAGCACGCTCGAAAGTGGATGTCCTTTATGAAGCGCCGTTTCTCGCGCATGCGACGCTCGAGCCGCAGAACTGCGTCGCGGATGTGAAGGACGGCCATTGCCAGATATGGGGCCCGCTTCAGATGCCGACCTCGGGGGCCCGCGTCATCGCCGATGCGATCGGCATTCCGAAAGCCAGCGTTGCGATCAACGTCACGCGCATCGGTGGCGGCTTCGGCCGACGTCTCCTTTCGGACTTCGCCGCCGAGGCGGCGTACGTCTCAAAGGCGGTCGGCGCACCCGTGCAGGTCGTCTGGTCGCGAGAAGACGACACCCGGCACGACTACTATCGACCGGCCAGCTTGCACCGCGTACGCGCCGGGCTCGATTCGCAGGGGCGCATTTCCGTGTGGGACCATCACGTCGTCAGCGTGTCGCGCAACGCGTACCGCGGCGATCCCGAGCCGCCCTTCGCGACGGAAATATATGGCTTGCTCGCGCCTCGAACCGCCGATGCGAAAAAGGATTTCAGCGCGGACCTGACGCCGACGCTGATTCCGAATTGCAGGCTCGTCTATTCGGATGTCGCCTCACTGATACCGCGCGGAGCACTTCGAGCTCCCTCGCACAACTTCAACGCGTTCGTGATCCAGAGCGTGATGGACGAGCTCGCCCATGCGTCGGGGCGCGATGCCGTCGCAATGCGAGTTCTCGACCTCGGACGCACAGGGGACTACCCGTCGACGGGGGCCGATCCAGCGCCGTACAACCCGGATCGACTCAAGCAGGTTCTCTCCCTGGCGATTGAGAAATCCGACTGGCGCAAGCCGCTGCCGACGGGAGCCGGTCGGGGCGTGGCGGCGCATTTTACGTTCGGATCGTCCTGCGCACATGTCGCCGAGGTGTCGGTGTCGCCGGATCGCCGTCTTCGCGTCCATCGCGTCGTATCGGCGATCGACGTGGGCGTGCCGATCAATCCGCTCAACCTCGAGGCGCAAACGCAAGGCGGCATCATCGACGGCCTGAGCGCGGCAATGTTTGGTGAGATCACGATCGCGCAGAGGCCGCACCGTGCAGAGCACCTTCGACGACTATCCACTGCTGCGTCATCGCGACGCCCCGGACATCGACGTTCACATCGTGCCGAGCGATCAACCGTCGACAGGATTCGGCGAGATCGCTCTTCCGCCGGTTGCACCGGCCATTGCCAACGCCATCTTCGCGGCATGCGGAGTCCGTGTGCGCCGGTTGCCGTTCGTCAAGAGTGGGTTTCTCTGAAACACCTGGCACATGGCACCTTTTGTGTACCATGCACAAATGGGCCACTGGTCGAAGGATTTCAAACACGGCATCCGCGTCATCCGGAATCATCCAGGTGTCTATCTCACCTCGATTCTGACGCTCGCCATCGCGTTGGCAGCTGCCACGACGATGTTCAGCATCGTCAACGCCGTGCTGCTACGTCCACTCCCCTACACACAGCCGGAACGCCTGGGGCTCGTGTGGGACCAGCAA
Organism: uncultured Acidobacteriota bacterium; assembly: GCA_963718825.1. Taxonomy (GTDB): domain Bacteria; phylum Acidobacteriota; class Vicinamibacteria; order Vicinamibacterales; family CAVVIG01; genus CAVQZZ01. Next base: position 931,073 of record CAVQZZ010000002.1, read on the forward strand.
GGTGACAGCCCGCGCGACCTATGGTTGTCGCCGCCTGAATTTTCTGACCTGCGCGAACAAACCAGCGCGTTTCAGGATGTGGCCGCCCTGACCGACCGCAAGTACACCGTCAGCGGGTTTGCCGAACCGGATGAACTGCAGGCGGTCGCCGTCTCGCCCGGTTTTTTCAGCATCATCGGCGCCGCGCCGCGATCTGGACGCGGTTTCCGGCCAGCCGATGAAGTTCGCGGTGCGCACGTCGCGATTGTCAGCGAGCCGATAGCGGAGCGATATTGGGGAAGCGCCGCCAGGGCCGTCGGTCGCGCGCTCACGCTCGACGGGCAGACGTGCACCGTTGTCGGCGTGCTTCCCCGGACGTTCTCCTTCTGGCCTCCGAGCGCCGTGTTTCCCAAGCGCGTCGACGTGTGGGTGCCGATCGAGGCCGACACCTATGTCGGCAGTGTGCGGACGCAAAATTTCCTGCACGTGCTCGTTCGACTGAGAGACGGGGTCAGCTTCGCGCAGGCATCCGCGGACCTCGCGCGCGCGTCGGAAAGAATCGAACGCACGCACGCCGAGGTATACAAGGATCAACACTGGCGCATGCGGCTCGTGAACCTCCAGGAACACCTGGTTCGCGGCGTGCGACCCGGCGTTTTGATCTTGTCCGGTGCGGTCGGTTTTCTCCTGCTGATCGCGTGCGCGAACATCGCGAGCCTCTTACTCGCGCGATCCGGCACGCGGATGCAAGAGATGGCAGTTCGAACGGCGCTTGGCGCCAATCGCGGGCGCCTTCTGGGACAGGTCCTCGTCGAGAGCGGCGTGCTCGCGCTGATTGCGACCGCAGTGGGCATCCTGCTGTCCATCTGGATCGTCGCGTGGATCGCTCATGCCGGTCCCGTGGATGTCCCTCGCCTGGCGGAGGTCACGGTGGACAGGCGCGTTCTGCTCTTCAGCGCAGCCCTCGCGCTCCTCAGCACGCTCGTCTTCGGCGCCGCGCCCGCCGTGCAGCTCTCGCGCAGCCACGCGGTCGATCAGCTCAAGGAGGGATTACGAGGCTCGACGAGCGGACCGGCCACCAGCCGGGTGCGCGGGTTCTTCGTCGTGGTCGAGATTGCGCTCGCGCTGGCTCTGACGATCAGCACCGGCCTGCTGCTGAAAGCGTTCGTTCGTCTCGCGCATGCCGACGCTGGATTCAGCGCAACCGACCTGGCGACGGGACGCATTCGGCTTCCGCCATCGAAATACCCGCAGGCGGACCAACGATCGGCTTTTTTCGATCAGGTGACACGGCAACTTGCACAGAGAGCCGACATCCGCGGATCAGGCGCCGTCACCCAACTGCCGATGAGCGGCGCGTTTCTCGGCAGCAGCTTCGAGGTGCCGCCGGGAGAATCTGACCAGAAGCGTGGAGAATTCGGCGCGGACCTTCGAGGGATTACTCCCGGGTATTTCGAAACGATGGGCATCCGCGTGAGCGAAGGCCGCGCGTTCGACGTCCACGATAGCCGCGATTCGAGGAGCGTCGCTGTCATCGACGAGACGCTCGCGCGCCAGTTCTGGCCCGGTGCCGATCCAATCGGTCGACACATCCGTTGGGTCCGCAGCGGTCAGTCGCTGGAAGTTGTCGGCGTGGTGGCGGCGGTGCGGCATTACGGTGTCGCGGCGCCGGCGCGGGAAACCGTGTACCGTCCCTATTCGCAGTACGCGAACATTCCTGAAATGTTCGTGGTCGCGCGGTCTCGGCGCGGATACGATGCGGCGAGAAGCGCCATCGTCCAGGAAGTGCATCGGTTGGACCCCGATCAGCCGGTCGCCGAACTGCGGTCGGTGGACGGTCTCGTCGAGGAATCGATGGGCCAGCCGCGCTTCAACACGATCCTGCTGTCGATCTTCGCCGCGATTGCGCTGATGCTGGCGGCAACGGGTGTCTACGCCGTGATGTCATTTGCGGTGGCGCAGCGGATTCATGAAATCGGGATCCGAATGGCGCTCGGAGCCGATCGCCGCTCTGTTCTCCGCATGGTCGTCCGAAGCGGAGCCTCGCTCGCGTTGGCGGGACTCTGCAGCGGCCTTGTCGTCGTTCTCCCACTGGCACGAGCGCTGGAGACGTTGCTGTTCGGAATCAGCCCGTTCGATCCACTCATTTATCTCGGTGTGTCCGCCCTGCTTCTCTCGGTTACCCTGATCGCCAGCTACATTCCCGCGAGACGGGCCGCCGATCTGGATCCGTCCATCGCACTTCGACGGGCGTGAGCGGGAGCCGTTATGCAGGACGTGCGTTTTGCGATTCGCTCACTCCGTTCGACGCCGATCGTCACGACGGTTGCGATCCTGTCCCTCGCTCTCGGCATCGGTGCCAATACCGCGATCTTTTCGATCGTCGATAGCCTGGTGCTCCGCGCGCTGCCCGTCGTCGCACCCCATCAGCTCGTGATCGTCTCGACACCGCGGGCCGGCACCCTGGGTTCGACTGCGGCGTGGCCGTATCCCGTGTGGGATGAGATTCGACGCCGGCCCAACCTGTTCGCCGACGCCGCGGCCTGGAGCACACAGCGGTTCAACCTGGCGCAGCACGGCGAGACCGAGTTCGTCGACGGCGTCTATGTCAGCGGATCGTTCTTTGGTCTCCTCGGCGTGCCTGCCATTCTCGGTCGAACGATCACAGAAGACGACGACCGTCGGGGCGGCGGTCCCGACGGCGCCGTCGCGGTCATCAGCTATGGATTCTGGCAGCGGCGATTTGGCGGGTCGGCGGACGCTGTCGGGCGGACGCTGACGATCGAGCAGGCGCCCTTTACGATCGTCGGGGTCACGCCACCGTGGTTTTTTGGCACGGACGTGGGCCGCACGTTCGACGTGATGGTGCCGATTGGCGATGAACCGCTGATGCGTCGCGAGACGCGCCTGGATGCGCGGTCGTTTTATTGGCTGACAATCATCGGACGACTGCGCGACGGACAAACCATCGTTCGAGCCGACGCCGCGTTGAAGGCTGCTGAACCTCAGATCCGAGAAGCGACTCTCCCGCCGAATATTCCAAAACATCTCGTCGGCCGGTACCTCACCGGTCAGGAGGGCTTTGCCGTTGTTCCCGCGGCGGGTGGAACTTCCGGCTTGCGGCATCGTTACGAGCGGCCGCTCGTGACCATCTTCGTCGTTGTTGCGCTCGTTCTGCTCGTGGCCTGTACGAACATCGCCAACATGCTGCTCGCGCGAGCGACGGCTCGGCGGCACGAAGGCGCCGTGCGTCGCGCGCTCGGCGCCTCGCCGTGGCGACTGGCGCGTCAGTGTCTCGTCGAAAGCGCGATCCTCGCCGGTGTCGGCGCCGTCGCCGGCCTTGCGTTCGCGTCGACCGCGAGCCGGCTGCTCATTCAGCAGTTATCGACCACGACCAACGCGGTTTTCCTCGACGTGTCGCCGAATCGCACAGTGCTGATGTTCACGCTTGTCGTCACCACCGTCACCGTCGTCGTATTCGGCGTCGTTCCTGCGCTACGCGCGTCCACCGTGCATCCCGGCGAGGCGCTCAAGGAACACGCGCGCGGTGCTGTCGGCGACAGCCGAGGCGGCACGGCCAGCGCGTTCGTCATCGCCCAAGTGGCGCTTTCTCTTGTCCTGGTCGTCGCGGCAGCGCTATTTCTGCGAACGTTCGTGTCATTGGGATCGCGAGCCGTCGGATTCGATACGGCTCACATTCTGCTGGTCAACGTGAATTCACAGCGAGCGGTAATGGATGCCGCGCAGCGTCCCGCGCTGTATGCGCGCATACGCGAATCGGTCATCCAGCTGCCGGGTGTCGCGGCCGCGGGCCTCTCGTTCGTCACGCCGATTCAAGGTGGCGGGATCATCGATCAGATTGAGGTGTCCGGCGGCGCAACTGTTCCGTCGACGCTGGTCGGCGGCATCGGCAACGTGTACGGCAATGTCGTGTCGCCCGGCTGGTTCGATACGCTTCGCATACCTCTTCTCGCAGGACGGGATTTCTCCGACGCGGATCGCTCAGGCACTCCTCTCGTGGCGGTGGTCAATCAGACCTTCGCGCGAACGTTCCTGAACGGCGCCACTCCGATCGGACATACGCTCACGCATCTGCGCGGCACACGGAGCGAGATCGTCGGCGTGGTCGCCGACTCTCTCTACGGCTCGTTGCGAGAGCCGCCGATTCCGACCTACTACGAGCCTCTGGCGCAAGCCGAAGTGCCGCCGACACCGACGCCGATCAATCTCAGCGTGAGGACGACAAATGTGCCGCCGGCGCAGATCGCCAGAAGCGTCGCCGCCGACATCGATCGCATCCATCCCGATCTTGCGACGACGGTGCGGCCGTTGTCGGATCAGGTCGAGGCGGCGCTCGTGCAGGAGCGCCTCACGGCGATTCTCGGCGCGTTCTTCGGCGCGTTGGCGCTGCTCCTGGCGGGACTCGGCCTCTATGGTGTAACCGCGTATGCTGTCGCACGGCGGCGCGCCGAAATCGGTATCCGGCTCGCGCTCGGAGCTACGCCAACCCGTGTGGTGCGCCTCGTTCTGTCGCGTGTCGCGGGGCTCGTCGCGATCGGCATTCTGCTCGGTGCCTTCGTGAGCGCCTGGGCGTCGCAGTTTGTCAGCTCGCTGCTGTTCGGTGTGACGCCGCGAGACCCGCTGACATTCGCTGCCGCCATCGCAACGCTGGTGGTCGTTGCCGCGCTCGCCGGTTGGCTGCCGGCCCGACGGGCATCGCGCGTCGATCCGGCCGACGCGCTCCGCGAAGCGTAGGCATCGTGACCACGAACAAAACGGCAATGGCCCTCGGCGCGCGCATCTACGGTGTCGGCGTGATGGCGTTGGCGATCGTCTGCCTCTCGCTGAGGGACTTTCTGCCCGGCCAGCCCGTTCCGCGGAGTGTTCCCGACCGCACAGCCCTCGCCTTGGTCGCGGGCGCCTTCATGCTCATGGCAGGCGCGGCCATCGAATGGCGTCGCACCGCGGCATGGGGCGCCGCGGCGCTCACCACCTACTACGTGCTCATTGTCGTCATTCTGATGAACGGCCTCGTGGTGCTCGCTCATCATTCCGAGTTCGTCGCCTACAGCAGCACCGCTGAGCAGCTCGCGATCGCCTCGGGCGGGCTGATCGTCTACGCCGCCAGCGCCGCGATCGACATCGCCATGGCCGCTCGCCTCATCCGCCTGGGCCAACTGATGTTCGGCGTGTGTGCGCTATTTTTCGGCGGCGCGCATTTTGTCTATATGAACCTCACGGCTCCGCTGGTCCCGCACTGGCTGCCGCCTTCGCAGGAGTTCTGGGCGTATGCGACCGGAGCCGGCTTCATCGCAGGCGGAGCGGCACTCTTGGCGGGCGTGCAGGTACGGCTCGCCGCCATCCTGTTGACGGTCATGTTCGCATCCTTCGCACTGCTCGTTCACGCGCCGATGCTGCTGGCCGATCACTCCAACCATATGATCTGGTCCGAAAACGCGCTGAATTTCGCGGTGATGGGCGCGGCGTGGGTGGTCGCTAGTCACCATGTGTGATGAAATTCCTTCTTGACCTCTGCGATCCGCTTCTCGTCCCGCTTGTAGAACGTCCATTGCTTGATGCGTTTGGCGCGAATGAGGCGCGCATGGACGAGCACGCGCAAGTGCTCGCTCGCGGTGGGCTGCCCGACGCCGAGCTTCCGCGCGATGAAAAGGCCGCAGACGCCATCCTCGACCAGGTCGCCCTCAATCTGCGGCCGGAAGTGCGAACGCGGATCTTTCAACCAGCGCAGGATCTGCAGCCGGCTGTCGTTGGCCAGCGCTTTGATGACCTGCGTCGACAGGAACGTCGATATCGCGCTCTTCGATGCATGAGCCTTCGTCAACGGTGATGCTCTCCCTTCGCCGCGAGCGTCTCACTCACGGCGCTCACAATCGATTCGGCCGATCGATCGATATCGTCCTCTCGCGTGCACCACCCGGACACGGAAATGCGGATGGCCGGCAAATCGCTCCAACTCGTCCCGCCGATCCAGCACACGCCATCCTGCTGCACTCGGGCCATGACGGACGAGGTCGACCCCGCGTCGCCATCATCGACGCGGATCAGCACCTGGTTCAGCACCACATCATTGAGAATCGTGATGCCGGGAGCGCCACGGAGCCGATCGGCCATGCGCGCCGCCAGCGCGCAGCACCGCGTGATGAGCTCCCTCACGCCACGGCGCCCGAGCGCACGCAGCGTTGCGTACACCGGGACCGCCCGAGCCCGCCGCGACGATTCGAGCACCCAGTCCATGCCGTCGCGCTCTTCTGTGGCCCCGTGCGGCAGATACGCCGCGCTCATGCTCATCGCCGCCCGGTGCGCCGCGGGATGTGCGACGCACACGATGCCCGAATCGTACGGGACGTTGAGCCATTTGTGCGCGTCCGTACTCCACGAATCCGCCATCTCGATGCCGGTCACGAGCGCTCGCAATTCAGGCACGGCGGCGGCCCACAGACCGAACGCCCCGTCGACGTGAAGCCATGCGCCATGCGCACGGGTCAAACGACCAAGCGGCTCGAGCGGATCGAACGCGCCCGTGTTCACGTTGCCCGCCTGCGCGCAGACGATCGCAGGACCGCCGCATCGCGCCAGACACTCGGCAAGTGACTCCGGCAGCATCCGCCCTTGCGCGTCCGCGTCGGCGACCGCGAGCGTCGACGCGCCGAAGCCAAGCAGCCGCAGCGCCGCGGGGATGGACGCGTGCGCTCGAGCGCCGACCACGACGTCGACATGCGGAGCGCCCTGAAGCCCGTGGGCTTCGACGTCCCAGCCGGCGCGTTTGAGCACCTCGTGGCGCGCCGCGGCCAGCGCCGTGATGCTCGCGGTGTGCGCGCCGGTGCTGAATCCGACACTCGCGTGCGCGGGAAGCCCCAGCACGTCGAGGACCCACCGCGCCGTCACGTCTTCGATGACCGCCGCCGCCGGCGACATCGCATACAGGCCGGCGTTTTGATCCCACGACGACACCAGCCAGTCGGCGGCGAGCGCGACAGGATGGCTGCCGCCGGTGACGAAGCCGAAGTACCGCGGTCCGGCACATGCCACGAGGCCGGGGTCGGCGATCGCGGCGACCGCATCCACGACGAGACGGCTGTCTTGCGGTTCTTCAGGCAGCGGCGTGCTGACGGTCGCGAGGAGCTCGCGGCAGGTCGCCCCCGCGCCGACCGGGCGTTCCCTCAGGCCCGCGAGGAACGCCGACGCGTGTCCGTACGCGCGAAAGAGCACATCGTCCACATCGTTCTCCATTTCGTTTGTTCGACAATTTGCCATCTGACGAATTAGATGTCAACGGCTCGTCCACGAGCACGGACCTCGCGCTCGGCGCGTCGAATGAACCGCGGCTTTGTTGATTCCGTCACATAGGTCTTGTTCGATGCCGTTTCGGGAATGTCCAGGCTTCCCAATGTCGAACACGACCGACCGTTCAATCGCGCGCAGTGCGAACGCTTATCGGTGCGGTTTACCTGCACACTCGAGGACATCAATGGCTCCATTCCCTGATCGTCCCGCCATTCAACGACGTCGTTCATCGCTCGTGCTGATTTCGGCAACCGTCCTCTTGATCGCGCCCATCGCACCACCGCGGCTACTCGCCGACTCGGTCGGCACCAACACGCGCGCCGTGACCAGGCTTGCCGAGGGCGTCTACGAGATTCGTCACAAGGACGCGCCCGATCACTTCCCGCAAGGGAACACGACCGTGATCATCGGCGACAACGGCGTGCTCGTCGTGGATTCCTGTTATCTGCCGTCGAGCGCGCGTGAAGACATCGTGCAAATTCATCAATGGACGAACAAGCCGGTTCGCTATCTGGTCAACACCCACTGGCATGGCGATCACACACAAGGAAATGCCGTCTACTCGGACGCCTTCGCCGGGCTGACGATCGTCGCCCAGACGTCGACGGCGCGGCTCATGGCGCTGCGCGTTCCAAGTTATCTGGCTGACTACCCTCATCGGATGGAGCGATTTCAGCAGCAGCTCGATCGCGGGAGGGACTCGAGCGGCAGATCGTTGACTGAAGAAGAGAAACAAGATTTGAGAAACGCCGTCGCCGGAGGGAAGGCGGCCAGCGACGCGGTCTCGGCCGAGTTCATCAACCTAAAGGCCAGGACGCCGGACATGACATTCGATCACGAACTCGCCGTAAACCTGGGACACCGCGAGGTGCAACTGAAATTCCTCGGGCCGGGCAACACCCTGGGCGACGCCGTTGCGTATCTGCCCAAGGAAAAGATCGTGATCGCCGGCGATCTGGTGGATTCTCCCGTGCCCTACTTCGGTAGCGGTTTCCCGAACGAACAGATCGTCACGTTGAAACGGCTCGCGGAGCTCGACTTCGAGACGCTCGTGCCCGGCCACGGCGAAGTGCTTCAGGGTAAGAACTTTTTGCGCCAAGAGATCGCGTTTCTTGAGGCCGTCGTTGGCGCGATGAACGACGAGATCGGCCGCACCAGTGACCTGCCGGAGCGGCGGCTCGAAGCGATCAAGAAGGCGGTCGAGCAGCACGTGGACGTAAATGCGTGGCGGCAGACATTCGCTGGCGATAATGCGGGAGAGCGCGATTTCTTCGACAGCTTCACGTGGCCCGGCCTGATCGAAGCGGCGCTCGCCGAAATGTGGCCCCGCTAGGCGGTCATCAAGCGGGTCACCGAGCTGTCCGGCGGACACCTGCGGTGGACGCTGTTCGGCTACCGTTATTCCTCGCGAGCTGCCTCTGTCGAATCGTCGTCTCCATTTGGTCGTCTAATGGTGAATGCGCAATCCGCTCGCCAGCGTGTTCGCGTATGATTCGATCGAGGCCATGAGCAACCAAATCCGGTTCAACGACGGCGCCGCGTACGAACGGTACATGGGCGCGTGGCGCCGGCTCACTGGCGAGATCTTCCTCGATTGGCTGGCGCCGTCAACGGGTTTGCGATGGTTGGACGTCGGCTGCGGCAGCGGTGCGTTCAGCGCAACGGTCGCAGAGCGATACGCACCGGTGTCCATCCAGGGGATCGATCCATCCGAGAAACAGCTCGTGTACGCGCGAACACGACCTGCGCTGCGCGCGGGGCAGTTTTTTCGTGCCGATGCGATGGCGCTGCCTTTCCCGGCGGACGCGTTCGACGTCGCCGTGATGCCGCTCGTCATTTTCTTCGTTCCCGCTCCTGCCAAAGGCGTTGCCGAAATGGCTCGAGTCGTCCGTCCGGGCGGCATCGTGGCGGCCTACGCATGGGACATGGCTGGCGGCGGCTTTCCATACAGCGTCTTGCAGGCAGAGATGCGCGGCATGGGACTCACCGTTCCGGTGCCGCCGAGTTCCGACGCATCGCAGATGGAAGTGCTACAACAGTTGTGGGCTGGGGCGGATCTGGATGCCGTCGACAGGCGGCAGATTACGGTTCACAGGACATTCGCGGATTTCGATGATTACTGGACGACCGTCCTCGGCGGATCGAGCGTCGGTCCGCAGCTCGCAGCGATGCCGCCGGAGCCGCTGGCGGTTCTCAAAGCCCGCATGCGCTCGCTTCTTCCAACCGCTGCCGATGGGCGGGTTACCTACGCGGCCCGCGCGAACGCCATCAAGGGTCGCGTGGCCCGCTGAACCTGGCGGCGCGCCGCCAACCTAATGTTTCGGATGTCCCATCTCGGGGACCGGATGCCCGAGAAACCCCTCGAGCGGCTGCTGATCAGCCCCCATGCGCATGTCGTCCATCAGATTGATCGCCCGCGCTTGGGCCAACACTGTGGCCACCGGCATTTTTCGGTCGCGAATCAAGTAGGCCGCCCACAGATGACTTGCGCGCCACGCGATGGTGCAGTGCAGGAGCACCTTGCCGTCGGCGGACTCCAGCGCCGCGGCAAACGCGTCGAGCTGCTTCGGCCCGTACGGATTCGTCGCAGTGCCGCGCATCGGGATGTGGACATACTTCATCCCGAGCTCTTTCACGAGCGCGGCCTCGTCGAACTTCACCTTCGCCATCTCCTCCGGCATCCTGAGGTTCACGACCGTCGTAACGCCTTTGGCCCGCAGTTCACGCAACGCTTTTTCGGTCGGTTGTCCGGCAATGAACATGTCATCGCCGACGCTCACGAACTTGTCCTGGAACATTCCGGTCGGGTCGAGAGTCACCGGGTTTGGCACGGGGCCGGTAGTGTTCTTCCCGACGATGCTTTGAGCCGCCGCCGGAAGAGTGAGGAACAAGGCGAGCACCGAGCCCGCGAACACACGAGAGATCGATGAACGTCCCATATTCATCTCCTGACGTTTATTCTACTCGTGAGGTTCCGATATTTCGGGCGCTGACGGTCGTCACTTCTTTTTTACGCCGTCCTGTTCCTGGCGCAGGCGCTCGAGCGTTGCATCCACACGAGCGTGCCGCTCCTCCTCATGATTGCGGTCGCGCGGACTCTGTTCGCGCGCTGTGCCGGCCGACGCGGACTCGTGCTCCGGTCCGTTTGGCCGAAGACGGTGGAGCGACCGCGTCGCGCGTCGTTTCTGTCCTTCGCGAGCCATGTGTCGCAGCACTTCAAAATTGAAGCCATGCGCAAATGCGTCAACCCATTTGTTGCAGGCATCAATATTGCTGCTCAAGCCCCTTGCGCCTCAAAACCGTCAAGTGACGATACATAAACGGCCAGAACTCGAAGAATGGTCGTCAGCTTTCTTTACAGGGGGAACGCTGCGTATCCGAATCACGAAGCGGCCTGATCGGAGAGAGAGCGAGCCGTTCGATGTGGCTCACCTCGTGGTCGGCCAGGTGTACGAGCTGGGTCCGCGTCTCGCGGAGTACCTCATTGTCGCTGGCTACGCTGAACCCGAGATGCGTGCGGTCGACCGCGCAGCCGATCGTCGGAAAGCTGCCGCAGAAGACTAGATTTCCCTTCCGCCTTTGCCGGCGATCGGCGCAGTGAGTTCTGAAAGCCTTACGCGCTGTTCGCCGCGGCCGTCGAAGTTCCCCGGATCAAGCCATCGCCGGAATGCGTCGTCGAGCCTCGGCCAGTCGCGGTCGATGATGGCATACCACGCCGTATCGCGGTTTCGATCCTTGTAGACGGTGGCCTGGCGGAAAATGCCTTCGAAGGAAAACCCAAGTCGTTCCGCCGCGGCGCGAGACGGGGCGTTCAGCGCATCGCATTTCCATTCATAGCGGCGGTATCCGAGCGCGAACACGCGCTGCATCATGAGATACATCGCCTCGGTGGCGGCACGCGTCCGTTGCAGCGCGGGGGCAAACGCGATGTGGCCAACTTCGATCGTTCCCGCGGGCGGGTCGATCCGCAGGTAGCTCGCCACCCCGCAGGCCAGCCGTGTGGCGGCATCAACGACCGTGAAAAACAGCGGATCGTCCGAGGAGGACACGCGCGCGACCCAGCCGCTATATGCATCCAGCGTCGCAAATGGGCCGTACGCAAGATAGGTCCACATCCGGCCGGTCTCGTCCCCGCGGTTCGCGGCAAAGAGCGCAGCCGCATGCTGCTGCGTCAGCGGTTCGAGACCGCAATACGTGCCCGCCATTGGTGCGCGCGATGGACGATGCGGCGCCGTCCATCCTGCTATTGCCGGACCGATCGGCTGTCCGAGCTCGTTGGTTCGATCGCCGATCACGATGTGTGTGCTCCCACAATCAGAGGCAACGTCGTCAGAATCTCGCAGCGTTCTTCTGCACCGCGCGCTGCACCGCCGCAATCACGTGCTCCAGATGGTACGGCTTCCCGATCAACTCGTACCGTTCCGGATGCGTGCGCAAATCGCGCGCGGTCCGTGCGGGATTCGTGGAGGTGATGACCCACGCCCGCTGACCGTCCGCCTCCTGGAGATCGCAGCAGAAAGACGCCGTTTTCTCGTAAGGCGGCGACACGTCGTAGACAACCGCGTTCGGCGCATGCTCGCGTAGAAATGCGAGCGCTTGATCCACGCCGCGATCGAACTCGGCGAGCGGCGCATCGATGGTGTCGAAACCGGCCTGCTGCAGCGCGAGATGCAGCATCGCAACGGTTTCCGCGTGAGCGTTGAAGACGGCGATCTTGGCGCGGCTCATGAGCTTCGCAGGTTGCAAGAATCTCGCCCCTGGGTATTCTTCCACATCCAGCTGCGGAACCCGCGCCGCTTGAAAGATCGACCGGAGAGACTTCTGCTTCCGCGTCGACGCAGCGCATAATCCTCACGGATGCCAAATCGAAGAGAGCCGCGGTGGCAAGCGCTCATCGCCATCGTCGCGGTCGCAGGTCTGACGCTCGCGCTCGCGCCGGGTCTCAGCATCGGGCCACCGCTGATGTTTCCGGCGGTCGTTCTCGTCTTGCTGATCCCGACGGTCGTGTCCCACTGGCTCGAACACCATCACCTTGATCGTTTGCTCGGCGTTCTCGTGAGCGCCGTCGTCACCATCGAACTGATTGCGACGGTCATACGACTCGTGTCCGCGCTGCCATCACGCCGAGAATCCGCGACGGCGCTGCTCGTATCGGCCACTTCGATCTGGCTGACGAACATCCTCGTGTTCGCGCTATGGTATTGGCGGCTGGATGCCGGCGGCCCTCACGGGCGCGAACGCCGCGCCGGCCACGCGGCGGGCGCGTTCCTGTTTCCGCAGATGACGATACCGCCGGGCGCGACGGACATCGCCGCGCACCATCGCTGGTCTCCGAATTTCATCGATTATCTGTTTCTCGCGTTCAATACGAGCGCGGCATTTTCGCCGACAGACACGCCTGTCCTCGAACGGTGGGCGAAGGTGCTGATGATGCTCCAGTCGGCAATTTCACTGACGGTCCTGGCGGTGCTCGCCGCGCGGGCCATCAACATCTTGTGACGCGGTCGCGCCGCTAGAGAGTGGCGGCGATCCGGGAGGTCTGACGTGCGAAGAGTGCTTGCGGCGGCGGTGTTCACGGTGACGTTGGTCGGCAGGCTGTCTGCGCAGCCGCCGCCGGAATGGACCGAGCCGTTTCCGGCGTTTCACATCGCGGGCAATCTTTACTACGTCGGCAGCAAGGGCCTCGCGAATTATCTGATCACCACGCCACAGGGCCACATTCTCATCAACAGCGACCTCGACGCGAACGTTCCGCTCATTCGCGCAAGCGTGGAGAAACTCGGCTTCAAGTTCACTGACATCAAGATTCTTCTCATCAGCCATGCGCATTGGGATCACGACGCCGGCAGCGCGCTGGTGAAAAAGCTCACCGGGGCCACGTACATGGTGATGGATGCAGACGTCCCCGTTGTCGAATCGGGCGGCGCGGCCGACTTCCACTACGGGAAGGACAAGGCTTCGCAGTACCCGCCGACAAAAGTCGACCGCGTGTTGCACGACGGCGACGAGGTGAAGCTCGGGAACACCGCGCTCGTGGCTCACCTCACTCCCGGCCACACGAAAGGCTGTACCACCTGGACGATGAAAGTATCGGAGGGGGGAACACGTACGACGTCGTGATCGTCGGCAGCCCCAACGTGAACGGCGGCTACAAACTCGTGAACAACGCAGCGTACCCGGGAATCGCCGCCGACTTCGATCGCACGTTTCGCGTCCTCAAGCTGCTACCGTGCGATCTCTTCCTCGGCGCGCATGGAGCGTATTTCGACATGGAATCAAAATACGCGCGGCTGAACAAGTCCGTGCGGAACCCGTTCATCGATCCCGACGGCTACAAGAATTTCGTGACTCAAAAAGAACAGGACTTCCGCACGGAGCTGGCAAAGCAGAAAGCAGCGACTGCCAGGTAGCCCGACGCGTCAGATTCCCGCATACCAGGCATAACCTCCTTCTGGAGATGCGGACCCGAGGCCTTTGCCGAAACCCTTGAGGCTGTCGGTGACGGTCAAGCTGGTGATGTACTTCACGCTCTTGTAACCCAGTTGACGCGGGACGCGCATGCGAAGCGGTCCGCCGTTGCCGACCGGAAGCGCATCGCCGTTCATGCCGTATGCGAGGAAGGTCTGCGGATGCATCGCATCGGCCATGTCGATGCTTTCCCACCAGTTCGGATCGATTGAGAAGTACACGACGTATCTCGCCTCAGGGTGGACTCGCACCGTATCGAGCACGGAAGACAAAGGAACACCGATCCACTCGGCGATGTACGACCAACCCTCTTCGCACTGCAGTTGGGTGATCTGGCTGCGAGACGGAAGCTTTTTCAGCTCGGCGAGCGACAGCGAGGCGGGCCGCCCCACCATACCGTTGATAGAGAGCCGCCAGTCCGCGAATCCGCCCGCCTGAAGACGCTTGAATGCGCTGTTCAGCGGTGGGACTTCGTTCGCCATCGGGCGCTTCGAAATCTGACTGCGTGAGAACTCACGTGCCATCGAGTGCCTGGTGAGCAGCCGCTGCGCGGCATACGTCAGCGTCTCCCCGAGGCCGTACGCACCGCCGGCGTCGGGCGGGATCAGCCCGTGTCTCTGCGCGATGCGACCGACCGCCCCGATTCCCGACGCGCCCACGACGGCGGTGAGGCCGGCTTTGATCAGCGTGCGGCGTGAGAGCGTGCTCATGTGCGCTCCAGATCCGAAACCCACTGGCCGGTGATCATGCCTCTCATTCGGCTCTTGAACCCGGCTCGACCAACCATGACGACGTGGACCACCACGAAGAACAGCAGCGAGAGAGAAACGAAGAAGTGCATCGTGCGCGCGGACTGCTGGCCGCCCAACATCGTGACGGTCGCTGGAAACGCGGACACGAATCCCGGCGACATGGCCAGGCCCGTCCAGATGGCGAATGGGAACAGCACGAAGATCACGAGCAGATACGTGAGCCGCTGAAGCACCTTATACGACGCGGCGTCTTGCTCACCAGGCGGCTCGAGTCGCACGTGCGGAAACAGATTCCTGCGAACGTGCCCTGTGGACAACGCGAAGACTGCGTACACGGCGCCGGTGAATACCAGAATCCAGGCGGTCTGGAAATGGAGGTAGCGACTCCAGCCGTTCTGATCCGCCAGGACGTACCCGTAGCCGGTCGGCACCAGCGCCCGCGAGGAAGGAATCGGCAGGATGAAGAGGGCCGGCATCAATACGTTGCCGGTCTCGCCCCAATAGAAACGAGGGTGAGAAACCAGAATTTCGATGCCGCTGACGAGCAGCGCAAAAAAGCACAGAGTCGTAATCCAGTGAGTGACCCGGATCACTGCGGAGCGCCGCGACGTGCTCACGGCCGTTGTCGTCATCGTTACGCGACAGCTGGACGCGTTTTGCCGAACCCGGTCGCCTGCTCGAACGCGTGGGCCATCTGCAGCACGCTGAAATCGTGCTTGTCGCGGCCCACGATTTGTACGCCCACCGGCAGTCCTTCGGGCGTGAAGCCGCCGGGCACGGACACTGCGGGGTTTCCCGTCGTCGATATATACCAGCAGGACTTCATCCAGTCGATGTAGCTGTCGAACGACACGCCCGCGATCCGCGTTGGATATGGCGTGTCGATGTCGAACGGCGGCAACTGCGTCGTGGGCAGAACGAAGTACTCGGTACTTTTCGAGAAAGGCTTGAAAGCGTCCGCCAGAGCCGGCCGTGAGCCGTTTCAGCGCGCGCCACATCGGCGCCCGTGAGACGCAGACCGTCCTCGATTTCTCCCGTCAGCGTGTCCTTGAATGCGTCCGGATGCTGGCGCAGACGCTCGCCATATGTCGTCGCCGTGTTCCACGCGCGCAGTATGCGAAACGCGACCTCCGCTGGCGCGAAGTCCGGCTCCGCCTGCTCGACGATGCATCCGAGGGATTCGAAGGTCTTCCGATGCCGTTCGAGGACAGCGAGAACGCGCGCATCGAACGGCACGCCGCCGAGATCCTTGAACCAGGCGACCCGCACGCCTTTGAAGCTGCGATCGAGCGGCCGCGCGAAGTGTTCTCCGGGTTCGTCGATTGCCAGCGGTGCCCGAGGATCGGGTCCGGCGATCGTGCTCAACGCGAACGCGAGATCAGCCACCGAACGCCCGAGGCAGCCGGAGGTGTTCAGCGTCGACCACCCGAACGCCGCACTCGGATTCGGAACGCGGCCTATGGACGGCCGAAAACCGACAACGTTGCAGAACGCGGCAGGATTACGAAGCGAACCGCCGGTGTCAGAGCCGCTGGCGACCGGCACGAGCCCGCACGCCAGCGCGACCGCCGCGCCGCCTGAAGATCCCCCGCACGTCTTTGATAAATCGTACGGATTGCGGGTCGCGCCGAACACTGCATTGAACGTTTGCGATCCCGCGCCGAACTCCGGCGTGTTGGTCTTGCCGATGGTGATCGCGCCCGCCCGCCGCATCCGATCGACGACGATATCGTCCTCGAGCGGGAATATTGTTCTTGAAGAGCGGCGACCCGAACGTGGTCCGGATGCCGCGGGTTTCGAACAGGTCCTTATGCGCGACCGGCACGCCGTGCAGCACGCCCAGCGACTGTCCGCGTGCCTGCGCTTCGTCGGCCTTCGCGGCGGCGTCGGCCGCCATGTCGGGCACCAGCGTCACGATCGCATTGACCTTCGGGTTGACGCGTTCGATCTGCGTCAAATGTGCGGCGAGCGCTTCGCGCGCCGATAATTTTTTTGTGCGGATCAGCCGCGCCATCTCGATGGCGCTCGTGAAACAGACGGATGCGTCAGCCGTCTGATCGTCGAGCGTGCCGGCAACGAGAGGCAACGCCGCCATTCCTCGCAGCACGTCGCGGCGGGTTGGAAGCTCGTCGCTCACGCCGCTGAGGGTATCAGATGTCCGTTCGGTCGGCGAGTGCCATCGGGCCCGGCTATGATCGGTGGATTATGGACGCGTTACGCCAACGAACGTTCGCCACGCGGTGCCCGCCATCATGATCGCTGTGGGCATGGCATCTGTATCGGCTTCCGCGCAATCGCAGCATGAGGAGATCGACGCGGCGGCTCGCACGATCATCGCAAAGGCAAACGCCGACTGGATGGACGGGATGAAGCGCCGCGACGTCGAGGCCGTGGTCGCGGCGTACGACGCCGATGCGGTATTCGTGACCGCCACGGGAGAATCGGTCCGCGGCCGATCCGCCATCGCGCAGCTGATGCGCGATCGCTTCGCGACGTTGGGACGAGTCACGGGCGGCCGCATCGTACAGGATGGCATCACCGCCGTCGGCACGACGATCTACGAATGGGGGCACGCCGAACTCGAGGTCGCCGAGAGCGGACGAGCCGCTGCAGAGACGCGAGGACGCTACCTGACCGTCTGGCGTAAAGACGGCACCGGCCGGTGGCTCATCGTCCGCAATCTATCGCTGCCGTATTGACACGCCCCCGACGCACAACGCCGCGGATCGCATTCACTCGCGTCGGAAGACGGCTCGTCCGTTACGAGTGGCAGAGTCGCGGAGTGTTCGGGCATACTGCAAGCCCTGCGTAAAACGACGATTGTGGCAGCATCACGAATGGCCCATTCCCGCACGGCTGGCGCGACCAGCACGCCGAAGCAGCGGTTGCCGATGCATCGGCGCATCTCGGCGCACACATCCCAATCGGACCGATTCGCGATCGTGCTCAATCACGTCGTGCCGTGGGAATGGGATCCGGCTGCCGATCGTATCCTCGCGTCGACCACCCTGCCGCTCGTGTACGGCGTCCCTGCGATCGAACGCGTCTCAGGCGGGTTCACGCTCATCCATCCAGATGACGGCGAAGCGCATCAATCACAGGTCCACGCGGCCGTTGAACGCGGACGCGGGTACCAGTCCTCGTTTCGGATCATCCGGCCTGATACGCACGCCGTCGTTTGGATCGAAGAGCGTGCCGAGGCCATTGGGCGTGGATCGCAGAATCCACCGCAGTTGATCGGGCTCGCATTCGACGCGACGGTACGCCACGTCCCGCGGACAGCTCGGTGGGTCGAGAGCGCGCTGGATGCCCTCGAGGAGTACGGCGACCTCTTGCTCGGTGTGCACGCCGCCAGGCGCCGTCATGCGCCGCGGTCGCAGGCTGTCGCGCCGGGCGCCTGGGTCGCGGCCGCCAGCCGTGAGTTCGCGCGGCTCTCGGGCAAGAGGCTGATCAATCGCAAGGCCGCGGAGTCGATACGCGCGGCCGCGGCCGCCCTGCGCAAACGACTCGCGCGCGAATAGACCGACGCGCGTGCTGTTCATCCTTTCGATTCTTCTTTTCCTGTCGGGCGCAAGCGCGCTTGTGTACCAGGTGCTGTGGCTGCGCGTGCTCGGATGGGTGTTCGGCGTCACGGTATATGCCGCGAGCAGCGTGTGGGCGAGCTTCATGGCGGGGCTCGCAATCGGCAGCCTCGTTGCCGGACGCGTCGGTGACCGTGTCCGGCGGCCGCTCTTCTGGTTCGGATGCGCCGAACTGCTCGTCGGCGTGACCGCTTCGTCGAGCCCCGCGATCCTCGAAGCGCTCCACCGCGCGTACGTGAATGCGTATCCATCGCTCCCGCATCAGCTCGCGGCGCTGACATTTGTCCGCTTTGCGATCGCCTTCGCCGCGCTGATCGTTCCGACCTCGATGATGGGCGCGACGCTGCCGCTCGCCGTGAAGGCGGTCACTCTCTCGGGGGAACGGCTGGGCGAGCGCGTCGGTGTTCTGTACGGCAGCAACACAGCCGGCGCCATTGCGGGCACGCTCGCAAGCGGCCTGTATCTCATCCCCGGCGTCGGCATCCAGCGGACGTTTTTCGTCGCTGCAACCTTGAACCTCCTCGTGGGACTCAGCGCAATCGCCCTTTCGCGTCGGCTGCCCACGGCTCACAGGTCCGAGGGCGGACCTCTTCCTGAAACCGCGTCGACCTGGCGCGACGCCGCCGCGCCTTCGCGTCGTCCTCGTCGCGTTCGCGGTATCGGGGTTCGTCGCGCTCGCGCTCGAGGTCGTCTGGTTCCGCGTCCTGACGTTGTTTCTCCGGCCGACCGTGTACGGCTTCGCGATGATGCTGGCGACGATCCTGGCGGGCACCGCGATCGGCAGCTATGCGATCGCGCCGCTGCTCGATCGCCGGCGATCGTGGATCGCCGTGCTGGCGATGCTCGAAGCCGCGATCGCGACGGCGGCCGTGCTGTCGTTCCGGCCGCTCGCGAAACTGCAGGCGTTCTCGGACCAGCTGACCCCCGCGATCGCGCACGTGCTGCCAGAGTGGCTCGGCTATCAGCTCGCCGGGAGCCTCCTCGCGATTTTGCCGACGGCGCTGCTGATGGGCGTCGCCTTTCCGATTGGCCTGCGCCTGTGGGCCGAAGCCGGCGCGGCGAACAGCCGCAGCGCGGTGGCGCGGCGCGTCGGGCAGTTCTATTCGGTGAACGTGGCGGGCGGTATCCTCGGGTCTCTGGCGAGCGGCTTCCTGCTGTTGCCCACGATCGGCAGCTACCGAACGCTGATGATTCTCGCCACGATGACGTTCGCGTCGGCGGTCGCGCTGCTCGTGGTCGCCGAGTGGCGCGGGGCTCGGCGTTTAGCCGCTGGGACCGCAGCGTCTCTTGTATT
The DNA here is from genome assembly GCA_963718825.1 of uncultured Acidobacteriota bacterium. Classification (GTDB taxonomy): domain Bacteria; phylum Acidobacteriota; class Vicinamibacteria; order Vicinamibacterales; family CAVVIG01; genus CAVQZZ01. Next base: position 950,452 of record CAVQZZ010000002.1, read on the forward strand.
CGTCGGCGCCATGTTGTGGTCGGCCGATCCCTTCGACGAATTCGTCGCGCAGCGTTACGCGCGGGACCGGATCGTCTGGAAGGAGGAAGGCATCGACGCCACCGCCGTCGTTCACCGCACGCCGGATGGACATCTCATCCTGACGGTCAACGGCAACCATCAGGCGAGCACGGACGACTCGACAACATATGTGCACCGGCGGATCGGGCATCTGCCGATGGCGCTCCATCCCAATCCGCATACGGCGCTCGTCATCGGCCTCGGCGGAGGCGCGACAGCGGGTGCCGTCAGCCTCCACGGATCCGACGTGGACATCGTGGAGCTCGCGGGCTCCGTCGCCCGCGGCGCACGCTTCTTCGGGTCGATCAACTACGGCGTGCTCGGCCGGCCGAACGCGCATCTGCGCGTCGACGATGGCCGCAATTTCCTGATGCTGACGCGTAAGCGCTATGACGTCATCACCGCCGATGTAATCCATCCGATCTTCGCCGGTTCCGGCAACCTGTACTCCGTCGAGTACTTCCGTCTTCTACGGCGCGTGTTGAATCCCGGGGGCATGGCCGTGCAGTGGGTGGCGGGCACGGAGGCGGAATACAAGATCATCGCGCGAACGTTCCTGAGTGTGTTCCCGGAGACGACCGTGTGGGCAGGCGGCTCGCTGCTCGTCGGGATGACCGAGCCACTCCGCCTCTCGCGGGGCGACTTCGAGATGAAGCTCCGCGACCCGTCACGTGCGCAGGGACTGCACGACCTCGGCATCGAGACCTTCGAGCAACTGCTCGCCGCGTTCAACGCCGGGCCCGGCGAGCTCGCGGCGTTCGTGGGACCCGGGCCGCTATTGACCGACGATCGTCCGTCCGTCGAATATTTCCTCAGCCTGCCGCGCGACGGCGACGTCGACACGTCGTCGCTCAAAGGCGATGTCCAGCGCTTCGTCGTCAAGTAAAGCAGCGGTCAGAAACCTGGAGGATGCGTGTCAATCATCGATCGGACTGGCGCATTTTGCGAGCGCTTCGGCGTGCGCGTCCCGATTCTGCTGGCGCCCATGGCAGGTGCCAGCGCGCCGGCCTTGTCGATTGCCGTCGCGAATGCCGGCGGCCTCGGCGCATGCGGCGCCGTCCTGATGCGCCCCGATGAAATTGTGAACTGGGCGGCAACGGTGCGTGCTTCGACGAGCGGCGCCTTTCAGCTCAATCTGTGGATTCCCGATCCGCCGCCCGTGAGAGACGCGGAGCGCGAGATGAAGGTGAGGAGCTTCCTGTCGCAGTGGGGCCCGCCGGTGCCTGTGGACGCCGGCAACGCCGTGCCGCCTGACTTCGCCGCGCAATGCGAGGCACTCCTCGACGCGCGCCCGCGCATTGTGTCGTCGGTGATGGGTGTCTATCCGCCCGAATTCGTCAGCCGCGCGAAGGCGCTCGGCATCGTATGGTTCGCCGTCGTCTCGACACGTCAAGGAGGCCACGATCGCTGAAGCCGCGGGCGCAGACGTGATCGTCGCGCAGGGAATGGAAGCGGGCGGCCATCGCGGGTCGTTCGACGCGGCGACAGCCGAGCGGGAGCTCGTCGGATTACTGTCGCTGGTCCCCGCCGTCGTCGACGCTGTCAGTGTCCCGGTCGTCGCGACCGGCGGCATCGCCGATGGCCGCGCGGTGGCTGCCGTGCTCGCGTTGGGCGCGAGCGCCGCTCAAATCGGGACGGGATTTCTGCGGTGTCCGGAAGCGCAGATCGCGCCTGCGTGGGCCGACGCGATCGGCAAGGCCGCGCCCGAGGACACAATCGTGAGCCGTGCATTCAGCGGCCGGCCGGGCCGCAGCATCGCGACAGCCTACGTCCGCGCCGCAACGGCCGTCGATGCGCCTGTGCCCGCGCCGTACCCGGTGCAGCGGGGACTGACCGCGCCAATGCGTGCTGCGGCGGCGACAACCGGCGATGTCGATCGCATGCAGGCGTGGGCCGGGCAATCCGCGGCGCTCGCGCGCGCCGAGCCGGCGGCGCGGATCGTGGCGCGTCTGTGGACCGAGGCGCAAACACTTGTTCGATGAATCGTGCTGGGGACTGACTTGCGCCGAAGCGGGACGTTCAGGCGGAAACGCGCGGCTCGATCTGCGTCATCGTCCAAAATAACCGACGGCGGCGAGGCGCCGCAACACATTGGGCGCGACCGGCACGGCCGTGGCAGAAACACCGCGTCCGCGTTCGAGAGTCGCCGCGAGGTTTCGGTAAAGGAGCCTCTCGAGGTGATCGGCGCGCGTCGACTGGCGGGCAGCGACATCGTTCCGTTCATGCGGGTCTTCCCGGAGGGCGAACAGCTGCCGGCTTCCATCGGCTGACACGATGAGTTTCCATCCATCGACCCGAACGGCATACTGCGAACCCGCGATCTCGGTGAACGCCGGCCGCGACTCGTCTTCGCCGTGCAGCGGCGCCCGCAACGAGTGGCCCGCCGTGCCAGCGGGGATCGGGACCGCCGCGTATTCCAGGAGCGTCGGAAACAGATCAATCAGCTGCACCTGAGCATTCACCGCGCCTGGCGGAATACCGGGCGCCTGGATGATCAACGGCACGCGAATCAGCTCTTCATAGAGCGTCGTGCTGTGCTCCCATCCGCCGTGATCGAGAAACTGCTCGCCGTGATCGGCGGTCAACACGACGACTGCGTTGTCGGTCCGGCCCATGTCGTGCAGTTGACGAAAGAGCCGATCGACAGCTACATCGGCCGCGGAGATCTCTTCGTCATAACTCGCCACATACTGGCGCAGGTCACGGGGAGAACCCGGCAGCAGCCATTCTGGAATCGACACGCCCGATGCAATCGGCTCGGGCCGGCCAACCAGCGGAAATGTGCCTTGTGCGAACGCCGGCGGCGTGTATGGACTGTGTGGCTCCATCAGATGGACCCACAGGAATAACGGCCGCGAATCGCGACTGTCGACGTGCTCGACCGCCTCGTCGACCACGTGCTCGGCGCTCGCGAAATCGCCTCCGGGAAAGAACTCGAATACGTCGAACCCGCGCCCGAACCCGAATGCGTCGATCAAAAACGGGTTCGCCGTGAACCCCAGCGTCCGGTAACCGCCGTCACGGAGCGCTCCGGCGAGCGTGGGCAGGGTCGGCGGCAGCACGTCGGTCGTAATCGGCACAGTGCTGACGTGGCCCGTCATCGTTTCGGGAAACGGCACCGACGCCGTCACCGTCTTGTGCGAGCTCGGATAAAGGCCGGTCATCAGCGACGCGACCGACGCCTTGGTATATGGCGCCTGGGCAATGGCCTCGGTGAACACCGTGGCTCGGCGCGAGAAGGCATCGATCAGCGGAGACGTCAGGCGACCATACCCGTAACCACTGAGATGATCCGCGCGGAGCGCGTCAATCGTGACGAGAATGATGTCCGGCCGCGTATGTGGAGGTGGCGCGAGGGTAATGCGGCTGCGGGTCGGTATCAGCGCGGTCGGAACCCCGACAGTCAAAGCGATCCCAGCGACGGCGCCCAGTACTACGGCCTGGACAACGACCGGCAAGCCCGACCAGCGTGAAAGCACGTCCGTATAGGTTGCCTGAATCGCGCGGGCGGTACAAGTGTTAAATCTGTGACATCTCTTTAAGATCGAACGTTAAGGTCGAACGTGCCTTCGCTGTCGCCGAAACGCGCGACATCGTCACACCCGAGCGCTCGCAGCACGCGCAGCATGACGTCGGCGAGCGGTGTCGCATTCGCGCTCTCAGATGCACGCACCACCGAGCGCGCCACCTGCACGTCCTGCGATGAAGAACGGCACGCGCTTGTGATTGTGCTGGTTCGAATCGCCCAAGTCGGCAAGCCGCGCGCGATCGGCCGCGCCGAGCCGTTCTGCGGTCCAGGGCAAGCGCGCATGACCCGGAAGATCGAGGTGCCCCTCGAGCGTGCCATCCTCGAGCACCTTGCCGTCGATGGTCACGGTCGTCGGTTCCTTTGCGTGTTCGACGCTCCCCGATAGAGTGAAGGCGTCGTCGATCATCTCGCCCGTCAACCGCACTTCGACGCGTTTGCCGACGTCCTGCGTCGGCAACGCGATCGTTCCCGTGAGCGATTTGCCGTCCTGTTTCAGGACGAACGGCGTCGGAATAACATGGCCGGCGTCCAATGCCATATTCCACGCACCGGTGATGTTCGATGACGACGCGATCGCGAGCAGTGCTGCGACGATGAATCTCATGTGCCCTCCGACGAGTCACCGTAACAAGCCGCTGTTGAATCACGGCTGAACGCACCGTTCAGCCGTCGTTCAGGTTCGCGAACATCACGGTCGACGCTCCTACTCCGTCCGCAGCGCCACCGTGGGATCGACACGAGTGACGCGGAGGGCGGGCACGAATGACGCGACGGCCGTAATCATCGCGACGGCGGCAGATGTGGCGGTCAATACCAGGGGATCAGCAGGGCTGACGTGGTACAGCAGCGAGCGCAGGGAGCCGGCAAGCGCGAAGGTGCCGGCAAGGCCGAGGGCGACACCGAACCCGGCGAGCACGAGTCCCTCGCCGACGACCAGCCGCATCACCGATCGCGAGCTCGCGCCGAGCGCCACGCGGATGCCAATCTCGCGCGTGCGCTGTGCCACTGAATACGAGACGAGACTATAGATACCGATGCTCGCGAGAAGGGCGGCGACCAGCGCGAAGCCCGACGTGAGGAGCGAGGACAGGCGCAGCGAGCCGGCGGACGCCTCGACCGTCGCGACCATGGGCTGTGGCCGGACCAGGGGAACGTCAGGATCGATGGCCGCGATTCGCTGACGCACCGCGGGCAGGAGGGCGGCGGGGTTGCCCTCGGTCCGCACCGCGAGGCCCATGCTGTCGGCCGCGAGCTGCGCGTGCGGCACATACGATTCAGGGTACCGGCGGTTGCCCGAGTGAGGCCGATCGCACGTCGCCGACGACCGCGACGACTCGTCGCGCCACTGTGCTGCCGTCAACCGCAAGGTTGATCATCGCGCCGACCGGGTTGTCGTTCGGCCAGTATTGCCGCGCCATCGCCTCGTTGATGATGACGACCGGCTGGCTGGTCCGCGTGTCTCGTTCGCTGAACTCGGCGCCTCGCCGGACGGGAATGCCCATCGCCGCGAAATATCCGGGCGTCACCATGCGGTACTCGATCACGGGTGGATGGTCGGGACTGCCGAGGGGCGGCCGACCGACGATTGAAAACGGCCCGTTGAAGCCGAAGCTCGTGAGCGGAAGGAAGTTGATCGCACCAGCACTCTTCACACCGGGCAGCCCGCGGATGTCGTCCAGGTATCCGCGTGAGCGTGCGGACGATTTGATCGTCGTTGTAACGCCCCTCCGGCAGCGTGATCTGAAACGTCAGCAGACCGTCCGCGCGGAAGCCGGTGTCCTGCGCCTCGAGGAGGAGCAGGCTCTTCACGATCAACCCGGCGCCGACGACCAGGACGATTGCGAGGCCGATCTCGGCGACGACCAGAATCCGGCTGGCGCCGCGTGCCCCGCCGCTCGACGCGCCGCGGGCGCTGGCGTCGCGCAGGCCGTCGTTCGCGTCGACGTGAAATCCCCGACGCGCCGGCGCCATTCCGAAGATGAGCCCCGTCGCGACCGCCACCGCCACCGTGAAGCCGAGCACGTGCCAATCGATCGCGACGACCTGAACGCCGCTGAACCCGGTGGGCGCCAGGGCCATGAAGAATCTCAACGAGCCACCCGGCCACGAGCACGCCGGCGCCGCCGCCGACCGCCGACAGCAGCACGCTCTCGGTGAGCAGCTGCCGGAGGATCCGCGCCGGCCGTGCTCCGATCGCGGCGCGAATCGCGAACTCCCGCCACCTGGAGATGCTGCGGGCCAGCAGCATGTTGGCGACGTTGGCGCACGCGACCAGCAGCACGAGCAGCACCGCGCCTTGAAGGACGAGCAGCATCTGGCGATTGGTCTGCGACAGAAAATCGTGCAGCCGATAGACGCGGATGCCGCGGCGCAGCGCCGTTGTCCTTGTTGAACACGGCCGTGACCGCGTCCAGATCCTGAGTCGCCTGCTGCAGCGTGACGCCGGTGCGCACGCGCCCGATCAGACGCAAGCCGTTCGTCTCCTGTTGAGACGGCTGCAACGCCAGCGGAATCCACGCCTCTGCATTCGAGGGATAGAGAAAACCGGCCGGCATAACCCCGACGATCGTCCGCTCAATGCCATTGGCGGCCACGGCTTCGCCGACCACGCGAGGATTGCCGCCAAACGCGCGCTGCCACAAACCATAGGTCAGCACGATCACGGGAGCGGCGTTCGGCACATCGTCTGCCGACGTGAACCCGCGCCCTGCGAGCGGCGGCACACCGAGCACCTTGAAAAAGTCGGCCGACACTCTCGGTGTGACGATGCGCTGGGGTTCGCCGTGACCGGTGATCGTCAGGATGCCGGAGGACGTCGCGGCGAACGCATCGAGCGTGCGGTTCCCGTCGCGCAAGGCGACGAACTTCTTCCAGGAGACCGACGCGTTCGCGACGGCTGGAAACGTGTCGTGTACGTAAATGAGTCGATCCGGATCGCGGAAGGGCAGCGGCTTCAACAGCAGCGCATACACGATGCTGAAGATGGCGGTGTTGGCGCCGATGCCGAGCGCGAGCGTCACCACCGCGGTGATTGTGATCGCGGGCGATCTGAACAGCGACCGCCAAGCGTGTTTCAAATCGTAGAACATGTCACCTCGTTCAAGCGATTGCCGTCACGATCAACGTCGCATCGTCCTCGAAAACGCCCGACGTGAACGCCTGCACTTGCTGCATCACGTAATCTTTCAAGGCCGCCGGCGCTCGATCCCGCCCGCGCGCCGCGACCTCCGCGAGACGATCGTCGCCGAACTCCTCCCCCGCCGGGTTCCTCGACTCGGTGATGCCGTCTGTGTAGAGGATCAGACGATCGCCGGACGCGAACGGCACCGTCGTCTCCTCGTACCGATTTTCTGGAAAGACGCCGAGCACCATGCCGCCTTCCGCGAGCCGCTCGTTCGTCCCGTCGGCACGCACGAGAATCGGAGGGTTGTGGCCCGCGTTCGCGTACGAAACCGTGCCGCGGCCCGCGTCCACCCATACGAAACAGAGCGTCACGAAGCGCCCGCTCACCATGTGCTGGCACAGAAGGCGGTTCACGTTCGTGCAGATCGACGAGGGTGTCGCCTGCTCGCGTGCGAACGCCCGGACCGCAGCCTGCAGATTTGACATCAGCAGCGCTGCCGGCACGCCCTTGCCGGCGACATCAGCAATCACGACGCCGAGAGCGTGGCCGGCGTCGATCAAATCGAAGCAGTCGCCGCCGACCCCATCGGCAGGTTGCCACTCGGAGGCGACCTGAACGCCCGCCATTTGCGGCAGCGGGGCGGGCAGCAGCGCGCGCTGAATGAGGCGCGCCTCCTCGAGCTCGCGCCGTTGTTTGCGATCCTGACGCCGGGTGGCGCGGCCGTCTGCGATCTCGCGCTGGACGATCTCGCGCAGCGCGGCATCTTCCCATGGCTTCTGCACAAAGCTCTTCGCGCCGAGCCGCATCGCTTCGACGGCCGTGTCGACGTTGCCCCACCCGGTCATGACCACGATCGGCAGTGCCGGATCGTGCGCGCGTACCTGCGCGATCAGCGCGAGCCCTTCGCGGCCCGACGTCGTGTCGCGCGTGTAGTTGAGATCCATGAGCAGCAGGTCGAACGCGTCGGCGCGCAGCCGCTCGATCACGCCGTCGGCCGAATTCACGAAATGCGCGTCGTACCCTTCGCCGGCAAGCAGCCAGCGCAGCGCCTCCAGAACGTCGGCCTGGTCGTCCGCAACGAGCACACGCGCGATGCGGCTGTCGGCTGTCTGGGACGTCGAAGGTTCCGCCGGCATGTCTCGCACGGCGTTGTCGCGACCAATCCCTGTGCCAGACGGCGGAAACCGAAACAGCGTCATTTCGCTGATGAAGCGATGGCAGCTGTCGCGTCCTTGCGACAGCTGTCGCGCGGACGCGACGATCCATCCACACAACGCACCGTGCCCCGCTTCCGTCTAACGAGCAAAGTGGATGTCGCCGTGGCACTGTGCGTGCACAGCGCACCCAATCGCGATGTCGAACCCGAGCCACGGCCGCATCCTGATCGCCGACGACCAAGCCGACGTGCTACGCGCGCTCACGTTGCTGCTGAACGACGAGGGGTTCAGCGTCGTCACCGCCCGATCGCCGGGAGAGCTGATCGAGAAGCTCGAAGGCGCCGACTTCGATATGGCGATTCTCGATCTCAACTACACGCGCGACACCACATCGGGACAGGAAGGGCTCGATCTGATGGAACGCATACGCTCCGTGGATCCGACGCTGCCGGTGCTCGTGATGACGGCGTGGAGCAGCGTGCCCGGCGCCGTCGAAGCCATGCGCCGCGGCGCGCGCGACTACGTCGAAAAGCCGTGGGACGACGACCGGCTCGCGACGACCGTGCGCACGCATGTGGATTTACGGCGTGCGCTCTGGCGGAGCCAACGTGTCCAGGAGGCAAACACCCGCGTTCGCCGCAGCGACACGCCCACCTTCCTCGGCGATGCGCCTGCGATTCGCGACGTGCGGCACACGATCGAGCGCGTCGCCGCATCCGACGCCGCCGTGCTCATCACTGGCGAGCACGGAACCGGCAAAGAGGTCGCCGCGTCGTGGCTGCACCTGCTGTCGGATCGAGCGTCGAAGCCGCTCGTGACCATGAACGCCGGCGGATTGGCCGAAGGCGTCGCGGAGAGCGAGCTGTTCGGCCACGTGAAAGGCGCATTCACCGACGCGCGCACCGATCGGCTCGGCTGCTTCGAGCTCGCGGATGAGGGCACGCTGTTCCTCGACGAGATCGCGAACATGCCGGTGCGCCTGCAGGCGAAGCTGCTGCGCGTGCTGCAGACCGGCGAAGTGCAGCGCGTCGGCTCGTCGCGCGTCCGCTACGTCAACGTGCGCGTCCTGTCCGCAACCAACGCGGATCTTGGCGCCGAGGTTGCCGCCGGCCGCTTCCGCGAAGATGTGCTCTATCGTCTCAACACCGTCGTCGTCCACCTGCCGCCGCTTCGCGAACGCGGTGACGACGTCGAAGCGCTGGCGCGGCACTATCTCGCGCAATACGCCGCGCGATACCGAAAGCCGCTGCGGACCTTCGACGCGAGCGCGGTGCGGGCACTCCACGCACATCGATGGCCTGGCAACGTCCGGGAGCTCGCCCACGCGGTGGAACGGGCCGTGCTCCTGGCGGCGCCGGAGGCCGTGCGCTGTCAGCGCGCGTGATCTCGGGCTGCAGCCGACGACGGGAGCCGCGCCCAATGGGGAGCCGTCGCTCGAGGACGCCGAACGGGTATTCATCGAGAAGGTCATGGCGCGCCACCGGGGCGACGTGCGCGCCGCCGCGGCGCAGCTTGGCATGAGCCGCAGCGCGCTCTACCGCCGGTTACAGCAGTATGGCTTTCGCAACGAGTCGTAGCCGCGCGCCCCGTGATCTCGAGCAGTCGGTGCTCGGGCTCGCCGTCGTCGCCGGATTGCCCGGCAGCGCCATCGTCCTGTATTTCGTCTGGAGCCAGGCGTACTCGTTCGAGGTTCGATGGACGATCGCCGCCTTGATCCTGATCGTGTGGATGGGTGCGTCGGTCCTGGCGCGCGCGTGGGTCACGCGTACGCTGTTTGTCGCCGCGAATCTGCTGGGCGCGCTGCGCGAAGGCGATTACTCCATCCGCGGCGGGACGACAGGCCACGTGCGGAGCGCGGTCGATCTCCTGATGGTCGAGATCAACGCGCTCGGCGACACGTTACAGCGCCAGCGGGCAGAAGCCATCGAATCCACGGCGCTGCTGAAGAGCGTCATGGGCGCGATCGACGTCGCCGTCTTCGCGTTCGACATGGACGAAACGCTGGTGCTCGTGAACCCGGCCGGCGAGCGTCTGATCGGTCAGCGGGCGGCGGCGCTCGTCGGGCGTCGCGCCATCGAATTGCGACTGGCGCCCTATCTATCCGGCGACTCGCCGCGCCTCGTGGAGCGGCCCTTCGGCGCCGAGAGCGGACGACTGGAGCTGCGGCGGTCGACATTCAGGCGCGATGGCCGGCCGCACCACCTGATCGTGTTCGCAGATCTGAGCCGCGCCCTGCGCGAAGAGGAGCAGCAGGCCTGGCAGCGCATCGTGCGCGTGCTCTCGCACGAAATCAACAACTCGCTGACCCCGATCAAGTCCATCGCGCATAGCCTTCGCCGCGCGGTCAGCCGGATGCCGAACATTCCGCCGGAGCCGGACATGCAGGAAGCGCTGTCGCTGATTGAAAACCGCGCCGGCGCGCTCGGCCGCTTTCTCGGCGCGTACGCGCAGCTCGCGCGTCTACCCAAACCGCAGCGCCGGCGGGTGCCGATCCGGCCGCTCGTGCGGCGAGTGGCGGAGCTCGAGGCGCGCCAGCCGGTCGGTATTCGCGACGGCGGCGATCTCTCGGTTCAGGCCGATGCCGATCAACTCGAGCAGCTGCTGATCAACATCGTCAGAAATGCGGTGGATGCGCGCCGCGCAGACATCCGGCGACGCCTGGATCGAGTGGAAGCAGTCGAATGGCGATCTCGAGCTGGTCGTCGAGGACGAAGGCGCCGGCCTGCCGGATTCCTCCAACCTCTTCGTGCCCTTCTTCACCACGAAGGCGGCTGGATCCGGCATCGGCCTCGCGCTGAGCCGCCAGATCGCCGAAGCGCACGGCGGCACGCTGACGCTCGAAAATCGGACCGGCGGGTCGGGATGCCGCGCCGTGCTCATCCTCCCCGGCATCGGCTGACACATCGCCGCGCCGCCGAGCTTGTCAGGCTAGCGGCGCCGCGGCTGCGCAGCAGCTCTAGAGTCTTGGCGTTCCGATCGCCGGGAAAGCGGAGCGCGTACCCGAGTGCCGTCGTGTTGAGAACGTCGGCCTCGCGTTCATAGTCGCCCGGAATCGTCGCGCGGATCCGAAGGTCGGCTCCGCGGTCGATCAGCAGCCGGGCGACGTCATACCCGAAATCGTCGAACTGCGTGACGGCGTGGAAAATCGGCGTCTGCCCGCCGACGCCATGCGCGTCGATGTCGGCCGGCGTGTTGACGTCGACGCCGCGATCGAGCAGCAGCATCGCGCTATGAACGGCACCGTACTCGGCCGCCACGTGGAGCAGCGTCGAGCCCGCCAGCGTCATTCGACGCCGGCCCGTGCTCCCGAAATCGAGTTCAGGAAAGTGCCGATTGACCTGCGCGGGCGCGAGGTCGAGCTGCGTCCGGAGGTCGGCGGCATCGTCGCGCATCACGTCCAGGACCACTGGCAACTCGTATCGAGTGACCGCACCGGCCGCGCGCAGCACGTCGATGCAACGCGCCAACTGCCGCGACCGCGAATATGTGCCGATCGCGTAGTCGAGCGCCGGGCGCAGACTGCCCGCCGGACCGCCGGTGACGTTGGGATCGGCGCCGTGCCGAAGCAGCCATTCGAGAGCAGCGGGCTCCAGCGTCTCGCACGGTGCGAAGATGATCGGAAAATATCCACTCCAGCGGGCGTTCACGTCGGCGCCGTGCGAAACGAGCAGCTCCATCATCGGGATCCGTTCGTCCACGAGCGCCGCACGCATCAGCGGTCCGTCGCCGCCCTGGTGGACGTCGGAGCCGTGCTCGATCATCCACGCCGCCATTTTCAGCCGCTCGGGCCGAGGAGCTTCCCACGGGACGCGGCATTCGGCGACCCACGTGAGCGGTCCGTTGCCGCGATATCCGATGGGCGCGGCATGAAGCGCGGGATCGCGCGTCATCGCCGTGATCACGTAGTCGAGATCATTTCTGTCGATCGCGGCCTTGAGCTTACCGACTTCTTCGTCGTTGATCAGAACGCCTCCGTGCCAGTGCGGTTTCTGCGCGGACGTCTACAGTAACGCCGTCGAGCAGTGCCACTCGAGATCAAAAATGGCCGAGCCACGCGTGCGGCGCGACGTTTGCTATTTGATCGCCCATGGACAACAACCAGAAGCCCGCGGAGGCGTCGAAGCGCATCGACGAACTGCTGCGCGCGATCGCCGCGCGTCGCCGGCGACTGATCGGCTGACACCCTTCTCTTCCGCTACCGGACGCCGTTCGTCGCCGCGCGCGCGACATTCCGCGACCGGACAACGTTCGTCGCGACGACGAACGAACACCGTGTGATCCAACACGGCGAAGCTGCGCAATCGATCGTCGAACAGCCCTCGAACTCGTACTCCCACGACGGCCGTGACCCTTCACGCTAGCAGCATGACGGCGCGTGACGGGTTGTACAGCCGCCGAAGAGGAGTGTCATGAAACGACATGGGTATACCGCGTCGCTTGCAATGCTGTTGTTGCTGTGGGCTGTCGCGCCAGCGCGCGCGCAGGTGTTCACCGGCCGGATCGATCTCTCAATCGACGATGCGACCGGTGGACGTCTGCCGGGCGTGACGGTCGATCTCACGGGCCCTGTGAACCAGTCGCAGGTCTCCGACGCCCAGGGCCAGTCGCATTTTCTGAATCTGCCTCCCGGCAGATACGCAGTGAAGACCACGCTCACGGGATTCAACGCGTACACCAACGACAACGTGATCGTGGCCGCCGGATCGTCCACGCCGCTCAACGTGCGATTGGCCGTCGCCGGCACGACCGAAAATGTCGTCGTGACCGCCGCGACGCCGATCATCGATCCGAAACGGCAAACGACGACGACGAACGTGACGCTGGAGGAACTGCAGAACATTCCGACCGCGCGCGATCCGTGGGTGGTCATGCAGACGGTTCCGACGATCACCGTCGACCGCGTCAACGTCGGCGGATCGGAGTCTGGACAACAGTCGGTGTACATCGCCAAAGGCGCGTCAGGTGACCGACAACACGTGGAGCATCGACGGCGTGCCGATCACCGACATGGGGTCGACCGGCTCGTCCCCGACCTATTTCGATTTCGACATGTTCCAGGAGATGGCGATCACGACGGGAGGCGCCGACGCACAGAACTCCACGCCCGGCGTGCAGTTGAACCTCGTCCTCAAGAAGGGCACGAACGCCGTGCATGGCGATGGCCGCTTCTACTTCGAGAATCAGAGTCTGCAGGGAACCAACATTTCACCGGACACGGCCCTGCAGCTTGGGAGCATCACCGGCAAAGGCAACCGCACGGATCGCTACGACGACAGCGGCTTCGACATCGGCGGCCCCATATTCAAAGATCGGCTCTGGGCCTGGGGCACGGTGGGCCGCACCGACGTCCATAACCTACGATTGCGGATCAGCTCGACAGCACACTGCTCCAGAATTACGCCGCCAAAGTCGACGCGCAGATCACGCCTCAAATCCGCGGCAACTTCACGTTTTTCGACGGGAACAAGATCAAGAACGGACGGAGCGTCGGTCCGACGCGGCCGGTTGAAACCGCCTGGAACCAGACCGGGCCGACACGCTACTACAAAGGGGAAGGCAACTTCGTGGCCGGCACGAACATCTTCGCCACCGCCCGATTCGCGTACATCACGAGTGGATTTCAGCTCGCGCCTGCCGGCGGACTCGACAAGAACGTATATCTCGACGACTCAGGCGTGTACCACAACTCGTATCTCTTCTACGAGACGAACCGCCCGCAATACTACGCGAGCGGCGACGCCAGTTATTTCGTCGGCCGCCAGGAAATCAAGGCGGGGTTCTCGTGGCGCAAGACGCCCGTGGAATCACTCAGCGAGTGGCCGGGGTCAAACATCCTGACAATCTGGAACGGCTATCCGGACATGCAGGCGCAGGTGACCAGAAACCTGCCGAACAACACCGCCGGCCGCTACACGACGGCTTTCCTCACCGACACGATCGCGCTGGATCGCATCACGATTAACGGCGGCGTCCGCTTCGACCATCAGACCTCATCGCTCGATCAGACGGTGGTCGCCGGCGTGCCCGGCTTTGACCTGCTGCCATCGGTCACCGCCGCGGGCGTGTCGAATGCTTACGACTTCAACACCTTCACGCCGCGCGTGGGCGTGACCTACGCGTTCGACGAGAACAAGCGGACGATCGGCCGCGTAAGCTATGCGATGTTCGCGTCGCAGCTGCCCGGAAACGCGGCGGCGTTCGTGTCGCCGATTCAATACTCGTACGCGCTGTACAACGCCGTCGATCGCAACGGCAACAACGTCGCCGATCCCAATGAGCTCACCGATCTGGTGACCACGGTCGGGGTCGGTCCGTTGTCGAACAGCAACCGCGTGAACATGACCGCGCCGATCACCCACGAACTGCTCGTCGGCGTCGACCGTCAACTCGCGCGCGATCTCGGCGTCAGCGTGACCGCGACGTACCGGCGCTATAACGATCTGCCCTGGGCGATTCCCGCGGGCGTCACGTCGGCGGATTATCAGCAAACGGGCACCGTCTCCGGCACGTTCCCCGTCGTCGGCGCCGTCAACGTGCCGGTGTACGCGACCACGGTAGACACCGGCGGCGCGTTCGTGGCCGAGAACCGTCCCGGGTATCACCAGCGCTATCTCGGGCTCGAGGCGAGCGCCACCAAGCGCATGGCGGATCACTGGATGGCGCGCGTCGGATTCTCGACAAACGACTACCGCGAGTACTTCGATAATCCCGCGACGGCCATTCTGGACCCGACGAGTTCGCCGAACTGGAACCAGGGCGGCTTAGGGGCGACGCCGGGAGGAAATGCGAATCCGTATCAAAGCGGACCAAACGTCAATGGCGGCTCCGTGGCGGTGCAGTCGACCGGCAGCGGCAACAAGGGCAACGTGTTCATCACGCCGGTGCGCTATCAGTTCGTGGGGAATGGACTGTGGCAGGGGCCTTGGGGCATCGACCTTGGCGCCAACTACATTCTGCGCCAGGGGTATGCGCTCCCCTACTATCGCGATCGCGTGGCGACGCCCGATGTGGTGCAGCCGTCGAAGCCTGTGCTCATCGTCTCGACCGCGGATGAATTCCGGACGCCTGCCGTGTCGAGCCTCGATGGACGTCTCGAAAAGAAGTTTACGTTCGGGCATTCGACGCTCGCAGTGGATCTTGACGTCTTCAACCTGCTGAACGCGGGCACGGAGTTGCAGCGGCAGCTGAACGCACGGCTGCCGACGTTCAACAACATTCAGGAGATCATGAATCCGCGCATCGCCAGAATCGGCGCGCGGTTCGTCTTCTAGCCGCCGGCAACAAGTCGGCGTCAACTGCTCAGCGGTGGTGCTCGCAGACGAGAGCGCCACCGCTGTTCTCCATCGCGCCCCACGCGAGCGTCACCTCTCGGCTGACGTAGAGAAATCCGCGGCGCCACCATTCCTCGAAAGACAGCGGACCCTCGAAGCGCGGCAGGATCTCGAGATCCAGCAGCCAGGGGCCGGCCGTGCGGACATCGGTGGCGCCGAGCAGCCAGAAATAGAAAACAACGGGCGTCGAGCACAGGAGGGCCATCGAACCCGGCGCGTCGCCGAGCAGCGTGGATGGCAGCAGGCCGCAGGCGAACGCGCACACGCACACGATCGCGGCGTCGATCGCGAGCAGAATCCCACCATCGAGCGTTGCGGCCGCCGCATAGTGCAAGCGGCCCAGCCGCCGCGTTGGCGCGCGCAACTCCGCAACCTCAGCGAGGTCGAGCGACGCCTCCGGCAATCTCGAGCGAAGTTCGGCGAGAACCGTGTCGGGCTCGATGCCGACGGCCAGCGCGTACGCGCGCACCGCGGTCCGCGCGTAGAGGCCTGCAGGAAGAAGCTCGTAGCGCTCGGTTTCGATCGCCGCGACAATCCGCGGCGACAACCGCGTGCGGCAGGAAACATCGGCGGCAGTAAGTCCTGCATCCTCACGCGCGCGTTTGAGGGTCGGTGCGCTCATGGTTGATCTATCGGAATCATGATCCCGCGGGTTTACTCATCCATCTGCGGTCAGGCTGCCAGCCCGACCATGGCATGGCTAAAGCACTTTTCGCAGCAGACCAGCAAGTCGGCCTGCTGCAACAGCTTCGTCAGGCGCGCGGACTCGGCGGCGGCAACTCTTCGACCGTATGGATGTGGAAGGGCAGGTTGTTTGCTTGTGCGACGGACATGCCGAGTGTCCTCGAGAACGTCGAGCGCTGGCAGCATCACAAATGGTCTCAATTAGGCGATGAATGGTCGCCAGGGCACTCTGCGGACGGTACCGCGATGCTCTGGTATAGAACCATTCTTCCCCGGATACGTCCGTTCGTGCCGACCGGGACGATTCTCGAGATTGGTCCAGGCTTCGGCCGATGGACGCAGTACCTCCGTCAGCTCAGCAGCAGGCTGATTCTCGTCGACCTCTCGGAGCGCTGCATCGACGCGTGTCGCGAACGTTTCTCAGCGACCGCCAGGTCGAGTACTTCGTGAACGATGGTGCGTCGCTCGACATGGTGCCGGATCGGAGTCTGGATTTCATCTTCAGCTTCGACTCGCTCGTTCACGCCGAGTCGGATGCGGTGTCGGCGTATGTCGAGCAGGCCGCGCGAAAGCTGAAGCCGGGCGGCGGCGGATTCCTGCACCACTCGAACCTCCACGCCTTCGCCCATCCGCGTACCGGAGAGATACGCGGGTTCGTGACGAAGCGGAACTGGCGCGCCGAGTCGATGTCGGCTGACATCTTCAGGCGCGCGTGCGAACACACCGGCCTCACGTGCTGCTCGCAGGAACTGATCAACTGGATCGGACGCGGGCGGCAGGCCGACCGCCATCGCCTGCCGGGCCGCTGCATCCCCCTCACGGATTGTCTTTCTGTGTTCGTCCTCGACGGAGGCCGTCGCAGGCCGGCGAAACAAATCGCCAATCATGCGTTCGTCGACGAATGGCGGCAGGCAGTCTGGATGAGCGAGGTGTACGGCAGCCCGACGCGACGCGCGATACCATCCGCCGATCCTGCCGTTCGGTGCCCTTCGCCCTCGTGGACGCGCAAGCTCCGAACGGCAATCGCCGTCCTGCGGCGCGACGGTCTCGCCGCATTCGCCGCCCTGACGTATCAACGCGCCGCGGCCGCCACCGAGTGCATCGCGTCAGCAACGAGGGCGCGACTCCTCGGTGAAGCGAACCGATGGTTCTCGCGGCGTCACATCGCCGGATGACTCCGCGCGAGCCTTACTTTCCGCCGCCGGCGCCCTTGGGTTTCGGCGTCACGGTCGTGAGCTGCGCGTACTGAAAGATCGCTGCCGCCGCGTTCTTCTCCGCATTCGCGAGGCCGCCGCCCTTCCCGGTCGACTCGATCGTGTAGTACTCGTTCGCCGCGTGCGCGCGGCCACCGCCGCCTCCGCCGCCGCGCCCGCCCATCGGGATGGCCACGTGCCCGACCTTCTGTCCGACTTCGCCGTCCGCAAAGAGATAGGCGGGCCAATAGCCGCCGGCCGGATCGGCGCCCGTATCGGACAGCAACATGTTCGGATCGGTCAGCTTCGCCGAGGTCGGCACCACCGGACCAACGCCGCGGCCGCCGCCCAAGACCGATCGACGCCATGAGCTCGCCGGCCTTCTGATGCGCATGCGCGATGTCGGTATCGGGAGACGAACCGCGCGACCACGGCACGTCGCCGATCAATTTCACGTCAACGTCCTTGTAGCCGTTCGCGTCGAGCTGCGCACGCAGCTTCTTCACGAGATCGAGGCCGTTCATCCGCGGCACGTACCTGAAATTGTGCTTCGTGGTGAACTTGTTCGGCAGAATCGCGCCGGCGCCGCCCGCATACATGTTGCCGCCCCAGCCGCCGTCGAGATTGAACGACACGCCGAAGCGGCCGTCCTTCAACACCTCGAACGGATCGTCGTGCATGAACCGTGCGACGCCCGCATTCTTGGCCATGACGACAAGGTCGGTGCGCGCGGCCTGCGCCTTCATCTGCTCGACTTCCGCCTTGGTGGGCGGGTCCATGTTCTCGAAGAAGCCTTTGATCAGCGGCGTGTTGCCGTCCTTCGATGTCAGCGACGCGAGCATCTGAATATGCCGCCACGCCGGGCTGTCGGTCGTCCGCTTCATCACGCCGTGCACGTCGGACTGCACCGGACCGCGGCCCCAGCTCTTGCCGCTCGTCGTCAGCTCCACGTACACACAGCCTTCCGACGGTCCGCCCGCGAAGAGCGCGTCGGCTTCCGCGAAGAGATCGGAATGCTCGCTCATGAACTTGCGCAGACCGATGTCCATGCGCTCTTCGTCACCCTCGGCGACGAAGATCAGGTTCACCGGCAGTTTGCCCGTGACCGCTTTGATCGATGAAAGCGCGTTCAGCACCGCCATCTCGGGTCCCTTCGAGTTGGTCGCCCCGCGACCGATGATCACCCGCGAGGCCCCGTCCACGCCGGCCGTGACGGCGTCGACGACGCGTCCTTCAAACGGCGGCGCGATCCAGATATCGGGCTGCGTGATTGGCATCGTGTCGTACTGCCAGTAAATCGCGAGCGTCTTCGGTGCGCCCTCGTCGCACTTTGCGTAGACGACCGGATTGCCGGGGCTGCCGTATTCGGTGATGCCCGTGTCGAAGACCCGGGCATTCTGGCACCCGAGTTTTTCGAAGAAGCCCTTCACCATCTCGGCGCTCTCGGGAATCCCCTCGCCGCTGTTCGAGATGCTCGGCTGCTTGATCCACTTCTGGATGTTTTCAGCGTGCTCGTCGATGTTCGTGTCGATGTAGGTGAACACCTTCTGAATATCCGGAGGCAGTTTGGAGTAGTCCGGCTTGAAATTCGGGTCGCCCGTGCCATAGGGGTGAATGCCGATTTTCGCTTTGGCGGGGGCGGCCGCTGCCTGTGGGGGCCCGCTCTTCTGGTTACAACCGGAGACAGCAATCAACCCAGCCACGATACACAGCGAAGCCATCCTTGCGGTCACAGTGATCTCCTCGTTCAGACGAAATGTATGCGCTCTTATATACCTTCCGCCCTCCGCGTGTCGCATGATTTTCGTAATCGCGCGTCTACTCGAATAATTCCTTGCGCCGGTAAAGATATGCGACGACCGCCACGTTGACGAGGAGGATGAGTATTCGAAGCGGCCGCGGTTCCCGGACGATCTCGTACAGCTCGATCGGAATCAGCGAGCTCGTGGCGCCGATCGTGAACCAGCGCGCCCATGGCTTGCGCAAATACAGCGCGAAGCCTTCCCCTCCCATGAGCGCCGCATAGCCGAGCGCCGTGATCCCAAGCGCGACCTGCTTGCGGATACTCAATCCGAGCGCGAACGTGAGCGCCTTTCCGAGCAGCGTGGAAGTCAACGGCAAGTGCACCGCCAAGGCAACGCGCACGACGAGATCGACCGGGTCACGATGGCGCGTCGCCAGCAAGGCCACGCCGGCGAGGGTCAACGTTGTGGCCTTGAAGGCCTTGAAGCCGATAATCCACCAGAGAGCAGACGGGCCGTTCACTGCGGAGAGCTGTGTCATCGTCTTTATCGCGTTCATCGCTGCTCGCGTTATGGTGGACCGATCGCTTCCGGGTCTGTAAACTTTCTCGGACAGGTCTGAACACCTCGGCTGCCTGACTGATGAGCAAACAGCAATTCGCGCGGCCCTGGTGGCTGCTGCCGGTCGGCCGCCTGCACCCGCTCTGGTGGGTCGCGATCGCCGCGCCGCTCGTGTGGATCGATTACATCACGGGATCCAACACACAGTTTCCTGTCGCGTACGTCATCCCGGTCACTCTGGCGGCATGGTACTCGGGGCGATTGCCTGCCGTGGCGCTGGCCGTGGCGATGCCTGTGATTCACGTGCTGTTCTTCGTCGGGCTCTCGTCTCAAACGGGCTCGACCGCGACGCTCCTGGTGACGACGGCGATCCGCGGCGCGGTCATCGTCGCGATGGCCCTGTGGTTCGCGCGGCTCTCAGAGCACGAGCGAGAACTTCGCCGCCACGTGCAGACGCTCGAAGGCCTGCTGCCGATCTGCGCCTTCTGTAAGAAGATCAGGAACGAGTCCGGCGAATGGGAGCGCCTCGAAAAATTTATCGCGGCGCGTTCGGAGGCAAAGTTCTCGCACGCCTTCTGTCCCGCATGCTGGAAAACGCACTACTCCGAACTTGGCGAGGCTCCGTCGGATTGATACACTGCCGCCTTCCACACATATGCCGACCGAAGCTGAACGCTTGAGCGTGCTCGTCGTCGATGACGAAGCGTCCATCTGCGCATTCGCCGAGCGAACGCTGCGCCGGGCCGGCTACGAAGTGATGGTCGCCTCCGACGGCCCCGAAGCGCTGCGGCTCGTGGAAGCGCAGCGTCAGCCGTTCGCGCTGTTCGTCCTCGATCTCGTGATGCCCGACATGCGCGGCGACGAGCTCGCGCGGCAGCTGCGACAACGCGATCTCGACGCCAAAGTGCTGTACTTCACTGGCTTCAGCGACCGGCTGTTCGAAGAGCGTCAGACACTCTGGCAGCACGAAGCCTTCATCGAGAAGCCGGTCACCGTCAATGAGCTCCTGGAAGCCGTGTCGCTACTGCTCTTCGGCCACACCGACGGCCCCGCCGGTCGCACCTCGGCCGCCTAGCGCCCAGAAACAAGACGACGGATATCTGATCCGCAACATCGATCGAGATCGATCGAGCACTGAGGGTCGTTCACCCTCCGCCCCCTGCTGGTGTATGGTGTGCGACATGAAAACAGTCATCTTCCTGTTCGCGGTCGCACTGATGGTTCTCAGCCCCGCATCCGGCCGCGGCTCGGCGCAAACCCGAACCGGCGCCCCGTGCACGACCGCCACGACCGAGTGCACCGAATGGGTCCCGCTCGGGTCGGGCTCCGCGCGATCGCTTGTTTATCGCAGCCAACCCATCACCACGCGGAACGATCGTGTCGGTACGCGCGCTCGTGATGGTCCACGGTGCCAACCGAAACGCAGACCACTACTTCACGACGGCGACCGCGGCGGCGTTTCTCGCTCGCGCGCTCGACGATACGATCGTGATCGCGCCCCGGTTCGCGTCCGCCGATCGCAATTGCCACGATCCGCTTGGGCCGAACGAGGTCAGCTGGACCTGCGGCGGCGACAGCTGGCGATCCGGCGGCAAGGCGATCAGCGATGGCGCCATCACGTCGTTCGATTTCATGGATGCAATTCTCAAACGCCTCGCCGACAAGAAAGTCTTTCCGAACCTCGCCGCCATCGTCGTCGCTGGACACTCCGCGGGCGGTCAGTTCGTGACGCGGTACGAAATGGCGAATCGCGTCCACGACACGCTCGGCGTGCCCGTCTCGTACGTCGTCGCGAACCCCTCGAGCTATGCGTGGCCGAACGCGATGCGGCCGCTTCCCGTGGACGATGCCGCGCCGGCGAACGCGCAGCTCGGATGGAAAGAAGAGACGCCGCATACGAAGTTTTCCTACGGCGCCTTCGACGCCGGCGCCTGCGCGACCTACGACCGGTGGCCGGCCGGGCTCGAGGAGCGAGCGAGCGGATATACCGTCGGCGAATCCGACGACCAGCTCAAGAAACAGCTGGCCGCGAGACCGACGACATACCTGTTGTCGCAGGTCGATACCCTGCCGCTCGGCGGCTTCGATTCCTCATGCTCCGCGATGGCGCAAGGCGCCACACGGCGCGCGCGCGGCGAGGCGTACGTGAAGCTGGTGAACGAGCAGTTCGGCGCGACACACAAAGTGCTGATCGTGTCGGAATGCGGACACAACGATCGGTGCGTGTACACGACCGACGACGTGCTGCCGGTCATTTTTCCGAAGCGTTAGAGCCGTTTCAACCGCGGCACTGTGGGCGAAGCGTCGCGCAACGCCGTTTGACTACCGGCTCGCCGGTGGGATGATCCCGTTCATCCGCAGGTACTCGACCATCTGGCCGTAGTGGTCGTACGCGTGGGCGACACCAAACGTGGCGAGATACAGGCGGGGCGATTTGCTTTTGACGCCCGGCTGCACGATGTTGGCGGCCGTCAACGTCGCGGCGCCTCTGTGCCCCAACGCAAAAGAGTCCTTCAAGAACTTGAGGATCTCGGCTTTGGTCTTGAGGTTCGCGGGACCATCGCCGCCCTTGAAATCATCAGGGACGGCCTCGCCGGTGAGCGGAGACCACAGCGCGTAGTTGGAGGCGGCCACGTGCCGGACCTGCAACGCAAAGGTACGAACTCCCTTGTAGTCGGCGTCGGGAACCTTCAGATGTTCAGGGGAGAAGTTGAACCGTTCCTCCGGCATCGCGTCGGCCGCGTCGGTGACCAGTTTTTCGATGGCGTCGATCTCGCGGTCCACGATCGACGCAATCGTCGGCGGAGCCGCGGCTTGTTGCGATTGCGCCCCGGCTGCGTTCGGCGTGCTGCCGACGAACGCGGTCGCGACAATGACGAGCACGGTCGACAACCCCAAGAGCGATGCACCCTTCATCGATTGGCGCTCCTCACAGAACGTATTCGGGTAGACGTCTCACCTGACGATAAAGATGGGTCGGCCGGTTGTCAACCACAAACGTATTGCGCCTTACAGGTTGACATCTCACCCGAGCCTCGCGCATCCTCGGGTTAACTTTCGACCCGAATCACAACATCATGGGGTACGCCATGAGCGATGACACCGGATCACGCGAACTGACTCGTCGGGCGGCGGTGAAACTACTTGGCATCGTGGCAGGCCTGCGCGTCCTCACCGGCTGGCGCGAGCAGACCGCCGCCGCGTCCCAGGCGCCGGCGGTTCAGCCCGCCGCACGCGGCGCCATCGTCCGCACCGTGATCGAGGATGTGCCGGCCGACAGCATCACCGGCGTGACGCTGATCCACGAACACCTCTCGCTGCACGTCGCCGCGCCGTCGCTAAAGTTTTACGACGACGTCGCGCTGATGACGGATGAAGTGAAAGCGTGCGCCGCCAGCGGCGTCCGCTGCATCGTCGACGCGGGCGGGCGCGATCTGGGCCGGAACATCGACGACCTTCGGACGATTGCGACCCGCTCGGGCATGCTCATCGTGGCCTGCGGCGGCCTCCATCTGAAGTCCGGGTATCCTCCCGACACGTTTCAGAAATCGGAGGAGCAGATCGCGGAAGACTTCCACGCGTTGGCAGCCGCGGAACGCTGGGGTGCGATCGGCGAGATGGGCACAGGTCCGATGGTACCGATGGATCGCGACGAACGGAAGGTTCTCCGCGCCGCCGCCAGGCTCCACGCACGGACCGGCCTCTCAATCATCACGCATACGTCGGATGGGTGCGCACAATGCGCACTGGATCAGTTGGATCTCTTCGAATCGGCGGGCGTGAACCCGAACAGGGTCGTAATCGGCCATCTCAACGAGATCAAAGAGCAGCCTGCGGCTGCGCCGCTCGCGATCGCGAAGCGCGGCGCCTACGTCGGGTTCGATCATTCGGGCAAACCTGACGACCCGCGCGCCGACGAGTACACGCGTACGATTCTGGCCGTGCTCGACGCCGGCCACGAAGACCGGCTGTGCCTGTCCTCCGATTTTTCAAACGGAAAATATCTTCGCAGGAACGGCGGCCCCGGGATCGACATGATCATGACGACCGCGGTGCCCCGGCTGCGCCGCGCCGGCGTCAGCGACGCGATCATGCATAAGATCCTGGTCGAGAACCCGCGCCGCGCGCTCGCATTCGTCCCGAAGAACGCCTAGACTCTTTTGAATGTCAGACGACAGGCAGCCGGCGGCGACCTACGGCAGCTATCTCAAGATCGACGATCTTCTCTCGCTGCAGCAGCCGCGCTCGACCGGCCCCGAGCACGACGAGATTCTGTTCATCATCATCCATCAGGTCTACGAGCTCTGGTTCAAGGAGCTGCTGCACGAACTCGATCACGTCATTCGGCTTCTCGAAGCCGATGAGTCGCACGGCTCGCAGCACACGTTGAAACGGATCCTGACGATCCTGAAGGTCATGGTCTCGCAGCTCGACATCCTCGAGACGATGACGCCGCTCGAGTTTCTCAGCTTTCGCGAGCGTCTCGATGCGGCCAGTGGCTTCCAATCAGACCAGTTCCGGCAGATCGAGTTCGTGCTCGGCGTGAAGTCGGAACGGGCGCTGAGTCGTTTTCCGGACGGGAGCCGCGCGCGCACCGCGCTCGAGCGCCGTTTCCGCGAGCACACGCTCTGGGACGCGTTTCTGCGTTATCTCGCGCGCGAGCGGTACCCTGTGCCGCAGGCGGCGCTCACCCGGGACGTGACCGCGGCCATCGAGCCGCTCCTGGAGGTTCAGCAGACGCTGGTCGACGTCTATCGAGGCGATCCGAAGAACGCGGAGCTCTGCGAACGGCTCGTCGATCTCGACGAGGGCATTCAGGAGTGGCGCTACCGTCACGTGAAGATGGTGGAACGGACCATCGGCGCCCGGACGGGAACCGGCGGGTCGGCTGGCGCGGCGTATCTGCGCGAGACGGTCGGGCGCGCATTATTTCCCGACCTGTGGGCGATTCGATCTCAGTTCTAGACTGCGATTCCCTCAGGATGCTGATTTCAGCCTGAAGCGCTGGATCTTTCCGGTCTGGGTCCGCGGCAGCTCCCTCACGAACTTCACCGACCGCGGATATTTGTAAGGGGCGATCGTCGCCTTGACGTGATCCTGGAGACGCTTCGCGCACGCGTCGCTCGGTTCGACGCCGGGCCTCAGCACGACGTGCGCTTGCACGATCTGGCCGCGGACGTCGTCCGGCGCGCCGATGACGGCGCATTCGGCGACGTCCGCGTGTGCGAGGAGCGCCGCTTCGACTTCGGGGCCGGCGATGTTGTATCCGGCTGAAATGATCATGTCGTCGGCGCGTGCGACGAAATGAAACACGCCGTTCGCGTCCCTCACGAAGTCGTCACCCGTGAGATTCCAGCCGCCGCGCACGTACGTCGATTGGCGATCGTCGGCAAGATATCGGCAACCGGTCGGTCCGCGTACCGCGAGGTGGCCAGGGGTGCCGTCCGGAACGTCGTTCATCTCGTCGTCGACGATCCTGGCTTCGTATCCCGACACGACACGCCCCGTTGCGCCCGCCGTCGCATCGTCCACACGATTGCTGATGAAGATGTGCAGCATTTCAGTCGTGCCGATGCCGTCGAGGATCGGCTTGCCCGTCTTGCGGGTCCACTCCTCGAACACGGGCGCAGAAAGCGTCTCTCCGGCGGAGATCGCCATTCGTAGAGACGACAGATCGGCGCCCTCGTCCATCGCCGCCATCATCGCGCGGTACGCGGTTGGCGACGTGAAGCTGATCGTCGCTTTGTACGTTTCGATGATGTCGATCATGTTTGCCGGCGAGGCGTTCTCCAGAAGCGTTGCCGTTGCGCCAACGCGAAGCGGAAAGATCGCGAGGCCGCCGAGGCCGAAGGTAAACGCAAGCGGCGGCGAGCCGACGAACACGTCATCGGGCGTGACGCGCAGGACTTCCTTCGCGTAGCCGTCGGCGATGATCAGGAGGTCGCGGTGGAAATGGACCGTCGCCTTCGGCTCGCCCGTCGTACCGGATGTAAATCCAAGGAGCGCGACATCATCCCTCCCCGTTCCCACGGCGTCGAACCTGACGGGCTTGTTCAGGGCGACGCGATCGAGCTCCGCATCGTGATTGGCGGTGCCATCGAAGCCGACGACGGCTCGCAGAAACGCGCTTCGCTTCGCGGTCGCGACGAGCTCGTCGGCGATTCGGTTGTCGCAGAGCGCAAAGGCGACCTCCGCCTTATTGACGATCGCCGTCAGCTCGCCCGCACGCAGGAGCGGCATCGTGTTGACCGCGACGGCGCCCGCTTTGGTGACCGCGAGCCAGACGGCGACCATCGCGGGATTGTTGCCGGATCGAATGAGCACCCGGTTGCCCGGCTTCACGCCGAAATCCTCGACGAGCGCATGCGCGAGCCGGTTCGTCCAGTCCGCCAGCTCCTTGTACGTGCGCCGACGGCCGTTGCCGATGAGCGCGACGTGGTCGCCCAATCCTTTCTCGACGATCCTGTCCGTCAGCTCGACGGCGACGTTCAGGTACTCGGGATATTGAAACTGCGGGCGATCGAGCAGCAGATCGGGCCACCAATCGAACGGCGGCAGATGGTCACGCGTAAACGTGTCCACGTGGCCCGTCGGCCCTAGACGTCGACCGCGCTCGCGAACTCCAGGGGTGTCGACCATGTTCATCGCTCGACGCGATTATCCCCCGCTCGGGGTCGTCCGAAGCCGCAAACGGACGCTCGATTATTCCGTCCGCAGCGCCTCCATTGGCGCGATCGCGGTCGCGCGCCGCGCCGGAAGCGCGCTCGCGAGCAGCGCGCATCCGGCCACAATCGTGGCCGCGGCGACGAGCACCGGCAGGTTGAACGGCGAGACGCCGAACAGCTGATGTTGCAGCGCGCGGGAGGCGAGCAGCGCGATTGGAACGCCGACGGCGAGACCGATGCCGGTCTGGGACGCGGCGCCGCGAATGACCATGGCCGCGATATCCACGCGGGTCGCGCCGAGCGCCATTCGCAGGCCGATTTCGCTGGTGCGTCTGGCGACGCGGTACGCGGTCACGCCATAAAGGCCGAGCGCGGCGAGCAGCAGCGCGATGGCGCCGAACGCGTCGCTCAGCCGCGCGACGAGCGTTTGCGCGCTGATTTCCACGCGAACGAGCTCCGGCAGACTCGTGATCGACAGAGGCGGCAGGTTCGGATCGACTTCGGCGAGCGCGGCGCGAACAGCCGTCGCCATCCCGTCAGCGTCGCCCTGCACGTGCAGTTCGATCGCGCCGAGGTACAAAGACGACTCCTCGATCTTGTTGGGGATATCTCCGGCGAACGTGACCTTTTGCGCGATCGGTACGAAAAACATCGGCCGCACGGCCTGCGAGCCGTCTGCGTATTTCGCGTCCGCCGCGACGCCGACAATCTCGTAGTCGGTGGCGTGTCCCGCTTCGTACCGGCCGAAGTGCTGCCCAATCGGAGGTTTTTCCGGCAGGTACCGCCGCGCGAACATCTCGTTTACGACGGCGACGCGCCGAGAGTCGCTCGTATCGTGCTCGTCGATCGCGCGCCCGCTGACGATCGGCGTCCCGATCGTGTCGAGGTACCGAGGCCCTACGCGGTTGAACCATGACGGAAACGGGCCCGCTCCACCGTCGAGGTAAATCCGGCTGCCCCACAAGGAGCCGCTCTGCTGCACGGTAAAGAGCGAGACGCTCTCGCTGATCACGCCGGGCACGCGTGACAGGCGATCGTCAATTCGGCGGTAGAGGCCGCTCAAGCGCGGTTGCGTGTAGCCCGCGCTTTGAGGGTCGATTTCGACGACCAGACGTCCGTTCGCCTCGAAGCCGAACGCCTGATTGTCGATATTTCGCAGGCTTTGCGTGAGCAGACCGGCGACCGTGACGAGTGCGAGCGACAGCGCGGCCTGGAGGACGACGAGCGACCGCTGCGGGAGAAACGTGTCGTGGACGACCCGGCTCGAGCCTCTGAGCGCGTCGGCCGGGTTGGAACGCGAGGCGAGCCACGCGGGGCCGGCGCCGAAGATCAGGCCGGTGAGGAGCGCCACGCCGGACGTGAACAACAGAACAGGCACCGATGGCGACGTCACGATCGGCACGTGCGGCGCACCGCGAAACGCCACGAGCAGGATGGCGCGGCTGGCGTAGAAGGCGGTGAGCAATCCCGCGGCGCCGCCGGCGAGCGACAACACGACGCTCTCGGTGAGATGGCGGCGAAGTATCTGGCCGCGCGACGCGCCCATCGCCAGTTCCACCGACGTGCGCACGCGCTCGGCGGCGCCTCGGGCGAGGAGGAGATTCGCGAGGTTCGCGCACGCGATCAGCAGGACCGCCGCCGATACCGCCAGGAGCAAGTAAAGGCTGCGCTGGTAATTGTCCTTCATCGCGTTGATGCCGCCGCCCCCGGGCGCAAGCCGGATCAGCTGCGCGTCGATTTTCCGCGGATCGTCGTTGAAGTTCACGTGGCCGGGCACGCGCAAATACGCTCGCAGCGACGCCGTGAGCTGCTCCTGCGCCTGCGTCGGCGGGAGGCCTGGACGCATGCGGCCGATCATGTACAGCCACCCGGCGGCGGTCGACTCCATGAGCGAGCTCTCGCGCATGAACGCCGGCTCGAGCGACAGCGGCATCCAGAAATCAGCCGGATGGCTCTCGAGCCGGTCGCCGAAGAATGGCTGCGGCGTCACGCCGACGATGGTGACCGAGATGCCGTTGATCGTGGCGGGCTGGCCGATAAACGAGAGGTCGAAGCCGTACTTCTGCCAGGCGGCGTAGCTCGCGACCGCGACGGGCGGCGCGCTCTTCCGGTCGTCGGACTGGTCGAACAGCCGACCCGCAACAGCCGGAACGCCGAGCGTCGTGAAATAGTTGCCCGACACGAACTCGCCGGCGAACGGATCCGCCACAGCAGCGCCGGCGCCGGCGCCGCGGCGGACGCTCAGGTTTGTCCGCAGCGTGTCCATCGCCGCCACTTCCTCAAAGACCGGCGGGCCGTCGCGAACCTGCAGATAGAACGGGTACGAAAACCTCGTCCAGTTCCCCTGCATGCTCTCCACGGGGCAGCAGTTGTACTCCTCGCCAAGCTTTGTACAGCTGACCGGCGTGCGCGACCGGCAGCGACTTGAGCAGCACCGCGTGAACCAGCGTGAAGATCGCCGTGTTCGCACCGATCCCGATGGCGAGCGTCATGAGTGCGGTCGCGGTGAAGCCGGGCGAGCGCCACAGCTGCCGCAGCGCGAATCGAACGTCTCGCGCGAGCGCCTCGCCGCCACCCGTCCGCCGCGAGCTCCAGACGCCCCGCATCGAATCGCGTGTGAGCGTCACGTTGCCGAATGCCTTCAGCGCGGCGAGCCGTGCGGAGGCTGGATCCTCTCCGCGCTCGATTCGCTCTTTCAGATCGATCGCCAGATGGCCGCGGATTTCGTCCTCGAGGTCATCGTCGTTCATTGCGCCGCTGCTCCTTGCTGATCGCCGGCAGGCCGATAGCCGTAGACAGTCTACGGCCTTAGACGTAGGATGTCTACGGCTGTTTGCGCGGGCAGTTACGGGCGGCCAGTCTGTAACTCGACGGCGACGATGGGGTCAGGCGGTCGTCGTCACGTCGCGAAGAACGTCGACGAACCGATCGACTTCATCCTCGGTGTTGTAATAGTGGGGAGAAACGCGCAGCGCCGACTCCACACCCTGGCGGCCCATGTGAAACTGCGCCCAGCGGCGAAAGGTGGCGCTGGTATTGAAGCCGCGCTCGCGCAAGCGACCCACGACGCGCGTCACGTCGGACGATCCGAGCTGCACGGCGACAATGGCGCTGCGGTTCGGACCTTCATCGAGCACCCGCCAGTCCGGCACAGATTCAAGGTGACGCCTCAAACGCGTCGCCAGCGCTCGTGAACGCGCGGCAGCGACGTCGACGCCGACTGCCAGCGCGTACCGCGCCGCAGCCCCCAGCCCGAGCACGAGCGCGTAAGGAAACTCCCAGGTCTCAAACCGCCGCGCGGAGTCGGCGAGCTCAAACGCGCCGCTCTCGGACCAGACCGCGCCTTTCATGTCGATCGTCCAGGGGTACAGACCCTGGTCGAGCGCTCGATCCGATACATACAGGAACCCGATCCCGCGTGGGCCTCGCAGAAACTTGCGGGCCGTCCCCGTCAGGAAATCGCATTTGATTGTTCCGACGTCGACCGTCTCCTGACCGACGGCTTGGCACGCATCGACGAGATACGGCACTCTCAGCTGCTCACAGACGCGACCGACGGCGGCCACATCCTGGATGAGACCGGAATTGGTCGGCATCCAGCACACCGACACGAGCCGGCAGCGCGGCTGCGACGCGAGTTCGTGCACGCTCTGCGGATCCACGGCACCATCCTGGCCATCGGCGGCATGACAGATCTCGACGCCACGACGCTGGGCCAGCGCCAGAAACGTGAGCTGATGCGACACGTAGTCCGCACGCGTGACGACGATGCGGTCGCCGGGATTGAAGTCGAATGCGGCAAGCGCCTGGTTGAATGCCATGGTCGCGTGCTCGACAATCGCGACGTTGCGTTCGCGTGCCCCGATGAGCGAGGCGACTGCGCGGTACGTGTCCGCGATGCGATCCGCCGCAGCGTCGGACGCTTCGTATCCGCCTATTTCTTGCTCGAGCATCAGATGCGCGGAGATCGCGTCCGTCACAGAGCGCGGCATGAGCGCTGCGCCGGCGTTGTTGAAATGCGCCCGGTATGCGCAACCGGGCGTGTCGTTTCGCCATCGAGTGACGATCGCAGCGTCCATGGAATCCTCAGGCCCGCCGAGCCTTCACCATCAGCGGCCTCGAACCAAGGTTCTCGAACCAGATCACGCCTTCGCTGACGAGATCGATCGCGACGACGAAGCTGCCATCGCGTGGCAGCGGCACCTCGATGTTCATGGTGATCGACTCGCCCGGCTTCACGTCGTGCGGCAGATCGTGTCGCGAGTGATCGATGGCCATCAAACGCGCAGCTGCATCGTACAGGTGCGTCGCGACGCGGACGATGCCGAGCGCGTGTGTGTTCGTGCTGAGCCACACCGCCTGCCCGGTATTCGCAATTTCGAGATCGACCGCGAGCGGCGCGCCGGCCGGCACGGTGCGATCCCGCGTTGAAGTGCTCATCGCATGCGCCAGGCCGACGTGGCTGCGACTGTCGCGGCGCAGCTCGCCCTTGTGCAGAAAGAACACCGCGCGGCTGCGCATCGTCTCACACGTGTTGTTCCAGATGGCCCGCTCGACTTCCCCGCTGCGTCGCTCGACGATCGCGTCGTAGTCCTCCAGTGATATTTCCAGATCGTTCGCGACGCGCGCCGTAAGATTCGTGAATCCTGCGGCTCGAGCTGCAGAGAAAATCGCGTCCAGGTCCACGTCGTTCTCGAGGACCCGATGATCGCGCATCTCGTACTGTGCTTGCGGTGATTGAGAATGCAGCCGCCCCGGCTCACTGAACCCGGCGATTCCTCCCGGCCGCAGAACGCGGCCGAGCTCGGACATCACTTCCGCAACGTTGGGCACATGGTGCAGCGCGTCGAATGACACGATCCGATCGATCGACTCGTCGTCGAGTTCGAGCGTATGGCCGTTGAACTCGAGGAATGACGGCGGATCGACGTTGCCTCCGAGGGGCGGGTACTCGGCGAATAACCGTCGACCGATGTCGAGCGCCGCGTTGGACACGTCACAGCAAATCACATTGCAGTTCAGCTGCGCGAGAATCCGCGACAGCCAGCACGGTCCACATCCAAAATCCAGCACCGTCATCGTCTTGCCCAGCTGGAGGCCGGCGAAGAGCGACCCCAGGCTTTGCAGCATCACCGGCGTCTCGTGGAGATATCCAAACGGCCGCTGCATGAGCGGTGTGGGATCGGACACGGTTCGGTAGTAGTCGTCGGCTGTTGCGATGAGGTCCTCGACGGTGTAGCGCGCGATGACGTCGGCAGGTTTGATCCGGCCCTCGTCCATCGGCGCCGACGCGGACGGCGCGGGTGGCTGCGCTGACGCGCCATTACGGTACTCTGCGGAGTTCAGCAACGCGTCGATGAGCGCCCGGAAGGTGCAGCCCGCGCGCGACGAGCGCCGTATAGTGACGGACGCCATCAGGATCTGGCGCGCGGCGGAGAACGAGCTCGTACGCGAGCTGAATGTCGCTGGCGGTCGCGTGCTCCTCGACGGACGCGTTACGCGCAAGCGGCGAGCGCCGGAACCATGTCATCCTGAGGACCGATGGTATCAAGAGCGAGCGACGGTGGCATTCGTATTGCTCGGCGATTCGCGGAGGCACAATGGCGAAGAACGAAGATGACGACCTGACTGTGGTCCCGATCCCCTCGTCGGAAACACAAGCCGAACACAATCGCATTCGCAAATCGAACGACCGCGATCAGGCGCGCGAACGCGCAGGCAAACCGTCGCGCCACAATCAGGGGTACGATGAAGCCGCCGACGGCGTCGTGCGGACGCCGGAAATCGAACGCGTCGTCGACGAGTAGGCCGGCGGGCGTTTTCCTCGTCGAATCTCTATTGATGTCGGAGCGCAGTCAGCGGGTTCGTCCGCGCCGCGCGCCAGGCGGGTACGATCGTCGCGACGACCACGCCGCCGAAGACGATCGCCAGCGCCCGCACGAACGAGACGGTGTCGGTCGCGCTGACGCCGAACAGTACGCTCGACAGCAGCCGGCTGATGCCGAGCGCGCTTAGAACGCCCACCCCGGCCCCTATCGCGCCGAGTCTGAGGCCCCGCTCCAGAAATTCGCGAACCACCGCGCGGCCCGAAGCGCCGAGCGCCATGCGGATGCCGATTTCGTGCGTGCTCTGTTTGACGGTGTACGACACGAGTCCGTAGATGCCCAGACCGGCCAGCATCATTCCGGACGCGCCAAAGATGAACAGCATCGCCGACATGAACTCCAGAAGAACCGTCGCGGCCCGGGTTTCCTCGGCGAGCGGTTTGGCGTGAATCAGCGGCAGTTCCGGATCGAGAGCGGCGATGCGCGCACGCGCCTGATCGAGCAGCACGTTGAGGGGTGCGGCGCCTCGCGTGTGCAGCGTCATGCTCGACCGATACGCCTGGAAGAACGGTAGGTACACGTACGGCTGCGGCGCTTCGTTGATCCGTGAATACTTCACATCCGCGGCGACACCGATGACCGTTCGTCCGGCACCAGTGCCGACCCGCAGGCGTTTGCCGATTGCATTGCTCGCCCCGCCCCAGAATTTCTGCGCGAGCGTGTTGTTCACGATGACGACAGGCGCAGCCGTGTCGTCGTCGCGATCCTCGAACGCCCGTCCGGCGACAACGTCGATCCGCAGCGTGCGAAAGTAATCGGGGCCGATCGTGTTGACCTGGAAGGCGAGGTCTTCATTTCTGCGGGGCGTGTAGCCGTCTATGTCCACGTGCTGCTCGCGCGTACCGATCAGATTCAACGGCGTGGCCGACGCGAGCGTCGCCGATTCGATCC
This sequence comes from uncultured Acidobacteriota bacterium, assembly GCA_963718825.1. GTDB lineage: Bacteria > Acidobacteriota > Vicinamibacteria > Vicinamibacterales > CAVVIG01 > CAVQZZ01. The sequence continues at coordinate 983,274 of CAVQZZ010000002.1, forward strand.
CGCTGTCGCTGCGCGCCGCATCGAGAAGATGACGATAGAACACGCGGCCGCGCGCCTCGTTGTAGCCGTTCGCCCGGACATCGAGCGCGATGGCGGTCACGTGGTCGGCGTCGAACCCCGGATACGCGCGCCGCGCCGCATCGAGGCTCCGCGTCACAAGGCCGCCGCCGACAAGGAGCAGCAGCGACACCGCAACCTGCGCGATGACCAGGCCCGCGCGCAACCGACCTCGCGCCGCGCCGCGCGGCGACGAGTCTTCGTTGATCACCGATACCAGATCGACCCGCGAGCTCTGGAGCGCCGGCAGGAACCCGAAGACCAGCGCGCTCGCACAGGCGGCGAATGCCGAAAAGCCCATCACGAGGCGGTCGATCTGGATATTGAAGAAGAGGCGCTGTGGCGCCGCCAGGAGCTCCGCGCGATCGACGAGGATCGGGATTGCGCGCGATGCGAGCAGCATGCCCAGCACCGCTCCGGGTACCGCGAGCACGAGGTTCTCGAGAATCAGCAGCCGCATGATTCGCGCACGAGTGGCGCCGAGCGCAAGGCGCACCGCGATCTCGCCGCGCCGCGAGACTCCGCGAACCAGCACGAGCCCGGCGATATTGGCGCATGCGATCGTCAGCACGAGCAACCCCATCGCGGTCAGCACAATGAGCAACGGAAGAAGAAACGTCTGGCCGCCGTACGGCGACTGCCAGATGCGGATCACTTTCAGCTGCTCGGCGACGTCGGTAAGCGTCCCCTCGCGCGAGAGCGTCGCCGACAAGGCCGCCATCTGCGCCTGTGCGCTGGCGAAGGTCGTGCCCGGCCGCAGATGGCCGAGGACGTCCAGGATGCCTGCGCCGCGATCGGCGAGGATGTCGGACGTCGCGCTGCTCTGCAGGCTGCCCAGATTGATGCCGAGCTGCGGCGCCATCATCAGCGGAATGAAAACCTCGACGTCGTAGCCGACAATCGTGCCGTGAAATGTCGAATCGGCCACGCCGACCACCGTCAAGCGGTAGTTGTTGATCTCGATCGTCCTGCCGACGATGTCAGGATCGGCGGCGAAGTCGCGTCGCCAGAATCCATCGTTGAGCACGACGTATGGATGACGGCCCTGCGCGATTTCGTCCGACGGCAGGAGCGTGCGTCCCCGCCCGGCGCGCACGCCGAGCGCCTCGAAATAGTTCCCGCTCACCAGCTCGCCGTAAATCGGCCGCGCGGCGCGGCCGCGGCCCAGATTGACGATCGCGAGGCCCGTAGCAGCAAGGCCCGAGAACGCGTGATCGTGATCGCGCACGTATTGATAGTCGTGGTACGAAAGGCCGGCCTGCCGACCCTTGTCGGTTTCGTTCACGACGATACCGAGCTGCGCCGAGTCTGCAATCCCGGCGAGCGGAGTGAGCGCCATCCCCTTGAGCATCGTGAAGACGGCGGCGTTCGCGCCGATGCCGAGCGTGAGCACGGCGACCACGGTGAGCGCGAAGCCGGGACTCTTCGCGAGCACCCGCAGGGCATAGCGCACGTCGCTCGCGTATTCGCGAACCGCGTCGAGCCATGCCGGCGTCCACACCTCGCGGATCGCTTCCGTCGTCAGCGTGACGTTGCCGAACTCCTTCACCGAGGCGAGGTGCGCACTCCGGGGATCGGCGCCCTCCGCCATCCGCTCACGACTGGCGATCGCCAGGTGGCCGCGAATTTCTTCATCCAGATCGTTTTCGCCTTTGCGGCGTCGGAGTAACCACGACCAGAACGACATACGTGCTCCTTCTGCCGATCGGAACTATCGCCTTGGACGGCGCGAACCACCGGCCTGTTCCGCGAACGCACCGGTTGAACAAGCCGTAGACAGCCTACGTCTAAAGGCCGTAGAATGTCTACGACATGGCCAAACACTCCGACGACCAGCGCCTGGAGCTTCTCCAGGGCACCCTCGACATGCTGATTCTGCGCACGCTCCAGTGGGGTGCGCAGCACGGGCACGGCATCGGTCAGGCGATTCGTGCGCAGTCCGACGACCTCCTCAAAGTCGAGACCGGTTCTCTCTACCCGGCGCTGCACCGGTTGGTGAAACGCGGGTGGCTCAAGGCCGAGTGGGGCGTGAGCGAAGCAAACCAGCGGGCGAGGTACTACCGGCTGACGGCGGCCGGCAAAGCGCAGCTGTCGCGAGAGCGCGATCGCTGGTCGCAGCTCGTGGACGCGATCGGACGCGTCATGAACCCGGCATCCGCGGCCAAGGAATAACCATGCGGTCTCGCACACCCGATAACGACGACCTCGACGAGGAAATTCGCGGGCATCTGGCGATCAGCATCAGAGAACGGATCGATCGGGGCGAGGATCCCGCCGCAGCCCGCCTCGCCGCGCTGAAGGAATTCGGCAATGTCACGCTCACGCGCGATTCGATCCAGAGTGTCTGGCGTTCGCGGTGGGCCGAGAGGGCCGAAGCGCTCATCCGCGACATCCGGTTCGCCATTCGAGCGCTCCTCCGCGCGAAAGGGTTGACCGCCACCGTCGTGGCCACGCTCGCGCTCGGCATCGGCGCCAACGCGGCGATCTTCAGCGTCGTCCGCGGCGTACTTCTGCGACCGCTTGTCAACCGTGACGAAGATCGCCTGATCTACATCCGGCAGAGCGCGCCGGGGCTCGGTGCCGAGAACATGACGTTCTCGGTGCCGGAGATCAACGAGTTCAAATCGCGCGCCACGACGGTCGCAAGCTTCGGCGACTTTTCCACCGTCGACTTCGCCATGACGGGGCTCGGCGGCGAACCGCGCATCGTCAAAGCCGGCGTGGTGGGCGGGTCATTTTTCGAGGTCATGGGACTGCGCCCGGTGCTCGGGCGCCTGCTCGACGCGCGCGACGACGGGCCGAAAGCCATGGGCGCGGCGGTCCTCACATACAGGTTCTGGACGACGTCGCTCAACAGTGACGCGACGGTCGTCGGCAGGACCATCCGGCTCGGGCCGCGCTCTGCCACGATCGTCGGGGTCCTCGAGCCGTCGGTGCCTTATCCCGCGGACACTGAAATCATCGCGAACGTCGTCACCAGCCCGCATCATCTCGGGGCGACGATGGTCACAGGCCGCACGCATCGGATGACGGAACTGTTCGGGCGTATCGCCCCGGACTCGTCGATCGAGGCAGCGCGCGCCGAACTCACCGCCGTGCACGCGGCGATGATGCGCGAGCATCCCGAGGCGTATTCGGTCAAAGCCGACGTGCATCTGAGGGTGGCAACGCTGCGGGATCAGATTGCATCGCCGGCACGCACGATTCTGCTGGTCCTGCTGGCGGCGGCCGCGGTGGTGTTCGTCATCGCATGTTCCAACGTCGCGAATCTGATTCTTGCCCGATCGGTCCGTCGCGAAGGCGAGCTGACGGTGCGGGCCGCCCTCGGTGCCGGCTACGGCGCTCTCCGGCGAACCCTCCTCGCGGAGAGCCTCGTGCTCTGCGGCACGGGCGCGGTTCTCGGCGTGCTGCTCGCGGGTCCTCTCGTCGCGATCGTCAGCCGCTTCGCAGCACGGTTCTCGGTCCGCGCGCTCGAGGTCCACGTGGATGCGAGCGTGCTCTGGGTCGGCGCCGGTCTGGCAATGGCCGCCGCCGTGCTTCTCGCGTTCGTGCCGCGGCTCCCATCGCCGCACGCGCCGGCCGGGCTCGGCCTGACGAGCGGGGTTCGGATCACGCCGGGCACGAACCGACGCCTGCGGCTATTTGCGACCGCACAGATCGCGTTCTCCTTCGTGCTGCTCGCAGCCGCCGGCATGCTTCTCACCGCGCTCATCGCCGTCCAATCGTCGCCGACCGGCTACAACATGCGGCAGGTGATCGCTTTCGACATCCCCACATCGGCGACCGGTATGGGCGGTCCGAAGGTGCTCGACTTCTATGACGAGGTCACGCGGCGCATCAGCCAGCTTCCCGGGGTCGCGGGCGTGGCGGTGGCTAGGTTCAGTGCCGTGGCGCGATGCCGGCAACTTCGGTCCCGGCTTCCGGTTCTCGGTAGAGGGATACACGCGCGCCGACGGCGAAGAGGATCCGATTGGGCGACTGCGCCTTGCCTCGCCGGGGCTGTTCGGCGTGCTCGGCGTCACGCTGATCGCCGGTCGCGAATTCACAGCCGAGGACCGGGCGGGCAACGAACCCGTGTCGATTATCAGCCAGAGCGTGGCACAGCGACTGTTCCCGAACGGCGAGGCGCTGAACCGGCACATGTGGTGGACGGATCCGTACTTCGGGAAACCGGCGCCTCGCCGCATCGTGGGCGTCGTCGCGGACGTGGACGACGAGCACGTGGTGCGGCAAGCCGCGTTGAGCATTTACATGCCTGTTCGGCAGGCCGGGCTCGCCGGGCGCCTCTTCGTGAGGGCGACCGCCGATCCGTACACGCTCGTGCCCACGATCACGCGCGTGATTCGTGAGATTTCCGCGGACCAGCCGGTGGCGCGCGCCGCGACTCTCGAGGACGTGCGCGCGGAGGTCCTCTCGCCGGAGCGGCTGAACGCGTTCGTGCTTTCCGGATTCGCCGGCATCGCGCTGCTGATCGCGGTCGTCGGTGTTGCTGGCGTGCTCGCATTCTCGGTGAGCGCGCGCACGCGCGAATTCGGCGTGCGGCTCGCCGTCGGATCTGCGCCACGGCAGCTGCTCGCCCGCGTGCTGGCGGAAGGCGTGGCGATTGCCGCGGTGGGGATTGCCGCCGGCGCTGTCGGCGGCTACTTCTTGGTTCGGATATCGGAAAAGTTCGTCGGGCATGTGGAGCTGCCCGGAGGTTCAGCGGTGATCGGGGCGATCGTTGTGCTCATCGCGGCCGCGGCGGTCGCGTCGTCAATGCCGGCGGCACGCGCCTCCCGCGTCGACGTGTTGCAAGCGCTGCGCTCGGAGTAGCTGGGGTGAGCCTGGCCAGAATTGCCGGCGTGTTCTATGCGATGACGTTCGTCACCGGAACAATTGCGCTTTTGGCACGCGGCAGGACGGGGATCGTCGCCGGCCTCCTCGCGGGCGGCTGCTACGTCGCCGTGACGCTGCTCTTCTACGTCATGTTCCGGCCGGTCAACCAGCGCGTCTCATTGATCGCGGCGCTGATCAGTCTCGCCGGATGCGCCGTCGGGCCGCTCAGCCTGCTGCATGTCGTGCCATCGAACATCAACAGCCTGGTATTTTTCGGATGCTACTGTCTGTTGATCGGATATCTCATTGTCGCGTCGACGTTCCTGCCGCGAATGCTCGGCGTGCTGATGGCGTGTGGCGGACTGGGTTGGCTGACGTTCCTGGGACCGTCGCTCGCGCGCGATCTGTCACCGTACAATTTCGCGGCGGGTCTCGCCGGCGAAGGGTCGCTGACCATCTGGCTGTTGGCAGTCGGCGTGCGTGGTGGCGCGGCCACCTCCTGGCGCGATCATTGAGGCGCGGCGTGCAGGCGGCGAGCCTGAACACCCGCCCGATAGCTCTGCTCGATGTACTCGACGCCGTCCGCCGTGATGCTCAAGTCCATGTTGTCCGCGCGCGTGACGAACCGTTTCTGTAGCAGAAACCAAATCGTGAACTCCAGATGCTCGCGCGGCGTGCCGGTCATCTCCTCCACTTCGAGCTGAGACAAACTCGGCGCGTACGGCTCCGTCCGTCGTCGCGCGTACAGCACTTCGAGCACGGTTAGCCGGATGATCTGTTCGGCCTCGAAATCATTCTCCGGACGGGCGGAGTGCGAGACCAGTCGCCAGCGCTGCTGGCGCCGTTGCTCGTGGCCGATGTCGTACCGGGCCCGTTGCTCCGGATCGCTCAGGACCTGATAGGCCTCGCTGATCGCGCGAAAGCGCCCTTCGTCGCCGGTTTCCGTGTTGTCGGGATGGAATCGCGCGGCGAGCAGCCGGTACACGCGATGGATCGTTTCCGGTTCAGCATTGGCGCTGATCTGCAGCTGCTCGTAATAATCGTATTCGGAGCTCGAATTCTGTTCCATGGCTTGGGTCCGCCGGGCGTCCCAGTGCTTATCGGCTCGAGTCCAGATCCTCCATATCCTGATCGGAACGCACATGTTGACCCGGCCCTCGTGAAGGCGATGGGCAATTTGATGACCGTTCAGTGTCGCCGCCTCGCCATTTGCGGCGTGATGCTGTACAAGGTGCCGGACGAACCCACGAACTCGATGCAGACAGTGCTGTTCGGCGTCACCGCACAAGATTCTGATAGACGGCGGCCCGCCGTGGATGCGACGCTGACGATCGGAGCAAGACGCCCGAGTGCGACACATCTCCTTCATCCTGGCCCTTCTCGTCACCGCGTTTGAACCGGCGACGCGATTCCTGACAATCACGCATTTCGACGCCCCTGTATGCGTCCTGCACGACGTCGAGCAGGATGTCTACTTCGTATCGAACATCAACGGCGCGGGTACAGCGCACGATAACAACGGATATGTCAGCCGCGTCGCGCCTGATGGCCGCGTCTTGACGCCGCGGTTCATCGAAGGCGGCCATAAGGGCGTGACGCTGAACGCGCCGAAGGGGCTCGCGATCCTCGGCGGCGAGCTCTGGATTGCGGACATCGATTCCGTGCGCGCGTTCGATCGGCGGACCGGCCGCCTTATCCGCTCGGTCGACATGACGCCTGTCGCGGCGCTGTTCCTCAACGAGATGACGACCGGTCCCGATCGCGCGGTTTATGTGACGGATTCGCGTCTGGCCTTCAACGGCGACAACGCTCGACACCTCGGGCCGGACCGCGTCTTTCGAATCGGAGAGGACGGCAAGGCGACCCTCGCGTTCGAGGGCGATCTGGAATCGCCAAGCGGGATCACGTGGGATGCGTCTCGAGGCCGGTTCTTCATTACGGCGCTCCAAGGAACGCATATCTTCGAGTGGCGGCCCGGCGCGCGCGCGGCCGCGCCAGTGTGGCAGGGCGCCGGAGGCTACGACGGAATCATCGTCGACGGAGAGGCGTGGCTGGTCAGCAGCCTCGACGCCGGGGCGATCCTCGAGATCCGCGCAGGGCGAGAACGAAAAATCATCGAGGGCCTGACGACGCCTGCGGCGATCGGCTTCGACGCGAAAAGGCGGCGGCTGCTCATTCCCTCGTTTGAAGCGAACATGGTGCAGCTCTGGACCCTCGCAAAGTAGCCTGAGACATCGCGAGCCTGCACGCCGCGGTTATGATGGCGCCGTGACACCGATCAGCGGCTGGGACAACTTCTACGTGATCGTCGGATCGTCGGCTGCGGCGCTGACCGGGCTGCAGTTCGTGGTCATGGCGCTCGTCGCCGATCTGTCGCAACCCAGAACCCCCCGTACCATCGACGCGTTCGCCACGCCGACGATCATGCATTTCGGGGCGGTTCTGTTGACGTCGGCCATTCTGACCGCGCCATGGCGAACCATCGGTGCGCCTATGCTTCTCTGTACCCTCTGCGGCGTTGCCGGCCTCGCCTACGTGGTCATCGTCGCGTGGCGAACACGCACGCAAACCGATTACACGCCGGTGCTCGAGGACTGGCTTTTTCACGTGGTGCTGCCGGCGGCCGCGTACCTCGTTCTGACGTCCTCCGTGTACGTCGCGCGAACCTACGCTGTTGATCCGGCGCTCTTCGGCATCGGCGCCGCCGCGTTCCTCCTGCTCGCCATTGGAATTCACAACGCCTGGGACACGGTCACGTATCTCGTGGTGACACGCGGACAAGAAGCGGCAAAAAAGCCCTGAGCTCACGCCAGGCGAGGCCGCATGGTTTCACGCGACGTTGGTGATCGTGCTCGCCGCTGGCCGCACGGGGAACAGCCACCAGATCGTCGTGCCGACAATGGGCATCAGCGACACGAGACCAAACGCGGCGGTGTAAAGGTGCCGATCGAACAGATGCCCGCAGACAGGCAATGCGATCGCGACCGCCGCTGAAAACGACGACGATGCGATGCCGGCGGCCATGCTTCGCTGGTCGTGGGGATAGGCCAGGGCGCCGGTGCGCAGCGTGACGACGACGAGCCCGCCTGCGGCGAAGAGGCTGGACGTCAGCAGCGCGATCGCAATCGGCGCGCTGTCGAAGAGGTGTACGGCCGCGAGCGGCAGCATCAGCAGCGCCATCACCACGATCAGCCAGACCGGCCGCGGGCTGGCGCGCTCGAATCGATCGGCGATCCAGCCCCAGAAGAAATAACCCGCTTCGAGCCCCGCAGGTGGAATCCAGAGAACGAAGCCGAGCTGCGCGGGCGTCAAACCGAACGCGCGCGACAGATACAACGGCGTCAGATAGATGATCGCGCCGACCGGCAACGCGCCGAGCGCGTAGCTGGCGACGAGGCTCCAGAACCGCCGCTCGCGCATGTCGGGGAATACCATCCGCTGCGCCGTGCGGCTCTTGTTCGGGAACCTGGACGGGATCGACGGTACCGGTCCAGAGGAACAACCAGACGAGCGCCAGCGCCGGCGTGACGAGGAAGGCGATCCGCCATCCGTAATGAATTGCGATCGGCGTCAGCAGGATCGGCGCGAGGATCGATCCGAGCGAGGAACCGCTGTACGCCAGCGCGATGCCGCGCGCCTGTTTGTCGATCGGCAGCGAATCGAGCGCGGTGCGAAACCCTCCCGGGAAGATTGACCCCTCGCCGACGCCCAGGGCCGCGCGCGCGAGGGCGAAGCCCAGAAAAGAACCGACCAGCGCGTGGCTGGCGCTCGACAGCATCCAGATGACGAGCGAGATCGTCATCCCGATCCGCAGCCCGATGCGATCGAGCACCGAGCCCCACCCGAGAGCGCTGAACATGTAGGCGAAGCTGAACGCGCTGATGCACCAGCTGTAGTCCTGCGCCGTCATGTTCGTCGCGCTGAGGAACATCGGCGACAGCAGCGCCAGGCTGGCACGGTCCACGTACGACAGCAGCGTGCCGAGCATCATCACGATGGCCGGCCACCAGACCAGCCATGTCATGGGGCTTTGCGCACCGAGCGGCTTTTTCATGGGACAAGATTACATGAGCCGCGAAAAGAGTTCTCCGAAAGCGCGCAGTATCATAGACGTCAGTATGGCCATCGTCGAACACCCGATCAGCGCGGCCCGGATCGTCGAAACAGAACGGCTGATCCGGCCGCACATCAGAACGACGCCGATCATCGAGGCGGAGGGCGCGGATTTCGGCCTCGCCGTCGATCGCGTGCTGTTCAAGCTCGAACTGATGCAGCATGCGGGATCGTTCAAGGTGCGCGGCGCCTTCACTTCACTGCTCTCACGTCCGCTGCCCGCTGCCGGCGTCGTCGCCGCCTCGGGTGGCAACCACGGCCTCGCCGTCGCGTATGCCGCCCACAAGCTGGGCGTACCGGCGGCGATCTTCGTGCCATCGGTGGCGTCGCCGGTGAAGGTCGACAGGATTCGCAGCTACGGCGCCGACCTGCACATCGTCGGCGATCGGTATGCTGAAGCGCTCGACGCGAGCCGGACCTGGGCGGCCGAATCGGGCGCGGTGAACGTGCACGCGTACGACTCGGTGGAAACGCTGCTTGGTCAGGGGACGCTCGGCCTCGAACTGGATCAACAAGCGCCAACGCTCGACACGATTCGTCGTGGCTGTCGGCGGAGGCGGGCTGATCGGCGGCCTCGCTGCCTACTTCTCCCAGCGCATCGCGGGCCGTCGGTTGAAGATCATCGGCGTCGAGCCGGACGCCGCACCGACACTCACCCACGCCCTCCGTGCCGGGTACCCGGTCGACAGCCCGGCAGGCGGGGTCGCCGCCGATTCGCTTGCGCCGAAACGCGTCGGCGAGCTGAATTTTCCGATTCTGCAGCAGAGCGTCAACGACGTCGTGCTGGTCTCGGATGATGAAATCCGCGCCGCGCAGATCGCGTTGTGGGATCAACTCCGGATCGTCTCGGAGCCCGGCGGTGCGGCGGCGTTTGCGGCCATCCTTGGCGGCCGGTACCAACCTCACCCATCGGAACGGATCGCAGTGATCGTGTGCGGAGGCAACACCACGGCCGTGCGCTTCGACCAGCCTGCCGCGGCACGATAGCACCGGCACGATGATCCTCGTTCGTCAGGCGCGGATCGGCGACCGCTCGGCGTTGGCTTCGGCGCGCGCTGACTTATGGCCCGAGGCGACGCGCGAGCAGCACGACGCCGAGCTGTCGGAGATGCTCACGCACGCCGCGAACACGTCTGACATCCTCGTCGCCGAATCGGGTGCCGAAGTCGTCGGATTCGTGGAGGTGAGCCTCCGATCGCATGCCGATGGCTGCGATCCGCGTCAACCCGTGATCTTTATCGAGGGGTGGTACGTCCTGCCAGCGTTTCGCCGGCGCGGCGTCGGTCGCGCGCTGATCGCGGCGGCTGAGGATTGGGGCCGCGCCCGCGGATGCATCGAGATGGCATCCGACACATGGATCGATCACGAGGTGTCGCAGCGCGCCCACGAAGCAATCGGCTTCAGCGTGGTCGATCGGTGCGTCCATTACAAGAAGACGCTGTAACGCTGAAGGCGCCGTACTGCTCTTCGATCAGCTCCGCCGCGCGGCGGACCGCCGCGTTCGAATCGATGCGCGCGCGCCATCGTTGGCCCGCAGCCGCAACATCCGGATCGGAGAGCAGCCGCTCGAGCGCCGCGGCGACGTGCGGCGGTGTGAAACGATCCGGCGGAAGCACCTCGCCCACGCCGAGGCTGGCTGTGCGCTGCGCATTGTCCGGCTGATCGAACCCCATCGGCGCGAGGAGCTGCGGCACTCCGGCCGCGAGCCCTTGCGCGCAGGTGCCGATTCCGGCGTGATGCACGACGGCCGCTGCCTGGGGAAACAGCGCCGGGAACGATGCCCAGCGCACGTGCTCCACATGGTCTGGCAGCGAAGCCGGAAGGTGATCGCGATAGCTCGTGACCAGCAGCGCTCGCCGGCCGATTAGAGCCGTCGCGTCGATCGCCGCGGCGAAGAACCGCGCCGCGTGACGATTCGCCGAGCCTGGCGTGAAAACGATTGGCCGCTCGGCGATCGGCGCGATCGATTGTGCCTCGTCGCCGTGATCGCTGAGCAGAAATCCGGTCAGCCGAAGCTGCGACGGCCAGTCGGGCTGCGGCGGTGCAAACCAGTCGGGAAACAGTCCGACCAGGCGCTGTGGCGAGTGGAACCACGAATCGAACACGCGCGAGACCGGCGCGAGGCCAAGCTCGGCGCGCCAGCTATTGAGTTCCGGGGCGATCGCGGGATCGATCGCGAACCGATCGGCCGCCCTCCAGAACACCCGTTTCGCCCAACGCGGCCACGGCGATATGTCGAGGCCGAACGGCAGGCGCGACTGATGGACATCCGACCGAAAGACGCTCGGCGCGAGATGTACCGTCACCGCGGGCACATGATGCTTCTCCTCGAACACCCGCGTACAAAATGACAGCGCATGTCCGACGAGCATCGTCTCACCGGCGTCATGGACGCGCTCAATCGCGGCGTAGCCAGCCCGCAAGTGGCGAGCGACTTCCTTGAACACCACGGCGGGGCCGCGCCGCGGGTGCCAGAGGTCGGGATTGTTCGTCGCCTCGTCGAACTCCGCCGCCGTGCCGACGGCCACGAACTCGAGGCCCGCATTCGCCACGATGGACGCGAACGTCTCAGGAGCGAGCAGCGATACGCGGTGCCCGCGCCGGCGAAGCTCGGCGCCGATCACGACAAACGGAAGAACGTCGCCGGCCGATCCGACGGGTGTGAGAATCGCGTGCATGTCTAGGCGATCGGCACAGGTGTCGACCTCGAGCCGGACTGACGTTCGACCGCGGCGATGCTCCGCGCGAGCGACCGCGCCGCTTTGGCGGCCTGCTCCGGCGGCTGCGCCGTGTAGCACACGCGCATCTCGTGCCCGCCGCCGTGATCCACGTAGAAGTGTTCCCCGGGCACAAAGACCACGCGATCCTTGAGCGCCTCGTTGTGCACCGACCTCGCCCGAACGCCGCCGTCGAATTCGCACCAGAAATAGAGGCCGCCATCCGGCACGGCGAACCGTAACTTGCCCGGAGGTATGTGTTGCCGCAGGGCGCTCGCCATCGCGTCCCGCCGGCGACGATGCTCGCCACGCAGGGCGGCAAGGTGGCGATCGAATACGCCTGTTTCGAGCAACTCAGTGACGGCGAGTTGCGCGAGACTCTGTGTGTGCGGATCGACGCGCTGCTTGATGAGCGTGAGCTGCTCCACTATCGCCGGCACGGCTGAAATCCATCCGAGCCGCAGGCCGGGCGCCAGCATCTTCGCAAAGCTGTGCAAGCGAATCACGACCGCGTTGACCTCGTCGAGCTCATACAGCGACGGCGGCGGCTCGTGCGTGACGGTCAGCTCACGATATGTGTCGTCTTCGATGATCGGCACGCGGTACCGCTCCGCCAGATCGATCAGCTCGCGGCGCGTGCGAATCGGCAGCGTGGTGCCGGTCGGATTCTGGAACGTCGGGTTGAGGTACATCAATTTAGGACGGTAGCGGACGAGCAGTTCCTCGAGCTCGTCAAGATCGGCGCGACGGATGTCCCACCCGACGAGCCGCGCGCCGGCGGCACGAAAGCTCCCGATCGCGCCGAGATAGCCGGGCCTGTCCAGCACCACCGCATCGCCGGGATCGACGAGGCACCGGGCGAGCAGGTCGAGACCCTGCTGCGCGCCCGCGAGCACAAGCACGTTCTCAGGGTTTCCGCCGAAGCGTTCCGCGACGGCCGCGCGAAACCGCGGCTGCCCCTCCGTCGCGCCGAATTGGAGCGCCGCCCGCGAATCGCGCGTGAGCACCCGATCGACGGCCGCGCGAAACGCGTCAACCGGAAAGCACTCGAGCGCGGGCTGCCCGGCGGCGAAGGAAACGACAGCGGCATCTGCGGCGTGGCCGACAAGGTCGCGAACCGTTGAATCAACCGACTGCAGCGCGCTCGCAGACACCTTCCCGCGCCACGCAAACGGCGCGCTGCCGGGATCGGGCCGCGCGCAGACGAACGTTCCTCGTCCAACGTAGGCCCGCACGAGTCCGCGCGCCTCGAGCTCTCGATACGCCGCAACGACGGTCGCGCGGCTCATGCGCAACGCGCCGGCGAGATCGCGTTCCGGGGGCAGCTGAAAACCCGGTGGGAGCGCCTGCCGGGAAATTCCGCGCTCGACGACGTCCACGAGGCGGCGGTAGATCGGGCGAATGCGCGGAACGGTCGACCCGTCCGGTCCGAGCGCGCGAAACAGACCAATCACCGATTGGCTCTGTTTGGGAGCGTCTCGCTTTCTTCATTATCTCCATGGCGTTCGACTCATTGTATCGAAAGGACTGAAAATGGACGGGATCATCTACGCGAACGGAACGCTGGGGCCCGGCACACGCCGCCCGCGTGAGCGTGTTCGACCACGGGCTGCTGTACGGCGACGGAATCTTCGAAGGTATCCGCGCGTACAACGGTCGGGTGTTCAAGCTCGATCGGCACATCGAGCGGCTGTTCGAATCGGCGAAAGCCATTCGCCTCGACATCCGGAGTCTCCGCGCGACGTCGCCGACATCGTGCTCGAAACATGCCGCCAGAACGCCCTCGTGGACGGTTACATTCGCCTGGTCGTCACACGGGGCGTCGGTCGATCTCGGAATCGATCCGCGGTCTTGCCCCCGCGCGGACGTCTTCGTCATCGCGCGGCCGGTCGGCGCCCTGTACCGCCATGCGCCGGACAAGGGCATCTCGCTCGCGACGTCGCCTTTTCGCCGCATCGCGAGCGACGCGTTGAGCCCGGAGATCAAGTCGCTGAATTACCTGAACAACGTTCTCGCGAAAATGGACGCAAGCGACCGTGGCGCCGACGAAGCACTCTTTCTCGGTCACGACGGTCACGTCGCCGAAGCCACCGCCGACAACATCTTCATCGTCGATAGCCGCGGCGTCGCGACACCACCGACGACGACCAGACGCTGAAGGGCATCACGCGGGAAACGGTTATCGAGATTGCGGCGACCGAAGGGTTCTCGGTGGACGAGCGGCCGCTCTCGCTCGTGGACGTCTGGACGGCTCGCGAAGTCTTCGTGTGCGGCACGATGGCCGAAGTCGTGCCGGTGGGATCGGTTGACGGCCGAGTGATCGCATCCGGCGCGCCTGGCGAGATCACCACCCGGCTCATGGCGGCGTACGCCTCGCTCGTGCGCGCGACCGGTGCCCCGATCCCGTCGGTGGCGCTCGAAGCCGCGGGAGCCCTCTGATGCTCGGATCACGCAGGTCGATGCGTTCACAAACGCCGCGTTCGGCGGCAACCCGGCGGCGGTGTGCGTGCTCGACGAGCCGCGCAGCGAACGCTGGATGCAACTGGTCGCCCGCGAGATGAACCTGTCCGAGACCGCGTTCGTCGTGCGCGGACGCGATGCATTTGGCTTGCGCTGGTTCACGCCGGCCGTCGAAGTCGATCTGTGCGGCCATGCGACGCTCGCCAGCGCGCATGTGCTCTGGTCGACTGGCGAGCATCCGCTGGATCGACCGGCACGGTTCGACACGCGAAGCGGAATATTGACCGCGACGCGACGCGGCGATTGGATCGAGCTCGATTTTCCCGCAACTCCGGAGCAGGCGACCAGCGTGCCGCCCGGGTTGCTCGAAGCGCTCGAGCTCCCGTCGGTGTACGTCGGTAAAAGCCGCTTCGACTACCTCGTCGAAGTCGACGACGAGGCGACCGTCCGAAGGATGCGTCCGGACTTCAGCCGGCTGCGCGCGCTCGAAGCGCGTGGCGTGATCGTGACCAGCCGCTCGGCTGATCCTGCTTTCGATTTCGTCTCGCGATATTTCGCGCCGGTCTTCGGCATCGACGAAGATCCGGCCACCGGATCAACGCACTGCTGTCTGGCGGAGTTCTGGAGCCGGCGACTCGGGAAAAACACGTTTCACGCGCGGCAGCTGTCTGAGCGCGGCGGTGTCATACAGGCGGTGCTCGATGGCGATCGTGTGCGGCTGCTCGGCCAGGCGGTAACGGTGCTGCGCGGGGAACTGTGCGGCGCAGCGGCGACGGAGTGAGGCGCGGGGCAGCAGCAGCGCTGCCCCGCCCTCGAGCACGCTACGGCAGTTGCAGCGTCCAGGCGCTGCGACCGTGGGTCGCCGCGTAGAGCACACGCTGCGAGATCGTGAGGCCCGCCACTTCGACGTTCGGCAGCCCGGCGCCCGCCACCGTCCACTGCGTTGCGCCGTTCGCGAGCTTCATCACGCCGAAATCCGACGACGCGTAGAGATCGCCGGTCACGTCGTCACGAATGACGGCGGTGATCGGGAAGTCCGGCAGGTTGAAGCTGCGATCGATCCACGTCGCCGACCCTGCACCGCTCCAGGTCACTTCGAACACGTGGCCCGGTGTCGTCGGCGTGTTCACGTTGTAGCCCGAGTACGAGACCCAGCCGTGGTGCACGTTGGCGGGATCGACGGCGAGCGAGCTGATGTACCGCGTGGGACTGTTGGCGACTGCCGCATCGATCCGGTGCCACAGCACGGAAGCCGCAGCCGCATTGCTGTTGTCGGAGATAAACACGCGGCCTGCGCCGGTCGCCGTCCAAACCGTGCCGGCGTTACTCGGCGTGCGCTGAATCCACGCGACCGCGCTCCCGCGGCGGTCGGCCCCGTAATTAATGGCGAACGTGTCGGTCAGGTCAGTCGCGCCGGCCGGTCCGATCTGGAACGAAGTCGCCGCAGCCCGGTTGGGCGGCCGAGGTCGTGAACTCGGGGCAGTTCGCTTCGAGAAATGCCTGGTTGCCGCCCCAATCCTGAGTGCGCCACACGCTGAACGAACCCTGGAAGATCGTGCCGCCGTTCGCCTTGTGCGGATCGGCGACGACCGGCGGGTAGAAGAACGCGCCCTCCGGGCTGTCGAAGATGGGCGCCGAGATGATGACCCACTTCGTCGGATCGCCGTTGTGGAAGTTGGCGTCGTTCGCCTGGCCGGTGAACGTGTTGAAGCGCAAGGCGTCGTTCGTCGAGCTGAAGCCGGAGAGCCCGCCATCGCCGTACATGATCTGATTCCAGCTGGCGTTCGCCGCGTGGTTCCCGCCGTTCTGCCATGTGCCGTTGTCCTGCGTGCCGCCCTGAACGATGCTGTTCGGATGCTGCGCGCTCACGGACAGGCTCTGGAACTGCAGAGTCGAGAAACCGCGGTTGATGTCGTTGGCCAACTGGTTCGGCACACGTGACAGAAGGCTCTTGCAGAGTGCCATGCCGGCGGCGTTCAACGGTCGGCTGTCGCACTTGGCGGCAACGTTGGCAAACGTGCCGTCCGAGCTGACGATGCCACCATCCGAGCCTTCCCAATACAGGTACGGGTTGCCGGGCAGCGTCACGATCGCGTGCTGATCGGGATGTGTGAACTCGGCGTGCGATGGATCGCCGTCCTGCGTGAGATCGCTCCAGGTCGTGCCGCCATCGCTCGAGAGCAGCACGGCGCGGCCGTTCGATACGCCGCCGAGCTGGCCGTAACTGAATGACCCGAGAAGATAAACGACGTCCGGATGCCCGGCCGGCGTGTACACCACGTTGTCGTACCAGCACTGGGTCGGTGCAGTAGTCCTGCACTTGCGCGCCGCCGAACGATGCAAACGTCGCCGCGGTATCGGCGTTGTCGCTGCGCCAGAAATCCGAGAGGTGGCCCGTCGCGCCGCCCTGGCCTTCGCCGACATACATGCGGGTCGCTCCGCTCGAAAGCGTCGTGACAGCGAACTCGCTGCGGTCGGTCGCCGAATTGAACGTGGCCGGCGTGTTATCTCTCGGCGCGAATATCTGATTGAACGTGAGACCGTTGTTGGTCGAGCGCCAGATGCCCTGCTGGAAGCCGTTGACGTAGATGATCCCCGCATGCGTCGGATCCACGGCCACGGTCGTCGAACCACGGGCCGGCGCGGGAGACGCCCAGATCAGCGTAAATATGGAGCCCGCCTGACGCCAGAGGCCGCGGACCGGAAGCGGGTGGTTGGTCGAGCCGCTCGAAAGCGAGCCGCCGCTGACCGAGCTGATGCCTCGTACGCCGCTGCCGATCGGAACGAGAAGATTGCCGGCGCTGTCGAGAGCCATCTGTCCAATCGATCGCTGGAAGAACATATCGCTGCCGGGCACCAACGACCAGTGGTCGCCGCCGTCGGTCGTCTTATAGATGCCGACGCCGGCTTCCGAGTCGGCGGAAGCATTCTCCTCGCCGGTGGCCGCGTACAACGTGTTGCCGGTCGGATCGGCGGCGTCGAGAAGAAGCGATCCGATCGCGTTCGTGCCGAAGCTGCCGGAGATGTACTCCCATTTCTGCGAGGGATTCGTGTGAAGCGCCTTATCGGTTCTCCAGATGCCGCCGCCGGCTGCCGCGACGTACAGACGGCAATGACCTTCAGAGCAGTTGGGCGCCAGCGCCATCCCTGTGACGCGGCCCGCCGTGATGTAAGGCGCGGCATCGCCAAGCGCATTCAACACGCCCGGGACGTTCGCGATGCTCGGGCCAACGAGTTGCCAGCTTCCGGCGGAATGCGGGTTGCCATTGAGCGACGCCCACCCGTTCCACGCCGCAATCGTCGACTCCGGCGCGACGTCGCCAGCCGGAAACGCGCGCTTCTGGTAATCCTCCATGGCGGGCGTGTAAAGGCCCCGCACGTCGTTGGTCCCGAACAGCGCGCGCTTGTTGGTGCTGTCTTTCGCCAGCACACCTTTCTTGAGCGCGAAGCCGGGCGCCGCCTGACGATGCGGTGCGAGTGTTTTGGTCGCGACGAGACCGAGCGCCGTTCCGACGAGAACCGCACCGCCGACGATCGCGATGCGCACACGTGAAGACTTCATAGAGTCCCTTTCGATTGCGCGCAGCATACTACTACCGGCGACCGTTGCAGCGGCCGCATGGAAGAAAAAACTTAACGACAGAAACGTAATCCGCTGCGTTGGCGTTACGGCTGAGCAGGGGGCCTGGAATTCAACCGCACGAGTGACTTCGACGCTGCGGTGAGAACGCCGTTGACGAAGCTGGCGGGCCTCTTTACTTTGCACTGAAAAGTAATTTGCGATAATATCTCTGTTGCGGAGGGACGACAATGACTGAGGAACATGTCAATCGCGCGAGCGCCATCGGGCTCGTTGTCTTCTCCATGACCGCGCTCCTGCCGCTGCTCCAGGTCGTCGCGCGCGCGATCGTCGCGGGCCATCTGCCGCCACCCGACCGCGACGAAGGGACCGGCGCTCACATTTTTCAGCTGTCGCTGGCGGCGCTTGTTCCGACTGGGCTCGCCTTTCTCGCAACTGCGGACTGGAGCCAACCGTCTCGAATCGCACGGCGCCTGGCCTTCCCGACCGCGGCTGTTGCCCTGGCTCTTTCCCTTCTCTATTACTGGGAGCACGCACGTTCGTAGAAGCGCGAACGACGTGCGCTTGCCTCCAGCCGGTCGCGGCCGCATACTCTGGGCGAGTTTTTTCGCATTTGGCTGACTGGAGGAGCGATCGATGAGTGCCGACCTGGCCATGCTGTTCAAGGATTTCGATCGTGGCCGGCTGTCGCGCCGCCAACTGCTCAGGCGCTCGGCGTCGCCGTCGCGATTCGTCCCGCGTCCGCCTTCGCCCAGGGCCAGTGCGGCGGCGCCCGCGCCGGCACGCCGGAGTGCGACCCGACGCCGGCCAAGCTGCCGTTCGAGCCGACCGGATGGAAGACGGTGCTGCTCGATCACTTCTCCTGTCAGGCGGCCGACTACCCGAAGGAGGCGGCGTACTACGCCGCGCTCATGAACTGGAAGATCCGAAGCGACGACGGCAAGCAGGCGGTGCTCGACATCGGCGACTGGGGCGGTCTCGTGATCCGCGGCGGCTATCAGGCGCCGCCACCGCCGCCCGCGGCGCCCGATGCGCGATGCCAGCGGGCGGCGGCCGCGGTGGTGGCGCGGAGGCGGTCCGCGCGCGCCGCGGCTCGCCGTGTTCGACGGACTTCTGCTGGGGCATCGAGCCGTGGGACGCGAAGAACGTCGAAGCGGAGCTGCGCAAGCGCGGCCTGACGCCGGTCGCCGACAACCACGGCAAGGACTTTCAGAGCTTCCACGTGAAGGATCCGGACGGCTTCGATCTGCAGATCAGCAACGGCAACCGAAGCAACCGGCGTCAGGGCGCGGCGAACGGCAAGACGTCCGCGCCGGCGCCGTTCGAACCCACGAACTGGAAGACGATCTGGCTCGATCACATCTCGTTCGAAGTCTCGAACTACAAGGAGACCGTCGCGTTCTACACGGCGCTGCTCGGCTGGAAGCCGGGCACCGACGAGGGCAGCCAGAACCAGTGCGAGATCGGCGATATCGGCGACATCATCATCCGGCGCGGCGGCGGAGGCAATCGCGGTGCGGCGCCGCCGCGACGACGCCGCCGGCGCCGGCGCGCCACGATGGGACACATCGCGTTCGGCATCACGCCGTTCGATCCGGATCAGGTGAAGGCGGAGCTCGACAAGCGCGGGCTGACGACGCGCGAGGACACCGGCGGCCGCGGCGACATCCACACCTCGCCGCTACAAGAGCTATCACACGACGACGCCGAACGGGTTCGACCTGCAGATCAGCGCGACGACGCGCTCGACGCGCGGCGGCTAGATCGCCGGCGGCTCACGCCTGAAAGGCCGTCGAACCGCCGACCACGGTGCGGACGATCTGAATGTCCTTGATCTTCCCTTCGGGGACAGTGTGCAGGTCGTCCGCAAGCACGACGAAGTCCGCAAGCTTCCCCGCGGTAATCGAACCCTTCATCGCCTCTTCGCGCGAGGCGTAGGCGCCATTCAGCGTGTTGATCCGCAACGCCTCGTCGACGCTGACGCGCTGGTTCGCGCCCCATGTCTGGCCATCCCACCCTGTGCGGGTCACCATGCCCTGGATGCCCATCAGCGGCGCGAACGGCCCCGGACTGAAATCCGATCCGGCGGCCGCGGGGATGCCGGCGTCCAGAAACGACCGGAACGCCATGCATCGCTTCATGAGCGATTCGCCGTAGAAGTGGAACTTGTCGCTGTTGTAGTAGGCGTACGTGGTGAACGCGGCCGGGACAGTTCCCGTCGCCTTCATCCGGCGGAGCAGATCGTCATTGATCAGCGTGCAGTGCGTGATCTTCGGGCGCATGTCGGCATGCGGAAGCATTTTCTGGACGCGCTCGACCGCCGTGAGCACCATGTCGATCGCGACGTCGCCGTTGGCGTGGCAGTTGACCTGGATGCCCGCGCGGTGCACCCGCTCGATCCACGCGTTCAGATCGGGCTGCGTGACGGTGATGTTGCCTTTGTAGGGCGGATCGACGCCCGCATACGGCACGCTCAGCGCCATCGTGCGCTCCGAGAACGAACCGTCGACGGTGTGCTCGGCGGTGGCGCCCAGTCGAATCCACTCGTCGCCAAAGCCGGTTGAGAACCCGCCGCTGAGCATCGACTCCAGCACGGAACCGTTCGCCTCGTAACTCACGCGATGCAGCAGATCGCCGCGCGCGCGCACCTGCTGGAGGGCCGCGAGATTACCTCCTTCGTGATGCACGGTGGTCAGGCCATAGCGGACGAACTGCTTGGAGATGTGGGCAAGGCCATCGCGATCGCGCTGTGCGCGCTTATCGGCGCTGAATGTCTGGCGGTTCCCCACCTTGTTGAACACGTTCCCCGCGCGATCGGTGACGCGGCCGTTCAGGTCGCCTCGCTCATCGCGATCGAACGTGCCGCCCGGCGGATTGGGCGTGCTCCTGGTAATGCCGGCCATCTCGAGCGCTTTGCTGTTGTAGAACGACGTGTGGCCGCCGCGATGATGCACCGCCACCGGATGATCCTTCGACACCTCGTCGAGGTCGTGCACGTTGAGCGCACGCTTGTCCTTCAGCTTCGTGTCGTCGAAGAAGTAGCCTTCTACCCATGTTCCGGGTGGCGTGTCGTGCGCCTTCGCTCGAAGCTTGTCGACGATGCTGCGGATCGTGACGAACTCGACCTCGAACGGATTGCCCACCAGCACGTCGTAGAGCAGCACGTCGCCCCCCGCATGGTTGTGGCAATCGGTGAATCCGGGGACGACCGTCATTTGCTTCGCGTCGAAGGTCTGCGTGTTCTTGCCGGCCAGTGCTTTGATCTCCGCGCTCGTGCCGACGGCGACGAAATGGCCGGACTTCACCGCAAAGGCCTCCGCTTTCGGCATGGCGTCGTCAACCGTGTACACCTTCGCGTTCAGCACGAGGAGGTCGGCATCACGCGCCTCCGCCGCGGACTGCGCAGCCGCTGAAACTGTCGCACTGAACGACGGAATGGCCGCAAGACCGCCGGCCAGGCCGGCGCCGGTCAGTCCGAGAAATTCCCGACGGCTCCGACGATGCTTTTTCATGTGTGTGATCAATCACCGTTTGATGACGATGTGGCATTCGTTGGGGACGCGACGGACCCTACGGATGAAGAATTGCCGCCGCCGGCACAGGCCGTCACGAAGCAGCCGATTCCGACGAGCGCGCAGCCGTGGTTCACGATGGCTCCCTGGAATGGAAGAGCATTGTACTTGCTATTTGATGGAGCTCGCCGAGAGTCAGGCGCGACCGCTCGCGCGGCGTATGTGCCGCTCGCGATGCTGATACAGGCCGGCCTCGACGCGATCGGGGATCACCCGAGAAAGCTCGGGACCGCGCGCTGCCGCGCAAAGGCTCAGCACCAATGAGGATGATCCAGATGAGCGCGTAAAGGAGTAACACGGCCGTGCCGGCGAAGCCGACGCGAGCAGCCATTCGTGCGCGATCTCAGATGTAAGCCCGAGCACGAGAAACCCGAGCACTTCCGTACCGTTCCGTCCGCAACGGGTCTGCCGTCACCCAATCACCCAATCACCCAATCACCCGATCACTCCAATCACCCGATCACCCGATCACCCATCCCGATCAAACGGTCGCGTGCTTGCAACCGGCGACCCGTGGCCCTTCCGATTCTTGTCGGCGCTCGACGAAATGACGCGCATCGTTGCAGCAAGACCAGGCGCACGAGCGCAGCGCGCCGACAGGCGGCGTAGTGTATGCCGCCATAAACCCGGAGGGTGAAGACGACATGTCCAACACCGTTCATTTGTAAGGAGACCCATGTATCACCATGTGAAGAAGTTGATGTACACCGTCCGCGTCGACATGCCCGACCCGGCGTTCGGAAATATGCTGCTCGAACAGTTCGGCGGCGCGAACGGCGAGCTCGCCGCCGCGATGCAGTACTCGATTCAAGGGCTGAACTGCGACGACCTTGCGCTCAAGGACCTCTTGATGGATATCGGGACGGAAGAGCTGAGCCACCTGGAGGTGGTCGGTGCGCTCGCACGTCTTCATCTGAAGCCGCTCAAATTCGATCGGGACGCAGCCGAGGCCGACCCGCTGATCGCGATTGCCGGCGGCGGCGGCGTCAACCTGTTCAATTCGCAGGGAAATCCGTGGACCGCTGATTATCTGAAGATCACCGGCGAGCTCGACGTCGATCTTCGGAGCAACATCGCCGCCGAGGCGCGCGCGAAGATCGTGTACGAACGGCTGTTGAACTTCACGGCCGACTCCGGCACGCGCGACGCACTCCAGTTCCTGATGACGCGCGAAATCACGCACATGCGCGCGTTCACGGCGGCGCTGGAGAGCCTCGGCAAGCCCCGCTTCACGATCGGACAGATTCCGCCGACGGCAGGCCTGGTCGATCAGTTTTTCAACGACTCGACCGGGACCGGCGAAGACGGCGAGATCGACACGCGCGGTCCGTGGAATGAGGGCGAAGGGCTCGAGATTGTCGAATCACCAGCGTTCCGCGAGCTGAGGCCCTCGGGCGATTCGCGAGCCGAGATCGACGGCCGCACGACGAACACCGCCGCGGCGCCCGAAGTGCTCGAAGCACTGCTGGTACGGCATCTTCAGGATCTCCTCGATGCGGAAGCTCAGCTCGTCAAGGCACTGCCAAAGATCGCCGCGGCGGCGAACGCGCAACCTTTGAAAGTCGCGATCGAGAAACATCTGGCGGAAACCGAGCAGCACGTGCAGCGGCTCCATGAAGTGTTCGCGCTCGTCGGCGTGAGCGCCGAGGCGCAGCGCTGCAAAGGTATGGCGGGCCTGCTGGCCGAGGGTGATGAAACGATCGAGGAAGGCGCCGATTCGGGCGACGATGCGTCGGCAGACCTCGCGCTCATCGCGGCGGCGCAAAAGGTCGAACACTACGAGATATCGGCGTATGGCACGGCACGCACGCTCGCTGCGCAGCTGGCCTTGCCGCTCGTCGCGCAGCTGCTCAGCAAGACGCTCGCTGAAGAGGAAGTGGCCGACAGCTGGCTGACCGAGATCGCGCGCGAGCTGATGACCCAGGCGAGGACCGGCGACGCCAAGACTCGTGTTCGGCGTGCCACGACAACGCGTGGGACGAAGCGGAAGTAACGCGGATCGTTGAACAGCACGACAAGTCAGTGGGATCGCGGTGTCCGTAAGCGGAGCGGCACCGCATCCCGCCCTCGCGTCGCAAAAGCGACGCGGCACAAAGTCAGACACCCAAAAGCTAACGGCTGGCGCCGAGGCGGAAGCGCCGGACCTTGTTGCGGTTGCCGCAGGCCTTCATGTCGCACCAGCGTCGCGTGCGGCTGCGCGTGGTGTCGAGAAATAACCAGGCGCACGATTCGTCAGCACACCGGCCGAGGTGCTCGACGTCATCGGAGGTCAGCAGATCCACGGCC
Source organism: uncultured Acidobacteriota bacterium (assembly GCA_963718825.1). Classification (GTDB taxonomy): domain Bacteria; phylum Acidobacteriota; class Vicinamibacteria; order Vicinamibacterales; family CAVVIG01; genus CAVQZZ01. The sequence goes on from CAVQZZ010000002.1 coordinate 1,006,874, forward strand.
GCACGAACGATCGGCCGCAGCACGTCCGCGAAATCCGCGCGTCGGCGCGTCTCCAGCGTGAACCGTGCGCCGGCCGGCGACAATGCCGCCCCTTCGAATGTCCTGGCCACGTAGGCGTTGAGCGCGTCGAGATCGCCTGCGGCGGGCTGCCGTTTCTCGGCTGCCGCTGCGAGCACGTGGTAGAGCGCCTCCCGCAGTTCGATGGCCTGCCGATGCGCCCGGCGGGCTCCCTCATGATCGGTCGCGGCCTGACGCCGAAGCAGGGCCGCGATGCGCCGCGTGAGGACTCCGCGCGCTTCAGCCCAGGCGAGGAGGTCGCCGAACGTATTCAGGTGTTCCTCCGGATCGGCGCCACGATCGCCGACGGTGTTCGTGAAATCGACGGCGACCTGACCGCCGCAGAAGTCGAATCGATAGCCCGGCTGCGACCGGCTCGCAGGATTCGGCGGCGGCGTGGTCCTCGTAGATGTAACCATCAAATAGTCCTTGACAAGTTACCACTTCGGCGATGTAACCTTCAATAGATATTTTGAGGGTTACATGTTGACCGTTCTCGCCTACGCCGCCATTTACGTCATCTGGGGTTCGACCTTTCTCGCGATCAGGATGGCGATCGCCACCATTCCTCCGGTCCTGATGATGGGCATCCGATGCGCGAGCGCGGGCGCGTTCCTGCTGACGATCGCGCTCCTTCGCGGCGAACGGGCCGGAATGCGCGCGTGGGGAGACGCGACGCTGGCTGGCGCTCTGATGTTCGGGTTGCCGTACGCCGCGCTCGCGTGGTCGGAGCAGCGGATTTCGTCGGGGATGGCGGCGCTGCTCGTGGCAACGCTGCCGTTCTGGCTGACCTTGATTGAATGGGTGCGCGGCTCGCGTCCGTCGCCGCGAACGCTCGGCGGCCTGACGGTCGGCCTCGTCGGCGTCGTTCTGCTCGTGGCCCGCGGGCTGGCCGTACCGTCGGCCGCGTGGCCGATGGCGGTGATCATCGTCGGCGAGCTCGCCTGGGCCATCGGCTCGGTGTACTCGCAGCCGCGGCTGCCGAAATCGCTTCTGCTGAATGCCGGCATGCCGCTCACCGCGGGCGGCGCGCTGCTGCTGCTCGTTTCAGCCGCCATCGGCGAGGCGCACCGCTTCGATCCGCATGCGGTCTCGGGCTCGTCGCTCGCGGCGTTGGCGTATCTCACGATTTTCGGATCGATCGTCGCGTTCTCGGCCTACATGTTTCTCCTTGGCGTCGCGCCGGCATCCAGAGTCGGCACGCACGCGTACGTGAACCCGCTGATTGCAGTCGCGCTCGGCGCCGGGCTCGCCGGCGAGCGCATCACGATGTCCATCGGGATCGCTGCGATTGTGATCGCCGGCGGCGTTGCGCTGGTGCTTGGGGCGAAGTCGCGCGCGCCGCGTGAAAGAAAACAGTCGCTCGACGAAGCGAAGCGCCGCCGCGCTGCGTTACGCACATCGGTGACGCTCACGCCAGCCGCGGCACGTGACCGCAGCTCGTGATCGAACTGCCCGGCGCGGCAGTTCCTCTCGGCGCAGCCTCTAGAGTCTTGCGCGTGTCACGTGGGTCGACGTGTTCATCGGCAGCCGTGCCGCGTGGCGGCAGCGCCACTGAATGAATGACCCGATCGTCGTCATCACGGCGACGCCCACCATCGCCGCCAACCAGATGCCGCGGTATTCCGCGAGCGAGTTGCCGGCTTGCGCGCTCAGCGAGATGCCGGCGTAGCCGCTCAGCGCGAGGCCGGTCGCCCCGGCCAGCTGCGCGACCATGTTGACGAACGACACGATCGACGCTGTTCGCTGAGGGCCGTACGCGTCGGAGATCGACGCGGTCACGAGCGAGAACGAATTGATGGCCGTGCCGAGCAGAAACGCCGTGATCCCGAGCGACCACGCCGTCGTCGTTCCACGAGACAGAATGCCGAGGAGCACGAGCGCGAACAACAGCCAGCCCGTCGCCACGGTGGTCCGCGACACACCCGCGTCGAGCGCCCGGTCCGATGCGCGGCCGGCCAACGGGCAGCCGAGACCGCGTCCGAGGAGCGAGTAGGCCACCACGGCGAGCAGGCCGCCGCTCAGGATCGCCCGGCTGGTGCTGAATCCGTGCGCCAGGAACACGTCCGCGGCGTACACCGCAATCCACGGCTGCACGATTCGGATGGCCATGATGAAGCCGCTATAGAGGAACGTCAATGCCCAGAGCTGTGGATCGGCGAGCAGCGCTGCGTCGAACGGCTTTCGCGTGGTCGCCGGCCGATTCGCCGGCGCAGATCGTAAGAAGATCGCACACAGGATGCCGATGGCCGCCAGCACGCCCGCGACCATGAACGTCGCCTCGCGCCATCCCGACGCGATGAAGATCGACATCGCCGGCAGCAGAAAGAACGCCGTGCTCTCGCCGAGGGCGCCGCCCACGCCGCCGAGCGCGGTCTGGCTCAGACCGCGTTCACTCTGTGGAAACCAACGGGCGACGCCGCCGCTCATAGCGACGTAGACCGCCGCGCCGGCGATGCCGCTCGCGGCACGCCAGAACATCAGCTGCGCCTCGGTTGCGCTCGCCGCGAATCCGACCATGGTGCCCGCGACGAGCAGCACGCCGATCGCGGTAATCGACCGGCTTCCCCACTTGTCGGACGCGACGCCCCAAGGCATTTGAAACAGGGCGTACGCGTAGAAGAACGCCGAGCCCAGCAGGCCGACCGACGCTTTATCGAGATGAAGATCCGCGGCGATGAACTTCTGAATGCCTGCGTAGTTCTGACGCGCGAACTGGGTCGCGGCGTACGCCAGCACACCGAAGGCGAGAATCACCCAGCGATACGGCGCCGGCAACTCGCTGTCGCGCGAACTGTCACCCATCAGAACCGTGATTGTAGTCGGTGACGCGCAGCGCCGGGCATGCAGGCTGCCGAGTGCGCGAAAACGGACGACGCGTTTTCGATCGTGGGAACGGAGCTCTTCGCGGCGAACGAAATCCTTAGTCGAAGTCTGGAGTCTGCGCCGTTCCACTCGATGTCCGGCAGCCGCACGATTGTTGCAGGTGTGATGCACACACATTCTGCATCTCGTGATCTGGAGACTGCTGCTATGCGTTTGACGAACATTCTCGGCGTCGGTCGGTTGGTTCTCCTGATCGTCTCGTTGTGCGGCGTTTCCGCCGCCGCTCAGGAACGGTCCGAGCTTCCGCTTCCTCCGAACGGCGACAACCAAAAGGCCGAGGTATCGCAATGGATCGGCCTGGTCAAGGTGACGATCGCGTACCACAGCCCCAACGTGCACGGCGGCGGCGGCGCCGATCGCACCGGTCACATCTGGGGCGAGCTCCTGCACTACGGGTTCGTGGACGAAGGGTTCGGGCCGTCGCATGCCGCACCGTGGCGCGCCGGCGCGAACGAGAGCTCGACGATCTCGTTTTCGCACGACGTCGTCGTGAACGGCAAGCCGCTCGCGGCAGGCACGTACGCACTCTTCCTCGACCTGGAGAAGTCTGGCCCGTGGTCGTGGATCTTTTCGAAGCAGATCGGGTGGGGCAGCTTTCAATACGATCCGGCGAACGACGCCCTGCGCGTGCCCACCAATCCGGAGCCGGCTGCCTACACCGAGTTCATGACGTACGGATTCGATGATCGCCGCCCGGCGTCGGCGGTCGCGTTCCTCCAGTGGGAGAACAAACGCGTTCCCCTCAAGATCGAGGTGCCGAACGCGACCGAGCTGTACGTCGCCGAGTTAAGGAAAGATCTGCTCGGATGGCCTGGGTTCAACTATCAGAACTGGCAGCGCGCCGCGCAGTTCTGCGCGGACAACAAAGTGAATCTGACGGAAGCGCTCGTCTGGGCGGACAAGGCGATCAGCGATCCGTTCCGAGGCGCCGCGCAAGGACGTGAAGACTTCTTCACGCTGCAGACGAAGGCGGCTGTCCTCACCGCGATGGATCGCGTGCCGGACGCGGACGCGGTCATGGACAAAGCCGTTCGCTTGCCTGGCGCGCCACCGTTCTCGATACACCAGTACGGCGTCAGGTTGATCGCGGGTGGCCGAAACGATCGCGCGATGGCGGTGTTCAAGCTCAATCGCCAGCAGCACCCCGACGATCAGTTCGTGACCTACGTCGGGCTCGCTCGGGGCTACACGGCGATTGGCGATCGCAAGAACGCGATCGCGAACTGGGAGATCGCGCTCCGGAATGTTCCGGAGAATCAGAAAATCAACCTGCCGGTTTACGAGAAGGCGTTGAAAGCGCTGAAGGACAGCGCCGGGCTGATCGCGATCACGCCCAGGCGGACGCGATGTTGTGCCACAGCAGCGGCCACGCTCGCAGCCCGATGTGAAAGCGCTCGGGCCGGTAGAACTCGTTCGGTGCATGGATGTCCTCGTCGGCCGTGCTGAACGAGAAGAACACGGTATCGACGCCGAGGACTTCGCGAAAAGTCGTCGTCACCGGCACGGTGCCGCCCATGCCGACGACGAGGGCGGGCGTTCCGAAGACTTCGTGCAGCGTGTCGGCTGCGGCGCGGACGGCGCGGTTGTCTGCGGAAACGCGATACGCGGCGGAGCCGTGGCTCTCCTCTTCGAAGAGGAGAGTCACGCCGGTCGGACAGCGCCGTTCCAGGTGCGCTCGTATCTTCGCGATCACGTCGAGCGGCTCCTGGCGCGGCACGAGGCGGCACGTGATCTTCACGTGCGCGACGCTCGGCAGCACCGTCTTGCTGCCGGGCCCCTGATAGCCGCCGTACAGACCGTTCACCTCGATGGTCGGCCGATACCACTGGCGCGCGAGCGTGCCGTATCCGGCCTCGCCGAATGACGCCGGTGCACCGATGCTCGGTGAGATACCGCGCCTCGTCGAACGGCAGACGATCGAGCGCACTCACGAGCGCCGGTTCAATCGGCTCCACGTCATCGTAGAAGCCATCGACGGCGACGCGACCCTGGTCATGAAGCGACGCGACGAGCGCGGCCGCCGCGTGCAGCGGGTTGGCGACGCCGCCGCCGTGCCGGCCCGAGTGCAGGTCCTTTCGCGGTCCGCGAACCGTGAACGCGAGCGAGGCGAGACCTCGCGCGCTGACCGTGATGCTCGGCACATCGGCGCGCCACATCCCGCCATCCGCCGACAGCGCCACATCGCACGCGAGCGCGTCTCGCCGTTCGCGCACGAGGTCCGGCAGATCGACGCTGCCGATTTCTTCTTCCGCTTCGATCAGGAATCGTAGATTCACGGGCGGCCGCTGACGCGCCGCAAAGAATGCTTCCGCCGCGAGAATCGGCAGCAGCATCGACGCCTTGTCGTCGCTGACGCCGCGGCCGTAGAGCCGTCCGTCGCGCTCAGTGAGGACGAAAGGCGGTGAGTCCCAGAGCTCAATCGGGTCGGGCGGCTGCACGTCCACATGTCCGTAGATGAGCACCGTCGGCGCGCCCGGCGCACCCGTCCATCGGCCGAACACGGCCGGATGCGCGGCGGTTTCCCAGAGTTCGACGTCGATATCGCCGGACCGCCGCAGCCTCGCGGCCACCCATTCCGCGCCGCGCCGCACATCAGCCGCGCGCTCCGGATCGGTGCTGATCGAAGGAATCGCCACGAGCTCGGCGAGCTCGCGAAGGTAGCGTTGCTCGTTTTCGGCGAGCACGCGCAAGACGGCGTCGATGCCGGCGGTCGGCATCACTCCGGTTGCTCATAACCTACGCGCCCACCGCCAACAGAGGATCAGTGCGGTTCATGGCGAGCGACGACACGATGAACAGCACCCGACCGTCGCCGGGGCTGAGCGCCGTCTGAAGCACGTGCCCCTCGCACGTCTTGCACAGTCCCGAGGTTCTGGCCCTTCTGAACCATCGCGCCGACAGGCACCGCGGGAAACCAGAAGCCGTCGTGCTCGCTTCGCAGCCACAGGAATTGCTCGAGCAGCGTGAACGGCGCCGGCTCAGGTGCCGAGCCCGCGATCATGTGCAAGTGACGCATCAGCCGGTCGAGGCCGCTCGTCAACAGGCCGACGTCTTCCGGCGTCCAGATGCCTTGCCCACCAGACTCGGCGAGGATCGAGGGGATGCCTTTGCGCGAGGCGGCAGAGAATGTCGACCCGGGCGTCTCGCTGCACACCAGATAGCGGATGCCAAACGCCTTGGCCATCTCGAGCGACATATCGTCGACGCGGGCATTTCCCGCGCGGAAGAAAATCGTGAACGGCACGAGCGCCTCGACAAGGTCGCCGCCGTGCAGATCGACGTAGTAATCGGCCTGCGCGATCACGTTGTCGAACACCCACGCGGCCATCTGCTGTGATGCCGTGCCCTGTGGGTCGCCAGGAAACACGCGGTTCAGATTCTTGCCGTCGAGTGGGACACACGTAGATCGAACGTGCGGTGAAGGCCGGCATGTTCATCACCGGCACGACGATGGCGCGACCGCGGAGTCTGGCCGGATCGAGCGACCGCCCGAGATCGAGAGCCGCCGCGATGCTCGCGTACTCGGCCGCGTGCACACCGCCCGTGACGACGAGCGTCGGACCGTCCGCGGTCCCGTTCACGAGCCACATCGGCAGCCTGTACGGCTGGCCTCCGACAACGATCTCGTTCACGCCGTACCGCTTCTCACCGGGCGCGGCGGCTAGCGAACCGACGCGCAAGAGCTCATTTGCCATTCGAACACTCCTGTAAAGATCGCGTGCGACGCGCGGCCGCGGTCAGCGCCCGCCGTCGATCGACAAGGTCTGGCCGGTAATCCAGGCGGCGTGATCGCTTGCGAAAAACAGAACGCCGTTCACGATATCCTCGGGCGACCCGAGCCGCTTCAGCGCGATGTTCTCGACAAGCCGCCGCTGCCCTTCTTCCCCGTACGATTCCCACTGCTTCTCGGTCGTTGGATTCGATCGCACGAAGCCGGGCGCGACGTTGTTGACCGTGATGCCCCAGGGCCCGAGCTCGTGCGCGAGCTGCCGCGTCAACCCGATCTGGCCGGCCTTGGCCGACGCGTACGCCTGAATGCCGGTGAGGCTGATGCCGAGGCCCGCGCCGCTCGAGATGTTGACGATGCGGCCATACCGGGCGGCCTTCATCGCGGGCGCGACCGCCTGGCTGCAGTAGAACGCGCCATCGAGGTTCACGGCGAAGATCGCCCGCCAATCCTGCGGCGAGACGTCTTCGATGGGCCTGCCGACCTGCCCCAGCACACCGCCCGCATCGTTCACGAGAATGTCGACGCGGCCGCGCGCGTCGAGCGTTTCCGCCACCATCGCGTGAACGGCCTGTCGATCGCTCACGTCGACGACGCGAACGTGCAGCTGATCGCCGCGCGTCACGCGCGATTTGCGCGGTCTCGTCGAGCTCGCTCTTCACCACGTCGCACGCGAGGACATCGGCGCCGAGGCTCGCGAAGGCAAGGGCAATCGCGCGGCCGAAGCCGTGCGCCGCGCCCGTGACGATCGTGGTCCGGCCGTCAAAACGAACGTGCATCGGTCCTCGCCTCGACGGCATCGCGCGACAACCTCGCGAGGTTCTCCCATTGCCTGCGGGCGCGCGCCGCTCTCGACCTCACGCATCAGCGCGACCAGTCGCGTCAAGGCCGGCAGCGGCAGATCGTGTGTGCGCGCAAGGTTCAAAATCGGCGCGAACTGTGCGTCGCACTCGGTCTGGCGATGATGAATGGCGATGTCCCGCCACACGCCGGTGTGCGTTTTGGCGGACCGTCGATTGAACGCGATCATCGCGTCAAACGACGCATCGATCGCCGCTGCAGTACCGTGCGCGCCGAATGCGGCCGGATCGTACCCGTTGAACGGCATGACGCGTACGCGTTCAGCGGCCGCGACGGCCATCACTTCGCGCGCCAGCGCCGTGAGCGCGGCGCGAGCGTCGCGCGATTCGAGGACTTCGACGATGCTGGCATTGGTGAGCGCGGTGGCGAAGAGCAGCGCTCCGTAGCCCATCTTTCCCCACAGGTAGCCCCAGATATTGTCGGTGACGATCGCCGCTGGCTCGAACTCGAGCAGGGCACGATGAACGCTCGTGAGGCGATCCGTACCACCGTCCATCCAGTTCGCCGACGACGACCGCCCCGCGCCCGGCGAAATGCACGACGCCCGGGCCAACCACGTCCGCCCCGAAGTTGATGAACGCGCCCATCGTACGCGCTTGGCCCACGATCCTCGCGATCGTCAGCTCGTTGAATCCGTTCTGCAGCGAGACAACCACACCGTCAGCCGCGAGATGCGGCTCCAGCTGCCGCGCGGCGGCCTCGGTGTGCAGCGCCTTCACGCAGAGAAAGATCGTGCGCCAACTGCCGGTGAGCTCGCGGGGTTCGAGCGCGTGCAGCGGCTGGATGTACCAGTTCGATCGGACCGGTAATGCTCGAGACCGCGATCGCGGACTGCGCGAACGTGAGCGGCGTTCGCGTCGACGACCGTGACGTCCAGTCCGGCGCGCGCAAGGCATGCGGCCACCGTTCCGCCAATCGCCCCTGCGCCCCAGACGAGAATGCGATCAGCGGTTACGCCCACGGCCCTTCGAGCGCCTCGCGCGTTTCCTCGACGCCCGCGCGCCAGACGCGGCTCATCTCTTCCTCTGGTTTCTGATAGGCGCCGCCGAAATTGCCGTCGCCGAGATACGCCCTCACGGCGGCGGCGTCCATCAGCCGCATCCGGCCGATGTCGATCATCGTCTTTTTTTCTGACGGGAGATCCACGTTCGGGCAGCCGCGTCCAGGCGAAATTCTCCATCCACGACGCGTGGGACGCGTCGCGATCGATGGCCTCGACGGTTGCGGCGGTTTTCGGCGCGTTCCACCAGTTGTGCCACTTCACCGCGACGCCCGCGTGCTCGTTCATCCACTCTTGCAGAATCGATCCGCCGGGACTGTTGCCGCCATGCCCGTTCACGAAAAGGATGCGCGTGAAGCCGACGCCGGCGAGGCTTTCGAGGATGTCGGCGACGATGCGCTGATACGTATCGAGCCGAAGGCTGACGGTTCCCGGGTAGCGGCGAAAGTATGGCGTGATGCCGTAGCTGAGAACCGGGAACACCGGCACGCCAAGCGGCTCGGCGGCTTCGCAGGCGACACGCTCCGCGAGAATGGCGTCGACCGACAGGCTCAGATACCCGTGCTGCTCGGTGCTCCCCATGGGGACGACGGCCCGGCCGTCGCGTTTCAGCGCAGGCTTCAACCTGCATCCAGTTCATTCCGGAAATTTTCATGATCCTCTCCACACCGACGCCGCCCTATCGCATCGTGGTGATCGTTTCGAGCCCGTGCGCCTCGGGACCCGTTTCGACGCGCCACAGGGCAAATGCGCACAGAACCGCGAGCAGCGCGATCGCGGTGAACAGCCACATGCTCGCGTGATAACCGGCCCCGTTTGTCGCGCTCGCCAGCCAGTGATCGTTGGACCATCCGATCAGCAGGTTGATCGCGACGAGCCCGACCTGTTGAACCGTATCCAGCATGCCGTTCGCCATGCCGAGCCGCGACCTGTCGACCACGTAAACGAGCGCGGGCCACATCACCGACGGTACCAGTGCAAAGGCGACGCCCATCATCGCCATCGGGATCACCGGTGGAATGTCCGTGTAGCCGAGCATCAGATACACGGGCACGATGAGCAGCGACCCGAACATCATGAACAGCGACCGCCGCGCGTAGCGGTCGACGAGATATCCAAAAAACGGCGCACCGATCATCGAGAAGAACGGCTCCATGCCCACGAGCAGCGACGCGGTGCGCGGCGACACGTGCCGTGCCTCGATCAGAAATTTCTGCCCGAACGTCTCGAACGGAAAAATGCAGCCGTAGAACGTGATGCAGAGCGCCGCGATCAGCCAGAACGAACGGTTGAACCGGAAAACATCAGCGGCGGCGATCCGGTGCGCGCCGGCCGTATGCCCGAGGGCGAAGCGGCGTTCGCCGCGTGCGTCGAGCATCCAGTACAGCGCCGCGCCAAGGAGGCAGAAGCCGCCGAACGCGACACCGATGAGGAGCGGCCACTGCCAGTACGTGTATGCGCCAGGCGCCCAGGTCGGCGAGATCTTGAGCGGTTAGCGACCCGAGGCGCAGGAACGTCGAGCGGATGCCGAATCCCAGGCTCAGGTCGTCATGCCAGAACCACCGCGCGACGCCGACGTTCGACGCAAGCGCCAGCGCTTCGGCGCCCGATCCCACAAGAAGGCGGCCCACCACCATCACGCCGATGCGAGGGCTCAGCGCCGTGATCCCGAGGCCGACGAACACGAACACGCTGAACATCGCCATCGACCGCTTCGTACCGATGCGATCGACGAGGACGCCGCAAATCAGCATCGCGACGATGTTCGGCAGGCTGTAGACCGCTTGCAGCAGCCCGATCTGCGAATCCGAGAAGTGCAGCTGGCGGCTGAGCAGCGGCGCGAGCGGACCGATGTAGTCGAACGCGTAGTAGCTGCCGTAGAGCGCGACGCTCATCGCCAGCAGAACGATCCACCGGTAGGAGCGCGTCGGAGGAGGCGCGACCGTCGCTGCGGCTCCGAGCGGGGACTCTGGCATGGGAATGTTTGCCGGAATGACGGCGTTACGCTCTCGGCTTCGCCTCGATGACGCTGAGCGGCGACTTGGTCGCGACGATGCGCGTGAGTTCGAACCCGGCCGCGGTGAAGAGCTGCCTGAATTCCTCGGCCGTCCGTTCCTTGCCTCCGGGCATCACCAGCATTTCGATGTCGAGCACCTTTCCGAAGCTGGGCTCGTTTCCTGCCGGGATCACGGCCTCCAGCAGAATCACACGTCCGTTGCTCGGCAGGACGGCACGAATGTTCTTCAAGATCATCACCGCGCGGTCGTCGTACCAGTCGTGGATGATGTGCTTCATGACGTACGCGTCGCCGCCGGCCGGTACCGCCTTGAAAAAATCCCCCGACGCCGTCGTCACACGGTCGGCCAGCCCCTGCGACGCGATCCGGGCCTTCGCACCCGCGACGACGTGATCGATATCGAAGAGGACACCTTTCATTGCGGAGTACTTCTGCAGGATCGCGGTCAGCACGGCGCCGTGTCCACCGGCGACGTCCACGAGCGTGTCGATGCCTCCAAAATCGTACGCCTCGAGAATCGCCGGGATGACCGAGCCGCTGAAGCCGGTCATGGCATCGTTGAAGATCTTCGACAGCTGCGGATCGGTCGCGAAGTGCTCGAAGATATTTTTGCCGACCGTCTCGGGGACCGCCGATTCACCCGTTTTGATCGAATGCATGGCGTTGGCGTAGACGCGGAGGTTGAAAGCACCGGCGATCCATATGGCCATCCAGCGCACGGGCCCGTCCTGCAGGGCGGCACCGGCGGGCGTCTGGCCGAACACGCGCGGCGACACCTCCTCGAACACGCCGACGCTGGCGAGCGCCCGCAGCAACCGGTACAGAGCGTCCTCGTTCACATCGGCGGCGCGCGCGAGGTCCGAGGCCGATTGCGGGCCGAGAGCCAGCCGGTCGGCGATCCCGAGCTGTGCGGCGATATTGACGGCGCTCGCCACGATGTGGCCGGTCATCAGCTGAAAAACGTGCTCGATCGCTTCCGGTGTCGGGGATGTCGGCATATAACCGGGCCGGATTCTACATCGAACCATCCGCCGCCGACGGCCGTCTAACTTCCTCGGGCGGACCTCACCTCATGATTGAAACCATTGCACGTGATCTCCGGATCGGCTTCCGCGTGCTCGTCAAGGAGAAATCCTTCTGCGCGCTCGCCGTCATCGTGCTCGCGCTCGGCATCTGCGGCGTCACGACGATGTTCAGCGTCGTCAACGGCGTGATGCTGCGCGGCTTCTCGTTTCCGAACGCCGACCGGCTGATGAGCGTCAACTTCATCGATCCGACCAGCGCGAACTTCTTCGGCGTCAACGGCCAGGTCACGGCGATGGACTATCGAGGAGTTCCTGCCGCGAGCAGAAGTCGTTCGACGTGCTGGCGGCGTACCTGAACGGCTCGACCGTCAACGTGACGGTCGAACGGCAACCCGCAGCGCTACACCGGCGCCTACACGACGGAGAACTTCCTGCGCATCCTCGGCGTCAGCGCCGATGCTGGGCCGCGACTTCACCGCCGGCGGACAACACGCCCGGCGCCGAGAAGGTCGCGATCATCGGCTACGGCATCTGGCAGCGCGACTTCGGCGGCGCGCCGGACATCGTCGGCAAGAGCGTCCGCATCAACGGCAAGCCGGCGACGATCATCGGCGTCATGCCGCAAGGGCTTCGCGTTCCCGACGAACGAAGAGCTCTGGATGCCGCTCTACAGCGAGTTCCCGCCGCGGCCGCGCAACGACCCGGCGAACGTCAACCCGGCGGTGCTCGGCCTGCTCAAGCCCGGCGTGTCGCTCGACCAGGCCAACGCGGAGTTCACGGCGTTCGCGCAAGCGGTTCGCCGCGGCGTATCCCGACACGAACAAGCAGTTCAACACCGGCCAGGTCGAGCCGCTGATCAAGACGTTCACGCCGCGCCCGCTGCGCGGCACGCTGCTGACGATGCTCGGCTTCTGCGTGGGCGTGCTGCTCATCGCGTGCGTCAACGTGATGAACATGCAGTTCGCGCGCGCCACGCTGCGCGCGAAGGAGCTGGCGGTCCGCTCGTCGCTCGGCGCCACGCGCATGCGGCTGATCCGCCAGATGCTCACCGAGAGCCTGCTCGTCGCCGGCATCGGCGCCGGCGTCGGCATCGGCCTCGCGTATCTGTCGATCGACTGGCTGTCGGCGACGGTGCGCAACCTCGACAACCCGCCGCCGTCCTGGATCACCTTCGACGTCGACGCGCTCGTGCTCGCGTGTCACCGTCGCCGCGACGATCGTCGCGGCGGTCGTGTCCGGCCTGCTGCCGGCGTGGATGTCGTCGCGCGCCAACGCCGTCGACGTGCTCGCGACGGCGGCCGCGGCAACACCAGCCGCGGCGTGAACCTCATCTCGCGCGGCCTGGTCGTGTTCCAGATCGTCGTCACCTGCGTGCTGCTCATCGGCTCGCTGCTGCAGGTGCGGTCGATCCTCAAGCAGCAGACGATCGACTACGGCTACGACACCGCCGGCGATCCTGTCGGCGCGCATGGGGCTGATGGACGGCGACTACCCGACGCAGGACGCGCGCAAGCTGTTCTACGACCGGCTGCTGCGCGAGCTGCGCGCCGACCCGGAGTTCGACGCGGTCGCGCTCACCAACCGCTTCCGCATGGTGTTCTCCGGCAACGGGCCGATCGAGATCGACGGCAAGACCTACAAGGAGAACGCGATCGGCCGAACGCCAACTTCGAGCAGGTCACCGGCAGCTTCTTCGACGTCACCGGCCAGAGGCTGCTCGAGGGGCGGACGTTCACCGACGACGACTCGACTCGCGGCTGCCGGTGGCGATCGTCAACGCCGCGTTCGCGCGGAAGCACTTCGGCAGCGAGAGCGCCGATCGGCCGGCGGTTCCGCACGGTGGATCAGCAGACGGCACGCAGCCGGGGCCGTGGCGGACGATCGTCGGCGTCGTGTCGACCGTGCGCATGCTCGGGCCGTTCAACAACCCGGACGTCGACGACACCGGCTTCTACGTGCCGTTCTACTCGACGCCGATCGGGCCCGGCGCTGCCGGCGCCGTTCGTCAGCCAGTTCGCGACGGTCGTCGTCAAGCCGCGCGGCGGCCAGCGCGCCGACGCGCTCGCCAACGCGCTGCGCCGCGAGGTCGCGAAGGCGGATCCGAACCTGCCGCTGTACTTCGTCGGCACGCCCGAAGCCAGCTCGACGTGCTTCGTCGCGCAGAACCGGATCATCGCGATCGATGTTCACGATCTTCGGCGCTCGTCGCGGTCGATGCTCGCGTCGGTCGGCATCTACGGCGTGATGTCGTTCTCGGTCAACCAGCGCGACGCAGGAGTTCGGCGTGCGCATGGCGCTCGGCGCCAACGACGGCCGCATTCTCGCGATGGTGCTGCGGCAGGGCGTCGTGCAGATCGCGATCGGGCTGGCTCGGCGCTCGGCGCTGGCGTTCGCGCTCGCGACCGTCGCTCGGCGACCGGCATCCAGAACACGCTGTTCGGCGTCAGCGCCGCGCGATCCGCTGACCTACGCCGCGGTCGTCGGCGCTCGTCACGGTCGTGTCGCTGGTCGCGACGCTCGTGCCGGCGCGGCGCGCGACGCGCGTCGACCCGATGATCGCGCTGCGCGCGGAGTAGTCCGCGTCGGCGCACTACTTCGGCGACTGTGCGGCTTCCGCCAGCGGCTTACCCTTTTCGACGAGATACACCGCGAGAATCTTCACCGGCGCGCTGCCGGGATTCTTGGCGTTGTGCACTGCGCTCAGCGGATTCTTGAACGCCTGCCCCTGCGTGTATGTCGTCGTCGAGCCGTCCGGATGCTCGACGACAAGCGATCCTGACAGCACGTAGCCGATTTCCACGCCGTGATGGAAATGCCGACCCGAGCTCGCCCCGGGAGCAATCTCCGCCATCGCCATCACGGCCTCGTGCGTCGCCGACGCAGGAATGTCGACGCGCGTCAGCTCCGTACGGGTGATGCCGTTCTGCTGCGCGGCCAGCACGCGGTCGACGCCGATGCCGATAGCGGTTCCACCAATCAACGCTCCGATCACGGCTGCGCGGCTTGCCCATCGGCTGTCTCTCATGAATGGCTCCTGACTGTGCGGAATTACCGTTTGGCGGCGAGGCGCAGGAATTGCGCTTCGTTGAGAAGCGTGATGCGGTGTCCTTTCTCCCGGAGGCGCTTGATCTCCATCAGCTTCAGGCCGGCATCGCGTCCGGCGGCCTGCAGCGCGTTGGGCCGGCCGCGGACGACGACCGTCGTGTGCGCCGAGGGGCCGCCGTGGACGATCGCCCCGGCCCGCCCGGCGAGCGCGGATCGCCTCGCGGCGAGGACGGCTGAGAATGCCGGTGAACGCGAGGTGCACGCCTTTGAGCGAGCGAAGGGCGCCGACGCGCAGCGTCGCGGGCGGTTGCTTCAGCGCGTCGATCAGCTCGTCCGCGCTCTCGTACCGCTTGCGCCGCTCGCCGATGCAGCGGTAGACGATCTCCTTCAGATGATCGCTGCACGTCAGCTTGCGCACGTCGCTCGTCCGAATCCGTGCGCCGGCGTCGCCTTCGACGAGCATGCCCAGCAGCTGCCCCACCTGATAGACGTCGTCGCGCGCCTGCCACTTGGGCGCGGCGCCGGCGAGGATATCGCTCGGCGCGGTGAGGGTGTTCATCGTGCGCGCGGTGATGCCGCGACGGTCGCTCTGCTGGCGGACGATGCCGAAGTCGCCGAGCTTGAGGCGCGGTTCGTCGCACACGAAGACGTTCATCGGCGTGAGGTCGCGATGCAGCATCTGCCCGCGATGCAGCTTGCCGAGCACCTCGAGGATGCCGGCGATCTCGCGCCGGACGACTCGTTCCGACCAGCCTGAGCCTTCGCGCTTCAGAAACGCGCTCAGATCGCCGTGCCGCGCGTATTCGAGCGCCAGGCAGTACAGCACGCGCTGTCCGTCGGCGCATCAACGGAAACGTATCGAAGACGCGAATCGCTCGCGGGTGACCGTCGAGCAGCTGTCCGAAGTACGCCTCCCGCAGCCAGCCGTCGATGTGCGGGCTGACCTTGACGCACACGACTTCGGGAACGGTCGCCGAGCGTCCTTCGCGCCGCGCGAGATACACCTGCCCGAAACCTCCCGCGCCGAGGGGTTCTCCGATGCGGTACGACAGCAGCGTCTCGGGGCTGATGATCACTTGATCGAGCCGCAGGAGCGGCTGCCGCCGACGGGGCTCGCCCGACGATTGCCGAGTCCGCGTCGTCGCTCCTGTGTAGTTGGTGGCGGGCATCGCGTGCAGCCGTCATAGTACCGATCGCGGCGACCGAGGGTAAAGCCCGGTGGATTGGCGTGGAATGGTATGGTATCGGCCTTGAACAAGCCCGACGGCCTCGCGCGAGTGCTCGGCCTGCGCGACCTGATTCTCATCGTGATCGGCACGGTGATCGGCTCCGGAATCTTCCTGGTGCCCGGCGGCGTGCTGCGGCTGGCCGGCGGGTATCGCCGGTCCCGCACTGCTTGTCTGGGTCGTCGGCGGCGTGCTTTCTCTGCTCGGCGCGCTGGCGTACGGCGAACTCGGCGCGATGAATCCCGAGGCGGGTGGCCTGTACGCCTACCTGCGCGATGCGTTCGGGCCGCTCACGGCGTTCCTGTACGGGTGGACGTTCTTCCTGGTGATTGCGACCGGATCGGCCGCGACGCTCGCCGTCGCCTCGACGTCGTACCTGCAGCAGTTCGTCACGCTCGGTCCGATCGGCCAGAAGCTGCCGCCGTCGCTGCTGCTCGCGATCGTCGCGGCTATCAACATCCGCAGCACGAGACGCAGCGCCGACGTGCAGAACTGGAGCACGGCGCATCAAGGTCGCGGCGCTGCTCGATGATGAGTGTCGGTGCTCCTCGTCGCACGCCGATCGGCGGTCGCGTCGGCGACACCGTTCTGGCCCCACGCGTTCACGCCGTCGCTGGTGTCGGGCATGGGGCTCGGCATGATCGGCGTGCTGTGGGCGTACGAGGGCTGGCAGTACGTGACGTTCTCGGCCGGTGAGGCGGTGAATCCGCAGCGGACGTTCCCGCGCGCGATCGTGCTCGGCACCGCATCGCTCATCGTGATCTACGTGCTCGCGAACGCGGGTACCTCGCGGCGCTCGGCCCCGAAGGCGTCGCGCGATCCGACCGCGTCGCCGCCGAAGCCGTCGGTGCGGCGCTTGGCCCGGCGGCCGCGAAGCTCATCGCCGCCGCGATTCTCGTGTCGATCTTTTCCGCGACCAACGGCTTGACGATCACCGCGCCGCGCGTCTACTACGCCATGGCGCGCGACGGCCTGTTCTTCCGCGAAGCTCGGCGAGGTCCACCCCCGGTTTGGAACGCCGGCGCTGAGCATCGCGTTCGGAACGGCGTGGTCGATGGTGCTCGCCGCTTCCGGCACCTTCGAACAGCTGCTCACCTATGTCGTGTTCGTCGGCTGGATCTTCTACGGTCTCGGCGCGGCGTGCGTTCTCGTGCTGCGGCGGACCAGGCCCGACGCGCCGCGGCCGTTCCGCGTGCCGGCATATCCATGGACGCCAGTGGTCTTCATCGGCGCAGCAGCCGCGCTCGTCATCAACACGATCGCCACGCAGCCCGGTCGCGCCGCGATCGGGATCGGCGTCGTGCTGCTCGGCGTCCCGGCGCATTTCATCTGGCGGCGAGCGAAAGGAGCGGTGCCCGTTGAAGCGCATTCTTGAAGCCGGCCTTATCGTCCTGGCCTTGACCGGCTCACTCTCCGGTTCGACTCCGGTCCCATTCCGGTTCCACTCCGGTCCTACTCCGGTCCCACTCCGGTTCCACTCCGGTTCCACTCCGGTCCCACTCTGGTCCCAATCCGGTCCCACTCCGATCGGAACCGGAGTCGGAGCAGCGATCGAACAGGAGCTCGCACGACGCGGAGGGGTGGGGGCGACTGTTGCGATTGCCCAAAACGGGCAAGTGCTTCTTGCAAAAGGATTTGGCCACCGGACGGTGGGTTCGCCCTCGCCAGTTGACGACTCGACGCTCTTCGGACTCGGCTCGGTGACCAAACAGTTCACGGCCACCGCCGCGCTGCTCCTGGCGGAACGGGGCAAATTGTCGGTGACCGATCGCGTCGCAAAATACTACCCGGGCCTGACCCGCGCGAGTGACATCACGCTCCTCGACCTGATGAACCACGTGTCGGGATACACCGACTATTACCCGCTCGACTTCGTCGACCGCCGGATGCTCGCGCCGATTACTCCAGACGCCCTGATTCGCGAGTACGCCGGTCGGCCGCTCGATTTCGAGCCAGGGACGCGATGGTCGGTACTCGAACACAGGATTCGTGCTGCTTGGACGAATCATCGAGCGCGTGAGCGGACAGCCCCTCGGCGCATTCTTCAGCGAAAACATCTTCAAACCGCTCGGGATGACGCACACGCTATACGAGCCCGCGCCCGATGACGGCCGCGTCGCGCCGGGGTACACCTCCTTCGAGCTGACCGCGCTTACGCGCGCCTCGCGCGAAGGCGCCGGCTGGGTTGGACCGGCGGGCGGCATCTATTCCACAGCCGCAGACGTCGCGCGGTGGGACATCGCGCTGATGGACGGTCGCGTTCTGAAGCCCGCGTCGTGGAAGCTGATGTCGACGCCGCGAGTGCTTGCGAACGGCAAATCGAGCGGTTACGGATGCGGGCTGGGCGTGGCGACCCGAGACGGTCTGACGCTCTTCACGCACGGCGGCGCCGTCAGCGGCTTCATCGCGAGAAATACATTCATCCCTGAGACGCGCTCGGCCGTGGTGGTCGTCATCAACGACGAGGACGGTCCGCTCGCGAATGCAATCGTCGAGCACGCGATCAAAGCCATTCTCCCGACGCGCGCCGCGAACCTGCCCGTCACGACCGGGCCGTCGTCTGCGCGCGAGGACCGCGGCGCGATTCCGAAGATCAATGGCGAGGAGCCGGGCGCGAAAGCTGCCGAGATGTTCAAAGCATTTCAGTCAGGCGCGCTCGATCGCGCAACGCTCGGCGAAGAGTTCAGCGCGTTTGTGACCGATGCGAAGCTGCGCGCGTCCGCGACGGCACTGAAGCCGTTCGGCGCGCCAACGGCCGTCTCCGTTCGATCGATCGGCGAGCGCGGCGGGATGGAAGTGAGCTCGGTCGGGCTGACATTCGCCTCCGGTGCGCTCGACGCGCTCATGTACCGCAGCCCGGACGGCAAGGTGCAGGAGTATCTGTTGTTTCGGCCGTAGAAGGTAGCGACGCACACAACCGCGCGGGAGAATCCAATGCCCCATTCATCTATCGTCAAGACTGCGGCACTGTTCGTCGTCGCTGCCGCATTTGGTTCGGCGGTGGCCTGCAGCAAGGCCGCGCCCCGGCCCCGATACGACGTCGTGATTTCCGGCGGCACCGTGTACGACGGGTCAGGCGCACCCGGCGCTCGCGCCGACGTCGGCATCATCGGCGACGAGATCAAAGCCGTCGGCGATCTGCAGGGCGCCGATGCGGCGACGACCGTTCGCGCCGACGGCCTCGCCGTCGCGCCCGGCTTCGTCAACATGATGTCGGGCGACGACTCGCTGCGCGTCGACGGCCGATCGATGAGCGACATCAAGCAGGGAGTGACCACCGAGATCTTCGGCGAGGGCGACTCGATGGGCCCGCTCACCGAGGAGATGCGCGCGCGCCGGCTGGCGAGCCAGGGCGACCTCAAGTATCCGATCGACGTGGCTGACGCTCCACGACGGCATGGTCGATCTCGAGAAGCGCGGCGTCTCACCGAACTTCGCGTCGTCGATCGGCGCCGCCACGCTGCGGGAGTACGCGATCGGCCTCGAGGACAAGCCGACCGACGCCCGAGCAGCTGCAAACGATGCGCGACCTGGTGGAGCGCGAGATGAAGGACGGCGCGCTCGGCATCGCGTCGGCGCTGATTTACGCGCCCGGCGTTCTATGCCACGACCGACGAACTGATCGAGATCTCGAAGGTCGCGGCGCGGCACCACGGCATCTACATCTCCCACATGCGCAGCGAAGGCAACCGGCTCGTCGAGGCGGTCGACGAGCTGATTCGCATCAGCCGTGAGGCGGGCATGCCGGCGGAGATTTATCACCTGAAGGCGGCCGGCCAGTCGAACTGGCCGAAGATGGACCGGGTGATCGAGCATGGTCGAGGCCGCGCGCAAGAGCGGGCTGCGAATCACGGCCGACATGTACACCTACACGGCCGGCGGCACCGGCCTCGACGCGGCGATGCCGCCGTGGGCGGAGGATGGCGGCTACGACGCGCTTGTTCAAGCGCCTGCGCGATCCGGAGCAGCGCGCGAAGATCGCCGCGGCGATCCGCACGCCGACCGACGCATGGGAAAACCTCTATCTCGCGGCCGGATCGGCCGACCGCGTGCTGCTCGTGGAGTTCAAGTCCGACGCGCTGAAGCCGCTGACCGGCAAGACGCTCGCCGAGGTCGCGCGCATGCGCGGCAAGTCGCCCGAGGAGACCATCATGGATCTCGTGCTCGAGGATCAGTCGCGCATCGGCACGATCTACTTCCTGATGTCGGACGACAACCTGAAGAAGGAGATTCGCCTGCCGTGGGTGTCGTTCGCATCGGACGCCGGCTCGATTGCGGCGGAAGGCGTGTTCCTGAAGTCGTCGGCGCATCCGCGCGCGTACGGCAGCTTCGCGCGCGTGCTCGGCAAGTACGTGCGCGACGAGCATGTGCTCGCGCTGCCGGACGCCATCGAAAGCTCGCCGCGCTGCCGTCCGCAAACCTCGGGCTCGACCGCCGCGGTCTGCTGCAAGCCCGGCATGTTCGCCGACGTCGTCGTCTTCGATCCGGCGACGATCGCCGACCGCGCGACGTTCGAAAAGCCGCACGCCTACGCCGTCGGCATGCGGCACGTGTTCGTCAACGGCGTGCAGGTGCTCAAGGACGGCGAGCACACCGGCAAGAAGCCGGGCCGCGCGCTGTGGGGATCGGGCAAAGTGAACTGACTCGAGTACCTCCAGCTTCGGGTATCCGCGCCGGAAGGCGCCGTCTTCTGCCAGCGGCTCGCCATCGCGGGAATGAAACGATTGCTGTACGTCAGACGCGAGATGAAGTTCATGTGCTCGTGATCGCCGCTCCAGCAGTGCTCGTCTCGCAGCCCGTAGTCGAATGTGGCGTCGGCAGGCGGCGTGGCCGACTTCAGGAACTGCTCTGCCAGGTACACCGCGTTGTTCAGAAAGACGTTGTCGGAAAGACCGACGTTGAGCCGGAGCTTGCCGCGCAGCTTTGGGCCAAGCGTCGCCCAATCGCGCTGCATGATGTGGACGAGATCGTAGTGATCGCGCCAGTAAGCGGCGACTTTCTTGTCGATCTCACCCGTTCGTTTGTCCCAGATGCGCTGCGGGTAACCGTCGGCGCCGACCGGTGAATAGACCGCCTCCCAGATGTCCCACTGCCCACCCGATCGCGACTTGGTGCCGAGCACGAGCTCGCGGATGTTCATCTGCTCGATGGTGGACAGCGTCTGGCCCGAGGAAGTTGCGATAACCAGGACGCGGCGTGCGGCGCCACGGACCATCGATGACGTACGCGTTGCGATCCTGGTACAGGTTGATGTTCGTAAAGCGCCGAAAATCAATCGGGTCCGGACAATTGACGAACGCGCCGTTGTAGTCGTCCGGGTAAAACACCTGCGCCGCGAGTGTCTCCCATCCGCCCGTCGACCCGCCATAGAGGCCCGCGCGCCCACGGGCCGAGGCCGCGGAACTGTTTCTCGATGGCAGGAATCAGCTCGTATGTGATCGCGTCGCCATACGGGCCCAGATTCTCTGAGTTCACGGCGTAGGAGTCGTCGTAATAGGGGTTCGCGTGCTGGATGTTCACCATGATCACGCGCGGAAAGTCTGGCGCGCGCCAGCGGTTGTAGAGCTCGTATCCGTACTCCTGCAGCACGCGTTCGTAGCCGTACTTGGTGCAGAACTCGCCTTCGTGGCCGTTGGGGCAGAACTCGCCGAGGCCTTTGAGATCGGCGGGCGGCAGCTTGGGATCGGGCGGCGTCTCGCGCCATGGAAAGACCTCGCGCTGGAAGTGGCCGTGAAAGATCGCAAGCGGATAGCGCGCCGTCGGATGGCTGTCCCAGCCTTCAGGAAGCACGAGAACGGCGCCGAGATACATCGGTCGACCCCAGAACTTCGTCAGCCGCTCGCTTTGGATCCGGATCCGTTTCACGTACTTCGTCTCCGGCAGATCGGGCAGCGGCGGAATCTTCTTATCGAGCGACACATGGATCACGCCGCCGGCCGACGGGTCGACGCGGATTCTCTTCGGCACGCTGTACAGATTGCCCGGCGCAGACGTCCATTGCTGGCCCTCTCCCCGATCGGGCGGCAGCTTGACCGTGTGCCCGTCACTGCGCTGGAACGTTTCGTACACGTGCAGCAGACCCTGGACCCAGTACTCGCCCGGCGGCACGCTCGACAAACTCGCCACCGGATATCCGAGCTGGCTGCCGTCGAGCGTCGTCTCCTGTCCGGGCTTGAGGCCGTCGACGTCGACGCCGAACACTTGCTGGGTGGCATCGTTGTCGCCGATTTGAAAGCGCGGCTCCTGCTTGTCGTCGGTCGACAGGAAGAGCAGCATGCGGCCGTCGAGGGGCCGATCGCTCGCGGTTGCCGCGAAAGACACTGCGATGCGCAGCGCCGATTGTGCCGTCGGCCGATTCAGGCACGCCGCGGTTCCCGCCGCACACGCCGCCACCGCGCCCGCCGCCGCAATTTGAAGCGCCGAACTCCAGACAATTTTCATGGCTGCTCCTACTGGTGCGCTCAGTGTATTCGCGTACGATGGACGCGAACGTGAGAGATGAAGAGATTGTTGTCATCGGCGCTGGGCCGGCGGGGCTCGCGGTTTCCGCTGCCCTGCGGAGTACCGGCCTTGCGCACATCGTGCTCGAGCGCGCCGGCGACGTCGGCGCGTCGTGGAAGCGCCACTATGACCGCCTGCACCTCCATACGGTCAAGAAATTTTCGAGCCTGCCATTTTCTCGGTGGCCGCGCGACACTCCCCGTTATCCGTCGCGGGCGGACGTGGTTCGTTATCTCGATCGATATGCGGAAGCGCACCGGGTCGCGCCGCGGCTCGGCGTCGAGGTCCAGCACGTCGTGCGCGGACGCGAGCGTTTCACGGTGGACACGACCGCCGGCCGCCTTTCGCCGCGTGTCGTGGTGGTGGCGACTGGATACAACGGCATCGCGAACCGACCTGAGTTTCCAGGGCTGGCTGATTTCAGCGGCAGCGTGGTGCACAGCGAGGCTTACAAAAATCCGCAGCCGTACCTTGGGAAGCGAACGCTCGTCGTCGGATGTGGCAACTCCGGCGCGGAAATCGCGCTCGATCTGGCGGAACACGGCGTCGAGGTCGCAATGGTCGTGCGTGGACCAGTGCACGTCGTGCCGCGCGATCTCTTCGGCCGGCCGTCGCAGGAAACAAGCATCATGCTTTCACCGTTTCCGATCGCCGTCCGCGACGCGATCGTGGCTCCGATTCTTCGGCTGGCGGTGGGCGACCTGTCGCGATTTGGAATCACGCGGCCCGCGCGTGGGCCGAATCGCATTATCGAGGAGACCGGCCGCATTCCGATTCTGGATATCGGCACGATTGCGCAGGTCAGGGCCGGACGGATACGTGTGGTGCCGGCGATAGAGGAAATATTCCCTGATCGCGTGCGCTTCGCGGATGGTCGAAGCGAGCCGTTCGAGGCGATCGTTCTCGCGACCGGTTACCGGCCCGCGCTCGATCGGTTCATCGACGGGTTCGAACCAGGTCTGACGGACCAACGCGGCCGGCTGCACCGCTTCGGTGAGGAAACAGCGATTCCCGGCCTGTTCTTCGTCGGCTTCAGGAACCCTCCGACCGGAGCGCTCCGCGAAATTTCAATCGAGGCGGTTCGCGTGGCCGCGGCAATTCGGGATCGCTGGTGATCACCGGCGAGTGGATCGTGATCGAACGCTGGTTCCGGCGCAGGCTGACCTTACCGGCTCAAGACTAACGAACGGTCGCGTACTCTCTCAACGCGGCGCGCAGAATCGGCACGTCGCGATCCGCGCCTTTCCACAAATCCAGGAACGCCGCGTAGGCCTTTCGGCTGTCGTCGCGTCTGCCGAGCGCGGCCTCGGCGCGCGCGAGCCCGACGAACGCGAGCGAGTAGAGGGGAGAGACCGGGTCGACCCCCGCGTGATCCAGGATTGCCTGGAACTCTGCCGCGGCAAGATCGGGCGCGCGTGCTGCGAGGTAGGCGCGCCCCCGGACGATCACGGGAAGCAGACCGGCTTCCTGACCCAGTTCGTACGGCCTGGTGACCGCCAGGCGACGCGTCACCTCGTCGGCCGTAAGCGGTCCGTCGAGCGCGAGCGCCATCCGTGCGGCCGGGGCGAAGACGCCGATGTTGAGCGTGGACAGCGGCCGATCGAGATCAAACGCGTCCAGCTGCGTTTGCGTTTCGTGCGCGCGGCGCGAGAAGGCCGTAGACGATGGCCGCGACGCCGACGCTCGTGTCGGTCCGCGCGAGAGCAACCGACGCGTCCACGGCTTCTTTAGCCGGACCGTCCAGGCCGGCAAGCGCGTCGTACGATGCCATCTCGCTGAGCGTATTCGCGGCCGCGGCGTCGTTGTGCGAGGCCCGGCTGGTACGCACGACGTCCTCGAACAGCCGCGTGGACTCGGCGAACCGGCCATGCTGTGCGGCGGACTCCGCCTCCACGTAGATGCACGCCGGAACCGTCGGCTGTCGCGCGGCTCCAGGCGAGCTCTCGTTCGCGCAACGCCGTATCGCCGAGGAAGTCGGCCATCGCATAGCGCGCCGTATGCGCAGAGCCGTTGTCGGGATTTTGCTCCAGCATCCGACTGGCCACAACTTTCGCCTCGTCGAAGCGGTTGAGCGCGACGAGCGCCGTCAGCAGATTCGTCTGACCGAATATCTGCCGCGGCTCGAGCTCGACGGCACGTGTCGCGGCGTCCAGCGCAATCTGATAGCGGCCCATCAGGTTCGCGTCATTGGCGAGAGCGTTGAACGCCAGCCATTCGCCTGGATACATCCGCGTCCACAGCCGATACGTCTCCGCGCCCTTCTCCAGCTCGCCGGTGACGATGTCGAAGTAGCGACCCGTGATGTAGAGCCGTTCGGGCTCGGTCGCGCGATCGCGCAGCTCGAATGCCTTGCGAAGATACGGCTTGGCGCTGGTCGTGTCGCCCGTGTTCGAGTACGCCGAGCCAAGCTGCGCGTACGCCAGCGCGAACTGCGGATCGATTGCGACGGCAGTGTTGAGCGCGGGGATCGCTCGAACGTTGTCGCCGCGGGTGCGCAGCTCCATGCCCAGCTCGAACGCTCGCAGCGCGTCGATCGAGTCGGTCGTCGCGACCTGGAGCGGCCGATCGTACGCGGTCAACGAGTCGCGCGACTCCCCGAGCATCGCCCGCACGCGCTCGAGGGCTCGGCCGAGGGCGGCGAGCACGGCGTCCTTCGTCTCGGCTGTTTGACGTTCGCGCGCGAGCAACACGCCGTCGCCACACCGTCTCACGCTCACCACGACGACGTAAGTGCCGTCATCGAGTGCCACGCTGCCGTCGATCACTGCGGCTTTATGCAGCTGCCGGCAAACGTCGCGCGCCAACCCGGGCGACATGGCTTCGCCCGGCGCACGTCCGAGCTCCTGGAGCGCCTCGTTGATGCTCGCGTCCGTCGTCACGTTGAGAAACGGGGATTGCCTGAGCGCCACGCCGGTCGCGCGCCGCAGTGATCCTTCGAATGCGGCATCGCCTGTCGAGTTGGCGAACTGCGCGATCACGATCGACATCGACGCGGGCGCCGCGCTCGACGGGCGGCTGCGCCAGTAGAGTGCGCCCGCACCGATGATCCCGACCACGACGACCGCGGCGACGAGGCGCAGCCACACGTTCGAGTGCGCCGACGGCTTTGGTGGTGCCGACTCGACGGCCTCTGGAGATTGCGGCGGCGGGGTGCCCGGCGACGACCGACGCGCCGACCGGCGCAGCCGGCTGTGATTCGAGGTCACCGTCCTGGACCGCGACCGGTGCAATGAATCGATATCCCCGGCGCGGCACCGTTTCAATGAACCGCGGATTGGCTGCATCGTCGCCGAGCGCGGCGCGCAGTTTCGCCAGGGCGACGCCCAGGCTCTTGTCGAACTCGACGAACGTGTCGCCCGGCCAGAGTCGGTTCCGCAGCTCCTCGCGGCTGACGACTTCGCCAGGCCGCTCGAGCAACGCGATCAGTACTTGAAATGGCTGCTCCTGCAGCCGGACCGGCTCGCCCTGCCGACGAAGACGACCTTCGGTGATGTCCGTATCAAAGATGCCGAAGCGGTAACGAGTCCCACGAGCAGCCATTGGCAGGCGAAGGCGCTCCCGAGCGGCAGCGCCGGCGGCTCAGCGTAGCACAGGCGCTTCGCGGGCCCGCGAAGCCCGTTTGCAGATGATCGCAAACACCTGAGCCGCGCCGACTTGCCGGTTAGCGCGCGGTTTGCCGCCGGTTTGCTTGACCCCTCGGCCGCGCCGATGGATTTTGGTCGCGTCGGCGATCGCCAGGCGAGGGAGTCTCGATGAAAACCATCTGCTTCTTAGGATTGATGCTCGTGCTCTGTTTCGCGAGCGCAGGCGCGCAGGAAAAATTGCTCACGACGGATCCGCTGACCGGCTCTGCCGCTCAATCCTGCGACTAGATCCAGGGTTTCAGCTCGGCAACGCGCCGACGCGGCTGCCCGATGCGATGTTCTGCAAGAGCAAGATGCAAACGGACTTCTACAGCCTGTTCCACACAAAAGTCGACGCCGCGCTCGCCTGGTACGGCGCGCACCTTCCGGGGTTCAAGAAGGTGCACGGCTACGCCAACAACCGATCTCAGGACTACTTCTACAACACGGATCACACGCTCGTCGTGTCGATCACGGGACAGCCGGCCGCGGACGGACAGAACACCGATGGCTATTCCGTGTCCTACCTGCGTTTTCAGCCGCCGCTTTCCGAGAAGGCGATGGTTTCGATGGCGACAGGAAAGGTCGTGTGCCAGTAATGCGCGCTTCAGCCTTGATTGCGTGGGCGACAGCGTTCGCTGTGCTGATCGCGTCGCCCGGCTGCCAGCGCGGTGCGGAGAAGGCGACGCCCGCGGCTGTTCCGCCGGCCGCTCATCAGATGCCGGCGCCAGACTCGTCGACGGCAGCGCCACAGTCGGCTCCCCCCGCGGTCTCGTCGTGGAGTGGCTTCAAGCCCGAGGCAGGGCCGGTGCTCGTCGGCCACGCCGTGAAGCTGTTGGACATGACCGAGACCGAGCAGAAGTACGGGATGGCGCCCAAGCGCGGCGCCGGCGTCGTCTACCAGGATCAGGTCGTGCTGATGGAGCACGGCGACAAGGCCGTCAAGACCTGGAACAGCAACGGCATCGAGTGGACGCTCGACGGCAGCGACCCGCAGGTCAGCACGCTGCAGGAGGGACAGATCCTGTTCGCGACGAGCCGCTGCGTCGGTCGTGTGCTCAAGCTCACGCGCGCCGGCAGCGACGTCACCGTCATTCTCGGACCCGTGCAACTCACCGATCTGATCAAGCAGGGCAACCTCACGTATGAGGAGCCGCTGGACCTGAACACGTTGACGGCGGTGCCAGACACCTGAATTCCCCGGCGCGTTCCTTTCGCCGATCGCCGACGCAGATGAAGAAGGCGCAGTCCGGGTCGGATGCGGGAGCGGGGCGAGGCGCGATCCGGTGGCCAGTATCACGACGTGGACTACTACGTCGTTTCGCCCGCTGGCGAGTGGCGGCCGATGCGAACGATCCACCGGGCGACCGATACGCGGCTTGCGCGATCGGACGATCGAAACGCCTCGCGTCCCCGCGTGGTCCGCGCATCGTTTTCGCCGCCGCAATTGCCGGACGTCTTCTTCGACAACGTGCTGAGGGCGAGCGCCGTGCTGGCAGGACTGCGGCGGCCTCGGGCTTCGGATGACCGCGACGCAAGGCGGCGTGAGCGTGAAGATCACAGCCGTCTTCCACGTGCGCGAACCGCGGCTGCGGTTCAGCGCGGGCATCTACAACGGGTCAGATCGCCGGGTGGGTCGCACTTACCGGCGCCGGCGGGCTTCGACATGACGGTGGAGGGCATCTCCGATCAGGGGTTCACGCGCCAACATCAACCAGACCGGCGAAATCCCGGTCGATCTCGTACTGCCGCTTGGCGTTCGCCGGCGTGCCCCTCGAAGCGCACTTTCACCAGAACGTGAGCCTGGCGACCGGCTTCAGCGCGAAGACATCGGTGCTCAAGGGGCACGCCAACTTCGACGTGACCGGCAACCTCACCCTGCAGTATCAGGACGGCAGGTTCACGGTGCCACCGATGAAGGCCAACATTGATCAACAGCTTGAGCGGCGACGTCGACGGCGTCTCGATGGGCATCAACTCGGTCGTCTTCGCCATCGATCAGCAGTTGCTCGTCGGCGTCGGCGTCGCTGGCTTCGCGACCGGGCCATACGTCTCGCTCACATCGACGATTACCGCGCTGAAGCAGGCGTCCGAGGTAGCCACGCATGACGATGATGAATGCGCCGGTTGCCGACTGCCGTCAGGGAACGTTCCTCATGTCGATCAACGGCGGCATCGGCTACGCCATGCCGAAGGTCGTCGCGACCGTCGTCAACTTCTTTCTGGGACTGGTCAACGCCAAACCGATTAAGCCGTCGGGCAGCATCATCAAGCTGCCGAGTCCAGTCAAGCTGCTCGACCTACGGTCGCAGATGCCGCCGGATTGCGCAGGCAAGTAGCCGGACAGATTTAGAGAGAGCGACTTATGACCTCCAACGACACTCGCGTTCCTCGCGGTCGCAACGTCTGCGGCGCTCTTGTCTCAAGTGCCGCGTTTGTGATGATCGGCGCGTGCACCGGCACGTCCAGAGCGCAGCCCGCTGCGGCCTCGACGCCGGCACCAGCTGCCGCAAAGAACGCGGCGATGAGCGGCGCGGCGTTTTGCGCCAAGGTGCAGCCGCTGGTGCAGCCGCTCGTCAAGCCGGCGCTTACGCTTTTCAAGGCCTCCGACGCCATTGCCAATGATCTGCCCGGCGATGCCGCCTATGTCGAATGCGATTTCCGTCCGCCCTCCGCCCAGGTCGACATCAGTCTCCATGACGACTCGGACCACCGGTTCGACGATGCGAACGAGAAGGGCTACGCGGCGCTGCCCGGCTTTGCGGGCAAGGCTCGCTACAGCGTTCGGAGCGGCGAAATGCGGTGGGTAGACGTGATCCGCGGATCGATCGCGTGCGAGGCGCGCTTCACGATGCCGGACGCGCAGATCAACGGCGACTGGAAGCAGGCGGCGGTAAAGATTTGCGAAGCCGCGTTCTCGGTGCGGTAGTTCAGGACGTTCAACAATGGAAAGCCTCAGATCCTTCTCACAAGTCATCGCGGGCGTCGCGTGCTTGGCGATCGTCTGTCCGGCGCAGGGCCATCGATTTCCGCAGCTCGCCCTGGCGCGCTACGCGCAAGCCGATCGTGTCGCGAACCGTCGCCTGAGCGACGCTGACCTGGGCAAGCTGGACGCGCGTTTGGATGCGTTGTCGAGCGCGCTGAAAGACGCGGACGGGGCGTTGCCGCGTGATGAATATGACCCGAATGCTGTTATTGCTCTGACTGGCCGCGATCCGTCGCAACTCTTCACCTGGGTGCGCGACAAAACGAGCTGGGTTGCCTATCACGGAGCGTTGCGTGGCGCGGCCGGAGTCCTCATGGATCGCATGGGCAACAGCCTGGATCGCGCGCTGCTGTTGGCCGCCCTGCTTCACTCGGCCGGGTTCGACGCCAGGCTCGCGCATGCGACGCTGACGGCCGAACAAGCAGAGCTTCTCGGCTCGAAGATCCGGCTCTACTCGCCGTTACGGCAGGCGCCAGTCAGCCGGCAAAACCCGGACGCGAGACAGACGATACAGCTCACAGCCCAGCGCCTCAACCTCGACGCTGCAGCGATCCTGACCACCAACGACCGCGTCGCCAGCGCGTCGGACACGGATGGTCGGGCATGGGCCCAACATCTCCAGAGTCAGCTTCGGATGGTGCAGCCGCAGGCTGCGACCCTGAGGGCGCACGCCGCCGACGCACCGGGACTCTCGGCATCGGACCTCTCGGGTTTACGAGATCACTGGTGGGTGCAGTGGCACAACAAGGATCGCTGGTCTGATCTCGATCCGACGGCTGCCGACGCGAACCCCGGGGCCGTCGCGGTGGCTGGGCTTGCCAGCGATCGAACACTTGCCGCGAACGCAAAGGGAGAGTTGGACCCACCGGCCGACGATTCGCAGGAAATCGTCGTCCGCGTCGTGGTGGAACAATACGACGGCACGGCGCTCTCCGAACACAAGGCCCTCGAACATTCCTTCGTGGCCCCCAATCTCCTGGGCAAGCGCATCGCGCTCAAGCATTTCCCCCTGCACTGGCCCAGGGATGCCGGGCCATCGTCCGCGGCAACCGCAAGCCGGAGCACGGAGTGGGTGCCGTACCTGAAGGTCGACGCGAAGCCGATCGTTCAATCGGGTTTCACCGATGCGGGAGCAATCGACGCCAAGCCGTCGGCAACAGGCACAGTGCCCGACCTGACGAAGCAGCTCGACGACGTCTTTGGCGGTTTGGCCGCACGACCAGCAGCCGCGGAAGCTCCAACCAGTGCTCTGACCGCCGAGTGGGTGGAGTATGAAATCCGCGTCCCCCATGAAGCATCGGAGGTCCTGCGCCGCGAAGTGTTTGATCTCGTCGGTCCGGCGAGACGCCGCGCTGCGAAAGGGCAATCCATCGTCAAGCTGCAATTGAGCGACGACGCCAAGATGGATCGGGCGCTGGCGCTGCTTGGAGAAATCGACACCGTACCAATGCTCTGCAGGCTCCCTCCCGCGTTCATCGCCCACCAGTCGGCGCTTCGATCGTTGAGCACGGCCGCCATCGCACGCGACGTGATCAAACGCGCTCGGGAACATCCTGGCGGTGGCAGCGTGCCGCCCGGACAGAAGGCTGGACAGGCGGCCATCCCGCTCGATCCCGGGCCATCGATGAGTCTGGCGATCGCGCGATCAGAGGAGATGGCGCAGCGTCCCGAGATTTATCTGAGCCGGCCCAACCTGCTTAATTTTTTTCTCCGTCCTGCGATCGGCCAGTCCGGCGACCTGAAAGGCAAGCTTGTCAATCGCTCTGTGTTCGACATCGTGAACAATGCGATCGGCGTACGCAGCGGAGTCGCGGATGCGTATGCCGTGCGTGTGGCCGAAGGCGTTGCCGATACCATCGGCGAACGCGAAGTGCTCTCGATCTGGAGCAGGCAGCGCGATCAATCTCAAACCACCTCGGCGCTTTTCGAAGCGGCCGACGCTCAGGGTGTCCATTCCGTCGTCGTGAAATCGGCGAACGATCCCAACTGGAACGCCATCCCTCTCTCTTCCGATATTCGTGCGCGGGCCGAGGCCGATCTGGCTGGCGGATACGTCCTGATCGTGCCCGCGCGACCCGTAACACTGAACGGTGGCGATCACTTCGGCTGGTGGCGCGTTGCGCCAAGCACCGGCGAAACGATCGGTGTCATGGAAACGGGCTACCACCAGGCGGCGGAATACACGGTGGAAGTGGAGGTCGTGCTCGAAATCGAATCGTCCAACGCGGGGTTCACCGAGATCAACATCCTCCGGCCGTATGCCAATTATCCGGGCGTCGGAGCCAGCGCCGCGCTGGATGACTACGAAGCGGCCTTGGTCAATTTCGAGGTCCAGAGAGCCGCCGCTGCCGCGGCTAACGCCGCCAAGGCGGCCAGCGGGGCCGGCGATTTTGTGGTGATAGGGTATGCCGTGGGAGCGATCGCCGCCGAGGTGGCCGCAGCATTCGCGGCATCCGGGCCATGATCGGCCGTAACAAAATCTCCACGCGGCACCGTTGGAATCAACATTTGGTGGGAGGGGTTTCGATCGATATGAGGCGGTTACCTGATTTGATGACGTACAACGCCCGGACGCGCGCAGTTGTTATTCTCGCCGTCTGCGGCTTGGCGTCGGTGTCGCCACGCGCGGGTTCCACAACGCGCCGCGCTGCGGTATCCAGGACGACGCCTCCGCTCGCCGGTCCGCGCACCGACAACCTCGTCGCGCTCGAGATGGGCGGACGTGTCGAAAATCAACCGGCGAGGCCGGGCGCGCTCGGGTTCGTACCTGAACGCGCGCTCGACGGCGACGCGAAGACGATGTGGGCGGAGCTGTTTCCACCGGCGACGATCGTGCTGTCGTTCATAGGGCGCGACACCGCGCTGGTGGCAAGCGTCTCGTTCGCCTCTCCGAACGCGGATTCACCGCCTCCCTATGGCGTCAATCTCACCGCGGCGCGGCCGCGCGCCGTCGAGATCTCCCTGTCGACGACCTCCCCGACGACAGGTTTCGTCAAGGCGATCTCCGCACCGCTGCCGGACGACGACAACGAGCACGTCGTGAAACTGCCGGCGCCGGCCGAAGCGCGGTTCATCAAACTCACGTTTCCGCCTCCGACCCCAGCCTGCGTACGGAAAGAACGGCATCGTCGTCGGCGAGATCGCCGTGCACGAAGCCGCGCGCGCGGGCTATACGCCGCTCTTGCAGCGGCATCCGGACCTGCAGGCGCTCCTCTCATCGGGCAAGCTCACGCCGGATGCGGCGAGTCTCGCGTATCAAGCACCAGGCGCCGCGAGCGGCCCGTCGTGCGTGGCGCCGTCCGTCGCGGCCGCGGAGTGTCCCGAGAGCAAGTCCGTGCTGGTCGTTGCCACGGCGCCGTCGCAGTACTACGCCGCTGCAATGCCTTCGCGGATCCGGGGTGGTCTCCTCCGACGACCCGCTACTTCGGCCCCGGTCCGGGCAAGGGCCTCGTCGACGAGTCCATCTACAAGCGTCTCAACTATTGGCTCCTGCAGCCGGACCTCCTGCGACCGGCCGATCTCGTGCCGAGCGGGCACGTGGACACGGTGGTGCTCGAGCAGGTCTGCGACATCAAGACGAGCGTCCGCGCCGACGTCAAGCAAGCGCTCGTCGCATGGGTGGCGAACGGCAACAAGCTGATCATCTCGGACGCGGATTCGTGCGGACCCGGGCAGGTGCCGGACTATTCCTTTCTGCCCTATCGGTTCGCGACGAGTAATCCCGGCGGGCGCGCCGCCGCATCTGCCCTCCAGATTGTCGAGCAGAACTTCCTCGTCAGCCCCGACTCGCACGATCCGGCGTTTTTCGACGAGCCGTCGTGGCGGCTGAAGAAGAACGGGAACATGTCGAACGACTTCGGCGACTCGAACACGGTGATCAGATATGACGACCATTGGTGCGGCGCGCTTTTTGGCACGAACGCGATCGGCGGCAGCGGCTTCGTCATGGCCTACGCGCACTACGGACGCGGCGTGATCCTCTACGACGGCATCGATCGCGATCAAAGCGCGAACCTCGCGTACCAGCAGTACGTCGCGCGGCAGTTGCTGCTGCCGTTCCGGCCGGACCCGCTACCGTGCAGTCTGCGGGTGGCGCCGTTTGCGATCACCACCGACGTGGAGCTCGTCGAGCGGCACGTCACAGCCGGCGAGACGGTCACGTATCCGCTCACGGTGCTCGCGGCGAAGCCGGACTACGCGGGCACGGTCGCGCTCTCCGTCGCGGCCCCCGCCGGCGCGCCAGGGTTTGCGGGCCATATCGATCCCGCGACGGTGACGCTCGGCGCCAAGGGGGGCGGCGACGCTCACGCTGAAGGCGCCCGCCCCGATCACGAAGCCGATCGCGTTTGCCGTCAGCGGCACCGCGGCGGGTGCGACCGGCACCTTGTGTCTGACCATTGACGCGCTGCGGAATGGACATCTGTCGGTGATGCCGGATCTCGGTCCGGCGCCGCCCGCGAAGTCTCGCAAGAACTTGTTGATTATTCTCGACCTGTCGGGCTCGATGAACGAGGCGCTCGGCAAGAGCACGCGGATCGCGACGGCACGCCAGGTGTTGCACAACGTCGTGTCGAAAGTGCCCGACGACTTCAACGTCGGCCTGCGTGTATACGGCGATCGCTACGGATCGAAACAGAAAGAGACCTGCACGGATTCGCATCTCGTGCAGCCAGTCCAGAAGCTCGATCGGCCAACGCTGTTGAAACAGATCGATGCGGCGAAGCCGCGCGGCGAGACGCCGCTCGTGTACGCCGTCCTGCAGGCACTCGGTGACTTGAAGACCGCAGGCGGTGGATCGGTCGTGCTGATCACCGACGGCGAAGAGAGCTGCGGCGGCGACTTCACCGCGGCAGCCACCGCCATCAAGCAGTCGGGGCTCGACTTCCGCCTCGACATCGTCGGCTTCACACTCCAGAACCAACAGGCGCAGACGGCGCTGGGCAGCCTCGCGACCGGCACGGGGGGCGCCTACTACGCCGCGCAGAATGGCGCCGCGCTGTCGCACGCGCTCGCCGCGGCGACCGCCACGAGCTTTCCGTTTTCGATCAAGGACTCAGCGGGCAAGGTCGTCGCCCAAGGCGAGGCCGGCGATGCCGGCCACGATCTGCCGCCCGGCGACTACACCATCGTCGTGCAGGCGGGCGACCAGTCCATCACGCTGCCGCACGTGACGATTGCCGTCGGACAGACAGCCGCACTGAAAGTGACTCGCAAGGGCGACGGCTTCGCAGTCGGCCGCTAAAGAAGAAGAAATAAGGAGCCGGTATGTTCTTGAAAGCGTTCTCCCTCGCCGTCGCCATCCTCGTGAGCGCCGCATCTGCGGCGACCGCCGCGCCGATCCCGCCGGTCTGCCAACCGGCGATCGACGGGCAGATCAAGCTCATCACCACGCCGCATCACACGGTCACGGCCGAGGGTAATCCGCCGAAGATCGGCGAGGCGATCGCCGTCGACGGCATCAACTACTTCAAAGTTCATGACAAATGGATGAAGAGCCCGATGACCGTGCAGGCGTCCCTCGCACAACAGCAGGAGAACATCAAGAATGCCGCGGCTCTCAGCTGCACGCGGCTGCCCGACGGCGACGTCGATGGCGCGCCGGCCACCGTCTACAAGGTCCACACCGAGATGCCCGACGTCGGATCGTCCGATGGGCAGATCTGGTTATCGAAGGCGACGGGCCTGCCGCTGCGCACCGAAAATGATTTCAACGCCACCGACTCCAATCGCCACATGTCCATCAAGTACGACTACGCCAACATCCACGCGCCCGTGGTGAAGTGATGCGCGCAGCGACAGGTGTCACAACCGCGGATAACACCATGAACGTCCAGGCGCGCGCGTTGCGCAACAGCCCGGAACACAGACTCTTCGTCGCCGCGGCAATCGGGATGGCTGCGATCGTGTTCGTCGGGTTCGCGCGGTCCTACTACCTGAGCAGCCTGTTCGGGATGCCGGCCCTGCCGCTGCTGCTGCACGTGCACGGCGTGGTGATGACGTCGTGGATCGTGCTGTTCGTCGTGCAGACGTGTCTGGTCGCGGCGCACCGCGTGGACTGGCATCGGCGTCTCGGCATCTTTGGTGCGGCGCTCGCGGTCCTGGTGATCGTCGTCGGTGTGGTCGCGAACGTGCACGCCGCCGCCGGCGCAGTACGCACGCCTCCGACCCATTCGCCGGCGTTCCTCGCGATTCTCGGCTTCAATCTGGTCGATCTGCTGCTGTTCGCAACCTTCGTCGGCACCGCGCTCGTCCTCCGGCGCCGCATCGATCTCCACAAGCGGCTGATGTTGCTGGCGACGTTGAGCATGCTCGGACAGCCCTTCGCCCGGCTGGTAAGCAATTCCACCGCTCTGCTTCTCGTTTATTTGTGCGTGCTGGTCTGTGTGGCCGTTGATACGTTCCGCCAACGCCGATTGCATCGGTCGTTTGCGTGGGGCGCGCCGCTGCTGATCATCTCGTTACAGCTGGCGTATCTCGGCTCGCAGACTGACGCGTGGATCCGTTTTGCCATGTGGCTGGTGACCTGATGATGCGTTTGACGCCATCGAGAGTCGTCATGTGGCGGCACGCAATCCGCTCTGTCGCTCCGATCGCGCTGTTCGCCGCGGCGGCATGCTCCGCGAGCGGATCAACGGGCGCGCGCTCAGCCGGCAACGCCTGCGATCGCGGGCTCGTCACGAAGGACGACGTTGCCGGAATTCTGCAGGAGCCGATTGTGCGGGTGCACTCGCTCGCGGCCGACGGCGATGCGCAGTCGTGCGCGTTCGAAACGGCGGGATTCGCGTCGGTCACGATTTCGCTGAGGCCCGGACTCGGCAACACGACGGTGGCGACGTGGGCGAGCGGCAGGATGCCGACGGCGGCCGAGACACTCAGCGGCGTGGGCGACGGCGCGGTGTGGTCCGCGGAGCTGAAGGAACTGAACGCGACCAGGAACGACCTGCTCTGCGATATCGGCGTCGGCGGGCCGCCAGGCGGCTCGGTCGCGAGCGACGTGGTGAAGAAGCGCCTGGTCGAACTGTGCAACAAGATTTTCGCGAAATCGTGATCGAACGATAAGGAGGGACACCGTAATGATGCAGTCGGCGCTCGACGCCTCCATTCCGCACAACTATCCGCTCGCCGTTCGCGACAGCGGCGTCGCCGCCGCGATCGGGCTGCTCATGCGCAGCCTGCCGTACGCCGTGATGCGCTTCGCGGTGCTGCTGGCGTTCTCGGTTGCGGCCGTCGTCTGGGCGGTGATCACCATCGGCGGCTCCGTGTGGGCAGCCGCCCACATCGCAGGCGCATTCGGATTCGCCTGGTTCGTCTCGTGCGCGATCGTGGCGGGCTGGTTCTGGACCGCGATCCTCCGTTACGTGCTGCACATGATCGAGTGCGGCCACGTCGCGGTCCTGACGGAGCTGATCGTCCACGGGAAGGTCGGCAACGGAACCGAGTCGATGTTCGACTACGGGAAGCGCGTCGTCACGGAGAAGTTCGGCCAGGTGAATGCCCTCTTCGCGATGAACCTGCTCGTGCGAGGCGTCGTCAACTCGGTGCACGCGACGATCGAGGGCATCGGGCACATGCTCCCGATCCCGGGGATCGAATCGATCGGCAAAGCTGATCACCGCGATTCTGAGCGCCGCCACGCGGTACATGGACAAGGTGATCTTTTCGTACAACCTCGCCTGCGGCGAAACCAATCCATGGCGGAGCGCGCAGGACGGCCTCGTCTACTACGCGCAGAACGCCAAGCCGATCCTCAAACAGGCGGTGTGGATCGTGGTGCTGGAGCACGTGTTGAGCGCACTGCTCTGGCTTGCGCTCCTTGTTCCCGGCAGCGGCGTTTACGGCCCTCCTGCCGCATGCCGTGCGCGAATGGGGCGCGGTCATGACCGTCGGCATGGCCGTCTTAATCGCGCTGGCGGCGCGCGGCGCTTTTCTGAAACCGATCTTTCTCGTCATGATCATCGTCCGCTTCCACGATCTGATCGAGCACGAGCCGATCAATCGCGAGTGGGTGGAGCGGCTGAATCAGATTTCGACGACGTTCCGCGACCTCGGTCAGAAGGCTCAGACGTTCATCACGGCGCCCGCACCCGTTGCGGTAGCGGCCACCGAGTTGTCGCGCCCGACGGCGTAGTGCCCATCCACTGAGGCAATGATGAATAGCACCGCCACGCGTACGACTGCGACGGTTCGCACAACGCGCCGTTTCGAACGGCGCTTCTATCTCGCCACGAGCTTGCTGTTTGTCGCGCTGGTCGGCTGGACCTTCGCGCGGACCTATTACCTCCGTTCCTACTTTGGTGGACCGCCGCTGCCGCCCTTGCTGCACGTGCACGGCGTTGTCATGACCGGATGGGTCGTGTTGCTCGCGGTCCAATCCGGTCTCGTCGCGGTGCGGCAGGTGCGATGGCATCGCCGCCTCGGCGTCGCGGGCACCGTATGGGCGGCGATGGTCGTGCTGCTCGGCTCGACGACCACGGTGCACGCGGCGGCGCGCGAAGTGCACACCCACTCCCCCTTCGCGGGCCCACTGGTCACCATCATGGGCCTCGAGCTCGTCCAGATGGCTCTGTTCGCTGGATTAGTAACCACGGCGATCGTGCTTCGCCGGCGAACCGATATTCACAAACGGCTCATGTTGCTGACTATCGCCTGCATGCTGCCGTCAACCCTCGCACGACTCCCGGTCAGCTTCATGACCAATACGCTGATCCTGTCTGGTCTCTATGTGTTTGTGCTCACGTGCGTCGGCGTCGAC
This sequence comes from uncultured Acidobacteriota bacterium, assembly GCA_963718825.1. Lineage (GTDB taxonomy): Bacteria > Acidobacteriota > Vicinamibacteria > Vicinamibacterales > CAVVIG01 > CAVQZZ01. The sequence goes on from CAVQZZ010000002.1 coordinate 1,044,580, forward strand.
GCGCTCCGGCACCGGCGGTTGCATCCGGCATTCGGGTGGGGAGCGCTAGCGGTTCTGGGAGGACTGCAGGTCGCGTTTCACGCCACCCGCTCAGGCGCGTGGATCGGGTTCGCCAGCCGCTTGCTCTCGTAGCCGCCGAACGCCGGGCGGCCCAGCCGTTCGTGCCGCATTAGACTAAATGGATGGCCCGAACCATTCATCGATACGCGGTGGTCGCGAGTGCGGCCGCGCTCGCTCTCCTCTCGGCCTCTCAGTCACCGATCGCCGCGCAGTCCTCGGCCGGCGCCCACGGCATCGACATCGCAGGCATGGACCGCGCGACGAAGCCTGGCGACGACTTCTTCAAATTTGCGAACGGCACTTGGGATCGGAACACCCAAATTCCTTCTGATCGCGCGGCGTGGGGCGTCGACGGCGTGCTCGCCGAGGAAGCGGGGCTGCACACGCGCGAACTACTCGAGGCCGTCGCGGCAGGCCGCGCTCCGGCTGATGCCGACGAACGGAAAGCGGCCGATTACTACACCGCCTACATGGATATCGCGTCGCGCGAGACACGCGGCTTGTCCACGCTGAAACCCACGCTCGACCGCATCGGCTCGATCAACGATCGGCGGGCTCTTGCGCAGGAGATGGGATCGATGCTCCGCGCCGATGTCGACGCGTTGAACTCGACGAATTTCCACACCGACCATCTCTTCGGACTGTGGGTGGCGCAGGACCTGAACGATCCGACGCACAACGCCGCCTATCTCCTGCAGGGCGGCCTCGCGATGCCGGACCGCGAGTACTACGTCAGCAACAGTCCGAAGATGGCCGACACGCGTTCGAAGTACCGCACGCACGTCGCGAAGGTGCTGCAGCTCGCGGGAGTCGCGGACGCCGAGGACAAGGCGCAGCGCATCCTCGCGCTCGAAACGAAAATCGCCCATGTGCACGCGCCGCGTGAAGAATCGGAAGACGTGCACAAGGTGAAGCCGTGGGCCCGGACCGACTTCGACGCCCACGCTCCCGGACTCGACTGGGCCGCCTACTTCAAGGCCGCGGGCCTTGATGCGCAGCAGGCGTTCATCGTGTGGCAGCCCGACGCCATCGTCGGCGAGTCGGCGCTCGTCGGATCGGAGTCGATCGACGCGTGGAAGGACTACCTCGCTTACATCGTGCTGAACCACTGGTCGAGCCTCTTGACGAAGCCGTTCGCGGACGAGCGCTTCGATTTCTTCGGCCGCACGCTGTCGGGAACGCCGGCCATGCCGGACATCTGGAAGCGGGCGGTCGCGTCGGTCAATGGCGCGATGGGCGACGCCGTCGGCAAGCTGTATGTCGCGAAATACTTTCCACCCGCATCGAAGACGCGCGCGCAGACGATGGTGGCCAATATCAAAGCCGCATTCGCGCAGCGCATCGATCGACTCGACTGGATGTCGCCGGCGACGAAGGCCACGGCCAAGCAGAAGGTCGAGACGCTGGTCGTCGGCGTCGGCTATCCGGACAGGTGGCGCGACTACGGCGGCCTCGACGTGACGCGTGATGATGCGCTCGGCAACGCGATGCGGGCCGAGGAGTTCGAGTACCGATGGCGCGTCAAGGAACTCCGCGCGCCAATCGATCGCGGCGAGTGGTGGATGACGCCGCAGACCGTCAACGCGGTGAATCTTCCGCTTCAGAACGCGCTGAATTTTCCGGCGGCGATTCTGCAGCCGCCGTACTTCGACGCGAACGCGCCCGATGCCGACAATTACGGCGCGATTGGCGCCGTGATCGGCCACGAGGTGAGCCACAGCTTCGACGATCAAGGGAGTCAGTTCGACGCGGCTGGAAAACTGATGAACTGGTGGGGCGCGGAGGATTTCGCGCACTTCAAGTCGGCGTCCGCTCGCCTGGTCGCGCAGTACAACGCCTACAAGCCGCTGCCCGACATGTCGATCAACGGCCAGCAGACGCTCAGCGAAAACATCGCGGATGTGGCGGGCCTGGCGGCGGCGTACGACGCCTATCGCTTGTCGCTCAAGGGCCGTCCTGCGCCGGAGCAGCAGGGATTCAGCGGGGATCAGCAGTTTTTTATCAGCTTCGCCCAGAGCTGGCGCGAGAAGATTCGTGAACCGCTGCTCCGGCAACTGATCGTCACCGATGGCCATTCGCCTTCGGAATACCGCGCCGACACCGTCCGCAATCTCGACCCGTGGTACGCGGCGTTTGCGGTGACGCCTGGCGATCGTCTGTATCTCGCGCCGTCCGACCGGGTGCGGATCTGGTAACGCGCGTCGGCGCGCATCCTAGAACCCCGGCGGCCGATCTCCCGCAACGCCGAACGCGCGCTCGAGCGCCAGGCCCGCGCGTGCGACGGTGCCTTCTTCGAACAGCCGTCCGAGCAGCGTGACGCCGTGCGGCACGCGGCGCGGCGAAGAAAATTTCGGCAGCGGATTCGCCGGATCCGGCGCCCAGTCGCTCCGCGCCTCGGACACGTGGACGAAGCCGGCGCGCAGTGTGAGCGACGGATGCCCGGTGAAATTCGACAGCGTGAGCATCTCGTCGCGGAGCGACGGTACGAGCAGCAGATCCACGTCGGAGAACACGCGCGCCATCTCCGCGGCCACACGTCGGCGGAAGCGATCCGCCTGGACAAAATCGACCGCGGAAAGGAACCGCGCCTGACGAAATAAATTTGGCCACGCATCCGGGACCTGCGCCTTCAGGCTCCGTACGCCGCCCGACAGGGTGAGCTCCTCGAACGCCGCGGCCGCCTCGCTGAACAGCACATGCTGCAGCGAGCCGTACGGCCAGTCGGGCAGCTTTACCTCGGTCGGAACCATCCCGAGTTTTCCGACCGTCGCGAGCGCGGCGCGGTCGACATCGGTTGCGGGATCCTCTTTCATCCACGACGGAAAATATCCGACCTTCAGGCCATTGATCGGCGCGGACGCATCGAAGTCCAGGTGACTCGGCACGCTCGACACGTCGCCCGGGTCGGGACCGGTGATCGCGCGCAGCACCAGCATCGCGTCTTCGACGCCGCGCGTCATCGGCCCCAGCTTGTCCAGCGACCAGCAGAGCGTCATCGCTCCGGTGCGGGGCACACGGCCAAACGTCGGCCGCAGCCCTGTCACGCCGCAGCGCATGGACGGCGCGATGATGCTGCCGCCGGTCTCGCTGCCGACGGAAAAGCCCACCAGACCTGCGGCCGTGGCCGCTCCCGGGCCGGCGCTCGATCCCGACGCGCCTTCTTCGAGCAGCCACGGGTTCATGGTTTGGCCGCCGAACCAAATGTCATTGAGCGCAAGCGCGCCGAGGCTCAACTTCGCGATCAGGACGGCGCCCGCCTCGTTCAGCCGGTGCACGACCGCCGAATCGACCGAAGGCACACGGTTCCTGAACGGCTCGGCGCCGTACGTCGTGGCGATCCCCGCCGTGTCGAGCAGATCCTTGACGCCGTACGGGATGCCGTGCAGCGGACCGCGGTACCGTCCGCCAGATATTTCCGCGTCCGCTTTCTTCGCCTGCGCGAGCGCGGACTCCTTCGTCACCGTGATCACGCACCGAAGCTGCCGATCGAAGCGTTCGATCCGAGCGAGGTAGATGTTGGTCAGGCGCTCCGAGGTGAGCTTCTTCTCTTCGATCCAGCGCGAGAGGTGCGTGACCGGCGCGAAGGCGATATCCGTATCGCTTGCCGGCATTGGCGGCGGCGCGGCGGTGCTGCGCACGAACGCGTCCCGCGTTGGCACCGTGTGACCGGGCAGCACGGGGTTCCATTGCATCGCCGGCGCGACGTCGGCATCGAGAGCGACCTTTCGCGGGCCGACCCGACGTTCGAGAAGAGGAGCCATCGACCGTCGCCAGCTCTCGGCCGCCATCGTTCGCTCGTCGGCGGTCATCGTCACCTGCGCGAGCTTTTCGGCTTCGGCAAACGTGGACGGCGAGACGGCGGGACCGGCGGCCGGCGCGGTAGCGAATGTCGGCGGCGCGCCAGGCGTCGCCGGCGGCGAAGCGGGAGTCGGGTGCTGGGTGTCCTCCCTGCAGGCGACGGCGGCCGCCAGTACTCCGAGGGGGGCCTTGATCAGAAATTGTCGGCGCGTGTTCATGCGGCGAAGGATACCGCTATACTCGCGCCCGCGGACGCCAATGACTACTGGAGGCCCGGATGCACACGGCGGAGCGGTGATCGTGACCGGCGCCGGCGGTGCCGGATGCGGCCGCGCGATTGCCGCGCGGTTCGCCGCGGACGGCGCGAGCGTCGTCGTATCGGATATCAACGAGGCGGGCGGTTCCGATACGTGCCGCTCCATCACGAGCAGCGGCGGCGTCGCCAGTTTCTGCCGGACGGATGTTCGCGACGAAGCGCAGGTTCGCGAACTGATTGCGTTCGCTGAAAAAACTTACGGCAGGATCAGCGTGCTGGTGAACAACGCATCGGCGCCGCACGGCCCAGGCGCGGACCTCGACGGCTGGGCGGACCCGGTGCAAACGGATCTGATCGGCGCGATCCACACGAGTCAGCATGCGATCGCGTCGATGCGCCGCACGGGCGGCGGCTCGATTGTCAACATCGCGTCGATCTCAGCCCTCTGGCACGGGCGGACGACGCCGGGAGGCCTTCTCGCGTACGACGTGGCGAAGGCCGGCATGATCCGGATGACCACGCGACTCGCACCGCTCGCCGCGACCGACCGCATCAGAGTGAACTGCCTCGCCCCGGGTTGGATTGCGACCGACGGTCCGCGCCAGTATTGGGAGTCGCTCACGCCGGCCGACCGTGTCGCGCGCGGCGTTCCGTCCCGGCTGCTCTCACCCGCCCAGATCGCAGCCGCCGTCGTCCGCCTTGCCGGCGACGAAGCGCTGGCCGGACGCGTTCTCATCTGGTGGTCCGAAGCTACGCCGCGCCTCATCGAATGGGGCGATCGTGGATATCAGCACTGGACGGATCTGTCCGTAGACGTGTAGCCGATGTGGGATCGGCGATCACGTCGGGTGATGCGGACTATCTCAGAACGACAGGAGCACGCCGAGCACCAACGCGTAGCCGGCGGCCGCGTAGGCGACCACCACGAGCGTGCGGCCGCGCGATGAGCGCAGTCGCCACGCCGCGTAGGGGTGAACGCACATCGCCATTCCGCTTGCGAGCTTCATGAGCACGCGTGTCGCAGTGGCAAGAACGGGACCAATCGGATCGATGCGCGGTGCTGCCTGGAATTCTTCGAACGCACCAGGAGTACAACATCTCGGCGAGTCTTGTCTTCTTCGGGATAAAAGACTACAAATTCACTCCCATGGCCAACAGCTTCGCAAAATTTGTAAGTGACGAGTATCGCCGGACCGTCTCGCGTCGCCGACTCCTGCAGGCGCTTGGCGTGGCGCTCGTCGGGTCTCCGGTGTCGGCATTCGCCCAGGGCCGATGCATGTTGACGCCAGGAACTCCCGCCTGCAACACGGCCGACATCAAGCCGGTGTTCGAGCCGACGGGGTGGAAAACCATTGCCCTCGACCACCTCACGTTCCGCGTCGCGGATTATCAGAAAGAAGTGGCGTTCTACGCTGCGCTCATGGGGTGGAAGCTCCGGAGCGACGATGGACGGCAGGCGGTGATGGACATCGGCGACTGGGGCTCCGTCGTTTTCAAGCAGGCGCCCGCCGGGACCATGGACACTGTCGCCGCCGGCGGGGGCGGCCGCGGCGGGCCGCCACGTGCTGTCGTTGAGTCGTTCTGCTTCGTCATCGACCAGTGGAATGCGAAGACGGTGGAAGCGGAGTTGCGAAAGCGCGGGCTCACGCCGATCGCCGACAACGGCGAACATGGATTCGAGAGTTTTCACGTGAAAGATCCCGATGGATTGGATCTGCAGATCGGCAACGCCAACGGCCTCGCCAAGGCGCGCCAGACCTCGCCGGCGACCGCGCGTCCTTCCGCGCCGGCGCCGTTCGACCCGACCGGCTGGAAGACCGTGTGGCTCGATCACCTTTCGTTTGGCGTGACGAACTACAAGGAGAGCGTCTCGTTTTACTCCAATCTCCTCGGGTGGACGCCGACATACGACGAAGGCAGCCAGAACGAATGCATGATCGGCGACGTTGGCGACGCAATCATCCGCGGCGGCAACCCGCTCGATCCAAACTTCGGCAAGCCCGCGGCGCGGAGCGCGCGCATCGATCACATCTCGTTCGGCATTTCGCCGTGGGACACGGACGGCGTGAAGGCCGAGCTCGAGAAGCGCGGGCTGCGCGCGCAGATCGATACGTCGAGCCGTCATCTTGGACCCGACGGCACATATGTGCCGGACGACATTCATACCGCGGCGTTCAAGAGCTACCACACGAGCACGCCGAACGGTTACAACCTGCAGATCAGCTACGTCACGCACGACAACCGTCTGGCGCTGGCGAATGCCGTGAAGCCAAAAACCGACAGATAGCCGGACAGCGAATAGCGTTCGCCGCGTGCACAACGTTCTCATTCTCGCGCGACGCGCCGCAGAGTACCGCGCCTTGGTCGAGGCGGCGGCGCTCCCCGAGCTCCGAATCACGTCGACAACCGACGTGGCGGAAGCACGCCTGACGGCGCACGAGTGCGACGTCGCCCTCGGTGAACCTTCGATGCTGGCGCAGGCGCTGCCTGCGCTGACGGGGCTGCGATGGATGCAGGCGACGTGGGCGGGCGTCGAGCCGCTGCTCGACCCTGCACTGCGGCGCGACTACGTCCTGACGAACGCGTGCGGCGTGTTCGGCGGCTTGATGTCCGAGTACGTGTTCGGATACCTGATCGCGCGCGAGCGACGGATCCTCGAGCGGTACGCGTCGCAGAAAGAGAACCGCTGGGACACAACGCCTCCCGGCAGCCTTCGCGGCAAGCGGCTCGGCCTGCTCGGCGTCGGATCGATTGGGGCCGCCCTGGCGCGAACGGCAAAGCATTTCGGCATGCGGGTCCACGGCTTCACGCGCCAGTCAGAGGGCTGTCCCGACGTCGATGAGTACTTCCACGGCCATGACGCGCTCGCCGCGTTCGCGGGCGATCTCGACTACCTCGTGTGCGTGATGCCTAACACGGCCGGCACCCGGCGGTTGGTGGATGATGCGTTGTTGCGGGCGTTGCCGCTTCGAGCGGTGCTTGTGAACCCAGGGCGCGGCAGCGTCGTCGATACCATCGCTCTCGCGGACGCATTACAGGCGGGCAGGCTTGCCGGCGCGGTGCTCGACGTGTTCGACGAAGAACCGCTGCCCTCCGATCACATTTTGTGGCGAACGCCGCACGTGATCATCACGTCTCACACCGCGGCGTTGAGCATCCCGCGGGACATCGCGGCCGTGTTCGTCGACAACTACGGCCGGCTGTTGCGGGGCGAGCCGCTTCGATGCCGCGTCGATTTCCAGCGCGGCTACTGATAACGGCTCGCCGCCGCGATCAACGCTTCTGCACGAGGACGATCTTCACCCAGCCGCTCGCGGTCGCGGCCTGCACGGGGATGTAGCCGTCCTTCTCGCCGCCGGTGACGACCAGTTCCTCGCCCCTCGCGAGCGTCGCGAGCGCTTTGGCCGTTTCCACCGGCTGCGCGAGCAGCTTGATGTTCGCGATCTTCGGCACGAGCACGTCGCCTTCGTCGAACACGCCGCCTGCGTGAGCCTTGCCGCCCGCAGCGGCCTCTTCTTTCAGCGACCCGACATTGCGTTGAAGGCTCGCGTCGTTCCGCACCACTTTCACGACGTTGTTGTAGTTGTCCATGAACGCCGCGGTGATGATCTTGCCCTCGTTCGTGTTGCCATAGCCGCCGCCCGCCGCGCCGCCGCCGCCGCCGAACAGCGCGCCGCCGAGACGGAGGTCGGCTTTTTTCGTGCTGCCTTCCGCGGCCGCGACCTGCACGCCGCTCCGCGAGTCGGCGACGAGCATGCTCGTCTGCGCTTCCTTGAATTTCAAGCCGCCGGCGAGGGCGGCGAACTTTCCGCCGAGGAGCCCGCCGGCCGCGCCGCCGATGCCGCCCGCGTTGCTTTCGGAAAACGCGACGGCCGGTGTCATGACGAAGTCGGCCGCGACCATCTGGCCGCCGCCCATGTTCGACCCCTGGCGCGATTCGCCCGCCGAGGCGAGTTGCCGCTCCTGCATCAGGTTCTGCATTCCGGCGCCGCGCTCGACGACGATGAAGCAGTTGGACTGTTGAATCATCATGCGGATCAGCCCAACCGGCGAAGAGAGCTTGTAGCGCGAAAGCGCCGTGAGAACCTGGCTCTGTGGCTCGACGACCGCCATCGCACCCATCGGTTTATTGCAGTGCTCCAGGCCGGTGTCGCCGATGCTTCCTTCAGTACCCGCCGCGCCTTTCACGACGCTGCCGCCCTGCCCCTGTTTCGGCTGCGTAATGCCCTGTGCTCCAGCCGACGCCGACGCGGCCACGATGCACGCGCCTGCAACGGCGGCTACGCCGACCCTGATGTTGAACATGTTGCCTCCGTAACCCTGGGGCAAGTTGTCCCAAAGAATGCGTATGTGTACCACATTTGCAGGTCGGAGGACAGCTTGCTCAGGTGACCTGACCGAAGCTTTGCGCTCGCGCAGTGCCGATCGTGGATGACGTGAAGGACGTGGAGATCGATCGACGAGAGGCTGCCGACCGCGTGCAGCCTCTCGCCGGATGACGTCTACTGCGAGCAGGAGGCGGCGATCACTTTGCCCGCTTCCACTCTGAGCGCCGGAGCGTTCGCGTCGGGTCCGGCGGCGTCGGGGTGCGCGGTGCCGCTCTGGTCTTCAAGCGTGCCGGTGAGCTCGAGTTTTTTTCCGACGTGCGGGCTGAGCGCCGTCGGATTCGCAATCAGCCGATAGGTTTGCGCCGAGGCAGTTGTCGCGCTGCTGGCCTGCGTCGCGCCCGCCGTGCCGGTCGATGTCGTGCCCGTTGCGGTCGTCCCGGAGGTACCCGTCGTCGTTCCGCCAGTCGCCGTCGTGCCCGTGGTCGCGCCGCCGGCCGTCGCGCCGCTAGCCGCCGCACCCTGTGCGCTCGAGCTGTCGGTCGCCGATGCATTGGTCAGAATAAATTTCGCGTTCGCCATCGGGTCTGCCGCCGCGCCGGCGGTTCCGGTTGCGGTGGTGCCGGTGGTTCCGGCTGTGCCGGTGGCCCCTGCGGCTCCGGTGGTCGTCGTGTCGCCCGCCATCGAGGGCGCCTGTTTCAGACACCCCGTCACTGTGACGCGTCGCTCAGAGGTCGACGCATTGGTCTGCGGCGCAGAGGTCGTCTGCCCGATTGCCGCTGTGGCGAACGCCACGAGTGCCGTACAAACTCCTGTCCAGATTGTTTTCGTCATGCAGCCTCCCGGGCGAGTTGGTCTGCAACGCTCAGACCGTAAGACGCGCGAGCTCTGCGCTTTCGACAGCTGTGGGCCGAGCTGCAAACGGCCGAGCACTCGTGATCTGCAACTCGATCAGATCGCGAAGGAGTGGGACAGCGCCCTGGTCCGGCTCACAACATCTGGCGAAGACGACTGACGTTCATTTGACATTCTAATGAACATCGCGACACACTCCATTCGTATGTCAAATAAAGCGACGTCGAAGGCCGACATTCTGCAGGGTACGCTCGACCTCATGGTGCTGCAGACGCTCGAGACGCTCGGTCCGCTGCACGGATACGCGATCGCCGCGCGGCTCGAGCAGGTGTCGGGCGGGTCGCTCCAGCTCAATATGGGAACGCTGTATCCGGGCCTGATGCGGCTGGAACAGCGCGGATTCGTGCGCGCCCGATGGGGCGTCACGGAAAACAATCGCCGGGCCCGCTTTTACACGATCACGCCGGCCGGACGACGCCAGCTGTCGGCGGAAAAATCGGAGTGGGATCGCATGGCGTCGATCATTCACACGCTCACACGGCAGCACACGTAAGAGGAACCCGGTCGCATGTCACTTTTTCGCATCGCCATTCTCCGCGAATGGGTCAACCGGCTCTTCAGCACGCTCGGGAGCCGCAGATCAGACACTGACATCGAGCAGGAGCTTCGGGAGCATCTCGAGCTCGCGGCCGCCGACGCCCAGCAAAAAACGGGCGTGCCGGGTGCGAACGCACGCGACGCGGCGATCCGGACGGGCGGTATCGGTCAAGCAATGGAGGCGATGCGGGATCAGCGCAGTCTCCCGTGGATTGGCGACGCCGTCCGGGACGTGCGCCACGCCGTTCGTCTCCTCGTCCGCAACCCGGTCTTCGCTGTCATCGCCGTGCTCTCCATCGCCGTCGGGGTCGGCGCCAATTGCGCGATCTTCAGCCTGGCCGACGCGCTCATGCTTCGCCCGCTTCCCGTGCGCGATCCGTCGGCGATCGTCACGATCCACGCGGACACGCCCGAACACGAAGCGACAGGCGGCCGCATGTCGTATCCGAACTATCGCGACCTGCGGGCCGGGTCGACGTCCTTCGACGGCCTGGCCGCCTACCAAATCACGAGCGCGAGTTTCGCTCGCGCGCGCGACGACGCGCGCGAGATGCGGGTTGGGATGCTGGTGAGCGACAACTTCTTCGGCGTCCTCGACGTCGCGCCGATCATCGGTCGCGTCTTTGCGCCAGAGGAGGCACGCGTCGCCGGCCGTGACGCCGTCGTCGTCCTCGACTACGACTTCTGGGCCAATGCGCTCGGCGCCGACCGCTCGATTCTCGACGGCGTCGTCTGGATGAACGGCATCGATTTTCATGTAATCGGCGTCGCGCCCCCGAACTTCGACGGTACCGAGCCGCCGGTGCGCCCCGCGTTTTATGTGCCGCTCGCCATGGCTGAACGCCTGAGCGGCGCGGCGACCAACGTGCTCGACGAGCGCGAGGTCCCCTCGGTGACGGTCAAGGGTCGGCTCAAAGCCGGCATCTCGCTCCGGAGCGCTCGCGCGGAGCTTGCGCTGTTGTGGAACGCGCTGGCCGAGCAGTTTCCCGACGTGAACCGCAATCGGATCGTCACGGTCCGAGGCGAGATCGAGGAGCGCATCCGGCAGGATCCATGGGACGCCACCCTCCTGCTGATTCTTGGCGCGCTGGCCGCGGTGGTCCTCGTGATTGCCTGCGCGAACGTCGCAAACCTGATGCTCGGCCGTGCCCGCGCGCGCTCGAGGGAAATGGCCATTCGACTCGCGCTCGGTGTGGGACGCGGACGGCTCCTCCGCCAGCTCTTCACCGAGGGTGTCGTGCTCGCGGTCGGGGGCCTCGTCGGCGGCGTCGTCCTCGCATTCGCCGCGATCCAGTTTCTGCGGACGATTCCGGTGAGCAATCAGGTCGTCATCGCGCCGCAGCTGGACGGGCGCGTGCTCGTGTTTGGGCTCACCGCCGCGGCCGTGAGCGCCATCCTGTTCGGGCTCGCGCCTGCGCGACAGAGCCTCAAGACCGATCTGGTTCCAGCGCTGAAGACTTCGGAACTCGCCGAGACGCGGCACGCCAGGATCTTCGGACGCAGCGCGCTCGTCGTCGCACAGATTGCCGCGTCCATGGTTCTGTTGATCGCAATGGGGATGCTGCTCGACGGGTTTCAAAAAGCAGTAGCGTTCGACCCCGGATTCCGGACCGATCACCTGATGATGCTGACGACGAACACGTCGCTCGTCCGATACACGGTGCCGCAGACGCGCGCCTTTTACCGCGAGCTCGCAGAGCGGGCGCGCGCGCTCCCCGGCGTCGTGTCAGCGACTCTCGCCAGCGCAGTACCGTTCGACAATACGCGTCAGGAGAGCGCTGCCGTCGTGCCCGACGGCTACCAGTTGCCGCGCGGGCAGCAGAGCGTTTCGACGTCATCTTCGACGGTTGACGACGCGTACTTCTCCACGATGCACATCGAGATCGTCCGCGGCCGCGCCTTCAACGCAGGCGACACAGATACGGGTCGCCCCGTTGCCATCGTCAACGAGGAGTTTGCGAAAACGTACTGGCCAAATCAGGACGCACTGGGCAAACGCATCGGCACAGCGGAAAAAGCGGTCGCGCCGGTCGTGGTCGTGGGCATCGCGAAGACCGGGAAGTACGTGTGGATTGGCGAGGCGCCCACGCCGTTCCTGTATTTTGCCCTGGCGCAGCATCCAAAAGCGCGATTGTCGCTTCTCGCCGAGACGCGAACCGCCGACCCCTCGTCGGTCGCCGCGCCGCTGCGCGACATCGTGCGTGCGCTCGACGTCAACCAGCCGATCTTCAACATGCAGCCATTTGCGACCTTGTACCGTGAGCGCGCCGTCGCGGTCCCCTTGATGGTCATGAAGATGGTCGGCACGATGGGTGTGCTCGGACTGGCGCTCGCGCTCATCGGCCTATACGGCCTGGTCGCGTACTCGGTCGCGCGCCGCACGCGAGAGATCGGAATACGCCTCGCGATCGGCGCCGGCCGATCCACGGTGATGAAACTGATCCTCGGCCAGGGACTGATGCTTTCGATTGCCGGCATTGCGATCGGCGGAGTCGTCAGCGTCGCCGTCGCGCGGCTGCTCGCCGCCGCTCTCGTCGGTCTGGGCGCGCCGAATCCGCTCACCTACGTCATCGTCCCGGTGGCGCTCGTGTCTCTCACGGTGGTCGCGACCTACTTTCCTGCACGACGCGCATCGCTCGTCGATCCGTTGGTGGCGCTTCGGGATGAGTAAGCCTGCCTACGGCGAGGCGAGCGTTCGCCGCGATGGTAAACCGTGATCGTGTGACCGAGAGCGGCAAGCTGCCGGACGACGTGAGGTCCGATGAATTTCGTGCCACCGATGACGACGACCCGCACGACTGGAAAATCAGCCGCGCCGACGGGTGCGCGCGAATCCGGATCCTCCGATGCCGATCGCAATGGGGACGGTCACGGCAGTCGGACTGAAACGCATGATGGCCTCGCCCGTCACTGTAGCAATGTTTGGCCGCCCCCAAAAAACGCCCGCAACATTCGAACCGCGATGACAGAATTGACGCGCCGGGGGGACCGGCGCCTCGCTGCCACCGGCCGTCGTGCCTGCCGCAACCGGTGCGTTCGCTGTTGTTTAGTGGCCTTTACCGCTCGGCGGGCACCCGGTTTGCTCTGAAGACCCCTCGCGATTCGGTGATTTCGCGAAGGGGGACAAATGCGCATGAAACCGCGCGTCAAGAAACCTGTGCGATCACGGCACTCGTCCGGCATGAAGAAGATGCTCCGTTCGATGCGGAGCGTGAGCACGCGCACGATGACCATCGCGGCGGTCGGCGCCGGCGCGGTTGCGGTGATGCTTGGCGCGATCAGCTCGAACGTGCATTCCGATAACGGCGCGGCGTCGGCGCCGCTCAATCGATCGACAACGTCGGCCATCACGAGTAGTGCGCCGTCGGCACCGCTCCCCGAACTGCCGTCGATCGATCCGACGGACAGAGCGAGCGCGCCGAAGTCTGCCGCGGTCACCATCACCGGCTGCCTCGAGCGCGATGCGGAGTCCTTCCGCCTGAAGGACACCGCGGGTGAGAACGCGCCGAAGGCGCGCAGCTGGAAGTCCGGATTCCTCAAGAAAGGCCATTCGTCGGTTGAGGTGATCGATGCATCCAACCACGTGAAGCTGCCCGCGCACGTCGGACAGCGCGTGAGCGTCACGGGCACGCTCGTCGATCGCGAGATGCAGGTGCGCTCGCTTCAACGAGTGGCCGCGTCGTGCAGCGTGAAGTCCTAGCCGCGATTCTAAACACGGCGTCACCGCCAAGCGCTACCGCGGAGGCCATCACTTCCGTGGTAGCGCTTTCTCGTGCTTGATGCCGGAATCCAAGGCGCTCGCGAAATGGTCGAGTCCTCGCGCAGTGCGCCCTCTACGTCACCGACGCGGACGTTCGCGATATCGCCGCCTATCTATATACGCTGCGTTGAACCGGTATGCGGCTTGAGCCGCCCCACGCTCACGCTGCCCGGCGCTTTGATTGATCATTCTCGTATAATACGATATCGTAATACTTGCATGATCACGGCAGACGACGCAGACTTCGCGCGCGCATTCGAGAACGGCCAGATCGCCGCTGCCGATTTTCGGCATGCGTCGCACCTGCGCCTCGCGCTCGCGTACCTCGCGGAAACAGGATCTGTCGATGAGGCGACGGAGCGCATGACAGCTGCGCTGCGCCGGTTCGCAACAGCAGCGGGACGCGCCGAGAAATACCATCACACCCTCACGACGTTTTGGATGCGGGCCGTGGCACAGCTGCTCGACAAAGACCTGCCGCTCGCCTATTACTCACGGGAGCGGCTCGACAGCGACGAGGCACGGCAGAGGTGGGTCGAGCCGGACCTTCGGCCGATAGGCTCGAGCCGCGGTCGCGATCTGTAAAATTTGCGCTGAGGAGAGAATCGCCGGTGCAGTCTTTGACTGCACCGGCAACGCCGTTACTCGCCGTTACTTTGACGAGCAGGTCGATGCGATCATGCGCACGGATTCGACTTGAAGGCGCTGGCCGCCACTCGCTGAGCCCATGCTCCCCGAGGAGGTCGAACCGGTGCTGCCGGTTGTCGCGGAGCCGGTAGAACCCGTCGAGGTGCCCGAAGACGTGGTCCCGCTGCCGCTCCCGTAGGCCGAGCTCGAGCCGGAGCTCTCGATCCGCCCGCGGATTTCCACCTCGTGTCCGACGTGGTTTTTCAGTTCGCTCGTGCTGCCTTCGAGAATGTACTGACTGCCGGTCGCGCCGCTCATGCTCGATGACGCGCCGCTGCCGGTAGTGGCGCTGCCGCTGCCCGATGTTCCGGACGTCGTGCCAGTCGTCCCGCTGCCCGATGTGCCCGACGTCGTGCTGCCACTCATCGACGAGCTGCCACTGCCCATCTTCGCATTCGCGAGGACGAAACGATCACTGCTGCTGCTGCTTGCGCTGCTGCTGCTCGTGGCGCTTCCGCTCGTGCCGGTCGCGCCGCTCGTCGAGTCTCCGCGTTCGACACAGCCCGTGACCGTGACCGTCCCCTGGCTGCTGGTCTGCGCCGTCGTCGGCGTCTGCGCGGCCATACTGACGCCGAACGCGAGCGCGGCCGCCGCCACTGCACCTGTCCAAATCTGTCGATTCATGTAGCCCTCCCTGTTAGCTTCCAACCCCCGGCGTTGCAAACCTAATTCCGCGTGCGTCTTTCCCTCGCAGATGGCCGAACCGGAGCGTATCGGACCGCAGCCGTTATGGTGAGCGTGATATTGCTGAGCACATGCGGTGGCTGCCGTATCACAATGGAGGTCAGTGCAACTCCAGCAGTTTTTCCACCAGCCGCTTCTCACGCGAAACCGCGTGCGTTTCGCGTACGTGGTCGCGGTCGTGTGCGATGCGCTGCAACTGATGCTCGGTCCCATCGGTTGGGCGTTCGCCGATGAAATCCTCGACGTGTCTGCGATGATCTTGATCTCGCGCGCGATCGGTTTTCATCCGCTTTTGCTGCCGACGTTCGCGCTCGAATTTCTGCCGATGACCGATCTGCTTCCGACGTGGACGGGATGCGTGGCGCTCCTCGTCTCGCTGCGGAAGAAGCAGCAGGCCGGAACACCGCCGGGCCCGGGATCCGTCATCGACGTCTGACACACCGATCGAGAGTAGACTTCGCGCGGGAGACCGACGCGATGAGGAAATCGATGACGCCGGCAGCCACACGCATTCGAGATATCTGGCGCGAACCACCGCGCGCCGGCTGGACCCGACGAAGCTTTCTTCAAACGCTCACGGCGGCCGCCGCCCTGCCGCTCGCGACTTCGTCGACGACGTTTGCGCAGGCGCGGACCGCGGCCGGGCGCATCAAGATTACCGATCTCAAGCTGCAGCGGATCCGTCTCGAGAAAGACTGGGGCACGTACGATGATTACATGGGCGGCCGGCGCGGTGGCCGAACCGGCGGCGGTGCAATTCTGGAGATCTATTCAGATCAAGGCCTCGTGGGCATCGGGCCGGGCGTGGCGGCGGCGTCGCTCGCCGCGATCAAAACGTATCTGGCCGGCAAAGATCCGTTCGATGTGAACCGCCATACGGCGTTCTTGTACGGCGGCGGGCGCGAAGGTGGCCTCGGCGGCGGACAACGGCCGACCGGTGTCGAAATCGCGTTGTGGGATCTCATCGGCAAGGCTGCGAATCAACCGCTGTACAAACTCTGGGGCGCCACCAAGGATCGCATCGTGCCGTACTCGAGCATGTTCCGGCTGGGTCCGCCGAAGGAGCGCGCCGAGCGGGCGCTCGCGCTGAAGCAGCAGGGATGGAAAGCGATCAAACTGAAGTCGCACTATCCGACGATGAAAGAGGACGTCGAGCAGATTGCGGCGGTGCGCGAGGCGTGCGGCCCCGATTTCATCATTGCAACCGATGCCAACAAGGCCGGCTTCGACGTTCGCTTCACGGGCACGCGCGGCGTTCCGTGGAGCTTCAAGCGCGCGCTCGATACCGCGAAGGAGCTCGAACGGCTCGATGTCTTCTTCCTCGAGGAGCCGCTGCCGCGGTTCGACTTCGAGCGGCTCGCCGAACTGAATCGGCTCACGACCATGAATCTTGCCGGCGGCGAGGAGCAGAATCCCGGCGTGCACGAATTTCGCTGGCTGCTCGAAAAGGGATGTTTCGACATCATTCAGCCGGAGATCAACGTGCAGGGGCCGGCGGTGCTGCAGAAGGTCGCCGTGATTGCCGAATCGATGGAGAAGTTGATCATGCCGCACCTCGGCGACGGTCGTTTGAGCACGGTGTGCGACATGCATCTCGTCGCGTCCTGGCCGAACGCGCCTCTTCTCGAGTGCGGCAATGAAGGACCGGAGGGCGCCTACGAGCACAGCTACGCCGTGTTCGAAAAGCCGATTGCCCTCACGAGCGACGGCTGCTTCGACCTGCCGCAAGGCCCGGGCCTCGGCGTCACGATTCGGAAAGATCTCTACGAGAAGAGCACGGACTAGAATGAAAGGATGACGCTGCCCACGGTGGCCGTCCTGGGGGGAACCGGCCAGCAGGGCCGCGGCATCGCGCTCCGCCTGGCGCGCGCGGGACACGCGGTAATCGTGGGATCGCGCGACGCCGTGCGAGCGGCGGCGGTCGTTTCGGAATGGCCAGCCGCGAGCGGCAGCGTCACGGCTGATGGCTACGTCGGCGCGGCGGCGGCCGCGCGCATCGCCGTGCTGGCCGTACCGTTCGACGCGATCGATTCTCTCCTCGATGATCTGCGCTCCGCGTTCCAGCCCGGCACGCTCGTCGTCGACGTGACGGTGCCTGTCGCATTCGGTCCCGCGGGAGCAGCGCTTGTTCCGATCATCGAAGGCTCTGCGACCGAACACATCAAGGCGCGCTTGCCGGAGGGCGTTCGCCTGGCCGGCGCGTTCAAAACACTGCCGGCGCATCTTTTGAACGAGCTCGATCGGCCGGTCGACTGCGACGAGTTCATCTGCGGCGATTCCGCCGAGGCTCGAGCGGAGGCCAGCGCGCTCGCCACAGCGATCGAAGGCCTCCGGCCCGTCGATGTCGGGCCGCTGTCGCGCGCACGGTCGATTGAGCATCTGACGCTGCTCGCGATCGCGATCAACCGCAAACACAAACTCCACGACGCCCGCTACAGGATTGCGGGCTTATAGACTTCGTTCAACGGCAGGAGACACACGCATGGCAAAAACGATCCCGTCGACGCACTCCGATCTGTTGCAGAAGCCGGCGTTCGCGAATCTCGCGACGCTCAACCCGGACGGCAGCCCGCAGGTGACGCCCGTCTGGTTCGATTACGATGGGACGAACCTCTTCGTCAACACCGCGCGCGGACGCAAGAAGGACCGCAATCTACAACGCGACCCCCGCGTGGCGGTCTCGATCAGCGATCCGGAGAATCCTTACCGGTACCTCGGCATCCAGGGTCGCGTCACCGAGATGACAGAGGCCGGCGCCGACGCCCACATCGACAAGCTCGCGAAGAAATACCTGAACAAAGACAAGTACCCGTTCCGGGCGGCTGGAGAGGTTCGCGTGGTCCTCAAAATCGTACCGGAACAGGTTCACACGAACGGTTAGCGTAAGGCCGCGCGACGAACAGCTTTGGCGACCGAACTCCACATCCTCGGCGTTCCGGGCATTCCGGAGGTAACCGCGGGCGCGGTGCTCGCGGACGTGATCGCCACGGCGATACGCAGCGCCAACCTTGGTTGTGAGTTCGGCGACGTCATTGTCGTCGCGCAGAAGTTCGTGTCGAAGGCGGAGGGCGCGGTCGTACGACTGTCCGACGTGACGCCCTCGCCGCTGGCCTCGGAGTGGGCGTCGGCGCATGCCAAGGATCCAGCGGCGGTGGAAGTCGTGTTGCGCGAATCACGTCGCATCGTGCGGATGGATCGCGGAATCATCATCGCTGAAACGCATCATGGCTTCGTGTGCGCGAACGCCGGCGTGGACGCCTCAAACGTGGCCGCCGGCACCGTGACCATTCTGCCGCGCGATCCCGACGCGTCGGCCGCACGGCTTCAGGCCGGCCTGACCGCGACATTCGGCGTCCGGCTGGCTGTTATCGTCGCCGACACCTTCGGCCGGCCCTGGCGCGAAGGGACGGTCAACGTAGCACTCGGCGTCTCGGGCTTTCAGCCTCTGCTCGACTGGCGCGGCAAAACGGATCCGCACGGGCGCGTGCTGCAGACGACCGTGGTCGCGATTGCAGATGAAGTGGCAGGCGCCGCCGAGCTCGTGATGGGAAAAACGGCGCAGATGCCGGTCGCCATTGTGCGTGGCGCCGCCGAGTGGCTGGGCGCCGGATCCGGAACGGCACTGATTCGACCCGCATCCACTGATCTATTCAGATGAAGCACGCGCGCAGAATCGGCGCCGCGGCGGCCACCCTTCTCGTGCTGGCGCTCCTCGCCCGCCGCATCCCGCTCGCCGCACTCGAGAACGCGCTGCTCGATGCGAACTACCCGATCTTCCTGGCGTGGATGATTCCGAACACTGTGTTCTATCTGTGCTGGGACACGCTCATCCTGAAGTACGTGATCGGATGGTTCCACGGCGACGTGCCCTATCGCGATCTCCTTCCCGTTCGCGCATCGTCCTATGTCGTCGGCTTCTTCAACACCAACGCGGGACGCGGGACGCTTGCCGCGTATCTGTGGCGCCGGCTCGACGCGCCCTTCCTCACCCTCGGGAGCACGGTGATTTTCCTCGTGCTCACCGAATACACGCAGCTCGTCGTGTGGGCGCTGCTCGGTGTGTTCGCGTTCCGCGGCGACGTGACCGCGAGCGTCCTCTCAGTCGCCGTAGTCGTCGCGGGGCTCTGGCTCATCGTCATCGGCTATACGCGGCTCAAGGTCACGCCCCGCCGCGCATTCAAATGGCTCTTCGCGCCGCGCGAGTGGCAGCTGCTCCGGACGTTCCGGCGAGCTGAGACCATCAGGTATGTCGAGGCCGTGCTGCTGCGCGCGCCGATGTTCGCCGTATCCCTGTGCGCGCACTACTACGGCGCGCACGCCTTCGGCATCCACATTCCCTTCGGTCAGATGCTGACGTTTCTTCCCGTGATCTTCATGGCGGCCGCGCTGCCGGTCACCGTCGCGCATCTCGGGACGACCCAAGCGGCATGGGTGTTCTTCTTCGGCGCATACGCGTCTGCGCCGCGGCTTCTGGCATTCAGCCTTGTCGCCCACCTGACGTTCTCGTTTACGCGCGCAGCGCTCGGGCTGCTCTGGCTCCCGGTCGCCTACTCGGAGCTGGTGTTCCCTGCGACGGCGGCTGCAGGCGTGCGGCGATCGACGACATCGGCCTGAAGGCCGCTCGCGATCTGAGGCTCCGCGTCGTACCATGCAGAATCGTGCTTGGAGACCTCTCCGCCCCAGCTGGCCTGCGGCAACAGACGCTCTTCCGCGTGCTGGCGGCGATCAGCTTCTCTCATCTGCTCAACGACACGATCCAGTCGCTCGTTCCCGCGATTTACCCGATCTTCAAGTCGTCGTTTCAATTGAGCTTCGCGCAGATTGGTCTGGTCACCTTTGCGCAGCAGCTCACGGCGTCGCTGCTCCAACCGATCGTCGGTCTCTACACAGATCGACGGCCGACGCCGTACTCGCTCGTGGTCGGCATGGCATGCCACGCTGCTCGGGTTGCTGCTGCTCTCGGCCGCCGGCAGCCTGCCGGTGCTGCTCGCAGCGGTCGCGCTCATGGGGATGGGGTCGGCGGTTTTTCACCCCGAGTCGTCGCGCGTAGCGCGAATGGCATCGGGCGGACGGCACGGCCTGGCCCAGTCGCTGTTTCAGGTGGGTGGAAACCTCGGCTCGTCGTTCGGCCCTCTGTTGGCGGCGTTTCTCGTCGTGCCGTACGGCCAGGCGAGCATCGCGTGGTGCTCGCTCGTGGCGCTGGTCGCGCTCGCCGTTTTGTGGCGGATCGGACGATGGTACGCGGAGCGGACGATCGCGATCCGATCGAGCTCGCCTGTGCACTCGGAGCAAAAGGCCGCCTCGCACGTGCCGCGCAAGCACGCGCGCCTGGCGCTCGCGATCCTGGTCGCGCTCATCTTCTCGAAGTACGTGGTACTTGTCGAGCCTCACCAGCTACTACACCTTCTATCTGATCACGAAGTTTCACGTGTCCGTTCGCGGTGCGCAATTCGATCTGTTCATTTTCCTCGCGGCCGTCGCTGCGGGCACGATCCTCGGCGGGCCGATCGGTGATCGGTTCGGGCGGAAGTGGGTGATTTGGATTTCCATTCTCGGCGTCCTGCCGTTCACGCTTCTGCTGCCGTACGCCGACCTCTTCTGGACGCGAGTGCTGACCGTCGTCATCGGTCTGATTCTCGCCTCCGCGTTTTCGGCCATCCTCGTATACGCGCAGGAGCTGTTCCCCGACAGGGTCGGCCTGATCGCGGGCGTCTTTTTTGGGTTCGCGTTCGGCATCGCGGGGCTCGGCGCAGCCGTGCTCGGACAGCTCGCCGATCGCACGAGCATCGAGTTCGTCTATCGTGTGTGTGCGTTTCTACCGGCGATCGGCATCCTCACCGGATTTCTGCCGGATCTCGAGCGCCGCCAGCTTTAGAACCATATCGATGGCTATTCGCGACGCCGCCGACATCGTTCTCATCAACCCGCGGTTCGAAGCATCCTACTGGGGGCTCGAGCGGGCGCTGCCGTTTTTTGGGAAGCGCACCGCCATGCCGGTTGCGAGCCTGCCGCTCCTCGCGGCGCTCACGCCGCCACCGCACCGCGTCCGCATCCTTGACGAGAACGTCGAGCCGCTCGATTTCGATCGGCTGGCACGCGCCGACATCGTCGGCGTCACGGGGATGAGCGTGCAGCGCGCGCGCATGCGGGAGATCCTCGGCGAGCTCCACAGCCGCGGCGTCTTCACCGTCGTCGGCGGTCCATGGGTGAGCGTGCAGGAACAGTACTTCGGGCCGCTCGCGCGCACGATCTTTGTCGGCGAGGCGGAAGACACGTGGCCGCGGTTCCTCGACGACTGGCAGCGCGGCGCGGCGAGCTGCCGGTACGAGCAGACGACGCGAACCGATATGACGCAGGTGCCGGTTCCGCGCTACGAGCTGCTCGACATGCGCCATTACCTCTTCGGCAGCATCCAGTTCTCGCGCGGGTGCCCGTTCCAATGCGAGTTCTGCGACATCATCGTGACGTTCGGCCGCCGTCCGCGGCTGAAAACTCCGGCGCAGATTCTCCGGGAGCTCGACGCGCTGCACGCCCGCGGGATGGAGATCGTGTTCATCGTCGACGACAATCTGATCGGCAACAAGAGAGCGGTTCTCCCGCTGCTCGAGGCCGTGCGCGACTGGCAGGAAGGCCACGGGTTTCCGTTCATCTTCGTCACCGAAGCGTCGCTGGACCTCGCTGAAGACGACGCGCTGATGGGCCTGATGGTCGACGCGAACATCCTGAGCGTCTTCATCGGCATCGAGACACCGAACGAAGCATCGCTCGTCGAAACGAAAAAGCATCAGAACGTGAAGACCGGCCGCACGCTCGTCGAACGTGTGCGGAAGGTGCAGCAGGCCGGCTTAGAGGTGTGGTCGGGGATGATCCTCGGGTTCGATCACGACGACGAGACGATCTTCGATGCGCAGCGCGAGTTCCTGCACGACGCGCGTATCGCGCAGGCGATGATCGGCATGCTGTACGCGATCCCGAAGACGCCGCTGCACGCGCGTCTCGCGGCCGCCGGCCGCCTCGATCCCGATGACGACTCGCCGTTCGGGACCAACGTCATCCCTGCGCGGTTCAGCCGCGAGGCGCTCCGCGACGGCTACGTCCGGCTGATGGAGCAGGTCTACGCCCCCGACGCCTACTTCGCGCGGCTCGGCGCGGGGTTGGGCGATCCGGCGATGCCATTCGCGCCCGCACGAGCGCGATACTGGCGCCGCCATCCGATCGCCCGCGTTCGGGGCCAGGCGTGGAATATTGCGCGCGCCGCCGCTTTATACGCACGGCTCATGCTCCGCGTGGACGACGCAGCTCTTCGCCGGCGCTATCGACGTGAAGCGGTGCGGCAGCTGCGATCGCATCGTGATCCCGGGCGCCTCTTCGGCTATCTGGTTCGCTGCGCGCTCCATTACCACCACTACACGCTCGCGAATCAGATGGCGCGGCATCAAAGGTCGGTCGTCAACTCGTTCTGATCCACGTCGAGTGTGAACCGGCGAGCGAGCGCTGCGGCAGCTCCAAGAAACAATGCGAGCCAGAACATCGGCAGCACCCACACCGTCCACGCTGGAATCGCGGCGCCGCCCGGCAGCTCGCGCCGCGCACGGGCGAGGTGGTGAGGGAAGTAGTCGAGCCCGTGCCCAAGGGCATCGCCCGACGGCCAGTTGCCACCGCTG
Organism: uncultured Acidobacteriota bacterium; assembly: GCA_963718825.1. Lineage (GTDB taxonomy): Bacteria > Acidobacteriota > Vicinamibacteria > Vicinamibacterales > CAVVIG01 > CAVQZZ01. The sequence continues at coordinate 1,067,266 of CAVQZZ010000002.1, forward strand.
AGCGTTCGCAGAAACGGTATGTACTCGAGGCGGTAGCGATTCCACGGACGGCCGGGCGCCGGCTCGATCCGATCGTAGTACGCCAGCCGCGCGCCCGCGCCAAGATCCGAGCCGATACCCTGATCTTCGAGAAACGATACAGACGTCGCGAGCAGCGCGATGCCGAAGCCGACAATGGCGCAAATCGTCAGCGCGCTGCGGGGCCACGCCGTGATCGGCCGCGAAACGGCCGGCAGCAGAAGGAGCGGCACGAGCGGCACGAGTTGCCGCGGTCCATGCGAGTAGCCGGCCTCGGGAAAGAGATATGCGGCGTAGAAGACGAGCCCCGTCGTCAGAGTCACGATCAGCGCGGCCGATATGCCCGGCTCACGCCGCCAGAAATCTTTCATCGATGCGGCGGCCAACACCAGCACAGGCGCCCAGAGCAGGAGCGACTTGCCGGGCGTGGCGAGCAGCACCACAAGGCCGCGCGGCACGTCCGCAAGCCGGAACGGATGCGGCGGCATCTGCGGAATCGTTTCCGCGGCGTCGTACCCGAAATCGAACGGGTCGCCGAACCGATGCGCGTTCCACCCGAGATGGATTCCGACCGCCGCCGCGATCCCGAGGAGCAACACGATCGCGACGCGAAGCCGGGTGCGCGACTCGAGCGTGCGGTCGGCGAGCACCGCGAGCACGATGCCGGGCGCGAAGATGAGGCTCGTCACCTTCGTGATACCGACCGCCGTCAGGAGGAGCGCGGCGCCGATCACCTTCGCCTCCGCATGCCGCGCCGATTGCCGCGCCTCGAGCAGGAGCGCCGCTGTCCAGATGAGGAACGCCGCCTGCCAGCCTTCCGTGTAAAAAGAGGTTCCGTAGACCCACAGCACCGTCGCGCCGCCGAGCAGGAGCGAAAGCACGACGGCCGTCTGCGGCGACGCTTTCAGCGCGATGGCGGCTCGATAAAATCCGGCGACCGCCAGCGCCGCGCCCGTCGCGGTCGACAGCATCGTCAAGCCGCCGACGAAGAACACCCAGGCGAGCCCGCCGGGCAACGGCCGCCGCGGAATGCCGGCGAGCCGCGCAATCGCACGTGCGATCAAATGATGCGGAACGGCGAGAAATGCGGAAAACGGTCCTGTACGGCGCGTACGGCCGCCGATCGGCGCCAAACCGGCCGTAGAAAATCGGTTCGCTGCCGACCACACGACCGTTGACGATCGACGGCTGCCGAATCACGAGCGTCTGAGGAACGGAGAGATCGCCGGCGTCGACGAGGTGTTCGGTTTGAAAGTACACCTCGAATTCGTCCGGCACCCGAAATGCGTTTCCCGACGACGTAAGGGCGTAAAGCCCCTGAAACAGCAGAAACAGCAGCAGCGCCGTTGCTCCGGTGCGCGCCGCGCGGGACGCCACCGTTGTCACGGCCACTCGACGACCTTCGCGGCCTTGGTGAACGTGCTGCCCGCCACTTTCAAAGTGATCCGGTACGTCCCGGCGCCGAGCGGTACGAGCGGCGTTGCGGAGCCCCGTCCTGCGGCGCCGCGCCCGCGTTCTGTCGCGAACGGAACCAGCACGCGGTTGAGACCACGGTCCGCAGGCGCATCTATCTGTCTGACGACCGCTCCGGCCGCATCTTCAACGGTGACCTGCGCGCTGCGCTGCGCCGAACGAAGAAAATAATTGACGGCGAACGCTTCGGGCTCGTTCGGCACTTCGATGTACTTGTCGCCATACAGCTCGTAATTCATACCCTGACGGCCGAAGCTGTATCGCGCTTTCGGTTTGACATCGAACAAATGCACCTCTTCGCGGAGCGTTTCGGGCGTGAGCTCCTGGAGCGGCGAGATGTCTCCTGTCCACAGCGCGCGGCCGTATGTCGCAAGCACCAGATCCTGCTCCCGTGGATGCACGAGCAAATCGTGCACGGCGACCGTGGGAAGGTTCGCCTTGAGCCGCGACCAGTGCTCCCCGTCGTCGATCGACACGAACACGCCGATATCGTTTCCGACGAACAGCAGATGCGCGTTCCGGCGATCCTGGACGATGACGTTGATGGGCGATGCCGGTAAATCGCCCGCGATCGATTTCCAGGAGCGCCCGAAATCGGTCGTCTCGTAGAGATACGCGGCGAAGTCGTCGTTGCGGAAACCGTTCTTCGAGGTAAACGCCGTGCCCGCATCCACCGGCGACGCGAAGACGCGGCTGACCCATCGATCGGCAGGCGCGCCTGCCTGGGTCAGCGCCGCGGTGAGGTCGGTCCACTGACGCCCCGAGTCTCTCGTGACCTGTACCTTGCCATCGTCGGTGCCTACCCAGAGCACGTCGGCGGCGAGCGGCGACTCGGACAGAGTGGATATCGTGCAGAACGGTGTGCTCGGATAGCCGATCTTCGACGCGTCGTTGGTCGTGAGGTCGGGGCTCACGACTTCCCAGTGATCGCCGCGGTCTCGCGACCGGAAGAGAACCTGTGCGCCCGCGTAGATCGTTCGCGGGTCGTGATGCGAAATCGCGATGGGCGCGATCCAGTTGTAGCGCAACCGACCGATGTCGGGCGGCTGCGGCGGCCGGATATCGGCGCGTACGCCGGTTCGCTGATCCATCCGCCCCATCTGGTTCAGCTCGCGCGTGTTGTAGACCCAGCGGCTGTCGGTCGGATCGACGACGTTGTACATGCCGTCGCCCGGCCCAACCGTGACCCAGTCTTCCAGCGTGACGACGCCCCATCGGCCGTTCACCGGGCCCTTCCACGAATCATGATCTTGAAAGCCGGCGTAGACGTGGAACGGATCGTCCATGTCGACCCCGACCGCATACGCCTCGCCGGCGTGGATGTTCGGAAAGAAGTCCGCCGTGCGACCGCCGTCGAACGACGACTGCAGGCCGCCGTCGCTGCCGATCAAAATCCGTTGGGGGTCGTCCGGATCGAACCACATCGTCCGGAAGTCACCGAAGGCGCGGCGGAAGAAGCCGTTTGGCCAGATCGCGGGGTCATCCCACGTCCGACCGCCGTCTTCTGAGATCGTCATGGAGTCGCTCGTCACGATGACGCGTCGATCGTTCGACGGATCAACCCTCAGCTGATTGAACGAGTACGGCGCTTTCCCGCCCGCGACGTTGGTGGTGCTGGTCCGCCGCCACGTCGTCCCCCCATTGTCGGTCCGGTACACCTCGTTCCCGACTATCGGCTGGCTGCCACCGCGGCTTCCCTGCGCTGTCGCGCCACGTCCGCCGCGGCCTTGCGCCGCTTGCTGGCTGTCAGCGGCGATCGATGTCGGAGGATTCTGGTTCTCGATGAGCGCGTACAGAATGTCGGGATTCTTGCGGTAGATGTCGAGGCCGATGCGCCCAAGCTGTCCGACCGGCAGACCGCCGCCGAGCTTCTGCCACGTGTCGCCGCCGTCGGTCGTCTTGTAAATTGCGCTGCCGGGTCCGCTTTCGACCAGCCGCCACGGCATCCGCTGCTTGTCGTACATCGCGGCGTAGAGCACCGCAGGGGAATCGCGATTCATGACCAGATCGATCGCGCCGGTCTCGTCGTCCACATAAAGGACGCGCTTCCACGTCCGGCCGCCGTCAACGGTCCGAAAGACGCCACGCTCGGCATTCTTCGAGAAGAGATGGCCCATCGCCGCGACGTAGACGCGGTTGGCGTCCCGCGGATCGATCGCGATCCGCGCGATATGATGCGAATCCGGCAATCCCATGAACTGCCACGTCTTGCCGGCGTCGGTGGTCTTGTAGACTCCTCGCCCCGAATAGGAACTGCGGGCGTTCGCCTGATCGCCGGTGCCCACCCAGACGGTGTTGCCATCAGACGGCGCGATCGCGATCGCGCCGATCGGCGCGACGCCGGCGCTGTCAAAGACAGGGTCCCACGTCGTGCCGCCGTTTGTCGTTTTCCAGACGCCGCCGCTTCGTTGCCCGACCCAGATCGTGTAGCGGTGATCGTGGACCGGTCCATCAGGCACCGCTACCGTGGTGACCCATGCGCCCGAACGGAACGGCCCGATATTGCGGAGCGACAGCTTGTCGAGTACGTCCTGAAGCGATGCGGCCTGCTGCGTCTGCGAAAAGAGTGCGGCGGACGCCGTGAGCAGGCCGATGGCCACGACCTGCAGCGTCTTGACTCGCATGTGCGGCCGAATTGTAGCAGCCTCAGCATGACCGACCGTCGCTCTGCGTAACCTGATCCTTGGGTGCCTTGGGTCAATGTCTTGCAGTGTGTTGGCAGTGGAGGCGCCTGTGGCCGAGCTGCTGATACGATTTTCGGATCCGCTGAGGACAACCGATGGCCGGCGATACATCGCCCAGGCATGCGGCGCGCCCAACGCTGATGGGCTATGGGATGGGTGGATTGAGTTCGTCTCGCTCGACGGAGGTGGCGATCTGCGTTCACCGCGCGAGACTACACAGCCCAACCGCACTGACGCCGAATACTGGGCGACCGGTCTCACCGCCGTCTACCTGGAAGGCGCGCTGGAGCGCGCGCTCGCTCCGCCACGTCAAACGGCCCGAGTGCAGAGCCGTCCCGCGTCGACACGCCGAGCGAGCGGACGCGAGGCGGTCCTCGATCCGTTCTCCGTTTATGAAAAGGGCGAACTGCTGCTGCGGCAGGAGCTTGGCGCCTTGTCGTCGTGGCACCTCGTCAACATTATTTCCGCGTACGACCTCAGCGATACGGCCGCCTCTGCGCTGAATACGATGCCGAGCGCGGCACTTGTCGACCTCATCGTCGCGAAGTACGGGAGCAAGCACCCGCCCGCTGACGTTCCGCTGCTCACGCCCCGGGCACTTCAGTTGCAGGGTTACGGGCTGACGAGCGATCCGATCTAGCAACTGGGCTATCTGCAACCGAACAGAATCGGCCGATCGCGCGCGGGGATTCGGGCTATGCAAAAGGAGAGTGAGCGATGAAGAGGAAGGTAGCAGTCATGTGTGGCGTCATCTGCCTTGTGGCAGCGTCGGCGTTCGCCGCGCTCTCGAAGGATGAGATGAAGCGACTGGACGAGTCGGTCGGAATACTTCACGACCTGAGAGCGACGCCGGAGAAAGGAATCCCAGACGAGCTCTGGAACAAAGCGGAGTGCGTCCTGGTAATCCCGTCGCTCAAGAAGGCGGCGCTCGGCATCGGCGGCGAATATGGTTCCGGTGTACTGAGCTGCCGTCACGCGAGCGGTTGGAGCGCTCCGGTGTTCATGCAGCTGGCGAAGGGCAGCTGGGGATTGCAAATCGGCGCGCAGGAGATCGATCTGGTCCTTCTCGTGATGAACAAACGCGGAATGCAGAAGCTGCTCGAGGACAAGGTGTCTCTCGGCGCGGATGCTTCGGTAGCGGCCGGTCCTGTGGGCCGATCGGCAAATGCGGCAACTGACGCGCAGATGAGCGCCGAGATGCTCGCGTACTCTCGCTCGCAGGGTCTGTTCGCCGGCATCGATATCTCCGGCGGCGTGCTGCATCCAGACAAGGAAGCCGATGCCCGCGCCTACGGTCCGAACGCCACCGCTCGCGACGTGCTCGAAGGCACCGGCCATGTCGTGGTGCCGTCGGCGGCGAAGACCTTCGTCACCTCGCTGGAACGCGAGGTCAGCGCAACGACGGGCCGCAAGTAAAAGGAGTTAGCTGACAAGAGGGTCGCGCAACCATCCCGGGCCTCGCCGGGTTGGTTGCGCGACAGTGTTCGGTGCGGTTCGGTTCCCGCCTACGACTCAGAAGCCGACGACGACGAGGTGTTCCACAAGGCCGCGACGCCGGTACGATCGACGGGGTCGTTCTCCCTCGCCGTCGACGCCGCGTCCGCTTCGACAAGCGCTTCCTGCCACCGGTTGCCGCGCCTCAGCGCCGCGAACGTCACCCACGCCAGCCCATACATCCCGATCGCGACGAGCATCGTCGCGCGGAAGCCAAGCCACAGCGCGAACAGCACGGCGGCCACGCCGCCGATCGTCGCGAAGAGGCCGTTCATGCTCCACGCCCATGCGACGGCGCCGGCCGGCTTCGTTTTCAGCTCGAGGATGCCTAATGGAAACGGCATCCCCATAAAGAACGCCATGGGCAGGATCATCGCGGCCGCGGCCAGAACGCGAATCGCGGTCGGGTCGGCCATGAAGTGGCCGGAAATGCGCGGATAGCCAAGCCAGATGGCCAGACCGCTGGCGATCACGCCGCCAAAGGCGATGTACCAGCGCGGCGATCCCTCTCCGGCGATCCATCGCGAACAGATGCTGCCCAGGCCGGCGCCAATCAGCATGACGGTGATCACCGTCGCGACCGCGTAGAGCGGATATCCAATCAGCTTCATGAAGATACTGAATGAACAGGAACTCGATCGCGATGAACGCGACGCCGAGCAGCGAGAAATACAGCAGGACCGGCCCCTTGCCGGTCCATTTCTGGCGCCCGACCTGGGAGAGGAACATCGGCGCGATCACGAAGATCGCACCGTAAAAGAGACTCGCGCCCGAGGCGACGATCAGCGGAAGCCAGTCCATCGGCAGCCACCCCTGCCGCACTTGCGAGTTCAGGAACGAAGCCGTGGAGAAATTGAGGCCGCCGTCTTTCTGCGGCTCGAGATGCGCGGGCGAGTGCCGCAGGAAATTGAAATCAGGCTTGTCGTCCGTGACGGGCTGAATGTTGAACGGCGCGGACGCGACGAAGGCTTCTGGCAGATTGCCAGAATAGACCGTGTCGGGCAGGAAGCTCGCCGCCGCGTTGAGCGGATTCTCCACGAGCGAGTACGGAGATTCGGCGGCGACGTGCATCGAGAAGAACCGCTGCAGGTCGGCGACCTCCGCGGGCGTCCACGGCGACATCTTGATCAGCATCGTCGGCAGATGATCCGCCTCGGGGTACGACTTCTCGAACACCAGAACGTGAGAACGGAACTGATCGCGCCCGAGCGATCGCCACGCGGCCGCGGCGGTCGAGATCATTCGCGGATACGTGTGATGGTTGATATGCAGAATGCCGTCGCGGCTCAGGTGCGTGAAGTACTCGACGTACGCCTCTTCCGTCTGCAGATAGACGGGGTTGAGCGCGCCAGAACCAGAGGCCGCGCTCGACGATGTGTAGTTGCTGAAGACCTGGATGACGTCGTACGTCTTGGGCGATGCGCGCAGGAAGCTGCGGCCTTCACCGACGTGGACGTGGACGGCCGGCTGTTCGAAGATGTGCCCGATGTAGTCGGCGTAGCGCCCTGTCGCGAGCGACACGACGGTGCCGACCATCTCGACAGCGTCGACGTCCTTGGCGCCATACATCACGGCGGCTTTCGTTTCCTGCCCGCCTGCGCTCCCGATAATCAGCGCCGTATGGCCGGTGTCGCGGCGCAGGTAATGTGAGGCGAGCACGCCGCGCTGCCAGAATTGATAAATCAGCCGGTTCGGCAGATCCTGCCGCAGCGCCGCGAAATTGCCGTCGAACGGATAGAAGTTCGAGCTCTGGGTTCCACCGTCGTAGGCGACGTGTTTCTTGCCGTGGTCCGCGGGCACGCGCCGCGACGCCGGCTGGTCGACGATCGCGATCTGCGAAACAGGGTCCCATCGCGAATATTCGAGGCGCCCCATTTCGGCCGACGTGAGCACGTCGCGCTTGTTATCGTGGAGCGCGAGGGTCAGGTAGTGACTGCCGAGCAGGCCCGGGACGCCGACGAACAGCGCCGCCGCCGGAAGGACGACAAGCGACCAGCTCTTCGATTTCGCAAAGAGGGCCGACGCACCCAATGCGCTCAGCGCCGCAAGGATCAGCAGCCGCTCGGGGCCGAGCGGCGGTAGCAGCGGGATGAAGATAGCGGTCCCAACGGCTGCGCCGCTGAGGTCCCAGAAGTACAGCCGTTGAATGTCGCTCGACGCTTCAGAAAACAGCCGGCAGATGCACAGGCCACCGAAGAAAAACGGTGCGAGCACCACCAAATAAAGAAGGAGAAAACACACAAGCTGCACGAACGGCTCGTGGCCGACGCGATCGAACGAGAACGGAATACCGTTCAGCAGCAAGGGCAGGATCCAAATGCTGAGGCTGAACAAGAGAGTCGTCTGTGGTAGCTTGGATTCGCTGCTGCCCCTTCCTGTCCGCGGCCAGAGGATTTCATAGAGGCCGCCGAGACCTAAACCGAACATCGCGCAACTGATGATCATGAACGAGACGTTCGGCCATAAAAGAACGTCGAAGATTTTGGTAAGGAGCACTTCGACGATCAAGGTGGTCAGGGCAAGCAGGAACAGTCCGATGTACGTGCGGCGCATTCTTCCCTCGAGCGTGCCAAATGACCGAGGAAAACGGCGCGGCACGCGGGGACGCGACTGTGCACGTAACGTGCCTGGCAGAGCCAGCGCGCACCGCGGCCGTTTAGGGTTTGAAAATCCAGCTCAGACGCCCGAGCGGCCGTGTGCAGTGCCGAAAAGTAGAAATCTATTTCCAGAGTGTTAAACGAGAACCTTCGAATTGGCGGAACCTTACCGCCTTTTGCCCAATGGCACGCCTCTAGCAGCGGCGTCGCTCGCCAGCAACCCAGGAGTACGCATGCAGATCGTCGTCGACCGCGGGTGGAAGAACCTTAGTCTGTTGCTTTCGGCGGCGTTCGCCCTCGTGGCGCTCAGCGCCAACGTGAGCGCGGCCCGTGAAGAGCTGTGCGACCCATCCTTCCAGGATTGCCGGACGCCGCTCATCAATCTGATGAAAGCCGAAACGACGGAGATCGACGTCGGTCTCTGGTTCATGACAGACGCCCGCTACTCGAACCTGCTTGTCTCCAAAGCTCAAGCGGGAGTCCGAATCCGGGTGCTGATGGACCCGCGGGAGTTCGCTCAGGATTCCGTCAACGAAACCAACATGAACCAGCTGCAGGCGGCTGGGATACCAATGCGCAAGCGCATCGCCTCGGGCATCGAGCACTGGAAGGCGATGATCTTCGCGAGCCAGAGCACCGTGTATTTCGGCTCGGCGAATTTCGATCCGCTGGCGTTCGTGCCGACCCAGCCGTACCAGAATTACGCGGACGAGACGGTGTACTTCACCGACGACGCATCCGTCGTGAACAGCTTCATGACGAAGTTCGACGATGCGTGGACCGACACGGTCAATTACGCCACGTACGCGAACATCACCGTCCCGCTCACGCGCAGCTATCCGACGTCGTCCATCGACCCGGAGCTGAACTTTCCGCCGGGACAGGATTTCGCGAACCGCTCGGTCGGCCGCTACAACGCCGAGACACAGAAGATCGATGTGGACATGTTCCGCATCACCGACCAGCGCCATACGAACGCGATCATCGCCGCCGCCGGTCGCGGCGTACCGATCCGCCTGCTCGTCGACCCCGGTGAATATCGTCTGCCGACCCGCCTGTGGGACGCATGGAACGTCGACCGGATGTATGCCGCCGGGATCACCACGCGGGTCACGGTGCATCAGGGGTTGAATCACTCGAAGCTGGTGCTCCTGTACGGGCAGGGCATGTCGATCTTCGGATCGTCGAATTGGACGACGCCGTCGGCCAACTCGCAGCACGAGCACAACTACTTCACGAAGAACGCGTCGATCTTCAACTGGTTCGTCAACTACTTCGAACGGCGCTGGAACAACTCGGCCGGGTTCGCCGAAACCGGTCCGTTCACGCCGCTGCCGCCCGACAAGCCCGTATATCAGACGCCGGCGAACAGCACGGTCGGCATGGCGACGTCCGGGGTCGAAGCTCGTGTGGGACGGCGGTCCCTGGGCGCACGTGTACGACATCTACTTCGGCACGAGCCCGACGCCGCCGCTTTTTGCCGCCAATCAGAATCTCGGCCCTGACGACCCGACGCAGAGCAAGCCGCAGTATCAAAGCTTCACGCTGCCCACGCTCCAGCCGGGCACCACGTACTACTGGCAGATCGTCTCGAAGACGATGGCGAACCAGACGAAAGCTGGGTCGATCTTCAGCTTCACGACCGCTGGCGCACCGCCGCCGCCGCCGCCCGGCGCGACGACGGTCGTGATGTGGACCGCGAATGTCCCGACGGCAAACGTTCACGGAAACTGGACGACGATTTCCGATGCGACGGCGGCCGGCGGAAGCGCGCTCGAAAACCCGGACGCGGCTCAGGCGAAGATTGCGCCGGCGCTCGCATCGCCGACCAACTACTTCGAGCAGACGTTCAACGCCGTGAGCGGCGCCGACTATCACCTCTGGGTGCGCATGCGCGCGCAGAACAACTCGCTGTCGAACGATTCGGTGCACGTCCAGTTCAGCGACTCGGTTGATTCGGTCGGCACGGCGGTCATGCGGATCGGGTCGACGAGCTCCGCCGAGGTCGTGCTGCAGAACGGGCCGAGCGGCGCGGCGGACCATGGTTGGGGATGGGGCGACAACGGTTGGGGCAGTCCCGGCGTGAACATCCGCTTTGCGGCCGACGGCGCGCACACGATTCGCGTCCAGCAGCGCGAGGACGGCGCGATCATCGACCAGATCGTGCTCAGCCCGGATACCTATGTGACGACACCACCGGGCCCACGGCAGAACGACGCCACGATCCTGCCGAACACAGACGGCAGCGGTCCGCCGCCTCCTCCGCCACCGCCGCCGCCATCGAACACGATTGTGGTGTGGGCGAGCCCCAGTTCGACTCTTCATGGGAATTGGCAGGTGCTGAGCGACACGAGCGCCGCCGGCAACAGCGCCGTGTGGAATCCAGATGCGGGCGCGGCCAAGATTGCGCCGGCCCTGGCGTCGCCGACCAACTACCTCGAGACGACGTTCACGGCAGACGCCGGAACCGCCTATCACGTGTGGATACGGATGCGGGCGCAGGGCGATTCGCTGTCGAACGACTCGGTGCACATCCAGTACAGCGACTCGGTCAACTCGAGCGGCACACCGACCGCGCAAATCGGCACAACGTCATCCACCGAGTACGTGCTTCAGGACGGGCCCAATGGCGCGGCGGACCAGGGCTGGGGCTGGACCGACAACGGGTGGGGTGCGCTCGGGCCGAATATCTACTTCGCGGCGAGCGGGACGCACACGCTACGCGTGCAGCAACGGGAGGATGGGCCGATCATCGATCAGATCGTCATCAGCCCGGATACGTATCTGAACTCGTCTCCTGGCGCGCGGCAGAACGACGCCACGATTCTCCCGAGCACCGGCAACGCGGCGCCACCGCCGCCGCCTCCGCCGCCGTCCACGGATACGTTCGTCCTCTGGTTCGGCGACACGCCGTCGACGGGCATTCATGGAAACTGGCAGGCGCTCTCGGACGCATCGGCCGCAGACGGGATCGCGTTGTGGAACCCCGATGCCGGCGCGGCGAAGATCGCGCCGGCGCTGGCCTCGCCGGCCAACTACGTCGAGACGACGTTTACGGCTGATGCAGGAAAGGCGTATCACGTGTGGGTGCGCATGCGCGCGCAAAACAATTCGCTCTCGAACGATTCGGTGCACATCCAGTACAACGATTCGGTCGATTCGAGCGGAGGCGCCCTGGCGCAAATCGGGACGACCTCGTCGACAGAGTACGTGCTTCAGAACGGGCCCAATGGCGCGGCGGATCAGGGCTGGGGCTGGACCGACAACGGCTGGGGCTCGCTCGGGCCGAATATCTTCTTCGCCGCGAGCGGCTCCCATACGCTCCGCGTGCAGCAGCGTGAGGACGGCCCGATCATCGACCAGATCGTCATCAGCCCCGACACGTATCTGACCTCTTCGCCGGGCGCGCGACAGAACGACACGACGATCCTTGCGAAGAGCGGCAGCTAGGGAGAGAGGACCGGCGGATAAGTCAACCCAATGCGGGTGTTTCTCACCTCGATTCGATGTTCGTGTCCACATATGACCCACGTGTGGTCGACCGTCCGCTCTCGTGCAGCTGACCTGAGTACCTCAAACAACAACCCTTAAACCATCCGGTTCCAAATGGCTCCGGCATTGCTCTGGAGCTGGATGCCGTGAGACCTCTCTCGTCAGCCGCACCAGCGTCCTGGGCACGCCTTTCGGCGGTCCCGCGCACGCCGGATCGCGTTCCGTCCGATGCGACGCGTCTCCACGACGTCGGCGACGATCGCCGCGTTGATACGCGTCACAGTCTTGTGGACCTGACGTGGCTGAACGAGGCACGTCTGAAGTACGGGCCGACGGTCGCCGTAATCGACCTGTCCGCCGGGGGCGCTCAGATCGAAATCGCCAGTCGGCGGCTGCACCCCGGCACCACGGTGGTGTTCGAATTGTCAGGCCGTCATCGAACGCTCGCGATTCCGGCTCACGTCCTTCGCGCGCACGTCGCAGGGATCCGGCCGCACACGAGCTATCGCGTAGCGCTCGAGTTCAAGCGCCGATTCGAACTCGAGATCGGCCGGTCGCAGTCGCGGGGCGAGGAACAGGTCGACGTGGTTCACGAACATGCGCGCCTCACGCTGGCGCTTCGTCGGTTGTGCGACGCAGGCGGGGTCGATCGCGTTGAAAGCGTGAGCGCGATGGAAGCGGCTACCGCCGCAGCGCTCGCTGTCACGCAGGCCGCGGGCGCGCATCGGGCGAACAATCCGCTGTCGCTCCAGATCGGACGGCTCCTGAGGGTGCTCACAAACGGCATCGCAAGCGGCGCCGCGCCCGAGACGATGATCGGGCATGTGGCGGACTGCTTGAAGCGCGCGGTCCCGACTCGCAGCATCAAGCTGATCAAAGCGGACGCGCCGCTGATTCACAGCGTCGACGCTGTGCACTTCGATGTGCCGGCCGCCGACGGCGGCTCGCCCGATCGACTCCTGGTCGAGTTTCCGCGCGGCTGCCATCTGGAGCCGTGGCACCTGCAGTATCTGAAAGGCGCAGCCCAGTTGCTCACGGTTGTTCGCGAAACCCACCGTTTAGGCGTGCCGCCGACTGAAGAGGTCATCGATGTGCCCTCGGGATGGAAGCGCGTCGTGGTCCGCTATCTCGACGGGCGGCTCGTGAAGGGATTCTGCGACGAGTTCTCGCCCGCCACGGGACAGCGTTCAGGTCAGCCCCGCGCCGAACGGTCCTCGCGAGACGCGCGTGATCGTTTCCCTCACAACAGCTCAAGGCGGTTTTTTTCGTCCACGACCTCAAGGGGGGCGCCGCGCGGCAAGGCCCGCAGAATCAGCGTGAGGCCGGCCGGCGCATCGAGGTCACGTTCGTCGACGGCGAGCGGCTCTCCGGGACGACCCTTTCGTATTCGCGCGATGGCGCCGGCTTCTTCGTGTACCCGGCCGATGCGCACAGCAACAACTCGCGCACCTTCGTCGTCGGCGCCGCCGTCCGGAACGCGCAGTTCCCCTAATCCGCGCGACGTTTATCGTCCGCCGCCAGCCGCGAGGGTGACAACGCTGCGCCTTCTGCGGTCGTCTAAGCCCACCATGCAGGACCTTCGCTACGCGCTCCGCACGCTGAGAAAACAGCCCGTCTTCACGATTGTGGCCGTGCTGACGCTCGCGTTGGGCATCGGTGCGAACACGGCGATCTTCAGCGTCGTGTACCACATGCTTTTGAGGCCGCTGCCGTACGCGCACGCGGAACGGCTCGTCTTCGTCTGGAACTCATATCCGAAGGGTGGTTCCGCGCCGTCGCGCGTGTCGATCCCTGATTATCTGGACCGCAAGGCGGACGCACCCGCGCTCGAGGACGCCGCGCTGTTCACACCGAAGAGCGCCACGATTTCGACCGGCGGCGTACCTGAACAGCTCGTCGCGCTTGCCGTAACGTCGACGTTCTTCTCCACCCTCGGCCGTGCCCCGCGCCTCGGCCGCGCGTTCACCGACGCCGACGTGGCGCCGGGCGCGAATCGTGTCGCGATCCTCACCGACGCGCTGTGGCGGTCGCGCCTCGGCGCTGACCCGGCGGTCGATCGGCCGCGACATCCGCGTCGACGGCGAACCGTTCAGGATCGTGGGAGTGCTGCCGCGAGATTTCGAGTTGCCCTGGCCGAAAGCGACGATGCTGCTGCCGTTTGCGTTCACTGATGCGCAACGCTCCGATGCCGAGCGCGGCAACGAGTTCAGCCTGATGATCGGCCGTCTGCGCGAAGGCGCTTCCGTCGCGCAGCTGAACGCGCAGATGCGCACGATCGTGGATCGGCTCATCGAGCGTGTGCCGGCTCGTGCCGCGTTCATGCGCAACAGCGGCTTCACCGGAGTCGCCGTCGGGATGCGCGATCAGATCGCCGGCGACGCGAAACGCTCGCTGTATCTCATACAAGCGAGCGTCGTGTTCGTTCTGCTGATCGCCTGCGCCAACGTAGCCAACCTTCTGCTCATGCGCGCGGCGGGCCGCGAACGCGAGCTGGCGATTCGCGCGACGCTCGGCGCGAGCCAGCGGCGTCTCGTCAAACAGCTCGTCGTCGAAGGCGCGGCGCTCTCGGTTCTCGGCGCGGCGGCGGGTGCGCTGACGGCGGCAGCGGGCATGCGTGCGCTCGAGACCATCACGGCGGACCAATGGCCGGAGATGTCGGGTGCAGGCGTCGCTCCGGCGGTGCTGCTGTTCACGCTCGTGCTCGCGGTCGTGACATCAATCGTCTTCGGCATCGTGCCAGCGATCTCCGTCGTGCGTGGAAACGTCGCCGCGAAACTGAAGGACGATGCGGGCCGCGGCTCGGCCGGCGCGCGCACGGGCGCTCTGCGAAGCGCACTCATCGTCGTCGAAACGGCGTTGGCGGTCGTCCTGCTCGTAGGCGCCGGTCTGCTGCTGAAAAGCTTCGCAAAATTGACGCGCGTCGATCCTGGTTTCGTCGTCGACCGTGTGCTGACCGCTGAAGTGGCGCTGCCGGCCACGCGCTACCCGGACGCGGCAACGCAACGTGCATTCTGGGAGCGGCTGCTGGAGAGAGCCCGCCAGATTCCCGGCGGCACAGCGGTGGGCCTGATTTCGACCGTGCCATTCAGCGGTGATCTCAGCTCCGGTTCGTACGCCGTCGTCGGGCAGGCACAGAACTCGAACGGACAGCCTCCGCACGCGCGGCAGGATCAGGTGGATGGCGACTATTTCCGCGCGATGGGCATTCCGCTCGTCGACGGCCGGCTGTTTCGCGACGCGGACGGGTCGGACAGTCCGCGCGTGGTCGTCGTCGATCGATTTCTCGCGAAGCGACAGTTCCCCAGCGGGTCGGCCGTTGGACGGCAGCTGAACTTCGGCAGCCCGCGCAACTACACCATCGTCGGCGTGGTCGGGACGATCAACGACGCGGATCTTTCGCAGCCGGTTGCGGAGGAACGGATTTATTTCAGCGGTCGGCAGCTGCCGATCGCGGACATGCGGCTCGTCGTGAAATCGGCGGTGGAACCGGCGGCGCTCGCCTCGCAGGTTGCGGCCGCAGTGCGTGCGATTGATCCGGAACAAGCGGTCTCGGAAGTCCGGACGATGGAACAGTGGGTGTCGCGATCGCTGGGCGGCCGGCGGGCGCCTACCATGCTGCTGACGCTCTTTGGCATCGTGGCGCTTGCCCTCTCGGCAATCGGCATTTACGGAGTGCTGGCATCGGGCGTTGCGCACCGCACGCGCGAGTTCGGCATCCGGCGGGCGCTTGGCGCGGATCGCGCGTCGATCCTGTCCCTTGTATTCGCACAAGGCCTGCGTACGGCCGGCGCCGGCATCGTCGTCGGCATCGCGGCGTCGCTGGCGCTCACGCGGTATCTGCAGTCCCTGCTGTTCGGGGTGCAGCCGCACGATGTCGTCGTGTTCGGCGCGGCGGTCGCTGCGCTGCTTTTGGTCGGCGGTGTCGCGTGCTACGTGCCGGCGCGGCGGGCCACGAGGGTCGCTCCGCTCGTCGCGTTGCGCGACATTTGAGGCATCGGCGTGCATTCGTGTAAATTGCGTTCCCGTGTAAGATCGTTCAGGAGAGCGCCCTGCGCCTCGATCCACCTTGCGCCACTCACAACCCGCGAGCACGCTGATGCTCGTCCCCTCCGATCGCCGCTCTTCGCGCCGCTTCGCTGCTGACGAGCTCCAGTGGCTCGAACACGTTCGGCTGCAATACGGCCCGTCGGTGTCGCTCGTCGATCTGTCGATCGGCGGCGCGGCATTCGAAGCCGAGCGTCCGCTGCGACCTGGTGCGGCAACGGTCCTGGAACTCGGCGCGGACCAAGAGCAGCGCGTCGTCGCCGGACGCATCGTCCGCTGTGAGGTCGTGGCGCTGCAGGCGACATCGATGCGTTATCGCGGGGCGTGCGTGTTTGGGCGTCCGCTTCGCTGGACAGAGCGCCTCACCGCACTGGGCCTGTCCACTCCGCCACTCGTGCAGCCGGTGGTCGATCCAGCGACCTTCGCGGATTCTTGGAACGAAGTGCTCCTCGCGTTCTTGCACGGCCGCTTCCTGAAAGGCTACACGCGCGGATTTCATCCCTCGCGCGCGATGCTCGACATCCTGCCGTCGCGGACCGCATCCGAGCGACAAGCGCAGAAGGTGCCTGTGTCGCTGCTTCGAACGATTCTGTTTCTGCGACATTTTGGTCCCAGGCAGCCGGTCACGCACATTCCTGCGGGCTCGTCTCGCACGATCGAAGTCACGTTCAAAGACAATTACGTCATGGTAGGCACGACCGCTGACTACGAGCAAGGTGCGGCGGGCTTCATGATGCGGTCGGCGCACCTCGGCGACGACATGTCGGTGTTCGTCGTGTCGTCGGCGGTGCGCGAGGTACGATTTCTCTGAGAGCCTCGTCCGTCTGAAGGCAAACATGGAGGAGTGATGCGCGTGCGATCTTCGCTCGCCCTTTGCGCAATGTTGTTGAGCGGCGTCGCATCTGCCGATGCTGCCGATGTGCTGTTCGTGAAAGCCGCCCACTTGATCGTGGACGCGACGAAGCCAACGATCAGCCCCGGCGCGATCGTCGTCACCGACGGTGTGGTCACAGCCGCGGGCGCGAACGTCAGTGCCCCGGCCGGCGCCAAACAAATCGACCTTGGCAATCTCACGCTGATGCCGTCGCTCGTCGACGCGCACACGCATCTCGGGGGCGGCGGCCCGATTGCTCAGCCCGGAATGCCGCAGCCGCTCACGTCGCCGGCGTATGCGGCGCTGCGCGCGCAGAAAAACGTGGACGCCGCGCTGAGGCTCGGCGTCGCGGCGATGCGTGTTCTCGGCACGTCCGATTTTCTCGACGTCGCCATCCAGCAGGCGATTGACGACGGCTCGATTCCGGGGCCGCACGTGATACCCGCGGCGAATCCGCTCTCGATCATTGGCGGGCACGATGATTTCGCGCCGCTTCCGTACACATTGGACGTCGCCGGCTTGTACACACCGCTTCATGGCTACGTCAGCTCTCCGGCTGACGCCGAGCGCGCCGTGCAGCTCCAGATCAAGTACGGCGCCCGCGTCATCAAACTCATGGCGTCGGGCGGCGTCGGTTCACCGCTCGACTCCCCCGCCGACGCGAACCTCACGGTCGAAGAAATGCGCGTGGCCGTCGAGCAGGCCCACATGCACCACCTCAAGGCGGCGGCGCACGCTGAGAACCTGCAGTCGATCATGGATGCCATGCACGCGGGCGTCGACTCGATCGAGCACGGATCGGAATTGAGCCAGGAAGCGGTCGACTACATGAAGAGCCACAACATCGTGCTGGTGCCGACGGTGCACGTGGCGCTCACCACCCCGACCGCGCCGCCCGGTCCGCCGGGCACATTCGGTGCGTCGAGCTACAGCCAGTTCAAAGCGAAGCAGTTGATGGAAAAGCACGTCAAGAGCTTCGCGCTCGCGCTGAAAAATGGCGTCGTCATGGCGGCCGGTTCCGACAACTCGTATGGGCCGAACAGCACGGGTGTTTTTGCCGAACTCGTGGCGGACGTCGATCACGGGATGACGCCCAAGCAGGCGATCGAGTCGGCGACGATCCGCAGTGCGGCGCTGCTCGGGCTCGATAAGCTCGGCGCGCTCGCGCCGGGGATGGAAGGCGATTTCATCGCTGTCGACGGTGATCCACTGACAGACATTCACGCGGTCGAGAACGTGCGCCTTGTCGTGTTCAAAGGCAAGGTCGTGACCGACAAGACAGCGCCGCAGAAGCCCGCGTCCTAGTACGTTCCCTTCGGCACCATCCGATAGACGATGTACTGGGCGTTGTCGAAGACAGACGCGAGCTGCAGCGAGGCATCGCACGCGCTCACTTTCTCGGGTGCGACCTGGTTCGTCGAGCCGCCTTCCTTCCGCAGGACGACGTAGCGCCCCCTCGAGAGCTGATCGCAGCGATCCACCAGAATGGCGTCGCGATTCGTCATGAGACGCATCAGCCGCGGTTTGTCGAAGATCACCACGTCGCCCGGCGCGGTTCGCGTCCTGATCGCATCGAACATCTCGAGGCTGGCGGCCGCGAAGGCACCCGGGGGCGGCGACGAACGCTGACGCGCGATGCGGACGGACGCGAGAAGGAAACTGACGGTGACCGCGATCCAGACGATCCGCGTCAGCCAGTCGCCAGCCGTCCGGTACCGCTCTGTGAGCGCGAACGCGTTCGCTTTCATGCCGCGATAGCAGAGATACACGAAGAACGGCAGCACCGGGAAAAGATAGCGGAGGCCCTGCTGCTCCGGCCAGAAGATGAACAGCAGCAGGGTGAATCCTGAATACACCACAGCCGGCAGGTCCTCTCGCGCATGCCACGCGAGGCCGCAGATCAGAAAAGGAAACAGCGCTCCGTAGAACAGCTCATAGAAGGGAACGGGCCAGAAGAAGATCGACGGGGCCACGACGTAAGCGGAGACGTTGTCCACGAGGCGAGCGAGCGTCAACGTCCGATAATGCTGCGCGTCGGAGAGGCCGCCGGACGGGAAAACAATGGCAGTGAGCACGGCGAGCGCCGCGAAGACCGCGTACGGCGCGAACGCGGCGGCTTGCGGCCGCGTCCATATCTCACGACGACGCCAGCGCCGCGCATATAGCGCGATCTGCGTGATCAACAGCGTTGGCATCAGCAATGCGCCATTCGCGCGCACGAAGAAGGCGAGAAACGCCACGGCGCCGACCGCCAGGTTGCCCCGCAGCGCCCCGTCGAGGCGTCCGCGGCCGCACGAAGACGCGGTCGATCAACACAATGGACCACGTCGACAAAAAGAGGAACGCGAGATCGGACAGCACGAAATTCTCGAACGCGAGCAGCACGGGGCTGAACGCGAACACCGACGTCAGCAACAGTGCGTCGACCCGCGGCAGCCGCGATACGCAGAACAACCAGAACGTCACGACGAACAACGCGAAGCAGGGGACGTTCACCTGTTTCAGACACCGGATATCGACCCCCCGCATGCCGCATACACGGGGGCGAGCAACGCGGGGAAACCCCATGGTGCGGCGACCGGCCCAAAGTACCGGGAGGACTGCTGAATCGAAAAGGCGGCGCGCGCGACTTCCTGCCGCTCCGTGCCGTGCAGAACACTCGCGGCCTGCATGATGTACGCGGCAAAATCGTCGCCCCAATCGTGATCGCGCGTGAGCATCCCGACGGCCAGGGCGGTTGACAGGACGATGATGGCGATAATCGCCGCGAAAGGTTTGGGGCGTGGCCCGGTGTGAGTCGCCAGCGTCACGAGCCGCTAGATTATCTTCGAACGATCGCGGATACTACGCCGTCCTTTATCAAAACATTCGGAGGAGTTGAGATGCGGAAGTCCTTTTTCGTCGCGAGCGTCGCTCTGTTCGGCATGGTGGCCCTGTCGGCCGTCGGTGGTTCGGCGCAGAGGTCGAATCCGCGATTCGGCCATTGGAAGCTGAAGTCGGAAGCGCCGCCGCCGACGAGCAACATCATGACCTACGAGCCGTACAACGGGGCAGGCATGAAGATCACGATCGATTCCGTGAACAAGGAGGGCGTCAAGTCGCAGTGGTTCTACACGACCATGTTCGACGGCAAGGACTAGCCCATCACCGGCAACGCGGGCGCGGACACCGGGGCCGTGAAGATCGTGAGCGACCGCATCAACGAAATCGTTTACAAGAAAGACGGCAAGGTGACACAGGTACTCACCAACGTGCTCTCGCCCGACGACAGCGCCATCGGCGTCATGTACATGCGACATGGATCCTGAGGGAAAGCTTCGGGGTGTCAGCTTCGCGACGTACGAAAAACAACCGTAGACGGCCGGTCGTTGATCGGTCCGCGACGATTGCGCTCTCAATACGCGACGAAGGGGCCGGTGCCGCCGGGCGTGCTCTGGCCCTCGATCGCGGTGTAAACCGTCCGTCCGAAGAAAAACGACAGGCCCCAGTCGAACGCACCGGGATTCGGGCCCGCGACCTCGCTGAACGCCGAAAATTGCTCGCTCAGCGCGTCCAGATTCCCGACGGTGAACGTGACGCTGCTCGTCGCGCCGTTGACGCCACGGTTGGTGGCGGAGAAGGTCCGCGTTGTCGGGGGGCAATAAAAATCGGTCGCGTCGCTGCAGACGGGCATCCCGGTCGTGGCCGCATCCAGAAAAAAGATTCCCATTCGATCCCGAGTCGATAAAGCTCGAGCCGAACGACTGGCCATTGTAGAGGTCGTGAAGTTGCCGTCCGGATCCGGGTGAGACCGCGCGGAGCCGATCGCGTTGTTTGACTGCGTGCCGATGCCGAAGATCATGGTCCCGGTCACCGACAGCGCGCCACCCAAGGCCACCGACGGCAACTGGATGGTGATGCCGTTATTGTCGGACGCAAACAGCCACACGGGATTCTGCAATTGCTTGGTCAGCGCCTCGGTGGTCGACCGGCACGTCGAACTCGGAACAGGCGAAATAGAAGCCCGGATTCGATGCGCCAACGAGGCTGCAGCCGAGACCGCAATCCTGCCGGAACACGCCGACGCCGAGAATGCCGTTCGCGCCAAGATCCTGAAGCGTGTTCTCGGCCGGCCCTATGCTGCTGCAGGCGTCGGGAACGGCGGCGAATCCGGGCGCGCCGATCACCTGAATCGGGCACCGCGCTCGCCTGCTCGCCCGCCATGCGGATGTCGGCCGCCTGCACCGGTCCCCAGGTGAAGCCGTCGACGAACTGGCCGCACTCCCCTATCGCCGCATTGTTCGAATCGGTCTGCTGCGGCAGCGAGACGGTGAGCGCGCTCGAGAGGACGCGCAATCCACTCGACCCCGTGTCTACGAGCACGCCGTCGATCGTCTGGCAGTTCGAGCTGCCCGGCGCGCAGAGCGTCACGCTCGTGAACGCCCCGTTGAAGTACGTTATTCGCGGGCCCCGCGTTCACCACAATCGCCTGTACGTTCTGCGATGCTCCGAGCGGTGCGCTGGAGCCGCATTGAGGCGCAACTTGCGCAGCGGCCGCGATCGCGACGATGAACAGCGTTCGGTGCACGATGCCGCCTATCGAATGGAATCCGGCCGCAGCCCAAGCGGCAGAAGCGCGGGCACGTACGCGCGGCCTGAAAAAGAACGTTGATGCCCGCTCATCTGCACGACGAGATCGGACTCATCGATGACGATCGAGCCGCGACTCTTTCGCGTGCGCGCGCCGGACTGCATCGCGCGCTGATACTGGTCGAAATGCGTGCCGAGCACCTGCCGCATATCGGGAAGCCACGGTCCCTGCCATGCGACCGCGAACACGGTGCCGGTCGTGGTCAGATACTCGCGCACGGTCGTCCCGGACGCCGCACGGATTTCGTGCACGACGTGCGTATCGGCGCGGACGATCCGCAGCAGGGCACCTTGCATCCGGACACGATCGCGATCGACCGACGACGCGTTGTCGCCAAGCGATGCCGACGCGACGCCGGCCGGCATGAGCGCGGCCGCGAGAAAGGCCGACAGGACCCTCAAGATGCGCCGGGAGCACGATGTCACCGTCGCAGTATAAACGGCAGGCCGAACGATGGCGCGTAAGAAGTTCGTGACCGATAGATCAGTCGTCTCGGAGGGCGGCGATCGGATCGATCGTCGCCGCCCGCCGAGCGGGCAGCCAGCAGGCGCAGGCGGACAGCGTGCAGCAGCACCGCAGGGCACGCCGACAAAGACGACCGGGTCGATGCGGCCGCCTTGCACGACGTGGATCGCGACGATGAACGCGACGCACCAGCCTGCCGACGGCGCCCGCGCCGATCGACGCGCATGCTCTCGCCGACGATCTGCCGCACGACCGCCGCGGCGTCGCGCCGAGCGCGAGCCGCACGCCGATCTCGGTCGTGCGGCGCGAGACGGTGTAGCCCACGACGGCGTAGATGCCGATCGCCGCCAGCACGAGCAGCAGCGGACCGAGCACCACGAACATCCGCGCGGGGATCCGGCGCAGAAACAGGTTCTTCTCGATGTGATCGGTCATGCGTGCGGACGTCGTACACCGGCAGCGTCGGATCGAGATGCGCGCACGGCGCGCTCGATCTCGGGCGCGAGCAGCGCCTCGGCGCCGGCGCGTGGTGCGAACGTGAATCTCGCCCGCGGTCGACGGTCGATCGCGATACGAAAGATAGATGATCGGCAACGGCGACTCGCCGAACGCATCGTAGAGAGATGTCCGCACGACGCCGACGATCGTGTAGCTCGCGCCGCGCGTTTCGAGGCGACGGCCGATCGGCTCGAGCCCGGCAAGGTAGCGCCGCACGAACTCCTCGTTGACGATCGCCTGCGGCGCCGCGTGCGATCGTCGAGCGCCGCGAAATCGCGCCCCTTCTCGCAACGGAATGCCCATCGTCCGGAAATAATCCGGCGTCACGGTGTTCGCGAGCGCCTGATCGGGCGCGGCCGTCGCTGCGCGCGCGGCCCTCGAGCGTGAACGAGCGCACCGGCAGGCCGTGGATGTCGAGCGGCACCGACGTGGCGATCGCCGCGGCATCGACGACCGGGCACGGCGCGCAGACGCGTCGAGCAGCCGCGACGCGAAATCGCGCGCCGCCGCGCGGTCGATGTTCTTGGCCGCTCAGATCGTAGGCCGCGAGCAGCACGCCTTCCCGCGAGAAGCCGGGATCGGTTTCGCGCGTCTCGTCGAAGCTTCGGAAAAAGAGCGCCGCCCGCAAGGAGCACGACGATCGCCAGAGCGACCTCGACCGCCATGAGCGCGTTGCGCAGCGTGTTCCTGCCGCCGCCCGTCGCGCCCGCGCGAAGCGCGAGCTGCGGATCGAGCCGCGCGAGCTGAACGGCGGGAATCACGCCGACGATCAGGCCGCAGAGCAGCCCCGAGCACCAACGGCTACCGCCAGACCCGACGGCGTCGACGCTCGTCTGAAACCGGATCGGAAACGCGCCGATGAACGGCACGGCGCGCAGCGCGTTCGTGCCCCACATCGCGATGCGCGATGCCGAGCGCCGCGCCGCCCAGCAGCCAAGACCAGATTTTCCGTGAGGAGCAGGCGGACGACGCGCGCCGGCGCCGGCGCCGAGCGCCAGCGCGGACGCCGATCTCGCGTTGGCGCGCGCTCGCGCGCGCCAGCACGAGGTTCGCCGTGTTGCCGCAGACGGCGAGCAGCAGCAGCAGCATGACGCCTTGCAGCACGAACAGCGCGCTCGCGAGCAGACGCTGAGGACCGTGCGGCGCCTGCCAGAACGGCAGCACCTCCGCGCCGAGCGACCGGTTCGTCTCCGGATAGTCGCGGGCGAGCTGGCGCATCGTCGCGTCGACGTCGGCCTGGGCCTGCGCGCGCGTGCACACCGGCGCCAAGCGTCCCCATCACGGAGTAGCCGCGTATGCTGCGATCCTCGAGCTCGCGCGATCCGGCGAATAGCGCGGGCGCCAGCGTCGCCGGCATGAACAGATCGAACTTCAGCCCGAGCACGGTGCCCTGGAATGCCGGCGGCGTGACGCCGATGACCGTCAGCACGACGTCGTTGACGCGAACGGTCTGACCAAGCGCACCAGACGATCCGGCCAGGCGCGTCTGCCAGAATTCGTGCGAGACGACCACAACGGGTTCGCGGCTGCCGGGCGCCGCTTCGTCCGCGTCGCAGGAATCGGCCGGCGGCCGGGCGCAATCCGAGGGCCGAAAAGTAGTTGCCCGATACGAGCAGCCCGTACGTCCGCTCGGTTCGCGCCGCATCGCCGACGTTGAACGGCGCCATCCGATAGCGCGATCAGGTCGGGCAGCGTACGGACCTGCTCGACGAGGTCACGATACTCGAGCCAGGACACGCCGGGGTACGAGCCGGTTTGCGCGCGCGGCTCGACGAAGTAGAAAGACCCGCTGCCTGGCGACGCCCGGCATCGGCTGCAGGACGACCGCCTGTATCCACGAGAAAATTGCGGTGTTCACGCCGATCCCGACGCCGAGCGACAGGATGACGACCGCAGCCAACGCGGGCATCCGGCCGATCATCCTGAACGCGTGTCGAATATCCGCAACCATTCGGCTCCTCGAAGTGAGCTGCAAGCATAGCGGCGCTGCGCTGAATCCGCCGTGAACGCTTCGTTCAGGTGATGTTCAGGTTGGTTTGCGCTATAACGACAGACACCAGGAGGGTGCGGTGCGCGTTCTCGTCGTCGAGGATGAACAGCTGTTGGCGCGGCAACTCGCCAACGCGCTCGCCGAATCGGGATACGCGGTGGATACCGCCGGCGATGGCGCACGTGCGGATTTCCTCGGCCGGACCGAGCGCTACGACGCGGTCGTGCTCGACCTCGGCCTCCCGAAGATCGACGGGCTGACGCTGTTGCGCCGCTGGCGTGACGCGGGAATCGCTGTGCCCGTCCTCGTCTTGACGGCGCGAGACAGCTGGCACGAGAAAGTGGAAGGCATGGACGGCGGCGCGGACGATTACGTCGCCAAGCCGTTTCGCGTCGAGGAGGTGCTCGCGCGTCTACGGGCGCTGATCCGCCGCGCCAGCGGCCAGGTGGCTCCCGAGCTTCGATGCGGCGCGGTCGTCGTCGATCCCCGGAGCGCAAAGGTGTCGCGCGACGGCGTACCGGTGCGCCTCACAAGCCACGAGTTCCGAGTGACTGTCGTACCTGATGCACCATCGCGGCCGCGTCGTCTCGCAAGGCGAGTTGACCGAACACATCTACGCGGAGAACGCCGACCGCGATTCGAATACCGTCGAAGTGTTCGTGGCGCGACTCAGGCGAAAGCTGGGCGCCTCCTTCATCGAGACCGTCCGCGGCCTCGGGTACAGAATCGAGCCTGGCTCATGAAGCCGACGCTCTCGGTGCGGTGGCGCGTGCTTCTCGGCGCGTCGCTCTGGACCACGGGCCTATTCACCGTGGCCGGCGTGCTCATCACGTCGATGCTCCTTCGTCACCCGAGCACGCCGCGCTTTTTCCACAGCCTCTTCGTACACAGCGTTCCGGCGACGATCGTCGCGTTTGCGTGCATGACGGCGGGCGTGTGGCAGGTGCGCCGCGGGTTGTCGCCCTTTCAGGAGTTGCGCGAACAGCTCGCGAGCGTCCGCGCAGGGCGCGATCCACAGGTGAGCGGACGATATCCCGCGGAAGTGCAGCCGCTCGTCGACGACCTCAACGCATTGCTCGAGCACCGCGAGCGCACGGTGCGGCGCGCCCTCGCGAAAGCGGCCGACCTCGCGCACGGATTGAAAACGCCGCTCGCGGTCCTCACGCAGGAGGCTGCGCTCGTTGACGCGGCCGGCCATCACGAGCTCGCCGCGACGATAAGCGAACACGTCGAGCGCATGCGCCGCCAGCTCGACTTCCACCTCGCTCATGCGCGCGCGGCGGCTTCAGGCGCGACGCCAGGCGCACGCTGCACGGTCGCCGAGTCGGCAGACGCACTCGCGCGCACGCTCGATCGTCTGTACACCGATCGTGGCACTGCCATTCGCGTCGAGGTCGACCCACATCACGCGGTCCGCACGCAACGGGAAGATCTGGACGAAATGCTCGGCAACCTTCTCGACAACGCGTGCAAATGGGCCGCGTCGAAAGTCACCGTCAGCGTCGGCACTCACCGGCGCCGACATCACGGTGACGGTGGACGACGACGGCCCGGGAATTCCCGTCTCGATGCGGGAAGTCGTCCTCCAGCGGGGGATGCGCGCCGATCAGGCATCGCCTGGGTCCGGACTGGGCCTGGCGATCGTGCAGGAGCTCGCCGCGCTTTACGGCGGAGCCATTTCTCTCGACCGCTCGCCCGAAGGCGGCCTTCAGGCTCGCCTCCGGCTTCCGGCAATTCTGTAACCATTCGTCTCCGCGTTCCACGGCCGGTCAGGTGATGGTAGAGTGGCGGCCCACGGACTCGGAGGAGCTAATAGATGAAGAAGATACTCGCGCTGTTTTTCGTGCTCGCGGTCCCATTGACCGCGGCGCTCGTGCAAGCCCAGAAATCGGTGAACCCGAACGACATCGTCGATCTCGAGCTGCTCACGCACACGGAAGTCACCGACAAGCTGCATCAGGGCAAGACGTCGATCCTGATCGTCGCGGGCGGCACGGAGGAGCGCGGCCCGCACGACGTGCTCGGCGGCCACACGTTCCTGTCGCGCTACCGGTCGCGCGCCATCGCGCAGCGGCTCGGCAACGCGCTCGTCGCACCGATTCTGCCGATCGCGGTCAACGCGACGGGGCTGCGCGAAGGCACGAATCAGCCGGGCGCGATTCAGATGCCGGCCGACGTGTTCAAGGCCGTGCAGGTCGCCGAGATCGAAAGCATGGCGATGAACGGCTTCAAGGACATCTTCGTGATGGGCGATCACGGCGGCGGTCAGGCCGAGATGAAGGAAGCTGCCGCTGAAGAAGACGCCAAGCTCGCGCCGAAGGGCGTCCACGTTTACTACATCGCCGACTTCTACCAGAAGACGCACGACGATGTGGACATGTACATGTACGAGCACAAGCTTCCGATCGGCGGCCACGGCGCGATGATGGAAACGTCGGAGAGCCTGTACTGGGAATCGATGCCCGGCGAGTTGGTGCGGCCGACGTACAAGACCGTCGCGTTCGATCCGACCGGCCAGACGCCTGAGCAGTGGAAAGCGGCGCGCGACGCGCGCATGGCGCGTGAAGCGTCAGGTGATACCGGGCGTGGCCGCGGGGCCGGCGCGGGCGCGGGCGGCCGTGGACGCGGTCAGGGATCCGAACGCGCCGCCGCGCGTGAACAACGGCGTGACCGGCGATCCGCGGCCGGCCACGAAGGAAATCGGGAAAGTCGTTGCCGAGATCGGCATCAAGAATACGGTGGACGAGATCAAGAAGCAGATGGCGGAGAAACGGCACCCTTGAGCTTCATCTCGTTCTGACCCTGGAGGATGGAGCACCAGGCCTTGTGGTCGGCAACGGGCATGCCGCACTCGACGCAGACCCGGATGCGCGGCTTCGGTGGCTCGGTGCTCTTTCCAAACAAACGCTTCAGCAGTGACATGCGCCCTCCCGGCGATGTATCGATGTGACGTTAGACGAAGCCGGCAGGTTCCGGGTTGGCAGTAGACAGGCGCCGTGGTTCCTGTACGCGGTGCTTTTTGCGTCCGGCCAGCGTCATCATCGGCGTCCTCTGGGATATTTCCTGGCATCGGACCATCGGCCGCGACACGTTCTGGACCCCACCCCATCTGGCGATTTACATCGGCGGCGTGGTCGCGGGCCTCACCTGCGGCTGGCTCGCGCTGAGGACGACGTTCGGCGGCACGGGCGACGAGAAAGCGGCGTCGGTGCGCTTCTGGGGATTCCGCGCGCCGCTCGGCGCATGGATCTGCATCTGGGGCGCGTTCGCGATGCTCACGTCGGCGCCGTTCGACGACTGGTGGCACAACGCGTACGGCCTTGACGTGAAGATCCTCAGCCCGCCGCACGCGCTGCTCGCCGCCGGCATCGGGGCGATTCAAGCCGGCGCGATGCTGATTGCGCTCGCCTGGCAGAATCGCAGCGCGTCGGCAGGACGCAGCCTCGAGCCGACTGTTTTTACTCGCCGCCGGGCTGATGCTCATCAACGCGGCGACGATCGCCAGCGAGCATCTGCAGCGATGGGACATGCACCAGGCGATTTTCTACCAGGTCGCCGGCGGCGTGTTTCCCTTCTTTCTCGTCGTTCTCGGCGCGTGCCTCCATCGCGCGTTGGCCGGCGACGACGACGGCAGTCATCTACATGGGGCTGACCTGGCTCCTTCTCGTGGTCCTGCCGCTCTTGCCAGCGCGGCCGATGCTCGGACCCATCTACGTGCAGATGGATCACTTGATGCCGCCCGATTTTCCGCTCCTCCTCATCGTGCCTGCGCTCGGCATCGACCTCGCGATGCGCCGCGTCCGCGGCCACGACTGGCGGCTCGCGCTCGTCGCCGGCGTGCTGTTCGTCGTCGTGTTCCTCGCGGCGCAATGGCCGTTTGCCGATTTCCTGATGACGCGCTGGGCGAGGAACTGGATATTCGCCACCGACCGCATGCCGTATTACGCCGACGTTGCGTTTCAGCATCGCTGGTACATGCTCGACCCGCCCGCCCACCTGAGCGTCGGCCTTCCGATTGCGGCCGCGATTGCGTCCGTGTCGGCGCGCTGCGGACTGTGGTGCGGCAACTGGATGGCCAGAGTTCAGCGATGACGCGCACGCGCCTCCTCGTCCTGGCGCTCGCGCTGTTGTCGATGGCCCATGTCGGCAGTCCCGACACATTTTTTGTCGGGCAGGCCGGCGCGTACCGCGTTCGCGTCAGCGTGCGGCTGCCCGGCGTGATTCCAGGCCGCGCCGCGATTGCCGTGCGGATACTGGACGCGGCGCGACCGGACGCGTACCACGTCTCCGTTCGCGCCGGTCAGTGGAACGTCGGACGCGCCGGAGCCCCACCGCCCGAGGCGGCGAGTCCGGTTGCCGGCGACCCGCAGCTCTACTCGACGGAGCTGTGGTTCATGACCCCGACGTCGTATCAGGTGTTCGTCACGATCGATGGGCCGTCGGGTGAGGGCACGGCAATCGTTCCCGTGCTCGCGCTGGCAACTGCCGAACGGTCGATGGATCCGCGGCTCGGGCTCCTGCTGGCGGCGCTGGGCCTGTTTCTCGCGGTCGGCCTGCTGACGATCATCGGCGGCGCCGTTCGCGAGAGCGTTCTTCCGCCGGGGATCGAGCCAGACGCGGGACGCGTTCGCCGCGCACGGGCGGCGACTGCTGTTGCTGCCGTGCTCGTCGTTCTCGCGTTATGGGGCGGGCGGGCATGGTGGTCCGCCGAGGCCGCGGACTATGGCAACTCGGTGTTGTATCGACCATTCGCGTCGCAGGCCGCTGTTCACGCGACGAACGGCTCGCGCTACGTGACGCTCTCGATCCGCGATCCGCGATGGACAGGGCAACCGACAGCCAACGGTCGGTACAGCGCGCTCTTGCCCGATCACGGAAAGTTGATGCATCTCTTCGTCGTCCGCGTGCCGGCGCTCGACGCCTTTGCGCATCTGCATCCGGTTCCGAAAACCCCGGCCGCGCTCGACTTCGATGCGCCGCTGCCCGCGCTGCCGAGCGGCACCTATCGGCTCTACGGCGACATTGTTCACGAGAGCGGCTACGCACAAACGCTCGTCAGCCAGGTCGAGCTCACCGAGCAGCTCGCTGCGGTGTCGTCAGCGCCCGGCGATCCAGACGATTCATGGTTCATGGGATCGGCCGGCCAGGCCTCGACAGCTGCGCCAAACGACGACACCCATATCGTCTGGACCGCGCACGATCAATCGCTTGTCGCTCGTGAAGAGCGGCTGCTCTCCTTCTCCGCGGAAGATCGGAACGGCCATCCGGTGAGCGTCGAGCCGTACATGGGAATGGCGGCACACGTCGCGATCACCAATCCGGACGGATCGGTGTTCGTCCATCTTCACCCGGCCGGATCAATCTCGATGGCGGCGCTTGAACGCTTTACCGAGCCGTCCGCTGCGGCGCACATGGTCCACCCCGACCATCTGCTCGACGGACACGTGTCCATTCCTTACGCGTTCCCGAAGGCGGGACGCTACCGGATGTGGGTCCAGATGAAGCATGACGCGCATGTCCTCACCGCCGCGTTCGACGCGGACGTTCGATAGTTATTACAATGCATTCGAAACCAGGAGGGATTTACACCATGCCTGCACGGATGGATCATCATCGCGGCCGCCTCGTTGCCGGGGCGCTCGTTGCGCTGCTCGCACTGTTCGGTACGCTCTACGCTCAACAACCACCGCCCGCGCAACCGCCGGCGGCCCAACGACCGCCCGCGCAGCACGCCGCCGCCGCAACCGCCCGCGCCCGGCACGCCGCCGAAGCCGCTCGTACCGCTCGCCGCGAGCACGGTCGCCGATAATCCCGATCCGTACTACGGGGAATATGTGACGGTGACCGCCGCCGTCGAGCAGATTCTCTCCCGCACATCGTTCTCGATCGATCAGGACGCCACGAAGAGCACCGGCAAGGAAGTGCTCGTCATCGCGCCGAACATGAACGGCAAGGTCGAGCAGAACGCGTACGTGACCGTCATCGGCGAGCTCGTCAAGTTCGACCCGGCGGAGATCGCGAAGAAAGCGAAGAACTACTCGCTCGATCTTCCCGCCGACGCCGCCGCGAAATACCAGGGCAAGCCGGTCGTGATCGCAACGTCCGTGATCAATTCAGCGTTCGTCGATGTCGCGAAACGGCTGCCGCCGCCGCTGAACGCCGAAGAAGAGACGTATCAGAAGATGATGAAGAAAGTCGGTCCCGCGTTTGCCGCGCTGCGGACGGCAGTCGACGGCTCGAACGCGGAGAAGACGGCTGAGAACACCGCCGTGCTGAAGCAGGCGTTCGCGGAAACGGAAACGTTCTGGAAAGCGCACGGCCGCCCGGACGCGATGAAGTGGGCGCAAGAAGCCCGCGCCAACGTCGAGACGATCGACAAGGCAACCCCCGCCGCGAAGTGGGACGACGCCAAAGCCGCCCTGACGCCGCTCGGCCAGGCCTGCCAGACCTGCCACACGGCGTATCGCGAGCGATTCGACGACGGATCCTTCCGGATCAAGATGCCGGGAAAATAGTCCGGAGTCGGTAGTCGATAGTGGGTACCCCCGACTATTGACTACCGACTATTTGTGTTAGTCTCACCTCGTCGGCCGGCGCCGACTCCGCATCATTCCGAACGGGTCCGGGGGTTTCCATGCGTTGGCTGCCGGCGGCCGCTTTCGTTCTGTCGCTCCTTTCACCCTCAGCCCGCGCCGACGATGCGCCGCTCCCGAGCGTGCCGCTCGCTGTACCGATCGCGATCGTGCCCGACGTCCAGCCGTACAGCTTCGATTTGATCGACTACCGCGCGGAAGAACGCCAGCGGCCTGACCCCGGTTGTCGCTGAAATCGAGCCGCACAGCCATTTCGGCATCAAGCAGCACATCGGCGTTGCGTCCGGATACGACAACGGCGTCCTGCATGGAAGCATCGGCTTCTATCTCACAGTCGTCGAATGGGGCCGATGGAACTACGGAGTTCCCTCGCCGGCGATCGGGTTCGGTCACTATCAGGTTTACGATGCGCTTCGAAAAGAGTTTTCAGCGAAGGACGAATCGACGCTGTTCATCAGCCTCGCGTCAGTGCACTTCCGTGTCGGCAAAGTGCCCGCTCTCGGCATGATCGGCTACATCAACCTCGAGCAGATTTTCGATCTGCGCCAGAACATGGCGGGTTCGCAGATCGGCGTGAGCTTCAGCAGCAAGTAGTCTCGCGGGTCTGAAGACCCGCGCCTTGCGCGAGCCGGGATAAGATTCGGCAGTGCGCACCTTCGTCGCGTTCCTCATAGCCGCGCTTCTGGCGGGTACCGCGTATGCGCAGCGCGGCTTTCGTTTCCGCAACACGCCAATCCATCTCGACACTCCGCCGAACACCCCGTATGACGGCCGGTTCACGTTCGTGCGCCTGAAATACGAGACCGCGCCGGGCGGCTACTGGTACCGCGGGCTGCCGTCGTGGGCGCACGGCTATCCAGAGTCCGAGTGGAATCTGATGAAGATCATGAACGAGGTGAGCGACCTCAATGCGCACGTCGAAGAGACGAATGTGCTGACCCTCGACGATCCGGAGCTCTTCAAGTACCCGGTCGCATACTTCATCGAAGCCGGATGGTGGACGCTGACCGACAGTGAAGCCGCCGGTCTCCGGACGTATCTGGAGAAGGGCGGCTTCGTCATTCTCGACGACTTCAAAGTGGAGGGCACGTTCGGCTACGGCGGCGGCGGCTGGGCGCATTTCGAGGAGAACATGCGGCGCGTGTTTCCGGAGGCGCGGTATTACGACATGGACGCGTCGCATCCGATCTTTCACTCGTTTTTCGAAATCAACACGCTCGGCAATTTTCCTCAGGCATACAATGCCGGGCCACCGGTGTTTCGCGGACTCTACGAGGACAACGATCCGCAGAAGCGCCTGCAGATGATCATCAACTACAACACGGACATCTCGCAGTTCTGGGAGTGGTCGGGCCGGGGTCTGCGGCCAATCGATCAGACGAACGAAGCGTACAAGCTCGGCGTGAATTACATCATGTATGGGATGACGCACTGACGGTGGCTGGTGGCTGGTGGCTAGGAGATTGAGCATGCGCGCTTGCTGGTTGATGTCCATCGGACTGTTCGTCGGGTTGTCGGCCATGCTGCCGCGAGCGCAAGCGTCGCGCACCGTGATTGCCGTCTCGACGGTGATCGATGGACGCGGCGCGGTTCTTCGCGACACGCGGGTCGTCGTCGAGGGACGAAAGATCGTCGCGATCGATCCGAACGCCTCGCCGGTCGATTACGACTTGCGCGGCGCGACGCTGATGCCTGGCTGGATCGATACGCACGTGCACATCAACTGGCACTTCGACGCGAACCACAAATCGATCAGCGGCGGAGAGAAACCGGACGAAGCGGCGCTCGCGACGGCCGACGATGCGTGGGCGACGCTGATGGGCGGGTTCACCACCGTGCAGAGCGTCGGTGCGGCGATCGATGCGGCGGTGCGGGACCACATCAACCGCGGGCTGCTGCCCGGGCCGCGTATTCTGACGTCGCTTCGCCAGATCAACGACAAGAGCGGCGATCCGGACGCATTGCGCGCGCTGGTGCGGCAGACGAAGGCTGAGGGGGCCGATGTCATCAAGTTGTTCGCCACCACCGGCCTCGGCGCGGGCGGCAATCAAAGCATGACCGACGAGCAGATCAACGCGACGTGCGGCGAGGCAAAAGCCGTAGGACTGCGGGCGGTCGTGCATGCGATTGGCGATCCTGGTGCGCGCGCGGCGGTAAATGCCGGGTGCACGAGCATCGAGCATGGGACGTTTCTCACCGACGCCACGCTCGATCTGATGGTCGCGCGCGGCACCTACTTCGATCCGAATCTGCTCGTGCTGCACAACTACCTCGACAACCGGAGCGGCTTCACCTTTACGCCGGAAGCGCTTGCGACGCTGGAAAAAGGCATCGCGCCGACGATCGACGTCCTTCGACGCGCGCGCGCGAAACACGTGAAGATCATCTTCGGCACGGACGCCGTCGCGGGGGCGCACGGCCGCAACGCCGAGGAGTTCGTCTATCGCGTGCAGGACGCGCACGAAAAGCCGATGGATGCGATCGTCAGCGCGACGTCGCTCTCGGCCCAATCGCTCGGCCTCGGCGACACGATCGGCACGATCGCGCCGAACTACGACGCCGACCTCGTGGCCGTCATCGGGAATCCGCTCGACGACATCACGGCGGTCCGGCGCGCCATATTCGTGATGAAAGGCGGCCAGGTCTTCAAGCATGTCGCTCGCTGACGCGCCCGCGCGGATCGCGCAAGCCTGCCGCACGCTCCGCAGAACGCCAGGCGCGAGCGCCGCGTCGGCGCTCGCGCTCACCATCGGCATCGCCGCCAACACGATCGTCTTCAGCATCGTCGACGCCGCGCTCCTGCGGCCGCCGCCGTTCGACGACCCCGACTCGCTGGTCTTCGTGGGCGAGCGCTCGCCGCAGTCGGCATCGCTTCCGGCGTCGTATCCGGACTATCTGGACTGGCGCGCCCGGAACGCGGTTTTCGAATCGATCGCCGTTCACGATCGACGAGACATTCAATCTGACGGGCAACGGCGAGCCGGCGCAGGTCAACGGCTTCAACGTCTCGGCGTCGTTTTTCGACGTGCTGCGAGCGAAGGCGGCCATCGGCAGGCTTATCACGGCTGACGACTGATCGCGCGTCCGCCTCACCGGTGGTCGTGCTTTCCCACAACTCCTGGATGCGCCGCTTCGGCGGCGATCCCGCGATCGTCGGCAAAACGATCGTCCTCGACCGAATTCCGCGGACGGTCGTCGGCGTGCTGCCCGCCGCGTTTCGGTACCCGACGGCGGGAGACCGCGGTGAAATCTATTCGCCGTTCGCACGGGCGGCCGACGGCTATTATCGAGACCGCGGCCTTCGCGTGCTGGCGGTCATTGCGCGGTTGAAACCGGCGGTATCGATCGCTGAAGCGCGCGCCGACCTCGACACGATTTCCCGACGGGTCGCTGATGCTTTTCCCGCGACGAACCGGAACGTCGCGTCGCGCATCGACGCGTACCGCGATCATGTTGTCGCATCGTCACGAGTGCTGCTTGCCTCGGTCTGGGTCGCCGTCAGTCTCGTCCTGCTGGTCGCGTGCGCCAGCGCTGCAAGCGTTCTCGTCGCGCGCGGCGCGGCGCGCGCGAGCGAGTTCGGGATCCGCGTCGCGCTTGGAGCGAGCACGCCTCGATCTGCTCGCAGCAAGTGCTGACCGAAAGCCTCTGCTCTCGGTGGTCGCCGGGGTTGCCGGCATCCTCGCCGCGCTCTGGGGATTGTCCGCGGTCGTCGCTCTGATGCCGCCAGACCTGCCCCATGCGGTCGACTTCACCTTCAACTGGCGGGCACTCGTCGTCGCGCTCGTGTCGGCTGTGGCCACCGGCATCCTCGGAGGGGATCGCGCCCGCGTGGCAGGCGGGACGCGTATCGTCGTGCGCGACCGCGAATGCGGCGGTCACCCGAACCGTCTGCGCGGCCGAGGCTGCGCGCCGCGCTCGTGGTCGGACAATTGGCGGCGTCGCAAGCCCTGCTCGTCGGCGCTGGTCTACTCATCGCGACGCTGGTGCATTTGCTTCGGACGGACCCGGGATTCGAGCCCGCTCGGGTCGTCACCGGGAACTATTACCTCACCGATTCCGCGTACATCACGCACGACGCGATCGCCGGATTTCATCAGCGGCTCGTCGATCGATTGTCGCGAGCGCCAGGCGTGGCGGCCGCCGGGCTCATCACGCCGGCGCCTTTCAGTTTCGGCAGCAGCGGATCGGACGTCGTCGTCGAAGGACGAGACACGCCGGCGAGAGCGAGAGTTTCCGCGCCACACCCGGCGCATTCGGCGCCCTCGGCATCCGGCTCGAGGCCGGACGGCTCTTCGACGATCGCGATCGTGCTGATGGCCCACCGGTCGCAGTGGTGGACGACCGGTTCGCGAAACTGATGTTCGGCGGCGCGACCGCGCTCGGGCGCCGCGTGCGGCTCGATCGGACGACGCAATGGATGGAGATCGTCGGCGTGGTGGACCACATCGCGGCGCGGTCGCTCGACGAGTCGGCGCAGATGGAAATTTACTTGCCGCTCTTCGCCTCGTCGTTCCACTTCACTGCGATCGTCGCGCGCAGTTCCGGCCCGGATCCGCTGGCGAGCGTTCCGGCCATGCGACGGCGTCCTGCACGACTTGGATCCGGACCTGCCGCTCTTTGGCGTCGCACCGATGGCGAGCTCATCCACGCAGACCGCCGGCCGCGCGCGGCTCGCCGCATTCGTGTTCGTCGCGTTTGCCGGCGCGGCGTGGCTGCTCGCGGCAATCGGCCTCGCGGGCGTCGTCGGTTATTCGGTGACGATGAGAACGAGGGAGCTGGGCATTCGGCTGGCGCTCGGCGCGCGTCCGGGCGTGCTCGTACGCGGCATCGCCCGTTACGGCAGCGGCCTCACGGCTGGCGGGCGTCATCGGCGCGGTGGCAGGACTGCGTCGCTGGCCGCGGCATGTCGTCGTTGCTCGTCGGCATCGAGCCGTTCGATCCGCTCGTGCTCGGCTGGTCGATGCTGCGCGCTTCTCGCGACTGGAACTCTGGCGAGCTACTTGCCGGCACGCCGCGTAACCCGCGTCGACCCGATCGCCGCGCTCAGGAACGATTAGCGCGGGCGCGCGCGGCGGCGTCGAGCTCGTCGCTGACAGTCTTGTAGCAGGCGGGACAGATGCCGTGGCTGAACTGCGCATCCGAATGTTCGGCGATGTAACCCTCGACCTGCTGCCAGTACTGGTCGTCTCCGCGAATGCGCTTGCAGTAGCTGCAGATCGGCAGCAGGCCGCGCAGCTGCTTGACGTTCGTGAGCGCGCTCTGCAACTCGGCGACGCGCTCCGCCAGGCTCTCCTGCAGCGACAGCACGCGGACGCCGACGGCAACGCGCGCCCGCAGCTCATCAGCGTCGAACGGCTTGATCACGTAGTCGTCGGCGCCAGCGTCGAGACCGGCAATCACGTCGCCGCGGCTCTCGCGCGCGGTCACGAGAATCATGTACATGTTTGCGGAAGCGGCAGCTCCTGCCGCACGCGCCGGCAGATCTCCGGGCCGTCGAGCTCGGGCATCATCCAGTCGAGAATCGCGAGCGTCGGACCAGCGTCCTGCCGCAGAGCATCCCAGGCGCGGAGGCCGTCGCCGGCGACGACGGGCTCATAATTCCACTTGCGCAGCGTACGCGCCAGAATCTCGGCGGTGACCTGGTCGTCGTCGGCGATTACGACGCGGATGGGCATCCTGAAATCCTCATTTCGCACCGATATCCTATACAAATGCGGGTAAAACACCAGTGACGCGCAGGCCACATGTTTCACCGCTTTTCGTCGCGGCGCTTGCAGGCGTCGGCGGGGCCGTCGTCCACCTGCTGCTCCCGGCGCTCACGCGTCTTCTGCCTGGCCGCATCATCACGCTGCCGGTTGCCATTCTTTTCGGTCCCTGGCTCGGTTTACTGGCGGGGCCCTTGGCGCGGCGCCGTTCGCCCGCTCGATTCCCGTTTACTTCGTGCTCACCATCGTGGAGGCGCTCCTCGTCGGCGCGCTCGTCAAACGCGGCCGCTCGTCGCTGACCGGCGGCGCACTCGTCTGGGGTGGCGCGGCACTGACGTTTGTCGCGGCGCCGAGCTGGTACGGCGTCGGCTACCCGCAGTCGACCGTCTGGTCGATGGCGCTGCAGCAGGTGCTGAACGGCATGCTCGCGGTCGTCGTGGCCGAGTTGCTGGCGGTCGCCGCCGCCGCGAGGTGGTCCAGCCTGCGCGACGCGCGCGTCCGCGCGCTGCGGACATCGTCGTTTCACGCGTTCGTGCTCGTCGCGACGCTGCCGGTGCTGCTGCTCAGCGCGGTCAACGGCGAGCTGTTCGCGACGCGTCAGGAATCCGACGGCGCCGCGCTGCTGCACGAAGCCGTGGCATCACTGAGCGGCCACATCGGCGAGTACGTCGAAACGCATACGCGCGCGGTGCAATCTCTGGCGTCCGCGGTCAACGCGGTCGGCGACGATCAGGACCGCCGCCAGCGGCTGCTCGATGAGTACCACGCCGTCTACGAGGGGTTCATCACGCTGTTCGTCGCCGACAGCCACGGCGCCGTGCGCGAGCTGTTTCCAATCCAGCGATTGGCGGCGGGGCCGCAGCAGGTCGCCGATCGCCAGTATTTCGTGGACGCCATCCGGACACGCCGCACGGCGGTCTCGGACGTGATCATCGGCCGCCTCTCGCACGTGCCGATCGTCACGATCGCGGTGCCGATGCTCGGCGCCGACGGCACGCCGGTTGGCGTGGCCGGCGGCTCGCTCGACCTCTCGAAATTCCAGCAGTTCGTCAACGCGTACCGGACGCTGCCCGACGCGGTCATCACCATCGTCGACCAGCACGACCGGGTGATCTACTCGACCGCGCAATCCGGCCACGACGCGCTTCAGAACATGTCGCAGGACGATCTGGTGCGCGCGCGCGCGGAGGCGGGCACAACGAAGGACGGTGTGTTCCGGTTCATCCGGCGGGCCAGCGGGCGGCCGCGCGGGCAGCAACTCGCGGCGTGGGCCGATGCGGGCGCCGGCTGGAAGGTGTTCGTCGAGCAGCCGCTGCTCAACATGCGCCTGCAGACGCACCGGCTACTACGCGTTGACGCTCGTCGTCTGATGCTGCTCGCTCGGCGGCGCGGTCCTCGGCGCACGCGGCTTTGCGGCGCCGTCACGCGCCCGCTCGAAGAGCTGGTCACGGTCGTGCGGAACATCTCGGCGCATAGGAACGCCCGCGCTCGCCTCGCTCGACTCGGAGCCGCCGGCCGAAATCGCCGCGCTGCTCGAAGACGTCAACACGATGCAGACGCGGCTCGCGCAGTCGTACCACGAAGCTCGAGCAGGCGCTCGGCCAGCGCGAGCGGCTGAACACCGACCTGCGCGCGCTGACCGAGGATCTCGATCGCAAGGTGCGCGAGCGCACTGCGGAGCTCGCGCCGGCGACGCGCGTCGCCGAGGAGGCCAATCAGGCCAAGAGCGAGTTCCTCGCCAACATGAGCCACGAGATCCGCACGCCGATGAACGGCATCATCGGCATGACCGAGCTGGCGCTCGACACGACGCTGACCCCCGAGCAGCGCGAGTACCTGACGATGGTGAAGAGCTCGGCCGACGCGCTGCTCAGCATCCTCAACGACATCCTCGATTTCTCGAAGATCGAGACGCGCAAGCTGGAGCTCGAGCGCATACCGTTCTCAGTCCGCGATCATCTCGCCGAGCTGCTGAAGCCGCTCGCGCTGCGCGCCGAGCAGAAAGGCCTCGAGCTCGTCTGCCACGTTCTGCCCGACGTGCCGAGCATCGTCGTCGGCGATCCGGGCCGGCTGCGGCAGGTGCATCGTGAACCTGGTCGGCAACGCGATCAAGTTCACCGAGCGCGGCCAGATTCTCGTGCAGGTCGAGGTGGAGTCGCGACACGATCAGGACACGACTGCTGCACTATTTCGTGAGCGACACCGGCATCGGCATCCCGCCGACAAGCAGCAGGCGATCTTCGAGCCGTTCAAGCAGGCCGACGGCTCGACGACGCGGCGGTTCGGCGGCACCGGCCTGGGCCTGGCGATTTCGTCGACGCTGGTCGAGCTGATGGGCGGCCGCGATCTGGGTCGAGAGCACGCCGGACGAAGGCAGCACGTTCCACTTCACGGCGCCGTTCGGCGCGCCGGAGGCGCGAGTCGGAACCGGTGACAGTCAACCTGACGGACCTGCGCGCGCTCGTCGTCGACGACAACGCCGTGAACCGCCGTGTGCTGCAGGAGCTGCTGATCCGCTGGAAGATGCGGCCGACGGTCGTCAGACGGCGGCGCGGCCGCGCTTCGCGCGCTGGACGACGCGCCGAGCGACAGGCGACCCGTTCGCGCTCGTTCTGCTCGACGCGAACATGCCGGAGATGGACGGCTTCGAAGTCGCGCGGCGAATCCGCGACGAGCTGAAGACGGTCGGCGCGACGATCATGATGCTCAGCTCGTCGGGGCAGTACGGCGAGAGCGCACGCTGCCGCGAGCTCGGGATCGCGCAGCATCTCACCAAGCCGATCGAGCAGCGCGAGCTGCTCGACGCCATCCGGCGCGACGCTCGACGAACGAGCGGACCGGCGCGTACGGCGCTGCCGCAGACCGATGATGCCGGCGCAGCTGCCGGAACGGCGCCTGCACGTCCTGCTGGCCGAAGACAACCTCGTGAATCAGCGGCTCGCCGCCAGCCTGCTCGAACGACGCGGTCACCGGGTCACCATCGCGGCCAACGGCCACGAGGCGATCGCCGCGCTCGACCGGGCGCATTTCGACGTCGTGCTGATGGACGTGCAGATGCCGCGAGATGGGCGGCTTCGAGGCGACGGCGGCGATCCGCGAGCGGGAGCGGACCTCGGGCGGCCATCTGCCGATCATGGCGATGACGGCGCACGCGATGAAGGGCGACCGCGAGCGCGCGCTCGCCTCCGGGATGGACGAGTACATCACCAAGCCGCTCGACTCCAAGCGGCTCTGCGAGACGGTCGAGCGCGCCGCGCGCCGGCCTCGTCGCGCTTCTCGACGTGGAAGCGTCTGCGCTTCACGACGCGGTGCTCGCGCGCATCGGCGGCGACGCCGAGCTGCTGGCCGACATCAGCCGCATCTTCATCGACGGTGCGCCGCGCCATCTCGAACAGATACGTGAGGCACTCGACGCGCGCGATCCCGAGGCGCTGCGCCGCGCAGCGCACGCGCTGAAAGGCGCCGCCGCGAATTTCGACGCCGCCGATCTCGTGGGCGCCGCGCGCACCCTCGAGGAGATGGGCCGCACCGGCGAATTCGCCGCAGCGGAAGCGTCGTGGAACGCGGTCACCGTGGCGATGGACCGGGTCGTCGCGATTCTCGCGACTTATGCTGCGCGGTCCGACGCCGAATCGCCGCGGACAGCGCTCACATAGGTCAGCCGTCCGCGCCGTTCAGGATCACAACTGAGCCGTATTTTCTTCCCGATAAATTTTCGCGGCAAGTCAGCGCGGGCACAGCCCATCGTCGGTTTTCCCTCTAATTTCGCCGGTCTTCACGTCGAGTCAGGGCACGAGTCCTGCAGTGGTTTCCATGGCTGGCGCCGCGAACCGCTGAGCCGTGGAGGAGCGACGATGTGGAACAAAGACGAAGTGCAGGGCAAGGTTGATCAAGCCAAGGGCCGGGCGAAAGAAGCGGCTGGCGATCTGAGCGACAACGACCAATTGCGCGACGAAGGCGCAGCCGACAAGGCCGCCGGCAATGTCGAAGAGACGTTCGGCAAGGGGCGGCGAAAAGTCGGTGAGGCTTTGAAAGATCTCGGCGACTCGATCAAGAAGTAACCCAAAACCCAATCAGGAGGCCACGAGTATGAATCGACTCATGACAGCGTTCGGCGTCGCGGCGGCCTTCGGGCTCGTCGCATCGCTCAGTGCGCAGACAACGACGACAAGCCAGTCCTCGACCGATCGGGAAGTCACGATCACTGGATGTCTCGAGCGCGGCACGGGCGGCAACTACACGTTGACGAACGCGCGGGCCGACAACGATATGTCTGCCTCCGGCAGCGCATCGTCGACGACGACCTCGGGCACGACCGGCACGACGGCGACCGGCACGACGACCGCGACCGGGACCACCACCGGCACGTCGGGTACGACCGCAGGCGCCATGAACGCCAAGGAAGGCAGCAACTGGACTCTCGAGGGCGGCAGCGATCTCGATAAGCACGTCGGTCACAAGATTCAGGTCACGGGCAAGGAAGTTTCGTCGTCCAAGGACGAAGCGTCCGCGACAACGACCGCGACCGGCGCCACGACGACCGCCACGGGCACGACCGGGACGACCGGCAGCGCCGCTGGCGAACAGCGCCACAGCATGAGCGATCACGCGGGCCGCACGCTGGACGTGAAGTCCGTGAAGATGATCTCTTCGAGCTGCTCGTAGCAGGCTATAGCGACAACCCGCACGGGGCGCGCATCGGTGCCTCCCGTGCGGGTCTGTTGCCACAAAGTGGAACCGTTCGTCGTCCGTCGATACAGTTCGCGGAAGCCGCGATTGAAAATCGACCGAAAAGCGCGCTCCCCATCAGGTACGCCCTTTGTAGAGGTGGTCGCCCGATGCGGTCTGACAAGCTCTCGAGCGAAGCGCCTCAGCCGCAGACACGCAGCGAGCTCCAGGCGTGGATTCACGACCATCTGCACCTCACCGCGGCACTGGAACAGTCGCTGCTCGCCGCGATCGAAGGTGTGTTCAGCCGCCACGAGCGGCTGTGGCAGGAATCCAAGCACGAAGCCATCCAGGCGCTCTCCGCCGGCTTCGCCGACAAAATGGCCCGCGTGAAGCGCGAGCTCCTCGCGAAGGACGCAACCGTCAGCAGCATCTCGCGCTATTTCGAGGCGCTCGTCGCCGACCTCACGGACAAATCGCATCGCGATCCGAAGACGAAGCTGATGAACTTCGGACGCTTCACCGAGCAGCTCGAGTCGTTCCTCGCGCTCGAGCAGCGCGGCCGCTGGTGCGCCGTCGGCCTCGTCGACATCACCGGCTTCAAGTGGTACAACGACGCGCTCGGCCACTCGGTCGGCGACCAGATCATCGAACGCGTCGCACACCTTCTTCGCGAGCAGGTGCGGTCGGACGACCTCATCGCGCAGGAGCGCCCCACGACGCGGTCGAAAGAGCTGCACGCGCGATTCGGCGGCGACGAGTTCTGTTTTCTGATTCCCGATCTCGCGGAATACCCTCAGGCGTACGCGGTCGCCGAACGGTTTCGCGAAGCGGTCGAACGCTACGACTGGACGCTCGAGGATCGCCGCCTCGCGGTGCAGCCGGTTCGCGTCGACGTCGGCGTCGTCTGCCTCTGGCTCGGACGCGTCGCCGAGCGCCGTTTCATCGCGCGCCGACTGGCCGCCGATCTGATTCAGCGCGCCGACAAGTTGATGTACGAGGCGAAAGGCGAACGCGCGAACCACATCTACTTGATCCGCGCCCACATCGGCAACGGCGTGCTCGTCGAGATGACCGACGATACGGAAGCGCCGTTCGCGGGTGCGCACGAGCAAGCTGAGTAATCTGCTACACTTCGGGAGTTCCGGCTCAAAAGCCAGAGCGTCTGTTCGTCCGCCTCAAAGCGGATGCTTCACGTCGTCCCGGTGTGGTGGGCGTAGTTCAGTGGCAGAACGCCTGACTGTGGCTCAGGAGGTCGCGGGTTCGATACCCGTCGCCCACCCCAATCATCAACTGCAGAACTTAGAACTCGGAACTGCGAAACTTCCGGCGCTGGCTGGGCCATTTCCGCCATCTGCTAGAGCCGCATCTTAGGCACAGGCATTGCGTCGAGTATCTCAGGAGGAAGTCGAATGACTCCTGGGCTTGGCATCGGCATCTTGATCGCGCTCGTCCTCGCAGCGATCCTGTGGGGGCCGTACCTCTACAAGGAAATCACGAAAGGAAAAGTCAGTCTCGGTCCGCGGACGCCCGACGGCGCCGGCGATACTCACCCGGGACGACGGGGCGATCCCGCGCCAGGACAACCGGACGCTCAGGCCGATCCGTACGACGCGGAGGCCAGGCGATAGCAGTCAAGGCGACGGCTGGCCCCATCGGATAATCAGGCGGGCCAGCGGCTCATGGAAGACGCGCGCCGCTGCGACCGCGCCGGCGAGAACGAGCAGCGCAAACGCGATGATGATCGCGGCGTCACGCATCAGCCACCGCCGCAATGGCTCCGGCGGCGTCAGTTCGAGATCGTCCACGGCCGCGTTCACAAGGTCCTCATCGACGACGCTGGCGCCCGCGGCGAATCCCCGCACGAGCGCGCGGTCGCAGAGGAGATTCACCAGCGTCGGCACGCCTCCCGATGCGGTGTAGATGCGGTCGGCCGACGCGTCGCTGAAATCAACGCGCGCGTGGGCGCCGGCGACCGACAGGCGGTAGCTCACGTAGTCGATCAATTCCTCGCGCGTGAGCGGACCGAGCGTGCATCGCACCGTCACACGCGCATCGAGATCGGCGCCGAGCCGTTCGCTGAGGGACGGTTGACCGACGAGGACAAACTGCAACCGCTGCTTTCCCGCCTCTGACAGCCGCCCGATCTGCGCGATGAGCTCCGCGCTCAGGCTGTGTGCGTTGTCAATCAACACGACCGCGAGCGCGTCGATCGGCTCAAGCGTCGCGAGAAAATCTTGAACCGCGGCGTGGAGCTCGTTGCGCGAGGCGTGGTCGAGGGTGTCGCGCGCGATCTCGGCCTCG
The DNA here is from genome assembly GCA_963718825.1 of uncultured Acidobacteriota bacterium. Classification (GTDB taxonomy): domain Bacteria; phylum Acidobacteriota; class Vicinamibacteria; order Vicinamibacterales; family CAVVIG01; genus CAVQZZ01. The sequence continues at coordinate 1,110,795 of CAVQZZ010000002.1, forward strand.
ACGACGCCAAAGTCGATCAGCATAGTCGCGATGAGGTCCTCGGTCGACGCAATAGGACACGCAAGATACGACGTGAGCGTCCGCTGATCGAGCTCTTCGATCACCGCTCGGCACAGCATCGTCTTGCCCACGCCCACGTCGCCGGTGACAACCGCGACGGCGTCGCGGCGGCGAATCGCGCTGAGAAGCTGCTGCGCGACGTTGTCGTGCGCGGCGCTGTGGAACACGAACTTGGGATCCGTCGAGAGGCTGAACGGCTGCTCGCTCAAGCCGTAGAAGCTTCCGTACGTGACGGTGTCGGGTTGGGAATCGCCGTGCAGCTCGCGCGTTTTCTGCGCGGACGCCGGAGAGGGGAACAGCTCCAGGAGCGGCCGCTTCGGGCGATCCTCCACGGCGGTCATTTTACGTGAACAATAACGGAACATCGGGTGCTGGACCGGAACAGCCCTCCCTAACCTGTTGCGCTTCAATCACCTCGGGTTTCCGCTGCTTTTCGGCTCAGGTCTGGACGTCATATATACGAACACAACGCACCCGAGAGTCGCTCCAGCCAAATTCGTAAGCGCAATCCCGTCATGTACTTACATGAAATGCCGAGCTTGGCGCCGGAGTTGCTCCAGTCGATGCGACGGCCGACGTGTGGCCGAGACGAACCGACGATATGTCGCCCGACCCGAACGCCTCACATGCCGCCGACTGGCGGGCAGCGCTCCCGACTCTGCTGGGACGGAGCGTCACGCTCCGCGAGCCGACGGCGCACGACATCGGCTCCCTCGTCGACATTCTGTCGCTCGTGGATGCGACGCGATTCGGCATCGATGAGGCCGATCACGGAACTGGCCGCACAGCAACTGATCGATCGCGCCGTTCGCGAGCGGGCCGCCGGGTTGTCGTTCACCTACGTGATCACGATGCGGCCGCGGGACGACTCGTCGTCGGGCTCGTGCAGGTGCGTCAGCTCGATCCGGCGTTCGAAGCGGCGGAATGGGAGTGCACGATCGTCGCCGTCGTGCGCGCGGCACCGGCGTGTTCCTCGAGACGGCGCGGCTGGTCGGATCGTTTGCGTTCGGCTCGGTCGGCGCGCATCGGCTCGAAGCGCGCGTGCTGCTGCAGAACGGCCGCGCGCAACGGCGCGCTGCGCAAGCTCGGCGCCGTGCAGGAAGGCGTGCTGCGGCGCTCGGTGCGCCGCGGCGGCGAATACGTCGACCAGGTGCTCTGGTCGCTGCTGAAGGAAGACTGGGGCGACCACTGGGTGTCGACCGCGCCCGCGGGTCCATTGACGCAGCGCTGTCCCGCGCGCGGCGCGCGTCTACGTCGCGCTGGTCATCGTCGCGGGCGCGGCGCTGCTGCTCGTCGTGCCTGCCGCTCGCGCGCTTCGACCAGCCGGTCGCTGTTCCTCGCGCTGCTGGTCCTGCTCGTCGGCGACGGCGGCGCTCAAGGTGCAGCTTCCGCTCACGACGAGCGGCTCGACGATGTCGGTCTCGTACGCGGTGGACTTCGCGTCGCTGCTGCTGCTCGGTCCGCACGAGACGATGCTCGTCGCGGCGGGCAGCGCGTTCAGCCAGTGCCATCTGAACAGCAAGGAGCGCAACCCGCTCTATCGCACGCTGTTCAGCATGGCGTCGCTCGTCATCACCGTGCAGGGCGCCGGCCTCGCGTTCCGTCTGCTCGGCGAGCACGGGCCGTCGGCGATGCCGCTCACCGACGCTCGCGCGTCCGCTCGTCGGCGCGGCGACGGTGTACTTCCTGCTGAACACGGGCCTCGTCGCGACGGCGATCGCGCTGTCGACGCGCGCAGCGCGATCGCGACGACCTGGCACGACGAACTTCCTCTGGAGCGCGCCGAGCTATTTCGTCGGCGCCGGCGTCGCCGCGCTCGCCGCGTGGTTCGTCGCGCACGCCGGCTACTGGGTCGCGCCGCTGACCTTCGCGCCGCTCTACCTCACCTACCGCACCTACAAGGTCTACATGGGGCGCATCGAGGACGAGCAGCGCCACGTGCAGCAGACCTCGGACCTGCACCTCGCGACGATCGAGGCGCTCGCGCGCGCGATCGACGCCAAGGATCAGACGACGCAGATGCACATCCGGCGCGTGCAGGTGTACGCGGCCGGGCTCGCGAAGGCGGTCGGCCTGTCGCAGCCGACGAGATCCAGGGCGTCAAGACGGCGGCGCTGCTCCACGACATCGGCAAGCTCGCCGTGCCCGAGCACATCCTGTCGAAGCCCGGACCGCTGACGCAGGAAGAGTTCCAGAAGATCCGCATCCATCCGCAGGTCGGCGCGGAGATCATCGCCGCCGTGCCGTTCCCGTATCCGGTGGCGCCGCTGATCCTCAGCCATCACGAGCGGTGGGACGGCAAGGGCTATCCGCAGGGGCTGGCGGGCGACGACATTCCGATCGGCGCGCGCATCCTGACGATCGTCGACTACTACGACGCGGTGACGACCGAGCGGCCGTATCACAAGGCGCTCAGCCACGAGAGCGCGATCGGGCTGCTGAAGCACGAAGCGGGCCGCGCGCTCGATCCGGCGCTCGTGCCGATGTTCGTCGAGCATGCTGCCGGCGCTCGCTCGCGGAGCGCGGCGGCCGAAGAACCGCCGAGCGCAGCGCCGGCGGAGGCCGGCGCCGGCGCTGGCGGCGGCTCGACGGCGGCCGGCCTCGTGCCGGCGAGCCGGCAACGCGTTCGAGAACATCGCGCTCGCGCACCGCGAGATCTACGCGCTGTACGAGATCGCGCAGTCGATGGGCACGAGCCTCGGCGTCGTCCGACACGATGGCGCTCATCTCGTCGAAGCTCGTCGAAGATCGTGCCGTGGTCGGGCTGCGCGCTGTTCCTGCACGCAGCCGGACACCGACTCGCTGAAGTGCCGCTTCGCCGCCGGCGTCGACGCGCCGCAGCTGCTGAACACCGACGCTGCAGGTCGGCGACGGGCTCTCCGGCTGGGTCGCGCGCAACCGGCGCACGCTCGTCAACGCCGACCCGCGCGTCACGTTCGAGGCGGCCGGGCATCCGAGCCGACACGCAGCTGCAAGTCGGCGATCGTCTGCCCGCTGTACTTCAACGACACGTTCATCGGCTGCCTCGCGCTCTACCACATCGAGCCGAACCGCTACACCGAGGATCACCGCCGGCTGCTCGAGCGCATCGCCGAGCAGGCCGGCGCCGGTCATCCACAACTCGATCGTCTTCGAGCAGACGCAGGAAGATTCGCTGACCGATCCGCTCACCGGCCTGCCGAACCGCCGGTCGATGTTCGTGCACCTGTCGCGCGAGCTGGCGCGCGCCGAGCGCCTCGAAGAGCGAGGTCGCGCTCATCGTCATGGACATCGACGGGTTCAAGACGATCAACGACACCTACGGCCACAACGTCGGCGACCACGCGCTGCGCGAGGTCGCGACGGCGCTGCAGGGCGCGCTGCGGCCCTACGACCTGTGCGTGCGCTACGCCGGCGACGAGTTCATCGTCGTGCTCGCCGACTGCTCGCGCGAGGCGGCCGAGGCCAAGCGGCGCGAGCTGCAGGAGCGCGTCGCCGAGATCGAGCTCGAAGTGCGCGCCGGGCAAGCGGCTCCGGCTGGCCGTCAGCGCCGGCGCGTCCGTGTTCCCGCACGACGGCACGACCTACGAAGCGCTGCTCGCCGACGCCGACCAGCGCATGTATCGCGACAAGGCGGCGCGCCGCGGCGAGGTCGTCACAGCGCATCCGTTCGCGCCGGCGCATTTCCCGCTGCCTCCCGACGATCTCTTCGACCAACCCGCCGACGGCGCACTGCGTCAAACGGTCGCGTAGCGGTTCGCTACTCCCCGGTCACGTCGCTCGCCCCTGGCTTGAGCTCGTCGGGATCCGCCGTTGCGCCGAGCGGATCCGGCGCGAGGCGGCCGCTTGCCGCATCTTCCGGTTTCACCCGCGGCATATCCGGCGCCTTCGGTCTTGGCGTCGAGCCGCCGGTCTCGGGCCCGCCGCCGCCGATCGTGCCGCTGACGCTGCCGTCGAGTGGACCGCGCGTAGCAGGGTTGTCCAAGTCCTTGTTCTGTTGAGTCATGGCGTCCGCAGTCGCAAGGCATGTACCGTTAAGATATTCCGTGGCTGAAAAGCTGAAGCGTCCCGACCGCGTCGATCTCGTCGAACGCCGGCGCCGCTACATCGAGCGGCAGATCGCGCTTGACAGGCGCCGCGTCAACGTCAACTTCCAGGGAAAAACGCCGGAAGGAAGCGGCCCGGCCAATCGCCACGGCATGCCCAAGCTTCCCGTCGGCCAGCACGAGGTGAAGAACTGGCCGGTGCTCGATCTCGGCGAGCAGCCACGTCGTCGAGCTCGACGAATGGCGCCTCGAGGTCGGCGGCCACGTCGACAATCCGTTCACGCTGACATGGACGGAATTCCTCGCGCTGCCGCAGGTCGACGACGTCGAGCGATTTTCACTGCGTGACGACGTGGAGCCGCTACGACAACCGCTGGCGCGGCGTGCGCTTCAAGACGATCGCGGAGATCGCCGTGCCGAAAGACACCGCGCATATCGTCCTCTGCACCGGCTACGACTTCATGCCGGGATCCTCGATCCCGTACACGACGAACCTTCCGCTCGCGCGCGCCATCGAGGACGACGTGCTGCTGGTGCATACATGGGAGGGAAAGCCGCTGCCGCGCGAGCACGGCGGTCCGTGCCGCATGATCACGCCGAAGCTGTACGCGTGGAAAGGCGCGAAATGGATCCGGAAGATCGAATTCCTTGCGAAGGACAAGAAAGGCTTCTGGGAAATTCGCGGCTATTCGAACACCGCCGAGCCGTGGTTCAACGATCGCTACTCGGGATAGTTCTCGTGGCTGGTGGCTGGTGGCTCGTGGCTGGTGACTGGTGGCTCGTGACTGGTCGCTCCGTGCTGGTGGTCAGCGGGCCAGCACGACCCAGCTCGGATCCGTATAGAGCGCGCGCCAGCCGGCGGTCGTGAGCCTTGCGGTGATCGGCGAACTCGTCGGCAAATACGCACATTCGATCTGGTAACGGGCGAAGGTCGCCGCGTAATCGCCGGTCGTCTCCATGCGGATCTGCTCCAGGACGAGGCGTGGGTCGTACGGATCCTGGCGACCATCCAGGAACACCGGCTTCTCCGGCGCAAACCAGATCAAGTAGCCGCCTTCGTCGTACCGGTTGTAGAGATTGCCGGGACAGCGCGCCAGCGCGCGCAGCGAGCCGGCTGGCAAAGGCATCCAGTGCAGGTGATTAATCTGCGTGACATACGCATAAATGATCGCCACGATCGCCGCGGTTGCCGCCGTTGAGATCACCGTCAGATTCAACGCCGGCCGTTCCTTTCGCCGCGTCGACCGCGCCTCGCTCGGCGGCACCAGCGCCGTCATGGCGGGGACCGCGACCATAAGGAACATTCCGACATTCCGCACAGCCGATATCGCAAGCGGCAGCAGCACGAGCGCGCAGGCCGACAAGGTGACGGCATACGTCGAGTTCACCATCCCACGTTTGTCAGTCGCAGCAGCGCTCCCCCGTTGAACAACGCGGACGCAGAGAACACCGGCAAGCACCCAGAACAGCGCGAGCCGTGGATCGGTGAACGTCGTGCGCTGCCATTCGTTGAGCGGGTACATCCGGATGCGGGCGAGCGACTTCGGCAGCTCGGTCCAGAGCGCCAGGCCAAGCGGCGTGATCGAGCCGGCGATCATACAGGCCAGCAGAATCGCCGACCGTCGCAGCCACCCCGTACGCAACGACAGCGTTTGAGCGGCGAGGCCCGCGGCGAGAACGAGGAAGCCGGTCAGCACCCCGCCGTGGCAGTTGGCCCACGCCAGGAAGACGACCGGCAGCCATGCGTAGCGCTCTTTGACGATCAGGTAAACCGTCAGCATCAGAAAGAGAAAGGAAAAGGCGTGCGGCCGCGGTTCCCAGTGCAGGCTTGCGGGAACCAGAGCGAGCGCCATGAGCGCGAAGCGCACGCGCACCGGGCCAACCGACAGCCTCCAGGAGATCGCCCACGCCGCCGTAATCATGGCTGCCGCGAACAGCGTGACCAGCGCGAGACCGCCAAGCCGATAGCATGCGTAATAAATCACTTCCGCGAGCCATTCGTGATTCGGCCAGAACGCGCCGTACGCGCTGTGCGAGTACGTATCTATGAGCAGGACGCGCCGCGCTGTCCACATGTCCTGGCCCGCTCGCAATTGCCACCACGTGTCGTGCTGGATCGGCATGAGCGCCGCGGCAACGATCAACGCGAGAAACAAAAGGCACGTGAGGAGTCGATCGAAGGTAATCACAAGCTCACTCTGGGCGTCGCACTGCTTATCGGATGAACGACAGCCATCAGCCACCAGCCATCAGCAACACCAGCCATCAGCAACACCAGCCACCAGCCACCAGCCACCAGCCACCAGCCACCAGCCACTAGCACTAGTCACCAAGTGGCATAGCCCTTGAAGCCGTGCCATCCGTGCGAGTCTGGCCCGGCGATCCGTATCCGCTCGGCGCTACCTGGACCGGCGTCGGCGTCAACTTCGCGCTGTTCTCCGCGCACGCGACGAACGTCGAGCTCTGCCTGTTCGATTCGCGCCGACGCCACGAAGGAATCGGCGCGAATCGCGCTGCCCGAGCAGACCGACATGGTCTGGCACGGCTTCCTGCCCGACGTGCGGCCGGACCAGCTCTACGGCTATCGCGTGCACGGCCCGTACGAACCGGCGAACGGCCACCGATTCAATCCGAACAAAGTTGTCATGGATCCGTACGCGAAATCGGTCGCGCGTACGATTCGGTGGGCCGACGAGATGTTCGGCTACCGCGTCGGCGATCCCGAGGACGATCTCGTCGTTCGACGATCGCGACAACGCCGCCGTACGCGCCGCTCGCCGCGGTCGTCGATCCGGCGTTCACCTGGGGCGACGACCGGCCGCCGCGGACGCCGTGGCACAACACGGTCATCTACGAGATGCACGTGCGCGGGTTCTCGAAGCTGCATCCCGACGTGCCGGAGCGTCTGCGCGGCACCTACGAAGCGCTCACGACCGAACCCGCGCTCAACCATCTGAAGCAGCTCGGCGTCACCGCCGTCGAGCTGATGCCGGTGCACCACCACGCGCGCGACCGGCATCTCGAAGAACGCGGCCTCACGAACTACTGGGGCTACAACAGCTTCGGCTACTTCGCGCCGGAGCGCCGCTTCGCGGCGTCGCGGCACGCCGGCCGGCGCGGTGCGCGAGTTCAAGCGCATGGTGCGCGCGCTGCACGCCGCCGGCCTCGAAGTCATCCTCGACGTCGTCTACAACCACACGGCCGAAGGCAACCACCTCGGGCCCGACGCTGTCGCTGCAGGGCATCGACAACGCGTCGTACTACCGGCTCGTCGCCGACGATCCGCGCTACTACATGGACTTCACCGGCTGCGGCAACACGCTGAACATGCGGCAGCCCGCAGGTGCTGCAGCTCATCATGGACAGCCTGCGGTACTGGGTGCAGCGAGATGCACGTCGACGGCTTCCGCTTCGACCTCGCGAGCGCGCTGGCGCGCGAGCTGTTCGACGTCGACCGGCTCGGCGCGTTCTTCGACATCATCCACCAGGATCCGGTGCTGTCGCAGGTGAAGCTGATCGCCGAGCCGTGGGACCTCGGCGAGGGCGGCTACCAGGTCGGCAACTTTCCCGTGCTGTGGACCGAGTGGAACGGCAAGTACCGCGACACGGTGCGGCGGTTCTGGCGCGGCGACGGCGGCACGGTGTCCGAGCTCGCGACGCGGCTCGTCCGGCAGCAACGATCTGTACGCGCAGCAGCGGGCGCCGGCCGTACGCGAGCATCAACTTCGTCACCGCGCACGACGGCTTCACGCTGCACGATCTCGTCAGCTACAACGAGAAGCACAACGAGGCCAACGGCGAAGACAACCGCGACGGCGAGAACAACAACCTGAGCTGGAACTGCGGCGTCGAAGGCCCGACCGACGACCGCGGCGATCAACGAGCTGCGCGCGCGGCAGGTGCGCAACTTCCTCGCGACGCTGCTGCTGTCGCAGGGCGTGCCGATGATCAGCGACGGCGACGAGCTCGGGCGGACGCAGCGCGGCAACAACAACGCGTACTGCCAGGACAACGAGATCACCTGGATCGACTGGAACCTCGACCGACGAGCAGCAGGCAGCTTCTCGACTTCACGCGCAGCTGGTTCACCTCCGGCTGTCGCAGCCGGTGCTCCGGCGCCGCAAGTATTTTCAGGGCCGCAGCATCCGCGGCAGTGAAGGACGTCGCCTGGCTCGCGCCCGACGGCCGCGAGATGACCGACGAGGCGTGGAACGCCGACTTCGTCCGCTGCCTCGGCATGCTGCTGAACGGCGACGCGATCGAAGAGGTCGACGAGCGCGGCGAGCTGATCGTCGGCGACACGCTGCTCATCCTGCTCAACGCGCACAGCGACAGGTGCCGTTCACGCTGCCGCCGCTCGAGGGCGAGCAGCAGTGGCAGCGGGTCCTCGACACGCAGCGATCCCGCGGCAGCCGAACGCGTGTTCAAGCCGGGTGCGCACTATCCGCTTCAGGTGGCCGTGCGGTCGCTGTCCTCAGGGTCACGCCGCCGGTCCGCGAGCGCCGCCGCTCGCGAGCCGCTGAGCGGGCCACCACACAGGCGTCCGCTGTCGTCGACACGCCGGAACCTGTCGGCGCGGAAGGGTGACCGTGGGAGTCGACGGCCGCGAGTCGGGAATCGCGAGTCACGAGCCGCGCGTCAGCGGCGTCGCGGACGCGATCGACAATCGGCTCGCCGACCGCGTCGTCATCGAGAACGTGCGGCCGCGCGTCGACGATGGCCGGTTTCCGATCAAGCGAACGCCGGGCGAGCGGTCGACGTGCGCGCCGACATCTTCGCGGACGGCCACGACGTTCTGACCGTGCTCCTGCGCGACAGGTACGTTCCCGCCAACCGGAAACGACACACGTGGCGATGACTGGCGCGAGACGCCGATGACGCTCGTCGCCGACGGCACCGACGAATGGATCGGCCGGTTCGTCGTCGACACGATCGGCTGGCACGAGTACTCGCTCGTCAGCTGGGTCGATCGCTTCGAGACGTGGCGCCGCGACCTGCAGATCAAGGCCGGGGCCGGTCAGGACGTCGCGGTCGAACTGCTCGAAGGCTCCTTGCTGCTTCGCGACGCCGCATCGCGCGCCGCGGCCGCGTCGGCCGACGCCGACTCGGCCACGCTGTTGGATTATTCGCGATCGTTTGAGCGGCGACATGTCGACCGCGAACCATGCGTCGCTGGCGCTCGACGATGAGCTCGCCGCGTTGATGGAGACGTACGCCGATCGAGCGCACGCGACCGAGTCGCCGCCATTGCGTGTCCGGGTCGATCGGGACCGCGCGCGATTCGGCGCCTGGTACGAGATGTTTCCGCGCTCGGCGGCCGCGGATCCGCAGCGGAGCGGCACGTTTCGCGACCGCGGCCGCCGACTTGCCGCGCATCGCCGATCTCGGCTTCGACGTCGCTCTACCTGCCGCCGATTCATCCGATCGGCACGAAGCTTTCGAAAGGGCCGAACAACAGCCCGTCGCAGCAGCCGGGCGACCCGGCAGCCCGTGGGCGATCGGGTCCGAAGACGGCGGCCACACAGCGATCGAACCCGGACTCGGCACGCTCGACGATTTCGATCGCGTTCCGGGCAGAAGCCGAGCGCCTCGGGCTCGAGATCGCGCTCGACCTCGCCTGGCAGTGCTCGCCGGATCATCCGTGGGTGCGCGAGCATCCTGAGTGGTTCCGCCACCGGCCGGACGGCACGATCAAGTACGCGGAGAATCCGCCGAAGAAATACCAGGACATCTACCCGCTCGACTTCGAGTGCGACGAGTGGCGCGGCGCTCTGGCGCGCGCTGCTCGACGTGACGCAGTTCTGGATCGCGCACGGCGTGACGCATCTTCCGCGTCGACAACCCGCACACGAAGACGTTCGGCTTCTGGGAGTGGCTGATCGCGCAGGTCCACGCGCGAGCATCCCGACGTCATCTTCCTGGCGGAGGCGTTCACGCGGCCGAAGCTGATGCGCTACCTCGCGAAGGCCGGCTTCACGCAGTCGTACACGTACTTCACGTGGCGCAACACGAAGCAGGAGCTCACCGAGTACTTCACCGAGCTCGACGACGACCGACGTGCGCGAGTATCTCCGGCCGAACCTGTTCGCGAACACGCCCGACATCCTGCACGCGTACCTGCAGCACGGCGGTCGGCCGGCGTTCGAGGCGCGGCTCGTGCTCGCGGCGACGCTCGGCGCGAGCTACGGCATCTACAGCGGCTTCGAGCTGTGCGAAGGCCGCGCGGTTCGCCGGGCAGCGAGGAGTACGCCGACTCGGAGAAGTACCAGATCCGGCACTGGGACTGGGAACGAGCCCGGCAACATCAACGAGCTCGTCGCGCGCGTGAACGCGATCCGCCGCGAGCACGCGCGCGCTCCAGTTCGACTGGACCGCTGCGATTTCGCGACCACCGACAACCCCGAGATCATCGCGTACAGCAAAACGCGCGCCCGACGACTCGGAACGGCTGCTCATGATCGTCAACCTCGACCCGCACCACATGCAGCACGGCTTCGTCGAGTGCCGTCGACGTCGGACGCGGACGCGTACATCGCCGTCGCACGACCTGCTCGATCGACGCGACGTACACCTGGCGCGGCGACTGGAACTACGTGCGGTTCGATCCGGACGTCCGGCAGGCGCACATCTGAAGTTGGACAGTCGACGCTGAGGCGCTAGGTGGACGTGGCGATCGACACTCCGCATCTGTCCATGCCCGTCGACGCGGTCGCGTCGACCGGCGCTGCGGGCGCGCACGACGATCCGCTCTGGTACAAGGACGCGATCATCTACCAGGCGCACGTCAAGTCGTTCTTCGACAGCAACAACGACGGCGTCGGCGACTTTCAGGGCCTCACGCAGAAGCTCGACTACCTGCAGGGCCTCGGCGTCACCTGCCTCTGGCTGCTGCCCTTCTTTCCCTCGCCGCTGCGCGACGACGGCTACGACATCGCCGACTACCTGAACGTCCACCCGAGCTACGGCACGCTCGACGACTTCACGCGGCTCGTCGCGCGCCGCGCACGAGCGGCACATCCGGGTCCTCATCGAGCTCGTCGTCAACCACACGTCGGATCAGCATCCGTGGTTCCAGCGCGCGCGGCACGCGCCGCCCGGATCGCCCGAGCGCGAGTTCTACGTCTGGAGCGACACCGACAGGAAGTTTCCCGAGACGCGCATCATCTTCACCGACACGGAGAAGTCGAACTGGACGTACGACCCGGTCGCCGAGCCAGTACTACTGGCACCGCTTCTTCTCGCACCAGCCCGATCTGAACCACAACAACCCGGCGGTCGTCGACGCGGTGATCGACGTGATGAAGTTCTGGCTCGATCTCGGCGTCGACGCGCTGCGCCTCGACGCGGTGCCCTACCTGTGCGTGCGCGAGGGCACGAACAACGAGAACCTGCCGGAGACGCACGCGCGTGCTCGAAGCGGATGCGCCGCGAGCTCGACGCCGCCTACAAGAACCGGATGCTGCTCGCCGAGGCGAACCAGTGGCCGTCCGACGTGCGCGCCGTATTTCGGCGACGGCGACGAGTGCCACATGGCGTTCCACTTCCCGCTGATGCCGCGCATGTTCATGGCGCTGCGGCAGGAGGATCGCCACGCGATCACCGAGATCCTCAACCAGACGCCCGACATTCCGGAGACCTGCCAGTGGGCGCTGTTCCTGCGCAACCACGACGAGCTGACGCTCGAAATGGTCACCGACGAGGAGCGCGACTACATGTACTCAGGTGTACGCCGCCGATCCGCAGATGCGGCTCAACGTCGGCATCCGCCGGCGGCTCGCGCCGCTCGTCGAGAACAGCCGCCGCCGCATCGAGCTGCTGAACGCGCTGCTCTTCTCGCTGCCCGGCACGCCGATCATCTACTACGGCGACGAGATCGGCATGGGCGACAACATCTATCTCGGCGACCGCAACGGCGTCCGCACGCCGATGCAGTGGAGCGGCGACCGCAACGCCGGCTTCTCGCGCGCGGATCCCGCGCGGCTCTTCGCGCCGCCGATCATGGATCCGGTCTACGGCTATCAGGCGATCAACGTCGAAGCGCAGGAGCGCTATCCGTTCTCGCTGCTCAACTGGATGAAGCGGCTGATCGCGATGCGCAAGCAGCACCGCGTCTTCGGCCGCGGCTCGCTCGAGTTCGTCGACTGTCCGAACCGCAAGGTGCTCGCCTATCTGCGGCGCGACGAGCGCGAGACGATTCTCGTCGTCGCCAACCTGTCGCGGAACGTGCAGCCGGCCGAGCTCGACCTGCTCGGCGTTCGCCGGCCTCATGCCGGTCGAGATGCGCGGCCTGACCGAGTTTCCGCGCATCGCGCGACCGGCCGTACTTCCTGACGCTCGGCCCGTACGCCTCGTACTGGTTCACGCTGCAGCAGGAGCCGATGCAGATGACGCCGCGCGCATCGGCGTCCGACCGATCCGAACGCCGCGATGCCGCGAGGCGCTGCCGTCGCTGCTCGTCGGCGCGGACTGGAGAGACGTGCTCGACGGCGGCACGCGCGCGGTGATCGAGCGGCAGGCGCTCGCGCCGTTCCTGCAGCGCCAGCGCTGGTTCGCGTCGAAAGCGCGGCGAGATCCGCAGTGCGCGCTTCTCCGACTGGACGGCGCATCCGCAACGGGCGCGCACCCGGCGTTCCTCACCGTCGTCGTCGGTTGAATACGCGGACGGCTGGGCGGAGAGCTACCTCGTGCCGCTCGCGCTGCTCGTCCGGCGAGCAGGCCGAGCGCGCGCTTCGAGGAGACGCCCGGCGGCCGTGCTCGCGCGCATCACCGGCGCACGCAAGGGCGCGATCGTCGACGGCCTGGTCGACGACGACACGTGCGACCGCCTGTTGAGCGCTGGTCGGATCGCGCCGAGGAGCTCGCGACCAGCACGCGGCAGCGTGCGCGGGCTGGTCGAGCGGCGCGCGGTTCGATCTGCCGACCGAGCGCAAATGGGTCCGCGGCGGCGGCGACCAGAGCAACAGCATCGCGTTCGTCGACGATCGCTACGCGCTGAAGCTGTTCCGCCGCATCGAGCCGTCGGTCAATCCGGAGTTCGAGATCGGCCGGTTCCTCGCGGCGCACGGTTTCACCCGCACGCCTGCGCTCGCCGGCGCGCTTGAATACGACCGCGCCGGGCTCGAGCCCGGCACGCTCGCGGTCGTCCAGGCGGTCGTCAAGCATCAGGGTTCGGGCTGGGAGTTCACGATCGACGAGCTCCGCCGCTACTACGAGCGCGTCGCCGCGCGCGACATCGGCCTGAGTGAAGAGCCGTTGCCGCTCGACGGCTCGGAACAGCCGCCGCCGTTCTTCGCCGCGCTCGAACACTGGTATCTCGGGACCGCGACGACGCTCGGGCGGCGGACGGCGGAGCTGCATCTGACGCTTGCGTCAGGGACTGATCCCGCGTTCGCGCCCGAGCCGCTCGACGCGGCGGCGCTCGGCAAGCTCGCGGACGACATGCGGTCGCAGGGCGAACGTGCCGCTCGACCTGCTGCGGGCGCGCGCTCGACACGTTGAACGACGTGTCGCGCGCCCAGGCGGAGGCGGTGCTCGAACCGGCGCGACGCGCTGCTCGCCGAGTTCGATCGAGGTTCGTCGCCTCAGGAGCGGCGGAATGAAGGTGCGGGTTCACGGCGACTACCACCTCGGCCAGGTGCTGCGCACCGAAGAGGATTTCGTCATCCTCGACTTCGAGGGCGAGCCGGCGCGCTCGCTCGCCGAGCGCCGCGCGAAGTACTCGCCGCTCAAGGACGTCGCCGGCATGATGCGATCGTTCAGCTACGCGGCCTACGCGGCGCTCTTTGCGTTCACGCTGCATGCGCCAGACGATTACGCGGTGCTCGAGCCGTGGGCGGACACATGGCAGCACTGGGCCGCCGCCGCATTTCTTCGGGGTACCGGACGACGATCGCCGCGTCGCCCGGGCCGAGCGCTCTGCTGCCGACGGGTCAGGCGTTCGACCGGCTGCTATCAGCGTACATGTTGGAAAAGGCGACATACGAGCTCTCGTACGAATTGAACAACCGGCCCGATTGGGTGCGAATTCCGCTCACTGGCCTCGTCAAATCGAGATAACTTTGGCGAACGCTTTGCAGCACAGGTTGGGAATTACGCGCTGTTGCCACCTCGAGCGTTGGATTTCGCGACGCCATGCGTGAGCAAGTCGCCGCATTCAGGAAAGAGGCTCATGGCCAAACAACCTACACGACCGACGAGCTGATTCATCAGGCGACCGTCCAGCTCAACCCGAAAAATCTCGTCGCACTCGCGCCGGCGGGAGCGCCGGCCGCGCCGAGGCGCAGGCGAGCGCTGCGCCCGCGCCTGCGATCGAGGATACGTTTGCCGCACGGTCAACCCCTGACGAGAACCGCCCGCCGGAGGAGCCGTATCGCCGGGAAGATCCGTCACGGAGCGAGAACCGATCGGAATCGATGGGGTCGTCGCCGAGCGAAGACGACATCCGGCTGCGCGCCTACCAGCGATATCTCGAGCGCGGCGGCAGCCACGGGATGGATTTCGAAGACTGGCTCGAAGCCGAGCGGGAACTCAAAAGGCAAAAGTAAAAAGGCAAAAGGCAAAAGGCAAAAGGCAAAGGCAGAAGTATGCCGCGCGCCCTCTGGAAAGGATCTATCTCGTTCGGTCTCGTCAACATCCCGATCGAGCTGCACACGGCGGTGCGCGACCACCGGCCGAAGTTCCGCATGCTCCACGCGAAGGACAGGTCGCCGGTGCGTTTCGAGCGCGTGTGCCTGCGCGACGGCACGCCGGTCGCCTGGGAGGACCTCGTCAAAGGCTACGAGTACGCCAAGGGTCAGTTCGTCGTCTTGACGAAGGACGACTTCAAGGCGGCGGCGCTCGAGAAGACCCGGACCGTCGACATCATCGATTTCGTGAAGGCTGACGAAATCGACGATCGCTTCTTCGAAACGCCGTACTATCTGGTGCCCGCCAAGGGCGGCGAGCGGGCCTACGCGCTGCTGCGCGAGGCGATTCGCGAGTCGGGTCGCGTCGGCATCGCGAAGTTCATTCTGCGCGACGCGCAGCACCTCGCCGCCGTCGAGGTGATCGAGCAGGCGATCGTGCTCTCGATGATGCGCTTCGCCGACGAACTCGTCGACGTCGTCGCAGTTCGATCTGCCGGCCGCGAAGGACGTGCGCAAGCTCCGGAGCTCGAGATGGCGAAGGCGCTGGTCAACAGCCTCGCCGCCGAATGGGACCCGACGAAGTACACCGATCAGTACCGCGAAAACCTGATGCGCATCATCAAGGGCAAGATCGAAGGGCAGCACGAGCCGCAGCTCGAGACCGACGAACGCCGCGTCGCGGCGAGGTCGTCGACCTGATGGAGCGGCTGCGCCGCAGCCTCGCGCAGCGCGGGCGGCACGCGGAAAGGCGCTGCGGCTCGACCCGCGAGGACGCAAAAAAGCGCCGAAAAAGGCCGTCGCGAGAAAACGTCCGCGCCACGCCGCGTAGCGTCGGCGAATTGCCAATTGCCCATTTGCAATTAGCATTCACCAATGCCTCTGTCGCCCATGCTGGCGTCGCTCGCCGACGCGCCGCTCGACGATCCCGCAGCTCGTCTACGAACCGAAGTACGACGGCATCCGCGCGATCGTCGAAATCGCTCGCGCGCGCGAAGCAGGAGACGTGCACCTGTGGTCGCGGCTCGGGAACGAGAAGACGCAGCAGTTTCCCGAGATCGCGGCCGCGCTGCGGACAGTGGGCGCCGCGGCTCAAAGCGCCGCGTCGTCCTCGACGGCGAGATCGTCGCGCTGGACGCCAAGGGGCGGCCGACCGGCTTCCAGCAGCTGCAGGGCGGATCCATCTGTCGGAAGTCGACGAGAGCGCCGGACGGCGGCAACGGTCGCGTTCATCGCGTTCGATCTCCTGCGCGACGGCGCGCGCGATCTGCGCGGCCGTCCACTCCTCGAGCGCCGCGCGGCGCTCGAACGCGATGTTCGGCCGCGACGAAATCGCCGCTGCTGCGCATCAGCGAGATGGTGCGCGGCGACGGCCGCGCGCTGTACGCCGCGCGCTGGCGGAAGGGTGGGAAGGCCTGATCGCGAAGCACGCGGCATCGCTCTACAGTCGGGCAAGCGCACGCCGGACTGGCGCAAGCTCAAGATCGTCCACGAACAGGAATTCGTCATCGGCGGCTGGACCGAGCCGCGGCAGACGCGCGCGTACTTCGGCGCGCTGCTGCTCGGCGTGTACGACGCGACGCCAAGTCCGCAACCCCGAGCGAATCCACGCATCCCACGAGTCCCAGCACCACTCAGCCCTGCACTCTACGTCGGCCACACCGGCACCGGCTTCAACGAGCGCGAGCTCGCGCGCGTGATGAAGCTGCTGAAGCCGCTCGAAACGAAGACGTGTCCGTTCGCGCCGCGACCGAAGACGAACGAGCGCCCGCACTGGGTGCAGCCGACGCTCGTCGCGCAGATCAAGTTCACCGAGTGGACGGCCGACGGCAAGCTGCGCCATCCGGTGTATCTCGGGCTGCGCGACGACAAGAAGCCGGAGGACGTCCGGCGCGAGACGAAAGCACGCGTGACGTCCGACAGCGATCGCGGACGCGCAGCCGGCGGCCGCGGCCGCCCGCGACAGAGCCGCGACACGCGATCGTCGAGCAGCTGCGGGCGCTCGAAGACGCGCCGAGCGCGACGGCAACGATCGAGCTGCCCGGCGGCGACGGCTCACCGTCACGCAATCTGCACAAGGTGTTCTGGCCGAAGCAGAAGCTGACCAAGGGCGATCTGTTCCGCTACTACGCGCGAGGTCGCCGCTTGCCTTCTGCCCGCCGTCGCCGACCGTCCGCTCGTGATGAAGCGCTTTCCGAACGGCATCGGCGGCGCGCCGTTCTACCAGCATCGCGCGAGGACGTGCCGGCCGGCGTGCGCGTCGAGACGGTGCGCGTCGCCGAGCAGCGGCCGCAGATCATCGGCGGCACGCTCAAGACGCTGCTCTACACGACGCAGCTCGCCGCCATCTCGCAGGATCCGTGGTTCTCGCGCGTCTCCTCGCCGGAGTTCGCCGACTACGTCGCGCTCGATCTCGATCCCGCCGACGGCGTGCCGTTCGCGCAGGTGCTCGACGTCGCGCGTGGATTCGCGACGAGCTCGACGCGCTCGGCGCGATCGGCGTGCCGAAAACGTCGGGCGCCGACGGGCTGCACATCTACATTCCGCTGCCGCCCGGGACGCCGTACGATGCCGGGCTGCTCTTCTGCCAGATCGTCGCGACCGTCGTCGCGCAGAAACACCCGAAGATCGCGACGGTCGAGCGCGCGGTGCGAGCGCGCGGCACGCGCGTCTACGTCGACTACCTGCAGAACATTCTCGGCAAGACGCTCGCGACCGCCTACAGCGCGCGCGCGAGCGAGTACGCCGGCGTCTCGGCGCCGCTGACCTGGAAGGAGGTCGACGCGGGCGTCGACCGCGAAGACTTCACGATCACGACGATGAACCGCCGCTTGAAGGACGTCGGCGACCTGTGGAAGCCGCTGCGGACGTCGAAAGGCGTCGACCTTTCGCGCGTTGAGCGCTACGCCAGCCGCGCGTCATCGAAGAAACTGAAGAGGGCGGCCGAACGCGCGTAAGCGCGCCGGCCGCCTTCGGGATCGGCCGCCTATTCAGGCTCCCCCGCTTCTTCGTCATCCTCCGCTTCGTCGTCGTCAGCATCCGCGTCGTCGAACTCGTCGTCTTCGTCGTCGGCGCCGATGATGTCCTCGTCGTCCGGCGCGTCCGTGGGCTCGTCGCTCATCGGATCGGTTTTCTCTGCCATTGGGAGCCTCCTCGGCGCGTGCGAGCAGCAACAATCGATCCCGACGCATTCACGCAGCCGAGCTCCGCACGTGCGTTCGCGGTAACATCGTCGGCGCTTGGCTGTTCAGTTGCGGGTCGCAATCGCGGGCCTCGGCGCCGCCGGAAGCGCCGCCGCATTTCACCTTGCGCGGCGCGGGCACAAGGTCGTCGGCTTCGACCGCTTTTCGCCGCCGCATCAATTCGGTTCGAGCACCGGGCAGACGCGCATCATCAGGGAAGCGTATTTCGAGCATCCGCAGTACGTGCCGCTGATTCAGCGTGCGTACGCGTGCTGGGACGAGTTGGAGCGCATGAGCGGGGAGCGGCTGTTCGTGAAGACCGGCGGCCTGATGATCGGCGCCCCGCACGGACCGCTCGTCGCGGGCGCTCGCGCGAGTGCGGCGCAGTACGACCTGCCGATCGACGATTTGAGCGCGACTGAAGTCACACGCCGGTTTCCCGCGTTTCGCCCCGACAGCGACATGCGCGCCGTGTTCGAACCGCGGGCAGGCCTGCTGCACGCCGATCGTTGCATCAAGGCACACCTGGAGCTCGCCCGCGCATCTGGCGCAGATTCTCCATATGGAGGAGCCGATCGACGCATGGAATGTCGACGCAGACGGCATATCGGTGGCGACCGCGCGAGAGACGTTCCGGGTCGATCGATTGATCCTCTCGGCCGGCTCGTGGATGCCGGCGTTGCTCGAAGGCTTCGCGCTGCCGCTCGAGGTCGAACGGACCGTGCAGCACTGGTTCAGTGCCGTCGCTAACCCGCCGCATTTTCAGAGCCATCGATTTCCGGTATACCTGCTCGAGTACGGGCAGCCGAATCAGCTGTTCTACGGATTTCCCGACACCGGAAATGGCGTGAAGGTCGCCCGTCATCATCAGGGTCGGACGACGACGGCGGAATTGCTCGACCGGACGGTGGCAGACGAGGAGATCTCCAGGATGCGGATGCTCCTCGCGACGTACTTGCCCGACGCGAACGGCCCGCATCTCCGATCGGCGGTGTGCATGTACACCAACACGCCCGACCGCGATTTCATCATCGACAGACATCCGACGAGCGACCAGCGTCCTCGTGGCGAGCGCCTGCTCCGGTCATGGGTTCAAGTTCGCGAGCGCGATCGGCGAGGCACTCGCCGATCTCACGCTTGGCAAGCCGACGCGCTGCGATCTCAGCCCGTTCGCAATCAGCCGGTTCGTTTAGCGCTTCGACGCAGCCGCGGATCGCTCATAATCGCGGCATGCGGACATTCCATCGGCTGTGCCTTTTTCTCCTCACTACGACTCTCGCCTGGCCGCTCGCGATCGGGCTCGCCGCGCAACCATCCGGCGTTCTGCCGCAGACGTTCCTCGCGTTGACGCATGCGCATGTGGTCAACGTGCGCACCGGCGAGATCGCGCGCGACGTCACGCTCGTCGCCCGCGACGGGCGCATCATGAGCATCGACGCAGAGCCGGCGCCAGCTGGCGCGCAGGTGATCGACATGCGGGGCAAGTTCCTGCTGCCAGGTTTGATGGATGCGCATACCCATCTGGACACGATGGCGGCGGCGCGCCGGGCGCTCCTCTCCGGTGTCACCACGGTACGCAGTGCCAGCGTCGGATCATTTCGCGACGTCGCCTTGCGCGAGATGGCGAAGGGTGGCTACATCGCCGGACCGGACATGCTGGCCGCGGGCGTGTTCGTCACGCCCGCGCTCGAGGACACGATGCTGGCCGACCCGGCCCTTGTGGGTCTCGGCGGCGGCGTGCGGAGTGCGGAACAATTGAGGCAGGTCGTCCGCGTGAACATTGCGCACGGCGTCGACGTGATCAAAACGCGCGGGACCGAACGCGCGGGAACGCCGGATACGGATCCGCGCGAACAGGTCTATTCAGAAGACGAACTGCGCGTCATCGTCGAAGAGGCGGCGAAGAAAAACGTGCCGGTCCTCGCACATGCGCACGGCGAGGAAGGGGCGCGCGCCGCGGTGCTCGCCGGGGTCCGCAGCATCGAGCACGGCACGTATTTGAGCGACGACACCCTCAAGCTGATGAAAGAGAAGGGAACGTTTCTCGTGCCCACGTTCTCGACGCTGATCGATCTCGTCGAGCCTGGAGGCGACTACGACAATCCGGTTGTGCACAACCGCGGGCTCTTCATGATTCCGCGTGCGAAAACGATGATTCAGCACGCGCGGGCGCTTGGTGTGCGGCTGGTCACCGGCACCGATTCCAGCTATGGGCCGGAAAGCATCACGCGGGTGTCGCACGAAATCGCGAACTTCGTCGAGATCGGCTTGACGCCGCTCGAGGCGCTGCAGGCGGCCACGATCACCGCAGCTGAATTGTTCCGAATCGAAAAGAAGACCGGCGCGCTCGAGCCGGGTCTCGAGGCCGACATCATCGCCGTGGACGAGAATCCGCTCGAGAACATCCGTGCAGTGCAGGACGTGCTGCTCGTGGTGAGCAACGGACGCATCGCGCTGAACCGGACGGTATTTCAGCGAAAGTAGGGCGTTTGCGGGTTGAGCCTGTAAACTATTGATTCTAAAGAGACAAAAAGACCAACCCCAATCCGCCCGACATCGTCCGGCCGCTGGCAAAATCTCCCTTCACGTCAGTTTGGGCGAGTTCCCGATTGACTCAGGGTTATCTCATCAGTATAAAGAGGCCGTGGAGTCTGCAGGAGTGCCAAAGGCTCACACAAGTTGATGTCACGAACGACCCAAACGGGTCTCGGGAGCCTAGCATGATGCGTATCAACGGTTCCGCTGCAAACGTCCCAGCTCGTCCTCGGTCGTCGCTTTTCAGAACGGCGGTCGCGGCCGCCATGCTCATCCTTGGGTTTACATCGAACGCGCTGGCAGCGGGAGGAATCAGCGGCCAGATTACGGACTCCGTCACCCACGTCGGGATAGCCGGCGCACAGGTGCAGTTCTACGATCTCAACGCCAACGACAATTCCCCTTCCGCCACGGCGACGGCCGATGGGAGCGGGAATTATTTTCAGAGTCTGCCGAACGGTTCGTACGGAGTGCTTACGCAAAACGCGAGCGGCCACATCAACAAAATCTGGAACAACATCTCCTGCTCCGCGGTCTGTGACGTCAACAGCCTTACGCCGGTTGTCGTGGCGGGAGTCACGGTCGCCAACATCAACTTCGCACTCGATCCAGGCGGCGCGCGCATTTCGGGGACGATCACCAGCTCGGCGACAGGACTTCCGATCGTTGGCGCGCTCGTCTACTTCATCGATTCCGGCAACAACGTTCCGTTCTCGACGGCGACGACGGACGCTTCGGGACACTACACCAGCAACGGCGGCAGCGCGACAGGCAACGTCTTCGTCGTCACCCAGAACGGCCAGGGATATCAGGACGAGGGTTACAACAACCATAAGTGCACGCTGGCTGGTGGCTGTAATGGATCGCCAACCGATCCTGTTGCCGTGACGCTCGGTGCAACCACAAGCGGCATCGACTTCGCACTCGATCCTGGTGGCCGCATTTCGGGAAGCGTCAAAGACGCGAACAACTCACCGCTGCTTAACGTCACCGTGCGGACCTACGACTCGACGGGCAACAACGTCGACGAGGTGCTCACAGATGCATCGGGCAATTTCATCACTAGCGGGCTACCGACAGGCATCTATTACGTGACCACGAGAAATTCGCTGGGCCTCGCCGACTATGTGTGGAGCAGTCTCCTCTGCGCGCACGACTTCTGCGATGAAAGGTTGGGCACGCCGATTTCGGTCACGCTGCCGGCCACGACGAGCGGCATCAACTTCGTCCTGCCTCCGGGCCAGACGATTTCCGGAACGGTGACGGCCGCCGCAGGCGGTGCGCCTATTGCGAACGTATCCATCAACCTGATGAATGCGAGCGGCGCGTTCGTCGGCGGCGCCGACACGGACGCCTCCGGCACGTTCACGACCGGCGCCGTGCCGCCCGGCACCTATTACGCGAACACGTTCATCAACGGCTTCGTGACGCAACTCTACAACCATGTCTCGTGCCCGAACGGCTGCCCGCCCAACCCGGCCGGCACGCCGATCGTGGTCACGAACAACCCGGTCACCAACATCAACTTTTCGCTGCTTGCCATCGGTACCGGATCGATCACGGGAACCGTGACCGACGTGGTCGGCGGCACGACTCCCACCGGAGTGCAGGTTCAGCTTCTCACGCCGTCGGGCGGGATCGTGGCGTCGACGAGCACCACCGCGGGGGTCTACACATTCAGCAACATTGCCACGGGCTCGTATTACGTGCGGACGAATGCGAATCCAGCAGGTGTTTTGCCCAGCGGCATCCCGTTGATCAACCAGCTGTACAACGGCGTGACCTGCGTGAACTGCTCCGTCCTGACGACCGGCGGCGGCACTCTGGTGACGGTGACGAACGGCGCCACGACCAGCAATATCAACTTCCCGCTCCAGCGCGGCGGGTTCATCAGCGGCACGATCACGAACGCAGCCGATGGGACGCCGCTCCAGAACATCGGCGCGCAGATCTTCAACTCCGCAGGTATCTCTTTCGGTGCGTTCAACACGAATGCTTCCGGAGTGTTCTCCACAGCGGGTCTGCCTGCGGACACTTACTACGTCCGCACGACGAACATCCAGGGCTTCATCAACCGGCAGTGGCAAAACCTCGCGTGTCCGCAAGCCGATTGTCTGCCTATATCGGGCACGCCCGTCGTGGTGAACGGCGCGCAAGTGAGCGGGATCAATTTCGCGTTGACGGTCGGCGGGCGGATCAGTGGGAAGATCACTGATGCGTCGAATGCGCAGACGTTGCCATTTGTCCCGATCGCAATCTTCTCGTCTGCCGGCGTCAACCTCGGCACCGTGAGCACGGACGCATCAGGCAACTACACGACATCTGGATTGGCGGCTGGCAATTACTTCCTTCGCACGCAGACACCGGCGCTGTTCGTCGGCAATCAGCAGCTCGCCTTCGTGGACCAGCTCTATAACGGCACACAATGTGTGCCGTCATGTCTGAACGCGACGTTCGGAACGCCCGTTTCGGTGAGCAATGGGACAACCACGAGCAACATCAATTTCGCGCTGTCGCGAGGTGGCATGATCGCCGGCGCCGTGGTCGACGCCGCCACCGGGATCGGGCTTCCGGTCGCTGTCCAGATTTACACGTCAAGCGGCGTCCTGGCGAAGAACGCCGGGACCAATTCGGCTGGTGGATACACTGTCGCGGGGCTGCCGCCGGGGACGTACTATGCGCGCACATCGGCGCCCAATGGCGTCTTCTATCAGGACAAGCTGTACAACGGGATGCCGTGCAGCTCGGGGTGCACGGTTACGAACGGTACGCCCATCACGGTTCTGTCCGGCCTGGTGTCGAACGGCGTCGACTTCGCGCTCTCGTCGGGGGGAGGCGGTATCTCCGGAACAATAACTGACGCCGGAACGGCAGCGCCGCTGCCGGGCGTCTCTGTCCAGATTTACTCGGCCACTGGGGTGTACACGAAGACTGCGATCACGAACCTTGCGGGAGCATACGGGACGGCGGGCCTGGCGCCCGGCACCTACTACGCCCGCACCTTGCAAGAGAACATTCCGCCGTCACACGCCAATCAGCTTTATAACGGAGCGCGGTGCGGCGGGAACTGTTCGGTGACGACCGGCACGCCTATAGTTGTGGCGGCGGGCGCCACGACGGGCGGGATCGATTTTGCGCTGGCCGGGCGCAGCACTCCCATCAAGAGTGACTTCGACGGCGACGGCAAGACCGATATCGCGATCTGGCGGCCCTCGATCGGGACCTGGTTTGTGGTCAACAGCTCGAATGGCACCGCGGGCACACGGCAGTGGGGGGCCGCCGCCGTTAAACGACATCCTGGTTCCCGGCGACTACGACGGCGACGGCAAGACCGATATCGCCGTCTGGCGGCCCTCGACCGGGACTTGGTATGTGATCAACAGCTCGAACGGCACCACGACCTCACGGCCGTGGGGGTCCGGCGCGTTAAATGACATCCCGGTGCCCGGCGACTACGACGGCGACGGCAAGACCGATTTCGCCGTCTGGCGGCCCTCGACCGGCACCTGGTATGTGATCAACAGCTCGGATGGCACCACGACCTCACGGCCGTTTGGGTCCGGCGCGTTAAACGACATCCCGGTGCCCGGCGACTACGACGGCGACGGCAAAACCGATTTCGCCGTCTGGCGGCCCTCGACCGGCACCTGGTATGTGATCAACAGCTCGGATGGCACCACGACCTCACGGCCGTTTGGGTGCCGGCGCGTTAAACGACATCCCGGTGCCCGGCGACTACGACGGCGACGGCAAGACCGATATCGCCGTCTGGCGGCCCTCGACTGGGACCTGGTTTGTGGTCAACAGCTCGAACGGCACCACGACCTCACGGCCGTGGGGCGCCGGTGCGTTCAACGACGTCCCGGTGCCCGGCGACTACGATGGCGACGGCAAAACCGATTTCGCCGTCTGGCGGCCCTCGATCGGGACCTGGTTTGTGATCAACAGCTCGAATGGCACCACGACCTCACGGCCGTGGGGCGCCGGTGCGCTAAACGACATCGCAATACCGTCAACCGGGGTCCGGTAGGTAAGGCGGACCGCTACTTACACAGAACGCGAGTGGCCTCAAGAGCCCACACCGGGCTCTTGAGGCTCTTCAAATACATCGTGGGATCGTCTCAGGTCGGCACGGCTCCCTGCGATCACAAATCGCCATGACGCGACGTTCCATGCGACGTCAGTCGGAAGCGCGAGCGCCAACACATCGGAGTTCTCCGCGTGTGTCGCGACTCAACGATCCCGGAGGTGCCGTCGGCGCACCTCACCAAAGGCTGGATGCGGCATGGATCGGCCTAATCGCTACCTACCTGCTCGGCATAGGCCTCGCGTTCGATCCTGGACTGCAGGTCCAGTTCACTCTACCGAAGCTGGTCGTCTTCTACTTCGGCGGCGCCGTCATTTTCCTTATCTGGGCGGGGCGTGCGCGGCGCGGTCTCATCAGGCCTGTTCCTCGGGTCGTCCTCCTTTCCGCTCTCGGGCTCGCGGCGTGGTGGCTGGCAACGTTGCCCTTCGCTGCGGATCGACACACGACCCTTTACGGCATGCATGGCCGCTACAACGGTCTGTTCGCGCACGCGTCGATGCTGATGCTGTTCCTCGCCATCGCGTCAAGCGGGCTGTCGCGCGACAACATCCGGCGGCTCACCGCGTGGATGGTTGCCGCGCTGATTCCTGTCGCCGCGTACGCCGCTGCCCAATCAGCGGGGTGGGAGCTGTTCGCGTGGCCGAACATTCGGCCCGGGTCGACGATCGGTCACCCGGTTCCGCTCGCCGCGATCCTGAGCATGGCGCTGCCGGTCGCGGTCGCCGGACTGCTCACAGCGCGCCGCCCGCCGACGCGCGTGCTGGCCGGCGCCGCGGCGCTTCTGCTGCTGCTTGCGATCGCGGGAACGCTGAGCCGCGGACCGTGGGTCGGCCTCGCCGCCGGCCTCGCGGTCATGCTGGTGCTCGTGCTGCGCGGTCGTGCCGCCGACCGGCTGCGATCCCTACGCTGGTATCTGGTGCCAGTGTGCGCTCTCGCAACAGTCGTGGCCTTCAGCGCCGTGCCGATGAAGCGCGTCCTGCAGCGCGTCTCGATGTTTCGCAATCTCGCCGACGATCCTTCTTTTGCCGATCGGTTCGTCATGTATCGCGCGGCAATCGGCATGATTCGCGATCATCCGATCGCCGGCGTGGGACTCGAAAACTTCGGGTTGCTATATCCCAGGTACCGGCCGGTCGAGCCGGAGGTGTTGCCCGCCGACACCGTCCCGACGATGGTGCACAACGGATATCTGCAGACGGCAGCCACTAGCGGCGTTCCCGGATTGGCCATGTACCTCCTGCTCATCGCCGCCATCATCCGCGTCGTGTGGAGGGATCGCGTGGGGCCGATCGCGAGCGACTCACTGATGCCGACGGCATTCCTCGCCGCGATCACCAGTTACCTCGTGCAGGACCTGAGCGGATGGCTGGAGCTCTCGTTGTCCGTGTTCTTCTGGTCCGTTGCCGGCGCGGCGGTCGCGTTCGCCACAGCGAACCGCAACGTCAGACCCGTGTCGACACGTGGCGGCAGAACATGGCTCGCAATCGGCGCTCTCGCGGCCGTTACAGCAACGGCCGCCGCCGGGAGCCATGCGTTTACGGATCTCCAGGCCGATCGTTTGTTCCACGAGAGCTACGCGCTCGATGTCGCCGTTGAATGGCCGCAGATCGACGCGAGAATCCAGAGCGGCCTCGGCCTCGTCGCAAACGATCCGTACTATGTGGACTCGGCGGCCATTCTGGTCATGCGGCGTTTCGACGCGGCACCGTCGCGGGCCCTGTACAATCGCGCGGCCGCGCTTTTCGAGCGGGCGCACGCCGCCAATCGGTTCGATCCGTACATCCTGCTGAATCGAGTCGAGCTCGAGACCGACGCGCTCACGAACAAGACGATCGGACTCTCCGATGCCGGTGAAGGGGAACACGCTGCCCGCGCTGCGCTCGACCTGGATCCGAACAACGCCACCGTGTATCGTACCGGTGGCATCGTTCCGGGTCGCCCAGGGTCGGTCCGCCGAGGCGCTCGCCGCCATCGAGACGGCGCGGCGACTACGGCCGCACCAGCCGCAGTCCTTCGTCGTCGAAGGCGACGTGCGGCGAACGATGGGCGATCAGGCAGCCGCCGCGGAGGCATACCGGCGCGCCGCGGACCTCTTCGCGCGTGGCGGTGCGGAGTGGATCAACGCCGAGCGCCGACTGGTCGGGACGCTCGCGCAGATGGGTCTCTACGCCGACGCGGTGCCGGAGGGTCGCCGACTTGTGGCGGTGGCGCCCAACGACGCGCTCTCGAAAAAACTGCTGGATGCCGTGGAGGCCTCGGCGCGCTGACTCGACGAACTGCTACGTCGCAACGGCGCGGAGCGCTCGTAAATTCTTTACCGCTTGCGCGTGAGTCTGCGATCCGCCAACGAGCCGGATCAGTGATGATTCGCCGATCAAGTCCCGATAGCTGGAATGGACCGAACAGGAATGGTGCGCCCGGCAGGATTCGAACCTGCGGCCTACGGCTCC
Source organism: uncultured Acidobacteriota bacterium (assembly GCA_963718825.1). Classification (GTDB taxonomy): domain Bacteria; phylum Acidobacteriota; class Vicinamibacteria; order Vicinamibacterales; family CAVVIG01; genus CAVQZZ01. Next base: position 1,137,756 of record CAVQZZ010000002.1, read on the forward strand.
GGAGGCCGTCGCTCTATCCAGCTGAGCTACGGGCGCGACTGACGACTAGCGAGTGAAGAGTGTTTCTCTGCGGAACACGAATCGTAGCATACACACCACAAAGCCCCGCCATCCGGCACGCAAGGCGCTGACCTGCGGCGGCGTGAAAGATCAAAACGAAGCAGCGGCTTGTGACTGAAGACTGACGACCGCTGACTGACCGACTGTGTATGGTGCGCCCGGAGGGAATCGAACCCCCGGCCTACAGGTTCGAAGCCTGTCGCTCTATCCATCTGAGCTACGGGCGCATCGAGTCCAGCCTGCCGATTCAGCGTTCAACCTTAATCAAACGGCCCAGGCTTTGGCAAGATGATCGTGCGCTACGCTGCGCGTTCGTCCACCACTGGCGGAAGCCGCACGCTCTCGTGCCCGGCCTGCTCCGCGCCAAACGCGAACTCGTAGATCGCGTGAACGTCGTGAATCAGCTCGTCGCGTCGCCGCAGGAGCTCGGGCGTATCGACCATGCCCTCCTGCACCTCCGCGAGCAGCGACCGATAACGTTCCGACATCAGCCAGAGGCGATGGGCAAACGATCGATGCGCGAATAGCTTCGCCTCGAGTCCGAGTACGGCATACACCGCGAACCCGAAGAGCGCGAGCGCGGTCGCCACGACCGCCGCGATTTGATAGTTGCGTCCCGATAGCAGCAGGCTCGCCACAGTCATCGAGGTCGCGATGACGAGCAGCGCGGCGATAACGACACGGCATGTAAACACGATGCCGACAATCCGCTCCGCGGCGCGGGCGTGAACCGTGTAATTCTGCGCGATGTGCTCCGAATCCAGACGCACGTGGTCGACGACGTTGAGTGAAAACATCAGTGTTCCTCCTGTAATCGTCGCGTGTATCGCTCAAGGGTGCAAGCGACGGACCAGCTGGGCCGATTGCGGGCTTGTGCAACCGTGCGCAACGCGCGCAGCGGCCCCACCCGGCTGACAGTCCGGTGCCAGATGAAATGTTTTCGCGGCTTTGTTCACTAGGCGTAGAGGAACGAAGTCATGTTCAAGACCGCAGTGAACGTCTGTGTCGTCGTATGCGCCGGTAGTCTGATCGCGTCGATCGCCGTTCAATCGAATCCGCAGGCACACGAGGACGACACGACCGCCCTGATCGCCGCGGATGCGTCGGGAATCGTGCGGACCGTCAACATCAATGGCCCACTCGACCTGAACAACCCGTTCTTCAAGTCGCTCGGCACGAACGGCCGCAGCTGTTCGTCGTGCCATCGGCCTGCGCAAGGCTGGTCCATTACGCCGGAATCGGTGAAGCGCCGATTCGAAGAATCGCGCGGGCGCGACCCGATTTTCCGGCCGAACGATGGCTCGAACTGCTCGGGCGCCGATGTATCGACGCTGGCGAAGCGCAAGGCCGCATTCTCGATGCTGCTCAACAAGGCGTTGATCCGCGTCGGCCTGGACGTCCCGGCTGGCGCTGAGTTCGTGATCGAATCGGTGGATGATCCGTATAACTGCGGCGCGCCGCTCACTGGAGCATCGTTGTACCGCCGCGTGCTGCCCGCGACGAACCTGCGATTCTTGAGCGCCGTCATGTGGGACGGACGTGAATCGTCCGCGACGACCTCGGTGCTTCAGGACCTTGCGCATCAGGCCAACGATGCGACCACAGGCCACGCACAGGCGTCGATGGACCTGACCACACACGAAACGGCCGAGATCGTCGCGTTCGAGACCGGCCTGTTCACCGCGCAGGCCTTCGACCGCGACGCGGGCATGTTGAACACGACCCACGCGTCCGGCGGCCCCGCCGCACTATCACGGCAGCCGTTCTTCATCGGCGTAAACGATCCCGTCGGCCTCAACCCGACCGCTGCCGAGTTCGATGCGCGCGCGTTCACCCTCTTCGATGGCTGGATGGCGCCAAAGCGCGACGGCAGTTACCGCGCGCGAACGGCCATCGCGCGCGGCCAAGCGCTGTTCAACACGAAGTCCATCACGATTACGGGCGTCGCGGGTCTGAACAACGAAACGTTCTCGAGCGGTGTCACAGTGCCGGCGTCCTTCCCCGGCACCTGCACCACGTGCCACGACGCACCGAACGCCGGCGACCACTCGGTGAAAGCGCCGTTGAACATCGGCCTCACCGATGCGTCCCGTCGGACCGCGGACATGCCCCTCTACACGCTTCGGCGCCTTTCGACGGGCGACGTCGTGCAGACCACCGACCCAGGACGGGCGATGGTCACCGGCAAATGGGGAGACATCGGGAAGTTCAAGGGTCCCATCCTGCGGGGGCTTGCGGCTCGCGCGCCGTACTTTCACAACGGCTTCGCCGCCTCGCTCGAAGACGTCGTGGACTTCTACGACACGCGGTTCGGCATCGGCTTGACTCCTCGCGAGAAAGCCGACCTCGTCGCGTTCCTTCGCGCGCTTTGACGGCGCGATAAACCAGCTACGATGGCGGATGCTGCTTCGGCCGATGCTCGCGACGTCCGCGGAGGCTTTGCCCGAGGGTCCCGCCTGGACGTATGAAGTGAAATGGGACGGTTACCGCGCGCTCGCGGTGAAAGAGGCGTCGCGCGTCCGCCTGATTTCACGTAACCAGAAGGATCTCACCCGCGACTACCCGGCGATCGTCGGCGCGATCGCCGGCCTTCGCATTCCACGCGTCGTGCTCGACGGCGAGATCGTCGCGCTCGACGGAGACGGCCGTCCGTCGTTCCAGGCGCTGCAGCATCGCTCCACGAGCGAGCTCGCGCTCGTCTATTACGCGTTCGACGTGCTCGAAGTGGGTGCAGAATCGCTGATTCGCGAATCGCTCGACGCGCGGCGGGAGCGGCTCGCCCTGCTTACTCTGGGCTCCGAGGTGCTGCTCTCTGAACCGCTGCCCGGCGCTCCGCGGCTCATCGAACGCGAAATCCGCCGCCTCGGCCTCGAAGGCGTCGTCGCCAAGCGGCGCGATTCGGTGTATCGCCCCGGTGAACGCACCGACGCATGGGTCAAGGTGAAGTTCAGCCCGCGGCAGGAGTTCGTGGTCGGCGGCTACAAACCGGCCGACCGCAGCCTCGAGTCGATCCTCGTCGGGTACTATCAGGAAAAGGATTTGTACTTCGCCGGTAAAGTGCGAGCGGGTCTCACGCCGCACTTGCGGGCAGAGCTGATCAGGCGCGTCGCGAATCGAACCGCCGCGCGTTGCCCATTCGTGAACCTGCCGAACAGCGGCAATCGCAGCCATTGGGGCGAGGGCATCACGGCCGAAGACATGAAGTCGCTGCACTGGCTGCGGCCGATCGAAGTCGTGGAAGTCTCGTTCGTCGAGTGGACGCGCGACGGCCTGCTCCGCCATCCGCGGCTGCTCGGGTTTCGCGACGACAAAGCGCCGACGACGGTTCACCGCGAGAAGCCGCGGTTCGGAGGTCGAGGGAATGGCTCAGAACAATACTGACGGCAATCGATTCGAGAGCTGGCGAACCCGAATGGACATCACGACGGTGGTGGCGCTGATCGCGCTCGCGATCTCGGGGCTCAGCTTCTATCGCAGCTACATCTACACGAAGCAGCAGCTCGACGTCACCGTCACGGAAGTGTCGTACATGACGAACGAGGGCGGCCTGTACATGACCGTTGCTTTCTCGAACGCCGGCAATCGCGACGCTGCGCTCTTGCGCGTGGAGCCTGCGCTCTGGGGCCGACGAGAAAAGCGCGATCCCGAATGGATTCCCATTGCCGATAAGGTCCATCCGGACCTGCCGATTACGTCGCCGAAGATGCCGATGGTCGTGAAAGCCGGCGGCGTCGAGGTCATCACACTCTCCGCGAAACTGAATCCGGCCCACGCGGAGGAGGTCGGCATCGCGAACCAGGGCGGCGCTTTTGTCGGCATTCGCGTCGCAACGATGAACTCGGACGGGAACCTGTATTCTCTGCAGCATCCGGTGGCGCGCCTGCTGATCGATCGGCAGGGGCGGATTCACGGCGCGGAAGCAACCATTCACCGGAGCTTGAGCGGTTTCGCCGATCTCGAGGGCGCGCCGCCGGGCGACATGCTGCAGGCGAACAAGAAAACGCCGTTCGTCTGGGCGGACGAGCACTTCTGACGATCATGTGACGCGCCTTACTGTCGGGGCGTCGCCGGCAGAATCGTGTGATCGTTTTTCGCCGTGCCAGGCCGCGTCGTCAGATATTTCGCAGCGGACAGCACTACCTGGTCGACCGACACGCCGTCCTCACGCGTCTGGATGACGATCACCTGCGGCCCGGGATCGAATCGCAGCAGCACGCCGTTCCTGTTCACCGCCCCGTACCCATCGTCCTCCCATCCCCACCCGGCCTCGCCGCAGTTGGCGCATTCCTCGAGGTTCACCGGCAAGCCCGTCGTCGTGCCCGTGGTGTACGGCGCGCTCGCGGCGCCGGAGAACTGGACCCAAATTGAATCGTTCGCCCACGAGTTCGCGTCGGCCTTGAGCCGTACCCACAACTTGTAAGTGAGGTTGGGATCGGCCACAAACGGGATCGTGATCGCGTTCGCCGGCGTGGCGGACGGGCTCGTGACCTTGGGCGCGCCGAGGTTGGCGTTGTATGCGCGCATTCCGCCCGCCGCCGTTGAATCAGCGACGCGGGACCAGGTGCCGGCCATGGTCACGTTGTCGCCCGCGGCGTAGAGGACGATCTCCTTCAGCGTGACCACGTAGGTGAACGTCACCGTGCCACTGGCGGTTCCTCCGCGGAGATCGTCGGCCGTCCGGCGGTATTTATATGTGCCCGGCTTGTCGACGCAGACGTTCAACCTCGTCACGTCGCCGGAGCCGGAAGATATCTCCGCCCCCGACGCGTCGAACCACTTGACGAAGACGACATGCTGGTCCTGTTCAGACACCTTGGCGTCGAGCGCCGCGCACGGATATCCGGAGGTGACGCTGTAATCGGGAACGACTGGCGGGTGACTGATATCGTTGCGCTCGTTGACGAGCACGTGCACAGCGTTGGCGTCATACGCAGCGACGTCAGGGAGACCGTCTCCGGTCACGTCGGCGACAGCGATCGGCCCTGGTCTCAGCAGGAACGTGTCTGGCGTGAATGTCCCCTGCACGTTGCCGAACAGGATCATGACGAGACCGGCACTCTCGGGGTCGAGGGTTCCGTTCACGACGATATCCGGGTGGCCATCGCCATTCATATCGGCGACGGCGACTCCTCCGTAATCTTCGATGACCTGGTAACGCACCGCCGGCTGGAATCCGTCGGCGCTACCGAAAACGACCAATATCGAATCGGGAAAGGCGCGAACGACCAGGTCGAGGAACCCATCGTGATTGAGGTCGGCGATCGCCAGGACTCCCTCGAAGAAATCGAGATCGGCGAAGCTCTCGCCTGGAGTGAACCCACCAATCCCATCGCCCAGATAAACGCCCTCACCGCTCACGATGTCCAACTTGCCGTCGCGGTTGATGTCGGCCACGAGCGGACCGGGAAACGCCGCGTTCGCGCCCGCCGGCGCGTACGCGGCACCGACGGCGAACGTTCCGTTCCCGTTGCCGCGGAGAATCAGGTTGTCGCACACCAGATCCGGGCGGCCGTCCCGGTTCATGTCGCCCGGGACGCACCAGGCAAGCGACTGTGGTTCGGTGGTGATCGGCGACGCGGTGAAGTGACCGCGACCGTCGCCGAGATACGTCAGGAACCGTGTGGTCTGGTCGGTTCCAGCGGCACCCGTCGAGTAATAGAGGATGTCCGGATTGCCGTCGCTGTTGAAATCGCCGACGACGAACCTCGTCAAAGGGATCGGCCCCCGAAGCGTCACGGTCGGGCCGTCCCTCAACATGACGACAACGGCGTCCGGTGCGGCAAGTGAACCGCCCGGTACGGCGACGTCCATTTTGCCGTCCCGATTGAAATCGGCGACAGCGATACGAGGAACCGTCGAAAAGCGCGAGTCGCCGAGGCTGTCCAGCGCGGCGAGCGGCGTGTCGCTTGCCAGCGTCAACGCGTTGAACGTAAACGCCGCCTTTTTCAGGGCGGTCACGTTCGACAACACGGTGACTGCGGCCGCGTATTCGTTGGCCGTCGCGACGTCCAGCCGGCCGTCGCCGTTGAAATCTCCTGTCACGACATCGCGGCTTCCGGGACCGGAGGCGAATTCCTGATGCGAAAGGAACGCGCCAGGATGCGCGGGGTCGCCGGCGAGCACGCTGACCGTGCTGGACGCGCGATTCGCGGTGATGACATCACGGCGGCCATCGTCGCTGACGTCGCCAACCGATGATTCCTCGAGGCGATGCGCCGACCGCGTAGGAGCGCGCGAAGGCCAGCCCGGATGCTCCACCCAGATAGATCGCGGCCTCGCTGCTTCCGGTGGACGCCGCGGCCACATCGAGCCATCCATCGGCGTTGAGATCGCCGACGGCGACCACGTTGAGGTTGGAGTGGCCGACGATCGCACGGACGGTGAACGACCCGGAGCTGCTACCGTACAGAATCCGCAGCCCGTCGCTGCACGCGACGGCGACGTCGAGATGGCCGTCGTGATCGAAGTCGCCGGTCGCGAGACCTTGCGGCTGGGAGCCCGCGGTCACCGTCGCGCCTTTCGTGAACGCGCCGGCGCCGTTGCCGAGCAGCACCTGAACTGTGCCGGTCGCAAAGCCGGTGTAGATCAAATCTGGTCGACCGTCGTTGTTGACGTCGGCCGTCGTGATGCCGCGAGGGTTCTGGGACGGCGCCGCGATGTCCGTTCGGCTGAACGAGCCGTCGCCGCGACCGAGAAGGATCGAAATCGAGTCGCTGTCGGCATTCGCCACCGCGAGGTCCGGGATGCCGTCACGATTGAAATCGCCCGTCGTGAGATCGAACGGACCAAGGCCCACGGGGATTTCGAACGCGCGAACGAAGCCCGACCCGCCGCGGTTGAGCAGAACGGTCACGCTGTTGGTCGTGAGATTCGCCTCCGCGACGTCCAGCCAGCCGTCCCGATTGAAGTCCGCCGCCACGATGGCGCGGGCTCCGATGTTGGAGGCAAAGTCGTCTTTTGCGAAAGTGAGGACCTGTGCGTCGGCGGTCGCCGACATGACGAAACACCCGATCAGACATCCGGCCGCCGCGGTGAGTGGGGCCATGGCGCGCACCTTTCATTCAGTCGGAACAACGCTGCTCAAAAACGCGCGGTTGCCGTCCTCAGCGAGGTGCTTCGCCGTGCTTTCTGCTGAAAGTCGTGAGTGTCGTGCAATCGTCCTGCCGTGGCTGGGCACGCCGCGCGCGGGAGATTTTGCGCGCGTCAGATAATGGTCGAGCTGTTCGACGGAGATTGAACGGGGAGCTGCGCGGCCTCCCACGCGGCGATTCCCCCGGCGAGCTCGGAGACCTGGCGGAATCCATGGCGCATCAACAGGCTCGCCGCGATCGAGGACCGATAGCCGCCGGCGCAGTGCACGAGGAGCGGCCGATCTCGCGGCAGCTCGCCAAGCCGCTCAGCGAGATGATTCAGCGGGATGCCGACGCTTCCGGCGATCGACTTCTGCGATCGTTCGCCCGGGCCGCGAACGTCGACGACCATCGTGGTCCCGTCGCTGACGCGCTCGGCCGCAAGCGAGGCGCTGATTCGCTCGGTCGTGGCCGTCAGATCCGGACGCGACTCGAGGCTGCGCATTCCGTCCTGCAGATATCCTTCGACGCGATCGAAACCGATTCTCCCGAGGCGAACCGCTGATTCATGTTCCCGGCCCGGATCGGCGAGGATGACGATCGGCTGATCGTGTTTCAGCATCGTGCCGGCCCACGTGGCGTACTGGCCACCCAGACCGATGTTCAGGCTGCCGATGAGATGCGCGGCGGCGAATTCGCCCGGCTCACGCGTGTCCAGCACCTGTGCACCCGCCTGCTGTAAGGCGAGAGCGCCGTCGAGCGGCAGCGGGTTCAGTTGCCGGGCCAGCGTCTGGTCGAGCGTCGGCCGCTCGCGGCTGTTCAACACGGCGTCGTACGTGAAATACGGCGGCGCGTCCGGTTGGTCAGCGGTCACCAGTTCGACAAAGGCCTCCTTGGTCATCGGCTGGAGCGCGTAATTCGCACGCCGCTGCTCGCCGATGGTCGAGACGGTCTCTTTGCTGAGCGCCTTACCGCACAGCGATCCGGCACCGTGCGCGGGATACACAAGGCTGGCATCAGGCAGCGCAAGAAGTTTGTTTCGGAGCGAGTCGTACAGCATCGAGCCGAGTTCGCCCGCTGACCAGCCGAGCGCGGCGCGGAGATCAGGGCGGCCGACGTCGCCGACAAACAGCGTGTCGCCTGTCATCACGGCAAACGGCTGCTCCAGACTGAGCGCGCGATCGTACACGAGGATCGACAGCGATTCAGGCGTGTGACCAGGCGTTTCGAGCGCCTGCAGCCGGACGTTGCCAAATTCGACGCGGTCGCCGTCGGCGAGCGGCGTGAACGCGTACTCGGCGCGCGCGGCGGCGCCGAGGTAGATGCGTGCGCCGGTCCGATCGCGCAGCTCGAGATGGCCGGCGATGAAGTCCGCGTGGAAGTGCGTCAGAAACACGTGGCGAATCGCCAGACCCTGCTCGCCGGCGGCGGAGAGATATTGTTCGATATCGCGCTGGGGATCGATGATCGCAGCGGTACGCGTCTCCTCGTCGCCGACGAGATATGACGCGTGTGCGAGGCAATTCAAATAGAACTGATGCAGGATCACGCAAGCGCCATCTTGTAGAGTGCCAGAAGCTTGCCCCACGCGCGCTCCGCATCCGGCTTGCTGTAGATCGGCGCGCCGTTCTGCGTCGGCATGTCGGGCACGCACCAGCCATGCAGCGCGCCGGGGTACACTTCAATCTCCGCCGGCACTTTCGCGGCCGCGAACGCCTCACGCAGCTTGTCCTTCGCATCCGGCTGACGCGCATCGTCGTTCGACGCGATTCCGAAGTACATCCGGCCTTTGATTTTCGGCGCGAGCAGATGCGGACTGTCCGGTTTGTCCGTCACGAGACCGCCGCCGTGGAACGACGCGCCGGCGCCGATGCGACCTGAAACGGCGGCCGCCGTCTTCACCACCAACGGTCCGCCCATGCAGTAGCCTTGCGTGCCGATCTTCTTTGCCTTGTTCACCGGCTGTTGTGCATCGAGGAATGCGATGTAGGCCGCGGCATCCTTTTCGGCGTTGCCCGGCGCGTTCACCGACGCCATCAGCGGCTGCAGCTTCGCCATGTCCGCCTGGTTTTGAAAGTTGAACGACGACGGGTTTTGAAAAACGGGAGCCTTGGCGACGCGGTAGAACGGATTCGGCACAAGCACCGAATAGCCCTCGCCGGCCAGCCGCTTGGCGATGTCCCGCATCGCAGGACGAAGGCCGAACGCGTCCGGCCAGATCAGGACGCCGGGATGGGCGCCGGTTTTGGGATGAATGAAGGCTGCGTCGCAGGTGCCGTCGGCCGTCTTGATCTCGACGTTTTCTTCGACGATCGGCGATTCGGCGGCGGAAACGGATGTGGCGGCCGCGGCAAGGCCGGCAACGGACAACGCCACGAATTCACGGCGCGACAGGTCGGCTGATTGACTGTCTGATTCGCGATCGAGCTTCTCGTCCCCCATAGCGATCTCTCCTCGGCGCCACTTTACCGCAAGCCGATGAGATTTATCGATCGTTCCCGTTCGATAACCGCGATAAAGCGTTTGTAAACTCCGGCTGGCACCTGGTTTGAAGCGAGTGCCTGGATGACGAGTCCATCCGATCCGACCCTTCAGAACGTGCGCGCCGTCGCCGACCTCGAACGACAGGCTTTCCACCAACGGTCCGCTCTGGATCGGATCACCGACGCGGTGACGCAAGCCGCCGGCAGCGGGTTGTTCATCGTCGCCCACGTGCTGTGGTTCGTCGGGTGGATCGCGCTGAACCGGCAGCCCCACGCGTTCGATCCGTACCCGTACAGCCTGCTGAACGTGCTCGTCTCTCTCGAAGCCATCGTGCTCACGAGCTTCGTTCTCATGACGCAGAACCGAATGACGCACCAGGCGGACAAACGTGCCCACCTCGATTTGCAGGTGAATCTGCTTGCCGAGCAGGAACTCACCTCGATCCTGCAAATGCTCTATGCGCTTTGTCAGAAGGCCGGAACGTGCGCCCGCGTCAACGATCAACGAATCGAGCAACTGCTGAAGGAGACCGACATCATGGAGCTCGCGGTGGCCGTGGAAAAGGAGCTGACTGTTTCGCCGCCGCAGCCGTAAGCGTCTTCGTAATCTCGACCTGCGACATCGATTACCTGCTCGTTCGCAGCGAACAGCGGTCGAGTAGAGTAAGGGCCATGCGAATTCTCTTGTGCGTTGTCGTGTGCGCCGTCGTAACCGGCATGGCGCTGCGCGCGCAGCCGCGGCCTCTTTCAGCAGCGCTCGCCGATCCGCGTGTTGCGACGGCGATCGCGGATGTTGACGCGTACACGCCGTGGACGGCCGATCTGCTCGCGCGGCTCGGCGCAATCATCTCCCCGTCCGGCCATGAGCAGCAGCGCGCCGAGGCCGTCGCGTCGGCGATGCGCGAGATCGGTCTTCAGCACGTCGCCGTTGATGCGGCGCCAAACGCGGTCGGCGTCCTCCCCGGCCGCTCGGGCCGAGCCATCGTGTTCGTCTCGACCCTCGACGACCTGGGCCCGGTCGCTGAATTCCAGAGAGCCGCCGGCGCCGCACCGCACGTCGACGGGAGTCGCGTCGTCGGGCCGGGGACGAACACGTCGTCGACGACTGCCGCGATGCTCGCTGCGGCGCGTGCGCTTGTTTCCGCCAAGGTCGCACCCGAACACGACCTCGTGTTCGCCGCTGTCGCTCAGGAAGAGACCGGCATGGTCGGCATGAAGAAGCTCTATGCCGAATACAAGGACAGAGCCGTCGCATTCGTCGACGTCCTCGGTGACGGACACAGCATCAGCTACGGCGCGTTGACGATCCACTGGTGGAAAGCGATCGCCCGCGGACCGGCGGGCCACTCGCTGAATGGCGGGGTCCCCAACGTCAATCAGGGAATCGGACGCGCGGTCGACCGGATTCTACAGTTGCCCCAGCGGCCCGAGGATCGCACAGTCATCAACGTGGCCATGCTGCAGAGCGGTGCCGTCTTCAACCACAAGCCGGAGACCGGCTGGTTTTCCATCGATGTCCGGTCCCTGGAATCCAGCAAGGTGACGTCGATCGAGGCCGACATCCGCGCCATCCTCGCTGCCGTGACCAGGGAAACGACCATCGCATTCACGCTCGAGCCCGTGCAGATGACGCCCGGAGGGCAGATACCAGGAGCGCGGGAGTCGGCGTTGGTCACCACGAGCGAAGGCATCGCGCGCCAACTCGGCGTGACACCCGCGCTGAACAACACCGGCTCCTCGAACATGAACGTGGCGATCGCAGGCGGTACCCCGGCCATCGGGATTGGCGGCGAGCGTGGCGGCGCTCGCGCCGAGGCCGGGGAGTTCGCCGACATCCCCGCCATGATGCGCACCGCGAAGCACATCCTCCTGCTCGCGGCGACGAGCGGGATGCGGTGAACCGAGTCGAGCAAATCGCGATCAACTTCCATGTCGAGTCCATCGAGTTCAGGGTGACTCACGGATTTCACGTTGACGCCATTCATCAACCAGACGCCGACGGCGCCGGTCGGTTTGTAGTGCCAGACGATATCCGGCTGTCCGTCGCCGTCCACATCGCCTACCGCGTCGATCGTCCAATTCGTGTCGGCAACCCCTGAAGGGTTCAACATCGCGGTTGCGCGCAGATTGGTTCCGTTCATGAGCCACACGCCCGCTTGACCGGTGAGCTCGTTGCGCCACACAAGATACTGGATGGCCATCACCGTCGAAATCGCCGACGCCGACGACCTTCCATGACGTGTCGGCTATGCCCGTGGGATTCAGCATCACACGCGCCTTGAGATCGGTGCCCTGCATCAGCCACACTCCGAATGCTCCCGTGACATCGTGGCGCCAGAGCAGATCGGGATAACCATCGCCGTCGAAGTCAGCAAGCGCCACTACTTTCCAGGACGTGTCTGCGAAGCCGGACGGGTTCAGCATCGCGCGTTCGCGCAGAGTCGTCCCTTTCATGAACCATACGCCGAAGGTGCCGAGCTGATCGTGCCACCACAACAGGTCGGGATATCCGTCGCGGTCGAAGTCGGCACTGCCGATGACCTTCCAGTGAGGATCTGCGACGCCATTCGGGTTGAAGCTGTTTGCGCTGAGCGCGGTCGTGCCCTGCATGAACCAGAGGGACAGCGCGCCTGTCGTCTGACGCTGCCACAAGAAATCCGCGTGGCCATCGTCATTGAAGTCAGTGTGGAAGTCGTTTTGGATCGTGACCGTCAGTGGAAGGCTTGCTGCCGCCGCAAGGACGTAACGGCTGGTGGCATTGACGCGCTGGGTGATCAGCGCGGTGCCGCTGTTCCAGATCCGGATCGCACCCTGGCCCGAGGCGACGAGCGATGCGTCGTAGGCAACGCCACGGTAACGGGGCCTGAGAACACGGCGTGGGTCGATATCTGATAAATCCACGGGCCCCAGACGACGCCGGTTGCGGTCGTCTGCGTGCTTCGCGTGACGTCGACGCGCGTATGGCCGCGGTGATGACCTTTGTAAAGGTGACGAGCACGTCGCGGATGGGTACAACCGTCACATTGTTGCCGGGGCTCGTGAGTACACCGTTGGCAGAGCCTTCATCCGGAGGGTCGGGTACGCCGAAGGGATTGGTGGGCCCGGTCGTGGTCGGCGTGCCTGGCGTGACCGTCAGATTCACAGACCCCGTAGTCGCATATACGCGGATCTGGATCCAGCGACACCACTGAAAACCCACCTTGATACGTTTGATTCGCCGCGAGGCTGCCGGGGGACAGCGTGAGCGTCGCGACACCTGGCGCGCTCGCGGAGGAGGTCCCGGTTGACGGAGAAATCGACATCCACGCGCTGTTGCTGCGAACAGCCCAGTGCGTCGTCGTCGACCCGATGTTCGCGAGTTGGATCGTGACCGTCGTGTTCGGTCCCTGGGCCGCGGTCAGCGACGTCGTCGCTGGACTCGGCCGCACCGTCGGCGAGAAGACGGCATACAAGAGCCCCGCACTCGCATTGGTGCCGACCGAGGCCGTTGGCGCGGCCGCGACGATGTCTTCCGCTCCTTCGCCTGTTATTTCGATGCCCAACACGGAGGCGAGCGGAGCGCCTGCGGGATCGGCACGCAGCACGCGATCGATACCGGCGGCCAGGTCGATGACCTTCGGGATCCTGCTTCGAATGCCACCGTGCACCGATATCGATGTCGCCTTTCGTGCTCGCGCCGGGCGCCAGCAGAACAAGATCGGCCTGGAGATCTCGCCGGATAGTGCCTTGTGAGATGGCCGCGGCCAGATGATGCCCCGACGCAGGACCGTAGATCGTGACGTCGGCGGCGGAGAGATTGCGCGGGGTCACAAATTGCGCACCGCCCCAAAGGACGTACGCAGACCCGGCACCTGGCCGGCCGTTCGCGGGGCCGGCCGCATCCGGCGCGCCCACCACAAGATCGGTAATCCCGTCCCGGAAAGAGGTACACGGCGCCTTTCCCACCGAGCGCGCCGGGGGCACCGACAATCACGTCGCGCGATCGCGCGATCAATCCGCCGCTGATCGCGGCGCCGAAACGGTCGCCGGCAACTTCGCCGGTCAGGATCACATCAGTGGTTGAAAGACTGACCGCTCCACTATGCGGAGGCCCCATGATCTCGATGAAGGCTTGCCCTTGCCCCGCCGACCCGCTGCCCGGTGCGCCGACGAGCAGATCGGGACGATTCACGTCCCCGTTTATGTCGACGCGGTTGAGCACGGCGCCCGCCTGCGCGTTCGCGCGCGTGCCCGTCCACGTAAACGCAGTGCCTCCTGGCCCTGAAGTCGCGAGCTCCACCTGTGCGAGCGCCGGGACGGCTGCTGCCAAAACCGTCGTCATCAGGACCATCGCACGAATCCACCTTGCCATACGTTCTGCTCCTCCACGTCTCGCGGACGCGGATACGGCTCAGGCAACTTGTATGCCCGAGCTGAGCGTTACGTACCTTGCGGATATGGCTGAGAAACTGAGAGGCGGGCGATCGCAATCGGAAAAGTTTTGCCGAGGAGAGCCCAACCGTTAGCCTCCGGACTCAAGTCAGCAGTGAAATTACACACCTCTACCTTAGGAATACAGCGGCTCCGCTGTGCGGCCATCCTAATGAGGGGCGGAGATGAGCCTGGCGATCTGTTCGCCGAGGCTTGTCAAGGACCGTGTGAGCGGCTTCGCCATCACGGCCACCGCGCCGAGCCGACGCGCCAATGTCTCGACGCCGTCGAGTTCCAAAGCCGTGCAGATGACCACAGGGACGTGTCGCGTCACGGGATTCGAGCGAAGTTTGCGGAGCACGGTCCACCCGTCGACAAGCGGCATCGCAACGTCAAGCACGATCGCGTCGAGCGGCGTATTCACCGCCAGCGCATAGCCGTCGAGCCCGTCCAGGGCGGTGAGCACCTCGTAATGGCGCCCGAGCTCGGCCTGCACGAGCTCGATGTAATCCGCATTATCGTCAATGATGAGCACCCGCGGTTTGGTCATCGGGCGCTCATTGTAGGTCGAATTATGGAGGGCTCGAAATCGGTCATCTGTGCGGTGGAGGACGAGCCGGCTTCGCCCTCCACCGCAGGCGCTCGACGGTGTTACCGGCGATCGTGGTCGTCGTCGGTCTTGTGCTTCCCGTGCTCGTCGCGCGTCGCCTCATCGGCATTCACGAGACCGGCGCCGGTGAACAGGTTGACTCGTAGCTTGGGGCCGACGATGAATCGGCCGGTTCGCGTGGTGTTGTCGTCCAGCGTCACCGTGACAATCGTCCCTTCGAGGCGATCGGCAAGCAGCTGAGTGAATCCAGGCGGCGCGAAAACCGCGGTGCCGAAGTCGAGCGCGTCGCCCGCGCCAAACGTGCCCGGCGCAAAGGTGAGCGTGAAAGAGGTCGCCGTCCGCGAGTACGACACGTTCGCGGGCAGCACGCCCTTCGCTGCGCCGATGTTGAAGAACCCGGGATTTCCCGCGACCGCCAGGTCGGCGGGCGCGACGTTGAACGCGACCGACTTGATCGTGTGCGGCGAGAACGGCAGCACTTCCATCCTGAAGTAGCGGCCCCATATCTGATAGTCCTGGTGCGCCGTCACGACGATTGGACCCGCGATCGCGCCAGAAATCGTGCGATTGATCGCGAGCGGCACCGGCGTAGCCGTCCGTTGGAGCTGGTGATAGAGCTGGTCGGGCTTGAGCGCGCCAGAGCCGCCTTCATGCTCGAGGACGAGCGCCGCGACCGCCGCCACATCCGGAGCGGCCGCGCTCGTGCCGAAGAAGTTCGGAAGGCCATTGCCCTCGGAGTCGAACCCGAAGAAGGTCGTATCGACGCCGTCTGCGCCTGTGATCTGCGGCACGAGCCGGACCTCCGGATGATGGTGATGGTGCCCCTTGTCGTCGATGTAGATGTTGACCGGTCCGCGGGAGCTGTAGTCCTCCGGAACCCCGGGAACGGCGTAGTACATCGCCGCCACCGCCTGGGCGCCGCGCGCGGCGGCGTGTCCGAAGACCGATCCGGCCTCGTGCAGATCGCTGACACCCTGACCGTTGACCGTGACGAACTTGACGTGCTGCGCCGGCCCTCCATTGCGATTCGTGATCACGATCTGATAGGTGCTCGAGTTCAGCAGACCGTGGACCTCACCCGGGAACGGCGGCAGGAACAGGAACTCGAACGGCTCGTCCGACTTCGTGTTGTCGTCCGTGGTGTAGAAGCCGGGAAAGTTCGGCGACGCCGGGTCCATCCAATGGCCGTTCTCGTCGAACACCAGGATGTTGAAGTCGGTCTTCACCGCGCCCTGGAAGAACGGCTCGTCCCACTGGAATGAAATCGGGTTCGTAAACGCGGTCGTGTACTTGAGCGTCAGCGACGTGCTGCCGTTCGGATTGACGAACGTCTGAAAACTTTTGGGTTTCAAGTCCGCGGGAATCTCGGAGAGGTGGAGGTTCTCCTTGCCGGCCGCGACCCGCGCCTGCGCCGCCGCGAAAGACATCGGCCGGTAGGTCGCCTCGTACGCCTCTACTCCGTTGTTCCCTGCCGACGAGAAGTACGCCGCGCCATGGTCGGCGACGGTGTCCACGGCCTGGGCGATGAACCCGTCCGAGAACATCGGCTCGTCGAGATAAACGACGTCGTCGACGATGACGTCCGCGTGGAACGTGTTGCGGAGCGCGAGGATGTTGTTCGCGAACGACACTTCGCCGTTGGTCGCCGACGCGAAGCCGAGCGCCGAACCGGGCGCCACGTCGTGAATGAGCTGCAGCATGGCCCGTCCTTCATCGGTGATCTGATCAGGATCCGTCGAATCCTGAAGGACGGTGACCGTCGGAGGCAGATCGCCCGATGCGATGTCCTGCGCCGCGTGCGTAGAGCAGGTCGTGCACTTGTCATAGCTATCCGAGAGTGCGCCGATGCGGATGCCCTTGCCGTCGATCCCGCGGGCGTGCGCGGCGTTGGCCTTCTCGAACGCGACCGCCTGGCTCTGCACCGCGCCGGCAAACTTGAACGGGTGCTGCACGGCGAGCACCGATTCGACGCCGATCTCCCACGACGCCGTCCGCGCCGCCCACAACGGCAAGAAGCCCTCCACGACGCGGTCGTCCAGCGCGCTGACCGCCTGAAGCCGGAATCCTTCCGCCCGAAGTGCGGTCAACGCATCCGCCGCGGACACGCCAGTCTTCAGATGGATGTTCACGAGCACTTCGTCGCCGCGGGCGGTTATGTGCTGCTTGAGCGCAGCGATCAACTTTGGATTGCTCGATTCGTAGAGACGGACGATCTCGTCCATCCCGCGGCCGAGCGTGCCCGTCTGGGCGGACGCCGGCGTGGCGAGGGCGGCTAGTGAGGCGATGGACGCGATCGCGGCCGCGATGCGCGTCGAACGGACAGACATGGGCTCCTCCTCCGTGGGTTGCGGTGCGCGATTACGAACCAACGCGTAGGAGAAGTCAAGATATGAAAGGTGGCGAGCGAGCCGAGCTCATCGGCAATGAGCATCAACAAAATCAGCGTTAAGCCTTTGCAGATCCGACAGCCGCGAAGACGTCATTTTGTGCCGCAACCATCCTCACTTCTTCGGAAGGTATTCCGCGGGAAGCATGTTGCCCGGGCGTTCGGCATCCCAGAACACCGTGACGATCCACCATCGATCGCCGTCCTTCAGTAGTTGAATGCTGTTGATGCCGCGGGCAAACGGCGCAGCGTCAGACGCCGCGTGCCGCGATTCGTACGTGCTGAACAGATGGGCAATGTTGCCGAAGGCCTCGGCCTTGCGGGCGACCTCCCGCTCGAAGAACCCGTTGCGCTCGAAATTCGGGCGCACGCGTTCGATATAGGCATCGACGTCGAGGATGCGGGCTGTCGCGCCGCCGTGTTCACCGGCGACGCTCGGAATCAAACGGCTGCCCGGCACGAACAGCGAGCGCATGCGGTCCCAGTCGCGGGCCTGACCCGCCGGACCGGAGATGACGTCATAGAGCGCTGCGACGATCCCATCAATGGACGAGACGTCTGCCGGCCGCGCCACAGCCTGGGTGGCCGGTTGCTGCGCCAGCAGTCCTGCGATCGAAAGGGCCAGAACGATGTTGGTCATCTGATACCTCCACGACGTGGCCGCGCCACTGCGCTATTGCTTCTCGTAGAACACGATCTCGGACGCGAGCTTACCCTGATTGGTTACCGCACTCGATTCGGTCCTCATCGTCTTGCCGTCGTTCGACACGACGTTGCGGACCGCAATCCGTCGTTCGCCATTCACTTTTATGAGGATGTCCCACGTGTGATCGTCGATGCGGCTAAAGGCGTAGGTGAAGGTGGCCGGACGCGCCGGAGTAGCAATAACGGGCACGTCAACGCCGTCGAACTTGCCAGTAGCTTCTGAATGATAGCGTCCTAATTTGTTCACGCCATCGAGGGAAAGCTTGAACCCGTCACCAACTGGCTCGAAGCGAAGTATCTCGCTCATCGGCGCCGCATCCGGCTGGTATCTGGATTTGGCGATATCGGCTTTCCAGTTCCCCACGAAAAGTTGATTCTGGGCGGACGTGAACGGGACCATGAACAGCAGCAGTCCAGCCACGACGGTGGCGCTTTTCATCGTGCGCTCCTTTTCTCCTGGCGTCTCATGTTCCTCAGGATGCCGCGAGCTGGTCGTCTCGCGCTGAGTCGGGATCGCCTGGCGCACGTCGGGCCGTGTTCGTTTCGCCGATTCGGTTTGGCGTGCGATCCTTGACGGCACATCGGTGCGGAACATGAATGTCATCATAAAGAAGGCGACCGCCCACAGAATAATGTAAGTAAAGCCACCGCCATAACCGCCATCACGATGATGCGTTCGGTGGAGTGCACGACGTCGCTGATGGCTCTCAGACGCGCTGCACTGAAACACAAAACGGCAGTTGAACATATGAGTAGCAATAAGGAGAACATGGATATCACTACTACTGCTCGTCTCGTAACCTTTCGCGCTCATGGTATTGATCCTGCCGCTTAAGGACGGGAAGCTTCTTGCCATGTGGCCAGGGCGGCGTCTCGTGCGTGACGGTCCCTTCCACCTGATCGCCGTAGTAGAAGCTTAGGTGATCAGCGGGCCGCCGGCGGCATCCACTGCATCATCGCCGAACGTTCGCCGCGCAAGTGGGTGAGATAGGGCCGCCACGCGTTGATCGATCGTGGTAGTTCGCGACCAGTTCGTGATGGTCGAGGGATTTACTGCGAGTTTACGGTCGGCGATCAGCGAGGTTGTCGGCCTTGAGGAGCGCTGACGCTCGCGCGTCGACGGCGGTGAGCGCCGTCTGCGCGTCGGTCCAGCACGCGTCTTCCGCACGCACGAATCTCGCGTACGGCGCGACCGCGTCGGCGAGCCGTTCCGCGCTGCGCGCCTGTGCCTGCTCGAATTGCGCGGCGAGCGACTCCGTGAGCCGCGCGCGAAGCGCCGCGACCTTATCCTGCAGATGCGCCTTCGCGCGGCGTCGCCGGGCCGGGATGACGAGAAACCCGATGCCGGCAATGACGCTGGCGAGGAGAATGCCCGTGACGTCGGCCGCGACCGTCGATGCGGCGATCGTCACGAGCGTACCGAGGCCGACCGCGGCGCCTCCGGCGGCGGCGGCCGTCGCAACCGCCACGCGCGCCTCGTCGGCGAGCGCCGCTCCTTCGCGCTGCTTGTCGTACGTGTCCACCACGCGTTGCGCTTCGCGTCCGACGGATTCGATCAGCCGCTCACGATGGCCATGGAAGCTGCCGACGTCCGGCGCACCGAGCACGCGCGACGCGTGCCGCTGCTGGCGATCGGCCAGCTTCTCGGTCACCGCCCGCCACTGGCGGAAGTCCTGATCGATCAGCCAGTCGATTGTCTCGATCACCTTCCGCTCGATCTCTCGCGGCGCTTCGCCCACGACCTGCTGCTCGAACTCCTTCTGGACACGCGCGCGGTTCAACAGATCGATCACCCGGCCGATGCGCAACGTATCGTCGAAGAACCGATCGCCGCGCCGCTCCATGTCGAGCAGCACTTTCTCGAGCGAACCGAGTCGCGCTTCGAATCCGCGCTTCATGTCCTCGTGATAGAGCTGCAACTGACGATCGACTTCTCCGAGCAGCGAGAGATCTTCCTTCAACAGCGTGAGCCGCTCGCCGGCAATCGCGGCGTACCGCTGCGTAAGCGCGCGTACCACGCCGACCGGGTTCGCGAGCTTCAGCCGAAAACGCCCCTCATCGTCGAGCGTCTGGGCGATGAAGCGCTCGAGCGTCTCGAATCCGCTCGCCGCCCACAGCGACGGTTCGCCGCGTTTCGCGCGTTGCGCCAGCCGCGCGCTCACCCCGAACACTTCCGAATCGACGCCGAACCGGCGCACGGCATCGTGCACGAAGGCGAGCACCCGATCGCGGTCGGCCTCGCTATCGAAGATGTCTATCTTGTTTACGACGACGACGATTTTCTTGCCCCAATCGCGGATTGTCTGCAGAAAGGCGCGCTCGGTCTCGGTGAACGGACGATCGGCCGAGGTGACGAACAGCACGAGGTCGGCTCGAGGCACGAAATCGCTCGTGAGACGCTCGTGCTCGCGGATGATCGCGTTCGTACCGGGCGTGTCGACGATGTGGACCTCCTTGAGCAGCTGCGCCGGGGCGCCGATCACCTGGACGGATCCTCGCCTCTCCTGGGTCAGCTGATTGGCGTAAACCAGCACGTGAATCTCCGCGGTTGTCGGCGTGACGCCTTCTGGCAGAGCGGCCTCCCCGACCAGCGCGTTGATGAATGCGCTCTTGCCGGCATTGAATTCTCCGACCACCACGAGAAGGAAGAACTC
Source organism: uncultured Acidobacteriota bacterium (assembly GCA_963718825.1). Classification (GTDB taxonomy): domain Bacteria; phylum Acidobacteriota; class Vicinamibacteria; order Vicinamibacterales; family CAVVIG01; genus CAVQZZ01. Next base: position 1,158,134 of record CAVQZZ010000002.1, read on the forward strand.
GTCGAGCTGGTTGATCGACGAAACGAGCGTCGCCTGGTCCTCGGGCGTTGCGTCGAACCGGGCGAGCAGGGCGCGGGCGTCCGACACGACGCGACGCGCCTCTACGAGTTGCTGCTCGAGATGTGAATCGAGTACCTGCCGCACGCGATCAGCTGCCGCAAAACCCGGGCCGCTTTCCGCCTGATCGGCGGCTGCGCACTCTGCAGCACCGTCGAGCGAGATAGATGCGCTTGGAACCCTCGGCAACCCCTAGCGATAGAAACGCAGATCTTCGTGCGTCGCTTGCTTCGTGATCAGAACGACCGGCTTCGGAACGCAGGTTTCGAGGCGGCTCAGATTTTCCGCGAACTCGGTGCTTGCCACCGTCAGCCTCCTCGACGTAGCTCGCGTGGCCCATTGCTGAGCTCGCACGCTGGCGTGAATGCGTCGATTCCGGGAGGCCGAAAAAAGGCTAGCCTGGATCTATATGGACGCATTCCTCACCTCCAGCGGCATTCTGGCGCTCGTCACGCTGACGTTCCTCGAAATCGTGCTCGGCGTGGACAACGTGATCTTCATTTCGATCCTATCGAGCAAGCTGCCGGCATCGCAGCAAAGTCGCGCGCGGCGCACCGGGCTGTTGGCCGCCATGGTCATGCGCCTCCTCCTGCTCCTCTCGATCGCGTGGGTCATCCGTCTCACCGCTCCGCTGTTCAGCGCGTTCGGTCGGCCCATCTCTGGACGAGACCTCATTCTGATCGCCGGCGGATTGTTCCTGCTCGGCAAGGCCACGCTCGAGATCCACGACAAGCTCGAGGGCGAAGAGGGTCACGCTCGGCTCGCGTCGCGCCGTCGTTCGGCGCGGTGATCGCCCAGATCATGGTCCTCGACATCGTCTTCTCGCTGGACTCGGTGATCACCGCGGTGGGGATGGCGGAGGACATTTCCATCATGGTGGCGGCCGTGGTGCTGGCGGTCGGGGTGATGATGTTCTCGGCCGAACCGATCAGCGTGTTCGTCAACCGACATCCGACGGTGAAAGTGCTGGCGCTCTCTTTCCTGTTGCTCATCGGTCTTTCACTGGTGGGTGACGGCCTCGGCGTGCACATCCCGAAGGGCTACATCTACTTCGCGATGGGCTTCTCGGTCTTCGTCGAGATGGTGAACCTGAGGGTGAGGGGCTCCGCCGTGAAGCCCGTGCATCTTCATCAGCCTTACACCAGCAAGTGAAGGCACTGCGTTTCCGTTGTCGTCCGAGTATTCCTATTTCTTGGGTTGTGCGGTCGGCGGAATCAACCCGTTCAGTCGCAGGTAGATTGCTGCCGTGGCGTAATGATCGGCATGATCGGACACCAGGAACATCATCAAGTTGGCGCGAGTCCGCTTGAAGAGCGGAATCTGCTCCGCGAGCCGCGAGTCGGCCAGCGTCGCAACGACCCTGTTGCAATAGTCGAATGACGCCTTCACGTCTGCCACGATCGCATCCTTGCCATCCGTGTCCTTGACGTCGCTGCTCTTCGGCAACGCCTCGCCGGCGAGGCTCGAACACATGTACCGATTCGATTCGACGACGTGCGTCATCAGGTGCGCGAACGTCATCTGCGCCGAGGTGGGCTGAAACGTGTACTTGTCGGCCGGCATCTCCTCCGCCGCCGCAATGAGATTCATGGCTTCCTGTTGCAGCCAGCTCCGCGTGGCATCCGCCATCGGGCTCGAAGTCGGAGTCGACGGCTGCGGCTGCGCGGCAAGCAACGCGACGATCAGCAGGCTATACATATCCGCTCCTGTCCTCGACAGTGTTTTAGCGGATCGCGATCGATGTGGGAGCGGTTCTTGACGAACCGGCCCGCTCACGTTATCGACCGGTTCTTTTCGCTGACGGCTGGGAGGGACGGCAAAGGTCGGAACCGAGCGCGGTCCTCAAAAGACGTTGGAGAGGAGGCCTCGCACGCTCGCGTGATACGTCCGGCCTGACCGCAGTTGCACCCCGTTGTGGAGCGTCAGGATGTATTCCCCGTGTGCGGCGGGCCGCACCATGCGAATGCATTTGAAGTTGACGATGGACGAGCGATGGATCCGCAGAAAAACTGCGGGGTCGAGACGTCTCGACAGCCGGTCCATCGTCACGTGCACCAAATGAGACGTCTGGCCGGCGTGGAGTTCCACATAATTTTCGGCCGCAGAGATCCAATCCACGCTGTGCATTTCCAGGAACATCGTGGCGTCGCCGGACTTGACGGCCAGGCGCGTCAAATACTCTTGTCCGTGGGCGATCTGCTCCAGCACGGCGAGGACCTTGCTGTCGAGCAGCGACCCGCCGGTGCGCAGTCGCGACTTGGAGCGCTCGAGCGCTTTGCGCATGCGTTGCGGAGTGAATGGTTTCAGCACGTAGTCGACGGCCTGCACCTCGAACGCCTCGATGGCGTACTTGTCGAAGGCCGTGACGAAAATCACAGCAGGGACACTGGCGCCGCCTGCCCTTCGCAGTACCTCGAAACCGTCCATCTCCGGCATCTGGACGTCGAGGAATACCAGATCGGGTTTGCGCTGCAGGATTGCGCGTAGTGCCTGCGAACCATCACGAGCTTCCTCTACTTCGGCGATGTCACGGTCTTTCTCGAGCATCATTCGGATGCCCTGTCGTGCCAGCGGCTCGTCGTCGACGATCAATGCGCGAATGCCGGTTGTCGTGCCTCCAGTCATTCGGCGCTTTCCGCCCCATCGCGGTAAGGGATCCTGATCGTCGCCACCGTCCCGCCATTCTCTGGGCTTTCGAGGTCGAGGCACTGTTCCGTCCCATAAAGCTGCTGCAGGCGGGCACGTGTGTTGCTGAGACCGACGCCGTTGCCGCAAGCGTCCTTCCGGTTCGCGAGGCCAGGGCCGTCGTCAGAGATCCGGAACTCGAGAGTCGAGCCAATGCGCCGTGACCGCAGCGCCACCTTCCCCGCTGAGGCCTTGGCGACTCCGTGCCGTACGGCGTTTTCTACCACCGGCTGCAGGAGGAAACACGGCACCAGCGCGTCAAGCGTCTCTGGCTCGAGAGCCACCTCGATCCGGAGCCGGTCCTGGAACCGGACTCGCTCGATATCCAGATACAGTCGCAGGAATTCGACCTCGGTACGCAACGGCACCTCTTGGTTTTCCCATTCTTCCAGGGTACGGCGCAACAGCTCGCTCAGATTGGTCAGCATCTGATCGGCGTCCTCTTTCTTGCCCTGCCGTACGAGCACGACGATGGAGTTGAGCGTGTTGAACAGGAAATGCGGATGAAGCTGCATGCGAAGCGCGCTCAGCCTGGACTGGACTAACTGTTTTTCCAGCTCCGACGCGCGTAGTTGCAACTGCGCTGCCTCGATTTCACGCTCCTGCGAGCGGCGGTAGACGCTGAAGGCGTGTTCGATTGCCACGATCGCCCAGTAAAAGGCAATATTGAGATGGAAGTCACCCGGCAGCACCATCCGGAATGTACTCAGGAAGGTGGGCTGGATATGGAGTCCGAGCGTTGTGGTAGCCAAGGCAAACATGGCCGCTTCCGCTATTGCGAACACAGCGCTGAGCACGGCGTGGGTCGGAATGACTCGCTGCCAGGAACGGCGCGAGATGGGCAGCCGCCTGGCGACGCTCCAAACCAGCGGAGCCAGCAGTGCCCACGAATAGCTGTCTGTCAGCCACACGGAAAACAGGATTCTCCATGGTACGCGTTGCTCGAGATACAGCGCGCGGGTGACACCTTGGCTGACGAGGAAGAAGGCGACGAAGGTCCAAATGGCTAAATAGATTAGCCAACGCACCGGTTTCGATCGAGGCCATCGAAGCATCGCAAGAACTTTCCGGTCAATAGCAACGTCTCTCGGGTCGCGCACGGTGAACAGGTTCGCACCGTGAGCGTCGCTGCAGTCGGTTCAGCCTCTGTAATCTTCCCGACATGTTCGCAAGACTATAATCCGCTCCCTCGCATGATTCGTCCAATTAGCCGCGACCCGTTATGTGGAGATTGTGTATGAACCGACACATGCTGAGTACTCTGGCCTGCTGCATCGCCGTCGCAGTGGTCGTTCCTGCCGTCGGGCACGCGCAGACGTTCAAGGTCGACAAATTCGATATCAAAGGCGAGGGCGGTACGGACTATGTCGCCGTCGAGCCCGCAACCGGACGCGTTTTTGTCTCGCGCGCAAGTCACATGATGGTCGTCGACGGTGCCTCGGGCAAAGTGGTCGGCGATATTCCGAACACTCCCGGCGTCCACGGCGCTGGTCTCGCCACCGCCGCAGGTCATGGCTTCACGACCAATGGCGGCGACCAGACCGTCACGATGTTCGACCTGAAGACGCTCGAGGTGCTGCGGCAGATCAAGGTTGGGCCTGGCCTTGACGGCATTATGTATGACGAACCGGACGACAAGATTATTCTCACGAATCACAGTCGGCCCATCGGCACGCTGACCGCGATCGATCCGAAGAGCGGTGACATCGTCGCGACGGTGGAGCTCGAAGACACGGCACCCGAAGGCGCCGCCGCAGACGGCAAGGGCCACATCTTCGTCAACAACGAAGGCAAGCATACGATCCAGGTCATCGACGCCCATACATGGAAGGCGACGGCATCGTGGCCCCTCGCGCCGTGCGAAGGACCAACCGGCATCGCGTATGACAAGGCGACGAACCGCATTTTTTCCGGCTGCAACAAGACATCGGTCGTCGTGGATGCGAGCACGGGTAAGGTCGTGGCGTCGATTCCGAACGGCACGCGCGTGGACGCCTTGGGGTGGGATCCGTCGAGAAAGCTGATTTACATTCCGAACGGCGGCGAAGGCAACGTCACCGTCGTCCACCAGGACTCAGCGGATAAGTACACGGTCGTGGCAACGGTTCCGACGTTTGCCGGTGCCAAAACGATCGCGGTCGATCCGAAGACGCACAATGCATATCTGTTCCAACCGGAGCGCGGCCCGGTGCCGCCTCCGGACCCGAACGCGCCGCCGCCCGCGGCGGCGCCTGGTGGACGCGGCCGCGGCCCGCAGGGTCCGATCGTCGCGGCGTGGTTCATCGTCATCAAGTCCTGACGGACGAGTCTAGAACTTCATATCGCGAACCACCCAGAGCGGCGCGCCGAAGCGTCCAAACGAGAAGCGTGCGACGCGGAAAGTTACCCGGATGTCGCATCCCTGACACGCGATCGTCAAACGCCGGGTCCAACCTTGCCCGCATGATTAACCGTCGAGATTTTCTGCGGTCAGCGGGCGGCTTCACCGCCTTGGCGGTGAGCCCGGTCGGTGACGGCCTCTTCGCCGCGTCCGCGCTCGCCAGCGCCGGACTCCCGCTGTTCACGGTGCTCCCCTACATCCAACCGGGCCCGAACAGTCTGCTGCGCGACGGCGCGGAATCGATCGTGGTCGCCTGGCAGACGCTCGAGGGCGACGGCCGATTTCACCGTGGAATTTGGCGCGACGGACCGGTACGACCGCACAGCGGCGTGCGTGAGCGTGCCGCGACCCTCGGGGCACGGCGGCGACGCCGAATCTCGCGTGAACTGGACGGCGACGCTCGACCGGCTCGCGCTTGGCCGCAAGTACTTCTATCGGGTCCGCGGCAACGGGACGGCGCTGGCGGAAGGGTTCGTCACGACGCGCCAACCGCGAGGCCAGCGCATCCGCTTTGTCGCGTTTGGCGACAACTCGTATGGTGACATCAGCGACCGTGCCACGGCGTATCACACGTATCGTCAACATCCGCATTTCGTGATGAACTGCGGCGACAACGTCTACGAGAGCGGCACCGACGACGAGTACCAGCGGTACTTTTTTCCGATCTACAACGCGGACGTCGCCGGAGCGCGTATTGGTGCGCCGCTCCTTCGCTCGGTGCCGTTCTATACCGTGATCGCCAACCACGATGTCCAGGGCAAGGACGAGCGCGGCCACGAGGTCGCCGACTTTACACGCAATCCCGACGCGCTCGCCTACTACACGGCGATGCACCTGCCCCTCAACGGTCCTGACGCGCCGACCTACCCGACGCCGATGATCGGAGCCGCTGCGCGGATCGCCGCGTTCAAGGACTCGGCTGGCGCGCGCTTTCCACGAATGGCGAACTATTCGTTCGACTACGGCGATGCGCATTTCCTGTGCCTCGACTCGAACCGGTACGTCGATCCAAACGACGGCGCCTTGCAGCAGTGGATCGCCGCCGATTTGTCGAGCACCGACGCCCGCTGGAAGTTCGTCGTCTTTCATCATCCACCGTTCAACGTCGGCAACGAGCATTACGAGGTGCAACACATGCGCGTCCTCGCGCCACTGCTGGAGGCGCACGGCGTCGACATCGTGTTGAGCGGACACGAGCACAACTACCAGCGGCCGCGGCCGATGCGGTTCGCCCCCGCCGGCGGCGGGAGGTCGGCGGCGATCGGCGAGAAGGATCGGCGGGTCCCGGGGCGGTTCACTATCGACCGTGCGTTCGACGGCATCACGAACACGCAGGCCAACGGCGTGCTCTTTCTCGTCACCGGCGCGGGTGGCAAGCATCTCTACGACGCTGGTTTCACCGACAATCCGGCGCGCTGGACGCACGAAAACGACGGCCATGAGGCGTACGTTGTCAAGATGGTGACCGATCGGCACTCGATCAGCGTGTTCGACATCGATGGCGGCCGCCTCACGATGTCGCAGATCGACGAGACGGGAGCGGAAATCGATCGATTTGTCGTGACCAAACCGACGCGGCGGCTCTCGTCCGAATAGTTACTCGAAGTTTGCAGCAACGACACACGGCAGTAGAAACGCGCGACTACCCTCTTCTTCCGAAAGTTGTTTCAACAGGAAGCGAGGGTTCTCATGTCGCAAGTAATTCGCGTGGCGGTGGCGATCGCGCTGCTCGGCCTGCTCCAGGCCGGCCGGGCATCGGCGCAGAGCAGCCGCGGGTCGATTCAGGGCCGCGTGACGGACACGTCGAATGCGGTATTACAAGGCGCGACGGTGATGGCTGTCACCGGGGAGCGCCCACGCCGTTACCAACACCACCGGTGATTTCGTAATCAACGGCCTGGCGCCGGGCGTGTATACCGTGACGGTCGACTCGATCGGATTCACGGAGTTCACGAGAGAGGTCACGGTCGTCGCCGGCGAGACCGTGCGCATCGATTCGAAACTCGACGTAGGGGGCCAGAGCGAGAGCATCCTCGTGACGGCCGAGCGGCCCCGTGGCGAAGCCGAGCAGATCAACCGCGAGCGGACCGCAGACAACATCGTGCAGGTCCTGTCGTCGGAGGTCATCACCAGCCTGCCGAACGCGAACGTCGCTGACGCTCTCGGCCGCTTGCCGAGCGTCACGCTGGAGCGGGACGAAGGCGAAGGGAAATATGTGCAGATCCGCGGCACCGAGCCGAGGCTGAGCAATATGACCATCGACGGCGTGAACGTGCCCTCGCCGGAAAGCGGCGTGCGCCAGATCAAGCTGGACACACTCGCTTCGGATCTCGTCGACTCCATCGAGATCAACAAGACGCTGCAGGCGAACATGGACGGTGATGGCATCGGCGGCAGCGTGAACGTGCGCACGAAGACGGCCGGGGACAAACCGATGGCCATGCTGTCCGGCCTTGGCGGATATACGCCGATCATCGGCGGCCGCGGCGTCAGCCAGACCGGCGCGACGATTGGCCAGCGCTTCGGGCCGGACAAGGCGCTCGGCGTCCTTCTTGGCGGCACTTACGATTGGAACGGACGCGGCATCAACGACATCGAGCCATCGCCAACCGTGAGCAGCCTCAGTCCCCACTACGACAGCCTCGACCTTCGTGACTACATGTACTACCGCACCCGATGGGGATTGACCGGCAGCACCGATTACCGCGTCGACAACAACACGAGCCTCTCGGTACGGGGCTTGTACTCGACATTTCGCAACTGGGGACAAAAATGGGTCTACACGCTGAACGACGATGACGTCCCCGGCGCGAGCATCGACTGGCGCCGCCCCGACTACGCCATCGGGAACCTCGTCGCGAGCGGCCGCCATACGCTGAGGCAGAACTGGCTGACGTGGGACGTGTCGTTCGCCCGGTCGCGCATGCTGCAGTCGGGCGGGAACGGCGGATCCAAGTTCAAATGGAACGGCGGCGACACGAACTGCACCAACGTCGGCTCCGCGACCGTCGATGGCTATGCGCCACAGTTCAGCGCATCGTGTTTCACGCCAGGCGCGGCGAATACCGAGGACATTGCGAACTACAAGCTGTCCAACTGGTCGCCTGCGTCGGTTGGCGAGTCGGCGCAGCGGAACGTGCAGGCGTCAGCCGCGTATGGCGCGCTCTATCGCGTTGGCGATCAGTTCGGCACGTTCGAGTTCGGCGCGAAGATCCGCGACGCGCGCAAGTACGACAACTGGTACACAACCACTTTCACTGTCGCGAAGGGCGTGACGATTCCGATTGCACAGTTTGCGGGCGGCTTCAGCGATTCGACCTATTACGACAAGGCGTACCCGTGGCCGGTGCAGAACGTTGACTACTCGCTGGTGCAGAGCTACGTGCAGTCGCATCCGCAGCAGTTCGTCGTGAGCGGCGGACCCGGGCCGAACGATTCGAATTACAACCTGACCGAGCGTGTCGCCGCAGGTTATCTGATGAATACGATCGATGTGTCGCCGCGGGTGCGCTTCATCACCGGCGCGCGGATCGAGTCGACGCACGTCGATACGCTGAGCTTCAACGCCAACACCGGCAGGGAGGATTTCTCAGCGGGTGGCGATTACGTCGACGTGCTGCCGAGCGCGTCGCTGAAGTTCGCGTCGTCGCCGAACACCGCTGTGCGTCTCGTCTACAGCCGCGCGCTGGCGCGGCCGGATCCGCAGAATCTCGCGCAAGCGGTCGGCACCGTGGACGACACACAGAATCCGCCGACCGTCAGTCTCGGCAATCCGGGTCTGAAACCTGAACATGCCGACAATGTTGACGTCCTGCTCGAGCAGTACCTCGCCCCGTTCGGGCTCATTCAGGCTGGGTACTTCTACAAGCATCTGACCGATCCGATCATCGCAACCGAGACGCGGCCGACCACGGGACCGTATGCAGGGTTTTTGGTATCGCAGCCGGGGAACGCCGGAAGCGCAACGCTGCAGGGTGTTGAATTCGCATACCTGCAGCACCTCGGGTTCCTGCCAGGGCCGCTGAAGGGATTCGGCCTCTCGGCGAACTACAGCTTCACGTCGTCGTCCGCGCGTGGGCTGCCGCTGCGCACCGATCATCCCGCACTCCTGCGGCAGGCGCCTCACACGTGGAACGTCAGCCCCACGTACGACCGTGGCCCCATGTCGATCCGACTCGGTGTCAGCTACAACGGCGCCAACCTCTATGCCTATCAGTATCAGAACCTGAAGAGCGACGGCACGCCGATCGCCGCGTCGGATATCACTGCCGCCGGGATCAGCGGGCCAGGTGGCGACAGCTACCTGTACGCGCACCTGCAGGTGGACGCGCAGGCGAGCATCCGCGTCGCATCCGGCTTGTCGGTGATCGTGTACGGTCTGAACCTGACGAACGAGGTATTCGGTTTCTACAACGGCAGCCCGCAGTACGTCGTCCAGCGCGAATTCTATCAGCCGACGTACGCGATTGGCGTCCGCTGGAACCCCTCACACAGGTAGAGGGGCCGACGCGGTCGAAGGCCTAAGCCAAGAAATGGATTGCGAGACCGGCGACGAGTGCGCCGAGGCACAACGTCGCGAAAATCCACGGCTCCCACTTGTCGGTGCGCGGTGTGAAGTACATGATGCGGACCCTACCGATTTGTCGGCCGGAGTACAAGAGAACAATAGGCCGCGTGACCTACAAGGGCGCCGCGCGAAACGCCCTCAGGCCGACGGCCGGCACGAGCATCATGTAGAGTCGACGCGCCATGCGCGGCGCCAACCGCACGGCGACCAACGCGACGCGCAGCTTGAGTGTCCGCTGGCGGGGAGCGGCGAGATGGTATTTCGCGGCGGCGAAGTTGCCTTCGAGAATACGCTGCTTCGCCTGCTCGATCTCGAGACGATCGATGAGCGCCATGGCTCGCACTCTGAGTGCGGTGCGGGCGTGGACCGGAAGGACATGCGCTCGGCCGAATCGCTCGAGCACATTCAAGGCACGTTCGATCTCGGTGACCGCACTGCCCGATAGGCCATCGGTCCTGGCGCGCCGCTCCGCAAGGTACGAGCGGCTGATATGCGAGCGTGGAACCTCGGTGCGCAAGGCGGAGCCACAGGTCGAAATCTTGACCGCGACGCAGGGTCTCGTCGAAGAGGCCGACCTCGAGGAGCGGCTCGCGCCGCATCACCACGGTCGACAGCAGAACGTTGCATCGCTGCTCGAGCAGGCTGACGAGCGTGACGGGACCCTCCGACGGCGCCATCTCCATGAACCGCCGGCCTGCGAGCGTCGTCTCGCCGCTGATGATGGCGTCGCAGTAGACGAGGTCACAGTGCTGATTGGCCTCGAGGAAGGCCAGCTGTCGGCTGAGGAAATCCACGGTCCACAAGTCGTCCGCGTCGAGAAAGGCCACGTACCGGCCGCGCGCCTGACGAATCCCCGCGTTTCGAGCGGCCCCGGCGCCGCGATTCTCCTGCGTTAGGTAGCGGATCCGGCTTCGGAACGGCGCGAGCGCTCGCTCGAGCTCTGGCGTGTCCGGCGATCCATCGTTGACGACGATGACTTCGAAGTCCGTGACGGTCTGGTCGAAAATCGACTGCAGCGCGCCGGTGATGTCGCGGCTCGCGCGGAAGGCGGGGACGACGATCGAGACGAGGACGTTCGCCGCAGATGCGTCCATTGCCATCTCCTTTCCGAACACCATCCGACGTCGTGCCGGATGCACGTCCAGTGTCCGCGTCGCGCGCGACGTTCGTGTGACATGGTGGAATGGCGCACAGGGTTACAGCGATGTGATGTGGCTGCTGCGTTGTTGTTACAGCGGCCCTGTATCCTGCGCCGCATGAGGAAGGCGCCCCTATGCCGCTGACCATCGCGGCGATCGTCTGCGCCTACAACGAATCCAGGTTCCTGACCGGCGCGCTCGCCCGCATCGTTCCAGGTGTTCGCGTGTTACCGGAGCGAACGAAGGGACTCGTGACGGCCCGCGAAGCGGCGCGGCGAGCCGCCCAAGCCGACGTGCTCGCGTACCTCGACGCGGACTGTCGCGCGCCGATCTGGTAGATCGAACGGATCGGGAACCGGTTTTCGAATGCGAATCCGCCTGTCGCGGTCACAGGGCCGTATCAGCTCTATGACTGGGACTGGAGCGGCCGCGCGCTTGTTGGCCTCTACGATCGGCTGGTCGCGCCGCCGACACATCGGTCGAAGCCGCCGATGTCGGTCCGTCTCCCTCGGCCTGAGACGTCGGAGCCTGTGGCGCTATGAATGGCCGGATGCGCTGCGGTACACGCCGATGAGATCCGCGATCATCCGCGGATACGCGTAGTGAGCCTCTGCGATCCGCCGAGCCGTTGCGCCCATCTGTTGGCGAAGAGCGGGGTTTACGAGCACTGTTTCGAGCGCGTGTCGGAGCGCGACAGGGTCGCCCGGCGGCACGATCAATCCGGTTTCGCCGGCAACGATGTATTCGGGTGGACCGCCGGAGTCCGAGGCGATTGTCGCGCAGCCTGACGCCTGCGATTCGAGGATGACGTTGCCTGCGGCCTCGATGAGCGCGACGTGCACAAAAACGTCCGCGGCGCCGAAATATCGCCCGATTTCGGATCGAGAGACCTGTCCGAGGAAGCGCACGCGATCGGCAATCGAGAGATCGCGCGCGCGGTCCTCGAGCGCGTGCCGATCCGGTCCTTCACCGCAGATAACGAGCGTCCACGGAAGCGACCGCAGACCGTGCAACGCCTCGAGCAGGTGTCGATGGCCTTTTCGCGGACCGAGCGTCCCAACCGCAAGGATAACCGGTGGTATGAAACCAAGCCGCGCCTGGTCGGCCGGGCGATCGGCGCTTGGACGAAAGCGGTTCAAGTCCACGCCCTTGCGAACGATCACGGCGCGATCCGCTGGCGCGCCCGCCTCGAGCCCTTCTCGGCGGAGGAAGTCGGTCGCGTAGATCGTGCGGTGCGCGGTAGCGAGAAGCCGCGTGATGGCTGCGCCGTATGCACCGTCGCGCCGCAACCCGTAACCGATGTCCGCCCGTACGAGAAGATCCATGCCTCGAAGGCTCGCGACGAGAGCGACTCCGCTTGCCGCCGACGCCAGCGTCCCGCCGAATCCGCCCGGCCAGCCGAAGTGGCTGTGAATGAGGTCGATCTTCTCCTTCACGACGAGGGCCGCGGCGGCGTCCTCCACGCAGAGCGCGTGCATCAGTTGACGCGGGTTACCAATCGCGGAGAACGGCAGATTCCGCGCATTCGTCCGCGCGGACGTCAGCATGCGGCTCACCCGTCGCCCGCGTGATGGCGCAACGCCGACGACCGGGATGTTGTTTCCGCCGTCGCGATCCGCCGTCGCATCGGACTGCACGTAGCAGCAGATCCCGGCCGCGCTCAGCGCGCGCATCTCTTCGTCGATGAACGAATGCGCCGTCAACGCATCCCGCCCCACCGCAGGCGGTGCGAGGTGAAGGACTTTCATGCGGCTCGCAGTCGAATCCACTCGCGCCGCCAGGCGTCGATACGCCGGCGGTGCAAACCAAGCAGCGCGCCAGAGTAAACAGCCGCGCCGACGAGCACCTCGCCGCCGGTTCTCACAGCCAATGGGGCCCGTCGCGTCAAGAACGCGATGACGATCGTCGCCAGCGCCATCAGCATCGTCGCGCTCATCGCCGGCCAGAGCGCCCGCGCATAGTCAGTGAGGCGGATGCCAAGACGCCGCCGCGCGCGCATGAGGAGGAGGCTGCGTGCTGCCGGCGTCACGATGAGCCACGCGCACGCGATGCCGGAGGGACCCCATCGTGAGCCTGCGACGAACGCCGGCGGTAGGAGGAAGAGCAGCAACAGGCCTACTCTCGCAGGGAACCGGCTATCGCCCGCCGCATTGAGCGCGCGCGTCAAAAGCTGTGCGGTCACGTCGTAGGCGCCGTAAATTGCCAGCAGTCGCAGCGGCAGTACCGCAGCCACCCACTTCGGGCCCGCCGCCAGCCGGACCGCATCGTCGGCGATAATCGCGAGCCCGACGAGCGCCGGAAAGGAAAACAGCGAAACGGCTTCCGTCAGCTGATAGACCCACTGTTTGAGCGACGCGAGATCGTGCTGCACGGCGGAAAAAAACGCCGGCGTCAGGCGGATGACGACTGATGTCAGGCGTTCAGGCACCATACGTGCGAGCGTCCACGCCATGGAGTACACGCCGAGCGGTGCGGCGCCGAGCAACGCCCCAGCGACGGCGAAGTCGGCGTTCGAGTAGCAGGTACCACGCGATCGTACCCGTGAGCTGATGTCCCGTGAAGGTCAAGGCGCGACCGAGGCTGCGGCGGCGCGGCCACGCGACGGCCGTGGCCCGGCCGCCGACTGTCAACATTGTCAGCACACACGCGCTCGCGATCGTGCCCGCGACGAGCGACCAGTAGCGCCATCCCGCATAGGCGGCCACGAGCGTAACGGCTGCGCCGACAATCGCCTGCGCGCTCTCAATCACCGCAAGGTACCTGAAATGGAGGTCTCGCTGAAGAAGCGCTGCCGGAACCGTTCGAGGTCCCGCGACGAGAAAGGTCACAGCCATCGCAGCGATCACCGGCATCAAGGCGGGCCGGCCGTACGCGGCGGCCATGACGGGCGACGAGCCGGCGACCATCACAAATGCGGCGATGCCCATGACGATCGCGAGACCATTCAGTTGCGCAATCTGTGCGCTCGTGAGGTCGCGCATCGTTACCACCGTCACGCCAACGCCCAGCTCGCTCACCACGGCGACGAAGCCGACGACGACCGCCGCCATCGCGACGATGCCGTAGTCTTCCGGCGCGAGCAGCCGCGCGATGACGAGCGTGGAACCCCAGGTCAGCGCCTGGGCCAGCCAACGCGTCACGCCGCTCCAGGCGAGGCTGTGGACGAAAACGCGTGAAAGCGGCTCCGCTGTGACTGGTCGGGGAAGCACGGCGGCGACTGTCGGTGCACTCACGCGTTCGCCACGCTGCAAATACGCAACCAGGTCGGCGGTAACCGCTTATTGTGACTCCCTCGTTGCGTTCGTAACAACGACGTAACGAGACGGCAACGCAGACCTCAATCCTTCGCTCTAATCGGTCACGCCGCCACCACGACGACGACGTCGACCGCGGCGTCGTGAACACGAACTGGATGATGGGACGGGAAGGCGGTCTGCGCCATCGCGCAGACCGCCGGGAGAGATGCGCTGATCGGACGGCGGATCGTCGCGCCAGCTGCGATTAGCGCGGGTTGAAGCCGACCGTGAAGGCCACCGACACACTGCGGCCCGCCATCAGCGTCAGCACGTCCGCCGCATTCGGCGCGTTCGATTTCGTGGATGCCGGGCTGACCGCCGTGATGGCGTGGCTGTCGGTCAAATTGTTCACCGCGAGGCGGATTCGGGAATTCGACAGCCTCGACGATCCGCGCACGGTGTAGTTGAAAAACAGGTTCGTGATGTTGAACGGATCGATCGGAACGGCCTGGTGAATGGCTGCCGTTGTCGTTGCACATCTCGCCGACCCGTTTGCTGAACAGGCCGACGTTCCAGCTGCCGATGTTGTAGGTGAGGCCGAGCGTTTCCGTATCGCTCGGCGCGTTCTGCACCCAGAGATTGGAGTCGGTGTATTTCGCCGTGCCCTTCGTCCCGTTCAGATAGACCGCCAGGCCGCCGCCGACGAGGATCGTGCTTTCGGCTTCGACGCCCTGCGTCACCGACTCGCCGTTCAGGAAGTAGATCGTATCGCCGGTCACGTGGTCGAACGTCGACGAGTAATCGCTCTGGAATTTGATGTGGTAGTAGTCCACGTCGAGCGTCGCGCGATGCGACTTCCAGACCGAGCCGACCTGGTAGGTGTCGGTGAGAATCGGCTTCGGCAGCGTGCCGACCTGCGCGTTCTTCACGTCGAACACGCTCGAGGGCGGGATGTTCTGCCCTTTGCCGTACTGCGCGTACATCGACCAGTACGACTGGAGAAGCAGGTGCGCGTCGATCGACGGCAGCGTCGAGTGGTATTCCGCGACGTGATCGACCGATGCGGCGCCGTTCAGATTGCCGACCGTCTTGCCGTTGTCGGCGAATTGCGTGAGGTCCTGCTTGTAGTAGGCGTATTTGATGCCTGGCGTGATCGTCAGGTTCGGCATCGCGCGCCAGCGAGTACTCGGCGTACGGCTGCAAGCTCGTCGTGCCGAACATCTCGTGGAAGTTCGGCAGCGCGGCGTCGATCCAGGTGCGCGGATCCGACGGCGTCTGATAGCGGTCGGTGTTCGCGTATTCCGACCACAGGCCGGTGCGGAAGACGCCCTTGTCGGAGACGTAGGAGATCGGCAGGATGTTGCCGTACTTCCGGTAGCTGTTCAGCTTGTCGGTGGCGCTCGTCGTCGTGATCGACGTTGTGCCGTTGTAGTTCTGCTTGTTGTAGTAGCGCATCGTGTACGCCTTGTCGTCGATCGACCAGCCGCTCGACAGGATCTTGCGGAAGCCGACGTACTCGAAGTCGGTCGGGAATCGAATAGAAATTGAATTTGTAATAGAGCGGCGAGTTCGGATCGTCGGTCATCAGGAAGTTGTCGCCGAACTGCGGCGATCTGCGCGCGCGTCGATCCTTTCTGGTTCGGCGTGTTGCTGGCCAGATGCATGATCGACGTGAACGCCGTCACGGACGTGTTTTCGCTGACCTGGTACTGGTACTTCGCCGAGAACGCGTCGCGCTTCTGGTAGTTGAACGTCTGGTAGCCGTCCGACGCGCATTTCGTGGGCGTCGAACATCAACCGCGACTTGCCGCCCTCGCCGAGGCGCCGGTGTTGAAGTCCACGTCGAACAGCCGGGTGTTGAACGAGCCGTACGACACCGTCGCATCCAGCTGCCGATCGGCATTGAGCGACCGCGAGAGCAGGTTCACCGAGCCGCCGTAGGTCGACGGCCCGATGGTCGCCGCCGATCCAGGGCTGCGGTCGAAGACCGTCGATCCGATCGTCTGCGCCGGGAAGAACGCCCACGAATGGTGCGTCGGGTCGTTCGTGTCGTTGAACGGAATCCCGTCGTAGGTCATGCTGTACTGACCGTCCTTGAATCCGCGGAAGAACGTCTTCGTGTCGCCGAGGCCCGGGCCATTCGCGCTGACGTTGAACGTGCCGGGCGCCATCTGCAGCACCTGGCTGTAGTCGGACACGGGCGACGTGTAGTTGTGGATGTATTCGGCGCTGATGAGCGACTGCGCCGAGCGCGCGGTCAATGAAGCCTGCGACGGTGCTGCGACCGCTGCGGCGGGGAGCGCCGTGGAGACCGTCACGGTCTCGCTAATGTTCGCGATGCTCAGCTGAATCAACACTCTGGCGGGCGTGCCTTCGCTGACGCGGACGCCTGTGCGGCGAACGGTTTCGAACCCAGGCACGAGGATTTCCACCGAGTACGATCCGTCCGAGAGCGTCGGCGCGGAAAATGTCCCCGTCCCGTCAGTCGTCGTCGTGAGCAGTTCGCCGGTCGCCTCGTTACGAATCAGGACCGCGGCGTTGACGACCGCCTTGTTATCGGGGTCCATGACCGATCCGGTCATGGCGCGGCCAGCCTGAGCGGCCGCCGGTGAAGGCCGCACGCACGCGGCGAGGACCAGCATCAGCACACAAAAGCGTCGGAGCATCTCGTACCTCACTGAAGGAATCAATGTGAGGCACGACAGTACGAGCGCGCTTCGTCGTGACAGTAACGATTCAGTTAATTTCGTGTTACTTGTTCGGTAGTTCAGTCGTCAGTTTCTTCCTCCAACGTGTCCGCCGCGTCCCGCGCTCGTTCCACGGCGTCGGTCAGCTTCTCGACGGACTTCGGCTTCACGCCGCGCGGAGGATCTTCCTTGAGCTCCTCGACCGTCGTCTTCAGTTCGTCCAGGTCGTTCGCAACTTCATCGATCTTGTCGGAGCGTTCAGACGTCATAGTTCCTTCTCCGCTCGCATCTTATCGAGCATCGACAGCTCGGCCGATGTAAACAAACGGTCACAATTGTCCGCCGCGGACGTACGACCCATCGGCCGTGCGTGCGAGAAAGCCCGAATGGATCAGGCGTTCAAGCGCGATCTCGCACCGTTCGTCCGACAGGCTCCAGAGTCGACACGCTTGACGGTACGTAAGTTTCAGGTCCGGCATTTCGCAGGTACTCCATCCGGATGAGCCCCAGCACGTCATTCAGGGTCGAATCGGTCATAGGAATGGTCCTCTAGGCACAGCATAGGACCCCGATGTGACCGGCGCGTGTCAGTCGAAGGTCCTCCACTCAGGCTGCTCGACGATGCGAGCGAGCGCGACGGCCGGAGCTCTGGTGGCGGCTCGTCTTCCAGACTCGCTCGATGGCCCGCACGTATGCCCGCGACTTCCGACGGTAAATCGGCCGGGCCGTCGCGAGCGCCTTGCGTCTCAACTCACACTGATACCGATCAGCCGCCGCCGTCAGCCGCTGGAGGTCGAACGGTCCAGCGCAGATGGACGCGTTCTTCGATAATTCGCCGCAGAACACCACGACGTTGTGTTCATCCCCCAGCCATGCCTCGGCGCGGTGAAGCGCGGCGATATGCTGCTTGATGACCCCGCCTCCGCCTTCGAGAAGGCGCAACTGATACCACAGCGCCTTCATCTTCTTGCGCCACTCGTGGAAATCGGCGGCGTCCTGGCTTTGTTCCGCGCGGTTCAATGCCCGCCACCCCTTGCGATGTGTCGATCGGAGCGCCGACTCGAGCGCGGCGAATCCGTGGTGGCCGACCCGCCATCGTTTCGCCGACGCGCGAAGCACGCGCAGGTCTCGCTCGACGTGCTTCCAACGGCCCTGACGCTCAACAGCGTCCATCGCCTCCCGCTTCTTCGTCGACAATTCGCGCCGTAGGCGGGTGAACGTCTGCTCCGTGAACAGCCGCGGGTTCCTGCGTCTCAGTTCGGCCAGCGTCGTGAGCATCGCGTCGGCATCTCTCAACGGCGAGAGGACGCGACTGACTCGACGAAGACGCTTGCGGCTATTGGCGCTCGCACGGCCACCGCCCGCTTCGATCGCGTCGACAATGGCGCGCACCTTCTTCACGCTCTTTCGTGCCTCATGGATCGCCTCGTCGCCCGGGGGTGTTTGGCGTCCCAGCTCACGACGCGCCGTTTTGAGCGATTTCACCGCGAGTCGTTGGACCCCGCGCGACACGGACTCATCAGGTTGTATGCGAAATGCCATGTTCGTCTCAGCGGCCCGTTCGGGTTCGAGTCGAGCTTTCCGAACCGGTGCCGTGCACGCTGGAGGCCAACGCGGTTCATGCGCTCGTACCTTCAGCGCCTGGGAAAAGCTCGGGCGTGCATCGGAGAAAGACTCAAACACCCACGCCTAGACAACGTCGAACGGACGCATCATCTCGTTGTCGCCGTGCTCGAGGAGATGGCAGTGCCACATGTATCGGCCGGCGAACCCTTCGAAGGGCACGATGATCCGCGTGATCATCCGAGGCTCGGCGCGCACGGTATCCTTCCAGCCGATCTCGCTGCGATCCGGAGGAATGGCGGCCCCGTGTGGACGATCCGCTTTTGCGTGTGGAAGTTGAACGAGGTCGAAATTCCGCCGATCGAGGATCTGAAATCGCACCAGGTGCAGATGGATCGGATGCGAGTCGTCGGTCTCGTTGACGAGACTCCAGATCTCCGTCGAGCCGAGCGTCGGGCGCTCGGTGACCGGCATGTGCCATCGGCGTCTGGTTGAGGAGCATGCGCATCGGCCGGGCGAGCAGGTCGTCCTGCTGGCCAAGCGAATGCACTCTCGTCTGCGAAGCGTCGGACTCCTGCAGCACCGGCACGTCGCTGAGCGTTGGCGGAAGCGCGCTGCCGTCGATCATCACGTCGCGTGAGACGCGGAACTGCATCATGGGCAGCTGATCGTTCATCAGCACGACCTGCGCGCCCCGATGGGCCGCGAAGTCGACGACGATCTCGCAGCGCTCGGCGGGAGCCAGGCGTATGACGTCGAGGCCGACCGGGTGGGCCATCAGCCCTTGGTC
Organism: uncultured Acidobacteriota bacterium; assembly: GCA_963718825.1. Lineage (GTDB taxonomy): Bacteria > Acidobacteriota > Vicinamibacteria > Vicinamibacterales > CAVVIG01 > CAVQZZ01. Next base: position 1,177,238 of record CAVQZZ010000002.1, read on the forward strand.
GGTCGCGATCTGATGAATCTCAGCACCTGCATCCATCGACAGCCGGAGAAGCCGGCTGTTCGAGCCGTTGACGATCCGAAAGCGATACCTGCGCGGTTCCACGTCGAGATACGGATAGAGCTTGCCGTTCACGAGAATGGCGTCGCCGCTCGCGTCCTCCACCCACGGCATCTCGGGATCGCCGGATGTCGGGTAGTCGAGCTGGCCGTTCGACCGCAGCAGGCGATCGCAGATGAGAAGCGGAATATCGTAAGCGACCTCGTGGCAGGTTGAGCGCCTCTTCGGCGGCGTCGCGGATCACATACATGCCCATCAGTCCGGCGTAAACGTTCAGCCGGTTGATGCCCATCGTGTGGTCGTGGTACCAGAGCGTCGCGGCGTCGCTGATTATTCGGATAGTAGGAGTTCGCCGAGCTGCCGGTGTCGAACCAGTGCTCGGGATAGCCGTCGTGCTCGGGCCGCAACGCGAGCGCCGTGGACATGAACCGACGCGCGGCCCTCAGGCTTGTCGGCCTCGGCGCCATGAATCGTGTGATCGATCGGCAGGAAATGCTTGGGCGGCAGCCGATTGACCCACTCGATCCATATGCCTTGACCCCGGCGCGCCTCGAACGTCGGCCCCGGAAACGACCCGCCGAAGCTCCAGAATTTCGTCGGCGGCAGATCGCGGTGCACGCGGCTGTCGCACCTCGCTCATCACGGCGCGGTAGCAGACCGTATCCCGGCGCTGGGTCGTCGCGCACGCCGCTGGGCTGCGCTTTCGGCGGGATCGGCAGCGCGTCGACGAACTTGGCGAGCGTGTCGGCGCGAAGCGCGTCTGCCGGCCGTGAGGCGGTCGTCATCGCGTGCCGCGCCGGCTTCTGGAAGGCGAGCAGTCCGTGAGAAATGCCAAGGCTCAGGCCGGCGGTCGCGGCGCCGCTCCGGCGAAGAAAGACTCGTCTGCTGACGGACACTCGGGAGTTCCTTTCGATCGACCCTCGCCGCTTGCGGCCATGTATCGCGCGTGCATGCGCGCCGGGCGCGCGCATGCACGTGGTCTTGGGGCGTGGAGTATCAGCGCTTGCGGGACAGCACCTCGCCGGTGCTCTCGTCGAGGATCAGGAAGTCGGACGCATCGCACCGGTTCTTGTGATCGAATGCCGAGTGATGATCGTCGCTGCCGAAGTCGAACATGCTGTCGATCGAGTTGGCGATCGCGTCGAAGGAGCCGTCGCCGATGCGCTGGCCGTGCAGCCAGTAGTCCTCGATGAAGCGGATGATCGACGACTGATCGGTCACGGTGTGGTCGACGAAGTTCTGCCTGCGCCAACGGCGAGATCACCAGCAGCGGCTGCCGCGGGCCGTAGCCGCAACGACCCTGCGCGTGCGCGACGCCGTCGGGGCCGGGCAGCGCCGTCGTCGGACCGTCCGTGCCGCACTGGCCGACGCCGGTGGCGGGATCGACGGGCCGCTCAAGCGCGTCCGCCGGGCTCGTCGAGTGGTTCACGATGGGTCCCATCTGGTGATCGTACCAGCCGTCGGAGTCGTCATACGCGAGGACGACGGCCGTCTCGCACCACTCGGGCCGCTGCTGAAGGAAGTTCAGGACGTGGACGACGAACGCCTGCTCGTCGAGCGGATCGGAGTTGCTCGGATGCGCATCCTGGTACTTCGTCGCCTTCAGGAAGCTGACGCTCGGGAAGTTGCCGGCGTTGACCGCGGCGTAGAAATCATCGAGATCGTACTGGTGGTTGGCGGCGTCGCCGTCGCGCCCGATCGATGTGCACGCCGGTCGGACGCGTGTGCTGCGGGTTGCGGGTCGACGGGTAGTACTGGAACGGCTGATGGTGCGGCGAGTAGTCGGTGACCGTCGCCGCCTTGTTGCCCGGCGCGATGGCGTTGATCACCGGCGAGACGGTGCTGCGCGCGCAGCCGGTCGTGCCGTTCGGGTTCTTCTTGGTCAGATCGAACCCGCCCTGGAACCAGCCCCACGTCAGGCCGGCCGCGCTCAGCAGGTCGCCGATGTTCCGCCCCTTCATCTCGACCTGGTTCGTCGTCGAACCGGAGCAGACATCGAGATAGGGATCCGGATCGCCGATGACCGTGAGCGAGCCGTTGCCGCCGTCGGTCTCGTCGCCCGTCCCGTTCTCGGTGTGAGAGACGCCGTTGGTCTGTCCGGCGATCAGGTTGAGCGCGCCGACGGTCGACGGGCCGAAGTTGGTCGCTGTACGAGTTGTCGCTCATCGCGAAGTGCTGCGCGTAGTTCCACAGGCGCGGTCACGGTGTTGCCGTCGTAGTAGCCCATCGTGAGACCGGTCGTCGCGGTCAGCCCGCTCGGCTTCATCGTCGCGTTGTCGGGCGTGCCGACGTTCAGCGGAAAGAGATCCATCAGGCCTTTGTCGAAGGCCATCTGCTCCGGCATGTAGTCGTGATTCTGCGAAGCGGTCCACGCCTGGGCGCGGGCTCAGGCGAAACGGATTCGTCGCGCCGGCGCCGTTCGCGGCGTTGAGATTCGGGTTGCTGCGTCAGGAGCGCGCCCTTCAGGCCGTTGACCGTCGGCGTGCCCGCGGCCGCGTGAAAGGCGCGGCTCGCCCGTTGGGATTCGAGCGCATTCGGATATGTTCCAAAGTAGTGATCGAAGGAAATGTTCTCGCCAAAGATGACGACGATGTGCTTGATCGGCTTGTCCTGCCACTTGTCGAATTTTGTCGCCTGTGCGCCACCGGACGCGAGCGTCACGGCAGGCGCGGCTAGCATCGCCGCGAGTACCGTGGCAATCGGCTTCTGAAGTCTCACATAAACCTCCGCGTCAAAAACCTTCCAGAATGACGTGCTGGTGAACGGAGGCATCATTGCGGACCCGCGCGACGACTCCGTAACAGGCGGATGAAATTTTCGTAAATCGATGCTTACCGACGGTCATCGCGGTCGTTCTTGAATTGCTGCGGGACGTAGAACGGCAGATCCGAGTCGTCGAAGGCGAATACAAAGAACTGGTTCGGGTTGTCGAGGCCTGCGAAGTTCGCGGTCGACGCGTTGAAGAACGCGGCGCAACGCGCCTGACGGATCGCCGCCAGGCGCGTCGACCGATGCTCAGTTGTTGCGGTGTCCGCGGTCGCCGCCGAAATCAAACATTTCGAAGAGGTCGCTGATCGCCGGCATGTTCAGCGGCACGTAGGGGTCGCCTGGCGCGGCGATCGGGTTCGGCAGGTTGTCGCGGCTGCGATCCGTCACCGGGGCCAGGCGCCAGTTGCGCTCGATGAACTTCAGCACGGACGCGTGGTCGGCATAGTTGTGGACGATCCGGCCGCCGCGCGAATACTTCGACACGACGATCATCGGGATACGCGGTCCGTCGCCGAAGAAATCGATCGGCTGGAAGAACCCGGAATCCCAGTAGCCGCCACCCTCATCGAACGTCACGAAGATCGCGGTCTCCTCAAAGAGCCCCGGTTGCGACTTCACGCTGGTCGATGACCCGCTCGACGAGCGCCTCGAGCAGGTCCGCCTTCGAGCTCGCCGGATGGCCATCGTCGAAGCTGTCCGGCTTGATGTACGAGACCGCCGGCAGTTTGCCGCGTTCGACGTCGGTGAAGAAGTCGACCGCGTCCTTGATGTGGGCGGCGCGCTGCGCGGGATCGCCCATGATCGACTTCGCGTACTGGAACGAGTTGCAGATGTCGCAGTACCAATCTCCGCCGGTGCCAATCAGGACGTCGACCGGATCGGTCGAACCGTTGTCGAATCGGCGCGCCGCGTTGAAGCCGCCGCCGTAATAGGCCCACGACAGCCGATGCTCATTCAGCTCGTCGCCGATCGTCCGGAGCGACGAGGGCGGCGCGGCCGTGCCGGCGTTGATGGCCGCGGTATTGAGCGCGCCATTCGAGAGAAAGCCCGGACGCGTGTTGTTGATCATGTAGAAGCGGCCCGGCGCGCAATTGGACGCCGTCAGGTCGGGCCGCCACGGCAGCGATTTCAGGTAGTCGAAGATCGGCTTGACGCCCGGCTTGCTCTGATCGCACGAGGTCCACCGTGCATCGTTGACGAACGCGGGGTTCGTCGCGCTCTTTGGTGTGGGGTCGGCGACCTGCGCCGCCGGCGGCTGCGTCGGAAAACCGGCGACCGCATCCCACGGCAGGGCATCTCCCGTCATGAGCATCGTGTGTTGAACCGCGGTTCCGCCCATGACCGGCTGATGGTAGTTGTCGCTCATGGTGTATTCGTCCGCGAGCCGCTTGAAGAGCGGCACATCGCCCGTCCGCACGTTGTAGAACCCCATCGAGTTGCTGCCCGAATCGTCGCCGCGCGCGATGCCGACGTACGGATACAGATCGTTGCGGCACCCGGCCGGGTCGTCTGGCGTGGCGGCCGAGACGTCGCAGTCGGACTGCTGCCACATATGGTAGAAGCGATGCACCATGTCGCCGGTGTAGCTGTCGTACCGCAGCCGCGGGCCCGTGATCTGGAACACCGTATTCGGCAGCGTGTCGAAGTTCTTCACGCGCGAGTCGGGCTGCTGGCAGGGCGACGGCGGCTCGGTCGGGTCGGCCGTGCAATTCGTGAGGCCGGTCGCACCGGTCGTCAGGAGCGACAGATCGCTGTTGGCGAGGACCGGCGAGATCACGTGCAGCTGCGCCGTCGAAAACGAATGGCTATCGAACGGCGGCGCCGTGGGCGCAGGATCTTTGAGAAATTGCGCGAGCGTCACCGCGCGCGGCGGCGCGCTCCCCGCTTCGGGGGTCGGCAGGAACGGCGCGTACGGCGTCTTGCCGGGACTCGTGAGCGTGTTCGTGTCGACGAAGAACTTGACGGGGTTGATCGAGTTCAGCCGGAACTGCTCCGCCGCGCCGGCATTCCATCCCGGTGATCCATCGGCGTTCACGATACCGCGGCTGAGCAGGTTCGCGATGCGCTGATGATCCTTCGGCACATACGTGCCGTAGACGTTGTCGAACGTCCGGTTCTCGCCGATGATCACGATTACGTGTTTGATCGGCGTTGCGGTCGATCCGCGCCGGGCGTCGACGGATGCGGAGCGGTCGCTCGAGTTATCGTCGCGGACTTGCGCGGTGACTGTCGCGATTTGGCTGACGAGCGTCGTCGCGAGGGCGAGGGCTACGAACGGTCTTTCCCGTAGAGCTTTCATCGACTCCTCCTCTGCTAAGAGAAGTCGTGAGGCTATCGGTGAGAGATGTCGTTTCGGTGACGACGAATGTCTCAGCAAGCCCTTTGCTACTCATCCGCGTCCGCCACATCCCCGACGCGTAACAACGGTGTAAACACACCGCTGTATTTGCGCCTGATCCACAGCGTGCGACTATGATCGGCGCGCCCATTGCCGTGCAACAGGATCTGACAAGCGCATCGAACCTCCGCGACCATGGCCACTGATGCATCGACTGCGGCGCCGTCGTTGATAGCGGTCCTGGACATGGGCGCGACCGCGATTCGGCTCGTGATCGCGCAAATCGCGGCCGACCGCTCAGTGACCACGATTGAAGAGGCGTCCCGCGGCGTCCTGCTCGGACGCGATACGTTTTCTTCCGGCCTGATCCGATCGCGCACCGTGGACGCGGCGCTTGCGGCGCTCGACAGTTTCCGGCGCATTATCGACGGCTACGAGATCACACACGTGCGGGCGGTCGCGACCAGCGCGACGCGAGAGGCGCGGAACGTCGACCTGTTCCTCGATCGCATCACGCGCCGCACCGGTATCACGTTCGAAATCATCGACGAGGCCGAGGAGAGCCGCCTGGTGTTTCTGGCCGTCAAGCAGGCGCTCCGGCGTGCGGCGCCACTTCGCGCGGCGTGGACGCTGGTCACCGAAGTCGGCGGCGGAAGCATGACGCTCACGTTGCTCAACCAGGGCCAGCCGCGCCGTTCCGCCGTCTACGCGCTCGGCGCCATCAGGCTGCGCCAGCAGCTCAATCTCGCCCGGCTGCCGCACGAAGCGCAAATCTCGTTGCTCAAGCGATCGATCGCGAACGTCATCGACGAGATCAGAATCGATCACCCGCTGAAGCGGGTGACGCACATGGTCGCAATCGGCGGCGACGTCCGCTTCGCCGCCTCGCAGATCCTGGATACCGACGCTGACGCCGGCGTGTGGGCGCTTCCACGCGAGGGCTTCCTCGCCTTCTGCGACGAGATCGAGCGGTTGGATCAGGACCAGCTGATCGAGCGCTTTCGCCTGCCGGCGGTCAGCGCCGAGACGCTCGTGCCGTCGCTGCTCGTCTACCGCACCTTGTTGTGCGAGACCGGTGCGCGACGATTGGCCGTCTCGGATGCGTCGCTTCGGACCGGCCTGTTGCTGGACGCAGCGGATGCTGATAGCCGCTCCGCCTCCAGCGAGTTCGAGCAGCAGGTCCTGACCAGCGCGGAAGCACTCGGGCGCAAGTATCGTTTCGATCTCGCGCACGCGCAGCACGTCGCGTCCCTCGCGACGCAGCTCTTCGATGCGTTCCGCGAGGACCATATGCTGAACGATCGCGAGCGGTTACTCCTGCAGGTCGCGGCGCTGCTGCACGACATCGGGATTTACGTGAGCCTGCGCGCACACCACAAACACTCGCAGTACCTGCTCGAGGCATCGCAAATCTTCGGCCTCTCGCGGGAGGAGACCGCGATCGTCGCCAACATGGCGCGCTACCACCGCCGCGGGATCCCTCAGAAGAGCCATCTGCCCTACGTCGCGCTGGATCGCCAGGATCGGCTGCTCGTCGACAAGCTCGCGGCGATGTTGCGCATCGCCAACGCGCTCGACGCCGAGCACCTGCAGAAGGTGACGGCGATTCATCTCGAGCGGCGCGAACGCAGCTGGCTGTTGGAGATCGACGGCACAGGGGACCTCACGATGGAGCAGCTGGCGGCCGCCGCGCGGGCGGACATGTTCGCCGATACGTTTGGAACCGAGCTTGCCGTGCGATGCGCCGCGGTGCCGTCGTGACGTCGCACGCCGCGCCCGAGGCCGGCCGCTTCATCAACCGCGAGCTGTCATGGCTCGCGTTCAACGAGCGCGTGCTCGACGAGGCGGCCGATCCGGCGACGCCACTGCTCGAACGCGTCAAGTTCGCCGCGATTGTCGCGTCGAACCTGGACGAGTTCTTCATGGTGCGCGTCGCCGGGCTGCACCACGACGTCGAGGAAGGTGAGGTCGCGCCGGACCTCGCAGGGCTGACGCCTGCGCAGCAGCTCGCGGCGATCGCCGAAGGCGCGCACGCGATGGTCGTGCGGTTGTACCGGGTCGCCTTCGGTGAGATCATGCCGGCCCTCGAACCCTCCGGCGTGCGCATCGTCCCGTGGACCGACCTCGACGCCGGAACCCAGGCGACGCTCGCCGGATTCTTCCGCGAGCAGGTCCTTCCGGTTCTGACGCCGCTCGCGATCGATGCATCGCGGCCGTTCCCGCTGCTCGCGTCGCTGAGCCTCAACCTCGCGCTGCGGCTGGGGCCGTCGTCCGGCGAGACGTCGGACCGCCTGGCGATCGTTCAGGTGCCGCCCTTGCTGTCGCGGCTCGTGCCGCTCGCCAAGACAGGGTCGTTCGTGCTGCTCGAAGAGATCATTTCGGCGCACCTGTCACTGTTGTTTCCCGGCCAGGCGGTCACCGAGTCCGCTGTCATCCGTCTTGCCCGCGACGCCGAGCTGGAGCTCGACGATGAAGGGGGGCGAACGCATCTGGAGACCGTCGAACGCGAAGTTCGCCGGCGCCGCCGCAGCGGCGTGATCCGCCTCGAGATCAGCAGCGGATCATCGACGGAGCTGACCAACCGATTGGCTGCTCACCTCGACGTCGAGAGCAGCGATATCTACGTCGTACCGGGACCGCTGGATTTGCGCGTGCTCATGGCGCTGACCGAACTGCCCGATCTGAGCGCGCTGCGCGATCTGCCTCACCAACCAGCGGATCCGTTGGCGCACGTGCAGCAGACCGATATGTTTGCCCTGCTCGACGAGCACCCGCTGCTGCTCCACCACCCGTACGACGCGTACGATCCGGTCGTCGCGTTCCTCGCCCAAGCGGCCGAAGACCCTGATGTGCTGGCCATCAAACAGACGCTGTACCGCACCAGCGCCGGTTCGCCGATCATCGCAAGCCTTCAGCGCGCGGCCGAGCGGAACAAACAGGTGACGGTGCTCGTCGAGCTCACCGCGCGGTTCGACGAAGAGCGGAACATTCAGTGGGCGCGAGCCCTCGAGGAGGCGGGCGCGCACGTCATTTACGGCGTGCGCGGCTACAAGACGCACGCCAAGATCTGCCTGATCGTGCGGCGCAGCCCGCACGGACTCACGCGCTACGTGCACCTGGGGACCGGCAACTACAACGAACGCACAGCGCGGATGTACACGGACTTCGGTCTGCTGACGACGTCACAGGCGATCGCCGAGGACGCCAGCGCGTTCTTCAATGCGCTCACCGGGTATTCGGATCCGCCGCGGCTGAAAAAGCTGACGATGGCGCCGACGGATCTTCGTCGCCGGTTCCTCAAGTTGATCGATCGAGAAGCGAGACGCGCCGATAGCGGACAACCGGCCGAGATCGTCGCGAAGATGAACTCCTTGATCGACGGCGACATCATCGAGGCGCTCTATGCGGCGGCACAAAAAGGCGTGCGGATCCGGCTGAACGTGCGAGGCATCTGCGCGCTGCGGCCCGGCGTGCCGCAGCTGAGCGAAACCATCGAAGTCGTCTCGATTGTCGACCGCTTCCTCGAGCACTCGCGCATCTATTACTTCCTGAACGGCGGCGATGAAGAGGTGTATCTGGCGAGCGCCGACTGGATGACGCGCAATCTCGACCGGCGCGTCGAGCTGATGTTTCCGATCGAGGATCCGGCGCATCGGGCGCGTGTGGTGTACGCGCTGCGCGCGATGTTCCGCGACAACGTGAAAGCGCGATGGCTGGAGCCGGATGGAACCTACCGCGCCCGTGCGCGGGCGCCCGGCGAGCCCGCGTTTCGCGTCCAACAGCATCTGCAGGAAGAGGCGAAACGATTGGCGACGGTTGCCCGTGAACGGACCGGCGTCGAGCTGACGCCGGTCGAGTCACTCCGGTTCTATTCGGTCGATCGCCCCCCTACGTGATGACGCTCGCGACGGCGTTGTCACGGTACGGTCATATCAACTCAGTAGAGTTGCCTATGCCGGAGGAACTCCGTGCGCAATGACAACGCCGGTCTGAACTACGCTGCAGCTGTACTTGATCGCGAAAGCCATGACTCACGCCGGGGCGTGTCGGTCATCACTGCTGAAATGGCGATCCTTGCCCGCGCGCCGTATCCGAACGGATTATTCGTAGGGGTTCACGCGGCGCGGGCGCTCGCGGCATTGCTACCGCATGTGTCGCGCGTCGTCACCGAATGGGATCCGCGAACGTGCGCGGAACTGCCTCGCGTCGCAAACGGCACCCTCGTGATCTGGCATGTGGATCTTCTCGATGCCCACGCGCAGCGCCGACTTCACGACTTCCTCGACCCTTCGAATCAGGCGGGGCAAATGATTTCGGTCGCTGCCTCTGATCCGTTTGAACGCCTGCAACGCGGCGAGTTTCTCGACTCGCTTTACTATCGGCTCAACGTCGTTCGGATAGACGCCTCACACTGAGAGGCTCGTCACCCGCCCCTCAGCAACGTCACGTCCGACGACTGGAATCAGCCGGACGTGAATCGCCACAACGCTGGTAATCGATGTGTCTGGCGCGTAGCCAAGCCACGTTCTGCGCCTTCTGCGCAAGATCGTGATAGCCGGGTGTCCGCGCGGGTACTAGCATCGCTGCATCCGCTGGTGCCGGCGATCGCGTTCTTGCGGCAGGCGAGCGGCACGGCAGTGCCCTTCAACATGGAGTTGACGATGAGGTTGCGCGCAGCATTGATTGCGATCGCTCTGCTGATCCCTGCGGCATCGAGACTCTCGGCGGCCGGATGCGACGCGCAGGTTTTCCATCAGATGGACTTCTGGGTTGGCAGCTGGAACGCCGTATCGGACAAGGGTGAGCTCGAGGGGACCAACCGCGTCGAACGCGTGTTGAGTGGTTGCGCTCTCATCGAGCATTGGACCGGCGCAGACGGCGACGAGGTGAAGAGCCTGCTGTTCTTCTCGCCGACCGACCGGCGATGGCAACAGATCTGGATTGGCGACACGCCAGGAGCCGTAAAGCAAAGACATGTCGTCGCGCAGCTAGGCAAGTCGGTGCGGTTGCAAGGGGAGATATCGATGTCCGATGGCCGGGTGGTCTTCGACCGCAGCACTCTGACGCCGATGGACGACGGTCGTGTTCATCAGTTGATCGAAACGTCGCACGATGGCGGCGCCTCGTGGGAAACCTCGTTCGAGGTCTATTACGTGGCGCGCAAACCTTGAAAGCGGCTTGCCACTGCGCCGATGCTTCTCATCGCACCTGAGAAGAAACATCTTTCGCCAACGCTGCGGCGTCGAGCGACGCATGAATGAAGCTGACCGCCATGGCGCCCTCGCCCACCGCCGACGCGCAGCGTTTGACCGATCCGCTCCGAACATCTCCGGCGGCGAACACACCCGGAAGGCTCGTCTCCAGGAAAAAGGGGGGCCGGCCCTGTGCGCGCCAGAGATCGCTCCGCATCGTATCGAGAGGAACAGCGGCGCCCGTCAGGACGAAACCTTTCTTGTCGAGCTGCACGCATCCACTCAGCCATTCGGTGTGCGGATCAGCCCCGATGAACAAAAACAGCGCCGGTGTGTCGAGGCGCGTCTCGACACCAGCATCGTCGCGAATGCGGATCGCCTGGAGATGACCGTCTCCTTCCAATGCCGTCACCACGGCCCCTCGGTGAATCAGCACGTTGTCGATATGCTCGACGCGATCGACGAGATACCGTGACATGCTCTTGCCCAGATCGCGCGCGCGCGCGATGACGTGCACGCGCCGCGCGGATCGCGACAGCGCGACGATGGCCTGCCCGGCCGAATTGCCGGCGCCGACAATCACGATGTCCTCATTGCGACAGAGTTTCGTTTCCGTCTCGGTCGCGGCGTAGTAGACGCCCGCGCCTTCGAACTCGCCGAGACGCGGCACGTCGGGCCGGCGATACTCGACGCCGGTCGCCACGAGGATGCATTTGCTGCGAATCTTCGTTCCGTCGGCGAGCGTAATGACGCGAACCCCGCCGTCGATCCCCAGACGCTGGACGGTGCCCGGCACCGTGATGCGTGCCCCGAACTTCTGCGCCTGCAGCTGCGCGTTGCGCATCAGTTCCGCGCCGGATATGCCCATGGGAAAGCCGAGATAGTTCTCGATCCGCGAGCTCGTGCCAGCCTGGCCGCCGGTGGCGATGCGCTCGACGACGAGCACATCGAGACCTTCGGACGCGGCATACACCGCAGCCGCGAGGCCCGCCGGTCCACCGCCGACCACAATCAGATCGTGCAACTCGGACGGATCGATCGTCACTTCGAGTCCCGCGCAATGGCCCAACTCGGCCACGGTCGGATTCGCGAGATAACGGCCTTCCCTCCCGATCACTACGGGCGTCGCCGAGGCCGGCACGCCGAAGTGTCGAAGCAGCGCCTCGGCCTGTTCGTCGGACTCGAGATCGATCCACGTGAACGGGATCGCGTTGCGGCCCGCAAAATCTCGAGGCGATGGGCGTCGGGCGAGAAGCGTGATCCGATGATCTTGATGCCCTCGAATCCGTCGCTCAGGAGCAGCGTGCGGCGGGTGAGGAATGCCTTCAGGACGATTTCTCCGATTTCCGGCAAGGCGTCCACGGCCTGACGCAGCACGGCGGCCGTCAACTCCAGCACCTCGCCCGGCGCGGTCGCGCGCGCGGTGACGAGCGCGGCCCGCCCCGACAGCGTATCCACGTCGCCGGTGAACTCGCCCGGCTGGTGAACCGTCACCTCGTGCGGCGTACCACGCGACTGCTCGACGATCTCGATCGCGCCCTCCAGCACGACGTAGAAGGAAAACCCGCGATCGCCTTCTTTGAAGAGCACGTCGCCGGGCGCGATGGGTCGGACGTGGCCCCAACGGCGAAGTGCGTCGATCTGAGACTGACTCAGCCGTGGAAAGGCGATATCGTGTTCGGATGGCATCTTCTACTCATAGCAAACCTGTCAAGGCGATCGTCGGTCAACGGCGCAAGAACCTCTGCTGATGGAGTGTGGCCTTGAAGAAGATCGGGTTCCTGTCATTCGGCCATTGGAATGACGCGTACGGTTCGCGCGTGACCTCCGCGGGCGATTCGCTGCTCCAATCCATCGATCTCGCCGTCGCCGCCGAGGAGTTGGGTGCTCGACGGTGCGTACTTCCGCGTGCACCATTTCGCGCGCCAACTCAGCTCGCCGTTTCCGCTGCTTGCGGCCATCGGCGCGCGAACGAAGAAGATCGAGATTGGAACGGCGGTCATCGATATGCGCTACGAGAATCCGCTGTACATGGCGGAGGACGCGGGCGCGGCGGACATCATTGCGGGCGGCCGGCTGCAGCTCGGGATCAGCCGAGGCTCGCCGGAACAGGTGATCGACGGGTGGCGCCACTTCGGCTACGCGCCCGCTGCGGGTGAGAGCGATGCCGACATGGCGCGTCGTCATGCGGAGGTGCTCCTCGACATGCTCAAAGGGGAAGGGTTCGCGAAGCCGAACCCGCGTCCGATGTTCCCCAATCCACCCGGGTTGCTGCGCGTCGAGCCGCACTCGGAAGGCTTGCGCGACCGCATCTGGTGGGGCTCCGGCTCGAACGCCACGTCTCGATGGGCGGCGAAGCTTGGCATGAATCTTCAGAGTTCGACGCTCAAGGACGACGAGAGCGGCGAGCCGCTGCACATCCAGCAGCGACAGCAAATCGAGGCGTACCGCGAGGCGTGGAAGGAAGCGGGGCACCGGCGCGAGCCGCGCGTGTCGGTGAGCCGCAGCATCTTTGCACTGGTCGACGACCGCGACCGCACGTACTTTGGACGCGACGCGCGCGAGCGCGATCAGATCGGTTACATCGACGCCAACACGCGCGCGATCTTCGGCCGTTCGTACGCGGCGGAGCCCGACGTGCTGGTCAAGGAACTTGCCGGGGACGAGGCGATTGCGGCGGCGGATACGCTGCTTCTGACGGTACCCAACACTCTAGGAGTGGACTACAACGCGCATGTGATCGAGAGCATCCTGAAGTATGTCGCGCCGGAGCTCGGTTGGCGGTGACCGCGAAACGCCGACCCTCTAGCTTTCGATGAACGCCAACAGGTCCGCGTTGATCGTGTCGGCGTGAGTCGTCGCCATGCCGTGCGGGAATCCTTTGTACACTTTCAGCGTGCCGTTTTTCAGGAGTTTGATCGTGAGCAGCGCAGAATCGGCGATCGGCACGACCTGATCGTCGTCGCCATGCATCACGAGCACTGGAACCGTGATCTGTTTGAGGTCCTCAGTAAAGTCGGTTTCCGAGAACGCCTTGATGCAGTCGTAGTGGGCGTTGGCCGCACCCATCATGCCCTGCCGCCACCAGTGGTTGACGACGCCTTGCGAGAGGGTCGCACCAGAACGGTTGAACCCGTAGAACGGCCCCGAGGGGACGTCCATGAAGAACTGCGCGCGGTTTGAAGCAAGCGCGGCGCGGAAGCCGTCGAACACCTCGATGGGCGTGCCGCCCGGATTGCTGTCTTTCTTCACCATGACCGGGGGGACCGCGCCGAGCAGCGCGGCTTTCGCCACGCGGTCCTGATACCGCGCGACGTACCGCGCGACCTCGCCGCCGCCGGTCGAGTGGCCGACATGGATCGCGTTTGTCAGGCCCAGGTGCGCCGTCAGCGCGGCAAGATCTTCGACATAGTGGTCCATGTCGTGGCCGTCGGAGGTCTGCGACGAGCGGCCGTGACCGCGGCGGTCGTGGGCGATCACGCGGTAACCGTGATGCAGGAAGAACAGCATCTGCGCGTCCCAGTCGTCGGACGAAAGCGGCCAGCCATGGCTGAACACGATCGGCGGCCCGCTACCCCAATCCTTGAAATAGATCTGCGCGCCATCGGTGGCCGTGACGAAATTCGATGCAGAGACAGTCATCGGTCTTCCTCATCTGTCTTCACGATTGCCATGTTGCGATGTTAGAGGCGCCATAGAGGTTTCGTCGCGGAATCAATCCGCTCCGCCTGTCGGAAGGCCGTGCGCAATCTCGTTCACATGAGCCGATTCCAACGAACCGTTCGATTCGAACGGCACCATTCACCAATGATGATGCGCCAATCGTACGTGAGCCGCACGCTATTCTGCGATCGCGGCGTCAAATAGACGATCATGAGGTTCGTGAAGCCCGTGCTTATCGCCCTCCACCGCTGGCTGGGCGTCGTCGGGTGCCTGCTTTTCCTGCTTTGGTTTCCGTCGGGCTTCGTGCTGATGTACTGGGGCTATCCGAGCGTCGAGCCCGCGGATCGACTCGCGCACCAGCCACCGCTCAATGCGGCGACGATCCGGTTCTCCGCGCTCGATGCGGCGGCGAAGGCCGGAGTGGAATCGCCAGGATCGACCCGGCTGACGACCTTCGACGGGCGGCCAGTCTACCGCTTCGGTGCACGCGATGATGCGGTCGCGGTCTATGCTGATACTGGAGACGAACAGGCCGAGATCTCACAGCCCCAGGTAGCGCGCATCGCAGCGTCCTGGTCGGGCGAGCCACTGCGGGCCGCCCGCGTCACAGTAGTGGAGCGGCCTGACCAATGGACGCTGCAGATCCGTTTCGGCGAGGTACGGCCGCTCTGGAAGTTCTCCTGGCCCGATGGCCAGCAGGTGTACGTGTCGCAGAGGACCGGCGACGTCGTGCAGTACACGACGACCGCATCACGGTGGGCTGCATATTTCGGGGCAATTCCGCACTGGCTGTATTTCACCCCGTTACGTCGGAACGGCGCGCTCTGGAGCCAGGTCGTGAAGTGCGCGTCGGGCATCGCAACGGTCGTCGCCCTGCTCGGGCTCGTTCTCGGCGTCTGGATGTACTCGCCGTCGAAGCGGTACCGGTACTATGGCGCGCCGTCGGCGGTGCCGTACCGTGGTTGGAAGCACTGGCACATGATCGTCGGGCTCACGGTCGGCGTCGGCGCAGTCACATGGGCATTCAGCGGGTTGCTCTCGATGGACACGTTTACGCAGGCGACCGCGCGCGACGACGGGCCGCTGCGGACCGTGCAGCGCGCACTACAACCGTTGGGCGACCCAGCGCCGCTCCAGGCTTTCGCCGCGAAGGATCCGCGCGCGGCGCTCGGGCAGTTGCCCGGCCTTCGTGTGAAGGAGCTGACACTCGCGTCGATTCTTGGACAGCCCGCGTACATCGCGACGATCGCACCAGGCGACACGCGCATCGTACCTGTCGACGGTGAACCTCAGGCGGCCCTTGACCGCCGTCGCCTCATCGATTTCGTTACGCGAGTGTCCCAGCCGTTCGGCGGCGCCCGCCCTCGCGTGATCTCGCAATACGATCGCTACTATCTTGACCGTCACCGCAAGGCGCCGCTGCCCGTCGTTCTCGTGGAGTTGAACGACACGGATCGCACTCGGTACTACATCGACCCGAAGTCGGCGCTCGTGGTCGGAAGCTACAGCGCGCCGGGCTTCCTGGATCGCTGGCTCTATCATGGTCTTCATTCGCTGAACTTCCCGTGGCTCTACAATCACCGTCCGGCCTGGGACATCATCGTGATCGCGTTCATGATCGGTGGCACTGCGCTGTCGGCGACGTCGATGGCGCTGGCGTGGCAGGTACTAGGGCGAACGTTGAGGATGATGACTCGGTAGGGCTGCCATCATACTGATCGGCACGATCGGTTGTGCGTCGGCGATGACTCGGCACTGGCACCGGTGCGCTCTTGCGTTGTCTTCGACATCAGCCTGAATGCTGCTGCGGCAGGCACAGGAAGGTGCCACGAGGCGGTCTCCCGATACTTCCTACGAGTGCGCACCGCTACTGAGCGGCCCGCTTGCCCATCAACGCCTCACCGTGAGCTGCTTCACGATGTCCTGCCGCTGTCTCATCCAACCTTGCGCCTGCGCCGTGCCTAAGTGGCGCGGCTGCGGAACAATGGACCGCACGTGTTGCGGCACACGTTCGTTTCGCACCTCGCGATGTGCGGCGCGCCGGTTCGGGCGATTCAGGAGCTGGCCGGAGATCGTGATCTGACGACGACGCAGCGCTACATGCATCTCAGCCCGGCCGCGTTCGAGAGCGCGATCCGAATTTTGGAGTTGCCGAGCATGGCAACCAGCGTGGCAACGTCGGACGGTGAAATTGCGAACGTGAGTGTTTAGAAGCCGTTAGGTGGTGAGCCAGGAAGGAATCGAACCCTAAGAACGCATAACCCAGAAATGGGTGATGGCCCGAGATTTTGGCGAGAACGGTTTGAATCCACGACGGTTAGACGCGGCAGCGTGCTCCGCTGAGGTGCTCTCCGGTACCCACGAATCGACCCCGGTCGTGGAGACATTTTGGAGACGCCAACCGGCTGACGAAAGTCTGGCGTTCGCTTTGTCTGACAGAAAACGATGAAACGACTACGCACTGCCACAGCCGAATGTGAAGCGACTGACTGCTTAGGACGGAGAGGATTGCGTGCAAAACGCATCGCTGCGTGACGTCCGGGGCGGTTGTCGGAGTACGCTCTCTATGAGACTGGAGGGAAAATCCCATGCGTTGGACAAGAGGCTTGGTACTGTCCGCGACTCTCATCGTGATCGGCTACGGCGGCCTACGGATCGGCTTCGCGTTGACCCTAAATCGAACCTCCTCGGTGGGTTCGCCCTGCTTTTCGCCCCGATCTATTGGCTTGGGTTGGTGTGCCTCATTGTTTTCGGCCTTGGCTGGGCGGTAGTGAGTGCGATGGCGGCTTTGCGCAGGAGAAACGCGTGAGGATGCATTTTGCGTTCGCCCCGTCGTCGACGCCGTCCGGATATCCTCCACCGAACGCTGGATCCTTTTATCCGGCACGGCTATCGTCAGACCCTCAGGCTGCATACTTTACTGAACTGGCCAGCGCCAGCAGCAACCCTCCGTTTCATAGACGGAGCCCGCGTCCTAAACCATCCATACGAATCACGACTGAGTCGCTCTAGGAGCGTGGGTTACTGCGGAATATAGCGCTCCGTCACGGTCCCTCGATCGCCCTAGATTCAGTCGATCTCGCCAGGTTAAGTGACAGTTCACGTCAACAACTTGATCCCTCCCAGTTGGCGGAGAGAGAGAGTCTTTCGATCGACTTTTCTCTGTCATGCCGCTGTTCGCCGCCATTCGCTAACGCCTTATGATCTGACGGCGAGGACGGCCGCCCTCTTCAAGCGCTTTCGGCCGTTTGCGGCTGGATGCCGATCTCTCCGGCCTGATGACACTCGCAATGACACTCGCCGGCGACATCTCAGAAGATCATCTCCCGAAGCGCCCGCGAGGAAAATGGCGGCACGTCACCATGCGTGATATCGACGTGAACATCTGGGAAGATCATTTTTCCAGGGCTCCCGAAAAAGCATGGGACTAATCTGTCAACGATACCATCCTGATGAGAGATGGCGCACGGGATGATGCTCATGGCATCGGGTTCGACGAACTAGGGTCGCGGATTCCGGCTCCGATAAGAGCCTTTCAATCCGCTTCTAAGATCCCCACACCCGACGCGTTCCGATGTGTCCCAGCCGCTGGTCCCATAACCCGCCGCCCTTCACTGGCGAACCGTCGGGCCTCAGCATTACACCGGCGGCGCGTAATCAATGTCGATATCCCAGCCTGTTGGGAGGGCCGTCACGTCCTCGTCCAGCGTCGCAGTGAACGGAGAGCGGCTCAGTGCGCGCCGCGCGTGCCGGTTCAACCTGGTCACCGCCATCTCCGACTCCTTTCCGAGGAGGCGTGCACCGTCGCTCAGAAGACGGAGCCCTTCGGTGAAGATCGGCAGTGGGCCGTTGAGCGCGCGCACAAACAGCTCGCGGATCCGTTGTTCGTCCGCCCTTTGATAAATGAGGTGCCAGGCACGGATGACCACGGCGTCCGTGATCGGCGTAAGGAGCATGAGGTTCTGCGTCCACTCGTGGAGCAGGTCGATGTTACGAAGACGCAGCAGACGGTACGCCCCGACGGCTGCAGCAAACACGTCGGCCGTCTTATCCTGTAGCAGGTCTTCTGCCTTTTCGGCCCAATCGGACATCGATGACGCCGCATACAGGTCGCCACGATATAAGTATCCTGAAATGGTGTCGGCATGCGCGCTCGACGTCTTCACACGGATCGATGCAACGCGTTGACCGTCGTCTAGCTCGTTCGAGCGAACCGTGATTTCGGTCGCGGAACCCGGAAGGCGCACGCGCACTCTTGCGTCCTGGACCTGCAACGCGAGAATGTATCGCCCGGGTGACCCAGATGGATTGAAGACCACCGCCGTGTTTTCTTCACCAATCTCGCCAGATTCAGGAACGTTGAAGTCATCGACGAGGTGGATCCCGAGGTCGCCCTCCAAGGTGACGTGTGCCTCCTTGGCGACGATCGCCTTCGCGCCCCGCTCGACAACGGGCTCTCCCGCGCGCCACTGCACATCGCGGCGGTTGCGACGACGCAGGCGCGCGGAAGGGTCGTATGTCGAACGCATCCGTCTGCCGGCAAGATCCGACAAGCTGATTGTGCGATCCAAATTACCCGGATCCTTCAGTGTCACGATCTCTCCAGACCCGAGATAGACGCGCAGGAACGACCCCTCGGACGGCACGTCGACTGACTTCTGCTCGCCGGGCGACAACGATAGCCGATCGATAGTCGAGAAATCGGGCGCCACCACTTCCACGGCGGCTGGCGGCATGTCGGGAGTGAACGTGATCGTGAGCGGCCGCTCATACTGGCACCTCCACCTCGTGCACGGGAGCGTTCACGATCTCGACGTTTGTATATTGAGGGAAGTTCGCGAACGTCACTCGAAGGTCCCAGTCGCCGGGCGCGACGCGGCCAAACCAAGGACGTTCCTTCCCGACCGCCGACTCGATCAGATCGTTGCCGCGCTTGAGGCAAATCGCAGACTCGTCGTTGGCTTCGTCACGCACGAGATCGACGTGCGGGCATACGCCCCTTTCGGCCTGTGGACGATCGTGGAGTTCCCAGGATTTAGTGGACAGAGCTAGCATCCGGCTTTTCGCGGAGGGCGATGCCGAAGTCCACGCAGCCAGAGCCCGGGACGAGTCCGGTCGACCTACGAATTCATCAAGGCCCATCGAGACCAGTACAGCGTGCAGGCGATGTGTCGCGTGCTCGACGTGGCGCCGAGCGGCTACTACGAGTGGCTCCAGCAGCCGATCTCGAACCGCGCCCAGGAGGACGCCCGGCTGCTTCGCCTGATCCGCGCGTCGTTCGTCGCGAGTCACGGCATCTACGGCGCTCCGCGCGTCTTCCTCGACCTGCGTGAGGCCGGAGAGACCTGCAGCAAGCATCGCGTCGCGCGGCTGATGCGCGAGAACCAATCTGCGCGCGCTGCACGGCTATCGCACGCGGCGCTGGTCGGTCGGCAAGCCGTCGGTCCTGATCCCGAATCTCCTGCAGCGGCAATTCACGGTGACGCGGCCGAACAAGGCCTGGGTCACGGATATCACCTACATTCGGACGTGGCAGGGCTGGCTCTACCTGGCCGTCGTCATGGATCTGTTCTCGCGCAAGATCGTCGGCTGGGCCGCCGGGCCCGACGATTCACCGCGAGCTCGTGCTCGACGCCGTGCTGATGGCCGTGCGCCGACGACGACCGCGCGGCACGCTGATTCATTCCGATCAGGGCACGCAGTACGGCAGCGACGCGTGGCGGCGCTTCTGCCGCTCGAATCACCTCGAGCCGAGCATGAGCCGGAAAGGCAACTGCTGGGACAACGCCGTCGCCGAGTCGTTCTTCAGCAGCCTGAAGAAGGAGCGGATCAAGAAGCAGATCTACAAGAACCGCGAGCTGGCGATCGCCGACGTGGCCGACTACATCGAACGCTTCTACAATCGAACCCGCCGCCACAGTCATCTCGGCGGCGTCAGTCCGGAGCAGTTCGAAGCGGCTCACAAGCCGCGGCGAAAGGGTCTCCACTAAATCCTGGGAACTCCAATCCCTCCGCATTAACCCGGTGCGATCGTATGTGCGGTCGTCCACACGAGCATCCGACCAAGCCACGCATCGCGACCATCAACGCCACGTGCATGGGCCACGCGATAGTCAGCAGCAGGACGCTCTCGTCTACCGCTTCGACATCGCGCGGCACGCCGCGATCGAGCGTGAGCAAGCTACCCAGTGGTGGACCGAACGTCCGACCACAATACGCCTTCTCGCGGACGGCGTGGACTGGTAAGAAATGTCTTTGCAAGCAGCTCGAGCAGGCACTACACTCCGCTCGTCGAGGAACGCAAATATGGACTTCACTCAGCTGGAGCACTTTCTAGCGGTCGTTGAAGAACGCGCGTTTACGCGGGCAGCAGAGCGGGTTTGTCGCAGCCAACCGGCGGTCAGCCAAAGCATCAAGAGACTCGAAGACGAAGTTGGAACGGCGCTTTTTGCGCGGGACGTCCACGATGTCTCGCTGACCGAAGCGGGTAAGAGTCTCGTCGAATACGCACGCAAGTTGGTCCGCATGCGCGACGATGCACTGAACCAGGTTGGAGCTTCGAAGAACCTCAGGAGGGGCACCTTTAGAATCGCAGCGCACGAATCGGCAGCGGTTTATCTGCTCCCGGCGCCGCTCCACCACTATTTGAAGCTCTTTCCAGGCATCAAGGTCGGTATCTATCGCGGCCTTCTGGCCAACATACCGCGTCAGGTGCTGAACCGGGAAATTCACGTCGGATTCGTGAAAGAGGAGCCGACGTTCCACGAGCTGAAGTCCATCGAAGTTCATACCGACGAGATGATTCTCGTCGCCGCGCCTAGCCATCCGTTCGCGTACAGAACCGATGCCCGCCTACACGACTTCGCTGATGAACCGTTCGTCCTGCACCGCGACCACCGCCATTTGTGCAGCGCCACCGAGGAGATGATCGTCCGGCTGTTCCAGAAACACGGCACTCGTTGTCGGATCGTCGCGGAGGTCTGGAGCTTTGAGAACCTCAAGAATTTCGTCTTGGCCGAGATCGGACTGGCCATCGTCCCAAAGGTGACCGTCGAGCAGGAGCTCCGCGCCGGAAGCCTTGTTCGGATTCGCATGTACCGAACTGAACATCCCGCGGCGCACTCTGATGATTTACCAGGAGCACGGCTATCTGTCGGACTCTGCCCGCGAGCTGATCAAGATCGTTCGCACCTTCAACTGGGCAGCCGAGTTCCCGCAGCGACTGCCGCGGACCACAACCGAACCTGGGATGACTACCCCAAGCCTAGTGGACGGTCCTATCGAGTCGTGCAACGGTCATCCGATCCTCCCACTGGCCGGCGGAGGATGAAAAGAATTCCTGCGACTTGAGATGGGTCGGCATAGGCACGGATGGGGGCGTCGCAGTTGCGGCTACCTCCCCGACAGCCACACAGCGGCATGCACACACTATGTTCGACACAGGACGACGCTGCGCATTACTTCGGATCTGCGGACCGCGATCGCGCACTATCTCGCAATCGGTAACGCGAAACTACGAACTGCGACGCGGGGCATTTCCGGAACCTGGCGCGCGAAGCTCCAGCCGAGCCGAACGACGGTCGCATCAAGGCTCCAGCCGTACGGACCCGACGACTACTTCGCTCTCGCGACATTGTCGTATCGGGAGCGCCTGCGACGAGGGCCTCGCATAGATCCCTCGTTTGCTGTGGGTCAGCTTTAACTCCACCAGAAGCTCGGCCATCTTCAGAGCGACAGTTGCTGGATCGATAATTGTCACCGCCAACGCGCGTGTTAACTCGTGGCCATAACCGGCCAGACCGGCACAGCCAAGCACGAGCACTTCCGCCGCGTCCTGTTCAACCGCGGCACGCCCCACCTCAAGGATCCGCGCCTTCGCTTGAACCGGATCGGCATCCATCTCCAGAACGCCCATCTCAAGCGCACGGACGGAAGCCAATCGGTCGCTCAACCCCAAGTGCGCCACGTGGTCAATCTTCGCAGGGACGCGCTGGCATCGCGCCGTGAGCACTGTAAACCGGTGTCCGAGCATCGACGCGACATGCAATGCTGATTCTTCGATACCCACAACCGGAATGGAGACGATCTCACGCGCCGCATCGAGCCCGGGTATCTGAAAAACAGGCGATGACGACCGCGTCGTAGCCGTCGCGCTCGCCCTGCTCGACGATCGCTAGCGTTGGCGGAATCGCTAGCGCTTCGTCAAACGCCGATTCGATTACCAGCGGGCCACTGGCGGGATTAACGACCGTGACCGCAGTCGAAGGCGCCTTACACGCTTCTAGCTCGAGCCGCAGATGGTCGGTCATGCTTGTCGACGTGTTCGGATTAATGACCAGAATCTTCATACGGCTGCACCTATCTCATTAGCTGCAATACGACCCTTGGCGGGAGGCACGCGCCATTCTGGCGCCACGCTCAGGTCAGGGGTCAGGCCGATGAGCGACCTTCCATTGCTGGCATTCGCGGGTGTGCGGTCATGACGCGAGCGGGGTTGAATCGCTCGCACGGCACAAACAGGCCGCGGCCGGGCCGCGCGTTGACCCGGCCGTTTGACCACACCACTTCTCCGCGACAGAGAGTGACGACGGGCCAGCCGGTCACGGTTGTCCCCTCGTAGGGCGTGTAATCCATGCGATGGTGGAGACGTTCGTTACTGATAGTCACCTGCCGACTTGGATCCCAAATCGCCAGATCGGCGTCCGCGCCGATCGTGATGGTGCCCTTGCGCGGGAACAGTCCATAGATCCGGGCGGCATTCGTCGAGCTCATGGCAACAAACTGCTCCAGCGTGATCCGCCCTTTTAGCACGCCTTCGGAAAAGACCATCGGGAAGCAGGTCTCGAGGCCCGGCATTCCGCTCGGAACCTTCGGGAATGGAGCGTCGGTACCGTGCATCGCTTTCCCATCGACATCTCCGAACCGGTACGGTGCGTGGTCGGATGAAAGGATGTCCAGTGTTCCTTGTTGCAGTCCCGTCCACAACGCTTCTTGGTTAGCGTGGTCGCGCGGAGGCGGGCTGAATACATACTTCGCGCCCTCAAACCCCGGCCGATCGAGATCCTGCGCGGTGAAGAATAGATACTGAGGGCAGGTCTCGCTGTATACAGCCAGTCCTCGCTCGCGCGCCCACCGAATCTGCTCGAGCGCATCGGCGCTCGACACGTGCACGATGAGCAGAGGGGCGTCCGCCATTTCTGCAAGGCTGATCACGCGATGCACCGCCTCTCGCTCGACGACTACCGGTCGGGAATCGGCGTGATACCGCGGCGCGGTGTGCCCGGCCGCAAGAAGACGACGAGTGGCCCAGGCAATGGCGTCGCTGTTTTCTGCGTGCACCATGACCAGCGCGCGTTCTGCACGCGCAACGGCGAGCACGTTCAGGATACTCACCATCGGTCAGCTTGAGCGCGTTGTACGTCATGAACACCTTTAACGAAGTGCACCCAGCCGCGATCAACGCCGGCAGGTCTTCTTGAAGCGTTCGGCTGTCCGTGTCGGAGACGATCAGGTGGAAGGCATAATCGATAACCGCTTTGCCTTCGGCTCGTCGGTGGTATTCGTCGACAACATCTCGCAGCGATTGTCCACGGTGCTGGGCAGCGAAAGGCACGATAGTAGTGGTTCCGCCACAAACCGCAGACAGTGTCGCAGTATAGAAATCGTCAGCCGTCATTAGTCCTGTCGACGACACCTGTGCGACGTGACAATGACTGTCAATCGCGCCCGGCAACACCAGTTTGCCTGATGCGTTAATCTCGTCTTTCCCTGGTCCAATCCTCGTCCCAATTTCGACAATCCGACCTTCCCTGATGCCGACGTCACAGACGGCACGGTCTGCTTCGGTCACGACGGTGCCATTTCGAACGACGATGTCGAACTGCGTGCTCATACGTTCTCCGAAGATTTGTTGCGTGAACCGACGACATCAAAAAACAGGCCCGCGATCGTTCACGCCGACAGTGTCGACGAATCGCGCGAGCGTCCTGTCAGGTACTGTTGCAACCGCGCCATAAGACGAGCCAACTCCGCGATGTCTGTACTCGACAATGTGAACCCAGGCGCGCGCAACGCGGGCGACGCAATGGCCTGCCTGCGAAAAAGGATTTCCTTCCGTACCGCGAGTCCTATGTTCGGCTGCTGTTCATATCGGACGAGCGGAAGATAAGCGTCGAAGACGTCTTCGGCGCCATCCACATCACCCGACACGAACCGTTCGAAAACCTCAACGAGCATCTCCGGGTAGGCGAACCCAGTCATCGCGCCGTCGGCTCCTCGACGCAGCTCGAGCGGATAATAGAGCCCGCCGTTGCCAACCAGAATGCTGACTCTACGAATGCCAAGCCGCTCGGACTCACTCCGAATTAGTGTGATCTTTCCGAGTCCCGGACAGTCCTCGTGCTTGAGCATGACAAGCTGTGGCCACGCTTGCACAAGCCGCAGGAACGTGTTAACTGACAGATACACACCTGTTGACTGCGGGTAGTCCTGGTAGACGACGGGAACCTCGGTGCCAAGAGTGTCGAACACTTTGCCGTAGTATCCGTAAATCTGATCGTCCGTCCTCAGGCCGGCGGCCGGCGCAACCATGACGCCGGCCGCACCCTCATGCATCGCCAATTTCGACAGAACTCGCATCGCTTCCAGCGATGAACCTGATACACCGACGACCGTGGGAAACTTCTCGGCGACACGTCTAAGGACGTGGCGGGTCAAAGCGAGCGACTCGTCTGCGGTCAGCTTCTGAGCCTCCCCCATCATCCCGAGGATGGTCACCCCGTTCACGCGCTGCGCGGTGTAGAAGTCCAGCATGCGGTCGACGCTCGCATAATCTATGGCGCCAGACGGTGAAAATGGCGTCACTGCGATCACGAAGACACCGCTCGTTTGTTCGCTGATCAGATGCCGACTCATCGGAGTTCACCTTTGCCGCCACGATTCCGGCAGCCCGCAGCCAGGCGGATCGCAACCATTGAGGCGTCGTCAGTCAAGGCGTGACTGCAGCCGGTTTGGTCCAGTTGGAGGAATGCTCGTGCACGATAACCCACCTGTCGCCCCTGCGTTGCAAGACGAGGGACAAGCAACCATAGTGCGGAGGGTTCTGACCCAACTGGTTGCTCCAAGTGAGGCCGCCGACAATCTGGTCGCCTTGGACGACGACCATGAGGTCGTCATTATAGTGAATGCGGAAAGTTTCCTTGCGCGGCGGCTTGGAGAGCGAGTTCTTCCAGTATGCCTCGACGGCCTTCCAGCCATGCATCACCACTTCATGCCGGAGAACCAACAGGTTCTCGTCATGCCAGGTACAGCGGCTCTATCTTGGCGTAGACGTTATTTTCAACGGCCGCATTGCGCTCTTTAAAGTACGGCATAGAAAATAGTTTTTGCGTCGCTGATGGTCGGCGGTGCCGACGCGGTAGTCCCGTGGACGGCAATCGGGACGACGGCGACTATGCCGGCCACGATCGCCGACAAGATCGTGAAGGTCGTGACCGCTCGCGTGAACCGTTTCATCAGATGCCTCCTGCTATAAATGACATTTCGCCGACCATCGCGATACCACGACACCGTCGCTGTGTGGTTTACGTTAGAGACACGATGGACAGAGATCAAGTTGATTATTCTTATGGGGCCATAACAAGGGTGAACTGACCGTCGATTTGTCCGCGGCAGACGGGGCGCGGTGAACTGACCGTCGATTTGTCTGCGCAGGCGGGGCGCAGAAGAGGTGAGCTATCTGCTCGCAATTCGCACGAGTTCGTGCGTGATCCAGTCCGTCAGCGCCTCCGCAACGACTGCATGTCCAGCCGGCGTTGGATGGACAACATCTGACAGCAACAGCGCCGTGCCGCGCCTCTCGAAGACCTCCGCGAGATCGACGACGTCCATGTGGAACGTGCCCGCCATCTGTCGGAGCCGCGTATTGTATTCCTCGAGGTCGCGCCGTTCGCGATCGGCAGCGTGCGCACGAGCCTGCGCCGCCTGAGCGCCTTTCGGATCATCTCTGGCTGTGGCGCACGACCCATCGAGGTAGGCGAAAATGGGAAAGTCCGGATACTGGACCGACAACGCCTTAACCTTCTCGCACGCATCAGCGTCACGGTCGAACTGCTCAAGGCCAGAGCTTGAATCCACGAAGTGTCTGTAGACGTTGAGGCCCTCCCGTCGCCCAAGCAGGCCGACCGCGAAATCGATCTGCCGCACCCATACCCTCCGCCGACGGTTCCCCTGCAGATAGTCAACTGCGTGGAAGTTCTCGACCAACGGGATGCCGGGGCGAACGGCCGTCGTCATGAACAGGGCCCGCGCGCCGTCAGCCTCGGCGCGCGCTCGCATCGCGAGCAGGTTTCGCTGAAACTCATCCAC
Source organism: uncultured Acidobacteriota bacterium (assembly GCA_963718825.1). Lineage (GTDB taxonomy): Bacteria > Acidobacteriota > Vicinamibacteria > Vicinamibacterales > CAVVIG01 > CAVQZZ01. Next base: position 1,203,623 of record CAVQZZ010000002.1, read on the forward strand.
GCTCACGCGTGGCAATGGCTCCTGCCGAAGGCTCGCGCCAAATGCCCGCTCGTGCAATCGAACCACCAGTCGAAGCATACCGGTGTTCGACAGTAGGTTCGCGATCGGCGTGAGGTACCGATTCTGGTACTTCTCCGCGTCGGACTGAAGGGCGGAATGATGATCGTTATAGCCGAACATGATAACAACCAAATCCGGCGCCCAATGGCTGACAGTCGTCTCGTAAAGAAGTCTGCCTTGCCACGACGTATAGCCGGTCACGCCGACGTTGATCACTTCCACGCGCGTACGACTCGAGTTGAGTTGGGTTGCTACGTGGGGGGCGAGCATTTGCTCCAAGCGACGAGGATAGGTCTCTCCTTCCGTGACCTTGTAACCGAAGGTGACAGAGTCGCCGAAGACGACGACCCTGTACGTTCCTGGCGGCTTCCGCGGCGAGAACTCCGGCGTGCGAAAACCCTGACTACTAATAGTGACAAGGCCGTCCGAGTAGCCAGGTATAAGGCGCCAGAACAACTCCCGGTCTGCCATATGAAAGGGATTCTTGGTGTGCGCCCAGACATCGGAAAAAGCGAACCGCACGTCTGCTTCTGATTCCGGCAGCTGCGATAGAATCAGCCGCGACAGCCCTTCAACAAGCAGCAGGGTGACCGCGCCGGTTAAGATGGCAGCCAAGGCCAGCGTGAACCGCCTTGACAGACGCCGCGTCACGGCGAGGGGGCGCCTCAATGAGTGCACTACTTCAACCCTCGCGATTGTCTCATTTCTCGCGCCAGCGCCTCTGCCTCGGCGTGACGTCCCGCCGCGATCAACAGTTCGACGAGATGCGGCCCCAACCCCTCGAATTCCGGTTGAAGACGATAGGCCGCCCAGTAGTGAACGATGGCCACGTCGAGATGACCCTGTCGTTCCGCGACGGCGCCGAGATTGGCGTGGGCAACGGCGATCCCGGGGTTTAGTTCGACAGCCCGACGCAAGGCCGCCTCGGCCTCGCTGTCACGACCCGCGCGAAAGAGCGCAATCCCAAGGTTTGTCCAGGCGCTCGTGAGATCGGGTTCGTCGCGGATCGCCTCACGAAACTCCGCTTCCGCTTCGTCCAGCTTGCGCATGCGGAGCAAGACGTTCCCGAGGCCGTTGTGTGCTTCCGGGTAGTCCTCGGCAATCTGGAGAGCTCTGCGGAATTCTCGCGCCGCCTCCGCAATAGCTCGGCTCTCAAAGAGAATCGTGCCGTAGTTGAACTGCGCTTTAGCGCTGTCTGGCGACTGCCTGACCGTGTGGCTGAAGAGCGCCTCCTGCGAACGCCAGTCGCGGTTCCGGTCGACAGTCAGGCCGATCTCGACCGCGGCGACGACTGCGGCCATAATCGCCAAAGCTGATCCGAGACCATCTGTGGAAGGCCGCATTCTGTGAACTGCTGCACCGACGAGTAAGACAAACGCGACCGATGGAAGGGTACATCAGCCGCTCTGCCATGTTGGTGCCGATCGTCAACACCAGGTTCGATACAGGCAGCCACAGGAACACAAAAAGCAACAACAGCACACAAATCGGCCGTTGCCGGCGCCAAGTCGCGCCGGCAACGGCACACATGGCCGAAATCAGGACGACGCAGGCCGCCAGCCGGGGATCGGCCGACGAGGTTACCAATGGAATCTGGTTGAAGGAATAGTCTGCCGAAAGGCCCACGGGAAGGAGGAGTAGCGCGCAGTATTTCACCAAAATCCAAACAGCCGTCGCGAGCCGCACGCCGACTCGGGCCCCAGCGAGCGGATTCTCCAACGACCTGATCGCTAACCCGCCCACGGCGCCGAAGCTACCGGTGACCGCAACGCGCAGCAACAGATACCCGCCGATTGCGGTCGCGAGGGCGACATGAACCTTGCTCCGCGACCTGACGCGGGTTAGCGGCGTGTCATGCGGCGACACCGACCAACCGAGACCACCAAGGTCTGAGATCACCACGAGCGGCCAGACAGCGATCGCGCTCTCTTTTGCCAACAATGCGACGAACCCGGCGGCGCCGACTAGGACGGCACGCCGCCAGGTCGGCGTTCGGTCGATGCCAAGCGCAAGATGCCAGGCGAGGAGCACAAAGACGGTCGCAAGCAGGTCGGCGCGTCCAGACGCCGGCGCGACGGCTTCCACGTGAATTGGATGCACGGCGAAGAAACCAGCCGCCAGCATTGCCACGCCCGGTGCCGGCAGCACCCTCAGCGCAACACGATAGAGTAGCCCCACGCTCGCTGCATGCAAGAGGATGTTTGCAATGTGATACCCGCTCGGATCGAGACCACCGACTCGATAGTTAACGCCGAACGAGAACAGCGTCAACGGTCGGTACCATTCGACCGCGTAACGGTCGAGCTCCGGGCGGAGGATTATTCGGGGGTTTAGCGACCGTATTTGATGGTTATTCGTGACGAGCGCGCGGTCGTCATAGACAAGATCGTTCCGAATGGTGTTGAAGTACGGCACGACCGCCAGGCATAGCAATAACGCCAATCGCCAGCGATCGCCACAGTGACACGTCGTGCGAAACGTCGCGAGGAACTTTGACATCTACGTCGCCGTCACGGCCACGCATGCCAGACAGCGTTCACTTATGAAGCCAGAACAATTATCGATTGGACACCACTGCGGGCCCAGTCTATCCTGTCCGCCCTCGGGTAGCAGAGTGATAGGAGAATGAACGACAAATCGTCGCTAATCTGCTTGGCGCTCGTGGTCGCGTTCTTATTCGAGGGCTGCCGAGGACCGGCACACGATGTGTGGACCGTGAAGCTTTCGCACGTCTATGCGACCAATACGGACTATCAGCAGATGGCGGAACGGTTCCGCGATCTGATGCAGGAGCGCACTGACGGGCGGTTCCGTGTCGTGATTTACCCGTCCGGGCAGCTTGGTGACGAGCGCGTCACATTCGAACAGTTGCAGTTTGGCGCCCAGCAGATGGCTATCTCCGGAACGCCAGTCCTCTCCGGGCGGGTGCCTGAGGGACAGATTTTTGATTTGCCCTTCCTGTTCAAGACGCGAGAGGAAGGGGTCATCGCGCTGAAAGGCACCCTCGGCAACTGGTGGCGGAACTTGCTTCTCGAGAAGACCGGCGTGAGATCGCTCGGATTCCTGGAGTACGGCTTTCGGCGACGTGTACAACCGGAAGCGTCTGATCGAAACGCCAGACGACTTGAAAGGCCTGAAACTCCGCGTCCTGCAGAACACGACGTATCTGCGGGCGTATTCGGCGTTTGGCGTGCAGGCAACACCGATGGTGTACGGCGAGGTCTATTCGGTGCTCCAGCAAGGCGTGATTGACGGCGGCGAAGCGAACGTGATCGGGTACATGACCGATCGCTTCTACGAAGTCGCCCCTTACTTCAGCTTCACGTCGATTACCTATAACCCCATCACGCTGTTAATCAACGACCGCTTCTATCAGTCGCTGCCTCCTGACTGTACGCGCCGCGGTGACTCGATCCGCAGACGAAGCGCTCGCGTTTCAGGGTGAGGTCTCGCTCCGTATGACTGCCGACGCCATTCAAGCGATGACGGCGGCAGGCGTCAAGGTCGCGCATCCGGCACTCGACGCCTTTTCGACCCGCGTGCGCCCGCGCATCTGGGACGAACTGGCCGGTCGCCTCCACGATGGGCCCAATTTGCTGAACTGGATACAGCGCGAGACCGGTCATCAGCAAGTGACGGAGCGCATCGGCGGAGAAAACCACAGATTATGGACACAGGTCTCGAGAACCCAGCCGTAAGACCTCAGCTCGCGCCTTCACCGGTCTGGCGGTTCATCGCGGATGTTGACCGCCGGGTGGTAAAGGTGGAGTCCCTCATGGCGACCTGCCTTGTGATGATCATTGTCATGACGGTACTAACACAGGTGGTGATGCGGTACGTCTTCGCCCGGCCGAATCCGTGGACGGAGGAATTGTCGCGATTCGCCTTCATCTGGCTCTCGCTGATCGGATCGTCGCTCGCCACGAAACGCGGTGCCCATTTCCTATTCGACTCGTCGGTAGCGACGCTATCCCCTACCGTTCGGGCGCTACTCGCTCGTGTCGTGACAGCGTTAGTTGGGGTAATGCTCTTCGGCATCCTCGTCGTGGGAACCCAACTCGCTTATCAGGAGCGGCTGCAGCGATCGCCGGCTCTCGATCTGCCGATGGTGTGGGTCTACGGCGCGTTACCGGTCGTCGCCGCCCTCATGCTGCTGCACCTTGTGACGGGCCTGACGGTCAGCAAGGAGGGTGAGCCGGCGTGGGCATCGCACTGATCGCCATTTTCGTATTGCTCGTCGCGGCCGCGGTCCCGATAGCTTTCGCCCTCGGCGGCACGGCAGCGCTGGCGCTCGCTGTCGAACGCGGCGAGCCGCTTCTGCTCGTTCCCCGACAAATCATTTCGGGCATGGATTCATTCCCGATGCTGGCGGTGCCGCTGTTCATCCTCGCTGGCTTCATCATGGATACGGGAGGAATTGCCAGACGTCTTGTCAAGCTGGCTCATTCGCTCGTTGGGCGGTTTCCCGGCGGCCTTGGCCAGGTTGTGGTACTGGGAGAGTTGTTTTTCTCGGGTGTATCGGGTTCGACGTCGGCCAAGGCCGCAGCCATCGGCGGCATCATGATTCCGCAGCTGACAGAGAACGGTTACTCGCGGACAGGTGCCACCGCGATTGTGGCAGCCGCATGCGCGACCGGCATCATGATCCCGCCGAACATTGTCTTTATCATCTACGGCGTGGTGGCCAACGTCTCGATTGGACAACTGTTTGTCGCCGGTCTGTTGCCTGGGATGATCGCGGCGACGGCGCTCATGCTGCAAATTGGCTGGCAGGCGCGCCGACACGGCTGGGCGCGGGCGGAGTGGCCCGGGCTGGCGTGAGACTGGGCGGAATGCTGGAAGCGCGTTCCTGCCGTTGCTATTGATTGTCGTCGTGCTCGGGGGCATCCGCTACGGTCTGTTCACGCCGACCGAAGCTGCCGCCGTGGCCGTCGCTTACGCGCTCTTGCTCGCCGTGTTCGTATACCGTTCGTTAACGTTGCGTCAGTTCTCCAACAAGCTGCTGGAGACCGCGATGCTCACCGGCATGGTGCTGCTCATCGTCGGCGCAGCCAAGTTGCTCTCGCGGGCGCTCGCCACTCAGCAAGTGCCCCAAGCTTTCGCGGCTGGAGTTATGAAGATAGGCGGCGGACGCCACCTCTTTCTCCTAATGACCATCGCTGTCTTTTTGCCGTTAGGCACGATCCTCGAGGGCGTGCCCGCGATCGTAATGCTCACGCCGATTCTTGCGCCCATCGCACGGCAGCTCGGCGTCAACATGGTCCACTATGGTGTATTGATTGCGGCGACGCAGGGAATTTCGGTCTTCATGCCGCCAGTTGGTATCAGCCTTCTCGTCGCTTGTTCCGTTGGCCGCGTAAAGCCGAGCGAGGTCGCGGGACCGCTCTTTGGTACCTGGGATTGCTCCTCGTGATCGTGGTGATCATCGCCTTTATTCCGCAACTCAGTTTGGTCCTGCCGCGTCTCGTCGGGTACGCGCGATAGGCAGAAGGAGGAAATTATGTCGATTCTTCGATACTGGCGTGAGGCAACGCTCTCCGTCGCGTGCGGGTTGGCACTGTCCGTGACGTTCTCGGCCAGACGCTCGGCGGCCAGGACGATGATATTCATACGTACTCAATCCTTGGATACGATCCGGACACAGGCGACGTTGGCATCGCTATCGCCTCCAGAGTCTTCAACGTCAGCTCGTTCTATGGAAAGGCGGGGGTCGGCGTCTTCAGCCTGCAGCACTCGTTCTCTGGCCAGAATCTGATGACGGCGGTAGAAGGCGTTCAGCTCATGGAAAAGGGTATGGCACCAGCGGAGGCCATCAAGACGTTAATGGCCAAGGATGCGGGTCGCGAGTGGCGCCAAATGGGCGCGATTGATGTCAAGGGGCGCGTCGCGGGCTACACGGGCCCGAAGTGCACTTTTTGGTCCGGCGATCGCCAAGGGCGGAATTTCACGACCCAGGGAAATATGTTGACTGGAAAGGAAACGACCGACGCGATGGCCCAGACGTTCGAGGCCACCAGCGGGGAGTTGGCGGACAAGCTGATGGCCGCTCTTCTCAAGGCCGACACGGTGGGCGGCGACGCCCGCGGCAAACAATCGGCATCGTTACGTATTTTTCGAAAGGGCGCGCGCAACGACCGCCGGCACGACCGTCGGCGCAGATGTCGAGCCAATGAGCTATTACGTCGACCTGCGCGTCATGGATTACGAGCAACCCGTCCGCGAGATGAACCGAATGTGGGAGAAAGTCAAAGACTTCCGTCTGCCCGGCCAGGCGTTACGGACCTTCGACGCGGGCGACAGCAAAAAGGCACTCGCTGACCGCCGCGGAGTTCATCCGCCGCCGGCCAGCAGAACCGAATGGGTACGAGACCACCGCCATCATCTACTACCGGATGAAACAGACTGACGAAGCACTGAAATGGTTCAAGGAAGCGGAGAAGCGCCAACCTCGCTTCAAAGAACTGTTCCAGATGCGCATCGGCGTTATTCGCGACCGCGTCGGCGACCGAGACTCGTTCAGCATGTTCGAGAAGATTCCGCGTTCGTCAAACGCGTGCTACAGCAATAGAGTTCTGGCATGCTCGGCATCGCGCGCGGTCGCCATACCTCGGCCTACACGTTCTTGGCCTGGGGCGTGATTGCGTTGGCAGCTGCCCTGCGCGGAGCCGGCCTCGCGCGCGGTGAGTTGTGGTTCGACGAGGCGGTATTCCGCGCTCCTAAGCCTCCAGCCGCCAGCGGAGATCGTCAGCGAGCTGTCCCGCGACTCGTCGCCGCCCCTCTACTATTTCTGCCTGCGCGCGTGGCGAATGCTGTTCGGCGGGGACGCCGCAGCTCTCAGGGCTCTCTCTGCGGCTGCCGGCGTCGCCTCCGTGTACCGTCATCCGGCTCACCCGGTTCCTTTGGAATCCACGCGTGGGTTGCCAGGCTGGCGCACTGATGGCAATTTCGCCCCCTGCATCTCTACTACAGCCGGGAGGCGAGACCGTACAGCCTGTTTTTCGCGTTCGCGCTCTTGGGACTTATCGGGCTGGCGCACCTTTCCAAGAACGGCTCGCCGCTGCGCGACGGCGGCTTGATTGCACCGGCGTCGTGCTGGCGCTCTATACCCATAACTACGGAATGTTCCTGCTTGTGCCTCTCCTGGTTGAGACGATTCGACGTCGAGTACGCGCGCGCGTGGCAGCCGCCTGTCTCGCGATTGTCGCCGGCGCCTACTCACCGTGGGTGCCAATGCTGATCCATCAGGTTCGTACCGGCTCGGCTGCATGGGTCGCGCGAATCTGGCAACAGACGCCTCCGGCGCTCGCGCTGCCGAAGAGTCTGGCGGCCTTTTCGATAGGCGGCGAGGTGCCGCCTGTACGTGCCGGTTGGATCGGTGCCAATGGCCGCATGGACGCAGGCCGCAGCCTACACATTGTTCGCTTTCATGGTTCTGCGAGCTATCTATTCGACAGGAGAGTCGGGGGCCACGGCACCACAGGTCGGCCTGTGGCTCGTCCTGTTACTCGGAACCCCGTACGTCCTCTCGTTCGAGTATCCGATCTATGTCGTCGCGCGGTACGATCTAGTTGCGCTGCCAACGTTTCTCGCGCTGGCTGCGAGCGGGTGGAGTACTCTGCGTCGCCGAACGTCGTTAGCCGCCGGCGCGCTGCTGATCCCTACTTGGCGCCGTCTCCGCGGACGGCTATTACACACGCCCGCCGCTTCATGGCGCGCAGCGCCAGGCTGCCATTGTCTCTGCCCAAAGTGGCGCGCATGATGCGGTGCTGGCCATGGGTTTCACGCGCAATCCGCTCGAATACTACGTCCGGGACCTCGGAAGCCCCGTCGCGTTCTTTTCGTTTCCTTCGTCGTTGGGCGTGCACCGTGGGTGGATGGACGAGCGGGAGTTCGATGATTGTACAGCTGTGTCGGCTGATGCCGAACGGATTGTCGAAATTCTCGCGATCCGCCAGCAACCGGGCGATCACCTTTGGGTCGCCCACTCCGGATTGCTTGGAGACACCGCAACCCTCCTGCTGAAGCTGCTGAACCGCAGATTCGCTCCGGTAGCCTGTCCGGACGCCGCCGAAACAATCGGCTTGAGCTGTTGGAGCAGGCGGCTCGCGACAATCCGCAAGCAGTAGCTGATCTTATCAGGGAATTAGAAGAATCGATTGGAACGCGGCGCAACGAAGCGATGTAATGCACTCTTCAAAAAAGGCGGCCTTATGACTCGAAGGCAATTCAGCTCTTGTGTTCTTACGCTTGCATGTCTGTGACTAGCCGGCATCAGCTCGCCGAGGGCAACAGTACACCGGCCGGTGCGCGTTACAAGCGATTCGTGATCAGAAGCGCCATGCTCGTTGACGGACTCGGCACGCCGGCTCGCGGTCCCGTCGATATCGTCGTCGAAGGCGACACGGTGACGGACATCATCCCTGTTGACGCGGTGTCGCTGGCCGGCTACGGGCCCTCGTTTACTCGCGCAACGGGGGAACGGCTGATCGAGGCGGACGGGATTACGTGCTGCCCGGCTTTATCGAGATGCACGGGCATACGCCGGAGGGTCGAGTAGTAGCCGCCACTCAAGCGGGCCGATTGTACGCATATCAGCTCTGGCTGGCGCACGGCGTAACTACGGTGCGCGACGCCGGGGCGAACGCCGGCCTCGCAACTTTAGCGGAGGACATGCGACACGCCGACGCGCTGCAAATCGCGGCACCCCGCGTCATCTCATACGCAGGATGGAAAGGCTATGCCGCTGCGGCGGGAGGCGGCGGCGGCAAGCAGTGGACGCGCGACAACCTTCGGGCGTTTGTGGAGCAGGCGAAGAAAGGCGGCGCGGCCGGGATCAAAATATTCGGACCTTCCTATGCAAACACGCTGGAGATGTTGACCGAGGAGGCAAAGGCGGCGGGCCTAGGCGTTGCCGTCCACTACGGCGTCGGCGAGGCTAATGCCGCCGGGGGCGCCAAAGCTGGCATAACCAGCATCGAGCATTGGTATGGCATTCCGGACTCGGCCATCGCCGGCGCTCAGAGCCTTCCGGCCGACTACAATTTCATGAACGAGTTGGATCGGTTCCGGTACAGCGGGCAAATCTGGCGTCAGGCCGACCCGTCGCGGCTCGATGCGCTGATGAACCTGTTTATCGAGAAGGGAACCGTCCTCGTGCCTACCTTCGTAGCGTACGAGCCGAACCGCGACCTGGTGCGTGCGCAAAACATGCCGTGGTATCCCAAATACGCGCTGCCCGTCATGCTTGAATACTGGAAACCGAATCCAGCGCATCATGGGTCGTACCACTATGAATGGACCACGGACGACGAGGCCGATTGGCGTGAGAACTTTCACCTGTGGATGAACTTCGTGCATGAATTCTGGAAGCGCGGGGGCCGACTGAACGTCGGGTCCGAATCCAGGCGGCAGCTTCGGGCTGTTTGGCTTCACATACGTTCGTGAGCTGGAACTCTATCGCGAGATGGGACTCAACCCAATCAATATCATCCAGGCGGCCACAACCAGCGCAGCTCGCACGCTCGGACTGGAGCGGCTAGCCGGTGGTGTACGAATAGGAGCTCAGGCCGACCTCATCATCGTGGACGGCAATCCTGTGCGCAACCTCAAGGTGCTGTACGGTATTGGCGCGTCGAAGCTGGGAAAAACTGGGAAGGTGGAGCAGGGCGGCGGGTGTACTCTACACGGTTCGTTCTGGCATTGTCTACGACGCCCGTGCCCTCCTGAGGAACGTGGAAATGTTCGTCCAGCAAACACCGAACAAAGTGACCCCGTGAGTCGGCGAGCAGCGGCTCAGGCAATTTGGCGTTCAGGCGTTGTAAGGACTCGAAACACGTTTTTTTGCGGGAGGTGGAAGTGGAGCACATCATTTGCGCGCTGCTCGAGGGCTTCGAACACGGGAAGATGACGCGGCGGCAACTCATTCAGAGCCTGGCTGTGGCTGCCAGTGCGGCCCCTAGCGCAAGTGCGGCCGCGGTGGCTGCGGAGGAGGGCAACGGTTTCAAGGCGGTCTCCGTCCATCACATCTCCTATCAAGTCGCCGATTACGGCAAGACACGGGACTTCTACGCCAACCTGCTCGGCATGAAAGTCAGGGGCGATACTGGAAAGCAGTGTAGTCTGATTTTCGGTGACAGCGTGATCATTGCCCGCACGCCGAGCCAGACCGGTGCCAAGACACCTCTAGTTGACCACATCGCCTACACTATTGACGCATGGAAGAAGGATGAAGTGGGAGCAGAACTGAAGCGTCGTGGACTTAATCCCACCCTGGATCCGGAAAACAGCTTCCACGTCAAGGATCCCGACGGGTACCACCTTCAGCTCAATCTTGTCTCAGCGCACTAAACCAGTAGATCGCGAAGAGTCAGGAATTGGCGAAAGAAGTGACGATCGTGCAAACGTCCGCCAGTGTGACAGACCCTCACGCTTGGACGGATGCACGCGATCTTCTGAATATCAGGTCCGCAGTGTACGAGCCGCTGGTCCGGCCTGATTGGACCGGCGGCCATAGCGCGGCGCTCGCCAACACGTGGTCAACCGAGGACGCTCGAGCCTGGACCTTTGCGCTCAGGGAAGATGTGCGCTTCCACGACGGTCGCCCGATGGGGGCCGGTGATGTGGTCGCCGCGCTCGATCGCGCGCGCAACCCATCAAGGGTCGGAGCGTTAGGAGCTGGCGCGCTGTATAACTCTTATTTGGGCGACGCGGTGATCACAAGCCCGAGCGCCGACCAAGTCAGAATCGTCTTATCAAGGCCGATGGCTGACCTCCTGGATCTGCTCGCCGAAATCCCGATCGCCAGTGACTCTACTGATTCGCACACGCTCGGGATTTCTGGTACTGGACCATATAGAGTCGTCGAAATCGGAACAGGTCTTCTGATCATGGAAGCCGTTAAGGACTACGCGGCCGGAACTCCATCTTTTGGTCGTGTCGTCTGGCATGCCGACGAATGCGAGCAGTCTCGCATGGACAGCCTGCTCGCCGGCAAGGCCGCCGTCGCGACCGAACTGCCGGCACGAGCAATCAGAGAGTTAAAGTCGACGATCGGCGCCACCGCCACCATGTCACCGACCAGCGCTTGTATCGTCCTCATGTGTAACGCGGCAACAGGAGTGTGCGCCGACACAAGGGTGCGCCAAGCCCTGAACTACGCCCTCAACGTGCCTGCGATCATCGAACTCGTAAGAGAAGGAGCCGCTACACCGCTGAACGGGGCTCTGACCAGACTGCACCTCGGGTACGATCCGATAACACCACCATACGAATACGATCCGCACAGAGCCCAGGCGCTACTGGAAGCCGCGGGCCACAGGCACGGTCTCGAAGTCGTCCTCGACATCCCGACTACGATTCCGAATGAAGCTCCAGCTCTTGCGGCGATCCTCACAGAGCATTACCGTGACGTCGGCATCACCTTAAGAACGCGTGCGTTCACAGATCGTCCCGCGTACTCGGAGATGGTCAAGTCGAAACGAATGGACGATCTGGCGTGCTTCGACTCCACTCCGATCAGCACGTACCGCGTCATGCGAGAAAAGTTTCACGCCGGCGTTGCGGGGCCGTGGTGGCAAGGTTACCGAAACGCAGAAGTCGATCGAGCAATCGACCAGGCATCGGCGACGCCGGATATGAGTCGCCGCCAAGGCCTGTACCGCCATGCGTTTCGTCTCGTCAGGGATGATGCGCCGTGGGTGTTTTGTGCACACGCCTCACGCAGTGACCGGCGTTCGGTCGGAAGTGCACGGGCTGACCGTCGAACCGCAAGGGATTCTACGACTCGTTGAGCGCTAGAAAGCAATCTCATGAACCGGTGGAGTTGTGCAAGCGCGGCCACGCCGAAGTGGCGGGCCGGCGTACCGTCTAATCCACTCCCAAGGTTCGAGGTCGCGGCCGTCGCCGCATCACTACTGAGGAACCGACGATTGCGCCGGACGGATGCGTGTTCGGTGGAAGCGTCGATGACGTGCCCTTGAACAGAAACCTCTGCGCCCGATTGCCCGGGCTGACCTCGGCGGTGTACAGGTTCCCCTTCGAATCGGTCGCAATATGATGCGGGGAGCGGAAGTCCCCGGGCTCTGTACCCTTCGAACCGAACTGGTTACAGAACCTCGAGAGTCTTCCTATTGAGCACGACAACGCGCGAGTTGCCGTAGTCGGCGACGTACAAAAAACTGCTGCTGCGTATCCGCCGAGAAGGCGAGCCCGGCGGCCGACTGACCCGAAGGACCCGCGCGATTGATGAATGCTTGCGTGACGTATTTCCCGTCCAGCCTAAAGATTCTGAATGCGGCGGCTGCCGCGATCCGCCACATACACGAGATCATCGTTTAAGAATATTGATGGCGTGGAGAGGGTTGATGAATTGGGGCGAGCCCGGGCCGTCAATGTCGAGCTTCACGTCTTTCGGCGTCGCTGGCGCCGCGTTCGAGCCCACACCCTGCGGTCCGTCCTCTGGCACATTCCCGAAGGCACCCCACATGCGCTTGAACGCGCCTGTATCTGCGTCTAGAACGATCACCCGCCATTGCCGTAGCCGTCGGCGACGAAGGCCTCGTTCGTTTTAGCATGGACGAAGACGTCGGAGGACCTGTTCACGTTCTTCGTGTCCGCATTTCCGTGGTTCCGGGTGCGGCCGCCAACCTGTAACAGAAATCTCCCCTGGTTGCTGAACTTCAACAGCATATCGTCAGAGCTGAGAGCTGGCGTGAGGGTGTAGTTGGCGCCAGTGATCCACACGTTGTCCTTGTAGTCAATCGAGATACCATGCGGCTGATCTGGCCAGTCGAATTCCGGCGCGGCGCCGCCCCACGCGCTCACGAAGCGGCCATCGGCATCGAACTGCAGCACCGGCGGGGCTGCGCGGTTCTTCAGGCGGTCTTCGACCGTTAGAGGGCGATGCAGAATCCAGATGTGATCTCGTCTGTCGACCGCTACCGACGAGACGATGCCCATAACCCAGTCGTGTGGAAGCGCAGGCCAAGTGGGATCCACCTGAAAAACCGGCATGGCAAGCGATGCACTCGAGCGCCGCTCGAAACCGCCGAGCTCGCGCTGGCCGACCGCAACGACGATCAGGCCGAGCACCACGAGGCAGGCAGTTATTTTCTGCTTCACTACGTGCTCCAATTCGCGGGCATATGCGGAGCGTTCCTGAACGGCCAGCGCGTCCATCGCACTGGCGGTCTCAGCACGACACGCACCTGTGATTGTTCCTGGCGCCAAGACGCTCGAGCAGCTTGATGGTCTCGGGAAATGGTTGGATGCGCTGCACCGGACCGTTGGCCATGTCCGCGGTGGTCTTGCCTTCGCGATTGACGGCCTTAACGTCGGCGCCCTTCGAGACCAGATACATGATCATCTCGTTGTCGCCGCGCGCGGCGGCGTTGTGGATCGCGGTGTTGCCGTCGTGGTCGCGAGCGTTCACGTCCGCGTGCAGCTCCTCGACGAGGTACTTGACCGCGGCCAGCATGCCTCCCGGCGCGAATCGGTGGGCGTTGCGGCGAAGCCCTTCGCCGTAGCCGACGCCCGAAGCGGCGAGGAGCGGCGGGACCGCTGGGCCGCCAACCGGGATCGGCGGCGAAGCGGAGACATCCTGCACCTCTCGCTGTCACATCCCCGGTCCGTACGCGTCCAGGCGTCCGCATCGTCGGAACGTCGGATCGGCGCCGTAAGCCACGAGTAGCTTCATGGCATCGACATCGGCCGCATAAGCGGCGCGCCAGAACGGAGTGGCGCCGCTTTCGTCCACGCCGGAATGATCGAAGTTGTACTGCGAGTACCACACCTTTCTGCGTCAGCCGCGCATTCGGATCGGCGCCCTTGTCCAGCAGGGCTTTCATGAGATCGAGATACGTGGTCTGCTGCTGCTCGTATGCGCGCGGCTGCGGGTAGTAGGCCTTTGACGCCCATTGACAATTCAGGACGGCGTACAGAGGCCTGACGCCGTTGTCGGCGGCTAGGTTCGGATCAGCGGCCTTGTCGAGCATGCCCTTCGCGAGATCGAAGTGACCGTTGACAATGGCGATGACCATCGGCGTCATCCCGTCACCCGTGCTCCGTTGATTAAGATCGGCGCCGGCGTCGAGCAATGCGTTCACCGCGTCGACCTGTCCTTGACGCGCCGCCATGTGCAGCGCCGCAAGGCCACCCCAGTGCCCAACGAGCTCAGAAAATGTGTATTGACGGGTCACGCCTGGAACCTGCGCACGCCCACGGCATTGATTCCCGACGCGTCTGACCCAGTCTGTCCGGTACCGCCCTTCCCCGCCCGTCGGGCGGCGGTCCGCTCCTGCTCCTCCTTCGCAAACGCGGTGAGGTCCATGACCTTCGTCGTCACGCTCGTATCGGCCGCATGCGCGGCGAGCACGCGAATGACGGCCGCGCGGCCGTACGCGGCAGCAAAGATCAATGCCGTCTCACCCTTCGCGTATTCCTTGGCGTCAACATTCGCACCGTAGTCGATCAATAGTTTGACGGCATCGGCGCTGCCCGAAGCGGCCGCCAGCATCAGTGGGGTCGTGCCATTCGTCGTCGCGCGGTTCGGATCGGCGCGTGCCGTCAGCAGCGCATTGATGGTCGACGCATCCCCGCTGATGCTCGCAATGAGAAGCGGCGTATAACCGCCGACGCGCGTCGTCGCCATCACGTTCGCGCCCGCCCGGAGTAAGAGGGTCGCCAGTTCAACATCGCCTGCTTGCGCGGCCCAGTGGAGTGCGGTCATGCCGTCGCCGAATCCGGTGTTGACGTCTGCGCCGTCCTTCAGGAGGCGCCGCACTGCGTCTTTGTTTCCGTGCTTCGCGGCGTCAACCAGCGCGGTCCTGGCCGGCGCCGCCTGCACCAGCGCCGAGACGCAGAAGCCGCCGATCGCGGCAACCGACACGAGCGTTCGTTGTTTCATCACGAGCCCGCGCCGGGCGCGTCCGGTGTCGTCGCAGCGTTGAGATCCAGTTCGCCGCTGCTGTCGCCGAACCCTTGAAGGTCTTCCAAGCCCAGCATATGCAGCATCGGCAGCATCGCATTCGCCATCGGCGTGCCGTCGGCGTGCCTTCACGTGCAGGCCGCCCTTGAGCTTGCCGCCGGCATGACCGACGACGAACAGCGGCACCCGCTTGTGGTTGTGCAGGTTCGAGTCGCCCATCGGCGAGCCGTAGATGATCAGGCTGTTGTCGAGCAGGTTGCCGTCGCCGTCCGGAGTATTCTTCAGTTTGTCCAGGAGGTACGGAACCATGCTCACGTGGTATCGTTGATCTTTGCGAACTCCATGATCCGCTCTTCGCTCTCGCCGTGATGCGACGCGTTGTGGAAGCCGGTCGTCGACGCCGCTCTCCGGGTACGAGCGGCCGGAGGCGTCGCGGCCCAACTTGAATGAGAAGACGCGAGTCGTGTCCGCAGCAAACGCACGCGCGTGCAGGTCGAACATCAGTTGCACGTGCTCTTCGAACGAGTCGGGCACGCCGACCGGCGCGGCCGGCAGTTCGCGCGGCTCGCCGCTCGCGTTCCGCGCTTCGATGCGCTGAATCCGCCGCTCGATCTCGCGGATGTCCGTCGAAGTAGTCGTTCAGCCTCGCGCGATCGCGCCGGGCCGAGATCGACGCTGCAGTTGTGCGACCTGGTTCGTGATCCAGTCGAGGATGCTGCGATCGGCGCGCCGGGTCGCGACGCGCTGGCTCGCGCGTCACGCCGACGCCGAACAACTGGTCGAACACCACGCGCGGATCGCGCACCATCGGCAGCGGCTTGGTCGGGCGCCGCCCAGCTGATCGTGTCGGTGTAGACGCAGGAGTAACCGTAATCGCAGCCGCCGGCCTGATCGACGTTCTCGATCGAGAGCTGCATCGACGGAATCGGCGTGTCCTGGCCGAACTCTTGCGCGTAGAGCTGATCGAGCGACGTGCCGGCGCAAGACGTCGATGCCTTCGGTCTGCTTCGGGTGCGACTGCGTGAGGAACACCGCGCTCGAGCGGAAATGATCGCCGCCGATCTCCGGCAGCGTGAACGCCTCGGCGTTGTGCACGTCGGTGTTGCTGACGATCGTCACGTATTCGCGGAACGGCGCGAGCGGCTCGAGGCTGTCGGACTCCAGTCGAAGTCGGCGCCCAACCTTGGCCGGCGCGAACAGGTTTTCTTGACGCCCGATACGCGTGCTGCCGGCCGAGCCGTGCACCATTTCCATGCAGACGCAGCCGTGTCTTCGACGCCGATGGCGCGGCGGCCGTCTTGGCGAACGCCGTCCGCGCCGGCACCATCGCGTCGAGCAGCGGCAACGCCGACGGTCACGCCCATGCCCTTCAGAACCGTGCGCCGGGAAAGATGCTTCCTCGAAATGTACATTCATGGCTACCTCGTCGATACGTTCGCGGAATCCCCTAGGTGTTCGGCTTGGCCATTCGTGGTCAGCGGTTTCGGCCGTGCTCATCTGGAACGCCGGACTGTTCACGATCCCCAGCACGAACGACGAGAACCGGTTGCCGTTCCGCGGCCGCCTCTCTGCACGATCGAGCGGATCGTCGGCTGGTCGTAGTACTCGACGCGGCGGCCGAGCGCGTAGGCCATCAGGTTCTCGGTGAAGTTCCGGATGACGGACGTCCGAATGGTTCAGCAGCGCCTGACGCGCAGATCCGCCGGCCCGTCCAGACTTCGTGCCGTCGTACAGAACGCCGCTGGCGTCGACGCGGACGCCGTTGTCCTTGATGCGCCACGCGCCGTCGACGTCGAAGTTCTCGAGCGCCAGACCGAGCGGATCGATCACACGGTGGCACGAGTTGCACATCGGGTTCTTCCGGTGCTCTTCCATCCGCTCGCGCGTCGACAGCAGCTTGCCCGCATCCGTCGACCGCCTTGGTGTCCTCGAGCGCCGGCACGTTCGGCGGCGGCGGCGGCGGCGGCGACCCGAGCAGCACTTCCATGATCCACTTGCCGCGCTGCACCGGCGACGTGCGGTCGGCGACCGACGTGAGCATCAGGATGCTGCCCTGGCCGAGCAGTCCCGCGGCGCTCGCGTCGGTGACCGTCACGCGCCGGAACTGCTCGCCGATGATGTTCGGGATGCCGTAGACGCTCGCGATCCGCTCGTTGACGAACGTGTAGTCGGCCGTCAGCAGGTCGAGGACGTTGCGGTCCTCGCGCACGATGCTGTCGAAGAACAGTTCGGTTTCGCGCTTGAACGATTCGGCCAGGTCGTTGTCGTAGACGGGAAACAGCAGCGCGTCCGGGTGAATCTTGTCGATGTCCTGCAGACGCAGCCACTGCGACGCGAACCGCGTGGACAGCGACTCGGACCGCGGATCGGCCAGCATCCGGCGCACCTGCTTCTCGAGCACCGCGGGCTTCCTGCAGCGCGCCGCTGGCGGCCGCGTTCCGGAGCTCCGCGTCGGGCACGCTTTGCCAGAGGAAGAACGACAGTCGCGACGCGAGATCGAGGTCGCTGATGCCGATAGTTCTCGCCCGGCCGCACGCTCGCCGGCGTCTGCCTCGAACGCGGAACACGAACTTCGGGCTCGCCAGCAGCGCCTGCAGCGCCGTCCTGATGCCGGCCTCGAAGTCGCCCTGCTTGCGGCCCTCGCGATAGAACTGCATCAGCGACTCGATGTCCTCGTCGTGTGGCGGCCGCCGGTACGCCTCGCTCGCCAGGTTCGACAGATGATCCGGCGCGCGCACGGCATCTCGTCGCTCCGGCCGTCGGACGGCAGATGAAGATCCTGCGGCGGCTCGGCGTATCCGAGACGCCGGTCACTTGAGCGGTCCCGTGATGCTGAAGTCGCGCAGATGCGGCAGCGACGGTGATGCCGAACATTGTCGCCGATAGTCGGTGTCGGCCAGCGTGTGATCGATCGGCGCCACGAGGTCGTCCACCACGCCGTCGAAGCTTCTGGATGAATGCCGCAGCGACGTGCTGCGGGCCTGCCTTGATGTGGACGCGCGGCGTGGTCAGGTTCAGGCCGTCCTTGTCGGTCTCGCTGATCCGGTAGTCGACGTCGAGCAGCGCCACGCGCTCGCCGTTGATCGACACTTCGAGCTGCTCGTTGCGGCTCGCCGCACTGCCGAACAGCTCGCCCGTCGGCGTGCCGTGCAGCATGATGCGGAAGGTGTAGTCGCCGTCGGCCGGAAATGTGTGGACGAGGGAGATGCCGCCGCGCGTGCCCCAGCGGCGTGCCCGTCGATGTGACGCATCTGCGACTGTGTCCGCGGCACCTTGTACGTCGCCTCGCTCGGGCCTCGCACTGCGATCGCCCACCGCGAGGCTGGAGATCCGGCTAGCAGCCGCGCGAGATAGCCTTCCATCAACGTCGGCGAGAACGTCTGCACGTCGGCGATGTTGTCGAAGCCGTCGCTGATGGTGTCGGGCGGAAGAAACGCATTGACGTCGACGTCTAGGTCGAGCAGGTCGTGCACCGCTCGCGCGTACTCTGCGCGATTGAGTCGTTGGAACGGTCGGCGACCGGGATAAGGATGCAGCGCAGCCGCCGTGTCGACCGCCGTTTCGAGCGCCGTCACGAACTTTCCCAGCGTGTCGGCATCGGGCCGCTGAACACCGGGCGGAGGCATCATACCCGCGCGCAGCTTGCGGATCATTTTTTCGACGACCTCGAGGTTCTGCTCGATCTTCGCCGCGTCAAAACTTTGCAGTGACAGCCCGCCGGCCTTCGCCTCGTCGTCGTGGCAGATCGAGCAATTAGAGCTGACGAGTTCGTTCTGCGCGTCCACCGACAGCGGGACCGCCGCGTGCGAGCCGGTCTTGCGGAGCTCGGACGCTTGCCCGCCGGGCATCACCGCGGCGGCGGTTGGGCCTTGTTTGTTCGGCGCACTGGTGGCGTCGCCGACTAGGCCGGCAACTAGAACCATCGTGCTAAGCAGCGCTGCGGTAAGTCGCTTCAACACTCTCTAGTCACAGATGAAATCAGTCGTTCAGCCCCAGCAACCGTTCAGGGTTTGTCTTCGTCAGCTGCCTAATATCTTCCGCTGAGATACCGAGGTCGAGGAGGCATGCGATGAACTCACGCAACCCTTCGACTGGTTCGGGTAATGTATAAACTCCGAAGTCGGTGCCGATGATGCAGTGCTCGGCTCCAAGCGCCTCGAATCTGTTCCGCAACTGTTCTCACGCCGCCCATATCCTCCTCCGACATGCCCTCATCGATAGAGGCGTACTCGCGCTCAACGTAATAGTGAGTTTTAGGGATGGGTGTCGTATGGGTGTAGGCGGCGAGCGTATATTCAATGAAGGCGCTCTTGCTAGCCATCCACTTGAGCTGGTCCATTGTTGCGATTTTCGTCACTGAACTGGCCACCAGCACTTTCTTGATGCTGTACTGTTCTGCGAGTTCGATGAGGCGGATTGCTTCGGTAACGGATACATGGCCTGTATTCAAGTACGCATCAGGCCGGGCAGCAATCAGCGCCAGAATCTCCTCCAATTCCGGCCCGGGTTGGCCTTCCGGAATGCGAATACAACGGTCGAGTTCTTCGGTCTTGAATTTCGGATACAGGTCGCTCAGCGGGACAAACTTCCCTTGCACTTTTCTCCCCTCCCGTGAGGCTTGAAAATACGTCGAGTGTGCACCAAAGCTAATGTACTTTGCACCATCGCCGTAGCTGAGCGCCGTTCTCACAGCGCGCGGGTTCATGCCACCGTAGACGGTGTTCATGATCAATCCGCCGAAGGTCTTAAAATTGGGAACGAGGCGATTGACCATCCAGGCGGTTCCATTGCTCATCTCGAACACATCCATGTAGACAATCGCGCGCATGCCGGCATCCCGAGCTTGGATGGCAGCCTGAACCGGATCCACCCGTCGAGGGCTACTGAAGATGTGCGGGCCCGCGTGTACGTGAATATCGATGGCGCCTTCCAATAGCTGCTTTGACAATTCAAGTGATCGCCCTTCGGGTAGAATCATTAGGCTCCTCGACAACAGCATGAAACTTCGATTTCGAAACGCTTGAGCGGGCGTGCTGCCTCGGCGTAGGCTACTGCCGCATCGCTCGATATGCCACTGGCGGAATAGATTGAATAGTCAGGCCTGCTGTGCACGAGCACACGAAGACCTGTGCGATAAACTCAGCGAGAACGTAACCTAGTCCGCGTGCCGGCGCAGCGCGCCGTTAGTGGTGCTCGGGCTCATTTGTACCGTATCCCGTTCTGAACCACTGCATAGACGTTGCTCATTGCGCCGTACATGTCTTGTAATGGATTACCAGCCACCACAATCACGTCTGCGATCTTGCCCTTCTCGATAGTGCCTAGATCCTTCTGCCTGTGTAGCCCATCGGCAGCATTCTTCGTTGCGGCCTCAATGGCCTGCATCGGCGTCATGCCAAGCTCGACCATGGTCGCCATCTCCCGCGCCTGGGGATTCTCTTGCCGCCAGCCCATGAATGCGCCCGTGTCGGTGCCCATCCAGAACTTGACGCCCGCTTTGATGAAGCGCCGCATGTTCTCCTTCGAGACGTCAATCGCCTTGACCTGATCGCTGTAGGTCCGACCGCGGCGGTCAGAGTCTTCCGGATAGACCCCAAGGCCGGGTTCGTCAGGATGGCGCTTATTCCAAAGCATCTTGTCCCGGTATCGCATGAGGAGGCGGTACTCACCAGGCTCAAGTGACATGATGTACCTGACGTCGTTGAAGAGGTTTGGATTAGTCGCTCGCACGTTGGCATTTATGCTCTGCACCAACAGCGAGTCAACAATTACCTTTTTCCTAGCGTACGCCTCGGCCATGTCGGGCGGGATTACGTAAGTACCGGCGAAAGGATGCTCCAGGGTGTCTATGTCGAATTGCAAACACCGCCGGAGGCCTGGCAGGCCGCCACCTCCGCAGTGAATGTCTATCACCTTCCCAAGCTTGTGTCCCCGATCAATTATGTATTTCAGTTCCTCGTCGCTGAAGTCGTTCTTGCCGTCAAATGGCTCACCCCACAAGTACATCTTCCAGTAGTTGAAGTCCGGCCCTTCTTGCCCCCACCCATTTGGGTCGAGGTTCTTGACATCCTTGATGACGTTGTATTCGAAGTTATGCCGAACGTATTCGGCAAACTTCGGGTCTGTCTGATTGTAGCTGCGAAGGTGCTGCTGGTAATGAACCTCGCTCATCCAGAGCGAACCACCGAGGATTGGAATCGCCCCCGCGATCTCTCCGGTCTCAATCCGCTTGGCGATCTGCAGTTCTAGGTTCGCCGGGCCTGGCGTCTGCCTGAAGCGTGTTACGCCTTGCATCAGATAGACCCACGACATGCGCTCCGCTTTGGCCCAGCTCGCGTTCCATCGCGCTTTGAACTGCTCCAGCGTCATCCCCATGTCAGGGGTTGCGTGCACATCGGATTCAGTACGATGTGGCAGTTTGCGTCGATCAGCCCGGGCATGATCGTCATGCCTGTGGCGTCAATCACGTGTGCGCCAGCGGGGACCTTGACCTGCTCCATTGGTCCGATCTCCACGATCCGACCGCGATCGATAATGACAGTCTGGTCATGTCTCGGTAGCGCACCGGTCGCGTCGATCAGCAGTCCACCGACGATTGCGATTGGTCGATCTGCTCTGTACGGCGGAGTACGTGGGCCCTCGGGCACGGACGTAGTCTGGGCCGCCTGTTCAGCATGAACAGCCGCGACACTGCCATCGAGAAATGTTTGCGCCGCACTGCCCGAAGGCTGCACAGCCGGCCCTCCGAATCCAAACAAGATTGCCGCCGGGGCCAATAACGCGGCGAGTGCTAACTTCATCTCTGCTCCTCGGAAAGAATGCTAGAAGACGGTCGAAACACGGTCCGGTCACGACCCCGGCGAGACATCGTGGACATGCCGATACCAGCATGCCTGCCTTGAAATCCTATCGCCGGTGAGATCGCGACGGAAGCCGAGACGTGCTGTCTGCAACGCGCCGATCGTTTCAGGCCGCATGAAGTTCGGCGCAATCAGTCCTCAGCCACCCAACACCGGGATGGCGGGCACCGTCTTGAAGACTCTGAAATGTCACTTTTATTTTCCCGAACTCACAGTCCTCACCCGCTCGCTCCCAGAGGTCCAGCGGTGCTGCGAGCTCTGATGGGCGCCACTGTTTTGCGGATACCCTCCCACAAACCACCGAAGGCACAGAGGGCCATTACTGCGCGAGCCGATCGCTGCCTTATTAGAATCCAAAGCGAATGCCGATTCGTGCCGACCTCGGTTGCGCGATCAACGCAGGCTGCAGATACACCGCCTGAGAAGTGTTCAGTGACGACACCTGGAGCACTGGAGCGACATTAAATAGGTTAAAGACGTCTAACATTACGTCCATACGTTCCCGGCGCCCGAGGTCGAAGGTCCGTTGCACACGTGCCGACGTTATGTACCTGGCGATCTTGACGGACACTGCCTCGCGGTTGACCTGGTATATCAATTAGCGGCTCGATCGCTGTCGCAGGGTAGTCAACCCCGCGAACGTAGCGAACCAAAGGCGACCCTGGTGGCCCTACGGTTGTAGGAAGATCCATCGGGTATCCAGAGTTGTAGAGAAATGTCCCACTCAGTAGAATTCCCCGCGGCGCAACATAGGTCCCTTGTGCCTTCAACACGATTGTTGCGTCGACGTCCGTAGGTCCGTCGGCGTTGATAAGTGAGTTCGGGTTCGCAAAGTTTGTGCTCGCGCCAAAATTTGTGCCGACATTGCCGGCTGCGCGTCCGACGTCTGTTGATACTTGAAATTGCAGGCGCTGGTCGAAGCGCTTTCTGAGTACCACCTCTAAGCCCTTGTAACTGCGGTGCAACCCCGGTGGGTTTGTACTCCACGCCTTCTGGGTCACGGTTCGGTACGCCGGGTCCAACAGATAGAGCGTAAACGGCTGCCCCGTCAACTTATTAGTCGCCGTATAAGTATCGTAGTCCGAGTACGGCAGCACCTGGGAAAGGCTTCCGATGATATCCTTGTCGACCTTGTAAGTGCCGACCACTGAGAGAGCAGTACCTTTGTAGACTTCCCAGTCGAGACCGACCTGGTATGAGTCAGTATAGGGATTCTTGCGGTTCGGATCAGCGAACGTAGACGGGTTCCAGTTCGGATCTGTGATAATCGAGCTGCTCACCAGCGAGGTCTGTTCTCCTCCCTGGAAGATTCCGTCGCCGTTCTTGTCGCTCCAAAGGTAAGTGGCCGATCCTCCGGCAACAGTAGGCACACTCAGAAGTCGATCGTACCACCGGCCATAGTTGAATCGCGTCACCCATTTGTGTTGGCCGCCGATATCCCAGGTGACACCCACGCGCGGCGCAACACCCACAGGGTTCACGATATTACGCTTCTCCGGAAAGGTCACGGCTGGGAACCATTCGTTACCTTGATAAAAGCCTGCCGCGCCCTGGACCGGCACGCCATAGGTTTGCTGCGGCGTCCAGCCTTCACTGCGATCGTAACGCACGCCCGCGTTGATGGTCACATTCTTGTTCGTCGACCACTGATCCTGAATGTAGCCCGTGTAACGCGTCACCTGGCGCGCATCAGAATACGGCGCGTTGTAAAAAGTAACCTCGAAAGGCTTCGCATTGTTCAATATCTGTTCGAGTGAATTAGCGTAGTACAGCGTCTCGCGAAAAGGATCGCGCTCATTCTCAAAGCCCACCTTCAAATCGTGCCTACCACCCCATCCACTCAGGCTTTCGCTGAACGCGGTCCTGAGTATGTTCGCGTCGCGGAGATTGTTTACGCGATCGTTGCGCCACCAGCCGTAGTCCTTTCCGGTTCCCACATCAAGATAACCAGCCTGGCCAGGGATGGCGTTTGGAAACGTCTCGGTATCTGAGCCGCCGCCATGGTTCATTCCGTATCGGACTTCGAGAAGCATCTTTGAACGAATCGTAGCAGTCCAACCAAACAGGTAGTTATGTTGATTTGCGGTGTTGTAGGATCCAACTGGCATTGCCCGGCACTCCATACGTGCTCAAGACGGCTGGGTTTGGAACAATGGTGTTGTCCGCGTTCGCCGGAACCCAATGAAGATGGCGGCTTTGGTGCGAAACGACAAACTGATTGTTTGTTGTCGCCTGCCAAGTGACCTTCTCGAGATCATCATAGCCGCCGTACTTGGGATCAACGATGCCCGCAAGCGCCGAGACTGATTGTACGAAGTCGTTGCGCGCAACGTCTGTGTAAAACCACAGCTTCTGGCGCATGAGCGGTCCGCCCAGGTCAACGCTCTCGTTATATTTGCTTTTGATTTGTGTCGGCTCCGAGACACCTCGACTCGCGAGATCGCTGGTGATGTTAGATGAGTTGAGGGCACTGTTGTTCAAATAAAAGCGCTGGCCGCTACTGAATTTGTCGCTCCCAGATTTCGTGATGAAATTGAACACGCCGCCGCTTGCCTGGCCAAACTCGGCCGAAATGCCGCCAGTAGTGACCTGAACTTCTTGCAGCGAATCGTAATCGATGTCGCCAATGAAGTACCCGACGGCCGCGTCAACCATTTGATGCCCGTCCATGCTGTAATTGTTCGCACGGACATTGCTACCTTGAACGGAGTTGACCGGTGAGAACGTATAGGGGGCTTCGTTCACACCGGGCTGGATATTCAAGATATCGGTGAAGCTGCGTCCAGTTGGTATGTTGGCGATGAAAGCCTCATCGACATTGGTTCCAATCCGCGTGTTGCTCACGTCGACCAGCGGTGCTTGTCCTGAAACGGTGACCGTCTCAGCGACTGAGCCGACTTTGAGATCGAAGTCTGCCGCGACGGTTCGGCCCGCTTGGACTACAACGTTCTCGCGCTTAGCGCTCCCGAAGCCCTGAAGTTCTGCCGTAACGGTGTACACCCCGGGCGGCAGATTCGACACTTCGTAGGTACCCTCGGCGACCGTCGTAACGACAGTCGCACCCTTGATCAGACTGGGTGAACTCGCCGTAATCGTGACTCCAGGCAGCACGGCGCCGCTCGGATCGGCTACTCTGCCGACGATAGCGCCGTTGACTGCTTGACTAGACGCCGGCGCCGCCGGCGAGACAAGCAAAGCAACCAACACGGCCGGGAGGAATGTTAACCTTGTTGTTCGTGAGTACATCATCGGCTGCCGTCCTTTGTTATCGTTCTTGCGCGAGTTACTCCGATGGAACTTCGAACGTTCACCCACGGTACGGAAGTTGTCTGCCACTTCGCGGCGGAGCGGATCAGGACAGCCCGAACTCGTTACTTATAGCGGACGCCGCCCATGATTACGGCGTCCACTCGCTTCATTGCACCTTCCATGTCGAGCAGTGGGTTGCCGGCTACGACGATCACGTCTCCCAGTTTGCCTTTTTCAATCGTGCCGAGATCCTTCAGCATGCCGAGCGCTTCGGCTCCATTGCGCGTCGAGGCCTGGATCGCTGCCATCGGTGTCATGCCCATCTCCACCATGTGCATCATTTCGCGCACATACGGGCTCTCCTGACGGAAGTTCATCATCGCACCGGTGTCAGTACCGGTCGATAGCTTGGCGCCGGCCTTAATGAAGCGCCGCATGTTCTCTTTTGAGGTTTGCATGGCCTTCACTTGATCGTTGAACGAGCGACCCAGCCGCCCTGAGTCCTCGGGGTAAACCGCCAGGCCGGGCTGATCTGGCCTCTTCAGGTTCCATAACATCTTGTCGCGGTACCGCATCAGTATCCGGTAATCGGCAGGATCCATCGACATGATGTATAAGGTCTCGTCGAATCGATGAGGGTCGGCGGCACGCTCAGCGGCGTCGATCATCACCTGCAGCAGGCTGTCAACGATTACACCCTTCTTAACGTAGCCCTGGATGATGTCCCAGTCGATGATTTCATTACCGTAGAAGGGATGTTCGAGCGTGTTGATGTCAAAAGCGAGCATTCGCCGGAGACCGTTGTTATGGCCACCACAGTGGACATCGATAATCTTGCCGAGCTTATGCGCACGGTCAATGATGTATTTGAGTTCTTCATCCGTGAAATCGTTCTTGCCATCGAACGGCTCCTCCCACATGTAGAGCTTCCAGAAGTTGAAGTCCGGCCCTTCCTGGCCCCACCCATTCGGATCAAGGTTCTTAATGTCGTCGATGACGTTGTACTCGAAATGGTGTTTTACGAACGCGATCGTTGCGGCATCGCCCTGGCGGTTCTGTTTCAAATGGCGCTCCCAATGCGCCGCGCTCAACCAAAGCGAACCGCCCAGAAAAATACGAGAACCAGGGATCTCGCCACGCTCGATCTTCTGCTTGATCTTCAGTTCAACGTCGGCGGGTCCTGGCGTCTGCCGGAATGAGGTGATGCCCTGCATGAGATACACCCATGCCATCCGCTCGGCCTTCGCCCAGTTTCCCTCCCATCGCTCTTTGAACTTGTCGAGCGGCAAACTGACATCAGGTGTCGAGTACATCGGGTTCAGCACGATGTGCTGATTGGAGTCGATCAGTCCCGGCATGACCGTCATGCCGGCCGCATCGACCACCTGAGCACCCGCGGGTACTTTGACCTGGTCCATCGGCCCAACATCCGTGATGCGGCCTCGATCGATGAGAACCGTCATGTCCTGCCGCGGCGGTGCTCCGGTCGCGTCGATCAGCAGCCCGCCGACGATTGCGATCGGCCGATCCGGTCTATACGGCTCGCGACGTGGCCCTTCGGGTACCTGTTCAGGGGGCAGGACTCGTTGGAGCGTCGGCGACCCGGCTTGACCGTCATGCCGTGCCTCAAGCGCGTGGTCCGGCAAACTCGTGACCAAAAGGGTGACGGCGGCTGTGAACAATACTCTGCGCATATGAGTGAACCCCGCGACTGCGAACCGAGGCGATGACATTGCGACGAATAACCTTCGCCGCGCGTCCGAACGTCGTCGCCTAGGGACAATGGCTCGAAAATGAGCTGATATTTTGAACAGTGGCGTGAGAATACGAACCGGAAGAAACGAAGTCAAATCGATTCTACTTATTGACCCATAAAGCTATTTGTCACCGGTTTCGGTTATCGATCGAAGCGCCGGCACACCTGACAGGTTTCTCGCGGCGGGCAACTTTGCCAAGCGGCTCAGAGTCTTCGTGGCGTCACGCCGTTCGATCTGTCAGCTCTGGACAGAAGAACCCCTCAAAGATTCAGACTCAATCCCACCCACCACATGCCGGGGCCAAACATCTAATCTCCCAGCGTCGGGCAGCGATGTCTGCATTTATTGAAGGGCTATATCTCCAACGGACGTTCGTCTCGCGGCCCACTCGCTCAGCAACGCGTTTCCAATGGCGGCTAAGGCATCGATGCCGCCAACATCCACGCGACCCGTCTGGGCTTGGAGCGTTTGGAGAACTGGCACAGAGCGACGGTCCGCTAACGACCGCCGACCGGCGGCGCACTGCAAAAATTCGCTCGACTCGCGGGAGCATGGCTCCGCAAACGGTCTATCCATCCCCAAAATCGGCGGTTCGAACCGATTAGAACCGCTCAAGTCTGCGATAGGTGTCCTGACGTCCGAGGAGAGCGGGGCGGCATTTGAGGCTCACGTGTTCCCAGGTTTCATCCGCTGCGGATAGGAAAAACCTATGCAGCGCGAATCAAAGGCGCCTGAGAACGCAGCCTCGCTCTTCTGGTTATCGCATCCTCGCCTGCCTGCTCCCTCCATCGTGTGATGCTTGCCTTTGGTCACTCAATGGCGGCTCTTACATCAACCGCAGAAACAGTCGAGCCGGTCGCTTCGATCCCGACCACGGCCGGCGTTCTGGTGCTTCATCGACTCCCCACGACCGTGCTTCTTGAAAAGCGTCGCCTCCTCTGACCCGGCGAGGCGCGTTCACCGCCCTCTGACTCGATGTCCTCACATGTCAGTGGGTAAGCGCTCCGGCACGTTATCGCCTGAAGTACCGAGGTTGCGCGCCTCGTAGGGCGCCGAGCTGTTGCTCGGGCGATTCGAATATCGTTGCTCTCGTTCGATCGCTTGTCACCATGTGAACGAATCAAGGCCGACGACGATCCGGAATGTCGCGGCCGACTTTGGAGGAACTTCCCGCTCACGAAGTCCGAGGCGGTTGATCACGCTGCCGACGGCTATTCCGACCGATGTATCGCGCGCGTTGCCGCTCGTGCGAACGGCGAAATTCACAACGCACGATGTACTCGGCCGAGATGACGCGAGCAGGGTCGCAGCCGTGAGAACCCAATCGGAAGAAACGCGCCTGTTGCGGCGACCAGCGTGGCGGCGCGCGCAACTCAATCGACACTCACCAACGGCTTCCGTGCATGATCGTCTTCGAACGGCAGTTGCTCTTCTTTTTCGAGGATGAAGTTCTCGAGCACGAGCGCGTCCATGTCGGTGCGCATGAAGCAGCGGTAGGCGTCCTCCGGCGTGCAGACGATCGGCTCGCCGCGGACGTTGAACGACGTGTTGACGATCACCGGACAGCCGGTGCGCCGGTGGAACGCCTCGATGATGTCGTAGTAGAGCGGGTTGGTCTCGCGGCGCACCGTCTGGATGCGCGCCGAGTAGTCGACGTGCGTGACCGCCGGAATCGTCGAACGCGGCACGTTCAGCTGCTCGATGCCCCACGAGCGCGCTCGCGCTCGTCGGGCACCGGCAGGCGCCGCGACGCGCTGCACGTCGGCGACGAGCAGCATGTACGGGCTGTCGCCGTCGAGCTCGAACCAGTCGTGCGACGTGCTCGCGCAGCACCGCCGGCGCGAACGGCCGGAACGACTCGCGGAACTTGATCTTCAGGTTCATCACCGACTGCATCTTCGGCGAGCGCGCGTCGCCGATGATCGAGCGGCCGCCGAGCGCGCGCGGACCGAACTCCATCCGCCCCTGCAACAGGCCGACGACCTTTTCGTCGGCCAGCAGCGCGGCGACGTCGATCGGCGAGCGTCGGCCGGGTCGACGCGGCGCGCCGCGATAGCCGTTGCGCGTCGAGGAACTCGCGCGATCTCGTCGCTCGCTGAAGCGCGGGCCGAGGAACGAGCCGCTCATGCCGTCGGCGTACGCGCGGCACGCGACGCCGTTGCGCCGCGTCGACGGCCGCTCCCACGTGCCCGTCGGCTTCCGGCGCTGACGCGCGGCTTGTCCAGGTAGCGATGCCAGAGCGCGAGCGCCACGCCGAGCGCGCCGCCGGCGTCGCCGGCCGCCGGCTGAATCCAGATCTGCTCGAACGGGCCCTCGCGCAGGATCCGGCCGTTGCCGACGCAGTTGAGCGCGACGCCGCCGGCCAGGCACAGATCGCGCATGCCGGTCTCGCGGTGCGCGAACGCGCGCCATCTTCAGCATCACTTCTTCGGTGATGTCCTGGATCGAGCGCGCGAGGTCCATCTCGCGCTGCGTCAGCTGGCTCTCCGGCTGGCGCGCCGGGCCGCCGAACAGCCGCTCGAACGCGCTGCCCGGTCATCGTCAGCCCGTGCGGGTAGGTGAAGTACTCCATGTTCATCCACAGGCTGCCATCGTCGCGGATCTCGACAGGTGATCCTTGATGGCTTCGACGTACTTCGGCTCGCCGTACGGCGCGAGGCCCATCACCTTGTATTCGCCGGAGTTCACCCGGAAGCCGGTGAAGTAGGTGAACGCGGAATACAGCAGGCCGAGCGAGTGCGGAAAGCGCAGCTCGCGCAGCAGCTCGATGTCGTGGCCGCGGCCGACGCCGATCGACGAGGTCGCCCACTCGCCGACGCCGTCCATCGTGACGATCGCCGCCTGCTCGAACGGCGACGGATAGAACGCCGACGCGGCGTGCGACTCGTGATGATCGCCGAAGAGCACCTCGCCCTCGTAGCCCTCGAGCTGCTCGCGGATGTCGTCCGCCATCCAGAGCTTCTCGCTCAGCCACAGCGGCATCGCCATCAGGTACGACCGCAGCCCGCGCGGCGCGCAGCGATGTAGGTCTCGAGCAGCGCGATCGAACTTGACGAGCGGCTTCTCGTAGAAGCCGACGAGATCGAGCTCGCCGATGCGTGATGCCGGCTTCGCGCAGGCAGTAGTCGACGGCGTGCGACGGAAAGCCGGCGTCGTGCTTCTTGCGCGTGAAGCGCTCTTCCTGCGCCGCCGCGACGATGCGGCCGTCCTCGACGAGGCAGGCGGCCGAGTCGTGGTAGTAGGCGGAGATGCCCGAGGATGCGGGTCGGCATCTCAGAACAGCGTGTAGATGAACGGCGCGACGGCGCTCGACTGCGAGAAGACGATCAGCAGGCCGAACAGCACGAAGACGACGACGATCGGCACGCAGCCAGTATTTCTTCTCCTGGCGCAGAAACTGCCAGAACTCCCGCAACACGCGGACTTTGCTCATGCGCGTCTCAATACATGCGCACGTAGTGCTCTCGATCGCGATGCGACGGTGATGCTGGCAGCCAGCCAGTCGACTCGTTGCGCCGCCGGGTGAGAGGATCGATCCCAAACAGTCGCCAAACGATCGAGACCGGAACGGATACGAGAGCGAACAGCAGCGTTAGCAGCACACGGCTGTTCACCTGCCGGAGCACGCGCGCACATCGCGACCAGAATGCGCTTGGTCCCTTCAGCAGACGCGGATACGCGAGTCCAACGACGACGAGAACAGTGCCGATCGCGCCAAGCCATTCGGCCCGCCCGAACCGACCTCGCCACAGGAGCTGCGTCGCGATGAGGCACAGCAGGCCGCCGGCCGACACGCCAAAAGATCGCTCTGAATCGCGAGGATTCGTCCTAGACGACACGGTGGCGCAGGATGAACGATCCCGATCAGCCGTGTCAAACATCTTTACTTTTACTATGAAACTAATGCTGCTTGTAAAGAGCAGCGCGGCGCCAACGGCCTAATCAGCGGGACCCGGCGAATGTCGTCGCCGCTGAGATTAGAGCGGTCGAGCCGCTTGCTTTGCGAATGTCATTGCCGCTGACATTCGGTGACTTGATTGGGGTTATCTGGTGCCACGTATCGCGAGCATACAGATGCCGTGAAGCCTATGAACGTCATTGCAGTTGGACTCGAACCAGATTGCGTGGAAAGATGGCCCTCCGCGGCGATTGCCAGAAGGTTCCCGCGAGTACGCTCCAGACTGGACGGACATCCATGCGCTGGACAAGACGCTTGGCAGTGGCCGCGACTCTCACTGTGATCGGCTACGACGGTCTGCGCGTCGGCCTTGCGTTCTACCCTGATTCGAATCTCATCGGTAGGATCACCTTACTTTTTCCCCCGATCTACTGGCTCGGGTTAGCGTGCCTTATTTGGTTCGGTGTTGCCTGGACGACCATTAGTGCAACCGCGGCCATGCGCCGGAGGCATTCGTAAAATCGAATTTCGCTTCCGAATCCAGCAAACGCGAGGCTCGAGGACATAGCGGGGCCAGTGCGTCCGAATTGTGGGTAGTGACTACTCGCATTCTAATTAATCCGGTATGCTACCCATTCTTGCCGGCAGTTTGACAAGACCGGCAAGATGTAATCTGCTGAAACTAAAAATCTTGCATTGCTGTGCTGCCGATAATCCGCGTGTGGCTCTCGCTGTGCAGCCCTGCTGGGGTGGTTCCCGAATGGGTGAAGTCAGGGGTATCCACGGCCGACGCGCGACGCGATCGCGTTATCAGTGTCAGTGTATACCGCGAAGAGGCGGAGGTCGCGAACTACATCAGCGCGATACTTCGGCAAGCGGGCTGGCCGAAGGCCGAATCGGTCGCTCGTGATCCGCGAGGCACTCCTCCGGCTTGGTGACGATCTCGCCGGGAAAACGTCCGAGGAAATCTTCCGCTTTTTTGTCGATCGCTATGCCCGCCGCGCAGGCAACTCCCCTCCACAAAAACGAATCGCGACGAGTAATGGTTGCCCATCGTCGGCCGCACTTCATAAGCACTACGCGATCCTCTGCACACTTCAGGCGCTCCCGTGACTGTTCGCGATACGGCACTATGCATGCGAACGCTGCGTGTTCGACGACGATCAGCGCCGCTGCATTATTCTCGGTACGCATCGACAACGAATCATTCGCAGCAGAAATCTTCCGCGACTGGAACTCTCGGAACGCGCACGAAGGCGCAGCCTCGCACTTGATGCACGCCTGTCACATCCTTCTTCCAGACCGACCGCAAATTATTAACCGCTATTAAGTTATGCGTATTTCGCGCCCTCCAGGCTGTCACGGGATTTGCTGCTTCGACGTGGCACGCGAACTCTTGGAGGTTGTGATGCGCCGCCGGCGTCGCCGAACCGCACTCCGCGATGTGATTGGCACTGCCCTCGTGTTCCTCGCGCTCAGTGCGACCGCGCTGGCCCAGTCTCCTTGGGAGCGCGCCGCGAGCAATCTCGCGCTGACGTTTACAGGACCGCTCGCGCGGTCGCTGGCGCTGGTCGCGATCGTCATCGGCGGACTGATGTTCATGTTCGGCGAGGCAGGCGCCAAGCGACAGATCTCCGGCATCGTCTTCGGCGGCGGACTTGCGCTGTTCGCGGCGCAGTTCCTCGCCTGGCTGTTCTGATCGGGTCAACCGCAGGATTCGCGGAGGTTCGGGCATGCCAGACCGCCCGACGTACCGACCGCGTCTACAAGGCGCTCCACCGCCCGCTGACGATCTGCGGCGTCGACCGCCGGCTGTTCTTCCTCGCGCTGCTGCTCGGCGCGGCCACGTTCAACCTGTTCTACTCGTTCCTCGCGGGCCTGCTGATGTTCCGCGGGCCTGTACGGGTTCGCCCTGTGGGCCACGCGCGCGACCCGGAGATGCTGCGGATTCTCCTCGCATCGTCGAAGGCGCGGCGGCGATACGACCCGGGCAAGCACGAACCGTTCGACGTCGAGGTGGTGCCGTGCTAAGCGTCGAACCGCATCCTTCGGGACTACCGAGACGCCGGCAGCGTCAACAGCCTCTTGCGCTCTGGGGCTTCGTCGATGACGACGACGTTCCTGACGAAGGCCGGCCACGTCGGCGTCGTCTATCGGCTGCGAGGCGTCGACTACGAAGGCCTGACGCACGCCCAGCAGCGCCGCCACTCGTCCACCGCTTCGAGGCAGCGCTCGACTGCTCGACGAGCACTGCCGCGTCTATCAATACGTCGTCAAGCGCACCATTCGCGCCGATCAGCGCGGCGCACATGCTCGCAGCCGATCGCGAACGAGGCGATCCAGCGAGCGCGTCTCGTACCTGAACGGCCGACGATCCGAACTGTTCGAGCTCCGCTGTTCCTCGTCCTCCTCTACGAGGCGCCGCACAAGCGCACGCACCAGCACATCGATCCGCGATCTGTGGAAATCGCCGCGCGCCGGCCTTCAAGAACTGGCTGTCCGCCGAGCCCAGGCCCTGCGCCTTCTTGACGACGACCTGGATCGCGCGGTCGGCTACGCTTCACCACAAGGCGCGATGCGTTCGAGGTCCAGCTCAGCGACATCGGGTTGGCGCAAGCTCGCCGAAGGCGCAGGCGTTTCGGTTCTTCCGCGAGCTGGTGAACTACGACGCCAGCAGTCGTCGATGCGGCCACGCTTGCGCTACGACACGCACCTCGACTACTTCGTCTCGGATTCGGCCGTGGAGTGCCACCGCGACCACCTGCTGGTCGGTCGATCGCGCACGTCAAGGTGCTCTCGATGAAGGAGCCGCCGAGCCAGACGTTCGCGACCTGCTCAGGACCTCTACGCGATTCCCGGCGAATTCATCGCCTGCCTCGAATGGCAGCGCATCTCCAGCGACCGAATGCGGCGGGAGCTGCAGACGCGCCGCCGGCACTTCTTCAACAAGCGCGTGTCGATCGTCAACTACGTCACGCCGGAGACGCGGCCGGAGGAGATGCTCGTCGACGACTCGGCAAGCGCGACGGTCCGACAGCTCGGCGACGCCTTGACCGAGCTGGAAGTGAACGGCCACTTCTTCGGCCGCTGCTCGCTGACGCGTCGTCCTACACGGGGAGGACGCCGCGTGCGCTGCAGCACCAGGCGGCCGAAGTCCATGAAGGCGATGGCCGTCCACGACGGCAGCCTCTTCGAGGAGACGTACAACCTGCTGAACGCCTGGTTGAGCATCGTGCCCGGCAACGGCGCGCACAATCTGCGCCGACTCGCGTTGCTCGAGACGAACGTCGCGGACCTGAGCTTCCTGTTCACGCTCGACCCCGGCGAGCGTGCCAGCCCGCACCTGCGCCGCGAGGCGCTCGCGGTCTTCGAGACCCCGCATCACACGCCGTACGCGTTCAACCTGCACGTGGAGGACGTGGGGCACACGCTCGTCCTGGGCGCGACCGGCAGCGGGAAGAGCTTCCTGACCAACTTCCTCGATCACGCACGCGCAGAAGTACGACCCGTTGACGGTCGTCCTGGACCTGGGCCACAGCTACCGCAAGCTGGCGACGCTGCTCCGAGGGCGCTACCTCGAAGTCGGTCTCCACCGCGGACGTCACGATCAATCCCTTCGCGCTCGAGCCGACGCCGGAGCATCTGCACTTCCTGCATGCGTTCGTCCGCGTGCTGCTCGAAGGTGACGGCTATCGCCTGAGCGAGCTCGAGGACCGCGAGGTCTACGAGGCGATCGAGAACCTCTACGTGCTGGATCGAAGCCAGCGGCGCCTGTTCACGGTCGCGAACCTGCTCCCGCGGGCGCTCCGGGCCGCCTGCACAAATGGGTCGAAGGCGGTCGTTACGCGCCGCCGCCCAGTACGGATGTCGACCCGCCAACCACGAGATGAACACCGCCAAGACGTCTTCACCTGCACTCAGCGCGATATTCGACAACGGCTCTGGTGATGGCGTGACGGCCACGCGCACAGCCGTCTTGCCGCCATGAGCGATCAGAGCGATGCACCCACCGAGAGTCGCGGCGAGCAGTTGTTCAACCGGTGACAGCCGGGCCGTCGCCGCGTACGCCAGCAACGCGGCGACCGGAATCCGAACAAAGGTTTGAAGCGCGTTCCAGATGAGATCGATGGCCGGAATCTTATCGGCGACGAATTCTATGGCGTAGAGCGTGACACTCGCACCAATCACCCACCAGCTTGTGACCAGGTCGAGCGAAGGAGGGAGATCGATTGCCTGCGTGCGCGCCAGCAGACCGAGCGTGGCGACTGTCGCATAGACATTCAGACCGGCGGCAAAGCACGACGCCACAAGGAGCGCCACCAGGCGACTGGTTGACCACGGCATGGGCTGGCGCCGTCTCCTCCGCCGATCTGAATACCCGTGAACCTGCCTTCAGGTAATCGCCCGCTACGGCGTCTTCTTCTTTTCCGTCTTCGCCTCGCGATACCCGGCCTTGACGGCGTCTGCCTCGGTCATGAATTTCCCGTTCTTCGTATTCCCGTAGTATCGATCGCCCTCTCGGTGAAACACCTTGCTGGACAGATTCACCCAGACCATCCCTTTGACGGGCGGCTGTTGTGCGGTGGTCGGCGCGCTCGGCGTCTTGGCCGCGGTGGACGCGGCGGGCGCCGGCGCAGGAGCCGTCGGCGCTGGTGCCGGCTTCGGCGCCGGCGGAGCAGCTGCGGCACTGGTGGCGGCGCCGACGGTCACCATTGAGCTGATCTTCTCAATGGTGTTCTTCGGCACGCCCGCCTTGGCCAGATCGGCGACCGACGTGTACGGCCGTCCCGCAATGATCTTCTTCGCCGTGGCTGGGCCGACGCCTGGCAGGGCTACGAGGTCCGACTCCGACGCGGTGTTGAGGTTGACGACGGCCGCGGGCGCCTTCGCCTGAGCCGTCTTCGCGGGTGCGGCCTGGCCGGCGAAGGCCGGAAGCGCCAGCGTCAGCATCAAGCCGAGAGACCACAAAAATCCTTTTCGCATAGTCATCATCCCCTTCACTTCGAAATTAACAGTACTCGGACGCTCCAAGAGACGCCGCTATCGCGTGGCGCGTCCCACTCCAGCCACTTCGAGTGACTGCGTGCAAAACGCACAGCGGCGTGCGGCGATGGGCACCTCGCTGAGGCACTCCGGGCATTTCTTCGTCGTCGGGTCCGCCGGCGCTTCGCCCCGTCGGCGCCGCTCCATCACCATGTTCATCGGCAGCACGACGAAGAAGTAGATCGCCGCCGCCACCAGCACAAACGCCACCACGGCGTTGATGAAGTCACCGATGAGAAACTTGCTCCCATTGACGGTGAAGGCGATCGCGGAGAAATCGGGTTTCCCGACGATCGCGGCAATGAGCGGCGTCAGCAGATCCTTCACCAGCGCCGCGACGACTGCCCCGAAGGCGCCGCCGATCACCACCGCGACCGCCAGATCGACGACGTTGCCACGCAGCAAGAACGCTTTGAATCCCTTCAGCATCGTCCAACTCCTTCACTCATGCGAGAGTCCGTCACCGCGCGGGTAGATTCAGCGTCTGGCCGACCTTGATCTGATCCGGATTCGACAGCGTGTCGGTGTTGGCGTTGAAGATCTCCATGTACCGCCCCGCATCGCCGAGGTACGCCTTGGCGATCTTCGACAGCGTGTCGCCGGAGACGACGGTGTGGACGCCGAAGACGTCCGAGCGCTGCGCTTGAATGTTGGCGACGATCTCGTTCTCCCACCCGGCGTGCGTCTTGATGTTGTCCCACAAGCGATTGGCATCGAGCTGATACTCGGTTTGCCCCGCAATCGTCAGTTTGCCGGCATCCTCTTTGACGTCGGGGTTCTTGAGCCCGACCTGGTTGGCCAACGCGAACAGATCGCTGTATTTCTCCATCAGTGCCATGACCATGCTCCTTTACGCGTTTGGGTGCCGCTCGGCGATCTTGCGCATCGCAATCATCATCGCCGCCGAGCCGAGCGTCTTCACTAATGTCGGATGCGCCGCATATAGCGCGCTCATCTTGTCGACGATGCCGCCGTCGTGTTGCTCCACGTGCTGGGCGAGCGTCTGAAGCGCCGTCGGTGAGACGGCCGCCGCCTGAGCGCTCGTCACCGATGCCGCGCCACCCAACCCAGGAATCAGCGCCGAGAGTTGAGCGCGCTGCTCGGGTGACACTGAGGACAGCAGCGTATTGATCATCGCCATCTTCTGATCGCCCGAACCGGACGCGAAGAGTTGCGACGCCAACTGCGCGAACGGTGGCGTCTGGTCCGATCGCAACGCGGCCGCGATGCCTTGTGCGACAGTTCCCGAATCGACCGATTGCGCGACCTGTTCAAAATGGGCGCCCGCGTCGCCCGCCGGCGTCGCGCCAGACGCATACTGCGAGAGCATCCCTGTCAGGTTGTCAAGTAAACCCATCTCGTCTCCTTCACACGTGTCACGCGAAACGCCACTATCCCATTAAGCAATAAACCGATACGCCAGCAAGAGGGCCATCGCGCCGACGACCGACATGACGAATCCGGCCGGATGACCGTCTCCATACCATCCCAACG
The DNA here is from genome assembly GCA_963718825.1 of uncultured Acidobacteriota bacterium. GTDB lineage: Bacteria > Acidobacteriota > Vicinamibacteria > Vicinamibacterales > CAVVIG01 > CAVQZZ01. Next base: position 1,240,907 of record CAVQZZ010000002.1, read on the forward strand.
CGCGACCGATCCAACCGCCCAGCCAACCACCGACCATCCCGATGAGCGCCGTGACGAACAAGCCGCCTGGATCCTGCCCAGGCAGCAGCAACTTGGCGACGACGCCGACGATCAGCCCGAATACCGCATGTCCAATCATTGAGAGCATCGGTCACACCTCCAAGCTGTGCATCGAGCTGCCGCGAGAACATCGCCACCGGCGTTTCGTTGCACGACTTCCTTTTGCTGGCGCCAACGGGAAGGCGCCGACTGTGAACGTCCGAGTCGAGAATCCAAACGAGGGGGGTCGGCACGAGGCTAGGACCGGTGAAGGGGCGAAGGTCGTGTCAGGTGCATTATGAGTTGGAATCGAACGAAACCCCCGACTTCTTTTGGACGAAGTCGTTCTTGGACGAGCTGAGGCTGTCCCGTGCGCCGCCAACCGCATCCCCGCGCGTCTCTGACGCGGATAGATTTGGGTAGGAGGCGCGGTTGAAACCCTCTACACTCAGCAGCTTGCAGCGCGAAACACTGGGACAGCCCCGTTTGGTCCCAAAGGAGTTCAAGATGAAGCGAATCGTATGGTTCTTTGCGATCGTGTGTGCGGCGTTGGCCCTCGGTTTCGGTGCCGGTATGAGTGCGGCTGCCAAGTCCTATCAGTTCACGGGATCGGTGACTGCGGCCGACAGCGGTACGCTGACCGTCCAGAAGAGCGCGAAAGAAATCTGGACGTTCTCGACGGACAAAGACACCAAGGGAACGGCGAAGGTCGGTGACAAGGTCACCGTCTACTACAACATGGTTGCGACGCAGATCGAGGCCAAAGCGTCAGCGCCGGCCGCGACCAAGAAGCCCGCGAAGTAACGGCTGCACTCTGTGTCCCGGCGCTAACCTCTCGGTCGCGTCGGGCACGGGTGAGAAGCCCCCGACAGGACCAACGGCCTGCCGGTCCGATAGCGATCCCACGTCTTCACGACTTCGTCGGCCATCATCTCGAGAAACAGCGGATCGTCATTCACCGTGGCCGCACGCGCCATCGGCAAGCCAACGTCGCGGCACACGTGAGCGGCCTCGACGTCCAGGTCGTACAGCACTTCCACGTGATCGCAAACGAACCCGATCGGACAGATCACCGCCGCAGCTACGGCCGTCCCGCAATGAGAATCGCCACCGGTGCCGCCTCTCGAGTCCTGACGGGTGGCGAATTTATCGACTGTCACGTGGCGGTGTGCGACGGCCACGCGCCGAGCGTTTGGCGCTGCGCGCCCAGTCCTTCATCAAGCCATTTGACCATCTCGCGCCATCGGCGGCGCTGTCCGCCGCGGTCAGCATTGCGTGCCGATCGGGCCTTGCCTTCAATCGTTCGCGGGCCGGTAGCGCGTTCCCACGGTCGCCAGCGTCTGATCGCCTGCGCCTGCTGGGCCCGCCGTTCCTTTGTCCAGCCGTTCGCCATGCGCCTCCAATAGTTCGATTGGCTTGGTTTCCTGAAGTCCCGCGCGCGCGCGTGGCTGGACGTCTGGAGCAGTCCCGCAAGCGCGCGCATGGCAGACGGATTGGGGTTACGTCGCCGAGGATTACGTGCATCGGCGGTTCCCGCTGGCCGATTTTTTCATTTTTTTCAAAGGAAAGGTGGTGAGCCAGGAAGGAATCGAACCTTCAACCCGCAGATTAAGAGTCTGCTGCTCTGCCAATTGAGCTACTGGCCCCCAGGTGGGTGGCAGAAACAAAAATTCTAGCACATCGTCTCGCCGACAGCACTGCCGCGGCGCGTCAGGGAACGACGGTGAACAGCTGGAACGGCCCCCAATAGTACGGCTTGCTGAAATTCCCGCCGGTCGCGAGCAGCGCGCGCTTCGCGTCCCGCAGCGCCGCGGCCGGTGCATCGCCCGCCGCGAGCCGCGCGTACAAGCGGTCCATGAGATCCGCGGTCGAGCGATCGTCGACGTCCCACAACCCGGCGATCACGCGTTTCGCACCTGCGCGGAGGAAGGCCCACGCAAAACCCACGAGGCCCTCACCCGAATAGGCGCGTTCCCCCGCGCTGCGGCACGCCGACACCGTGACGAGCTCTGCATGCAGCGGAGCGTCGGCGACGTCGCGTGCGTACAGCTTGAACGCATGTTCCGGGCCCGACAGAATCACGGCCGAGTCGAGCGGGCTCTCGAGATTCGCCGCCGCGTGCGCCGTGAAATGCACGAATCCAAATTTGTCGGGCGCCGCCGCTCGATACGCCGCCGGCGACGCGCGTCCGCCGCGGTAGGCGACGACCGTCGCGCCGGCGAAGTGTTTCGAGACGTTATCGATTTCCGCCGACGCGTAGTGCAGCGCCGGAAATTCAGGATCGTGCGGCGCGGGATCGCCGATGAGCAGCAGCGAGCCGAGCGCGCGCGACGCCGGCGCAACCGACAGCATGGACAACCCAGGCGCCGTCTCGATCTCCACGTCGTCGATCCAGTAGTGCCGCCGCGCTCCCGCGACGGGCAGCGTTTCGAAATTGATCGCGTGAAGCGCCCCGTCGGGAACGATGACGACGCGCGCGCCCGGCGGTGTCCAGCGGAGAACGGGCTCGACGACCATCCGGTATAACTGATCGCCGGCGTTATCCGGCGAGCCGAGGGGATCGGCAAACACATTGTCGATGAGCGCCCGATATTTCCGCACGAGCGACTCGATCTCGTTCGCCGGCGGCAGCCGAACGCACTGAACACCGCTGCCGTTGACGACCCAGACGTACGACCGCGACGGACCCAGCCAGTACCGACAGGAAAACCGTCCGCGATTGTCCGGCCGTGCTCCGAAAGCTCGCCGCGGTCGCTTTCGCCGGCAGCGCGAGACCGCTCCGCTCGGCGAGCACGCGTCCGCGACTCGACTCGGACACTTCGAGCGCCCGCTCGTAACGTCCCTGGTCGACGAGCGCGTCGACGTACTCCTGATAAAACCGAATCAGCCGCGTCAGAAAGGTGAGCTTGTAATCGGTCTTCAGAAGATCCGATCGCGTTTTCTCGATGACGTCGAGCGCCGCCTCGAAATGGTGCGACGCCATATCTGGTTCGGACCTGGCGAGGGCGATTTCCGCCAGGCCGTCGTGAGCGGACCAGCTGACGCTCGCTTCTGATTTTGGCGCGGCGAGTGTCTCGTCGAACATGCGCGCGGCTTCGTCCAGCCGACCACGGCCCAACGCGATGTCCGCGGCAACCAGCGTGTTGTGAACCAGGTCGCCCGATCGACCGCCCTCCTTCAGGCGCGTCGCTTCGTTGTTGAAGCGCTCAGCGTCATCCCAGTCGCCAAGGTCCACGTTGGCCGACGCGAGATTGCCGGCCAACACCGCCGCGTTGCGCGTCAGCTTGGATTCGTTCGCCGCCGCCAGCGCCTGCCGATAGAAGGGCAACGCCTTGCGCACGTCGCCTTTCTGCTTGAACGTGTTGCCCAGTTCGCCGAGCGCCACCACGAAATCGACGCGCGGCCCACGCCCGGTATGAATGCTGACGGCGCGGCGCTGCAGATCGAGCGCCTGATCAAACTCGCCGAGCCGCGCATAGCACGACCCGGCGTTGCTCAACGCCGCGGCGTAGACGGTAAATTGATCGAGATCGGTGAACGACACGACGCGGTTGAACCATTGCAACGCCTCGTCCCACCGCTGGCGGACGAGTTGCCCCATCCCGAGGTCGTTCAGCGCGCGTGCCTCGAGGTACCGATCGCGCGCCGCTTCGGCCTTGGCGACGACATCCTGCAGCTGCAGGTCCGCGACGCTCCAGTGCCCGAGCCGCATCTCGATCTGTCCTTGCAGTTCGGCGATCTCCAGCTGGGCCGACGCGGTCGGCGATAACTGACGCGCCGCCTCGAGGGTACGCTGCGCATCGACGAGCTGGTTCTTCGCCACCATCAGCCGCGCCTCGAGATACTTTTGCTGCGCGCGAAGCGGATCAAAATGGGGATCGCGTGGCAGAGGCGTCGTCACGATCGGCAGAACGTCCGCCGGCTGACTCTGAAGGAGCAGAATTTCGCCGCGAAGCAGACGCAGCCGCCACGCGGCGTCCGTATCGGATTTCGTCTTTGCGAGAGCGCCCTCGACGGTTGCGCGCGCCTCGACGAGTTCGCCATGCAGCATCTCGGTGCGCGCGGCGTTGAGCGTCGATTCGAGATCGCGCTCGCGATCGCGGGCGCAGGCGCTCAGTGACATGAGCGCCAGGACGACGGCGACGATCTTCATCGCCTCACCGAACCGTGATTACGACCAGATTCCTGTCGTCTCGACGTCGCAGGCGGCGACCGTGCCGCCGTCCGGCGAGCCGAGCTCGAAACGCATCAGCGTCAGCCGGCGCGACAGGTCGGTAATGGTCAGCTCGCCGAAAAAGATCTTGCCGAAGTCGGGAACCGTGATGGTGTTGTGATCGATCGTCGCGCCGGGGTACGGATCGCCGGCCCACCGGATCGATCGCACGATCGTCGCGTGAATCGTGCCGCACGCGTGCAGCAACCGGCCGAGCGACGGAGCCGGCGCGCCCGCCGCTGGCGGTTTCAGAAAGAAGCAGTCGCCGGAGGCCTTGACGAATGCCGGATCATCGACGGCCGTGAGCAGCTTCGATCGCGTGTCGCACTTCTGGAAGACGTCGGTGGCCAGATCGATCACGAGCCCGTGGCCGTCGAGCGCGGCGTTTTCGATGACCGTTTCGGGGCCGGCCGCAATCGCCGGCTCGCCGCTGCCGCCAGGACTCCTCGACAGCAGCGCGGCATGCAGCCGCTTCACCGTGAGCATCGGCTTCCTGCCCACGCTGAGATCATTCACCTCCGCGTGCACGCGGGTCGTCGTGGTCAGCTGGTCTTCCCCGGTCCATTTGTGGGTCAACTCGATGTGCTGATCGAGCTTGTCGAACAGGCCCTCGGCGAGCGTCTCGACGGCACCGTAGCTGACGAAATCGCCGAAGGTTTTCGGACCGCCTTTGGACTGCGACCGTCCGCCGACGGCTGTCAGCGAACTGGCGATGCCGGGATCGATGATGAAATCATTCGGCCGGACGATGCGGCCGCCGATGGCCGCTGCATTGCCGCGAAAGAGGAAACGGCGTCTGAGTATCCATAAATTTGATCGCGGATAGTGGTTACGGAGCCGTCGCAAACCGGTATTCGCCGAGAACCCGGCCGTCTCCGGCCGTGTCGTGGACAGAAAGAATGTAGTGCATCGGCGCGGCCAGTGTCCATGCGGGCATCAGCAGGAAAAGCGGATTGCCTGGCGCCGGCGCTGGCGCGCGGCCTGACACGATCCGTTCGCCGGTCGCGCGGTTCAGATCGTAACGGAGCTCGCCGCCTTGCGGCGCGTCGTTGACCTCGATCGCGAGGCTCACTGGCCGGCCGTCCGACGGAACGCGAACGATCGCTTCGCTGCCGCGGCTCTCGGGCCGGAGCGGAACCGGCGCAAAGGCGAACGGCGCCTCCGTGCGGGTTGCGGAAGGTACGGTCCGCAGCGATTCGTAGCCGGCAACAATCGCCAGCGTCGCCGCGATCGCCCAGGGCAGCGCGACCGAACGATGCCATGCGGTGCGCGGCCGCCGCGCTGTATCGATCGATCGCACTTTGGAGAACGCTGCGGGGCTGGCGAAGCCCGCTCTGGCGCCTTCGAGCAAGGCCGCAGCCGTTTGAAGATCGCCGGCGCAATCAGGGCACGAAAAATAATGTTCCTCGAAGGCCTCGCGGTCGGCGCCGGACATCTCGTCGAGCAAGTACCGCTCGGCCGCCATCGTGTCGACCGCTTCGTGATGCGTCATAGGTTCACCGCTGGTCCATCCGAACGGCCAGCCGCTCGCGAAAACGCTGTTTGGCCCTGTGAAACAGGACGCGCAGATAGGCGCGGTCGATGTTGAGCTCGCGGCAGATCGCGTCTTTGTCGCGCTCCTCGAAAAAGAGCCACTGGATCAGCTCCTTGTCCTTCGGAGGCAGCTCGGCAATCGCGTCGCGCACCATCAAGCGCTCCTCCGCTTTCATGACATGCCATTCAGCGCCCGCCTCGCCCGTTTCGGGCTCGGGTTCGTCCTCGATCGGAGTCGCCCGGGCATTGGACCGATATGTTTCGAACAGCACGTTGTTGCACACGGAATTGACGAACGCGCCCAGGCTCTCGGCGCTCGCAAGCCCTTTTTTTTGCTTGAGCGTGGTCAGCACGCGGGCAAAGGTTTCCTGCCGCGCATCCTCGACCTGGGACGCCGACCGAAGCTTCGAGCGAAGCTTCAGCGAGAGCAAGGCGCCGAAATACTCGGTGAAATGACGCTCGGTCTCGGGATCTTCCGCTATCAACCGCTCCAGATACTGGCGATCGAAGCTGTAAAGCGTCCGGATCGACAAATGTAGAAATCGTAGCGTTCACGTCATCCTCACGCAACCCGCGACCATCGAACTTCTGCCGCTTTCTCAATGGTGACGCGGAGCTGCCTTCCGTTTCATCGACGCCGGGCTGAAACGATCCCGCGGGTCGCGTCACTACCCTCCCGAATCGCCGGTCAAGGCAGGGGGGGCAGTGTGGTGTTGGATCAGGTGTTTGAGGAGGTGACCACGGACGCGCGCCTCGGGATGTGGCTCGCGTCCGATCGCACGCGTCGGCACCTCGTCGTCCGCTGCGGCCGTCCGGTCCTCGAAGGGGTCATTCGACAGATCACAAACGGCGTGTCGGCGCCGGTGCGGTACTGCCCGCTTCCGGGGGCGCTGCAGCTTCCGCTCGACCGCCGGGGCACGCTGCTGCTCTTCGACGCCGCGCGCCTGCAGATCGATCAACAGATATCGCTCTTCGACTGGCTCGGCGCGCGCGCCGGGGACATTCGCGTGGTCGCGCTCACGACCGAGCGGATCGATCGCCTCGTCGAGTCGGGGTCGTTTCTCGAAGGGTTGTTCTATCGCCTCGGGTCCGTGCAGCTGCATCTCGCACGCGCGGACTCGAGCGATACGTCCGTTGCACGGGCCGGCCGCGCCCGCCAAGTCTCACCGCGGCTCTCGTCTCCAAAGAAGGTGGTGTGCGTTGGTCGGATGTGCATTGAGAACTGAGGAGTTGACGCTCGTCGGCGAGAGCCCCGTGATGACGGCGCTGCGCGCTGAAATCGCGACGGCGGCGCGAACGAACGCCAAGGTGCTGATTCTCGGCGAGACCGGCGTGGGAAAGGAAGTCGTGGCGCGTCTCATCCACGGTTACGGCTCGCGCCGCGCGCGGCCGTTCGTGCCCGTGAACTGCAGCGGCATCCCCGAAACGCTTCTCGAATCGGAGCTCTTCGGCCACATGCGCGGCAGCTTCACTGGGGCCTACCGCGACAAAGTGGGGCTCGTCCGCCAGGCGGATGGCGGCACGCTCTTTCTCGACGAGCTCGGCGAGATGAGCCTTCGCATGCAGGCGATGCTGCTCCGGTTTGCGGAGAGCGGCGAGATTCAGCCGGTCGGGAGCGATACGCCCATCGGCCGCATGGACGTGCGCCTCATTACCGCCACGCACCGGGACCTGCGCGCACAGGTCACCGCCGAAACGTTTCGCCTGGACCTGTACTACCGGTTGAACGTGGTGGAGATCAGGATTCCACCGCTGCGGGAACGGGGCGCTGACGTCAACGTGCTGCTACGCCACTTCATCCGGATCGCAAGCGATGCGCACAGGATTCCCTGCCCTGCACTCACCGGCGCCGCCGAAGAGTCTGCTCGCGCGATATCCGTGGCCCGGCAACGTCAGGCAGCTGAAGAACATCACCGAACGCCTTGTCGTGCGGCATGCCGGCGGCGCGATCACGCCTGACGATCTGCCATCGGAAATCCGCGAGCACGGCGCGCCGACAAGCCCGTCCGCGCGGTTCACAACGGCCGCTGCGCCCGGCTCCACGCGACCGGTACCGGGATCAACCGTGATGCGCGACGCGCTTTGGGAACGTCTGGTCGCCGGCGACAATTTCTGGAGCGTGGTGTGCGAGCCATTCAAGGCGCGCGACCTCACGCGCGACGATGTGCGGGAGATTGTGCATCGGGGGCTCCAGGAGTCGCTCGGCAGCTATCGCGGGCTCCTCCGGCTGTTTCATCTTCCCGAGGCCGACTACAAACGGTTTCTGGCGTTTCTGTCGACCCACGACTGCCGGCTGCCGTTTCACTTGTATCGTGGACTGCCGGCCGATCACCAGCGAGGTTCTGACGGACGGCAGCGCATCCGCGGCTCGGCGCAGCCGCGCGACGCTGAACACGCCGCCGGCGTTCTGGTGTGAACGTTCGCGTGTTTACGCCACAGCGGATGTGACGTCCATCTCGCCGAAGTGAAACGCGGCGAGGAACGCGTCGACGACGAGCGGATCGAAATCGGTGCCGGAGCCCTTCACGAGAATGTCTTTCGCGTCGAACGGCGACATCGCCTTTCGGTAGGGACGATCGCTCGTCAGCGAATCGTAGACGTCGGCGACCGAGATGATGCGCGACTCGAGCGGAATCTCCTGCCCGCGCGTCGCGTGATAGCCGGAACCGTCGAATTTGTCATGGTGCGCGAGCACGATCGGGATCACCCGCCGCATCGACCCGCCGATCGTTTCGAGCATCGAAACGCCCTTGTCGACGTGCCGCTGCATGTCCTCGTACTCCTCGCGCGTGAACTGCGCGGCCTTGTAGAGGAGATCGCGGCTCACGTTCAGCTTGCCGATGTCGTGCAGCAGCCCCGCGGCGCGCACATCCTCGATCCGTTCGGCATCGAGGTTGAGATGCGCGGCGATCCGCGTCGCGTACACCGACACGCGATACGAGTGATGCTCGGTGTATTCGTCCTTCGAAATGAAGTGGCGAAGCAGCCGCAGCACGCCGTTATATGTTTCGCGCAACTCGAGGAGCTGCGCGTTCTTGCGATCGTACATCGTGCCCATCAGGTAGCCGGTGATCACGAGGATTCCGCCCCAGGCGCTGATATCGAGCCACACCGCTGCCGGCACGGCGGCCGACGGGTCGCCAACGATCGTGCCCTTCGCGGTGAGCAGAATGACCATCAGCACGCTGGCAAAGGCCGTCAGCGTCGCGTGACGGCGGCCGTACAGATACGCCGATCCAAGCGTCGGCAGCGTGTAGAAACTGAGCATCATGCGCTGCGTGTCGATCACCAGGTTCAATACGAGCGCGATGACGAACATCGAGAGCACGACCCAGAGCTCTTTGTTCACCTTCTCGAGACGTCGGACAGCCGTCGCGGCCACAGCAGAACCCTCCCCGCACATGTTGAAGTCGCCCTGAGTACGCTCGAGTCGCACTTCTCGCAACGGGCATTCCAGCGCGACCGAAAAAGCGCGCCTCCCGCGGATTTGGCGGCAAACGACTGCGGCTGCGTGACTTAAGAAATCAGGTCGACGTGGGCGGGAACGCGCCGTGTGGGCCCAAGGCGGCGAGCAAGCCCCGTTTCGGCACACGCGTGGATCACTTTGTTGAACACGGGCGCGCGATCGGCTTTACACAACTGCGCGGCGATCCGCGAAGAAGAGACCGAGCGCGCCGTACTGTGCCGTCGCCTGCGGTTGAGCGCTGACGCTGAAGCCGGCGCGCTCGAGCGCGGCGGTCAATACGTCGAGTGTGAACTGTTCGCAGCCATCGACGCGTACGTGCGCCGGCAGTTCGGCGCGCAGCTCGTGATACTCGCCGACGATGCGATCGACGCGATCGAGCAGTTTCGAGCTGAGGAGGATCGGAAACTCGGCCCCCTCGCAATCGATCTTCACGAGGTCGATCCGCCGGCGGCCACCTTCGGTGACCATATCGACGATCTCGTCGAACGGCACCGCATCGACAAGCGGACCGTCCGTGTCCCAGATGAGCGTGCCGCCACCGGTATTCGCATCGTCGGTCGACGCCCAGAAATGCAGCTGCACCGTCGGAACGTCGGATCGCCAGACGGCGCGGTTGAACAGGTGGACCCGTTCGCCGAACGTCGCAAGGTTCTCGCGCGCTTGCCGCAGATTCGACGGTTCGGGCTCGAAACCGTACACCGACGCCGCGCCGCGCGTGAGCGCGAGGTAGCTGAACGCGCCGATATGCACGCCGATATCGACGACGATGGCGCCCGCGGGCAGCGTCGGCGGCAGGCGATATTCGTTCTGCCGCACCACGCTGTTGTAAATCACATGATCGTTCGTGCCCGGTCGAAGCGACAACCGCGGCACCGTGTCGTCGGCCACCTACGCGTGCTCCGTTCGTGCGGCAAGCGCAGCCCTCACCCGCTCCGGAGCAAACGGTACCTGTCGCAACCGTACTCCGGTCGCATCGAACACGGCGTTGCCGATCGCGGCGGCGACGACGGTGATCGCCGTTTCGCCAGCGCCCGTCGCGTCGACGTTGGTGCGGTTGATCAGCACGCTCTCGATTTTCGGAACCTCGAAGCCGAGCGGCAAGCTGTGATAGGTGCGCCAGTCGACGGAGGTCACTTTCCGATCGTCCCACGTCACTTCTTCGCCGAGCGCGCGGCTCAGGCCCTGGAGCGCACCGCCTTCGATCTGATTGCGTATGCCGTCGGGATTCGAAATCGGCCCGCAATCCTGCGCGACGATGAGCCGCTTGGCGACGATTTTCCCCGTCGCCTGATCGACGTCGACCTCGGCCACCATCGCTACGTACCCGTTCGTGCCCTCGTACGCAACGCACGACATGCCGCGGCCGCTGACGATGCCGCCTCGCGCCGTGCGCGATTGTGGAGACGGTCGCGCATCCCATTGAGCAGCCTTCGCCGCGGCGGCGATCGCCTCTCTGAGCCGCGGGTCGCGGACATGCCTCAGCCGATACGCCACCGGATCGGCCTTCACGTGCGCCGCGATCTCGTCGAGAAAGCTCTCGTGCGCGAACGTATTCTGCAGGCGCGAGGGCGACCGAAGCGGTCCGGTGAAAAACGGCGAGTCCACAGTGTGCGTGAGGACGCGCTCGCTCACGATCGTCCCGGCGCCTCCAGCCTTTCCGGCGACGCGTCCCGAGACGTACGACGGCGCCGCGTTGCTCCCATTGCGGAACTCGCCGGTCGGTTCGGCGGCAGCGCGTGGCGTGAACGCTGCCGGCGCGTAGCCCGTCAGCATGCCCGTGACGACGTTGCCGGGTTGGTCGTAGCCTGGGCGGCCACCTCGCGACGCAAACCAGGCTTCGTAGTCCCAGGCGACGATTGTGCCGTCGGCATCCACGCCGGCGCGCTGATCGATCGCGTACGCGAAGCCGTAGTTCTCCCAGGCGTGCTCGTCCTTGCGCGACAGCTGCACGCGAACCGGCTTCCCGACCGCTTGCGACATCACCGCTGCGTCGTACGACACGGTGTCCGCACCGTTGATGCCGTAACAGCCCGCGCCGCGCGTGAACACGACGCGCACGTTGTCCGCCGCAGTGCCGAGCAGCATCGCCACGCCGCTGCGCGTCGGATATGCGGACTGGGTCGGCGACCAGATCGTCGCCTTGTCGCCGCGCACGTCCGCGACTGCGCATGAGGTGCCCATCGATCCGTGCATCTGATACGGGTACAGGTAGGTTGCCTTCACGATGGCGGAAGCGGACGAGAGCTTCGCGTCCACGTCCGTCGCCTTGACCACATAGGCATCGCGCGACGGCTGCTTCCGCAGACGCTCGAAAAATTCAGCCTGGTGCGGCAAGCCAGCGCCGGCCGTCCAGGTGGCGCCGAGCTTCGCGGCAGCCTGTCTCGCCTGCCACGGCTTCTCCGCCACGACGCCCACGAAATTCTTGCGGACGACGACTTTCACCACGCCGGGCATTCCGCTGATCGTGCTCTCGTCGACGCGGACGAGCGTCGCCCCGACGTCCGGCGGACGAACGACGGCGCCGTGCAGCATGTCTGGCACGCGCACGTTGTGCACGAACTCGAACGTCCCGGTCGCCATCGCCGCCATGTCGACCCGCGGCACAGGCTTGCCGAGCACCCGCCACTCAGCGGGCGGCCGTCTCTGGGCCTGACCATTCAGCGGGACGTTGAATTTGTGACCGGCCACGAGATCGCCGTACGTTGCGCGTTTCGCGCGGTCGGACGCAACGGTGACCACGCCGTTGTCGACGCTGAGCGCGTCGACCGGGACCGAAAACCGCGTCGACGCGAGGCGCAGCAGCGCGTCGCGCGCCGTCGCAGCGGCTTGCGCGAGGTTGCGGGTGTTGAAGTTCGTCGGCGTCGACTGGCTGCCCGACGTGGTGCCTTGATCGGGGCAGATCGCCGTGTCGCATTGGATCAGGTGAATGCGATCGAGCCCGATCGACATCTCCTCCGCCACGAGTTGCAGCTGCGCGGTAAACATCCCCTGCCCGAGCTCGCATTTGCCCGTGTATGCCGTGACGGTGTTGTCGGCCGCGACCGCGATCCACGAATCGAGCTGCGCGGGATCGATGTGCGAGGCGTGTGTATCGAAGGGGCCCTGCGCGAGAGTCGCCGGCTCGAACGCCGCCATCGCGCTGAAGGTGACGATCAGCGCGCCCGACGTCTTCAGGAAATCGCGGCGTGAGAAACCCGCATGCGCGAGGGCGTCGGCGGCGTCGGGCGTCATCGAAGCGTCTCCGCGTAGCGGCCGATCGCCTTCAGCATCCGCGTATGCACGAAGCAACGGCACAGGACACCCGACAGCGCCTGCTGGATCTCCGCGCCGCCCGCCTTCGGATTCTGATCGAGAAATGCCTTCGCGGTGAGAATCACGCCGCTCAGGCAGAACCCGCACTGCGCCGCCTGCTCGTCGATGAACGCCTGCTGGATCGGATGCGGATGCTCGACGCTGCCCAATCCTTCGAGTGTCGTGATCTCGGCGCCGGACATCGTGCTGACGGGCGTCACGCACGAACGCACGGCACGGCCGCGGACGAGCACCGTGCACGCGCCGCACTGTCCGAGGCCGCAGCCGAACTTCGGGCCACGCATCCCCAGATCGTCGGAAAGCACATACAGGAGCGGGGTCGCCGGATCCGTGTCGACGGTATGCGCATGGCCATTCACCGTGAAACTGATCGCGCTCATGGATCGGATTATAAATTACAGAACTTAGAAGTTGGGAACCAGGCGAACACAGAATCGGTTTCGTGTGGCGACGTAGGGACTATCCACGCCTGCTAGAACCCGTATTCGAGGCCGATGAGCGGCGTCACTCGCGTTCGAAGGCCTGCGTCGTTCAACTTGAACTGCAGATTGAAGGTCGCCAGCACCGTTCGACCCACGTTGACCTTCACGCCGAGCGCGCCGGAGACGACGTCGAGTGAACCGACGCCGAAGGCAATGTCGGGATACGACTGCGTGGGGTCGCCGTTGAACGTCGTGCTGGCCAGGCGCGGCGCGTCCGATGAGTGACGACCGAGCACGTCGAACGCCAGCGTGAGCCGCTTTTCGATGCCGATATCAGCGCCGACCACATACGACAGCTCGTCGGGCAGATCACCTTTGGTACCGGCGGTCACATCGCCGGCCAGCACCGACGCGCCATTCCGCTGGTACACGACGTTGACGTGCGGCGCGAGCTTGCCGAAGGTGATCGACATCGCGTCGAACACTTTGATCCCGAGCGAACCGGACCCAAGCAGATTCTCCTCCTGACCGGTCGGCAGACGCACTTCCAGACCGAGCGCCATGCCGCCGCGCGGCGTTTTCAACACGGTATCCTTCGCGCGGACGATGACGTCGCCCACGCCGGACGCGCTTCCTTGCGCGATAAAGCGGCGCTCGCTCCCGAATGTGCCAGGCGCGTCAGGATCGCGAAAAAAATGAATCGCCGGGTTCGAGGCCGTCCCGATGCGATGGATCGTCGCGTCGGAGACGACGCTCAGCGAGGTTCGCAGCAGCGGCACGGCGAGCGAGACGTCGAGCCGATCGGTGACGCCGAACGTCAACGACGCCGTCGACTGCGAGACCGACGCCGACATCGCGTTCTGCGTCGTGATGAAATCAGCGCGGCCGCCGCCCAGCTGGAAATCGTCGTGTGTGAAGACCGCCGGAATGTGGCTCAAGCGCAGGCCGTCGAACGTCTGGAATGAGAACTGCTGAAGGCTGTAACCGAACGCGAAGCGGCCGCGCCCGATCGTTTCCGCACGATCCGCCAGAATCGGACCAAAGCTTTGCGTGGACCGCACGAATGTTCCGCTCGCCGGATCGAACGCGTACGTGAAGCCGGAAGCGGGAGACGGGATCGGGAGGGCGCCCAGCTGCCGAACGAGTGCGACGTTGATCTGGCCGAACTCCGCCTGAAAAGCACCGTTGAAATGCGCGGAGTGCGTAGACCCATCCGGCAACACGGCTTCACTGTCGACGATGAGGCCGTTCGGTCCGTAGATGTTGCGGAGCAGCTCGGCCAGCGTCGGGCTCGTCGACTGAACCGTCGTTTGTGCGAAAGCCGGCGAGACCGCGATCAGACAGCACGCGAACGCGAAAACAATTCGACGCCTCAACGGACGACCTGGTGGCGAATCGCATCGATTGTCCAGGCGCCGTTCCGTCGCGAAAGCGTCATCGTCATCTCCGTCGCTGTTTTCAGTGTCTGCCCATCGCCTGTCGTGACCGCGTAGTCGCGCCGGCAGGAAACCGCCGCCACGCCAGCGGTGATCCTCACGTTGACGTCGTCCAGCCGCACGGCAATTCCGCGCGCCCTGTCGAACTCCGCCTTGATGGCCTCTTCCGGGCGTCCGGACAGCCCCGGCCAGATTCTTTTTAGCGCGTCCATGTCGCGCGACTCGAGCGCGAGTTGATATCTCGTCAACACCGCCCGAATCGCGTCGGTTGGATTCTCCGACGGCGCGGCATCGCTCGACGGCGGCGGCGGAGCGGGTGGCGTCGCGACGGGCGGCACTACGACAACCGGCGCCGGTATCGGCGCCACCGTTGGCGGTGGGGCTGGGGCGGGCGGCGGAACATCAGGAACTGCCGCCGGCAGCGAATCCGGAGGAAGCGCCGTTCGATCCACCGTGGATCGTGCCGCGGGCGGAGCTGGCGCTGACTCGATGGGCGGCTTCTGCGGCGGCTCGCTGCGCCGACGAGGCACCGGCTCGGTCGGAGTGCCGCGGCTGGCCTGTAGCGTGGGCGCCGGCGGCACGACGGTCGGCACAGACGCTTTCTCCGGTGGCGGCGCTGCGGGCGCCGCCGGCGGTTCCGGTGTCCTTGCCTTCTCCGTTCGGCCCGTCATCATCAAGTACGCACCGCTCCCGATCGCGAGCGCGATCACTGCGGCAACGATCACCAGAGGGCGTCTGCGCGCTGGTTCCGGCGCTGCAGGGACAGCGATTTCGGCGACGCGGATCGGCTGCGGCGGTGCCGGCGTCGGCACATCCCGGCCGGTCAGCGAAGAGCCGCGTATCTGAAGGAGCGCGTCGAGCAGCTCGCTGCTGGTTTGGTGCCTCGCCGTTTTTTCTTTGGCGAGCGCGCGTTCCACCACGAGGGAGAGAGCCGGTGGCACCGCGCTGTCCAGCAGATGCACCGGCTGCGGATGGCTCTCGAGCACCTTGTACATCGTCGTGGCGACGGAGTCCCCCTCGAATGCCTTGCGTCCGCTCAAGAGCTCGTAGAACACGACGCCGGCGGCAAAAATGTCGGCGCGGTGATCCACTTCGTCGCCACGGATCTGCTCGGGCGCCATGTAATTTGGCGTGCCGACGATGCGGCCCGTCTGCGTGACTTCGGACAGGGTGCCGCGCGCCAGTCCGAAATCGAGGAATCTTCAGCTGACCCTGGGCCGTGACGAAAATATTCGCCGGCTTGATGTCCCGATGGACGATGTCGCGCCCGTGTGCGTATGCCAGGCCTTCGCACACGTCGATCATGATTTGCAGTTTGCGGTCGTACGACAGCCGGCCGCCGCGAATCGTCCGACTCAGATCGGCGCCGTCCAGGTACTCCATCACGATGTACGGACTGCCGTCGGCTTCGCCGATGTCGTAGATCGTGATCAGGTTGTGGTGCGACAGACGGCCGGCTGCCTGTGCCTCGCGGAAAAACCGCGCGCGTGCTTCCTCATCGGCCACGAAATTTGCGGAGATCGTCTTGATGGCGACGCGGCGGCCGATGATCGGATCGACCGCCTCGTACACGCGGCCCATGCCGCCCTGCCCGAGCACGCGGACGATCTGATACTTACCGATGGTTTCCATTGAATAGCTGGCGCGGAGCCGTTCCAGCGCGGATTATACGTGACCGATCGTACGGGGCTGAATGGCAGGCGGGCGGAGGAGATCGGATGTTCGGGTCAGCTCTTGAGCTGATCCACGAGCCGCTGAATGGCGCGCTGGATCTCGTCGACCTCGCCTTGAATCTGCGCCATGCGCTTGAACTGGATATCTAGATCGTGGCGGATCTCGTTGATGACGTCGCCGCGCTGATTGATGATCGCGACCAGCCGCTCGAATTCTTCGCGGCGCACGTCGACGCGCTTGGTGGTCGGAATGCGCCTCAGTTTATGGACGACCCGCTTCTTGGCCATTAGGTTCGAAAGAGTCTGACCGCTGCCGCGACGGTATGTCAACGCTCCAACCGTCCTGAATTCAGACATTTTCACAGAAATGCTAGAGACGGAGGCGAGCCCAAATGTGAATTTTTGGACGACGAAGCGTATTATGGCCGCTCCATGGAACGACGACACTTTCTTCGTCTGGTAGGCGCCGCGTCGATTGCGCCCGCCGCAATCCCGGAGGCACGACCGGCGGGGTCTCGGGCGACGACAGTTTTGTGACGAGGACCGTGCCGTCACGCTGCAGCACGTCGGCCCAACCGACGCCCGCCATAAAGATTCGCTGTGGGTTCGCCGTTCCGATCTGCCGCGCATCAACGAATTCGCGGTCAAACCGCAGGGCGCCTGCCGCGCGGACGTATGCGTGCCGATTCCAAAAACGATGACGCGCGGCGCCTATTTCGACCTCACCGCGTTTGCGCGGAAGGTCGGCCAGGCGGTCGTCGCCGACACCGCGACCCGCGTGTGGAGCTACGGCGAGATTCCGCTCGTGACCGGCGCCTTTCTCGAGGGCCGACGCGCACCAGACTTCACCGTGCCCGATCGCAAAGGGCAGCCGGTGCATCTCGCGAGCTTTCGCGGCAAGAAGGTGCTGGTCGTCACCTGGGCTTCCTGGTGAGGGTGCCGGCTTGATCTGCCAGGTTGGCAGACACTCTACGACGAGCTGAAGGATCGCAACTTCGAAATCGTCGCGGCGGCACAGGACACCGGCGGCGAAGCCGCCGCGGGCAAGTGGTACGACGCCGCGCGCGCGACGTTCACGACGCTCGTGGACACCCAGCACGCCGTCAGTTCCGCGTTCCAGTTCATGAATGTGCCGACCGGCGTCTGGATCGACGAACAGGGCCGCGTCGTGCGCCCGGCGGAACCGGCATGGACCACGGACCGAACCGACGTCATCGGCGGAAAGGCGCTCGTCATCGAAGGGGCGCAGTACGTCGACGCGCTTCGGGACTGGGTCGTGAAAGGCGAGCGCAGCGAATACGTACTCTCCGACGATGAGTTCGCGCGGCGCGTGAAACCGCGCTCGCCGAATGAAATGGAAGCCGAGGCGAGCTTCAAGCTCGCGGTGTGGTTTCAGGAGGCTGGCGACGCACAACGCGCCGCCACGTACTTCGAGCACGCGCAAGAACTGAATCCGGACGATTGGAACTACCATCGTCAGGAATGGAGCTTTACGCCGGCCGAGGCCGGAAAAAAATGGCTGGAGAAATTTCAGAAGCTGAAGGAACCGTATTATCCCAAACTCGATTTGAAGCCGAAAGGCGACAAACCCAAAGGATGATCGGTTTCCGAGCGGCCGCACTCTCGATTGTTCTTCTTCCTCTGCTTGCGCTCGCGCCTTCCCGCGACGCGAACGTCGAATGGCCGGTGAACGGCGGCCCGGGAAACGCGCGGTATTCGACGCTCACGCAAATCAACACCTCGAATGTCTCGAAGCTGCACGTCGCGTGGACGTACGACTCCCACGACGCGTTCACGGGCTCCGAGATGCAGAGCAACCCGATTGTGGTCGACGGCCTCCTGTATGTGACGACGCCGACGCTCAAGGTTGTCGCGGTCAATGCCGAGAACGGCCAGGAGGTCTGGACCTTCGATCCGAGCGAGGGTAACGCGGCCCGGTCGCGGTTCCGTCACCGCGGCGTGGTCGTGCACAAGGACCGCGTGTTCGTGTCGTATCGCAATTTTCTGTGGGCGCTCGATCGCAAAACGGGGAGGCCGATCAGGTCGTTCGGCAGCGACGGCCGCATCGATCTCCGCGAAGGGCTCGACCAACCGGCCGAGCGTCTCAGCGTCAGCGCGAGCACGCCGGGCGTCGTCTTCGAGGACATGCTGATCATGGGCAGCACGGTTCCAGAGACACTGCCAGGATCGCCAGGTCACATACGCGCGTTCGACGTGAACACCGGCAAGCTGCGGTGGATCTTCCACACGATTCCCCAGCCGGGCGAGTTGGGTTACGACACGTGGCCGAAGGACGCCTACAAGATCTCGGGCGGCGCGAACGCGTGGGCCGGCGTCACGCTCGATGCGAAGAACGGGATGGTGTTCGCCGCCACAGGCTCGGCGTCGTTCGATTTCTACGGCATTACACGTCATGGCGACGACCTGTTCGCCAATTGTGTCCTCGCCCTCGACGCGCGCACGGGTAAACGCCTTTGGCATTTCCAGGCGGTGAAGCACGACCTGTGGGATTGGGATTTCCCCGCGCCGCCGACGCTCGTCACCGTCACGCGCGCGGGCCATCCCGTCGAAGCCGTCGCGCAGATCACGAAGTTCGGCTTCGTGTACGTGCTCGATCGAAAAACCGGCGAGTCGCTGTTTCCGATCGAATACAGGAAGGTTCAGGCGTCGACCGTCGATGGAGAGCAGGCCGCCGAGACGCAGCCGTTCCCGCTCAAGCCGCCGCCCTTCACGCGACAGACGCTCACCGAATCGATGTTGACGACGAGGACGCCGGAGGCGCACGCCGATGTCCTCAGGACCTTTCGGCGATTCGACACAGGCATGTTTCTGCCGCCGTCTTTGAAGGGAACGATTGTGTTTCCGGGCGTCGACGGCGGCGGCGAGTGGGGCGGCGCGGCCTTCGATCCCGACACGGCGCTCCTCTATGTCAACTCGAACGAGATGCCGTGGCTCGTCAAGCTGATTTCCAATAACGATGCCTCGCTCTACAACAGCAAGTGCGCGACATGTCACCGTGAGGACAAGACCGGCGGCGCGGCGGCGCCGTCGCTCGTCGGCATCGGCGATCGGCGGTCCCGCGAGGAGATGGCGACGATCATCCGCCAGGGCACCGGGCGCATGCCCGCGTTTCCGGACATGGGTGCGCGCAACATCAACGACGTCGTGGACTATCTGGTCACGGGCCGCGACAAGGGCGCGGATCCGAACCTCGCCCGCGATCCGACGTGGTTGAAATACCGCAGCGACGGCGAGACGTTATGGCGCGATCCGGACGGATATCCGCCGCTCACGCCGCCCTGGGGTGAGCTGAGCGCGATCGATCTCAACAGCGGCACGATCCGCTGGCAGATTCCGTTCGGCGAATTCCCCGAGCTTGCCGCCAAGGGGCTGAAGAACACCGGCAGCGACAACTACGGCGGCCCGGTCGCGACGGCGAGCGGCCTGCTGTTCATCGGCGCGACGAACTTCGACAAGAAATTCCACGTGTTCGACAAGCTCACCGGCAAGCTGCTCTGGGAAACGACTCTGCCGGCCGCCGGCAACGCGACGCCATCGGTTTACTCGATTGGCGGACGCGAATTCGTGGTCATCGTATGCGGCGGCGGCAAGAACGGCGCCCCGTCCGGCAGCAGCATCGTCGCCTTTTCGGTATCATGAGCTGATGAAGGCGGCATCTCTCTTTGTGGTCGGGCTGCTGCTGGTGGCCGCAGGCGCCGGCTGGGCGCTCGTGCGCGCGCACAATGCGGCATCGCCCGCAGCCGAGGCGAGCGTCGCGGCCTCGCAAACCGGGGCGGTGCGGACGATCCGCTTTTTCCGTGATCCAGTTCAGGTTCCGTCGTTCACGGTCCGCGATCTGCAGGGCCGCACGATCTCCACGGCCGACCTCAAGGGAAAGGTCACCATCATCAATTTCTGGGCGACGTGGTGCGGGCCGTGCCGCATGGAGATTCCCGATCTCATCGCGCTGCAGAACAAGTACCGCTCGCAGCTGCAAGTCGTCGGCATCTCCGAAGATGAGATTTCCGCCGAGCAAGTGCAGCAGTTCGTCGCCGCGAACAAGATGAACTATACCGTCGTGATGACGACGCCCGAGATCGAGCGCGTCTTCCCCGGCATCACCGCCCTGCCGACGACCTACATCGTCGATCGCGAGGGCCGCATCGTGATGCGCCATGCGGGCACGCTCAACGCCGCGCTGACCGAAGCGGAAACGCGTTCGCTCGCGGGGCTGCCGGTCGACGCGAAGGTCGAGCAGGTCGATCGCATGCAGAAGGCGCAGCTCGAAAACGGTGCGCAGGCGATGTCGATTCCAGGGATCGACCTCGCGAAGCTCACGCGCGAGCAGCGCAGCGCCGCGCTGCAGCGGCTGAACTCCGAAGGCTGCACGTGCGGGTGCGATCTCTCGATCGCGAAATGCCGCATCGACGATCCCGGGTGCGGCGTCAGCCTGCCGCTCGCGAAGGCGATGGTCAATCAGATCGTCAAGCGCTGAGACGCTGGCCGGCCGCGCTGATCAGGCGTATCTCACCATCACGACAGTGACATCGTCATTCGGCGTCGCGTCGCCGGCAAACGTCCGCACGTCGGCGAGGATGGCCGCGAGAATTTCCTGCGGCGGTTTCATTTTGTAGGACTCGATGCAGGCGAGGAGCCGGTCGTCCATGTACTCGTCGCCCTGTTCATTCAGCGCCTCAGTGACGCCGTCGCTGAAGGCGACCACGAAGTCGCCGGGGCTGAGCATCACCGTTTCCTGCTCGAACGCCGCGTGCTCGAAGAGGCCGAGCACCATGCCGCCCGTCTCGAGGCGGCGCACGCCGCCCGACGCCGACACGAGAACCGGCGCGTTGTGTCCTGCGTTTGTGTACGTGAAGGCGCCGCCGGGCGCGAGCATCCCGTAAAACGCGGTCAGAAAGCGGCCTTCGATGCCGCGGCGGTAGACAGCCCTGATTGAGCCGCGCCATCAGCGGCGACGTGCCGCTCTGATAGGTGGCTTCCGCGCTGAACATGCCGAGGACCGCCGCGGCGAGCAGCGCCGCCGGCGATCCTTTTCCGGCGACGTCGCCGACGATGAAGCCGAATTGGCCGCCGGGAAGGTCCACGTAATCGAAGAAATCGCCGCCGACCGCGCGGCACGCGACGGACGCGGCCGCGGTGGAGAAAAACGATCCGACGCGATTCGATTGCGGCAGCAGCGACTGCTGAATCGCCGTCGCGACCTTGAGCTCCTGTTCGAGCTTCGCTTTCTCGAGCGTCTCGCGGTAGAGCCGCGCATTTTCGATCGCGAGCGCCGCCTCGGCGCTGAGCGTTTCGAGCGCCGCTTTCGCGGACGCCGATCGCAGCGCGCCGCGCTCGCGGCTGTCGAGATACAAGACGCCGATTGCCTCGTCGCCGCCGCGCTGCTCCTCCCGCTCGACGTATCTGACGAGCCGCAGCGGCGTGCAGAGGACGTGGCGGATCCCGAGCGCGACCGTGCCGGTATGCAGCTGCGCGAGGTCGCCGTCGAGCAGGTCTTCGACGATCGTCTGCTGCCCCGTCGCGAATACCTGCTCGGGAATTTTCTGGCTCGTCTCGAACGTGCGCCCCGAGAGCGTCACCTTGCCGCGCGCGCGCGCCAGCTTGAACTCCAGCCGCCCGCGGTGCGCCAGCATGATGAAGCCGCGCTCGGCGCCCGTGACCTCGATCGCCGAGTCGAGCACGAGCGCGAGAACCTCGTCGAGCACCCGTCCCGATCCGAGCGCGCGCAGCCCCTCGAGGAGCACGGCCATCTGGCGGAACTCGCCGGCCGCCGACATCGCGCTGCGTTCCACCGACGGCGCGTCGTCGCTCGTCACGAATGTCACGTCGGTGTCTCCCGCCTGCCCGAAACGGAGGCGATCGCCCGGCACGAGCACGCGGTCGGTGACGCGTTCGCCGTTGATGAACGTGCCGAAGCGCGATTGCTTGTCGTGCAGTGTGCAAACGCCGTCTTCAACCGTGATTTCGGCGTGCAGCCGCGAAATGTCGGCGCCGGCAAGCCGCAGATCGGTTTCCGTGCGGCGGCCGATCGTGAATACCGGCTTGTCGATCGACACGATCCTTCGGCCGAGCGGATCGGTGATCAGCAGACGGGGCGCAGACGCTTCGGTCATCCAACCGGCATTATAGCGGCGCATCGTAAGATAGCCGACGTGCCGCGCCTCAAGCTGACGATCGAGTATGCCGGAACACGCTACAGCGGCTGGCAGATCCAGAAGAATGCGCGGACGGTGCAAGGCGAGATCGACCGCGCGGTCCGCACGACGACCGGCCGCACGGATTTCGAGCTCTACGGATCGGGACGGACCGACGCCGGCGTGCATGCGCTCGCTCAGGTGGCGCACCTCGACGTCGCCACCTCACTCGCGCCCGAGCTCCTCCGCCGCCGGGTGAACGACGAATTACCGGCGGACATCAACATCGTCGCGGCCGTCGTGGTGCCGCACAGGTTCCACGCGCGGCACGATGCCGTCGCGCGGCAGTATGTGTATCAGATCGCACGGCGGCGCACCGCGTTCGCGAAGGCGTTCGTCTGGTGGGTCAAGGAGCCCTTCGATGCCGACCGGATGCGCGCAGGCGCCGCTGCGTTCGTCGGCATGAAGGACTTTCGATCGTTCGCCGCAACCGACGAGGACGTCCGCGGCGGGCCGCCCGAGAAATCGACGCGCGTGCTCGTCGACCGGGTCGATATCGTGGAGGATGGCGATCTCGTGCTCGTGTCCATCGAGGGTTCGCACTTCCTGTGGAAGATGGTGCGGCGGATCGTCGGCGTCCTCGTGGAGATCGGACGGGGCGGCCTGGACGTGCACGCCGCCGCGACGTTTCTCGCCGAGTCATCGGCTGCGCCCGCGCGCCTCACGGCGCCGCCGTCAGGGCTGTTTCTCTATCGCGTGTACTACAAGGGCGATTCGCGGGACGCGGCGATCGCGCCCGTCACGCCGCTGCGGTCCGTCTCACAGGAGAGCGTGTCCAGGCGCGCGTAGCGCATCGTGTGCGCGGCTACTGGCGCGACGGCCGCCGCGCGATAGCGGGTGCCGAGAATCAGCTGAACGACCTCGCTGTAGCTCCGTGTTCCCGCTTCAACGTGATTTGCTTTCAGGTACTGATTGTAGACGCGCCAACCGGCCTCGGCCACACGCGGGTTCTCGTTGCGCGCGACTCGGGCGGCGCTCGCCGCAAGATCCGCGCGCGGCCCAGCGTCGAGCCGCTGTGAAACATCGCCGCGCTCGCGTCGCGTCAACGTTGCCGCCGCTTCGCCGTAGAGGAACAGCCAGCCGCTGTACTGCTGGGCCTCGTCGCCGCGCAGGCACGTAATCCAACCCACGAAGTTCGCTTCTCCTTCGTTGGCGTAGCCGGCGAGGTGCGCCCATTCGTGCGCGATCACGAACGTCCGCTCGAACGGCAGAAGATCGGAGGCCGTCAACGTTTCGAGAAAAAACGGATCGGTCATGCCGTCGACGACAGCGCGCCGGAAATACGCGTCGAGCCAGGAGTGCTTCGGGCGGCCCGGGATCGCCGTACGCGTTGCGCCGAGCTCGCGCTGCGCGCGGTCGAACGCCGACGCAAGCCGCGGATCGACAACGCCGCTCGCTGGAAATCCTTCGGCGTACGCGCGCCGATACAGCGCGTTCACCTGCCCGACCGCTGCCGCGGCGAGCGTGCGGGCCGTGTCGGGCGACACGCGGGAGCGCTCGAACGCGAGCTTATCGGCGAGCGGCACGCGTTTGTAGTTGAGCCCCCACGACGCGAGAAATGCCAGGTATGCGACCGCCGACCACGCCAGCGTCCGGAACGCGATTCGCGCGAGGCCTCGCCATCCTCTCTTCCGGATGTCCACGGTGGCGATCGCGAGCCACGCGACGAGCGTGCCGATGATCAGCATGTCCAGCATGGCTTTCGTCGTGGCGTTGGACGCGGCGGTCATGCCTGACTGCCACACCGGGTAGAACGTCGTTGAATAGAAGCGCTCGATCCCTTTCGCCGGGATGGGTACAAGCGCGGCGGCTGCCGCGAGCGCCACGACCGTCGCCCGCAACCGCACCTTACGCCTGAAGCTCGCGGCGGAGGAA
This sequence comes from uncultured Acidobacteriota bacterium, assembly GCA_963718825.1. Taxonomy (GTDB): domain Bacteria; phylum Acidobacteriota; class Vicinamibacteria; order Vicinamibacterales; family CAVVIG01; genus CAVQZZ01. The sequence continues at coordinate 1,265,088 of CAVQZZ010000002.1, forward strand.
CGCGACCGTCTTCGCCCATGCGTCGGCCGCAGCGGCCGGGTCGTACACGTCGCGCTGGTCGTTGAAGAAGGCGTGCTGTGCGTTCGGGTACGTGTGGAATTCGTGCGGCTTGCCGAGACTGGTGAGCTCGCGATCGAGCTCCGCGACGACCGCGGGCGTCACGAAGTTGTCCTTGCCCGCATAAATGCCGAGCACCGGCGCGTTCAGCGACGGAAGATCCGGCTTCACGTGCGGGTGGCCTCCGTAGAACACGACGCACGCGCCGACCTCGGGATTTTTCGATGCGGCGAAGAGCGACAGCGCGCCTCCCATGCAGAAGCCGACCGTGCCGACGCGTTTGGTCGAGACCTCGGATCGTGCCGCGAGCGCGTCGATCGCACCTGCGAGATCGCGCTCGGCTTCGTCGATGCGCATCGCCATCATCATCTTGCCGGCCTCGTCTGGCGACTTGGCACTTTTGCCGTGGTAGAGATCCGGCGCGAGCGCGACGAACCCTTCCTTCGCAAACCGGTCGCAGACATCCTCGATATGCGGCACGAGACCCCAGTACTCCTGAACAACCACGACGCCGGGACCGCGACCTTTCGGTGTCGCCAGATAGCCCGACGCGGTCGACCCGTTCGATGAAAAAGACAGTCGTTCGCCCATCGCCCCTCCTCTAAAATCGGCCTGCCGAGGCGGCGCGCCGTCGGCGCGGCGTTAAATGTATATAAATTACCTTTATGTCATATATTGACATATTACAATTAAGGCCGTAACATTAACTTCGCGGCGATTTCAGCCGATAAACAGTCTAAGTTCTCCTATGCAGAAGATGGTGCGTGTTGCGGCGGTCATCGCGCTTGCCCTGTTGCCACTGCGCGTCGCTGCGCAGAAGCCGGTGAAAGGTGCCCTTCTCTCCGGCACTCGCCCCGGTGTTCTGACCACGATCCGGGGCAACACGCTCGATTCGATGGGCGCGCCCCTGGCGAACACGCCCGTCCGGCTTCGGGACGCGCGTACCGGCCACATCGTCGACACGCAATCGACCGACAAAGCCGGCCTCTTCGAGTTCCGCGGCGTCGATCCCGGCAGTTACATCGTCGAGATCCTCGGTCCCGATTCTATCGTTCTGGCCGCGAGCCAGTTGCTCAACGTCGACGCGGGCAACGCTGTGTCGGCTGTTGTGAAGCTGCCGTTCCGCATTCCGCCGTTCGCAGGCGTGCTCGGCCACACGACCCAGTCCGCGGCCATCGTGGCGGCGGCAGCGGGAGCGTCGCAAGTGCTCGCCGTGAAAGCCCTCGCCTCGTCGACCGCCTCGTCGACGAGCACGCGATAAGCGCCGATGCCGTCGCACGAGACATCGAAACCATCCGGCCAGACGCCGAGGGCCGCCGCGTCCGGCCCTGCCGGGCCGGGCGGCTACACGGTCGAGAGCGAAATACATCTGCTCGACCGGTTTGCGGTGCTCTATCGGTACCGCATGATCGCCGCGGCGGTGTTCGTCCTCACCACGCTCGCCGTCATGCTTCAGGGTTACACGGCCGTTCCGCTCTACCAGGCACAGGCGCAACTGCTGATCGAAGACGAGCGGACGACCGCGATGCCCGGGATCGCGACCGACAGTTCGTACGCGCAGGACCCGGAACCGTACTACCAGACGCAATACAAGATCCTCAAGGGCCGCGACCTGATTCGCCGCGTCGTCAAGAAGCTGGATCTCAAGAACGTGGCGGAATTCAACGGCACCGCCGCGCCGGCGAAGACGCCGCTGACGGCCGTTCGCGATCTCGCCAGCCGCACGCTGATCATGGTCGGCCTTCGTGCGGCGCCGCGTCCCGCTGAACCGCCGCGGCCCGACGAAGACGCCGACGAGTCCGCGATGGTCGACACGATCGCAAGCCGCGTGCAGGTCGATCCGGTGCGCGGAAGCCGTCTCGTAAACATCACGTTCATCGCGATGGATCCGAAGTTCGCCGCGGTGGCGATCAACACGCTCGCGACGGAATACGTCGACCAGAACCTCGCGGTCAAGCAGCAGGCGACGCAGAACATGCTCGACTGGCTGGAACGCGAGAAGCGCGCGCAGCAGAACAAGGTCGAAGCGAACGACCGCGCGCTCGCCGAGTACCGCGACAAACAGAACGCGCTGTCGCTCGACGACAAGCAGAACATCGTCCTGTCGCGGTTGAATCAGCTGAATGACGCGGCCACCAAAGCCAAGACCGCACGCGTCCAACGCGAGTCGATCTACCAGCAGGTCGCGTCGCTGCCGGCCGGCGCATCGCCGGATTCGCTGCCGGTCATCGCGCAGAACGCCACGATCCAGGGCCTGCGCTCGCAGCTGAGCGTGCTCCAGCGCCAGAAGGCGCAGCTGTCGGAACGCTACGGCGACAAACACCCTGAAATCCAGAAGGTGAACGCGCAGCTCTCCGACACGCAGCGGCAGATCCAGGCGGAGACGGAGCGCGCGCTCGTCACGGTGAAGCAGGAATACGATTCGGCGCGGCTCGAGGAGCAGACCCTCAGCCGATCGCTCGACGCGGCGAAGGCGGACGCGACCGACCTCAGCCACAAGAGCATCAACTACAACATCATGGAGCGCGAGGCGCAGAGCAATCGCGCGGTGCTGCAGTCGCTCATGCAGCGCGAGAACGAGCTGCAGCGTCGCGGCCAACAGCCGCGCCAACAACGTACGCATCGTCGATCGCGCCGAGGTGCCCAAGTCGCCGATCACGCCGGGCGGCCGGCGGACGTGGTTGATGGCGCTCGTCATCGGCGCCGTGCTGTCGGTTGCCGTCGCGTTCGGCCTCGACTACATGAACGACACGATCAAAACGCCGGAAGACGTCGCGCGCCGGCTCAAGCTGCCATTCCTCGGTCTCATCCCAGCGATCCGCGGCGACAAGCATCCGCTGTTGACGTCCTCGGACGTACCGCACGATTTCGGCGAGTCGTTCCGCGCGCTCCGCACCGCGCTGATCTCGAAGTATTCGGAGCGAGGGCGCGAAAACGATGATCGTGACGAGCGCCCAGCCGCTCGAAGGCAAGACCACGACGGCGTGCAACATCGCCATGGCGCTGGCGTACGGCGGTGCGCGCGTGCTGATCATCGACGCCGACATGCGTCGTCCGGGCATGCATCGGACCCTGCGGCTCAACAACGACCGCGGGCTGTCTCAGGTGCTCGTCGGGCAGGCGCGCGTGCGCGACGTCATTCAGCGCACGGTCGATCCGAACCTTCTCGCGATCACTGCCGGCCACACGCCGCCGAACCCGTCCGAGCTGTTGTCGTCGGAGCGGATGAAGAAGCTGATCGCGAATCTCGGCCACGGTCCGTTCGACTGGATCGTGATCGACACGCCGCCGGTGCTCGCCGCTACCGACGCGGTCGTCATCACGCCGCTCGTCTCCGGCGTGACGTTCGTCATCGGCGCGGAGATGACGCGCCGCCGGCTCGCCGAGCGCGCGCTCGAAACGATCATGCAGGGCCATCCACGCTTTGCGGCCGCGGTGCTGAACAAGGTCGACTTCGCGCGAAACAAGTACTACTATTCGCGCTACTACGGCCATCAGTACAAGAACTATTACGCCGAAGCTTCGGTCTAGTCCGCCTCGCCGATCCCGTCACAATCAAGCATCCGCGCTGGCCGGTGCGGCCATCGTCTGGACCCTCGTCGCCGTCGCGGGCGCGCGCCTGTGGACGCTGGTGCCGACGCTCGTCCTTCTCATCGTCGCGTTGTCCAGGATGCCGCCTCGCCTGTTTCGTCGAGGTTCGCGCGCGATCGACGCGGCGCTCGTCGCGACGGTCGCCGCGGTGGCGTTTCAGTTGGTCCCCCTTCCCCGCGCTGCGGTTGATACGTTGTCACCGTACGCCGCGGTCGTCGATCGGGCGATCCATTTCGACGCGCTCGCCGGGTGGCACGCGCTGTCGCTGAATCCGTCCGACACCGCCATTGCGCTCCTCGTCGATCTCCTCGCGCTTGGGTTTTTCTGGGTCATCAGGGATTCGGTGACCGGCAGCGGGATGCGCACGTTCGTGCGCATGGTGCTCGGCGTAGGCCTCGTCGTATCGGTTGCCGCGATCGTCGGTGCGGCGCTGCGATCGCCGGCATCGCACCTCGTATACGGACTCTTCGAGCCGACCGATCCGGTGGCGCGACCGTACGGTCCATTTGTGAACAGGAACGAGATGGCGATGTGGGTCTTGCTCGCGCTGCCGCTCGTCGCCGGTTACACCGCCGCGCGGATCAGGCGCCGTTCACAAAGCGGCCTGGAGATCGTCGACGCCACGACGGTGTGGTTTGCGGGCGGCGCCGCTTCGATGATCGCCGCGCTCGTGCTCTCGCTGTCGCGCTCGGGGATCATTGCGGCAACTGCGGAAGCGCTCGTCGGCGTGGCGCTTTCGCTGAAAGCGGCCGAGCGGCGCAGCAGCGTGGCGTTCGCGTTCGTCGGAATCGCCACGGCTGCGATTGCGATCGCCCTCGCGATGCCGAGGACGTCGGAGCTGATCGGACGATTCGACCGAACCTTGACCGTTCGGGGAGCCGATGGACGGACGGCAATCTGGCGGGATACGAGGACGATGATTCGCGACTTCCCGTGGACCGGGGTCGGCGCGGGCGCGTACCCGACCGGTATGCTGGTTTACCAGCAAGGAAGCCGGCTGTTCTTCAACAATCACGCGCACGACGAGTATCTGCAGGTGATCGCCGAAGGCGGAGCGCTCGTCGCCGCTCCTCTCGGTGTCGCCGTCGTCGCGTTCGTGCTGCTCGTCGTGGCGCGTCTCGGTGCAGACCGTTCAGCGCTCTACTGGGTCCGCGCGGGCGCGGCCACCGGCATCGTTGGCGCGCTGCTCCAGAGCGTATGGGAGGTCGGGCTCGCCGCGCCCGCCAATGCGCTCCTCTTCGCTGCCGTCTGTGCGATCGCGGTCCATCGGCAGAATCAGAGCGAGACCGCCATCGGGTTGCCCGAAGGTTCGTAGCGCGGACGTGAGACGCCCCGCGTCGCGGCCACGCCGCGCGTAAAACTGATAGTACGCATCGCGACAGCCTTCGTCGTCAGCCGTCGCCCAGCACCCTGCGAGTTGCCAGCCGACCGGCGGCACGGCCGCAAGATTCGTCACGACAAGGTCGGCATTCGCCGCCGCGTTCCGGACATCTGCCAGGGCCGGCGAGTTTTCCTCGGTCGCGAGAATCGACTTGACGAGGTGAAGGCTCCCCAGCCCATTCACGTCGACCAGTCGAACATCCGTGACGTAGCACAGTTCCCCGATGTCGCCGATCTCGACGGTTGCGCTGTTGTAAAAGCCGCTCAGAAAGCGCACGGCCTGATGCCGCGATGCGAATTGATCCGCCGACGCTGCGCGGACCTGCTGTAACCCTTGGAGGCCGCGTCCTCCGAGCGCCACCAATGCCACTGCCGCGCCTGCCGCTGCAAGCGGCGCGGGCACGCGAAACAGGAAGTCCTCAGCCGCAACCGCAATGGCGACAAAGCCCATCACGACGAGATACGCGTCGTACCGGAACAGCCATCCGACGGCGGCGTACTGCACGTGCAGGAAGAGCGTCGCCGCGAACATCGCGAGCAGCCATTGTCGTTCGTCCCACGCCGTCCGGCGGCTGCGTGAGCGCACGAACAAGAGGAACGTCCCGGCCATCAATAGACTCGCGAGCGCCGGCTCGTGCGTCAAGGTGCGCAGTCCGCGATAGCCAAGGAAGTGAGCGGCCGCGCGCAAAGGCGACCGAGGTTCGCTCATGAGCGGAAGCCGGATGAGCACCGACGTCGGGATCGGCGGCCACCCGTGCGCTGCCGCCGCGATCCCGAATGCGGCGATCGGCAGCAGCCCACCCGCCGCGATGCACATTGCGGCGCGACGCTTGCGCGCGACGAGAAGAGCGACCGCCGCGACGATGACGACGAGAATCGCGTCGTATCGGACGGCCGTTGCAAGGAAGGCGAGGATACCGCCGGCGGCGTCAGCAGGTGCGCGATCTTCGGCCGGAGCGATCGTGCTGCTGACGTGAACGACCAGCGCGAGCACGACGAGCACTTGAACAACGTGCTCCATGCCGAGGACAACCAACGTCGGCAATGGCGTGCAGAACACAATCGCCTGGAGGACGGCCGCGCGCCATGCCGATCCGACGCGGGCGCGCCGCAGCCGAGCGTCGGCGACGATGAGCGTCGCCGCCGCGGCGGCGATGTTGATTCCGATCGGCACTACAACCGAGGGTCCGGTCACCTTGAACATCGCGGCAATCAGCAGCGACCAGGCGATGGACGATACCGATGCGGTAAATCCCGCCGTCGTTACACCCCACACGCCGTCGACGGCAAGGTGCTTTGCCACCGCAAGGTGAATGTACGCATCGTCGATTGGCAGGATGAAGATGCCGTCGTGGCGGCACCCTGCGAGCAGGAGTCCCACGGCGACGCCAAGCGACGTCAGCGCGAGACCGAGCGGCGCCGCGAGCGCCGCCAGAGCTACGCCGCGTCGTGACGTCTGAACCATTTTGGCGCGCCGGCCGCAATGCGACGCAGGTAGGCCCATGGCAACGCCGCTCGATGAGCCACGTGATATTTCGCTGCGATAAAGGCAGCAGGCGGAAACAGATGCTCGCGCAATAACTGCAGCCGCTCGGACCACGATGGCAGCGCGCGCAGGTTCATGCGGAGCACGTCCACTTCACGCCACCCGGCAGCAGCCGCGAACTGTCCTACCGCCTGTCTTGCGTCGACATCGGCAATGTGGAGCGGCGTAACCGTCGCGAACTGACGTCGCGTGAGCATGAGACTGCGTGCGCACGACGGCCACGCTCCGCAGGCCTTCGCGTGGATCTCGAAGGCCGCCCAATCGCTCGCGGACAGCGATTCGGCGAGCAGATGGATGTCGTACAGCCAGATGAGATCAGGGCCATCGTGGTGATGAGCCACGCGATGAACGCACGCGAGCAGCAGAGCGTGCGCGGCGCTGGGAATGACCAGCCCCTCGAACGCCGGTGGCCGAAGGCCGACAACCTCGATCTGTTCCAGATTCAGAATGTCGGCCACTGCGTGTGCGTTCGATACGCGCCAGTGCACATCCCATGCATGCGGCACGCCGCTGACATCCGTCCTGGTGAAGTGACTCTGGAACGTAACGAGATCGCCGCTTGTCTCGACTTCCGCAGCGTACCCGAGGTCCGCCAGCGTGCGTGCGACGACGGCTGCGTCGCAGCGGTCGATGAGAATATCGGTGTCGCACCTGGGTCGGAGGTGCGGCGCGGAGTAGATCGTGTGTGCGAGCGCCGCACCCTTTATCACCGCGGCGTGAACCCGCTGGCGCGAAAGCGCCGCGTATACTCGACGGCATTCGGCGCCTCGAATGGCATCGACCACGACCGCAGCCCGGAGTATCTCGCGAAGTGTATCGCGGAGCGCCGCGAGGATCGGATCCCCGCCAGTGAGCGGCAGCCAGCGCTCTGCGAGAAGAACATGGACGCGGTGCTGTTCTGCGTCGGCCAGCCAAGCACGCGCGTCCTCGATGGACGACGGCATGGCTGAACCAACGAGCGCCTGTGCCACGATTGCGGCGGCGTCAGTCATCTTGAAGGTCGGCCAGCACCGCGTCGCGCAGCTCGTTCGCCCGCGACAGATTTCGACGAAAGGCGAGGGTACGAACTGAGGTGCCGGCAGCAATGGCGCCGACGAGGTCGAACACCTGACGGATTCGCGCGCGGTCGCCGACGTCCAGACAGTGCACACACTTCAGCAGGTCGACCATCGCGGGCGCCGCGTCGCGCCGCTGAATCGCGATCCGTCGGGAGCTGGCGCCCAGCAGATAGATGCGGCGAAGCGGCGCTCGATGGCGAGCGAACGGCAGCGCGGAATCACCGACTCGCCGCTTCGTCGTGTAGTGCGCGACCGGCGCCAAGGCCGGTGGAGTGCCGGCGAATACGGCCGCTGATGCGTCTGGCCATAAACGGATGCCGGGGTAATTCGGGATCGCGACGAGCCGCCCGCGGCGCTGTTCGATGAGCAGGCAGTCGTCGGCGACAATGGGGAGTCCCGCTCTCGCAAGCAACGCGGCCAACGTCGACTTCCCTGCTCCGGCGGCACCCACGAATGCGACCACGCCGCTGCCACTCGCCACGGCGCTGCCGTGCAGCGCGATTCGGTCTCGCGACATTGCGACCAGAGGGATGACCTGATCGAGCAGCAGGTGGCGCACCGTTTCCGGAGGCGTGCGCCGAGACGGCCTGGACACGATCAGCCGCTGCCGCGGGTCGATTTCGAAGATCGCGTGCCGCCAGAATTTGACGACATACGTTCCGGACCGGCGGGCAATGGACATCCAACGGCGTCCGTCGGGAAACGACACGTCGTGAAACCACGCCACGCGAATGTCTCGCGCAGCTCGCGTCCGCACGGTCCAGTCCGGGCGGCGCATTGGTTCGACGGACACGAGCTCTGGCATCGCGCGATCGCTTGCGATGGTGACTCCGCAGACGCGGTAGTGCCTCACGCTGACGCGGCGTAGCGCGTGACGACCTCGGCAACAAAGGCGGCCGCCTCGCTCGCGCTGCGGAAGAGATCCGGATGGCGCGCGAGAACCTCGCGCTCGATGGTGGAGAGATCGCGGGTGCCGTCGCAGAGCTCGAGCACGGTGCGCCGGCCGCGGCCAGCCGCGCTGAGCGCCGGGACGAACTCCGGGCGCGTGCGTGCCATGTCCTCGGCCGACAAGAGCATCCCCTCGAACGTCGATGCGCTGAACGTAACGGGCGCTCCGCGCCCCTCGCCTTCGACCGTCACCGTCCACGCGACGACCTGCTCGTCGGAGAGCACGGTCATCGCGATCTCGATCACATCGCCTTTCCGAACGTTGACAGGCCGTTCAATCGGAAACAGCACCTGCCGCCGGTTGATGCGATCGGCCGACAGCGGAGAGTTCGTCATCGTCACGGAGCGGGATAAGCGGGCGTCGAACCATCCGCCGATTCCGTGCAACGTGCCGGGACGTGCGACCACGTACCGCGCCCGGCCGCGCACGCGCGTTTCGCCGGATGAGAGCGGCAGATCGCCTACACTCGCCGGCTCGGCGAGCAGTTGTTCGGGTGAAACATGCAGTGGGTAGCCGGTGGACACCGCCGACCGCCACACGGCGCTGACGTCGAAGCCGCTCACCGGCGCGGTCCAGAAGGCCACGGCGTTCCATTGCGCGGCAGCCTCGATCGGCGCCGCGATGAGCGTCACGGCTTCGGGCACCGTCCGGCCCGCGGGTTTCAGCAACCGTCGCCGCGCATCGCGGACGTAGGTGACGAGGCCGGCGTCGAATCCGAAGCGGCCAATCTGATCCGTCACGAGCGCGTCCGCTGCCTCGGGCAGCGTCAGACGAGTCGAGATGTCGCGAACGAAGACCATCCGATCGGCATAACCGTTCGCGCCGCAGATCGCTCGCGCGAGGCCCACGATCGCGCCATCGTCGATCGAGTAGACGCGCCGCGCGCCGGCTCGACACGCCAGCAGCCCCAGGATGCCCGTGCCTGATCCGAGATCGACGACCACATCGCCGGGGCGAACGGTTTCGCGGATGGCCTGGTCGAAGGCCGTGATGCGGGGAGTATCGGCGAGGAACTGGCGGTGTTCGTCGATGACGAGCGACATCAGCGCACTAAAGACACTTCATCTGCTTCGCAACGACGGTTCCCTCGTCCTTGGTCGAGCCTCCCGATTGCGTCAACTTCGCGACGCTGCCGTACTCAATGAATTTGGGGCGGGAGTAGGTGCGGCGCGTGACACCGGCGATTCCGGTGGCGGTTGGGTCGTGCTTAGGTTGCTTGTTCATGAGCCCGACGACGCCCTTCCGCTCACAGGCACATCATCGCTTTTGCCGGGATGGTGCCTTCAGGCGAGGTGGAACTACCCGACTGCGTGAGCTTCGCGACGCTGCCGTACTGCACGAGCGTAGGGGTGACGTACGGTCGACGGTCGCGCGAAGGAGGCGTCGATATCTGCGCGGAGCTTCGCTCGCGATCGTTCATCGATAACGCCTCATTGGATGGCTCCATTGTACTCGCCCTCGATCGCGTGTGCGCGCCAGAGTTCCACTGCGAAAAGCGTCCAGACCGTCCAGATATTCACCGGAAATGCGCCCCGTCTTGCGCGGGCCGCCATCGTTTCGTAAAGCGCCGACACACGCGCGCCGTCGACCCAGCCGGCATCTGCGATGCGCGGCGCGGCCAGTCTCCGGGATGCACCATGCGCATCGAGTGCGCCCGTGAGAAAGAGGGAATAGTCCGGCCTGCTCACGCGCTGCCGAACGCGCGCCGGCACAAACGGTGCGGCCGCGCGGCGCAGCAGATATTTGGCTTCGCCGTCGCGCCATCGAAGCGCTTCGGGCAGGGCGACCGCGAATTCCACGATTCGGCGGTCATAGAACGGATGGCGATGCTCGAGGCCGAGCGCAGCTTCCAACCGACCCTGAAACTCCAGTGCATGCGTCGTCCAGGCGCTGAAGCCCTCGCGGCAGACGTCGTAGCGAGCCAGCGTCGGAAACGCGTCGGACGACAGCGGCGTGCGGATCCGGTCGGCGAGGTTGATCCGTCGCGCGAACGCCGGGTCGATCCATCGGCGGAACTCCGGAGCGGCCCATCGAGCGGAGCACGACGCGCCGCGCCGGGGACGGCACCAGCGGCCAGCATGCCGCGCGAAAGGTCGAATACCAGCCGTCGAAATTCTCCGAGTGCCGCGCGCGCCACATGCTGCGCGCGAGCGGCCAGAGCGCGCCATCGCGCAGCTGATCGGCGTAGCGGAACAACGAGCCGCCGAACCAGTCGTCCGATGCCATTCCGGTGAGCACGACCCGCGCGCCATCCGCCCGAACCTGCGCACGAAGCGGAGCCGCGACGCTGGTGCTCGGATAGTCCGGCAGATCGAGATAGCGTTCCACCTCGTCGACGAGCGGGAGGTGTCCAGAAAGATCCGCCGCTTCGACGTGATGCGGCACGCCCCAGTGCTCGGCCGTGAGCCGGGCAGCCGGCGATTCGTCAGCCGCACCAGGCGCGGAGAGCGTGTAAGCGCGGAGTGCCGCGTCGGGCCCAGAAACGGTTCGGGCGACACCGAGGACCGTCGAGGAGTCGAGACCGCTGCTGAGAAGGATCGCCACAGGTCCGGCGGCGCGGAGCCGCGCGGTCACGGCCTCGCGCAACAACGCCTGCAGGTGTTCGGCGTATTCGTGTTCATCCTTGTAGCAGATGTCCCGCGACGGGTCGATGTCCCAGTACCGGCTGATCCTGACGCCGCGCGAATCCGCCACGAACGCATGGGCCGGCGGCAACCGCATGATGCCGGCGAGCAGTGTTTCGGTCTGGTCGCAAACCGCGTTGGCCAGAAACTCGCCGACCACGCCCTCGTTCGGCGCCGGGGATGTGCCGTCGCAGCGAAGCAGTGCATGAGGCTCCGGCGCAAACAGCAACCGCGCGGTGTCCAACCGGTAATAGAACGGCCGCACGCCGAATATGTCTCGCGCGCCGTACAGCCGGCGTTCGACCCGATCCCATACGACGAACGCAAAATCGCCGAGAAGATGCGATGCGCAGTCGACGCCCCATCGGCGATACGCGTGTGCGACCAGCGCCGCGTCGCCGGGTGCGGCGTTCTCGTCGATTGGCGGATCGAGCGCCTCGATCAGCTCGCCGCGATTGTCGAGCCGTCCATCGAATCCGACGACGAGTCGCGCGTCACACCATGGCTGTTGTTCGCGCGCCGCTTCTGCCGTCGTGTGCAGCACGCGCACGACGACACCCATCGGTCCGTCGATGCAGCGTCGTTCGGTGTCCGCAAGCCGGTGGGAGAGGTGACGCGAGAGGCGGGAGAGATCTTCGGAGATCGCAGGTCGTCCATCGAGATAGAGGACGCCCGCGATTGTGCTCACGTCTGCGGGCCGCTGTCCGGGGAGGCCGCGACCTGCAGCAGGCCTTTGGAGACCAATTCGCCGGCGAGACGGAGAAGGTCGGCCGTCGCCACATCGGGAGCGACGTCGTACTCGAGCAGAACGTCGTTCAGCACTTCGCGGAGCGACGACCGTTCGCGAAGCCGATTCCAGATGGTCGTGCCGACGGCATCGAGGCCGAAATACAAGCCGGTCTCGAGGTTGAGAATCACCGTCTCCCCCTCGAGATCGCGAGAGACGACGTCCGCCGCGACAACAAGCCGATCGTCGAGCGCGACAGTCAGGAGCCATCTTGCGCGCGCTCCTCGAACGAGATCAGCCGCGTGTATCCGGCCTCCTCGTGCGGCGTCCCGATCCACGCGTGCGCTTCGAACGCGCCACGCCGCCGTACGCCGATGTGCACGGGAACATCGATGCCTCGGCGCATGGCCAGCCATTGGATCGCCAGCGCGCGACTCAGGCACGTGCTCATCGTTCCGAGGCGTCGTCTTGTGGCATCGGCGGCCCACGTGAAGAGCGCGACCGACCGGGCATCCTGCCGTGCTTCGCTGCGCGTCCGCGACGCGGTTCTGGCCAGCACTCGGCGAACAGTCGAGAACGGCAGGAGCCGCAGCGCGACAGCGATCGCAAGCTGCGATGCCAATGCGGCGGCGAGCGCCCCGTATTCCGGGCGCGAAAACGACAACCATCGCCTCATCGCGTCATCAACCTGTCAGCGACCGAAATAATACCCTGCGGACCGGCGGATGTTTGAACAGCGCTTTGATGAGATGCCGGTGCTGGTTGAACCGAGCGGTCTTGCGAACGAGCGGCATCACCCCCGCTGTGCGCGCGAGATCGAACAACGCGTCGATCTCGGTATCGGTGAGCCGCTCGGATACGCGGCGCAACGATGCCTGGGCATCCAGCTCCGCGCCGATCCGCCCTCGCCAGCGGGCCTCGTATTCCGAGAGTTCCGCCGCGTCGAGTCGATCGGCCCGCAATGCATCAGCCGCGACGTCGGCCGCGATCGCCGCGCTGATCAGGCTGTAGTAGATGCCGCCGCCGGTCGTCGGCTTCACGAGGCCGGCTGCGTCGCCGACGACGAGCAGCCGATCGTCGAAGGTCCGCTCGATCGGCCCGAGCGGCAACATTTTCTGCCGCGGGGGTTCGCCGTTCGACGCGATGCCCCAACGCAGCGCGAGTCGTGCCACCATGCGCTCGTACCATCCGACCGCATCGGTGGTGGCCATCACGCCAACGCGCACGTAGCCGCCGTCTGGCCGAGTGACCGGCACGGCCCAGGCGAACCCTCCGGGTGCAACGGTCGACCCGAAATGCAGCTCGACATCGCCCGGCCTCGCGGACTTGAGCTCGCGCTGCGCCGTCTGCAGGTACGCCTGTGGAATGCCGAGACCGAGACGTCGCTGAAAGCCATAGCTCGCGCCGCACGCGAGGACGGCGATGCGGGCGCGAACACCGGCGTCGCCGGCCAGAGCTCGAACACCGTCTGTCTCGACGGCCAGGGACGTGACGCGGGTGCTCGGCCGCAGGTCCGCGCCAGACGCGCGCGCCTGCTCCGCGAGGCTCTCGTCGAACGCACGTCGATCAATCACGACGGCCTCGACCGAGCGCGGCGAGTACGCCACGGACAGCCCGCCCGGCGCCGTCATCCGCACCGTCTCGAGCGCGTTCAGAATGGACGTCCGCGGCACCGCGAACTCATCGAAGCTCTCGGTGCCCAGCACGCCCGTGCAGTGCACCGGGTCTCCGACGCGTTCGTGTTCTTCGAACAGAACGACGCTGAATCCGCGACGCGCAAGTTCGCGCGCGGTGAACAAGCCGGCGGGTCCGCCGCCGACGATCAGCGCGTCATACAGCATGGAATGCGACATTATACGGCTTCCAACTCATGCATTGCGGTCGCGTCGTTCCCATGCGCCGCGCGCGGTTATCAGAAACGAGATGATCAACAGCTTCATATCGAGCGCGAAGCTCGCGCGTTTCAGGTACAGGCGATCGAGACGAAACTTGCCCGCCCTTCTGAGATCGCGCGCGGCATAGACCTGAGCCAGACCCGTCAACCCCGGTCGGATCAGATGGCGCGTTTCGTATCCTCGGATGTCGCACAACGGGATCACGACGCCATCGTCGGCAATGTCGGCTTCGCCTGGCCGCAGCGGACGCGGCCCGACAAAGCTCATATCGCCGCGCAGGATGTTCCAGAGCTGGGGCAGTTCGTCCATCGCCGTGGCCCGCAGCAGCCGGCCGAGCGGCGTGACTCGCGGATCGTGCTCCGTGGCTTGCACAGCCCCCGTTTTCGCCTCGGCGTCGGGAATCATCGAGCGAAACTTGAGCGCTTCGAACACGCGGCCGTTCAAGCCGACGCGCTCCTGGCGGAACATCACGGGCCCACCGTCCTGGAGCTTCACGGCAAGCGCGAGGACGGCCCACAGCGGCGCCGCCACTACCAGTCCGATGGCCGACAACGCCACATCAAACGTCCGCTTCATCAGACGCCCACCGGTGAGGCGCTCGGCGACGCGTCGGCGCGACCGGCAAGAAGCGCAAACGTTTCGTAATAGGCGGCCACGGCACGGCGCCGGTCGAAGAGCCATGCGGCATCGCGTGCACGGCGGCCCATCGCGGCGCACTCCTCGGGATTTTCTTTCAGCGTTGTGACCGCGGCGGCGAACGCGTCGACGTCCCCTGGGGTCACGAGCAGGCCGCACCGGTGATCGCGCGCCACATCAGCGGGTTCCGCAGATGGATCCACCGCCGCGATGTAAGGCCGGCCGGCGGCGAGCGTTCCATACAACTTGCTCGGCACGATGTAGCCTTCGATGCCGGCCTTGAGCGACACGACGAAAACGTCGGCCGTACCGAACGATTGCTCCAGCGACTCTTTGGGTTGGTACGGAAAAAATCGCAGGTTCGTCAGGCTGCGCGCGCGCGCCATTTCCGCGAGCGCTGGACGCTTCACCCCGTCGCCGACGATCGCGAACACGATATCGGACCGATCGCGCAATCGATCGGCTGCGTCGATGATCATCTCCAGGTTCTGCGACGCGCCGACATTGCCCGAGTGCATCACCACGAATTTGTCGACGAGACCGTGCGCCCGCGCGAACGCATTGTCCCGCGGCGCCGGCGAGATCGCCTCGCAGTCCGCCCAGTAGTGGATGGTTTCCACGCGCGACGCGTCTGCGCCTTTCTCCTCGACGAGGCGACGCTTCATCCGCGCGCCGATCGACACGATGAGCTCGGCGTGCGAGATGAGATAGCGGTTGACGCGGTCGAGCGAGCTGTTCACCAACGGGCTCTGAAAATCTTCGAGCAGCACCGCGACCTCGGGAAAAATGTCGTTGCACCAGAAGACGAACTTCGCTCCGGTGCGCCGCGCCGTCGCCAGCGCGAGCAGGCCGACGATGGGCGGATCCGTGAGCGAGACGACGATGTCGGGTGGGTGAACGAATAGGGACGCGACCGCCGCCGACGCGAAGTAGGTCAGGTAGTTCGCCGCGCGGCCCGCGAATCGACGCGGGCGAAAATGCGTGCCGTTTGCGCGGAGGATCTGCACGCCGTTTCGTGTCTCGCGCGAGAAGATGCCCTTTGACCGCACCGCTTCGACGGTGAGCGGCTGGCCCGCCACGACGGTCACCTCGCAGCCATGCCGGTTTACCAGGTCCTGCGCGAGCTCCGTCAAGTACTGACCGGTCGCCGCGACGTCAGGCCAGTACCGACCGGTTGAAGAATGCGATGCGCAAAGGCCGCTGCCGCCCGGTCATGGTCGACACGGCCGTTCAAGCGCGCGATTGCCGACGACCAGGACGTCCATGCTCGTGCGCAGAAAGCAATCGAGCGCTTCGGCCGGCGTGAGCACGATCGGTTCGTTCTCGTTGAACGACGTGTTCAGCACCATCGGGACGCCGGTGAGATCGGCGAATGCGCGAATCAGGCGCCAGTAACGTGGGTTGCTCTCGCGGCTGACGGTCTGAAGGCGACCCGACCCGTCGACGTGAGTGACCGCGGGCACGACCGCGCGCTTGTCCGGACGGATCGGATAGACCTGTTGCATGAAGGGATCGGCTGCCGCGCCGACGAAATAATCGTCGAACGCCTCTTCGAGCACCGACGGCGCGAACGGCCTGAAGCGCTCGCGGAACTTGATCCGCGTGTTGATGATGTCGCGCATGTCCGCGCGCCTCGGGTCGGCAAGGATGCTGCGGTTACCCAGCGCCCGCGCGCCCCATTCCATGCGGCCCTGATACCAACCCACGACGCGACCGTCGGCGATCTGCTTCGCGGTCCAGCCGACGACGTCGTCGCCGAGGAACAGGTGACGCGCGCAGCCGGACGCAGCGATGTCGCGCGCCGCGCCGTCGAACGCGGCAGCAATCTGCGCGTCTGAAAACTCGGGGCCCCAATACGCATGACGCATGACGAAATCGCGTGGCGCACCCGATCGGCGATGCCATGCTTCGAACGCGGCGCCAAGCGCCGTGCCGCTGTCACCGGCCGCTGGTTGAATGAACACCTCGCGAAAGCCGGTACGCGCGCGGACTTGGCCGTTCGCGACACTGTTCATCGCGCAGCCGCCGGCGAGGCAGAGGCTGGTCTTCGCAGTGGCGCGGCGCACGTGCGTCAGGAGCGTCATGACCGCGTCTTCGAATACCGACTGCAGCGACGCCGCGATGGCTTCGTGACGCGCATCAACGGCGTCCCCCGGTTTGCGCGCCGGTCCGAGCAAGGCCTCGAGCTTCGGCGTGAACACGCGTCCGATCGTTGGCTCCCCATCGTCCCACGTCATCTCGACGCCGCCGGACCAGTGGCTGAAATACGACAGATCGAGCTCGAATGTCCCGTGCTCGTGTACACGAACGAGCTGTGCAAGTTCAGTCTTGAAGCGCGGCTCGCCGTACGGCGCGAGGCCCATGACCTTGAACTCATCGCCGTACTTCATGAACCCGAGATGCTGCGTAATCGCGAGATACATCAGGCCGAGCGAGTGCGGAAAGTAGACGGCGCCGCGACCCTCGACGCGATTGCCTTCGACCACGCCCCACGACGTGCTGACGAAGTCGCCGAACCCGTCGATCGCGCACACGGCGGCAGCGTCGAACGGGCTGACGTACGCCGCGCTCGCCAGATGCGCCGGATGGTGCTCCACGGCCATCATGCGCCTGACGAACCGCGCGCGGATCGATGGCCAGCGATTCAGCGATCGTGTCGGGGATCGACCGCAGCTTCAGGAGGTTCTTCGCGCGGTCGCCGACGGTGCGCTTCGGCCGCTTCGTCGCGAGAAACAGCGCCTTACGCCACAAGTGAGCGCGTGGGTCGCGCGAGATCGCGAAGCAGTCGACGTCAGCGGCGGCGACGCCGGCGATCTGTAGGCACGAGGCCAGGGCGCGATGCGGAAAACCTGCGCAGTGTTTGATGCGGCGGAAGCGCTCCTCCTCGACCGCGGCGATCAACTGGCCATCGCGCACGAGGGCGGCCGAAACATCGCCGTGATACGCGTTCAGGCCGACAACGATCATGCGGCGCGATCTGTCTCGCTGCCGCCGCCGACGAGGCCACGGATGCGTGCGCTGAACCGCTCGAGAGTAAACTCCGCCAGAAACCTGCGGCGCCCGGCGGCACCGAGTTCATCACGGAGCCGCGCGTCGCAAAACAGGCGCGCGATCGCGCGGGCCGCATGCTCGTCGTCCTGGTCAACGATCAAACCGGTGACGCCGTCTTGGATGATCGAGTCCTGAGCGCCGTGGACGCTCACGCACGTCTTTGCGGCGCGCATCGCCTCCAGAAACACGAGACCGAAGCCTTCGCGCTCGCTCAGCAACACGAAGAAGGCGCTGCGGTCGTACCAGTGCGGCAAGCTCCGCGTCGTTGACGCGACCGAGGAACTGCACGGCGCCCGGCTCGACGATGTTGCGGGCGAGAGCCTCGAGACGTGTCCGATCGTCGCCTTCACCGACGATCACAAGCGTCGCGCCTGGGGCCTGTGCCCGCACCGCCGACCAGAGGCGGATCAGGCGGTCGTGCCCTTTATATCGATCTTCCCTGCTCAGCCTCGACACCGTCAGCGCCATCCGCGCGACGGGCGATCGTTCGGTCGCCATGTCCACATCGGGGATACCGAGTGCACAGACATGAACCGGCTGGTGACCCAGCTCCGGATTAAACTGAACGACTTTCTCGGCGGTGAACTGTGAGTTCGCGAGGAGGTCGGCCCGCGAGAGCACGAACTGCTCGATTCGCGAGAGCCTCCGCCATGCCTCGACCCCGTGGAGAAACACCGCCACGCGTCGTCCTCGCGCGAGCCACGGGACCGCGATCGGCGCCAGGTTGAGATGCATCAGCATGAGGACGCTGTGGGCGCCGCTTGTCATGGCAGCGGTCGTGGCCCAGCATCCCATCCGCCAGTCGCGGCCCGCAGCAAAACGAAAAGGCACGTCGGCGAGCGGATCGTCGGCCGGTGCGGCGCGATCGCAAAGGGCCCACGCCTGCACGTCGGCGACGTCTTTGAGGGCTGAAACCACCTGCCGGCTTACGTACTGCACCCCGCCGGGCGCGAAAAACTCGGTCGAGGCGACAACGATGTGAGGCTGCGGCGCCATCTTCAATTCACGACGAGCGCGGAGCGGTACGCCTGCAGCATGTTCTCGGCGAGAGCACTCCAGTCGAGCGTGCGTCCGACACCCCGCCGACCGTTCTCACCCATCACGCGCGCCGACGCGCGATCGTCGACAAGCCGCCCCATCGCCGCGGCGATTTCTGCCGCGGTGTTCTCCACCCAGAAGCCCGCGCGCCATTCCTCGACCTGTTGCCATGGGCATTCGCGGCTGACAATCACGGGGAGCCCGGCGGCCATCGCTTCGCCGACACTGAGCCCGAAGTTTTCGGAGTGCGATGTGAGGACGAACGCATCGGCGCTCGCGAGCGCGAGCCGACGTTGTTCGCCGTCAAGAAAGCCGGGAAAGACGATGCGATGCCGCTCCTGCAGATCGCGCGTCGTGTCGTGCAGCTGCGACACATACGCGTCGTCGCCGGCGCCGGCAAGCGCGAGACACAGGTCAGGATGCGTTCGCAGGGCGACGCGGAACGCCTCGATCAGGACTTTGAGCCCCTTCTTCGGGTGAAGCCGTCCAAGAAACAGCAGCACGAAATCAGAAGAATCGGCTCCGATCCGGCGCCTGAACTCGCCGGCGTCCGCCGGGGACACCGGAGCCGCCGCATCGACCCCGTTCGGGATCATGACGATGTCGGCCGCCACCCCCAGCGCGGAAACGATCTGCGTTTCTTCGTCGCTCGTCGTATGGATGAATCGCGCGGCGCGAAGCGTTCGCGCTTCAATCAGGTGGTAAGCGAGAGACTTTCTCACCCGGCCGTGCGCAAACGACCACGGATGAAGCATGCCGCGCGGTGAGACGACATACGGGATGCCGACGCGGCGGCACCATCGCGCCGCAGCCCACCCAAACAGGTTCCAGCAGCCATGCACGTGGACGAGATCGTAGTCGCGCCGCCGCGAGTCGAGCGTCGCCGTAAGGCGCGGTGCGGCAAACGACCGTCTCGGAAAGGCGCGAGGCAGGTAGTCGACGGGCACGCCTTGAAATGTGCCAGCGGCCGTGATGTCCGGCGGGAGCTCGCCGGCGCCGTTGGCGGTCGTGGTCACGACCGAGACCTGCACGTCCGATCGCTGCAGCCCTCGGCAGAGGCCGAGCACGGAGCGCGGCGGTCCGCCGTACACGAACGCAGGCGCGAAGTAAGGAGTCGCGTGCAGAATGCGCTCGCTCACCGCAGATGCCACGCGCGGATCTGTTTCGCGCGTTCGTCCTCCTCCTCGAAGTCCGGTTCGATTGCGGCAGGCGCAACCTCGTTCCGGCTGAGATAGTAGTCCAGCATCAGCGCCGGAGCCGCCAGGTAGATCAGCAGCGTTCCCGCCAGCCCCATCGTTTTCGCAAGCGAACGTTCGAAGAGATAGAACGTGAGCCAGAAGATGACCGCGAGCAGCCCGCGCCGGAGCTCGTCGTGGTGAATGCGTATGCGCAACTCTTCGTACGCGACGCCCATCAACAGCCCGAACACCGCGATCGGTAGAAACATTACGGGCACGCCGAAATCGATGTACATCTCGGCGGCGTATCCGAATGCGATGCTCGTGTTCTGCTCGGTGCCGGCGACGAAGAGCCCGGTGTACTTTCGCACCAGATCGCTGTCGGACTGCAACTCCGCTTTCGTCGGGAAAAACACGCGTGGACTGGCGACGTGTTCGACCGTTGCGAGAAGAAGCGAACCGTGCGTGTACGGCAGGACGGAGGGAACGCGGGCGACCGTCAGCGCCGGATAGTAGATGACCCACATCCGGTTCAGCAGCACCTCGAGATCCGCGAGCATGTCCTCTTTGCCCTCTTTCAGCCACCCCTGGGAAAGCGCGGTGATCGTGTCGAATTTCGACCGACCTACCTGCTCGAACACTTCCGCATCCAGATCGGCGCGGTACGCGCCGCGCACGCCGATCCACATGACGCTGATGATGGCGAGCAGCACGGCCGCCGTCGCGACGACGATCCAGTGCTGAAATCGGCGCGGATTGAACACTTCGAACGTCGCGATGACGGCCATGATGATCGGATCGCGAAAGCCGGCGAAGTATTGCGTCAGCCCGAGCGCGATTTCGAGCGCAATCACGCTGGCGATGAGCGGCAGTCGCACCGTCGGACGCGTCAACCGCCGGAGGACGATGAACAGCAGTGCGAGGTGAGCAAACCTGAACGATAGAATCGCCTGCGTAAGCGTCGGGTACTCGAACGCGAGATCCTGAAGAAGACCCTGCGCGAGCAGTGATACGGCGTAGAGGGCGAGGAGCACCGGCCACTTGACCCCGAGCTCGATCGATTCGCGAACTCGATCGCCGCGGTGCCAATGGCGCGCCAGCTTCAAACCGCCGGACAACCCGACCGTCAGCGCCAGCACGCAGCCGAGGCCGATGAGGACCATCGGCCGATAGTTGCTCAAATCCATCGCGTCGAGATGCCGGCCGGTCAGCCCGAAGTACCAGATGCCGATCGTCACCTGCATCCACTGGAACGTCAGCGCCATCGCGAGCACCGGCAGGCCCTCGGCGTCCCGCATGTATTTCCACACGATCCATAGCGTCGCGACGGCGGCGCCGCCGATCCAATCGTCGGCGAATGCCGCGCCGAACGCGCTCGCAACAGCCAGGGCGACGGCTTCCGCCAGAGACCACGATCTGTTCATACGTGTTGTTCCTCCGGGCGGACCGCGGCTGCAGCCGTCGAGCGGCGCTCCCCGAACAGCAGAAGCTGCCGCAATTTGTCGCCCGCCGGGAGCTGACCGAGCAATGTGTCAACGCCGCTGGCGAAACACAGGCGCAGCGCGAGGACGGCGCCGACGCCGAACGTCGCCGCAGTTCCCACGAGCTGTACCAATGCGCGCTGATGAACCAGGAGAAGCCCCACCCCCTCAGCCGCCACACCTCCGGCTGCCGCCGCCACCACCGGCGGCACCACCGCGATGGTCAACCAGTCGCGCTGAAGCAGGCGCGCAGCGCTCGCGATCGCGGCGACCGCGAGGAGCAGTTGCGTCGAGGCGAGCGCCCACGTGTACACGATCAATCCGGAGCCCGCCCAGGCAAACGCGAGGCTCGGGACGACGCTCGCCAGCGACGCCGCGTCGATGAGAACGCACACACGGAGCAGACCGGCGGCGAGCAGAATACCCGTCGCGGCGGTCGACAAGGCGCCCGCGAACCCGATGAGCGCTCCCGGCCAGATCAGGGGATCGGCCTCGACCCATCTCATGCCGTAAAGCACACGCGACAGGACGCGGCCTTCCTCGCCGACGAAAATCGCGCCGGGAATCGCAATCAGCATCGTGACCTGCAGGTAGAGCGTCGCGTGCGTCGCGTACCGCTGCGGGTTGCGGCTCTCACGCGGCAGAAACGGGTACACCGTGTCGGCAAACACCGCCGTCATGCGGCCGAGCGTCGTCGCGTAAAGCGCCTGCGCACGATTCACGAGACCGATTCCGGTGAAGCCGAGCGTCGCAGGAAGGACGGCGGTCTCGGCGGCGTCCCGGCCGCCGCTCATCATGCCCCCCGCGATCCGCTGCGCGCCGAACGTGAGCGCGTCGCGATACCCGCGCCAGTCGAGCATCCGCCACCATCCGCGGTCGGGGCGCCAGCCGCGCACGATGAACAAGTCGATCGCGAACGGCATCGCGGCGAGGACGTTGTTGCCGAGCACGATCGCATACGCGCGCCCGCCCGCAACACCGACGCCGACGATCGCTGCGATCCGAACGAGGATGCCGATGGACGAGATGATCTTGATGCGCCGCAGCCGCAGATCGCGCCGGAGCATCGTAGCGCCTAGGTGGTTCGCGCCGTCGAACAGGATGCCGAACGCCGCGAGATGGAGGAGCTTCGCGATCGGCGTATACGCCGGGATCAGCCAGCAGACGCCGGCAATCAGGTGACATGCGACCGACAGCGTTCCCTGCAGATAAAACGCGAATGTCCAGTGCTGTGACCAGTCGGGCGTCTCATCGTCGGGCAGCTGAAGCGCGTGGCTGATGAACAGGTGCGCATTGAAAATTCCGAGCATCGCGACCACGCCCGTCGTGGCCGCGGCTCGCCCGTAATCGACGGGCGACAGGATGCGCACGAGCACCAGCATCGCGCCGAAGCTCACGACCACTTCGAGCGCCTGGAACATGACGCCCCAGGTCAGGCCGCTGACGATCAGCCGCCGCCGGTCGGTCGCCGCAGCCGATCGGGCGTCGTCGCGTGGCTGCGCATCGAGCGGTGTGCCGTCCGCAAGCTTGTGCACGTCGCCCGGCTCGAGCGGCTGAGTGACGAGCGAGGTGTCGGCGCCTCTCACGCGCGTTCACGCATTCGCAAAGATCCCGCGCCAGGCCTGCTCGAAGCGTCCGCGCCCATAGTGGGCCGCCGACGCACGGGCGAACGCCATGCCGCGCTGCAAGCGGTCGGGCTGCAGAAAATACTCGAGGCCCTCGGCGAGCGACGCCGCCGTTTCCGCCTCACACACCCAGCCGTCGTCGCCCTGGGTGATGAGTTCGGGCAGCGCACCGCTCGGCAGCGCAACGGTGGGAATGCCCGCCTGTTTCGCCTCGATGACGACGATGCCGAACGCTTCCCGCTGTTCCCGCCGAGAGGGGATGCAGTGAATGGCGGCTTGCGCCATCAGCGCGGGAATGTCGTCCCTGAAGCCGAGAAACGACACGCGTCCACCTAGATCGGGCGCGGCGGCACGAGCGCTGACGCGCTCGCGATAGCCTTCATGTTCCGGCGGTACCCAGCCGGTCATCTCGCCGACGACGTCGAGCCGCACGTCGTGTCCGCGCTCCACGAGCATCCCAACGGCGTCGAGCAGCAGGTCCAACCCTTTCTCCGGAATGATCTGGCCGACATAAATAATCCGGCCTGAATCGCGGTTCGCTCGCGGAGCCGACGGCGACACGCGCGTCGGCGGCGTGTGCGCCACGACGACGCGCTTTGCAGGCGGAACTCCGTGTGCGCCGAGCTCGCGGCTCGTGAACTCGGAATTGCACACGAAGAAATCGACAAACGGATTCACGCCGAGTTTCCAAAGCCAGTGGAAGAAGGCGCCCTGATCCGGCGCGTTGCCGAGCCGCATCACGACGCGCCTTCCGAGCAGCCGCATCAGGAACAGCGCCGGCGCGTTGCGCACGGCGGTCACATAGTCGGACACGAAAATGTGCGTCGGGCGAAAGCGGGCGGAGTCGCGGACGAGCCCGGCACTGGTCAGCACGATGTCGGCGCCGAACCGAAGCCAGTCGAGCGGCCAGCGCGAGCGTCGAGCGAAGCGGTACAGATAAAAGCCGGTCGACCATGACGCCCCGATGCGATCAGCAAGCGGAACGATGTGGATGTTGCCCCAGTAGTTCACGATGCAGTGCACGGGGACTTGGCGCTGCCGCAGAACGCCGAGAACTTCAAACGTCATTCGCTCGAGGCCGCCGACGAGCACCATGCTGCCGCAGCACGCCAGCACCCGGGGGCCCGATTCAATCGACGCGGAATCGTCTCCCGCGCGACGCCGGCGAACGACCTGCCGGCACGCCTCTGCCAGACCCTCAGTCGCGCGTGAAAACGAATAGCGCCCGGCCTGTGCCCGACACGCGGGTCGAAAGTTGTGACCTTTGGCAAGCCGCATGCGAATGTCGCCGAGCGCGGCCGACAGCTCCTCGATATTGCCTCGCCGCACGATCGTGCCGGTCTCCGACGTAATGAGATCTGGCGCGCACCCTACTTCGTCCGTGACGATCGCCGGAAGCCCGACGCTCAGCGCCTCGTTCACGACGAGCCCCCACGTTTCGCGATCGTCGCTCGGCAGGACGAGACAGTCGGCCGACGCATACACGGCGGGCATCTCAGACTGATTCACGAATCCGAGCGCCACGATCTTCACGCCCAGGTCGGCCGCGAGACGTCGACACCGACCGTCGAGCGGTCCAGCGCCCGCGAGCAGAACTTCCGCGCCACCAAGCGCAGCCGCCCCACGAATGAGGTCTTCCGGCCGCTTCTTGTCTTCGAGCTTCCCGACAAACAGGGGAACGAACGCTGTCGGGCTCAACCCGAACCGGGCGCGCGAGGCGGCGCGAGCCTGCCGGTCGACCAACACGTGCGCAAACCGCTCGTTGTCAATGCAGTGCGGTGTATCGAAAATCCGTCGATCCGGCACTCCGAAGTGCCGGTAAAAGGCTCCGGTTCGCAGGCCCACACTCAAACACGCGTCGAACCGTTTCAACAGCCATCGGGTTTTCGCGTTCCAGAGCGGGCGCTTCCACCCACGCGGTCCGCTGAGAAGGTTCGTATCGCCGCGGACCATCAACGGAATGCCTTCACGCCGAGCCGTTCGCATCGCGCGGTAGTACGTCGTCGAATGCCATCCCATCAGCAAAACGACATCGGGCCGCGACTCGAGGAGCGCCCGATCGATCTGCGGCGCGTCGGCGCCGAACAATCGATCGGCGCCCACGCGAGTGCGCGCGGACGCCGCGCGGAGGACACGCGAGTTGTAGCCGTCGAGCAGCGGGACGTCCCACTCCACCTGCTGTCCGAAGCCGGTGCCCTGCTGCGCGGCGCTCGGCTGCGTTGCATAGATCACGGTGAGAGCGAGCTCGTCGCAGGTTTGGTGAATATGGCGAAACCACGGGCTGTAATACTGCACCGGGTGTGTCAGGACGACCGTCAGGCGGATCGGCGAGCTCACGCGGCGCACCGTTTCGCGTGCACCGCGTCAAAGACGGCGGCGAGTTTTCCGGCGAGGGCCCTGGCGGAAAAATCGGCAAACCGCTGTGGTGATGTGTCGCTGACGTTGTACTCGGGCGACTCGAGCAGCGGCACGAGTTCGGTATAAAACGCGGCGGCGAGCGCGTTTTGCTGAACGTCGGTGTCGTAGGCGACAAGCCTGATTGAGGGCGAGCGCCCCGCGGTGCGCAGCAGCTCGACGGCTGTGCTTCGTTCGTGGAATGCGGCGAGGATCGGCCGTCGCGCCAACAGCGCCGGAAACAGCTTGCTGGCTGTGTAATGCGGCTCCGTGCTGCCGAGCAGCAGGATCGCCGATGCCGACGACAGCACCCGCAGCGAGTCGAGGTAGTCGATTCGCGCCGGATGCTCCTCCACGATATCGCCGACACCAAGCGTCTCGGCGATTCGTCGCACGGGCCGGTCCTCAGCGCTCGTCCGGTTGCTGGTGCCGATGAAATGCAGGCGCGCCTGGCGATAAAGATCCGGGCGGCTCTCGCGGAGGCGAGCGAACGCCGCGAGCAGTGCGGTCATCGGTGCGACACCGAGCGGCAGCAGCGTGCCGACGTAGCACAGATGGCGATAGCCATCTCGCGCGTCGAACGCGGCGGCCCCAGGCGTTCGGCGCATCGCGTCGAAGTCGTTCTCGTCGCCGCCGAGCGGAATCGCCGAGCGGACGCTGGTCGTGGCTGCGCCGATGCGCGCGATCGCCTCCTCGTAGGTCGCAGGCGAGACGGCGGTGATCGCATCCGCCGACGGCAAGACCGAGGCCTCGAGCCGTCTGGCGATCACCCGCGTGAGCCGGCTTTTCAGATCGGGCGCTCCACTTGCGCCGGCACCCACCGTGTATCCCCACGCGCCAACCCACGGGTCTTGCAAGTCGATGACAAAAGGAATCCCGAACCGCCGCTTCAGGATCGGCCCGAGGGCCGCCGGATATAGCGGATACGTCGTGATGAACAGGGCGTCGAACGGCTCCCGCTCGAGGAGCGAGACGGCCGTGCGGTAGAGCCCGGCGAAGGAACGGAGCCCGAGATCGCCGAGTCCGATTCGCCGCGTCCATCGGTGGTTCCACGCACGGCAGCGTACGACGCGAACCGAATCGGGAACGAGCGCGGCCAGCGCCGGATCGATGCGTCCTTCGTAGTCGATTGGATCGACGGTGAGAACGGTCGGTTCCCATCCGTACGCGGAAAGATGGGGCGCCAGCAAGCGGACGCGATGCGACGCGGCGTTGGTATCCGGCGGAAAGTGCGGCGACACGAGAAGCACGCGCCGCCTTCCGGCAATCATCGTGCGAGCGCCTCGGCGTACAACGCCTCGTACTGCGACGCGATCACCGCCGCATCGAACCGCGTCTCGCAGTCGCGTCGAACGGCGGCGCGATCGATCGACGGCAACTGCGTGACCGCCGCCGCGCCTTCTTCGACGCTGTCGCAAAGGAAGCCGTTGACGCCCGGCTGCACGACTTCGAGCAGCGCGCCGCGGCGCGGCCCGATCACCGGCGTCCCGCACGCCATCGCTTCGGCCATGACGATCCCGAACGGCTCGGCGTACATCGTCGGAAATACGAGGGCGGCGGCCGCGCCGAGCAGCCGGTTTTTCTTCGCATCGTCGACCGGCCCGATGTACTGCACGTGCTGGCCGTCGACGGCCGGCATGATCTCGTGCACGAAGTAGTCGCGATCCGCGCCAGTGTCAACACTATCGCCGGCGATGATCAGGCGACGTCCGGCGCGCTTCGCGATCGCGATCGCCACGTGGACGCCTTTCTTGTGCATCACTTTGCCGAGGCAGACGAGTGGTGCGTCGTGTGAGACGGTGGGCGAGTACTGATACGCGGTAAGGTCGACGCCGTTGAAGATCGCGCGCCATCGGCCGCATTTCGAGCCCGCGGTGTGGCCGACGAACATGCTCGCCGAACAGGCGGTGAATTGGAGCGATTCGCCGGCGGCACGGACCGCGCGACGAATGCCGGGCCACGGCACGGCACGTTGATAGCTCTGGATTTTTGGCACCGCGCGGCAGGCCAGAACTGGCGCAAGCGCGGCCAACCGTCCGAAACTGTGGATCACGTCGAAGTCGGCGCGGCGCCGCAGCAACCCGACCCCAACCTGCGCGAGCTCGCGCGCGCGCTTCACGACGCCGCGATGCGGCGGAACCCCATACGGCACCAGCGTCGCACCGGGGACCGAGCTCGCCGGATGCGCGAACAGCGTTACGTCGTGACCGCGTGCAACGAGATGCGCCGCGAGCGAATAGACGACGCGCTCGATGCCACCGTAGTAGGTCGGCGGCACCGGGATGTACGGATCCGCCGTGAGCGCAATTCTGAGCGGCGCGATCACTCGACCACGCTCCTGGTTGCCGCCAGCAGCGTCTCGCGATCGTGATGCTCCCAATGCCATCGGCTGACGGCGGCATGCCACGACGCGGCCATCGCACGTCGCAGCGCGGCGCGGTCATCGTGCCAGGCACGCAGGCCGCGCGCCAGCGCCGCGGCGTCGTTCGGCGCATACACGACGGCATGTTCGCGAACGTCGTCGATCAGCGGGCGGTGACCTGGCGTGTCGGTCAGCGCGAGGGCGAGGCCGGCGAGCGGGTACGTGAGCGCCTTGTTCGACAAGCTGAGCGCGTTGTTGATCGAGCTCGCAGGTTCGGCCGCGAGGCCGACATCGTATGGCCGGCAGAGGTCCACCATGGATTCTTGCGGCTCGACGCCATGAACCTCGAGCTGCAGGTTCGGAGCGTCGTGGGCAATCCGCTCTTTCAACGTCGCGACAAACGCGCTGTCGCACGCGCCGCGAAGATGCAACTCACCAGGGATTCGGGCGAGCGCCATGGCATCGACGACCGCTTCGAGCCCACGGCCGGCGCCGATCGTCTGGCTGAACCAGTACAGCCGGAGGCCGCCGCGATCCTCCACTCGTGGCGAGGGCGGCTCCTGTGGAAGCGGAAACGTATTGCACACGGCGGTCACCGGTACGCCGTACTTCCGCCGGTAAGCGTCGGCTATGGCCGGACTGCCCGCGGTCAACAGATGGGCGCGGACGAGAACAGCTCGCTCGATCCTCTCGACGAGATCGCGACGCCCATCGCACTGGCCTGACTCGCCGCTATGAAAGTCCTCGAGATCGACGCCGAACTTCGCGCTGCGGCGCGCCGCAGCCGCGGCGACCGCCGCTGTCGTGCCACCGCCGCCGCCGTAATAGAGGTCTGCCGGCCGCCTGGCGGCGCGGTCGCGGACTTCGCAATGCAGTCGATGGAACGCGGCGGCCGCCACCGCGAACGGCGCGCGATCGTGGCCGATCGCCGCCGTCGCACGGCGCGCCACGGTATGCCGCACGCGAGTGCGCGTATATGTCATCCACTGGCGATCGGCCGCCCATTCGATCGGGTCCCATTCCCACTGCTCGCGCGCGACGAGCGCCGCGTCCATTTCGCGAAAATGATCCATGAGCGTCGCGCTGACGACGCGCACGCGGTATCCGGCCGCCGAAAACGCACGCGCCGCCTTGACCATGCGCGGACACGTCGTCAAATGACCGGACGTCACCACGCAGATTGTTCTGGGCGCCACGACTACAGCAGACCGCGCAGGCCAAGCACGCGTCGGAGATCGGCGCGGTAGACGTCCCACGTGCGGTGTGCGCCGGGCGAGTCGCTCACCCGGCGGCGCATGGCGCGAAGTTGGTCCAGATGCGATTCGCACCAGGCGAGACGCTCGCCCAGGGCCTCGACGTCCGCGGCAGGAACGACCCAGCCATTAGCGCCGTTTTCAATCAGGTCGGCAGCTCCGGCGTTTGCGGTCGTAACGACCGGCACCCCGTGCATCAAGGCCTCGGCGATGACGAGGCCGAAGCTGTCGCAGAGCGTCGGCAATACGAGCACGTCGGAATGCGCCATCAAGTTGAAGAGATCCGGTTGCGAAAGAGCGCCGACCAGTTCAACGCCCCTCTGCCGAGTCAGCGAGGATGGAAGGTCGCTACGGCCGGCGAGGATTAGAACGGATGGAGTCGACGTCGCCGTGCGCCACGCTTCGAGGAGCACATGGCAGCCCTTGTGGAAACTGACGTTCCCCGCAAAAAGCGCGCGCAGGCGATCCGGCGCGGGTTGGATCGCCGCAGAGACCGGCGCAGCGGGTGAGGCGCCAAGCGGCACGATTTCGATCGTTGCCGCCGGCACGCCGAACTGAACGAGACTCTTTTTCAACAGCGACGAGCCGACGACAATCAGGTCGGCGAGATCGTATTCGGCGATGCGCCGAGCATCACGGCGATGGCGACGTTCACGCAGACGCCATGCGGTCGTGTCTCTGAATTGCGGCCATCGCTCGTAGGCGCGGTCGAAGATGTCGTCGTGAAACGAAGGATGCACACCGGACAAGTACAGGACCGTCGACGTGCGCCGTGCACGGCCATCACGAAAAAGTTCCAGCGCCGCGTGCTCGAATCCGTGCACCACGTCACAGTCTGCGGCGCGCTGACCCGCAAGGCTCGCAAACCTGTGGTCGTCCCGTTCCCAGAGTCGATCTTCGAGGCCCCGCCAGCCGACCGCCGCGGCGAGCGTACCGACCGGCATCGATGGTCCGGAACGAATGAATCGCCGATGTTCCGAGCGATGGCGCGCGACGCC
The DNA here is from genome assembly GCA_963718825.1 of uncultured Acidobacteriota bacterium. Taxonomy (GTDB): domain Bacteria; phylum Acidobacteriota; class Vicinamibacteria; order Vicinamibacterales; family CAVVIG01; genus CAVQZZ01. Next base: position 1,294,931 of record CAVQZZ010000002.1, read on the forward strand.
GCCGCAGCGCCGCGGCGGCGCGCCGACCGACCACGCGATCCGCTGCACGCATCAGCGCGGACGAGTCGTCGGCCGCCGGCCACACAAAACCCGTCACGTATTCATTCAACGCGCCGCATTCTTCGAGGGCGAGCGCAAGCTGCTCGGCGGGTGCGAACGGGCGCGGAAAGGCGACGAGATGCCGTATTGCGTGACACGCTGCCCTGGCGATCTGTGGAGCGGCACCGCTCAGCATGCTGTGTACAGCCGAAGATAATCGTCCGACACTTCTTGCATCGTGCGCGGCCTGGGTGCATGCGCCCGCCACACATCGACCGTGCACGCGGGGTTGATCGAAATTTCTCGCAGAGCCGCGGCAAGCGCTGACGGTTCGTGTGGCTCCACGAGCCGCCCGTCGATGCCGTCGTTCACGATTTCAGCGAGCCCGCCGATCCGGCTGCCGATGACAGGCGTCCCGACCGCCTGCGCCTCGAGCGCGACCGTCGGGCCGCCTTCGAAGCAGATCGCGGGACAGCATAAGGCGTCGTAGCGGCGGAGCACGTCGGCGATCTGGTCGTGCCGCACCGGTTCGGCGAAGCGTATCCGGCGGTCATCACCTGCGATTCGCTCAAGCCGTGCCCGCACCGCCCGTTCTGCGACGCTTTGGACCCGGCCACGAAACTCGACGATCAGGGGGACGTCCGGTTCGAGCAGCGTCACCGCCTTCGCCAGAACCTCGACGCCTTTGATTACATCGAACCGCCCGACATATCCGACGGTAATGGGGCGACCGGCGTCGCGGGAACCGCGGTCACGCGCATCGTCGATTGGTTCGCCGACGCCGAGCCGGTTGACGACGATGTTTCCGTGTCCAAATCCGTTCGCGTGCAGTACTCGCCGCGCCGCGTCAGTCAACACGACAAAGTGATCGGCCGTTTCCAGCAGCTCGCGCTGGCGTTCAATGTTGCGGCGTATGACGTCTCGCATTCCGATGGTCGTTCCGACCCGTCCAGGTATTCGTGCGGCAAAGCGCGCCACGCTGGCGGGCACCCTTCCGATCGCGCGCGCGATCGTCCGCTCCACGCCGCGCGCATCCAGCACGCACGCGGCGCATTTTGTCGGCGTCGCGATGCCATCGCACAGCGTCTCGCCCCACTGCATCAGCGTGCCGCGCGCGCAGACGAACCCGAGACTGCTCGAGTGCGTGGTGACGATCGTCTTCGCGCCGGATGCCTTCGCGGCGTGCAGCTCGGACAGGCCCATTCCGGTCACGAACGTGTGCAGGTGCACGACGTCAGGGCCCTCGGCGTCGAGCCATCGGTGAAAAAGCTCCGCGCCGCGAACGCGTCCGCCCTGCGCTTCCGCACGCGTCGGGTGCACCGGAATCGGGTAGCGATAAACGGTCGTCCCCTCGGTACTGATACGTTCGCTCGCGCGACCTCGCGGGGTCCGGCGCCGCGACAAGGACCTCGTGGCCGGCGGTCTTCAACGCGCGGCACAGCGCGGCTACGTAAATTTCGGTTCCGCCAAGCGACTCCGGAAAGTACCAGCCCAGCGCCTGAACGATTTTCAATGCTGCGGGACCCAGCCGAAGGTCAGCCGGTGCGCGAGCGCCGGCGCCGTCATCGAATCGAGCATCAAGAAGCGCGGCAGCTCAAAGCGATCGTGCGACGCTCTCGCGTAGGCGCTCTCCGTCGTGAATGCTGCCATGTACCCGCAGCGCTCGACGATGTCGCATGTGGCGAGCGTGTAGTCGATGCGGGGGCGTCCATTCGGATACGAGAAGAGCCGTGCCGGCCGTCCGGTCCACTCTTCAATAGCCCGCTTGTCGTCGCCGATTTGCCGCGCCTGTTCGTCGGCGCTCGCGTGCGCCAGGATGCCGTGCCGCAGCGTGTGTCCTCCGATTTCGATGCCGGGAGCGGCGGCCAACTGACGAAGCTCGTCGACACTGAGCGGTGCGGACGCGTCGCCGGCCGCGACGGGGATGTCGAAGGCCGAGACGGCCTCCTCCCATTCGCTGAACGACACGGTCTTCAGGTGCTGGACCTCCGCTTCCCCCTTCGCTCGGGCCACGGCGTCGTACCACAGGAGCCGGCCTCGCGCGATCGGATCGCTGCAGACAAAGACAACTGCTGGGATCCGGTAGCGTTGGAGCACCGGCTTCGCGAGCGTCAAGACGCTGCGATAACCGTCGTCAAATGTCAGGAGCACGGCGCGCGGAGGAAGCGGCGCGCCTCCATCGAGTGCGGCGACGAGCACATCGGCGCCAATCGGATCGCAGGACTCCCGGATCAGACGGCAGTGGCGCTCGAATGTGTCGACAGACACCTGCAGCGGTTCGAACGGCGTTCGCAGCGGGGCACCCGCTCGCAACCCGTGGTAACAGAGCACGACGAGCCCCGGAAACTGAACGCTGCGGAGCCGGCGCGCGTACAAGCCGCTTCGGAAAAACGCTGACTTGATGGCGGCGCTCGCGCGTGGGTGCATCAGCGATTGTCAGAAGAGCCGCTGCCCTACTTCGATCGTATCGTTCGGCTGCACGACGTCGGTAAGCTTCACTTTGAGCACCACGCGCTGGCTGTTCACCATGCGGGCGATAGTGATCCGTCGATCCGAGCCGCGCTCGTTCAAGCCGCCCGCGAGCGCGAGCGCCTGCTGGACGGTCATGCCGGGATCGAGCACGTACGATCCGGCGTTGCGCACCATGCCGCTGATGTAAATCAGCTGCGCCTTGGGAACAAAGACCGTGTCGCCGGCCTGCAGCATGATGCCGAGCCCGGCCTTGCCGATCTGCAGATCCTTGATGTTCACCTTCGTGCGCAGGGCGTCGGCGTCGTCATCGGGAAGCGTCTCGCCCTGCCTGGCTTTCTTCGGATGCACGACGATCAGCTCCGCGCTCGCTTGCGCGGTCGGCGAGCCGGCGAGCGCGAGCGCCTCGATGAGCGACATCGTCGGCCCCGACATCGGCACCTTGCCCGGCGAGCGCACTTCGCCGCTCACATAGACATTCTGGCTGCGGTACGATTCCACGTCCACGCGCAGCTGGGGGTTGCGGATGTAGCCTTCCGCGAGCTTCGCGATCAGCTGATCCTGGAACTGACGAATGGTCAGGCCGGCCGCCGGCACGCGGCCGACCAGCGCGAAGGTGACCATCCCATCCGCGTCGACCCGGTATTTGGTCGACTGATTCAAATCGGGCTCGTCGAACACATAGATGTTCAGCACGTCCTCCGAACCGATGACGTACGCGGCGTTGACATCGGATTTCGGGTCCGCCTTCGGGGGCTGGTCCGGCGTGCGAGCCGACGCCGTGGCGGCCGGCGGGCGCTGCTGCTCTTGTTTCCCCGACGGCATCAGAGCGGCAACGAGAACGAGCGAACAGATCACATTCATGGACGTCTTCCTGACTAGGAGGTCGGGCCGGTGACTGCGATGCGCAGCTGTCGCGCTTTTCGATACAGATTCGGACGCTGAATACCCAGCGTCTGTGCAGCGTCGGCCATCCGCCAGTTGTGGTACCGGAGGACCGATGAGATGTACTCACGTTCAAACCGCTGGCGCGCGCTCCGCAGGTTGCCGTCTGGGACGAATGAGGACAAGTCGGCAGCGATATCTACGACGTTCGCCACGTCGCCGCGGAGCCCTGAGTCTTGCCAGCACGGAGCCGTGCCGTCCTCGTCGGATACGATCGGCTCCGCGATCGGCCACGCGATGCCGAATGCCGGATCGTCGAACCGCACGCGCAGCGCGCACGCCGGTGCAAAGGGCGCCGTCATCTGATAAAAGACTTCGGCGTCGTCGACGAGCGTCTGAAAGCCGTGTGCGCAGCCTTTCGGGATGAACATCGTCCTGCGGTTCGCCGACGACAACTCCACCGCTGTCCACCGACCGAACGACGGCGAACCAGGCCGCAGATCGAGAACGACATCATGAATTGATCCGGCGGTGCAGCGGACGAGTTTCTGCTCTTCCTGCGGTTGCCGCTGGAGATGCATACCGCGCAAGGTCCCGCGCCGGGTGTTGAATGAGACGCTGCACTGTACGATCTGTCCTTCGAGCCCATGCTCACGCAACGTCTCTTCGCAAAACACACGCGCGAACGATCCGCGGCAATCAGCCAGCAGATCAGGCTCGACCACGAACGCACCCAGTACATCGAGCTTGCGGATTCTCATGCGACCGCGTCGAGCACCGCGGGTACCGGAAGCGGCACGATGAAGCGGCCGCCCCGTTGTATGTACGCGCGTTGCTGCTCGAGGATTTCCTCTGCGAAATTCCATGTGAGCAGCAGCGTGTAGTCGGGTCTGCGGACGAGCAGCGACTCCGGCGCGGCGATCGGCAGATGCGTGCCCGGCGTGAAGCGGCCCTGCTTGAGCGGGCTGCGATCCACGACGAAGTCGATCGTGTCGGCGCCGATACCACAGTAATTCAGAAGCGTGGCGCCTTTGGCGGATGCGCCGTACACCGCAATTCGGCGTCCGCCGGCTTTGAGGTCCGCGAGCAGCGCTCGCAGGCGCGTGCGCAGGCGCGCCACGTCCGCGGCAAAACCTGTGTAGTACGCGAGCTGCCGCATGCCAAGCGCATCCTCCTCGGCCGCCAACGCCGCGACCGCGGCGCTGACCGGCGAGGCTCCAGTCGAGACGCACAACGTGATGCGCAGGCTGCCGCCGTGGATCGGAATGCGCTCGACGTCGCAGACGGTCAGACCCTGATCGCAGCACGCCCGCGAGAGCGCCGTCAGCGAGAAATAACAGAGATGCTCGTGATAGATCGTGTCGAACTCGAGGCGCTCGATGAGGTCGCGAACGTAAGGCACTTCGATGATTGCGCGCCCGGACGGCGCAAGCATGGTGGCGATGCCGCGAAGCACGCCGGGCAGATCCGGCACGTGCGCAAGCACGTTATTCGCATGGAGCACCACGGCCGCATGTCCACGCTCGCGGAGACTGCGGGCGAGCGCTGACGAAAAGAACTCGGGCACCGTGCTAATCCCGCGCTCTTCGGCGATCGCCGCGATGTTTCGAGCGGGATCGATGCCCAGCACGTTCACGCCACGCGCGCGATAGTGCTGCAGGAGGTAACCGTCGTTGCTCGCGATTTCGACCGCGAGGTCGTCCGCGCCAAGGCCGTGCCGCTCGATCGTGCGCGTCACGAGCGCCGCGGCGCTTCGCACCGCGGTATCCGACACCGACGAACTGTACGCGTAGTCTCGAAAGAGATCTTCGGGCGACACGGTGGCGGTGATCTGCACGAGTGCGCAATCGGCGCAGAACACGAGGTCCAGCGGATACCGCCGCTCCGGTGCGTCGACCTCATCGGCCGTCAGCAGACCGTTCGCGAGTGGCAGGTTGCCGAGCGAGAGCACCGGGAAGAGGTTTTCGCTCTCGCACGCGCGGCACGATAGACGGACACTTGATGAACCGGTGGTCATGCCGCCCACCGCTGCCCTTGCGTGCGTGCCACCGCGGTGTAGTCGCGGATCTGCGCGCATGTGATCGGGCGCATCACGTGACCGTGGTAGAACGCCTCGTACCATTCGGTTGTCATCCGCACCGCGCCGGCGAAATCAAGCGTCGCGTGCCAGCACAGAACCTGACGGGCCTTTTCGCAGTTCAACCTCAGTTGACCGGCTTCGTGCAGGTCCTTGGGTTCTTCCAGCGCTTCATTCGAGCGGGCGTCCGGCCAGTGCGCGCCGAGCGCCGCAATCAGCTCGCGGACCGAGTGGTTCTCGTCGGGTGGCGGTCCGAAGTTGAAGGCCTCGCCGTGAAGCGTCGCGTCGTTCGCCGCGCGGATTGCGACCGTCAGATACCCGCTCAGCGACTCGAGAACGTGCTGCCATGGCCGCGTCGCCGACGGGCGTCGCACGTCGATCGCCTCGCGCCGCGACCACGCGCGCACACAGTCGGGAACGATGCGATCCGCAGCCCAGTCGCCGCCGCCGATCACGTTTCCGGCACGGCCGATTACCACGCGCACCATCGATGCGGGCGGCCGCAGGAACGAGTCGATGTATGCGCGCGTGACCAGCTCCGCCATCGCTTTCGACGCGCTGTACGGGTCGCGCCCGCCCAGCCGGTCGTCCTCGCGGTAACTGGCCGTCGTCTCCACGTTTTCATAAGCCTTGTCGCTCGTGATCATCACGAGCGTCAGCGGCCAGTCGACCGACCGCATGGCCTCGAGCACATGCGCAGATCCGATCGCGTTCGCCGCGAATGTCTCCAGGGGAGCGGCGTACGATCGACGCACGAGTGCCTGCGCCGCGAGATGGAACACGAACTCGGGTCGAACTCTATGAATCAGATTGCGCATGCCGTGAAGATCGTCGAGATCGAGCCTCACGTCCTCGACCAGATCGCCCAGACCGACCGCCTCGAAGTGCGACGGCTCAGTCGGCACGTCGCGAGCGACCCCGACCACGTTGGCTCCGAGCTCAGTGAGCCACATGGAGAGCCACGAGCCTTTGAAGCCGGTGTGCCCCGTGACCAGGATCCTTTTGTTGTGAAACGCGGAGAGCACGTTCAGGCGCGCCGTTGAAGCCAGGCTGAGGGCCAATGCGTGACGTCGGTGGTCAGCTCGCTCTCGTTGAAAGACCAGGCGGGCGGCGCCTCGACGAATTCCGGGTGCGACGCGAGGAATTCGCGTGCGGCCGCCGGCGGGTTGTCCCACGTCCATGACGCGCGACCGCGCGGCGCGTCGGCCACTGCTTCCATCACACCGTCGGTGGCTACGATGAAGGAGCCCGGCGTGACGAGCGTGTGATACGCGTCGAGTTCCGCGCGGACATGCTCCTTGCTGTGATTCGAATCGAGGAGCACGAGCACTGATTCCCCTGGACGAACCATCGCCCTGACGGCACCGACGACGTCCGGCGAGACCGACGAACCTTCGACGAGCGTCATGAACGGCTTGAGCGGATGCGCCTCGATCGCAGCACGGTTGTGCGGGCGAATCTCCACATCGATGCCGATCACGCGGCCGCGGCCGATGAGCGAACAAAGGCTCGCGTAAAAGACGAGCGATCCGCCGTGCGCGACGCCGGTTTCGACAATCACATCCGGTTGAAGGCGAAAGATGACCTCTTGCAGTCGCAGCAGGTCCGACGGCAGCTGGATGACCGGCCGTCCGAGCCATGAAAACGTGTACGTGTACTTCTGATTCCAGCCCACCCTGACCCACTCCGCCGACAGCAGCTCGAACGCCCGCGTGCTGTAGAGCGGCATCTCGATCGATTCGCGGTCGATCTCCCGTGTCAGCGTACGCGCGGCGGTGTCGATGATGAGTTTCATCCGAGTGATTCCGCCTGCGCCGGTATCCGTTCGGCCCACCATTCGATCGTGCGCACGAGCGCGCGATCCACGTCTGCTCTGGCTGTCCATCCGACCTCGTCGGTGAGCCGATGGATGTCGGCGACGAGCATCGGCGGTTCACCGCAGCGGCTGTCGAGTGCCCCGACCTGCAGCAGTTCCGGGCGTCCGACAAGTGCGGCAATTCGCCGTGCGAAGACTCGCAGCGCGACCGGCGACCCGGACCCGACGTTGACTGCACCCTCGACCGTACTGTCGAGTACCGCCGCCAGTGCCGCGCCCGCATCGTCGGCGCACAGGTAATCGCGAAGCTGACTGCCCTCTGAACAGCGGGCCGGCTCGCCGCGCAGCAGCGAACAAATGATCGAGGGCACGAGTCGACCTGGCTGTTCGCCTGGGCCGAACAGATGAAAGAGCCTCGCCCAGGCGAAACTCAGACCGTGTGTTCGCGCGAAAGCGTCAACCGCGACGTGCAAGGCGTGTTTGGACGCGCCGTAGAGTGTCTCCGGCCGAATCGGTGAGCCGTCCTCGCGGCAAATTCCGCCGCTCGCGTCGTACTCCGCACACGATCCGGCGATAACGATCCGTTTTCCGCCATGTGCCGCAAACTGGTTCACGAGCTCGGCGCTCGCCGCGAGCCAGCGCAAGTTGTCTGGCGATCTCCAGAATGTGCCGTGGTCGGTACACCATGCGAGGTGTATCAGGTGCGTCGGCCGAACACATGCAATCAGATCGGCCACTTGAGATTGGGCCAGCAGATCCGCGGCATGCCACGTCACGCCGTTCGCATTCTCCCCGTGCTGACGCGAGACCGCGTGGATCTCAAAGCCCCGATCGGCCAGCGCGAACAACGACGGCTTCCCCACGAACCCAGCGGCACCCGTCACGAGCACGCGTCTCATCATGGTCTTGTCACCTACGCACTCGCCCTCGCCCGACGGGGCCTGACGAATCGATACATCTTCACGACAGGGCGCGGCGTCCAGCGCGCGACGATGCCGCGCCAGCCTTGGAGGATGTGGAAGTACATGACGGCCACGGCGCGGGCACGGTGAATGGGACGTCCAGCGCGCCTCGTGCCTTCCGCGATCGCACCGGCGCAGGCCCAGGCGAGTTCCTCCGGCCACCAGAACGACAGCGGCCGAAAATTATTTATGAGTGCTCTCTGTTCGTTCGACACTCCTTCCGCCGGGCGGAAGTAGATGAATGTCGTACCAGGCTCGAAGACAAAGGGACCGCGCATGGCGAGCCAGAAAAGGAGCGCCACGTCCCACCCCTCGGTCGGGCTGAACCACGGGTATCCACGCACGTACCTCGCGCGGATCAAACCGTAGACATGGACGCAGTACGTTGACGTCTGCTGCCTGACCACGTCCATGAACGAGAGGCCGAGCGTCTGGAACCGGTGCTGGATGCGCTCCGCGGCCGCGTGCCCTTCGAGCGAGGTGAACTCGGCAGCCTCGCTGAAACAAATCGAGGCGTCGGCATGCCGATCGAGTCCGCGGAGCAGCGTCTCGATGTAGTTCGGATCGCGCAAGTCGTCGTACGCGGCCCAGAGAAAAAATTCGCCGCGGCTCGCGAGAGCGACCGCTCTGAAATTTTGAACGGCTGTAAGAGGCTCCGCCTGCCGAACGTAGTGGACGCGCCGATCGCGGCCGGCGTACTCGCGGCCGATCGACTCGGTCTCATCCGACGACTGGTTGTCCGAGATGATGATTTCCAGATTCGCGTACGTCTGGGCAACAACCGAATCGAGCGCGCGACGAAGCGTCGTGGCTCCGTTGCGAACCGGCACGCCGACGCTCACCAGGCGGTGCTGCGGCGAGCTCATACGCACTCCGTGTTCCAGACCGCCCAGGGGGCGCGCTCACTTGCCCACATTTCGGAGAGTTGCTCGTGATCGCGGGGCGAGTCCATGCAGAACCAGAACCCGTCGTGCGTGTACGCCATCAGCTCGCCGCGTTCCGCGAGATCTCGCAACGGACCGCGCTCGAGCGCCACATTGGGATCGTCAGGAAGCTGCTCCAGAAAGGCCCGCGAAAACACGAAGAAGCCGCCGCTGATCCACGTCGCCGACGCGGGCGGCTTCTCGCTGAAGTCGTCGACACGCGCGGAGCGCGATAGCGTGAGCTCGCCAAACCTTCCCGGCGGATGGACGGCGGTCAGCGTCGCCAGCCGTCCATGAGAACGGTGAAAGTCGACGACGCGCCTGAAGTCGACGTCGCACACCCCATCCCCATACGTCACCGCAAACAGATCGTCGCCCGGCTCGAGGAATGCGGTCGCGGCGCGCTTGATCCGGTAGCCGGTCAGGCTGTGGACGCCGGTTTCGGCAAGCGTCACGCGCCAGCCCGACTCTTCCGACACCTCGTGCAGCGTGTGGTCGCGGCGTGCGAGATCGACCGTGACGTCGCCCACCATCAACGGCAGGTTCAGGAAGTACTGCTTGAAGGCATCAGAGCGGTGACCGAGGCAGAGCACGAAATCGGCAAAGCCCCAATGCGCGAATCCCTTCATGATGTGCCAGACCATGGGACGGCCGCCGAGCTGCACCATCGGCTTGGGCAGATCGCCTCCCAGCCCGGCGAGTCGGGTGCCGAATCCGCCGCAAAGAATGAATACCTTCATCGACAGCTTCGCCCTGTCACTCACAAAACGTCGAGAATGGCTCTTTTTTTCAGTGAGTTACGGGCGCAAGACGACGCCGCGCGTCATCTTCGGTTATCGGCAGGAGCGGGTTGTATCAATACGGATTGGGTGGGCAAAACTTCCGGAAACGCGCCGAATCAGCTCGGAGGCATCGATTCGGGCCCGTGCGGGGCTCCTGCCGATGACGGTGTAATCGGGCCGCCGCCGTGTGAGGGGGGCTGAGCGTTGAGGCGCGCGTCGAAAAAGCTGTTCACGAAAAAGGCGAGGCCGATGACGACGAGGAAGCCGCCAACGCCCACGCCTGCGTCCGGGGCTCCCCCGGCGATCGAGATGAGCACCATGAGGCCAAAACCGACGCCCATCAAGGTGACGCCCGCCCGGCGGTGACGGCCGCTCGATACCGAGTTTCGCCAGGGCGCGTCGGTCGCCTGCCGCACGCGATCGTAGCGGTCCATAACCCGTTCGAAGCCGCGCGGGTCGACCTCGGGCGGCGGGACCAGCCCTTTTTCGATCATCGCGATTCGCTCGCGGATCTCGAGCTCGCGGATGCGTCCCTTCGTCACGGTCGCGACGATCGCCACCGTGATGCCGCCGATGATCGCCACCACCGGAATCAGGAACACCCACGAAACCGGTCCAAACTCGTTCATCAGGCCTCCGAGGAGCACGCGTTCGAATTCATTAGACTCGAAGCGATTCTGAATTGTTTCACGACGGATGGACTGAAACATTTTGGCGCTGCGCGTGCTCTAATACGATGGCGAATGGAGCCTGCCAGCGAGCGCGAGCTCGTCGAGCGCTGCCGCCGCGGCGACGAAGGCGCGTTTCAGGAGCTGGTCGAGGCGTACAAGGGACTCGTGTTCGCGTTGATCGCCCGGACGGTGCAAGACCGCTCTCGCGCGGAAGACCTGGCGCAGGACGTGTTTCTCCGGATTCACCGCGGCTTGCCGTATTTCCGCGGCGAAGCGCGCCTCTCCACATGGATCTATCGCATCGTCGCCAACGTGTGCCTGCAAAGCCAGACGCGGCCGGCAACCGCTGCGTTCGACGCGGCCGTGTCATTGGACGATGCGGAGGCGCGAGGGCAGGTGATGCCGTCGGCCTCCGATCGCCGATTCGGAGATATAGAACTGCGCGATCGGCTGGAGAAAGCGATCGCGCGGCTGCCGGCGAACTATCGTCTCGTCGTGGCGGCGCATTACCTCGACGGCGTGCAGTACCGAGGATCTTGCGGAAGCGCTGCACATCCCGCTCGGCACCGTGAAGACACAGCTGCATCGCGCGAAGCAGCAGCTGCGCCGGCTGCTCGAAACAGACCTCAAGTGAAGACGTATGTTTTGCGATGAAGCGCTCGATGCGGTGGAGGCGATCGCCGCAGGGGAACTGACGCCAGACGGCCGAATCGCCGAACACCTCGTATCGTGCCCGAACTGCGCGTCGGCGCTCGCCGCAGCGCGCCGGCTCGAACGGCTGCTGCAAATGCGGCCCGTCCCAAAGGTGCCCCCGCAGTTCACGTCGCGGACAATGACGAAAGTGCGGCGCGCACGCTGGCGAAGCGATCAATTTCTGGACGTCGCGCTTCAACGTCGCCATCGGCCTCGTCGTCGTCGCGATTCTGGCGGGCGTGTGGATTCTGATGCACCGTACCGGTCTCACCGCGGTCAGCAACGATCTGCTCGATCTGTTCAGCACGGGATTTGTCGCGCTCGCTCACCGCGTGGGGCCCGCGCTGCCGCTGTACGGCGCCGCGACGGCAGTCGTCGCCGGCGCTCTTGGCTTATGGTGGTGGGCGGAACGAGGAAGCGCTGCGTTGTGACCGAGTGACCGATTGGGTGCACAATATCCCAATCGATCACCCAATCACGAGATCACCCGATCGCCAGATCCGCGACCGTGAGCGGGTCGGTCCGCTGCTCAAGTGGGCTGGAGGCAAACGCCAGCTGCTCCCGCAGCTGCGCCGGTTTTATCCGGCGGCGTTCGGGCGATATATCGAGCCCTTCTTCGGAAGCGGCGCCGTGTTCTTCGATCTGTTTGCCTCGGGAAGGCTCCGCGGGCATCCCGCGATCCTCACCGACGCCAACGCAGACCTCATCGGCTGCTACGAAGCCGTCCGCGACGCGTCGGACGCCGTCGCCGACGCGCTCGACACGCTTGCCGAATCACACGCCCGGGACGAACGCGCGCACTACTACGCGGTGCGCGACGCGCGATTCAATCCGCTGCGCGACGCGCGACGTACCCCCGACGGCGGGATTGCCTACACGCCGGACCTCGCGGCGATGTTCATCTATCTGAATCGGACGGGATTCAACGGACTGTTCCGTGTGAACGGCCGCGGGGCGTTCAACGTGCCGCTCGGACGCTACGACCGGCCGAACATCTGCGATCGCGCGAAACTTGCGCGCGTGGCCCGGGCGCTCGCCGCGCCTGGCGTGCAACTCGAACGGCGTTCATTCGAATCGGCGATGGAGATCGCCGCGGACGGCGATTTTCTGTACTTCGATCCGCCTTACGCGCCGGTCAGCCACTCGTCGAATTTCACGTCCTACACCGCGAATGGCTTCTCCGCCGACGATCAACGCCACTTGCAGCGACTCGTGATCGCGGCGGCACGCCGCGGCTGCCACGTGCTCCTGAGCAATTCCACCGCCGCCGACGTCGTGGCGCTCTACGACACGAAAGCCGCGCGAGCCGCTGGCCTGCGGGCGCTCGTGGTTCCCGCACGGCGTGCCCTCAACAGCAACACAGCAAGGCGCGGCCCGGTCAACGAACTTCTGCTGACGAACGTCAGCGCGACCTGACGTGCGCGTCGCACTGCGGGGCATGGCAGAGATCCGCCAGTCGGCTGCGATCGAATGGTAGGATCAGCGTCGCGATAAAGATGGGCCGGGGCGCGTTGCGAGCATGTTACAGTCGAACCACGCGAAAGTGGCGGAACTGGCAGACGCGCCGGACTTAGGGTCCGGTAGCCGAAAGGCTTTGGGGGTTCGACTCCCCCCTTTCGCATTTCCAGTTCGGTTCGACCTTCCAGAGCAGGCAGACCCCAGCGATGAAAACCGAATTCGCCGACGTCAACGACACACGCAAGACGGTCCGCGTGGAAATACCCACCGACATCGTCAATGCCGAGATCGATCGGATCGCGCGCGACTACTCACGCAAGGCGCGGATTCCAGGCTTCCGGCCGGGCAAAGCGCCGGCGCGTGTCGTGAAGCAGCGCTTCAAGAGCGAGATCCTGCACGACGTGGCGCACGATCTGATCCCGCGCGCCGTCGACGATGCGCTTCGCGAACGTGGGATGGAAGCGGTCGACACGCCTGATGTTCGGGATGTGAGCGTTAATGAAAACGAGCCGCTCACGTTCACGGCATCCTTCGACACGCTGCCCGCATTCGAGCCTGGCGATCTGGGTAGCATTTCGCTTCGCCGAGCCGAAAGTCGTGTCGAAGACGAAGCGGTCAACGTCGCGCTGCAGCGGTTGCGCGAGCGGGCTGCACGCTACGAACCGGTCGAAGGTCGCGGCGTCGCCGACGGCGATACCGTCGTGGTGGACCTCGAGCGCGGTGAGGCAACGCGCGGCGAAGGTCCGGAAAAGCACGAAAACACGAGCATCGAGATCGGCGCCAAAGCGAATCCGCCCGGCTTCGACGAGCAGCTGCTCGGGCTCGACCTCGGTGCGACCAAGAGCTTCACGATCCACTATCCCGCCGACTACACGATCGCGGAGCTCGCGGGAACCGATGTGTCGTATAAAGTAAAGGTCAACGCCATCAAGAAACGCGTGCTGCCGGAACTCGATGATGAGTTCGCGAAGGATATGGGCGAGTTCGAAACCCTGGATGCGCTGCGGACGCGGGTGCGAGAGGATCTCGAGCACGAGGCGAAGCACAGCGCCGAACGTGACGTGCGAGCCGAGCTCATGAAGCAGCTCGCGACACGCCTGCCGTTCGACGTGCCGGCCTCGCTCGTCGAACGGGAGCTGAATCGACGCCTCGAGGATTTCGCCCGCCGGCTGATCGACCAGAACATCGATCCGCGCCAGGCCGGCATCGACTGGACCGCGTTTCGCGACAGCCAGCGGGAAGTGGCCCGCGAAGCCGTGGCGAGCGCGCTCGTGCTGGATGAAGTCGCGCGACGCGAGCAGCTCGACCCCACAGAGAGCGACGTCGAGCAGGAGATCGCGCGTTTCGCGGAACGGACCGGACGGACTCCGGCCGCCGTGCGCGCCGGCCTCGAGAAGGAAGGCGGGTTGTCGCGCGTGTACTCAGGCCTGCGCAGGGAGAAGTCAATTGACTTCGTGATGGCGCGTGCTACAATCGCGGGAGAGTAGCAAGCACCCCCGCACGTCATTTTCCCCGACAATCAAGCAGCACCGATCGCACACTATGCGTTATCAGCTTCCCGACCAGCGCATGCAGCTTGTTCCGATGGTCGTCGAGCAGACCAATCGGGGCGAGCGCGCGTACGACATTTTCTCGCGTCTGCTCAAGGACAGCATCATCTTCATCGGCACGCCGATCGACGATCAGGTCGCAAATCTGGCTATTGCCCAGATGCTGTTTCTCGAGGCGGAGGACCCGGATAAGGACATCCTGCTCTACATCAACAGCCCGGGCGGGTCGATTACGGCCGGGATGGCCATTTACGACACCATGCAGTTCATCAAGCCGGACGTGGCCACTTACTGTATTGGTCAGGCGGCCTCGATGGCAGCGGTTCTGCTGGCGGCGGGGGCGAAAGGGAAGCGATATTCGCTGCCCAATTCACGGATTGTCATTCACCAGCCCTTAATGTCTGGTTTGGCCGGCCAAGCGACCGATATTGATATTGCAGCCCGCGAAATCCTCAGGATGCGCGAGCGCATCAATGAAATTCTGGTCCACCATACGGGCCAGTTGGTCAAGCGCATCCAGGATGATACCGAGCGGGATTACATCATGTCGGCCGACCAGGGCAAGGAATACGGTATTATTGATGATGTCATCCGAAAAAGAGCCTAGGGCAGCCGGCGAAATGGTTGAGCGCCAAAGGGTTAAGGGCAAAAGGGTTCGCATGGTGAAAAAGGCCGGGGAAACCGAAGTCCTGCGGTGTTCCTTCTGCAACAAGGACCAGAACGACGTCCGCAAGCTGATTGCGGGGCCGACCGTCTTCATCTGCGATGAATGCGTCGAGGTCTGCAACGACATCATTGCCGACGACAACCGGTTCGAGAACCGCGGCACCCGCTCCTCGCTCCCCACGCCCCAGGAAATCAAGAAGTTCCTCGACGAATACGTCATCGGCCAGGAACGGACCAAGAAAAAGCTCGCCGTCGCCGTCTACAACCACTACAAGCGGATCGAAATCCAGAAGCAGCCGCGCAGCCGTAACGATATCGAGCTGACGAAGAGCAACATCCTGCTCATCGGCCCGACCGGCACCGGCAAAACGCTGCTCGCGCAGACGCTGGCCAAGCTGCTGTCCGTCCCGTTCACGATCGTCGACGCGACGACGCTGACCGAAGCGGGGTACGTCGGAGAAGACGTCGAGAACATCATCCTCAAGCTGCTGCAGGCCGCCGGCGGCGACATCGAAAAGTGCCAGCAGGGGATCATCTACATCGACGAAGTCGACAAGATCTGCCGCAAGGACGAGAACCCCTCGATCACGCGCGACGTGTCGGGTGAAGGCGTCCAGCAGGCGCTGCTCAAGATCCTGGAAGGCACGGTCGCCAACGTTCCGCCGCAGGGCGGGCGGAAGCACCCGCACCAGGAATTCTTCCAGGTCGACACGAGCAACATTCTGTTCATCTGCGGCGGCGCGTTCGTCGGCCTCGACAAGGCGATCGAGCGCCGCGTCGGCAAGAAGACGCTCGGCTTCAAGGCGGATGTGAAATCGCTGCGCGGCCGCGATATCGGCGCCACACTCGAGCAACTCGAACCGCAGGACTTGATCAAGTACGGGTTGATTCCCGAGTTCGTCGGCCGCCTGCCGGTCGTCGGCACACTCCACGAGCTCGACAAGCCCGCACTGATTCAGATTCTCACGCAGCCGCGCAACGCCATCACGCGCCAGTATCAGAAGCTCTTCGAGTACGAGAACGTGAAGCTGCGCTTCACCGACGATTCGCTCGACGCGATCGCCGAATGCGCGCTCGAACGCCGCATCGGGGCGCGCGGTCTGCGTATGATCATCGAGGACCTGATGCTCGACCTCATGTATCAGGTGCCCACGCAGAAGAAAGTTCGCGAGGTCACGATCACGCGCGAGGTCGTCATGGCCAAAGACAAGCCGATCGCGCTCATCGAGAAGGCGGGATAGCGTAATCTGGTAATTGAATGATCTGGTGATCGGGTGATTGATTGCTTTATTGGCAGTCAGTCCCGACCTAATCAATCCCGACCAATCAATCACCAAATCACCAGATCACCCAATCACCCGATTCCAGGAGACCCTGTTGGAAGTTTACGAAACACTACCGATCGTCCCGCTCCGGGACGTCGTCGTTTTCCCGCACATGATGATGCCGTTCGTGATCGGACGGCCCTCGTCGACCCGCGCCCTCGAACACGCGCTGCTCAAGGACAAACGCATTTTCCTCGCTGCGCAGCACGACGCGTCGGTGGATGATCCGCGGCCGGAGGACATCTACACGATGGGCTGCGTTGCAAACGTGGTGCAGAGCCTGAAACTGCCCGACGGCAACATCAAAGTCCTCGTCGAAGGGGTGGATCGCGCGCGCGCGGTCGAGTGGAAAGAAGACAAAGGCTTCTACCGCGTCGTCGTGAAGGTGCTGGCGAAGCAGCGCGAAACGAGCCCGGACGCCGAGAGCACGATGAGCCGCGTCGTGACGCTCTTCGAGCAGTACGTGAAGCTCTCGAACAACCTGCATTACGACGCGATGATCGCCGCCGTCCGCGTGGACGATCCCGGCAAGCTCGCGGACACGATTTCGGCGCACCTCCTCATCGGGGTCGACGAAAAGCAGAACCTGCTCGAGATCATCTCGCCCATCGAACGGCTCAATCGGATCGCCGGCATTCTCGAAATCGAGGTCGACAAGCTCCAGGTGGATCGCAAGATCCAGTCGCGCGTCAAGAAGCAGATGGAGAAGGCGCAGAAGGAGTACTACCTCAACGAGAAGATGAAGGCGATCCAGAAGGAACTGGGCCGCAAGGACGAGAAGGGCAACGAAGTCGACGACCTCAAGAAGAAGATCGACCAGGCGAAGATGCCGAAAGAGGTCGAAGAGAAGGCCGTCCAGGAACTGAAGCGGCTCGAAGCGATGCCGCCGATGTCGGCTGAAGCAACGGTCTCGCGCAATTACCTCGACTGGCTGATTGCCGTGCCGTGGTACAAAAAGACGCGCGAGAGCCGCGACCTGAAACGCGCAGAAGAGATCCTGCACGAGGATCACTACGGCCTCGACAAAATCAAAGAGCGCATCCTGGAGTTCCTCGCGGTGCGCGCGCTCGTCAAGAAGCCGAAGGCGACGATCCTCACCTTCTCCGGACCTCCCGGAGTCGGTAAGACGTCGCTCGCCAAATCGATCGCGCGCGCGATGAACCGCAAGTTCGTGCGGCTGTCGCTCGGCGGTGTGCGCGACGAAGCGGAAGTGCGCGGTCATCGCCGGACCTACATCGGCGCGTTCCCCGGCCAGATCATCCAGATGATGAAGAAGGCCGGCTCGATGAATCCGGTCTTCCTGCTCGACGAAGTCGACAAGATGTCGATGGACTTCCGCGGCGACCCGTCGGCGGCGCTGCTCGAAGTGCTGGATCCGGAGCAGAACAGCACATTCCTGGATCACTATCTCGACGTCGAGTACGACCTCTCGAACGTGATGTTCATCTGCACGGCCAACGTGCTGCACACGATTCCGCAGGCGCTGCGCGACCGCATGGAAGTGCTGCAGCTTGCCGGCTACACGGAGCTCGAGAAGATCGAGATCGCGAAGAAGTTCCTGTCGCCGAAGGCGATTGAAGGCACCGGGCTCACGAAGCAGAACATCAGCTTCACCGACGAAGCGATCCAGGTGGTCATCAACCGCTATACGCGCGAGGCGGGCGTCCGTAACCTCGAGCGCGAGTTGTCGTCGATCTGCCGCAAGGTCGCGCGCAAGGTCGTCGTCGAGGGGGACAAGTTCAGCGAAGAGATCACGGCCGATCGGTCACGCAGTATCTCGGCGTGCCGCGCTTCCGCAACACGATGGCGGAAGAGAGCGACGAAGTCGGCATCGCCACCGGCCTCGCCTGGACGGAAGTCGGCGGCGAGATTCTGGTGACCGAAGCGACGCTGATGCCCGGCAAGGGGCACCTGACGCTCACCGGCAAGCTCGGCGACGTGATGCAGGAATCGGCGCAGGCGGCGATGAGCTACGTGCGCACGAAGGCCGAAGAATACGGCATCCCGAAGGATTTCAACCGCAAGACCGACGTCCACGTGCACGTGCCGGAGGGCGCGATTCCGAAGGATGGTCCTTCGGCAGGCATCACGCTGGCGACGGCGCTCGTCTCGGCGCTCACCCGCGTGCCGGTCCGCAAGGACGTCTGCATGACGGGAGAAATCACGCTTCGAGGCAAGGTGCTGCCGATCGGCGGCGTGAAGGAGAAGGTTCTCGCCGCGCACCGCGCCGGCGTGAAGAACATCATCCTGCCGAAGGACAACGAGAAAGACCTGGCGGACATTCCCAAGAACGTGCTCGACACCCTGAACGTCTACATGGTGCAGCACATGGACGAGGTCCTGAAGGTCGCGCTCACCGAACCGCTGGCAGGACGCCTCCCCGTCGAGGCGCAGGCGGAGCCGGTGGACGCGATCGTCGACGACACGATTACCCACTGACGCTCTGGGCAGGAAGGGCGAGATAGCCAGGAGGGGCAGGAGGCAGGAGCGAAGCGCGCCGCGGCCGATCTCGCCCCTCCCGCCGATTCAGCCCCTCCAGCCCTGTGAAAATCGAAGCGAGCTTCATTCGAAGTGCTGCAAGCGCGACGGGATCTGCCGCGTGATGGGCTCGCCGAAATTGCGCTGGTCGGCCGCTCGAATGTCGGCAAGTCGAGCCTGATTAACGCGCTGGTTCGTCAGCGGCTCGCGCGCACGAGCCGAGCGCCCGGCAAAACGCGGCTGGCAAATCTCTATCACGTGGCGCGCGGCGCGGCCGATCCGTTCTACCTGGTGGATTTGCCGGGATACGGCTATGCGCGAGGCGGCTCGGGTGACTTCGTCGAGTTGCTGAACGCATATTTCGGAGCGCCTGCAGCCATGCCGACGCGCAACGCGTCGTCGAGCGTGGGTGGGGGCAAGGCATCCGCGAGCCGCGCCGCTCTGCTGCTCGTCGATGCCCGGCACACGGGCTTGCAAAGCGACAACGAGGCCTGGAGCTGGCTTCAGACGGTGGTCGCCAATTTGGCCGTCGTCGCCACGAAGATCGACAAGCTCGCGCGCGGCGAACGGATCCGCGCGATGAGAGAACTTGAATCCGTGTTTGACATGCCCGTGCTGCCGGTATCCGCCGCCACGGGCGAAGGATTGGACGAACTGTGGAAACTGATCGAACGCCTGAACCACAACAGCCGCAACAGCAGCCTGCCGCCCCCGCGCCGGCCCGCAGCGGCAACGGCGCCGCGCCCGCCGAGAAAATAGAACGGGTCGACCTGGCGACGCTGAAAGACATGAGCGTCGGCGCGCTCACGAAGATCGCGAAACAGCTCGACGTGCCGGGCGCGACCGGGATGCGCAAGCAGGAGCTGATTTTCGAAATTCTGAAGGCGCGCGCGGAGAAAAGCGGGTTGATTTTCTCTGAAGGCGTCCTCGAGGTGCTGCCGGACGGCTTCGGTTTCCTGCGCGCGCCCGACTACAACTATCTGCCGGGCCCGGACGACATCTACGTCTCGCCGTCGCAAATCAGGAAATTCGACCTCCACACGGGCGACACGGTATCGGGCCAGATCCGACCGCCGAAGGACGGCGAACGCTACTTCGCGCTCATCAAGGTCGAAGCGGTGAACTTCGAGCCGCCGGAACACGCGCGCGAAAAGGTGTTCTTCGAAAATCTCACGCCGCTGTATCCGCAAAACCGCATCGGTCTCGAAACCGACGGCGAGAACCTCTCAGCGCGCGTGCTCGACCTGATGGTGCCGATCGGCAAGGGTCAGCGTGGGCTGATCGTCGCGCCGCCGCGCACCGGCAAGACGATGCTGCTGCAGAACATCGCGAACAGCATCACGAAGAATCACCCCGAGGTGTACTTGATCGTGCTGCTGATCGACGAGCGGCCCGAAGAAGTCACCGACATGCAGCGGTCCGTCCGCGGCGAAGTGATCTCGTCCACGTTCGACGAACCCGCACAGCGTCACGTTCAGGTCGCCGAAATGGTGATCGAAAAAGCGAAGCGGCTCGTCGAGCACAAGAAGGACGTCGTGATTCTGCTCGACTCGATCACGCGCCTCGCGCGCGCCTACAACACGATCGTGCCGCCCTCAGGAAAGGTCCTCTCGGGCGGCGTCGACAGCAACGCGCTGCAGCGGCCGAAACGCTTCTTCGGCGCCGCGCGCAACATCGAAGAAGGCGGATCGCTGACGATCATCTCCACCGCGCTCGTCGACACGGGTTCGCGCATGGACGAAGTGATCTTCGAGGAGTTCAAGGGCACGGGCAACCTGGAAATCCACCTCGATCGCAAGCTGACCGACCGCCGGGTGTTCCCGTCGATCGACATTCAGAAGAGTGGCACTCGAAAAGAAGAGCTCCTCATCCAGAAAGACGATCTCAATCGCGTCTGGGTGCTGCGCAAAGTGCTCACGCCGCTGTCGCCGGTCGAAGCGATGGAGCTGCTGCTCTCGAAGATGTCGAAGACGAAGACCAACCAGGACTTCCTCGCTTCGATGAGCAACGGCGGCAAAGCCTAGCTCGCTATGAGTCGCCGCTGATGATGTCGCCGAGCGCGCCGAGCGCGCCGCCGAGATCACCGCGGCGCGTCTCTTCCTTGCTGCCGTGCATGGCGGACATGATCCGGTCGGCCAGCCTCGAGAACGGCAGCGTCTGGACCCACACGCGTCCCGGTCCGGTCATGGCGGCGAAGAACAGGCCTTCTCCGCCGAACACCGCCGTTTTGATCCCGCCGACGAACTCGATGTCGTAATCGACGGTCGGATCGAACGCGACGAGGCAGCCGGTGTCCACCTTCAGCTTCTCGCCGGCCTTCAGCTCGAACGGCACGATCGTGCCGCCGCTGTGGACGAAGACCTCGCCGGTGCCTTCGAAGCGTTCGAGGATGAAACCTTCCCCGCCGAAGAATCCGGCACCGAGGCGCTTGGTGAATTCGACGTTGATGTTGATCTCGCCCGTTGCGCAAAGAAACGATTCGCGCTGGCAGAGCATGGCGCTGTTCTGTAGAGGAAAGCGGATGATCTTGCCGGGATACGGTGCGCTGAACGCGACCTTGCCCGTCGCCGCGCGTGCACTTGAAGAACGTCAGGAACAGGCTCTCGCCGGCCAGGAGCTTCCGCTTCAAGCCGCCGAGCAGGCCACCCTGCATCCGCGCGTCCATCTCGATGCCGTCGGTCATGTAGGTCATGGCGCCCGCCTCGGCGCGCACTTCGTCGCCCGCTGCCATGGTGAGCACGACCGCCTGCATGTCATCCCCGATAATCTCGTGAGAAAGCATGGGATGAATTGTAATTGTAGAATCGCGGGATGCGCTATCGACGGTTCGGCCGCACCGGTTGGCAGGTGTCCGAAATCGGCTACGGCATGTGGGGCATGGGCGGCTGGACCGGATCCGACGACGACGAGTCGCTGCAGGCGCTCGAGCGCGCGCTCGCGCCTGGGCTGCAACTTCTTCGACACGGCGTGGGTCTACGGCGAGGGCAAGAGCGAGAAGCTGCTCGGCGAGGCGCTGCACCGCCGCAAGGCGCACGGCGGGACCGCCGTCGTTCACCGCGACGAAGATTCCGCCGAAGAACATGGAAATGGCCGGGCACGGCCGAATATCGCGTCCAGGATACGTATCCTCCGGATCACATTCGCGAATACACGGAGAAGAGCCTCGAAAATCTCGGGCTGTCGACGATCGACCTTCAGCAGTTTCACGTCTGGAGCGACAGCTGGGCCGCCGACGACGACTGGCAGCGCGCGGTCGACGATCTCAAGCGCGAGAAGCTGGTGCGGGCATTCGGCATCAGCGTGAACCGGCGCGAACCCGACAACGTGCTGCGCGCACTCGAGACGGGCGTCATCGACAGCGTGCAGGTCGTCTACAACATGCTTCGACCAGGCGCCAGAAGACGAGCTGTTTCCGTACTGCCAGCAGCACGACATCGCGATCATCGCCCGTGTTCCATTCGACGAGGGAAGCCTCACCGGCACGCTGACGCCCGACTCCCGGTGGCCGGAGGGCGACTGGCGGAACACGTATTTCAACGCCACCAGCCTGCCGCCGACGCTCGAGCGCGTCGAGGCGCTTCAGCCGCTCGTGCCGGAGGGGATGGATCTGCCGGAGATGGCACTGCGGTTCATCCTCGAACATCCGGCCGTCAGCACGACGATTCCCGGCATGCGGCGGCCGCGACACGTCGAGCGGAACCTCGCGGCCAGCGACGGCGAGCGCCTGCCGCCGCGGCTTCTGGACGCGCTGCGGACGCACCGGTGGGACCGGTAACGGCAGGGCTGTTATAATTGGGGTTTCCCGAGGACCAAGGAGCACGCTGTGAAGGAAGGCATCCACCCGAAGTATCACGAGGTCGAGGCGCGCTGCGCGTGCGGGGCGACCTGGAAGACCCGGTCGACCAAGCACGAGCTGCACCTCGAAATCTGCTCGAACTGCCACCCGTTCTTCACCGGCCGCCAGAAGCTCATCGACACGGAAGGCCGCGTCGAGCGGTTCACGAAGAAGTTCGGCGCGCAGACGTCGGAGAGCCGGAAGAAAGCGGCGAAGGCAAAGAAGACGACGACGAAGAAACAGCGGCCGCCGCTGACCGCCGGGCGATCTTTCTCTCCAGCCGCTGGCCAGGCGGTGCCGCGCGGCATCGCTCCTGCGCCGCGTCCGTCCCCACTTCCAGACTCCTCAGCGCAAACAGCTTCGCCGCCGAGAGATCGCGCCGCGGTGCTCGTGATGAATCGCGAGCGCCTCGGTCGCCTCGCGCGCGATGTGCGCGCGGGCATCCACGGACCTCGAGCAGCTGCCGCCAGCAGCCCGCCGCCTCTTCGTAGTGCCGCGCCCGCCGCCAGGCAAGCGCGAGCGCGCGCAAGCGCGTCGACTTTGACCGCGTCGGTACGCGCCCGCGCGGAGCGCGGCACGCCGCGATCGCGCTCGAACGCATCCCTGGCGCGTCGTGTCGAAGCCGCTCGCGCGTATACACGTGGCCGAGCGCCAGCGCCTCCCGGGCTTCGCGCCGACTCGGGCCCGCACCGCACCAGTTCGAGCAGCCGTGCGGTCAGCGCGCCGAGCGACAGGAGATCGAGACGGTTGTGCTCGAGCACCGCCGCGAGCGGGCGCGCGTCGCCCGTGCGCACGAAGCTGGAAGTACCGCGCCGGAATCTCGAATCCCGGCACGTCGCCGCTTCGGCGGCGCACGCGAGAATCTGCTGCTCGAGCGCGAGAGCGAACAGCTGCCAGGCTGCGACGCCGAGCCGGCCCAGAAGCGTCGCGCGGGATGGAGCACATCGACGTGCGGGAGCCGGGCGCCCGTCCATTCAGCCGATGGAACAGATAGCGCGTTTCAAGCAACGGCGCGTCGAACGATTTGCCGTTGAAGCTGACGAGCGCGCCTGCCCGCGCAAGTTCCGCGCCGACGGCATCGAGCAGCGGACGCTCGTCCGAAAAGCGCGTCAGCAGGTACTGCCGGGTGACGAAATCGCTCGGTCCTCGAACCAGCCACAGCCGACGAGAAACGCGTGGGTGCCCGCACCGCCGCTGAGCCCGGTGGTCTCCAGATCGAAGAAGACGAACGGCGGCGCGCGCGGGCGCGCCCGCGGCGAAGCATCGGCGCGTCGCCGGACGCCTGCTGCAGCCGATCGGCAACCACGCCGACAGGTTCCCTGCCGTGAGTCGACGCCGCACTCCTGCACCGCTCGATGACGAAGCAGTTGTCGCGCCACGTCCCCCCGAGCGCGGCGAGATCGTGGCCGGTCGATTCCCGCGGGAGCGCGGTCGCTCACGATTCGCGCGCCGAGGGCACCCGGCGCGCCGATGATCCCGCGGAGCCGGTCTGAGAGCGCGTTTCCATGGCGCTCAGACCGCCGGCAGCGGCGGTATCGACGGCGACCGCGAGCTGAGCGAGCAAGCTCGAGAATCCGGAGCGCCGCGGCCTTCGCGAGCGGACCGGTGTCGCCGATGGGGCCGACACACCCGGGACATCCGTTCTCGCACGGACACGCCGCGATGAGATCGCCGTGTCCTGGCGACGAGCTCGTCGTGCAGCCGGAACAGAGGCTCGCTGAATCCGATTCCGCCCGGATAGTTGTCGTAGACGAAGAATCGATCGCGCTCGTCCCCTTCGACAGAGTCGAGCGAGATGCCGATGTCGTGGCGATCGCACATCAGCAGCAGCTGCGCCACCTGCTGCATCGCGAACGACAGGCCCACGACGCCGTCGCGGCGATCGTCGGCGGCGTACGGCAGCGTCGCCATGAGCGACGCGGGGACCGTCAGCCAGTACGCCGTCGTGTGCATCTGCTGCTCCGGCAGATCGAGCTCACCCGATCCGACGTTCTCGTTCGTATAAAACTTGATCTTCTTGAATCCGACAACGCGCGACACCGCATGAACTTCGCCATGCGAGCACACGCGATCGGGCGCACGCTCGGCGAACGTGTCGATGATCGTGACTCGATCGTAGGTGATCGCATCCGTGTAGTAATCGCAATCGATTTCGCGCACGAACGCTTTGCGGCCGTCGAAATCGAATTTGTCCACCTGGTACAGCTTGCCTTCGACGATGTAGATCGCTTTCGGATGCAGTGTGGCTGGTCCGCTCGTGAAATCGGTTTCGCCGATGACGCGCGGCTCGCCGGTGGTATCGACGATCACGAAATTATCGGACGACACGGACCGGAGACTCACGGCGTCGGCCGGGTACGATTCGTTGGTCCACGTCCAGTACTGCGTTCTCGCGGGGCCCCACCCCCGCTCGCCGCGGAGACTTCGGCGTGTGGCGAGTCAGAATCGAGATCGATGGGTCCGGAGCGATGAACCAGACCCTGCTCGGCCAGCAGCGCGAGTATCTCCTGCACGTCGTGGGCGCCGAATGATTCGCTCGTCGTGAACGGCAGTTCAAATGCGGCGCACTTGATGTGATCCACGAGGATATGAAGGTTGTCCGGGTCGATGAGCGCACGCTCCGGCGAAGCGTCGAAGAAGTACGACGGGTTGCGAACGACGAATTGATCGAGCGGCGCGCTGCTGGCGACCATCACAGCGGCGGATCGGCTCGCGCGCCTGCCGGCACGGCCGGCGCGCTGCCACGTCGCCGCGATCGTGCCCGGATACCCGGCCATCACTGAAACATCGAGCGCGCCGATGTCGATACCGAGCTCGAGCGCGTTGGTCGAGATCACGGCGCGCACGGCACCCTCGCGCAGGCCTTTCTCGATCTCGCGGCGCCGATTCGGCAGATATCCGCCGCGATAGCCGCGGATGCGCTCGGCCGCGCCAGGCGCATCCTCGAAATCGTCTTTGAGGTAGGTGGTCAGAATCTCCGTCGAGAGGCGGCTCTGCGCGAACACGATCAGCTGCAGATTCCGCTTCAAAAACTCCGACGCCACCCGGCGCGTTTCGCTCAGATAGGACCGCCGGATCCCGAGCTGATGGTTCACCACAGGTGGGTTGACGAAAACGAAGAACTTCTCTCCGCGGGGCGCGCCGCTCTGCTCCACGATTTCGAAAGGCTGACCCGTCAACCGCTCCGCGAGCTCCTTCGGGTTGGCGATCGTCGCCGACGAGCAAAGAAACGTCGGATCGGATCCGTAATGACGGCAAATGCGCTGAAGCCGCCGAAGCACGTTGCACAGGTGGCTGCCGAACACGCCGCGATAGGCGTGCAGCTCGTCGATGATCACGTAGCGAAGGTTTTCGAACAGCTTTGCCCAGCGCGGGTGGTGCGGCAGGATTCCCGCGTGCACCATGTCGGGGTTGCTCAGCACCAGTTGCGCGCGCGCGCGGATCGTCCGACGCGCATCTTGCGGCGTATCGCCGTCATACGTGAAGACGCCGATCTGCTCGCCGCTTCCGGTCGCGATCGCTTCGCACATCGCCTGCAGCTCGGCGAGCTGATCCTGTGCGAGCGCTTTCGTCGGGAAGAGATAGAGGGCTCGGCTCGCCGCGTCCTGAAAAATCGCGTGAAGGGCCGGCGCGTTGTAGCACAGGGTCTTACCCGATGCGGTGGGCGTGACGACGACGACGTTCCGGCCGGCGAGCGCGTGCTCGATTGCCTGCGCCTGATGCGTGTAGAGCTGCGCGATCCCGCGGGCGCGAAGCGTCTGGGCGAGCCGGTCATCGAGGTTCGGTGGAAACGGCGCGTATCGAGCCGCGGTCGCGGGAAGCCGGCGCACGGCGGTTACGTGGAGGTCCGGAGTGTCCGGCCGTTCGAGCACCGAACCGGCGGCGAGGCGGTCGAGCGCCGCATCGAGAGCACCATCGCGCTTGGAACGCACTGCAACCGCACCACTTGCGGGAACCATGTCGGTGCGCGCTTCACCCATGAGTGGGTGATCCTAACAGCCGCCGCCGGGGCGATCAAGAGGTGAAAGTGCCTCATAAATCGCTGGCACGTGGCTGGCACTGCGGCCCGCATGGCAAAATCTCATCACATCGGCATAGCAGCCGCCGCGGCCGCGGTTGGCGGCGCTCTCATCGCTCGCAGTCTCCGCGCCGGGCGCGCCATCGATTTTCACGGAAAGTCGATCCTCATCACGGGCGGGTCGCGCGGCCTCGGTCTGCTCATCGCCCGCCAGCTCGGACGGGAGGGCGCGCGACTCACCATCGCGGCGCGCGATGCAGACGAGCTCGAGCGTGCACGCATTGAGCTGAAGTCGCGCGGCATCGACGTGGATGTTGCGGTGTGCGATCTGCGACGTCGCGACGATGCGGAACAGCTCGTGCGCGATGTGATCGCGCGCGCCGGTTCCATCGACGTGCTCATCAACAACGCGGGCATGATGCAGGTCGGCCCACTCGACCACATGGGCGTTTCGGATTTCGAAGAAGCGATGGCGGTGCACTTCTGGGCGCCGCTCCACGCGATGCTCGCGGCGATTCCCGACATGCGCGGCCGTCAGAGCGGACGCATCGTGAACATCTCGTCGATTGGCGGAAGGATCGGCGTGCCGCACCTCGTCCCGTACTGCGCGAGCAAATTCGCGCTCACGGGGCTCTCGGATTCGATGCGCGCGGAGCTCGCGAAGGACGGCATCTCGATCACGACGGTCTGCCCGGGCATGATGCGAACAGGATCGCCGTTCAACGCCTGGTTCAAGGGGCGGCACCGCGACGAGTTCACGTGGTTCACCGTATCCGATTCGATTCCGGTGTTTTCAATCAACGGCGAACGTGCCGCCTGGCAGGTGATCGATGCGTGTCGTCATGGAGACGCCGAGCTTGTGATCACATTGCCGGCGCGCATCGCGATCATCGCGAACGCGATCCTGCCCGAAGCCGTCGCGCTCGGGATGAGCGTCGCCAATCGGCTTCTGCCCGCGCCGATCGACGGCGGAGGCGGCGACGCTCACAGCGGCTGGCAAAGCCTCTCGGACTGGGCGCCCTCGAAACTGACGCGGCTCACCGACCGCGCGGCAGCAAGAAACAACGAGCTGCCACACTGAAAACGAAAGTTAAAAGGCAAAAGGTCGAAGGCAAAAGTAAAGTACTTTTCCCTTTGACCTTTTGCCTTTTACCTTTTCTCAGTGCACCGTCTCGCCGTGCGGCTTCAGGACGACTTTGATGCACTCCTCTTTGTGATCCCGGAACAGGTAATAAGCCTTCGCCGCGTCGTCGATGGCGAATCGATGCGTGATGACGAACGACGGATCGATCTCGCCGCGTTCGATCCGATTGAGCAGCGGCTTCATGTACTTCATCATGTGGGTCTGCCCCATGCGGAATGTCAGACCCTTCTGAAATGCGGCGCCGAATGGGATCTTGTCGAGGAATCCGCCGTAAACGCCGGGTATCGAGACGATTCCGCCTTTTCGGCAGCAGTGAATCGCCTGACGCAGCGCGTTCGGCCGATCGGTTGCGAGGAACGCCGCCGCCTTCGCCTTGTCGAGATATGCATCGAGGGTGGCGCCGTGCGCTTCAAGGCCGACGGCGTCGATGCACGCGTCCGGCCCACGGCCGCCGGTCGACGCGCGCAGCTTTTCGTAGACGTCTGAGTCCTCGAAATTGATGATCTCCGCGCCGGCCTCGGTCGCCATGCGCAGTCGCTCGGGCACCGAGTCGATCGCCACGACGCGTGCGGCGCCGAGCAGGAACGCGCTCCTGATGGCCATCTGACCGACCGGTCCGCATCCCCAGATCGCGATCACCTCGCCGCCGTGAATGTCGCAGTTCTCGGCCGCCATGTATCCCGTGGGAAAATGTCGGAGAGGAACAGCACCTGCTCGTCGGTGAGACCGTCGGGAATCTTCAACGGGCCGACGTCGGCGAACGGCACGCGGGCGAATTGCGCCTGGCCGCCGGCGTACCCGCCCGTCAGATGCGAGTAGCCGAAGAGACCGGAGGTCGTGTAGCCGTATAACTTCTCCGCCATCCACGCGTTCGGGTTCGAATTGTCGCAGCACGACCACAGCTGCTTTTCGCAGAAGAAGCAGCGGCCGCACGCGATCGTGAACGGCACGACCACGCGGTCGCCGACCTTCAGCTTGTTGTTCTCTTTGCCGACTTCAACGACCTCGCCCATGAACTCATGTCCAAGAATGTCGCCTGCCTGCATCGTCGGGATGTAGCCATCGAGCAGATGCAGGTCAGATCCGCAGATCGCGGTGCTTGTGACTTTCACGATCGCGTCGCGCGGGTTCAGGATTTCAGGATCGGGAACACGTTCGACTCGAACGTCGTTCGTTGCGTGCCAGACAAGTGCTTTCATTTTTGACCTCGCGGCTGCCCTTTCGTGGTCGGAACCTCGCCCGCTTCTAGCAGCTGCTTGAAGCGGCGGAGGTCTTCGCGGATCTGTTGCGAGGGCTCATGGCCGAACAGCCACGCGACGGCGGAGCCCATCTTGCCGCCAGGGGCGTCGTACTGGAGCTTCACGCGCACTTCGGTCCCACGGCCATTGTCGGCCGGTCGGAATCGGTACGGAACCCGCGCTGACGACGTCGGCGTTTTCGAGGGTGCGCCAGCCGATCAGCTCGTTCGGTATCTCGTTGACGATCTCGGCGTCCCACTCGACCTTCCGTCCGGCCGGCGCTTTGGCGACCCAGTGCGAACGGCGGCGATCGATCGGCCGTCACCGAGACGAGGTGGCTCATGAACGTCGGCAGATTCTGGAAGTCGCGCCACTGGGCGTAGAGCTCTTCGGGAGACCGGTTGATCGTCACGGAATCCTCGACGCTCACACCTCGTCGGCCTGATAACGCGGACCTCGTGTCGGTATCGGCTGTATTGAT
This sequence comes from uncultured Acidobacteriota bacterium, assembly GCA_963718825.1. Classification (GTDB taxonomy): domain Bacteria; phylum Acidobacteriota; class Vicinamibacteria; order Vicinamibacterales; family CAVVIG01; genus CAVQZZ01. Next base: position 1,324,441 of record CAVQZZ010000002.1, read on the forward strand.
CCCTGTCGCTGCGTACATCGGGCAGTGACCCGTGGCGCCTCGAAGGATGAGCATGCCGGCCGACGCCGCGATCATTGCACCCGCGACGGATCGTTCTTCTCGGACCTGCCTGATTCCGTAGGCGGCAAGCGCCGCGCCTCCGAGCGCCGAAGCCCAGCGTTCGACCTCGGCTACATTCGTTTCTGCGATCGCCATTTGGATGCTCCTTTTTCGAAGGAGGGTGTTCAGGAACCATGCCGTGTTACGCTCCCGCCGGAGACCTCATGCAGACAACGACGACGCCGCAGAAGCTGCCGCGGACGCTCGGGCTGTGGAGCTCGGTCGCAATCGTGATCGGCATCACGATCGGATCGGGAATCTTTCGAACGCCGGCCAGTGTCGCCCGGCTCGTGCCGAGCCCGCTGCTGATGCTCGCGCTGTGGGCCGTCGGGGGCGCCATCACGCTCTGTGGCGCGCTGTCGCTGGCGGAGCTTGCCGCCGCCCTGCCCGAAACCGGCGGCTTCTACGTGTATCTGCGAGAAGGGTGGGGCCGCTGGGCGGGATTTCTCTTCGGCTGGTCCCAGCTCGTGCTCATTCGCGCGTCAGCGCTCGGCGGAATCGCCGTGGTGTTTGGTGAGTATCTGCTCCGGTCGATTCGGATCGATCCGGTCGCTCACTATGTGGCGGCGAGGAGCCTCTCCGCGGGCGCAATCGCATTCGCGGCCGCCGTCAACATCGTCGGCGCCGATCTCGGGGCGGCGATCGTCGGCATCTCGACGATCGCGAAATTTGCGGCGCTCACGGTGCTGGTCGCGGCGGCCCTGATGCTCGGCCACGGCCATGGCGCGACGATCGAAAACCTGACGAGATCCACCGGTTCGCCAATCGGCGTCGGCGCGATGGGTCTCGCGCTCGTCAGCATTCTCTGGGCGTACGACGGCTTCGGAGACTTGTCGTTCGCGGCGGGCGAGGTGAAACAGCCGCAGAAAAACCTGCCGACCGCGATCATCCTCGGCACCATCGCCCTCATCGCGATTTACGTGTCCACCAACATCGCTTACCTGTACGTGAGCCCAATCGAGGTGGTCGCGCGCTCGCCGCTCGTGGCCGCCGACACGATGCTGGCCCTCTTCGGCCACATTGGCGTCGTGCTGGTGTCTGTATTTGTCATGATTTCCTCGTTCAGCTCGCTGAACGGCAGCATGCTGGCGTCGCCGCGGATCTTCTTCGCGATGGCGGACGACGGGTTGTTTTTCGAGGCGATCGCGCGCATCCATCCTCGATTCAAGACGCCTTATGTGGCGATTCTTCTCGCAGGCCTGCTCGGGATGGCACTGGTCCTCAGCCGCAGCTTCGAATCGTTGACGAACACATTCGTCCTCGCGATCTGGCCGTTTTACGCGCTGAGCGTCGCGGGCGTGTACCGACTGCGTCGACTGCGGCCGCAGATGCCGCGACCGTATCGCGTCATCGGCTATCCCATCGTGCCCGCGCTCTTCGTCGCTGCCGTCGTGTTGTTCGTCGCGAACTCGCTCGTGCACGACACGATGAACTCGATCGTCACGTTCGCACTCATCCTCTCGGGCATTCCAATTTATTACGCATTTTTTTCGCGCGATCGCGGTCAAACTCGTTGACGCGTGTGCAGACGGCTGTTACTCTTGCCGATAGGGAATATCAAGGAGATTCTGAAGATGGATGTATGCGAGCCGCGCGTGCGGCGCCGGGGGTTTTTCCTTCATTCGACCGACGGCAACGAAACAGAAACGACGACCGGAGAACATGAGAACGCCGAGGGCGTGACGGTGCGGATTCGAGTAAGCCGCTCCAGCAGCTCCCGCCAGTTCGCGGGTGGTCGTCAGACGCGGCCGGGCACGTCAGGTGATGAGGAAGCGCGGCCGGAAATCAGATCAGGGAGCGCGACTGGCAGCCGTCAACGGTCACACTTGCCCCGCTGATCCAGCTCGCTCGCGACGACGCGAGGAACGCCACGACCGCCCCGACTTCTTCGGGGCGGCCGAATCGCCCGAACGGTAGCTCACGGCGGACGAAGTCCTTCATTCCTTCGGGATCCTCGGCCACCCGCCGATCCCACGACCCACCCGGAAAACGAATCGAGCCCGGCGCCACGCTGTTCACGCGGATGTTGTCGGCGGCCAGCTGCTGCGCCATCGCCTTCGCCAGGCTGATTTCGGCCGCTTTTACGGCGTTATACGTCATCCGGCCACCCGACTCGCGGCCCCAGATCGACGCGATCATGATGATCGAACCGCCGCCGCGGCGTCGTAAGTGAGGGACCGCCAGCCTCGAGGCCCGTATGGCCGGGAAGAGCGTCTGGTCGAGCGCTTCCTGCCAGACGGCGTCGGAGGTGCCGGCGATGTCGGCGCCGCGGGCGAAGCCGACGTTGTTGACAAGAATATCGATGCCGCCGTACGCGTCGACGGTCCGATTCACTACCTGTTCGACGCCGGTTTCAGAGGCGAGATCGGCGGCAACGGCCAGCACCCGGTTGTCGCCTGGGGCAATCTTATGCAAATCGGCGGCTGCGGCAGAGAGCGCCTCTTGTCCACGCGCGCAAATCGTGACGCGGCAGCCTTCCTCAGCGAGCGCGCGAGCGGAGGCGAGCCCCAGGCCCCGGCTCGAGCCCGTGATGATGGCGATCTTGTCCTGAAGCTCGAGATTCAACGGCCGCCGCGTCCGGTGAGATCGTTCAGGTTCCAGTCGAACGGCTTGAACGCCATCTGCCAGCGGTTCGCCGTGAGGAATTCCTTCTCGGTCGTCAGCATCTTGGGCCAGACGAAACCGAGAACTGCCCGTTCGAGGTCGCTGCGCTCCTGAAACGGCTCGCGCACGGCCGAGGCGTATGTCGAGACAAACTCTTTTTCACGCCACGAAAAGATTGCGTTCGCCATCAGCTTGTTCTGCTCGCGATCGACCTGAACGCATTGCGGCCGGCTCGCGCATTCGGCGGCAACCTCCGTCAGCTGCGCCTCGAGCTGCTCGGGCGAGAACGCTTCGCTGCGGAGGCGGCCGCCGTCCACGGCGCCGCGACCGACCGCGAAATACAGCCGAGGATCGTGATACGACGCCAGGATCGTCTGTTCGATTTGATCGAGCGTCACCGCCCGGCCGGCGACGCGGTGCGTGGTTCGCTCGAACGCACCCGGAACCTGCCTGATGCTGTGCTGGGGGTACTCCGAGGAGCGCGTCGGAATCGGATAGTGCTCGATGACAGTCTCGAGCACCAACGCGTCATACGCGTTGAGCCAGAAGGCAATCTGCGCCTCGCGCGGTTCGTTGTCGATAGACGCGGTCGCCACCTGCGCGAGATATGCGTCGAACCGGTGCCTGTCCGCCTTCAGCGCCCGGTAGTAAACGAACCCATCGCGCACGTACGTGTCGAGAATCGCATCGAACGCTTTTCGCCGGGCTGCATCCGACGTCCCTTGCGCGCTCGTAAGGAGCGGCACGGTGAGAACGGTCAGGAGTACCGCAACTGCGCGCATCGTTTGTCGACTATACCCGATGCGCAAGAAACCGCGCGACCGTCTCATTGAAGATCTGCGGCTGCTCGATGTTCGACAAGTGACCTGCTCCAGCGAATGACGGCAAGCTCGGAACCTGCAATCCGCTGCTGGAGCTTTTCGCTGAGAGCGCGAGGTGTCACCGTGTCTTCCTCGCCGACGACGATTTGGGCCGGGCAATGGATGGACGACAGGAGCGCTGTGGAATCGGCTCTCGTCATGAGCGCATTCAACGCGCCCGTAATCGATTCAACGGAGCTCGACAGCACGAGCGCGCGTACTTGTTCGACGACGTCGGTCCGCGTGCGCCGCGTCGTCTCGCCGAGCAGCTTTGGCAGCATCTCATCGGCGATCGCGGCCTGTCCTTTCGCTCGCACGAGCGCCTGCATCTTCTTGCGGCCTTCGACCGCCTCGGGCGTATCGGCCTCGGCGCGCGTATCGCACAAGATCAGCCCCTGAATGTACCGTGCAGCGTGACGAGACATCGCGAGCGCGATGTAGCCGCCCATCGACAAGCCTGCGACGACGGCTTCGTGGACGTGCAGCGCATCGAGCAGGTCGATGACATCGCCTGCATAGTCGTCCATTGTCGGAAGCGCGGCACTTGAAGAAGCCGCGAAGTCAGGCGCGATCACACGCCAACCATCGTCGGCGAGCGGGAACTGTGGTTCCCACATCCGCGCGCTCAGCGGAAAGGCATGCAGCAGAACCAGCGTGCGACCGGCGCGCTCGACCGCTCGCGCTGAGTCGGTCGACGGTCGAGGCGCCGCTTCGAGGTAACGCAGTTTTCCGATTGTAGGCACGACACGATTGTGAACGTACCCGCTGCCGCGTGTCGAGTCGCGGTCAGACGACCGGTGCTCGCGCCGCCCGACTGCCGCCTAGCGGCGCTCGGCGCGCGCCAGCGCCGCCAGGACGCGGTCCTGGTCCGATGACGAGCGGATGCTGTCGGCGGCCGACATGAACGCCTCCCGCAGCTTCGCGTCCATCATCTGCGTTTTGACGTACGCCATCAGGACCTCGGCGCGGTCGTAGTCGGATGGCATGTGGGCGACCGACTCAAACGCGGATCCGAGGACCGCCGACGGGATGTCGCGTTTCTTCGCCAGCTCCGTGAGGACCATGCGCCGATCGTAAGCAGACCGAATCGTGTCGACCGCCGCAAAAAACGGCTGCCGCGTCGCGTCGTCCACACCGTATATCTGGACGAATTTCACCAGCACCTCGCGGCTGTCGTAATCGCTGTGCACCGACGCCACCGACGTGAGCAGCGTGCCCTTCTCCTCGGCCGTGAGCGACGGCCCGCTCGTCATCATCGATGTGAGCACTTCCCGCTTGTCGTATGCCGAGTGCATCGATCCCGCCGCCTCGAGCGCGGCGTGCGCGACACCGGGCGAAAGCGGGCGCCTCGCCAGGACCGTGCTCAGCACCAGACGCCGATCGTAGTCGGACCGCATCGATGTGACGACGGGGAGATACACGGCCGCCATTTTGTCGTCGAGCGGCGTCTTCGCGGCGATCGCGGTGAGGAGCACGCGACGGTCGTAGTCCGACGACATGCGATCCTTGATCCGCTGCAGCACGGGAAGAATCGTCGTGTGATCGAACGGCGCGTTTGCGAGCAACAGCTCGAGGTACACACGTCGCACGTAATCGCCCTCGACCAGATCGACTTCATCCAGCACGCCGCTGACGCCTTTCTTCTGCAGGATCGACTTGACGCGGCCCTCGGCGCCGAATCCCGTCCTGCGCACCAGATGCTTGATCTCGGCGGCGAGAAACGCGCGCGCGTCGTCGTTCCACGGGCGTTCGACGCCGCCGACGTAATACGTCCGCGTCAGCGTGCCGCCACTCGACTTGATCTCGACCGCGCGCGCAGCGGCGGTCGACCAGTCGCGGATCGTGATGTAGCCGCCATTTGAGAGCGCCTGGATGTCCGCGAGGTCATCGCTCACCGTCATCTCGCCGTGAGCCTTCACCTCGGTGCGCTGGCCATCCCTCGACCACGTCATGGTCAAGTCGCTGTCGTGGATCGACATCGACACCCGATCGCCAGCGGCAGGCGGTGCGGGAGGCGCCGGAGGTGCAGGTGGCGCCGGCGGTGCGGGTGGTGCCGGCGGTGCGGCCGTCGTCTGCGGTGCCGGCGGCGGCGGAGGGGCGGGCGGCGCTGGAGGAGCCGGTGGCGCAGGCGGAGGTGGCTGCAGCGCGGAAAGCACGTCCGCGACGTGGACCTCGGCCGTTTGGCTCCCAATGGGACCGGCTGGCATGCGCACGACGACGGTTGCTGAATCGCTCGACGGGGTCACCGCGATCGCCGGCAGCACCACGGGTATCGGCGCCGCCGAAAGCGGCACAACGTGGGCCTGTAACGCGTCGACGACGCGTGCACCAGCGTGTGTGACAGCGCCAGGAATACCCTGGAAGGCGCCGGCGCCCGCAGTGAAGATCACCGTGAACGCGACCGTGAATGCCCAACTCGGCGAACGTGGCTCGGCGGCAGTTGGCACGCGCAGAATGCGGCGCACCCGACCGAGGAGCGACCCATCGGTGGCAGCCACGGCAAGCACCGACGAGGCTGTTCGCCAGCTCTCGAGCTCCGTGAGCGCTTCGACATAACCGACGGCATCGCCGCACGTGGCGACTGCGATGTCATCGCAGCAGTGTTCCCGCTCGGTTCGAATGCGGTCGGAAATCCACCAAACCGCGGGGTGATAAAAGAGCAGCGTTTCAGCAAACGTCTGCGCCAGGTTGACGGCGTAGTCCGAGCGCCGAATGTGCGCGAGCTCGTGCGCCAGGATCGCTTCGACCTGCGACGGCGTCAGCTGCGCAATGGCGGCGACCGGAAGAATGATCGCGGGGCGCAGCCAGCCGACGACCGTCGGCACTTCGACGCACACCGACTCGACCACGTGTGCGACCCGGCGCAGACCGAGACGCGCGGAGAGACGGACGGACACGGCCTGCCAGCGCGATGGGTCTGTCTCGAGAGCAAGGCAGTGCAGGCGCCGCACATACCACCAACCCGCCGCCATGCGGCCGAGGAGCGCCGCGACGCCAAGTACCCACACAAAAAAGACGGCGCGTACGATTCGATCGGCAGTCACGCGCGGAAGGAGCGCGGCGATCATGCTCGCCGGCCCGCTCGCAGCCGACGCTGCGTGCGCGTCTCGCTTCTGGGCTTCAGCGTTATCTTGGGTCGACCAGAACGCCTGCTGGCCTTTGGTCGCGTGAAGCGCCGCACCGGCGGTCGTTTCTGCAGCGGCGCCGTTTCGGGGAGAAGCGGCCGCCAGCTGCCATGCGGTGGCGATCGGGGCCGCAAGCATGGCTGCGAGGCCGCCACAGGCGACGAGATATCGGACGTTCGCGCTTCGGCCGCGCACCGCGGCGAGCGCCAGCGCTACCGCCAGCGCGATGCCGGCCCCCTGCCACAGAAAATGAATCAACGTCCATCCTGCGACCGCGACCATGGGGCTCATCGTGTACCTCCACGCTCTTTGTCGAGCAACTTTCGGATTTCAGCGAGCTCTTCAGGGGATGCCTTTGTTCCCGCGAGCGCCTGTAAGACCAGCTTCGCGGCGGACCCGCCGAACGCCCGATCGGCCAAATCGGACACGAGCTGCCGCTGCGTCTGATTCTCTGTATACGCGGCCGAGTACACGTGCGTTCGCTCGCTCTCGTCGCGAACGACGAGGCCCTTCTCGGTCATGATCTGCAGCAGTTTGAGCGCGGTGGTGTAGCCGGTGTCCTTGCCGAGCGCTTCCGCGACCTGCCGGACCGTGCTCGAACCGCGCGACCAGAGCACGCGAAGGATCGCGAGCTCGGCATCCGTGGGCTTCCGTCTCATGAATCCGGATTATCTACGACAACTTTCGTAGATGTCAATACGAAAGATTTCGTAGAATCACGGCAAAAAAAGGCGGGCGCACGGCGCCCGCCTCCGTTCGCCGGCACGTGCTACTGATTGCCTCGTCCGCGTCCCATCATCCGCTCCGTCGACGCCGGCACGAGACCCTTGGCGCGGAGATACACATTCGATGTTCCGAACATTTCGTTTCCGTGGACGATCACGCCGTACAGGACTGCGGCGCGCGTCACCTCGTTGTTCCCCTGTTTGACGAACTGCGCCGCATTCTCATCGGTCGTGCTCGAAAACGCGTCGTCGCAAAACGCGAACGAGTCGGCGAGCGCCTTTACGACGTCGGCCTTGGTCGTCTTGGTTTTCTCGAGATCAGTGCCCTGATTCGGATTCGCCACGCCCTTGGCGGCCGCGCACTGGCCGTATTGTGCATTGGCGATGTGCATGAACAGCGCGCCGTATGGACGCACTTCCGGCATGGATCCCGGCTTGAAGTTGTAATCCGCCTCGGGCATTTTTTCCGCGTTGCCGGTGAAATTCTGTTTGAAGCCCGCGTAGCCGCGTTGCAGGCTCGTCGCGAGTCCGATTTTCTGCCCGCCGCCTTGACCGCCGCCCTGGGCGAAGCCGATCGTTCCCGCCAGACCTATCGCGGATACCAGACAAATAACGCGCTTCATCGCAAACTCCTTCTGATGTGAATCGGGCCGAACGACTTTATCACGCCGCGTGGCTGCTGCCAGGGCTCAAACGGATCTCGCCGGGCACCGACATGTCGGTCGACGCCGCGGGAACAGAAAACCGGCGCGACCACCAGTGCAGACGTCCAAAAACGGACAACACGATGCCGTTCGCCGGGTTGATCTCGAGGCCCACGAGCCGGCCGTTGTCGCGGAGGCCGTAGCGCAGGCGTGTCGCGCGAGCAAGGAGCGCGACGTCGCGAACCGCGCGCATCGGTTCGATCTGCACGTCGTGGAGGTCGATTTCACCGTCCTCGTGCACGCGGCCGATCGCGGCGAGCGGCCGCATGGCCGCCTGCGGCCCGAGGTCTCCGTCAGGGCTGAAGATGATCCGCCGTATTCGCAAATCGGCCGGTTCGAGCTCGAACCCGGCGAGTCGTCCGACGCGACGTTCATGCTCGCGAACGTGCGACCCGAGGAGCAGTTCCATGGGAGTATTTTAACGCTTGACCCTCACGTTACGTCAGACCTGATCATGGTGAGCGAGGCGACGTGAAGCCGAAAGCGACCGCGTATCGCATACAGGAGTTCGCGAGGATAGCTGGCGTGACCGTTCGCGCCCTCCATCACTACGACCGCCTCGGGCTGCTGAAGCCGAGCGGGCGCTCGGACTCTGGATATCGGATATACCGCGACTGCGATCTCGCGCGCCTCGAGCAGATCGTCGTCCTCAAGTTCCTCGGTTTACCGCTGAAGCAGATCGGCCGGCTGCTGCGGCGTGAGTCGAGCCTCGGCGGAGACGCTGCGCAGCCAGGAACGAGTGCTTGCCGAAAAACGCCGGCGGCTCGGCTGGGCGATCGACGCCATCAACGAAGCCGAACGATCGTTGCGCCAGAGCGGCGAGCCGAATTGGGATCTGTTCAAACGGATCGTGAAGGAGATCGAGATGCAAAACGACACCGATTGGTCCAAGAAGTACTACACGCCCGAGGCTCAGAAGAAGGTCGAGGACCGCGGAAAGCTGTGGTCGCCGGAGCTGCAAGCCGAGGTCAGCCTGAAATGGTCGGAGCTCTTCGCCGACATCGAACGAGCGATCGCCGACGGCGAACAACCGACGGGCGCACGCGCACAGGCGCTTGCCGGACGATGGCGGACGCTTCTCGAGGGTTTCACCGGCGGCGATCCTGAAATTCAAAAGGGGTTGAACAAGATGTGGGCGGACCAGGCGAACTGGCCGACGCCGCAGCGCGAAAACTACGCGATCAAACCCGAGATTCAGAATTTCATCGTGGCCGCGATGAAGAGCGCCCGCTGATTGAGGGCAAGAACAAACGCACTGCTGGTCGGCCTCCTCGCCGGCGCGGCCGCCTGCGTGGCGCAGTTCACAGGCGTCAGACGGCCCCGCCGACGGCTCGCCGCATCGCGCGGAGCGAATGCCGTGCGAACCGGCGCTGCAGCGCTCGAGCGAACGGCGGCGCGATGCGCGCCAGCGGATGGCGCGGCCGCGAGAAGGCAACGATCTCGGACCAGACCGAGTCGTCCGCGGCCTTCCACTCGACGCTGAAACACTCCTCGCCGGACTCCGCGTGGTCCTCGATCGTGCCGTAGGCGAGCGCGAACCGGGCGGGCTCGTCGACGACGTAGACGACGCGGCAGGCATTGAGCCACCACACGCCCCAGAGCCGAACGATGACCGCGACATTCGTGCCTGGCGTCGGCGGCGCGCCGTCGGCGCAAAGCTGGACCCATCCGAGCTGAAACATTTCCCATCGCGCCAGCGCTCGTGCGCCTGCTCGAAAGGCGTCGATGCCGCGGCCGAGGCACACGCGATTGGAATCGACGGTGAAGCCATCGGGCACAGATGCCGCCGTCGCTCCCACGGCGTCGGTACGAAAACGGGGTACGCGCCTGTTCTGAGAGAAACGCAGCGATTACAGCAGACGACGGCCGCCGAAGTGTGAGCATTGGATTCGATGCCGCCCCGCCTCGCCGTCGCCTCGCGCTTGCGGCCGCCGGCATGACCGCAGGCGCTTCGCTAGCGTTCGCGAGGATCGGGCCTGACCATCAGCGCTCGCGTGTAGCTCTTGCCGTTGACCGTCAGCTTCACCGTATAACTCCCGGGCCCGCTGAGCGGCGCACCACCGCGGCCGCCGCCGCCGCGGCCGCCACGTCCGCGACCGCTGCCCTCGGGCAAAGCCCGCCGAAGATCCCACACGAACCGATGCATGCCGGCAGCCGACGGTAACGGCTCCTGCGCGCGATTCCACAGCGCGGTGACGGTTTGCGCGTGGGCGGCGCGAGTTGATCGCTGCTCGAGAACGCGCGCACGGGCTGATTATTCCCATCGACGATCTCAAGGGTCACCGGACCGGTCGCCGCCGACTTCAAGTAGTAATCGATGTACGCACCAACCGGCGGATTCTCGGCCTGCGGCTCGTCTTTCTGCAGCGGGGTCCCGTTGTCGCCGCCGGCGATCACCGAAACCGCGTCGGCCGGCTGGAATAAAAATACGTCGGCCCGCGTCGCATCCTCGAGCTGTCGCAGCGCGGCGATATCGTCGATGACCCAGAAGCCGCGTCCATGCGTCGCGACGATCAGATCGTCGCCGTGAATTTCGAAGTCGCGCACCGATGTGATAGGGAGGTTGAGCTGCAGCGGCTGCCAGGCATCGCCGTCGTTGAACGATACGTACGCACCGCGTTCCGTTCCGGCAAACAGCAGACCGCGCCGCCGCGGGTCCTCCTTGATCACGTGGGCGTACACTCCGGGCGGTAAACCGTTGGTAATCTTCTGCCACGTCTTACCGCTGTCGCGTGTGCGGTAGATGTACGGTTCGAAATCCTCGAGCTGGTGGCGATCGACGCACGCGTATGCCTCGTTGAAATCCGTGTGCGACGCTTCCACCGTTGTCACGCGACTCCACGCGGTGAGCGGCGCGGGCGTGACGTTCTGCCACGTCTTTCCATCATCCATCGTCATCTGAATCAGGCCGTCGTCTGTACCGATCCAGACCATCGGGCGGACGATGGGCGACGGCGCGATCGTGTAGATCACGCCGCGCTTGCCGTTGCGATCCGTCAGCGCACCCGACGCCGCGTCGAGCGTTTGCGGGATGCCCGGGTCCGGTCGCGTCAGATCGTCGCTGATTCGCGCCCAAGTCGTGCTTCCGGCGGTGGTGCGATAGAGATATTGATCGGCGTAGTACAGCACGCGCGGATCGGCGCGAGAAAATGTGAGCGGTTGCGTCCAGTCGCGGCGAGGGCCGTCGGGCCCTGCAGGCGGAGAGAGATTCACCGCATTCCCGTTGAGATCCAGATCGCAGCGCTCCACGCTGCCGCCGTACAGGATGCCCGGATGGAGCGGATCGGCTGCCGTCGTGCCGCTCTCGCCGCCGGCGCAGATTGGCTCCCAGTCGCGCATCGAGATCTCGCCGAACTTGCCGCGCGAGCGTACGGCGACCGCGCCGCTGTCCTGCTGCGCGCCGGTGACCCAGTACGGAAAGCGATAGTCGGCCGACACGTGATAGATCTGCGCGGTCGGCTGATTCAGCCACGAACTCCACTGCGGTGTCTCCGCGCTGGCGCCGAGCGTGATGATCGCTCCCTGATCGCTCGCGGCAATCAGGATGTTGCCGTCGCCGGGATAGACCCAGACTCCCTGATAATCGTCGCCGCCCGGTGACCCGCGCATCGCCCACGTGCTGAACGTGCGGCCGCCGTCGGTCGACCGCTGGATACCGACGTTCGGAACATAGACGATGTCCGGATTTTTCGGGTCCACCGCCACTTTCTCGAAATACCAGCCGCGGCCCCACACACGCGTGTCGCCGGTCGTCTTCGTCCAGGACGCGCCTGCATCGTTCGATCGAAAGAGGCCTCCCTCTTTCGCATCGATCACTGCGTACACGATCTTCGGGATTGCTCGGCGAGATGGCAAGGCCGCTGCGACCGACGCCTTCGGTCGGAAGACCGTTGGTCAACTGATTCCATGTCGTGCCGCCGTCGGTCGATTTGAAGATACCGCCGCCGGGTCCATTGGATGGCCCGTACACGTACCATGGTGGACGACGGGTGTTCCAGAGGCTCGCGTAGACGATCTGCGGGTTGACCGGATCGATCGCGACATCGATCGCGCCGACGCTGTCGGTCTTGTAGAGCACCTTCTGCCATGTCGGATCCGCCGTCCTTCGATCGGAAAACGCCGCGATCAGGGTGCGGTCCGTAGAAGTGCCCGATCGCCGCGACGAAGACCGTGTTTGCGTTTCGCGGGTCGACGGCAACCTTGCCGATGTGCTGGGTATCGGTCAGACCGATATGCGTCCAGCTCTTTCCGGCGTCGGTCGACTTGTACATGCCGTTGCCGAATCCTACGGAATCGCGAAGCGACGATTCACCGCTGCCCACGTACACGACATCGGGACTCGACGGCGCGACCGCGAGCGCACCGATCGACGCAACAGGCTGCGAATCGAATACCGGCATCCACGTGCGGCCGGCATTCACTGTTTTCCACACGCCGCCGTTCACCGATCCGAAATAGAACTCGTGGGGGCGTCCCGGCACGCCGCTCACCGCGTCCACTCGACCGCCACGGAACGGCCCGAGCATCCGCCAGTGAAATCCGCCGAGCAGATCGGGCGCGAACGGCTGCGCGCGCAGCTGCAATGGTCCGAAGGCCGCGAACGCGCAGGCGGCCGCCGCCGACACCACGACCGCGCGAGCATGAAACCGTTTGTTCAACATGGCGGGAAGAATAACGTACGCGAGGGTGTTTCGATCGTCTACTGCGGGCCGCAGCTCTTGACGACGTCCGCAATCGGCTCGAGCTCGTTGCTCAGGCTGCCGAAGCCGCCATTGCGTCCGCCGCGGGTCGATCGAATGAACAGGCTTGCGCCGTCGATCGGCAGCGTCGCGGCGTTGCGGCAGAAGTCGGACCAGATCGCGTCCTGCCGCAGATATTGCTCGACGTTCGACAGATAGAAACGCGGACACGATGCTCTGGTGCTCTTTGAGGTAGGCCGCCACGGCGCGGATCGCCTTCGGACCGCCGAAGTTGCCAACCACCGGCACGACGAGATTGCGGCTCTCGAGATCCTTTACGACCGAGAAGTTCGCCTCGCTCGCAAGGTATCCGCGTGCCTGTCCATCTTCGTCTGTAAGCGTCATCAAGTCGGCATAGGTCGGCATCGCACGGCCGCCGCCAAATCCGCCGAATCCATTTATTGACGAATACGTGAGTTCAGGACCGAACGTGAAGAACGCCTTGTAGATGAATTCGAGGCCCTTCGCTCCACCGAGGTCGTCGCTCGAAAGCGCGAACCCGTGAGTTCGCGTCAACCGGCGCTCGATAGCCTGCAGATTTTCGTGGTACAGCGCCTCGCTCGGCTCGGCATGCTCGAAGGCGCGAACGATGTCGGCGATGCTCGACGATGTCGTCAGCCCCTCGGGGCGCTTTCGTGAAAAGAGCCGCGACACGAAGTCGGCGCGATCGGTGGACATCTCGAAGAGCGCTTTGTACATCAAGTGCAGATCGAGATTCCCGCGCCGCACATCGATGATGAAGGCCATCGCGGGCTTCAGCGCGGCGATGTACGTGAAATTCTGCTCGGGCCCCACGCCGAGATACACACGGCCCGGCTTCGCTGTGCGCGTCAGCTCCGGCACCACGTATTGGAGAAAGACTTCGTTGGAGAGGAGATTGTCGGATCGGAAGAACCCGCTCAACTCCGACAAGTCGGAGCTGATCTTCCAGAACTCCTGGTTGGCGAGTCGATCCGGAAGGGCGGCCGGCGCGGCGCGGTACACGAACACCCCGCCGAGGCCGTTCGAGGCCGCGACAACGACGGCAACGACGAGAAAAAGGCGTCGCGTGGTCACGGACGTTGGAACAAGTTCAAGGTGCAGCGACCTCGGACAACGAACCCTGCACCCTGAACCCTGCACCCGAGCGTTACTTCAAGTGCTTGTTCACCAGCTTCGTCATCTCGAACATGTTGACGGTGCCCTTGCCGCCGAACACCGGCTTCAGCGCGTCGTCAGCTTTGATCATGCGGCGGTTCTTCGCGTCCTGCAGCTTGTTCTTCTTGATGTACGCCCAGAGCTTCTTGGTCACTTCGGTCCGCGGCAGCGGCTTGGACCCGACCACTTCGCCGAGGGCCGCGCTCGGCTGCATCGGCTTCATGAACGCCGCGCTCGGCTTGCGGCCCGTCTTCTTCGCCTTCTTCGCCATCTCGTCTCCTTTGAATCGCCCCGTGGCGTCGACGGGGAGAGTACCACGATTCGACGCTTTCTCAGAGGGAAAACGGCTGGACTAACGCTCGCCCAGCCATCGGTCCTGCATCACGCTCACCGGCTTCGTGTACGTCTTCCCGCCGACGCTCAACGTGACGACATAGATTCCCGCCTCGACGGCCTGCGGTGCGCCGCCGCGGCCGCCACCAAAGCCCGCCGCCGGAGGGCCGGGTGGCGGATTCGGCGCCAGGTTCCACATCACGCGGTTGATCCCCGCGGTCTTCGTGCCGTCGATGTTGCGAATCACTTTGCCCGTCGCATCCGCGATCGTGATCTTCACGTCGCCGCTCGCCGCCGATTTCAGGTAGTAGCTGATCGCCGATCCTCGCGGCGCGTTTTCCCCGACGAAGACTTTCTGGCCGCCCACTTGCTGACCGTGTTGCTGGTCGTTCAGCCACGCGACGGCGGGACGGATGTCGAACAGCACGACATCCTGCGACTGCAGTTCGGGCGTGAGCTGCTGAAGCGGCGAAATGTCGTCGGCGATCCAGACGCTCCGCCCATGCGAGGCGACGATGAGATCGTTCTCGCGCGGATGCACCAGGATGTCGTCGGTGCGGACGGTCGGATAATTGTTCATGAAGCGTTTCCACTCCTTGCCCGCGTCGAGTGAAATGAACAAGCCGAACTCCGTACCGACGTAAAGCAGATTCCGGTTCTTCGGATCTTCACGAATCACCTGCACGTCGCCGAAAGCGGGCAGGTTGTTGGTGATGCTCTCGAAGGACTGTCCGTAGTTGTGCGTGACGAACACATACGGCTTGAGGTCGTCGCTCCGATGGCCGTCGACAGAGACGTACGCGGTCGCGGCGTCGAAGTGCGACGCGTCGACGCGCGAGATCCAGTACAGATTGTTCGGCGGCAGGCCCGGAAGATTCTTTCCCACTTCCGTGAAGTTGATGCCGCCATCCTTGCTCACCTGCAGATTCCCATCGTCGGTGCCCGCCCACACAACGCCCGGAAGCACCGGCGATTCGGAAATCGAGATGATCGTGCTGTACGACACGACGCCGTCGTTCTTGGACAGCTGCGTGACGTTGCCGGGCACGCCCATCATCGCGACCGTGTTGCGATCGATGTTCTTCGTCAGGTCGCCGCTCGCGACCCAGGTGTCGCCCTGGTTGTATGACTTGAACAGCCGGTTGCCGCCGAACCACACGATTTTCGGATTGTGCGGCGACATGATGACCGGCGTGTTCCAGTTGAACCGGTAGACGTCGCCGGGCCGCGCGTTGAGGACATTGGGCGGACCGCCGCGTCCGCCAGCCTGCGCCGCCGCTCCGCCAACTTGCACCGGCGGCGCCTGTCCGCCAGCGGCTCCCGCCTCTCCTGCCCTTCCCGCCTCTTCTGCTCCCGCCCTGCCGGCGCCTCGTCCGCGACCGCCTTCACCCGCAGTGCCGCGCGCCGCCGCAGGCGCACGCGGGCGAATGCTCTCGCCTCGACCGGTACGGAGATCGTACCGATTCGTGTTGCCGTCCTGCGACTCGGTGATGACGTTGTTGAAGTCCGTGGGATCGACCGCTGTGTAAAAGCCGTCGCCGCCGCCGATCCCGTACCAGTCCGAGTTCATGATGCCGCCGCGGCCGCGCGACGGCGCTCGGACCGCCCCAGCTCCCGTTGTCCTGCAGGCCGATGTACACGAAGTACGGATGCCGCATGTCGGCGGTCACGACGTATGCGAGCGCGGTCGCCATCGTGTTGACGTAATCCCACGAATGGCCCTGATCCCAACTGATGTCGAGGCCGCCGTCGTTCCCGATCATGATGTGCTTCGGATTCTTCGGATCGATCCAGATGGCGTGCTGGTCGACGTGCCCCGGCGATTCGTTGCCGCCCGCGTTGTCGAGCGTCGCGAACGTCTTGCCGCCGTCGAGCGACTTCGCCACCGGTAGACCTGCGACATAGATCGTCTTGTCGTTCGTCGGATCGACGCGCAGCTGGCTGAAGTACATCGGACGCGCGTCGCAGTTGCTGATGAGCGTCCACGACTGGCCCTTGTTATCGGATCGGAGCAAGCCGCCTTTTTTCGGATCGAGCGCCGGCGGCATCCATCCGGCGGGAGGCTGTTGTTCCGCGCGGCCGCCGCCACCGCCGCGGCCGGCCTGGTAGCCCTTCGTCGGCCCGCCGTTGTTGCACCAGTCGAAGGACGGACCGCCTCGCCCGCCAGCTTCCGGATTTTCAGCGGCCGCTCCGGCTTGTCCCGCCGCTCCTGCCCGTCCGGCCCTTCCCGCCGCTCCCGGCGGCGTCACTGCCGCAGCGCCCGCGGGCGTCGCTTCGGTGGCGGCTCCGCCTCGACGGCTGGCGTGCGCTCGGGAGTCCCGGTCTCGCCCGCTTCGATCTGCGCGTACACGACATTCGGGTTCGACCGCGATACGTCGAGCGCGATTCGCCCGTACGTGCCGGGCGGCAGACCATGCTCCGCGAGCTTCGTCCAGTTCTTGCCCGCATCGGTGCTCTTCCAAATCGCGCTGCCCGGCCCGCCGCCGTCGAAGCAGCAGCCGCTTCGGCGCCGCTGATAACTCGAGGCGTAGATGGTGTTGCTGTTCGTCGGATCGAGCACGATGTCGGTGAACCCGGTGTCCTCGTCGATGAACTTCACTTTGTTCCAGGTCTTGCCGCCGTCGATCGTCTTGTAGATCCCGCGATCCGGGCCGGGGCCGAACAGGTGCCCTGGCGATGCGAGATAAACGGTCTCGGGATTCTTCGGATCGATGACGATCCGCGCGATCGTCTGCGTGTCGGCCAGGCCGAGGCGCGTGAACGTCTTGCCGCCGTCGGTCGTCTTGTAGACGCCGTCGCCGAACGACGAGGTTTGCCGGTTGTTGGGCTCGCCGGTGCCGACGTAAACGATGTTCGGGTTCGTCGGGTGAATGGCGATGTCGCCGATCGACGCGGTGTTGTAGGTCTCGAATACCGGCTCGAACGAAACGCCGTTGTTCTCGCTCTTGAACACGCCGCCGACCGCGTAACCGATATAGATGATGCTCGGATTGCTCTCGGAGACCGCGATGTCGTCGATGCGGCCACCCATGCTGGCCGGTCCGATCGATCGAAATCGGAACGGCGCGAGCAGCGGATCGTTCGACTCGTTGATGATCCGCAGCGGCTCCCCGACTGACCCGTTCTGCGGCTTTACGGTGACCACGATGAAGGGAAGGATCAGCAGAGGAAGCGCGAGACGGAGCAAACGATGCAGTCGTGTCATTTCTGTCCTCGATCGAGGGATGCCAGCGTGCGTGCGGTTCAAGAGCGCGGCGTCCGAAGTCGAACGCTTATATCGCGACGAGCCCGTGAGGGTCAACCGGGGCGATTCGCATTATGGCCGCAACATCCAGAACTGCGCGTCGTAACTCCACACGGTGAACGCGATGCGGGCGCCGTCGGGCGACCACGAAGGCTGGGTCTTGTTGGACGGGTCGCTGGTAACTTGCGTCGGCGTCCCCCTGGCGATCGGCATCCGGAACACCTGATAAAAACCGTCGTCCGCCCGCGCGACGAAGGCGACATGCCGTCCATCCGGCGACACCGCGAGGCCCGGCGCGTGATGCTCGGTCTCGAACCGATACACGACGCGCGCGTCGCCGCCATCTCGCGCGACGGTATAGATGACGTCGTGGTCCGGAGGCTGCTTCGTTGAGGACGACGAGTGTATTGTTGTCGACCCATTCGCCGTGACTCACCGCGCCGTCGACGCCGCGCACCGCGACCTCGCGTGCCGGCTGCGTCACGGCCCCCGTCTCTTGATCGACACCGACCACGAATGCAGCCGCGCGATGCGTCGTGCGGCTGGCGCCATCGAACAGCACCCATTTGCCGTCCGGAGACCAGCGCGGCCAGCCGGCCTCCGCGCCTCGCCCGAGAAATGAAATGCGTATGGCGGGCGCGTTGCCGTCCGCGGCGCGCAACCAGATGTCGTCCGACTGATCCTTGTGGGAGTGAAACGCGATCCACTTTCCGTTCGGCGACCAGCAGAGCGATTGATCTTCCGACGCCGAATTGTGGACGACACGCGACACGGCAGTCGCGGGTCGCTCGGGCGTCTACGGCGATGATTCCCACATCCTGAGCGATATCCGGATAGTTCGCATCGTCGACGACGCGGCGCCACGTGCCGTACGTGATGCCGAGTAGTTTTCCATCCGGATGCCACGACGGCGTTTCGCTCTGAAATGTCGCCAGCGGCTGCGTGGCGCCGCCGTCAGCCGGTGCAATCGCCACGAACGTGCGGTAGCTCTGCACCTTGAACGCGACGGACCCGTCGGCTGTCACGCTCGGCGCATACGTGTCGCGCGAAAACGATGTAAGGCGCCGCGAGCGGCCGCCATGGACTGGAATCGCCCACAGGTCGAGCATCGCCTCGCTGTTCGCGATGCCGGCGTACATCGTGCTGCCATCGAGCGAAAACGCGAGCGGTCCATATACGTCCACGTCTGGATCGGTCTTGACCACCGCGCCGCCGCACGGAATCGTCGCGCGGGCACGGCCGTTCGCCGAGACGATGCAGGCGACCTGGCCGCGACGGGGTCCATGCGGGTGCGCTGATACGGCCGTCGACTGGCGCTGAGGAAACGGTTTTTCGGTCGAGGCTGACGACCCTGAGCGCCTGACCGGTGTCCGTCGTCACGACAGCGGCGATCGATTTGCCGTTGCCCGACCACACGGCCTGGCGCAGGGAGCTCGAATCATGTTCGGGCCACAGTGGCCGGCGCGTGCGCGAGAGAATGTCGACGATGACCCATCCACCAGGCGGGGCGACGCCATCAGTAAGCAGGTAGCGGCTGGTGAGGTCCCACGAGAGGAATCGAATCTGTGCTTCGCCTGCGGGCAGGTCGACCGCAGGGCCGCCCCCGATCGGACGGACGCGGAGGAACCTCCCCTCTGAATACGCGATCCAGTTGCCGTCGGGAGACACAGCGCCGGCGGGATCGCGGTACCCGACCGGCCCAAGCTGGTGGGCCGTGGCGAGCCAGCGCAGACGCGCGTCGCCGTTTGGTCTCGCGTCGTCGCGATACACCGCCCACGCGATGGCGCCGATGCCCGCCAGGGAAAGAAAAAGGGCGGCGATCGTTCGACCGCCGCCCCGTGAAAGGAAAGAGAAAAGACGCAAAAGCCGAAAAGGTGAAGGTTACCCTCGGTCGGCCGCGGTCGAGACCTTGCCCTTCGCCGGGAAGATTTCCTTGAAGGCGGTCATGAAGCGCGCCATCTCGTCTTCCGTGCCGATGGAGACGCGGAGGTGCTGCGTCATCGGCGGGAACGGCCGGCCGACAAGGACGTTTTTCTTCTTGAATTCCTCGATGACCGGCACGACCTCGCGGCCGATGTGCACCATGAAGAAATTCGTCTGAGTCGGAAGCGTCTCGTAGCCGTGCGCCTGAAGCTCGTTCGTCGTCTTCTTGCGCATGTTGATCGTGTACTGGCGCACCTTGTCCTGGGCAGCAGTATCGCGCAGTGCTTCGGCGCCGCCCCACTTCACGATGGCGTTGATCCCGTAGCTCATCGAGTACGGACGCATACGATCGATCACGCTCTTCGGCGCGACCGCGTAGCCGAGGCGCATGCCCGCGAGCCCGACGATCTTCGAGAAGGTGCGCGCGACGATGATCTGCCGGCCCTCTTTCACGTACGGAATCGACGTCTCGTAGTTCGGGTCGTCGACGAAGTGATGGTAGGCCTCGTCCATCAGCACCGGCACGTCTTCGGGAATCGAGTCGAGCAACTGCTTCACTTCCTGCTTCGGAATGATCATGGCCGTCGGGTTGTTCGGGTTGCAGAGATAGACGAACCCGACGTCGCGGTAGTTGGCCTTCACCGTGTGAATCATCGCCGGAATATCCTGGCGATAGTCGCTGAGCAGCGGCAGCTTGATCGCGTCCGACTTGCTGTTCGTCGCGTACTGGTAAACCGTGTTGTACGTCGGATCGACGCCAATGACTTTCTTGCCGCCCTGAAGGAACGTCGTATCCGTCATCGTCAGGATCTCGCTCGATCCGGCGCCGAGGATGACGTTTTCCGGCTTCACGCCGTGGTGCTCGGCAATCGCATCCACGATGCCGCCGTCGGGATAACCATAGCGGTTCGCGTATTTGAACGCGCCGGTCATTGCCTTGATGACCGAGTCCGGCGGCCCGAACGGGTTTTCGTTGTTGGCGAGCTTCGCGGCCGCGTCGTATTCGGCCACTGCCTGCGACAGCGGCATCTTGGCGCGCGCTGCCTGACCCGCGCCACGCGCGTTCTGCGCGAAGACGTCAACGCTTGGGCCGAGCCCGGCATAGCCGATGGCGGCGGCGACTCCACCCACGAACTGACGGCGCGACAGATTGTTCTTCACGGTCATTGGCTGCTCCTCCGTTCGGCATAGTGTAGCGCCGAAACCGGCCAAATCCGCATGTATTTCCAGTACGGCGGCTTGCCGTCGGCCACCGAGTGAGTGGCGGTTTTCAGGCGCGATTTCGCGTTTCTTCACCTTGGCCTCGACGACCCACGCTGGGTGCGGCGCGTCAGACCGGTTTGGACGCGGCCATCTCGTCGGCGATCTCGCGAACCTGCGCCGCGTGCCGCCCTTCGTGGCTGCCGACCCACAGCGCCCACTGATAGAGATTCATCTCGCCGAGCGTCGGGTGCGCGTGCCGGATCTCGCCGAGCGCGAGGCCGTCTGCGGCAGTCAGCGTGCTGCGAAGGCCGGCGCGAACCTGCTCCAGTTCCGCCCATGCCGTGTCGAACTCCTTGGCGCCGAGCGGCACGACCGGCTCCGGTGCCGTGCGCGGCGTACTCCGATCGAGCACGGGTGCGGCATTGAAAGAGCCCGCCACCGGCGTCGTCTCGCGCTCGGGCCCGATGCCATTCGCACGCGCCTCGTCGATCCGCTTCGCGAAAATTCCGCGCGCCATGCGCCCTTCGACCATCGCGAGATGCTCGACCACTTCGGCGGCCGACCAGCGATCCGCCGCGGGTCGGGTCTGACGCTGCGCCGTGGGCACCGCGTCGACCGCCGCGCGCAGTTCGGCTCGGCGCTCGTCGAGATACGTCAGGATTTCCTGCAGCCTGGGATGCATGTGTGTGCCTCGTTCGACGTGCGGCCGGCGCCGCGTCAGGCGGATGCGACGCTTTCGACGCGAACCGCGGTGCCGTAACAGATGACCTCGGTGACGCCCTGCATCACCTCGGTCGCATCATATTGAATACCGATCACCGCGTTGGCGCCAAGCTGCGCTGCGTGATCCAGCAACAAATCAAACGCATCAGCGCGCGTGTTCTCACAGAGCTCTGTCAGCAGCGTGATATCACCGCCGATCAGTGTCTGCATCGCCGCGCCAATCGTCCCGATCACCGACCGCGAGCGCACCTTCACGCCGCGCACGACGCCGAGCGTCTTCGTCACCCGAAACCCTTCGAGGGTCCATACCGTCGACGTCATCGAGTGTTGAATCGTCATAGTTCTCAGTTCTCAGTTCTCAGTTCTGACTTCCACCCTTCCTCTTCCCCCACGTCGGCGGCGGCGGCTCCGCGGTCATGCGATTGACCGGATGCTCCTTCAGGAGCCGCATCCCTTCCTGCACGGCGCGTTCGAGCTGTGGATCGTGGCCGGCGATCACGTCCTTCGGCCAGTTCTCGACATCGATGTCGGGCGCGACACCCTCGTTCTCGACCGCCCAGTGGCCGTCTTTCGAGAAGAAGCCGCCGCGCGGCGCGATCATCGAACCGCCATCGACGAAGGTCGGCGTGTCGGCCGTATGCACGAGGCCGCCCCAGGTGCGCTTGCCGACGAGCGTGCCGATCTTCCGGCTGCGGAACATGTACGGCATCAGGTCGCCGCCCGAGCCGGCCATTTCGTTCACGATCATCACCTTCGGACCCCAGATGCCGGCGGAGGGACTGGTGAACGGCATGCGATCGCCGGCGACGTTGTTGAAGTAGCCGTCGAACTCGCGCTGCAGGACGTCGATGATGTAGTCGGCGGCCGAGCCGCCGCCATTGTAGCGTTCGTCGAGCACGGCGCCCTGTTTGTCCTGCTGCGAGAAGTAGTAGCGGTTGAAGCTGGTGTACCCGGGCTGTCCGGTGTTCGGCAGATAGACGTACGCGAGCTTGCCGTCCGACAGCTTGTCGACGAGCCGCCGATTCGACTCCACCCACGCGCGCGTGCGCAGCGTCTGCTCGTTCGCAATCGGCACGACCGTGACCTGGCGCGCCCCGTCCATCGACGGTCGCGCGTTCACCGTCAACACCGTCTGACGATTCGCCGTCCCGTCGAGCAGCCGATAAATGTTGTCGGGCGCGCGCAGATCGAAGCCGTTGATCGCGAGGACGTAGTCGCCGACGCTGACGTCCACGCCAGGCGCCGCGAGCGGCGCGCGCAGATCCGGATTCCAGCTCTCGTTGTCGTAGATGCGCGTGATCTTGTAGCGGCCGTTCTCCACCGCGAAGTCGGCGCCGAGCAGGCCGCCGATCGACGGCGGCACGTCCGGCATCGCGCCGCCGCGAACATACGAATGACCGATCGCGATCTCCGACCCCATCATGTCGAGCAGGTAGTTGAGATCCGCGCGGTGATTCACGTACGGCAGCAGTTCGCCGTACATCGCCTTGTCCTTCGCCCAGTCGGTCCCGTGCATGTTCTTCACGTAGAGGTAATCGCGCTGATTGCGCCACCCTTCGTCGAAGATCTGCTTGAACTCGGCTTTCGGCTCCAGATACATCCGCAGCGTCGCGTTCACGCGCCCCTGTCCCGACGGTGGCACGGCGCGATTGGCATCGACGATGAAGAGGCTGGGACGCGCGGGCGCGTCGGACACGCCCGCGCCGCGGCCGCCGCGACCGCCGCCTGTCGCCGCGGTGCGATAGAGCAGCTTGTGTCCGTCGGCGCTCACGCTGTATTCCGCCACGTCGGCCATGAAGGTGACCGCGCGTCGATCGCTCAACCGATAGCGGTGCAGCGTGCTGCCCCGCTGCGCCGCATTCGGCGCCCCATCGTCGTCACCGCCGGCGCTCGCTTCGAGGTAGTAGACCGTGCCGGCGACGCCGGCCTTCAGGTGGGAGTAATCGCGGCCCGGGATGCCGGTGACCGCGATGATCCGCTGCTGCAGCCGATCGAAATCAATCTGGACCGACACTGGAGAACGCGGCGCGCGGTCCGGGGCCTGATCCGCGGTGTCGTCCGCGTCGGGATTCGGCCGGTGCGCCGGCGCGCTGCCGACGCCTTTGTCCTCGTCGCTCTCCGGCAGCAGCGGGCTCGCATCCGACTTCTTGAGCACGGCGAGGTACAGGCCGAAGGTTTCGCTGTATGGATACGACGTCATGTCGAGCCACTGCGACTTCAGGCCGAAGTCGGTAGATGCGAGGAACCACAGATATTTGCCGCTCGCGTCCCACGCCGGCCACACTGAATCGGCCAGACCGTCGGTCACCTGTTTCTTTTCTCCCGTCTCGACATTCGTCACGAAGATGGCGTGATACAGCGACCGCAGACGGCTCGCATATGCGATCCATTTGCCGTCGGGGCTCCAGACGGGATTCAGCGTGCGGCTCGGCACCATCCACGGGTCGTTGCCGACGATCTTCGCCTTGCCGCTGTCGATGTCGAGCACCCACACGTTCAGGTTCGTATCTGTGTACAGAATTTTCTTGGAATCGGGCGACCAGCTCGGCGTGTAGTAATGCGTCGGGTGTTCGAGCGCGATCTCGCGAGGCGGCTTCAGACCATCCTGCTCTTCGATGACCAATCTGTATTCGCCCGACTTGTCGCTGAAGTACGAGACGTACTTTCCGTCGGGAGACCAGGCCGGATCGCGTTCGGCCGAGGCGCTCGAATGCGTCAGATTGCGAACGTCGCCCTTCTCGGCAGGGATCGTGAAGATCTCGCCGCGCGACTCGGCCACGATCCGCTTGCCGGTCGGCGACAGCGCAATCGCCGACATTCGCGCCGTCACATCGTCCCAGCGCGGCATCATCCACGGAAAATCACCGGCCGCCGTGATCGTCACGACGTGCTCTTTACCCGTCTTCGCGTCGAGCTCGTGCACGTAGCCGGCCTGTTCGAAGACGATCGCGTTCGCGCACGCGTCGAGCGTCTTCACGTCGAAGTCGCTGAAGTGCGTCTCCTCCGTCAGCTTTTTCGTCTTCGATTCGTACGACCAGACGTTCGCGACGCCGTCGCGATCGGAAATGAAGTAGACCGTGTCGCCGACCCACACCGGATCCATATCCTTCGAATCGGTCCACGGCGGCGAGACGAGGTCGTACGTCTTGAGATCGACGATCCAGATCGGCCGGTTCTGTCCGCCACGATAATTGCGCCGCTCTTCATCCCACGAATTGTTCATGCGATACGCGATATGCGAGCCGTCGGCGGAGATCTTTCCTTGATAGCCGCGCGGCAGCGCCATCGGTGCTTCGACGCCGCCCTCGGCCGGCACGCTCCAGAATCGCGGGGCGGCGCTCGGCGCCGCGGTCGCACGCGCCGAGGCGAACATGATCGCCGTGCCGTCAGGCATCCAGCCCTGCACCGTATCCGCGCCGGGATGCCATGTGAGGCGCTTCGGCTCGCCGCCTTCGGCCGGCATCACGTAGACGTCGACGTTGCCCGCGTACTCGCCGCTGAACGCGATCCACTTGCCGTCGGGTGAGAAATGAGGGTTCGATGTCTGACCCTGGAAGCTCGTGAGCCTGCGCGCCATGCCGCCCGCGCGGTCCACGCTCCAGATGTTGTTCGCATATGCGAACGCAATCTGCGTGGAACTCACCGTCGGTGCGCGCAGGAGACGCGTACCGGTGCCGTTGGCGGAAAGCGGCCCACGGTACGCCACCGCGACCAACGAAAACGTGAAGACCGCGATGAGACAGCGGCGCAGAGACATGGTGATCCTCCGGTGTGAACAGCCGCCCGGCGGCTCGAAGGCGGATAGCTTACGTCAGGATGGTCGGACGCGCGTGGCGAGATAGCTCTTGCGGGCGCGAACCGTGAACTGGGATTTCGAGACGCGCACGGTCAGCGCATGCAGTTTCCCGTCGAGCACCGCCGGCGTGAAGCCGAGGACGTACTGATTATGCAGTTCGTCGGCGACGCGCTCGAAGGTGAACACGAGGTTCGCCGCCGACTTCAGCTCGAAGTAGCCGCCGCCGGTCGCCGCCGCGATTTTCGGGAGGCCTTCATCCGGCTTCTCGAGCTGACGCCCCGTATGACTGTAGCCGCCCAGCCCACGGCCGCCGAGCCCCCCGACGCCGCCAGGCGGCATGCCGCCGCGGCCGCCCGCGTCACCGGACCGGCCGAAGGGTGTCGGCATCCCGTTCTCGCCGGCGAGGCCGATGGCGTACACCATGACGTTCTCCTGCTCCGCTCTCTTCATCACGTCCTTCAGCGATTTGTTATGGTTGCTGAAGTTCATGGGCGCGTCGACGCCGTCGGTGAACACGAGGACGACCCGTCGACCTTCCTCGAGCAGCAGATCGTCGATGCCGGTGTTCACCGCATTCCAGAGCGGGGTCGGACCTTCACCCTGCAGGTCGTTCTGCAGGATCTTCATCAGCGCCGCGCGGTCGGACGTGAACTCCGGCGGATCGACCTGCACGGATTTCGAGAAGCTGCCGATCCGCGCTTTGTCTTTCGGTCCCATCTCGCGAACGAACGCTTCGGCGGCTTTCTCTTCAAGGTTGAAATTCGGCACCATGCTGCCGCTTCGATCCAGAAGCATCACCACGGTGATGGGCTGAACGTCGTTGGCAAAAAGCGTCAGCGTCTGGCGCTTGCCTTCGTCATCCACCGTGAAGTCGTCGCGGCCGAGATCGGGCACGAGACGGCCTTCGGCGCTGGTCACGGTCGCATACACCGCGACCGTCTGAGTGCCCGCCGTAAATGGTGGCTGCTGCGCTTGCCGGGCGCCGAGGGCGCCGCTGAACGGCGCGAGAACCAGAACGACGGCGAGTAGGCGGGCGCGGATCATGGGTTCTCCTGGGAGCGAAACGCTGGCACTTTCGATGGTAGCCGCCCCGAGGCATTGCGCTGTGAAAAATCTGTGGCGGCGCGCGCGTCGACCGGCACGTCCGCGCCGGCGTAACTCAGCGCGCCTGGTGCGCTGCCGACGACCGCCGAGTCGCGACGACAGGCAGTGACACGTGAGAAGGCGAGCCGGCAGACCTGTAAATCCGCTGGGTCGCCGACCGGAAGTCCTCCGGCTTCGCCTGGAAAATATTCGCGACGAACGTCTGCGGATTGCGATCGATGATCGGGAACCAGCTGCTCTGGACCTGAACCATGAGCCGGTGGCCCTTCAGGAACGTGTAGTCCTGCGTGTGGAGACTGAACGCGTATTCGCGAATCGCCTGCGGCACGATCGCTTCCGGCTTCTCGAAACCCGCGCGGTAGCGTCCCCTGAACACCTCGTTCGACACCATCAGCTCGTATCCGGCGAGCTCCCAGTTCTGCGGATACTGCTCGGGATAGACGTCGATCAACTTCACGATCCAGTCCGCGTCAGTGCCGGTCGTCGCCGCGAAGAGATGCGCGGTGACCTCGCCGGCGATCGTCAGATCGGCGTCGAGGGGTGCGCTGCGCCAGGTCGCGACGTCGGCGCGCTCCTCGGCGAACCGCTGATCTTCGAGCAGCCACGTCGACCATTTCGATCCGCCGGGGAAATAGGTCGGCTGAATCGGCCGATGGCGGTACGGCACCGGGTGGTTCGGATCGGACACGTAGCTGTCGAAGGCGTTCGCCGCCGTCGGCTTGTCGAACGACAGCGTCCGGTCGGCGCCGAAATACAGCGCGCGTTCCTGCGTGCTTGCTGCCGGCGGCCACGCGTCCCATCGTCGCCACTCGTTCGCGCCGGTCTCGAACGTGAGCGCTTCGGGCAGATCGAGCTGGCCTTTGTCCTTCAGGTAGTACGCGAACCAGGGCGCCTGAATCTTGTCGCGAAAGTACTCCCCCGTCGGGCTGCCGAAATGAATCGGACCGAGCTGCTCGCCCGTGCCGCGCGACCAGCCACCGTGGTTCCACGGGCCGACCACCAGGTGATTGAAGTGCTTCGAGTCGTGCGGCTCGAGCTCCTCGTAGATGCGGATCGGCCCATAGAAATCTTCCTGGTCCCACCACCCGGCGACGTTCAGCGTCGGGACCTTCACCTCTCGCAGATGCGGCGTCATCGTCTGACGCTTCCAGAACGGGTCGTAGTCCGGATGAGAGACGAAATCGTTCCACGTGGGAATCTTCTCGTGAAAAAATTTCCGGTTCGCGTTCGCCAGCGGCCCGAGCGACAGGTACCAGTCGTACGTGTCGTATTTGTCGAAGGGGAACTGCTGGACCTCCTTCCCCGATTCCATCATCGCGGCGTACTCGAAGCCGTAGCTCAAACGAAACGCGCCGTTGTGATGGAAATCGTCGCCGAGCCACATGTCGGCGGGCGACGCCTGGGGCGAGATCGCTTTGAGCGCCGGATGCGGCTCGAGCGCGGCCATGATCGTCGTCCAGCCGTCATAGGAGACGCCCAGCATGCCGACGCGTCCGTTGTTCTGGGGAACGTTCTTCAGCAGCCAGTCGATCGTGTCGTATGTGTCGGTGCCTTCGTCGAGCGTCTTGGTGTCGCCTGGCGCGCGCGCCGGCCGCTGCATCACGAAGACGCCCTCGGAGCCGAATTTTCCGCGGATGTCCTCGAAGACGAACACATACCCTTCCTCTTCGAGCGCCTTGAGGTACGCGGTGAACTTGCCCGCCGCGTTCTCGACGCCGTACGGCGTGCGCTGCATCACGATCGGCAGCGGACCTTTCTGGTCCTTCGGCGTGAAGATTTTCGCGTGCAGCCGCACGCCGTCGCGCGCGGGAATCATCACGTCCCGCACGTCGAATCGCTCGGCGGCAGACTCAGTCGACTGGGCGGCGGCGGTGCGGTGAAAATCGCCGGCAACCGCGACGATTGCGGCCGCGATGGCGAGCCCGGCCATCGACGCAGCGAGATGTCGTTTCATGGCGCGCATCGTACCACCGAGCTACCACCAGCCGGACACAAAGGGCCCTACCTTTGTGGTACAGCTTTTTGTGGTTCCGTGGTTATTGACCCGCGACGGTCGCACGCGGAGGCGAGGCATGCGCCGCACGCGCCAGCGCCATCGTTGCCCAGTTCGTCGCGGCCGCGGAGATCCACTGGTCGGTCTTGTGCGGGAATCCGTTGTCGAAGTACGGCTGAAGCGGGGACGACCGCGACTTCACGTACCACGAGCCGTCCTCGAGCTGGGTGTCCAGCAGGAAGCGAAGGCCGCGCTGGTACACGCGGTCGGTGGTGGGCATTCCAGCTTCTTGCAACGCGACAAGCGCCTGCGCCGTAGCGAACGCGCCGCTCGGCAACGTCGCAAGATCCGCCCAGCCACCATCGGGCCGCTGCGTGGTGACGACCTCTTTCATCGCGGCGCGAATCGCTATTTTGTCCTTGGTCGTCCACGCCAGTCCCATCAACCGGTAGGCGCGTTCGCTCGCATTGCGTGCGTTCGCAGTGGTGAGCCAGGTGGATGCGCGCCGGATCGCGACATCGTAATCTGCGCGCGCGGTGGCGGGCGCATACAGCTGCAGCGCGCGGGCGGACGCCGCCGTCTGGACGATGTCGGTCGCGGTCAATGGTGGCCGCGGCGTGGGCGTCATCGTCGGCCAGTGGCCGTCCGGTGACTGCCGAAGGTAGATGAAGCGAACGAGCGCGTCCGTCACGAGATCCGGCTTGTGCTGTTCGGCGGCGAGGCCCATCAGCACGTACGCCTGGAGCGCCGGCCCGGGAAGCGGACCGCCTGGCGCGATGCCCTGCAGCATCCGTTCGCGAAGCCTGTCGGAGATCGACACATTCAATTCGACCGCGCGGCTCGCCATCGTTTCGTCGACCTTGAATCCGCTCTTGCGCGCCGACGCCACGGCCATCGCCGTGAAGCTGTCGTTGTGACAGGAGATGCAGCCGGTCTTCTGCATGAAGTTCACGTCGGCCTTCTGCAGAATCGGCAAGCTTCGCTCGACGGCGGCCTGGATCGTGTTGTTCTTGACGAATGTAAGCGTGGGCTGCTTCCACGCGCCCGTGTCCTGCGCACCGGCCTTCACGAGAACGTCGACGACCGGCGTGTCGCCATGGAGCTTCGCGTAGTCGAGCGCCGTCAGGCCGAACTCGGTCTGTGGATCGAGCTTCGCGCCGCGATCGAGCAGCAGCGTGACGAGGTCGAGCGGCGCATGATCGGCTGCCGTTGCGAAGATGAGCGCCGTGCGGCCGTTCGGATCCGCCGCATTGACGTCGGCGCCGCGATCGAGCAGCAGCTTGATCGCCGCGGCATCGCTGTTTGCCGCCGCGATGACCAGCGCTTGCGAATACGTCTTCTGGTCGAACGCGCCGGCGATGATGTCGAGGCACTTCGGGCAGACGGCGGCGGCCGACGCGAGCCCCAGGAAGCCGACGGCTTTCATGTCGGCGCCGCGCTCGACCAGCAGCTTCGCGATGGCGACGTCGGGCGCCTCGATGGCGCTCCGCAGCGGAGTCGAGTCGGCAAACGAGCGGCTGGTCGGATTCACGTTCGCGCCGCGCTCGAGCAGCAGCTTCACGGTCGCGATGTTGCCGGGAATGCCCGCCGCGATGAACAGCGGCGTCCGGCCATCGTCGGATCGCGCGTTGACGTCGGCGCCTGCGTCGACAAGCACGCGCGTTTTTTCCAGCGAGTGTGCGGCGTAGAGAAGCGCCGTCGCATTCGCGTCGTTGTGCGCGTTCGGATCGGCGCCACGGGTGAGCAGCTGTTTCAGCAGCGCCGGGGTGCCGTAGATCGCCGCATACATGAACGGCGTCGAGCCATCGACGCCGCGCGCGTTCAGCAGTCTCCGGTGTGGCGGCGGCTTCGTTGAAGGCGGCAAGGTCGGCTGCGCGCAGCAGATCGATCAGGTGGTTCGCGCGCGGATCGATCGCCGCGGGTTCAGATTCGTTGGCGAGATCGTCGGGCCACTCGGCACCCTGATCGATCCACATTTTGATCGTCTCGACCTGCTCGGGCGGGAGCGGACCGCTCGGCGGCATCGCGTTGCCGAACTTGTTGCCGATCAAACGGTGATAGAGCCGGCTGGACGCGGAGTTCCCGGGAACGAGGACGGTTTGAGTCCCGCCCCGAAGCGCAACGCTGCGCCGATCGAGGCGCAGCGAGTTCATCTGCTTCGAAGGACCGTGGCAGCCGACGCAGTTCTGCCGGAGGATCGGGAGAACGTCGCGGCGGAAGTCGACCTTCTCAGGCTGCGCGACGGCGTTCGTCGCGACGAGAACACCAAAAAGGCCGAGAAACGCCGCCGCCCACGGTTTGGTCATACTGGCTCCCACATGTCTTCCTTATATCAGAGACATGTTAAGACAATTCGAGCCAGTCTCAACAATTTAGTCGCCCGTCGATTCATTGCTGCGTCGACGTCCTTTTGCCCCCGGCGGGCGGCGCTTCGATCGGCTTCGGAACCGTCAGCGTGAGGCTCGCTTTCGCGAGAGAAACGCTCAGCGCGTTCGCCTTCACAATCGCCGCATTGAGATCGGCGATGGCCTTCGGCGTCTGCGCCTTCACGTCGTTGTAGGCTTTCATCGTCTGCTCGCCCGGCCACATGCCGCCCATCAAACCGTTCTTCGCCTGACCCAGTTTCGTCACGAGGCTCTCTGGAGCGCCCCCACGCCCGCCGCCGCCGCCCCGGCCCGTCGGCGGAGGCGCGAGCTTCGGCGCGAGACCGGCCAGCTCGGTCTTGAGCGCGTCGAACGACGTTTTCACGTCCGCCGGCAGATCGTTCGACCTTGCCGGATAGTTCGGTCATCTGACGCGTCAGCGACGCGTGCGCCGCCGAGGCGTCGCTGATTCGCGGCTGCAGCCCGTGCACCTCCATCGCCATGTCGAACAGCCGCTTCCGTTCGACCGACGTGAGCACGACTTCAGGATCGTCCGTCACGCGCAGCGGCTTGGTGTCCACCGTCTTGCCGTCGACGATCAGCGCGACGTTGTAGACGCCGCCGAGCACGAACGGTCCGGCGGTTGTCGAGGCCGCCGCCGAACCCGCCGCCACCTCGCGCCACCGCCAGGGTTGCAGCCCGCTCCGAACGGGCTCGTCTCCGTGCGCGTTCTGATTCTGCGCGTCCACCACCCGCCTGATCGCCACGACCCGTCGTCGCCGGAGGCTGCGGCGCGGGCTGCACGCGCAGATCCCAGCACGCGGACTGGATGCCGGCTCTTCGTGCTGTTCGCCAACACGGGCGCGGAGATCTCGCGGACCTCTTTGCCGACGCTGTCCGTGATCTTCAGCTTCACGTCGCCGACCGGCTTTTTGTTGAACCAGGAGATCACCGCGGCTTGCGGCGGGTTTTCGCCGAAGAACGTCTGGTCGCCCCAGAACTCGTAGTTGCGATCGCGACGCGGGCCGCCGATACATCGCCGACGGCGGCGGCGTGAAGAGCTTCGCGTCGGTCGTCGCGGCCTGCGCCGCCGCGTACTCCTGGATCGGCTCGAGGTGATCGAGGATCCAGATCGCGCGGCCGTGCGTCGCGAGAATCATCGCGTTGTCGCGCGGGTGCAGCGTGATCTCGTCGACGCGCACCGTCGGCAGGTTCGCTTTGACGTGCGTCCAGCTCTTCGCCGCGATCGATCGAGACGAACAGACCGGTCTCGGCGCCGAGGTAGAGCACGTCCGGATTCTTCAGGTCTTCGGTGATCGTCTTGATCGACCTCGCCTTTGAGATTGCCGGCGACGCGATTGCCACGTCTGGCCGAAGTCGTGGCTCACGTAGACGTAGGTCTCGAAGTCGTTCTGCCGATGGCCGTCGAAGGTCGACGTAGACCGTGCCTTCGTCGAATCGCGACGGCGCGACCTCGCGAGACCCACGCGCCCTTCGGCACGTCGGGCACTTTGGACGTGACGTTCGTCCAGGTCTTGCCGGCGTCGCGCGTACACCTGCAGGTTGCCGTCGTCGGTGCCCGCGTAGAGCAGCCCGGCGCGTTTCGGCGACTCGGCGAACGACACGATCGTCGGCCACGCCTGCGATGCCGTCGTCCTTCGAGATCCGGATCGTCGCTGCCCTTCACGCCCATCGTCACGATGTCGTCGCGATTGGCGTTGCTGGTGAGGTCGGGGCTGATCGCGGTCCACGTCAGGCCGCGATCCGACGGATCGAAACACTTTCTGGGCCGGCGCGTAGACGACTTTCGGATCGTGCGGCGACAGCGATGAGCGGCGTGTCCCAGTTCCAGCGCAGCGGCGGCTCGCCGGCGGCCGGCTGCGGGCGGATCGACATCGTCTCGCCGGTCACGCGATCGATGCGGACCATGTTGCCGTCCTGCGACTCGCTGTAGGCGACGCGGAAGTCGGCCGGATCCTGCAGCGCGACGAACCCGTCGCCGCCCTGCATCGTCGTCCAGTTGATAGTTCGGCGATGCCGCGGCGCCGCGCACGGCGCTCGGGCCGCACCAGACGTAGTTGTCCTGCATGCCGCCGCAGACGTTGAACGGCGTCGCCATGTCGTAGCTCACGTGATAGAAGAGGCCGACCGGCAGGTTCGGGACGAAAATTCCAGGTCTTCG
Source organism: uncultured Acidobacteriota bacterium (assembly GCA_963718825.1). Lineage (GTDB taxonomy): Bacteria > Acidobacteriota > Vicinamibacteria > Vicinamibacterales > CAVVIG01 > CAVQZZ01. The sequence continues at coordinate 1,357,298 of CAVQZZ010000002.1, forward strand.
CCTGGTCGTAGCTGATCGCGAGGCCGCCGTCGTTGCCGATGATCACGTGATTCGAGTTGGCCGGATCGATCCAGATCGCGTGCACGTCGTCGTGGATCGTCGGCGCGGCCGTCGAGTGTTGACGGTCTTGCCGCCGTCGGTCGTCATGTGCAGCTCGACGCCGCCGTAGATGACGACGTCGGGATCGTTGGGATCGACGCGCACCTGGCTGAAGTACATCGGCCGCGGGTTCTCGTTGTTCACCTTGCGCCAGGTCGCGCCGGCATCGTCGGATCGATAGAGGCCCGTCGGCTCCTTGTTCACGCCCGTGACGAAATTGCTCCGACCGCCTCGTCCTTCCTGCCCGCCTCGGCCTTCCCGCCCAGCCGCCCTTCCTGCCCTCCGCGCGCGCCGCGTCCTGCCGGCGTCTCCCGCTCCTCCGGCCGCGCCTGCCTCTCCGGCCCGTCCGGCCCCGCGCCCGCCCACCGGCGCCTGTCCTTCGATGACCGCGTAGAGGATGTTCGGGCGCCGGCGATAGACGTCGAGGCCGATGCGGCCCAGCGGTTCATTCGGCAGGCCGCTCGGTCAACTTCGTCCACGTCTCGCCGCCGTCGGTCGACTTCCAGATCGCCGCTGCCGGGGCCGCCGCCGTTCATGCAGCAGGCCGTGCGGCGCCGCTGATACGTCGACGCGTACAGGATCTGATTGTTGGTCGCGATCCATCACGAGATCGTTCGCGCCGGTGTCGTCGTCGACCTTCAGCGTCTGCTTCCACGTCTTGCCGCCGTCGGTCGTCTTGTAGACGCCGCGCTCGCCGCCCGGACCCAACAGGCTGCCGGTCGCCGCGACGAAGACGATGTCGTTGTTGCGCGGATCGATGACGATGCGGTTGATGTAGCGCGAGGTGCTGAGGCCCATGTTCATGTAGGTCTTGCCGCCGTCGGTCGACTTGTAGACGCCGTCGCCCCACGACGTGCTCTGGCGGTTGTTCGACTCGCCGGTGCCGACCCAGACGAGATCCGGGTTGTTCTGCGACACGGTGACGTCGCCGATCGACATCAGCCCCTGGTCCTGGAACTGCGCCTCGAACGTCGTGCCGTTGTTCGTCGTCTTCCACACGCCGCCGTGCGCCGTGCCGACGTAGAAGATCGCCGGGTTCGGCTCGTAGACCGCGATATCGGCGATGCGGCCCGACATCGACGCCGGACCGATCGGGCGGAAATGCAGCGCGTCGAACGGACCGCCGCCCGCCGCCGCTTTGGATTCGCCGCTTTGCTGGGAAACTGCGAGGAGCGACTGGACGCCAAACGCGGCGCCGAGTGCCGCGAGCAGTGTGAGGAGTCGAAATGGCTTCATGTGATCTTCTCCGGAGGCTGATAGGAGTTCGCGGGGATTATATGGCTTTTTGCGCACGGTCAGCTTGAATGCAACGGCGCGGCAGACGAGAATGACCGCCATGATTCGATGGTTCTCGCTCCTCGCTCTTCTCGTCGGATCGGCTCACAGCATTGCCGCCCAGGAAACGCATCGCTACGTCCCGGATCACTACTTCAACACCTATTCAGGCGCTCATCCGCCGGTGCTGAGAGTGAAGCCTGGCGACCGCGTCGTCACCAAGACCATCGATGCGGCAGGCGTCGATTGGGACGGCAAGCCGACCGGCGCGGGCGGCAATCCGGAGACCGGTCCTTTTTATGTCGAAGGCGCCGAGCCGGGCGACATGCTCGTTGTGCGATTCGACAAGCTCGAGACGAATCGCGCGATGGCCTACTCCGGCAGTCTGCTCGCGCCGTACGCCGTCGACCCGGGGTCGATTTCGGCGCGCGTGGAGCGCGAACCGAAGCGGCTGACGTGGACGATCGACAAGGCGAAGGGCGTCGCGCGGCTCGATCAGGGCGACGTGCAGCCGGGCGGCATCGAGCTGCCGCTCAAGCCGATGCTCGGCTGCGTCGCCGTCGCGCCGTCGAGAAAGGAAGCGATCGCCGCCGTCGACGCCGGGAGCCTTCGGCGGCAACATGGACTACGCCGGGATGAATGCCGGCGTGACGCTGATGCTGCCGGTCAACGAACCGGGCGCGCTGCTGTTCATCGGCGACGGCCACGCGCGCATGGGCGAAGGCGAGGTGGCGGGCACGGGCCTCGAGACGTCGATGGACGTCGAGTTCACCGTCACCCTGGTGAAGAAGAAGACAATTGGCTGGCCGCGCCTCGAGAACGCGACACACGTGATGGTGCTCGGCAGCGCGCGGCCGCTTGCTCGAAGCGTTTCAGCACGCGACGAGCGAGATGCAGCGATGGCTGATGGCCGACTACGGATTCAGCGAACGAGGCGCGCAGACCTTCATGGGGCAGGCGGCTGAATACGAAATCGCGAACGTGGTGGACCCCAACTTCACCGTCGTCGCCAAAGTGCCGAAGGCGCTGCTGCCGCGACGGTAACGCGCTCAGCCGGTCGGATTCCAGCGCCTCACCCGGCCGGTGAGCGTCTCGGCACCGATCGAAACGAAGAGCTCGCGGCCGGAGGCGCCGAGCGCGAACGCCATCCGTCGGTCGAGGCGATCCACGAGCGCCGAGACGAGCGGGACGGTCGATCGCGTGAAGCTCCAGTTCGGCTGCGCGATGAATCCGCTCTCCTTCCAGACTTCGCGCGAGCCGCTCGACGTCTTTGTATGTGTACACCGCGACGCGCGGCGATGCTTTCGACGCCTTGTGCAGCCGAGCCGCGTCGGGACTGCCGACCTCAATCCATGAGATCAACGCGCCGGTGAGATCGCGCACCGCGATCGCAGGTTCGTCAGGGGATGAGAGGCCGCCGCTCGAAAACGCGATCCCGTCGGTGAACTCGAGCGCGTAAGCCAGGACGCGTGTGACGAGGTATCCTCAGACTCGGAAGGATGGCGAGCGACGCGCAGCGCAAGCGACTCGTACACGGCGCGATCCGCGTCCGCCAGATCGATGTCGAAGGTGTAGAGCGTTGCGCCTTGCGCCATGAAGCGTCATGCTAGACTCCTCGATTAATCTCCGAGGAGGACGTCCGCATGTCCCGCATTCTTGCACACCGCACATTCTTGTTTACTACTGCGATTCTGGCGCTCGCCGCCGGATGGAATTTTGGCGTCGGCGCCGAACGCACGCCGACTACTGAGACCGCACAGGCCGCATCAGCGGACAGCGCCATCGATCCGGCAATCATCAAGGGCTTCGAGTGGCGCAGCATCGGTCCGCTGCGCGGCGGCCGATCGATCGCCGTGTCGGGCGTGAAAGGCCGGGCGAAGGAAGCCTACTTCGGCGCGGTCGGCGGCGGGCTCTGGAAAACGACCGACGGCGGCACCACATGGGCGCCCGTCACTGACGGTCAGATCACGAGCTCGTCGGTTGGCGCAGTCGCGGTCTCGGAATCGAATCCCGACATCCTATTCATCGGCACCGGCGAGAGCTGCATTCGCGGCAACATCATGCCGGGTGACGGCGTGTACAAATCGACCGACGCCGGCAAGACGTGGGCACACGTCGGCTTCACCGATTCGGACGCGATCTCCAAGATCCGCATTCATCCCACGAATCCCGACATCGCCTTCGTCGCCGACTTCGGCCGCTACGGCAAAGACAGCGACGAGCGCGGCGTGTTCAAGACAATCGACGGCGGCAAGACGTGGAAGAAGGTGCTCTTCCGGAACGGAAAGACCGGAGCGGCAGACATCGAGATCGATCGCAAGAACCCGAATGTGATGTTCGCGACGCTGTGGGAGGCATATCGCGTCGAGTACCAGATGTCGAGCGGCGGCCCCGGCAGCGGCGTTTTCAAATCGACCGACGGCGGCGAGACCTGGAAAGAGATTACCCGCAACCCCGGCCTCCCGCAGGGGCTCGACGGCAAGATCACCGTCGGCATTTCCGGCGCCGACCCGAACCGCGTCTATATGCTGCTCGAGAACGACAACGGCGGCCTCTTCAGCTCCGACGATGCGGGCGCGACGTGGAAGCTGGTAAACGCCGGCCGCAATATCCGGCAGCGCGCGTTCTACTACACGCACGTCTTCGCCGATCCCAACAACAAAGACATCGTCTACATGCTGAACACGAGCGCGTTTCGCTCGGTCGACGGCGGGAAAACGCTGCAGAACATCGGCAACGGGACGCACGGCGACCATCACGATCTGTGGATCGATCCAGACGACTCGAAGCACGTCGTGCTTGGAAACGACGGCGGCGGCGCCGTCAGCTACAACGTGGACGTGGCGCAGCGCACGTGGTCCAACCAGGATTTTCCGACCGGGCAGTTCTATCACGTCGCCACGACGAAGCACGTGCCATATCACGTGTGCGGCGCGCAGCAGGACAACACCACGATGTGCGTCTCGAGCGCGACGAATCTCGCCGGTGGACGCGGCTTCGGCCGCGGCAACGTCGTCCCGCCGTACGAAGCGGGCGGCGGGGAGCCGGGCTACATCGCGCCAGACCCGACGAACTTCGACATCTACTACGCCGGCGCGAACAACGGGTCGTTCCTCACACGCCTCAATCGACGGACCGGCGAGCTGAAGGAAGTCGGCGCATACCCGCGATTCTTTTCCGGTGAGCCGTCGAGCGCAGTCAAGGAACGCTGGCAGTGGACGTATCCGATTATCTTCTCGCCGGTCGACTCAAAGACTCTCTATACATCCTCGCAACGCGTCTGGAAGACGACAAACGGCGGACAGGACTGGACCGCGATCAGCGGCGACCTGACGCGTCACGATCCGAAAACGATGCAGGATTCGGGCGGCCCGATCACGCACGACATGAACAGCCCCGAAATCTACGGCACCGTGTTTTCGCTCGCGCCTGGCAAGACCGACATCAACGTGCTGTGGGCCGGATCTGACGATGGCCTCGTGCAGGTGACGCGCGACGGCGGCAAAACATGGACGAACGTGACGCCGAAGGAAATGCCCGACCTCGGCCGCGTCAGCCAGATCGACGCATCGGCGTTCGACGCCGGCACGGCGTACGTGTCCGTGAAGAAACCGCTCCTCGAGGATTACGCGCCGTACATCTTCCGTACGCACGACTTCGGCCGCACCTGGACAAGAGTGGTGAACGGAATCGCCGCGAACGACTACGTGTCCTCCGTCCGCGAGGATCCGACGAGGAAGGGCTTGCTCTATGCCGGCGCGGAGCACGCATTCTACGTATCCATCGACGACGGGGACCACTGGCAGTCGTTATCCGGTCATCTGCCGGACACGCAGGTATCCGACATCTGGGTCGAAGGCAACGACGTCACGATTTCGACGATGGGCCGCGGCTTCTATATCCTCGGCAACGTGCAGCCGCTGCGGGAATATGCCGCGAAGGTCACGACAACCAACGCGTACCTGTTCAAACCGGGCGACGCGATACGCGGCGCCGGCGGCGCGACAATCAGCTACCTGCTGAAGACCCAGCCGCAGAAAATGACGCTCGACATTCTCGACAGCAAAGGCCAGGTTGTCCGGACGTTCGAGGGCGCGCTGCCGAATGCCGGCCGTGAAGGCCGTGGCGGAGCTCCCGCGGGCCGCGCCGGCGGAGCCGCGACACAGACGACGAGTGCTCCCGCCGCGGCGACGGCGCAGGCAGGCCGCGGCAGCGACGAGTTGCCGCCCGACGACGAAGAAGGGCGCGGACGAGGAGGTCCGCAGACGGCGAACATCACTCCGGGCCTGAACCGGTTCACGTGGGATCTGCAGTATCAGCCGGTCGTTTCGTTCCCCGGCATGGTGCTGTGGGGCGCGACGACGAACGGTCCGGTCGCGCTCCCCGGCACATATCAAGTGCGGCTCACCGTCGACGGACAGGCGCAGACGCAGCCGCTCACGGTGAAGAAACATCCGTACCACGAGGCGACCGAGGCCGACCTGCAGGCGCAGTTCGACATGGCGAGCCAGATTCGCGACAAGGTCAACGAAGCGAACGACGCCGTCATTCAGATCCGCCGCATCAAGCAGCAGGTGGACGATCGCTTGAAGAAAAAAGACGATGCCGATCTGCGCGCGATCGCGAACCGGCTCACGCGAGAGCTGACGGCCGTGGAGGAAGAGGTCTACCAGGTCCGCAACCAGAGTAACCAGGATCCGTTGAACTTCCCGATCAAGATCAACAATCGTCTGGCGTCGCTGCTCCGCGTCGTGGAAACGGGCGACGGCCGGCCCACGAGCAACACGGGCGCGATCTTCAACGACATCAAGGGCGAGTTGAAGGCCCAGACGGATCGGCTTCAGCAGGTGCTCACGACCGACCTGCCGACGTTCAACCGTCTGGCGCAGCGAATGGGCCTCGACGCGGTGCCGGAAAAACAGGAGAAGCAGTAGCTCGACGCGTCAGACGAGCGTCTCGTGAACAAAACGCGACTCGAAGCATTCAGCGATGGCGTGATCGCGATTCTGATCACGATCATGGTGCTCGAACTGAAAGTGCCTCACGGAACGGACTGGGCCGCGCTCAGTCCGCTTCTTCCGGTGTTCCTCACCTACGTTTTGAGCTTCGTTTTTCTGGGCATCTACTGGAGCAACCACCACCACATGCTGCACGCCACGACGCGCGTGAACGGCGCAGTGCTGTGGGCGAACCTGCATCTGCTGTTCTGGCTGTCGCTCGTGCCGTTCGTAACCGAGTGGATGGGCGAAAATCATTTCAACGCGGTGCCAACGGCTCTGTACGGCGCCGTGCTCCTCTGCGCCGCGATGGCGTACACGATTCTCCTGCGGACGATCCTCGCGGCCGAAGGGCCGCACTCCAGGCTGGCCGAAGCGATTGGAAACGACATCAAAGGCTATCTGTCGCTCGGGCTCTACGTGCTCGCGATTCCGATGGCGTTCTTCTACGAGCCGGTCGCCGACGTGATTTACGTGGCCGTGGCGCTCATCTGGCTCGTTCCGGACCGGCGCATCGAAGCGCGCATCCGGGAGTGAGGCGTCGCGGTCTCAGCGCTTCAGCGCGAGGACCACGGCGAACGACTCGACGCGCCATCGGACCTCAGGCCTGAATCCAGCCGCGCGCAGCATCCTGAGCTCGTCCTCGAGCGAAAAGTGCACATCGTCTCGCGCCCACGCCTTGAAAAAGGCAATCGCCTGACGGCGGGTGTAGTACTTCTGCAGGTGGTCGAGCCACGCATCGCGATCGCGCTCTCGCAGGCGTGGATCGGATGCGGGATAACAGTCCGCGCTGACCAGCAGACCGCGGCGCCGAAGGCGGCGGTGAATGCGGCGATACAGCGCCGCTTTTTGCTTTCGCGTTCGAACGTGATGCAGTGCGAACGACGCGGTCACCGCGTCAACGGCTGGCGACTGCTCCAGTATTCGTTCGAAATCGCCGTGCAGCGTCGTGAGCCGACTGCCGAGGCGACGGCGAGCCACGGCCAGCATGGCGTCGTCGCTGTCGACGCCGACAATCCGAGCGCGGGGCGCGGCTTGAAGCACCCGCGCCGACAGCGCTCCGGTCCCGATACCGAGATCGGCCACGATGGGCGATCGACCAGCGAGGTGAACGACAGACGCCGCTTCGTCGAGCATCGCCTCGTAGCGCGGGATGAACGTGCGGATGCGCGCGTCGTACTCGCGAAGGTTGATGCCGAGATGTGAGGCTGCGGACATAACTGGTGGCTGGTGGCTCGTGGTTAGTGGCTGGTGGCTGGTGGTTGGTGGTGGTGATTGTCCTACCGCTGGTTACAGCCGGGCATCCGGAATGCGCCGATGCGCGTGGAGTAGCTCGGCGCGTCCTTCTTCAGATAATCGCCAACATACCAGATCGTGCAGTCGTCCGATGGGTCCATCGCGGTCTGGCTGTAATCCTCCCACCGGAGGGTATTGGTCTGCGCCTCTTCCCCGGCCGCGAGTACGGTTTCGTGAAGCGTTAGTTGTCCCGGCGGATCTGCCGCACGCCGACCGGCGAACCGTTGACCGGCGAAATTCGGAGCGCCGCCGAACGAGTAGCCGATGCCGATGTTCCCTTCTCGATCGATCGCCGGGCTCGCCATCCAGCGAAAGAACCCGTCTGGTGCGTACGTGCCCTGCTGATACAGATGCACGTCGCGGTTCTTGTCGAGCATGAGCTCATACCAGCGGACGCCGCCGGCTCCCGATGAGGCATTGACGGAGTGGGTCGCGACGATCGATTCACGCCCACGCACATTTCGATAGACGACGCGCGCCATGATCTTGTCGCCTTGTGCGTCGAGCCTGCGATCGGTGCCAGGTTGCGGCACGCAACTCGTCAACTGGCCGCCGCACAAATAGCTGTAGGGCGCAACGCTGATTCGCACGGGGCCCTCGAGCGTGGTCTTCGACGGTTCGCTCCAATCCACGTGAAACTTCCACGCGAAGATCGCATCGTCGTTCAGGATGGTCTTCAGCTGGGTGCCGCCGGCGGCAAGCACGATGTTGGGTGCTCCGGATGGCGGCAGCGCTTTGCCGTCGAGATCGGCGTTGTTCAGAAAATTGACGCCGTCGACGACGATGCATTGTTCGTGCGCCGGCTCGCCTTTGAGCATCTTCGTGCGCTCGGCGACGCAGGCGTGCTTCTGAATCACTTCGTCGCCGGTGCTCGTCGGCACGTAGTAGCCATCGGGCCATATCGCCGGGCGCGGATAGTCCGGGAAGAGCGGGCGTTCGAACGCGTAGCGGTAATACGGGCCGAGAGGATCGCTCGTCGTGCTCACGGCGTAGCAGATCGCGTACGTACCGTCTTCAGCCTGCGCCGACGCCGCGCCTCGCTGCGGTGCCGCCGGCAGAGGCGGCGGCGGACCGGGTTTCGCGGCGGGGCCGGGACGCGCGGCCTCGCCCGGCGCAGCCGGCTCGCCCGGCTTCGACCGATCGCGATTGAACACGGTCCGACGAAAGATCGGCATGACGACAAGCCAACGATCGGCGAGCTGGTCGTAGCGCACGACCGCATCGCCATTCGGCCGCGCTTCGCAGACGCCGCCAAAACCGGCAAAGAGCGCGTTCGTGCTGACCGGCCCGTACACGACGTCGCCTTTTTTCGTGAAGACGGCCAGCTGCGAGTTGACAATTTGCACGACGCGATCGGGTCCGACCGCGATCGTGTTATCGGATGGATTCCTCGGCGCCGGCGGGCTGTTCGTGCCCGGGCCCGGCGTCATGCCGAAGCCCAGACCATCAAAGCTGACGACGATCTGTGCGCCGGGCATTGTGCCCTGCGACTTCTGCTCGATGGACACACCGCCTGCGGGTGCTGTCATTGAAGGAGGCGTCCGCTCCGGACGCGTGCTGCCCTTGTGACACATCCAGCACTGCGTACGGGCGGTTGGCGGCATGAACTTCGGGAACTCATCGAACATCGCGTTCATCCGCGCGACCATCTTGTAGGCTGGCTTCTCCGGCGATTTCCAGTTCGACGGGTCGTGACAGTGATCGCAGCCGACACCGAGCGTCACGTTGTTCACGGTCATCGCCAGCTTCACGCGATCGGATGCGTCGGCGAGCGACGCCGGCCAGCGCTCGCGTTCCGCCGCGAGCGCCCGTTGCGGCAGACGCGACGGCGTGCGCTGCCCCTGGTGGCACGTCCAGCAGGCAACGCCGCCGATGCCAGCAAGCTGGTTCGCGTTGAGCGCCTCGACCATCTGCATCATCTTCTGCGCGGTGGCGAACGGCGCTTTCGCGCTGCTCTTCCAGTCGCCGGCCAGGTGACAGAACTCGCATCCGACCCCGAGCGCGTGGCCGATGGCATCCATCTGCGCCGTAACGTCGACCGGCTGTGCAGAGGGCGAGTTGGCGGATGTGAGAAGCAGCAGTGCAAGCACGAGGGAAGGCTTTTTCATGCGCGCAATAATGTAGACCATTCGCATCGTTCGCTCAGTCGATCGCTGATTGGGCGGAATGGCCAGATGGAACCAACCGGTACCACTTCCTGCCTTGGGCGCAGGGGCGCGCACTTGCCGGCGTCATTGTCGCCCGCTATCGCATTTTCTTGCTGATATAGATGTGTGTCGCGCGCTCGCCCGCCACCGCGCGTGTGCACTCGTAGCCGAGGGATCGCAGATCGAGGCCAGTCAGCAGACGCTCACCGGTGCCGAGAAGGACAGGCCGCTGCGCGAGGTGCAGTTCGTCGACGAGTCCCGCGCCGAGGAACTGGCGAACGGTCGACACGCCGCCACCGATGCGCACGTCGCCGTTGCCAGCCGCGCCGCGGGCGCGAACGAGCGCCGCGTGGATGCCATCTGTGACGAAGCTGAAGGTCGTTCCGCCCAGCCATTTCGAGCGGCGGCCTCGGATGGTGCGTGAGCACGAACACGGGCGTGTGATACGGCGGCTCGTCGCCCCACCAGCCCTTCCAACTCTCGTCCGGCCACGGGCCCCGGATCGGTCCGAACATATTGCGGCCCAGGATCCACGCGCCGACGTTCGCGAATCCTTCCTCCGCAATTTTGTTGTCGACGCCCGTCTCACCCTCGGCATGACCGTGCATCTGCTGCCAAACGCGCGTGGGAAAGAACCACTCCATCAGCTCAGCGCCGCCGACGCCAATCGGATTTTTCAAGTCCTGATTCGGCCCGGCGCCGTAGCCATCCACCGACATCGAAAAACACAGCACGCGAACTTTGCTCATGCAGGAACCGCGTCTCCCTCGCTACATGCTAGTCGAACTGGCAAGCGAAGGACAGACATCGCCGAAGGCGCGCGCGGCGCCGGCCATGTGGACCTGCGGCTGACGATCCACATCTATTTCTTGCCAGCAGTGACGGCCTTGGCGGCCGACGGTCCGTTCCATGCCCAGCCGTGAATTAGCCAGCCCGACGAACCTTTCTTCAACGCGAACGTCATGTGGGCGCTCTCGCGCTTGGCAACGCCGCCTTCCTTGAACGAGTAGACGGCGGGCACGACGACGTAGGCGTCGCTGCCGTTTACTTCGGCTCGCGTCGCGGGGCTGATCGTCACCTTCTGATCGGTGAGGCCGGCCTTCGTCGCACCCGCGCTGAGATCGGCCGCCCATGTCTTGAACGCCTCCGCGCCGCGCCACATGAATGGCGGCACCTCGTCGATGATCACGAGGTCGGCATCCGCCATGTGTGCCGCCGCAGCGCCGGCCATGTCGCCCTTGTTGAACGCGTTCATGAACTTGGTGATGGGAGCCATCAATTGAGGATCGATTTTCTGTGCCTGTGCCTGCGCCGGCGACGCGATACACACTGCGAGCACGCCGAGGATCAAATAGCGCATTTGGTCATCTCCGTTATAGTTGAGTTGCCGTCGCGGCGATTATAGGCCCGAAGCTTGCGTGCGTATGACCGTGGCTGGCAATCGACGACCCTTGGATTGATTATCGCCATCAGTGAGCGAATGGACGCTCACGAGAGAAAGGAACGGATATGAGGTGTCGCGCCCGAACCGCATCGCTCGCCGCTGTCTTCATCGCGCTGGTGTTCTCGTCCGGCCTTTACGCGCAGCCACGGTGGGGCCGTGGTGATCAGACGCCCCGTACCGGCGTGTGTTTCTATGACGATGTCGACTTCAGAGGACAGTCTTTCTGCGTGCGACAAGGCGACGCGCTCGATGCGTTGCCGGCCGGCATGAACGATCGGATTTCGTCGATCAAACTATTCGGGGGCGCGGAGGTGATCGTGTTCAAGGATATCCGATTCCGTGGACCCTCCGCGCGATTCGCGAGCGACGTCCGCGATCTGCGAGGCCAGGGCTGGAACGATGCGATCTCGTCCGCGCGAGTCAGCACCTCGTCTTGGGGCAGCGACCAGCGTCCCGTGTGGGGCGGCAACGCGCAGATGCCTCGCGAGGGCGCATGTTTTTACCAGGACGTCGGCTTCCGCGGGCAGAACTTCTGCGTCCCGCGCGGCGGCAGCTTCACGTCGCTTCCGCCGGGGTTCAACGATCACATCTCCTCGGTCCGCGTCCGCGGCGCCAACGTCATGATCTTCATCGACGTCGATTTCCGTGGCCGCGCGACGCGGCTCACATCGGACGTCGAGAATCTCGGCGGCATGTGGAACGACAGGATCTCGTCGATCAGAGTGTTCTGAGGGGCCAGGTCGTGCGCGTCGCGGCTTTTCTTAATGCTCGCGGGGCCCCACGAGTACCGGCGCTGGCGATGACTCTACTTAATGCTCGCGGTGCGAAGTGCGGGCGCGGCGTCGGTCGTGCAGCGAAAGCTCGACGCGTCGTCTATGCTGCCGCTGCCGACGTACTTGGCGATTTCAGGATACCGGCACAGCGGCCGCGTGCGGGCAACGTCGCCTCCTGACATCGCGGCAACGATGCGCGACGGCGCGCGGCCGGTGCGCACCCACTGGTCGAGCGCGCCGACGGCGTCGAAGGTGTCGGGACCGTCGCCGCCGAAGCAGTGGCTCACGCCTGGCTCCATGTAAAGCTCGATCGAGGTTCCGCGTCGCGCTTCGGCCGTGGTCTTCAGGACGGCGTTGAAGTATCCGATCGTGTCGAGCGCCGGCACCTGCGGATCGGACCAGCCGTGATACATCAGCAGCTTCCCGCCCGCATCGAAGAACGGCTCCAGATCGGGATCGGTTCGATCGATGACGCCTTCATCCGCGCGAATCGCCAGCGGCAGATCGGTGGCGAGGTGAAACGCGTGCCAGTCCCAGTTCGCGTTCTTGAACACGACGTACTTGAACGGCTCGATGGCATTGACGAGCGGCTGCGCGCCGCCCAGCCGTGCCCAGCCGAGCTCGGAACCTGGCTGCAGGAGCGCCGGCAGCACGATGCGTCCGGTGGACGGCAGAACAATCGGCGTGTACATGGCGCGCGCCGTCTCGACCTCTACTTCGGTGAGACACGATGGACCATCGGCCCCCGGGCACTCCAGGACGACCGGATCGAAGTGGCATCGTGTCGGGTTTGCGATCAGACCGTCAGCGAGGCCGTCGAGCCTGTCGCAGGCCTGCAGCGCCGCCCGGTGAATCAACTGATACTTCGCCGGCGGAATGTAGCTGTCCCCACTGCGGTGGACGAACATGTTCAGGGCGAGCCGCATGGCGTGAAGCCGCATGTGCTCGATCGCCGGAGCGCCCGCAACGATCGCGTCGTAGTCGGCCGGGTAGCGTATGGCTTCGGTAATGCCCTGACGACCGCCTTGCGAGCACCCGTTCCAATACGCGTGTGACGCCGGCGTCCCGTAGAAGCGGGCGATGATCGCCTTCGCTTTCACGGTCATCTCGTGGACCGCGCGGTACCCGAAGTCGACGTACTTCTCGCGATGTCCGAGCGCGAACGCCAGCGTGTTGCCCACGTGCCCGGTGTCGGTGGAGCTCGTCGCATAGCCGCGGCGTATCGCCTCGACCATCGCGTCGTAGCTGATCACGCCGGCCGCGTCGGCGTTGCCGACGGCCTGAAATTTTCCGTTCCAGCCGTGAATCGGCAGCCAGACTTCGACTTTGATATCCGAATCGGAGGTCGGAACGATAGTCGCCTGAATGCGACAGAACGCTCGCTCGGTGAAAAACGGCGCCGCGCCGGCGCGCACCGCGGTTGCTCTGGTGATGGCCGCGTGCGGCAGCTTCAGATCGCGGAGCCGTTCGCATGCGCCCTCGGCGGACAGGCGGGGCGCGGCGAGAGCGAAACAGACGAGGGCGGCACCCGCGGCAGCTGATAACACGCGTCCACACACGGGGAACGGGCGGCGCAGATCCATCGACTTCCTTACGAACGCTGGGGCTGATGTCGGGGGCGAGCGCGATCAGTATAGCCGTTCTTTCTCGACGCGACGTCCTGAAACTGCGTAAATATCGGCTGTTCGCGTAGCGTTTTCACTCGAGCTCAACTGAGTACAGGCGCGGGGTCAGCCGGGCACCGGGATTGCGAGCGCGCGCTTGTGCCCTCAGGTCAGCCGCCCGAATCCTCCGCCTCGCGCGATCTGCGAATCGACTGGCTGCGCGGCCTCGCGATGACCTGCGTCATCGTCAACCACTCCAAACTGTCCTCGCTGCTCGGCTGGTTTTCCTACGAGCGATTCTGGGTGGTCACCGCGGCTGAGGTGTTCGTCGTCCTGTCAGGGATCGTGCTCGGGATGGTGTCAGCCGGCGGCTCCTCCGCGGCGGTTGGCGGCCAGTCGTCCGAGGCCTTGCCCGCCGCGCGGCGCTGCTCTATGTCACCTTCGTCGCCGTCACGGTGTCAGTGATCCTCCTCGGCTGCCTCGGCGTCGACGTGAGCGCCGTGACGTCGTGGGAAGGACATGGACCGGCGTGGTTCCTCGCACCGCGGGCGCTGACGATCGACGGGTGGCGCGACATCCTGTCCATGCGCGCCGGGCCGTGGCCTTTCGAAATCGTCGGATTGTATGTGTGGCTCGTCGCAGCGTCGGTGCCATGCCTGCTGATGCTGCATCGCACTGGATGGCGCTCGCTGCTCGCCGTCAGCTGGGGACTGTATCTCTGCTACCGCATCGCGCCGTATCAGCTCACGATTGCCAGCTTCGAGTCGGTGTTTCCGATCCTGGCGTGGCAGCTGCTGTTCGTGCACGGCATCACGATCGGCTATCACCGAACCGACATTGCGAACTTCGCCATGCGTATTCCGCGGCTCGCGTGCGCTGCCGCGCTCGCGACCGCCGGTTTCGGCATCTTCGCGTTCTGCAATCCATGGTCTGACGGCCCGTCGTGGCTCCATCTGAGCGTCGTGGCGCCGGACCGTTTCGTGTACGTCTACTCGCGCTATTTCAGCCTGACCGCGCTGGGCATCGGCCGTCTCGCGAACCTCGCCATCGCGCTGCCCGTGGCATATGCCGGCCTGACACGCTATTGGTCGGCGCTGCGGCCGCTCCATTCGATCTTCGTCACCCTCGGGCAGCGCTCGCTCGGCGCATTCGTGCTCCACGTGTACGGTCTGTTGCTGATTGCGCACACACCCTTCCCGCGTGGTCTCCTGGTCAATACGCTCGTGCAGGTGATGTTCGTGATCACCGTCGCCAAACTGCTCGACGCCGCGCGGCTGGCGCGCGTCAATCGCGAGAGACCGGCGCCGGTTCACGCGGCTCCTCTGGCAGCCTGATTTACATCGGCTAACAACGACCTTCGAGAATGCGCATCGCGTGCATGAAGTCCTCGAGCAGAGGATCATTGTCTTCGCGTGCCCAGGCGGTCGACAGTGCGGCGGCGACATAGGCGAAGGCGGCGACGCGCTGCGGGTCGAGACCGAGCATTTTGGGCAGGAACGCGAGCCGCTGACCCACGGCCTCGGCGAACGAGAGCGTGCCCAGCGCAGCCGGCATCGGACGGCTCACGACATAACCAATGTCGAAGGCAGGGTCGCCTATTGCGCCTTTGGGATCGATCAGTAGATAGCCGGCACGATCGGAGGACAGGATGTTGTCGTAGTGCAGGTCGCCATGCAGCAGAACCTGGTCGGTCGAGGTGGTGAGCAGTTCGCCGAGAAGCGTGGCCGGCCGGTCGAATGCGCGATCGACAGCCGCGGCACGCGTAAGTGACTCCGCGAATGTCCGAAGCGGCATTGCCCTCGCGGGGTCTGGCGCTTTCGGCCACCCCTCGGCGAAGAGCCGCGCAACGACGGCCATCGCATCGTCTTCGGCGGCGATAGACGCCAGGCGCTCGCCGGGCGTGACGCGCTCGAGCAGCACCGCGGCCTCGTTCTGCAGCACGTCGACGACGGCGACGGCGCGGTGCGATCCGAACGCGTTCAGCGCTTCGACGTGAGCTGCGAGCGCACTCTCGGTCCGAAACGACTTGCGCCACGTCGACTCTTCGCTGCGGTTCGCGTGCTCAATCGCATCGAGCGAGTCAGCCGACAGCCCTGCCGCGCGCAAGATGCCGAGCAGAAAATCTGTCTTTCCAGCGACGTATAGGCCGATGTCGTGCGGGAACTCCGCCGCGAGACGTTTCTTCAACGCACCGTATTCGCCAGCGGCGGCGGGATGTACGCGCAAGTAATCGCGCACCGCGAGCTGATTCTGGAGTCCGAGACCTCCTTGCGTACACGCGTAGAGATTGTGTGCCGGCAGGCCGGGCGGTGAATCGAACGCGTCGCGATCCTCGATGCCGAGATCGCCGCGGTGCACGTACCCGAGCGGCGCGAGCCGGGCCACGACGAGCGGCACCTCGGCGCGATCGCGCACGACGATGCTGATGTCGATGATCGGCTTGGCCGCGAGGCCTGGCACCGACGTGCTGCCGACATGTTCCGCGGAGATCGCGATGTCCTCGACAGCCGTCCAGACGCGTGCCCGCAACTGGTCGAAGACCCTTGGCCAGGCCGGGTCGTACTGCTCGACCACGATCCTTCGGCGAGTGCTGGCGTGTACCACGTTTCTTGATTTTCGCGGGGTCCCGCGCTTGTTCACACCTTCGCGGCGTGTCGCGATCGATACTTTCCGCCCGGTTCGCTAACCTTGCTATTCGCGCTTGAACAGCCCGACCAGCGCCGCCTTTGCGCGGACGTGAGTCGCCATCGCCGCGGCGATCGCCGCGCGCGTCTGCGGCGGCGACGCGCCGACCGCGGGGACCTCGAGCATCGTGTCGAGCGCGAAGAGCTCGAACACGTAATGATGCGCGGGGCCGGACGCGGGCGCGCCGGGGCCGCGGTAGTACGGACCCGTCGCGCTGATCTGCCGCGTCCCGTCTTCGAGCTGCGGGACCACAGGTACGTGCTCGGGTATGCTCGTCACGGTAGGCGGAATATTCCACAGCATCCAGTGGAGCATGTCGTCGTTGCCCGGCTGAATTGCGGTGTCCACGTCGTGCATCATCACGACGAAGCTCGCGGTGCCCTCGGGTGCGCCGCTCCACGCCAGGGCCGGCGACGCCTCTTCGCCGGCTTGCGTGAACTTCGGCGGAATCTTCGCCCCGTCCGAAAATGCGCTCGACGTGAGCGTCATCACTTGAATCGCACCGCGTCCGCGCCCTCCGCCACGTCCACCCGGGGCCGGCGGCTGGGCCCCGCGCTGACCGGCGGTCGGCGGGGGCGGCTGCACGGCGCCTGTCGCCGACTGGGCCGTCGCTGCAATGATCCCCGCGTACACGAACGCCAGAACGAGACCGCATCTCATGAGTCGCATCGCGTGGGCTCCTATTTGAACGACGCCGGCTGCAGCTTCCGCCACGCGTCGTACCTCATCCGAAGCGTTTTCACCGGGTTCAGGTTCTCGCCTTCCTTAATCCCCTTCGGATGATCGGGCGCCGGCTGCGAGACGTTGATGTACATCGCGTACTTGCCGTTGTTGTGCGAGTCTCCGTTCGTGTCGGTCTTCTCAGCCATCAGGATGTACGAGCACGTGCGCGGTTTTCTCGTCGCACGGGATCGCCGGTTTCGTTCCATCGGTCGGCCACGGCGGGCACGTGCAGCGGCTGTCGCCGCCGGAGCCGTCGGCCGCCTCCATCGCCGCCATCACCCGATCGGTGATCGCGCCTTTCGCGTGGATGAAGGCCTGCACCGCATTCGGCACGACGTTGCCGGGTCGCAGAATATTGCCTTGAATCGAGTAGAAGATCTCGGTGCCGGGCACCTGGCCCTGGATATCCTGCGACACGTACCCATTGGTCAGCCCGGAGTGGCCGGCGCGGCGGCCGGTGAGATCGAGAATGCCGAACTGACGGCTCTGATACGCAGGATCCTTGCTCAACAGGTTGATGATTTCTTTCGGGTCCGTTCCTTTTTGCAGCTCCTGAAACACTAGCATCTGATTCTGATGCGTGCCGTCGACGGCGGCCTGGCAGGCTGCGACGCCTTTGCCGGGGACGACGACCGCCTGAACGTTCTTCAGGAAGTCGTCGTCTTGATTGACGCACGTCGCCGACGCGATCACGACGCGGCCGGTGCTCCGGTCGACGGCGACCACCGACCAGGTGGCCAGCGCGCGTGACGGCAGCGCGACGAGCAGTACGAACAAGAGGACGATCGGGAGCAACGCGCGACGCATGGGAACCTCCACAGGTGCCGCCGATTCTACCGCGTGCGGCCGCTAGGCGGCGAATTCGCAGCGCCCGAGGAGTGCCTCGAAGCGCCCATCGCCGCGCAGAGGATCCCACTTCGGGATCGACCGGAAGAAAAATCAAATGGACGTCGTGTACAGCGAGCGCGCGTTCGAGCCACGCGAACACCGCGTCCTGCTCGTTCAGCCCGAGGTGAACGAGCGCAATCCCGTACGGCGGGACGTAACGCTCACGGGCGATCGATTCGAGCGCGCGCAAGACTCCGCGCGCGTCCTCCTCGCGGCCGGTCATCCCCAGGAGATACCCGCGAAGCGCTATCGCCTTGCTGTTGCCGCCGAGCCGATGCGCAAGCTCGAGCGCGTCGAGCGCTGCGGCGACCTCGCCCATCTGCCCCAGCGGCTGCGCTAGCTGCAGGTGGCCGATCCAGAATGTCGGGTCGATCGCGATCGATTGACGCGCGAACTGCGCGGCCGCCGCATACTCTCGCGCGGAAAACGCGATCTGGGCCGAGAGCGCGTGATGCATCGCGTACAGCGGATCGAGCTCCCGCGCGCGCCTGATCGACGCGAGCGCTTCGTCGAATCTGGCCATATGTGACAGCAGGATGCCCAGCATCCGATGTCCGTGCGCGTACCCAGGGTCGAGCGCGATCGCGCGGCGGTAAGCCGCTTCCGCTTCCGTCCATTTCCAGTCCAGAAAAAAATGCACCGAGCCGACCGAAGTGTGCGCCTCCGACAGGTCGGGATCGGCGGCGATGGCGCGGCGCGCGGCTTCAAGACCGAGGGGACCGACGACGAGCGGCGGTGTGTCGCCGCTGATCGGACTGGAGGCATGGGCGTCCGCAATCCCCGACCAGGCAAGCGCATAGTCGGGGTCGCGCGCTGCGGCCCGTGCGAAGCAGTCGACGGCGCGCCTGGTCGTCTCCGGCGTCAGTTGATTCCAGAAATAGCGGCCCCGCAGGTAGAGGTGATACGCCTCTGCGTCGCGGGTGTGCCGGTGTTCCAGCGCCGACAAACGGTCGGGCGACAGCTTCACGCGTATATGTTCGGCCAGCGCCGCGCAGAGCTCGCGCTGGAACTCGATGAGGCTGTCTGGCTCGCTGTCGAACGACGCGGACCAGACCTGCGCCTGATCGGCGACGCGAATCAGCCGTGAGATGATGCGAACGCGTGCGCCCTCGCTCCGGATCGAACTCTCCACGAGGTAACTCGCGTGCAACTCCCGACCGATCTCGCCAAGCGTCTTCGCGGTCCCTCGATACGTAAGGACCGACGTGCGGCCGATTACGGCGATGCGATCCGGATCGACGTTGCCGAGGACGGCGATTGCCTCCTCCGTCAGACCATCCGCGAGGTATTTGCGGTCGCCGTCGGCGCTGAGGTCGTCGAAAGGCAGCACTGCAATCGTCACGGGTGCAGCGCCGGCGCGCGGGCCGAACGCGGCTGTATCCTCGACCGGCGCGGCAAAGCGATAGCCCTTTCCAGCGACCGTCGCGACAAAGCGTGCAGACTCGGGCGAATCGCCGAGCGCCTGCCGCACTTTGCGAATGGCGGTGTTGACACCCATGTCGGAGTCGACGAAGACGTCCGGGCCCCACAGCTTGCGGACGATGTCGGCGCGTGGCACGAGCTCGTGCCGCCGTTCGACCAGCATGATCAACAGTTCGAGCGGCCGCCGTTCCAGGTGCACCGCCACGCCGCCGCGCCGCAGCTGAAACGCCGCGACGTCCAGCTCGAAGTTTTCTCCAAAGCGAAACACTTTTCGTAACAGTGCCACAAGTGGCGGCGGGCACGCCACTTGGCGCTTCAGGAAAACTTCAGGTTCATTTCAGCTCCGCTCCATGGTTCCCCGGCCTGCTCCCTGGCACGATGGTCGTCGCTCAATGCCGCTCGTTCAGAGCGGCCGATTCAACAGGAGGATCCCATGACCCGAATGATGTCGATCGCGCTCGCAGCAGCACTCGTTCTCGGTGTCGGCGCCCAGGCACGTGCTGGCGACGGCCCGCAGAATGCAGGGTCGAAGGCGCTCGAAGGCACGTGGCTCGTGCAGGTTACGCTACGCGACTGCACGACCAACGTTCCCAAGCCTGCGTTCTATTCGTATCTCTCGTTCGGCAGCGCGGGCACGCTCATCGAGACGACGAACAACGCCGCCTTCCAGCCGGGCCAGCGGAGCGCGGGACACGGAGTGTGGGCGTATGTCGGCCACCGAACGTTCACCGCCTCGAGCGATGCGTTCATTCAATTCACGTCGGCGCCGAATCCACCAGCTTCGCCAGGCTTCGCGCGCGGCGTTCAGCGGATCGACCAGAGGATTACGATGCAAAAGGATGATCCCAACACGTTCGACAGCGTGGCGGCGGTTCGGTTTGTCGACGTCACGGGCACGGAACTGCTGAGCGCGTGCGCCACGGCGATTGGCCAGCGCTATCAATAGAGCGCAGGGCGTGGGTGGGGCGAGGCGGCGGCCTCGTCCCGTACGTATTCCACCGACTCCGATTTCGGCGTATATTGCGTCGATGAAGAATCTCCTCCGGACGGTAATCGCGGTCCTCGCCTGTGCGGCAGCGCTCGCCGCGGCGGACGCGGCGTGGAAGTGGGCGGGCTCGTACGGCGACAAGGCTGTCTCGATGCTGATCATCGGGGACATCGATATTCAGCTGCGGGCAGATCCCACGACCGCCTTCACGCACATTGGCGAAACCCTCAAGCAGGCGGACCTCGTGTACGCCAACCTCGAGGGCATGCTCGTCAAACCGCAGGGTCCCGAGATCGATATCCCCGACAAGCGCGGCTGGAGGCATCCGGGGCCCGACGGCGTGAAAGCGTTGACCGCCTGGAACATCAAGGTGGTCGGCGTCGCCAACAACGTCGCGTACGACCGCAGCAACATCCTGCAAACGCTCAAGGTGCTGGATGCAAACGGCATCACGCATACCGGCGGCGGCACCAACATCGCGGCCGCGCACAAACCTGCGATCGTCGAACGCAAGGGCGTCAAGATCGGATTTCTGCAGTACACGGCGCGCTGGTATCAGGACAACGAGCAGATCGCGACCGACACCGAGCCGGGTGTGGCGAAGATATCGTCGCGCGACGGCATCACGATCGATCCGTCAGATGTCGATCGCGTCCGGGACGACATCCGCCGGCTCCGTTCGCAGGTCGATATCGTCGTCGTCTCGCATCACAATCGAGACGGCGCGACGGCGACGCAATTCGGCAAGCCGCCGGCGCCCGCGCCATCTGGCGAGCGCCGGGACAACCACATATCGGAACCGTACCAGAAGCAGTTCGCCCACATGGCGCTCGATGCGGGAGCGGACCTCGTCTACGGCCACGGAACGCACACGGTGCAGGGCGTCGAAGTCTACAAAGGCAAGCCGATTCTTTACGCCATCGGACACTCCGCGTTCGATCAGCCCGGCTACGAGAAATCGAAGGACGGCGTCGTCGTCCACGCGGTCATCGACGGCAAGAAGATCGTTCACGTCTCGTTCGTGCCGGTCACGCGCGATGCGCACAACGACGTGCTGATGCTCGACCCGTCCACAGGCGAGGGTGCGGCGCTCGTCGGCGTGATCAAAGGACTGTCGGGAACCACTCCGCTCAGGATCGATGGTCAGGAGGTCGTGCTGCTCGACACGCGTGTGCACGCCACGCACCCGTAGCACTACTTGGACGGGCGCTTCGCCTTCGCAAAATACGCCGCCCGCAGGGCGTCGACGAGCCGCGCGTCGACCAGCCCTGCCGCGTCGCCCTGATAATTCAGGTCGTGCTCGGCACGAAACTTGTCGACCGCGGCAATCGCTTCCGCGTCATACGTGCCGTGCTCACGGTTGTACTCCGCAGACGCCTTACGCGATTCGGCGATCACCTTGTCGTACTGCGCGGCGTCCGTCTTTTGCAGATCCCGCATCTTCGGCGTGTTCGTGGACGGAGGCGCATCAGGAAATGCCGCGAGCGCCGGTCGCCAGTAGCCGAGCGCGTGCAGCATGCGCTTCAGCTCGATCACATCCGGTCCTTCTACGTTCGAGAAGCTGCGGTACCCGAGCCGGCGTCCCGTCGTGTAGTAGATCCGCTTCATCTCGGCGACGGGCGCGGCGTTCTCGCCGACTTCGATCGCAAGAGCGATGTAATCGCCTCCACGGCCTGGATCGTTCGGATCGGCGATCTTGATGGCGGCCGACTGGAGATTGCCCCACCGTTTGTCGCCGCCTTTCGCGTAGCCCGCTTCGAGCGCCAGGATCATGCGCTCGGCGAGTGGCATGCCGGTGCCTTCGCTCGCCTCGAACGTCGTCGCGACGGCGTCGACCACTTCTGGTCCGACCATGATGTTCGCCTGCACGGTGTAGGTCCGCCCCTGCCGGCTGCCGGCCCATGCGCTGTTCTGCTTTCCAGTGTGCGCCGCGGCCCGCCCCTTCATGTCGATCATGCCAAGCTGCCGCGTCTCGCGGGCGGCATCATCGGAAAGAAGTTGGTTGATGGCGGCCTGCGGCTCGACGCCCTTGGCCATCAAGTCGAGCCCTCGCACGCCGTACTCGACCATCGTCGACGCCTGCGTGCAGACCGCGCCTACGCCGGCCCGGACCCACGGCACCGCGCGCCCGACAAACGGCACGCGGGTCGTGACCGCCGCGCCCGACTGGCCGGTGGACGGATCGATGGCGCAGAGCGAGAAGGTGGAGTACTGCGGCAGCCCGTCCGCATTCAGCGCCACACCGTCCGCGGCGCGTTGCTGCTCAGCCGAGGAGCCGGATTCGCCGGGGTGATACTTCCGCTCCACGTGCTTCTCGACGTCGTCACGGTAGAAGTAGACCTCGCGCAAGTCGCCCGTGCTGTAGCGGAGCGCCTGGTCGTTGAAATGACGCGAAGACGGATCGCCGCTCTGCCCGCCCGCGGTGATCGCGCGCGCGCGGATGCGTTCGCCGAATTCGACGACGGCGACGAAGCTATTGCCGGTGTTGCCGTACATCTTCTTCGTCCCAGGGTAGGTGCGCGCGCCAAACGACGCCAGCGATCCCCACCGCGAGGAGGTGAAGCCGACGGGAATGCTCGGGGCCGGCATCGTTGAACGGCTGCACGATGTCGCCGTTCACACGCTGGTAACGGTTGATGTCACCCCACGGCGTCTTCCAGCTGCCGAAGTCCTTGGCGAGCTTGTCCGAGGCGCTCGAGAGCGCCTGCAGCAACGGCTCCGGCGACGCCTTCGTGACGATGAACGTATCGGTCGACACGCCGGCCTTCCGGGCATCGTCGGCCACGCGGCGAGCGGCCTCCTCTCCCCAGTAAACGGCGAGCGCTGTGGGAACCGACGACACGTCCCAGCGGTAATCCCACTTTTTGAGCATCGCGATCTCGTCGGCCAGTTTTGCCTTCAGTGAATCGGAGGCGGCGACGTGATCGTACGCTTTGATCAACACGGGGAGCTGCCTCTCGAACGCCGGCAGATAACTGTCGTACGCGGCCTTGATGAGCCCGTCGACAGTGAAGTCCTTTTTGTTGCTCAACACTCGCAAGGCGTGGAAACCCCGCGCGCTCTCCTCCACGCCGCGATCGACGTAGGCCGGGTAGTCGTTCTTCTTCGGACTGCTCGGACCGGCAGCGGACCACGGCCAGTTGTTGGAGTTGTAGATCCAGCCGCTCGCCGGATTCAGCAGATGCGGCGTCTCGTCGATCGACATCAACCCGCCCCATTCAGTGGCCGGGTCGCTCCCGTCGACCGGTTTCGTCCAGTCGAACTTCGGGTCGCGCTTCGGGATGAAGTTGGAATGGAAATAGGCGATCGCGCCGTCCGCGTCGGCGAAGATCGTGTTGTTGGATGAATTCGTGTGGAGGTCCATCGTGTCGCGAAACGCTTTGTAGCTCTTCGCCTTGGTGCGTGAAAACGACTGCGTGAGCGCCTTCAGCGGCTCCTGCATCATGCGGACGCTCACCCATTTGCCGTCGACCTCGCGAACGATCGGGCCGTGATGCGTGCGATAGACGGTGAACCGCTTCTCTGCGTGGCCAGAGCCGCTTTTGTACGGCACCGTGATGGTGGTGGACGTGATCGGACGTTCCTCGGCGCCGTACTTGTAGGTACAGACGGTCGCCCTTCTTCACCACCGTCTCGAGGTATTCGTCGATGTTGTCCACGCCGCTCGACGTGTGCATCCAGCCCGCGCGATCGTTGAAGCCCTGATAGACGAAGAATTGCCCCCAGGTCAGCGCGCCGTAGGCATTCAGGCCCTCGTCGCTGACCATCTGCGCCTCGGCTCTGAAGAAAAACGACGTGTGCGGGTTGATCAGGAGCAGCGCATGATGCGCCGTCGTGTTCGACGGCGCGATGGCGATCCCATTGGACCCCGTCGGTTCCACGTACGTCGCGATGTCGTCGGCGAGCGGCGCCGATTCCTTTCTCGGGCCGTTGCCGTAGAACGCTTGAAGCTGAGTGAGATTGATGCGCTCGATGTCTCCGCCGATGCTGCCCTCGCTGAAGGTCAGCGCCATCCACGGCTCAAAGTGCGTGATGACGCGCGGGGTCACTTTCGGATGCGTCGACAGGAAGAAGTTCAAACCGTCGGCGTAAGCGTTCATCAACTTTTTCAGCCATTCGGGACTCTTCTCGTACTGCGCCTTCATGTCGGCGGGGTCGATGTACAGCTTCATCCGAAGGTCCCGATACACCTCACCTTCGCCTTCGGCTTCCGCGAGGCGGCCCATGGAATTGAGATAGTTTGTCTCCACGCGATTGAAGTCGTCCTCGGCCTGCGCGTACATGACGCCGAAGACCGCGTCGGCATCGGTCTTTCCGTACACGTGCGGTATGCCCCAGGTGTCGCGAAGGATGGTGACGTTCTGCGCTTCCTGCTGCCACCTGGCAACCTCTTTGTCATCGGCGGCGCGTGGGGCCGGCGACAGGCTCATCACAAGGAGGACGAGCACGAGCTTTTTCATAAGTCCCTCAATTTGTGGCCACGCCCGCGCGGCGCGACGCGTGCGGATTGTGTCATAGAACCACGCCTCTGCAGAACGGGAATCGAGGTCGAAACGGCTCTGATGCGACGGCATACACGAGTGGCGGTACGAACTACACGATGCTCGATGCGCGATGGTAAAGACGTCCTGTCGGCGGGGCCTCACAGCTGGTACGGCAGTTGCGACGTCAATGGAATTCACGCAGACGAACTCTCGGCGTGAGGGCCGCTCTTCCTCATGTCCGATGAACGGCATTCGCCGCGAGCGCGTGACGCTCGCTCACGTCAACTCAATCGGTCGCTCTCGCCTCGGTGAGAGAACGATCCCGCGCAACGCGCACTGCTGACGCGACCGTCACGCCACGGCACACTGGATCATCGAACCGAAGAGCGGCCGCGTGCTCGACGAACGCGACGAACGATCCAATCCACTCAAACGCACGAGGAGCTCTGATGAATCAATTGGCAGCAACGCAATTCGGAATCGGCTCACCCACCGCGTACCCCGGAGCGACTTCGTCCTGGGGCTTCTTTCCTCAGGTCGGCCAGACGCAGCTCTTGCAGATATTGCCTCAGCAGCTTCAGCAGCTTCAGATTCTCCAGCAGCAGCAGCTTCACTATCTGCAGCAGCTGCTGCAAATCGTTCCCGCACAGCTGCAGCAGCTTCAGCAGCTGATTCAAATCATCCCGCAGCAGCTGCAGTCCCAGCCGTTCGGCCAGCCGTTAAATCAGCCGTTCCAGCATCCGATCGGTCTCGGATTTCTCCCTCAAACCTTCAGCTCACCGGGATCGAGCCACGTGATGTAACGCCTCGGCGCGCGAAGAATCCCGCCCTGCGGCGCTCCAGCCGCAGGGCGATCGAACCGTACTGTGAGAACAGGAGAGATCAGATGGAAGCAGTTTATGGATCGGTTTCACCGATATGGGCCGGCGTTCCGTTCCCATCGTTCGCGTTTCAGACACCGATGCACGTGGGCAACGGGCCGCTCGGCCCACCGCTTTTCGGTGCATCGCCGCTTGCCGGCATCGCGGGCCCGCTACCTGCGGCAGTGCAGTCCAACGCGGCGCCTGCGGCGCCGCCGAACGTCTACGGGTACGGTGCCGGACTGGTGGCGATCGGTCCGCAAGGGCCTGCCGGGATCACCGCTTCGTCGCTGTTGACGGCGATCGCGCTACGCCGCGGCCAGCCGCAAGGGCCGGCGAACGATCAAGAAGTCGAGGACTTCATCTACGACGCGTTCGAACTCGTACCGGGCGCGACGGATGTCGACGTGCGATGTGAAAGCGGCCGGGTGGTGCTCAGCGGCAGCGTGCCGCACAAGCGCGTCAAACACGATGTCGGCGAAATCGCCTGGGCGATTCCGGCGCTGCACGACATCCAGAACAACGTAACAATCGCGTCGCGCCGTCGCGCGCGCGCGTCCAGCCGCGACGCCGAGACGTCCGCGAGCGGATCCGCCCGCAAGCAAGGCTGAACGAATCCGACCCGCGCGGAGACGCACGCCGCCTTTCAAGAGCGGCGCGTCTCCGTGTGGTTCGGCGGCGCACGTTGGCGGCGAGCCCGGCGGTTATCGCCGTTTGAAGAACTGCACCGCCTGCTCGTGCCGCTCCGCCGCCGCGCGCGTCGAGAAGGTCCCCAGATTGCGCCGCTTGCCGGTCTTCGGATTCTTCTTCCTCGAATACAGCCGGTACTTCCCGGATGCGAGCTTACGGATCATGATCCCCAGTGTGCCTTAGCGCGGCCAGAGCCACGCGAACGTGCCGGCCGTCAGTGCCGCGTAGATGAACCCATCCACCGTGCTCTTCATCGTCGTGATCCACGAACGGCGGTACCAGATCGATAACTGCCACAGCGCGACGACGTAGCCGAGGAATGCCGTGACGCCGGCAAATCTGAGCACCGGCCGCCGACCGGCGCCGAACGGGACGGCGTGGCCGGCCACGTACGCGGCGAAGACGCCGATGGCCAGCGCGTATGTGAACCATAGAATGAAGTTGCGGCTCATCGACATCGGCCCGCTTGGAAACACGGTCATCATCACGACGGGGCCCTGTTTCATCTTTTCGGCAAACGCGGGCGAGCGCATATCGTCGCGGCTGGACGGCCGCGGCGCCATATAGTCGCCCGGCGGGATGGCGAACGGACGAAGCGCATCCATCACGCGATCCTCGTTCAGCATTTTGGGGTAGTCGCTCTTATGCCACGGCGACGCCATGTGGATGATGGAACTCGCAACGAACACGAGCACCGCCGACAGCAGAATCGGGAGCCACAACGCGGCCACAACATTCATATCTACCTCCGTGAATTCGGGAGACGGCGCATGATGCCATGGCTGACGACGCGCGGATCACGAAAAATCGGTCACGACAGGTAGCGTTCGCGCACGATGCCGGCGTGATGCGCGACATGGCCGGCCGCGATCCAGGCGAGCGCGCGAACGCTGAACGGGTTGCCGCTGGCGGTTCCGCGGCGGTTCCACGCGTCAGGCGCGAGATTGCGGAACAAGGCCACGGTCGCCTGCCGCACGGCGCCGAACTCGTCGACGTGGCTCGTCCACGATCGACTGTCGGCGCCGGAGGCGGGCACCGCGACGTTCTGGTCGAAGCTCGGAAGAGGACTGTCGAAGCCGCGGGCGAACCACAGCGCACGGAACGCGAAAACGCGCTCGGTGTCGTTCAGATGACCGACGACCTCACGGATGCTCCACTTGTCTGGCGCGTACCGGTGAAGCGACTGCTGCTCCGAGACGCTGCGCAGCAGCAGAAGCGTGTCGGCCTGCTGGTGTTCGAGGATCGCGCAGATGTCCCCGTCTGGCACCTTGTCGATATACGTGAAGTAATACTCGGCGGATTCGGATCGGTCTGGGCGCATGACCGTCCATCATAAGACAAAAA
Organism: uncultured Acidobacteriota bacterium; assembly: GCA_963718825.1. GTDB lineage: Bacteria > Acidobacteriota > Vicinamibacteria > Vicinamibacterales > CAVVIG01 > CAVQZZ01. The sequence continues at coordinate 1,385,017 of CAVQZZ010000002.1, forward strand.
AAAGGCGGCGATCTTTCGATCGCCGCCCTGATATTGCGCTCGGCCTGACCGCGCTAGTCGCCGAGATCGCCGGTCTTCGGCACCATGGCTTCGTCCGGCTCGACGAAGTACTCCATGTCTCTCTCGAGATCGAGCTCCTCGTCGGTCGGCTGCACCGGCGCCGGCGGCGGCGGCGGCTCGTCCACCGGGATCCGCACGTTGCGGTAGTACTCGAACCCGGTGCCCGCCGGAATCAGCCGGCCCATCGTGACGTTCTCCTTCAGGCCGCGCAGATGATCGACCTTCCCGGAGATCGACGCCTCGGTGAGGACGCGCGTCGTTTCCTGGAACGATGCCGCCGAGATGAACGAGTCGGTGGAGAGCGATGCCTTCGTGATCCCGAGCAGCAGCGGCCGGCCCTGCGCCGGGCGTCCGCCGTCGTTCAGCACGCGCTCGTTCTCCTCGAGGAAGCGGAACTTGTCCACCTGCTCGTCGACGAGGAACTCGGTGTCGCCGACGTCCTCGATCTTCACCCAGCGCATCATCTGACGCGCGATCGTCTCGATGTGCTTGTCGTTGATGTTCACGCCCTGCAGCCGGTAGACCTCCTGAATTTCGTTCACGAGATACGCCTGCAAGGCCTTCTCGCCAAGGACATTCAAAATGTCGTGCGGATTGCTCGGGCCGTCCATCAGCGGCTCGCCCGCGCGGACGCGCTCGCCTTCCTGGACGTTCACGTGCACGCCGCGAGGCAGCGCGTACTCGCGCGGCTCCGCGCCCGGCTCGTCGGGGACGATGATGATCTTCCGCTGACCCTTGACGATGCCGCCGTGCTTCACGATGCCGTCGATTTCCGAGATCACCGCCGTCTCGCGCGGCTTTCTCGCTTCGAACAGCTCGACGACGCGCGGCAGACCGCCGGTGATGTCCTTGGTCTTCGTCGTCTCGCGCGGGATCTTCGCGAGGACGTCGCCCGCCGAGACGTTCTCGCCGTCCTGCACCATCATGTGCGCGTGGACCGGCATGTGGTACTTGCGCGCCACGCGGCCGTCCTTCGCCTTGATCTCGACCGCCGGCTGCTTCTTCTCGTCCGGCGAGTCCACGATGATGAGCCGCGACAGACCCGTGACCTCGTCGACCTCCTCGTGGACCGTAATGCCCTCGAGGATGTCCTTGAAGCGGATCTGACCGGCTTCCTCGGTGAGAATCGAGAACGTATACGGGTCCCACTCGACGAGCACCTGACCCTGCTCGATCTGCTGGCCGTCCTTCACCTTCAGGCGCGCGCCGTAGACGATCGGATAGCGCTCGCGGTCGCGTCCCTTCGAGTCCTGCACGACGAGCGAGCCGCTTCGGTTCATGACGACAAGGCCGCCGTCCTTGGCCTCGACGACCTGCAGACCCTGGAACCGGATTGCGCCGGCGTGCCGCGCTTCGAGCGTCGACTGCTCGCTGACGCGCGACGCCGTGCCTCCGATGTGGAACGTCCGCATCGTCAGCTGCGTGCCCGGCTCGCCGATCGACTGCGCCGCGATGACGCCGACGGCCTGACCGAGCTCGACCATCTTCCCTGTCGCGAGGTCACGGCCGTAGCACCGCGCGCAGACGCCCCGGCGGGACGTGCACGTCAGCACCGAACGGATCTTCACCTTCTCGATGCCGGCGTCCTGAATCGTCGACGCCTTGTCTTCGGTGATTTCCTCGTTCACGTCGATCAGCACCTCGCCCGTGAACGGGTCGGTGATCCGCTCGAGCGTAACGCGGCCCATGATGCGGTCGCGGAGAGGCTCGATGATCTCGCCCGATTCCACGATCGCCCGCGCCTCGATCCCGTCGAGCGTGCCGCAGTCCGGCTCGTGGATGATGACATCCTGCGCGACGTCGACGAGACGACGCGTGAGGTAGCCCGAGTCGGCCGTCTTGAGCGCCGTGTCGGCGAGGCCCTTGCGCGCGCCGTGCGTCGAGATGAAGTAGTGCTGCACCTCGAGGCCTTCACGGAAGTTCGCCGTGATCGGCGTCTCGATGATCTCGCCCGACGGCTTCGCCATCAGCCCGCGCATGCCAGCCAGCTGGCGGATCTGCTGCTTCGAGCCGCGCGCGCCGGAGTCGGCCATGATGTAGACCGGATTGAAGGTCTTGCCCTCCTTATCCAGCGCCTCCATCTCGCCGAACATCGCGTTGGCGATCTCTTCGGTCGCCTCGGACCAGATCGCGATGACCTTGTTGTAGCGCTCGCCGTTGGTGATCGCGCCTTCGAGGTACTGCGATTCGACCTTGATCACCTCGTCGCGCGCCTTGCCGACGAGTGCGGCTTTCTCTTTCGGGATGATCAGGTCGTCGATGCCGATCGACAATCCCGACCGCGTCGCGTACGTGAAACCGAGATTCTTCAGCGCGTCGAGCATCTCCACGGTCTTCTCGAGCCCGAACTTCAAGTAGCAGCTCTGCACGAGCTGCTGCAGGCCCTTCTTCTTCAACAGGCCGTTGACGAACGGCATCTGCACCGGCAGCGCCTGGTTGAGGATCACGCGGCCGACCGTCGTGTTGATGATCTTGTTCGAGACGGTCTGCACTTCCGTGCGCAGCACGTCCTGATCGTCGCGCGCGGCGGTCAGGTCCTGCAGATCGCCCGTGTAGCGCAGCCGGATCGGCGACAGCGTCTCCAACTCCTGCGCTTCGAGCGCGAGCATCACATCATCCGGATTTCCGAACGCGCGACCTTCGCCCTTCGCGCCGCTCTTCGCCTTCGTCAGGTAGTAGCAGCCAAGGACGATGTCCTGCGAGGGAATCGCGATCGGCGCGCCGTGCGCCGGCGACAGGATGTTGTTGCTCGAGAGCATCAGCACCGACGCTTCGATCTGCGCTTCGGGCGACAGCGGGATGTGGACGGCCATCTGATCGCCGTCGAAGTCCGCGTTGAACGCCGTGCAGACGAGCGGATGGATGCGGATCGCCTTGCCTTCGACCAGCACCGGCTCGAACGCCTGGATGCCGAGCCGATGCAGCGTCGGCGCTCGGTTCAGCAGCACCGGATGCTCGCGGATGACCTCTTCCAGCACGTCCCACACCTCAGGACGCTGCAGCTCGACCATCTCCTTCGCCTGCTTGATGGTGGCGACGAGACCTCGCTCTTCGAGCTTGTTGTAGATGAACGGCTTGAACAGCTCGAGCGCCATCTTCTTCGGCAGACCGCACTGATGCAGTTTCAGTTCGGGTCCGACGACGATGACGGAGCGGCCGGAGTAGTCGACGCGCTTGCCGAGCAGGTTCTGACGGAAACGCCCCTGCTTGCCTTTGAGCGTATCGGACAGCGATTTCAGCGGCCGGTTGTTCGCACCGCGCAGCACGCGTCCGCGCCGGCCGTTGTCGAAGAGCGCATCGACCGCTTCCTGCAGCATGCGCTTTTCGTTTCTGATGATGACGTCGGGCGCCTTCAGCTCCATCAGCTTCTTCAACCGGTTGTTCCGGTTGATCACGCGGCGATAGAGATCGTTCAGGTCGGACGTCGCGAACCGGCCGCCGTCGAGCGGCACGAGCGGACGGAGTTCCGGCGGAATCACCGGGATGACGTCCAGAATCATCCACTCCGGACGATTGCTCGACTTGCGGAACGAGTCGACGACCTTCAGGCGCTTCGCGAACTTCAGCTTCTTCTGTGCCGACTGCTCCGCGCGCATCTTGTCGCGCAGCTCGATCGCGAGCCGCTCGATGTTCACGCGCTTCAGCAGTTCCTTGATCGCTTCGGCGCCCATCTGCGCCTTGAAGCGGTGCTGATGCTCTTCACGCGCTTTCCGGTAGCCTTCTTCGTTCAGCAGCGAGTTCTGCTTCAGCTCCGTCTCGCCCGGATCGACCACGACGTACGCCTCGAAGTAGAGGACGCGTTCGAGATCGCGCAGCGAGATGTCGAGCAGGTGGCCGATGCGGCTCGGCAGCCCCTTGAAGAACCACACGTGGCTCACCGGCGTGGCGAGCGTGATGTGGCCGAGCCGCTCGCGGCGTACTTTCGCCTGAGTGACTTCCACACCGCACTTGTCGCAGATCACGCCGCGGTGCTTCATGCGCTTGTACTTGCCGCACAAGCACTCCCAGTCGGTGATCGGCCCGAAGATCTTCGCGCAGAACAGACCGTCGCGTTCGGGCTTGAACGTGCGGTAGTTGATCGTTTCGGGCTTGGTGACCTCGCCGTGCGACCACGACAGGATCTTCTCCGGCGACGCGAGGCTGATGCGGATCGCATCGAAGTCGCTCGTCAGCGCCGAACGTTCGTGAAATGACGGTCGCATGTATTACACCTCTTCCAGCACCGGTTCCGGTGCGGCTTCGATGACCTTCTTCTTCGTCTTCATCAGCTCGACGTCGAGACAGAGCGACTGGAGCTCGCGGATGAGCACGTTGAACGACTCGGGCAGACCGGCCGTGAACGACGCATCCCCCTTGACGATGGCCTCGTAAATCTTCGCGCGGCCCGTCACATCGTCCGACTTCGCCGTGAGCAGCTCCTGGAGGATGTGCGCCGACCCGTACGCCTCGAGCGCCCAGACTTCCATTTCCCCGAAGCGCTGACCGCCGAACTGCGCCTTGCCGCCGAGCGGCTGCTGCGTGATGAGCGAGTACGGTCCGATCGAACGCGCGTGGATCTTGTCGTCAACCAGGTGCGACAGCTTCAGCATGTAGATGTAGCCGACGGTGACGTTCTGCTCGAACCCTTCGCCGGTCATCCCGTCGTAGAGCCGCGTCTTGCCGCCCTGCGGCAGCCCGGCGCGATCCAGCCAGTTCTTGATCTCCGTCTCGGTCGCGCCGTCGAAGACCGGCGTCGCGAAGTAGAGGCCGAGCGCGTGCGCGGCCCAGCCGAGATGGGTCTCGAGAATCTGACCGACGTTCATACGAGACGGAACGCCGAGCGGGTTGAGCACGATCTCCACCGGCGTGCCATCCGGCAGATACGGCATGTCCTCTTCCGGGAGGATGCGCGCGATGACGCCCTTGTTGCCGTGACGGCCGGCCATCTTGTCGCCCACCGACAGCTTGCGCTTCATGGCGACGTACACCTTGACCAGCTTGATGACGCCGGGCGGCAGCTCGTCGCCGCGCCGAACTTTCTCTTTCTTCTCCTCGAACAGGTTCCGAATGACCTCGACCTGGCGCTCCGTCCGCTCTTCCAGATCTTTCAGGTCGTCCTCGAGCCGCGAATCGTCGGTCGAGATCTTCAACCGCACCATCGTCTCGTAGGGCATCTCCTGCAGGATCTCCGTCGTGAGCTCCGTGCCCTTCTTCAGCAGGCGCTCGCGGCCGTACTCGTCGAACAGGTCGGATCGGAGCTGCTGCCCCTTCAGCATCATGACGACGCGCTTCTTCACTTCGTCGTGAAGAATGCGGATCTCGTCCTGAAGGTTCTTCTCCATCATGTCGAGCTCTTCCTGCTCGATGGCCTTGGCTCGATCGTCTTTCTCGATGCCCTTGCGCGAGAAGATCTTCACGCCGACGATGATGCCTTCGATGCCCGGCGGGCAGATGAGCGATGCGTCTCGGACGTCGCCCGCCTTCTCGCCGAAGATCGCGCGGAGCAGCTTTTCTTCCGGCGTCAGCTGCGTCTCGCCCTTCGGCGTGACCTTGCCCACCAGGATGTCGCCCGGCTTCACGTTCGCACCGATGCGGATGATGCCGCTCTCGTCCAGGTCGCGAAGGAACGTTTCCGACACGTTCGGAATGTCGCGCGTGATCTCTTCCGGCCCGAGCTTCGTGTCGCGCGACTCGATCTCGAACTCCTCGATGTGGATCGACGTGTAGTAGTCGTCCTTCACCATTCGTTCGGAAACCAGAATCGCGTCCTCGAAGTTGTAGCCGCGCCACGGCATGAACGCCACGAGGACGTTCCGTCCGAGCGCCAGCTCGCCGAGCTCGGTGCACGGTCCGTCGCCCATCACCTGCCCTTTGTGCACCTTCTGGCCGACGCGAACGATCGGCTTCTGCGTGATGCAGGTGTTCTGGTTGGACCGCTTGAACTTCGTCATCGGATAGATGTCGGCGCCCATTTCCTTGCTGACGCTGACGTCTTCGTTCTCGCCTTCCACGCGGACGACGATGCGCTGGCTGTCGACGTAATCGATCGTCCCCGAGCGCCGCGCCACGATCACCGCGCCCGAATCGCGCGCCGTGATGTACTCCATGCCGGTGCCGACAAACGGCGCCCGCGCACGGAGCAGCGGCACGGCCTGACGCTGCATGTTGCTGCCCATCAACGCACGGTTCGCGTCGTCGTTCTCCAGGAACGGAATGAGCGAGGCTGCGACCGAGACGAGCTGCTTCGGCGAGACGTCGATGAACTGGATGTTGTCGCGCGGCGAGAGGATGAAGTTGCCCGCCTGACGCGCGTTCACGCGCTCCTGCGTCAGCTTGTTGTCCTCGTCGACCGCCGAGTTCGCCTGCGCGATGATGTACTGGTCCTCTTCCCACGCGGACAGGTAGAACGAGTACGGCTCGAACTCCACGCCCTTCTTCTTCGGCCGGCCATCGTCGCTCACCAACTCGTCCGCTTCCACGATGTCGCCCGCCTTGAACTTGCTGCCCGCGGCGTTGGTGACGATGCAGTAGTCGGTGACGCGGCCGTCCTTGACCTTGCGGTACGGCGACTCGATGAACCCGAACTCGTTGATGCGCGCGTAACAGGACAGCGACGAGATCAGACCGATGTTCGGACCTTCCGGCGTTTCAATCGGACAGATGCGCCCGTAGTGCGTCGGGTGCACGTCGCGGACCTCGAACCCCGCGCGCTCGCGCGAGAGGCCGCCCGGCCCGAGCGCGGAGAGACGCCGCTTGTGCGTGATCTCCGAGAGCGGGTTCGTCTGATCCATGAACTGCGACAGCTGCGACGACCCGAAGAACTCGCGAATCGCGGCCATGACCGGCTTCGCGTTGATCAGGTCGTGCGGCATGGCGGTCGCCATTTCCTGGTAGACCGACATCTTCTCCTTGATCGCGCGCTCCATGCGGACGAGACCAATGCGGAACTGGTTCTCGAGCAGCTCGCCGACCGAGCGCACGCGCCGGTTGCCGAGATGATCGATATCGTCCACGTTCGCCGGGTTGCGACGCAGCTTGAGGAGATACTTCAGCACTTCGTAGAAGTCCTGCGGGTGCAGGATCTTCTCGTCGAGCGGCGTATTGAGCTGGAGCTTCGTATTCAGCTTCAACCGGCCGACACGCGAGAAGTCGTACTTCTGCGGGTTGAAGAACATGTTCTCGAAGAGCGATCGCGAGCTGTCGAGCGTCGGCGGATCGCCCGGACGGAGACGGCGATAGATTTCGATCAGCGCTTCTTCATGCGTGTGGATCGGATCCTTCTTCAGCGTGGCGCCGATGATTGGACCGACTTCGTCCTTCTCGGGGAAGAAGATGTCCAACCGATCCAGATTCTTTTCCTGCGCCATCGAGAGCACGCGCGGTTCGAGGGGTTCATTCGCCTCGAGGATGACCTCGCCGGTCGCCGGATCGACGACGTCGGAGGCGGCGAACGCGCCTTCGAGCTCGGCGTCCGAGATCTCGACCGCTTCGACCCCGGCGCGCTTCAGCGCTTCGACCGCGTTCTTGGTGATCTTCTTGCCTTGCTGCACGGTGAAATTTTCACCGGGCACGACGATGTCTTTCGCCGCACGGAGGCCGACGAGCGAATCGGCGACCGCCCAGTAGATCGTCCCCTGCTTCAAGTACAGCTTGTCGACGTTATAGAAGGCGCGAATGATTTCGTCCGCCCCGCGCAGGCCGAGCGCGCGCAGGAACACCGACGCGAGGAACTTCCGCTTGCGGTCGATCCGCACGTAAAGCAGGTTCTTGGCGTCGTACTCGAACTCGACCCACGATCCGCGATACGGAATGATCTGCGCGACGTAGAGCGTCTTGTCTTCCGAATGGAAGAAGGCGCCCGGCGAGCGGTGCAGCTGGCTGACGATGACGCGCTCGGTGCCGTTGATGATGAACGTCCCGTTCTCGGTCATCAGCGGGATGTCGCCGAAGTAGACCTCCTGCTCCTTGATGTCGCGGATGGTCTTCACGCCGGTCTCGGGGTCCTTGTTCCACACGACGAGACGGATCGTGACCTTCAGCGGCACGGCGTACGTCATGCCGCGCTCCTGACACTCGTCGACGTCGTACTTCAGCTTGAGGCCGACCGTGTTGCCGCAGATGTCGCACACGTCGCCGCGGGCCTGGTTCGCCTTGCCGCAGCGCGGGCAGAGCACTTCGCGGTCGCCGTACGGATCGGCTATCAGCGTCGCGCCGCAGTTGCTGCACGGCTTGCGCAGGTGATGCAGGCCCTGCAGCTTGCTGCACTTGCACTCCCAGTTGCCGATCGAATATTCGATGAACTCGAGCGACGAGTTCTCTCGGAAGTCGCTGATCGGGAACACCGACTTGAACACCGACTGCAGACCCGCGTCCTCGCGTTCGCTCGGCAGACGGTTCATCTGCAGGAAGCGTTCGTAGGACTTTTTCTGGATCTCAATCAGGTTAGGAATCGGGACGGTCGTCTTGATTTTCGAGAAGTCGATGCGCTCGCGGTAAACGTTTTTGGGAAGGCTGTACATGCTTAATAGACCTCGAGAAAGAGCGCAGAAAACGGCTGAACGGGTCGAATCGGAATGCGAGGACGACGGGGGCGAGGATGCAAGGAGGTCAGATCCTTACATCCTCAGATCCCAAGATCCTTACATCTACTTGACTTCGACTTTCGCGCCGACGTCCTCGAACTTCTTCTTGATGGCCGCCGCCTCGTCCTTCGGGATCCCTTCCTTGATCGGCTTGGGAGCGCTCTCGACGAGGTCCTTGGCCTCTTTGAGGCCGAGGCTGGTCACTTCGCGGACGACTTTGATGACGTTGATCTTGTTGCCGCCGACTTCGGTCAGCGTCACGGTGAAGTCGGTCTTCTCTTCGGCAGGAGCGGCCGCGCCGCCGCCTGCGCCAGGCATCGCGCCGGCAAACATCGGCATCGCGGCGGCGGCCGAGACGCCAAGTTCCGATTCGAGCGTCTTCACCAACTGCGAGAGCTCGAGCACGCTGATGCCCTTGATGTATTCAACAACCTGTTGCTGCGTCACGTCTGCCATGGCGTTCTCTCTTTTCTCTTTTTTTACTTTGCGCTGGGGCCCCACCCCCAGCGCCTGTGCCTCGCGCGCCCTCGCGCACTCGGCATTGGCTCATTGCGTCTCTAAGTTCTAAGTTCTAAGTTCTAAGTTTGCTGCTCCCCGCGCTTCTTCTCCGCTTGCGCGAGCACGTTCATCAAGTCGCGCGGAACGGCGTTCAGCACGCGGACGAGATTCGTCATCGGTGCCTGCAGCGTTCCGAGCAGGCGCGCGTAGAGCTCCGGCTTTCCGGGCAGCGCCGCCAGATCGGTGACTTCAGCCGGTTTGATCGCCCGGCCCTGCACCACCGCCGCCTTGATCGTGAGCGTCGGCGCGGTCTTCACGAAGGTCGTGAGGACTTTGGCGAGCCCCACCGGATCCGACGTCGTATAAGCGATCGCGGTCGTTCCCCGGAAATGCTCGGTGAGCGGCTCGAACGAGCTGCCCTTGAGCGCGCGCCGTGCGAGCGTATTCTTGACGACCTTATAGCTGCCCTTCGCGACCCGGACCTGGCGCCGCAGTTCAGTCACCTGCGGAACGTTCAGGCCCTTGTAGTCGACGAGGATCGCGCTGTCCGCCTTGCTGAACGCCGCCTCCAGCTGCTGGAGCTCGGCTTCCTTGTCCGCCCTGGTGACCGCCATCAGTGTTTCACCACCGCGTCGATGTGCGTCGTATCGATCCGGATGCCCGGACCCATCGTCGACGACAGCGTGACGCTCTTGAGATACTTGCCTTTGGCCGCCGACGGCTTCGCCTTCACGATGCTGTCGACGAGCGCGTGCGTGTTGGCGACGAGCGAATCGGCGGCAAACGACGTCTTGCCGACCGGCGCGTGGATGATGCCCGTCTTGTCGACGCGGAATTCCACCTTGCCGGCCTTGATTTCCTTCACCGCCTTCGCGATGTCGGTCGTGACCGTCCCTGTCTTCGGGTTCGGCATCAGCCCGCGGGGGCCGAGCACTTTTCCGAGCTTGCCGACCGCGCGCATCATGTCCGGCGTCGCGACGACGGCATCGAAGTCCATGAAGCCGCCCTGGATTTTCTCGACGAGCTCTTCGCCGCCGACGACGTCGGCGCCGGCCTCGGTCGCTTCCTTCTGTTTTTCACCGCCGGCGATCGCGAGCACGCGCTTGCTCTTGCCGAGGCCGAACGGCAGGACGACCGTGCCGCGCACCATCTGATCGGCGTGTTTGGGATCGACGCCGAGCCGCAGCGACAGCTCCACGGTTTCGTCGAACTTCGCGAACTTGACCTTCTGCACGAGCGGAATCGCATCCTCGATCGAATAACTTCGATCAGGAGCGATTTGCGCTTGAGCAGCGGTGAACTTCTTACCGCGTTTTCTCATAGACTCTCCCGTGGTTCAACCGCGCTCATGGAGCGCTCCCACTCTTTCTTACTTTGCGCGACTTTCCGCTTAGTGCGGCTCGAAGCCTTACCCCACGACGTCCAGCCCCATCGAGCGGGCTGTGCCGGCCACGGTCTTGATGGCCGCTTCGAGCGAATCGCAGTTCAAATCGGGCATCTTCAATTTCGCGATGTCCTCGACCTGCTTCGCCGTCACCGTGCCGACCTTGTTCTTGTTCGGCTCCGCCGATCCCTTCGCGATGTTCGCGGCGCGCTTCAACAGCACGGGCGCGGGCGGCGTTTTCGTGATGAACGTGTACGACCGGTCCGCATAGACGGTGACGACGACCGGAATGATCAGCCCTTCGTCCTTTGCCGTCTTCGCGTTGAAGTTCTTGCAGAAGTCCATGATGTTCACGCCCTGCGGACCGAGCGCGGTCCCCACAGGAGGCGCGGGCGTCGCCTTGCCGGCGGCGATCTGGAGCTTCACGAGTGCCTGTATTTTTTTGGCCATGGCTGCGGTTAGATCTTCTCCACCTGCAAGAAATCCAATTCCACCGGCGTCGCGCGGCCGAAGATCGTCACCATGACCTTCAACGTGTTCTTGTCGAGATTCACCTCGTCGACAACCCCGTTGAAGCTGGTGAACGGTCCTTCGTTAATCCGCACCTGCTCGCCTTTTTCGAACATGTATTTCGGCTTCGGCTTCTCGGCGGCGGTTTTCACCTGCGTGAGGATCTGCTCGACTTCGTCCTTGCTGAGCGGCGTCGGCTTCGCACCCGCCCCGACAAAGCCGGTGACCTTCGGCGTGTTCTTCACCACGTGCCACGCGTGGTCGGACATGTTCATCTCGACCAGGATGTAACCGGGAAAAAACCGCTTCGCGGTCACGACCTTCTTGCCGCCGCGCATTTCGACGACGTCCTCGGTCGGGATCAACACTTCGCCGATGTCGCTCTGAAGCCCGTACGCCTTCACACGCTCCAGCAGCGACTCGGCAACCTTCTTCTCGAAGCCCGAGTACGTGTGAACGATGTACCAGCTCTTGCCTTCGCTCATATGCTCGACCGCCGCCTGCGCCATCACGCGCCAAACTTCCGGAAGACCCAGCTGACGACGCTGTTCAGCCCGTAATCGAGTACGAACAGGTAGACGCCGAAGAACGCCGACGTGAGGATCACGACCACCGTCGTCGCGTACACTTCCTTCTGGTTCGGCCACGTGACGCGCTTGAGCTCGTTCCGGACCTCGCTGAGAAACAGCCGCGCGCGCTCGATGCGCCCGCCCGCCCGTTCTCTTACTGTCTCGAGTGTGGTCGTCTCAGCCATGCAACGCCTTCAACTTCCAGGTTCTAACTTCTAAGTTCTAACTTCTCAGTTCTCAGTTCTAACTTCCCGCAGCGTTGGCAGGCCAGGAGGGAATCGAACCCCCAACCCCCGGTTTTGGAGACCGGTGCTCTGCCAATTGAGCTACTGGCCTATTCGATCGTCCTAGGGACCAAGGACCAGGGCTCGATGCTCGTTCGCATCGGCAGCCACCAGACACCAGCCACTAGCCGCGGCTACTTACTCTCTTTATGCGACGTGTGTTTGCGGCAGAAGCGGCAGTACTTGCTCATCTCGAGCCGCTCGGTTGTCTTCTTCTTGTTCTTGGTCGTGCTGTAGTTCCGCCGTTTGCAGTCCTGGCACGCCATTGAAACGATGTCTCGCATGTGTTCACTCTCGTGACCAGTCGCTGGTGGCTAGTGGCTGGATATCCAGTCATCAGCCACGAGCCACGAGGCACTATTCGATAATCTCGGTGATCGTGCCGGCGCCCACCGTACGACCACCTTCGCGGATGGCGAAGCGGAAGCCCTTTTCCAGCGCGACCGGCGCCATCAACTGGCCGCTGATCGTCGTGTTGTCGCCGGGCATCACCATCTCGACGCCCTCCGGCAGGTTCAGCGTCCCCGTGACGTCGGTGACCTTGATATAGAACTGCGGACGATAGCCATTGAAGAACGGCGTATGACGGCCGCCTTCTTCCTTTGACAGGATGTAGACCTCGGCCTTGAACTTCGTGTGCGGCTTGACGCTGCCCGGCTTAGCCAGGACCTGCCCGCGCTCGACGTCCTCTTTTTCCACGCCGCGGAGCAGGACACCGATGTTGTCGCCGGCGACGCCCTCGTCGAGCAGCTTCCGGAACATCTCGACGCCGGTGACGACCTTCTTCTCCGTCGGCTTGAACCCGACGATCTCGATTTCCTCGCCGACCTTCACCTTGCCGCGCTCGACGCGGCCGGTGACGACCGTGCCGCGGCCCGAGATCGAGAACACGTCTTCGATCGGCATCAGGAACGGCTTATCGACTTCGCGCTGCGGGAGCGGCACGTAGCTGTCGAGCGCTTCCATCAGCTTGATGACGCCGGCGACGCCTTCGGGATCGCCTTGCAGCGCCTTGAGCGCCGACAACCGGACCACCGGCACATCGTCGCCGGGGAACTTATAGGTCTTGAGGAGCTCGCGCACTTCGAGCTCGACGAGATCGAGCAGTTCGGGGTCGTCGATCGCGTCGACCTTGTTCAGCGCGACGACGAGGTACGGGACGTTGACCTGATACGCGAGCAGGACGTGCTCGCGCGTCTGCGGCATCGGGCCGTCGACGGCGCTGACGACGAGGATCGCCCCGTCCATCTGCGCGGCGCCCGTGATCATGTTCTTGATGTAGTCGGCGTGGCCCGGGCAATCGACGTGCGCGTAGTGGCGCTTGGCGGTCGAGTATTCGACATGGCTCGTGGCGATCGTGAGAATCTTGCTCTCGTCGCGTCGCCCCTGCGACTCCGACGCCTTGGCGACTTCGTCGTAGGGGATGAACTTCGCCCACCCCTTGTCGGCCGCCACCTTCGTGAGCGCCGCGGTCAGTGTGGTCTTGCCATGGTCGATGTGGCCGATGGTGCCGACATTGACGTGGGGTTTACTGCGGTCGAATTTTTCTTTGGCCATGTCGTTATACCGTCCCTCGCGTTTGTCTTCCTCGTCGAAACCCTTACCCTCGCCGCGCCTGCCGACCGTAGCTCCCGCACGGCACTCGGCAGTGTGGAAGGTTGGAGCCGATGTCCAGGATCGAACTGGAGACCTCGTCCTTACCAAGGACGCGCTCTGCCAACTGAGCTACATCGGCAAGACAGTCGTCAGTCGCCAGTCATCAGTCGCCAGTCGTTGGTCGTCAGTCATCAGTTGAAGCGTCAGTCGTCGGTCCACGTCGTGTCATCCGCCCGGCGTCGCGTTCCGACGTGTCGTTCCGTGTCCCATTTGGTGCTCGGGACCGGCGACTGGCCGACTTACGACTGAAGACTGACGACAGGTGACTGCCGACTGTCTGGAGCGGGAGACGGGGATCGAACCCGCGACCAACAGCTTGGAAGGCTGTGACTCTACCACTGAGTTACTCCCGCCAATTTCCCGCACGTCCCTCTGACCCGAATCGCACAAAATCGAAGTTGGTGGCGAGGGAAGGACTCGAACCTTCGAAGCCGCTAGGGCGACAGATTTACAGTCTGCTGCGTTTGACCGCTTCGCTACCTCGCCAACTGTGTGTTGTTGGAAACGCGTGCTGTCCTGGGCGCTTGCCTACCGGCCGATGGAGCTGGCGAAGGGATTCGAACCCCCGACCTGCTGATTACAAATCAGCTGCTCTACCGACTGAGCTACGCCAGCGAAAACAAAAGACGAACTTTAGCACGTCTTGTGCCACCAGCGCAACTCCGTGCACATCCTTCGACATACAGCTACGGCTGAGTCGGGTCGCGGCTTTTCCAACCCTCTATTCTACTCGTTTTCTCTTGCGCTGACGGACCGCCTCGAAAAGAGCGACCCCCGCGGCCACAGAAACGTTGAGGCTCTGAACGTGGCCGCCCATCGGGATCGACGCAAGCCAATCGCAGCGTTCACGCACGAGGCGCCGGAGTCCCGTGCCCTCCGCGCCGACGACAAGCGCGGTCGGGAGCGTGAAGTCCATCTGGTCATAGGATTGCGACGCATCGCCGGCGAGGCCGATCGTCCAGACACCCGCCTCCTTCAACTCCTCGAGAGCGCGGGCGATGTTCACCACTTCGGCGACCTTCACGTACGCCACGGCGCCGGCCGACGCTTTGGCCGCCGCCCCGCCGAGCGACGCGGCGTGTCGTGACTGCCGCACGACACCGTCGACCCCCGCGGCATCGGCCGTCCGCAGAATCGCGCCGACATTGTGCGGATCTTCGATCCCGTCGAGCACGACGATGAGCGGTGCGGCGACGGCGCCGGCGACGAGATCCTGAACGCCAAATGCGCGCGCGTCGCGAACGTCGGCAACGACGCCCTGATGGACGCCGCCTTTCGCCGCGCGATCGAGGTCGCCCGGCGGCACCCGGCGAATCGACACGTGCTCGCGTTCGGCCGTTTTGATCACGTCGCGCAGCGTCGCGCCCGCGCGATCCGAGACGCGCAGCTCACGAACCTGCCCCGCACGCAGCGCTTCGAGAACGGGGTTAATGCCGTAGATCAGCATTTCTTGTACAAAACGGCTTCGTGGCCGTCGTGAGTGTTCGTGCCTTCGTGATTAAGACAACGCGCGCAGAAACGCCGCGGCGCGCTCGCGGCAGCCGAGGATCTTCGGCAGGCCGGCGCTCGCTGGCAGATCGGCGCCGCGATCGATGGCTGGAATCGCCAGATCGAGCTCGGGGCCCTCGGCGCGACCGGTCAGCGCGATGCGAATCGGATGAAAAAGCGCCTTCCCCTTCTGTCCCGTTATTGCCTTCACCTGATTCGCGACCGCGCGAAACCGCTCGCGATCGAGCCGCGGCGCGGTCGCAAGCTCCTCGGCGAGCGCGGCGACGACGGCGCGTGGTCCCTCGGCCACCATTTCGTCACGGACGCCCGCGTCACCCAGTGTCTGCTCGGGCGAATAGTCGAACAACAGCGCGATACGTGCGGGAATCTGGTCGAGACGATCGACCGACGCCGTCGCCATCGACATGGCGTCCGCGAGGACGGCGAGGCCGCGCTCGTCCGGCGACATCTTCACTCCCCGCTCGCGAAAATACGGCAGTGACAATTCGGCGATGCGAAGCGGATCGGCGATTTTCAAATAGTGCCGATTCACCCAGGCAAGCTTCTCTTCGTCGAACACGCCGGCACTGTGGCCCACCGCCTCGAGCGAGAAGCGCCTGGCGAGCTCGTCGATCGGAAGAAGCTCGTCGCCACCGCCCGGCGACCAGCCGATCAGCGCGAGATAGTTGCACACCGCTTCGGGCAAATAGCCCTTCGCGCGGAATTCCGCAACCGATGTCGCGCCGTGTCGTTTCGACAGCGGGCTGTGATCCGGGCCCATGACCAGTGCAAGATGGGCAAACGTCGGCGGCGTGAACCCCATCGCCTCGTAGATGAGTATCTGCCGCGGCGTGTTTGAAATGTGGTCCTCTCCCCGCACGACATGCGTGACTTCCATCAGCGCATCGTCGATCACCACGGCGAAGTTGTACGCCGGCGTGCCATCGCCGCGAAGAATGACCGGATCGCCGATCACGTCGGTGTGAAACCGGACCTCGCCGCGCACGGCATCGGTGAAGACGACATCGCGGCGCTGCGGCACGCGGAAGCGGATCGCCGGACGATCGCCTTTCGCGATACGGTCGAGCGCTTCATCCATGCTGAGGCGGCGGCAGGTCCCCGAGTACAGCGCCGGCCGGCCCGCGGCCAGCGCTTCGCTGCGCTCGGCCGCAAGCTGCGCGGTCGTGCAGAAGCAGTAATACGCCTGGCCGTCGTTCAACAACTCCTTCGCATACGACTGATACAGGTGGAAGCGTTCGCTCTGGCGATATGGACCGCGCGAGCCGCCGACGTCGGGACCTTCATCCCAATCGAGTCCGAGCCAGTGCAGGTCGCGAACAATCGCCGCTTCTGATTCGCGCGTGGAACGTTCGACGTCCGTGTCCTCAACGCGGAGGATGAACGTGCCGCCGGCACCGCGCGCCAGCAGCCAGTTGAACAGCGCAGTTCGTGCGTTGCCGACGTGCAGTTGCCCGGTCGGGCTCGGAGCAAAACGCACTCGCATGGTCACCGGCTGCGCAACAGCGCGATCGCGTGGACGGCGATGGCCTCGCCGCGCCCGAGCTCGCCGATGCCTTCGTTGGTCTTGCCTTTGATGCTCACGCGGTCGATCCCGATTCCGAGCGCGCCGGCGAGATTCGCGCGCATGCCGTCGATGAAGGCCGCCAGCTTGGGCCGCTCCGCAATCACCGTCGCGTCGACATTACCCACCTGCATCCCCTGGGCGGCGACGATCGCCGCGACGCGCCGGAGCAGATCGATGCTCGACGCACCTTCCCACGCCGCATCCGTATCAGGAAAATGGCTGCCGATGTTTCCTGCTGCCGCGGCGCCCAGAACGGCTTCCGCAATCGCGTGAGAGAGCGCGTCCGCATCCGAGTGGCCGACCAGCCCGCGATCGAACGGGATCGTGACACCACCGAGAATCAGCGGTCGCCCCGCGACGAGCCGATGCAGGTCATAGCCGATACCCGCCCTGCCGGTCCGCGCGGGCTTCGGATCGGGCGTGCCATGACGCTCTCTCGCGTCGGCGATTGCTTCCGCAACCGGCAGGTCGTCGGGCCCGGTGATTTTGATGTTCGACGCTTCACCTTCGACGACGCGCACGACGTGTCCCGCTCTCTCGGCCAGCGCGGCCTCGTCGGTCGCGTCCTCGCCGAGCGCCAGCGCGTCGCGCAGCACATCGCGCCGAAATGCCTGAGGCGTCTGCGCGAGGTAAATTGACTCGCGGGCCAGCGTCTGCTCCACGCTGAGCGTCTCGTCTCTGCCCGTCCCGACGCGTTTGACCGTGTCGCGCGCCTGCATCGCCGCGAGCGCCGCTCCGCTCGCCGCGGCGGCGGCGATCGTTCTCCCGACCAGGTCGGCGCTCGCGAACGGCCGCGCGGCGTCGTGAATGACGATGATGTCGCTCTGCGCGCTGGCGGCACGAAACGCATTGGCGACCGAATCCTGCCGGCGCACCCCACCGGCAACGATTCGGAGCGGCTTGCCCGTCGTGAGGAGGTACGCACGGCGGATCGTCGGCGAGCGCCTGCGGCAACGCGACGATCACCTCGTCGATCGCCGGGTGGCCGGTAAACAGGGCGACGCTCCGCTGCAGGATTGCACGACCGCCGACCTCGACAAGCTGTTTGGGCCGCGGCCCTCCGAAGCGGAGGCCGTGGCCTCCCGCCGCTACGATCGCCGTCACGTGCATCAGACGATTATGCCACTCTGCCTCGCGTCGACGGAGGCGCTGACAATCGCGTGGACGCGGTCGGCGAGATCTTTCGCGTCGTGGACGGTCGGCTCTGCGAGCGCCGGCGGCTGAATCGGATCATGGATGATCAACCGGACGTCGGCGGGTTCCGTGCGGAGTCGGCCTTTCGGCATCACCGCGCGGGTGCCGATCACGGCCACCGGCACGATCGGAAGTTGCGCTTCAATCGCCAGCAGAAAGCTGCCCGCCTTGAAGCGCGCCACGCGTCCGTCGGCGCTCCTCGTGCCCTCGGCGTAGATGATGAGGGAGAGCCCGTCGGACACGAGCGCGCGCCAACGCTTCAAAATGCCGGCACGATCGGGATGTTTGCGGTCGACAAACAGGTGGCCGCCGCGACGCAGATGCCACCCCAGAACCGGGAAGCGCGCGAGCGATGCTTTCGCGATGATTCGCAGTTGGTAGGGTAGCGACGCGAACACGACGGGCGTGTCGTAAATGCTCTGGTGATTCGACACGAACACGTACGTCTTGCCGGGAATAATCCGGTCCAGCCCCTCCACCGCGACGCGGACGCCCGTCGTTTTCAGAATGAGCCACGACCATGTGCGCGCGCATCGATGCGCGAAGTAGCCGCGCCGGTCGACGAGACTCGACACGAGCGATGCCGCCCCGAGGACGATGGTGTAGACGGTGATGGCCGGAATCAGGAAAAAGACCGTCCGCCACCAGTGATAGGGGGGCACTCGCAAGGAGGACAACAGGTGACAATTTACAATCTACGAGGTCCCAAAAGCGAACCGCGATAGGATGCAGGGATCTGGAGGACGTGATGGAGCGAAAGAAGGCATCGGATTATCCCCAAGAGCTGCTCGATCTGTTTCACGAGTACCAGCACGGCGACATCAATCGCCGGGACTTCCTGGCACGCGCACAGAAATTTGCGGTGGGCGGTGTCACTGCCCTGACATTGCTCGAGGGCCTTCGGCCGAACTACGCGTGGGCTCAGCAGGTGCCGAAAGACGATGCGCGGATCAAGACGAGTTACGAGACGGTGCAGTCGCCGCAGGGCAACGGCAGCATCAAAGGCTACTTCGCGAAGCCGGCAAGCGGCGCCGCCAAGCTGCCGGGCGTGCTCGTCATTCACGAAAACCGCGGCCTGAATCCCTACATCGAAGACGTGGCGCGTCGCTTCGCCCTGGAGAATTACATCGCGTTCGCGCCAGATGGTTTGACATCGGTCGGCGGCTTTCCGGGCACCGACGAAGAAGGCGCCGTCAAGTTTCGGCAGGTGAACGGACCGAAGATGTTCGAAGACTTCGTCGCGTCCGCAATGTGGCTGAAGGCGCGGCCCGACTGCACGGGAAAGATCGGCGCGATCGGCTTCTGCTTCGGCGGCGGCATCGTCAACAACCTCGCCGTGCGGTTGGGGAGTGACTTGTCGGCCGGCGCGCCTTTTACGGCGCCCAGCCGAATGCCGAGGACACCGCGAAGATCAAGGCGCCACTCATGCTTCATTATGCCGACCCGACGAAGGACACCGGCATCGGCCAGCGGATCCCGGCCTTCGAGGAAGCGCTCAAGGCCAACAACAAGACGTACCAGTTGTTCATTTACGAGGGCGCGCAGCACGGCTTCCACAACGACACGACGCCGCGTTACGACGAGAAGGCCGCCAAGCTCGCGTGGCAGCGCACGCTGGAGTTCTTCAACAAGAACTTGAAAGGCTGAGTAACAACCACAAAGAGCTGTGTCCTTTGGGTGGCCAGGGGTTGCCGGCTACTGGTTCCGTTGGATTCGAATTCCGACATCCGGCCCGAATGTCTGACCGATGTCGCGGCCGCCATCGTCGCGTCGGTTTCGCCCGACGCTGTAGACCGTATAGCCGCGCGCGTCGCCGACCAGGTGAAGTGGTTGGCCCGAAAACGGATCGACGGGCGCGGCGGCCAGATACATCGGCACGAGCCCGTCGATTGAGGTCGGCAGCCGCTCGTCGTGGTCGCGCTCGTATTGTTCGACGGCCACCACGATCCGGGCAGCCCGCGTGAGGGCGAGCCGTTCGGCATCCGCTTCGATCACCGCGCGAATAAACCCGCGGGCTCGACCTGTCGGAAGGAACGGCGTGTACTCCGCCTTCACGATCGCGTCCATGCGTTCCGGCCACGGCTCGTTCGTGACCCGGATCATCTGGGCGTAGGCCGCGAGTGTCCGGTTGATGACATGCGTCCGCCACGGGCGCAGGACGACCGCTTCGCGGGCGTCCCGCACTCCGTCGATGAAATTCGCGCGCAACTTGATCAGCTCGCGCTTCGGCGCGTCGCCGCGGTCCAGTTCCGCCAATGCTGCCGCGAGGCGCGCGAGCGCGCGCCCCGACGGGCGAACGTGCGAGAGCACGATGCGGAGATCGGCAGCCATGCGCGCGGCCCCGAAAAATGCGTCGAGCGGCCGGTTCATCCGTACTTCGCCGTAGAGTGATTCGGCGGCGCCTTCGGCATCGCCGGAGACTGCGCGAACGATGGCGCGATATCCGAAGGCGCGCAGCAAATTGACGAGGTCGGCGATCAGGTACCCGTGCGTGGTTCCCGGCGCGAACGCGACAAACGGGAGTGCAGAGGCGCGATCCGCGAGCTGAATCGCTTCGTCCTGCGAGTCGACCCACGATCGCAGCGCCTCCACGAGTTCCGGCGGCCAGACGTCGTCGCGTTCAGCGGTTCGAAGCGCCGCGGCGACATCGTTCGGAAGCTGTTTCGCCGCCCGGCCCGAGCTGAGTGCGGCGGCAGCGCGGTAGAAGCGATCAGCATCGGCCGCTCCCCCGGAGAGCTCAGTGCGCAGCCGTGCGGTCGTCGGCTCAGCTGATTCGTCGATTCTCGCCAGCGCCGCATCCAGGTGGCGCACTTCGCGGTAGTCCCAGATCGAGTGAATCAAGATCGGAATCAGCAGGATGCACAGGACGGCTGATGCGCCGACAAACCACGGCCGGACGAGCACGCGATCGCGAACGTCAGTCATCGCCACTTGGATAGACGAGCGAACGCGCTGTGTTGGCGGATCGATCCAGGAGAGGAAATCGCCGGCCGGACACGGATCCGGCCGGCACGGTCGCAGTGAGCCGCGCTATTGGCCGGGCGCGACGCACATGCCCGGTTCGGCGTGCGGAATCGCGCGGAGGTATTCATAGATCGCGCGAAGGTCCTGATCGGTCATGTTGCGGAACACGGGCCACGGCATCACCTGGAGGATGTGGCTCGGATCGTCGACGTCGTGCCCTGTGCGGAGCATGCGCTCGAACTGTTCGAACGTGTGCCCTTCCGGCATGCCGGTTGCGGCATCCGGCGTGATGTTCGCCGACACGACACCGGGCGGATTGAACGGCACGCCGCCGGCCAGATAGTTCGTCGCGTTCACTTTGCCGTCGCCGCCGCCAGGAGGGCCGAACGGCGGACCGTACGGATCGTGGCCCGGCGCATAGGATGGGCACGTGTGGCAGTCGTTGCAGCCGGCGACCGCGTTCACGAGGTAGCTGCCTTCGCCCACGAGCGCTGGATTCTTGTGCCGCAAGTCGAGCTTGACCGGCGCAATCCGAAACCCTTGTTGCACTCGGCTCTCATCGCGCCGCTCGTCGGCGCGGACGCGTCCGACCGCGAGCACCACGAACGCCAACAGCACACAACCAACGACTGACAATCCAACCGTGGTTCGTCTCATAGTCTGCTCCTGCTTCTTCTGCCCATCTTGCCCATCTTTGCCCATCCTGCCCCCCGTCTAACCCACCTGCCCAACCTGCCCGACGTGAACGCGACTCACGGCCTGAACGGGCGCCGCCGTTTGCGAAGGCATGCCCGCCTCGATGTAGCGGCCGAAGATCATCTTGCCCGGCCGTCGTCTGCAGCACGCTGGTGACGACGATGTCGATGGTCTTGCTGATCATCTTGCGCGCGTTGTCGACGACGACCATCGTCCCATCGTCGAGATAGGCGACGCCCTGGTTGTATTCCTTGCCTTCCTTGAGGATGAACACCTTCATGATCTCGCCGGGCAGCACGACCGGCTTGAGCGAGTTGGCGAGCTCGTTGACGTTCAGCACTTCGACGCCGCGCAGCTGCGCGACCTTGTTCAGGTTGAAGTCGTTGGTGACGATCTTGCCCTGGCAGCGTGCGCGCGAGCTCGATCAGCTTGAGATCGACTTCGCTGACGTCCGGAAAATCGACGTCGGAAATCATCACCTCGACGCCGGACATCTTCTGAATCTTCTGCAGGATGTCGAGGCCGCGGCGGCCGCGGTTGCGCTTGAGCGAGTCGGCCGAGTCGGCGACGAGCTGCAGCTCCTTCAGCACGAACTGCGGGATGACGAGCGTGCCGTCGACGAAGCCGGTCTCGCAGACGTCGGCGATGCGGCCGTCGATGATGACGCTGGTGTCGAGAATCTTGTAGCGGCGCTCGCGGACCCGCGGCGCGGAACAGGCTGACGAGCCGCGCCGGCTCGAGCCACTCGCCGTGCTTGCCGCCGAGCACGAGGCCGAGATACGGCAGCACGATCAGGACGAAGCTGTGGAGGAACTCGACGCGGCGATCGCCGGTGTCGGCCCAGAACAGGCCGGCGCCGATCGCGCGCGCGATGCCGAGGCCGATCGCGCAGCCGATCAGCGCGCCGAGGACGCGCGTGACGGCCGTCTCGCGCAGCCGGCTCTCGAAGAGCACGACGAGCGCCGGCGAGCACCAGCGCGAAGGCGACGTTGACAGCGAGAGCCGAACGGCAGCGGATGCAGAAGCGCCGCGGCGTACGCGACGGCGGCGACGAACAGGACACGCGCGAGCGCAAACCAGGCCATCGCGCGACCCCCGTTATGAAGCCGCCGACGATATGAAAACGGCGCCGGCGGCGCGGCTGCCGGCGCACACCATATCACGGGTGGCTAGTCGCTGGTCAGGGCTGAGTCGGCTGATCGGCTGAGTCGGCTGGCCAGACGAAATTCATGCCGAGCAGCTGCGTCGAGCGCTTCGCCGACGCGTGCGGACGCCGACGAGCTCGCAGTCCGCTCGCGAGCGACCGCGATCGGCGGGATCGATGTTCGCCTCGGGCATGATGCAGCGCCTGAATCCCATCTGCGCCGCTTCGCGGATGCGCAGCGCCGCCTGCGTGATGCCGCGGACCTCGCCGGCCAGGCCGACTTCGCCGAACATCGCGGTGGTCGGCGGAATGACGCGGTTGCGGACGCTCGACGCGATCGCCGCGAGGACGCCGAGATCCGACGCCGGCTCGTCGACCGTCATCCCGCCCGCGATGTTCACGAACACATCGTCGCCCATCGAGGTTGAGGCCGGCGCGCTTTTCGAGCACGGCGAGCAGCAGCGACAGGCGCTGCTGATCGATGCCGCTCGCCATGCGCCGCGCGGTGCCGTAGCTGCTCGTGCTGACGAGCGCCTGCACCTCGACGAGGATCGGCCGCGATCCTTCGACCGAGCACAGCACCGCCGACCCGGGCGCGTTCGTCGGCCGCTCGGCGAGAAACAGCTTCGACGGGTTCGGGCACCGGCCTGCAGGCCCGTCGACGTCATCTCGAACACGCCGAGCTCGCTGACCGCGCCGAACCGGTTCTTCACCGCGCGGACGACGCGATGCGAGTGATGGCGCTCGCCTTCGAAATACAGCACCGTGTCGACGACGTGCTCGAGCGCCTTCGGGCCGGCGAGGCTGCCGTCCTTCGTGACGTGGCCGACGAGGAACGTCGGGATGTTCTGCCCCTTGGCCGTGAACAGCAGCTGCGTCGCCGCCTCGCGCACCTGGCCGATGCTGCCGGGCGCCGACTGAAACTTCAGCGAGAACACCGTCTGCACCGAGTCGACGATGACGAGCGCCGGCTTGATGCGCGCGATCTCTTCGAGGATGCGCTCGAGGCAGGTCTCGGCGAGCAGATACAGCGGCGCGCGGCCGACGGCGAGCCGCTCGCCGCGCGACTTGATCTGATGCTCCGATTCCTCGCCCGAGCTGTAGAGCACCGGCCCGACCGTGCGCGCCATGTTCGCCGCCGCCTGCAGCAGCAGCGTCGACTTGCCGATGCCGGGCTCGCCGCCGAGCAGCACCAGCGATCCCGGCACGACGCCGCCGCCGAGCACGCGATCGAACTCGTCGATGCCGGTCGAGAGCCGCGCGTGCTGCTCGAGCTCGATGTCCGCGTAGAGCCGCGCGCCCGCACCGGCGCCCGCGAGCGCGTAGCGGTGCCCCGCCGCGGCCGCGGCTGCGCCGCCAGCTGCCGCGGTTCCTGCGGCCGCTCCTCGACGAGCGAGTTCCACGCGCCGCAGTCGGCGCAGCGGCCAAGCCACTTCGGCGACTGCGCTGCCGCATTCCTGGCAGACGAAGACGGTCGTAGGGCGCTTCGCCATCCGTCGATTATCGCATCGTCCTGGACATCGACAGTGATGTCATTGCGCGGAGTCCGCCGATAGATGCGCTGCTCACCCTACCAGACTACCCGATTCGTCGTAGACCCGCTCGATCCGCGAGCCGATCCGGCACAGGATCTCGTACGGAATCGTGCCGATCTGCGCGGCCATCTCGCGCACGTCGATCCGATCGTCGCCCTGCGCGCCGATGATCACGACTTCGTCGCCCGGCGAGACGTCGAGCCCGGTGACGTCGGCCATCAGCATGTCCATGCAGACCGAGCCGACGATCGGCGCGCGGCGGCCGCGAATCAGCACGGCGCCGCGGCCGGCGAGCCGCAGATCGAGGCCGTCCGCGTACCCGGCGGGCACGATCGCGATCGTCGTCGGGCGCTCGGCGGTGAACGCGCGCCGTAGCCGACGCCTTCGCCGGCCGGACGCCCTTCACCGCGACGATGCGGCTGGCGAGCGACATCGCCGGCGTCGAGGCGAGCGTCGACGCGAGCGGCGGCGGCACGATGCCGTACAGCAGCAGGCCGGGACGGACGCGGTCGTACCAGACGCGCGCGTCGCGCAGCAGCGCGGCGCTGTTCGCGGCGTGCACGTACGGACGTCGACCGCAGAGCCCGCCAGAGCGCGTTCGAGTGTCTTGATATCGGCGAGCGCGCGCTCGAACCGGACGCGCTGCTCGTCGAACAGCGGCGCTGTCGGGATCGTCGGCGGTCGCGAAATGCGTGTAGACGGCGTCGAGCTCGAGATTCGGGCTCGCGAGCAGTTCGGGCAGCGTGCGCCGCAGGTTGTCGAAGCGAAAGCCCGAGCCGGTTCATGCCGGTGTCGATCTTCAGGTGATAGCGGACACGCTGCCTCGTGCTGCGCCGCCGCCGCCTGCACGGCGCGCGCCGCGCCCGGCGTCGAGATCGTCGGCGTCAGGCGGCAGTCGAACAGGCCGTCGAGATCGCTGACGCTCAGCGCGCCGAAGACGAGAATCTCGGCCGCGACGCCGGCGGCGCGCAGCGCCGCGCCTTCTTCGATGTCGGCGCACGCGAGCAGGTCGGCGCCGGCATCCTCGAGCGCGCGCGCCACCTGCCCGGCGCCGTGCCCGTACGCGTTCGCCTTGACGACCGCGATAATGCGCGCGTTCGGCGCGCTCGCGGGCGAGGTAGTCGGCGATCGTGCGGAAGTTCGATTTGAGCGCGCCGAGATCGATGCGCGCGACGGTCGGGCGGATCATCTACGCCGATTGACTGCCCGGCGCCAGGTTCTCGAACCGCGTGAACTCGCGGATGAAGGCGAGCTTCACGACGCCGGTCGGGCCGTTGCGCTGCTTGCCGATGATCAGCTCGGCGACGCCCTGCGCGTCGGTCGGCGGCGCGTTCTTGTCGCGCGTACATGTCTTCGCGGTAGATGAAGATGACGACGTCGGCGTCCTGTTCGAGGGCGCCCGACTCGCGGAGGTCGGAGAGCTGCGGCCGGTGATCGGAACGCGACTCCGGCGCGCGGCTGAGCTGCGACAGCACCACGATCGGCACGCGCAGCTCCTTGGCGAGCCCCTTCAGCGACCGCGAAATCGACGCGAGCTCGAGCGTGCGGTTCTCGAAGCGGCCGCGGCCCTGCATCAACTGGATGTAGTCGATGATGACCATGTGCAGGCCGTGCTCGGCTGCAAGCCGCCGGCACTTCGCGCGCATCTCGAGCACGCCGATCGACGGCGTATCGTCGATGAAAATCTTCGCCTCGCTCAGCGTGCCGATCGCCTGCGACAGCCGGCCCCAGTCGCGCTCGCCGAGAAACCCGCCGCGCAGCCGGTGCGCGTCGATGCGCGCCTCGGCCGTGAGCATGCGCAGGAACAGCTGCTCCTTCGACATTTCGAGGCTGAAAACATGCCGACGGTCATGTCGGTCTTCGTGCCGACGTGCTGCGCCATGTTGAGCACGAGGCTCGTCTTCCCCATCGACGGGCGCGCGGCGATGATGACCAGGTCGGAGGGCTGCAGGCCCGACGTCATCTCGTCGAGATCGGTGAAGCCGGTCGGAACGCCGGTGACGAGCTCCTTGCCGCGAATGCAGCTTCTCGATCGTGTCGAGGCTGCCCTGCGCGAGATCGCGCAGCGACACGAAGCCGTCGCGGACCTTGTCGTCGGCGATCGCGAAAATCGCGTGCTCGGCCTGGTCGAGGATGACGTCGGCTTCTTCCTCCGCCTCGTACGCGGTCGCGAGGATCTTGTTCGCCGAGAAAATGAGATTGCGGAGGGTCGCCTTCTCCTTGATGATCCGCGCGTAGTGCTCGACGTTGGTCGAGCGCGGCACGCCGTCGACGAGCGCCGCGATGTAGGCAGGACCGCCGACCTCGTCGAGCTCGCCCGATCGCCCGAGCTCCTCTTTGAGCGTGACGAGATCGATCGCGTCGCCGCGCTCGACGAGCTTCACCATCTTGTCGAAGATGCGGCGGTGCGCGTCGCGGAAGAAATCCCTGGAGTCGATCACCTCCGCCGCGAGGTTGAACGCGTCGTTGTGGAGCAGGATCGCGCCGAGCACGGACCGTTCGGCTTCGAGATTGTGCGGAAGCGTGCGTTCGGCGACGGCGACGTCGGGCATGAGGTGAGACAGGATAAAGGCAAAAGGCAAAAGGAAAAAGGCAAAAGGCAAAAGGCAAATTGACTTTCCTTCTGCCTTCTACCTTCTAACTTTTGCCTTCCGCGACGACCTTCACCTTGATGTGGGCGGTCACGTCGCGGTGGAGCTTCACGGGAATCTGATATTCGCCGAGCTTCTTGATCGGCTCGGCGAGCTGCAGCTTGCGGCGATCGATCTCGAAGCCCTTCGCGGCCAGCGCCTCGGCGATATCGCTGGTCGTCACCGATCCGTACAGCGCCTCGGTTTCGCCGACCTTGCGCGCGATCGAGACCTCGGCGTCGCCGAGCCGCGCCGCCAGCGCCTCGGCGACTTTCTTTTCTTCGGCTTCCTTCGCTTCGAACTTGCCGCGCTCGCGCTCGATCTGCTTGCTGTTGCCCTCCGTCGGCAGGAGCGCTAGCTTGCGCGGCAGCAGGTAATTGCGCGCGTAGCCGTCGGCGACCTTCACGAGCTCGCCGCGGCGGCCGAGATTGTCGACGTGTTCTCTCAGAATGACTTCCATGATCGTGTCCTCAATCCGTCACGTACGGAATCAGCGCGATCTGACGCGCGCGCTTGATGGCCGTCTGCAGCTTGCGCTGGTGCATCGCGCAGGTGCCCGAAATGCGCCGCGGCAGAATCTTGCCGCGCTCGGGCACGAACGGCCCGATCAGCTTCACGTCCTTGTAGTTGATGTCGTCGATCTTGTCCGCGCAGAACTTGCAGACCTTGCGGCGGCGGAACATCGGGCGGCGCTGGCCCTTTTCCTTGTCGCCGGCCTTCTTGTCGCCGCGCCCGCGGCCACCGCTCGATCGTCCTTGTCCAAATGCCATGGTCTAAACCTCCACTCCGTCGAAGCGATCATCGTCCAAATCATCAGGCTCGCCCGCGGGCCGCCCTTCGCCCGGCTGACGCTGCGGCGGCAGCCCGCGCTTGACGCGGCGGCGCTCCGATTCGCTCTGCCGCTTGGTGCGGGTGCGGTCCACGACCTTCTTCTCTTCGTCGACGCGGACGATGAGGTGACGGATGACCTGGTCCATGACCTTGAGGCGGCGATCGAGCTCTTTCATCAGCTCGCCCGAACCGTTGATCACTTCGAGGACGTAGACGCCTTCTTTGTGCCGTCCGATTTCGTAGGCGAGCTTCTTGCGGCCCCAGTTCTCGGTGTTGTCGAAGGTGCCGTGCATGCGCGAGACGACCTGCTCGATCTGCTCGTGCAGCTCGGTCACCTGCTGTTCGGTGGTGTCGGGCGGGAGAATGTAGACGAGCTCGTACTGTCGATCTGCCATGAACTACTCCTTGAGGACTCGTTCCCTCGGGTCCACGCCGGACGGCCGAGGCCACCCGCAGGTGGCAAGGTGCGCGCGAAACGCGCGCTATTCAGTTGTTGCCGGATCGCCGCCGTTGAACTGATTCATCACCGCGGCGATCCCGTCGGTGACGAACATGTCCGCCGCGTCGGCCGCGCGCAGCGTCATGCGCGCGACCTCCGCGGCTTCATCCTTGTCGAACTTCGCGAGCACGTGATCCGCGAGGTCGCGCCGCGAGTCGCCGCGCCCGACCCCGATCCGGAGCCGCGGAAAATCGGTCCCGAGATGCGCGATCACCGATTTCAACCCGTTGTGCCCGCCCGCCGACCCGCGCACGCGCGCTCGAAGCCTGCCGAGCGGAAGCTGCACCTCGTCGACGACGACGAGCATGTCGGCGACATCAATCTTGAAGTAGCGAATCAGCTCGCCGATAGCCTGACCGCTCGCGTTCATGAACGTCAGCGGCTTCGCCAGCAGCACGTCGCCGGAGTGGGTCGGGCTGACGCGGGCCGATCCCACGATACCTCCGCGAATACGTGCGACCAGCGCCTCCGCCGGCGCGGATTCGAAGCCGACGTTCGCGCGATGCGCCAGCTCGTCGAGCACCTCGAAGCCGATGTTGTGCCGCGTGCCTTTGTAGCGGGCCCCCGGGTTGCCTAATCCAAAAATCGCTTTCAATCAGATTCTGCACGCTGCAATCGACGCTACTTCTTTTTGTCGTCTTTCTTCTTCTCGTCCTTCTCGTCCGCGTCCTCGTCCTTCTTGCCCTTCTTGATGACTTCCGGCTCCGCGGTCGCCACCGGCGCGGCAGCCGCTTCGGTCGTCGCCGCGGGCGCTTCCTCGGCCTTCGGCAGGATGACGTGGACGAGCATCATGTCGGCGTCGCTGACCGCCTTCCACTTCGCGTCGGCGGCCACATCGCGGACGCGCACGCCCTGGTGCAGCATCAGGTCGCTGATGTCGACTTCGATGTGCTCGGGGATGTCGGCCGGCAGGCACTCGATCTCGATCTCGCGGTGGACGAACTCGACGATGCCGCCCTGCTGCTTGACGCCGGGCGCTTCACCGCGGCCGACGACCGGCACGGTGACGCGCAGCATCTTGTCCATCGCGATGCGATAGAAATCCGCGTGCAGCACCTGGTGCGTGATCGGATCGAGCTGATATTCCTTGACGAGCACGCGCGTGTCGCCCGCGCCCGCCAGCTTCAGGGAGATCAGCGTGTTCGCACCCGAATCCGAATGGAGGATCTTCAACAGCGCGCGCGGTTCGACCGCAATCGGCATCGCTTTGCCACCGTCGCCGCCGTAGAGCACCGCCGGCACCTTGTTGTCGCGCCGCGTGCGCCGCGCTTCGTTCTTTCCAAACGTGTCCCGCGCTGTCGCTTCGAGTATCGCTTCCATCTTTCCCCTCTTACGATTGTCGTGGCTGGTGGCTAGTGGCTGGTGACGAGGCGTTGGCTGTTCCAACCACCAGTCACCAACCACCAGCCACTACACGAACAAGCTAGATACCGACGTTTCCTCGTGAATGCTCTTGATCGCCTGGCCGAGCAGCCGCGCGACCGAGAGCACGACGATCTTGCTGCTCTTCGCCGTATCGCCGTGCAGCGGAATCGTGTTCGTCACGATCAGCTTGTCGATCGGCGATTTCTCGATGCGCTCGAGCGCCGGCCCCGACAGCACCCCGTGCACCGCGCACGCAAACACCCGCGCGGCGCCATTCGCCTTGAGCGCCGATGCGGCCTTCGTAATCGTGCCGGCCGTATCGATGATGTCGTCCTGCAGAATACAGGTCCGCCCGCTGACATCGCCGATCACGTTCATCACTTCCGCCGTGCCGTCGTCGCTCCGCCGTTTGTCGATGACGGCGAGTTCCGCGTCGAGCCGCTTCGCATACGCGCGCGCGCGCTCGGCGCCGCCGGCGTCCGGCGACACGATCGTCCGCTTCGGATAATCGAGGCGCGACAGGTGCTCGATGATCACCGGCGCGGCAAACAGGTGATCGACCGGAATATCAAAGAATCCCTGGATCTGCGCCTTGTGCAGATCCATCGTGAGCACGCGGTTCGTCCCGGCGGCGCTGATGACGTTTGCGACCAGCTTCGCCGAAATCGGCACGCGCGGCTTGTCTTTCCGATCCTGGCGCGCGTAGCCGTAATACGGAATCACCGCCGTGATGCGCGCCGCCGACGAGCGGCGGAACGCGTCGATCATCACCAGCATCTCCATGATGTGGGAGTCGACCGGCGAGCAGGTCGGCTGCACCACGAACACGTCGGTGCCGCGGATGTTCTCGTCGATCTGAAACGCGACCTCGGAGTCCGGAAAGCGCCGCAGCCTCGCCTGTCCGACTTGGACGCCGAGGAACTGCGCGATCTCCGCGGTCAGGCCGGGGTGCGCGCTGCCAGAAAAAATCTTGAGCTCACCAAAACCCGTCGCCATGAACGGATCACCCATCACCTGCAGCCTCGCAAGATGGCTGGGGCGGAAGGATTCGAACCTTCGAATACGGGATCCAAAGTCCCGCGCCTTACCGCTTGGCCACGCCCCATCAGTCCTCGGTCGCCAGTCGTCAGTCTTCGGTCGGACCGTCGTCAGTCGGCAGTCGGCAGTCGTCAGTGACAATCGTCAGCCTCGGTCGCCAGTCTTCGATCCAGACGGCACACGTCGAAACCGAACGTGGCCGCCTGGCGTCAGCGGCCCGACGACCATCGCCGAAGCCTGAAGACCTCGCCGCCGCCTGAAGACTGTCGCCGCCCGAGACTGTCGCCGCAGCCTCAGGACTGTCGCCGCAGCCTAAAGACTGTGACTGGAGCCTGAAGACTGTGACTGCAGACCGATGACTTACGACTGCAGACTGATGACTGGGGACTGATGACTGTCGCAGGCCCTGCGCAAACGGTAAGTGTATACGATGGGCTTACAGCGCGGCAAGTGCCTGATATCTCATGCGATTAACGGTGCGCGTGACCAGCGTCCGTCGCGAGCGCGAACGCAGCAACTCAGCGGCCCGAGCGGCCGCGGACCGGCTGGTGAAGAGACCATAAACGGCTGAGCCGCTGCCGGACATCATCGCCTGCAAAGCCCCCGCTCTCGTGAGTCGCGCCAATATCGCGCCGATCTCAGGGTGACGTGCGGCGACCGGTGGCTGAAGATCGTTTCGAATGCCGGGTAGCGCGCCGGCCTGCGGACCGTCGGCATCCCACCAGCCGTACGCCTCCTTCGTGCTGACCCCGAACCCGGGAACCACAATCGTCACCCATCTCGCCTCGGCGTCGTCGAGCGCCTGCACGCTGTCGCCTTTGCCCGTGCCGAGCGCCGTGCCGCCCTCGAGAAAGTAGGGCACGTCAGCGCCGAGCGCGGACGCGAGCTGCACGAGTCGACGCCGCGAGAACTTTGCGGCCCAGAGCGAGGCGCACGCGCGCAACGTCGCTGCCGCGTCGCTGCTGCCGCCGCCGAGACCCGCCTGCATCGGCACACGTTTCGTGAGGCGCACGGCCAGGTCGCGAGGCAGCCCGCGCCGGCCCGCCGCGGCCCACACGAGCTCCGCGGCACGCCAGACCAGGTTCGTTTCATCGA
Organism: uncultured Acidobacteriota bacterium; assembly: GCA_963718825.1. Lineage (GTDB taxonomy): Bacteria > Acidobacteriota > Vicinamibacteria > Vicinamibacterales > CAVVIG01 > CAVQZZ01. The sequence continues at coordinate 1,416,603 of CAVQZZ010000002.1, forward strand.
CCGGACACGCCGGATCGCTGCACGCGATCCGAAACGGGCCCGTCACGCGGCGAAACGTCAGCGTGTCGTGCAGTGCGATGGACTGAAAAACGGTCCGCAGCTCATGGAACCGATCGGCCGTGACCCCGACGACGTGGAGCGAGAGATTAATTTTGGCGGGCGCCCGGACGCGCATGGCGGAGCTCGTCGAGTGAGATCGGCGCCGCATCGCCAGGGATTTTTACACGGAACGCGTCGTCATCGAGCGGCACGTTCGCCTCGACTTGAGAGAGCGACAGCTGGAGATCGAACGCACTAGCCCCCGCCGCTGCGGCGCTCGATAGCCGGATCGCACGGGGAAGATCGTTCTGGAAGCTCTCGTACGTCGCTTGCCAGCGACCACCCCGATCGTCGTGGCGCTCGGCGGCGGCGATCCGCCACGGGTCGGTCGCGCGCCCTCGGTAAAGCGTGACGATGTCCTTTCCCGAGAGATCGAGAACGCGCCAACTGTCTCCGAAGCGGCGCGCGCCGCTGACGACCGCATCGGCAGGCCAGCAGCCGGTCAGCGTGAGGCGCAGCCCCTCGGGCGTGAGCGGGACGCCCGCGATTGCGCCGAGAACATCCTGTGGCGGCGCGTGCTCGAGGACGCGATTATCGCGAGGCAGCAGCAGCGTCGCGTCGTCGCCGCGGGCGACATAAATAAAAATGGGCGCACCGATCGGAGCGGCCGCCTCGACGCGGGCTGATGCCGGCGCTGCCGTGCCGACGAGCAGGCGCGCGCGGAGACGCTGGCCCTGGACCTTTCCACTGAGTCCGATTTCGGCGGTAAAGGTGCGAATCGCGCCGCAGCTCGCCGTGGCTTGCACGAGCGCCTCGCGTCCATCGGGCGCCGGCTCGCCGGCGCCGGTAGGCAGCTTGAAGCCGTGGCGCGCGCAGGAGCACGCGAACAGCGCCGCCAACAGGCAGACGGCGCGCTTCACTTCTTTTCGAGCTTCTGCTTCGCCGTCTTGATCTTCTTGTCGATGTCGGTGCGATTGATCGAATCGCCGTCGCCGCCGAGAGCGCGCGTCCACGCGGCGATTGCATCCTGATAGCGACCGAGCTTGAACAGCACGTCGGCGTAATGATCCTGGATCACGGAGTTGGTTTTCTGCTGGTCTGCGGCGCGCTTCAGATTGCCTTCGGCCAGATCGAGTTTGTCTTCCTTGAAGTAGGCCCAGCCCAGGCTATCGAGATACGACCCGTTGTCGGGCTCCATCGCGAGTGCCTTCTGCAGGAGGCTGACCGACTCGTCGAGCCGCTCGCCGCGCTCGGCGAGCATGTAGCCGAGATAATTCATGGCGGCCGCGTTCTCGGGATCGCGCGTCAGCAGCTCACGGAACGCGGCCTCGGCGTCCGCGAACTTCTTTTCCTTGTCGAAGACCGCGCCGAGTTCGAAAATGATCGACGTGTCGTCAGGAAACTTCGTCCGCGCCTCCTGAAGCAGCGTGATCGCTTTCGCGCTGCGATCGGCGTCTGCGTAGCCCTGCGCCAACGCCACGTAGGCGGTCGGATCGTCGGCGTGCTGCTTCGCCGCGTTCTCCAGCACGGCGAGCCCTTCATCGGATTTGCCGCTCTGGCGGAGCGCCTGTGCCTCGAGCCGTGCGAGCCGCAAATCGTCCGGGTGATCCTGAGCCGCCGCGCGGGCAAGAGTGGCTGCAACTCCGAATTTCTTCGCGGCGATGTTGGCTTCGATCAGGTACGCCGCGATCGACGGATCGTTCGGCGACGCCTGCTTCGCTTCTTCGAATGCGGCGATCGCCTTGTCCATCTGTCCGAGCTCCTGATACGCGAAGCCGACATGCGGCAGCAAAAGGCCGCGCTCGAAGACGGTGGCGCCAGCGCGCGTGCGAAGCTCGGTGAGCGGTGGTGTCAGTTCGTCGATGACGGCTTGATACTGATGGCGCTCTTCGAGCGACTCGGCGAGCGCGTAATAGCCCCACGGGCTTTTTGCGTCTTCCGCGATCACCCGGCGCGCCGTTTTCTCGGACGCGGCGAGGTCGCCGAGCCGCCGCTCAGCCTGCGACAGAAGATAGAGCGCGCGACCGTCGTGTGGCTGCGTGGTGAGAAGCTCATTCAGAATGTCGCGCGCCTTGGCAGCGGCTTCCCGACCGCCGGCGTTCATCAGCGCGGAAGCGTATCGGCTCTTCAGTTCGGTATTTCGCGGCGCTCGACGCACGGCTTGCTCGTACGCCGCGGCGGCCTCCGGCCAGCGATGCTCCCGCTCGTAAAAATCGGCGAGAGGCGCGAGCAGCCGGGGATCGTCGGCCGACTTCTGCTTGAGCCATGCGATGGCGTCCTCATTCTTGCCCGATCCCGCATAGGCCTCCGCGAGCAGCAGCGGACCGTCCTGCCACTGCGGCTCCTGGGTGACGAGCGCGGTCAACAGCGGGATGGCCTTGTCGAACTGCCCTGCCTCCATGTAGAGCCGCGACAGCGTCGCGCGCACATTCGGATCCGGCTCGCCGTCGGGGTGCGCGAGCGCGAGCTCGAGATGCCGGGTCGCTCTTCGCAACGTTGTCTGCAACCTGTGCCGGATTGCGCGGCTGGTTCTGATTGCCCCGACCGCGCGGACTGTCGCTCTGACCGCTATCCGCCAGCGCCGCGTAGATGACGCCGAGGACGCGATTGCCTTCCCGGTTGTCGGGCGAGATCTTCACCGCCTGCTCCGCCGCCGCAAGCGCGTCGGGCACGCGATTCTCGCGCAGATAAAGCGCCGCGAGTTCCGCCGGGATGTCAGCCGCGCGCGGATCGAGCTCCATCGCGCGTTTGTACGCGGCGATCGCCTGGTCGACGTTGTCGTCCTCGTAGTGGCGCGCGAGCAAAAATTGATCGTAGGCTTCGGCGACTTTGCCGCTGTTCGCCGACGCGGCCGGCGGCTGCGTCGCCGGCGGTTGCGGCACGGGCTCGGCATCGACACCGACGGGGACGAGCAGCGTGGCCGCGAGAAGAACAGCAGCTTTCATACGATCGAATTGTTCCACAAACACGAAGAGCTGTCATATAGTTCGGCGATGGCCGTCGACCCGGAGCTGCTCGAGATTCTCGCGTGTCCCAACTGCAAAACACCCGTGGCTCTCGTCAAGAACGGGACTGCGCTGAAGTGCGCGACTTGTCACCGCGTGTATCCCATTAAAGATGACATTCCTGTGATGCTCATCGATGAAGCGACCATCGAACCTGATTGAAAATCCTGCTCGTCCGGCTCCGCGAAATCGGCGACGTTGTTTTCACGACCCCGGCCATTCGAGCGCTGCGTCAGCGCTTCCCTGACGCCCACCTTACTTACCTTGTCGAACCGGCCGCGGCGCCAATCGTTCGCGACAATTCGCTATTGGACGATGTGCGGATCGCGCCAAAGCGCGGCATCGTGGCCGACATCGTGCTCGGCCGGAGTCTGCGGCGTGAGCGATACGATCTCGCGATCGACTTCCACGGCGGCCCGCGCGCATCGCTCCTGACCTGGCTCAGCGGTGCGCGCGAACGGATCGGTTACGACGTGCCCGGCCGCGGTTGGATGTACACACGCCGCGTGCCGCGCTCGCGAGAGCTGCGGCCGCGCCACTCGGTCGAGAATCAGTGGGACTTGATCGCCGGCGCTTGGCGTCGGCGCGACGGATCCGTCACGAGCGCCCGTGGAAATGACGGTGAATCCTGCCGCCGCGCAGATCGTCTCGCAGCGCCTGAGCGATGCGAACATCTCCGAGGCCGACCGCCTGATCGTCGTCCATGTCAGCGCCGGCAATCCGTTCAGACGATGGCCGCTCGAGAGTTTCGCCGCGTTAATCGCCGACCTGGCGGCGAGAAGCGAACGGCATCGCATCGTCCTCACCGCGGGGCCGTCCGACCGCGCGGCTGCCGCGCGCGTCGTGGAGGCCGCTCGTCGTCGGCTCGGCGACGCCGAACGGCGATCGCATCGTCGAGTGCGGTGATTTTTCGCTCGCCGAGCTGCGCGCGCTGATGGATCGCGCGAGCCTTTACATCGGCGGCGACAGCGGGCCGCTTCACGTGGCGGCAACCAGCCGCGTGCCGATCGTCGGGCTGTACGGGCCGACGCTCCCGGCCCGCTCGGCGCCGTGGCGCGATCCCCGGCTCCGCGCCGAAGCGATGGAGGTGCATGGGCTCGCCTGCCGCCCGTGCGACCAGCGCGTTTGCGAACCCGGGGACTTTCGCTGCCTGACGACGATTTCGCCGGAGCAGGTGGCGGCGGCCGCGGAGCGCATCCTGCGGCAGCTCTAGGAACCGCGCCCGGCAGTACAATTGCCCATCCATGGCTGACATGGCGATCGCCGTTCGAACCTCTGCGAACGACCGCGTCGAGCAGGTCGGACGTGGTGTCGCTCTGCGCGATGGCCGGCGTCCTCCAGTTCTCGATTGCGGCGGCGCAGACGCTGCTGGCCGTTTCGGCCATCTGCTGGCTGGTGCTGCTCGTCTCGGGACGCGAGCGCTTCGACGTGCCGCGCTTCTTCTGGCCGCTCGCGCTCTACGGCGGCTGGACGCTCGTGTCTGCCGCCTTTTCGCCGGACCTTCGACACAGCTTGATGGAATGCAAGCAGCTCGTGCTGTTCGCTATCGTCCCGATGACGTACGCGTTCGTGCGAGGCAACCGCGGGCTGACGTTGATGACGGTGATCCTCACGTTCGCGGCGATCAGCGCGGCCCTCGGCATCTTCCAGTACGGCATCCTCCACTACGACGACCTCCACCGGCGCGTTCAGGGAACGCTCGGCCACTACATGACCTACTCGGGTCTGCTGATGCTCGTCATCGGCGTCGCGCTCGCGCGCGTGCTGTTCGGCCATCGCGAACGCACATGGGCCGCGCTCGTGATGCCGGCGCTCGTCGTCGCCGTCGCGCTCACGTTCACGCGGAGCGGCCGTTGTCGGCGCCTGTGCGGCCGCGGCGCTCCTGCTCACGCTCAAGGATTTCCGATTGCTCGCGGCCCTCCCGATCGTCGCGGCGCTCTTCATCATCTTCGCCCCGGGCAAGGTGAACGCACGCGTCGCGTCGATGTTCGACATGAACGACCCGACGAACCGCGACCGCATCGCGATGATTCACGAAGGCGGGCACATGATCGCGGCGCATCCGCTCGTCGGCGTCGGGCCGAACATGGTCCAGCCGTTGTACGCGCAGTATCGCGATCCGGAGGCGGTCGAGAAAGTCAACCCGCACCTGCACAACGTGCCGCTGCAGATCGCCGCCGAGCGCGGGCTGCCGGCACTCGCGATCTGGCTCTGGTTCATCGTCGTGCTCCTGTCAGACCTCGCGAGACGTTTTCGCGCCGGCGATCAGCGGTTTCTCGCTGCCGCTGCCCTCGCGGCGGTCACGGCAATGCTCGCGGCCGGGCTTGTTCGAGAACAACTTCGGCGACTCGGAGTTCCTGATGCTGTTCCTCGTTCTCGTCACGCTGCCGTTCGCCGCCGAACGCGCCGTCTCCGCATGAGCATGCCCGCGGCTCGGCGCCGCGCGAGCGCGCGAACTGGCCGATTGCTTCCCCGCCCTGACGGTGCTCGTCGTCGGCGACGTCATGCTCGATCGGTTCATCGTCGGGCGCGTCACCCGCATTTCTCCGGAGGCGCCGGTGCCGGTCGTGCGATTCCAGTCCGAGCACGTCCGGCTGGGCGGCGCCGCCAACGTCGCGCACAACATCGTCGCGCTCGGCGGCCGCGTCGCGCTGGTCGGCATGGTCGGGGGCGACGCCGCGGGACGGAGCTTACGCGGCTGCTCGCGGCAGCCGGAGTGGGCGTCGACGGGTTGATCGAGGATTCACGACGACGGACGACTGAAAAAGTTCGCGTCGTCACGGAGCGGAACCAGCAGGTCGCGCGAATCGACTACGAAGAGGACGGCGACATCGCGGCCGCCGTCGAGCAGGCGATCGTCGCGAAATCGCGCAACTCGCGCGTGAGGCCGATGCGCTGCTCGTCTCGGACTACCTGAAGGGCGCCGTGACAAGGCCGATCGTGCAGTCGCTCGTTACTGGCGCCCGCGCGCGCGGAGCCGACCGGCCTGCGCCGCCACTCATCGTCGATCCCAAGATCCCGCATCTCGCCTGTTACGCCGGCGCCACGCTCGTGACGCCGAACCATCACGAGGCGGAAACAGCCACGCACCGGCGCATGCGGACCGACGACGAGGCGCGCGATGCCGGGCGAGATTTCAGGCGTCAGGCGGGGTGCGACGCCGTGCTGATCACACGTGGCGAACACGGCATGTGGCTGTCGAGCGACGAGCGCGAGGGAGCCATTCCGGCGGTCGCGCGCGAGGTGTCCGACGTGACCGGCGCCGGCGACACGGTCGTCGCCACGCTGGCGCTCGCGCTCGCCGCCGGCGCGACGCTGCTCGAAGCCGCCGTGCTCGCCAACCACGCCGCGGGCGTCGTCGTCGGCAAGTTCGGCGCCGCGACCGTCAGCCGCGACGAGCTGCTTGGCTCGTTCGACTAGCCTTCATCACGAAGCACGACGATCACGAAGTTCACGACGCGATCTTGTACAAGAACGATCGTGGCCTTCGTAGCGCCTTCGTGCCTTCGCGATGATCGTCGGTGGTATCAGTGCCGGAAGTGGCGGCGTCCCGTGAACACCATCGCGAGGCCGTGCTCGTCGGCGGCGGCGATCACTTCCGCGTCGCGGATCGATCCGCCCGGCTGCACGACGGCGGTCGCGCCGGCGGCCGCGACGGCGTCGAGGCCGTCGCGGAACGGGAAGAAGGCATCCGACGCGGCGACCGATCCCGCCAGCGCGCCCGCGTCGCGCCTTCATCACCGCGACGTTCACGGCGTCGACGCGGCTCATCTGACCGGCGCCGATCGCCAGCGTCCGCCTCGCGTCGGTGAAGATGACCGTGTTCGACTTCACGTGCGCGCAGATCCGCCACGCGAACCGCAGCGCCTCCCACTCCTTCGCCGTCGGCTGGCGCTTCGTCACGACGCGAACGCCGTCGGGCAGCGCGTCCGGCGTCCACGGCCTGCCGCGCTTCGACGACGCGGTCGCGTTCCTGCACGAGCATGGCGCCGAGAATCGAGCGGAACTCACGTCGACGCCGGCATCGCTCAGAGCCGCTCGAGACGATCTGCAGTCACGACGCGCATGTTCGGCTTTCTTCGCGAGGATCGGGCGCGCCTCCTCGTCGACCGCCGGCGCGATCACCGCTTCGATGAACGTGGAGACGATCGCCTCGGCGGCCGCGACGTCGATCGGCCGGTTCAGCGCCACGATGCCGCCGAAGGCGGCGAGCGGCTGTCGGCGTCGCGCGCGCGCACGTAGGCGTCGGCCGCTGACGCGCCGATCGCCGCGCCGCACGGATTCGTGTGCTTGATGACGGCGGCTGCCGGCTCGTCGAACTCGAGCACGATCCGCGCGGCGGCGTCGAGGTCGAGCAGGTTCGTGTACGACAGCTCCTTGCCCTGCAGGATCGCCGCGTCGCCGAAGCCGCCGTGCGTACGCATCCGGCCGTGATCGCCGGCCGATACCAGGCGCGCCTGCTGATGCGGGTTCTCGCCGTAGCGCAGATCGCGGATCTTCCGAGCGAGAGTTCCAGCGTCACGTCGGGCGTGAAGCAGCGAGAACCCGGATGGTCCGAGCGCGTGCCGAACGAATAGTCGTCGCGCGACCGCGAATCGTGCCGAGCGTCGCGGCGATCGCCGTGTCGTACGCGGCGGTGTGCGCGATCGCCTTGCGCATCAGGTCGAAGCGGAACTGCGAGCCATCGGCGCCTCGTCGAGCGCGTCGAGCAGGCGCGGGTAGTCGGCCGGATCGACGACGACGAGGACGTCGCGGAAATTCTTCGCGGCCGCGCGCACCAGCACGGGCCGCCGATGTCGATCTCCTCGACCAGCGCGTCGAACGGCGTCGCCGGATTCGCCGCCGTCTCCGCGAACGGATACAGGTTGACGACGACGAGGTCGATCGAGGCCGATGCCGTGCGCGCGCGAGCGCGCGAGATCGTCGGGCTGGTCGCGGCGCGCGAGGATGCCGCCGTGCACGCCGGGTGCAGCGTCTTGACGCGGCCGTCCATCATTTCCGGGAAAGCCGGTGACGTCGGACACGTTGGTGACCGGCAGTCCGGCGTCGGCCAGCGCGCGCGCGGTGCCGCCGGTGGACACCAGCTCGAAGCCGCGGGCGGCGAGGCCGCGGCCGACGTCGACGATGCCGGTCTTGTCAGAAACACTCAGCAGGGCTCTTGGCATAAGGGCGAAGTTCCAGTATTATCTTCGGCGACGCCGGGCGGGCCTGGCGCCGTAAGGGAAAGGCCGCACACACGCGGCCTTTTTTTTTGCTCCCTTATTGTTCGGTTCAACGACGCGACGCTCGCGTCACAGCAAGTAGGAAGAGAACGATGCGCATCACAGGCAAGGTCAAGTGGTTCAACAACGCCAAGGGTTACGGGTTCATCGAACGCGACGGAGGCAGCGACGTCTTCGTGCACTACTCGGCCATTCAGGGCGACGGCTTCCGTTCGCTCGAGGAAGGCCAGGCGGTGGAGTTCGAGATCGTTGACGGCCCCAAGGGCCCGCAGGCCGGCAACGTCACCAAGATCTAGACCCTTGCCAGGCTGGGGCCGGAGCCGACGGGCTTCCGGCCTCGCTCTCGCCCTCCACTCACTCCTTCGCTCGCCTTTCAGCGCCCGCGCCGTAAAGTTCACCTTCCCGTCCTTCACCGCCACGCGAAACGCGACTTCGGCGCTCCCGGTCTCGCGCAGCTTCTTCACCTGGTTCTTCACGAGGTCCGCGAACTTGTGGAACGGCACCGGTTCCTCGCCGACTTCGCGCCGCGCTTCGGCCAGCGACTCGTAGAGCTCGGTCAGCTTGTCCATCTCCTGCACCGGATCGCTGGAACGACGCGACGTGGAGCGATGCGATCCTCCGCGCTTCTTCTTCTCGCGGCTCCTTCGGCCGGCTTCTGCGCGAACGGCCCCGGCCGCCCTTCTTCGCGCGCCCGCAGACCGCGGTCCCAGAGATCGACGAACGTCGCGTAGCGCGACTGCAGCGTCGTGAAGCGGAACCGGTCGCCGGTGTTCTGGATGTAGCGCGCGATCGAACTGCTTGACGAGCGCCTCGACGCGCGCGCGCGTTTCCCACGGCGGCTTCGGCAGCCGCCCGGCGAAGAACATGTTGTATTCGGCTTCGAGCTGCTTCAGCTCGGACTTCGAGGCGCTGCAGATCGCGTTCGATCTGGGAAGGCTCTGGCACGATCGCTCACCGCGGAATCAGGAACCAGACGAGCGGCAGCCACAGCTCGCGCGCGTACGGCACCGGGCGATCGTCGATGAGCACTTCGGTCGCGTCGCGACCCGCCGACGATCTCGAACAGATCGCGGAGCCTCGCGGCGTCGCTCGACCAGAACCGCGCGCGGTAGCGGTGCGACGCGCCGCTGCCCGGTCTCGCGGAACTCGGCCGATGCCGCGCCAGCTCGAGCGCGCGCGGCAAAGTCGGGGACGTCGAGCGCGGAAACACGAGCGTGATCGAGAACGGCCGCGCCTGCGCGCCGAACAGCGCTTCCTGGAGGTCGGGATCGAGCGCTGCGAGCTCCTCGTCGGTCGGCTGCTCCGGCAGATCGGCGTACGGCCAGAAGCGCTCGAGCGGACGGGATTTCGGCGGGTCCGACGTCATCGGGATGATTGACATAGTATTGCAGAATCAGCCGGGTCGCGGCGCCGATTCGGCGGCCATGCGCGATTCAGAATGTCCACATTGCGATCCATTCCGTCCATCGAGCAGCTCAGACAACGGCCGGCGATCCGGGTGCTCGAAGCGCGCTTCGGCGGCGCCGCCACGGTCGAAGCGCTCCGCGTAACGGCGTCGCAAATGCGCGAGGCGCTTCGCCGCGGCATCGGCGAAGCATCCGACGATGACACGGCAGGGCAGATCGAGAGCGATGGCGGCTGCCCATCTCGAGCATGCGTTTCGTCCGTCGCTGCAGCCCGTCATCAACGCCACCGGCGTCGTCGTCCACACGAATCTCGGCCGCGCGCCGCTCGCGGAGGCGGCGATCGCCCGTGTCGCCGAGGTCGCGCGGGGCTACGCGACGCTCGAGTACGACGTCGCCCGCGGCGCTCGCGGCCGACGGGACGTCCACGCGGAGTCGCTGCTGTGCCGCCTGACCGGCGCCGAGGCGGCGGTCGTGGTCAACAACAACGCGGCGGCGACGATGCTGATCCTGGCGGCGCTCGCGGCCGGCCGTGAAGTCATCGTCTCGCGCGGCGAGCTGGTCGAGATCGGCGGCGGCTTCCGCGTGCCCGACGTGATGGCCCAATCGGGCGCCATCCTGCGCGAGGTCGGCACGACGAACAAGACGCGCGCGGCCGACTACGCGGCGGCGATCAGCGATCGAACGGCGCTGCTCCTGCGGGTCCACCCGTCGAATTTCGCATCGAGGGGTTCACCGAACGTCCCGCGTTGGCAGATTTGATCGCCGTAGGCAATGAGTTCAACATCCCGGTCGCCGAAGATCTCGGAAGCGGCCATCTATTCCGGTTCCACTCTGATTGGAACCGGATCGGAACCAGAGTGGAACCGGAGTGGAACCGGAGTGGAACCGGAGTGGACTCGGAGTGGCCGGAGCCGACGGTGGCGGCTTCGATCGCGGCGGGGGTGGACCTCTGCTGCTTCAGCGGCGACAAGCTGCTCGGCGGACCCCAGGCCGGCATCATCGTCGGACGCGCGACGCTTGTGGACCGCGTCCGTTCGCATCCGCTGATGCGGGCGCTGCGCGTCGACAAGATGACCTACGCGGCGCTCGACGCCACGCTCGCCGAGTATGCCGCCGGGCGCGCATCGACGACCGTGCCGGTCCAGCGCATGCTGACGATGACGGCCGACGACATCCTGCCGCGCGCGACCGCGCTGCAATCGGCACTGTCGACGGCCGATGGGTGGACGACCGAACTCGTGCGCGGCGGGTCTGCCGCCGGCGGGGGCAGCGCGCCTGGGCTGGAACTGCCGACATGGCTCGTCGCTCTTGAAAAGCGCGGTCTGTCGGCGGCTGCGCTCGAGGAGCGGCTGCGCCTGTCGACGCCGCCAATCGTCGCGCGGGTCGAGCGCGACCGCGTGCTACTCGATCTTCGCACGGTCTTCCCCGCCGACGACAACCAGCTCGCCCTTCTCTTGAAACGCATCTAGCAATTTCTCATCACGAAGACACGAAGTTCACGAACAACACGAATACCTTTTTGTACAAAGCGTTCCTCGTGGCGCGTCGTGGCCTTGGTCTTCGTGATGAGAAATGCCGAAGAGATCAGAAGATCGTGCGAGATCGACGCCGCCGCCCAGTCGAGCACGCGCGTCGGCAGGATGCCGAGATAGAAGATCGAGGATCGCCGACACGACCAGCGCGGCGCCGGCGATCTTCGGCACCGGCGGGAACCGCGCCGGCGTGTCGCGTCGGCGTCATGTACATCATCACGACGATGCGCAGGTAGAAGAAGACCGAGACGACGCTCGTCAGCACGCCGATGATCGCGAGCCAGGTGTAGCCGGCCTTGACCGCGGCGCTGAAGACGTACCACTTCGCGATGAAGCCGGCCATCGGCGGGAAGCCGCCGAGCGACAGCAGGAAGATCGTCATCAGCGCCGCGAGCCCCGGATGCGTCGTTCCAGAGCCCGGCGTAGTCGCGCACCTGATCGTTGGGCCGATCGGCGTTGTCGAGCAGCGCGATGACGCCGAACGCGCCGAGGTTGGTGACCGCGTAGGCCAGCAGGTAGAACAGCACCGCGCCCTTGCCGACGTCGTTCGCCGACACGCAGCGCCACGAGCAGATAGCCGCCGTGCGCGATGCTCGAGTACGCGAGCATCCGCTTCACGCTCGATCTGCGCCACGCCGACGACCGTGCCGACGATCATCGTCGCCGCGGCGACGACCCAGACGACCGGCGCCCCAGTCGCCGCGCAGCGGCTCGAACGCCGAGAGGAACACGCGCGCGAACGCCGCGAACGCCGCCGCCTTCACGCCCGTGGACATGAAGCCGGTGACCGCGGGCGGCGCGCCTTCGTAGGCGTCGGGCGTCCACATGTGGAACGGCACCGCCGACACCTTGAACGCGAAGCCGACGAGCAGCAGGCCGAGCGCGAGCAACTGCATCGGCGTCGGCGCCGATCGCCTGCGCCGCCATCAGGCTGCCGATGCGATCGAGCCGCGTGCTGCCGGTCAGGCCGTAGGTGAACGCGATGCCGTAGAGGAAGAACGCGCTCGAGAACGCGCCGAGCAGGAAATACTTGAACGCCGCCTCGGTCGCCGCCGGCGAGTCGCGCCGGATGCCGGTGAGCACGTAGACCGCGAGCGACAGCACTTCGAGCGCGAGGAAGATGACCAGCAGATCGGTCGCCGTCGCCATCAGCATCATGCCGGCGAGCGCGAACAGCATCAGCGCGTAGTACTCGCCGCCGCGGCAGCCGCTCGCGCTCGATCGTCGGCGCCGAGATCGCCAGCGACAGCAGGCCGACGACGATCAGCATGCCGGTGACGAACAGGCCGAAGTTGTCGGCCGACGACGACGCCGAAGCTCGACGCGTTGTGGTTCCAGAGCAGCGACGGTCGCGAACGCCGCGCCGACGAGGCCGACGACGCCGAGGCCGGCCGATCGGCATCCGCTCGCCCGGCTCGCGGAACGCCTCGGCCACCATCGCGGCAATGCCGGCCGCGGTCACGCAGGCCATCGGGACGATGGCGTTGAAGGACGACGTCATGGCGATGGCTCGACGGCTGATGGCTGGACGGTGGCTCGATGCCGTCGCCTGGATCGCGCGTCGGCGCGCCGCTGGTGCACCTGGTTCAGCATGCCGCTCGACCGACGGCTCGATCGGCCGCAGGAACAGGTTCGGCAGCACGCCCATCAGGACCGCCACCGCGATGATCGGCACGATCACCGCCCACTCGCGCGGCCGCAGATCCGGCAGCGTGCGCGTTCTTCTCGTTCGTCACCGGCCCGTAGTTCACGCGCTGGAACATCCAGAGCATGTAGGTCGCCGACAGGATCACGCCGGTCGCCGCGAACGCCGCCAGCGCGCGGATCCCAGCGGAACGCGCCGAGCAGGATCAGGAACTCGCCGACGAACCCGTTCAGCCCGGGCAGCCCGATCGACGACAGCGTGACGATGAGGAACACCGCGACCAGGCGCGGCATCACCTTCTTCAGCCCGCCGAACTCCGCGATCAGCCGCGTGTGCCGGCGATCCGACAGCATGCCGACGATGAGGAAGAGCCCGCCGGTGCTGACGCCGTGGTTCAGCATCTGGTAGACGGCGCCCTGCACGCCCTGCGTGTTCATCGCCGCGATGCCGAGCACGACGAAGCCGAGGTGGCTGACGCTCGAATACGCGACCAGCTTCTTCATGTCGGGCTGCACCATCGCGACGAGCGCGCCGTAGATGATGCCGATCGACGGCGAGCACCGCCAGATACGGCGCGAAGAACGACGGCCGCGTGCGGGAACAGCGGGAACGCGAACCGCACGAGGCCGTAGGTGCCCATCTTCAGCAGCACGCCGGCCAGGATCACCGAGCCGGCGGTCGGCGCCTCGACGTGCGCGTCGGGCAGCCAGGTGTGGAACGGAAACAGCGGCACCTTGATCGCGAACGCCAGCGCGAACGCGAGGAAGAACCAGAACTGCAGGTGCGGCGGCATCTGCAGCGTCGTAGAGCTTCAGCAGGTCGAAGCTGTAGGCGCCGGTCGCCGTGCTGTGCAGGTACGCGAGGCCGAGGATCGCGAGCAGCATCAGCACGCTGCCGGCCATCGTGTAGAGGATGAACTTGACCGCCGCGTAGATGCGCCGGTCGTAGCCCCAGATGCCGATGAGGAAATACATCGGGATCAGCATCGCGTCCCAGAACACGTAGAACAGGAACAGGTCGAGCGAGACGAACACGCCCATCATCGCGCTCTCGAGCAGCAGCACGAACGATGCAGAACGCCCTGCGTCTTCTTGTGCACCGACTCCCACGAGCCGAGCAGCGCGAGCGGCGTCAGGAAGCCGGTGAGCACGAGCAGCAGCAGGCTGATGCCGTCGACGCCGACGAAGTAGCTGATGCCGAACGCCGGAATCCAGGCGTGGCGCTCGACGAACTGGAAGTCGCGCCGACGCCGGGATTGAAGCGGCTCCAGAGCAGCAGCGTCTCCGCGAACACCAGCACCGACACGACCAGCGCGATGTTGCGCGACGAGCGCGCTCGCTGCTCCTCGTCGTCCTCGGACGAAGAGCAGCAGGAGCGCGCCGGCGAGCGGCAGCGCGACGAGCGAGGTGAGGATCGGAAACGGCATCAGCGCTGATCAGCGCCAGAGGTAATACCCGAGAATCAGCACCACGCCCGAGGAACAGCGACGCGGCGTACGCGCGCACCGAGCCGGTCTGCAGCCGGCGCAGCAGCTCGCTGCGCGCCGCCGACGGTCTCGGCCGACGCCGTTGACCGCGCCGTCGATCACGCGCACGTCGACGCCCTTCCACAGCCCGTCCTCCGACACGATGCGGATCGGCTGCACGATCGGCCGCGTCGTAGATCTCGTCGACGTAGTACTTGTTCACAGCAGCGCGGTGGAGGCCGCCGAAACGCTGGCCGCCACGACGTCGGCCGCCGCGGCGGTTCTTCAGGAAGAAGAACGCCGCGATGCCGATGCCGGCGAGCGCGACGACGATCGACACCGTCATCAGCGTCGCCTTCCGACACGCCTTCGACGACGCCGTCGCCGGCGCTCGACGCCGAAAGCTCGGCTCGAGGAAATGCTCGAACCGGTCCGCCCGAGCCCGCAGCCGTAGCCGGCGACGACCGAGCCGACCGCGAGCACGACGAGCGCGAACGCCATCGCCGGCGGCGCGTCGTGCAGATGACGGCCGTGCGCTTGATGCGTGCGCATGCGCCGCCGGCTCGTGCGCGTCGGGATGCTCCGTGCTTCGGCCGGCTCGGGCGCGCGCGGCCCGTGGAACGCCAGGAACACGAGCGCGGAACATGTAGATCGCCGTCAGCAGCGACGTGAGCAGGCCGACGACCCACAGCAGCGTGTGGCCGCTCGCGAACGTGCGGAAGAGGATCTCGTCCTTGCTGAAGAAGCCCGGCAAGCCCGGCACGCCGGCGATCGCCAGCGCGCCGATCAGGAACGTCCAGTACGTGATCGGCAGCTCCTTCTTCAGCCCGCCCATGCGCCGCAGGTCCTGCTCGCCGGCCAGCGCGTGAATCACCGCGCCCGATCCGAGGAACAGCAGCGCCTTGAAGAACGCGTGCGTGTAGAGGTGGAAGATGCCGGCGCGCGAACGCGCCGACGCCCATCGCCAGGAACATGTAGCCGAGCTGCGACACGGTCGAGTACGCGAGCACGCGCTTGATGTCGTTCTGCACGAGGCCGATCGTGCCGGCCATCAGCGCCGTCGCGGCGCCGATGACCGCGACGATCGCCAGCGTCTGCGGCGCGTGGCTGAACAGCACGGCGTTGCGCCCGATCATGTACACGCCCGCCGTCACCATCGTCGCCGCGTGGATCAGCGCGGAGACCGGCGTCGGGCCTTCCATCGCGTCCGGCAGCCAGACGTAGAGCGGAATCTGCGCCGACTTGCCGGTCGCGCCGACGAACAGCAGCAGCGTGATCAGCGAGACCGTGCCGAACGTCGTCTCCGGGCTCGAGCGCGGCCGCCGCCCGCGCGACCTCCTGGAAGTCGAGCGTGCCGAAGCGCGACGAACATCAGCAGCACGCCGAGGATGAACCCGAAGTCGCCGATGCGGTTGACGATGAACGCCTTCTTGCCGGCGTCGGACGCCGACTTCTTCTGATACCAGAAGCCGATCAGCAGGTACGAGCAGAGGCCGACGCCCTCCCAGCCGACGAACATCACGAGGAAGTTCGCGCCGAGCACGAGCACGAGCATGAACGCCGCGAACAGGTTCAGGTACGAGAAGTAGCGCGCGTACTCGGAGTCGGTCTCCTCGTGCATGTAGGCGGTCGAGTAGATGTGGATCAGCGAGCCGATGCCGGTGACGACGAGGATCATCACCGCCGACAGCGGATCGAGGCGCAGCGTGAAGCCGACGCTGAAATCGCCGGAGGTGATCCAGGTGAACACCGGCTGCGACGATCGCGCGCGACTCGGCGGCGAGCGCGCACGAGCTGCCACGACCGCCGCCAGCGACACGGCGAACGACGCGAGCATCGCCGCGCAGGCGACCGCGCCGGACGCCGCCTTCGACACGCGCCGGCCGAAGCTGGCGTTCAGCAGGAAGCCGAGGAACGGAAGCAGCGGGATCAGCAGCAGCATGTCACGACCACGACGCCGTCCCAGGCGCCTCACCATTTCAGCGACGTGAACGTGTCCGGGTTGAGCGACTCGCGGTGCCGGAACAGGCCGATGACGATCGCGAGGCCGACGGCGGCTTCGGCGGCCGCGACGGTCATGACGAAGAACACGATGATCTGGCCGTCCGCCGAGCCGAGCGCGCGGCCGAACGCGACGAACGTCAGGTTCACCGCGTTCAGCATGATCTCGATCGACAGCAGGATCGTGATCAGGTTGCGCCGCACGAACACGCCGGCCGTGCCGATGGCGAAGAGGATCGCCGAGAGCACGAGGTAGTCGTTGAGCGTCGGCATCACGTCGGCTCCGCGGCGTCTCGCGCCGCGCGAGCACGACGGCGCCGACCATCGCGACGAGAATCAGGATCGAGGTCACCTCGAACGCGAACGCGTAGTCGGTGAACAGCGACCGGCCGATCGCCGCGCACCGAGCGTCACCGCGCCGCCGGGAAACGCGCCCGATTCGCCGCCGCCCTGCGTCAGCGCCCAGAC
Source organism: uncultured Acidobacteriota bacterium (assembly GCA_963718825.1). Lineage (GTDB taxonomy): Bacteria > Acidobacteriota > Vicinamibacteria > Vicinamibacterales > CAVVIG01 > CAVQZZ01. Next base: position 1,433,386 of record CAVQZZ010000002.1, read on the forward strand.
CAGCTCGACGACGCAGCGCCGACCGCGAGCAGCGCGCCGAACCGCATCGGGCCCGGCCGCAGCAGCGGATGCACGCGCTCGTCGTGCTCGGTGTCCTCGTGCGGCGCGTTCAGCAGCATGACGACGAAGAGGAACAGCACCATGATCGCGCCGGCGTAGACGATGATCTGGATCACCGCGACGAACGGCGCGTCGAGCAGCACGTAGAGGCCCGGACAGCGCGCCGAACGACGCGATCAGCAGCAGCACGCTGTAGATCGGGTTGCGCTGCGCGATGACGAGCAGCGACGCCGACGACCGCGATCGCGCCGAACAGGTAGAACAGCGATCGTCTCAGAGCCCAAAGTACAGCACGCCCGCCGCCGTCACGAGCAGGTTGACCACCGACGAGCGGCAGCAGCACCTTCCAGCCGAACGCGCATCAGCTGGTCGTAGCGATAGCGCGGCAGCGTCCAGCGCATCCAGACGTAGAAGAACAGAATCGCGCCGACCTTGAGCAGGAACCAGATCCAGCCGAGCGACTCCGGCAGGAACGGCCCGTGCCAGCCGCCGAGAAACAGGTCGGTCGCCACCGCCGACACCGTGACCATGTTGATGTACTCCGCGAGGAAGAACATCGCGAAGCTCATGCTGCTGTATTCGGTGTGGTAGCCGGCGACGAGCTCCTGCTCCGCCTCCGGAAAATCGAACGGCGCGCGGTTGGTCTCGGCGATGCCGGCCGTCATGTAGATGAGGAAGCCGACCGGCTGCAGGAACACGAACCAGCGCGGGATGAACGCCGAGCCAGGCGCCCGCCTGGCCGTTCGACGATGTCGGTCAGCGACAGCGAGTTGGCGACGAGCAGCACGCTCGCCAGCGCCAGGCCGTACGACAGCTCGTAGCTGATCATCTGCGCCGACGAGCGCAGGCCGCCGAGCAGCGAGTACTTGCTGTTCGAGCTCCAGCCGGCGAGCACGATGCCGTAGACGCTCATCGACGCGATCGCGAAGATCGACGAGGACCGCGACGTTGACGTCGGCCACCTGCAGCCGCAGCGGCTCGTCGCAGCAGGCCGAAGAGCGTCGTCTCGGCGCCGAACGGCACGACGGCGAACGCGGCGAACGCGCGCGGTCGCCGAGATGATCGGCGCCAGCGCGAAGAGGAGCGCGATCGGCCGCGCTCGGCCGCAGCTCCTCCTTGAACATCAGCTTGATGACGTCGGCGAGCGGCTGCAGCAGGCCCTTCGGGCCGACGCAGATACGGCCCGAGCCGCTGCTGCAGCAGCGCCGCGACCTTCCGCTCGACGTACACCATCACGGCCGCCGAGTTCAGCAGCATGACGAAGACGAAGAGCGTCAGGACGATCTGGGCGATGAGCAGCGGCGTCATGCACACGACCACGAAACGTCTCGTGTCGCGTCGTGCATCAGTGCGCTCCGACCGGCTGCCGCGCGCGCCAGTCGGCGCGGCAGCGTGCAGCGCCCTTCCTTGATGTGCGCCTCGTACTCGTGCCGGAAGTGCTTCAGCGTCGTCAGCACCGGCGTGACCGCGGCGTCGCCGAACGCGCACAGCGTCTTGCCGGCGATGTTGCCGGAGATGCTCGACGAGCAGATCGAGATCGCGCATCTGCCCTTCGCCGCGCTCGATGCGCTGCAGGATCTTGTACAGCCAGTCGGTGCCTTCGCGGCACGGCGTGCACTTGCCGCACGACTCGTGGCGGTAGAAGTGCAGCAGGTTCTCGGCGAGCCACACCATGCAGGTCGTGTCGTCGAGCACGACGATCGCCGGCCGAGCCGAGCAGCGAGCCGGCCTTCTGGATGCGCGTCGAAGCTCGCCTGCGTGTCGAGCTGATCGGGCATCAGGATCGGCACCGACGATCCGCCGGGGATCACCGCCTTCAGCGTCCGGCCGTCGCGCACGCCGCCGGCGTAGCCGTCGATCAGCTCGCGCAGCGTGATGTTCATCGACGCTTCGTACACGCCGGGCCGCTTCACGTGGCCGCTGACGCAGTACAGCTTCGGGCCGCCGTTCTTCTCCGGGCCGAGCGCGGCGAACCACTCGGCGCCGTTGCGCGACGATGAGCGGCACGTTGCAGAGCGTCTCGACGTTGTTCACCGCGGTCGGCTTGCCGTAGAGGCCGACGACCGCCGGAAACGGCGGCTTGTTGCGCGGCTGCGCGCGCTTGCCTTCGAGCGATTCGAGCAGCGCCGTCTCCTCGCCCGCTTCGTACGCGCCGGCGCCGCGGTGCACGTAGACGTCGCAGTCGAAGCCGGAGCCGAGGATGTTCTTGCCGAGGAACCCGCGCGCGTAGGCCTCGTCGATCGCGCGCTCGAGGACGTGCTGCACGTGGAAGAACTCGCCGCGGATGTAGATGTAGGCGACCTTCGCGCCGATGGCGTAGCAGCCGATCGCGCACCCCTCGATCAGCAGGTGCGGGTTGCGCTCCATCAGCAGGTGATCCTTGAACGTGCCCGGCTCGCTCTCGTCGGCGTTGCAGGCGATGTAGCGCGGCTCGACCTTCTTGTCGACGAACTGCCACTTCATGCCGGTCGGAAATCCGGCGCCGCCGCGGCCGCGCAGCCCCGACGCCTTCACCAGCTCGATGATCTCGTCGGGCTTCTTGCGCGAGCGCCTTCTTCAGCGCCTCGTAGCCCTCGTGCTGCAGATAGAAATCGAGCGTGAAGGAGTTCGGCTCGCGGACGTATTTGGTGAGGATCGGTTCCATATCAGCGGCCAGACATCACGGAGCCACGAACTCATCCTGAGCACTTCGTGCGACTTCCGGCTCTTCGTGGCTTCGTGATCAACGTCATCGCGTCGTCCTCGACCACGTGATGGCAGCCGCGTCAGCGCCGCTTCGCCGCGCGCGCGCAGGTCGTCGACGAGCTTGCCGCACCTGCTCCGGCGTGCAGGCACTCGTGCCAGGCGTCGTTCACCATCACCACCGGCGCGCGGTCGCACGCGCCGAGGCACTCGACTTCGACGAGCGTGAACGTGCCGCGTCGGGTCGGTCTCGCCCGGCTTGATCGCCGAGCTTCGCCGCAGAGCTCCTCGGTGACGCGCTCGGCGCCGTTCAGCGCGCACGACAGCGTGCGGCACACGTTGCAGCACGAACTTGCCGACCGGCCTGCGTGTAGAACATCGTGTAGTACGACACGACGTCCTCGACGTCGGCGCGCGTGATGCCGAGCAGCTCGGCGACGTGGCGCATCGCGTTCGCGGTGATGTAGCCCTGCTGGTCCTGCACGAGATACAGCGCCGGCAGCACCGCCGAGCGGCGCCGATCCGGCGGATAGCGCTTGACGATCTCGTCGAAGCGCGCGCGGTTCTCCGGCGTGTAGACGAACGGCGGCCCCTCGTCCTCGAGCTGCGCGCGCCGACTTGTGGAACGTGGCGCCGTACGCCATCTTCGGATGAAAGCTCACCGGTCCACGTCTCCCATCACGACGTCGATCGATCCGATGACGGCGATGACGTCCGCGATCAGGCCGCCGACGATCATCTGCTCGAGCGCCTGGCACGCCAGCAGCGACGGCGCGCGCGACTTGACGCGCCACGGCCGGTTCGTGCCGTCCGACACGACGTAGAAGCCCTGCTCGCCGCGCGGCCCTTCGACCGGCACGTACGCCTCGCCGGCCGGCACCGTGAAGCCCTGCGAGTAGATCAGGAAGTGCTGAATCAGCGCTTCCATCTCCGTGTAGACGCGATCCTTCGGCGGCGGCGTGATGCGCGGATCGTCGATCGCGAACGACGCCGGTCGGCGTGATGCGCTCGAGCGCCTGCCGGCAGATCTTGACGCTCTCGCGCATCTCGGCGACGCGCACCAGGTAGCGCGCGTACACGTCGCCGTCGGTCTGCGTCGGCACGTCGAAGTCGTAGCGTCTCGTAGCCGAGATACGGAAACGCCTTGCGCACGTCGTAGTCGACGCCGGCCGCGCGCGCGATCGGCCCGACCAGGCCGTACGCGACCGCGTCGTCCTTCGAGATGACGCCGACGCCCTGCGTGCGCTTCAGGTAGATCTCGTTCTTCGTCAGCAGATCCTCGTACTCGTCGAGCTTCGCCGGGAAGCGATCGAGGAACGCGCGGACCGCGTCGTGGAAGCCGCGCGGCAGATCCTCGCGCAGGCCGCCGACGCGCATGTAGCTCGGGAACATGCCGGAAGCCGGCGAGCATCTCGTTGATGTTCAGCAGCAGCTCGCGCTCGCGGAAGCAGTAGAGCATCACCGACACGGCGCCGACTTCCATGCCGTGCGTGCCGAGCCAGACGAGGTGGCTGTTGATGCGCTGCAGCTCCGCGATCAGCACGCGGATGTCGCGCACGCGCTCGGGCATCTCGAGGCCGAGCAGCTTCTCGACCGACAGGCAGAACGCCATGCTGTTGGACTGCGCGCTCAGGTAGTCCATCCGCTCGACGAGCGGGATCACCTGCTGCCACTTCTTCTGCTCGGCGGTCTTCTCGATGCCGGTGTGCAGGTAGCCGATGGTCGGCGCCGCCGAGAGCGACCGTCTCGCCGTCGAGCTCGAGCACCAGCCGCAGCACGCCGTGCGTGCTGGGGTGCTGCGGCCCCATGTTGACGGTCATCGTTTCGGTCTTGATCTCGGCATCGTCAGCAACCGCTCCATCACGAGGACACGAGGACACGAAGGTCACCTCCGCATCATGCCCATCGTCCTCCGTGTCCTCCGTGATGATCAGCTTCATCAAATGCTCTCTCCACCAGATCGCAGATCACGTGCAGCAGCGTCCGGTGCACTTCCTGCACGCGCGCCGTCGACGCCGACGGCACGTTGACGTGAATCGCCGCCGCGCGTCCGACCGCGCCGCCGTCGCGGCCGGTCAGCGCGATCGTCTTCAGGCCGCGCGCCCGCGCCGCCTCGAGCGCCGCCACGCACGTTCGGCGACGCGCCGCTCGTCGCTGATCCCGAGCGCGACGTCGCCCGTCGCGGCCGAGCGCCTCGATCTGCCGCGCGAACACGCGCGTCGAACGCGTAGTCGTTCGCCGATGCTCGTCAGGACGCTCGTGTCGGTCGTCAGCGCGATCGCCGCCAGCGCGCGCGCGCTCGCGCTCGAACCGCCCGACGAGCTCCGCGGCGACGTGCTGCGCGTCGGCCGCGCTGCCGCCGTTGCCGAACACCAGCAGCTTGCCGCCGCCTTCGAGCGACCGCGACGATCGCCGCCGCCGCGTCGACGACCGGCTGCGCATCCGCCGTGCATCGCCCGCTCGTGCAGCGCGATCGTCTCGGTCGAACGTCGATCGGACAGAGTCGCGCGCTCACATCGCATCACGTCACGATCGGCGCTGTCACGCCGATCCTTCATCGATGTTCGCGCGGAACTCCTCCTCGGTCACCTGCAGCGGCTCGCTCGCTTGCGGCGTCATCCGGATCTGCACCGGGTAGTCCTTGCGCAGCGGAAACCCCTCCCAGTCCTCCGGCATCAGCAGCCGCCGCGGATCGGGATGGCCGTCGAACACGATGCCGAACAGATCCCAGACTTCGCGCTCGAGCCAGTTGGCCGCCGGCCAGACGCCGCTGACGGTCGCGACGTGCGCGTCGTCGCCGTGCAGCCGCACCTTCAGGCGCAGCCGCAGCCGGTGCTCGATCGAGACGAGCAGGTAGACGACCTCGAAGCGCGGCTCGCGCGGCCAGAAGTCGACGGCGGTCAGCTCGGCGAGGAAGGCGAAGCGCAGCTCCGGCGCGATCGCGCAGCGCGCGCGCGACGTCGGGCACGATGCGTCGCGCGACACGTAGATCGTCGTGTGCAGATCGACGCTCGGCGCCGCGCTCGAACGCGGCGCCGGGCACGGCCTCCTGCAGCGATCGCGATGAGCGCGGTCGCGTCCATCACGACGAGCTTCTGCTGCGCGATCTTCCGCTGGAGCTGGACGATGCCGTAGATGAGCGATTCGGGACGCGGCGGGCAGCCGGGCACGTAGACGTCGACCGGCACGACCTGATCGACGCCCTGCACGAGCGCGTAGTTGTCGAACACGCCGCCGATCGACGCGCAGGCGCCCATCGAGATCACCCACTTCGGCTCGGGCATCTGGTCGTAGATGCGGCGCAGCGCCGGCGCCATCTTCCGCGACAGGCGGCCGGCGACGATCATCAGGTCCGACTGCCGCGGGCTGCCGCGGAACACCTCGGCGCCGAAGCGCGCGATGTCGTAGCGCGAGCAGCTCATCGCCATCATCTCGATCGCGCAGCAGGCCAGGCCGAACGTCACCGGCCAGATGGACGAGCGGCGCGCCCACTGCACCATCTTCTCGACGATGGTCGTCAGGACCGGAATTTCGAAATCGGACTCCAAGTCCCATGTCACGCGCTTCTCGTTGCCCCAGTCGAGCGCGCCCTTGCGCCAGACGTAGACGTAGCCGGCGAGCAGGAGCAGCATGAACAGCACGACCTGCACGAAGCCGGTCCAGCCGAGATCGCGCAGCGCCATCGCCCACGGATAGAGGAACGCGACCTCGATGTCGAAGAGCAGGAAGATCATCGCGACGAGGTAGAACTTCACCGACTGCCGCTCGCGCGCGTCGCCGACCGCGCGGCATGCCGCATTCGTAGGGCGCCGATTTTTCCGGCGTCGGCTTGCTGGGGCCGAGCACGCTCGACAGCACGACCGAGATCAGCGCGAACCCGGCGCCGAGCGCGATCATGAGGAGGATGGAAAACCAGCCCTGCATGGTGAGTCTGGTCGGACCGTCAGGCTTGTGAACGATTTCCCAAGCCAAGCTCCACATGCTACCGCAGACTGCTTGCGGGAGTCGAGAGTCGACGACGATCGACGTCCGTCGGTGAGTCGGCGTTAACGGTTGGACTGCATTCGCGGGCGCCGTTCGTCTTCAGCGGTCAGCCACGAATCGCGATCGCCAGCTCGACTACGTCAGCAAGCCGACTTTGACAACCAGCACACGCTTCGGGAGTTTGTTCGGATCGACGTTCGCGACGCGGGTGACCTTGCGCCCACCCTTGGTCATCGCCGTCACTTCCACGTCCACTTTCCCATCGGTCGGCAATCCAAGATGAACGGGTACGATGCTTTGCGAGCAGTAACCGCCGCCCGTGTCCACGAGGCGTCCACCGAGCACTTTGCGCGTGCCCGGCGCGTACACACGGACTTCCGAGCCGGCGCGCGTATAACGGCCATTCGCATCGGCCACCTGCACCTGAATCGACCGCCGCGCGCGATCCGCCGGCAACTTGTTTCGAAACAGGTAGTGACCGCCCTCGGGGTTGTTGTTGGCGAGGGTCAGATCGAGCGCGCCGTCGCCATCGAAATCGACCCACTGGACGCCGTGTGTCGCGCCATGTTTCCTGATCACGTCGATCATGGCGTCGCTGAACTTTCCGCCGTCGTTGTGAAACAGAAAATCGTGTTCGTTGAGCGGCTTGTCCACATACGACGAGACGTACAAGTCTGGACGGCCGTCGTTGTCGTAGTCACCCCAGCTCGACGGCGTCGCCTTATCGCCGCCCGCAACGCCCATCGCTTCCGCGACCTCCTTGAAGCGCCCACCCCCTTCGTTGTGGAACAGAAAATTGCGGCCGTAGCCTGCGACGAAGAGATCGAGACGGCCGTCGTTGTCGTAGTCGGCGACGCTGGGGCCGTTGCTTCCGAAATTTGCCGGTCGGCCGCGCGGCGTCCATGCCCAGCTCGCCCGCGACGTCGACGAACTTGTTGCCGTCGTTTCTGAAGAACCCGTTCAGCGTGCCGTCCTGGTTCGCCGTAAACAGATCGAGCCGTCCATCCTCGTTCATGTCAAACCAGACCGCGCCTACGGTCTTCCTCGGGTCGGCGACGCCAAGGTCCTGCGCGACGTCGACGAACTTGCCTCCCTCGTTGTGAAACAGCATGTTCGGAGCGTCACGAAAGGCGACAAACAGATCCACTTTCCCGTCGTTGTCGAAGTCGACCCAGGATATCTGGCGCGTTTCGCCCTTCGCGTCGACGCCGAGATCGTGCGCGACGTCGATGAACCGCTTGCCGTCGTAGCGGTACAGTTTGTTGCCGACGTTCGCGCCGCGGCTGAACCCCACATACAGCTCCGGATGGCCATCCGCATCGAAGTCGCCCCACGCAGCCGCGCGGGTCGCGGGAAGATCGGCGAGCCCGAGATCGGCGGCGACGTCCACGAACGTGCCGTGGTCGTTGCGATACAGGCGATTCGGGAGCGCGTCCTTGAACCCCACAAACAAATCGAGGGCACCGTCGCCGTTGAAATCCGCCCAGCAGTTCGGCTGGCCGCCAGCGGCGGCGAACAACTCCGGCTGCACGAGCTCGAATTGAGGACCGGTGTCGGCCGCACCAAACGCGTCGAGTCGGCGGCTCGCAAGCGCTGCGGCGAGGCCGGCGGTCCCGAGTCTCACAAAACCGCGTCGATTCATTGCGCATCGCGTTCTCCTCGTGTCCTAGTCCTGGCTCGAGCGGCCGGCCGGTGCCGGCAAGGGTTTGCGCGGCAATTTTTCCGGACGCATTGCCGTGTTGTATGCGAACGTCGCGACGACAACCGCCATCTGCACGAGATCGTCGCGCTGCACACGATCGACGACGTCCATGTTCGAGTGGTGCGTGCGCGAGTTGTATTCGAGCCTGATCCTGCATGAACTGAAACGCCGGAATGCCGACATCATCGAACGACAGATAGTCTGAACCTCGCACCGACTGCGGCGTCAGCGTCGTCACCTGAAGATCGCGCAGCGGTTTGATCCAGTCCTCGAAGATCGGCACGATGGCCAGATTTCCCTGCATCCAGACGCCGTGAATGCGGCCGGTGCCGTTGTCGAGGTTGTAGTACGCGGCAAGCTTCTGATGCTCCGGTTTCAGCGCCATCGTTTTCGGATCGCCCAGGTGCGCCTGCACGTACGCCTTCGAGCCGAGAAGGCCTTCTTCTTCGCCGCCCCAGAGGCCGATGCGAATCGTGCGCCGCGGCGTCGCGCCAATCGTCTTGAGGATGCGCATCGCCTCCATCATCACGGCGGCGCCGGCCGCGTTGTCGGTCGCGCCGCTGCCCGTGCCCACGCTATCGAGGTGTGCGCCGAGCAGCACGAACTCGCCGTTTGGATCGCTGCCGGGCAGATCGCCGAACACATTCACGCCGTTGCCGTCCGTCTCGTCGTAGAACTGCGTCTGGACATTCAGTTCCACTTTTACCGGAATTCCCTTGTCGAGAATGCGCAGCATGCGGTTGTAGTGCTCGACCGCGAGCGTCACGGACGGCACCAGGCTGGCGGGATTGCTCTCGCGTCCGCCTCCGGCGCTCGGGAAAATCGTGCCGCCGTCTGTCCGCTGCGTTCGCCAGGACATCTGGTTGTCGCCCGGCGACGATCGACGCATCGCTCCCGCGGTCGAATGTCGCGGCCACGTGTTCGTCCGCGAAGAACTGCTGGATCTTGTCAGCGAGGCTCGGACCGCGCGGCGCTCCTTCCGCCGGTGGCGGCGGCCCCGATGGAATCGGCATCGTCATCGCCTCCGCCAGGAGCGGTTCGGTCCATCGCTGGACGATGATGCCTTCGAGCGTCTTGACTTCGCGGACCGGCTGCGTGAGCACGATCTTGCCGGCGAGGTGACCGCGGAACTTCGCAAAGTCCGCCTCAGAGTGGATGTCGGCCCGAGTCACGTCGGCTGTAATGGTTCCAGCCGTGCCGGGCGTCCACGATCGCGGGACCCCAATCAGTGGAAGCACCTGCGGCTCGATCATGTTCGCGCTGAACCGCTGAAGGCCCCAGCCCTTGCCGAACGGCCACTTCTCTTCGTGGACGCTCGTCACGCCCCAGCCGGTCAGCTTTTTCATCACCCACTCAGCGGCCTGACGCATCGCGGGCGAACCCTGGAGACGCGGACCATAGACGTCGGCCAGCCAGCTGACGTGATCCATCGCCTGCGAATGGTTCAACCCTTCGTCGCGGATTTTCGAATACATCGCGTAATCCAGCTTGCCGCCCGCGCTTTCCTGAGCGGTCAGAGCCGCTGCTGCCAGCGAAACACCGGCTGCGATCACGATCAATCGTCGGTACATGAACGGACTCCTTGCCTCAGAAATCGAAACGCAGGCCGACCTGCTGACGCCGCATCGGCTCGGCCGCCTGCGGCAAGCCGAACGACGAGGACTGCAGGCTGCCTTGGTACTGCAGGAAGTTGGTCGTGTTCGTCACGTTGAACATTTCCCAGAAGATGGTCGCGGCGCGGCGGCCGCCAAGCTTGATGTTCTTGCTGACGCGCAGGTCGAGGTTCGACTCACCGTCGGCGCGGCGGCTGTTACGCGGTTCCGGCCGCGCGAAGACGATCAAGCTGCTGCTCACGCTGTAGGGCAGGGCGCTCTGGTATCGAGCGATGCCGGCCAGCTGAAAGTCGAACGGAAACACGTACGCGAAGTCGGAGGCGACCACGTGGCGCCGATCCTCATTGGTCGGACCGATATCGATAGAAAGGTCCAGCGGATTGGTCGCCGCACCGCCGCCGACGCCGGTCGCCAGGCTGTTGGAGGTGGCCTTCGAGAGCGTATACGACGTGCCCGCACGCAGCGCCGTTCCGCGATACTCGATACGCGACACGAGCGCATGGTACCGAATCCAGCCGAGATTTTGATACATGTTGATCGCGCTGAACCGCGGGTCGATTGAGACGAACTGACCGTTGACCTGCGCCAGGTTGATGTTCCGCTGCACGACCCCGTCGTATCCGTGCGAGTAGACATAGTCGGCCTGCACGGCAATCTTGTTGGCGAAAAGATGTGTCGCGCCGGTGGTCGCTTCCAGCGTGTACGGCACATGGAAATCCGGCGCCATCGCGGTGGCCGTCTGCTGCGGCGTCCCGAGGATCGACAGATCGGGGAAGTGCGGAAAGAACTGCGCCAGATACAGCCGCAGCTTCGTCGCGCTGCCAGTCGGGTCGGCGGGGTTCCAGAACGGGTTGGCGGTCGGGTTGTTGTCGGTCAACGTCACGCGGTTCTGCGTGAGCAGCGTCTGGTTGATGTACGTGTCGTTGTAGTTGAAGTGATTCTGATCGTAGAAGAGGCCGGCGCTCCCTCGAATCGTCGTTCGACGGTCTCGCGTTGGCACCCAGACGAAACCCAGGCGCGGCTGGATATTGTTCAAATCGCTCTGAACTTTGCTGAGCGGTGCCGTGCCGCCGTAGTTCTTCACGAACATCTGGTTGTAGCTGTCGACGAGTTCGTTGCCGACGAGGATCGTGTTGTCGACGTCGTAGCGCACACCGAGGTTCAGCGTGAGATCGTCGCGGACCTGCCACGTATCCTGCGCGAAGACTGCGGGGTTCCACGACGGCTTGAAATACTGCGCCGTGCCGAGTGCCAGGCTTAACGTAAATGGATAGCTCGTCGGATCGTTGATGTTGAACACACGATCGGTCCGGAACCCCCACCGCCCCTTCTGTGAGGCGTCGATATCCATGAAAAATCCGACGCGAGCAAGCTGGCCGCCGATTTTGAATTGGTGCTTGCCCTTCACGTACATGAAGTTGTCGATGAGGTACAGGTTGTTCTCGCCTTCCAGACCGCCGGTCGTCGCCGATCCGAACGCCGCGCCCGGGTAGCTTTTCTCGGTCGTGAGAGGCTCGTTCGCGGCGTCCTGGAGGAGGGCCAGCCCGTACTTTCCCGTGGCGTTGCCGGTGATGAGCAGCTTGTTGACGCTCCAGTATGTGCGCAGCTCGTTGAAGGAGCGCGACCCGAGCGTGCTCGTCAGGTTGCCGAGGACCGACCAGAGCGGGCCGTCGAAGGTGGCTCGCTTTTCCAACGTCCAGAGCGGGCTGCTGTTGCATCCGTCTCCGCCCTGACCGCTGCAGTTCGTATCAGTGTGAAAGGTGCGGCTGTTGCGAATCGAAAGCCGATGGTTCTGGCTGAGGGTCGCGTCCAGTTTTGCCATGTACACGCGGCTCGTGTTCTCGGCTGGAATCACCGGTTGAAAACCCTGACCGATCCAGTAGTTCGAGATCGACAGGATGGCGCTCTGTGTGTTGTCGTAATCCTCGACGCCCCCGAAGAAGAACAAGCGATCGCGCATTAACGGACCGCCGAGAAACCCGCCGACACGATAGTTGTGATAGGGCGGCGGGGCGTCAAGGAATACCGGGGCGCTGTTCGTGAACCGTCCGGCAAACGGTCCGCTATCGAACTTCGAGCTGCGATAGAACCCGTATCCGCGACCCTGCACCATATTGGCGCCGCTGCGCGTAATCACGTTGAGCACACCGCCCGTGGCCTGCCCGAACTCCGCGGAGTACCCGCTCGTCATCACCTGAAATTCCTGAACCCAGTCCTGCGGGTACGATTCGGCGGCTGTCCCGTAGAACTGCTGCGCGTTCGTCGCGCCGTCCATGAAGATCTGGTTCTGATATTGATGCTGACCGCCGGTGCTGAATCCCATCGAACTGCCACCGCTCGACGTGATGCCGGGCGCCAGTTGGGCGAGACTTGCGAAATTCCGGTCGATGGTTGGCAGGTTATCGATTTCTTTCTTGTCCACCAGGCCGCCGAGCGCGGACGTCGTCGCCACGATCGCAGCCGTCCCGCTCACCAGAACGGTTTCCGCCACTGCGCCGACGCTCAGTGAAAAATCGGCGGCGGCCTCCTGTCCGACCCGCAACGTCAGCGTGCGCTTGCCTGTCGTGAACCCTTGCATGTCGATCGTGACTTCGTAGGTGCCCGCGGGCAGGCTCGGAAGATAAAACTGTCCGGCCGCATTGGTCACGCCGCTGCGTGTCGTATTCGTTTCAGTCTGCCGGACGGTGACCGTCGCGCCGGGCAGCACGCCACCCTGCTCGTCGACAACTTTCCCCCGCAGTGTGGCGAGGCTCGTTTGAGCGGAAGCAGACGCGACAAGGATCAGAGTTAACGCGACGATGAACGCTGCCAGCGACCGGTTTGCAGTGCACATGTGACCGTCCTTTTCGCGGAAACCACTCCTCGCGCGCATCGGGAGGCCCTCGGCCTCGAACGAAACGCGTCTAAAGAAGTTGTTAAGATGCCGCCACTCTAGGACAGAGTGCGTCGCAAAGCAATTGATTATTCTTAGGGCCAGCATGAGAGTGGCGTGGTTCTCGCCGCGGCCGCCGGCGCGGTCAGGCATCGCGGCGTACTCCGCCGAGGTACTGCCGGCTCTCCGTCGATCGTTCGAGATTGACTGGTACGGCGAAGCGGACGCGCACGACTTCGTGTGGAAGCATCAGCGCGCGCATTACGACCTCACCGTCTATCACCTCGGGAATGCGCGTTGCCACGATTACATGTGGGCGTATCTCGTGCGCTATCCCGGGCTCGTGGTGCTGCACGACGCGCGGCTTCACCATGCGCGCGCGCGGCATCTGCTCGCCGAGAAACGTGCGGACGATTACCGCCGCGAATTCCAGTTCGACCATCCGGACGCGCCGCCCGCCGCCGCGGAATATGCGGTCGAGGGGCTGAGCGGCTCGATCTATTACTTCTGGTCGATGCTGCGCGTACCGATCACCACCGCCCGCCTCGTCGCCGTCCACAACCCGCGGGTCGCGGCCGATCTCGCGCGCGAACATCCGGATGTAGCCATCGAATCCATCCGAATGGGCGTTCGCGCTTCCATGCCGCCTCCCGCCGCACGCTCCCGCATTCGCAGCGCGTGGCAGCTTCCGCCTGACGCGATGGTGTTCGCCGCCTTTGGCAAGGTCACGGCCGAAAAGCGCGTCGGCGCGATCGTCGAGGCGCTCGCCTCGCTGCGCCGCAATGGCGTCGATGCGTGGCTCTTGCTTGTCGGCGACACCGACGAATACTCTTCGCTTGCTGCTGATCTCGATCGACTGAAAATCGCAGACCGGGTCCGCGTGACCGGCTACGTCGCAGACGATGAAATCGACGCGTATTTAGAAGCCGCCGACGCGTGCCTGTGCCTGCGGTGGCCAACGGCGCTCGAAACGTCCGCGTCGTGGCTGCGATGCCTTGCGGCAGGCCGTGCCACGGTGATTTCAGACCTCGCCCATGTTGTCGACGTGCCGCGTACCGTCGCGCTGCGAGTCGATCTTCTCGACGAAGCCACGACGCTCGCCGACGCGATGCATCGCCTTGCATCCGACCGCGATCTCAGAAATTCGCTGGGCCATGCGGGCCTCGAGTACTTCGCCGCACATCACACGATCGATATGATGGCCGCCGATTATTCGGCGCTCATCACGAACGCAGCGGCCCGCCGGTCTCCCGACGCGACCGCGCTGCCCGCGCACTTCACGGATGACCACGGCGAACCCGCGCGCGCCATCGCGCGGCAATTCGGGGTTTCCGTCGACATTCTCGGACCCGTCTAGCGGGCACGCCGCGCACGCGGCCTGCGGTTTGACTACAATCCGCGCATCATGACGAGACGCTCGGTCGGATGGCGCATGGCGTCGACCGCGGGGCTGGCAGTCGTCGCGGCATCAATGGCAGCTCAAAGCGCACCTCCACCAACACCGAAACGGCCGGTCGTCGACGAGTATCAGGGCGTCCGCGTCGTCGATCCGTACCGATGGCTCGAAGACTGGAACGATCCGGCGGTCCGGACGTGGAGCGAGCAGCAGAACGCATTCACGCGCGCGCAGCTCGACGCGCTGCCGTTCATGCCGGCCGTCCGAGCCAGAGTTGCCGCGCTCGGGAGTGATACGCACCCGACGTGGTCCGACGCTCGCTACGCGGGAAAGCGGCTGTTCGCGATCAAACGGCAGCCGCCGAAAGAGCAACCCGTGCTCGTCGCGTATCCTCCGCCGACGATCTCTCCACTGAGCGCGTGATCGTCGACCCGAACGTCCGCAATCCCAAAGGCACGACAGCGATCGACTTCTACGTTCCGTCACCCGACGGCCGCCTCGTGGCCGTGTCGATGTCGGAAGGGGGCACCGAGAGCGGCGACGTTCACGTCTTTGAAACCGACACCGGCCGGGAACGTCCCGATCAGGTTCAGCGCGTGAACGGCGGGACCGCCGGCGGGAGCGTTGCCTGGAGTGCGGGCGATCGCGGTTTCTACTACACACGGTACCCGCGTCCGGGGCAGCGGCCGAAGGACGACCTCGATTTTTATCAGCAGATTTATTTCCATGGCGCCGGGTCGCCTGCGTCGAGCGACGAGTATTCGCTCGGAAAGGATTTTCCCCGCATCGCCGAGACATCGCTGGCCTCGAGCCGCGACGGCCGTTTCGTCCTGGCGTCTGTGCGCAACGGCGACGGCGGCGAAGTCGCGCAGTACGTCCTTCCGGCCCGCGGCGGCTGGGTGCGTATCGCGACGTTCACCGACGAAGCGATCGCAGCGGTCTGGGGCCGCGACGATGCGCTTTACGTGTTGTCGCGCAAAGATGCGCCGCGCGGGCGGATTCTCCGGCTGGATGTGGCGAACGGCCGCACGGCATTGGCCGACGCGCGGGTCCTCATCCCCGAGCGCGACGCGGCGATTCAGAATCTCGTCGTGTCCGACAACCGGTTGTATGTTCACAGCCTCGAGGGCGGTCCTTCGCGGATCGACGTGTTCGATCTGCACGGCAACACTCAGCCGCCGATCGAACTGCCGCCGGTCTCATCGGTGGAATCGATGGTGGCCCTCGAGGGGGACGAGCTGTTGTTCGCGGCGCAGAGCTACGTCACGCCGTCTGCCTTCTATCGCGTGTCGCCCGGTGGCCGGCCGAAGAAAACCGGCCTCGTGGCGACCGCGCCGGTCGACTTCGGCGACATCGATGTCGTGCGCCAGAGCGCGACGTCTCGCGACGGCACGCGCGTGCCGATGACCATTCTGAGCCGGAGGAATACCCCGCGCGATGGCCGCAATCCGACGCTGCTCTATGGCTACGGCGGTTACAACATCAGCATGGAGCCGCACTTCTCGCCGCTGCTCCACGCATGGCTCGAACAGGGCGGGGTGTACGTGGTAGCGAACCTCCGCGGCGGCGGCGAGTTCGGCGAGGCGTGGCACGCGGCGGGCAATCTCGACACGAAGCAGAACGTGTTCGACGACTTCGCGGCGTGCTGCGCGGTACTCGATCGCTCAGCGGTACACGACCGCCGCGCACGCTCGCGATCAGGGCGGCAGCAACGGCGGCCTGCTGATGGGCGCCGACGCTCACGCAGCACCCCGAGCTGTTCCGCGCGGTCGTGTCGCACGTCGGCATCTACGACATGCTGCGCTACGAGCTGTCGCCGAACGGCGCGTTCAACGTGACGGAGTTCGGCAGCGTGAACGATCCCGAGCAGTTCAAGGCGCTCTTCGCGTACTCGCCGTATCACCACGTCGTCGACGGGCACGCCGTATCCCGCCGTCTTGATGTTGAGCGGCACAAACGATGCGCGGGTGAACCCGGCCGACTCACGGAAGCTCGCCGCCCGGCTGCAGGCGGCGAGTTCCTCCAGGCATCCGATCCTGCTGCGCATTTCGGGGAGCGGCCACGGCTTCGGCACGTCGCTCACCGACAGCCTCGCGCAACAAGCCGATCGCTATGCGTTCCTCTTCTGGCAGCTCGGCGTGACGGTTACAGAGTGAGCTTGGCCTTCGCGATCCGCCGATCGACCTCGGCGATGGCCTCGTTGATCTGCGCCGCGGCGTTCGTGCGTCGTCGCTGTCGAGCTGACGCTCGAGCTCGGTGCGCGCCAGCCGCAGCGACTCGAGCGCGCGGACTGCTTCGGGGTCGCGCGACGACCTTGATCTGCTTGCGCGTGCGCTCGCGCTCCAGCTCTTCCATGCGCTCCTGAATTCGCGCCTCCGCGTCGATCAGTCCTTCGCCCGCGTCACCCATGAGTCCCCCAGTCCGAGAATGAATCGACTCACATTATAAGATGACCACGTGGCCGCGCGCGCGACGATCGATCCGCTCGCGCCGTTTCATCCGGCGGTGCGCGCGTGGTTCGCGGCGGCGTTCGAGGCGCCGACGCGGCCGCAGGCGCTCGGCTGGCCGGCGATCGCGCGCGGCGAATCGACGCTGATCCTCGCGCCGACCGGCAGCGGCAAGACGCTGACGGCGTTTCTCTGGTGCCTCGACCGGCTGATGTTCGCGCCGGCGCCGCGCCAAAGCGCGCCGCTGCCGCGTGCTGTACGTCTCGCCGCTCAAGGCGCTGGCGGTCGACGTCGAGCGCAACCTGCGCGCGCCGCTCGCCGGCATCGCGCAGCGTCGCCGACGCGCGCGGCGACGCCGTATCGTCACGCCGGCGATCGCGATCCGCACCGGCGACACGCCGCAGGCCGAGCGCGCGCGCTTCCAGCGCGAGCCGGCCGACATCCTGATCACGACGCCCGAGTCGCTGTACCTGCTGCTGACGTCGAACGCGCGCGAGGCGCTGCGCTCGATCGAGACGGTCATCATCGACGAGATCCACGCGCTGGTGCCGACCAAGCGCGGCGCGCACCTGGCGCTGTCGCTCGAGCGGCTGGAGGCGCTGCTGCGACGCGGCCGCTGCAGCGCATCGGCCTGTCGGCGACGCAGCGGCCGCTCGACGAGGTCGCGCGGTTTCTCGGCGGCGCCGAGCCGTCGCGCGGTCGGCAGTCGCCAGCGCCGGCGACGCAGCCGGCACGCGCAAGGCGCCGCGCACGCCGAGCGACCGACGCCGAGATCGCACGACGAGTTCGCCGTCGGACCGCGACGCGTCCGCTACCGGCCGGTCACGATCGTCGACGCCGGCGCAGAAGAAGGCGCTCGAAGCTGACGCATCGAGGTGCCGGTCGAGGACATGGCGCGGCTCGACGACGGCCGACGACATTCCGAGCGGGCCGGCGTCGGTCGGCGACGCGCGGCCGTCGATCTGGTCGGCGATCCATCCGCGGCTGCTCGAGCTGATTCGCGCGCACCGCTCGACGCTGATCTTCGTCAACAGCCGCCGGCTCGCCGAGCGGCTGGCCGGCGCGCTCAACGAGCTGGCCGGCGAGACGCTCGTGCGCTCGCACCACGGCTCGATCGCGCGCGCCGCAGCGCGTCGAGATCGAGGACCTGCTCAAGGCCGGCGCGCTGCGCGCGCTCGTCGCCACCTCGTCGCTCGAGCTCGGCATCGACATGGGCGCGATCGATCTCGTCGTCCAGATCGAGGCGCCGCCGTCGGTCGCGAGCGGCCTGCAGCGCATCGGCCGCGGCGGCCATCAGGTCGACGCCGTCAGCGAAGGCGTCATCTTCCCGAAGTTCCGCGGCGACCTCGTCGCCTGCGCCGCCGTCGCGCAAGGCGATGCACGACGGCGCGGTCGAGGCGACCCGCTATCCGCGCAACCCGCTCGACGTCGCTCGCGCAGCAGATCGTCGCGATGGTCGTCGATGGACGACTGGGACGTCGACGAGCTGTTCGCGACGATCCGCCGCGCGGCGCCGTTCGCCGAGCTGAGCCGCACGCGTGTTCGACGGCGTGCTCGACATGCTGTCGGGCCGCTATCCGTCGGACGAGTTCGCCGAGCTGCGGCCGCGCGTCACCTGGGATCGCGTCGACCGGCACGATCGACCGCGCGCGAGGGCGCCAAGCGCGTCGCGATCGCCAACGGCGGCACGATTCCCGACCGCGGGCTCTACGGCGTCTTCCTCGTCGGCGCGCGGCCCGGCGCGGCGCGCGTCGGCGAGCTCGACGAGGAGATGGTGTTCGAGAGCCGCGTCGGCGAGACGTTCGTGCTCGGCGCCTCGTCGTGGCGCATCGAGGAGATCACGCACGACCGCGTGCTCGTGTCGCCGGCGCCCGGGCGAGCCGGGCAAGATGCCGTTCTGGAAGGGCGACCGCGCCGGCCGGCCGCTCGAGCTCGGCCTCGCGATCGGCACGCTGATGCGCGACCTGCTGCGCGCTGCCGCCGGCGGCGGCCATCGAGCGGCTGACGCGCGAGCACGATCTCGACGCGCGCGCCGCCGAGAACCTGCTGCAGTACCTGCGCGATCAGATGGCGGCCGCCGGCGCCGTGCCCGACGCCGGCACGATCGTCATCGAGCGCGTGCCGCGACGAGCTCGGCGACTGGCGCGTCTGCGTGCTGTCGCCGCTCGGCGGCCGCATCCACGCGCCGTGGGCGATGGCCGCGGCGGCGAAGATCCGCGAGGAAACCGGCGTCGACGTCGAGACGATGTGGGGCGACGACGGGTTCGTCGTGCGGTTTCCGGACGTCGACGAGCCGCCGGATCCGCGGCTGCTGCTGCCCGATCCCGACGAGGTCCAGGCGCTGGTCGTGCGGCAGCTCGGCGCGACGGCGCTCTTCGCGGCGAAGTTCCGCGAGAACGCCGGCGCGGTCGCTGCTGCTGCCGAAGCGCCGGCCCGGGCATGCGCGCGCCGCTCTGGCAGCAGCGCAAGCGCGCGGCCGATCTGCTGGCGGTCGCGTCGCGCTACGGATCGTTCCCGGTGCTGCTCGAGACCTATCGCGAGTGCCTGCGCGACTTCTTCGACATGCCGGCGCTCGTCGACACGCTCGGCCGACGTCCGCAGCCGCAAGATCCGCGTCGCGACCGTCGACTCCGAGACGCCGTCGCCGTTCGCGGCGTCGCTGCTCTTCAGCTACGTCGCCAGCTTCCTCTACGACGGCGACGCGCCGCTGGCCGAGCGGCGGGCGCAGGCGCTCGCGGTCGATCAGGCGCAGCTGCGCGAGCTGCTCGGCGACGCCGAGCTGCGCGAGCTGCTCGACGCCGACGTCGATGGACGCGATCGAGCGCGCAGCTGCAGCGGCTCGACCGAAGTATCACGCGCAAGAGCGCCGACGGCGTGCACGACATGCTGCTCGCGCTCGGCGATCTGACCGACGACGAGATCGCGCGCGCGCGCGACGCGCCGACGTCGCCGGCGCGCGTCGACGAGCTCGTCGCGGCGCGGCGCGCGCATCGCCGTGCGCATCGCCGGCGAGCCGCGCGTACATCGCCGTCGAGGACGCCGCGCGGTACCGCGACGCGCTCGGCGTGCCGCTGCCGCCGGGCTTCCCGAGTCGCTGCTCGAGCCGGTCGCGCGATCCGCTCGGCGATCTCGCGCTGCGCTACGCGCGCACGCACGCGCCGTTCACGGCCGCGGACTTCGCCGCGCGCTACGGCCTCGGCGCGGCGCGCCGCCGAAGCGCGTGCTGACGCGGCTCGCCGCGCGACGGGCGCCTGGTCGAAGGCGAGTTCCGGCCGGGCGGCACGCGGCGCGAGTGGACCGACGCCGGCGTGCTGCGCATGCTGCGCCGGCGATCGCTCGCGAAGCTGCGGCACGAGGTCGAGCCGGTCGATCAGGCGGTCGCTCGGCCGCTTCGACGACGACCTGGCAGGGCGTCGTGCGGCGGCGGCAGGGCGCCGACGCGCTGCTCGACGCGATCGAGCAGCTGCAGGGCGCGCCGCTGCCGGCGTCGATTCTCGAGACCGAGATCCTGCCGGCGCGCGATCGACGGCTACGACCCGGCCGATCTCGACGCGCTGACCGCGGCCGGCGAAGTCGTCTGGGTCGGCGTCGAGCCGCTCGGCGAGCGCGACGGCCGCGTCGCGCTGTACCTCGCCGATCATCTGCCGCGGCTGCTGCCGCCGACCGTCGGCCGACGCGACGACGCAGCCGCACGACCGGACGCGACGCGAGACCGCGATCCTCGACTACCTGCGCGTCGCACGGCGCGTCGTTCTTCGGGCCGCTGCACGAGGCGGCCGGCGGCGGCTATCCCGGCCGAGACCGTCGACGCGCTCTGGGATCTCGTCTGGCAGGGGCTCGTCACCAACGACACGTTCCACGCGCTGCGCGCGTTCACGCGCGCGCACGCGCCGCGCGCGGCGCGAAGCGCCGGCACGAGCGCCGCGCCGTTCCGCTCGCGCCGGCTCGCGCCGCCGTCGGCCGAAGGGCGATGGACGCTGGTGCCGCGGCGTGCCGCGGCCGCTCGAAGCGGCGACGCAGCGCCGGCAGCCGACGCGCAGACACGACGCATGGGCCGCGGCGATCGCGCAGCAGCTGCTCGCGCGCCACGGCGTGCTGACGCGCGAGGCCGTGGCGGCCGAAGCGATTCCCGGCGGCTTCGGCGTCGTCTATCCGGTGCTGAAGGCGATGGAAGAGAGCGGACGCATCCGCCGCGGCTATTTCGTCGCCGGCCTCGGCGCGACGCAGTTCGCGCTGCCCGGCGCGCTCGATCTGCTGCGCTCGCTGCGCGACGCGCCGCGACGATGCCCGAAGTCGTCGTGCTCGCGGCCACCGATCCGGCGAATCCGTACGGCGCGACGCTCGAGTGGCCGCCGCGACGGCATCGCAGACGCGCCGGACGCGGGCCGCGGACCGACGCGGTCGGTCGGCGCGACGGTGATCCTCGTCGACGGCGCGCTCGCCGCCTATCTCGCGCGCGGCGATCGCCAGCTCGCGACGTTTCTGCCGGACGCGAGCCGGAGCGACTCGGGCCGCGCGAGCGATCGCGCGCGTGCTGATCGATCGCGCGCGCACCGGCGGAGACGATCCGCGCGGCATGCTGATCGAGGAGATCGACGGCGTGCCGCCGTCCGCATCCGCTGGCGCCGTACCTCGCCGAGGCCGGCTTCATCGCCGGCGCGCAAGGGATGCAATGGACCAGTCGCCAGTCCCGTCAGCAATCGCGACTCTCCGATCGCGCAGTCGTTCGTCTCGGTCGGCTGGTCTCGAATCCCTTCGGGCGACGATATTTCGAAAGTCATCGAGAGCCGACGAGTCCGAGCGAACTGAAGACGAATGACGCGCCCGCTGACTGATGACTGACAATTCCTGAGACTGTCCGATGCCTGAAGGCGACACGATATTCCATGCACCGCGCGCACGCTGCACGCGTGCTCGCCGGGCAGGTCGTCACCCGGTTCGAGTCGGTGCTTCCCGGCGCTGACGCGCGTCGACGCACGATCGGCCGCTCGCCGGCCGGACGATCGAGTCGGTCGACCTCGCGCGGCAAGCACTGCTGATGACCTTTTCCGGCGATCTCGTTCTCCACACGCACATGCGGATGAACGGCAGCTGGCATCTCTATCGGCCGGAGCGAGCGCTGGCGGCGTCCGGCGCGCGACATGCGCGTGCTGGTCGCCACGGCGAGCGCGGTGGCGGTCGGGTTCAACATTCCCGTCGCGGAATTCCTCACGGCCGCGATCTTCGCGCGGCACAAGGCAGCTGCCGCGCTCGGTCCGGATCTGCTCGGCGCGATTCGATCGCGCTGAAGCGGCAGGCGCGCATCCGTGCGCGCGCGCCGATGAGCATCGCCGACGTGCTGCTCGATCAGCGGGTGATCGCCGGCATCGGCAACGTGTTCAAGTCGGAGATCCTGTTCGTCGCCGGCGTCGCATCCGTTCACGCCAGTCGCGAGCTCTCGACGACACGGCGATCGATCGCATGCTCGACGTCGCGCTCGAAAGCTGCTCCGGGTGAACGTCCTGGATCGCACGCGCACAGCTCGCGCCGACGCGCGGACGCCGGACGACGGGCAGCCTGCATCCGGGCAAAGGGCTGTGGGTGTACGGACGCGGCGGGCAGCCGTGCAGGAGATGCGGCGCGACGGATTCGGAGCCAGGAAAGACCGGCGTGGACGCGCGGCTGACCTACTGGTGTCCAGCGCTGCCAGCCGGAGGTCGCCTAGTTCATCTTCGACGTGAAGTCTCGGCGCCGAAGAGCATCGTGCGATCGTTGTCGCGCGCCGCCCACTTCATCAGCGTCTCGACGCTCGCGTTCACTTGGCCGTCGAACATCGTGCGTGCCGTTCGCGATGACCGTGATCGGCTGGGAAAGTCGAAGGCGTCGGGCGACACGAGCAGCGTGAACTCCGCCACGCCGTGCGTCGTCGGCGTCGACACTGTTGCCACGCCTCGTCAGATCGACGCGGCCCGACTGATGCCGCCGGCGCGAACAGGCTCCGCGTCGTCCTTCACTCGGCATCGCCTGCGCGCGCGGCCAACTTGTCGATCGACGAGCCAGTGCGCGCGGTTGCGCGCGGTCGACGCGATCGGTTTCCCACGTCACGCGATCCGGGATCGGCGTGCGCGGATGTTCGCGGACGAAGCTCTCGAAGGAGTCCTTCACGTCGGGCCACCACGATGTGCTGTGCACGCCGTCGGCGCGCGGGTGGTAGTCGATTGTCCACGCCGGCCTTCTCGAGTTTCTCGGTATAGCGGTCCGACGCACGGCCGCGGGATACAGCGGATCGAGCGCGCCGTTGACGGCGAAGAACGGCTTGTTGCGAAGGTTGCCGGCGTAGAGATCGCCCTCGATGCCGAGCGTCATCGTTCGCGAGCACCATCACGAAGCCGTTCAGCGGCTCGAAGCTCGCGTACGGCGTCGTGTCGCGCATCGCGAAGTAGTACGCCGCCGTGGCGCCGTCGGACACGCCGCTGAGCGCGACGCGATTCTCGTCGATGTTGTAGGTGCGCTTCAGCGTGTCGAGAATCGCGCGGAGATTGTCGATTTGAGCGTCGGTCCACCACGGCGCATCGCGCCATGCCGTCGGCATCACGTAGATCTGCTCGTCGCCGCGAAGCGTGCACGTTCATCGGTCCGCCGCGGCCGGCGCGGGGTGCGCCGGTCTCGCGCATCATCACGCCGCCGTGAAGCTGGAGCGCACCTGTACCGGCGCGACGGCTCGTAGGTCTCGGGCACGTCGACTGAGTAGTTGAAATCGGCGCCCATCGTCCGGCGGGTGCGGGCGAACACACCGCGGGCCGCGTCGGCGCGGATACGGCCGACCGCGCTTCAGCCGCGCGAGCGCGTCGTCGAAGCTGATGCCCGACTTGACGACGGCGTCGACGGCTTTCGCCGCGTCCTCCGGCGAGCGCGCATCCCAGAATCGGGCAAATGCTTTGTCGATACCGTCGTCCGCGCCGCGCGCGAGGCCGTGCGGAGCCGCTGAAACCAGGAGCACAGCCGCTGCGAAGACGATGATCGGCTTCATGCGCGCGACTATAATCCGAACGATCGTGGTGGCGAAAGCGTTCGCTCTCTGTCTGACGCTGTTGTGCGTGCTCGCGCCGGGCGGCCAATCGAGCAAGGCCGTCACGCTTTGCGAATCGCATCGCCGCAACTGTCGGAGCCCGAAGGCGCGTTCGATACCGACAACCTCATTTCGAACGAGCGATCATATCTGCACGTCATCCCGGCGCTGCGGACCGGCGGCGTCAAAGGCGGTGCTTACATCGGCGTCGGGCCCGATCAGAACTTCTCGTACATCGCGCAGATCCGCCCGTCCATCGCGTTCATCGTCGACATCCGCCGCGACAACCTGCTGCTTCAGCTGCTGTTCAAGGCGCTCTTCGCCGAAGCGCCGACCAGGATCGAGTACCTGAGCTGTTGTTCGGGCGTGCGCCGCCCGGCATCGGCCGATGGTTGGAAAACGGCGCCCATCGAGCGGCTCACGGCGTTCGTCGAGCGGCGCAGCCACCTGCGTCGGATGCGCGACGTCCGCCGCGTGCGACTCGATGCGACGCTCGGGCGGACGGGCGTGCCGTTGTCGCGTGCGGACATGTCGACGATCCATCGTTTTCACGAGCGGTTCATCGCCGCCGGGCTGTCGCTGAAGTTCGAGAGCCACGGACGCGGCCCGCGCAGCTATTACCCGACGTACGGCGACCTGCTGCTCGAAGGCGATCGCGAGGGTCACCATTGGAACTATCTCGCGGCCGAGGACGACTATCAGTTCGTCCGCGGGCTCGAGCAGCGCGATCTGGTCGATTCCGGTCGTCGGCAATCTGAGCGGAACGTCCGGCGCTCGTGAAGATCGGCGCGTCTGCATCGAGGAGCGCGCCGAGAGACTTGTCGGCGTTCTACACGTCGAACGTCGAGTTCTATCTGTTCGGGGACGGCACGTTCCACGGTTAGTGCGAGAACCTCCGTCGCCTGCCCGCACACGCGCAAGAGCGTCATCATCCGATCGATATTCGACGGCTACGCGTTTTCCGCCGGCCCCGGCTACTACAGCGAGTCTTTGACACAACCGATCGACGACCTGCTCGAGCGGTCTGCGTCAAGGCACGATCCGCGGGTATCGCGACCTGGCGCGGTAGCCGCGAACTCAGAAGTGAGAACTGAGAACTGAGAACTGCAGACTGACGACTGTGGACTGACGACTGACGACTTCCGACTGCACGACTGAAGACTGGCGACTGACGACTACGCGTGCACGCCCGGCGCTTCGTGGCCGGTGCGCGCGACGTACTCGACGTACGAGCCCGGATAGACGTGCGGCTCGCGCGTCGGTGCCGCTCTCGCCGCCCAGCTCGAGCACGCGGTTGCTCAGGCCGCGCAGGAACGCGCGGTCGTGCGACACGAACAGCATCGTGCCCGTCGAAGTCCGTCGAGCGCCTCGAGCAGCATCTCCTTCGTCGCGAGATCGAGATGGTTGGTCGGCTCGTCGAGCACCAGGAAGTTCGGCGGGTCGAGCAGCATGCGCGCCATGCACGAGCCGCGTCTTCTCGCCGCCCGACAGCGCGCGGATCTTCTTGTCGATGTCGTCGCCGGAAAACTGAAACGCGCCGGCCAGGTTCCGCAGCGCGCCGATCGACTCGTGCGGAAAGTCCTCGCTGCAGCTGCTCCTCGATCGTCAGGTCCGGATCGAGCAGGTCGAGCGCCTGCTGCGCGAAGTAGCCCATCTTCAGGCTCGCGCCGAGCCTGACGCTCGCCGGCGTCCGGCGCGAGCGCGCCGGCCACCATCTTCAGCAGCGTCGACTTGCCGGCGCCGTTCTTCCCCATCACGCACCAGCGCTCGCCGCGGCGGATCGTCAGGTTCAGGCCGTCGTGGACGACGCGGCGGCCGTACGCCTTCGTGACGTCCTCGAGCGTCGGCGACCTGATCGCCCGAGCGCGGCGGCTGCCGGAAATCGAACTTCACGACGCGCCGCTTCTTCGGCAGCTCGATCTTCTCGATCTTCTCGAGCGCCTTCACGCGGCTCTGCACCTGCGCGGCCTTGGCGGCGTGCGCCGCGAACCGCTCGATGAAGCGCTGCTCCTTGGCGAGCATCGCCTGCTGGCGCGCGTAGGCCGCCTCGCGGTTCGCCTCGCGGATCGCGCGCTCGCGCTCGTAGAAATCGTAGTTGCCGGAGTAGACCGTGATCTCGCCGCCGTCGATCTCGGCGATCTTCGTGACGATGCGGTTCATGAACTCGCGGTCGTGCGACGTCATCAGCAGCGCGCCGGGCCGCGACTTCAGGAACGCCTCGAGCCAGATGATCGACTCGATGTCGAGATGGTTGGTCGGCTCGTCCATCAGCAGGACGTCGGGCTCGCCGAGCAGCACGCGCGCCATCGCGACGCGCATCTTCCAGCCGCCGGACAGCGCGCCGACGTCGCCGTCGATCCGCTCGTCGTCGAAGCCGAGGCCGTGCAGCACCTCGCGCGCCTGCGGCTCTCGAGCGCGTAGCCGCCGAGGTGCTCGTACTCCTCCTGCACTTCGCCGAAGCGCGCGAGGATCGCGTCCATGCTCGTCGGCGCGCGCCGGATCGCCCATCGCGTGCTGCAGCGTCCTCGAGCTCGTGATGCAGATCGCCGAGCGCGGCCGCTGCCGGCGATCGCCTCGTCGAGCACCGAGCGGCCCGACATCTCCTCGACGTCCTGCCGGAAGTAGCCGATCGTCAGCTTCTTCGGCACCGACACGTCGCCTTCGTCCGGCGCTTCCTCGCCGACGATCATCCGGAACAGCGTCGTCTTGCCGGAGCCGTTCGGGCCGACGAGGCCGACCTTCTCGCCGGGATTGAGCTGGAACGAGGCGTCGACGAAGAGGACCTGCCGGCCGTACTGCTTGCTGATGTTCGAAAAGGAGATCACAGAAATTCAGGAGGACTCGGACGCGTTCTCATAATTCGAGGCGCCGCGCATGGCTGTAGATGTTGAAGCCGTGTCCGCGGACGAATCCGACGAGCGTGACGCCGGCTTCGGCCGCGAGCTCGATCGCGAGCGTCGACGGCGCGGAGACCGACGCGACGACCGGAATGCCGGCCACAAACGCCTTCTGCACGATCTCGAACGACGTGCGGCCGCTGACGAACAGCGCGTTCGATCGTCGAGCGGCAGCGCCTCGCGCATCAGCATGCGGCCGATCGACTTTGTCGACCGCGTTGTGGCGGCCGACGTCCTCGGCGAACTGTTCGAGCGCGCCCGTCGCGCGAGAACAGGCCGGCCGCGTGCAGCCCGCCCGTTTCGTCGAACACGGCCTGCGCCTCGCGCAGCCGCTCGGGCATCGCCAGCGAGCACCTCGCGCGGCAAGAATCCAGTGTCGCCGTAGATGCGTGCGGTCTCGGCGTGCAGCGATTCGATCGTCAGCCGGCCGCACAGGCCGCACGACGAATTCGTCGTCACCTGCCGGCGGTCGGCGAGCATGCGATCAAGGGCGCCGGCGGAGCCGTTCGCCAGCGTCACGTTGACGATGTTCTCCGGGTGCTCGGCGGTCGCGTCGGTGCAGTGCTCGATCGTGCCGAGATCGTCGGCCGCTCAGCACGCGCTCGGCCAGCAGAAATCCGGCCGCCAGCTCGCGATCGGCGCCAGGCGTCCGCATGATCACGGCAAACGGCCGGCCGTGCAGCCGCACCTCGAGCGGCTCCTCGGTTGCCGCGCGATCGACGTCGGCCGTGCGTCGCCCGCCGCGCACGCGCAGCGATGTCGACGCCTCTGAACGGCTCGATCCTATCGATTGCTAGGTCGTAGATGCCCGCGACGGACGTAATAAAATGGCGGGATGCCCGCACGCTCGTCGTTCGACATCACCTCGACGATCGATTTCCAGGAAGTCGACAACGCGCTGAACCAGGCGCGCAAGGAGGTCGGTCAGCGCTACGACTTCAAGGGCGCGACGGCCGACATCGATCTGAACGCCGGCCGAGAAGACGCTGACGCTCATCGCCGACGACGAGATGAAGATGAACGCGCTCTGGGAGATCGTCCAGACGCGCCTCGTCCGCCGCGGCGTGGCGGTGAAGAACTTCAAGGTCGGCGACAGCGAGCCGGCCGCGGGCGGCACGGTCCGCCGCGTGATCACGATTCAGCAGGGCATCCCGATCGAAGCGGCGCAGCGAGATCGTGAAGTTCCTCAAGGAGCAGAAGCTGAAGAAGGTGCAGGCGGCGATCCAGGCCGACCAGGTGCGCGTCAGCTCGCCGTCGAAGGACGAGCTGCAGGACGCCATGCGCGCGCTGCGCGACCACGACTTCGGCGTCGCGCTGCAGTTCGGCAACTACCGATAGCACGCCGTCTGCATCGCATCTACTTCTTCTCTTTCTTCTCCTCCCACTCCACCGTCGCGTCCGGATCGAGCTCGAGAATCTGATCCGACAGCCGATCGGTCTTCCGGTCGAGCGGCAAGTGCACGTCGTAGCAGACTCTTCCTTGCGAGCGACGCCGCAGCTCGATGCTCGACGCCGGTAGCGCGTCAGCAGGCTGCTCGAGCTTCGGCTTGAGCGCCGCCGGATCCTTCGCCTTCACCTTCAGCGCGAACAGCTGCGTCGCCTTCGGCTCGAACGATTCCACGATCCACAGCAGCGCCAGGATGAACACCGTCGCGAAGACCGCGAGCAGCCACAGAGCCGACGCCCGACGCCAGCCCGATCGCCAGCGTCGACAGCATGACGCCGGCGTCCTTCGGGATCCTCGATCTTCGCGCGGTACCGCACGAGGCCCGCGGCGCCGACGATGCCGAACGCGCGCGCCAGGCTCGAGCCGACGACGAGCATCACGACCGCGCCGACGACGGCGAGGATGATTTGCGTCTGGATGACCGGCGCCTGCCGCCGCGGCGTGCCGCGCCGGCGCGGGCGCAGCGCCAGCACGCACGCCAGCCCCGCCGCGATCGGCAGCCGCGCGAGCGCGTGTTGCAGCTGCTCGAGCTGCGTGGCCATGTCCGGCGTGTCGGCGAGCACGTCGCCGCGTTTGCCTTTTTTGCTCGCATCCTTGTCGACGTCCTCGACTGTCTGTGAATCCGTTTGCGTCTGGGTCGGCGGCACTGGTTGACGGGCAGCGGCGGTCGCGAGCGGTGCACAGGCGCCGAGGGTCCACAGCGCGAGAAGAGCGACGCGACAGTCGTAATACACGACATGCGGTGAAGGGTCAGCAAAGTACGCTGCCAGCTCTGCCGTCGCCCGGATCAGGTCGACCCGGTCATCCGGTCCCATTCCGGTCCACTCCGGTCAGTCGTTCCACTCCGGCAATCGAGCGTCAGAGTGATCGAGTCCGGCGATCGGCTGGCGTTGGGCTTGCACTTTCCTCACGTGGTGACCCGCGCGCGCGCTCGCATTCCTCTCGCGACCTATCGCCTGCAGTTCAACAGCGCGATTCACGTTCGCTGACGCGCGCGGCGATCGTCGACTACCTGCACGCGCTCGGCATCACCGACTGCTACGCGTCGTCGTATCTGAAGGCCGTGCCCGGCAGCCCGCACGGCTACGACGTCGCCGACCCGACGCGGCTCAATCCGGAGATCGGCGACGAGACGACATACTGGGCGTGGATTGCGGCGCTCGCGCGCGCGCGGCATGGGCCACATGCTGGACCTCGTGCCGAATCACATGGGCATCGCGCAAGTCGGCGAACCCGTGGTGGCTCGACGTCCTCGAGAACGGCCCGAGCTCGCGCTTCGCGCGCTTCTTCGACATCGAGTGGCACCCGGTGAAGGACGAGCTGGCCGACAAGGTGCTGATTCCGATTCTCGGCGATCAGTACGGCGCCGTCGCTGGAACGGCAGGAGCTGACGCTCGCGTACCGCGACGGCGCGCTTCGTCGTGCGGTACTACGACGACACGCCTGCCGATCGCGCCCGACACCGTATCCGACGATCTTCGAGCGCCGATCTGGACCGCTGGCTCGACGCGATCACGCGCGGCGAGCGGACGCCGACGAGCTGCAGAGCATCCTGACCGCCAGCCGACAATCTGCCGCCGCGCAGCACGCGCGACCCGGACGACGATCGCCGTCCGCGCGCGCGAAAAGGAGGTCGTCAAGCGCCGGCTGGCCGCGCTCGCCGAGCGCAGCGCCGACGTTGCGCGACGCTGATCGACGGCGCGCGTCGCGACGGCTCAACGGCACGCGCCGGCGATCCACGCAGCTTCGATCGCGCTCGATCGCCTGCTGAACGAGCAGTCGTACCGGCTCGCGCACTGGCGCGTGGCGTCGGAGGAGATCAACTACCGCCGCTTCTTCGACGTCAACCAGCTGGCCGCGCTGCGCATGGAAGATCCCGACGGTCTTCGACGAGGTGCACCGCTTCGTTTTCGAGCTCGTGCAGCGCGGCGCGGCGACCGGCCTCCGCGTCGATCACGTCGACGGCCTCTACGCGCCGGGCGACTACCTGCGGCGGCTGCAGGCCCGCGCTGCGCGACGCGCTCGGCTCGACCGACGACCACCCGCTCTTCCTCGTCGTCGAAAAAATTCTCGGCGCCGACGAACAGCTGCCGACGCGACTGGCCGGTGCACGGCACGACCGGCTACGAGTTCGCGGCCATCGTGAACAACCTGTTCGTCGATCGCCGCAACGAGCGCGCGCTCGACGATCATCTACGCGCGGTTCATCCGCGAGCGCGCGAGCGCGCAATCGTTCGCCGACCTCGTCTACCGCAGCAAGAAGCAGGTGATGCACGAGACGATGTCGGGCGACATCAACTCGCTCGGCCACCAGCTGAACCGGTTCTCCGAGCGGAACCGGCACTTCCGCGACTTCACGCTCTACAGCCTGATCTCGACGCTGAAGGAAGTGATCGCCTGCTTCCCCGTGTACCGCACCTACGTCACAGCCGATCGAGCCGGTCAGCGAGCACGATCGGCGGTACATCACGCGAAGCGATCCGGTGCGCGCAAGCAGCGCGCGCCGGCGTCACGCCGCGTCCTCTTCGACTTCATCGAGCGGCTGCTGCTGAAGCAGACGACGCGCGGCGGACGCCGGAGGAGTGCGAGGCGCGCGCGCGGTTCATCGGCAAGTTCCAGCAGATCACGAGCCCGGTGGCGGCCAAGGGGATCGAGGACACGGCGCTCTACATCTACAACCGGCTGCGTGTCGCTGAACGAAGTCGGCGGCGATCCGACGCGCGTTCGGCCTGGAGCCGGCCGCGGTGCACGAGTGGATGGCCGCGCCGGCAGCGCACGTGGCCGTGCGCGCTGTCGGCGACCGCGACGCACGACACCAAGCGCGGCGAAGACGTGCGCGCGCGGATCAACGTGCTGTCGGAGATTCCCGGCGCGTGGAAGAGCAGCGGTGACGAAGTGGCGCGCGGTCAACCGCCGGTTCAAGACCGATGTGGGCGGCCGTCTCGCGCCCGGACGCGAACGAAGAGTATCTGCTCTATCAGACGCTCGTCGGCGCGTGGCCGTTCGAAGCGGCCGGCGCGGACGGCGCGTGCGTTCGCGCGATCGCATCGTCGCTTACATGACGAAGGCGCTGCGCGAGGCGAAGGTGCACACGAGCTGGCTGAGTCCCGACGAGGCGTACGAGAAGGCGGTCGCGCGGTTCGTCGACGCGATCCTGGATCGACGGCGGCCGAATCCGTTCCTGCAGGCGTTCCTGCCATTTCAGGCGCGCGTCGCCGAGCTCGGCATCTACAACAGCCTCGCGCAGCTGCTGCATCAAGATCACCGCGCCCGGCGTGCCGGATTTCTATCAGGGCACCGAGCTGTGGGATCTCAGCCTGGTCGATCCCGACAACCGGCGGCCGGTGGACTACGAGCGGAGCGCGCTCGCCAGCGCTGGCGGCTCGCTGCGCCGATCCGGTGCAAACGTCGCCGAGCTGCTCGCCAGCGCGCGCGACGGGCGCATCAAGCATGTTCACGATGCCGCGCGCGCTGGCGGCGCGTGCGCAGGCGCACGCGACGCTGTACGAGAACGGCGAGTACGTGCCGCTCGACGACGGTCGGATCGCGCCGGGAATGCCTGTTCGCGTTCGCGCGGCGACATTCGCGGGCGACATCGCGATCACCTGCGTGCCGCGGCTGCTCGCGCGCTGACGCCGGACGCGCGGCGCCGCCGCTCGGCGCCGGGTCTGGGGCGACACGCGCATCGACCTGCCGCCGGCCGCTGCTATCCGATCTGACGCGACGTCGTTCACCGGCGCGACGTCGACGACCGAGCGACGACGACGGCGCGGCGACGTTGTCGGCCGCGGCCGTCTTCGAGCGCTTCCCGTCGCGCTGCTCGTCTCGACGTCGCGCTGAATGCTCTACCTGACGATCATCGGCGGCGCCTTCATCGCGTGGCTGATTCTCGTCGCTGCTGTTCACGCCGCACATCCCCTATCACATCGAAGCGGCGATCGACGGCACGCAGCGATCACTTCATCCACGTGCTCGAGTCGACGTGCCACACGACGCTCGAGAACAGCAACAACGCGTCGACGATCTTCACCAACGGCGATCGCGTTCTATCCGGCGATGCTCGACGCGATCCGCGGCGCGCGCGAGACGATCAACCTCGAGTGCTACATCTTCAAGAAGGGCGAGATCGGCCAGCAGTTCATCGACGCGCTCTGCGAGCGCGCGCGCGCCGGCGTGCGCGTCACGATCGTCATGGACGCCATCGGCAGCTTCGGCGCATTCCGCGCGTCGGCCGGCCCGCTGCGCGAAGCGGGCTGCCGCGTCGAGCCGTACCAGCGCATGCGTGGTACAGCCTCGCGCCGCCTCAACAACCGCACCCACCGCGAGCTGCTCGTCGTCGACGGCAGCGTCGCGTTCGTCGGCGGCGCCGGCATCGCGGACTGGTGGGCGAAGCCGCTCAACGGCAAGCCGATGTGGCGCGACATGATGGCGCGCATCGAAGGGCCCGGTCGTCTCGGACATCCAGGGCGTCGTCGCGGAGAACTGGCTCGAGTGCTGCGGCGAGATCCTCACCGGTCCTGAAACCTACAAGCCGCACACGCCGGCGGACGGCACGCCGGCGTTCGCGATCAAGAGCTCGCCCGCCGATCGCGTCGACGGCGTCGCGCGTGCTGTTTCAGACGCTGGTCGAAGGCGCCGACGCGACGCGTCGCTGATCTCCACGCCGTATTTTCTGCCCGACAAGGCGTTCCGCGACGCGTTCTGCCGCACGGCGCGCGCGCGGCATCGAGATCGCGGTCGTCGTGCCCGGCGCGCGCACCGATCAGCGGTGGGTGCGGCTCGCCAGCCGCCGGATGTACGGCGAGATGCTCGAGCACGGCGTCCGCATCTTCGAGTATCGAACCCGGCATGACGCACGTCAAGGCGCTGCTCGTCGACGATCTCTGGTCGGTGATCGGCACGACGAACATCGACAACCGATCGTTCGAGCACAACGACGAGGTCAACGTCGCGTTCCGCGATCGCGAAGTCGCGGCGAGGCTCACGCGCGACTTCGACGCCGATCGGCTGCACAGCGTCGAGATCACGCTCGACGCCTGGCGACGCCGGCCGGTGTGGGAAAAGCTCATCGGCACCGTCGCGTGGATTCTGGAGCGGCAGCAGTGAGTGGCTGGGGGGCTGGTGGCTAGTGGCTAGTGGCTAGTGGCTAGTGGCTAGTGGCTAGTGGCTAGTGGCTAGTGACCAGTGGTTGGTGGCTGGCGGCTTGCAAACGTAATCGTCTGGAGAATTCAGATGGCTAGAACGGCTGCAGATGTGCTGGCGGATCGCCTGATCGACTGGGGTGTGCGCGTCATCTTCGGATTGCCGGGCGACGGCATCAACGGCATCATGGAAGCGCTGCGGACCCGTCAGGATCGCATCTCGTTCATTCAGGTTCGCCACGAAGAAGCGGCGGCGTTCATGGCGTGCGGCTACGCGAAATATACGGGGCGGCTCGGCGTCTGCCTCGCGACCTCGGGGCCCGGCGCGATTCACCTGCTGAACGGTCTTTACGACGCGAAGATGGACGGCGCGCCGGTCCTCGCAATCACGGGCCAGACCTACCACGACCTCATCGGCAGCCACTACCAGCAGGAGGTCGATCTCGTCACGCTGTTCAAGGACGTGAGCGTCTACAACCAGCAGGTGAACGGCGCGGCGCAGGTCACAGCGCTCGTGGACTCCGGCTGCCGCGCCGCGCTCTCGCTGCGCGGTGTCGCGCACTTGTCATTTCCGGTCGACCTCCAGGAGCAGCCCGTTTCCGACGACGAGCAATCGGAAAAAAATGTCAGCGGCCACACCTCGCATCACTGGACGCCGCCGATCGTCGTGCCGCGCAACGAGGACATCCGCGCAGCGGCCGACGTGCTGAACGCCGGCACGAAGACCGTGATCCTCGCGGGCCAGGGAGCGCTCGGCTCCGCCGATGAGCTCGAGCAGCTCGCCGATCTGCTCGCTGCGCCAATCGTGAAGCCGCTCCTCGGCAAAGCTGTCGTGCCCGACGAGTCGCCGTTCACGACCGGCGGGATCGGCCTGCTCGGCACCGAACCGTCGGAAGTGGCGATGGAACAGTGCGACACGCTGCTGATGGTGGGGACGAGCTTTCCGTACATGGAGTTTTATCCCGGACCACAAGGCATGCCGCGGCGTGCAAATCGACCGCGATCCCACGCGCATCGGTTTGCGCTTTCCCGTCGAAGTCGGCCTCTGCGGCGACGCGAAAGCGACGCTGCAAGTACTCACACCGGCAATCCGCCGCCGCGACGATCGCTCGTTTCTCGATCAGGCGCAAAAGGGCATGAAGGAGTGGTGGGAGCTGATGCGCACGCGCGCCGAGCGCGATGAAATGCCGCTGAAGCCGCAAGTCGGTCGCCGGCGCCCTGAACGAGCTGCTGGCCGACGATGCCATCGTCTCGACCGATTCAGGGACGATCACCACATGGGTCGCGCGCTACCTCCGCAGCAGACGTAATCAGATGTTCTCATGCTCAGGCAATCTCGCGACGATGGCGCCTGGGTTGCCGTACACGATGGCCGCGCAGGTGGCGTACCCCGGTCGCCAGTGCGTCGCGTTCGTCGGCGACGGCGGGTTCACGATGCTGATGGGCGAATTCGCGACGGCGGTGAAGTATCGCCTGCCGATCAAGGTCGTCGTGATCAAGAACAACGTGCTCGGGATGATCAAGTGGGAACAGATGGTGTTCCTCGGCAATCCGGAGTACGGCGTCCAGCTCGAACCGATCGACTTCGTGAAGTTCGCCGAAGCGTGCGGCGGGATTGGATTCCGGTGCGAGCGACCGGAGGAGGTGCGATCCGCGCTCGAGGCCATGCTCCTCGCCGACGGTCCCGCACTGTGCGAGGCGATCGTCGATCCGTTCGAGCCACCGATGCCCGCGCGCGTGAAAGCAAAGCAGGCGCTTCGCATGGCCGAGTCGCTGGCGCGAGGCGAACCGAACCGCAGCCGCATCGCGCTCACGCTGTTCCGCGACAAGGTCAGTGACTTCAAAGGATCGTGACGCGTGAGTGGTGAACGGCTGACGGGCGCGAATGCCCGGCTCGTGCGCGTGCCGGTCGATCCTCCGCGCGGCGATGCCATCCAGCAATTCGACGCGCTCGAACTTCCCATCGTCGACATCGTCGACGCAGGTGGATACACAGGTGTTGGCTTCGGCTACACGATCGGGACCGGCGGATCGGCGATCCTCGCACTCCTCGAAGACGAGCTCCTGCCGAAACTCGTCGGCGCCGACCCGAGCGCGATTACCGCGCTGATGACGCGCCTCGAAAAGAGCATCCATGCGCTCACGCCCGGCTGCGTGAGCTCGACGGCGCTCGCCGCCATCGATGTCGCGTTGTGGGATCTCGCGGCGAAGCGCGCGAACATCCCGCTGTATCGGCTGCTCGGCGGCGCACGCGACCGCGTGCGTGCGTACAACACCAACGTCGGATGGCTCAATCGTCCGCTCGACGAGATGGTCGATCTGTCGAGAGAAGCCGTCACTCGCGACGGCTTCACCGCGTTGAAGCTGAAGATTGGCAAAACTGATCCCGACGAAGACGTCGAACGCGTCGGCAAAGTGCGCGAGGCGGTGGGATCGAACGTCACGCTGATGGTCGACGCCAACCAGTCGTGGCGCGTCGACGAAGCGATTCCCCGGGCGCGGCAGCTCGAACGATTCAATCTGTTCTGGCTGGAGGAGCCGCTGGAGGCGACCGACCTCGACGGATTCGAGCGGCTCGGGCGCCATACCACGATCGCGCGCGCCGGCGGGGAGAGCCTCTACTCGCCCGCGGCATTTCACCAGTGCATTCGCCGCGGCGCGCTCGACATCTTGCAGCCGGACGTGGCTCGAGTCGGGGGCATCACGAAGGCGATCCAGGTGTGTCATGCAGCCGCGGCCGCGGGGCTCGCGGTTGCGCCCCATGTCTCGCCCGAGTTGAGCGTGACGGTCGCTGCGGCGGTTGCCAACAGCGTGTTCGTCGAATACATCCCGCAGATGGAGCCGATCCTGAAACGACCGGTCTTGATGCGCGACGGTTTTGCGATTCCGCTCGATGTGCCCGGCCACGGCATCGAGTTCGACCCGCGCGAACTGGAGCGATTCACTGTCCGTACAGCATCCGGCGAAGAACGCCGAGCCACTATGAAAGGACAAGCCGCACGATCATGAGAAAAATCGTCGCAGTAACGGGCGCGTCGGCGGGGCTGGGTCGCGCGGTGGTGCGCGCGTTCGCAAAAGAGGGCTGCGATGTCGGTCTGATCGCGAGGGGCGTCGACGGCCTCGAAGCGGCGCGGCGTGAAGTCGAAGAGGCGGGCGGGCGCGCGCTCGTGCTGCCGACCGACGTCGGCGTCGCTGTCGAAGTGGAAGCGGCCGCCGAGCGGATCGAACGTGAGCTCGGGCCGATCGACGTCTGGGTCAACAACGCCATGGTGTCGGTGTTCTCGCCGGTCAAAGAGCTCACGTCGAGCGACGTCGAACGCGTCACCCAGGTGACCTATCTCGGAGTCGTGTACGGAACGCTCGCCGCATTGAAGCGCATGCTGCCGCGCGACCGCGGCGCCATCGTGCAAGTGGGCTCGGCGCTGGCGTATCGAGGCATTCCGCTTCAGGCGGCGTATTGCGGCGCCAAGCATGCAATCCAGGGCTTCACCGAATCGCTGCGCTGCGAACTGCTCCACGATCGGAGCCGCGTGCACGTCACGATGGTGCAACTCCCGGCGATGAATACCCCGCAGTTCGATTGGGTGAAGAGCCGGTTACCGCGCGAGCCGCAGCCGGTTCCGCCGATCTACGAGCCTGAGGTCGCGGCCGACGCGATCGTCTGGGCGGCGTCGCAGCGGCGGCGCGAGATCAGCGTCGGCATTCCGACCGCGATCGCGATCTGGGGCAACAAGTTCGCCGCGGGCCTCGCCGATCGCTACCTCGCACGCACGGGGTACGACTCGCAGCAGACCGACGTGCTCGCCGATCCCGACCGTCCGAACAATCTGTGGGAGCCGTTGCCCGGAGATCACGGTGCGCATGGACGGTTCGCGGCGCGGAGCACCGACCACAGCCAGCAGACATGGATCAACGAACGGCTGCCGTACGTCACTCACGGCTGTGGGCGCGGCCGCGCTTCTCATGGGAGTACGCAAATGGCGCGAAGCGTGAGCAAAGGGATGATCGCCGGATTTGCCGCCGGACTCGCCGGGGCCTGGATGATGAATCAGTTTCAGGCATTCTGGACGCATGCGGCCGAAGGCCGCGAATCGTCTTCGAGCGGCGGCCGCCACGACGGCCGCGACTGGCAGGAGCGCGGCGAGGACGCGAACGCCACCGAGCTCGTCGCGCAGCGTCTCGCTGGCACGACGCTCGATCGATCCCTCACGCGCGACGAGCTATCGGTCGCCGCGCCGATTGTGCACTACGGATTTGGCGCGTTGATGGGTGCGTTCTTTGGCGGACTGGTCGAGCGCTCGAACCGCGCAGCGCCATTGACCGGCGCCGCCTGGGGAACCGCGCTCTGGGCCGTTGCCGATGAAGTCGCGGTGCCGATGCTGCACTTGTCGCGGCCAACGATGGAGTACCCGGCCGACGTTCACCTCCAATCGTTCGCATCACATCTTGTCTACGGGATCACGACGGAGATCGTACAGGCCGGGCTCCGCGCGGTGATCTGACGAGGCCGAATGCCGAAATGTCCATGCCCGATCTAGCCGCAGACCTTGCCGCCGCGATACGCGGCGAGGTCCGCTTCGACCGCGGCAGCCGCGCGCTCTACGCGACCGACGGCTCCAACTATCGTCAGGTTCCGATCGGCGTCGTTCTTCCGCGCGACAAAGACGACGTCGTCTCCGCGATGCAAGTATGCCGCGACCACGGCGCGCCCATGTTGTCGCGCGGCGGCGGCACGAGCCTCGCCGGGCAATGCTGCAACGTCGCGGTCGTTTTCGATTTCACGAAGCACATGCGCGGGCTGATCGAGCTCGATCCCGAACGCAAGCGCGCCCGCGTTGAACCGGGCCTCGTGCTCGACACACTCCGCGACGCGGCCGAACGACACCATCTGACGTTCGCGCCTGATCCGTCCACGCACAACCATTGCACGCTCGGGGGCATGATCGGCAACAACTCCTGCGGCGTGCACTCGGTGATGGGCGGCAAGACGGTCGACAACGTCGAGTCGCTCGAGATCCTCACGTACGAAGGGACTCGGATGGAGGTCGGCGCCACCTCAGACGAGGAACTCGAAGCGATTATCGGGCGCGGCGGGCGCCGCGGCCAGATATACGCCGGGCTGAAACGGCTGCGCGACAAATACGCCGGCTTGATTCGGCAGCGCTTCCCGAATATTCCCCGCCGCGTCTCTGGCTTCAACCTCGATCAACTTCTCCCTGAAAACGGTTTTCACGTCGCACGCGCGCTTGTCGGCACGGAGGGCACGTGCGTGACCGTTCTCGAAGCGGACGCTGCGGCTCGTGCACAGCCCACCCGCTCGAACGCTCGTCGTCCTCGGCTATCCGGACGTCTACAGCGCCGGCGATCACGTCGTCGAGATTCTTGGATTCCACCCCGTGGGCCTCGAAGGGCTGGATGACCGGCTGATCGACGACATGAAGAAGATGAACCTGCACCCGCAGGACCTTCATCTGCTTCCCGAAGGAGGCGGATGGCTGCTCGTCGAGTTCGGCGGCGAGACGCGCGACGAGAGCGACGCGCTGGCCCGCGCGGCGATCGCGGCGCTCGAGAAGAAATCGAACGCGCCGACGACGAAGCTGTACGACGACACGCGAGAAGAAAAGCTGGTGTGGAAGATCCGCGAGTCGGGCCTTGGCGCCACCGCGCGGGTGCCCGGTGAGCCGATCACGTGGGAGGGCTGGGAGGACTCCGCGGTTCCGCCGGAGAAGCTCGGTGGGTACTTGCGCGATCTGCGGCGGCTGTTCGACCGATACGGCTACGGCTGCGCACTGTACGGACATTTCGGCCAGGGGTGCGTACACACGCGAATCGATTTCGATCTCGAGACCGCCGCCGGTATCGACAAGTACAAATCGTTCATGGACGCCGCGTCCGATCTCGTCGTCTCCTACGGCGGGTCGCTATCCGGCGAGCACGGCGACGGACAGTCGAAAGCGCAATTCCTTCCGAAGATGTTTGGTCCCGAGCTCGTGGAGGCTTTTCGCGAGTTCAAGACGATCTGGGATCCGGACGGCAAGATGAATCCTGGAAAAGTGGTCGATCCGTATCGCATCGATCAGAACCTGCGGCTCGGCGCCGATTACCGGCCGCCGGAAGTCCCCACCCATTTCAAGTATCCGGAGGATCGTCACAGCTTCACGTTCATGACGACGCGATGCGTCGGTGTCGGCGAGTGCCGACGGGAACACGGCGGCACGATGTGCCCGAGCTACCGCGTCACGCACGACGAGCAGCACTCGACCCGAGGCCGTGCTCACCTGCTGTTCGAGATGATGCGCGGCGATCCGCTCGACGGCGGCTGGCGCGATGATCACGTGAAGGATGCGCTCGATCTCTGCCTGTCGTGCAAGGGCTGCAAGAGCGACTGCCCCGTGAACGTGGACATGGCGACGTACAAGGCCGAATTCCTCTCTCACTACTATGAGAAACGCCAGCGGCCCGCTGCATCGTATGCGATGGGGTTCGTGCACCGGTGGGCGCGCCTCGCCTCGATTGCTCCCGGGCTCGTGAATGCCGTGACCCACGCGCCGGGCTTGTCGGCGGTCCTCAAGCGCGCGGCGGGCGTCTCGACATCTCGCGACGTGCCTCGGTTCGCGCGGCGCACGTTCGTCGACTGGTTCGGCGAGCACCGGCGCCGGAACGCCCGGCGGCGCCCTCGGCCGGCGGCAAGCCGACGCCGGTCATCGTCTGGCCAGACACGTTCAACAATTATTTCCACCCGTCTGTGGCCATCGCCGCGACCGAAGTGCTCGAGGCGGCCAACTGCGAGGTGCTGGTGCCACGGCGTCCGTTCTGCTGCGGACGGCCGCTGTACGATTACGGGTTTCTGACGCAGGCCAAGCGGCAGCTACGGGAAATACTGCGCGGACTGCGGCCGCATCTCAACGCCGGCACGCCAATCGTCGTGCTGGAGCCGAGTTGCCTCGCGGTGTTCCGAGACGAGCTCCTGAACCTGTTTCCCGCGGATCACGACGCCAAGCGATTGTCGCAGCAGACATTTCTGCTCAGCGAGTTTCTGCACAAGAAGCTCCCCGGGTATCGCCCGCCGCGGCTCGATCGCGCGGTGATGCTGCACGGCCACTGTCACCACAAGTCGGTCGCGAAACTCGATGACGAGGAGGCGATCCTGCGGGACATGGGGGTGCGCCTCGACTCGCTTGATTCGGGCTGCTGCGGGATGGCGGGGAGTTTCGGGTTCGAAGCCGATCACTACGACGTCTCGATGAAAGTCGGCGAGCTGGTGCTGCTGCCAGCAGTCCGGCGCGCGAGCCCCGACACGTTGATCGTCGCGGACGGTTTCAGCTGCCGCGAGCAGATTCGTCAGGGCTCGTCGCGGCAGGCGCTACATCTTGCCGAGCTGATGCGGCGCGCAATGTAGGTCGGCGATCACTTCTTCTGAATCGCCGCGGTCCATATCTCGATCTCTTCGCGCGTCATCGGGCCGTTCGGCTGCTCGCGCCCGTCTTTGTATTTCCACGCGTCGATGTCGTGAAGGTACTGTTCGCGCGAGAGCAGCGTGCCATAGCACACGTCGTTCTGAAGGTTGGGCCGGCTCACCGACAAACGGCGAACGAGCTCCTCTGTGACCCACGCCGGAATGTTCTGACGTTTGTCCGGGTATACGAACCCGAAAAGAATCAGGTGGCTGAGGAGCACGCGCCAGTAATCGCCGAAGCGCATGAGCAGCCGGGGCCAGTCGAGCGACGGCCCGGTTTCACGCAGCAGGTGCAGGACATCCGCCCCGTCGTGGCGCTCGCGCTCCTGAATGAACGCCTTCGACCAGATCATCTCTTCGACCGGCGACAAACGAACGATCAGCCCGAGCACGTTCGTCTTCGTCGCGTGATCGAACCAGAGATCGTCGACGCGCGCGACGCCGTTGCCCGAGTTGAAGATGACGTCCATGAAGTACTCGCCGCCGCGGATTTTTCCGAGCCAGTGCGGGAACGGTATCTCGGTCTGGTACCCCAGACGGTCGAAGGCTTCGAGCACCTTGGGACAGTCCTCGGGCTTGACGAACACGTCGATGTCCTTCGTGTCGCGCGGCACGTGCGAATAGTGCGAGAACGCGAACGCGCCGCCCACGAGAAACGGTATGCCTGATTCCTGCAGCTTGCGAACGGCGTCGATGTAGAACTCGGCCGCCGGATCGTGGATCGCACGAGCGGTGGAAGTTTCCATACGTCTCTCAGTGAGCCACGGCGTCGGTGGCGCGGCGGCCGGCGGCAACCGTTGGTTGTGGCGCCGGCTCAGTGGGCGAATGCACCGGCCGCCCGGGCGGCGGTGTGGAATGTGCCGGCGTCGGTTCGCCGGCGAGCTTCTGTCCGACAGGGACCTCGAACACACGAAACGGCAATCGATCGGTGAACGTGCGGGTGAGAAGCGGCAGCGCGACGTTGTAGACCGGCACTCCCATTCGGGTGCGCCCCTCGGGAAAACCGCGGTGGGCGTGGCCGTGGATCACGAGCGTGACCGGGTAACGCCCGATCGGCTCTTCAAGACGGCTCGAGCCGAGAAACGGATAAATCTCGAGCGGCTCGCCTTCGACGGTGCGTTGAATCGGCGAGTAATGGAGCAGCGCCACGAGGTGGCTGGTGCGCAGGCGCGCGAGCGCGGCCTCCAGCTTGAGCGCTTCGTCCACCGCCTCGCGGACGAACTGCTTGATGATCGTCTCGCCCCACGGTCCGAGCGCACGCTGACCGAAGCCGCCGCCGAACCCCTTCACGCCGGCGATGCCCACGCCCTGCATCTCACAGGCGTCGCCGTCGAGCACGGCCACACCGGCATCGGACAGGATCTGCCGCACCTCGGCTTCTTTGCCGGATTCGATGTCGTGATTGCCGAGGACGGCCGCGACAGGAATCCTCAGCGCGCTCAGTTCGCGTGCCAGGATTTTCGCTTCGTCCGGCAGACCGTAGTCGGTGAGATCTCCCGCCATGACCAGCACGTCGGCCGACTCGGTGACCCGCGCGAAGAGCGCCTGGAACGCGCCCTGCGAACTCTTCGTGCAATGGAGATCGCCGATTGCGGCGACGCGCACGATCCCATCAGCCATAGAGCGAAGCTGTTCAAGACGCACGCCAACGCCCCCCGCTGCTGAGGTCGGCGGTCGGCGGACTCCTTGCAGTCGGTGGGCCGTGTCCGACCACATGCGGCCCCGGCTTGGAGAGCTGGTGGTCACGCCCCTCGCCACAATCGGTGTGCTTTCCGCACTCCTCGTGTGGGAAATCGAGCATGTCGGTTCCGTTTCGCTGGCGCTCGTGCTGGCGCTCGTGGGCGTGACGGTCGGAGTGTTCGTCGCCCGCGGCGTGCGGCGGCAAATCGACGAGCTGTCGCGGTACTACGAACGGATGCTCGAGACCGCCGATGAAGAATCGCGGCGGGCCGAGGCCGCGAACCAGATGAAAGACGAGTTCCTGGCGACCTTGTCGCATGAGCTCAGAACGCCGCTCAATTCCGTGCTCGGATGGGCGCGGCTCCTCGGAAGCGGGAAGCTGGATCCTGACCACTATACGAGAGCCGTGCAGGCGATCGAACGTGCGG
The DNA here is from genome assembly GCA_963718825.1 of uncultured Acidobacteriota bacterium. Lineage (GTDB taxonomy): Bacteria > Acidobacteriota > Vicinamibacteria > Vicinamibacterales > CAVVIG01 > CAVQZZ01. The sequence goes on from CAVQZZ010000002.1 coordinate 1,476,239, forward strand.
GATGGGCGCAGTCGCGGCTCATCGAAGATCTCCTCGACCTGTCGAGAATCGTCGGCGGAAAACTTCAGATATCGCCGCGCGCCATCGTGGCGCAACCGCTCGTCGAGGCGGCGGTCCAGTCGCTTCGACCCGCTGCCGACGCAAAACAAATCACGATCGACCTGTCGCTGAATCCGACCATCGGTCCGATCGAAGCCGATCCCGATCGCTTGCAGCAAATCATGTGGAACCTGATCTCGAACGCGATCAAGTTCACGCCCACCGGCGGACACGTGGGAGTGACGCTCGATGCCGACAGCGCGTGTCTGTGGTTCGTCGTACGCGATACGGGCATTGGATTCAGTCCTGAGATCGCGAGTCATCTCTTCGAGCGGTTCCGGCAGGGCGACAGCAGTTCGACGCGCCAGTACGGCGGGCTGGGGCTCGGTCTCGGAATCGTCCGTCACGTTGTCGAGCTGCACGGAGGGACGGTGACGGCCGAGAGCGCCGGCACGAATTCGGGGTCGACATTCAGGGTCACGCTCCCGCTGCGGGCCGCGCACGCGAGGGCCGCACAGCCGCCGGAGCAGGCTCCCGCGCCAATCCTCCGCGGGATCAAGGTGCTCGTCGTGGACGACGATCTGCTCGCGCTGGATTTCATTCGCGCGACGCTCGAGCAGTACGGGGCGACCGTCGCGACAGCCGCATCGGCGCGCGAAGCGCAGGATCGATTCGCCAAGCAGCCGCCCGACGTGCTCGTCAGCGACCTGCTGATGCCCGGCGAAGACGGGCTCGATCTGATCCGTAATATTCGCGCGCTCGAGGCCACCACCGGGCGTCATACGCCGGCGGCGGCATTGACCGCGCTCGCGCGAAGCGAGGACCGCCGCCGTGCGCTCAGCGCCGGGTACGAAATGCACGTCGCAAAGCCGGTCGACCCGCTCGAGCTCGCATCAGCCGTCGAACAGCTCGTTCATCTCTAACAGCCCGGTCGCTTCTCGCCACGTGGCACCGCGCTTGCGCACGCAGTCCACGTGCCTCACGGTGTCGGACCCCATCGCTGCACGGTGCTCGTCGTCGACGATGATGCCGAAGCGCGCGAACTGCTGCGGTTGTCGTTGACGGCGACCGGATACCTCGTCGCGACCGCGTCCGATGGTCGCGAGGCGCTGAAATACCTCCGCTCTCACGCCGATACGTGCATGATCCTCCTCGATCTGAATCTCCCGGGAATGGACGGCGCAAAGTTTCGCGCGTCGCAACTGCGAGATCGATCGCTCGCATGGATACCTGTGGTGATCGTATCGGGGGCCGTTGACGCGGCGGATCGCGCCGGCGCCGTTCGCGCGCAGAGCGTCTTGCGCAAGCCGCTCGATCTCGACGCCGTACGCGACACGCTCGCTCACATCGGGTGTCGTCGGACGGCCGTGCGACGGCGGCCACCGATCGCTGCGAATTGATGGTAGCAACAACACCATTGTTTTGCGGCGTATTTCTTTCTTGGATATCATCGCGATGGATGGCCCGGGTGCAGGACGGACACGCGTCCCCCGCCGCTTTGTCGCCGCTCGTTCTCATCGTGGAGGACGACGCGGAGACGCGTCTTTTTTACACGGCGGCGTTCGCATCGGACGGGTTCCGCACCGAGCAGGCACACAACGGCTTTCAGGCGTTCGAAAAGGCCGTGTCCACCCTCCCTGACCTCATCCTTACGGACATCGCGGTTCCGGGCCTCGACGGCATCGAACTGTGTCGTCGGCTGCGCGCCGACGCCCGGACCAAAGGAATTCCTGTCCTCGCGATCACCGGCTATGGCGACCGGCAATATCACGAGCGTGCGGTGGGTGCCGGCGTCGATCGCGTCCTCAGCAAGCCGTCCACCCCCGACGTGCTGCTCGAAGAAGGTCGCAGGTTGCTCATTCGGCAGCCGCGCTGAGAATCACGCGCCTCACTTCTGGGGGCGCGAAGCGGGCGGCACCATTTTGTTCAACCGGTAATACACAACCAGCTGACCGTAATGTTCAGCCGTATGCTCGATGACCGACAGCCACGGTTGAGGTGACGACGCGAAGCGCGTTGCAGGCGTTGCCTTCAGCGATGCGTCGCAATCGGCGACCGCTTTCTTGAAGGCGTCCACAATGGCGGCCTTGTCCTTGAACCCCTTGGCATCGATTTCCGTCCATTGGACGTTTTCGCCACGCCCGGCCTTCGCCGCGTACACCGTCCCCGACATGGCGTGCACGATGACCTCGCCGAACGAACGCACCTCCGGCGACGCGCGGAACCCGTACTTGTCGGCCGGGAAGTCCTCGGCCATGTCGAGGAGCTGCTTGTTCACCGATGTCAACGAGTTAGTCAAGGCTTTCGCCGGATCCGGCGGCTGACGCTGTTGGCCGCGCGTGACGGCCACGGCAAAGAGCATCAGCAATCCCGCCACTGCGGCGCGTCCACGAACACTCACCATCGCTGCCTCCATTCTGCAGATCGCACATGCAGGCTTCTTTGCCGTCGGACCGGCGGTGGTTACGGCCGGAGGTAAGATCGCCGCGTGGACGAAACGACCGTCGTCACCTGTCCGTACTGCGGCGAGGCGATCGAACTGTACGTCGAGTCCGACGCGCGAGGCAGCTTCGTGCAGGATTGCGAGGTCTGCTGCAACCCGTGGCTCGTGCGCGTCGAGTTCGACGCGGGCGAGCGGTACATCAGCGTGGGACGGGCCGATGGATCCGAGTAGAGTCGCCGCGCGACTCGCGTATCTGGCGCTCGTGGTGGTCGGCGTGCTTTCGGGTGCGAACTGCCGCGCGACAACGTCGATCGGCGCCGCGGCGCCGCGTCAAGTGCTGTTTGTCGGCAACAGCCTGACGACGACCAACGACGTCCCCGGCCTGGTCGAAGCGATATCGATTGCCGTGGGGGAGCGGCTTGTCTGTAAGACGGTTGCTTTCGGCGGTTACAGCCTCGAGGATCACTGGAACCAGGGCGATGCACGGCGTGAGATCGCAAAGGGCGGATGGACCACCGTCGTTCTGCAGCAGGGCCCCTCGTCACTGCCCGAATCCCGCGTGCTGCTGGTGGACTACGCGCGCCGGTTCAACGAGGAGGCGCGTCGCGCCGGCGCGAAGACGGCGCTCTACATGGTGTGGCCCTCGGCTGATCGCCGAGCCGACTTCGACGGCGTGAAGACGTCGTACGCGGCCGCCGCACGTGCGGTCGGCGGTGTGCTCCTGCCGGCGGGAGAGGCGTGGCGCGCGGCCTGGAGGTGGAATGCCGAGCTCGCGTTCTATGGCCCCGACCGATTTCATCCGACGCCGCTCGGCTCGTACCTCGCCGCGCTCGTGATCTACCAAGGGCTCTCAGGCCGAACACCGGTCGGCACACCGACGACACTGAGGGCGCCTGGTAGCGCGCCACTGGTGGTTCCTCCGGAGCTCGGAGCGCAGCTTCAACGCATCGCCGCCGAGACGACCGCCCGAATTGCGCCCGGGTAAATGACACCACTGCAGGTTGGGGCCGCCAGGGGTGCCATAACGTGCTGGACCGGCATTGCCGATAAGCCGCTTGCGGACACGCTGCTCTCGGGAGACGCGGCACGTTGAAACAGCCCCACGCCACGGTTCTGGTCGTCGAGGACGACGAAGCCAATCTGAGGCTCATCGTTCGCCTGCTGACCGTCCAGGGATACGAGGTCGAAACGTCGAGCAGCGGCGAGGCGGCCATCGCGATCATCGAGCGCAAGCAGCCCGATCTCATCCTGCTCGACGTTCACCTTCCCGGCATCGGCGGCTTCGAAATCTGCCGGCGGATCAAACAGGCGCCCGCGACCCGATTGATTCCGGTCGTGCTCGTCACCGGCGACGTCGCTCGGGAGCATCGGATTGCGGGAATCCACGCTGGCGCAGACGATTTCATCACCAAGCCCTTCGATGCCGAGGAACTGCAGGCGCGCGTCAGCTCGCTGATACGGCTCAAGCGTTACACCGACGAGCTCGAATCGGCGGAATCGGTGATCCTCAGCCTCGCCATGACTGTCGAAGCACGCGACGCGTACACCGTGGGGCACTGTCAACGGCTGGCGCACTATTCGACGGCGCTCGGCCGGGCGCTGGGGCTCGCGGATGAAGAGGTGGCCGCGCTCGATCGCGGCGGTTACCTGCACGACGTCGGCAAAATCGGCATCCCCGACCACGTGCTGCTGAAGCCCACGGCGCTCACGGCGGGCGAATACGCGCTGATGAAGCAGCACACGACGATTGGCGATCGGCTCTGCGGCGAGTTACGGTCGCTGCGGCTCGTGCGGCAAGTCGTGCGGCATCATCACGAGCGGCTCGATGGCCGCGGCTATCCCGACGGCCTCCGCGGAGATCAGATTCCGCTCCTCGCGCAAATTGTCAGCATCGCCGACACGTACAACGCGATCACGACAGACCGGCCGTACCGGCGCGCGAGAGCTCCCGAGATCGCCTACGACGAGCTGCTCGTCGAAGCCGCGACCGGCATCCGGCAACGAGATATGGTCAATGCCTTCATCGCGCTGGGGTTCGACCGCCAGCCGGCCCGCACGGTCGCGCGCGCGGCGCGCGGTTGACGTCGATCAGTGGATGGCGTAGAGATACCCATCAGCGCTGCCAACATAAATCGCGTCGCCCACCACAACCGGCGAAGAGAGAATCGCGCCCACGCTCATCATCCGCTGTATCCCTGACACGACGTCATCGAAGAACATCGACGGCATCGCCACCGAATAATTCGGCTGACCCTCTGGCGTCGTGAGCGCCGGGCCGTTTTGCCGCGACGCATCGGTCTGGAAGACCCAGGCGGCCTTCCGCGCGGCGACGTCGATTGCCAGAAGCTTGCCTTCGTGCGAGCCGATGTACACGAGATTCCCCGCGGCGGCCGGCGACGAGAACATCGGCCATTTGAACGATAACGAGAACAGCTCGCTGCCGGAATGGGCATCGACCGCGTGGAAGAGGCCGCTGTCGGACGTCGTGAAGAACACTTTTCCGTCGTGGATAGCCGGAGAACCGATCACCCATGAGCCCTTGTTGTCGACTATCCACACCTTAGCGCCCGTGTGCGCGTCGAGCGCGTAGAGCTTCGAGTCGCGACAACCGAAGTACACGATGCCGTCTGCCACCGCTGCCGAAGACTGGATGCCGATCTGGTTGTGAAGCGCTGGATCCTCGCCCGTCTTGAACTTCCACTTCTCGGTCCCCGTGTTCGCGTCGAGGGCGTAGAAATACGTGTCCCAGCTTCCAATGAAGACGAGGCCGTCGGCGACGGCGGGCGACGCGTGAACGACATCGCCGGTCTGGAATTTCCACTTCAGCGAGCCGGTCGACGAGTCGAGCGCATAAACATTCCCGTCGCCGCTTCCAAAGTAGACCGCACCGTTCGCGACGACCGGGGAGGACAGATAGAAATCGAACGGATCGGGCACGGGTTCTGACGCCGGCAGCATGCCGTGAATGTGCGCCGCCGAAAATCGTTTTTCGCCCTTCGTCTCGAACTTCCACTTCAGCGCGCCGTTGGCGACATCCACGGCATAGAAGCTCGAGTCGTAGCTCTCGAAGTATGCCACTCCTCCGCTGACGGCCGGCGACGAGGTGATGCGTGCCTTCGTTTGAAACGTCCACTTCGGCGTTCCGGTTTCGGCGTCGACGGCGTAGAGGTTGCCATCGGTGCTGCCGACGATCGCGAGCCCGTCCGCAATGGCTGGCGACGAATACACCTGGCCGTTCGTGTGGAATTTCCACTTGACGCCGTGCAGCTCCGGCACGCCGCGGCCCTCATATGCGCCGCTGTGCTGCGGATCGCCGCGAAACATCGCGCCGCCTCCCGCTGCCCGCGGCAGGGCGGCGGCAAAGGCGCACACGCAGAAAACCCCAAGAAGAACCGGAGCGTGAATTTTCATATCGCCTGCGCGGAGGCAAGCACCATGCCGCCGTATTCACCGCAAATGCCGGTCGTTGTCCGCCGAAGGTGGCCGATTTCGAGCAGCGGCTGTGCGGTTTCGAACGGTTGCGAACACGGTGGCCGAGAGGAGTATTCTGCCCTTTGGCAGCTCACCAAGCAGAATGAACGGCATCGAACAGCACAACGCGCGAGACGTCGACCCGCGCCGCAGCGGTCTGATCGAGCGCGTCGTCAAAGACGTTGAGTACACGCTGCGCACGCTGCGGAAGGCGCCGGCGTTTACCGCGGTCGCACTCATCACACTCGCCACCGGTATAGGGGCGACGGTCGGCATCTTCACGATCGTGAACGCCGTGCTTCTTCGCCCGTTGCCGATCCGGGAGCCGGATCGTGTTGGCGTCGTGAACGCGCAGGAAGTCAAGCTGCACGATATCGTCGGCGCGTCGTGGACGAAGTACGAAGTGATGCGCGACGTGAACCACGTGTTCAGCAGCACGGCCGCGTACGTGGATCGCGACGTGACCCTTGGCAACAGCGGCATGGCCGAGCAGCTGCTCGGCGCGCGGGTCACATGGACGTTCTTCGACGTGCTCGGCGTTCAACCCGCGGCCGGCCGCACCTTCCGCAGCGAAGAAGACGTCGAGAACGCTTCGCCGGTCGCGATCGTCACGGACGGTTTCTGGCAGCGAAGGCTCGGCGCGGCGCCAGATGCCGTCGGCCGTTCGATCAAGGTCGACGGACGCGACACGGTTGTCGTCGGGATCCTGCCGCGCGAGTTCAGATTCCGATTCTCGAATCGCGAGCCACAGGTTTATCTCACGTCGGTGTTCGCGCCCGCGATCATGACGGCCGCGCAGGTCCGCCACGGCGCCGGATACCTCGAATACATCGTTCGCCTCAAACCGGGCGTCACGTTCGCGCAGGCGGCGTCGGATCTTACCGCGGTGGACGCGGCCTACCGGCGCGAGTTCAGCAGCTTCGTGGACACGGATCGATACACGCTCCACCTCGTGCCTTTTACGGACAACTTGGTCGGCGTCGTCCGGCCGGCGCTGCTCCTGTTGATGGGGGCGGTCGGTCTCGTGCTGCTCATCGCGTGCGCGAACGTCGCGCATCTCCTCCTCGCGCGGTCGGCGGTCCGCCAGCGCGAGATTGCCGTGCGGCTGGCGCTTGGTGCGTCGCGAGGTCGTCTCATCCAGCAATTCCTCACCGAGAGTCTCGTGCTGTCGCTCGGCGGATGTGCGCTCGGCGGCATCGCGGCGCGCTCGGCCGTTGGCCTGCTGGTCGCTCACGGGCCAACCAACATTCCCCGGCTGACAGAGGTCACGCTCGATCTGCGAGTGCTGGCATTCTCGATTGTGATATCGCTGCTGACGGCGATCATCTTCGGCGTCGCGCCGGCCCTGCGTGCGAGCGGCATCACCGTCGGCGACGTGCTCAAGGACAGCCGCGCCGGCGGGTTCACCAGCCGAACCTCCAGCCGCTTTCACAATCTGCTGGCTGCGTCCGAAACGGCGATCACCGTGGCCCTGCTGATCGCGGCCGGCCTGCTCTTTCAAAGCCTCGTCAAGATGCAGGCGGTGAACCCCGGATTCAAGCCGGACCAGGTGTACGCAGCGCGCGTCGCGCTGCCCCGCACGAAGTACGCGCAGCCGTTTCAGCGTGAAGCCTTCTTCACACAGCTTCTCCATAACCTGCAAGCGATTCCGGGATTGACTCGCGTCGGCGCCACGAGCGTGCTGCCGATGGACGGATCGAATTTCGGGTTCTTCTTTTTCGTCGAGGGTCAGCCATCGCTCGGCTTGGGCCGCGACCCGGTGACGTCGGCCCGCCATGTGAGCTCCGACTATTTTCAGGTGATGAGCATTCCGCTTCGTCGGGGCCGAACCTTTACCGATGGCGACAACGCGCAGTCGCGCCCTGTCGCAATCGTCAACGAGACCACCGCGCGGCGCTACTTTTCGCACGTCGATCCGATCGGCCGTCATCTCGCAACGACAGGCGACAACGTGATGCGCGAGATCGTCGGCATCGTGGGAGACGTGCACTTCGACGGCCCGGCGCGTTCCGATCAGGACGAAGTGTATCTGCCGTACCGCCAGGTGCCGTGGCCCTCGATGACGGTCGTCGCCGCATCGCCGCTCGCCGCCGATCAGGTCGCGGCCGTTCTTCGGCAAGAAGTCGCGCGTCTCGATCCGGACCAGGCGGTCGCCGATGATCACGCCGATGCAGCACGTGGTCGCCGCCTCCACCACACAGCAGCAGTTCACCAGCAGCCTGCTCGGCGCGTTCGCCCTTCTGGCGACGACGCTGGCGGTCATCGGGTTGTATGGTGTGACGACGCTCTTCGTGAATCAGCGGCGGTATGAGTTCGGGATCCGAATGGCGCTCGGCGCGCAACGGTCGGACGTGCTGCTGCTGGTCATGCGGCAGGGCATGAGAGCGATTCTCGGCGGCGCGATTGCCGGCCTCCTCGGCGCTCTCCTCGGAAGCCGCGCGCTGACCGGATTGCTGTTCGGCATTACGGCGACCAACCCGGCGACCTATGTCGGTGCGGCGCTCGCGCTATGTGTCGCGGGCGTTATCTCGTGCTACGTGCCGGCCCGCCGCGCCGTGGCCGTTGATCCTGCAGTCGCCTTGCGCCACGAATAACAGGCCGGTCTCTGTGCCGCGCGGCGCTCGGATTATTTCGCGCGTTCGAGCGCAGCCCGATCCCAGCCGGCGAGGGTGGCCGCCTGTTCGTACGTGCTGTCGACGAAGGCCGTGATCGCGTCCGCAGGCGCGGCGACAGCGCGCACCGCCTCGTACGGCAACACGAACTCCCCCATCTCGCGATGGTAAAACGCCGCCGCAGGCTGGACGCGCGCGTCTTTAAGGCCGGCCGGCTCCGGCACCGCGTACGCATAGAACGTCGGCTCCAGCACCGGTCCGCTCCCGGGCCAGAACCCGTGGCTGATCACTTCGTGCGAGTACGCGTCGCGCATGAAAGCAGGACCCTCGCGCGCGGGAGCTCGTTTGCCGGAAAACCGCGTGACCGCGAGATCGAAACTCCCCCAGAAAAAGTGCACCGGGCTGCACTTGCCGACAAAGTCGCACCGCGATTCGGTGAAGATCCTCTCGACCGTCGCGAGGATGCGCCAGAAGCGCGCGGCGTATTCGGGATCGTATGAATGGTGAATCGTGTCCTCGTCGAACCGGATCGGCGAAGGGATCTCGACCGGCATCGGCCATATCTTGACCGACAGCGACAGTTCGTCGAGAAGGGTCATCACCTTCCTGTAAAAGGCCGCGACCGACTGCGGTTCAAGTGCAAGCGTGCGCACCCGGCCGTCCGATGTGCGGACGATGAGCTCGTGGTCCACGAAGTCGAATTCGATCGTGAACGACTCGGCGCCATGCGCGAGCGTCCGCGTGGAGAGGCCGCGCGGCGTCACCTGCATCGCGATCGCCCAGGAGTGATTGAGCGGCGGCGCCAGCGCGAGCGCGACCTTTCCCACGATCTGTGTCCACATGTGCAAGGTCGCGTACGTGTCCTTCCACGCGTCGTACGGGAGCGGCGGCCACAGGTCGTCTGTCACGAGCCTCCTGACGTGAATCAACGTAAGGCTACCAGAATTGTCAGTGAAGGCCGGTCCGCACGAACGAACGCGTCGAAAACCCGTGTAAATCGCGCGGGTCCTTGGCATGTGTCTTGTGCTTCTGCGGATGTGGCCTTCCTCGTACTCCTTGCTGTCATCGCCGGCCTCGCGTACCGCGGAACGACGTCAGAGGACCGCGCGCGTTACTTGCGGATGGCGATCGGCGCGGCCAAAGAAGTAAGAACGGCCGCCCAGAAACCGCGACCCGAATACGAAGCCTTTCGAGATGCTCTCAGGGTTCGGACCCGGTATCCGTTCGCCACCGCCGCGATCGTCGGCGTAAACGCCGCACTCTTCGGCTTCATGCTGTTCGGCGCGACACCGGTCGCCAACCCCACCACGCTTCTCGAATGGGGCGCCAGCGTCGGGCCGCGCACGACGAATGGCGAATGGTGGCGGCTCGTGACGTCCACCGTCCTCAACACGAGCCTGCTGCACCTTCTCGTGAACGTCGCCGTGCTGCTTCAGCTCGGCGTGGTCGCTGAACGCTTCTTTGGCCGCCTGACGCTGGCGACCGTTTATCTGTCAGCAGGCGTGTTCGGCGGCCTGGTGAACCTCTCGTCGCATCCGGTCGACGTGGAGATCGGAACGACAGCCGCGGTGTTCGGTATCTACGGCCTGCTCATCGCCGCGCTCGCCTGGCAGACAACTCATCGTCTGTTTGCGCCTCAACCAGACCCTGAGATCGAGCCGGTGATCGAGACGGATGCGCCGCACAAAATCAGTATTCCATTCGTCGCGGTGAAGAGAATTGGTATCTGTGCCGCGGCATTCGTCGCGTACAGCGCGTTCAACGGCTTCGTGCACACGCCCGAATTCCTCGGTTTGGCCATCGGTCTGGGTTCCGGCTTGATGCTCGGTGCGCACGCCGACGAGCAGGTGCCGTCGACGCGCCACGTCGCGGTTCTTGCCGCGGCCGCTGTCGCTGGGGCGTTCGCCTGCGCTGTGCCGCTGCGCAACATTGCCGACGTCAAGCCGGAGATTGCGCATGTGATCGCCACCGAAGAACTGACGGCGGCGAAATATCAGACATCGGTCGATGCGTTCAAGAAAGGACGCATCACGGCGGAAGCACTCGCTCGGGTCGCTGAGCGCGCGATCGTGCCGGAGTTGCAGGCAGCGGACGCGCGGCTCGTCGCCCTCAAGAACGTGCCGCCCGAACATCAGCCGGTCGTCGCCGACGCTCGAGAGTATCTTCGTCTGCGCGGCGAGAGCTGGCGCGTCCGCGCCGAAGCGGTTCGCCGGATGAACACAGAGCTGCGACGCCGGCCGGAGCAGGTCGGCGATCCAACGTGGCGCCTTCAGGCGGAAGCGCGTTACCGATCGAATCTTGCGGCGATGGGCAAAGCTGAAGGCGCGGAGCGTGCCGCGCGCGAGGCGTACCAGAAGCTCAAGCCGGTCACACGCGCGTCCTGACCCATCCATACCGCGATAAACAGCAGCGCATATACGGATCAGCTGATACTCCATTTCGCGCGTAGGTTTTACGTCCCCACTGTACAGAAAGCTGGCTGAGCCGTAAATATCTCGGAGGTTCGCCGAGACGGACGTCAGAATTCATTAGCGTTCCCGTCCCGTCCGCGATTTTTTGTGTGGCACGATCGTTGACCTCCCCAGAGCGCTGGCCATTCGGCCCGGCATCAATAGTTCAGCCCTAGGGCGACGTCCTCGAGGAGTCCTGATGACGAGGTGGATACGGGTGTGTCTCGCGATAAGTGGAGTGCTTTTGGTGGCGGCGGGTGCCAGGCGCATGCAGGCGCAGACGGGCCCGAAGATCGCGTGGGACGAAACCTCCGCAACAACCGTACAAGGGTACGCACTCAGTATCGATGGCGTGAGGACCGACTATAAGCTGTCGCCGCTGTCGGCGACCGGCACGTGCGGCTGCTCGCTCGCGCTTCCGTTTTCCGGAGGCCGCCACACTCTCATCGTGAGCGCCTATAACGCCGCCGGCGAAGTCGCTTCGAGCCCGCTGACCGTCGCGCCGATCGCGGCTCCAGGCGGCCCGTACACCGGGCAAGTGGGCGCGGCGATCACGGTGAGCGGCAGCGGATCAAATCATCCAGCCGGATCGATCGTTGGTTACACCTGGAGCTGGGGCGACGGAACGAAAACGGCGCAGCTCACCGCGTCGACCGCTTCACACACCTACAGCGCGGCCGGCACGTACCAGATCACACTGACCGTCACCGACAACGCCGCGGCGACAGCATCGGCAACAACGTCCGCGACGATCTCGACCACGGCTCCGACCACTTCCGCGTCCACGGTTGTGCTGTGGGCCAGCAACACGCCGACGTCGACCGTCCACGGCGCGTGGGGCCGGCAGACCGATTCCACGGCCGCCGGAAAGGTGGCGTTGTGGAACCCGGACGCGGGCGCCGCGAAGATTGACCCGGCGCTCGCCTCGCCCAAGAGTTATTTCGAACAGACATTCCACGCTACGGCCGGTACTCCGTATCACCTGTGGGTCAGGATGCGAGCGCAGAGCGACTCTCTGTCGAACGACTCTGTTCACGTACAGTTCAGCGATTCGACCGACGCGAACCGCGCCGCGATCCTCCGCATCGGTTCGACGAATTCGGCGGAAATCGTGCTGCAGAACGGACCGAACGCCACGTCGGTACACGGCTGGGGATGGTCCGACAACGGGTGGGGCTCGCTTGGAAGCGACATTTACTTCGCCTCGACAGGCACGCACACCGTGCGCATCCAGGCACGCGAGGACGGCGCGATGATCGACCAGATCGTGTTGAGTCCCGATACGTACCTGATATCAGCGCCCGGGGGGCATACCGACGATGGGACGGTTCTGCCGTATACGGAGGGCACGCCGCAGACGAGCAATACGGCGGTGACGTGGACGAGCGATATTTCCTCAACGAGCATCCACGGGAAATGGCAGCGCTCGACCGATTCCAGCGCGGCGGGAGGCGTCGCGCTCTGGAATCCAGACGCGGGCGCGGTGAAAATCGCGCCGGCGCTTGCGAGCCCGGCGAACTACTTCCAGGCGACATTCACGGCGCAGGCCGGAATCGCGTATCACGTCTGGATCCGGATGCGCGCGCAGCGGAACTCGGTGTCGAACGATTCGGTGCACGCACAGTTCAGCGATGCCACCGACGCCAACAACGCTCCGTACGCGAGAATCGGCACGACCAATTCGGCCGAGTTCGTTCTTCAGAATGGGCCGAACGGCTCGCAGCCTAAAGGCTGGGGATGGACGGACAATGGCTGGGGGTCTCGCGGTGCGAACGTGTTCTTCGCCACCACAGGCACGCACACGATTCGTATCCAGCAGCGCGAGGACGGCGCGATGATCGATCAGATCGTGATTAGCGCCGACGCGTATCTGAACGTCGCGCCGGGAACCCGGACCAACGACACGATGATCGTCGGCAAGTAGCGTTCATTGTTCACGGGCGAGTGGCAGACATTTGAGCCGCCCACGGTTGACTTGTGTGGCACCGTGACGCGGCTCAGCGTTCTGCCGCTCGCTCTTAATTGGCGATTTCAAAAAGAGTTGCAGCGTTTTTTGACGTTTCACGGCAGGCGGCCCCTTGTGTGCGTTTAGGGCGAACGTTGGCCTACACGATACCTTGGAGTCCCTCGTGCCAAAACTGTCAGTGCTTCTGATCGTCGTCTGCACTTTGCTCCTGACCGCGACGTCATCATTCGCAGTCACACCGGTCCCGACTTATTCGGTCCCGGAACCGGCCACAGGTGCGCTGGTGGTCGCCGGCGTCGCCGGATGGCTGGTTGCCCGACGCCGCAAGCGACAGAAGTAAGCTCAGTCGTTCCGCAGCGCGCGAGCGGGATCGACGCGCGATGCACGCCACGCCGGCCCGGCGCCGGCGACGATCGCGACCGTGCACAGCGTTGCGGCCGCGAGGGTCAGCGTCGCGGGATCGCGCGTCGACAGACCGTATAAGAGCGCCGCCACCAAACCGAGCGCCGGCATCGTCACCGCGATTCCGGCCGCGATGCCAAAGACCACCAGCACGATCGTTTCACGCAGCACCAGCCACCGCACGTTCGCGAGCGACGCCCCGAGCGCCAGCCGGATGCCGATCTCGTTCGTCCGCCGCGCCACGGAGTACGACACCATCGCGTAGAGGCCGAGGCTGGCGACGGCAACCGCGAGCACGCCGAACGCGCCGGTCAAGGTCGACACCAGCCGCTCTCGCGCGACCGACCGTTCCTCCAGTTCGGCGAGCGTCACCACCTCGCGGACCGCGATGCCGCGGTCCGCGTTTCGAATCACGGCGCGAAGATTCTGGGCCGCCGACGCAACGTCGCCGTCGACGCGAACGTACACGTTTCGTATCGGGACCGCCGGATGCTGGCTGTACGGGTAGAACGCCATGCGCGGCGGCGTTTCCCGCAGTCCGTTGATCCGCGAATCGCGCACCACGCCGACGATCTCGAACGCGTCGCCTTCACTGAAATGTTTGCCGACCGCATTGACGTCGCCAAAGAAATGGCGCGCCATCGCTTCGTTCACGATCGCCACCTTTGTCGTGCGATCCGAATCGGTCTCCAGGAAACTGCGGCCCGCGACGATCTCCATGCCCAGAGCCGCAAAGTACCCCGGAGTGACATAGTCTTCCTGCACATCGTTGTCGTCGCCCACGCCGGCCTGTCGCCCCGGCACCTCGATGTCGCTGATCGCATGACAGTTCGCCATCGTGCCGCACATCGCGACGGCCGCCGATTGCGCGCCGGAAATCGCACGGGTGCCGTCGAGCAAACGTTCCCGCAACGATGCCATCGTCGCCGACGTGTAGCCCGCCATGCGGGGATCGAACTTCGCGGTGACGAGATGAGCCGCACGAAAGCCCGGATCGATCGTCAGCAGGTTGTGGAGCGTCCGCACGAAAATCATCGCGCCGGCGAGCAGCGCGAACGACAGCGCAATCTGGGCGACGACGAGCACGCGGCCACCAGGCAGGCGGCCGCCGGCGGTGCCGCGGCCGCCCGCCTTGATCGCGTCGTGCACATCGGCGCGCGAAAACCGCAACGCCGGCATCAGGCCGAACAGCACACCCGTCGCGATCGAGACGGCGATGGCGAATGCGACGAGCGGCCACCGCAGGGACACGTCGAGCGGCAGCGGTGTCGGACCGTCGGCCGCGAGGCGCAGCAGCGCGCCGCTTCCAATCCGCGCCAGCAGCAGACTGGCCGCGCCGCCCAACAGGGAGAGGACGAGGCTTTCGGTCAGCAGCTGGCGGACCAGCCGTGCGCGCCCGGCGCCGAGCGACAGCCGAACGGCGAATTCCCGCGACCGCGCGGCGCTTCGGGCCATCAGCAGATTTGCGAGGTTGGCGCACGCGACGAGCAGGACCAGAGCGACCGTCGCCATCAACACCAGCACGGCGCTGCCAAATTGGTCGCGGACATCCGACAACCCGCGCGAGCCGTCGGCGAGCACGGCGTGCGTACGCAGCAAATACGCGCGCTGCTGCGGGTTGCGAGTCTGCGCCGCGCGCGCTTCGACGTCGCGCCGAAACGCGGTGTCCACGAGCGCCGTCGTTCCCGCGCGTGTCGCCGGCGGGTGCACGCGCGCAACGAGCGTCAGCCATGCAATGCCTTCTTGTGGCCCCCACGGCTTCGACGTGTCGGCGTCGGTCGCATCCGCATTCGATGCGTAGTGGACCTGCGGCTGGAGGCCGGTCGGCACCCAGACGTCGACGGGATCGCCGACAATGAAGCCGTCGAACAACGGCGGCGCGACACCGACAACCGTGAGCGTCTGGCCGTTCAGGCGAATATTCCGGCCGACCACCGAAGGATCGCGAGCGAAGCGTCGCGCCCAATACCCGTCGCTCAGGACGATCACGGGCTGCGCACCGGTCGTCTGGTCATCGGCAGCCGTCAGCAGCCGCCCTCGCTGTGGCGCAACGCCCATCACCGAGAACCACTCCCCGCTGATCAACTGCGCCAGCACGAGCTCAGCGCCTTCGTCACCGGCGGCATCCGCAACACTCAGTTGCATCCGGTTGACCGACGCCATCGCCGCGACGGACGTATGCGCTGTTTGCAGGACGCTCTGAAATCGAAGAAACGCGGGACGCGAAAACCGCGTGATCGCGAGCGTCCGCCGGCCCTCGGCAGCGGGACCGGTACGGCTGATGTATGCGAGCTCGCCGGGATTCGAGACCGGCAGCGGCCGAATGAGCAGCGCGTCGACGACGCCAAAGATGGCGGTGTTCGCGCCGATGCCGATCGCGAGCGAGGCAATTGCCGCGATGGCGAACGTGGGATGGCGCCGCATCGTTCTCGCCGCGTACTTGAGATCGTGCAAGGCGTCTTCGAGCCAGCGCGTGCCGCGCACGTCGCGCGCCGCTTCTTTAATCGGCTCGATGCCGCCGAAAGTCGCGAGGGCGATCCGGCGAGCGTCTTCCGGCGTGGCGCCGGCGGCGCGCAGGCGGGCCGTTTCCTCGTCGACGTGGAATCGCAGTTCCGAATCGAGTTGCCGATCCAGTTGATCGCGGCGCCACCACCGGTTCATCCAGCTCATTTCAGCCCCCGTCTTCAGGCGATACTCGACTGCAGGATCAACGCGATCGCGTCGGAAAGGCGCCGCCAGTCGGCAATCTCTGCGTCGAGGCGCGTGCGTCCCTTCCTGGTCAGCCGGTACACTTTCGCCTCACGCCCGGATTCGGTTTCGGTCCAGTCGGCCGCGAGGAATCCCTTGTTCTCGAGCCGATGAAGCGCGGGATAGAGGGAGCCCTGCGGCACCTGCAGGAGCGCCTGTGACGTTCGATTGATCCGTTGCGCGATGGCGTAGCCGTGAAGGGGCGCGAGCTCCAGCGTCTTCAGAACCAGCATGTCGAGGGTGCCCTGCAGCAGGTCGGAGCGGTCGCTCGTGGCCATATGAAGCCATTCTACATGTCGATACGCAGAATGGCTAGGTGTCGAGCGGGACTACGCCGTGCGATGGGAGGGAGGTTCTCCGCGCCGCAGACGCTCGATGTTCGCGACGAACACATCGGCCATATCGCCGTACGAGCGGTCGGTCACGCCGGCGACGTGAGGCGTGGCGATGACGTTCGGCAGAGCGAGCAGACGGTCGTCTGGCGCGATCGGCTCCTGCCAGAACACGTCGAGCGCCGCGCCGGCGAGGCGGCCGGTGGATAACCGCGTCGTACAACGCCGCGTAGTCGATGAGCGGCCCGCGGGCGGCGTTCACGAGAATCGCTCCCATCCTGAGTGCCGCCAGCGCGTGCGCATCGATCATCCCGCGCGTCTCGGCGCACAACCGACTGCACAGCACGAGCACGTCGGTCTGCGACAGGCACTCGTCCCGCTCGTCGGACGCGTAACAGCGATCGAGGGCGAACGCCGCGACTTTCGGCGCCGCAGGGTTCCGCGTGATGCCAACGAGGCGAACACCGAAGGGCTGAAGCCGTTTCGCCAACGAAAGCGCCGTCGTGCCCAAGCCCATAGAGGCAAACCGTTCGACCCGCGAGCATGAGGCCGGGAGGCGTACCCAGAACACCACGTCGGACATTCGCCACGGCCTCCGGCAAGCGCCGCAGCAGCGCCAGGATGAGCAGCATCGTGTGCTCGGCGACCGAATCCGCATTGCTGCCGGGTGCCGGCACGTTCGCGACCCAGATGCCCCGCGCCCGCGCAGCCGCGAGGTCAACGCCTTCGAGACCGGAACCCCACTGTTGAATCAGGCGGCAGCGAGTCGCATCCATCACCGCGCCGGTAATCTGAAACATCAGGGGGACGACGACATCCGCTCGATCGAGTGGAATCGGAGAGGCGGGATCGGACCAGACGCTGATGGTATCGGTCGAGGCCGGGCCAAGCCGCTGGCGCAGCAAGGCCCGGGCAGATGCGAACGTGTCTCCGCAGAAAAGGATGTCGATCTTCAAGGCTCGGCGCAGCGGTTACCGATTCAACGCCCGCCGAATCGCCGCCAGGTGATGGTAGCTGTGGCGCACGGCGTGGTCCTCCAGCATGAACTGGCACGTGAGCGGCGCATCCGCGTAGAGCGAGGCCTCGCCCGCTGCGCCGAGCTGCTCGTCGGTCAGTGTTCTGATTGCCGCCGCAGCCGCGGCGCTGTTGCGGGCGAGCAGATCCAGCGCCTGCTCTTTGGTGACCGCGTCGTGCTCGACCGCATGCCCGGCATTCATTTTGTGGACATCATCCCATGTGACGCCGACGATCGGCTTTCCGCCGCCAAGCGTCTGCGCCAGCTGTATCTCGAGCGGATAGACGCTCGCGACGTGATGCACGACGACGCCAATCTTGCGCCCGTCTTTTGGGATGCGCGTCTGCCACTCGGCTTCGGAAAGCGGGCGCGCGAACGCGCTGAGCGCGCGGGCGCCCTCTTCAAGGCGACTGGCAAGCAGGTTTGCTTTCGATGTCGCCACGTTGTTCTCCGACATTGCACTCGTCATCACACATTCTCCCTCGTGTCGCCGCCGCGCATCGTGCCCAGCGGATGTTACCGTGCCGTTCCGGTTCGAGCCGACGCCACAGGGCGCAGCTCGGCATCGAGGCGCCGCCCGGAGGCTGCGACGATCGAAGGAACGGCTTCGACGTCGCCCGCATCCGTATGGAAGTTCACGATGCACGCGCGCAGTGCATAGCGCCCCTGAATCACCGCGTTGGAAACGAAGAGTTCGCCGCCGCGCTGCAGCCCGTCGAGCAGGGCCTTATTGAGGTCGTTCAAATAGCGATCGATCTCCGGACTTCCACGTTGCTGCTGGAGATCGAGCGGAACGTACCGAAACGTCGTGATGCTGAGCGCCTGGGTCATCAATTCGAGCTCGGGGTGCTGGTCCACCGCAGCGGCCATCGCGTATGAGAGCCGGATGTCGTCGGCGATCATCTGCCGGTAACCGCTCGCACCGACTTGGCGCAGCGCGAGCCACACCTTGAGCGCGCGGAATCCCCGCGAGTTTTGCGGACCGCAGTCCACGAAATTCAGCGCCCGCTCGTCGAAATGGTAGTAAGGCGGGTGGTACGCAAACGCGCGAGTGAGCGCCTCCCCGTCGCGCACGAGCGCACATCCCGCTTCAAGCGGCGCGTACAGCCACTTATGAGGATCGATCGCCACGGAGTCGGCTTCGGACAACGCGCGAAGTTCCCGAGATGCTCCTGGCACCGCGGCAGCGAAGCCTCCATACGCGCCGTCGACGTGAAACCAGATATTCTTCTCCCGACAAAGAGCCGCGATCGCCGACAGTGGATCGATTGCGCCGGTGCTCACCGATCCTGCCGTGCCGACGACGATGAACGGCAGCCGGCCGGCAGCCGTATCCGCATCGATCGCCCGACGGAGCGCCCCGACGTCCATCTGCAGCGCCGCGTCCGTTTCAATCCACCGAATCGCGTTGGTGCCGAGCCCGCACATGTCCGCCGCTTTTTGAATCCACGTGTGGGCTTCAGCCGAGGCGTACCCCACCAGCTCACGGCCCGCGGCCATTCCCTCGACGCGAATCTCCGGCGCCGCGGCAGCGCGCGCCGCGATCAGGCACACGATGTTCGCGAGCGTCCCGCCGCTGACGAGCAGGCCGCCGCCGGCTGGAAAGCCGACGAGCTCCGCAATCCATCGGACCGTTTGCGATTCGATTTCGGTCGCGGCCGGTGCCAGCGTCCACGAACCCACGTTGGCATTCAGCGCCGAGGCAAGCAGATCGCCCAGGATTCCGATCGGCGCTGGTGGCGCGGTGATGTATCCGAAGAACCGCGGATGCCCATTCAGCAGCGAATTCTCGAACAGCCCTCGGGCGGTCTCCGTGAGAAGCGCCGATGCATCGGCACCATGCTCCGGCAAAGGCCCGTTCAGATCCAGCGCGTCGCGGATCGCCGACGGCGAACGGTTCGTGGTGACCGGCTTCTCCGGCACGGCCGCCAGGAGCGCGGCGATCTGATCCACCAGCTCGTGACCGAGCGCGCTGAACGTGTCCGCGGTCATGGCAAGCGGTGCATTTCGTGATGTCGATTGCGCCATGGTGTTGAGTCCTGCTCAGGAACGCGACGGCCGGTCGAATCCCTCGAAAAGGTCCGTCTCTCGCCGACGGCCGCCGTTGACGAGGCTGAACGCGCGATAAAACGACTGCGATCCCCAGAGCGCTTCGTGCTGGGACGGGTCGAGCGCTTTCAGCGCCGCATAGCCGCCTACCTGCGACTCGTGGCACGACACGGCGCGCCAGACGATCGGCCACCACTCGCGCGTGTCCACCACCGTGGTCAGCGCCCAGTGCGGCCATGGCGTGGCCTGCCGTTCGACCCCGTCCACCATCGCCACGAGCTTCTTGAACGCCGCCTGGTAAACGGCCCACGCCGCCTCGCTCCATGCGAGGTAGTACAGCTTCGACACGAGATGCGCCGGCCCAAGGTGTTTCTGACGCTGAGCGCCGTAGTTCGGATCTCCCGCCGCGACGATCGCCGCCGTGGCAAGCTGCGACACAGCAATGTGATCGGGATGCCCGTACGCGCCGTCCGGCGGGAACGTGAGCACGACGTCGGGACGCGATTGCCGGATGCACTCGACGATGGCGCTCACCGCGTCGGCGACGGGCGCGGCATCGACGTGTTGATCGGCGTAGTCGAGAAGGAACACTCTCTCGACGCCGAGCGTTTCGGCCGCTTTGTGCAGTTCTTGTTCGCGGATGTCTGCGAGCGCCGCCGTCCCGGGATGCTCAGGCCTGTCCGCGGCGTGGCCGAAGTACCGGCCGCGTTCTCCCCGCGTCGCCGTGACAAGAAACGTGCGCACGCCTTGCTGCGCGTAACGCGCGAGCACCCCGCCGAACCCCAGCGTTTCGTCGTCGGGGTGCGCCGCCACGACCATCATCCGTAGTGCGTCCGTCATTGCTGCCAGCCACAGCTACTGTAACCGCGGCCCGTTGGTTGTCGCGTCGCCCCGGCAGGTCATTTTTGACGCGCGGCGCAAATGGCCCCTTCAGGCCACCATCGTGCAATACGATCGTAGGCACCCACGGGCGGCTGCTAACGGGTCCTGCCCAGCTGGCCGCGTGACGCGATGCGGATTGCAAAAACGCTGATGGGGTTCCTGCTGCTCGCGACCGGCGTCGTGATGCTCGTGCTCCCCGGTCCGGGCTGGCTTACGATTTTCGCCGGGCTCGCCTTGCTCGCCGGCGAGTTCGTGTGGGCACAGCGGCTCATGGATCGGCTGAAAGGTGTGGCACGCCGCGTCCGCCGGCGCAGCGGCTATGGCGACGATTGACGCCGGTTCGCCCAGGCAGTCCAACTCAGAACGTGGAGAGCCGGCTCTGGAGCGTCGGGCAGCATCGCCAGAAATTCGAGCAGGTTGCCGTCGGGATCGTGGAAGTACAGCGATGCGGCCGGCATCCACGCCAGCACGACAGGCTCGCGCGTAGGATTGCCGGAAAAATCGCGCGGCTCGACGCCGACCGACATGAGATGCGCAGCCGCGGCCAGCAGATCGTCGAGTTTGACGCGGAACGCGACGTGGAGGCTGAGCCTCTGGGGCCCCTGCGATTCCCAGAGACCCAGCATCGCGTTGCCTCTGCCGCCGATCCAGTAGAAGGCCGCCTTGCCGTCCGCGGTTGCGTGCGCGAGCTCAAATCCCAGCACGTCGGCGAAAAATTTCATCGATCGGTTCAGATCAGCAACCGTCAGGTGACTTTCAAATAAATCCGCGACCGGAATCATTCGCCGTTGCTCCTCCGACGTTCGATGATAACCCTGTCGGAGATCGGCTGGTTTCGGTGCGACAAATGGCTCGAGGAGGCGCAGCGGTCACCGTGCAACGAGCAGGCTACCCCCGCAACGCCAGGTTTGGATCCGTTCGCGTCGCCCGCCACGCCGGCACGAAGCACGCCGCTGACGCTGCCACCGCCATGACGAGGAACGCGCTGGCGAACGCCACCGGATCGCGTGGGCTGACCTGGAACAGCAGGCTGCCCAACAAACGCGTCAGCTCCAAGGCCGCGGCGGCGCCGAGCGCCACGCCGACGCACGACAGCGCAAGGCCGCGCGACAGCACGAGCCGCAGCAGATCGGACGGCCGTCGCGCCGAGCGCGAGGCGCAAGCCGAATTCGCGCGTGCTCTGCGAGACCGCCGACGACATCACCCCGTAGAGCCCAATCCCCGCGAGCAGAACGGCGAGCCCTCCGAAAACGGTGAGAAGGCGGACGGCCATCGCCTGCGCCGACGTCGTGCGAACGATCTGCTCGCGCATGGAGATCACCTCCGAAGGCGACAGATTCGGATCGAGCGCGTGGACCTCGCGGACGAGCGCCGTCGCCAGCGCTTCAGGGCGCATCGAGCTGCGGATCAGCAGTCCTTGTCCGAGCTCGTTCTGTCGCAGCGGCACATAGAAGAATGCTCTCGAAGGTTCAAGAAGATTGCCGTACTTCGCTTGACGCGCCACGCCGACGACGCGCATCGATCGGCCCTTGACCTGAAGACGGCGGCCGACCGGATCGGCTCCGCGCCAATACTGCGCGGCCATCGCTTCGTTGACCACCGCCACAGCCGCCGAGTTCTCATCGTCGTTCCGCGTGAATTCGCGTCCGGTGACAAGGGGAATGCCGACGGTGGAAAAGTAGCCGGGACCGACTTCGTCGTAATCGACGACCGGCGCTTCGTCCGGCGGAGCCTCGTAGCCGTCCACCGCAATCGACGCGGATGAATAGCCGCGGTAGCTGAACGGCGCGACGCGCACGAACACCGACGATTGCACGCCGCCTGTGTTGTCGAGCCGCGCCGACAGTTCGTCCTGGAACGTCCTTGCGCGCTGCGAGTCGTAGCCGGCCGACACGACGTCGATCGCCGTGACCAGCACATCGTCGGTTGAAAACCCCGGGCTGATCGTGCGCATCTTCTCCAGACTGCGGATGACGAGCCCGGCGCCGACGAGCAGAACGAAACTCATCGACACCTGGATGAGGACCAGGCCCGAACGCACCCATGCTTTTCCGCGTCCGCCCACAACGCCGCCCGACTCCGACTTCAGCGCGTCGACGAGCTCGATTCTGCTCGTCAAGAGCGCCGGCGCGAGCCCGAAGAGCAGCGTCGCAATCAGACAGACGCCGACGCTCATCGCGAGCACGCGCCAATCGAGCTCTGCCGGCAGGCGCAGCGCCGTGCCGCCACGCGGCGGAAACAGCAACACCAGCGCATTGCGGCACCAGTACGCGACGACGAGACCGCCTGCCGCCGCGATGGCGGAGAGAATCAGGCCCTCAGTGAGAAGTTGCTGAACCAGGCGGCGGCGCCCCGCGCCGACGGCGAGACGAATCGTCATCTCGCGGCGGCGCGCGAACGATTTGAGCAACAGAAGATTCCCGACGTTGGCGCACGCGATAAGCAGCACCGACGTGACGACGGCGAGGGCGATGCCGAGCGTCGGCAGGAGCGCCTCCATCGGGTTGAAGGGCGACTGCCACACCGGCAGAAGCTGAATGCCGCGGCCGCGGTTCGTCGCCGGATATTCGACGTCGAGCCGCTTCGCCGCCGCCGCGATCTCCGCCTGCGCCTGCGCGACCGTGACGCCAGATTTGAGCTTCACGAATCCTTCGATCCAGCGCGCGCCGCGATCCTCGAGCTTGTAGCCGCCGGGGTCGAACGTCTCTTCCATCGAGGCCGGGACCCAGAACTGAAACTTGTATCCGACGAAGGTGCCGTAGAAGTCCTGCGGCGCCACGCCGACGATCGTGTGACGGCACGCCGTTCAGCATCTGCGTTGCGCCGATGATGTCCGGCTGTCCGCGAAAGCGATCCTTCCACAGCTGATAACTGATGACGACCACCGGATGCGCGTTGCGTCCGGTTTCTTCGACCGGATCGAAGCCGCGGCCGAGAATCGGATGCACGCCGAGCGCGTCGAAGTAATTCGCCGACACGACGCTGCCGGCTGCGCGTTCGGCCCGATCACCCGTGACGCTGAGGGTGGTCCCGACGATCTTCTCGGCGATGAACGCCTCGATCAGCGTGCACCGCCGCCGGAGATCCTCGAAGTCCGGCCAGGAGACGTCGGTGCCTTTCGACGCGCTCCGGCTCGTGCCGCTCAGCACGAACAGCCGGTCGAGGTTTGCGACTTGCGGATAGGGACGCAGCAGAATGCCTTCGATCCAGCTGAAGACGGCAGCATTCGCGCCGATGCCGAGCGTGAGGCACAGAATTGCGAGAATGGATACGCCGGGACTGCGGCGGAGCATGCGAACGCCGATGCGGAGGTCCTGCCACATGATGCGCTCCGGTTAATTGGCGCGGGAGCCGAAACGGTGGCGCGAACATGCGATCGACCCTCGTCAGGATCAGGAGCGTCGAGCTCCACACCGCGACGAGGCCGGCGCTGGCCAGCGCCGCGCGGCTCGGCCCGAAGGCGATCGCAAGCCTCGCATGGACGCCGTACTCGATCGCGGCAAAGGCGACGAACGTCAGCGTCCAGCGAAGCGGCCGCGACGGCAGGCGTCGAGCACAGGTATCCAAACACCACGAACATCGCCGCGACGACGAAGGCGCCGACGCTGTTGGCGACGAGCAGCTGCATGACGCCGCAGATCGCTGCGTACGCGATGATCGCCAGCGCGGCGCGAGCCGTGCTGAATGGCCGTCGGACGGCTTCCCGCACCGCGACGAGCCCGAGCACCACGGCGAGCGCGACGCCCGTCGCGCGGGAGAATCCAGGGGTCAGCTGCAAGGTTGACGAGCGCGAGGATCAGCAACGCGGCGGCACCCGACGCGATGATCGACGCCGCGAGTCGCGCCGCTTGGACAGGCGACATAGTCCCAGCGATACACACGACGCAAGGATTCGGCGATCAGCGCCTCCGGGCCGAACCGCCGAATCGCAAACTGGATGCGCTCGGGCGACTCGGCGGCGTCTTCGAAGTGCGCGCGCAGCTCTCGACGGAGATCGTCGCGCTCGGCGCGGCTCGGAATGCGTGCGCCCGCGAGGATGCGGTCGATCAGGGCTTCGACCGCGTCGACGTCATGCATGGCCGTCGCCCAGGATCGCGCGCATCGCGGCGGAAATGCTCGTCCACTGCCGCCGCTTGGACTCCGCCTGACGGCGGCCCTTTGCGGTGAGGCTGTAGGTACTTGCGCGGTCGACCTGCTTCGCTGTCGCGCCAGCTCGCTTTGAGCAGACCGGCGCGTTCCATCTGATGCAGCGCCGGATAGACGGTGCCTTCCTTCAACTGAAACGTCCGGTCGCTGCGGCGCTCGGCCTCCTGGACCATTTCGTAGGCGTACATGGCCCGCTCGCTGAGGAGCGTCAGGATCAGCACGCCGACCGTTCCGGTGAGAAACTCGCGATCGTAGTCGATCGACATTGAACCTTGGCTGGCAAGGTATCATGCCTTGTTCAGCAAGGTCAATGGCGCGGCGCGCCGGTCGGGTTACGCGCCCATCCGCCGCGATGCGAGCGAGGCGACCGCGACCACGAGCTCGAGTGGATCGATCGGCTTCACGAGATGCATCTGATAGCCGCTCGCCAGCGACGTGATGCGATCCTGCGAGCGCGCATACGCGGTGAGCGCCGCGGCCGGCATGCTGCGCGCCGGTTCGTCCATCCGCCGGAGCGCCCGAATCAACTCGAGACCGTCCATGCCGGGCATGCCGATATCGGCGACCATCACGTCGGGAGCGCCCTGCCGGATCACTCCGAGCGCGGCATCGGCCGATGGGGCGGTGGTCACCACCGCGCCCACGCCTTCGAGCACTGTCCGCAACAGGCTCAACGAATCCACTTCATCGTCCACCGCGAGCACACGGATGCCGTCGAGGCGGGGAATGCTTTCGAGCGAAGGAGTCTGTCGGTCTGTTCGCGGCTGTTCTCGCACTGGCGATTCGGCGACCGCCCGGTGCACGATCATCAGCGGCAGCTTCAACGTGAACGTCGACCCCTCGCCGACGCCCCCGCTCGCCGCCGAGAGCGTGCCGCCGTGGAGCTCGGTCAACTGCTTGGCGATGGCCAAACCGAGGCCCAGTCCTCCCTGCTCGCGAGAGAACGTGGCGTCGGCCTGCCGGAACCGCTCGAAGACAAATGGCAGGAAGTCCGGCGAGATACCCTGACCCGTATCGCTGACCGTGACCTCCACGTGAGAATTGACGCGCGAGAGACGCAGCTGCACCCTGCCGCCACGCGGCGTGAACTTGATCGCATTCGACAAAAGATTCCAGACAATCTGCTGGAGGCGGTCGCTGTCCCCTGAGATCGGCGTGATCTGCGGATCGACAATCACTTCGACGCGCACACCCTTTGCGTCCGCGGCCGGCATCATCGTGGCGCACGACTCGTGAAGGATCGCAGGCAAGTCGACCGGTTCGACGTTCAGCCGCAGGCGCCCGGCGATGATTCGCGAGATATCGAGGACGTCTTCGATGATCTGTTTGAGCGCGGTGGCATTGCGTTCGACGACCTCGAGCGCCGCCTTCGTCTTTTCGGGAGGCGTCGAGCCCAGGCGGAGCATCCGCGCGTAGCCGAGGACGGCGTTGAGCGGCGTGCGCAGCTCGTGTGAAAGCGTCGCAAGGAACTCGTCCTTCAGCCGGCTCGCGTCGTTCGCGAGCGCGTATGACCGCGCGTTCTCGACGGCCAGCGACGCGCGCGTCGCCAGCTCGCGGGCGATTCGCACGTCGCCTTCCCCGTACTCGCGGCCGGACTCGGCGCTCACGAACGTGATCGCGCCAAGCGTCTGCCCATGCGCCACGAGCGGCACGCACATGTACGACGTCAGGTTCAAGTCGTTCAGGATGCGGCGATGCTCTTCGTTCTGCGCCGCCGCCTCCACGAGAGCCGCTGGGATGCGCGACATGAATGCTGGTGTTCCCGTGCGGATCACTTCGTCGATGCCGCCCGGCGTGTTCGGATCGGCCGGGTATTTCTCCTGCAGCGTCCGGGCGAGTTCGATTTTTTGGGGATCCACGTGCGCAACAGCCAGGCGCTCCAAGGCTCCCTTTTCGCCGACGACGTCGACGGCGCACCAGTCGGCAATCGTCGGAACCGCCAGTCTCGCCACCGCCTTCAACGTCGCCTGGTAATCGAGCGACGCGCTGAGCGCGGTGCCGGCATCCGCCAGGAACGCCGCCTGCTGCCGCGCATGGTCGGCAGCCTCGCGCGCCATCCGCTGTGCCTCGTACAGCTCCGCCGTCGTCAACGCGGCCGCGGCGATGTTCGCGAGGGCGGCGCCCACCTGCACATCGACGTCTCTGAATTCTCGAAGCTTGTGCGAGTAGAACACCATCGTGCCGCAGCGCTCGCCGCGAATGAGCAGCGGGAAGACGACGAACGACGCGATCCCTTCGCGCGCGTAGGCGTCGCGCATGTCCGCAATGAGCGGTTCCGTGTCGACCTCGGTGACGACAAACGGTTCCGAAAACGGCACGCGGTGCGCCGCCGGCGCCGCTCCGTTGCGGGCGATGATCCGCGTGGAGAACTCCTCGGAGATGCCGAACGATCGGACGATTTTCCAGATGCCGGCGCTGTCGGCCCGCCACAGCGCGTAGCCATCCGCGGCGAACACCTCGCGCGCGAGATCGATGGTGGCGGAGAGGACGGCATCGACGTCCGGCGAATCGAGGATTGACGCCGACGCGAGCGCGAGCCCCATCAGGCGGTGCTGCAGATCGCTGGAGCTCGGCTTCGATCCGCTTTCGGTCCGAAATGTCTCGGGCGATCTTCGAAGCGCCGACGATCGTGCCGTTCGTGTCGCGAATCGGCGAGACGGCCACCGATACATCGACGAGCGTGCCGTTCTTCCGCCACCGGATCGTGTCGAAGGCCTCGA
This sequence comes from uncultured Acidobacteriota bacterium, assembly GCA_963718825.1. GTDB lineage: Bacteria > Acidobacteriota > Vicinamibacteria > Vicinamibacterales > CAVVIG01 > CAVQZZ01. Next base: position 1,503,514 of record CAVQZZ010000002.1, read on the forward strand.
CGCGCAGCCCCTTGCGAATCCGGCCGAGCACCAGATCCTCCTCGCTCAAGCGATCCGGGGGAATCAGCATCGTGATCGATCGGCCAACGGCTTCGTCCGAGGTGTAACCGAACAGCTGTTCGGCGCCCGCGTTCCAGGACGTGATGATGCCGTTGAGATCTTTGCTGACGATGGCGTCGTGGGACGACTCGACAATCGCGGCGAGTCGTAAGGTAGCGTCAGGAGGCTGAATTTTCATCGTTCCGTCCGAAGCTGAGCCGCCGGGCGCCGACCTGCACGCGCCAGCGTCCTGCTATCATACGAGCATGAACGTTCCAAGCTCCGCACACACCGACGACGCTCGGCCCACTTCCACGCGGTCCGGTTTTACGAGAGCAAGGCTTCCCTCTGCCGGACCGTCGCCGATTTTCTCGGCGAGGGCATTGCGCACGAGCAGCCCGGCCTGGTGATCGCGACGCCTGACCATCGCGATGCGCTGCTTGTCGAGCTTCGTGAGCGTGACTTGGACGTCGACGCCATGCAGTCAGCCGGCAATCTGTCCCTGCTCGACGCGCGCGCGGTGCTCGGGGCGTTCATGCTCGACGGAATGCCGGACCCACAACTCTTCAAGACGCACGTGACCGCCGCGATCGATCGCTTTGCCGGGGACGGAAAGGTTGCACAATTCGCGCCTACGGTGAAATGGTCGACGTGCTGTGGCAGGAGCACCTCACCGTCGCCGCCATCCGTCTCGAGGTGCTCTGGAATCAGCTGGCCATGACCCACGATTTCTCGCTGCTGTGCGGCTATGCGATGGGCAGCTTCTACAAGGAGGCGGGTATGCGCGATATCTGCGCGCAGCACTCCCACGTGATCGCGAGCGACAGCCGACTCGACAATCATTCAAGCGCATCCCTCAGCTAGTCTCAACCTCGCTCGCCGGCCCGCCTTATTGATCGAACCGGAATCGTGCACGCGATTGTCGCCAGGGCCGTCATTGCATGCACAAGTTGAAGCATAGCTCCGCCGTGACACCTCCGCGACAATGCCGGACTGGCTCGAACCGATGGCGGCGACCCTGACGCAGGAACGCTTCAGCGGGCCCGACTGGCTGTTCGAACGCAAGTTCGACGGCATCCGCCTGCTCGCCTACAAACGCGGACCAGATGTGCGGCTGTATTCGCGCAACCGCCTTCCGCAAAATCTGCCTGCCGTCGCTTCCGCGATCGCCGGCCTGCCGGTTACGAGAATCGATTCTCGACGGCGAGATGACATGGGACGGCAAGAGTGCGTACCACGTCTTCGACATTCTCTGGTTCGACGGGGAGCGCGTCACTCCGCTGCCGATCGAGGAGCGACGCGCGCTTCTCGATCGGCTGCCCTTCGAACCGCCGATGCGTCGCGTCGAGCTCCTCGACGATTCGGAGCCGTGGGAACGCGCCAGGCGCGAAGGGTGGGAAGGCGTCATCGCCAAACGGCGCGGATCGCCGTACGAACATCGGCGCTCGAATCACTGGCTGAAGATGAAATGCGAAGTGTCGCAGCAGTTCGTCGTCGGCGGGTTTACCGATCCGCAGGGTTCACGCGTCGGGTTGGGCGCGCTGCTCGTCGGTTATTACGAGAACGACGAGTTCGTTTTTGCCGGGAAGATCGGAACCGGCTTCGACACGAAGCTGCTGCTGCACCTGCGCGCGCGCCTCGACGCGATCGAGCTGCCGGAGTCGCCGTTCACAAAAGCCAAAGGCCTGCCGCGCCTTCGCGCGCACTGGGTCCGGCCCGAAATCGTGGTCGAGGTCGCATTCATCGAGTGGACGGTGCACACGAAACTCCGACATCCTCGATTGCTCGGCGTCCGCCCGGAGAATGACGCATTCCTCGCTCGGAACGTGACGCGACCACACCCGTGATCACACATCCCGAGAAAGTGCTCTTTCCCGACGATGGGATCACGAAAGGTGATCTGGCGGCGTACTACGAAGCATTGGCGCCGGTGATGCTGCCGCACATTAGCGGCCGTCCGATCACGATGGAGCGATATCCGGCTGGCATCGGCAAGAAAGGATTCTGGCAGAAGGACGTCTCGAAAGGGTTTCCGGAGTGGCTCCAGCGCGTCGAAGTAAAGAAGAAAGACGGCATCGTTCATCATCCGATCGTCACCGACCTCAGGTCGCTGCTGTGGGTGACCAATCAGAACACGATCACGCAGCACGTCTGGGCCTCGCGCGTTCCGGAGCTCAATCGGCCCGACCTGTGCGTCTTCGATCTCGATCCATCGCAAGATGATGCCGGAGCGGTTCGCGACGCCGCGATCGGCCTCCGCGATCTGCTCGACGAGCTCACCCTGCCATCCTGGATCAAGACGACCGGCTCGAAAGGCTTCCACATCGTCGTCCCGCTCGACGGCACATCGTCGATGGGAACCGTCGCGCGCTTTGCGAATGCGGTCGGCGCGACGTTCGTGAGCCGCGCGCCGGATCGCCTGACGCAGGAATTCAGCAAGGCCGATCGCCGGGGACGTATCTATGTGGACACGGGTCGAAACGGCTACAGCGCGACGTTCGCGGCTGCGTACACCGTGCGGGCGAGACCGGGCGCGCCAGTGTCTGCCCCATGCACGTGGCAGGAAATCGAACGCGGTGAGGTCGGGCCGGGCACGTTCACACTGCGGAACATGCCCGGCCGTGTTTCCCAGGTCGGCGATTTGTGGGCCGACATGCGACGCCGAGGCCGCTCGTTGAAGCGACCGATCGAAAAGCTGCGTCGGCTCGTTCAGCGATAAGCGCCGTTCCCGCGTGGCTCACGCTGCGAACGGATTCTCGTCGGCGGTCGGACCGTACACCGACGGCACCGACTGATTGAGCAGGCGCAGATACACGAGCAGCTGGCCCCGGTGGTGATACCAGTGGTTCAGCATGATCGCCCTCACGACGGCGACGCGCGGCATCGCCATGATGTCGCGGCCGCCGTTCTGCAGCCGCCATGTCGCGTTCATCTTCGCATCATCGAATCCGCCGAGCGTTGTTTTCGCTTTGGCGACGCTCTCCATCAGCGTCGGAACGAGTTCCGACGCGGTGGCCGCCTCGGGCTGAACGAAGGCCGGCGGCGACGTCACGGTGTCCATCGCCGCGAGCTCGGCGACGTTGCCGGGCACGGTGGCGACATGCAGCGCGAGCTGGCCGAGCGACATCGACTTGGGATGAGGTTTCCACGAAAGGTGCGCCTGCTGCACCCGCTCGAGCACACGACGTGTCGTTCCGGCTTCCTGTTCGAGCTCAGCGAGCAATCCATCGATCATTTTCATAAGGTCTCCTGGCCGGCGGCTTCGGCGGCTTTGCGAACGCGCGCGTGCAGCGCGCCCCATCCGGACGCGAGTCGTGAGCGATGCTCGTCGGGAAACGGCCCCACGAGCGTGTGCGTGAACTTGATCAGCGTGCCGTCAGGCGTCTCGCTCAAACGGTACAAAAGATTCGAAGTTGCTGCCGTCGACACGAACAGCGGACCCCAGATCTCCAGCAGCTTCGGTCGGTTGATGCTCTGGACGAAACCCCACAGGTGCCCGTTGTCGCCGCCGAGGTCCCGATACCAGCGGCCGCCGGGTCGTGCTTCCAGAATCATCGGCAGCGGCGCGCCTTCGGGCGTTTCGTTCAGGCGGCCCATCTGCGCCAGCAACGATTGGAATGTTTGCTCGATTGAAGCATGAACGGCGATCTCTTCCGTGATCGTGAACGTCTGCGCTTCTGAACTGGGTGCCGTCGTGGTCATCGATTCTCCTCCGCGTGTGCTTTGACTCGTCGGAGCTGCCCGCGCCAGTGCTGAGCGAACATCAGGGACCAGTCGTGAATCGTGCGGAGCGCGTCTGCGTTCGTGCGATACAGCGCCCGCCTGCCGTCGCGCCTGACGGTTACGAGGCCGACGCTCAGGAGGACCTGCAGGTGCTTCGATACCGAAGGCTGCTCCAGTTCCAGGGCGTCAGCGATCTCGGTCACTCCCCGTTCTTCGGCAGCGATGAATTCGAGGATGTGGCGCCGGCGAGGTTCAGCGATGGCGTTGAACGGATCGGACCTCGTGGACGCGCGCGGCATGGGAACGGTTATACATTCCCGTATGGGAATATGTCAAGCGGTCTTCAAACGCTTGACGCGGAACGCCACGCTGATGCGCTCGCCTACCCGCGCCGTGGTTTTCGGAACGCCGTGCGTGTAGTGCAGCTGCGTGGTGTAGTCCATCACGAGGAGGCTGCCGGGTTCGAGATCGACATGCAGAACCGTCCGCGGTTTCTCCTTCGCGCGAATGGTCATGCGCCGCGTGGCGCCGAGCGACACGAGCGCAATCGGAAACCCTTGTCGGATCTCGTTGAGGTGATCGTTGTGCGGCGCCACGCTGTCGCGGCCGTCGCGGTACAGGTTGAGCCCGGCGGCATTGAACGGGACGCCGAGACGCTCACCGACGCGGCGCGCGCCTTCGAGAATCGACGCCGGTATTCGATCCTTTGGCGCGTCCAGCCGGAAGGAACCAACGAGCCGCGGCACGTCCACCTCGCGGTCGTACATCATGCGCCGCTCGGCGCGCCAGTTCACGTCCGTTCGAAGCTCCGTGAACCACGCCGCCGCCGTCGCGGCATCCACGAAGCGAGGCGTGTAGGCCACGCGCCCCCGTTCGTCGTCCGCGAGCACGGTATCCGTCGAATCGAACAGCGTCAGCTGCGCCATACGTTGAATGTCCGCCGGAAGACGGACGCGACCGCGTCAGCGACCCTCCACTCAGATTACCAAGTCCGCGAATCGTTATCTGAGAATCTGAAACGGTGCATCGACCAGGCCGACGACCTTGCCATCCGCGACGATCGATGCCTGTGCGACGCACGAGCCGGGGCTGGCATTGGCGAGGTTCAGCGTGGCGCGGACGAACTGGGTCGCCGGACCATCCGCCGACAGGCTGATGTCCTGCGACGCGAGCACGTCGCGATTCGCGGACGAGACGGCCGCGAATCGCAGCGTCGCGTTTGCAAATCCTGCGGCGTCTCCGGCGGCGACTTCGACGCCCATCACCACCTGATCGCGCGCGACCAGTTGTGCGGGAACTGGAAAGGGACCGGCCGGCGTGGACGCCGAGGCGGCGATCAGCAAATCGCTCAGCGTGTAGCCGCCTATCGCGTGCAGGCGCGCTGAAACGAGGTGCCTCACGAACGCCGAGTGCTTCGACCCGTCGGACGCAGAGAGCTGCAGCTCGTAGGTCCCGGGGGCGAGGCCCTGAAACGCGATGTAACTGATCGGTTGAGCGCTGCCGTCTGGTTGGCGTTCAACCGGCACGACGCGTCCCGTATCCGCGATGATTCGATCGCCGAGCTTCAGCTTGTACCCGAGCGCCAGCGCGGTGGTCGCGTGCGCCGACGGATCGCGCACGTCGAAGCTGACAAGAATCCGGATCGTGCCGTTCGCGTCCGCGATGGACCGCGTCGCAAGCTGCACGGTGGATTTGTCGATGTTGAACGTGGAGGGGGCGTCTGCCCGTCGCGATGGGGCGACGCTCGATCGTTCGCTCGCACCGATATTGGCGGTCGTCCGCGGCGCCGCGGCTTTGCTCATCGCGAACTGCGTCCGCGCGTGGACTACGAGGCCAGGCTTTATCGTTTCCAACTTGATGTGGTGTGGACCTTCGCCGTCCGCCGCCGTCACTTGAAAGGTGACCAGATAATATCCGGCGAGCACATCGGCCAAACGGCGGAACGCTTCGTCCGGAGCGGCTGACGCGCGGAACAGGAGCCCGCCTGATTCGCCCGTGAGCGCCGTCAGCCCCTGCTCCTCTATGGTTCGATCCATCGCGGATGTCGCGGAGCGGGTGCCGGCGCGCTCGCGTCCCATGCCATCACCGGCATCCGCCGACACGGCGTCGAGGAGTACGGAGTAGAGCGTGACGCGCGACAGCGCGGCGGTCTTCGCCAATTGCGACACATCGGACGAGTCTCGAAGATCGGGCCGCGCTACCAGACCCTCTGAAATGAGAACCACGATCTTGGGGCCCTGCATCGCGGCCAGCGCTCGAAACAGCTTGTCCAGGCCGGTGATGGTCGCGCGCGATCGCTCGCGATACGACTGCAGCCGTGCCTGAGCATCGTCTCGAAGCGACGACTCGCACGCTTCCCGTCTGCCCTCCGGCATCGATTGCGGACATTCTCGGAAGAGGATCGTCTGCTGCTCGGCGCGTTGGTCCGCGCTCGCGCCGATGTCGAACGCAAACAACTCCTGCAGGCTGAGGCTGAAGTCGTCGGTGCTCATCGGCCTCGCCGCGCGGCCGATGGCGCGGTCGAGCGCGTCGCGCACCGGCGCGCGATCGAACGTAAAGTCGACCGCCGGCCCGGTCGGGATCGACAACAGCGCGAGGCGATCCGACCGTCCGAGTTGGTCCAGCATGCGCTTGGTGGCCGCGATCGCAGCCTTGCCACCGCCGGCGCTGATGTTGCCTTCGTCGACGACGAAGACGATGTGCCGTTCGGCGGGGCGTTGCGGCGGGCTCGCCGTGGAGGTCGAGGTTTCCGAGGCGTTTGGCGCGCGCGCACCCGACGCATCGACGTAGTCGACCGCTTCAATCGATCGCGGTTTGCCGTCGACCGTCAATTTGAAGTCCGCAGCGATCAGGCCGCGCACGGGCCGACCGGAGCCATCGACGACAACCGCGTCGGCTTCGACGACATCGACTCCGGTCTTGAAGCGGGGTTGCGCGGACAGGCCGACGGCGACAAGCGCCGCCGACAGGAGCGCGAATATCCGCACGGCTCTCTACTTTCGATCGACGAGGAGCTGCATCAGCGTGAAGCGATGATGTCCTTGCGGCTCGATGTAGACGATCTTCGATCCGTCCGGAGACCAGGCCGGCAGCTGGATGCCTTTGCTGCCTTCGATTTCGAGATTCCCGCCCTGCAGATCCATGAGCGCGAGCCGGCCGTTCGTCTTGGTATACGCGAGCGCGTGCAGCGACTCTGGAGACCAGCCGAACGTCGTGCCCGGCACGAGCGGTTGGTTGACGAACTGGCCGATCGGTTCGCCCTTGAGCGTCAGCGTCCGCACGACCGACCCTTCCGCTTCGTTCTGCGCGCCGACCGCGTTCTCCAGCCCGCGGCCGCCGATGTTCGCAGCCTTGGTGCTCAGACTCTCGGTGGGAATGTTGCCGCCTTTGTTATGCGTTTCGACCTGGATGACGAGCTCGGGATGCCCGGGCGGCATGCGCGCGGATTTCCACGCCCAGTACGTCGCGGCCCATTCCGGTGCGACGTCGATCCCCTGAAAGTCGCGTTCGCCCAGGCGAAAAAGGTAGTACCGCGTGGTCAGCGGCGGTCGATCGCCTTGCAGCGTCTGGAGGCACAAGGTCGCGCCATCAGGCGACCAGGCGAGCTGCGACGGATCGCCCTTGAACCGCGAACCCTGAAGCTCGACGAGCATCGTGGGCGTGCCGACTTTGAACGACTGCTGCGCGGAAGCCGGCGAGAGCGTGAGCGCGGCGAGAATCAGACCGAAGGCGCCCGCTTTCATTGGTCACCTCTCAAATAGCTGGCGGCTGGTCAGTGTGGCTGACGGTTTCGGCGGTGTCAAGCAGTGCGTGGTGTCATTCGCTCCGCTTGGCGGCAATGATTTCCATCACGAGCGGCGTCATCATCATCGCCGACGGATCGCGCTCGACGTCGTCGAACTCGCGGACGATGAGGTCGGCGGAGAGCGATGTCAGCTGGCCGAGTTCGCGCAGGCGTCGCGTGCCCGACCTGAGAAATGCCGCGGGCCACTGCCAGATGAAATCGGACGGCTGAACGGTAAAAACAAGAGGACGCACCGAACGGATCTCGAAGCCGCAGTCGCGAAGCATCGCCGGGAGCGCGAGTCCGATGTCGGGCTCACCCTGGCTCGCGCGCCAGCTCGCCATCACCGCCGCCACGAATGTATCGAACTCGGGCCGCGGCGGCATCAGCCGCCACGAGGCGTAGTCGCCGTATTCATGAAAGATCGCGACACCACCGGGCCTCAGCGCTCGGCCGATTCCCGCGACGAGCGACCGCGGAGACGAGACGAAACACGCCACCCACCGACACCAGGCCGCGTCGAATTCGGTCGCCGGAATGGCTTCCGACATCAGGTCGAGCTTTTCCATGCGCACATTGGAAAACCCGCGTTCCGCGAGACGTCGGCGCGCGGCCACGATGAAGCGGTCGGAACGTTCGAGCGCCAGCACTTCGCCGCGGCCGCCTGCGATCTCGGCCAGATCAGCAGTGGCGTATCCCGGGCCGGCGCCCACGTCCAGCACGCGGCTGCCTCTGTTGATGCCAGCACGGCGCCATGCCGCAAGCATCCAGGGACGCCAGACGAGGTGCTGCAGCCCGAGCCGCTCGATCTCCTCGTCCCGGGTACCCAGGACATAATCTCCATCGGTCATGCTGCCGACGGTAGCGCGGGGCTATGCTTTCTCGCATCCCGATTCTTGCGAGCAAACAGCGTCATGGTATTCACGAAACATCTTCGCGAAGGAATCCGCCGCGGAAGGATCCGGTGCAGCGTGCGCATCTGGACGCGTCCGCACGTAAAAGTCGGCGGCCGTTACGTGATGAACGAGGGCCACATTGTCGTCGACTCGGTCGAGCGGATATCGGTGAGAAGTATCACCTACGACCTGGCGCGTGAGTCCGGGTTCGAGAGCGTCGCTGACTTACTGCGCATCGCACGACACGGCCGCGGGCGCAATGTGTATTTGATTCGCTTTCACTACCTGCGTCCCGGCGCCTGGGATACCAAGTAGCTCGCACGTCACCGCGCATCTCGCTTTCGATCGGCCAGCAATTCACCGAGCGTGTGATCGCCCGAGGCGCGAGCGGCTGACGTTTCGTATCCCTTCAAGCCGCCAGTTTCCGGCGTTCCGATTCGGCGGTACAACGCGTTCATCGTCTCGACGTCGATCACCTCGGGAGCGTCGAACACTTCGAGCGCATGTCGGAGTTCGTGCGCGATCAACGCGAGCAGTTGATCGTGGCTGCGCCGGTTCTTGTCGGGCGTGACGAGGATGCGCAGATAGCGATCGCCGTGCGGCGACGCGATGAGCGGCAGGACACATGCGTTCAGATGGCCGAACGCGCAGTATCCGAACTCGACGTACACGATGCCGTTCGAGTGTTCGATCGTGTCCACGAGCGTGCTGAACGTCGCCGACCGATCGGTGCCTTCGCGCAGCAGCGCCTGTAATTCCGTGTCGCTCGATCGGACTCGAGCAGTGCTGGCGGCAGACACGGGGGACGCCGATGCCGCCGTGAGGACTACGATCGCGGACAGCGTGGCGAAGCCGATCCCGCCGCTGCTTCGCTTGTTCCGGCACGCGCGATTGAGGTAAACCATGGTTTACCCAATCTGAACGTCCGCTCGTTTTGAGTCTTTGGCCCCGTTGGGGAGTTTTTGGGGGAATTTCTGGGACCACTGAAACGCGTGTCTTTTGAGCCGTTTCTACTCGACGCCGAGAGCCGGCTGCTGCTGCGCGGCCCCGAGCGGCAGCCCGTCCATCTCTCGCCGAAGGCGTACGAGCTGTTATGCGTGCTCGTCGAAACGCGTCCGCGTGCGATCGCGAAAAACGAGCTGCACGAACGGCTGTGGCCGTCGACGTTCGTCTCCGAGGCGACGCTGGCGAGTCTGGTCGCTGAACTGCGGGAAGCGCTCGGCGAGCGGGGCCGCGAAGCGCGCTTCATCCGCACGGTGCATGGCTTCGGGTACGCGTTTTCGGCGGCGGCGCACGAAAGCGATTTCGCCGAACTTCGGCGGCTGGCAAACTGGATTGTCTACGACGGACGCGAGATGTCGCTTCAGGAAGGCGAGCACGTATTCGGCCGGGATGCCGGCGTCGACGTTCCCGTTGAACTCCTCAACCGTGTCTCGGCAGCACGCGCGGATCACGATTAAAGGCGTGAGCGCAACGCTCGAGGACCTTGGCAGCAAGAACGGCACATTTCTGCGCGGGCAGGCGGTGACATCGCCGACTCCCCTGGCGGATGGCGATCGCATCCGCATGGGCGACTGCGAGCTGATCTTTCGAACGCTCGCGACCCCTGGCTCGACAGAGACTGCTTCGTAACTCGTGCTCGACGGAGCACGTTTATTTCAGCGTCATCAACCAGATGTCGGCTTGCGAGACCCGCCGAGTGACGAAAGCCGTCCGGTCATCACGTGACATCGACCACAGCTCCAATATGTCTGGTGCAACCGACAGCAGATCACGAATGCTGCCTGTCTGCCGGTCAATGAGACGCAGCTTCGACCCCTCGTCGAACAGGAGTCGACGGCCGTCGCTCAGCCATGTGGGATCACCCGCCGATTGCGAGTTGTACAACCGCGTGAATCGACCCGTCTGAAACGAGTAGCTGACCAGCGCGCCCTTGTCCTTGCCCAGGGGAGCTGCAACCCCGACGACTTGCTGGCCATCTGGCGACCAGGACGTTTCGGCGAACTGGACTCCGGTCTCTACAATCGCCGAGATCGATCGAGGGGTCTGGTGCGTCCATTCGATGCGCGGGTCGAAGACCAACAACTTGTCGTCGGGTGTATGGAGAATCAACTTCGAACCGTCAGGAGACCAGTCGGAGCCGAACCCGCCTCCGTCCTTCGCGGCGGTCAGGCGCCGCAGCCCGCTGCCGTCCGGCCTGATCGACCAGATCTGATTCTTTCCGTCGCGATTGGACATGAACGCGATCTGCGTGTCCGTCGGGCGACCACGCCGGGAATTTGTCGTTCGCGGGATCGTTCGTCAACTGGCGGATCCCGCTCCCGTCCGCGCGGCTGATGAAGATATCGAACTGTGGCGTCATACTGGAAAAGGCGAGCCACGCCCCATCCGGCGAGGATGCGGGGAAAGTAAAAGGCCGTGAGCCGGCAATGACGGTGACAGGCTCGCCGCGAACCGCAGCGGTCGTCGGATCGAGCGCGACGCTCAGCATCGTCTCGCTGTTCGCGAACGAGTTGTAGGCGAGCAGGCGTCCGTCAGCCGACATACTCATCAGGCCCGCAGACGATGACGGGGCGGTCAGCGGTTCGAGTGGGCCGAGGACTTTCCCTGATTTTTCGTCGATCGGCACTCGCCAGAGGTTCATCGGCCCTCCGCGATTGCTTGAAAAGTACAGATGCCGACCATCAGCCGACCAGACCGGACTCCAGTCGATCGACGGATCCGAGGTCACGGGAACCGCCGCTCCGCCTTCAGCGGTTATCGTGAAGATGTCGCGCTGACCCATACGTGCCCCGAACGCCCCCCAGAAAGCGATGCGCAGTCCGTGCGGAGACCAGCTCGGTTGAACGGCGTCGCCTTCGAAGAATCCGTCGCTTCTCGCCAGTGGCAACAACCACTGTCCAGAGCTCGCTGACGTACAGGCGACCCCGAAGGTGTTTGTAATCGGCGACATCGGTCGCATACAGGATCTTCGTCGCGTCGGGCGACCACGTGGGGTTGTATCCGCCGTCGGTCAGTCGCCGAACCGACTCGCCGGTGCGTCCCATCACGAAGATTCCGCCACCGTCGCGCTCCGATCGAAAGGCGATGCTGTCGCCGTCGGGCGAGAAGGCGGGCTGTGTGTCGTCCTCCGGTGTGTCTTTGGTGAGGTTGATCGCATTGCGACCGCCAACGCTTTGCAGGTAGATGTCGGCGTTGCCGGCTTGGTTGCCGTCGTACACTATCCACTTCCCGTCGGGAGACAAGCTCGGGAATTCGTCAAGACCGGGTTCCGTGGTGAGTTGCGTGAACGCGTGGTCGCCACCGGCCGAAGGTCGATCCGCAGCCTCAGAGCGTGGCAACCATCGATGGGCGGCAGCGGCAAGTACCACGCCGAGGACGATGGCGGTTCCCGCCAGGATGCTCGAATGGGACCGTGCGCGCACTGCGAGTCCTCACCGTGCCACTCGCGGCCAACGCGCCCGAGTCCAAGTCCTGCTTCAATTCCGCTAGTTCGTTCCGCACGTCCGCCGCGGTCTGGTAGCGGAGGGCCGGATCCTTCACCAGACAGTGCCGGATGATGCGACCGAGCTCGGATGGCATCGCGGGATTGAGCGACGTGACCGCCGGCGCCGTGTCTTTCAGAATCGACGACAGGATCGTGACATTCGTATTGCCCCTGAACGGCCGCTGGCCCGTCGCCATCTCGTACAGGATCACGCCGAGCGAAAACAGATCGGACCGCGCGTCCACGCGCGTGCCCGCCGCCTGCTCGGGCGACATGTAGGCCACTGTCCCCAGCACGCTGCCTTCGAGAGTGAGCGTCGCCGCCGGCGTCGTCGGGGCGCCCCCCGATGGCAGCGACGCCTCGTCCTGCCGCGCGATGCCGAAGTCGAGCACCTTGACGCGGTCTTTGTGATCGCCCGCCCCGATCATGATGTTCGCGGGCTTCAGATCGCGGTGTGTGATGCCCTTGGCGTGCGCCGCCGCGATGGCGTCGGCGATCGGAATCGCGATCGTCAGGAGGTCGGAGAGCGGCAGGCCGCCTTTCGGAATCGCCAGCGCGAGCGACCGGCCCTCGATCAGCTCCATCACGAGGAACCGGACCGTGCCAGACTCCTCGACCGAATAGACCGTGACGATGTTCGGATGATTCAGCGCGGCGGCCGCGCGCGCTTCACGCTCGAGGCGGCGGAGCCGATCGGGATCGGCGGCGAAGGCCGCCGGCAGGACCTTGATCGCGACGTCTCGGCCGAGGCGTGTGTCGCGGGCGCGGTACACCTCGCCCATGCCGCCAGTGCCGAGCAGCGACACGATCTCGTAGGACCCAAGCGTCGCGCCGGCGGACAGGACCATTTATGGTGCTCGGCGATCGCGGCCATTGTATCTGACACGCCGCTCCGCATTACTTCAAGGTCATCAACCAGATGTTGCCCTGTTGCACCGCGCGCGTGAAGTAGACCGTGCGGTTGTCGCGCGAAATCGCGACGCTGTCGAAATCATCAGGAGCTACTGACAAGAGCTCGCGAGACTCCTTCGACACGCTGTCGAGGACGAAAAGCGTTCCATGAAGTGTGTAGAGCAGTCGACGGCTATCGTTCAGCCAGGTCCACGATATACCGACATCAGACAGTCGTTGGTACTGCCTGGAGGCAAACGTGTAGGTGAAGATGTTCTCCTGCCCTTGCGACCCGCCATCGCCGAGCAACTGCTTGCCGTCCGGCGACCAGGACTTTTCAACGAAATCGACTTCGGATGACAGGAATTGCGGGGTTTGCTCTCTCCATGGCTTACGGGGATCAAACATGTACATGTTCGGGCTCATCCCATTCCCATCGCTATAAATCAGACTGGAGCCATCTGGGGACCAAACATTGTGCGATCCTGCTCCGCTCGCGACATCGGTCGCTTGCCGCATCCCGCTGCCGTCAGGTCTGATCAACCAGGTTTGATTCTTGCCGTTGCGATTCGACATGAACGCGATCCACTGCCCATCGGGGGAGAACGTCGGGTTCCGATCGTACGCCGCGTCGTTCGTGAGCTGGCGCTCGCCCGTGCCATCGGACCGACTGATCCAGATATCGAGCTGGTGGTCGCGAGAGTAGTACGCCAGCCAGCGACCATCTTGTGAAACATTCACATGCGAAAGAAATCGGGATCCCCCGGCGACCATACCAGCCGTCCCGATGACCGTCTCCGCCGCCGGGTCGAAACCGATCTTCTGAATATTTGACGTCTCTCCGAACGACGCGTAGCCAACCAGCCGCCCATCAGCCGAGACCGTCAGATGACGGCTGTCTGGAGACGGCGTCGTCAACGACTCAGGCGGTCCCTGGACTCGTCCTGTGGCTTCGTCGAGAGGGATCCGCCACAGGTTCATGCTGCCGCCGCGATCGCTGGAGAAATACAGGAATCGGCCGTCGGGAGACCAGACGGGACTCCAGTCGAGAGCGGAGTCGGACGTCACCGATGTTGCGGTCCCGCCGCTCGAAGGAGCTGTCCAGATGTCCCGCTGGCCTATCGGGCGGCCTTCCCCGGACATCGTCCAGTAGGCGATGCGTTGGCCATGCGGCGACCAACTCGGCTGAACGCCGTCGATGGCGCCCGCGAGCAGGCGCTTCTCGCCTGTCGCCAGCGTGACCGTCCAAAGCTCGCTCGGCGATCGGGAGAACGGATCGGGCAAGGCGGTCGCAAACACGAGCCGCGTTCCGTCCGGCGACCACGCAGGGCTGTACCCGATGTCGGTGACGCGCCGAACCGACTCACCGGTGCGCCCCATCACGAAAATTCCACCTCCGTCGCGGTCGGACCGGAAGGCGATGCTTTCGCCGTCGGGCGAGAAGGCCGGCTGTATGTCGTCTGTCGGTGAATCTTTCGTGAGGTTGATCGCATTGTGTCCGCCGACGCTTTGCAGATAGATGTCGGCGTTGCCGGACTGGTTGCCGTCGTACACGATCCACTTCCCGTCGGGCGACAAACTCGGGAATTCTTCGAGGCCAGGCTGCGTGGTGAGTTGTGTGAATGTACGTTCGCCAGACGCAGCCGATCGACCCGCGGCCGCTCGCGGCGGCAGCACGCGATACACCACACCCGACACAATCGCCAGAACGATGGCGGCTCCCGCCACGATCCACTTCATTATCGGCGGCCGGGCCGCCGGCGGCGTGACGACGGCGCGCACAGCCAGCGAGCCTGAATCGAGGTCGCGCTTCAGTTCCTCCAGGTCGTTGCGCAAGTCCGCAGCGGTCTGGTAGCGGCGCGCCGGATCCTTGACCAGGCAGTGTTTGATGATGCGGCCCAGTTCCGACGGCATCGTCGCGTTTATCGCCGTGACCGAAGGTGGCGCGTCCTTGAGAATCGACGAGAGCACCGCGACGCTGGTGTCGCCCGTGAACGGCCGCTGCCCCGTCGCCATCTCGTACAGAATCACGCCGAGCGAAAACAGATCGGACCGCGCGTCGGCTCGAGCGCCCGCTGCCTGCTCGGGCGACATGTAGGCGACCGTGCCGAGCACGCGGCCTTCGACGGTGATCGTCGTCGCACCCGCGGGCAGCGACGACTCGTCGAGCTGTGCGATCCCGAAGTCGAGCACCTTGACGCGGCCTTCGTGATCGCCCCGGCCGATCATGATGTTCGCGGGCTTCAGAGTCGCGATGCGTGACGCCCTTTGCGTGCGCCGCCGCGATCGCATCGGCGAGCGGAATCGCGATCGTCAGCAACTCGGCGAGCGGCAGGCCGCCTTTGGGAATCGCCAGCGCGAGCGACCGGCCCTCGATCAGCTCCATCATGAGGAACCGGACCGTGCCAGACTCCTCGACCGAATAGACCGTGACGATGTTCGGATGATTCAGCGCGGCGGCGGCGCGCGCTTCACGCTCGAGGCGGCGGAGCCGATCGGGATCGGCGGCGAAGGCCGCCGGCAGGACCTTGATCGCGACGTCACGGCCGAGGCGCCGGTCGCGGGCGCGGTACACCTCGCCCATGCCGCCGGTGCCGAGCAGCGACACGATCTCGTAGGACCCAAGCGTCGCGCCGGCGGACAAAGCCATCTGATGGTGCCAGAAGGATCGCGGTCATTGTACCCGACAGTCGGACGGGCGTAATGGACCCAGCTGCCTCGCACGAAATCGGAGTGTGCCTGTGAACTGCTTGACACGTGGGGCGACAACGGCGACTAACTTTGTGATATAAAGTTCACGTCGATATAGAGACCTGGTCCGTCGATACAAATCTGTAGTCATGAGGTTGGAGTCGTGCAAATCATCCGCGCAGAACATCTCGGCATGTGCTTCGGCGTTCGAGACGCGATCGCATTGGCGTTCGGCCGCGCCGAGCGCGCCCCGCTCACCATCCTCGGCGATCTTGTCCACAACGCCGCGGTGTTGCAGGATCTCCGCGCGAAGGGAATCGCGATCGCCCACGACCCTGCGCAAGTTCAAACCCCTACGGTCATGGTGACGGCTCATGGCGCTTCGGCGCGCGCGCTCGGCAATGCTCGCGCCCGCGGTCTGGATGTCGTCGAGGCGACCTGCCCGCTCGTATCGGCGGCGCATCGGGCGGTCAGGACTCTCGTCAACGATGGATATCACCCGGTCATCATCGGCCGGCGCGCCCACGTAGAAGTGCGGGGGATGACCGAAGATCTCGACGACTTCGACGTCGTGCTGGATGAACGCGACGTCCTGCGAATCGCGGGGCATCCGCGCCTTGGCGTCGTTGCCCAGACGACGCAGCCGATCGGCCGGGTGCTCGAGATCGTCGATCTGATTCGACAAAGGTTTCCCGAATCAGACGTCCGGTTCATCGATACCGTCTGCCGTCCCACCAAGGAGCGTCAGAGCGCCGCGGCGGCGTTGGCGCGCCGCTCTGATGTCGTCATCGTCGTTGGCGGCGCGAACAGCAACAACACGCACGAACTTGTGAACACGTGCGGCCGTTACTGTTCACACGTCCACCACGTCCAGACGGAGTTGGATCTCCGTGCTGAATGGTTTCTCTCCGCAGCCACGGTAGGCATCACCGCCGGCACGTCGACGCCAGACGAGGTCATCGATCGCGTCGACCAGCAGATCCGAGCACTGGCGGCGGACCGAAGCAACTGAATCTACTTCGGAAGCTTCGCGCCCAGCACGTCGACGCGCTCGATGACCGGAGGCGCCGCCAGCAGGTTCGGCGCCTGCGCCATGAGCGCCTTCGCAATCGGCCCGTTGAGATGCGCCTGGCGTCCGGATTCGTCGCTGAACGCGTCGAAGATCGCAAATGTCGTCGGCCCGAGTTTCAGCGCGAACCAGACTGGCGTCGTGGATTCCTGGTTGGCGAGGTCGAGGCCTTGCTTCAAGAACGCGGCGAGTTCCTGCTCTTTACCGGGCTTGGCTTCCAGACGAACGAATAAGCTGACGGTCACCATATCGAGTCTCCTTCGGGCCTTGCCGGCCCATTGCGGTCTTTCTACGTCGACGTATACAGGTCGGTGCTCACGTACTTGAGGCCGGAGTCGACCATCAGCGTCACGACGGTCGCACCTGGCCCGAGTCGCTGGGCAACTCGGATCGCGGCGACGACGTTCGCGCCGGACGACGTGCCGGCGAAGAGCGCCTCTTCGCGCGCGAGGCGCCGCGCCATCCCCTTCGCATCGTCGGTCGACTGACCGCGCACGACGTCGTCCACGAGCGCCGGGTCCCAGAGCGGCGGCGTGCGGCCGATGCCGATGCCTTCGATCCCGTGCGCGCCCGGCTGGCCTCCCGACAGCACCGCGGATTCCGCGGGCTCGACCACGATGATCTTGACGCCCGGCTTGTGGCGCTTGAGCACGGTGGCGACGCCGCGCGACGAGGCCGCCGTGCCCACACAGTGCACGAAGGCGTCGACCGTCCCGTTCGTCTGGCTCCAGATCTCCTCGCCGAGCGGGTGGTAGCCCGCGATGCTGTCGGCGTTGTTGAGCTGGTCGGTCCAGAACGTGTGCGGCTCCCGGCTCATTCGCCGCGCGGTCTCGATCATGTCGAGGATCAGCTTGCTTCGTGGTGAGGCCGCCCTCGCTCGGCACGAGCGTCAGCTCGGCGCCGAGCGCCGCCATGTGATCGCGCTTCTCCTGGCTGAACGCGTCGGAGGTGACGATCCGCAGACGGTAGCCCTTGGCGGCGCAGACCAGCGCGAGCGACGCGCCGGTGCTGCCGCCGGTGTACTCGACGACGGTGTCGCCGGGCTTCAGGCGGCCGTCCTCTTCGGCGCGCGAGATCACCGCGTGCGCCATGCGGTCCTTCATGCTGCCGGTAGGATTCTCCCATTCGAGCTTCACGAAGATCGCCGCGCAGTCCGGGGGCACGACCCTCCGGAGCCGCACGATCGAGGTGTTGCCGATGGCGTCGAGAATTCCGGGGTTCGCCTGCATGTCCATATCACCTTGGCCGACGGGGCGGCACATCTAAGACTAGAGTCTCACTGCCTGACGAAGCGAGTGGCAAGAACGCCGTATCTGATATCATTCACGCCAATGACCATCGACGTTCTGACGCTCGACGGCGTGTTCGACCTGGGCTTGTCCGCCGTGCTTGACGTGTTTCAGACGGCAAACGAGCTGATGCCTATGTCTCGGGTCTCTGCATCGCCTTTTCAGGTGCGGAGGGTCGGGATGCGCAGGGTCGTCAGAACAGCGCAGGGTCTCAGCGTGCCGGTCCATGCGGCCGCGTCGCGATCCGCCGACTGCGTCGTGGTCCCGGCGATAGGGTTCAAGATGCCAGGCCCGCTCGAGGCGGCGCTCACCAGACCCGACGTGCGAGACGCCGCCGACGCACTTCGCCAGTGGGCGAGGCGCGGCACCATGATGACCGCCGCATGCGTCGGGACGTTCGTGATGGCCGAATCGAAGCTATTGGATCATCAACACGCCACGACTACGTGGTGGCTCGCGCCGCTGTTCCGGCGGCGCTATCCCGACGTACTGCTCGACGACTCCAACATGATCGTGAAGTCCGGCCGGTTCGTGACGGCGGGCGCCGCCCTGAGCCATATGGATCTTGCGCTGTGGCTCGTGCGAAGCGTCAGCCCGCAACTGGCGTCGCTCACGGCAAAATATCTCATCGTCGATTCGAGACCTTCCCAGTCGGCCTATGCGCTCACCGATCATCTGATTCATTCGGATCCTCTCGTCCAGCGGTTCGAGCGCTGGGCGCGTGCCCGGCTCGCGCGCGGCTTTTCGCTCGACGCTGCGGCGCGGGCCGTGGGGACGAGCAAGCGAACGCTCGCTCGCCGTATGCACGACGTGCTCGGAAGATCGCCGCTGTCCTACTTTCAAAGCCTGCGCGTGGAACGCGCGGTGCACCTGCTGAAAACCGCTCATGCGAGCGTCGACGAGGTCGCGGCGCAGGTAGGATATGCGGATGGCGCGACGCTCCGCACGCTCTTGCGCCGAAGACTCGAGTTGGGCATCAGGGAAATCAGGAGAATGGCGCCATGAGCACCCGTCTGATTCTCGCCATCGTCGGAGCAGTCCTCGCAGCCGGCTTGTCCTCGGATTCCGCTCGGGCGCTGCAGACGGACCGGGGTGTTGCTGCACAAGAGATCCGCATTCCCGTCGGAAATGCTTCGCTCTATGCGCGCGACATCGGCCACGGACCGCCGCTCATCGTGCTCCATGGCGGTCCCGATTTCGACCAGGGCTACCTGCTTCCCGAAATGGATCGACTGGCGGACGCGTTCCGGCTCATTTACTACGATCAGCGCGGGCGCGGGAAGAGCGCCGACCGCGTGCAGCCCGAAGACGTCTCCCTCGCATCCGACATCGACGATCTCGACGCGGTGCGCAGGCACTTCCACATCGAGTCGCCGGCACTGCTCGGGCACTCGTGGGGCACTGTGCTGGCGCTGGAGTACGCGCTTCGACATCCGACTCGCGTTTCCCGCATGGTTCTGATGAATCCGGCGCCGGCATCAGCCAGCGATCTGGCCGCCTTCCGCAAGATCTACGTCCAGCAACTCGGCGCGGACATGGACCGTCAACGAGCGATCGTCGCGACCGAGGGCTACAAGGACGCCAACCCCGAGGTCGTCGCAGCGCGATATCGCATTCACTTCGAGCATGCGTTGGCGCGGCCGAGCGATTACGAGACGCTGATGGCGAGGATGAAAGCAGGGTTCATCAGCCAGGGCAGCCAGGGCATTCTGAAATCGCAAGCCATCGAAGATCGGCTGATGCTCGACACCTGGGAAATGGCTGGCTACGATCTGCTGCCGAAACTGCGCACGCTGAACATACCCACGCTCGTCATCGTCGGCGACCGCGACCTCATACCGGTCGATATCGCGCGGCACATTTCAACTGCGATTCCGAACGCGCAATTGGTCACGATCAAGAACTGCGGCCATTTCGCGTATCTCGAATGCGGCGCGGACGTTCGCGTCGCGCTCAATAATTTCTTCCAGAGCACACCCGCGAAGCGTCGACTTCACTAGGCGTCCTCATCACTCTGATCAGCTGGCGTGCAGCTCGCGATCGCACGCCGCGAGCCTCCGGGCGACCTCGTCCGGCCTGCCTGCGTCCTCTGCCCAGAGCGCTCGACGACGATCCAAATCGCGCCAGAGATCGAGCGCCTGCTGATATCGTCCACGCGCCGCGCGCCAGCCGTCAGCGGCGCTGGTGCCGGTAGAGCGTCGAGCCGCTGCCGCGTGCGCATCGCCGAGCGCGGTGTACAGTCGCGCGAGCCCGCGGCGGTACACCGCCTGCTGCGATCGCGACGCAACCATCGGCTCGCGCAGTGCGCGCGCTTCATCCAGTTTCTCGATCGCGCGCGGCGGATCGATCGTGGCAATCAGGCTTTCGCCCCAGAGCGTCAAGCTGTCGGCCAGGTCGTCGACGTACTCGGCGCTGCCGCGATCGTGTTCGGCGAGCTCGCGTCGAATCGCCACCGCACGCTCGAGCATCCGACGCGCGCCGGCGTGGTCGCCGTTGGCAGTCATGACTTCGGCGATCTTGTGTAAACAGCCCGCCGTGTCTTTCTTCGGGCCCGCGTTGCGCGGGTCCGCGCGCGACAGCTCTTCATACAGCGCCAGCGCCCGATATTCCTCCTCGAGAGCCTGCGGATATCGTCCGAGGCTCTTGAGTGCGTCGCCGACGTAGTAGTGCCCGTTCGCTTTGAGCCCGACGTAGTCTGCATTGTCGGGCTCGGCGACGCTCATGGCCTCCTCGTTCTCCAGCGCCTGCCGGAAGCTCGCGAGCGCACCTTCGCCATCGCCTTTTACGGTCAACATGATGCCGAGTCGCTCTCGCGCGACGGCGATCCGGTGTCGATAGTCGGATACAGGAGGATCGTCGCGGGCGCTGTCCGCGATCCCGAGCGCCTTGTGAAACATCGCGAGGGCGGCGTCGTAGTCGCCCGCATCGAACAGGGCGTCGCCGAGATATAACGGTGCGCGGAACGCCGTGCGGCGGATGTCGGCTGTCGGGGCGCGCACCAGCAGTCCGTCGGTAATCTGCATGGCCTCGCGGGTCAGCTCGATAGCCCGCGCGGGATCGCCGCGCACCTGAAAGATCGGCCCCATGCGGACAAGGACGATGGCGACGTCGTGCTCGGCCGCGGGGTTGCGCGGATCGAGGGCGGCGAGGCGCCGGCGCAGCGCGAGCGCCTCCGCGTAGCTTGCGAGCGCGCCTTCCGTGTCGCCCGTCCGCGCCGCCGACGGACGGCCCTGCACATTCCCCAGCTTGAAATACGCGGTCGCCAGCTCCGACCAGAGCTCGCGATCGGTGCCAGCTTCCTGGGCGAGGCTGTACAGATATTCCTGGGCCTTCTTCACGACCATCTCGCGCGCGGGCGTGGCGCCTGGCAGCACGGCGATCGCGTCGTGAAAATCGAAGAGAAACGCGTTCGCGAGCTGACGCACGTCCTTGAACCGGCGTTGCGCGTGTTCGCGCTCGCGCCGCGCAATGCGCGCCTGCGCCATCGTGACGACGGTCGCGGCCACGAGCGTGACGGCGATCGCGGCGGCCGCCGCCACGGCCGCCGTGTGGCGACGCACGAACTTCGCTGCGTGGTAGAGAAACGTGTCGCGTCGTGCCGACACCGGCAGCTGCGCCAGGTGTCGATGGATGTCCTCCGACAGGTCCTGGGCGGTGGCGTAGCGGCGCGCCGGATCCTTGTCGAGCGCTTTCAAAACGATGTTGTCGAGATCGCCGCGCAGCAGCGCGCCGCAGTCGATCCGGCCCGAGCTGTCGCGACCGGCTGATCACGTCGGACCGGTGCCGCGCTACCGCGGCGCTCGGCTTCTCTGGCTCGTCCTCGAGCACCGCCCGGAACAGCGCGACGCCGCCCGATTCGAGATCGCTGAACGGCCGGATCCCGCACAGCAGCTCGTACAGGAGCAGCCCAAGGCTGTAGATATCGCTCACCGTCGTGATGCGATCCCCTCGCAGTTGCTCAGGCGAAGCAAAGATCGGCGTCATCCAGCGATGGACCGTCTCCGTGTCGTGCGTTTCCGCGTCGAGGATCTTTGCGAGGCCAAAGTCGAGCAGCTTCGGCACGCCGTCGTTCGATACGAGGACGTTCGACGGTTTGATGTCGCGGTGGACCACGAGGTGCTGATGCGCGTACGCAACCGCCTCGCATATTTTCCTGAACATCGACAGTCGCTCGACGATCGAGAGCCGGCGATTGTCGCAGTACGCGGTCAACGGCTGACCGTCGACGTACTCCATGACCAGATAGGGCAAGCCATCGGCGGTCGTGCCGCCGTCGAGCAGTCGCGCGATATACGGGTGCTTGAGATCGGCGAGAATCTGACGCTCGGTCCGGAACCGCCGCACGATCGCGAGCGTGTCCATGCCGCGCTTGATGATTTTGAGCGCGACGGCGTGCGTAAACTCGCGGTCGGCTCGAGACGCCAGGTACACGGTCCCCATGCCGCCGCGCCCGAGTTCTCGTTGGATCTCGTACGGACCGATCCGCTGACCGATGACGTTGCGTTCGGGCTCGAGCCCGGCGCCCTCGACGAACGACTGAAGCGCAGGGCCCGGATCGTGGGCATCGAACGCGGGCTGATCGAAGCGGCCTGCGAGACCCATCGACGCGAGGAGCGACGAGACTTCGCCGAGCAGGTTAGGGTCGCCCGCGCACGCCTGCGCGAGGAACGCGTGGCGGTCGGCCGTCTCGAGAGCGGACGCCTCGAAGACGAGCGCCTTTATGCGCCGCCACTCCTCAGCCGTCACACTGGTTCGTTCCGCGGCGCCGGCGTCGGCGAGCCGGTGCCGGTCGACAGCGCGCGATGCAGCCACCCCTTCGCCACGGCCCATTCGCGCTCGACGGTGGCGCGCGAAACGCCGAGAACGACGGCGGTTTCTTCCGCGGTGAGGCCGCCGAAGAACCGGAGCTCCACGATGCGCGATTGATCCGCATCCAACCGCTCGAGGTCGCGGAGCGCGCGGTCGACGGCGATCAGATCCAGCGCGTCCACCGGCGCATCCTTCGCCACTTCAGAAATGTCTTCGAGAGCGATCGCCATCGCGCCGCCGCCGCGTTTCTGCCGAAGTCGCCACCGGGCATCGTCGATGAGGATGCGTCGCATGACCTGTGCGGCGATCGCGAAAAAATGCGCACGGCTCTGCCAATCGACGCGGCGCTGATCGACGAGCTTCATATAGGCCTCGTTGACGAGCGCCGTCGTCTGGATCGCCTGGTGACGCTGCTCGTGCGACAGGTGGCGCGAGGCAATCACCCGCAGCTCTTCGTACACGAACGGTATCAGCCGGTCGAGCGCATCGCGGTCGCCCGACTGCCAGTCGTGCAGCAGGCCTGTGATCTGTGCGGCAGATGGGTCGGTCATCGGCTATTTGCGCGGGGGTGCGTAATTACCCCATGAGCGGGTGGCCTAGTCAAGGGGTGAGCAGGCGTTCCCGACATGACATACTCTGTCCATCAATGCGAACACTTTTTCATTCCGCGGTGGTCCTGATGCGCAAAGCATTCGTCCCGGCGGCCTGTGTGGCCCTCTTCCTGTTGATCGTCGGCGTCGTCACGTCGGGCCAGCAGCCCGATCGGTCGCTCGCGCTGCACTGGCGCCAGATTGGCCCGACGCGGGCCGGTCGGGCCCGCGCGCTTGCCGGCGTGCCGGGGCAGCCTAACGTCTTCTACATCGGCTTCGACAACGGCGGCGTGTGGCGGTCCACCGACTACGGGTCCACGTGGCAGCCATTGTTCGACGATGAGCCGACCGGCTCGATCGGCGCGATTGCGGTCGCTCCGTCGGATCCGAACATCATTTATGTCGGCGCCGGCGCCGGGATCATTCGGCCCGATCTGGCGATAGGCGACGGCGTCTACAAGTCGACCGACGCCGGCAAAACGTGGACGCACCTCGGCCTGCGCGACTCGCAGATGATCGCGATGATCGATGTGGACTCGCGCAATCCAAACCGGCTCTTCGTGGCGGCACTCGGTCATCCGTACGGACCGAATCCGGAGCGCGGGATATTTCGATCGATGGACGGCGGCAAAACGTTCGACAAGGTTCTCTACAAGGACGAGTACACGAGCGGCAACGATGTGCGCATCGACCCGTCCGATCCGAACGTCGTGTACGCGACGTTATGGCAGCAGCAGCAAAGCTTCATCGAGGGCCAGGGCTTCGGCGGGGCGGGCAACGGCATCTTCAAGTCGACTGATGGCGGCACGACCTGGAAGCCGCTGACCGAGGGTCTGCCGAGCATCATCCAGGCGAACATCGCGGTCGCACCGAGCAACTCACGCGTGCTGTACGCGGCGGCGGCGGGCAGCGCACCGAACGCGGGAGGTCGCGGCGCGAATCCGACCACTGGTGTCGTCGGCTTCTATAAGTCTACCGACGGCGGCGAGCACTGGAAGCCCGTCGTGACGTCGGCGGCCGGAGCAGGACAAACCAAAGTCGATGCGCGGCCGCTCGCACGGATCGGCGGCGGCGACCTTCCGACGGTGACGGTCGACCCCAAAGATGAAAACGTCGTCTACACAGCGTCGACGGTCATGTGGCGCAGCGAGGATGGCGGCATCAACTGGTCGGCGGTGCGCGGCGCACCCGGCGGCGACGACTACCAGAAGATATGGATCAATCCAAACGATCCGCGAATCCTCCTCGTCGTCTCGGATCAGGGCGGCGTCGTATCGGCGAATCGCGGCGCGTCCTGGAGCAACTGGTACACGCAGCCCACCGCGGCGATGTATCACGTGAGCACGGACAACGCGTTCCCCTATCGCGTCTGCAGCGGACAGCAGGACTCCGGATCGGCGTGCGTCGACAGTCGATCGATGGATGGCCAGATTACGTTCCACGATTGGCATCCCGTGAACATTCAGGAATACGGCGTCGCTGCGTCGGATCCGAAGGACGCCGACCTCGTCTACGGCAGCGCGCGGACGAACGTCTCGTTGTACAACCGGCGGACCGGCCAGACAACGCAAGTCGGGCCGAGCGCGGAGCAGCGCGCCGGCGCCTTCGGCCGCAACGTCCGGACGATGCCCATCGCGTGGTCGCCAGTGGATCAGAACACGTTGTTCTACGCGTCGGATGTGGTCTGGAAATCGACGGATCACGCCCATAGCTGGACGCGCATCAGTCCTGATCTGGCCCGGCAGACGTGGCAGGTTCCCGCGACCGCCGGGAAGTACGCAAGCACCGTCACGCCCGCGCCACTCGGCAGCATCACGGCGCTCGCACTCTCGCCAAGCGACATCAACGTGATTTGGGCAGGCACCGACGACGGGAACATCCAGGTGACGATGAATGGCGGCGGCGCGTGGTCGAACGTCACGCCGTCCGCGATCAAGCCGTGGACCCGGATCTTCAACATGGATGCCGGTCATTTCGACAAGTCGACCGCGTACGCGGCGGCAAACACGATGCGCATCGACGATATCAATCCGCATTTCTGGCGGACGCACGACGGCGGAAAAACGTGGACCGAGATCGATAACGGCATCGCGCCGGGCGCCGTCGCGAATTCGATTCGTGAGGACCCGCGGCAGCGAGGACTGCTCTACGCGGCGACCGACGTTCAGGTCTGGGTGTCGTTCAACGATGGCGATCGCTGGGAGTCGCTGAAGGCGGATATGCCGGCGATCTCCGTCCGCGACCTCGAAGTGAAGGACGACACCACGTGCCTCTGCTCCGATTTGATTGCGGGGACTCATGGCCGCGGCTTCTGGATCCTGGACAACGTCACGCCCCTGCGCCAGCACGCCGAGGCAGAAACGGCCAGGAGTGCCGGCAGCGCGTACCTGTTCAAGCCGACGACTGCCGTGCGCGTCCGCTTCGGCACGAACGATCCGACGCCGTGGCCGCCAGAACTGCCGGCAGGCGAGAACCCGCTGCCCGGCGGGATCATCGACTACAGCCTCGCAAAGGATGCGTCCGCGCCGGTAACGCTCGACATCGTCGACGCGGGCGGCAAAACGATTCGCCATTACTCGAGCGACGATCACGTCCGCAACCCGAATCCGGCGCTCGATCCAGCGGCGTACGACAAAGTGTGTCAGCAGACGCCGAGTGCGCCCGATTGTGCGCTGCCGCTCTACTGGCCGGCCGCGCCGATTCGACTATCCACGCGGGCCGGCCACCACCGGTTCACGTGGGATCTGCGTTTCGATCCGCTCGGCGAGGATCCCGATTCAGGCGACGAAGGCGCCAACGGCGCCGTGCCGCATCACACGTACGACGTGCCGTACTCACCCTGGGCGCCTCCCGGGACATACACAGCGCGTTTAGTCGTGGACGGCAAGAGCATACGAACAACCCATCACGGTTCGCCTCGATCCGCGCGTGAACACTCCTGCCGCCGGATTGGCCGATCTCAACCGGCTGACGCGCGAGCTGTACGACGATGCCGTGCAGGCGCATGGTGCATACGTTGAAGCGCGTGCGCTCGCCGGGCGGCTCGGTCCGGATGCCGCGGCCGTGAAAGCCAAAGTTGAAGCGATCGCACCGCCCGAGAACGCAGGACGACGAGGCCGCGGATTCGGCGGCGGAGCGGGCGCAAGTGCGGCGCAGCAAACGCTCGCTTCGGTGGGCCAGGCCGCGATGGCTGCGGCGATGGCGATGCAGGGCGCCGATGTGGCGCCAACCGCCGGCCAGGCCGCGGCCGCCGCGAAAGCGCGCGCGGACGTGAAGGCGCTGATGGACCAGTGGACGGCGCTGAAAGCGAGCGCGCCGGCGAGATGAGTCGCCGCGAGGCACGTCCTCGCGGCGATGTAACCGATCAGACTGCCGCGTGCATCTTGGCGACGCTTCCGGCCACGTAGGTACCCGGCACCGTGCGCGCCGCGATGTTGAGCCGGTTCCAGCCATTGATCGCGACGACCGCGAGGCTCAGGTGCGCGAGCTCGTCCTCCGAGAACTGCTCCCGCACACGCTCGTACACATCGTCCGGGACATGGGTCTCCGACACGAGCGTGAGCGCTTCCGTCCATTCCAGCGCGGCGCGCTCGCGGGCCGAGTAGTACGGCGTCTCGCGCCATGCGTCGAGGCCGTAGAGCCTCTGCTCCGTCTCGCCGTTCGCCCGCGCGTCCTTGCTGTGCATGTCCAGACAATACGAGCAGCCGTTGATCTGCGACGACCGCATCCGGACGAGGTCGATCAGCTTTTCCTCGAAGCTTGCGTGTCGAATCTGCCGTTCGAGGCCGAGCATGGCCTGCATGATGCCTGGGTTTACGTGCATGAGATCGATTCGAGCTTTCATGATGTGTTTTACCCTCCATCAGATAAGACGACTCAGAAGCGATAGTCGTGACATGCGCCGCGCCACATGCCGTTGTCACAGAAGGCCTCTCTCATGCGCCTAAGATCAGGATGATCCAAGCCACATGAGCCATCGCGGCAACGGAGTGCGACGAAGCGACTTACGAAGCGCATACATGAAGAAGAAAAGGTTTGCGGCGAAACCATTGACGGGACGCGTTGCGCTTGTCGCCGGCGCAACGCGGGGAGCGGGCCGAGGAATCGCCCGGGCGCTGGCCGAAGCAGGCGCGACGGTCTACTGCACTGGTCGCAGCGTGAAGGGGAAGCCATCGGCGTATCGCCGGCCCGAAACGATCGACGAGACCGCCGCAATGATCATCGCGGCCGGTGGCAAGGCGATCGCCGTTCGTGTCGACCACACGAACGAGACCGAGGTGAAAGCGGTGTTCCGGCGAATCCTTCGCGCCCAGAAACGCATCGACATCGTCGTCGACAGCGTGGCGGGCGAAGACCCGCTGATGGGCGTCTACGGCTTTCTGTGGGAGGCCGATCTCGCGACCGCGGATGCGATCTTCCGGCAAGGCCTCACATCGCGGATCATCACGGCGAAACATGCCGCGCTCGCGATGATGCCTGCCAAGCGCGGCCTCATCGTGGAGGTCACCGAGGCCGACATGATTGGCGGCGGCGGCAACCCGATGGCGCAGTCGGTAAAGATGGCGCAGAAGGTGCTGCCGCTGCTGTGGGCAGCGGAGCTTGCGCCTCATGGCATCGCGACCATGGCTGTGACGCCTGGATTCCTTCGCTCGGAATCGATGCTCCAGAATCTCGGCGTCACGGAAGAACGCTGGCGTGACGCCGGCAAGAAGGATTCAAATTTCCTGCAGTCGGAATCGCCCTTGTTCGTCGGACGCGCGATCGCCGCTCTCGCCGCGGACCCGCAAGTGCGCACTCGCAGCGGGATGCTCTTCGGCTCCTGGGAACTCGCGCGCGAGTACGGCGTGTCCGACTACGATGGCCGTCGTCCTGATTGGGGCCGGCACAAGATCGACTTCTCCACGCTGCCGGCAACGTGGGTCGATCTGTTTCGCACGAGCGCGGATGTCGAGATCAAGTGGCTGACAACGCTCGCGGCACGCACGAGGAAGTTCAGAGCGAAAATTCCGCGGTAGCGCGATGACTCACCCGCGGAACTCCGAAGCGTGATCCGTTGCCCATTCGAGAAACGGCCGCGACACTCTGCCCGTGAGGTCCGCGAAGCTGGAGCTCACAAACGCGGGCTGACCGAGTGCGGCGCCCCACGCTCTGAGCAGCATGTCGATGAACACCGGTGAACCCAGCACCGGCAGCAACTCCGATCGCGCTTCGTCCGGCGTCATCTCTTCAACGCGCAGCGATCGCCCAATCGCGCGGCCGATCGTCTGGATCTGCTCTTGCTGCGTCAGCGATTGCGGCCCGGTCACCACATATTCGGAACCCGCGTGGCCGCCCTCGCAGAGCGTGCGGACGACGATGGTGGCAATGTCACGCTCATCGGTGGGAGCAGTCGGCGATTCCAGGTACGGCCAGCGGATCACGTCGCCAGCGCGAATCTGCGGTCCCCAGAAATGCCGCGCGTTTCCCGCAAACATACCGGCGCGGACGAACGTCCATTCCAATCCCGATTGTTCAATCAATCGTTCCATGCGTTCTGCAATCGCGCGCGAGGGATTGGGTTGCTGAAAGAATGGATGCGGCGTTTTGAGCGGCGCGGTGAGGTACACGACCCGCCGCGCATGCGTCGCGATTGTCTCGAGCGCAGGTTCGATCGCGTCCGGCGGCGCGACCCAGACCATGAAGACCGTGTCGATTTCGTCGAGGCAGGACTCGAGACTTTCGGGAACGGTGAGATCCCCGCGTACGACGTCGACATCTGCCGGCAAACGCGCGGCGTCGGGATCGCGAGTCATCGCGCGAAACCGGACGCCCGCGGCAGTCAGCTGATCGACAACGTGACGTCCGATGTTGCCCGTGGAGCCGGTGACGAGAATACGATTCATTGCTGTCTCGGAATGGACATGCATTGGCTCGCTGCACTGGACGATTTTCCGCAACTGGCTCAGCCGACAGGCCGCGTAAACCGGCCTGTGTTCGCGGCAGTCCGTTAATATAATCGTCCGGCCGGAGCACCCGCACACGAGGAACAGGTCGATGACTGCCAGGAAATCACGCTCAAAGGCCAAGGCCGCTCGCCCAACCACCGTGGCCGCCTACCTGGCCTCGCTCACCCCGGAAAAACGGGCGATGATCGAACAGGCCCGCGCCCTCGTCCACAGGCACATTCCCAAGGGGTATGCAGAGTTCATGAACTGGGGCGTGATCAACTGGGGTATCCCGCTCGAAGAGTTCTCCGACACGCACAACGGTCAGCCGCTCTGCTACGTGGGCCTCGGCGCGAAGAAGAGCTACAACTCGCTCTATCTGATGGGCGCGTATCACAGCTCAAACGGCAAGTACACAACGCCGTTCGCCGAGAAACTGCTCGCCGACGGATTCAAGAAAGCCGGGAAGCGGCTCGACATGGGAAAGTGTTGTCTCCACTTCAAGGAGCTCGATGATCTCGAGCTCACGTCCGTCGCGAAGGTGATTGCGATGTCGACGCCGAAGCAGTACATCGCATACTACAAGCGCGTGAAAGGGCTCGAGTAGCCGCCGTCGAGATGTTGCACTCCAAGGTGCGGATATGCACCGACGTCTGGAACGCCTTGAGAATGCCGGACTACGATGCGACGACGCCGACTTTCTTAAGGAGATTGGCTCGCCGCATTGGACGATTTCCGCAACTGGCTCATCCGGGAAGCTGCGTAAAGTGGGCTTCTTTCGGCGGATTCGCCAGGGTTTCGCGACCGGACCGTCCGCCGTTCCGTGAAACGAGAGGTGGATACCGATGCGAGCCGACCGCGGGAGGGCCGCACGCGTGTGATGTTCCCACGCCATCGGCAAGCTCGACTCTCCGGATTGATCATGAACCGAGTGTCACCGTGCATGCGAATGCCGGCGCGAGGCTTCTCACTTCCGCAATCAAGTCCTCGCGCGACAGCGTTTCCGGATCCTGGCCAGGCTCACCTCGGACCTTTTGCAGACCCAACGCCTCATTCGTGTCGAGATCGGAAGGCGATCAGTAACGGCCCTTCACAGCCACAAATGTCGTCCTGATCCCTGGCGTTAAGAGATACCCGATCATCGCAGCCGCGATCGGAATGCCAATCAGCGCCCGGAAATCACCGCGGACGATTGCGTTGCCGGCGTCGCCGATCATATTCACGAACAGGATGGTAATCGCGACTCGATGGCCCCAGAGCGTACGATTCCAGATGCCGGTTGCGGCAATGGCACAGGCAATCGCCACGCAAACCATGAGAACGATCGCCCATGGTCCCATGGCTTGAAAGGCAGAATGGGCCTCTGAGTTCAGCCGCCACATCGGTGCCCAATATCTGACTGGGAACAGCAGCGCCAGGCAGGTCGTTCCCGCCATGGTCGCGCCGAACCCGAAAAAGACACTCAGGACGATCAGGCCTCCCGGTGGTTTGGTCACGTGATGCTGCCCCCACTAATTCCCCGTTGGGGAACGCCTCAGGATACGCTTGGCTCTGCGCCGCCGGAAGTCGCTGATACACCGAGCATCCCAAGGGGCCAATGAGCGTAGACGTCTCGACTAGCGCGTCATCAACCTTCCGCGTGAATTGGTGGCGCGTTACGCGGCGGATCCGCTCACGCGCCGGATTGGTACATCAACATCAAGGCCGTCGAGTGGAACCACCCCACCCGTGACAGTCGGATCGCAGGTGGCTTTCGTCGCGCATTTTCTTGGTCGACGAATGGCCTACACGTATGAAGTCGTCGACCTGATACCAGGCGAGCGACTGGTGATGCGAACAGCCGAGGGGCCGTTCCCCATGGAAACGTCGTACACATGGGAAACGACAGCAGACGGCTCGACGCGGATGACGCTGCGAAATCGAGGAACGCCATCCGGATTCTCGCGATGGATGGCACCCTTCCTCGCTAGTGCCATGCGCCGCGCCAATCGAAAGGATCTCGCGATGCTCAAGCGGCGGCTCGAGCAGGGCACCGACGACAGCCAGGGACCCTGAGCAATCACCAAATCAGCCAGACGGTCGATAGGAGAATGTGCCATGTCTGGGACAGTTCTCGTGTCAGGAGCCGGGGTGGCAGGCTCTTGCCTCGCTTGGTGGCTCGATAGGTGCGGATATGCGGTGACCTTGGTGGAACAGGCGCCCGAACCGCGCACCGGCGGCTACGTCATCGACTTTTGGGGCCTCGGCTACGACGTGGCCGAGAAGATGGGCGTGCTGGACGAACTCCGCCGGCATGACCTCAACGTCCAGGAATTCCGGATCGTCGATCGCGGCGGCCGGCGGATCAGCGGCTTCAACCAGGGAGCGGTGCAAGAGCTCATAAAGGGCCGGGGCATGAGCCTTCCGCGTTCGGCGCTGGCTTCTGCTCTCTACGAAGCGGTCAAGGACCGAGTCGAAGTACGGTTCGGGAACAGCGTGACCGGCCTCGAAGACAGCCCGCGCGGCGTACACGTGACGTTTCGCGAAGGTGAGCCTCAGACTTTCGATCTGGTCATCGGCGCCGACGGCCTCCACTCCGCCGTGCGCCGGCTCTGCTTTGGTGAAGAAGCGCGATTCGAACGCTTCCTCGGATACTACGTTGCGGCGTTCACTGCCCAAGGCTACCGGTTCCGCGACCCGGACGCATACGTGACTTACGGCGAACCCGGCCGGCAGATTTGGCGGATCACTGTCGACGAGGACTCGACGGTCTTCATGCTGGTGTTCGCCGACCCCGATCCCCACGCAGCTCCGATCCACGATTCCTCGCGTCAGAAAGAGATCCTCATACGCCTCTACTCTGGCGGTGGCTGGGAAACCGAAGAGATGCTCCACGCGCTTCAGGCAAGCACCGATCTCTATTTCGATCGGGTCAGTCAGATCGTGATGCCGAGTTGGACCAAGGGCCGCGTCGCTCTGATCGGCGACGCGTGCGCGTGTCCGAGCCTGCTCGCCGGCGAAGGGTCAGCGATGGCCATGGCAGAAGCTTACACGCTCGCTGGAGAATTGGATGTCGCGCAGGGAAACCACGCGTCCGCATTCGAGATGTATGAACAGCGCCTGCGGCCCTATGTGGAGCGCAAGCAGAAGGGGGCGCGCGGTTTTGCTGCGAGCTTCGTGCCCAGGAGTGCTTACGGGCTCTGGCTGCGAAACGCATCCATCAATGTCGCGAACCGATTTGGGCTCATTCGGCTGCTGTTCGGAGCCCAAATGAGCAGCGGCATCGAACTGCAGAACTATCGGTAACAGTTGATATTATCGATCTTGCGGAGTTGGCTCCTCAGGTAGGATTCGAACCTACAACCCTCCGGTTAACAGCGTAAAGCAGGTGTTCGGACTCGCAGGTTCTTCGTGCCGGTAGCTCGGATGAGAACGTGCTGATATGTGGGTTTCGGTAAAGAATTGTTCAGAGATTGTCCAGACGTGGCGTGAACGCACCTCGCGAAACATCGTGGCCTCCTGCGTCGCAACTGCTCTTTCCCGTCACACGGCTGACAACAGCCCGCGGAAATAGTCGTTCAACAACCGATCGCCGGGATCGTACTGACGGCGCGTGTCGGCAAACAGTGACCACCGCTGCCCGAGCGCCTTTTTCACAATCTGCGGCGTGAGGGCGATCGTCTGATTCATCAGGGGCAGGCCGCCGTGCTCACTGCAGAACTGATTGTAGGCATCGATGAACCCGTCCCAGCCGGGATTGTTGGTCGAGACCGGATCGATGGTCATTACAGGGCCGTCAGCGGAGTACGACAGCAACGATTGCTCGTCCTGCGCGACGCGGTAACCGACGTCGATCAGATTGATCCGATAGCCGTGCTGCTGATGATAGCTTTCTGAAAACCGGAAGAATTCCGCGAGAATCTGCGGATAGTCCTTCTCCGGGAACGCAAACAGGCTGAACGTGTAGCGACTGTCGTTCGAGACCGGCGGGTAGTGGATGATCTGGTCGGCGGGCAGCGTGTGGTCGCTTTTCACCACGTGCTCGAGATTGAATCGCGCCGTCGCATTGAATTTGTCGATGGCGGCGTAGCGAATCGTCGGATCGGAGATGGACGTCTCGAGATCGTGTGCGAACCGCGGGCCGAACGTGCCCCAGAAGTAGTTGCGCAGCTTCCAGACGATGCGGTCCGGCTCGCCCTGCGCCTCGGGATTGTATCGGCGGAACTCGGTGGTGACGAGCCCCTCGAACGGGAAGGTGTAGAACATCATCGACTCGTTGCGGGCCTTCAGCTCCGGCAACTTCGCCGCGAAGTCCGCGATGGTGAGGGTCTCGTGGTATACCGCCATCGGCACGAGCGGCTTCACCCGGTAGGTCACTTCGTAGATAACGCCGAATGTGCCGTAGCTCGAACGGACCTTCTTCATGAGATCGGGCTCGGCATCCGTCACCTCGAGCAGTTCGCCAGACGGCAGCACCATCTTCACACCGATCACGTACGAGCCGACCTGTCCGTACTCTCCCGGGAACGAGCCGTCTTTCGTGCCAGCGCACGCTGCGCTGCCGGCCGTGAGGCTGCCGATTTCCGTATTGACGTAGAACTGGAGCCCGTGCCGTTCGAGCTCGCGCGCCATCTGGAGATGAGTGGCGCCCGCTTCAACCGTCAGCGTGTCGGCGCCGATGTTCACGATACGGTTCATCTTCATCCTGAGCAACGTCCCGCCTTCGACCGCGCCGCACCGCGTCGTCGAGTGGTTGGAGCCGATTGCACGCACAGGTGAGGGATATTGGTCCGCGTGCTTCAGGACGTTCACGATGTCGTCTACGGCCTGGACGTCGACGACGACCTTCGGGTGGGACGCCAGGTCGCCGAACCAGTTGGTGACTTCAGTCGCCATCGCTCCTCCTCGCAGACTCTCCGGCACGGTTTCGGTCCAGGCGAATCCGCATTCGTCCTATAGCGGTGGCTTGCGGGGCACGGCGCCGTCGAACGCAAGACCGCTCGATCCCTGGCCGCGTCCGACGCCGACCCGTCGTGCGGTCCATCGCACGTACGATCCGTCTGCGCGTCGCGCCACGACCGGCGTCCGCGTCACGTGCACACCCTCCCGCGGCACCTCCGCGTCGAACAGGCGAGCCATCGACGCTTCGTTCAGCAGTCGACCGATCGGCAACACGGCGGTTCCGACTCCGCCTTCGAATCGAACCAACGCACCGCGCACGAGCTCGATGGAGCGATACGCATCCGTTCTCGGAATAAACGGAATCCACTGCGGCGGGACAAGCGTTTCGAGCACGTAGTCGAGCTCCGCAGTCGGCACGGGAGGAACGTCAGGGCGCCCCGGTTCGCTGCGCCGCTCGTCGCTGCGCAGATGCGGATCGCCGCTTGGTCCCGAAACGAGGCGTTCGACGCCCCAGGCCAAGTTCGCCATTTCATCGCGCAAAAACAGTACATCTTCGATGGCGCGGCCTTCCATCATCTGCACTGCGGCGGGTGGGACGAACAGTCCATTCAGCGTCGCATTGCCAGCTCCGCTGATGACGAACATGCGCCACGAGTCCGTCGGCCGGCCGCTGGAGGTGGGCTGAACCAGGAAGCGCTCGCCGAAATTGGTCAGGTAAGTGACACGGCCGATCGCCGTCAGCGAGCCGTGCGGCACATCGAGTGGCAAGACAAGCCAGTCGCTGCCGTACGTCATGGCAAATTCGACGAGCAACAACCGCGCGAGATCGTGCGGCTCCGCCTCGAGGACGCCGAGATTCACCGACGCGTCCTCGAACTCCCACAGCCGGTCTGCGGGCATGCCCGGAAAACTGAGCGGCGTAGCGAGCAGCACCTTATCTTGCGCCACGACCGCCACGTCGTCTGGAGCGCCGAGCGTGGCGTTCGGACTCGCGTCTAGGTCGAACGAATACCAGTCCAGCGCGCCGCCCCGGCATTCGGGTGCGCGCAGCACGACCTCGCCTGCCGATGCTCTCGACGCGACGCTGAAGCGGTACTCGAGACGCGGACCGATCCACGAATCGGCGACGTCGGTAGCTGGAGGCGACACTTCCGCGCGGTACCACGCGGTCCATTCGCTGACGATTTGCAGAAGCACGTCGCGATCCGCCGGGTTCGCGGGCGTTACCCACGCGGGCAGGCCGCCGGCGGCCTCGAACGCCACGCACAAAGCCTCGGCGTCCGGCATGCGGCCGCTCAGCACCAGGGCGAGGCGCGCGAGCGATGGATCGTTCGGGTCGGGAGGATTGCCGTCGATCGGACACTGCGCGAGCACGGCCGCCTTGAACGACGACAGCCCCGCATCCTCGAGCGCCGCCAGAAACACCGCGCCCGCCTCGGCGCGCGCACGGACGCCGGGTCCAGCCGCGGTGGCCGGTTCGCGCTCGACGAGCGGCTCGAGCAACTCGCCCTGACGAACGGTGACTTCGTTGCCCGCCGCGCCGACGCGCGGCTCGCGCACGACAAAATCCTGCGGGGGCGCGAGCGGTCGGCTGGGATCATCCCAGGCGCCGGCCTGCCACCGCGAAACGAGGCTCGTCGTCGAGGCGATGCGAACGCTGATGGGACGTCCGGTGTCCTCTCCCTCGAACTCGCCGAGTTGCCACTGCCGGACGAGCAGCCAGAGCGGATCGTGGACGCGGGCTTCGAGCCCCGGCGCGGGGTTGCCTGTCACCGACTGTGGCTCGAGTCGCGTCCAGCTGGGTGGCTCCTTCAGCGCGAACTGCGACACGGTCGTGAACATCTCGGCGGTGACGACGTCTTTGAGTAACATCGGGTCCGGTCCCTCAGCCCTTCACGTACTTCAACGCCGCCGACTGGACGTATTCCGTGGCCAGTTTGGTGAAATCGATCACCGGCTCGCCCTGGAGCGACCAGTCCCGGCAGTAGATCGCCGGAAGAATGCGCCCCGCCCACGGTACGCGCTCGAGCGTCACGGCCCGGTCGCGCGCAAGGTCCATCGTGTCGCGCACGACGTGCAGCAGGGTGTCCCTGGACCACGGCTCGCCGTTCGCGTTGATGGCCAGCAGCACCGCCTGCGGCGGCCGCGCGTTTGGTCCGTTCGCGTTGACGGCGACGCCCGTGGTCGCGATCGTGTTGATCGGCCCCTCGCCATTTTCGACGGCGGGGTCGCCGGCCCTGACACGTCGCGGAACGACATCCGCCCACTCGTCCACGATGAACGCGGCGATCGGCTCGTGGCCGGTGAACGCGTTACCGGCGACCGTTTCGACGACGATACTGGTCATCGGAGCCCGGGGCAGGAGTTCGTTGGGCGCGAACGGCATGCCGATCCAGGTCGAAATGCCCGACGTTCCCGTCGGCGGCGACTGCACGATGCGCAATCGAATCCGCCCGCGCAGCGCTTCGCGGTACAACAGCGTCTCGGCGTAACGGCCGGCTCCCGCGCGAACGGCGGCGGCACGGGCCAGCCACGGTCGAATCTGACGGCCGTCCAGGGCCTGAACCCCGCCGGGACCGAGCGACACGACGAGGGCGTCGTCAGCGGCCGGCGCGGCGACGACGGGCAGCGCGAGAAACCCGTCGCCGAAAATCGTTCGAAAGACGTCGACGAGCTGCTCGGGATGGTCGTCGCCTGCCTGTGCGATCGCCGCCTTCGCTGCTGCCGCCCGGCGCTGGGCGTCGGTGATCACGCGTGCCGCAAACGGCGCCAGCTGGTCGGGCGTCAGCGCGTCGGCGTGCGGCGGCACCCGAAAGCCGAACGGCACCAGCGCATCGAGCGCGGCCCGCACGGCCGCATCGTTTCCCGGATCGACCGGCTGCGCAGCGGCTTCGAGGGCCGCCTGCGCCTGGCTGGCGCGATCGCGGAAGGTCGGTTCGCCAGCTGGCTCGAACGTCGGCGAGAGCACGCGGCCGAATAGGGTCGGCATCGACCATGTCACCGAGCCATCGTCTTCGCGACGAACCGGCAGCGCGGGCCGCGCGTTGGCGACGAGCCGCCGCAGCGAGCGCGCCATCTCCCAAGTCGGCGCAAACCGTTGAAGAGCCGTCGCCAGGTCGACGCCGACATCCGGCAGCGCACGGCGCACCCGCCACCCGAGCGAGGTCGACGCCACGTCGTCTCCGTCCGCCTCGAACAACAGATCCAGCGCGCATAGATTGAGGTCGCCGAGCGTGTGCGTGCTGCCCCCTGCGGCGCCAGTGGTCAACGTGATATCCGTCGCGTTCCCGAACTGCGCTTCGGCCCACGATTCGAGACGTGGCTCGGCCAGGGCGCGCGGTGCATTCCGGTTCCAACCCGACAGGACAGTCTGAGGATCGGTGATCGCGATCGCCAGGCGGTGCGTGAGGCTCGTTCCCGATCGCGGGGTCTGCACGACCTGCGGCACCGGCGGAATCGCTTCGCCGCCGAGGGCATCGAGCGCCGCCGCTGCCCGTGTCGCATTGCCGGTGACGAGCTGATGAACGCCCTCCGCGAGCGTGACGTCCGCGACCGCGTCGTAGAGGTCGTCCATCTCCACGATCGCCTGCTGGACGGCCGTGCTTTCGGCGGCGGTCGGCGGCGTCCAGGTCACGATGTAGGTCTTGTCCGAGGGACCAGCGAAAAGTGAGGCCTGGACCTTTGCCCACGGCAGCTCGCGAAGCGCGATGCCGTCGACGACGTTGGCGGCGGCGACCGACTCCTGCGCCGCGCCAGGATCCGTGAGCTTGCCGGCAACGAGCGGTGCCAGGCCTCGCAGCACGTAGATGAACCGATCGAGTTCGACACCGTTGCCGGATCGATCGTGAAGCGCTCGTTCCAGGCGGTAGCCGAGCAGCGCCCCGAGCGGCTGTCCCTGCCGCACGCCGTCGATGATCGAGAGCGCTGTCCGCACGCGTCCGCTGGACAAGTCGATGTTCAACGCCGTGTCGTTGGCGTCGCCTTGATGGTGCGTCAGCCGTCCGCTGCGCAACACGGCGGCGGTTGCCGCGTGCGTGAGACCAGGCGCATGGATGTAGCCGCCGTCGGTCGGACTCGCGAAGAGGGCGCCCTGGATGCCCGCCGCTTGCGTCGGCTGCGGGTCGACAAGAGCGATGTTCTCCACCCAGCCGTAGGCGCCGAGGACCGTACCCCCGCGCTGCTGCCGCATGCCCGCTAGCCGATTCGTGCCGACCGCCGTGATCCACGCGTCGAGCCGGTGAGACGCGAGATCGAGCGTTTCGCCGAGGAGCAACGCGCGCTCGTCGACCGACGCGATCGCCTGCAGCACCTGCAGCGCGGCTCGAAATTCGGCGACGCGGTTTGATGCCGCGAAGAGCGCCCCGGCGAGCTGCAGGCCCGCGCGCGCAGGCTGCAGCGCCGTCAACTGCTGACC
The DNA here is from genome assembly GCA_963718825.1 of uncultured Acidobacteriota bacterium. GTDB lineage: Bacteria > Acidobacteriota > Vicinamibacteria > Vicinamibacterales > CAVVIG01 > CAVQZZ01. The sequence goes on from CAVQZZ010000002.1 coordinate 1,542,001, forward strand.
GTTCGCCGTGAGCGCCGAAAACGCGCTCCCGGCAGCCAGGCCCGGAATGGCTTGGCGCGCCGACAGCTGCCCGGTGTCGAAGAGTCCCACTCGCGAGGCGATGAGACTGGCCGCACGTTCCGTGTACTGCGGCGCCGCATTGCCCTGCTGGACTTCCGCGAACGCGTTGCGCAGCACCACCGCGTCGACGTCGTTGCCGGCCTGGTCGAGCGCCACCGCGCGCAGCCGGTCGATATCGCTGGTCGTTGCCACCTTGTCGCGGCGCGCAAGCTCCGACTTCGCCGCCAGACCGAGCAGCGCTTGCAGCACGCTCTGGGGCGCGGGCGCGGTCTCGGGGTTGTTCAGGAGCGCGGCGATGAACGCCAGGTCGGTTTGATGCGCGAGAGGTAGTGCGAGCTGGCGCGTGGCTTTTCCGAGCAGGCCGCCGTCGTTGACCGTTGTCGGATCCACCGCGACGAGCCGCCACGCGATGGCGGCCGCGTCCCGTTGCGCGCGGTCGTTGTCGGTATCGGCCACGGCCTGAATCGGGGGTTGGTACGACGCGTTGCGCGGAGTGAGACTGCGGACGCGCAGGCCCTGCATCACCGGACCCGTTCCGAGAATGTCGCCGATCGACGTGTCGATGTCTCCTGCGGTAACGGTCGGCACGTTGCGGAGGCCTTCGTCCCAGACGGTGCGCAGCTCGCGCAAGAACGGCACGGCTCGGCTCTCGATCGGTCCGCGGTCTGCAGGACGAAACGAGGCGGCATCGATCGCGATGATTGGCAGCAAGCCGTACGGCTGCCTGCCGAGCCTAATAGCGGGCACGGGTCCGCGGGCGCGAACCCGCTCGATGAAATACGAACGCACCGCAGTCGATATCCGAGTCGCTCAGCAATCGTCCCGACGGATCGGTTCTCAGAATCCGCTCGAACATGGTCTCCCACGTCGGCGCCCAGAGCGCGACATTCATCGCGCGCGCGCGCACCTGCTCGACGTCAGCCGCGTGCGGCCAATCGGCGAACGTGGACGACGCGATTCCCAGCGCCGACGCCAGCACGCCGGCGTTCGAGGCCGGGTCGATCGCAGGCGGCGCTGTCGCGGCGGCGGTACGGCGGCCGTCTGCATCCACGCCGTTCGATCCGACTCCGTGTTGTTGGTTGGAGTGCCCTGGGGCACGAACGCGGCGCCGTCGCTGAAGCGATGCGCCACGAGCAGTCGCTCCAGCATCGCGGCCGCATTCTCGGGAGCGACGCTCGATCGCAAGCCGAGGACGAAGAGCCGATCGACGCGCTGGCCGGGCCTCTGCAGCGGCAGCGTGACGGCCATCCCGATGGAAACGGCCGCATCGTAGTCCACCATCCACCGCATGCGCTGATCGACGACGGGAAGGTCGCCGTCGAGCGCGAATCGGCGCGAAGTCGTCGGTGGTGGGCATCGCGACGACGAGCTCGTCCGGAATCGGTGCACCGACGGCTTCGCTCATCACGCCGCCCTGATCGGCGAAAACGTGAAACCGATCCGGCAGCGTCCGGACGATCGGCGGCCGATTGCCCCGGGGATCAGTCGACGGAAACTGCGGCGCCGCGTTCGGTCGAGCCGCAAGATTCGCCGGCGTGAGCGCCGTCGCGACCCACGGCGCCCGGCGGACGCCGACCCGCGACACGAGCGCCGTGAGCGCGTCGGCGTTGTCGGCGGGCCAGACAGCATTCCAGAAATCGTGTCCGGCCGCGGCTTCCTCCTCGCTCAATCCGCGATCGTGCTGATCGACGTGCAGGTCGTCCGGATAGATCCGCACGCGAAGCTGCGCAAGGCCGGCGGCGGAACGCGTTTCGACGCGTACGGGGAGCAGCGCGATTGGCACGTCGCTCTCGGCTTGCAGATCGTCCACCGCGATCTGCCCAACGAGGCTGACGATGCTGCGGCCGAGGTCGGCGACCGTCGTCAGCAGTTGCGCTCTTCGGTTGGTCGCCGACTGCAGAGCATTTTGAGCCGCCGCGGCGCGCTGAACGTCGCCGACGGCTTGACTCGCCGCGAGCGCCGCGCGCTGATCGACGACGTCTGCAAGAGCAGTCGCCGCCGCTTGGACCGCTTCGTCCCGACGCTCTGGCGACGTCGGCGAGCTGTTGGCGCACCACCAGCAGCGTCGGGGGCAGGTTCGCCGGCATTTGAGGTCAGACTCCCGTGTTGGCGAGCATGCGCGTGCCGAGAAACGCCGCGCGTGCTGGAAGCTGAAAGAGCAAGTGAGCCACGGCCGCGGCGTCGCTTCCCCAGGTCACGCCGCCGATCGCGAGGTTCGGCGTGGAAGCGCGGAGGAATCGGCGCTGATCCGGCGGGAGACCGCCGAGCAGCTGACCCCACGTCAGGTTGTTCCGTGGATTGCCTCCCGCCGCCGCGACATCGTCGAGGCCGAAGCGCGGCTCGGTCGGGTTCTCGGAGAGGAGGAACCACCATGCCGGACCAGCCGCTTTGATGGTGCCGGGCAGGAGGTCGAATGCGACCAGCAGGATGTTCGGCGCGAGGTGAACGCGGAAGAGGACCTTCGCGCCGTCGCCGGCCTCGAACAGCGGCAGGCCGGTTGCCGCGTCCTGTACTCGCCTGCCGCACCGCATGTCCGATGACTCCCGGATAGCGATGGACCAACTCGCCACGGACCAGCATCACGATCCGGTTGTCGAGCGTCGCCAGCATGTGGTGGCCGAGCGGGACATCGTCAAACTCGTGGATCGGTCCGGTCAACTCGTCGTTTCCAGTCCAGAAGGATTTGAAATAAGTGCCGCGCGCGTCGGTCGGGTAGCCGCGCCACAGCAATTCGCGTCCCATCTCATGATTGAGGCCGACGAGAAACGCTTCGACGAATTCGTTGTTCGTCTTGAGCAGCGTCACCATATCCGTGCGCGCGATTGCGGAGACTCCCGGGATCATCCAGTCCTGGTCGTAGCGGTAGAGCGCCTGACACATGGGAAACGGAAAGGTGGGCCCCGCCATCACCGGGTCAATCCGCAGGTTGTCGAACCAGTCCGGACGAAGCCACGCCGGCAACGTGCCGAGGCGTCCCTTGATCCGCGCCGTGACGGTGACCGCCGGATTCGAGCTTCTTGACGAGCGCAAGTGCCGGAATGTTGATGCGATCGCGCGCGATGTCGGTTGGGCCAACGGCCCGCACGAGCCGGTCGGACATCTCGAGCAGTGCTTTCTCGACGACTGCGCCGCGGATTGCGGCCGCGGCGCGAACGATCGCCGCCAATCGGGCCCCGGCGGTCTCCTCGAGTGTCAACTCGGTGTGCTGAATGTCGTATTGGCGCGCGGGCGCCGCCGCAGCGGTCGCGAGATCGAGCAGCGCGGAGTTTCTGACTGGAACGAGCGTGATTCTGCTGACGATTCGCGACGCGCTCGATACCTCCTCGGCGGCCATGGGTCTGGCGACCGTTGTCGTGTCGCCGTGCGTTTCGTGCGCGAGACCGAGACGGACTGCCTGCGCTTTGTCGATGCTCCAGGTGTCGGTGTGGGCGCCGGCCGCGTCCATGAACTGACGAAGCAGCAGCGCGTGGCCGGCGCCGACGACGGCCGCTGTGCGGCTCGCTTTCATCTGATTGGCCGACGGCATCGACGACAGCAGCGCGTCGAGGATGCCCGCGTTGAACGTCGAGCCGACCAATCCCTCGCTCGGAATGTGCAGCTCTCTGACGGCGGCCGCGGTGAGCGCATCGGGCAATGCCGGACGCGTGGCAGGTCCGTGTCGTACTTCGCGAGGACCGCGTCTTTCGACGCGCCCGTTCCGAATACTTCGGCTGCGACCGCATCAGTGACCATCGCGCGCGCCGCGGGCGAGATGACGATACGCCATCGGGGTTCGAATACGTCCGCACCCAGTCGCGCGTCAGCCTCGGCATCCGCGGCGATCAGACGATCCACGAGTGCGGCGCGATCGACGACGCCGGCGGCCGCAAAGCGCGCGACAGGCCCGCGTGCGCCGCGTCAGACGCCGAAACGCGCCGGACACGACTGTCTCGGGGCAGCGAGCTCGCTTCGACGCGCGCGTAGACCGTGACATTCGGCGCGTCCAGCACGCGTGCATGGACCCGTTCGGTGACCGCCAGCTGCGCGGCGGGACCGAGCACCGCGAGATGCCGCCGGTGCAGCGAGGCTCTGACATAACGCGCAAACTGCGCGCAGCGCAACGCCCGGTTCGCCGCTTCCACGCCGCTCACCTGATTCCACGCCGACGCCATCAGCGCTTCCTGATCGATCTGGACGACGCGCGTGCCGAGCCCGGCGACGACTCGGTGCTTCGGCTCCAGGTTCAGATCGCGGAACCACTGAGGCGACTGCCTTCTAACGCGTACGCGCGATCGCCGTGCCGGCATAGAGAGGCGGCGTCACAGTCGGCTCCGCCGGCGCGTCGGCTTCGGGAGCCAGCATGTTGAGGTCCGCGGCGTTCAGTTGCTCGCGCAGCGCATCGGTCGCGGCGGCCGGCCATTCCTGCTCCGCCGCCGAAGGCCATCCCGTCCTGCTCTGCAGGGTCGGCCAGCGAAACAACCGGGCCCTCCACGACCTGCTCACGTCCCGTCTGGCCATCAGGAATGGGAATCGATTCCGTTCCCGGGATTCGACGTGTCGAGACGCCGCCGGCCGATATTAGGCGGCGCAGGAATCGATCGCAGCTGCCTCGCGAGCGACTCGAAATCTCCGGCTGCGCCGGTCGCAAACGTGAAGGAGAAATACACCGGCAACACGATCGGTGTGTCCGCCTCCCGCCGGCCTCCAGGCGGGCGCGAGCGTGGTCGTGGTGACGGCGTGCTGGCGATCGCCGCTTCCACGCCCGCTTGAAACGTCGGCACGATGCAGGCGATGTATTCGGTGTCGGGATCCAGATGACGCGGGCAAATAAGCCGCGAGAGATTCATCGTCGGATTCACGTCGGCAGGCGCTGCTCGAGCGACGTCCGCGCGTTCGGATCTGCCTTGCTGGTCGCGCCCATCGCCTGGCGCGTGCGCCCAGGCCCAGGCATCGTCAGCGGCTGGAGTTGATCGCGGTTGACGCGAATCCTCGCAATGCGTCCCGGCGGATGCTCGAGCGTATACGCACCGCGCGCGGCGACGATCAACGTCACCCAGGGCACGAGCCGCCCTTGCCCGTCGGGCGCGGTCGGCGTGAACATCCATGGAAAATCCGGACGATCGAACTCCACCTGCACGAGATCTTCCGTCTCGGCGTTGCTGTGGCCGTCGAGCGGCCACGTACGGATGACCTGGATGGCGTCGATGCTGTCACATCCCCGGGCCGCGGACGATCACCGGCACTGGACCCGCGACGACCGTCCCGGCGTCCGCGATCACCGGGACGGTGACGTTGACCGTCGCCCGTGCCGGCGCCGCGAAGCTGAACGGCGTCGTGAGCGTGGCCGCAATGCCCGACCGAACGAATAGGGCAGGAACGTGTAGCTCGCGAGCACGAGCTGCTCGGGCGTGAGCGGCTTCGCGAACCTGACGAACGCGTCCGTCCCAACGAACTGCGAAAGGTCGCGGATCGAGCCTCGGCTCATGCGGCGACTCCCACGCGAACAAGCTGCAGCTGGCCGTCAAGCTCGGGATGTGCGCCGAGCGATCGGCCAGCGCCGTCGACGCGTGTGTGTAGGTGAGCGGCCGTCGGACACCACGGCAGGGACCGCGAGATCGCTCTTGCCTCGAATCACGGTTTGGCCAAGATCCGCCATCGCGATCGGAACGGCGGGCACGTCGTACCGCGCCTTCTCCCGCAGCGAGGTGCGGCCCGCGGCGCCGGCGGCGAGCGTGATGGCCGCCGCGTCTGACCAGGAACTTCGCCGCGGATTCGCGGACGCGTCAGCCCGACCGATCCCTTGATCGTCGGGCACGAACGTTTCGTACTCGAGGTCGCTTTGCAGCGCCCGCGCGAAGTCGAAGCCGGCTTCCGCCGGCGGATTGATCCGCACGCCGGCTTGCATCGCTTCGAACGCCGGACGCGACAGCTTCTCGTCGTCCGTCAGATCGAGAAACTGACCAGCCGGGAAGAGATCGGTCACCTCGGAAATTGCCCCGACATCGACGAGCGTTCACCTGAGGGCAGTCCAAAGTGCACGTACGTCTCGTCCGGCGCGACGGGGCTTCGCGCCAACGCGCGCGATGACGGTTTCGAGCGGCACGACGTGCTGGCGGACCTCGAAGAGCCCGAGCGGATGAACGAGCAGCGGTGGCGGGGCCGGATCGACGCGAAGATGAGACGAGATGGTCGCTGTTGGCCGGAAGGCGAGGTTTGCCACGCGGCCGGATCGCCGACCGCGTTGGCGACCAGATCGCGCGGGTGCACGAGCGCGGGCGGCGGGTTCGTGGCGTCGCCCCATTGCAGCGGCCCGACTTCGAAATCCTTGTCGACGATGAAGGTGAACGTCCCGGTGCCATGCGCGATCCAGGGTGCCGGTCCTTCGAGATGCAGGTGCAGCGTGACGCCGGCAATCGTCTCGCCCGCGAACTCGATCGAGACGCCGGCGCCGAGATCGACCTCGAACGTGAACTGCGGCTGGAAACGCACGAGCGCGTCGAAGTCGAGGAACCCGTGCGCCCCAATCGGCCCAAGGTCGGCGCCGACCTCGATGTGCGTGCCGAGCTGAAACGTGTTGGTCGTGAGCGCGAGGTACGCCTCCGCCCGCAGCGTCAACACTGCCGGCGGCGACATGTCGATGCTGACGCGTCGCAGCTTGGCGAGCTCGGGCGGCGGCTGGAATCGCGGGTGGAAACCGCCCGCGGAGAACGCCACTTCCGGCGAACTGCCGAATCGCAGAAGCAGGCCGAAATCGCCGCTGACGGCGAATCCGGCGACCTGCGAATCGACGAGCGACACGAGCACCAGCACCAGGTCGCTCGAGAACTCGCCGAGGACGTCCGCTTTCAAGTTGACGATCGGGAGCTCGGGCGCAGGGACGGTGATGTGCAGCTGGCCGAGGATGACGACGGTCGGGTCGGGCAGCGATAAGACGACGCCAAGCGTCGCCGTCGCAAAACTGACCGGCCGTCCCCAGCCGATCTTGATCATCGGCCCGACGACGAAACCGCCCTTCCGCAGCGGGAACACGTTCTGCAGCGTGTTCAAGATGGCGGGCGCGGCGGCAACGGGATCGGCCGGGAACAGCAGGTAGTCGAGCGCGTGCGAGAGGAACGCGTCGCCGAGCGCGTCGACGGCGAGCGACGTGCTGGATGCCGACCAGGCCACCGACGGCGTTCAGCGTGAAACCGAACGAGAGATCGATCGCGGGAAAAAACTCGACCGACATCACGATCACGAGGGCGAAACCGGTGTCGCCGCCGATCGTCAGCAGGCCGACGGCCTTCACCTCGACCGGGCCGAGTGTCAGATCCAGCGCGCCGCCAAACGTATTGCCGTGCTGCTCGAGGAATCCGCCGCCGTTCAAAAGGCCGGTCGAGAGCGACAGGCCCATGCCGTCCGGCGGCTTGGCGCTGATGGCGACTGGCGAGGCGCCGTTCGCGACGCCGCCCGGGTCGATCGTCAGGCGCACACCGGCGTCGGTGACGAGGATCCTCATCGGACCAAGCGCCGCGCTGACCGTCGCGCCGACGTCGATGGTGTTCGGCGGCGTTCCGGGCACATCGAGCGAGAGTTCCTGGATGTCGAGCGCGCCGATCTTTGCCGATGCTGGGAGCGTCACGCGAGTCGAGGCGCCGCCGCCGACAGTGAGGCCGTGGTCCGTATCGACACCGGATGACCAGCGTGGCCTCGACCGAGCCGCCGCCGCCAAGCAGCGCGCGCACGACATCGTCGCCAACCGTCGCGGCGGCGTTGTCGATTTCGAGCGAGACGCTGAGGAGCGGGAGAGACGCGTTCGTCAGGCGCAGACGAGCGGTGAGCGTCGTCGAGGTCAGTGTGAGCTCGGCGACGCCGGCGGACAGCGTGGACGGCGTATTCCGTGCGAGTCGGTAGACGAGCGCGCCACTCTCGATGGCGATGCCGGCGGGCGTTGCCGGCAGCGCGTCGAGCCCGACTTGACGCAAGAGGCCGGTCGATGCGACCGCCTGACTGCGAACCAGGTTGACGAGGCCGGCGACTCCAGGGTTGGCGCCAGGCCAGACGACGGCGGCCATGGCGGCATCGGCGTCGTTCAAGGCCGTCGAGAGATGCGTGGCCGCGCCGTTGACATCCAGCGCCAGAAGCGCCTGCTGAGCCTTGCCGATTTCTGTTCGTGCGTCGTTGAGGTGGCTGGTAACAGCAGCTGCGCTGGTCGCCGGATGCGGAATGCCGAAGGCGTCGGCCAGCTGATCGGCGGAACCGAGTGCGCTCAGCGCTTGCAGTCGAGCGACGGCGAATCCGAGGGCGGTCGCAAGCAGTTCGTCAGCGAGGTCGGCCATGAGTTAGGCGCGCGCGTGCTCACCTCAACCGAAGCCGACGATCGCAGCGACCGAGGGAGATGTGAACCGTAGCCCGCTGTTCGACGCTTGTCAAATGTCAATTCCCTGCAGCAGCGCGTTCAGACGAACGTGGACAATAATCGACGTCATGTCCGACGACACTCGCCCCACAAAAGTCAACAGCGACAGAACGATCCATCCTCCAACCACGACGATTGCCGCGTTCGTTGGGCCGGCGATCGGCGGCCCGGTGGCGCGACCGCACCTGGTCACCAGCATCGCCGACTTCGCCGACGTGTTTGCCGAGGGCGCTCCGGAGTCCTCCGGTAATCAGAGCGTACCGAATTTCCTCTGGCACGCCGTACGGACGTTCTTCGAGGAGGGAGGCGCGCGCGCGTACGTCGTGCGCGTGAGTCAGGATGGTGATTCGCGCTCCAGCGCGTATGCAGCGGCGCTGCAGGCGCTCGCTGAAGTGAACGACGTGTCCATTGTCGCCGCTCCCGGGTCGTCCTATGTGCCGCCTGATGCGCCTGCGGACCGCGCCGAAGCGGATGTCATCGCAGACCTCCTGATCCGTCACGCCGGGCAGATGCGCTATCGCTTGGCAGTGATCGATTCGGCCAATGGTCTGGATCCGCAAGGCGCCCTCGCGCAGCGTGGACGCCTGAATTCCTCGTATGCGGCGTTCTACTATCCGTGGGTCGGTGCAAAAGATCCGTCCACGCAGCGAGATATTCTCTTGCCGCCCAGCGGTTTCGTCGCTGGAGTGTGCGCGCGCGTCGACGCTCAGCACGGGCCGTGGAAAGCACCCGCCAATGAACCTATCGGCGCCGCTACCGGCCTCGAGAGAACCCTTGAGGCGGCACAGAGCGAGTCGCTCGGCGCCGCCGGTGTAAATGTGTTTCGCGTGTTGCCAGGTCAAGGCGTGACATTGTGGGGTGCTCGCACGGCGAGCGACGATCCGGAGTGGCGCTACGTCAACGTCCGGCGTTACGCGGCGTTTCTCGAACACTCGATCGCCGATGGGCTCCAGTGGGCCGTCTTCGAGCCGAACAACGAACAACTATGGTCAGCCGTGCGCCGTACGGTCGACGACTTCCTTTTCGCAAACTGGCAGAGTGGCGGCCTTGCCGGAAACAGGTCCGAGGAGGCTTACTTCGTCCGCTGTGATCGAACGACGATGACGCAGCAGGACATCGACGATGGACGTCTGATTTGCGAAGTTGGTGTAGCGGTCGTTCGGCCTGCGGAGTTCGTGATCTTTCGGATCGGACAGTGGACGTTCAAGGCCGATCGATTGTGAGGCACCGTGACGCCGCGGCTCACCGACGCTGCGGTGTCGGCGTTCCGTCGCGCCGCGTACTGACACGAAAGGTTGACGGCCCTCGAGCCGCCGGGGGTTGTCGCCGCCGAGCGAGAACGTCAGCGTCGGTTGCCCGATTGTTCAGAATTGTTCAAACATCCGGGTGGAGGACGGCGCTAATTCTTTTGGAAGTTGGCTCCTCAGGTAGGATTCGAACCTACAACCCTCCGGTTAACAGCCACTCTTTTCGATCCTACTGGACACGACTCGAGGCAGTTAGGGCCGTTTCGATTGGGCGATTGGTCGGCGGGGGCAACCCCCGCCGACCCGGTTCTGCACCGATTGTCCCGATTTTGTCCCAGTGAGCACGCGGAGACGTCTTGGGCATCTCGACGCAACGGGTGGGCATCACACGTTGAGACGTATCGCATCAAGAGGCTTCTTCGTGATGCTCGGCACCATTGCATCGGATGACGGATAGCCAACGGGAATCAGGAGAAACGGCTTCTCGTTCTTAGGTCGCTCGAGAATCGACGACAGGAAACCCATCGGGCTCGGCGTGTGCGTCAGGGTCGCTAGCCCCGCGAGGTGCAGCGCGGCGAGCAGGAATCCGCACGCAATGCCGACGGACTCCGACACGTAATACTGCTTGATGGGGCGTTCACGGCCGTCCGCGTCATGCCCAATGGCGTACTCGATCCGGAACACGACAATCAGACACGGAGCCGTCTCGAGAAACTCCTTGCGCCAGTCGGTACCGAGCGGGGCCAGCGCGGCGAGCCAGTCGTCGGGCGCTCGCTTCTCGTAGAACTCGCGCTCCTCCTGTTCAGCCGCCTCTCGAATCTTGCGCTTGATCACCGGGTCGCGTACGACGACGAACCGCCACGGCTGCATGTTCGCGCCGGAAGGCGCCGATCCGGCCACCGCGATCGCATCGTCGATCAGTTGGTCGGGAACCGGCTCGCTCGAATAGTGCCGGACGGTCCGCCGATCGGACATCCTCTGCCTGAAGCTTCGCAGCCGCTCGATCTGCTCGGACAGCGGTAGGCGCTGGAACACCAGGGGCACAGGTCGATAAACGGGGTCTGCCATCAGGGCAGCGAGCACGAACGTCCAGCTTGGGAATAATGCATGACTGCGCGGGTATTATGGTTCACAGTTGATTGCAATGGCGTCCCGGTGTGCACGTCCTAACGCCAAAGGAGACCTCTTCGCATGTTTCGCGCATTCAGCCGCCTTCTCATCACTCTTGGCTTCTGCCTGTTGGCCCTTCCCCCGGCCGTCGGGTTCGCCGCGAGCCAACCGTCGAACACGCCGGCCTCAACGATCGATGTCGAGACCGTGGGCCCCAAGGTCGGTGACGCGTTACCCGCGTTCAGCCTCCGCGATCAGGGCGGTCAGCCGAGGTCGCTGAAGTCTCTGCTCGGTCCAAAGGGCGCCGTCATCGTCTTCTTCCGCTCAGCGGACTGGTGACCGTATTGCAAAACGCAGCTCGTGGAGCTGCAAGGCCGTCTCTCCGACATTCGCAAGGCCGGCATGGGCCTGGCCGCGATTAGCTATGACCCTGTGCCCACGTTGGCTGACTTCTCGAAGCGGCGTGGCATCACGTTTCCGCTGCTCTCCGACGCCGGGTCTGAAACGATCACGCGCTACGGCATCCTGAATACGACGATCGACCCCAAGAACGAGCTCTACGGGTATCCGTTCCCCGGCACGTTCATCGTCGATCGTCGCGGCATCGTCACCTCGCGCGTCTTCGAACCGATCTACCAGGAACGGAGCACGATCTCGAGCCTGCTGGTCCGGCTCGGCCGGGAGATCGACGCGCCGGCGACGAAGGTTACGGGGGCTCACCTCGAACTGACCTCGTATGCGACCGATCAAGTCGCGACGCTGGGCACCCACTTTTCACTGGTGCTGGACGTCCGACCCGGCGCCGCGCGTTCACGTGTATGCGCCAGGGGCATCCGACTACAAGCCGGTGCGCCTGACACTGAACGCGCAGCCTGGCGTCGTGGTGAGGGCGGCGCAGTTCCCCAAGTCGGAAGACTATTTCTTCAAGCCGCTGAACGAGCACGTCCCGGTGTATCACCGCCCGTTCCGCATCGTGCAGGATGTCATGCTCGATCCGTCGAGAGACGGCAGCGCTGCGCTGAAGGACGTCACGACGCTGACCATCACGGGCACATTCGAATATCAAGCGTGCGATGACAAGGTCTGCTTCGCGCCGCAGTCCATCCCATTGTCCTGGTCGATTGGCGTCAAGCCGTTGGACCGCGAACGGGCGAAACCGCGATGAAGAAGGAGTCACAATGGCCGCCGTCGCGTATACATCGAAGATCCGCATTGAACGTGTGAAGGGCCCCCTGCGCATTGCCTACTTGCCGGGCGAAGCGCAACCCGTGACGTTCAGCGTGCATGGAGCGATCGCCGAGCACTACAAGGTCGATCCGGCCAGCCTGACAGAATCGCACGCCGCGACCATCGACTACGTGATCGCCGCAACGGCAGGTTGAATGCTCGGCACCTTTGGAGGCGCGCTGGAGGCGCGTCAGATCGATGCCAGCGGCGGGCGACTCACAGCCGACGTGACGGGCGAGGTGGAAACCGATGAGGGCGTGCTCGTCATTCGGCGCATTCACGTCGCGATGCGGTTGGCGGCGGCAGCGGATGTGCAGCCAACCGTGGACCGCGTCCACGGCGTCTACGCCATGCGCTGCCCGCTCTACCGCACACTCCACAACGCGATCGCGCTGTCGTCGGCTGTCGAGCTGATCGCCGACGAATGAAATCCAGCCGCAGCCGTCACGCTCGCGAGGAGGTGCAAACGGCGCCGATCGAAGAAGCGATTGCTAAGTCCTGAGGTCTCAGGGCGCACCGTCAACGCCGACGCCATTCGCGCGCAGTTGAGTCTCGCGTCCAAGGTCTTCTGACCGTTAGCGTCTTCGCCATACGGTGGATCCTTCACTTCGTAACGCAATCATCGTCACCACGGCCAAGACCGCCGCGACTCCGATAAACGTCGCCGGATCCTCAGGTCTCGTCCCGAAGAGCAGCTGTGGTCCGCAAAAACTACCGCAGGGTTCCAAATTCCGCTCATGCGGCCCTCGGCTCAAGACGATACTCATGGTGCAGGCGGCCGAGAACCGGTTTGGCGACGACACAGTGGCCGTCGCGGATCCGATGGCCGCCGGCAGATAGCGCGAGACAATCGTCTGATGGATCGGGAATGCCTGGCCCCAGACTGACGTGCGGACGCCCGCGATTGTAGTGCGCCACCCACTCCGAAAGGATGCTCCGCACGTGGCGCTCGTTCAACGGGATCACGAAATCAAGACACTCGCGCCGAATCGTGCCGATCAGCCGCTCGCAGAACGCGTTGGCTTGCGGCGCCCGCACCGGCGTCCTGAGGACCGTCAGTCCCATCGCGAAGGAACGACGGCGCCAACTCATTGAAAGGATTGGCTCCTCAGGCTGGATTCGAACCAGCAACCCTCCGGTTAACAGCCGGATGCTCTACCATTGAGCTACTGAGGAATGCGGCGGGACGGCGCGAGGAACGAACCTAATACTAGCGAATCGCTCAGTCCTCGCGCAACACGATCATCGGATCCACACGCGTCGCGCCGCGTGCCGGCAGGTAGCAGGCCACCAGCGCGACGACCGTCATCAGCAGCGAGCACCGACGCCGATTGTCGAGCGGATCGAACGGCGCGACGCCGAACAGCAGCGACGACAGCAGGCGGTTGACGCCGATCGCCGCCGCGAGGCCGATGACGACGCCGAGCAGCGGTGAGCCGTAAGCCCTGCGCCAAGCACCATCTGCAGCACCGATCCGCGATCGGCGCCAAGCGCCATGCGGATGCCGATCTCGCGCCGCCGCTCGGTGACCATGTACGCCAGCACGCCGTAGCTGCCGATCGCCGCGAGCAGCAGCGCCAGCGCCGCGAAGATGCCGAGCAGATCGCGCCAGCAGCCGCGGACGTCCGATCGCTTCGTCGAACACCTCGTCCATCGCCGCGGAGCTTGATAACCGGCAGCGCCGGGTCGAGCTCGGAGACCGCCTGGTGAATCGTTCCCGCGAGCGCATCGGGCGGAAGGCGTCGTGCGCATCACGAAGTTGAGCGAGTTCGGAAGCGCGTTCGGCACGCGCCAGACCTGATCGAAGTCGAAATACAGCTCCGTCCCTGTTTTGCTGATCGACGACCGCCCTGCTTCACGTCCTTCGACGACGCCCACGATCGTGAACCACGGAATCTTCGTCGCCGGCAGCCACGGCCGCACCCGCCGGCCGATCGGATTCTGCCCGCTGTAAAACGTCCGCGCCATCGTCTGGTTGATGAGAACGACGAGCGCGCCGTTCGCGTCCGTCGGCTCGAATCGCCCGCCCTTCGACGACGGGAATGCCCATCGTCTGAACGTAGTTGCCCGTGACGTTCTGGTAATAGTCGACGTTCTCGAACGGGTCCTTCGGGCGGCGCCTTGTAGCCTTCGATCGACGTGTCGTTCGCGTTGACGTCGCGGCGCGGCGGCAGACCGTCCATGCGCGGCGACGCTTTGCACCCCGCCGACGCTCGCGAGCCGCTGCTGCAGCCGCTGGTAGAACGAGATGATCTGCTCCTGCTTCCCGTAGGTGGAACCGGGCAGGCTGACGGAGAACGTCACGAGATGCGATCGGTTGAAGCCGGCGTCGACGCGCGAGAGGTTCATCACGGTCCGCAGCAGCAGGCCGGCGCCGATGACGAGCGTGACCGCGAGCGCCACTTCGCCGACGACCAGCGCGCGGCGCAGACGATTGCGCCCGCTGCTGCGTCGATCGCTGGCCGCCTTCTTTCAGCGCCATCGACGTCGCGTTCGGCGCGAGGTGCAGCAGCGGCGCGAGCCCGAACACCGCGCCGGTCGCGACCGCCATGAGGAGCGTGAAAGCCGAGGACGCCGGCGTCGACGGTCACCGCTGTGGCACGCGGCAGACTGTCGGGAAATGCGAGCGAGCAGCGCGCGGACTCCGCCTACGGCGACCGCGATGCCGAGCGCTGCCCCGGACGTCGACAACAGCAGACCCTCGGTCATGAACTGACGCAACAGCCGCATCCGGCCAGCGCCGAGCGCCGCGCGCACGGCGAACTTCACGATGCCGCGTTTCCGCGCGCGCCAGCAGCAGGTTCGCGAGGTTCGCGCACGCGATCAGCAGGACGAGCGCGACGGCGCCTTGCAGCACCCAGATCGCGCGCGCGGCGCTGCCGACGATCTGCGCCTGCAGCGCGTCGTAGCGAAGGCGGTGACGCTGCGTGTTCGGCGTGTGCACGCGCTGATTCGGCGCCGGGCTTGCGATGCCGGTCGATGCCTGCTGCCATCCGGCGAGCAGCGTATCGAGCTCGGCCCGAGCACCGCGTTCGGTCACGCCATCCGCGAGGCGTCCGACGAGATACAGAAAGTGGCTGCCCCGATTCTGCCGGTTCGATGGGTCGAGGCCGACCGGCAGCCAGACCTGAATATGGTTGTCCGCGACGTCGAACCCCGGCGGCATCACGCCAATGACCGTACGCCTGGTGCCATCGATCTCCAGCTGGCTGCCGACGACGTCGCGCCGCCCGCCGAGTACCGACTGCCACAACTCGCTGCCGACGATGACCACCGGCGGTCCGTTCGGCAGCGTCTCCTGCTCTGAAAACGTGCGGCCGACCGCGGGCGAAACGCCAAGCGTCTGAAAGAGGCTTGCCGATACGGCGGCCGAGTCCACGCGGCGCGGCCTGTCGCCCGCCGACAGGTTCACGTTCCCCGCGGAGAAGGCGCCGATCGACGAGAACGATTTCGCCCGTTCCCGCAGTTCGAAGTACTCAGGCGGCGACACCCAGAACTGGTCGAACCCCATCTGCGGAAACTGGCTCGAGATGTACATGAGCCGATCGGGTCGCGGATAGCCGAGCGGCCGCAGGATGACCGCGTTGACGACCGAGAAGATCGCGGTGTTGGCGCCGATGCCAAGCGCGAGCGTCAGAATCGTGATGAGCGCGAAACCGGGCGTCCGCGCGAGCGTGCGCGCCGCGTGACGGAGGTCGGCAAGAACGGTGTCCATGTTAGCGTTAGACGTGCGCGAGAGCGGATGTTGGAACCGTTGACAAGGGAAGGCGCTCGGCGGCTGAGCGTTGACCCGTTCGGCCGTCCGCACAAAGCTCGGCATCCGCGTGGAATCAGCGCGACCCGCATGAGCCGGGCCTGCCTACGGCCGACCTTCGCGTCGACCGTGATCTGCATCGTGCCGCGATAGGCGTTCGACACGGGGCACCGGCCCTCGGCCTCCTTCGCGGTCTCGGCGAACTGCCCCGCGTCGAGGCCTTTGAGCCCGTACGCGGCGACCGTGAGCTTCGACGACACGATCTTGATGCCCGCGTCGCCTTTGTCGGCGGTGACGGTTGCGGTCACGCGCGTGCGATCGGCCGACGCGCTCTTTCGTCCGAGCGTGCCGTTCAGCGCCATCGCATAGCACGCCGCATGCGCCGCCGCCATCAACTCCTCAGGGCTCGTCTTGCCGCCCGGGTCGCCGATGCGCGACGGAAACGTCACCGGCAGCGAGAACGCGCCGGTGCCCGCCTTCGCCTCGCCCTTGCCTTCCATCACCGAGCCTTTCCATTCCACATCCACGTGTCGTTCAAACGTCGCCATCGATAGTTGCCTCTTTTCTCACTTTCGGCGGGGCCCCACCCCCGCCGCTGTGCCTCGCTCGCCCTCGCTCGCTCGGCGTTGATTCGATCACCGTTCCCTCAGTGGACGCTCACTACTTCTTTCCCCCGGTCACACCGAGCTGCACCGCCGTGCCGATCAGACCGAGCACGATCCACGCGACCGGCACCCAGCGCGCGCCGGGCGCCGGCGCGAACGGATACAGAATCCAGACGTCGCTCGGACGCAGCTGCGCTGCGCCGCGGTCGCCCGCGATCGCCAGCGCCGCCGACGATGATCGTCCACGCGCCGCCGAACGCGGTCGCCGACGATGATCACGTAGCGCTGCAGGAACATCGCGCCGATCGCGCCGAGCGATCGGCCAGCACGATCGACGGCGATCGCACGGCGGATCGCCCGGCGCTGATCTGCGTCCACACGACGTGCGCGACGAGCGCGCCGAGCCCGGCGCCGACGAGCGCGATGCCGACGAAGTACGCGAACACGAGGATCACGCGCGCCGGCCAGCCCGCCGACGACCGCGGCAGCGATCACCATGCCGACCGTGTTGGTGACGCCCATCATCGAGCTCGCGAGCATCGCGCCGAGGATGAAGCCGTAGATCGCCGAGCACGAGCGGAACAGCCGATAGCCGGCGAAGCACGCCAGCGCGCCGCCGAGCACGAGCAGGATCGCGGCCGGCAGCTCGTAGGAGTGCGGCAGCATCACGCGGCTCAGACCTCGCGCCGGCCTTCCATCGCCTTGTGCATCGTCACTTCGTCGGCGTATTCGAGATCGCTGCCGACCGGCACGCCCATCGCGATGCGCGTCACCTTGACGCCGAGCGGCTTCAGCAGCCGCGCGAGGTAGATCGCCGTCGCTTCGCCTTCGACGTTCGGGTTGGTCGCGAGGATCACTTCGCGTCACGCCGCTCGCTGACGCGCGCCAGCAGGCCCTTGATCTTCAGGTCGTCGGGGCCGATGCCCTGCAGCGGCGACAGCGCGCCCATCAGCACGTGATAGACGCCCTTGAACTCGCGCGTCTTCTCGATCGCCGCCACGTTCTGCGGCTCCTCGACGACGCAGATGACGTGCGTGATCGCGGGCGTCGCTGCGTGCAGAACGCGCACGGATCGGCGTCGGTGATGTTGTTGCAGATCGAGCAGTAGGTGACGCGCTCCTTCACGTCGCGCACGGCGTCGGCGAGGCGGTCGGCCTGCTCGCGCGGCGTCTTCAGGATGTGAAACGCGAGGCGCTGCGCGCCCTTCGGCCCGATGCCGGGCAGGCGCTGCAGCTCCTCGATGAGGCGGACGAGCGGATCGGGGAGCGACATCGCAGGACTAGTCACATGTGCACGAATCGTTCATCCAGAATCCCGGCATCTTCAGGCCCGGCGGCAGCATGCCGCCCATCTTCTGCGCGACATCTCCTCGTCGGCCTTGCGCTGCGCGTCGTTGATGGCGGCGACGATCAGATCCTGCAGCATCTCGACGTCGTCTTTCGAGACGACTTCGGGATCGATCTTGAGCGACTGCACCTGCTTGGCGCCGTTGACGACGACGGTGACCATGCCGCCGCCGGCGTTGCCTTCGACCTTGAGCTCGGCCATCTGCTTCTGCAGGCGCTCCTGCATCTGCTGCGCCTGCTTCATCATCTGCTGGATGTTCATCTGTGCTCGTGGCTCACATCTCCTCGACGTCGCGGATTTCCGCCGGGAAACACTTCGAGCAGCGCCTGCACGCCGGCATCGGCGAGCGCCTGTTCGCGGAGCGCGTTCTTCTTGTCGGCTTGCCGTTCGCCAGGCTTCGCCGATCCGCGCGGCGCCGCGGCCGCGCTCGGTCTGCACTGCAGTGACCGCCAACGCGTCTGCGCCCGGTCGCCTGCTGCGCGAGCGATTCGAGCCAGGCGCGGTTCTGCTCGAACTGTCCGCAGCGCGCGCTGCGTTCGGCGAGAACGTGAACGTCACGCGATCGCCGGCGACCTCGATCTTCTGCGCCTGCGCGACGACCGTGTTGTAGAACACGACTTTCGTCTTGCGAATCTCGGCGAGGAACGCGTCCTTGAAGTTCGCCGCGCGGCCGCGACTACGCGGTTCGTTCGGCCGGCGCGACCTGATGTCGTGCGGACGGCGTCGATGGCCGGGGCCGGACGCGACATCTTGCGGCGGCGGTGGCGGCCGCGAGCGGCCGTTCTGCGGCGGACGGCTGGCGCCCGGCCGTTGCTGCAGGCGCACCGCCGCCGGCGATCAGATCCTCGATCGGCACCAGCTTGCGCAGGTGCATCCACCGCAGCAGCGCCATCTCGAGGTGATAGCGCGGCTGCGCCGCGCCGCGAATGTCGGCTTCCGCGCGCGTCAGCAGATCGAACGCGCGCAGCAGATCCTCGCGCGAGAAGCGCGCCGGCGAGCGCCTGTCAGCCGATCGCGCTCGCCTTCGCCGGCGATCTCGGGATCGGCGATGCGCGACGGATCGACCGAGAGCACCAGCAGATCGCGCACGACGCGCGACAGCTCGCGGCAGACCGCGCGCAGGTCGTAGCCCATCTCGACCGCGCGCGCCGGCCAGCGCGAACGCCGCCGGCGCGTCCTCGTCCGCGACCGCCTGCGACGGCGTCGAGCAGCAGGTCGCGGCCGACCAGGCCGAGCACGGTCGCCGACGTCCTCGACCGTGATCGTCGTGCCGGTGAACGCGATCACCTGATCGAGCTTGCTCTGCGCGTCGCGCATGCTGCCTTCGGCGTCGCGCGCGATGAGCTGCAGCGACTCGTCGCCGACCGTGATCCCTTCGGCGTCGACGATTCGTGCGCAGCTGATCGGCGATCGCCTTCGTGCTGATCGTGCGGAACTCGTACACCTGCGACCGCGACAGGACCGTCTCCGGAATCTTGTCGAGCTCGGTCGTCGCCATCATGAAGACGACGTGCGGCGGCGGCTCCTCGATCGACTTCAGCAGCGCGTTGAACGACGCGCTCGACAGCTGGTGCACCTCGTCGATGATGAAGACCTTGTAGCGGTTGCGCACCGGCGCGATCGACAGGCCGGCGATGATCACCTCGCGGACGTTGTCGACTGCCGGTGTGGGTGGCGGCGTCGATCTCGAGGACGTCCATGTCGCGGCCTTCGGCGATCTCGACGCAGGCGTCGCAGGTGCCGCACGGATCGGCCGTCGGTCCCTGTTCGCAGTTCAGCGCGCGCGCCAGAATGCGCGCCGTCGTCGTCTTGCCGACGCCGCGCGGCCGGCGAACACGAACGCCTGCGCGAGCCGCCGCTCGCGAGCGCGTTGCGCAGCGTACGCGTCACCGCCTGCTGTCCGACGACATCGTCGAACTTCTGCGGCCGCCATTTGCGCGCGATGACTTGGTAGGACATCGGTGATTCAAGAATCAGCGTTGAGACTGGAGTTGCGGACTGCACCGCGGCCCGGGAGGCCTGCGGCACATGTCAGGATCTACTTAGCGCTGCTGCCTTCCGGCCCTGACGCGGTTCGTAGGCTGAAATTGCACAGGTTCCGGACCGCGGTGCAATCCGCAAACCGTCACTGTACTACACGGGCACGCGCGTCGCGAGGAGGATGTACTTCGCGAGCACCTCGCCGACGACGACGGTGAAGAAGTCGACGTAGAGAATGCCGGTCGCCGACTGCGTCGAGCGGATCTTCGCCGTTTCCCACGTGAGATACGACAGGAGCGCCGGCCCAACAAGCCCGAACAGCACGCGCTGCCAGAAGAAAATGCCGTCGACCGACGTGATGTAGCGTCGAAGCTCGGGCCGAGCCCCGGCTGCCACGTCGCGATCGCGAGCAACACCGCCGCGCCGACGACGACGACGCGCACGACCATCGACGCGATGTGCACCTTGACGATCGACTGCAGGTGCGAGACCTGCAGCGACGGGATGACGAGATACCAGTGGCCGAGGATCATCGCCGTGCAGGCGCCGCCGAGCAGCGCCGCCGAGCTGAGAAAGCTGGCGATCGTCAGCACCTGATCGACGAGCGCGCGTCCCGCAGACGCGGCGAGCGCCTGCGCAACGATCGCCGTCAGCCCACCCGCAACGCGACCGCCACAATCGCCGGACGAATGGACGCGAGCGCGCGGCCGACCGTGGCCCAGTAGAACACGGTCGCCGCTTCAGCAATCGCGAGCGCGGACAGCGCAATGCGAGAGTCGCTGGACGACGGCTCCGGAGGGCCGAAACGCCAAGGCGATGGCGAGAAGGATCGCCGCGAGACCCGCGTTGAAGCGGAAGAACTTCACGCCCGCTTCGCGCGAGACGAGCACGAGCGTGAAGATGATGCCGACGCCGAGATGCGCGAGGAACAGAAACAGAACGTTGGAAAGGGACACTCAGCGCAGCCGCTTGTTGATCTCCGCCCAGTTCACGACGTTCCACCACGCGTCGATGTAGTCGGGCCGGCGGTTCTGATACTTCAGGTAGTAGGCGTGCTCCCAGACGTCGATGCCGAACACGATCTTCTTGCCTTCCATCAGCGGGCTGTCCTGGTTCGGCGTGCTCTCGATCGACGAGCTTGCCGCCGTTGTCGATCACCCACGCCCAGCCGCTGCCGAAGCGGCCGGCCGCCGGCCTTCTTGAACTGCTCCTTGAGCTTGTCGAAGCTGCCGAACGACGAGTTGATCGCGTCGGCGATCGCGCCGGTCGGCGCGCCGCCGGCCTTCGGCCCCATGATCTGCCAGAACATCGAGTGGTTCGCGTGGCCGCCGCCGTTGTTGCGCACCGCGGTGCGGATGTCCTCGGGCACGGTGTTGATGTTCTTCAGCAGATCCTCGACGCTCTTCGACTGCAGCTCGGGATGCTTCTCCAGCGCCGCGTTCAGATTGGTGACGTACGCGTTGTGATGCTTGCCGTGATGGATCTCCATCGTCTGCTTGTCGATGTGCGGTTCGAGCGCGTCGGATGGATAGGGGAGGGGCGGAAGTGTGTGAGCCATCGGACGTTCCTCCTGAGTGGACTTCAGGGTCTATTGAATCGACAGCATGCGATCGAGCGCGACCTTCGTCCAGTGTTTCTGGTCGTCCGGCACGACGATGCGGTTGTGGACCTCGCCGTCGACAAGCCCTTCGAGCATCCAGAGCAGATGATTCGGCGACACGCGGAACATCGTCGAGCAGAGGCAGCCGAACTGATCGAGCGAGAGCACGGTGCGATCGGGCGCCACCTGCCGCGCGAGCCGATTGACGAGATGGATCTCGGTGCCGACGGCCCAGATCGATCCGGCCGGGCTGTGCTTGACCGTCTTGATGATGTATTCGGTCGATCCGGAATCGTCGGCCGCCTGCACGACGTCCCACGGCACTTCGGGATGGACGATCACGCGAACGCCGGGATGCTGCGCGCGGATGTTTTCGATCTGCCGGACGGTGAAGCGCGTGTGCACCGAGCAGTGCCCCTTCCAGAGGATGATCCGCGCGCGCTTGACGGCGTCGGGATCGAGTCCGCCCCAGATCTCGTTCGGATCCCACACCACCATCTCGTCGAGCGGCACGCCCAGCTTGTAGGCGGTGTTGCGGCCGAGATGCTGATCGGGCAGGAACAGGATCCGCTCGCCGCGCTCCCAGGCCCACTTCAGCGTCGCCGCGGCGTTCGACGAGGTGCAGACGACGCCGCCGTGCTCGCCGCAGAACGCTTTGATCGACGCGGCCGAGTTGATGTAGGTGACCGGAACGCAGGACTGCTGCTTGCCGGTGTTTCGAGCACGCCCATCTGGCGCAGATCGCTCCAGCACATCTCGAGCTGATCGGGGTCGGCCATGTCGGCCATCGAGCAGCCGGCGGCGAGGTCCGGCAGGATGACCTGCTGATGGGGCGCGCTGAGCACGTCGGCGCTCTCGGCCATGAAGTGCACGCCGCAGAAGACGATGAACTCGGCGTCGGGATGCGCGACTGACCTGCTGCGCGAGCTTGAAGGAGTCGCCGGTGTAGTCGGCGAACTTGATCACTTCGTCGCGCTGATAGTGATGGCCGAGGATGACGACGCGGCGGCCGAGCGTCGCCTTCGCCGCGGCGATGCGCGCGTCCATCTCCTCGTCGGACAGGCCGAGGTACTGCTCCGGCAGCGGCTGGCGCTCGCGAGATGTGCTCTTTTTCGTATGCCGTGAGCACCGGAAGCAGCATAAAAGCCTGTGCGCTTGTGAAACTTTTCTCAAAGTCGGCACGCGAAAAAGCCAAGCTCCGATCGGACCGTCCGAGGAGCTTGGCCTTCGTTAAGTATAACACCCGGAGACAGGCCGGCATTCCCGGCAGGGCTGTCCCCGGACGCGCGTGCCGGTCAGCTGACCAGGCGCGATTCGACGACGTTGTAAAGCGTGTCGCGCTCGACCGGCTCGCGGCCCGCGGCCGTGATGAGCCGCTCGATCTCCCGCGTGCGTCATCGCCTCGGGCGTCGCGCGCACCGGCCATGTGGTAAATCTTCTCTTCCTGCACGGTGCCGTCGAGATCGTCCACGCCGAACCACAGCGCACGTCTGCGCCACCTCGACGCCGGTCGCAATCCAGAACGCCTTCACGTGCGCGATGTTGTCGCACATCAGCCGCGCCACCGCGTGCACGCGCAGCGTGTCGGCCGCGCTCGGCGCCGGCAGCTTCCGCATCTGGTTGTTGTCGGGATGAAACGCGAGCGGAATGAACGCCTGGAAGCCGCCGGTCTCGTCCTGCAGCGCCCGCGCGCGCAGCATGTGATCGACGCGCTCCTCGGCCGTCTCGATGTGCCCGTACAGCATCGTCACGTTCGTGCGCATGCCCGAGCCGGTGCGCGAGTGCGATGGATCGCGAGGTAGCGATCCGTGCCGCACTTGTCGTGCGCGATCTTCCGGCGCACGCGCTCGGCGAAGATCTCGGCGCCGCCGCCCGGCAGCGAATCGAGGCCGGCGGCCATCAGCTCGCGCAGCACCTGCTCGTCGGTCATGCCGTAGAGATCCGCGAAGAACGCGATCTCGACGGCCGTGAAGCACTTCAGGTGAATGTCGGGCCGGATGCGCTTGAAGCCGCGCAGCATGCTCCGTGTAGTAGTCGAACGGCAGATCGGGATGCAGGCCGTTGACGACGTGGACTTCGGTGAGCGGCTGATGCGGCGCGCTGTCGCAGCTTGTCCCACGACCTGCTCGAGCGACATCGTGTACGCGCCGGCGTCGCCCGGCTTCAGCCGCGCGAACGAGCAGAACAGACAGCTCGCGACGCAGACGTTGGTCGCCTCGAGGCGGATGTTGTAGTTGTAGAAGGTCTGCGCGCCGTGCCGCTTCTCGCGCTCGCGGTTCGCGAGCCAGCCGACAGCCAGCAGATCGGGCGCGTCGAACAGGCGCACGCCGTCGGCGAGATCCAGGCGCACGCCGGCTTCGAGCTTTCGCTGTCGATGTCGGCGAGAGGCGGGCGGTCTGGAATTGCGACGAGACGCATGGCCAGATCACCGAACCCACGATTCAGGAGATGCCGAAGATCTGGATGCGGAGCGAGCGGCGCGCGGGCCGTCGAGCTCCGCCATCAGGATCCGCTGCCATTGCCCGAGCACGACTTCGCCGCCGCTGACCTGCAGCGTGAGGTTGTGGCCGAGCAGCAGCGCGCGCAGATGCGAGTCGGCGTTCATGCGATCGCAGTCCGAGTGGTCCGGATCGTTGTGCATCCACTCGGCGTCGCGCGCGACCATCTGTTCGAGGAAGCGCTTGATGTCGGAGAGCAGCGCCGTCTGGAATTCGTTGATGAACAGCGCGCAGGTCGTGTGCATCGACCAGAGGCTGACGAGCCCTTCGCGCATGTTGAACTTGCGGACGAACTCCATCACGCGGTTGGTGAGATCGACGAGCTCGATGCGCTGATCGGTCTGGACGACGAACGTTTCGCCGTGAATCGTAAGGCCGCCCACCTTCGCTGTCGCCACCTCTTCGACGGGCCTCTCGCGAACGGTGACGGTCGAACTCTTGCTCATGCGCTCCTCTTTGATCACTCAAAAGCCAACGTACTGGCCGCGTCTGCCGGGGTTCGAATCCCGGTTCGCTTCTTTGTGATGACGTGTACCGCGACCGGACACGAACAGGCTATGTTACGAGAAAACCCGCGCATCTCGCAACCTAACCGCGCAACTGTAAGTGTTTTTGCCGTGCTATCATCCGGTCACGTCCGGCTGAAGCCGGACGCGTTGACAACCCCGGCGGCCACGCGAAGTGGGTGCGAAGCCCACACGGTCCCGCCACTGTAAGCGGTTTACGCAACGCTCTGGTCCCTGGACCTCCTTCGTTGTGGTCCTTCGGTCCCGCCACTGAGCTTCGGCTTGGGAAGACGCGCGTCGCGTGCACGATCCGCAAGTCAGGAAACCTGGCCATCGGGGGCGTCCTTTATTCGGCGCGTGAGACGCCGGAAGGAGACCCGATGCGTACGTCCCCGCCTCTGGCGGCTGGCGAGGCCTGCCGTCCCTCGTATGTTCTAACGCTCGTTCTACTCGGTGCGACTCCGTCGTTCGCCGACCCCGCGCCGCTCGCGGGCATCGTCGTCGATCAGTCCGGTCGAGCCTTGCCGCGGGCATTCGTTCGCATCCTTGACGCATCAGGCGCCGCGACGTCCAGCACATTTGCCGATGACGCCGGGCGATTCCAAATCGCGGCCGTCCCCGCAAACTGCCGCGTCGAAGCATCGATGACCGGCTTCTCTTCCGTCACCGCGCCATGTTCATCGTCGTCGCGACTCGTCTTGTCCGTCGCGCCGATCGCGGAAACCGTGGTCGTGACGGCGACGCGGACCGAAGCGCCGGCGGATCAGACTGGCGCGAGCGTCACTGCATTTACCGTCCGACGATCTCGAACGGCGTCGCGTGCCGCTCGTCGCCGATCTGCTGCGGTCGGCGCCCGGCACGATGGTGATTCGCACTGGCGGCGTCGGCAGCGTCACGTCGCTGTTCGTGCGCGGCGGCGAAAGCAACTACAACAAGGTGCTGCTCGACGGCATTCCGCTGAACGAGCCGGGCGGCACGTTCAACTTCAGCAACCTGACGACGGACAATATCGAACGTGTCGAGATCGTGCGCAGGCGCGCAATCGGCGCTGTTTGGTTCGGACGCCATGGCGAGCGTCGTCCAGCTGTTCACGAAGCGCGCCGATCGCGCCGACGCTCAGCCTCACGTCGCGCTCTCCCTCGAAGGCGGCACGTTTGGAACGGTGCGCGGCAGCGCCGCAGTCGCGGGCGCGTCGGGGCCGCTCGACTACTCGTTCGGCGCCTCGCAGATTCGACACCGACAATCAGGCGCCGAACAATCAATTCAGAAACACGACCCTGTCGGCCAACGTCGGCGTCGCGCTCGGCTCGACGGCGACGCTGCGCGTCATCGGCCGCGGCGAACTCGAACATGTCGGGACGCCGGGCCAAACGGCATTCGCGAGGCCCGATCTCGACGCGTTCTTCGAACGGCAGGATGGCGTCGGCGGCGTCACGTTCGATCAGCAGGTCAGCCCCGCCTTCCGGCAGCGCGCCGCCTATTCCTTCGCCGTGTCTCATCAGCAATCGACCGATCTCGTCGAGGACCCGCCTTACACGCCGCGGTTCGGCGATCGCGAAGCGCCGTTCGCGTTCTCCGATTTCACGTTCGACAGCCGGACGAACCTGCGGCGGCATCACGCCAGCTATCAGGCGGATATGAGGTTGACGACCGACGCTTCGGCCTACGGCGACCATCGTCTGACGGTGCTCGCCGATTGGGACGGCGAACGGGCGACGCTCGTAGACAAGCTCGCCGGCAACCGAAACGCCTGCATCTCGAAACAACTTCGGCGCGGCGATCCAGCACCAGGCGTTGTGGGCGCGCACCTTCGTCACTGTCGGCGGCCGCGTGGAGCACAACGACAGCTTCGGCACGGCGGCGGTCCCACGGGGTTCGATCGTGTACATCGCCCATCCGGCAAATGGAAGTCTCGGTGACACGCGCCTGAAGGCGAGCGCTGGTCTCGGCATCAAGGAGCCGACGGTGCTGCAGTCGTTCAGCCCATCGCCGTTCTTCAAAGGAAATCCAGACCTTCAGCCCGAGCGCTCACGGACCGTCGAAGCTGGAATCGAGCAGCGATTCGCGTCGGACCGGGCACGCATCGAAGCGACGTGGTTCGACAATAGCTATCGCAATCTGATTGCGACGCGCACAACCGACCCAGCGACCTTCGCCTCGGAGTACTTCAACATCGGCCTGACGTCTGCGCGCGGTGCCGAACTCGCCGTCGATGTCGCGCCGGTGAGGCCGCTGCGGGGACGCGCGGGATATACCTTCCTCGCATCCGAAGTGCTCGACAGCACGGCCCCGACGAACCCGGTATTTCAGCCGGGCCAGTGGCTCTTCCGGCGACCGCGGCATTCGGGTTTCGTCGGAGTCACCTTTTCCGGGAGCCGTATCACCGCGGATGTCACAGGCGTGTTCGTCGGCCGCTATGTCGACAGCGACTTCTCGTCGCTGGAGCCGGCGATGCTGTCGAACCCCGGCTACATCACGTGGGACGCCCGTTTTTCATACCGCATACGACCGCAGCTTTCCGCGCTCCTGTCGATCGACAACCTTACGGATGCGAGCTACATGGAACCACTCGGCTACCCGGCACTCGGCCGTGCGACGCGGCTCGGGCTGCGGTTGGGGTTCTAACGTCCGTGCCAAAACCTCGGGCGGCAGTCTCGTGGAGCGGCGGCAAGGACAGCTGCGCCGCGCTCGCCCGCTCGCTCGCCGACTTCGACGTCGTCGCGATGGTGACGATGTGCGATGAGGAGGCGGCGCGAAGCCGGTCGCACGGGCTCCGTCCCGAGGTGCTGGCGGGCCAGGCCGAACGCCTCGGCCTGCGGCGCATCGTCGGTCGGTGCACATGGGACACCTACGATGCCGTATTCGCCGCAGCGCTCGAGACAGTTGGCGGCTGACGGCATCACCCACGTCATCTTTGGCGACATCCTTTTCGACGAGCATCGCCAATGGGCGGAGCGTCAATGCGCCGGCCGTGGTCTGATCGCCGTCGAACCGCTCTTCGGCTGCGCGACCGCGGTCCTCTTCGAAGAGTGGATCGCCTCCGGATCGACGGCGTTGATCGTGACGGCGCGCGCGCCGCTTCTGGATGCGACGTGGCTCGGTCGTCCGCTTCAGCGTGGAATGCTGAGTGAATTCGAGCAGCGGGGCGTCGATCCGTGCGGCGAGCGCGGCGAATACCACACGCTCGTGATCGAGAGCCCGCTGTTCAACTCGCCGTTGCCCGTTTCGCTCGGCGATTCAGTCCAGCGCGCCGACTGCTGGGCGCTCGACGTGAGGGTTGATGCTTGACGCCGCAGGCGTCTGGTTCGGATACGAGCGAGGTCGGCCATCGGCCGGTAAACGCTACGTCCTCGAGGACGTCTCGATATCGGTGCAGCGCGGCGCGATCGTCGGCCTTCTCGGCCCGAACGGATCCGGCAAGACCACGCTGCTGAAGCTGCTGGCGGGCACGCTGATGCCTGCGCGCGGACACGTCGCGCTCGATGGGAACGCGATCACCGCCCTGTCACGACGCGAGTTGGCTCGCAGGATCGCGGTCGTGCCTCAGGAAACGCATTCGACGTTCGATTTCAGCGCGATCGAAATCGTGTTGATGGGACGATATCCGCATCTCGGCGCATTCGAGCTCGAAGGCGCCGATGATCTCGCCATCGCGCGGCAGGCTTTAGCCGCAACAGGCACTGCGGCGCTCGAAAACCGCCCGTTCGCGACGCTGAGCGGCGGCGAGAAGCAGCGGGTCGTCATCGCGGGCGCGCTCGCGCAAGCGTCGCACGTGCTGCTCCTCGACGAGCCGACCGCGTCGCTCGACCTCGGATTTCAGCTCGATATCGCTGCGCTGCTGGTTCGCTTGAATCGCGAGCGGGGCGTGACGATGGTGGTGTCGACGCATGATCTGAATCTCGCGGCGACGCTGTGCAGCGAGCTGGTGTTGTTGAAGTCCGGCCGCGTCCTCGCGCACGGACCAACCGGGCGGGTTCTGAACGCAGCCAATGTTCAAGCGCTCTACGGCGTAGATGCCGACGTCGCCCTGCATCCGCGAGCCGGCCATCTGACGGTGGTGCCGCTTGCTCGCACGGAGTAACGTGCGGCGCAGACTGATCGTGACCCTTGCGGTCTTTGGTGCGACCACCGCGGCCGCCTGCCTGATCGCGCCGATTGTCGGCAGCACCACGATTCATCTGTCACGCGTGTTCAGCCGCACCATTCCCTTCGCCGACAACGTCGATGCGCAGGTGTTCTTCATCGCGCGGCTACCTCGCGTGGTCGCGGCCGCGATCGTCGGCGCGGGGATGGCGGTCGCGGGCGTCGTCTTTCAGGCGCTCCTTCGGAACCCGCTGGCGTCGCCCGACACGCTTGGCGTGTCGGCCGGTGCCGACGCTCGGGGCGATGATCGCAATTACATTCCACACCGACGTCCATGCGTTCGGCATCTCGGCCCTGCCGCTGGCGAGCTTTCTGGGTTCGGCAGGTGCGCTCGGGATCGTTTACGCAATGGCCGCTGCGCGCAGACGCGGCACGTCGAGCACGGTGCTCCTGCTCGCCGGCATCGCGTTGTCGGCATTCCTCGGCGCGATGATCCGGCTGCTCCAGCTCGCCGCAGACTTCACCGACACGTTTCGCAGCGTGCGGTGGATGATGGGTTCGCTCGACGTCGCGAGCTATGCGCCGATTATCGGGGCGCTCGTCCCGATGGCATTCGCATTTGCGGCCGTCGCGTCGCTTCCGCGCGTGCTCGACCTCGTCAGCCTCGGGACCGAAGCGGCTGAATCGCGCGGCGTCGACGTACGGCGAGCCGAGCGCGTCGCGCTCGTCAGCGCCTCGTTCGCGACAGGAGCCGCCGTGTCGCTCGGCGGTCCGATCCCGTTTGTCGGCATCATCGTGCCGCATATCGTCCGGCTGCTCGTCGGCGCCGACCACCGCATCGTGCTGCCGGCTTCGGCGCTGTTCGGCGCGACGTTCCTCATCGTCTGCGACCTCGTCGCACGGACGATGTTCGGGCCGGTCGAACTGCCCGTGGGCATGGTCACCGCAATCATTGGAGGACCATTTTTCCTATGGCTGCTGTTTCGACGGCTCGCATGACGCGCTGCTCGTCGATCGTGGCGGCGCTGCTCGTGGTTGCGTCGCTCGCACTCCATGCGGAAGCGCGCCGGATCATCTCGATCGTGCCTGCGACGACGGAAATGCTTTTTGCGATGGGCGCAGGCGATCGCGTGGTCGCTGTCGGCAGTTACGATCGGTTTCCGACGGACGTCGATCGGCTGCCGCGAGTCGGCGCGCTGCTCGATCCCGATGTCGAGCGGATCATCGCGATGCATCCCGACCTCGTCGTGCTGTACGGCACACAGACCGAGCTTCGAACCCAGCTCGAGCGCGCCACGATCCCGTTCTACCCGTACACGCACCGGGGACTTTCCGATATCACGGAGACGATTCGAAGCCTGGGTGCGCGCATCGGAATGGAGACGAATGCGAAGGCGCTCGCCGCGCGCATCGAGGCCCAGCTCCAGGATATCCGCTCTCGTGTAGCGAACCGCGGTCGACCCCGAACGCTTCTGGTGTTCGGACGCGACAAGGGAACGCTCGCCAATATCGACGCGAGCGGTGGCTACGGATTTTTGCACGACATGCTGGAAGCCGCCGGCGGAACTGATGTACTCGGCGATGTGCATCAGCAGTCGGTAATGATGACGACTGAAATGGTGCTGGCGCGCGCTCCGGAGGCAATCATCGAGCTGAAATACGTTCGCGGCGATTCGTCATCGGACGCGGACCTCGCGGCATGGAATCAGCTCGCGTCGGTGCCGGCCGTCAGGAACCGCCGCATCTACTTGCTGCGAGGCGAGGAGTTCGTCGTGCCCGGGCCGCGCGTCGGCGCTGCCACCGAACGCATGGCGCGGACGCTGCATCCGGAGGCCTTCAAGTGAAGACGCTGGTGTCGTGGAGCAGCGGCAAAGACAGCGCGTGGATGGTGCACCAACTGCGCGAGCGCGGCGACGTCGAACTCGGCGCGCTGCTGACCACGATCAACGCCGACGCGAACCGCGTCGCCATGCATGCCGTTCGCGTCGACCTCCTCCTGGCACAAGCGAACGCGCTTGGGCTCCCGCTGTGGCAACTTCCAATACCGTCGCCCTGTCCCAACGAGATATATGAACAGACGATGGCGTCAGCAGTTGAACGCGCCGTAGGCGAAGGCTACACGCAGATCGCGTTCGGCGATTTGTTTCTCGAGGACATCCGACGATATCGAGAGGAACGATTGCTCGGTACCGGCCTGACGCCGATCTTTCCGCTGTTTGGTTCCGATACGAGTGCTCTTGCGCGCGAAATGATCCATGCCGGCCTTCGCGCGAGGCTCACCTGCGTGAATCCCAGGAGCCTCGACAAGCGATTCGTCGGCCGCGAGTTCGATGAATCGCTGCTCGCGGACCTGCCTCCTGAAGTGGACCCGTGCGGCGAACGCGGCGAGTTCCACACGTTTGCCTACGCGGGCCCGATGTTTCGATCGCCGATCGCCATCGACTGCGGCATCGTTGTCGAGCGCGACGGTTTCGTGTTCGGCGACCTCGTCTCGCGATGACCGCGTATCCCACCCGCATCGTGTGCCTGACGGAAGAGACGACCGAAACACTCTATCTGCTTGGGCAAGGCGATCGCATCGTCGGCGTTTCGGGCTATACCGTCCGTCCCGCGGAGGCGCGACTGAAGCCACGGGTGTCGGCGTTCATCAACGCTCGATTCGACAAAATCGAGGCGCTCGAACCGGACCTCGTGCTCGCCTTCTCCGATCTCCAAGCCGATCTCGGCGCCGAGCTCGTGCGGCGCGGCATTCCGGTTGTCACGTTCAATCAGCGGAGCGTCGCTGAGATTCTTCAGATGATCCGAATGCTCGGCGGCCTCGTCGGCTGTCAGGATCGGGCCGAGCAGCTCGTAGCGCAATTCGAATCGGGGCTCGATGGCATTCGAGCAGACGCGGCGCGCTTCCCGGTCCGCCTGCGCACGTTCTTCGAGGAATGGGACGAGCCGCTCATTTCGGGCATCCGGTGGGTCGAAGAGCTCGTCGAAATCGCTGGTGGCGCGCCGATTTTTCCCGAACTGAACGCTGCGCGGCTCGCCAAGGATCGCATCGTCGATCCTGCCGAAGTCGCACGGCGCAATCCGGAGGTCGTGTTCGCGTCGTGGTGCGGCAAGCGAATGAAAAAATCGACGATCGTCCAGCGTCCCGATTGGTCGGCGGTCGACGCCGTGGCGCGCGACCGCATCTTCGAAATCAAGTCGACCTACATACTGCAGCCCGGGCCGGCGAGCCTCACTGACGGCGTGCGGCAGCTGCACGAGACGTTCGTGCAAATCCATTCGGGCCGTCGCTAGCCGCGGCGAAACCCTCGATCAGCTGCTCTCATTTCAACGAGCGCGGCGGCTCGAGCACACACGTGCTCAAGCCGCGAATTCGACCGTCACTGCCTTGGGCAACAGACCTGCGCGCTGGGCGTCGCTGAGCAGGC
Source organism: uncultured Acidobacteriota bacterium (assembly GCA_963718825.1). Taxonomy (GTDB): domain Bacteria; phylum Acidobacteriota; class Vicinamibacteria; order Vicinamibacterales; family CAVVIG01; genus CAVQZZ01. Next base: position 1,573,820 of record CAVQZZ010000002.1, read on the forward strand.
GTCGCACGGCTTCGCGGCCGCGTTCGCCATAATCGAGCGTGAGATCGTTCACATACATTCCCACGAAGCGATCGGTCTTGCCCTTATCGAGACCGCGGCCGAACTGCATCGCATACTTGACGGCTTCATCGCGGTGCGCAAGACCGAACGCGATGCTGTCATGCAGCAGCCTCGAAAGGACCGAGATCGTCTCGGCGCCAAGATCACGCCGAATGACGTTGCCGCCGAGCGGCAGCGGCAGGCCGCCGGTCCGTTCGGCCCACCATTCGCCGAGGTCCACGATTTTCTTCAATCCTTCGTCGGCCCACGTGAGCTGCCCCTCGTGGATCAGCAGCCCCGCCTGTACCTCGCCGGCGTGGACCGCTTCCTGGATCTTGTCGAACGGCATCACCGTGTACTCGACCGCCGGATCGAACAGGCGGAGCGTCAGGAACGCGGTGGTCAGCTTGCCGGGCACCGCCACGCGGATACCCTTCAGCGAGGACGCAGCCGTTTTCGACACCACGATCGGGCCGTAGCGATCGCCCATGCTCGCGCCGTGCGGCAGCAGGATGTAGCGATCGGTCAGGTGCGCATACGCGTTGAACGATACGGCCGTGATCTCGTATTTCCCGTCGAACGCGGCATGGTTGAGCGTTTCGATGTCCGACAACACGTGCTCGAGCTCGAAGCCCTGCGTCGGCACCTGGCCGGTTGCAAGGCCGTAGAACATGAACGCATCGTCGGAATCCGGACTGTGGGCGATTCGAATTTTCATCGTGGTGATTCGAATGGTCAGTGCGCCTAAACGTCGTCGTCGACGTCTGGAACGGTGTAGGGCTGCGTCACGCGGTTGACGACGATCGTCAGGCCGAAGGCGACGAGCACCGCCGACGCGGACAGGCCGAGATAGATGCCGCATGCCGGCGACCGCATCGGCCGACGTCTCCATCGGCGTGTTCTCGACAATCGCGAATGCCTGCGAGATCGTCAGCGCGCGCTCGCCGGCGGTGCGCGGCATGATGCGCCACGAGAGGAACATGATGCCGAGCGCGACGAGGCCGATCGAGCAGCAGCGGATGGCGCGAGTTCCTGCGCGTGATGAGGCTGAGCAGCGCCAGGACGGCGGCGAGCGCGCCGAGCCCGGCAATCCACAGCGCCGGCGACGTCGGGAACGCCATTCAGCGCGACGTCGCCGACGATGACCCACGGCAGAAACGCGCTCGCTGACAGCACGATGCCGGCGACGAGCGGGATGAAATACGCGCGCATGCCGGGCCGGAACATCTCCGCCGACGTTCATTGCGCGTCCTTGAATTCCTCGTACCACGCCATCTGGATGGCTTCGAGCTTCGGCTCGTTCGACGTCTTCGGGTCGTCGTCGAAGCCGTCGAGCGCGAGGACGCGCTCGCGCAGGTCGGTGAAGCGGACGGTCAGCGGATCGACGCCCGGGAACTTCTCCGCGAGCGCGATGCCGATGTCTTCCGCGTCGGTCCACTTCACGGCGTGACCTCCTCGTCTTCGTCCTTCCTGTCCGACTTGCCGAGCTGAATGCCGCCGCCTTCCTGCACGTAGTTGCGCGTGTACATCGGCAGCTCGCAGACGACGTCGCCGGTGATGACCGCCTGGCAGCCGAGGCGCGACCGCGCCGTCAGGCCCCACGCCGTGTCGAGGCGATCGGCCTCGTCGTCCTGCATCTCGCTCAGGTTCTGCTCGCCCTCGCGGATGATGACGTGGCAGGTCGTGCACGCGCAGCTGCCGCCGCAGGCGTGCTCGAGCGGAATGTCGAGATTCTTGGCGACGTCGAGAAACGACTCGGGCTTGCCGTGGTGCGAGTACGGCAGCTTGCCGTGCTCGAACTCGACCGTCTGCGGTTCGCCGTCGATGATGAAGGTGACTTTGGGCATAAGGTATTCGCTCGGTCGCGCTACATCTGGTTGACGTTCTTGCCGGCCAGCGCGGCCTGAACCGAACGGTTCATCATCACCTCGGCGAGGTGCTGCGTCGCGTCGTTGAGCGCGTGCGTCCTCTGCTGAATCGCCTCGCGATCCGGCGCCAGTCAGTGCACGTCTTGAGACCGGCGAGCGCCGCTCGATCCGCTGCGCGCTCGCCCGGCGTCGAGCTCGTCTTCGCGATCTCGGCGAACTCGGGCGCGCGCAGCGACTTCTCGGTCGCCAGAATGACGCGTCTCGGCTTCGTTGCGCGCCTCGATCAGCAGCCGCGCCGCGAAGTCGGCCTCGGCGTGCTCGAACGAATCGAGCAGCATGCGCTCGACTTCCTCGTCGGTGAGGCCGTAGGACGGCTTCACCTCGATCGTCTGCTCGATGTCGGTGCGCAGCTCGCTGCGCCGTGACGCTCAGGATGCCGTTCGCGTCGATCTGAAACTGCACCTGGACGCGCGGCATGCCGGCGGGCATCGGCGGAATGCCGCGCAGCTTGAAGCGCGCGAGCGACCGGTTGTCGGCGACCAGCTCGCGCTCGCCCTGCAGCACGTGGATGTCGACGGCCGTCTGGTTGTCGACGCGCGGTCGTGAACATCTCGCTGCCGGTCGCCGGAATCGTCGAGTTGCGCAGGATGATCTTCGACGTCACGCCGCCCATCGTCTCGATGCCGAGCGAGAGCGGCGTGACGTCGAGCAGCAGCATCTCGCGGTTGCCGGTGACGAGGATGTCGGCCTGCACGGCGGCGCCGAGCGCGACGACTTCGTCGGGATTCAGCTCGCTGTGCGGCGTCCGGCCGAACAGCTCGCCGACCAGGCGCCGCACGAGCGGGATGCGCGTCGAGCCGCCGACGAGCACGACTTCGTCGATCTGCGACGGCTCGAGACCCGCGTCGGCCAGCGCCTGCGGCACGGCTCGAGCGTGCGATCGACGATCGGCCGGATCAGCGCCTCGAACTCGGCGCGCGTGATGCGCTTGCGGTAGCGCGCCGACCGCGACGATCGGTCGGTCTCGTCGCGCTCGGACAGATCCCAGCTTCGCCTGGATGACGGCCTTGCGAATCGCCTGGACGTCTTCGGCGTCCGGCGACGGCCCGATGCGCCGCGCTTCAGCGCTCGGCCGAGCACGTCGAGCTCGATCAGCAGCCGATCGATGTCGTCGCCGCCGAGGTGCGTGTCGCCGTTGGTCGAGAGCACCTGGAACACGCCGTCCTCGACGCGCAGGATCGAGATGTCGAACGTGCCGCCGCCGAAGTCGTACACGGCGATGATGCCCGGTGTGGCGCTTGTCGAGGCCGTAGGCGAGCGACGCCGCGGTCGGCTCGTTGATGATGCGCAGCACTTCGAGGCCGGCGATGCGGCCGGCATCGCGCGTCGCCGTGCGCTGCGCGTCGTTGAAGTACGCGGGCACGGTGATGACGGCGCGATCGACTTCGGAGTCGAACTCGCCCTGCTGCGGCGAAGAACTCCTCGGCGCGGTGCTTCAGCTCGCGCAGGATGAACGCGGAGATTTCCGGCGGCGTGAACTCGCGATCGCCGAGGCCGATCCGCACGACGCCGCCGCTCGGCTCGACCGCCGATCGCACCCGGAACCGGAACGGCAGCATCCGCGCCTCGTCCTGCACGTCGTCGAGGCCCTTGCCCATGAAGCGCTTCACCGAGTACACGGTGCGCTGCGGCATCGGTCAGCAGGCGCCGCTGCGCCTCGCGGCCGACGTAGATCGTGCCGTCCGCCGCGACCGAGACGACCGACGGCACGAGCGCGTCGCCGGTGCTGTCGCGGATGACGACCGGCACGCCGTCCTTCACGTAGGCGACGAGGCTGTTCGTGGTGCCGAGATCGATGCCGACGACTTTGCTCATGGCTACGGATCACAGCTCAGCTCCGTTCGATGCCCGCGAGCAGGTTGTTGATGTAGTTGCGCTCGAGCATCCGCTCGCGCAGCGCGTCGAGCGTCGTGTCGCCGCTTCGGCGTTCGTCGCGACCGGCGTCGACGAGCGCGTCCCACCGCGCCGACGAGGACTCTTGAGCTGCGCTTCGTGCTCGTCGCGCTTCGCCTCGATCGGCTGCGCGCGCGCGCTCGAGCCGCGCCTTCCACGCGCTCGGCCGGCGCGCCGCCCGCTCGCGCAGCTCGCGAATCTCGTCGAGCTCCTCGTTGAGCGCGAACACTTCTTCGAGCAGCGCCGGCGGCACCTGCTTCGACGCGCTGCCTCCGGATCGCCTCGCCGGCGCGCGAAGCCCTCGAGCTCCAGCAGATACTCGATGCGCGACGACCGGCTGCTTCAGCGTGCGGTACGCGTCGTTCAGGTACGACGAGCGCTCGAGGCTCGCGCGCCGCTCGGCCGGCGGCGCGTTGTAGAAGTAGTCGGGATGAAACTGGCGGCTGAGCGCGCGGAACCGCTGCTCGAGATCGCCGCGTCGAGATTGAGCTTGCGCGGCAGGCCGAGGAACGCGAAGTAGTCGCCGTGGCGGCCGAGCGCAGGATCTTGGTGCACTGCGGACAGAAGTGCACGTCGACCGGCGCGCCGCCGCCGCAGTTGCGGCAGACCTGAACGGGTGCGGTCGGCGAGCGGTCACGGCGTCACGCGCCGAACGAGCTGCCGCAGCCGCAGGTCGTCTTCGCGTTCGGGTTGTTGAACACGAAGCCCTTGCTGATCAGGCTCGTGTCGTAGTCGAGCACCGTGCCGTTCAGAAACAGCAGGCTCTTCTTGTCGACGAAGATCTTCGCGCCGTCCGGCCCCTCGAACACCTCGTCGCCGAGCCGCGCCTGCTGCTCCCACGCGAACGTGTAGCTCAGCCCCGAGCAGCCGCCGCCCTTGACGCCGACGCGCAGCCCGCCCTCGCTCGATGCCCTGCTTGGCCATCAGCGTGCGGATCTTGCGCGCCGCGGTTTCGCTGATCTGAATCACTGTTCTCACTCGTGGCGTGGCCTCACGCCGCCACCTGAGCTCCGCTCACGCCGTCGGCTGTATCGCCTTCTGCGGCGCCGGCCGTTGCTTCCTGCTTCTTCTTGTAGTCGGCGATCGCCGCCTTGATCGCGTCCTCGGCGAGCACCGAGCAGTGGATCTTCACCGGCGGCAGGCTCAGCTCGGTGACGATGTCGGTGTTCTTGATCGCCAGCGCCTCGTCGACCGTCTTGCCCTTGAGCCACTCGGTCGCCAGGCTCGAGCTCGCGATCGCCGAGCCGCAGCCGAACGTCTTGAACTTCGCATCGTCGATGACGCCCGGTCGCGGGTTCACCTTGACCTGCAGCTTCATGACGTCGCCGCACTCCGGCGCGCCGACGAGGCCGGTGCCGACGTTCGGATCGTCCTTCGGCAGCGAGCCGACGTTGCGCGGGTTCTCGTAGTGATCGATGACCTTGTTCTGAATAAGCCATTGCTGCTCCTCAACGTCCGGCTTCGCCGGACGCTCCATTCAGTTCTAGTGAACCGTGCCACTGCATCGTCGACAGATCGACGCCTTCCTTCGCCAGCTCGTAGAGCGGCGACATCTCGCGCAGCCGCGTGACGACGCTGACGTCAGCTTGTCGGCGACGTAGTCGACTTCTTCTTCGGTCGTCCAGCGGCCGAGGCCGAAGCGGATCGACGAGTGCGCGAGATCGTCGCCGGCGCCGAGCGCCTTCAGCACGTAGGACGGCTCGAGGCTGGCCGAGGTGCACGCCGACCCGGACGACACCGCGACGTCGTTGATGCCCATCAGCAGCGACTCGCCTTCGACGTACGCGAAGCTGATGTTCAGGTTGTGCGGCAGCCGGTGCTCCATCGAGCCGTTGATGTAGATCTCGTCGAGGCCCTTGTGCAGCTCGTCGTTCAGGCGATCGCGCAGCCCGCGCAGCCGCTCGGTGTCGGCCGCCATCTCCAGCCGGCACAGCTCCGCCGCCTTGCCGAAGCCGACGATGCCCGGCACGTTGAGCGTGCCCGAGCGCATGCCGCGCTCGTGGCCGCCGCCGTCGATGATGCGGCGACGAGCAGCACGCGCGGGTTGCGGCGGCGCACGTAGAGCGCGCCGACGCCCTTCGGGCCGTACATCTTGTGCGCGCTGATCGACGCCAGTCGACCTTCAGCTCGTTGACGTTGAACGGAATCTTGCCGACCGCCTGCACCGCGTCGGTGTGGAAGAGGATGCCCTTCTCCTTCGCGATCGCGCCGATCTCGGCGATCGGCTGGATGACGCCGATCTCGTTGTTGGCGGTCATGATCGAGATGAGGATCGTCTTGTCGGTGATCGCGGCGCGCAGCTCGTCGAGGCTGATGAGGCCGTCCTTCTGCACCGGCAGATACGTGACGCGGTAGCCGTCCTTCTCGAGGCGCTTGCACGTGTCGATCACCGCCTTGTGCTCGGTGACGCACGTGATGATGTGATTGCCCTTCTCGCGATACATCTCGGCGACGCCCTTGATCGCCAGGTTGTCGGACTCGGTCGCGCCGCTCGTGAAGACGATTTCCTTCGGGTTGCGCGCCGATGAGATCCGCCACCTGCTTGCGCGCCTTCTCGACCGCCTCTTCGGCTTCCCAGCCGAACGGATGGTTGCGGCTCGCGGCGTTGCCGAAATGCTCGGTGAAGTACGGCAGCATCGCCTCGACGACGCGCGGGTCGACCGGCGTCGTCGCGTGATAGTCCATGTAGATCGGAAGTTTCACAGCCATGTCTCTTCCGCTCCACAACTGCGTATGCAGCACCGCCGCGCGCGCGGCGGCGTCGACCGTCGGCGGATCGGCCGCCAGCTCGGCGATCGTGCACTCGCCGAGCGCCGCCAGAATCCGCTCGCGCACGCGCCAGAGCGGATCGCGCACGTTGCACTTCGAAAACTGCTCGCACTGACCTCCTCGGTCGAGCAGGCGGTGACCGTCACCGGGCCGTCGATCGCCTGAATCACGTCGGCCACCGAGATCTTCGCGGGCGTCCGCGCCAGCTGATAGCCGCCGCGCGTGCCCTGGTGCGACGCGAGCAGCCCGCGCCGCACCAGCCGCTGCAGCACCTTGGCCATCAGCTCGATCGGGATGTCGTACTGCTCCGCGATCTCGCGGGCGGTCGACGACCGATCGGCAGCCCGGTCCTCTCGCAGGGCCAGATGTTTCATGGCCATCAGCGCGTAATCCGCTTTTTTTGAGAGCCTCAGCATATCCGACCGCGTATAGTCCGTAGTTTAATACTTCGGCTGACTGGGATCAACCTTGTCGATCCAGTCGAGGATCCCGCCCTTCAGGTTCAGAACCCGCTTGAACCCGACCGAGCGAAGGAAATCGGCCGCTTTCGCGCTGCGGCCGCCCATCTTGCACTGGACGACGATCTCCTCGTTCGGGTCGAGCTCGGCGTAGCGCTTGGGATGTCGCCGAGCGGAATCAGCACCGACCCCGGAATGCGGTTGATCTGATATTCGTTCGGCTCGCGCACATCGACGATGCGTCAGCTTGTCGCCGCGATCGAGCCGCTGCTTCAGCTCGACGGCGGTAGATCTCGGTGGCCGCTGGTCTGAGCATCGGCGACGGCTCCGGTGCGGCGGGATGAATGCCGCAGAACTGTTCGTAGTCGATGAGCTTCGTGACGGTCGGATGGGTGCCGCACACCGGGCAGTCCGGATCCTTCTTCAGCTTCAGCTCGCGGAAACGCATCCGCAGCGCGTCGTAAATCAGGAAGCGGCCGATCAGCGGCTCGCCGATGCCGAGAATCAGCTTGATGGCTTCGGTCGCCTGAATGCACGCCGATGATGCCGGGCAGCACGCCGAGCACGCCGCCTTCGGCGCAGCTCGGCACCAGGCCGGGCGGCGGCGGCTCCGGATACAGGCAGCGGTAGCACGGGCCGTCTTTCGTCGCGAACACCGACGCCTGTCCTTCGAAGCGGAAGATGCTGCCGTAGGCGTTCGGCTTGCCGAGCAGCACGCACGCGTCGTTCACGAGATAGCGCGTCGGGAAATTGTCGGTGCCGTCGAGGATGATGTCGTAGGGCTCGAACAGCGTCGAGCGCGTTCTCCGACGACAGCGCCGTTTCGTACGTGTCGATCTCGATGTGCGGGATTCAACGCGTGAAGCTTGTCCTTGGCCGATGCGAGCTTCGAGCGTCCGACATCGGGCGTGCCGTGGAGAATCTGCCGCTGCAGGTTGCTGAAGTCGACGACGTCGAAGTCGACGATGCCGAGCGTGCCGACGCCCGCCGCGGCCAGATACATCGCCGCTGGTGAACCGAGCCCGCCGGCGCCGATGCAGAGCACCTTGCCGGCCTTCAGCTTGCGCTGCCCGTCGACGCCGACCTCCGGCATGATCAGGTGCCGGCAGTAGCGCTTGACTTCCTCGTTGGTCAGCGTCGGCAAATCGTCGACCTGACGCGGAACGCCACGCACATCGTCCATCACATCGACGCCGCCGGCGACCGACGGGATGATGCTGACCGTGTCGCTCGGCGAGACCGGCGTCTGATCTTTCTGCAGATAGCGGATGTCCTCGTCATTGAGATACACGTTGACGAAGCTGCGGAGCTTGCCCTGTTCGTTATAAAGGTGCGCCTTGAGACCGGCGTGCTTCGTCGGTGAGATCGGCGAGCAGTTCGCCGACCGTCTTCCCCTCCGCGTCGACCGCGTCTTTTTTATCGGTGAACGGCCGGAGCGGCGTGGGAATCAGAATTCTGGTCGCCATTGAGCGTGCCCTCGTCGAATGTGGAACGGTCTTCTTTCAGAAACCAGACGGTCATGTCCGCCGCGTGGGCGCTCATGACCGACACGATGATGTAAGCAAACGTCGGCCACGCGTGATCGAGATCGAATTGCGACGGCCGCGCCGGATGGTCGGGATGCGAGTGATAGAAGCCAAGCAACTCTGCGCCCTGCTCCGCCGCGCGCTGCTCGGCAAGGCGATAGTCCGACGGCCGCACCAGAAACCGGCGGCGTGGCCCTTCTTCCGTGGTGTTGGGCAGCGCAAACGCGCTCGCGACGCTGATCGCCCGCGCCGATCAGCGCTCCGCAGCACTCGTGCGGAAACGTCTCTTCGCCGTGACGGCGAATCGCGCTCTCGACCGATGTGGGAATCGTCAGCCGTCGCGCGGTCATTCAGCGGTCCAGAACGACTCCGTCAGATATTTTTCGGCGCCGTCCGGAAACACGGTGACGATGATGCCGCTGTCGAGCCGCGCGGCAACATCGAGCGTGGCCGCCAGCGCCGCGCCGGACGAAATGCCGGCGAGCAGGCCTTCTTCCCGCGCGAGACGCCGAACCATCACGTGAGCGCGCTCGGTCGAGACCCGAAGATCCTCGTCGGCGAGCGTCGGATCGTAGATGCCCGGGACAATCGCCGTCGCCATGTGCTTCAGACCCTCGAGGCCGTGAAACGCCGAATCGGGCTGAAACGAGATGAGCCGGATGGCCGGGTTGAAGGTTCGCAGCCGACGGCCCGTTCCCATGAACGTGCCGCTCGTCCCGAGGCCGGCGACAAAGTGCGTCAGCCGGCCGCTCGTCTGCTCGATGATTTCGGGGCCGTCGTGTCGTAGTGCGCGCGCCAGTTCGAATCGTTGTTGTACTGATCGGGATAGAAGTAGCGGTCGGGATCGGCCGCGTAAAGCCGACGCGCTTCCCGAATGGCGCCGTCGGTGCCTTCGAGCGGATCGGTGAGCACCAGCTCGGCGCCGAGCGCGCGCAGTATCAGTTTGCGCTCGGGGCTGGCGTTGTCCGGCACGCACAGCTTCACCTGGTAGCCCTTCGCCGCGCCAACCATCGCGTACGCGATTCCGGTGTTGCCCGACGTCGCGTCGAGGATCGTCTTACCCGGCGTCAGCTTGCCCGACGGTCTCGCCGTCGATCATCATCCGTGCGGCGGCGCGATCTTTGACCGAGCCGCCCGGATTCTGCCACTCGGCTTTCGCGTACAGCTCGATGCCCGACGGCACTTCCTGCTCGAAGCGCCGAAGCCGAAGGAGCGGCGTGCGGCCAATCAGGTCGAGCACGGCGCCTGCGGGCTGCTGGAGGACTGAGGACGCTGAATTAACTGCCATCGACCGAGACATGCATATACGACCGAACTAGTCCGAATTATATCAACGCAATCGATCGTGTCAAATCCGACTCCGGTCTCGATCCGGTTCAGATCGGAGTGAGACCGGAGTGAGAACCGGAGTGGAGACCGGAGTGGAACCGGAGTGGGACCGGAATGGGACCGGAGTGGAACCGGAGTGGGACCGGACTATACTCGCTCCCCGATGGTTCGTCTCGGCGGCTGGCTGTTCAAACGCCGAACATGGCTGCCGCTGCCTTTGGCTCTCGCGCTGCTGCTGATTCCGTCAACAGCCCAGCCGACATTCCTCTTAGAGCTCTGCGGCGCCGGTCTGGTTGCATTCGGCGAGTTCCTGCGGTTGTGGGGCGTTCGCCACATCGGCGTCATCTCACGCACGCGCAGCGAACGGCTGGGACCGCTCGTGGATCGGGGACCGTTTGCTTACGTCCGCAATCCGCTCTACGTCGGAAATATTGCTCTGTGGGTCGGCTTCGCCATTAACGCCGGGCTCATCTGGCTCGCCCCGATCCTGGCGGTCATCCTCGGCTTCGAATATCACGCCATCGTCAGGTGGGAGGAAGGGCTGCTCGAGTCGAGACTCGGCGCGCCTTACCGCGAATATGCGGCGCGCGTACCACGCTGGCTGCCGCGATTCCCCCGCAAGACGGCGGGGTCGACCGATGAGCACGCAGCGGGCGTGTTCTCCTTGCGCGAAACGCTCTACAGCGAACGCGGCACTCTTATCGCAATTGCGGTTGGTTACGTGCTGATCGGCGTCAAGCTTGTCGTCGAGTAGCCGCGGCTGGTTTGTCGTTCAACGACTGCCACAAGTACCAGGAGGCGACCGAGCGATAGGGTCTCCACGCCTCACCGATTTTCAGCACGCGCTTCGCGTCGGGCCGTTTGCGAAGTCCGTACACGCGCTGGATCGCGGTCACGATGCCCAGATCGCCGGCTGGCAACACGTCGGGCCGATGCAGGCGGAACATCAGAAACATCTCGGCGGTCCAGCGACCGAAGCCTTTGACCGCGGTCAGCCGCTCGATGACCGCTTCGTCGTCGAGCGCATCGAGCTCCTCGAGGACGAGGCGACGGTCGGCGATGCGCGAACACAAATCGCGCAAGTAGCCGACTTTCTGTCCGCTGAGGCCGACGCCTCGCAGCGCGTTGTCATCGACCGCGGCAATGGCGCCGGCGCCCGGAATAGCGTCACCTGGGAACAACGCGAGGAAGCGGCCGAAGATCGTCGCCGCTGCTTTTGTCGAGAGCTGCTGGCTCACGATTGCGCCGACCAGTGCCGTGAGGTGATCGTTTCGCTGCCGCCCCGCCATGCCGCACGGGCCGATGCGCTTGATGAGCGCGGAGAGAACGGGGTCGCGTCGCATCAATACGCGCCTCGCGCGCGCGTAGCCTTCGACATCAAGCGATTGGGACTCGTTCGTCATTTCATCCTGAACACAGTATCCGAATGCCGACGCGTACGTATTCGGCGGCGCCGGTCCGTACCATCAGAAATTCACCCGCAGGAATCGGCGCGAGGTCGGGAGCGGTCGCAGTCAGAGGCGACAGTATAGGGTACAGTGGACGCCATGAGACTCGACGAATTCGCAATGGAGCGGATGCAGTCCACATACGAAAATCAGGTGGAGTTCAATCTCTCCGAGAGCGGCGTTCATCCGCTCACGTTGGGCGAATTAGTCGATGACGACGAGTCGCGGAACGCGCTGTTGGCAGAGCGGCTCCGCTACACGCAATCGAACGGCACACTGCCGCTGCGCGCGGCGGTCGCGGCGTTGTACCCGGGCGCGACCACCGACCACGTGCAAATCACCAACGGCGGATCTGAAGCCAACTACATCACGACATGGAATCTCGTCGAGCCGGGTGACGAAGTCGTGTTGATGGTGCCGAACTACATGCAGACGTGGGGACTCGCTCGCGCGTTCGGCGGCGACGTGAAGGAGTGGCGGTTGTCGCAACGCGGACCGTCGCTCGCGTGGACCGTCGAGATCGACAGGCTGGAGCAACTCGTCTCGGCGCGCACCAAGCTGATCATCATCTGCAATCCCAATAACCCGACCGGCGCACGCATCGAAGCTGCGGATCTCGATCGGATCGCCGCAGTCGCGACGCGCTACGGCTCGTGGGTGCTGTCTGACGAGATCTACCGCGGCGCCGAGCGCGACGGACGCGAAACGCCGTCGATGTGGGGCCGCTACGAGCGCGCCATCGTCACGAGCGGTTTGTCGAAGGCTTACGGGTTGCCGGGTTTGCGAATCGGGTGGATCGTCGCGCCGCCTGCACTCGTCGGCAAGCTCTGGTCGTATCACGACTACACGACCATTTCGCCCGGCGCACTGAGCGACACGCTGGCACGTCGCGCGCTCCAGCCAGACCGGCGCCTTCGAATTCTCGCGAGGACCCGGGCCATTCTCAACGAGAACTACCCGATCATCGCGGCGTGGCTCAATGAGCAGGGCAGCCTCTTCAAGTACGCGCCCCCTGACGCGGGCGCCATCGTCTACGTGCGCTACGAGCATGGAATCAACTCCACGGCTCTCGTGAACCGGCTGCGGATCGACAAGAACGTGCTGCTCGTTCCCGGCGATCATTTTGGAATGGACGGATACCTGCGGATCGGATTCGGTGACAAGACGGACTATCTGCGGGCCGGCCTCGGCCGACTGCGCGATCTCCTCGTCGATATGGGCGCGCGGCAGTAGCATTCGCGGGTTCGCGCGATGACCTTCGATTTGATTCTCGTTGGCTTCGGCCACGTAGCCCGACGGTTCGTCCACCTCCTGCACGAGCAGAAACGGACACTCGAACGCGACTTCGATCTCAATGCGCGGGTTGTCGCGATCGCGACACGGCGCCACGGCGTCGTGCGGGCTCGGCGCGGTGTCGATGGACGCAGCCTTGCGACGCGTGTCGAGCGCGGTCTCCCCGTGGGCGCCGAGGAAGCGGGGTCGACCGTCGCGTTTCTTCGGTCCGTGCTCAAAACCCACGCTGCGGCCGCCCGCAAGCGTCGGCTCGTCGTCGTCGAAACGACGACGCTGGATATCGCGCGCGGCCAACCAGCCATCGATCACGTTCGTGCCGCGCTTGCCGGGGGCGCGCATGTCGTCACCGCCAACAAAGGTCCGGTCGCGTTCGCATTCGGTGAGCTCGCTCGCGCCGCGCGGCGAGCAGACCGGCAGCTGTTGTTCGAAGGCGCGGTGATGGACGGCATTCCGATCTTCAATTTCGTCCGCGAGACGCTTCCCGGCGTCCGCGTGGCCGGTTTTCGCGGCGTCGTGAACAGCACGACAAATTTCATCCTGACGGCAATGGAACGCGGCGAACCGCTCGAGGGAGCGCTCGCGGCCATGCAGAAAGCCGGGATTGCGGAAGCCGACGCATCATTGGATGTGGACGGTTGGGACGCGGCGGCAAAGGCTGCGGCGCTCGCCAACGTTCTGCTCGGCGCCCGCTTGACGCCGACGCTCGTGGACCGGCAGGGTATCGCGGGACTATCGGTTGAACGCGTGGCGGCGGTCCGCGCGCGTGGCGGCCGCATAAAACTCGTCGCGAGCGCACGCCGCCACGGTCGCCGGGTGCGCGCGAGCGTCGCACCTACTGAGCTGCCGGGATCTGATCTGCTGGCGGGTCTCGAAGGGACAGCAGAACGCCGTGATTCTCGAGACCGATCTGCTTGGTGAAATCGCGATCGTTCAGCGCGGCTCGGGCCTGACGCAGACGGCGTACGCCCTCGTCTCGGACCTCGTGACCATCGCGCGCGGCCTCAACGCGTCTCGCGGAACTCGGCGAGCGCGGCGGTGAGCGCCGGCTGGTCGAACCCCTTCACGATGCGAGCGCCGAACACGGTGACGGGGACCGTGCGGAGTCCGAGCGCGAGCAAGTCGTCGTACGCGCGATCGTCTTCGTCAACGTTCCTGACGTCGAACGACACGGCTTCGCGTGAAAGCAACTCTTTCACCTGTTCGCAGGCGCGTCAGGCGCTGCCGGCATAGACAATAATCATTCGATCAGTCATGCAGCCTTTAGACGGTATCACGATCGTCGATCTCACCCGCGTCCTCTCGGGTCCTGTACTGCACGATGCTGCTCGCGGATATGGGCGCGCGAGTCATTAAAATCGAGCAGCCCGGCAAGGGAGACGACACGCGGCACTGGGGCCCGCCGTTCGCGGACGGCGAGAGCGCGTACTTTCTCAGCATCAACCGGAACAAGGAAAGCGTCACGCTCGACTTCAAAGCTCCTCAGGGGCGCGACGCGCTCGAGCAGCTCATCGCGAAGGCCGACGTCCTCGTTGAAAATTTCCGGCCCGGCACCCTGGCGAAGCTGGGGCTTGATTACGCGACGCTCGCGCCGCGGCATCCACGGCTGGTCTACTGCTCCATTTCCGGGTTCGGCCAGACTGGGCCACGACGGAACGAGCCAGGCTACGATGCCGTGATGCAGGCGGAAGGCGGTTTGATGAGCATCACCGGCGCCGCCGGCGGACCGCCGTACCGCTTGGGCGTCGCCATCAGCGACATCGTCTCCGGGATGTTTGCGGCCCAGGGGATCGCGATGGCGCTGTTCGCGAGAGAGCGCACTGGCCGGGGCCAGCTCGTCGACATCGGCATGCTCGATTCGGTCGCCGCGCTGCTCAGTTATCAGGCGGCGATCTATTTCATCACCGGCGCAGCGCCCGGTCGGATGGGCAACCGCCATCCGACGATTGTGCCGTATCAGACGTTCGGCGCCTCTGACGGCGAATTCGTGCTCGCCGTCGGCAACGACCAGCAATGGCGCACGTTCTGCGGCGTCGCCGGCATTGAACCTGAGGAGCGGTTCGCGACGAACCGCCAGCGGGTCGTGCAGCACGCCGAAATCGAGCGGTTGATCACCGACGCGCTGCGATCCCATCCGCGGCAGTACCGGATCGAACGACTCAACGAGGCAGGCGTGCCGTGTGGATCTGTCCGCGACCTGCACGAGGTGTTCACCGATCCGCAGCTGACGGCCCGCGACATGATCGCCACCATCGAGCATGCGGCGATCGGCCCCTTGCGGCTCCTCGGCGTGCCCGTCAAATTATCCGACACTCCCGCGAGCGTGCGATTGGCGCCGCCAACGCTCGGCCAGCATACAGACGCCGTGCTGCGCGGCGATCTCGGCATGACCGATCAAACGGTCGCGGAACTTCGCGCGCGAGGCGTGATCTGATGGAAATATCTGAAGTCAAACGACGCATCCAGCAGACGATCGAGGCCGCAAAGCGCGCGGCCGCCGAACGGCGGGTCCGCGTCGATCGTGCGGCGCGCGATTACGATCAGTTTCTGGAGCGGATCGCCGTTCCGATGTTCCGCCAGGTATCGAACGTTCTTCGATCCGAAAGTCACTCGTTCACGGTGTTCACGCCTTCAGGCAGCGTGCGGTTGATGTCGGATCGTTCCGGTGACGATTTCATCGAGCTCGCGCTCGACTCGACCGGCCCCGAGCCGCTCGTGATGGGTCACACGAGCCGCGGCCGCGGACGGCGAGTCGTTGAATCGGAACGCGTGATTGGGAACGGAAATCCGAGCGAGCTCACAGAAGAGGACGTGCTGGCGTTTGTGGCGAAAGAGCTCGAGCCGTTCGTCGAAAAAGGCTGAAGGGCTTATCCGAACCGCTCGACGAACGATGTATCGACGCCCTGGCGTTTGAGCACGGCCAGCAGGCCGCCGCGATCGGTCGCCTTGTGGTACGCCTCCCGAGGATCCACCGTCCCGCTCTGAACAAAACCGGCCAATGCGTCGTTCAGCGGGACCATCCCGTGGCGGCGGCCGCCCTCGATCGCCATCGGAAGCTGCGACGTTTTTCCTTCGGCGATGACGCTCGCAACGGCCGGCGTGTTCAACAGGAGCTCGCGCGCCGCCAGCCGACCGCCGCCGTTCTTCCGGAGCAGCACCTGCACGACGATGCCGCGCAGGTGATCGGCAATCGCCATCTGAATCTGGCGACGATGTTCCGGGGCGTACAGGTCGATGATGCGGTCGACGGCCTGCGTGGCGCTGTGGGCCGAGAAGCCGCCGATGACCAGATGACCCGACGCAGCCGCCTCGATCGCGACGTTCATGAGTGCGCCCGTCTTGATTTCCTCGATCACCAGCACGTCGGGATCTTCGCGGAGCGCCGCTCGCGCGGCTGCGTACATCTCGTCGTTGCCGCCGCGCACCTCGCGCTGGCTGATGAACGACGTTCCGCGGTCGTGAACGATGTTGATCTCACGCTCGATCGTGATCACGTGATCGCGCCGCGTGCGGTTGATGTAGTCGACGAGCGACGACATGATCGTGCGCTTGCCGCTCGACCGCGGGCCGGCGACGAGCACGAGACCCTCGGGCTCCATCGCGAGCGCCTGGACTTCCCGCGAGAGACCGAGCTGTTCGGTCGAGACGGCACGGCCGGCCATCAGCCGGAAGACACCGCCCGGCCCGCGCTGGTCGCGGAAACTCATGCAACGAACGCGACCGACATCCTCGATATCGGATATCCACTCCGTCGCGGCACCCGTGCGCAACGCCTCGTGGCTGCGCTCGGGCATCAGCGTGAGGAGCAGCGATTCCACGTCGTACGCGGTCAGGATCGGCTCGCCCTCAATGGCTTGCATCTCGCTGTCGAGCCGCACTGATGGTCGCGCATCGGACGACAAGTAAAGGGTAGACGCGCCTCGTGCGGCGGCAATGCGAAGCAGCCGGGCGAGACCCGAATACGATTCGCTGCCGACGAGCGGCGGTGGAGCGTCGGATCTAATCGGGTTGCGCGCCATCGGCAGAACGACGCCTGGCTGCTGCACTGGTCGCGGCGGGACGGCGGCGACGTACGGCGGCGGAGCGGCGGCGGGCGTTTCGAACACCGGCGGCGGAACGAAGACCGGCGCCTCATCGTAGTCTGGCGCGGACTCGTGGAAGTGTGTGGGCTCGGCGAACGTCGGCACGTCCTCGAACTCGGCTGCCTCCTCGAACGAGGGCTCATCTTCGAGCGACGGCTCATCTTCCACCGACGGCTCATCTTCGAGCGAGGTCTCGGCTTCGACCGCAGGTTCATCCTGGAACGAGGGCTCATCCTCGAACGCAGCCGCTGGCTCGAATGCAGTCGCGGTTTCGTACAGCGCCGCTTCCTGGAACTCGGGCGCGCTGTCGTCTTCGATGTCCGCGGGTGCTTCGATGGCGGCGGATTCTTCGACGGCCGGGTGTTCGTCAACGATCGCGGCTGCTTCGTCGGCGGGCGCGCTGTCGTCGGCGCCGTGCGTCGGCTCGAACTCGGCAACGGCTTCGACCGGCGCAACATGCGGCGCTTCTTCGCTGGTCGATACCTGCTCGAATAGCGGCGCGTCGCCTCCGCTCACTGCTTCGGTGAACACCGGCTCTTCTTCGTCCTCGATAGCAGCCGCGAGCTCCGGGGACGGTGTCAGCTCGAAGACGATCACGTCGTCAACCGGCGCTTCTTCCACGCTGGGCTGTTCGGCGACGAGAACGGGTTCTTCGACGGTCGGCTCTTGAACCGACGGCTCCTCGTGCGCCGCTTCGCCGACCGCCGGCTCTGCGATCTCGAGTTCAGCCACCTGCGCTTCTGCTGTCGCCGAGTCGACCAACGGCGATTCGGCGATCCAGGCGTCCGCGACCGCGGCTTCTGTGAACGGTTCTTCGGCGATCGGCGCTGCGACGATGGGGTCGGCGACGGTCGCGGCGGCGCCGATCGGCTCGGTCGAAATCGGATGGGTGGCAATCGGATCGGCGGCAATCGGATCGGCGGCGACAGGCTCTTCCGTCAGCTCCGGTTCGACCCGGACCTCTGCGGCGATCGCGATCGGGCTCTCCTCCTCATGCGGCGTTTCCGACACGACGACGATGTGTTCGGCGACAGAGATTTCTTCAATTGGCGCGGGCGCCGCCTCCTCGATGAATGCCGCGGGTTCGACCGACGCGGCTTCAGCTTCGTGTTCTCGTGCCGCGGGCTCTTCGGCGAATTCCCCTCCTGGTGCCGCTACCGCCTCGCCGGTGACGGGTTCCGAGACTGGTGCCGAAAACGTTTCGGTCGGAACTTCAACGGGCGAAACCTGCCGAGGCCAGGTCAACTCGTTGCTGTACGATCCCTCGATCTCGCGCGGCTCGTACGCGATGTCGTCGTCGTCGACAGAAAGCTCGCGTTTCGACTCGGCGCTCCAGAACTGCGCCGCGTCGGGCATGTCGAGCGTGTCGTCCAGGTCGTCGTCCGGGCCCACCGTCGCGCCGCGGTAAACGGGTTGGGCCGTGCCGTATACATCGCCAACATCGCTCCACGACGTTTCGGTCGTCGCCGTTGAGGCCAGGTTGTCGGACAGCGTGACGCTCGCTTCCGGCGGTACGACGCTGGCTTCCGGCAGTACGACGCTGGCTTCGGCCACCGTGACGCTCGCCTCGGGTGCGGGCGCGGCAATCAAACGGGGCGCAATCGGTTGTTCCACCACCGACACGATCGGCTCTGGCAACGCAAACGGCTCGACGGCAACCGGCACGTCCTCGGCGACTCGCCTGCGCCGGATTTCCGCCCACACGTCGTCGCCCCCGCGTGCGGCCACAACGGTGAAATGTTCGCCAGGAAATTCCGGGCTGCCGGGCAGCTCGTACTGCGCGGCGCCAAACTCGTCGAGCGCGCGCTGCACGTCGGATGGCAGCATCTGCGCGACAATCCCGTTCACCGCATCGAGCGTCAGCCCGCGCGTCGCCAGATCGACTTGGCCGTTCGGTGCCACGACGTACGGTTTGTCGCCGGCATGCATGACCAAGGCTTCGCCGTCCAGTTGGACGATCGCCTGGAGGAGTGACGGAACAAGACTCATGATTTAGCGTGGTTGTGCGCGCGGTTGCACATACCGGCAAGCCAGGCGCAGGTGTCGCACACCGGGAGTTTCGGCGGTGCGCCTGCTCGACATTAGATCGAAGGTGTGTCCTTCGCCGCCTCGGCGGCACCGGCTTCGTAAATCCGCACGAGCTCGACGAGTTTGTAGCCGCGTGTCTGATACGGCGGCACGACTCGCTCCGTTCGAAGGTACTGCATCATGCTGCCGTCTGAATAGTCCGGATCCCCTATGGCGGCAAAGGCGGCGAGCGCACGCTCGAGCCCCTCCAGGGTCATCGTTTTCTCGACGACGTCCCGTGTCGCGGGCAGAAAGCCGAACCGGCGAACCCGCTCTTGTCGTACGGCGGTTGCAAAGCCAACGAAAATCTCATTGCTGATGAAGTTGTAGTCCGCTTCACTGCGGCTCGCCGGCGCGTCCTCGACGCGAACAAACGCGACGCGATCGATCGACTTGAGATGATCGATGAGCACCTGCGTAAACGTGCCTTCGCCCGACCAGTTCGCGGTGTCAATCTGCATTTTTGCGGGCGTCGTGGATCGCCATCAGGCCGCCGAGAACTCGATCGTAGCGAGCGCCGCGGAAGCCCGACGACTCCATGAGCCGAGCGACCGCTTCCGCACCAGGATAGTTGCGAATGGATGCCGGAATGTACCTGTACGTATCGGGATCCCGGTGCAGCATCCACCCGATCGCGCCGCCGACGATTGAGAGATACGCGAGATAGACCGTCCGTACGACCGCATTTCCCGGTCTGTTGAAATCGAGCGACAACACGCGGCCGCCCGGCCTGAGCACGCGGCCGATTTCGCCAATCGCGGCTGGCAGGTCGGGCACGTTGCGCAGGCCGTAGCCGGTCGTCACGAGATCGAATGAGCTGTTCGGAAACGGAAGAGCGACCATATCGCCCACGAGCAGATGTATGGTGCCGCGCCGCGCGTCGGTATTCATCGTGCCGCGTTTCTCGCGCGCAATTTCGATCATCCTCGGGGTGATGTCGAGGCCGACGACGCGCGCGCCGCGGTCGGACAGCGCAAAGGCAATATCGCCGGTGCCGGTCGCGAGGTCCAGCGCCCGCGTGCGATCATCGACTCCCGCAAGCGCGACGAGATGCCGTTTCCAGCGGCGGTCCTGTCCATACGACAACAGGCGCGTGATCAGGTCGTAGCGATCCGCGATCGTTGCGAACAGCGTGCGGACGTACGTCCGCTTTCCTTCAGGCGTAGCAATGCGATCGCGAAGCGCCATGCTGTTGGATAATAGCGCTCGATGCTCCCGTCGAGCACGGTCGAGAATTACTTGAAGGCCATCTTCCACGGCCAGTCCGGCCTTGCGAAACCGGCGCGGCCGGACGACCACCCGCTGCTCGTCCCGATGGGTCAGGTGGCGGCATCGCTCGGCGTGACGCCTGGCACGGCGACGACGATGGTGAAGGCGCTTGCTGAGTCTGGTCTCGCCGAGTACCAGCCGTACACAGGAGTACGCCTGACCGCCGCCGGCGAGCGGCTCGCCGTGCTCGTCCTGCGACGGCATCGCCTCGTGGAGCTGTTTCTCGTTCAGGTGATGGGCATGAGCTGGGACGAAGTGCACGACGATGCTGAACAGCTCGAGCACGTCGTCTCGGAGCGGCTGATCGAACGGATCGATCAGATGCTCGGACGGCCGACGCACGATCCGCACGGCGATCCGATTCCCAGCCCTGAAGGAACCATCGCGCAGCGTCCGCTCGACAACCTGCTGACCTGTCCAGTGCTGACGCCGCTTCGAGTCACCCGGATTGCGGATCAGGATCCTGCCTTTCTGCGATTCATCGAGAAACACGATCTGAAGCCAGGCCGACCAGTCGAAGTCGAGGCGCGCGATGCCGCCGCCGATTCCGTTCTGCTCGGCGGGAAGGATCGACGGCCGATCACGATCGGCGCGGGGGCGGCGTCGAAACTGCTGGTTGAAATCGATCGATGACCGTATCGCGCACGCTCCTCGCGGTGACGCTGCTCTTCGGTGCCGCAAGCACGTGCCGCGCTCAAGAAGCGCTCGAACCGGATCGCCCCGACATCACCAACGGAACGCACATCGTCGGCACCGGCTTGCTGCAGATTGAATTCGGCGGCCTGTTCACGCGCGCGGCAGGCTCTACGAGCGCGTTCGGCTCACCGTTCACGGCTCGCGTCGGCTTGCTCGAGTGGCTGGAGCTGCGTATCGGCACCGATGGCCTCCTCACGGAAGCGGACGAGGGCGGACGCGTCGCCGGCATCGGGAACACGCAAATCGGCGCGAAGCTTCGGCTGTGGGCCGATCCAGGCGGCGTGCCGGTACTTTCCATTCTGCCGACGATCAACCTGCCGACGGCGAGCGCGGAGAAAGGGCTCGGGTCCGGCAAAGCGGACTACACGCTCGTCATGCTGACCGGCACGGACATCGGCCGACACGCGCATGTGGACGTGAACTACGGCGTCGGCGCCATCGGCAGCGCCGGTGACCAGCCGCACTACTTTCAGCATTTGTTCTCAGTGTCGGCGAGCGATGCGGTTTCGGATAACTGGAATCCGTACATTGAGGTGTTTTGGTTTTCCAGACAGGACATCGCGGGATCCGGAGTGACGTCGATCGACGGCGGCGCCATCTATCAGATCGGCGCCCGCTACGCGCTCGACGGCGGCGTTCAGTTCGGCGCGACCGCCAATGCGCCGAGGTTCGCCGTGTTCGGCGGCCTGTCGATGATCGTCGGCGACGTCCTCGGGTCGCAGGGAGCGGTCGCGCGTCAGCGCGCCGCGCTGGCGCGCGCGGCTCGATCTTCCAGCAAGAAATAGAGCGTCGGCAGCACGAAGATCGTCAGCAGCGTCGCCGAGACCAGACCGCCGATGATGACGACCGCGAGCGGCTTCTGCACTTCGGATCCGATGCTGTGCGAGAGCGCCATCGGGAAGAGCCCGAGCATCGCCAGCAGCGTCGTCATCAACACCGTGCGCAGCCTTGTCGTGGCACCGTTCACGACTGCGTCGAACGGCGAGAGGCCCTCCTCACGGAGATCGGCGAAATAGCTGACCATGACGACGCCGTTCAAGACCGCCTGGCCGAACAGCGCGATGAACCCGACGGCCGCGGAGACGCTCAAGTGAATTCCGGTGAAGTAGAGCGCGACGATGCCCCCGATTGACGCGAGAGGAATGTTCGCCAGGATGATGCCTGCGTTTCGAACAGAGCCGAACGCGTTGAACAGCAGGATGAAAATGAGAAACACGCTGACCGGAACGATCACGGCCAGCCGCGCCATTGCACGCTCCTGATTCTCGAACTCGCCGCCGAACGTCGCGTAGTAGCCGGCGGGAAAAGCGACGTCGCGTCGAATCGAGTCGCGCATGTCCTGGACGACCCCGCCCATGTCGCGGCCGCGCAGAAAGACGGCGATGGCGACGAGGCGGGAGCCGGCTTCACGGCTGATGTTCATGTTCCCGCTGCGCACGGAGATGTTCGCCACTTGCGCGAGCGGCACGCGCGCGCCATTCGGCGTGTCGACGAGCAGGTTGCTGACGCCGGCGAGGTCGCGCCGATCCTGTTCCCGAAGCCTTACAGCAACGCCGAACCGGCGCTCTCCTTCCCATATCTGCGTCGCGACCTTCCCGCCGAGAGCCGTCT
Source organism: uncultured Acidobacteriota bacterium (assembly GCA_963718825.1). Lineage (GTDB taxonomy): Bacteria > Acidobacteriota > Vicinamibacteria > Vicinamibacterales > CAVVIG01 > CAVQZZ01. The sequence goes on from CAVQZZ010000002.1 coordinate 1,596,225, forward strand.
CGATGACGTCCTCGACATCGGCGACGTTCAGCCCGTACCGCGCCGATCGCGGTCGATCGATCTCGATCTGAAGCTGCGGCACCTGTCCGCCGCGATCGATGAACGCTCTCGAGACCCCGCGCACGCTCGAGACGACCCGCAAGATATCCGCGGCTTTCTGACGGAGGATCACGGGGTCGTCCCCGAACACCTTGATCACAATCTGCCCGTCGATTTGCGAGATGCTCTCGAGGACGTTGTCGCGGATTGGCTGCGACATGGCCGGTTCGAACCCGGGCACCGCGCCGACGGCATCTTCGATATCCGCCGCCAGCTGCTCACGTCCGACGCCGCGCGGCCATTCGGAAGGCGGCTTGAGATCGACGAAGAACTCCGCCATGTTGATCGTTTTCGGATCGGTTCCGTCTTCTGGCCGACCTGTCTGCGAAATCACCTGCACGACCTCTGGAAATTGTCGAATGATGCTCCGCACGCGTGCGCACATCCGCGATGCTTCCGACACGGAGACGCTCGAAGGCAACATCAGGTTGACCCACATCGTCCCTTCGTTCAGCTCCGGGAGGAACTCGGAACCCAGCTGCGGAACGAGCAGGATGGCCACGACAAGCGCGGCCGCCGCCGCGCCAATCACCGCAAGCGGATGCCGCAGCGTCCGCTCCAGCACGCGCCGATAAACGCGGCGACACGCGTCGACGAGCCGGTTGTCCTCGTGCGCCACGCCGCGGCCGAGCAGGAAGAAACACAGCAAAGGCACAAGGGTCAGCGAAAAAATCAGCGAGCCGATGAGCGCTGACGAAATCGTGTACGCCATCGGCGCGAAGATCCGGCCTTCCTGCCGCTGGAGCGTGAAGATCGGAATGTTCGCGACGATGATGATCAACATGGAGAAGAGCGTCGGCCTTCCGACCTGGACTGTCGCATCGAGCACGGTATCGCGCGCCGATTCCCGATCGATCGCCCGTCCGCGCTCAGCCAGCGTGCGAAATACGTTCTCCACGACGATCACGGCACCGTCGACGATGATTCCGAAGTCCATCGCGCCGAGCGACAGCAGGTTGGCCGGAATCCCGCGCAAACGCAGCCCGATGAACGTGCCGAGCAGCGCAAGCGGGATAATCACGGCGACGATGCCCGCGGCGCGTCCGTTTCGCAGAAACACGTAGAGCACCAGCGTGACGAGGAGTGCGCCCTCGATCAGATTTCGAAACACGGTCGTCAACGTCGTCGCGATCAGCTGCGAGCGGTCGTAAAACGGCACGATGCGAACGCCTTTGGGCAGGACCGACGCGTTGAGATGATCGACGCGTTCCTTGATCTCCCGCAGGACTTCGGACGGGTTCTCGCCTTTGCGCATCAAGACGATGCCCGCGACGATCTCGTCCTCGTCATCGCGCCCGACCAGACCCTGGCGCGGCACGGCGCCGACGCTCACCTCGGCGACATCGCGAATCAGCAGCGGCGTTCCTCCGTGCTCCGCGACAACGATCGACGCAATGTCCTCGGGCGTGCGCAAGAGCCCGACGCCTCGAATCAGGTACTGCTGTTCACCTTGCTCGAGATAATTGCCGCCCGCGTTGGCGTTTCCGCGGCCGAGGGCTGTGAACACTTGCTGAAGCGTCACGCCGTCGGCCTTCATTCGCGCAGGGTCGACGTGCACTTCGTACTGTTTGATGAAGCCGCCACGGCTCACCACGTCCGCAACGCCTGGCGCCATACGGAGCGCCCGCTCCACGACCCAGTCCTCGATGCCGCGGAGTTCAGTCGCGTCGACCGTTTGTGAGACGAGTCGAAAGCGGTAGAGCTCGCCAACGGGTGTCGAGAGGGGCGCAAGTTGCGGCTGCACGTCCGGCGGCAGATCCGCTTGAGGCAAACGCTCGAGAACGCGTTGCCGCGCGAAATAGTCGTCGATTTGATCGTCGAATGTCAGCGTCAGATATGACAGGCCGAACTGCGTGTGCGAAAACATCCGCACCGAGTGCGGCATCCCGGCGAGTGCGATTTCGAGGGGAATCGTGATCTGCTTTTCGACCTCTTCCGCCGCGTGACCCGGAAACAGCGTGATGACCGTCGTCTGGATGTCGGTGACGTCGGGAAAGGCTTCGACCGGCAGCGACCGGAATGCGACCACGCCCGTGGCGACGAACAGCCCGACCAGCAGCAGCATGAAGAGCGGCTGGTACAGAGCGAACGAGACGAGACGTTTGACCATCAGCCGGCCTTCTTGTCTTCTTCCTGCCGCAGCAGCAGGGCTCCGTCGACGACCACGCCGATCGCCGGCACGAAGGCCGTTCAGCACACGGCGGTCGGCTCCTGGCGTGTCGGCGACCTCGATACCGCGACGTTCGAAGCGGCCCCCGGCCGCCTCGACATACACGAACGATCGGCCGTCTTCGACGAAAACGGCACGAGCCGGCACCGTAATCGCGCGCTCCACCTCCGGCAGGTCGAGCGAGACGGTGGCGAACATCTCCGGCTTCAGCCGACCGTCCTTATTCGGAACGGCCACGCGGACCTTCGCGGCCCGGGTCGACGGATCAATCGAATCGCTGATGTAGCTCACGCGGCCGTGGAACGGCTCACCGGTGTAGGCGGCGGCCGCCACGGTGGCCGGTGCGCCGATGCGGACGTGACGGAGATCGCGTTCGAACACGTCGCCGACGATCCAGACGGACGACAAGTCGGCGACCGTGATGATCGGCGTGCTGTCGCTCTGCACGAACTGACCATCCGTCACCTTGCGCTCGATGACCGTTCCCGCGATGGGGGACACGATCGGCACGCGGCCGGTGAACGTCGCCATGTCGCTCTCGCTCCGCAGCCCCAGGATCCGCAACGCTTCCTCGTTGCGCGCGACCCGCGCCTTCGCCTTTGCGAGATCGTTCAGCGCCTGCTGCAGCGCCATTTTCGATGCGGCCTGATGATCGAACAGGTCCTGCGTCATCGCGGCGTTCTTCTCGGCGAGATCGAGATCCTTGTGGCTGTCGGCGTGCTCGCCGACCGCGCTTGCCGCTTCGCGGCTGGTGATCGAGCAGAGCGGCTGTCCTTTCTTCACCGAATCACCGAGCTTTACGCGCAGATCGGCGACCTGTCCCGCGAGAGGGACGATTACCCTCGCCACTCGGTCTTCGTCGAACTGCACCTTCCCGGCGACGTTCAAGACGGTGGCGACATCGCGAGGCTGGACCGCGGCCACGGTAATCGCCGCGCGCATTCGCGGATCGACGGCAACGCCGGCCGGCTCATGCGACGAGGTGGCTGCAGCAGCGCCCGACGAAGCATCGGCCGAGGGCCGGCTGCACGACACCGCCGCGAGCGTCGAAGCAGTCAGAAGCGCAGTCAAGGTGCATCGAGCCGTCAACCTCACTGGACCACCTCCGTTGCGACTGCCGTATTCAAACGCGCGATCGCTCTTCGCAGACTTGCCCGCGCCTCGACATAGCTCTGCATCGTGTCGGTGAACGCGCGCTGAGCGTCGAGCAGCTCGAGCAGTGTCGACCCGCCGGTCCGGTACGTGTAGGCGGCGATGTCGCGCACGGACTGTGCTGGCTGCAAGAGGTCGCGCTCCATTCCGAGAACCATGTCGCGCGTCTCGACGTACTCGTGATACGCGCTCTGGACGTCCGCCTCGATCTGCGCCCGCCGCGCCGAAATTTGCCGGGCGGCCTGTTCACCTTCGGCTCCGGCACGCGCGATCTCGCCCTGATTACGACTCGAGATCGGGAGCGGCGCGCTGAAGAAGAACCCGAGCGAGTTCGATTTTCCGGCGATGCCCTGCTGGCGCCGGTATTCCGCGCCGATTGTGTAGTCGACTTTCCCCAGCGCCTCTTGAAGGCGAAGGTCAGCGAGCGATCGCGATTGAGAAAGCTCGAGCGCCCGCAGGTCCGGACGCGTCGTCAGAGCCACGTGCTGCAGATCGCCGACGTCCGGCGCCGGGTTGGAGGTTCCGCCGTCCAAACTTGCGGCGAGCTCCAGCCGATCGCCTGGCGATCGACCCATCAACGTTCTCAAGCGGGCCAGCGCGGTCGCGAGATCGAGGTCGGCCCTGACCATCGTGCTGCGGAACTGGAGCATCGCCACCTGCGCGCGGGTCGACTCGAACGGTGCGATCGAGCCGGCGGTTGCACGGGCCTGGTTTACGCGCGCCAGTTCTTCGAACGCGCGCAGGTTGTCCGCTACGAGATCACGCGTCGCCTTCGCGGCGATGACGTCTATCGCCGCCTGCGTCACCTCGCCTCTCAGGGCTCGGACCGCATCGGCAAACTGCGCCTGGGCCGCCGATACCAGGAACGACGCGACATCGATGCGCGCCTCGCGTTTTCGCCCGCGCTCGAGCGGGACGTCCACGCGTGCCGCAATCTCCGGAGGACCGCCGTTGTTCACCTCGCTGAAGCCGGTGCCCAGCAAATCCAGATGATCGGCGCTGACGCTGACGACCGGGTTTGGCCGCAGGCGTGCCGCGACCATCGACGCGTCGGCGATCGACAAATTGCTGCGCTCCGCGATGAGAGCCAGATTGTGCTGAAGCGCCTCGTCGACCGCGTCGGCGATAGTGATGGCGCGCGAACTCAGTGAAGAGGGGTCCTGTGCCAGCGCCGCCGCAACAGGCGCGAGCGCGCACGACACCACGAACACAGTGCGTGGTACAAGCATCAACGCTTCCCAAGAAAAAGAGAACTGCTCGCCGCGCCAGGTCGTGGCGAGGCGCATCAGCGCTAACGCTCAGCGAGGAGGAGCACGAGGGATGCGGGCGCCGCGGGTGGGACTGGGAACGTGACCGGGCTGAGAGGGAGCGCCGACAGTTCCGGCGGGCGGCGGCGGCGCGTGCGCGTACGACGAATGCACGCGCGGTGATGGCAGCTCGTTTTGCACCGAAAGGTCGCGGCTCGAGCTGTCGCCGTTCCACGCGACGCCCGGCGCAAACGCGATCGGCGCGACGCCTTGTTGCGGCGCCTTCGCGGTCAGCTGCCCGCGGCCGTCGTTCACCCAGACGCGCAGCCCGCCGTCGGTCGCGGCGACGAAATCCACGTCACCGTCGCGGTCGATGTCGGCGGCAACGACGCGCCGCAGCAGCACGTGATAGCGCGTGGCGACCGCGCGCGTGAACGCCTCGAGCGTCACGGCCGATCCGACGCGCACGTCCGCATTCGCGGGGAGCGCGGTATCGGCGGCGGCCGGAGCCGTGCGGAAAAGCGCGCACAGAACGACCGCCGTGGCGATGACGGACAGACGCGCGCGATCGCGAATCACATCCGCATGATACCGCAACGGCCCTACATCAATTTTCCGAGCGGACCGAGATCGAGGTTGAGATCTTCAGGTGCGATACCGAAGCGCTCGCCGATTTCGAGAATTGTTTTCTCGAGCTCCATCAGCGCCGCGCCGACGGCTTCAACTTCTTTACGCGTGAGCGTCCGCTGCTCCATGCGGCGAATCGCTTGCCGCTCCATCAGCTTACGGAGAAACTCGACGACGGTCAGCACCAGCTGCGCCACCGACCGCTGCACATCGTCGGCAGCAGGATTCCAGCGCATCGGCGCCGCGCGACGATCGATTTCCTTACGAAGTGCGCGGAGATCGGCCGCGGTCACTCTCTTGACGAGCGTCGGGGTCCGAGCGCTTTTCTTGCGCCTTCGAGTCGAATTCTTCTTCTTCATGCGCGACCGCGTCGTTTCGGACGACGACGCGGAGATTCAGGCGGCATGGGCAGCAGCCGATCGGCGGCGCACAGAAGCGCTGAAAGCCGAAGATAAATGAGGTCCACGCCCGCGACGCCAATCGTGACGTCGCCGGTCGCCATCACACCTTTGTCGAGCAGCCGATCCAACAGATCGAGAAGCGTCGAATCTGGCGTGTCGAGCACCTGATCCGCGATGGTCTCGTCGGCGCCGTTTGGAAGCTTTGCCACGTCCGGCTACTCCTGAATGAAGCTGTACGGCGGCCAGGGACCGGTCACGGTGACGCGGTAACCCGTTCGTGAAAGCGCACGCGCATGACGCTCCGCGAGCGTACGAAACCGCACCGACCTCGCCTGGGTCACGAGAAACGCCGCGTCGAGCAGCAGCGGTCCGTCGGGCACCGGCACCTCGCGCGCCGGACGACGGCGAGCGAGCGCCGCATTTCTTGCGAGGTCCTCGTACAGGCCGCTCACGACCAGCCGCGCCCGCTCGGCGAGCTCGGATGCGGCGTCGCGCTGCCCTTTCTTCCGTGCCAGATACGAAATCCCGCTCGATGGCGGTGCGACTTTCGAGACGCCACTCTTCGCGAGCGCCTTGTTTCTGTCGAGGACGACGCGAACGCCCCACTCTACCCGTCTGGCGACGCGCTTGAGAACCGCATCAATACGTCGGCGCTCGTTCGCGATGTGATCTTTCGCCCGCTGGTCGGTCGAAAACAGCGTGAAGAGTTTCATCGGCAGAACGGCCTTGGCGGTGGTGATGAACGCTTCGACGACCGCTTCGTGATCCACGGCAAGGCGCGATACCCAGTCGAGATCGGACAGCTTGGCGTTGATCGCCTCAGCCCCGTACCGATCGAGCGGCGCGTCGGCGACGACGAGCCATAACCCTCGATCGACGTCGATGAGGCGAATCGCACCAGTGCCGGGAAGGCCGCGCGCGGCCCGCCGCAGGATCGGCCGACGGTCGGCGGCAATCAGGCAATAAACGTACGTAGCCTTGTCGGTCATGCAGTCCAGCGGCTCGCCCACCGCTCGAGCATCCGACTGCCACGCGGAGGCGGCGCCACGAGCGGCGTCTGGATGATAGCGCACCGCCGCCGGCTGCAGCTCCTTGCGAGCGTCGACACCGCGCGTCGCTCGGCGGCCGCCGCGCGGCGACAGCGCGGGCACTTGCTCGACGGCATGGTGCGAGCGTTGACGATGAGAGCCGGTACGGCGAGCGTCAGCCGTCGAAGAGAAGCGACGAGACGTCCGGTCTCGAGCTGTGGCACCTCGGCCGCGCGGGTGACGACGATGAACCGCGTCGCCGCAGGATCGCGCAAAAGAGTTCGTAGACGTCGGATCGACTGCGAAAGCGCGACGACCTCCTGCGCCAGCTGTCCGGGCTTCACGACCGAACGGTATTTGAGCAGCACGCGCATCAGATGCTGCACCCATTCGTGCGCGATGTCGGGCATTTCCATCAGGCGGAGCGCATGGCCGGTCGGCGCCGTGTCGACCACGATGAGGCCGTACCGCGGATCGGCGGCCGCGTTGGCGTCTGCACCATCCGCGGTCAACTCCGTAACGGTCACGAGCGCCAGCAGCTCGTCGATCCCCGGCGGCGCAAGGTCCAGCAGGTGCGCTGCCGGCGAGGATTCTGCGCCAAGCCTCGCACTCAGCTCCGAGAGCGCGGTTTCGAGATCCGTCCGGCGCACGGCAAGCGCCCGTGCCGCGTCGAGCTCGCGAACATACAGATTCGCCGGGCCGCCCCGCACCGTCGTTTCACGATCGCCAATCGTGTCATCGAGCACGTCGGCCAGCGAGTGCGCGGGATCGGTTGAGAGCAGCAGAACGCGGCGGGACGGATCGCACCTCGCGAGCCTGAGCGCGGCAGCTGCAGCCACCGTGGTCTTGCCCACGCCGCCCTTTCCACCGAAGAACAACAAACGGGCGTCGCGGAAGACGTCGAGTGTCTCAGCGGGCGCGCATCGAGGTTGCGTAATGCGAGCGAATGTTTCAGACGATCGCGTCGTTCGCCGGCCGACAGCCGTTTCCCGCGACAAATAATGAACTGGTCTCGCCGCGCCGGTAAGCGATCGACCCACCGCCCGTAGCAGCGTGATGCCGCGCGGCTCGCGCGCCTCTGCCGGCACGAAGCGAACCGCCAGCGGCCGAAGCGCACGGAATGTTTTGGCGATGACCCGCCGCTCCTCGGCGCGCCGTGGATCGCACAAGGGGCAGCGCGGACCCGGCGGCAGCACGCGATTGACGATGACCTCGGAGATCGGAATTTGCGCCGTCCGCAGCGCGGCGACGCCGTCGCGGGTCTCCTCGAGCGACAGCTCCTCGGGGAGCATGACCCATTCGAACGCGGTACGGCTGGGATCGCGCAGCAGGGCACCTGTCTCTGCCGCTTCGCGGACGAGCCAATCGATCAACCGATCGGCCGCTTCGGGCCGGCCGATCCGTCCGAACTCGCGCCTGATGATCCGATGCTCCTCTTCGAGCCCGTCGAGGACGGCGGCGATCGCCGCAACCGCGTCCGGCGCGGCCAGCAGACGCAGCGTATGGCCGGTGGGTGCCGTATCGACGACGACGAGATCGTACGGCGCAGCCTTCGACGGCTTCGATGCGCGTTTGGAACGGGTCGCGAGCGACACGATCTCGAGCATCCCGACCAACTCGTCGACGCCAGGGAGCGGCAGTGCCAGCAACGCGTCGATGTCGTCCCGATCGAGCCACGTGCCGTGTGCGAGCACGTCTGCAAGTGCGGCGTGGTGTCGGGAAATCCACCGCGCAAACGCGCGGGGCGCATCCAGCTCCACAGCGCTCAAGGCGGCGCGAACGTGACGGACGCGCGCGGACAAACGGACGTTCAACACGTCCCCTAACGAGTGGGCGGGATCGGTCGACACGACGAGGACGCGCCGGCCGCGAGCTGACTCTGCGACCGCGCGCGCGGCGGCACAGGTCGTCTTGCCGACGCCTCCTTTGCCGCCGAAAAAGATGAAGCTAATTCTTGGGCTCGTCGTCGAAGTGTTCGAGCTCGATCGTGGTGCCTTTGGACATCGAGATCGCGCCGGTTTGCGCCGTCCCTTTCAGTTCGCGCATGCGCGCGAGGACGTCGCGTTCGATTTCCGCGAACTCGTCGTCGGTCAGCTCGCCGAGCTCGAGCTCGCATCTGCGCTTCGAGCAGCTGCTCGCGCAGCGCCGTGTCGTCGTGCATCTCCGCCTCGGCGGCGGCGACGACCTTGTCGAGGACGAACCGCAGAGAGCCGATGAGAAGCGAGTCGAGAATGAACATGCGCAGCGTGAAGGCTATGCCCTCTCCAGCTTCAGCCGGATGTTGACGAAGTTGTACGGCGGCCACGGGCCCGGTGTACTTGAACGTCAGCTTGTCGAACTGGCTCGCGATCTCCTTGACCTTCGCGTCGAACGCGCGCTTCCTGATCGCGCGAGATGAGGAACGCGGCGTTCATGATCATCTTGTCGCCGATCGGCTTGTTGATGCGCGACGCGACCGACACGTCGCGCAGCTCGTCGAGGATCTCGGCGACGTAGCGCTCCGATCGCGCCTGCAGCGCGCGCGTCGATGAGCCGCCCGTACTGCATGCGCGCGAAGTAGGTCGGGCCCTTCTGGCCGGAAATCTCCTTCTTCAGCCGGCGGATGTCCTCGTCCTCGCCTTCGACCTCGCGGATCGCCTGATCGCGATCCCAGAGCACCTTGAGGCCGAACTCGAGCTTGTTCTGCATCTTGTTCAGCACGTCGCCGAACGCCTCGGCCGCCGACCGCAGCAGCTCGACGATGTCCTCGCGCGTCTTGAAGATCGTGCCGAACGACATCGGGATGACGGTGTGCTCGCGCATGACCGTCTCGTTCACGCGCTCGTGCGCCAGCACGTTCTCGCGCGTCGAGTCGAGCACTTCGAGCGGCGCGTCCGAGACGACCGCCGCGAGGTTCTTGTAGTGGACCGTGTAGACCTCCGACGGATCGGCGCCGATGCCGATCGGGCCGAAGCGCAGCGGATCGGTCGCCTCGATGATGCAGTAGACGTATTTGCCGCGGCTGGCGACCGCGCTCAGGCTCGGCTGCCGTTCGGGCTGACCGGTCTGCTCGGCGGCGCGGCGCTCGCGCGCCGACGCCGTTGCGGGCCGATGGTTTCGCAGCGACCGCGCGGGGCGTGCCTCGTCCGTTCGTTTTCGCTGGCGCCGCGGGCTTCTGCGACTCGCGCCGCGCCAGCGCGCTCGCAGGCGGCGCGGCCGCGGCCGCCCTTTCGCGCGCTAACCGACTGTTTTGGCATGTTTGCCGCTCCTGCGGACTTTCCTGGCCGCGTGACGCCGGCTCGTCGAGAACTCGTCTGGATTTCCTTGACGAGATCTTCAGGGCAGACACGGCTTGGTGACGAACGCGTCGCAGCCGGCCTTCTTCGCGCCTTCAGAAATGCCGGCGAGCGCGTGGCCGGTGAGCGCGACGACGGGAATGCGCGGCCGTGCGCTCGTCGGCCTTCAGCCGCCGCGTCGCCTCCCAGCCGTCCATCACCGGCAGCGACAGGTCCATCAGGATGATGTCCGGGCTGCGCGTCGACGCGCCTGCTGCAGCGCCTCGATGCCGTTCGCCGCCTCGACGACGTCGAAGCCGGAGAACTGCGAGGTACTCGCTGTACATCTCGCGCGCGTCCGGATAGTCGTCGACGAGCAGCACGCGCGGGTCGTTCGACGTTTGGTTGTCATCTCCGTCCCTTGAGCGGCAGCGTCAGCGTGAACGTCGAGCCCTTGCCGACCTCGCTCTGCAGCGATGATGCGCCCGTCGAGCATCTGCGCGAGCCGGCGGCAGATCGAGAGGCCGAGGCCGGTGCCGCCGTACGCGCGCGTCGGCGAGTTATCGAGCTGCCGGAAGTCTTCGAAGATCCGTTCCTGATCGGCCGGCGCGATGCCGATGCCGGTGTCGGCGACCGACAGCGTCGACCGTCCGCTCGCGCTGGTTGCGCCGCGCGCGTGATCGTGACGCCGCCTTGGTGCGTGAACTTCAGCGCGTTGCTCAGCAGGTTCAGCACGATCTGCTTCACCTTCTGGCGATCGCTCGAGATCGGCGCGCAGATCCTTCGGCAGAGTCGAGCGTGACCGCGAGCTTCGAGCGCATGATGATCGGCTCGAGCTCGGCCTTCACCTCGGCGACCAGCTCCGGGATCTTGAACGTCGACAGCTGCAGCGGCATCCGGCCCGCCTCGATGCGGGAGATGTCGAGGATCTCGTTGATGATCGTCAGCAGGTGGCGGCCGTTCGACTCGATGCGCGCCGAGCTGCCGCTTGCACCGGCGGCTCGCACCGGCCCGGCGACGCCCTGCAGCAGCATCGACGTGTAGCCGAGCATCGCGTTCAGCGGCGTCCGGAACTCGTGCGACATGTTCGCGAGGAACTGCGACTTGAGCGCCGAGGCCTGCTCGAGCTCGATCGCCTGGCGCCGCAGCAGCTCGTTCTGCTGCGCGATGTCGGCGGTCGCCGCCTGAATCTTGCGCTCGAGCTCGTCCGACGCCTGCTTCAGCTGCTCGTACAGCTGCGCCTTCTCGATCGCCTCGCGGCGGTCGTGCAGGATCGTGACGACCGCCGTCAGCTCGCCGTGCTCGGACAGGATCTTGCCGGCGATCGCCTCGACCGGCATCGCCTCGCCGGTCGCCGGGTCCATCAGGCCGATCTCGCCGACGCGGCGCTGATCGGCGCTGACGAGCATGCCGGCGATGAACGACGAGAAGTGCGCGTCGTTGGCCTGCACCCAGCGCTGCTCGAGCGCGCTGGCCCGCGTGCGGCATCGTGAACAGCCGCTCGGCCGGCTCGTTCATCAGCGACGTCGCGCCGGCCGCGTCGGTGACGACGATCGGGTCGGCGACCGAGTCGATGATGAGGTTCAGGCGATCGCTCTCGGCGCGCGCCTGCGCTTCGGCGACGCGCAGCGTGCGGTAGTTCTCCTCGATCTCCTCGCTCGCGCGCCGCAGGTCGGTGACGTTGCGCAGAATCGAGACGACGCCGGTGCCCTGCCGCGGATCCTCGGTGACCGTGCTGAGCAGCTCGAACAGCAGGTCCGAGCCGTCGACCGGATTGACGAGCAGCAGCTCGCGGCGCGCTCGCGCCGGTCTCCTCGATCGCCTTGCTCGACAGCGCCGAGGACAACAGCATGTTGTTCATCCGCACGGCGCCGCGGCGGCCTTCGCTCTCTTCTTCGGACGCCGTGAACAGCGTCAGCGCGCGCGCGTTCGCGATCAGCAGCCGGCCTTCGGTGTCGGTCAGCAGAATCGGATCGGTGACCGCGTTGATGATGCTGTAGAGCAGCGAGCGCTCGCGGCCCTGCTTGCGATCGCCGTCGGCGAGCGCCTGCTGGCGGAGGATCTGATCGAGCTTCTGGCCGAAGACGCTGCGTGAACCAGTGCAGCTCGGGCCGGAGCGCCGCCGGCTGCCGCCGACCAGCAGCAGGCCGAACGCTTCGTCGGCGAAGCCCGACACGCCGAGCGGCAGCGACGTGAAACGGCGCAGTCTTCGAACGGCGTGCGCGGGCGCCGCCTGCGATCCGCGGCCGAATGCGCGGCGCGGAAACGCAGCGAGCCTGCGACTCGGTGAGCGCGGCGACGAGCGGGTTGCCCCAGTCTTCGAGCGAGACGGCGAAGCCGGTGACCGTCGCCGCCCGGCAAGCCGTACGCGGCGACGGCGAACAGCGACTGGCTCGCCGGCCGGCTTCACCAGGCAGATCGATTGCGACGACGCCGAGGCGCTCGCCGAGCCACTGCAGCGCGTAGTGCGCGCAGTCGGCGACCTCGGTCCGGCCGAGGAACCCTTCGAGCAGCCGCAGGCGCGCGCCGAGCACGGCCTCGTCGCCGCCCGGCGGTGAACGCCAGCCGCAGACTGCTCCGGTCGCCCCGCGTGCCGCCGTTGGCGCTTAGGCTCGCGATGCCGCACGGCGCCGACGCGGCGCAGCGCGACGGGCAGGGGCGCCCGTTCCGAGCTGAGCCCTGAGGGCGGCGTTTTCTGCAACGACTTCCTCATACGCCTTGCTCTCCACCGCCGGACGTGCTCACCGGGGCCGACCTGGCCGACCGCTTCCGAATATTTCAAGTACGTGTCGATCGACGCGACGACGATGCGGGCTTCGACGGTGATCAGGTCGATGCCGACCAGGGAGACGCGCACCCACGCGTCGATGACGATTCCCTTGTCGAGGACGCGATCGAGGACGTCGATGAGACTTGTGCCGCCTGCTGCTCGTTCAACGGGCATCGAACACTCCTTGAGTCGAACGTCGGCCTACGCGCGACGCGCGTCTATCTCGAGCGCCGGCGCGATCGGCGGCGCGTCAACGACGCGAGCTGCCGCTCGAGCGCGCGCACCTGCTTCCGCAGCTCTTCGTTCTCCGCCGACAGCGCCTGCTTGCCGGGCGACAGATGGTGATCGAACTTCCACCAGTCGAGGCCGATCTGCTCGGCCTTGTCGATCGAGCAGATCAGCAGCCGGATCCGGATCGTCAGCAGCTCGACTTCGGCCAGCGACACCTTGATGTCGCCGGCGACGACGAGGCCCTTGTCGAGCACGCGGTCGAGAACGTCGACCAGCCCGGTGGATCGTCCGTGCCCCTCAGTCAGTGACGTCGGCATAGGTTCGCGTATTCTACGGACTTTCCGCGCGCACGTGTTTTACTGGCTACGGGGCTAGAGCCAGGTCATCTCAGCAATGGCGATGCCATCGATTGTTGGCCTGAATTCGGTATGGAACGGTTGCGATCGCCGCAGCATGCATCGAAGCCCAACAGTTCGATCTAGCTCAACGTATCGATTTCTTACAGCGTCGAGCAGGTCGGCGGGCCGGTCGATCACCCAGTCGGTCTGATGCGATGTCGCTCGCACGGGAACTGTCTCGAATCCGAATCCGTACCGCGCCAGACAGATCAGCGCGCCTGCGGCGCGCGCCGTCCGCCAGTCGACCAGCGAATCGCCGACGAGCAGCGTCTCGTCGCGACGCGACGCCGGCGCGCGCCGCGAGGTGCCGCAGTCCGGCGGGATCCGGCTTGCGCGGAAACGGGCCGTCGCCGCCGAGCGATCGCGTCCGGCTCGGAAAATACCGCGCGAGATCGAGCCCGTCGAGAATCTCGCGCGTCGCCGCCGAGCGGCTTGTTCGTGAGCACGGCGAGCGGCAGCGCGCGCCGCGCAGCGTCGTCGAGCACTTCGCGGCATCCCTGGATACGGCCGCGTGTGAACGCAGCAGCCGCTGGTTGTAGATCGCCAGAAACGCGCTCGAGCGCGTCGGCGGGCGGCGTCGACGCCGGCCGCGGCGAACGCGCGCGCGACGAGCGTCGCGGCGCCGTCGCCGACCATCCGGCCGATCGCCTCTTCCGCCAGCGGCGCTGCGCCGCACGCTTCGAGCAGCGCATTCGCCGCGTCGGCGATGTCCCGCCGCGAGTCGACCAGCGTGCCGTCGAGATCGAAGACGACCAGACCAGCGACGCGCGAACCTGGGCTCGCTTGACCAGGTCAGCTGCCGTACTCGGCAAACGAGGTCGGCGTTTCCCACACCTTCACGCGGACGACCGGCAGGCCCTGCTCGGTCGCGTAGTCGAAAATCAGGCGCGCGATCCGCTCGACGGTCGGATTGCTGTCGAGCAGATACACCGGCTCGCCGAGCTGCTGCAGCGGCTCGACGAGCGGATCGTCGTGGCGCAGGATCATCTTGTGATCGAGCTCCGCGATCGATCCAGCCCTTGACGATGCGCTTGATGTCGCTGAAGTCGCAGACCATGTTGCGGTTGTCGAGCGTGCCGGTGCGCACTTCGATCTCGGCGACGGCGTTGTGCCCGTGCGGGTGCTTGCAGATGCCGTCGTAGTCGAGCAGCCGATGGCCGTAGCAGAAGTCGATGCGTTTGGTGACAGAATACATTCGAGTAATCTGGTGAATCGTTGGTAATCTGGTGATTTGGTAATTGGTAATTGGGTAATCCGATGATTGACCAATCGATCAATCAATTACCAAATCACCAGATTACCCAATTACCAGATCACCAGATGTCCAACAGCCGTTCTCCTCTCCGGCGGCCTCGACAGCGCGGTGCTCCTCGCCGACGAGGCGCGCGCGCGAGCGAGCGTGCAGCCGATCTACGTCAGCGTCGGGCCTCGCCTGGGAGGCAGCGGAACGCGCAATCGTTGCGCGTCTGCTCGCCGACGAGCGCTCTGCGCGACCGCGTCGAGCCGCTCGTCTCGCTGACCGTCGACATGCGCGACGTCTACGCCGCCGACGCACTGGGCGATCGCAGGGACGGCCGCCGGCGTACCACACGCCCGACGAGGACGTGTACCTGCCGGGCCGCAACATCGTGCTGCTCGGAAGGCCGGCGTCTACTGCGCCGCCGCCGGCATCGATCGCCTCGTGCATCGGCACGCTCGCTCACAATCCGTTTCCCGACGCGACGCCCGCGTTCCGCGCGGCGATGGCGCGCGCGCTGTCGCTCGGCCTCGCGCCCGATCAGCAATCGACGCGCCTTACGCCGAGATGAGCAAGGCCGACGTCATCCGGCGCGGCGTCGCGCTCGGTGTGCCGCTCGAGCTGACGCTGTCGTGCATGAAGCCGCGTCGGCAGGCGTCCGCGTGCACTGCGGCCTCTGCAGCAAGTGCCGCGAGCGGCACGACGCGTTTCTCGAAGCCGGCGTCGTCGATCCGACCGTCTATGTTGACGGCCGGCACGTGCGGGCGTAGAGTCGCACGGCCCATGTCCCTCGACGTGTTCGTGATTGGCGGCGGCCCGGCCGGCGCGACCGCCGCGCGGCTCCTCGCGGGTTGGGGCTGGTCCGTTCAGCTCGCGCATCGCGCAGCTGGATCGGCCGAGCCTCGCGGAATCGCTGCCGGCGCGCACGAGCAAGCTGCTCGGCTTTCTCGGTCAACTCGATACCGTCGGATCGGCCGCCGCTTCCATCCAAACGAGGGCAACGTCGCGCGTTGGGCCGGCACACGGCGCGACACGCCGACGACCGACGCCGGATTTCACGTCTCGCGCAGCGCCTTCGACGCGCTCCTGCGGCAGTCGGCGCGCGCCGCCGGCGTGCGGATCATCGACGCGGTGGTCCGCGAGGTGGAGATCGGCGACCCGTCCCGCATCCGCGTACACGACGACTGACCGGCGAGACGCACGAGGTCGGCGCGCCGATGGTCCTCGATTGCTCGGGCCGCGCGGGCATCGTCGCGCGTCGAGGCTTTCGACGGACGGACGCGTCGCTACCGCACGCTCGCCATTGCCGCCGAGTGGGAGTCCACGAGTTGGCCGGCCGCGGAATCGACGCGCACCGTCGATCGAAAGCTATCGACGACGGGCTGGGCATGGTCAGTGCCGCTGTCGCCGACACGCCGCCAGTGCACGGTGATGATCGACCCGAAGAGCGTCAGCGCCGCGCGAAGCGGTGCGCCTCGCAACGCGGCGCTGCAGCAGGTCTACATGCGCGCGCTCGACCGGGCGGCCGAGCTCGCGGGCACGGCTCGAAGGCGCGCGTCAGGTCGCGCGTCCGTGGGGAACGCATGCGTCCCTGTACCATGCGCCGACGCGCTGCCGACCGCGGGATCCTTCTTGTCGGCGACGCCGCGTCGTTCATCGAGCCGCTGTCATCGGCGGGCGTGAAGAAGGCGATGACGTCCGGCCTGGCGCGCGGCGGTCGTCGCGAACACCTGCCTCTCGAATTCGACGATGACCTCGCATGCGCTCAAGTTCTACGCGGATCGCGAGCGCGACATCTACAACGAGTGCCAGGCGCTCGCGGCCGGCTTCTTCAGCGATGCGGCCGCAGTTCACGAAACCCCGTTCTGGCAGTCGCGCGCAGGCGCTGGCTTCCGGCGCGCAAGAAGGCGATCGCGCCGACATCACCGCGGCGCACGACCGGCTTCGCGGATCGACGCGCGTTCGGCTGCGGCAATCGGCGGCGCTCCAGTTCGCGACGACGCCGGATATCGAAGGGCGCGAAGTTGTCCTCCGCGATGCGATCGTGCTGCCGGGCGCTACCGGCCGCTGCGCTTTGCCGCCGGCGTGAATCTGCCGGCGCTCGTCAGGCTCGCGGACGGCTGCGACGAAGTGCCGGCGCATCTTCTCCGCTTATCATGCGCACGTCGGTCCGGTGCCGGTCGACAGTCTGCTCACGGGACTGTCGCTGCTCGTCGCGCGCCACGCGCTCATACTCGAGGACGCTCGCTCATGAAACGTGACCGCTCTTCTGTTGTTGATCGTTCCGCTTGCCCTCAGCGCACGCCCGCGAGCGGCGCAGCAGCCGCCGCTTTCGTCGCCTGCAGCCACCACGACCGACGGACAAACGACGAAGGCATTCCCGATCACGAGCGATCTGGTGAAGCGGAAGTGCGGGACGTGCCACCACGCCGACGAAAAGGGGCGGCTCACGCGCATTTCCTACCGGCGCACGACGCCCGAAGGATGGGAGCAGACGATCAAGCGGATGGTGACGCTCAACAACCTGAAAATCGAGCCGGCGGAAGCGCGCGAGATCGTCCGATATCTCGCCGACCACCAGGGCCTGGCGCCAGAGGAAGCGAAGCCGGCGGCGTTCGAAGTCGAGCGGCGCCAGATCGATTTTCAGTTCGCCGACAAGAACGCGGACAAGGACAAGCAGCTCACCGAAGAGACCTGCATCGCGTGCCACTCGATGGGGCGCGTGATTTCGCAGCGGCGCACCAAGGAAGAGTGGGAACTGCTCGTCGCGATGCACCGCGGCTACTACTGGCTCGTCGACTTTCAGGCGTTCCGGCGCACGGGCCCGCGCGCGCCGGGAGCCCGGACGCCGACGGCCGGCCGCCCGACAACCGGCATCCGATGGACGTGGCGATCGCGCAGCTCTCAACGGCATTTCCGCTGATCGACGCCGGAATGGGCCGCGTGGTCGGCGACGATGCGCCCGCCGCAGCTTCAAGGGCACATGGGCCTTGTCAGGTTATCGAATCCGGCAAGGGGCCGGTTTTCGGCAGGTGACGATCGCGCAGGCAGGGCGGCGCCGACAGCAGCGAGTTCACGACCGAGATCACGTACACGATTCGCGCGCACCGGCGAGCACGTGACGCGCACCGGGAAGGCCATCGTCTACACCGGGTTCCAGTGGCGCGGACGAAGCGACGACCGACGGCGACGAACGCGAGCGAGACTGCGCGAGGTGATGTTCGTCGACGCGCGACTGGCGGCATGCGAGCGGCCGCTGGTTCACCGGCGCGTACGATGAATTCGGCATCGACGTGCAGCTCGAGCGGGTCGGATCGGCGACCCGGTCGCTGAGCGGAGTCGCGACAACCGATGCTCAAGGCTGGCGCGAGCGGCCAGCAGGTGTCGCATCTTCGGCGCGAATCTTCCCGCGCGCGCTGCGGCTGCCGACGTCGAACTTCGGCCCCGGCGTCACGGTCGACCGCATCGTCCGCGCGACGCCGGACGCAGATCGTCGTCGCGGTGTCGGTCGCGAAGGATGCGACGCGCGGGCCGCCGATCGGTGTTCGTCGACGGCGCGACCGGCGATGCGGCGATTGCCGTCTACGACACTATCGACTTACATCAAGGTGACGCCCGCAGGCGGGCCTGGCGCGCGTCGGCGGCAGCGAACTTCCCGAAGCAGTTTCAGCAGTTCGAGGCCGTCGCCTACGCCAACGGCCCGGACGGCAAGCCCGACACCAAGGACGACATCGAGCTCGGCCTCGTCGACGCAACGTGGGCCATCGAGGAATACACGGCGACGTTCGAGGACGACGACAAGGATTTCGTCGGCGCGATCGACGCGAAGTCCGGGCTGTTCACGCCGAACGTCGACGGGCCGAACCCCAAGCGCAAGCACAACTCGAACAACTACGGCGACGTGTGGGTGGTCGCCGACCTTCGACGCGCCGCCGGCCGCGTCGGAAACAAGCGGCGCGAAGCGGCGCTGAAGGCGCGCGCGCATCTGCTCGTCACGGTCCCGCTCTACATCAAGTTCGATGAAGCGGAGGTTGGCCGATGATGGCGCTCGTGCCGCGCGAGTTTCACCGCTTCAAGGCGGCGGGCAAGAGCTTCCTGTATCTGGTGCCGAGCGCGGCAATCTTCGCGCTGGACGAGGCCACGGCCGCGGTGCTGCGCGTCGTCTCCGAATCGACAGCCGCGGCGAAGACGAAGTCGTCGCGTCGCTGTCCGGATCGGTTCGATCCTCGAGTCGTCCGCGCCGCGGTCAGCGAACTGACCGAGGTGCGCGCGATCGGCTACGAGCATCAGCCGGACGCCGCCGTGCCGCGGATGCTGCCGATGATGCCGTTTCCGCTGAACACGATGGTGCTGAACGTCACCAATCAGTGCAATCTCGCCTGCACGTACTGCTACGAGTACGGCGAGGACAAGATCGTCGACACGGCGAACGGCCGGCAGCCGAAGTTCATGACCGAGGAGACGGCGCGCGAGAGCGTCGAGTTCCTGCTGCGGGAGAGCGGCCGGATCGCGCACATGACGTTCTTCGGCGGCGAGACGCTGCTGAATTTCCCGGTGCTCCAGTCGACGATCGCGTACGCACGGCGCCGCGCGGCCGACGAGGGCAAGGAGATCGACTTCAGCCTCACGACGAACGCCACGCTGCTGCGGCCGGACATCATCGAGTTCCTCGCGGAGAACCACGTCGGCGTCACGATTTCGATCGACGGTCCGCGCGAGATGCAGGACAAGTTCCGCGTGTTCCACAACGGCGCCGGCAGCTACGACGTCGTCGCGCCGAAGATCAAGGAGCTGCTGCGGCGGCATCGCAGCCGCCCGATCGGCGCGCGCGTCACGCTGACGTCCGACACGCTCGACATCACGCGCATCTACCGGCACCTCACCGAGGAGATCGGCTTCTGGGAAGTCGGCTTCGCGCCGGTGACGACGTCGCCGCAGCAGCAGTACGCGATCGGCGAGCACGGGTTCGATCGCGATGCTCGATCAGTTCCGCGGCGCTCGCGCGCGAATTCGCCGAGCACGTCGGTCGACAACCGGCATCACGGGTTCTCGAACGTGAAGGACACGCTCGAGGAGATCCACAAGGGCGTCAGCAAGGCGTATCCGTGCGGCGCCGGCCTCGGGCTGCTCGGCGTCTCCACCGACGGCGACGTCGCGCTCTGCCATCGCTTCGCCGGGTCGGACGCGCACAAGTTCGGGACCGTGCGCGACGGCATCGACCGCGAGGCGCAGACGGCGTTTCTCGAGCGAGCATCACATCGCCGACAAGACCGATTGCAGCACGTGCTGGGCGCGGCCGCTCTGCTCGGGCGGCTGCTACCACGAAGCGCACGTCCGCTACGGGCGACACGGCGCATCCGAACCTGCACTACTGCGACTGGATTCGCGGCTGGACCGACACGTGCCTGCGAGATCTACGGCGAGCTATCGGAGCGCAATCCCGAGTTTCTCGCGCAATTCGATCGAGAAGAAGCGAAGGCAGAAGCGGCAATTTAGCGCGCAGCCGCGAAGCCATCAGCGAGGTGGGCCCCGCGAGAGTAAGAAAAGTCAACATGTCACATCTGAAAGCGCTCAATCAGAAGGCTCGTCGGATAGTCGACGCTGTCGCCGAGACGAAAGCGGTCGCCGCCACCACGAAAGACGTCGTCGCGCTGCAGCAGGGTCCGCCGCAGCAGCCCGCCGCACTTTCCGCTCGGCTGCTCGCTGGTGTTCTCGCCCGGATGGGAAGCCGACCAGACCGGCGGCACCGCCGGACTCTGCCAGCCGGTCGAGCGCGACATCTTCGACTGCCACGTCGGCTGCTTCTGGCCGGCGCAGGTGCCCGATCAGCTCAATCACGCGCCCGACTGGACGGCGAAGTGCGCGTCGGCCCAGAAAGACTGGCGCAAGCTGGATTTGGTGTTCCCGGGTTGAACCGCGGAGCTCGCAGCGACGCGCAGAGAGGCATACCCTCGGTGATCTCTGCGAACTCTGCGGTGCATTCTTCTTATCTAGAGAGATGTCTCTGATGCTGAAACGGATTTTCACTGGTGTTGTCGCCGCCGGCTCGCTGCTGTTGCTCGTCGCGGCGGCGCCGCCGACGAAGCTCACCGGCGGCACCGGCACGCTTTACATCGGCGGCTGGCCGCACAAGATATTCATCATCGACGAGGCGACGGAGAAAGTCACCGGCTCGATCGACGTGACGACAGGCGCGCCCAAGAGCCTGACGCTGTCGAAGGACAAGAAGCACTTCTACCTCGTGAACTCGGTGAGCGAGGAAGTCGAGATCCTCGATATCGCGACGAAGAAGAGCATCGACCACTTCACGCTGAGCGAGGGGCGCAAGAAAGTGCGCATCCGCAGCATGATTCCGGATCCGCTCGAGCGCTTCGTGATCCTGCTCACCAAATCGGCGGACAAGAAGATCGATCGATTCGAGATCGGGCCGCCGACGCTCGTCGTGTACGACCTGAAGCAGCACAAGGTCACCCGCACGATTCCGTGGCCGAACAACGAGGAGCGCGAGTTCATCAACGTGATGATGTCGCCCGACGGCAAGCTGCTCTACTTCTTCGCCGACGACGTGCTCATCTACGACACGACCGAGTTCAAGCAGGTCGACAAGTGGGAGCTGTCGCGGCCGCTCGAAGAAGGGTTGAACCGGTTCGACTTCGGGCCGCGCGACGTGACATTCGAGGAGCCCGGCTTCTACAGCGGCATCTTCTCGGTGATGGACCCGGTGCAGAATCGTCGGATCATGGGCGTCGCGCGCGTGAATCTCGCGGCGAAGAGCGTCGACTTCTGGCCGCTCGGCCCGTGCGCGGCCCGTCGGCTTCTCGCTCGCGCCCGATCGCAAGCGCGCGTACGGCCTGCTCCAGGACATCGCGCACTATGAATTCTGGACGTTCGATCTCGAGCACCATAAGCTCGGCTCGAAAATGGAGTTCTCGGGACGTCCGCGCATGGCGCTTCGGACGAGCTCGAACGGCAAGCTGCTGTACATCTACCAGGCGGGCAACACGATCGATTTGTACGAAGCGAGCACGTACAAGTACCTGCGGACGATCACGCTCGATGCCGACACGACCACCGAGCTGTTCGTCGTGCCGCCAGCACTCAATGCGACCAGCTCGCAGTAGCGAGGCTTCGGCGAAGGCGGCTCGATCGGCCGCGGCGCTCGGATATGTCGCTCCCGTACTGGCGTCGGCTTGCGCTCGTTGTCGTCCTGAGCCTCGTCAGCACCGCGCTGTCGCTCCTCCAGCCGTACCTGTCCAAAGTGCTCGTCGACCGAGCGCTGATAGGGCGAGACGTCACGGCGCTGTACGAAACAGTCGGCTGGTTCGTCTTGATATCGATCGCCGGCTTCGCGCTGACCGCGATCACCGGGCTTCGGTATACACGGGTCTCGGCGGAAATCCTCTTCGACATGCGGCTGGCGGTCTATCGCCATCTCCAGCGGTTGTCGCCGCGCTTCTATGCCCGCACGCCGCTCGGTGAAGTGCTCGCACGCGTGAACAACGACGTCGGCGAGATTCAGCGGGTCGCCGCCGAATCGCTGCTCGCGTGGGTGGGCAACGCGCTCTTCCTCGTCGGCAGCCTGCTCGCGATGTTTTACCTCGACGCCCGGCTTGCGGTGATTGGCGTCATCCTCGTGCCGCTCAGCGTGTGGGCCCTTCACCGCGCGCGCGTGCGGCTTGCGGATCGCGTCCGGATCGTGCGCGAAGCCAGCGCCGGCGTCGGCAGCTTTCTCGTCGAGACCCTCCAGGCGATGCGGCTCGTCGTGACGTCGAACGCACAACAGCGCGAGGTCGCGCGATTCCGGCGGAAGAACGGCGCGTTCGTCGACGCGCTGATGTCGATGCAGCGGTGGTCGTACCTGGCGGGCAGCGTGCCTGGACTGATTTTGTCGCTCGGTTACGGCGCGGTGTTCGTGTACGGCGGCCACCGCGTGATTGCCGGAACGCTGTCGGTGGGAGCGTTCGTCGCATTTCTCGCCTATCAGATGCGGCTGCTGCAGCCGGTGCAGGCGTTGATGGGACTCTACGCCAGCCTCGCGACCGTGCAGGTGTCCCTTGCGCGCGTGCAGGAGCTCCTCGACGCGAAGCCCGACGTCGTCGAACAGGCGTCACCCGTGCGCATCGAGCGCGTGAGCGGCGCCATCGCCTTCGATGACGTGTCGCTCGACCTGGGACGTGGACAGATTCTCCGCGCCGTGTCGTTCGCCGTCGCACCGGGAGAGATGGTCGCGCTCGTCGGACCGAGCGGCAGCGGCAAGTCGACGATCGCGGACCTGCTGCTTCGGCTGATCGATCCCGACATGGGGGCCATCTCGCATCGACGGACACGCCCTGACCACGCTATCGCTCGAGGACCTGCGTCGCCGCGTTGTGCTCGTCGACCAGGAGCCCATTGTGTTCCACGCGACGATTGTCGAGAACATTCGCTATGCGAGCCCGGAGGCCACCGAGGACGACGTGCGGAGCGCGGCGCGGGCGGCCGGCCTCGACGAATTCATATGCCGACAGCCCGATGGCTACTCCACAATCGTCGGAGAGCGGGGCGCGGCGCTCTCGGCTGGCGAGCGGCAGCGCCTCGCGATCGCGCGCGCGCTGGTGGCGCAGCCCGACGTGCTCGTCCTGGACGAGCCGACGGCTGCGCTCGACCCGGATACCGAACGCCACGTCATCGCCGAATACCGTCGGCTGATGCAGGGCCGCACGGTGATCGTCATCACACACCGGGCGGCGGTCGCCGATGCGGCGGATCGGGTGCTGACGCTTGCCGGCGGCACCATCGTCGAGCGCGCCCCTTCGCTATGTTCTTTGAAGAATTCACGGGACGCGGCATTCGCATCGCGGTCGTGGACAGCGGCGTGCACGCGGCCCACCCCCACGTTGGCGGAGTCGCCGGCGGCATCTCGATTCGCGCGGACGGATCTTCCGTCGCAGGGTTCATTGACCGCCTCGGACACGGCACGGCCGTCACCGCGGCCATTCGCGAGAAAGCGCCTGATGCGGAACTCTTCGCGATCAAGATCTTCGATGGAACGCTTGCGACCGACGTCCCGACTCTCGTAGCCGCAATCGAGGCGGCGGTTGGCTGGGGCGCTCATCTCATCAATCTCAGCCTCGGCACGACATCAACCACGGGTAAGGCTGATCTGGTGAAAGCCGTGCAGCGCGCGCGTTCCGGCGGCGCCATCGTCGTTTCAGCGGCGTACGACGGCGACGTGGCGTGGCTGCCCGGCTCGCTCGACGAAGTCGTGCCGGTGCAGCTCGATTGGTCCTGTGAGCGCGACAGGTACTGCGTGGTGTCCGACAACGGACGATCGTTCATTGCAGCGTCGGGATATCCGCGTGATATTCCCGGCGTGCCGCGAGAGCGGAATCTCAAGGGCATCAGCTTCGCCGTGGCGAACGCGACGGGATTCGCTGCTCGCGCGCTCGAGGCGAGCCCGTGCCGGTCGGTCGACGACCTGTTCGCCGCGCTCGAATCCGCCTTTTCAGTTCTATAATCGCGAATCATCACTGGAGGGCGCCATGCGTTCTGCCCTGGTTCGACGACTGTCGGCCGCGGCGATCGCGGCTGCGGTCTTCGCGGTTTCGATAACCGCGGCGACGCAGCCGACCGTGAAGTTCACCGACACGAAGCTGAAAAACGGCCTGCGTGTGATCGTCAACGAGGATCACGTCGCGCCGGTGTTCGCGGTCGCCGTTCTCTACAACGTCGGATCGCGGGACGAGCGGCCGGGCCGCACGGGGTTCGCGCATCTGTTCGAACACATGATGTTCAAGGGGTCGGAGAACGTCGGGCCCGGCGAACACTTCTACTCGGTGTTCAGCAATGGCGGCTCCATGAACGGCACGACGAACAAAGAGCGGACGTTGTACTACGAGGAGCTGCCGGCCAATCAGCTGGACATGGCGCTGTTCCTCGAAGCCGATCGGATGCGATCCTTGTCCATCGAGCAGGCCAATCTCGATAATCAGCGTCAGGCTGTCGAGGAAGAACGCCGGCAGAGCGTCGACAACCAGCCGTACGGGCGCACGTTCGAAACGATGGACGAGCTCGCGTTCGAGAACCCGGCGTACAAGCATTCGGTGATCGGCTCGATGGCGGATCTGAATGCCGCTTCCGTGGAAGACGTCGCCGCGTTCTTCAAGACCTACTACGCGCCGAACAACGCCATCATTGCGATTTCCGGGGACGTAAACGGCGCGACGGCGATCGACCGCGTGCGGAAGTACTTCGAAGCGATTCCGTCGCAGCCCGACCCTCCGGCGGTCGACGCCTCCGAGCCGCCGCAGAAAGCGGAGCGGCGACGAACCATCGAAGACCCTCTCGCGCGCGTCTCCAGGGTCGACATCGCGTACCACATCCCGTCGAGCCTTTCGCCAGACGACGATGCGATCGATCTCGTGGCGGAGATTCTCGCGACCGGTCGCAGCTCCAGGCTTTACGAAGTGCTCGTCCGCCAGAAACAGCTCGCGCTCGCCGTCGGAGCGTTCGCCGAGAACAGCCGCGGGCCGCGGCTCTTCCGCATTGTCGCCACCGTTCCGCCGGGAAAAACGACGGAGGACGTCGAAGCTGGCATCTATGCCGAAATCGAGCGGCTCAAGGCAGGTCCCATCGCCGACTGGGAAATCGAGAAGTCTCGCAACGGCACGCGGCGTCAGTTCGTTGGTTCGCTCAACAGCTCGTTGTCGCGCGCGTCGATGCTTGCGGAGGCCACTCGACTCTATGGAGATCCGGGAGAGCTCAACACCGTGTACGACCGCGCGGCCAAGCTGAACGCAGGCGACGTCGTGCGCGTCGCCAGGCAATATCTGACGCCTGAAAACCGCGTGGTCGTCGTCACGACGCCCAAACCGGCGGCGCCGAAGGACGGTGAGCGATGATTGTCACACGCCGCCATCTTCTCGGTGCCGCATCGCTTGCTGTCGTTGCGGGGCTCGCGACCGTCTCTGCGCAACCGCCGCCGGTCCAGGCCGAAGCGTCAACGACCAAAGGCCTGGTGAGGAAGGGCAAGGTGCCGGTCTCGAACGAGATCCTCAAGATCAAGCTGCCCAAGGCGACGGAAACGGATCTCTCGAACGGCGTTCACATCATGGTGCTCGAGGACCATCGAGCGCCGCAGGTGCAGTTTCAGCTGATCATCCCCGGCGCTGGCGGCTACTACGATCCGGATGGCGAATCCGGCCTTGCCGGCATGACCGCGGCGCTGATGCGCGAAGGCACGGCCACGCGGAGTTCGAGCGACATTTCCCAGCAGCTCGAGGTGATGGCCGCGAGCCTGAGCGTCGGCGCCGGCACGTCATCACCGGAAGCTACCGTGAGCGGATCGTGCCTCACCGATCAGGCGACGAAACTGATCGATCTCGCGGTCGACGTGTTGATGCATCCGGCATTTTCCGAGGAGGAGCTCGCGCGGTACAAGCAGCGGACCCGCGCGCAGCTCGGGCAACAGCGGTCCAACCCCGGCTTCCTCGCTGCGGAGATGTTCTCGCGTGCGGTCTACGGCAGCCATCCTGCCGCCAGGATGGGGCTGACGCCGGACGCGCTCAACAAGATCACCCGCGACGATCTCGTCGATTTTCACCGCATGCATTACATCCCCAACCGCTCGGTGCTGGCGATCTCGGGCGACGTGTCGATGCTGCAGGCGCGTACCGTCCTCGAGGGCAAGCTCTCGGGCTGGAAGAATCCGGCGTCGTTCGTGACGCAGGCGGTCACAGAGCCGCCGCCGATCTCCGGTCCGAAGATCTTCTTCATCGCACGGCCGAACGCGGTCCAGACA
This sequence comes from uncultured Acidobacteriota bacterium, assembly GCA_963718825.1. Lineage (GTDB taxonomy): Bacteria > Acidobacteriota > Vicinamibacteria > Vicinamibacterales > CAVVIG01 > CAVQZZ01. Next base: position 1,622,618 of record CAVQZZ010000002.1, read on the forward strand.
AATCTGGTGGTCGGCACGCAGGCGATCGAGCGCACGAATCCCGACTACGACGCGCTGGTCGTCATGAACAAAATCATCGGCGGCGGACCGACCGGACGCCTCTTCATCCACCTGCGGGAAGAGAAGGGTTACACGTACGGCGCCAGCAGCGGGCTTCTTGCGCCGCTCTACCGGGGCGAATGGCAGGCATCCACCAACGTACGAACCGAAGTAACGGAGCCCGCCCTGCACGATCTCCTCGACGAGATCCGTCAGATACGCGAAGAGCCGGTGTCGGATGAAGAGCTCGCAGACGCCAAACGCTCCCTGACCGCCCAGTACGCACTCGAGCTCGAATCGCCGGCGCAGCTGCTTGGACTGTCGGTGAACCGGTGGCGCTACAAGCTGCCCTCCGATTACTACGATCGGTACGCGGAACGAATCAACGCGGTGACGAAGGAACAAGTGCAGGCGATGGCGAGGAAATATCTCGGCGCTGACAGGCTGCAGGTGGTTGCCGTCGGCGACCCGTCGAAAGTCGCCGACGCACTGAAGAAGCTCGGACCGGTCGAGACCTACGATACCGAGGGCAAGAAGATCTCAGAATCGACGCAGCGTAATTGAGCCGTCGCCGGTGCGCACTCGGAGCGTGCGGCCGCCGGAGCCGAGCGTCCCTTTCACGGAATTACGATCGAGCCGGCCGCTGACGTTCGAGAGCGTGACGTTCTGCAGCTGCACGCTTCCGTCTCCGGTGTGAGCGTCGAGCTCGGCGCCGAATCCTTCGGGCAGCTCGACGATCACCGAGCCGTCGCCTGTCACCACGTCCCAGTCGGTGCTCGCGCCGCTGCCAGGCGCCGCGTGGATCGTGACGCTGCCGTCGCCCGACCGCGTCTTCAAGGCCGTGAACTTACCGCTTGCCGTGATTCCGCCGTCTCCGGTGTCGGCGTCGAGGGCGCCGTTCAGCCCTTCCAGCTTTATTGATCCGTCGCCTGTGTGAACCTTCAGATCGCCCGTGATGTCGCGGGCGTGAATACTGCCATCTCCCGATCGGAGATCGAGATGGCCCGAGAGGCGCTCGATGTCGATGGAACCGTCGCCGCTCTTGGCCGAGACGTTCGAGGCGGCGGGCACCGACACGATCAACTTGGCCGATCGCGAGTTGTTCCAGCCGATGTTGAAGTGACCCTCCCGCTTCGGCTCGCGAACCTCCACCGTGACGCGGTTGCCCGCCTGCTCCGAGTGAACGTCTATCTTCGCAACATCGGCTTTGTCGTGGCCGCGCTTTTCAATCACGACGAGCACGTCGCTCTTGTCCCAGGGCTTGACTTCGATCGAGCCATCGAACGTCGAGAGGTCCAGGTCCGGCGTCCCCGATACCGTGAAGCGTTTTTCGTCGCGCTCCACATATTTGCCGAGGCCCGACCCCACGATGTCCACACAGGCCGGCCCTGCCAGGACCGCCGTCGCCGCGAGGGCCGCGAGAGGCAGTCGGACGCGAGAAGTCATCAAATTCACAAAATCCTCCGAGCCGGTTAGACGGAGTTCGCGGCCGCCGTGTTTCGAGTGTAGACCAGCTGACCGCCGACGTAGGTCTGCACGACCTCGAGCTCAGGACCGAGCACGACGAAATCGGCGACCGCGTCCTCCTTGAGCACGCCGTGGCCGACGAGGCCGAGCTCGCGCGCCGGCGTCGTCGCGCACATCGTCGCGGCGTCGACGAGCGACAGCCCGATGCTGCCGACCAGCAGTCTGAAACGCCCGGTCCATCGTCAGACGCTGCCGGCCAGCGTGCCGTCGTCGAGGACCGCCGCCGGATGCTCCGGCGGTGATGCGCTGGCCGCCGAGCGACGCGTGATCGCCGATCCGGCAGCCCCGCGACCGCGGTGCCGTCGGTGATCGCCAGGATGCGCGACGGACGCTTGGCCGCGATCGCGGTGCGGATGAGCGCCGGATGCACGTGAACGCCGTCGCAGATGAACTCCGCGGCGACTTCGTCGGCCTGCAGAACCGCGCCGGCGAGGCCGGGCGCGCGATGGTCGAGCGGCGGCATGCGGTTGAACAGATGCGTCGCCTGGCGGGCGCCGGCGGCGATTGCCGCGAGCGCTTCCTCGTAGGTCGCCGCCGAATGACCGAGCGACACGCGATGTCCGCGCGACGCAGCCACGCGACGAGGTCGAGCGCCGCCGTCGAGCTCCGGCGCGAGCGTGACGATGCCGACGTCGGGCGTCGCGCGCTCGATCTCGCGCAGAGCACTGTCCGCAGCCGTCGAATCTGCGTCTTTCGCATCGGCCTGCAGCCGCCGCGGCTGAACGCATCGCGCGCGGCCGCCGCAGGCAGGCGCGCGGCTGCGCGCCGGCGTATTCCGGGTTGATGAAGTTGCTCTCGAGGTGCGCCGGCAGCACGCGCGCCGCGCCGCGCGACGGCGTCTCGCGCGCGCGCCGCACCTGGTCGAGCACGCGTGCGCAGCGCATCCGGCGCGCACGCGACCGTCGTCGGACAGAACGCCGTGACGCCGTAGCGCGGAAGCCGCGCGGCGATCGCCGCGATCGCGTCGCCGCCGTCGAGCGCGTCGACGCCCTCGACGCCGTGCACGTGGACGTCGATGAAGCCGGGAACGATGTAGTGACCGTGAAAGGCGAATGCGGCGTGCGTGACCCGATGACGCGTCGGATCGAATCTCGGCGATGCGGCCGTCGTCGATGACGAGCGTGCCGGGCGACAGGATGCGGTCGGGCAGCACCAGCTCGGCGCCCGACAGGACGATCATGTGCGCGCCGCGGCGGCCAGCCGCGCGGCGCCGATGGCCGCCGCGTCCGCGCCGAGCGCGGCCGGCGCGATCGTCAGCGCCTCCATCATCGGCGCGCGGCAGCCGGCGCGCGATCTCGACGCGCACCGGCTCGAGCAGCAGATCGGCGGCCGACGCCATGATGCCGCCGAGGACGAGCATCTCGGGATCGGCGATCGGCGACGAGGTTCGCGGCGGCCATGCCGAGATACTTCGCCGTGTCGCGCATGACGGAGATCGACACGCCGTCGCCGTCGCGCGCGGCGTCGAGCACGTGCTCGACGCGTGATCGCGCGCCAGATCGCCGCTCGACCGTGTCCTGCACGCGCGAACGGTCGCCGGCCTTGATGCGCCAGACAGACGGCGGACGATGCCCGCCGCGCCGACTTCCGCCTCGAGACAGCCGATCTTCCGATAGTCCTCGCGCTCGACCGGATTGAGCGCGAGCCACGCGACGGCCGGCGCGCGCCGGCTGCGCGCCGGTGACCGGCGCGCCGTCGCGGAGGATGCCGGCGGTCGCGTGCTCGGCCGACGGCAAAGAACACGACGTCCTGCATCGCCGCGCGCGGCGCCGACCCACGCTTCGGCGACCGCCGCCGCCGTCCCCGACGCGCATCGCGCCGGTCTGAACGAACGGGCCGACGTAACGCGCCGGCAAGCGCGTGCACCGCCGTCGGCGATGCCGGCGATTCCGGCGCATGCGACGCGACACCGAGCGTCGCAGACGCGCCAGGCGCGGTTCGCAACCCGCTCGAGCGCCTCGCACGCGGCGTCGGCGACGGTCTGCCCGCCAAGCGCAACCTCCGCGCGCGCGCGGACGCGCGCCGTCATCGTCGACGGCGACGGCCAGCACGACGAATCGCGCAGCTCGACGCCCAGCATCTTCCATGTCCTTGACCTCATTCCCGTTGCCTTCAGTCATCGCCCCCAATCGGTGTGCACGTGCAGCTTCCGGCCCGCGAGCGGCAGCGGCGACGGCTCGCCGTCGGCGCATCGTCCGTCCGGCATGGAACGAAGCGCGCGATCGATCCGGTCGAGCAGCGCGAACAGCTCGCGCTCGTTCGGCGCCTGGATCACGAGCACGCCGCTGCCTTCCGTCGGGCGGAAACGCGCGATCGTCGAGATAGTCGCGATCGAGCGTGACGAGCGTGCGCCGGAGCTGCTGCGCGAGCTGGTAGTGCTTCACGTCGGGCGCGCGGCGCAGGTCGTCGTCCTCGAGCACGAACAGCACGTCCCAGTCGCAGCCGCCGCCGCATGTGCGCGACGAGGCCGGCCGGGCACGTTCGCGTCGGCGTAGATGCGCGGCCGCGGCGACAGCCGTTCGGCGTGCGGTGCCGAGCTCGGTCGACAAGTGTTCCCATGGCCGTCCGTCACTTTGCGTCGGCACACTTCGCCTTATGTCTGTCCTGCCAGCCGCTTCTCGTGCGCCGCCTTGGCCTCGCGTCGTCAGGCTCGCGACGAGCGTCGTCGCGCTTGTGCACGAGCTCCTTGCGCGGGCGGCGGCCGTTCGGCGAGCCGACGGCGTACTCGCAGAACAGCGGAAACGCGATCGTCGAGTCGCAGTAGGCGACGACGGTGTCGGGCAGCACGCCGGGATTGACCTTGCCCCAGCTGACCGCTTCGGCCGGCGTCGCGCCCGAGAGCCCGCCCCAGACCACCTGAGTCGGTCGTGATCTGGATGAAGTAGTCGTTGCCGCCCTTCGGGATGCCGTAGACCTCCCACAGCGTCGGCTGCGCCTGCAGGTAGAAGTTCTTCGGCGATCCGCCGCCGAGAATCACGCAGCCGTTCTGCTTGCCCGGCCAGGACGATCGCGCAGACCTCGTTGACGTCCTTGTTCGGATCGATCATGAAGCGGCTGCCGTTCATCAGCTCGTGATACGCGATGTTCATGCCGATCGAGCTGTCGCCCGGCGACGAGGTGTAGATCGGCACGCCGGCGTGCGCGGCGCGCGCGACGACCGAATGCTCCTCGCAGCCCGGGATACCGCTCGAGCAGATCGCGGCCCGAGCCGGTAGTGGAACTCGGAGGTCGCGATCGGCTCGTTCAGCCCGGAGCGGACGATGAAGTCGCGGATGTAGGCGTCGGTCTCGAGCAGCACCGTCGCCGGAAACAGCACGTCGTAGATGCGGATGACGCCGTCTTCGTACAGCTCGACGTCGTCGACGAACGGCGAGCCGCGGTGCAGCGTGAAGTTCAGCGCGTAGTGCAGGTCGTGATAGAGGTTCGCGCCGGTCGAGATGATGAAGTCGACGAGGCCGCGGTCCATCATCTCGATGACGCAGCCGCCGAGGCCGGCCGGCGTCATCGCGCCGGCGATCGTCAGCCCGATGGTCGTGTCGTTCTCGGGCGCCAGCATCTTGTCGGCGAAGATCTGGCACGCCTCGGACAGCCGGCCGGCGTTGAACGCCTGGAAGCCTTCGTCGATCAGATGCCGGATCTCCGGGCTGCCCTTCGGCCGGTAGTAGCGAATCGGCTTGCCGGACAGGAACTTGCTGGCGGGAGTGCCCGGGCGAGCCGGGCGCGCGGTGCGGCAAAGGTGAGCTCCTTTTGTGGAAATAGCTTAACATCTGAACTTGTGACCGGCGAGTCAGACTGGACGCTGGTCGGTGCGATCGGCGGCGCTGGCGGTCGCCGTCGCGGTCGCTGCTCGCGGTCTCGTCTGTGGGTCTGGCGGAAAGGGCGGCCGTTCGCCGCGGGCGACGTGTTCCGCGCCAGCCGCCTGAGCCGCGGCAATCACCTGTTTCCCACGCAGGTGCTGATCACGCCGACGAGCGTCGTGCAGTACACGCCGCGGTGGATCGGCCGGCAGGAAGAGACGATCCACATGGCGCACATCGCGTCGGTGAAGATCGACACCGGCATGCTGCTGTCGACGTGCTCATCGAGACCAGCGGCGGCGCCGACCCGATCCGCTGCCACGGCCACCGCAAGGGCGACGCGGTCGAGATGAAAGACCTGATCGAGCGGTATCAGACCGACTACTACCGGGGCGGACCGCCGCGGCCCCGCAGCCCTGTCGGCACCCGCCCCGACCGGCCGATAACGCTGACACGCCACAATGGACGACCTGACCTTCAGCGCGCGGCGCGCGAGCGCCGGCAGCCGCGGTCAAAACGGCCGAGCCGGCGGACCTCGAGACGCGGTTCCGCACGCTGGTGCAGTCGCCCGCTGCGCGCCGGCATCCTGCGCTACCTGAGCGCGCGGCCCGGACGAGAGCTTCGACGTCGAGTCGCTGATGCAGACGTTCGGCCGGCTGCGGCTGGACGTCGAGAACTGCGTCCGCGAGCTCGTCGACTTCGGCGTCGCGCAGCGCGATCGCCGGCACGCCCGCCGCGCTACATGGCCGACGCGCCCGGCCAACGACGCGCTCGCCGACCTGCTCGATCACTTCCTCGAGCGCCGCGCCGCGGTCAGCACCGAGGACCAGTCGCCGTCGGTCCAGCGCTTCCGCGAGATGATCGGCCGCGACGAGAAGATGCTGATCGTCTTCGAGTGGATCCGCACCGCGGCCAAGTCGGACATCTCGGTGCTGATCCTCGGGCCGACCGGATCGGGCAAGGAAGTCGTCGCGCGGATGATCCACGAGCTGAGCCGCCGCAGCGTCGGCGAAGTTCCAGGCGGTCAACTGCGCGGCGCTGCCCGACACGCTGTTCGAGTCGGAAATCTTCGGCTACGAAAAGGGCGCGTTCACCGGCGCGCACGATCGCAAGCCGGGACGCCTCGAGCTGGCCAACGACGGCACGCTGTTCCTCGACGAGATCGGCGACATGTCGCTCATCGCGCAGGCCAAGCTGCTGCGCGTGCTCGAGGAGCGGCGCTTCGAGCGCCTCGGCGGCAACAAGTCGATCTCGGTCGACTTCCGGCTGATCTCGGCGACCAACCGCCCGCTCGAACAGTTCGTGCGCGACGGCCGCTTCCGCGAAGATCTCTACTACCGCGTCAACGCGTTCGCGATCCGGCTGCCGTCGCTGCGCGAGCGGCAGGTCGACATCCCGGTGCTGGCGCAGCGCTTCCTCGCGCGCTACTGCGCCGCGCAGGGGCTGCCGCTCGACAGCAAGGCGTTCTCGCGCGAAGCGCTCGATCTGCTGATGCAGCTATCACTGGCCGGGCAACATCCGCGAGCTCGAGAGCACGGTCTCGCGCGCGGCGCTGTCGGCGCCCGGCCGCGTCGATTCGCGCGACCGACATCGAGTTCCTGCACGCGAACGACGCGCCGCGCCGCAGCCGACCGGCGATCGCCTGCCGTCGCTCGCCGAAGCCGAGCGCGCGCACATCGTCCGCGTGCTCGAGGCGGTGCAGTGGAACAAGAAGGAAGCGGCGCGCGTGCTCGACATCAGCCGCGGCACGCTCTACCGGAAGATCGTCGAATACCAGCTCGAACCGGAAGCCAGCGGCCGGCGGAGGCCGCCGCGCAGCAGTGCGCGACGACAAGGCGCTAGACGCGCAGCGTCTCGCGTATCATCGCGACCCGCCGTCGGCGTCCCCAGCCGCGAGTCGATGAAGGAACTTCCGCTCGCGGCGCGGCTGTACGTCGGCGCCGTGCTCGCCGCCGGCGCGATCGTCGCTCGCCGTCTTCGCGCCGCACTCCTTCGCCAATCCCGCTGCTCTTCGCGATCCTGCTCGTCTGCTCGTCGCTCGCCTCGGCGCTCAAGGTCAACCTGCCGCTCGCCGCGAGCGGCTCGACGATGTCGGTGTCGTACGCGGTCGACTTCGCGTCGCTGCTGCTGCTCGGCGCCGACGCAGACGATGCTCGTCGCCGCGGCGAGCGCGTGGAGCCAGTGCACGTTCCGGACGACAGCGCGCGTCGCGCCGTACCGCACGCTGTTCAGCATGGCGTCGCTCGTGCTGACGGTGAAGGCCGCGGGCCTGCGTCTACACTGGCTCGGCGGCCCGCCGCCCGAGCGCGTCGTTCACGCTGTCGACGCTTCCCAAGCCGCTGGTCGGCGCCGCGACGACCTACTTCGTCTGCAACACGGCGCTCATCGCGACCGCGATCGCCTGTCGACGCGGCAGTCGATCGTCCGCGTCTGGAACGAGAACTTCCTGTGGAGCGCGCCGAGCTACTTCGTCGGCGCGGGCGCTGCGGCGATCGCCGCGTGCGGTCGATCGATCGCGGCGGCTACTGGATGGCGCTGCTGCTCGCGGCGCCGCTCTACCTGACCTACCGCACCTACAAGGTCTACATGGGCCGCATCCAGGACCAGCAGCGGCACGTCGCAGCAGGTGTCGGACCTGCACCTGGCGACCATCGAAGCGCTGGCGCTCGCCATCGACGCCAAGGATCAGACCGCGCAGAGCCACATCCGCCGCGTGCAGGTGTACGCGGCCGGCCTCGCGCGCGCGCTCGGCATGTCCGAGAACGAGATCCAGGGCGTGAAGACCGCGGCGCTGCTGCACGACATCGGCAAGCTCGCCGTGCCCGAGCACATCCTGTCGAAGCCGGGCCCGCTGACGCAGGAAGAGTTCCAGAAGATCCGCATCCATCCGCAGGTCGGCGCCGAAATCATCAGCGGCGTGCCGTTTCCGTATCCGGTGGCGCCGCTGATCCTCAGCCATCACGAGCGCTGGGACGGCAAGGGCTATCCGGCCGGCCTCAAGGGCGACGAGATCCCGCTCGGCGCGCGCATCCTGTCGGTCGTCGACTACTTCGACGCGCTGATGTCGGAGCGGCCGTATCACAAGGCGATGAGCTTCGACGCGGCGATCGGCCTGCTGCGCCAGGAAAGCGGCAAGGCGCTCGACCCGCGCGTCGTGCAGACGTTCATCGAGCATGTACCCGGCGCTCGCCGCCGAGGCCGACGCGAGCCAGGAGCCGGCGCGCAAGCTGACGCGCGTGCCGACGCACGCGCCGGCCGCGCAGCCGGCGGTCGGCCTCGTCGACCGAATCGCCGGCCGCGCACGAACGTGTTCCAGGACATCGCGCTCGCGCACCGCGAAATCTACGCGCTGTACGAGATCGCGCAGGCGATGGGCAGCAGCCTCGGCGTGTCGGACACGATGGCGCTCATCTCGTCGAAGCTGAGCAACATCGTGCCGTTCTCGTGCTGCGCGCTGTTCCTCTACAACGAGGAGACCGAGACGCTGCGCTGCCGCTTCGCGACCGGCGTCGAAGCCGAGTCGATCCAGCAGCTGACGATCACGCAGCGGCCACGGCCTGACCGGCTGGGTCGCGCGCAACCGGCGGCCGCTCGTCAACGCGCGGCCGAGCGCCGATCTCGAGGCCGCCGGCCTGCCGTCCGATCAGACGCCGCTGCACTCGGCGCTCGTCTGCCCGCTGCGTCTTCAACGAGCGCTTCATCGGCACGATCTGCCGGTCTACCACACCGACGCCGGCCGTCTACACCGACGATCACCGCCGGCTGCTCGATCGCATCTCCGAGCAGGCCGCCGCCGTCATCTACAACTCGATCGTCTTCGAGCAGACGCAGGAAGACTCGCTGACCGATCCGCTGACCGGCCTGCCGAACACGCGCTTCATGTTCATGCACCTGACGCGCGAGCTCGCGCGCGCCGAGCGCCTGAAGTCCGAAGTGTCGCTGCTCGTGATGGACCTCGACAACTTCAAGGAAATCAACGACACCTACGGCCACCACGTCGGCGACCGCGCGCTGCGCGAGGTCGCCGGCGTGCTGCGCGCCGCCATCCGGCCGTACGACATCTGCGTCCGCTACGCCGGCGACGAGTTCATCGTCGTGCTGTCGGGCTGCGGCGGCGAGGAAGCCGAGCGCAAGCGGCTGGAGCTGCAGCGCGCCGTCGACGGCCTGCAGTTCGAGGCGCGGCCGGGCAAGCTGCTGCCGCTGGCCATCAGCATCGGCGCGGCGGTCTTCCCGCACGACGGCGACTCGTACGAGACGCTGCTCGCCACCGCCGACAGCCGCATGTACCGCGACAAGACGCGGCGCAAGCGCCAGACGGCGGCGACGACGCCCGCAGAACGCCGACGCGCCGACCGCCTCCGACGCGGACCTGAAGCGCTCGGCGATCGGGATTCTCTGACCCGCACGTTCGTCGCGATGTACGAAGATCCACGAAGACGCGATCAACTTTGTGGCGATTCGTGCTGAAGACTTCAGCCGGCTAGCGTCGTCATCGACCCAGTCCGGACGTCAGGCCCGTCAGCCCCGTCCAGAGCAGCGCGAGGCCGGTGGCGCCGAGGACGAGCGCCAGGCCGTCGATCCACCACGCGTCGGCAAGCGGCCGCCCGAATTCCGACCCAGGCCGCCGGCGCGACGAGCGCGAGCGCCGACCGACAGTCGCCAGACCGCGACGCCGCGACCAGCCGCAGAAGCGACGCCGCGAGCGCGGCGCAACAAGGCCATGCGATAGCATAATCCGCGTGATGCTGACGCTGCCGATCCGCGACGTGCGTTCGCGCGACGCCGCGCGCGCGCATCGTCCGGCTCGATCTCGACGGCCACGCGTTCGCCTACCGCCGGGCCAGGCGGTGCTCGATCGGCGACGCACGGCGCACGCGACGCGGCGGCCGTACTCGATTGCCGCGGCGCCCGAAGACGCGGCGCGCGACGGCTGCCTCGAGCTGCTGGTCGGCGTCGACGCCGACGGCAGCGCCGGGACCGCATCTGACGCTCGAGCCGGGCGCGCTCGTCGACGTCGAAGGCCCGCTCGGATCGTTCATCTTTCCCGCCGATCCCGACCGAGCAGCGGTTCGTGTTCATCGCCGGCGGCACCGGCATCGCGCCGCTGCGCGCGATGCTGCACCACGCGCTCGCGCATTCCGCATCGCGAGCATCGGCCTGTTCTACAGCGCGCGGACGCCCGGACGAATTCGCGTACGACGACGAGCTGCGCGCGCTGGCGCGCGAGCGGGCGGATCGAGCTGCGGCAGACGGTCACGCGCGACCGTCGACGACGGACTGGACCGGCGGCGCGCGGGCGCATCGGCCGCGCCGCGCTGCGCGCCGCTCGTCCACGATCCGGCGACGCTGTGTTTCGTCTGCGGGCCGCCGGCGCTCGTCGACGGAGATGCCGAAGCTGCTCGACGAGCTCGGGATCGCGCCGAGCGCGGATTCGAATCGAAGAGTGGTGAAGCTCGGGACTACGCGCTCAGACGTCCCATGGCGTGGAAGCCGGCGTCGACCATCAGGATTTCGCCGGTGATCGCGCGCGACGCCGGGCTCGAGCAGGAACACCGCGGCGTCGGCGACTTCGCCGTGCTCGACGCCGCGGCGGAGCGGCGCGCGCTCGCGATACACCTGCAGGATGCTCGAGAACCCGGAGATGCCGGCCGCCGCGAGCGTCTTGATCGGCCCCGGCCGAAATCGCGTTGACGCGGATGTTCTGCGGCCCGAGATCCGCCGCCAGGTAGCGCACCGACGATTCGAGCGCGGCCTTCGCGACGCCCATCACGTTGTAGTTCGTGAACACGCGCTGGCTGCCGAGATAGGTCAGCGTCAGGATGCTGCCGCCGCCGCGCTTCTCCATCAGCGGCGCCACCGCGCGCGTCAGGCCGATGAGCGAGTAGGCGCTGACGTCGAGCGCGATGCGGAAGCCTTCGCGCGACGTCTGCGACGAACGGATTGTTCAGCTCGGCCGCGGGCGCGAACGCGGCGCCGTGCACGAGGAAATCGAGGCCGCCGAACTCGCGGTCGAGCGTCGCCGCCGAGCTCCGCGATCTGCTGATCGCTCGCGACGTCGCACGGCAGCACGAGCGGGTTGTCGAGCTTCGCCGCCAGCTCGCGGACGTTTTCTTCGAGCCGCTCGCTCGGATACGTCAGCGCGAGGCGCGCGCCCGCCGCGCCGCCGCCTGCGCGATCGCCCACGAGATCGATCGCTTGTTGGCGACGCCGACGATGAGGCCGTGTTTGCCGGAGAGATCGGACATGCGTGGACGTCTGACTTCGACCGCTTCGCGACCGGCGGTCCGTGCGCGGCGCCGTCGCGACGCGATGGCATGCGCGCCGCTGGCCGCCGTGGCGCGGCCGCCGCCGCTGCCGCGGCCGCCGCCGCGCGCGGGCCGCCGCGGCCATGTTGCCGCCGTTCGAGCGATTGCCCTGAAACTGCTGGCCGCGCCGCCGCGCTGATGGCGCGGACGGAAGCGATTCGGGCGTCCGCCGCCGGCTGGCGGATCGTGAAGTCGGGAGTCGGACGCGCCGGCGGCGGCTGCCCTTCGTGCCGCGGCAGCGACGCGCGAATCAGCGGCCGATGGACCGGGCCCTCGTCCTCGTCCTCGCCGCGCATCCTCGTCGTCGGCGTCGCGATCGTCCTCGTCGAGCGTCCGTTGCCGTCGGTCGGCGCCGCCTCGTTCGCGACGCGGTCGGCGGTGCGTCGGTCGCCGGCGCCGGTGGCTTCGTCGGGTCGTTGCGGCGTGGCATCTCTGAAGCGTCGTCGTTCGCGGCGGCTCGCCGCCGCGTGCTCGTGCGAGCGTGACGACGCTTGGGCGCGCCCGCGAGCGACCTGCGCGTAGAGCGCGGCCGGCGTGTCGGCTTTCCGGCGCTGGCGCGGAACCTTGGCGTGCTTGTATTCGTGCTCGGCGTCGCACGTCGTGCAGCGCGTCTGCTTCACGTCGTCGTCCGACCATCGCGACGACGGCGTGGTTGGTCACGCGCCGCTCGCGCGGACAGTAATCGTCCAGAATGTCACCAAGCCGAAGCTGGCGCTGCTGCATCAAACTCTCCCGAAGGATCCGGTGGCGGGGAAAGAAGTGCGAAAGGCGGAGACAATCTTAGCAGAGCTGTTTCGCGTGGCAATAGCCCCGTCCAGCCAGCCTGCCGCACCTCCGCCAACGCGCGCCGCGCACGGCCGCCGGCGCCGTCGACTGCGGCGTCCGCTTCGCCGCGACCGACGCGCGCGGCGTCACGCGGCCGACGATGTCGGCGTCGAACAGGTCGCTGGCGGCGCGCCACTCCGCGAGCGACAGCGACTCGAAATCGCGCTCCTCGGCGACGAGCTTCCGCACGAGCGCGCCGACGATTTCGTGCGCGCGCCGGAACGGCACGCCGCGGCCGACCAGATAGTCCGCGACGTCGGTCGCCAGCAGCAGGCCCGATGCCGCCGCTTCGGCGCGCGGTCGCGATTCGAGCGTCAGCCCGTCGACGACCGAGCGCGACGACCGCCAGACAGCCCGCCAGCGTGTCTTCGGCGTCGAACACGGCCTCCTTGTCCTCCTGCAGATCCTTGTTGTAGCCGCTCGGCAGCCCCTTCATCGTCGTCAGCAGCGCCGACGAGGTGGCCGATCGCGCGGCCGGATCTTGCCGCGCACGAGCTCGAGCGGATCGGGATTCTTCTTCTGCGGCATCATGCTGCTGCCGGTGCTGAGCGCGTCGGACAGCTCGAAGAAGCGGTGCTCGTCGCCGCAGAAGATGATCAGGTCCTCGGCCAGCCGGCTCAGATGCACCATCGTCAGCGCGCACGCGTAGAGGAACGACGCGGCGAAATCGCGATCCGACGAGGCGTCGATGCTGTTGGCGACGACGCGCGAGAAGCCGAGGTCGCGCGCCAGCGCCTCGACGTCGATGGCGTAGCTCGTGCCGGCGATCGCGCCCGAGCCGAGCGGCAGCGCGTCGGCTCCGTCGCGCGCCGCCGGCGAGCCGCTCGTGGTCGCGCCGCAGCGGCGCGACGTGCGCGAGAAAGAAGTGCGCGACGAGCACCGGCTGCGCCGGCCGGAAGTGCGTGAACGACGGCATCAGCGCGTCGCCGGCCGCGCGGCCTGCTCCGCCAGCGCCTCGACGACGCGGCGACCGCCTGCTGCAGCAGCGGAATCCGCCGCCGCAGGTAAGCCGCAGATCGAGCGACACCTGCTCGTTGCGCGATCGGCCGGTGTGCAGCCGGCGGCCGGCATCGCCGAGCCGCTCGACGAGCAGCCGCTCGACGAAGCTGTGGACGTCCTCGTCGGCGCCGTCGACGAACGCCGGGTCGGCGCGGCCCGCGTCGAGGATCGCGTGAGCGCGGCTTCGATCTGCGTCGCGCCTCGTCGGCGGCGAGCACGCCGGCCTTCGCGAGCGCGCGCGCCCACGCGAGGCTGCCCGTCACGTCGTCTTCGAACAGGCGGCGATCGAAGCGGAACGAGGCGCCGAACTCGAACGCCGCGGCGTCGGGCGCGTGTCGAAGCGTCCGGACCAGAGCGTAGTCATCGAGTCGTGCAGTCTCGGATCATCAGCGCGACGGCAGCAGACGCGCGTCAACGGCTGTCGGCGCGTGCGGTCTGCCTGCGCGCGCACGATCGTTTCGACCGTCGCCCTTTGAAGAGTTTGAGGCGGACGACGCCGGTCACGCGCTCCTGCACCGCGGCCGACGAATCGGCGTCGAGCGCCTCCGCAGCGGCGAGAACCAGCGTCCGCGTTCGATCGATGTCCGACGTACTCGCGGCTCACGGCTCGCGCGCGAACGCGACGTCGACGTCGGCGCGACCGTCGTGCAGCTCGCGTGCGCCGCATGGAGGACGACGGCCGCGGGCGCCTCGCAGATCCGCGATGAGCGACGCGGCTCGACGTGTCGATGCGGCCGACGCCGTGCGCGCCGGCGATGGTGGCGAGGCTGCCGATCGAGCTCGAGCGAGCGGCATCGCGACGCCGTTGATCGCCGTCGGCAGCGCCGCGCTCGAACGCGATCTCGACGTACGCCGGCTCGTCGGACGGCGACTCCGTCAGCGAGCTTCGCCGGCGGTCGTCCACGGTCCGGCGCCGCATCGACAGCAGCCCCAGAGGTTCGACCGGCAGCGTGACGTGGCCGTCGACGTGCGTACTCGAGCCGTGCTTCGTGCGGCGTCATCGTCCAGTCGCGTCGCCGGCGCCACGATGGTGCAGTCGCCGGGCTCAAGCGCGCGAACGCCGTCGTGGCCAGCGCGCGTCGTGCCCGTTGCGCCGGCGCCGTGCGCGACGGCCGTCGCCTGCTCGATCGCGGCGATCTCGACGAGCTTCTGCGCGATGAGCGGGCGGCCGAGCGCCGCGCGATCGGCGAGCGTCTCGCTGACAGCGCGTCGGCCTTGAGCGCCGGGCAGATGTAGTCGCGCGCGAACTCCTCGCGCACGTCGAGCACGTGCGCGCGCACGGCGCCGGCCGCCAGCGCGCGGTCGCGGACCTCCTCGAGCTCGCCGCCCTGCCCGAGGTCGAGCGTGACGGCGATGACCTCGGCGCCGATGCGTCTCCGCCAGCCACGGGATGGCGACCGACGTCGTCGAGGCCGCCCGAATAACGCCAGGACGATCCGTTTCATGCGTCTGACTGTCATCGTCCCGTGTAGTCCTTCGAGGCGCTTGACGAGCGCCGCCGCGCGCGCGCGCGTCGCGCGCGATGACCAGAATCGTGTCGTCGCCGCGCGATCGTGCCGACCGCTTCCGGCAGCTGCGCGCGATCGAGCGCGATCGGCGAGCGGCTGCGCCTGCCCGACGCCGGTGCGGAGGACGACGAGCTGCTGGACGCGCTCGACGCGGCGCAGGAACTCGGCCGCCGCGCGCTCGAGCGCCGCGAGCGCCGTCTCGGGGTTCGTCGTGTCGGCGCCGGGCCGCTGGTAGGCGCCGTCGCCCGCGCGCTTGACCAGCCCGAGCTCCTTGATGTCGCGCGAGATCGTCGCCTGCGTCGCGTCGAAGCCGCGCTGGCGCAGGCGGCGGCGCAGCTGCTCCTGGCTGTGGAGCGGCTCGCGGTCGATGAGTTCGAGGATGACGGCTTGCCGGCGTGCTTTCATGCAGTGCAGGAATGAATGATTATACATCGATTTTTGTTGATCGAAACGCGTGACGTGTGTATAAATATTCTTTCCGATGCATACAGTTCTGCAGCCGCCGATCGGCGTCCGCAGCCGCGAAGCCGCCGCCGGCACGCGCGCCGCGCGCGTCGCCGTCGCCGGCGCGACCGGCTACACCGGCCAGGAGCTGCTGCGCCTGCTCGCGCGGCATCCGGCCGTCGCGATCACGGCGGCGATGTCGTCGGGCAGCCGGCGCCGCGCCGCGGCCGCTGCCGGCGCTGGCGCGCCTCTGGGACGGCGACGATCACGCCGCTCGCGCCCGACACGCTCGCGCACGACGCCGACGTCGTGTTTCTCGCGCTGCCCGACGCGGCGGCCGCGGAGCTCGCGCCGGCGCTCGTCGACGCCGGCGTGCGCGTCATCGATCTGTCGGGCGCGTTCCGGCTGCGCGACGACGCGCGCGCGCGCGCGGTGGTATCCGGAAACGCACCGGCTGCCGGACGGCGTCGCCTACGGCCTGACCGAGCGCGAGCGCGGCGCCGTCGCCGCGCGCGCGGCTCGTCGCCAACCCGGGCTGCTACCCGACGGCGGCGCTGCTGGCGCTGGCGCCGCTCGTCGACGCCGGCCTGCTCCTCGCCGAGCGCCGACATCATCGTCGACGCGAAGTCGGGCGTGTCGGGCGCCGGCAAGACGCCGACCGAGCGCACGCATTTCTCCGAGTGTCACGGCAGCCTGTCGGCCTACGGCGTGTTCGGCCATCGGCACGGCGCCGAAATCGAGCAGGGCGTCGGCGGCACGGTGACGTTCACGCCGCACCTGGTGCCGCTCGACCGCGGCATTCTCGCGACGATCTACGTGCGCGTCGCGCCTGGCACGACCGAGGAGGCGCTCGGCGACGTCTATCGAGCGCGCGTACGCCGGCGCGCCGTTCGTGCGGCTCGTCGGCGTCGGCGCTGCCCGAGATCAAGCACGTCGCGCACACGAATTTCTGCGACATCGGCTGGCGGGTCGACCCGTCGGGCCGCGCGATTCTCGTGTCGGTGATCGACAACCTGCTGAAGGGCGCGTCGGGCCAGGCCGTGCAGAACATGAACGTGATGCTCGGCCTCGACGAGACGACGGGGCTGTCTGATGCGCGACCTCACCGCGTCGCCGCTCGATCCGCTCGTCCTGAAGTTCGGCGGCGAGCTGCTCGAGGACCGCTCGAACGGCTGCAGACGCTGGTCGTCCACGATCGCGGCGATCGTCGCGGCGAAGTCGTCGACGCGCGCTGCCGCTCGTCGTCGTGCACGGCGGCGGCAAGGAGATCGACGCGGCGCTCGAAGCCGGCCGGCATCGAGAAGCGGCAGGTCGACGGCCTGCGCATCACCGACGAAGCCACGCTCGACGTCGTCGTGTCCGTGCTGGCCGGCGCCGTCAACACGCGGTTCGTCGCGGCGCTCGACGACAGCCGGCGTGCGCGGCCGTCGGCCTGACCGGCGCCGACGCCGCGTGCGGGCTCGTCGGACGTCGCGCCGCCGCATCGCGACGGTCGACGGCCGCATCGTCGATCTCGGCCGCGTCGGCATGCCGAGCGACCGAGCGCCGACATGCGGCTGCTGACGACGCTCGTCGACGCGCGGCTTCGTGCCGGTCGTCGCGTGCATCGGCGTCGGCCGACGACGGCCGGCTGCTCAACGTGAACGCCGACACGCTCGCCGGCCATCTCGCCGCGCGCGCTCGGCGCGCGGCGGCTCGTCATCGCCGGCACGACGCCCGGCGTGCTCGACGCAGACGGCGCGACGGTGCCGCGCTCGACGGCGAGGCGATCGCGCGGCTGGTCGACGACGGCACGGCGACGGCCGGCATGATCGCCAAGCTGCGCGCGTGCGAGCAGGCGCTCGCAGGCGGCGTCGACGACGTGGTGATCGTGGACGGGCGCGACAGCGCGGCGCTCGAATGGCGGCGGCCGACAGAGTCCGCCGACGCGACCGGCTTGCGAGGTCGCCGATCTCGGCAGGCACGTGAGGTCCTGCGGCCATGCCAGCGCCCGAACGTGAGGCGGACGCGAGGCATTACGACGGTGGACCTGCGAGCGATAGAGAGAGTGATGATGCCAACGATCTCGACGATATTCAGGCGCGCGAAGCGCGACACGTCCTGCAGACCTACCGGCGCGCGCCGGTCACGTTCGTGCGCGGCGAGGGCGTGCGCCTGTACGACGCGGACGGGCGCGAGTACCTCGACCTGCTGTCGGGCATCGGCGTCGCCTCGCTCGGCCACGCGCATCCGCGGCCTGGCGCGCGCGATCGCCGAGCAGGCGCAGACGCTGATCCACACGTCGAACCTGTTCTACCACCCGCTGCAGGGACAGCTCGCCGAGCGGCTCGCGAACCTGTCCGGGCTGCCGCGCGCGTTCTTCTGCAACAGCGGCACCGAAGCGGTCGAGGCGTGCCTGAAGTTCGCGCGCCGCTACTGGTACACGCAGGGCGAGCCGCGCGCGGAGTTCATCGCGCTCGAAGAATCGTTCCACGGCCGCACGTTCGGCGCGCTGTCGGTCACCTCGGACGAGCACTACCGCGCGCCGTTCGAGCCGCTGCTGCCGGCGGTGAAGTTCGTGCCGGTCGAACGACGCCGGCCGCGCTGCAGGCGGCGGTGTCGACGTCAGACCGCGGCGATCATCGCCGAGCCGATGCAGGGCGAAGGCGGCGTCCGGCCGCTGACGCCGGCGTTCGCCGCGGCGATCACCGAGGCGTGCGCGAAGACCGGCGCGCTGCTCATCGCCGACGAAGTGCAGAGCGGCCTCGGCCGCACCGGCTATCCGTTCTACTTCGCGGCGCTCGGCCTGAAGCCGCACCTGGTCTCGGTCGGCAAGGCGCTCGGCGGCGGCGTGCCGGTCGGCGCGGCGCTCGTCAGCCAGGAGGTCGCCGACACGATCTCGTTCGGCGATCACGGCAGCACCTACGGCGGCAACCTGCTCGCCTGCCGCGCGGCGCTCTGTCTTCCTCGACGAGCTGGTCGACGGCGGCCTGCTCGCGCACGTCGGCCGCGTCGGCGCGCACTTCGAGCAGCGGCTGCGGGCGATCGCCGCGAAGCATCCGATCGTCAAGGAGGTGCGCGGCGCCGGGCTGATGTGGGGCCTCGAGCTGACGCGCGACGCGGCGCCGGTCGTGCCGGCGGCGCTCGAGCGCGGCGTCATCGTCAACCGCACGGCGGAAACGGTGGTGCGGCTGCTGCCGCCGCTCGTCATCACCGAAGCCGAGATCGACGAGGCGCTCGATCGTCTCGATGCGGCGCTCGGCGCCGTGGGAGCCGAGTCATGACGACGACGAGGCCGGAGTCACGCTGCGATCGGCGACGCCCGCCGAGGCGAAGAAGCTGCACGCGCTGATCACCGCCAACCTCGAGGAAGGCCACCTGCTGCCGCGCACGCTCGGCGAGCTCGACGTCGCACGCCGAGCGGTTCGTCGTCGCGGTCCGCGCGCGCGCGATCGTCGGCTGCGCCGAGCTCGCGCCGCTCAGCCCGCACGTCGCCGAAGTGCGATCGCTCGCCGTCGACGCCGCGAGCGCGGCGAGCGGCGTCGGCACGATGATCGTCGACGAGCTGCGGCGCCGCGCGCGGCGCGAGGGCTTCGAGAAGCTCTGCGCGTTCACGCACGCGCCCGGCTATTTCATTCACATGGGCTTCTCGATCGTGCCGCACCTCTGGCTGCTCGGAGAAAGTGTTCACCGACTGCGTGAAGTGCCCGCTGTTCCGCGCGTGCGGCCAGTACGCGCATGGTCGTGCCGCTCGACATCGGCGCTCGACGCCGACGCGGCTACGGCTGCCGGCGCCGCCAGCCGCGCCGCGCTACGCATGATGCGTCGACGCGCCATCGAGTCACGCGCCGGCGGCGTCACCACGCCGCGCGGCTTCCGCGCGGCCGGCGTCAGCCGCCGGCATCAAGGCGAACGGCGGCCTCGACCTCGCGCTGCATCGTGTCCGACACGCCGGCGACGGCGGCCGCGGTCTTCACGACCAACCGGGCGCAGGCGGCGCCGGTGCTCGTCGTCGCGCGAGCATCTCGCGCGCTCCGGCGGCACGGCGCGCGCCGATCATCGTCAACAGCGGCTGCGCCAACGCCTGCACCGGCGACGACGGGCATGCGACGTCGCGCGCGACATGGCGGCGGAGACCGCGCGCGCTCGTCGGCTGTCCCGCCGAGCAGGTGCTCGTCGCGTCGACCGGCGTCATCGGCGTCGCGCTGCCGATCGACAAGATCCGCGCGGGCCTGCCGGCCGCGTTCGCGCGCGCTCGGCGCCGATCAGGGCGCGACGGCCGCGCGCGCGATCATGACGACCGATCCGTTTCCGAAGGAAGCGGCGGCGACGATCGCACATCGGCGGACGCGACGTCAGCGATCGGCGGCATGGCCAAGGGCTCCGGCATGATCGAGCCGATGATGGCGACGATGCTCGGCTTCGTGACGACCGACGCGGCGGTGCCGCCGCCGCTGCTCGACCGCGCGCTGCGCGAAGCCGTCGACGACACGTTCAACGCGATCACCGTCGACGGCGAGTGCTCGACCAACGACTGCGTGATGCTGCTCGCCAACGGCGCGAGCGGCGTCGTCGGTCGACGAAGCGAGCTACGACGCGTTCGTCGCAGGCGCTGACGGCCGTCTGCCTGCGAGCTCGCGCTCGGCATCGTCCGCGGCGGCGAAGGCGCGACCAAGCTCGTCACCGTCACCGTGACCGGCGCGGCGTCCGGCGCCGAGGCGCGGCGGGCGGCGAAGGCGATCGCCAACTCGCCGCTCGTGAAGACCGCGATTCACGGCGGCGATCCGAACTGGGGCCGGCTGATCGCGGTCGCCGGCCGCGCCGGCGTCGCGTTCGAGCTCGTCGCGCGCCGCGGTCACGATCGGATCGACGCGTGCTGTTCAAGGACGGCCGGCCGCACGACGAGGCCGCGCCGCAGGCGGCGGCGTATCTGAAGGGCACCGACATCGTCGTGTCGGTCGATCTCGGCGCCGGCAGCGCGTCGTCGACGGTGTGGACCTGCGATCTCAGCGCCGAGTACGTGCGGATCAACGCGGACTACCGAACGTGAGCGTGCACCGGCACTGGCAGACCTCATGAACCTGTGCGCGGAGACGCCATGACCACAGCGACGCTGGCAAAGACTTCCTCTCGGTCCTCGACTTCGACGCCGCCGGAGCTCGAGCGCTGCCTCGAGCTCGCGGCGCAGCTGAAGGCCGACCGCGCGCTCGGGCGTCAGGCGCCGACCGCCGACGCGCTCGAACGGCCGCCACGTCGCGCTGCTGTTCGAGAAGCCGTCGCTGCGCACGCGCACGACGTTCGAGATCGCCGTCCGCGAGCTCGGCGGCCACGTCGTCGCGCTGCAGCCCGACGTCGCGCTCGGGCAGCGCGAGCCGGTCGCCGACGTCGCGCGCAACCTCGAGCGCTGGGTCGACGCGCGTGGTCATCCGCACGTTCTCGCAGCAGCGTGCTCGAGGAGTTCGCCGCAGCCGCGCACGCGCCTGCACGTCATCAACGCGCTGACCGACGAAGAGCATCCGTGCCAGGCGCTCGCCGACTTCCTGACGCTGCAGGAGCGGCTCGGGCCGCTGCGCGGCCGGACGATCGCGTATCGTCGGCGACGGCAACAACGTCGCGGCGTCGCTCGCGCACGCCGCCGCGATGCTCGGCGTCCACCTCCACGTCGCGAGCCCGGAGGGCTACCAGCTGCCGCACGCGGTCGTGCAGCAGGCGACCGACGTCGCGCGGCACGGCGCGCGGCTCCGGCTGTTCACCGACGCCGGCCGACGCCGTCGCCGGCGCCGACGCGGTCTACACCGACACGTGGACGTCGATGGGCCAGGAAGCGGAAGCCGACGTGCGCCGGCGACGTGTTCGCGCCGTACCAGGTGAACGACGAGCTGATGGCGCTCGCCAAGCCCGGCGCGCTCTTCATGCACTGCCTGCCGGCGCACCGCGGCGAGGAAGTCACCGCCGAGGTGTTCGAGTCGACGGCGTCGGTCGTCTTCGATCAGGCCGAGAACCGCCTGCACGGCCAGAAGGCGCTGCTGCTGATGCTGCTCGCGCCCGCGGCTTCGTGAGCTGGCGCGGCGATCCGCCGCTATAATCGCCTCCGGTGACGACGACCCATAATCGGCGGCCGATGTCCAACGAGCCGGCGCCCTGGCTTCCGCACTACGACCCCGGCGTCCCCGCGACGCTCGCGCCGTATCCCAGCCGCACGCTCGCTCGACTACCTCGCCGACGCCGCGCGCAGACCAGCCGAAGGCCGCCGGCGCTGCTCTTCAAAGGCGCGACGCTCACCTACGGCGAGCTCGAACGCGCTGAGCGACGCCTGCGCGTCGGCGTTCGCGGCGCTCGGCGTCACGCGGGGCGACCGCGTCGGCGCTGCTGCTGCCCAACTGCCCGCAGTTCTTCATCGCCGAGTTCGCGCGCCTGGAAGATCGGCGCGATCGTCGCGCCGCTGAACCCGACCTACACCGAGCACGAGCTCGAGGGCGCCGATTCGCGAGCACGGCATCGAGACGATCGTCACGCTGACGCGCTTCTACGCGCGCGTGAAGAGCGTGCAGCCGCGCACGCCGCTCAAGCGCGTCATCGCCACCAACATCAAGGAATACTTTCCGCCGCTGCTGCGCGTGCTGTTCACGCTGTGCGCGCGAGAAGCGCGACGGCGATCGCGTCACGCTTGCGCCCGGCGATCACGACTTCGCGCACCTGCTGCTCGTCAACACGCGGACGCAAGCCGACCGCGACGCCGGCGGCGCCGGACGATCCGGCGGTGCTGCTGATGAGCGGCGGCACGACCGGCACGCCGAAAGGCGCTGCTCGGCACGCACGGCGCGTACGTGTGCGCCGGCCTGCAGATCCAGGCATGGATCGCAGTCGGCGCTGCGCAGCCGGCGACGTGCACTGCCTCCTGCCGCTGCCGCTCTTCCACGTCTACGCGAACGTCGGCGTGCAGGCGCTCGCGCTCGTCAACGGCAACCCGCTCGCGCTCGTGCCGAATCCGCGCGACCTCGACGATCTCGTCGCGACGATCCGGCGGGTCAAGCCGGCGTTCTTCAACGGCGTGCCGACGCTGTACATCGCGACTGCTGAATCATCCGGACGTCGCAGCGGGCAAGGTCGACTTCAAGTCGATCAAGATCTGCTTCTCCGGCGCGTCCGCGCTGCTGGCGGACACGAAGCAGCGCTTCGAAGCGCTCACCGGCGGCCGCATCGTCGAAGGCTATTCGCTGACCGAAGCGATGATGGCGCTGTGCGTCAACCCGGTGGAAGGCCCCAACAAGCTCGGCTCGGTCGGCATGCCGCTGCCCGACGTGCACGTGCGCATCTTCGACGGCGACGAAGGGACGCGACTGATGCCGGCGGGAGAGGTCGGCGAGATCGCGATCGCCGCGCCGCAGCTGATGGTCGGCTACTGGAACCGGCCGGACGAGACGCGCCGCGTCCTGCGCGAGCACGTCGGACGAGGGCGCGCCACGCCGCTGGCTGCACACGGGCGATCTCGGCTATCTCGACGACGACGGCTACCTGTTCATCGTCGATCGCAAGAAGGACCTGATCAAGACGAGCGGCTACCAGGTGTGGCCGCGCGAGATCGAGGAAGTGCTCGCGGCGCATCCGGCGGTCGCCGAAGTCGGCGTCGCCGGCGTGCCCGACGCGGTCAAAGGCGAGGTCGTGAAGGCGTGGGTCGTGCTGCGCGACGGATCAGACCGCGACCGAAGCCGAGCTGCGCGCGTTCTGCCGCGAGCGCCTCGCGCCCTACAAGGTGCCGGCGACGATCGAGTTCCGCGCCGAGCTGCCGAAGACGATGGTCGGCAAGGTGCTGCGCCGTTCCTTGAAGGAAGGTGGATAGCTCTGGAACCGAACGTGTTACGCAGAATCCTGTGGCCAGTCGTTCTTGTCGCCGCGCTGGCAATATCCGGCCACGCCGAAGCGGACAAGTACCAGGTGTATGCGGTCCGATTCGCGACGATCACGAATTTTTCGGCGGCGAGCCTCGTCGCCGGCGCCGATCGGACCCGGCGTCTCGACATCGCGATGACGCTCTGGGTGCTGAAAGGCGCGGACGGACGTGTGGCCCTCGTCGATTCGGGATTCTACCGAGACCGCTATTTCAAGCAATTCGCCGTCAAGGACTACATCAAGCCGTCCGAGGCAATCGCACCGCTGGGGCTCAAGCCGGAAGATGTCACCGACATCTTTCTCTCGCACATGCACTGGGATCACGCCGGCGGCATCGAGCTGTTTCCGACGGCGCGTGTGTGGATGCAGAAAGCCGAGTACGACTACTACACCGGCGACGCGTGGCAGGCGCGGAATACGCACGGCGGAATCGACCAGGACGACGTGCTCGAGATCGTCAGGCGGAACATGCTCGGGAAGGTCACGTTCATCACCGGCGACGACGAAACATCAATTTCCGGAATCACGTTCGGCGTCGGCGGCAAACACACACGAGAGTCGCAGTTCGTCACCGTCGAGAGCCGCTCGGGCAGGATCGTGCTCGCGTCCGACAACATGTATCTTTACGAGAATCTCGACGAGCATCTGCCGATCGCGCAGACGCTCGACGCCGCGTCCAATCTGCGCACCCAGGATCGCATGCGGCTGCTGGCGGCGACGCCGCGGCTGCTGATCCCGGGACACGACGCCGCGGTGTTCGGACGATTCCCAACCATCAGCCCCCGCATCGTCCGCATCGATTGATGAGCACTGCGCGCGTAAGCGCTTACGCGCATGGTTCCGTTTGCAAATCATTAAGACGGCCGAATTGGCGCAAATCCGCTCGGCACGGCTCGGCATGGCGTTTGCCGCTTGCGGATGCATGTCTCTTCGAACTTTTTACACGATCGCGCTCGTACTCATCTCTGCCGGCGTCGCATCCTCATGCGGCAGCTCGTCTCCAACGTCACCGACGACGACATCCGCGAACGTCACGATTGCCATTCAGGGCGATCTCGGAAACCAGTCGTATTCTCCGCCGACAGCAACAATGACCGCGGGCCAGACGGTCGCCTGGCACAACGCCGACTCGACGGCGCACACGGCCACGCAAGACTCAGGGCAGTTCAATACCGGCACGATCAACGGCGGCGCGAACAGCGATCCGGTGACGATGGGAACGCGGGGCACGTTCACGTATCACTGCACGATCCATCCGGGCATGGTGGGCACGATTATCGTGCAGTAGCTTTTTTCGCTTTCATCAGCACGTCGATCGCCCGCGCGTCGGCATTCACGAAATCGACGCGCGTCAGGCCGTCGGCGGTTTGCGACACGACGCCGGGAATCGACAGTGCGGTGAGATACCAGCCGGCCGGCAGCACGACGGAGTTGCGCGGCCGCCCGAGGCTGCGATCGAAGACGAGCTCGTCGCCCTCGAGGCGATAACTTTGCGGAGCGGCGTACGTCTCGGACATGCGCAGCCGGAGCGACTCGCCTTTCTTCACAGCAGGAAATCGAAACACAACCACCTGCTGATCGGACGCGACGTCCTCGCCGCCGGGATCAATTCCTGCCGCCTTCATCTGCGTGCCGGTCAGGACGTCCACCTTCATCGCCTCGCCGGTGTCGAGGATGCGGCCCGACGGCTTCGACACGGTGCTGCCGGTGCGGACGACGTTCAGGTACTTGTCCGTTCCTTCTCGCGATTCGGTGTAATCGTGATACAGACTGAACGCGTGGGTCGACGGCTCCTGCAGAAAATAGACGATGTCGCGATCCTGATGCGCACGCTCGGAGAGACGACCGCGTTCAGTCGCTCCCTGCCCGGGCCCTTCCCAGCTGCGCGCGTTCGTCAGCGGCCGCGGCTTCGCCGCCTCGCCGGTCTGCGCGCCCGCCTTCGCCTTCACGACGAGCGCCGCTTCACCCGGCGCCTGATGCATGAAACTGATCTGCACGCGGCCATCTGCCAGCGGAAGCACCTGTGACGGCACATTGCACTCGGTCAACTGATAGCCGGCCGGGAGCACGACGACGTTGCGGCGAATGCCGAGCCCGCGCTTGAACACAATCTGGCTGCCCTCGCGGAAATAGCTGGCCGCGTCTTTGTACGTTTTCACGATGCGGAGCCGGGCCTGCCCGCCGTCGGACGGCACCGGCCGGGCCAGGTGGATGCGGATGTAGTCGGTTCCCTGGTCGGCTTCCGCCAGGCCGCTGCGCTTCGCATCGGCACCACTGACCTGTTCGAACTTCAATGCGGCGCCGGTCATCATGTCGAACACCGCCTCGTTGCTCGCCACGCTCCCCTTCCGGATTGGATTGAAGAACACCGTCGCCCCGGGCGTCGTCGCCGTCACTTCGTAGAGAATCGCGAACGACGCCGTTTCCGGCGCGAGGAGCTCGTAGCGGCTGTACTCGTCTTGCTCCGCCTGCCGCGCAGGTTGCGCCCACACGGGCGCTGCCACGGCGAGAACGAGCGCGAACATCAATCGACGCATCTCTTCACCTTTTTCAATGAGCGCTTGTGCGCGTGTAGGTTGCGGGCGCCGCGAACGCTTCCGCCGGCGCCTTTGCGAGCCACGCTCGAACGGCCTCGGTCGGACGACGCGAGGGCGACGTTGCGACGGTCATCGAGCGCCGCGGTGAGGCCGACGAGGGTACGCGCGTTCATCGCGCGCGTATACCAGCCGTAATCGAGCGCGGCCGTCGTGAGCGTGTCGTCCTTGACGATGACGCGGTAGATGCCATGTACCGGCACGAGGTACGGCCCGGGATCGCTTCCCCGCGACTGCGTGAGATCGATAAATGTGGCATCGCCGATCGCCGTGAGGTTGCCCTGGAACGTGAACGCCGTCGACCCGCTCGTGAAGACGATCTTGTACGAGCGCCACTCCGAGCGTTCGATCGCGACAGTCGTGCGATCCTGGACGTTCGTCCACTTTCCGATGAGCGCTTCGTCGAACGCGATCGATTTGTCATCGTAGGCGGGCTGCAATGACACAACGAGACAGCCGCTCGACAGCGCCGTGACCGCCAGGAGCACGCTGCAGCGCATCAGAACCGTTGACCCGCCCCATCTCCCTTTGCCGCATTCTCGATCGAGGGGGTTCGGATGCATGTTCGTGAACAGGGAAGTGTAACCGCAGTGGTGGAGAAGCGGTTGCTCGTGTGGATCGCCCACCGCCTGCCGCGTTGGATCACTTCCGACGCGCTCACCGCAGTCGGGCTGTCTGCGATGGCGTGCGCGGGCGCCGGCTTCGCAGGCCTGCGGTTCTCCTCATCTGCTGCATACATCGTGGTTGCAGCGCTCGTGGTGAATTGGCTGGGCGACAGCCTCGATGGGACCGTTGCTCGGGTCCGCCATCTGGAACGCCCGCGCTACGGCTATTACGTCGATCACGTCGTGGATCTCGCGGGGACCGGTCTGCTCCTCGCAGGTCTAGCCGCGTCGGGACGCATGCATCCCGCGATCGCGCTCGGAGTACTGGTGGCCTACCTGCTCGCGGCGGGCGAATCGTACCTCGCGACGCACGCCCTCGGCGTTTTCAAGATCTCGTTCGCAGGCTTCGGACCGACGGAGCTGCGAATCGTGCTCGCGGTCGGGGCTCTTGCCGTCGCCAGAGATCCGGTGATTTCGACGTGGCCGTTCGCCGGCATGCAGCTGTTCGACGTCGGCGGTGCGGCGGCTTTCTGCGGGCTTCTCCTCGCGTTCATCGCGAGAGCCGTGCAACATTCGTGTCTTCTCGCCGCGATCGAGCACCACCAGGACGAAGGCGCTCAGGCGCCGACCGGCCGGACCTGCACGCCGGCGGCTTCGAAGCCAGCGCGGATCTTCGCGGCGAGGTCGTCGGATCCGGGCGTGTCGCCGTGAACGCAGATCGTGTCGGCCTCGAGTGGCACGACGGTGCCGTCGATGGCCACGACCGAATGCTCGGTGACCATGCGGACGGCGCGCGCCACGACCGTATCCGGCGTCGTGGATGACAGAACCCGGCTTGCGGCGCGAGGCAAGCGACCCGTCCGGCTCGTACGCGCGATCGGCGAAAACTTCCGCGGCGACCCGCAGACCGGCCGCCCGCCCGGCGTGCAGAATCTCGGATCCTGGAAGTCCGAAGAGGATCAGCGACTTGTCGAACGCCGCGACGGCGCGCGCGATCGCGGCGGAGAGCTCCGCGTTGCGGACCGCCATGTTGAACAGCGCGCCGTGCGGCTTCACGTGCTGGATCGCGACGCCTTCGGCCGCCGCGACGCCGGCCACGGCGGCGATCTGGTACAGCACGAAGTCTTCGGCTTCCTGCGGCGTGACGTTCAGCTCGCGCCGTCCGAAGCCGACGAGATCAGGAAAGCCCGGATGCGCGCCGACCGCGACGCCATGCGCTTTGGCAAGCCGGATGGTGGCGCGAAGGACGGACGGATCGCCGGCGTGAAATCCGGCTGCGACGTTCGCCGACGTGATTGATCGCATGAGGCCGGCGTCGTGCCCGATCGGTGTAGGCGCCGAACGACTCGCCCATGTCGGAGTTGATGTCGATTCTCATGAACGGCCTGGATGCGCGCTCTGCCTTCGTGCCCTACTTGGACGTCCTGTGTTGTCGTCTTCTTCTCGTCCGTCTTCAGCGGCTTCGGCGGACGCGGGCGGTTGATCGTCAGGCTCACGCCGTTCCAGAACGGCTCGACCTTGCGCTCGATCTCGTGGTGGCCCTGCACCAGGTAGTCGAGGATCGCCTTGTCCCACTGCAGGCCGGCGTCGGCGACCAGCTTCATCCAGTCGCCGCGCGCGGTCTCGTCCGGCGCCTCCGTGCTGCCGTCCCAGATCGTGACGTTCGGGTTGCGCGACATGAAGTCGTGTCGCGGTCGGGTTCGCGCGCGCGCCTTTGATCGACTTGTAGATCAGCACGCCGTTGGTGAAATCGAGCTTGAAGTTCTTCTGGTCGAAATCGAAGCTGTAGCGCTTGTAGCGATCGTAGGCGCGCTCGTTCAGCGCGACGGTGCCGGCGCCGCTTCGCGTATTCGGTGATCATTGTCGAGCAGCTTCATCTGCTCGTCCTTGTGCCGCGGATACCGCGCATCGTCCAGCCACGCGAACCCCGGCATCCACCAGCCGCGCATCGTCCAGTAGTCGCGCGTCTCGACCGCGCGCGTGCGCACCCACGCGGCGTACTCGGAGAACATCTGCACCCATTCGTGCGACGGGTAGCCGTGCGGGTTGAGGAAGATGTCCGGCAGCCACGTGCGCCAGATCTTCGGGCGGATGCCGCTCTCCGGGTAGATCGGATCGGTGTCCCACTGCGCCGACGATGACGTCGACGCCGAGCGCGCCGAGATAGCCCGCGTGCAGCATGAAGTTCGGCGTGATCTTCTGCAGGTCGTACGCGAGCTGCGCGCCGTCGGGATTCGTGATCGGGTGAAAGACGACGTTCACTTTGTTCAGCTTGTCGCGGTAGCCGGATCGGTCAGCAGCAGCTCGGCCAGCTTCAGCACGTGGCTCGTCGACGACACTTCGTTCGCGTGCTGCCGCGCCGAGTAGACCACCGTCGGCTTCATCGTCGTCTGCTTGGCCTGCGACCAGTGCGACGCCTCGATCGGCGGCATCAGGTCCATCGCCCAGATGTCCTTGCCGAGATAGCTCTCGCCCGACTTTGTAGACCGTCGCTTCCTTGAACGTCGACATCTTCGCGAGGATCTCGTACGCCTCCGGCGGCGGAATCGGCGTGTCCCACTGGACGATCGGCTCGTGACCGCGGCGTGTAGCGATATCCGCGTCGGCAGCAGCTTCGTGATGTCGGGGAACGGCGCCGGGCTGCCGTCGGCCCGTCGAGCGCGGCCACGAGTTCGGTGTCCGGCTTGCTCTCGTGCTCCCAGCCGATCGTCACGCGGATGCTGCCGAGATCGTGGATACGCCAGCGCGTCGCGGTAGAGGCCGGCGGCGCGCAGGCGCGTCGAGATTCGCGACACACCGCGTTCACCTGCTCGGCCGACATCATCGTGCGATCGACGCGCTCGTCGGCGGTGCGCTTGACCAGCGCGTCGCGCTCGTCCTTCTCGCGTGTCGACCTTCACGCGCAGGTCGAGCCGCTCGATGCCGTCCGTGCCCGTCGCGCACCGTCGCCGCCAGCGTCTGCGGCCGATCGACGGCGATCTTCGGAATGTCGAGACGCGCTTCGCCCTTCGCGCCGTTGCGCTCGACGTACTCGACGACGACCGACGGGCGCGGCGCGTCGAAACCGGTGACCGAGATCTTCGCGCGACCCGGCTTGCCGTCGGCCTTCGGGTGCATGACGGGAATGATGCGGCCCGGGATACGTGAGGCCGGCGCCGCGCGTGAAGCGGCCCATCACGTCGAAGAAATGCAGCGTGTTGAAGTAGATCTCCTCGTGCAGCGCCTCCATCGACGAGATCTGCTCCTGGTCGACCGGCAGCCGGTAGTCCGGCTCGCTCAGCGTGAGATCGACCGTCAGCTCGCCGAAGAACGGCGCGTCTTCCGGCGCGCGGCTTGCCGTTGCCGAGCGCCATCACGTGGTCGTAGAGCGCCGGCAGCGTCTTCGCCTGGAAGTGATCCCAGAACCGCTCGGGATCGGTTTCGATCCGCTCGTCGACGAGCGGTCTCGCCGGCCGACGCTCGGCCTTGATCCAGCCGGTCGTCACGCGCACGTGCTCGTAGTCGGGAAATCGATCGAAGAACGGCCGCTCGACGAACTTCGGCTCGAACGTCTGCCTGCAGCAGCGTCGCGCCGCCGGCGCGCGGTCGCGATCACCTCGTACGCCGGCGATCCGATCGGCGTCTTCTCGAAGTGAATCTTCTTCAGATCGATCTTCAGCTCGCTCGCGAGGATCTCGTCGATCGGATACATCTCGAGCAGCCACCGCGTCGGCGCGAACATGCCCTGCTGCTGTCCAGTCCGCCGGCGGGCCGATCTCCGCGAACCTGATCGTGATCTGATCGATCGGCTTGCCGGCGAGCGCCGGACGCACGACGTCGTACAGCCAGCTGTAGCCCTGCTTGTAGGCGGACAGCACGGTGACCGACGTCGCCTTCTCGTCCGCGCCCGCCTTCGACAGCTCGGCGCGCGCCTGCTGCTCGATCTGCTTGCGAATGTCCGGCGGCTCGCTCGAGCCGCGCTTCGATCGACGACCTGCTGGCGCTTCTTCACGGACGGGCACGACCTGCGCGCGGAGCTTCGTCCAGAACTCGTCGACCTCGGACGGAATCTCGAAGTCCTCGTTGATGAGCGAGCGGCCCTTCTGCACGTCGAGGTTCTGCACGTCGACCGTCGAGCGCTCGGCGGCCTTGATCGCGACGTCGGCTTCCTGCTTCGGACGACGTCGCGCAAGGCCGTCGGCGGCGTGTCTCGACGAACACCCTCACGTGCGCCGACGCGAGATCCTTGCCCTTCGAGCTGGTCGGCGAGCTTGTCCAGCTTGTAGAGGCTCATCGCCGCCTGCCCGGCCGGCGATCGTCCCGCCACGAACTTCCGCACGTCTTCCTCGACGTCGTCGAGCGTCGTGCGGTCCTTGCCGCGCTGCCCAGATGTGCGGAAAGCGTCTCGGCGAGCTGCTGCACCGCGCGCGTCGACGCCCGCCGCGTCGCCGCCGGTGACGATGAGCGCGCTCTTCTCGCCGAACGCCTTCTTCACGACCTGAATCAGCCCTTCGCCGGGCTGCGAGCGGCGGCCGCTCCCACTTGCTGTTCTTGATCAGCTGCTCGACGAGCGGATGCGACGTGCCGATCAGCACGAGGATCGGCTCGCTCTCCGGCGCGGTGATCGCCGTCGGCGGACTTCGCGATCGGTATCGACGATGCCGGTGGATTCGAGGCCGAGCCGCGCCGCGAGATCGACGACGCCCGCCGTGCCGTCGCCGTCGGCGCTCAGCAGCGACGTCGACGCGATCGGGAATCAGGTTGTTGTCGGAGTCGGCGAGCGCGCCTTCGTTCGCGTAGAAGCGACGAGAGATCGAAGTTCTCTTTCGCGCCGCCGCCCGGGCGCCGGCGCGGGCGGCGCTGTGCCGGCACGCTGGACGGCAGCCGCCGCTCGCGGCAGATCGACCGTGGCGGCCGCGCCGGCCGCGCGCAGGCGCACCCGGACAGCACGCGGACTTGCGCGTACGACAGCGCGCGTTTCGGATCGCGGCTGCCGACGGCCTTCAATTGGTTCAAGCGCGACCTGCGCCTTGATCACGTCGCCGCCGTTCGCCATCTCGCACATCGACGACGACGCCGGTCCGCGGCATCGTGCGCCGGCGTGGACGTAGACGGCCGGCGCGATCGCCGACGTCGGCGTCACGCCCTTGCCGATCAAGTAACTGCGCACGTCGTCCGCGATCTTGTCGGTCGTCGGCCCTTTCTGATCCCAGACGAACGGCAGATGGCCCGCGAGCATGACCGCCGCCGCGGTCAGTCCCGTCGTCGTCGCCGCCAGCAACGCGACCGACGGCTTCGTCGGCGGCGCCGAACGCCGCCACCACGCCGTCGCCCGGCTTCAGTCCGCTGCGCGCCGACCGCGTTCGCGGCTCGAAGCCGAATTCGATGCGAGCGCCGGCGCCGACGAAAACGGCTGACGCTTCGTCGATCGCGGCGTTGCTCCGCCGGCGAGCGTCAGCGGTCGACCGCGCATCGGCAGATTCATCGCCGACGTTTCGAATCCGAGCCGCGCGGCGACGTCGGCGGCGGCGGCCAGCTCGGCGGACGACGGATGCTCGGCGAGCACGACGCGCGCGTCGACGAAGTCGATCGACGCCGTCGCCGTTGCGATCCTGAAAGACGACGCCCGGCTTGAAGAAGTCGCGAGCGAGGCCGACGCCGCGGCGGGCGTATCGGCGCTTCGAGCTGTCGCGCGTGGACCGCGCCGGAGAGCGGGCAGACGAGCGCGCGATGGCCGGGATCAGCAGCAGGATGCGTTTGGTCACGGGGAGAATTTATCAGGTACAAAACAAAAGGGCATCGCGTGATTGCGATGCCCCTCTGCTCCGCGGTCTGGCTCCCCCAGCATTCACGGCGCCCTGCCGTAATCAGACCGACGACTCGTGCTGTGTCGAAGGGCAAGCGCGCGTGCCTCGCTGCTTTTCTGAGGAAAACGCCAGAACTCGCGCGACGTGCGTCGCTGCGCAGCGCACGACTTTGTCGGCCGGGTTACAGATTTGTCGTCGGCAGCCTGATCCGTGCAGTTGCGACGAGCGTCGGGTTGCGGCGATCGCGATCGGAGAGCAGCGGCTCGTCGACCGGCCAGGCGATCGCGAGCGTCGGGTCGTTCCAGGCGATGCCGATCTCGCTCGCCCGGATCGTAGAGGTCGGTGCACTTGTATTCGACCTGCGCGATCCGGGCTGAGGACGCAGAAGCCGTGCGCGAAGCCGGGCGGCACGTAGCACTGCTTGAAATTGTCCGCCGACAGCGTCACGCCGACCCAGCGGCCGAAGGTCGGCGAGCCGCGGCGCACGTCGACGGCGACGTCGAAGATCTCGCCTTCGATGACGCGAATCAGCTTGCCCTGCGGACGGCGCAGCTGCAGGTGCAGGCCGCGCAGCGTGCCGCGCACCGAGCGCGAGTGGTTGTCCTGCACGAACGGACCGGCGATGCCGCGCGGCGCGATATTTCTCGGCGTGATAGGTCTCGAGGAAGAATCCGCGGCCGTCGCGATGGACGTCCGGCTCGATGACGATCACGCCGGGCAGATCGCGTCGGCACGAACGCGCACGCTCAGGACTCGTGCTCGAGCACGCGGAGCAGATACTGGCCGTACGTGCTCGACTCCATGCGCGCGCGCGAGCCGCGCCAGATCGGCCGCGTCGATGTAGCCCATGCGGAACGCGATCTCTTCGAGGCACGCGACCATCAGGCCCTGCCGCTCCTCGATGGCCTGGATGTAGTTCGACGCCTGCATCAGCGACTCGTGCGTGCCGGTGTCGAGCCACGCGATGCCGCGCCCGAGCTTCTCGACGTGGAGCTGCGCCGCGCTCGAGGTACGCGCGGTTGACGTCGGTGATCTCGAGCTCGCCGCGCGCGCGACGGCTTCAGCGCCGCCGCGATGTCGACCACCTGGTTGTCGTAGAAGTACAGCCCGGTGACCGCGTAGGACGACTTCGGCTTCGCCGGCTTCTCCTCGAGGCTGACGGCGCGGCCGGCCGCGTCGAACTCGACGACGCCGTAGCGCTCGGGATCGCGAACCTGGTAGCCGAACACCGTCGCGCCGGTCTCGCGGGCCGCGGCGCTGCGCAGGTAGTCGGAGAAGTGCGCGCCGTAGAAGATGTTGTCGCCGAGCGCGAGCGCGACGCGATCGGCGCCGACGAACTCGCGGCCGATGAGGAACGCCTGCGCGAGGCCGTCGGGGCTCGGCTGCGCGGCGTACTCGATCTGCAGGCCGAGCTCCGCGCCGTCGCCGAGCAGGCGCCTGAAGCCGTCCTGCTCGTGCGGCGTCGTGATGACGAGGATCGTCGCGGATGCCCGCCAGCATCAGCGTCGACAGCGGGTAGTACACCATCGGCTTGTTGTAGATCGGCACCAGCTGCTTGCTGACGGCGCGCGTCAGCGGATGCAGCCGCGATCCCGAGCCGCCGGCGAGGATGATTCCTTTCAGCATCAGTCGTACGCACATCTGTCACGAAGACACGAAGGTCACGAACTCACGACGATTTCGTATACATCGTTTCTTCGTGACTTCGTGCCTTCGTGATGCGCAGTCGCATTACCCGAGCCCGAGCCGCTGGCGATCGTAGCGCCCGGCCTGCACCTGCTCGCACCAGTCGCGGTGGTCGAGGTACCAGCGGACCGTCTCGCGCAGGCCCTCTCGAACGTGTGCCGCGGCGCCCAGCCGAGCTCGCGGCGGATCTTCGTCGCGTCGATCGCGTAGCGCCGATCGTGCCCGGGCCGATCGGGCACGAACGTCTTCAGCGCGCGCCGGCTCGCCGCGCCGTCGGCCGCAGCGTCGTCGAGCGCGTCGCAGATGCGATCGACGATCTCGAGGTTCGTGCGCTCGTTGCCGCCGCCGATATTGTACTTCTCGCCCGAGCCGGCCCTTGCGCGAGCACGAGCAGGATGCCCGCGCAGTGATCCTCGACGTGCAGCCAGTCGCGAACGTTGCCGCCGTCGCCGTAGATCGGCAGCGGCCGCCCGTCGAGCGCGTTCAGGATCATCAGCGGAATCAGCTTCTCGGGAAACTGAAACGGCCCGTAGTTGTTCGAGCAGTTCGTGATCAGCACCGGCAGCCCGTAGGTGTGGAAGTACGCGCGGACCAGGTGATCCGCCGCCGCCTTGCTCGCCGCGTACGGCGAGTTCGGCGCGTACGGCGTCTCCTCGCTGAACGAGCCCGCTCGCGCCGAGCGTGCCGTAGACCTCGTCGGTCGACACGTGCAGAAACCGGAACGCGCGCGCGCGCCGCCGGCGTCGAGCGCCGCGACGATGTCGCCGCGCCGCCTCGAGCAGCACGAACGTGCCGACGATGTTCGTGTCGATGAACGGCGCGGGCCGTCGATCGACCGATCGACGTGCGTCTCGGCCGCGAGGTTGAGCACCGCGTCCGGCCGCGCTCCGCGAACACGCGCGCCATCGCGTCGCGGTCGGCGATGTCGCCTCGACGAACGTGACGCGCGGATCCTGCAGCGGCGCCTCGAGATTCAGCAGGCTGCCGGCGTAGGTCAGCTTGTCGACGACGACGAGGCGATCGGAGGTGTGATCGAGCGCGTGTTGAACGAGGTTCGAGCCGATGAACCCGGCTCCGCCGGTGATGAGCAGGGTCGCCATGACGTCTGTCACGAAGGCACGAACAGAAGCGCACGAACCGTCAGAATGTACCTTCGTGTCTTCGTGCTTCGTGACTGTTGCGCGTTAAACAGCGGCTCCTTCCGGATACTGCAGCGCGAGCCGCAGCTCCTTCGCGAGCGAGTCGACCGTCGTGCCGCTGCGCTTCCAGGCGCCTTCGGTCTCGAACCGCAGGTCGCCGATGCGGCGGCCCCACGGCGCGATGACGCGGCCGATGGCGCGGAAGTCGGCGCGATCGGCGTGCTCCTGATCGAGCCGGCGGATGACGTCCGGCGCGACGCGGACGAACGCGCGCAGCGCCGACGCCGACTTGATGCTGTACTTCCGGCCGTTCCACGCGCCGCCGAACACGAGCGCGATCTGCTTGAAGTAGTTGACGAAGAACTTCTTCGCCTCCTCGTGCATGTCGCCCGATCTTGCGGCTCGCGAAAACGCCTCCGGCGGCGAACAGCTTCTTCAGCTCCTGCGCGAGCGGCGCCTGCGCGACGCGGCCGCGGCCGACGCCGAGCAGCTTGATCTCGTCGTAGAGCGGCGAGTCCTCGCGGTCGTTCAGCGCGCGGACGACGTCGTGCGCCGTCGCCAGCGCCTCGTCGCGATAGAGCTGCCGGCCCGACAGGCTGACCAGGTGCGACGCGTTCAGCCGCGTGTGCTTCGCGTTGATCGTGACGAACATCTGGACGACGTGATCTTCGGGCAGGCGATCGAAGATGATCGCCGGCACCGCGAAGTCCTCGCCCTGAAAGCGATCGATGTCGGCGTGCAGCGCGAGCAGCCGGTGCTGGCCGTCGATCGCGCGCAGGATGCCTTCGCGCTCGGGCACCTTGAGGATGCCGACGCGCGAGTCGCCGTCGGCCGGCTGAAACGACAGCTTCTCGTCGCAGGAGATGATGACGGCGCCGGGAATCGACGGCAGGTCGCGCGCCTGGCGGCACTGCTCGTAGTACTGCACGAGCTCGTCGATCTTCTTGCGGATGATCTGGCGCTGGTAGGCCTTCTCGCTCGACGCGATGCGCCGCTCGAGAAAATCCCAGTTCACCTTCGACGGCGTCGCGGTCCCCGGCTTCTGCTTGCCGCCGCGGACCGGCGCCTGCGCGTTCTCGCCGTAGCTCAGCACCTCGAACCGGACGAGCTTGTCGATGTCGCTGGCCGTCAGCGAAGCTTGGTAGAATTGCACGCCGAACTGCTGCATCCGAATCGCGGCGACGTTGATCATAGAGTTATCCGAATCCCGAGGCGCCGTCTGGCCGGCCCGTCGTAGACTGGCGCAGCGACAAAGAGGCGAATTGTACCGAGCGACCGGCAGGCATCTCAACGGTTTTTTCGCGTCCTTGCAGGCAATCGTCCATCGCCGCATCGGCCTCACGTCAGCTAAGTATGTTAGCATAAGGAGTTCTGTCATGCCGTCGCGCATTCATCGGTCCTGGCGCGTCCCCGCGACTCTTTTGGCGCCGTTTCTCGCCATGGGGACCGGGATTATAGCGCAATCTTCTCAAAACAAAGCAGTTCGGCCGACCGATGATGCCGATTTCGCGCAATCTGTCAAGGAGTGGACGACGCGGCCAGACTTCATCAGCCCGCTGGTGGATCACCTGCCCAAGGTCGCCGGCATCCCGAGCCCGAAAGACGTGCTCGGCCACCACATCGGCGAGCCGAAGAAGCTGACCTACTACGCCGACATCCTCGCGTACTACCGCGCGCTCGCCGCCGAAATCGCCGCGCGTGAAGGTCGATGACGATCGGCAAGAGCAACGAAGGCCGCGATCTCGTCGTCGTCTTCGTCGGGTCGGACGAATCGATCAAGAACCTCGAGACAGTACCGCGACGTATCTGGCGCAGCTCGCCGATCCGCGGACGATCTCACCGACGCGCAGGCGAAGCAGATCATCGCGAAGGCCAAGCCGCATCTATCACCTGATCGGGCGGCCTGCACAGCGGCGAGGTCGGGCCGTCGGAGATGCTGATGGAGCTCGCCTACCGGCTCGCGACCGAAGACTCGCCGATCGTCAACGACGATCCGCGACAACGTCATCGTGTCGATCACGCCGGTCGCCGATCCGGACGGCCGCGATCGCAACGTGGACTGGTACTACAAGTACGGCATCAACGAGACCGAAGGGCGCACGACCGGCGCCGGCGTGCCGTACTGGGGCAAGTACGTCTTCCACGACGACAACCGCGACATCAACTACTCGCAGGTCGAGATGCGCGCGCTGCTCGACTGGTATCTGCAGTGGCACCCGCCGATCATGCACGACCTGCATCAGGCGCAGACGCTGCTCTACACGTTCAGCGGCCAGGCGCCGCAGAATCCGAATCTCGATCCGATCCTCTACGGCGAGCTGCCGATGATGGCGAACTTCGAGATGGCGCAGATGGCGAAATACGGCATGCCCGGCGTCTGGACGCACGGCTTCGTCGACATGTGGTCGCCCGGCTACCTCGCGTTCATGTCGTCGAACCACAACGGCATGATCCGCATGTACGAGATCCAGGGCACGAGCGGCGCGAACACGACCAAGATGCGGCTGGGCAATCCCAACGTGCGGCCGGCGCGGGAGGCGGCGGGCGCGGGCCGGCGGCGGCCCAGGCGGCGCGCCACGCGCCGGCCGTCGGCAATCAGGCGCAGCGCGAGTGGTATCCGCCCCTGGCCGGCGACCGGCGAGTTCGACTGGTCGCTGCGCAACAACACGAACTACGGCGAGACCGGCGTGCTGACGGCGCTGCAGTACACGTCGCAGTTTCCGAAAATCATTCTCGAGAACTTCTACATCAAGTCGCGCAACTCGGTGGACTCGGGCCGCAAGGAGACCGTCGCCGGCTACGTGATTCCCGGCCGGCCAGCGCGACATGACGCGCGTCGAGCGGCTCGTCAACCTGCTGCGCATGCAGGGCATCGAAGTCGGCCGCGCCACCGCCGAAGTCAAGCTGAAGGAAGGCACGTTCCCCGCCGGCTCGTTCGTCGATCAAGCGCGATCAGCCGTACGGCCGGCTCGCGAAGATCCTGCTCGAGAAGCAGGTCTATCCCGATCCGAACCTCCGCACCTACGACGATGCGTCGTGGACGATGGGGATGATGAGCCATGCGGACGTGAAGGAGATCGACGACAAGGCGGTGCTCGACGTCGCCGTCGACGCCGGTCAAGGAGAAAGACATCACGCTCGCGGGCACGGTCACCGGCACCGGATCGATCGTTCGCCGTCGCGCACTACGGCTCGAACAACATGATCACGCTGCGCTACCGCCTGAAGGATCTGAAGGTGCAGGCGGCCGAAAAGGAATTCAAGCAGGGCGACGCCACGCTTCCCCGCCGGATCGTTCATCGTCAGCGGCGACGCGGCGAAGGTGCGCAGCGCGGTCGAAGCGCTCGGCCTCACCGCGGTCGCGCTGCCGGCGGCGCCTGCAGGTGCCGATGCACGATCTCGATCTGCCGCGCCTCGCGATGTACAGCACCTGGGGCAGCACGCAGGACGTCGGCTGGGTGCGCTACGCCTTCGACAAGTTCGAGGTGCCGTACGACCTGATCTACAAGGAGCGCGTCAGGAAGGGCGACCTGAAGGCGCGTACGACGTCATCGTCATTCCGAACCAGGCAGGCAGCGGCAAGCGACTGGTGTTCGACATCGAAATCCGCGGCAGCCGATCGCGTACAAGAAGAGCGACAAGTTCAAGAACCTCGGGATGTACGGCGAGTCGGACGACATCACCGGCGGCATGGGCGTCGAAGGCGTCGCGGAGTTCGAGAAGTTCGTGAAGGCCGGCGGCGTGCTCGTCACGCTCGGCACGGCGAGCTTCTTCCCCGCCGAGTTCGGCCTCGCGCCGACGCGTCGATGCGGCGCGGACCTCGGCGCAGTTCTACTCGCCCGGCGCGATCATCGACGCGGAGATCCTGCAGCCGGAGAATCCGATTTTCTACGGCTACGACAAGAAGACGATTCCGGTGCGCTACGCCAACGGACCGCTGCTGACGGTGCAGACGGACACGAATCCGTTCGATGCGCCGCCGCCGGGTCCGCCGCCGACGCCGCCGGGCGTGCTGATGCGCTACCCGGGCGGCGACGATCACGTGCTCAGCGGGCTGATGCGCGGCGCGAACGAGATCCGCAATCGGCCGGCGATCGTCGACGAGCCGAACGGCAAGGGCCGAGTGATTCTGTTCGCCGGCAATCCCTGCTACCGGTGGCAGAACTTCGGCGAGTTCAACATGCTGTTCAACACGGTGTTGAACTACAACGACATCAAGACAGAAACGGCGAAGCCGGCAACGCCCACGTCGGCAGCGAAATAATCGTTCTTATTTGTTCGTGGTGCTATACACCGTTCGCGAGATATCCCTTGATCGCCGCGAGCGCGCGGTCGATGTCGGCGTGCGTGTTGTAGAAATGTGGTGAGAGCCGAATGCCGGGGCGGTCGGCTGGCCGCCTCGCGTTGCGCAGCCGATCCGATCCTTCTGGTAGAGCGCGGTCGCGAGCTTCCGCGGATCGACGCCGGCAGGCTGGAACGAGAGCACCGCGGCGCGCCGTGACGGGTCGGCGCTGGTCCACATCTTCACGCCGTCGATCTTGCGCAGTCCTTCGACGAGCGCCGTCGCAAGCTCGCGCGACCGCTTCTCAATCGCCGCCCGGCCGATCTTCGTCTGCAGCGTCAGCGCTTCGCCGAACGCGATCATCGCCGGTTCGTCGCGCTGGCCGAACCCTTCGAACGTGCGCGACACGCCGACGCGGCCAGGGATACGCGCTGAAGATGCTCGCCCATATCTTCGATTGCGCGCCTTTGTTGATGTAGAGGACGCCATTTTCTTTCGGCCCGCAGGGCCATTTGTGCGCGCTGCCGCTGTAGAAGTCCGGCTGCATGTCGCTCAAGTCGACATCGAGCAAGCCGAAGGTCTGGGCGCCGTCGACAAGCGTGAGCACGCCGCGCTCGCGCGCGACGCGGCAGATCTCCTTTGCCGGAAACAGATCGCCGACCGTGCTCGTGAGGTGCGTGATGCCAATGAGCCGCGTCTGCGGCGTGATCGCTTTGGTGAACGCGTCGACGTAGTAATCGGGCCCGGGGTGCGGGATTCGGCGTGGGGATGTCCTTGACCGTGAACCCGAAGCGCTTCGCCTTCTGCTGCCACGCCGTGTGATTGCTCGGATGATTGTCCGAGGAGAGCAGCACCTCGTCGCCTGCCTTCAAGTCGAGGCCGGTCGACACCAGGTTGTTCGACTCGCTCGTATTGCGCGTGATGACGATCTCCTCCGGCGTCACCCGGAGAAATTCGGCGAGCAGCTTCCGCGTGTTCTCACGGCCGTCGCCGAGCTTCGCGCGGTTGTCCTGCGACGGATCCTGATCCATGTCCTTCGTCGTCTT
Source organism: uncultured Acidobacteriota bacterium (assembly GCA_963718825.1). Taxonomy (GTDB): domain Bacteria; phylum Acidobacteriota; class Vicinamibacteria; order Vicinamibacterales; family CAVVIG01; genus CAVQZZ01. The sequence continues at coordinate 1,663,069 of CAVQZZ010000002.1, forward strand.
GTACAGCAGCTCCAGAACCGGCCCGGACGAAGGACAAAGGTTTGCCGCGTTCAGCATCGTCAGCTCGCGCGGCATGACGAATTGATCGCGCACGGCGGACCAGAAGCGTTCGTCGGGGACGGCCGGCGTGGGCGGAAGATCGGAGGACTTGGGCCACGCCACGCTCGGCGCAAGAAACGGAGCAGCGCCGCCGATGGCAAGCAGGCGAGCGAAGTCGCGGCGATTCATGAGACCTCCTGCGGCTAATCCTCCGTGTTGCCTACGCGTGGCGCGGGGCTGGATTCCACGGCCGATTACCGGCCCCGATTCTACGCCGATCGCGAAAACCCGCACCGATAATCACGAGCGCGTACATCAAGCCGCTGAATGCCAGCCAGGCGAGCGTCGTACCCCAGAGCGGCAGACGCCCGCGCCATAGCCAGCTGGCGTACCCGTATACGAGCTCGACGTGGATCCAATACACAAACAGTGAGTTGCGGCCGAGCGTCGCCAGCGGACGCTGCCAGAACAGTGCGAGCGCGCCAAGGCGCGAGTCGGCTTCGGGCAATCGCCACGACTCGCGCGCAGCGAGCTGCTCTACCGCGAACAACGCGGACAGCGTCAGATGAAGGATGCCGATGCGAATAGCAAACCAGGTCGGCGAACTGGTCCAGAAGGACGAATGCGCGTAAAGCGGCGGCAACGTCGACGCGTAGAACCCGCCGCCAACGAGCGCGGCTCCCGTAAGCGCCAGAACCAGCTGGGCTCGCTTTTCGACAACGCGCGAGGCCGACGCCAGAATCGACCCGCATGCGGCCCCCGCGAAAACGAAGCCGGCCCACGGAAAGGCCGTGAACGTGGTGTGCTCGCCGGCGGGCCGGATGTACCACTGAAGGCCGATCGGCAGCGCGTTCACGATCGTCGTTTCGCGAATGAGCGGAGTCGCCATCGCAATCACGGCGGCCACGGCCGCAAATGCCGCGACCTGGACTCGCGCGGACGTCGCGATCCACCAGATCAGGCCGGTTGCCACGATCGCCGGCCCCATGATGTTGAGGATGTCGACGCGGAACAGCGCGATCGGATGGCTGCCGGGGCTGACGATGAAGGCCTGGAGGCGGAACAGATACGCGAGGATGAATATCTCGAGACCGCGGCGGCAGATCGCATTCAGAGCCGCCGTGCGGCTGCCGCTTTTTTCTGCCGTGCGCACCGCAGACAGCACCGACGCCACGCCCGCGAGCCACAGGAAGAGCGGCGCGGCGAAGCCGCCGAGAACCGTCGCGTTGCGGAAGCCGATCGATTCGCGATCGACGGCGCGTGTCCACGCATCGAGCGTGTGCGCCTCCATCATGACGAGCACGGCGAGCCCACGCGCCCAGTCGATGTATGCGCGCCTGGTGTGACGATCAGGCGATGAGCTCAAAGCTCACCGTGAAATCGATATCCTGCCGCATGGAGTGCCACACCGAGCAATATTTGTCGCGCGAGAGCGCGATCGCGCGCTCGATCGCTTCCGCGGACACGTCGCCTTCGATCGTGAAGCGCAGGTTCATGCGGACGAACCGATGCGGGTCTTCCTGCGCGCGATCGCCGACGAAATGAGCACGCATCGATCGAATCGCGTGCCGGCCTTTCGCGAGCACGAACGCGACATCCGTCGACATGCAGCCGGCGAGCGCGAACGCAAGCGTCTGCACCGGCGACGGACCCGCCTTGCTGTCGCCGTCCATCGTCATGGTGCGGCCCGCGCTGTCGATGTGAAATACGAGATCGCGCTGCCACTGGAGGTCAGCGACCGTCGGCGGCTTCGGCATGACGTGGAATGTTATCGCGTCGGAGAAGTGCGGGGAATCCGTTGTTCGCTGCCGAGAGGGGGTTTGGGCGGCGGCTGCTTGGGCAGGAGCACGGGCCGCTTCGAGACGAACGCCTTGAGCACGACCCACCCGAGCGGCAGGATGACGAGCAGGTATGTGAGCAGATGGCCGAACCAGCTATCGGGTCCCCATGCTTCGGTGCGCTCGTGAATGATGTTGCTGTAGGGCAGGAGGTGCTGCTCAGCCGATTCGTGAAGACCCTGAATCACGAGCTGTGCGACGAAGACGAAAAGAAAAATCGCGGTCGCCTGGAAGAACAACGCGAGGTTGACCCGATGGCCGTAACGCGACCACAGCCACGCAACGCCGGCGGCGCCGACCACGCCGCTCGCCGCGCCGACGACGAGGTAGATGGTTTCGCGGAGCTGAAACAGAAGCAGCGCCGTCTCGATACCCTCGCGGCTGACCATGAGCAGCGAGAACAGGAACACGGCGACAAACGCGCTCATGCCTGGCCGCACGCTCGACGTCTTCAGGCGGCCTTCGATGTCGCCTTTCATGCGGCGGCCCGTGCGCCACATGTGGACGATCATCCAGGTCACCGACGCGGCCGCGACGAGCGCGAGCGGGCCTTCGAGCCATTCCTGGTTCGCCGCCGTGTAGAGAAAGTAGCCGCCGAGACCGCTGATCGCCAGGGCCGCGGCTATGCCGCTGTGGACGGCGGGCACCAGCTTCTGGCGTCCGGTTTTACGGAGGTATGCGAGGCTGATCGCGACGATAAGGAACGCTTCGAGCCCTTCGCGCAGGGTGATGACGAACGCCTGAAGTATGGCCGACAAAGATGCAGCTCTAATGAAATGCCAACGGCTCTAGAGTCATTTGAGTCTACCGCGGCATATCCGACCAGTCAAGTCGGCAATGGTGGAAAGTGCCACTTCGGTTAGAGTTGCGTCATGAAAAAACTCCTGCAGACACTCGCTGTGTCCGTATTGTTGTTCGCGCCCGCTCCGACGGCGAGCGCCCAGGTGTCGATCGGCATCCAGATCGGCGCGCCACCGCCGCCGCGCGTCTATCGGGTTCCTCCGCGCCCTGGGCCCGAATTCACCTGGGTCGAAGGCTACTGGTATCCACAAGCGTCTCATTACGTGTGGCACAACGGGTACTGGACGCGGCCCCCGTACGAAGGTGCGTATTGGGTCACCCCGTACCACGTCGGGGGACAGTACTACCCCGGCCGTTGGGAAGGCAGTCGCGGTAACGTCGTTCACGACCACCGTTGGGATCACGAGAAACGGCGTGACGAACGCCGCGAACCTCGACGTCACGAGGACGACCGCCGCTAACGCGCGCGCTTCGGCGCTCGTCTAACGTGTGACCAGCGTCTAGCCGGGAGGCCACGTTTGCACGAACTGCGATTCGCGATTCGCGTGTTGGGGAAGCAGCCAGGTTTCACCGCGATCGCTGCACTGACGCTCGCGCTCGGCATCGGCGCGACGGCCGCGGTGTTCAGCCTGGTCCAGGGCGTTCTGCTCACCCCGCCGCCCTATCGCGATCCCGGGCAGCTTGTGCTCGTCCCGTCAGTTCGCGTCGACACGGAACGAGCGGAACGGCTCGAGGCGACGCCCGCCATCGTCTGGATGGATTGGCAGAAGAAGGCGACGTCCTTCGACGGCATCGCCGCGTACCTGTGGACGTTCAACTTCCTGGTCAACCCCGAAGGCAGCGAATCGCTCGAGGGGATGATCGTCACACCTGACTATTTCCGGGTAGTCGGCGTGCAGCCGATCCACGGACGCGGCTTCGTAGCCGCCGATACAGTGGCACCTGCCAACGTCATCGTCCTCGGATACGAATGCTGGCAGCGCCGCTTCAACGGCGACCCCGCCATCCTCGGAAAAACCATCCATCTGAGCCGGCGCGACACACCGCCCATCGTCGTCGGCATCATGCCGCCGGGTGTTCGGTTTCTGCCGTCGCCGACGACGGCGCGGGAACCGAACTACGACGTGAACGCCACGGTCGACTTCTGGATGCCGGGCGCGCCCAATCCACAGCGATTGAAACAGTCGATGTGGGACGTCGTCGGGCGGTTGAAAAGCACAGCGACCGTGAAGAGTGGCCAGGCGGAGCTCGAAGTGTTGACCGCGCGACAGGCGCAAGCCGACCGCGACCTCGACGGCAGAACACCACGGCTGCAGCCTTTGATCGAAGAAGTGAATCGCGATGGCCGTCGCGTGCTGCTGCCGCTCTTTGGTGCCGCGGCGCTGGTGCTCCTGATCGCGTGCGGCAACACGGCGGCGCTGCTTCTCGTCCGCGGGTTGCAGCGCCAGCAGGAATACGCCGTGCGCATGGCCCTGGGCATCGGCCGATCCGCGCTCTTCCGCCAGGTCTCTGCCGAGAGCCTGTCCATCGCGGTATTGGGCGGCGCGGCGGGCATCGGACTCGCCTTCGGGATCGTGCGCGTTCTCAAAGCCATTGGAGGTCACGCGATCCCGCGACTCGACGCCGTGACCGTCGGATGGCCGCTGCTGGCGTGTGGACTCGCGGCCGCGCTCGTCGCCGCGCTCGTCGCTGGAGTGGTGCCTGCGCTTCGCGCGTCGTCGGTCGACCCGATCGACGCGCTCAAGAGCGCCGGCGCACGCAGCAGCGCAGGGCGGCGCGAACGTCGCATCCTTCGCCTGGTGACGACGATCCAGACCGCGCTGACGCTCGCGCTGCTCGTCGGCGCTGGCTTGCTGGTGCGCACGCTCCACAACGTGGCAAATGTTCAAACTGGCTATTCCATGGACCGCGTGCTCACGATGACCGTCACGGCAGTCCAAGGCAACTGGTCGGACTTCCATCAGCGTGCGCTCGAACGGGTATCGCGCGTGCCCGGCGTGCGGCAGGCCGCCTTCGTCTGGGGCACGCCGCTGACCGGGAACGACTGGCCCTCGATGGTGGAGCTCGAAGGACATCCGGTCGCCAAGCCAGGCGATCGGTTCGCTCTGCCGCTTCGCGCCGTGACATCTGGCTACTTCGAGCTGCTGGGTCTACAAATCGCGGAGGGCCGCGATATCCGTTCGACAGACAATCGCGATGCTCCTGCGGTAGCGGTCGTGAATCGGGCGTTGGCCGACCGCTACTTCTCCGGGACAAGTCCGATCGGCAAGCAGTTCTGGTTGAATGGGCGCGACCAGCACGCCACGACGATCGTCGGCGTCGTCGGAGACGGTCGGACAGGCGACCTCACGCAACCCCCGTCGCCTGAAATTTACCTATCGCTCTGGCAGGCGACGGCGTTCTCGAAGGACCTCGTTGTTCGTACCGGCAGCCGATCCGCGCGCGGTGATTTCGGCGATTCGCGAAGAGCTGAAGGCGGTCGACCCTACGGTCGCCATCGAACACGTCAAGACGCTTGATCAAATTCGGACGGATTCGCTCGCCTCGCGTATTTTCGCCCAGCAGCTGCTCGTCGGCTTCTCCATTGTCGGGACGCTCCTGACTGTCGTCGGCGTTTACGGCGTCCTCGCACTCTCGGTCGCGTCGAGGCGACGCGAGATCGCGATCCGCACAGCCATCGGCGCGCATCGCCGTGATATTCGCAACCTGGTCTTTGCCGAAGGATTCCGTCTCGTTGCCGGTGGCATCGTCGCCGGCATTGCGGGGGCGCTCGTCGCGTCGCGTGTACTCCAGTCGCTGCTTTTCGATGTGGCGGCGAACGATCCGTACACGATCGCCACCGCCGTGGCGCTGTTCACCAGCGTGACGCTCATCGCGTGCTGGGCGCCCACTCGGCGCGCCGCCGCCGTCGATCCGCTCGAGGCATTGCGCTCGGAATAAAGTATTCTTCGGGCCGTGCCCAACCTTCGAACCCTTTCTCTGACGCTGCTCGCGCTTTCGGCCGCTCACGCCTCGGCCGGCCAGGACCGGACGGCGACTCTTCTTCAGCAACTCACCGACGCCGCCGGACCTCCGGGATTCGAGGAGCCGATCCGCAAAGTGCTGGTCGACGCGATGAAGCCGCTCGCCGGGTCGCTGACCTTCGACGGCCTTGGCTCCATCATCGCGACACAAGGCACGAGCGGGCCGCGCGTGATGGTCGACGCGCACATGGACGAGCTCGGCGGTGTCATTCGGCGCGTCACGCCACGCGGGCTGCTGACGATGCAGATGCTCGGCGGATGGCTGGATCAGGCGCTCGTGGATCAACGGTGGATCATCATCGGATCCAAGGGTCCGGTGCGCGCCATCACAGGGATTCGCGACGTGCACGTCGTGCCGGCGGAGGAGCGCGCGCGCGTGTTCTCGCGCGACAACATGTTTCTCGACGTCGGCGCGTCGAACGACGCCGAAGTCGCCGCGATGGGGATCAGCCCCGGCGATCCGGTCGTGCCAGACGCACCGTTCACGATCATGAACGGCACGAACAACTATCTCGGAAAGGCGTGGGACGACCGCGTCGGCTGCGGCGTCGTCATCGAAGCGATGCGTCGGCTGGCCACGCTGCCGCACGCGAATCAGCTTCTGTGGACAATCACGACGCAGGAAGAGGTCGGCCTCCGCGGCGCCGAAACCGCGGCGGCGGTCGTGAAACCAGCCGTCGCGATCGCGATCGAAGGCGGAATCACCGGAGACGTATTTGGTGGCCATGCTGAAGAAACGCAGGCGAGACTCGGGGGCGGCCCTGGCATCTTTTTGTACGATTCGTCCGCATTGCCCAATCGCAAGCTCGTCGATCTGGTGAAGCGCACGGCCGCCGAAAAGAGCCTGCCGCTGCAATCCGACCTCGTGCAAGGCTATGGCGACGACTCCGCGGCAATCCAGCGCAGCAACGGCGGCGTGCCGACGGTGAATCTCGTCGTGCCGATCCGGTACACGCATGCGCACAACGGCGTGATGAACCGGCGCGACTTCGATCAGATGGTTGAACTCCTGGTGGCATTGCTGCAGAAGCTCGATGCGCCAACGGTCGAACGCGTCCGCGATTTCGCACCGTAGCGGCGGTGCGAATTACCCACGTTCACGATGGCTTTGATCGCGGCCTACGGCGATTCGACGACCGCCGGCACGCCAGGATTCCGTTCGCCTCTCGAGGCGCCGCCGCATGGAACGGGCGACGTCGAGAGTCAGTTCGCGTACTGGCTGATGCGCGCGCATCCAGAGTGGCGCGTGTCGAACCGCGGCGTGAACGGTGAACGCGCCGACCAGATCCGAGTGAGATTTCTGCGAGACATCGGTGAGGCCACGCCCGACGCCGCGATCCTGCTCGCGGGCGTGAACGACATCTATCAAGGCCGGAGCGCGGAGTCGGTCGAACGTGAGCTCGAGACGATGTATTCGGCCGCCCGCGCGTCTCGGATTCCAGTCGTTGCCGCCACGATCGTTCCGTACAACACGGCCACGCCCGATGCGAACGCACGCATGCACGCGGTGAACGCCTGGATACGCGCGTACGTCGCCGACCACGCCATCGACATGGCGTTCGCCGACACGCGCGCGGCGGTCACCGCAGCGGACAATAGCGATCGGCTCGTGTCCTCGCCAGACGGCTTGCATCCGTCCCCGGATGGTTACAGGCGGATGGCGCTCGCGCTCGAACCGGCGGTAATGCATATCCTTAACGCCCGATAGGCAAGGCACGGTCGTTGCGATAAGCTGACGTCATGGCTTCCGTGACGCGTCTTTTTGCCGGCGCTGCTCTGATGGCGTCGGTGTCCGCGCTGGTCATTGCGCAGCAGCCGCAGCCGCCGATTTTCAAAGGCGCCGCCGGCGTCACCGTCTCGAGTTTTGCGACGGTATCCGACGCGGACAAGCGACTGGTCCCCAATCTGCCGAAAGAGGACTTCGAGGTTCTCGATAACGACAAGCCGCAAACGATCACGGTCTTCGACAACCGGCCGCAGCCGATCACGGTCGTCGTGATGCTCGACACTAGCGGCAGCATGACGATGTCGCTCGATCTGCTCCGCGCGGCCGCCGAGCAGTTTCTGCTGAGGCTCATGCCCTCGGATAAGGCGCGCGTGGGCGCCTTCAACGACAAAATTCAATTCAGCTCGCGCTTCACAAACAATCGCGACGAGCTCGTCGCCGACGTCAAGGATCTCGACTACGGCAACGGCACGCGCCTGTGGGACGCGACTTCCGCCAGCCTCGACGAGTTGAAGCCGATCGAAGGGCGCCGCGTGATTCTGTTGTTCACCGACGGGGACGATACGGCGAGCAAGGTCGGGTTGGGAACGGTGATGGATCGCGCGAGGGCCGAGGACGTGATGGTCTATACGATCGGCCTCGAGAGCGTCTATTCAGACGGCACGCGAATGGTGCGCAGCAAGCCGGATCGCGGGTTGAGGAAAATCGCGGACGAAACCGGTGGCGGATACTTCGAGCTGAAGAGAACGGCCGATCTCGCGCCGACGTTCACGCGCGTGGCGCAAGAGCTCCACAGCCAGTACGCGATCGGATTCGAAGCGCAGCAGCTTGACGGCAAAGTCCACAAGCTGCTGGTCCGGGTGAAACAGCCAGGGATGACGGCGCGTGCGCGCCGGAGCTACCTGGCCGTCCCTGATAAGAATTCGAGTGAGAAGTAGCGCTGAAGTCGCGGCGGCAAGCGCGTTAGACGAAAATCGTGGCGACGATCGCTGCGGCGAGCAATACGGCGACGGCCCATTCTGCTGTTGACGAGAACGTCCATTCGAACATTGTCATTCACCTGCCTTCCTCAGAGTTAGACGGACGACCTCCGCGAAAGGTTTAGTGCATCGATGACCGCGATCAGCGAGCAGGAATTCCGCGTCAAAAGCGACCAGGCGCTCGAAAACGCACGCAGCGCGCTCGTGCCGCTCGCGGACGAGGCGGGCTTCGAAGTGGAACTGCAGAACGGTGTCTTGAACCTGGAATTCGAGGAGCCGACCGACGCAAAGTTCGTCGTGTCGCCGAACGCGCCCGTTCGTCAGATCTGGGTGTCCGCGATGTCAAGGAGCTATAAACTCGCGTGGGCGCCGGAGCTCGGCGCCTTCGCGCTCGACGGCGAAACGCTGCCGCAGATGCTCGAACGGCTCGCGCGGATGTTTCTCGCACAGGCTTAGCTTTTCTTTTCCTTTTTCCTTTTGCCTTTTGCCTTTTGCCTCTTTGCCTTCTGGGAGGATTCGATGAAGCGCGCGGTCATCGTCGTCGGCTGTCTCCTCGTGCTCGTCGCCGCGGGCGGCGCGCAGGCGCCCGCTAATCTCCCGCGCCTTCCCTTACCGGGCGATCGTCCGGCGGCCAACCCGCATTCGACGCGATCGGTCGTGCTTGGCAGAAACGGCATGATCGCAACGAGCCAGCCGCTCGCCTCGGCGGCGGGCCTGAAGGTGCTGCAGGACGGCGGCAACGCGATCGACGCCGCGATCACGGCTGCCGCGGTCCTCGCGGTCGTCGAGCCGACGATGAATGGCGTCGGAGGCGATCTCTTCGCGATCGTCTACGACGCAAAGACCAAGAAGCTGCACGGGCTCAATTCGAGCGGCCGCGCCGGTCACGCGGCCACGCTGGATGCATTCGCGTCTCGAAAGATGGCGCGCATCCCGAACGCCGGCGTCTATTCGGTGACGGTGCCGGGCGTCGTGGACGGCTGGTCGACGCTCCTCGCTGCACACGGCACGATTCCGCTGTCCAAGGCGCTTCAGCCGGCGATTGGCTACGCGAAAAACGGGTATGCAGTCTCCGAGATCATCGCGAAGCAGTGGGAGGGAACCGAACGCAAGCTGTCGCAGGATCCGGCGGCAGCCGCGACGTTTCTACCAGGCGGCCACGCGCCGAAACCGGGTGAGGTGTTCAGCAACCCGAACCTCGCGCGGACGCTCGAGACGATCGCCAGCGGCGGACGCGACGCGTTTTACAAGGGACCGATTGCAGCGGCAATCGCGGCGGACATGAAAAAGCGCGACGGATTGCTCGACGCGTCAGATTTCGCGGCGACCAAGGCCGAATGGGTCGACCCGATTTCAACGAGCTACCGCGGCTACGATGTCTTCGAGCTGCCGCCCAACTCGCAGGGGTTCGTCATCCTCGAGATGATGAATATTCTCGAAGGCTACGACATCCGCTCGCTTGGCCATAATTCGGCCGAGCAGCTCCACCTGCTCGTCGAAGCCAAGCGCATCGCGTTCGCGGATCGCGCCGCCTATCTCGGCGATCCCCGCAGCGTTCCTGCAGACGTCCTGAAGACGCTCATCTCGAAGGAATACGCGGCCGCGCGTCGTAAGGAGATTGATCCGGCTCATGCGGCCGCGTCGTACAAGGCGGGAACTATCGGCGCGACCAAGACGAGCGCGGGCGAATCGCGCGAGTTCGACGAGAACCTCACCGGCCGCGACCGCGGCGACACGATCTACATGACCGTCGCCGACGGCCAGGGCAACGTCGTTTCGCTCATTCAGTCGCTCTTCTCGGACTTCGGCTCCGGCATCGTCGCCGGCGATACCGGAGTCGTCCTGCAGAACCGCGGCAGCCTGTTCAACCTCACGCCCGGGCATCCGGATCAAATCGCGCCCGGCAAACGTCCGATGCACACACTCGTGCCCGCCTTCGTGATGAAGGACGGCAAGCCGTTCTTCTCCTTCGGGGTGATGGGCGGCGATCATCAGGCGCAGGGACACGCGCAGGTGCTGATGAACCTGATCGATTTCGGCATGAACGTCCAGGAAGCTGGCGAGGCCGCGCGCGTCAACCACGGGAACGCGGGCCTGCAGGTGGAGAGCGCGATCCCCGACGCCGTCCGCGCGGCGCTCGTGCAGCGTGGCCACAAGGTCGGCGAAGCCTTCGGCGCGTACGGCGGCTTCCAGGGAATTCTGATCGATCCGCGGACCGGTGTGCTGATGGGCGGCTCCGATCCGCGGAAAGACGGGCTGGCGATCGGATTCTAAGTCGCAGCTTCTTTCATCACGAAGGCACGAAGGATCGTCTTCGTGATCCTTCGTGTATTCGTGAGAAAGATGCCGCTAGATTCGAAATCCATCTTTCAGCGGATCCGTGTCGTCGACGAGGAACGTGTGCTCGCCGGTGATCCACGCCGAGCCTTCGATTTCCGGCGTGATCGCCTGATATTCACCGACCGTCGTCCGCCCTGCGATCCGTCCGTTGAACCGCGTGCCGATCAGGCTCTCGTGCACGAATGGTTTCTCTTCTGAGAGCAGTCCCATTGCATCGACGACGGCCATCACCGCGGCGGTGCCGGTTCCGCACGGCGATCGGTCGACTTCGGCGTCCGCGAAAATCGTCACGTTTTTCAGGTCCGCGGTATCGTCGCTCGGCGGGCCCGTGAAAATCGTGCCGTATATACCCTGCAGCCCTGGCTCGAGCGGATGCGCGATCGTCTGCGACGCCTCGATCGCGTGCTTGATCTCCATGCCGACACGCCGCAGCTCGGGCAAGTGCGCCACGTCGATCGGCAGGCCGACGGCCTCGCTGTCCACGATCGCGTAGAACGCGCCGCCAAACGCCACATCGGCGCGAATGGTGCGATTCGCAAGCTTCACCGGCAGTCCGCCGTGCAGCACGAAGGACGGCACGTTCACAAATGCGACGCTTTGGACGCGAGCTGCCCCTCCCGCCCACTGTGCCCGAGCGCGAATCGTTCCAGCCGGCGCATCGTACACAACCGACGCGGCGTCTCCGCCAGGCATCAGCAGGCCCCGTTCGAGCGCAATCGTCGTGACGGCCACGATGCCGTGTCCGCACATCGTGCTGTAACCTTCGTTGTGCATGAAGAGCACGCCGGCGTGCGAGCCGGGCGACACCGGTTCTGTGAGAATCGCGCCGTACATGTCCGCATGGCCGCGCGGTTCGAGCATCAACGCGCGCCGCAAATGGTCCACGTGACGTTTCAGCCAGTCGCGTTTCTCGAGCATCGTCCGGCCGTGCGGTGACGGAAATCCGTCCACGATCAAGCGCAGCGGCTCGCCCGCGGCATGCGCGTCGATTGTTTTCACGTGCACCATGGGCTAAAACTGTAGCATCAGTGAAAGCGTTCTACTCCGACACCTTCGTGCTGCCGCTGCCGGACCATCATCGTTTTCCGATGGCGAAGTACCGGCTGCTGCGCGAGCGTCTGCTCGCAGACGGAGTGCTCGACGCATCCGGGTTGTGCATTCCGGCTGCCGCGTCGCTGGACGACCTGCTGCTCGTCCACGAGTGCGCGTATGTGGATGCGGTCATGCGGGGAACGCTCGACGCGCATGCGCAGCGGCGCATCGGCTTTCCGTGGTCGCCAGAAATGGTCGAGCGTTCGCGCAGATCGGTCGGCGCAACGATCGCCGCTGCTCGAGAGGTCGTCGCAGTGGAGGCCGGCTGTGCGACAGCGTTCGCCCTTGCGGCAAACCTGGCAGGCGGCACTCATCACGCGTTCGCCGACCGTGGCGAGGGATACTGCGTGTTCAACGACGTCGCGGTCGCGGCGCGCGTGCTGCTCCGTGACGGTCTGATCCGCCGCGCCGTCGTGATCGATTGCGACGTGCATCAGGGCAACGGCACTGCGGCCATTTTCCGCGACGATCCCACCGTGTTCACATTTTCGATGCACGGTGCGAAGAACTTCCCGTTCAGAAAAGAAAGAAGCGATCTGGATGTCGAGTTCGCCGACGGTACCGGAGACGACGAGTACCTGGAGCGCGCTGGCGCTCCACGTGCCGGCGGTGCTCGATCGCGCGGATCCGGATGTCGTCTTCTATCTCGCCGGCGCAGATCCGTACGAAGGCGATCGGCTCGGCCGGCTGAAGATCACAATCGCCGCGCTTCGCGAACGCGATCGCCTCGTGTTCGACGCGTGCCGGCGCCGCGCGATTCCTGTCGTCATTACGATGAGCGGTGGCTACTCCCCGAACGTCGACGCCATCGTCACGATACACGCCAACACGATCCGGGAGGCGCTTGGCGCCCTCGAACGTGCGGCCTCGAATGAAAGGTCACATGGTCCGCTTTCGCCTGCTTACTGAATCCGACATCAAGAGCGTCCTCAGCATGGACGATCTCATCGAGACGATGTCCTCCGCGCTCCAGCGCTTTTCGACCGGGCGGGTCGATCAACCGATCCGTACCGTCATCTCGGTGTCGGGGAACCATGCGTTTTTCGGTGCAATGCCGGCGTTCGCGCGAGAGCCCGCCGCACTCGGCGCGAAGCTCGTGACGGTATTCGGCGCGAACGCCGACAAAGGGCTGCCGTCGCATCTCGCATCGATTGTGCTGCTCGATCCGGACACCGGCGCGCTGCTGTCGCTGATGGACGGCCGCTACATCACCGAAGCGCGCACGGCAGCGGTGTCCGCCGTTTCGTCACGGATGCTCGCGCGGAAGACGTCGGCCTCGCTCGCAATCATCGGCTCCGGGGTCCAGGCGCGCAGCCACTTCGAGGCGCTCTCCCGTGTCCACACGCTGAAGCAGGTGGCCATCTGGAGTCCGAACAAGGCGCACCGGGACTCGCTCGCCGCAGAGCTGAACGTGAAGGCCGTCGATCACGCCGGCGAAGCGGTGGTCGGCGCGGACATCATCGCGCTGGTGACGTCGTCGCCGACCCCGGTGATCGAAAGCGGATGGGTCAAGCCCGGCGCGCACGTGATCTCGGTCGGCGCCAGCCGGCCGAACCAACGCGAGATGGATCCCGCGCTCACGGCGCGCGGCCGACTGTTCGTGGACTCACGCGCCGCGGCGGTCGTCGAATCGGGGGACGTCGTGATGGGCATCGCCGAAGCGCGATTCACCGCCGATCACATCGTCGCCGAGCTGGGAGAAGTCGTGAACGGAGCTGCTGGACGACGCAGCGATACGGAAGTGACGATCTTCAAGTCGCTCGGGATGGCCGTGGAGGACGTCACGGCCGCCGATCTTGCATATCGGCGCGCCGTGGAGCGAGGGATCGGCCAGGAACTGACGATGTAGATCGTTCCGCTGGCCGTGGTTCAGATTCGGTTCGGCGTTTGTTTGATCAACGAGCTTTCAGCTGTTCGGCTTCCTGTTCGTCGAACCACTTCGTGAAGTCGGCCTGGCTCTGCACGGTCACGAACCCGCGCATCCTGAAGTGACCGAGGCCGCAAAGCTGCGAACAGGTGATCTGGTACTCGCCGACGCGGTCCGGCACGAACCACACCGGGATCTGAAGCCCGGGAATCGCGTCCTGCTTCACACGCATCTCGTACAGACCGAAGCTGTGGATCACGTCCTTGCTCGACAACTGGACGAGCACCGGCTTGTCGACCGGCAGGTTCAACTGATTGATCGTCGTGACGTCGTCTTTTCCGTCCGGATCCGCGCGGTCGAGGCCGAGCGGATTGTCAGCCGATACGAACTTGATATCGGTGCGTCCAAACTTGCCGTCGGGCCCCGGGTACTGCACGTTCCAGGCGAACTGCTCGCCGACGACGCGGACGCGGACGGCCTGGTTTTCGGCGGGCAAATCGCGAACGCGCCGCGCCCACGCGGGTATCGCGTAGCCGACGAGCAGGATCACCTCGATGAGGGCGACCGCGACTTCCGTGCCCTTCGAAATCTTCCCCTTCGCACCAGCGTAGCTGGCCGTCGGATTCGCTGATTTTCGAAAGCGGAACAGCACGAACACGAAAAACAATCCCCAGCCGACGAAGAGCACCGCCATCAACCAGTGGACCAGCACGATCATGTTGTCGATTTCGGCGGCGTGCGCCGATGCCGCGACCGGCAGGTGCAAGAGATTCAGCATTGAGCGGTCCCCTCCGACGGCGTACGCGAAGCCGACGTCGCCGATTCGTCGAACAGCCGCGCGCGGCGCGACAAATGGACGAAGAACGTCGCAAAGGCGCCGAGCATCACGCCGACGACGCCGAGCATGAAGAACACGCCCATGTTGACGCCTTTGGCGAGCGGCGAATCGTTCTGGCCGAAGCATACGGGACACGCGAGCGCGAGGCGCGGCGCCGTGAGAAAAAGAGTGGTGAGCAGGGTTGTTCGCATCATATTCACTTGGGTGAACCTTCGCGCTGCAACTGACTCGTCTTGCGCCTGAACGCGTTCGCGTACACCGCCAGACCGATCGCCGCGCCGATCGAGGCGGCGCTTGCCGCAGCATAGCTGGCGTCGTGGACCGCGCGGTACTGGCCCGTCGCCCAGGCCGCGACGAATGCAGCGAGCACGACCGACACCGCGATGAAGAACAGGTGAAACGCGCGGAGCGACATCATCAGCGATGCTCCACGACCGCGGCGCCGACCGCCTGGTGCGGGGTGCCGATGCCGTCCATGATGGTGAACAGCGGCACGAACATCAGCACGATGAAGAAGAGAACCGTGAGCAGCAGCGCCCCGTAGATCCATTGTTTCTCGTGGCTCAGGTGCATGAAGACGCCCGCCACCATCGACCCTTTCGTCGCCGCGATCACAAGCGCCACGGTAATCGCGATCGGCACCGCCAGGTGCAATCCCGACACGGCAACCGTGATGATCGTGAACACCATGAGCGACACGAACACAATCATGTAGCTGCGAACGCTCTTCTTCACTGCGGCCGGATCGGAATGCATGCGGTGTCGCTCCATGTCTCCTCGTCCAGCTGCAGCCGGACGCCACGGTTGTCCCAGGCCTTACAACAAATACAACACGGGAAACAGGAAAATCCAGACCAGGTCCACGAAATGCCAGTAGAGGCCGGTGTACTCGATGCGGTTCGTGAACTGCTCAGGATTCTGTTTCCAGAGCTTCGCGCCGGGGCCGAGGAAATACGCCATCACGGCCATCCCGCCGAGGATGTGCAGCCCGTGGAGGCCGGTCAGCGTGAAGTAGATGGCAAAAAACGTGCTATGCCACGGACCTTCGCCCTTGCTGAAGTGCTCGGCATATTCGAAGTACTTGTTCACGAGAAAGATACCAGCCAGCACGAACGTCCCGATGAGAAAGAGCCGGTGCCGGGCCCAGTTCCCCATTTTCAGCGACGCCCACGCCATCACCATCGTCACCGACGACGAGATCAGGATGATGGTGTTGATCGTGCCGAGCGGCACACTCAGTTCGCCGTGCGGCCATTCGGCGGCGCCGACGCGCAGCAGGATATAGCTCGAAAAGAGCGCGCCGAACAGCATCACTTCGGATGCGAGGAACAGCCAGATACCGAGCTTGCCGTTCGCCAGCCCCGTATCGGGGCGCTCTTCAACTGTGTAAGGTATGTTCATATTATTTCTTCGGCGGCCCAGGCTCCGGTTCGAACTGCGGCGTGAAATCCTTCGCGTCGCCCGGTACCGAATACTCGTAGGGCGCGCGGTACACGATCGGCTCGGTCAGGAAATTGCCGTGGCCGGGCGGCGACGGCGCTGACCACTCGAGCGTCGTCGCATCCCACGGATTCTTGCCGACCGCTTTCCCGCCCTTGATGCTCACGAAGAAGTTGATGATGAACGGAATCTGGAACAGGCCCAGCGTCCAGGCCGCGAACCCGATCAGGACGTTCAGTTTCACGGGAGAGATCGGGATGCCAAAAAGCGATCCCAGAATCACCTGGTTGTGCGCGTACTGCATGCCGCCGTCGTACATCCGGCGGTTCATCCCGGCGAGGCCTTGAATGAACATCGGCATGAACACGACGTTGATGGCGATGAACGACCCCCAGAAGTGAATCTTGCCGAGAAGACTGTTCATCTGCCGGCCGGTCGCCTTCGGAAACCAGTAATACACCCCCGCGAACAAGGCGAAGATCGTTCCCGGCGCGACGACGTAGTGAAAGTGCCCGATGACGTAATACGTGTCGTGCAGATGGATGTCGGACGGCGCGAGGCCGAGCGGCAGGCCGGTGAGCCCGCCGATGCCGAACATCGGCAGGAACGCCAACGCGAACAGCATTGGTGTCGTGAAACGGATCGACGCGCCCCAGAGCGACAGGAGCAGCGCCGTGAGGATGACGACCGACGGAATCGAGATGATCATCGTCGTCGTCTGGAAGAACGCGCTCATCGTCGTGCCCATGCCGGTCATGAACATGTGGTGCGCCCACACGATGAACGACATGAAACCGAGAAAGCCGACCGAGTAGACCATCGCCTTGTAGCCCCAGAGGGGCTTGCGCGTGTTGTTCGCGATTACTTCGGCGACGATGCCCATCGCCGGCAGGATCAGGACGTAGACCTCGGGATGGGCCAGGAACCAGAAGAGATGCTGCCAGAGCAGCGGGTTGCCGCCGCCGGCAATCGCGAGCGGCTTGCCGCTCACGATGAGGCCGCTCGGCATGAAGAAACTCGTGCCGGCGAGGCGGTCCATCAGCTGCAGCACGCCGGCCGCTTCGAGCGGCGGGAACGCGAGCAGCAACAAAAACGAAGTCACGAACTGCGCCCAGACGAAGAACGGCAGCCGCATGAAGCTGAGGCCTTTCGCCCGCAGCTGCACGATCGTGACGATGAAATTGATCGACCCGAGAAGCGACGAGGTGATCAGGAAGATCATCCCGATCAGCCACATCGTCTGGCCGGCGGAAATCACCGACAGCGGCGGATACGAGGTCCATCCCGACTGCGCCGCGCCGCCCGGCTGGAAGAAGCTCGCCAGCATCGTGACGCCGCCGAGGAAATACACCCAGTAGCTCATCATGTTGAGCTTGGGGAACGCCATGTCGGGCGCGCCGATTTGCAGCGGCATCACGAAATTGCCGAAGCCGCCGACGGCGAGCGGCACGACCCCGAGGAACACCATGATGGTGCCGTGCATCGCGCCCAGCTGATTGTAGAACTCCGGCAGCATGATGCCGCTCGGCGCCTTGTCGGGGCCGAACCAGTTCCCGATCAGCGGAATCGGACTGCCAGGGTAGGCAATCTGATAGCGCATCAGCATCATCAGCGAGAACCCGAACAGGAGGAACAGAAGCCCGGTGATGGTGTACCAGATCCCGATGACCTTGTGGTCGACCGAGAAGATGTACTTCCGGATGAAGCTCAGTTCCTCGTGATGCGCGTGCTCGTGGGCGTGGCCATGCGCGACGTCGTCGAAGGTCCCGGCGTGATCCAACACTGACTCCTTTTGCGTGGCGTCGGTAAGCGGTGAAATTGTATGCAGAAGGTACAAGCGGCGCAAGTCGCGGTGCCGCCGTAAGATGGTCGTATGGCCCGTCTCCAGGCCGCCGTGGCTGCCGTCCTCGCACTCGCCTGCGCCACACCGGCGCTCGCCAACCCGCAATCCGTAGCGCTGAGGAGTCAGGCTGCCGACGAGCTGTACAACCTGGATCGCGAGCAGGCGCTGGCGACATTCCGCCGCGCCGTCGCTGCCGATCCCGCCGACGCCGGCGCGTACCGCGGCCTCGCGAGCGCGCTGTGGCTCAGCGTCACGTTTCGCCGCGGCAACATGACGGTCGACGACTATCTGGGTAAGGTCGCGCGGCCGAACGGCAAGATGCCGCCGCCCCCTCCCGAGACCGCCGCCGCCTTCCGCGACGCGATCGACAAGGCACTGGCGCTGGCCAGAGCGCGAATCGAAGCCAACGAAAAGGATCCGGATGCTCACTATCAAGTGGGCTCGGCGGTCGGTCTTCGAGCGTCGTATACCGCCACCGTTGACGGATCCGTCGTGGCGGCGTTTCGTTCCGCCCGCGAGGCCTACTCCGAGCACGAGCGGGTCCTCGAGCTCGATCCCCGCCGCAAGGATGCGGGCCTCATCGTCGGCACCTATCGTTACGTCGTCTCCGCGATCGCGCTGCCGCTGAGGCTTATGGCGTACGTCGCCGGATTCGGTGGCGATCGGCAGAAGGGACTGCGGCTCATCGAGGATGCTGCCGACTACGGCGGCGACAACCAGCCGGACGCCCGCTTTGCGCTGATCCTCATCTACAACCGAGAAAAACGATTCGACGAGGCGCTGAAGCAGTTGGCGATGCTCAAGGAGCGATACCCACGGAACCGTCTGGTGTGGCTCGAAACAGGTTCGACATTCCTGCGGGCTGGGCGCGCCGCCGACGCGGAGCGCGTCATCACCGACGGCCTCCAGCGGTTCGCGGCCGATCAGCGCCCGAAAATGTTCGGCGAGGACGCGCTCTGGCTGTATAAACGTGGCGCCGCCCGCGCCGTCCTGGGTAGACGTGCCGAAGCGGAACAAGACCTCGGGAAAGCCGTCTCATTGGAAGGGCGCAGCTGGGTGCACGGCCGCGCGCACATCGAGATCGGAATACTGGCGCTCAAGGCTGGAAATCGCACCTTGGCGCGCAGCGAACTGCAGGCTGGCATCGCACTCTGCGAGGCCGATAACGACACGGCCGCCGCCGAGGACGGGCGCCGGTCGCTCAAGAGCGCACAGGACTAGAAGACGCGGCACATCATGGCTGACACAAAAAAAACGATCCTGGCGGTGATCGGCGGAATCGTTCTCCTGCTGATTCTGTTCGTCGTCGCGGCGATCGGCGGCACCGCGTACTTCGTCCGCAGCCACATGAACGCGCAGCAAGAGTCCGCTGAGAGCGCGAGCGACGAATTCGCCAAGGCGCGCGAACAGTTCGCCGGCCAGCGACCCATGATCGAGCGGGCGGCGGCGACCGACGATGACTCCGATCGGTTCGTCATTCACCGTCCCGAAGCGACCGCGCGCACCGTGGAACTCAGCTCGCTCCGCGCTCTGGCCTACGACCATCGCAAAGAGCGCATCGTGCACATCAGCGTGCCGTTCTGGCTACTGCGCATGGCGCCGGCCGGCCGGGGGTTCAGTTTCATGCGCGACAACGACATCGACATGGAACGCGTGCACATCACGGTCGACGATCTCGAGCGCCACGGCCCCGGCCTCATTCTCGACACGCACGACCGCCGCGGCGCCGACGTGCTCGTCTGGGTCGAATAGCGGCGCATGCCGGGCACGACGCGAAGGTTGCTGGCGATCGGGAGCGCCGCCGCGATCGTGGTCGCCACGCTCGCGCTCGTCGCAATCGGCAGCGGCGCATACATCGTCTACACGCATACCAACGCGCAGTTCGTGGACGCCGCCGCAGGCGACGCCCAGATCGCGGCGCAGCGCAGCGAGTTTGAGGGGCAGGAGCCGCTGATTGAATTGCGCGGCGTCGACGAGCCGCTCGTGCACCGTCGTCCCGACAAGACACGGCGTGAGATTGCGGCGCTTCACGTGCTCTCGTACGATCCGCGCGCACGAAAGCTCGTCAGGGTCGACATACCCGGCTGGTTTCTGCGCCTGGCGTCGGCACATGGCTCTATTCGGCTGGCCAATCTCGAAATGTTCAACGACGAACGGGACCGCGTGACGCTCGAAGATCTTGAACGCCACGGACCCGGTCTGATCGTGGAAACAACCGGCCGATCGCACGTCCTGGTGTGGACCGAGTAGAGAACCTGCCCTATCCGCCTCGCGTCCCTCTTGACCTTTCAAGAGGACGTTTTCATCGCTTTTTCTGAGCACAGAGCCAGCCATCCACCCGGCCGGCTCGTCCCAGCGCCTCTTCTAGCCCTTCTGCGTATGGCACGAGCCTTGATGAAACTTTAACGAGGAGGAAACTCATGGTTCGAACGCATCGGCTTCTTGCGGCGGGCATAATGGCGGCCGCCGTGTGCATTGCCGCTCCGGCGTGCGCGTCAGGCGGCTACTACTCGTATCGAGACGGCAGGGCGGCTCCTGAGTTCGAACGTCGCGCGTACGATACGGGTTATCGCGACGGCGTGTCGCATGGCGAACACGACGCGCGCGATCGCCGCGAATTCCGCGTCGACCGCGACAGCGATTACCGCCATGCCGACGATGGCTACCACCGCGACTACGGGAATCGCGAAGACTACCGCCGCGCGTTCCGCCGCGGCTACGAAACGGGCTATACGGAAGGTTACAACCGGTTCGCGCGCGGGCGCGTTCGACCCGGCACGCCTTAAGAAATAAAGTACGGCGTACGATGCGGTGAGGCGCTAACGCAGCGCGAAGCTCAATCGTTCCGTAGACACTCGAGCGGATCCACCCGGGTGGCTCGGCGTGCCGGCAGATAGCTGGCGACGAGAGCGACGGCCGTGAGCAACGCGATCACCACGGCAAACGTCGCGGGGTCTGTAGCCCCCACCCGGTAAAGAATGCTGCGCATCGCAGCGCCCAGGCCAAGGCCGCCGAGGATGCCGACGAGCGCACCAACGCCCACGAGTCGCGCATTCTGGCCGACGATCATGCGAAGGACATCGGCGGCGGTTGCGCCGAGCGCCATCCTGATACCAATTTCCTGAGTACGCTGGCTGACCGCATAGGCCGTGACGCCGTAGAGGCCGGCGGCCGACAGCACCAGCGCGACCAGCGCAAAGGCAATGAACATCCCGACCAGCACGCGGTTCTCCCGGAACGTGTCGAAGAGCAGCGTCGTGAGCGGCGAGATGCGCGACACCGCGAGGTCCGGATCCGCCGCGCGAATGGCTTCCCTCATCGAGGACGCGACCGTCGCCGGGTCGCCTTCGGTCCGCAGCACCAAGGCGAGCGCGCGTTCCGGCCGTTGCACGAGCGGACGATAAATCCGCGGCGGCATCGGTTCCGTCAAATCCGCCGGCTTGACATCGTCGACCACGCCGACGATCTGGACGATCGCGTGTTCGTCGTTGTCGCCCACGATTTCGATCTGCGAGCCGATCGGCGAGACGCCGCCCCAGTAACGGCGTGCGGCTTCCCTGCTGATCATCGCAACGTTGGATGCCGTCGCCTGGTCATAAGTCGAAAGCTTCCGGCCGGCAGCCAGGCCAATGTTGAAGGTCGCGAGATAGTCGCCGCTCACGGCAACATCGTGCGCCCAGGGCCGGTCCTTGTCGCCAGGAACAGGTTGACCTTGTATCTGGAACCGGATCGCCGGTTCCGGATCGACGAGCGGCACCTTGCTCGTGATCGCGGCCGCGCGCACCCCAGGTAGCGACGCGAGACGTTCAGCGAGCCGTTCGGCGAAAGCGGCGGCGCGCGCCGCGTCGACATACTTCGGCGGATCGAGCTGAACCTCAGCCGTGAGCACGTGCGAGGGTTCGATGCCGGTCGGAACGTGCTCGATTGCCGCCATCGTTCTCGTGATCAGGCCAGCGACGACGAGCAGCATGAGCGCGAGCGACAGTTGAAAGACGACCAGCACGGCGCGGCTGCGACGGCCTTTGACGCCGCCCGATGTGCGGCGCCCGCCTTCTTTCAGCGCGTCGTTCAAATCGGCGCCCGACGCCTGCAGCGCAGGTAGGATGCTGAAGACGAGCGGCGCAACGAACGACAGCGCGACGGCAAATTCCAGAACGTGGCCGTTGATGAAGAGCAGTTTGAAGAATGGCTCGTTCGACGACGCCTGAATGGCCTTGATCCCGCCATGCGCCACGCCGAGACCGAGCGCGCCACCGGCAATCCCGAGCAGGAGGCTCTCGCTCATCAGCTGAGCAATCAGCCGCGCACGGCTTGCGCCGAGCGCGAGCCGCACGGCCATTTCCTTCGCGCGAACGGTCGCCCGCGCCAGCATCATGTTCGCGACGTTGGCGCAGGCAATCACCAGCACGAATCCGACGACGATGGCGAGCATGGCGAGAACGAGCCACGCGTCGGCGCCCGCGATCGACTCGCGCAGCGACAGCGCGCGTGCCGACCAGCCCGCGTTGGTCGTTGGATACGCGTGTTCGAGCCGCGACGCCACCGCGTGAAGTTCCGTCGTCGCCTGCTCGACCGTCGCGCCTGCTTTGAGCCGCGCGGATACGGAAAGGTTACGCACGTCGCGTCGCGCGGCGGACGATTCGGGCATCGGTATCCACAGATCGATCGCGATCATGTTGCCGATCTCGATCGCGTCGGTAAGGACGCCGACGACCGTGTACGTCTCACCATTCAACGCGAACGACCGTCCCACGACGGCGGGGTCGGACGCGAAGTGCTGCTTCCAGAAACGATGGCTGAGGACCGCGACCTTGTCTCTTCCCGGAATGCCTTCGCCGGGCAGGAACACGCGGCCGGCGACCGTCTTGAGTTGCCACATCGCCGGCAGGTTCGCGGTCGCGCGGAGCGCGGTGACGCGGATGGGGTCTCCGGTTCCCGTGAGCGTGTAACCGCTTTGATACGAGGCGGCCATGTCCTCAAATGCGGTCGTCTGCGCCCGCCAGTCGATGAAGTCTGGCAGAGACGTGCGCGCGCGCATCAGACCGCGCTGCGTGTCGACGCTGTAGAGGGTGACGGTGCGCGAAGGGTCGCCAAGCGGGAGCGGCCGCAACAGGAAAAGATCGGCAAAACTGAAGATGATCGTGTTTGCGCCGATGGCGAGCGCAAGCGTGAACGCCACGACCACCGCATAGCCGGGACTCTTGAGCAGCAGCCGGCCTGCAAGCTGCAGATCTTTCAGGACGTTGAACATCGGACCCCCATCTTCCTTACGGATCGCGAAGAGGTCGAGTTCCACATCGAGGCCGAGTCAGCGTTCAGGGGAATGGCTCTTCGCACTGTGCCGCAGGGGCAGCCGGCACCGGCCGATGCGCGTAGAGCGCGAGTTCGAGGCTTCCGACGAGCACGACCGTGAGCAACCCGACCACTGCGGCGGCGATCATGTCTGCCGCCTTCCACGTCGGGTGCGCGTCCATGAAAGCTTAGACTGCGCCGCTCCTCCCACGGTCACCTCCGTTTGCACATTCAGGTGGTGTTTCTCAATTTCTTCACAGGCGCGACGAACTCGCGTCGGTCGGAACGGTGAACTGATTGCGGATGTCGAGGTGGGTGGTAGCGGTACGGGGAATCGAACCCCGATTTGATGGTTGAGAACCATCCGTCCTAACCGTTAGACGATACCGCCTCGCGACGAAACGTCGATTTTACCAAACTTGTATTATTGAGTCCATGCGCTGGCTCGTCGGACTCCTCGTATTTATCGTCGTCTGTTTTGGCATTCTCTACGTCGCGGCCGGCCGCTCGGCTCCTCCGCATATCACGATCGCCAAACCGGATCGCCTCGTCGGCCAGACGGGCACGCTCGACGTGACGACCGATGCGCCGGTCGCGAAGCTGACGGCGCTCACGATCGGCATCGAGCAGAACGGCCGCACGATTCCGATTTATTCGTTGACCGCGGCCGATGCCGCGGCAGCCTCCAAGTCCGATCCGAATCACGTGCGTATCTCGCGTCCGCTCGGCAAGCAGAGCCAGCCGGACCTCCAGGCGGGCGCGGCCCGTGTCGTCGTCAGCGCGACGCGCAAGTCGTTTCTCAACCTGCGCACCATGACATCGAGCGCGTCGAAGGATTTTCAGGTGCGGCTCGAGCCGCCTCGCGTTGCGGTCCTGTCGACGCATCACTACGTCAACCACGGCGGATCGGAGATGGTCGTTTATCGCGCGATGCCGGCCGACGTCGAATCGGGCGTTCGGGTCGGCGATGTCGAGTACGCCGGGTTCCCCGCCAGCGGCGCTGGGATCACCGGCGCGGACGCGACGACCAAGGTCGCATTTTTCGCGCTCCTGTTCGATCAACCGCTGAACGCCCCGGTCGTCGTCTTCGCGCGCGACGAAGCCGGCAATCAGTCGAAAGCCTCGTTCATCGACAACGCCTTCGAGAAGCCGTTCAAGAAAAGCCGTATCCAGCTCGACGACAAGTTCATCAATCGTGTCGTGCCGGAAATTCTCGAACATTCGCCCGAGCTGAAGATGCAAGCGCCAGCCGAGGGCAGCGATATGCTGCCCGCGTTTCTGCGCATCAACGGTGAACTGCGGAAAATCAACGCCGATGAAATTGCGGCGATGGCGAAGAAAACATCGGCGGACAAACTATGGGAAGGACCGTTCGTCCAGCTGGGGAACTCAAAGGTTGAGGCGTCGTTCGCCGATCGCCGGACGTACGTTTATAAGGGCAAGGACGTCGATCAACAGACCCACCTCGGCTTCGACCTTGCGGTAACCGAGCACGTCCCGGTGCTCGCGGCCAACACCGGCGTCGTGTTGAATGCGAGCTGGCTCGGCATTTACGGCAACTGCGTCATCATCGATCACGGAATGGGCGTGCAGTCGCTGTACGGTCACCTCATGTCGTTCGACGTGAAGGTCGGCGACAAGGTGACGCGCGGACAACAGGTTGGCCGCAGCGACTCGACCGGCCTCGCCGGCGGCGATCACCTCCACTTCACGATGCTCGTCGGGGGCCGGATGGTGAATCCGGTCGAGTGGTGGGATCCGCACTGGATCAGCGACCGCGTCGACCGCAAGCTGCGCGAGGCGGGCGCGAAGTAGCGTTGAGATATGATAGACAGCTGCTTTTGTCGGTCGACGCAGCACACTATCTTCCTAGGAGATATCCATGCGTCTACGAAACATCTGGGCCACCGTCCTCGGCGCGACGATGGCAGCCTCGCTCGTCGCGTGCGGTGGCAGCAAGCAGGAAACGTCGAGCACATCCGCAGCTCCGGCATCTCCGGGCGGCGCCGCTTCCGGACAGAAGGTCGACACGTCGACCGCCGGCGACGTCAAGGGCGTCGTCTCGCTCGAAGGCACCGCGCCGAAGAATGAGCCGATCAAGATGAACGCCGATCCGGTCTGCGTGAAGGCGAACAAGGATCCGCAGTTCCAGGAGACGTACGAGGTCAAGGACGGCAAGCTCGCCAACGTGTTCGTCTACGTGAAGGACGGATTGGGCAACTACGTCTTCGACACCCCGACGCAGCCGGCGACGATCGATCAGAAGAGCTGCCGGTATCATCCGCACGTCTTCGGAATTCGCGTCGGCCAGCCGCTGGAGATCATCAACAGCGACGGGACGCTCCATAACATCCACGCGATGCCGAAGATCAACGCGGAATTCAACACCGGCCAGCCCATCCAGGGCATGAAGACGATGCACACCTTCGATAAGAAAGAAGTGATGGTGCCGTTCAAGTGCGACGTGCACGGCTGGATGAACGCGTATGTCGGCGTGATGGACAACCCGTACTACGCGATAACCGACGCCGACGGTAAGTTCGAGTTGAAAGATCTGCCGCCCGGCACCTACACGATCGAAGCGTGGCAGGAGAAGCTCGGGCCGATGACCCAGACCGTGACGCTCGGCGCGAAGGACACGAAAGAAGTGAACTTCGCGTTCAAGGCAGGGGCGTCGACGACGAACTGACACGACCGGCAGGAAGGGCAGGAAAGGCAGGAGGGGCTCCCGCCGTTCCGGCCCTTCCAGCCCCTTCCAGCCATGCTTCACCGCTTCGCGAAATTTGTCGCCGCCTGCACAGTCCTCCTGATCCTGGCCGGCAGTCTCGTCACGAGCAACGACGCCGGCCTGTCGGTTCCCGACTGGCCGACGAGTTACGGCTGGAGCATGTTCACGTTCCCGCCGTCGATGTGGGTTGCCAACATCCTGTACGAGCACGGCCATCGGTTGATCGCCAGCTCCGTGGGCTTCCTCACGATCGTTCTGGCCGTGTGGCTGTGGATTGCCGACCCGCGACGCTGGATGCGTTGGCTAGGGCTCGCGGCCCTCGGCGCCGTGATCGCTCAGGGCGTGCTCGGCGGGCTGACGGTCATTTTCTTCCTGCCGCCCGCGATCTCGACGGCCCACGCCGCGCTCGCGGAGATTTTCTTCTGCATCACGATCGCGATCGCGCTGTTCACGTCGCCTGAATGGATTCGCGGCTACGACCCGGCCGAATCGGGTGTGAACGACCAGACGCTCCGTGCGGTCGCGACCGCCACGACGATCCTGATTTACACGCAGCTCCTCATCGGCGCGACGATGCGACATACAGGAGCGGGGCTGGCAATTCCCGACTTTCCCCTGATGTTCGGCCACCTGATTCCCGACCATTGGGATCCGAAGATCGCGGTGCACTTCGCCCACCGGGTCGGTGCCGCGGTCGTGACGTTGGGAATCGCGGCCACGGCCGCCCACGTCTGGTATCACCATCGAGCGCGCCGCGAGCTCACGCGGCCGGCCGTACTGCTCGTGGCGCTCGTCGCGACGCAGATCACGCTCGGGGCGCTGACCGTGCTGAGCCGCCGCGCCGTCTGGATCAACAGCCTGCACGTCGTGTGCGGCGCGCTTGTACTCACGACGTCTCTGGTGCTCACGCTTCGCGCCTGGCGCGTCAGTTTTGCTAATCGCGCGGACCTCCGGATAAAGGCGAATCTTACGAACAACGTTTCGCAGATCGCGACCAGCGCGGCTCAGGGCGGAGATCGCGGGGGCCGGCTTCAGCCGGACCTCGACGCGCACACACCGAGAGTGCGCGCGTGAAGAATGCGCCGGTCGACGCCACGCCATTTGCGCTGCCCGCCCGGACAGGGGCGCGCGCAGGCGACTTCCTCGCTCTCGCGAAACCACGGCTGAACGTTCTCGTCGTCGCGTCGAGCGCCGCCGGCTACTACCTCGGTGCCTCGGCGCCCGTCGATTTCGCTGCGATGGCGATCGCGGTCGCCGGAACAGCCCTCGTCGCAGGCGGCGCCGCAGCGCTCAACCAGGTGTACGAGCGCGACACCGATGCGCTGATGCGGCGCACGCGGCTGCGGCCTCTGCCTGACGGACGGATCACGCCGCGAGAAGGCGTCCTTTTCGGCGCGGCGCTTTCGGCCTCGGGGCTGCTGCTGCTCGCGAGCCGCACGAATCTGTCAGCGGCGATGCTGGCGTTCGCGACGCTGGTCGTCTACCTGAACATCTACACGCCGATGAAGCGGAAGTCGCCGGTGGCGACGCTCGTCGGCGCGGTGCCGGGCGCCTTACCGCCGCTCATCGGCTGGGCCGCATCGCACGGACGCGTGTCGATCGGCGGCTTGGCGCTCTTCGCGATCGTGTTCGTCTGGCAGATTCCGCACTTCATGGCGATCGCGTGGCTCTACCGCGAAGATTATGGCAACGCCGGTTTCCCGATGCTGCCCGGTGATCGACCCACGCGGCGGCCGCGCGGCCCGCCAGGCGCTCCTGTATGCGCTGGTGCTCGTGCCGATCAGCGCGGTCCCGGCGTTTGCCGGCGTCGCCGGAATGCCGTATCTCACCGTCGCGCTCATCTTCAGCGCCGCCCTCGCGTGGCTCGCCGCACGGTTCGCCCAGGCCCGCAACGACGCCACGGCGCGCGCGCTCTTTCTCGGATCCATCACTTACCTGCCGCTGTTGTGGATGGCGATGATTGCCAATCGAATCTGGTGATCGGGTAATTGGGTAATTGGGTGATCGGGTAATTGGATTGGGAATTGAATGATCGGGCGGTCAATACCTCAATCAATCACCCAATCACCCGATCACCCAATTACCCAATTACCCAATTACCAGATGGCCTTATGTTGACGACCCGGGATCTGCCGGCGGTGAACGCGACGCTGAACGGCATCTCGGGTGTGCTGCTGCTCATCGGATACGCGCTGATCCGCGCGCGCAAGATTGACCTCCACCGCAGGGTGATGATCGCCGCGTTCATCACCTCCTCGCTTTTTCTCGTCAGCTATATCGTGTATCACGCGCAGGTCGGGTCGGTGCGGTTCGTGCGACAGGGATTCGTTCGGCCGCTGTACTTCACCATTCTGATCACGCACGTCACGCTCGCCGCCGTCGTGCCGCCGCTGGCCATCGTCACGCTCTCGCGCGGGCTGAAGGCCAGCTACGCGCGTCATCGGGCGATCGCCCGCTGGACACTTCCCATCTGGCTCTATGTATCGGTGACAGGAGTGCTCGTGTACGTGCTGCTGTACAAACCGACGTGGTTGATATGAGAAATTGGGGGATCTGGTGATTGGGTGATCTGGTGATTTGGTAATTGGGTGATTGTTCCCAATGAACCAATCAATCCCCAGATCATCCAATCACCAGATCATCCAATCAGTAGATCAGGTATTTAGCTCTCAGCAGCCGCCACTTCTCCTCATCACCACGCCAGGTTGCAGCGATCGCGGCCGGATCCTCGCCTGCGCGGATTCTTGCCAGCGTCGCTTTCGAGCCAAACAAGGCCGCCGCGTCTTCGAGCCTGAACCGCGCGCCGTACATCTTCGACAACACCGCGGCGATCTCGAGCCCCACGCGCACCGGGCGAAGACGATCGCGGTCCGTTACGACGGCGTAAACGCCCTGACACAGGTCGCCGCCGAACTTCACGCCAGGCGCCGGAGTGAACGCGACGGGATAGAAGCGGATGCCGGCGAGCTGCCGATCGTTCAGCGCCGCGGCGATGGTCACCGCATCGGACGCGCTGATCCACGGCGCGCCGATCTGCTCGAACGGCGTATCGGTACCGCGCCCAACCGAGATATTCGTCGACTCGATCGCGCCGATCCCCGGGTAAAGCGTCGCCTCGTTAAGGTTCCGCATGTTCGGCGACGGATTCACCCACGGCAGCCCGGTGGCGTCGAACCAGTCGTCGCGCCGCCAGTTTTTCATTGCAACAACGGTCAGGTCCGCGCCGATCGTGTTTTCGCCGTTGAACAGCCGCGCCAGCTCGCCAAGCGTCATGCCGTGGCTGATCGGCATCGGGAAATACCCGTTGAAGCCGACCGCTGAGGAGTCCTGGACCGGGCCTTCGATCGTGAATCCGCCGAGAGGATTCGGCCGATCGAGGACAACGACAGGCAGCTTCCGTTTCGCCGCCTCTTCCATGACATACGCCGTCGTCGACGCATAAGTGTAGAAACGGACGCCAACGTCCTGCACGTCGAGCACGATGATGTCGATGCCGTCGAGCATCGCGGCCGTTGGGCGCCGCGTCTCGCCATACAACGAATAAATCGGCAGCCCGGTTTTTTCGTCGCGCGATGAGCTGACCTTTTCGTCGACGATGCCGCGGATACCGTGCTCGGGGCTGAACAAGACGACGAGCTTCACTGCATCGGCGTGCGCGAACAGATCGATCGTGCTCACGCCGCCTCGCGAGCGTCCCGTTTGATTCGTCAGCAGGCCCACCCGTTTACCGCGCAGCCGTTCGAATCCTTCCGCCTCGAGCACGTCGACGCCGGTGAGCACAGGAGCATGCGGCGGTGTCGGTTCGACCGACGGCGCCGCCTGGGCGTCGGAGACGCGGCTGAAAGTAGCCGGGCGGCCGGGCTCTCCCGGCAAATCGCTGTTCAGAACCGCCGCGGCCGCGATCGTCGCGACGCGGCCGCGAAGCGGCGTCACGTCGCCTTTGCCGTCAGGATGGACGCGGTTCGACAAGAAGATCACGTAGCTCTGTGACGACGGGTCGAGCCACAACGACGTGCCGGTAAATCCGGTGTGGCCGTAGGAGCCAACAGGGAACAGCTCCCCGCGATTCGCCGAGTACATCGAATCGATATCCCAGCCAAGCCCACGCACGTCGCGCATGGAGCGAGGCGTGGCAGGAGACGTCATCCGCGCGACCGTGACCGCCGACAGAACGCGGACGGAGCCGAGCCGTCCGCCGTTGATCAGCATCCGGCAGTACCGCGACAAATCGGCCGCCGTGCTGAAAAGGCCCGCATGCCCCGACACGCCGCCCATGCGCCGCGCCGTCGGATCGTGCACGATTCCGCGAAGGAAAGGCGCGTCCATTCGCGTGCACGGCCACGCCAATGCATCGCAGCGTTCGGTCGGCGCAATGCGCGGACGCAGCGGTTCCGCCGGCAGGAACATCGTCTCTTTCATTCCGAGCGGTTCGAAAAGATGACGAGTCGCGTAGCGATCGAGACGCTCGCCGGTGACACGTTCAACGATGTCGCCGAGCAGAAAAAAATTGATGTCGCTGTAAATGACACGTTCGCCCGGTTGCGCGATCGGCACTTCCTCCGTCGCGCGGCGAATCGCTTCTTTCGCGCCGGAGAACTCAACCTCGAGCTCCAGGTCCGGACGCAGCCCCGACGTGTGAGTGAGCAAGTGACCGATCGTGATGCCGCGCTTGCCGTACTTTCCGAAGCCGTCGATGTACTGCGATACCGGATCGCTCAGTCGGATGCGCCCCTGCTCGACGAGCTGCATCACGCTCGGCGTCGTGGCGACGACCTTCGTGAGCGAAGCGAGATCGAAGATCGTGTCCTCGGTCATGGCCTCGCCGGCGGGCTGCACGGCACGTTGGCCAAACGCTTCGTGATACAGAGTCGCGTCGTGCTGGCCGACGAGGACGACGGCACCCGGCAGTTCGTGGCGGGCGATCGCGTCGTTCACGACGGCCGCGATCGTTGCGAACCGAGCCGACAGTGACGTCGCGGCCTCAGCCGTTTTGACCTGCGGCTGCCCGCCGGCATCGAGATGCAGCGCCAGCGCGACGAGGGTTGCCGCGGCGACAATCAGCGCGCGCGCATCGAGCCGGGAAACTCGCAGAGGCATCGGGGATTCAATATATACTGGCCTCTGTATCGATTCTTACGCGCATTCAGGGGGTTTCCAAGCATGCGTCATCCTCTTTTTTCGTTCCGCGGCGTGCTCGCGGCTCTCTTCGTCGCGCTGCTGGCCGGCGGCGCCGCGGCTCAAACCGGACGAGTCGGCGGTTTTGTAAAAGACGAAGCGGGCAATCCAATCAAGGGCGCGACCGTCACCGCTGAAAATCCAAACGCGTCGCCCTCGAGCTTCACGGCGACCACGGACGACAAAGGTCGTTTCTCGCTCATCGGTATGCGCTCCGGGCAGTGGACGTTCACTGCGCAGGCGCCGGGCTTTGGTCCCGAATCGGGCAAACTCAACGTGCAGACGATCGGCACGCCGAATCCGCCGCTCAGCTTCACGCTGAAAAAAGGCGCGGCGCCCGCGGGCGGCCTGGCCGGTGTCGGCGCGAAGGACCTGCAGGCGGATCTTGCCGCCGCCGATGCCGACTACAACGCGGCGAAGTACGACGACGCGATTGCGAAATACCGCGCGATCATGACAAAGGCGCCGGCGCTGAGCGTCATCAACCTCCAGATCGCCGCCGCCTACCGCAACAAGAAGGAATACGACAACGCGATTGCGGCGTACAACGACCTGCTCAAGACCGATCCGAACAACGACAAAGCGAAGATCGGGCTCGGCATGACCAATCTCGAGAAGGGCGACCTCGCCGCGGCCGACGCCACGTTGTCGGCGGCGGCCCAGGGTCCGCCGAATCGCGAGGTCTTCTACAACCTCGGCGAAGTGAAGTTTGCGAAGGGCGACACCGACGAAGCGGCGAAGTGGTATCAGAAAGCGGCGGACCTCGACGCCACGTGGGGCAAGCCGCTCTTCAAGCTCGCGCTCGTCTCGATCAACAAAGGTGACAAGGACAACGCGAAGAAGCTTCTCGACAAGGTGATCCAGGTTGATCCGGCGTCGCCCGAAGCCGCGCAGGCCAAAGCCGGTACTCGAACAGCTCAAATAGATCTGTACGGCCGAAGGTGCGTAGGTAGGCGTTTGTGTCCCGTCCGTTTCGATACACCTTCATCCTTGTTCTGGCCGCGGCGGGCACTGCCCTCGCGGCGGTCGGCGGCTGGCGCTACGCGCGGGCGTCCGCGCCAGTCAGCGGACCGATCGTCCTGATCTCGATCGACACGCTGCGCGCCGATCACCTGCCGATCTACGGCTACACCAAGGTCAAGACGCCGGCAATCGACGCGCTTGCCGCCGACGGCGTCGTGTTCGATCACGCGTATTCGCACGCGCCACAGACGCTGCCTGCGCACGCGGCGCTCCTCTCCGGGCGGCTGCCGTTCGAGACCGGTGTGCGCGATAACGTCGGCTTCGTCGTGAAGCCGGGCGAGCGCATGCTGCCGCAGATGCTCCACGACCGCGGCTTCACGACGGGCGGCATCGTCTCGGCGTACGTGCTGCGGAAGGAAACCGGCATCGCGCAAGGTTTTGATTTCTTCGACGGCGACATGCCGGCGTCGTCGCCGGAATTGAGCATCGGGCAGGTCCAGCGCGATGGCGGCGAATCTGAAAAAGTGGCCGAGCACTGGCTCGATTCGCAACGCTCGTCGCGCACGTTTCTGTTTCTGCACCTCTACGAGCCGCACAAACCGTACACGCCGCCCGAGCGCTTCGCGCAGTACGCGCCATACGACGGCGAGATCGCCTACAGCGACGAAATCGTCGGCCGTCTGATTCAATACTTGAAGTCGCACCAGCTGTACGACCGCTCCACCATCATCCTGCTCTCCGATCACGGCGAAGGCCTCGGGGATCACGGGGAGCAGGAGCACGGCCTGTTTCTCTACGACGAAGCGATTCACGTTCCGCTGGTCGTCAAGTCGGCCAGCAACGCCGGCGCGGGACGCCGGGTCGGCAACGTCGTGCAGCACATCGACATCGTGCCCACGATTCTGGATCTTGTGAAGGCGCCGCTTCCCGGAAACCTCCGCGGACGGTCCCTGAGGCCGCTCGTCGAGGGCACGGGGCAGCTCCCGGAGCAGGCCGTGTATTCGGAAGCGCTGTATGCGCGCTATCACTTCGGGTGGAGCGAGCTGACGGCGCTGACCGACGGCCGCTTCCGGTTCATCAAGGCGCCGCGGCAGGAGCTCTACGACCTCGATCGCGATCCGCACGAGCGGCAGAATATCGCCGCCGATCGTCCGCAGGCGTCGCAGGCGCTCGGCAGCGCGCTGACCCGTCTGATCGGCGGCACACCTATTCAGGCGCCCGCGCAGGTGTCGGCCGACGCGCGCGAGCGTCTCCAGGCGCTCGGTTACGTTGGCGCGCAGACGGACGTGCCGACCACGCCAGGTGATTCGCTGCCGGATCCGAAAGACAAGCACCAAGTCCTCGAACAATATCGGGCGGCGGTCGATCTCGCGGCCGAGCGCAAATGGCTGCCCGCAATCGCTCGCCTTCAGCAGATCCCTGGACGACGATCCGGAGATGGCCGATGTCTGGAGTCAGCTGGCGACTTTTTCTGCGCGCGCCGATCGTTTCGACCTCGCAATCGATGCGTACAAGCGCTACATCGAGCTGAAGCCGTCCGATCCGAGCGGCTATATCGGCGCAGCCGGCGCGTATCTCCACACGAAGAAACTGGACGAGGCGCGCACGCACGCGCAGCTTGCCGCACAGGTGGCGCCCGAGCGCGATGTACGGTCGAGAGCCTCGGCGCACGAGCTGCTCGCGAAAATCGCGCTCGCCCGGCAGGATCTCGACGACGGCCCGCGAGGAGGCGGAACTGGCGCGGAAGGCCGACCCGACGCTGCCCCTTCCGACATTCGTCGAAGCGCGCATCCTTTACGATGAGGGGCGCTACGCCGATGCGTTGCCGCTCTTTGAACAGACGATCACGGATCTCAAGCGCACCGGCGCGATGCAGATGACCGAGCTGCACTACTACACAGCCGACACGCTCGGCCGTATGGAGCGGTATCCCGACGCTGAAAAGGAATTTCTCGCGGAGCTGCATTTCTTCCCGCAGAACACCCGCGCGCGCGCCGGTCTCGCGATGCTGTATCAGGCGACCGAGCGCGCCGACCTCGCGGCGACGACGATCGCCGACATGCTGCGGGTGACGCCGACGCCCGAGTCCTACGCGCTCGCCGCGCGGCTGTGGACGATGTTCGGAAACCCCCAGCAGGCCAATGCCGTCCGCGCGGAAGCGCGGCGCGCGTTCGTCGACCCCGCGCGGGCCGGCACGCACGCCGTCCGACACTGATAGAAAGACGGACGCCTCGGTCGCCGCGCGAGGCAACGGCCGCGCGTCTCGCGCGACGCGCCTCGGCCTCGTGCTCGCCGCCGTGCTCGCGGCCGGCGGCGGCGTGCTGCTCTTTCGCTCCCGCCCGGCGCAAGTAAGCTTCACGTCCCGCCCGGGGCAGAACGTCCTCCTCATCACGATCGACACGCTGCGCGCCGATGCGCTCAGCGCGTACGGCGGTCAGGCGTCGACGCCTGCGCTCGACCGGCTTGCCGGCGAAGGCGTGCGCTTCACGTTCGCTCACGCGCAGGC
Organism: uncultured Acidobacteriota bacterium; assembly: GCA_963718825.1. Taxonomy (GTDB): domain Bacteria; phylum Acidobacteriota; class Vicinamibacteria; order Vicinamibacterales; family CAVVIG01; genus CAVQZZ01. The sequence goes on from CAVQZZ010000002.1 coordinate 1,697,560, forward strand.
CGTGCTCACGCTGCCCTCGCACACGAGCATCCTCACCGGTCAGTACCCGTACGTGCACGGCGTGCGCGAAAACAGCGGTTATCGCCTGGCGCCGGGCGCGCGCACCATCGCGACGCTGCTCAAGCAGGCGGGCTACGCCACCGGCGCGTTCGTGGCGGCGTTTCCGCTCCACTCCCGATTCGGCCTGAATCAGGGGTTCGACGTGTACGACGACCGTTTCGGCGAGACGCGCGACCCGACCGAGTTCGTGATGCCGGAGCGGCCGGCGACAACCGTCGTGCCGCTCGCGCGCGAGTGGATCGGTGCGCACAAGGGCCAGCGATGGTTCGCCTGGGTGCACGTGTTCGATCCGCACGCGCCGTATCGTCCGCCGCCGCCTTACGACAGCCAGTACGCCGGCAAACCGTATTACGGAGAAGTTGCGGCAACCGACGCGGCGCTCGCCCCGCTGCTCGACGACGTGCGCGATTCCTCCCAGCCGACGATCATCGTCGTCACCGGCGATCACGGCGAGTCGCTCGGCGAACATGGCGAGGAGACGCACGGTCTGTTCGCGTACGAAGCGACGCTTCACATTCCGCTGATCGTCGCCGAGCTCGGCGGCGGCGTTCGAGAAGCGCGGGGCGAAGTGTCTTCTGCATCGGTCCGTCATGTCGACGTTCTGCCGACGCTTCTCGATGCCGTCGGCCAGCCGATTCCTGGCGATCTGCCGGGGCGATCTCCTCCTCCGCCTCGGAGCGTGGCACGGCGGCGCCCGTGAGACCGTCGTACTTCGAAGCGATGTCGGGGATGCTGAATCGAGGCTGGGCGCCGCTCACGGGCATTCTCGCGGGCCGCGACAAGTACATCGATCTGCCGATTCCCGAGTTGTATTCGCTCGACAAGGATCCTGCCGAGGCAAACAACCGTATCGGCCATGCGCCCGATCTCGAGCGCACGCTCGTCTCGGGCCTTCGCGCATTCGGCGCAGCGCTGCCTGGTACGCGGCGCGCGGAAGACAGCGAAACGACGGCCCGGCTTCGATCGCTCGGTTACGTGTCGGGGGACGCGCCGATCAAAGCGCGCTATACGGAAGCGGACGACCCGAAGCGTCTCGTCGACATCGATCAGGCGGTCCATCGCGGCGTCGATTTCTACAGCAACGGCCAACTCGATCGCGCGGAGGAAGAGTACCGGGCGGTACTCGCGCGGCGCCCCGACATGGCGATCGCGTACCGGCACCTGGCGTTTGTCGAATGGCAGCGGGGCAAGGTGAACGAGGCGATCAGCGTTTTGCGCGACGCGATCGCTCATGGAGTGCAGCACGTCGGCGTCACGACGCAGCTTGGCACGTACCTGGCCGAAACCGGACGCACGGGCGACGCGATTGCGCTCCTCGCGCCGCTCGCCGCGTCTGAGACAAATGACGCCGACGCACTCAACTCGCTCGGGATCGCCTACGCGCGCGCCGGTCGGCTCGACGAGGCGCGTCGGGTGTTCGAGCGTGTGCTGACGATCGATTCGGAAAGCGGATCCCGTTGGAAAATCTCGGAGTGCTCGACCTCGAGCGCGGCGACCTCGCGTCGGCGCGCCGCCGTTTCGAGCGTGCGGTCCTCGTCGATCCGCGCTCGTCACAGGCGCACTCGGGCCTCGGCGTCGTCGCTATTCGCAGCGGCGATCGCGCCGCGGCGATCGAGTCGTGGAAGCGCGCGGTGCAGCTCGATCGGACGAATTTCGACGCGCTCTACAACCTGGCAACGACCCTCCTGCGGGACGGCCAAATGGACGCGGCACGGCCGTATATCGAGCAGTTCGTCGCATCGGCGCCGCACGCCTTCTACGACAAGGACATCCGCGAGCTGTCTCGATTACTGCAGAGCCAGCGGTGATTTCCCGGTGATAAAATTTTGTCCATACCGTCATGAGTCGAGCAGCCGCGGCCGCACTCGTCCTCGCGCTCTGTGGATCGACTGGAGGCAGGGCGCAAACGATTACGCCACAAGCGCCCTCGTTCAAAGCCGGCGTCGAGCTCGTTCGTCTCGACATCGAAGTCACTGACGCGGACGGTCGTCCGATTCGGGACCTGAAGCAGAGCGAGGTCGAAGTCAGCGAAGCGGGCCGGGCGCGGCCGATCGTCCTTTTTCAGCACATCGAACAGCCAGCGGAAACCTACCAGGAGATCGCCAGCCGCACGATCGCGAGCGAGGTGTCCACCAACCAAGGTTCGGCGCGCGGCCGGCTCTACGTGCTCGTGTTCGATCAGCTGCACATCCTTCCCGGCCACGAGCAGCGCGCGCGCCAGGCGGCGCAACGGTTTCTACAAACGCATTTGCGACGCGGCGACCGCGCGGCGGTCTACGCGTTTCCTGGTCCCGGCCTGCAAACGGGATTCAGCAGCGACGGCCGTCACCTCGCATCTTTGCTGTCGGCGATTCGTGGTGTCGCCGACGTCCAGCAGGACAGCGTGCTCGGCGCGATGACGCTGCAGGAAGCGTTTCAGATCGTACGCGGAGACGACCAGACGCTCCGCGGAGTCAGCGACCGCATCAGGAAGACCTCGTCGGAAGTCGACACGACCGGCGTGCTGCGCGGCGAAGACAGCGAGCAGCAGTTCAGGAACTCGGTGAAGGAAAGCGCTCGCGCGATCACGACACGCGCGGACGGCGAATCGCGCCGGATGCTCTCGATGCTCGTCGACGTTCTCCGGCCAATGCGAACGATCGAAGGGCGCAAGACGGTGCTCTTCTTTTCCGAGGGCTTCAATGGCGACAACCTGCGCAGGGAGATTGACGAAGTTGCGGCCGCTGCCGCCCAGTCGTACAGCTCCATCAATGCCATCGACCTGAGCCGACGCACGCCCGACATGACGGTCGACGAGCCGACCGTCACCGACCGGCATCGGGATCCACGACGCGATGACGCCGCTCGGCAGCCTGGCGGCCGAAACCAACGGTCGCCTGATTCTGGACGCGGCCGGCCGCCTCGACGCCATCTTCGAAGCGATTGCCGATCGGTCGCAGGATTACTACCTCGTCGGCTTCACGCCCACTCGAAACACGGGAAGGATTCAGACAATTACCACCGGGTCTCCGTGCGGGTGCATCGCAGCGGCGCGCACTGTGAGCACGCGCACCGGGTTCGCGCTCGATAACAGCGCCGGCGCGCGTGACGCGGAGGGATGCGATCGATCGCGCGCTCGCGGCCCCCTTTCCGCAACAAGGCCTGCCGGTCCGGTACACGACGTACGTTCTGCGCGGCACGATGACCGGCATGCAGCGGGTGGTGATGAGCCTCGAGGCCGATCTGCCGATCACATCCGCGCGGCAGCCGCATCCGGCCGATGTCGTGTTCGTCGTCAAATCGGTCACCGATGGCCGCGTCGTCGCGAGCGGCACGGATATCGTTCGCCTGCCGGACGTGCCGGATCGCGGCGCCACGACCGGCGTCGGCACATATCACGTGCAGTTCGAAGCACCGCCGGGTGACTACATCATGCGTGCGGTCGTAAGAGAACCCGGCGGCCTCCTCGGCAGCGCGGACCGACGGCTCAGCGTCCGCTCGTTCGACGGCCCGTCTGTGTCGAGTGGCGATCTGGTGCTCGCCTCCAGCGGAAGTGAATTGCCCGTGCGCCCCACGGCATATCTTGGCGACGGGTTGAACGGGGTGATGGAGCTTTATGGTCGGACCGCGGACCAGGTGAACCGCGCGGACGTGACCTTCGATTTGATCGCGGCGGGCGACCAGCAGCCGCTGTTGTCCAGTTCAGGCGAGCTCGACGATCCGCGCCCTCTCACGAACGGTGTTTCGCGGACGGCCCGGCTCGCGCTGCCGTTGCAAGGCATCGCCCCCGGCGCTTACGTGGCGCGCGCGAGAGTGCACGTCGGCCCCGATACCGTTGCCGAGGTCGCGCGCGAAGTGGAGATACGCAGTGGCCGCCGGCCGGCGGCCGAAAACGATCCGTCGGCGGATGCATTCGATCCACGCGAAGTCGTGAACGGCGCCTTCGCGCGTGAGTTCATGCAGACGCTGACCCGCGCCGGATCGCCGGCGGCCCTGGACGCACGCCGCGGACTGGACCGGCTCGCGGCGAGCGATTTCCCCGGCGCCATCGCGGCACTGCAGGCGGCGGCGGACGCCGATCAGAAAGTCGGGGCGACACCATTTTTCCTGGGCTGGGCGTTTCACGGTGCGGGAGACGACCGGCAGGCGATCTCGGCGTGGCGGCGTGCGGCATTCGTCGACCCGACGCTCGTGCCTGTCCACCTCGCCCTCGCGGACATGTACGTCCGCCTGTCGCAGCCGGCCTTGGCTGTGCAGGCGCTGCGCGCCGGCCTGACGGCACTGCCCAACTCACCAGAACTGCATGAGCGGCTGAGCAAGCTGGTGCAGAGCCGCTGAGAGAAAACGGGAAGATGCGCCTGCGGCCATGCCAGCGGCCGCGAGCGCTCAGCGCGCTGCGGACGCGAGGCATCGGCGAGCGGGGGTGGGGCCCCGCGAGAGAGTAAGAAAAGTAGATCAGATGTCTCTGTTGAGTAAGCCGCTCCGGCGAATGTTATTCGCTGGAGCGGCCGCAGGGCTTGTCATCGGCGCGTCTGCGCGAGGCCAGGCGCCGAAGCCGAATGTTCTGCTCGTCACGATCGACACCGTGCGCGCGGATCACGTCGGCGCGTACGGATACACGAAACCGACGACGCCCACTCTCGATCGCCTCGCGCGTGAAGGGGTGCGATTCGCCGATGCGACGAGCCAGGCACCTCTGACAGGTCCGGCGCACGCGGCGATTCTTACGGGCAGGTACCCGGGACGGTTCGGGGTGAGGGACAACGCCACAACGGCGCTGCCTGAGTCGGCAACGACGATGGCTGAAATCTTCAAGGCGGCGGGCTATCGGACCGCGGCGTTCATCGGCGCGTTCATCGTCGACCGTCAGTACCGGCTTCGGCCAGGGCTTCGATGAATTCGATTCGAGATTCGAGCGGTTCACGAGCGCCGCGAAGCTGCAGGCACGCCGGCCGGGTGGGGTTGTCGTGGACGATACGCTCAAGTGGCTCGCCGGCAAGAGCGGTGATCCTTTCTTTGCGTGGGTGCACCTGTACGATGCGCATGCGCCGTACGATGCACCGCCGGAGTTTCGATCGCGGTTTCCGGGAACGCCGTACGATGCCGCTCTCGCATACGTCGACGCTTCGGTCGGCCGACTGATCGACGCGCTCCAGCAGTCTGGACAACTCGAGCGCACAATCGTGTGCGTCGTCGCGGATCACGGGGAAGGTCTCGGAGAGCACGGCGAAACCGAGCACGGATTCTTTCTCTACGACGCCACCCTCCACGTACCGTGGATTCTCCGGCTGCCGGACCGGACCCATGCGGGTGCTGTCGTCAGCGAACAAGTGCGGGCGATCGATGTGATGCCGACGCTCGCGTCGCTCGCGGGCCTGGCGAAGCCGTCAGGCATCGATGGTGAAGATGTGGCGCCGCTCGCCGCGGGCCGTCATCGGTCGGATCCGCCGCCGTCGTACGCGGAAACCTTCTATCCGAAATTCCATTTCGGCTGGAGCGAAATCAAATCGGTCCGCGTCGGCGAGTGGAAATACATCGACGCCCCCAAGCCTGAGCTCTATGCGGTGGCGCGAGACCGAGGCGAGCGCCAGAACGTCGTGAGCGCACGCGCGCCGCTCGCCGCCGGGCTCGCCCGCGAGGTACAGCGCACCGAAGCAGCATTTGGCGCTTCGGCAACAGCCGCGGCAATGCCGCCGGATCCCGAAACGCTGGCAAGGCTGCGGAGCCTCGGCTATATCGGCACCACGTCAGGCGCAGCATCAGATGTGCGCGGACCCGATCCGAAAGATATGATCGCGGGGCTCAACGCGTTTCGCGCCACCATGACCCGTGTGAAGCAATCGCTGCAGAGCGGCGGGGCCGTCGCGGCCATCCCGATATTGAAGCAGCTGCTGGCGTCGAACGATCGCTCGTACGAAGTGCACCTGGCGCTCGGCGATGCGTACGTCAACACGAGGCAATATCGCGACGCGCTCGACGAATATGCGGCCGCGCACCTGCTGAACCCGGGCACGTCCGAGCCGCTGGTGGCTTCCGCACGCGCCCATCTCGCGCTGAATGCCGCTGATGCGGCCGCGCGGGACATAGCCGACGCCGAACGCATCGAGCCTGCGAGCGACGAAACCCTGCTCGTGCGTGGCATGATCCGCGAGCAGCGCGGCGACACGGCCGGCGCGCTCGAGGACTACGCGGCGGCCGCCGCGGCGAACGCGTCGAACACGCAGGCGCGCGCCCGGCTGGGTGGACTCGCGTTGCAGGCCGCGCAATACGACAAGGCGCGCGCACAGTTCGAGGCGCTCCTGCGGCTGAACTACCGGCCGTCCCGGATGCACTACGGCCTGGGTCAGGTCGCGCAGGCTCAGGGAAATACGTCGGGCGCGATCGCGGAATACCGGCTTGCGTTGCGGCTGGAGCCGACGTTTGCGGAGGCTCGCACGGCGTTGCATCAACTCGGCGTTCAATAACCCCGGAGGTCACCCATGTTCGCGTTCGCACTCACGCTCGCTCTCGCCGCGGCGCCGGCGCCGCAGGCCACTCACCTCGGCGTCGCGAACCCGCTGCAGGCCGTCGAGCTCGATATGGGCAAGTTGAAAGGCGAGCCGTGGCGGCTGGCATGGTCGCCGGATTCGAAGGAGATGTACCTGCAGACGGTCGAGCGCGACGGACATGGCGTGGTGAAGTCGACGAAGCACTACGTGATCGCGCTCGACTCGAAGGCGGTGAAGTCGGCCGATCAGGAACCTGCCTGGGCATCCAAGTACTGGGTCTGGAAGTCCGGCCAGGCGTCGCCGGGCGCGCCGGCGTTCAAGATACGGGTCGAGCAGCGTCAGGAGACCGTTCGCTCCACCGCGGCGCCGACCGGCGGCGATCTCGCGCGCGGCGGATCGCCGGACCCGACTGCGGGATCGACAATGTCTGACATAGCCTCCGTCGCAAATCAGACGCAGACGCTCGGCATCTACGCGCTCAAGCTGAACGATGTCACCGTCGGGGAATGGGTGAACGAACCGGTGGTCACCGGCGTGAACTTCGGGTGGGCGCCTGCGCCGAACCATCTGCTGGCCTTCGCGAAACGCGACGGCACTGGCCCGCTGACGCTCGTCGACGACCAGGGCCACAAGGACGAAGTCTCGAACACGAAGGGCGCGACGCTTCCGGCGTTCTCCGACGACGGGACGAAGCTCGCGTGGCTGGTGCGGAAGGACAAAAAACATTTCGAGCTGACGATCGGCGACGTCGACGGGCGATAAGATGCGGGCCGTTCTCGTCGCGTTCGTTGCAGCGGCCGCCGCAGCGGCAGTCGCCGCGCAGCAGCCGTCGCAAGAGCCGCCGCTCTTTCGAACAGGGGCCAGCGCCGTTCTTGTCGACGCGGTCGTTCTCGACAAGAACGGACGCTTCGTTCTCGATCTCACTCCTCAGGATTTCCAGCTCACCGAAGACGGCAAACCGCAGCCGATCGATCAGCTGTACCTCGTGCGAGGCAAGGGCGCGGCGGGACGGGATGCCGCAGCGCCACCTGCCGGCGCGCCGTTCGCGCCGCCCCCGCCGTCGCGGCCGGCGCCGCGTGTTTTCATCGCCGTGTTCGATGATGATCATTTGACCGCCGGTGGGTTCAAGCGCGTACAAGCGGCTGCGGCGGCGCTCTTCGAAAAGGAATTCCAGTCAGGCGATATCGGCGGCGTCGTCGTCAGGGGCGAGATGATGAACAAACGCCTGACGAGCGACCGGGAGGAACTGCGCAAAGCCGTAAATGACGTGAAGCCTTCCAGCAAGTCCGCGAGCAAACTGTTCGAATTGCGCGAGTGGCCAAGCATCAACGACGCCGAAGCATTTCAAATCGCGAAAAATGGGCTGAGAAACGACGAAGTGCTCGACCAGGCTGTGCGCCGGGCCTGTGCCGACGATCCCGACGCGTGCAAGCGCGTCTCACCGGACGCGACTATCTACGAAAAAGCGAAGCGGATGACCGCGGAGATGCAGACGTCGAGCGATCAGACGCTGCGGATGCTCGCTGCATTGATGAACGGCCTCGAGCGGATTGAGGGGCGCAAGAGCATCCTGCTGCTGTCTGAAGGTTTCATTGCCGACGAGTCGTGGCCGATTGTGCAGCAGACGGTCGGCGCGGCCGCGCGGGCGAACGCGCGCATTTACAGCCTGGACGCGCGCGGTCTCGACAGGGGGCGCCAGCCGATCGGCAATTTCGCGCCGCACGACGATACGCTCGGCAACCTGCTCACCTCATTCGATATCGGCGCCGATTCGATCAACAGCCTTGCAGTGGACACCGGCGGGTTCGTCGTGAAGAACACGAACCTCTTCGATCAAGTGATTGGTCAGATCGCCGCCGAGGCGGGCACTTATTACGTGCTCGGGTATCAATCGGCCTCCAAGAGCGACGGCAAGTTCCATAAGGTCGGCGTGAAAGTGAATCGTCCCGGCGTGACGGTGCGCGCGCGCCGCGGCTTCATCGCAACCGCTACGCCGCTGCCGACAATTACCGAAGCCGCGCGCGCCGAGAGACCGGCGGGCGGGAGTCCTGTTCCTGCAGCCGCAGCGGAATCGGCTGACACCGCTCCCCCGCCAACGCCAGGCCTTGCGGCCGAAGCGACGATCGCTCCAGCGGGCACCCTGGCGCCAGGGCAGGCTCGCAAGAACGCGCTGGAGAACATGAAGTCGCTCGTCTCCAGCGACGCCAACGCGGCCGCGCCAGGCAAAGCGGTCATCGCGACGCCAGCGGGCGACGCGCAACAAGAGGCCACCGCGGGCTGGGAGGCGTATCGTCGCGGCGACCTGGCGTCCGCGCGCACTGCGCTGACCGCCGCGGCCTCCGCTTCTTCAGCGCGGCCGTGGGTGCACTACGCGCTCGGCCAGACCTCATATGCGCTCCGCGACTTCACTCAGGCGATCGCGTCCTGGGAGCGGGTTCGCGCCACCACGCCGGAGTTCGAGCCGGTGTATTTCGATCTCGTCGACGGGTACCTGCAGTCGCGGGACCCTGACAAGGCCACGCGCGTGCTGCGCGCCGCCGCCGAACGCTGGCCAAAGGATCATGAGGTCTTCAGCGCCCTCGGCGTCGTACAGATGTCGCGCGGAGCGATCGACGATGCCGTGCGATCGTTCCAGCAGGCGATCGCGCTCGCGCCGAACGAGCCGATCGGATACTTCAACCTCGCTAAATCGCTCGAGATCCGTTTCAGCAAATCGCGGCGCTACGTCGTCCAGACGCGCACGTGGGTGTCGAACGACACCGATCGCACGAATGCGATTGCGAATTATCAGCGCTATCTCGAGTTCGGCGGCCCGTTCGAGAACTCCGCACGCGATGGCCTCTCGCGTCTGGGGTGGGTCAACAAGCAGCAGTAAACGTTGTACTAGCGCCTGGCCGCCAACGCGCGTTCAGCGATTGCGAGCCGTTCCGGCGTCGCGCCATCCGCACGCGCGGCGCGGCACGCCTCGGCCGCATCTTTCATTTCGCCGAGATCGAGCGACACGAGACAGAGGTCGAGCCATGCTTCGCCGTTCGACGGGGTAAGGCGCACCGCGGTCGCGAGTTCCGTCTTCGCGTCGCGCAACCGCCCGACGCCTCCGAGCGCGCCGCCCAGCGCGCGGTGCGCCTCGGCGTCGTTCGGCGCGTGGCGAATGAGATCGGTCAGGGCGACGATGGCCTCGTCGTCTTTCTGAAGCCGGATCAAATTCGTCGCGAGATGACGCTCGGCATCGAGGTTGGTCGGGTCGATGTGAAGCGCCGTCCGGAAATTCGCGACCGCGTCGGCCGGCCGGCTCTGCGCTTCGTCGACAAGGCCGATGTGATACGCCGTCCTTGCGCTGGCGGGATCGAGCTGAAGCGCACGCTGGAGCGCCGTTCGCGATTCTGACCAGCGCTGTTCGTCGAAGAGCGTCAGACCAAGTCCATCCCATGCGAGCCCCGACTGGGCGTCGTCTGCAAGCGCGCGGCGATAGGCCGCTTCAGCTTCCGGCAGGCGGTGCTCCGTAATCAGAGCGCTGCCGGTGAAAGCCCACTCCTCAGACAGATTCCTGCTCGAAGGATCACGAAGGAGATGGCTGACGACGACGGCCCCAAGCGCAGCGATGGCCATCGCGCCGAGTTGGCGGCGATCTCTTGTCGATATCGCATCGACGAGCGCCGCGATTCCGATTCCACCAAGAACGGCGAGACTCGGCGCGAGCGGCAAACGGTAGCGTGTGCCGACGACGAAGACGACAACGCTGAGAGCGGCGGCAGCCGTGTACGCGGCGAGGAGCAGCGGCACGCGGCGGCGCCTCGCCAACACCAAAACGCCTATCGCCGCGAGCGGAATGAGGACTGCCATCCGAGGCAACAGAGCGAGCAGCGACGACTGGCTCGTGAAGAAATAGAAACTGTGGCTGTCGCGCACTTCGCTCGCCTGAACCAGCCACAGGACCTTCTCCGCGAGCAGTCGAAGGTATGCGCCAGGATGCGCGCCGATCTCGGCGAACGTCTTTCGAATGTAAAACCGATCCTGCGCGGCCGGATCCGTCACGCCCGCGCGCGCAGCTTCGGAGTTCAACGCGTCCCATCCGGCTCCGAGCCTGAATATCGGACGCCCGTTGTGGAGCGGAGAATTGCCGATGTAGAAATTGAGGCCGCCGAAGCCCTGGATGCCAGGCGTTCGGGACGCGCTCCAGTTGTTGATCAGCGCCGGCGCGAGCACGAGGAACGCCCCGCCGACGAATGCAGCAGCCACCGCGAGCCGTCGCTGCCCGACGGATTGCCATGCAGCGACGGCAAGTGCCAGGAACATGAATGCCGCCGTGGGCCGCACGAGCATCGCGAAACCCAGCAACGCGCCGGCGCCGAGCGCGCGCCCCGCCGTCAGCCGTTCAGACGAGAGGACGACGAGCGCGCCCGTAAGAAGACAAAGGAGAAGCCCTTCAGCAAGGAGGTTCGTTTCGACGTAAACGGCGGGAGCGAGCGTCGCGTACAGGATGCCGGACCATAACCCGACGCGCACACTGAACCATCGGCTGCCGAGCGTCGCGATAAACGCGGCGGTCAGGGCGCCCGCGAGCGACTGCGCGACGATCGCCGACCAGTTGGAGCCGCCAAGCGCGAAGATGCCGGCGAGGAACAATGGATAGCCCGGTCCGTGCGCCGACACCGCCGGCCAGGAAAAATTTCCCTCCGCCATGCGGTGCGCCCATGAGACGTATTCGGCGGAATCGAGCTTTGGCGTGCGAACGATGGGGAGGTCGGCGGTCGCCGCAGCGACCGCCAGGCGAACAACCGATGCACTCGCGAAGACGAGCGCGATCATCCGGCGGGTCGACGGGAGCGACGGCTGCGCGGACCGGCGCGCGGCCGCAACCGGCTGGGTCGCGGCGCGCGCCCGTGATCGTCGCTTGGCGCTCATCGTCGAACGCGATCTTATCAGCCGACGACAGGCTGTCGGCTCAAGGCTCGTCGCGTTACTTCATCTTTTCGAGAATGCCCGTTGCCGTTGCCGCCTCGGGCGCGTTCGGCGCCATCTGCACGAATTTCGTCAGGTCGGCTTTGGCCGGATCGTTCTTTCCCAGCTGCAGCTCCGTGATGCCGCGGTAATAGTACGCTGACGCATAGTCGGGGAACTTCGTCGCGGTCTTGTCGAACCACGTGAGCGCCTCTTCCGGCTTTTTGGCGTTCAGCAGACCGATTCCGACGTTCAGCAAGATCTCGGGCCGATTGATTTTCGTCTCGTCGATCGAAGCGACGATCTGCTGGCTTTCCTGTGCGTTCCCCTTTTCAGCAAGGGTGTTGGCGAGCAGCATCTTCACGTCGACGTTGTCGGGATCGGCCGCCATCGCCGTTCGCAGATGCTCGATCGCGGCGTCCAGGTTATGTTCGCCGTAGTACGTGCGCGCGATGTACGGTTCGAGCTGCTTCGCTTCTGGATGCTTCGCGAGCACGTCTTCATAGATTGCGCGCGCCTCAGCGTATTTTTGCGCGTTCATAAGATCCGTCGCCTTTTTCAGATCCGCCTGCAAGGCGATGTTCGGGTCTTCGGCCGCTTTCTTGAGCTTGGTAATCACCGGCGGATTGGGCGAGTGCTCCTCGACCGTCGCCGTAATGCGGCTGGTGTCGTATCCGGCTTTCGCAAAGTCGAGGTTCCATGGGCCGCCGTTGATCCCGTTCAGCGCCCACTCGCCTTTCTTGTTTGTTTTCGCTTCGGTCGTACCGCTGGACCCGACACGTTGTCCTTTGACAACGACGCCTTCCACCGGCTGACCTTTATCGTCGGTCACCGTTCCGCCAAGGCGACCGACCCCGCGCCAGTCCTGAGCGGACACAGGCGCGGCGGAAAGAACGCTGACCGCGACCAGCGCGGCAATGGTCGAGGTGAAACGAAAAATTGCGGTCTTCATAATCGGCGGGTCATGCAAAAAAAGACCCCGGGGCGCTCTGCAGCGCTCCGGGGAAATCAGGTTGCCAAGCTCGACGTGACGGCCCGGCCGAAGCCGGACCCACGTTGTTCAGCGAATCAGAACACGAAACGCACACCGAGCCGCGCGATGCGCGGCTGCATGATTTCCGCGATCTGGCTGTACGTCGCCACGCGGGCATCGTACTGGAGGCCGAGCGTCGTGCCTTCGTTGAGAATATTGAAGACGTCCAGGTCGATCGCAAGATTCGTCCGGCCGAACTTGAACATCTTCTCCACCCGTGCGTCGAGCGACGTCACGCTCGGCAGGCGGGAGCCGTCTGCTGTCGGCGCGATGAGGACGGTCTTGCTGGGGACGAGCGGATCACCCGTCGCCACGCGCGTGCGGTTGAACGGTTCGGCATAACCCTGCCGGAACAGGAGGTTCGCGCCGATGTCGATGCCCCATTTCGCCTGATACATGCCGTTCGCCGACAGCTGATATTGCGGCGCCACGCTGTATATCTGGCTCTTGCCGCTGCCGGCCGAAGAGATGACAACGGGACCGCCGTTTTCGAGCGGCCCTGCCGTGGTGAACTTCGCGAACTCTCCAGACGTTGCCGGTGTCGGCGTTTTGTCGAGGATGGAATTCGGTCCATCGAAGTACTCGTTCCAGCTGCTCGATGCGAATCCAAACCGCCCCATCCAATGATTGGACATGCGCTTGGTGGCGCTGAGCTCGAAACCCATGTAGCGCTGGTGGTAATCGGGCCGGTTCTGCGCGATGTAGCCCGCCGTCGGATCGACCGCGGGGTCGATTCCGTAGAACGGAACGCTGACCGTGCCGACGTTGGCAAACGTTCCGGTGAACGTGCCGTTTTGCGAGTAGCTCGCCGGCGTCGCGCCGATCGGAGGATTCCAGAGCAGGTTCACCATGCGGCGATACGTGAACGTCGCGCTCACGCCGAAGTTCGACGCGACCTCGCGATCGACGCCCACCATGAACTCGTGCGTCAGCGGCGAGCTGATGTCGCCGATCTTGTTCGCCGTACTCAACGAGGCTGGATTCGTCACGTCGATTCCCGACGTTCCTGCGAGCGTCGTGATCTCGTTCGGGTCGGCGACATGGTTGCCGTTCAGATCGACTGCGTTGTAGAGCGCATAGGAATACTGAATCGTGGAGACGAAATTCGCCGCGTTTGCTGGAAGCTGCGACGCGAACATCGCGTAGCTCGTGCGTGCGATCGTCTTTCGTGCATCGTCGAGCGCATAGGTGATGCCCACGCGCGGTGTCACAGCGTTGAAGTCGTAGGCATTGCTGACGGCTTGACTGCTGAGCGCCGGCAGAAGGTTCGTGAAGCCCGCGACGCCAGGCACGGACACCTGCCCGAGCGAAGACGTTTGGTGATCGAATCGTATGCCACCCTGGATAGTGAGGCGGCTCAGTGAAATTGTGTCGGTAATGTAGCCGTTGACGTACCGGCCAGTCGTGCTCGCCGGCAGATCGCGCGTGACCTGCGCCTGCATATTCGGATAACCGTTCCAGAAGGTCACGATGCGGTTCGGCCCGGGCCACTGGCTCGCGGAATCGACGGGCGTTTTGCGCCAGGCGAAGCCGAACTTCACCTCCTGCTTGCCGGCAAAATAGCTTGCGTCGCCGCCCGCGTAGTACTGTGGTCGATTCGTGAAATAGTCCTCGTAAGAGCCGTGCCAGACGGCGGCGTCGTCCACATACACCGGTGTCGTCAACCCGCCGAGCGGCGCGAGATGGAATCCTCCAGAGATATAGCTGGCGCGCGCTGCCGCGAAGAGGTTCTGACCAACTACCCAGTTGCCCTCGCCTTTGTACAGCCTCGTCGGGCCCGTCTGGAGCCAAGTGGTCTCGGCCGGATGAAATGCCGATGCGCCGCGACCGTTCTTCGTCTTGTTACCTTCGAAGAACGTGAAGTTCACCCTCGTGCTCTCGGTGGCCTGCGCGTCCGCTTTGAACGCGTAGTTGTTCAAGAATCGTTTCGTCCGGCACGCCGGTAAGCGTGAGGATCTTGACGTCGGTGCGGCCGATGCGACCCCACACCCAGATTCTGTCCTTCAAGAGCGGGCCGCCAAGATCGAAACCGTTGTCGAGATATTTGTCGGTGCGGTTGCCGCAGTGCTGCGTAAAGCCGCTGGCTGCGCAATCGGCGGTCGATCCACCAATCTTCTGCGCGAGCGTCGGGTCCATGTTGTTGCCCTGGAGCCCTTCGTTTTCAAAATAAATATTGCCGTCGCCGTGAAAGACGTTGGTGCCCTTCTTGAGCACAAGGTTCAACTGCACGCCGGGAGTCGGGTTCTGCGCGTCGGCGCCGCCGGTCGTCACGGCCATTTCCTGGAACATGTCGAAGTCGTAATAGGTCGGGGTCGAGCCGGTCGCGCCCATGTCGGTGACCGGGATGCCGTCGATGTTCCACGTGTTGTCCGTGCCGTAAGACCCTTTGCCGATGTAGCTCGATTGCTGACCCGATTCCGAGCCGCCGACGTTCACGCGATCGACGTAGATGCTCGGCACGGTCTGCATGACGACCCACGGATCGCGCGCGGTCGGAATATTCTGCAGTTCTTCGAGCGTGACGTTGGTCGTCGTCGTCTGCTTCTTCGTGTCGATCACCGGCGTCGCCGCCGTGACGGTGACCGTCTCCTGCGTGCCGGCGACCGCGAGCTTGATCGAGATCGGCGTGGCTGCCCCAGTCGCAACCTGCACGTTGGCGTTCGTGTACGGATTGAAGCCGGAGAGGTTGGCTTTCACCGCATACGTGCCGACCGGCAGGTTGAGGAAGTGCGCCTGCCCTTGCGCGTCGGTCACTTGCGTTTGATTTGTCGGACCGGTGAGGTCGACGTTGACGCCGGGCAACCGGCCGCCGGTCGAGTCCTCAATCGTGATGTCGACGCGGCCCGTAAACACTTGGGCCGACGCCGTGGCAGCGAAGGCGAGCGCCACTAAGAGCGCCGCAGCCACCGCCGTGAGCTTACTGGTCTTGCAGTTCATGCCCTCTGACCCTCCTCAGAAGAACGTTCAAAACCACCGCGGGTATCAGAATCGATACGTCGCGCATCGCGAATGAAGCCATCGATCGGATGGTCAACAAAAGGTTGAACCCGACCGCGTCGCCAGTGACAAATATACCGTTTGCGAACAGTGGTCAATAACGATTCGTTGCCCGCTTTTGGGCTTCCTCTATGAGGCGATCCAAGTTCTGGTAGGAGGGAGCGAGGGCTTTCGCGATCTTGAATTGTTGAAGAGCTTCGGTGAATTTGCTCGCGCGCGCGGCGAGAACTCCTAGGTACACGTGCGGTTTAGGGTCGGTCGGATCGAGCCGCGCGGCGGTCGTGAACTCCTTGGCAGCCTCGTCAGTGCGGCCGCGTGCCGCCTCAACCCGAGCCAGCGTCGTGTGGTCGTCTGCGACATCATTAAACGTCGCGAGGCTCATCATCCATTCGTCTTGCGCCCGCGACAGCGCGGCACCCGCCGAGCCCTCCAACGCGACGATGCCCAGATTCAGCATCGCTTCCGCCGCGTTGATACGCACCACTCGCGCATCGTCGACTAGACGCGCGCCGAGCACCGAGAGCACCTGAGGGCTGCGCACGAGCGACAACGCGCGAACCGCCATGGTGCGAACCTGCGGCTCCGGATCGGAGGCTGCGCCAATCAACGAATTGATGATCGCCGGACTGAAGTCCCCTGACGGTTTCTTTGCCATGAGTTGCCAGGCGAACTCGGCGGCACTCGCGCGTATGAGCGTGCCGTGCGAGCGATCGATGGCCAGCTTCGCGACATCCGGCAACGCGCTCTCGTCACCCGCCCCGGCGCGATAGATGACGTCGGACATGGTGACGACCGCGCGTCGGCGCTCGCCGTTGCCATACCACGCGTCCATCGTTTTCGCGGCCCACTCAGGCGACTTGTCCTCGTGACACGTCGTGCACGCGTTCGGCACGCCGAAGCGCGCCGTCATTTCGGGAACAGGCGGCTGAAACGTGTGATCGCGACGCCGCGTGAACAGCCGCCAGTTCACATCGCTCATGTGGCATTCCACGCAGCGGCTGCCCTGGGAATCGGCGGCATGATGTGTGTGCGCCGCATCGTACAGACCGCCCCTGGGTTGCGCCGTGGCACTGAGTGCAGAGGAGGTCGCTCTCCTTCGTGTGTCCGCCATCGGGCGTCTCGACGGGCACCTTCAGCGCGTGCGCGTTCGGCGACGCGGCGTGCATGCGGTGACAGCTCGTGCAGGTCGCCTGTCCTTTCTGAAAGCAGCCGGTGAGCGTCAGCGCCTGCGGGCGATTGAAGCGGCTCGGCCGACCGTCAGGCCAGAATTCACCCTGCGGGTCGTTCGGCGGAATCGGTTCACTGATGAGGAACGGCAGCGCGAAGTCTTCGTAGCGATCGCCCGGCTTGAACCCAAAGAACGCGTTGTTCTTGTTGCCGTGGCAGTATCCGCACATGTCGAAGGTCTGGCGCGGCGTCGCGCGATTCGGCGAGAAGATCTGCTTGTGCTGCGGGTCGGCGATGTGCGGCCGGCCGGGCCCATGGCACGCCTCGCAGCTGATTCCCATCTCGGTCCATTCCGTCGCGTAGGTATTTGTCTGCGCGTTGAAGTTCTTGACCAGGTTCGTCGCGTGGCAATTCACGCAGGTGACGTTCCATATCTGGCGGAGGTCATGGTCGGGATCGTCGGGAATGGGTGTGATTTCCTGGTAATCGAGCCATCGCTTCGTCTCGTTGTGCCAGAAGACCGGCAGAACGTAAATGCGTCCGTCTGGGAGCTTCGACAGATATCCCTGGAAGCGCCGCGCGCCGAGCGTGTAGTTGACTTCGAATTTCTGCGGCGGGCGATCGTGGGAGCTGATGGTGATGAAGTAGCGGCCGTCGCGCGTCTCCATGGACGCGGTGCGCCCATGCTGCTCGATGCGCGTGCCGGGGCTGAAATCGCCGATCACCACCGCCTCGGCAATCGGCTTCGTCATCCGCACGTGCAGCGTCTTGCTCCACGACGAATACTGATCTTCGTGACAGCTCTGGCACGCCGCCGACCCGACATATGCGCTCGGCGCGGCGCCAGGGGTCTGCGTACGCACCGGCACCTGCGACGCGGCAATCAGCGCGATAACGCCGGCGACGATCAGGCGGCCCGGAGCCATGGTGGATCGACTACAAATTATAATGCGGCCCAGCCCGATGCTCATTCTTCTCGCGCTGGCGCTGCTGCTGCAGACGAGCTCCAGCCGTACCGTGCTCGCGACCATCTCCGATGCGCGGAACCGCTCGATTGTCGACGTCGGCGTGGACGACTTCGTCGTGCGCGAGGCGGGTCAGACGCGGGACGTGCTCGATGTCCGCGTCGCCGATTATCCGATCGCCGTCGTTGTCGACGATGGGGCGGAGCCGTCTGAGTACGACGCGATCCGCCACGCCGCCGCCCGCTTCATCGCGCGCGTCGGCCAGCGGCCGATCGGCGTCGTAATGATGAGCGATCCAGCCCGCATGCTCGCGGTCTTCGACGACGAGCGCGAGACGGTGCTCAAGAAGCTCGACGCGGTCGTGGCAAATCCGTCGCCCGAGAGCCGTGCGATCGATGCGATCGCCACGGCTGCGCGCGCGCTTCGATCAGCAGGTGCGCCTTTTTCCGCGATCGTCGTGCTGTCGGCCAAGCCGATTCTCAGCGCAGCCAATGCTGGCAGCGCGCCCGTCGCGTCGATCGTCGACAGCGGTGCGATCGTCCATGTCGTGGTCAATCGATCGGCGGCGGGGGGCGGACCGGCGGCGTTCACGCCGCGCGACGGCGACGTACTCCGGTTGGTGACCGACCAGACACACGGCCAGTTCACGCCGATCTTCGCCGCCGCGTCTTATCAGGTGGCTCTGGATCATCTCGCGGATCGGATGGCCGCCGAAATGCTCATTCAATACGTCGTCCCGCCAGGCGCGGTGGCGACCACGGACGTCAAGCTCGGCGTCCGCTTGCCGGGCGCGCGCGTTCGTGGCCTCGGCGTCCGGTGATGGGTCCAAGACAACCGCAGAGCACGCCGAGCCGCCGAACACAAAACCGAAGACGACCAGTGCTGACGCGATGATCCCGACGGGCGGCCGAATCACGTTTTCCGCCCTCGCAATCGCACTCCTCGCATGCGGAGGCGGCTGTCGAAGGGCGACGGCGCCGCGGCCAAACGCGAATCTCGCGCCGGGTGCCCTTCGCGGCGCCAACGTCCTGCTCGTCACCGTCGACACACTTCGCGCCGACCGCGTGGGCGCGTACGGAGGCGGCCATCTCACGCCCACGCTCGACGGGCTCGCGTCGCAAGGACTTCGATTCGCACGCGCCTATTCGCATGCGCCGATGACGCTTCCCGC
This sequence comes from uncultured Acidobacteriota bacterium, assembly GCA_963718825.1. Lineage (GTDB taxonomy): Bacteria > Acidobacteriota > Vicinamibacteria > Vicinamibacterales > CAVVIG01 > CAVQZZ01. The sequence continues at coordinate 1,716,361 of CAVQZZ010000002.1, forward strand.
GCACGCGTCGATTCTCACGGGCCTCGTACCTCCGAGCCATGGCGTGCACTTGAACGGCTCGACCGCGCTCGGACCTGAGCCGGCGACCCTCGGCGAGCTCCTGCGGCATGACGGCTACAGAACCGCCGCGTTCGTGGGCGCGTTCGTACTCGACGCGCGCTTCGGGCTGAACCGCGGGTTTGAGCTCTACGACGATCACGTCGGGACCGAGCGTGGGCCGGTGACGTTTGGATTTGCCGAACGCTCTGCGGAGCGCGTCACCGCCGCTGCGGCAGCGTGGCTTCTCCAGCAGGAAATGTCGTCCTCGCGCTGGTTTGCCTGGGTGCATCTCTTCGATCCGCACGCGCCATACCGTGCGCCCGCGCAGCTTGCCGAAAATCCATACGACAACGAGGTCGCGTACACCGATCGCGAGCTTGGACGGTTTCTGCAGCGCCTGGATGCGGCAGGCATGCTCGCACGCACGCTCGTGATCGTCCTCGCCGACCATGGCGAGTCGCTCGGCGAGCACGGCGAAGAAACGCACGGGTTGTTCGCCTACGATGGAACGCTTCGGATCCCGATGCTGATGGCGGGGCCGGGACTCCGGCCTGATGTGATCGCAGCCCCGGTTGCACAGGTCGATGTGCTGCCGACGATCGGGGATCTGCTGGGAGTGACGGTGCCCGCGTCCATCGATGGCCGCTCGCTGGTACCGACGATTCGCGGCACGGCGGAAGGCGATGCTTCCATCTATTTCGAAGCACTCGACGCGAACCTCTCCCGCAATTGGGCGCCGCTCACCGGCGTCGTGGCCGGCGACTGGAAGTACATCGACTTACCGCTCGCGGAGTTGTACAACCTGAAGGCCGATCCGCAGGAGGCTGCGAACCGAGCGGGCGCCGACAGCCAGCGCGTCGCCGCGCTCACGCGCCTGCTCGATCCATGGCATAGCCGCCAGGCCGTTGCCAGGCCTGCGCCGATCGACTCGGAAGCGGCAGCCCGGCTGCGGTCGCTCGGATACGTCGCAGCGGATGGCGCGACTACCAAGAAAACACGGTATGGCGTGGACGACGACCCGAAGCGTCTCGCATACCTCGACCGCCAGTACGAGCTCGCGCTGCACTTGACCGGCGAAGGCCGGCACGACGAGGCGATCGCGCTGTTCCGCGAGGTCCTCACGAAGCGAAGCGATTTCGCCGCGGCGTATCTCACGCTCGCCTCCGTGTACATCGAAGACGGCCGCGCGGCGGAAGCCATCGCTCTGCTCACCGACGCGGAGGGCCGCGGGCTGGGAAGCCCGAAGCTCTCAGAGCGCCTCGGCGAGGCATATCTGGCGAGCGGCGACCGCCGGCGCGCCATCGCCGTGCTCGAGCCGGCGACGAAGATCTCCGGCAGCGTCGACGCGCTGAACACCCTCGGCATCGCCTACGCCGAGAGCGGCGCTTCCGCCGCCGCACGGTCGGCGTTTGAACGCGCGGCCGCCCTCGCTCCGAGCGCCGCGAAGGTCTGGAACAACCTGGGCTTGCTGGAACTGGCGGCGAAGCGTGCTTCCGCCGCGGCCACCGCGTTCGAGCGCGCGGTCTCAGCCGATCCCACGTTTGCGCCCGCGTGGCGAGGTCTCGGGGCTGCGCGCGCGTCTGCATCCGATCTCGACGGTGCCGCTGTCGCCTGGACGCACGCGACCGCCCTCGAGCCGCGGGATTACGACACGCTTTTCAATCTGGCCGTCGTGCTGATGCAGAATGGCCATCGAGAACAGGCACGTCCACATGTGGAGCGCTTCATTCGCGAGGCGCCGCCGCAGCGTTACGCTGCCGACATCGCTCGTCTCAAAACGCTCGCAGGCCGATAAATCAGGGCGCATGGCAAGCCGATAGGCGATGTGACGAAAACAACGGCCAAAAGCATTCTCGCGATTTTCTTTCTGGCGATCGCCGTGACGCTTTGGTGGGCCACTCATCGCGCGCACGCGATTGCGAGCGGCAGCTGCGGCGGGTGCAACGTGCTGCTCATTACGATCGACACGCTGCGCGTCGATCGTGTGGGCGCGTTCGGCAGCTCGCGTCAGCTGACGCCGCAGCTGGACCGGCTTGCGCACGACGCGATCCGGTTCACGCGCGCTTATGCGAGCGCGCCGCTCACGCTCCCCTCGCACACGTCTATTTTCACGGCCGTTTCGCCGCCCGTGCACGGCGTCCGCGCCAACGGCATTTTTCGGCTCGCCGACACGCTGCCGACGCTCGCCACCGTGCTGCACGACCGTGGCTACCGCACCGGCGCCTTCGTCGGCGCCTTCGTGCTCGACGCACGCTTCGGCCTCACTCGCGGCTTCGACGTATACGACGACCAGTACGGCGAGAAGCGCGAGGGCGACGCGACGGAAGGCGCCGAACGGCGGGCGGAGGACGTCATCACGCCTGCCGCGCGCTGGATTCTTAATCCGGCGCCGGCGGTCACGCCCGCCCGTGCCGGCGCGCCGTGGTTTGCGTGGGTGCATCTCTACGACCCGCACGCGCCCTATCGCGCGCCGGCGCCATATGCCTCGCAGCATGAGCCGTATGACGCAGAGGTGGCGTACACCGACGCGATGGTCGGTCAGCTGCTCGAAACCCTTCGCCGGGACCACCAGCTCGATCGCACGCTCGTCGTCGTCACCGCCGACCACGGCGAAAGCCTCGGCGAGCACGGCGAGCGCACCCACGGCGTCTTCGTCTACGACGTCACAATGCGCGTACCGTGGTTTATCTGGACCGGCGACTCTGACGCGGCGCGGTCGTTTGACGGGTTGGCGCGCCTGATCGATCTTGCTCCGACGACGCTCGACCTGCTCGGTCTGCCGGCGCCGGCCACATTCGAAGGCCGCACGCTCCTGCCGGCGCTGAACGGGCGAGCGGCCGCACCGACGACGGCCTACATCGAAGCGATGGACGCCTCCCTCACTCGCAACTGGGCCCCCCTCACCGGTATCGTCGCAGGAGGCGCGAAGCTGATCGATCTACCGATGCCCGAGCTCTACGATCTGGACCGCGACCCCGGCGAAGCCACAAACATCTTCGCGCGCGAAGGCGCCCAAGCGCGCACCCTCACCGCGCTCCTGCGCGACACCAGCGCCGGCTTTGCCGCGCGCGGCACGCACAGCGAGACGACTACGCTCAACGCGGACGCGCGCCAGCGTCTGCAGGCGCTCGGCTATGTCGGGTCGAGCGCCGATCCAGCGCATCGCGTTTATACGGCAAATGACGACCCCAAAGTGCTGATTGGCCCAGCCAACGATCTGGACGATGCGGTCAAGAGGTTCAACGGCGGCGCGCGTACCGAGGCGATGGCGCAGGTGCGCGACATCGCGCGAGACCATCCGCAGTTCTCCACGGCATTCGGTCAGCTCGCCGCAATGAAGCGCCAGACTGGCGATCTGCACGGCGCGATCGCGACACTGGAGGACATCGTGAAGCGCGGGATCGCGGATTACCGCGTGATGATTGTGCTGGGGGGTTACCTTACAGAAGCAGGCAATCCTGACAAGGCCGCGACTTTGCTCGAGGCCGTGACTGCGGCGCACCCCGACAGCTTCGATGCGTACAACTCGCTCGGTGCGGTGATGATGCGCGAGGGACGGCATGCTCGCGCCCGCGACGCCTTTGCCAAGGCGATCGCGATTGACCCAACGTCGGCCGTCGCCTTCGCAAATCTCGGCAGCGACGAGCTTGCGACCCGGGAGTTTCGCTCGGGCATCGAACATCTGCAACGAGCCGTCGAACTCGACTCGCGGCAATTCGACGCGCTGTACAACCTTGGGCTCGCTCTTTACGAATCGGGCAGACGCGACGAGGCGCGGCCCTACTTACAGCAATTCGTGAACAGCGCGCCGCCGGCGAAATACGCCGCCGACATCGAACATATCCGCGCACTTCTCAGACAAACGTCCTGACGAGACGTCGAGCTTTTCTCCACCACGAAGCTCACGAGGATCACGCAGGTCACGAACCGGCTTTCGTGACTTCGTGATGAAGAGATGCCGCGAATAACAAAAAAGGCCGGATGGCACCTGCCACCCGGCCTTGAAGAATCGTCCGGTCCGAAACCGGACCTACTCCGTTGTTACCACATGAAGCGGAAGCCGAGCCGACCCGTGCGCGGGGCAAGAATCGCCGTCGGATTCAGGTACGACGCGCCGGTTGCCTGGCTGATCGTCTGCGCCGCGTACGCGTTCGTCAGGTTGTAGCCGTCGAAGAAGAGACGGACCTTGGCATAGTGGCCGAAGCTCACGGTCTTCTCAACGCGCACGTCGAGGTCGCCGACGTTTTCCTGTCGGAGCGCGTTGTACGGCGTCACGTACACGGTCGTGTTGGTGAGGCTGCCGCCGCGCGCCGCGCTGAAGGTGCAATTGCACGAGGCCGGTGCGGTGACGCCCAGCGTGCGGGCGAAGTTTGAACCGTTCTGGAACCGGTACACCGGGCTGATCGTGATACCCCACGGCGCGTTGTAGGTGCCGTTCACCTTGGCGCTCCACCGCGTGTAGTCGCACGGAGCGGTGTAGCTGGTTCCGCTCAAGCACCCCGGTCCATTCGGCGTGTTCGGGTACGACAGCGGGTAGTCGTTCGACCATGTGTATCCGATACCGCCGCCAAGCGAGTAGCGGTGGCTCTGACGCTTGCTCAACGACACTTCCAACGTCTTATACGTGCCGTTGTTCGGCGTGTTGGTCACGACCTGCGTTGTCGGGAAGCTGGTGAGCTGCGAGTTGGGAACGCCGTAGAACGTCAGGTTCTGATCGTCTGCGGTGCCCTGAATGTTATCCGGCCCTTTGTCGACGACGTTGAAGGGGACCGTATAGGCACTCCCCGGACGGAACGGCTGGAAGGTCGCAACCTGGTCCTTGACGCTGAAGTAGACGAATCCAACGCGCGCGCCGACGCCTTCCGTGAGCTGGCGTTCAACGTACGCGGTGGCCTGCGTCGAGGTCGGCTGGAAGAGTTTCGGATCGACCGTGACGCTGTTGCTCAGCGAGTTCGCGGTGACCGCACCTTCCTCACCCGGCTGGTAAATGCCGTCGCCTGCGATACATCCCACGCAGCCGCCCGCATCCTTCCAGGTGTAGGTGATGCTCTTCGTCGCCTGGTTCGGGTTGCCGTTGGCCGACACACCGACGCCCGGGTTGAAGCCGAAGAGGCCGTAATTGAGCTTCACAACCGTCTTGCCGTCACCCGTCAGGTCGTATGTCATGCCGAGTCGCGGAACGATCTTGTTCCACGTGGCATACGTCTGTTCGGAGAACGTTTGCGCCGGGACGTTGAGCGGTCCGAAGGCGTACGCGAGCTGCCGCTGCTCGGGCGTCCAGTTGCGATAGCGATCGTAGCGCGCGCCGAGGTTGAACGTCGCGTGGCCAACTGACCACTGGTCGCTGATGAACGCATCGTAGGTATTGAGCTTGTCGACGCTCAGCAGGTTGCCGTTCGGTCCGTCGCCGAGGCTGCCCACGTGGGTCGCCGTCGGCGCGTACAGAATGACGGTGAGCGGCGTGCCGCTATTGAAGTTCTCGCGGACGTTCCCGGACGCTACCTGCGTTGAACCGTACCATCCGGTCTCGAGCAGCATTTCGCCGCCAACCTTGAAGCTGTGCGAGCCGGCCCAGCCGTCTTTGAAGTACGTCGCCGATCCGGTGAGCTGCCGCCGCTGCCGGTCGGTCTGCTCTTTCTGATCCGCACCCGTGGTGATCTTCGACAGCCCGGTATCGAAGCCTTCGAACGCGGTGCTGTCGCTGTTGGCCGTGAGCGGGAAGTAGTAGCCGAATACGCCGTAGCGCGCTTCGACGTACATGTTCTTGTTGATCGTGCTATTCCACTCACCCTTGTAAATCCAGCTGCCGGATGCCTGGAAGAGCGTCTGGCCGAGATCGGTGTAGGTGAAGGCGCTCTGCGGCAGCCGATTCGGCTGGTTCTTCTGGCCCCACTGGTAGTAGCCGATCAACTTGTTGTTCTGGTTGATCTGGTACGTCGTCTTGCCCGACGGGTTCCACAGGTTGGTGTTGAAGACCTTGCCCGCGATCGGTCCGACGAAGTTCGGCTGGCCGACGCCGGTCGTCTGATTGCGGTACGAGAAGTACCACCACACTTTGTCCTGCTTGATCGGGCCGCCCACGTTGATGTTGAAGTCGTGATACGCCTGCAGTTCGTTGCTGTGGTCGCGGATGCCGCGGGCCACGACGTCCGCCGGAATGTTGCCGCTCTGCAGGCTGTTGTTCTCGAAGTCCTGGTAGATCTCGCCCTGGAACTTGTTGCCGCCCGACTTGCCGAGCATCTGGCTCTGCACACCTGGCGTCGGCATCTCGGCGCCCTGGCCGATCGTGCCGAGGAACACTTCTTCGAACGAGCCGTAGTCCACGTAGAATCCGGCGCCGCTCGTGCCCTCGGTCGTGTTGATGCCCTCGACGAGCACGCGGTTCTGTCCGGAGTATCCGTAGGCCGTGTAGCCGCTCTGCGTGCCGGCGCGGTCGCCGCCCACGTCGAGACGATCCATCGTCACCCCCGGCGTCACGGCGAGCAGCGACCACAGATCGCGTGAGTTCGGAATTTCCTGCAACGCTTCGAGCTTGAAGTTCTGCTGGACGCGCGTCGACGTCGTGTCGATCACGGGCGAGTCGCCGGTGACCGTCACGGTCTCGTTGAGCGATGCGACCGAGAGCTCGACGTTAACCGTCGCCGTGAACGCCATCGCGATCTGAATGTTCTCGCGCTTCAACGTGTTGAAGCCGGGCAGCTCGTACGAGAGCGTGTACGTCCCGGGCGGCAGAGCCGGGAAACGGTACAGCCCTGCCGTATCAGACACCGAGGTCTGGAGGCCCATCAATGACGGGCTGCTGGCGGTCACGGTGACGCCCGGCAACACGGCGCCGCTGCTGTCTGCAACTTTGCCGTTAATCGATCCTGTGGTGCTCGCACCGCCGCCTTGCGCGAACGCAGGCGCGGACGCCAGCAGGGCCACCGCCAGAATCGCCAAGACGATCTGGAAACGACGCCTCATGCACTCCTCCTTGCCAGACGAGGTTCACTCGCGTGGCGGTCGAACAAATTCCACCCCGGCCGTCGGACTTTGAGGGGCGCGAGCTTAACATTGAGATTCCTGCTGTGCAATTACCTCCGTCGCATAAGTGGTCGATGTGCGACTGTGAAAACCAGTGAATCCAATTATTTGTTCTGGAAACGAAAGAGTGGACGGAAAGGCGCCGTGAGGGCGAAAAACCAGGAGGCAGCAGCGGCGAAATTGGGACTTGGCAGGGGGCCGGGGCAGGGCGGCCGGAGGGCTGATTCGCGCCCTCCCGCCATCCTTGCCCTCCGGTCGGTCTCAGAACGGCTTGACGAAGAAGAGAATCAGGGAGATGAGCAGCACGTAGATGACGAGCGATTCGATCAGCACGAGGCCGAGAATCAGGTTGCCGCGGATTTCCCCGGCGGCGCTCGGGTTTCTGGCGATCCCTTCGACGGCGGCGCTCAGACCCTTGGCCTGGGAGATCGCGCCGAACGCCGCCGCGATCGCCAGCGCAAATCCGGCGGTGATGATCGACCATCGCGCGATATCGACGCGCAGGGCCCCGCCGACCACTTCTTGCGCGTGCAGCGGCGTCACGAACGCACCCGCCGCCACCATCACCGTCAGGAACACGAAAAAGCGTCTGCTCACACTGCCTCCGTTATTTACTTTGCGACGGGGCCCCACCCCGCGCCCGTGCCTTCGCGGCCTTCGGCCGCTCGGCTTTGGTTGCAACGACTTTCAACTTTGCCTTTACTTTTGCCTTTTACTTTTGCCTTCTGCCTTTGGCCTTTGCACTTTCTTAGACCTCTCCCGCCACCATCTCTCCGTGCTCGTTGTGCTCGTGCTCGGTCGCAACCGCTCCGCCCAGATAGATCGTCGTCAGGAGGACGAAGATAAACGCCTGCAGCGACGCGGTAATGATGCCCAGAAACATCATCGGCAGCGGCACGATGAACGGCACGATGCTGAAGAGAATCAGGATCACCAGATCCTCGCCGAAGATGTTGCCGAAGAGCCGCAGCGACAGCGAGAGCACGCGCGAGATGTGACTGATGATTTCGATTGGCAGCATGATCGGCGCGATGAACAGCGGTGCTCCCGGCGGTGCCGCGAAATGCTTCAGGTACGCACCGAGCCCCTGCTCCTTCACGCCCTGGATGTGGTAGTAGACCGCGACTGTGAGCGCGCAACCGAGCGTGACGTTGATGTTGCCGGTCGGCGATTTCAAGCCGGGCACCAGCCCCATCAGGTTGCCTGTGAGGATGAACACGAACATCGTCGTCACGATCGCCAGGTAGCGCGGCCCCTTGTGGCCGACGTAGTCGTTCAACATCGCCTGAATCGCGCGCAGTCCATCTTCAATCAATATCTGCAGCTTGCCAGGGCGGTCGACGCTGAAGTTCCGGCGCACGACGAGGCAGAGCACCGTCCATGCGATGACGATGAGCGCCGCCATGACGAGATAGTCTGGAATGACGTCGCCGCCCGGAACCGGACGGCCCAGCGCGCGCAGCATGGCCGCCGCGAGCGGACCGAAGACCGCGTTCACCGCCTGGACGATCCAGAGTTCGTGCTCGAGCTTTTCCATTATTTAGTTGTCGCGGGGCCCGCCGCCGCGACCTGTGCCTCGCGGGCCCCTCACCCGCTCAGCTTTCATTCCATCAGCGATCCGCTTAGCGATCGCGTGATGGTCGCTGAAGCGTCTGTCGCGCTCGGCTACCGCCTTCGCGCCTCGCCTTGCTCAACGTTTCCAGGGGATTTTGAACGCACCGGCCGCACGGCTTCGACCGCCACCGCGACGACAAGCGACGATGCGCCTGCGAAGACCGCGATCGGAGGCAGCCGCAAGCGCGCCATTATCACGTACGCCGCGGCGGCGAGTATAGCGTATCTTGTGAAAAACTTCACCAGCCCGATGGCCGCCTGCGCCCGGCCGCTTCCACGCGCTCCGTCGCCGACCATCCCGCCAACGAGCGCGTCGATTCCGCCTTTGATGCCGCGGTACGACACTGCCACGAGCAGCCCGCCGCCAATCACGCCAAGCGGCGCGTCGACGCGGCCGCGAGCGACGACCCATGCGATCGCCGCCATTGCAGCGCACGCAATCACCCCGTTCCGCTCCACCCTGCGAAGTACGGGGTCGACCTCAGTCACTGGTCCCGTTGGCGTTCGACGTGTTACCGAGCGCCCGTTTCAGCGTGCGATACACGTTCAGCGCGCCCGCAACGAGGCCGAGCGTCACGAACACTCTCGACAGCCAGGGCGCCGTGCCGAGCCACCGGTCGAGCGTCCCGCCGAACCACCAGCCGATCGCGATCGCGACGACGAACGACAGCATGCCCGCGGACAGCTCGTACGCTGTCCGCAGCATCGTGGCGTCGGACCTTCGAAACATTCCCATCAGCGCTTATTACGAAGTGCACGAACGATCACGAAGCGCACGAATAACGGGCTGTACAGGAATTGCTCCGTGCCCTTCGTAAGACTTCGTGGCTTCGTGACGAAAGACGTTCGAAATCAGCGCAGGGCGGTGATGCCCGTCACGCCGAGGCTGCGCGCGGACGCCGCCGCGACGTCGAAGAGCAGCCGAGGATAGACGCCGAGCACGAGCGTCGCTGCAATCGTCAGCCCGAGGACCAGGCCGAGCGCGGGGCTCGTCGTCGGCTCGGACCCTGCCGCGTCCCGCTTGATATACATGAAGACGACGATGCGGACGTAGTAGTAGAGCGAGATTGCGCTGTTCAGAACGCCGATGGTCGCGAGCCAGTAGCACTGCGCATCGATCGCGGCGCCGAACAGCCAGAACTTGCCCATGAATCCAGCGGTTGGCGGGATCCCGCCGAGCGACAGCATGAACAGCAGCATCGCGAACGCGGCAACCGGGTTTCGCGCGGACAACCCGCTGAAATCCTTGAGCTCGTCGCCGACCGTATCGCGCCGATGCAGCACGATGACGACGGCGAACGCGCCGAGCTGCATGAAGGCGTAGACGAACAGGTATATGAGCATCGCCGTGACGCCGCGAGAGGTCCCGGCGACGACGCCGATCAACAGATAGCCCGCGTGCGCAATCGACGAGTAGGCGAGCAGCCGCTTGACATTCGTCTGCGTGACCGCAGCAATGTTCCCCGCTGTCATCGTCACTACCGACAAGACCCAGAACAGCTGCTGCCAGTCGGCACTCATCGACGGCAGCCCTTCGAGAAAGAGCCGCAGCAGCATCGCGAACGACGCCGCCTTCGACCCGACCGAAAGGAACGCCGTGATCGGCGTCGGCGCGCCCTCGTACACGTCCGGGGCCCACATGTGGAACGGCACCGCCGCGATCTTGAAGCCGACACCGGCCACGACCAGGATGACAGCGAGCACCAACCGTGGATCACGTGGCTGTGTAGCGAAAATTGTCGCCATCGTGCGGAGGTTCGTCGTTCCCGACAGCCCGTACATCAACGACATGCCGTACAGGAGGATGCCGAGCGAGAAGGCGCCCAGCAGGAAATACTTCACCGCCGCCTCGTTCGAGCGCTGGTTCGGCTTCATGAAGCCGGCCAGGATGTAGAACGACACGGCCATCGTCTCGAGGCCGATGAAGATCGAAATCAGATCGATGCCGCCCGCCATGATCATCATGCCGAGCGTCGCGCACAAAATCAGGAAGTAGTACTCGCCCGGGCTCGCCCCCTCGAGTTCGAGAAAGCGGATCGACATCAGCACGGTGATTGCCGCGGCAATCAGAAACACGATTTTGAAGAACAGCGCGAATCGGTCGACGGCGAGGAGACCGTTGGCGACGACGACGTGGACGTCGCGAAACGGCACGAGTGACAGAGCGGTGGCGCCGATGACGGCGAGCGTAATCGCCGCGAGCGCCGTGCCGCGGGTGCGGCCAAGCAGCACGTCCGCGACCAGCACGAGCAGCGCCCCGCCCGTGAGCACCAGCTCCGGCAGGATGTTGTAGAAGTCGTGGACGGACACGCCTGCCGGCATTTAGCGCGACTCCGGCTTCGGAATGTCGGTGCCGGTGCCCGACGAGAGCGGCTTCCCGTTCGCATCACACGGCGTGGACGCGAGGAATTTCGCGCTGCCGTTCGCCGCCACGACGGCGGCCGCGACCGGTGCACCGCTGCCGCAATCGGCAGCGCTCGCGTTCCTCTCGGGGTAGTCCGGATTCACCCGCGCGACGATGTGTTGAACCGATGTGTTGATGCGATCGAGGAACGGCTTCGGATAGAGGCCCATCCAAAACGCGAGGACCAACAGGGGCGCGAAGGTGGCGAATTCACGGTGGCTCAGATCCAGCAGGTGCTCGTTCTTCGGATTTTCCACCTTACCGAACATCGTGCGCTGGTAGAGATACAGCATGTAGGTGGCGCCGAGCACGACGCCGCTTGCGGCGAAGGCCGCCCATATCTTGCTCGCGACGAACACGCCTTGCAGGATCAGCAGCTCACCGATGAAGCCGTTCAGCGTCGGCAGGCCGATCGACGACATCGTCATGATCAGGAAGATGGCCGCATACACCGGCATCACCTTCGACAGGCCGCCGTACTCCGAGATCTCGCGCGTGTGCCGCCGCTCGTACACCACGCCGACGAGCAGGAAGAGCGCACCGGTCGAGATGCCGTGATTCAGCTGCTGGACGATGCTGCCGGTGATGCCCACCGGGTTCAGCGCAAACATGCCGAGCATGACGAGCGCCATGTGGCTCACCGACGAGTACGCCACCAGTCGCTTCCAGTCTTTCTGCGCAAGCGCGACGAGCGCACCGTACACGATGCCGATGATGGACAGCACGACGATCATCGGCACGAAATGGCGCGAGGCATCCGGCAGAATCGGCAGGCTGAAGCGCAGAAACCCGTACGTCCCCATCTTCAGGAGGACCGCCGCCAGAATCACGGAGCCGGCCGTGGGCGCATCTGTGTGCGCATCAGGCAGCCACGTGTGGAACGGGAACATCGGCACCTTGATCGCGAAACCCAGGAAAAAGGCAAGGAAGACCCACCACTGCAGGCCGGCTGGGAAGTTGAAGTGCTGGAACGCCGTGATGTCGAATGTACCGGTCGCCGATCCGGTCGCCGCTTTGTAGTTGAAATAGAGCGCCAGAATTCCGAGCAGCATGACCACGCTGCCGACGAGCGTATACAGGAAGAACTTGATCGCGGAATACAAACGGTTGGCGCTGCCCCAGATGCCGATGAGGAAGTACATCGGCACCAGCATCACTTCCCAGAACAGGAAGAACAGCAGGAAGTCGAGCGACATGAAGGCGCCGAGCATCCCGGTCTGCAGCACCAGCAGAAAGATGTAGTACTCCTTCACGCGCTCGGTGACCGCGGTCCACGACGAAAGCACCGCGATTGCGCCCATCATCGTCGTCAGCAGAATGAGGAGCGTGCTGAAACCATCGACGCCGAGAAAATATTCGGCGCCGATCGACGGAATCCATGGCGCGCGCTCGACGAACTGAAAATCGGCGTTCTGCGGGTTGTACCAGAACCACAGCGGGATCGAGATCGCGAACCCGGCGAATGCGACGACGTTCGCGATCCACCGGATCGCCTGCTCGTTGCGCTTGTTGACGAGCAGCAGCAGCAAGGCGCCAGCGAGCGGCTCGAAAAGGATGATCGAGAGGTAGTGATTCATGGTTTATCGCACGAACAAATAAATGCTCACGAAGGCGAAGATGCCGAACAGCATCAGCAGCGCATAGTTCTGCACGAGGCCTGTCTGGAGCCGTCGGAACAGATGGCTCGACTCCTGCACCACCCAGCCCACGAGATTCACGGCGCCATCAACGATGCTGCGGTCGGTAAGACTCGAAAACCACGAGCTGATGAGCGTCACCCATCCGGTGCCGTTCACGGCGCCGTCGACGACGTTCCGATCGAACGTCCATAAGTGCCGGCCGGCGCCAAACGTGCCGGAGATGACGGTGGCGTCATACAGTTCGTCGACGTAGTACTTGTTTTCGAGCGCGCGGTGCGCGCCGGCCCACTGATTCGCGAGACGTTCGGATATCTCGGGGCTCGTAACGTAGAACTTGTTCGCGAGACCGATTCCAAATACCGCGATCAGCACCGACAGACCCATCAAGCCGAGCTCGGTCGCGCGCGATACGTGCTCGCCCGATTCTTCGGCCGCGCCAGGGCCGTGCTCGAGCGCCTTGACGTCGCCGGCAGCCGTCCGACCACGCGCAAGCTCCGCGCCCGCTTTCACATCGTTCGGCTGGATCGCGCGATTTTCGATGGTTGCGCGGTCCGCGGTGACGGTCTGGGGAGTGAAGCTCGGCTCGAGAAACTGTTCGATCGTGTTGCTGCCGCCGAGCGCGGCGGGAATGCCGACGAAGCCCGCCACGATCGCGCCCACGGCGAGGGCCATCAGCGGAAACGTCATCGGCGTCGGCGATTCGTGTGGACCGTGCCAGGGCCCATGCCCGTGGCCGCCGTGCGCATCGTCAGCTGCCGACTGATGCGGTTCCGCCGGTCCGTGTGCCAATTCGTGATCGTCCTCGTGTCCATGGCCATGCGCATGCGCGTCGGCGGGATGCGGCGCCCCGTGCACGGCCGCAAGGCGGATGTCTTTTGCGCGGTCCTGCGGCGTGAGTGCCGGCGTGTGCCCGGCCGCGTCCCATGCGGGACCACGGTAGGGACCGAGAAAGGTCATCGCGACCAGCCGGAACATGTAGAACGCCGTCATCATCGCGGCGGCGACCGCAATCACCCAGATCGCCTTGTTGTTCAGAAACGCGCGGAAGAGGATTTCATCCTTGCTGAAAAATCCGGCGAACGGTGGAATGCCCGCAATCGCCAGCGTGCCGATGAACATCGTCGCGAACGTGACAGGCAAGTACTTTCGCAGCCCGCCCATGCGACGCATGTCCTGCTCGCCCGCCATCGCATGGATTACCGAGCCGCTGCCGAGGAAGAGGAGCGCCTTGAAAAAGGCGTGCGTCATGAGGTGAAAGGCGCCCGCCGAAAATGCACCGACGCCCATCGCAGTGAACATGTAGCCGAGCTGCGACACCGTCGAGTACGCGAGCACGCGCTTGATGTCGTTCTGGACGAGGCCGATCGAGGCGGCCATGAACGCCGTCAGCACGCCGACGATGGCGACGATCGTCATCACCATGGGCGCGTGCGAGAAGAGCACGGCGTTTCTGCCGATCATGTAGACGCCGGCGGTGACCATCGTGGCCGCGTGGATGAGGGCCGACACCGGCGTCGGGCCCTCCATGGCGTCCGGCAGCCAGACATATAGCGGAATCTGCGCGCTTTTCCCGGTCGCGCCGACGAACAGGAAAAGACAGATGAACGACAGCACGCCGAAGTGCATCGTCTCGACCGGCAGCGTCGCGGCCGCATTCTGAACTTGCCGGAAGTCGAGGGTTCCGAACGTGTAGTAGACGAGAAACACGCCGAGGATGAACCCCCAATCGCCCACGCGGTTGGTGATAAACGCTTTCTTGCCCGCATCTGACGCCGACTTCTTTTCGTACCGGTACCCAATCAACAGGTACGAGCAGAGACCGACGCCTTCCCAGCCGACGAACATGACCAGGAAGTTGTTGCCCAGCACGAGCATGAGCATGAAGAAGCAGAAGAGATTCAGATAGCAGAAGAAGCGCGCCACGCCGGCGCGCGGCTCGTCGGCCATGTAGCCGGTCGAGTAGATGTGAATCAACGTGCCGATGCCGGTGATGATCAGCAGCATCATTCCCGACAGCGGATCGAGCCGGAAGCCCCACGGAATCTGAAACGCGCCGATGCCGTGCACGGTCTGGAGAGGAATCTGCGGAATCCACTGCGCGACGAGAACGTCCACGCCGCGCGCCTCCGGCGCCAGCGACAGCAGCTGCCAGAACGCGACGAGCGACAAGCCGAGCGCGCCGCACATCGTCGCGCACGCGAGCAGCCCGGAGGCCCTGCGAGAGAACCAGCGGATGCCAATCAGCCCGTTTACTGCCGCGCCGACGGCCGGCAGCAGAGGGATCAACCAGATGTAGTTCATCGAAACGTCACCGCTAACTTTTCTTATATTCTCGCGGGGCCCCACCCCCGCTCGATGACACCTTCGCGCCGCAGCGCTCGGCGTATCTAGAACAGAACGTCACAGCGGGCCACGCGCCTTTGAACCACCCACCTGCCTGATCGTCCTGCCAGCCTTTTCTGCCCTACCATTTCATGAGATTCATTTCGTCGATGTTCACGGTTTCCTTGTTGCGATAGAACGCCAGGATGATTCCGAGTCCTACGGCGGCTTCCGCCGCGGCGACGGCAATCACGAAGACGGCGAAGACCTGGCCGACGACGTCGTGCAGCTGATTCGAGAAGGCGACGAGGTTGATGTTCACGGCGTTCAGAATCAGCTCGATCGACATGAAGATGATGATGATGTTCTTGCGCACCATCACGCCGACCACGCCGATCATGAAGAGCGCGGCCGACAAGCAGCATGTAATGCGTGGGGGTGATCACAGTTCCCTTTTCGCGAGCACGATCGCTCCAATCATCGCGACGAGCAGGAGCATAGAGGCGATCTCGAACGGAATCAGGTAGCTCGTATAGAGCAGCCAGCCGACCTGTTCCGTGTTGCCGGACACCGGCATCGCGGCCAGCGCGCTTCCCGCAACCGCTGGCGGAGCGGGGACGGCGTAGCTGTAAACGGCGATCGCGCCCAGTTCGAGAAGCACCGCAGCCGAGAGAAACATGCCGAGCTTCGTCCGGCGGTGGGGATCGTGATGCGCCTCAGGCGGACGCTTCAAATTCACGAGCATCACGACGAACAGGTACAAGACGACGATGCCGCCCGCATAGACGAGCACTTGAATCGCCGCGAGAAAGGGCGCGCCGAGCAGCACGTACAGCGCCGCGACGAACAGGAAGTCGAGGACGAGGAACAGGACGCTGTGCACCGTGTCCTTCGTGCTGACAACGAGCACGGCGAACCCGAGGATGAATGCCGCGAGCGTGTAAAACGCGATTGCCTGCGCCATATCCCTACATCACCAGAATTTTGACGATGCCCGTGACGATCAAATTGGCGATGGCGAGCGGGATCAGCACCTTCCATCCGAGCCGCATCAGTTGATCGTACCGGTATCGCGGAAGCGTCGCGCGCACCCAGATGAAGATGTAAAGGAATACGAACGACTTCACCAGGAACCAGGCCCACGCGGGAAAGTAGTACAGAAAGTGCAGCGCGGGCGTGTTCGGGAACGGCGGCAGCCAGCCGCCGAAAAACAGCGTCGTCGCCACCGACGAGACGACGATCATGTTCGCGTATTCGGCCAGGAAGAACAGCGCGAACCGCATCCCGCTGTACTCGGTGTGGAATCCTCCGGTGAGCTCCTGCTCCGCTTCGGGGAGATCGAACGGCGCGCGGTTGGTCTCGGCTAGGCCGCCGATGAAGAAGATCACGAAGGCGACCGGCTGCACGAACGCAAACCACCAGTGCGCGTTGTACTGCGCGTTGACGATGCTGACCATGCTGAGGGAGCCGGCGACCAGGATCACGCTCACCAGCGTGAGCGTGACGGCCACTTCATAACTGATTAGCTGCGCCGACGCGCGAAGGCTGGCGAGCAGCGGGTACTTCGAGTTCGACGCGTAGCCGGCGAGAATCAATCCGTAGACGCCGATCGACGCGACCGACACGATGTAGAGCAGGCCGACATTGACGTCGGTGATATACAGCGACACGTTTCGGCCGAACAGCCGGACGACGGGACCGAACGGAATGACCGCGTACACGATGAGCGCCGGCACCATGGAGATGATCGGCGCCGCCGTGAAGACCCACTTGTCCGCGCGAACCGGCGTGATGTCTTCCTTGATCATCAGCTTGACCGCGTCCGCCACCGGCTGAAGGATGCCGTACGGACCGACGCGCATCGGGCCGAGCCGCGACTGTGCCCACGCAATGACTTTTCGCTCGAGGAGCACCATATAGGTGACCGCGACGAGCGTCGCGTTCAGCACGATCACGATCTTCAGCAGCGGAATGACGAATTGATCGATCATTCTTTACTCTGTCGTGGGGCCCCACCCCCACGACCTGTGCCTCGCTCGCTCATCGCTCGCTCGGCTTTGGCTGCGGCAGCTGTCCGCTCTCGAGAAGCAAGCGGTGATCGATCACCTTTGCGCTCCACAGCTGCGCCTTCGCGCGTTTGCCGCTCGGCGCTCATCTGCTTCTTCCGGCACCGTCCGGCTCATCGATCTACTTCACCGAGCACGATATCAATCGAGCCAATCAGCGCGACGACGTCGGCGACGAGGTGGCCGCGGACGAGTCTCGGCAGCGCCTGCAGGTTGCAGAACGATGGCGGGCGCACGCGGAAGCGGTAGGGGTTCGTCGACTTGCCGTCGCTGACGATGAAGTACCCGAGCTCGCCCTTCGGCGACTCGATCGCGTGATACGTTTCGCCGGCGGCGGGCTTGATCAGGCGCGGCACCTTGCCCACGATCGGGCCTTCGGGAATCCCTTCCGTCGCCTGACGGATGATGCGGATCGACTGGCGGAACTCCTCCATCCGCACGAGATAGCGATCGTAGGTGTCGCCCGCCGTGCCGATCGGCACCTCGAAGTTCATCTCATCGTACGCGGCGTACGGCTCGTCTTTCCGCACGTCTCTCGGCACGCCGGAGCCTCGCAGCGCCGGACCGCACATCCCGAGCGCGACCGCCTCGGCACCGGAGATGACGCCGATCCCGCGCGTGCGCTCGAGCCATATCCGATTGTGCGTGAGCAGCGTTTCGTACTCGTCGATCTTCGAGTCCATGATCGTACAGAACTCGAGGACCTTCTTGTCCCATCCCGGCGGGATGTCGAGCGGGAGACCACCGATCCGCATCGAGTTGTAGGTAAGCCGCGCGCCGCAGAATTCCTCGAACAGATCCAGGATCAGCTCCCGCTCGCGGAACGCGTAGAGGAACACGGTCATCGCGCCGATGTCCATCGCGTGCGTGCCGACCCACAGACAATGGCTCGCGATGCGCTGGAGCTCGCAGAGGATCGTCCGGACGTACCGCGCGCGCCGCGGCACCTCGACCGAGAGCAGCTTCTCGACCGTTTCGCAGTAGCCGACGTTGCTCGTCGCCGCCGCGACGTAGTCCATCCGATCGGTCAGCAGGATGATCTGCGTCCAGTTCCGGTTCTCACTGAGCTTCTCGATCCCTCGATGCAGATAGCCGATGACGACGTCGGCGTCCACGACCTTCTCGCCGTCGAGACGCAACACGACGCGCAGCACGCCGTGCGTGCTCGGATGCTGCGGGCCCATGTTGAGCACGAGCTCGTTCGTGTCGAACATCGCGCCGTGATGAACGGCCGGTGTCGTCGCCTTACTCAATATCAGCTTCCTCCTTCGCCTGTCGCAGCTTCAACCAATCGAGCGGGTTCTCCATCAACAGCTCGCCGGGGCCCTCGAGCGGGTAGTCCTTCCGCTGCGGAAATCCCTGCCAGTCCTCCGGCATCAGGATCCGCCGACGGTCGGGATGTCCCGTGAAGTTCACGCCGAACATGTCGAAGACTTCCCGCTCGAACCAGTTCGCCGCGGCCCACACGGGAGTCGCCGAAGGCACGGGCTGCCCGTCCGCCGCCCTGACCTTCACGCGCAGACGATGCCTGAGACGCGTCGAGTACAGGATGTACACGATATCGAAGCGGCCCGGGGTCGCGCGCGGCGGCCAGTCGGTGGCGGTCAAATCGGAGAGATAGTCGAACGCCGCATCAGGCGCGTCGCGCAAATGCGTCAACACCTCCAGTATCTGCGCGCCCGACGCGATGACCGTCCAGTCCCCCAGATAGTAGCTGAGCGCCGAAACGGCGCCTGGAATCGCTGCCTGGAGTGAGGTGATGAATCCGGGAACGGCGAGATCCGCCGGTGGCGCCGGGTCGGTCGGACCGCTCGGAGGCGCCGGTGCTGCAGGCGGATGCGGCGCGGCCTTCGGCGCCGCCGGCGCGGCGGCTTCGCCGCAGCGGGCGCAACGGGCGCAGGCGGCTTCGCGGCGACCGGCACGGCCGCTGGGGTCACCTGTCCAGTCGCGGAGCTCGTTTCGCTGGTCGTCGCGGTCTGCGCGGCCGCCGGATTCGCCGGCTTCGGCGCAGGCGGTTCCTGCCGTGGCGGCGCAACAGGTGCGGCCGACGCGCCCGCGCCAGGCGAATCGGTGCGCGAGACCTCGGCCTTCAGGTCTGCGCCGCCGCTCGCTGGCTTGTCCGCAGCGGCAACGGGAGGCGTGGGCGGGGGCGACGGTGGATCGACAGGCTTTTCGGGGTCGTCAGCCATTTACACCCACTCGAGGGCACCCTTCTGCCAGGCGTAGTAGTAGCCGACGACCAGGATGAAGATGAACACGATCATCTCGATGAGGCCGAACAGCAGAAGCTTGTCGAAGATGACCGCCCAGGGAAACATGAAAACCGTCTCGACGTCGAAGATGACGAAGAGCATCGCCACGAGGTAATAGCGGATGCTGTAGCGATCGCGGGCGTCGGTGACCGGCTCGATGCCGCACTCGTACGGCTCGAGCTTCACCTTGTTGTATTTCTCCGAGTGCAGCAGGCTCGAGAAGACCAGCGTGAACAACGCAAAGCCGGTCGCAACGGCGACGAAGATGGCGATCGGAATGTAGGATGAAAGCATCTGGATGACGACCGCCGCCGAAGATGGCGCGGCGCAAAGAAGAGTCGTGCGGTTTATACCATACGCTGCCGCGCTCGCGCAATTTCCCGCAAGTCACAGAAATCAAACAACTTTCGTCGCGACGTCGCTTGACGATGCTCGAAACCGGGACCTATACTGATCTCGATGCCCCCCCGGAGACTTGTGATCGCCGCCGCGATCGTCCTAGGCGCGGCAATCCTCGGTGCGACCTTCGTCCGAGCGCAGCCGCGCGAGCGGTCGCTGTATGTAAGTGTAGTGAACGAGGCGGGCGCGCCGGTCGAAAATCTCGGACCCTCCGATTTCGTCGTCCGCGAAGACAACGTCGCGCGCGAAGTTCTCCGTGTCGCGCCGGCCGCCGACCCGATGCAGGTTGAGATTCTCGTCGACAACAGCCAGGCAGCGCGGGACTACATCCGTGACATGCGCTCGGCGCTTCCGCCATTTGTCGACGCGCTCACCCAGCCGACCGACAGCGGACGGCACAACGAGGTGGGCATCGTCGCCCTCGCCGAACGTCCGACGATTCTCGCCGAGCCGACGTTCGACCGCGCGCAGTTACGGAAGGGCATCGATCGGATATTCGCCCAGAGCGGCAGCGGCAGTTACCTGCTCGACGCGATTATCGAAGTCACGAAAGGCTTCAAGAAACGTGACGCGCCGCGGCCGGTCATCGTCGCGCTCACGACGGAAGGGCCCGAGTTCAGCTCGCGGCATTTCGATTTCGTGCTGACGCCGCTCAAGCAATCGTCGGCGGCCCTTCACGCCATTGTGATCGGCCCGCTGTCCAACGATACGAGCGAGGAAGCCCACAACCGTAACATCGTCCTCGACGAAGGGCCTCGGGACAGCGGTGGTCATTTCGAGCACTTACTGACGAGCATGGCCCTGGCAAGCAAGCTTCCGCAACTCGCGGCCGAGCTGACGCACGAGTACAAAGTCACGTTCGGGCGTCCCGAGTCGCTGATTCCGCCGGAGAAAACGACGGTGAGCGTCAACCGCCCCGGCGTGACCGCTCGCGGAACCCTCGTGAAGGAGCCGCAGGCCCGCCCGTGAGCGCGCGGTCTCGTTATCAGTGGCTCTTCGCGGCCGCGGCGATCCTCGTCTCGATCGACCTGGTCGGCGCGCAACAGACCGCTCAGCAGCCGCCACCTCCGCAGCCGCCTTCTCCGCAGACCCCGTTCCGCGCCGGCGTTGACGTCGTCTCGCTGAACGTCATCGTGACGGACGGCGGCGGCCACTACGTCACCGATCTCTCGCAGGCGGACTTCAGCGTGTTCGAGGACGGCGTGAAGCAGGACGTCACATTTTTCACGCGAACCAACCTGCCGATCGCGCTGTCGGTGCTCCTCGACACGAGCGCCAGCATGGAGAACAAGCTGCCGACGGCGCAGGAAGCGGCGATCGGCTTCGCAAAACGTCTCCGGCCGCAGGACCTCGCCGAGGTCATCGATTTCGACAGTCGTGCGGTGGTGCTTCAGGATTTCACCAGCAGCGCCACGCAACTCGAGCAGGCGATCAAGAAAACGTCGGCGGGCGGCTCGACGTCGCTCTACAACGCCGTCTACATCGCGCTGAAGGATCTCGAAGAAAATCGTCGCGAAGAACGTCGAGGACATCCGGCGCGAGGCCATCGTCGTGCTGTCGGATGGCGAGGACACGTCGAGCCTGCTGTCGTTCGAAGAGGTGCTCGATCTCGCGAAGCGGTCGGAGACGGCGATCTACACGATCGGGCTGCGCGCGAACGAAGGCCCGAGCACGACGACCAAAGGCTTCAAGGAAGCGGAGTTCGTGCTGCGCCAGTTTGCCCAGGAAACCGGCGGCCGCGCGTTTTTCCCGAATCAGCTCGCCGAGCTCGCTTCGGTATACGGACAGATTTCCGACGAGCTTTCGAGCCAGTACACCGTCGGCTACACGTCGCGGAACGCCAAGCGCGACGGCGCCTGGCGCCGCGTGGTCGTCCGTGTGAACCGGCCGAACCTGGTTCCCCGCACCAAGCTCGGATACTTCGCGCCCACGTCGCATTGAATATGAACATCGTCCCGTTCGCCCTGTACGTCGCGGCGTTGGTCGCATACGTGTGGCACTTCGCCCAGCGCAATCCCGCCGTCGGTCGCTCCGCGACGACGCTGCTCGTCGCGGCTGCTCTCGCGCACACGTTCGTCGATCGGCATGGAGACGATGCGAGGATCGGCCACGTGCCGGTCTCCGACGCCACATCGACGATTTCCACGTTTGTGTGGCTGCTCGCGCTGTCGTACCTATACGTGGAGATGACCACAGACGAGCGCGCGATGGGCGTGTTCATCCTGCCGCTGCTCGTCGCGCTGCAGGCGATTCCGGTGTTCAGGGCCGACGTGGACGACCGCGCCGCGGTCCTGCACGGGCCGCTGTTCGGCCTGCACGTGTCGTCGCTGCTCTTTGCGTACGCCAGCTTCGCGCTTGCGGGCGTCATCGGGCTCACCTACGTGCTGCTGTTCAAGGAAATCAAAGCGAAGCACCTGGGCTTCTTCTATGCGCGGCTGCCGTCGCTCGAGGTGCTGGACCGTATGAACCAGCGCGCGATCGTCGATCGGCTGGATATTCCTGACGCTCGGGATTATCGTCGGCGGCGTCTACGCCGTGCAGGCGCAGGCGCAGCCGTCGGCCGCCGGCGACCCGCGCGTCCAGGCATGTCGCTGCAGGATCCGAAGATTTTCGTCGCGCTGATCTGCTGGGCCGTGTATTCGTTCGAGCTGTTCGCCGCGCGGCGCATCGGCTGGGGCGGACGGCGGACGGCGTATCTGTCGGCGGTCGGCTTCGCGATCGTGCTGCTGAATTTCGTGCCGGTCAGCTACTTCCTGACGAAGAGCCACAATTTCTGATGTAGGGATGCATCTCTTACTGATTGGAATCAGTCACCGGACGGCGCCCGTCGATCTGCGGGAGCGGATCGACTTCCAGACGCGCGGGGTCGGGCCACGCGCTTCGCGGCGTGGCGGCACGTCGGCTCGGCTCGCGAAGCGGTCATCGTGTCCACGTGCAACCGCGCCGAGATCTACGCGGCGGCCGACGATATCGGCGCGCGCGCAAGGTGATCTCATCGGGCTTCGTCGGCGAGCTTCAGCAGCGTGGACCACGCCGACGTCGCACCGCACGTGTACGACGCTCGCCGACCTCGAGGCGGCGCGGCATCTGTTCCGCGTGGCCGCCGGTCTCGATTCGCTGGTCGTCGGCGAGCCGCAGATCCTCGGTCAGGTGAAGGAAGCGCACACCATCGCGGCCGGCGCGCAGACCGCCGGCCCGCGTGCTGAACCGGCTGTTCCATTCCTCGTTCGCGCGTCGGCAAGCGCGTGCGCACCGAGACCGGGCTCGGATCGGGCGCCGTCTCGGTCAGCTACGCCGCGGTCGCGCTCGCGCAAGAAGATCTTCGGCGACCTGCAGGGCCGCCGCGTGCTGGTCGTCGGCGCCGGCGAGATGGGCAAGCTCACCGCGCTGCACATGAAATCGCAGGGCGTGCAGCCACGTGACGATCGTGAGCCGGACGATGGCGCACGCCGCGCGGACGGCGGAAGCGATCGGCGGCGCCACGGCCGCGCCGTGGGACGAGCTCGATGCCGCGCTCGTCGCGAGCGACATCGTCATCACGGCGACCGGCGCGGCCTCGCCGATTCTGACCAAGGCGCGCGTCGAAGCGGTGATGCGGCCGCGCCGCAGCCGGCCGCTCTTCATCATCGACATCGCGCTGCCGCGCGACGTCGAGGCCGCTGCCGGCGAGATCGAGCAGGTCTTCCTCTACAACATCGACGATCTGCAGGCGACGGTCCGCGAAAATCTCGCGCGCCGATCGAGCGAGGTCGCGCGCGCCGAAGCGATCGTCACCGAAGAAGTCGAGAAGTTCGGCGCCTGGCTGCGCTCGCGCGGCGCCATCCCGACGGTCGTCGCGCTGCGCCAGCGATTCGAAGCGATTCGCCGCGCCGAGCTGGAGCGGCTCGAGTTCAAGCTGTCGGCGCTCGCCGCCGGAGGCGCGCGCGCGCGTCGACGAGATCACGCGCCTCATCGTCGAAAAGCTGCTGCTGACGCCGACCGAGCAGCTGAAGGCGCTCGGCGACGCCGAGACGCATCGGCGCCTACGCCGAAGCGCTCAAGCGGCTGTTCGCGCTCGCCGACGAGGCCGAAGATCGAGGCGCAAGCGTCGGCGCCGGCCGACGCGCGGACCGCTCCGCCGCGCGGCAAGATCGAGCCGTTCCCCGCACGAAGAATCGCTGACACGTGGACGCCGGCCTCGAACGCTCCGTCTCGGCACGCGCGGCAGCCAGCTCGCGCTCTGGCAGGCCGACGCGGTCGCCGCGCCGCATCGCCGAAGCCGGCGGCCCGCCGTGCGAAATCGTCGTCATCAGGACATCGGGCGATCGCGCTGCAGGACGGCGCCGCTCTCGGAGATTGGCGGCAAGCGGCTCTTCGTCAAGGAAATCGAAGACGCGCTGCTCAGGGACGAGATCGACCTCGCCGTGCACAGCAGCAAGGACATGCCGGCGGTGCTGCCCGAAGGACTGGCGATCGCCGGCGTGCTGCCGCGCGAGGATCCGCGCGACGCGCTGGTCCTGCCGTTGCCCGCTGCCGGCTCGATGAACGGCTCGGCGGCTAGACGTCTGCCGACCGCCATGATCGAAGCTCGTTGTTGCGGCGCTCGGCCAGACGCCGGCGATCGGCACCGGCAGCGTCCGCCGGATCGCACAGCTGACGCGGCTGTTGCCGAACGCGCGCTTCGCGCCGATTCGCGGCAACCTCGACACGCGGCTTCGCAAGCTCGACCAGGGCGAACACGATGCGCTGGTGCTCGCGGCGGCGGGCCTGCGCCGGCTGGGCTTCGGCTCGCGCATTTCGTTCGCGCTTCCAGCGACGCGTGCGTTCCGGCGCCGGGTCAGGGTATCGTGGCAGTTGAGGTCCGCGCCGACGACGATGAGTGCGTCGCTGCAGTCGCGACAGATCGACGATGCGAGCGGCGCAGCGGCGCTCGACAGCGGAGCGCGCGCGTCGTCGAAGCGCTCGGCGGCGGCTGCCAGACGCCGATCGGCGCGCTCGCGTCGCCAGTCGACGCCGACGCGATCGAGCTCGTCGCGGTCGTGGTCGCGCTCGACGGCGAGCCGAGCCGTCCGCGCGAGCGCGCGCGGGACGCATACCGACGCAGCGCGCGTCGGCACAGCCGTCGCCGACGCCTGCTGGCCGACGGCGCCGGCGAGATTCTCGCGGACGTGCGCGGCCGATTGACGACGAGCGAATAGCTGACGACTGACTGTGTCCAGCACTGTCTACCTGATCGGCGCCGGCCCGGGCGATCCCGGGCTCATCACCGTGCGCGGGATGCAGTGCCTGGCCGCGGCGGACGTCGTGCTGTACGACCACCTCGTGCACGCGCGGCTGCTGCGCTACGCGCGCGCCGGACGCCGAGAAGATCGACGTCGGCATGGCCGCGCCGCAGCCGCTCGAACAGGAAGCGATCTGTTATCTGCTGGCCGAGAAGGCGCGCGAGGGAAAGACGGTCGCGCGCCTGAAGTGGGGCGATCCGTTCGTGTTCGATCAGCGGCGGCGCGGAAGCGCTGTTTCTGCACGAGCAAGGCGTGCCGTTCGAGGTCGTGCCCGGGCGTGCCGGCGGGCGTCGGCGATGCCGAGCTACGCCGGCGTTCCGATCACCTATCCTGGCGGCGGCGACACGCTCACGTTCGTGCGCGGCCACGAGGACGAGGGCAAGACGCGCGCGTCGGTCGACTGGGCGAGCCTGGCACAGCTCGACGGCACGATCGTCTGCTACGCGGGACCGCAGCAGGTGCCGCACATGCTCGCCGCGCTGATTGCGCACGGCCGCGGCCGCCGGACGAATCGGCGGCGCTCGTGTACGACGGCACGCTGCCGACGCAGGAGACCGTCGCGGGCACGCTCGAAGAGCTCGCTCAGCACGCGAAGCAGTCGGCCGACCGGCGGCCGGCGATCGCTGGTCGTCGGCCGCGTCGCCGGCCTGCGCGAGCACCTGCGCTGGTTCGACTCGCGGCCGCTGTTCGGCAAGCGCGTCTCGATCACGCGGCCGCGCGAGCAGGCCGCGGAGCTCGTCGAGCTGCTCGAAGCCGCGGGCGCCGAAGCCGATCGAGGCGCCGATGATCCGCATCGCGCCGCCGGAGGACTACGGTCCGCTCGACGCCGCGTGCGCACGCGCCGGCACGTTCGACTGGATCGTGTTCTCGAGCGCCAACGCCGTCGATGCGTTCATGGAGCGGCTCCTGCTCGACGCCGCAGGACCTGCGCGCGCTCGCACGGCGTCAAGCTCTGCGCTGTCGGGCCGGCAACGGCCGAGCCGCCTCGCGCGCTACGGGTTGAAAGTCGACCTCACGCCGGCCGAATATCGCGCCGAGGCGCTGCTGCAGGCCATCTCAGACGGGCGCGATGTCGCGGGCATGGAGGTGCTGCTGCCGCACGCCGACATCGGCCGCGAGCTGATTGCCGACGAGCTGCGCAAGCGCGGCGCGGACGTCACTGAGGTCGATCGCCTATCGAACGGTGCTCGCCGAAGCGAGCGCGAAGGGCGAACCCGACATCTACCGCATGCTGCTCGAACGGCGAATCGACGTGGTCACGTTCACGAGCCCGTCGAGCCGTGCGGAACTTCGTGAAGGTCTTGGGCGCAGAGCCGGCGGCCGACCTGCTGGCGACGACGGTCGTCGCCTCGATTGGCCCGGTGACCGCGGAGGCCGCCGCCCAGTGCCACATCAAGACCACGATCGTCCCGTCGACGTACACCGTGCCGGCGCTGGTGGCGGCGATCGTCGAGTACTTCGAACAGCAGAAACAAACGGTGTAGCCATGGAACACGTTCACACGCACGCACGGCGCTGGGCGTCACCCGGCGGCTGCGCCGCCTGCGCCGGTCCGAAGCGATGCGCGTCACTCGTGCGCGAGACGCGGCTGTCGCCGGAAATGTTGGTGCTTCCGCTGTTTGTGTGCGAAGGCGAAGGCGTGCGACGTGAAGTCCCGTCGATGCCCGGCGTGTTCAACCTCTCGGTCGACGAAGCGGTGCGCGAAACGGCGGCGGCGGTCCAGGACGGCGTCAACAGCGTGCTGCTTTTCGGCCTCCCGGAGCAGAAGGACGACATCGGTTCGGCGGCCTACGATCCCGAAGCGCCGGTGCAGTCGGCGATTCGCGCCATCAAACACGAATTGCCCGGAGTGCTCGTCGTCACTGACGTGTGCCTCTGCGAATACACCGATCACGGCCACTGCGGGATCGTGATCGATCAGGAGATCGCCAACGATCCGACGGTCGATCAACTGGTCCGCGCCGCGGTGTCGCACGCCGCGGCCGGCGCCGATATCGTGGCGCCATCCGACATGATGGACGGCCGGGTTGCCGCGATCCGTCACGCCCTCGACGAACGCGGATTCGAGAACACCGCGCATCATGTCGTATGCGGCGAAATACTGTTCGGCGTTTTACGGGCCGTTCCGCGATGCCGCCGCATCGGCGCCGGCGTTCGGCGATCGGCGTTCGCATCAGATGGATCCCGCGAACGGCCGCGAAGCGCTGCGCGAGGTGGAGCAGGACATCCACGAAGGCGCCGACATCATCATGGTCAAGCCGGCGCTCACGTATCTCGACGTGATCGCGCGCGTCAAAGACACCTTTGGTTACCCGACCGCTGCGTACCACGTCAGCGGCGAGTACGCGATGTTGAAGGCCGCGGTTAGAAACGGCTGGCTCGACGAACGCCGCGCCATGCTGGAGACGCTGACGGCGATCCACCGAGCCGGCGCCGACATCATCATCACGTACTACGCCCGCGAAGCCGCCCGCGCGCTCGCGTAAGACGTCATCCCTTCCGCGAAGATTCTTCGTGCCCGTGGTGTCTTCGTGATAAAAAGTCGCAGGCACTTGTATGAGAGCAACACTGTGTGTGGCCGCACTGGGCATCGCGTGCGCGGTCGCGTTTACCACCGCTGAGCAGTCGCCCGGCCCCTTCGATCTCCTGATCACGAACGCGCGAATCATCGACGGCACGGGCGCCCCTCGACAACGGGCGCCGTTGCGATACGCGGCGGCCGCATCGTGGGCGCCGGACGCCTTACCGGCGCCGCCCTCCGCACGATCGACGCGGGCGGCAAGGTGGTCGCGCCTGGATTTATCGACGCGCACTCCCACTCCGATTTCTCGCTGCTGGTGGACGGAAACGCCGAAAGCAAGATCCGACAAGGCGTCACGACCGAGGTGATCGGCGAAAGCGGCTCGGTCGCGCCGCGCACGCCGCCGCCGGCCGGCGAGGAGTCCCCCGACACGCGCGGCACTGGTGTGCGACCGTCGTGGACGGACTTCACCGGCTACTTCGACGCCGTGATGCGGTCAAAAATCTCCGTGAATCTGTTGTCGTACATCGGCCTCGGCCAGGTGCGCGAGTTCGTCATGGGAAACGACGATCGCGCCGCCGACGGCCGACGAGCTCGCGAAGATGACGAGCCTCGTCGCCAGCAGCATGAAGCAGGGCGCCTATGGCGTCGCGACGGGATTGATCTACTCGCCGAACGCGTACGCGAAGCTCGATGAGCTGATCGCCCTGGCGAAGCCGGCCGCCGCGGCGGGCGGACTCTACGCCTCTCACCTTCGGTACGACGGCGACAAATTGCGCGACGGGCTCGAAGAAGCGATCGCGATCGGCCAGGGTGCGCACATCCCTGTCCACATTTTTCATTTCAAGGTTACGGGCAGGAAAAACTTCGGCCGCATGAAGGAAGCCATCGCCATCGTCGAAGCGGCGCAGAAGCGCGGCCTGGAGATCGCCGCGGATCAGTATCCGTACGTCGCGAGCAGCACCGGACTCTCACAAACGATTCCGCCGTGGGCGCACGAGGGCGGTGGCGCGAAGCTCGCGGAGCGGTTGAAGGATCCGCAGACCCGCGCGAAGATCCGCAAGGAGATGGACGACCCGAATCCGACGTGGGAGAACCGTCTCATTTCGGCCGGCACGTGGCACAACGTGCAGCTCGCATCGATCGGCCCGGCCGACTACAAGAAATATGAAGGCATGCGGGTGGACGATGCGGCGAAAGCGGCGGGAAAAGACCCGTACGACTTCGTATTCGCGTTGTTGATCGCGGCACGCGGCAACGTCAGCTGCGTGTGGTACATCATCGACGAAGCGGACCTGAAGCTTGCGATGCAGCAGCCGTGGGTATCGGTCGGCTCGGACGGATCGGCGCTGGCGACGACCGGACCCTTGCGCGCGGGCGTGCCGCATCCGAGGAACTTCGGAACCTTTCCGCGCGTGCTCGGAAAGTATGTGCGGGAAGAGCACGTCATCACGCTCGAACAGGCCGTGCACAAGATGACCGGCCTGACGGCGTCGCAGCTGCATTTCACCGATCGCGGCGTTGATCAAGAACGGGTTCGCGGCCGATCTCGTCATCTTCGATCCCGCAACCGTTGCCGATCGCGCGACGTTCACGGATCCGTTTCAGTATCCGGTCGGCATCGACACGGTCGTCGTCAATGGACGCGTCGTGCTCGACCAGGGACGTCATACCGGCGAGCGGCCCGGCGTCGTCATCTACGGCCGCGGCCGGTGAAAGCCCAACAGCAGATGTTGAAGTTCCTTCGCGCGGTGTGTGCGGTTGCGCTTTTCTCCGTCATCGGCGGTGTCGTGTCCGCGCAGCCGGTCAGCCGGATCAAGGGCCGCGTCGTCACTGAAAAAGGCGAGCCGATCAAGAACGCCGACGTTCGCGCGGAAGCATTCTTCGGTTACGCCGCCGGAGCATTCGGCGGTCAACGAATGTTCACGACGACGACGAACGACAAAGGCGAGTGGACGATCATCGGGGTGAAGTCAGGCATCTGGCTGTTTTCTGTGTCCTCGATCGGCCGTATCCCTGAAACCGTCGCGCTGCCCGTGCAGATGCTCGTCACCGTGAGCTCGGGCGCCTCTGGTCTGTTGCTGCCATGGCAGCTGGTTTTGAAGCCGGCGCTCGTGCCGGACAGCACGTACGGCGGCGTCCTCTCCACGGCCAACGAGGCGGCGCACGACGCGCCTGAGAAAGTGCGCACGATGATGAGCGCGGTACCTGACGATGCGGACGGCGATTGGCTGGCCGGTGCAGGCCGCATTCTCCTCACCATCGCCGAGCCGGGTCGCGCGATACAGCTGTTCAAGCGCGCGCTCGAGCGCGACCCTTCGTCGTACCGCGCGGCGCTCGGCATCGCATCGGCCGCGTTGCTGCTGCGTGATTTCGATACGGCGTCGCGCGCGTTTGCTGCCGCGCGCGACCGAACGCACGATAAGGACGAACAGAAATTCATTTCTGCGGCGCTCGACGATCTCCGCAACGTCAAGGTATCGAACAAATAGCATGCGAGTCTCAGCTTCTCGTCGCCTGTTCACGCGCGCCTGCGATGTCCTCCCCGGCGGCGTCGACAGCCCCGTCCGCGCGTTCAAGTCGGTCGGCGCCTCTCCGCTGTTCATCCGCCGCGCGTCCGGCGCACGGCTCGAAGACGTCGACGGCAACCGCTTCATCGACTACGTGATGTCGTGGGGACCGCTCATCCACGGCCACGCGCCGCGGGGCCTCGTCAGGGCGCTGTCGCCGCGGCGGCGCGCAACGGGCACGAGCTTCGGCGCGCCGAGCCCGCTCGAAGTCGAGCTGGGCGACCGCGTGCGACGTCTCATGCCGTCGATCGAGCGCGTCCGCTTCGTCAGCTCCGGCACCGAAGCGGCGATGAGCGCCGTGCGCGTCGCGCGGGCGGCGACCGGGCGCGAGAAGATCGTCAAGTTCGAAGGCTGCTATCACGGCCACGCGGATCGCGTTTCTGGTGCAGGCGGGCTCGGGCGCGCTGACGCTCGGCGTGCCGACGAGCCCCGGCGTCACGCGGGCGGCGGTCGCCGACACGCTCGTCGCGAGCTACAACGATCTCGAGTCGGTCCGCGCGTCTGTTCGACGCGAATCGCGACCAGATCGCCGCGCGTCATCGTCGAGCCGATCGCCGGCAACATGGGCGTGGTCCCGCCGGCCGACGGATTCCTGCGCGCGCTGCGCGAGATCTGCACCGCCGAACGGCGCGCTGCTGATCTTCGACGAGGTGATCTCCGGGTTTCGCGCGTCGCCCGGCGGCGCGCAGGCGCTGATCGGCGTGAGGCCGGATCTGACGTGCCTCGGCAAGATCATCGGCGGCGGCCTGCCGGTCGGCGCGTACGGCGGCCGCGCGGATCTGATGGATCTGGTGTCGCCGGCGGGTCCGGTCTATCAGGCGGGAACGCTGTCGGGCAATCCGCTCGCGATGACCGCCGGCATCTGGTGCCTCGATCGGCTGACGCCGAAGCTGTACACGCAGCTGGCCGCGCTCGGCAGCGCGGCTCGCGGCCGGCCTGGCCGACGCCGCGCGCGACGCCGGCGTGCCGCTGCAGGTGAACGCGTTCGGTCGCTGCTCACGCCGTTCTTCACCGATCGGCCGGTGCGCGACTACGCGTCGGCGCACGAGCGCCGACACCGAGCGCTACGCGCGGTTTTTCCGCGGGATGCTCGCGCGCGGCATCTATCCGCCGCCGTCGCAGTTCGAGGCGTGGTTCCTGTCGGCGGCGCACACCGCGCGGGACGTCGACGCGACGATCGCGGCCGCGAGGGCCGCGATGAAGGATGTGAACAATCGCGACTAGGACCGCAGCGCCGATCTCAGCGTGTCGTGAGATCGAGCGGAGAATCGAGCCGCACGCGCAGCACGGTTCCCGGCGGCAGCTCGACGTCCTTGCCCTCGGTCGCCGCAATCGTGCCGCCGCCGCCGATCAGGATGCCGGCGAGCGCGCCCTTCGCGCCGCCGAGGATGCCGCCGATGATCGCGCCGACGCCGGCGCCGGCGCCGATCTTCTCCTTCTCGCCCTTGATGCCTTCGCTCTCGATCGCCTGCGTGACGGTCGCGCGGATCGGATACGAGCGGCCGTCGATCGTGATGCGATCGAACGCGACCGTCAGGCTGCCCTTGCGTTCGAGCCGTGTCGCCTTGTTCACGGAGCTCACGATGCCGCGCATGACCGAGCCGGCCGGCACGAGCACGCGATCTCCCTGCAGCAGGTCGACCATCGTCGTCGCCTCGAAGCGATCCTCGACTTGCGCCGTCGCCGAGCTGAGCGGCGTCTGCAAGCCGGACGTCGAACTCGGTGCCGACCGGCACTTCGTTCGGCGCTGCGCTCGCCAATCGTCGACGAACGTGGCGATCGCGATCGTCGATGCGATCGGTGCTCCGCGGCGCGACCGCGGATCGCTGCTGTCCGCCGGCACGTCGCCGCGGCGCGGCTGCGGATGTTGTCGACCCGATCGCGCAGATCCGCGAGCTCGTTGTGTCCGACATCGACTCGTTCGCCGCAGCTTGACCTTCAGATACGTCGCTTCGTCGCGGACATCGTCGAGCTCGCTTTGAAGCTCCGAGGCCAGCGCGCCGTCGCGCCCCTGCAGCCTGCGCGATGTCCCGCGACGCATCGTAGATCGATGTTCTGAAGGCGCTGAATATCGGCGCGTCGTCGCCGACGGTCTGTGCCGAGGCGGCCGACCGACCAGTCCGACAGGACGAGTGCAGCGCAAGGGACGGCGAAGCTGAACAATTTCACGACTACCTCCAGGCAAGCTGGTGCAAGTCGCGGGCCTGGCGCGCGGAATCTTCAGCGCCAGGGCATCAGGCGTTCGATCCAGCTGATGCGGGTGAGGTCGTTGTAGATGACCGTGACCATCAGCATCATCAGCACGACGAAGCCGGCGAGCAGCATCTTCTCTTTGACGCGGATGCTGAAGTCGCGGCGCGCGACGCCTTCGAGCGCCATGATGAAGATGTGGCCGCCGTCGAGCACCGGGATCGGCATCAGGTTCAGCAGCCCGAGGTTCAGGCTGATCGACGCCATCAGGCTGAACAGCGCGATCCAGCCGAGCTGCGCCGATTCGCCGGAGAGCTGCGCGATGGCGACCGGTCCCATCAGCTGCTTCGGCGAGGTCTCGCGCGTGATCAGGCCCCACAAGCGTCTGGAAGATCAGCCGCGTCCATTCGATGTTCTTCTGCACGCTCAGGCGAACGGCTTCGAACGCACCTGGCTTGAATGCTCTTGATCGCGTCGAGAATCGCGACGCCGATCCAGCCGATGTCGCCGTGGCGCGCGCTCATGACGTCGATCGTCTGCGGCGACGCCGTTCGCGCAGAATCGACACCGTGATCTGCTGATTCGGACGCTTCGCGATCGCTTCACGCAGCTGAGACGAGAACGTGATCGGCTGCGCCGTCGATCGCGGCGATCGACGTCGCCGGTCTTCAAGCCCGGCCTTGTCGGCCGGATCGCTCGGGCACGAGGCTCGGCACGTGCGGATGCACGTCCGGCAGCACGCCGATGTCGCCGATCTCGAACCGCGTCTGATCGGCCTGCACGACCGGCGTC
Organism: uncultured Acidobacteriota bacterium; assembly: GCA_963718825.1. GTDB lineage: Bacteria > Acidobacteriota > Vicinamibacteria > Vicinamibacterales > CAVVIG01 > CAVQZZ01. The sequence continues at coordinate 1,749,454 of CAVQZZ010000002.1, forward strand.
AGCGTCCGCGTGAGCTCGCGTCCGTTGCGGAGGAGCTCGATCGAGATCTCGCGATTCGGGCGCGAGCCGATCGCGATGAGGAACTGATCCCACGTGTCGACGCCGCGTCCGCCGACCGCGACGATGCGATCGCCGGGCCGGATGTCGGCTTTCTGCGCCGGCGATCCTTCGGTCACTGCCCCGACGACGACCGGCTGATCCTCGTACGCCGGCACTTCCGCGCCCTGGTACAGCACGATCGCCGTGAGGACCAGCGCCAGCAGGAGGTTCATCACCGGCCCATGATGAGCACCTGGAAGCGCTGCCACTTGATCTTCGACAGGAATTCGTCCGGACTGCCCGCGTCGCGCTCTTCCTCGGGGCTCTCGCCGGCCATCTTCACGTAGCCGCCGAGCGGCAGCGCGCCGATGCCGTATTCGGTGTCGCCGCGCCGGAAGCTCACGATGGTCGGGTTGAAGCCGAGCTGAAACTTGAGCACGCGGATGCCGACGCGCTTGGCGGCGAGAAAATGTCCGAGCTCGTGCACGAAGATCGAGCACGCCGAGCACGAAGACGAACGCCAGAAGTGTCGTCACGGTAACCTAGCTCGATCGACCTCAGACTTTCAATTCTAACCCGCGGGCCACGTCCTGAGCATGACTCGCGCGCCCACTCGTCCACCGCGCGCACCTCCGCGAGCGTGCGCACCTCTGCCGGTCGATGCGCATCCATCGTCTGCTCGATGATCGCCGGAATCGAGCGTGAACCCGAGCCGCCCCTCGAGAAACCGCGCCACCGCGACCTCGTTGGCGGCGTTCAGCACGACCGGCAGGCTGCGTTCCGCCTCGAGCGCGCGATAGGCGAGGCGCAAGGCACGGAAACGCCTCGGTGTCGGGCGCGTCGAAGTCGAGGCGTCCGGCGCGCGCGAGATCGAGCGGCGGCAGCGGTGCCGGCCAGCGCTCGGGATACGAGAACGCGTACTGAATCGGCAGCCGCATGTCGGTGACGCCGAGCTGCGCGATGATCGAGCCGTCGATGAGCTCGACCATCGAGTGCACGACCGACTGCGGATGAATGACGACGTCGATCTGATCGGCGCCGGACGCCGAACAGCCAGTGCGCCTCGATCACCTCGAGCCCCTTGTTCATCAGCGTCGCCGAATCGATCGTGATCTTCCGTCCCATCCGCCACGTCGGATGCTTCAGCGCGTCGGCCGCCGAGACACGTCTGACAATTCAGACGCCGACCGGCCGCGGAACGGTCCGCCGGACGCGGTGAGGATGAGCCGGCGGACTTCGGCGAGGTCGCGGCCGTGCAGGCACTGGTGGATGGCGTTGTGCTCGCTGTCGACCGGCAGGATCGCCACGCCTTTGCGCGCGCGCCGCTTCGGTGACGATGCCGCCGGCCATCACCAGGATTTCCTTGTTGGCGAGCGCGATCGTCTTGCCGGCATCGATGGCGGCGAGCACCGCCTCGAGCGCGTCGGTGCCGGCACGACGCGCACAGCACGAGGTCGGCGTCGGGATGCGAGGCGACGGCCACGAGGCCCTCGCGTCCGCGTGCCGCGCGATCGTCGGCCCGCGGTCCGTCCGACCGTCTCGCAGGCGATCGACTGCGCCGCGCCGGTCGCCAGCGCGACGACGCGCGGACGGTACCGCGCGATCTGCGCCGCGAGCAGATCGGCGTTCTCGCCGGCCGCCAGGCCGACGACCTGCAGGCGATCGGGATGCGCATCGACGACCGCCAGCGCGCTCTGTCCGATCGAGCCGGTCGATCCGAGAATGGCGATGCGCTTCACAGATCACGCTCCGCATGATCGAGTCCTGCGCTACGGAACGGTCACACATACTTGAGCACAATGTAATAGACCGGCGCCGCGAAGAGCAGCGCGTCGATCCGATCGAGGACGCCGCCGTGACCCGGAATCAGCGCCGAGCTGTCCTTCACGCCGGCGCTGCGCTTCAGCATCGACTCGAACAGATCGCCGGCGATGCCGAGCGCGACGATCGCCAGGCCGAGCGCCGACGCGGAGCGCCGCCGGCACTCCGGGCAGCCACCACGCGCCGACGATGGCGAGGAGCGCGCGCGCCGAACACGAATCCGCCGATCGCGCCTTCGATGGTCTTCTTCGGGCTGATCGCCGGCGCGAGCAGACGCCGTGCCGAACGCGCGGCCCGGTGTAGTACTGCGCCGTGTCGCTGACCATCACCGTCAAGCATCAGCAGGAACAGCGCCTCGCGGCCGCGCTGCGCGCGCAGCGCGACCAGCGCGCCCGATCGGCAGGCCGAGATACAGCAGCGGGAACGTCGCGGCGGCCGCGCGCGCCAGCGCGTCGCGCTCGCCGCGGCCACGCCGGCAGCGATACAGCGCGATCGACCGAGCACGACGAACGCGCGTCATCAGCACGACGTCGAGCAACACCGCGGTCCCGACAACGTTGTCGTTGAGCCACACGGTCGACGACACGCCAACCGCGGTCAGCATCGTCGCGACGCCTGCCGGAATCGCGCGGAATCGGCAGAACCGCACGCGTCGGCCAGCGCGCGCGTACTCGACGAACGCGAGCAGCAAGCAGAAGCTGCGCCGCCGCAAAGAACAGCCACGAGGGCGCGAACCAGACGACGCCGACGGCGACAGCGATCGAGCACGGCGCCGCTGAGGACGCGCGTCATCTCGCATCGGCCTGGTGACTGGTGGCTGGCGGCTGGTGACTGGCGGACTGCGATCCGCTCACTTCGCGCCGAGCGCAACCGGCGACGGCTTGATGCCGCCGTAGCGGCGATCGCGCTTCTGGTACGCGAGGACGGCTTCGAGCAGATGGCGGCGGCGGAAATCGGGCCACAGCGTTTCGGTGACCCAGATCTCGGCGTACGCGATCTGCCACAGCAGGAAATTGCTGACGCGCATCTCGCCGCTCGTGCGGATCAGCAGATCGGGATCGGGCTGGCCGGCCGTGTAGAGGAACTCGCCGAAGCGCCGCTCGTCGAGATCGTCCGGCGACGATGCCGGCCGCGATCGCGCGCCGCGCCGCGTCGACGATCTCGGCGCGGCCGCCGTAGTTCAGCGCGATGTTGAACAGCATCCCGCGTGTTGCTGCGCGGTCTTGCTTCGCCGCCGATTCGAGCTCGTGCTGCACGTCGGGCGACAGCTCGTCCGTGCGGCCGATGACGCGGAACCGGATGTTGTTCTTGAGCAGCGTGCTGAGCTCGAGGCGCAGGTACCGCTTGAGCAGCGTCATCAGCGTGTTGACTCTCGGTGCGCGGCCGCTTCCAGTTCTCGACCGAGAACGCGTACAGCGTCAGCACCTCGATGCCGAGCCGCGCCGACGTCTCGACGACGTCGCGAACCGAATCGATGCCGGCGCGATGGCCTTCGACGCGCGGCAGATGGCGCTGCGCCGCCCAGCGCCCGTTGCCGTCCATGATGATGGCGACGTGCGCGGGCAGCTGCTCGAAGTTGACCTGCCGCGCCAGCGTTTCGTCGGGCGATCCCGGCGGAATCGACGCCAGGAGCTGCTCAAGCGACATGCACGCTACCTTCGAAGTAAACCTTGATTCTACAAGCTCTTAAGGCTCAGCCGCAAGCACGTCTCCGTCGTAATCGACGCGCGACGAGAAACAGTCCTGCGGCCGGCGCGGTCGGGCCCGCCGTCGCGCGATCGCGCGACGCCATCGCGCACGCCAGCCACTCGCGCCGGCCGCCGCCCGCGGCCGATCTCGACGAGCGTCCCGACGATCGTGCGGACCATGTGGCGAAGAAAGCCGTCGCCGGTGATCTCGTAGACGAGCTGCAGACTGCCGGATGGCCGATCGTCGAGCGCACGATGCCGAACATCGTCCGCGATCGGTCGTTCCCGTATCGTCGCACCCGGCCGCCTGAAACGCCGCGAAGTCGTGGCGCCCGACGAGCGATGCGCCGCGGCGCCGCATCGCGTCGACGTCGAGCGCGCCGGCGACGTGCCACACGTACGCGGCGCTCGAACGGACTCGAGCACGTCGCCGTTCCAGATGCGATAGCGATAGGTCTTCGACCGCGCGCGCGAAGCGCGCGTGAAACGTCGGCGGCGACCTCTTCGGCGGCGAGCACGCGGACGTCGTCGGCAGACGCGCGTTCAGCGCGCGGACGACGCGTCGCGCCGTCGATGTCGCGCGACGAGCGTGAAGCGACGCGACCTGCCCGAGCGCATGGACGCCGGCGTCGGTGCGCCCGGCGCCGGCACCGCGACGCGTCGCGCCGTCGAGATCGGCGCAGCGCATCCTCGAGCAGCCCTGGATCGACGACGCCGTTCGCCTGCCGCTGCCAGCCGACGTAGTCGGTGCCGTCGTAGGCGAGGGTGATCTTGAAGGTCGGCATCGCGCATCAGGGCGACACTGGCCGCGAGCCGGCTTCACCACCGGCAGGCCCTGCGCGCACAGCGGACACTTGTCCGGCTCGTAGGTCGGCAGCTCGATCTCCAGCAGCGAATGAACGGCACGTCGAACGCGAGCCGTCCGCCGCTGCGATCGACGATCGACGCGGCGCCGACGACCTGGCCGCCGGCCGCCTTCGCCACCTGCGATCGTCTCGCGCGTCGATCCGCCGGTCGTGAAGCACGTCCTCGACGACGAGCACGCGATCGTCTCGGCGAGCATGAACCCGCGCCGCAGCGTGAGCGCGCCGTCCTGCCGCTCCGCGAAGATCGCGCGGACGCCGAGCGCGCGTCCGACTTCCTGGCCGATGACGACGCCGCCGAGCGCCGGCGACAGGACGACCGTCGGCCGCAGATCGCGCGTGCGCTCGGCGATCGCGCGTGCCGAGCGCCTCGGCGTGCTGCGGATGCTGCAGCACGAGCGCGCACTGCAGGTAGCCGGGGCTGTGCAGCCCCGACGTCAGACGGAAGTGCCCCTCGAGCAGCGCGCCGGACTTGCCGGAACAGATCAAGAAGCTCGTCGCGAGTCAGCATTCGCGCTTCGGCTTCGAGGTTGTCGTCGAACAGCTTCAGGATGCGCTTGTATTCGTCCGCCCAGCTCGTCTCCTCCTCGAAGCCGTGGTTCTCGACCGGGTACGGCGCGACCGACCAGTTCTCCTTGCGCAGTTCGATCAGCCGCTGCACCAGGCGCACGGTGTCCTGGAAGAGCACGTTGGTGTCCACCATGCCGTGGCAGATGAGCAGCGCGCCCTTCAGCCCTTCGGCGAAGTAGATCGGCGAGCTCTTGCGGTACGCCTCGGCGTCGTTCTGCGGCTCGTTGAGGATGTTCGACGTGTAGCCGTGGTTGTAGTGCGCCCAGTCGGTCACCGGCCGCAGCGCCGCGCCGGCGGCGAACGTGTCCGGCGTCGTGAACATCGCCATCAGCGTGATGAAGCCGCCGTAGCTGCCGCCGTAGACGCCGATGCGCTTCGGATTCACCTTCTGCGTCGTCGACCAGGATACTTCGCGCCGTCGACGACGTCCTCGAGATCCTTGCCGCCCATGTGCCGGTAGATCGCCGTGCGCCAGTCGCGGCCGTAGCCGGAGCTGGCGCGGTAGTCGGGATCGAGCACGACGTAGCCGCGCGACGCGAGCAGGTTGTGGAACATGTACTCGCGGTAGTAGCTCGCCCAGTACTTGTGCGCGTTCTGCGCGTAGCCGGCGCCGTGGACGAACACGACCGCCGGCGCGCGGGATCGCGCTGCGCGCCGATCATCTCCGGCGTGAAGAGCCGCGCGTAGACGTCGACGCCGTCGCGCGTCTTGTAGGTGATGAGCTGCGGATCGATCCACTTGAACGACCGCCACTCCTCGGTCGGCGTCGTCGTGACCTGCTTGCGCCGGCGCGCCAGGCCGTGTTCGGCATCACGTACACTTCGTGCGGCTTGTTGCTGTACGAGTAGACGAGCCCGAACGTGCTCGTCGTCGGGCGAGACCTCGCCGGCGCTGCGCGCCGGTCATCGACGTCAGCTTCGTGCGCGCGCCGCCGTCGATCGGCATCGCGTAGATGTGCCGCTCGCCCGGGATGCGCTTCGCGTCGTCGTGAGATAGAACTTCTTCTTGTCGGGCGACAGCGCCGCGGCGTCGATTTCCCACTTGCCCTGCGTCAGCTGCCGCGGCGTCGATGCGTCGGCCGACGCGTCGACGGTGTACAGGTGCATCCAGCCGTCGCGCTCGGAGAGGAACCAGAGGTGCTTCTGGTCCGGCAGCCAGCCGAACGACGGTCGCTGCCGGGCCGAAGCCGCCCAGCTTCCCGCACCCACGCATCGTCGTGCAGCGCGTCGATGACGCGCGTCTTGCCGGTCTCGGGATCGACCGCGACGAGCCAGCGATCCTTGTTGTCGGCCGCGCGCACGTCGCGCGACCGCGAGCGACGCCGTCGTCGTTCGACAGCGGGCATGCCCCATCGCACTTCGCGCGCCTGCGCTTTGCCGTCGGCGGACGCTCGGCCGCTGCCGGCGAACGCGGCGTCCGCGGCCTGCGATCTTGCCGGTCTCGAGGTTCATCACGACGAGCGTGCGCTTGTCCTGCGCGTCGCCGACGTTCGTGCGCGCCGGGAATGTCTTCGGTGTAGCTCGACTCGGTGACGTAGTTCGGCACGTTCGGCCGCTTCGCCGCCTCCGCGCGCTCGACGACGAGGACGAAGACGTGCGTGCCGTCGGGCGACGAGCTGCAGGTCGGCGGCCGACTGGCGCTCGGCGAGCTCGAACTTCGGCAGCGCGCGCGCCTTCTCCTTCTCCTCCGCCTTCTTCTTCTTCTCCGCCTCGACCCGCGTATGCTCGATCAGCTTCTGCTCTTCGGCCTTGACGAACTTCTGGCTGTCGGTCTCGCGCGGCTCGCGCTTTTTCGCGGCGACGTCGGTGAGCTGCGCGATCGAGCCGCCGCCGTCGAGCGGCACGAGGAACAGGTTGTTGTCGCGCGTGAAGGTGACGGCGCGTCTCGTGGCGCGCCCAGCGCGGGTTCGCCTCGGCGCCGGTCGTGCGCGTGATCGTCGCGCCGCGTGCCGGCGACCTGTCGACCAGCACGATGTCGCCGTCGTCGACGAACAGCACGCGGCGGTGCGCCTTGTCCCACACGCCGTTGACCGGCGGCGCGCTGCGGCGCTCGTCGTCGGTCAGCTTGCGCGGCTCGCCGCCGTCGCGGCCGACGACCCAGGTCGACGCCTCGTCGTCGTCCGGGCGGCGCCATTCGAAGTACAGCCGCTACGAGTCGCCGGACCAGCGGAGGCCGGTCGGCGGATAGCCGACGAGCTTCGGGCCCGCGCATGATGCTGTCGACGGTCAGCTCGAAGCCGCTTCGGCGGCCGGCGTCGCTTCTTCGCGGGCGCGCCGGCACGGTACCGGAGGCGACGACGACGGCCGAGAGCCGCGGCGCCGCACGCGACAGCGAGCAGGAATGTGCATGGGAAATCCTGCTGAGTCCGGCAGTCTGCGGACCGGTAGTATACAATTGCCTGAACCAACTCCCCTGCCGAACGTCTACTGATCAGAACAGCACCCGTATTTCTGTTTCTTCTTTCATGGAGCACGTCAGCCATGCGTCTGTACCGCCTTTTCGCGCGCGCGACATTGCACGCTCGCGGCCGCGATCGTCGCCATCGTCGGTGTCCGCTTTCGGCCAGACCGGACAGCCCTCAATCGCCAGCCTCGCCGCCGCGGCAAGCGCAGGCGCAGGCCGCGCAGACCGACCGACGTCGTCGCGCCGGCTCTCGATCGACGAGGCGGTGAAGCTGGCGCTGGAGCAGAACCTGGGCATCCGGATCCAGCGGATCGACCCGCAGATTCAGGACATCGGCATCGCGCAGGCGCGGTCGTTCTGGGCGCCGAGCTCAGTCGTCGACTGTCGCGAGAACTCGCAGACGCAGCAGTCCGACCAGCGCGCTGTCCGGCGGCGCCACGAACATTCTGCAACGGCACAGGTTCGCGACCGGCGTCGGCATCAACCAGACGCTGCCGTGGGGCGGCAGCTACACGGCGAACTGGCAGAGCAATCCGGCTCACGACGACCAACCTCTTCCAGAGCTTCAGCCCGCAGCTCACGTCGAACCTGAATCTCGCAGTTCACGCAGCCGCTGCTGCGGAACTTCTCGATCGATCAGATCCGGCAGCAGGTCGCAGATCAGCAAGAAGGTCGCGCGACCTGTCCGACATCCAGCTGCAGTCGCGTCGATCACGCAGACCGCTGCGCAACGTGAAGGAACGCCTACTGGGATCTCGTCGTATGCGATCGACAACCTGAAGGCGCAGCAGGAGTCGCTCGACGCTGTCGCAGCAGTCGCTGAAGGACAACCAGAAGCGCGTCGAGATCGGCACGCATGGCGCCGATCGACATCGTGCAGGCGCAGGCCGAGGTCGCGAGCAACGAGTCGGGCGTCATCGTCGCGGAAGCGGCATCAAGACCGCGCAGGACAACCTGCGCGCGCTGATCCTCGATCCGGCCGCGGCCGACTTCTGGACGTCGATGTTCGAGCCGACCGACGCGCCGTCGTTTCACGACGCAGGCGATCGACGTCGACGCCGCGGTGCGCAACGCGCTCGACAAGCGGACCGACCTGCGCTCAGCGAAGAACAGCCTCGAGCAGAGCGACATCAACATCAAGCTACTTCCGGAACCAGATCCTGCCGGACGTCAACGCGCAGGTGCAACTACATCACGACCGGCGTCGGCGGCACGCTGCTGAGCCCGGTCGATCTCACGCAGCCTGCGACACGACGTCGCGCCAGATCGTCTCGGCAACGCGGCTTCGGATCGGTGCTCGGCGACGTCTTCCAGAGCGCGTACCCGAACTGGACCGTCGGCGTGCAGGTCGGCTATCCGCTCGGCTCGAGCACCGCGCAGGCCAACCTCGCGCGCGCGAAGCTGCAGTACGAGCAGGCGCAGGCGCAGATGAAGAACCTGCGAGATGCAGGTCGCCGCGCAGGTGCGCGACGTCGCGCGCAACGTGCAGACCAACCAGAAGCGGGTGCAGTCGGCGCGCGCGTCGCGCGAGCTGCAGGAGAAGAAGCTCGAGGCGGAGGAGAAGAAGCTCGCGGCCGGCATGTCGTCGACCTTCTTCGTCTTCCAGGCGCAGCGCGATCTCGTCGCTCGCCCGCACGGCCGAGATCCAGGCGATCTCCGACTACAACAAGTCGCTCGTGGACTTCGAAGCCGTGCAGCAGGTGCCGCTCGGCGGCAGCATCGGCGGCATCACGACCGCCGGCTACGGCGCGCTGCAGACCGGCGGGATCATTCGGACAGGAGGGAACTAGACGTGCCTTCACTGTTGCCTCTCGAACTTTTCCCTTTCGCCTTCTCGCAAGTACACTCCCCCGCGTGCCGAAGCTCTCGGTCACGGTCATCACCAAGAACGAAGCGGCCGACATCGGCGCGGCGCTCGACGTCGGTCGCCTGGGCCGACGAGATCGTCGTCGTCGACTCGCACAGCACGGACGACACGGTCGCGATCGCGCGACAGTACACCGATCGCGTCGTCGTCCGCGACTGGCCCGGCTACATCGAGCAGAAGAACTACGCGGCGTCGCTCGCGAGCCACGACTGGATTCTGTCGCTCGACGCCGACGAGCGCGTGACGCCGGCGCTCGCGGCGGAGATCCAGCGACCGCTGCCGGCGAGCCCGCACGCATGCGGCGTTCCGCATTCCGCGCGTGACGTGGCATCTCGGCCGCTGGATCCGGACGACCGACTGGTATCCCGACTATCAGCTGCGGCTCTACGATCGGCGGTGCGGCCGAATGGACCGGCCGCTACGTGCACGAGGCGGTGACGGTGCGCGGCACGCGTCGGCCAGCTGCGCGGCGAGCTGCAGCACTACGCGTACCGCGACATCGCCGATCATCTCGAGACGATCGATCGCTACACGACGCTACGCCGCGCGGCAGATGCACGAGGCCGGCCGCCGCGCCGGCATGCTGCGAGATCGCCGGCCACCCGCCGCTCGCGTTCCTGCGCAACTACATCGCGCGCGGCGGCATCCGCGACGGCGCGCCCGGCCTCATCATCTCGGCGATGAACGCGTACTACGTGTTCCTGAAGTTCGCCAAGCTGTGGGAGCTCGAGCACACGCAGCTTCATCACGAAGACACGAAGGTCACGAAGCTCACGAATGTGATCCGTACAGATCGTCGTGCGCTTCGTGACACTTCTGCCTTCTGATGAACAGCCGCCTGATGTTCTCCCTCCACATCGACACGGCCCGAACCTGGCGCGGCGGCCAGAACCAGGTGCTGCTCACCGTCAACGGCCTGCGCGCGATCGGCCAGCGCGCCGCGCTCGTCGCGCATCCCGACGGCGAGCTGCGCCGGCGCGCCGCAGAAGGGCTCGACCTGATTCCGCTCGCGCCGCGAACGGAGATGGATCTGTCGCGCGGCGTGGAGGCTCGTCGCGCGCTCATCAAGCGGCTGCAGCCCGACGTCATCCACGCGCACGATCCGCACGGCGTCGCGATGGCGTCGCTCGCGCTGTCGCTGAGCGCATCGACGCGCCGCGGCGCGGCACGCCGCCGGCGCTCGTCGCGTCGCGGCGCGTCGACTTTCACCTGCAAGGGCAATTCGTTCTCGCGCTGGAAGCACCGGCAGGTGGACTGCTTCATCGCCGCGTCGGAAGCGATCCGGCAGATGCTCGTCGCCGACGGCGTGCCGGCCGACCGGGTCGTGACCGTGCACGAAGGCATCGACGTCGAGCACGTGCTCGCGGCGCCGCCGGTCAACGTGCACGAGGCGTTCTGGCTGCCGCACGGCGCGCCGGTCGTCGGCAACGTCGCCGCGCTCGTGCCGCACAAGGGCCAGCGCCATCTCATCGAGGCGGCGCACCTCGTCGTCCAGGAGATGCCCGATGCGCGCTTCGTCATCCTCGGCGAAGGCGAGCTGCGCGAGCATCTCGAGCGGCAGGTCGCGACTACCACCTCGAGAAGCACGTGCTGCTGCCCGGCTTCCGCACCGACGTGCTCGGCTGCATCAAGGGATTCGATCTGTTCGTGATGAGCTCGGTGACCGAAGGCCTCGGCACGTCGCTGCTCGACGCGATGGCGTGCGTCGCGCGCCGATCGTCGCCACGCGCGCCGGCGGCATTCCCGAGATCGTCGAGGACGGCGTGACGGGCGTGCTCGTGCCGCCGCGCGATCATCACGCGCTGGCGCGGCGCGATCGTCCGACTGCTGCAGCGACGACGGACGTGCGGCAGCGGATGGGCGAGGCCGGGTTCGCGCGCGTGCGCGAGCGCTTCACCGTCGAGCGGATGGTCGCCGAGACGGCCGCGCGTGTACGCGCGCGTGGCCGGCACAGGCCCCGCGCAGCGGACACTGCGAGTCTGCCTGCGGCGCGACTGAAGCCGCAGGCGTTCATCATCCCGAGGTGGCACAGCGAGAAGTCGTACTTCACCGGATCGTCCGGATCGAGCGCGCGGAGCGACGCGGTGATGTCGCGCGCCATCCGCCAGCCGGGGCTGGTGTAGCGCGTCAGCCGCAGGCAGCGGCCGACGCGAATGACGTGCGTGTCGAGCGGCACGATGAGCTGCGCCGGGCGACACGCGCGTCCAGACGCCGAGATCGAGCGCGTCGCGGCGCACCATCCAGCGCAGGAACAGATTCAGCCGCTTGCAGCCGCTGCCGGCCGACGGCCGCGGGAAAGAAATAGCAGACGCCCGGCCGCCGCGGCACGCGGCCGTACGCCGCCTTGAGATCGAGCGCCAGCGCGCGCGTCGAAAAGCTGTCGAGCGCCTGCTCGATGTCGACCGCCGTCGGGATCGTAGCCCTCGAGGAAAAAGCCCTCGATCGAGCCGCAGCGATCGATCATCTGCCGCAGCAGCCAGAGCAGCGCGACGAGATCCGGCCCGCGCGTCCAGCGGTGGACGAGATCGGCGAACGCGGCGCCGTCGCGGCGCGGATCGAACCGCCGCACGTAAGCCGCCGGCCGCGGTCCCATGATCGCGAGCAGCCGCTCGATCGACTGCAGCACGCTCGCCACGCGGCCGAACGCCAGCGCGCCGGCGCAGAACCCGACGACCTCGCGATCGTCGGGCGCGTGCGAACCGGCGGACGATCTGAATCGGATCGGTCGCCGAATCGGGATAGTTGAAGCTCGGCGTAGAGCCGATCGAGCTCGGGTTTCAACGCGCCGATGGACATCTGCACGCGATCTCGATATGATTCTGGCATGCGACGGCTTGCGCTGAAAGCGCTCGCTGGCGATCATCTGCTGCTGGCGGTTATCGCCGTGCTTGCCGGTGTACTGCTACCTGCGGCGGTCGCTGCCGGTCGTCGACGGGACGGTCGACGTCGCAGGGCATCTCGGCGCCGATCGACATCGTCCGCGACGCCGACGCCATTCCGCACATCTTCGCCGCGACGAAGCTCGACGCGCTCTTCGGCCTCGGCTACGTGCACGCGCAGGATCGCCTGTGGCAGATGGAGTTCCAGCGGCGCATCGGCCACGGCCGGCTGTCGGAGATTTTCGGCGCCGCCGACGCTGCCGCAGGATCGGTTTCTGCGCACCGTCGGCTTCGGCCGCGCCGCGCGCTCGGCGTGGGAGCGCCTGCCGGAATCGGCGAGACAGCAGGTCAACGCCTACGTCGCCGGCGTCAACGCGTTCATCGCGACGCATCACGGCAGCGCGCTGCCGCCGGAGTTCTCGCTGCTGCGCTTCGAGCCCGAGCCGTGGACCGGGCCGGACGTGGTCGTCTGGGTGAAGATGATGGCGTGGGACCTCAGCGCGAACTACTCGTTCGAGCTGCTGCGCCACGATCTCGTCGCGCGCGTCGGCGCGAGAGCGCGCCGCGGCAGCTGATGCCGCCGTACCCGACCAACGGTCTGAGCATTCTCGAAGGCAGCCGGCTGCTCGTTAAGTCGCGAACCAGCGTCGTCAACGCAGCCGTGACGTCGGGCTCCGCGCGTGTCCGTGACAGCGCTCTCTTACGCAGGCGTTGTCGCAAGGCATTCCCGCCGTGCGCGACTTCCTCCAGTCGGAACGGACGCGAGGGGCTCGGCTCCAACAACTGGGTCGTCGACGGCACGCTGACCGCGAGCGGCAAGCCGCTGCTCGCCAACGATCCGCATCTCGGCACGCGGCTGCCGTCGACCTGGTATCTCGCGCACATGTCGGCCGGCGACTTCGACGTGATCGGCGCGACGCTGCCGGGCACGCCGGCGGTCGCGCTCGGCCGCAACCGGTTCATCGCCTGGGGCGCAACCAACGTCGCCGCCGACGTCGAGGATCTCTATCGCGAGCACCTCGATGCCAGCCGGCCGATTCGCGGAGTTTCGCGGCGCCAGGAGCCGATCACGATCATCGGCGAAACGATCGGCGTCAAGGGCGCGCGGCCGGTCCACGTCGACGTGCGCGTCACGCGCCACGGGCCGCTCGTCTCCGACGCGATCAACGCGAACAACGCCGACCTTCCCGCCGCGCGCAGCCGAACCGCGCCGCTCGAGCCGCTGGCGTTCCGCTGGACGGCGCTCGATCCGAGGACGACACGCTCGTCGCGTTTCTGAGACCTGAACGAGGCGCGCAACTGGGACGAGTTCACGGCGGCGCTCGCGCGACTTCGTCGTGCCGTCGCAGAATTTCGTGTACGCCGACGTCGACGGCCACATCGGCTACTACGCGCCGGGCCGCATTCCCATCCGCGCGCGCGGCGACGGCGCCGCTGCCCGCCGACGGCTGGACGGGCGACACCGAATGGACCGGATGGGTGCCGTTCGACGAGCTGCCGCACGTGCTCGATCCGCCGGCGCACTTCATCGTCACGGCGAACAATCGGCCCGCGCCGGCGGGTTATCCGTATCTGCTCGGCCTCGAATGGCCCGAGCCGTATCGCGCGCAGCGCATCACCGATCTGCTGAGCGGGCATCAGGCGTTCTCACGCCCGACGACTTTGCGCGCATCCAGGCCGACACACTTTCGCTGCACGCGAAGGCGCTGCTGCCCGTGCTGCTCGAGCATGCACGCCCGACCGATCCGCAGGATCGCGACGCGGTCGCGTTGTTGCGCCAGTGGAACTTCGACGCGCGGGCGACAGCGGCGCCGCCGCGATCTTCGAGGCGTGGTTCCTCCGGCTCGCGCCGACGATCGTCGGCGACGATCTCGGTCCGATCGTCACGGACGCTTACCAGAGCCGGTTTACGTTCGTCACGCGGTTTCTCGCTGAACACGCTTCGCACGAACGATTCGGCCTGGTGCGACAACGTGACGACCGAACGACAAGAGACGTGCGACGACGCCGTGACGACCGCGCTGCACGACGCGGTGGCGCGATCTGGCGCGACGGCTCGGCGGCGACGATGTCGAGCTGGCGATGGGACGCGGTCCACATCGCGATGTTTCCGCATCAGGGCCTCGACGCGGTCGCGGCACTGCGGCCGCTCCTCAGCCGATCGGTGCCGAACGGCGGCGACTGGAGCACGGTGGACGTCGGCGCCGTCTCGACGGATCATCCGTTCGAACAGCGCTCGGTGCCGGCTACCGCCAGATCGTCGATCTGTCGCCGGCCAACGACAGCCGCTTTCTCGTCGCCGTCGGCGAGTCAGGACATTCGCTCTCGCCGCACTACGACTGATTTTCTGCCGGACTGGCACGCCGTGCGCACCGCCCGATGCGGATGGACCGCGCGGACATCGAAGCCGGCGCGATCGGGCACCTGCGGCTCTTGCCTCACTAAGATTCAATCACGAAGCCACGAAGGGCCACAAAGGGCACGAACAACCCCAGTACTAAGACCTCATCGTGTTTTCGTGATGCTTCGTGCCTTCGTGATGAAGATTCAGAAGCGCGTGATCGGCGCGCCGGCCTTGCACAGCGGGCAGTCGGCGGCTTTGTAGTTCTCCGGCGCCTGGTATTCGGCGAGCGCGATGTTCGGCACCCGCAGGTCGACGATCGCTTCCAGCCGATCGTAGATCTCCACCGTCGCGACGACGCGTCCCGCCCGCTTCCTTGCACGAGCGCCGCGCAGCGCGCGAACGTCTCGCCCGTGTTCCGCACATCGTCGGCGAGCAGCACGCGCTTGCCGGTGAGCTCGCGCGCGATAGAACGCGCGCAGCGCGAAGCCGCCGGCCGGGTCGTAGTTGAACGGCGCGAAGCTGCACGGCGGATGCGTCAGGCTGCGGCGGCTGTCGAGCAGGCCGGCGATCGTGTGCGCGAGCAGCGCGCCGCCGGTGGCCGGCCCGGCGACCACTTCGGTCTGCTGCACGAGCATCGCCGGCAGCACATCGATGCAGATCCTGCGCGAAGCGCCAGATCGTCGACGGATGCCGGAACAGCTGATGCGGGTTGAGGTACACGCGGCCGTGATAGCCGTTGCCGTAGTCGAAGTGCCCGTCGCAGCATCAGGACTTCCGATTGCTGCAGGTCCTTCAGCGCTTTCTCGCGAATCTCCGTACGTTTGTCCACGACGCTCCTCCGACCCTCGGCACGTCCGCCGATCAGGCAGACGCTAAATCTTGACGAGATCCGCGCTCGTTCACGTAGACGGGCCGGCCGCCGACGATCGTCGCCGCGACGCCGCCGCGCAGCGTCCAGCCGTCGAACGGCGTGTTCTTCGACTTCGACCGCATCGCGCGCCGCCGACGACGGTCACCGGCAGATCCGGCGCGAGGATCGTGATGTCGGCCGGCGCGCCCTCGGCGAGCGAGCCGCCCGGCACGCGCAGGATCCGCGCCGGGTTCACCGACAGCAGCTCGACCAGCCGCGGCAGCGACGATGACGCCGGCGTGCACGAGGCGATCGAAGCAGAGCGACACCGCGCGTCTCGAGCCCGGTGATGCCGAACGGCGCGCGATCGAACTCGACGTGCTTCTCGTCGTGAGTGGTGCGGCGCGTGGTCGGTGGCGATGACGTCGACGCTGCCGTCGGCGAGCCCCGGCGAGCATCGCGTCGCGATCGGCGGCCTCGCGCAGCGGCGGGTTCATCTTCACGTTGGTGTCGTACGGCACCGGCGCGCCGAGCATCTCGTCGGTGAGCACGAAATGATGCGGCGTCACCTCGCAGGTCACGCGCGCGCCGCGCGCCTTGCCGTAGCGGACCGCGTCGAGCGTCTGCCGCGCGCTCATGTGCGCGATGTGCACGCGCGCCGCCGCGTCAGCTCGGCGAGCGAGATGTCGCGCAGCGCCATGATCGACTCGGCCTCGCCGGGAATGCCGCGCAGGCCGAGCGCCGAGGCGTGGAAGCCTTCGTGCGCGACGCCGTCGCCCTTGAGCGTCTGCTCCTCGCAGTGCTCGATGACCGGCATGTCGAACATGCCGGCGTACTCGAGCGCGCGCCGCATCAGCAGCGCCGTCGCCACCGGATGCCCGTCGTCGGTGATCGCGACGCAGCCGGCCTGCTTCAGCTCGGCGATGTCGGCGAGCTGCTCGCCCTTCTGGCCGCGCGACACGGCGCCGATCGGATAGACGCGCGCGAGGTTCGCCTCGGCCGCCTTCTTCAGGATGTATCGGTGACGCCGGCGTTGTCGTTGACCGGCGATCGTGTTCGGCATGCAGGCGACGGCGGTGAAGCCGCCGGCGACGGCCGCCGCCGTGCCGGTCGCGACCGTTTCCTTGTGCTCCTGCCCCGGCTCGCGCAGGTGCACGTGCATGTCGATCAGGCCCGGGACAGACCACGAGCCCGCTCGGAATCTCGACGACCGTCGCGCCGGCGTCGACCGGCAGGTCGCGGCCGACGCGCGCGATGCGATCGCCGTCGATCAGCACGTCGAACGCGCCGTCGCGGCCGTTCGCCGGATCGACGACGCGCCCGCCCTTCAAGCAGCCGCTTCATCAGTCTCAGTCTCCCCTGCCCGCCGGCGAGCAGATACAGCACCGCCATCCGCACGGCGACGCCGTTGGCGACCTGCTCGAGAATCACCGAGTACGGACCGTCGGCGACGTCGGACGCGATCTCGACGCCGCGGTTCATCGGCCCCGGATGCATGATGATCACGTCCGGCTTGGCGCGCGCGACGCGCGCCGTCGGTCATGCCGAACATGTTGAAGTACTCGCGCAGCGACGGGAAGAACGCGCCCTGCATCCGCTCCTGCTGGATGCGCAGCATCATGATGACGTCGGCGTCCGCCACCGCCTCGTCGACCGACGTCGACACGCGTGACGCCGAGCCGCTCGATGCCCGGCGGCACAGCGTCGGCGGCCCGCTCACCCACACGTCGGCGCCGAGCTTGGTCAGCAGCAGGACGTTCGAGCGCAGCACGCGGCTGTGCAGCAGGTCGCCGACGATGGCGACCTTCAGCCCTTCGATGCGCTGTCTTGTGCTCGCGGATCGTGAACGCGTCGAGCAGCGCCTGCGTCGGGTGCTCGTGCATGCCGTCGCCGGCGTTGATGATGCGCGACCGGCAGATGCGCGACAGCAGGTGGCAGGCGCCGGACGAGGCGTGGCGCAGCACGATCATGTCGGGCGCCATCGCCTCGATGTTCAGCGCGGTGTCGGCGAGCGTCTCGCCCTTGAGCACGCTCGAGGTCGGCGACCGCGATGTTCAGCGTGTCGGCGCTCAGGCGCTTCTCGGCGATCTCGAACGACGTGCGCGTGCGCGTGCTCGGCTCGTAGAACAGGTTGACGACGGTCTTGCCGCGCAGCGTCGGCACTTTCTTGATCGGCCGCTGCGCCGATCTCGCGCATCGCTTCGGCGGTGTCGAGGATCGAGGTAGATCTCGTCGCGCGAGAGGTCGGCGATGCTGAGCAGATCCTTCTTCATGACTCCTGGATCTCCACTTCGTCGCGGCCGTCGATCTCCGTCAGGTGCACCTGCACGCTCTGCGACGGCGACGTCGGCAGGTTCTTGCCGACGTAGTCGGCCTTGATCGGCAGCTCGCGGTGGCCGCGGTCGACGAGCACGACGAGCTGAATCGACTTCGGCCGGCCGAAGTCGATCAGCGCGTCGAGCGCCGCGCGAATCGTCCGGCCGGTGTAGAGCACATCGTCGACGAGCAGGATGCGCTTGTCGTCGATCGAGAACGGGATCTCGGTGCTGCCGGACGACCGGCTGCGGCGCCGACGGCGTGGCGCATCAGGTCGTCGCGGTAGAGCGTGATGTCGAGCGCGCCGGTCGGGACGTCGTGGCCGGCTGATCTCGCGAATCGTCTGCGCGAGCCGCCGCGCGAGCGGCACGCCGCGCGTGCGGATGCCGACGAGCGCGAGCTCGTCGACGCCGCGGTTGCGCTCGAGGATCTCGTGCGCGATGCGCGTCGAGCGTCCGGCCCATGCGGTCGGCGTCCATCACGACCGGCACGGGAGCGCCTCAATCGGGTGATTGGAGAATCTGGTGATCTGGTAATTGATCGCGGGAATGGCAGCACCTCTTCGCATCCTCGCAGGGACGCGTTAAAGAGAAAAACGACTCACGAGTATACCGCAAGCTACCGATCGTAGGTGGGGATGAACGTGATCGGCCGCTCGTCGGTGAACGCACGCTGAAACAGATCGGTGCGCGCGTAGCCGTCCATGTCGCGGCCGATCGGCAGCGCCGAGAAAATAGAGCACCGTCGGCACGACGTCCACGACCGAGCCGCGGATTCGCAATCGGCCGCGCGCGACCGGCGCGCCGTACGCCAGCAGAAACCCGTCGGGCGCCGCTCGTGCGTGCCGCTCACGTCCGGGATCGCCGATCGCACGCTCGAGCAAGGCGCTTGCACGACGCCGAGCGGCTCCATGCCGTAACCCGACACCACGAGCAGCAGATCGTCGGGACCGAGCGCGGCCATCGCCGCGGCCGATGGCCTCGTCGATCGACCGCGTAGTGCTGCTCGAGCACGCGGCCCGAGGCGCCGCCGCTCGTCGTCCGTGACATCGCCGAATTCCGACGGCATCGCGTAGCGAAGGAAGTAGTGGCCGATCGGATCGAGGCTCTGATACCGCACGAGCGTCACCTGAGGCGGGTGAACCTGCGTCAGCGCCTGTGCGACCCGCTCGTACGCCAGATCGATCCGGCGTGCCGCCTCGAATCTGTCGCCGAGCGTCCGGTCGAACATCGGCTCTGACTCCATCGACGCCGGGACGACTCCGTCCGGGCTTGGACGACGCGGCTCGTCGAGCGCAGCGAGCGCCGTCTGTTCGAGGTCCGGCGGATAAACAGCGGCGGATCGTCGATGCCGGAAGCGGTTCGCAGCGAGCCGCGCGAGCGCGTCGCTCACGAGATATCCGCGAACGACCGGCGCCGGATGCGTGAGCGGCCAGCCGACGACGCCGACCGAGACGCCGAGCGTGCTGAGGATGCTCCAGAGCGTGCGCGCCCGCAGCGTCGCCGACGTGTGCGGCTCCTCGATCAGAAAGCCGAAGCGGACAAGGTTCGTGAGCGAAACAGATAGTCCGGCAGCAGCTGGATCGACGTCCGCCGCCTGGACCAGGCGGTAGATGCCTGGCCGACCGCACGCCGTTTTTCTGCGGCAGCTTGCCGGTCGCGACCGCCGCCCACACGGCCTCGGCCGACGTCGGATGAAGGGTCGCCAGATGCCATCACGGCGCCGGCGTCGAGAATCCGGCCGAAGTTCGGCAGCCGTCCTTCAGCCGTCGCGCTCGTGATGAAGTCGAGCGACCCGGCATCGATCGCGATGATCGTGACGCGCGCCGGGCCGGCTGCTGCACTCCGGCGTCGATCGACACATCGAGCGGCCGCGCGTCGAGCGCGAGCGGCACGCCGCGCCCGCGCAGCGCGAGCGGCCCGACGACCGATCCAGCGCTGACAATCAACAGCAGCGCCGCCCACGCCGCGCGCTCGCGGCCAACCGAGCGCGTCCGGGCCACAGCCAAAAGAGCGAACACCAGCGCGGCAGCCGCCAGCATCGGCGCGCCGCTTTCAATCGCCGCAGCCGTCGACCCGATCGAGCACGAGCGCGAACGTCTGCAGGTTGGCGCCACATCAGCGCCGCGCCGCCGCCGCCGCCACGGCGCACAGCCACAGCAGCACGCCGACGCTGAGCCACGCCGGCGAGAACGGCTCGCGCGCAAGCAGCTGCCGCACGACCAGCAGCACGTAGAAGATACGGTGAGATGGAGCGCGTAGAACAACCCGACGTGTCCGCGAGCGGCGCAAGGCGCGCTGGTGCGAGCGGCAGCGAGGGATTCAGCTGCAGGACCACGATCGAGCACGTACGTCGATCGCCAGCAGCGCGGCGGCGAGCGAGTTGCTCAACATCCGGAGGTATCGCACGCTGGTCCTTCGGCCAAGTATACTGGCGCCATGCCGGTCGACGTCGCCGCCGAAGTGATCGCGAACCGCCGGCTGTCGAGCCGACTACAACGTCGCTCGCGCTGGCGGCGCCGGCGATCGCGCAGTCCGCCGCACCCGGCCAATTCGTGATGGTCGAAGGCCGCGACGCGGCCACGATCCGCTGCTGCGCCGCCCGTTTTCGGTCTTCGAGGTCCTGCGCGACGCTGCCGGGCAGCCTGCCGGCATCTCGCATCCTGAGCAAGCGCATCGGTCCGTCGACGGCCTCGCTGTACGACGCGCGGCCCGGCCAGCAGGTCGCCTGCCTCGGCCCGCTCGGCCGCCGTTCACCATCGTCGACGGCCCCGACGAAGCGTGGATGGTCGCCGGCGGCGTCGGCCTCGCGCCGTTCGCGACGCTGGCCGAGGCGCTGCGCGCGCGCGGCGTTCGCCACGACGCTGTTCTACGGCGCGCGACGGGCCGACGAGCTCTTCTATCTCGATTTCTTTCGCGCGCTCGGCGTCGAGCTCGTGCTGACGACCGAGGACGGCAGCGCCGGCGAGCGCGGACGCGATCGTCGCGCCGCTCGATCGCCGCCTTGCGGCTCGCACGCCCGCCGTCGCCCGTGATGATCTACGCATGCGGCCCCGAAGGCATGCTCGCGGCCGTCGCGAAGATCGCCGCGCGGCACGGCCGGCCGTGCCAGGTGTCGGTCGAGCGCATCATGGGATGCGGCCTGGGCGGCTGCTACAGCTGCGTCGTCCCGATGCGCGGCGACGACGGCGTGTTCCACCACGTGCGATCGTGCCTCGCCGGTCCGGTGTTGCCGGCGGATCAGATTCGATGGGAATAATTTTTCCGCGTCCTCTGCGTCCGTGGTGGAGATGTTGAGCACCGACCTGGATCTGTCAGTCGCCATCGGCTCGCTGACGCTCACGAACCCGCTGATCGCGGCGAGCGGCTGCTTCGGCTACGGCGTCGAGTACGCCGACGTCGGTCGACCTGTCGTCGCTCGGCGCCGTCGCGGTCGAAGGGACTGTTTCTCGCGGAGCGCGAAGGGCATCCCGCGCCGCGGATCGTCGAGACGCCGGCGGGCATGCTGAACGCGATCGGCCTGCAGGGCATCGGCGTCCGCCGGTTCGTCGACGAAAAGCTGCCGGAGCTGCGCGCGCGCCGAGCGCGACCGTCATCGTCAACGTGTGCGGCACGACGCTCGACGAGTACGTCGAAGTGTCGCGGATCCTGTCGGACGCCGAGGGCGTCGCCGCAATCGAGCTGAACATCTCGTGCCCGAACATCAAGGAAGGCGGCATCCAGTTCGGCTGCAGCCTGAACGGCACCTTCGACGTCGTCAGCGCCGTGCGCAAGGTGACACGGCTGCCGCTGATTCCCAAGCTGACGCCGAACGTCACCGACGTCGCGTCGTTCGCGCGCGCGGCCGAAGACGCCGGCGCCGACGCCGTGTCGCTCGTCAACACGTTTCTCGCGATGGTCATCGACGTCGAGACGCGCCGGCCGAAGATCTCGAACATCGTCGGCGGCTTGAGCGGACCGGCGATCCGGCCGATCGCCGTCCGCATGGTCTACGAGTGCCGGCAGGCGGTGAAGATTCCGATCATCGGGATGGGCGGCATCGCCGACGCGCGCGACGCGCTCGAGTTCATGCATCGCCGGCGCAACGGCGGTGCAGGTCGGCACGGCGAACTTCGTCGATCCGTTCATCTGGCCGAAGCTGCTCGGACGGCATCCGCGACTACATGCAGCGCCATCACATCGCGCGCGTCGCCGATCTGGTCGGGACGATCGACACGCGCTCGAAAGACAAGGAATGGATCAGCTCTTAGTCGCGCTCGACGTGGATACGCGCCGACGAAGCGCGGCGCCTGGCCGACCGCCTTCGCGGCGCCGTCGGCGGGTTCAAGATCGGCAGCCGCCTGTTCACCAGCCACGGGCCGTCGATCGTCGAGGAACTGGTCGCGCGCGGCGATCGCGTGTTTCTCGATCTGAAGTTCCACGACATCCCGAACACCGTCGCGCGGCGCGGTCGCCGCCGCCACGCGGCTCGGCGTCTGGATGGTGAACGTCCACGCGTCGGGCGGCGACGCCATGATGCGAGCCGCGCGCGAGCGGCCGACGAGGAAGCGGCCGCGCGCGTCGCGCCCGGCGCCGCTCGTCATCGCCGTGACGATGCTGACGAGCCTGAGCGACGACGTGCTCGATGAGATCGGCATGCGCGGTCCGATCGGCGGCTCAGGTGGAGCGGCTCGCGGTGCTTGCGCAGGGACGCTGGCCTCGACGGCGTCGTCGCGTCGCCGCAGGAAATCGCATTGATTCGCGCGCCGCTGCGGAGCGTCGTTTGCGATCGTCACGCCCGGCATCAGAGGTGGCGCCGCGCCGATCGGAAACGCTGCTAGCGCTGAACGAAGCGACGACCAGACTCGGACGATGACCGCCGCCGAGGCGCTGGCGGCGGGTGCGAGCTATCTGGTCGTCGGCCGGCCGATCATCGCCGCCGCCGATCCGCGGGCCGCCGCCGAGCGCATCGCCGCCGAGTGCCGCGCAGTACCGGCGTCGTGATCGCGCTGCGCTCTACTCGCGGCCGGGCTGCCATCTGTGCGACGAGATGAAAGCGACGGTCGAACGCGTTGCCGCGTCGTCGCCGGCGGACATTGCGATCGAAGAGATCGACATCTCGACTGATGGCGAGCTCGAAGCGCGCTACGGCCTGGAAATTCCGGTGCTGTGAGTGAACGGGAAGAAAACGGCGAAGTATCGGATGAGCGAGCAGGCGCTGAGAAGGATGCTGGCGGGAGTCGAGGGCACGGCAGGATAAGCAGGACGGGACCGACTCGATGATGGTCTCCCGTCCGTCCTGCCCTTCCCGCCCGTCCTGCCTATTTCGCCGTAATGATGAAGTGTCCGCGGCGGTTCTGCTGCCAGCAGGACTCGTTCTCTTCGGAGCAGAAGGCTGCTCTTTGCCCTTGCTGACCACCGTAAGCCGGCTGGCCGGAACACCGAGGTTGACGAGGTAGTCCTTCACCGCGTCGGCACGCCGCGAGCCGAGCGCGAGGTTGTATTCGGCGCTGCCGCGCGAGTCGCAGTGGCCCTCGACCGTGATTGCCAGGCCGGCCGCGACGCCGCCCCACTTCTTCATCCAGTCGGCGTCCTTCTGCAGCGACGCGCGTCCGTCGTCGCGGATATCGGACTTGTCGAGATCGAAGAAGACATCGTCGAGCGGCTTTTCCGCGTTCAGGTCAGCGACTGACTTCTGACGAAAAACCTCTTCTTCGCTGAGCGGCGCGGGCGCCGGCGCGGGCCGCGGCGGCGGTGCAGGCGGCGGCGGAGGCGGCGGCTGCGGGAGCAGCCGGGCGGCGGCGGCGGCGGCGCGGGAGCCGGGGCCGGAACTTTCTTATGACATCCGGCGGCCGCGACCGAAACGGCCGCGGTAAGTGCAATGGTCGAGAAAAGACGACGGGCGCGATTCATTCGTTGATCCTCACGAGGTGGAAGCTTACAAAGCTATCTCTGCCGTGTCAATAAAACGAGCCGATGTTGCAGTAACGATACAATGCCGCGCCGAATGGACGAGCTACTGCGCGCGACAGCGCGCGCCGAAGCGCGCCATTTCTGGTTCCGCGGCTTCCGCGCTTTCGTCAGGCCGCTGCTGGCCCAGGCGCTGTCGCGGACGTATCGGCGCCTCGGGTCCTGGACTGCGGCTGCGGGACCGGCGCGAACCTCGAACTGCTCAGCCGTTATGGCGTCGCATTTGGATTCGACCTGTCCGCGACCGGCCTCCGCCTCGGCCGCGAGGCCGGCCGAGTGCGACTCGCGCGCGCCAGCGTGACGGCTGCCCCATTCCCGAGCGAGTCATTCGACCTCGTCACGTCGTTCGATGTCCTCTATTCGCTCGACGATGCGGACGAACACAAGGCCGTCTCGGAAATGTACCGAGTGGTTCGCGCCGGCGGCTTCGCCGTCATCAATGTCGCGGCGATGGACATGCTGCGGGGCGATCACTCGGTACTCAGCCACGAACGGCGTCGGTACAGCGCGCGAATCGCTGCGCGCGCTGTTGGTAGGTGAAGGATTCGAAGTCGTGCGGCTGACTTACACCAACGCCGCGCTGTTCCTGCCGCTGGCTGCGCTTCGCGCGCGTTCAAAGGATGCGTGGATTGGCGGGAGAAGTCGACTCTCAGCGGGAGATCTCGGTGCCGCCTGGGCCGGTAAACGCGCTGCTCACGGCAGCCGTGCTCCTCGAGAGCGTGTGGCTGCGTTACGCAAACAGCCCGTTTGGCAGTTCGCTGTTGTGTCTGGCGAAGAAGCCGGCGTGAGTATGCCTACGCTGGCCGAAGCACGAGTCCTTCGTTCAGGCTGCCGGTGCGGTAGCCCTGCAGATCGAGCGTGACGTAGCGGTAGCCGACGCTTTCAGCTCGCGGACGATCGCGCGGCTGATCGTCGGCTCGAGCGCGCGCGGCATCTCGTCGCGCGCGATCTCGACGCGCGCGAGCTCGTCGTGATGCCGCACGCGGCACACGCGGAAACCCGAGCGCGCGCAGCGCCTGCTCCGCGCGCTCGATCGTGCGCAGCTTCTCGTCGGTCACTTCGGTGTGGTACGGAATGCGCGACGACAGGCACGCCGACGCCGGCTCGTCCCACGTCGGCAGCCCCGCGCGCCGCGACAGCTCGCGGATCTCGTCCTTGCGTGAGATCCACTTCGTCGAGCGGGCTGCGGACGCCGAACTCGCGCGCCGCCTGGCGGCCCGGCCGGTAGTCGCCGCGATCGTCGGCGTTGTTGCCGTCGACGACGACGGCGCCGCGCTCCGCGGCGATGCGCGACAGGTGCGTGTAGAGCTCGTGCTTGCAGAAGTAGCAGCGGTTCGCCGGGTTGGCGCGGTACTCCGGGCGCTCGAGCTCGCTGGTGTGGATGATCTCGTGGCGCAGGCCGAATCGCGCGCGATCTCGAGCGCGAGCCGCGCGATGACGCTCGGGATAGCTGGGGCTGTCGGCGGTGACGGCGACGGCGCGGTCGCCGAGCGTGTCGGTGGCGACGTACGGCGAGGTAGGCGCTGTCGACGCCGCCGCTGTAGGCGACGACGACCGAGCTCGAGCGAGGCGAGCGTCGTCGCGAAGCGCCTGCTTCCTTCTGCAGCGCTGTCATTCGCAGCCTTCGTCCTCCTCGTCCTCGTCTTCGTCATCGTCGTCGTCGTCGTCCTCGGTCTCGTCGTCGTCTTCAGTCGTCGTCCTCCTCGTCGTCGTCATCGTCGTCGTCGGGCGCGAGATCGAGCTCGAGCGGCGACAGGCCGGTCACCTCGAGGTTCGAGCCGCACTCGGGGCAACTCAGCTGATCGCCCTTGTCGACATCGAACTCGTCGACTTCGATCTCGGCGTCGCATTCAGGGCAGGTGGCCATACGTCTCCTCGCGGATCGGCGCTGGCGTTCGGTTTGGCAATTTGGGACGTGACGTGCCAGAATCCGGCCGGCAGGCGCGATCGCGATAAGAGTTCGGATTATAGCGAGATCGCTGCGCAAATCTGCAACGCGGCCTAACGCCCGCTGTCGCGTCCTCCGATACCTTCTCAGATGGCCAGCACCTCGGTCACCGCGAAAACCGTCGTCATCGCCGACGACACGGCGTTCGTGCGCGACCGCTTCCGCGCGGCGCTCGAGAGCGCCGGCCACAAGGCGATCGCCGTCAAGAGCGCGGCCGAGCTGCTCGCGCGCGTCCGCGCCGACCTCGACCAGATCGATCTGATCGTGCTCGATCTGCGGCTGCCGCACGCGCCCGGCGTCGACCTCGTCCGCTCGATCCGCAAGCTGGACGACGGGCGGCTGCCGATCCTGGTCTTCAGCGGCACGATCGCCAGCGCCGACGAAGTGCGCGAGCTCGCGGCGCTCGGCGTCGCCGGCTACGTCAACGAGTACAGCGCCGTGCAGCACATCCTGCCGTCGCTCGCGCCGCACCTGTTTCCCGACAACTTCAACCGCCGCGGCAGCCCGCGCGTCGTGCTCGGCATTCCGATCCAGTACCGCTTCGGCAACACGATCGCCGCGGCGCTGACGCTGAACCTGAGCCACGGCGGCATCGCCATCCGCACGACCAGCCCGCTCGACGGCGGCGTCGAAGATCAAGGTTCGCTTCCGCATGCCCGGCTCGAAGAAGGACATCGACGCCGAAGGGCGCGTCGCCTGGAGCGACCGCCGCGTCGGCATGGGCATCCAGTTCGAGACGGTCGATCCCGCCAACCAGACGCATCATCGACAACTTCGTCGACGCGCACTTCTTCTCCAACCGAAAAGCGTAAGATTTCGGCCATGGAGCAGTCGCTCGCGGCCATGCTGTGGCGGCTCGCGGGCGCTGCTGGCGCTGGTCGTTCGCCAACGGGTTCTTCGTCGCCGCCGAGTTCTCGATCGTCACGGTGCGCAAGACGCGCATCGATCAGCTGATCGCCGAAGGCCACCGCGGCGCGCGGGCCGTGCGGCGCGCCGTCACGGCGCCCGATCGCTACATCGCCGCCACGCAGCTCGGCATCACGATGGCGAGCCTCGGTCTCGGCTGGATCGGCGAGCCGGCGCTCGCCTCGCTCGATCGAGCCGGCGCTCGCGTTCCTGCCGGCGCATCATCGCGGCCGCGACCGCGCACAGCATCGCCGTCGCGATCGCGTTCGCGCTCATCACCGCGCTCGAGATCGTCTTCGGCGAGCTGGCGCCGAAGTGGATCGCGCTCGAGCGCGCCGAGGCGACGGCGATCTGGGTCGTGCAAGCCGCTCGAGCTGTTCATGCGCGTGTTCTGGCCGTTCATCCGGCTCGTGCACGGCACGGCGCAGGCCGTCGTCAAGGCTGCTCGGCTTGCGCGGCGCGCGACGGCCGCGCGATGGTGCACTCGGAAGAAGAGCTGAAGATGCTGGTGACGGCGAGCCAGGAAGCGGGCGTGCTCGAGGAGCAGGAAGAGCAGATGCTCCACCGCGTCTTCGGCTTCGCCGATCTCACCGCCGGCCAGGTGATGGTGCCGCGCACCGAGCTCGTCGCGCGTCGCCGGCGCGACACGCCGCGCGACGTCGCTGTCGCGCAGATCGCGCAGGGCCGCCACACGCGGCTGCCGGTCTATCGCGACGATCTCGACAACATCGTCGGCATGCTGCACGTGACCGATCTCGTCAGCGCGCTGGCCGCGCCCGGCGACGCCGATCGACGCCGGCGTCGCTCGCGCGCGAAGCGCTGACCGTGCCCGAAACGCTGGCGCCGACGATCTGCTCGCCGAAATGCGGCGCCGCCGCGTGCGCGAAGCGCTGGTCATCGACGAGTACGGCGGCACCGCCGGGCTCGTCACGTTCGAGTCGCTGATGGAGCGCATCGTCGGCGAGTTCGCGGGCGCGACGGGCGCGCGGACGCGCATCGTCGCGCGCGCCGACGGATCGGCCGACATCGACGGCCTCGCGCTGGTCACCGACGTCAACCCGCAGTTCGGCCTGCACATCGACGAGGACGACGTACACGACGATCGGCGGCTACGTGCTCGGCCGGCTCGGCCGACGCGCCCGCGTCGGCGACACGATCGACGTCGAAGGCCGAAAGATGCGCGTCGACGCGCTCGACGGACTGCGCGTCGCGAAGGTGTGGCTGTCGACGTAATCTTCGCTCGCGCGCCCGTCAGAGGCCGATGCGATGAACCAGCGCCTCGAAGCGACGATCGCCTCGCAGGGGCGCAAACCGCGGATCCAGTTTCAGCCACACGAGCCAGTGCGCCCGATCGCCCACGGCCCGATCGAGCCAATCGAACGTTGACTCGCCGTCGCCGAGCCCTGCGTACACGAGTGCGACGCCGTACGGCGTGACGTACTTGCGGCTGGACAGATCGCGGAGGTCGTGGAGGACGCGCTCGGCGGCTTCGCGCCGCCCCGACACGGCGTAGACATGGCCAATCGCCGCCATCGTCACAGGCCAATCGATAAGGACACTACCGGCTGACGAGTACTCACCGATCGCGGCATCGTACTCGCGCTGCGCCTGATACGTGCGTCCGAGCCACAGGTGCGCCAACGGGAAGGTGGGATTCATCTCGACAGCTGCGCGCAGTTGCTTCACGGCGTCCGCATAGCGTCCGCTGTAGTAATCCACAAACCCCACATCGGTGTTGGTCGCCACCGAAAGCGGATCGAGTTCGCGAGCGCGCCGGATTTCGACCCGCGCTTCCTCGAAGCGTCCCATCGCCGTGAGATAAACGCTGTGCCAGTCGAGCGCCGTCACCGCGTTCGGGTCGAGTGCCAGCGCACGGTTGAACTCGACGTCGGCGCCGGCAAAGTCCCAGTCGTAGTACAGCTTCGCGTATCCGAGCGATGCGTGAGGCTCCGCTAATTCCGGATCGAGCGTAATCGCCTTGGCTGCCGCCGCCTCCGCGCGGACGAACGCGATCTTCGGCGCAAGATAGCTGCCGTATCCAAGCGCCGTGTAGCAGTCAGCCATGCCGGCGTACGCACGCGCATACATCGGATCAGCGTCGATCGCTTGCTGGAATGCCGCAATCCCTTTTTCGAGCGCAGCCGGAGTCCGCTGGTTCCAGAACGACCGACCTTTGATATACGCGAGATACGCATCGGGATTCACGCGAGACGCCGATGTTAGCGCCTTGCGCTCGTGCTCGGTAAACTTCGCTTGAACGTGTTGGGCAACGGCGGCCGCGATGTCGCGTTGCAGTCCGAGAAGATCGTGGACGTCGCGCTCATAACTCTCGGCCCAGAGATGTCGATCGGCCGCGGCGTCGATGAGCTGCGCCGTCACGCGGACGCGATCGCCCGTTCTGGTGACCGTGCCCTCGACGAGCGCCTGAACGTTCAGCAGCTCGCCGACGCGCCGCATTGGCATGTGCGCGCCTCGGAATTGCAGCACCGAGCCGCGGGAAACCACACGCAGCGACGAAATTTTCGCAAGATCGGTTGTCAGTTCGTCGGTGATGCCATCGGCTAGGAACGCGTCACTCGAATCCGACGACAAGTTCTCCAGCGGCAACACAGCAATCGATTGGAATGCCGGCCCTGTGGTGTTCGATGCGCCGCGAAACTTCAACAACACCGCCACACCGGCGAGCACCGTCACGAGTGCGACGGTAAGGCTCGCCGCGAACACCCGCCGCCGGATCAGCGACCGAGCCGGGTGCAATTCGACCTGAGCCGTGTCATCGATTCGACCGATGAACCGATAGCCTCGCCGAGGAATGGTTTCAATGAATCGCGGCCGGTCGGCCGAATCGTTCAACGCCGCCCGCAGCTTGTTCACCGCGATGTTGAGGCTGTGATCGAAGTCGACGAACGTGTCCGACGGCCACATCCGTTTCCGCAAATCGTCGCGCGCAACCAGCGCACCCGGCCGCTCCACGAGGATCGCCAACACGTCGAACGGCTGCTGTTGGAGTTTTACGGGAGCTCCGTCGCGAAGCAACACGCACGCGTCGAAGTCGATTTCGAACTCCCCGAAGCGAATGCGACGCGCCGCGGAAGGATTCATGACCGGTGAGCGTCGGAAGTCTAGCATGTCAATTCCTGGACATTTCGTCGCAGCAGCGGGCGGAGACCAAGAAAAGACCACCTGGAGACCCTCCGTGCATCGATCGAGTCGACCGCATCCGCGACAGTAGGGCGCGCGTTCATCAACGAACGTCCTTTACGGAGGTCAGGTCATGTTTCGTATCCCTTGCCGTACGACGTCAACGCTCTTCGCAGCCGCGGTCGCCAGCCTGTCGTTCTCTGGAGCCACCGCTGCATCGTCCACTACGGACGAAAACGCAGTTCGTATCCAAACCGGCCACGTCGTCATGGAAGTCATCGGGGAAGTGAACAATTTCGGCGCGACGCCGGACGCACCCCTCGGCACGTCGCAGCAGTTCGGCTATGTGTCGCAGCTGGAGGGCGTCGACACCGTCTTCACCGATTCGAACCCGGCGAACCAGAACGAAACGACGGCGATGATCACGTTCTTCACGGATGTAAAGACCACGCGGGTGACGCCGCATGGGCCGTTTTCAATCGTGATTAGAGACGGCACGACGACGTTCTATCGGAATACGGCTCCGGCGAGCTTCTCGTCTCCCGGATCGTTTCAGAGCGGCGAACCGATCCTGCGGTCCACGATTCACCAGCAGGTGATCCTCGACACGGTCGAAAAGACCTTTTCAGTCGTCAACACGAATACCATCACGAGCACTCAGGCATTCGAGATCGGCCAGGAGCGCGCCCGGATTGGCGTGCGCGGCGACATGATGCGCACCACCCTGAGCGGTGTGCTGCGCGTTCGTGACGGCGTGCCGCCACCAACCGGACACTTCGCCGGAACTGCCGTTGGAGTCGCACGCCACCGCACCGAATCGAGATAGCCTCTGCTCACGGTGGCCGCGTCGACGCAGAGCGGCGCGGCCACGTTCCATCTTTTTTGGGTCTTGCAACGCCCGGCGGAGCGAGCGAGAGTCTCACATGGCCATTCAGCTGCGCAGGCGATTACGAACCCGACGCCCGCGACTGGTGGCGTCCGTTGCGACGGCGTGTGTGCTGCTGCCGTGGTTAGCCGCGGCGCAGGCTTTGACCGGAGCCCTCATCGGCACCGTCAAGGACGAACAAGGCGCCGTCCTGCTGGGGGCGCGGGTCCGCCTGACCTCGCCGGCGTTAATCGGCGGCCCGGCGACGACGACCACGAATGAGAAGGGGCAACTGCGATTTCCCGTATTGCCGCCTGGACCCTACCTGCTCGAGATCGAGTTGCCGGGGTTTGCGACCTATCTCGAGAGCGATCTTCGTATCGGAGCAGGTGCGACTCTCGAGAGGACGGCGGTCCTGCGGCTGGCGGGCGTTGCGGAATCACTGACAGTGGAGGGATCGGGCTCCCGCATCGAAGCGCGCGGCAGCGGTGTCGAGGCTCGCTTCGGACCCGACTATCTTTCCGGCGTTCCCACGCGTCGATTCAGCATGTTCGACGCGATCCGGGCGGCTCCCGGCGTGTCGCCCACGTCCCCGTCGAGCGGCACGGTGAATACCGTGTCCGCGTTCGGCTCCGGCGGCAACGAGAACCTGTTCCTCATCGACGGCACGAACTTCACATGCCCGTGCGCCGGCGTCTCGCGCGCCGAACCGAGCGTCGACGTCATCCAGGAAATTCAGGTCCAGTCCGTCGGCGTGTCCGCCGAGTTCGGCAACATCCAGGGGACCGTCTTCAACGTGCTCACCAAGCAAGGCGGCGATCGTTTCCTGTACGACGCGTCGTACTTCGGACAGACGTCCGGCTTGACCAGCCAGCCCGTGCTGCTTCCGGTTGCGGGCCGCCCATCCCCAAGCGGTTACGAGCGCGCCCGCTACCGGGACTTCACGACGAATCTCGGAGGTCCTGTTGTTCGCGATCGCCTCTGGTTCTTCACGGGATATCAGTACCTGCGCGATTACGATAGCCAGCCGGGCACAGACCCGGCCTTCCCCAGGACCTACGAGCAGAACAAGATTTTTGCGAAGCTCACGTGGAGGCTCACGCCGAGCGTGCAGCTGATGCAAAGCTTCAACGACGAGTTCTGGGTGAATCCTCAGAGCCCAACTCTCGTCACGCCGTTCGAGGCAACCCAGCGGTTGAGCGCGTCGGTGCCAACGATGACGTTCGGCCATCTCACGCAGACCTTGTCGGCCAACACGCTCTGGGATGTGCGTGCCGGACGGTTCGTCTATTCGCGAACGGACGCCGCGAGCTCCGGCGATTCCACCACGCCGAACCGGTTCGATCGCGCGACGGGCGTGTCGAGCGGAAATCCGTCGCAGGTCGGCGGGCTGACGCTCATTCGCACGACGGCCAAGGCGACGCTGAGCCACTATCGCCCCGGATTGTTCGCCGCGGACCATCAATGGAAGGTCGGCACGCAGATCGAAAAGGGCGAACACTATCAGCCCTCCGACATTCCGGGCGGCGTGAGATATATCGACGACAGCGGCCGTCCTTTTCAAGCGATTTCCAGCGCGCCTTCGATTAGCGGCGGCGAATTCATCACCGCGGCGGCGTTCGGGAGCGATACGTTGACCGTTGGGGAGCGGCTGACCATCAACGCCGGTGTGCGGTTCGACCATAGCCGCGCCATCAGTCAGGACCTCACGGCGACCGATGCGGAAGGGCGCGAGACCGGCGGGATTATCCGTGGCCTGGGGACGCTCTACGCGTGGAACGTCGTCTCACCACGGCTTGGCGTCACCGAGAGGCTCACCGCCGATGGGCGGACGATCCTGCGCGCCAGCTACGGTCGGTTCAATCAGGGCGTGTTGACCGGAGAAATCAGCCCGATTCATCCTGGCGTGACGCCGATCACCACCATGGCGTTCGATGCCGCGACCGGCGGGTACACGCGTCTTGTCTCGGTCGTCGATCCCAAGATCAACCTGATGCTCGATCCCGATACGCGGACGCCGCGCACGGATGAGTACTCGATTGGCGTGGATCGCCAGCTCGGATCTCGTCTGGCGGCGGCGCTTGCCTACATCCGGAAGAACGGCAGCAACTTCATCGCGTGGACAGACGTGGGAGGTCAGTATCGCGAGGAGACGCGCACGCTCGCCGACGGCCGCACGCTGCCGGTGTTCGTGCTCACCAACTCCACGGCCAGTCGCCGATTTCTGTTGACCAACCCTGACGGATACTCGCTCGCGTACAACGGTCTCGTGATGATGGTCGAGAAGCGCCGCTCGAATGGGTGGCAGGCACTCGCGTCCTATACCCTGTCGAGAGCTGAGGGATTGCAGGCGTCGAGCGGAGGGACCGCCGCAGATCCGCAGGTCAGCACCGTTGCCCCTGCGTTCCCGACCGCCACGACATTCGGGCAGGACCCGAACAGCCTCACCAACGCGGACGGTCGATTGCCGAACGATCGGCCGCACATGTTCCGCGTCATGGGCACGATCGATGTGCCCAGGACCGGTGTTGTTATCGGAGCCAATCTGCAGTACTTCAGCGGGAAGCCGTGGGCAGCGACTGCCCAGGTTTCGCTGCCGCAAGGCGACCAGCGCATCCTCCTCGAGCCGCGCGGGTCGCGCCGCTTGTCGTCGCAGTCAATCCTGGACGTGCGCATCTCGAGAACGATTCGCTTTGGCGGCGTCGGGCGCATCGAGCTGCTCGTGGACGTGCTCAATGCGCTCAACGACACGGCGGAAGAGGCGTTGGCGACGGACAATCTCTTCAGCCCGAACTTCGGTCATCCCACGGTCTTTATGGACCCGCGTCGCGCGATGTTCGGTGCGCGGCTGAACCTCGGTCAGCCCTAGCCCTTCGGCAGCGCCAGCCCAGGGCCGCCGACAGGTGTGGTGACGACACGGTCGCCGAACCCGGCGATGAGCGGCCGACCTTTGGTGATCGCCTCTTTCACCTCCGGGAGCGACAGCGAGGCGTCGTGAGCCGCTTTGTTGTCCCAGACTTCCGTAATCCAGATCCCGTTGCATCAGTCGTGTCCTTCGCGATGATGTAGCTGAGGCACCTTGGCATATCGACGACGCTTGCGAGCAGAAATTGCGATGAGCTCGTCTCGCTTGCCCTCGATAGCAGTCATGTTCCCAATCAGCCCGTAGATAGCCTCTCGTCGCTGCGCCAATGCTGATTCAGCGGCGCCAAACGCGACCGCTGCTGCGCCCAATTCCAGCCCTCCGTCGATCAGCGGCTGGTACGCGAAGCCGCAAGGAAGTCGCGTCGTTTGATTTTCATTGAAGCGATTTTAGCCATGATCAGCCAAAAACGAGCCCGAGCGAGCGCAAAGCGCGAAGCGATCGGATGCTCGCCTGAGCCGTGGGTCCGTGACGCTCTATTCTTGATACACCGAGCGCCACGGCGCGAAGGTGTTATCGAGCGGGGGTGGGGCCCCGCGAGAAACTAAGAAATGTCGGCAGAGTCGCTGCGGGTACCGACGACGAGCAAGCGCGAAGCGCGTCACTTCACCCCAGCCCGAGACGACGATTGCGACGAGCACGGCGCCGGGAACGACCGCACTGAATGCGTGGTGTGTCAGCACCCAAAACGCCACTGCACCTAGCATCGTGCAGCCGACGAGAACGAACCCAAGCGCCGCGGTCCGCGGGATCAGCAGCAGCACTCCGCCGCCGACTTGCATCGCCCCCGTGAGATAGCGGAACCACTCACCGAATCCGATCTCACGGAAGATGCGCACCCATATTCCTTGCGCCGCGAATTTCTCTGTGCCTACTGACACGAAAACGATCGCGAGCGCGATACGTGGCAGCCAGGTCGTGAACACATCGAGCGGGCCGCGGCGTTCTTCAACGAGCAGTTTCACGTCGGCCATACGCATCCCTCCAGGTCCAGGCGACGAGCACGACGAGGGCGGCCAGTCCGATGCTCCCCACCACCGCAGCGACACGGGGACCGGGCGGAACGGTCAACGCGGCCACGACAATGCCGAACCCGAGCGCCACGGCGACGTAGCCCGCGATCCGATTCGCCCGCAGCCAGGCATCGCGATCGCCAAGCGTCTTCGCCGTACGGATACCGATCGCGACATTCGGTCTTACCCGCGGCAGCAGGTTGCCGATCGCCATCAGTCCGCTGCCAAGCAGAATCGGTGCGAGCCTCGGCACGAGCGGCCCGGTTCGTGCGATCACTCCGCGCCCAAGGAGGCCGGCGAGGACGGTCACGTGCAGGGCGCTGATGAAGAGGACGATGCGAAAGACGATCGCGTCGTAGGTGCCTGCGAACGTGCCGTTCCCCTGCCGCTCGTGATCGTGCGCGGCAAGGAGGCGCATCAGCACGTAAATCGCGCTCGCGGCCGTCGGCAACAGGAACGCGATGAACGCAGGGTCGAACGTCGCAGGAGGCAGCCGCAGATACGCGGCGACGCTGATGATGTAGAGAGCGGCGATTGTGACGAGCGCGCGGGAATCAGCGTGGGCGGCCATTCGGTTTCACCCATTCCATGAGGTGCTCCACCAGGTCCTGGAACACGGACGTGTTCAACTCGTAGCGGATTTCCTGTCCGTTGCGCTCCGCGGTGACGAGGCCGGCGGCTTTCAGCACGGCGAGGTGCCGCGAGACGGTCGGCCAGCTCGAATCAAACTTCGCGGCGATCTCCCCGGATGTGCGCGGCGCGGCGCGCAGCAGCCGGAGTATCTCGCGCCGAGTCGGGTCCGCCATCGCGCGGAAGACCGCATTCCGCAATTGCATACTTAGCACATTAGCTAATTACGTGAAGTCTGTCACGTACTTCTTCTTACAGGCGCCGTGGCCCCACCCCCGGCGCGAACTGACGCCGATGCGCTCGCCTCGGATGTCCAGGTCCTCGGCTCGGCATGGCCGCAGGCGCTGAGACTGGTCCTGGCGGCCGCAGTCGACTTCGCGAGAGCGCGCAGCGCGAAGCGATCTAACGATCGAGGAGATCGCCTGTTGTGACGCGTGACGGTTTCAGTCGGCCCTGAGCAAGCGCAGCGCATTGGCAATCACGATGATCGACGCGCCGGTATCAGCGAGAATCGCCATCCAGAGCGTCGCCACGCCGGCGATCGCTGCGACGATGAAAGCGGCCTTCATCACGACCGAGATCGCCAGATTCATCTTGATGTTCCGCACGGTCGCACGGCTCAGTCGAAAGGCGTAAGGAATTTTCAGCAACTCGTCCGCCATCAGCGCCACATCAGCGGTTTCGAGCGCAGCGTCGCTGCCCGCCGCGCCCATCGCGATGCCGACGTCGGCCGATGCCAGCGCCGGCGCATCGTTGACGCCGTCGCCCACCATGGCCACGGAACCGTACCGGCGTTTCAGCTCCATCGACGGCCGTCAGTTTGTCCTCGGGCAGCAGCTCCGCCCTGAAGTCGCTGATGCCGAGCTCCTGCGCGATCGCCTTGGCCGTCCCATGACTGTCGCCCGTGAGCATGACGATGGCCTCGAGGCCCTGCTGCCGAAGCAGCGCAACGGCCTCGCGACCCTGTTCGCGGGGCTGGTCGGCAGCCGCAATCAATCCCACGAGCTCGTTGTCGCGTCCCACGAGCACGACGGTGCGCCCCTGCGCGCTGAACGCGTCGAGCTGATCGTGGACAACCGGGGAACAGAGCTGCCGCTCTTCGAACAGCCGATGGTTGCCGACGACCACCGTATGACCATCGACGCGGCCTTGCGCGCCGCGGCCGTCGATCGCGCTGACGCCATTTGCAGGGCTGGCCGAAATACCGGACGACGCCGCATGCCTAAGGATCGCGTGCGCGATCGGGTGATCCGACCGATGTTCGATCGCCGCAGCCAGCGAGATCACCGCGCCAGCCGAGGCGCCGTTAAGTGGCACGACGGCGACAATCTCCGGGACGCCGCGGGTGAGCGTCCCCGTCTTGTCGAATGCGACGCAGCGGACGGTTCCGGTCCGCTCGAGGTACGCGCCGCCTTTGATCAGAACGCCCTTTCGGGCGGCACTCGCCAACGCCGCGACGATGGATACAGGCGTCGAGATCACGAGTGCGCACGGGCACGAGACGACAAGCAGCACGAGCGCGCGATACAGCCAGGCCTGCCAGGATTCACCGAACGCCACCGGCGGCACCACCGCGACGCAGACGGCAAGTGCGATCATCGCCGGCGTGTAAACGCGCGCGAAGCGCTCGACGACGGTCTGCGCCGGCGCGCGCTGCGCCTGCGCCCGCTCGACAAGATGAATGATTCGCGCAAGCGTCGTGTCCCGGCGCCCGCGCGTGACGCGAACATCGAGCGCGCCGCGGCCGTTGATGGTGCCCGCGAACACCTCATCGCCCGGCGCCTTGTCGGCGGCAGCGATTCGCCGGTGACCGGCGCCTGATTGACGCTGCTCTCACCCGCCGCCACTATGCCGTCGAGCGGAATCTTCTCGCCAGGGCGAATCACGATCACCGCGCCGATGCTCACGTCGTCCACGTGAACGCGACGCTCGCCGCCGGCATCGCGGACGAGCGCCTCGGCCGGCGTGAGGTCGAGCAGCGCGCTGATTGCGCCGCGCGCGTGCTCGAGCGTGCGCGCTTCGAGCATCTGCGCGAATGCGAAGAGCACGACAACCGCCGCCGCCTCCGAGAACTGATGAAGGACAATCGCGCCTGCGACGGCAATCGCCATCAGCACGATTGATGTCGAGCGACCGCGCGCGGATGCGCTCGCCAGATTCGCGGCGCGATGACGACGAGCCCGGCGGCGATCGCGACGCCATACAGGTAGTCGACGAGCCGATGGATCCCGAACGCTTCGAGCGCCAGCGCGATGGCCAACGCGGCGGCCGACCCGCCGAGAAGCAGCCGTCGCCGCTCTTCGGCCCGCGGCGAGCCGGCGATTGGCTCCTCGTGTTCGAGCCACGCGCGCATGCCCGTATCGGCCACGGCATCGGCGATTCCGCGGTCGTGAGGACCGCGGCGTCGTACTTCACGTGAAGACGCTGGCCCATCACATCGGCGGTGAAGTCTTCGAGGCCCGGCAGATTCTTGAACCGCCGCTCGAGCAGCGCGACTTCCTCGCGGCAGTCCATGCCTTCGATCTTGAACGTGGACTCGGCGTGCAGCTCGCAGACGGTGCAGACGGTCATAGCCGCCGCTCCTCGACGTGCTCGAGGCCCTGCTCGAACAGGCCGACGATGTGCTGATCGTCGAGCGTGTAGTAGATGTGGCGTCCGGCCCGACGCGCCTTGACGAGGCGCATGCTGCGCAGGAGGCGGAGCTGATGGGACACCGCCGATTCGGTGAGCCCGAGGAGGCGGGCCAGGTCGCAGACGCACAGCTCGGACCGCGACAGCGCGTCGAGAATGCGGACGCGCGTCGCGTCGCCGAGCAGCTTGAACGTCTCGGCCAGGGCCGCCACCGACGTGTCGGCGAGCAGCTCACGACGGAGAGTCGCGGTGGCCGACCGGCTCAGCGTGGCTGATTCATGAATATCTGAACCATTGTTCATATGTTCATTATAACCCCGATAGCACCTCCTGCACCTTGTCGTAATCCGGCTCGTTCCGCGCGTCGTCCAGCACCTCGCGGTGGCGGACGACGCCGTCCTTGTCGATCACGAAGACCGCGCGCTTGGCGATGCCCTTCAGGCCGATCATGTCCTCGTTGAACACGCCGTAGTCGCGGATCACCTGCTTGTTGAAGTCGCTCAGCAGCGGGAAACGTCAGCTTCTGCTGGTCCTGAAACGCCTTCAGCGAAAAAACGTGTCGACGCTGATGCCGAACACCTGCGCGCTGCGCCTTGTTCAACTGCGCCAGCGAGTCGCGGAACGTGCACAGCTCCTTCGTGCACACGCCGCTGAACGCCGCGGGAAAAAACGCGAGCACGACCGGCGTGCCCGCGCTGCTCGCTGAGCGTCACCGGCTGGCGATCCTGGTTCGTCAGGGTGAAGTCCGGCGCCTTCGATCCGACGTCTACAGCCATGAGGCCTCCATCCCATGTTGCTCAATGTTGTCCTACACAGGCGGTTCGGTTAGCATTTTCGGTTGGCGCTCCGACTGGGCGCGCTCTCCAGACTCCAGCCAGTTGATAGGAGTGCTTCCGTGATCGAGGTTCAGCACCTCACGAAACGCTACGGCCGCGTCACCGCCGTCGACGACGTCAGCTTCCGCGTCGAGCGCGGCGAGATCCTCGGCTTCCTCGGCCCGAACGGCGCCGGCAAGACGACGACGATGCGCATCCTGACCGGCTACATGCCGGCCACCGAAGGCAAGGCCATCGTCGCCGGCTTCGACGTCTTCGACCAGCCGATCGAAGCCAAGCGGCGCACCGGCTACCTGCCGGAAACGCCGCCGCTCTACCCCGACATGACGCGTCCGCGAGTATCTCGACGTTCGTCGCGCAAGATCAAGGGCGTGCCGTCGGCCGAGCGGCACGCAGCGCATTCAGGCGCGTGATGGAGCGGACGCGCATCGCCGACATGGCGAACCGGCTGTGCCGCAAGCTGTCGAAGGGCTACCAGCAGCGCGTCGGCCTGGCGCAGGCGCTCATCCACAACCCCGACGTGCTGATTCTCGACGAGCCGACCGCCGGCCTCGACCCGAAGCAGATCATCGAAACGCGCGAGCTCATCAAGGAGCTCGCCGGCGATCACACGATCATCCTGAGCACGCACATCCTTCCCGAGGTCTCGCAGACCTGCCAGCGCGTCGTCATCATCAACAAGGGGCACGTCGTCGCGGTCGACACGCCCGACAACCTGACGGCGCGGCTGCGCGGATCGGAAACGATGTACGTGCAGGTCGACGCCGGCGGCGCCGACGCGGCGCGGCGCGCTGACGCCGCGTGCCGGGCGTGACGCGCGTCGCCGAGTCGGACCGCCGCGACGGCGATCGGTCGGCTACGAAGTCGAGAGCGAGCAGCGGCCACGACGTCCGCCGCGATCTCGCGCGCGCGGTCGTCAGCGAGCGGCTGGGGGCTGCTCGAGCTGCGGCCGATGCGCATGAGCCTCGAGGAATCTTCCTGTCGCTGACGACCGAAGAAGCTCCCAACGCCGGCGGCGGAACCGGCCGGAACGGAGACGTGTCCATGCGTAACATCCTCGCGATCGCGCAACAAGGAGCTGAGGTCGTACTTCGCGTCGCCGATCGCCTACATCGTCATCGGCCTCTTCGCGCTGCTGTACGGCTACTTCTTCGTCGCCATCCTGCAGCTACTTCGTCCGCAGAGCATGCAGATGGGCCAGTTCGGCGCAGGGCCGCAGTCGATGAACGTCAACCAGCAGCTGATCCGGCCGCTGCTGCAGAACGTCACGATCCTCGTCCTGTTCCTGATGCCGATGGTCACGATGCGGACCTACTCGGAGGAGAAGCGCTCGGGCACGATCGAGCTGCTGCTCACCTCGCCGCTCACCGACTTCCAGATCATCATCGGCAAGTTCCTCGGCGCGATGGCGCTCTACGGCGTGCATGCTCGCCGTCACGCTGATCCACATCGGCGCTGCTGTTCGTCTACGGCAGCCCGGAGTGGAAGCCGATCGTCACCGCCTACTCGGCCTGCTGCTGCTCGGCGGCTGCTTCATCTCGGTCGGCCTGTTCATCTCGAGCCTGACGAAGAACCAGATCGTCGCCGGCATGGTGACCTTCGCGGTGTTCCTGCTGCTCTGGGTCATCAACTGGATCGGCAGCTTCTCGGGGCCGACGGTCGACAAGCTCACGACGTACCTGTCGATCATCGACCACTTCGACGACTTCGCGAAGGGCGTCATCGACACGACGCACCTCATCTACTACCTGAGCTTCATCACGTTCGGATTGTTCCTGACCGCCAAGTCGGTCGACAGCGAACGGTGGCGCGGCTGACATGGTGAATCGAATTCTCAGTCTCGTCGGCTGGCTCGGCACGGCGCTCGTGTTCGTCGCGCGTCGGCGATCCGCTTCGGCTTCCCGGCAAAGGAGCAGTACGCGTACTACCTGGCGTGGGCCGGCCTGGTCTGCGTGCTCGCCTACACGCTCGGCCAGTGGCGCGAGATCGCGAAGGTGTTCTCGCGGCCGCCAGGCGCGCTACGGCACGCTGCCGGCGTCAGCGTGCTCGTCGTGCTCGGCATCCTCGTCGCGATCAACTACATCGGCGCGCGGCAGAACAAGCGCTGGGACCTGACCGCGAACAAGCAGTTCAGCCTGTCGGACCAGAGCCGCAACGTCCTCGCCGAAGCTCGACGCGCCGCTGCAGATCATGGTGTTCGCGCAGGAGCCGGAGTTCCAGCGCTACCAGGACCAGCTGAAGGAATACGAGTACACGTCGAAGCAGGTCTCGACCGAGTACATCGACCCCGACAAGAAGCCGACGATCGCGCAAGCAGAATCAGGTGCAGCAGTACGGCACGATCGTCTTCAACTACAAGGGCCGCACCGAGCGCGTCACGTCCGACACCGAGCAGGACATCACCAACGGCATCATCAAGGTGGTCACCGGCCAGCAGAAGAAGGTCTACTTCACGCAGGGCCACGGCGAGAAGGACACGACCTCGTCCGAGCGCGACGGCTACAACGCCATCGCCGCCGCGCTCGGCCGCGAGAACTACACCGTCGACAAGCTCGTGCTCGCGCAGCCGGCGCCGTGCCCGACGATGCGGCGGTCGTCGTCGTCGCGGGCCGCAGAACCGACTTCTTCCCGCCCGAAATCGACGCGCTGAAGAAGTATCTCGACAAGGCGGGCAAGCTGCTGCTCGAGCTCGATCCGCCGGACAAGGCCGACAGCCCGCCGCTCACCAACCTGATCGCGCTCGCGCACGACTGGGGCATCGACGTCGGCAACGACGTCGTCGTCGACGTCAGCGGCATGGGCCGGCTGATCGGCACCGACGCGTCGGTGCCGGTCGCCGCCAACTATCCGTCGCATCCGATCACCGAGCGCTTCAACTACATGACCGCGTATCCGCTGGCGCGATCGGTCGTCGCCGGTGCACGGCGGCGTGAACGGCCACACGGCGCAGCCGTTCATCGAGACGAGCCCGCGCAGCTGGGCCGAAACGGACATCAAGGCGCTGATGACGACCGGGCAAGGTGTCGCTCGACGAGGCGAAGGGCGACAAGAAG
Organism: uncultured Acidobacteriota bacterium; assembly: GCA_963718825.1. GTDB lineage: Bacteria > Acidobacteriota > Vicinamibacteria > Vicinamibacterales > CAVVIG01 > CAVQZZ01. Next base: position 1,790,988 of record CAVQZZ010000002.1, read on the forward strand.
GGACCGGTCTCGATCGCCGCGGCGGTGTCGCGCCGCGGCGCCGCCGGCGACGCCGCCGAAGCCGGGCGACCGACGCGCCGAAGCCGGAGACGCGCGTCGTGGTGATCGGCGACTCGGACTTCGCCGCCAACGGCGCGCTCGGCATCCAGGGCAACCGCGATCTGTTCATGAACACGGTCGGCTGGCTGTCGCAGCAGGAGAACCTGATCTCGATCCGGCCGAAGGACGCCGACGATCGCCGCCTCACGCTGACGGCGACGCAGCAGACGAACGTCATCGTGGCTGTCGCTGCTCGTCATCCCGGGCTTGCATCTTCGGCACGGGCGTCTACACCTGGTGGCGGAGGCGCTAGATGCGCGGCCTGCGATCCACGATCGCGCTCGTCGTCGTCCTCGCGGCCTCGGCGCGTACATCTACTTCGTCACCTGGAAGAAGCCGACAGCGACGACGGCCGCCGAAGCAGGAGAAGGTCTTCGCGGCGTCTGCAGGCCGACAAGATCGACGAGCTGAAGATCACGTCCGACGAACGGCGACGTCGACCACGCTCAAGAAAGACGGACGGCACGTGGCAGATGACCGCGCCGGTCGGCGGCCAAGGCCGACGAAGCTGAAGTGTCGCGGCATCACCACGAGCCTCGGCACCGTCGACATCACGCGCGTCATCGACGAGAACCCGGCGAACCTGAAGGACTACGGCCTCGACGAAGCCGCGCGATCGAGGTCGACTTCAAGGCGCGCCGGCGACAAGGACTACCGAGAAGCTGCTCATCGGCGAGAAGTCGCCGACCGGCGCGAACCTCTTCGCGAAGCGCAACGACGACAAGAAGGTCTTCCTGATCCCGGCGTTCCAGGAAACGACGTTCAACCGGTCGACGTTCGACCTGCGCGACAAGACGCTGCTGAAGTTCGATCGCGACAAGGTCGACGGCATCGAGATCAACGCGGACGGCAAGACGCTGGCGATCGCGAAGGAAGGCGCCGACTGGAAGCTGACCAAGCCGCTCCAGACGCAAGGCCGACTTCGGCGCGGTCGAAGGGCTGGTCGGCCGCCTGCAGACGGCGCAGATGAAGTCGATCGTCACGACGGACGCCGACGCCCGCCGACCTGAAGAAGTACGGCCTCGACAAGCCGGAGGCGACCGTCACGCTGAACGTCGGCAGCGCACGCGCCACGCTGCAGCTCGGCGGCAAGGCCGACGGACAACACGGTCTACGCGCGCGACGCGTCGCAAGCCGGTGGTCGTGACCGTCGAGAGCGCGCTCGCCGACGACTTGAAGAAGGGCGCCGACGACTACCGCCGCAAGGACGTTTTCGAGTTCCGGCCCTTCAACGCGACGCACATCGAGATCACGCGCAACGGCCAGACGGTGGCGTTCGACAAGGTGAAGAACACCGGCAAAGACGCCCAGACCAACCCGGATGACTGGAAGCGCGTCAGCCCGAGCGCCGAGCGATGTGAGCAAGGACACTGGATCGATGCTGTCGCGGCTGTCGAACATGCGCGCGGCGTCGTTCGTCGAGTCCGCAGCAAGACCGGCCTCGACAAGCCGGCGCTGACCGTGGTCGTCAAGTTCGAGGACGGGAAGAAGGAAGAGCGCGTCACGTTCGGGCAGCACGGCAACGACGTGTTCGCGCTGCGTCCGGGAGAGCCGGGCGCCGCGAAAGTCGACGCGACCGACTTCAACGAAACGATCAAGTCGCTCGACGAGCTCTCGAAGTGATCGGCACCGCCCCCGTGCGCGGATATTAGCGCGGAGGGGAATCCGAGAGCGCGGCGCTGACCACGGTGCGAGCCTCCGCGATGATCGCTTCCGCCGAGGCGTCCAATCCCCCACCCTGTGCGCTCTCCGCCGAGCCGCCGCCGCGGCCGCCGAACTTTGTCGTGAGGGCCGCTAACATGTCTTTGGCGCTCGCGTCCACGTCAGCCGACCTCCAGACGACGACAAGCGCCGGCCGTGCATTCGAGATCAGCACAACCGCGAACCCCGGGTTCGCACAAATCGCCGACGCGACAGCTTTCAGCCCCTGGGCGTCCGCATCGATCGCGGCGGCGACCACGCGTCCCTTCGAGGCGGCCTCGGCTGTGGCGGCCAGCTCGGTCGCGCGGAAACGCGCCAGTTCGGTCTGCACCGCGGTTAGCGCTCGCTTCTGACCCTTGGCGTCGGCCTGAAGCCGTTCGATAGACGCAGGCAGGTCGTCGAGCCCGGCGGAGAGCAGCTTCGTCGCGGCAGCCATAGTGTCGCGAAGCGCGCGGTACCGGTTCACCGCCCGGCCTCCGCAAAGGAATTCGATCCGCTAGCCCCCCTTGAACCGTTCGGACGCGCCGACGACGATGGCGCCGATTGCGCCGGTGCGCGCGACGTGCGTGCCTCCGCAGGCCGACAGATCGAAATCCTGCACGTCGATGAGGCGCAGCGTCCCCTCGCGGACCGGCTCTTTTCGCAGCGGCAGCTGCGCGGCTTCCGCAGCCGTCGCATAGCGGATCGACACCGGCCGGTCCTCCCAGACCACGCGGTTCGCTGCGTCTTCGGCCGCGGTTATTTCCTTCGAGCGTCACCTCGCGCGCCAGGTCGATCGTCGATGATGCGGCGCCGAGGTGAAAGCTCACGGTGCGCACTCTGAACAGGCGATCGAACGCAGCCGACAGCACGTGCTGTCCGGTGTGCTGCTGCATGTGATCGAAGCGGCGCGTCCAGTCGATCGCGCCGCGAACGCGGTCGCCGACTGTGAAACCAGGCGCGCTGGCCGATCTGTGCTCGTGGCGCTGGTTGATGCGTCGAGCACGTGAGCGATCGATCCGTCGTCCTCGTCGACGACGTCGACGACGGGCAAACCGCCCAGCGTCCCTCGTCGAACGGCTGCCCGCCGGACGTCGGATAGAACGCTGTCCGATCGAGCACGGCGACAAGCCGATCGCCGCGGCGATCGACGCCGTGACAACGCGCGTCAAACTCGCGGAGATACGGATCGGTGTAATAGAGGCGATCGGTCATGGGCACTCTGCGAGGAACCGTCGGACCCGGCGGTCGACAGGAGGCGCGGCCGCATCGGCGGCCGGCAGCTCGAAGAAGAACGTCGCGCCGCCCCACTCGTTGTCGCGGTAGCCGATCGAGCCGCCATACGACGTCGATGATGCCGTAGCTCACCGACAAGCCGAGGCCGGTGCCTTTGCCGACCGGCTTCGTGGTGAAGAACGGCTGAAACAGCTTCGGCTCGTCTTCCGGCGACACGCCGGACCGTCGTCCTGCACTTCGACGCAGACGCGTTTGCCGGCGTCGAACAGCGCGGATCAGAATGCGGCCCCTGCTGTGATCGGCCGCCTCGATCGCACTGCTGCGCGTTGATGACGAAGTTCAGCGTGACCTGCTCGACCTCGGTGAAGTTGGCGTACACCTGTCGCGTCGACGGGATTTCGACGTCGAGCGCGATGGCGGCGATTTCGAGGTCGCGCGCGGCGCAGCTGGACGACTTCGGCGATGACGTCGCGCAGATCGACGAGCGCCGGCGGACCGGACTGCTGGCTGCTGAACCGCGAGAGGTTGCGGATGATCTCGCGCGCGCGGCCGCTCTGCGTCTTGACGAACGCGATCTCCTCGCAGCGCCGGCGCTCGAGAGGCCGGGTCGCGCTCGAGCAGCTCCGCGGTGCCGAGAATCGCCTGCAGCGGGTTGTTCAACTCGTGCGCGACGCCGGAGACGAGCACGCCGACCGCGGCGAGCCGCTCCTGCCGCACCACCTGGCGCTGCAGCGACTGCAGCGTCTCGCGCATCTTGCGCTCCTGCTCGACCTGGTGATCGAGCGCGTCGTGCGTGTCGCGCAGGTTGCCGGCCATCGTGATGAAGGCGTCCTGCAGCTGCGCGAGCTCGAGGTTGGCGACGCTGAGCGTGGCGCGGCGGCGACAGGTCGCCGTCGCGCGATGCGCTGCGCGGCGGAACGGAGGCCGTTCAGATCGCGGCTCAACGTCGTAGGACAGCCAGAGGGCCAGGATCAGCGCCGAGCCGATCGCGACGCCGATGATCGCCAGGCTGCGGCGCCACAGGCGGTGAGTCGCTGCACCGCGACGGCTGGTCGGAATGCCGACGCTCAGCAGCCACGGACCCGCGTCGACGACCGCGTTGCCGTAGAAGCGCTCGACGCCGTCGAGCCCGACTTGCGTCTGATCGCGGCGGCACATCTGCGCGGCGGCGCCGGATTCTGGGTCATGGCCGTTGCCGATGTAGCGCTCGGCGTCGTGGCTGCGCGCGAGCACGCGGCTCTTCGCGTCCGTCAGCGTGACGACCGAGCCGTCCGGCAGCGGGATGTCGCTGAACAGCGTCTGCAGACGCGTCAGGTTGAGCCCGAGCGCGAGCACGCCGACGATCGTGCATCCGGCCGAGCGCACCGGATACGCAATCACGATCGTCGGCTTGCCCGATAATCTGGCCCGTCATCAGATCGCTGACCACCGGCTTCCCGGATCGACGACCTGCTTGATGTACGGCAGGTCACGGCCTGCGAGCCGCGTCCACGCCGCAGGCGAGCGCCGACCCTTTGAGATCGCCGTCCGTGTCGGTGAGGACGATGTTGAGCAGCAGCGGCTGCGCCAGCAGCACGTCGGCGAACAGCGGATCGCATCCTTCCCGGCTGAGCGCCATCAACGGCGGGATGCACGCGCAGCGCCGACGCGATCGAATCGAGGCCGCCAGATACTGATTGAGGTATGCGGCGGCTGTCTGAGCGACGGTGCCGGCCTGTTCGTCGAGCTCGGCTTCGCGCTCTTGCCTGGTCCGGTTCGCCGACCACAGCACGGCTACGACGAGCGGGATCAGCAGGACGGCAGGTCGCCGCGACGACCTGACGGCGGATGGGCTGGCGTTGAGAATTCGCAAGGACCAGGCGCGATTCTAGCGCAGGACCAGGGGATCGGGGACGACCCGCCTCAGCGAAGCCTTTCGCGCGCAGCACGCAGCTGTCGCAGCGGCCGCACGGGCGGCCGTCCGGCGACGGATCGTAGCAGCTGTGCGTGAGGCCGTAGTCGAGGCCCAGCTGCGAGGCCGCGCCGGATGATGTCGCGCCTTGGTCAGCGTGATGAGCGGCGTGTGGACGCGGAAGCGCGCGCCTTCGACGCCGGCCCGCGTCGCCAGCTGCCGCGAGCGACTCGAACGCGGCGATGAACTCCGGCCGGCAGTCGGGATAGCCGGAGTAGTCGAGCGCGTTGACGCCGATGACGATGTCGTGCGCGCCGAGGACTTCGGCCCAGCCGAGCGCGAGCGACAGGAAGATCGTGTTGCGCGCCGGCACGTAGGTCGACGGAATGTCCGTCGAGCCGCAGATCCCGGTCGCGCGGCACGGCGTCGTCGGAGGTGAGCGACGATCCGCCGATGGCGCGCAGATCGACGTCGAGCTCGAGATGCCGCTCGACGCCGAGCGCGCGCGCGACGGCGCGCGCCGCTTCGATTTCGCGCGCGTGGCGCTGGCCGTAGTCGAATCGTCAGCGCGAACAGCGAGAAGCGCTGCGCCTTGGCGATCGCCGCGGCCGTGTACGAATCGAGGCCGCCGCTCGAGCAGCACGACGGCTTTCATCGACGTCTTCACACTCCCGCGTGTCGTCGGCGACCAGATGAACTTGTGCAGCTGAAGCTGCAGCCGCGACCGGCAGGCGATCGGCGAGCATCCACTCCGACAGCGTCTTCGGATCGAGCACGCCGTGCACCGGCGACATCAGAACGGCCGCGGCGCGCGCCGGCGAGGTCGTGCCGCGCGATGACGTCGCGCGCGAACTCGTAGTCGGCGCGATCCTGGACGACGAACTTCACCTCGTCGTGCGGCGCCAGCCGATCGAGATTGCTCCAGTCGTTCTTGCCGGACTCGCCGCTCGCCGGGCACTTGACGTCGACGATCTTGACGACCGCCGCCGGCACGCGCGTCGATCGGCCGATGGCCGCCGGTCTCGAGCATCACCGTGCGTCCGCGCGCGAGCAGCCGCTCCATCAGCGGGTACACGTCCTCCTGCAGCAGCGGCTCGCCGCCGGTGATCTCGACGAGCGGACAGCCGTAGCGCCTCGACGGCGGCCACGACCTCGTCGACCGACATCTTCCGCCCCTCGTGGAACGCGTACGGCGTGTCGCACCACGAGCAGCGCAGGTCGCAGGCCGTCAGGCGGACGAACACGCACGGCTGCCCGGCGTGCGTCGACTCGCCCTGAATCGAATGGAAGATCTCGTTGATCGTCAGCATGCCTCGGCATCGTCAATTTCTATTATCCTATGGCTATGGCAAAGCCGATCTTCTACACGAAACCCACGTGAACGACCTGCAAGAACGCCAGAAGTTTTCTGGATACAGCCAGGCGTCGACGTGCGAGCAGATCGACATCAATCAGCGAACCGCCGTCGCGTGAGTTCCTCGAGAAGCACATCGACGCGGATCACTTCCTCGACTTCGTGAGCACGCGCAGCCCGGTCTTCAAGGAGCGCGCCGCTGCCGACGTCGAAGAAGGAAGCGATCGACCTGATGATGGAGAACCCGAATCTGATCCGGCGGCCGATCATGATCAAGGGCTCGAAGGTGATCTTCGGCTTCGACAAGGAACAGTACGGCGACCTCTAACCTTCGCATCGGCACGTCGGGCTGGAACTACCCGTCGGGCGCGGGCACCTGGAACGGCGTCTTCTATCCGCCGCTCGCCGACGGCCGAAGGCGTTCGACGAGCTCGCGTTCTACGCCGAGCACTTCGACACGGTCGAGGTCAACTCGACGTTCTACGGCCAGCCGCGCGCGGAGGTCGCCGCGGCTGGGCCGAGCGCACGCCGGCCGATTTCGAGTTCTCGGTGAAGCTCTACCAGAAGTTCACGCACCCGCGGATGTTCCAGCGAACGCGTCGCCGGGTCGCTGCCTGACGACGCGCGCGACGACGCAGGCGGCTGCTCGAGCAGCTGGCGCAACCGAACGCCGCCGACCTCGACGAGTTCCGCCGCGGCATCGATCCGCTGGCGTCGAGCCGGCAAGCTCGGCGCGCTGCTCGCGCAGTTTCCCGCCAGCTTCAAGGACACGCCGGCGTCGCGCGACTACCTCGGCGGCGCTGCTGCGCGCGCTCGATCGGCTATCCGCGTCGCCGTCGAGCTGCGGCACCGGAGCTGGAGCGATCGCATCGGCGACACGCTCGCGCTGCTCGAACGACGTTCGGCGCCGCGTGGGTGCAGATCGACGAGCCGAAGTTCACGCTTCTCGATCCGGCAGAACTACCTGCCGAACGTCGACGGCTTCTACTACATGCGGCTGCACGGCCGGAACGCCGCGAAGTGGTGGCGGCACGACAAGTCCGAGGATCGCTACAACTACCTGTACTCGGCCGACGAGCTGAAGGAGTTCTCGGAGACGGCCGGCGCGGCGCGTGAGCTGGTGAAGAAGCTGTACCTCTACACCAACAACCACTTCTCCGCGAAGTCGGTCGCCAACGCCGCGATGATCAAGCAGCAGCTCGGCGAGCCGATCGACGGCGAGTATCCGCCGGAGTTCGTCGCGCAGCTATCCGGAGCTGGCGGACGTGGTGACCGTCGCGCCCTCGCTGCTGCACGCGGTCACTCCTTCACGTACATCCTCGTAATCACGTCGCCGCGCTCGCAGCCGTCTCGACGACGTCGTCGCCGGCGATGACGTGGCCGAACACGGTGTACTTGCCGTCGAGGTCGGGACGGTCGGCCAGCGTGACGTAGATCTGGCTGTCGGCGAGCGCGGGATGCCCGGGTGCGCCATGCCGACCGCGCCTTTCGTGTGCGCGCGCTTCTTCGTGATCTCCGCCACGCCGATCGGCGTCGCCGCTCGACGCGGCGGCCGCGTCCCCAGTCGGCCTCCTGCGCCAGATCGCGCGATCGCGGATCGCCCCACTGCACGACGAACCCCGGCACGCGCGATGAACGCGCTGGCCGTCGTAGAACCCGCGCTTCACCAGCTCGACGATGTGCGCGACCGTCTTCGGCGCGTCGCCGGGTACGTCTCGAACGCGAACGTGCCCTTCGACGTCTCGACGACGATCGACCGGACCGTGCGATCTGCTGCGCGACCGATGCGACGAACGAACGCAGAGCGCAGACAGCAAGACTGTCGCGCGCGACGCGTCATCGTCTTCTGCGTCGCTCGCGCCGCCGACGCCGATCTGCGGGCAGTAGCGGCCGGATCACGCACGCGCCGCAGCGCGGATAGACCGGCCGGCAGACGTTCTGGCCCCACGTCACGAGATACAGGTTGATGTACGGCCACCAGCGCGTCGTCGTCGCCGCGTAGAGCGCCTGCTCGGTCTCGTTCCGGCGTGCGCGTGTCGCACCCAGCCGAGGCGGTTCGAGATGCGGTGCACGTGCGTGTCGACGCAGATGTTCTTCAGGCTCTTGAACGAGAGGATCAGCACGAGATTCGCCGTCTTGCGGCCGACGCCCGGCAGCGTCAGCAGCTCCTCCATCGTCGCCGGCACGCGCGCCGTCGAAGCGCTCGACGAGGATGCGGCACGTCGCTTTCACGTGCCTCGCCTTGTGGCGGTAGAAGCTGACCGGATAGATCAGCTTCTCGATCTGCGCCGTCGGTGAGCTTCGCCATCGCCTGCGGCGTGCGCGCGACGCTGAACAGCCGCGCCGACGCGGCGGCCGTCACCGCATCCCGCGTCTGCGCCGACAGCATCGTCGCGATCAGCACCTGGAACGGCTCTTCCTGGCTCTCTTCGGAGATTTTCTCGACGGCCGGCAGCTCGAGGCCGTCGATCGCGCGCGCGAGCGTGCGCATGATGGACGCGACGTTCGGCGCGATCGACGCGCGACGCTTCGGCCGAGCGCTCGACCGACCGGTCATGAGACCACCGGCGTCAGCGGCGGACGGCCGGCGAGCACCGCCGATCACGTTCTCGACCGCGAGATCGGCCATCGCCGTGCGCGTTTCGGTGGTGCCGCTGCCGAGATGCGGCACGAGCAGGACGTTTTCGAGCTGCAGCAGATCCGGATGCATCGTGCGGCTCGTTCTCGTAGACGTCGAGCGCCGCGCCGGCGAGCAGGTGCTGCTGCAGCGCCCACGCGAGCGCCGCTTCGTCGACGACCGGCGCCGCGCGCGGTGTTGACAGGTACGCCGACCGCTTCATCCGCGCGAGCGCGCGCTTGTCGATGAGATGCCGTGTCTCCGGCGTGAGCGGCACGTGCAGCGACACGACGTCGGACGTGTTCAAGCAGGCGATCGAGCGACATCTGCTCGTCCGGCGATGTCAGCCCGCACGGCGCGATGCGTAGGCGACGCGCATGCCGAACGCCGGCGCTCGCGCGGCGACCGCGCGGCCGATGCGGCCGAGGCCGACGAGGCCGAGCTGCTTGCCTCGCAGCTCCGATGCCGAGCATGAAGTCGAGCGCCCAGCCCTTCCACTCGCCGCGCCGCACCAGCCGCTCGCCTTCCGACAGCCGCCGCGTGATCGCCAGAATCAGCGCCCACGTGAAATCGGCCACCGACTCGGTGAGCACGTCCGGCGTGTTGGTGACGACGATCGCCGCGCGACGCGCGTACGCGACGTCGATGTTGTTGTAGCCGACGGCGACGTTGGCGATGATCTTCAGCGCCGGCGCGGCGTCGATGACGCGCGCGTCGACCGTATCGGTCAGCAGGCAGACGAGCGCGTCCTTGTCGGCGACGCGCTCGCGCAGCTCCGCCGGCGGAATCGCAGCGTCGCCGCTGTACAGATCGACAGCGGCGATCGCCTCGAGCTTGGCGAGAACGGAGGAAGGGAGCTTGCGGGTGACGAGAACTGAAAACCCCACCGGACCGACCTCGGATGCGCGTTAGTGTCCGTACGATTGGCAGTAGCCGCAGTGATTGCAGCGCACCGCCGGCTCGATGAGGCACGCGCCGTCGCCGTCGCCCCCGCGAACCAGCGGCAGCAGGCCATGGCTTGCGTGCAGTCGGAACGATGCGGCGGCGTTCGGCCCCGCTGAACCGCCGGTCCCGGCGGCATGCCTCGCGATCGCGTCTCGCACGAGCTGTCGAAGCTCGTCGTCGGAGATGTTCATGGTTCCTGAGATCGCTACTCTTCTCGACGATGTCGACGTGATCGATGATGCCGACGATCGCCGCATCCACGGGCGCCGCCTTCTTGCCGAGCGCTTCGCCCGCCGCGCGCCCTTCGAGCACGATCAGCACCTTCTCATGCACGCCGGCGCCGACGCCGTCCACCGCGAGCAGCGCGTTGCCGCGCGGCGTGTCGTCGGCGTTCAGCGGCTGAACCAGCAGCAGCTTGGCGCCCTCGAACTTTCGATGCTTCTGCGTCGCGACGACGGTGCCGATCACACGCGCAATCTGCATGAACCCTGGCTAATCCTTCTCGACGCTCACCGTTCGACGGTCCAGTGATCGACGATGCCGACGATGCCGGCGTCGACGGGCGGCTCGGCCGGATAGAACGGAAAGCTCGCTTCCTTGCCGCGGACGAAGAACACTTCCTCGCCGACGCCCGCGCCGACGGCATCGACCGCGACGAGCGGCCGGCCCGCCGCTTCGCGCTCGGGCGTCAGCGGCTGGACGATCAGCAGCTTGATGCCGGTGAGGCTGTCGTCCTTGCGGGTGACGACGACGTCGCCGATGACGCGCGCGAGGTGCATGTCTACTCGTTCAATCTCGATCGCGTCGATGATGCCGACGATGGCGGCGTCGACCGGGCAGTCTTTCAGGCCCGACGCCATGCGCGCCGAGCTGCCGCTGACGATGAGCACGGTCTCGCCGACGCCGGCGTCGACCGTGTCGACCGCGACGAGATAATTCCCTTCGGCCTTGCCGCGCGGATCCATCGGCGCGCGCGACCAGCAGCTTGTTGCTGACGAGCCGCGGATCTTTGCGCGTCGCGACGACGGTTCCGACGATTTTCGCGAGGAGCACCGAGCTAGGCCTTGACCGCCGAAGCCTTTCCGATGGGCAGCGCGTCTTCGAGGTTGGCGTGCGGGCGCGGGATGACGTGGACCGACACGAGCTCGCCGACGCGCCGCGCGGCCGCGGCGCCGGCGTCGGTCGCCGCTTTGACGGCCGCGACATCGCCGCGCACGATCGCGGTCACGTAGCCGGCGCCGATCTTCTCCCAGCCGACCAGCGTGACCTTCGCCGCCTTCACCATCGCGTCGGCAGCTTCGATCATCGCGACCAGGCCTTTGGTTTCGATCATGCCTAACGCCTCACCCATCTGTGGCTCCTTCATTACTTTCTCGCGGGGCCCCACCCCCGCTCGCTGATGCCGTCGCGCCCGCTACGCGCTGCGCACTTGCGGACGCTGGCAGGGCCGCAGGCGCTCATTACTTTCTCGCGGGGCCCCACCCCCGCTCGCTGATGCCGTCGCGCCCGCTACGCGCTGCGCACTTGCGGACGCTGGCAGGGCCGCAGGCGCTCATTACTTTCTCGCGGGGCCCCACCCCCGCTCGCTGCCGTCGCTTACGCTTCAAACCGTGTCGAGCGGCGACGATCTGCTTAGTCCGCGTCCCGCAGCTGCCCGCGTGGGAACGACATGACTGACGACTTGCGACCGATGACTGACGACTTGCGACTGACGACTGCCGTCGTCAGCGCAGGCTGCGAATTGCGTCTTCGATGAGCGCGGAAAGCTCGCGGTATGTTAACCGAATTTCACCGTCGGCCGCGGCTGTCGTCGAGCCGGCTCGAACCACGCGGCGAATCGGGAACCAGCCGCTGTCCGCCGCCTTCCGGCGCCTGGACGATCTGGCACACGCCGGGTCTCCCGCTTCGAGCAGGGTCAGCGCGTCGGCCGGATCGGCGCAGATCGGCGCCGGCGCCTGGATGCCGTACGTGCCGCGCAGCCCCTGCAGCCGCGTCACTTCTTCGCGCGCGATCAGGTTCTCGCGCCCGAGCAGGCGCGCGACGAGGCTGATCTGCGCGAAGTGCTCGATCGTCTCCATCTTGTAATACGCGGAAAACAGATCGGCGCCGACCGTGAGCGCGCCGTGGTTGGCGAGCAGCATGCCGTCGTGCGCCTTGATGTACTTGCGAACCGCCTCGGGCAGCTCTCTCGTCGACGGCGTGGCGTACTCGGCAATCGGCACGCTGCCGAGCGTCGTCAGCACTTCGGCGAGAACGGCGCGATCGAGCGGAATGCCGGCGACCGCGAAGCCGGTCGCGATCGGCGGATGCGCGTGCACGACAGCGCTGGACGTCGGGGCGCTGCCGGTAGACCTCGAGGTGCATCAGCGTCTCGGACGAGGGATCGCGCTCGCCCTGAAGCTTGCGCCCCTCGAGATCGGTGATGCACATCATGTCGGGCGTCATGAACCCCTTGCACACGCTCTTCGGCGTCATCAGCAGGCGTCCAGCGTCCGAGACGGACGCTGATGTTGCCGTCGTTCGACGCCGTGTAGCCGCGCGCGTACATCCGGCGGCCGACCTCGACGATGTCGGCGCGCAGCTGCGATTCGCTGCTCATGCGGTTCGGGCGCGATACTGGTCGCGACACTTGGCCGAGCAGAAATAGATCCGCTGGCGGCCATCCGCGATCGAGACGGCGGCATCAGGAATGACGAACGTGCCGCAGACCGGATCGCGCGCCATCTGCACGCCTGCGCGGGACACGCTGTCGCCTGCGTCGCCGCCGCGCGCCGGCCACGATGCCGTCCACGAAACGCCAGAACGCGCGCGCGACGAAGATCGCCAGCGCCAGGAACAGCACCAGGCGCAGCACGTCAGCTGCCCGGCTTCTGGCCGCGCGCCGGGATGCGCCGCGCTCAGGCTGTCGATCGCGCGCTTCGCCGCCTGACCTTCCGGACTGTCGGGCGCGAGCTGGATGACCTGCTGCCACGCCTGCATCGCGCCGTCGAGATCCTGCTTGCCGAACGCCTTGACGATGCCGACGTTCAGCAGCGTCTTGGCGTGCTTCGGATCGAGCGTCAAGGAGTGATCGAACTGCGCGAGCGCCTTGTCGGGCTGGTTCGTGTAGTAGTAGCAGACGCCGAGATCGGTGCTGACGTTCACGTCGTTCGGGCTCAGCTTCACCGCTTCGGTGTACCACTTGATCGCATCGTCGTAGCGCTCGGCGTCGAAGTAGAGGTTCGCGAGATCGATGCGCGGCTTCGCGTTGTTCGGTTCGCGGTTCGGCGACCGACGTGAGCGCGGTCACCTGCGCTTGATCGACGACCGCCGCGCGCGTGGTCTGGCCTTCGGTGCCGCCGGCAGCGGGCTCGCCGCCGCGGCCTGCGGCGCGGCCGGCCGCGATGCGGCCTGCTGCGTGCCGATGATCCAGCCGGCAATCAGGCCGAAGACGATGCCCGCGACGCCGAAGGCGATCGAGTCGGATTTCATGTGGGAAGACCGATCATACCCGACGCGAGCAGCTGGCGGTATTCGGCGACAACGTGACGCAGGCCGACAAACAGCGCGCGCGAAACGATGGCGTGGCCGATGGACACCTCGTCGAGATGAGGCAGCCGGCGGAAGAGCACGAGATTGTCGAGATCGAGATCGTGACCGGCGTTCACGCCGAGCCCCAGCGCATGCGCGAGCTCGCGGCTGCTGAGTAATCTTCGAAAACGTCGCTGCGCGTCGAGCTCGCCGCGCTCGAAGGCGCGGGCGAACGGTTCCGTATAGAGCTCGACCCGATCGGCTCCCGCCGTCGCCGCCCATCGAATCGCCGCTCGGATCGGGGTCGACGAAGAGGCTGACGCGGATGCCGTGCGTGTCGCAGCTCGGCAATCGTTTCCGGCAGCCGCTCGGTCTGGGGACCCGGACGCCATCCCGCCTGGCTCGTCATCTCGCCTGGAGCGACGGGCACGAGCGTGCACTGATCCGGCCGGACCGTCGTGCAGCAACTCGATCAGAGTCCGGCCGCGGGTCCCCTTCGATGTTGTACTCGATCGCCGGTCGACGTCCTTCGAGCACGCGCGCAATCTCGAACACGTCGGCAGAGGTGATGTGCCGCTCGTCGGCCCGCGGGTGGACGGTAATTCCGGCAGCGCCTGCATCGAGGCATGCGCGGACGGCGTCGATCACGCTGGGCTGGAGGCCGCCGCGCGAATTGCGCAGCGTCGCGACTTTGTTGACGTTGACCGAAAGGCGAACCATGGCTGCAGAGGTGCGGCGCGCCGCTTACCCGAGGTGTTCCTTTACCGTGTCCACGATTTCCTGGGCCCACGCTCGAATCTCATGCTCGTGCTTGCCCTCGAGCATGACGCGGAGCAGCGGTTCGGTGCCCGAATAGCGGACGAGCAGCCGGCCCTGGCCGTCGACGCGCGCCTCGACGCGTTCGATCGCGGCCGCGACGATCGGAACAGTGCGCAGATCGACTTTCTCCCGGACACGGACGTTCAAGAGCACCTGCGGATAGCTGACGAGATCAGCCGAGAGGTCGGCCAGCGACCGGCCGCTGAGCGCGACCGTCCGCAGCACGTTGAGCGCCGTGCACAGACCGTCGCCGGTAAACAGGTAATCGGAAAAAATGATGTGGCCGGACTGTTCGCCGCCGAGCGACAGGCCGCGGTTGAGCATCTCCTCCATCACATACTTGTCCCCGACCGCCGTTCGAATCAGCCCGATGCCGCTCTCGCGCAGTGCGATCTCGAGGCCGATGTTGCTCATGACGGTCGCCACGACCGCGTCGCCTTTGAGGCGGCCCTCGGCCTTCAGCTGACGTCCGCACATGAAGAGCACGGTGTCGCCGTTGACGATGTCGCCGCGCTCGTCGACGAAGATGGCGCGATCGCCGTCGCCGTCGAACGCCACGCCCAGCCGGCAGCCGCGCTCGACGACGGTGCGCGCGAGAAGTTCCGGATGGGTCGATCCGCACCCGAGATTGATGTTGCGGCCATCGGGCCGGTCGCCGATCACCACGGTCTCGAGCCCCAGGCTGCTGAACAAGGCCGGCGCAACGGTCGTCGTCGCTCCATTCGCGCAGTCGATCGCGATTTTGAAGCGTCCGAGACGAGGAGCCTCCGGAAAGACGGCGCGAAGATGATCGAGATACGGACCGACCAGGTCCATGCGCCGGACGGGAGGCGGCTCGCCGGATGCGGCGCTCCAGGAGGTGTCGGCCACGATCGCTTCGACCTCGCGTTCAGTGCGCTCGGTGAATTTCTCGCCGCGGCCGGAAAACACTTTGATGCCGTTGTCCTCGAACGGATTGTGCGAGGCGGAGATCACGACGCCGGCATCGAAGCTTTGCGTGCGCGTGAGATACGCGATGGCCGGCGTGGGAACAATCCCGGCGCTCGTCACGGTGGCGCCTTCGCCGACAGCGCCGTGCGCGAGCTCCGCTTCGATCCACACACCCGACTCGCGCGTATCGCCGCCGACCAGAATCCGCGGAGATCGCGTGCCGTGCGGGAGCGCGCGGATCAGTGCCGCCCCAAGCCGCCTGACTGTCTCGTGGTCGAGCGGGTCGCGGCCGGCGACGCCGCGCACGCCGTCGGTCCCGAACAGTTTTCGTGCACTCTGATGAGCGCCGCGTTCATTGTTTGTCACGAAAGATTTGCACCTGCACGGTGGCTGGCTCGATGTGCGTCACGCCCGCTTCGAGCGAAGGATCTGCACGGACGGTCAGCGTGTAATGGCCGGCGCCGAGCCCGGCGAGATCGACGTACGCGGCGATCTCGTCCGACGCGAGGCGACCGAGCAGCCTCGCGGCTGCCGCGAATGGTGACGTCAACGGCCGTCGGCGTCGCCTCGGCGAAGAGGTTCGGCGCGAGATTCCGCAGATGCACCGGCCGTCGCACGCAGCTTGTGTTCGACCGGCGCGGGGATGATCTGCACGGAGACGGCCGCGGTGCGGGCCGTCTTCAGACGCAGCAGCGGATCGACGAGGCCGACGGTTACCTGTTCGCGCACGGCCTGTCGCGCGCCTTCGACGCTCACTGGCTCGGTCAGCGCTTCGGTGACGCGCTCGACCGCCGACGCGGGGCCGATCACTTCGGCCGAAGGTGGATCGACCGTCCATTTCGAAATCACAAATCCCGGCGCGGGTCGGCCGTCGACCGGCGGAACTATCGGCACGGACTTCGACGCCGACGTGTCGAACGCCATGGCGATGCTCGGCGGCGTCACTTGCAGCACTTGAACCCCGAAGGGCACGCGAACCTGGTCCGGTCCGAGGTGGAAAAGACGCTGGCCCGGACGCGCCCCTCGAAGATCGAGAACAGCGACGATATCGCCCGGCGACACGCGACTGAGCGACCCGGAGGTGCCGCGCACCCGTACGTCGATGGTTGCCGGAATCTCTCCCTGCAGCTCGAGGCCGGCGGGGAACTGCTGGAACTCGAGCGGTACGCGCAGGCTGCGCTCCACGGTCTCCTCGCCCGCCACCGTCACCCAGAGCAGCACAGCGAGGCCGAGCGACAGCACTTTCAGCCCGAAGTGGCGGAACGGCCACATGGATCGCAGACGGCGACCTCTCACGTGTACTCCACGTCGCGGCTCCGCGTACGCTCGCCGCGCCGCTGGAGCACGAGCGAGCGCAGCCGCGCGCGAAGCGTTTCCACATCGAGCCCGCGCTCGATCTGGCCCTCGGCGACCATCGAGATGCTGCCGGTCTCTTCGGAGACGACGATCGCGACGGCGTCGTTTTCCTCCGTGAGGCCCAACGCGGCGCGGTGGCGCGATCCAAGTTCCTTACTGAGCTTGGGGTTGACGGTCAGCGGGAGGAAGCACGCCGCCGCCGCGACGCGGTCGTCCTGCACGATGACGGCCCCGTCGTGGAGCGGCGACTCGCGCTGGAAAATGCTCAACAGCAAATCGTAAGTCAACACGGCATCGAGCGGAATACCGCCTTCGATGTAATTGCGAAGGCCAATCTGCCGTTCGATGGCGATGATCGCGCCGATGCGCTGACTGGAGAGGAGGCCGGCGGCAACGATCAATTCCTCGACCGACTCCTCGGCCGATTCGGGCTTGGCGAAATACCGGAAGAACGGCGCGCGGCCGAGATGCGCCAGCGCACGCCGGATGTCCGACTGGAACAGCACGATGACGGCGAAGACGATGTAGCCGGCGAGGTTGCGAATGAGCCAGTTCACCGTCTCGAGATGACCCCATCTCGATCCGTAGAACAGCGCGACGAGCAGGCCGCCGCCAAGCGCCATCTGCACGGCGCGCGTCCCGCGAATCAGCTTGAGGAGCTCGTAGACGAGGATCCACACGACGAGGATGTCGAGGAGATCCCACCACCCGATTGGCGGACGCCGAAGGAGGCCGGTGATCCAAGTCATTGCTGGCGTCGCCGTATTTCCTCAGCCACGCGGACGGCCTGCACCATCTCCGCGACCGCATGCACGCGAACGATATGCACGCCTCCGATGACCGCGGCCGCGACGGCGGCGGCCGTGCCCCAGTCACGTTCTGATGGCGGCCGCGCACCCGTCGCATCGCGCATGAACGACTTGCGCGAAGGGCCTACAAGCACCGGGCGATCGAGCGCGGCGGCAAGCTCCCCAATGCGCGCCAGCACACCATAACTGTGACTCGGCTGTTTGGCAAACCCAACGCCTGGGTCGACAATGACGCTCTCGCGCGCGACGCCGGCCGCAATCGGCGCAGGCGATGCTCGCCCGAAGCTCCTGCACGACTTCGCCAATCACATCATCGTAGACAGCTTCGGCGTACATCGACGCCGGCCGTCCGCGCGTGTGCATCAGCACGAGACCGGCGCCGTATTCGGCAGCCACGTCGGCAAGCGCCGGCTCGTAACGCAGGCCGCTGATGTCGTTGACGATCGCTGCGCCGGCGTCTAATGCCGCGCGCGCCACGCCTGCCTTGTAGGTGTCCACGGAGATGGGAATCCGCAGGCGCCCCGCCAGACCCTTGACGACCGGCAGCACGCGGGCAAGCTCATCGTCGAGGGCAACCGGCAGGGCGCCGGGACGTGTCGATTCACCGCCGATGTCTATCACATCGGCGCCGTCGGCCTCCATCTGGAGCGCGTGGTCGACGAAGGCGGCGGGATTCAAGAGAGTGCGCGGCGCGGCGAACGAATCCGGCGTCACGTTGAGAATGCCCATGACGAGCGGGCGCTCGCCAAGGCGAACGACCGCGCCGTGCGCGACGGGAACGGAGAATAACGAACGTGAGGGAGAAGGCATCAGTCGCCGGTCGTCGGTCATCAGTCTAGAGTCGCAAGTCGTCAGGCTCAGTCATCAGTAGTTGATGGGATTCCACGACGACTGATGACTGCCGACGAATGACTGCTGACCGACGACTGACGCCGTGCGACAGAGGACTGTTATTCTTGCGGAATCGGCTTGTTCAGCGCGGGAACAATCGGCGCGCGCTCCTTCTGGCGCGGGCGCGGCTCGTCCTCTTCGACGGCGGGTCGTGCCGCGACCGGCTGCGGTTCTTCGAGCGGCAGGCCCGACGCGATTCGCTTGACCTGTTCGGCGTCGAGCACTTCGCGCGCGAGCAGCGCGTCTGCCATCCTGACGAGCGTGTCGCGGTTGTCGCTGAGGAGCCGGTACGCACGCTGATACGCATCGGTGACGAAGCGCTTCACTTCCTGGTCGATCTTGAGCGCGGTATCCTCGCTGTAATCCTGGTGCTGCGCGATTTCCCGGCCGAGGAAAATCTGCTCTTCCTTCTTGCCGAACGTGAGCGGCCCCATGGCGTCGCTCATTCCCCACTCGCACACCATCTTGCGCGAGAGCTCGGTGGCGCGCTCCAGGTCGTTGCCCGCACCGGTCGTCAGGCTGTCCATCGTGATCTCCTCCGCGATGCGGCCGCCGAGGAGAATCGCGATCTGATCGTTCAGGTAATCGCGCGAGTAATTGTGCTTTTCGTCGGCTGGCAGCTGCTGCGTGAGGCCGAGCGCCATGCCGCGCGGAATGATCGTCACCTTGTGAATCGGGTCGGCGTGCGGCAGCAGAACGGTCAGCAGCGCGTGTCCCGCTTCGTGAATGGCCGTGACCCGCTTTTCCGCGTCGCTGATGATCATCGAGCGGCGCTCGGAGCCCATCAGCACTTTGTCTTTCGCGAACTCGAAGTCGTGCATGCGCACGACCTTCTGGTTGTAACGCGCAGCGTTCAGCGCCGCTTCGTTCACCAGGTTCGCCAAATCGGCGCCGGAGAATCCCGCCGAGCCTCGCGCCAGCACCGCAATCTCCACATCGTCGGACATCGGAATCTTGCGCGTGTGGACCGAGAGAATGCCTTCGCGGCCTTTCACGTCCGGTCGGTTGACGACGATGCGGCGGTCGAAGCGGCCGGGCCGGAGGAGCGCAGGGTCGAGCACGTCCGGACGATTGGTCGCCGCGACGAGAATCACGCCTTCGTTCGACTCGAACCCGTCCATCTCGACGAGCAGCTGATTCAATGTCTGTTCGCGCTCGTCGTGACCGCCGCCGAGGCCCGCGCCACGATGGCGGCCGACCGCGTCAATCTCGTCGATGAACACGATGCACGGCGCGTTTTTCTTGCCCTGCTCGAAGAGATCCCGAACGCGCGATGCGCCGACGCCTACGAACATCTCGACGAAGTCCGAGCCGCTGATCGAGAAGAACGGCACGTTCGCTTCGCCGGCCACCGCGCGCGCGAGCAACGTCTTGCCGGTTCCCGGAGGGCCCATGAGCAGGACGCCCTTCGGGATCCGTCCACCGAGCTTTTGAAATTTCTGGGGTTCCTTGAGGAACTCGATGATTTCCTGCAGCTCCTCTTTTGCTTCGTCGACGCCGGCGACGTCCTTGAACGTCACTTTTTTCTGCGCGCTCGACGACAGCTTTGCCTTGCTCTTGCCGAAGGAGAGCGCCTTGTTGCCGCCGCTCTGCATCTGGCGCATGAAGAAGATCCAGAAACCGATGATGAGCAGCATCGGTCCCCAGGAGTACAACAGCGATGCCCAGGGACTGCCCGTCGGCTCTTTCGCAACGACCGCGACGCCTTTATCGATCAGTTTGTTCGCGAGGCCGTCGTACTGGTTCGGCGCGTAGGTGTGAAAGCTCTCGCCCGATTTCGTTTTGCCCGCGACGTCTTGTCCCGTGATCGTTACGCTCGAGATGCCGCCCGAGTCTGCCTGCGACATGAATTCGCTGAACGGCACCATGCGTTCGTGCGGTCCGGCAAACCGGGTCGAGAAATTCCAGATCAGCACGCCGACGACGACGAGCACGACCCAGAACAACAAACTTTTGAGAGTCGAATTCAAGTACAGCCTCCCACCCGGAGCGCAGGCCGCTAGACCCGCCTAAGTCTCAAGATTAGCACGCCTTGCGCGGGGTCCGTTACCCGAAACGCGGCGTCGATTGCGTGCCCCGCCACCCACACGATCCGCCCTTGGACGTCGACCACAATCGGCACCGCATCACGCCGGCGACGGCCGACCTTCGTATCGACGAAAAAGTCTTGTAATTTCTTACGTCGGCCCGCAGTCGCCGGGCGAAAGTGGTCGCCCGGCCGACGGTTCCTGACGACCAGGACGTCCTGGCAGAGGTCGCCTCGCACGAACGCCACGTCGGATCGACCATTGCCGCGACTTCCCACGATTGCACCCGCCTCGTGATCGCGTCGAGCCTCGCCCCGCTCGGCGGAAATCGCGCAGCCAGCTTCCGGCAACATCACTTCGCCAGGGATCGACAGCGGATATTCGAAGAGGGGCGTCTGTTTCGACGTCGCCCACCGGCCCGCCGTTCCGTCCGGTCTACTGATTAAGACGAGCTGATTGCCGATGCGGTCCACGCGATGGCCTGGCGCGTCGACGCTGCCGTGCGCGCTGTTGATTAGACGCAGCGCGGCGGCAACATGGTCGTACGAAATCGTGCGTCCGCGAGCAGCCTCGGTCATCGCGCGCCAAACGACCATCCGTGCGAGCGCCGGAGGCGCGGCGGCCAGGAGGTCACGCTCGAGCGCGACCGTAAGCTGACCGTCCTGCGCATGCGTGGCGGAGGCCTTCGCACGGAGCGCTTCGGCCTCTTCCATCATCCACAGCCACTCTTCGCGCGCCAGATCGGCTTCGGTCGCGAGCGTGTCGACGATGTTGGGATTGAATCGCGCTTCAAGCAACGGCAACAGCTCGGCGCGGATTCGATTGCGCGCGATCGTCACGTCCGCGTTCGTCTCATCGTCGACGAACGGGATATGGCGTTCCGCAAGGTAGGCGCGCAACTCGGCGCGCCGACAGGCGAGAACCGGGCGCACGATCGATCCATTCCGCGGATGCATGGACGCCAATCCGCGCGAGCCGGCGCCGCGCAGCAGCCGCAATAAGAACGTTTCCGCCTGATCGTCGCGCGTGTGACCTAGAGCGACGAGCTCCGCGCTGCATTGCGCGCGAGCACGTTCGAAGAAGGCGTATCGGGCAACGTGCGCGGCATCTTCGAGCGATCGTCCCTCGCGTTTGGCGCGGGCCGCGACGTCCTCAGATTCCACGATGATTGGCCAGCCGAGACGGTCCGCAAGCGCGCGGCAGTGCTGCTCGTCGCCCGACGCGCTGGCGCGCAGTTGATGGTTGAAGTGAGCGATGCCCGCAGCGTGCAGATCGCCGGCGGCGGCGAGCTCGTGCACGATGTGGGCGAGCGCGACGGAATCAGACCCGCCGGAAACCGCAACGAGGACGCGCGTATGCGCGTCGGCCATTGCATGGCGACGAATTGTCCGCCGGACCTGATCGATCAATGACATGAGGGCTGGAGGCGGAACGGGCTGGAAAGGCGGGACAACGCAAACGGCCTGCGTCGACAGGATCGTCCGGTGGTGGTCCGTCGCCAGGCCGCCGGCCCTCCTGCCCATCCCGCCCATCCTGCCTGATTTGGTGCCGGAGGACGGACTCGAACCGTCGACCTGGCGCTTATGAGACGCCCGCTCTAACCACCTGAGCTACCCCGGCCGGAACTGGATATTTTATCGCAGCCGCTGGTCGAGCTCAATCACGGCGGC
Source organism: uncultured Acidobacteriota bacterium (assembly GCA_963718825.1). Lineage (GTDB taxonomy): Bacteria > Acidobacteriota > Vicinamibacteria > Vicinamibacterales > CAVVIG01 > CAVQZZ01. The sequence continues at coordinate 1,812,822 of CAVQZZ010000002.1, forward strand.
AGCGAGCAGGGGGATCATCAGCTCGTGATGTCCCACGAGAGAGTAGCCGCGCCCGGTACCGGCCGTCGGGCGCGAGACGACGTTGGTCTGCGCGCGATACGACCGGATGAAATCCAGATTAATCGTGGTGAGCTGCGCGAGCGGAATCCCGCGATTGCGCGCGAGCGCGACCGCCTTCAGAAATACCTCAGGCAAGCACGACTGCGGATCCGCAGTTGAGGTACACGCCTGCCTCGAGCCGCGCGACGTTCGACACGAAGTATCGAAAATCTCGAAGGCTGCCTTCACCAAGGGCCGCACCGGACGCGGTGGGATGCATGTGAATCACGTCGGTGCCGAGCGCGACGTGCACCGTGACCGGTATCGCGAGGCGTGCCGCCGTGGCAAGAATGCTGACGTGCGCGAAGGGCGGTTCGTTCGCCGCGAGAAACGCGCCGACGGACTGGCCAATGCCCAGCCCGCTGCGCACGCCGTCGTTGATCGCCGTATTCAGCAGCCGTCCGGTTTCTTCAGCCATGCCGAAACGGCCCGGTCCCAGGGACCGGTCGACATCCTCGGATGTCGCGCCCACGAGCGACACTTCGAAGTCGTGGATAACGGCGGCGCCGTTTGTCGCGATGGCGGACACGAACCCGCGCTCCATCAGATCGATCACTACCGGGCCGAGTCCCGTCTTGATGACGTGCGCACCGAGGCCCCAGACGACTCCGCCGTCGCCGCGTTTGGCGTCTGCGATGGCGCGTGCGGCTGCCTTGAAATCAGCCCCGGCGAGGATGTCGGGGAGCGACTCGAGGAGCGCACCGATCGTTGCTCCAGGATTGACAGGCCGGCCGAAGTTCTCATGGGTCGCCTTGCTTTCGCGCGACGCCAGCGGATACGTGTCGATGACCGAGAGATCGAATTCCTTGTAGGAGAAGGGCCCGCTCATGGTGTGGACGCTACGTTACCATCGCGAGGGCCGCGCCGCTTCGCCGCCGTTTCCTAGGTGATCAGCATCGCGTCGCCATAGCTGTAGAACCGATATCGTTCGGCGATGGCGGCCCGGTACGCGTCGAGCACACGCGCGCGGCCGGCGAACGCCGCGACGAGCATCAAGAGCGATGATTGCGGCAGGTGGAAGTTCGTCAGGAGGCCGCTCAGCACGCGAAAGGTGAACCCCGGGTAGATGAACAAATCGGTTTCCCCCGAGCCGGCGACGATGCGGCCGGCATGCATTGCGGCGACTCCTTCCAGCGTCCGTGTCGTGGTCGTGCCGACGGCGATGACGCGACGCCGCTCGTCGAGCGCGCGGTTGATTGCCGCAGCAGACGATTCGGCGATCAAGTAGCGTTCGGGATCGACACGATGGTCCTCGATTCGCGCGACGCGGACCGGCTGAAATGTCCCATAGCCGACGTGCAGCGTAATTTCGGCGCGCTCGACGCCCTGGTCGTGCAGCGCCTCGAGGATGGCGGGCGTGAAATGAAGTCCGGCGGTCGGCGCGGCGATCGATCCGCGGCTGCGCGCGAAAACCGTCTGGTATCGGTCGCGATCCTCCGGCCGGTCACCGCGTTTGATGTAGGGCGGCAGCGGGACATGTCCGATCGCGTCGACCGCCTCGTCGATCGGCGTGCCGTCCTCAGTCCAAAGACGGATCAGGCGGCGGCCGAAGAAGCGTCGCTCGATGACCTCACCGTACACCGTGTGAATTCCTTCAAACACCACGCGCGCCCCCGGCTGCAGTTTCTGCCCCGGGTGCATCAACGCCTCCCACTCCGCCGACTCCGGTCCTACTCCGGTCCCACTCCGGTTCCACTCCGGTTCCACTCCGGTTCCACTCCGGTCCCACTCCGGTCCCACTCCGGTCCCACTCCGGTTCCACTTCGGTTCTAATCGGGTTCCATCCTGATTTCGACCGGAGCGGACCAGGAGGCACTCGACCGCGCCGCCGCTGGGTATGCGGCGGCCGAGGAGCCGCGCTGGAAAAACCTTCGTGTTGTTGACGACGAGGAGGTCGCCGGGACGGAGTCGATCGGGCAGTGATTCGATGCGCGTGTGCGCGATCGCGCCGGTCGCGCGCTCGAGGTGGAGCAGCCGCGACGACCCGCGTTCCGGCGGGGGTTCCTGTGCGATCAGATCGGACGGGAGATCGAAGTCGAAGTCGCGAACGTCCACACAGGAATGGTAGCCCTGCCGCGCTAGCGCCGTCCTCCGGCGCGTGCAATGGTGGCCCACACGACGTTGTTGTCGTCGTGGCTAGTCCCCCGGACGACGTTGTCATCGTCGGAAGATCCCCAGACGACATTGTCCATGTGCGAAGTTCCCCAGACGATGTTGTCTGACGTGACCGTCCCCCACACGATGTTGCCGCCCTGCATCGTGCCCCACACCACGTTGTCGGTCGTCACCGTGCACGAGCGGGTCGGTATTGGCGGACTCGTAGATCGGATGCCGAGCGACAGATTGATAATTTGGATATTGAGAACCGCGCGATTTGCGACGATGTACTCGGTGGCCTTATGACGTCGCTCGCGTTCCATGTTCCCGTCTTATCGAGGACCTTGAATCCGACAAGGCACACGTCGGGTGCAAGGCCTTGAAGAAGGTCACGACAACGGCTGAGCAAGAGCTCATCCACACGCGCATTTTCGCTGCGGTGTGAACTGTAAACGACGCTGACTGAAGGATTTGCTTTCCGCATCCAGCTCCGAAGTGACCCGGTGGTCGTGCGAGCAAACCTCGAATTTGTCGCGTCCGGTCCCGTCTGGCGACAGCTGTCTCGTATCGCACGTAAAGTCATAAATAGGCATGACAGCGAAGTGGTTGAGGCTTTGCAGTGAGCCGGTCGCATATGTACGACGTGATCGTAGTCGGTGGCGGCCCTGCAGGATTGAGCGCCGCGCTCATGCTCGGTCGCTGCCGGCGGCGAGTGCTGCTCTGCGATCTCGGTCAGCCCCGCAACCGGCGGTCCCATGCGGTCCACGGATACCTGACGCGCGACGGGATCGCACCGGCACAGCTGAATGCGTTCGGCCGCGGCGAGCTCGAGGCGTACGGTGTCGAGCTCCGCAAGGTCGGGGTGACCGACGCGAGGTGGGAAGCGGATCGCTTTCAGGTCACGATGGGAACCGACTCCGAGCACGCGCGTTTTCTCTTGATTGCCACGGGCGTCGTCGACGACCTGCCCGCCGTCACCGGCATCGAAGAGTGTTACGGGCGCTCGGTGTTTCACTGCCCGTACTGCGACGGGTGGGAATGGCGCGATCGCCGGCTTGCGGTCCTCGGACGCGGTCGCGACGGCGCGGGAACGGCCCTCGCGCTGAAAACCTGGAGCGCCGACATCGTGCTGTGCACCAACGGCGCTCGTCTCCAGCCGGCGATCCGCGAGCGCCTGGCGCGAAACGACATCGCGGTGAAGACGGCACCGATTGCGCGACTGGATCACTCCGAGGGACGGTTGTCTGCCGTGGCCCTTTCCGACGGCGAGTTGCTGGCGCGCGACGCGCTGTTCTTCGCACAGCGGCCAGCATCCGCAATCGGATCTGGCCGCTCGCCTCGGATGCACGCTGAACCGGCGCGGCACGGTCAATACGGGCGACGGCTGCGATACGAACGTGGCGAACGTGTTCGTCGCCGGCGACGCGTCGCGCGACGCACAGTTCGTCGTGGTCGCCGCGGCAGAGGGCGTCAAGGCGGCGGTCACGATCAACAAGGCCTTGCAGCGGCAGGAGCTGGTGCCATGACGCTCAAGGCCGTCGAGAATCGTCCGCCGGAAGCGACGCACGACGCGCCTGCGCCGCCGAGCGCGCCGGAGGCGCCGGCGATCGCGATGCCGGTCGACATTCGCAGCGCCGCGCTCACGCTGATGGCCGCGCTTGCGCTCATCGTCATGCTGCAGTACGCGCAAGCGATGATCATTCCGATCGTCCTCGCGGTGCTCATCAGCTACGCGCTCGAGCCGATCGTGTCGCCGTCTCGCGCGCGCCCACATCCCGCGTCCGCTCGGCGCCGCGCTCGTGCTGATTGTCCTCGTCGGCGCAGCCTGCGATGCTGCTGTACGGCCTGCGCAATCAGGCCAACGCGATCATCGAGCAGCTGCCGGCAGGCGGCGCGGCACATGCGCGAAACGTTCGAAAACGCGCCGAAGCCCGCGGGCGCGATCCAGCAGGTTCAGAAGGCCGCGACGGAACTGCAGAAAGCGGCCGACGCCGCCGCACCGCGCCAGCGCCGCCGCCGCGCGGCGTGACGCGCGTGCAGGTCGAGGCGGCGCCTTTTGCGATCAGCGGATTACTCGTCTGGGGCTCGATCAGCATCGCCGCCGCTGTCGGACAGATCGTGCTGATTCTTTTTCTGGTGTATTTCCTGCTCGCGTCCGGCGACCTCTACCGACGCAAGATCGTCAAGATCGTCGGGCCCGTCGCTGACGAAGAAGAAGGTCACGGTGCAGATACTTGCGGAGATCGACCGCCAGATCGAGTGGTTCCTGTTCGTTCAGGTCCTCACGAGCACCGTCGTCGCCGTCGCGACGTGGCTCGCGTTCAGCGCGATCGGCCTGCAGCAGGCGGCGGTCTGGGGCGTGCTGGCAGGCATCTTCAACTCGATTCCGTACTTCGGCCCGGTGCTGGTCACGGGCGGCACCGCCGTCGTCGCCTTCATGCAGTTCGGCACCATTCACATGGCGCTCATCGTGGCGGGCGTGTCGCTCGTCATCACGAGCCTGGAGGGATTTCTCCTGACGCCGTGGCTGACGAGCCGCGGCTCCGCGGATGAATGCCGTCGCGATCTTCGTCGGCCTGCTGTTCTGGGGCTGGGTGTGGAACGTGTGGGGGATGCTGCTCGCCGTGCCGATGTTGATGGTGCTCAAGGCGGTCGGCGACCACGTCGAGGACTTCAAGCCGATCGGCGAGCTGCTGGGCGACTCAGACGAACGTGCCGAGGTCGAACCGGCCGCGCCTGGCGAGCAGCGGCTTCCAGAGATCGCCGAGCTTCGCGACGCGCGCCGGCACGTTCTGCATCGTGAAGTCCTCGATCCGGATGCCGCGCTCGACTTCCTTCCAGGTCACCGGCGTCGACACGGTGGCCTCCGGCCGCGGCCGGACTGAGTAGATCGACGCCAGCGTGCTGCCCCACGCGTTCTGGTTGTAGTCGACGAGCACGCGGCCGCGCGGCCGCTTCGCGACGCGGTACTCGGCGGTGATGAGCGCCGGGTGCCGCGAGCGCCAGCTCCTGCGCGAGCGCCTTCGCGAACGTCCAGACCTGCTTCTGCACCGGTCCGCGCACGATCGGCACGTAGACGTGCAGCCCTTTCGAGCCGGTGGTCTTCACGAGCGACGGCATCTTCAGCGCGTCGAGCGCCTCGCGCACGACGAGCGCCGTCTCGAGCACGCGCTCGAACGTGGCGCCGACGCCGGGATCGAGATCGAAATGCAGATAGTCGGGCCGATCGACGTCGTCGCATCGCGCGTACCACTGGTTCAGATCGATGCAGCCGAGATTGATGACCCACAGCAGCGCCGCGCGATCCTGCGATCATCGGAAAGTCGATGACGTTGCCCGAGCCGTGCTCGATCGCGCAGGTCTCGATCCAGGCGGGCCGCGGCGTCGGCGCGCGCTTCATGAAGAAGAACGTGCCCGCCGCGCCGTGCGGATAGCGCTTCATCACCATCGCGCGATCGCGGATGTGCGGCAGCAGCACGCCCGCGACGTCGGCGTAGTACTGCAGCAGATCGCCCTTGGTCAGGCCGAGCTCGGGCCAGAACACCTTGCGCAGGTTCGTGAGGCGGACTTCTTTGCCGTCGACGGTCAGGACGACGTTGTCCTCGATCGCGCGGGAATCGTCAGCCGCGCGCCGGCCATTTGAGCGGCGGGGAGCTTCGGCGGCCGCGCGCCGTGCAGGACCGCGCCGGCGACCGGCGCGTACTCGAGCTCGACGCCGTCGCGCGCGCTGGCGCAGCAGCAGGCCGCCGCGGCTCATGTCGCCGCGGCCGACGAAGTCGATCGGAAACCGCAGCCGCTCGCCGAAGATGCCGAGCAGCACGTCGACGTACTTCGGCGACGCGATGCTGCCGAGCAGCACGACGTCGCAGTCGGGGCCGATCTCGCGCAGCAGCGCCCGCGCGCTGCGCTCGAGCGGCCGGCGGTAGCTCGCGTTCGCCGCGTCGATGTCGCCGCGCGCGAACGCCCGGACGCGCACGCTGCGTGACGAACGTGTCCGGGCTGCGCAGGCCGGCGTTCGGCGTGATGACGTGCACGCCGCTGCCGACGATCGCGTTGCCGGCTTCGGGCGGCGCGGCGAACCGCCGCGCGTAGGTCAGCTTGCCGCGGAAGTACAGGCCGCTGACGAACGCGAAGACGTCGCCGAGCGCGCGCGCCGCTCCGCCGAGCGAAGCTGCTTCCGCGAGCGCGAACGTGCGCGCTTCGGCGACGAGCACCTGCTTCGCGCGCGCGTGCCGCCGCAGTTGGCCGGCGAACAGAAAGAAAGACTCCTGGCTCAGTGCCGCTCAGAAACCCCAGCGCAGCAGCACCGCGCCGACGGTGAACCCGGCGCCGACCGACGCAAGCAGCACGAGGTCGCCCTTCTTCAGCCGTCCCGACGCAGACCGCGTCGTTCAGCGCCAGCGGAATCGTCGCCGCCGTCGTGTTGCCGAACCGCTCGATGTTGATGATGACCTTCGTCCGGGTCGACGCCGAGCTTCTCGGTCGCCGACTGGATGATGCGGCGGTTCGCCTGGTGCGACACGAACAGATCGAGATCGCCGGGCGTCAGGCCGTTGCGCTCGAGCACGCGCCGCGCGATCTCCTCGGTCTTGCGCACGGCGAACTTGAACACGGTCTGGCCGTCCTGCTTCACGTAGTGCAGCCGCTGGTCGACCGTCTCGTGCGACGGCGGCCGCAGGCTGCCGCCCGCCGGCATGCACAGCGCCGGGCCGCCGCCGCCGTCGATCTCGTGCTCGAAATCGAGAATGCGCCGCTCGTCCCGTCGCCGCGGCGCCGACACGACCACCGCGCCGGCGCCGTCGCCGAACAGCACGCAGGTCGCGCGATCCTTGTAGTCGATGATGCTCGACATCACGTCGGCGCCGACGACGAGCGCGTGCTCGTGCGCGCCGCTGCGCGACGAACTGGCTCGCCGTCGTCAGCGAATAGGTGAACGCCGAGCAGGCGGCGCTGAGGTCGAATCCCCACGCGTGCTGCGCGCCGATCTTGTGCTGGATCAGGCACGCCGTGCTCGGGAACATCATGTCCGGCGTCACGGTGCCGACGACGATGAAGCCGATGTCGTCGGGCGTGAGGCCGGCGTTGGCGATCGCCTTGACCGCCGCCTCCTTGCCCAGGTCCGACGTCGCGACGCCGGGGTCGACGATGTGCCGCTCGCGGATGCCGGTGCGCTGCAGAATCCACTCGTCGGTCGTCTCGACCATCTTCTCGAGATCGGCGTTGGTCAGCACGCGCGGCGGCACGTAGGTCGCCAGCGACGTGATCGTCGTCGGCCGCCCGCCGACGCGCCGGCGTGCGCTTGCGTCTCGGTCACCACAGTCGTGAATCCCTTCGTTGTCGTCGGGCGCTGCGAGCCCGAAGTAGCCGTACGCGCGCGGCGTCGCGACGCGGCCGCGCGGCGTGCGATCCAGGAAGCCCGACCTGGATCAGGAACGGCTCGTAGATGTCCTCGATCGCGTCTTTTTCTTCGCTGATCGCGGCGGCGATCGTGTTGAGGCCGACCGGACCGCCGCCGAACTTGTCGATGATCGTCCGCAGCAGCTTGCGATCGACTTCGTCGAAGCCGTGCTCGTCGACCTCGAGCAGCTTCAGCGCGGCGCTGCGCGACGTCGAGCGTGATCGTGCCCGTCGGCGCGCACCTGCGCGTAGTCGCGCACGCGCCGCAGCAGCCGGTTCGCGATGCGCGGCGTGCCGCGCGCGCGCCGCGCGATCTCGACGGCCGCGGCGTCGTCGATCGGCACGCTCGAGAATTCTTCGCCGACCGGCGGACGATCTCCTCGAGATCGGCCGGCGTCGTAGAACTCCAGCCGGTGCGTGATGCCGAAGCGCGACCGCAGCGGCGACGTCAGCAGTCCCGTGCGCGTCGTCGCGCCGATGAGCGTGAAGCGCTCGAGCGCGCATCTTCACCGTCCGCGCGCTCGGGCCCTGGCCGATGACGATGTCGACCTCGTAGTCTTCGAGCGCCGGGATACAGAATCTCCTCGACCGCCGGCGACATGCGGTGGATCTCGTCGATGAACAGCACTTCGCCGGCGGCGAGGTTGGTGACGATGCCGACGAGATCGCCCGGCTTCTCGATCGCCGGCCCCGACGTCGCGCGGACCGGCACGCCCATCTCGTTCGCGATCACGTACGCCAGCGTCGTCTTGCCGAGGCCGGGCGGACCGTGCAGCAGCACGTGATCGAGCGGCTCGCCGCGCTGCTTCGCGGCGGCGATCGCGACCTGCAGGTTCTCGCGGATGCGATCCTGGCCGATGTACTCGTCGAGCAGGCGCGGGCGCAGGCCGGCTTCGTACTGCGCGTCTTCGTCGACGCGCGCCGCCGGTGACGATGACGGATCGTCGCGTCACTTCGGCGAGTTCCCGCAGCGCCTGTTTCAACGTGCGTTCGAAGCTCGCCGTCGGGCGTCGGCCTTGACCGCGGCGTCGACGGCTTTTTCGGCGAGAGGCCGATGATACCCCAGGTTCACGAGCGCCGAGAGCACGTCGTCGCGCAGCGCGGGCGGCTCGCGGCGCGTCGGCGCCGGCAGCGACCGCGGCGACCTGCGCGCGCGGCAGCCGATCCTTCAGCTCGAGCGACGATGCGCTCGGACGGTTTTCTTGCCGACGCCGGGAATCGCCGTGAGCCGCGCGACGTCGCCGCGCTCGATCGCGCGCACCAGCTCGAGCGGCTCGATGCCGGACAGCACCGCGAGCGCGAGCTTCGGGCCGATGCCGCTGATGCCGATCAGCCGCTCGAACAGATCCTGCTCGAGCAGCGTCGCGAATCCGTAGAGCAGCAGCGCGTCTTCGCGCACGTGCGTGTGGATGCGCAGCGCGATCTCGCGCGCCGGCTCGCCGAGGCCGTAGAACGTCGACAGCGGCACGGCGACGTCGTAGCCGACGCCGTTGACGTCGACGACGATGCGATTGGGATGCTTCTCGAGAATGCGGCCGCGAAGGTGCGCGATCACGGGCGTGCGGGCCGATACGTGCCGCCAGCTCGTCGCCTGCTGTCGTCCGCGGCGCGGCCGATTGCCGCGGCCAGCGCGGGCCGGCGGCTGCGAGTGCACGTGGCAGATCGCGACGGCCAGCGCGTCGGCGGCGTCGTGCGGCGACGGCACGGCGCGGCGAGGCCGAGCAGCAGCTTCACCATCTGCTGCACCTGCGGCTTCTCCGCGCGGCCGTAGCCGACGACGGCGCGCTTGATTTCGGCCGGCGTGTACTCGAACGACCGGCACGCCCGCCTCGACCGCCGCGAGCATCGCGACGCCGCGCGCGTGCCCGAGCTTCAGCGCGCTGCGCACGTTCGACGGCGTAGAAACAGGTTCTCGATCGCGACGCAGTCCGGGCGGCACTCGCGCGAGGAGCGCGGCCAGCCGGCTGTGAATCGTCAGCAGCTTGTCGGGAAAGGACGCGAGCGCCGGGCGTGCTGATGGCGCCGCACGACGACGATGCGGTGGCGCGAGCCGTCGGTCTCGACGCAGCCGTAGCCGGTGCGCTCGGAGCCGGGGTCGATGCCGAAGACCCTCACGCGAGCGAGGCCTCGATCTCCTTCTCCGCGATGTCGAAGTTCGACCACACGTGCTGGACGTCGTCGTGATCGTCGAGCGCTTCCATCAGCTTGACCATCTGCTGCGCGGCTTTGCCTTCGAGCTTGACGTAGTTCTGCGGAATCATCGAGACCTGCGCGGTCGCCGGCTCGATGCCGAGCTGCTTCACCGCGTCGTGCACCGCCGGGAACGCCTCCGGCGCGCTGAGCACTTCCCAGTTGTCGTCGTCGTCCTGCAGGTCGTCGGCGCCGGCGTCGAGCACGGCGGCCATCAGCTTCTCTTCGTCGGCCTTCGCTCTTCTCGACGACGATGTAGCCCTTCTTGTGCGAACATCCAGGCGACGGCGTTGGTCGCGGCGAGGTTGCCGCCGTGCTTCTCGAGCATGTGCCGCAGCTCGCCGACCGTGCGGTTCTTGTTGTCGGTGAGCACGTCGATGATCACCGCGGCGCCGCCCGGCCCGTAGGCCTCGTACTGCGCTTCTTCGTACGAGCACGCCCGGCTCCTCGCCGGTGCCGCGGCGGATGGCGCGCTTGATGTTGTCGGCCGGCATGTTGCTCGCCTTGGCGTCGGCGATGATCGTGCGCAGCCGCGGGTTCATGTCGGGATCGCCGCCGCCGGCGCGGGCCGCGACGGTCAATTCCTTGATGAGGCGCGTGAAGATCTTGCCGCGCTTGGCGTCGAGCGCGCCCTTCTTGTGCTTGATCGATGCCCACTTGGAATGGCCGGACATGTCAAAACTCCACAGGAAAACAGACGAAATTAGCAGGACCGAAAATCTTACACTCTGTTTTCGCCAGGATGATCCAGACATCGGCGCGCTCGTCCCACGGCCGCCGCGGTAGTCGCCGAGCACCGCGTCGACGACGAAGCCGGCGCGTTCGAGCCGGCGCGTCATCTGCGGCACCGACAGCGTGCGGAAGGTGAGCGTCGAAGCGGTGCTCGTCGGTTCTGCCGTGCCGCGGCGCTCGATGTAGCGCTGCTCGAACGTCGTGAGGCGGCGCGCGCGATCCTGGCGCACCGATTCGACGAGCGTCAGCTGCGCGCCGCCGGACCGCGCCGCGCAGCTGCACGCGGTTGCGTGTACTCGCGCCAGTTCGGCACGTCGGGCACCAGATCGATGCCGAAGCGTGCCGCCCGGCGCGAGCACGCGCGCCGACGGACGCCAGCGTCGCCGTGAGATCGCGATCGCCGGATGCAGCGACTGCAGGATGCCGTAGGGCGCGAGGACCATCGGAAAGCGCTCGCGACGGAAAGGGCAGCGCGCGGATGTCGCCGCGGACGAGACTTGAGCGTCGTTCGGCCGACGCCGGGCGGCTGACGCGGATTCGCGAGAGTCGCGTGCGCGCACGATCGAGCATCGGCGCCGAGCGATCGATGCCGACGAGCTCGACGCCGGCCGCGCGAGCGGCAGCGAGACGCGGCCGGTGCCGCAGCCGAGCTCGAGGACCGGGCCGCGTCGCCTGCGGCGCGACGCGGCGCCAGAACGGCACGTCGCGGCGGCCCAGCGTCCGCGCGTTCTCCCAGTCGTAGAACGGCGCGTACTCGTCCCAGCCCTGCCAGCCTTCGCCGTCACGGGCAAATCATATTCGTTCCGCCCTGTTTCATCACGAAGGCACGAACGAGCACGAAGCACACTTGTACAAATACTTTTTCGTAGCACTTCGTGTACCTTCGTGGCTTCGTGATATGAGGCCTTCGATCTGAGCAGGTAGCGACGATGCAGACCGCGCAACCTGGCGATTTGACCAAGTGGCGCGACGAGTTTCCGATTCTCTCGCGCATCCGTCTACATGATCAGCAACTCGCTCGGCGCGATGCCGCGGCAGACGGCGCGAACCTCGCCGAGTACGCCGAACGTGGGCGACGCGCGGCGTGCGCGGCTGGGAAGATCGCTGGTGGGAGATGGCGCTCGAAGTCGGCGACAAGATCGCGCGAATCATCGGCGCGCCGCCGAGCACCGTCAGCATGCACGAGAACGTCACGACGGCGCACATGGTCGCGCTGTCGTGCCTGCGCCCGACGAGCGGCGCGTCGCCGCATCGTCTGCTCGGCGATGGATTTTCCGTCGATGGTCTATCTCTACCGCGCGCAGCAGGCGGTCGGCTTCGAGCTGCACGTCGTGCCCGCCGAGCCGACCTGACCGTGCACACCGATCGGATGCTCGACGCGATCGACGAGCACACGGCGGTCGTCGCGTTCTCGCACGTGCTGTTCCGCACGTCGTACATCATGGACGCCGCGGCGATCGTCGCGCGCGCGCACGAGGTCGGCGCGCGAGTCATCCTGGACACCTATCAATCGGCCGGCATCATTCCGCGTCGACGTCACGGCGCTCGGCGTCGACTTCGCCGTCGGCGGCTGCCTGAAGTGGCTGTGCGGCGGTCCGGGCAACGCGTTTCTGTACACGCGGCCCGATCGTCCTCGCCGACGCGCGCCCCTCGTTCACGGGGTGGCTCTCGCAGCAGCAGCCGTTCGCTTTCGACATCGATGCGCGTCGCGGCACGTCAGGACGCGATGCGCATGATGAACGGCACGCCGGCGATTCCGGCCTACTACGCCGCGCTCGCGGGGCTCGACATCATCAACGACGTCGGCGTCGGAGCGCATCCGCGAGCAGTCGAAGCGGATGACGGCGCGGCTGCTGGCGCTCGTCGACCGTCACGGCTTCACGTCGGCGGCGGCGCGCGATCCGGAGCGGCTGGCCGGCACCGTCGCGGTCGACGTGCCCGACGCGCTGCAGCGTCTCGCGCACGCTGAAGGCGCGCGAGTTCCTCGTCGACTACCGGCCGCCGGTCGGCATCCGCCTCTCGCCGCACTTCTACAACACGATCGACGAAATCGACCGGATCGATGGCCGAAATCGCGTCGATCGTCGCGAAGAAGGATTACGCGAGCGCGCCGGCTCCCTCGCTCGTCACCTAGCCCGCACGATTTGACAACTCATACTGAGCTGTCTGTATACTCAGCTTTCTCAGTATGGCCAAAGCCGATTCGCTGCAGGGCGCGCTCGATCTGCTTCTGCTGAAAATTCTGTCGAGACGTCCGCGCCTGCACGGGTACGCGCTGATGACCGCGATTCAAGCGACGTCGCGCGATGTGCTGCGCGTCGAAGAAGGATCGCTCTACCCCGCGCTCCACCGCATGGAGGAGGCCGGATGGATCCGCGCCGAGTGGATCACCAAGGAGACCGGCCGGCGCGCGCGCGTCTACGAACTGACTGCCGCCGGCAGAAAACAGCTGGCGGCCGAGACATCGCGGTGGCAGGCCGTTACTGCCGCGATCAACCACGTGCTGCGGACCGCCTGACATGTCGTGGTGGGTGCGCGCGGTCAACGTCTTTCGAACCGACCGGGTGCGGCGCGAGCTCGAAGAGGAGCTCGACGCGCACATGGAAGAAGCAATCGCGGGCGGCCGGGACCCGGAAGAGGTGCGCCGCGCCTTTGGGTCACTCCTTCACCACCGTGAGGAGTCGCGCGACATTCGGATCGTCGCGTGGATCGATTCGCTCCGGGCCGACGTGACATTCGGCTGGCGCCGGCTGGCGGCCCAGAAAACCACATCAGCCGCGGCTATCCTCTCGCTCGCGCTCGCGATCGGCGCGTGCACGTCGGCATTTCGCCTCATCGACGCGCTGCTGCTTCGTCCGCTTCCGATCGCCTCTGCGGAACATCTCTACGCGCTGTCCCGCAGAGGGGTCAATGTCGATGGCACCCTGGGCACCTTCGATGCGTGGGCCTACCCGTCGTTCCAGCAGATGCGCGCCGCGGTTCACGAACAGGCGGAGCTGGTCGCCGTTTCGTACGCGGCACGCGAAGACGTCAGCTATGGCTCCGACGAAGAGGTCGAGAAAGCGTGCGTCCAATACGTATCGGGCTGGATGTTCAACACGCTGGGGCTCCATCCGGCGTTGGGACGGCTGCTCACGGCGCAAGACGACGACCGACCGAGAGCGCACCCGCTTGCGGTGATTTCATACGATTACTGGTCGCGACGATTCGGACACGATCCAAACGTGATCGGCCGCACGTTCCGAAGCGGAACGGACGTGTATGAGATCGTGGGCGTGGCCGAACAGCCGTTCACCGGCACCGAGCCCGGCGTCATGGTCGACATCTTCGTGCCGACGATGATGGATGCGAGAGTCGAGCGGGCAGACGCAACGTGGATCCGCATTCTTGCTGTTCTCGCGCCGACGACGGCGGTCGAGCCTCTTCGCGCGAAATTGAACGCGACGTCCCGCGCGTTCGAAGCAGAACGCGCGAAGGGCTTCGTCGGCATGACGAAGGAGAGCATCGACAGATTCCTGGATCTCACGCTGCTGCTCGAACCCGCAGCCGCCGGCGTGTCCGGGCTGCAGCAGAATTACAGTCGCGCGCTCGTCGCGCTGGGCGGCCTGGTCGCCCTCGTGCTGATCATCGCGTGCGCGAATGTTGCCAACCTGATGACGGCGCAAGCCGCGGCACGGGCTCGCGAGATGGCCTTGCGCGTCTCGATCGGCGCCGGGCGCGGCCGTCTCGTGCGGCTGGTGCTCGTCGAAGGCACGCTGCTCGGGCTCGCGTCCGCTGTCGGCGGCGGCTGGTTCGCATGGTGGTCCGCGCCTTTCGTCGTGAGCCGTCTCAGCACGCCGGACAATCCAGTTCAACTCGTGCTCCATGCCGACTGGCACGTGCTGCTGTTCGGCGTCGCGCTGGCCGTCGCGGCGACGCTGCTGTTCAGCCTGGCTCCGGCGCTGCGCGCATCCGCGGTCACGCCGGCGAGCGCGCTCAAAGGCGGACGGGATGTTGGCGGTCGCCGCCGCGTCATGCACGCGGTCGTCGCCGTTCAGGCCGCGTTCTGTTTCATCGTGATCTTCGCGGGCGCGCTGTTTACAACAACGTTCACGCGGCTGGCGCACCGGCCGATAGGCTTCTCGGCCGAACGGCTGCTCGTGCTCGACAGCGTGTCGCCACGGCCGCAGTCGCCGCTGTTATGGGAGCAGGTGGCGGAGCAACTGAGGGGCGTGCCGGGCGTCGAGAAAGTCGCGCTCGCGGGGTGGCCGCTGCTCACTGCAAACGGCTGGAATGGCTTCGTGTCGGTCAACGGGGCGCCTCCCCGCCGGTGCTGGCGTACTTTCTGAGCACGTCGCCCGGCTGGATCGACACGATGAACATCCGGTTGATCGAAGGGCGCGACCTGATGGCCGGTGAAACGTCGCCCGGGTCGGCTCTCGTCAACGAAGCGTTCGCCCGGCAATTTCTATCCGGTCGCAGCCCGGTGGGACAGAAATTCGCGAAGGGCTCGAACGTCTATCGTGTCGTCGGCCTCGTCGGCGATGCGCCGTACCGCGATCTGCGCGAAGCAAGGGTGCCGGTCGCATACGTGCCGTTCCTCGCGGTCGACAGCTCCGGTGTCGCGACACCGCGCGGCACGGGTGCATTCATCGTCCGCACATCCGCCGCCAATCCGCTCGCGCTCGCACCCGCACTCCGCGAGGCGGTCGCACGTGGCCGCCCCGGCTTTCGAGTCAGCACGGCGATCACGCAGCAGGAGATCAATCAGGCGCAGATGATGCGCGAGCGTGTGCTCGCGATGCTGGCGCTGTTTTTCTCGTCCGTTGCCCTCGTCCTGGCGGGTATTGGACTCTACGGCGTTCTGGATTACTCGGTGCTGCAGCACCGGCGGGAGATCGGCATTCGCATCGCGCTGGGCGCGCGGCTCATTGACGTCGTGCAGCGGCTCACGAGCCCTGTTTTCATGATGGTCGCGGCAGGCGCCGCAGCTGGTCTGATGATTGGCCTGATGTCGGCGAGACTCGTCGAGACTCTCTTTTTCGATGTGACGCCGACCGACCCGCTGATGCTCGTCGCACCAGCAGCCGCGATGTGCGCGGTTGCGTTGGTGGCCGCGCTGCCCGCGATAGTTCATACCGCGCGAATCGATGCGGCCACCACGCTACGGGCAGAGTAGCCGCCGCTAGTCGGATACGGCGAGCTCGCCCGGGACGATCGGCCGCGTGCGGGGCAGCCGGCCCAGCCGCGCGAGGTTGCCGACGAACGCGAGGATGCCGACGAAGATCGCGAGCTTGAGCGCGTCTGACGGGCGCGTGCGCGGCAGCACTTTCCACAGCAGCCACAGCGCCGGCTGCGCCCAGCACACCGCCCACACCGATCCGTAGAAGTAGCGCCGCTCGTGCCCTTCGCCCTTGGTCGACGCCTTCACGCGCGGCAGCTGGCCGAGCGCGCCGAGCAGCCAGATCGTGCCGGCGATCGGAAAATAGGCGTACCCGATAGATCTGCTTCAGATACCACTGGCCGGTCGCGATCGCGACGACGAGCCCGGCGATGTTCAGCACGGCGAACGTGATCGCCTCGCTCCACGCGAACGTGTAGCAGACGCGCCGGTACAGCGGGTTCGGCCGATCCTCGGTGAACCGGATGATGTACGGCTTCGGCTCGACGCCGGGCAGCGGCCGCGCAGCCCGGCGATGCCGGTGCCGATCAGCACCGCGCCAAGCCAGAGCGCCATGCGCGCAGTCGAAGCCGCGCTCGAACAGATCGAAGGTGAGCGGACCCGGCGCGATGAAGAAGACGAAAATCCAGATCGGCCAGTGGTTGAACCGGTAATACAGCTTGTTGCGCTCGCGGATCTTCCGCTGCGAGGCGTACTCGACCGGAATCGGCGTCTCGTCAGGTTTTCTTTTCGCGTTTCGCGGCCACGCTCGACCGTGGCGATCGCGGCTTCTTGATCCGAACGCGATTTTTTCGGCGCCCGCCGAGCGAGTATAACCCTGCCGTCGGGGAATCTGCGGCGTGCCGCCCCACATGCCGCGGCGAAACGTCTGCGCCTCGGCTTCGCGCACGCTGCAGCTCCGGCAGCTTCGACAGCGGCACGCGCGCGCGTCACGCGCGCCAGCCCTTCGCGCACGAGCGTCGCATTCACGAACATGCCGTCTTCGAGCATGAGGTACGCCAGATGTCGATCGAACATGTCGAGCCGCGCCGCTTCCTGCTCGAGCCGGACGCAGCGCTGGAGCACGAGTGCGCCGAGCCGCGTCTTGGCTTCCTGCGCGAACGGCGCCGCTGTGTCGAGCCCGCGGCCGATCTTCGGCGCGTCGATGCCGAGCAGCCGGACACGGCCGACGTCCGCGAGACGTCAATGGTGTTGCCGTCGATGACGGTGCGAACGAGCAGCGGCTCCGATCGCCGTGGGCGTCTGAAAGATTTTGAAGGCGGCAACAGCGCCGATGAACAGAGTACGCAGAATCTGCATGCGCGATCTCTCCTGCAATGAGTTGCGAGGATCGTGAATGCGCGCTGCAAGACGAGCGCCGGCTTACTCGGTAACGGAATATTCAGCCGACGAACTTGTAGCCGAGGCCGTGGACGGTGAGGATGAACTCCGGGGACTTCGGGTTGGTCTCGATCTTCTGCCGCAGCCCGGCGACGTGGACGTCGACGGTGCGCGTCAGCGGCATCTCGTCGTAGCCCCACACCTCGGACAGCAGCTCGTCGCGCGAGATCGTGGCGCCGCGGTGCGCGATGAAATGGCGCAGCAGCTTGAACTCGCGCGCTGACAGGTCGACGGGCTGTCCGCCGCGCGTGACCTCCGGCGCGCCGGAAGTCGACGGCGACGTCGCCGAACCGATAGCGTGTCGCGCGCCGGCCTGCGGACGCGGAGCTCGGCGCCGCAGCAGCGCCTCGAGCCGCGCCATCAGCTCGATCGTCTCGAACGGCTTCGTGAGGTAGTCGTCGGCGCCGAGCTTCAGGCCGACGACTTTGTCCACGACCTGCCCTCGCGCCGTCAGCATGAGGATCGGCGTCGTCACGCCGCGCTGACGCACTTCGCCGGCAGACGTCGAAGCCGTTCATCCGCGGCAGCATCACGTCGAGGACGATGAGGTCGTATGCGCCCGTCGTGCGCGCGCTCCAGGCCGGCCTCGCCGTCCGGCGCGGTCTCGACGACGTAGCCTTCGCTGGCGAGCCGATCGCTCAGCGTCAGGCGCAGGCCGGCTTCGTCTTCGACGATCAGCACGCGCGGAGTCGCGGTCACGACACTTGATGCGCCTCGCGCGCGACGACGGTCGGCGCACCTCGATGCCGTTGCAGCACGATGGTCACCGTCGTGCCTTCGCCGGCTCGCTCTCGATCTGGATCGTGCCGCCGTGTGCGTCGACGACGTGGCGGACGACGCTCAGCCCGACGCCGGTGCCGCGGACCTGCGCGTCGACGGCGCGGCGGCCGCGGAAGAACGGCTTGAAGATGTGCGGCAGATCGTCGCGTCGATGCCGATGCCGCGATCCGCGACGCGGAACTGACATCGCGACGTCGTCCGCCGTCGACGATCGACGTCGACCGTTCCGCCGGCCGCGCTGTACTTCACCGCGTTGCCGACGACGTTCTGCACCGCGGAGCGCAGCGCGTCGGCGTCGCCGACACAGCACGGCAGCGGCGCCGGCGACGCACCTGCATCGCAATGCCGCGCTGCACGCGCGTCGGCGCTCACGCCGTGCACCGCGTCGGCGAGCACCTGCGCGACGATCGACCTCCGCGTGGGCGCGCGCGCGTGCCCGACGCGATGCCGGCAAACTCCATCACGCGCTCGACCATGTCGGCCAGCCGCCGGCCCTCGGTTTCGAACGAGCGCGCCGTAGCGTCCTGACCTGCTCGCGTCGGCGACGACGCCGTCGGCGAGGTTCTCGCCGGCCGAACAGATCACCGCGAGCGGCGTCCGCAGCTCGTGCGACACCGCGGCGACGAACTCCATCTGCTGCCGCGCCAGCCGGCGCTGCCGCTGCGCGGAGGCGATGATCAGCACGAAGCTGCGCCGCAGCAGGCCGAGCACGCCGAGGCTGATCGCCAGGTTCCGCCGCCGCGACCGCGCGACGAGCGCTTCGAGCGAGCCCGCCTTGCCCGCTGACCAGCAGCTGCCACGCGCCGCCGATGTCGGCCGCCGGTCACGATGTGCGAGCCACCGTCTCAGACCGTCGCCCGCCGCACGATCGTGATCGACACCTGCTCCTTGCGGCCGCGGTGGCCCGAGGTCGCGCGATGGATTCCCGGTCAGCGATCGCGGTCGAAGCGTGAACACCGGCAGCGCGACGTCCGCGGCCTTCTCGTCCACGGGTGCTCGCGGATCCGAGCTGTAGACGATCTGCGTCGGATTGGCGCGGCGGACGATCGTCACGACGTACTCCGCGGACGCGCCGGAGCCGAAATGCTCCGCCACGAGCGGTTCGACGAGCTGCTGCCGCAACGCGTTCTGCGTCGAGGACAACGACCACGAGGCGCAAGAGCGCTTCGGGATCGGACAGCACGGTGAACCGTGTTCGAGTCGCCGAGCGCCTTCAGACGTCGGCATGCCGATGATGAGCGCCGGCGTGACCGCATCGATCGAGTCGGCAAGCAGCATCGGATGCCCGCCGTTCTGCGAGAGCGCCGTGCCGCGGTGGATGAACGGCGAGCGCTGACGCATCGCCGCGATCCAGCGTCCGGCGCCCGACGTCCAGCCGCTGAACGACCCAATCGCGGTTCGGCGGAAACGTCAACCACGTAGCACGGCCTTCACGAGCGACTGACCTGATCCGGGACGACGCGCGCGGCCGTACGCGTCGGCCAGAGCGCGCCGCCGGATCGCGCTCGAAGGCGTCAGCCGCGACGTGGAACGTCGCGAACAGGTGCGTCGCGCTCGCGGTCGAAGTCGGCGGCGAATCGGCGGCGCGTGCCCGTACGCTCCGCGCGCAGCCGCTCGCGCTCGGCGTCGCTCACGTCGCCGAGCCACCGAGTACTGCAGCGTGGCGAGCGTCGCGAGGAGCACGAGGAGCGCCGCCGCGACCGCAAGCTGCCAGACCGCCGGGCGCGTCATGAATCGGAGTGTAAGCGAAGACGTCGGGAATATGCCGCCGCTTTACATTTCTTACAAAACGATTGCCGAGAGATAACAACTTTCGCGTCGTGCGGTCGTCATACTCTCACCGCATGTCAAAACTCACATCGCTTCTCGCCGGCGCTCATGTTGTCGCTTTGCCGGCTTCGTCGCGCAGGCGACCGGCGACACGAAGGCCGCCGATCTGCTGGCCCAGGCGCGCGCCGCGCTCGGCGGCGAGAAGCAGCTCGCCAAGGTCGGCCTGTCGTGCGCCGGCACGGTGCAGCGGCTGCTCGGCGACCGGCAGATCGCGGCGAGCTGACGCTGGAGCTGCAGCTGCCCGGACAAGATGCTGCGCACCGAGAGCATCAGCCCGATGGGCGACATCGCGCTCGTGGTCACCGACCAGGGCATCAACGGCGACACGCTGCTGCGCACACGCGAAGACGCTGAACGCGCCGCCGGGAATGATCATCCGCCTGCCACCGGCGCCGGCGGCCGGGAGCGACGCCGAAGCGCAGGCGCTGCGCAACTCGCGCGCCGAGATGGCGCGCGGTCCCTTCGCGCTGCTCCTGTCGTCGCCGCAGTCGATGCCGCTCGAGTTCGACTACGGCGGCGAAGCCGAGGCGGCCGACGGCAAAGCGGACGTGATTGACGGTGAAAGGCGCCGAGCAGCTTCGCCGCGCAGATGTTCCTCGACAAGACCACGCATCGGCCGCTGATGCTCGCCTACAAGGGCGTCGCGCCGCAGATGCGCGTGCAGACGCAGCAGGGTCGCCGCCGGCTGCCGGCCGCGCCGGCGCATCAGGGCCCTGGCGATGCCGCGGGCGGCGCGGCGCCGCCAGCTCGTCGACATCAGCATGTTCCTCGACGACTACAAGGCGGTCGACGGCGTCATGCTGCCGCATCACATGACGCGATCGATCGACGGCAAGCCGAACGAGGAGTGGACGTTCACGACGATCAAGGTGAACCCGGTGTTCAAGCCCGACACGTTCTCGGTGAAGTAGATGCGGGAATTGGACACGTCCGCATGGCGGCGAGCCCTATGGTTGCTCGTGCTGTTCTGTTCGGCCGCCGGCGCCCAGCCCGCGACAACCCTCGCGCGTGACGGTCGTCGATCCGAGCGGCGCGGTGATCGTCGGCGCGCACGTGACCTTGACGCCTACCGCCGCGTCGGCGCCGTCCGGACGCGTCCCGCTCCGATCGCCGAGGACACGGACAGCCGCGGCGAGGCGATCGTTCACGACGCTCGAGCCGGGCCGCTACACGTTCACGTGGAGTCGCCGGGCTTCGAGCCGTACGACGCGCGGGACGTGCGCGTCCGCGCCGGCGACAACGGCGTGAGGTGAAGCTTGCGATCGCAAAGGTGGCCGAAACGCGTGGAGGTCGGCCGCGATCCCCGCGAGCGCGCCAGCGATCCGCGCAGCGACGCGTTCGCCACGGTCCTCGGCCAGGCCGAGATCAACGAGCTGCCCGACGACCCCGACGAGATGGAGCAGATGCTGCGCGACATGGCGGGGCCCGGCGCCGCGCTGCGGGTGAACGGTTTCCGCGGCGGCAGGCTGCCGCCGAAGGACCAGATCCAGCAGATCCGATTCCGCCGCAACATGTTTGCCGCCGACGCGCACGAAGCCGGCGTCATGTCGGTCGACATCATCACGAAGCCGGGCTTCGACAACTGGCGCGGCTCGACCAACGTCGGTTTCCGCGACGCGGCGCTCGCCGCGCGCAACGCGTTCGCGCCGGTAAAGGGCGACGAGCAGCGCGAGCGCTACGGCTTCTCGCTGAACGGCCCGCTGCGGAAGAAGCACACGTCGCTCGCGATCTCGGCTGACGGTCTCGACGCGTTCGATTCGAAGACGATCGTCGCCGCGCTCCCAGCGGGGTACTTCGCGGACTCGATCCGCCGGCCGAACGACACGATGAATTTTTCGGCGCGCGTCGAGCACACGCTCACCGGCTCGCAGGTGTTCCGCGCCGAGTTCCAGCGGAACCACACCTATTCGGGCAGCCTCGGCGTCGGCGATTTCGACCTGCCGGAACGCGCCTACGATCAGACGCAGACCGAGAACGTGTTTCGAGTCTCGACGTCGGGCGCCGTGCGCAAATCGCTGTTCAACGAATTCCGCTTCCAACTGCGAGGCGTCGACACGCGAACCGACCCCGCCACGGCCGCACCGGCGGTGCTCGTGCTGAACGCGTTCGACTCCGGCGGCGCACAAGTGTCCGGCACACGCGGCTTCGACGACATCGAGCTCGCCGACGATCTCGACATCAGCAGAGGCAGGCACGCAGCGCGCGCCGGCTTTCTCGTTGAAGGCGGCCGCTACCGCACCGACGAGCTCCGGAATGCAGGCGGCACGTTTACATTTGCGAGCCTCGATGCGTTCGCGCTCGCACAGCCCACGACATTTTCAAGCGAACATCGGCGATCCCCACGTCGACGCATCGCAGGACCAGGCGGCCATCTACCTTCAGGACGACTACCGCGCGCGCAAAGATCTCACGGTCAGCGGCGGCATACGGCAGGAGGTGCAAACGCACATCGGCGGATTCCATCTCGGGCCGCGCGGCGGCATCGTGTGGTCGCCGTTCAAGAATGGCAAGACGACCATGCGCGCCGGCGGCGGCATCTTCTTCGACTGGTTCGACGCGCAGGCCTACGAGCAGGCCGTGCAGCTCGATGGCACGCATCAGCAGATTGCGACGATTCTCGAACCTGGCTATCCGGACGCGTCGCTCGGAGGTCGCGCGATCGCGCTGCCGCCCGGACGCGTGCAGCTCTCGCTCGAACACCTCCAACCGGAACTTCACGAGACGATGTTCGGCGTCGAACGCATTCTGCCCGGCGACGTGCGGCTGAACGCGATGTATATCCGCCGGCGCAGCGTCCATCAGCTCCGCGGCGTCAATATCAACGCGCCGCTCCCGAGCGGGTTGCGTCCCGATCCGAGCGCCGGAACGATCACCGAGATCGAACCGATCGCGTCCGCCGCGTTCGACGGGCTGATGATGAACGTCAACTACGCGAACCCACAGCGACGCATTTTTATCAGCGCGAACTACACGCTGTCGAGATCGATAGACGAAGCCGACAGTGCGTTCAGCCTGCCGGCCGATACATACAACCTCGCCGCCGAGCGCGGCCCCTCGGCAACCGACGCACGCCACCGATTCATGAGCCTCGCCAATTTCCCGTTGCCCTGGCGACTGCGCCTCGCGACATCCGTTCGCCTGCAGTCGGCGACGCCTTTCGACGTCACCACCGGCCACGACGATAACGGCGATACCGTCAGCAACGATCGCCCAGCGGGCGTGACTCGCAACGCGCGGCGCGGGTCCGCGCAAGCCGATATCGGTGCGCGCTTGAGCTGGGCGATCGGATTCGGCACGAAGCCCGCGACCGGCGGCGGCGGTCCGCAGGTTCGCATCGTGCGCGGAGGGGACGCCGACCCGTTGAGCAGCATGGGCGGCATCGACGGCGCCAACAAGCGGTACACGATCGAGCTGTTCGCCCAGGGCTACAACCTGACCAATCACCTGAACGCGTTGAATTTCAGCGGCGTCCTCACCTCGCCGTTCTTCGGGCAGGCCACGTCCGCCGCGGCGCCGCGGCGAATGGAAGTCGGCGCGCGCCTGACGTTCTGACAACGCCCGTTCGTTCCTTCTCGTCTAACCGTGCGTGCGTCATCTGACCCGGGATATCCGATACGCCTGCCGCGGGCTGCTCCGCTCGCCGATGTTCACGCTCGTCGCCCTCCTCTCGATCGCGCTCGGGATCGGCGCCAACACGGCGATTTTCACGCTCGTCAACGAGGTGCTTGCTCGAGCTGCTGCCGGTCAAACATCCCGAACAGCTCATCCTGTTCACAGGGCTCGCGCAACCACTACGGCAGCAATTCGGGCGGCAACATGCTGTCGTTCCCGATGTACGAGGACTTTCGCGACAACTTCGTCGACCGCATGGAACGCGGCGCCAATGACACGCGTGAGCCTCCCCGTCGACAACGCGGCGCGCGAGCGCTCCGATCTTCTCCGGCATGTTCGCCGCCGGCCGGTCGCGACTCAACATCGGCGTCGAACGGCCAGACCGAACGCGTGCCGGGCGAGCTGGTCTCGGGCACCTATTTCGAAGTGCTCGGCGTCGGCGCCGCACTCGGCCGTGTGATCACGCCCGACGACGACGCGGCGCGCGGCGGCGGGATGGTCGCGGTGCTCAGCTACGACTACTGGCGAACGCGCTTCGGCTCGGATCCGCATATCGTCGGCAAGACGATCGCCGATCAACAACTACCCGCTTCACGATCATCGGCGTGTCGCAGGCCGGCTTCGACGGCGTCGACATCGGCTATGCGCCGAGCGTACGC
The DNA here is from genome assembly GCA_963718825.1 of uncultured Acidobacteriota bacterium. Taxonomy (GTDB): domain Bacteria; phylum Acidobacteriota; class Vicinamibacteria; order Vicinamibacterales; family CAVVIG01; genus CAVQZZ01. The sequence goes on from CAVQZZ010000002.1 coordinate 1,836,759, forward strand.
GTGCCGGTGATGATGAAGGCGCAGATGACGCCGAACTGGGACGACATGGACAACCGCCGCAGCCGGTGGGTGAACGTGTTCGCGCGCCTGAAGCCAGGCGTGACGAAGGAGCAGGCGAAGGCCGCGCTGCAGCCGTTCTTCCACGGCCTGCTCGAGCAGGAAGTGCTCGAGCCGGCATTCCGCAACGCGTCGTCTTACACGCGCGAACAGTTCCTGAAGGGGACGATGGACGTGCTTGCCGGCGGCGCAGGGCCGATCGCCGATCCGCACGCAGCTGGCGCATCCGCTGTGGCTGCTGATGGGCGTCGTCGCCGGCGTCCTGCTCATCGCGTGCGCGAACGTCGCGAGCCTGCTGATCGCGCGCGCCACGTCGCGGCAGAAGGAGATTGCGCGTCCGGCTCGCGCTCGGCGCCAGCCGCGCGCGGATCGTCGGTCAGCTGCTCGTCGAAAGCGTGCTGCTCGCCGTCGTCGGCGGCCTGCTCGGCCTCGTCGTCGCGTCGTGGACGACGAAGTTTCTGCTCGGATTTCTGCCGACCTCCGACACGCCGCACGTGATCACCGGCGCACTGGACGGCCGAATGCTGGTGTTCAACTTCGTCGCTGTCGCTGGCGACCGGACTGCTGTTCGGGCTCGTGCCCGGCGCTGCGATCGACGAAGCCGAACCTCGCGCCGACGCTGAAGGACCAGGTCGGCGCGGTCGTCGGCGGCGGCGTCCGGTTCAGAAAGGCGCTGGTCGTCGCGCAGGTGACGCTCTCGGTGCTGCTCCTGATCGGCGCCGGGCTGTTCATCCGCAGCCTGCGGAATCTTCGGCTGCTCGATCTCGGCCTGAAGACGGAGAACCTCGTCGCATTCAACGTGAGCCCGACGCTCAGCGGCTACACGCCGGTGCGCACCAAGCTGTTCATGAAGCAGGTCCGCGACCGCGTTGCCGCGCTGCCCGGGCGTGGCCGCCGTGGCGTTCTCCAACATCGGGCTGCTCGAAGGCAACGAGTGGGACAGCTCGATCACGATCGAAGGCTACAGCGCAAAGCCAGGCGAGACCATGAATCCGTACTGCAACGCCGTCAGCCCCGGATATTTCAAGACGATGGGGATTCCGCTCGTGCTCGGGCGCGACTTCGACGCTCGCGACGAACGGCTCGTGCCGCTCGACCCGAAGGCGGTCGGCCAGCCAACCAACTACACGGTCGCCATCGTCAACGAGAGCTTCGCGAAGACACTACTTCGGCGACGGCAACGCCGATCGGCCGCCACATCGGCTTCGGCATCGAATCCAGGGACGAAGACGCCGATCGAAATCATCGGCGTCGTGAAGGACGCGAAGTACACGGGCGTCCGCGACGATATTCCGCGGCAGGTGTTCGTGCCGTTCCTCGAAAACGATTTCGTCGGCGGCGGCGGTCATGTACGTGCGGACGATCGGCACAGCCGGAACGCGGCGTTCGGCGCGATCCGCCAGGTGGTCCGCGAGATCGACAGCAACGTGCCGATGTACAACCTGCGCACGCTCGATCACCAGGTCGACAGTCGCTGCTGAACGAGCGGCTGATCGCGACGCTGTCGACCGCGTTCGGCGTGCTCGCGACGCTGCTCGCCGTGATCGGGCTCTACGGCGTGATGGCGTACACCGTCGCGCGGCGCACGCGCGAAATCGGCGTGCGCATGGCGCTCGGCGCGGTGCCCGGCAACGTCATCTGGCTGGTGATGCGCGAAGTGCTGCGTGCTCGTCGGCGCTGGGCGTCGCGCTCGGCCTCGTTGCCGCGTGCGGAGCTCGAGCCGCTACGTCAGCAGCCAGATGTACGGCATCACGCGCGAACGATCCCGCGACGATGGTCGCGGCGGCGGCCGGTCTCGCCGCGGTCGCGCTGCTCGCCGGCTACATTCCCGCGCGGCGCGCGACGCGCGTCAACCCGACGCTGGCGCTGCGATACGAATGACGCTGCTGGGGCTCGGCTGGTGCGCTGGTGGCTGGTGCGGTCGGTCTGGTGACCTGCGTGCTCGGTGTCCGAGCGTCCCGCCGTAATACTTTTGTGACGCGGTTCAGAATTGACGGAACGTGAGGTTGAGACGCCCGGTCATGTCGAGCTCGGCGCGGCGCGGTGCCCGGCAGGATTCGCGACACGCCGTGATACCGCAGCCGCGCGGGGCCGCCGAACACGAACGCGTCGCCCGATTCGAGCAGCAGCGCCGTCGACCGGATCGCGGCGCCGCGGTCCCGCCGAACAGAAACCGCGCCGTGTCGCCGAGCGAGATGGACACGACCGGGACCCCCGCCGCAATCGATGCGGCGCTCTCGTCCTTGTCCTGGTGCAGCCCCATGCGGCCGTCGGCGTCGTAGTAATTGAGGATGCAGAGATCGGCGTCGAGCGTCATGCCGGCCGCCGCCGCGATCTCGCGCGCGAGCGCGCGAAATACCGGTCGGGCAGCGGCGGCGCCGGCAGGCCGTCGAAGTCGGAACGGCTCGGCTCGTAGCTGTACGTCTTTCCGTTCCAGTGCCGTGCCCAGGCAGAGCATGCGGACGTGCATCTTTCCGCCGCCGCGCACGATCGGCACGTACGCCGGCACGTCGCCGTCGAGGAGCGCGAAGCACACGTCGCGAATCTCCCGCTGGCGCTCGAGCGTCAGATGACTGTCTGAAGGTGGAACGCGCCCGGGGCGATTTCCATTTTTTTACGTTACCATTGAGCCCCGAAATGAGACGGCTCGCAAGCTGCGTCCTGGTGCTGATCGCATTGCGCGGCTCCCGCCGCGGCGCACCCGGTGCCCTTCAGCTACCTCGACCTGCGCCTGGCCGGAACGGCCGTCGACGGCTCGCTCGTCGTGCACATCTTCGACGCTGCGACACGACCTGTACATCGAACCGGCCGAGCGGCTGCTCGATCCGCACGTGCTCTCCGGTCAGGCGGCGACGCTCGAACGGCTGCTCGGCGCCGCGGCTCCAGGTCGACGCCGACGGCCGCGTGCTGGCGCCCACGTGGCTGTCGGCGCGAGCCGCTGCCCGATCGACAATCGATTCGGGTTGCACGTGCGCTATACCGCGCCAGCCGTCCCCGGCGTCGTCGGCGTTCGCGCATCGCTGTTTCCGTACGATCCGCAGCATCAGACGTTCTTGAACATCTACGAGCACGATGCGCTCCGATCGCAGTCGATTCTCGACGCCGGTCATGCGCGCGTCGGAGTACTATTCCCGGCACGCGCCAGGGCGTGTGGGCGATCATTGCGAAGTTCGTGCCGGCCGGCATCCACCACATCCTGATCGGTCCCGACCACCTGCTGTTTCTCGTCGGGCTGCTGCTGCTCGGCGGCACCGATGCGGCAGCTCGCGCTCGTCGTCACGTCGTTCACGGTCGCGCACAGCATCACGCTGTCGCTCGCCGCGCTGAACCTCGTGACGCCGCCGGCGCGCGTCATCGAGCCGGCCATTGCGCTGAGCATCGTCTACGTCGGCGCCGACAACCTGCTCGTGCGCGGCGGCCGCGACGTGCGCGCGTGGATCGCGTTCACGTTCGGGTTCATCCACGGCTTCGGCTTCGCGAACGTGCTGCGGGAAATGGATCTGCCGGCGCGCGCGCTCGGCTGGTCGCTGTTTTCGTTCAACGTCGGCGTCGAGATCGGCCAGCTGCTGGTCGTCATCGCGGTGGCGTCGGCGCTCGGCGCGCTGCGCTCGCGCAGCGAGGCGCTCGGCCGCCGGCTCGCCTTCGCCGGCTCGATCGTCGTCATCGCGGCCGGCGCGTTCTGGTTCGTTCAGCGGGTGTTCTTTGTATAGCTTCACGGGAGTCTCAGGCTTCTCGGCCTCGCGAGAAAGTGAGTAACAGATGACTCGTGGCTTGGTTCTGGGCGTGCTCGTCGTGGTCGGCGCACTGCTCGATTGCCGCGGCGGCGTATCAGGCGCCGCAAGGCGCGCTGTCGCCGGCAGCGCTCGAGGCGACGAAGATCGAAAAGGTCAAAGACAACCTGTACATGATCACCGGGTCGAGCCCGGCAAATCGTGACTCGTTCAGCGGCGGCAACACCGCCGTGTTCATCACCGACACCGGCGTCGTGCTCGTCGACACGAAGCTGGCCGGCTGGGGACAGGTGATCCTCGACAAGGTGAAGACGGTGACCGACAAGCCGATCACGACGATCATCAACACGCACACGCACGGCGATCACACCGGCAGCAACTCGTTCTTCAGTCCGACGGTCGATATCGTCGCCCAGGAGAACACGAAGGCGAACATGGAGAAGATGGACGCGTTCAAAGGCGACAACGCGAAGTTCCTGCCGAAGCGAACCTTCAAGGACAAGCTGACGCTCGGAAGCGGCAAGAACGAGATCGATCTGTATTACTTCGGCCGGGGCCACACGAACGGCGACGCGTGGGTCGTGTTTCCGGCGCTCCGCGTCATGCACACGGGCGACATGTTCGCCTGGAAAGACGCGCCGACGCTCGACGCGAACAACGGCGGCAGCGGCGTCGAATACGCGGCGACGATCGGCAAGGCGCTGTCGACGGTCAAGAACGTCGACACGCTGATCGTCGGCCACAGCCCGCTGCGAACCGTTCCCGAACTGCGGGAGTATCAGCAGTTCATGACCGACTTCGTCGAAGCCGCGCGTCAGGCGCAAGGCCGCCGGCAAGAGCGTCGACGACGCGGCGGCGTCGATCAACCTCAATTCGAAGTACAAGGGTTACGATAATCAGCGGTACAAGGCAGCGATCCAGGTCGTATACAACGAACTGAAGTAAATTCTCGAGGTCCTCGGGTTCTGATCCCCCGAGAAAGTGAGTAGAGTACACGCATGAGACGAGCATCCGGTACTCGGCGCGCTGCTTGCGGCCGGCGCACTGTCGCTCGCGATCAGCGCGTATCAGCAGCCGCAAGGGCCCGAAGGTCGTCGAAGTCGACAAGCTGAAGGACAACCTCTTCGTGCTGAAAGGCGGCGGCGGCAACACCGCCGTGTTCGTCACCGCCAAGGGCGTCGTGGTCGTCGACACGAAGAATCCGGGCTGGGGCCAGCCGATTCTCGACAAGATCAAGGAACTGACGCCGAAGCCGGTCACGACGATCATCAACACGCACACGCACGGCGATCATGTGAGCGGCAACGTGGAATTCCCGGCGACCGTCGACGTCGTCGTCCAGGAGAACACGAAGGCGAACATGGAGAAGATGGACATCTTCAAGCAGAACAACGGCAAGGGGATGGCCAAGCGGACGTTCAAGGACAAGATGACCATCGGCAAAGGCGCCGACCAGATCGACCTGTACTACTTCGGCCGCGGCCACACCAACGGCGACGCGTTCGTCGTCTTTCCGGCGCTCCGGACGATGCACGCCGGCGACATCTTCGCGGGCAAGAACCTGCCGCTCCTCGATGCGAACAACGGCGGCAGCGCGCGTGGACATCGGCGACTCGCTGCAGAAGGCGCCACGACGGCATCAAGAACGTCGACACGATCATCACCGGCCACTCGCCGAATACGATGACGTGGCAGGACCTGCAGGACTACGCCGACGTTCAACAAGGAGTTCGCGAAGTGGGTGGAGGCCGAGATGAAGGCCGGCAAGTCGGCGGACGAGGCCGCGGCTGACGGCTTCAAGGTTCCCGAGGCGCTCGCGAGCAAAGGCTTCACGAGCAACCCACCCACGCTCTTCGGCGGCCTGAAGGGCATGGTCCAGGGCGCGTACGACCAACTGAAGAAATAGTGGCTAGTGGCTAGTGGCTGGTGGTTGGTGGCTGGGGTTGCCAACCATCAGCCACCGTTCTTCCGTCTAATAGGAGTCTATAAAGTAGACTCCGTGCATGGCGGCTTACCTCGGCGAATTCGAACAGCACCTCCTTCTGGCGATCCTCCGCCTCGGCGGTGAGGCATTCGGCTCGAACATCGTGCGCGAACTGGAGACGCAGGCGGGCCGCAAGGTATCGCGCGGCGCGCTCTATGCCACGCTCGATCGTCTCGAGCGCAAGGGACTGGTCCGCTGGAAACCCGAGGCCGGCAATTCCGCACGGGGTGGGCTGCCACGGCGCGCCTACACGGTCAGCGCAGGCGGACGCGCCGCGCTCGCTGATTCGCGCAACCGCTTGCGCCGCCTCTGGCGCGGCGTCGAGCATCTTCTCAACGGACCGATCTCGTGAAGCCCACTCCCGCATGGGCCGATCGGCTCCTTCGGCGCACCCTACCGCCGGGCATCGAGGGCGACACGATCCGCGGCGACCTGATCGAAGACTTCGTAACGCGGGGACGCCTGTGGTACTGGCGCCAGGCGCTCTCGCTCGCAATCCGGTACGGCTGGCGTCGGAAACACACGTCCGAGGGAAAGCCAATGGCGCTCGACAATCTGAGGCAAGACGCTCGCTACGCGATCCGCGGCTACCTGAAAGCGCCCGCGTTCACGGCGGTGGTGTTGACGACGCTGGCGCTCGGGATCGGCGCATCCACCGCAATCTTCTCGATGGTCAATGGCATCCTGCTCCGGCCGCTGCCGTTTCCAGATGCCGATCGCCTGCTGTTCGCGGATGAAGTGACGCCGAGCGGCGAACACATGTCCGTGTCATGGCCGAACTTTCTCGACTGGCGGGCGCGGCAGCACGTCTTCACGTCGCTTGCGGCGTCGCGAGGCGAGCTTCAAATGCTGACGGGAAGCGGCGAACCGCAGCGTCTCCTCGGCCGTCGCGTCACCGGCAACTTCTTCTCGACGCTCGGTGTGCCCATGGCATCGGGACGGAGCTTTTCGGACGCCGACGACCGGCCCGGCGCGCCGCCGGCCGCGATCGTCAGCGATCAATTCTGGAAAAGCGGCCTGGGCGCCTCTCCGGATGTGGTCGGCACCGTGGTGGTGCTGAGCGGCGTGGCGCACACCATCATCGGTGTGCTGCCGCCGGACTTCAACTACGGGCAGCCGTACGCCGTGTTCGTCCCGATGGGCGCTGTCGCGGCCAACAAGGACCTCCTCGATCGCGGCAACCACGAGGGCTATTTCGGTCTCGGACGCCTCAAGCCCGGCGTGACGTTGGAAGCGGCCGGACAAGACCTTCGCGCGATTGCCTCCGCCTTGCAGCGCGAGTATCCGAACACGAACAGCGGCGTCGGCGTAAAAGTCGAATTACTGCTGTCGCGCACCGTGTCCGACGTACGTCTGACGCTCTACGTGCTTCTTGGCGCGGTCGGATTCCTGCTGCTCATTGCGTGCGCCAACGTGGCAAATCTGCTCATCGCGCGCGGGACCGCTCGCCAGCACGAGCTCGCGGTGCGCGCGGCACTTGGCGGCGCGCGTCGACGACTCGCATCGCAGCTGCTCGTCGAAAGCACAATCGTGTCGCTCGCCGGCGGCGCCTTGGGGGTCGGTCTCGCCGCAGCGCTCCTGCGCCTGCTCGTTCGCTTTGCGCCGGAAGGGACGCCGCGGATTGGCGACGTCCAGCTCGACGCCACGGCCATGCTCTTTGCGTTCGCGGCAGCATCGGCCTGCGGAATCGCGTTTGGCGCGTTCCCCGCCCTTCAGGCGTCGAGCATCAGCGGGCAGCAGGTGGTGGTGCGCGGGAGAAGCGGCGGCGCGTCGGCCGGTTCGCATCGCCTTCGCCGCGTGCTCATGATCGTCGAGGTCGCGCTCGCCGTCGTGCTCCTGACGGGCGCCGGATTGATGATGCGGACGCTGCAGGAGTTGACGCGCGTCGATGCCGGATTTCGCGCCGATCATCTCTTGACCGTCCGCGCATCGCTTGCCGGCCCTCACTGGGACAAGCGCCCGCCGCGCGCCGCCTTCTACGACCAGCTGCTGACGCGTCTCGGCGCCATCCCCGGCGTGCAGCGCGCCGGAATCGCGTCGCGGCTTCCGATCGACGGCTCCGACTGGAACTCGATTTTCATCGTCTCCGGAAAACCCATTCCGCCGCGCGCCGAGCTTCCCTCGTCTGCGTTCACGCCCGCGAGCACCGGCTATCTCGAGACGCTTGGCACGCGGCTGGTCCGCGGCCGTCTGCTCGACTCACGCGACAACGAGACGTCGCCGCCGACCATCGTTGTGAACGAAACGCTCGCGCGGAAGATGTGGCCCGGCGAGGACCCGATCGGCCAGCGGCTCAAGCAAGGCTGGCCCGAATCGAAGACACCATGGCGCGAAGTCGTCGGCGTCGTCGCCGATGTGAAATTCGAAGGCCTCGCCGAGCCGACGCCGATGCAGGTCTACCTGCCGATCGATCAGACGCCGCCGAGTGATTTCTCCATCGCCGTGCGGACGGCCGGCGAGCCGCAGGCAGTGCGATCGGCCATCGAGGCGGCCGTCCACGCGCTCGATCGTGACATTCCCACCTACTCCGTCCGGACAATGGATCAACTCGTGGAGTCGTCTACGGCGCGGGAGCGAATGTCCGCGCTGATTCTGCTCGTCTTCGCGGCGGTCGCGCTGCTGCTCGCTTCGGTCGGCTTGTACGGCGTCGTGTCGCACGGCGTCACGCGAGCGCACGCATGAAATCGGCGTGCGGATGGCGCTCGGCGCAGAGACCGCGCACGTCCTCCGGCTCGTCGTCGGCCAGGGGTTCGCGACAACGATTTCAGGGATCGCCATCGGACTGGCCGGAGCGCTCGCGCTGTCGCGAGGCATTCAGGGGCTGCTGTTCGGAGTATCAGCCACCGACCCGCTGACGTTGACCATCGTGGTCGCTGTGCTGATGGGCGTCGCCGTCGCGGCGTGCTGCATCCCTGCGAGGCGGGCCATAAAGCTCGACCCGACGCTGGCGTTGCGGTCGGAGTGACGCCTGCGCGCGCCGTCGGAAACGGCGCGCTACTCCGTCCGGAGCGCGTCGAGGGGTGCGACGCGCGTCGCGCGTCGCGCCGGAACGTAGCACGCGAGCATCGCCGCCGCGGCGAGCGCGGCGATCGCGGTGGCCAGCACTGCCGGGTCGTACGGGTTCACGCGGTACAACATGCCGCTGACGAGCTTCGCGATCCCGACGGCCAGCATCGCTCCGATCACCACGCCGATCGCCGTCGTCTTCGCGCCTTCGCCGACCACAAGGCGCACGACGTCGCGCGCCGTCGCGCCGAGAGCGATGCGGATACCGATCTCGCGCGTCCGTCGCGATACTTCATACGCTTTCAACCCATACACGCCGACCGTCGCAAGAAGCAGCGCCAGCAGACCGAAGGCGCTGAACAGCCACGCCGCCGCTCGGATGCTCCACTCAGAAATGCTGCCGTCGCGCAGCGTCATCATGGTCCGCGCGGTGAGGACGGGAAGCTTCGGATCGATCCGCCGGAGCTCACGTTGAATCGCCGGGATCATCGACGCATCGGGCGCCGCTTCGGCCGTCCGCACATGCATGGTGAGGCTGGCGCGATAGTGCGAGCCGAAGGCCCTGTAGATGTGGCCATGCGAGCCGGAGATATCGCCCGCGCCAACGCCCGCGTTGTCGAACAGGTCGTGGCGGATCGCCGGCACGACGCCGACGATCGTCAGCGGGATCGTCGTCGTGTCGCCTTCGCGGACCGGCATCCTCACGGTACGCCCGATCGGATCGGCCGCGCCGAACGCAAATTGCGCGAGCCGAACGTCGATGATCGCGTTCTGCGCACTGGAGGGCTGGTCTTCGGCTTCGGTGAACGTGCGGCCTCGAAGAACCGGCAGGTTGAGGGTTTCGAAATAGGCGGAACTGACGATATCGAACTCGGGATCGAACTTGCGCGGATCGCCCGGAACGGTGACGTTCCGCCCTTCTGACATTTCGCCAAACGGCACCGTCGAAGCGAGGCTCGCGCGCTCGACGCCGGGCATCGCACGTACGGCCTCGAGCACTCGCGCGTAGACCGCGCGCCCCTGCGATTCGGAATAGCCGGCCAGGCTCGGGTCCAGTCCGAACACCAGCTGATGATTCAGCGAGAAGCCCGGATCCGCTCCGGCGGCTTTGACCGCGGCACGGACGAAGAGCCCGCCGGCGGCGACGAGCGCCAGCGATACGGCGAGTTGCCCGACGACGAGCGCCGGGCCCGTGCCGATCCAGCGCGACGCCGGCGAAAGCGCACCTTTGAGATCACCTTGAACCGTGGGCCGCGAAAGCGCCCAGGCTGGGCCGAGCGCGAAACAGATCGTGCTGAACATCGTGAGGCCGGCCGCCGCGATGAACATCCGCGGCGATGGGACGACGACAACCTCGATGCCGAGCGGCAGAGTACCGGCGAGCGACGCGCCGAGCGCATTGGTCGCCCACCAGGCGAGCACGAGGCCGCCGGCGGCTCCGATCGACGAGAGGACGAGACCTTCGACGAGCAGCTGACGGACAATTCGCGAACGGCCGCTGCCGAGCGCCTGACGAATGGCGATCTCGCGGCGCCTTGCGGCGCCGCGGGCGAGCAACAGGTTCGCAAGATTCAGGCAGACGACGACGAGCACGAGCGCGGCCATGCCGCTGAGCATCAGCGAAATCGCCGCTGGTCCAGCGTCGGTCTGCGGCTTCGAACTGACGGACATGCGCGACAGCCCCGCGAGGATGAACGCGCGATCTTTGTCCGACTCCGGGTACTCGGTGGAGAGACGAACCGCCAACGCGTCGAGCTGTTTCTCGGCGCCCGCGTTCGTGACGCCTGCGCGCAGCACTCCGACGAGGTTGAATGTGTCATTGAGCCGGTCGTCGAGCCCGGTCGCGCGAGGCCGGAACATCTCGTTGACCATGCGGTCGTACATGCCGATCGGCAGCCACCATTCGGGCGACACGATCGTCATCGTGCCGGCGAACCCCTTCGGCGTCACGCCGATCACCGTCACATCGGTGGCATTCACGCGTATCGTGCGTCCGACAAACTGGGGATCGAAGCCACTGTGGCGCCAGGCTGCATACGACGCGACCATCACCGGAATACCGGCACCCGGCCGCTCTTCTTCCAACGTGAACGCGCGGCCTGCCGCGAGCGGGATGCCGAGCGTCGAGAAATAATTCGAGGACACGACCGCGGCGAAGGACGACCGCGTACGCTCGCCTTCGCGCACGCCGACGGTGGTGAAGGTATGCGCCATCAGGCTTTCGAAGACACCCCCGTGATCGCGCAGATCGAGATATTGCGGATAAGAGAAGTCGCGGTAGTCCTCCGCCTTCACCCGGCTCCTGCTGAACACGCCGACAGCGGTGTCGATCCGCCCCTGCCGCGGCTGGAGCACCAGCGCGTTCACGAGCGAAAACACCGCCGTGTTGGCTCCGATGCCGAGCGTGAGGATCGAGATCGCCACCAGGCTGAACCCGGGCGTGCGGCGCAGGAGACGGACGCTGTGGCGAAGATCGCGGAGAACATTCGACATAATGATCGCTTCTGTGGGAGGCGCGGTGTCGGTGAGCCGACGTGACTAAGAGGGAAGACTCAGTCTTTTTCCACCATCCGTTTGAATGCCGGGAGCTCCTTCATCTTGCCGAATGCCGGGTCCTCGGCAGCCCGCTTCTTCAGATAGGCCTGCTTGCGAACAGCGGCGTCGAGAGCTTTCAGCGCATCGTCGAACTGACCAGCCTGCGCATATCGCTGCGCCAGACCGTAGTGCAGCTGCTCGTTGTTCGGCGTGATCGCGATCGCCTTCTCCTGCTCCGCAATGGCTTCCTTGAACTTGCCGTCTTTCGCGAGCTGGGCGGCGCGTTCGGTGAGCTTCGCAGGAACACCTTCGGTGATTTGCAGCAATCGCCGCAGCTCGACGAAAGGATTGGTCGCATCGTCGACGCGGATGTCCACGATGCGCTCCACCGTCGACTCGGAATCCGGCGCCAACGGTTTGACGACGAGGATGCCGGCCGACTGCATGCCCCGCATGTCGCCGCCCTTGGATTGCCCTGCGTCGAGCGCGTCCATGAACCGATCGGCCATCGACCCGGTACCCCGCTGGTACGCGTCCGCGATCGCTTTCACCACGGCCTCGCTCGCGAGCGTATTCCCCTGGACCGAGAAGTTCTTCCCGCTGACGTGACCCGCGTAGCCGCCGTAGTGCACCGGATCTTTCGCGTCGAAATTTCGATCGATCACGTGTTTTCCCGTGTAGACCGCCGATCGGCCCTTGGTGTCGATCACCGCTACCTGACGGGTATCGCGTCCCGGATCGTCGTCGGTAATCTTCTTGACGACCTCTTCGGGCGTGAGACCCTGTTCGAGCAGCGCGATTGCCTTGGGGCCGTATAGACGATTCGCCGCGGCCTGGGTCGCAACCGCCCCAACGCCAGGCTTGGCGAACGGAACCGCTGCGCCGGCGGCGAAGGCGCGCGACTGCACGGCGACGCCGAGCTCGTTCGTCGCAGGATCGAACGCGATGATCGAGAAGGTCGAGAACCACGGATCCGCACTCGCGTGAACAAGGCGCTGATGGCCCCCGCGTTCCTGCGCCGACGACGCGATCGCGACGAGGACGATTATCGGAAGGAGCAGCTTGTTCACGCGCTACATGCCAACCTTGAACGGGACGGTGGCGACCGTCTTGTCCCACATGATCGCGAGCTTGCCGCCGGCGTTCGTCATGTCGACGAAGTCCCACGTCAGCTGGTCGATCGCCATCGGCATCGTGGCGAGGGTCATCGGCGCGCGAACGACATCTTTATCGGGCGTGTAGCCATATGAGCCCCAGAGCGCTGCGGTGTTCTTCGGATCGTAACGCGTCTGCACCGGCCAGCTCGAGACGATCAGCGTCCAGTTGTTCGGCTTGAGATCGATGAACAGCGTGTACTCGCCCGGCGCGATCGTCTTGTTGTTGACGACGATCGGCACTTCCGTTTTCAAGCGTGTGGAGACATTCGCACCCGCTCTCCAGACGGGAGCGCCTGCATAGAGCGTCTTGCCGTAATCGGCGCCACTGCCCCAGAGGTCACGGCCGCGTTTAATCGGCCGCCCGTATGTAATCTCGATCCACTTGCCGCCCGTATAGACCGGCTCGTCGGCGCCGGCCGGCTTCTCATACTTGCCACCCACTTCCGTGGCGGCGGTGCCGGCCGGGCTCGCGGGACGCCCGCCTTGCGCCAGCACGAGCGCGCCCATCGCCACGGCAAAGGTTGCTGCAATCACAGTACGTGTCATTTCGACTCCTCCATCCGCGAGCTCGCGCCATCGACGAGCGAACTGCGCACGATGCGACCAGTGTCGCACAAGAACGTCTGCCGCCTCTACGAACTCATCTCGCGGCCGGACAAGCCCTCGGCAACGTCCTCGCGGCCGATTAGAATTGGCTCGTGACGATCCCGCCGGACGGCGAGTTGACTATCGCGCCCGATCGGCCGCCGTCGACCGTACGCTTCGTCCCGGGCGAAATCGTCGCCGGCCGCTATCGGCTCGTCGCGCTGCTCGGACGCGGCGGCATGGGCGAGGTGTACCGCGCCGACGACCTCACGCTCGGTCAGCCGGTCGCGCTGAAGTTCCTGCCGGCGACGCGGCGACGACACCGCTGACGCAATTCCACAACGAGCTGCGCCTCGCGCGTCAGGTCTCGCACAAGAACGTCTGTCGCCTGTACGACATCGGCGAAGCCGACGGTCGCCGCTTTCTGACGATGGAGTACGTCGACGGCGAGGATCTGGCGTCGCTGCTGCGCCGCATCGGACGGTTCCCGCAGGATCAGCGCCGTCGAGCTCGCGCGCCAGCTGTGCGCCGGCCTCGCCGCCGCGCACGACCGCGGCATCCTGCATCGCGATCTGAAGCCGGCCAACGTGATGATCGACGGCGACGGCAACGTCCGCATCACCGACTTCGGCATTGCCACTGCAGGCGCCGACGCGGGCGGCGGCATCGCGGGCACGCCGCAGTACATGGCGCCGGAGCAGCTCGCCGGCGCGCCGGCGACGATCAAGAGCGACATCTACGCGCTCGGGCTCATTCTGTTCGAGATGTTCACCGGCCGGCGCGCGCACGACGCGAAGACGATCGCGGAGCTCAAGTCGTTGCACGATACCGGGACGCTCACGACGCCGTCGGCCCTCGTCCGCGATCTCGATCCGGCCATCGAGCGCGCGATCGTGCGGTGCCTCGAGCGCGATCCGGACCGGCGGCTCGCGTCGGCGCTCGCGGTCGCCGCTTCACTGCCCGGCGCGAATCGGCTGGCCGAGGCGCTCGCGGCGGGCGAGACGCCGTCGCCCGAGCTGCTCATTGCCGCGGCGGAAACCGAAGCCGTGCCAGTTCGAACGGCTGTCGCGCTGCTCGCCGCGCTGCTGACATCAGTCGCGGCGTACGCGCTGCTGTCTCCGCGCGCAACGATGGCTGCGCTCGTGCCGCTCGACAAGCCGCCGGCGGTGCTGGAGGATCGCGCCCAGCAAATTCTGGCGGCGTTCGGCGACAGGGAGACCCCCGGCGACTCGGCGTTCGGCTTCGCACTGCCGCCGGATTACCCGCGCTGGGTCGTGCAATCGGGCCAGGCCGGCAACCGCTGGAGCGCTGAACACAAGGACACCGGTCCGGGCGTTGTCTTCTGGTATCGCAGAAGTCCGCGCGAGATGGCGCCGCAGCGGCCGGCTTTTACAGTCAGCACCTCGGACCCGCCGCTCACGACAACCGACATGGCGCTCGTCCTCCTCGATACTCGGGGACGGCTCCAGGAGTTGCACGACGTGCCGGTTCAGCACGAAACGGCGACCGGGCCGCCGCCGCCGGCAGACTGGAGCGCCGCATTCGCCGCGGCCGGGCTGACGATGGCGTCGTTTGCGCCGGTCGAACCTGAATGGACGCCCCCGAGCTTCGCCGATACGCGCGCTGCATGGGAGGGCACGAGTCCCGACGACAAGGACATCAGGCTGCGGATCGAAGCCGCGGCGTACCGCGGGCGGCTCGTGTCGTTTTACCTGATCGGGCCCTGGACTCGCGCGAGCCGGATGACGCCGCTCCCGCAAACGTCGATCGCAATTGCGCTCGGAGCGGTGTCGGCGCTCGTCTGGCTGGTTCTTCTTCTCGCGGCGGCGGCCCTCGCGCGACGAAACGTGCGCGTGAATCGTGCCGACCGCAGGAGCGCCGCGCGCCTCGCCGTCGGGTACATGTTGCTGCAGGCTGCGGGATGGATCGTCGGCAACCACCACGTGTCCACCGTCACGCTCGAGACCGAGAGCTTTTTCAAAATGCTCGCGACTGCGGCGTTCAACGGGGGCGGGCTCTGGGTCCTTTACCTGGCGATCGAGCCGTACGGGCGGCGCCTATGGCCCGACGGTCTTCTCGGATGGACGCGCCTCTTCTCGGGGCACATCGTGGACCCGCGCGTCGGGCGCGACGTGCTCGTCGGCAGTGCGCTCGGCGGCGCGCTGCTGATGGTCGACCTCTTTCATCAGACGCCGACCCTTCGCGGTGCGGCCACGGCGGCGCCGGCGCTGGGCTTCAGCATCAATAGCCTCGCGGGGCCTGGAAGCCTGATCCTCGAATGGATCCAGCAGACGTTCAACAGCCTGCAGACCGCGCTCTTGATCGTGTTCATGTTCGTCGCGCTTCGGCTCCTGGTGCGCCGGACGTGGCTCGCGATCGGCATCGGCATCATGATCGTCGCGGCCTCGTCGAACAGCAGCGTTTCTGGCCAGCCGCTCTGGATCGATGCGATCTTCGCCGTGCTTGGGATATCGCTGATCACATACGGAATCTTCCGCTTCGGTCTGCTCGTGACGACGGTGATGCTGCTCGTCGACAACATTCCGTCTTCGATTCCGTTTACCGGTCGCGCTGCCGGTTGGGCGACGATGCCTGGGATGATGTCGGCGGTGCTGGTCGTGGCACTCGGCTGCTTCGGGTTCTATGCCGCGCGCACGGGCCAGCCGCTCTTCGGCGATTTCGATCGCTGACGATACGGTGCGCTACTGCCGCTTCGTGCGGGCGGATGGCGTCGCGGTCCATGGGTCGTCGGGCCATGGATGTTTCGGATACCGACCGCGCAATTCCTTCCTGACTTCTGGATAGGTGCGATCCCAGAAGCTCCGCAGATCGCGCGTCACCTGCACGGGACGGCCGTTCGGCGCGAGCAGCGAGAAGCGCACCGGTTCGCGGTTCGGTCCGATTCGCGGCGTTTCCGCAAGGCCGAACAGCTCCTGCAGCTTCACCGATGCCGACACGCTCCCGTCGTCGTCGTACTCGAGCCGCACGGCACGGCCGCTCGGCACGACAAGCGATTCGGGCGCCGCGCGATCGAGGTCGATCCGGATTTCACGCGGAAGCGCCGTCGCCAGCGTGATGTCCTGCACGCGCCGCGCCGTCCACGCCGCCGCTTCGACCAGCGCGTCGACATCGACGTCGAGGCCTGCGAACCGCACTCTCCGCAGCAGCTGCCGGTCGTCTTCCTGCGGTCCGCGCTCGAGCCAACACGCGGCAAGAAGCGGTGCCGCGATCGCCGGATCGACTGGCGCGGGATGCTCGGCCAGGATCAGCGCATCGTAGCGCTCGATGCGCGCGGCGCGAATGCTTCCGGTCGCGTCGTCGTAGCGATGGACGATGTCCGAGGCGGTCGGCACGAGCCACTCGCGCTCGACGCGCGAGGCGAGAACGATGCGAGCATCTCCGGTGTCGGGGCCATGTCGCGAATTTCGCTCGGGCTG
This sequence comes from uncultured Acidobacteriota bacterium, assembly GCA_963718825.1. Lineage (GTDB taxonomy): Bacteria > Acidobacteriota > Vicinamibacteria > Vicinamibacterales > CAVVIG01 > CAVQZZ01. The sequence continues at coordinate 1,853,251 of CAVQZZ010000002.1, forward strand.
CCGGTTCGCGCGGACATCCAGCGCAACGACGAACTCGCCGTCGGTCACGCCGCTCTGCTCCGTCAGGACGGCGCCAGCACCCGAAGCGAGCCGGAAACGGAGTGAGTTCGGTGCGCGCCGCTGCGCGATGCGATCCGGGTAGCCGGCGAGAACCGCAAGGCGAAATGCCTCGTCGTCGAGCCGCTGCCGCGTCGATTCGATTCCAGACGCACGGGCAATGCGCGAGATTTCTTCGGCCGTTCGTTTGATGGTCCACGGCACCGACGGCCATGAATCCAAGATCCGCAACAGATCCGACGATGTTGACCGGTTTGCAATTTCCGGAGAACCACCGAGCCGCTCCGAAAGAGCTGCGCATGCCCGAACGATCTCGTGAGAGCCACCGCCGGCGATCACCATGCGGGCGAGCCGTGGATGCAGCGGCAAGCGCCGGACACGCTCGCCGAGATCGGTGAGCGCGCCATCGACAACGAGCTCGAGGCGGCCGAGCAGCGCAAACGCCGCCTCCAAAGCGTCAGCCGGCGGCCGCTCGATCCAGTCGAGGCTGCGCGGATCGCCGCCCCACGCGATCACATCCAGCACCGCGCCAGCCAGATCGACACGCATGATCTCCGGCTGACGGTGCGGCCGCAATCGATCGCGCGCATCCCACAGCCGCACCACCACACCGGGGGCGATACGGCCGGCACGGCCGGCCCGCTGGTCAGCCGCGTCTTTGGTAATCCGTTCGACGTCAAGAGCGTCTATGCCTCGACCCGCGTCGTAGCGGGCGGCCTTCTGCAACCCGGAATCGATCACGCCGGTGACACCCGGAACGGTCAATGAGGTTTCGGCAATATTCGTCGCGACGACCACGCGCCTATTTGCCGACTCCATGAGCACGCGATCCTGTTCGTCTGCCGGGAGCGAACCGTGAAGCGGCAGCACCTCCGCGGTACGCCGAGCCGCGATTCGATGTCGATGATTGCGCGCCGGATCTCGGACGCGCCGGGCAAAAAGCACAAGAGGTTTCCGGTCGTTCGCGACAGTGCAGCGGCTGCCGCGTCGCCAATCGGCTGGTCGGGTGCATAGCTGATTTCGAGTGGATGCTCACGGCCCGGAACGTCGACGATCGGACAATGACCGAGATAGGCGGACACCATTTGCGCGTCGAGCGTCGCCGACATCACCAGGAGCCGGAGATCGTCCCGAGCGCGCCACGCCTGCTTCGCGAGCGCGATCGCCAGATCTGCGTGAAGGCTGCGCTCGTGAAATTCATCGAGCACGATCGTCTGGAACGACGAGAGCAGCGGGTCGCGCTGCAGCCGTGCGGTGAGGATTCCCTCGGTGGCGACAAGGAGGCGCGTGCTTGCGCTGAAGCGGCTCTCGAAGCGCATCTGCCAGCCGATTTCGCGCCCGATCGTCCAGCCGCGCTCACTCGCGATCCGCGCGGCGATTGCACGAGCCGCCACGCGGCGCGGCTGCAGAAGAATCAGTGGACCATTGTCGAGGAGCGCGGGAGGAACGCGGGTGGTTTTGCCGGCGCCCGGCGCGGCGATGAGCACGACGGCGCGCGAGCGTCGCAGCGCGCCGCGGACCGCGTCGACGAAGCCGTCGATCGGAAGCGGGCTCAGCAATGTGAACTGGCGGCTAGCGACTCCACAACTCTTTGAGCCGCGCATCGCGGCCGCATCCAATGCGGTACTGCTGATACGCCGCCGCATGTGTTTTGTAGAAGTGCTGATGGTAGGCTTCGGCCAGCCAGAACGTGGACGCGGGCACGACCTGCACCATGACGCGTTTGAACCGGTGCGAGTCCTCAACGGCCTTTTTCGACTGCTCGGCTGCGATGCGCTGCTCGTCACTGGCCACGAAAATGATCGGGCGATACTGCGTGCCGTAATCGCAAAATTGTCCGGCCGCGGTCGTCGGGTCGATGTTGTGCCAGTAGGCGTCGAGCAGACGCTCGTACAAGATCTTCCGGGATCGAACGCGACCTGCACGGACTCAGCGTGTCCGGTAATCCCGGCCTCGACCTGCTCGTAGGACGGGTTCTTCGCGGTGCCGCCGGCGTACCCGACGGTTACGGCCGTCACGCCGGGCAGATCGTCAAATACGTGCTCCATGCTCCAGAAGCACCCGCCGGCAAATGCCGCCGTTTCGACGCCGGCGCTCGCGACGATCGCGGCTCGCGGGGACGGATTCGAAAGCGCCACCGCCAACGACGTGAGGCCGGCGGCCAGCCACGAACGGCTAAGGGGCAACGGCCGCGCCAATGGGACAGCTCACGCCTGTGCCGCCCAGACCGCAATAGCCATCGGGATTCTTGGCGAGATACTGCTGATGGTAGTCCTCGGCGTAATAGAACTCGGGCGCCGGCACGATCTCGGTCGTGATGGAGCCGTAGCCCGCGGCGCTCAACTTCTTCTGATACGCATCGCTCGACGCCTCGGCCGCGTGCTTCTGCGCATCGTCGTAGTAGTAAATTCCAGACCGATACTGCGTGCCGACGTCGTTGCCCTGGCGCATGCCCTGCGTCGGATCGTGGCTCTCCCAGAAGATCTTGAGAAGATCGTCGAACGTGATCACCTTCGGATCGAACACGACGAGCACGGCCTCGGCGTGCCCGGTCTGCCCCGAGCAGACTTCCCGGTACGTCGGATTCTGCGTCGAACCGGCAGCGTATCCAACCGCGGTCGTATACACGCCCGGCTGCGACCAGAATTTCTTTTCCGCTCCCCAGAAACAGCCGAGCGCAAACATCGCACGCGCGAGACCCTCGGGAAACGGCGCCTCGAGACGATGACCGTTGACGAAATGTTTCGGCGGCACCGGCATCCGCTCGACGCGTCCCGGCAGTGCTTTAGCCATTGATGGCCCCCTCCATCCAGCTTACCTCGCTGGCGTGAAGACGGCGAACATCGCGCCCTGTGGATCCGCGATTACCGCGAATCTGCCGACATTCGGCATCTCCGTCGAGGGAACGATCGTCGAAGCGCCGCCCTGGCCGGCTTTTTCGACCGTGGCGTTCACATCGCTGACCTGAAAATACGGCATCCAGTAGGCCGGCACCTGAGCGGGAACCATCGCGGGCATCGGCATCATGCCGCCGAGACCCCGACCTGCAAGACTGAACTCCGTATACGGCATGGCGCTGTCGGCGCTGCCGGTCTTTGCAGACCAGCCGAAAAGCTGCGTGTAGAAGGTTTCAGCGGTCTTCGTATCGCGCGTCGCCAGTTCCGTCCAGCAGAGTGCGCCAGCCTCGCCCTGCACGCGGGTGCCGATGTGTTTGTTCGCCTGCCACACCTGGAAAATTGCGCCGGTTGGATCCTGGAGAACCGCCATGCGACCGGCCTCCATCACGTCGAACGGCGGCACGATGATCTTCCCGCCAAGCTGCTGTGCGCGCTTTGCGGCGTCGTCTGCATTCTTGACGCTGACGTACGTATTCCAGTGCGGCGGAATGCCCATCTGCCGTTCGTCGGCGCGCATCGTATATGCGGCCGCCACCTCGCGGTCCCGCATCTTGAACATCGAATAGAGGTCATCGGGCCCGATCGGTTGCTCGTCGACGTCCCAGCCGAACAGCGCGCGATAGAACGCAACGCCGCCCTTCTGATCGGTGGTCGCAAGCTCAGGCCAGCAAAATGACCCTGGCGGATACGAATCGAAATCGGCCATCGCAGCCTCCTGTGAGAACGGTGTGCAGCGACCATCGTAGATCGATCGTCATGTTCGAAGGTGGGACGTGAGATCGACGGTTCAGCGTCGAACGTACAGCTGGAGACGTGGAAACGTAAACGTCGCGGCCGCATCGTCGATCACGTTGATCTGGCAGGTGTAGAGGCCCGGCGGCAGCGACGCGGCGGGCACGTCGAACTGAAAGACCGCCGGTCTTGCGGTCGGACGCGGTCAGCTCGGTCGCTGCGACGACCGGCGTCTCGAACGCGCGCACGCTTCCGCGGAAGAACGCGATGCTCGTCAGCACCTTGATCGACGCGGCGTCCCCGATTTCGCGGGGTCGTAGACCTCGTAGTAGAAGTACAGGTGCTGGCCCTGCGAGACGACGTGCGTCACGTTCGGCACGAGCTCGCGGCCGTCGCGCACCAGCGGGTTGCGATCGTTCTTGCGTCGCGCCGTCCTGGAGCTGCGTGCCGACGCACGACCGAGCTGAGCTTCACCGCGTCGCCCTTCAGGTCGGGCACGACGAAATCGGTCTCGTACGAGCCCAACGTGCCGTCCTGGTTCTCGCGCACGACGACTTTGACGTGATACTCGCCCGGCCGGCATCTCGAGCCCGGTCTCGTACTGAACCGTCTTCTCTCTTCAGGTCGTCCGCTGTTTCAGGCGCGAGCTTCACCGTGTCGCGGATGCGGCCGACCGGCCGCTTCTGCTCGTCGCGCACGAGGCCGAGCACGTCAACCGTCGCCTTGTCCTTCGGCGTCGTCTTCGTGATCGGCACCTGATAGCCGGGCACGACGACCGAGAGCGGCACGAAGTAGCGGTTGTCGGCCAGGCGGAAATAGGCCGTCGAGACGTACGCGCTCAGGTCGGTCGCCGACAGATCCGACAGCAGCTGATCCTGCAGCTGCTGCTCGCGATCGTCCTTCGTCGAGTGCGCGAAATCGCGCGGCGCGTAGTAGCCGGATCGGTACTCGAGCTTAGGTCGGTGCCGCTTCAGCCGCACCTTGATGCGCCGGAACCGGCCGTCGCGCGCGGGGTTCGTGCTGCTGAGTAGCCGAGCACGTAGTACGCCGACGTGTCGGCGACGACGCGGTCGAACACCTGGCCGAAGGAGTTGGAATCGAAGAACGCCCGGCCGCCCGTGTCCTCCGCCATCGTCGTCAGCGTGTCCTGCGTCGCCGCCATGCTGTTGAACTGATTCTGCGTCGACGCGCCGGAGAAGGCGGACAGTGCCGCGCACGCTCGCCGTGCGTCGCGTCGCCGCCGGGCACCATGCGCCTGCAGCCCGCGCATGTCGGCGGCGTAGATCGACACGTTGGCGCGGTTCGCGCGATCGACCGTGCGGCGGAGCTCGACCTGGTTGTCCTGGCCGCTCTGGCTCATGCCGCTGCTGAAATAGATGACCGACTTCTTCTGCTCGATGCCGGCGAGCGCGTCGGCCAGCGTCTGCAGCGCGTCGAGCCGGCGGTCGGTGTTGAAGATGTTGAACTCGGTGTCGTCGGCCGTGAACGCGGTGCCGTTGTCCGGCGTGCCTTCGGCGTCGCCCGTCGTGCCGTCCTCGAACCCCTGGGCGTTCGCGCCGCCGTAGGCATCGATCGCTTCGTCCGAGCAGCTCGCGGTCGGCGGTGAAGTCCTGATCGACCTGCAGCGACGTCGAGAACGACGCGACGGCGATCAGGTCGGCGGGCGACAGCTTCTGATCGACGTAGTCGTGCGCCGCCTTCACCGCGCGCTGCAGCTCTTCGGGCTGCATCGAGCTCAGGTCGAAGAACAGCACGATCAGCCGCCGGCCGTGCATGTCGACTTTCGCCGGAGACGGCGCGGCGGACGGCATGGCGCCGGCTTTCGAGACGCTCGCCGGCTTCTCCGGGAGCACCGGCGATGACTCCGGCGGCGGCGCCGCGGCATCGGCCCGGTCGAGCTCCTCGAAATCGAAGCTCGTGATCGTCTGCGGCTTGTCGTCCTCGGTGATCGAGAAATCGTCCTGCGTCAGGCCGCGGACCACGGCGCCGCTCTTGTCGCGCACGACGACGTTGACGAGGACGAGCTCGGTGCCGGAGCGGAACACCGGCGTCGGCGGCGTGCTGGCGTCTGCGCGAGCGGTGCAGTACACAGACACAGCGCGAGGATCAGCAGCAGCGCCGCGAACAGCGCCTGATCGCGCCGACGCACTCGGCGCTGATCTCGCGCGGATCCGCGGTTGAGTTCGTATCGCGTCATCAGAACCTGAACCTGCGTGAGAATCTGCACGCGGCGCATCGGGCGCGCCGCGGTCACCTGGCCGAAGTCGGCGAGTTGACGATCGTGTCGATCGACGCGAACTGGACCGTGTTCAGCACGTTGCTCGCGAGCAGCTGAATCGACAGCCCGCGCGTCTGGCCGAAATTGATGTTTCGCGTCAGCCCGAGGTTCAGCACCGACGTCCCCGGACCGATGATCGTGTTGCGGCCCGCGTTGCCGAACGTCCCCGGCGCCGGAAGCGAGAACGCGCGCGGTGTTGAAGAACTGCGGCGACGGTCGGATCGCTGACGCTGAATCGGCTGGCCGTTGTAGTTCGCGCGCAGCGTCCCGTTGACGCCCGCGGCGACGTCGGTGATGATCGCCGAGCACGCGCGCGGTGAACGGCGTGCCGGACGCCAGCTGCACGTTGCCGTTGATCTGCCAGTTGCCGAGAAGCGTCGGCCATCAGCCGCTGTCGTTGAACCAGCGCTTGTTCGCGCCGAACGGCAGCTCGACGTGAAGTCGCCGTTGACAGCGATGGCGCTGATCGAAGCTCGAAAGCCCGCGCTCGGCGGCGAGATCCTGATCGTTCTGCGCGACGACGCGCGCCGCTGCCGCCGATCGACGAGGCATCGTCGATCGACTTCGAGAGCGTGTAGGTGCACGCCGGCTGCGATGCCGTTGCGTCAGGCGCCTGCGGAACCGCAGCGTCAGCGACTGCATGAATCGAATCGCCTCCGGACGACTCCCAGATGAACGGCGACACACCCGGGATGCGCAGCAGAGCCATCGGCGTCGCGGTTGGGCGCGCGCAGGATGTCGAGGTTCGAGCCTTTCGTCCCGGTGTAGCCGACGCCGAGCTGTATAGGTCCGCGCGATATCGCGCTGCACGTCGGCATTCCAGATCTGCACGTAGCCGAGGCGGTAGTTCGGATCGACGCCGTACGTGTTCGTCGTCGACGCCCGGCGTGAGCGTCGTCAACGCCGTTTCGAGCGGCGTCGGAGTCGACGGCGGTCGCAAGCACGGTGTTCGTGGTCGCAAACGGCGGCTGCGCCGGCAAGCTGCTGCGCGATCGACTGGTACACGCTCGCGTTGTAGTTGATGCCGTAGCCGGTGCGCACGGTTGTGGCCTGCTGTCGGCTTCCACGCGATGCCGACGCGCGGCGCGAAGCCGGTCGCGGAACGGTCGGACGATCGTGTCCGGGAGCGCGCCCGAGAACGGACTGGTCGCCGCCGGCAATCACGGGCACGGCCGCCGTGAACGTCGGCGAGGCGTCGAGCGTCGCGAGGTGGTTGTCGGCTTCGGAAACCGGCGAGAAGTACTCGTAGCGAAGGCCGGCATTGATCGTGAGCGTTCGGCTCCGCGCCAGTCGTCCTGCACGAACAGGTCGCACGTGTGCTGATCGGAATTGATCCGAGCCGGCCCGAACTGAAACGTCGACTGCTGCGGAAGGCCGAGCAGGAAATCGCCGAAAGAGTTGCCGGTGTACAGGCCGGTGAACACGAAGCTGCCGCGCGCGTTGGCGTCGGTGCGGCTGTCGGCGTGGATGTCGCTGAAATCGCCGCCGAAGCGCAACGTGTGGCTGCCGCGCGTCTTCACGATCGTGTCGCCGATCGAAATCGTCTGATCGGTGCGCGATCGACCGGTGCCGTGTCGCGCAGCGGCGTCGAAGCGTGCCGCCAATCGACAGCGTTCGGCGCGCCCCAGTCGAACGGATCGGTCGAAACGCCGAGCAGTCCCGCGTCGCCCGCGACGTTCTGATTGAAGGCGATACAGATTCTCGCGCCTCGGAGCTGCTGTCGGTTGAAGCCGAAGCGAACCGAGTGCATCATGCCCGGCCTTGGTGAACGAGTAGCCGACCGGAATGTCCCACGCCTTCAGCAGGCTGCTCCCGCCGAGCGTCGGAAACGGATTCTGATTCGTATTGTCCGAGCGGCGGAAGTGGACCGTGATGTTCAGATTCGAGACGCCTGCGCGCCCGCCGCCGCGGCCTCCGCCGAACCCGCCGCGCCCAGCGCCACCGCCCTGGCCGCGCTGTCCGCGGCCACGCTGCGGCGGCGTGCCGAAGGTGTGCACGAGACGGAAGTTGACGTCGTCGAGGTTGCTCGTCGTCGTCGTGACCGTGTGGAAGTTCTTGTCGCCGCTCTGGTTCGGCGCTGGAAACAGCGGCAAGCAGCTTTTGCGCCGCCGGATCGATTCGCGCCGACGGGATCTGATTATTCGCGAACGGCTGGCCCGTTGCCGGATCGATGACGATGCCGCCGACAGCGGAAAGGTCGCCGCCGCGCTCGGCAAGCGTCGGCACGGTGGAGTACGCGTCGTACGGATTGCGCGAGTGGTTGCCGGTGTAGTTCAGGAAGAAGAACGTTTGCGATGTTGTCCCATACGCCGGGAATCGTCGAGCGGACCGCCGAGCGTCGCGCCGAAGCGCTGCTGCAGGTAGTCGGGCTTCGTCGTCGGTTGACCGTTCAGCGCGTACGGCGGTGCGTCGAGCGCCGAGGTGTCGAAGCTTTGAAACACCGAGCCGCGAAGCTGATTTGCTCCGCGGCCGCGGCCGACGAACACTGCGTTCCCCAGACCACCGAAGCCACCGGGTCCGCCGCGCCCGCCGCCATCTCCGCCTCGGCCGCCGCCGAACTGATTCTCTCCTGGCGCACCCGGCCCCCCGAAGCCGCCCAATGCGCGATCGGCAAATCCGCCGGGTCCGATGAACGCGTCGGCGGTCGCCTGCGACGAGCCGATCGATGTCACGGATTCAGCAGAGGTCTCCGGCGAAAACCCAGGCGGCAGGAGCGCTTGGGTGGTGGAGTCGGCTGACGCGTTTTCGTCGAGACGATTTGCGCCATTCTGATCGGCGAGCAGATCGAGTGTCTGAAACGCTGGCGCCTGCTGTCCACGTCCGCCGCGCGCTTGCGCGCCTTGCGCCGCCCCTCGGCCGCCATTTCCGCGGCCGCCCCGCTGGCCTGCGTCGCTCGGCTGTGCGTCGCGCACCGGCTGCTCCGCGACGCCGCGCTGTGGCGCGGCGTTCGCCGCCGCGGACGAAGGCGCCCGCGACGCGAGCGTCATCGAGAGATCGACGCGCTGCTGGCAGGTCGCCTGATCGATCGTCACGTCGCGAGATGCATCCGCGAAGGCGACGAGCTCGGCCTTCAACCGGTACTGACCAGGCCCGGACGCGCGCAGCAGATACGCGCCATCGGGTCCGGTCGATGTGACATCGACCGCCTGGCCTTCGCCGGTCAGCAGCGACACCACGACGCCTGGCAGGGCGTTCCGTCCGGACGCAATCGTGCCGGATACCGCGCACGGTTGCGGGACCTGCGCGCGCGGCTGCGAGCCGAACACGAGGGCCAGCGCCGCAACGGCCACGCCCGCCGCAACGCGCCGATTCACGAACGTGAAAACAACCGGCACGATCACGATGAGAATACCGGCCGGCCTAGAGCGCGGGTTAGAAAAAACGGTGAATTGTCTACGCGGGATCGAAGTCGAGCGCAAGACCATTCATGCAGTAGCGCAAACCTGTGGGCCGGGGTCCGTCCGGGAACACGTGCCCGAGATGGCCGCCGCAGGCAGAACAGTGCACTTCGGTTCTGGTCATGAAGAGGCTGTCGTCTGTCGTTGTGCCGACGGCATCGTCCAGCGGCTTGAAGAAGCTCGGCCAGCCGGTGCCGCTTTCAAACTTCGTGTCTGAAGAAAACAGCGGCTGTCCGCAGCCCGCGCAGCGGAAGGTACCGCGTCGCTTCTCGCCGTTCAGCGGGCTGCTGCCCGCGCGTTCGGTTCCATGTTTCCGGAGCACGTGAAATTGCTCGGGCGTGAGCGCGTTGACCCATTCCTCATCCGTTTTCTTCATCTTCCGAGTGTACTCCGGCGAACGGGAATCTTGAGGAGCTCGCCCATCGTGTCCTCGAGACGCGCAGATTTTTGCGTCGTGACTGCGCATAGAATGTCCGCCATGTTCCGCACAGCCATCATCGCCGCGGGGCTCGCTGTCGTCACGTCGTTCCAAGCGGCGGGTGATCCCTGGACACGCGTCGAAGCGATCTATCGTCAGCGCGTCGAGGAAACAGGAATCGTTGGAAGCAGTCTGCTGTTTGTGCGCGGCGGCGCCGTGGCGCACTGGGCGACTGTCGGTTACCAGGACGCGGCGACCAGGCGCGCGGTCGATCGCGAGCACGATCTTCCACTGGGCGTCGATCACGAAGATGTTCACCGGCGTCGCGATCATGCAGCTTCGCGATCGCGGGCTGCTCTCGCTCGACGATCCGGCCATCAAGTACGTGCCCGAACTTCGCGACGTCCACAATCCGTTCGGCGACATGGCGCAGGTCGACGATCCGCCACTGATGACCCACAGCGCGGGCTTCCGCGCCGCGACGTGGCCGTGGGGCGGCGACAAGGACTGGCATCCATTCGAGCCGACGCGCTGGGATCAGGTGGTCGCGATGTTCCCTTACACGGAGCTGCTGTTCAAACCAGGCACCGAATACCGCTATTCGAATCCGGGCGTCATCGTCCTCGGCCGCATCATCGAAGCGCCTTTCCGGCGACGACTACGAAGTGTATGTTGCGAAGAATCTGTTCATGCCGCTCGGGATGACACACAGCTTCTTCGATCGAGCGCCGTATCACCTCGTCAACCATCGATCGCACAGCTACGTGCGGAGCGACAAGGGACTAGCGGAGCAGCGCTTCGACTTCGACACCGGCATCACGGTTTCCAACGGCGGGCTGAACGCGTCGCTCGACGAGATGGCGAAGTGGGTCGGCTTCCTGATCGACGGCAACGACACCGTGCTGAAGCGCACGTCCTGGACGAGATGTTCACTCCGCAGATACGCGCCAGCAGATGGTGAAGGCGGCAGCGGCGACGACGTGCAGGCGGGGCTGTCGTGCTTCATCGAGCGGCACCATGGTGTGGAGCTCGTCGGCCACAGCGGCGATCAGAACGGCTTCATCTCGCACCTGTACATCCACGACCGACGAGAAGCGGCTACATCGTGTCGTTCAACACCGACGCGTCCTCGACGGTGGATCCTCGCAAGACCACACGCGCGGTGGACGATGATCTGCGCGACGCGATTGCCGAGCGCATTCTGGACCGGAGCGCCGAAGTGACCATCGAGACGCTGCGCGAGAATCTGCCGACAGCTGCCGGACGTCACCGAAGACGTGAAGTGGGGGCAGGACCTCGCCTTCTGCGTCGGCAAGAAGATGTTCGCCGTCGTAAATCTCGAGCCCCCACATCAGCTGTCGTTCAAATGCACACCTCGGAGCAGTTCGGCGAGCTCGATCGAGCGAACCGGGCTCATCCCGGCGCCGTACCTTGCCCGCGCGATGTGGGTTCAGGAACAGGAGCTCGGCGAAGCGCTGGATCGGCGCGAGCTCGAAGCGCTGATCAGAACGTCGTACGAGCTCGTGAGGGCGAAGCTGCCGAAGGGCAGTCGCGCCAACGCGACGAGTCGCGTAAGAGCGAAGACGAAGGGCGATGAACGTCTCCGCTTTAGCTGGCGAGCGCGAGCGGACGCCGGCGGCCGACGACCTCGAGGTGGCCCTGGACCGTGGCGCCGTCCTGGATGCTCACCGACGATGCAGACATGTCGCCTTCGATGGTGGCCGTCTTTTCCACGACGATCAACCCTTCGGCGGTCAGCGTGCCGCTCACGCTGCCGGCGACGACGATGGATTGCGCGACGACGTCGGCCTGCACGTTCGCGCCTGCCGTGAAGGTGAGCGGGTGCCCTTTCACCTCAATCGTGCCGATGACGCTGCCGGCAATCGTCAGCGGTTCGTCGGCGATGACTTCGCCTTTGATGAGAATCGATGCTCCAATGTTCGCGCGGTCCATGCGGCCTCCAAGCAGTTGGCGACGCAGAGGCAAACGCCGTTCCTCAGGAAAGACGTCATTTCTGCTGAAATTCTCGAACGGGTGCGGCGGCGCGCCTTCAAATCGGGGCGCTGACTTACATTTCGGTCAGTGCGGATCGCCACTGTAGGCGCCGAGCCACAAAGGGAAGAGGGTTCGGAATACGTCATCGACCAGGCGTGCAAGCTTCGAGCGGTCCGCGAGAATTTTCGCGTCGTCGGCCCGGTCGAGGAACAGCCAGCGGCCGACAAACACCCATTCGACCGCCGCCGGGTTGCGGCAGTTCAGCAGCCATTCGACGGCGCGCTCGGGTGTGAGGTCCGTGGCGGGAGGGGCATCGCGATGCTGGATGAAGCCGCCGTTGGCCGCCATCCACTGGGCGAGTTCCCGCTTCCACGCGCGCTCGAGAGTCTGCTGGAAACGCTCGAAGTACGCGATCGCGCGCTCCTGGCCGGCCGCGCGCTCCGGTTCGCGGCCGGTCGCCGCCAGATTGAATCCGAGTCCTGCGCGGAAACAGTTCGACTCCCGCGGCGGGCTGCTGAACCAGCCGAGATTGAACTGCGGCTCGGAACGACCGCCATGGTGAAACGCCTGGATGTGTCCGGCCGCGCCGGGGTGGCAGCTGTTCGATTGAAACAGCTTCGACCCGGGTTGGCCCATGCGGTGACGCGCCTGGACGATCCGTTCGGCGACACTCGAGGAATTGAGGGCCGTGAACAGCGCTTCGATGCGAGGCGCCAACAGCCGGCAGGCTTCTTCCGGCGGGTGCGTGCCGATAATCGCAAATTCGCGCGCGCCGAATCCCGTCGACGCGCGCTCCACCGCGTTCGGCGTGAGCGCGCGCTGCTTGCGCACTTCCGCGAGAAGATTGGTGGCGATCGTATCGGTCGGATTCAGGGACAGCGCCGTCCGCAGCGCCGTCACGGCATCGTCGAAGTTCCGCTGCTCGAGATGGCAGCGGCCGAGGCGTTTCCATGCGGCGGCATTGGCGGGCGCGAGTGCGGTGATGGCCGAATTGACGCGGACCGCTTCGTCGCCGAAGTCGCCGCGTTTGACGAGCTCGATCGCCCGTGCGTTCAAGATCCGCAGGTTCAGTCAAGGTGTCGAGGTCGGAAAAAGAAAAGGCCCGTCGCTTTCGCGATCGGGCCTTCGAAGAAATAATGCCGGCAGCGACCTACTCTCCCACACAGTTTCCCATGCAGTACCATCGGCGGTAGTCAGGCTTAACTTCCGTGTTCGGAATGGGAACGGGTGTGACCCTGATCCTATGACCACCGGCAAACTTGCTGCCTGGGGTCCGGCGCGCGCCATCGCGGCTCACAAGCCGCGCCTAATGCGCGTTCCGGTCGTCCCAGACAATCTCACTCCGGGGTCCTCCCCCGGTTCACTCCGGGGTCCTTCCCGGGTTTACTCCGGGGTCCCTCCCGGGACTTTTCAAAGAGCGCCGTAGCGCGCCAACTGAATATCCTGCAAACGGTAGTTTCTTCTCGACCGCATCACGCAGCGTTTCTGCGTGCATTGAAATAGAAGTTATGGTCAAGCCTCACGGCTGATTAGTATCGGTAAGCTCAACGTGTCGCCACGCTTACACACCCGACCTATCACCTGGTCATCTTCCAGGAGCCTTTAGGGAGCTTATGCTCCAGGGAGATCTCATCTTGTGGAGGGTTTCACGCTTAGATGCCTTCAGCGTTTCTCCCTTCCGGACGTAGCTACTCGGCGCTGCCGCTGGCGCGACAACCGGTACACTAGAGGTCCGTCCAACCCGGTCCTCTCGTACTAAGGTCAGCCCCACTCAAATCTCCTGCGCCCATGGCAGATAGAGACCGAACTGTCTCGCGACGTTCTAAACCCAGCTCACGTACCACTTTAACCGGCGAACAGCCGGACCCTTGGAACCTGCTACAGCTCCAGGATGTGATGAGCCGACATCGAGGTGCCAAACCCTTGCGTCGATGTGAACTCTTGGCAAGGATCAGCCTGTTATCCCCGGCGTACCTTTTATCCGTTGAGCGATGGCCCTTCCACGCGGAACCACCGGATCACTAAAGCCTGGTTTCCCACCTGCTCGTCTTGTAGGACTCGCAGTCAAGCTCGCTTCTGCTTTTGCACTCTCTGGCTGGTTTCCAAACAGCCTGAGCGAACCTTCGCGCGCCTCCGTTACAGTTTAGGAGGCGACCGCCCCAGTCAAACTACCCACCTAGCAGTGTCCCTGATCTGGATGACAGATCGAGGTTAGAACGCCGAAGCGTTAAGGGTGGTATCTCACCGTTGACTCCCCCGAGACCGAAATCCCGGGTTCAAAGTCTCCCACCTATCCTGCGCATAACACGCCAGCATTCACTACTAGGATGTAGTAAAGGTGCACGGGGTCTTTTCGTCTAGCCACGGGCAACCGGCGTCTTCACCGGTACCACAAATTCGCAGTGCCCCTCGTTGAGACAGCGCCCAAATCATTACGCCATTCGTGCAGGTCGGAACTTACCCGACAAGGAATTTCGCTACCTTAGGACCGTTATAGTTACGGCCGCCGTTTACCGGGGCTTCAGCTCGAAGCGTCGCCTTGCGGCTAACCTCTCCCTTTAACCTTCCGGCACCGGGCAGGCGTCAGGCCATATACGTCGTATTCGACTTAGCATAGCCCTGTGTTTTTAGTAAACAGTTGCTTGGGCCTCTTTATTGCAACTCCTTCACGCTTCGGTACGCGAGGTACCCTAACGCTAACGGAGCACCCCTTCTTCCGAAGTTACGGGGTGAGTTTGCCGAGTTCCTAAACGAGGGTTCTCACTCGCGCCTGAGGATTTTCTCCTCGCCTACCTGTGTCGGTTTGCGGTACGGGTACCCAAAAAACTCCTTAGAGGATTTTCTCGGCAGCGTGGCGTCTGTGACTTTACGAGCCTTGCGGCTCTCGCTATGACACCTCAGGGAATATGACCCACCGGATTTGCCTGGCGGATCCCCCTACATGTCTAAACCTACACGTCCAATCGTAGGCTCACATAGCCTCCTGCGTCTCCCCATCGTGATAACGTCTTCTAGGTAGTTCTGGAATATTAACCAGATATCCATCCGCTACGCCTTTCGGCCTCGCGTTAGGACCCGACTAACCCTGAGCGGACGAACCTTCCTCAGGAAACCTTAGGCTTACGGCGGAGAGGATTCTCACCTCTCTTATCGCTACTTATGCCGGCAGGGTCACTTCTCACCACTCCACCAGTCCTTGCGATCTGGCTTCACGGCTGTGAGAACGCTCCTCTACCAATATGCGATCCCGCAGGATCGTGTCTATTCTATGGCTTCGGTCTTGTGCTTAAGCCCCGTTGGATTGTCGGCCCAAAGCCGCTTGACCAGTGAGCTATTACGCTTTCTTTAAAGGATGGCTGCTTCTAAGCCAACCTCCTGGTTGTCTGAGCGTCTTCAGATCCTTTCCCACTTAGCACAAAGTTAGGGACCTTAGCCGATAGTCTGGGCTGTTTCCCTTTCGACGATGAAGCTTAGCCCCCACCGTCTCACTCCCGGGATACGTGTCGTTGGCATTCGCAGTTTGATTGGATTCAGTAAGCTGGTAAGCCCCCTAGTCCATTCAGTTCTCTACCACCAACGCCGACCTCCCGAGGCTGCTCCTAAAAGCATTTCGAGGAGAACGGGCAATCACGAGGTTTGATTAGCCTTTCACCCCTATCCTCAGTTCATCCGAGCTGTTTTCAACCAACACCGGTTCGGGCCTCCACGCGGTGTTACCCGCGCTTCACCCTGACCAAGGATAGATCACCTCGCTTCGCGTCTAATCCCAGCGACTTGTCGCCCATTTCGGACTCGCTTTCGCTACGGCTCGCTTACGCTTAACCTTGCCACTGAGATTAACTAGCCGGCTCATTATGCAAAAGGCACGCGGTCAGGCATTCCGAACCGAAGTCCGGCATAGCCCTCCCACTGCTTGTAGGTATACGGTTTCAGGTACTATTTCACTCCCCTCACAGGGGTTCTTTTCACCTTTCCCTCACGGTACTGGTTCACTATCGGTCTCCAGAGAGTATTTAGCCTTACGAGATGGTCCTCGTGGATTCTCGCGGGATTTCTCGTGTCCCGCGATACTCAGGGTACCCGTCGGAGCCAACGTCATGTCGTTTACCGGGCTGTCACCGTCTATGGCCGATCGTTCCAGATCGTTCAACTACGCTGTTGGTTTGTAACTCCGTATGACGGGCCCTACAACCCCACCGTGCAAGCACGATGGTTTGGGCTGTTCCGCGTTCGCTCGCCGCTACTAGCGGAATCACTATTGTTTTCTCTTCCTGCAGGTACTGAGATGGTTCACTTCCCTGCGTTGCCTTCTCACCGCCTATGTATTCAGCGGTGGATCCTTCGGGATTAGCCAAAGGGGGTTTCCCCATTCGGAAATCCCCGGGTCAAAGCTCATTTGCAGCTCACCGGGGCTTATCGCAGCTTATCGCGTCCTTCATCGACTTCTGGTGCCAAGGCATTCACCGTACACCCTTAGTAGCTTGACCATAAGAAACTCGAACTTACGTCGAAACTGAGTTCTAAGTCCTCGATTTCTAAGTTCTCAGTTCTAAAGTCCCGACGTGAGCCATATGCACACTGCGTGTGTGTGGTCGGAAAAAACTACCGTTTGCAGGATATTCAGTTGTCAAAGATCTACGAGGGCTCGCCCTTCGGACCCTTCGCGCGGTCGCTCGCGGGGCCCTCGCCCCACTCGCTCCCGCGGCTCACTTCGCTTCGCTCGTTCGCAAAGTCGTCGGAGCTTTCAAACCGTCGACTTCGCCGAGCCGGGGTCTTCAGGGCCCCAGCGAGGCCAGCGCGCGTCAATCGCGCGCTGTAAGATAGTGGAGAATACCGGGCTCGAACCGGTGACCTCCTGGTTGCAAACCAGGCGCTCTCCCAGCTGAGCTAATTCCCCGTATTGAATTGTGCTGTGCTTAGTTCGCGCGAAGGAAGGAAAGTCGGAGAGTCGAACATCCGAGACGAACCTTCTCGC
>CAVQZZ010000002.1:1872500-3244642 GCA_963718825.1 uncultured Acidobacteriota bacterium
ACGCCTCCGCTCTGCACCAGACGACGGGCTTCGCTCTTCGATGGCGCGAGCTGCACCCGAGCCACGAGGTCGACCATTCCGACGCCGTCGCCAAACGCATCCGACGCAATCTCAGTCGACGGCACGTCGTCGAACACAGCCAGGACGTCGTCGACGCTCATCGTCGTGATGTCTTCACCGAAGAGCACCGTCGACGCATGCTCGGCTCGCGCTGCTTGATCGGCGCCGTGCACGAGCCCAGTGACCTCGCGCGCGAGCACCCGCTGCGCCTCGCGCCGCTCCGGCGCCGACGTCGTCGCCTGCTCGAGCGCGCTGATTCTGTCGCGATCGAAGAACGTGAAAAACTTCAGGTATTGCACGATGTCGCGATCGTCGGTGTTCAACCAGAATTGATAAAACTTGAAGGGCGACGTGCGCGCAGCATCGAGCCAGATCGTGCCTGCTTCGGTCTTGCCGAACTTCACGCCCGCGGCCGTCGTCACGAGTGGCGTGACGAGACCGTGCGCTTTCTGACCCCGTAGTTTGCGAATCAGATCGATGCCCGCCGTGATATTGCCCCACTGGTCGCTCCCGCCCATCTGCAGCGTGCAGCCGTAGCGGTCGAAGAGCTCCACGAAATCGCGCGCCTGCAGCAGCAGGTAGCTGAACTCCGTGTACGAAATCCCTTCCTCACTCTCGAGACGACGGTTGACGGATTCCTTCTGCAGGATGTAATTCACGGTGAAGTACTTGCCGGTATCGCGCAGGAATCCGAGCAGATCGAACGAGGCCAGCCAGTCGGCGTTGTTCACGACGCGCGCAGGATTGCCGGGCCGGTCGAAATCGAGGAAGTGCCCGAGCTGTGGCTTGATGCCCGCGATGTTCGATTCGATCTCTTCGGCGGTGAGAAGCGTCCTCTCCTGCGATTTGCCGCTCGGGTCGCCGATCATCCCGGTACCGCCGCCCGCAATCGCAATCGGCGAATGACCGAAGCGCTGCAGCCGCGCCAGGGTCATCAAGTGCAGAAGGCTCCCGATGTGGAGGCTGGCGGCGGTCGGATCGAAACCGATATACGCGGTGACGCTCTCGCGCGCGAACAGGTCCGCGAGGCCTTCGGTTGCGTCGTAAATCAGGCCGCGCCACGTCAATTCGTCGAAGAGATTGGTCGCGCTCATTTGAGAGTCATCGCAATCATTTACTATAGCGTCGATGGCCGTTACTCGCCGCGCCGTATTGAAGGCGTCGATCGCGGCCGGCGTCGGCACGTTCACCGGCGTCGGGGCGCACGGTTACGTGTACGGCCGGCACGCGCTCGAGGTGACGCGCGCATCGATTGGCGTCTTCGGCCTCCCACCGGCCCTCGCCGGATTGCGAATCGGACTTCTGACCGACGTGCATCGCAGCATCTGGGTGTCGGCTGAAGATGTCGGCCACGCCGTCTCGCTGATGATGAACGAGCGGCCGGACATCATCGTGCTCGGCGGCGACTACGTCACGCGCGGCGACCGTGAGTTTGTCGGTCCGGCGGCCGACGCGCTCAAGCCGCTGACCGCCCCTCACGGCGTGTTCGGCATCCTGGGCAACCACGACGATGATCACGATATGCCGGCAGCGCTCGCGAGAAACGACGTGCAGATGCTGAAGGACGCGAGAACCCGGATTACCGTGGAGCGCGAGCCGATTGACCTCGTCGGCATCCGCTTCTGGACGCGCCGCGCCTCAGATATCGGCGCGCTGCTTTCGCGGACGCACGCCACGACCATTCTTCTTGCGCACGATCCGCGGCGGCTCGCTGAAGCGGCGGCGTTGAAGATTCCACTCGTGCTCTCGGGACACACGCACGGCGGCCAGGTCGTGTTGCCGCTGGTCGGTGCTATCGCGGCCGAGAAGTTCCCGGTCATTGCCGGCGTGGGCGCTCGCCAGCGCACGGCGATATTCGTGAGCCGCGGCATCGGAACGATTTACGTTCCCGTACGGATCAATTGTCCTCCGGAAGTGGCCGTGCTTACGTTGCAGCCCGCTTGAAACCGCCGAAGACGGCATGGGCCGCAAAGAGCCAGACGCAATCCACGTTCGCGAAGCCGGCGTGCTTCAACCAGACCATATGGTGAAAAAGAGCGGAAGGTTGATCGGCCTCATCGGGGAAGCGGAAGTGATTCCAACGCTCGTCGCAGAAGCGCGCGAACAGCTCGGGTCGGCTTTGTTCATCCGCCTGTTCCTTCGCGCTCCGGTCCCAGAGGTCGGCCGCCGCCAGCCGTGATCGGTCGCCGGGCGGATCGACGATGTCCGCTACGAGAAAAGCGCCCCGCTCCGACATGCGATCGGCGGCGGCTTTATAGAGGTACTGCTTCTTCGTGTCGTTCAGATGATGGAGACAGAGCGACGACACAATCAGATCGGCGCCGAACATGACGTCCCACCAATCGAGCGCCTCGAGAGAGAAATCGCGGACCTTCGCACGAACGCCGAACTTCGCCGTGCGCTCCAGCATCTCCGCGCGCATCGACGATGAACCATCCAGGCCGACGAGAGTCGCCGCCGGGAATGCCGTAAGGAGCGCATCGGCCAGAAGGCCTTCGCCCGAACCGATCTCGACGATCCTGATGGCTTCATCGCGTCCGAACGGAACCGTGTCCACGAGCGTGCGGAGCATCTCGGACCGGCGAGGCACCGCGATGCGTGCGACGGCGCGATATGCGGCCGAGTCTTCTTCGGTCCAGCCGCTCACGGATGCCGTTCTCTGCCGACGACTTCGTGCCCGACGAACCGGCGACCCTCAATCGTCCATCCGCCCGCGAGCACCCGTGCGATCGCGACGGGATAGATACCTGTGCTCCTCAATGAGAATGCGGGCCGACAGCGTCTCCGCTGTGTCATCGTCAAGGACAGGAACCGCCGCCTGAGCGACGATCGGGCCTGCGTCGAGCTCGCTGGTCACGAGGTGGACGGTTGCGCCGGTGATGCGGACTCCGTGATCGAGCGCCTGGCGCTGCGCGTCGAGACCGGGAAAAGACGGCAGCAGCGACGGATGAATGTTGAGCACGCGATCGGGAAAGGCGGCGAGGAGCGGCGCTCCGACGAGTCGTAGGAACCCGGCGAGGCAGATAAGATCGACACTCCGCGCGTTCAGCAGATCGACAAGCGCACGATCATAGGCATCGCGGTCGCGAAAGCCGGACGGCGCCAGGTGCAGCGCCTCGATGCGCGCTTCGCGCGCCCGCTGCAAGCCCGCGGCATCGGCGCGATTCGATATCACCAGACCGATCCGCGCCTCGAGCTCACCACGGTCGACGGCGTCGATGATCGACTGGAGATTCGATCCGCGTCCCGAAATCAGCACGCCAATGGTGCCGCCTCGCGTGTTGCCGGATCCCTCAGACATATCGAACGCCGCCATCGCCCGACACGACGGCGCCGATGCGAAAGGCGCTCGCGTCCGCCGCGATGCTCAACACCTGATCAGACGCCGATCGATCGCAGACGACGATGAGGCCGATACCCATGTTGAAGGCGCGCAGCATCTCCGCGCGGCTGATATTCCCGTACTGCTCGAGCAATTTGAAAATCGGAGGGACGGACCACGCGCGCAGCTCGATTTCCGCCGCGCAGCCGCTCGGAAGCGTGCGCGGCAGATTCTCCGTGATTCCGCCGCCGGTAATGTGCGCCATGCCTTTGACGAGGCCGCGGTCGAGCAGCGGGCGAACGGCAGATAGGTACGAACGGTGCGGCGCGAGGAGCGCCTCGCCCACCGTGACGCCTAACGCAGGCACCACCGTGTCGTGATTCAGACCTGCGACATCGAACAACACGCGTCTCGCCAGCGAGTAGCCGTTCGTGTGAAGCCCCGCCGACGGCAGTCCAATCAGCACGTCGCCAGGGACGATGGAACGGCCATCCACCAGCTTCGATCGATCCACGATGCCGACGATGAAGCCGGCGATGTCGTATTCGCCGTCGGCATAAAAGCCAGGCATCTCCGCCGTTTCGCCGCCGATGAGCGCGCAGCCGTTCTCGCGACATCCGCGTGCGACGCCGCTGACGATTTGTTCGGCGATCTCGGGCAGCAGCCGCCCAGTTGCGAGGTAATCGAGGAAGAACAGCGGGTGCGCGCCCTGGACGAGAATGTCGTTGACGCAGTGGTTCACGAGATCGGCGCCAATCGTGTCGTGGCGGCCGGTCATGAACGCGACCTTCAGCTTCGTGCCGACCCCGTCTGCGCTCGAGACGAGCACAGGCGCCTGACAACGATCGCGATCGAGTTGGAACAGACCGCCAAACGATCCGATGTCGGACAGAACGCCTGGAGTGAACGTGGATCGCGCGAGCGACTTGATTCTTCGGACGGTCTCGTTCCCCGCATCGATGTCGACGCCTGACTGACGGTAGTCCATCAGAAATCGAGCTTGCCGATGAGTGTCTGGGTCAGCGTTCGCGCCGAGGACCCGTCGGCCGAGGCCCAATAGCCTCGTCGGACAGTGGCGAAGAAGCGCTCCTTGTCCAAGTCCTCCTCGAGCATATCGAACCCTTCGGCGACGAGCGCGATCGCTTCATCGCGTTGCGGGTGCTTTTCGAGAAGCGACAACATCAGCGGCGTGTTGCGGAGCGCGACCGTGGCGACGCCGAGCGCCACGGGAGCCCTCGTCGGGTCTTGCGACGGGATGCCGACCTCGAACAGCGCGTCGAGAGCCTCGCGGCGCCCTGCCAGCGCGAGCGCGGTAAGACCGGCGGCGGCGTTGCGCAGCAGATCCTGGAAACCGGCGTTCTTGTCGGCGAATCCAAGGGTCTCGACGAGGAAGTGCTGATGCGATTCGCAGTTTGTTCCGAGCAGGCAAATCGCCGCGGCGATCGCCGGCTGTGTCGCTTTGGGCGCGGTCCGCTGGATGGCGGCCAGCGTTTCGAGCGCGCGCTTGTCGCCGATTTTGCCGAGCGCCAGCGCCGCATCGTCCTGAAGCGGACCATCGAGTTTCGCGACCGCGGTGAGCGCGTCGAACGCGTACGCCGCTTTCCAATCGCCGAGAGCCTCGATCACCGCGCTTCGAAAGAAGTCTTCGCCGCGGCTGACCTCGCGGACCAGCGCACGGCGCACCCGTTCGTCGGCGCCAAGCGCCGCAAGCGCGCGCACCAGCGCTGGCCTCACGAACTCGCCTTGCTCTTTGTCGAGCGCCACGACGAAGTCGGCAGCCATCCCAGCGTCGGGATTGTGTTCGAAGAAGCTATAGGCGACTGCGCGCAGCCGGTCGTTCGGACTCTTCAGCGAAGCGCGCATCGCATCTTTGGTTCTGGGATCATTGAAGCCGGTGAGGAGGACGAGCGCACGGTACCGAACGTAACCGTCGCGATGCTCCGCGACAGTCTCGAGGAGTGCAGGAACAGCCTGTTCTGCCGCGGTGCGGCGCACGAGACGCGCAGCATTCGTGCGCGTCGCGTAATCGAGGTCTCCCAACTTGTCGATCGCGGCGTGCAGCTGCGCCGCCGACACTGCTTGCGGAGCCGGAGGTTCCTGCGCGCGCACCGAAATGCAACCGCAGAGCACGCTGAGCACGCAGAGAAAACCTGCTCGTCGGTGGGCGCGCCGCGGGCTCCGCGCTGATCCGTCGGCTCGCATCGTCTACCTGGCGACGGCTTCCTTATCGAGCTTCAGCGCGAGCTGCAGGTAGCTCGCCTCGTCGCGAGGAAATTCGACGGGATACACGCCGGTGTAGCAGGAGCTGCAGTAGGAGCCCCGGATGCTGCCAACGGCGCTCAACAGCCCTTCAAGGCTCAGGTATCCGACGCTGTCCGCGTCAAGGAACTTCGTGATCTCCTCAATCGTGTGGGTGGCGGCTATCAGCTCCGACTTGCTGGGCGTATCGACGCCGTAGAAGCACGGAGAAATCGTTGGAGGACAACTGATCCGGACGTGCACTTCCTTTGCGCCGGCGGCGCGCACCATCTTGACGATCTTTCGGCTCGTCGTGCCGCGGACGATCGAATCATCGACGAGCACGACGCGTTTGCCGTCGAGGATGCTGCGCACCGGATTCAGCTTTACCTTCACGCCGAAATGCCGGATCGACTGCTGCGGCTGAATGAACGTTCGGCCGACGTAGTGATTCCGAATCAGGCCCATCCGCAACGGCACGCCCGATTCGTCCGCGTAGCCGACGGCCGCGCACACTCCCGAGTCCGGCACCGGAACGATCACGTCGGCATCGATCGGTTGTTCTCGCGCCAGGTTCTTGCCGAGGTCGGTCCGGACTTCGTTGACGCTCTTACCGAAGACGTAGCTGTCGGGCCTCGCGAAGTACACGTGCTCGAATATGCAATGCGCGAGCGGCGCCGGAGGAAACGGCCGGATCGAGCGCATCCCGTCCGCGCTGATGACCAGCACCTCTCCTGGCTCGACGTCGCGCACGTAGCTCGCGCCAATGAGATCCATCGCGCAGGTCTCGGATGCGACGACGAACGCGTCGCCGAGGCGGCCGAGCGCGAGGGGACGAAATCCGTGCGGGTCGCGCACCGCGACAAGCCGATCGCGCGTCAAGAAGACGAGCGAGAAGGCGCCTTGCACCTGTTTCACGGATTCGACGATCGCGTCCTCGACCGACGGCGCTTTCGAACGGGCATAGAGGTGGAGAATGACTTCGGTGTCGCTGCTCGACTGGAAAATCGACCCTTGACGCACAAGGTCGTCCCTGAGCTCACGCGCGTTCACCAGATTCCCGTTGTGGCAGATCGCAATCTGCCCGTGATTGCAGTCGATCAGAATGGGTTGTGCGTTCGACAGCTTGCTCTCGCCCGCGGTGGAGTACCGGACGTGGCCGATCGCGGCAGGTGCCCGGCAGATGCGAGAGCGTCTCGCCGTCGAAGGCGTCGGCGACATAGCCCATCTCTCGGGATACACGCACCTGGGTGTGGTCGCTCGCCGCAATGCCGGCGCTCTCCTGACCCCGGTGCTGTAGCGCGTAGAGGCCGAGATAGGTCATGTTGGCCGCTTCGGGATGTCCGAAGATGCCGAAGACGCCGCATTCTTCTCTGAACTTGTCCATTGATGACTCTGCGGAGAATCCATCCGCTGCCGCTGCCGCTCCGCCTGGTTTGGCAGAGCGTTGTTTCACGCCGCCGGTCTCTTGAAATAGCGCTCGATCGCTGTCGACCAGACGCGCTCGGCTTCGTCGACCGGGACGTCCACGACGACGCGGCCGCCGACGGCGATGCGCAACAAATTTCCGCCGGTCTGCCCCACGACGCGCGCGGGCACGCCGGCCGCCGCCGCCCTCTCGAGGACAGCCGCGAGATCGTCTGTCGTGACGGACGCGATGACACGCGTCGCTGATTCGCCGAAGAGCGCCGCCGCGTCATTGATGGATGCGACACGAGCCACGTCGGTCGCGTCGATGCTCGCCTCTGCACCCATGCCGTTGGTGTCGAAGCACGCTTCGGCAAGCGCGACGGCGAGGCCTCCGTCCGAGCAATCCGTCGCAGAGCGCAGCAGCCGATCGCCCGCGAGCGAAACGATGAGCGTTTGCAGCGCGCGTTCGGCGGACAGGTCGAGCGATGGAGGCACGCCGCGTACTTGATCGTAACAGACCTTCAGGTACTCCGACCCGCCGAGCTCTCCACGACTCTCGCCCGAACAGCACGATGGCGTCGCCCGGCCCTTGAAACCGACCGCGTCAGGACACGGTCGGCATGCTCGAGCACGCCGACAACGCCGATGACAGGCGTCGGGTAAATCGCACGCCCATCGGTTTCGTTGTAGAGGCTCACGTTGCCGCCGGTCACCGGCACGTCCAGGGCCACGCACGCTTCGCCGATGCCTCTCACCGCCTGACCGAATTGCCACATGATCCCCGGACGCTCGGGATTCCCGAAGTTCAGGCAATTGGTTGCGGCAAGCGGACGGGCGCCCGCGCACGCGACGTTGCGGGCCGCTTCGGCGACGGCCAGCATGGCGCCGCGCCGCGGATCGAGATAACAGTAGCGGCCGTTGCCATCGACGGACATCGCAAGAGCGCGATCGGTTCCTTTGATCCGGACCACACCCGCTCCGAGACCGGGCAGGTTGATCGTGTTGGTCTGAACCATGTGATCGTACTGCCGATACATCCAGCGCTTGCTGGCAATCGTCGGGGACGCAAGGAGCGCAAGGAGCGCGGCGCTCGAGACGCTTTGCTGAAGAGTGCGGGGCACGTTCCGCAACCCATCGGGCGATCCCAGCGCGTCGAGATCCAATTGCTGCGCCTCGTCCAGATACTCGGGGCGTTCCATCGACCGCTCGTAAACGGGTGCTTCGTCGGTCAATGCGCGATTCGGAATTTCGGCCGCGATCTCGCCGTGGTTTTTCACGCGCAGGAATCCGTCGGTGGTCACTTCGCCGATCTTGACCGCGTGCAGATCCCACTTCTCGAAGATCGCTTCGACCTCGGCTTCGCGGCCGCGCTTGGCGACGAGCAGCATCCGCTCCTGCGATTCCGACAGCATGATCTCGTACGGCGTCATGCCGCTCTCGCGCTGCGGCACCAGCGAGACGTCGATCTCGACGCCCGCCCCGCCTCGCGATCCCATCTCGGTCGTCGAGCACGTCAGCCCTGCCGCGCCCATGTCCTGGATGCCGACGAGCGCGTCGGTTTGCATGACCTCGAGGCAGGCTTCGAGGAGCAGTTTCTCCATGAACGGGTCGCCGACCTGCACGGCGGGACGCTTGTCCGCCGATTTCTCGTCGAATTCGGCGGACGCCATGGTGGCACCGTGAATTCCGTCGCGGCCGGTTTTGGCGCCCACGTAGTAGACGCCGTTCCCCGCGCCCGACGCGACGCCTTTGATGATGTCGCTCGCCTTCGCGATGCCCAGGCAGAACACGTTCACGAGCGGATTGCCGGCATACGTCGGCTCGAACACCACCTCGCCGCCGATCGTCGGGATGCCGATGCTGTTTCCATAGCCCGCGATGCCCGCGACCACGCCCTCGACCAGTCGCGAGGTGCCCGTGGCATCCAGCGGGCCGAAGCGCAGCGAATTCAGCAGGGCAATGGGGCGGGCGCCCATCGTGAAAATATCGCGGATGATGCCGCCGACACCCGTCGCCGCCCCTTGGTACGGCTCGATGAACGAGGGGTGATTGTGCGATTCGATCTTGAACACGGCTGCGAGGCCGTCGCCGATGTCGACCGCGCCGGCGTTTTCGCCGGGCCCTTGAAGTACCTGCGGGCCCTCGGTCGGCAGCGTCCGGAGGTGAACGCGGGAGCTCTTGTAGCTGCAGTGCTCGGACCACATCACCGAGAAGATCCCGAGCTCCGTCAGGTTCGGCTCACGCCCGAGAAACGCCACGATGCGTTCGTACTCATCAGACTTCAAGCCGTGGCGCTGGAGAACCTCCGGCGTGATCATCGCGCGGCCATCGCATGCACCACCGACTCCAGCAGCACGCGTCCGTCGGCGCTGCCGAGCAGCGGCTCGCAGGCGCGCTCGGGATGCGGCATCATGCCCACGACGTTGCGCGTCTCGTTGCAGATGGCGGCAATCGCGTTCACCGACCCATTGGGATTCGACAGATCGTCGACGCGGCCGTTGGCATCCGTGTAGCGCAAAATCACCTGCCGCTTGGCTTCGATCTGCTCGAGCATCGCCGGCGGTGCGAAGTAGTTGCCTTCGCCGTGTCCGATCGGAATCCTCAACACCTGGCCAACGCGCGCGCCGCTCGTGAACGGCGTGTCGCTCTCCTCGACCCGCACGTGGACGTGTTCGCATTGATACTTGAGGCTTCGGTTCCGGAGCATCGCGCCCGGCAGGAGCCCGGCCTCGAGCAATATCTGGAAACCGTTGCAGATGCCGATGACAGGACCGCCGTTCGCCGCAAACGCCTTGACCGCCGCCATGATCGGCGAAAATCTCGCCATCGCACCGACGCGCAGATAGTCGCCGTGCGCGAACCCACCGGGCAGCACAAGCACGTCGACGCCTTTGAGCTCCGTCTCCTTGTGCCAGATGTAGCGAGCCTGCTGGCCGAGCACGGCGGTCGCGGCGTGATACGCGTCCTGTTCGCAGTTGCTGCCTGGAAAGACGATGACGCCAAATGTCATATTCAGTCCACTTCGATGCGATAACTTTCGATCACCGGGTTCGCCAGCAGCTTGTCAGCCACTTCGGCGGCCAGCGCTCTCGCTTGCGAAGCCTCGGTCGCCTTTAAATCCAACTCGAAATATTTTCCCTGGCGCACGTCTTCGACGCCGCCGTAGCCGAGCGAATGGAGCGCGTCGGCTATCGTCTTGCCCTGCGGATCGAATACGGACGGCTTCAGAGTCACGAATACACGGGCACGCATCAGGACGCCTCGCCGCGACGGCCAGCCCCGCACGCGTCAGGCCCGCAACGCATCGTGCTTTGCGGACTCAATCGGCGCGGGGGTGAGCGTCGTCTGGAAAACTCGCGCGAAAATATCGTCGACGTATTTGAACTGATCGTCGAGGTCGAACGCACGTTCGATCTCGGCGCGCGACAGGACGCGCGCGACATCGGCATCCGCGAGAAGCAGCGCCTTGAAGTCGGCCTGCTCGGCGAACGACCGCATCGCGTTCCGCTGAACCCATTCGTACGCCTGTTCGCGCGACACGCCCTTTTTGGCGAGATGCAACAGCACGGTGCCGGAAAACACGACCCCGCGCGACCGGCCAAGATTCTCGCGCATCCGCTCCGGGTGCACCACCATGCCGGCGACGATTCGCGCGAAGCGCCGGAGCATGTGGTCCAGCGCGATGAAACTGTCCGGCAGGATGACCCGTTCGACCGAGGAGTGCGAGATGTCGCGCTCGTGCCACAGCGCAACGTTTTCGAGCGCCGCATGCGCGTTCGCACGAATCAGCCTTGCAAGCCCGACGATCTGCTCGCAGCCGATCGGGTTTCGCTTGTGCGGCATGGCCGACGAGCCCTTCTGCCCTTTCCCGAACGGCTCCTCGACCTCGCCGATCTCGGTCTTCTGCAGACCTCGGATTTCAAGCGCGAACTTTTCCAGCGACGCCGCGGTGATCGCCATCGCGGAGAGCAGCTCGGCGTGACGGTCCCGCTGGATCACCTGCGACGCCACGGACGCAGGCTCCAGGCCCAGGCGGCCGCACACATCCGCCTCGATCGACGGCGGCAGGTGCGCAAAGGTGCCGACCGCGCCCGACAGTTTGCCGACGCTGATCGTCGTCCGCGCGCGGCGAAGCCGCTCCACGTCGCGCAGGATTTCCGCATACCAGAGGGCGAGCTTCAGGCCGAAGGTCATCGGCTCGGCGTGGACGCCGTGCGTCCGGCCGATCATCGGCGTGCGCTGATGTTCGAACGCACGCACGCGGACCGCCGCGGCGAGCGCGTCGAGATCCGCAAGGAGAACGCTGCAGCCTTCGCGCATCTGCAGCGCCTGCGCGGTGTCGATCACGTCCGAGGAGGTCATGCCGAAGTGGAGCCAGCGGGCCGACGGTCCGACCTTCTCGGCAACCGCGGTCGTAAACGCAATCACGTCGTGCTGCGTCGTCTGTTCGATTTCCTCGATTCGGGCGATGTCGAGAGTGCCGCGATCGCAGAACTCCCGGATATCGCGCGCGGCGTCTGCGGGCACGATTCCCGCGGCCGCCATGGCTTCCGCCGCCGCGGTTTCGACGAGCAGCCACGTTTCGAAGCGACGCTGGTCGCTCCAGATGCGGCCCATCTCAGGGTGTGTATAGCGGTGGATCATGCGGCCCGGAGGCGCTCTTAATCCAAGTCCAGCCGTTCGCGAGGTATTTTCAAGCCGTTTACGCTGCCCAGCACCGTTGCCGCGAGCGAGCCGTTCTTGAAAAGGTCCGCGGCCACGCGCTGCACGTCCTCTGGTGTGACACGCTCGATGCCTTCGAGCGTCTCATCGAGGCCGAACTGACGGTCGAAGTAGATCTCCTGGCGTGCAAGATGCGACATCCGGCTCGCGGTATTTTCGAGGCTCAGCATCAGGCTGCCCTTCAGGTGATCCTTGGATCGCTGCAGTTCGGCGATGGGCACCGGAGTCTGCTTCACGCCGCGCAGCTCCTCCACGACAAGATCGATCACCTGACCGACGGCTTCGTTCGAGCAGCCCGCGTACACCGTAAACGAACCGGCGTCGCGATACGCGCTCAGCCCGCTGAACACGGCGTACGCCAACCCGCGCTTCTCGCGGACGTTCTGAAACAGGCGCGAGCTCATCGAACCGCCAAGCAGCGTGTTCAGCACATAGCTCGAGTAGCGATCGTCGTGGTTCTGAGGATAGCTCCCGACGCCGAGACACACGTGGCTTTGCTCGAGCTCCTTGTTGCGAACCAGTATCTTCGGCACCACGGTCGGCGGCTCTTCGCGGAGCACGTCGCCCATCGGCTTGAGCGACCCGAATTTCTCGTTGACGAGATCCCGCACGTGGGCGTGATCGAGGTTCCCGACCGCCGACACGATGAGATTGCGCGGCGTGTACGAATCGGCGAAGTAGTCGCGCAGGAGGGCCGCGTTAAACGATTCGACCGTTTCTTTGGTGCCCAGAATCGGGCGCCCGAGCGGATGATCTTCCCAGAATCCCTGCGTGAACAACTCGTGGACGAGGTCGTCCGGAGTGTCCTCGACCATCTTGATCTCCTCGACCACCACCTTCTTCTCGCGCTCGATGTCATCGGGGCTAAACGCCGGGTTGCGGACGATGTCGGAAAGGATGTCGATGGCAAGCGGCAGATGTTCGTCGAGGACCTTGATGTAGTAACTCGCGTATTCCTTCGCGGTGAACGCGTCGAGCTGCCCTCCGATTGAGTCGATCGCCTGCGCGATGTCCTCGGCGGATCGCGTCGCTGTTCCCTTGAACAGCATGTGCTCGACAAAATGCGCGATGCCGCTGCGCTCGGCTGTTTCGTGGCGCGATCCGCGCGTGAGCCACACGCCGATCGAGATCGAACGCACCTGCGTCATCTTCTCGGTGAGAAGACGGAGGCCGTTATCTAAAACGTCTCGAACGATAGGTGGATTTTGCAAATGAACGCGCCCGGAGCAGACGTGCTTGGATCAGAATCCGCTGATACGTCGCAAACCATTGACCACGAAGGAATTACCAGCCGGAAGTGATCATAATAACATGCGGCGCACCGCGCAGCAAGCATCGGCCCTCGAGGTAGACGAGGCGACGACGCGGGCCTTAAGATCATACTTTCGTAATCACCCCCCAAATGAACGGCAGCCTCGCGACGACGCACGGCAAGACCGACCTGGCCGAGCTCGAACGGCCAGCGCTCGAATCCTCGCTCGCCGAGCGCGGATATCAGCGCTTCCACGCGCGCCAGGTGTTTAGGTGGCTGTATCGCCGCGGAATTAGCGACCCTTCGGCCATGACCGACCTGCCGCGCGAGCTGCGCGACACGCTCGCGCGCGATTTCGCGCGTGAGCACGCCGTCGATTGTCGGCCGCGACACTTCGGTCGATGGCACCGAGAAATTCCTTTTGAAGCTCGCGGACGGCAAGCTGATCGAGTCCGTCTTCATACCCGACACGCCCGCGATGACTTTCTGCATCTCAACGCAGGTTGGCTGCGCGATGGCGTGCGCGTTCTGCCTGACCGGCCGAATGGGTCTCGCCCGCAACCTGTCGGCTGGCGAGATCGTCGGCCAGGTGCGCGTCCTCGCGGGCGCGCTCGACATGCGCGACCGCCCATTCAACATCGTGCTCATGGGCATGGGCGAGCCGCTGCATAACTACGACGAGACGATGAAGGCGCTGCGGATACTGGCGGACGACAACGGCCTTGCGGTTCATCCGCGGCGCGTCACGTTGTCCACGGTTGGCCTGCTGCCACAGCTCGAGCAGCTGGCGCGCGAGCCGATCATGCCGAATCTGGCCATCTCGCTCCACGCGCCAACCGATCTACAGCGCGGCGAGCTGGTGCCGATCAACCGGAAGTACGGAGTGGCCGATATCATCGCCGCCTGCAAGCGCTTCCCGCTGAGAAAACGCAGCCGCATCACGTTCGAGTACGTACTGCTCGCCAACGTGAACGATTCGCCGGAAGATGCGCGAAGGCTCGCAAAGCTTCTCGCCGGAGTGAAATCGAAGGTGAACGTCATCCCGCTCAACGCCGCGCCCGGGATACCGTTCGAACGGCCGTCAGACGCCGCGATCGATCGATTCGCGAAGATTCTCGCCGACCGCGGGGTCCACGTGTCGGTTCGCAAGAGCCGCGGGCGCGATATTCGCGCCGCCTGCGGGCAGCTCATCGTCGAAGGGCCGCGCAAATCCCCCGCTCAGCAGCTCGCCGTCGTCATGTGACACGACGCGCACGCGAACCCATGCATTGCGTGCGTGCCCTGGCGCGATTCTGAGCTTCAGATAATTACCGGTCACGACCTGCGAACCGTCCTCGATGGTCAGCGCGCGGTGCACCGTGCCGACTTGAGATTGATGGAAACGCCCCGTCAGCAGTCGGCCGATCTCCCGGATGCGGCGGCCGCGATCCCTGACGAGCGCGCCGGGCACTTTGCCGCTGAACGCCGTTGCGAGCGTCCCGGGCCGGTCCGAGTATGGAAACACATGGAGGTGCGTGAGCGGTGAATCAGTCAGATAGCGCTCCAGGAACTCGACGTCCTCTTCTGTTTCACCGGGGAAACCAACAATGATGTCCGAGCCGATGGAGGCGTTCGGAATGTGCCCGCGAATGCCGTCAACGAGCGCCGTGAACTGCTCGATCGTGTACGGCCGGCGCATCGCGGAGAGCAGCTTGTTGCTTGCATGCTGCAGCGGCAAATGAAAATGAGGCGCGAATGCCGGCGACCCAGCCACAAGGTCGACGATCCCCGGCGTGCAGTCCATCGGCTCGAGCGAGCTGATTCGGAAAAGCGCTTGGGATCCGCGCGAGGAGAGCCGACGCAGCAACGTGGTGAGCGACGAGGCTGGTGTCAAATCGCGGCCGTATGAGCCGAGGTGAACGCCGGTCAGCGCAATTTCTTTGAAACCAGCCGCAACCACTCGCTCGACCTGGCGCACGACGTCGTCTTCCGCCAGGCTCCGCGGCAAGCCACGCGTGGTCGGGATGATGCAGTACGAGCATGCCTCCGCGCATCCGGTCTGCACGCGCAGCGTGAACGCGGTGCGTCCCGCGACCCCGGGCTCGATGGATGCGCCGCACGCACCGTCGCCGTCGCGATCCGCGGATGTTCCTTTTTTTCCCAAGCCGATGAGCGGCAGCAACTCAGCTTTGTTGTCGTTCGAGATCACCCTGGCGACGTTCGGCAAGGCGGCGAGTTCGTCCGGTCTGCGAGTCGCGTAACAACCGGTGACGACAATTCGTGCGTGTGGATTGTCGCGCGCGACACGGCGGATCGTCTGGCGGGCACCTTGATCCGCCGAGGCCGTCACCGAACAGGTGTTGACAATAATGAGGTCCGCTTCGGAAACGGGTGCGGCTGTCGCACCATCCGCACGCAGCTGCTCCTCGAAGCCGAGCGAATCGGCTTGATTGACGCGGCAACCGAACGTCACGACCGAATACTTCATTGCGCCGAACACGCCTTCTGGCCGATATCGCGCCGATACTGCATGCCCTCGAAGGAGATCCGCGCTACCCCGGCGTAAGCGCGCGCGATAGCGTCGGCGAAATCGTTGTCACGACCGACGACTGTCAGCACTCGGCCACCATTGGTCATCAACGCACCGTTCCGGGCCATTGTGCCTGCGTGGAACACGGCGACGTGCGGCTCACACTCAGCAGCCTCTACGCCGTGGATCGGCACCCCGCTCTCAGAAGAATCGGGATATCCCCGCGAGGCGAGGACGACGCCGACAAACTTCTCCGCGCCGGCCGCGACGCTCGCCTGACGCAAATCGCCCGACGCGGCCGCCACGAGGAGCGGCAGAAGCGGCTCCGCGATGAGCGGCAACACCACCTGCGCTTCCGGGTCGCCGAGCCGCACGTTGAATTCAACCACGCGCGGGCCGTCAGGCGTCAGCATCAATCCTACGTAAAGGAAGCCGCGAAACGGATGTCCCTCCGCCGCCATGCCGGCGATCACAGGTGCCACAACCGTTTCCATCACGCGCGCGTGGGCTGACGGATCGATCAACGGACTCGGCGCGAAGGCGCCCATCCCGCCAGTGTTTGGTCCGCGATCGTTGTCGAAAATGCGCTTGTGGTCCTGCGCCGTGCCGATCGGCAGCGCGCGAACGCCGTCGCTCAACACGAAAAACGAAACCTCCGGACCGGTCATGCACTCTTCGACAACGACGCGCCGACCCGCGTCACCGAAGCGCCGCTCACGCATCATGCGTGTGATTGCATCGTCGGCGGTCGCGGCGTCCGCGGCGATGACTACGCCTTTACCTGCCGCGAGACCGTCCGCTTTGATCACGACGGGAAACCCGAACTCGCCGCCGTGAACGGCCGCCAGCGCCGCCTGCTCCGTATCACAGACACGGAAGCGGGCGGTTGGCACGTGGTGGCGCGACATGAAACCCTTCGCGAAGCCTTTGCTCGACTCGAGCCGAGCCGCGGCGGCCGTGGGACCGAGAAGCAGCATCTTCGCGGCAGCGAAGCGGTCGGCGACTCCCTGGCTCAGCGGCAGTTCGGGGCCGACGATCGTCAGATCGATCCGCTCGGCTACGGCGAGCGCCAGGATCGCGGCGGGATCCGACAGATTTACGTCCCGCTGTTCGGCGACGCGCGCCGTTCCGGGATTTCCCGGCGCGCAGATAAGGGTCGACACGGCCGAGTCGGCGGCGAGGCGAGAGGCGAGCGCATGCTCGCGTGCGCCATTCCCGATGACGAGAACTCTCATTAATCGAGGGACTTATTGCGCGCGAGCGCTCTGCACGCACTCGCCGGACGATGGGGACTATTTCGTTGACCGCTGGCCGAATTGCGCCTAGAATGCGCGGTTACTTGTGATAGCCTAGCATATTTGCCACCCGTGAAAGGGGTGTGATCTTAAGTGGCTGAAGTGAAGATTCAGGAGGGCGAGTCGATCGAGAGCGCCCTCCGCCGGTTCAAGCGGAAGGTGCAGCAGGAAGACATCATCAAGGATATCAAGAAGCACTCCTTCTATTTGAAGCCTGGCGACAAGCGGCGCGCGAAACAAGCGCTGGCGCGAAAGCGTAACCGGAAGAAACTCCGGCGAGAACTCGAATAGACGATCGACCGACGAGGTAGCGACCCATGGAGTTCCAAGACCGGATCCTCAGGTGCGTGGACTGCGCCGCGGAGTTCATCTGGACGGCTGGAGAACAGCAGTTCTTCGCCGACAAGAACTTCAAGAACGAACCGAAGCGCTGCAAAGGCTGCAAGGCCAAGCGAGCCAGCCGGCCGACGAGCGGCGGCGGGCCGCGCGAGCGCGTGGAAACGGTTACCACATGTTCGGCCTGCGGAAAGGAGACGACCGTGCCTTTCCGCCCGACACAAGGCCGACCGGTGTTCTGCAAGGAGTGCTTCCAGTCGCGGAAGTTCGCGGGGGCCGGCGGCGTCTAGCCGCGCGCTCTTCGTCTCGTCCGACCCACAGACAGTCGTTTTCCGCGCGCGCCGGCGAGAGACTCCGCCGTGCGCGCGCGGTGTGTTAAGCTCACGCACGCACTTATCGGGGGCGTTTTCATGCAGATCGACGAACGTGCCATCGGCGACGTGGTTGTGCTCGACCTGAAAGGCAAGATCACCCTCGGCGAAGGGGATGAGCTGCTGAAGGACAAGGTCAACAGTCTCGTCAACCAGGGCCATAAAAAAATTATCTTGAACCTCGCGGGCGTGCCGTACATCGACAGCGCGGGCCTCGGCGAAGTTGTGCGCACGTACACCACAGTGAGCCGTCAGGGCGGCAGCTTGAAGCTGCTCAACCTGACGAAGCGCATCACCGATTTGCTCTCGATCACGAAACTCCTGACCGTGTTCGAGACCTTCGACTCCGAGAACGACGCGGTCCGAAGTTTTTCGGCGTCGGCCAAGGTGTAGATCGCCTCTCGCGCTAGATGGCGCGCAGCACTTCCTCTCCCATGGCGGTGTCCGATACCTCGGCGAGCGGGGTATCGGAACGTTCTATCGCTCTCAATCTGTTGCGCTCGACGCGTCCGTCGCAGTGGACCAAGAATTTCCTGGTCTTCGCCGGCGTGCTGTTTGGCCGCCGGCTGTTCGAACCACGTGCGGTCGCCGCCGCTCTCGCCGCCTTCTTGATTTTCTGCATGCTGTCGGGCGCTGTTTACCTGTTCAACGACATCGCCGATCGCGACGCCGATCGCCAGCATCCGCTGAAGCGCCGCCGCCCGATTGCGTCCGGCGCGATTTCGCTGTCCGTGGCGATTAGCGCGGCCGCTCTGCTCGCCGCAGGCGCCCTCGCTGCTGCATTCCGTTTGAGCGTGCCGTTTGGCGCGGTCGCTGCCGTCTATCTGCTGCTGCAGGCGGCTTACTCACACGTGCTCAAGCACGTCGTGATTCTCGACGTGCTCGCGATCGCCATCGGCTTCGTTCTACGCGCCGTCGCGGGGGCGGTGGCCGTGAACGTCGAAATCAGCCATTGGCTGTTCGTCTGCACGATCCTCCTGGCGCTCTTCATCGCGCTCGCCAAACGCCGCCATGAGATCGTGCTTCTCGCCGACACCGCGGCGACCCATCGTCCGATTCTCGGTGAGTACAGCCCCTATCTCCTCGATCAGATGATTGGCGTCGTCACGGCGTCGACGCTGATCTCGTACGTGTTTTACACAATCAGTCCAGAAACAACAGAGAAGTTCGGCACGGAATGGCTCGGGCTCGACGATTCCGTTTCCGTTGTATGGGATTTTCCGGTACCTCTACCTGGTACATCAACGCGAAGGCGGCGGAAGCCCGGCCGACCTTCTGCTGACCGACCGGCCGCTGCTCGTCTGTGTGGCGCTGTGGGCCGTCGCGGTGGCGATCATCATTTACCGACCGTAACTTTATGGCCGATTTCAACGTCCGCTCCGACTCCGTCGACGTCGAGCAGGTGATGGAGCAAATTCGCGCGCGCATTCGCGAGAAGCGCGGCGTCGATTACACCGAGCAGCAGATCCGTGAGCTTGCGGAGGTGAAGCTGGAGAAGTTCCTCGACCCGCGCGGCGTGCGGTCGGACCTGCTCGACCAGTTCCGAAAGCTGCAGGCGGCGCAGCCCTACACCGTTCCCCTGTATCCGTTCGAGAACTCGACGCTCTTCGATTCGCATCGCCCGATCGTGCGGTTCTTCCGCAAGTTGTTTCAGCCGATATTGAAGCTTGTCTTCAACGCCAATGCGCTCTCGCAGTCGCTGCATCAGCAGGCCGAGATCAACCGCCAGACGGTCGAGCGCCTCGAGCGGCTCGAAACACCGCTGTATTACGAGCTGCTCCACAACCTGGTCGTCGAGTTCACGCGCGCGACGATTGAAGTGAAGAACACAAAGATGCGCGTCGAATCGCTCGCGAGCCGCCTCGAGTTCAACGAGCGGCGCGCGCGCGCGCTCGAAAGCGTTGTCGTGTACAAAGCCGATGAGGCGATGGCCGCATCTGATCGTTCGGCAGATCGTCGATCCTCGGATCGGGCGACCTCAGATCGTGGGTCCTCAGATCGTGGAGCCCCGGATAGTGGAGGCCGCTTTCAGCCGGATCATCGCGCAAATCGCCCCGGCGACGCTCGGTTCAAGCCGGAACCTGCACTGAGCGGCGCAACGAACAGCGGTGGCACGCTTTCAAGCGCACCACCGATTGCGAGGACCGAGGGTGCGCCGGCGCCGGGTTCGACGTCTTCATTTCCTGGCGAAGGTCCGGGCCAGCGCAGCCGACGACGCCGACGACGCCGAGGCCGGCGGGGAGGGGCATCGGCGGTCGCAACGATGGGTGGTGCCAGCGAGAATGCGGGCGCGCCGCCGCAGGGCACCTCGCAAGATGTTCACGACGACGCGGCGGAGGAGGGGACGTCCGCCGAGTCTGCATCGAACATCGAAGATGCGCGCGAGACACGGCCGGAACCGTTGGAAAGTCCTTTCGGGTCGTTGTCTCATCCGGCCGAGCCGCAGGCAGCACCGGCGGAAGATACACGTCCGCGGCCGCCGGAGCCACGCGTCGCGCCAGACACTCCCGACGCCGACGGCCAGTGAAGCTCGCCGTCGTCGTTCAGCGGTACGGCCAGGCGATAAATGGCGGGGCCGAGCTGCACGCGCGCTACATCGCGGAGCGTCTCGCGCGGCACGCCAACGTCGAAGTTCTCACGACGTGCGCGACCGACTACGTCACGTGGCGCAACGATCTGCCAGCGGGAGTGGAGCAGATCAACGGCATCCCGGTGCGGCGATTCCTGGTGACGCACGAACGCGAGCCGTTCGCGTTCGGCAAGAAGTCGGATCGAGTGTTTCGTCACGAACACTCCGTCGACGATGAGCTCGAGTGGCTGGATGCCGAAGGCCCGACGAGCCCAGCGCTCGTCGATCATCTCGCTCGCCACGCAGCCGAATACGACTACTGCCTGTTTTTCAGCTATCGCTACTACCACGCGTTTCACGGCGTACGAGCCGTGCCGTCTCGCGCGATCCTGATTCCGACGGCCGAACGCGATGAGGCGATCGGGTTGTCGATCTTCGCGCCGATCTTCAGAGGCGTGCGCGCCCTCATGTACAACTCGCCCGAAGAACGCGTGATGATCGAGTCGGTATCCGGCAATCAGCACGTACCGGGCGT
This sequence comes from uncultured Acidobacteriota bacterium, assembly GCA_963718825.1. Taxonomy (GTDB): domain Bacteria; phylum Acidobacteriota; class Vicinamibacteria; order Vicinamibacterales; family CAVVIG01; genus CAVQZZ01. Next base: position 1,893,120 of record CAVQZZ010000002.1, read on the forward strand.
TGTGGTCGGCGTCGGATCGAATGTCCCGCCGAATCCGCAGCCGAATCGATTTCGGCAAAAGTTCAACATGCGCGGACCGTTCGCAATCTACGTCGGTCGCATTGACGAGAACAAGGGCTGCAAGGAGCTGTTCGATTTCTTTCTCGCCTACACGAAGACGCGAACGGCGCAGCTGACGCTCGTGCTGATCGGCAATTCATTGCTGCCGATTCCGCAGCATCCGCGCATCCGCCATCTCGGATTCGTCGACGACACGGACAAATTCGACGCAATGGCTGCGGCCGACGTGCTGATGATGCCGTCGTACTTCGAGAGTCTGTCGATGGTTGCGCTCGAGGCGTGGGCGCTCGGCCGTCCGGTCATTGCGAACGCGAAATGCGACGTGCTGAAAGGGCAATGCATCCGAAGCAATGCGGGCCTCTATTACGACAGCTACTCCGAGTTCTTCGAAACGCTGCACGCGGTCGAGCACAACAACTGGCTGAGCGGCGCCCTCGGACGCAACGGCCGTCAATATTTCCGCACCCACTACGAATGGAGCGTCATCGATTCCAAGTATCTCGACATGTTCGCGCGACTGTCGAAGGAGCCGGCAACGCACGCGATCGAACCGCTGCCTGGATGGATGGAGCGCCGCCGCAGGAGCCTGCCGTCGTCGGAGTTGACGTTGGCGACGCTGCCGATGGGCGCCGCGACCGAGTCTCGCCCAATCGGCGCGCCAGCTACGGGGCGACGACGAGCGTGACGAGAATTCATCAGGTGCTCGCGACGCTCGGGTACGGCGACGCGATTGGACACGAAGTCCTCGGTATTCAACGTGTGCTGCGCGGCGCGGGTTACGAGTCCGAGATATTCGTCGAAACTGCCGACCACCGGCTTGAACCACTCACGCGCGATTACCGGGAGCTGATTGACTTCAGCAGCCCGGACAACCTGCTGATTCACCATTTTTCACTGGGATCGAAAGCTTCGCGCACCGCGTATGCGCTGCCGGATCGCATGGCGCTCGTGTATCACAACATCACCCCGCCGGAATACTTCGTCGGCGTCCACCGCACGCTCGCCCGACAGTGCTTCCGCGGACGCCGTGAGCTCCAGGCATATGTCGACCGGTGCGATCTGGCGCTCGGCGATTCGGAGTTCAACAGGCAGGATCTCCAGGCGCTGGGTTTCGCTCGCACGGACGTTCTCCCGGTCGTTCCCGATTTCTCACACCTGGAAATGACACCGCACTGGCTGGTCGCGAGAGATTTCGACGATGACTGGACGAACATCATCTTCGTCGGCCGCGTGATCGCAAACAAGAAGATCGAAGACCTGATCCGATTTTTTCACGCATACCATACGTTCTTCAATCCACGCTCCCGACTCCTCATCGTGGGAGCGCAAAGCGGATTCGAGCTCTATGCCGCGTCCCTGAACCAGCTGATCGCGACGCTGGGCGCACGACATGTACATTTCACCGGGCACGTGTCGGATGAGGAGCTCGTCGCGTTCTACGATGTCGCGGATCTGTTTCTGTGCGCGAGCGAGCACGAGGGGTTCTGCGTTCCGCTGGTTGAAGCGTTCTACAAACAGGTGCCCGTGCTCGCCTATGCCGCGACCGCGGTGCCCGCGACGATGGACGGAGCGGGTGTGCTGTTCGAGAACAAGGATCCAATGCACGTGGCGGCGTTGATGGATGCCGTCCTGTCGAATGCACCGCTGCAGGACGCGATCGTCGACGGGCAGCTCGCGGCGGTGGCCAGGCTGCGCGAAAAAGATTTCGCGGGCACGCTGCTTCGCTTCGTGGATCGCGTGCTTTCTCAGCCGCGAGCGCCAGAGCCTCATGTCGCGTACGACTTCTGGCACCAGTTCGACCAAGCGCAGCAGCTCGAGGAACTGAGACTGTACCGCCCCGGCATCTACAAGGCGCTCCCGGCAGGATGATCATCAACCAGTGGGTTCCGGCGGCACACAAAGGCGACGCGATCGGCGACAGCGCGAGGCGCGTGCGAACGCTGCTCCGTGAGCTTGGCCATCAATCGGAGCTGTACGCGCTGACCGTGGACGACGACTTGAAAGACGACGTCCAGCGGTTCGACGAACCGGAGGCGCGTCACGGCGACGTGACCATTTTTCACTACGCAGTGCCATCGCCGATGACGGCGGCTTTTGCCGCGCTCGAGAGCGGGCGCGTGCTGCAGTACCACAACGTGACGCCGGCGCGGTTCTTCGCGCCGTACAACGCAGCGTTGTTCCGGCTCGCAACGCTTGGCCGCGCGGAGCTCGCCACACTCGCCGGCCACACGGATTTTGCCCTCGGGGATTCGGAGTACAACCGCCAGGAGCTCGACGCGCTCGGTTTCGGCCGTACCGGCGTCTTCCCGATCGCGGTCGACACATCGCGCGTCACACAGCCGGCCGAGCGTCCGGCACTCGACGAGATACTGGACGACGGCCTCGTCAATTTTCTGTTCGTCGGGCGGATTGCGCCGAACAAGAAGATCGAGGACCACATCAAGCTCGCCGAGGTCTACAAGCGGTACGTCGACGCGTACTACCGGTTCATCTTCGTCGGACGCTACGACGTGGTGCCGCAGTATTATTCGACGATCCGCGCGCTGATGTCGGAGTACCGGCTGCTGAACGATCGCTTCGTTTTTACCGGGCCAGTTTCTGACGAGGAGCTCGCGGTGTACTATCGTCATGCTGCCGTGTATATCTCGATGAGCGAACATGAAGGGTTTTGTGTGCCGCTCGTCGAAGCCATGGCCGCCGACGTTCCGGTGCTCGCGTACGCCGCGGCGGCAGTGCCCGATACACTCGGCGGCGCCGGCGTCCAGTTCGCACCGAAGGACCTGGAGGTCGCAGCGGAGCTCCTTGGCGCCTTGGCATTCGACGATGTCCTTCGGAACCGCGTCATCGCCGGGCAGCGACGCCGCCTTTCCGATTTCGGCGACGATCGCATCCGCCGCGAACTCGCCGCGCTCGTACACCAACTCTCGTGAAAATAGCCTTCATCATCCAGCGATATGGCGCCGAGGTTCTGGGCGGATCCGAACATCTGTGCCGGCTCGTCGCCGAGCGCGCTTGCCGGGCAGCACGACGTCGAAGTGTTGACGACGTGCGCACGGGACTACGTGACGTGGAAGAACGAGTATCCGGAGGGCGCGGACCGCATCCGCGGGGTCACGATCCGGCGGTTCGCGAACAGCCGCACGCGCGATATCGAAGCGTTCAACAGGTACTCGGACTGGATTTATTCCAATGCGCACGGCCGCAGCGAAGAAGTCGAATGGCTGAAACAGCAGGGGCCGTGGAGCCCGGCGCTGATCGATTACCTCAAGAGACAGCATCACCAGTACGACGTCCTGATCTTCTTCACGTATCTCTACGCACCGACGGTCGTCGGCATCGAGGTCGCGCCAGCGAAGAGCATTCTGGTATCGACTGCCCATGATGAGCCGGCCATCAATCTGGAAATCTTCAAAGAGGTGTTCAAGCTTCCCGCCGCGATCTGCTACCTGACGGAGAGCGAGCGCGAGTTCGTCCATCAGCAGTTTCCGGACCGGCCGCTGCTCGAAGACGTCGTCGGCGTCGGCGTCGATATCCCGCAGCAGCAGCCGTATCCGCGCATGCCCGCGATGCCATCGGACGAGGATCCGGCGCGCGCCGACGACCAAGGAGCCGATCCGTCGTCCGAGGCGTCCGACGCGGAGGCGCCCGCGCGCGACTTCCCGTCGCATCTGACCTCGCGCGGCGCCGTGTTCCGCCGCCGACATCGTCTGTACGGACCAATCGTTCTTTACGGTGGCCGAATCGACCCTGGTAAGGGATGCGAGGAGCTGATCCACTACTTCAGCGAATACGTGAGGGAAGGGGGCGACGCGACGCTGACGCTGATGGGTGCGAAGCTGATGTCGCTGCCGGAGGAGCCGTTCATCAAGTTCGCCGGCCTCTTGTCGGATCGCGAGCGGCTCCAGGCGCTCGAGGCCGCGACCATCGTGGTGGTGCCTTCACCTTATGAAAGCCTCTCGCTCCTGGCGCTCGAAGCGTTGTCCGTCGGCACACCGGTGCTCGTCAACGCACGCAGCGCGGTGCTCGTCGAGCACTGCATCCGCAGCAACGGCGGGTTGTACTATGCGGACCGCGACGAGTTCGTCGAATGTTTGAAGGTGCTGCTCAACAGACGAGCGTCTGCGGCAGGCGATGGGACGAAACGGCCGCGACTACGTGCGGCGCAACTACCGCTGGGACGTCGTTCTCGGCAAATACGAGCGGCTGTTCGCGAAGATACGCGCCGCTCGCTGACGGTTATTTCTCTTCGAAAATCGCCGGGGTGAGCGGACCGACGACGGCCGCTGCGCCGCGGCGCGGATCGGCGGCTGTCGCCGCCGGTCCCACATCGACGCCGTTGCGTTTCCTGCGCGGTCGAATTTCGTACCGCTTGATCATCTCGTTCAGCGTCGTTGGCTTGATGTGCAGCAATTCGGCCGCACGCTTCTGCACGCCGCCCGCGGCCTCGAGCGTCGATTCGATCAGCCGCTTCTCGAAGTCGGTGATGACGTCCTTGAACGAGATGCCTTCGGGCGGGACGACGAACTGCGGCACCTGGAAATTCGGCGCTTTGCGCACGTGCTCGGGAATCAGCTCGATGCCGATGCGCGTCCCCGACGTGAGCACCACCGCCCGCTCGATGACGTTTTCCAGCTCCCGGACGTTGCCAGGCCAGTCGTAATCGGTGAGAAGGTCCAGCGCGTCGGGCGCGATCTCCAGATCGGCTTTGCGATTCTCCTGTCCGTACTTCTCGAGGAAGTGGTGCGCGAGGAGCGGAATATCGTCCTTGCGGTCCCGGAGAGGCGGCAGCTGAATCGAAATGACGTGCAGTCGATAGAAAAGGTCCTCGCGGAACTTCCCTTCTTCCATCATCTGTCGCAGATCGACGTTGGTGGCGGCGATGATCCGCACGTCGACCTTGATGGTTTCCATCCCGCCGAGCCGCATGAAGTCGCGCTCCTGAATCACGCGCAGGAGCTTGGCCTGCGTCTCGAGCGGAACGTTTCCGATCTCATCGAAGAAGATGCTGCCTTTGTCGGCGAGATCGAACATGCCCTTCTTCGGATAGACCGCACCCGTGAAGGCGCCTTTCACGTGGCCGAAGAGCGTGGACTCGAGGAGGTCCGGCGGAAGATTTCCGGAGTTGACCGTGACGAACGAGCGCTCGGACCGCGAGGAATTCGCGTGGATGGCACGCGCGACGAGTTCCTTACCGGTGCCGCTCTCGCCTTGAATGAGAATCGTCGATCGGCTTGGCGCGGCCTGAATGATGAGATCGAACACCTGGCGCATCCGCGGGCTGCGGCCGATGATGTTCGCGAATTTGTGGTAACGCTCCTGGATGTTCTGGCGCAGATTGCGGTTCTCGTGCACGAGACGGCGGCGTTCCATCGCGTTCCGGACCACAACCAGCACTTCGTCGTTCTTGAACGGCTTGGTGATGTAGTCGAACGCGCCGCTCTTCATCGCGGAAATCGCGCTCTCGACCGAGGCGAACGCAGTGATGATGACCACCGCGAGGTCTTCGTCGATGCGCTTCAGCTCGTCCAGCGTGGCGATGCCGTCGAGGCCGGGCATCATGATGTCGACGATCGCCGCGTCGAACGGCAGGGCGCGCGCCAGCTCGAGCCCCTCAGCCCCTGAGGAGGCGAGCCGCACGTCGTACCCTTCGCGGGTGAGCAGCGTTTCGAGGATCTCGCGCATGATCTCTTCGTCGTCGACGACGAGGATCGTGCCGTTACGTGAAGTTGCCATGTTCTAAAGCCCGGCGCTACTGGTTTTCTGCGCTGGCGCCGCCGCGTCCGCGAGCGGCAGCTCCACGGTGAATCGCGTGCCCTGGCCGACCGCGCTGTCGACCTGAATCTGACCGGCGTGCTCGCGCACGATGCCATAGGTGATCGAGAGACCGAGGCCGGTGCCCCGCCCGATCGCCTTCGTCGTGAAGAACGGATCGTAGATGCGCGACAGCTGCTCCGGCGGAATTCCCGACCCGGTGTCGGCCACTTCGGCGATGGCGCGACCGTTCTCGATTCGGGTCGCGACCGACAGCCAGCCGCCGCGCGGCATCGCGTCCCGCGCGTTGAGGAATAGATTCAGGAAGACCTGCTGCAGCTGGTGCTCGATGCCCAGCACGGTGACGGGCACCGGCGACAACTCGCGGCGCAGCTTGACGCTTCCCACCTCGAACTGGTGCTCCAGCAGCGAGACGACGTCGGTGATGACGGCGTTCAAGTCCGTGTGAACGCGATCGCTCGATGTCGGGCCGGGCCGCGACAGATTCAGGAGACCATTGACGATCTTCGCCGCGCGGAACGTCTGACGTTCAATCTTCTCGAGCAGCACCGTCCGCGGGTCGGCCGGATCGGCGCCGTCGAGCAGCATCTGCGTGAAGCTCGAGATGCCGGTGAGCGGCGTGTTCACCTCGTGCGCGACGCCGGCGGCGAGCAGGCCGATGGAAGCCATCTTCTCGGAAATCTGCAACTGTTCTTCGAGCCTCACCCGATCCGTAATGTTCTCGATCAAGAGGATGGTGCCGACGACGACCGCGCCGTTCTCCGCCGGGCTCTGGAGCGGCACTTCGGTGGCGTTGACGAGCAGCTGCAGCGGTTCGCCGGCCGGCGTCTCCGAATCTGCCGCCCGCGCGGTGAGCGGAACTCGGCACAACGTCGCGCCGTACGGATGTTCTTCTCGCGCCGCCCGCAGCGCGTCGACAAACGGCGCGTCGAAGACGTCGCCGAGCGTCCGATCGACCGCGTACGCGCCGGTGAGGCCGTAAAAGGCTTCGAGCGCCCGGTTCCAGCGGACAATCCGCTCGTTTTCGTCGAACACCACGAGGCCATCGTCGAGCGATTCGAGGATGTTCTCGTTGAACTCGCGCATCCGGCCGAGTTCCTCGGCCTTGAGATGCAGCTGGCGGTACAGCCGCCCGTTCTCGATTGCCGTGGCCACCTGGCCGGCGACGGCCGTCAGCAGCGCCAGGTCCTCGCTGTTGAACGGCTCATCGGAATCCTTGCGACCGAGCGCCAGCACCGCAATGGTGCTTCCTTCAAAGACGCACGGCAGGAAGTAATAGATCCCGGCGTCCCGCCAGAACTCGACCTCTTCGGCGGCGAACCGCGCGGCCGCAATCGGGTCGTCGAGCGCAACCATATGGCCGCCGTTCAACCGGCCGATCATCGACGTGGCGCGCGGGAGCTTCGGGACCGCGTTCGTGAACCCGAAATCACCGATCGAGCTGAAATCGCCGGATCGCTCGTCAACGAGCATCAGCGCCATTCGATCGACGACGAGTGTCTCCACGATGCGTGTAACGAGCCGCTGGCTCAGACGAACGACGTCAAGATCGCTGTTCAGATCGCGCGCGAAACCGACGAGCGCACGGCGATAGTCGTATCGATCGCGATAGAACACGCGGTCGAGCGCATTCTGCACGGCATCCTTCACCGGCTGCGCCAGGAGGACGACGACAATCGTGGCGAGAAGCGCGACGATCCATGTGTGTTCGTCAGCGTCCTTCGAAAACGCAAACGTCGTGAGCTTCAGGAGCGCGGCGTACAGAGCGACGCTCGCGGCGAGAAATGCCGTATAGGCGAGCCCGCGCTTGATGATGACCTCGACGTCGCGGAGCCGGTAGCGCACGATGGCCGATGCGAAGGTCAGCGGCAGCAGGCCCAGCGGAATCGCGGTGAGCTGCAGGGCGAGCGGTGGATTGGCGCCCAAGGCCCACGGCAGCGCGTAGCCGAACGCAAACGGCCCCACGCCGAGCGCCGTGCCCCACGCGATCCAGCGAAGTTGCCGCCGTGCCGTCAGCGACGTGAGTTCGCGGAACGCACGGACCAGGACGGCGACCGCGGCCAGCGCGCACACGAACAGGTAAATCGCCTCCGCGCGGTCCACGAAATCGATGATCCGCGAGAAGAGCGCTCCATTCGTCGAGCCGCGGGCAACCGCGATGACGCGGACCGCCGAAAGCAGGAGCGCAGGCAGATAAATGAGCGGGACCAGCACCTTCGAATCGGGTGCCGGTTCTTGAGTCCGCTCCGGGAACACCATCGTGAAGTGCAAGAGCAGCGGCGGCAGCAGAACCGCGGCGAGCGCGTCACCCCAGTAAAAAACCCAATCGATGCGGTCGAACGGCCCGGTGAAAGAGAAGGTGAACGCACCGAAGAACGCGACGCACAGCCAGAAAAAGTGCAGCGTCGCCTGATCGCGCGGACGGCGCAGCCGCACCGATGCACCCACGAGCAGCGTGAACAGGCCGACCGCCGCAAGGACGTAGTAGAGCGACGTGCCATGGGGCGCCGGACTCAACGAAACCGTCAAGCCCTCACGCGCGCCCAATCGCACCAGCGTGTAGGTGAGCTTCGTCCCCTCGTGTCCGCGGTGCAGCGCCTCGATGACGTCGCCCTGCGTTTCAATCGGCGCTCCGTTGATCGCGAGAAGGACGTCGCCGCGCCGAATGCCCACCGCCGCGGCGGGAGACCCGGCGGCAATATCGATGGCGCTCACGCCTTCTGGCCGGCTGTCCCAATACACGCCGTCCTCGACGTCGGACCACCGCGAGTACATCGCGATGTTCGCGATGCCGAGGCCCATCAGCACGAGCACGACGATGGCCGCCAGCACTGGGCGGACCCATGTGAGCAGAGTGCTATCGGTCGGAGAAGTTACGGTTGGTTCAGCCATGGGCCAAGGGGGCGCGGAGACACGCTGCCGGCTGTCGAGACAGCAAAGCTCATTCCCTTGGATCATGGGCGATGACATGGCTTAAACAACTGAAAAATCGACGGTTTCAGACGACGACGATGCGAGGAAGGCCGTCCGTGTTCAACGGTCCGGAGCGACCTTCAATATTATGGATCGAATGCGGAGCGGAAGCTTGAGCCCCTAAAAATGCAGGGTGAGGCCCCCGACGACGCGCTTTGGTGGACGGACGACCAGAAGCTCGTCGTACACGGACTGATCCGCGGCCGGATCGTGGAAGAAATTGCGCACGGCGAACAGCATCTCCCACTTCGCCGCGGTGAAATCGAGGAACGGAAGCGCCTGCCGTACCTGCACGTCGAACCGGCTATCCACGGCCGGGCCATCGCCTCCGCCGTTGGTCGCAATGGGCCGCGCGAATGCGTTGCTCACTCTGTAAAGAACCATGATCTTCGTCGACGTGCGCGGCAGCTCGCTTTCCAAAGCCGTCGTGACATCGTGGATGCGCTGCGTCTCGAGCGTCAGCGCCGAAGGCGCGAAGAGCATCAAGTACCCGACGTTGGCGGTCGGCATCCAATGCGCGCTCGTTTCGGAGTACTCGATTGATCCGTGGAGGTGGTCGCCAACGACGGTCCGGAATCCGGCAGCGAAGCCCGTCGCGTTCACATCTCCCGTATTGCCGAGAAAGTAATGTCCGACCTCCGCGCCGGGACGGCCCGGCATATCGACACCGAACATCGTGACGAGCTGATCGGAAACCTGCTGGTGGAACACGCGTACCGACACCGTTGCGCTCTCAATATCGCGCTCTGCATTTATTTCAGCGTGGGTCGTGCGCTCCGCAAGGAGCGGCGTCCCCGGATTGAGCGGCGAGAACGTGCGCTGCGGCGGCAGCAGGAGAGCCGCATCCGCAGGGGCCAGAAACTCCTCCGCACCGGGCGCGGTCGCGCGCTGCGACACGAGCGAGCCGATTCGGAAGTGGCCTTCCGGCGACAGCGTGAGTTCCACACGCGGACTGAGGAGGTTGCGGTGCTCGAGATAGTCGTAGTGGGAATAGCGGGCGCCGTAGGTGATGCTGATCATCGGCGTCGCCGAGAACGTGTCGAATCCGTGCACCGTGCCGGCATTCCGGCTGCCGTCGGTGAGATCGCGCGGCACGGAAGGATTGCCGACGTCGAACCGCTGCGTCGCATACGAGAGGCCGAGGTCGAAACGGTGTCGCGCCGGCACGCGCGTGAGATATTCACCCGCGACGATCCACGACGCGATGTCGCCCTGAGTCATGGCGCCGCGCACGGTCCAGTCCGCGCGGTCCACGGGCGCCCCGACCGACACGTAAGCGATGCTGCGCGCGAAGCTCTCAGGAGAAAACAGCTGCTGCGGTGTTTCGAACGAGCTCGTGGTCAGCAAGTTGACCTGACCGGAAAACGGCATGCTCGTCAAGAAATTCGTCGCGAACCGCGCGGACGAGTCAGTCATCCTGCCGAAGATGTTCGCGCCAACACCGGTCGCCGCCGGCGGCGTGTCGCCGTCGGCGAATATCTCGTCCGGCACCACGGCATCTTTCAGAATTCCGCGGCGGGCGTGACGAAGGCGCCAGGCGGTTTCCCCGTGATCGTCATTCGGCAAGCTGCCGCTCGTCCCGATCGCACCGGCATCTTCGGGCGTCCCCGGAGGCGCGTCGGCGCTGCCGCCGAGACCCGCGGCGAGCACCGGGTACGCGGCAGCACCGCCCGTCGTCGCGACATGGCGCAGCGCGATCGACGACGACGCGCTGACGCTGGCGCGGACCTCGATGATCTGGCCACGAGAGGCGACGTATCCCGAAAGATGGGCACGGAGCAGGTATGGCCCGGGAGAAAGGCTGCGCATCTCGAACCGGCCCGCACGGTCGGTCGTCACAAACGCTGTCGACGCACCGAGCGCGGAGACCATCGCGCCGGAAATTGGCGCGCCCTTCTCGTCCTGAACGACGCCGAGAATTGACCCGGGCGCTATCGACGCCAACTGAGCGACAGGCGATCGGCCGCCCTGCGCGGATGCGATTCCCGAGAGGCACAGAAGTCCCAGCCCGCCGACGAACGCCGATGCGATCGATCTGGTTCTGGTACTCATCGGTCTGCCTTACTCTCCGCCAGCGCGCCCGCGCAAAATGTCAGGACGCGCTGACGGTAAACTCGACGTCTTTGGTCAACGACTTGTTCGCCAGCTTGTCGGTAACCTTGATCTCCAACCGGTACTCGCCTTCAGGGAAACTCGCCAGGGGAACCGCCTGACCGCTTTGCAGCTGATGTCCCGCGGTCAAATCGAATTGCGGCGGCAGCGTCTGCGCGTTCAGATTCTGCGGACTCGTGTGATTGAAGAACTTCTCGGTGCCGCCCGCTTTCGTGTAGAAGTTGTACTCCACGGTGACATCCGGCTTGTTGGCCGCGTCGACCTTCGGGTTGTAGATCAGCATGAACGTGGACAGCTCGGACTTCTTCGTGAACTTCGTATCCGGCGCGGGAACGATTTCCATGGTGCCGAGGGCGTACGGCCGATCCGCCTGTTGCTGCGGCGTGAGCGGCGCCGGCAGCGGATCGATGCGCTGCGCGATGATCACCGAGCTCGTCGCGAGCTCGCCGTTCCAGAAATCGGGCACGGTGAGCGACTGTTTGAGGAGTGACGCCTTCGGAGTCGGCGCGCCTTTGGGTGCCTTATCCTGCGTGGGCTCTTTGACGACGATGAAGACGTCGTACGTGCCCGCCGGCACCGTAAACGATCGGCTGATGCGTGTCGGATTCTGCGAAGGCGTGACCGGCACGAACGCGATGTCCTCGTACGCGTAATCGGCCTTCTTCGCCTTATCGTCTTTTTTGTCGTTCTTGCCGGGAGGCGCCGCCGGTGCGGCAGGCGCCGACGCCCCGCTCTGGGCCGCGACCACGCGCCAGTAGAACGCGACCGTGCCGCCGGCGACTTTGCTCGGATCGATTGTGACCGTGAACGGAACGTATTCTTTGTTGCCCTGCGCCTTCAGGAAATCCTCACGGTTCCACGTGAGCATCAAGTCGTTCGGCGCGGGCTGCCCGGCAGCCACGTCGTCAACGAGCTTGACGACATTCTGAATTTCTTTCTTCTGAGCGTCGTCCTGCTTCTTCTCGTTTTTCTGCGCGACAACGAGCGCCGAGCAGGCCAGCGCTATTGCCAAACTGTGAACGATCACGCCACGCCGATTGAACATGAGGCCTACTCCCCCACCGTAAAAGGCCAGATTGAACAGCCCATCATAGGCGCCTGGTTATACACAAGTCAAACCGTTCTGCCTGCAGCACTTCAGCGCGCCCGATACCTGTCGGCCGTGTGCTATGATCCGCATTTCGTCCGGCAATGAAACTCATCGACGTCTCGGTGCCGCTCGACGCAAACCTTCCAACATACCCCGGCAATACGCCGTTCAGCCTGGAGCCAATCAAGCGGATCGCACGCGGCGACAGCTCTAACGTATCGACGCTGCACATGAGCGCGCACGCCGGGACCCACGTCGATGCTCCGCGGCACTTTTTCGATCAGGGCATCGGTGTGGACGCGCTGCCGCTCGAAATGCTCTGCGGGAGAACGCGCGTCATCGAGGTGACGTCGCGGAAAGGCATCGCGGCCGAGGATCTCGCGGCGGCAAAGCTCTCCGAGGACGTCCGCGTCCTCATCAAAACGCACAACTCGCGCCTGTGGAACACGCCGGAGTTTCAGAAGGACTTCGTCGGCGTCACCGAGTCGGGGGCCAAATACCTGGTCGAGCACGGCATCAAGGTCGTCGGCGTCGACTACCTGTCGGTGGAGATATTCAAGGCGCCGGGCGCTCCGGCGCACCATGCGCTGCTTGGCGCCGGGACGATCGTTATCGAAGGGCTGAACCTGCTCGACGTCGAGCCGGCGGTCTACGACATGATTTGCCTGCCGCTGCGCGTCGTCGGTTCAGACGGCGCGCCGGCCCGGGTCGTGCTGCGGAAGAGCTGACGAGGCGCTCATGGCGGTGCTCCTCGACGACAGCCTCGTGATCGTCCTAGCCGGCGGCGCCGGAGAGCGTCTGTTCCCCCTGACGAAAGATCGCGCCAAGCCGGCGGTGTATTTCGGCGGCCCGTACCGGATCATCGACTTTTCGCTGAGCAACTGCATCAACTCGGGACTGCGGCGCGTCTTCATCGCGACGCAGTACAAGTCGCTCTCGCTGAATCGCCACATCAGAATGGGCTGGAACATCGTTTCTGAGGAGCTCGGCGAGTTCGTCGAAATCCTTCCGCCGCAGAAGCGCGTCAGCGAGCACTGGTACCAGGGCACCGCCGACGCCGTGTACCAGAACCTCTACTCCATCATGCGGGAGAATCCCCGTTACCTCGTCGTGCTATCCGGCGATCACGTTTACAAGATGGATTACGCGAGGATGCTCCGGTCGCACCAGGAGCGCGGGGCGGCCGTCACCGTGGCGGCCATCGAAGTCCCGAACGCCGACGCGAGCCGCTTTGGCGTCGTGGCGATCGACGAACACGAACGGATCACCGACTTTCAGGAAAAGCCGGACAACCCGCCGAGCATTCCGGGTTCGCCCGGTTTTACGCTCGCGTCGATGGGCATCTACGTGTTCGACACCGATGTGCTGGTCCGCGCCCTCGAGCGCGACGCGACCGAAGCGACGACCCACGATTTCGGCCGGGACATCATTCCGGCGCTGATTCATCAGGCGCCCGTCTACGCCTACCGGTTCTATGACGAGAACAAAAAGGCTTCGAAGTACTGGCGCGACATCGGCACGCTCGATGCGTACTTTGAAGCGAACATGGATCTTTGTCATGTGAATCCGGAGTTCAATCTCTACGATCCCGAGTGGCCGCTGCGCACCTACCAGCCCCAAGCGCCGCCGGCGAAGTTCGTGTTCGCAGAGGAAGGGCGCCGCTGCGGCCAGGCGCTCGACTCGGTGATCTCGCCGGGCTGCATCGTGTCCGGCAGCACGATCTCGGGCAGCGTGCTCTGTCCGAACGTGCGCGTCCATAGCTTCTGCAACATCGACCAATGCATTCTGATGCCGGGCGTTCGCATCGGACGCCACGCGAAGATCCGCCGCGCAATCATCGACCGGGACGTCCTCATCCCTCGCGGCGCAGTCATCGGCTACAACGAAGACGAAGACCGCAAGCGGCACACGGTCACCGACTCCGGCGTCGTCGTGGTGACGACCGACGATGATCCGCTGATCGGACCGATCGGTGAAGAGGCGCTGCGCGTCGAGGCGGAGGCCGACCGTCGCGGCGGCAACGCATAGTTTGGGCTTCTTGATGGAGGCGGTTTGAAGATTACACGCGTGCACGCCCGCGAGATCCTCGATTCACGGGGCAACCCGACCGTTGAAGTCGACGTGACGCTTGGAGACGGCGCGTTCGGGCGCGCGGCTGTGCCATCGGGAGCCTCGACCGGCGAGCGCGAAGCGCTGGAGCTGCGCGACGGCGACAGGTCGCGATATAGCGGCAAAGGCGTGCGAAAAGCGGTAGGCAACGTCAACAGCCAGATCGCGCCGGCCGTCACGGGACGCGAAGTCAACCAGCGCGCGCTCGACGAGGCGATGATTGCGCTCGACGGCACGCCAACGAAAAGCCGGCTTGGCGCCAACGCATTGCTCGGCGTGTCGATGGCGGCGCTCCGCGCTGAAGCGGCATCCTCGCGACTGCCGGTCTACCGGCACATCTCGAATCTCTACTCGGCGCAGGCACCCGGCGCGCCGGCGGCGCGGGGCACCGCCGCGTTTCCGACGGATACGTTGCCGGTCCCGATGATGAACATCCTGAACGGCGGTGCGCACGCCGATTCGAGCGTCGACTTTCAGGAGTTCATGGTGATGCCGCTCGGCGCACCCTCGTTCAGCGACGCGGTCCGCTGGGGTGCAGAGATCTTTCATGCGCTGCGCGGGATATTGAAAGGACGCGGGCAATCGACCGGCGTCGGCGACGAGGGCGGTTTTGCTCCGAATCTCAAGTCCAACCGCGAGGCAGTGGAGGTCGTGCTCGAGGCCGTCGGCAAGACCGGGCTGAAGGCCGGCACTGACGTGTGGATCGCCCTCGACGTCGCGTCGAGCGAGCTGTGGGCTGGCGGAGGCCGCTACACGTTCAAGAAGTCGGGCGAACCGGATCGCACCTCGGACGAGATGATCCGTCTCTATGAGGAATGGATCGCGCAATACCCAATCGTCTCAATCGAGGACGGCCTCGCCGAAGGGGACTGGGAGGGCTGGCAGGCGATGACGAAGGCGCTCGGCGCGCGCGTGCAGCTGGTGGGCGACGATGTATTCGTCACCAATCCCGAGATTTTGAAGCGCGGCATCGCCGACCACGTGGGAAACGCGCTGCTCGTCAAACTGAATCAGATCGGGACCGTCACCGAAACGCTCGATGCGATGCGGATGGCTGCTGCCGCCAACTACGCCACGATCGTGTCGCACCGATCGGGGGAAACCGAAGACTCGACCATTGCCGATCTCGCCGTCGGGACGGCCGCGGGTCAAATCAAGACCGGTTCGGCGAGCCGGACCGATCGCGTGTGCAAGTACAACCAGCTGCTGCGGATTGAAGAGGAACTCGGCGCATCGGCTGTGTACGCCGGCCACACGCTGCAGAACTGGTTCGCACACTCGTAGACGCGGTTATCGACAAAGCGTCCGATGCACAAAGTTATCCTGCTTCGTCACGGCGAGAGTACCTGGAACAAAGAGAACCGGTTCACCGGATGGACCGATGTCGATCTGTCGGAACACGGCCGCGAGGAGGCGCGCGAAGCTGGACGTCTGCTCCGCGAGGGTGGATACACGTTCGACATCGCTTATACGTCTGTCCTGAAACGTGCGATCCGGACGCTTGGTATCGCGCTCGACGAGCTCGATCTGTTGTGGATTCCCGTCATCAAAGACTGGCGGCTGAACGAGCGGCACTACGGCGCGCTGCAGGGACTCAACAAAGCGGAGACTGCCGCTAAACACGGAGAGGCGCAGACGAAGATCTGGCGGCGCAGCTACGACATTCCGCCGCCGGCGCTATCGGGGGACGACGAGCGCGACCCCGCACGGGACCCGCGCTACCGATCGCTCACGCGGGCCGAGGCGCCGCTCACCGAATCATTGAAGGACACGATTGCCCGGTTCCTGCCGTACTGGCACGAGACAATCGCCCCGTCAATCGCGTCGGGAAAGCGCGTGATCGTCGCGGCCCACGGGAACAGCCTCCGGGCTCTCGTCAAGTATCTGGACGACATCGACGAGCAAACGATTGTCGAGTTGAATATTCCCACCGGCATTCCGCTGGTATACGAGCTCGACGATCGATTGAGACCGCTCCGCCACTATTACCTTGGCGATCCGGCAGCCGCGGCTGCAGCCGCCGCGCGCGTCGCCGCCCAGGCAAAGAAGTAGATCTACCGCCGCCCGCGGCGCCACGCGTCAATCGAATACACATCGCGATCGGCCATCACGGCGACAAGCACCAGCAACGCGAGCCGCGGAATGACGTGGCCGGTAAACGAATAGAGCGCGTCCTGCAGCAGATGGCCGTACGTGACGGTGATCAACACAACCCCGAGCGCGACGATGGACGGCTCAATCCAGAGGCCGACTACGAGCAACCAGCCGAATACGAGTTCGATCAACGGGAATGGTGACGCCGGCTGCCCACAGGAGCCACATGGGAATCCACGTCGCGGCGAACGGCTCGAAGAACCGATGGAAGTGGCCGACGGGCGTCAGCACGAAGCATTTCCAGTAACCCGCCATGCCGAAGATGAGCCCGAGGATCACCCGCGCACAGAACACCGCCCAGCCCGCGGGATCAAAGCGTCTCGTTGTCGCGGAGACCATCGCGGGGCCATTCTAAGCCACACAATAAAAAAGGCCGGCGCACCGAGGCACGCCGGCCCGACGAATCGTATCGACAGACTACCGACTAACGACTATTCAACTGGTTCGGTCGTCTCGTCCGCTGCGATGCGAAGCGATCGAAGAAACCGGCGGTCGTTCGCCGTCACGTCGAAATTGCGCCGCGGCTGGACGTCGCTTCCCGCGCTCCCAGCGCTCCCGGCGCCTGTAGAATTTCCGTTGCCCGCCGTTCGGGCCGCGCGGACCGGCGCCGTGACCTTCGTCATCGCGGTCGACTGCGACCGGCTGACGAAGCCGACGACGGCTTCCAGTGTCACTTTCATTTCGAACCCCGCCGCGCGCGCCTTCTCTCGGCACGCTTCAACCTGAGGGTTCTCCGCGACCGCGGCGGCAATCGCGTCGGCCAGCTCTCGTGCGAGCCGGTTCACGACGTCGTCCATGCTGCTTCCCTCCCTACGCCGCCGGGCCGGGTACCGGGGCGCTTCCCGATCCGAACCTGCCTACACCAGGGCGGTGGGCAGGGATCGGGCGCCTGTCTGGTTCATGTATCGGAATAAGTTGGTGGTAGCGGCAGTCTAAGGCGAAGACGCTGGTCTGTCAAGGAGTTACGGCGAGGAATTTACGCGGGGTGGAGTAAAATCCCACCGTGCATCAGGCTCGTACACCCGAGGATCTTGCCGGCTGGAATCCCGACACGGAACTCGGCTACCCGGGAGACTTTCCGTTTACCCGAGGTATCCAGCCGACGATGTACCGCGGCCGCCTGTGGACGATGCGCCAGTATGCCGGGTTCGCATCGGCCTCGGAATCGAATGCGCGCTATCGATATCTCCTCGCGCACGGGGTCAGCGGGTTGAGCGTCGCGTTCGATCTGCCGACGCAAATGGGCTACGACTCCGACCATCCGCTCGCGGCCGGCGAAGTCGGCAAGGTCGGCGTGGCGATCGACTCCATCGATGACATGGCGATGCTCTTCGACGGCATCCCGCTCGATCGCGTGTCGACCTCGATGACCATCAACGCCACCGCCATCATTCTGCTCGCGCTGTATGTCGCCGTCGCCAAGCGCCAGGGCGTCGCTGTCGCGCGGCTGTCGGGCACAATTCAGAACGACATCTTGAAAGAGTACATCGCTCGAGGAACCTACATCTACCCGCCGCGGCCGTCTCTGCGAATCGTCACCGACATTTTTGCGTTCTGCGAGCGGGAGCTCCCGAACTGGAACACGATTTCGATCAGCGGCTATCACATCCGGGAAGCCGGATCCACGGCGGTTCAAGAAGTGGCGTTCACGTTCGCGCACGCCATCGCGTACGTCGAAGCGGCCATCAGCGCCGGCCTCGACGTGAACCTCTTCGGGCAGCGCATCTCCTTCTTCTTCAACGCACACAACGATTTCCTGGAGGAAGTCGCGAAATTCCGTGCCGCCCGGCGCCTCTGGGCGCGCATCATGCGCGATCGGTTTCATGCGACGAACCCGCGCGCGCAGCAGCTCCGTTTCCACACCCAGACCGCGGGCAGCACGCTGACTGCGCAGCAGCCCGACAACAACATCGTCCGCGTCGCCGTCCAGGCGCTCGCGGCCGTGCTCGGCGGCACGCAGTCGCTTCACTGCAATGGGCGCGACGAGGCGCTTGCGCTGCCTACTGAAGAATCCGCCGGCATCGCGTTGCGGACACAGCAGATCATCGCCGCGGAAAGCGGCGTCGCAAATACGGTCGACCCGACCGCCGGCTCGTACGCGATCGAACGGCTGACGAACGACATCGAGCACGCAGCCCAGGCCGCGATAGCGCGCATCGAACAGGCGGGCGGCACGCTTGCCGCGATCGAGGCCGGGATGATTCAGCGGGAGATTCAAGAATCGGCCTACCGTGCGCAGCTCGCGGTCGATCGAGCCGAGGCGATCGTCGTCGGCGTAAACCGGTACGAGGACAAGAGCACTCGCGCCGTGCCGCTCTTTCAGGTCGATACGGAGGTGGAGCGCCGCCAGACCGAGCGCGTGCGGGCTCTGCGCGCCAACCGCGACTCCGCGAGCTGGCAGGCGGCGATCGACAGCGTCGCGCAGGCCGCGCGAGAGGGCGCGAACCTTGTTCCGCCGATCGTTTCCGCCGTGGAAGCGAACGCGACGGTTGGCGAGGTCGCTGACGCGCTGCGCGCCGTGTTCGGAGAGTTTCAAGAGATCGCTACGGCCTGAGGGCGGTGGCTGGTGGGTCGTGGCTCGTGGCTGGTGGCTGGTGGCTGGTGGCTGTGGCTGTGGCTGAAAACAGATGTCTGAACCATTGCTCGCCGTCGACCATCTGACCACCGTTTTTGACACGCGCAGCGGACCCACGCCAGCGGTCGACGATGTGAGCTTCGACATCCAGCCGGGCGAGACGCTTGGCCTCGTCGGCGAGTCGGGCAGCGGAAAATCAGTCACGGCGCTGTCGATCATGCGGCTCGTGCAGCAGCCCGGCCGCATCTCCGCCGGGCGCGTCGAATTCAATGGCCGTGATCTCCTGACGCTCTCCGAATCCGAGATGCGGAAGGTGCGCGGAGCCGAAATCGCGCTGATTTTTCAGGAGCCGATGACAGCGCTGAATCCCGTCTTCACGATCGGAGATCAGATCGGCGAGACGCTGCTCGTGCATGGCCGCGCGGGTCGGCGCGAAGCGCGCGGGCGCGCGATCGAGCTGCTCAATGCGGTCAAGATTCCAAACGCGGCTTCGCGCGTGGATGACTACCCGCACCAGCTCTCGGGCGGCATGCGGCAGCGCGTGCTCATCGCGATGGCGCTCGCGTGCAAGCCGTCGCTCGTGATCGCCGACGAACCGACGACGGCGCTCGACGTGACGATTCAGGCGCAGATTCTCGACCTGCTGCGCGAGATGAAAGATGCGTTCAACCTGTCCCTGCTGCTCATCACTCACGACCTCGGCATCGTTGCGGAGACCGCCGACAGGGTCGCGGTGATGTACGGCGGGCGCATCGTCGAGGCGGCGCCGGTCGGCGCAATCTTCAAGGAGCCGAAGCACCCGTATACGCAAGGGCTGCTCGCGTCGATCCCGAGCGGCGTGCCTGGCGAGCGACTGCGGGCGATCGAGGGTTCGGTGCCGATGCTTGGCCACTTTCCGGCGGGCTGCGCCTTCAACCCGCGCTGCCCCGACCGCTTCGCGCCGTGCACATCGTCGCCGCCGCCCGACTACGCGGTCAGCGCCGGGCACGCGGCCAAATGCTACCTTCATGATCCATCCGCCAGCCATCAGCCACGAGCCACCAGTTGATGCCTCTCGTCGAGGTCTCGCATCTCGTGAAACGCTTCGTCCGCGACGCGGGCCTGTTTCGCAAAGGCACGCCGGTCGCTGCGGTCGACGATGTGAGCTTCACCATCGACAAAGGCGAGACGTTCGGGCTCGTCGGGGAATCGGGGTCCGGGAAGACGACGACCGGGCGGTGCATGCTGCGGCTCGTCGAGCCGACGTCCGGAGCGGTGCGGTTCCAAGGCGAAGATGTGCTCGCGTTTTCACGGGCGCGCATGCGGGCCGCGCGGCGCGACATGCAGATCGTTTTCCAGGATCCGTATTCGTCGCTGAATCCGCGAATGCGGGCCCGGCAGATCGTCGAAGAGCCGCTCATCATTCACTCGCTCGGCAACCGCGCCACTCGCCGCGAGCGCGTGGCCGAGCTGTTCCGCATCGTCGGCCTCGACGCCGCGCACCTCGAACGATTTCCCCACGAGTTCAGCGGCGGCCAGCGCCAGCGCATCGGCCTGGCGCGCGCCTTGGCACTGAACCCCTCGTTCATGATTCTCGACGAGCCCGTTTCGGCGCTCGACGTCTCGGTACAGGCGCAGGTCGTGAACCTGCTCATGGATCTTCAGCAGCAGTTCGGTCTCACATACCTGTTCATCGCGCACGATCTGCGTCTGGTCGAGCACATCTGCAGTCGCGTGGCCGTCATGTATCTGGGGAAAATCGTCGAGATGGGCCCTGCGGTCGCCGCTCTTCACCGCACCGCAGCATCCGTACACGCGCGCGCTGCTTTCGGCGATCCCCGTGCCCGATCCGGAAGCACCGCGCCGACGCATCGTGCTGGACCCAGGCACGATGAACCTCTCAGCAGCGCTGAAGGAAGTCGCCGCAGGACATTGGGCGGCGGTGTAGTCTTCAGTCGGCCAGTCATCAGTCGTCAGTCGTAAGTCGCCGGTCATCAGTCATGACTCACTAGTCATCAGTCACCAGCCACTAGTCACCAGTCACTAGTCACTAGTCAGCACCAGCCACCAGCCACCAGCCACCAGCCACCAGCCACCAATCAGACGGCATGAGCTGTGCTCCGCTTCTGAAACCATGGCCAAATGCGTCGAGGAACTGAGGTTTTTCAAAGTCTCTGCGCGTCAGTGCTGAAATTTCTGCGATGCTTTGCCGGCCGTCGTTCAATCGGGACGTACGCCTTCGCGATCAACTCGGCTCATCGTCCGAGCGCGTTGCGTCGCTGATTTCGGAAGGATTCGAGCAATCGATCGCGCTCGCGGGTCGAGCCGTGAAGCTCGCACGCAACTGATCGTCGCACGCGACCGGCGGCATATCACCGAAGCCGAGAGGGTCCACGTCTCAGAGCAGCTCGAACAAGTCGCGAAGATGCTGACCGGCCTAATCGATCATCTCGAAGCGG
This sequence comes from uncultured Acidobacteriota bacterium, assembly GCA_963718825.1. Taxonomy (GTDB): domain Bacteria; phylum Acidobacteriota; class Vicinamibacteria; order Vicinamibacterales; family CAVVIG01; genus CAVQZZ01. Next base: position 1,914,403 of record CAVQZZ010000002.1, read on the forward strand.
AGGACCGTAAGCACCGCCGCTGACCCTGCGTAATGCCGGTTCGTCTGACGACTGAGACTGACGGCTGAGACTGCCGACTGGAGGCTGACGACTGACGACTGGAGACTGACGACTGAAGACTTACGACTGAAGACTGACGACCGACGATTGATGACTGGCACGAGTGACGTCGTTCTCCACCTTGCCGTCGCGAATGTAGATCGTGCGATAGGCAAACGCCGCCACGTCCGGTTCGTGCGTGACGAGCACAATCGTGTTGCCGGCCTTGTGGAGCCGCTCGAACAGGCCCATGATTTCGGTGCCGGTCTTCGAGTCGAGGTTTCCCGTTGGTTCGTCCGCCAGCAGGATCGACGGGTTGTTCACGAGCGCGCGCGCGATCGCGACACGCTGGCGCTGACCGCCGGAGAGCTCATTCGGCCGGTGCGTCATCCGCTCGCCGAGCTCGACTTTCTGCAACGCCACACGCGCGCGCTCCTGCCGGTCTTTCGCGGTCACACCGGCATACACGAGCGGCAGCTCGACGTTGTGCAGCGCCGTCGCGCGCGGCAGCAGATTGAACGTCTGGAACACGAACCCGATTTCCTCGTTGCGTATCCGCGCAAGCTCGTTGTCGTTCATCTGGCTCACTTGCTTGCCGTTCAGCAGATAGGACCCCTTGCTCGGTGTATCGAGGCAGCCGATCAGGTTCATCAGCGTCGATTTTCCGGAACCCGACGGCCCCATGATGGCCACGTACTCGCCCCGCTCGATCGAGATCGACACACCCTGCAGGGCATGGATCTCTTCCGAGCCCATGACGTACGTCTTCCAGAGATCAACGGTTTCGATGACAGGCATGTCTACTTAGATACGTCCCCCTCGAGGGGCGTGTTCCCAGTGTAGCCGATCGGCGCAGCCAATTCGCTGGCGGGCGTCAGCTGCCGTATTCCTCTTCGTAATTGGACTTCAACTTCGCGACGACGGCCGGGTCGGCCAGCGTTGTCGTGTCGCCGAGCGCCTTACCCTCGGCAATGTCACGCAGGAGCCGTCGCATGATCTTGCCCGAGCGCGTTTTGGGAAGATCGGCGGTGAACAGGATGTCGTCGGGCCGCGCGATGGCGCCGATCTTCTTGACGACGTGATTTTTCAGCTCTTCGATCAGCGCGTGCGGCGACTGCGCGCTTTCCTTCAGCGTGACGAAGGCGGCGATCGCCTGGCCCTTGATCTCGTGCGCGCGCCCCACGACCGCCGCCTCGGCGACGCTCGGGTGATCGACGAGGGCGCTCTCCACTTCCATCGTGCCGATGCGATGTCCCGCCACATTGATCACATCGTCCACGCGGCCAAGAAGCCAGTAGTAGCCGTCGGCGTCGCGTTTCGCGCCGTCGCCGGTCACGTAAACGCCGGAACCCCACTTGCTCCAGTACCTGTCGCGCGTAGCGATCGGGATCGCCATAGATGCCCCGCAGCATCGACGGCCACGGACGCGTCAGCGCGAGCAAGCCGCCGCCGACGCTTACGTTGTCGCCGTTCTCCCTTTTGATCTCGGCCGAGATTCCAGGAAAGGGCCTGGTCGCCGAGCCTGGCTTGAGCGTCGTCACTCCGGGCAGCGGCGTGATCATGATCGCGCCGGTCTCGGTCTGCCACCACGTGTCGACGACCGGACACCGCTCGCCGCCGATGAATTTGTAGTACCAGACCCACGCTTCGGGGTTGATCGGCTCACCGACGGACCCGAGCAGGCGCAGCGACGTGAGATCGTGCTTGGCTGGCCACTCCGTTCCCCATCGCATGAACGCGCGAATCGCGGTCGGCGCCGTGTACAGAACGGTGACGCCGTATCGCTCGACCAGCGCCCAGAACCGATCCTTCTTCGGCCAGTCCGGCGCGCCCTCGTACATCAGCACCGTCGCGCCGTTCGCGAGCGGTCCATACACGACGTAGCTGTGGCCGGTGACCCAGCCGATGTCGGCCGTGCACCAGTAGACGTCTTCCTCCTTTAAATCGAACACAAGCTTCGTGGTTGCATAGACGCCGACAAGATAGCCACCCGTCGTGTGCACAATCCCCTTCGGCTTGCCCGTCGTGCCGGACGTGTAGAGGATGTAGAGCATGTCCTCGGCGTCCATCGTTTCCGGCTCGCAGACAAACGGCGCGCTCTCCATCAGCTCGTGGTACCAGCGGTCGCGCCCGGCGGTCATCGACGCGGTCGTCGACTGACCGCGCTGCACGACGACGACGTGTTCGATGGACGGCGTGCCGGCGACCGCTTCGTCGGCGACCTGCTTCAGCGGGACGACCTGCCCGCGCCGGTATCCACCGTCCGCGGTGACGAGCAGTCGCGCTTGCGCGTCGTTGATCCGATCGCGCAGCGACTCGGCGCTGAAGCCGCCGAACACCACGCTGTGGACGGCGCCAATCCGCGCGCACGCGAGCATCGCGATCGCGAGCTCCGGAATGAGCGGCAGATACAAGGCGACACGATCGCCTTTCTTCACGCCGAGCGACTTCAGCACGTTGCCGAACGCAGAAACCTGTCGATACAGATCGAAGTAGGTGAGCGTTCGTCGGTCGCCCGGCTCGCCCTCCCAGATGAGCGCCGCCTTATTGCGCCGCGCGCCGCGGACGTGGCGATCGAGGCAATTGACGCTGATGTTCAGCTGCCCGCCGACGAACCACTTCGCGTGCGGCGGCTGCCAGTCGAGCACCGTGTCCCATGGGCGCGACCATTCAAGCTCGCCCGCCATCCGCGCCCAGAACCCTTCCGGGTCGCGGTCCGCGTCCGCATACAGACTGTCGTCGCGAACCAGCGCCTGCGCGCGGAATTCAGGCGGACGGCGCAAACGTGCGATCTTCGCGAAGGAGATCGGAAAACTCAGCGCGGACAGGGTCGGCCATTCGCCGATTCTACGCGGGAAGGCCGGATTTTCAGCCGCCGAGCGCCGCGAGCCGCGCACGAACCTGGGCGGCAAGCTCGCGGTTGGCAGAAGCGGTGTATCTGAGGAACGCTCGATACTGGTCGACAGCGGTGGCGGCATCGCCGCTCTCGTCGGCAACGACGGCAAGGTTGTAATGCGGGCCGGCGTTGGTCGGATCGAGCCGGACAGCGCGCTGCAGCAGTTCTTTCGCGTCGCTCGCCGCGGCCGGCCGCGTTCTGCACGAGAGCAAGATTCACGAGCGGCTCGACGGCGGATGAATCGGCTTCGAGCGCAATCCGAAACTCTGCCGCCGCCGCCTCCAGTTTGCCGGCGCGCATCAGGGCAACACCAAGGTTGTTGTGCGCTTTGACCGACCGCGCATCGATGTCGATCGCTCGACGAAACTGCTTCACCGCCTCGTCGACTTGACCGCGATCTGCATACAACACACCCAGATTGTCGCGGACCTCCGCGCTCGCATCGCCGTTGGTCAGGAGCGTCCGGTACTCGGCAAGCGCCCGATCGAAGTCACCCGCTCGTTGGTACTCGAGCGCCCGCTCGAAATGATCAGCGGGTTCGGCGCGAGATGGCGTGCGGCGATCGAGCGCCGAATGCGCGGGCGGGGTGACGCGTGGCCGGCCGATCGGAGCCGTCCCCACTAAAGGCGATGTCGGCACCCGCTGAAGAGTGCTCGGCGTCTCGGAATGCGCCGGCTGCGACGGAGCCGGAACCGACGGAGTCGCACGCGGAAGCGGCCGCTCGGCCGCGGGAGGTGCGAACAGCAGCACGATAGCGGTCATGCCGACGAAGCCGATGCCGAGGGCCGCAACACAGTAAAGAATCAGCGTCGCAAGCAGTGTTCGGCGTTTCGCGGCTCGAGGCGGATAGCCGATCCGTCCACTTCCGCGATTCACCGGCTTGCGACTCAGAGCGTCGAGAATCAAGCTCACCTGAGTCCCTCGATCTCGTCTCGACCTCGCGGGTCCCGTGACTTCCTTTAATGCGCGACGTCGATGGTGCCGGGAGGCATCTTCCTCACGAACAGAACGGACCCGATCAGCCCGCCGAGCGTGGAGAAGATCGCGCCGATGAACAGCATGAACACGAATCCCACGACACGCCGCACCAGGAAGAAAGCAAATCCGGTGGCGGCGATACCGCCGCTGTACCGTTCGAACATGTCGCGCATTTCGGGCGGCATGTTGCCCGACATGTCGACGATCCGCTGCACCATCGCCCGCTCCATCGGCGCCATCACGAGGTCGATCGGAATCGAGAGCACGAAGTGCACGGCGGCGCCGACGAGCCCGGCAAGGAGCCCTGCCAGCGCGCCGTCGGCCGCCGTCATCGGGACGGGATGATTTTGCTGAAACACATACGCGGCGACCAGACCGCCGCTGACCACCCACATGCAGCAGCAGGCATTGCCCACATAGATGATCGGCAGCGCCGACAGCACGCCCATGACCAGGCCGCCGACGATTGCCGCCTGCTGGAGACCCTGATTAGTCGTAGTACTCACGGCCGAGATGCGTGATGAGCTCTTCGCCCTTGAAATACCGGAGCGTGTTCTTCAGCTTCATCAGCTGAATGAACAGATCGTGCTCCGGATAGAGTCCGGGCGCGTGCACCGGACTCTTGAAGTAAAACGACAGCCATTCCTGAATGCCGTGCATGCCGGCGCGCTTCGCCAGGTCGAGAAACAGCGCGACATCGAGCACGATCGGCGCCGCAAGAATGCTGTCGCGGCACAGGAAATTGATCTTCAGCTGCATCGGGTAGCCGAGCCAGCCGACGAGATCGATGTTGTCCCAGCCTTCTTTGTTGTCGCCGCGCGGCGGATAGTAGTTGATGCGGACGACGTGGCAGAGGTGCTCGTAGAGATCGGGATAGAGCTGCGGCTGCAGGATGTAGTCGAGAACGGACTTCTTGCTCTCTTCCTTCGTCTTGAACGACTCCGGGTCGTCGAGCACTTCGCCATCTCGATTGCCGAGAATGTTCGTCGAGTACCAGCCGGCGACGCCGAGCAGCCGCGCTTTCAGGCCGGGCGCGACGATCGTCTTGATCAGCGTCTGCCCGGTCTTGAGGTCCTTGCCCGCAAGCGGCGACTGTGTTTTCGCCGCGAGCTCGACGAGCGCGGGAATGTCGGCGGTGAGGTTCGGCGCCGCGTTCGCGTACGGAATGCCTTCGCGAATCGCCGCATACGCGTACACCATGCTCGACGGAATCGCGGGGTCGTTCGCCTCGAGCGCCTTTTCGAAGGCGGCGATCGACTGATGCGCCGGCGCTTCGGTCATGAACACTTCCGTGCTGCCGCACCACACCATGACCATGCGATCGAGGTTGTTGTCCGCCTTGAACGCGCGGATGTCGGCGACCAGCTGTTCGGCAAGATCCTTTTTGTTCTTTCCCTTCTTCACGTTCGGTCCGTCCAGACGCTTTACGTAGCGCTGATCGAACACCGCGGGCCACGGCCGGATGCGCTCGAGTTCAGGTCGCACCTTGTCCAGAAGCGACGGCTCGATGACGCCGGCCGTCCGCGCCGCCGCGTAGCAGTCGTCGTTGAAGATGTCCCAGCCGCCGAAGACCAGATCGTCCAAACCCGCGAGCGGCATGACGTCGCTGATTTTCGGCGAGCGCCCCTCGGTCCGTTTGCCGAGGCGAATGGTCCCCATCTGCGTGAGCGATCCGATCGGTTTCGCGAGGCCTTTACGTATGGCGAGCACGCCCGCGATCGTCGTGGTGCTGACGGCCCCGAGGCCGACGAGCAGCACGCCGAGCTTGCCGCGTGCAGGAGCGATATCAATGGGTGTAGGCATGAAACGAGAACTATATCTCAGACACGCGCGCTACTTCGAATCAGCGAAAATGTAGACTGTTCGATCATGCTGCCGAACCCGTTCAGCCGCCGCGACGAGCCGCATCTGCTCGTCGTCCGCATGGTCGGCGTGAAGATGGGCGACCGCCTCGCGCAGATTGGGTGCGCGCACGGCGGACGCCTTGGCGCCGTCGCCGCGAAAGTGGGCCTCTCCGGACGCGCCGTCGCCATCGTGCCCGACGAAGCGTCGGAAGCGCGCGCGCGCAAGGGCGCCGCCGCGGCCGGCGTCCTCGTCGACGTCGAAACGGCGAGCGCCCACGCAGCTTCCTCTCGAAAACGATGCGTTCGATCTCGCGGTGGTCGACGACACCGCGGGGCTTCTCGGTTTCATGCGGCCGGAAGAACGCGTGGCGGCGGTGCGCGAGTTGCTGCGGATTCTCCGGCGCGGCGGACGCGCGATGATCATCGGGACGGCGCCGCGCGGCGGCATCGGCGCTCTGCTCACGCGCGCTCAGACGGGTCCGCCGTTTACCGCGTCCGGCGACGCGAACCGCGAGCTCGAAGCCGACGGGTTCGTCTCCGTCAGGACGCTCGCAGAACGCGAGGGGTTGGTGTTCGTGGAGGGAATAAAGCCGCGGGGGACGGACAAGGCGGGAACGGCGGGAGAGGCAGGCTAGGCGGGCCAACAGTTCCTCCTTCCCGCCCGTCGGTCACCTTGCGCACGTCAAGTGCCGTCCTCCGTCGATCGGAATCGTCTCGCCGGTCATCCAGCTCGCGCCGTCTGACGCGAGAAACAGGATCATTCCGACGACATCCTCCGGCTGACCGGGGCGGCCGAGTGGATGGGTCGTCTTCGAGCGTTCCAGAAACGCCGCGTATTGCGCCTCATCCATGCCGGAGCTGCGATGCAGGTTCGTTACCGTCACGCCGGGATTCACGGCGTTGACCCGAACCCCGAGCGGCGCCATCTCGAGCGCGGCGCATCGCGTGAGCTGATCGACCGCCGCTTTGCTCACGCAATATGCGAGCACGCCGGGAAACGATCGAAGGCCATTCACGCTCGACACGTTGACGACAGCGCCGTGGCGCTCGGCGAGGTGGGGCGCCGCGGCGCGCATCAAGCGAAAAGGCGCGCGCAGGTTGACGGCCATCATGCGATCCCAGGTCGCATCGGTCGTCGATTCGATCGTGCCCGTCGCGATGATTCCGGCCGCGTTCACCAGCACATCGATGCCGCCGAATCGCTCGAGCGACGCCCGAACGATATCGTCGGGGGCACCGTCGCTCGTCACGTCAGCTGCGCAGGAGACGGCCTGACCGCCGCGGTCGGCGATCCCATGTGCGACCTCGTCCAAAAGGGTCTGGCGTCGCGCGACGAGCACAACCGACGCGCCTTCGCGGGCGAATGCTTCGGCTGCCGCCCGGCCGATGCCGCTCGTCGCGCCCGTCACAATCACGGCTTTTCCGGTGGAGATTCATAGCCGGAGTGTACCTGTACAGGGGAAAGTGTCACGCGCCGAGCACAGCCCGGCGCGCGTTTTTCGGGCAATTTAAGAAAATACTTAGGCAAGCGTTTTGCCTTGTCGGTGGATATCCATGCGCTCCCAGCCGGACCTCGACGTGTACACGCCGCGTGAGATCGCCGCCGCGGCAGGTGTCGAGGTGGCAGATGTGCTCGCCGCGCTGAACGGAATCGATGGGTACGTGCCGCATGCCGACGCAGTTCGACTCGGGCGCCTCCTGATGCTCCAGGCGCTCGGAACGCCAAGTACCACGCGGGCTCCAGGCGCCACGTTTCACGTCGACGGGACGCGAACGGATGCGTACTGCCCCGTTTCTGGCATCGACCGGCGCACATGTCGCACTTGCCGTGCTGGCTGTCGCGCTGCTGGCGCGTCGCGGACTAACGACGGGCCACACGACAACCCCGGATCACCCGCCAGCGAGCACGACGCAGCTCGTGTTTCTCACGACGCCGGGGCCCGGCGGCGGCGGCGGTGGCGGCGGTCTGCTGCAGAAAACGCCGCCGCCGAAGGCGATGCGAGAAGGGCACGCGCCCGTGAGCAGCCCGCTACCGAAACGCGAGCCGCCCAAACCGATCGAAGCCGCTGCGCCTCCGAAAATCGAACGAAAGCCACCCGTGCTCGACGCCGAACAACTCCCGGCGGTTGTCGCACCGGTCGTGACGGCGCCCGCCGACAGGCGGAGCCGCTCGGGCGTGTTCGAGCAAACGACGGCTCAGAACGATAGTCGGGGCCAGGGGAAAGACGGCGGCGTGGGAAGCGGATCCGGCGCGGGGCTGGGTCAGGGTGACGGCTCCGGTATCGGGCCGGGTTCGGGCGGCGGAGCCGGCGGCGGCGTCTACCGTCCGGGCAGCGGAATCGAGCCGCCACGCCTCGTGCGGGAGATCAAAGCCGACTACACGGAGGAGGCGCGCCGTCGAAACATCGAAGGCGAAGTGGTGCTCGAGATCGTCGTGCGCAACGACGGCTCTGTCGGTGATGTGAAGGTGCTGCAGGGGCTCGGCGGCGGATTGAATGAGCGCGCCGCGCAGGCGGTGCGCCAGTGGCAATTCGCGCCGGCACGTCGCAACGGCGCCGCGGTTGATGTGGCGGTAGAAGTATCAGTGGAGTTCAGGCTGCGATGAGTCCTCACGCGCTCGCCATCCTCACCGGTTTGTCCCTCGCGCTTGCCGCGATCATGAGCGTTGTCGCGTGGCGCGCGTCGCGCGCCGAACGACGCCGATCCGAAGCGAGGATCGTGGCGCTCTCGGCGGAAATCCACGAGGCGGCTCCGATGGCCTCGGTCGCCGGATCAGCAGGGCGCCGTGTGGAAATCGGTATTCGCGGCGAACCGCCGCGTCGTTTTCCGGCGTCGACGGCGAGCGGACCCCGGACGTTCATGGAGGACCTTCCGCTTCGCGACGCGCTGACATCGACGAAGAACCCAGCGCTCGGACAGGAGCTGTTCGCGCGCGCGCAGTCCGATCGAACCTCGTCAGGCGTTCGGCTCGTCGCCGTCATCGCCCTCGGTCTGTTCGTCGTGGCGGCGGTCGCCGCGCTGGTGTTCGTGTCTGGAGGCGCCTTGCCGTCGCTTCCGACGGCCGGCCACGCACGACGCGCGAGTGCCGCAACAGCGCGGCCGCCCAGCGGGGCGCCGATCGAGCTCGTCGGCCTCTCGCATGAACGGGACGGCGACCGGCTCACCATCAAAGGCGTCGTTCACAATCCAGACGCCGGGGTAGCAATTGATGGTTTGGAGGCGATCGTCTCGATTTACGATCGCGACGGCGCAGTGATGACGAGCGCTCATGCGCCGCTCGCGCAGCCGGTGCTCGGTGCCGGGCGCTGAGTCGCCGTTCGTCGTGACGGTGCCCGGACGCCGCCGACGTTGGCAGGTACCGCGTCAGTTTCCGGAGCGGCGATCACGTCATCGCGCACGTCGACCGGCGCAGCCATGCGGAAGCACAGGTCAGGTGAGATGAAGCGAACCCTGCAGCACGTCGCGGGCGTCGCCGCCGCCGGTGGCGGGTTCCATTGTCGCGGCGGGCGCAGCAGCAGCCGCCGTCCAACGCGAACCCGTTCCGCTTCAAGAGCGGCGTTGAGTTGATCAACGTGACGGCGACCGTCGCGGATGCGAGCCGGCCGGTTCGTTCCGGGCCTGACGAAAGACGACTTCATCGTCTACGACGACAACCAGCCGCAGGAGATCACGCATTTCTCGGCGGAGCGGGTGCCCGTGAGCCTCGGGATCGCGATCGACACGAGCGGGAGCATGGCGGGCGACAAAATTCGCGAGGCACAGAGCGCGCTGGGCCGGTTCGTGTTCGACCTCCTCGATAAGCGGGACGAGATCTTCGTTTTCCGGTTCAGCAACGCGCCGGAGCTCCTGCAGGGATGGACGAGCGACCGGCAGCAGCTGTCGCGCGCGCTCGAGCGCACGACGCCGAACGGCGGCACGGCGATGTACGATGCCGTGCTCGACGCGCTGCCGCTGTTCGCGTCGGGCCAGAATCAGAAGAAGTCGCTGGTGATCATCTCCGACGGCCGCGACACGGCGAGTCGCGCGACGATCGCGGAGGTGCATCAGGCGATTCGCGCAAGCGAAGCGCTCGTCTACGCCGTCGGCATCGACTGTGCGGCGAGCGGTCCGCTCTCCGCCGCAGCCCGTGGGACATGCAGCGCGGTCCGATCCCGTTTCCATTTCCGCCGGGCCGCCGGCCATTGCCACCCGGGCGGCCCCCGCGCCGCCGGGCTCGGCGCCGATGTGGGCTGCCTGCGCTGATCCGGTGGATGTCGTGTCGCTGCGCGACCTGACGGACGACAGCGGCGGCCGGACCGAAATCGTCCGCGACCCGCGCGACCTGAACCCGGCGACCGAAAACATCGCCGACGAGTTGAGCAAGCAGTACTACATCGGGTACGCCGCGCCCGGTAAGAAAGACGGCCGATGGCATTCGATTCGCGTGGAATTGAAAGGCAAACCGTACCGAGTGCGCGCGCGCCGCGGCTATATGGCTAGTTGACGGTGGAATTCGGGAGTTCTGAGTTCAACTAGAATATCGCGTGCCCTTGCTCGCGACCGTCCTTGCCCTGAGTGTATTGGGCAGTTGTGGCGGCCTGCTCCTCGCCTCCTCGCTGCTCCTGTTCACCGATCGCGTTCGGACTCGCATCGTGCCGTGGCTCGTCAGCTATGCGGTCGGCGCGCTGCTCGGGGTCGCGCTGCTCGCGCTGCTGCCGGAGGCGTTGAACGCGCTCTCGCCGCCCGTGGTATTCGGGACGCTGCTCGCCGGAATTCTCGTGTTCTTCATTCTCGAAAAGGTGGTGCTGCTGCGCCACTGTCACACCGACGAATGTCAGGTGCACGGCGCGACTGCGACGCTCGTCCTCATCGGCGACGCCTTCCACAACTTCATCGACGGCGCCATCATCTCGGCCGCGGTGCTGTCATCGGTGCCTCTCGGCGTCAACACGGCGGTCGCCGTCGCCGCGCACGAGATTCCGCAGGAGGTCGGCGACTTCGCGATCCTGCTCGCCGCCGGCTATAGCCGCGGACGCGCGATGCTGCTGAACGTCGTCTCCGGCGTGTCGGGGATCGTCGGCGCCTTGCTGGCGTACGGCGCCGTTCAGATCGTGCCGGGGATACGGCCGTACGTGCTCGCCTTCTCCTCGGCCAGCTTGATCTACATCGCGATGTCGGACCTCATTCCCGATCTCCACCGGGGCCAGGTGGACGCGAGCGGCGTTCGCCAGGTCCTGCTGATCGTGGCCGGTATCGGCACGATCGTCCTGTTCGAGAGGTTGATTGGATGAGCCCCATCGACAAGATGAACGTAGCCACGGTCGAGAAGATGTGGCGGCGCGAAGTGGAAGCGGCCCATACCTACAAGCTGCTCGCCGACCGCGAACCCGATCCCAAGCGGCGCGACATCCTGCTGCGCCTCGCCGAGCAGGAAGACAAGCATGCCGCGCGCTGGTCGGAGCGCCTCACGCTCACAACCGGACGAACGCCCGATCCGAAGGAAGTCGAACGCGGTCTGACGTGGTTCCAGCGCATCAGCGATCCGAATGTCGTGCTCCACCGGCTGGAGCAGGAGGAAAACCAGGCCGAAGACGAGTACGACCAACTGATGACGCGCCTGAGCGATCCTGAAGACCGCCGAATCGCCGAAGAAGCGATGCATGAAGAGCGCGACCACGCGGTGATCCTGCGCACGCTCGCCGGCGGGAAGATTCCGTCGCCGCGTTCGACGCTCGACACGATTCTCGGACGCGAACGCTGGCACGTGCGCGGGACCGGCTGGATCGGCGATGCGATTTACGGCGTCAACGATGGTCTCGGCGCGGTGTTTGGCATCGTTTCTGGGATGGCCGGCTATACCGGCGGCAGCGAAGTGGTGCTGGCCGCGGGTCTCGCCGGCACGCTCGCCAGCGCCTTGTCGATGGGCGCCGGCGCGTACCTTTCATCGAAGTCGCAGCGGGAGGTCTACGAATCCGAAGTGGCGCGCGAGCGCGCTGAAATCGAAGAGGACCCCCATGAGGAACTGCTGGAGCTCGAGCTTTTCTATCAGCTGAAAGGCTTCTCGGCCGACGAAGCGCGCTCGATGGCCGAAAAAATCCAGCGCGAACCGAAGCAGTTCCTGCGGACGCTCGTGCACGAGGAGCTCGGCCTCTCGGAGGAGTCGTTTCCCAATCCGTGGCGTTCGACGATTTCGGCGAGCGTGTCCACCGCGATTGGCGGCTTCATCCCAATCATCCCCTTCTTCTTCACGGTGGGGATGCCGGCTGTGATCGCGTCGTTCATCATCAGCACGATCGCCCACTTCGCGGTCGGCGCGTCGAAGTCGCTCGTCACGACCCGCTCGTGGTGGGCCAGCGGGGCCGAAATGACGTTTGTCGGCATCATCGAGGCTGCGATTACGTACGGCCTCGGACGCGCATTCGCAGGTCACTAAGACGTCATCGAATCAGGACGTCCCGCGCTCCACGAAGGGCAAGATTGCTGGTACTGCCTTTGCGATCGCGAATGGCTTGAACCATTCGACCGCGTTGTCGATTCCGTTGAGCGGATCGACGACGACCGCCCGTGTCTACACCAACAGGACCAGCGAAGCGGCCGTCGGCGCGCTCCTTCTGGGCCACGGCGCCGGCGCCGGCCAGGACAGCGCGTTTCTCGTGGAATTCGCACGCGCTCTCTCGACGCTCGGCGTGGACGTGGTGACGTTCAACTTTCCCTACATCGAGGCGCGGCGGCGCATCCCGGATCGTCAACCGGTGCTCGAGGCGTGCTATCACGCCGTTGTCGCGGAAATTCATCGGCGCGTCGAAAGCGCCGCGCGCCATCTGTTCATCGGGGGGAAGTCCATGGGCGGCCGGATCGCCACGCACATCGCCGCAGCTGATCCGGGATTGCCGATCGGCGGCATCGTGCTGCTCGGCTATCCGCTGCACCCGCCGGGGAAGCCGGAACAACGCCGTGACAAGCATCTGCCCGCGATCAACCAGCCGATGCTCATCGTGCAAGGCAGCCGCGACCCGTTCGGCACGCCGCCGGAATTCGAGCCGGTGCTCCGCGCGGCGCCGACCGCCACGCTTCACGTGGTGAACGGCGGCGATCATTCATTCAAGATATCGAAGCGCGATCCGGCCGCGCAGGCGGCGGTCTACAGCGGGGTGCAGCAGACGATCGTCGAGTGGATGCGCCGCGTCACTCGCACGTGAACGTGAGCACGCTGTCGGTCGCAACGAACCCGTGGCGCATGTAGAGCGTGCGGCTTCGATCGGTCGGCCACAGCACCACTGAATCGACGTTCTCTGCTTTCGCCGCCTCGAGCGCCGCATTCAACAGCTTGCTGCCGATGCCGCCACGCGCGCCGGGCGTCACGTACACGTTCGAGATGTACGCATGGCGCTCGCGCTCTGCCATCGGATTCGGAATCTTTGGCAGGAAATACATCCATGCCTGTCCCACGGCGCGCGTGCCGTCGACGGCGATCCAGGCCCGCCAGCGGCCCGACGCGAGCTCCTCGCGCATCCAGCCGCCGCAGCGCGCCCTGAACGCTTCGTTCGATTCGGTCGGTTCGCCGCGCGGCGCACGGAACTCCCATCGCAGCTCCGCGAGCGCGTCGGCATCGTCGGGGGACGCGGGCCGAATCTCGATCATGGCAGCGAGCCTAGAAACGCCATCGCGGCGTCGACGAGCGCCGGCGCCCACTCGTGGCCGCCCTCGAATTCGTGAACCAGAACATCGGTCCCGGCACCTCGAAGCTTTGCGACGTCGCCGCGAAATTTCTCGTCGGTGTACCACGAGTCGCGCACGCCGCGTGAAATGAGCACGCGCTGCAGTCGCGACAGTGCCGTGTCGTCGATCTCAGGCGGCACGTCTCCACCGGACACGATGGCGGCCACCACGGGGCGACGGGACGCAGCGGCCGCCCGGAACGCCATCGCCACGCCCTGGGAGAATCCGGAAAACACCAGCGTCGGCGCGATGGGCCATTCGCGAGCGACGGCATCCACGACGTCGCCGACGTACGCCACATTATCGGCGATTGCCAGCTCGCGATCCTGACGCGTCATCCAGCTCGCGACGACCTCTTGCGAACGTGCGCGATAGAACCGGTGGATCGCCTGCACCGACACGATGAGCCAATCGCCGCCGGGAACCATGGCTTGGAGTCGATCGAGCTCGGCGTCCGCGCCTTCGCCGTAACCATGAAAGCCGACGAGCAGGCGGGCCGGCCGCTGGTGCGACGGCGCGCGGACGAGATAGCGTCCATGCACGGCAGCGGCAATCGTGCGCACAATCATCGCCGCGATTGTAGCGCGACCGTTTGCCGGTCTATTCGGCCCGGAGGCCTTGCAGCGGATCGAGCGATGCGGCGCGGCGCGCCGGCAGGATGCACGCGACAAGCGCCGCCAGGGTCGCCGTGAGGATGGCGGCGGCGAACGCCGTGGCGTCGCCCGGCGAAACGCCGAAGAGCCAGCTGGACACGACGCGTCCAAGAACGAACGCGCCGAGGCCGCCAGCCGCGGCGCCGATGAGCGTCAACGTGAGCCCCTGCCGGATGACGAGCCACAACAGATCGCGCGGCTGCGCGCCAAGAGCCATGCGCACGCTCAATTCCTGCCGTCGCTGATTCACAGCGAACGACAACACGCTGTAAATGCCGAGGGCGGCGAGGCCAAGAGCGAAGGTGGCGAATACGCCCATGAGCAGCATCAGTGCGCGGGGACGGTCGGTCGCATCGTTGATCACGCCCTCGAGCGTGCGGCCCGACGACAACGGCAGATTTGGATCGAGCGTCTTTACGGCCGTTCGCACGGCGCCAACGAGCGCCGAGACGTCACCATCACCTGACGCCTTGACGACGATGTTGAACCCGCGGAACGAGAACTGTCGAAACGAGAAATAGATCGCCGGCTCTGGTGTCGCCGTGAGCGACGCGTTCTTCACGTCCGCGACGACGCCGACGATTTCGTAGCGCGCACTCGGCGGCAGCAGGACGGCCCCCATCGGACCGATGAAACGAACCGACGTCGTGATCCGCTGACCTATCGGATTCTCGTTCGGCCACTCACGCCGAACCAGCGCCTCGTTGACGATGACGACGCCCGGCGCGTCGGCCGTGTCGTGTGCGTCGAAGAACCGGCCCTTGAGCAGCGGCACGCCGATGACCCTGAAGTAATCCTCGTCGACGCTCTGGTTCTGCGACTGCGGCGCGTCCCGCCCTGCCGGTTTCGGGCGGCCCTCGACGAGGAACGCGAGACGCCAGGCCGCATCGAGCGGCAGGAAGTTCGCGATCCCGGCCGCGGCGACCCCCGGCTGTGCGCGCACGAGCGTCAGCAGCTGACCATAGAAATCAGCGATTTTCTTGAAGTCTCTATAGCTGTTCGGCAGATCGAGATTCACCGTGACGACGTGCGCAGGCCTGAATCCTGGGTCCTGTGCGATGAGATGCTGGAAGCTGCGCGCGAGAAGCGCCGCGCCGACAAGCAACATCACCGCAAGCGAGACCTCGGCAACGACGAGGACGCTGCGCGCACGCCTCCGCGCGCCGCCGTCGCCGCTGCGGCCTGATTCTTTGAGCGGGCGCTGCATGTCGGCGCGCGCCATCAGAAGCGCCGGAACCACGCCGAAGGCGAGCGCGGTCGCGGCCGCCAGCGCACACGCGAACGCGAGCACGCGGCCGTCGAGTGCGAAGGCACCGGCGGCGGACAACCGCGGAATCTCGATTGGCGACAGAGCGACAAGCGCTCGAACGGCGGCCGACGCGACGACCACGCCTAGGACCGTGCCCATCGTCGCAAGCAACACGCTCTCGGTGAGGAACTGACGTACGAGGCGCCCCCGGCTGGCGCCGATCGCCGCGCGGACCGCGACCTCGCGCTCCCGCGCTGTGGCACGCGCGAGCAGCAGGCTCGCGACATTGGTGCAGGTGATCAGGAGAAGCAGCGCGGCGGCCCCGAGCAGCGCGAAAAGCGCCGGGCGGAAGTCGCCGACGACCTCGCGCGCGAGCGGCACCGCGCGCGCTGACCAGCCATTGTTTGTCGACGGGTTCTCACGTCCGAGCCGCGTCGTCACCGCACGCAGCTCCGCGTTGGCCTGGTCGATCGTCGCGCCGCGTTTCAGGCGGAAGAGCGACTCGACGAAGTGGGCGGATCGGCTGTGCTGCGCGAAATCCCATTGCAGCCGCTGCCATACGTCCGTATCGTTCGGATATTGAAAACCGGGCGGCATGACCCCGGCGACAACGTACACGGTGTCGCTGAGCAAGATCGGCTTGCCGACGATCGCGGGGTCGGCATTGAATCGCTCGCGCCACAAACGATGGCTGATGACCGCGATCAGATCCTGCGAATAAAAGGGCTGCGCGGGGAACCCTCGGCCGAGAATCGGCGAGACGCCGAGGACCGCGAAGAAATTTCCGCTCGCTTCGACCGCGTTGACGCGCATCGGATCGCGCCCCGGCTCGGTGAGGTTCACTTGCGGATACCACCAGCCCGCCGCGTCGTCGAACACCGTGAGGGCGCGGTAATCGCCGAAGTTCACCGGCGACAACCGTTCGTGCGTCAGCCCTTTCGAATCGCTGGTCTCCCAGATCATTGTCAGGCGATCCGGTTCGGCGTACGGCAGCGGTCGCAACACGACGCGGTCGATGACCGTAAAAATCGCGGTGGTCGAACCCACCCCGAGAGCGAGCGCGATCACCGCCGCGATCGTGAAGCCGGGTGTGCGTCGAAGCAGCCGCCAGCCGAAGCGGACGTCCTGAACAAGGTCGGTCATCGTCTTCGGAGCGGTTAGACGGCGAGCGACTACGGCTGGTTGATCAGGGGATGGACTGTAATGAGCAGCTCGGGGACTGGCCGGCCGCCGACGAGGTGCTCCTGGATGATTCGTTCGAGCGCGGGCGGATCACACGCCGCGTACCACGATCCTTCCGGATACACGACCGCGATCGGACCTCCTTCGCAGATGCGAAGGCAGTTCGCCTTCGTGCGCAGAATCCCGCCTTGTTCGGAGAGGCCGAGCTCTTTCAACCGTCGCTTCAGGAAGTCCCACGCCGCCAATCCGCGATCCTTGTCACAGCACTTCGGATTGGTCTGATCGCAGCAGAGAAAGATGTGCCGGCGGGCAACCGGAACGCCGATGCTGTCTGCGATGGCTGCATGGGAATCGCGCGTCACAGAGTTACACGCCGAACTCTTCCGGGTTCCACTTGATCCCGAGCTCGCCGGGGGGCGCCATATACCCGGCGATCGCGGAGGCCGCCACGACGGCGGGACTGGCCAGATAGCCTTCGCCGCCGAGCCCCATCCGGTTCTGCCAGTTGCGATTGAACGAGGTAATCGCGCGCTGACCCGGCTGCAGCGCGTCCTCGCCCTGTCCAAAGCAGGGTCCACACCACGATTGCCTGATCTTGCCGCCGACCGACCGGAAGACCTGTGCGATCGATTCGCCATCGAGCCGTGCGTCGGGCCGTTCGATCTGCACCCCGACGCCGCCCGAGCCCGGAAAGACGACGAACTCCTTCGCCGTTTCCTTCGCGCCCTGCTTGCGCGCGGCGCGGATCACCAGCGCCGCGGTCAACAGATCCTGGTAGCTCCCGTTCGTGCACGATCCGATCATGGCCTTGTCGAAGGTGATGTGCTCGCGCGCGACCTCGTCTGCGGGAAACGCGTTGCCCGGACTGAACGGCTTGGCGATCATCGGCATCACGTCGGTCAGCTCGAGCGTCTCGTCTATTTCATAGTGCGCATCGTCGCCTGGGGCGAACGATGGATACGGAAGGTTCGCAATTCCCTTGGCGCGATACCAGGCGGCTGTGATGTCGTCAGGCGCAAAAATGCCGTTCAGCGCCTCCGCTTCGGCCATCATGTTGGCGATCGTGTTGCGATACGCGATCGGCAGCTGGCGGTCGGCATCGACCAACTCCACTGACATGCCCTGCGATTGCTTCGAGCCCCACCGGCGAAGCAGCTCGAGGACGATGTCCTTGCCGCTCACCCAGGGCTGGAGCCGGCCGGCAAACACGACGCGGCGGGCTTTCGCCAACGTGAAATACACGTAGCCGGTCGACCACCCGAAGCCGAGCGTCGTCGAGCCGACGCCCATGCCGACCGCACCGTACGCACCGTACGCGCGGCTGTGCGAGTCGGCGCCCGGAATGAACTGGCCCGGGTACACCAGGCCCTGCTCCGGGAAATAAAAATGAAAGATGCCGTCGCCTGGTGTGGCGTAGTACGGCTTCTCGATGCCGTGGAGCTTCGCAAACGCTTTCCCAATCGCCGTCTGCTTGTCGTCGTCGTTCTTTTTCGTGAACACGAAATGATCGTTCGCGATCGCGGCCTGACGCGGTTGAATCGTGTTGCCGCCGGTGATCTGATTGAACATGTGAATCGCGAATGGCGCGGTGCCGTCCGACGCCGGCAGCAGATCTGCGTAGACACGCAGCGTGGCGCCGGGTTTCACCGGCGCGGATTTGTCGACGCGATGCGCCCAGACGATCTGCTCGGTCGATGTGAGCCGGCGCGCGTCGCGTTCGTCCGGCCATTCGATGCGCGGCGCTGTTTTGATTGATGCGGCGAACTCACGGCGTCCCGCGGACAGGATCCCGCCGGTACGCCGGATCTCGTCCTCTTTCGGCGTGAGAGGGAGCGGTTCGTACGTTTTTCCCTGCGTCCCGTTCGTGAGCCTGCGCGATTCCGGATCGAACGTGAACGCGTCGCCGTCTTTCGCATCCGACACAGCCTCGGGACTCTGCACGACATGCAGCCCGAGGTTCAAGGCGTTGCGGCGGAAAATGTCGCCCATGTTGCTGCCGCAGACCACGACCATCTGCAGGCCGGCTTCCTCCGCCACGGCCTTGAGGCCCGCCGGGCTCATCTCGCGCGAGGAGCCGATGGCGAACCGATCTCCCGCGATGAGAAATGTCTCGCCGCGGTGTACCCGTGCGCGGAAGTCGGGCATGAGATATCGGAAGGAACCGGCCTTCCACCGCTCGTCGAGCGTCTCCAGGCTCTCAGACACGCAATCGGCGGCGGGCGTGATCTGATCCGTGTCGATCGCGTCGAGCTTCTTCTTCTTGCCGAGGACTTTCAGATCCCAAAAGATGAGCGCCTTGCCATGGATCACGGCGGTCGATTGCGCACCGTCTGACGCGGTCGAGGCGACCACCTCAATTGTTTGAAGCGTAACGCCCGGCTTCAGCCGAGCAGGCTCGATTTGGTGCATAGTCTTCTCATCTTATCGTGAGCACTCTGCACATCACCAACGGCGACTCGGCCGCCGGTACGCTGCGCGAGTTCATCACCGATCGCGTCGCGATCACCGCTGACGTGCTGTCAGAAGGGCCCGCACCTGCCGTCGATGGAGAGGCGTGGCTGCGCACGCGCGCCGGCTATCTCGCCGCGATGACGGTTGAAGCGCGCGACGCCTATCAGATGCTGGCCTCCTCGGACGCGACGATTGAAGAAACTGCTGCACACGACGAAGTCGTCCTGTGGTTCGAACACGATCTATTCGATCAGCTGCTGCTCATCCGCACGCTGACGATGCTGTCGGCCAGCGGGGCGAACCCGAACGTCACGATGATCTGCATCGGTGAATTCCCGGGAATCGACCGATTCATCGGGTTGGGCCAGCTCACGTCCGATCAGTTGGCGTCACTCTATCCGACGCGTCAGCCCGTCACGCGGCAGCAGTATGCGGATGCGGATTCCGCCTGGCGCGCGTTCCGCGCCGACGATCCTCGAGGGCTGGCCTCTTTGCGTCTGTCGACGGCATTGCCGTTTCTTGCTGCGGCGATGCGGCGGTTCCTCGAGGAGTACCCGTCGACAATCAATGGACTATCTCGCACGGCGACTACGGCGCTCGGCGCGCTCGCCTCGGGACCGCTTAGAGCAGACGCGCTCTTCGCCGCCAATCAACGCGCCGAAGAGCGGCCGTTCATGGGCGACTTGAGCTTCTGGGCTCTGCTGAGAACCCTGGCGAATGCGCGCGTGCCGTTGATCGACGTCACCGTCGACCCACGTGCGGAGCTGCGGAAACAGACGATGGCGCTGACGGCCGCCGGGCGCGGCGTGCTGAACGGATCGAGCGACGCCGTGGCGCTGAACGGGATCGACGAATGGCGCGGCGGAGTACACCTCCGCGGTACCGATCGCTCTCCGTGGAGATGGGATCCGAACGCCGAAACGTTGATATCATGAAGAGGCGACATGACTGACACGCACAACAGCCTCAAGAACCAGCCGCTTCACGGATCGTCCTCGAACGCCGTCACCAACAATGTTCGTGTCGAGGTCGACTCGCGTTACGCGCCCGAGCAGTCCGAGCCGCTTCAGAGCTCGTGGATGTTTCACTACACCATTCGCATCACCAACGAAGGAAGCGCACGGGTGCAGCTCCTCAGCCGCCACTGGGTGATTACCGACGCGACCGGACATACAGAGGAAGTCCGCGGCCCCGGCGTGGTCAACGAGCAGCCGGTCCTCGGGCCCGGCGAGTCGTTTCAGTACACGTCCCGGTGCCCGCTCAAGACGTCAACTGGCGTCATGCGTGGGACTTACCAGATGATTGCCGCCGACGGCGGGCTGTTCGACGTGGAAATCGCCCCGTTCGCCCTGCACGAGCCTTACACGGTCCACTAAACCCCAGCCGTTCCCGAACCGATACTGCCCGACGTTGGAGGCAATGTGCTGAAAACGTCGCAAAAAGCCGTCTGGGGCTCCTAGTCCGGGCGGCGATGCGTACGGATGGCGTCGAGGAAGGCGTCGCCGAAATCGGCGGCCTTCTTCGCGCCCACCCCGTACACGTCGTGGATATCCTCGACCGTCTTGGGGCGACGCTGCACCATATCGCGCAGCGTCGTATCGTGAAAAATCACGTAAGGCGGCACACCTCGCTCGCGCGCGATCCGCAACCGCACCTCGCGCAGCACGTCGAACAGCTCCGGATCGACCTGCCTTCCGACGGCGTCACGCGTCGCCAGTCCCCCTCGTTTCCTGGATCGCTTCGGCTCGGCGGCGCGGTACAGGACGCACTCCGCCCCTCCGCGGAGTAGCGCGGCGCCCGACGACGTGAGGCGCAGCACCGGGTACGGATCACCATCGCGCGCCAGCAGCCCTTCCCCAACGAGCTGCTCGATGTAGCCGCGGATCGCCGCGCTGGTTTCTTCTTTGAGAAGGCCGAACGTCGACAGCGCATCGTGGCCGGAGGCGACGACCTTTTCAGTCGCGCGGCCAGTGAGCACGTCGGTCACGTGGCCGATGCCCCACGTCTGCTTCACGCGCGCCACGCATGACAAGATCTTCTGTGCGACGACCGTGGCGTCCGGAACCGTATCGAGTTCCTTGAGGCACCAGTCGCACGCGCCGCACGAGTCCGCGCTGTAAGTCTGGCCGAAGTACTCGATGAGCGCCCTATGGCGGCAGCGCGTCCCTGCTGCGTACCGTTCCATGTCGCGCAGAAGCGTCCGCGCGCTCTCGGTCAGCTCACCGTTCGCCTCGAGCATCTGGCGCCAGCGGACAAAATCGGCGCCCGAGTAGATCAGCACGCATTCGGCCGCCAGGCCGTCTCGTCCGGCCCGGCCCGACTCCTGTTGATAGTGTTCGAGCGATCTCGGCGCGCCGGCGTGTACGACAAACCTGACATTCGATCGATCGATGCCCATGCCGAACGCGACGGTCGCGACGATGATGTCCACGCGCTCTTCGAGAAACGCCTCCTGATGCCGGCTCCGCACCGAGTCGTCGAGCCCGGCGTGATACGGCAGCGCGCCGAGCCCTTGCTCCTTCAGCCACGTGGCGAGCTGCTCGACTTCTCGCCGCGAGGAGCAGTACACGATTCCTGATTCCCGTTCGTGTCGGCCGAGGACGTCGGTGAGCTGAGTATGGAGGTGACCACGGCGCAGCACGCGGTACGTGAGGTTCGGCCGATCGAACGATCCGACGAGCACCGCCGGATCCGCGAGCCGCAGCTCGGAGACGATGTCGTGGCGGACGCGGTCCGTCGCGGTCGCGGTGAACGCATGAAACGAAACCCCCGGGAACTCGTCGCGGAGGAGACCGAGCTGCCGATACTCAGGGCGGAAATCATGTCCCCATTGACTGATGCAATGCGCTTCGTCGATCGCGATGAAGCGGAGCCCCGCCTGACGAAGCAGCCGTCGCAAGCCACTGTCGGCAACGATCCGTTCAGGGGATACGTACAGGAGCCGGCAGCGATCGTCGCGAACCGCGGCGAGAACCTCGTCACGCTCCTGCGGGACGAGCGTGCTGTTCAGATAAGCGGCTTCCACGCCGTCGACGCGCAGACCGTCGACCTGATCTTTCATCAACGAAATCAGCGGCGACACGACGACCGAGATTCCGTGTCGCGGGGCTGATCCCGCTCGAGCCGGACCAACTAACGCCGGCGCCTGAAAGCAGAGACTCTTGCCGCCGCCGGTAGGCAGCACGACGACGCTGTCGCGCGATGCGAGAACGGCATGCATCGCCTCGCGCTGCAGTGGGCGGAATCCGGAGAACCCCCAGATGCGATGGAGAACGTCGCGCAGTACCGACGTCGGCCGCTTCAGCGTCTGACGTACTTGCGTTCAACGTATTCATCGACCAGTCGCTGAAACTCGGCCGCGAGCTCCTCGTACGTTCCCCGCAGCGTCGTCGCGTGCCGGCCGTCGATGAAAATCGGGCAGTTGGGCGCCTCGCCCGTTCCGGGCAGGCTGATGCCGATGTTGGCGGCCTTCGACTCGCCCGGGCCGTTCACGACGCAGCCCATCACGGCGAGCGTCATCGTCTCGACGCCGGCGTATTGCGTTTTCCATTCGGGCATCTTCTCGCGCACGTACGCTTGAATGCGCTCCGCGAGCTCTTGGAAAGTGGAGCTGGTCGTTCGGCCGCAGCCGGGGCAGGCGGTAACGCTTGGCGAAAATGATCGCAGGCCGAGCGCCTGCAGCAGCTCGCACGCCGCATAAACCTCTTCGCGGCGATCGCCGCCGGGACGCGGAGTGAGCGACACGCGGATCGTATCGCCGATGCCTTCTTCGAGGAGCGCACCCATCGCCGCCGAGGACCAGACGAGCCCTTTCAGTCCCATGCCGGCTTCCGTGAGGCCGAGATGCAGCGGCTGATCGGTCCGCCGCGCGAGCTCGCGGTACACGCTCATCAGATCGCGCGGGCGGGACGTCTTGCACGAGATGATGATCTGATCTTTCCGCAGCCCGCTCTCGATCGCGAGCGCGGTCGATTCGGTGGCCGAGAGCACCATGCATTCGTTGATGATTTCTTCCGATGTCTTCCCGAGGTCGCGGTCGGTGTTTTCCTGCATCTTCGCGACGACCAGCTCCTGATTGAGCGAGCCGCCGTTCACGCCGATGCGCACCGGTCTTGCCGTTGTCGACCGCGATTCTGCAGATGGTGGAAAACTGTTCGTCGCGGCGTTTGCCAGTTCCGACGTTGCCCGGATTGATGCGGTACTTATCGAGCGCACGTGCGCAATCCGGATATTTCGTGAGAAGGAGATGGCCGTTGTAGTGGAAGTCACCAATGAGCGGCGCCTCGCAGCCGGCGTCGAGCATCCGCTGTTTGATTTCCGGAACCGCCGCTGCCGCATCCTCGACGTTGACGGTCACCCGCACCATGTCCGAACCGGCCGTCGCGAGCTCGACGCACTGCTGCGCGGTGGATTTGGCATCCGCCGTGTCGGTAAGCGTCATCGACTGCACGACGATCGGCGCGCCGCCGCCGACCTGGACGCGCCCCACTTTCACGCCCACCGTTTTGTGAAGACGAACAACTGACATCGGGTAGATCGATCATAGCCGGTATCCGCTCGCGCTACACTGTGGCGATGAAAGCGATTCGTGTTCACGAATTCGGCGGCCCTGATGTGATGCGGCTCGAGGAAGTCGCCGATCTCAAACCTGGACCGAACCAGGCGCTGGTGAGCATTCGCGCGGCCGGGGTCAACCCGGTCGATGCATACATCCGGACCGGCACGTACCCGCGAAAGCCGGCGCTGCCCTACACACCGGGTTCGGACGGCGCTGGGGAGATCGAAGCGGTCGGCGCTGGAGTCGACGCGTTCAAGCGCGGCGACCGCGTCTACGTTGCCGGATTCGGCGCCAATCCCGGCGGCGCCGGGACATACGCAGAGTACGCGCTGTGCACAGCCGATCAGCTGTATCGGCTACCGGCGCGGGCGTCCTTCTCGCAAGGCGCCGCACTCGGCGTTCCGTATGCGACGGCGTATCAGGCGCTCTTCCACCGCGCGCAAGCCAGACCAGCCGAGACCGTGCTCGTTCACGGCGCGACCGGCGGTGTCGGTATCGCCGCCGTCGAGCTCGCGCACGCGCGTGGGCTGCGCGTCGTCGGCACAGGCGGAACGGAGAAAGGGCTGCAGGCCGCGCGGGAGCATGGGGCCGACCTCGTCGTCAATCACAAGACTCCACAGTATGTGGACGAGATCAAGGCGGCGACGGGCGGACGGGGCGTCGATCTCATCATCGAGATGGCCGCGAACATCAATCTCGACACGGATCTATCGCTCCTCGCACCCAGAGGACGCATCGTCGTCGTCGGCAACCGCGGCCGCGTGGAGATCGACCCGCGACAGGCGATGGGGCGCGACGCCGCGATTCTGGGGATGACGCTCTTCAATGCGACGGCCGCCGAAGTCGCATCGATCCATGCGGCGCTCATCGCGGGACTCGAGAACGGCACCCTCAACCCGGTCATCGGACGGGAAATTCCGTTGTCCGATGCGGCGCGGGCGCACGAAGCCGTTATGGAATCGGGCGCGCTCGGCAAGATCGTGCTCGTGTAAACCTTCCGATCACCAGGAGAGCGAATCAGGATGCACCGGGTCAGCTACCGATCCGTCGTGGCCGTTGCCACCGGCGCAGCGCTATGCGCGATCGCGAGCGCAATGGGCGCGCATCTCGCCGCACAGCCGCCTGTCGCCGCGGCATCGTCTACGCCAAAAGGAAAACCCATCTACGACGCGCACTGCGTCGAATGCCATGGCGCAAGCGGCAAAGGCGACGGTCCCGCCGCGGCGCTGCTCACGCCGCGCCCGCGGGACTTCACGTCCGGCAGATACAAAATCAGGACGACGGAGACGGGCAGCATCCCGACCGACGAGGACCTGATTCGATCGGTCGCGGAGGGCCTGTACGGATCGGCCATGCCGGCGTGGAAGGGCATCCTGTCCGACAGCGACATCCGCGACGTCGTCGGCTACACGAAGTCGCTGTCGGCACGCTTCGCGAGCGAAACGCCGAAAACCGTCTCGCTCGGTACGCCGATAGAAACGTCGCTGGAAGGCGTCGTCCGCGGGCAGCGTGTATACGAGAAGCTGCAGTGCGCGGCGTGCCACGGCACCGATGGGCGCGGAACGAAGGCGATCGCCACCGAGTTCTGGGACGACTGGAAGCAGCCGCTGCGCGCAACAGATCTCACCGAGCCATGGACGTTTCATGGCGGCGCGACACCGCGCGATGTCTATCTTCGGTTCCGCACCGGCCTGGCGGGCACGCCGATGCCGTCCTTCGTCGACGTGGCGAGCGACGCGGACATGTGGGACCTCGCGAACTACGTCGTGTCGCTCGGAAGAAAGCCGATATGGTCGATGAGCGGTCCCGACGTGGCCGCGCTGCTCGCGCGTCAGGACGCCGAAGCGAAAGCCAACCCGGTGAAGCGCGGCGCGTCGCTCGTCGATACGCTGGGCTGCGCGTTGTGTCATTCGCCGTACGACGCGGAGCAGCGGATGCTGCCCGGCATGCGGCTCGCCGGTGGTCTGCTCTTACGGCTCGCGCCGTTCGGGGACTTTCCGACCGGCAACCTCACTGCTGACAAAGAAACCGGGCTCGGCAACTGGACCGACGACGAGATCAAGCGAACGATTACGCGCGGCATCCTCAAAGATGGAACACGGCTGCTGCCCTATCCGATGGACTGGGCGTCGTTCGCGAACCTGACGTCCGATGACCTGAACGCGATCGTCGCCTATCTGCGGACGGTCCCGCCGGTTTCGAACAAAGTACCGGCGCCGCGCTGGGCGTCGTTCCCCGTCTACATGTGGGGGAAGTTCAAGTTCCTTATGCTGGGCGACGATCCGCCGATCGCTTTTTTCCCCGGCAACTCCGGTACGATGGGAGGTCCGCGATGATGCGATTTCTCAAACGCGCGATCATTGCCGTCGTCGTTCTGGCAGCGTGCGGCTTCCTCGCATTCCTGTATTTCATTCCGCCGTTCTTCATCACGCCGCCGGAGCAGTTCGCCAAGGACATGGGCGAGGCTGCGCCGGCGGTGGCCGGCATCGCGGACGCGCGCGAGCGCGCGATCGCGGAGCGCGGCCGCTACCTCGTCGTTTCGCACGGCTGCGAGGGCTGCCATGCGACGAACGGCGCGAAGGGACCCGACCTCTCGAAGTATCTTGCGGGCGGAGGACTGAAGGTGCAGACCGTGCACGGCACCTACGTCAGCCGCAATCTGACGCCCGACAAGGAGACCGGACTCGCCCGACGCAGCGACGATGACGTGATGCGCGTGCTGCGCAGCGGCACGTTCGCCGACGGCCACGTCGTGCCCATGACGGCGATGCCGTGGGCCAGCTTCTCCAACTGGTCAGAAGAAGATCGCTACGCCGTCGTCGTGTACCTTCGGCACCTCAAGCCAATCAGCCACCAGACGCCTGAACCTGTGCCGGGCAACGCGCTCACGATTTCTGGCGCGTTCGATCAGGATTACGCCGCCAAAGACTACGGAATCGGGCCCGCAACCGTGAAATGACTTTGATGCGACCCTCGAATGACAGCTTGGGTTAAAGTTCTAGTCGTGAGGAGACAGCAATGAAACGACTGATGCTCTCAATGACGCTCGCGGCGCTGGGCGCGACGGTGCTGCTCGCGCAGGCCCAGCACGACATGGACAAGATGCAGGCCGGCGGCGCACTCCCGGCTGGCTGGAGCGCGCGCCTGGACAACGGCAGCACGAAGGCCGACGGCGTGAAGATCACGCCGATGGGTGGCGGCTTGCACTTCCAGTCTGGTCCGGCCGGCGTCTATTACAAGGCCGCGGACAAGAAGACCGGCGCCTATACGGTGAGCGCCTCCTTCACGCAGGTCGAGCCCTCCGCTCACCCCGAAGCCTACGGGCTGATCATCGGCGGGGCGGGCCTCGACGGCGCAGACCAGAAATACACGTATTTCGTGGTCCGGCAAGATGGAAAATTCCTCGTCAAGAAGCGCGCCGGCACGGCCACGCCCACTGTCACACCGTGGACCGAGAACGCGGCCGTGAAAAAGGCCGACGCGTCGGGCAAGATGACGAACACGCTGTCGATTGCCGTCGGCAAAGATAAGGTCAGTTTCCTCGTGAACGGCACAGAGGTCTCTTCCGCACCGCTCGACCAGGTGGATACGAGCGGCGTCGCGGGCCTGCGAGTGAATCACAACCTGAACGTGCAGGTGGAAGGGTTCTCGGTAAAATAACGACTTGGCTGAGACAATCGACTGGCCGCCGCCGCGGCGTCCGCGGCGGCGCGGCCGGCTCTTCCTGCTCGCGGTTATCGCCGTGGTCGTCTTCGGCGGTGGCACTGCGCTTTCCTATTACGTCGACGCCCTCTGGTTCAGCTCCCTCGGGTACAGCGACGTCTTCTGGCGGACGCTGAACATCGAGGCGGTCGTATTCACCTCCTTCGCTGCGCTCACATTCGCCATTCTTTACGGTTCGTTTCTGGCGTTGAAGCCTGCGCGCCTGGGCGAATTCGCGGGCGCGATTCTGGTGAACGGGCAACCGCTCAAGCTGCCCGTCGAACCGGTGCTCAAGCTGATCGCGCTCGGCGTGTCGCTCGCCATCGCAGCCGCGACCGGCGCAGGCATGCTGGCGGAATGGCCGACGCTCGCGCTGTACTGGTTCGGCACGGCGAACACCGGCGCAGCAGCCGCCGTTCTCGATCCGATTTTCGCGCGGCCGCTGACGTTCTACCTGTTCGCGCTGCCCGCCTATCAGCTCGTCGCCGGCTGGCTGATGACGCTCGCCGTTGTCGTCTGCATTATGGCCGGCGTCTTCATCGCGATTACGGGCGGCACGCGCGCGATCGGGGGCGTCGTCGGCATGCGCCACGCCGCGGGGAGCGATGCGCCATGGCGAGGGCTGTCGATCTCGTTCGGCATCTTCCTGTTCGTGCTGGCGGTGCGCGTGTATCTCGGAAGGTTCGACCGGCTGTTCGAAGACCACACGATCTTCGCGGGCGTCACTTACACAGACGCGCACATCACGCTCACCGGCCTGCTGGTCGTCTCGATCGCGCTCGCCGCCGGCGGCCTTGCGGCGCTCGTGAACGCGTTCGCCGCTCCTCGGGTGCGGTGGCTGATCGCCTCCGTCGTGCCCGCCGTCGTCTGTTATGTCCTTGTCGGCGTGCTCGGCTGCGTACGTCGACAACTTCATCGTGAAGCCGAATCAGCTCGTCAAAGAGCAGCCTTACATCGCACACAACATCGAGATGACACGCCGCGCGTACGCGCTGAATCGCGTGGCGCAGCATCCGTTTCCGGCGGAAACCAGCGTCGAAGCGGCCGACGCGGCGCACAACGAGCCGACGCTGCAGAACATCCGCTTGTGGGACTGGCGTGCGCTGCAGGACACGCTCCGTCAGATTCAGGAAATTCGCACGTATTACGACTTCCCCGACATCGATATCGATCGATATCAGATCGACGGCTCCACGCGCCAGATGATGCTCGCGGCCCGCGAGCTGAACGTCGAGAAACTGCCCGAGAGCAGCCGCAACTGGATCAACGAGAAGCTGATTTACACCCACGGATACGGCGTGACGATGAACCCGGTGAACGGCTTCACGTCCGAAGGGCTGCCGACGCTCACGCTGAGCAACATGCCCGTGCAGAGCACGGTGCCGAGCATCTCCGTCACGCGTCCGGAAATCTATTTCGGCGAGCTGACGAACACCGATGTGTACGTCCGCACGCGGCAGCAGGAGTTCAACTATCCGCAGGGCGCGACGAACAACCTCACTTCGTACGAAGGCACCGCCGGAATACCGATCGGCGGCTTCTTCCGCCGCGCGCTCATCGCGATCTCGGAGGGCGACCTCGCGAAGCTTCCCTTCAGCGACGACGTGACCGCCGACAGCCGGCTGCTGATGCGCCGAAACATCCGCGACCGCGTCGCCGAACTCGCACCGTTTATCACCTTCGATCCCGATCCGTACATCGTGGTCGGAGACAACGGGCGGCTCTCGTGGATGCTTGACGGGTTCACGACGTCGGAGAGCTATCCGTACGCCGGGCACTACCGGCTCGGGCGCGATCGCATCAACTACATGCGGAACAGCGTCAAGGCGGTCATCGATGCGTACGACGGCACCACGACGTTTTACGTGTTCGACGACGAGGATCCGATCATCGCGGCATATCGCGGGATATTCCCGACGCTGTTCAAGCCCGCCGCGACGATGCCCGCCGAGCTTCGCAAACACGTGCGCTATCCGGAGCTGATGCTCAAGCTGCAGGCAGCGGTGTACGGCCTCTACCACATGACGGATCCGGAGGTGTTCTACAACCGCGAGGATCTCTGGAGCGTGGCGAGCGAAGTCGGCGACCAGCGCGCAGAGGGTGCGCAGATGATGGAGCCGAACTTCGTCCTGATGACGCTTCCCGGCGAGACGAAGACGGAGTTCATCGAGATCCTGCCGTTCACGCCGGCGAACCGCAACAACCTCATTGGCTGGATTGCGGGCCGCAGCGACGATCCGAACTACGGAACCGCGGTCGTGTACGATTTCCCGAAGACGAAGCTCGTGGACGGCCCCCTGCAGATCGAGGCACGTATCGATCAGAACGCGCAGCTTTCCGGTCAGCTGTCGCTGTGGAATCAGCAGGGTTCGCACGTGCGGCGCGGCAGCTTGATCGTCATTCCGATCGGTCGCGCGCTGCTCTACGCCGAGCCGATCTATCTGCAGGCGGAACGCAGCCCGATGCCGGAGCTGCGGCTCGTCGTGCTCGCGCTGCAGGATCGGCTCGCGTACGGGCCGACGTTCGAGACGGCGATGGCCGGTCTCTTCGGCAACGCAGCGTCAACGCTTGCCGCCGCGCCGAACGCACCGTCGGCGCCCGCCCCAGCGGCCGGCGCCGGCCGGAACCGGCGCACCGCAGACGTCCGATCTGAACGCGCTCATCGCCGACGCCGCGCGCGATCTGGCCGACTATCAGCGGCTCACCGCTGAAGGAAAGCTCGGCGAAGCGGGCCAGAAGCTCGAGGCGCTCAAGGGCAAACTGGAACAGCTGCAAAGACGCCAACGTTAAACAGGGAGATAGAATCGCACCATGCGCATAGTGCTTCGAACGCTCGGGTTGCTGTTGCTGTCGGCCGCCGCCGTGGCGCAGACAACGACGCTCAAGGTGATTCCTCCGCCGCCCGACGTCGCCGCTCCGCCTGCCGATGCCGCCAAGACTCCGTCCGGGCTCGCAAGCAAGGTGCTGACGCCCGGCACTGGAACGGACCATCCGGGGAAAGACGATGTGGTCACGGTCGATTACACAGGCTGGACGACCGACGGCAAGATGTTCGACAGCTCGGTCGCGCGCGGCAAGCCGTCGACGTTCGGCGTGAGTCGCGTCATTCCGGGATTCTCCGAAGGGCTGCAGCTGATGGTGCCGGGCGAGAAGCGCCGCCTGTGGATTCCCGCAGTCGCTCGCGTACAAAGGTCAGGAAGGCAAGCCGAAGGGAATGCTCGTTTTCGACATCGACGCTGATCGAGCATTCCGAACCGGCCGCCGGCAGACGTAAAGGCGCCGCCCGCCGACGCGAAGAAAACCGCGAGCGGCCTCGCCTACAAAGTGCTGCACGAAGGCACGGGCGGACGTCATCCGAAGGCAGACAGCACGGTCAGCGTGCACTACACCGGCTGGACGACGGACGGCAAGATGTTCGACAGCTCGGTCGTGCGCGGGCAGCCGGCGTCGTTCTCCGTGAACGGCGTGATCCCCGGCTGGACCGAAGGGCTGCAGCTGATGGTCGAAGGCGAGAAGGCGCGCTTCTGGATTCCTGAGAAGCTCGCTTACGAAGGCAAGCGCGCGCCGTACGGCATGCTGGTGTTCGACGTCGAGCTGCTCAAGATCGAATAGAGGCTCGCCCCGATCCGGACGCGGCGGTCGGCCGTTCCGTGATTCTCCGGCACGCGCGCGCGAACCGATCGGCGAGCGGCCGTCTCGCATCCTCCGGCACGGGACCAATCCGCGACCAGGCGGCTTGCGCCTGCCGAACGTCTTCCGCGGCCGCGCGCCAGCGGCTGTCATCGTCGACCTTCCCGCCGATCGTGTTGGCGGCGAGCGCTTCTTTGAGCATCATCGCCAGTCGGGTCGTGGGCGACAGCGCCGCGTCGGCCGCCGCCTGCGGCCCCGCGAGCGATTGCGCGAGCTCTTCGAGCCGCTTGACGAGCGTTTCCATCCGCTTTCGGTTCGACTCGGGATCCAGATCGGTTCCCGCGAACGCCGACGCATTCCGCGACAGCACGCGCGCAAAAGCGGCATTGAACCGTTCGTCGAGCGCAAGAGCGCGCTCGCGATCGACGCCGCGCGCCGCGATCTCGGCTTGCCAGCGGCGCCGGATGTCGCGCACGGCGGTCACGACGTCCGTCTGCGGAGCCGCGGCGGCGGTGCTGGTCAAGTCCGGGGCCTGCTGCCCATCCTGCCGCTCCTGCCCGTCCTGCCCCTCTTGCGGCGCGAACGCCTCGAGCTCCGCGACGATCGCTTCTCTCGCCGCCGCGCGCTCACCGCGGGCGATGTCGTGGCGCTGCGCGTAGCGGCTGAAGAACGCGTCGCACGCCGCGCGGAACCGCTGCCAGATCGCGTCGGACCGCGTTTTCTTGACGGGACCAATCGTCCGCCACTCGGCCTGCAGCTTGCGGATTTCGTTCGCCGCGGGCTCCCAGTCCGTCGAGCCGGCGAGCGCTTCCGCTTTGATGCAAAGCGCTTCTTTCCTGGCGAGGTTTTCGGCCCAGACGGTCTTTCGCTGCGCGAGATCCGCCTGTCGTCGGGTAAAAAAGCGATCGCAGGCGGTGCGGAAGCGATCCCAGACCGCTTTTTCCTGGCCCCGGCTCACCTGTCCGATTGTTTTCCAGTCCGCTTGAAGTTTTTTGAGCTCATCGGCCGTCGAAATCCACGCGGTCGAATCGGCGAGCGCTTCGGCGCGTTCGCAAAGAGCGATCTTCTTCGCGAGATTCTCGGCACGGACCTCCGCCTGCGCGGCGAAATGCGCTTCGCATCGTGCCCACGCGGCATCGTGCGCGGCCTTGAATCGCTGCCAGAGCGCCGCGCCCTGCGCCCGCGGCACATCGGCAGCTTGCCGCCACTGCTGCTGCAGATCGCGAATCGTCGTCGCCACCTGTTCGGGATCCTCGATCTGCGCGAGCGCTTCCATTTTTTCGCACAGCTGTTCCTGGATGCCGATATTCGCCCAGCGCTGCCAGTCGGCGACTTCACGAAGCTCCACGACTTTGGGCGTCAGCGCTGATTGCGCCGCCTTCAGCCGCCGCATGACATCGTCGTAATCCTGCTTGGAGGGGAGCGGCGGCATCTGCCCGAGCGCTGCTCGCACATCGCGCAGCGTGCGCTCGGCGGCCTTCAAGGTCAGGTCCGGCCGCTGCACGAGCGGTTCCACGCGTGCGAGGAGTTGGTGCACACGCGCCAGCGCGTCGCGCCGCGATTTCTGATCCACTTCCCGCTGCGCCGCGTCGCGCGCCGAGAATCGCTGCTCCGCGTCGGCAAGTCGGGCGGCGAGATCGGCGTCCACCGTGATGCCGACAAGAAGATCGCGCCACTCGCGACGAATCGTCGACAGCTGCCTGCGAGCGGCGGCCATGTCGTCGAGGTCCGCGGCCGTATTGGCAGCGTCCGCGAGCTCGGTCAGGCGGCCGTGGCGCCGTTCCGCCTCCTGCCGCGCCGCTGCTTCCTCGATCCGTTTACGCTCGGCCGCTTCGCGCTCGGCGGCTTCGCGTGTGGTGGCCTGTGCCGCGTCGCGCTCCAGGCGCTCGGCGGCCGCACGTTCCGCACTCGCCTTCTCTTCGGCCTCCCGTGCGCTCTGCTCGGCGGCGGTTTCTGCAACCGCGACATCTGGCGCAGTGTGGCCGGTGTGGTCCGATGCCGGCTGCGCTTCGGCGGCTTGCGCCGCCAGGATCGCGTCGCGGACCGCGCGCTCGTCCATCTCGCGGATCAGCACGCGTGCGCGCTTCACCGCATTTTTATTTTTCGCGCGCGCCGCAATGTGTTCGAGGTCCTCGCGCGCCGAGAATCGTTCGACTGCCGCAACGGCCGAGTCCCTGAACTCGCCGTTTATCGCGATCGCCAGGAGCTCGGCGCGTTCGTCGACGCCCTCGAGCGCCTGCATCCGAACCGGTTCGTGGGCCGCATGCCGCGCGATCGATCCGCGCATGTGCGCGTCGGCGATGCGAGCAAGCGCCGACAGGGCGACGGCCGGATTGGCCGCCGCCTTGGCGACGGTCGAGAGCATCCGCGGATCTCCGAGCGCCTCAACCGCGGCCCGGCTTTCCGCTTCGCCGATTCCCTCGAAGGCTTCGAGCGCGAGGTCGCGCAGCATGGCGTTTGCGGCGGCGCGCACCTCCTCGTCCGCGTCGGCTCGCGCGACATCGGCAAGCGCATGTGGGTCCATCAGTTTGGCGACGGCGGCGCGCCGCACGCGCGCGTCGTCGTCGGTCCGCGCGATCGCCGCGAGCACGTCGCGCTGATCGATTGGAATTTCCTCGACGTATGCGAGTCGAACGGCGGGATCCGGATGTGTGTCGCGCGCCTGCGTACGGAAACGATCAAGTAATGTCATACCCAGCTCCAGCCTGCCCGCTGCCGCGGTCAGCTTGTGAGAGAAGTCAGCTTGGCAACGACGTCGGTGCCGTGCGTTCGGGCGCTGACTTGCTTGTCAATGTCAAGAATGTGGCCGTCATTGCCGATGTAAAACGTCCAACGCGACGCGAACCCTGTTGGCGCGAGAACGCCGTATGCCGCCGCAACGGTCTTCGTCGGGTCGCTCAAGATCGGATAGTCCAACCCGAGCGACTCTGCAAAGCGCGCGTTCGTATCGACGTTGTCGACGCTCGCGGCGAAATACTGAGCGGGAAGACGCCGCAATCCCTCACCGCTCGCCCGGAGCGATGCGCACTCGGCCGTTCAGCCACCAGTAAACGCTTTCGGAAACCACGCGATGACAATGACGCCGTGGCCGAGCAGTTCGGCGAGCCGATACGTCCGTCCATCAGACGCCGCAAGAGTGAAATCCGGTGCGACGTCGCCCTGCTTCAACTCCGGCCGTTGATCGGCGTGGCCTTTTGTAATCATGCGCGTCAATCCGAAGGCGACGGCCACAGTCGACGCCGCAATCGTCCGCAACGTTCTCAGCAGATTCACGAATGTTCCGAACCTGCTCATTTTACCGAACGCACTGCACGCGTCCACATCCGCGCGCCCGAGCTTTTTCAGTGGTTCGGCACGTACTCCAATTCGACGGATCACCGATGGGCCGCCTCACCGGCGGGGCCCGACGGTCCCTCTCGTGCCATGATTCACGCCATGAAACGACTCAGCTGCTTGTGGATACTGCTGTTTACTGCGGTCGTGCGGGCTCAGGCGGCGGGCGTTCTGGTCGTGGTCGGCGGCGGCGCCACCAACGAGGCCGTCGTAGCGAGGACGCTGGAGCTCGCGGGGGGAACGCGCGCGATCGTCGCCGTGCTCCCGCAGGCGTCAGCAGAGCCGGACGCCGGAGATAGTTCTGTAGTCATGTGGAAAGAACACGGAGCTGCCACGGCCGTCAAGATCGACTTCCACGAGCGTGACGAGGCGCGGCGCGCACTGGAATCGGCGACCCTTATCTGGATGCCGGGAGGCGACCAGAACCGATTCATGAAGGAAATCATGGGCACGGGGCTCGACGACGTGATCCGCGCGCGGTATCGCGCCGGCGTGGTCGTCGGCGGCACGAGCGCGGGCGCGGCGATCCTGTCCAAGGTGATGATCACGGGCGATGCCGACTTGAAGAACATCACCGCCGGCAAGACGATCACGGCGGACGGACTCGGGCTGGCGACGGATGTCATCTTCGATCAACATTTTCTGCAGCGGCAGCGGAGCAGCCGCCTGATCAGCGCCGTGCTCGATCATCGGTCGCTCGTCGGCATCGGCATCGATGAATCGACCGCCGTGATCATGCGCGGAAGCGACCTGGAGGTCATCGGCAAGAGCGCCGTGCTGGTCATCGATCCGCGGCATGCGACGATCCCCGCAGTCGACCGAGGGCGGCGTCGACGCCGGCACGGGCTTATCGCTTCACGTGCTGCGCTCCGGAATGTCGATGAGCCTGACGAGGTAATCAGCGCGCGCGATGCGTTACCAGGATGTCATCGAACGGCTCGCTGCCGCATTTCAGCACGAGCTTCCGGGCGCGGCTGCTCACGCCGCCCTCGCCCCGCGTCCCCGTCGTCAATGGCCTGCCGGATTCAACCCGGCTCGCATCCGCAATGCCGCCGGGCTCCTGTTGGTGTTCCCTGCGATCGCTGAGACTGTCCCTCCCACTCCGACTCCAATCGGAGTGGGACCAGAGTGGGACCGGAGTGGAACCGGAGTGGGACCGGAGTGGGACCGGAGCGGAACCGGAGTAGGACCGGAGTCCGAATGTGCGCATATCGTGCTGACGGTGCGGGCGGACACACTCGAGCGACATGGGGGACAGGTGTCGCTGCCGGGCGGCGTGGTCGATCCCGGCGAGACGTTCGAGCAGGCGGCGCTCCGCGAAGCGCACGAGGAGATTGCCCTTGCGACCGATGACGTGTTGACGCTCGGCGCGTTGACGCCGCTCGACATCCCGGTCAGCGGATTCCGTCTTCATCCAATCGTCGCCGCCAAGCCTTCTCGTCCAGCGTTCAGACCCGCGGATGGCGAAGTCGCCGCGATTCTGGAGGTGAGCGTCGATGAGCTGGTCGATCCCGTCGACCATGGTCCATCGGGCTCAAACCCGCGACGGTGTCGCCATGATCGTCCCCGCTTTTCACATCAAGGGCATGGAAATCTGGGGCGCGACGGGGATGGTGCTGGCGGAATTTCTGACACTGCTGGGCTGGACCCCGCCGACTCACTGATGCGCGCTGAACCGTGCACAATATGCACGAATCTAGACACGTCGTATTGACAAATCAGGCCGATAAATTGCAGCTATAGATCGACATTTAGTTGCAATATATGCACGGTTTCTGCGACGATATACGCTTCGGCAGGGGCGCGATATCATGCGCCCCTCACGCGGTCGACTGAAGATTCAAAGGGGGCGACGTCATGGGTTCTGCGGTGCTCGGCGACGCGATCAGCGCGATTCGCGACTGGTCGGTGACGGAAGCGAAGGAGCCGCGCGGTCCGCGCGCGACGGAAGCGTTCGGCAGTCTCGTCTTCAACGACGAAGTGCAGCAAACGCGCCTTCCGAAACCTGTCTATCACGCGCTGCGGCGCACGATGACGCACGGCGAGCCGCTCGACGTGTCGGTCGCCGATGCGGTCGCGTCCGCGATGAAAGAGTGGGCCGTCGAGCACGGGGCCACCCACTACACGCACTGGTTTCAGCCGCTCACCGGGATCACCGCCGAGAAGCACGACTCCTTTCTGTCGCCGACCGGCGACGGCAAAGCCGTCGCTGAATTTTCCGGGAAGGAACTCGTCCGCGGCGAGCCCGATGCGTCGAGCTTTCCATCGGGCGGCATGCGCTCGACCTTCGAAGCGCGCGGCTACACGGCGTGGGATCCGACGAGCCCGCCGTGGCTGCTCAAGAGCGGCAACTCGACGACGCTCGTGATCCCGACGGCGTTCGTGAGCTGGACGGGCGAGGCGCTCGACAAAAAGACGCCGCTGCTTCGCTCGATGGAGGCGCTCTCGAAACAGGCCGTGCGAATACTCAAGCTGTTCGGCTCGACGGCCGAGCGCGTCGTCACGACCTGCGGGCCGGAGCAGGAATATTTTCTGATCGATCGCTATTTCTATCTGTCCCGGCCGGACCTGATCAACGCAGGACGGACGCTCTTTGGCGCCAAGCCGCCGAAAGGACAGGAGCTCGAGGATCAGTACTTCGGCGCGATCCCGGATCGCGTCATGGCGTTCATGTCGGACGTCGAAACGGAGCTGTACAAGGTCGGTGTGCCGGTGAAGACGCGGCACAACGAGGTTGCGCCGAGCCAGTACGAGATCGCGCCGGTGTTCGAGAACGCCAACGTGGCGACCGATCATCAGATGATGATGATGGAAACGCTGCAAGCGCACCGCGCCGAAGTTCGGCCTCGCGTGCCTGCTGCACGAGAAGCCGTTTGCAGGCGTCAACGGCTCCGGCAAGCACCTCAATTGGTCGATGAGCGACGACGAGGGGAACAATCTGCTCGGGCCGGGCGCGAGCCCGCACGACAACATGCAGTTCCTGGTGTTCTGCACGGCGGTCATCCGCGCGGTGAACCGCTGGCAGGGGCTGCTCCGCGCGAGCATCGCGAGCGCGGGCAACGATCATCGCCTTGGCGCGAACGAGGCGCCGCCGGCGATCCTCTCGATCTTTCTCGGCGACATGCTGACCGACATCTTCGAGCAGATCGAGAAGGGGGGCGCGAAAACGACAAAGCACGGCGGCGAGCTCGATACGGGCGTTCTCGTCCTGCCGAAGCTGCCGCGCGACGCAGGCGACCGCAACCGCACGAGCCCGTTCGCGTTCACCGGGAACAAGTTCGAGTTCCGAGCGGTGTCGTCGAATCAGAGCATCGGGTATCCGAACATCGCGCTGAACGTCGCGGTCACCGAGTCGATCGACTACATCGCCACCGAGCTCGAAAAGATGGTGGCGGCGGGCAAGACGCTCGCGAAAGCGGTCGGCGAGCTGCTGCCGAAGATCATCAAGGAGAACAAGCGCATCATCTTCAACGGCAACGGCTACTCGGACGCGTGGGAAAAGGAAGCGGCCAAACGCGGCCTGCTCAATCTGAAAAACACGGTCGACGCGCTGCCACAGCTCGTCACGAAGGAAGCGGTCGCGCTGTTCGACAAGTACAAGATCCTGAACGAGCGCGAGCTGCACGCGCGCTACGAGATCATGGTCGAGACCTACAACAAGACCGTCAACGTCGAGGGACAGCTGATGGTCCTCATGGCGAACCGGTACATTCTGCCGGCCGCGATCGACTATCAGAAACAGGTCGCGCAGAGCGTGGCGGCGGTGAAGGCGGCGGGCGGCAAGTCGCTCGAGGGTAAACGGCTGCTCGATCAGCTCACGAAGCTGACCGACGACCTGAAGCGCCGGTCGGACAAGCTCGCCGCCGCGCTCGATCATGAGAACGCATCGGCGGAAAAGCACGCGAAGCATTTCCGCGACGTCGTCATCCCCGCGATGACCGCGCTGAGGGAGGCGGGCGATCAAATCGAGCTCGCGATCCCGCACGATACGTGGCCGCTCGCCACGTATCGGGAGATGCTCTTTATCAAGTAGCGCAGGACGGGCGGGAGGGGCAGGACGGGCAGGAGCAAACGTCTCCCGCCCCTCCAGCCCTTCCGGCCATTCAGTACAATTCCTCCCGTGGCCAAGCGCAGCAAACCCCAGGACCCTTCTCTCTTTGACGTCGCAGAGAGCGGCGAGCCGAACGGACGCGAGGCGGCAGTTCGCGCTGCGGTTCTCGGCGGCGGCGGCGCCGCCGGGTCGACGTCGAACGTACCCCTGCACGAAGCCGCGCAGTCGCGATATCTCAACTACGCGCTCTCGGTCATCACGGCACGCGCCCTCCCGGATGTGCGCGACGGCCTGAAGCCGGTTCAGCGGCGCATCCTTTACACGATGTGGCAGCAGAACCTGACGGCCGACGCCAAGCACCGCAAGTGCGCCAAGGTCGTCGGCGACGTCATGGGCAGCTTCCATCCCCACGGCGACGCGGCGCTCTACGAAACCCTGGTGCGCATGGCGCAGTCGTTTTCGCTGCGCTACCCGCTCGTCGACGGCTCGGGAAATTTTGGATCGCTCGACGGCGACAGCGCCGCGGCGATGCGCTACACGGAATGCCGTCTCGCCCGGATCAGCGACGAGATGCTGTCGGAGATCGAGCAAACCACCGTGCCGTTTCGTCCGAATTACGACGGAACGAAAACCGAGCCGGTGGTGCTGCCGGCGAGAATTCCCAACATGCTCGTGAACGGGACGACCGGCATCGCGGTCGGCATGGCGACGAACATCCCGCCGCACAATCTCGGCGAGGTGTGCACGGCGCTGGTAAAGCTTCTCGACAACGACGAGATCGGCAACGCACAGCTCAATCGATACATCAAAGGGCCCGACTTCCCCACCGGCGGGCAGATCCTGAACTCGGTCGACGAGATCAAAGAGATCTACAAGACAGGTTCGGGCGGCATCCGTCTGCGCGGCACGTGGGACATCGGCCCGGAAACCCGGTCCACGAAGACGATCTACGTCGACAGCATCCCGTACACCGTCAACAAGTCGCAGCTCGTGGAGCGGATCGCGGAAGTGGTCCTGAGCCGAAAGCTGCCGCAGTTGCTCGATGTCAAGGACCTCTCGACTGAAGACGTGCGGATCGCGCTCGAGATGAAGAAGGACGCCGACGAGAAGATGATCATGGCGTATCTCTTCAAGCACACGCCGCTGCAGATCAACTTTGCCGTCAACCTGACCTGCCTCATCCCGACGGAAAATCCGGAGGTCGGACGACCGGAACGCCTCGATCTGAAACAGATCCTGTGGCACTTCCTGCATTTCAGGCTCGAAGTCGTCACCAAACGCCTCGAGCACGAGCTCGCGGCACTGAAGAAGCGTATCCACCTGCTCGAAGGCTTCGAGAAGGTGTTCGACGCCCTCGACGAGATCATCAAGATCATCCGCAAGTCGGACGGCAAGGCCGACGCCGCCGAGAAGATCATGAAGCGGTTCGAGCTCGACGCGGAGCAGACCGACGCGATCCTCGAACTGAAGATCTATCGCCTCGCGCGGCTCGAAATACTCATCATCCGTAACGAGCTGGAAGAGAAGCGCAAGCGCGCGCGCCAGATCGGCACGCTGCTCAAGGACGAAGACAGCCGGTGGAAGCTGGTGCGGGGCGAGCTGGAAGAGGTCAGCCAGAAGTACGGCGACAAGCGTCGCACGACGATTGCGAGCGACACCGGCGAGCCCGAATACTCGGCCGACGACTTCATCGTCGAGGAAGACAACGTCGTGATCGTATCGCGGGACGGCTGGGTGAAGCGCCAGAAGGA
The DNA here is from genome assembly GCA_963718825.1 of uncultured Acidobacteriota bacterium. GTDB lineage: Bacteria > Acidobacteriota > Vicinamibacteria > Vicinamibacterales > CAVVIG01 > CAVQZZ01. The sequence goes on from CAVQZZ010000002.1 coordinate 1,954,418, forward strand.
AGTGAAGGACTTGACCACAACCCGTCTGCGCGAAGGCGATGCCGTGCTCGCGGCGTTTGCGGGCAGCACGCGTGCGAGCTGCGTGTTCTTCAGCAACTTCGGCGTCGCATACACGTGCCGCTTCATCGACGTGCCGGCGTCGACCGGTTACGGCGAGCCGATCCAGAAACAGTTCAAGCTGAAAGACGGCGAGCGCGTCGTCGCCGCCATGAGCCTCGACCCGCGCGTCGTCGGCAACATCACGCCGAAGAAAGCCGACCAGGAGCCGCCGGTGCATGCGATCGCGGTGTCGAGCGATGGCTACGCACTCAGGTTCGGACTCGACGGCCTCGTCGAGCCGAGCACTCGTGCCGGACGACGGTTCGCGCGGCCGGCGGAGGGGGCGGAGATCGTCGGCGTTGCGCGAGTGGCGGGCGGCGAAATTCTGATCGCGGCGACGGCGCAGGCGCGCGGAATCCTCTGCAAGGCCGATGAGGTGAACTACCTGTCGGGGCCGGGCAAAGGCGTGCTGCTCATCAAGCTTGGCGACGAGGACAGAGTGCTCGGTTTCATCGCGTCGAGCGGCGACCGCGATTTGCTGACGGTCGAGACCACGCGCGGGGCCGAACAGACGATCAGCACGGCGAAATACGAGGTGACGGGCCGGGGCGGCAAGGGCCGCGAGCTCCTCCAGCGCGGCCAGTTCACCCGCATCGTCTGGCCGACGCCCGACGCGCCGGCTCCGCTGAACGGGCAAAACTGACATACAATACGAAAGACGCCTCACCCCGAGGCGGTCAGCTCAACCGCTGCGAACGTTGGTCGGCACCACGCCGGCCGCTGTCGGTCTGAGCGTTAACACGCGATTCGCAGTCGTCAGCAAGGAACGCATTTGTCACAGGAACGTCTCAACATCGCCGTCTTCATCGACTTCGACAACATCGAAATCGGCGTCAAATCGACCCTCGGTCAGCAGTTCGACGTCGGGGCCATCCTCGACGCGATCAAGGAGCGTGGCGAGGTCGTCACGAAGATCGCATACGCCGACTGGACGCGCGCCGGCGAGTACAGCCGCTCGCTCACGCAGCATGCGATTCGACTCGTGCAGCGCAACCTCACGCCCGGCGGCGATAAGAACGGCGCCGACATCAACCTCGCCCTCGACGCGCTCGAGATGGCGTTCACTCACCCACACATCAACGCCTACGTGATTGTCGGCGGCGACAGCGATTTCTTGTCGCTCGTCGAGAAGCTGAAACAGTACGACAAGAAGGTCTTTGTCGTCGGGGGACGCGCGTTCACGAGCGTGATCCTGCAGCGCAACTGCCACGAGTTCATCGCGTACGAGAATCTCCACGGCGTGCGCAAGACCGCGAGCAAGAGCGGTCGACCGATGCCGGCCGCCGCCGCGAACTCGCCGGTGGCGCAGGCGATTCCGATCGTGCGCCGCGCGCTCAAGATCCTGGCGGATCGCGAAGTGTCGCCGCAGACCGGTCTCCTCAAGAGCACGCTGCTTCAACTCGACTCGACCTTCTCGGAACGCAACTACGGCGCCGGGTCATTCCTCGATTTCGTCGAGAAGCTCTCGCAGGCGGGGCTCGTGCATCTAAAGCATGCGGGCCGCAGCGTGATGGTGGAGCTGAACGAGAATTTCGACGAGGGCGCAACGAAGGCGGCGTCGAGCGCGGAAGGCGCGGCGAGCGAAGAAGCGGGATCGGAGGACACGCCGTCAATGGCCAACGTTCCTGCGCATCCCGCCGCTGCCGCCCATCCTGCGCAGGCTGGCGCTCCTGCCCATTCCGGCGCGCCCGCCCCGATCGCTCTTCCGCAGCTCGGCTCGCAGACCGAGGCGGTGCGACTCGTCGGCGATATTCTTCGAAACGCCACGACGGCGCGTTGGCCGATGTATTTGCGTAACGTCAAGCAGATACTGCGGCAGTATCGCGACGGCAACAACGGCGCGACCGCGAGCGAAGCCGCGGGCTTCGACGAGCGCCGATACGGATTCGGCGGCTTGATCGATTTGTTGCGCGCGTGTCAACGCGACGGGCTCGTGCGGCTCGAGCGCGACCGCCGAGGCGGGCTTCGTGTGTTCCAGGGCGCCGCGTTGCAGCGCGCCGGCACAACCGCCGGCACAGGAACACACGACACCGGCGCCTTCGTCGGACCTCACTGAAACCGCGCCGGGCGGCGCGGTTGAAACGCGCGAGGCGGACGAGGACGCCGACGGGGCGGACTTCGAGCCGATGCCGACCGTCGACCCAACGGCGGTGCTTCTCGGGACGGCGAAGCGGAGGCGAGGAGCGCGCGCACCACGCCCCGCTGCGGCCGCACCTGCGGCGGCGCCAAAGAAACCGGCCTCGCGCGGCACGCGGAAGGCGGCGGCAAAGCGTCCATCGCGCGCGAAAAAAGCCGGCGACGCCGACGCGCAGCCGGAATAGTTCGGGAGCGGTAGCATCGCGTCAGGCGATGCTACCGTTCGTGATCCAGAAACTCAGTCCACTGTTTGACGAGCGCTGTCTCCGGGCCGCCTGCTTTTTCGTAGGCGTCCGCATAGGTGTGCGCGAGCTTGATGTCCTGCGCGCGGTTGTGGACGACGCCGCCCGCGGCGTGGACGTTGTAGAGCCACTCCACCGCCAGCTTCAACGAGTCGCGATCGGCGGGCCGATCCGTCAGGTAGCGTTCAAGAGTGCGGACGGCCTCGCGGCCGCGGCCGAACGTCGCGTACAACATCGCGAGGGGCCGCGTGAAACGCGTATCGGCCGGCCATTTGCCGGCGGCTTCTTCGAAAATGCTGCGCGCGCCGCTCAGATCGTGCGTTCGAATCAACGTGTCGCCGAGCCATTCGTAGATCTGCGGAAGATCGCTGCCGTCGACGAGCGACGTCTGGAAGGCGCTCGCGGCTTCCTGATCGTGGCCGGACGCGGCGAACGCGACGGCGAGATACGCGAGTGCCGGAGTGCTGTCGACATCCGGCTGAATCGCTTTTTTCAGGCTTACCTCGGCCTTCGCGTACTCGCCGGCCGACAGGAACGCGACACCGGCATCAAACGGCGTCTTCACGCTCGGCGCCAGCCGTGCGCGGAATGGTTCGAGCGTGTCGGGTTTGAGCGCATCGTCGCGACGGAAGGGGCGCGCGAGCAGCTCGTCGCCGACCGGCAGGAACAGTTCGGCGTCGGCCGACTTCTCGGCCCCGAGCGCTTCGGCCGACGCCATCAGAACCGCCGGCGGGGCGACTTCGAAAGCGCGCGTCAGCGTTCTGACCGTCTTCGCGCCCTGCAGAACCGTCGCGCGCAGCACGTACTTTCCGGCCGGAAGCTGATGGACCGGAATAACCTGTGTGAATAGCGAACGCGTGGCCCCGGCTTTCCGGTTCGGTACAGCGACGTGCAGAAGCGCGGGACCGTCAGCGTCGGCCGCAACGTCGAAGCTGGCCGTCAGATCGTCGAGCTCCGTGCCGTACGCTTCCACGTATCCGTGCACGTTGCCGAAATTCACCGTGTAGCCGATTGTCGGCCGCAGAATCTCTCCAGGTTCTGTCGGTCCTCCGACGGTGAGATCGGAAAACGAGAGGCCCTCCGCTTCCGCGAGGGCCGCGTGGATCGGGTGCTCGACGCTGCCGACTTTGTCGCCGTCGGCCGCCGCGAACTTCAGCGTATATTCCCCGGGCGGAACGCTTGCGCCGGCCGAGAACTGGAGCGCCGACGGGACACCATTCAGAACCGGTGTCAGCCGCTGGTCAGTCGACTGGCTGTCGACAAGGCGGCCGTTCTTATCGAACAGCATGTAGCCGATCGCAACCGGCCGCGATGCCGCGTAGTCCGTCCCGATGTCCGCGTGAATGAGCAGCTGTACTTTGCTGCGCTCCGGCCCTTGCAGGGCGAACGTCGCCACGCGCACCGGCAGCGCCGACAGCAGGAGCGGCGAGCTGAGGCTCGCGGTGACGGCGTCTCGCGGTGATTCGCGGCTTCGCGTCGGCCGGCGCGTTGACGACCTGCCGCCGCGTCCGCAGCGTGACTCCGCGGCGCGACACGTCCAGCTTCACCTGATGCGGTTTGCCGTCGCGGTCGCGCGCATCGGACTCGACGCCGATCAGGTAGTAGCCCGAAAGCTCGGCCTCGATCCGCTCGAACACCGCCGCGCCGCTTCCCGTGATCGGGAAGACCGCGCCGCGCGCCGCGCTGACCAGCGTGTCCAACCCCTCGAACAGCGCCATTCGATCGCCCGTCATATTGGCCGGCATCCGGCCGTCGCTCGCGTCGAACATCTCACGCTCGAGCTTGAGTGCGTACATCCCGGTGCGCGCGGCCGCCGCCAACGAGCCGACTTCGACGACGTAGGACGGATCGCTCAGCACGAACCCTTCGGTGATCAGAATCAACGTTTTCGGCGCATCGAGCGATCGCAATCCCGTGAGGAGATCGCGCAGCCCGGAGAGCGTCTGCGTCTGGTTGGCTCGTTCATCCTGCGCGATCTGCTGCGCCTGCGCTTCGACCTCGGCGCGGCATTGATCCAGGGCCGCGGGGTTGCGTGGAAAATTCGCCGGATTGCATTCGCGGTCCTGAACCGCCTGCAGCGTCGTCCGGTCGCCGCGGTCGATCGCCTGCGCCTCGGCGACCGACACGCTGCCCGAGTCCATGCGGCGCGATTGCCGTTGCCCCGTCATCCGTGCCAGCGCGCGCTTGGACCGCTCGCGGTCTCCGGAAAATGGCGTCACCGGCGCGCCCAGCCCAAATCCGGTGACCGCGACGCGGTCCGACGGCGACAGCCGGTCGAGGAACGCGCCCGCCGCGCGTGTAATCGCCTGGTTGGCGCCGAACCGGATATTCGGCTGATCGACGGCGATCACGATCAGGCGTCCGCCGGTGGCGTTTTCGTTCGAGCTGTACCCTTCGGGCACCGCGATCGCAGGGCCACTTCGGTCGGTCGCGAGCGACACCCACTGCGCCGTGAGAACACGGCGCACGTTGCCATCGATGCGCACGGTGAAGTCGTCGGGACCGAGCCCCATGATCGGCCGGCCGCGCTCGTCGACGACCGTTGCATCGACCGAGGTCACCTCCACCGACGAAGTGAAGCGCGGCGGCTGCTGCTGCGCCGCCCCTGGGCGTGTCGTCAACAACACCACAACGGCTACCGCGAACGCGCCTCGAGAAACCTGCGGCTTCATTTGGATGCGGTGGCGCGGTAACCCTGCCGCGCACGGATGTCATGGTGGCCATCGACGTCGACGTGGATACGACGCCACGAATCGTCTTTCCCGGTGTTCGTCGAGGCGTAGCCGAGCAGATACTGATTCGCCAATTCGTCGAGCAGATCGGCGAATGCGCCGCGCAACTCGTCGATGCTGTCGGTGAAGAGCGCGCGTCCGCCGGTCGGCATCGACAGCCGGTTCATGATCTTCTTCAGCGGCTCCATCGTCACGCCGCGACCCTGCCCGATCATGTAGAGGGTGACGTCGCTCGCCTGAAGGCGGTGTTCGACGTCTGCGAGCGTCGCGTGGCTGCCCTGATCTTCGCCATCGGTAAACACGACGAGCGCTTTGCGGCCCACCTGGCGGCCGAGCATGTCGACGCCGCGAAGAATCACGTCGTACAGCGCGGTGGAACCCCACGGCGCGAGGCGGTCGACAGCCTTGACCCGCTCCGCCGGATCGGTCGCTTTCCGCGTGAGCGGGAAGATGTTGTCGTTGAATCCGAGCAGCGTCACCTGGTCCGCGGCGGCACGGCGCCAAGAAATTCCTTCACGGCGGACTTCAACTTCGGCATGGCCGGGCTCATGCTCCCGCTGATATCGATCGCGACGATCAACTCGAGCGGAATATTCTCCGATGCGAAGTGCGAGATCGTCTGCTGGCGATTGTCCTCAAAGACTTTGAAGGACGCGCGCGGAAGTCCCCGGATGAAATGGCCATGTCCGTCCGCCACAGTGACCGTAACCTGCACGACCTCGACGTCGACAACCTCCGTGAAGCCGAGCGATTTCGTCCGCACCGTCCGGACGACGCGACCACCGCCGGCCAGGTTGGCGACGACGCGCACCTGATGCTCGATGACCTTCGGGCCCGCGTCCCACTCGCATTCATACGGCGGGGCCGTGACGGTGCACACAAGCCGCCCATCGACGAAAAACACGATGCTCGTGGTGCGGCCGGGCGGCTGCACGGCGGCGCGCAACCAGGTCGATCCGCTGACGAACGCATCCGCGGTCGGCGAGACCACTTCGAGGGCCAACTCCTGCGCCGCGAAGGCGAGGGCGCCGAACGCCACCGCGGCGGCCAACGCAAACGCCACGCGGCGGGTCGTCTTCATCATCGATTGATTCCGCTATCGGGCACGTCTCCGGCGGCGGCGGGGACGAGCGGACCCGAGGCCGCGACCGCGGCGACGTAGTCCTCGATCCGCTCGCGCGTCACGCTTTGGGCGGATCGCACGAGCGTCAGCCAGTCGTCGGCGTCGGTGGGCTTTACTTCGTCGATGAAATCCTGCATCGCCGCGGCGAGCACATGGCGCTCGATCGCGGCCGGCAGTTTCAGTTCGTTGAGCACGATGGCAACGCGGAAATTCAGGTCCGCCACCGTCGTGGCGAGGAGACCGAGCTGCGGCCGTCCCGTCACGCGGGTCCATGTGCCCGGCGGCGACAGCCTGGTGCACAGGCATCCGGACACCGGGACGTCCGCCATTCCCCACGCGTCGAGCGACGTGTCAGGCATTCCGCCAAGATACAGCAGCTCGGTCAGCGAGAACATCGATTCCACGCGGTTGGGCTCGTGCGCTGCCGTCCACGCGACGGCGCGTTTTCGCCGGGGATCGATTGACGCGTCCGAGAAGACGGCCTCGAGCAGCGCGGGATCACCTATGGCGGCGGCGACGCGATGCCGGCCGCGCACGACGGCCTCGACGATCCGGTCGCGGTCGGAATCCTCGAACGCAAACGGATTGAGCAGCGCGACGCTCATCGCGAACGTCTGACGCTCGTTCGATGTCAGGCGAGGGGCTCCGCCGATGCGGCCCGTGTCGGTTCGGCGCAGCGACAACGGCGCCAACGCGAGCTCGAGGCCAAGTGCGGATCCCGCGACGTGCCACGGGACACCAGGGGCGACTTCCTGATGCGGCATCGCCCAGGCGCTGCGCCCGCGTGCCTCGCGATCGATGACACCCAGCCCGAAGTCGTGGCGATGGGCAACGTTGCCGGCGAGCAGAATGGTGCCATCGGGATCGCCGAGGTCGATGGCATAGACGAGCGAGAGCAACGACTCGGCAAGCACTTGATCGACGACAGCGACCAACGGTTCAACAGCGTGCGCGGCTTTTCGAGGCTCTTTGGATCGCTCGACCTTCGCCAGCTCGCCAAGCGCCCGCTGAATGACTTCGCTGACGCTCCGGGGACTGTCGACGCCGGGCGGCGCACCCTTCGTTGAACGACGAGCGCGTCTGCGCCTGCACCAACGTGCTCAACGATTTCAGCCGCGCCATGCCGTCACCCACGTCGGGCGAATCGCCACCGAGCCGCGTGACGATGTCCTCGAGAGTGACCGCGACGTCCACCGTCACTCCGCCCTGCTTCTCGCGGATGTTGTGCAGGCGCTGTCGCTCAGCCCGGGCGAGGTCGAGACGGTACGGCTGCCCCTCCCACTCGATGAGCGCCGCCTTGCGCACGTCGGCTCCCGATCCGGAGAGCCGGGCAATCATCGCGTCCTCGATGTCACCGTCGGCCGGACGGAACTCCCTGCCGATCCAGCGCGCCAGAGCACCGCCGTACCCCTCAGCGCCAATCGGCACAGCAATCAATTCCTTGACCGCCGCATCGGCGTGCGCGGCGTCAAACGTGCGCACGCTGCGCAATCGAACGACGAGCGCCAGCGCGCCTTGAAATTGCGCGAGCGTCGCAAATCCTCGATAGCCGTCGAGCTCGGACATGCGGCCCGCCACGCGGACGGCGGCGTCGTAGAGCTGCGCGTCGCGGATGCCAATCCGCTCGAGCGTCAGCAGCAGCATGCGATATCGAGGAAACGCGCGCAAAACGGATCCGACCGTCGCGGGATCTCCCGTCGACGCGTCCCCGAATACGCGCTGGCCGAATGACACCTGATCGATCCGGTCCGCACGCTGGTGGATGTCACCCTCGATCGCGGCCGACAGCCACGCAGCGTCGATCGGTTCGAGCCCGACGCTTTTTGCGTCCTCGCCTTCCGCCTGCGCCGAGCTCTCCTTGAAGGCGCGCGCCCATACGGCGCGCGACGCCGGCGGCAGCGGGGCGCCGGTGCGATCCACCCGCACGCGCTCGAGCACCGTCGCTGTATCGTAGATGGGCCGGCCGAACGGCAACGCCCGCGGGCGCCACTCGCGAAAAGCACCGGCACTCACACGGTTGAGCGCTTTCAAGCGTTCGACCCGATCGGCCGGAACGCGGCAGCCAGAGGCCGAGCGCGAAGGCCGCGTGAGCGGAGTCGAGGGTGGCCACCGTGTCGTAGAGATACGCCAGACGGCCTTCGGCTCGGCCGAACAGTTCCGGTACGAAGCGGTCGGGGCGCGCCATCTTTTCCCCGACGATCGCTTCCCAAAGCGGCGTGACCTCGTCGTGCTCGCCCGTCGCGTCGCTGTGAATGCCCGCCGGCACGACGCGGTTGTCGTGAATGCGGAGACCGCCGGAAAAAACGGCGAACACGGCGGCATCGCGCTCGTACAAATGTCGCAGGACACCCGGATGCTCGGCGAAAAACGCCAGCGTCTCGTCGTCCAGACCTGTGAGCCCGCGGCAGAGTAACGCGGCCTGGCGATCGCCCAGAATCGCGTTGAACAGCGCGTCGGGGGCGACGCGCCGATGGAAGATCGCATCGCTCCAGACGGCGGCCGTCAATGGAATCGGGACCAGTTCCGGCGCGGGCGCCGCCGCTGTCGTGGCGGCATCATTGGTAGCGACGCGAAACTGCTGCAGCCATCCTTCGACGAGAGGATTTTTCGCGTCCGGGATGTTGTAGGCGAGCCGCATGACCTCGCCGGCAAAGCGCGCGCGATCCGGCGTCGTGTCGACACCGAGCGCCCGCGCGACACCGTCGATGCCGCCCGGCACCGGGACATCCTCGGACACGACGACGGCAGCGGCCAGCGGGAGCTGAATTGCCGTTACAATCGTGGCGCAAACCAACCAGCGGAGCGCGCGCTTCAAAGGGCGCACATTATTACATGGCCTCAGCCAACTACACGGCGAAAGACATCACCGTTCTCGAAGGATTGGAGCCCGTTCGCAAACGGCCCGGCATGTACATCGGCGGCGTCGGCGCGGCAGGGCTGCACCACCTCGTCTGGGAGGTGCTCGATAACGCCGTCGACGAAGCGATGAATGGCTACGCTTCAAACATTTGGGTAACGCTCCACGCGGATGGATCGTCGATCACGATCGAAGACGATGGCCGCGGCATCCCGATCGACAAACATCCGACGACGAAGAAGAGCGCGCTCGAAGTGATCTTCACCGTACTGCACGCCGGCGGCAAATTCGAGCACGGCAGTTACAAGACGGCAGGCGGTCTCCACGGCGTCGGCGCCAGCGTCGTCAACGCGCTGTCGAAGGAGCTGGTCGCAACGGTCAAGCGCGACGGCGCGCAGTGGGAGATGCGCTTCAAGCAGGGAAAGCCCGTGAGCGCGCTCAAGAAGATCGGTCCGGCGCGCGGCACCGGGACGACAGTGTATTTCCACCCCGACGCGGCGATTTTTCCGAAGATCGAATTCGACCCGAGCGTCATCAACGAACGCCTCGAGGTCGCGAGCTACCTGCACAAAGGTCTGAAGGTCACGTTCGAGGACGAATCGACGAAACAGAAATCGGTCTTCGAGCACACCGAAGGCATCGTCGACTACCTGCAGAAGATCGTCGGCGAGCGCGGCGCGAAGCCGGTGCACGAGGTGCCGTTCACGCTCACGAAGGACGATGGTCTTCGGCTCGACGTCGTTCTTCAATGGACGGAAGCGACCGACGAGCACCTGCGATCGTATGTGAACGGCATTCCAACCGGATCGGGCGGCACGCACGAGAGCGGCCTGCGCTCGGGCATCGGCAAGGCGGTGCGAAATTTCATCGACACCCACAACCTCTCGCCGAAAGGCGTCACGCTGACGGCGGAAGACATTCGCGAGGGCCTCACCGGCGTGCTGAGCGTGTTCGTTCAGGAGCCTCAGTTTCAGGGACAAACAAAAGATCGGCTGAACAACCCGGAGCTTGTGTCGGCCGTCGACGGTCTGGTGCGGCCGGCCCTCGAGCACTGGCTGAATCACAACATCAGCGTCGCCGAAGCGATCGTCGCGCGCATCATCCTCTCGGCGCGCGCGCGCGAGGCCAGCCGCGCCGCGCAAGCCGAAGTGTCGCGCAAGAGCGCGACGTCCACGCGCTTGAACCTTCCCGGAAAGTTGAGCGACTGCACGAATCCGAGCAGCGAAGGCAGCGAGCTCTTCGTCGTCGAAGGCGATTCCGCGGGCGGTTCAGCGAAGCAGGGGCGCGATCGCGCGCGGCAGGCGATTCTGCCGCTGCGCGGAAAAGTGTTGAACACCGAGAGCGCGTCGCTGGCGAAGGTGCTCGAGAACAAGGAGCTGTCGGATCTCGTCACGGCGCTCGGGTGCGGTCTCGGCAAGACCTTCGAGCTGAACAAGCTTCGCTACGGCAAAGTGATCATCCTGGCCGACGCCGACTCGGACGGCAATCACATCGCGACGCTCCTGCTGACATTCATCTACCGCCATCTTCCGCAGCTCATCGCGAACGGCAAGGTGTTTCTCGCGCAGCCGCCGCTCTACCGCGTCGATATCGGCAAAGACACGTTCTGGGCGCTCGACGATGGGCAGCGCGACGCGATTTTGAAGCAGCACGCGAAGAACGGCCGCGGCTCGCCGGAGATCACCCGATTCAAGGGGCTCGGCGAGATGATGCCGAAGGTGTTGTGGGAGACGACGCTCAACCCGCGGACGCGCCGGCTGCTGCGCGTCGATATCTCGGATCAGATCGTCACGGATCGCGTGATCAACGAGCTGATGGGAAAAGATGCGTCGGCGCGCTTCCGCTTGATCATGGAGCGCGCCGACGAAGCCGAAGAACTAGACGTGTGATAAGATCGCGACGAGGATCGCGCGCAGGCCGGTGACGAGGCGTCCGATTCCTTCCGCGACCGTTTCCTTCCGCAGCGCTCCGTACGCGACGCGGAAATAGCAACCATCGACCATCCCGAAGGCCGGGCCGGGCACGACGGCGACGCGATGCTCCCGGATCAGCCGTTCGGCGAGCGCGAGCGGGTCGCATCTCGGTTTCGACCTTCAGCAAGCAGTAGAACGCGCCGTCGGCGGCTGGCACGCTGGCGAGCGGCTCGAGCGCGGCGAGCTCGCGGACGACGAAGTCGCGGATCGCGGCCAGCTCGCGGACGTGCGGCACGGAGTACGCGCGCCCGACTTCGAGCGCAGCGGCGGCGCCGATCTGCGACGCGACCGGCGGGCACACGAGGATCGTGTCCTGACTTTTCATCATCCCGTCGGACAGATGATCGGGATACGCGATGTAACCGACGCGCCAGCCGGCGAACCCGTACGCCTTGGACAACGAGAACATCGACAGCGTGAATGCGTCGGCTCCCGGCAGCGACCCGGGCGAGAAGTGCCGGGCGGGTGCATACGTGAAGTATTCGTACACTTCGTCGCAGATGTGATAGATGCCGCGCTCGCGGCAGAGGGCGCTGACTTCGCGAAGCGACGACTCGGAAAGCACCGCCCCGCTCGGGTTATTCGGCGAGACCGTGACGATGGCGCGCGTGCGGTCGGTGACGGCGCGCCGGAGCGCCTCCGGCCGAAGCTGGTAATGCCCGTCCGTGGCGACGCGGACTGCCGTGCAGCCTGCCATCTGAATCGCCATCTCGTGATTGAAGTAGAACGGTACGTTCAGAATGATTTCGTCGCCCGGCTCTGTGATCGCAAAGACGGCGTGCATGAACGCCATGTTCGCGCCGGCCGTCACCATCACGATTCGTGCCGCGGCCCACGGCGATTCCGTTCTCGGCCGCGAGTTTGCGCCCGATCGCGCTCGAGCAGCGACGGCAAGCCGGCACCGTCCTGATATTCGTGCGTCGCGGGCGAGGCGAGCGCCGCGCGAATCTTCTCGAGAGCCTCAGGCGGCGGGCCGTAGTGCACGACGCCTTGACCCAGCGAAATAGTGTCGGGAACCTGACGGATGATCTCGCCGAGAACTGGAATGATGGGCGCCTGGACCGCGTCCATGCGGGATTGGAACTTCAATGTCTGAGGCATTCGACCGACTGCTTTATCACGAAGTCACGAAGCGCACGAAGAACACGAACCAGATCCGTATATGAAAACCTCGTGCGCTTCGTGAGGCTTCGTGTCTTCGCGGAGAAAATGGATGAATACTGTTTTATCACGCCGCCGCGGATAGCTGATTGTAAATCGTTGTCTCCCGGCACGTTGGGTTATAGTTGCCGCGTATGCTCCGCAAACATTTTCTCGCCGTCTTCGCGCTCGTCGCTTCGTTCGCCCTCACGCCTTTTGCGGCGGGCACGCTCCAAACGCCGGAACAGTTTCTCGGCCACAAAGTCGGCGCCGACAACAAGCTGATTCGGTGGGACAAGGTCGTCGAGTACATGAAGCTCGCGGCAGCGAACTCGGACCGCGTCCACTACCGCGAGCTCGGCAAGTCGAGCAACAACAATCCCTTCATCGTCCTCGAGATCAGCGCGCCCGAGACGCTGAAGAACCTCGATCACTACAAGGACATGGAGCGGAAGCTGTATTTCCAGGGCGGCGCACCGACCGAGGCGGAGCGCGATGCGATTTTTGCGCAGGGCAAAGTGGTCGTCGTCATCACGTGCAGCATTCACGCGACCGAGATCGGCGCGACGCAAATGTCCGTGGAGCTCGTGCATCGCCTCGCGACGGAAAATTCGCCCACGGTGAAGAAGATCCTCGACAACGTGATCTTCGTGCTGGTTCCAAGCCTGAACCCGGACGGCGAGATCATGGTGACCGACTGGTTCAACAAGAATGTCGGCACCCCGTTCGAGCCGAGCCCGATTCCGTATCTCTATCATCCGTACGTCGGTCACGACAACAATCGCGACGTCTACATGTTCACGCAGAAGGAGAGCCAGCACACCGCGCAGCTGCTGTGGCACGACTGGTTTCCGGCGGTCTGGCTCGATGAGCATCAGCAGGGCAGCAACGGGCCCCGCATCTTCACGATGCCCGCGACCGATCCGATCAACCTGAACGTGCATCCGCTGATCTATCGCTGGAACGGGATTCTCGGACAATCGCAGGCCGCGGCGCTCGAAGCCGCCGGCAAGGAAGGCATCATCTACAACTCGACCTATACCAATTTCTGGGAAGGTGCGATGGCCTGGAGCGGCTGGTGGCACAACGAGGTCGGCCTGCTTACCGAGGTCGCGAGCGCCCGTGTCGCCGCGCCGATTGACCAGCAGCGCGCCGTGCCCGGCCGCACTCCGCCGGCCGAGGGTGGACGCGGCGACGGCGGCGGCCGCGGCGGACAGCAGTTCTCGAACGCACCGCTGCCCCCGCCGACCGACACGAACCCGCGCACGGAGTATCCCCGCCCGTGGATGGGCGGCCACTGGACGCTCCGCGACATCGTCGACTACGAACTCGACGCGACGATGGCGCTGCTCGAGACGACGGCGGACCGGCGGAGCACGATCCTCGAGAACGTCTATCAGATCAACCTGGCGACCATGAAAGGCGAGAAGGGCTGGCCGGGCGCGATCGTCGTGCCGATCGAGGGGCAGCAGGATGCGCGCGAAGCCGCGCACCTGGTCGATCGCCTGCAGCTTGGCGGCGTGGACATCTATCGCGCGGACAGCGCGTTCGACGCCGACGGCCGCCACTATGCGACGGGCACATTTGTGATCCCGATGTCGCAGGTGTTCGCGCGCTACGCAAAGGACATGCTCGAGAAGCAGACCTATCCGGAGGTGCGCCGCGCACCGAACGCGCCGCCGGAGCCGCCGTACGACGTCACCGCGTGGTCGCTCGGCATGCTCCTCGGCGTCAAGACCGACTTCATCAAGGCGTGGGGGGCCGACTCTGCGAAGCTGACGAAGATCCCCGACGCGTACGCGAAGGCCGGCACCAATGCATCCGGCACGGCGCCGTTCGCGCTCGAACCGAAAGGCGAGGTTTCGGGCTCGGGAACCCGCTTCGCGTTCGACTACAAAGGGCCGGACACGGCGATCGCCATCAACCGGCTGCTGAAAGACGGCGGCCACGTGGCGTTCGACGCGCCGTCGCACGTGAGCGTGACAGGCGTCGCACGCGGCAAAGTGGAGGCAGTCGCGAAGGACTTCGGTCTGAACGTGCACGCCGGCGATGCCAATTCCCGTTCGAAGCCGGCCGCCGCTGCGACGCTCGCATTCCACGCGCCTCGCGTCGCCATGTATCAGCCCTGGACCGGCGGCAACATGGACGAGGGCTGGACGCGCTGGGTGCTCGAGCAGTACGAGTTCAACCTCACGTCGATTCACAACGACGACGTCAAAGCCGGCAACCTGCGGCAGAAGTTCGACGCGATCATCCTTGCCGATCAGGAGCCACGCAGCATCATCGGCGGTTACGACGCTCCAGCAATCCGGCCTGAGTATCGCGGCGGCATCGGCGAGGACGGTGTGCGTAACCTGAAGCAGTTCGTCGCCGATGGAGGCACGTTGGTGACGATGGGCAACGCGTGCGACCTGGCGATCGAATCGTTCCCGATTCCTGTGCGCGATTTGAAGAAAGGGCTGACACGCGATCAGCATTTCGCGCCGGGAACGATCCTCCATCTGGAAGTCGACACCGAGCATCCGATCGGTTACGGCGTCGCGTCCGACACATTCGGCTTCTACATCAATTCGCCGTTCTTCACGCTGGTCGAGGGCTTCAACTCACAGAAGACGAGCGTGATCGCGCGATACCCGAACACCAACGTGGTAGCCTCGGGCTGGTTGAAGGGCGAGGAACTGATGGCGGGACGCGCGGCCGTGGTCTCCGTCGACATGAACCCGGGGCGTGTCGTGCTATTCGGCCTGCGCCCACAGCACCGAGCCCAGACGCACGCCACGTTCCCGCTCCTGTTCAACACGCTGTATTTGTCGGCGCAGGATGGGGCGGCGGCGGCGACGAAGACGTCGGAAGAGAACTGAGAACTTGGAACGGGATCCTGGACATCTGCACCACGAACCCATCAGGGTCCTCGTCACAGGCGGCACGTTCGACAAGGAATACAACGAGCTGGCCGGGGCGCTGGCGTTCAAGAACACGCACGTGCCGGAAATGCTGCGGCTCGGGCGATGCCGCGTCGACGTGGCGATTTCGACGTTGATGATGATCGACAGCCTCGACATGACCGCCGGCGATCGCGCGCGGATTGTGGACGAGTGCAGAGCGGCCGCCGAGGCGCGCATTCTGATTACGCACGGCACCGACACGATGGTCGAGACGGCGCAGGCGCTGGCAGCAGCCGCGACTGCCGACCCGCGAAAAACGATCGTGCTCACCGGCGCGATGGTGCCCTACGCGTTCGGCAGCTCGGACGGCCTGTTCAATCTCGGCAGCGCGCTCTCGTTCGTGCAGGTGCTGCAGCCCGGTGTTTACGTCGCGATGAACGGCCGGTGCTTCGAGTGGAATCGCGTGCGCAAGAATCGCGAAAGTGGGACGTTCGAGGCGATATGACGTCAAAAGGGCGAACACGATGGTCACGGAGGTGCACGGTGTTCGCCGTCTCCTTCGTTGTTACTGCGGGGATGATGCTTCGTGCGCAGGCGCCGGACGAAGCCACGCGTCTCCTGACCGAGTACGTCCGCATCGACACGTCGAACCCGCCGGGCGACACCACGAAAGCGGCCGACTGGCTCGCATCGATATTCGCGCGCGAGGGTATTCCCGCGACCCGCTACGAGTCTGCGCCGGGCAAAGCGATCATCTACGCGCGGCTGAAAGCGACTGTGTCGCCGACGGCGGGCAAGGCCATCGTGCTGCTCCACCACATGGACGTCGTGCCCGCGGATCGATCGCGCTGGAAGACTGACCCGTTCACGCCAACGATCCAGGGCGGCGATCTGTGGGGCCGCGGATCGATGGACATGAAGGGCATGGGCGTCGCCGAGCTCATCGCATTTCTGCGCCTCAAGCGCGAGCACGTCCCGCTCGATCGCGATGTCATTCTGCTGGCGGAGCCGGATGAAGAAGTCGGGGGCGCCACGGGCGCGCGCTGGATGATCGCGAATCACTACGCCGAGCTCGACCCTGAGTACATGATCGACGAGGGCGGCTTCGGGAGCCGCGATCTCTTCGCGGCGAACAAACTGGTGTACGGCATCTCAGTCGCCGAGAAGAAACTGATCTGGTTGAAGCTCCGCGCGGAAGGCGTCGCGGGACACGGCAGCCAGCCGAACGATCAGAATCCGAACGATCGCCTCGTGAAAGCACTGGGCCGGCTGCTCGGCCAGCCGCTGCCCTCAGGCGAGTTTTCCGTTCTGAAAACGATGCAGGCGCGGGTGGGAACGTTCGCGCCGAACAAGTTCACCAACGCGATTCAACATTCGACGATCGCGCTCACATGGGTCCGTTCGGGTGTCGGCGAGCCGCCAAAAGTGAACGTGATTCCTTCTGTCGCCGAAGCGGCGCTCGACTGCCGCGTGCTGCCCGGCACGAACCGCCAGCAATGGGTCGCCGAAATTGCTCGTCGTCTCGGCGATCCGGGCATCAAGATCGAGGTTATCAACGAGTCCGACGACCCTAACGTGACGACCGACGATTCGCCGCTCTACAGGAATCTGGAGGCGGCGATCAAACGGCGCCATCCCGACGCCATCGTGACGCCGATTCTCATTCCGTACACCACCGATGCGAACGCCTTCCGCCCCAAACAGGTGAAGAGCTACGGCATCTTCCCGGCTATTCTTCCCGCCGCTGTCGTGGCGCAGATGCACGGCGACGCCGAGCGCGTGCCCCTCGACGCCGTCCGCGAGGCCGCCGACGTGTTTGTTGAAATAATCAAAGGCAAAAGGTAAAAGGCAAAAGTAAAAAGATACTTTTCCCTTTTGCCTTTTTCCTTTTGCCTTCATACTACGTCGACACTCGATGCATCTATGACAGACGCACGCCGATTCCTGCCCCTGTCACCTCAGCAGTTCCACATTCTCCTTGCCCTTGCTGACGGCGACCGCCACGGCTACGGCGTCATTCGCGAGATCGAGGAGCGCACCGGCGGCACGCTGCGGCTCGGCACGGGCACGCTGTATACGGCGATTGCACGGCTGGAGGAGCTCGGGCTCGTCGAGCCGGCGACGCGCCGACCCAAAGCGGGCGACGACGAACGGCGGAAGTACTACCGTCTGACGCAGACGGGCGCCGCGGTGCTGCACGCGGAAACGGCGCGGCTCGACGCGCTCGTCCGCCAGGCGCGCCGCAAGGGCGTCAACGCCTCTGCGCGGCCAATCTGGTCCAGAACGAAATGACCTTGGGCTCCCGGGTCGCGACGGCGATGTATCGCGCGGCGCTCCTGGTCTATCCGCGGCGATTGCGCGATCGCTACGGCGAGGAAATGGCGCAGACGTTCGAGATGCGCCTCGCCGATGCGCCGCACCTGTGCTCGCGCGTATGGGTCCTTGCGCGCGAGCTCTTCGATCTCGCCTGTGCGTCGTGTTCGCTTTTGCCTTCGTCCCTCCGCCTTTTGCCTTTTGCCTTTTTCCTTTTGCCTTTGAAGAGGAGCTCTCCCGTGATTGCGATTCTGCAGGACGTCCGCTACGCGCTGCGCACGCTTCGGCGACAACCAGGATTCGCCGCAGTCGCGATCGTCACGATGGGCCTCGGGATCGGCGCCACGACGGCGGTGTTCACGGTCGTCAACGGCGTCCTGCTGCGCCCGTTGCCGTACGCACGGCCCGGTCAGCTCGTTCAACTCCTGCACGGCCGCAATGGCCGCATGTCGGCGACGTATTCGCCGCCGAACTTCCGCGATGTCACGACGGCGAGCGGTGTGTTCTCCGGCGCGACTGCCGTTGCGCCATCGTCCGCGAATCTCACGGGCGCCGGCGAGCCGGTCCAGGTGCAGGGCGCGCTCGTGACCCCGTCGTTTTTCGGCGTGCTTGGCGTCGTGCCGCAGATCGGTCGTGGGCTCATCGACGCCGACGGAGAAGGAGGAACCGCAGCCAAGGTCGTCGTTCTGGGTGACGGCTTGTGGCGGCGGCAATTCGGCGGACGCGCCGACATCGTCGGATCGACGGTTCGGATGGACGGCGCCCCCGTCACGGTCGTAGGCGTGGCTCCGCCTGGTCTCGGCATTCCCGCGGGAGCTGAGTTCTGGCAGCCGCTCGTTTTCAGACCGATCGACATCAGCGATAACGCGCGCGGCGCTCAATGGATCGGCGCGATCGCGCGCCTGAAGGACGGTGTCACGCTGGAACAGGCTCGCGCCGCGATGACGCCGGTCGCCGCCCGTTTGGCGGCCGAATATCCGCGCACGAACAAAGACCGCGTCATGACGGCCATCGGGCTGCACGATCGGATCGTCCGCGGCGTCCGCCCGGCGCTGCTGATGCTCTTTGGCGCCGTCGGGCTCGTGCTGCTCGTCGCCTGCGTGAACGTCGCGAATCTGCTGCTCGCGCGAGCCAACACACGAACGCGCGAGGTGGCTGTTCGCGCGGCGATCGGCGCCGGCCGCCGGCGTCTCATTCAGCAGTTCCTGATCGAGAGCGTCGTCCTCGGTATCGGTGGCGGCATCGTCGGGCTGATCGTGACGTACTGGGCGACGCGCGCGCTCGTCGCGCTCGAACCGGCCGGCCTGCCGCGCCTGAATGAAATCGCCGTGGATTGGCGCGTGCTTGCATTTGCGGTCGCAGCCGGCGTCGGGACCAGCGTGCTGTTCGGGTTGGCGCCGGCGCTCGCGGCCACCGGCAGCGGCGTGGCCCGGCTCATTTCGACTGCGGGCCGAGGCACCGTCGGACACGGCGGCGCGCGCACGCGCCGCGCGCTCGTCGTGTGCGAAATGGCGCTTGCCGTCGTGCTGCTCGTGGGCGCGGGCTTGCTCGTGCGAAGCTACGAGCGCATCAGCGACGTCAACCCTGGATTTTCAGCAGACCACGTGCTGACGTTCACGCTCGGGTTTCCCGATACGAAGTATCCGGATGGCGCCGCCGTGCAGCGCGCCGTGGATAGTTACCTCGAGCGTCTGCGCGCACATCGGGGCGTCGTCGCCGCGAGCGCGGTGTTCGGACTTCCTCTCGACGACAACTTCAGCGCGTCGTCGAGCTTCACGCGTCCTGGCGAAACAGACGGCGCCGATTCGCCGAGCATCGGGATGAGGGTCATCACGCCCGATTATTTCGATGCGTTGAAGATTCCATTGCGATCGGGGCGCCGGTTCGACGCGCACGACAACGACGCGGGACAAGAAGTCGTGATCGTCAATGAAGAAGCGGCGCGCCGTTACTGGCCGGGCGTGAATCCGATCGGACAGCAGCTGCATCTCGGAGTCCGGCTCGTCAGCGGCGTTCGCAGCGGGATGAAAACGATCGTCGGCGTCGTCGGCAATGTGAAGTACGGCGGCCTCGACGTGAACCCGCCCCCCGAAGTCTACCTGCCGCACGCGCAGCACCCTGTCGATTCCCTCACGATCGTTGTTCGGACGGCGAGCGATCCTGAAGCGTTCATCCCGACCGCGCGCGCTGATCTGGCGAGCATCGACCGCGATCTCCCGCTTGCGGCCGTTCGAACGCTCGATCAGGTCGTCGGCCGTTCGATTGCGGAGCGGCGATTCACGATGCTCCTGCTCGCCGCATTTGCGACGTTGGCGCTCACGCTTGCGGTGATAGGCGTCTACGGCGTGCTCGCATATCTCGTGAGTCAGCGCACGCGGGAGATCGGCGTGCGGCTCGCGATCGGCGCGTCGCCCTCGGACGTGGTTCGCCTGTTCGTGCGCGAAGGGCTGATGCTGGCCTTGACCGGGCTCGTGTGCGGGCTCATCGGCGGCCTCGCCGCGGCGCGGGCGCTTACGACGATGCTGTTCGGGGTCACGCCGGCCGATCCGCTGACGTTCGCCGGCGTCGCGGCGGCGCTCGCGATTGCCGCGCTCGCCGCGAGCTATCTACCCGCGCGACGCGCCGCCGCCGTCGACCCGATGAATGCGCTGCGAATGGACTGAAGAAAGGCAAAAGGCAAAAGGCAAAAGGCAAAAGGCAAAAGGAGGCGAAGAAAACCTGGCGCGCGAATTGAACCGCGGTTTCGAATGGAAACAATGCGGCCGTGGGACATTCGCGAGCGTGCGTTCGAGTTTTCGTGCGATGTAGTTCGGTACTGCCTCAAACTCGGTGCAAACCCGGCCTGCCGGACGGTTGCGACTCAACTTCTGCGTGCGGCCACGAGCGTCGGCGCGAACACTGAGGAGGCAAAAGCCGCGAACTCGCGTCGCGAGTTCGCGCTCAAGAACAGTCATGCTCTGAAGGAAGCCCGAGAAGCGCAGTTCTGGCTACGACTGATCGCGAGATGCGGTCTCGCCGATGACGAGCGTGAGACAAGTCGGCTTCACACAGAAGCCGGCGAGTTGGTTGGCATCTTGACCGCAACCGTTCGCTCTGCCCGCCGATCAATTCAGCCACCCCACTGATTACTACTTCTTCCTTTTGCCTTTTTCCTTTTACCTTCCGTTCATTCCTCCGCGAGCGCGACCGTCGGGTCGACGCTCGCTGCACGGCGTGCCGGCACGTAGCAGGCGATCATCGCGATGGCGGCCAGGAGCGCCGCTGCGGTAATCAGCGTGAGCGGATCGTGGGGAGCGACTCCGAAGAACACGCTCGTCGCGAGCCGCGCGATCGTAATCGCCCCAACGCTCCCGAGAGCGACGGCGACGAACGTCAGCCGGAGCCCGCGACTCACCACCTCACCGAGGACGCGGGACGCCGAGGCGCCGAGCGCGAGGCGAATGCCGATTTCATGCGTCCGTTGTGCGACCGAGTACGCCATGACGCCGTAAATGCCGACGCCGGCGAGCGCGACGGCGATGAGCGCAAATACGCCGACGAGCACCGCCATGAAGCGCCATTGTCCCTCGCTCGACTGCACGATCGCGTCGAGCGACTGCACCGCCCAGAGGGGTTGATCCTTGTCCACCGACCAGATCGCCTGCCGCACGTCGTTCGCAACGCTCATCGGCGCACCGGCCGTCCGGACGGCGAGCGACGAAAATATCTGCGGGTTCTGATAGTGCGACACATAGAGCTGCGGCCGGGGCAAATCGGTCGGGCCGAGATGCTTGGCGTCCCCGGCGACGCCGATGATCGTGATCCAGTCCGGGAGGTCGGCGGTTTTGATCCGCTTGCCGATCGGATCGTCGCCGGGCCATGTCGTTCGAGCGAACGTCTCGTTCACGACGGCGACGAGCGGGGCATTTAGATCATCGCGATCGCTGAAATCTCGGCCCCGCAACAGAGGAATCCTGAGGGTGCGGAAGTAGTTCGGCGTCACGAGGTGATAGCTCGCCTGCGGTTCCGAGCCGACCGGCGTCGGATGCCCTTCCACTGTGAATGCGGTCGAGCCGCCATTGCCGCTGAACGGCACCGCCCGCACGAACGCGGCGGATTCCACTCCCGGCGCCCGGCGGATGCGGTCGATAGCCCGTTGAAAGAACCGCGCGATATCCGCCCTCGAGGAGTAACGCGCCGGCGGCAGCCGAAGCTGCAGCGTCATGACATGCGCCGGGTCGAAGCCGATCGGCGCCTGCTGCACTGCGATCAGACTGCGCGCGAGCAGGCCCGATGTGGCGAGGAGTGCCACCGACAGCGCCAGCTCGACGACCACGAGCGTCTCCCGTGTCCGACCGCCCGTCGCAGTCGAGCGCCGGAATCCAGCCTGGAGGATGCCCGCAAGATCGAACCGCGATGTTCTGAGCGCGGGCAGAACGCCGCATACGAGCGCGACAAGCGCGGACACCGCGACGGCAAACACGAGCACTGATCCGTCCATCGCGATGTGCTCGGGGATCGGCACGTTCGGCGGCCGCAGCCACGCCATTGCCTGCAGCGACCAGCGGCCCGCAAGCAGACCGAGCGCACTCGAGACGATGGTGAGCAAGCCGGCTTCGACCAGCAGCTGACGGGCCACGACGAAGCGGCTCGCGCCGAGAGCGGCGCGCAAGGCCACTTCCCGCTGCCGGTCCACCGCACGGGCAAGCAGGAGATTGCTGACGTTCACGCAGGCAATGAGGAGCACGGCGCCAACGCACGCCAGCAGCAGCATGAGCGTTTGCCGCGACGTGCCGACGATCGTGTCCTGAACGGATTGCGCGCTGAATGTCTTCCCCGATTCGGTCGTCGGAAACGCCGCCTGCAGCGCCTTCGATGCGAGGTCGAGATCGCTGTTCGCGCTGGCGATCGACACAGCAGGACGGAGCCGCGCCACGCCAATCAGGGACGGACCGTTCCCCGACAGATCGTTGCGGCCAGGAAAGTGGCCCGCCGGAATCAACACGTCGCAATTCAGAAACCACCCGCCGGCGGGAACGGTCGCCGGATCGAAGGGGGGCGCCAGGATCCCAACGACCGTCAGCGGCGTGCCGTTCAGCGTGAGCGTCGCGCCAATCGCAGACGGATCGCCGCCGAAGCGGCGCTGCCAGAACGCGTGCGTGATGACGAGGACGGGTTGCGCGGAGCCAGGCTCGGATTCGTCCTGGCGGAACAGCCGGCCGCGCTCCGCCGTCAGCCCGAGCACGTCGAAGAACGAGCCGGTGACGAATGCCCCGATCAGTCGCTGCGGCTCGGCCGCGCCGGTCAGGTTCACGCTTTGCGCGAGCCACAAGCCGGTGGCATCGAACGCACCCGCGCCGCGGCGAATCGCGTCTGTACTCGCGGTACGAGACGAGCGTTTGCGGATTCGCCTGCGTGCGTCCCCAAAGCATCACGAGCCGATCGGCGTCGCGATACGGAATCGCGCGCAACAGCACGGCGTTCACGATGCTGAACATGGCGGTCGTGGCGGCGATGCCGAGAGCAAGGGTCAATACGGCCACGAGCGCGAAGCCGGGCCGCCGGCGCCACGTCCGCAGCGCGTAACGGACGTCTTGTCGCAGCATGTCGGCCATCGTTCTCTTCTCCTGCGAATGTGCGTGATGCCGCGGCGATCGATGTCGAAGCTGGGACGCCCATTCACCAGGGGCGTTTCTGAGCGTGTCGTCGACGGCGGATACGGCGGCGCGAAGTCGCGACATACCGGAGCGGCGGCGCGCGCGCATCTGGTCGTCCAGGGTGTCGACGAAGCTCAAGCCGACCTCCCGGCGGAAGGCCGGTGGATACATCCACAGCAACCACCAGGCGAGGCGACGGTTACGCACGACTGAGCAACCGGTTCGCCCGCGCCGCGCTGACGAGCCGCGCGAGGCGCTCGGCCTCTGCCGCGGCCACCCGGCGGCCGACCGGCGTCAGCCGGTAATACCGCCGCCGCTCGTCGTCGACGTCGGCTGCGGGACGGCGACTCGATTCCGCGACCCAGCCGCTTTTCAGCATCCGATGGAGCGCACGGTACAGGGTGCCCGCCTCGAGCGACAGCGCGCCGTCGCTGAAACGGGTCACTTCCTGCATGATGGCGTAGCCGTGGCGTTCCTCGCCGGCGAGCGCGAGAAGGACGTGGAACTCGACGGGGCGGAGCGTCATGTATGTGCGCAGACTATATGCGTCGCGCACACAACGTCAAGAGCGCGGGTCAGACGGGCAGCTGGACGACGGTCTTCATGCTGCGATGACGACCGACGATTTCGGGCAGGAGCTTCTTGCTCAGGTACACCTTGGATTCGGCGTTGTCGGCCGGGTTGCGCTCGTACTTGACGACTTCGAAATGGAGGTGATCGAGCGTGGCGCGCATCTCGTAGAACTTGTTCTTGGTCTTCACGACGATCTCGTCGAATCCCTGCTCGATTGCCCAGATCTCCTGCTGCTCGGTGAGCGCCCGGAAAAAGCCCTGGCCGCGCCAGTCGCGCCGCGTGCCGCCGATCCACGTGTATAGCACACGCCGTCCGTCGAACTGGACGAACTCGCGCAAGCGATGCACGAGATCCTCGAGCTTTGTTTCGATTTCCGGCGGCTTGATCTCGTGCGCGACCTTGAACGACACGGGGACGACGGTGCCGCGATCGTCGGACAGCGGCGCCGTGGCCAGCAGAATGAGATGGGAGCGGCCCTGGAGGCGACGCACGATCTCAGCGGCGGTTTTTTTGCGCGGAAACTCGCCGAAGAACTCTTCGATGTACTGAATCTCGAGCGCCCCTTGCTCGAGGTCATATTGCGTGATGTGATATTCCACGGTGGAAACGGGCATTGTACACGAATAGGCGGGCGTTCCTGCGGTGCGCGGCCGCGCTCAGCGGCCTCGGTTTGGCTCGAGCCGTCGGCCTTGCGGCCGCGGGCAGGCCGCGCGGCAGCGAGTTCGTGTTCGCGCGCCTGCGGTATGAATCGGGTGATTGGGATTACAACCCGAAAGTTGCCGCCAACGTGCTCGACTCGATCGTGCAGTACACGACGGTCCCCGTGTACAAAGACGAGGTCGTCATCGCCGCCGGGTCGGCCGAACTGCTCTCGTTTCCGTTCGTGTTCATGACGGGTCACAAACTCGTACGTTTCACCCACGCCGAACGCGACAACTTGCGGCGGTTCGCCGACAACGGCGGCCTGCTCTTTTCAGACGACTGCAACCACGACGTCAACGGCCTGTACGCCAAGTCGTTCGAGCAGGAAATGAACGCGACGTTCCCCGAGTCGCCGCTCGTGAAGCTGCCGGCGGCGCATCCGATCTACAGCAGCTTTTTTTCGTTCGAAGGCGCGCCCCAGACCTCCCACGAGCTGAACGGCTGGGGCGACAACATCGTCCACGAGTACCTGAAAGGGATAGAACGTCGCGGACGTCTGGCGGTTCTGTACAGCAACAAGGACTACGGCTGCGAGTGGGACTACGACTGGCGCAACAAGCGGTTCATGCGCGACGACAACACGAAGTTCGCCGTCAATATCGTCGTCTACGCGATGAGTTGAGCCCGTAGGCTACGAGTGCGCGACCGAGATGGTGTACGTGACAGTGTCGACAACGTTGCCGACGTCGTAGACCTCCACGCAGAAAGTCCCGGCGAGCGCCGTGCCGGACACGGCCACTGTTCCCGGGTCGTGAACCGTCGAGTTGCTGCTGAGAGCGACGCAGGTGCCGTTGCTCAGGGAACCGACGGCGATTCCGATCGCAACCGCCGGGTCGACGCTGACGAGCGTAACCACGAACTTCCCCACTGTCTGCACGGTGATGGGATGCGTATTGGAACCGCTGACGCCGAGCGAGGCGGTAAAGGTTTCAGTAACCGTTGCCGGCCCGACCGATGGCGCGGCCGGCACCGTCTCGGCGCACGCCGCACAGGCGAGCGCCACGGCGCAGAGCGCCGCGACAAGGAGCTTCATATTCCTCGATCATACCTTCAGCGCAGGCCGTTCTGTCGCCTGAGCCACCATTCGCCGGAGAGGCACGCCGAAAACATCACGAGCCACCACGCCGATCGAAATGGGTGACGGGCCACCGGAGCGGGTGGGGCCGGCGTCTGCGCGCGGATGAACGCCTCGAGCTGATCGAGATGATGCTCGTCGACCTCGATGCCGTCGTGCGACCTCGAAAGCAGCGCGAGCGGGGGCCGGTCCTCCGCCACGACGGCGTCGCCTCTGCCGACCACGAACGGTGCACTGCCGAATCGTTCCGGCACGCCGCGGGCGGACACGCGCATCGCGTGGGCTCCGGCATCCGGTGGCGCCGAAAATGTGCCGGTGAACTCGCCCACCGTTGCAGACGGCCAGAGCCTGACGACATCGCCGTCGACGATCCGCGCCGACACTGCTTTGCTCGACAAGGAACGTCGGACGCGTGCCGTCAGCCGGCCAGTTTCGCCCGGCGCGAGAATCGCCGGCGCGATGTTGATTTCAACGCTCGGCCGAGCGGCCATCGCGAGGCCCGCGATCGCAGTTTGCCAGAAGCGATCGAATTGAACGCCGCTATCCGCGCGGTACCGCCACGCGTCGAGCGCGCCCGACAGCAGAAGTTGACCGCCCGCCTTCGGCAATGTGATCACGACCGGTGCGCCAGAACCACTGGCCGCGGCAATCGTCTGTGCGTCGGGCGACGTGAAGGTCAGCAGCTCGGACGCGTCGAGCCGCGGCAGCGGTGAACGCGTCATGAGAGGTGCGGGATGTTCGAGCAGTCTTTCGACGATGGTCACGTCGTCGCCGACGAACGTGCGCCACGCGGGGTTGGCGACGCGGCCATCGGGGATGAGGGCGACGGAACCGCCACGCTCTCCCATGAAGCGCCCGAGCCACGCGACGTCAACGGCGCTCAAGCGATCGAGTCCACCGACAATCACGGTGTCGACGTCGTCGAGCGCCAGATGCTCGAGCGCAACTCCCTGGCCAGCTCTCACCTGAATGCCGCGGGAAATGTCAGTCACCGCGCTCACTTGAAATCGGCCATCGGACTCGAGCGCGCGCCGGACGAATGTGGTCGCCCATGACGGGCGCAGCTCGTAAAGGAGCACACGAAGCGGATCACGCCTGCTGCCAACCATGACATCCGCCTGACCTTCGGGACGGCTCGAGACTTCCACGTGAAACACAAACGGCGGTTCCGTGACGGGCACGACGTCGAGGTCCGCGCGCCACCGCTCGGGACCGCCTGTCCATGCGTGCGAAGCTCGCCCGCTCTCGATTCCGGACGTCGACACGATGAGCGTCGAGGTTGTGTTCTTTACGCCGCCGATGACATCCACGATGAGATGGACCGAGGTCGCCGGAGGAATCGAGGCGGGCGCGTCAACGGCCGCAAGGCGCGCGTCACTTGACGTTGGCGTGTCGAGCGTTACGGTCGACGCTCTGCCGCCGATGAAAGCGTCCGGGTATCGACGGCCGATCACAATCGTGTGCGCGGACTCTGAATCAACGCCGTCCACAAGCTGGAACTGAGAGTCCAGGCGCGCCTCGAGAGCGCGTCGCACCGCCTGCGCGGCCGCAGACGGCCGGCTCCCGTTCAGGACGATCGACAGCCGCGGTCGCATGCGGCCGGACGCCATCACCGCCGGATCGACGACAGCGGCGAGCGCGACCACGATCGCCGTCGAGCGGAGCGCCATCGCGATCATGGCGTCCTCGGCCGCGCACTCAAGCGATCGACGAACGCTCCGCGGAGCGACGGCACCTCTCCGTTGAACGGGGCCGCACTCGCCAGCGTCCGCCTGGTCTCGGCGGCAACGCCGGCGGAGATCGCCGTGAGCTCCCGAGTTCTTCGCGCGCGATCGACTGCCGCCCAATGTTCGGCCGTTTGCTGCAGCGCGGTTGCCGCATCTCGAAGCACGGTCGACGACGCGTCCGTGCGGACCGCCTGCTCGGCGAGCACGCCAGCGCGGGCGCGGGCCGCCGATTGATCCATGTCGGCATCAGCGATCAGTGCGGCGATGCCGCGAAGAAGAGACTGCAGTTGGGCCGCGCGCCTGTCCTCCGGACGATCGACCTGCCGACGATGCCAGTCTGAAGCGCCCGACAGCGTGCCGGTGAGTCGTCGCGAGAGATCGAGCTGGCTCCGCGTCGCGAGCGCGCGCAGTATGTAGCGATCGTGCGCGAACGCTCGCTGCAGCGCCGCAACCGCGGCGCGTTCTGCCTTGAGCGCTTCTGTGGTGTTTGCCGCCGTCAGATATTTCTCAGCCTGGCTCATCGCGATCGTCGCGGCGCGCAAATCGCTCTGCCCGTGATTTCGGAGACGACCCTCCTGGAGCTCGGTCGACTGCTCGGCCTCGACTTCCTCGTCCTCGACTTCTCCGCCGAGCATGAAGACGAACTCGGCGCGAACCATCCGTTGTTCCACTCCGAGATCGACCGCGGCCTCCGCAAAATCGCCTGCCGCCAGCGAAGCGCGGCGCTCCGCCAGCTGTTGCGTTTTCAGAATCAGCATCTCTTCGCTGAGGGCGTAGCGTGTCTCTTCCTGAGGCAGCGTGAACGAATCGCCTGCCGCAACGCCGAGGTTCGACATCTCGATGAAGAACGCATCCGATATCGCGACTCTTACTCCGGGTCGTGCGTCTGACGCCTGCGCGCGGTACACGAGCATGTCGCCATCTTTCAGATGAAGATCGCTCAGCGCGCGCCCCGCCGAGCCGCGCCACTCCCGCGGGCTGAGGCGATCGATAGAGAGCGGAATCTCGCCCTCGGCGAACTCGAACTGCTCACCGGATCCCGACACCTTTGTGTATCGAAGCTGCAGCGATCGGACGCCGAAATCATCCGTGGCTTGCGCTTCGAAGCTCAATCGCGGATTGCCTCCAGAGAAAATGAGATCTCGCCCCGGTGCCGTGATGCGAACGGCCGGCAACGCGTCAGGTGTGACGACAACCGGAATCGTTCGCCGCGACCCGGCGGCTTCGACGACGAGGTAGCCCGTTCGCTCCAACATTTCATGGTCCACGAAGCGACCGGACGAGTCGCGCCCGAGTGCGCGCGCCGTGCCGTCGTGCGTCACCGCCGCATGGTCGGCTGCACCGTCGATCTGAAGCATCAGATCGCTGCCTTCTATCGCCCGCAGCTCCGGGGGATCGATCGCGGTGATCGGCGCTTCACCGGTGTACGCGGGCGGCGTGATCTTGGCGGTCACCCTCAGCAAGGGGACATGTTGCGGGTGTGAACGGGACTTGGCGGAATTTGTCGCTTTTACACTCGCCGACGATCTCGCGACGAGCGTCGTCGCGGCGACGATCGTCCAAACGGCACACGCAATGAGAACGACGCGAAGAATTCCGACCATCGGGATCGCGCGCGTCATGTCGACACGCCTCGACAGCGCGGCAGCGTCTGCGAACACCCGGGCGCGAACCGTCTCGCTGACGTCGGTATTCGGACGCAATTCTTCCGCCGTCACGAGCAGATTGCGGTACGCCGGCTCCGCGTGTTCGATCTGCGTCAACACCGCCGGCCTTGACGCGAGCGGCCGCTTAACACGCAGCAGGGCTGCCGAGAGCGCCGCCGCCGCCATCGCGGGGATCACATGGATTTTCGCCAGCATCGCGACTTCCGCCCCGACGGCCGCACCGGCGAACGCCCAGCCCAAAAGGCGCGCGATCGCTATCCCGCGCGCTCGCGAAACGGCGCGATCGATGAACCGGACGACGAATCGCTCGTCAGGCGACACGAGCGACATCCTCGGATGCGCGACGCGTGCGACGCATCGATGCTTCGACCGCAAGGAGCGCGAGCGCGGCCGCCCAGAACCACCGCCGATCGTCATCGTCCAGCCGGCGAAGATCTGGAATTCCGACAGAAGCCGGGGCGCGTTCCCACCGACGTAGCACTGCATCCGGAATGGCGAGCACCTCGCCGCGAGAAGGCGGCTCGCGAGGTGCAAGGCCGTTGAGCACAGCCCGGATCAGCAGCAGAGTGGCAACGTGACGCGCCGGCGCGGCGCTGATGATCAGCAGCCGCTCGCCCGAAACAGCGGCAGCCGCGACCGGCTGGGGACCGTCGCCGAGTGGCTGCCATGGCGATCGCGTGAATCGGCTGTCGGTCAGAAACGCCGCGGCGCTCCGTGCCGCGCGGGCAAACTCGGCATCGTGCGCTATCGCGGCAACCGTATCTGCGATCCAGGGCTGCCGAATCGGCTCCGCGCTGCCGACGGCGTCAACGTAACGGGGCGCGCCGACGAGAACCAGCCGCGCAGCGCGGTTCGACGCGGGTGCAGCCACGCCCTCGGAGAGGACAGCGCCGACGGCCGCATCGATCGCGGGCTGATCGGCTGCCCGCGCGTCGACTTCAATCGGCAGCGCAACATCGGCGGCCGCCCTGTCAACGACGCGTGTCTCGCCCGCGTCGAGTGCGACGGAGCGCTGATGCAGCCGCGCGCGCGAAGGGTTGGCGTCAAGTCCGAGCGTCGGCCGGGCATCCGATGACGTGGCGGCAGGTAGCGAACCGACCCGCACGAGGCGCACCCCGATTTCAACAGGGATGGCGGTCACGTCCGATGCGTTCATCGATGAGATCGGAAATGCCGAGATCGCGATGACCTCTCGTTTCGCGGGCGGCGCGTCCTTCACCCACGCGACCGCGCGCTTCAGTCCCTCGGAAATCGTCGGCGCCTTGATGACCGTGCCGCGGAATGCGGCGCCGGCTTCGCGCTGCGCCTGCGACAACAGGCTGTCGCTGTCGACTACGACGGCGCGTACCGCGTGGGCGTTCCACGAATTGCGCCGCAACGCAGTCGTGACGAACGGCGCCGCAGTTGCGGCTGTCGCCGCGGCGAGAATCGCCGCGCGCACCAGCAGCAGCGGCACATCGTCGAGGAATTGACGACGCATCGCGGCCAGCCGCGTCGGCACAACGAATCGCAGCGTCGGAAAGAGGAGCGGGGCGGCCCGCTTGTGGACGAGCAGATGGATGAGAACCGGCGCGGCGATCGCGGCGAGCCCGACCCAAGCAACTGGATGGAGCCACACCATGCGGCGTTCAGCGGGACGTCCGCCGCAGCAGGAAATTGCGCAGCGCGCGATCGGGCGCCGTGTCGGTCACGACAAGCGAGTAATCGAATCCTTCAGCGGTCGCGCCGCCGCGAGTCCGTTCGAGAAACGCGGCGATCGCTTCCTTGTAGCGCCCGCGCACGAGGCCAGCGTTCACCGGCACGGCTCGGCGGGTCTCCAGATCGGTGAGCTCGACATCTCCTCGAAAAGGAAAATCGATTTCGGATCGGCTGACAATCTGGAACAGCACGATCTCATGGCCCATGCGCGACGCGCGACGCAGCTCGTCGAGTAAACGCTCGTTCTCGTCGTAGAAGTCGGACAGCACGATCAGGAGACCTTTACGCGTCAGGCGATCGGCTGCCCGTCGGACGACGGCGGCGCCGTCCCAGGGGCCTTGCGCCGTCAACGTCGACAGCGCGGTGAGAAGGCCGCGAAGATGCTGGCGGCCCGCTCGCGGTGGAAGGAACAACGCTTCGCGATTCCGCGCGGCGACCAATCCGATCGCGTCTCCCTGGCCAGAGATGATGTGCGCGAGCGCAGCCGCGCAGATCACCGCGTACCGAAATTTTGTCGGCGGGTTCGTGTCAGTGTCCGCGGCCCCTTGCGGGAAATCCATCGAGGCGCTCGTGTCGACGACGAGCTGCGCCGCCATGTTCGTCGTCTCGCGATATTGCTTCGTGTACAGCCGATCGGTTCGCGCGAGCAGCTTCCAGTCCACGTACTTCAGGTCGTCCCCAGGTCGATAGTGGCGGTACTGGCTGAACTCCGCACTGTAGCCGTGGAACGGGCTGCGATGCAGGCCCGACACCAGCCCTTCCACCACAATCCGCGCGACCAAATCGAGATCGCTGATCTTGGCCAGGACCTCGGGCGGACACGCGGGCGCGGCGATCACGGGGCGGGCACCGCGTCGAGAAGGCGCCCCACGATCTGATCCGCGTCGACGCCGTCGGCTTCGGCCTGAAAGTTCAGCAGGACGCGGTGCCGCAGGACAGGCAGCGCCACCGCGCGGATGTCTTCGGGCGCGGCCACGCTGCGGCCGTCGAGCAGCGCGCGCGCCTTGGCGCCGAGCACGAGCGCCTGTCCGGCACGCGGGCCCGCGCCCCATTTCACCCACTGCCTCACCGCCGCGGGCACATGGTCCTCGGCGCCGCCGGAGGGTCGGCTCGCTCTCACGATCCGCAGCGCGTAGTCGATCACGTTCGACGCCGCCGGCACTTCGCGGACCAGATGCCGCATCGCGTCGATGTCCCGCGCCTCGGCGACGGCCGTGACGACCGGCTCGCGATCGCTCGTCGTCGCCGCGAGGATCTCGTGTTCTTCCGCGGTGCTCGGATAATCGATCACCACGTTGAACATGAATCGATCGAGCTGCGCTTCCGGCAGCGGATACGTGCCTTCCTGTTCGATCGGATTCTGAGTCGCGAGGACGAAGAGCGGCCGCTCGAGCTCGTAGCGCACGCCGTTGACGGTCACCTGGTATTCCTGCATCGCCTCGAGCAGCGCCGCCTGCGTCTTCGGCGGCGTCCGATTGATCTCGTCGGCGAGGATGACGTTCGCGAACACCGGGCCCGGGATAAAGCGGATTTCGCGTCGGCCGGTGGCGCGATCCTCTTCGATCACCTCGGTCCCGATGATGTCGGACGGCATCAGGTCCGGCGTGAACTGCACGCGATTGAATTTGAGGTGCACCGCCTGCGCGAGGGTCTTGATCAGCAGCGTCTTGGCGAGGCCCGGCACGCCCCGCAGAAGGCAATGGCCGCCGGCAAAAAACGCGATCAGAATCTGATGGACGACGTCGTGCTGCCCTATGATCGCGCGGCCCATCTCGGTTCGCAGTCGCGCGGCCAGGGTGCCCGCCTCGTCGAAAGTCAGCACCGGGCCGGCATTGTAGCAGCTTGCATCCGACGCCCCATTTGCATTAGAACCGCATCGTGCGCTCGCGCACTCGGACCTTACGGAGGCTGTTATGACCAATCCCGACCGGGCCACGATCGTCCTCGCCCGCTTCAACGCCGCGCAAAATCACCTCGCCAGCAAGCTCCGCGACGTGCCGCCGCGCGTCGCCGAAGAGCGGCCCGACATCGACGCGTGGAGCGCCGCGCAAGTCGGGTGGCATGTGGCGCTTGCCAACGAATGGTTCGCGAGCGTTCTCACCGGTTCCACGCCGATGGCGCAGCCGGCTGCCGCCGGCTTCAAGGAATCGCTGCACGCGCTGACGCTTCCGGACAAATCGAAAACGTTTCCGCCGCTCGAACCCCCGGCGGTCGTCGGACGCGACTCGGCGCTCGAGAAGCTTCGCGGAAGCGGGCAGCAGATGTCGAAGGCGATCGCGTCGCTCACGCCCGAACGCGGCGCGGGCTACACCGTCACCTTCCCCTTCGGGACGCTGTCGCTCTACGAGCTGGCGGATTTCGCCGCCGGACACGTCGCGCGACATATCGGACAGATCGATCGCGCGCTGGCGCGGACATGACCCTCTGAGCAACCCCAGAGGTCGCTGATGCGGAACAAACGGAAAAATTTTTCCGCTGGAGCGCTGTCGTTCGCGTGATTACGGCGCCCCGTGATGGCGAGGCACGTGCATCAGGCTCGTCCGAATGGACCGGATGGGTTGTCCTGTGCTCCGCTCGGTCGCTGTGCTGGCGGTCGGCGGCTTCGTCCTCGCAGCCTGCACCTCCTCCACCACCTCTTCATCCGTAGTCGCGCCGACGGCCGACAAGTGCTCGGTTACCGTGGCGAGCACCCCGTCGTCATTTGCAGCCAGCGGCGGTTCCGGATCGGCGACCATTTCGGCGTCGCGCGATTGCACGTGGTCAATCTCCGCCGATGCGCCGTGGGTGTCGATCACAGGCGCGCAAAACGGACAGGGCGATGCGACGATTCCGTTTGCCGTCGCGGCGAATACGGTTCCTGCGGCACGCACGGGCTCGATTGCCGTCGGGTCGCAGAAGGCATCGCTCAGTCAGGCCGGCGCGCCGTGCACGTTCGGCCTGAGCCGTTCGCACGACACGATCGCGGCTTCGGGGGGCCCACTGTCGGTCGGACTGTCGACGCTCGCCGGCTGCTCATGGTCGGCTTCGACCAACGTCGCATGGCTCGGCGTCGTGTCTGGACAGAGTGGAACGTCCAGCGGAACCGTCGGGCTGTCCGTCGCGGCGAACGTGGGTGCCGCGCGTGTCGGGACGCTGAACGTCGGCGGACAGACTTACACGGTGAGCCAGGACGCCGTCGCGCCGTCGCCGACACCGACACCCACGCCACCCTCCCCGACTCCTCCGCCGCCCCCGCCGCCTCCTCCGCCCAAGCCGCCTGACACCCAGCCAGCCGACTTCGAAGGAACGGTCTGGCTCGTCTGGGGCCGGTGTCCGGCAATCAGCTTCATGGTGCGCACGACGATGGTGACGACAGACGACAGCACGGATTTCAAGGGCGGACACTGCGGCGATATCGACTCGGGGACGGACGTTCACGTCACCGGCCGGACGCAGCCTGACGGCAGCGTCGCGGCCGACCGGGTGATGATCAAGAAGGGACACGACAATGATTAGGGCGATCGCGGCCGCGGCGATGCTGCTCGGCGTGGCGGCCGCTGCGAACGCCCAGCAGTCAGTGTCGGACGTGCTTACGTTTCTCGTCACCAACCAGTCTGTGGCTACCGGCAACCCCGATCGCGATCGCACGGCGGCGCAGGCGACGAGCGATACGATTTCGCGGGCGCTGCTCGCGAACCTTGCCACGCTGCCCGTGAGCAGCTCGTCCGGAGCATTCGTGTATCGCCTGAACCCTGAGCTCGGTACCGTCGAGAGGGCGACGTCGAACTTCGGTCCGTTTTTTGTCGAGCGCGCGCTCACCGTCGGCCAGCATCAGGCATCGTTCGGTCTGACGTTCCAGCAGATGCGGTTCACGTCGCTCGACGGCCATAACCTGCGCGACGGTTCGCTCGTGACCACCGCGAACCAGTTCGTCGACGAAGCGGCAGCGTTCGACGTCGACCAGCTGACCCTCGATATCAGCGCAAGCGTGGCGACCTTTTACGGAAACGTCGGCCTCGCGCCGCGTCTCGAAGTCGGGTTCGCGGTGCCGATGGTGCGGCTGCAGATCGACGGCTCCCGGCAGAACATCTATCGAGGCCGCACGTTTACGCAGGCGACTGCCTCCGCAACCGCGATGGGCTTTGCCGACGTCGTGGTTCGAGCCAGAGTACACGCTGTACTCCGAAGAAGGGCAGGCCTTGGCCGCAGCCGTGGACGTGCGGCTTCCAACCGGGCGCGAGCAGGACCTGCTTGGCACCGGCTCGACATCGGTACGGCTCTCCGGCATCGGATCGCTCGAGAGCGGCATCTTCTCGGCGCATGTGAACGCCGGAGGCTCCCTCGGCGGCCTCGCCCGAGAGATCATTTACGGTGGCGCGCTGGGCGTCGCGGCAGCGACGCACGTGACGATCAGCGGCGAGGTGCTCGGTCGCTGGATCGACACGCCGGCCGGCATCGTCCCCATCTCGTCGCTGAATCCCAACATCGCGGGCGTCCAGACAATCCGCCTGTTGCCGGGGACGACGGGGATGAACGTCATCACGGCTGTGCCGGGCGTGAAATGGAATCTGACCGACACGTGGGTTCTCGCCGCGAACGCGAGCATCCCGCTCACGAAAGCCGGACTGACCGCGCCGTTCACGCCCTATATCGGTCTGGACTACGCCTTCGGTCGATAGGCCGAGGTCTCAGCGCTCCGCGCGCGCGTTGTCGATCTTCCACTCCGCGCCAACTTTTCGCAGCGCGAAGCTCCAGATTCGGGGCTCGACGCGAGGCTGCCGGCTGCCGATCTTCGGCACGTAGCGCGCCGTGCCACGGCACGTCGCGAGCGCATGGTTCCCTTGCAGCTCGACGCTGCAGGCGTCGAAGGTGAGCCGCTGGGATTCGAGACCATCGAACGCTCGCGCGAGCGCAACCTGGTTGACCGCGGGCCACACTGCCTGAGCCGATTGCGCGTCCAATCCTTCGTAGGCCACACGATAACGTTGGAGCACCTGCTTGACCTGCAGCTCGTCGACGTTCGGCGGCGCGACGGGCGTCGCCGGCACAACCGCGGGTAAAGCCGCCGGCAAAGGAGCAGGGTCCGGAGTATTGCGGGCGACCGGCGCGGCGGCGCGGGGCACGGGCATCGGCGCCCTGATGTCCTGAATCGGAGTCGCCGTGGCCGCCAGCGGCATCGGTATCGCCGGAGGCGTGACCGGCGCGGCGGCTGGCTGCGCAGCTGGACGCGTCGTCTGCGGCGAGGGCGACGGCGGCGGCGGCTGTAACACCGGGCGCTCATGAGCCGCTGCCGCGGGCACCGCTACTGGAACCGGCACCGATGGCTCCGTCACATTTTCGCCGCTCGTGGCCGTCGGCTGAACCGAATCGGTGGTCGATTGCGCCGGCTCGACAACGAGTGGCTGCGGTGTATTGGCCGCGACAAGCGGCGCAACCGACGGGACCGCGCGAGATTGCAACACGCGCGATTCCTCGATCCATGATGCCGCCATCACCATCGCGGCGAATACGACAGCCGCCGCGATCCACGGGCCGCGGTCCGTGCGGACAGTGGACCGCCGCAGCTCGTCGAATGCGGCCGTGAGCGAGGTCAGCTCTGGTAGATTCGGGTCGAGCTCGATGACTTCGTCGAGCGCCGCGGCGGCTTCGCGAAGCTTGCTTCGCTCGATGGCGGAGCGAGCCGCCTCGATCCGTTTGTCGACGCGGCGGCGCCTCGCGCGCTCTTCGAATCGCGCATATCCCTCCGCAGACACGAGAGGGCGGCGGCCCGGCGGCTGCGGCCGGGGCGAGGTAAGCGTCGATCGGACGGTCGGCGACGGCGCAGCTGGCGCTCTCCAGGCCAGAATGCGGTCACGCAGAGACTGGGCGGCGAGAAATTCCGGGTCGATTGCAAGAGCGGCATTGACCGCTTCGAGC
Organism: uncultured Acidobacteriota bacterium; assembly: GCA_963718825.1. GTDB lineage: Bacteria > Acidobacteriota > Vicinamibacteria > Vicinamibacterales > CAVVIG01 > CAVQZZ01. The sequence goes on from CAVQZZ010000002.1 coordinate 1,990,891, forward strand.
GCGCGCGCGCGGTCGCCGGCTTCAATCGAAGTCCGGGCGACGTTGAGATTTGTCTGAAGAGCTTGCCAACGTTCTCGAGCATCCACGCGCGGCCGAGGTGCAAGACGAGTTCCCGAACCGGCTACCTCGGCGGCAGATACTTTTTGTCGATCCCGGCGATGACGACGTAATTGGGATCGACCATTTCCGCCAGGTGAATTCGGGCGACTTTGGAGAGCAACTCGTACGCGTCGAGGTCAGACAGGCCGTAGTCGGCATGAATCCAGGCCACGAGTTCGCTGAAGGCAATCCGAAGCGCATCGTCGAGCGGCCGATAGGCTCCGACCGCCATCAGCATCGAGTCGTTCTCGAGGCGCGGCCAGGCGATTTTCTTTCCCTTTATGAGGTTCACTTGTAAGCGGACGCGCAGCGGCACCTCAATCGCCGTTCCGGCGACTTCGCCATCGCCTTGCGCCGCATGGCCATCGCCAATGTAGAGCAGGCCGCCAGGTGCGTTCACCGGCAGATACAGCGTGTAGCCTGGCCGCACTTCCGGCGCATCCATGTTGCCGCCGAATTCCGCCGGGACGACAGAGCTTCGCGCTTCGCCGCCGGCCGGCGCGACGCCGATGCAGCCGAGAAACGGCTGCATCGGGATCTTCACCGAGTACTTCGAGTCGAGCGCATGATAGGTCGCGGTGTTCGACGCGTTGTCGATGTCGTAGAACCAGATTTTCTCCGGCACGCTGCCATTGAGCATCGGCGTGTACGTCGTCGAATTCAGCGCGCCGAACCCCGGGGCGAGCGCGCCGATACCTTTGGTTGAATCGACGGTCAGGTCCAGGATCTTCACGACGAGCGTGTCGCCCGGCTGTGCGCCGTCGATCGCGAATGGGCCGGTGAGCGGGTTGTCGCCTTTCGCCATCGCGAGCGTGTCGCCTGGTTTCTTGATCGCGTTGCCGAAGCAGTCCGCCGTGCGGGTGTCGAGAATGTCTCCGGGCTTGAGCGTCGCGACCGGCGGAACGGTGGCGTAGACGTACTTCAGATCCTTGTCGGCCGGTTCGTAGCGCACCACGGTTTGCGCCAGAGCCGGCGTCGACGCCAGGAGCAGCATGGAGAGAAACAGCGGCCTCATCGTTCCTTCTTTCGAAAGAGAAACGCCAGCGCGTCGGGGAAACGCGACGCCCAGGACTCCTCGTTGTGACGCCCACCTTCCTGCACGACAACCCGCAGGCGATCCGATCCGAGCCCGTCAGCCTTCAAGATCGCCGAGAGTGTATCGACCGCGGAATTCCCTCTGACTGCCCCAGCGCGCCCGCGGCCTTCCAGCTCGCCGATCCCGATGTCGATGCGCTGCGGCCACGCATGAAAACTCTTCGCGCGCTCCAGCATCATCCCGTTGCCGACGCCGAGCGACGGGCTCTCGAGAAGGAGGCGTCCGAACACGCCGGGGCGCGAGAGCGCTGCATAAAATGCGCTGGCGGCACCGTATGAGGAGCCGCCGAACCCTGTATGCGAAGGCCCGACGAGCGTTGGATACCGCTTGTTCACCCACGGCATCAGCTCGTCGATCACGAACGACAGATAGCGATCTCCGCCGGATGGTTCGGGATGCTCTTCAAAGGGATCCGGCACGGGCAGATAGTCGATCCCACGCGCGTGGTCGCCCGCGTTGTCGATGCCGACAATGATGAGCGGCGCGATCGTGCCGTCGGCCACGAGACGGCCGGCCGCTTCATCGACGTGCCATCCACCACCTCCGGAATCGGGGTCGCCGTCGCCGAACAAGTTCTGACCGTCATTGAGATACAGGACGTCGCAGCGGACACCGCGCCGCAGATTTGGCGCGGTCCAGACGCGGATGGTACGCGTCGCATCTAGGGCGCGGCTGTGAACCTGCTGGACATCGAGCTTGCCGACGTGCACGAGGCTCAGCGCGGCGAGCGCGACTTCAGCCAGCATGCTGTCTGCTCGATCCGCGCCCACGTGTCGCGCAGCGAGACCGTGCGGTTGAACACGAGCGCCCCCGGGCGCGAATCGGGATCCACGCAGAAATACCCCAGACGCTCGAACTGGACACCGCGTGCCCGGGGCGGCGGTCGCGAGCCTCGGCTCGAGCCGGCAATCGCGCAGCACCTCGAGCGAATGGGGATTCAGATTGTCGAGAAACGTCTGGCCCTCCGCCGCACGCTCCGGGTCTTCGTTCGAGAACAGGCGGTCGTACAGCCGGACTTCACCGCCAATCGCGTGCGCGGCCGACACCCAATGAAGCGTCGCTTTCACGCGTCGGCCGTCGGGGGAATCGCCGCCGCGCGTGGCCGGATCGTACGTGCAGCGCAGCTCGACGATCTCGCCGCGATCGTCCTTCACGACCTCGGTGCAGGTGATGAAATACGCGCAGCGCAGCCGGACCTCTTTGCCCGGCGACAGCCGGAAGAATTTCTTCGGCGGATTCTCCCGGAAGTCGTCGCGCTCGATGTAGAGCTCGCGCGAGAACGGCACCTTCCGCGTGCCTGCCGACGCATCCTCCGGGTTGTTGATGACGTCGACGTCTTCGACCTGGCCCTCCGGGTAGTTCGTGAGAACGACCTTCAGCGGCCGCAGCACGGCCATCACGCGCGGCGCACGGCGATTCAGGTCCTCGCGGATGCTGTGTCTCGAGCTGCGCCATGTCGATGACGTTTTCTTTCTTCGCCACGCCGATCCGCCCGCAGAAATCGCGGATCGACTTCGGGCGTGTAGCCGCGGCGGCGCAGGCCGGCAATCGTCGGCATCCGCGGATCGTCCCAGCCGGACACGTGGTGCTGCTGCACGAGCTGCAGCAGCTTCCGCTTGCTCATCACGGTGTAGTTCAGGTTCAGCCGCGCGAATTCGTATCTGCTGCGGCTTGTCGCCCTCGATCACGCTGTCGACGAGCCAGTCGTACAGCGGGCGGTGATCCTCGAATTCGAGCGTGCAGAGCGAGTGCGTGATGTGCTCGAGCGCGTCCGAGAGCGGGTGCGCGAAGTCGTACATCGGGTAGATGCACCACGCGTCGCCGGTCCGATGGTGGGCCGCGTGGCGGATGCGGTACAGCGTCGGGTCGCGCATGTTGATGTTCGGCGACGCCATGTCGATCTTCGCGCGCAGCACGTGGGCGCCGTCGGGGAACTCGCCGGCGCGCATCCGCGCGAACAGATCGAGGTTCTCTTCGAGGCTGCGAGTCGCGATACGGGCTGTTCTTCCCCGGCTCGGTCAGCGTGCCGCGGTACGCGCGCATCTCTTCGGCGGTCAGACTGTCGACGTACGCCTTGCCGGCGCGGATCAGCTCCACGGCGAACTCGTAGAGCCGCTCGAAATAGTCGGACGCGTAGAGCTCCGCGGTCCACTCGAAGCCGAGCCACGCCACGTCCTCCTTGATCGCGTCGACGTACTCGGTTTCTTCCTTCGTGGGATTCGTGTCGTCGAACCGCAGGTTGCACGTGCCGCCGTGCTCCTGCGCGATGCCGAAGTTCAGGCAGATGGACTTGGCGTGACCGATGTGGAGATAGCCGTTCGGCTCGGGCGGAAACCGCGTCGCGACGCGGCCGCCGTGCCGGCCGGCCGCGACGTCCTCGTCGACGATCGTCCGAATGAAGTCGATCGGCGGCGTGTCGGTCGGCGTGAGGGCGTCAGACATGTATCAGGCTATTTTAGGACAAGCTTTTCCAGCAGCGCGAGCGTCAACTCTCCGGCCTGCGTTCACGCGAAGGTCGGCGCGCGACAGGTCGTGGCGCTCCGTCAGCCAGTGCGGAATCGCGACCGTCGTCAATCCCGCCGCCTTCGCAGACGCCACGCCAGGCGCCGAATCCTCGATCGCGATCGACCGCGACGGGTCCGCGCCGAGCCGGCGCATCGCTTCGATATAGACATCGGGCGCCGGCTTCCGGTGCTCCACATCGTCGCACGTGACGATGGTTTGAAACCGGTGGTGGAGGCCAAGCCGTTCGGCCGCACCGGACACCCACGCACCGGGCGCGGTCGACGCAATCGCCAATGGAATGCCGGCGGCCTCGAGCGCGTCGATCGAGTCGATGGATGCCGCGCATCGGCTCGCGCGATACGAGGGACACGAACAGGCGCCGGCGCTCGGCTTCGAACGACGCCCAGTCGGGCGGATCGGGCGCGAGCTCGCAAAGGCGCGCGTGCCACCGTTCGTGGTGGCCTTCTACCCAGACGCCGATCTGGTCGCACCATTCGTCCGGCGTGAGCGTCGCGCCGCAGCGCTCGAATATGAGCCGGTGCGATTCGAATTCGGGTGTTTCGCTGTCGAGGATGACGCCGTCGAAATCGAATACGACGGCCGAAACGCTGCTCACCGGTTCATTATCTCTAACTCAGTCGATCGATAGGTCCACTTCGCGCTTCGCGCTCGCTCGGTGACAAGTGTCGGCGGTTCGACCTGCATTTATCACTGCTCGCGGGGCCCCACCCCCGCTCGATAACGCCTTCGCGCCGCAGCGCTCGGCGTATCAAGAACAGAACGTCACCATGGGCGAGGCAATGATCGGTTCAATGTGTTCATCCACCCTGAATCCGGCCGTCATGATCAGCGCGGGCGAGGGCTCGGGCAGCGGCGCGTTCGAGCTCGCGTGATACGCGTCAGGATGTAAAACGTCGCTGCAGGCTTCCTCCCGCGGCGATCCGGATAGACGGGCAGGACGTCTGCGAATCAGCACGGGCCGTTGTTGTTAGTAACGCCGGCTTCGCAACGACCCGAATCGCCGCGGTGCAGCACATCATCATGCCGGAAGCGACGTTTTTCCACGCGAGATCGTGCGCCGCGGCCTGAGTCCTCGTCCGCGCGGCGCGGCCGTTGTGCGATGGAAGAAATCCATCAAGCGCGGCGTCAGTATTCGACGAGCAGCCGCGCCGCGCGTTCGATCTGCGCCTCGCTCGGCAAATAGTATTCCTCGAGCGGCGGCGAGTACGGCACCGGCGTATCGAGCGCGCCGACGATGCGTACGGGCGCGTCGAGATGTTCGAAGGCGGACTCCTGAATCGTGGCGGCGAGGCTCTCACCGATGCCGCCGGTCCGCGAATCCTCGTGGATGATCAGCACGCGATGGCACTGCCGCGCCACGGCAAGTAGCGCCGACTGGTCGAGCGGCACCAGCGTGCGCAGGTCGAGCACGCTCGCCTCGATGCCGTCTTTCGCGAGCCGCCCGGCGACGCGCATCCCCACGTGCACGAACGCGCCGTAAGAAACGATCGCGAGATCGCGCCCGCCGCGGCGAAGAGCGGCTTTCCCGAGCGGGATCGGAACCGGCGCCGCATCCGCGAGCACCTGTTTGATCCGAGGATCGCGGTAAAGGGCGATGTGCTCGTAGTAGAGAACAGGGTCGGGATCGCCGACCGCTGACGCCATCAGCGCGCGCGCATCATAAGGCGTCGAGGGCACGACGATCTTCAGCCCGGCGGTGCGGTAGAACCACGGCTCGGTGTTCTGCGAATGGTACGGACCGGCATGCCGCAAGCCGCCCCACGGCATGCGCACGACCATCGGCACCTCGCCGCCCCACCGGTAGCGGATCTTCGCGGCGTTGTTCACGAGCTGATTGAATCCCGTCGCGACGAAATCGTTGAATTGAATTTCGCCGATCGGCCGTTGGCCGGCGAGCGCCGCGCCGACGCACACGCCGAGCACCGCGCCTTCGGCGAGCGGTGAATTGATGATCCGGTCCCCGAATTCCTTGAGGAGCGGCCGCAGCAGGAGAAACGCATTGCCGTAGTTGCCGCCCACGTCCTCGCCGTATACGAACACACGCGGATCGGCGCGCAGCGCATCGCCAACGCCGAGCATCACGGCTTCGAGGAGCGTCCGTCCCTTCGGATCATACGGCGGCCCGGCATCGACTGCCGGAAGCGACACGCTCGCCGCGGGCTCCGATTTCAGACGGACCGCGGGATCGAGCACTTCAATGTGGGTGCGCGGCGGCTCGTTGGCGAAGACGCCGATCCCCGCCCTGGCGCCGTCGGGCCACGGCGCGTCGATCACCGCACGCGCCTGTGCTTCGACGATCGCCTCTACCTCCCGCTTGAACCGATCCAGATCGCCCGATGCGATCACACCTTCGCTTTCGAGCTTTGCCGCATATGAGGGAATCGGATCGCGCGCGGCCCAGTATTCGTAGAGCTCGCGGTTCGCGTAGCCCTGCTCCGTGAGCGGCGGATATTGCCAGGACGGCGCCGTGTCTTTGCCGACATACAGCATGTCGTCGTGATGGGCGTGGCCGCACATCCGCATGGCGACGAGCTCGATGAGCGCAGGTCCCTCGCCCGCGCGCGCGCGCTCGACGGCCCACGCGAACGCCGCCGCGATGCGATCGGGATCCGTCCCGTCGATGGTGATTCCCGGTATGCCGTACCCGACCGCCTTGTCGGCGAAGACGCGGGTCGCCGATTGCTCCGAAACCGGCGTCGATAGTGCCGTCTGATTATTCTCGATGCAAAAGATCGCGGGCAGCTTCCGGGCGGCGCACAAATTGATCGCCTCGTGCCATTCGCCGAGCGAGGATCCACCCTCACCGATGAACGACACGGCGACGCGGCCCGTCTTCTCGCGCCAGAACGCCATCGCCATGCCGGCCATCGTCAACGTCGCGGTCGTCAGAGGAGCGGCGGGTGGAAGAATTCCCCATCCGAAATCGCCGATGTGCAGATCCTTCCCATCGAGCGGCGCACCGACTTTGCCCATCTGTGCATTGAGAACCATACGCACCGTCTCGGGCTGCGGCCGCATCGCCAGCGTCGCGCCGAGATCGCGAATCACCGGCGCGATCACGTCGCCGCGCCACTGGCCATCCTCGCCGCGGAATTCCGCGCCGCGGCGCAGCCTGATCGCAGCGGCGTAGATCGCTTCCTGTCCGAGCGAGCGAAAGCCCTTGCCCTGGAACGCGGCGCTGCCGTACCGAATGTCGCCGCCCATGAAGAAGGTCTTCAGTCGGTTGTCGGTGGCGCGGGTGAGCACCATGCCGCGCAGGATCTCCCGGCGTTCCGCCGCCGTGAGAGATGACTCGATGGCTTCGCGGCGCAGGAATCCGTCGCACGCCTCGACCACTTCGGCGTAGGCCTGATCGAAGCGCTGCGCGGCCGTTGTGCGCGGTGTAGTCTCCGGCAGCGCGGGCGCCGAACGCGCTCGCAGCCGGCGCGTCAGCTCGCGCCGGAACGCAGGCCGGAGCGCCTCGATGGCGGCTTCGTCGCGCGCCGCGCTGCCCGCGGCCGCGACCTCGAGCGACTCGAGCGCATCGGCGAGCACGAACGGATGCCGCTCCGCGACGAAGGCGCCCAATCGCCCCGCAATGCCCGGCTGTCGTTCCAGTTGCGCTGGTTTGCTCATCGTGGCCAGGCGGAATCTTTCACATGGTAACTCAGGCCACGCGCACCGTTCCGTCGCGCGTGACGATGAGCCGGTCGCCGGACTGCAGAGCAGCAAAATCGGCGGACTCGAGCGCGACCACGGGAAACGATCTGCCGTACATCACGCCGGCGGCGATCGAGGCGAGCGCGAAGAACGTATCCACGCCGGTCGTCAGCATCGCGGCGGGCGCCGTTCCCGCACGCACGGCCTCGAGCAGCACGGCCGTTGTCGTCGACGAACCCTTGCTGAACGGAACGGCGAGAATGCGGCCGGCCGCGCGGACGCCGGCGAGCGGGTGGTGCCTGTCGATGATGTCGCCGGTGCGAAAATCGTAGCCGCCCCAGAACGACAACGGCTCACTCGTCACGAGCGCCTCGCCTTCGGCATCGCCCGGCACGATCGGGCGGCCCTTCACGAGGCCTGCCACACGGAGTCGTCGCGAACGACCCGCCCTTCCACGGCCGAACGCACGCAGTCTGCAAGGCTGCCGAACGTCACGCGCGTGTTGAGGAGCGACGGCGCGTAGTACGCGTATTTCGCCGAGTTGGTCATCAATGTCTTGATCGAGGGCGGCAGCATCGGCGACGCGAGGATGCATGTGTCGAGCGTCACCTGCGCGCCGAACGCAACGATCGGCGTCAGTACGCCCGCCTCGTCGGCGAGCTCCTTCATCAAGCGGCTCGACGTCACGAGAAACTTCACGCGCTCGTGCGCACGCTGCCCTGCCACGAGCGGCGCGAGGAGCTTGAATTCGGCCACCGAAAAGTGCGGACTGCCGAGAATCACCATGTCGAGCTCGCTGCCCTCGGCCGTCGTCAGCTCGCGGCGCGCTTCGCGCAGATCGGCGACGCAGATGTCGCGCGTCGACTGCGGAGCGCGGCCTTGAAACGCCGCGTCGAGCGTCGGCGCCTCTGGCGTGACGCCGACCATGTGGTAGAGCGCCACGCGCCCTGAAGAGGCGACCGCAGCCGAAAACGCCTTCAACTGGTCCTCAGGCGGCTGTACCACGATGCCATCGATGACCGGAATGCTTTCCTCTGCGAGTTTGCCGATGTAGTGGCCAAGCACGGCGAAGAACTGGTCGTCCTGCTGCAGCGCAAGAGGAACGTCGACGAGCCGGAACAGCATCTGGCCTGCGCGGTTTTCCGTCAGGTGGAGACCGACAGCAGGAACCCGCCCGGTGATCGCGCAGCAGACGTCGAGCAGATCGGGATAGCGTTCAGTGCGCGCGCCGATCACCGAGTTCGCGAACGCGATCGCATTGGATTCCCCCCATGCGATCTGCTGTCCGAATGACGGTCGCATCGAGGTCTGGTACGGCGCGCACGTCCAGGTCGGCACCGTGCCCATTTTTTCGTACGCGAGCATCTGACGCGCCGCCTTGGCCGCCCACTCGGGGGTCACCGACCATTCCTTCCACCCGCACTCGTCGACGCCGCTCACGTTGAGGCTCGTCGGCACCGCCACTTTCGCGCCGAGAGCGGCGAGCCGCTCCGCGAATTCAAGCGTGGCGTCGCCGAGATAAATCGTGCTGTCGATATGCGCCTGCGAGATGTCCATCAGCGACTCGGCGCCGTACACGTCCGCCATGCGCACGAGGATCGACATGGCGAGCGCGGCGGCCGGACCGTGCTCGCCGGACAACATCGCGCGGTCTTTATCTGTCAGGAGCATTGGTATTTCTCACTATAATCCCTCGCATGATCAAACGCTCTGCGGCGGTCGCCGGCCTTCTTCTCACTTGCCTGTCGTTCACCGGCGCAGCGCAGAGCCAGAGAGGTCGCGAGAACGCCAGCGCCGACGTCACGGTGCTCCGCCCCGCGCGCGTGTGGGACGGCGAGGCGATGCACGAGGGCTGGGCAGTCCGCGTCAAAGGCGAGCGCATCGATGCGGTCGGGCCCGCGAGCAGCGTTGCGGCCGCGGGCGCGACCGAGATCGATCTGCCAGGCACGACGCTCACGCCCGGTCTGGTCGAAGGACACTCGCACATTCTGCTCCACGCTTACAGCGAGACCTCCTGGACCGATCAGGTCTCGCGCGAAGGGCTCGCGCTGCGCGTCGCGAGGGCGACCAATCATCTCCGCGCGACGCTCATGGCCGGCTTCACGCTGGTTCGCGATCTCGGCACCGAAGGCGCCGGCTACGCCGACGTCGAGCTCCGGCAGGCGGTGAACCAGGGCATTGTCCCCGGTCCGCGCATCCTGGCGTCGACCCGCGCGATTGTCGCCACGGGCAGCTATCAGCCGAAGTTCATCCCCGAGTGGAGCGTGCCGCAGGGCGCGGAGGAAGCCGACGGCATCGACAGCCTGATGCGCGTCGTGCGCGATCAGATCGGCCGCGGCGCGGACTGGATCAAACTGTACGGCGACTATCGGTTCGGTCCGCTGCCGGGCTCGCATCCCACGTTTTCGCTCGATGAGATGAAGCTGGCCGTCGAAACCGCCGCGAGCGCTGGCGTGCCGGTGGCGGTCCATTCCAATACCGCCGAAGGCATGCGGCGCGCGACGCTCGCCGGCGTCGCGACGATCGAGCACGGCGGCGAAGGCACGCCGGAGGTGTTCAAGTTGATGGCCGAGCACCACGTGGCGCTTTGCCCGACCATCACCGCGGGCTCGAACGTGTGGCCGCCAACCGGGCCCGACACGTCCGGCGGCCGCGCGCAAACGCGCGAGCTTCAAAGCCGCGATGGACGCCGGCGTCACGATCATCAACGGCAGCGACGTGGGCACGTTCCCGCACGGCGACAACGCGCGCGAGCTCGAGGCGATGGTCGAGCTACGGCATGTCGGCCGTCAACGCGATGAAAGCGGCAACCTCGACTGCCGCCGCGGTTTTCCGGATGGAGAATCAGATCGGCGCGGTCAAGCCGGGGCTGTTCGCGGATCTCGTCGCGTTCGACGGCGATCCGACGAAGGACATTTCCGCAGTGCGCCGCGTCAAACTCGTGATGAAGAACGGAACGATTTACAAAAAGTAAAAAGAAAGAAGGCAAAAGGAAAAAGTACCGTGGCGTATCGAACCCTCATCAGCACCGACGCGCTCAGTGGACATCTTGTCGATCCCGGTTTCGTGATCGTCGACTGCCGATTCGAATTGGCGGATGCGACCTGGGGCGAGCGCGCGTACGAGACTGGGCATATTCCGGGCGCCGGCTACGCGCATCTCGATCGCGATCTCTCCGGCCCAAAAACGGGAACGAACGGACGGCACCCCTTGCCCGACCCGGTCGTTCTCGCGCGCGCGCTCGGACGGCTCGGCATCGCGAGCGGTGTTCAGGTGGTCGCGTACAATCAGGACAGCGGTATGTTCGCCAGCAGGTTGTGGTGGCTGCTCCGCTGGCTGGGCCACGATGACGCCGCTGTCCTCGACGGAGGGTTTGCCAAGTGGCTCGCCGAGGGTCGCGCCGCGTCGACCGGACGGGAGCGGCGGCAGGAGCGGCGGTTTGCCGGCCAGCCGAAGACCGACATGACCGTGCAGGTGAGCGATGTCGCGCAGGTCCTTCGCAATCCCGACTGGCGTCTCCTGGACGCGCGCGCGCCCGAGCGTTTCCGCGGCGACGTCGAACCGATCGACAAAATCCCCGGCCATATTCCCGGCGCGGCGAATCGGTTCTTCAAGTCGAATCTCTCGGATGACGGTACGTTCAAGCCGGCCGCGGAGCTACGCTCCGCCCTCGACGCGAGCGTTGGCGGCGTTCCTCTCAATCACGTTGTCTCCTATTGCGGATCCGGCGTCACCGCCTGCCACAATCTGCTGGCGCTCGAACACGCCGGATTGCATGGCGCGAAGCTGTATCCCGGATCCTGGAGCGAATGGTCTTCCGACCCCTCGCGACCGACCGAACGCGAATGACACATACTGAAATCATGACCGACAATTCACGACATCGTTCCATCACCGCCGCCAGTCTTCCGGCTCCGGTCGGACCGTACTCACCAGGGATGGGGTTCGAACAACTCATCTTCGTTTCGGGCCAGGGTGCCACCGACCCGAGCACTGGACACATCGTCGCCGACAATATCGAACGGCAGACCGAGCAGTGTTTGAAGAACGTCCAGGCCATCCTCGAAGCCGGCGGATCGAGCCTGCAGCACGTACTGCGCTGCGGCGTGTTTCTCACGGATATGAATGAGTTCAAGAAGATGAACGCCGTGTACGAACGCATGTTCGGCGATCATCGGCCCGCCCGTACAACCGTTCAGGTCTCAAAGCTTCCACACGAGGGACTCCGAGTAGAGATCGACGCGATCGCCTACAAACCATAAGCGGACGGTTTTCCTGGCAATTTGCGCTGCTACCGCCGCTCGTGGCGGCATCAGCGCGATTCTGTTCAGGCACAGCACGTGGAAGGGCAAAACCGTATAATCCCGGCATGAAGCGACTGCTCTTCGGCCTCACGCTGTTCCTGCTCACGGTCACGATTCACGCGACGTCGGTGCCGACGCGCGCACCGCGCGGCATGGTCGCTTCTCAAAACGAGATCGCGTCGAAGATCGGCGCCGACGTCATCCGCGATGGTGGCGGAGCCGTCGACGCAGCGGTCGCGACGGCGTTCGCCCTCGCCGTCGTGCATCCGACCGCGGGCAACATTGGGGGAGGCGGTTTTCTCGTGTACCGGCCGAATGCCGGCGAGCCGGTCGCGTACGATTTTCGGGAAACCGCTCCGGCCAAATCGTCGCCGACGATGTTCCTGAAGGACGGCAAATACAGCGCCGACGTTCATCACAACGGCTATCTCGCCGTGGGTGTGCCGGGCACGGTGGCAGGACTGCACCTCGCGTGGAAGGAGCAAGGCAAGCTGCCGTGGAAGCGGCTCGTCGAACCGGCCGTCGCGCTCGCGCGAGATGGCTTCCCGGTCAGCGAGGGGCTCGCTCGCTCGCTGAAGAGCGAGCTGCGCGCGTTCGAAAAATATCCCGCATCGCTCGCGCAGTTCTCGAAAAACGGGACGCCGTATGAGGCGGGCGATACGTTGAAACAGACCGATCTCGCGCGGACGCTCGAGAAGATCTCGGCGGAAGGTCCGTCCGGATTCTACGAAGGCGATACCGCGCTCGCCCTCGAACGCGAAATGACAGCGCACGGCGGGCTCATCACGCGTGCGGATTTGAAGAACTACAAAGCCGTCACGCCGCGCGCCGGTGAAAGGCTCGTATCGCGGCTATGAAATCATCTCGATGCCGCCGCCAAGCTCGGGCGGCGTGGCGCTGATTGAGATGCTGAACGTGCTCGAGGGTTACGACCTAACGAAGATGGGATTCGGAGCCGCCAGCGAAGTGCATCTTGTCGCCGAATCGATGAAGCGGGCTTTCTCCGACCGCGCGCATTATCTGGGCGATCCTGATTTCAACCACGACATGCCGCTCGCGCGCCTCATGTCGAAGGACTATGCGACGGAGCTGCGCGGCACGATTTCCCGCGATCACACGGTGAAGGCCTCTCCGACGACGTTCGAGTGGCCGCACGAGAGCGACGAAACGACGCACATCTCGATCGTCGACGCCGACCGGAACGCGGTGTCGTTGACGTACACGCTCGAACAAGGCTACGGCGTAAAAATCGTCGTCCCGGGCGCCGGCTTCCTGCTGAACAACGAGATGGGCGACTTCAACGCGGCGCCCGGCCTCACGACGGCGGAAGGATTGATCGGCACGGATCCCAACCTTGCGGCACCCCAGAAGCGCATGCTCTCGAGCATGGCGCCGACGATCCTTGCCAGGGACGGTGCCTTGTTCATGGTCACCGGCAGCCCCGGCGGTCGCACGATCATCAACACGGTTCTCGAAACGATCCTGGACGTGGTCGACTTCGGCATGAACGCGCAGGAGGCGGTGGACGCCGCGCGCTTCCATCATCAGTGGCTGCCGGACCGAATTTCGTACGAGCGCAACGGCTTCTCCCCCGATACGGCCGCCGAGCTCGAACGTCGCGGGCACACACTGGCTCCCGGCGGTGCGCAAGGCGTCGCCCAGGTAATCATCAACAATGTGAAGGAAGGGCTTCTCGAGGGTGGCAGCGATCGCCGGGTGCCGGATGGCGCGGCGATCGGCGTCGCGAAAAAGTAGAGGAAGAGTTCACCCGAGCGAGCGGGTCAGTGCACGCGCGCCGGCGACATCGACGGCGCGGGCCAGGTCGCGCGCCACGCCGCGGGCCGCTTCGCGCGCCAGTCTTCTTCGATGATCGCGTAGAGCACCTGATCGACGTAGGTGCCGTCGTTCAAGAACGACTTGTGGAGGATGCCCTCCTGCACGGCACCCATCTTCAGCAGCGCGCCGTTCCCGCGGCCGTTCGCGACCGCGGCCCGCGCCTCGAGCCGGTGCACGCCGAGCGTCTCGAACGTGAATTGCAGCACGAGCTCCGCACCTTGGCTGAAGATTCCGCTTCCCCAGAATGCCGCGCCGATCGCGAAACCCCATTCCGCCGTCGTGAATCCTGATTCGAGCTGCCGGATCTGAAAGATGCCGATGGCCGTGTCGAAACCCTTAAGCGTCACGGCGAAGCACGCATAGGCGCCAGCCGTGCGCTGCGAATGCGTCCAGGCGATGAATCGCTCGAATCCTTCAACCGATGTCGGAGGCGGAGAAATAAATCGCGAAACTTCTGCCGTCGTGAGCAGGGCGAACAGCGAGGGCGCATCGGCCGCGCGCAGTTCGCGGAGCAACACCTCGCGCCCCGCGAGAACCGGCAACGCGCGCTGCCAGTCGCTCGTGACGGCCGCGCTGTGCTCGCGCGTGACGACCGCCGCGCTCACGCTGTCGCGATAAGGCATCTTTTCCATGGCTAGAAGCTTCCTCCGAGCAGGCTGACCAACTTTGTCTTACCTCTCGGCGGCGTCGACCCCGGATTCAGAATCGCAAATACCTGTTCGTCGGTGAACGTCATCAGCCACGTCCACGGCAGCGACACATCGCCGTTCGTAGTCGTCCACGTGGACTGACTGCCCTGGATGAGCGTCCCCCACACGATGTTGTCCGTGCCATCGGCCGTGCCCCAGACGATATTGTCGGTGCCGTCGCCCGTGCCCCAGACGATGTTGTCCGTGCCATCGGCCGTGCCCCAGACGATGTTGTCGTCGCCGTCGCCCGTGCCCCACACGATGTTGTCGTCGCCGCTGGCGGTGCCCCAAACGATGTTGTCGGTACCATCGGCAGTGCCCCACACGACGTCGTCGCAGTCGTCACCGCCGCAGTCCGTACCCCAGACGATGTTGTCGTCGCCGGTGGCCGTGCCCCACACGATGTTGGTGCACGTCTTGTCCAGACACGATGTTCCCCACACGATGTTGTCGGGACCGGTCGCGGTGCTCCACACAACGTTGGCGCACGCCGGATCCGCACAGCTCGTGCCCCAGACGATGTTGTCGGTTCCGTCGGCGGTCTGGACAGCACCCCAGGTCGTCCCCACGCTCCACGCGTTGGCGGAGGGCAGCACTAAGCCGCCACTCAACATGTGGTTGCCCCAGATGACATGCTTGCCCCACATGCTCTGAGTCGGCGCCTTGTCGCCCGGTTTCGCGGTCGCGAAAAACTGCGCGAGCCGTCACCGCGCCAATCGCGTTCAGGAACCCGGCGCCTTCGGTCAACGCGTCGTAGCCCGGGTACACCTGCGACGTGTATTGAAGGATCGCCTTCACCGCATTCGGCGTCAGGCCGGGATTCACCTGCAGCATCTGCGCGACGACACCCGAGACGACCGGCGCCGCCATGCTCGTTCCGGTCAGGCTCAGGTAAGGCGCCGAGCTCGTGGAGATCGTGCCCGCAATGAGTAATTTCAGATTGAGGGTCGCGAGGGTGCTGCCGGGCGCCGCCATCGATACCGTGCCCACGCCTGGCGCGACGAGATCCGGCTTTGCGGCCCAATCGAGGTACGTCGGCCCTCGCGAGCTGAACGACGCGATCGTATCGTCGGACCGGATCGTCGTGCCGTTCGTGCTGGAGGCGCCGACCGTGAGGACCCACGGCGCGTTCGCCGGCGCGCCGATCCCGCCGTACTGCGCCTGCCCGCCTGCATTCCTGCCGCGGTTGCCCGCGGCCGCCACGACAACCACGCCCGCGTCCACCAGCCGCTTGGCCGCCAGCGTGAGCGGGTCGGTCCAGTACGACTCGGTGACGTTGGCGCTGACCGACAGGTTGACGATCCGGATGTTGTACGTCGTTCTGTTCGCCAGCACCCAATCGAGCGCCGCGATGATGTTACTGATCGTGCCCTGACCGTTCGCGTCCAGCACTTTCAGCGAGACGAGGCTCGCGTCGGGCGCCATGCCCGCTTTCTGCCCGCTCGAGTCGTAGCCATTGCCCGCGATCACGCCCGCCACATGCGTCCCGTGGCCATCATCGTCGTACGGCATCGTGCGGCCGTTCACGAAATCGACGAACGCGGAGACGCGCTGGTTGCCGAATGGATAGACACGGCTCGAGCGGTTGGTGAGATCGTCGTGCCACGCGGCGATGCCCGAGTCGATGACGGCGACGCCGACGCCGGCGCCGGTGATGCCGAGGGCCTGTTGGAGCGCGCGCGATCCCGTCGTGACCGAGGTGCGCAGATTCTGTTTGAACAGCGGCCGGTCGACGTGAAACTGGACGACGTTGGGATTCGCGGCGAGCGTCTTCAGGAACCGATTCGGCACCTCGATCGCATAGCCGTTGATGATGCCAAGCCTGGCGCGGCCGCCCTTGACGAATGGTTTGAATTCGAGCGGCAGCTCACCATCGGTGAACGTCACGATCACGCTGGTCGTGGCGTTCGATGGAATCGC
Organism: uncultured Acidobacteriota bacterium; assembly: GCA_963718825.1. Lineage (GTDB taxonomy): Bacteria > Acidobacteriota > Vicinamibacteria > Vicinamibacterales > CAVVIG01 > CAVQZZ01. Next base: position 2,007,000 of record CAVQZZ010000002.1, read on the forward strand.
CGCGCGGCGCGTCAGCTCGCGATCGAGCTTCTCGTGGGTGACGAAGGCGTTCGGCGCATTCTTTCTGGCCCTGGGGGCCACGCGTGCGTGCGCGCCCGCCGCAGCGGCGCTCGTGGCGACGCCTGTTGTGAGACCGAAGCACACCAGGAAGATCCCGACCGACGTCGCGCGACCCCAGACCGCCTTGCGGCGCGAATCCGGCGGACAAAGCCTCGTCATAGCGGGGCCATATACAGCAAAAGGCAGACCGGCTCGAGCGTTTTCGTAGGCGGGATGATTAATCGTTTCGTTCGAGCGACTTAGAAGTGAGGCGAGCGACTGCCTTGCGATGGCGAGCACCTGCAACCTTGTGCCATTCCGACACACGGTACGCAGGAATTGCGAGTCGGAAGAGCGCCACAGATTCCCATCGGCAGCGCTTGTGAGCGCTGCGGCGTGGTCGGGAAGGGCTTACCCGTGCGGGTAGGAATTCCCTGTCGATCTCAGCAGCGGGCCGGTTCGTACGAGAGGTTCGCCGACACCCAGCGCTCTACCTGTTCGACCGACACCCCTTTGCGCCGCGCGTACGACGCGATCTGATCCTCCCCGATGCGGCCGACCGTGAAGTAACGCGCATGAGGGCTGGCAAAGTAGAGCCCGCTCACGCTTGCGGCCGGCAGCATCGCGGCGTGCTCGGTGAGCGCGATGCCGACGCCCTGCGCACCGAGCAGATCGAAGAGCTTGAATTTCTCGCTGTGGTCGGGGCACGCGGGATACCCGAATCCCGGACGGATCCCACGATGATCTTCGCCGATGATCTTCTCCATCCGCTTCGGATCGATCGGCTCGCCGAAGCCCCACTCCGCGCGCGCGGTCGCGTGCAGGTATGCCGCGAACGCCTCGGCCAGCCGGTCGGCCAGCGCCTTCACCATAATGGCGTCGTAGTCGTCGTGTTGACGCTCGAACTCGTGCGCGAGATCGTCGGCGCCGAGTCCAGCCGTGACCGCGAAGGCCCCGATGTAGTCGGTGCGTCCGCTCTCCCGCGGCGCGACAAAGTCGGCCAGCGACAGATTGGCCTTCGCGTCGGCGACCGCTTCCTGCTGCCGCAGCATGTTGAACCGCGCGACCTCGCCGGTCTTCGCGGCATCCCGGTAGAGGACGATGTCGTCGGCCTCGCTCACGGCTGGCCAGAATCCATAGACGGCATTCGCGGTGAGAAGCTTCTCCGCGACGATGCGATCGAGAAGCGCGCGCGCATTCGCGTACAGCTCGCGCGCGGCGGCGCCGTACCTGGGGATGATCGAGCACCGCAGGAAACCGCCCCTTGAGCTCCCATGCGGCAAAGAAAAACGTCCAGTCGATGAACGGCGTCAGCTTCTCGAGCGGCACGCCGCGAAGCTCCCGTCGGCCGACGAACGACGGCGTCGCGAGCGGCTCCGAGGTCCAGTCGATCTTCAGACGGTTCGCCAGCGCGGTGGTGTACGGCAGCAGCGGCCGCTCTTTGCGCGCATTGTGCTGGTTGCGCAACTGCTCCTGCAGATCGCGGTTCGCCTGCTCGAACGTCGCGCGACGTTCGTCGCTCAGCAGGCTGGAGACCACGTCCACGACTCGCGACGCATCGAGGACGTGCGCGGTCGTTCCGCTGAACTCGGGCGCGATCTTCACGGCCGTGTGTTGCTTGCTCGTGGTGGCGCCGCCGATGAGCAGCGGCATGCGCATGTGCCGCCGTTCCATTTCCTTCGCGACAAACGCCATCTCGTCGAGCGAGGGCGTGATCAGGCCGCTCAGGCCGACGAGGTCCGCGTGCTCGTCGAGCGCGGTCTGCAGGATCTTCGCCGCGGGCACCATCACGCCGAGATCGACGACGTCGTAGCTGTTGCAGCCGAGCACGACGCCGACGATGTTCTTGCCGATGTCGTGCACGTCGCCCTTCACGGTCGCCATCACGATTTTTCCCTTGGCCTTCTGCCTGATGCCTTTTGCCTTTTCACTTTCCTTCTCCTGTTCCATGAAAGGCTGCAGATAGGCGACGGCCCGCTTCATCGCGCGCGCCGACTTGACGACCTGCGGCAGAAACATCTTGCCCGCGCCGAAAAGGTCGCCGACGACCTTCATGCCGTCCATGAGCGGCCCTTCGATGATGTCGAGCGGCCGCGGGTACTTCTGCCGTGCTTCCTCGACGTCGACCTCGATGAAGTCGACGACCCCGTGCACGAGCGCGTGCGACAGGCGCGCTTCGACCGGCGCCTCACGCCAGGCAACGTCGTGCTCGCGCTGCTTGCCGGCGCCTTTCACGGTCGCGGCGAACTCCACCATCCGCTCCGTCGCGTCGGACCGGCGGTTGAAAATAATGTCTTCGACGTGTTCGAGAAGCTCTTTCGGGATGTCTTCGTACACGGCGAGCTGGCCGGCGTTGACGATGCCCATGTCCATGCCGGCTTTGATCGCGTGATACAGAAATGCCGAATGAATCGCTTCGCGGACGATGGCGTTGCCGCGAAATGAAAACGACAGATTGCTCACGCCGCCGCTCACCTTGACCCCGGGGCAGGTCGACTTGATGATGCGCGTAGCCTCGATGAAGTTGATCGCGTACTCGTTGTGCTCCTCGAGCCCGGTCGCGATCGCAAGAATGTTCGGGTCGAAAATGATGTCCGATGGATCGAACCCGGCGCGCTCGGTCAGCAGCGTGTAGGCGCGCTGGCAGATCGCGACCTTCCGCTCGACGGTGTCGGCCTGTCCCTGCTCGTCGAACGCCATCACCACGACGCCGGCCCCATATCGGCGGACGAGCGCGGCCTTCCGCAGGAAATCGTCTTCGCCTTCCTTCAGGCTGATCGAATTGACAACGGGCTTGCCCTGCACGCACTTCAGCCCGGCGACGATCACCGACCACTTGGAGCTGTCGATCATCACCGGCACCCGGGCGATCTCCGGCTCGGTTGCGATGTAGTTCAGGAACTCGGTCATCGCCCGCTCGGAATCGAGCATCCCTTCGTCCATGTTGACGTCGATGAGATTGGCTCCGCCGCGCACCTGTTCGAGCGCGACCGCCGCGGCTTCCGCGAAATCGCCCGATCGGATCAGCCGCGCGAACCGGATCGATCCGGTCACGTTCGTACGCTCGCCGATCATCTGGAAATTGGAATCGGGGCGGATCGTGAGGGTTTCAAGTCCGGCGAACCGCGTAAACATCTCCCCCTCGGAGGATCCGTTCGCCGGGTCCCTGCGCTCCAGTGTTCTCGGTCGCCGGTGCTCGACGGCCTTGGCAATCGCCCTGACATGGTCCGGAGTCGTGCCGCAGCAGCCGCCGACGATGTTCACGAACCCGCTCTCGGCGAATTCCCCGAGGTACCCGCCGGTGTCACTCGGCTGCTCATCGTATTGACCGAAGGCGTTCGGAAGCCCGGCATTCGGATAGCAGCTGATGTAGCAGGTCGCGATTCGCGCGAGCTCGGCGAGATACGGCCGCATGTCGCGCGCGCCGAGCGCACAGTTGATGCCCACGCTGAACGGGCGGGCGTGCGCGATCGACACCCAGAACGCGTCGACCGTCTGGCCCGACAGCGTGCGGCCGCTCCGGTCGGTGATGGTGACCGAGATCATGAGCGGCAGCCGTTCGGCCTCGGTGGTCCCCCGCTCCTCGTACAGCTCCTCGATCGCGACGATCGCCGCTTTAGCGTTCAGCGTGTCGACGATCGTTTCGAGCAGCAGCAGATCGCAGCCGCCGTCGATGAGGCCGCGGGACTGCTCTCGATACGCATCCTTCAGCTCGTCGAAAGTCATGTTGCGGAAGCCCGGGTTGTTCACGTCGGGCGAAATCGACAGGATGCGGTTGGTCGGCCCCATGGATCCGGCGGCAAACCGCGGCCGATCGGGCGTGCGCCGCGTCCATTCGTCGCAGGCGGCGCGCGCGAGCCGAGCGCCTTCGAGGTTCAGCTCGTAAACGACCGACTCCAGGCCGTAGTCGGATTGCGCGATCGCCGTGCTGCTGAACGTGTTCGTCTCGATGATGTCGCTGCCGGCTTCGAGGTACTGATGATGGATGTCGCTGATGACGTCGGGGCGCGTCAGGATCAGCAGATCGTTGTTGCCACGCACGTCGCGGGGATGATCGGCGAACCGTTGACCGCGGAAATCGGCCTCGGTCAGCCCGTGCCGCTGAATCATCGTCCCCATGGCGCCATCGAGAACGAGAATGCGGTCGGCGAGCAGACGTGCGAGCAGAGTGAGATCAGCCATGGCGTTCGCCCTTTGTCCCGGAGGCGATCAGGACGGTAAACGGATCGCCGGTCTTACGCGCTCCCACGCGGACGGTGACGTCGCGGAGCCGTGCGTCGGCGAGCATCGATTTCAACTCGTCGTCGTCGAACCCCAGCCGACGATCGCCGAGCTTTGCGCGGACCCACTGTTCCTCGTGGGTGCGGAGATCGAGCACCAGCACGCGGCCGCCGGGAGCCGTGATGCGCGCGGCCTCCGAAATAGCCCGCTCAGGCTGCTGCGCATGATGAAGCGCTTGCGACAACAGCGCGACGTCAATTGTGCCGTCCGCGATCGGCACCTTTTCGAGCTCGCCGCGCTTCCACACGATGTTCGTCATGCGTCGTCGTCGGGCGAGCGCTTTCGCTCGCGTCAGGACGGCGGCCGAGCGGTCGACGGCGATCACTTTCGACGCCCAGCGGGCGGCTTCGACCGTGAGGTACCCTTCCCCGCAGCCCAGATCCGCGACTTTCACGCGCGGCATCAGGAGGCCGAGCGCCCGCGACCAGGCGGCCCAGCTCCTCCCGGGCACGAGCTGCCGCGCGTCGCGGCTGTCCGGGCCGGCGTGGGCGTCGAAATTTTCCTTTCGAAGCCGAAGCACTTCCTGGAGCCGTGCATCGTCGGCGCGGACCGACGCCTCTGCCGAAGCGACCGCGAACTGCGAGTCGAGGAGCGGCCACAAGCCGGCGGCCGTATCGTTCCCGGTCGAGGCCACGCGGTAGTAGCTGAAGCCGCCGTCTTTCTCTTCCGCAACGAGCCCCGCGTCCTTCAGCAGGCCGAGGTGCCGCGAGACGCCGGATTGGGCCAGGCCGAGGACGGCTGTGAGCTCGCTGACGTTCAACCGCTCCTTCGAGAGCACGCGAAGGAGCCGGAGACGAGCCTCGTCGCCGAGGATCCGGTACACGCCGGATGCCTGCTTCATATCTATAAATCTACATGTATTGATTTACTGATGCAACCTGCGCGCTACAGATCGTCGATCGACTTCGGCCAGTCGTCCTTCAGGAGTCGCGACAGCGAGCGGTCCGCGAGCAGGCGGCCGCCCGTCTGGCACCGCGCGCAGTAGTTGCACTCGTTCGACGCGTAGACGATCCGCTGAACCGGCGCGCCGCAGACCGGGCATGGCAGTTTGTACCGGCCGTGGACGGCCATGTCGTCGCGAAATGCGGTCACCTTCTCCGGAAACCTGTCGCCGGCCTGCTGCCGCAGGCGGCTCACCCACAACGTCAACGTCTCGCGCACCGCCGAGTAGAGCGCCTCGATCTCCGCCGGCGCGAGCGATTGCGTCAGCTTCAGCGGAGACATCTTCGCCGCGTGCAGGATCTCGTCCGAATACGCGTTGCCGATTCCGCTGAACAGGTGCGGATCGGTGAGCGTGCGTTTCACGGTGTGGTTTTCGCGGACGACGGCGGCCCGGAACTCGTCGAGTGTGACCTCGAGCGGCTCGATGCCTCCCGGATCGACGGCGTGGACGCCGGCCTCACCGCGCACGAGCTGCAGCGACGCGCGCTTCTTCGAGCTGGCCTCGGTGAAGAGCAGCGTGCCGTGCGCGAACTCGAACGACGCGAGGATCATTTTCGGTCCGACGCCCGGCTTCTGCCCCTTGTCGCGCCAGCGCAGGCGACCGGCAATCATCAGGTGAATGATGAGGAAGAGATCGCGATCGAACCCGATCACCAGCCGCTTGCCGACGCGGCGGACACCGCCAACGATCGCGTCGTGAATCGCGTCGAGAGGAGGATCGTATGAGCGGAGAACGAAGGGACTGAAAAGATTGACGCGATCGAGACGCCGCCCGGAAATGCGGTCGGTCAGCGCCTCGACGTAGATTTCAACGTCGGGCAGTTCGGGCACACTCTGGTGGCTGGTGGCTAGTGGTTGGTGATTACGTATTCTTCAACCAGTTGACGATTTGTTCGCGCGTCCAGTGATGATCGTCGTTCAAGTGCAAGATGATCGCGTTGAGCGGCAGCCGTTTGTTGCAGCCTTCCGGACACTTGCGCCGCACGTTCTCCAGACAATCGAAGAGCCGATCGAGCCGCGGCCGCACTGCGTGCGCATCGTCGGGCAGCGCGTATGCGCCTTCGTACGCAGCACCGAGCGCGCATGAGCCGCCCTTGTCGGAGAAGTATTCGCCGAATGCCTGCTCCGGACGACGACGGGCACCTTCAGCGATCGCCTCAGCGAGCTCAATTTGATCCGTGCGCGGGACTTGATGCATCAGCGCTCTCCGATCAGCGCCATTCTACGCCTGGGGGACGCGATCGCGCACCTGTTCGGCAGCGGTCAGTGTGCGCGTGGCGAGCTGATGGCAGGAGTCCTGCAGATTTCGATGTTTGACAGGAAGCGAGCTGAACCGGGATGCTGGACGTCCTAATCCCTATGCGCCTTGCGGCTCTGGCACTTGCGGCCACGCTCTTTGCGGCGCCGGCGGGCGCCCAGGGCGTGAACCATGCGTCAGCGTCCACCTCAGAGTCCACCTCAGGGGACGCGGCCGAGGTGCAGGACTCTCAGGCCCAGGGCGAGCTGCCCGTTTCGCTCGCGCGCATTAAAGGCGCGCTCGAGCAACCACAGCAGGGGCCCCTTCGCGGAGTGAACGAGGTGCCGAACTTCACGATCGCGATCGAGGAAAAGCAGCGGATCAAGCTCGAGGATCTAATCAATAGCCTCGACTTCAAGAGCGGGCCCACGCCGGCCGGCGGTGTGTATGCGTACGAGCAGCAGCGGCAGCTGTTCCCCGCCGTGAACAATCCTCTGCGTCAGCCGTATTCGGAATTCAGCCAGCCCGAGCTGCTCACGATCCTCGCCGAAAATCTCGCCGGACACTATCTCGCCGGCCGCGCGGCGAGTGCCATCACGACCGCCGAACGGGCGCACGCCGAAGCGCAAGCGAGAGAGGAAGTCGCGCGGGCGGTCGTCGACTACTGCGCTGCGCAGCCACGCGGCGGCGCCGGCATTCAGATCTGCATCAACCCGGGCGCGATTCGCTGATGCAGGGCGCCGCGCTGCTCCTGGGCGCCTTGCTCGCGTCACAGGCGCCACAACCGTCGCCTCCGCCAAGCGCCAACCCCTCGGAGCTCGTGTCGCTCGATCGGATTCGCGCCGCGCTGGAGCGCCCCGACACGCTGCGGCTTCCTGAAGAGAACCCGAAGGCGGACTTCGTCGTCCATGTCGTCGAAAAGTCGTGGTTCGAGCGCGCGATGTCGCCGGTGGATTTCCGGTCCGGGCCGGTGCCGTATGGCGGCCTGTACGCGTACGAGCAGCAACAGCGACTCGACCCGAATGCACCGATGCCTCTGTTCAGCATTTCGCTGATGCCGCTGGTGCGCGGCATCGCGCATGGATTGTCGAGTGCCTCTCAGGCGCAGTCGTCTTCGGCCGCGCATCGCGACGTCGTGCGCGCCATCGCCGACTACTGTGCGGCTCAGCCGAACGGCGGCACAGCGATCGCGATCTGCATGAACCCGACATCGATTCGCTGAGCCAGCCGTGGCGTTCCGTTTGCACTATTTGCGGGCGCCATGGATCAGCACGCGCGACGATCTGCAGCGCTCGCAGGCATTTGCACTTTCCTGTTGTTGTCGTCGGCAACCGCTCGCGCGCAGGAGTATTTCGGGCGCAACAAAGTCCAATACAAGCAGCTCGATTTCCAGGTCCTCAAGACCGAGCACTTCGACATCTACTTCTACCCGAGCGAGCGTGACGGGATCGACATCGCCGCGCGTATGGCCGAACGGTGGCACGCGCGGCTCGAGCGGATATTCGCCTACACGCTCCGCGGCCGGCAGCCGCTCGTCCTGTATGCCTCGCATCCCGATTTCGAGCAGACCAACGCAATCCAGGGTGAGCTCGGCGAAGGAACCGGCGGCGTCACCGAGCCGGTGCGGCGTCGCATCGTGCTGCCGATGGGCGGTCCGCTCGGCGACACCGACCATGTGATCGGCCACGAGCTCGTGCATGCGTTCCAGTTCGACATCACCACGCGGCCGGGCGCACCCGCCGGCCAGAACGGCGCCGAAACGCCTGCCGCTGTGGTTCATCGAAGGCATGGCCGAGTATCTGTCGCTCGGGCCGGTCGATCCGAACACGGCGATGTGGCTGCGCGATGCCGTCCGGCAGGACAAGCTGCCGACAATCAAGCAGCTGAACGATCCGAAATACTTCCCGTATCGCTGGGGGCAGGCGTTCTGGGCGTACGTCGGCGGTCGGTATGGCGACGATGTGATTCGGCAGCTGCTATCGCTCGGCGCGCTGAGCGGCGACATGGATGCGACGTTCAAGCGTGTGCTCGGCATCGACGAGAAGCAGCTCTCGAGCGACTGGCAGGAAGCGACGCGGAGCGCGTACCAGCCGATTCTCGCGTCCACGATGCCGCCGAATGAAATCGGTCATCTCGCGATCAAAGCGGGCGAGCTCGGCGCCGATCTCAACGTCGGCCCGACGATCAGCCCCGACGGCAAGCTGATTGCGTTTCTCTCCGAGCGGAGCTTCTTCTCAACGGATTTGTTCATCGCGGACGCGGACACAGGAAAGATCCTGCACCGCTTGACGAGCAACGCGACGAACCCGCACTTCTCGAGCATTCAGTTCATCTACTCCGCCGGCGCATGGGATCGCGAAGGAAAACGGATCGCCATCGCGACGGTGGTCGGCGGCCATCCCGCGCTCGCGGTCTTCAACGCCGTCACCGGCGACAAGCAACGGGAGGTTTCCATTCCGGATGTCGACGAGATCTTCAATCCGACGTGGGCGCCGGACGGACACGCGGTGTGCTTCACGGGGATGAGCCGAGGGCTCACCGATCTGTACGTGTACGACTTGAACGCGGGACAGCTCAAAGCGCTGACGCACGACGCGTACGCAGACCTCCAGCCCTCGTGGTCGCCCGATGGCACACGCATCGCCTTTGCGACTGACCGATTCACATCGTCGCTCGAGACGTTGAAGATCGGCGACTACAGGCTCGCGCTCATCGATCCGACCACCGGCGCGATCGAACAGGTGCGCGCGTTCACGGACGGCAAGAACATCAATCCGCAGTGGTCGCCCGACGGCAAGCTGCTGTACTTCATCTCGGATCGCGACGGCATTCCGAACCTGTATCGTGTCGCCGTCGCGAGTGGCGACGTCGCGCAGATCACGAATGTCGGCACCGGCCTGAGCGGCATCACGTCTACGAGTCCAGCGTTATCAGTGTCGGCGTCGGCCGGCGTCGCGTCGTTCAGCGTGTACGAGAGCGGGAAATACGACATCTACACGCTGCCGCTTCAGACTCCGGCGATTTCAGACATCACGGGCGTGCGGGCCGGCGCGCCGTCCGCAGGCGCGCTGCCACCTCTCGACCGCAAGATGAGCCTCGTCGGCACGCTGCTCGCGGACGCGCGATTCGGCCTGCCAGTACAGCCGACCTACACCGCCGCCGAGTACAAGCCGCGGCTGTCGCTCGAAGCGGTCGCGCAGCCGAGTATCGGCGTCGGTGCGAGCCGCTTCGGTACCGCGATAGGCGGCGGCCTCGGCCTCCAGTTCAGCGACATGCTCGGGGACCATTCGCTCGGCGCCGTCGTGCAGGTGAATTCCGGGTTCACCAATAATTTCGACCTGAAGAACACCGCCGCGCAGGTGATGTACTTCAACCAGGCGCACCGCTGGAACTGGGGCGTCGTCGGCGGTCAGATTCCGTATCTCTCGGGCGGGTTCGTGAGTGGCATCACGGCCGTCGGCAACGAACCTGCGGAAGTCGACCAGACGATCCTCTATCGGCAAACCGAGCGCAGCGGGGCTGCCATCGTCGCGTATCCACTCAACCGGTCGGAGCGGCTCGAATTCCAAGGCGGGGTGACGCAGATCTCGTTCGATCAGATCGTCCAGACGACAACGTTCTCGCTCGTCAGCGGCAGCGTGCTCTCCAACGACACATCCACCACATCGCTGGCCAATCCCCTCACGCTCGGCGACGACGACGGCGGCGTTCGTGTACGACACGTCGAACTACGGCGCGACGAGCCCGGTGCAGGGGCAGAGATATCGCGTCGAAGCATCGCCGGCCTTCGGATCGATCGATTTCACGAGCGTGCTGGCGGACTACCGCCGCTACTTCATGCCCGTGCCGTTCTACACGATCGCGACGCGCGTGATGCACTATGGTCGTTACGGTGCTGGCGGAGAGGATCAGCGGCTGTTTCCGCTGTTTATCGGCTACCCGAATCTCGTGCGCGGATACGACGTCGGGACGTTCGACACGACCGACTGCGTCCCGACCGCCGCCAGCCAATGTCCCGCATTCGACCGGCTCGTCGGGAGCCGTTTTCTGGTCGCGAACGTCGAGTTCCGGTTCCCGCTGCTGCGGCCGTTCGGCGCCTCGCAGCGCATGTACGGGCCGGTGCCCGTGGAAGTGGCCTTCTTCGCCGACGGCGGCCTGGCCTGGAACAACGTGAGCGCGCCCTCGCTCGCGTCGAACGTGCTCGGCAGCGGCACCGTGCCGCATCCGTTCGACGTTCACGACGGGGTGGTCAGCGCCGGCGTCACGCTGCGCGTGAATCTGTTCGGCTACGCCGTTGGCCAGTTCGATTTCAGCCACCCGTTCCAGCGGCCCGGCCGCGGAATGGTCTTTCAGTTCAATCTCTCGCCTGGTTTCTAGCCGATGGATCTGGTCATTGGGTGATGTGGTGATTGGGGTGATTGGCTCAATCAGCCAATCAATCAGCCCATCAACCAGATCACCAGATCATCCAATCCCCAGATGGTGTAACCGCCTCCTCAGTTGCCTCACTTGACAGGCGCGTCAGTTTATCGTTTAATCCGGATAGACGGATTAAGCGATGAATGCCCGTTCCGCACCAGTCATTCTCGATCACCTGTCGGCGTTGGCCGATACGACGCGCAGCAGAATCTTGCTGCTGCTCGATCGGCACGAGCTGACGGTTGGCGAGCTGTGCGCCGTCCTTCAGCTGCCGCAATCGACGGTCAGCCGGCATCTCAAGGCTCTGGCGGATACGGGCTGGATCGCCGTGCGGGCCGAGGGCACGAGTCATCTGTACGCGATGACTCGCGACCAGTTGGACGGCTCGGCACGAAAGCTCTGGCTGCTGGTTCGCGAGCAGGTCGGGTCGACTGCGGCCGCCGCCCAGGATCAGCGGCGCCTTCAGGCCGCTCTGGCCGAGCGCCGCACCAAGTCGCAGGAATTCTTTTCATCCTCCGCCGGCCAGTGGGATCGCGTGCGCGACGAGCTCTTTGGCGATCGATTTCATCTCGCAGCTCTCGCCGCGCTGGCGGGACCCGGCTGGATCGTCGGGGACCTCGGGTGCGGCACCGGCCCGGTCTCCGCGATCTTCGCGCCGTTCGTCACGCGCGTCGATTGCCGTGGACGCGTCGGCGCAGATGCTGCACGCGGCGAAAAAGCGGCTGCAGGGATTCGACAACGTGGATCTGCGCCGCGGCGACCTCGAGGCGCTGCCGATCGACGATGCCCTGCTCGATGCCGCGACCATGATGCTGGTGTTGCACTACGTCGCGGATCCCGATAAAGCCCTGGCAGAAGCGAACCGCGTGCTCAAACCCGGCGGCCGGCTGATTCTCGTCGACATGCTGCCGCACGACCGGGAGAGTTATCGTCAACAGATGGGCCACGTGTGGCTCGGGTTCTCGGACGAACAGATTCACAGCCGGCTGGCCGCGAACGGCTTCCGCGACACCCACGTCGTCGCGCTGCCGTCACACGCGAACGCCAAGGGTCCGGGCTTATTCGTGGCAAGCGCGCAAAAGGATCACGAAGCGGAAAGTCGCCGCAAGAAAGTCGCGACAACGCAAAGCCGAGCGGCCGAGCGGCCGCGAAGGCACAGGCGCTGGGGGTGGGGCCCCAGCGCAAAGTAAAAGAAGAGAGACACCTATGGCAACAGTGACCGAGAAAATCCATCCATTCGAAGCAGCAAAGGCAACGGGGCGCGAGCCGTACAAAGTGCGCGACCTCGCGCTCGCCGAATTCGGCCGCAAAGAGATCCGCCTCGCCGAGCAGGAAATGCCGGGCCTCATGGCGCTCAGAAAACAGCATGGCGCGAAGAAGCCGCTCGCGGGTGCGCGCGTGATGGGCTCGCTGCACATGACGATTCAAACGGCCGTCCTGATTGAGACGCTGAACGAGCTCGGCGCGGACGTCCGCTGGGTCTCGTGCAATATTTTCTCGACACAGGATCACGCCGCCGCCGCCGTCGTCGTCGGCCGGCCGGAAACCGGTGGCACCGGCGCGAGCCCGAAGGGCACGCCGGTGTTCGCGTGGAAAGGCGAGACGCTCGACGAGTACTGGTGGTGCACGGAACAGGCGCTCGAGTGGCCCGACGGCAACGGCCCGACGCTGATCGTCGACGATGGCGGTGACGCGACGCTGCTGGTGCACAAAGGGGTCGAGTTCGAGAAGGCCGGCAAGGTGCCGGCATTCGACCCGAACAAAGATCCTGAGGAATGGGGCGTGATCCTTCAGACGATTCGCGCGTCGATCGCGAAGGACAGCGGTCGCTACACGCGCATCGCGTCGACCATCCGCGGCGTCAGCGAGGAAACGACGACCGGCGTCCATCGCCTGTACCAGATGATGGAAGCGGGCACGCTCCTCTTCCCCGCCATCAACGTGAACGACTCGGTGACCAAGAGCAAATTCGACAACATCTACGGCTGCCGCCACTCGCTGCCCGACGGCCTCGCGCGCGCGACCGACGTCATGCTCGGTGGAAAAGTCGCGGTCGTCTTCGGCTACGGTGAAGTCGGCAAAGGCTGCGCGCAGGCGCTTCGGGGTCAGGGCTGCCGCGTGATCGTGACGGAGATCGATCCGATCTGCGCATTGCAGGCGGCGATGGAAGGTTTCCAGGTCGCGACGATCGACGACGTGCTCGAAACCGCCGACATCTTCATCACGGCGACCGGCAACCACAACATCATCACCGTCGATCACATGAAGCGGATGAAAGACAAAGCGATCGTCGGAAACATCGGACACTTCGACAACGAAATCGACATGGCGGGGCTGAAGAAATTCGCCGGCATCCAGCGGATCGAAATCAAGCCGCAATATGACGAATTCCGTTTTCCCGACGGCCACAGCGTGATGGTGCTCGCGGAAGGCCGGCTGCTGAATCTCGGCTGCGCAACCGGACACCCGAGCTTCGTGATGTCCGCGTCGTTCACGAATCAGGTTCTGGCACAACTCGATCTGAATCAGAACGCCGGCAAGTACGGCAAGAAAGTGTTCATGCTTCCGAAACAGCTCGACGAGCAGGTCGCGCGCCTGCATCTCGATCATCTCGGCGTAAAGCTGACGAAACTGACGAAGGATCAGGCGGACTATATCGGCGTGCCGGTCGACGGGCCGTACAAGCCGGACCACTATCGGTACTAGTGGCTGGTGGCTGGTGGACGGTGACTAGTGACTAGTGACTGGTGGCTGGTGGCTGGTGGTTGGTGACTAGTGGTTGGTGGTTCGTGCCTCGTTGCGGGTGGCTGGTGCTTCAGTCATGCCGGAGCGCTTGCATCGGATCGATTTCGGTGGCCCGTCGTACGGGCACGTAGCAGGCCGCGGCGCTGACGATTCCGAATAGCGTCGCGGCGCCGATGAACGCGATCGGATCGGTCGGGCCGATACCAAGCAAGAAAGACGCGAGGAAACGGCTGGCGCCGGCTGCGATTGCAAGGCCAACGACGATGCCGGCCAGGCCGAGCGTCAGGCCTTGCCGCAGCACCAACCGCACGACGGTCGCGCGGCGCGCGCCGAGCGCCATGCGGATGCCGATTTCGCGCGTGCGGCTCGACACGATCAGCGCGGTGACGCCGTAGATTCCCATCGCCGCCAGCAGCAGGCCGATGATGCCGAGAGTGCCGGCAATGGACGCAGCCACGCGCTGTGGCACCAGCGCGACCGACGCGTATTCTTCGAACGACTGCGTGCTGACGACTGGAAGGTTGCGATTGCGCTCGGTGACGAAGGCTCGAAGCTCCGACGCGAGCCGTCGTCCGCCCGCGGCGCGCGCCATGATCGTCGCGCGAGAGATGTACTGCTGTGAGTACGGCACGTACACAAACGCGCGCGGCGCTTCCCCGAGACTCCGGTACTTGCTATCGCGCGCGACGCCGATGATCGTCAGCGGCCTCATGCGGTCCGGCTGCCCCGGCCCGTCGTCCTGCTGCAGGATCGTTTTGCCGAGCGGCGACTCACCCGGCCACCATCGACGCGCCGCCGTCTCGTTGACGATCATCACGTACGGCGACGGTGCGCGATCGGTGTCACCGAAATCACGGCCCGCGACGAGCGGGATCTTCATCATGCTGAAATACCCGGGCGAGACGACGTCCCAGTCGGCCTCGAAGTAGCGTTCACCGCGCGGCGGCGTGATGCCGGGCACCGTCAGCCCGCCGAGTCCGAGGCCTGAATCGCCGAGCGGAACCATCGCCGACAGCGCCGCCGATTCGACTCCCGGCAGCCGGCGCACGCCATCGATGAGATCGGACGCGAACATCGGCCCCGTTTGATCTGTGTAACCGCCGAGGGAGAAATCGAGCGACGCGAGCTCGATGCCACCGGGATCGAACCCGGGATCGATGCTGGCGGCACGGTGCAGCGCGCGCGCGAACAGACCGGCCGCGACGACCAGCACGATGCTGAACGCGACCTGGCTGACGAGCAGCGCGCTGCGCAGACGCGGTGTTGCCGTCACGGCGGTCGATTCGCCGCGCAGGCCGCTGAGGACGTCGCCGTTCGATGCATGAAACGCGGGTGCGAGGCCCGAGAGCGCCGCCGCCAGGAGCGAAAGCGCCGCTGTGAACGCGACGGCGCGGCCATTCACGGGCATCGTGAGGTCGATCGGAAACGGCAGCGCGGGCAGCGTTGCCACGAGCAGCGCGACGACCGCGCGAGCGAGCGCCAGCCCCGCCGTCGCGCCGATCAGGAACAGGACCGCCGTTTCGACGAGCATCTGGCGAATGAGTCGCGCACGACCGGCGCCAATCGCCAGCCGCACGGCAATTTCACGCCGGCGCGTCGCCGCCCGCGCGACGAGCACGCCGGCGACGTTCACGCAGGCAATCGCGAGCACCAGCGCGACGATTCCCATCAACACGCCGAGAAACGCGGCGACCGGAGCGCTGTTGCCCGGGATCGGCGCGGACGGCAGGACGCGCACCCCGCGCCCGCGGTTCGCGTCGGGGAACTCCGACACGAGCGCGCCGCCGACGCGATCGAGATCGGCCTGTGCCTGCCGGACGCTGACGCCCGGCTTCAGCCGGCCGCCCATCACGAGCCAGACCGACTCGCGGCTGGTCAGAATGCGATCGCCCATGCGCGGCGACACCGTTCCGACCATGGACATCGGCAGCCAGACATCGGACGTGATGATCGTCGTGCCATGAAATCCTTCCGCGGCGACGCCGACGATCGTAAATGGCCGCCCGTTGACGTCGACGGTGCGGCCAAGAACCGCCGGGTCCCCGTTGAAGCGGCGCTTCCATGTGCGGTGGCTCAACACGATCAACGGGCTCGCACCGGGTTGCTCGCTGTCTTCCGGCAAGAAAAGACGGCCGAGGGCAGGCCGCGCGCCGAGCACAGAGAAGTAGTTGGCCGTGACCATCTCGCCGTAGATGCGCTCAGCCCCGTTTTCACCGCCGAGGCTCATCGCCTGCGGATCGAGCCGGTACGCGTACACGCCGGAGAGCGTGCTGGTCCGCGAGCGGATGTCCAGGTAATTTGGATAGGAATTCGTATCGAAGCCGCTGCCGCCCTGGCTGCGGCCGATGTCGACCAGGCGGTCGGGATCGGCCACGCCGGCGGGGGGCCGGAAGAGGAGCGCGTTCGCGACCGTGAAGATCGTCGTGTTCGCGCCGATGCCGATGGCGAGCGACATCGCCGCGGTCAGCGAAAAGATCGGATTCCGCCTGACCATCCGCGCGGCATAGCGTACGTCCTGCGTCCAGCTGTCGAGCATGGTAGCTATTACGCGCGCCGGGGCGAATGGTTCACGATGCCCCTGTTCCGCTATCATGCGCGGTTGAAGGAGTACTCCGATGAACACAGCCATTCGACGCGTTGTCGTCGCCGTGGTCGCCGCCACGCTGACGGCCGGCGTCATTGTTCGCGCGCAGCAGAGCGGCCTGACGGCCGCCGACAAGGCGCGGCGGTGGGAGGCCGAAAACGAGCTGCAGTCGATCGCTGTGGTCGAGCGCAAGGTGATGATGCCGATGCGCGACGGCGTGCGGCTCGCGACCGATATCTATCGGCCGAAGAATGCGAACGGCAAGGTGCCGACGATCTGGGTCCGGACGCCTTACAACTTCAACTTCTGGGACATTCAGAACGGTGTGCCCTCGGACATGACGGCGGCGCTCACGGCGGTGAAGCGCGGCTACGCCTACGTCGAGCAGAACGAGCGCGGACATTTTTTCTCGGAAGGCGACTACGACATCCTCGGCGCGCCGCGAACTGATGGGTACGACGCCGTCGACTGGATGTCGAAGCAGCCGTGGTCCAACGGCAAGATCGGCACGACGGGCTGCTCGTCGACCGCCGAATATCAGATGGGCATCGCCGCCATGGGCCATCCGGCGTACGCCGCGATGAACGTGCAGGGCTTCGGCGCGGGCGTCGGCCGCGTGGGTCCGTATTACGAGCAGGGCAACTGGTACCGCGGCGGGGCGGTGCAAATGTTGTTCATCACGTGGCTCTACGGCGAACAGAACCAGGTGAGGCCGATGTTTCCGCGCGATACACCGCGCGAGGATCTCGTCCGCGCGTCGAAGTCGTTCGATCTCGCGCAGCACCTGCCGCCCGTCGACTGGGCGAAGGAGCTCTGGCACCTGCCGGAGCAGGACATCCTGAAGAACGTCGACGCGCCGCGCGGCATTTTCGCGGATCAAATGCCGGTTGCGACCGGCGGCCGGATGATCCAGCGGACGCCGAACGATCCCGCCTGGTACAAGGGCGGCCTGTATCAGGACGACATGAAGTTGAACCTCCCGGGGCTCTGGTTCATGTCGTGGTACGACGTGTCGGTCGGACCGAACCTCGCGTTGTACAACCACGTTCGGAAGACGGCGCCGGCCGACATGGCCAACGAGCAATGGGCGATCATCGCGCCGGTCGCGCATTGCTCGTACACGCGCGCGACGGCGGACACCGTCGTCGGCGAGCGCAGCATGGGCGACGCGCGCCTCGACTACAACGAGATCGTCTACAGCTTCTTCGACAAGTTTCTGAAGGGCGAGAAGGCCAGCCACATCGATGCGATGCCCAAGGTGACGTACTACACGATGGGTCTGAACAAGTGGCAGACCGCCGAGACCTGGCCGCCGTCGGGCGCACAGCCGCTGACGTTTTACCTATCGAGCGGCGGGAAGGCGAACTCGCTCGCCGGCGACGGCACGCTCGCTCCGTCTGCGCCCGACGCCGACAAGGCCGACACGTTCTCTTACGACCCGATGAATCCGGTCCTGACGTACGGCGGCAACGTCTGCTGCTCGGGAACCGCGGTGCAGGCGGGCTCCTTCGATCAACGCCGGATGGAAGCGCGTGAGGACGTGCTGGTGTACACGACCGAGCCGTTCAAGGACGACACCGAGGTGAGCGGCCCGATCACGCCGTCTCTGTACGTGTCGTCCGACGCGAAGGATACGGACTTCACGGTCAAGGTCCTGGACGTCTATCCCGACGGCCGCGCGTACAATCTCGACGAATCGATTCAACGGATGCGATACCGCAACGGATACGACAAACCGCTCGCGTGGATGGAATCCGGCAAGGTCTACAAGGTCACCCTGCAGCCGCTGAACACGAGCAACTACTTCCCCGCCGGGCATCGGCTCCGCATCGAGGTGTCGAGCAGCAATTTCCCGCGCTTCGATCGCAATCTCAACACCGGCGGCAACAATTACGATGAAACCCACGGCGTCGTCGCGCACAACGCCGTGCATCATTCGAAGCAGTACCCGTCCGAGATCACCGTCACGATCGTCAAACGACCGGCAACGACGTCGGCGTCGAGGTGAAGAAATGCTTACGTCTTTGTACCGCGCGCATTAGCCAAGCGTCGACCGCTCCACTTGCAGGCGGCGTTCTGTAGAAGCGGCGGGCCGCCGCTATCCGATCAACAAGCGCGCCCAACCGGCGATGCAGAGCACCGCGCCCAGAATCGCGAGAAGCGTCCAGAAGAATTGCTGACTACGATCGACATCGTGGTGAACCATGGTCGTTACTCCACCTTGGGCTCCCCGTTTGCCGAACTCTCGGTCAGCCGCTGCTGCTGCAGGGCGGCGGCGCCCATGAGACCGCCCATGCCCATGGACTCGACGGCACTGCTCGGAATCAGCATCAGCGCGCCCTTTTCCTTCAATCCCTCATAGAGCATGTTCATCGCGCGCAGGTGAAGCGCCGTCGGATTGTCGCGATACGACTTGGCGGCTTCCTGGAACGAGTGCGCGATCTCCATCTCGGCCTGGCCGAGGATGATGCGGGCCTGCTTCTCGCGGGCCGCCTGCGCCTCGCGCGACATCGCGTCCTGCAGCGCGCTCGGGATGACGACGTCGCGCATTTCGACCGATTGCACCGTGATGCCCCACGGGTTCGATCGCGCGTCGATCAGCTGCTGGAGCTCCTGCTCGATGCGCTCGCGGCCGCGCAGCAGCTCGGTGAGCGCCGTGCGGCCGATGATGTCGCGGAGCGCCGTCTGCGCGCCCCAGCTGACCGCCTGTTCGTACTCCTGCACCTCGAGCGCCGCTTTCTGCGCGTCGTGGACCATCCAGAACAGAACAGCGTCGACATTCACCGGCACTGTATCGGATGTCAGCGTCTGCTCGGCGGCGAAGCTCGTCGTAATGGTTCGCTGATCAATCCAGCTCGGGATGCGATCGATGAGCGGCATGATCCAGAAAAGGCCCGGCCCGCGCATCGCGTGGAAGCGGCCGAGCCGCAGCACGATCGCGCGGTCCCACTGGCTCGCGATCTTCGGCGACTGCATCAGCACGAGCCCGGCAAGAATGAACAGCACGACGAACACAGGATTCCCGGTGGCGATCGTCGCAATGACGCCGAGCGCCGCCGCCAAGCAGCAGGATCGCGACCGCGATGAAGTTCGTGCGCGGATTCCAGGCCGGCGAGGAAACGGTTGACACGCGATTCGTGAAGGGCACGGTCAAACTCCTTTCGTGCGATGCGCGGCGAGCGCTCGCAGCAGATCGTCAAGCGTGAAACCGGCAGCGGCGGCCTCGGCGAGCACGCGCGTGGCGAAAGCGTCGAGCCGTTTGTGATGTTCGTCCGGAGATCGCGCATCACGAGGGGCGGCGGAAATGAACGACCCGATCCCGCGGCGCGTTTCGAGGACGCCCGCGCGCTCGAGCTCGCTGTACACGCGCGCGACGGTGTTCGCGTTGATTCGCAGATCGACCGCGAGCTGGCGCACCGTCGGCAGTCGATCGCCGATCCGCAGGCGCCCGGCCGCAATCGCCGCGCGTAGTCCGCGGTCGAGCTGCGCGTAGATGGGCGTCGGGTCGTGCGGATCGACGGAGACAGGCAGCTCGTTCGACGCCACGTGCACCATTGTACTACTACATTAGAACACGTCGCGTAAATAAAAACCCCGGCACGCGGGCCGGGGTTTTTGAAAGCCGAGTGACGCTTACCGCGAGACCATCTTGAGGTTGTCGGCGGCAATCATCATCTTGCCGTCCTTCTCGCTGACATCACCCGTGATCTCGACCGTATGCGCGACGTGGGCAATCAGCTTCTCGTTCTTGTTCGCTGCGAGCTCGCCGCCGATCGTGTAAAGCTTGCCGTCGGAAGTCAGGAGCGCGAGCGGGGCGCCCTTCTTCGCGCACGAAACGGCGCAATCGGTGACGTCTTGCGGCATTTTGTGGTCTTTACCCGCATTCGACGCCTTGTCCTTCATGTAGCAGGACTGGTCGACAATCTGGCCCTTCACGGTCTCTTCCTTCGCGAAGGCGGGGGCGGCGAGAGCGACGACGAACGCGGCGACAGCGAACCCAGCATAGAACTTACGCATCTTGATCTCCTTGTAAAGACGTGCGGATGGTATCAACATCCGGCCATTAGACGCAATCGGCATCGGAAAGGATTCGGCGGCAGCCCGCGCGCCGGATTCTCACCGTATACTTCGAGCACGAACATGAAATTTGCACTCACGATCGCTGCCGTTGTCGTGGCCGGCGGCCTGGTGGCGCCGCGCGCTCAGACGCCGCTCGCGCTTCCGAAACAGGCGCCGTCCATCGACGAAATTCTCTCGCTCAAGCGCGCCGGCTCGCCGGAACTCTCGCCCGACGGAAGCCTCGTCGCGTACACCGTCCGCGAGACGCAGTGGGACGATAACGCGTACGAGACTCAAATCTGGCTCGCCGACGCGCGCACGGGCGTAGCCAAGCAGCTGACCAGCAGCAAAAAGTCGAGCCTCTCGCCCGCGTGGTCGCCCGACGGCTTGCGCCTCGCATTCATCTCCGACCGCACCGACAAGCGGCAGCTGTACCTGATCAATCCCGCGGGCGGCGAAGCCGAGCCGCTCACGAGCGGCGAGGAAGGCGTCGCCAGCTTCGCATGGTCACCCGACGGCAAATCGATCGCGTACGCGTCCACCGAAGGCAAGCCGCAACGGCTGAAGGACCGTGAAAAGAAATACGGCGAGTTCGAGATCGTCGACCAGGAGCACCGGATGACGCACCTGTTCGTGCTCGATGTCCTGACGAAGAAGAGCCGGCCGCTCACGCATGGCGCGTTCACCGTCGGCAGCTTCGACTGGTCTCCCGACGGCACCGCCATCGCCTTCGATCATCGGATCAACAGCGACCCGGCCAACGGAGGCACGGCGGACATCGCCATCGTCACCGTGGCGGACGGGTCGGTGCGCGAGCTCATCACTCAGGACGGCCCCGACTCGCATCCGGTCTGGTCTCCTGACGGAACACGCGTCGCCTTCGAATCCTCGATGGCGAATCCTTCTTACATGTTTACGAACCGCGTGATTGCGACCGTCGCCGCCGCCGGAGGAACCCCGCAGGTGCTGACCTCCTCGTTCGACGAGGATCCGTCGATCGTGGCGTGGAAGCCCAACGGTCTGTTTTTCTCCTCGAGCGAGCGGACGTATTCGTATCTGTTCCGCCTCGATCCCACTTCAAAGACGGTCACGAAGCTGGGTGCGCCGGACCGAACCGTCAATTCGAGCTTCTCGCTGTCGAAGGATGGCCGCGCGCTGGCGTTCCTCGGCAGCGACGCGACGAAAATGCCCGAGGTCTACGTCGGAGATGCTGCGAGCGGCTCGACATCAACGGCCAGGAAGCTCACCGACCTCAACTCGCAGGCGGCGAACTGGATCACGAGCACGCTCGAGGTGATCTCGTGGAAGAGCCAGGATGGCGCGACGATCGAAGGCGTGCTGCACAAGCCGGCCAATTTCGATCCGGCGCGAAAGTATCCGCTCCTCGTCGTCATTCATGGCGGCCCGACAGGCGTATCGCGCGCGGTGCCGTTCACGAGCTCCACGTATCCGATTGACGTCTGGGTCCCGCGCGGCATTCTCGTGCTCGAGCCGAACTATCGTGGAAGCGCCGGCTACGGCGAGAAGTTTCGCGCGCTCAACGTGCGCAACCTTGGTATCGGCGACGCGTGGGACGTGCTCTCCGGCGTCGACGCTCTCGTCGCGAAGGGGCTCGTCGACCCGGCGCGCGTCGGCACGATGGGATGGAGCCAGGGCGGATACATCTCGGCGTTTCTCGCCACCCACGACAGCGAGCGTTTCAAGGCGATCTCGGTCGGCGCGGGAATTTCCGACTGGATGACGTATTACGTGAACACCGACATCCATCCCTTCACCAGGCAGTATCTGAAGGCGACGCCATGGGACGATCCGGCGATTTACGCGAAGACCTCGCCGATGACGTACATCAAACAAGCGAAAACGCCGACGCTCATCCAGCACGGCGCAACCGATCAACGCGTGCCACTGCCCGACGCGTTCGAGCTCTATCAAGGCTTGCAGGACAACAACGTGCCCGTGAAGCTGATCGTCTATCAGGGTTTTGGCGGCATCGGCCACGGACCGTCGAAGCCGAAGAGCCACCGCGCGACGATGGAGCACAACATCGAGTGGTTCGATCAGTACATGTTCGGGTCGTCCGCGAAGCCGACGTCAGAACGCTGAACCTGATCCACCTTTTTCGAGCCGCGCTTTCACCCGTTTGAGGCTGTCTTCCATGCCGCCGGCGGCCTTCCGCTCGACAATCGACCGGCGCAGCCCACTGAACCGGCCCTTCAGCGCGTTCGCGCGCGAGCGATTCACGTAGATCAGGAAGAAGCCGCGGCTGCTGGCCGCGGCTTCGCTTGCGATCGTGAGACCGATGGACGTATCGAAGTAGCGGCTCGAGTACACGTCCTTGGTCGTCGCCACGACATCGCCGGACCGATCGTGCGCAATCGTCACGTGCGTCACCGTGATGAACGGCGTGAACCCGAATTTCTCCTTCGACCAGTACAGGAAATCCTCGGCGCCTTCGAGTCGAGCCCGGGGAATCGCGCCAGGTGTGCGGCCAGCCCCGGGACCAATGCGTCCAGATACGGCGAGCCCCTGAGGACCTCCGCGAAATCGTCGAGCGGGCGGATCGGCTTGTGCCCGTCGTTATATTCCGCGAACCGACCTCCGCCACCCGACCAATACGCTCGCACATCGTCGACGAGCATGCGCTTGAACGCGTCCGCGGATCGCTCCTGCGCATCGGCCGCGCCCCAGTCGATGTCGTGCTCGATATGGCGAATCGCATCGGCGGGGAGCCGGATGGGGCAATCGCCGACATGACACGCGCGGCCGTCGAAGTCGTCGGACGTGATCGTCAACGGGGCAAGATCCTCCATGGTCGGAGGATCGCTGAACCGGCCGATCTGGAGCACTTCCTCGCCTTGCTTGAAGTGCACAATGTCGCGAAATGCAGCGACGAATTCGCCCGCGCTCGCGTCAATCCATGCTCCGGCCGCCGCCGCGATCTCGCCGGGGCCCGACGCACCGAGTGTGTGTGTCACGATGGCGCCCCCCTCGAGATCGTTGAGCTCGTTCGACGAAAACTTGAGCTGCTTCGTGAGGAGCGTCCGCAGTGCCGGTGCGATCTGATTAGCCGCCGGCGCAGCCGCGATTACGGCCGCGATCAGCCCCGAGGCGAGCAGCCGCAGCGTCATTGCCGGAAGGTTACCGCTCCGGCCTTGGCAAGCGCGTCGATGTACTCAGCGACGGCGTGAAGATCGACAGGCTCGAACTCCGCGCTCACCGCGTCGCGGATCGCTCCGACGGTTCGCGAGCCGTCGATGAAGTTGACGATTTCGTACGTCACGTCGCTGCTCCGCGGCACTTTCGCGATCGCCAGCGCACCGGTGACGCCTTTCTCGGTGAGCCAGTCGCCGTCGAGATCGAGCGGGCCCTTCACCGCCGCGCTTCTGACCGGCACGCGCGCGTCTGTCGCGGGCGTTCTCGACCGAAAACCGCCGCGCTGCCAGCTGTCGGCTTCCGCGGCCGGCATAAACGTCTTTGCTACGCCTTTGCCCGCGTCGCCGATCGCGCTGACCAGGTCGTCGACGCGCGCCTTCATCGATCCGTTCACGGTGGTGAATCGTTCGAGCGAGCGCAGGCGCCTCTGTTCCCGCTGCACGCCCTGGCCGATGATGTTGGCCGCTTCGCCGATCATGCGTTCGTCTCGAGCCATCGCGACGGCGCGGCGCCCGTCCTCCGCGAGGCGCTCCTGCGCATTCGCGTAAGCCTGCCCGAGAAGCGCGGCGCCGTGATCCGGCATCGTCGCCAGGTAGTAGCCGCTCGCCGCCGCTATGAACGCTGAGCGTTTGATCTTCGTCGGCTCGATGTTGTCGGGGAGATCTTTCGTGGTGTGGATGTAGATGTCCGGATGATCGCGCAGATAGATCGAGGGAATCGCAAATCCGCCTTCCTGATAGATCCAGTGATCGCTTCCGCTCTCGTACGGCGTGATGTCCGCCCAGAAGGCATCTTTCACCCCGCCCGGCGACCGAATGGCGTGCGCCATGTCACCCTCTCCCGCCGCGCGGAAGGCTCCGTCGATCACATAGCGTCCAAACACCTCTTCGACATCGTCGGTAACCGTCGCGATCGACCAGGGCGAACGGGTCACGTGCAGCACTGATTTGGTGATGAACGGATCGCCGCCGACCATGTCGAGGTGCACGGCCGCGCGGATTCTCGACGCGATCTCCGGATATTTCGTCAGGTACGCGATCGTGCCGGTCATTTCCGACGGCCAGATGAATCGGATCGTCCGGGCCGGCGGCGGAATCCGCTTCCCGTCGATGAGCGTCTTCAACGTGCGCGCGATTTCGAGGTTCGCGGAGCAGCCGCTCGCGTTGTCGTTGGCGCCCGGCTTCTGATGGTCCAGGTGACAGCTGAACACGATATCGCCAGCGGACGCGTCCGAGCCGGGAATCGTGGCGACGACGGTCTCATAAGGCAGCTGATCGTCGTTTCTCGCCTTGACGACCGCGTGCATGGTGATGCGCTCGCCCGCGGCGAGCCGATCGCGCAGCGAACGCGCTTCGCGGACTGAAATCATGATCGCGAACGTGTTCTTTCGGCCGCGCGCGTCCAGATGACCCCAGCGGATCAGGTCTTGATCATCGCGCCACCAGGCGCTCGGCTGATTCGAGTTGTAGCTGACGAGCCCAAGCGCGCCGCGCTCCTCCACCGCAAGGCGGTGGCACGCCCCGGGAGTAGCGTCGCACAACACCAGCTTGCCGCGGACGTCGCGGCCCTGGTAATCGGCCGCGCGGGTTCCGTTTCCGACGTCCACGAGCTCCGCGGTGACGTCAGCGCTCTCGCTGTTGTCCGCAACTGAAAGCTGCACATCGTCGAACGAGCTGATGCGGCGACGCTGAGGCGTGATTTCGTCGAGGGTTCCGCCCTCGACACGCCACCCGCGGTTGCCGTGCAGCGTCCCGAACCACGTTCGGCCGTCGCCGGGAAACGTCTCGACATGGGCATCGCTCAATCCGACGGCCTTCGCGCGTGACATCACGTACTCGACCGCCTCGTGAAATCCTGGAGATGCCGGGACCCGATGGAGCTGCGCGAGATGCGCGACATGATCCTTCGCGGCGACGCCCGACAATTCCTGATCGAGCGCGTCGAGAATCGAAGGCGAGAGCAGGGTCTCGGCGGGCAGCGGCACCGTATTCGATTCGGCGCCTGCGACGACGATCGCCATGGTCGACGCGAAGGCGAGAGCAAGCCTGAAAGAACGCATGGCGCCAGTATACTCACGCAACCGCTGCCGGCCTGACGGCTACGCCTTCGGGACCACGTGAATCGCCGTCGCTTTGATCACCGCCGCGACCGGAGATCCGGGCGTGAGCGCTAATTCCTCGCGCGATTGTCGCGTGATCAGCGCGACGATCCCGAATCCGCAGTCGATCGTGACGCGATCGACCGGCCCCTCCGGCTCGATCGATACGACGACACCGGCGAGATGATTCCGCGCGCTGCCGCCCGATGCGCCGCGCCGTTCGATGATCACGTCCTCGCCGCGGATGCAGGCGAACACCTCGTCGCCGCGTGCGGCTCTGGCGTCGGACACGGCGAATAGCGTCGCGCCGCCGATCCGCAGCTGGAGGAGGCTGACGACGCCCTCCCCCGGTTGTCGCAGCCCGATATCATCGCCGTCGACCACAGCCGGCAGCACGGTCTCGATGCCGAGCGACTGCGCCACCGTCTGATCCGCCGGGTGCCTGAAGACGTCAGCGAGAGGACCGACTTGCCGAACGCGTCCCGCAGCAATGACCGCGATGTCGTCTCCCATCGCCATCGCTTCCAGGCGATCGTGAGTCACGAGAATCGCCGGGATGCCGCTCGTGCGAACGTGGGCGCGCAGATCGGTGCGCAGCGTGCGTCGCGCCGGAGCGTCGAGCGCGGCGAACGGTTCGTCGAGCAGCAGCAGCTTCGGCGCGCGGGCGAGCGCCCTCGCGAGTGCGACCCGCTGCGCCTCACCCCCCGACAGCGCGCGTGCACGGCGTCCGCCAAGATGAGTGATGCCGAGCGCGCGCATCAGATCATCGCGCCGCCGCTCGCGTGCAGCCGCGGGCGTATCCGCGATGCCGGTACTCGATGTTCGCAGCGGCCGTCAGATGCGGAAAGAGCGCCGGCTCCTGAGTGACGTACCCGACGCGTCGCGCCTGCGGCAGGACGAACCGACCGGCGGACACGTCGACCCACGTTTCGCCATTGAACGCGACGGTTCCCATCGTCGGACGGTCGACGCCGGCGATGGTGCGCAGGATCGTCGTTTTGCCGGCGCCGGACGGCCCGAAGAGGACGAGAATGGAGCCGCGGCCGAGCCTGGCGTCGAGGGTCGTGCGGATCGACACGCCGTCCCTGAACCGATGCGTCGTGTCGATCGCTATTTGATCGGCCATATCGCCCAGACCGACCGTTGCAGCGAGTACGTCACCGCGAGGATCACAAACGACACGCCGAGGAGCAGCAGCGACGTCTGCCAGGCGGCGGCGTAATCGAGCGCCTGCACGGCATCGAAAATCGAGATCGACACGGTCCGCGTGATCCCGGGCAGGTTGCCGCCGACCATCAGCACGACGCCGAATTCGCCGAGCGTGTGCGCGAAGCTGAGCACCATGCCCGTGATCAGGCCGGGAATCGCCAGAGGCAGCACGACCCTCGCGAACGTCGCGGCGCGCGACACGCCCAGGCACCACGACGCTTCGATGAGGCGACGATCGACGGCGGCGAATCCGGCGCTGAACGGCTGCACCGCAAACGGAAGGCTGTAGAGCACCGACGCGATCAGCAGGCCTTCGAAGGAGAACGGCAGCCCTCGGCCGAACGCCTTCGCGTAGGCGCTGCCCAGCGGGCTCGCGGGACCGATCGCGACGAGGATGTAGAAGCCCAGGACCGTCGGCGGAAGCACGATCGGCAGCGCAACCAGTGCTTCGACGAGGAATTTCCAGCGCCACCCCGAAAACGCGACCCAGTACGCAATCGGAATCCCTATCGCGACGAGCACGACCGTGGTGGCAGCGGCAAGACGGACGCTCAATTCGAGCGCGACCCAATCCACGCTACGTGCCCGCTCTCGAAAAACCGAATCGCTCGAACACGCCACGGGCGCGTTCTCCGAGCAGGAACGTTCGGAAGGCTCGGGCCGATTCGGTGTCTTTGGACGCCAGCACGACGCCGCCTTGTTCGAGTCGTGGATAGAGGTCGAGCGGCACCGCGACGAACCGGCCGGCATCCTTCGCCGGCGGCGCCATCGCCAGCGACAGCGCAACAATGCCGACATCGGCGGCTCCGCTTTGCACGAACTGCATCGCCTGCGACACGTTTTCTCCGAGCACGAGTTTCGGTCTTGCCGAGTCGTACACCTGCAATCGCTGCATCGCGGCTTCCGCAGCGCGTCCGTACGGCGCGTGCGCAGGGTTCGCGATGGCGACATGCGCGACGCGCGGGTCCGCGACGAGGTTCAGGCCGAATCGTTCGACATCGAGCGGCGAGGAACGTTGCACCCAGACGACCAGCCGTCCCACGCCATATGTGAATTCAGTTCCCGGAAGTGTTTTTCCACTCGCGGCCAATCTGCGTGGGTAGTCGACATCCGCCGACAGGAATAGATCGAACGGCGCGCCGTTCAGTATCTGCGTGTACAGCGTGCCCGATGATCCGTAGGTCACGCGGACCGCGCCCTTCGCGCCTTCCTTGGCGTAGAGGTCGGTCAATTCGTCCAGGGCGAAGCGCAAGTCGGACGCCGCCGCAACATTGACCACGGGCGTTCGCGCCGATCCAGTTGGCGATCGCAGCTTGACGGCGACGAGCAGCGCGAGCACCGCCGCGAGCGCCACGGCGCGCGCGACCCCGAGCCTCCTCTCCCAGATATTTGACACGCTTATGTATGATTAGAGCCGATTCGTCGTACGGTATCAATCGTATGTCACTCCTGTCTGTTCGTGCGGCCGCGGAACGCCTCGGCGTCGGGTACTCCACGCTCAAGCAGTGGATTTATCAGGGCAGAGTTCGTACGCGGACGACGAGCGGGGGCCATCATAGAATCGCGGAAGAGGAAGTGGACCGGCTGCTCGCCCCGGGCGCAGGGCGGAAGGCGGCCCCCTCGCCACGGCCCCGCGGCGCGATCGTGTCGATCAGCGGCCGCAATCAGCTTCGCGGCTACGTCGACGAGGTCAGGATCGAAGGTTTGCTGGCGCAGGTGCGCCTGCGGATCGGCTCGCAGACGTTGACGGCGGTGATTACGCGGGACGCGGTGGACGAATTGAAGCTGCGCCGCGGCGACGAGGCGCTCGCGATCGTGAAGTCGACCGAGGTGATGATCGCGCGCGAAGCGGGCGAGCGCGATGCGCCGCTTCGCATCCCCGCGCACGGCAAAACGAAGCGTCGTCGTTGACACTCGCTTTTCGAATGCTGTACGCTCGCTCTTCGATGATCGAGATACTAGGCGCGCATCGGCACCATCACCGCTTTCATTTTTGCCGCGGCCGAAGGCCGGCGGAGTTGCGCGCGATCTAGGGTCGACCGACACCTCGACGAACAAGCAGCCCCGCCCCTCGGCGGGGTTTTTTATTTATGGACTTCGGATCGTATGGATTTTTCTAAACTCGGCGGATTGATCCCGGCGGTCGTCCAGGACGCCGACACGTCCGAAGTGCTGATGGTCGGCTTCATGAACGACCAGGCTCTGGCGGAAACCCGTCGGACGGGATTTGCCACGTTCTTCAGTCGCAGCCGCAACCGCTTATGGACGAAAGGCGAGACGTCAGGCAACACGCTCGAAGTCGTCGAGACGCTCGTGGACTGCGACGACGACACGGTGCTGTTGAGAGTAAAGCGGCACGGCGACGGCAACGTCTGCCACACAGGCTCGCGCAGCTGTTTCTTCCGCTCGTTATGATGAAGCTCTCGCTCGAGAATTCCCGCAACGGTGCGCCGGTCCGCCGGGGCGGAGCGCTCTCGTGACCTCGAAGCTGAAGCTCGGGATCCCGAAGGGCTCCCTCCAGGATGCGACCATCCAGCTGTTCGCCCGCGCCGGGTTCAACATCTACGTCAGCTCGCGTTCGTATTTTCCTGCGATCGACGACGACGAAGTCGAGCTGATGCTGATCCGCGCACAGGAGATGGCGCGGTATGTGTCGGACGGCATCCTCGACGCCGGGCTCACCGGTCAGGACTGGATCGCGGAGCACGAGCTCGGCGACGGGACGACCGGCGCGATCGCGAGCGTCGCTGATCTGATCTATGCGAAACAGAGTTTCGGCAAGGTACGCTGGGTGCTGGCGGCGCCGGAGGATTCACCTTTCACGTCGGCCCGCGATCTCGAGGGAAAAACGATAGCCACCGAGCTCGTGCGCGTCACCCGCGCGTATTTCGCCCGCGAGGGCGCGCGCGTCAATGTGGAATTCTCGTGGGGCGCCACCGAAGTGAAGCCCCCAACCCTCGCCGACGCGATCGTCGAGGTCACTGAAACGGGCTCGTCGCTTCGCGCTCACCGCCTGCGGATTCTCGACACCGTCATGGAATCCAACACGAAGCTCATCGCGAACAAGTCGGCGCTCGCCGACGGCTGGAAACGGACGAAAATCGAGAACATCGCGCTGCTGCTCGGCGCCGCGATCGAAGCCCAGGGCCGCGTGGGGCTGATGCTGAACGTCCATCGGCGCGATCTGAGCGCCGTGCTCTCGCTGCTGCCGGCGCTCCAGCGGCCGACGATCTCCGCCTTGAGCGACGACGAGTGGGTGGCTGTGAACACGATCGTGGAGGAGCGCACGGTACGCGACCTCATTCCGAAGCTGAAGACGGCGAACGCTCAGGGTATCGTCGAATACCCCCTGAACAAGATCGTGTTGTGATGCGGATCATCGATGCGTCGAACCGCGCGGCCCTCGAGCGCCTTCTTGTCGCCAATCGACCGCGCGACATCCGGTTCGATCGGCGCGTCCGATCGATCGTTGACGCAGTACGAACCGAAGGCGACGCCGCGCTCGTTCGCTTCGCACGCCGTTTCGACAAGACGCCGCCGCCATTCGAAGTTTCGCGGCGCGAACGCGATCGTGCGGCCGCGACCGTGCCCATATCGGTGCGCCGTTCTCTCGCGCAGGCGGCGGACAGCATCGCCCGCGTCGCCTTTCAACAAATTCCGAAGCACTTCGACGTCCGCACCGCGCCGGGCGTAACGGTCGAGCAGCGGGTCGAGCCGCTCGCGAGCGTCGGCTGCTACGTGCCTGCCGGCCGGTTTCCTCTTCCCTCCTCGCTGCTGATGACCGCCGTTCCCGCTCGAGTCGCCGGCGTTCAGGACATCGTTGTCATCTGCCCGAAGCCGGATCCGATCGTGATGGCCGCGGCGGTTGAAGCGGGGTCTCGCGCCTCTTCCGCGTCGGTGGCGCGCACGGCATCGCGGCGCTGGCCTACGGCACCGAAACCGTGCCGCGCGTGGCAAAAATCGTCGGGCCAGGCAGTCGATTCGTCGCCGCCGCGAAAGCCGCCGTCGCGGCCGATTGCGCCATCGACTTCTACGCCGGTCCAACCGAGATCGCGATCGTCGCGGGCGCCGGCCGGCCGGAGTGGATTGCCGCGGACCTTGTCGCGCAGGCGGAGCACGATCCAGATGCGCGATCAATTTTCATCACCTGGAAGCGTCCGCTGGCGGATCGCGTATCGGACGCGGTCGGGAAGCAGGCGATGCGGCATCCGATCGCGCGGCAGTCGATCGCGGCAAACGGCTTCATCGTCGTAGCGCGCGACGCGAAGCACGCGATGGACGTCGCCAACCGGCTCGCCCCCGAACACCTCGTCGTTGACCGCGATTCGCTCATCAACGAATCGGTGACCGCGGGCGCGGTGTTCGTCGGACCGTTTTCAGCCCAGGCTGCCGGCGATTACGCGACCGGTTCGAACCATGTGCTGCCGACGGCTCGAGCCGCTCGATTTCGCGGCGGCTTGAGCGCCGCCGATTTCGTGCGCGTCATCTCCGTGCAGCGGCTCACGCGCGCGGGGCTGGCGAGGGTGGCGCCGACGGTCATCGCACTGGCACGGGCTGAGGGGCTGGTCGCGCACGCCGAGTCCGTGGAAATTCGTTTGAAGAAGTCATCCTCGACCGCGAATCAGGCTCACTGACCATGACTCACTATGAGAAACCGCCGGAGCTCTATGACGGGCTTCGCCTGCACCAGAACGAAAATACAGGTGGCTGCTCACCGCGCGTCCTCGACGCCCTCGCGGCATTGCGGCCGGATCAGGTCGGGTTCTATCCGCCGTACGCCGCGGCGATCGAAGCGTGCGCCCGCCATTTCGGCGTCTCTGCCGAGTCGATCGCGCTGACCAACGGCCTCGACGAAGGCATCATGGCGCTGGCCGTTTCCTATCTTCGACCGAGCGCGGGTGGCCACGTGCCGGAAGCGATCGTGCCGGAGCCGGCGTTCGAGATCTATCGATTCGACACCGCGGTCGCCGGAGGGCGGCTCGGTACAAGTGCCCCCAAAGCCCGACTTTTCCTTTCCGTTGGACGACGTGCTGGCTGCAATCACGGAGAACACGCGGGTCGTGTTTCTGACGAACCCCAACAATCCGACGGGCGTCGTGATGCCTCTCGAGGCCATCCGCTCCATCGCGAAGCGCGTCCCCGACAAGGCCGTAGTGTTCGTCGACGAAGCCTACGCGGAATTCGCCGGCGTGTCGTTCATCCCCGACCTCGCCGCGCACCCGAACGTCATCGTCGGCCGCACGTTTTCGAAAGCGTACGGACTTGCCGCGCTGCGGATCGGCGCGGTGCTCGGCGCGGCCGCCGCGCTCGATCCGATTCGGCACGCGCTGCCCGTCTACAGCGTGAACATCGCGGCGGTCGTCGCGATGCAGGCGGCAATCGGCGATTCAGCGCACCTCGAGGAATACCTCCGGCAGGTCGATGAATCCAAACGGCTCTGTCTACTCCGCCTGCGATCGACTCGGTCTCACAGTACTGGAAAAGCGGCGCCAATTTTGTGCTCGTCTGCGCGGGTCACCGGACCGCGGAGTTGGTGAAAGGCGCCGCCGCGCGCGGCGTCTACATCCGCGATCGATCGACAGAACCCGGGCTGTGCCGGCTGTGTCAGGATCGGGACCGGCATGGTCGAGCACACGAAGCGTTGCATCGACGTCATCGAAGAGGTGCTGTGCGCCGCGCCGTAATCGCGCGCCGTACGACCGAGACGCGGATCGATCTCGAGCTGCTGCTGGAGGGGCGGGGGCGGTCCGAAATACGGACCGGCATCCGTTTTCTCGATCACATGCTGGAGCTCGTCGCGCGACACGGCGCGTTCGACCTCCGGATCAACGCCGTCGGCGACCTCGACGTCGATCAGCATCACACCGTCGAGGATCTCGGAATCGCGCTCGGCGAGGCGGTCTCCAAATCGCTCGGCAATCGCCGCGGCATCAATCGGGCCGGCTACTTCGTGATGCCGATGGACGAAACGCTCGCCGTCGCCGCGATCGATCTCGGTGGTCGACCGCACGCGGTCGTCGATCTGGGCGTCCGCGCGGCGCGGGTCGGTGATCTGCAAACAGAGCTCGTTCACGATTTCTTCGAAGGGTTCGCGATCGGCGCCCGCGCGAACGTTCACGTGAAGGTCCTTTACGGCCGATCGAGCCATCACCGGATCGAAGCGGTGTTCAAGGCATTCGCTCGCGCGCTGCGGGTCGCGTGCGCGAAGGATCGGCGGATGGCGAAAATGCTGCCGAGCACGAAGGGACTCTTGTGAGCGCCTGCGCGCTGATCGATTACGGCGCGGGCAACCTGACGTCGGTGAAGAAAGCCTTTGCCGCGATCGGGATCGACCTGTTCGTGCCGCGCGCCCCGGCCGAGCTCGCGGACGCGTCGGCCGTGGTCGTTCCGGGCGTCGGGCATTTCAGCGCTACGCGCGCGCTTGCCGGCGACTGGACGGACGCGATCCTCGAGCGCGTCGGCGAGGGGCGGCCGCTCCTCGGGATATGTCTTGGCATGCACTGGCTCTTCGAAGCGAGCGACGAAGCGCCCGACGTGCCCGGACTCGGCGTCATGGGCGGAGCAATCGTCAGGCTTGGGAACGTCCGGACGAACCCGGCCACCACCGGCGCTCACGTCGATCGCGCCGATGGTTCAGCGGTCAAAATCCCCCACGTCGGCTGGAACGCGCTGACGATTTGCCGCGATGCGCCGCTCGTGGCCGGCATCGACTCCGGCGCGCAGGTGTACTTCGCGCACAGCTACGCGGCGCCGGTCACAGCCGAGACAATCGCGATCACGGACCACGGGGAACCGTTCGCCGCCATCGTGCAGCGCGGCCAGATTGCCGGCGTCCAGTTTCACCCCGAGAAGTCGGGCGACGCGGGGCTGCAGATCCTGCGCAATTTCGCGGAGCTCGCGCGGTAGTGGCATCAGCCGGAACAGGCGATTGATGTTGTCCAAACGCATCATCGCGTGCCTCGACGTACGCGACGGCCACGTGGTCAAAGGCGTCAATTTCGAGAGTCTGCGTACGGCCGGCGATCCAGAATCGCTGGCGCGGAGATACAACGCCGAAGGCGTCGACGAGCTCGTCATCCTCGACGTCACCGCGACGATCGAAGGGCGCCGCGCGCTGGCGGCAACGATTCACGCGGTCGCGCGCGAACTGTTCATCCCTCTCGCTGTTGGCGGCGGCATTCGAACTGAGGACGATGGGGCGGCGGCGATTGAGGCGGGAGCCGACAAAGTTTCACTCAACACCGCGGCACTTGCCCATCCGGAGCTGATTACGCAGCTCGCGCGGCGGTACGGCAGCCAGGCGGTTGTCGTCGCCATCGACGCGAAGCGCACCGGCGAGACGTACACGGTGTTCGCACGGAGCGGTCAGCGTCCGAGCCCGTGGGATGCCGTCGCGTGGGCGCGCGAAGCCGAGGCGCGCGGCGCGGGCGAGATTCTGCTGACGTCGATCGATCGTGACGGCACGAAGATCGGCTTCGACTGCGAAATGACGGCCGCGGTGTCGTCCGCCGTCGCCATACCGGTCATCGCGTCCGGCGGCGCGGGAACTCTCGATGATTTCGTCGACGTGTTCACAGGGGGGCGCGCCGATGCCGCGCTGGCGGCGTCCATCTTTCATAACGCCGAGACGAGCGTGCGCGCGTTGAAACAGCGTCTCCACGAACGCGGCATTCCCGTCAGGCGATAACAGGCGTTCGATGTTGATCCCCTCGATCGATCTCAAAGACGGCGCCGTCGTGCAGCTTGTGCAGGGCGAACGGCTCGCCATCAGGGACGCGGATGTCTTTGCGTGGGTCCGCCGGTTCGAGCGATTTCCAAAGGTGCAGGTCATCGATCTGGACGCCGCGATGGGCGCCGGGGACAACCTCGCGCTCGTCCGCGAGATTGCCTCGCGTCTGCAGTGCCGCGTGGGCGGCGGGATCCGAACGATCGAACGCGCACGCGATTTGATCGCGGCCGGCGCTCAGCAGATCATCGCCGGGTCGGCGCTATTCAAGGACGGCAAGCCCGATGTCGAGTTTGCCGGCGGGCTCGCCGAAGCCGTCGGCGTCGAGCGCGTGATCGCCGCGGTCGACAGCCGCGGGGGTCACGTGGTGATCCACGGCTGGAAAACATCCTTGCCGCTCACTCCCGTCGAGGCGGTCCGCGCACTGGATCCTTATTGCGCCGAGTTTCTGTACACCCACGTCGATGCCGAAGGGCTGATGGGCGGGACCGACCGCGAGGCGATTCTGTCAGTGCGAAGGGCCACGTCGCGGCGGCTGACCGCGGCGGGCGGCATCACCACACAGCAGGAAATCGACGACCTCGACCGGCTCGGGGTCGACGCGGTCGTCGGTATGGCCCTCTACACGGGCACACTGCTCATCGAATCAGAGTAGGACCGGATCGGGACCTGAATGGACCCGAGTGGAACCGGAGTGGAACCAGAGTGGAACCGGAGTGGGACCGGAGTGGCGGCCGCGAACGTTTATAGGGGCGATGCCGTCAAAGGTGGCATGAGACAGCTGGTTTTTGGCGTCGTTGCCCTCGCCGCGGTCGTCGCAGGAACATCGCGGCCGGCATTCGCGTTCGACGAGACCGAACACGTGACCAAAACGGCGGCCCTCGAACCGGGCGGCACGCTTCGGCTCAAGAATTTCTCTGGCCGCGTCACGGTGACGGCCGAAAACCGCCAGGACGTCGCGATCGACGCAGTCCGCCGCGGCACCCGCGACCGCGCTGGATCACATCAAGCTCGACGTCCACAACGAAGGCCGCGACGTTCTGGTCGTCGACGCGAACCACAAGGACAGCTCCTGGGACACCTGGTTCAGCCACAACAACGTCGTCGAAACCGACCTCGAGGTGAAGGTACCTCGAAAGACTAACCTCGACATCAACGTGTTCAGCTCGCCGGTGAAGGTGCAAGGTGTCGAGGGCTCGCATAAAGTGCACGGATTTTCCTCGCGGCTCACTTTGGACGACGTGGCGGGGCCGGTTCAGGCGCACACGTTCAGCGGCGCGGTGGAGATTCGAGAATCCTCCTGGCAGCCGCGCCAGTCAATCGACGTGGACACGTTCAGCGGCAGCGTCGAGCTTCATGTGCCCGATAACGCCAAAGCGGCGGTTTCGTTCAGTTCGTTCAGCGGACATATCGATTCCGACATGCCATTGACCTTCAACAGCTTGAACACCCATCGCCGCGGAACGCTCACGGCCCGGCTTGGGCCCGACGACGGCGACGCGGGCACCCTCCGGGTGAAAACCTTCAGCGGGAGCGTCCGGATCGACCGGTAGCGCCGAACCTCTTGATACAATAGGTATTTGCGCCAGAGGCGCGATACCTGACCGTGAGCACCGCCTTTCAGGCCGACCCGGAGCTTCTTCGCGCCAGCACGCCGGCGTCAGCCGGCCGTGTAGTCGCCGACGGGAAATTCTTACGCGTCGGCGACGAGCGATTCCTCATCAAGGGCGTCACCTACGGGACCTTCGCGCCCGACGCCGACGGTCATCAATTTCCTTCCGCCAAACAGATCGCCGAAGACTTCCGGCTGATGGCCAGCGTGGGGATCAATACGGTCCGCACGTACACGCCGCCCTCGCGCAAGCTGCTCGACGAAGCGGCGTCGCACGGGCTGCGGGTGATGGTCGGCCTTCCGTGGTCGCAGCACGTTGCCTTTCTCGATGACCGACGGCTGAAGCAGGGAATCCGACGCGAGTTGACCGCGCAGGTGCGTGAGCTCGGCAGCCATCCGGCCGTGCTCATGTTCGCGCTCGGGAACGAGATCCCGCCCGGCGTGGTCCGGTGGCACGGACGCGTGCGCGTCGAGCGTTTTCTCAAGCGGCTGTATCAGGACGCGAAGAACGCGGCGCCAGACGCGCTGTTCACCTACGTCAACTTCCCGCCGACGGAATTTCTCGATCTCTCATTCTTCGACGTCTGCGCGTTCAACGTATACCTGCACCGCGAGCCCGAACTGCGCGCGTATCTCGCGCGCCTGCAGAACGTCGCGGGCCACAAGCCGCTCCTCCTTGCCGAAGCTGGCGCCGACTCGATTCGCGAAGGGGAATCGGGCCAGGCCGAGATTACGGCGATGCACGTGCGGACGGCATTCGAAGAAGGCGCATGCGGCGCGATCGCGTTCGCATGGACCGATGAGTGGTGGCGCGGAGGGCACCCGGTGGAGGATTGGGCCTTCGGCCTCGTCGACTGCGAGCGGCGGTCGAAGGCGGCGCTCAAGGCCGTCGCCGACGCGTTCGAGCGGGCGCCGTTCTCGGTCGAGGCGAAAACGGCGTGGCCTCGCGTGTCGGTCGTGGTATGCGCATACAACGCGGCGGACACGCTCGAAGACAACCTCTGCTCGCTCGAAAGGCTGACGTATCCCGATTACGAAATCATCCTGGTGAACGATGGGTCGAAAGACGCGACCGGTGACATCGCCGAAGAAGCATCCGCGCGTCCGCGTCATCGACATCCCCAACGGCGGCCTGAGCGCGGCGCGCAACGTCGGCCTGGCCGAAGCAACCGGCACGATCGTCGCGTACACGGATGCCGATACCCGCGTCGATCGCGACTGGCTGACGTTCCTTGTCCAGCCGTTTCTCACATCGGACGCGGTCGCCTCCGGCGGCCCGAACGTAGTGCCATCCGACGATCCGCCGATGGCGCAGTGCATCGCGCGCGCACCGGGCGGGCCGACGCACGTGCTGCTCGACGATCGCACCGCCGAGCACGTGCCCGGCTGCAATATGGCGTTCCGCCGCGAAGCGCTTCTCGCGATCGGCGGCTTCAATCCCATCTACCTGCGCGCCGGCGACGATGTGGATGTGTGTTGGCGATTACAGTCGCGAGGCTGGCGTATCGGGTTTGCGCCGGCCGCGCTCGTCTGGCATCACCACCGCGGATCGATCGCCGCGTACTGGCGGCAGCAGCTTGGCTACGGCGAAGGCGAAACGTGGTTGATGGCGCATCACCCGGAGAAGTTTCTCGACGGGCGGATGCTGTGGCGCGGCCGCATCTACAGCCCGCTCCCCTTCGTGCGATCGCTATGGGGCATGCGCATCAACGCCGGGGTGTGGGGCACGGCGGCGTTCCCGTCCGTGTATCGCACCGACGTGCACCCGTTCGCGTTTCTGCCGCACTCGATGCGCTGGCAGGCGCTCTCGTTCGTGCTGACGCTCACCGGCGCCGCGATTGCCTCGACGCACGCACATCACTGGGCATCGTACCTGCTGCTCGGGACCGGCCTGGCCGGGCTCGCGTTCACGATCGCGAAAAACGTCGCCTACGCCAGGCGCTCGGAGCCGCTGCCGCGCAACACGCTGTGGTATCGCGCGATCGTCGCGTATCTGCATTTTATTCAGCCGCTCGCGCGAATCCGCGGACGGATCCGCGGCGTGCTGACGCCGCCGGAAATGCCGCTGCCGCACGCCCAGCCGCAAACCAGCCGCGGTCCACGGCCCTCGTTCGCCGACGTCTGGCGAGCCGTGCTCTTCATCAGCGGCACGGTGACCGAGGATCGTTTCTGGAGCGAACGCTGGACGTCGGCCGATCGCGTGCTCGTGGATCTCACGGAGTGGCTGCGGAAGTCGCGCGCCGTACGGACGATCGAGATCGACGAGGGCTGGTCCGACGATCGCGACGTGAGCATCCCGGTCGCACGGTGGGCGTGGCTCGACGCGCGCGCGCTCGTCGAAGATCATGGCGGCGGCAAGTCGCTGCTGCGCGTGAGCACGCATCTGCGGCCGACGACATTCGGCGTCGTCAGCGCCCTGGCGCTCGCAGCGGTGCTCCTCGTCGCGGCGGTATACGGCTTCGCGAGCACCGCGAAATGGGTTGGTGCGCTCGACACGTGGAGACGCGCCGGGGAGTTCACAGCAACCGCGACGCTGCTGCTCGTCGTCCTCGGCACGTGGGGAACCGCGAAGGCGACCGCCATCCTGCGCCTCGGCATCCGCAGGGTCGCCGCCGCGCAGGGCATGCTCGAGCTACCGTCCGGCCCCGCCCGCGCGCCGATTGTCGCGCCGTCGCTGCTCCGCCGGTACGGCCTGCGGAGCGCAATGGTCTTCGTCGGGATGATTCTGTCGCTCGGCGCCGGCGCGGCCATGTTCCGCGAAGCCAAAAACGCCAGCAGCCGCGTCGTCGTCGGCAGCTCGGGGCCGCAGATGTCGACGTTCCTCGACACGCCGGGCGGCATCGCGATCGACGTCAACGGTGATCTGTACATCGCCGACTCGAATCACGATGTCATCGTGCGCGCGTACTCGGATCGCCAGAACCCGAAAGATCTCCCGCCGGTTGCCGGAGTGAAGGGCACGACAGGTTTCGCCGGCGACAATGGACCGGCCACCAACGCGCTGCTCGACACACCCGACGGCGTCTGCATCGCACCCGACGGCGATCTCGTTGTCGCCGACTCGCACAACGATCGCATCCGCCGGATCGACAAGCCGACGCATATCATCACCACGATCGGCGGCTCCGGCGAAAACGGCTACGACGGCGACGAGAAGCCGGCGATTGAGGCGGCGCTGAACACGCCGAGCGCCGTGGCGTGCGCGCCGAACGGCGATATCTACATCGCGGACACGCTCAACTACCGCGTGCGGATGATCGATGCGAGGACGGGGCTGATTCACACGGTCGCGGGCGATGGAAACGCCGGCGACATCAACGCGATCGGCGACAACGGCGCCGCGACCGCGGCGCATTTGAACATGCCGGCCGACGTTCAGATCGCACCGGCGACGGGCGATATCTACATCGCGGACATGCACCACAACCGCATCCGCCGCGTCGATGCCAAGACGCGCGTGATCACGACCGTCGCCGGAAGTGGAGCCTTCGGGCCCGGGGGCGACGACGGGCCGGCGATCGACGCGAACCTGGCGGGGCCGGCCGGCATCGCGCTGGTGCCGGAATTTGGCGGCGCCATGACGATCTTCATCGCCGATTACTACAACGGACAGGTACGCGCTGTCGGCCCTGACGGCATCATGCGGAACGTCAGCGATGAAGGGCGCGTGGTCTTCGGCGCGCCGTCGCGCGTCGCCTTCGGCGGGCCGAGGCGCGGTTGGCTGTATGTGGCCGACGCCAGCACCAATAACGTCATGGCCGTCAATATTCCGAAGATCTCGTCTGGTCCGATTCTCGTGCCGCCCCCGCGACTGACGACGCCTCCGCCGCCGCGGAAGGTCGGCGAATGAGCACGCAAGACGAGCGGCCGCTTCTGCCGTGGACGCTGTCCTTCATGCGGCCGTACCGGGGCAGCGTGTTTGTGCTCGCGGTGCTGCTGGTATCCGAAATCATTCTGGGCGCGCTGCAGCCGTGGCCGTTCGCGATCGTGATTGACTACGTCCTCAGCGCGACGCCGCTGCCCGATCGCATTCATCTGTTCGGCTTCGACATCGCCACGAACATCGGCCCGTGGATCATGGCCGCGACGCACAACAACCGCATGACGCTGCTCATCGTGGTCGTCGTCGCGGGAGTCGTGCTGCAGGTCGTCAATCAGTTCGTGTCCGCGTACGGCACGCAGGTGCAAGTGGATACCGGACAGCGGATGGTCTACGACCTCCGCCACAAGCTCTTCGAGCATCTCACCGCCCTCGGTCTCCATCACCACATCACCAAGAGCACCGCGGATGCGGTGTATCGCGTCGACGTGGACGCGTACGCGATCGAGAACCTCGTCATGAGCGGCATCTTTCCGCTCGCGACATCGATCATCTCGCTCACCGTCATGTTCGGCATCCTGCTCAGCATGAACGTGCCGATCGCGCTGCTCTCCTTGACGGTCGTGCCGTTCCTGTATCTGTGCCTGCGGTACTACACCTCGACGCTGGTGAACCGTGAGGAACGCGTCAAGGAGCTCGAATCGAAGCTGCTCGAGCGGCTCTACGAGACGTTCGGAGCCATGCGCGTCGTGAAGAGCTTCGCGCGCGAGCGGCACGAGCTCGAACGATACCGGGGCGCCGGCGAGAAGGCGATGGATGCGCGCATCGCGATCACCTGGCAGCAGTCGCTCTTTTCTGTGGTCGTCACGACGATCACCATTCTCGGAACAGCGCTCGTCGTGATCGTGGGCGGCGCATATGTGATGAACGATCGGCTGAAGATCGGCGAGCTGCTGGTCGTGATCAACTATCTCGGCGCGGTTTACGGACCGCTCTCCGCCATCGCGCACACGACCGGCCAGCTCCAGGGCGCGCTCGCCGGCGCGAAGCGCGTCCGCGCGATGTTCGCGCTGATGCCCGAAACGATTGACGCGCCGGACGCCATCGACGCGACCGACCTCAACGGCGACATCCGTTTCGAGCACGTCGGCTTCAAGTACCCGGACGGCACCGAAGTGCTGCACGACATCAACTTCACGGCGAAGCCGGGAGAGATGGTCGCGCTCGTCGGCCTGACCGGCGCCGGCAAAACGACGCTCGTGAGCCTCATTCCGCGGTTCTACGATGCGACGTCGGGCCGCGTCCTCATCGACAACGTGGACGTCCGTCAGTACCGGCTCCGCTCCCTGCGCGAGAAAATCGCCATCGTGCTGCAGGACCCCGTGCTCTTCGCCGGCACCATCGCCGACAACCTGCGATACGGCCGGCTCGACGCGACCGACGACGACGTGGAAGCGGCGGCTCGAGCGGCGCACGCGCACGAGTTCATTTCGCGGCTCGCGAAGGGGTACGAGACCGGGATCGCGGAAGCCGGCGGCAGCCTCTCGGGCGGCGAGCGCCAGCGGTTGAGCGTCGCGCGCGCGATTATCAAGAACGGCCCGGTCTTGATCCTCGACGAGCCGACCTCGTCCCTCGACGCGATTTCCGAAGAGATCGTGTTCGGCGCGCTTCGACGGCTCCGCGCCGGTCGGACGACAATCGTCATCGCCCATCGGCTGTCCACGGTGCGCGACGCCGATTGCATTCTCGTCCTCGACGGCGGCCGGATCGCCGCGCAGGGCCGCCATGAGGAACTGCTCAAAAGCAGCCAGCTCTATCGCCGGATGTGCGCGCGTCTG
Source organism: uncultured Acidobacteriota bacterium (assembly GCA_963718825.1). Taxonomy (GTDB): domain Bacteria; phylum Acidobacteriota; class Vicinamibacteria; order Vicinamibacterales; family CAVVIG01; genus CAVQZZ01. The sequence goes on from CAVQZZ010000002.1 coordinate 2,048,762, forward strand.
TCTGTCGGGCGATCCCTCGACGAGCCCGAAAGCGTCGACGAGCTCATCCAGGCGGCAAAGCGGTGAGAATCCTCTTCGCGGGAATCATCGCTCGGTACCCATTTGGCGGCGTGACGTGGTGCTCGCTGATGTATTTGCTCGGCCTGCGCGCCCTCGGGCACGAGGTCTTCTACATCGAGGACACGGGCGAGTGCGTCTACGACCCGGTGCTGAACACCCGCGCGACGGATCCAATCTACGGGACGACGTATATCAATAACGCGCTCGAGCCGTTCGGGCTCGGCGACAGCTGGACGTTTGTGAACTACGACGGCAGCTACCATGGCCAAAGCGCCGAGGACGTGCGCCGTTACTGCGCGAGCGCCGATCTTTTCCTGAATCTGTCCGGCGGCTCATGGTTCTGGCGTGACGAGTACGCGCGTATTCCGAAAAAAGCGTTCATCGACTCCGATCCGGCGTTCACGCAGCTCGCGATCGCGAAGGCCGAGCCGTGGTACGTCGCCTTCTTCCAGCGCTTCGATCACCTGTTCACGTTCGGCGCGAACATCGGGACGCCCGCGTCGCCGATTCCCGTGGGCGACTTCGTGTGGCATAAGACGTGGCAGCCGGTCACCATGGATCGTTGGAATACGGACGCGCCGCCTGGCGACCGCTTCACGACGGTGATGACGTGGCAGATTGAAAGCTTCACTGACGTCGGCGGCAACAAGGATCAGGAGTTCGTCAAGTACATCGACCTGCCGTCGAAGACCGCACAGCGGTTCGAGCTCGCGGTCAATGGGCCCGAAACGCTGCTCCGAACGCACGGCTGGGACACGGTGCCCGCGATGAGCGTGTCGCGGACGCTCTGGGACTACCACGCGTTCATCGAACGTTCGAGGGCCGAGTTCGGCGTCGCCAAGCACACGTATGTCTCGACGCGATCCGGATGGTTCAGCGATCGCACCGAATGCTATCTCGCGTCGGGACGTCCGGCGCTCGTTCAGGACACGGGGTGGTCCGCGCACCTCCCGAGCGGCGAAGGGCTGCTCGCGTTCTCCTCGCCCGATCAGGCGCTCGCCGGCATCGAGGCGATCAACCGCGATTACCAGCGGCACGCAAAACGCGCGGCGGAAATCGCGCACGAATACTTCGACGCCGCCGCAATCCTGCCGAAGCTCCTCGCGACGGCCTGCTCATGACCGCGAAGGCGCGTTCTTGAAAATCGGTCGCATCATTCACGCCTCGTGGCGTCCTACTCGTTCTCGCGTGCGCGCTCGCTCGGACGGCAGGCGCTTCGCCGCTCAGGCGCGACATCGATGAGAATTGCGCATATCGCGCCGGTTGCGACCACGATTCCGCCGCCGAAGTCCGGCTCCGTCGAGCTGATGACATCGCTGCTGACCGAAGGGCTCGTGGCGCGCGGACACGACGTCACGCTATTCGCCACCGGCGACTCGACAACTAAAGCAAAGCTCTGTGCCATTTACCCTCATGGGTACTGGCACGACGAGAACATGTGGCCGTGGGAGTTGTACGAGATGCTGAACCTCGCGGCCGCCGTCGAGCGTGCCGCGGAGTTCGACATCATCCACTACGAAGCGGCCTACTACCCGATGTCGCTCGCCTTTGCGCGGCTCTCGACGACGCCGATCATCCAGACGCTGCACCATTCGCCGAGCGCCGCGGAAGTCAAGTTGTGGTCGCGCTATCCGGAGGCGCCTTTCGTCGCCATTTCAGAAGAGCAGAGGCGGCTTCTCGCCGGCGTCAACGTTGTCGATGTCGTGCTCCACGGGATCGACACGGCGAACTTCACCTTTGCCGAGAAGGCCGACGATTACCTGCTGTTCCTCGGCCGGTTCACTGAAGGCAAAGGCGTGTTGCAGGCGATCGAAATCGCCAAGCGAGTCGGCATGCGGCTGATCCTCGCCGCGGCGGAGGACGAGTACCTACCGTGAGAAGGTCGCGCCTCATGTGGATGGACGCCGTATCGTGTATCACGGCGAAGCCGACTACCCGACGAAGGTGAAACTGTACGGCGGTGCGCGCGCGTTGCTCTATCCGATCCAGGCGCGCGAACCGTTCGGGCTCGTGCTCGCGGAAGCGATGGCGTGCGGCACGCCGGTCGCCGCCCTCGACAAAGGCGCCGTGCGGGAAGTGGTCGACAACGGAATCACCGGGATGGTGTTTTCTGACCTCGAACAGATGGTGAACGAGCTTCCGCGCGTGTTCGCGCTCGATCGGCGCCGCGTCCGCGAACGGGCGGTCGAACGATTTGGCGTCGACCGCATGGTCAATGAATACACCAGCGTTTACGAACGGATCGTCGAGGCGCATCGTGCCAGACGGTAGCGCGCCGACCGTTCGCGCGTTCGACGGTCGGACGATCCTCGCCGTGTTCGCGCATCCCGACGATGAGTCGCTGGCCTGCGGTGGAACGCTGGCTCGGCTGGCCGACGCGGGGGCGCGGGTCGTCGTGCTCTGCGCGTCGCACGGCGAAAGCGGATCGATCAGCGACCCCGCGCTCGTGCCCCACGGCGACCTTGGGTGCGTGCGCGTCCAGGAATTGCGCGAAGCAGCTGGCGTCCTCGGCCTTGCGGAAGTGCTGGTCTTCGATCATCCGGACGGCGCGCTCCGGTGGGATGACGTCACCGAGCTCCACGCCGAGATCGCGATGACCGTCGAGCGGATCCGTCCCGATGCCGTCATCACCTTCGACGAGGACGGCTTGTACTGGCACCTCGACCATGTCGGCGTTCACGAGCGCACGACAACCGCGATACGGACGCTCGGCGCAGACGCCCCGCCCGTGTACTACGTGACGATGCCCAAAGGGGTGATGCACGAGCTGGTCGAAGCGGCGCTCGCCAGCCGCGGCGCTCCGGCGATGCCGACGGTGTGGGGCATCGAGCCCGATGCGTTCGGGGATCAGGCGGCCGCGCCGACGTTCGTCGTCGAGGTCGGCGACTGGGTCGGCCGGAAGCTCGCGGCGCTGCGCTGCCATCGCACGCAGATGGGGCCGCACAATCCGTTCGCCTGGCTCGACGAACAGCAGGCTCGCCGATGGCTCGGCATCGAGCAGTTCCGGCGCGCGCCGATCGACACGTCGCGCGAGAGCGTCCTCGAGCAGCTGGCGCAACGAGTCCATGCGCGCTGATACGCTCGACATCCTTCGCTGCCCGTACTGCGGCGGCCGCCTCGCCCTCGCGACGGCGCAGCATCACACGTTCGAGGATGACGACCTCGTCGACGGCATTCTCGGCTGCCATTGCTGCGCATTTCCAGTCGTCGCGGGAATTCCTGTTCTGCATCTGCAGCCAGCCGCGTCGAAAGCCCTCGGGCACCTCGACGCGGGCCGCGCCGACCTTGCGCTGCTGTCGATGTTCGAGCTCGACGATGACCCGGCGGCTGCGGACCGGTTCGCGGCCCTGGCTGGAGCTGAGACATCGACCTATCGCGATGTCGTGGACGCGCTCGGCTCCACGTTCGAAGGCGGCTATTTTCTCTATCGATTCTCCGATCCGACGTTCGTCGTGGCTCAAGCCGTGGTGCAATCAGTGGCCGCGGCGGTGCTGGCCGAGGGCGGCCGCGCGGTGGACATCTGCGGCGGCTCGGGGCATCTCACGCGCACGCTCGTCGGCCTGTCCTCGCCCGCTCCGGTCCTGGCCGATCTGTATTTTTCGAAGACGTGGCTCGCACGTCGCTTCACGGCACCTGGCTGCGAGGCGGTCGCGTGCGATGGAAACTCGCCGCTGCCCTTTGCCCGGGGCGCGTTCCGATACGCGATGTGCTCGGACGCGTTCATGTATATCTGGACGAAGCGCCAGTTCGTCCAGGAGATGCTGCGGTTGACCGACGCCGGCGACACGCGCACCGCCGTCGTCATCAACCATACGCACAACCAGCTCACGTGGAGCCCCTCGCACGGACAGGCGCTGCCGCCTGCCGGATATCGCGACCTGTTCGAAACGATCGAGCCGAGGCTCTTCGCCGAAGGGCACCTCCTGGCCGATGTCGTCGCTCGGGGCCCGCTCGATCTGTCGAGGCACGACGATCAGGCGGCGCTCGACGAGGATCCGGCGCTGACGCTCATCGCCAGCCGCGATCCACGCGTGTTCCGCCCGCACCCGGTCAACGTCGCGCTCGACGCTCGCGGCGAGTTCCGGATCAATCCGCTCTACCGCGCTCAGGGCGAACACGGCCGCGTGCGGCTGCAGCTCCAGTTCCCGTCCGAGGACTACGAACAGGAGTACGGCGCCTGCCGGCGTTATCTCGACAGCGATCTCCTTGTCGATCCCGACACGCTGGAGCTTCTCCCTGCGGCGAGCGCGCGCGGCCGGCTCGCCGACCTCGCCGAGCGGCGGGCGATCCTCGATCTCCCGAAGCGGTACTACTGATTACGGTATAATCCGTAACGGTTACAGGATTTCCCGTAATGCAGAACCCGTTCGTCTACGGCGAGGTCGTGCCGGCGGCGGCCTTCGTGAACCGCGTCCTCGAGCTCGATCGCCTGATCAGCGACCTCGCGGCGGCGCAGAAGATATTCCTGATCTCGCCGCGCCGCTACGGCAAGTCGTCGCTCATCCGACACGCGCTCGCCGCGATGGCGAGCCGGGGCGCGTTGACCGTCGAGGTCACGGTCAGCAGCTTCAGCTCGTACGTCGCGTTTCTCGAGGGCTACGCGCGCGCCCTCTTGTCGGCCGAGACCAAATGGGATCGCGCGCGAACGTGGCTGCGCGACGCGATCCGCTCCGCGCGCGCCGAGATACGGTACTCGCCGGGCAACGCGCCGCTCGGCGGCCTCACCGTGTCCTTTCCGAACGTCCGCACCGAGCGCGACATCTCCCGGCTCGCGCAGGATGTCTTTGCCCTGCCGGCCCGGCTCGCCGCGGAGCGCTCACGCAAGGTCGTCGTCGCGCTCGACGAGTTCCAGGCCATCGGCGGTTTCAACGGCGGCTCGGTCGAGCACGCGATGCGGGCGGCCGTCCAGCATCAGCGCGACGTGGGCTATGTGTTTGCCGGGTCCGAGCCAAGCCTCATGGAGCGCATGCTCGGGCCGAAGCGACCGTTTTACAAAGCCGGCCCGGTCATGCGGCTGGAAAAGATCCCGGCCGACGAATTCGCGGCCTTCATCGACGCGCGCTTCGCGCGTTCCGGCATGAAGCCGGAAGCGGGGCTCGGCGCCGCGGTCGTCGAGCTCGCCGGCAACCTGCCGTACGACGTGCAGCGCCTCGCCCACGAAACCTGGGATGAAGTCCGCCGCAGCGGTCGAAAGCGCGCCGCGCTCGACGATCTGCACCAGGCGCTCACGCGGCTCCTTGCCGAGCAGCAGATGATGTTCGAAGCCGTGTGGCAGCGGCTGACGCTCGCGCACCGGAGCGTGCTGCGCGCCGTGGTCCTGGAAGACGGGAGCGAGCTCCTCTCCGCCGATGTCCGGCAGCGCCATCGGCTTGGCGGAGCATCGAGCGTACAGTACGCGCTCGCGGCGCTTGTCCGCGAGGATCTGATCAGCCGCGACGGCGATCGCTACGTCGTCGTCGACTCGCTGCTGCGCGAATGGGTGGCGCGCCGCACGTTTTAGCGCTTCTTCCTGGCGATCGCGCGCGCGAACGCGTTGTTCACGTTGTGCGCATTCGACGCGAGCACCTTTTCGTACGTCTCCCGGGCCTTCGCGCCGTCGCCTGATTTTTCGTACGCTTCCGCGAGCAGCACCAGCACGAACGGTATCCTGCTGGTTGGCCTGCTGCAGCTCGCCGATCGCGGCCGGATAATTTCCGAGGAACAAATTGACGTAACCAGCGAGATAGGGATACTGGATGTTTTCGTCCGGATTCGTTCCCTTGTCGAGGATCGCCTTCACGTCCGACATCTGCGCGCGCGCCCGTTCGGCGTCGCCCTTGCGTGCCGCAATCCGCGCCTGCGCGTGGGCCCAGCGCATCTCTGAAAGGTCGACCATCGGACCGGCCAAGTCGCGCTGACGCCGCACCGTTTCAAAGCCGGTCTGGTACCACTTCAACGCGTTGTCGATATCTCCGCTTTCGAGATACACGCGGCCGAGCGCGTTCGCGGTTTCGGCCGCGCCGCCGTAGGTCTCTGACGCCATCTGCCGATCGTAGAGCTGCCGATAGAACGTCGACGAACCCTTCGCGTCCCCCGCGAACGCGTACGACACCGCCATCGCGGTGATCGCCTGATTCTTGCCGTCCTCGGGCGCGATCTCGATCGCCTTCGCGAAATGCTGGCGGGCGTCGGCGAATCGGCCGGTCAGATCGAGCGCGATCCCGAAACCGTAGTGCGCGTCGAACAGATCGGGCGAACGCTGCAGCGCTTCCTGATACAGCGCGATGGCGGCGTCCTGTTTACCCTCGCTGTTCAGTTTGCGCGCCTGCTTGACCAGCTCGAGAGGATCGACCTGCTGAGCCGTAAGCGATCCCGCCAAAAATAACGCAGCAACAAGACGAGCGATGGTCATCGATCGAATTATACGGAACTCGGCTTGCACCAGCGCACTCCGGATGCTCTCCGCCGACCCGACGCTCGCCCCGACGCCTTCCCTCATCCGACCCTTCACCGTAACGCTCGTTCAAGCCCGCGCGGTAGGACTCGCGCTCCTCGTCGCGGCGGCGTTCGTGCCCCGGGTGTGGAACCTCGGCGCGTCCGGCTTCAGCGAGGATGAAATCAACAAGCTGCAGGCGGTGAGGGCCTACCAGCAGCTGGATTTCAGCGCGAACGCCGAGCATCCGATGGTGATGAAACTGGCCATTTGGGCGGCCATCTCCGGGGTGCAATGGTGGGATGCCCATGTCGGCGCGTCCGGTATTTCGGTTGAGGCGGCGCTTCGCCTGCCGAACGCGATCGTCGGCAGCGCGACAACGGCTGTCGTCTTTTTGCTCGCGGAGACGCTGTTCGACTCGACGATTGCGGTCTGGGCCGGCGTGTTCTGGGCGCTCGACGCGAACGCCGCGTCCATCAACCGCATCGGCAAGGAAGACACGCTGCTCGTGTTCTTCCTTCTGCTCGCCGCGTACTGCTACGAGCGGGCGAAGGCCTTCGGGTACGCCGACCCGGCCCGGCGCGAACGCTGGTACGGCGGCAGCGCAGCCTCGTTCGGATTGATGATGGCGTCGAAATACATGCCGCACTATTTCGGACTGCACGCGCTGTTCAACATCGCGGCCGATCGCAATCCTGAGGACAAGACACCCGACAAGCGCCTCTCCTTCTTCATCATCATGGCGGCGGTATTCATGGCGGCGAACTTCGCGCTGCTGCTTCCGTCGACGTGGCGGTATCTCGCCGAATATGCGAACGGCGATCTGCTCCTGCACAGCGGCTACGATTTCGCGCATCGCATTTACGTCAACACGATCGACGCTTCACCGGGAGGGCTCCCGCCGTCCTTCTACGTCGCTTTTCTGGCGACGAAGGTGCCGTTGGCCATCCTCGCCGCAGCCATTGCCGGCGTGGCCTGGACAACGCGCCACTCGGATCAACGCGGCGCAACCTTCATCCGCGTGTTTCTTCTGTTTACGCTGCTGCCATATTCGCTCGTTGCGAGCAAGTTCGTTCGCTATCTCCTTCCTGTGCTCGCCGTCGTCGACATCGCGGCGGCGGTCGGCGTCGTATGGCTGTTGCGCACCGTTGCCGAGCGCGAACCGACGCTCTTGCGCGACGTGGCGCTTGCCGCGGTGGTTGTCGCCGCCGTCGCGTCTCCGCTGTCAGAGCAGCTCTCAGCTGCGCCGTTCTACGGCCTCGCGCAAAACGCCGTCGGCGCCGCGATCGATCGACCCGGCGCGCTCTTTCCAGACGACGAGTTCTATGACGCCGGAGTGCGAGAAGCCGTCGCCGCGATCGCCGACGCCGCGGCGCCGGGCGCCGTCGTCTGCAGCGACGCGCAGACCGTCGTCACCGAATACCTCACGAGGTATGGTCGCAGCGACGTGCGCTCCTGCTCGATTTCGCACGATGGTCTGCCGATGACGCCGGTCGACACGTGGCTGCTGGCCCAGCCCGGGCACGTGTACTTCGAGAACGCCGAGGTGATCGCGCAAATCAGACGGCGACTTCGACCGTGGATAACGGTCGAATCGGGTGGAGTCGCGGCAGCGGAAGTGTTCCATGTCCGCTGACCTCTCGCGTCTGCTCGTCGTCAACGGCGACGATTTCGGCCTCACGCCCGGTGTGAATGCGGGCATCCTCGACGCGCACCGGCACGGCATTCTGACGAGCGCCAGCCTCTTTGCCAACGCTCCTGAAACGGAGCGCGCAATCATCATCGCCAAGCGAACGCCCACACTGGGTATCGGCTGTCACCTCGCGCTCGTCGACGGTGTGCCGGTTCTGCCGGCGTCGCAGGTGCCGACGCTCGCGCCATGCGGCCGGTTCCGGCCCACGTGGCGATCGTTCATCGCGGCGGCGATCGCGCGGCGAATTGATTTCGACGAGATCGAGCGGGAACTGAACGCCCAGATCGACAGGCTGCGAAGCGCGGGACTCTCGCTCACGCATGTCGACACGCACAAACACATCCATACATATCCGCCGGTGTTCGAGATCGTCGCGCGGCTCGCGCGGCTCGCCGGCATCGCACGTGTGCGGGTTCCTTGCGAGCCTTCGCCCCTCGCGGCCGTCGTCCGCCATGCAGCCGCCAGCGGTCCACGGCGGCAGGCCATCGAAAACCTCGCGCTCGTCCCGTGGGCCAGCCGGGATCGACGTCTGCTCGCGCAGTACGGTCTCGACAGGGCGCCTGCGCTTCCTGGGCCGCGCGCTCACTGGCTATCTCACACGGCCCGACCTGCTCGGATTGATCCAGAGGCTGCCGCCCGGCGTCAGCGAGTTGATGACGCATCCAGGCTATGCGGACGCCGCGCTCGATCGTCTGCCGACGCGGCTGCGCGGGCAACGCGACAACGAAGTGGCAATCCTGACCCATCCCGAGATACGCGACGCGGTCGCACGCGCAGGAGTGGTCCTGACGCGCCACGACGCCCGTCCATTCCGACCGGAGCCCTACACGCATGCCTCGACACGATGACCGCCGACAGCGGCTGACGCCCGACCTCTCCGTCGTGATCCCGATGTTCAACGAGGAATCGACGATCGACGAGCTTCACCGACGCCTGACCACGGTCCTCTCGGCGATCGGCCGCACCTACGAGATCATCTTTGTCGACGATGGGAGCAGCGATGGGACGTACTTCGCTCTGTGCGCGGTCGGCGCGAGCGATCCGTCCGTGCGCCTCGTCAAACTCGCGCGCAACTACGGACAGACGGCGGCGCTCGCGGCCGGCTTCGATCGGGCGGCGGGGAACGTGATCGTCGCCATGGATGGCGACCTGCAGCACGCGCCGGAGGATCTTCCGCGTCTGCTGTCGAAGCTCGACGAAGGGTTCGACATCGTAAGCGGCTGGCGCGAACGCCGCGTGGACAGCTACTGGACACGCCGGCTCCCATCGCGCATCGCGAACTGGCTCGTGGCGAAACTCTCGGGGGTCGACCTGCACGACTTCGGCACGACGTTCAAGGCGTATCGCGCGAGGGTCGTGAAGCAGATCCGCCTATACGGCGATCTGCATCGCTTCATTCCAGCGCTGGCGAGCTCGCAGGGTGCGCGGATCGCCGAAGTGCCCATCGCCAACATTCCGCGGCCGCAGAACAAGTCGCACTACGGGCTTTCCCGCACCTGGCGCGTGATGGCGGATCTCATCACGATCCGATTTCTCCTCAGATATTCGACTCGGCCGCTTCACATCTTCGGTCCGCTCGGGTTCGCGAGCTTCGCCGCCGGCTCGCTCGGCGGAGTGTACGTGCTCGGGACAAAGCTCGTCACCGGCGCGCCGGTATTTCTCGCTCACGGACCGCTGCTCCTCCTGAGCGCGGTGCTCGTGCAGTCCGGCATCCTGCTCGTCGGTCTCGGCGTCCTCGCGGAAATTCTCACGCGCATTTATTTCGACGGCCGCCAGCGGCGGATCTATACCGTCGATCGCGTCGTGTCGCGGCCCTTCCAGACGTCGGTCGACCGGCTGATGCGGTCGGAAGGCCGACGGCACACGAGGCCGAGCTAGTGGCGTCGCGCCGCACCATGCGACTCGTCTCGGCAATCGCCGCCGTCGTCGGTATCGGGCTGTTCGTCTGGAGCATCCATATCGCCGGCGGCAGAGCCGTCCTCGACGGCGTCCGCCGCGTCGGCGGCGGTTTCGCCGTGATCTCCGTCCTCGGCGGACTTCGCTATCTCGCGCGTGCCGCTGCATGGTCGTTGTGCGTCGAGAATGGGCAAAGCCTGCCGGTGTGGACCGCATTCGAAGCTACCGTTGCAGGCGATGCGATCGGCAACATCACGCCGTTCGGTTTCTTTGCGAGCGAGCCGTCGAAGATCGTTTTCCTGCGCGGCCGCCTCGCCGCCGACGCCTCGATTGGCGCTCTTGCGCTCGAGAATCTGTTTTACAGTGCGACGGTGATCGCGGTGCTCGTCGCAGGCACGGCGGCTCTGCTCTTTTCATTCGACGTGCCGCACGCCGTTCGCATCGCGAGCCTCGCGGTTCTTGGCGGCGCTCTTCTCGCCGCAATCGCGGCGGCTTGGATCGTGCTGGCGCGCGTGAGGGTCCTGAGCCGGATATTTCCCCGAGCGCGCAGCGTCGAAGATCGCGTGTTCGCGTTTGCGAGGGTCCACCCTGAAAGACTGCTGCCGATCGGCGCGCTCGAAGCCGCATTTCATGCCGCGGCTGTCTTCGAGATATGGATCGCGGTTGCGCTTATCGCCGGGAGCGCCCCGGCGCTTCTCACGGCGTTCGCGCTTGAATACGTCAACCGCACGATCACCGTGGTGTTCCAATTCGTGCCGATGTGGCTTGGGGTCGACGAGGCAGGCACCGGACTGCTCGCCGGAGTTTTGCGGCTCGCGCCTGCCACAGGGGTGAGCCTCGCGCTCGTGCGGAAGGCGCGAATTCTCGCGTGGACCGCAATCGGCATCGGGCTGGCATTCGCGCGCGGCATACGCGCGCGCTCGACCGTCGTGAGCACGTGATCGGGGAATAAACTGGCGTCGCTCAGGGTTGAAAGTGTGTAGCTATGCGTATTGTCATCGCCGGCGGCAGCGGCTTTCTCGGAGGGCGGCTCGCCGAGGTCCTCGCCACAGACGGCGCCGACGTCGTCGTGCTCAGCCGACGCAGCGGCGGGCTCTGTTTCATGGCGGGCGTGCGCACGGTTCAGTGGCAGCCGAACGAAGAACCGGACGCGTGGCACAGAACGATTGACGGCGCAACGGCCGTCATCAATCTCGCCGGCGAGTCGATCGCCGGCAAACGCTGGACGGCAGCGCACAAGCAGCGCGTGCTCGACAGCCGCATTCACGCGACGCGAAGCCTTGTCGACGCGATTCACCGCGCGGCAGCGCCCCCACCTGTCCTGATCAGCGGATCAGCCGTCGGCTACTACGGTCCGCTCGGCGACCAAATCGCCACGGAAACGACGCCGCCCGGGTCTGATTTCCTCGCACGAGTCTGCGTGCGGTGGGAACAGGAAGCGATGCGGGCGCAGCAGCTGACGGCGAATCGAACCCGCGTCGTACTGATTCGCACCGGTCTGGTTCTCGAGCGGTCTGGCGGTGCGCTTCCCGAAATGCTGCCGCCATTCAAGTTCGGCGTCGGCGGCCCACTCGGCTCGGGCCGCCAATACTACCCGTGGATTCATCTGACCGACTGGGTCGCCATGGTGCGCTGGGCGCTCGCGACGGATCGCGTCGCGGGTCCGCTGAACGTAACGGCGCCAGCGCCGGTGACGAACGCTGCCTTCGCGCGCGCTCTCGGCCACGCGCTGCACCGGCCCGCCTTCATGCCCGCGCCGGGATTCGCGTTGAAGCTGCTCCTGGGGGAAATGGCGGAAGCGCTGCTCCTGTCCGGGCAGCGCGCGCTGCCGGCAAAGGCGCAGCGCGAAGGCTTTACGTTCCGCTACGAACGCGTCGAAGACGCGCTCGCCGCGATTTTCAGCAAACCGGCACCCGCCGGTTAGTACGCCATCACGCGCCGCAGCGCATCCGTGATCTTGTCGGCGTCCGGCAGGTTCGCTGCTTCGAGCACGTGCGAAAACGGCACGTGGGAATCGGGATACGTCACGCGCATGACCGGAGCGTCGAGCGCGCCGAACTTCTCTTCCATGATCACAGCCGACAACTCGGCGCCGATACCGAGCGTCTTCACGTCCTCGTGGACGATTACTGCGCGGCTCGTCTTGTCGATCGACCGGAATATCGCGAGGCTTGTCGAACGGCGACAGCGTCCGCAGATCGATCACCTCGACTTCCACGCCTTCCTTGGCCATCCGATCCGCTGACTCGAGCGACGGCGCGACCATCGCGCCATAGGTAATCAGCGTCACGTCGCCGCCTTCTCGGCGAATCGCCGCCTCGCCGATGGGGACGATCTCGTCGCCCTCCGGTACGGGCCCTTTTTCGCGGCGGTACAAATACTTGTGCTCCATGTACACGACAGGGTTGTCGTCGCGGATCGCGGCCTTCAGCAAGCCCTTCGCGTCGTACGCCGTCGAGGGAGCGACGACTTTGAGCCCGGGGCGATGGACGAACCACGCTTCAGGATTCTGCGAGTGATACAGCCCGCCGCCGACGTTGCCGCCGCTCGGAGCGCGGACGACGATCGGGACCGACGCGCGTCCGCCGTAACGGTACCGCAGCGTCGCCGCTTGATTCACGATCTGATCGAACGCGCACGAAATGAAATCGGCGAACTGCATTTCCGCAACCGGCCGGTACCCGCGCAGGGCCGCGCCGATGCTGACGCCCACGATCGCCGACTCGGAAATCGGCGTGTCGACGACGCGCATGTCGCCGAATTCCTCGTGCAGGCCCTGGGTGACGCCGAACGCGCCGCCGTACGCACCGACGTCCTCGCCGAGGACGAACACTTTCGGATCGCGGCGCATCTCTTCGGCGAGCGCCTCGCGGATGGCTTCGAGATACGACAGTTCTCGACTCATCCGCGCAACCATTTCTCACGAAGACACGAAGGTTCACGAAGCACTCCTCGTGCCGTCGTGAAAAGAAAATTACGCATAGAGGTCCGTCGCCGCCTCCGACGGATCGGGATCGCTCGCGTTCATCGCAAATTCCACGGCGTCGTCGATCGTCGCGGTGACCTTCTGCTCGACTTCCTTCAGCTTCGCATCGTCGAGGACGTGCCGGGCCTGCAAGTAGGTCGTGAACGTCGGGATCGGATCGCGGCTCTTCCACATGGCCAGTTCTTCGTCGGTGCGATAGAACGCCTTGTCGTGCTCGGAGTGGCCGTGCCAGCGATACGTCTTGCACTCGATGAGTGTCGGGCCGTCTCCCTCGCGTGCCCGCGCGATCGCGCCGACGGTGGACTGGTAGACGGCGAGGACGTCGTTGCCGTTGATCGCGACGCCGTCGAATCCGTAGCCCTCCGCCCGCACCGCCACGTCGTCGATCGCCATGGACTTCTCGAGCGGCACTGAATACGCGTATTGATTGTTCTCACAGATGAAAACGATCGGCAGCCGCTGGACGCCCGCGAAATTGAGCGCCTCGTGAAAGTCGCCGACGTTGCTGGCGCCTTCGCCGAAATAGGCGACGACGACGTTGTCGGTCTGCTCCATTTTGTAGGTGAGCGCGAGACCTGCCGCGACCGGCAGATTCGCGCCAAGCATGCTGGTGTTCCCGAAGATGCCGAGCTCGTTGACGCCGGAATGGAGCGCCGAGTCGCGGCCTTTCGACAAGCCGGTCGTCTTGGCGAACATCTGCGACATCATCACGCGCGGCTCGACGCCCTTCATGAGGAACGTGCCGAGATCGCGGTGCAGCGGGCAGATGTAGTCGTCGGCCCGCAGCCCGAAGCAGGTCCCGACGACGATCGCTTCCTGCCCGATGCCCGTGTAGACGCCGCTTCGGACCCGCCCCTGTTTGACGAGAATGCTCAGACGCTCGTCGAATGCGCGAATCAGCTTCAGCCAATAGAACATGTCGAGCAGCTGTTCGGGCGCGAGCTTGAATTTCGTCCGTTTGATGGGGGGCATGAGGGGCGGAAGAATCGGCCGTCGTTCAGATTATCGCCGCCGCGCTCGCGCGCGGCCACGTTTTTTTTCGAAGCAGTTCCCATGCGAGCCGGGCCGCCAGCGCAGGAGCCCGGGTGAGCAGCCGGCGCCGGAGAGCGCGATACGACAGGCGGCCGACAACGAAATCGAGAATCAATCGCGTCGCTTCGGCACGCGGGGCGGCCGCAATCACGGCGCGAATACGCGTGCGGTCGCCGAAAAGGTACCGCTGGATCAGCACGGAATCGCGAAGCTCCGCGCCGATTTCCTGATCACACGATTTCGCGTACTGCGCGGCCAGGTCCGCCCGGCCGGCGGCCGACCCGCCGGGCATCGATGATCGCGCGCGCGGCGAGATCGCCCGACACCATCGCGTAGTAAATGCCCTCGGCCGTGAAGGCGTTCACAAATCCTCCGGCGTCGCCGGCAAGCAACACGCCGCCTCGACCAGGCGCGCGCAGCGGGCCGCCGACTGGAATCAGGAACGGAGTGAAGTTCTCGCGCACCGATGCGCCCGTCACGATGCCGCGTGCGCGCAGGCGTTCGACGAATTGCCGCTGCAGATCGTAGGGGGACGCGTCGACCTGCTCGCGGTAGTACTGCAGCACGTACCCAATCCCCACGTTGACGTGATTTCGCTTCGGGAAGATGTACGCATAGCCTTCGGGCACCGTGCCCGCCTTCGGCGGTCGCTCGCCCTCTGGCGAGTATCCATAAGCGACCCAGAGCGTCGACGGGTCGACATCGCGCAGCGCCGCGCGCGGCGTCTCTTCCATCATGTCCAGCGCGACAGCGCTTGCCGGCCAGCCGGGGTTCAGGCCGAGCCGGCGCGCGACGGTGCTGTGAACCCCGTCGGCGGCGACAACGACCGCGGACCGGAACGACCGACCGTCACGGGAGGCGAGCGTCACCTGGCCGTCGCTTTCCGAAGCGCGGACGACATCGGCGCCCGATACCAACTCCACACCCGCCTCGACCGCAAGCTCGACGAGCAAAGCATCGAATTCGAGGCGGCGGACCATCAGCGCCGCTGGACCGTCGGATTCCACGACCGTCGACTCGCCGCCCGGCCCTTCAAGGTGCAGCCGGCCCACGACGTGGGTCGAAATTCGGCCCAATGCATCGCTCAGATAGGGAAACCGGCGCGTCGCGCGGAAGCTGATTCCGCCGCCGCAGGCCTTGTTTCGCGGGAACGCGGCACGGTCCAAAAGGCGAACGGGTACGCCTGCCAGCGCGAGCGTCCGCGCGGCCGTCGCTCCGGCGGGACCAGCGCCGACCACCAAGACCGGCGCGTCGCTCCCAGGCGAAAATGGGGCGATCACGTCAAAAAGTCCTCAAGATTGGTGCAGTTGGCATGAGACTCGCGAAGAGAACTGGCGATTATATTCCGTCGTCCGAGCCGCGGTTCTGCGTTGCGTCGGCCGCCGCCGTGTGGGATAGTGATGGTCGAATTCCCTCGCATTTGACGTCTTTCATGCGTCTTTCTTCATCGATGCTCCGGACGGTGATGAAGGCCAGCAGCTTGGCTGTACTTTGGCTGTTCTGCGCCTCCGTCGCAACCGCCGCGCCCGCGCACCATCGCGGCAAGGCGCGGGTGTGCGCGACGCATGGAGATCGACTCAAGAAGCAGCCGCACCCGGCGTCGGTCGGCGGGCCCGTCGCTCCGCCGTCCACGCGCGCGTTGGCCGGGCTGGCCGATCCGATGCTGCTCCTGCAGCATTCGACGTCGACCAACGTCGACGATGACGTCGCGGCGATTCAGAACGATTCGCCGGCCGCCCGCATCGATGCCGGGCTGACGCTCGTGCCGGCGTTCGCGCCGATCGGCGTGCTCGCGCGCATCGCCGATCGTCTCCCGAAGTTCCATCGATTTTCGCCGCGCTCTCCTCGTGGTCCACCGTACTCGGCCTGATCTCCACCCTTCGGTCGTAGTCGGTTTCGTGACATCGAGGTGACTGATGCGAGTAGTACTCGCAGATCTGAAATCCAATCGCGGCTTCGTCAGCAAGGACACCGTTGTCGGAGGATATGGATCGCGGCTCGATCCCTTTTCCCGCGTGACGACGGTGATCGCATACCTGAAAGATCAGTTTCACGACGTGCCAAGCGTGCACATGGCGTATCTCGCGGCCATCCTGTCGCGCGCCGGGCACGAAGTGAAATGGACGCGCGGCGACTTTGTCGACGGCGACGTCGCACTGGTCCTGACCTCGATCGTCGATCACAGGAACGAGACCGCCTGGGCCGACGCGATGCGCGCGCGCGGCGTCAAGGTCGGCTTCATCGGCATCACGGCGTCGAAAATGCCCGAGCTCTTTGCCGGGCACTGCGATTTCATTCTGAACGGAGAGCCGGAAGCCGGCGTGATGCGCATGGCGCAAACCGGCGAGATCCCCTCCGGGAACACGATCAGCGAGCAGATCAACGACCTCGACTCGCTCCCGTTCCCGCGATGGGACCTGGTTAGCGAGCACCGCGGCCGGAAGCTCGGCATCAAGTGGTCCTCACGGCCGGTCGGCGGCGGGTACCCGCTGCTCGCCAGCCGCGGATGCCCCGAGTTCTGCACGTATTGCCCGCATCGCATTCTCGCCGGCTATCGTGCGCGGTCGATTTCAAACATCGTCGACGAAATCGAGCGGCTGTGCGATCAGGTGCGCCGGCCGTACATCATCTTCCGCGATCCGTTGTTCACCGAGCAGCGCGAGCGTTGTCTCGAACTGTGCGACGAGATCAAAGCGCGCGACCTGCAGATCACGTTCGAGGCGGAAACGCGCCTCGACCGCCTCGACATCCAACTGCTCGACACGTTGTCGGATGCCGGCTTTCGCGCGATGAGCTTCGGTGTCGAGTCGCTCGACCCGGCGACGCTCAAGAAATCGGGGCGCCGGCCGATTCCGCAAACGCACCAGCGCGAGATCATCGAGCACTGCCGCAAGAAGGGCATCGTGACGGCCGCCTTTTATGTCCTCGGGTTCCTGCAGGACGACTGGCAGTCGATCGCGGCGACGATCGACTACGCCACCGATCTCGGTTCGACCTTTGCGCAGTTCAAGATACTCACGCCGTATCCCGGCACGCCGATGTTCAAGCAGATCGAGCCGCTGCTCACCGAAACGGACTGGGAGAAGTACGACGGCTACACGCCGACCTTCAAGCATCCGCATCTGACCGACCGCGAGCTGCGATTCCTGCTCGGCGCGGCCTACAAGCGCTTCTACATGCGGCCGTCGTACCTGGCCAACTTCCTGAAGATCCAGAACACCGCCGTACACAGGTGGGTCAGCCGGATGGATCGCCGCGTGAACGATCGCCATTCCCGCGAGGAGATTGCGGACATTTCTCGTCCGGTCGCATGCTGAGCTCCACACAACGCGCGACGCGAAACCCGCAGAGCCGTCTCGTCGGACTGCGTCTGCGGCCTTCGCGTTGATCCCGCTCGATGCGAGCCGCCATCTCGCGCTACGGCGCGCGAGTCTTTCCAGAAACAGAACACGTCGTCGCGCGGTGTAAGAGCCGCGGCGAGTTCATCCAGGGTCCGCAGATCGCGGAGTTCGAGCACGCATTCGCCCGCACCGTCGGGGCTGGCACCGCCGTTTCCGCAGCCTACGGGCGGATGGCCTTTTACTACATCCTCAAAGCGCTCGATCTGCCGGCCGGTTCAGAAATCATTTTTCCGGCGCTCACGTTCTGGGTCGTGCCGGAACTCGCGAAAGTCGCCGGCCTCAAGGTCGTGTTCGCCGACGTGGATCCGCGGACGTTCACGATGGATCCGAAGTCGGTGGAGCGGATGATCAGCGAGAAAACCCGCGCGATCGTGCCGACGCACCTGTACGGGCTCCCGTGCGACATGGACGCGATCATGGACATCGCGTCGCGCCACAATCTAATCGTCCTCGAGGATTGTGCGCATGCGCTCGGCGCGACGTTCAAAGGAAAGGCGGTCGGCACGTTCGGCACCGGCGCGCTTTTCAGTTTTCAGACGCTCAAGCCGCTCAACTGCTATGGCGGCGGCGCCGCGCTGCTGCAGGATGCGGCGCTCGCAGCGAAAGTGCGCGGCATCGTCGACGCGCTGCCCTGGCCAAGCGAAAAACGGGTGCGCGACAGGCTGCTGTTCGGAAGGCTGCAGCGCATCTTCATCAAGCCGTGGGTGTTCTCGATTTCGCTCTTCCCCATACTGTGGGTATCGGCGCTCGTGGATGCCAACCCTGACGTGTTTCTGTGGGAGAAAATTCGCTCGCTGCATCCGCTGCCTGAGGAATACACGGAGCGGTTTCCGAACGTGCAGGCCGCGATCGGCATCGAGGCGCTCAAACAGCTCGACTTCTGGACCAGTCAGGCGCGATCGCACGCGGAGTACATGAACCGGATGCTCGGCGGATTGCCGCGCGTGCAGGTGCCGTACGTGCCGCCGGAATGCACGCACGTGTACTGCCGGTACTGCGTGTACGGCCCGCCGAATATCGAGCGCGACACCCTCGTCGTCCGCTGCGTCCGGCGCGGCATCGATATCGAGACGCTGCACGTCGACGTGCCGCCCGACATGGAGCTGTTCGCGGACGCGCGGTCCGAGGCCGACGGCGCGCGGCGCGCCGCGCAGGCGATTCAGATCCCCGTGTATTCGAGTTTGAGCGAGGAGCAGGCGAGGCGCGTGGCCGCGATCGTGCGTGACGCACTGTCGGCATGATCCCGTACCTCACCGTGGTCGTCTTCGCGATACTCGAAGGCGAAATCTACTACAGCGCGGTCTGCGGTCAAGCGCTGCGCGGGCATCTCAACTGGGTCGGCGTGTTGTGCGCCGGCGCAATCGGCGGCGCGACCGGCGATCAGATATGGTTTTATCTCCTCCGCGGCCGGATTCACTGGCTCGATCGATTTCCGAAGCTCGGAAAATATCGCGACAGCGTCGTGGCGCGAGTGCGGGCGCACGAATCGATGATGCTGTTGATCAGCCGTTTTCTTCCGGGCCTGCGCACGGCGATTCCGATCGCTTGCGCGTATGCGAACGTGCCGCCGGTCAAGTTCAGTGCACTGAACCTCGTCAGCGCGTTCGCCTGGGCTGGCGCCATCATGTTCTTCGTCAAGACGGGCACCGCGACCTTGTCCGCATTCGGTCTGAGCGCGTGGTGGGGGCCGCTGATTCCTGCCGCGTTGGTTGTGCTGTTTTTCCGTTGGCTCGGCCGTCCGGAGCGCGCAAACACGTGACGCGGCACGCCGCTTGTAGCCTTGAGCGGCATGTCACGAGCGGCTGCGCATCTTTTAGCTCTGCTGCTATTCAGCGCGACGGTATTCGCGCTTCACGCCGCGCCTGATCCCATCGTGCGGCACGTCGTGGCCGTATCCCCCGCGCCGAATCCACCAATTCGAGGCATGAAGCTGACCGCCACGGCCTACTGCCACGCCGGAACGACCGCGTCCGGCACCCGCACACACAGCGGCATCGTCGCTGCCGATCCGCAGGTTCTCCCCGTTGGAAGCGTGCTTCGAATCGTCACGCCGACGCGCTTCGCGGGGATTTATACGGTGATGGACACCGGGTCGGCGGTGAAGGGACGCCTGCTCGACATCTTCATGCCGAGCTGCGAACACGCCGTGGAGTTTGGGCGGCGGCCAGTGCGCGTCGAAATTCTGCGGCGGGGGTGGGATCCGAATACTGGGCCAGACAGCCCCCGCTGATCACGCGCGCCTGTCATCACGGCGTCACGAGGATCACCAGCCCCACGAAAAACCGTAGTCCAACAGATTTTTTCGTGGGCTTCGCCCTGCGGGTCTTCGTGAAAAGACCTATTGACGCGAGATTCCCGCCCGGCCGCCCCGCAACACGTACTTCTGGATCTTGCCCGTCGCGGTCTTTGGCAGCTCGCCGAGGAACGTCACCGAATGCGGAGCCTTGAAGTGTGCCAGGCGGTCGCGCGCGAACTGACGTAATTCCTCAGCCGTTGCCGCGCAATCAGGTTTCAAGACGACGAACGCGTGGGGCGCCTCACCCCACCGGGCATCAGGAAGTCCGATAACAGCCACCTCTTGCACCGAGTCGTGCCGCAGAAGAACGCCTTCGACCTCGACTGAAGAGATGTTTTCGCCGCCGCTGATGATCACATCCTTAATCCGATCGCGGATCTCGATATAACCGTCGCTGTGGACGACGGCGGCGTCGCCGCTATGGAACCAGCCGCCTCGAAGCGCTTGAGCCGTCGCGGCGGGATCGTCGTAGTAACCCTTCATGACGACGTTGCCGCGCACGACGATTTCACCCACCGTGATCCCGTCGCGACGGCACCGGCGCATCGTCTTCGCCGACGACGCGAATTTCACCCGACGTGAGCAGCTCGACGCCCTGCCGGGCTTTGATGATCGCGAGCTCCTGGGTCGAGAGCGCCGCGTGCTCGGGCCGCGGCTCGCACACCGTGATGAACGGCGACGTTTCGGTGAGGCCGTACACCTGCGTGACCGTCCACCCGAGCTCCCCTTCGAGCCGCTCGATTGTCGCGGCGGCCGGCGGCGCGCCCGCCGTCACGACGCGGACGCCGCGCGGCGTGCCGGCGCGGAGCTCCGCTGGCGCGTTCGCCAGGCCAATGAGCACCGTCGGCGCGGCGGCAAGCATGGTGATCCGCTCGGCTCGAATCGTCTCGAACACGCGCGCGGGATCGACCTTGCGCAGGCAGACATGCGTGGCGCCGGCGGCGGTCACGACCCATGTATACGTCCAGCCGTTCGCGTGGAACATCGGCAGCGTCCACAGATAGCTGTCCGTCATGCGCATCGGCAGGTGAAGCAATGTGCCGATGGCATTCATATACGCGTTGCGGTGCGTGATCATCACGCCTTTCGGCCGCGACGTCGTGCCGCTCGTGTAATTGATCGTGATCAGATCGTTCTCGTCCACAGAGGCCGACGGAACCTGAAAGGGCGTCGCGGAGGCGACGAGCCGTTCGTAATCCTCCCATCCGTCGTGCGCACCCTCGAGCGCGACGAAGTGGGTCACATTCGCGAGCTGCGATCTGACGCTGTCGACGCCAGCGAGGTAGTCGCTATGCGCGCAGACGATTCGCGCGCCGCTGTGGTTGATGATGTAAACGAAATCGTCTGGTGTCAGGCGGTAGTTGATGGGGACGAGCACCGCGCCGGCTTGCGGCACCGCGTAGAACGATTCGAGCTGCGCGTGGGTGTTCGGGGCGATGTATGCGACGCGATCGCCTTTGGCGACGCCGAGCGCTCGAAGCGCACCGGACCACCTGTCGCAGCGATCGAAGAACTGCCCGTACGAAAGACGAAGCGCGCCGTCCACGACCGCCTCGCGGTCTGCATACAAGCGCGCGCGTTCGCCGCGCGAGCTCGAGCGGCGTGAGCGGCACTTCCACGGCCGCTATGTTACCGGGTTCGGATCGCCGGTTTCACGCCTTGCGCGGTCGTCTTGGGCAGGCTGAGCAGGTTCGCGAGCAGGTCGTATGCGCCCGTGGTGCCGGACGGGAGCTGCCGCCAGAGGTTCAGCCCCACATAGACCCATCGACCCTTGCCATAGGTCGTCTCCACGAGCGCGCCGCTCTTCACGCCCCTGTTGAACGGAAACGGATCCTCGAACTGAATCAGATCGTGATAGCGCGGATCCTTCTCGCCGAGAAAATAGAGACCGCGCTCCTGCACCCATCCATCCCAGGCCGATGCGGTAATGCGATTCGGCTGAGTGAAGATTTTGTTTTCCGGCTCCAGCGTCTTCACCGGGGCATCCTCGTCGGTGACGCGATTCGAGCTCACCTTCGCGGGATAGGGGCCGTACTGCGCGTCGTTGAACTCGAACTTGTTGTACTGCACGATCATCGTGCCGCCATTTTTCACGTACTCGAGGAGCCGCGCATTGTTCGCGCGCAAATCGGCGCGCCGCTCGTAGGCGCGCACGCCGGTGACGATCACGTTGTAGCGCGACAGGTTGCCCCACGCGAGCATATCGGGGGTGATCATCTCGAGCTTCGCGCCGAGCTGTTCGATTGCCGGCGGCACCTGATCGCCGACGCCCATCACATAGCCGACCGTCAGGTTCGGCGCGGTTCTCACGTCGATCACCTTCAGCGTCGTGTCGGCCGCGTCATAGATGTGATAGCGGCGAATGTGCGGGTACTCGACAACCTCGTAGCCTCGCTCGAAACGCTGGCCGCCCGTCGAGGCAATCGCCTTCAGGTGATACGTTCCGAGCGGAGTTCCAGCAGCGGGCTTGACGCTGAACCGCACCGTCAGGGATTCGTCGGCCCGGTCGAACTTGACACGCTGCTCGGCCGGCGCCGACGTCCAGCCCGGCAGGCGTTTCGAGCTTCACCGCGCTCTCCAACGCGCCGGTCGTGTCGTTGACGACGGTGACGCGAATTTCGCGGGTGCTGCCGGCGGTGGCCGTGGAGGCCGCGGCTGGCGGAGAGCCGGCCGCGCCTCGCCCGCGTGCGGCGGAACCAATGGTGGCCGACGGAACGATGGCGATGTCGGGGGAGACGCGGACCGAAAGCGCAGGCACGACGAGAAGCTCGTTCCGTTTTTCTCCGCTGAAGATGTTGCCTTCGTAGCGGTACTCGACCGGGAGGCCGTCGATGATCTCCTCGCCGTTTGGAAACGCGAGCGTCATCTGGACGTAGAACGGCGTAGGCCGCATCGGCAGGCCGAACGGCGCGTCGGCATCGAACGTGTAGCGGCCGGCGTCGTCTTTCCGGTGCCAGTACGGCTCGGTCACGCGCGCGCTCTGCGGCACCGCGAGCGTCGGCTCGCAGTGCGCGACTTGATTCTTCCGCACCGTCGACATCGGCTGCGCCGGCTGCGCGTTCGCGTTGCCGCGGCCGCGGCCGCCGCCGGGAAACCCGAACCCTCCGCCGGTGAACGCGGTCATGTTGCAGGCGGCGTCGCCCTCGAAGCCATCGACCTTCACCTGCTTGACCGTCACGTCAACCGCCCCGCGGTTCGCCACGATGACGTTCACCTTCACCGGTTGCCCCGGTACGACCACGCCGTCGTTGGCGAGCGCCTCGATTTTGATTCCGTCGGCGAGCGTAATGGCCTGCTGGAACTCGCGCTCCTTCTGGCGAAGGCGGAAATCGATCTCGAACTTTCCGGTGTCGTCGATCGCCATGCCGCGGACCGCACGGCGCAGCGCGCGCAACGTTGTGAGGCCATCGAGGAGCGGCTTCAACGTGGCGTCGTCGCTCACGCCATCAAAATTCTTCTGGGCGGTTTGAACCGCGCTTGCGACCGCAGTCAACGCGTCCGTGAGGTCCTTCGGCGCCCTCGGTCCTGCATACTTCGCGAGGCTGGGCAGGCTCGTGTCCACGCCGTCGAAAAGCGACGTCTCGTCCTTCTGCTGCTGCCCCTGCAGCGTTGTTTCGACGAGCTGATAGGAGGCGGCCGACGTCGGCGTCGGCAGCGCGAGCAACTGGGCCATGCCCTGGCACTTATGCATGCTTCGCGCTTCGGTGCCGATTTCCGAATAGGTCCTGCCGAGTAGCGGGTCGTACACGGCGCTGTTAATGCGTGTGATTTTTCCGGCCGTCTCCGGTTCACCGGGGAAGCCGAAACCGGCGCTCTGATAGAGCTTCTTCGGCTGCCACGGATGCAGCCCGTCTTTGAGCTGTTCTGGATACTTCGTCGGGTCGGCCGCAATCTTGTAGGCATCGCGCGTGATGATCGCCGACGCCATGTGATGCTGGCCGCCGGCGTTGCCCGTCGGCGGCAACGTGATGATCACGTCCGGGCGGATCATCCGGATCAGCCGAACGTAGTCGGCCGTGATCTCATCGCGGCCCCATTTCTCAAACGTCTCGTCCAGACCGAACGAGTAGCCGAAATCAACCGCGCGGGTGAAGTACTGGTCGGCGCCGTCGAATCGATGCAGCGCGGCGAGCTCACCCGTTCGGAGCAGGCCGAGGGCTTCGTATATCTCGGGGCCGATTTCGTTCTGGCCCCCATTGCCTCGCGTCGCCGTGGCGAGCACCGTGCGATAGCCCTGCCCGCGGTTGAGCATCACGAGCAGCCCATTGTTCTCGTCGTCGGGATGCGCGGTGGTGTGCATGAAGATGCCGACGTTATTCAGATGGCGCAGCGCCATGCCGAGCGCGACGTGGCCCTGCTCGTCGTCGAGCGGGACCACCATCATCTGGGCACGGACTGCGAGAGACACGAGCGCAAACAGACAACCTATGCACGTAAAGCGAAACACCGTTCTCAACATGATTGATTTTTCACGAAGGCACGAAGTTCCACGATGGACACGAGACCATTATGGATCTTCGGTTAGAACCGCACCTTGAACCCGAGCTGAAGCTTCCGCTGCTCGTACCCGGCCGGGTTCGGGAATTGATTCGGGTCCGAAGGAATCGCCGCAACGGGGTTGCCCGCCGCGTCGACCGCCACGGTGGTATTAATCGCCGCGAGCTCGATCGTGTTGAACACATTCTTCAGCTCGACGATGATCTCGCCCCGGACCGAGTTGTGCAGCGGGATCCACCGCGTATACCGCAGGTCCACGTTCTTCCGCGCCGGCAGGTAGAGCGAATTGCGGTCGACGAACAGCGGACGATCGTTGTTCGGCGATACGCCGTCCTTGTTGAGATCGCCGTTGCCGACGATATTGACCGGCAGGCCGCTGTTCAGTTGAAGCAGCACGCCAATCTCATTCCCGTTCAGCAGCCCCCGAACGATCGCATTCGACGAGTTATTGATCGACGTGTAGATGATGTTGCCATTCACGCTGTGGCGCATGTCGAGCGGATTCGGTCCGAGGTCGCGATCGAGATTGCTCGGATCGGAGCGGCCCGCCTCGGACTGCACGGTGAGCTGCGTGAGTAGGGGCGTGTTATCGAGCCCTTTGCCGAGCGAGTACTGAACGTTGAACGACAGCCCCTTCGCGAACCGCTTCGTCACGCCGACCGTCATCGACTTGAACGTCGACTCGCCGATCGATTGCACCTCGAAAATGTGGTTGAAGCGCGGATCCTGACGCGTGGTCGCGTTCACGGCGGTGCTGTAAATCGGGCGGCCGTCGGCGAGCGAGCCGACCGGGTTGATCAGGTTGACATCGGTAACGACCGGCAGCTGATTGCCTTTCGCGTACATCAGCGCGATGGAGGCCGTGAGATCGCGGCCCAGCGCGCGCTCGAGCTGCGCGTTGGTCTGCCAGGTGTGCGCCACCTGGAACGCCGGATCGATCGCCCACGGCGATTGCTGGCTGACCGTGCCGCTCGTCACCGCGTTCGGAAATGCCGGCGCGCCCGCCGACGTGCCGTTGAATGTGTAAATCGGCGCGCGCGGCGACCCTGACAGCTGTAATGCCTGCTCGTAGCCGCCGAGGATCGGCTGATCGAACATGAGGCCCGTGCTCGCGCGCAGCACCGTGTCCTGATCGATCGACCAGGCGACGCCGACGCGCGGACCGAAGTTGTTCTTGTCGATGTTGAAATCGTGCGTCTGCGCGAGCGGCGCGTCGGCGATCCCCGCCGGGTACTTGTAAAGATCGTAGCGAACGCCGTAGAGCACTTTCACCGAAGGCGCCACCTGCCAGTCGTCCTGCACGAAGGTGCTGAACACGTTCGTGCTCATGTTGAACGACAGGTTCCCCGTAATCTGCGACATCGTCGAATAGCCGAACGGGTTGGCGCCGCTCTTCGCGGCAAGATACGCGGCGGTGGTCGCGAACGTGTAGAGGAACTGCGGCGCGCTGGTGCGCGTGTCGTAGATGTGCTGCCAGTCGAATCCGATCTTGTAGCTGTGAGCGCCGCGAAGATATGTGACGTTGTCAATCAGCTGGCTGATGTTCTGCTGAAAATCGAAGCCGGCGTTGCCCTGGCCGGTTCCCGAGAGCGGCGCGCCAAACGCGATCGCGGGCGGCCCGCTGATGGTCACAGCCGGGCCTGTGCCTGAATCCGAATTCGCCACCGAGCTCTGATGCCGGTGCGCGTACTGCAAGCGGAGTTCGTTCAGCTTGTTGCCGCCAAACGACGACACGAGCTGGCCGGCTGTCGAGTCCATCGCGTCGAGGAAGTCGGTGGCGCGCTCGAGGGTCGCCGTGCCGCCGCCGCTGTTGTACGGCGCGTCGTTATGAAAACGAATCCATCTGACGGTGAGGCGATTGTCGTTGTTGATCTGATAATCACCCTTGCCGATCAGGAACTTCGCCGTCTGGACGTTTGGAACCGCCGCCGGCTGCGGCTTCAACCCAACCTGACTGATGTCCGCGGGGGCGACGGTGATGAGCGCGGTGGACGAGAGATCGCGCCGCGTCTGCTCCCAGCCGCCGTAGAAGAACAGCTTGTTCTTGACGATCGGCCCGCCGACGTCCGCGGTGCCGCTGTCGGTCTTCGTGTCGGGCCGCGCGAGGCCGTCCGGGATCGACTGGCAGTTCGCCGCCGTGCTCGTGCAGCCGAAGAAGAAGGGGTACGCGCTGAACGGCTTGC
This sequence comes from uncultured Acidobacteriota bacterium, assembly GCA_963718825.1. Lineage (GTDB taxonomy): Bacteria > Acidobacteriota > Vicinamibacteria > Vicinamibacterales > CAVVIG01 > CAVQZZ01. Next base: position 2,075,218 of record CAVQZZ010000002.1, read on the forward strand.
GGCGGAACAGATAACTGCCTTCGCCGTGAAACGCGTTCGTGCCCGACGGCGTCACCGCGTTGTAGACCATCCCCATCGTCTGACCGAACTCCGGGGCGAAGCCGGTCGTGACGACCTTCACCTCCTGGATCATCACCTCGGACATCGGCAACAGGCGAAGGCCGGCGCGATCTTTCTCCGTATTGGTATTGCCGTCGATCTGATAGTTGATTCGCATCGCGGCGCCGTTCGCGGCAAGACGCGGCACTCCGAACTCGACGTTCTCGATGCCTGTGACGCCCGGCTGCACGAGCGCGAAGTTGTACGGATTGCGCGCCACGAGCGGCAGATTGTGCACTTCCTGATCGGTCATCGTGTGCCCGATGTCGATCCGCGCGATGTCGAGCGCCGGCTTGTCCGCGGCGTTCACGGTGACGACCTCCGTGACCTGGCCGACCCCAAGCGCCGCCTTCACGACCGCCGTTTCGCCGACCGATAGCTTGATGCCGGTCTGCTCGAACTTCTTGAACCCCTGCAATTCCGCGACGACGTTGTACGTGCCAAGCGGCAACAGCGGTGCGCGGAACAATCCGATCTCGTTCGTCACCACGACGCGCTCGGTGCCCGTGTCGGTGTTCGTGATCGTGACGGTGACGCCCGGCAGGACGCCGCCGGTCGCGTCGGTAACGGTGCCTTCGATCGCGCCGTTCGCCGCTTGCGACTGCGCGAACGCGGGAACCGACAACAGCACGGATAACAGTGCGACGGACAATACGCGGAGCATGGATTCGGACTCCTTGAAATGAAATCGCGGGCACGCGGACGTCGCAGAGAAACATCTGCTCAGCGTACTCGGCGAACTCTGCGGCTGAAGTCCGAGTATATCTTGGCGAGGTCTAGCGGTGAAACCCGAACAGCGCGTCCGCGACGTCCGGTGTGCCGAGGTGCGCGCGCAGGAAAATGCGGCTGGCGAGAAACGCGCCGGTGACGCTGTGACTGGAATCTCCAAAAGCGAACAGGTGATGCGGATAGTTGCGGTGCGCCCCGATATACGGCAGACCGTCCGCGGTCCGCGCGTATGACGCCGCCCACCCGAAATCGGGACGCAGGCCCGAGATATCGGGATAAAGCGTCGACAGCTCGTACATCAGCTGTCCGGTACGTTGGATCAGGATCTTGTCCCGCAGCCGGTCAGCGACGATTTCGGTATCGGCGCCGTTGACGAGCAGCCGGTCGTCGTCGACCCAGCGGACGATGTGCGATGGCGAGGCGAGATCGCGGAGCACGGCGGCGCGCCGGCCAAGACGCTGGCGGATTTTCGCGGGGATCCGTTCGGTCAACACAGAGGACGTGGTCCGAAACCAGAAGTGGCGCACGAGCGATCTGAACAGCGCTGTCGGGACGCCCGTCGCCACAACGACTCGATGGGTTTGGAGCGTGCCGCCTTCGGTCGCCACCACGGCATGCTTGCGTGTGAAGGTGATCCGCTTCACCGCTGTATGTTCGAACAGCGTCGCACCGCGACTCGCGGCGGCCTGGGCAAGCCCGATCGTGGCGCGGAACGGATCGAGCGTCGCGCAGTCCTTGCTTCGAAGCGCCGCGGCGCCTGAGAGTCCGATGTCGGCGACGAGCGCGGCAGGTTTCACGCTCGACGCATCGATGCCCGCATCCCTGCGCGATCGCTGCTCACGCTTCAGCCGCACAGCCTGCTCGTCGCTCGTGGCCACGGTGAGGAGAGGCCGCGTTTCGAGCTCGCACTTGATCGCGAGGCGGCGGAGCAGCGTTTGAAAATCGAGAGATGCGCGACGCCACGACTGGCTCGCCCGTCTCGCGGCGCGGGCGCCAAGCGCCTTCTCGAGGACGACGGTGTCCACGCCAGGATCGTCGGAAATCAGGCCGCTCGCGCCGGCCGTGGCACCGCGGCCGATTCGATCGCTTTCGAGCAGCATCACCTTGATGCCGGCGGCAGCGAACGCATACGCCGTTGCGCACCCGGTGAGGCCGCCGCCGACGATGACGACGTCCGCGGTCGACGTGCCGCGATAGCGGGGAAAAGACGGGAGCCGCCGGGTGGGAAAGCGATCGATCCAGGGAGACACGCCGTATCGCGTCGGCATCAGCGGGGCACATTGTACCGCCTCGCGTGTGTTTATCGTGTATAAGTGGAATCCTCGTCCACGCCGAGTGGGTTCAGACCAATGCCGACGCTCGACGAAAACCTGCGGTTGTGGAATGACGAGCACGCCTGGCCGGAGGGCGGCGACGAGTGGTCCGCCCGGTGGGGCGGCGCCGAAAATCAGTGGCTCACGTCGATTTACCCGCGCATCTCAGCATTCCTGCCCGCGTCGCATGTCCTCGAGATCGCGCCGGGCCATGGCCGGTGGACGCGCTTTCTGCAGGCCCACGCGGCGAAGCTCACGCTCGTGGATCTCGCACCCAATTGCATCGAGGCCTGCCGGGTGCGCTTCCGCGATCTTCCGCATCTCGAATATCACGTCAACGACGGCCGTTCGCTCGACGCGATCGCCGACGCTTCGATCGATTTCGTCTTCAGCTTCGATTCCTTGGTTCACGCCGACGCGTTCACGATGCGATCGTATTGCTTTGAGATCGCGCGAACGCTTCGCGTCGGCGGCGCCGGCTTTCTTCACCACTCCAACCTCGGCGCGTATAGGCGCTGGCTGCTCGCGAAGCGCGCCATCGTGTCGTTGTGCCGCGGCAACAGCCGGATCGGGAACCTGCTCATCCACGATTCGATGCGCGCGCGAGACATGACCGCGGACCGAATGGCGCGCTATTGTCGCGAGGCCGGTTTGGCGTGCACCGGGCAGGAGATTGTTCCGTGGGAAGGCTCGCGCCGGCCGATCGATTGTTTCACCGTGTTCACGAAGGAAGGCACGGGAATACGGCAAGCCCCGCGTGTTGTTGTGAATCGCCGCTTCATGCAGGAAGCGGACGCGAGCAGGAAGTCGGCGGCTAAGGCAGCTCCAGGCTCGTAAGAACCTGCAGGAGCCTGGTGACCTGCAGCATGTCGGGGAACGTGCCTTTGACGCTGTGCGCGTCGAGGCGCGAGAGGCCGGGCACGAATGCCGCCCGCTCCGCGTCGATCGTCAGCTTGAACCCGACTTCGAGCTCTATCGGCGCCTTTACGCGGTACGGCTGGATGGACGCTAGTTGTGCCATCGCCCGCGTGAGGCCGTCTTTGATCATGGCCTGGCCGCGCGCCGGCGTCACCGTCATCGCGGAATGATAGCCGAGTGGCTCTTTCACGATGGCACCTTCAGCGCCGGAGACGGCGTGCTGCAGCTGCGTGACGGCGAGCCGATCTCCTGAGATGAAGGCCACCGGCACGCCGAAGTGTCCGGCGACTGCCGCGTTGTAAATTCCTTCTGACACTTCCACGCCGTTCAACTTCACGCCGAGGAGCCGCGCGCTGGAGATCGTGTGGCTGCGCACGGCGTTCGCCGTCCACTCGCTGGCGTGGTACCCGATGAAGACCGCCGCGGCAAACGTGTCGTCGATGCCCTGCATCATCTCGAGCGGACGGGGGAACCCGCGTACGATCTGAACATCGTCGGGCAGCTTGTCGATGAGGAGGCTCTGGCCGTTGCCATGCGAATCGGCGATCACGATGTCGGCCGGACCCGCCGCGCGAATGCCGCTGATCGCCGCGTTCACTTCCGCGGTCATCCACTCGCGGGCCCGCTGATATTCGAACCCTTCGGGCCCGAGCTGCGCCGGCTGCACGACGCCGGTGATGCCCTCCATGTCGACCGAGATGAACACCTTGCGCGGCCGCTGCGCGTGTACGACGACCGTCAGCGGCAAGAGCAGACAGAGCGCGAGAATGCGTCGCATGGACGCACATTCTATCCCGCCCGGTTCTTGACCTCTCGTGAAAGGATCGCTTTCTTGCGATCGGCTCCCCATCGATAGCCGCCGGATCCGCCCGCCGCGGGTACCACGCGGTGGCATGGGATCGCCAAGGCGACCGGATTGCGCGCGCATGCGCTCGCGACCGCGCGGACGGCGCGTGGTCGGCCAATCGACGCAGCGACCTGCGAGTACGAACGGGTCTCGCCGTACGGAATCGCCGTGAGCGCCTGCCAGACCTGCCATTCAAAGGCCGTGGCACGGACGTCGAGCGGCAGGTCCAGGCGTGGGTGCTTGCCCGCGAGGTGCGCCAGGATGTCGCGCGTCCAGCGCGCCAGCGCGCCGGAATCGCGAACGATCGTCGCCGACGGGTACTCGCTCGAGAGCCGCTGCTCGAGCGCGGAATCCGAATCCCCCATGCATACGGCACAGAGGCCGCGGCTCGTCGCCGCGACCAGCAGCCGGCCGATCGGCGAATCGACGGTGTTGAAACGGATGTCCATCCCTTCGCCGCCGCGCCGATACGTGGATGGCGACATCCCGAGCTTCGGCACCGCCCGCTCGTAGAACCGACTGCTCGATCCGTAACCGGCATCGAACATCGCGGCGGTGACGTCGCCGCCGCGCCGAAGGTTGCGTTTCACCTTGCGCAGGCGGCATGCGTCGGCGTATTCGCGCGGCGTGACGCCCACGATGCGCTTGAAATTTCTCTGCAGGTGATACGGGCTGCCGCCGAGCCGGTTCGCCAATGCCGCCAGCGACACGTGACCGTCGACATTCGAGAGATACACGCAGGCGCGCTGGATCTTGTCGATCCACGGATCGGCCGGCGACCCAGTCGGGATGGCAGCGGCGGCATGCGCGATAACCCGCGCGCTCAGCGTCGCCAGGCGCGTCGAAGAACACGACCCGCTCTCGCCGCGGACGACGGCTCGGGCATGAGGGGCGGCAATAAATCCCCGTCGAGCTGACGGCATACACGAAGGCGCCATCGGCGGTTCGATCGTGGCGGACAACCGATTCCCACCGGTGAACGTCTGATGATGTGGCAGCGTTCATTTGCATCATGCGTGCAGTGTGCCGCAGGCGAAACGGGGCGGCTATCCGCGGCTTGCGATCAAATTTTACCGGCAAACGGTCGAACTACGAAAGTCTTCGTTGACAAACACTACTTCATCCTGAATACTCGATTCGCCATGGACCTTGTGCTGCAGGACATCGCCTTCGCCATCCGGACGCTCCGAAAAACGCCCGCGTTCACGATCATCGTCGTCCTGACGCTCGCGCTCGGCATCGGCGCGAACACAGCGATTTTCTCGCTGACCGATCAGGTCCTGCTGCGCCTGCTGCCGGTGCAGCATCCCGAGCAGCTCGTCGTGCTCGACGGACCGGGTCCGAACCAGGGCCGAACGTTCAACAACGGGACCTTCTCCTACCCGATGTACCGCGATTTCCGCGATCGCAACTCGGTGATGGACGGCATGCTCGCGCGGTTTCCGGCGCCCCTGACGCTCACGATCGATGGCCAGGCGGAACGCGTCTCGGGCGAGCTGGTGAGCGGTAACTTTTTCGACGTGCTGGGAGTCCGTCCGACCCTCGGCCGGCTCTTCAGGCCTGACGACGACAAAACACCCGGCGGCCATCCGCTGGCGATTCTGGCCTACGACTACTGGATGCGGCGTTTTGCCGGCAACCCGGATGTGATCAACCGGAAAATCGCGCTGAACAACGTCCCGATGACCGTGATCGGCGTGGCGCCGCGCGGGTTTCACGGTGTGATCCTCGGCGAAGCGCCCGACGTCATGGTGCCGCTCATGATGAAGGCGCAGATGACGCCGACGTGGGACGACCTGATGAATCGCCGCAGCCGATGGGTCACCGTGATGGGGCGCATCCGTCCCGGTGTTTCGCATCAGCAGGCCGAAGCGTCGATGAACGTTCTCTATCGTCAGATCAACGAAGACGAGATCAAGCAAATCTCGACTCAGTCGAAGCTGTTTCGCGAGCGCTTTGTCGCCAAGCACCTGTTTCTTCGCGAGGGCGCGAGGGGACGTTCGGATATCCGCGATCAGTTCTCGACGCCCATTCTCGTGCTCATGGGCATGGTCGGCCTCGTGCTGCTGATCGCCTGCGCGAACGTCGCCAACCTCCTGCTCGCGCGCAGCGCCGCCCGCCAGAAAGAAGTGGCGATACGGATGGCGCTCGGCGCAGGTCGCCGCGCGATCGTACGGCAGCGGCTCATCGAGAGCCTGCTGCTCGCGTGTGCCGGCGCGCTGCTCGGCATGATGTTCGCCTGGTGGACGGGTGCGCTTTTGATCAAGGCGCTGCCGTTCGATTCGGCCGGGACGGTGCTCTCCGCGTCGCCCGACGCGCGCATTGTCGCGTTCGCGTTGGTGACCGCCTTCGTCACGGCCGTGCTCTGCGGCCTGTTCCCGGCGCTGCAGTCCACGCGACCGGTGCTCACAACAACGCTGAAGGATGAAGCAGGCAGCGTGGTCGGCGGCACCGGGCATTCGCGTTTCCGCAAAGCGCTCGTCGTCGCGCAGGTCGGTCTGTCGGTACTGCTCCTCGCGGGCGCGGCGCTCTTCGCGCGCAGCCTGTACAACCTGAAGTCGTTGAATCCAGGATTCCAGGCGGACAAGCTGCTCGGCTTCTCGGTCAATCCGTCGCTCAGCGGGTACTCGCGCGAGCGCGCGATCGCGATCTTCCAGCAGCTCGAGGACCAGCTCGCGCAGCTTCCGGACGTCCGCGCCGCCACGGCGTCGGTGCTGCCGCTCATGAGCGACGACAACTGGAGCAGCACGGTCAAAGTGGAGGGATACCAGCCGAAGGAAGGCGAGGACATGAATCCCGACGTCGACGCGGTCGGCCCGGGCTACTTCGCGACGATGGGCCAGCCGCTCGTGGCGGGACGGGAGTTCACGATCAAGGACGGATCGAGTGCGCCGAAGGTCGCCATCATCAACGAAACGATGGCGAGGACGTATTTCGGCACGGCGAGCCCGCTCGGACGCCACATCGGCTGGGGACGCGACAAAACGACGACGATCGAGATCGTCGGGCTCGTCAAGGACGCGCGCATGTCGACGCTGCGCGATCAGATACGGAGGTACGTCTACACGCCTTACATGCAGGAGCCGGAGCTCGGCTCGATGACGTTCTACGTCCGCGCGCGCGGCGATGCGGAGAGCATTGCCGCGTCGGTGCGCGCGGCGGCACTGCGCGTCGATCCGAACCTGCCGATTTTCGACATGAAGACGATGACGCAGACCGTGGACGATTCGCTGTTCATCGAACGCATGGTCGCGGCGCTGTCGACGGTATTCGGCGGGTTGGCGACGCTGCTCGCCGCGCTGGGTCTGTACGGCGTGATGTCCTATTCGGTCGCACGACGCACGCGCGAGATCGGCATTCGCATGGCGCTCGGCGCCGAACGGCAATCGGTGATGTGGATGATTCTCGGCGAGGTCGCGACCATGGTGGCGATCGGAGTCGCCATCGGTCTGCCGCTCGCGATCGCGCTCAGCCGGCTCGTCAAATCGCAGCTCTTCGAGCTCTCGCCGCACGATCCGGTGGCGCTGATTGCATCCGCCGCCGCACTCTCCATCGTCGCGCTCCTGGCCGGATACCTGCCCGCGCGGCGCGCCACGCACGTCGATCCGATGCTCGCCTTGAGATACGAATGATTCGGCGCAGGTAGCGCAGCTGGCGGAGCTCGAGACGTGGCAAGACAGGCGGACGTCGATGTGGCGGCCCGCATGGTACGATCGGCGATCATGCGAATCGCGATTGTCGGAGCGGGCGGCGTCGGCGGCTACTTCGGCGGGCGACTGTTAGCCACAGGAGACGTCGACGTCACGTTTCTCGCGCGCGGCGCGCATCTGGACGCGCTGCGCACGCGCGGACTGCGGATCACGAGCCCGCTCGGCAACCTGCAGCTCCCTCCGGTCAACGCGACCGACGATCCTTCAGCCATCGGCCCGGTCGACGTCGTCTTCTTCGCCGTGAAGCTGTACGACACGGAAAGCGCGATCCGGCTGCTTCCGCCGCTTATCGGCTCAGACACAGTCGTCATTCCGTTTCAAAACGGCGTGGACAGCGTGGACGTGCTCACGCGCGCGGTCGGGCGGCGCGCATGTCGCCGGCGGCACGGCGTACGTCGCTGCCGTGATCACCGAACCGGGCGTCATCGAGCACACGGCGATGGACACGATCGTGTTCGGCGAACTGGACGGTAGCCGCTCGGCGCGCCTCGAGCGTTTGCTCGCGGCGTGCCTGCCAGCGGGTTTCCACGCGACGCTCAGCGAGCAGATCAACGTGGACATCTGGTCTAAGTTCATTCGCCTCTCCACCTTCAGCGGCATGACCGCGGTGACGCGCTGCCCGGTCGGGCCGATCCGCGACGACGAGGATCTGCTGGCGATGTGGAAAGCGGCGGGGCTCGAGGCGATGGCGGTCGCGCGCGCAAAAGGCGTGACGCTTCCCGCGAGCGTTTTCGATGACATGATCGTCAACCTGCAGGGGCTGCCGCCTGGCGCGAAGTCATCGATGCTCCAGGACCTCGAACGCGGCCGCCGCCTCGAGCTGCCGTGGCTGAGCGGCGCCGTCGTTCGCATGGGCACCGAGTCGGACGTCGATACCCCGATACACCGCTTCATCTCGACCGTGCTGAAACCGATGGTGGACGGCGGCGCGCGGGCCTGAAAATTGCTCGCGTTTGCGGTATGGCAAAACCGCAAATCGAAACTGAGCCGAAACCACCATTTCCCGACAAGAAAATTCCGAAGCCCGGCATCGAGGCCGAGCTCGAGCCGCGCCCGCGCTATCAAGCGCCGCAGTACAAGGCGGCGGGCAAACTCGAAGGCAAAGTCGCGCTCGTCACCGGCGGCGACTCCGGCATTGGTCGCGCCGTAGCCGTGCTCTTCGCGCGCGAAGGCGCGGACGTCGCCATCACGGGCCTGCCGGCCGAGCACGTGGACTCCGAGGAGACGCGGCGCGCAGTGGAAGCGCAAGGCCGCAAGTGCCTCGCGCTCGAAGGCGATCTGACGGACCGGCAGTTCTGCATGGATGTGGTCGACAAGACCGTCGCCGAGCTCGGGCGGCTCGACATCCTCGTCAGCAACGCCGCGCACCAGAACCGGAAGGAGTCGATCGAAGAAATCACCGAAGAGGAGTGGGACCGCACGTTCAAGACGAACGTATATGCCTATTTCCGTCTGGTGAAGGCCGCGCTTCCGCATCTCAACGCGGGCGCGTCGATCATCGTGACCGGTTCAGAGACGGGCTTCGAAGGCCCGGAAATGCTGCTCGACTACTCCGCGACCAAGGGCGCGATCCACACGTTCACGAAGGCGCTCGCGAAACAACTGGCCGAGCGCAAAATTCGCGTGAATTGCGTCGCGCCCGGGCCGGTGTGGACGCCGCTCAACGCGGCCGACGAGGGAAATCCGCCGGAAAAAGTAAAAACGTTCGGCGAGAAAACGCCGCTGAAGCGGCCCGCGCAGCCGGAAGAGCTCGCGCCAGCGTACGTCTTCTTCGCGTCGGACGCCGACTCGAGCTACATCACGGGCGAGATACTTGCGGTGATGGGCGGTGGAACCACTCCGGGATAGGATGGTTAGAGTCTTGTCACATCTTCCTGGTTCCGGAATGATGCGAGCCTTTTGAACGCCTTCACCTTTTCGGTGCGATCGATCGACGACCGGTTGATCGCTTTGTTCAAAATCTCGATCGTCTTGTCGTAGGTGATCCTGTCGACCGGGAAGGGCGTGCCGTCCTTCCCGCCATGCGCGAACGAGAACCGCGCCGGATCGCGCAGCGTCGCGGCGCTTCCATGGAGCAGGTCCGAGGCCAGCGAAAGCGCACGCAGCGTTTTCGGGCCCACGCCTTCGATTCCGAGCAGCGTCTCGAAATTCTCCGGCGCGCGCTCGTACGTCTTCAACAGAATTTTCTCGAGATACGGGCTTGCGACGTCGAGCTCCGGCAGCAATTCGTGGCGCCGCGGCATCGTCAAGAGACGAGCAGGCGGCAGTTTCTCGAGGGCGCGCAAGGTCACGTCGGGACGCTGTCGCGCGATTTCAGCGGACGCACGTCTAACGGATTCGTTCTCGTGCGCGACAAGATTGAGGGTATCGACTCGTCGATCGCAGCACACCGCTTCGTGCGGCTCGTCGACGAAACTATCGACGCGCTCCGAGAGCCAGTGGTACCGGCGCGCCGTGCCGCTTTCATCGCTCATGCCCTGCTGAACGACGCACCAGTCGCCCGCGGTCGTGAAGAAAAAGACGTGGTGATAGAGCTGGTATCCGTCCTGGACGGCGGCGCTGTCGACTTTCGCTGCCGTCTTGCTCGCGTACACCAGCGCCGATGGCTCGCGGCCGATCCGGTCGCAGGACGCGACGATCTGATCCGGCGTTTTCCGTGAGACGTTCCCTTTGCCGCCCGCCGCAAAAAATCCGAGGTCCGCGTCGATGTCCCGGATGCCCTCTTTCACGGCGCCGCACACGGTCGTCGTGACGCCGCTCGAGTGCCAGTCGAAGCCGAGCACGCAGCCGAACGCCTGAAACCAGAACGGGTCCGACAGCCGCCGCAGCACATCGTGCGCGCCGTATTCGCCCGCGAGATAGATGACGATTTCGCGCGACAGCCGCACCATGCGGCCGAACAGCCACGCCGGCGCTTTGCCGCCATGCAGCGGCAGAGATGCGAACCCGGTCCGTCGTGGCATCTCTCTATTGTGACGCCTGCCTGATCGACCCGAGCATCTTGCCGACGATATCGTCGAGCGCGCCGCCCCCGCCGATCCACCGCACCACGGCGACGATATCGTGTTCCCAGTCGATGAAGATGATGTTCGCGCCGTTGCCCTCGAAATACACCACCGAGGCGGGCGCCGAAGGCAGCGCCTTCTGATTCGTATTCAGAAACCAGTTCGCAAATCCGTACATCTCATTGGCCGGACCCGGCGTGCGTGCCATCTTGATCCACGGTTCGCTGACGATTTCCCTGTCCTTCCACTTCCCGTTTCGCAGGAACAGATAGCCGAAGCGCGCCATGTCGTACGCGTTGATGAACATGCCGCCGCCCCAATGGCCGCCGCCGGTCATCGATTGCATTTTCTGACCGTCGATATCGACCCACGAGTTCTCGTAGCCGTGCCAGCGCCACGTGGACGATGCGCCGATTGGATCCATGATGTTCTCGCGCAGAATTTCGGGAAGCGGACGGCGCCATACGTTCAGCGCCGCCAGCGCCAGCACGTTGATGCGGACGTCGTTGTACTTGTAGTGCGTGCCCGGCTCGTGCAGCTCGCGGTTGGGCCAGTCGGCCGATGTCTTGCCTTCCGGCCGGTCCGCCCAATCCGGTTTGCCCCAGAGCGTCCCCTGCCAATCGCTCGACTGCCGCAGCAGGTGATCCCATTTGATCTTTTGATTGTGCGGCGCCTCGAACAGATCGACACCGGGCGGCATGTAGTCGCGTGCGTAATCGTTCACGTCACGGATCAACCCGCGCTGCCACGCCAAGCCGACCACCGTGGTGAGGAAGGTTTTCGTCACGCTGAAGGTCATGTCGACGCTTTTCGTGTCGCCCCACTCGGCCACGATGTAACCGTGGCGCGTGATGAGGCCGTTCGCAGCCGCTCGCGTCTTCACGGGACCGATCGGCGTGTCGAACGGTTCGTTGCGGCCGAAGGTCTCCGCGAGCATCAGCGTGAGGTCGCGGGGCTGCGTGCTTTCGTGCGCCACAGCCGCCTTCACGGCGTCGGCCAGCCGCGTCGAATCGAACCCGACCTCCTCAGGTTTCTTGTGCTGCCAATCGAATCGCCCGGGGAAATAGACAGGGCCTGTAGCGCGCGCGGGCTGTGTGACAAGCGCCGCGCGCTCGGCCGTAACCGGTGTACGCGGGAGTGCGAGCACGGCCAGACCGGCGGCCACAATGAATGCAAATCGCTTCATGGTCGTGCAGTATAGTCGCTCCGATGCGCGGTCGATCAGCCGCAGTAATCCTTGCGCTCGTGACGATGTCGGCCTCGAGCACCGCCCAGGTCGACCCGCCGCTCGACACGATTCTCGAGCGTGCCGGCGCCTACGTGCTGGCCTTCGACGCGCGCTTCTCCAACGTCGTCGGCGAAGAGCGGTACGTCCAGAACGCCATCAGCACCGGCATCGGCGGCGGAAGCCCGTCGCCGCACGCTGGCGCCTTCGCCGAATCCGGCGGCGTCGCCAAGATCAGACGCGAACTGGTTTCGGATTTCCTGCTGGTGAAAACGCCTGCCGCTGAGATATGGATACCGTTCCGGGACGTCTTCGAGGTGGACGGTAAACCCGTTCGCAATCGCGGCGATCGACTCACCAAGCTCTTCCTGCAGCCGCCCGAAACTGCGATTCAGCAGGCGCAGCGCATCGTCGGCGAGAGCGCTCGCTACAACATCGGACTGAACCGGACGATCAATATCCCAGTGCTGGCGCTCGCCGCGCTGCGTCCGACGAATCAGCCGCGCTTCACGTTCAAGCGCGGCGGCGAGGACAAGTCGGTAGGGCCCGGTGTGTTCGTCGTCGAATATCGTGAGCACGCGACGCCCACGATCATCACCGGCCTCCTGGGCCGCGATATGTTCGCGCACGGACGGCTATGGGTGGAAGCGACGACCGGCCGGATACTGCGTACTGAATTGCTCGTGGAAGACGTGCGCTTGCGCGCGTCAATCGTGACCCGTTATCGCCGCGACGAGACCTTTGCGCTCGATGTGCCCTACGAAATGCGCGAGGAGTACATCCTCACGAACGGCTCACGGGTCGACGGCGTGGCGACCTACGGCAACTTCCGGAAGTTCGACGTGAGCGTCGACACGCGGATCGGCAAGCCGCTGGCGTCGGTCACCGACAAATCGAGCGGCCTGACCTTCGTCGAGATCCCCGCCGGCACGTTCGTCATGGGCAGCCCCGCGGAGGAGCGAGGACGCCGCGACGATGAACGGCCGCACGAGGTGGTCATCAGCAAGTCCTTTCTTCTCGGACGCGACGAGATCACGCAGGAACAGTGGTCCAAAGTTGCGGGCACTTCGCCGAGCCACTTTACGGACTGCGGACCGCGGTGCCCCGTCGAGAACGTCAGCTTCGTCGAGGTTCAGGATTTCCTGGGCCGCTTGAACGCGACCGGCTCGGAGCTCCGCTATCGCCTGCCCACGGAAGCCGAATGGGAATACGCGTGCCGGGCCGGCACGACGACGCCGTTTTCGACCGGCGCAAATCTCACGACCGAGCAGGCCAACTACAACGGCACGTTCCCGTACTACGATTTTCCGGCAGGGGCTTATCGTGAACATCCGACGGCGGCCGGCAGTTTTCCGGTGAATCCGTGGGGTCTTGCGGATATGCACGGCAACGTCTGGGAGTGGACCGCCGACTGGTACGGACCGTACGCCGCGGGCTCCGCGATCGATCCGCACGGCGCGGCGTCAGGTGACAAGAGAGTCATCCGCGGCGGAAGCTGGTACTTCGACGCGAACAGCGCGCGGTGCGGCTTGCGCTACACGCACTCGCCGCAGGATCGCGGATTCAGTCTTGGTTTTCGGGTCGCGGCCGATCGACTGGCGCGATGAACGCATACTGCAGCTGATCGGTGACGACCCCGTCTTTGATCGCGCTTCGGTGCAGCCTGCCTTCGAGCGTGTAACCGGCTTTCTCGAGGACCCGCGCAGACGCGCCGTTCCACGCGAACGGCACGGCGTACACCCGAGTGAGCCCGAATTGTTCGATCGCGTAACTCGTTGTCGCCTTCAGCGCTTCGGTCACAATGCCGCGGCCCCAGAACGGCTCCCCCAGCCAGTAGCCGATTTCCGCCGAAACGCGCTCGACGTCTTCGTGCAGCACGAAGCCGATCCCGCCAACGGCGCGTCCGTCGACGGCGATCGCGAATGCGGTTTCCTGATCGCGTGCGCGAATCGCGGTGATGAACGCGCGCGCGTCGCGCCGCGAGTAAGGATGCGGAAACCGGTCCCGCAGGTTCATCCAGATCTTGCGGTTGTTGGCGTACTCGGCCATCGGCGCAACGTCGCCCGTCGACCACGATCGCACTTCGCATGACGCCAGAACCAGCCGCATGAGGTTCTCAGTTCAAACAACGTAACGCTCGCCCGCGACGGCGGAGTGGCTGAATCGCTCGAATGAAAACGGCTCGAGATCGAGGCCCGGGTCGCGACCGACGATCAGGTCGGCGAGGATGCGACCGGCCGCCGGCGAATGCTGAAATCCGTGGCCGCTGAATCCGTTGATCAGAAACAGGCCCGAAACGGCCGCCACGGGTCCGACGATCGGGTTCCCGTCGGGCGACATCTCATAGAGGCCGGCCCATGCGTGCGAGATCGATGCGGTGTCGAGCGCCGGCAGCCGCTTCACGGCAGCCTCGGTCACCTCGGGCAGAAAATCCCAGCGGACCGTCGTGTCGAACGTCGACGCCTCCCGCGGGTCGCCCATGCCGAACAGGAGCCCGGCGCCCTCGCGATGGAAATAGAACGTCGTGTCGAAATCAATCACCATGATGTGCGAGTCGGGCACGGTCCAGCGCGGTTCGCCCGATTGCGCGATGAAGATATGGCGCCGATACGGATCGACCGGCACGTCGATTCCGGCGAGCTTGCCGACGGCCCGCGCATGCGGTCCCGCGGCGTTCACGACGACAGGCGTGGAGATGCGGCCTCGCGTCGTGTCGACGCCGGCCACGCGATCACGCTCAACGACGACCGCGGTCACTTCGGTGGCGCGCTCAATCGTCACACCGTCGGCCTGCGCGCGTTTCGCGAAACCCATCGTCACGCCGTTCGGGTCGGCAATGCCATCGCGCGCGCAGAAGGTCGCGGCGAGGACGCCGGAGACGTCCAGTCCCGGAGCGAGCCGCACCGCATCGTCCGGCGTGAGCCATTCGGTGTCCACGCCGAGCCGCCGCTGAAGCGCGACGTTCGCCTTGAACGTTTCGACACTCGATGGCGCCGACAACAGGAAGAGATAGCCGTCCTGATGGAAATCGACGGGTGACCCGACTTCCTCTGCGAACCTCTCGAGCAGCCCGATCGACTCGATCGACAGGCGGATATTCGATTCGTTCGAGAACTGGTGGCGAACGCCGCCCGCGTTGCGGCCGGTTGAACCGGTCGCGAGCATCTGCTCCCGCTCGAGCACAACGACGTCGGTGACGCCGCGGCGGGCGAGATGATAGGCCACGCTCGCGCCCATGCAGCCGCCGCCGATAACCACCACGTCAGCGGTCGCCTTCACGGCGCCAACTTTCTTACTACTCGCGGGGCCCCACCCCCGCTCGATAACACCTTCGCGCCGTTGCGCTCGGTGTATCTAGAACAGAACGTCGCCATCCACACACACGTTCGTGCGCTTCGTGAGTCTTCGGGTCGTCGTGATTACCGTCCGCTGGATGGTCCGGCTGCGTGTTCAACGGCTTCCATCACGCGCAGAATGTTCCCACCGAGGATCTTCGTGACGTCCTGCTCCGAGTAACCCTTCTTCAGCAGCGCGTCGGTAATTTTCGGAAGTTTCGTCGCGTCCTCGAGCCCGAGCGGCATCGTGGCGCCGTCGAAGTCCGAGCCGAGGCCGACATGATCGATGCCCGCCAGCTTCACGGCGTGATCGATGTGCTCGATGATCTTCTCCCACTGCACCTTCGGGAGCTTGCCGCTCTTCATCGCCTCGGTGTTGATACGGGCGTTCTCGAGCGTCGAGCACGCCTCGTTGCCGCCGCATTTCTTCGACATCGCCGCGAGCGCCGTCACGACGTCGCCGTTCTGCTTCTCGCTCGCGACACGGTATTCCTCGCTGAGGAAGCTCACCTCGTAATTGATCATGACGACGCCGCCGTTCTTGCCGAGCGCGCGCAGCATATCGTCGGTCATGTTGCGCGCATGGTGCGCAATCGCGCGGCACGACGAATGGGACGCGATGACCGGTACCTTCGTCACCTCGAGCGCGTCGTAGAACGTCTTGTCGGCGACGTGCGAGATGTCGACCATGACGCCGAGCCGGTTCAGCTCGCGGACGACGTCCTTGCCGAAGGGCGTCAGGCCGTTGTGCGCCGGCTTATCGGTCGACGAGTCGGCCCAGTTGTTGTTCTTGAAGTGCGTCAGCGTGAGGTACCTGACGCCGAGCGACGCGTAATCGCGCAGCAGGCCCAGATCGTCGTCGATCATGTGGCCGCCTTCCATGCCCATCAGCGCGGCGATCTTGTGGTCGGCCGCGGCCTTGCGGATGTCGGCCGCCGTCGTGGCGATGACGAGATCGTTCGGGTGCCTGCGCGCCGCCTCGCGCACCGCGTCGATCTGATCCATCGCCTTCTTCACCGCAGGCGGTCCGGTGATGTCGCTCGGCACCCAGATCGAGAAGAACAGCGCGTCGAGGCCGCCGTCGCGCATGCGCGGGATGTCGATGTTGCCGTTCTCGTGCCGCGCGCCAATGTCGAAGTTCTTCTCGGAGAGCAGACGCTGGGTCGTGTCGTCGTGCGAGTCGATGACGATCGCGGCGTCGTGCACCTGTCGGGCATGCGCCGACACGCCGCTCGCCGCGGGCGCCTGTGCTCCCTGAGTGATGACGAGAACAGGAATCGCGACGACGGTTCCGATGAAGACCAGGCCAATGATCAATTTCATGCGCGCGATTCTATCAGCGTCTCAGGCTTCCTCCCACCTGAACGTCGCGGCGGCGACGCCGGCAAAGAGCGCGGCGAAACCGAGAAGAACGACGGTCGGCATCACGGCGCCGCTCACGCCGATGCCGCGCCAGGTCATCGCATCGAGGCCGTCGACCGCCCATCTGGCCGGCACGACGATCGTCAGCCGCTGCAGCCACGCGGGAAAGATGAAGGTCGGCACCCATGCGCCGCCGAGCATCACCATCATCAGCACGGCGAGCGTGGTCACGCCGCGCGCGGACGCCGGCGTCTTGCCGAGCGCCGCGATCAGCAGCCCGAACGTCGCGGCCATCACCGAACAGGCGGTCGCAACGCTCAGGAAGCCGATGACGCTCCCGGCGATGCGCACGCGGAACACGACGATCGCGAAGGAAAACGAGACGAGCAGCGTCATGAGCGAGATGATCGTGCCGCTCAGCGCCTTCGCCGCAAGGAGCGACGAACGCGACACGGGTGCGCTTCGCAGTCGCTTCCACAGTCCACGCTGGCGCTCCAGCAGGACGTCGATTCCGAGGTTCGCCGCCGCAAACAGCAGAAACTGGATTCCCATGCCCGCGAACGAGTGCGCGTACCCGTTGTACGTCACGCTGTCGCCGGACGTCATCGCCTGTTCGCTGACCGTATACGGCATTCTCAAGCCGCCTTCGCCGAATAATGGTTTGCTGACGGCTCGCATGACGTACTCGGTGAGAATGCCGCGCACCATCGCCAGCTCGGTCGCGTGCGAGGGATCGTAGAGGAGATCGAGCGCCGGCTTTGCGCCGTGACCGGAAAATGCGGCAGCGGATGCCGCGCCAAAGCCCCGCGGGATGATGACGGCGACGCTCGTCTTGCCCCTGCGGACCTCGGCGCGCGCCGCTTCAGCGGTCGACATGGTCAGTTTGAGATTGCGGTCCGCGCCCGCGCCCGCAACGACGTCTTTCGAGATCGAAGAGCCGTCTTCGTCGACGATGGCGAGTGAGACCCTCGCCGGTTCGCTGCTCGTGGTCGGGCCTGAAAATATCGATCCGAAGAACGATGCGATCGCGATCGGAACGAGGAAGCTCATGATGACCGCGCGACGATCGCTGAAAAACAGCTGCAGATCTTTTCGGATCATTGCAATGAGGGGGATGAGTGCCATCAGTCGCGTAAGCTCCTTCCGGTGAGCGCCAGGAACACCGACTCGAGATTTCCAGGACGGCCGCCAACGGCAGCGGCGCCGGCCTGCAGGCGCGAGCACCGTGTCGTCGGCGATCACCTTGCCGTGATCGATGATCACGATGCGGTCGGCGAGGCGCTCGGCTTCCTCCATGTAGTGGGTCGTATACAAGAGGGCTTTGCCGCGGCGCTTCAGCTCCTCGAGATTGTCGAAAATCGCATTGCGGCTTTGCGGATCGACGCCGACCGTCGGCTCGTCGAGGAGCAGGATGTCGGGATCGTGCAGGATGCCGGCCGCGAGATTGAGCCGTCGCTTCATGCCGCCGCTGAACGTCTTCACGGCGTCGCGTCCGCGATCGGCGAGGCCGACGAGCTCGAGCGCCGCGCGAATCGCACCGTCGAGCGGCTTCCCCGACAGCCCATACAACGACCCGAAGAAGTGCAGGTTGTTGCGGGCGGACAGCTCGTCGTACAGCGCAAGATCCTGCGGTACAAGGCCGATTCGACGCTTCTTCTGGTCCACGTCACCGGAAAGCGCGGCTCCGTCGATGAGCACGTCGCCTCGATCCTGCGTGAGCAGCCCCGCAATCATCGAGATGGTCGTCGTCTTGCCGGCGCCGTTCGGGCCGAGCAGGCCGACGAGCTCCCCCGTTCGACCGCAAACGACGCGTCGTGTACCGCAACGACACTGCCGAACGTTTTTCTGAGATGTCGGACCTGCAGCATGCGTCAGTTGTACCGCAGGGTCAGGAGACGGGATAGGGAGTGCCGACGAACGGCAGCAATTCCGCGCTGAGAGGTGCGGAAGCCGCGTTCGACGGCCGCGGTGCAGGTTACTCGACGAGCGCGACGATGGGATCGATCTTCGTCGCCCGGCGCGCGGGAAACGCACAGGCGAGCACCGCGATCACCGCGAGAACGATAGTAACGATCGCCAGCACCACAGGGTCGGTCGCGCTCACTCCGAACAGCTGGCTCTCGAGGCTTCTGCGGAGCGCGAACGCGCCGGCCGCTCCAAGAACAAAGCCGGTCAGGATGAGCAGCAGGCCCTCGCGCAATACGAGCTCGAACACCGCGCCGGCACTGCTGCCGAGCGCGATGCGGATGCCGATCTCCTTGCGGCGCTGCGTGACGAGATACGCGAGCACGCCGTAAATGCCGATCGCCGAGAGGAAAAGCGCGACCGCGCCGAAGCTCAACGCGAGCAGCATCGGCGCCTTCCGGCTCGCCAGCGACTTCTCGGTCCGCTCTTCCATGGTCTGCGTGTCGAAGACCGGCAGCTGACGATCGACGCTGTTGATCGCCGCCCGCACCGAGTTGGAGAGCAGGATCGGATCGCTCGCTGTTTTCAGCGCGAACGTCATGCCTGTCGATGTGTCTTGATCCATCGGGAAGTAGTACGCGCCGACCTGCTGGGCACCATCGACGAGGCCATGCAGCTTGACGTCGCGGATGACGCCGACCACCGTGATAAAGACGGTTTTATCGGTGATCGCGAGAATGTCGTTGATGCTGGTCGGCTTGTATAGGCGGTGACCGATCGGATCCTGGTTCGGCCAGAAATGCGCCGCGAGCTTCTCGTCGATGATCGCCACGCTCGGCGACGACGGACCGTCTGAATCCTTGAAGAAGCGACCCTTCAGCAGCGAGACACCCATCGCTTCGAAATAACCTGGCGTAACGTCCACCGACTGGGGCGATATGAGCGACTCGCCCGGCTTCATCTGATAGCCTTCCGCGAGGATCACACTGTCGTTGTTCGACCCGCCGAACGGAATCGTGTTGGTGGCGCCCACTGCGCCAACGCCAGGGAGAGCGCGCAGGCGCCGCAGGGCCTCATTCGTGAAATTCGTCAAGCGCCGCGTCGTCCTTGTAGCGCGTTCGCGGCAGGCTGATGGACGCCGTGAGCACGTGGTCGGGATTGAAGCCGGGGTTGATCGCGAGCACCCGCCGGAAGCTGGTGAACAGGAGCGCCGCGCCAACGAGGAGCACGAATGCGACGGCGACCTGCGCGACGACGAGCCCGCGCCGGAGCGTCCGAGCGCCGACGCCGCTGGTGCCGCCGCGGCCCTCTTCCCGGAGCACCATCGTGAGATTTGCGGGGAGCACGTTCGCCACGGGAATCAGGCCGAGGGCGGCGCCCAGCGCCAGCGCGATGCCGACCGTGTACGCGACGACCACCGGATCGAGGGTGATCTCGGAGCCGCGCGGCAGCTGATCGATGTTGAGCGCGCCGAGCATCTGCAGCACTCCGTAGCCGACGAGCAATCCCAGTGCGGCCGACACGATCGACAGCAGCATGCTCTCGGTGACAAGCTGACGCGCAACGCGAAGGCGGCCGGCGCCGAGCGCCAGCCGCGTGGCGAGCTCCTTGAGCCGCACGCGCGACCTGGCGAGAACCAGATTCGCGACGTTGACGCCACCGATGAGAAGCACGAACAGCGCGCCGCCCCACATCAGGTACAGCGTTGCCCTGATGTCGCGCACAAGGTTTTCCTGCAGCCCCATCACGCGCGTGTGAAACCCGGCGTTCAACAGCAGTTCTTTGTACTGGGGAAACCGGTCCAGATTGCGGCGGTTGATCGCGTCGATCTCGGCCTGCGCCCGCTGAACGGTCGCGCCGGGTTTGAGCCGCGCGACGTACTGATAGCTGTTGTTGTGCCGCTGGTCATCCGCCTTCTGCTTCTCCGTGAACGCGAGCGGCCGCCAGAGCATCACCTTCGGGTTCAGGAATGAAAACCCGCGCGGCATGATGCCGACGATCGTGTAGGGCTGGTCATCGAGCTTGAAGTCGCGGCCGACGACGGAAGGGTCGCCGCCGAACTGCGTCTGCCATAACGCGTAGCTCAGGATGATCTTCTTTTCGTTCCCGATCTCCCCTTCGCTCTCCGTGAAAATGCGGCCGAGCTGAGGCGCCACTCGGACGAGCCGGAAGAACGATGGGGTGACGTTCATCGCGCGGATCTGGGTCGGCGAGCCGTTCTGATCGATGCCGACGTTGCGCCCGCTGAAGAGCGCGTGCTCCTCGAACACATCCGTGTCGTGCACCCGCTCGAAGTAATCGGGCACGCCCGCGCCCCCCTGGTCGGCGGCCCCGGCGCCCGGATACAGGTTTTCGATGAGGACGAGACGGTCCGACTCGGGCACCGGCAGCGGCCGGAGCAATACGTTGTGGACGACCGAGAAAAGGGCCGTGTTCGCGCCAATGCAGAGCGCGAGCGTGAGCGCGGCCGTGATCGTAAAGGCCGCGTCCTTCCACAACAGGCGCGCGCCTACACGAAGATCGTTCAGCATGAACGACGTAGACGTGCGAAACCCGGGTGAAGTTCTGAAGACCGGGAATTATTCAGTTCGAAGCGCAACCGAAGGCTGCAGACGGGCGGCCCGCCACGCCGGGATAAAGTTCGCGAGGCTGGACACCGCGACTAGAAGGGCTCCGGCGGCGCCCCACGAGACGGGATCGGCGAGACCGACGCCGTAGAGGACGCCCGTGACCATGCGGGCACCAGCCGCCGCGGCGAAGGCGGCAAGCACCGCGCCGACTGTCATGCCGGCGCAGGTGACGCCAAGCCCGTGGCGCATCACCTGCGACAAGACGTTCGAGGGCCGGGCGCCGAGCGCCATGCGTATCCCGATCTCGCGCGTGCGGCGCGACACCGAATATGCGATCACGCCGTAGAGACCGATCGCCGCGAGCAGCATGGCGACGATCCCGACCACCGTGATGATCGTGGCGCCCACGCGCACCGGAAACAGCGTCGTCGCAAGCTCCGCCTCCATCGTCTGGTTTTCGACGAAGACGAGATTCGGCTCGAGCGCGAGCACCTCGCGGCGCATGTCGCGAAGCAGGGCGCCGGCGTCGCCGCGGGTGCGCGCGACGAAGAAGCTGTACCAGTTCGGCTGCTGGGAACGCGCCATCTGAATGAACGGCGTCGGCGGTTCACCAACGGCCGTGATTTTGTGGTCCGCCGAGACACCGACGATCTCGGTCACAGGCCCCTGAGCGTTGCGCGTGTGGAAGGTTTTTCCAATCGCACTCTCGCCCGGCCAGTACTTCCGCGCCATCGTTTCGTTCACGATCGCGACGCGCTGGGTTTCCGGCCGATCGGCGTCGGTGAAGTTGCGCCCCTGCACGATCGCCACGCCGATCGTCTCGAAGTACTCGGGCGAGACGCGCGTGACGTCGATGACGTCGGGCGGCGACGCCGCATCGCGACGACCCGACACCCAGATTTCCCATCGGTTCGGATTCACCGAAAGCGGCACGCGTGTCGCGAGCGCCACCGACTCGACGCCGGGAATGCGATGGATGCGCGCCGTCGCCTCATCGTAGAACTGCCGGCTGCGTTCGGGCGGATACCCGGCCATGCTCGTGTCGGTCGACAGCACCGCCAGATGCTCGGCCGCGAAGCCGAGATTCGCCCGTTCCGATGCGATGAGGCTGCGCGTGAGCAACGCCGCGATCACGAGCAGCACCGACGTGATCGCGATCTGCCCCGCGACGAGAACGTCGCGGATGGTCCAGCGCTGCCCCGCCTGCACCGCGGCCTGAACCTCACCGCGCATCTCCGCCGTGACGTTCGGTTTCGAGGCCTTGAACGCCGGCGCGAGGCCCGCGAGAGCGCCCGCGATGACCGCCGCGCACGTCGTGAACAGCAGCACGCGACCGTCGATGCGCAGATCGAAAGCGAGCGGCACCGGTGTCGGCAGCGGCAGAGACATGACGACGCGCGTGAGCCACCACGCCAGGAGAACGCCGGCCACCGCGCCGATCGCCGACATCACCAGGCTTTCGGTGATGAGCTGCCGCGCGAGCCGTCCGCGCGTCGCGCCGATGGCGAGGCGGATCCCGATTTCCTTCTGCCGACCCGACGCGCGCGCGAGAAGCATGCTCGCCACGTTCGCGCACGCGATCAGCAGGACGAGGCCGACGACGACCATCAGGCCGAGCGCGGCGGGCACGACGCCCGGATCGAGCGAGGGGTGGAGATGCACGTCGCTCGTCGCCTTGACAGCGATCTGACGGCCGGCGTTCGTTGCTGGATACGCCGTGTCGAGCCGCGTCATCACGAGATCGAGATTCGCGCGCGCCTGTTCGAACGTTTTACCCGGCTTCAACCTGCCGCGAATGAACAACCACCGATCGCCGCGGCGCTCGAGGCGCGTGGCGCCGCTCGGCGAGGGCACGACATCGTGCATGCCGAAGGGCTCGACGGCGAGCGACGCCGAGACCGGCACCCAGAGATCGGGGGACAGCACCGGCGTCATGCCGCTGAAGCCGCGCGGTGTCACGCCGATGATCGTGTACACGTCGCCGCGTACTTTCAGTGTCTGGCCAATGGCGCCCGGCGCCGCGCCGAACTCGCTGGTCCAGTACTTCATCGAGATCATCACGACGCGCGGCGCGCCGGGGCGATCATCTTCAGGCTGAATCGGCCGCCCTGCCGCGGCGCCGACGCCGAGCACTTTGAAGTAGTTGCCGGTGACGATTTCGCCGAGCACGAGACGCGACCTGTCGCCGAGATTCAGCGGGCCGAACATCGGTGTGTAGCCGACGAGATCCTCGAAGACATCGTTCTGCGCCCGCAGGTCCAGATAATCGGGGTACGACGAGGTGCTGTAGCGCTCGACGGCGGAGCTGCTCGCGCCACTGGTGAACACGTCCACCAGGCGTGCGGGCTCGGTGACCGCGAGCGGACGGAAGAGGATTGCGTCCACGATCGCAAACAGCGCCGTGTTGAAACCGATGCCGACGGCGAGCGATGCCACGGCCACCAGCGCAAATGCCGGGCTCTTCCGAAGCCAGCGCAGCGCGAAACGAACGTCTGTGAAGAGGGATTCGATCAAGAGCGAGCGGTGATTATAATCCGCAGCATGAAGAAAGTATTGCTCGCTGTCGTCGCCGCGACCTCCGTTGTCGCCGCGCAAACGCCCGGATCGTTCACCCTCGAGCAGATCCTGAGCTACCCGTTTCCCGACAACCTCGTCGCGTCACCGGTGGGATCGACCATTGCCTGGACGTT
The DNA here is from genome assembly GCA_963718825.1 of uncultured Acidobacteriota bacterium. Classification (GTDB taxonomy): domain Bacteria; phylum Acidobacteriota; class Vicinamibacteria; order Vicinamibacterales; family CAVVIG01; genus CAVQZZ01. The sequence continues at coordinate 2,098,926 of CAVQZZ010000002.1, forward strand.
TCTCGAGCGAGGCGTGCGCAACATTTACGCCGCGAGCGGACCTGATTTCAACGCACGCCGAGTCACGTCGTACGCCGCCGACGACGGACAGGAGCTGACCGGGCTGGCGTTTACGCCGGACGGCAAAACGATCGTGTATGTGCGCGGCGGCGACCACGGCTCGAACTGGCCGGCCGAAGGCAACCTCATGCCCGACCCGGCGAGCAGCCCCATTCAGCCGAAGGTGCAGATATTCTCGGTGGCGGCCGCGGGCGGCGCGCCCAAGCTCGTGGCCGACGGCGACGAACCGGTCGTCTCGCCAGCCGGCGACCGCGTGGCATTCGTCAGGGATCGCCGAATCTGGGTCGCGCCGATCGACGGAGCGAAGCCTGCCGAACAGGCATTCTTCGCGCGCGGCGCGAGCGAGGCGCCGGTCTGGTCGCCCGACGGCAAGAAGCTCGCGTTCGTGTCCAACCGCGACGATCACAGCTTCATCGGAATCTTTACGAACGCCGACGAGCCGATTCGCTACGTCGCCCCGTCCACGTCGCGCGATTCGGAGCCGCTCTGGTCGACCGACGGACGATCGATTGTCTTCATGCGCGAGCCAGGCCGCGGCGGGGTACCGAAGTCGCCGCTCGCGCAGCCGCCGTCACCCTGGTCGCTCTGGGTTGGAAGCGCCGAAGGCGCGCTCGGCGCGAAGCTGGCGTGGAAGAGCGGCACCGCCGCAGCCGATTCCATCCCGCGCACCGCGGGCGGCATCAACTTGCACTGGGCGGCCGACGACACGATCGTGTACTTGTCGTACCAAGACGGCTGGCCGCATCTGTATTCGATCCAGCATCCGCTGCAGGGCGGCAAGCCGAAGCTGCTGACGCCCGGCGCGTTCATGGTCGAGTACGTGTCGCTGTCTCCCGACCGCCGGCAGATCGTCTACAACGCCAACACCGGCGCCGATCCGCACGACATCGATCGGCGTCACATCTACAAAGTGGCGGTCGACGGATCGAGCGCGCCCGTCGCGCTCACGAGCGGGGCGGGGATCGAGTGGAGCCCGGTCGTCACCGGCAACGGACAATCGGTCGCCTTCCTCGGATCCACGGCGCAGCGGTCGCCGCTGCCCACGACCGTTTCGATGAACGGCGGCACGGCTGTCGCCCTCGCGACGGATCATCTGCCGAAGGATCTGCCGTCAGCAGCGCTGGTCACGCCCGAGCCGGTGACGTTTCGAGCGGCGGACGGCGTCGAAGTGCACGGACAGTTGTTCAAGACGTCGAACGGGTCGGCGCGCCGGGCGGCGCTGATCTATGTCCACGGGGGCCCGCCGCGGCAGATGCTTCTCGGCTGGCACTACATGAACTACTACGCGAACGACTACGCGGCGAATCAATATCTCGCCAGCCGCGGCTTCATCGTTCTCTCAGTGAACTATCGATTGGGCATCGGGTACGGCTACGCGTTCCACAATCCCGAACACGGCGGCGCTCGCGGCGCGGCGGAGTATCAGGACGTGATCGCCGGCGGACGCTTTCTACAAGCGCGGTCGGACGTCGATGCGAAGCGTATCGGCATATGGGGCGGATCGTACGGCGGCTATCTCACGGCGCTCGCGCTCGGCAGAAACTCCGACGTCTTCGCCGCCGGCGTCGATATTCACGGCGTCCACAACTGGGATCGGCAGGGACGGTCGGCGCCAAACCTCAGCGCGGCACTCGCAGGCGACGGCATCACCGAAGCCGACTTGCGCGAGGCCGCGCGCGTCACCTACGAATCGTCGCCGGTCTCGGCGGTGAAAACGTGGCGCTCACCGGTCCTCCTGATTCATGCAGACGATGATCGCAACGTCGAGTTTCATCAGACGGTGGACCTCGAACAGCGGCTGCTCGAGAAGGGCGTGAACGTCGAGGAACTGGTGATCCCCGACGACATTCACGATTTTCTGCTGTGGCGCACGTGGGTCAAGGTAACGACCGCGGGCGGCGAATATCTGCAGCGGATGCTGATGAAAGGCGGCAGCACGACGCAGCAATAGCGCGGAAACCTACGGCGTGCTGCCGGTGTCGATCAGCGATTTCAGCCGCTGTATCTGCATCGTGAGCACGCCGTCGACCGCCTTCGCGATTGGCTCGAGGCCGCCCGGCGCGTAGCCGCCGACTTTGTAGGTCACCTCGATCGTCGTCTTGCCGGCGGCTTCCTTGAAAGCCCACTGCATCGCGCCGTGTACGGCCATATCCTGCAGTGGTCCAAGGCCGCCTGAAAACCGTATCAGCTTGCCGGGATCCGCATATACCACGGCGAGGTGTCGGACACCGCCGCCGCTCGCGAGCTTCTCGCAAAAGCACCCGCCGGGTGACGCATCGATTGCAAGATTCGCCGCGCTCCCCGAATACGTGTGGTCAGACGACCACCACGATCCGACGCGCTCGACCGCCGTTCGATACGCCTGCGCGGCGGGCGCGGTCACGACAACGACAACCTTGATGGTGAAGCCGCCGGGCGCCGCGTCGACCACGTCGGCGCGCGCCGGAACAGCAGCGAGACAGAGTAATAAGCAGATGGAGGCCAGGCGGCGCATGCCCATCAGTATGGCACATCCGTTGACATATATGGATTACATACATATAGTCGCGGCATATGTCTGCCGATCACGGGCTGCCCAAGGGCAGCGCCGAGCTGTTGATTCTGGCGCTCCTCGAGGAGCGCGATCGCCACGGCTACGAGCTCGCCAGGCTGATCGACGACCGCAGCGACGGCGCCATCACGTTCCATGTCGCCTCTCTTTACCCGCTGCTCTATCGGCTGGAAAGGCGCGGGTTGATTCTCGGACGCTGGGTGGAAAAGTCCGGGGCGCGACGCCGCAGGTTCTACCGGCTGACCGCTGCCGGCGAAAAGGTCTTGAGCGCGCAGCGAAAGAGCTGGAGTCATTTTTTCGCGGCGCTCACCCGCGTGGCGGGGCTGCGCCATGCGTGACTGGAAAGCGCTCGTCCGCCAGAAGCTTGGAGCGCTTCCCCTCACGCCCTCTCGCGATTCCGACATCGTCGACGAGCTGGCGCAGCACGTCGCCCAGCACCATGCCGATCTGGTGTCGGCCGGTATCGACGATATCGACGCGCTCGAACGGGCGTTGGCGCCGCTCGCGGATCGCGAGCGTGTGATTCGCGACATCGCGCGCGCCGATCGACCGCGTACGGCGGCGCCTGCTCCACCGCCCGCCCGACGCGGCCACCTCGTCGCGGACCTCGTGGCCGACGCGCGCTACGCCGTCCGCGTCCTGCGGAAGTCGCCCGGGTTCACCGCAACAGCCATGCTGATGCTGGCCGCAGGCCTCGGCGTGAACACGACGATCTTCAGCGTGGTGAACGCGGTGCTCCTGCGTCCGCTGCCCTATCGCGACGCATCGCGCCTCGTGATGGTCGGCGAGCTCGGCTCGAATGGCGCGGGCAACGTTGGCTACACGACCTTTCTCGACTGGCGCGACCGCAGCCATGGTTTCGAGGACTTGGGCCTGATGAGATCGTGGGCGGGGACGATGGTCGCCGACGGCGAGCCCGAGCGTGTCGCGGGCATGCGAGTGTCGTCGAATTTTTTCCGGCTGCTCGGCGTCCGGCCTGCCCTCGGGCGCGACTTCACGCGCGAGGACGACACGGTTGCCGGCTGGCACGTCGTCGTCCTGAGCGACAGCCTCTGGCGGCGCCGATTCGCCGGCGATCCGACCGCGATCGGCAGAGCGATTTCACTGAACGGCCTGGCGTTCACGATCGTCGGCGTTCTGCCCGCATCGTTCGAGCCGCTGCTCTCCGAGCATTTTTATCAGCCGGCGGAGATGTGGGCACCGGTCGGCTACGACTCGTCGCTCTGGTACGCGTGTCGAAGCTGCGAGCATCTAAAAGCGATCGGACGCGTGAAATCCGATGTGTCGATGGATGCCGCGCGGCGCGACATCGACGGAGTGCAGGCGCAACTGCGGCGCGAACATCCGGCCGATTACGGTCGGTCGACGATGACGCTCGTGCCGTTCGCCGAGGAGCTCACGGGCAAAGTGAAGCCGGCGCTCGCGGTGATGATGGGCGCCGTGGGATTCGTGCTGCTGATTGCGTGCGCCAACGTCGCCAGCCTGCTGCTCGCGCGGATGGCACGTCGTGAACACGACCTCGCGCTTCGAACCGCGCTCGGTGCGAGCCGCGGACGAATCGTTCGCCAGCTGCTCGTCGAGAACGCCGTGATCGCCGCCGGCGGCGGCGCTGCGGGCCTTGCACTCAGCTGGTGGGCGGTACCGATGCTTTCGACGCTTGCGCCGGTGACGATCGCGCGGCTCGCGGGCGCGCATGTCGACGGCGGCGTCCTCGCCTTTTCGGCGCTGGTCTCCATGGTTACGGCGCTGCTGTTCGGCCTGTTGCCGTCGCTCCGCGCCGCTCGCGTCGATCTTCAAACGACGCTGCACGGCGATTCGCGCCGTACGTCGCGCAATCCGACATCGGCAGCGCGGCGGCTGCTGGTTGGCGTCGACGTCGCTCTCGCCGTCGTGCTGCTCGCCGGTGCAGGGCTGATGATCAAGAGCGTCGGGCGGCTGCTCGAGGTCGACCCCGGCTTCAACCCGAGCCGCGTCCTGTCGATGCAGATCTCGTTCGTTGGGCCGGCATACGACAAGAGCGAAACGGTCGTCGCGAAAACGGATCAGATACTGGCCAGACTCCGCGAGCTGCCGGGTGTCGAACACGCCGCGACCGCCAGCGAGATTCCGCTCAGCGGCAACGGCGATTGCTCAACGCTGCACATTCAGGGACGGCCTTCGGCGACGCCAGCCGACGACCCGTGCCCGGAACGATACGGCGTCACGCCGGAGTATTTCCCGGTGATGCAGATCCCGCTTCGGTCCGGCCGATTGTTCTCGGATGCCGACACCGCGACGTCCGAACCGGTGCTGATCATCGGCCAGCGCACGGCTGCGGCGCTGTGGCCTCGCGGCGACGCGATCGGCCAGCACGTGCGCGTCGGCGACCCGGACACAGGACCCTGGCGAACAATCATCGGCATCGTCGGCGACGTGAGGCATCAGGAGCTCGCCGCGCCGCCAACGTTGCAGATGTATACGCCGCAGACGCAGTTCACCGACTCGTTGCTGACGGTTGTGATCCGTACCGCACGACGGACCCGGCGGCGCTCACCACAGACGTGCGCCGCGCAATCCGATCGGTTGCGAGCGACGTGCCAGTGTTCAACGCGGCACCAGTCGAGGACCTCGTCGCGCGCTCGGTCGGTCCGCGTCGATTCGTGATGCGCCTGCTCGAGCTGTTCGGCGCGATCGCGCTCTTGATGACGGCGGTCGGTATTTACGGGGTGATTTCGTATTCCGTGGCCGAACGCACGCAGGAGATCGGCGTCCGCGCGGCGCTCGGCGCCACGCAGGGCGACATCGTACGGCTGGTGCTGCGCAGTGGCCTCACAACGGTCGCCGCCGGTCTCATCATCGGCGTCGCGCTCGCCGCGGCGTCGACGCACTACCTCGAGGGCTCGCTTTACGGCGTGCCGCCGACCGACGCATCGACCTTCGCGGTTGTCGCCGCGCTGCTGTTCAGCGTCGCCGTGCTTGCGCAGCTGGTGCCCGTGATCCGCGCCACGCGGGTCGATCCCTCCAGCGCTCTTCGCCAGGAATGAATCAGCGAAGGCTGCGTCCGCTGGAATCAGTCGGTGTGCAGCGCTCTCGTCGGATCGATTCTGGCCGCGCGCATGGCTGGCAGCGCATTGGCGAGCAGACTCACCGCGAGGAGGACCGAGAATGCTCCTGCCCACGCGAGCGGATCCAGAGAACTCACCGAGTAGAGCGCACGTGAGAGCGCGACCGCGGCGCCGAGTGCGATCACACATCCGACGAGCGCGCCTGCTGCGGCGACGCCGAGCCCCTGCTCCATGATGAGCCGGAGGACCGCGCGCGGCTGCGCGCCGAGCGCCATTCGTATGCCGATTTCCCTGGTCCGCCGCGCGACCGAATAGGCGATCACTCCGTACAGTCCGACCGCGGCGAGGAGCATCGCCACGATGCCCACGACGCTGACGCTGATGGCTCCGAATCGCGCAGGCAGGAGCGTCGCCGCCACCTGCGTGCTCATCGTCTGCGTTTCGACCGGCACGATGTTCGGATCGATGCTGAGCATCGCGCGGCGCATGCTGTCGACGAGCGCAGCCGCGTCGCCCCGCGTGCGCGCGAGCACGCCTTCACCAAGGTCGGGGGCCTGGGCATAGTCGAAGTGCACGTAAGGCGTCGCGGCTTCTCCTACCGTGTTCACCTTGTAATCCGCTGAGATGCCGACGACCTCGTAGGCCTTCCCGTCCGCGGTCCTCGAGCGAATGCGTTTGCCGATGGCGTTCTCGCCCGGCCAGAACTTCCGCGCGAACGCGTCGCTGACGATGATCACGCCTGGCGACGAAGGCGTGTCGGCGGTGTTGAAGTTACGCCCCTGCAGAATCGGAACACCGAGAGTCGGAAAGTACTCTGGGGACACAGCCGTGCGATCGACTTCCGTGCCCTTGTCCCCCGGCTCGTTTCGGTTTGGGAAGAAAATGCGCGTTCGGTTGTAGTTGATGGACATCGGCGACCGCTCGACAAGACCAGCGGACTCGACCCCGGGAATGGCTCGTATCCTGGCGAGCGCCTGCTCGAAGAACTGTTTCGCCTGCGCCGGCGTGTAGCCGCTCATCTCGAGCTCGGTGCTGACCAGCGCGACGCCGTCGGGACTGAACCCGATGCCGATGCGCTCTGCGGCAAGAAGGCTGCGCGTGAGAAGCCCCGCGGCGACGAGCAGCACCATCGTGACCGCCATCTGCCCCGCGACGAGGAAATCGCGCATCGTCCAGCCGCCGCGGCCGGGATTTCCGGCGGACGCATCGCCCTTCAGGTCGCCGACCAGGTTTGGTCTGGTCGCGTTGAGCGCTGGCGCAAGGCCCGCCACGAGCCCCGCGAGCGTCGAGACGGCAATCGTGAATGTGAGCACACGGCCATCGAGCTGCAGCGCGAACGAGAGCGGAATCGGAATGGGCAGCTGAATCGACATGGCGAGCTCGGTCAACGTCCAGGCGAGCGCCGTACCGGCTGCCGCCCCGAGGAGTGCGAGCACGGTGCTTTCAGTGAGCAGCTGGCGCACGAGCCGTCCGCGGCCGGCGCCGATCGCGAGCCGGATCCCAATTTCCTTTCGCCGGCCCGACGCGCGCGCGAGCAGCATGCTCGCGACGTTCGCACACGCAATGACCAGCACGAGGCCGACGACGATCATCAGCCCGGCCGCGATCGGGAGGAGCGCCTTGTCCGCATCGGGATGGATGTGCACGTCGCTCGTGCGAATGAGCGACGCGCGCCGATCGTCGTTCGTCTGCGGGTAAGTCTTGGCGAGCTGCTGCATCAACACCTGCAGGTTCGCGCTGGCGCTGTTCACGGTCTGACCGGCCTTGAGGCGCCCTTTCACGAACAGCCAGCGATAACCCCGGCGATCGAGCGGGCCGGTCCCAGTTGGCGACGCCACGGTGTCGATCATTCCTCCCGGAGAGGTTTCGTCGACGTACGCCATCGGCGTCCACACTTCGGTCGAGACGATCGGAAACGTTCCTGTGAACGCGCGCGGGGCGACGCCGACGATCGTGTACAGCTGTCCGTGCATGCGAAGCGATTGGCCGACGATGTTCGCAGCCGAGCCGTAGTCGCGAATCCACATCTTGTACGCGATCACCGCCGTTCGCGGCGCACCTTTCCTGTCGTCGTCAGGCACCAGCGTGCGGCCGATCTGTGCGTGAATGCCCAGAAGCTCGAAGTAGTTGCCGGTGACGACCTCACCGAGCGCAAGGCGCGACCGGTCGGCGAGATTGATCGCGTCGAGCGCGAGGCTGTACGCGAGCATGCCCGAGAACACTTCGTTGCGATCCTTCAAATCGAGGTAGTCCGGATAAGACGAGGTCACGAAACGTTCGCCGGAACGCCCCGTCGTGTAGACGTCGACCAGCTGGTTCGGCCTGTCGACCGGGAGCGGCCGGAACAGCACGGCGTCGACGACCGTGAAGAGCGTGGTGTTGAATCCGATGCCGATCGCAAGCGATGCGATCGCGACGAGCGCGAAGCCGGGGCTTCGAACGAGCCATCGGATGGTGTATCGAATGTCGGCGAGCAATGCTTCGAGCACGTCGTTCCCCCGGGGTTGAAGACGGAGAACCGCACGCGGCGGTTCCTGCCGCACGTCGAACCTCGTGTTCTGCGCGACAGAATTGGCATCGGCTGTCGGCCGAGGTGACGTGATATCAACCATTTACACCTCGGTAGCCTCTGGTATGCCGCTTGCGCTCGCTCGGCTGGAGGTCTCCATGAAATTCACCAGGAGGTCGCTCGGCTTCACGCTTGTGACGATTCTCGTGGCGGCGCCGGCTCTCGCGGCGCCGCACGCGCCAAAGCCGACAGCTGCGAAACCGGCGGCGACGACGCCCGCGGCCGTTTCGACAACGACGCCGCCGTCGCCAATCGCAACCAAAATTGCCTCGCATCCCCAACTCGCCGCGAAGCTCACGCCGCTGTTGCCGAAAGGCATGACGCTTCAGACCGCAGCGGCCGGCTTCAAGAATCAGGGCCAGTTCATCGCCGCGCTGCACGTGTCGAAGAACTTGAACATTCCCTTCGCGAAGCTCAAGGCGGAGATGACCGGGACGGATCACGACAGCCTCGGCCAGGCGATCCACGAGCTCCGGCCCCAGGCCGACGCGAAACGCGCGGCGAAGCACGCCGAATCAGAAGCGGCGGAAGACGCGAAGAACCAGTGAGCCAGCGACTGACCCTCGCGAGCGCCGCCGCGGCGCTCGCGATCGCTCTGCCGGCCCACGCTCAGGGAAAAAGTCAGAACCACAAGCAGAGCTCGCCGCCCTCGCAAAGCGAACTCCCGTCGTCGACCGTGATCGCTGGGCGCCACGCCATTCAGCTGGCTCGACGATGCGAGCGTGATGGAGCCTGGAAATGCGGCGCTGGCACTCTCAGTCGTGCGGTGGGTTGGGACCGACGTATCGGAAACGAGCGTGCCGGCGATCGACGTCGGGCTCGGGCTGGTACGCGGCGTTCAGCTCGCAGCGAACATCCCGCGCGTCGTAGCCGAAGGCGACGGTTCGGCTGGCATGGGCACCTCCTACATCGGCCTCAAGCTCGGCGTTCTGGAAGACAGCTCACGGTCGCTGAAAGTGGCCGTCGCGCCCACGCTGGAGATTCTCGGCGCGGGAGTTGTCGCGGCGCTCGGGGCGGGGACGAGCCGCGTCCAATGGGGTCTGCCGGTGGGCGTGGAGCTCGATCGCGGATCCGGCCGCGTGTACGCCGGATCGGGCTACTTCTCGCGCGGCGTCTGGTACGTCGGCGCCGGCATCGGCTTTCAGGCGGCGCCGCGCGTCGCGGTCGGCGCGTCGGTGACACGATCATGGACGAGCGCGCTCGCGAATGTCACCCCGATCGGCCTGCGCGATCGCAACGAGCTGTCCGGCAGCATGCTGTACGCGATTACGCCGAGCGTCGGCGTGTTCGGATCAGCGGGCCATACAATCGCGACGATCGATGCGAATGCCGCCGGCGCGACGTTCGCCGCCGGCATCTCGCTGTCCGCCCGCCCCTCGACGATCTCGAAATAACGGGAGGAGGACAGTTCGCGCTCGCGTTCCGTGTTTCTAGCGAACAGAGCGGCAGTTACGGTACGGCCGGGGGCGGCACGCGTTTCTTCGTCGCCTGCTCGAAGCTGTACGCGAGCTCGAGAAGGCGCGGCTCGCTGCACGCCATCCCGGTGAAGCTCACGCCCATCGGGCCCGGCTTCGCGTTGAAGCCGGCAGGAAACGGCGGCGTCGGATCATTCGGCACGAGCGCGAATGGCACCGTCACCGTCGGGTAACCAGGCTTCGCCGCGATGGCGGCGCCATTCGCTCCCGGGAAGAAAATTGCATCGAGCCGATCTTTCTTCATGATCTCGTCGATGCCGTGCGTTCCGCCGAGCATGATGTCCTTCGCGCGATCCGATTCATAGCGCGCGCGATCCCGCTGGACGTCCATCTCGTCGGAGATATCGAGATTCGACTGGCCGTACTTGATCGAGCCGGCCTTCTCGTGCGCCTTGTTCCACGCGATCAGCTCGCCGAGCGTTTTGACAGGCGCGGCGGCGCCGAGCGACTTCAGCCAGTTGTTGAAGTCGCGCTTCATGCCGTACTTCAGGACGACCGAGCAGTCTTCGTCGTGTCCGCGCCCGTTGTTCGCGCCGGAGCACTGCCCCCACCGCAAGAAATTGCGCGTCGGATCTTTGTCGAGGATGCTCGGGATGTCGGCTGGATCCACGACGGTCGCGCCTTCCTTCTTCAGAACCGCGATCGCTTCGTTCATCGCCGCCTTCTGCGCATCGTTCAACCCGCCGCCATTTCCGCGTCCGCCTCCGGGACCGCCCGCGCGTCCGCCTCGGCCGGCGCGTCCCTCGGGAGCGGGCGGCGTGTCCTCCGGCGAGAGACGATCGAAGTAGAACGCGCGAGGAATGCCGATGCGTGCGCCCTTCAAGCCGTCGCGCTCGAGATATTTCGTGTAGTCGCGCCCTGGCGCCGGCGTGCACAGCTTCGTCGCCGGATCGTTCGGATCGGGCGCGGGGCTCTCCATCGCGCCGAACATGATCGCGACATCCGACACGCTCTTGGCCATCGGCCCCGCCGTATCCTGATCGGCGGTGATCGGGATGACGCCGTACCTGCTGATGCGGCCGACCGTCGGCTTGATGGCTGCGAGCATGTTCGAGTTGGCCGGACTCAGAATCGATCCGGAGGTCTCGCTGCCGACGTTGCCCGCCCAGAAGTTGGCGGCAGTCCCGACGCCAGAGCTCGAGCCGCCGGTGCCGAGCGCGGGCCGGCCATCAAACGTGGCTTCCCGCGGATCTTTTCGCGGGTCGTACGGGTTGTAACCCTGGCCGCCCACCGCGTTGTAGTTCCCGGGCATCGGCGTCGGCGCACCGGCGACCCAGTTCGCCAGCTCGGTCAACCCGGTCTTGGCGATGATGATCGCGCCCGCGTCCATCAGATTCTTCGTCAGCGTCGCGTCGTAGGGGGGCACCAGGTTCTCGAAGGCGAGCGCTCCACCAGTAGTACGCATGAACGTCGTGCTGACGTTGTCTTTGAGACCGATCGGGATGCCGTGCAGCGGGCCCCGCAGCTTGCCTTGCGCGCGTTCGCGGTCGCGCTCGTCGGCGAGTTTCAGCGCATTCGGATTCACGGTGATCGCCGCGTGCAATCGGTCCTCGTACATCGCGATGCGCGCGAGGTACTGCTGGACGATCTGATGCGACGTCACGCGACCGTCGCGCATCGCCGCCTGCATCTCCGGGATCGTCGCTTCGACGATCGTGAAAGGCGTGGCCGGTTTCTTGGTCTGGGCGGACAGCGCGAGCGTCGCGGCGGCGAGCCCGGCAGCGAGAAACAAAATGGGTTTCATGATGATTGGTCCCAGATTTTATTGTTTTTTCGCAACGACCGCCACGTCGCCCCTCATCAGACGGTACTCTCCATACGATCGGCGCATTGTCGAACGAAAGCCGGCCGTCGACAGCATCCGTGCGATCTCGCTGCGCGTGTAGATGTGAACGCGGTGCACTTCGCGCGCGCGGCGGTAGACGCGTCCGATTTTTCGGAACGTCGTGATCTCGCGCGTCAAGACGCGGCCTGCCCGGTCCGCGTCGGCACGAACAACGAGCGCCCAGTCGGCGCCGCCGATGCTCTTCGGCGGATACGTCCGCCGGTCGGTCGATTCGACGAAGTCGAAGATGAACAGCCCGCCGGGATCGAGTGCGCGAGCCGCCCGCTTGAAGAACGCTCGCACCGAGCGCGCATAGGAGATGACCTCGCCGATCGCGATGACCGCGCGGCACGGCGGCACGCGCATCGATCCGAGAGGCGCCGCCCGGAAGTGCGCCTCCGGGACCTTGGCGCGGGCGAGGCGAATCATCGCGGGTGAGATGTCGAAGCCGTTCACCTCGTAGCCGGCGTCCACGAGTCGACGCGACAGGATGCCGCTGCCACAGCCGACGTCCGCGATCCGTCCCGAGCGGATGCCGGACCGACGCAGAATCCGGATCACGTCCGGCGCGGCACGCGTGGCGAACTCGGCGAATCCTTCGTCGTGAATGTAGGCGAGGTCGGTCGAATACAAGCGCGTATTATCAGGTAGTGACGCTGGACGCGACGTGGCTGTTCCTCTCGCTGATTCCGGGCGGCATCGGGTTCGTGCTGTTCGTGTACGGCAAGAAGCAGGGGCGATGGCCGCAGCTCGTGGCCGGCCTCGCGTTCATGATCTATCCGTATTTCACCCCGACAGTCGTATCGATGACGGTCGTCGGCGCGCTGCTCGGAGCCGGACTCTGGGTAGCGATCCGCGGCGGCTGGTGACGCGGCCGCCTGATTCAGTTTCGTAGATGTCCGCCCACCGCAGCGGCTGGCGCCATCAGCACGAGCGTCGACAGCTGCGACCACGCGGAGCCCGTGCCCCACTCCACGATCAGCGCGGCGATCGACGTCACGGCGATCATTCCGGCGACGGCGAGCGCATGGAGCGTCCGTTCCCGCGTCGCGATGCTGGCGGCGACGAAGCCGGCGACCGTCGCGAAGCCCATGCCATACGCGATCGAGAACACGACAAAGCCAGGCGACGGCGACAGACGCGGATCGTGGCCACTCAACCGAAACAGCAGGCCGGAGCTGACGGCGAAAATCAGATAGCCGGCCACCACCGCGGCGACCGACCGGACCGTCTCCCTCATCCCATCAGCTCATTCACATCGTCGTAGCCGATCGCGTGATCGGTGAAGGCCGCGTACGTGCCCGCGCTTTTCAGTTGACGCGCGATGTCGCGGACAACGGCGAGCGAGGCGCGCATGGCCCCCGACCCGAGGCTGACGCGCGCGACGCCGAGACGCTGCAGTTCGGCGACCGGCGGCGTGCCCGCCACGGCAAGAATGTTGACCGGACCGCCGATCCCTTTCACCAGCGCCGCGATGGTGTCGCGGTCGTTGACTCCGGGGACGAACACGCAATCGGCGCCGACCGCGAAAAAAGCGTTGCCGCGTTCGATCGCCGCCGAGAGGCGCGACTCGGCCGATCCCATCGCGCGGAGAAAACCATCCGTCCGCGCGTTGATCACCACTTTCACGCCCGCCGTGGCCGCTGCTTTGACGATGCTCGCGATCTTGTCGGCCTGGAGCGCGAGGGGCACGAGGTCGGATGCGCCGGGCACGCAATCTTCTATGTTCACGCCGACTGCGCCGGCGGCGATCACCCGCAGCACGACGTCGGAGACCGCGTCGGACGTCGTGCCGTATCCGTGCTCGATGTCCGCTGATACCGGTACGGTCACGGCGCGCACGATGCGCGCGACCGCTTCGATCATCTCGCGCGGCGGGACGACGCCGCCGTCGGGATACCCGAGCGCTGCCGCAACGCCGGCGCTCGTCGTTCCGATCGCCGGAAAGCCCTCGGCTTCGAAGACGCGTGCGGACGCCGCGTCCCACGCGTTTGGCAGCACGAGGATCTCACCGCCGCGATGAAGGGCCCGGAGCCGTTCGGCCTTGTCTGTCACCCGTTCACCTCAGCCTGCCAGTCTAGCGTGAAATTCTGCCCTGATTATCGGGGTCGAGCGGCGGAACGAACTTTGCGGCACACTGCATACGGAGGGAGTCCGTCTATGTGCTCCATGCGTGGGATCGTGCGGACATTTGTGGGGGTCGTTCTCGGCGTCACGGCAGTTGCGGCCACGGCTGCCGCCGATCCACCCGAGCGGGTCGCGCGTCTCAGTTATTTGAGCGGCACGGTTTCGTTCAGAGCGGCGTCGGTCGACGAATGGACGGCGGCGACGCTCAATTATCCGCTGACGATCGGCGATCACATGTGGACGGACCGTGGCGCTCGCAGCGAGCTGGAGCTCGGCGCGGCATTCGTCCGGCTTGCGCCGGAAACCGAGTTCAGCCTGATCAATCTCGACGACCATGTCGCACAGCTGCGAATCACTCAAGGAACGATGACCGTCCGCGTCCGATCGCTCGACGCGGACGACATCGTGGAAATCGACACGCCGAGCGGCGCGGTGTCGCTCCTTCGCCCGGGCTTTTACCGCATCGACGTGGCCGAGGGCGGCGACACCAGCACCATCACGGTCCGCAGCGGCGAGGCCGAGGTCACGGGAGGCAGCGGCAGTCTTCCGGTGCGCGCCCAGGAATCGATTTCGCTCGCCGGCGTCGATCAGCCGGCTTCGAACGCCGCCGCCGCGGTGCGTGCGGACGACTTCGAAGATTGGTGCCTTACACGCGATCGTCGCGCCGAAACGGCGGTCGCCGCGCGGTACGTGCCTCCCGACATGCCCGGCTATGCCGACCTCGATCAGTACGGCGCGTGGCAGCAGGGGTCGGAGTACGGACCGATTTGGATTCCACGCGTTCGCGCCGAATGGGTCCCGTACCGATACGGCCATTGGGTGTGGGTCGACCCATGGGGCTGGACGTGGATTGACGATGCACCGTGGGGCTTCGCGCCATTTCATTACGGCCGATGGGTGCATCTGTCGTCGGGCTGGGCGTGGGCACCCGGGCGAATCGTGGCGCGGCCGGTGTACGCGCCCGCGCTCGTCGCGTTTGTCGGCGGCGCGGGGTGGCAGGCGTCCGTTCGTGTCGGAGCGGAACCGGTCGCGTGGTTTCCGCTCGGCCCGCGCGAGCCGTTCATCCCAGGCTACCGCGTGTCCGAAACGTACGTGCGCCGCGTGAACATTACGCACGTGAACGTCACGACCGTGAACGTCACGAACATCACGTATGTGAATCGCGAGGTGCCGGGTGCCGTCACCGCAGTGCCGCGCGAGGTGTTCGTGCGCGCGCGTCCTGTCGCCACGGTCGCGGTCGCGGTTCCGCGAGAGTCGATCCGGTCCGCCGTGTTCGCCTCGTCCACGCCAGTCCCGCGCGAACCGATTGCAAGAGGCGCGGCCACGGCAGTGCGCGTCGCCGCACCTCCGGCTGCCGTCGTGGAACGGCCGGTCGTCGTCCGGCGCGCGCCGCCTGAGGTCGCGCATACGCCGGTGCGCGAGCGGGCGAACGGCGCGGCGGTGAGCCCACAACGAACGACGCCACCGCCGGAAGCGCAGCCCCGTCCGGCGCCATCGCCTTCAGTGGCGCCCCGGCCGACGCCGCCACCCTCAGTCGCGCCGCGGCCGACACCAAATCCAAATGCCGAGGCCGAAGTGGCAGCGCGGCACGCGCAGGAACGCGCGCAGCTCGACGCGCGGCATGCCGCCGAGCGCGCGCAGCTGCAGGCCCGCCATCAGCAGGAACAAAAGGCGGCTCATGATGCCGGCCAGCGGCAGCAGCTCCAGCGGCAGCATCAGGAGGAGCAGAAAGCGCTGCAGGAGCGGCAGCGCCAGGAACGCGAGGCCGTGCAGAAGCGGCAGCAGGAAGAGCGAAAGAAAAAAGGTGCATAGCCAGACGTTCGCCCCGATTCCCGGAGGCTGGTTCACGATGGGCACCGAGCGCGGCCAGGAGGACGAGCGGCCGCCGCACCGTGTCTTCGTCGACGGCTTCGAGCTGGGTGTGTTTCCGGTCACTCGCGCGGAGTACGAGCGATTCGTGGACGCGACAGGCGCACGAGCCGCCCCGCGACTGGTCGAATCCGGCTTTTGCGCAGCGCGATCTGCCCGTCGTGGGCGTGAGCTGGATCGATGCGGTCGCTTATTGCGCGTGGCGATCCGGCGCACGACGGGCGCGCCGGTCCGGTTGCCGACGGAAGCCGAGTGGGAATTCGCCGCGCGCGGACGAGCAGGAGGCGCTCTTCCCGTGGGGCGACGTCATGCCGGAGTGGATTCCGAACGGCGGACGCGGTCCGTTACAGGCGCCGTGGCCGGTGACGCTCGGCGAGCCGAACGACTTCGGCCTGTTCGGCATCGCGACCAACGTGCACGAGTGGTGCGCCGACTGGCACGACAAGGATTACTACAGCCGATCGCCGGAGCGGAATCCCGCGGGTCCTGATCAGGGCGTGCGACGCGCGTCGCGCGGCGGAGCGTGGCGACACGTGCACACGATGTGCCGCGTCACGCTGCGCAGCAAGCTCGATCCGTCGTTCCGTTACAACGACTTCGGGTTCCGCCTCGCACGAAGCGTCTGAGCGCTGCGACGCTGTTGCCGCTACTCCGTGCGCAATGCGATCAGCGGATCGGCCCTGGTCGCGCGGCGCGCCGGCAGCCAGCAGGCCGCGAGCGCGACGATAATGAGAAGACCGGCAACCGCGGCAAATGTCGGCGGGTCCATCGGGCTCACGCGAAACAACAGGCCGGCCATCAGGCGCGTGAGCAGAAGCGCGCCGCCAATACCGACCGCAACACCTGCGGACGCGAGCCCCAGCCCTTCACCGATCACCAGCTTCGCCACGCTCGACGGCCGCGCGCCGAGCGCCAGCCTCACGCCAATCTCGTGCGTCCGCTGGAGCACGAGGTGCGACAGCACGCCGTAGATGCCGATGCTCGCCAGCATCAGCGCCGCCAACGCGAACACGGCGAAGAGCGTCATCGTGAATCGTCGCGCCGCAAGCGATCGCCCGATGATCTCCTGCATCGTCTCGGTGCCGTAAATCACACGATCGGCGCTCACACGCGCCGTCGACTGCCGAATGGCGCCGAGCACATCCTCGAGAGGAGCGGCCGCTCGAACGACCGCTGTCATTCCCGATGGGGTCAGCTTGATCGCCTCGTCGGAGATCTGCATGAACGGTCGATACAGCTGTGCGCGCACGCTCTGCGCATCGTCGCTGTCGAGCCCCCACTGAATCACGTGGCCGACGACGCCGACGATCAGCAGCTGGCCATCGGCGATGTTCAGCTTTCGTCCGATCGGATCCTGATCGGGGAAAAACTTGCGCGCGAACACGTCGTCTATGACCGCGACGCGCGGCGCATGCTCGTCGTCCTGCGCCGAGAAAAAGCGCCCGCGCTGAAGCGGGATGCCCATGGCCGCCAGGTAATCGGGCTCGACGATGTAGCGGAGCGACCAGAGCATGTCGCTCATGCTCGCGGGCTTGGGCTGCCCGTCGAGCCAGAAGACGTCCTCATCGTCGCCGTTCAAGGGAAACGCGCCCCACGAGAGCGACGCGGCAGCGACACCGGGCGCCCCGCCGATCGCATCATGAAGCTGACGCTCGGCCGCGCGAATGGCCTCCGGGCTGCGACCGCGCGCGGACGGCAGGGTGACACCGAACGTCAGCGAATTGTCCGCGCGAAACCCCGGGTTGATGTTCCAGAGTCGCGTGAGCGTCCGCACCATGAGGCCGGCGCCGACGAGCAGCATCACCGCGAGCGCGGTCTCGGCGACGACGAACGCCGCCTGCGCGCGATGGCGTCCCGCTCCCGTCCCGCGGCCGCCCTCCTTCAATGTGTCGTGGAGGTCGGGCCGCGCCGCGCGCCAGGCCGGCGCCAGGCCGAAGAGGACGCCCGCGAGCACCGAGACGCCGACGGTAAACGCGACGACGACCGGATCGAGCCCGACTTCCGAAGCGCGCGGGATGGCCGCCGGCAGCGCCGCGAGCGCCGCACGAGTGCCCCACGTGGCCGCGAGCAGTCCGAGCGCGCCGCCGGCAAGCGCGAGCACGACGCTTTCGGTGACGAGCTGACGCACGATGCGCGGCTGGTTTGCGCCGAGCGCGACGCGAACCGCGAACTCGCGGCGCCTCGACACCGCGCGCGCGAGCGACAGGCTCGACACGTTCGCGCATGCAATCAGCAGCACGAACGCCACCGCGCCGACGAGCGCGAGCAGATAAGGCCGCACCTGGCCCGTCACCGCTTCCGCGAGCGGAACCATCGTTGTGCCCACGCCCTTGTTGACGTCGGGGTACGCGGCGCTGAGATTCTGCGAGACGATCGCCATGTCCGCGCGCGCCTGCTCGATCGACACGCCAGGTTTCAGGCGTCCGACACCATGCAATCCGAGCCCGGCGCTGCGCAGGGAAAGCGCGGTGTTGCCCCATTGCCCGATCGGAACGTAGATGTCGCTCGCGCGAAAACTCGCCTGCTGTAGATCGAACGTCGCGGGGATGATGCCGACGATCGTGAAATTGCGGCCGTCGAGCGCGATCGCCTCGCCGACCGCGGCGGGCGAGGCATCGAGCTTGCGCCTCCAGAATCCTTCGCTGACCAGCACGACCGGCGCGGCGCCGATCTCATCTTCTCCGGGACCGAACGTACAGGCCCGCGAGCGGCTGCACGCCGAGCAGCCGGAACACGTCCGATGTGACGAGGCCGGCGCGGATCTGTTCGGCCTCGCCGCGGCCGGTCAGCGTGAAGCTCGCGCTGCGCATGATCGCCATGCCCGAAAACGTGTGATTCATGCGCTGCCAATCGCGGAAGTTCGGATACGAAATCGAGCCCGATGTAAAATTCATCTTGCTCTCGTGCAGCGCGACGAGCTCCGCAGGCTGGGGAAACGGCAGCGGACGCAGCAGCACGCCGTTGACGACCGAAAAGAGCGCGGTATTGGCGCCGATGCCGAGCGCGAGCGTCAGGATGACGACCGTCGCGAAGGCCGGATTCTTCGCCATCATCCGGAACGCGAAGCGCACGTCCTTCACGAAGTCGCTCCAGATGCTCTGCTTCGGCGCGCCGGCCTCGACGCGATCGAACGGCGGCGCCGGCGCGAGCTCACGCTCGCTCGACTCATCGAGCTCCGCCATCACCAGACGCTCGGCATCTTCGTGCGATGTGCCGCCGGCGCGGAGCTCAGCGTAGCGATCGTCGAGATGCTGCCGCACTTCTTCGTTGACTCGTGTCGGCCAGGGCATTGTTCACTCCACGTCAGTTCGCATCGGTCCGCGCCCGGGCGCAGGCGGCGCGAGGCGCCATTGCTGTGAGACAGGCAGTTCTTGGACGCTCTGTTCTTGATACGCCGAGCGCTGCGGCGCGAAGGCGTTATCGAGCGGGGGTGGGGCCCCGCGAGAATTAAGAAAAGTCACACCTAGCCGCGCGATTCGTGGTTGGCGGCGAGCGGTCCGAACACGTGAACCTTCGCGGCCGTGAATTCACGCGCCCTCAAATTCCGTGATTCTGTCGATAGCCGCGACGAACTCGCGCCATGTGCTGCGCTGCGACTTGAGCACGCGCGCGCCGGCTGACGTGAGGCGGTAAAAGCGCCGCCGGCGTTGGCCGGCTTTTTCGACCCATCGGCCCTGTATCCATCCGCGTTTTTCGAGTCGATACAGAAGCGGATACAGCGAGGCGACGCGGAACGTCAGCACCCCGCCGGACCGAGCCTCGATCAGCTTGCTGAGCTCGTAGCCATGCCGCGGCTGCGCCTCGACGAGCGAGAGAATCAGAAGCTCGGCGCTTCCTTTCTTCAATTCGCGATCGACGATGCCGGCGGCCCTCATAGGTTGCATAGCGACATATTACTCAAATGCATATGACGGACGCCACCGCCAGATGGTTCGCTGGCTGCCGAGGCGGTGATGATCTGTTCTGGATACGCCGAGCGCGGCGCGAAGAGTTATGGACCCCATGGCCCATGGTGACGTTCTGTTCTTGATACACCGAGCGCTGCGGCGCGAAGGCGTTATGGAGCGGGGGTGGGGCCCCGCGACGAGTAAGAAAAGTGGGGCGGACCGCCGCATAATTGAGCAGCCCGCCCGGAGATCGCTAAGGTTTGGTGCTCGCCTTCGCCGCGTCTGCTTTGATCGACGCGTATTCCTTCATCAGCTCGTTGAACCGCTCGTACGCGCTCGCGGGCACCTTCTGATCGGCGGCCCCGATTTCCCGGTTCACGTTGGACATCTGATCGATCCACATCTTGTCCTCGTACGCGGTCTGGCCGGGCTTGTTCATCAGGCGATCCCATACGGACTGGAGCTGCGCCTGATCGCCGCTCTTCGAATCGAGCGCCTGACGGACGCGCTGCGTGAGCTGCCGCGCATCGGCGAGCGCGTCGCGGACCTTCAGCGCGAACTTCGTCTGCTCGGCGAGATCGGCGGTCGTGATGCCATCCTTCGCATATCGTGGATCGATCTTGACGACGAACGATTCGGTCTTCGTGAGGCCGCCGGCGGTGAGCCGCGCCTTGTAGATGCCCGGCGGGACGAGCGGACCGCCGCCGCCGAACCCGCCGCCTTCGCCGTCTCCGCTGGCGGGGCCACCCGGATAACGCAGATCCCATACGAAGCGGTTCATGCCGATTTTCATCGGCAGCGCCGACGGGAGCGCGCCACCACGGCGGCCGCCGCCGCCACGACCGGCTGGCGCCGCGGCTGCCGCGGCGCTCGAATATGTTCGGACTACGTTCCCCGTGGAATCGAGCAGCTCGAGCTTCAGCTCGCCGGAGGGCTGCGGCAGGTAGTAGTCGACCCGCACGCCGTCGGGCGGATACTCCGGCCAGTCGGGACGCCCGGATGCCGCGCCGTAGTGCGTGCGATAAGCCGGCGCCGGCGTGAAGAGAAACACACTCGACGCGTCGAACGGTTTGATTGGCTGATGTGCCATCGGCGCCGCCGCCGCCTTCGCCGCAGCCGGCTTCGCGGCAGTCGGCGTCTTGTCCTGGACCGCGAGCACGGCGTCGCCATGTATCGCCGCGGGCTGGAGGTGCACGCCGCGGGGGATGCCGCCATCGTTGCTCGTCTGTGGACGCGACTTCTTCATCACGCTCGCCGCAATCTGCCGCAGCGGCGCGACGTCGTCCATGATCCAGAACGAACGGCCCATCGTCGACGCGAGGAGGTCGCCGTGGTGCACCTTGAAGTCGGTGACCGGCGTGCCCGGCAGGTTCTGCTGGAGCGATTGAAAGTGCTTGCCGTTGTCGAACGACACATACGCGCCGTACCACGTGCCGGCGTACAGCAGACCTTCCTGCTCCGGGTCCTCGCGCACGACGTGCATCGGCTGATCGATCGGGATGCCGTTGTTGCCGTCGGTGAGGAGCGTCCAGTGCTCGCCGTAATCGTTGGTCATGTAGAGATACGGCTTGAAGTCGCCGAAGTAGATCCGATACACGGAGACGTACGCCGAGCCTTTGCGATGCGGCGAGTCCTCGATCGTGTGCACGCGGCCGCCCGGCGGCAGCCCTTTCGGCGTCACGTTCTTCCACGTCTTGCCCGCGTCCTTCGTGACATAGACGGGACCGTCGTTCGATCCGGTCCAGATCACGTTCGGCTCGAGTCGCGACGCGCGGATCGCGTAGAGCGCGGCGTACACTTCCTCGCCGGTCATGTCGCGCGAAATCGGCTCGCCCGATTCGTACGACGCGGTGTCCGGCGTGTTTGCCGTCACGTCAGGGCTGATCTTCGTCCAGTGCAGGCCTCCGTCGATCGTCTTATGAAGGTACTGGGAGCCGTGATACACGATCTTCGGATTGTGAGGATCGACTTCGATCGGCGCCTGCCGCACGAAACGGAACTTCATGTCGCTCGGCTTCTTGCCGTAGCGCTGCTGCGGGTTGATCCAGAAATGCTGTTCCTGTCCGGTGTCGACGTTGAAGCGGCCGAACTCCCCCTTGCAATCGCCATAGATGATCTTGCCGTCGGGGACGGGGCGGATCTGACCGCTCTCGCAGCCTGACGCATCGAACCACGTCTGCGACGGATCCACGATGCCCTTCACCGACGTCGGCAGGCTGTCGATGACGACGACGCCGTCGTCCTGCTGCGGGGCGTACAGCTTGTAGGGAAACTGCTCGTCGGCGTCGACCATGTACAGCTCGGCCGTCGGCTGATTGAGCTGCGACGACCAGCTGCGGCCGCCGTCCTGCGAGATGTTCGCGCCGCCGTCGTTGGTCTCGATCATCGTCCGCGGATTGTCGGGATTCAGCCACACGATGTGGTTGTCGCCGTGCGGAGTGTTGACGGTTGCCCACGTCTTGCCGCCGTCGGTCGAATGGTGCAGGCCGAGTTCCGACACCCACACATCGTTTTCATTCTTCGGATCGACGAACACCTTGTTGAAGTAGAAAGGCCGCGCGCGCAGCGCCGCCGAATTGTTCACCAGCGTCCACGTGCCGCCGCTGTCGCTCGAGCGATAGAGTCCGCCTTTGGGTCCTTTGGCTTCGACCTGCGCGTACAGCACGCGTGGATTGGATTGCGCGACGTCGATCCAGACCTTTCCGATGAGATCGTCGGGCAGGCCGCTGCTGCTGCGCGTCCAGTGGTCGCCGCCGTCAGTGGACTTGTAGACGCCGCCTTCTGCTCCCGGGCCGCCGCTGATGATCGTCCACGGCCGCCTTTGCGTGCGCCAGGCGCTCGCAAACACTTCGTTCGGGTTGGACCAGTTGATCGCGATCGACACGGCGCCGGTCTGGTCGTTGATGAAGAGGACCTTCTGCCAGCTCTTGCCGCCGTCCTTCGTCCGATACACCCCGCGCTCGGCGCCCCATACGAAGGGATTGCCGACTGCCGCCGCGAACGCTATGTTCGGATCTTTCGGGTTGATCTTCACGTTCGCGATCTGGCCGGCGTCCTTCAGCCCGACGTTCTGCCACGTGCGGCCGGCGTCGGTGGACTTGTACACGCCGCGGCCGATGATGACGTTCGATCGAATCGCCTCGCTGCCCGTCCCGACGTAGACAACGTTCGGATCGGAATCAGCGACGGCGATCGAGCCGATCGACCCGGTCTCGAACTGGCCGTCGCTGACCGGCAGCCACGTGATGCCGTAGTTCTCGGTTTTCCAGACGCCGCCGCCGCTCGCGCCCATGTAGAAAACGTTCGGCTGCGTCCGGACGCCGGTCGCGGCGGTCGATCGTCCGCCGCGAAACGGTCCGATCTGCCGCCACCGCATGTCTTGATACGTTTTCTGATCGACGACGACGTTGGAGCTCGTTTGAGCGAACACGCGGCGCGTGACGCGCGCGGGCGAGAGCGCCGCAGCGGCGAGCGCCAGGACCGCCGCACCTGCGACGACAAAGTTTTTGTACATGAAGCGGAATTTTACACCCGCGTCAGCTCGCCGGTCCGTTGAGGTCGAGGCGATCTTTTCCGTACGGCCGGTACGGCGTCGCGCCGACGCCGATGACTTCCAGAGACAACTTGTCGCCGTCGACCTGGACGACGATGAAGTGATTCGGGTTTTCCGCAACGGTCGCGCCGGGACGGATGAGATGCTGGACCTGCACATGCTGAGCGGAGCCGTTGTCGAGATACGCCTTTAAGTTCGGCTCGCCTTTGTAGGTGTAGGTCGGCGCGCCGCCGCCGCCGCTGAGCACATCATCCATGCGGTACGGCTTGCCGCCGTCCTCGTACCGTTCGACCCAGTGGTCGAGCAAATGATCGTGGCCGGTGATCGTCGCGCGAACATGATGCTTTCGGAAGAGCGGCAGATACAGAGCACGGATCGCTTCGGTCTGCGGCTCGATGAGATCGCCGCCGTGTGGACCCGACGAGAACGGCGGGTGGTGGAAGACAGCGAACACGTGATGGTAGCGCGCGCGGTCGAGCCCTTCGAGCTGGCGCGTGACCCATGCGAGCTGCCTCTGATCGGAGGCGACGTTCGAGTCGAACATCACGAAGAACGCGTTGCCGAATCCGAACGCGTACGTGAAGTAGCCGTTCAGCCGCCGTGGCGATCCCTCGGCGGGAATCAGTTTGGCCATGGCGTCGAGTGAATTCTTCAGTCCCCGCGCGCGCTGCGGATCGCCAATCGGCAGCGTCGTGACGTCGTGGTTTCCCACGGAAAAAAAATAGGGAATGTCGGCGTCGCGCGTGAGCTTGTCGATGACCGGCACGAAACCGATGTTCCACTGGTTCCCGTCGCGGCCGTTCAACACAGCATCGCCAGACTGGACGGCGAATCGAATCGGAAACGGCGTCGACGCGAGCGCTTTCGCTTTCGCGGTCATCGCTTCGATGAGCGCCTGATGCTGACGATGCGGCTCCACGCCGTCGTTCGGGCCGCGCGTGTCGCCATAGGCGATGAACGAGAACCGCGTGATCTTCGCGGAATCGGCTTCGTCTGGCAGCGGCGTTTTCGGCGGCTCGATCGCGCGAACGGTCACCGCGGCCGGCATGAGCGGCGCAGTCGCGGGCGGCTGCACCGGCAGTTGGGCCGCCGGCGCCTGAACGCCGGCTGCGAGAAGGAACAGCAAGAACAGCTTGCGCATCGGCGGAAATGGTAACACCCGCCCAACCACCAACCACCAACCACCAACCACCAACCACCAACCACCAGCCACCAGCCACCAGCCACCAGCCACCAGCCACTAGAATGTCCCCATGCATGACATTCGCTACGCGTGGCGATTGCTCGCCAACC
Source organism: uncultured Acidobacteriota bacterium (assembly GCA_963718825.1). Classification (GTDB taxonomy): domain Bacteria; phylum Acidobacteriota; class Vicinamibacteria; order Vicinamibacterales; family CAVVIG01; genus CAVQZZ01. The sequence goes on from CAVQZZ010000002.1 coordinate 2,123,179, forward strand.
GTCCGGGATTCGCGGCTGTCGCCGTTCTGACGCTGGCGCTCGGCATCGGCGCGAACACCGCCATCTTCACCGTCGTGAACGCCGTGCTGCTGCGTCCGCTTCCGTTTCGCGATCCGAGCCGGCTCGTTCTGCTCGTAGAGCGCACGACTCAGTTCCCCACCGTCACGACGAGCTGGCAGAACTATCAGGATTGGCGCGACGACAGCCGGTCGTTCGACGCCGTCGCGGCGGTGCGCCCGTTGACGATGACGCTCAGCGGCGTCGCGAATCCCGAGCGCGTGCCAGCGAAGATGGTGACGGCATCGCTCCTTCCCGTGCTCGGCGTCTCACCGCAGATCGGCAGAACCTTCGCCGCGGACGACGACAAATCCGGTGCTGCGGGCGTCGTGCTTTTGAGCGATGCGCTGTGGCGCCGGCGCTTCGGCGCCTCGGCCGATGCGATCGGACGGCCGCTCGTCCTCGACAACCAGCCCTATACGATCGTCGGCGTCCTCCCGCCGCAGTTCCAGCTGCTGGCCGCCTGCGGACGTGCTCCTTCCGATGGGACCGTGGGCCGCGACGCTCCCTGACGATCGCAACTGGCACCCAGGTATTTTTCCCGTTGCGCGGCTGAAGGCCGGCGTCACGATGGCGCAGGCGCAGGCCGAGATGGACGTGATCACCGGGCGGCTCGCCGCCGCGTACCCGGAGTTCAATCACGGCGTGTCGGCCGAGGTGAAGCCGCTGCACGACTACGCGGTCCAGAACGTCCGGCAGTCGCTGCTCATGCTCGTCGCCGCGGTCGGATTCGTGCTGCTGATCGCGTGCGCGAACGTCGCGAATCTTTTGCTCGCGCGCGCCGTGGGGCGTCAGCGCGAGATCGCGATTCGCACCGCGATCGGGGCGAGCCGCGCGCGCATTGCCGGGCAGCTCCTCACGGAGAGCATGGTGCTCGCCGTCGCCGGCGGCGCAGCGGGTCTGCTCCTTGCGTTCTGGAGCGTGCCGCTCCTCGCCCAGCTCGCCGGCGCTGCGGCCACGCCGGCGCCGATCGGTATCGATCCAGCGGCGCTCGCCTTCACCCTGATCGTCTCGATTGCGACAGGTTTTGGCTTTGGCTTGATTCCCGCGCTGCAGACGACGCGGGTCAACGTATCTGCGGCCATCAACGAAGCGGGTCGCGGTTCGGCTGCCGGCGCCGGGCATCACCGCATGCGCGGCCTGCTCGTCGTCGCGGAGATGGCGCTCGCGACGATGCTGCTCGTCGGGGCGGGGCTCCTCACGAAGAGCCTCCTCCGGCTCCAGGATGTGTCGCCGGGGTTCAACCCCGCGCATCTGCTTCTGGCCGAAGCGCCGCTGTCGCCGGCGACGTACGCCACGCCGCAATCGCGCAACATCTTCGTCGACCGGCTGCTCGCCGATCTCCGCACCAAACCCGGTGTGGCCCGCGCAGAAATCGCGACCTCGCCGCCGTTTTCCGGCGCCGGCTCCGCGTTTCACTTCAACATCTCGGGACGGCCGCCGAAAGGGCCCGAGGAGTACATCATCACCAGCTACCGCGCGGTGACGAGCGGCTTTTTCGCGGCGCTCGGCGTGCCGGTCTCCGCCGGCCGAGTCTTCACCGAACGCGACCGCGAGACCTCGAAGCCGGTCGCGGTTGTGAACGACACGTTCGTCAAGCGCTTCTTCAATGGATCGCGCGACGACGCGCTGCGCGCGCACATCCAAATCGGCGGCGTCCCGAACGACGAAGCGCCCCTCCTCGAAGTCGTCGGGATCGTCGGCGACACGAAGCAGGCGTTCGAGGCCGACCCGCAGCCGACGACGTTCGTGCCCTACTCCCAGTATCCGATTGAGGTGATCGCCGGCATGTACCGCAACATTTCGATCGTGGTCAGGGCCGAAGGCGACGCGGCGTCGCTCGCCGGCACCGTGCGGGCCGCGGTCCAGAGCATCGACCGCGATCAGCCGCTCGTGCGCATGCGGACGATGGAAGAAGCGATGGCGGACTCGGTATCGCAGCCGCGGCTGAGGACGATGCTGCTCGCGGTGTTTACGACCGTGGCGCTCGCCTTGTCGCTGATCGGCGTGTACGGCGTGATGGCGTATGCGGTCAGCGAACGCACGCACGAGCTCGGGGTTCGGATCGCCCTCGGCGCGAGCACCGGAGAAATCCGCACGCTTGTCGTCGGCCACGGCGCACGTCTCGCGGCAGCGGGTATTGCGATCGGCCTCGCGGGCGCGCTGCTCGAATCGCGCGCGCTCAACTCGCTGCTTTTTGGCGTGAGCGCGCTCGACCCGGCGACCTTCGCGCTGGCGGCGCTCGGCCTCGCGGCTGCCGCGCTCGGCGCGACGTACGGACCAGCGCGACGCGCGAGCCGAATCGATCCGGTGGGACTGTTACGCTAAAGGCAAAAGGGCAAAGGCAAAAGGGCAAAGGCAAAAGGCAAAAGGCAAAAGGGAAAGTACGAAGGGAAAAGTTTCGAGATGAACGCTTCGCGTGTGATTGCTGATCTTCGGGAGCTTGCGGCGCTGACTTCGACGGCCGACGGTGCGCAACGGCTCGCGTGGGGGCCGGTGTGGCGCGACGCGCGCGCGTGGTTCAAGGCAAAGGTCGCCGAGCTGGGGCTGCCGGTGACTGCCGATTCCGCGGGCAATAACTGGGTCACGCTGCAGGGCGCCTCGCCGAAGACCGTGATCGTCGGCAGCCATCTGGACTCGGTGCCGAACGGCGGCTGGCTGGATGGAGCGCTCGGCGTGATGGCGGCGCTCGAGGCCCTTCGAATGCACCGCGGGACGACGCCGCCGGTGACGTTGAAACTCGTCGACTGGGCCGACGAAGAAGGCGCGCGCTTCGGCCGCAGCCTGCTCGGCTCGTCGGCCGCCGCAGGCAGCTTACGAATCGAAGACGTCCGGACGCTGAAGGATCGGCAGGGCACCTCGCTCGTCGACGCGCTTGCGGAAAACGGCGTCTCGCTCGAGCGCATGCCGAACGCGCGCGCCGAGCTCTCGGCGGTCGACGCTCGCGCGTATCTGGAACTGCACATCGAACAGGGGCCGGTGCTCGAGTCGATGGGCAAGTCGACCGGCGTGGTCCTCGGCACGTTCGGCGTCGAACGCCACATGCTCCGGTTCAGCGGTCAAGCCGCGCATTCCGGTTCGACCCCGATTCCGATGCGGCGGGACGCGTTTCTCGCGGCCGCAGCCACCGCGCTCGAGTGCCGGCAGATCGGCGTGCGCCACTCGACGCCGGCCGCCGGCGTTGTCTGCACCGTGGGCATCGTGAACGTCGAGCCCAAAATCGTGACGGCGGTCCCTGGCCTTTGCGAGATACTCGCTGGATCAGCGCGCTCTGGACGCGGACGTCCTCGCCGCGATGTTCAGCGACGCGCGCGCGGCGTCCGAGCGGATCGCCCGCGAGAACAACGTCACCGTCGAGTGGACGCGTTTATGGAACATCGAGCCGCGGCCCTTCGATCCAGAGCTCGTAAGGCTCTGTGAAGACGCCGTGCGCGAGGAGACCGGCGACGCGCCGCGGCTCCCCTCGGGCCCGCTGCACGACGCGGCGGAAATGGTGCCCCACATGCCGGTCGTGATGATGTTCGCGTACTCGTCCCGCGGCCTCTCGCACTGCAAGGAAGAGGACACGCCGGAGCCGCTCCTGGAAAAAACAATCCGCGCGTATCTGCGGCTCGTTCAGAAGACCGTCGCGCACGTTGCGCAAACGTAAGTGCGACGATCTTGGTAAGCGGTTACGCCGCCGGTAATCATCGCAATGTCTAAGTAACTGAAAATAAACTAGTTAGCGCTGGTATTTCGATTGCTCCCGTGAGGTCGTCACTCGCACGACCTTTTGGAGGAATCAGCATGCGCTCTTCTCTTCTCACCGGAACAGCAGTCGCCGCGGCAGGCGCCGTCCTCTTGATGTGGGGCTGCGGCGGCGGATCATCTTCTGCTTCGCCGGCCGCGCCATCCACCGGGACGAGCACGGCACCGACGATCACCGTGGCGATTGCATCGGCGGTCGGCGCCGCCTCGTTCAACCCGAATCCTGTTCCGGCAACCAGCGGTAATACGATCGCGTTCAAGAACAACGACCCCACGAACACGCATCACATCGTCATGGACGACGGCTCGGGAGATCTCGGAGATATCGCGCCTGGTCAGACCAGCAAGACGATCACGGTCAAAGGCGCGGCGAATTTTCATTGCGCCACGCACCCGTGGATGGTCGGCGCGGTGAACCAGGCCGTGCCGGAGCAGCCGCCGTGCACAGGCGGACCGGCGTACTGCGACTAGCGAAACGCGGCCGAACTTAGAACTGAGAACCTCGGAACGCTCCCCAGCCCCCCGGGCGCACTCTGTTGCGTCCGCGCAGGATCCGCGCCGCGGCGCCAGGTGCGACGCGGATCTTGCCTCTCACCGGCAACGCGCGTAGCCTTTGCCCATGAATAACCTCAGCTGGACATTGATCGCGCTCGCGGCGCTTGCGTTCGCCGTCGGCACCGCCTGCGCGTTCATGCATCAGAGCTTTCTGCTCGACCCGGTCGGCTACTGGCGCGGCGCCGTCGGGTTCCTGCTGTTCGCGATCGCCCTGCGGATGATGGACTCGCGCAGGTAGCAGCAGGTTACTTCTCGCTCGTCGAGCGCTTCGCCGGGCCGATTTGTTTCAGCAGCTCCGCAACCGCTGCGTCGAGCTGACTGTCTTTCGCTCCGTAACTCTCGCCCATCGGCCGCGTCACGAGCACGTCGACCGCCCGCGGATGCATCTCCATCGGCGTGCCGTCGTGCGCGAAGATCTTCACACCGGGCATCCGGAGCGTCGAGCCGTCGATCAGCGTCACGCCTCCCGTGTAGATGATCCAGCCCGCGGTCGGCTCGCCCACGACTTTTCCGAGCTTCAGCGTGCGGTACCCTTCGGTGAAGTCCTCGGCATCGGACAGCGAATGCTGATTCGTCACCAGGATCGTCGGCAGCTCCAGCGCGCGCTGACCGAGCGATGTGCGCGACGACACCGGCGGAATCGGCAGGCCGCGGCGGGCCATATTGAAGTAGCCCTGACGCGTCAGCACGTCGATCGCGTAGACGTTCACGAATCCGCCGTTGTTGTTCCGCACGTCGACGACGACGCCGTCGCGCGCGTGGTTGTCGGCGTCGAGGTCCATGCTGAGCGCCGTGAGCGCGTCCGCCGACATGTCGAGCATGTGCACGTAGCCCAGGCGACCGCCGCTCGCCTTCGCGACGTAATCGCGACGCTCGTTGACCCACTCGCGATAACGCAGCCCGCGCTCGGTCGTCTGGTTCACCGGCTTCACGCTGATCTCCCGCGCGGCGGCGCCAGGCGACGCGGCGATCGAGACATTCACGCGCCGTCCAATCGTGTGATCCAGCAGCTCGTCGACGTTGTCGCGCGCGCTGATGTCCCGATCGCCAACGCGCACGAGGTACTCGCCCGGTTTGACGCCGCCGAGCGCGGCAGGGCCGAGCGCGACGACGTGCGCGATCTTCAGACGGCCGGTCGCCTCGTATTCCGCGCGATCGAAGTCGAGCGCGAGCCGGCCGAGCGTCGTCGTGCTCCCCTGCGGAGGACCGGCGATCCCCATGTGCGACGCGTTCAGCTCGCCGAGCATCAGCGAGACGATGCGGCGCATCTCATCGGGCGTCCGCGATCCGGCCACGCGCGGTTCGTAGGTGCTGCGTACGGCCGCCCAGTCGACGCCGTTCATCTTCTCGTCGAAGAACTGATCGCGGAGGTCGCTCCAGGCCTGCTGAAAGACTTCGAGCTTTTCCTTCGCGAAGTCCACATCGAGCTCCGCCGAGACGGCGACGGGCTTCGGCTCGCGCTTCTCGAGCGTCACGTTGAAGATGCGGCCGCGATCGAGATACACGACTTCCTTGCTGTCCGGCGTGAAGTACGCGCTGCGCTTCGGTCCGGCGGTCGATGTGAGCTGGCGGGCAACCGCCGGCTCGCGGGACAGTTCGTCCAGTGAATAGATGTACAGGTTCTCGGCGTCGGCGCCGGTCGCTGCGAGCAGCAGCCACTTGCCATCCGGGCTGATGATCTGCTGCTGGACGTCGAGCCCGATCGGCAGCGGCGTCGCGCGCCGGCGAATGTCGTCGTACACGATCTTCACGGTTGGTGCCGGACGGTTCGCCGCCGCGGGCGCCGGCGCATCGCGCTTGACGGCGGTGTCCGGCGGCTCCGGCACCGGCGGGGTCGTCCGCGGCGTTTCTTCCTTGAAGAGATCGCGGAACTGATCCTCGCGGAATTTCGGCGTTCGCGGCAGCAGATCGATCCGGACGACCTGGCCCGGCTCGGTACGCTGCGAGGTGACGAAGGTCAGGTACGCACCGTCCGGACTCCACGCAATCGAACCGCCGTTCGCGTTTGCCAGGAAGCTGACCGGCCGTCCGTCGCCGCCCTCGGCCGCCACGATGTTCAGGTTCTGAAAACTCTTCGCGCCGGTCGACAGGTACGCCAGATACTTCGAATCCGGCGACCAGACGAACTCGCGCGGATCGCCCGAGCGCGGCGACGTGAACACGCCCGTCGTCAACGCGCGCTCCTGCCGGCCGGCGACGTCGACGACGCGCAGCTCGCGGCTGCCGCGTTCGAACGCGATCGATTTGCCGTCTGGCGAGAACAGCGGCGCGTGATCGCGCATCGCGCCGTTCGTCAGCCGCGTTTCGCGGCTGCTCCCGAAATCGTAGAGATAGAGATGATCGGTACCGTCGCGATCCGACGCGTAAACGAGACGACGGCTGTCGGGCGACCAGACGATGCCGAACTCGTCGGCCGGGGTGTTCGTGAGCCGGATCGCATCGCCGCCATCCTTCGCCGACGCCGAGAACACTTCGCCATGAACGGTGAACGCCACCTTCTTGCCATCTGGCGAGAGCGCGAGCTCTTGAATCTGATCGGTGAACGTTCGGTGATCGACCGCGGCACCGGCCGGCGCGCCGCGCAGCGCGATCGGTACTTCGTGCGTCTGGTTGGTCGCCGTGTCAGCCGTCCAGATCCCGAAGTTGCGCTCGAACGCTATCGTTTTGCCATCGCGCGTGATGGTCGGCCACAAGACGCGGCCATCCTTGAACGTCGTCACGGCATGAGGCGCCGCCCCTTGATCGGGACGCGCCGGTGCGGCCCAGATGTTCTGCGCGCCGCTGCGATCGGACATGAAGAAAAGCGTCTTCGCGTCCGGGCTCCATAGCGGCCACGCGTCCTTGGCGCCGCCTTTGGTGACCTGCTCGTACCGCGAGTTTCGCACGACCCATATCTCGCTCTCATCGAGGTGGCTGTGGCCGTTCCGCCACCACTGCGAGCCGGCGAACCCGCGCGCGGTGATGGCGACGGCGTCGCCGTCGGGCGCCGGCGCGGCGAAGTACTCCGTGGCGTAGCGATCGGCGGCAAACGGCATCGGCGTGCCGCCGGCGGCGCTCACGCGGTACACGTCGGTCATGCTGCCGAGATCGTGGCTGCCCGACGAGAAGTAGACGAATTTCCCATCCGCCGACCACCCGTTCACCAGCTCGTTGGCATCGTCGAACGTCAAGCGATTGAGCTCGCCGCTTGCGAGCGTGAGCACGTACACGTCGCCGTTTCCGGTCCGCGTGGACGTGAAGGCGAGACGCTTGCCGTCGGGGGAATACATCGGCCGCGATTCGGTCGCCGGGTGCGACACGAGCAGCCGTGCGTCGCCGCCGCGCGACGGCACCTCCCAGATGTCGCCGCCGCTCGCGAACGCGATCATCGAACCGTCCGGAGAAATTCCCGGCTCGGCGAACGAGGGTTTTGCCGTGTCCTGTGCAAAAGGAGCCGCAACGGACAGAACGACGGCAACGAATATGAGCTTCTTCATAGAACCACCATCGCGTTTGTTTATTTCTTGTCCGTGCTCTTCTTGAACAGCGGCGTCACGTCGCGCTTTCCTTTTTCCAGATACGGGACGCCGTGCTCCATCCAGTCCGGTTTCGGTGCGCCTTTGAGGTAGTAATCGAAGTACTCGGCGAGGTGCACGGTCCAGTGCTTCTGGTTGTCGCGCTGGCGCAGTCCGTGTTTCTCGCCGTTGTACGTGAACATGTACGCTTCCTTGCCGAGGCGCCGCATGGCGGTGAAGAACTCGATGCCCTGCTGCCACGGCACCGCATCGTCTTCATCGTTCGCCATCGTCAGGTACGGCGTGTGGATCTTCTCGATCCAGAAGAGCGGCGAGTTTTCCATGTAGAGCGCCGGGTTCTGCCAGGGCGGCACGCCGATGCGGCTCTGGGTCTTTTCGTACTGGAACGCCCGCGACATCCCGGTGCCCCAGCGAATGCCGCCGTAGCCGCCGAACATGTCGACGACGGACGCGCCCGCTTCGACGGCGCGGAAGATGTTGGTCTGCGTGATCATGTACGAGATCTGATAGCCGCCCCAGCTGTGCCCCTGGATGCCGACGCGATCCGGATCGACGAAGCCCATGGAGATGACTTTCTGCGTCGCCGGCAGCACGCACTTCAGCGCGCTCTGTCCCGGATAGCCGATGTCGTACACGATGTCGGGCTGCAGCACGATGTAACCGTTGCTCGCGTATCGCGTGACGTTGATGCTCGAGCCGCCGGGCGCCGGCGCGCACGTAGTGATGCAGGTTGTTCGTCAGCTGTTCGTAGATGTAGACGATGAGCGGATATTTCTTCGAGGGATCGAAATCCTCGGGCTTCGTGAGGATCGCGTTGAGGTGTTTGCCATCGGCGTTCACGTAGTCGATCAGCTCGGACGTGCCCCAGTTGTATTCCGCCTGCTGCGGATTCGCGTCGCTGATCTTCTTCATATCGGTAAAGCTGCCGCTCGATGCCCAGAGGTTCGGAAATTCCTCGAAGCGCGACATGGTGAACACGTACACGTCGGCGTCGCGCGCTTTGATGGGCACGCCGAACGACTTGTCGAGCATCGCCAGCTTGACCGGCTCGACCGTCGAATTGAGCGTCACGCGATAGAGGCCGCTGGCTTTCGTGCGATCGTCCACGGCGGAGAGGATCATCGGCTTCGTGGACGAGACGACCGGTTCATCCGCCTGACGCTGGCGCCCGCCGGCCTCCTCCTCCGTTGACGGGGGCGCCGCCTCCGTGCGCGAGTAGCGGAACACGATTTGATTTTTGCGTCCGAGGCCGCCCGTGATCATCCGGCCGCCGCTGCCGTCCGGCTTCACTTCCCAGATGTCGTAGCGGTCGTACAGCAGGACCGATTTGTCGCCCTCGGTCCATCCTGCCTGCCCGTACGGGCTGGCGTAGTCGGGATGGTCATCGGTCTCGGATTGAAATTTCACGCCGAGCTTCGACGTGAGATTTGTTTTCTGTCCGTCGCTCGTGCGCACGGCATACCAGTTGTCGTCGTGCTCGCTGAAATACAGGACGTAGCTGCCGCCGGGCGACATCGATGCGGGAAAGCGGCCCTTTTCGACAATCTGCTGGCGCGAGCCGTCGGCGAGCTTCACGAGGAACACGTCGTCGTAGTTGCCGTCCCACGAACTGAGCTGGCGGTACGGCACATCGGAGATGCCGAGCGCGCGAACGCCGCTGTCGTTCGTCCGGAGATCGGGCATGTCGGGTGAGGCGAGCTGTGTAAATCGCTTATCGGCGAGGTCGATTTCCGCGCGGAAGCTGCGCTTCTTCTCCTCTTCGGCGCGCACTTTCTGCATCGGCTGCAGCTCTGGATCCTTGTAGTTCCAGATATCGACCTTCACCGGCTCCGGCGCATCGTCCGGCTCCGCGTGCGGCGGCGCCGCGGTGCCGAAAAAGAGCCGCCCGCCGTCTTTCGAAAACTCGAGGCGTCCGTTTTCGCTGACCGTGATCGGTCCCGCGCGCGACTCGCTCGGCACGGTCAGCTCGGATGCGGCAGTCGCGCCGATCTGCGCGTGATACAGCTTGAATCGCGACGCCTTCGCCGCGTAGTCGTCCCGATCGCTGATGAAGGCAAGCTGGCTCGCCTTGCCGTCGAACGCAAATCCCTTGTAGTCGCCCTGGCCGGTCAGCAGTGCCTTCGCGGAACCGTCGGACATCTTGCGAACGAACGCGCCGTCGCTTGCCGGCGTCCTCGACGAGACGGCGTACGCGAGCGCGCTGCCGTCTTTCGCAACGGCGTACTCGGCAACCTCTGGGATCTTCTGATCGGTTCGCGCCGCAAGATCGTGGATGACGAGGTCGGTACCCGGCTCGTGCTTCTTCGTCTTCGCACGCGTCTCTGCCTCCTGCCCCTCCCGGCCTTCCCGCTTCTCCTGCCCGTCACGCCCCTCCGGCGCGCTAAGGAATGCCACGAAGCGCGTCGGCTCCTCCGGCAGCTTGAAGCTCTTGACGTGCTCCGCGAGCGTCGTGACCTCGCCGCTGGCCAGATCGATGACGCCGACGCCGGCTTTCGGCATGTCCTCCGGCTTCTTCTTCGCCTTGCGCGCTTTGTCGACGTCGGATTTCAGCGGCGCCTTTGCAAAGACCACGAACTTCTGGTCTGGCGTGATCACCGGATCGCGTCCGCGCGGCGCACGATACTCAGCATTCGTTTTGAGATTGCGCACGACGAGCTCGCCGTCGCCGTCCTGCGGAACCAGGGCGTACGCCACCCACACGCCGTCGCGCGACACTTTGGTGCCCTGGATCGTTCTCCAGCCGTCGTACACGTCGTGCGTGATCGGTTTCTTATGCGGGGCCGGTTGGCCGGTTGAGGTGGACGCTGCAAAACTGAGGAGGACAACGACGAGCGTCGCGACGGATCGCGACAGGCGAAGACTGCCACGCATCTCTGGGCTCCTTCCGAAGACGCGCGGATTATAGCCCTGTGCTCCAGCGTCCGGCCTTCGCCGAAGGATTCTGACGTATGGCGTTCGCCTTCAGGCGGACGAATGTCTAGCGATCGGTGCGCAGGTGGGGAGCGCCGAACTTCTCGCCGTTGACCGATTCGTATTCGTAGGTCATGCGAAACGTCGACATGCCGGCGATGCGAACGTTGGCCACCGATTCGAGCGCGGTCGGCATGCGGACGCCGGCAAATCGATGGTACCAGCGGGTGATCTGCACACGCCGCGTCCAGAACGACGGCGCCTTCGAGAGCAGACCTTCCATCCTCACGAGCTCGCCATCGTCGGGATTCAGGAACATGAGGCCGTCGACGAGCAGCACGTCCTTGCGGCGCGGCCGCATGGCCAGCGATGCGAGCCCGTCGGGCGCCGCCGTCCGCTCCTCGAAAACGTAGTTGTCCGGCGTCAGCGCCGCGCGATCCGGAGCGCCGCTGCCCCACATCTGCTGCTCGGTGTCGAGCGTCTGGCGGAACACGTGCGCGCGGATGTAGTCGGAGCCGCCTTCAGCCGCGATTTGATAACGGAATCCGCCTTCGGCATCCGCCTCGGTCCAGACGTCCATCCAGGCGGTCGAGTCGAAGTGGTCGTTGCGGGCGTCGAGATGTCGCAGCGCCCGATAGGCGGCCGGCGGCGGATCCGGTTTCGCGAGGAAGCGCTCGAGGATCGCCGAACGGAACGTACCCGAGGCCGGCGCAGCCGCGCCGAGGCGGACGACAGCAAGCAATCCAAGCGAGAGGACGACCAGCCGGCGGCTGAGCCTGCGCGACACGCCTCAAATCAAAGCAAATCCCGCGCCTTGATCACCGCGTCTCTCGCGTCTGCGGATTTACTGGCAAGAACCGTCAAATGGCCCATCTTTCGGCCGGGTCGCGCCGCGGTCTTGCCGTACAAATGAAGCTTCACTTCGGGAATGCGAAGCGCGGCAGCCCACTTGGGTTCCCCGGTCGACCATAGATCACCGAGCAGATTGGCCATCGCCGCCGGTTGGAGGAGCTCCGGCGACCCGAGCGGAAGCCCGCAGACGGCGCGGAGCTGTTGTTCGAACTGGCTCGTTCGGCACGCGTCGAACGTGAGGTGCCCGGAGTTGTGGGGGCGCGGCGCCAGCTCGTTGATCAAAAGGCGGCCGTCGTTCGAGACGAAAAATTCGACGCACAGCAACCCGACGAAATGGAGCGCCTCCATAACGGCGTGTGTCACCTCAACAGCGCGCGTGGCGAGGGACGGGGCGACCGTCGACGGCGCGACCGAGACGTCAAGGATGTGATGGCGGTGCGCGTTGTCGATTGGCCCGAAGTGGGACCACGAGCCATCCACGCCTCGAGCGCCGATCACCGATATCTCCCGCTCGAGATCGATGAACGCTTCGAGGATCGACTCCTGCCGGCCGAGCGAATCCCACGCCGCGGCGAGCGCGTTCGCGTGCGATACGGCGACCTGGCCTTTGCCGTCATAGCCGAACGCCGCCGTTTTCAGCACCGCGGGAACGCCGACCGCATCGACCGCTCCCGGCAGGTCGTCGAGCGTGCGCACCGGCGCGAACGGAGTGACCGGCAGGCCGCGCTCGGCCAGAAACATTTTCTCGCGAATGCGATGCTGCGCGATGAACAGCGCGTGGCCATTCGGCCGGACGATGGCGTGGGCTTCAGCGACTTCGGCCGCGGCCGCCGACACATTCTCGAACTCGAAGGTAACGACGTCGACGCCTTGCGCGAATGCTTTCACGGCATCGAGGTCGTCGTACGACGCGTTGATTTCCACGTCGGCAATCTGGCCTGTCGGCGTGTCGTGCTCGGGGGACAGCGTGTGGACGCGGTAACCAAGACGGCGGGCGGCCATCGCAAACATGCGGCCGAGCTGTCCTCCGCCGAGCACTCCAACCGTGGACCCCGGCCCGAAAACGCTCCGTCCACTCACAGCTGCTGCTTGCGCGACTCGGCGGTCAGCTCGTCGCGATACGCCTGCAGCTTCGCGCGGAGCTCGGGACGCGAGGTCGCGAGAATCGCGACGGCGAGCAGGCCCGCGTTCGCCGCGCCGGCCGAGCCGATCGCCACCGTCGCGACCGGCACGCCTTTCGGCATCTGGACGATCGACATCAGCGCGTCCATGCCGCCGAGCGCCGCGCCGTGCGCGCTGATCACGGGCACGCCGATGACCGGCAGCACGGTGTGCGCCGCTACCATTCCTGGCAAGTGGGCCGCGCCGCCGGCGCCGGCGACGATCACTTCGAGCCCGCGCGCGGCCGCGCTCGTCGCGAACTCGGCCATCCATGCCGGCGTTCGATGCGCGGACACCACCTGGCTTTCGTGCGGCACGCCGAAGCGCGCCAGCATCTCGTCCGCGTGGCGCATGGTCTCCCAGTCCGACTTACTGCCCATGATGACGGCGACGAGCGGTGAAGGCATGGTGGCTGGGCTCGATAGTAATGGTGGCTGGTGGTCTCGTGGCTAGTGGCTGGTGTCTCGTGGCTAGTGGCTGGTGGCTGGTGGTTGATGTCGGTCGTTAGGATACCGCAGTAGAATCGAACCTATGAAGCGCGCTGCTCTTCTTCTTGCCGTTTTCATCGCTGCGCCTGTATTCGCGCAGTCGAAAATCGAGCTGCCGTACACGCAGTTCACCCTGCCGAACGGGCTTCACGTGATCCTGCACGAGGACCACAGCGTGCCGATGGTCAGCGTCAACGCGTGGTACCACGTCGGCTCCGCGCGCGAAACAACCGGCCGCACCGGGTTCGCGCACCTCTTCGAACATCTCATGTTCATGGGCTCCGGCCACGTGAAGCCCGGCCAGTTCGACGATTGGCTCGAGGCGGCCGGCGGCGACAACAACGGATCGACCGAAAACGATCGCACCAACTACTACATCAACGTGCCGTCGAACTCGCTGGAGCTCGCGCTGTTCCTCGAGTCGGATCGCATGGGCTATCTCCTCGACTCGATGACGCCGAAAACGGTCGACGCGCAGCGCGACGTCGTGAAGAACGAACGCCGGCAAAGCTACGAGAACCGCCCGTACGGGATGGCCGAGATCACGCTCACCGAGATGCTCTACCCTGAAGGGCACCCGTATCACTGGCCCGTGATCGGCTACATGCCCGATCTCACCGCCGCGAGCTACGACGACGTGGTGAATTTTTTCAAGGCGTACTACACGCCGTCGAACGCCAGCCTCGTCGTCGCGGGCGATCTCGAAACGTCGAAGGCGCGCGCGCTCGTGGAGAAATGGTTCAGCGACGTGAAGGCGGGACCCGCGCCAGCGCCGATGACGGTGCCGGGCGTCACGCTGACCGGCGTCCAGAAGAAAACGATCACCGACAACGTGCAGCTTCCGCGGCTCTACCTCGCGTGGCTCACGCCGGCGCACCTCGCACCGGCAGACGCGACGCTCGACGTCGTCGGCGACATCCTGGCGGGCGGGAAAAATTCGCGCTTGTACAAACGGCTCGTCTACGACATGCAGATCGCGCAGAGCGTCTCGGCGTCGCAGAATTCGCAGGCGCTCTCGTCGTATTTCCTGATTGAAGCCACGCCGCGGCCGGGTCATACGGTGGAAGAACTGCAGAAGGTGATCGACGAAGAAATCCAGAAGCTGCAGCGTGAGAGCCCGACCAGCCACGAGCTCGAACGGTCGATCAACCAGATCGAGGCGTCGTTCTACAACCGCATGGAACGCTCGGGCGGCTTCGGCGGCAAGGCCGATCAGTTAAACGCGTACTACACGAACACCGGCGACCCCGATTGGTTCAACGAGGACCTGGGCCGGTATCGGGCGTTGTCCACGTCGGACATTCGAGCCGCCGCCGAAAAATTTCTTCCTCATGATCGAAGAATCGAGTTGACGGTTCTGCCCGCCAAGAAATAGCCATGCGATTTCTTTCCGCTTCCGTTTTCGCAGTCACCGTCGCCGTGTCGGTCGCCGCACAGCAGGCGCCGGATCGCACGCATCCCCCGCAGCCGGGGCCGCCGGCCCCGCTGAAGCTTCCCGAGATTCACAAGACGCAGCTCTCGAATGGGCTGCCCGTGTGGATTGTCGAGATGCACAAAGTGCCCGTCGCGCAGGTGAATCTCGTCGTCTTCAGCGGCACCGCCGAAGATCCCGCCGGCAAGTTCGGCGTCGCGAGCCTCACGACGGCGATGCTCACCGACGGCGCCGGATCGCGCTCGGCGCTCGAGATCGCCGATGCGGTCGACCTGCTCGGCGCCGATCTCGCGGCGGGAAGCGGCATCGATTCCTCCGCCGTGCGGCTGCACGTTCCGGTGGCGCGGCTGAAAGACGCGCTGCCGATCATGGCCGACGTCGCGCTGCGGCCGACGTTTCCAAACGACGAGCTCGAACGCGTGCGTCAGCAGAGGCTGACGGCGCTGCTCCAGGCGCAGGACGACCCCGCGACGATCGCGCCGGTCGCCTTCTCACGCGTGCTCTTTGGCCCGACGCACCGGTTCGGCACGATGACGGCCGGCACGGCCGCCACCATCAAGGCGTTCACGCCGGCCGACCTCCGCGCGTTTTACAGCGCCGCATTCCGGCCGACAAACGCGACGCTCCTCGTGGTCGGCGACGTCACGCAGGCGGCGGTCACGCCGATGCTCGAATCGAATTTCGGCAGCTGGAAGGCGCCGGCCGGCGAGGCCCCGCGCGCCACGCTTCCGCCCGTGCAGCCGCCGTCGGCACGACAGGTGTACCTCGTCGACAAACCTGGCGCCGCGCAGTCGCAGATCCGCATCGGCACGATCGGTGTCGCCCGCTCGACGCCCGATTACTTTCCGATTCAGGTGCTGAACACAGTGCTCGGCGGTTCGTTCAGCTCCCGCCTCAACATGAACCTCCGCGAGCAGCACGGCTACGCCTACGGCGCGAGCTCCGCGTTCGACATGCGCATGTCGGCCGGGCCGTTCTATGCAGCAGCCGGCGTGCAGACCGACAAGACGGCCGAAGCGCTGAAGGAATTCTTCAACGAGCTGAATGGCATTCTGAAGCCCGTGCCGCCCGACGAGCTGGCGCGCGCCAAGAACTACGTTTCGCTGCGCTTTCCCGGCGCGTTCGAAACGACCAGCGATATCTCGCGACGCCTCGAAGATCTTCTCGTGTACCACCTGCCAGAGGATTACTTCGCGAAATACGTGCAGAACATCCAGGCAGTCACCGGCTGCCGACGTCGAGCGCGTCGCGCAGAAATACATTCAGCCCAACCGCCTCATCGTCGTCATCGTCGGCGACCTGAAGACAATCGAAGCGCCGTCCGCGCGCTGAACCTCGGCGACGTGAAGATCCTCAAAGTCGACGACGTGTTCGGCGGCGTGTAGCGACATCCACGAAAATGCATGCGACGGACGGAACCTCGCCCGTTCGCACCGACATGCCGCCCGTCTAAGCGCTTTCAGACGCAATCCTGCCAGGCATCACGCTTGCTCGCTCGACGTACGCCCGGTTACAGATCCGGTCTCGCCGGACCGAAACGATCGACCGCGACGTCTGTTCCTTACAGGAGGTGTGCGATGCGTCGATGCGCCCCGATCGTCTGTGCCTGCGTGGCTATCGCGCTGCTTGCAATCGGTTCACGCACAAACTCCGGCGAGCCAGGCGCGACGCGTCGCGCCGCCGGCCGCGGCAACGCTGCCCGTGCGCCGGGTCGTTCTGTACAAGAACGGCGTCGGCTACTTCGAGCACGTCGGCCGTGTCACAGGGAACCAATCGGTCTCGATTGATTTCAACAGCGCGCAGTTGAACGACGCGCTTAAGTCGATGACGGTGCTCGATCTCGGCGGCGGCCGGATCGCGGATGTGTCGTTCAACTCGGAAACGCCGCTCGCCATACGGCTCGGCGCTCTGCCGCTGCCGGCCAACGCGGGCACGACGCTTGCCGATCTTCTCGGCGCGCTGCGCGGCGCTCGCCTCGAGATCAGCGAGCGGAGGGCGCACGATCGTCGGCCGCCTGCTGAGCGTCGAAAAGAAGCCGCGGGACAAAGACGATTCGGCACCGAAGGATCAGCTGACGATCGTGAGCGACGCTGGTGAGATCCGCAACGGTGGAGCTCACGCCCGCGGTCAGCGTGAAGCTCGCGGAGCGCGAGTCGAACACGCAAGTGGGCGCGTATCTGGCGACTCCTGGCGTCCGCGCGCGCGCAGGATCGCCGCCGCATGACGATTTCCGACGATCGGCACCGGCGCGCGCGAGCTGCTGGTCGGCTACATCAGCGAAGTGCCGATCTGGAAGACGACGTACCGCATCGTGCTGCCGAGCAGCGCGGGCAGCAAACCGCTGCTGCAGGGATGGGCGGTGGTCGACAACACCATTGGCGAAGACTGGAACGACGTCCAGCTGTCGCTCGTCGCGGGCGCGCCGCAGTCCTTCATCCAGCCGCTCTCGCAACCTCAGTATGTGCAGCGACAGGTCATCGCCCATGCCGGCGGGAACGTCCACCGTTCCACAGACGCACCTCGAGGGCTCACCGGCCAACGACCGGCGGCTTGATCGGCCGCGTCGTCGATCGATTCGGGCGAGACGCTGCCGGGCGTGGCCGTCACCGCGACCGACGGCTCGGGGCGGCGATTCGTTGCCATCACCGACGCGGACGGGCAATACGCCCTCGCGCTTCCGCCAGGGACGTACCGTCTCGAGTTCGCGCTGGAGGGATTCCAACGGTCGACCCTCACTGACGTCGATTTCGACGGACGCGGCCAGCATGCGCCGGACGCGAAGATGAGCGTGGCGTCGGTCTCGGAAAGCGTCACGGTTTCCGGCGATCGGCCCCGGAAAGCAGCCGGCGCGTCGGGCGGCGGCATCTACGCGCGCCTGGCGCCTGCGGCGCCGACGAGCATCGATCGCGCGGCGGTCGAACAGGGCCTCGACAACGTGCAGTCCGCTGCGCACGGTGAGAACCTCGGCGATCTCTTCGAGTACCGCATCGACGAGAGGATAACGATCCGCAAGAATCAATCGGCGCTCGTGCCGATCGTCAGAGCGGAAATCGCGGTGGACCGCGTGTCGCTCTGGAACGAACGCGACGGCGTGCGGCCATTGCGGGCGCTGTGGCTCACGAACTCGAGCGGCCTCACCCTGGACGGCGGATCGTTCGCCGTCCTCGACGAAACGACATTCGCCGGCGAAGGCCTGCTCGAGCCGATCAAGCCGGGCGAGAAACGGCTGTTGTCGTACGGCGTCGATCTCGGCGTGCAGGTCGAGTCGCGGCTAGGCGACAGCCATCAGCAGATCGCGCGAATTCGGATCACCCGCGGCGTCGCGGTGCAGGACCGCGAGGAACGGACGCGCAAGGTCTACACTGTGCGCAATAGCGACGCGACGCCTCGGACGGTGGTGGTCGAGCACGCGATCCGTCCAGGATGGACGCTGGCGAAGGGCGGGCCGCAGCCAGCCGAGACCTCGATCAGCGCATACCGCTTCCTCGTGCCGGTGGCCGCCAAAGCCGTCGCGACGCTGACGGTCGAAGAGCTCAGGCCGATCGAAACGCGCTATGCAATTTCTCAGCTCACCAACGACCAGGTCGCGCTGTTCGTTCGTGAGTCGCGCGCGAACCCCCGGCTCACGGAAGCGCTCGTGCCGATTCAAGCGCAGAAAGCGACGATCGCATCCCTGTCGGCGCAGATCGCGTCTCGCAAGAGCGAAACCAATCAGATCGCTGAGGACCAGGCGCGGCTGCGCGGCAACATGGGCACGCTGAAAGGCAGCGCGGAAGAGCTGCAGCTTCTGAAGCGATACGTTGCACAACTGACGCAGCAGGAAGACCGCATCGGGACGCTTCGGCGCGAATCGGCGGATCTCACGCAAACACTCTCGCGCGCCCAGGCCGACCTCGCCCAGTTGCTCGACGCGCTGTCGCTCGATATCGACGTCGCCGCGGCCGAGCGACGAGGCGCAGCGCAACCCGCAGTGAGCCGCACGGCGTGAGCCGAAAGCCGCCCGCGTTTCAGCGCGGGCGGATGTTCACGTTGACGTGGAAGAAGTTGTCCGGGTCGTACTTGCTCTTCAGCTCTCGCAGCCGCGCGTAGTTGGGTCCGTACGCCATAGCCGCCGGATCATCTGGCTCGTCTGCGTCCAGGTAGCCGAGATAACGCGTGCCGCCAAAAAACGGCGAGAGCGCCGAATACGTATCGCGGCACCACTTGATGCTCTTTTCAGTATCGCGTGGATCGCTCCACTGCGAGACCAGGACGACGTTGAAGCCGGCGAGTCGCATGGCGCACGCCGTGTCCGACACGCCCACGCGGCTGGCCGCGCCGTGAAAGTGCTCGATCACGATCTGGCTCAGAGGCGACTGACATGCGTCGAAACATTCCACGAGCATCTTGATGCTGGCGTCGCTCAGGTCGGTAAGAAACTGAGATTTCCAGTAATTCAGCGCGCCCCTGGGAAACGCCGGATCGAGAAGGCCGTTCTGTGCGCAGTACGGAATCGGTCCCATCATGTCCATCGCGGGCGGGCCGAAGGCTTTGATCGGCTTCACGGCTTTTTCTCCGTCGGCGAGCGCACCGCAGTGGGCCGCGAGGATGCCGCTCAGTTTGGCGCCCGAGCCGTCGGGTGCGAAGAGCAGGCCGGCCGCCAGCATCATCTCGTCCGGCAGCGAGGTGCAGGCGTCGCGAAAGAATTTCAGCGAATCCACGGCCCGCGCAAACGGATGCGCGACGAGGCCGCCGGTAATGATCGGGCCGACCGGATGCAGCGTGTACTCGAGCGATGCGGCGATGCCGAAATTGCCGCCGCCGCCGCGGATCGCCCAGAAGAGATCCGGGTTCTCGTCGTCGGCCGCCCGCCGAACGCTGCCGTCGGCCATCACGAGTTCCGCTGATTTCAGATTGTCGAGCGCCAACCCGTACTTCGGCATCAGCCAGCCGAGCCCGCCGCCGAGCGTCAGACCGGCGATACCGGTGCTGCCGACGACGCCGCCGGTCGTGGCGAGTCCGTGCACCTGCGTGTCGCGGTTGAATTCCTTCCACAGGACGCCGCCCTGCGCGCGGGCCGTGCGCTTCGCCGCGTCGACGTGAATCCCCTTCATCGTCGACAGATCGATCATGATCCCGCCGTCGGTCGTCGCCCGGCCGCCAACGTTATGGCCGCCGCCGCGAATGGCGGGTTCGAGGTTCAATGTTCGCGCGATTCGCACCGCATCCGCGACGTCCGCGACACCGCGGCATCGTGCAATCAGCGCGGGTTTCTTGTCGACGAGCCCGTTATGTACTCGCCGGGCGTCCTCGTATCGCGAATCGGTGGGTTCAAGAAGCTCGCCCGTGAACTCGGGCGCGAGCTGTGCTGTGGATGTTGTCAACGCCATCGTGACCTCCGTAAGAGGGAGATCGTAGCACCCTCGCCAGCGGCAGAGCGGGTGTAGAATTCGCTGCCTGTAATCAAGGAGCGAACATGCACATCCGGCTCGCCCGTTGTCTTCCACTCGCCGTCATCGCCCTCGCGCCGGCTCTCATCGCGCAGTCGCCCGATGCGCCGAAGTACCTGACGCCGCCGCCTAACATCGTCGCGGCGTTCGACGCGCAGCCGCTGCCCGACAGCCTGCTCAGCCCGAACAAGCAGGTGATGGCGCTGACGTACAGGAAGGGACAGCCGGACATTGCCGAGTTGGCGGCGCCCGTGCTGCGGCTGGCTGGTGCGCGCGTGAACCCGAAGAATTTCGGCCCCCACCGGACGGGATTGATCTACGCGATCACGCTCAAGCGGATTGGGGACGGCAGCGAGGTGAAAGTCACCGTGCCGGCCGACGCCAACATGTCGCACGTCAAGTTCTCGCCGGATGGATCGCGCCTGTCGTTTCTGAACACGAAAGAGAACGCCATCGAACTGTGGATCGCGGACGCCGCGACAGGCAGCGCCAAGGCGATGAGCCCGGGTCGCGTCGCCGTCAACGCGACGACCGGCGACCCGTGCGACTGGCTCAAGGACAACCAGACGATGGTCTGTGAGCTCGTGCCGACGGGCCGCGGGCCCGCGCCGGCCGAACCGGCAGTGCCGCTCGGACCGAACGTGCAGGAGAACTTCGGCAAGGCGGCGCCGGCGCCCACCTACGAGGACATGATCAGAACGGCGCACGAAGAGATCTGTTCGAGTACTACTGGACGAGTCAGCTCTCGGCCATCGACGTCGTGAGCGGCTCACCGTCGCCGATCGGTCGCACGGCGATTTTCGCCAGCGTCACGCCGTCGCCGAGCAACGACTACCTGCTCGTGACCACCGTGAAGCGGCCGTACTCGCATCTCATTCCGATGAACGGATTCCCCGAAGACGTCGAGATATGGGATCGCAAAGGCGCGGTGGCGAGGAAGATCGCCGATCGCCCGTCGCGCGAAGGGACGCCGATCGCCGGCGTCGAACCTGGTCCGCGCGGATATCACTGGCGAGCCGATCAGCCCGCGACGATCGTCTGGACGGAGGCGCTCGACGGCGGCGACAACAAGACTAAAGTCCCGTTCCGCGACAAAGTCGTCGCGGTGTCGGCGCCTTTCAGCGGCCAGCCGACCGAGCTCGCGAAGACCGAATGGCGATTCAGCGACATCGCGTTCACCGAGAAAGGCGTCGCGCTGCTGACCGAATCCGATCGCGTGTCGCGCCGCACGCGCACGTGGATTCTCGAGGCGGGCGCTGAGCCGCGGAAGCTGTGGGACCGCAAGCAGGACGCCGCGTACGACAACCCCGGGCACGCCGATGGCGCGCCATGACACCGGCGACAGCGGCCGTGGCGGCGGCGGACGCGGCGGCAACGGCGGCGCGCCGATCATGCAGACCGGCGATTTCATTTACCTGACCGGCCCCGGCTCCTCGCCGGAAGGCGACCGGCCGTTTCTCGATCGGCTGAATCTCAAGACGCTCGCGACCGACCGCGTCTTCCGCTCCGCGTCCGGCACGTACGAAACGGTCGTCGCGCCGCTCGACGACAACATGAACCGGTTCCTCACGCGCTACGAGTCGCCGACGCGAGCCGCCCAACTACTACACGCGCAACAAGGACACGGCGTCGAAGCGGCCGATCACCGCATTTCTCGACTCACAGCCGCAATTCCGCGGCGTGGAGCACGAGCTGCTGACCTATAAACGCGCCGACGGCGTGACGCTCTCGGGCACGTTGTACCTGCCGCCCGGCTACAAGAAGGGCGAGCGCGTCCCGCTCATCATGTGGGCGTATCCGCGCGAGTTCGGCGACGCGGATTCGGCGAGCCAGGTCACCGGATCGCCGAATCACTTCATGCTCGTGAACGGCTATTCGCATCTGTTCCTCCTGCTCTCGGGCTACGCGGTGCTCGACAACCCGACGATGCCGATCGTCGGCCCTGGGGAGACGGCCAACGATCATTACGTCGAGCAGCTGGTCGCCAGCGCGCAGGCGGCGGTCGACAAAGTCGTCGAAATGGGCGTCGCCGATCGCAATCGCATCGGCGTCGGCGGGCACAGCTACGGCGCGTTCATGACGGCGAATCTCCTCGCGCATTCGCGGCTGTTCCGCGCCGGGTTTGCGGAGAGCGGCGCTTATAACCGCACGCTGACGCCGTTCGGTTTTCAGAGCGAGCGCCGGACCTTCTGGGAAGTGCCCGATCTCTACGGCAAGATGTCGCCGTTCTTCTACGCGAACAACATCAAGGATCCGATTCTCCTGATGCACGGCGAAGCGGACGACAACTCAGGCACCTTCCCGATTCAGTCCGAGCGGCTGTACATGGCGCTGAAAGGCCACGGCGCGACGGTGCGCTACGTGACGCTGCCGTTCGAGGCGCACGGCTACGCCGCACGCCAGACGCTGCTTCATATCCTGGCCGAGCGCATCAACTGGTTCGACAAGTACGTGAAGAACGCGGGGCCGCGAGATGAAGAACGCGGGGCCGAAGAGCTCGACGGCGCAGCAGTGAGCGTGAATATTACGAGGTTACGAAAATACGAAGGACACGAATGCCGGCAGAGATACGCGCCATCGCGATGAGCGTAACAATCACACACGGCGCCGACACTCGACGAACAGTAAGACTTCAGAAATGCGCGGAATGCACGGCGTGGAGCACGCATCGCCTTGGGAAAAGACTTGACCGACGACTATAACTATACGAAAAGCGTCCACTGACTCGGATCGAGCGCAGACCGACCATATCGGGAACTACGTCGCTCGGTTAATCCACCCTCGAACGACGAAAAAGACGCCGACGTTGAATATAGCGTGCGCCAATATCGTCACCCACACTGATCGAATAGCTAGGAACAGCGAGGCGGCGACAAACGCGAACAGCGTGGCTGCAAAGGCTCGGCCGGGAGGCCGATGGTGTGCGAGACCAAAGGCGAACACGGTAGCGATTGTGCCGGCCCAGGGTTGTTCAGCAAGCGACACGAGACAAAACGCACGCCATATCTCTTCGACAAATGCGGAGGATAGAGATAATGCGAGCCACGCCGCGAATCCCCATCGGACGACCAAATGCTGTTTAAAGTTCTGTGCCGTCGGACGCAACAGCGCGACGGGGAGGGCACCGACTCCAAGGCAGATTATTCCGGCTAGGACGCCAGGATGAACGCTGCGGCCCCAACCCTTCGAATCGAAACCCATTGCGACAAGCCCGGGACCTGTGCGCTGCGCAAGCAGCCACAGTGCCGCGGCCAGAACGCCTTGAGCCGCGAAAGGGACTACATGATCGGCGACGGACGCCCGACGCTGCACGTCATCAGGCGCTGGCACGCCGGGGTGTTGCCAAAACCATCGGAACAGCACTGGGTTCGGAATGATCAGGTACAGGCACGGAAGCAGGGCCGCAGCAAGATATCCAGAGAAAGCGACTGGCAAGACTGAAATTCCTCGGTTAGGTTAGCTTAGCTAGCTAAGCCTAGCGTGACCCTTTCAGGAATCCTTCCAATCGGCGGTACGTAATCGGGGTCTCAGGGCTTTTCCAAAGATGAATACGAGGATTACATTCAGTGGGAAAAAGCCGATGACGACGACGGCGAGCCAGTCGAATTGGCGTGCTCCGAAAACGTAGCCGACGATGCCTGCCGCGACCACGCTCGCGATCGTTATCGCGCGCGAATACAAGCGCGACGTAGACAATTGCGTTCCGCAGGAGGGGCACGTGAACGTGGCGCCCAATCTAACCACCGGCCACGTGAGGTTGGAAGCACATATGGGACAGCTCGACGTCGAAACCACGACAACCTCCTGACACTAGCCAATGGATCAGCGACGACCTTCACTGGTCAATAACACCAATTACCATGGCCATAGGGTTTTTGCCGCACCGACGAGGAATTGAGTCCAATTCGACGGCGAAATCGGCGTCGCTCCCTGCACAACATCACTCGCCAATTGCGTTAAACGAGGGTGTTGCACCGCAACGTCTTGTGCCGCAGATACCTAGCGGTATCCAGCGCGTTGACCAACGCGGGGACAGCTTCTCCAGCCAACATTCCAGTCGCTGCGCCTGCGGCGGAACCGGCGACGAACTGCACGTAGTTGAGAGGCTCTGCCATCGGTGAAGCTCGCCAGCCGGCCTCCCGAAGGGCGCTGCAGAACAGAGTCTGGCACCCGTCCGACCTACCAGAGCCGTTCTTCGACGTACCGCTCCCATTTCCATCGCCTCCGTCTGAACCATCACCGCTTCCACTGCTGCTGCTCCCGGCACCACTGCCGCCGCCGCGCCGTCCGAAGCCCGACCGCGGTTTGAGTCCTGACGGGTCTCGGAAGATCGTGGGTCGATTGTCGGTGTACGCGAACAGGTTGATCGCCGCCCGATGGCGCCGAGCGGATCCTCGCTCAAGAAACGCTGCAAACCGGGAGCGATAGTACCGCGCGCGAGCGAAATACAGGCTTGTGCGCGTCGTTCTCTCCGCCGGTGAACTGCAGGCGGGTTCGTGCTCGTCGCGCCAGACGCGGTCGTGGCGCCGAACGGCTCGAACGTGTAATGCGTCTGCAGCTGTTCCGGCCGCTATCGGCGAGCTTCAAGCGTGCTGCCGAGCGCGTCGGTCAGCAGCGTGCTGGTACCGCCGCCATCGGTGCGCGTGTAGCGTCTCGTCGATGTCCGAGCCCCGTCAGCAGATTCGCCGTCGGCGTACCGCCGCTCGTCAGCTCCTGCGCGAGGTTCACGCCGTCGTACAGGAAGTTCGTCGTCGTCCCGCTCAAGCGTCTTTCCGCGACGGCGGCCAACCCCATCGTACGCAAAGCTCGCGCTGACGCCGCCGCTGAGCGCAGCCAGTTGATCGCGCGCGTTCCAGGTGTACGTTGTCGTGCCGTCGCTGGTCAGGTTCCCGTTCAGGTCGTAGGTGACGCTGGTGCCGCCCCACGCGCTGAGGCGGTTCGCCGCGTCGTAGGTCGCGCTCGTCAGCGCCGCCGGCATGCCGGTCCGCGCCCAGGACCCGCCGACGCTCGTCCGCTGCCCGGCCGCGTCGTACGTGTACGTCAGGTCGCCCAGGGTCGTCCCACCGAGGCTGTACGTGAGGCTCGTGAGCTGATTCGCCGCATCGTAGCCGGACGTCGCGACGATGCCGTTCGGATAGGTCAGCGTGCTCCGCCGGCCCGCGTCGTCGTAGGTCATCGCGACCACCGCCGTGCCTTGCGTGATCGACATCAGCCGGTGCGCATCGTCGTACGCGTAGCTGACCGCCGTCTGGCCCGCCACCGTCATCGTCGCGCGCCGGCCGTCGGCGTCGTACGTGTAGTTGACCGTCCCCTGCGGCGTGGTCTCCTCCGTCAGGCGATCGAAATCGTCGTAGGTCCGGGTAATCGTCCCGTTCGCCGAGTCGACGATCTGCGGTGATCCGATCGCCGGCGTCATATGTGTACGTCGATCGTCGAGCTGTCGTCGAAGGTGACCTCGGTCAGCCGATCGAGCGCATCGTACGTGCGCGCGGTGACCTGGCTCTTCCGATCGGTGATCTGCGTCAGGTTGTCGTTCAGATCGTAGGCATACGACGCGGCGTGCGTCAGCGGATCGGTGCGCGTCGCCACGCGGTCGCTCGTGTCGTACGTATAGCTCGTGGCGTGGCTGAGCGCATCGGTCAGCGACAGCAGGTTGCTGTTCGCGTCGTAGGTGAAGGTCGTCTCCCCGCCGAGCTGGGTCGATGACCGCGGTCGGCCGATTCGAGGATTGTCGTACGGATGTACGCGTCATCCGGCCGAGCGCGTCGGTGACGCGACATGACGCGGCCGGCGGTGTCCACGAACGTGGCTGACAGACGCTCCCGAGCGGTTCGTGATCGTGGATGTCAGGTCGCGCCCCGTGAAGCCGAACTGCCATGCGTGCGTCAGCGCATCGGTAACCTGATCGCGACCTGGCCCGCGCCGTTCAGCGCAACTGTCGTCTGATTCGTGAGGGAGCGGATCCGTAATGGCCGTCGGTCTGGCCGCTGGCGTCGTAGGTCGACGTCCAGACATGCCCCAGCGGGTCGGTCATCGTGGCGAGCTGGAGAAAAGGTCGACTCGTATGTGAACGTCGTCGTCACGGCGTCGGCGGTTCCGGCGAGGCGGGTGACGGTGAGCACGTGCCCATTGCTGTCGTAGGTGTACAGTCCGTCCGTCGACTCAGGGGATCCGCGGTCGCTGTGACCAGATTACTGCCCGTCTGGCGCTCGTGTCGTGGTCGTGCGTCTGCGCGAGCGCCGTCCCAGCGCTGACGTGTCGCTCTACGAGTAGTGGTCGCCGTTGAAGGCGAGCCGCTCGACGTTTCCACGAGGGTCCGTGATGTCGGTCTGCGTGATGTTGCCCGGCGCCATCAACGGTGTAAGCTGAATCCTGATACGATGGCTGCCGTATCCGCCAACGTCTGCTGCGTGACCCGACCATTGGTGTCGTACTGATTGGTGAGATACGTATCGTGCTTCGGCCATCCGTAATCGTGGCGAGCCGATTCGACGGTGTCGTACGTGTAGGTCGTGACCTGCGACTGTCGGGATCCGTCACGGTCGAGAGATTCCCGTTGGTGTCGTACGTATAGGCAACGGTCCGGCCGATGTTGTCGGCGGCCTGGGTGATCCGATGGCTGCCATCGTAGGTAAACGCGATGCCATCGTCCGTTAGGCGACGTGATCTGCGTGATGTTGCCGGTCTGGCCAGTGGCGTGGGTGACCGTGACGGTGTTGCCGTAACGATCTTGGATCGCCTGAAGGGGCGCGTTCTCGCCGAAGACATACACGGTTCCGTCGCTGCAACGTGAGATTCCAGCCATTGCCATTCCACACAATGCGTCGACTTGTAGAAGCGGGTCGGCGTCGCAGGTGTGCTCAAAGACGGCGTCGCTATAGCCGGTGCCGGATGAGGTCCGCACAAAATGGATCTGGCCCCCTTCCGGCAGGATCAAATCTGCCTCGGTGATATTGATTGGCAGACCAGAGAAACATGCGCATACGGGTGTGATCATCCCGCGGCCGAAGGCGCGCGCCAGATTGTCGCCGGAGTCATATGTGCGGGTGAGGGCGAGCGGCAGGACATCAGCCACGTACAAATCCGTGTTTTCCAGCGAGAACACACCGGTGGACGGATCGACAGGGTCCGCCTTCTTTCTGGTGCCAGGTGTCGGGCCCGCAGCTGCGGGATCGTCAGTGCCATCGTTGATCATCGCCCCGGTGAACTGATACAGGCGCGTCGTCGCATCCGGCGCGATTTGCGCCGCATTGGCCGTCACTTTGCCGAAGCCATAGACGTACCAGTCCTTCACGTCCGGGTCGTAATGGAAAAACTGTACGCGCTGACCGGCGACTCCCTTGTGCCCGTAATTCGGATACACGAGCCACGCGCCCTTCGGGCCGGCTCCGGTCATCTACACATACGCGCTGCCGGGCTGAATCGTGAAGTAGATCGGGACATTCGACATTTTTCGCGAAGGGAAACGGCGGCCGATCGATGGGAATCGCCGTAATGTCACGTTCGGTCACGGGCTTGCCATCCTCGCCGCGGATCACGGTATTCGGCGGGATGTGCAGCTCGAGCCCGGGAATGTACGGCGTCGTGACGACCGCTTCGCGGGCCGTCGGCGAGGGAATCTTGACCGATGTGCCGGGTATCGAGCTTCGGCATCCAGATCGTGAAGGGCAGGACATTGGTCTGTCCTGCCGTCACGGTCATCCCGTATCGAAGAAGCCGTACTGCTTCGCGCCATGGCTCGCGCTCTTGCCGGCGATCTTCAGCACACGGCGGCCCGATCCGATCGCGGGCGCCTGTAGAAGAAATCTGCCGGTGCGATCCGTCGACGTCTGCCCCGCGCCGTCGATCGCGAGCGTCACGTCGGGGAGCGGCCGGCCGTCGAGCGTGAGCACGCGTCCGGCGACGGCGGTCACCCCAGGTGGCGCCGACAAGGTCGGCATGGATTCCCACGACGATGGCGGCCGGTTCGCGCGCCATCGGTCCTGGCCGAGCGCATCCGGAATCCACGCCTCGCCATCGTCCGCGGCCTTGTCGACGGATGGTTGAACCGTTGTGAACGAGATCGAGGCCGGCGCGACCGGCGTTCCAGTCTGGTCCACAGCGCTCGATATGCGTACGGTATACGTGGCGCCGTTCGACAAGGCGTCCGTCGGCCAGATGAACGCGAGCCGGCCATTCTCGGCGGCGATCACGCGCGTTGCAATGCGGCCATCGGGACCCTCGAGCGAGACCGTTTGTGGCGTCAACGACGTCACCGTCAAAGGTTTCGAAAAGCAGAGTGAGACGCGCATCAACCGGGACATCTGTCGCCCCGCTGGGAGGAATCGACGCCGCTACGAGCGGCGGCCGATCGTCCGCCATTTGCACGATGCGGCGCACTGTTCCGCCGATCGGATCGATCGCGAGCGTGCCGTTGGCCGGCTTGCCCTCGACACTACGTCCGCCGGCGATCAGCACGCGGCCGTCGCTCATGAGTGTGGCGGTGTGGCCGACTCGGTCAATGCCATTATCGGACGCCGGCGTCGCGGTGTGCGCGGCGACATCCCACATTTCTGTCGCGAGTGGCGAAGCCGTGCCATTCGTGCCGCCTGCGATTAGCACTCGACCATCCGTAAGCAGGGTAGCCGAATGGGCAGCACGACTGAGCGCACCGACGATCGACATCGGCGCAAACGTGGCGCTCTCGGGATAGAAGATTTCCGGCACATCAATCAACCGGTTCCCGTCACGGCCACCGATGATGAGCACGGTACCATCCGAAAGCACGGTCGCGCTGTGCCACGCGCGCGGCATCCGTGGCGGGCCCGTCGTCGGCGCTCGATTGCGACTTTGAGAGTCGACGATCCACGGGCGCGAACAGCTGCCCGAGCCGCCGACGAGCAACAGCCTCCCGTCCGGCAGCAGCGTCACGGTTTGCCCCGGCGGCTTCTCCGCCTGTCCGCGAGCGGGCTGACCCGCTCGCGCTTCGGCGAGCCTGAACACCCATCCTGAATCGCGCCCGACCATGGCCGCGGTGACAGCTAGCGACGCGATCGCGATGAGCGTGAAGCGGGCTGCGTATTCATGTCAGTTCTCCGAGGCCGTGCGGTTCCAGATTACAGAGTGCGATATCCGAGATCACGGCGTGGACACGCTGATGCTGAGGCTTCCGGTGTTGGTGCTGTTCGGATCGACGGCAATCGTATAGGTGCCGGTTGACGGCAGGGTCACGCTGGACAGATTGAAACTGCCGGCGCTCGAACTCGCGGACGCCAGCACGGTCGTGCCGTTCGTGCTGAGCAGCTTCACCGTCACGGTGCCCATCGTGTTGCTCGTGACGTGCACGGTGACCTGCTGCGAGGCGGTGCCCGAAAACGTGAGCGTCCCGTTCTGGCCAGGCACCGTTGTCGTCACGCCGACGGCACTGCCGCCGACGGTGACCGAGCCGGTCGTGTTGGCGGGCACGTTGTACCGGTGTCAAGGTGACGGTACCGGTCGTCGCGGCGTCCATGTCCACTTTGATGGTTTGGCCGCTCGCGAACGTCCACGGTTCGATGAACACGGCCGAGAAACCAATCGTCGCGGATGCAACCGTGCCCCCGGTCGCGTTTCGCACCGTCACCGTCGTGAAGTACGGCGCGCTCGAAATGTACAGGCTCACGCGCGCGTTGGTCGGCGTGCGAGCGTGTACACGCCGTTCTGTCCCGGCGCGGCGATGACCGCATTCACGTTCGAACCGTTGGGGGTAATCGTTCCGCTCAGATCGTCCGGCACGTCGTACGCGGCCACAGTCACCGTGCCCGTGCTCGATCCGCTGGGATCGATCTTGATGGTCTGTCCGCTGGCGAACGTCCACGGCTCGAGAAACGCCGCGAAGATCCCGATGGTGCCCGACGTCAGTGTGCTGCCGTCGGGGTTCCGCACCGTGATGGCCGTGCCGAAAGGACCGCTCGACCCATTGAGGCTGACGCGCGCGTGCGTCGGCGTCCCCAGCGTGTACAGGCCGTTCTGTCCGGGCGCGGCGATGACGGCGTTGAGGTTCGAGCCATTGGGCGTGATCGTGCCCGTGAGATCGTCCGGCACATCGTAGGCGGTTACGCTCGGCGTGCCGGTGTCGGCCCCGGCCGGATCGATCTTCACCGTCTGGCCGCTGGCGAACGCCCACGGCTCGAGGAACACGGAAAAGACGTTCAAGGCTCCCGACGTCAGCGTGCTCCCGTCGGGGTTACGCACGTACACTGTGCCGCTGATCGAGCCGCCGGCGATGTTCAGGCTCACGCGGGAGTGTGCCGGCGTCGCGATCGTGTAGAGCGCGTTTTGACCCGGCGTCGACAGCGACGGCACCACAGCCGAACCACCAGGCGTCATCGTGCCCGTCACATCGGCCGGAACGTCATACGCCGTGAACGCAGTCGTCCCGGTGGCGGTTCCCGTAGGGTCGACACTGACCAAATATGTGCCACTCGACGGGATCGTGGTCGGCTCGATGAAAGCCGGAAAAGTGCCGACGCTCGCCGACGTGAAAAACGTTCCATCCGGCTTGAACACGGTCACGGCACTGATGGGACCCGGCACGATCTTAAAGCTCACGTGATGTCCTGCCGTCGCGTCGAACACGAGCAGGCCGACCTTGTTCGCCGTGCCGACCGCGACGTTGGCGGATGTCCCGAGCGTGCCGCGGCCCGTCGAGTCGACGTCGCTGACGCCGTAGGGGGCTGGCGGAACAAAGAAGTCGTCTGAGCTGACGCCGAAACCCGATGGGGTGGCTACCGTGAGGTGTCCCGACGTGGCGACGACGCCGACGGCCGTCGACAGCGTCGTGGCGCTCGCGGAGGAAACGGCTAGTACACCGAGATTGTTGAACAGCACCCGGTTCTTCAACGGCGTCGAACTGAAGTTCGTCCCGCTGATCGTCAACGTCGTGCCGTTCACGCCGATCGTCGGCGAAAACGACGTGATCGTCGGCTGGCCGACAACGCTCGCGACTGTGAACGAGCTGGCGCTCGTCGCCGAACCAGACGGCGACGTCTCACCGATCGTGCCGGTCGTGGCGCCTGACGGTACGGTCACTACCAGGTTCGTCGCCGTGGCACTCGTGACCGTCGCCGTCGTGCCGTTGAACGTGACGGTGTTCAGACTTGGCGTCGCTGAAAAGCCCGTACCGGCAATCGTCACAGTGGTCCCCACAGGCCCTGTGCCAGGCGAAAACGAAATCACCGAAACGGCCGTTGAGGCGTGGCGATCGATGGACAGCACGTTGCCGACGGCGTCGTAGTGATAGACGGCGGTGTCGCCGGCGGGATCGATCACGGCGATCAGGCGGCCGACTTCGTCGTACATGTATTGAATCGGCGTCTGCGCGGATGCCGCCGCCGACGCCACCATCAGAATCAGCGTGAGAGCGATTCGCCGTTCGATCGTGCGGGTCATCTGATCCTCCACGTCTTCTCGATGCCTCTGAACGTCAACGGCATGGTCAGCTCGCGCACACCCGCGGCAAGGTGCATCGAATCGGAGCGTCGACGCGCGCGCGCTGAGTAAGCGGCCCTCAGTCTCAACGATCCGATTTTTCGGGACAAGCGAATTCGAGTTCCGTTTTCCATCGACAGAGCGAGAAAAAGGGAACGACGTTGCTGTAAGCTGATTCCCCCAGTGCAACCCGCGACGGAGGCGCGTTTGAATCACGAGTCTCGCGGCGGTATTCGATCTGGATGGTTCGAAGCGAAGGTGTGCGAGTGTCAGAAGTTCGTCGGGCGAGCCATTGGTGCACAGGAATCGTCGGAAGTCATCGGGCTGGCGGCAACGCTCACGCGCGCGTTGTCGAACCCGGCTACAGCTGCCGAGGATTTGCTCTTACGCGGGCTGCTGTCCCAGGTCGCGGCGAAGTGGGGAACCTTTCTCCATCGCATGGCACACGCCAATTCCGATTCGCCGTGCGCGTTCGTGCCCGAGCGCATGCTCGATCGCTTCGCCTTCGGCGCGGCCGGAGCGAAGCGCCAGTTCGTTGATTGGTCGACAGCGTATACGGCGGAATTTGCGCAGATGCACGCCGGTGTGATTGCCGCGCGCCGGGCGGCGAAAACGATTCGCGACGACTACGCGCACCGGTGGGACATCGCGCACCTCGCGGAGATGCTCGACGTCAAACCGGGCCGGCTCAGCCGATTGTTCGTTCGCGAATACAAGATGGAAGTACCCTGAATACTCAAGGCGCGTCCGACTGTGCCATGCGCTCGAGCGCATCGCGCATGGTGACGACAAGATCGAGCCCATCGCCTACGAAGTGGGATACGAGAGCAAGAAGAACTTCTACCACGCGTTCAGGCAACTGACGGGAAGAACACCAATCGAATTCCGCAGGCTGCCAGCGGAAACCGCCGAGCGGCTGATAGATTCGTTGAAGCTCGCGCTCACTATCGGGACACTTTCCTTGTGCACCAGCGTTGCTGGAGCGTCCAACACAAAGATGCGATGACGCACGCACCAGGAACTCCACCAAGGAGGCCACGGACACAAACGGAGGACACGCATCACAAACGTTCCGCAGCCGTGGCCTCCGTGTAACCGCCGTGTCCTCTGTGGTTGTGTTTTTCTCGAGGCGACGTACGGTGACTGGTAGTAGATATACCGCTGTCGATAAATTCGCTGTTTGTTCGGCCTCGAAGTCCACCACCTAACCAAACGATATCGCCGGCTCACGGCGCTCGCCGACGTGTCGTTCACCGTCCGACCCGGCGAGATCCTCGGCCTCATCGGTCCCAACGGATCCGGTAAAACGACGCTCTTCGAGTGTCTCGCGGGCATTCTGCCGTCCGACGACGGTGTCGTCACGCACGCCGGTCGACCGCTCGCGCCCGGCGAACGCTCGTCGGCGCTTTTCTACGTCCCCGACGGCATCGCGCCCTGGCCCTCACAGACCGTGCGGTGGGCGCTCGACTTCACCATCGGGTTTTTCGGGGGCCGCGAAGGGCTGCGCGACGAGGTGATTCGCCGCCTCGATCTCGAGCCGCTGCTGGATTCGCGCGATCGGCACGTTGTCGAAGGGACAGCGAAAACGGGCCGTGCTCGCGATCGGCCTGCTCGCGCCGCAGCCGTTGCTGCTCGCGGACGAGCCGTTCGATGGCCTCGATCTCCGGCAGACGCGTGAGGTCGCGGCGGCGCTGCGCGCATATGCGGCCGACGGCCGCACGCTTGTTTCTCTCGATCCACCAGATCAGCGATGCGGCGCGCGATCTGCGATCGCTTCGTCCTGCTGAGCGGCGGCCGCGTGTGCGGCGAAGGCACGATCGACGAACTGTCGACGCTCGCGGCGAGCGCGCGGCGCCTCGGCATCGTCCGGCGATCTCGAAGAGGTGTTTCTTGCGCTCACGTACGTTGCCGCTTTCGTGTGGCTGCTGCGCAAGGAATGGCGCGAGCTCGTGGCCTCGCGTGCCTGGTGGATCCTGCTGCTCGCGATGGGGCCGCTCGTCGGCGTGTCGTTCATCAGCGCCGTGCGGACGTACGCCGAAGCGAGCGGATTGAACGGAACAGCGGCGGGCGTGGGCGAGGCATTCTCGCCGCTCATCGGCGTCTGGGCGCCGACCTTCAGCGCCTGCGAGCTCGCCGCGGCGTTCCTGCTGCCGTTCGTCGCCATCCGTCTCGTCTCCGGCGATCGACAGAGCGGCGCGCTGAAGCTCGAGCTGCAGCATCCGATGCCGGCCTTCGCCCGCGTCGCTCGCAAAGGCGGCGGTGCTGCTCGCCGGATGGTCGGTCGCGCTCGTCGCTGGCGTCGTCGCCATCGGCCTGTGGCGCGGCTACGGCGGCAGCACGTATCCGCCGGAGCTCGCGACCGTCGTGCTCGGTCATCTGCTGAACGCCGGCCTGACGATTGCGCTCGCTGCGGCGACGGCGTCCGTGACCGAGCATCCGTCGACGGCCGCGATCCTCACGCTCGCGGTCACGGTCGGCACCTGGATCATCAACTTCGTCGCGGCGGTGCAAGGCGGCATCTGGGAGCGTGCCGCCGGCTACACGCCGACGGCGATGGTCGCCGAATTCCAGCACGGCCTCATCCGGCTCGACGTCGTCCTTGTCGTCGTCGCTCTCATCGCGTGCGGTCTGATCCTGTCCGCGATCTGGATGCGGCTCGGCATCGCCGGTCCGCCGCCGCGCATATGAATCGGTCGG
Source organism: uncultured Acidobacteriota bacterium (assembly GCA_963718825.1). Classification (GTDB taxonomy): domain Bacteria; phylum Acidobacteriota; class Vicinamibacteria; order Vicinamibacterales; family CAVVIG01; genus CAVQZZ01. The sequence goes on from CAVQZZ010000002.1 coordinate 2,157,470, forward strand.
CGCTCGGCGCGCTGACCGCGGCGGCGATTCTCGCGTGCACGTTCGCAACCGCGAGCTGGGACACCTCCGAGAACCGCATGAACTCGTTTTCCGAAGCGGACGAGGACGCGCTCGAACACATCCAGGCGCCGCTGCGGATCGAAGCGCACCTGGCGCCCGAAGATCCACGGCGCGCCGATCTCGAGCAACACGCGCTCTCGAAGCTGCGACGCGTGCTGCCGCGGACCGAAATCCGCTACGTGTCGGCGACCTCGATCGGCCTGTTCGAACAGACGAGCGCGCACTACGGCGAGATCTGGTACGACCTGGGCGGCCGCAAAGCCGATGAGCCGTCTCACGACCGCTGAAGGCGTGCTCGAAACGATCTACGACCTGGCCGGCGTCGCGCCGCCGGCCGAGGCCGACGACGTATTCCGCGGTCATCCGCTCGCAGTTCCGCCGAAAGGCGCCGCGACCGTCTTCTACGGAATCTGGCCTGCGGTAATCGTCGCCGCCGCATTTTTTAATCGACGCATGCGAGCCGCGCGATGACGTTCTGTTCGAGAAACGTCGACGCATGGCGCGAAGGCGTCAACGAGCCGCAGGCTGCTGTGACGTTCTGTTCGAGCCGAGCGCAAGCGAAGTGTCAACGAGCCGCAGGGCTGCTGCTGTGACGTTCTGTTCTAGAAACGCCGAGCGCTACGGCGCGAAGGTGTCAACGAGCCGCAGGGGTGCTGCGGTGACGTTCTGTTCTAGAAACGCCGAGCGCTACGGCGCGAAGGCGTCATCGAGCGGGGGTGGGGCCCCGCGAGCAGTAAGAAAGTCAGCGAATGGAGATCACGATATGAAATGGGCACAGGTCGGAACGGCAATTGCGTTGAGCGTCGTGTCGGTTCTGGCGGCCGATGTGAAAGTCGATCTCAGCAAGGAAGACGTCGGCAAGCCGCCGGTGACTTTCGAGCCGATCGTCGGCACGTGGATCGTGGTCCAGGACGGCGCCGACAAAGTGATCATGGTCGACGGCCGTCCGTGGGTCGCGAGCAAGGACAACCCGACGAAGCTGCTCGTCGAGAGCGCGCGCAAGCTGTACGGCACGCGCAACGAAGAGCTGATGGACAACGCGAAGCAGTTCGCGTACTACCCGGTCGCGGTGCTGAAGAGCGTCGACAACTTCTCGAACGGCACGATCACCGTGAAGTTCAAGACCGTCGGCGGCGAAGTCGACCGCTGCTCGGGCATCCTCTTCAACGTGAAGCCGAACGGCGACTGGCTGGCGCTCCGCTACAACGACACCGAGCACAACGTCATCCTCTGGGAGTTCCACAACGGCATCCGGCGGCCGCTGATTCGGCCGCGCGACGGCGATCTCCTCAAAGGCGAAGGCGACCGCGAGAAATGGCACGAGCTGAAGCTCGACGTCGACGGCGCGAACATTACCGGATCGCTCGACGGCGCGAAGGTCTTGTCGTACGTCCTCGGCACCGAGCCTGGCCCGGGCCGCAACAACGCGCCGCCGAATCCGGACCTCTTCCCGGCAAACAACCCGGTCATGCGTCCGCCCGTGGCCGGCAAGGTCGGCCTCTGGTCGAAGACCGACAGCACCAGCTACTTCAAAGACTATGTGGTGACGACGCGATGAAGAGTTGGGTTACAACCTGCACGATTGCATGCGTCCTCGCGCTCTCATCACTCGGAATCGCGGCCGCGCAATCGCCGAACACCGCGGCGCTCGTCGTCACGGTTTTCGATCAAACCGGCGCCGTCGTGACCGGCGCGCACGTGTCGGCGGTGAACACGGCGACCGGCGCGACGCGTGAAGCGACGTCGGGGGCCGATGGCTCGGCGACGCTCACGGCGCTGCCGATCAACGGCGCGTACAAAGTCACGGTGGCGAAGCAGGGATTCACGTCGCAGGATCTCACCGACATCGCGCTGCGCGCGGGAGAGACGGCGGCGTGCACGCGTCAAGCTCGTTGCGAGCGGCGGCACAGAGCGAAGTCACCGTCTACGGCACGACAGAAGGCGTGCGCAACGATCCCGAGCTCGGCACCCGGCTCGATGCAACGCAGATCGAGGAAACGCCGCTTCTGGGCCGGAAGATCTCGTACCTGCCGCTTTTGAACGCCGCGTTCCGCAACGCCAAAGGCACCGGCGATCTCTTCATGAACTCCGTCTACGTCGTCGCTGGCGCCGGCGGCCGCCGCGAAGCCGACTACATCGTGGACGGCGCGACCGGCGACGAGCCGTGGGGCCGGCAGACGATGTTCTCGACGATCCCGGTGGGCGCGGTGCAGGAGATGAACATCATGTCGCGCGCGTTCTCGGCCGAATTCGGCTGGACGGCGAGCGCCGGCGTGAACATCGTGACCAAGTCGGGAACGAACGTGACGCACGGCGAGGCGTTGTTTCTCGGACGCCCGGGCGGCACGGAAGCGACAACCTTTTCCGCCGACCAGCAGTGCCCCGGCTCGATTTCCACGTGCGTCCAGCCGACGGTGAATGGGACGGCTGCCGGCCTCGTGCCCCCCGACATCCCGGACAAGCTCTCGCAGGGTTCGTTCGCAATCGGCGGCGCCATCGTCAAGGATCGCACGCAGTATTTCGTCGCTGGCGACGGGACGCTGCAGGATCGCACCGCGGCGATCACGACGCCGCTCGTCGCCAGCGGGACGACCTTTCTCGGTCACTATCGCCAGGCGCTCCTCGACGGCCGCGTCGATCACCAGATCAACAGCGCGAACTCGCTGATGGTGCGCTTCAACCTCGACCGCTTCTACGACACGAACCCGCAGGATGCGGTCGCCGGCAACGTGCTGCCGAGCGCCGGCCGCCAGTTCTCGCGCCACAGCTACACCGGACAGGTGAACGAAACGGCCGTCATCTCACCGTCGATGCTCAACGAGGCGCGCTTCGAGTTCCAGAACGCGGATCCGGTCACGGCGTTCGATCCGCTGACGCCGTCGACGCAGTACACGCGCGCCGGATCGGTGCCGTTCACGGCGGGCGAGTCGCGCTTCGCGCACGTCTACAGCCGGCTCGGTCAACTCTCAGACACGCTGTCGTGGACGAAAGGCAAACACTACCTGCGCCTCGGCGGCAGCGCGGCCGAGAACACGTCCGGCGGCGACGGCACCGAGTTCGGCAGCGCGTTTGTGCTCGGTCAGTACACGGTGAACGCAACGTCGACCAAGCCGATCGATCAGCTCGCCTTGTCCGACATGCAGCGTTACCAGCAAAGCTTCAATCTCGGCGCCGGCACCTACGTCCTCAATCAGTGGATCTACAACGTGTTCGTGCAGGACAGCTATCGCGTCCGCAGCGATCTCACGCTCGATCTCGGCCTCCGTTACGACCGTCAGACGTTCAGCGATGGCACCGAAGAATCTTGCGCCGAGGCTCGGCTTCGCGTGGAATCCAGGCGGCGATCCGCACACGTCGGTCCGCGGCGGATATGGCCTCTACTACACGATGCTCCGCGCGAACACGGATGCGAACTTCGAGCTCGGCGGACCGCAGGGGATCTTTTCGTACACGGCGACTCCGGGTCAGACGGGCTTCCCGACTTGTCTCACGTGCACGCCGGTGGGGTTCAATCAGAATGCCGCCGCGGCAACGCTGCCAGCGCGCAACATCACGATTCGCCCCGGGATGGCGTCCTTCTACTCGCAATTCTTCGACATATCCAAACTGCCCGGCTATGCGAGCTCGACGTTCGAGAATCCGCGCAGCCAGGTCGCCTCGATCGGCGTCGAACGCCAGCTCGCGCGCAGGCTGTTCGTCACGGTCGATTACGTGAAGCAGCACTGGACCGGTCTCGACCAGACCGTCGATCTGAATGCGCCGTCGCTCTTCGTGCGCACGGCGCCTGGCCAGGTACGCTCGGCCGCCGCGGCCGACGCCACGCGCCCGATCATTCCGGTGAACGGCGGATTCCGCCAGATCAACGTCGTCGAAAACCTCGGGGTTGCGGACTACGATGGCCTGCAGACAATGGTCCGCTGGCAGAGCGATCGATCGTTTCTATCGGTCAGCTACACGTTGTCGAAGGCGACGAACACCACGGAACCGAACGGCAACGGTGCCGGGCAGAACGACTTCAACCAGCTCGGTGAAACCGAGCGCGGCCCGAGCCTGCTGGATCAGCGGCATCGCGCCGTGATCTTCGGCAGCTATCGCCTGCCGCTCGATATCACCGTGGGCACCGTCGCATCGCTCGCCTCCGCAAAGCCGTTCAACGCGACGACCGGCGTCGACAACAACGGCGACGGCAACAACAACGACCGGCCGGTCATCAACGGCTCAGTGGCGACGCGTTACGCCTTTCGCGGGACAGCGATCAATGCCGTCGATCTGTTCGCCGAATATCGCCTGAAAATCGCGGCAAGCCAGGCGATCACGTTCCGGGTCGAGGGCTTCAACGTGTTCAACCGCGCGAACGTGCTCGGCCGAAACGGAACCTTCGGCGATACCGGCACGCCGCCGACGACCTTCGGGCAAGCGAGCCCAGGGCTCGCCAATATCGATCCGGCGCGCATGGTACAGTTCCAGGTGAGATTCAATTTCTAAGCGTGCCCAGCGCGATCGACGTTTCATCCGTCGTCGGACTCGTAGCGGTCGGAATCTTCACGGCCCAGATTCTGCTCGGTCTGCTGCTGTCGGTCGGGTATAACCCCCTCCGGCAGTGGCCCCGGCGGCGTGTGAAGCTGTTCACCTTTCACAACTGGCTCGGCTACATCGGCCTCGCCACGGCGTTTACGCACCCGTTGATCCTGCTCGTGTCGTCCACCGCCGGCTTCCGGCTGTTCGACATCTTCGTGCCGATCTGGTCGCCGACACAGCCGATTCCGAATACGCTCGGCGCGATCGCGCTGTATCTCGTCGCGTTCGTCGTGTTGACGTCGTACTTCCGCGCGCTGTTCGCGCATCACAACTGGAAGCTGCTGCACTACACGGCGTACGCTGCGGCTGCGGTGTTCTACGCTCACGGCGTGATCGCCGATCCCAATCTGAAGAACCAGCCGATCGATTGGATCGACGCTGAGAAAGTCTACGTGGAAGGGTGTGCGCTCGCCGTCGCGGTAGCGACGCTGCTGCGCGTCAGAGCTCGGCGCGGCGTTCGCGGGCGTCTGGCGCCAGCACGCTGATCGTCATGCCGACGACGTAAACGACGGCGGCTCCGATGACGTTGTGCCAGAGAAAGGCGATCGGCGTCGTGAAGGCGACGATGAGCACGACGGCCAATCCCGCAAGCATTCCCCAGAACGCCCCGCGCGCGGTCGCCCGCTTCGTCAGAATCGCGAGGATGAACACGCCGAGGAGCGATCCGTAGAAAAACGAGCCGTACCGGTTGACGACCTCGATGAGCGAGCCCTGATTCGCCGCATACATCGCGACCACGCACGCAAACAGCCCCCAGCCGATCGTCGCCAGCTTCGATACCCGCAGGTAGTGGGCATCCGAGGCCTCCTTCACGAAGTGCCGGCGATAGAAATCGATGATCGTCGCCGTCGCGAGCGCGTTCAACTCTCCGCCGCTCGCCGACATCGCCGCCGCGAAGATCGCCGCAATCATCAGCCCGACGAGCCCCATCGGCAGGTGCGTCGTGATGAACGTCGGAAACACGTAGCTCACATCGTCGTACCGGGCGTCGCCGGTCGTCGCGCGGACAACGTCGACGGCGCGGCGGCGCACGTCCTTCACGGCCTCGTCGGCGGACACGAATGCGTCGCGATCGCCGCTCGATGCGGCCAGCCGCCGCGTGGCGAACGCCTGATCGAACTGGCGCTCGAGCGAGGCGTACTCGGCGGCGCGCGGGCTCGCCGCCATGCGGAGGTCGTACGCGCGGTTGAACAGCATCGGCGGCGGCTGAAACAGGTAGAACACGAACACGAGGACGCCGGTCGTGAGGATCAGCAGCTGAAGCGGGATCTTCACGAACGCGCTCATCAGCAGCGACTGCCTCGCCTCGTCGATCGACTTCGCGGTGAGGTACCTCTGGACCTGGCTTTGGTCGCAGCCGAAGTACGCCAGCATCAGGAAGAGGCCGCCGATGATCCCCGACCAGAACGTGTATTGCTCTCGTGGATCGAATTTGAAATCGACCGCCTGCAGCCGGCCGGTTGCGCCGGCCAGATGAAGCACCTGACCGAAGCTGACGTGGCCGAGAATGCCGTAGAGGAGCACGACGACCGTCGCCGACATGCCGCCGACGACGACGAACATCTGCTTGACGTCCGTCCAGGCCACGGCCTGCACACCGCCGATCGTCGTGTACAGAATCATGGGCACGCAGACGGCCAGGATCGTCACGGGCAGCTGCCAGCCGAGAATCGTCGACATGACGACGGCCGGAGCGGCGAGCGTGACGCCGAGCGATGAAGCGCGGCCGAGGAGAAAAATGAAGCTCGTGAGCGATCGGACGCGCGTGTCGAACCGGCGCTCGAGGTACTCGTAGGCGGTGTACACCTTCGCGCGCGTGAAGAAGGGCACGACCGTGAGCGACAGGATGATCATCGCGATCGGCAGCCCGAAGTAGAACTGCACGAAGCGCAGGCCGCTCAGATAGCCCTGACCGGTCGTGCCGACCATCGTGACGGCGCTCATCTGCGTCGCGATCACCGACAGCCCGACGGCCCACCACGGCAGCGATCGATTGGCGAGGAAATACCCGTCGACTTTGTCCGTGCCTTTCGATCGGCGCAGGCCGTCGTACACGACCCAGACGATGTAGGCGACGACGACGAGCCAGTCGACGAGATGCATCAGCGGAATGAGTGGCCGAAGAACCAGAGCGCGGCGATGATCGCCGCTTCGATCACGACGACCTTCACGTAGACGGATGCCATCAGCTCGCGCCCGCGAATGCCGGCGTCATTCCATCTGTCGGCGCGTACGGCATGTCACAACCGCGCGGACCGGTCGCGAAGGCGCTGCACCGCCTGCTCGAGCGCCGTCGTGGCCTCGGACCACCAGCGCTCGTCGGCATCGAGCTGCTGACTCGACGCCGCGGCGGCGCGAGCAGTGATGTCTGGCGCCGGGCCGCCGTGGGTGCGGCGAACGGCGACGAAGTGGCGTGGGCTGAGAATTTCCGCCAGCCGTGCGTCCGAATAGGAGATCGGCGCGCCGAGGAGATCCGCCGACGCGTCGGCGAGAAGCTGCGCAATCGGTCGGTCCGGGTGCTGCTGACTGCCCGCAATCAGCCGCGCCGAGATCGCGTGCGCGGTCTTGAACGGCAGCTGGTGCTCGCGGACGAGTGTGTCGGCAAGCTCGGTCAGCGTCGTCCAGCCGTCGGCGGCACGCGCCTCGAGCCGAGCGGCGTCGAATTCAGCCGTCGTCATGGCCCCAGCGACGAGCTTCACCGCGCGCATCGCGTCGCGGAACATCGCGAACACGAGCGGCTGGAGATCGTCTTCCGTGTCGACGATGTCGCCGAACGGCGTGTTGTGGACTGTCGTGAGAACAGCCTGGGCCTCGCCGAGGGCCTTGCTCCCAATCGCGCGTGCGTGCTCGAGCGCGACCGGATTGCGCTTCTGCGGCATGATGCTGCTCGACTGCACGTATCCATCGCCGAGACGGAGGTAATTGAATTCAGCCGTGCTCCACAGCAGAAGGTCCTGCACGAAACGGCCAACGCCGACGAGGAGCACGGACGCGGCTGACGTGCTTTCCAGGAGGTAGTCGACCGTCGCGATGCTGCCGTACGTGTTCCCGGTCGGACCGTAAAAGCCAAGGAGATCGGACGTGAGCTGGCGGTCGATCGGAAATCCAGTGCCGGTGATCGCGCATGAGCCGAGCGGGTTCCTGTTCGTGCGGTCGTACGCCGCCTTCAGCCGCACGGCGTCGCGCTCGAGCTGTTCGACCACGGCCAGCATGTAGTGGGCGACGGTAGTCGGCTGCGCGCGCTGTGTGTGCGTGTGGACGGCGAAAATGGTATCGCGATGGCGCGCGACGAGCTCGAGCAGCGAACGCCGCAGCAGAAAAGAGGCGGCCGACAGGCCGAGAATGAGCTCGCGCTGCCGCATCCGGTACATCGTCATGTCGATGTCGTTGCGGCTGCGCGCCGTGTGAAGACGGCCGGCGACGTCCTCGCCGCACGCCGCGACGATCAAGCGATCGAGATAGAAAAAGAGGTCCTCGCACGACCCGTCGTACTTCGAGCAGCGCACTTCGTCCTGCGAGATCGAGTCGAGCGCCTTTCTCAGCGCATGCGCGTCGTCCGCCGAAACGATGCCCCGATCGGCAAGCATGACGAGGTGCGCGTAATGAATGGCCACGAGCGGCGAGAGCAGCAGCGTTTTCGCGTCTTCGAAGTTCTCGTTCAGCACGTTCGTGACGTATTCCGGTGCGAACTTCATCAGCCAAAGTATACGGGATGCACGGACTATAATCTGGCGCATGAAACGCGTCTGCCTTCTGATCGTCGTCGCCGCCGTGTCCGTCTCGGCGCAGTCGGGCCCGCACGACGCGCGCGCCCGCGAGATATACAAGCAGCTCGTCGAGATCAACACGACTGATTCGGTCGGGAACGTCACGACCGCCGCTGAGGCGATGGCGGCGCGGCTGAAGGCCGCCGGTTTTGCCGCCGCCGACATACAGGTGATCGGTCCCGATCCCCGCAAACACAATCTGGTCGCGCGTTATCACGGCGCCGGCGCGCGCAAGCCGCTGCTCCTTCTTGCGCACCTCGACGTCGTCGAGGCGAAGCGCGCCGACTGGTCATTCGATCCGTTCGTGTTTCTGGAGAAAGACGGCTTCTTCTACGGCCGCGGCACGAGCGACGACAAGGCGATGGCCTCGCAGCTCACGGCGAATCTCATTCGGCTCAAGCAGGAGGGCTTCGCGCCGGATCGCGATCTGATCCTGGCGCTCACCGCGGACGAAGAAGGCGGCAAGTTCAACGGCGTCGATTGGCTCGTGAAGAACCACCGCAATCTGATTGACGCGGAGCTCGCGCTGAACGAAGGCGGCGCGGGTCAGATGAAGAACGGCAAGTACCTGATCAACGAGATCGGTGCGAGCGAGAAGGTGTACCAGGACTTCCATCTGGAGTCGAAGAATCCCGGCGGCCACAGTTCGCGGCCCGTGCGCGATAACGCGATCTATCACCTCTCCGACGCGCTTGCCCGCCTCGAGAAGTTTGACTTCCCTGTGAACCTGAACGAGGTGACCCGGACCTACTTCGAGCGGATGGCGGCGTTCCAGACGGATGCGGCGATGGCGGCCGACATGCGCGCCGTGGCGAAGCAGCCGCCGGACCAGCCAGCGATCGCGCGGCTCTCGGCTGCCTCGTCGTACTACAACGCGCTGATGCGCACGACGTGCGTAGCCACGATGCTGTCAGGAGGCCATGCGACGAACGCGCTTCCTCAGCTCGCTACGGCCAATGTGAACTGCCGCATTCTTCCCGGGGAAGCGCCGCAGGCGATCAAGCAGAAGCTAATCACCGTGCTGGCCGATCCGAAGGTGCAGGTCGCATTCGTCGACGAAGCGAGACCGAGTCCGCCGTCGCCGCTCACGCCGGCCATCATGGGCCCGATGGAATCGATCACCAAAGCGATGTGGCCGGGCGTCGTGGTCGTCCCGACGATGGGCACTGGCGCAACCGACGGGCTCTACCTTCGCAATGCGGGCATTCCGACCTACGGCGTGGAAGGGATCTTCTACGAAATCGACGACAATCGCGCCCATGGCCGGGACGAACGCGTCGGCGTGAAGCAATATTTCGAGGGTTTGGAATTTCAGTACCGGCTGATCAAGGCGTTGGCTTCGCACCCTTGACGACCGGGTTGCCGCCGCTCACCCACTCATTCCAGCCGCCGAGCAGCGCGCGAACGTTCTTGACGCCTTGTGCCGTCAGCATGAGCGCCGCACGGGCGCTCGTGGCTTCGGCGTGTCAAGCGCAGTATGTGACGATCGGTTTCTTCGCGTGTTTCAGCGGCTCGACGACGTTTTTCTGATCGGCGTCGGACCAGGTGAGCTGTCCTTCGAGCGGGAGAAGGATGGCTCCGGCAATGTGACCAGCCGCATAGGCGTCGGCATTGCGAGTGTCGACGATAATCACGTTTTTCGCGGCGACGAGTTTCTTGAAGTCGGCCTGCGTAATTCGCGGCGCTTCATCCTCAGGCTGCATCGCGGTTCCAGTTGAGAACATCAGCAGGATTCCGGCAAGAACGGCGGCCGCGCGCATCATCCGTCTAATATACGCCCATGCCTGCGTGGCGGCTGCACACAAGAAAGCCGCAAGGTCAGCCGAACCGGCTCGAGCCGAACGGCGACCCCGACGTCGTCGCTGCGTTCCTCGAGGACGCAGCGCATTTTCCAGGCGGCCACGCCGTCGGAATCATCCATCCCACGTCCGAGGCCGAGATCGCCGCGGCGCTGCAGAGTTCCACGTCGGCGCTGCCGATCGGCGCGCAATCGTCGCTGACGGGCGGCGCGACGCCTTTCGGCGACGTGATCCTCAGCACTTCCCGATTGAACAGGATCATCGACATTGGCGAGGCGTCGGTGCGCGTTCAGGCGGGCGTCGCTCTTGCCGAGCTCGAAGCGGCGCTGGCCGACGCGGGACGGTACTATCCACCGTCGCCGACGTTCCTCGGAGCGTTCGTCGGCGGGGTCGTCGCAACCAATGCCGCCGGCGCAGCCACGTTCAAGTACGGCACCACGCGCGAGTGGATCGAAGCGCTGACCGTCGTTCTTCCAACCGGGGATGTGCTCGACCTCGAACGCGGTGCGGCGTATGCCCATCCCGGCGGATATTTCGAGCTCGCGTTCCCCGACCGCATCGTTCGCGTCCCGATTCCGCGATATCAGATGCCGCGTTCGCAGAAACTGTCAGCCGGCTATTTCGCGGCTCCGGAGATGGACTTGATCGATCTCTGGATTGGCTCCGAAGGCACGCTCGGCGTCGTCACCGAGGTGACGCTGAAGGTTCTCAGCAAGCGCCCCCCGATGTGCCTGGCGTTCGTGCCGTTCGACGATCGTGGCGCGGCTCTGAGGTTCGTCGCTGACCTGCGGCGCATCGCGCAGGCGACGTGGGCCGTCGCCGATCCTCTCGGCATCGACATCTCAGCGATCGAGCACATGGACGCGCGCTGCCTGCAGCTTCTCCGCGAAGATGGCGCCGACCGTGCGAACGGTGTCACGTGGGGCGACGATGCGTCGATTGCGCTGCTGGTGACGCTCGAACTTCCTTCCGGGACGACGACCGCTGGTGCGTTCGAGGAGATCGGATCGTTCGCGAGACTCGGATGCGCCCGACACGCCGCTCGTCCGCTTCTGCAGAATGCTGGATGCCGCCGGGGTGCTGGACGACGTCGAGATCGCCGTCCCGGGAGATCGCGCGCGCGCGGCGCAGCTCCTCGCGCTCAGAGAAGCCGTTCCGTCGGCGGTCAACCATCGCGTCGGACGCGCCAAGCAATCGATCGATCCGCGAATCGAAAAGACGGCGGCCGACATGATCGTGCCGTTCGAACGCTTCGAGGAACTGCTCGATTTGTATGATGCCGAATTCGGCCGTCGGGGTCTGGATGCCGCTGTGTGGGGCCACATCTCGGATGGCAACGTCCATCCGAACGTTATTCCGCGGTCGATCGCCGACGTCGAGTCGGGAAAGCAGGCAATCTCGATGTTCGGACGCGAAGTCGTTCGAATGGGCGGCGCTCCGCTCGCGGAACACGGCGTCGGCCGGAACCGAGTCAAGCAGCAGCTGCTTGTCGATCTGTACGGGACTGCCGGGGTAGACGAGATGCGGGCGGTAAAGCGCGCGATCGATCCGGAGTGGAAGCTCGCGCCTGGCGTGCTGTTCAAGAAGTATTAGGCGCACATTACGTTATCAGCACCGCCAAACCGACGGCGGCGAGACCGAGGACAATGAGCCATGGGGCGAGCGCGCCCACCGTGCCTCCGTTGACGCGGTCGCTGTGCGCGACATCAGCATCGGCGTTGGTATAGCGGAGGCGATCGGCGACGTTCGACTGCGCGACGAATCCGGCCGCGACGGCGGACAACAGCAGCGCCCAGCCGCATCCGAGCGCGACGCGCGCACCGATCGGACCGCCGATGAGGCGCGCCGAAAAGAACAACGTCGCGAGCCAGCTCGCGATCGCCGCACCCGCGACCAGCCGAAGGCGCCCAATCTCGCGATCGCCGGCCTGACGCATCAGCTCGAGCCGCATCGCGCGCTCGGCCCGGCGCCGCTCCGACTCCATCTGTTCGCGCTCGAGCTCCAGCCGCCGCGTGTCACGGTCGAACGCCTCCCGCAGCGCGGCCACGACGACGCCCGCAAGCCGCGTCTCGAGATGGCCGATAGCGCCGCCGCCGCTTTCGGCAAGCTTCTGCGTGTCGGCTGCTTCCGTCCGCGCGGGCCGTCCGCGCGCGAAGTTCGCCACTCCCAGCGCGGCATCGACGATTTGCAGCCACGGAATCGGCATTACTTCATCTCCTGAGGACGAAGCCATCGGTCGCGAAAGGCTTTCTGCCCCGCCGTCAGCGTCCCGCCGCGCTCGACAGGAGCGACGTCCAGCCGAGGATCTTCGGCGAGCGTCACCGTCGCCGACTTCGACGCGCCGCTCCGCTCGACGAACACAATCGGCACACGGTCGCCAGGGTGATGGCGTCGCAAAACGGATTCCAGTTCCTGTTCCGTGCCCACCCGCTGCCCGTCGACCTCGCGCACATCATCGTCCTGCTCGACGCCGGCCGCGTAAATCGGCCAGGTCGGCAAAACGAGAGACGTCACACGACCGCGATCGCGTTGAGCGAACAGATTGCCAAGCCACGCGTTACCGGGGTTCGCCTTTTTCATCACGAAGCCAGCCGCGGTAATAAGGCGACCATAGTCGGCGACTTCACGGCCCTCGATGTATCGCGCGAAGAACTCGCGCGCGAATCGCGGATCGCCACTGACCTCGGCGAGTCGGGCTTCGGCGTCGCCCAACGAGTACGGACGATCAACGTACCCTTCTCTGCCGCCGCCGGGCTTTCCATACGCGCGCCACATCGCGCGCATGAAATCGTCGAGCGATACTCGGCTGTCGGACCGTTCCCGCAGCGTGAGGTCCAGCGCGAGCGCGATCGCCCCGCCGAACGGATAGTACGAAATGACCGTACGCGGCCAGTTCGTCCGGTCGTTGCCCTGCCCTCCATCGATGAACGGCGCCATGCGACTCATGTCGACAGCGGATCGGAATTCGTGCGCCGGGCTGAGCTCGACGGTGTTCACAAGGCCGGCAATCGTGCTCGCGGTCTGCGTCAGATCGACGAGCCCGGCGCGCTGCAGCATCAGCGGTCCGTAATATTGCGTGAAGCCCTCGGCGAGCCAGAGGGAATCGGTCATGTTGGCGCGCTCGAAATCGAACGGCTCGAGCCCCTGCGGGCGGATGCGCTCGACGTTCCAGCAGTGAAAAAACTCGTGCGCCGCGATGTCGAGCAGCGTCTCTCGATCTTTCGCGATCGTTCCGGCTTCGGTCATCACCGTGCTGTTGCGATGCTCCATGCCATCGCCGCCGGCGTACGGCAGATAGTCCCCGAGAAACGTGTAGTAGCCCGGTTCGTACGCCGGGTACTCACCGTAAACGGCGCCTTCCTGCCGGACTATTTTTTCCACATCCTTCACGTATCCGTCGAGCTCGGCGTCGGTGCCGGTGTGGTGCGCGGCGAAACGGAAGCGGCTGGAGCCGACGGTGAACTCGCGCATCGCGACGGGTCCGAATTCGAGCGGGCTGTCCATCAGGTACTGCAGATTCGGCGCGGTGAATTCGAGAGCGGTTGCGCCGGGATGCAGCTGTGTCGCGACAGTCCAACGCATGCCGGGAGGCTCGCCGAAGATCAACGTCGACGGTCGATCGTCGAGGCCGCGGGCCCACATGATCGCGGCGGGCATGTTGATGTGCGCGTGCGTTTCGTCGATCGCGAGATAAGTGCCGTCGATCCGATCCCCATACACCTTGTACTTCATGGTCACCGTCGACCCATGCCGCGGTACATCCCAGCCATAAGGATCCGGTCGCGTCGTCGCCAGTTCTGCGCCGTCGCTTCCGAGCGCATGCACGTCGTAGACGTTTTTCGCGAATTCGTGCAGCGAGTAACGGCCTGGCGAGGAGCGGCTCACACGGAGTTCGAGAGCAGACGAGGACAGATCCGGAAAGGTCGCTTCGACCTGCATCCATCGGTGCTGCGGCTCAGGAAACGTGAACCGGTAATGAATCGGCGAGGCGCTCTGCCCGGCGATTCCCGTAAGGCCAATGGACGCGCACAGCAAAATGAGAGCGACGGAAAAACGGCGCATGCCCGCTAGCATACGGGCTTTGGCACGTCGATTCACATCTGATGTTGGATTGTCTCGGCGAGGAGCGGCTGCAGGTACGGCCAGATGTTCTCGGCGATCGCGCGCGCGCCGGCGGCGCTCGGGTGCACGTGATCGGGCTGCATCATCAGCGGATTGCCGATGACGTTTGCGAGAATGAACGGCACGAGGGGAATTTTGTACGTCGCCGCCAGCTCGCGATATGCGTTGTGAAAATTCACGCTGTAGTCCCAGCCGTAGATCGGCAGCGCCTCCATTCCGCAGAGGATCACCGAGATGTTGCGCGCCTGCGCCGTTTCGATGATGCGACTCAGATTCGCCTTGAGCTGGGCGACCGGAACGCCCCGGACGCCGTCGTTCGCCCCCAGCGCGACGATGAGAATGCGGACGTCGTCGCCCTCGAGCGCGTGCGGCAGACGATGGAGGGCGCGGCCGGATGTGTCGCCCGAGACGCCGGCGTTGACCATCGTGGCGCGCAATCCAGCGTCGGCGATCCGCTGCTGCAGCACGGCGGGATACGCCCGAGCGAGGCCGATACCGTGACCCGACGTGAGCGAATCGCCGAAGGCGACGATCCGCGGCGAATCAGCGCGCGCCGAGACAGCTGCCGCGAGCACGAAGACGAGCGGCAAAATGATGGCCACGATCCTGTTCTATCACGCGGCGGGTGAACGCGCCATCGCGCACACCAACTCGAACATGATGTTCGCGGCCAGGAGCGCGGTAATCTGTCCAGGGCCGTCGAAGAGCGGAGACACCTCGACGATATCACCGCCGACAATCGACAACCCTCCGAGCCCGCGAACCAGCCGCTGTGCCTCGTGGCTCGTCAAGCCGCCGACTTCGGGCGTCCCGGTGCCCGGCGCGAACGCCGGGTCGACGCCGTCGATATCGAACGTCAGGTACATTGGCCCGCTGGCGACTCGCCGTATCTCGCCGATCGTCCAGTCGATCCCGCGCGCCTTCACCTGATCGATATCGAGCATGGTGATGCCGTGCTCCCGGTGAAAATCGAAATCGTCTTCGCCGTACATCGGCCCGCGTATCCCGACCTGGACGAACCGCCGGCCGTCGATCAGCTTCTCCTCGATCGCGCGGCGGAACGGCGTGCCGTGGAAATACTTGCCGCCGAAATATTCGTCCCACGTGTCGATGTGCGCATCGACCTGCACGAGCGCGAGAGGTCCATGCCGTTTCGCCAACGCCCTCAGGATCGGCAGCGAGATCGAGTGATCGCCGCCGATGACGACGGGCCGCGCGCCCGCGCCGAGAATCGCGCCGATGCGCGCCTCGATCGCCTCGTACGCCTTGTCGATGCTCACCGGCGGCGCGTCGATATCCCCGACGTCGGCCACATTCAATACGTCGAACGGCGACACCTTCTGAAAATAGCTGTAGGGCCGGATCAAAGACGACTGCGCGCGGATCTCACGCGGCCCCAGCCGTGCGCCCGGCCGATACGACGTGCCGCCGTCGAAGGGCACGCCGACGATCGCGACGTCGAGCCCGCGGGGATCGTCGACGTGCGGCAGCCGCATGAAGGTTGCGGGCTGCGCGAATCGCGGGGACTGGAACGAGGCGCGGGGTTGATGGGTCACGGAGCGATCATAGCGTTCCTGCCGAACGCTTACCGTGCGCTTTCGCCGCGTGTTGTATAGTCGGGCGCAGTCAGCCGATGCCCCTCACGCGCGACACCCGCAAGCCGACGCTCCACGGCGGTCTCAGCACCATCGAGTACTTCACCTTCGGCTTCGGCTCGATGATCGGCGTCGGCTGGCTCGTCCTGATGGACGACTGGCTGGCGCGCGGCGGCCCGGGCGGCGCGATGCTGGGCTTTCTCATCGGCGGCCTGCTGCTCTTTCCGATCGCGCATACGTACGGCCGCCTCGTGCAGCGCATCCAGGATGCGGGCGCCGAGATCGCGTACACGGAAGGCGTCTTCCCGCCGCTCCGTCAGCTTCGCGCGCCGGCTGGACGATGGTGCTGTCGTACGCGATCGTGTGCCCGTGGGAAGCGGTGGCGACAGGCAATCTGCTGGCGCGTGTCTTTCCCGTCGCTGAACAGCTATCAGCTGTACGCGGTCGGCGGCAGTCCGATCTACGCGCCGCGGCTCGCCGTCGGCCTCGGGCTCACGCTGCTGGTGGCGGTCGTCAACTACCGCGGCATCAAGCCGAGCGGCGTGTTCCAGGACGTGATGACGTTCGGCCTGCTCGCGACGTTCGCGATCTTCACGCTGCTCGGGTTCGCGCAAGGGCTCGCCCGCCGAACATGCAGCCGCTGTTCTCGCGGCCAGGCACGGCCGGGGCGTTTCTGTCGATCTTCCTCGTGCTGCAGATCGTGCCGTACTTCATGACCGGGTTCGAATCGGTCGCCAAAGGATCGGAGGAGGCGAAGGCCGGCTTCGATCCGCGGAACTTCACGACGGCGATCTACGCCGCGCTCTTCGCCGGCTTTCTCTTCTACGTGATCATCATCGCGGTCGTCACCTACGTCTATCCATGGCAGGAAATCGTGTCGGGCCACGTGCGCACCGAGGTCGCGTTCGAGCGGACGTTCGGATCGCACGCGATCGCGCAGCTGATTCTGTTCGGCGCGTTTCTGTCGCTGCTGAAGATCTTCAACGGCAACTTCGTCGCGTCGACTCGCATGCTGTACGCGATCGGCCGGCGCAACCTCGTGCATCCTTCGCTCGGCCGCGTGCACGCCGCATTCGGCACGCCCGCCGTCGCAATCGGGCTGATGGCCGTGCTCACGATCGCCGCGGCGATGCTCGGCGACGCGATTCTGGTGCCGATTACCGAGGTCGGATCGCTGTCGGTCGGCGTCGGCTGGCTGTCGGCGTGCGCGGCCTACCTCGCCCGGCGCCGGCGCGACGGCGCAACGAGCAACGAAGCGCGGGAGCCGGCGACCATGGCCTGGGTCGGCGCGATCGTCAGCGTCGCGATCATCCTGATGAAGGTCGTTCCGCAGGTGCCGGGCAGCTTCACCGGCGCGGAGTGGATCGCGTTTGCTGCGTGGAGCGGTCTCGGGTTCGCCTTCTGGCTGGCGCGGCCGCGTAAGTGAACGACGGCCGCAGACTGAGCGTCGAGAGCGTCCGCGGCCACGAGGACGCCGGGACGCAGCGCACGTCGGGGCAGAGGGCACACTGTCGAGCGTGGCCGGGATACCGTAGGCGAGGACTCAGGCCGCGGCGCGCGATCGCGCGTGGAAAAACTCCGCTTCCGGCATGATGATATGCACCACCGCGTCGATTGGGGTGGGACGGACGCCGGTGTTATCAACAACAACCGCCCGTGCCGATGCGCAGACGTCCTGCCCGTCTATCCGGATCGACGCGGCAGGAAGCCTGCAGCGGCGTTTTACTTTCTGACGCGTGTCACGCGCGCTCGAAGCGCCACGGCCTGAGTCCTCGCCGACGCGGATTACGACGGCCACGCCGGCGCGTCAGCGGCAGGCGGCGGACCTGCTGCGGCAGCGCGACCCGTGGGAGCGGCGCGTCGCACGCGACAGACGGGAAACCGCCAGCGCAGGGCCGAGTCCAGGCCAGGTCACGGACCTGGCCGGTGCTGTGCCCATCACCCGCAGCGGCGGTTTCCCGCGCCGTCGACCCCGGGGCGCGCAGCGGCAGCAGGTCCGCCGGCCCGGTCGTGACGCGCTTAGGAGCATCTCGCTCGCGCGTCTTCGGGTTCACGCGTCGGATCGAGCGGCACAGGACGCGTAGGGCGGAGTTTTCTTCACCGTGGGCAGTGCTGCAATCTGAGCGATCTCGGCGGTTCGATTGACGCGTTCAGGGGTTGATGGCGGTCGACGTGAAGGGACCAATCGCCTGCTCGACGTATGCGTCTTCGGGTAGCGCGCCGAGAATCTCGACCGTTTCGTTCACGACCGTCTTCGGCACGCCGCTCACCTGATACCGCCGCGCGAGATCCGGAAACTCGGTCGCTTCTACCGCGTACGCCGTGATGTTCGGATTCGCCAATGCCATTTCGTGCGCGAGGCTGACCGCCCGCGGGCAGTGCGGTCACGTCGGTGTCGTGAACACCTGCATCGTGACCGGCTTGTCGACAGCGGCCAGACGCGCGACGGTTGCCGGCGTGAGACTGATCGCGCGGCCGCCGGCGAGCAGCACCGCCTGGACCAGCGAGATGAACTCGTAACCTGACGGCGCTCCGAGAAAGCGGATGCGCGTATCGCGCGCCTGCTTCTCATCGTCGTCGTACGTGAGCGCGACCGCCGGCACGCGGTCGATGCCGAATTGCTTCGCCTGATCCTTGTCCGAGGACGAAGTTCAACTCGTCGATGACGATCTTGTCGGACAAGCAGCGGCAGCTCGTCGAGAATCTGCCGCGTCTGCAGACAGGTTTCGCAGTCGAGGGTTTGCGTGAAGAACACGAGGTGGACGGTGCGCGTCATCTCGCCGAACGCTTCGCGCAACTTCTGCTGATCGGCCGGCAGAAATGAGGCTGGCCATCCTGGGATTATGACGGGGGCTGGTGGGCTGGTGGCTGAGTGGCCGGTGGCTGGTCACTGGTGGCTGGTGGTTGGTGGTTGGTTAGAGCTTGAACAGATCGTCGAAGGCCTGGCGCGCGCCGCCGCTCGTGTTCGAACCGCTGCGTCGGCGAGCTCGTCTGCCGCTCGATGGTCGTGCGCGGCGAAAACAGCGCGCACGCGTTCTTCGCGTCCTTCGGCGAGACGCGCGCGGTGAGCGCCGCCTGCGAGCACTCGAACCGCGCGCTGGTGTCGAACGACACGCACTGGATGCAGGCGTGCAGATCGACGCCGCACCGCGAGCAGCTTCGCGTCGAGCTCGACGGGCGTCGACAGACGGTTTCCGCAGCGCGCGCAGCGAAACACTTCGTGCGACGCCATCAGGTTCGGCGTCTTCGGGCCGCGCTGCATCCTGGAGCTGCCGGCCCGGCGCGCGCTCGGGTGGCGGCGCGGCCGGCTTGTCGCGCTTCGGCTCGCGATCGCGCGAGTCGTCCTGATAGCCGCGCTGGCGATATTTGCTGTCGCTCACGGTCGATCCTCGTTCGGCCTGCGCTACCACTCGGAGCGTCGTGCCGAGCTCGTCGAGAAAGTCAGCGAGGTAATGTGCCCCAGATCGCCGGCAGCGAGTGCGTGCCGTGGCCGCGCGTCTGGTCGCTCGTCGGAATCAGGACGTAGCGTGCCGTGCTTGACGCGCGGCATCAGCTTCTCCATCAACCCCAGCTCCGGCGGATTCACCGACGTCGTCGGCCGAGTTGATGGCGAGCACGGCCGCGGTGATCTTCTCGAGGTTCGGCGACGGATCGTAGTCGCGCGACGCGTTGAACTGATACAGCATGTCGTTCGCGTCGGTCGCCGCCAGCGCGCGTGCGGATCTGATCCGCGTACCATGTGTCGGCCGCGTCGCGCGTCGGCGCCGGCCTTGTGCCACTGCAGCGGGCTGCTCGTCATCATCATCAGCAGGTTGATCGCGCCGATGAGCCCTTCGCGCGGCTGCTCGGTGTAGTCGCCGTGTCTTCCAGGCGGGATCGTTCGATGATGCTGTCCATGATCATCTTCCGCATCACGCGATTGCGCCCGGCGATCTGCGTCGGCGCGCTGGCCAGCGGCACCAGGCCGTCGACGAAATCCGGGATACATCTCGCCCCAGACCCAGCAGTGCATCGCGCCCATCGACGTGCCGAGCACCAGCCGCAGGTGGTTGACGTTCAGGCCGTCGGTGAGCAGCGCGATGCTGCGCGCGCACCATGTCGTCGTAGGTGTATTTCGGGAAACGCGCGTGCAGGCCGTCGCTCGGCTTGCTCGACTTGCCGTGACCGATGCCGTCGGGCAGGACGATGAAGTACCGCGTGGCGTCGAGAGGCTGTCCGGCGCCGAACAGCTCGCCGCCGAACGTCGGGCGACAGAAAGCCTGCACCGGTCCGCCGGTGCCGTGCAGAATCATCACCGCGTTGCGCACGACGCCGCGCGCGTCGCGCCGCGGCGTGCCGATCGTCCGGTAATGCAGCTTCAGCGCGGGCAGCGTTTCGCCGGTCCCGAACTTGAAATCGCGCAGCGTGAAGTCGCCTTCAACGGGCGCCGGAAATGCCCTCGCCGTCTGAGCGCGCGCGGACGACGCAACGAGCAGCGAGAGCGACGAAACAGGCCGCGATTCGGCGATTTCTCATGCTGTTTCCTCCTGCTCACGATAAGAGAGATAGGCTCGCATTACGATGTCATAACCAGGGCCGCGTCGCACCGGAAAAACGCATGTTTCATACCGTCTTTCGCCCGCGTCTTACTGTCGCTCACGGCCGTCTGCGCCATCTTGATCCGCCGTCGGCATCGGCGCCGACGCACCCCGTCCGATGTCGCTTGTCGATTTCGAACGAGCTGCCCCGGGCGCTCGAGCCGCAGCTCTCGCCCGACGGCCGCTTCGTCGTCTACCTTCAGAGCCACGCCGACTGGAAGGCGAACCGCGTCGTCTGGAATCTGTGGCGCCAGGACACCGCCGGCGGCGGCCCGGTTCGTCTGACCTTCAGCGAAGGCGGCGAGGTGCCTGGCACGCGCATGGTCGCCGGACGGCACGGACGATCCTTTTTGCGCGCGCCGGTCAGCTCTTTCTCATGCCGGCCGACGGCGGCGAGGCGCGCCAGCTCACGCAGCACGCGACCGCCGCCTTCTCACCGACCTGGTCGCCCGACGGCACCGCGGTCTATTTCCTCGCGACCGACCCGGCGACGCCCGAAGCGCGCGAGCGCGAGCGGACGAAGGACGATGTGTCGGCGGTGGAGGAGACGTTCAGGCAGCGGCATCTCTGGAAAATCGTCGTCGCAACCGGCGCCGAGCAGCGGATCACATCCGGCGATTCTCGATGGTGTCGTATCGTCTCTCGCGGGACGGCAGGATGATCGCTGCCGAGCGCGCGCCAACCCGCTGTCGGCGACATACGATCGCGGCGAAGTGTGGGTGATGGACGCGGACGGCCAGAACGCGCGCGTCCTCACGCACAACATCGTTGCGGAAGACAGAACCGGAGCTGTCGCCGGACAACAGCCAGCGTGCTGTTCCTCGCCGGCATGAACGCCCGGTTCGAGCCGTACTACAAGGCCGAACCTGTTCTGTCGCGGCCGCGGCCGGCGGCACGCCGACGCGCGTGTTTCCCGACGGCTCGCACTCGTTCGATCGCGCGACCTGGTCGCGCTGACGGCCGCTCGATCATCGCCGTCATCAACATGGGCGTGCACAGCGAAGTGTTCCGGATCGACGTCGCGTCGCGCGACGCTGAAGCAGCTGACCGACGGCGAGCACTCCATCCCGCCGACGCCAGCGGTCGCATGTGCAGCTACGAGCCGCGCGCGGGCAAGGCCGTGTTTCAGCTCGACGAGCCGACGCGATTCGGCGACATCTGGACGCTGCCGATTGGCAGGCGGCGCGCCGCGGTCGCGTCACCGCATCGTCTTCGACGACGCTCGAGCGCGACTTCGCGTGCCGCGCCAGGAGCGGGTCGAGTGGAAAGGCGCCGACGGCGCGACGATCGAAGGGCTGCTGTTCTATCCGATCGACTACCGAGCCGGGCGAAGCGCTATCCGCTGGTCGTGCAGATGCACGGCGGCCCGAAGGAATCGGACAATTCGGCGCCGGCGTCGGCACTGCTGTTCAACTACTTTCCGGTGCTCGCCGGCAAGGGCTACGCCGTGCTGCGGCCGAACTATCGCGGCAGCATCGGCTACGGCAACGCGTTCTATCGCGACATCGTCGGCGGCTATTTCCAGCAACATGCACCTCGACGTGATGGCCGGCGTCGATCGCGCTCGATCGCAGACGCGGCATCGCCGATCCCGATCGGCTGGTCGTGATGGGCTGGAGCGCGGGCGGCACCTGACGAACAAGCTGATCACGTTCACCGATCGGTTCAAGGCGGCGTCGTCGGGCGCCGGCGTCGCGAACTGGATCTCGATGTACGGCGCAGACCGACGTCCGCGTCGAACCGGACGGTGATTTCGGCGGCACGCCGTGGCAGAAGGACGCGCCGATCGACGTGTTCTGGGACAACTCGCCGCTCAAGGACGTGGCGAACGTGAAGACGCCGACGCTGTTCTTCGTCGGCGAGAACGACACGCGCGTGCCGCTGGCGCAGTCGCTCGAGATGTTCCGCGCGCTGAAGTCGCAACGGCGTGCCGACGCGCCTGTATCGTCGCCGACGCGAAGGCCACCAGTGGGGCGAGCTGCGGCACAAGCTCTTCAAAGCGAACGCCGAGCTGGAATGGTTCGAGAAGTACGCGATCGGCCGTACCTACGTGTGGGAGAAGGCGCCCGGAGATCCGGGCGCCGATCGACCAATCTCTCCGTCCCGTAGCTCAACCCTCAAAAGCCCGGCTGGTTGCTAAGAAATTTGACAGCTACGTGAAATATTTCACAAAATGAGGGCCGGGTCGTCGCGCCGGAAAACAGAGTAAGCTCGCGACGAGTTCGTCTCCGTGATGTCGCGCGTGACTGTAGACCGATGTCGCAGATCTTTCATCGCAGCGCCAACACGATCGCTCGGGTCAGCATCTTCGGCGCGGTCTTCTTCATCGCCGGCCTGCTCGGCTCTCGCCGAAGGTCAACCGCTCGCCGTGGGTCACCGACGCGCACGTCGCGCGCGAGCAGCCGATCCAGTTCAGCCACGAGCGCCACGTCGCCGGCAACGGCATCGACTGCCGCTACTGCCACACGTCGGTCGAGGACTCGTCGTTCGCCGGCATTCCGCCGACGAAGACGTGCATGAACTGCCACTCGCAGATCTTTTCGAACAGCCCGTTCCTCGAGCCGGTCCGCGACAGCTTCCGCACCGGCACGCTCGATCGAGTGGACGCGCGTCCACGACCTGCCCGACTTCGTCTACTTCAATCACAGCATCCACGTGAACAAGGGCGTCGGCTGCACGACGTGCCACGGCCAGGTCGACCGCATGCCGCTGATGTGGCAGGAGGAGTCGCTGCAGATGGAGTGGTGCCTCGACTGCCACCGCAATCCCGGAGCGGTACGTGCGCCCGCGCGCGGCGGTGTTCAGCGTCGACTACGCAGCCGCCCGCGAACCAGCTCGAGCTCGGCCGGCGCCTCGTCGCGGAGTACCAGATTCAGAAGCTCACGAGCTGCTCGACGTGTCACCGATGAAGCGAACGGATCAGTTCGGACCGAGCCGACTCGCTCGGCGCCGAGCCGTTCTGGCGCACGCTCGACGAGCAGCGCGGACGATCCGGCGTTCCAGGAACGTCTCTACAACGAGTTCCCGTCGCAGATCGAAGCGATCACCGATCCGGTCGCAGCGGCGCACGTTCCTGAAGCTGATGGGCGCGTCGCTGGCGCTGGCCGGCGTCACCGCCTGCACGCGGCAGCCGCGCGGAAAAGATCGTCCCGTACGTCCGCCAGCCCGAGGAGCTCATCCCCGGCAAGCCGCTGTTCTTCGCGACGGCGATGACGCTCGGCGGCGTCGCCACCGGCCTGCTCGTCGAGAGCCACGAGGGGCGGCCGACGAAGATCGAAGGCAACCCGCTGCACCCGGGCAGCCTCGGCGCGCGCCGACGTCTTCGCGCAGGCGGCCGTCCTCGGCCTCTACGATCCCGATCGCTCGCAGACGCTGACCAACCTCGGCGAGATCCGGCCGTGGTCGGCGTTCCTCGGCGCGATGCGCGCGGCGCTGACGGCGCAGCAGCCGCTCAAGGGCGCCGGGCTCCGCATCCTCACCGAGTCGGTCAGCTCGCCGACGCTCGCGGCGCAGATCCGCGATCTGCTCGCGCGCTATCCCGTCGGCGAAGTGGCATCAGTGGGATCCGGCGAGCCGCGACAACGCGCGCGCCGGCGCGAAGCTCGCCTTCGGCGAGTACGTCGACGCGCAGTACCGCTTCGACAGCGCCGACGTCATCCTCTCGCTCGACGCCGACTTCCTCGGCGCGCGGCCCGGGCAGCCTGCGCTACGCGCGCGACTTCGCCGCGCGCCGCCGGCCCGAGGACGCCGACGCGCATGAACCGGCTGTACGCGATCGAGCGCATGCCGACGTCGACCGGCGCGCGCGCCGATCACCGGCTGCCGCTGAAGCCAAGCGCAGGTCGAAGCGCGCCGCGCGACGCGCTCGCCGCGGCGCTCGGCGCGGCGCCGGCAGGCCGGCGTCCGCGCAGGACTCTCGGCCTGCCGCACGCAGAAGTTCATCGACGCCGTCGCCAAGGATCTGCAGGCGCATCGCGGCGCGCAGCCTCGTCATCGCCGGCGACGCCAGCCGCCGGTCGTCCACGCGCTCGCGCACGCGATGAACCAGGCGCTCGGCAACGTCGGCAAGACGGTCGTCTACACCGAGCCGGTCGAAGCCGAGCCGGTCGATCAGCTCGAGTCGCTGCGCGACCTCGTCGCCGACATGAACGCCGGCAACGTCGACCTGCTCGCTGATCGTCGGCGGCAATCCGGTCTACACCGCGCCGGCCGATCTCGAACGTTCGCCGACGCGCTCGAGCAAGGTGCCGCTCCGCGTGCATCTCAGCCTGTACGACGACGAGACGTCGGCGCTGTGCCACTGGCAGATTCCCGAGGCGCACTTCCTCGAGGCGTGGAGCGACGCGCGCGGCTACGACGGCACCGTCTCGATCGTCCAGCCGCTGATCGCGCCGCTCTACGGCGGCAAGTCGGCGCACGAAGTGCTGGCGGCGATGAGCGACGGCCCGGAGCGATCGGCGTACGACATCGTCCGCGAGCACTGGCACGCCGGAGCGAGCGGCGCGGCAAGCGCGACGGACGCGCTTCGAAGCGGCGTGGCGGCGCTGGCTGCACGACGGCGTCGATCCCGAACACGCGCGTTCGCGCCGAAGCGATGTCCGGTCGACGTCGCAGTCCGGACCGTCGCTCGCGGCGATCCGGCCGCACGGCCGCCATGCCGCGGCAGCGGGCTTCGAGATCGCTTTCCGCAACGATCCGTCGATCCTCGACGGCCGCTTCGCGAACAACGGCTGGCTGCAGGAGCTGCCGAAGCCGATCACGCAAGCTGACGTGGGACAACGCCGTGCTCGTCAGCCCGGCGACGGCCGCGCGGCTGAAGGTCGGCGGCGACGCCGGCGTTGCAGGGCGGCGAGCACGGCCAGATCATCAGCGACGTCGTCGAGCTGCGCTACCGCGGCCGGACGGTGCGCGGCGCCGCTGTTCGTCGTCGTCCGGCCACCCGGACGACTGCGTGACCGTGCATCTCGGCTACGGCCGGACGCGCGCCGGCCACGTCGGCAGCGGCGCCGGCTTCAACGCCAACGCGATCCGCACGTCGGACGCGCTGTGGTTCGGCGGCGGCCTCGAGATCGTGCGCACCGGCGACGACGTATCCGCTCGCGTGCACGCAGTATCACCACCTGATGGAAGGGCGCGGGCATGGTGCGCGCGGTCACGCGCGACGAGTACGTCCGCGATCCGAAGTCGGTGCACGAGGGCGACGAGACGCCGCCGCAGACGATCACGCTCTATCCCGACATTCAAGTACGAGGGCTACAAGTGGGGCATGGCGATCGACGTCAACGCCTGCATCGGCTGCAACGCGTGCGTCGTCGGCTGCCAGGCGGAGAACAACATCCCGGTCGTCGGCAAGGAGCAGGTGCTGCGCGGCCGCGAGATGCACTGGATTCGCGTCGACACGCTACTACCGCGGCGCCGGCCGACAATCCCGAGACCTACTTCCAGCCGGTGCCGTGCATGCAGTGCGAGAACGCGCCGTGCGAGGTCGTGTGCCCGGTCGGCGCGACCGTGCACAGCGACGAAGGGCTGAACGACATGGTCTACAACCGCTGCGTCGGCACGCGCTACTGCTCGAACAACTGCCCGTACAAGGTCCGCCGCTTCAACTTCCTGCTCTATCAGGACTGGAACACGCCGAGCCTCAAGCTCGGGCGCAACCCCGACGTCACCGTGCGCAGCCGCGGCGTGATGGAGAAGTGCACGTACTGCGTGCAGCGGATCAACGCGGCGAAGATCGACGCCGAAAAAGCAGGACCGCACGGTCGCGCGACGGCGAGATCAAGACCGCCTGCCAGCAGGCCTGCCCGGCCGACGCGATCGTCTTCGGCGACCTGAACGATCCCGAACAGCCGCGTCGCGCAAGCTGCAGGCCGAAGTCCGCAACTACTCGCTGCTCGGCGAGCTGAACACGCGGCCGCGGACGACGTATCTGGCGCGGTGCGCAACGTGAACCCGGAGACTGGGGAGTAGCGTGGCCGACCGCGCTGATTCCCATCGAGGATCCGAACGCCGCGGTCGTCGGCGCCGCGACGCCGCCGGTGATCGCGCCGGGGCACACGTTCGGCTCCGTCACCGACAAGATCAGCTCGATCGTCCTCGACGCGCAAGACGCCGATCGGCTGGTGGCTCGGCTTCGCTGATCGCGTTCTGCTCACGATCGCTGCTGTTCGTGTCGCTGACCTACCTGTTCGTGAAGGGCATCGGCATCTGGGGCATCAACATCCCGGTCGGCTGGGGCTTCGCGATCATCAACTTCGTCTGGTGGATCGGCATCGGCCACGCCGGCACGCTGATCTCGGCGATCCTGCTGCTGCTCAAGCAGACGTGGCGCACGTCGATCAACCGCTTCGCCGAAGCGATGACGCTGTTCGCGGTCGCCTGCGCCGGCATCTTCCCGCTGCTCCACATCGGCCGGCCGTGGCTCGCGTACTGGCTGTTCCCGTACCCGAACACGATGAGCGTCTGGCCGCAGTTCCGCAGCCCGCTGATCTGGGACGTGTTCGCGGTCTCGACCTACGCGACCGTGTCGCTGCTGTTCTGGTTCGTCGGCCTGATTCCCGACCTCGCGACGCTGCGCGATCGATCGCAGTCGCGGGTCGGGCGCGTCATCTACGGCATGCTGGCGATGGGCTGGCGCGGCTCGGCGCGCCACTGGCACCGCTACGAGACGGCGTACCTGCTGCTCGCCGGCCTGGCGACGCCGCTGGTCGTCTCGGTGCACACCGTCGTCAGCTTCGACTTCGCGATCGCGATCGTGCCCGGCTGGCACACGACGATCTTCCCGCCGTACTTCGTCGCCGGCGCGATCTACTCCGGCTTCGCGATGGTGCTGACGCTGGCGATTCCGATCCGCGCGGTCTACGGCCTCGAAGACTTCATCACGATGCGCCACCTGCAGAACATGGCGAAGGTGATGCTCGTCACCGGCCTGATCGTCGCCTACGGCTACCTGACCGAGGCGTTCATCGCGTGGTACAGCGCGCGACAAGTACGAGGTGTTCGTGCCGCTGCAACCGGATGACCGGGCCGTACGCGTCGGTCTACTGGACGCTGATCCTCTGCAACATCGTCATGCCGCAGGTGCTGTGGTTCAAGCGCGTGCGCACGAACGTGCCGCTGCTGTTCGTCATCTCGCTGATCGTCAACGTCGGCATGTGGCTCGAGCGCTTCGTCATCATCGTCACGAGCCTGCACCGCGACTTCCTGCCCTCGTCGTGGGGCATGTACGCGCCGACGTTCTGGGACTGGTCGACGTTCGTCGGCACGATCGGCCTGTTCCTCGCGCTGCTGTTCCTGTTCCTCCGCTTCCTGCCGATGATCTCGATCTTCGAGATGCGGACGATCCTGCCGGAGGCGAAGGTCGACGAGGACCTGCGGACGACGTAGATGGCTGTCGCATCACCGATCTACGGCCTGATGGCCGAGTTCGACGATCCGAACGCGCTCGTGGCGGCGACGCGACCGCGCGCACGCACGAGGGCTATCGGCGCATGGACGCGTACTCGCCGTTTCCGATCGAGGAGCTGCACGAGGCGCTCGGCTCGCACCACACGCGGCTGCCGCTCATCGTGCTCATCGGCGGGCTCGTGCGGCTGCATCGGCGGCTACTGCCTGCAGTACTGGGTCGTCGGCGATCGCGTATCCGCTCAACGTCGGCGGCAGGCCGTTTCACAGCTGGCCGGCGTTCATCCCGGTCACGTTCGAGTGCACGATTCTCGCGGCGGCGCTGTCGGCCGTGCTCGGCATGCTCGCGCTGAACGGGCTGCCGATGCCGTATCACCCGGTGTTCAACGTGCCGCGCTTCGCGCTGGCCAGCCGCAACCGGTTCTTTCTCGTGCATCGAGGCGAAGGATCCGAAGTTCGACCTCGAAGCGACGCGCGCGCTTCCTCGAGACGCTGAACCCGCGGGAGGTGACGACCGTTGCGGATTGACGGCCATCGACGCGTGTCGCGCCGGGCGCGTGGCGCCCGATTGCTCGCCGCTGGCGGCGATGCTCGGTACTCGGCGGCCGCCTGCCGCCAGGACATGCACGACCAGCCGAAGTACATCCCGCTGCGCGCAGTCGACGTTCTTCGGCGACGAGCCGCTCGGCGCGGCCGCTCGTCGCGGGCACCGTCGCGCGCGGCCAGCTGCACGAGGACAGCGCTGCTCTACACCGGCAAGGTGAACGGCGCGGACGCGACGGTGTTTCCGTTCGCGGTGGACGCCGCACGTGATGGCGCGCGGCCAGGAGCGCTTCAACATCTACTGCTCGCCGTGCCACGGCCGCACCGGCCAGGGCGACGGCATGGTCGTGCGCCGCGGCTACCGGCGTCCGCCGTCGTTCCACGAGGATCGGCTGCGCAACGCGCCGGTCGGACATTTCTTCGACGTGATCACGCAACGGCTTCGGCGCGATGCCCGACTACGCCGCGCAGATCAGCGCCGAGGATCGCTGGGCGATCGTCGCCTACATCCGCGCGCTGCAGTTGAGCGAGCACGCGACGCTCGCCGACGTGCCGGCCGACAGAGCGGGAGCAGATCCAGTGACGCGCGCTCACGCAGACCGCCGACGTCGCGATTCCGGAGCTCGCCGGCCTGCAGCGGCGGCTGCTGATCGCCGGCGGCGTCGGCGCGCGTCGTGTCGCTCGTCGGACTGTTCATCAATCCGACGCAGTTCTTCCAGTCGTACCTGATGGCGTACATGCTCGTGCCTCGGCGTGACGCTCGGCTGCCTCGCGCTCGGCATGGTCCACCAGCTGTCGGGCGGCGCGTGGGGCGTCGTCATCCGCCGGCCGATCGGCGCGGCGTCGCGCGTGCTGCCGGTGATGACGCTGCTGTTCCTGCCGATCGTGCTCGGCATGCGCACCTCTACATCTGGACGCAACGCCGACGTCGTCGCGCACGACGAGGTGCTGCAGCACAAGCAGCTGTATCTGAACACGCCGTTCTTCCTCGTCCGCGCGGCGCTCTATTTCCTCGTCTGGAACGCGCTCGTCGTATTTCCTGAACGCGTGGTCGCTCGAGCAGGACCGGACCGCCGATCCGCGGCTCGCGCGCCGGATGCAGAAGCTGAGCGCCGGCGGCCTGCTCGCCTACGGCCTGACGATCACGTTCGCGTCGTTCGACTGGCTGATGTCGCTCGAGCCGCACTGGTTCTCGACGATCTACGGCGTGCTGATCATCGGCGGCCAGGGGCTGTCGGCGCTCGCGTTCCTGATCGTCGTGCTCGTCTGGCTCAGCCGCCGTCCGCCGCTCGACCGCATCGTCGTGCCGGCGCACTTCCACGACCTCGGCAACCTGATGCTCGCGTTCGTGATGCTGTGGGCGTACTTCTCGTTCTCGCAGTACCTGATCATCTGGTCCGGCAATCTGCCGGCCGAGATCGCGTGGTACCTGCACCGCCTGCAGACCGGCTGGCGGCTCGTCGGCGTCGACGCTGATCCTGTTCCATTTCGCGGTGCCGTTCGTGCTGCTGCTGTCGCGCACGGTGAAGCGGCAAGCCGCAGCTGATCGTCAAGGTCGCCGTCGGCATTCTGCTGATCGCGCGGCTGATCGATCTGTTCTGGCTGATCGCG
Organism: uncultured Acidobacteriota bacterium; assembly: GCA_963718825.1. Lineage (GTDB taxonomy): Bacteria > Acidobacteriota > Vicinamibacteria > Vicinamibacterales > CAVVIG01 > CAVQZZ01. The sequence continues at coordinate 2,187,526 of CAVQZZ010000002.1, forward strand.
CCGGAGTTCCATCAGCGACGGCTGTCGCGTCAGCTGGCTGGACGTCGTGCTGCCGCTGGCGCTCGGCGTCGATCTGGCTCGGCTGCTTCATCTGGCAGCTGCGCGGCCGCGCGATTCTGCCGGTCCACGATCCGCAGTTCGACGAGGCGCTCGGCCGCATCATCGAGCGCGGCGGCGACCGGCCGAGGACGGCGCACTGAGTCATGGCCGAACATGCACTCGCACACGCGGCGCGGACGACGCGCACGCCGCGTCCATCACGAGACGAGCGACGTCAACATCCGCGGCGTCTTCGGCTTCGGCGTCGGCCTGGTCGTCGTCGGCGCTCGTCATCCACTTCATCGTCTGGCTGCTGTTCATGTACTTCGACGCCGCGAGAGCGTCGCGGGCGACGCCGCAGTATCCGCTCGCCGTCGGCAGGAGCATCGCCTGCCGCCGGAGCCGCGGCTGCAGACGAACCCGCGCGAGGATCTGCGCGACCTGCGCGGCGAGCGAGGACGCGATTGCTCGAACGGCTACGGCTGGGTGGACAAGAACGCCGGCGTCGTCCGCATTCCGATCGACGAGGCGATGAAGCTGACGCTCAGCGCGGACTGCCGGCGCGGCAGACAGGTGAACGCGATGACACGACACGACGGACACGATGGCACGATCTCGTCTCCGTGGTCGTGCGCTCTGTGTCCTTGCGTGTCCTTCGTGTCGAGCGCGTCGCAGGCGCACGCGCAGATGACCGGCGCGCCGGCGACGCCGGCTACAAGCGCGAGCCGGGACATCGGCGTCGTCCGCGATTCCGGCGCCGCTGCGCGAGATCGGCTTCGATCAGAACCTCGATCAGCACGTGCCGCTCGACACGACGTTCCGCGACGAGGCGGGCCGCACGGTGCGCCTCGGCGACTACTTCGGCAAGCGGCCGGTCGTGCTGGTGTTCGCGTACTACGACTGCCCGATGCTGTGCACGCAGGTGATCAACGGCCTGGCGAGCGCGCTCGACGTGCTGTCGCTCGAACCCGGGCAAGGACTTCGAGATCGTCACCGTCAGCTTCGATCCGCGCGACACGCCGGCGACGGCCGCCGCGAAGAAGGCGGTCTACATCGCAGCGCTACCAGCAGCCCGGGCGCCGCGGCGGCTGGCACTTCCTGACCGGCGAGCAGGCGTCGATCGATCGGCTGACGAAGGCCGCCGGCTTCCGCTACGTCTGGGACGAGGAGACGAAGCAGTTCGCGCATCCGACCGGCGTCATCGTGCTGACGCCGGACGGCCGCCTGGCGCGGTATCTCTTCGGCATCGAGTACGGCCCGCGCGATCTGCGCTCGCGCTCGTCGAAGCCTCGGCGGGCAAGGTCGGCAACGCCGGTCGATGCGCTGCTGCTCTACTGCTATCACTACGACCCGATGACCGGCCGCTACGGCCTCGCGCATCATGCGCGCGATGCGCATCGCGGGCGCCGCCACCGTGCTCGCGCTCGGCGCGTTCATCGTCGTCATGGTGCGCCGCGAGAAACAGCGAGCGCCGCACCGAGCCCGCATCCCGGCTCCCGAGGCAGTCGCCTAGCTAATGTGGTCCGGCACTCCGCTCTTCCCCGAACACGCGTCGACGATGGCCGGCGCGTCGACGCGCTGTATTTCTTCCTGCTCGCGGTCGCGCGTGTTCTTCTCGCTGCTGATCGCCGGCCTGATCGTCTTCTACGCGTTCAGGTACCGCCGCCGCGACGCCCGACAGCATCGGCGTCAGCGATCCACGGCGGCCTGACGCTCGAGATCGACCTGGACGGTCATCCCGTTCGCTCATCACGATGGTGATCTTCGTCTGGGGCGCGAGCGTGTTCTTCGCGATGGCGCGGCCGCCCGACGAGACGCTGAACATCTACGTCGTCGGCAAGCAGTGGATGTGGAAGTTCCAGCACCTCGACGGCCAGCGCGAGATCAACGAGCTGCACGTGCCGGTCGGCCGCGCCGTGAAGCTGATCATGACGTCGGAGGACGTCATCCACGACGTGTTCGTGCCGGCGTTCCGCGTCAAGGCCGACGTGCTGCCCGGCCGCTACACGAGCATCTGGTTTCAGGCGACCAAGCCCGGCCGCTATCACCTGTTCTGCGCCGAGTACTGCGGCACGCGGCATTCGGGCATGACCGGCGAGGTCGTCGTGATGGAGCCGAACGACTATCAGGCGTGGCTGAGCGGCGGCGCGGCCGAAGGCTCGCTCGCGTCGGCCGGCGAGAAGCTGTTCGACGATCTCGCCTGCAACACCTGCCATCGGCCCGACGCGCAGGGCCGCGGCCCGGTGCTCGAGGGACTGTTCGGCAAGACCGTGACGCTGCAGAGCGGCGAGACGGTCGACGGTCGACGAGGCGTACGTCCGCGAATCGATCCTGAACCCGGCGGCGAAGATCACCGCCGGCTTCCAGCCGATCATGCCGACGTTCCAGGGGCTGGTCAGCGAAGAGCAGCTGCTCGAGCTGATCGAATACGTGAAATCGCTGAAGGCGCAGCCGCAGGTGCCGACGCACGGCGACGTCAGCCCACTCGAAAACACCCTGACGAATAATCATGCCAGCACTGTTCCTGCCGCCGCGCCACTATCTGAACGACGGCTACGGCATCAAGTCGTGGCTGCTGACGCGCGATCACAAGCGCATCGCGCTGCTGTATCTCGCCGCCGTCACGTTCTTCTTCTTCGTCGGCGGCGCGTTCGCCGTGCTGATCCGGCTCGAGCTCGCGACGCCGGCCGGCGATCTGGTCTCCGACGAGACCTACAACAAGCTGTTCACGATGCACGGCGTGATGATGGTGTTCTTCTTCCTGATCCCGTCGATTCCGGCGGCGCTCGGCAACTTCCTCGTGCCGCTCATGATCGGCGCGAAGGATCTCGCGTTCCCGAAGCTGAACCTCGCGAGCTGGTACATCTACATGCTCGGCGGCCTGTTCACGCTCTACGCGCTCGTCACCGGCGGCGTCGACACCGGCTGGACCTTCTACACGCCGTTCAGCACGGTCTCGTCGACGACCAACGTCATCCCGACGGCGCTCGGCATCTTCATCACCGGCTTCTCGTCGATCCTCACCGGCCTCAACTTCATCGTCACGATCCACCGGATGCGCGCGCCGGGCATGACGTGGTTCCGGATGCCGCTGTTCCTCTGGTCGATCTACGCGACCAGCCTGATCATCGTGCTCGGCACGCCGGTGCTCGCGATCACGATGCTGCTGGTCGCGGCCGAGCGCGCTGTTCCACTTCGGCTTCTTCGATCCGCGCGCTCGGCGGCGACCCGGTGCTGTTCCAGCACCTGTTCTGGTTCTACTCGCACCCGGCGGTCTACATCATGGTGCTGCCGGCGATGGGCGTCGTCAGCGAGCTCGTCGCGGCCGTTCTGCCGCAAGCCGGTCTTCGGCTACACGTTCGTCGCCTTCGCGAGCCTCGCGATCGCCGTGCTCGGCTTCCTCGTGTGGGGCCACCACATGTTCGTCGCCGGCGAGTCGGTCTACGCGGCGCTGATCTTCTCGATCCTCAGCTTCCTCGTCGCGATTCCGTCGGCCGTCAAGGTCTTCAACTGGACGGCGACGATGTACAAGGGCTCGATCTCGTGGGAGACGCCGATGCTCTACGCCATCGGCTTCATCGGCCTCTTCACGATCGGCGGGCTGACCGGGCTGTTCCTCGCGGCGGTCGGCCGTCGACGTGCACGTCACCGACACGTACTTCATCATCGCGCACTTCCACTACATCATGGTCGGCGGCACGATCATGGGCTACCTCGGCGGCCTGCACTACTGGTGGCCGAAGATCAGCGGCCGGCTCTACAACGAGTTCCTCGCGAAGATCAGCGCCGGCGATCATCTTTCTCGGCTTCAACCTGACGTTCTTCCCGCAGTTCATCCTCGGCTACCTCGGCATGCCGCGGCGCTATCACGCGTATCCGCCGGAGTTCCAGGTGCTGAACGTGCTGTCGTCGGCCGGCGCGTCGATTCTCGGCGTCGGCTACCTGATTCCGATGCTGCTACCTGATGTGGTCGCTGCGCTACGGCCGGCTCGCCGGCTCGAATCCGTGGGGCGCGGTCGGCCTCGAGTGGACGACGACGTCGCCGCCGCCGACCGAGAATTTCGCGGAGACGCCGATCGTGACCTGGGAGGCGTACGAGTACGACGCGCCGGTGGAGGGTCATGTTGCCTGACGCCGCAGTCGCATGCCGCCACGCCGGCGCTCGCGCACCAGTTCGACAGCCTCGAGCAGCAGAGCGAGGCGGCGACGCTCGGCATGTGGGTGTTCCTCGTCACCGAAGTGCTGTTCTTCGGCGGCCTGTTCGTGACCTATCTCGTCTACCGCAACTGGTATCCCGAGGCGTTCGCCGCCGGCAGCCACGAGCTGCTCGTCTGGGCCGGCACGACGAACACCGTCGTCCTCATCACCAGCAGCCTGACGATGGCGCTCGGCGGTCCACGCGGCGCAGACTGGGCGAGCGGCGCGCTGCTGATGCTGTTCCTCGTCGCTGACGATGATGCTCGGCTGCGTCGTTCCTCGGCATCAAGGCGTTCGAGTACTACACCGAGTTCGTCGAGCACCACGTGCCCGGGCCCGGCTTCCAGTTCGAGGCCGAGTACGTCGCGCACGCGCAGATCTTCTTCTCGCTGTACTTCGTGATGACCGGGCTGCACGCGCTGCACATGATCATCGGCCTCGGCATCATGGCGGTGATGCTGTGGTGGTCGTAGCGCGGCATCATCACGGCGGAGTACTACAGCCCGATCGAGATCAGCGGCCTCTACTGGCACTTCGTCGACATCGTCTGGATCTTCCTGTTTCCGCTCTCTGTATCTGCATCGGGCGGCACGTCGCATGAGCTGAGCACATCGTCCCGAAGCGGACGTACTACACGATCTTCGCGATCCTGATGTTCTGCACGTATCTCACGTGGCAGGTCGCGTACTTCGACCTCGGCGCCGTTCAACACGGTCGCCGCGCTCGCGATCGCCGTGTTCAAGGCGACGCTCGTCGTGCTGTTCTTCATGCACGTGAGATACAGCACGCGGCTGACGTGGGCGGTCGTCGTCGGGCGCTCTTCTGGCTCGGCATCCTGCTCGCGCTGACGATGGGCGACTACCTGACGCGGGCTGGCGGACGTTCGGATAGCCCGGTCGGTGGCTGGCTGGCTGGTGGCTGGTGGCTGGCGAAGCATGACGCGGGCAACGCTTGCGTGGATATCGCTCGCGCTGTCGTCGCCTGGCGCTCGCGGCTGCTCCCGCCGACAGCGTGCCGTGGAACCTCGATCGGATCGATCAGCGCGCGCTGCCGCTCGACGGCCGGTTCGTCCATGAAGGAAACGGCGCCGGCGTCCACGCGTACGTGATCGACACGGGCGTTCGGAAGAGCCACCAGGAGTTCGGCGGCCGCGCCGACTGGATCGGCGACTTCACGACCGGCAATCCCGGCAGCACGACGCGGAAGACTGCGATGTGCCCGACTCGAAAGGCCACGGCACGCACGTCGCGAGCATCCTCGGCGGCCGGACGTTCGGCGTCGGCGCCGGCGGTGAGCCTGCACGCGCTCCGGATCCTGCCGTGTACCGGGACGACGCGAACCGACTTCGCGGCCGCCGTCCGCGCGGTCGACTGGATCACCGCGCACGGCACGCGTCCGGCGCATCGTCAACATCAGCCCCGCGCGCTGGCAGACCGCCGACACGACGCTCGATGACGCGGTGAGGCGGTCGATCGCTGCGGGATTCGTGTACGTGCTGTCTGCGGGCGGCGTCGACAACGTGACCGCGTTTTCGCCGCAGCGCGTGCACGAGGCGGTGGTCGTCGGATCGACGTCGCGAACTGACAGGCCGGCAACGAGCGGCTACGGGCCGGGGCTGACGCTCTTCGCGCCAGGGATCGCGATTCCCGGCGCCGGAAACGCTCGGCGATACCGCGACGTTCACGGCGCGACGGCGATTCGTACGCCGCGCCGCTCGTCGCCGGCATCGGGGCGATCTATCTTCAGCACCATGCGTCCGCAACTGCCCCCGAGGTGAAGCAGGCAATCGTCGCAGCCGCGACACGAGGCGTCGTCGCGAATCCTGGCGAGGCGCCGAATCTGCTACTTCATACGATCGAGCGCTGATCGCGCGGACTTCACACCATCGGTTCGATCCAAGGCATACTGACCGCGCGTCCATGGAACGATCCGCCACCGAAGAAACGGTCGCGCTGCTCGAAGCGACACTCGAATCCACACACGATGCCATTCTCGTCGTCGATCTGAACCGGCGGATCGTTCGCTATAACCGTCGATACCTCTCGACCTTCGGCCTGACGCGAGAGCGTCTCGACGCCGGCGGCGTCGACGCGATTTTCGACGCGCTCGGCGGTCAGCTCGAGGACGTCGAGGACGTGATGAAACGGTCGCGCGAGATATGGCGCGACCCGGCCCGCGAAGTGTTCGACACGCTCAAGTTCAAGGACGGACGCGTCTTCGAGCGATTCGTTTCGCCGCAGCGCGTCGGAAACGAAGTCGTCGGCCTCGTGGCCAGCTTCCGCGACGTGAGCCAGGCCTCGAGAGCCGAGCAGTCGCTGCGCGAGTACCGCGCGTTTCTCGAGAAGGCGCAGGAAGTCGCGCATATCGGCAGCTGGGTCGCCGAGCTCGCCGACCCGACCCGGATCGGCTGGTCCACCGAGACGCATCACATCTTCGGCATCCCGCCAGGGTCGTTCGAGGGCACCGCCGCTGCCTTCCTCAATCTGGTCCATCCTGACGATCGACCCGCGGTGAGGGCGGCGCTCGCTCAGGACTCCACTCGGACCAGCGGGTTCGAGCTCGCATATCGAATTGTCCGTACCGACGGCACCGTCCGGTGGATCCAGTCACGGGCCGATATCGTCCGCGACTCAGCGGGCCGGCCCGTTCGAATAATCGGCACCGTCCAGGACAGCACGGAACGTCGTCAGCTCGAAGAGCAGCTGCGCCAGTCTCAGAAGCTCGAAGCGATTGGCCGTCTCGCGGGCGGCGTCGCGCACGATCTCAACAACGCGCTGACCGCGATCGGCGGGTACGCGGAGCTCGCGCTCGGCGAGATGACCGCCGATCATTCGGCACGGATGGACGTCGAAGAAATCAGACGTGCCGCCGAACGCGCCGCCTCGGTCACCGGACAGCTGCTGGCGTTCAGCCGCAAGCAACTGCTCGAGCCCCGCGTCTTCGACGTGAACGAGACAATCGCCAGCCTCGGACGGATGCTCGAACGCCTGATCGGCGGCGATGTGGAACTGCGGACGGAGGTGCGGTGCCGGCGTGCCTCCGATCGTCGCGGACCCGGGGCAATTCGCGCAGGCAATCATCAACCTCGCCGTGAACGCGAGAGACGCGATGCCCTCGGGCGGCCGGCTGACGATCGAAACGACGGTGGAAGAGCTCGACGATGCATTCGCCCGCGCGCATCCGCCGATGGCGCCGGGTCGATACGTGATCGTCAGCGTCGCCGACAATGGCCAGGGTATGAGCGCTGAGACCCAGGCGCGCATCTTCGAGCCCTTCTTCACGACGAAGGAAGTGGGCAAGGGCACCGGCCTCGGGTTGTCCATGGTGTACGGCACCGTCAAGCAGAGCGGCGGTTTCATCTTCGTGGACAGCGAGCTGGACCGCGGGACGACATTCCGGCTGTTCTTCCCGCCCGCCGCACCGGGCCAGTCCGCACCCGCGACGCCAGGCGCGACCGCGAGAACCGTTCCCGCGGAGGCGACCGTGCTGATCGTCGAAGACGAGCCGGCGGTCCGCAATCTCGTCGCATCGACGTTGAAGGCCGAACCTTACCAGCTGCTGCTCGCGAAATCGGCGGAAGAGGCGCTGGAGATCGCCGCCGCGCACGACGGGCTGATCCATCTGCTGCTGACGGACGCGATCATGCCCGGCAAGAGCGGGATCGAGCTGGCAAACGCGCTCGTCGCCTCGCGGCCGGGGCTGCCGGTCATCATCATGTCGGGCTATACCGACGAGACCTTGAACGTGACCGGCCTCGACCACGAGGTGGTGCTGCTCCACAAGCCGTTCACGCCGCGTGAGCTGCGGCAGCTGATTCGCGACGTGCTCGCGCGCTGAGCGTTTCCGGGCACGCCGATGTGGGAGACCGCGCTCGCGTTCGTCATCTGGGGCTGCTATGGCAGCGTCCTCACGGCCGCACATATCGATCCCGTCATCACCGCGATCGCGCGCAGCGTGGCGGTCGGTGCCCTCCTGACGATTTTCGTGCGCTCACCGGTTCCATGGCGGAGCGGCGCGCTGTGGCTCTCGGGCGCCGTGCTGCTCGTGGACGAAGTGCTCTACTCCGTGAGCGCGGTCAGCGGTCCCGTCGCGATCATCGGCCTGGCCTACGGCTGCGTGCCGGTGGTCGTGCCGATCGTCTCGTCCTTCCTGCGGATCGACGCGCGCCCGCTGAACTCGAAGCGATGGATCTATCTTGGACTCGCGTTCGCTGGGAACCTGCTGATTTTTCGCGAGCTGCGGGCCGCGCAGATTTCGTTCAGCACGGCAGCCATCTTCGCCGCCCTCGCCGCGCTGTTGTTCTGCATCATGCCGATCGCCTCGGCGTCGCTGCAGCAGCAAGGGCTCGGCGCCTGGGCGGTGCTCAAAGGACAAGGGATTGTGGCGACGATTCTCGCCGTCCCGCTGATCCTGGCGCTTCGCACGTTCGGCGCCTTCGGCGCCGCCGACGCCGTGATCGTCGCCCGGAGCGCCGGAGTCGGCGCGGTGAACTCGGTCGTGTTCACGATCGTGCCCTTCTACTTCTGGTATCGTGGCATCGCGCGCGCCGGCGTCTCGCGCACGTCGGTCTGCTGTTTCGCGGAGCCGCTCGTCGCCACGATTTTCTCGCTCTTCATCGTGAAGGACGCACCACCGACGCTGGTGCTGCTCGCGGGCGCGGGTCTCGTGCTCGCCGGCATCGCGCTGAGCGCTCGAGGAGAGCCTTGAAGCTGTCCGTCATCGTGCCGGTCTTCAACGAGGAACAGACGATCGGCGAAGTCATCGAGCGCGTGTTCGCGGCAGACATCGGCAACATCGACAAGGAGATCATCGTCGCCAACGACGGCTCGAGCGACGGCACGCCGACTGCCATCGACGCCAGCCGGTGGCGCAACGACACGCGGCTGCGCGTGTTCAATCATTCGACCAATCTCGGCAAAGGCGCCGCGATCCGACTGGGCCTGCGGCACGCGACCGGCGACGTGATGCTGATCCAGGATGCCGACCTCGAGCTCCACCCGCGGGAATACGGCGCGCTCCTGGCCCCGATCCTCGCCGGCGAGGCGGACGTCGTCTATGGCTCCCGATTTCTGCAGGGACAGCGTAATATCTCCCTGCTGACGCGGCTTGCGAATCGCGGCCTGACCTTTGTCGCGAACGTGCTCTTCAAGGCGCGGCTCACCGACATGGAAACGGGATTCAAGGTGTTCCGGCGCGAAGCGCTCTCGGGCATCGCGCTGCATTGCGTCGGGTTCGACTTCGAGCCGGAGATCACGGCAAAGCTGCTGCTCGCGGGACGCCGGATTCGCGAGGTGCCAATCGCGTATCAGCCGCGGCGAAAAGACGAGGGCAAGAAGATTCGCTGGATCGATGGCGTGGACGCGCTGTACGTGCTGCTGAGATGCAGGATCAACGGGGGAAAATAGCCACGCGCATTCTGGTCGCCACCTTCGCGTACAACGAAGCGGACAAGATCCGCCGGACGCTCGCGCGGCATCCGCTGGAGCGGACGTACGACCTGCTGGTCGTCGACGATGGCTCGACGGATGGGTCGCTGAAGGAGCTGCCGCCGAACGTGCTGGTCATCAGGAATGCGACCAACTGCGGCGTCGGCGCGTCGATGAAAACCGTGTTCGACTTCGCGATTCGCGAGAACTACGACATCCTCGTCACGCAGGCTGGCAACGACAAGGACGACCCGCTCGAAGTTCCCGCGCTCGTCGAGCCGATCGTCGAAGGTCGCGCCGACTTCGTGCAGGGATCGCGGTTTCTCAGCGGCGGCCGCTTCGGGAACATGCCGCAGCATCGCGTGTTCGCGACGCGCGTGGTGCACCCGCTGCTGTTCTCGCTGGCGGCGCGAAAGCGCGTCACCGAGAGCACGAATGGATTCCGGGCGTTTCGTACCGCGATCCTTCGCGATCCTCGCATCAACTGGCGGCAGGAGTGGCTCGATCGCTACGAGCTCGAGCCGTACCTGCTGCTTCAGGCAATTCGGCTCGGCTACCGGCACATGGAAGTGCCGGTGACGAAGATCTACCCGGCTCGCCAGCTCGGGTACACCAAAATGCGGCCGTTCGTCGACTGGTGGAGCATTCTGCGGCCCGTGGTCTATCTCGGCCTCGGCATTCGAAAATAACACGGAGAACGTATGCGCTCGTGCTTTGCAATCACGGCAGTCCTCGCGTTCCTGGGCATCGGCGCGCCCGCCTTCGCGCAAGCGACAGCAGGCGCTCCAGAACCCGCTGCGGCCGATCCGGTGAAAACGATGGTCGGGCGGCTCGATCTCGAACGCTACAAGGCGACGGTCAAAGGACTGACGGCGTTCGGCGATCGCCGGCAGGGCACGGACCGCAACCGCGCGGCGGTCGATTGGATCGAGGCGCAGCTCAAAAGCTACGGCTGCTCCGACGTGGCGCGGATCAAGTACCGAGTACCAGCCACCGCCGGCTCGCGGCACTGCGCCGGCAGCGGGCGGCCGCGGCGCGGCGCCTGGCGGCGGCCGAGGCGATGCCGCGCAGGGCGGCGGACGACTTCGCGGAATTCGCGCGCGCACCGGCGTGAACACGGATCCGAACGCGCAGCCGGATGCGAAGCTGCGCGAGCTGAACATGCAGCCGACGACCCCCGGCGCCCGCGAGGAGGTCTACTGCACGAAGATCGGCACCACCCACCCGAACGAGATGTACATCGTCAGCGGCCATATGGACGGCCACGGCTGGGGCGAGGCGGCGAACGACGATGGGTCGGGGACGGCGCTGGTGATGGAGCTGGCGCGTGTGATGAGCAGCCCCGATGTCATCACCGAGCGGTCGATCCGGTTCGCGTTGTGGAACAACGAAGAAACGGGGACCAATGGCGCGCGCGCGTATGTGGACCAGCGCGGACCGCTGCAGGGGAAAGAAGACCCGCCAGGGTCGGGCAAGTACCCCGAGCCGAAATGGCTGGGGATGATCCAGCACGACATGATGATGTTCGATCACGGCATGCCGCGCGCCGACGGCACGGTGAGCCCCGATCAGCGGCCCGAGGCCGACGTGAACGTGGAGTTTCAGGTGACGTCGACGTTTGCTGAAGGAGCGCAGAAGCTGGCCTGGGTACTGGAAGCCGCGAACGAGAAATACGCGACGGATTATCCCGCGCAGGTCGGTCCGCACATGACCAACACGGATTCAGGTCCGTTCATGAACCTGGTCCCCGCGATCAGCGTGCGCGAGAACGAGCGCGGCACGCAGATCGGCGCCGGCTGGGACCCGCACTGGCATCAGCCGACGGATGTGTTCGCCACGTTTTCCGACAAGGATTTCCGCCTCGGCCTGAACGCGGCGCAGACGACCCTCGGCGCGATCGCACAGCTGACCGGTGCGAAACTCAAGCAATAGGCAAATTCGATTCTGAAGCGCCTTTCGAGCATCGCATGCCTTGCCGCGGCGCTCGCCTCCTGCGGCACGCGGACGCCGGCGGCGCGGCCAATGCCGCTCGATGCAGCGGCGGAGTCGTACGTGCGGCTCGTCCTCGCGCTCGCCGAGCGTGATCCCGACACGCTCGATAACTACCGCGGGCCCGCCGACTGGCAAACCGACGCGCAACGCCGCCACGCGACGCTGGCCTCGATCGACCACGACGCGGCGACGCTCGCCGCCACCCTCGCTGCCCGATCGCCGGACGCCGATCCGGTCCGCACTGATTTTCTCGTGCGTCAGCTGCACGCGCTGGCAGCTCGCGCGAAGATCGTCGCCGGCGAGCGTCCGCGGTTCGCGGACGAAGCTCGCGCGCTCTTCGGCATCGATACCCCGCCGCCGTTCAGCGTGCCGACTTCCCTGCGGGCAGACCTCGAGCATCTGATTCCCGGCCGCGGCGACCTCGCGACGCGCTACGCCGCGTTCGATCGCCGCTTTCTCGTCGCCCCGGACCGCCTTCCCGCCGTGCTTGCTCGCGCGATCGACGCCTGCCGGAGCCTCACGGCCGCGCACGTCACGCTGCCGGCCGGCGAACACGTCGACATCGCATACGTGGCGGGCCTGCCGTGGAGCGCCTTCACGCGCTACGAAGGACACTTCAAGAGCGTGATTCGGGTGAACGCCGCGCTTCCGCTCACGGTCGATCGCGCGCTCGACCTTGCGTGTCATGAGGCGTATCCCGGCCATCACGCGATCGAAAGCTTGATCGACCAGCGGCTCGGCGCACGCACCGAGCTGCTGGTGCAGCCGCTTTTCAGCCCTCAATCCCTGCTGCACGAAGCGGCTTCGTCCATCGCACCCGAGCTCGCCTTTTCCGGCGCCGAGCGGCTCGCCTTTGAGCGCGATACGCTGTTTCCGCTTGCCGGCCTCAACCCGACGGAGGCGGACAGGTACGTGCGTGTCGGCCGCCTGATCGATCGCCTGCATCCCGTGGAAGCGGACATTGCGCGCCGCTATCTGGATAATGAGCTCGATTTTCCGCGCGCCTCGGAAGCGCTTCGCCGCGAGGCGCTGATGCCGTCTGCCGACGCCACGCTGAAATTCCTCAACGAGTTCCGCACCTACGCGGCCACCTACACGACGGGACGTGATTTGCTGTCCGCGGAAATCGACCGCCGCGTTCGCGGCAACGATTCGGCGGCCGCCCGCTGGGATGCCTACGTGGCCATCGTGGCCGACCCTGCGCAGCGCGTCCCGGACGAGTTGAAAAAGTAATCCTTTGTCACAGCCGCCCCTGCGGGTTGACGCCGGGTCGTCGCGCCCATAATCTCTGTCGGCAGAGACACTTCAGCGTAAGGAGATGAATATGCGGTCGCTCGTGGGAACGCTCGCTCTTTCGATGGCCCTGACCGGGTGCTCGCGCGCACCGTCGACGCAAACCGCCGCCGCGCAAGCGCCGGCGCAGCCCAAGCTCGGCATCCGGCCGAACGGCGACACCGAGATTCAGCCGGACCTGTCGAAGATCTCGTCCGAGGATCTGAAGAAGGTCTACGCGTACATCGACGAGCACATCGACGACCACGTCGAGAACCTGCAGAAATGGATTCGCCAGCCGAGCATCTCGAACAGCGGCGAAGGCATTCCCGAATCGGCGGAGATGGTGAAGGGCTTCTTCGAGCAGCTCGGCTGCCAGGAATCGCGCGTCTACGACGTCGGCATCACCGAGTGGGGCGCGCCGGGCAATCCGGTCGTCTACGCGAAGTGCGACGAAGGCGCGCCGCGCACGATCGCGATCTACTGGCAGTACGACACGATGCCGATCACGCAGCCCGACGCCTGGAAAGCGCCGCCGTTCGAAGCGCGCATCGTCGAGCAGGCGCCGTTCAAGAAGGTGCTGATCGGCCGCGGCGCGACGAACTCGAAGGGGCCGGAGATGGCGCAGCTGAACGCGCTGATGTCGATCAAGGCGGTCACCGGCAAGCTGCCGGTCAACATCATCTTCGTCGCCGAAGGCGACGAAGAGCGCATGGACATCGGCGTCCGCAAGTTCGTCAAGGATCATCCCGAGCTTCTTCAAGAACGCCGACGCGCTGATCGGCGAGTCGGGCAGCCAGTCGCCGAGCGGCGGCGCGGGCGTCGGCGGCGGCTCGGAAGGCTGCGTCTACATCGAGCTGACGACGAGCGGCAAATCGTGGGGCCGCGGGCCCGGTGCAGTCCGACATTCACGGCGCGAACAAGCGCGCGGTGGACAGCCCGGCGTGGCGCCACATGAAGATGCTCGCGTCGCTGGTGTCCGACGACGGCAACACGCCGCTGGTGAAGGGATTCACCGACGGCATCGAGCCGCTGTCGCCGCAGGAAACCGCAGCAGCTCAAGACGGCGGCCGACGAAGACGGACCTGAAGGTCGCGGCCGAGAATCTCGGCGTCGCGCGCTTCATCTCCGACGATCCGTTCACGATGCTGAAGATGGCGCGCTACGGCATCTCGTTCAACCTCGACGGCATCTGGGGCGGCAACATGTACGCGGGCGGCGCCGGCGCGATCCTGCCGAACAAGATCACGTCGAAGCACAACATCCGCTACGTGCCGAAGATGAACGGCCTCGAGATCGTCAAGCGCATCCGCGAGCAGCTCGATCGCAACGGCTACAAGGACGTCGAGATGAAGGTCATCGGCGACGTGCCGTGGTCGAAGATGTCGTACGACACCGACATCGCGCGCGCGATGACGCAGACCTACGAGCAGTTCAACATCCCGCACGGCGAGCCGGCGCACTACGCGTCGATCCTCGGCGGCTACTGGCCGGCGTATCTCTTCTCGAACGAGGAGGTCGGCCAGAAGGTGGCGCCGGTGTCGATGCCGATCGGCATGGGCGGCGCGGGCCACGGCGGCAACGCGCACGCGGCCAACGAGTACTACGTGATCGAGGGCGCGGGCAAGGTGTACGGCATGGCCGGCGCGGAGAAGGCGCAGGCGACGATCTTCTACAACTTCGCCGGCAAGATGCGGCGGCGCCGCGACGACCGAATGACGAACTGAGTGGCGCTGATCTCGGTTCAGCGACCTCGCGAAGATCTACAGCGTCGGCGACGTCGCCGGTGCACGCGCTGCGCGGCGTCACGCTCGAGATCGAAGCCGGCGAGTTCGTCTCGGTCGTCGGCCCGTCCGGCTCGGGCAAGTCGACGTTCATGCACATCCTCGGGTGCCTCGATCGGCCGACAGCCGGCGAGTACCTGCTGGACGGCCGCGACGTCTCGCGGCTGTCCGACGACGAGCTGTCGGCGATCCGCAACGAGCAGATCGGGTTCGTGTTCCAGGGCTTCAACCTGCTGGCGCGAACCTCGGCGCTCGAAAACGTCGAGCTGCCGCTGCTGTACGCCGACGGCGGCGCGCGTGTCGCCGGCGGAGCGGCGGCGGCGCGCGCGTCGCGGCGCTCGCAGGCCGTCGGGCTCGCGCGATCGCGCCGAGCATCATCCCGAATCAGCTGTCGGGCGGACAGCAGCAGCGCGTGGCGATCGCGCGCGCGCTGCTGAACGATCCGGCGATCCTGCTCGCGGACGAGCCGACCGGCAATCTCGACAGCCGCACGAGCGTCGAGGTGATGGATATCTTCCAGCGGCTGAAGGACGAGCGCGGCATCACGATCGTGCTGATCACGCACGAGCAGCAGGTCGCCGACTACGGCTCGCGGATCATCCGCTTCAAGGACGGCCGAGTCGTGTCCGACCAGCCAAACACGTCGCGCCGCGCGGCAGCCTCCGAGCTCGAGGCGGTCGTGGGACGCGGCGCCGACGTCTCAGCCAGCTGAAAGGAGTCCCGATGTCGGCCCGCTTCACGCTCGCCATCGCGCTCCGCGCGCTCGCCGCAACAAGCCTGCAGACGGCGCTGACGATGATCGGCATGACGATCGGCGTCGGCGCTGTGCTGACGATGATGGCGCTCGGCACCGGCGCCGAGGCCGCGATCGAAGCAGCAGGTGCGCGCCGCCGGCATGAACCTCATCGTCGTCACGGCCGGCAACTACAAGATGAAGAGACCGAGGACGATCGGCGGCGGCGTCGTCGAGCCGTCCGCGTTTCTGCGCGACCGCGACGCACCGGTGCTCCGCCGAGCGATTCGGGATCCGCGTAAGGCGCCCGCGTTCCGTCTGGTCTGCATCCCGAAGACGACCCGATGGAGAAGCACGATCACCCGACCGCGAGCCAGCGGCTGGGCGACGTCGAGGCCGGACTCGGCTCGGCGGCGACGCTGACGCGCGGCCGACGCCGATGCGATCCGGCAGCGTCCGCGGCGTGCAGTACGTGGCCGAGGGCGTCCACCAGAACGCGCACGTCACGGCCGGCGACGAAGCGCTGGTTCACGCGCCTGCACGGCACCGACGTCGAGCTGCCGCTGATCCGGCGCGCGTGGACGTTCACGAGCGGCCGCTTCTTCACCGCGCGCGAGCAGTCGCGACGCCGAGCAGGTGATCGTGCTCGGCAGCGTCGCCGCGCAGAAGCTGTTCGGCGACGAGCGGATCCGGTCGGCCAGGAGGTCACGCTCTGGAACCAGCCGTTCCAGGTCGTCGGCGTCGTGACCAGCGACGAGCTGGGTCGTCGCGCCGGCGCCCGGCGACGATCAGTTCGACGCGGTCTACGTGCCGTACACGACGGTGCACCAGCTGCTGAACCTGTCGAAGCTGAACGACATCACGATCACCGCCGCGTCGACGGGCGACGTGACGCGCGTCACGAAGGAGGTCACCGATGCTGCTGCGCGCGCGGCACGGCATCACCGACACGAAGCCGGACGACTTCACCGTGAGCACGCAGGCGCGGCAGGCGCTGGCACGCGGCGGCATGCGGCCCGACGTGGCGCGCGCCGTGGTCGGCAACGTCGCCGGGCTCGAGAAGGTGACGCTCGAGCAGCTCGGGAAAACGCTCGATCGCGCGACGCAGGACGATGACGGCGCTGCTGGCGGCAGTCGCCGGCGTCTCGCTGCTCGTCGGCGGCATCGGCATCATGAACATCATGCTGCTGTCGGTGACGGAGCGGACGCGCGAGATCGGCATCCGCCGCGCCGTCGGCGCGCGCGCCCGCGACGTGCGCTCGCCAGTTCGTCGCTCGAGGCGGTCGCGCTCAGCGTGATCGGCGGCTTCGCCGGCATCCTCGTCGGCGCTCGCGGCGTCGGCGAGCATCTCGCAGATCCTGCAGTGGTCGACGACGATCTCGCCGGCGCCGTGGTGCTGTCGTTCGCGCGTCGCCGCGGCCGTCGGCATCTTCTTCGGCTGGTATCCGGCGCGGCAGGCCGCGCAGCTCGATCCGATCGAGTCGCTGCGGTACGAGTAGACGTGCCTGCCTCACCAGCCTCCGCGTCGCGCTCCGCGCGCTTGGCCGCCACAAGCTCCGCACGCGTGCTCACGATGCTCGGCATGATCATCGGCGTCGCCGCCGTGATGACGATGGTGGCGCTCGGCAACGGCGCGCAGAGCAGCGTCGAGCACGATGTGCGGTCGGCCGGGCACGAACCTCATCCACGTCAACGCCGGCAACTTCACGCGCGGCGGCGAGGAATCGAACATCGCCACCGGCCTCGGCTCCGCCAACGACGCTGACGCGCGGACGATGCGGACGCGATCCGGCGAATCGGTGGCGGGCATCAAGCGCGTACGCGCCGGGGGTGAGGCTGCGCGGCTGGATCGCGTCGGGGCCGACAACGCTTCTACGGTCAGGTGCTCGGCACCGACGCGTCGTTTCCGCGGATGTACGACTGGCGGTTCGAGCGACGGCCGATTCTTCAAGCCGGCCGACGTCGTCGAACCGGTCGGACGTCGCGGTGCTCGGCCGCACGGTCCGCGACAGCTGTTCGGCGCGGGCTCGACCCGGTCGGCCGCGACGGTGACGATCCGCGAGCGGACCGTTCACGATCGTCGGCGTCACCGGCACCGCCGATCGAGGATCAGATCGAGATGGTCGTTCGTGCCGTTCACGGCGCTGCAGGACGTGCTCGGCATCAACGTATCTCCACACGATCACGATCGAGGCGGCGCAGGCCGGCGACGCGACGCGGATCGCCGCCGACGTGACGACGCTGCTGCGCGCGCGCCATGCCGCGCACATCGACGCCGCGATGGCGCGGCTGCGGCAGGGCGGCGTGCTGGGCAATCAGATGCCGCAGAGCGGCGGCGGCACGGTCCCCGGACGACTTCACGGTGAAGACGCAGGCGGCCGAAGCGCTGACCAAGGGGCTCTACACGTCGGTGGCGGCGTTCGTGCTCGCGAACATGCCGAAGCTGGACGAGGTCAACCTGCAGGAGATGAGCGGCACGCTGCAGCGCGCCGGCACGACGATGACGGCGCTGCTCGCCGGCATCGCGGCGATCTCGCTCGTCGTCGGCGGCATCGGCATCATGAACATCATGCTGGTGTCGGTGACCGAGCGCACGCGCGAGATCGGGATCCGCCGCGCCGTCGGCGCGCGCGCGGCGCGACGTGCTGCTGCAGTTCCTCGTCGAGGCGCTGACGCTCAGCGCGGTCGGCGGCGCGATCGGCATTGGTGCTCGGCTTCATCGCCGCGTTCGGCGCTCACACTGGCTCTTCGAGTGGCCGACGGCCGTCTCGCCGTCGTCGATCGGCCTGGCGTTCGGCATCGCCGCCGCGGTCGGCATCTTCTTCGGCTTCTATCCCGCCCGCCGCGCGTCGCGGCTCGATCCGATCGATGCGCTGCATCGAGAGTAGCCGTCGATTTTCGCGCGCTGCCTGGGCGATTTTTTGCACTCTCGCGCTGACCGCGTGCCGTCAGGCTCCGGCCGCCAGCCCTCAAACGACGGCTCCGGCGGCGCCGGTCGCTGCGAACTCCACCGCGGGAGACGATGCCGCACGGCGATCACAACCCGCACCACGGCGGCGTCGTGCATGATGAAGGGCGAGCTGCACTACGAGGTCGTCTTCGACAAGACCGGCCGCTCGCATCACCTGTATTTCACCGATGCCGTCCGTGAGGAGCTGCCGGCATCCGTCGCGTCGGCGGTCACGCTGACGATCAAGCGGCCAAAGGCGCCGGAGGAGACGATCGATCTGAAGATCGACGAGGCCGGTGAAAGCTGGATCGGAAGCGGCCGGCCCGTGGACGATCCGAAAGCCACGACCGCGCGCGTGGCCTTCACCATCAATCACGAGCCGTACTTCATCGATGTCCCATTCGCGCTTCCCTGAACGTCATCGCGCGTCAGCTCGGCAGTAAGTCCCCGAGCGGCAGCACGCAGCGCGAGCGCCCTGTATCGCGCGCACCGATCCGGCTCGTGAACTAGAATGCGCGCCGGGCGCCTAAGATGACCACCACGATCACGGCGCTGCTCGCTTCCGCTGAATCGGGCGACAAAGCGGCGGCGGAGGCACTTTTCGCCGCGTTGTATTCGGAGCTGCACCGGTTGGCCCAGCGCGAGCTCGCCCGCCGCGGCGGCACCGCCAGCCTCGGCGCGACGACGCTGCTCCATGAGGCGTACGTCGACATGTCGGGCCGCGATGCGGCGTTCCCCGATCGCGCGAGGTTCATGGGCTATGCGGCGCGCGTGATGCGAGGCTTGATCATCGAGCACGCCCGCAACCGCCGCGCGCAGAAGCGCGGTGGACAGTTCGAAATCATGCCGATCGATACAGAAGTCGCAGAAAGCCTCGTTGATGCGCGGGAGCTCTCGCGAATCGGCGAGGCGCTCGACGAGCTCGCGGAAGTCGACGCGGCGCTCGCCCGGATCGTCGACCTCAAGTTTTTCTGCGGCTTCTCCTTCGGCGAGATTGCCGCGATGCAAGGCGTTTCGGAGCGCACCGTGCAGCGCAACTGGGAGAAGGCGCGGATCTATCTGTTTCGAACCATTCAGCCGCAGCACCTGCCGGAATAAGCCATGACCGACATGAACCGGGAGCGCTGGGCCGCCCTCAGCCCGTACCTCGATCAGGCGCTCGATGTGCCCGTCGGGGAACGCGCCAGCTGGATTGCCGCGATCGCCCGCGAAGACGCCGCGCTTGCCGCGGAGCTGCAGACTCTCCTCGGCGAGCACGACGCGCTCGGGCGCATCAGGTTCCTCGAGCAGAGCCCTTCGCGCCCCTTTGATGTGGCGCCTCTCGAGGGGGCCACGTTTGGGGCGTACACGTTGACGAGACCGATCGGCCGCGGCGGGATGGGCACCGTGTGGCTCGCGACGCGCAGCGATGGGCGATTCGAGGGGCTCGCCGCCGTGAAGCTGCTGAACATGGCGCTCATCGGCCGGGCCGGCGAAGAACGCTTCAACCGCGAAGGAAACATCCTCGCCCGCCTGACGCACGCGCACGTCGCGCATCTCATCGACGCCGGAGTTTCGAACGGAGGCCATCCATATCTGGTACTGGAATACGTCGACGGCCAGCCGATCGACGTCTACTGCGACACGCACGGGATCGACATCGAAGGACGGATACGTCTCGTGCTCGACGTGCTCGCAGCCGTGGCGCACGCGCACGCCAACCTGATCGTGCATCGCGACATCAAGCCGTCGAACGTGCTCGTGAGAACCGACGGCGAAGTGAAGCTGCTCGACTTTGGCATCGCGAAGCTGCTCGAGTCCGACGAACCCGGGGCGTCTGCAACGGTGCTGACGCAGGAAGGCGGCCGCGTCCTGACGCCGGAATACGCGGCGCCGGAACAGGTGTCGGGTGGGACGGTGACCACCGCGACCGACGTCTATGCGCTGGGCGTGCTGATGTACGTCCTGCTCGCGGGGCGCCACCCGACGGGAGAAAGCGTCCGCTCACCCGCGGAACTCGTGAGGGCGATCGTCGACACCGAACCGCGGCCTCCGTCGCAAGTCGTCGCGAGCAAGACCGACGCAATCGCGCAGGCGATCGCAGCGAGCCGCGCGACCACGCCCGAGAAGCTTCGCGGCGTGCTTCGCGGCGACCTCGACACTATCGTCGCGAAAGCCCTCAAGAAAAATCCGGCCGAGCGCTATTCCTCGGTCGGGGCGCTCGCCGACGATCTTCGCCGGTACCTCAAGCACGAGCCGATCAGCGCGCGGCCCGACACGCTGCGCTATCACGCGGCCAAATTCGCGCGACGGAACCGCGTATCCGTCGCACTCGCGGCCGCTGCGCTGATCGCGACGATTGCAGGCATCGTCGGCACGCTGATCCAGGCGCGAGCCGTCCGCCGTGAACGCGACTTCGCATTCCGGCAGCTCGCGCGGGCCGAAGCCATCAACGACCTCAACAGCTTTGTGCTCTCCGATGCCGCACCGTCCGGCAAGCCGTTCACGGTGAACGATCTTCTATCTCGCGCCGAGCACGTCGTCGGCCGCCAGCGACACGACGATGTGAACCGCGCGGAGCTGCTGGTATCGCTCGGCCGCCAGTACCAGATTCAGGACGAGGACGGTAAGGCCCGAGCGCTGCTGGCCGAAGCCTACAACCTGTCGCGCTCGACTGACGATGTATCGATTCGCTCGCGCGCAAGCTGTGCGCTTGGCAATGCATTGGCGCGCGCGAGCGACCACGCTCGTGGCGAAGCGCTGTTCCAGGAAGGACTGGGCGGGCTACCCGACGAACCGGCATTTGTCCTCGATCGAATGTTCTGCCTGCAGACTGGGAGTGCCGTCGCGATCGAGAGCGGTTCCGCTCAGACCGCGATATCGCGAGCGGAGGCCGCGCAGCGCCTGGCAACGCAGGCGCCGTTCCACTCCGATATCATCCAGCTCCACACGTTGATGGACCTGGCCGAAGCGTACAGGAGCAGCGGGCGCCAGCGGCAGGCGATCCCCGTGTTCGAGCGCGCCTCGGCGTTGCTCACATCGCTCGGCCGCGACGATACGCAGATGGCCGGCACGATCTTCAACAATTGGGCGCTCGCGCTCGACCAGATGGGCCGGCCGCTCGAGGCGGAGAAGATATACGCGCGCGCGATCGACATCAGCCGCGGCGATGAAACGGAGAATGCCGTCTCGCCGATGCTTCTCGTCAACTACGCGCGCGTGCTCAACGAGCTGAACCATAGCCGCGAGGCGGCCGACTACGCTGAACGGGCATACGCGAAAGCCAAACGCGCCGGCGACGATGTCGTGATCAATCAGTCGCTGTTCGCGCGAGCCGCCATCTATGCCGCCCAACGCGATATCGAGCGGTCCGCCGCGATGGTGTCTGAGGTGGAGCCAGGCATCCGGCGCGCGTTTCCACCCACCCACCCGGCCGCCGTCGCGATCATCGTGCGGCAGGCGGCCATCGCCACAGCGCGCGGGGACATTCCGCAGGCTCTGGCGCTGACGAATCAGGGCATTGCCACGATCGAGGCATCCGTCAACGCCGGCGGGCAAGGCGCGGAAGCGCTGACCGGCTTTCTCGTGCGCCGCTCCGATCTCGAACTGCAGCTTCACCACGTCCCTGAGGCCGTCGCGGATGCCAACCGTGCGCTGCAGATGGCGAGGTCTACCGTTCTGCCGGGCACATTCTCGAGCTTCCTTGGACAGGCCTATCTCGCGCTCGGGAGAGCCCTTCGCGAGCAGGGGAAATCGCGGGAGGCACGCGTCGCCTTCGCATCGGCGTTCGAACAGCTCACGCCGACGCTCGGACCGGACCATCCCGATACTTTGACGGCCAGAGCCCTTCAGTCCTCGGACTCGCAACGGCACTAGTAAGGAGAGGTTTGTCGATCGGCACCGTGTCCTCGCCCGAGGACGTGTCGCTTTTCAGCGGCGGTTGGCGATCTTTCTTATCAAAGGGCGCATTCCGGCTCCCGGCCCATCCTGAGGGGGAAAGATGAAAGCCGAAACAGTCGTTCGGGCAAGAACGCGGTGGATCGGGGGCGGTGCCGCGCTGATCGCAGCCGTCTCGATGACAGGACTGCTCACGAATGCACGCAGCACCACGGCTGACCCGGCAGGCGCCAATCAACTGACGGTCAGCGATCCCTCGGGTATCCTGCGGACGATCACGACCGCGGGGTCCATCGATGTCACGAATCCGTTCTTTCAGGACCTCGGGACCAATGGACGCACGTGCTTCACGTGCCACCGGCCCGCGGAGGGATGGACGATCACGCCGGCCGAGATCCGCGACCGCTTCGAACGCACGCGCGGACTTGATCCGCTCTTCCGCACCAACGACGGCTCGAACTGCGAAGGCGCGGACGTCTCCACGCTCGCGCAGGCGGCGCCGCGCGTTCACCATGCTGCTGACCAGAGGGGTCATTCGCGTCGGGCTGACGGTGCCGGACGGAGCGGAATTCAATATCGTCGACGTGGACGATCCATATGGGTGCGCCGCGCCGTACACGGAAGCTTCGATGTACCGCCGGCCGCTGCCGTCCACGAATCTCGGTTTCCTGAGCACCGTGATGTGGGACGGGCGTGAAACCGTCGCCGGGCAGGCAATCGTGGCGGACTTGATGACGCAGGCGACCGACGCCACGACGGGCCATGCGCAGGGCGCCACGCCGTCAGCAGCGGTTGTGAAACAGATTGTGGATTTCGAAACGGGTCTGTTCACGGCGCAAGCGTACAATGACAAGGCCGGTGCTCTCAGCGCGGGCGGCGCCCGAGGCGGACCAGTCGCACTATCGAAGCAGCCGTTCTGCATCGGCATGAACGACCCGTTGAATATCCTGCCGGTCATGCCCGGCGCCTGCAGCTCGTCGTCGGGCGGTCTCGACACGAACGTGTTCACGTCGTTTGCCGCATGGGAACACGACGATTCGCCCGCGCGGCGGGCGATCGCGCGCGGCGAACAACTTTTCAACTCGCGCACCTTCGTCATCGACGGCGTCGGCGGGCTGAACGGCGCTCCCGGAGATCCGGTGGCGGGGCCGATGAAAAACGGAACCTGCACCGTCTGCCACAACACACCGGGTGCAGGCGATCACTCGATTGCATGCCGCTGAACCTGGGACTCACAGCGGCCTCCCGGCGGATGGCCGACCAGCCGCTCTATACCGTCGAAAACAAGACGACGCACGAGATCATCCAAACGACGGATCCCGGCCGCGCGATGGTGACCGGCAAGTGGCGCGATATCGGAAAGTTCAAGGGTCCGATCTTGCGGGCGGTCGCGGCCCGTGCTCCATATTTCCACGACGGATCGGCCGCCACGCTCGCGGACGCCGTGGACTTCTACAACACGCGCTTCAACATCGGGCTGACGGCGCGCGAGAAGGCTGATCTCGTCGCATTCCTGAAAGCTCTGTGAAGTTCGGGGCGGCTCTCCGGAGCCGCCCTATTTCTCCCCCCCCGTGCATCTCACCGACCTCGCGCGCACGTCCTTGGTGCCGGGCCGCAGATGTGTTCCTCCTCCATTGAGATGCTGCACAACCCGAGCCTGCGGGATCGCCTTTCGACTTGGAAGTCGGGTAAATTCGATACGTCAGTAGAAACGACGCGATAGAAAATGTGACACACGAGGAAAATCCGTTGAAGATCAAGCTGATGACCCTCTACGTGGACGACCAGGAAAAAGCGCTGCGCTTCTACATGGACGTGGCCGGATTCGTGAAGAAAGCAGATTTCTCGCAAGGCCCGTATCGCTGGCTGACTGTTGCCTCAGCCGAAGAGCCGAACGGCCCAGAGCTGC
The DNA here is from genome assembly GCA_963718825.1 of uncultured Acidobacteriota bacterium. Taxonomy (GTDB): domain Bacteria; phylum Acidobacteriota; class Vicinamibacteria; order Vicinamibacterales; family CAVVIG01; genus CAVQZZ01. The sequence continues at coordinate 2,211,704 of CAVQZZ010000002.1, forward strand.
AGCTCGAGCGGAACGACAACCCGGCGGCCAAAGCTTTCCAGCAGGCGAGATTCCAGCAGGGCCAGCCCGCGGCGATGTTCTTTACCGACGACGTCCAGCGCGACTACGAGCGGATGAAGGCGCGCGGGCGCTGAGTTCACGAAGCCGCCGACGAAGGTGACCGGATCGACGATCGCGATGGTGAACGACACCTGCGGCAACTTCATCCAGCTGACGCAGCTCACCTGGGCGGGCTAATCTAAATAGACGCGTGAGGAACTGGAGCTGAATATGAAGAGCCCGGTCGCGACGGAATCGGCCTCTGCCTCGATCGACGACAGAATCAAGTCACTCGGCGACTGGCGCGGGAAGATGCTCGCGAAGGTCCGCGCCATCATCCACGACGCAGATCCCGACATCGTCGAAGAGTGGAAATGGGCGAAGGCGACGAATCCCGGAACGCCGGTCTGGTCCCACGACGGCATCGTCTGCACGGGAGAGACGTACAAGAGCGTCGTGAAGATGACGTTCGCGAAAGGCGCCGCGTTGAAGGACCCTTCGCGTCTCTTCAACTCCAGCCTTGACGGGAATGTCAGGCGCGCCATCGATATCCACGAGGGCGAGAAGATCGACGAGTCGGCGCTGAAGAATCTCATTCGCGCAGCGGTGGCGCTCAATTCCCAAGGTAAGAGCAAGCCGGCGCGCAGCGGAAGCCGCAAGCGAGCCGAAACACGATAGATATGAGCGTCGTCGAGTGGCTGCTCGATTCGGATCCTTCGATCCGATGGCAGGCGATGCGCGATCTCACGGACGCGCCGGCCGAGAGCGTCGCGCGCGAGCGATCGCGCGTCGCCACTGAAGGGTGGGGAGCTCGCCTGCTCGATCTTCAAGGAGCCGATGGCCAGTGGGGCGGCGCGGCATTCGTGCCGCGCGCCTGGACATCGACGATGGACACGCTGCAGCTGCTGCGAGATCTCGGTGTGGACCCGGCGAACGATCGCGTGCGATGCGCTATCGGCGCAGTTCGCGATCACTGCAACTGGGGCGCGGAGTTCGGCAACTCGCCGTTCTTCGACGGCGAGGTCGAGCCCTGCATCAACGGACGTGTGCTGGCGATGGGCGCGTATTTCGGCGAGCCGAGCGATCGGCTCGCGGATCGGCTGCTTCGTGAGCAGCTGAGCGACGGCGGCTGGAACTGCGACGCGCCGCCGAGCCAGCGATCGTCATTCCACTCGACGATCTGCGTGCTCGAGGGATTGCTGGAATACGAGACCGTGAAGGGTCCGCGACCCGACGTCGCCGCCGCTCGCCTTCGCGGCCAGGAGTACCTGCTCGAGCGGCGCCTGTTCCGCTCGCGATCGACCGGACAGATCATCGAGCGCGACAGGAAGACCCGAGCGAAATCCACTTGGGCCGAGATTTCGTTCCCGACGCGCTGGCACTACGACATCCTGTGGGGACTGGACTACCTGCGGCGGGCCGGCGTCACACCCGACGAACGCGTGGCCGAGGCGGTCGACCTTCTGCGGAAGAAGCGCGACGACCACGGGCGCTGGCCGCTCGAAAACCCGCACCCGGGTCCTGTCTATTTCGAGATGGAAGGCAGCGCGGGCGAGCCGAGCCGCTGGAACACCCTTCGAGCGCTCCGCGTGCTGCGCTGGGCGAACACAAATTCAGACGTCTAGATGCAAAGCTCGCGGAGATGAAAACTTCAGCCAGGAGCGCCGATGAGCAGCCGGTTCTTCGGCGTGATCTCGGTCGGAATGGTCTGCGTCCAGATGCGATAGCCGCGCTGTTCGAGGCGAACCGCTCGCAGGATGTCGATCGCGAGCGCACGATCGACCCAGCCTGAAAGCTCACCGCTGTCGGACACGACGAAGTCGTGGCAGCACGGGAGGACGGCAACGCGGGCGCGCGCGTCCGCCGCACGCGCAAGCACTCGGTCCGTGAGGTCGCCGCACGCGTGGCTCGACACCACAACGTCAGTGTCATGCAGCTCCACTTCGTCCAGTGCCCCGTCGACGAATGCGATCCGGCCCTCGATCCGCGGCCACGCGTCGACGATCGCCGCGTGCAGCTTTCCGCGTGACGGCGGGAACGATCGGTCCACCACGACGGCGCACGGAGACGAGTCGTCGAGGAGCAGCATGATCGTCCCGAGCAGCCCGTGCCCGCCGCCAAGGTCGACAACGCGGCCGCCGCGGAACAGCCGCCGAATGCGACGAGCCGTTTCCCACGCTTCGAAGAGCTCCTTGCGCGGCAGGCAGCCGGCCCGGCACACGGCGCGGCCGATGCGATCGAACAGTGTGTCTGCTGGAAAGCGATCGAGATCGCGCTCGGTCAAACGTCCGCGCGACGAAGGCGAGAATGCCACGAGCCATTCTCGCCGATTCAGAATCATTCTTAATGCTCGCGGGGCCCCACCCCCGCTCGATGACGCCTTCGCGCCGCAGCGCTCGGCGTATCCAGAACAGAACGTTACCGGGGACACCCACTCGTTGACGCCTTCGCGCCGTTGCGCTCTGAGTACCCGGAACAGAACGTCACCGAGCGCGCCGCTAGTTCGCCCTGAGGACCTCGATCGGATCGACCCTCGTTGCGCGATATGCGGGGACGAGGCTCGCGAGGAGCGCCACGACGGCGAGCGTGCCGGCGACGGCCGCGAGCGTGAGCGGATCGGACGCGCTCACGCCGAACACGAGCTTCTGCATCAGTTTTCCCGACGCGAGCGCGCCGATCGTCCCGGCCGCGATGCCGATGAGCGCCGGCGTCATGCCCTCGATGACCACCATGCGGACGACGTCGCCGGCGCGCGCGCCGAGCGCGGTCCTGATCCCGATCTCGTGGCTGCGGCCGCGGACGATGTACGAGAGGACGCTGTAGATGCCGACGGAGGCGAGCGCGAGTGCCACGCCGGCGAAGAGCGCCAGCAGGAGCGCGCTGAACCGCTGCGACGTCAGCGTCTCATCGAGCACATCGTCCATCGTCCGGATTTCCTCGATCGGCTGCTCCGGATCGATGCCGCGCACCGCCGCCGACGCCGCCTGCGCGAGCGAGGACGGCGGCACCAGCGTCCGCACGACGAGCGCCATGCTGGGCCAGGACCGCTCCTGCGTGTATGCGTACACGGTCGGCATCGGCGGCTCTGCGAGATCGCCCTGCTTGACGTCGCCCACGATGCCGACGATCTGGTGTTGGACCGTCTTCGACTCGAGCGGCAGCGTCACGCGCCGGCCGATCGGGTCGGCGTCGCCCCACAGCAGTTTGGCGGCGTCGCGGCTGACGAGCATCACATCCTTGTCGGTGTCGGCGACGTCGCGGCCGCGCAGCAGCGTGCATCCGCAGCGCATGGAGATATCCCGGCGTGATCTTGCGCACGGCAACCGTCGGCTGATCCTTCGGCAGAAGCTCCGCGCTGTCCCTCGAGCACGATCGGCTGCACCGAGCCGCCACCGGCGGGCAGATCGTCGACCGCCCCGGCCGACTCCACGCCCGGCAGCGCGCGAATCCGCTGCAACGATTCGTCGAAGAACGCGCTGATGCGCGCAGGCGTCGCGTATCTCGTCTGGGGCACGGCCAGCCGCATGGTCAGCACGTTGTGCGGATCGAAACCGGCGTCGACGTGGCGGAGCGCCGAGAGCGTCCGCACCATGACGCCCGCGCCCATCAGCAGCACGAGCGACAGCGCGACCTCGGCGACGATGAGCACGCGGCGCGTGCGCAGGCCGACCGTGCTCTCGTTGCGCCCGCCTTCTTTGAGCGCCTCGTTCAAGTCCGTGCGCCCGGCACGGAGCGCGGGGAGCGCGCCGGAAATAATGCCGGTGAGCACCGACGCGCCCACGACGAACAGCAGCACCCGGCCGTCCATCGCGAGCTCGTCGGCGCGCGGCACCTGGTCGGCCATCAGCGCAGCGCCGGCCGTGAGGCATGCACGCGCGCAAGAGGAAGCCGACGGCGCCGCCGGCCGATGCGAGCAGCAGCGATTCGACCAGCAGCTGCTGGAACACGCGCCCGCGTCCGGCGCCGAGCGCCGCGCGGATCGCGAGCTCCTTGCGGCGTCCGATCGCGCGCGCGAAAAGCAGGTTGCCGACGTTCGCGCACGCGATCAGCAGCACGAGCGCGACCGCCGCAAGCAGCATCAGCAGCGACGTGCGGATGTCGCCGACGATCAGGTCCTGCAGCGCCGACGACGCTCGCGCCCCATCCCGTGTCCGCCTGCGGGTATTCGCGCTCGAGCTGACGCGAGATGGCGTTCATTTCCGACTGCGCGCGACCGATCGTCGACGCCCGGCTTGAGCCGCGCGATCACCTGGTCGTTGTGGTTGTCGCGCACGGCGCGTTCAGCATCGGTGTACGCGATCGGCACCCAGATGTCGCGCGCCGTGACGGCCCACGCCTTGACAGAAAAGCGCGCGGGCATCACGCCGATGATCGGTGTACTCCTCGCCATCGAGCTTCAGCCCGCGGCCGACGGCATCCGGCGATCCGCCGAAATGGCTTTTCCAGAATCTGTTGCTGAGGATCACGACGTGCCCGCGGCCTGGCTGATCTTCTTCCGGGCGAAACACACGGCCGAGCGCCGGCTTCGTGCCCGTGCACCTCGAAGAAGCCCTCGCCCACGGCTCCCGCCACGATCGCTTCGGCGTTGCCGCCGCCGGTGAGCGTGAACTGACGGAACCTGTAAAGCGCCATGCCGTCGAAAAGCTGCGCGCGCCGCTTCCAGTCGTAGAAGTTCGCGGGCGACACGGCGAAACGCCGGATGCCGGGGAACGTCGCCTGCGGCGGCACGTGGAAGATGCGAACGAGATGCGCCGGATCGTCGAACGGCAGCGGGCGCAGCAGCACCGTGTTGACGATGCTGAAGATCGCGGTGTTCGCGCCGATGCCGAGCGCGAGGACGGTAATAACGGCGAGCGCGAAGCCGGGCGCGCGCGTGAGAACCCTGACGCTGTATTTCAAATCGGCGGCGAGCGTGCGCATCACAGAGTCTCCTGGAGAATGGGGCATGCGATCCGTCGCAACGCGTCGGTGAGGTGGCGGCGCGGCAAGGCAGCGCAGCGTCTGACGCCAGAACCACCGACGAGCCCCAGCCGGCGTTTTCATCGCGTGCAGAATCTGAAACTCTTCGACCAGGTCGCCGATGACGAAGTCGCGCCACTCGGCCGGCAGCCGGCGCGTGAGCAGCCACATCGCGAAGGGAGGTGGGGTGCGCATCACGCCGGCATCATTTCGGGGCGAGCCGGCGCTCGAGGCCGCTCGTCATCGCCGCGAATGTTCGATACGCCTGTTGCAACGCGGCGGTGCCGGCCGGCCGAATCGCGTAGAACTTCCGGCGGCGGCCGCCGCGCTCCGCGGTCGGCTCGCCTACCCACGACCGCAACAGACCCTTGCTCTCGAGCCGATCGAGCGTCGTGTAGACCGCGTTGATCGACACATCCCGCCCCGAGCGGACGTGAATCTCGCGCCTGATCGCGGCGCCGTAGGCGTCCTCGTCGAGCCGCAGCACACCCAACAGGACGAGCTGTTCGAAATCTCCGAGAACTGCCGCGGTTTTTTGTCTCAACCACATTGTGGGTGATATCGTCGCGGAATCTTAGACGGAGAGCAACCCCCCCGGGTTGCTTCCTCCGCAGGCGACCAAAGGCACGAGCACGTCATCGAGGCTGAGGTGGTCGATTGCGGTTTATGATCGGTGGTCGTGGCGCCGACCGACCCAGTGCACGAGACGGTGAACGCCGTCTACGTATCCGAATCACGACGCGTGCTCGCGACGCTCATCCGGCTCCTCGGCGATTTCGACGCGGCCGAAGAAGCACTGCACGACGCGTTCAGGGCCGCGCTCGAACAGTGGCCGCGCGACGGTGTGCCCGACAATCCTCGCGCGTGGCTCGTGTCGGCCGGGCGTTTCAAGGCGATTGACGGCTTGCGGCGGCGCGCGCGTTTCGAACCGCTCGATGAGTCGCGCGACGATCTCGACCTCGCAGTCGTGGACGAGGCCGCATGGGCCGATCGCGAGAGCGTCGAAGACGATCGCCTCCGGCTGATTTTCACGTGCTGCCATCCGGCGCTCGCGCCCGACGCGCAGGTGGCGCTCACGCTGCGCGAAGTCTGCGGCCTTACGACGGAAGAGATCGCGCGGGCATTTCTCACGCCGGCGCCCACGCTCGCGCAGCGCATCGTGCGCGCGAAGGGCAAGATCCGCGACGCGCGCATTCCCTATCAGGTGCCGACGCCGGCCGAATTGCCCGAGCGGCTCGACGCGGTCCTTCGTGTGATCTATCTCGTGTTCAACGAAGGGTACGCGGCTTCGTCCGGTTCGTCGCTGATGCGGCACGATCTCTCAGCCGAAGCGATCCGGCTTGGACGGCTGCTCGTCGACCTCCTTCCAGAACCCGAAGCGCATGGGCTGCTCGCGCTGATGCTGCTGCACGAATCGCGGCGCGCCGCGCGGACGTCGGCATCGGGCGAGCTGATCCTGCTGGATGACCAGGACCGTGCGCTCTGGAATCGCGAGCAGATCGCCGAAGGCGTCAGGCTCGTCGAGCGCGCGCTCTCGTCGGCCCGCAGCGGGCCCTACGCGATTCAAGCGGCGATTGCCGCGCTGCACGCCGAAGCGCCGGGACCGGCCCAGACCGACTGGGACGAAATCGTCGGCCTCTACGACGTTCTGCAGCAGCGCGATCCGTCACCGGTGATCGAGCTGAATCGAGCGGCCGCGGTCGGGATGCGGGATGGTCCAGCGGCGGGGCTCACGCTCGTCGACGCCATCCTCAACCGCGGCGACCTGCAGGATTACCGGCTGGCGCACGCGGCGCGGGCCGAATTCTGCCGCCGGCTCGGCCGAACAGCAGACGCGCGCGCATCGTTCGAGCGCGCGCTGGCGCTGGCGCGACAGGAGCCCGAGCGGCGTTTTCTGGAACGGCGGCTCGCCGAGACCGCCGGTTGAAACCCTCGCGTTCATCGGTGTCGATCCGCGCGTCGGCCGATCGACTACGAAACAGGCGGACGCTCGGTCGCGCCCGCATCACAGGACGTGACCTATGAAGTACTTGTGTCTTGTATATCTCGAGCAGCAAAAGCTCCATGCCGTGCCGGACAGAGAATGCGCCGCCTGCGGCCAGGACCTGCGGGACAGCGGCGTCCTGCTCGCGGCCGAAGCGCTGCAGCCGGTGGACACGGCAACGACGGTGCGCGTGCGCAACGGAAAGCTGTCGGTGACCGACGGCCCGTTCGCGGAAACGAAGGAGGCGCTCGCCGGTTTCTATCTGATCGACGCCCGCGACCTCAATGACGCGATCCAGGTCGCGGCCAAGATTCCGCCGGCCCGGGAGGGAAGCGTCGAAGTGCGCCCGATCAGGGAGCTGAGCGTCTAGTCCCGCCGGGAACGAGCGCACGAAAAGAGCAGCGTCCGACCGGGTAGTTGAGGGGCTGCGTCTCGCATTGACGCGTTAAGGATCAGCGACGGTCCACACCGGGCCATCGTCAACCAAGAGGCATCAATGAAGCTGCTCAAATATCTCGCCCCAGTCCTGCTCGTTGTGTGCACCGCGCGACCCGCCGCAGCCCAGTTCTTCATCAACCCGTTTGTCGATACGACGCTCACCTCGCCGACGGCGACCGGCAGCAGCACGCAGCGGGGATTCGGGGTGTCGCTCGGCAACGTCGGAAGGATCGTCGGCGTCGAAACCGAGCTCGCGTATCATCCGGATTTGATCGATACGAGCGCGAACGCGGTCGCAAGGAACCGCGTCGTGACGATTTCGGCCAACACCCTCATCGGTCCAACGATCGGCCACGTGAAGCCGTACGGCGCCATCGGCGCCGGTGACCTCTATCTGAACGTCACGTCGGCGGCGAGTGTGCTCGTGCCGAACCCGGCGACCATTTCGAACAACTACTTCACGATAGACGCGGGCGGCGGCGTGATGGGGTTCTTCACGCCACATCTCGGGGTGCGCGGCGATCTCCGTTATTTTCGCGCGTACGGCTTCAAGGTCACGGACCTGGAACTAGCCGGCTTCGCGCTCGACCACTTCGATTTCTGGAGAGCCAGCATCGGCGTCGCCGTGAAGTTCTAGGAAACACTAAATCTTTATGTCACAATGGATAGGCCAGTTGCCCTTGGGGGATCTATGACCTCGTCCAGGATATTCGGTCCGCTCGCGATCGTGTCGGCGCTCGCGCTCGTTCCATCTCCGGCCACCGCCGGCCAGCACGGCGGCGGCGGAAGCCACGGGGGCGGGTCAGGCCACAGCAGCGGCGCAGTTCACGGCGGCGCGTCGGTGCACAGCAGTGGGGCCGTGCGGGCGGGCGGCGCGAGAACATTCGCGTCGCCGCGGGGCGTTGCGGTCGCCGGACCGCGGGGCGTTGCGGTCGCGGGACCGCGCGGTGTCGCCGTCGCGGGAGCGCGCGGCTACGGTTACGGGCACGCCTACGGCTACGGTTACGGCCGCACGTACGGCTACGGCGCGCACTACGCGTATCCGTACTATTCGTTCCACGCGCATTTCAGTGTGGGCTTTGGATTGTGGGTTGGCTATCCGGTCTCGTATCCATACTACGGTTACGGTTACGGTTACCCGTACGCATATCCGTACGCGTATCCCTATGCGTACCCGTCCGCGTATCCGAATCCCTCGTCCGTGTACGTCTATCCGCCTTACGGAAACTCCGGCGGCTACGCGTCGCCGAGCGACCCGCAGTACGGTTCCGGAGCGCCGGGTTATTCAACGCAGCAGGCGCCGCCGCCTTCCGCCGGCGCGCAATCGGGTGAGCAGCAGACAGGCGGTGTGAGCTTCGAGATCACGCCGTCGAGCGCGGCGGTGCTGGTCGACGGCACATACGTCGGGACGGTCGCGGACTTCGGGCCGAGAACACAGCCGCTCGGTCTTCCTCCCGGCCGTCACCACATCGAAGTACGCGCCGCCGGCTATCAGACGATGTCGTTCGAGGCGGACGTGACGGCGGGCCAGGTACTGCCGTATCAGGGAACGCTGCAGCGAGCGCGCTGACGCCAGCGACGCAATCCTAAGCCTGCCGCCGGAGACGAGCGCCTACGTCGCGCCACTCTCCGGCGCGTGCCTTTTCGAGAACCTTTGCTTCCAGAGAACAGCAGGCTCGGTGTACGGTTGAGGAATGGCGAGCCTGATTGAAGCGATCGACATCAAGCGGAAAATGTTCTTCGAGCTCGAAGGCGCTCCGTATCATTGCCTCGACGTCGAGATCTCGCGGCCGACCGCGCGCGGCGGTCAGACCCTCGTCCGGCTGAAGATGCGCAATCTGCTGACGCGCGCCGTCTTCGACAAGACGTTCAAAGCCGGCGAGAAATTCGGCGAGCCGGATCTCGTGCAGGTGTCGGCGTCATACCTCTACAGCGATGGCACCGGCTATCACTTCATGGATCAGGACAACTACGAGACGCTCACGCTCGGCGCGGACATCGTCGGCGAGGATCGTCTGCTGCTCGTGGACAACGTGCTCGTGCAGATTCTGAAATACAACGGCGGCCCGATCGGTGTGCAATTCCCGCCGCACGTCGAGCTCACGGTCACGTCGACCGAGCCCGGCGTGCGGGGCGATACGGCGAGCGGCGGCGTGACCAAGGCCGCGACGCTCGAAACGGGTCTGGCGATTCGCGTCCCGCTCTTTATCAAAGAAGGCGAGAAGGTCAAGGTTCACACCGAAACGCGCGAGTTCGCCGGACGGGCGTGAGCGGCGCCTAGCGCCGCGTCTTGGCGGCGGCAGTTTTGGCGTGCGCCTTCGCTTTAGTCGCGCTGCCGCAGCTGTCCGCCACCACCGACACGGTCTCCGCGCTGATCTTCGCGAGATCGCTGCGACCGATGTCCGGGCGATCGTCAGGCGAGCCCTGGCCCGACGTACCGCTCGCTTGCGGCAGATTCGCTTTGTCCTCGACCGTTCCACGCACGCTCACCTTCTTGCCGACCATTTTGTCTAGGTCGGTATCCTGCTTCGGATCCACGCGATACGCGTTTGCCGCCTCTCGCAACTGCTCGTGCTCGACGGCCGCGGCGCTCCCGCTCGTGCCGACGCCCTTCTGCGACGGCTCGTTGAGACGCGTCACGATGTACGTACCGCCGTCGTGCTGCAGACAGCCGGTGACGGTGATCGGCGTCGCCGCGTTCTCGGCTTTCTGATCTGTCGCGGCCGCCGGCGGCTGCGCCGTCGATGAGTTCGTCTTGGCCGCCTGATTGTTGTTCCCGCACGCGATCGTTCCAGCAATCGCGAGGGCGGAAACGGCTGTGGTGATCAGGTTTTTCATCATGCTCTCTTTCCCAGCAATCAGCCTGCCGGACGCGAGAGTTGATTCGTGCGACACTGGCTCAGCCATACAGCGGCGACGCTTTCGCCGCCTTATATTGATGTCAGGCTGTGGCGAACCCGTGTCGCCCGGGTCGCTGACGCTGTTCGTTTCCGGTCAATGGGAAGGCTCGATCGATGAGCACCGTTCGAATCGCGCTCGCCAACATTCAATATCCGGCGGGTCCTGAGGATTCGATCGTGTTGACACAGAACGCGATCGCGTCGGCCGCCGCCGAGCGCGCGGACATCATCTGCTTTCCGGAATGCTTCGTCCCCGGTTACCGCGCCGTCGGTAAACACGTGCCGCCGCCCGACGCGGCGTTTCTCGAGCGCGCGTGGTCCGCGGCTGCCGCGGCCGCTCGGCAAGCGAACATCGCCGTCGTCCTTGGCACCGAGCGCCTGGTCCGGAAATCAGGGACCGACGCACTGCTGATCTCCGCGCTCGTCATCGATCGCGATGGCACGATCGCCGGCTTTCAGGACAAGGTGCAACTCGATCCGTCTGAAGAGTCGCCTTATGCCGCCGGCAGCGGTCGCCATCTGTTTAAGATCCGGACCGCTGACGTTCGGCATCGCGATCTGTCACGAGGGTTGGCGATATCCGGAAACCGTGCGGTGGGCAGCGCAAAAAGGTGCGCACATCGTCTTTCATCCTCACTTCCACGAGGCGGAACCTGGCGGATACCGGCCGACGCAATTTGCCGACCCGGCCAACACGTTTCATGAGAAAGCGGCGCTGTGTCGCGCGGCGGAGAATACCTGCTTCTTCGCGACGGTCAATTACGCCAGCGCCGGCTCGCCGACGACGTCGGCGGTGGTGCGGCCGGACGGCGCCCTCGCCTGTTATCAGCCATACGGCCAATGCGGCCTGCTCATCGCGGACATCGACATCAACGAAGCGACCGGTCTCCTCGCATCGCGCTGCAAACCTGTCTAACGGAGGACGCCGTCATGTGCCTGATCATGTTGCTCCTGTCGTTCGTCGGAACAGACGCTATGGGCCAACAGCCTCCGCCCGTGCTGCGATACACACCGCCAGCGAACGCGCTCCGTGGGAGCGCCGGTCCTGCGGAGGACTACTCCTTCTCGGATTTCAACGCGTCAGGTACAGGTGTACCCGTTCCGGCCGTTCAACGGAGACATCAGGCAGCTCTTTCAGACGACGCTGCTGCGCGACTGGATCGATCTGATGCACAAAGAAGAAAACGTCGCGGCGCCGCCGACGTTTCAGACGATGAACATCCCTGGCGCGCAGCTGGTGCTCATGGCGAGCTTCGTGGAAAACATCGTCGGCCTGCCGAAGCCGCATATGCGCATGGTGATCGTCGCCGGCGGGCTGGCGGCGATCGTCGACGCCTCGGCCGGGACGGCGCAAAGCTGGCAGATGGCGATTCCCCGTTTGAACGCGATGGCGGCGACGCTGCACGTCGAGGCCGGGCGCGCACTGCCGCCGCTCAATCCAGCGGAGGCGCGATCAGTCGCCGGGCTTTACATGGGGATGAAGCAGAAGTACATGGCCACGATGATCAACGTGATCGGGTCGGGCTACTACACGAACGCGCTGCACTTCTATCTGTTCTCCGCCGACGGCCGCGTGTACCGGGCGTACGACAAGCTCGAGGTGCCCGGCGGCGACATCGGCCGGTTCGACTTCGACACGGCGGCGCGCAGCGACCCTGGCAACGCGGGCCGTTACACCATCGATGAGGGAAGCATCCACATTCAGATGGAAGGCAATCAGCCGGAAACAATCGTCGCTCCGAAGCCGGCGAACGGGATGCTGACGATCAACGGGGTTGCCTATAAACGGCAGTAGACATCAACTCTTTGGGATAGGGATCCAAATACAGCTGCCCCGCCAGGTACTCGACCCCGTGAACGCGGACGTGATGGCGGAGTAGCGTCACAGGTGCGATGAGCGGTATCAACCCGCGACGATACTCGTCGATGACGTCGAGCAGCTCCGCCTTCGTGGCGCGATCGAGCTGTTTCTTGAAATAGCCGAGCGCGTGCTGCAGCACATTGGTGTGGCGTCGCCGCGTCGCGAGCGTCGACAGCGCGCTCATGAACCTGCGTCGTGTACAGCTGCGCGAACTCCTGTCGCGGCACCGCACTCACGTTTGCGGTCAGCCGTCCCAGCTGGCGGTATGCCTCGGGCGAATGCGCCATGAGAATCAGTTTGTGCGCGGTGTGAAAACGCACGAGCGCGCCGACCGTCCAACGGCCGGCGAACATGCCGCGCAAGCCGCGCATACGCGAACACGCGCTCCACGAAGTTCTCTCGCAGCTTCGGGTCGGACAGCCGGCCTTCCTCCTCGATCGGCAGATCGGGGAACCGCTCGACCAGCGCAGCGGCGAAGACACCGCGTGCCGATCTCTCGGCGACCCCATTGCGATCGTAGAGTTTGACGCGCTCGAGGCCGCAGCTCGGCGAGTCCTTCTTCAGCACGTATCCCCTCAGTTCTTCGGCGGCGAGCGCCGACGTTCGTTGTCGAGCGAATGCTGCCATGCGGTCGGTGAGGTCCGTGTTTGTTTTCACAGTGCGCAGCATGATCCGGCGTCCCTCGCGCACAAGCCGCATGGGCTCGCGCGGCGCGCCGAGTCCGCATTCCATCTCCGGGCAGACCGGTACCCATTCCACGAATTTGCCGAAGATGTCTGTGAGGAACGCGTCGCGCTTGTGCCCGGCGTCGAACCGGACGGGCTCGCCGAGCAGGCACGACGAGATGCCCACGCGCACGTTAGATCTTCCGACTGTCATATGCCCAATGAAGCGCGGCCTGCCGCTGCCGTCGCCGGCAGTCGAGATCGCCCTGTTCGCAGTTCCGCCGAATCGCCGCCACGTGGCGCGCGATCGCCCGCCATCGCCTGATTTGTCTCGTGTCGTCGGACGATCGCCGGCCCGAGTAGTAGCGGCAGTACCACTGGAACCAGCCGCGCGGATCTTGAGGACGAATCCAGCCGTTGCGCCGCCACACCGCGAGCGACTGCGACGCGTTCACGCCGAAGCAATTGAGCCGGGGATCGTGCCGCACTTCGCACAGCTTCGCGCGGGCGAACCAGTTGTTCGGAAATTCCGCGCGGCAATCGGTCATGTATTTCCCGCCGAAGACGCCGAGCTGAAGCATCGCCTTCGGCGTCAAGTCGGGGCGGAATCCTGGGGCGAAGCGGTGGCCGGCGGGCTCGGTTCGATAGTACGTGTAGCCCTGCTGCATCCGATCGTTGACGACAACTTTCGTTTTCACCGCCGGTCCATTCGCGGTTCGCGACTGGAGCGAACGCGCGTGAGCTGTCGCAGGCTGTCGTGCACAATTTTGTGACGTTCGGCAAACGAGATCGAAAGAAGGCGCTGCAGCATCGGTGCGAGCAGACGGTTGACGAGCGGTCCACCCGGCACTGCGTATTCGACGCGATCCTCGTACACGCTCTGCTCCGGCGCGATCGATTCCACCCGATGCGTATGCCGCCACACGGCGAACGGACCGCGCACCTGTTCGTCGCAGAACTGCACGTTCGGGATGTAGCCGAAGTGTCGCGCTTCCCATCGAAGGCGCGCCGGTCCGACGCCGATCGAAAAGATGACGCGTCCGCCGTCGCGCAGTCCCCCGACTTGCTCTTCGATTCGCACCCACCGACGCGCCGGGATGAGATCGAGCAGCGCCTCGGGGCGCTCGTGCCACTGGAACAAATCAACCGCTGACGTCGGAACGATCGATCGATAGACGAAGAGCGGCACGCCCCAATGTACATCTCCGCTGGGTCTTCACGGCATCTTCCCCTCCGCTGCGGACGCGCCGAAGCCGCATCGTCCGCGCATACCTTCGCGGTACCGTTCGCGTTCCTCGGGGCTCATGCGTTCCGCTGCGCGCTCGACGATCCGGCGCCGCGCCTCGGATCGGCCGAAGCGACGACCGCCGAATCGGCCGAACAGGATGCGGCAGAGCGCCAGCAGCCCGATTGCCTGCCAGAACGTGATCTGGCGCAACCCGAGGATTGAAGGCGCGAGCCAGTTCCACAGCTGCTGTACGACGGCGCCGCCGATCGCAACGAACAGCACGATCGCAACGGGAGCCAAGACAAACCACCATCTCCTTCTCATTGTGTTCCTCACCCTTTCACGAGCTCGTCGTGGATTTCTCGTAAACGTTCGCGCAGATGCCGGATCGCGTACCGTTTGCGCGACAGGAGCGTGTTGATGCTCACGCCGGTCTCCTGCGCCATTTCCTTGAAGCTGCGTCCTTCCAACTCGTGCGCGACGAACACGTCCCGCTGCTCGTCCGGCAACTCGTCGATCGCGAGTTCGAGCTCGTCAAGCAGCACGCTGCGCGCGTAAAGCGCCTCTGGCCCCGCATCCGGCGACGGAAGCAGATCCTCGAGCTGCAGGAGTTCGTCGTTCTCGTCGACGATCGTCGCGTCGCTGAAGCTCTCAGGCTGCTTCTTCCGAAACAAATCCGTGATGCGATTGCGCGCGACACGAAACAGCCATCCGGTGACGTGCTCGATCGGCATCAGCAGGCGGTTCGCTTCGACGAGCTCGTAGAAGACGTCCTGCAGGATGTCCTCGGCGTCGCGCGGGTCGGGGACGCGGCGGCGGATGAAATTCCGCAGGCGCGGTTGCTCCCGTGTCACGACCTCGGAGATCCGCCGGTCCTGCTCGAGTGCCATCGGCGCCGCGCTGGCCGCGTTCCTCACCTGCTGTTGTAGACGAATGAATAGGCGGCGATATTGTAGGGTCGCCTCATCCGGCCTTTAAACCTATCGACCGCGGCGCTCGTCTAACTTCTACAATGTAGAATCGCCCGCCCGGTTCCACGCTCTATGAACTTCGACGATTCCGAACGGCGCAGCGATTCCCGCGGGCTCGGCGTGCCGGCCGCGCTCTTCCGCGCACTCCTGCCTGCCGCCGAACGGTCGGAAGTGCTCGAGGATCTCGTGGCCGAGCACCACGACCGGGTCGCGCGGCACGGCCGTGTGACCGCTCGCTTGTGGCTCTGGCGTCAGCTCTTTGGGTCCATGCCATCGCTCGTCGCGCGCGCGTGGTGGCGCGGGTGGACCGGCTTCGAACCGCCATCGAGTCGATGGCAACCTGGAGGTCACGTGCTCGAAAGCTGGATTATGGATTTGCGCTACTCGGCGCGACGGCTCGCCAGCCGGCCGACCTACGCATTTCTCGCCGTTCTCACGCTCGCGCTCGGCGCAGGCGGCACCGCGGCCATCTTCAGTATCGTCCGCGCGCTGCTTCTCAATCCGCTTCCCATCGCGCACGAAGAACAACTCGGCGTGCTCTGGTTCGACGGCTCGTGGACCGAGCAGGAATTTCTGCATTTCCGGCCGGAGTTTCCGGGCTTCAGCCGCATGGCCGCCTACATGCCGGGCGATGAAACCCTCGACATTCCTGGTCAGCCCCTCCAGCTCGTTCACGGCATCGACACCTCGTTCGAGCTGTTCGACGTGCTCGGCGTCGGGCCGCTCATGGGCCGCGTGTTTCAGCAAGGCGACGACAGCGTGAATGCGGCGCCGGTCGCCGTCCTCAGCTATCAGTTATGGCGCGAGCTCGGCGCAGATCCGTCGATCGTCGGCCGGCAGCTGCACCTCGGCGGACAGGCGCGAACGGTCGTGGGCGTGATGCCGCCAGGATTCTGGTTTCCGTCGCCCGCCACGAAGCTGTGGACGGCGGCGGCCCTCCGCCCCGCCAACGATGACGGCAACTGGACGCTGATCGGACGCGCGGCATCGGGTCTGCGCATCGACAACATGAACGGGCCGCTGCATGCGATTGCGGCGGAGCTCGGAAAGCGCTTCAAGTACCCGCCACAGTGGGACAAAACGCGCGCGCCCGCCGTAACGCCGGTTCGCGATTTCATCGTCGGCGACGTCAGGCCCGGACTGCTGGCAACGCTCGCGGCGATGGCGCTGATCCTCTTGATGGCCTGCGTCAACGTGTCGGCGCTGATGCTCGGACAGGTCAGCGGCCGCGCGACCGAGCTCGCGGTACGCACGGCGCTCGGCGCCGGGCGCCAACGATTGATTCAGCAGCTCACGCTCGAGGCGCTGCTGCTCGGCATCCTCTCGGGTCTTGTCGGAGCCGCTCTCGCCAGCGTGGCATTCAAGCTGCTCGTCGAGCTGCTGCCGCTCGGCACGCTCGCCGAGTCCGCATCGCTCGACTGGACCGTCTTTGCCGCAGCAACGTCGTTCGCCCTGGTCGCGGCGGTCGTCGTCGCCGTTGTGCCGAGCCTTGCGCTCTGGCGTGGAAATCTTCAGGGGACGATGGGCACCGGGCGGACCGGCGGAATCTCGGGCCGCGGCGGACGGGTTGAAGGCGCGCTCGTCGTCGCACAGATTGCCGTCGCGGTGCTGCTCGCGGCCGGCGCCGGCCTGCTGCTTCGGAGCGTCGCTAAACTCCGGAGCATCGATCCGGGCGTGCGCGTCGACAACGTGGCGGTCGTCGACGTCACGATTCCAAGTCAGCTGACCCACGCGCAGCGCCTGCGCGTCGTGCTCGACGTATTACCCGCGCTTCAGACGATCCCGAACGTGCGCGCGGCGGCCGCGGCCGAGAAGATCCCGCTGCGCGGGTCTGGCGACAACTGGGGAATGCGCATCCGCGGCAAGCCTGAGGTTCGCGGCGTCGTCACCGCGTTTCGCATCGTCACGGACGACTATTTCAAAGCGATGGGGATCCGCCTGCGGGCCGGCCGCGCATTCGAGCCCGCCGATCGGCAATCGAAAGAGCGGCTCGTCATCATCAACGAAGCACTCGCGCAGAAGTATGTTCCGGGCGAAGACCCGATCGGCCGGTACCTGGAGACCTTCGATGCGAACGGCGAACGCATCATCGGCGTCGTGGGAAACGTCGCAGAAGAACGCCTCACCGATCCCCCGCCGCCGGCGCGCTACATGCTTTATGAACACGTGCCGGTCATGCTTCCGGCGACGACGTTCGTCGTGGCCGGCGCGTCTGCAGCCGACGTCCCGCGCCTCCTGCAGGCGGCGAGAACCGTTCTTCAACGCAATGGCCAATCGATGGCGGTCGAACGCACGGCCGCAATGGCGTCGATCTTTGACGATGCGGTGGGACCGCCGGGACGGTTGGCGACGTTGGTGTCGCTGCTGGCCGGCCTTGCGCTCGTGCTCGGCGCGGTCGGTGTGTACGGCATGATCTCGCACTACGTCACGCGCAGGCTGCGTGCGTACCGGCATCAAGCTGGCGCTCGGAATGGCGCCCGAGCGTGTGATCACGCAGGTACTTGGCCGTGGGCTGTGGCTCGTCGGCGGCGGCAGCATCGTCGGGATCATCGCGGCGTTTGCGCTGACGCGTCTGCTCACGGCGCTCCTGTACGGAGTCGGCGCGACCGATCCGCTGACGCTCGTCGCGGCCGTGGCGACGCTCCTCGTCGCCGGCTCGCTGGCCGCCTTCGTCCCGGCGCGGAGGGCGAGTCGCACGAATCCTGCGGTAGTCTTGCGTCAGCAGTGAGAGCGGAGGGCACGCGTTAACGTGAAGAGCTCGCGGGATACAGACATCGCACCGCTCGGCAGCCTCGAGGAACACGTCATGCTCGCGGTGGTCCGTACCGCGCCCGAGGCCTATGGGATGAACGTCCGGCGCGAGCTGGAACGGGTCACCGGCCGCAGCGTGACGATCGGCTCCGTATACATCACGCTCGATCGTCTCGAAGCGAAGGGCCTCGTGAGCTCGGCGCGGTCGACCGTCGGCGGCATTGCCGCGCCGCGGCGGGTGTTCGATGTCACGAAGGCCGGTGCCCGCGCGCTCGCGGAGACTCGGCGAATGCGGGAGTCTCTCTGGGCCGGCATCGCTCTCCCCGCAAAAACCTGAACGCGGTTACCGCAGCGGCAATCGCCACAGCTCTTTGTGCCACGGAATTCTCGACGCGGCGACGAGACGCCCGTCGGGCGACACGCTCGGGTGCATCATGTTGACGTCGCCGTGCGTCAGTTGACGCGGAGTGCCGCCGGTGCGTGGGATCGCGAAGATCTGCATGCGATCATCGATTAGCGCGCTGTAGAGCAGTTCGCTGTCCGTCCGGCGTCCACGCGACGCCACCGATCGTGTAGCTCGAGAAGTCCACCAGCTTGTGCGCATCGCCGCCGTCCGGGCGTGAGAGCCAGAGCGCGCGGCGCACGTCGTCGATCCGTTCGATGAACGCGATTTCCTCGGCGCGCGGCGACCATGCTTCACCCGCGATGCCGGCAACGCCGGGCGGCAGCGGCATCCGCTTCGCGCCGAGTCGATCGGCCCGTTGCGGGATCGATCGTCACGATCCACGGCTTGGCGAACCGAGGCACGCCGTCCCTTTCCCACGAATCGAAGATGATGCGGCGGCCGTCGGGCGCCCAGTCGGGAGGGCCGACCTCGAACCCGAAGTCGGTGAGACGAATTTCGGGTCCGCCCGACGGCGAGCATCAGCCACTCGTCGTCGGTTCGTCCGGGCGATTCATAGAGCGGCACCGCTGTCGCCGAACGATGCGAGTGATACGCGACCCAACGCCCGTCGGGTGACCAGACCGGTCCCATGTCTTCGCCGAATCCGGCAATCCACGATTTTGCGGGAGACGTCGCGCGTCCAGCCTCGTCGACGCCGACGACCCAGCCGTCCATGTCCAGACCGTAATCGGACAGACGATAGTAAGCGCGCGTGAACGCAATCTGTCGTCCGTCGGGCTTCCACCGTGGCAGGAATCCATGATCCGCGACGGCATGTGGATCGCCGCCGGCGATCGGAAACACGACGACCTCCGGCTGCGGATCGTTGTGCGTCCAATACAACGACCCCGCCGCCGCGTGGGGACAGCAGTCGTCGCCTGGCGACGTGACGATCGCGCGAAGCTGGCTGCTCCCGAGATCGAGCGCGTAGATATTGAGATCGCGATGCGGCGCGTCGGGATCGTGCCGTACCTTCGGATCGGGCGCTGTGTCGCTGGCGAGCGCGAGGAAGATTGTGCGGCCGTCCGGCGCAAACGCGAGCGTATTGATGAACGGAGACGCGTCGAGCTCTGGACGGACCACGGTGGTCAGCGCCAGTCGAGCGAGATTTTCACGAGCGAGGAGAGCCCCGTGACGTGCAGCGCGATCGCATACAGCGCGTCACCCGCAGGCGTCCAGCTGAGACCGTTCACCGCGCCATCGATCGGAACGACTGCCAGAGTGGTCGGCGTGCCCAACGCGATCATCGCCTGGCCCGGCGTGAAGTACGCGAGCCGCGATCCGTCGGGCGACCAGCGCGGGAGCGCGGCGGGTGGAATCGAGAGCCGCGACAGACGTCCGCCGCTCTCCGCGTACCAACCGGTCGCGCCGCCGACGGCGCCGAGCCGTGCGAGAAGCCAGACGGCTGAAAAGCGCCGCCGCTCACCTGCTCCATCGAGGCGTGCCACGCGGTGCTTTCCTTGCCTGTTGCCAGATCGTAGAGACGCGATCGTGGTCCCGACCCGTAGATCGCCGAGCGGCCATCAGGCGCGACCTGATAGTAGCGCCCCGTCTCCTCGTACCACATCGGGCTCGTGTACGTGAGCACCTTAGCGGGCGGAGCGGTCGTCGAACCGGCGCGGCACGATCCGCCGAGCAACGCGAGAATGCCGACAACCGGGGCGGCGAAACGAATGCGGTGACTCATCGCGCCAATGCTACGTCGGGTCGGGGCCATTTATCGACGGCGCTGATTTGATTGCGGTCACCAGACTGGTGGCGGCGAATGGGTTGCCGTACCAGAAGCGCCATCCGAGCCGACGCCGGACGATTCCCGCGGCGCCCCGCGCACGCAGTGCGTCAGCGTACCGTCCGGTCGCGCGGATGTCGGCGATTGCCAGACGCCCACCCTCTTTGAGCACGCGCCACGCTTCTCCAATCGCTTGCACTCGATCGGCGTTGGACGAAATGTTGTGGATCGCGAGACTCGAGACGACGAGATCGAATGTGCCGTCGGCAAACGGAAGCGCGCGCATGTCGCCCGTCACGATCTGGATGCGGTCGCGCACGCCTTCGAGCGATGCGTTTCGAAGCGTCACCGCGCTGGAATTCCCGGATTGATCGTGCGTGCTCCACAAATCGAGGCCGGTCACCCGGCCGGCGCCCAATCTGCGCGCGACCGCAGCGAGAACCGCGCCGCGACCACAGCCCAAATCGAGCACACGCTCGTCGCGACGAAGGCGGAGCCCGTCGATCACTTCGTCCCAGACGAGAAATTTGCCGCGTCGTGTCGTGTAGAAAAAACTTGCCGCGTTTGCGAGAAAGAAGGCGCCGTAGAACGCCAGCGCCGTGAAGCCACGGCCCTGCGTACGGAACACCACGAACGACGCGATCGCGCTGGCGGTCCCCAGCGCGGCGAATGCGATCAGCGCGTACGGCGCGTCATAGCCGTAGTCGCCGTTTCGCTTCATCGCCTGGCGACCCGCGTGTCAACGCACGGCGCCATCGACGGTCTCCTTTCGGATGAGCCCCATCTCGACGTAGATCGGCCGCATCACTTCGCGAAGCCCGGGCAGCTGGATACTGAACCACAACGCGCCGGCCAGGCACACCGTGCCCGTAAAAACGACCGTCGCCCCGGCGCCGACGCGGTCGGCCAGTATCCCTGCAAGGAGGCTCCCGATTGGCGCCGCGCCGAAGAACGTCATCGTGTAGTAGCTCATCACCCGCGCGCGCTTGTCTTCGGAGACCAGTGTCTGAATCACCGTGTTGCTCGCAGACGATATCTGAATGAGGCCAAACCCGGCGAACACCATGGCGGCGAGCGACAGCCACAGCGTATGCGAGAAGCCGAACACGATCAGCGCGCCGCCGAGCACCGCCGCCGATGCGCGGAGCAGGCGCGTGAGGCCGACGACCGTCTTCCGCCACGCGAGCGAAAGCGCCGACGCGAGCGCTCCGACGCCTGAGGCACCGGTCAACCAGCCGAGCGTGTGCGCGCCGCCGTGCAGCGTCTGCGCCGCGAAGACCGGCAGCAGCACCGTGTAGGGATATCCCATCAGCGTCGTCAACGCGAACAGCAGCAGGATTGTGCGGACCGGACGGAACGTCCTGACGTAGTCCCAGCCTTCGCGCATCTGCTCGATCATCCGGCTCGCTCGGCGTCGATCGTCGAGCGTCGTGATCCGCATGACGAGCAGTGACGCGATCACCGCGAAGTAGCTGACGCCATCGATGAAGAAGCACCACCCTTCGCCGACGGCCGCGATCACCAGACCGGCAATCGCCGGACCAATCAACCGCGCGCCGTTGTTCATCGACGAGTTGATCGCGATCGCGTTGCCGAGATCGCTCCGATCGTCGACCATCTGCACGAGAAACGACTGCCGCGCGGGCATGTCGAACGCGTTGATCAATCCCTGGAACGCGCTCAGCGCGATAATTTCCCAAAGCGTGATTAGATGCGTGAGGGTCAGGGCCGCGAGCGCGAGCGACTGCACCGAGCCCGCCGCCTGCGTCCACACCAGCAGCTTTCGGCGATTCAGGCGCTCGACCCAGACACCGGCCACGGGTCCGAGCGCGAACGCGACGATCTGCGACGAAAAGCTGACGACGCCGAGGAGGAGCGCCGAGTGGGTGAGCCGGTAAACCAGCCAGCTCGTGGCCAGCCGCGTCATCCACGTGCCGACGACGGAGATCGTCTGGCCCGCGAAGAACAGCTGGAAGTTCCGGTGGCGCAGGGCGCGCCACACATGGGAAACGTCAGGCACGATCCGGACCGACGGTCACATTCTGCTTAACTACTTCGCGCGCGCTGCCGCGCGCATGGCCATCGCCGCTTCGATCTCACGTGCGGTATACGGCAGGCCTGGCGTCAATATCTCGTAGCCGTCGTTCTTCACGAGAATCATGTCCTCGAGATAGAAACCATCGCCGTCGACGGTGAACATCAATTCGTATGCGACCGACATTCCGGAGCGCAGCACAGCGGGCAAGCCTTCCGCATCGTCCAGCCCGACGCCGTGCAGCTCCCACGGTTCTGTCCCCTTCGGCCCCAGCAGCGTGTCGGCGGCACGCTTACCCTGCGATGTGGTGAGCGACGGAGCAAGACGACGCACCTCTGTGAGCGCCGCATCGTAGACAGCTTTGGGCGTTGCGCCGGCCTTCAGCGTCGTGAGCCCCGCGCGATAGCCGGCGATGAAGAGGTCCCATGCCTCACGCTGCCCGTCGGTGAACTTGCCCGAGACCGGCGCGGTGCGCCCGACGTCACCCATGTAGTGATCGACCTGGCATCCAACGTCCACCCGCACGACCTCGCCCGCCTTCATCTGACGATCGACGTGATCGTAGGACAGGAACGTGTTCCACAGCGAGTTGAAGTCCGCGTTCGGACCGCTCATCGTCCACGGCCAGAACGACACGCCGCGCGCACCCGCCGCGCGGCACGCATCGACGACGACAAGCTCCGTGTCGTGCTGCCATTTTCCAGGAGCGAGCGCACGCATCCCCGCCAGAAATGCGGCGCTGCTCGTGCGCCCGACGTCGCGAAGCACGGATATCTCGTGGCTGTCTTTGATGTCGCGCAGCGGCCGCAGCACATCGACGGCCGACATCACTTTCGCGGCGCCGAGCGATGTGAGCCACGCCTGCCAGCGGACGACCGAGCTCGCCATCGGCAACGGTGCGGCGACGGCGTTACGCGCGTCCGTTGGGGCGACGTACGCCGACGACGAGCGGGTGAAGCGCTGACGCAGCCACGCTTCCAGCGCGTCGATCGGCTGCACGCTCGCCAAGTGGAGTCGCGATGCGGACTCCGCACCCGCCGCGACCGTGCCGCGCGTCACGAGCGGATTTCGGGGCGCGACAAACAGCATCGATTGCGCCGTCGCACCATCGAGCACGAGCACCGCGCCCACGACGTCGTCGAGCCCCGTCAGATATTGGAAGTCGGCGGCCTGCGTGAACCCGAGCTGATCATCCGCGAGGAACGAAGCGCGCGCGGGCACGATCAGCACGTTGCCGCCGATCGCAGCCAGCGCGGCCGCGCGACGCGCGGGATACGCGGACGCAGGGATTTGCGCGCTCGCCGTCGTCGACGCGATCAGGATGACCGCGAGCGCCAACCAGAATGACGGCACGAGCGTTCGTCGGCATGCGCGCAGGATTGGCGATTTCATCGGCGCGACCGATTATAGTCGGCCGTTCCGATAGTCGACCAAGCGCCCGGCATGCGACAAGACGTGAGACAGACGCCGGACGCCTCACGATCGAGGCGCCCGGCGTGGGCAGGTCAACGCACGATGCGCGGCTACTGGCGGAATCCGCTGTCGAGCGTCAGCTTCACGGATTCGCCAATCCGTACTTGCTTGCCGATGAACGCTCCCGTCGCGCTCGAATCGTTCTTGATCCAAATCGTGCCGTTCGGCGCGTAGAAGTTTGCCCGGATCACGCTCTTCTCGCCCACGTGCACGGATGCGAGCCGCCGCACGCCGTCGTCGACGGCGACATGTCCGCAGGAGGCGTCGGCGCCTTCGACGAACACCATGACCGCCGATGCCGCCGTCCCCGCTCCCGCGCCGAACCGCGTTCTGTCGCCCGCGGCGACTTCGCCCTTCACGTGAATGTCGACGCTGCCGTTTGCGACGAACGTCGCGTCGTCCTCGAGCTCGAGCGAGCGGAACTGATACGAGCCGGCGGCGAGCGTCAAGCTGCCCCGGCGCTGGATCACGACGCGACCGTACGCGCCCGGCCCGATGTTCATCGAGCGATTCGGGCCCACGACGATGTCCTGCGCACCAGGAGTCACAGGGTTGACGGCAGGGAGCGTGAACAAGGGCAGTGTCACGCCCTTTACGTCGACGCCGAGAACGGCGGCTTGGTGATTGACCAGCGCGTTCTCGATGAGGTCGCGAACCCGGGCTCCCGGCTGGAGCAGAATCGTATCGCCGATCACGGCCGCGCCTGCCGCCTCGATCGAGGTCCGTTCGCCGATCAAGACGGTGGCAGCAGGGTCGGTCTGTCGATCGGGGTGCGGGAGCGCGACCGCAGGCTGGTTCGCACCCACACTGCCCGAGACGATCGACTTGCCGCCGATCTCCACTCGCTCGTCACCGAGCGCCGCGAATCGGCCGAGCGAAGACGAGAGCGCGAATGGCGACAGCGAGCTCACGAGGCCGCACACCGGCCCGTTCGTCGGGACGGGACGAACCGTCACGTCTTCCCACTGCCCCGTCCTGGGCGTGACATGAAGGATGGTGTCGTATCCGTAGCCCGCATCGAAGCAGATGAGGGTCTGTCCGGTGTACGTCGCGCTCGTCGATACGTCGCAGATGACGGGCGGCGGTGGCGGCGGTCCCCAACACGTGTGCCCTTCCGGACAGAAGTTGGGCGGATAGTGGAACTCGATCTCGAAGTCTTGCTGCGGCGCGGTGTCGCCGCTCTTCAAGCAGCGCGCCGTCGTGATACCCGGCGCGGTCACGCCGCCTTCGAAGTCCACCGTCGCGCTGTCCGGATGCAGGAAGCCCGGAATGGGAATCGTCACGTCGGGCGTCGACGGCGAGGTGTTCGCGCCGCCGATGACCTTGACGTGGCGCGCGAGGACGCCCACATTGCCCGCCGCGTCCTGGAAGCGGAACAGCACACAGTTTGTTCCGATCGGAAACACCGTGGCGGTGTTGACGACGCCGAGCACCGCGCCCGTGGCGCAATCGATCACTTGCGTCGGCAACTGGGTGATCGCTCCGCCCAGGTTGTCGGTCGCCGTCGCGCTCCTGAAGAACGTGTCGAGTGTCGGCGGCGTGGCGCCCGGCGTGTTCGACGCCCATGGGTAGTACCTGGCCTGCAGCGACGCGCCCGCGGAATCGGTGGCCAGCACGCTCGTGTCCGCCGGCGCGGTGACGACCGGCGGCGTGTTGTCGAACGCATGGATGGTCATGGTCGCCGTCACCGGCGCCGCAGTGTAGTTCGCATTGAGCAGCGCCGCCTGGACGAGATAATCTCCGATTGCGCTCGGACGCACGAACAATCCGTTGTAAGTCACCGTCACCCCTGCAAGATTGGGCGGCGTCGTCGTCACCGACGCGGACTTCGCGGTGCCGTCGAAGACGAACGTCAACGGGCCGAATGCCAGGGTCGCTGTGGCTTGGTCGATGACGAGCGTGCCGGTCGCGTCGGTTGCGTCATAGGAATCGTTTGTCAACTTCGCAACCACGGCGTAGCTGCCCGCGTCGGTCGGTGGTGTGGGCGAGCCGTTGTACGTCACGGTCACTCCGATGAGTCCGGTGGGAGACGTCGTCAGCGACACCGGTTTTGGCGTGCCGTCGTATGTCGCTTCGAGCGCGCCCAGCGAGAGCGTCGCGAAGCCTCTGTCGATGACGAGCGTGCCCGTTGCATTGGCCGCGGTGAAGCTCGCATTCGTCAACGACGCGACCACCTGATAGCTGCCGACATCTGTCGGCGCCGTCGGGGAACCGTCGTAGGTGATGGACACGCCTCCAAGACCGGGTGGATTCGTCGCGACCGTCACCGGCTTCGGTGCGCCGTCGTAATTGAAGTGCAGCGGGCCGAGGACGAGCGTCGCTGTGCCGCGCTGAATCGTCGAGCACTGATCGCCGATGCCGTCGCCGTCGGTGTCGGTCTGAGCCGGATTCGCGGCTCCCGGACAGTTGTCGAGCGCGTCGGGAACGCCATCACCGTCGCGATCCGAGACCAGGTGGAAGATCGTCCCCGCGCCCGATGATCCGCCTGCGTAGGTGGTGCCATAAAACGACCCGTCGCTCATCAACGTGAGCGGCGCCTCCGGCGAGCTGCCATTCGCGCCGTTGAACGCAGCGAGGAGAGAAATGTTGCCCGAGCGGACCTCAACGCCGAACGCGGTGCCAGCGCCGCCCGGGCCGGCGTTCGTAGCCGTACCGTAGAACCAGCCACCAGCGCCCTTTACGAGACCGGCAGACGGAAAGGCACCAAAGGGCGAGAACTGATCGTTCGCGAAGGTGTATAGATTCCTGAACGTCGCCGGCTGCGCGCTCGCATCGATTTCGAAGATCGAGCCGCCGCTCGTGACGCCGTTGTTCGGCACGGTTCCGTAGAAATGACGCGGAGCGCCCTCCACGAGCGCGCCGAGCGGGAACGCGCCGCTGTTCGGAGAGAAATCGAACGAGTAGAGCACCTCGAACGCGCTTCCGTCCGTAGCGATTCGGTAAACGGTGCCGCCTCCGGTCGATCCGCCCATCTGCGTCGTTCCGTACAGCAGGCCGTCGCTCCCCTGAATGAGACCGCTGTACGGTGAAGCGCCATCGACGATGAACGCCGCATCCCCGAATGCATGCAGCAGCTGGAAGTTGGTCCCGTCCTTCATGACCTTGAACACCGAGCCCGAGGAATGCGGACCACCCACGGACGCGGTGCCGTACAGCCAGTTGCCGATCTGCAGCAGCCGGCCGTATATCTGGACGCCGTCTGAATTGTCGGCTCCGCTGAACGAGTGCAGGATCGAGAACGCGGACCCGTTGACGTCGGTCTTGAACAGCGTGCCGCCGCCGAATTGGCCACCGTATTCCGTGACGCCGTACAGCGTGCCGTCTGCGTCGGCGATCACGCCGGCCGCCGGCGTCGTGCCGTCGGCTGTGTTTCCGCCGTCGAACGAGTGAACGATCACGGGAGTCGACGTGCCCGGCGTGAGACGGAAGATGGTTCCGGAGTCGTGCGCGCCGCCGCGCGACGTGGTGCCGAACAGATCGCCGCCGACGACGGTCATCTCGCCGAGCGGTGAGTTCATTTGGACCGGGCCGAACGAATGAACGGCGCCGACCTGCGACGGCGCGGCCCCGAGAGCAGCGCGGTAGATGGTGCCAACGCCTCCTACGCCTCCCGACGGCGCCGTTCCGAACAGCACGCCGTTGACCTCAATCAATCCGGCTTGCGGCTGCGCCCCGGTGGTGGCCGGATTCATGTCGAGCCACGCGGTGAGCGAGGGCGTCACCGCAGGATCGTCGAAGTCGACCATCCGGAACACCGTGCCGTTCGTGTGTGTGCCCACACCAAGCTGGGCGATGCCGTAGAGCGCGCCGTCGCTTCCAAGCGTAAGCGGCGTCGTCAGCGACCCGAATCTGTCGAATTGTCCGAACGCATGAAGGGTCTGAAAGTCGGTGCCGGTCGCGTCCAGCCGGAAGACGGCGCCGCAGAACACAGTGAAGCCGTCACACGGCTGCTGCGATGTGCCGTAGAAGTACCGTCCCTATCTTCAGCAGCGGTGCTTGCGGGAAAATCCCGCCGCCGTTCGCCATGTCGTGAATGACGCTGAAGTCGGTTCCCGCTGTGTCGATCCTGAAAACCGTTCCCCAGCCCTGGACGCCACCCAAGGTCGTCGTGCCGTACAAGTAACCGTCGCCGCCGTCGACGAGCGCTGCCCGCGGCGACGCGCCGTCGGTCTGCGACGATGGATCGAACGAGTGGAGCAGCGTGACAGTGTACGGATCGCTGGCGTCCATCCTGAACACCGTCCCGCCCCCGAAGGCGCCGCCGCCGATCGTCGTGCCGTAAAACGCACCGGCCACTTCGACGAGCCCGGACGGTCCTTCACCATCGCCGTTGACGAACGCGCTGAAGGAATGAAGCGTCTCGAAGAAGCCTTCCGCGGTGTCGGTCGCCGCCATCCCGTCGACACGGAAGATCGTCCCCTCGAAACCGCTGCCGCCCGACGTCGTGCCGTAGAACAACCCGTCGCCGCTGCTCTGAATCAACTCCGAGATTGGGCACACCTGAGCACCGCCGCCAGGAAATGTGTGCACGGTTGTGAACCCGGAGCCGTCGGGCGCGACCCTGAAGATCGAGCCGGCGCCCTGGCGCCCGCCATTACAGGTCGTGCCATACAGATTCCCGTCGGACCCGACGAGGAGCTTCGCTTGTGGTCCGCCGCCCTCCGCCGAGAAATTCGCGAGCACCTGCGGCGTGGCCGACTGCGCGCGCGGCGAGCCGCTCGACACCAGTAACACCGACACGACAACGGCGAAGAACGCTGGCTTCCACATGCGCGCCATCTGAAGACTCCCGCGGCGCAATCACTGACTGGGGATTCAGTACGCCGCTACACCGATACGCGCTGTTCGCGAAAAAATTGCTCAGCCGGGCGGACCGCATCGGCGTGACACGTCCGGGAGTCGTCAGAAGTTGTTGTTAAAATTGGGTTTGCGCTAACAGCGGCCGGAACGGGATTCCGCGGGGAGGGGCGGCGAGGTCACTCCGCCCGAAGCGCAATCACAGGATCGACCTTTGTCGCGCGGCGCGCGGGGAACCACGACGCGCCCTCGGCCACGAGCAGCAAGGTGACCGACAGCGCCACGTAGACGCGCGGGTCGGCCGCATCCACTTCGAAGAGCGATTGCTGCATCAGCCTCGAAACGGCGAGCGCCCCGCCGATCCCTATGCCGATGCCAAGGAGCGTGAGCCGCGGCTGTGCGCGAGCACCATGCGCATCACCGCGCCGGGGCCGCGCCGAGCGCCATGCGAAGGCCGATCTCGCTCGTGCGGAACGCGACGAGGTGCGCCATCACGCTGTAGACGCCAAGACTCGCGAGAATGAGCGCGAGCGCCGCGAATCCGGCCAGCAGCACCAGCGCGAATTTGCGGTTGGCCAGTCCCTGCGCGATGCGTGTCGTGAGCGCCTGCGGCTGCAGGAGCGGCAGCTCCGGGTCGACCGCACGCAGCGCTTCGCGCACGGCCGGCGTGATCGCCGCCGCGCTGACGTTCGTCCGCACGAGGATGTTGGTGAACGTCTCCGGCCGCTGAAGCGCAGGCAGAAAGTAGTCCGCATCCGGCGGCGTGTTCAGGCTGGTGCTGCGCACGTCCGCCACGACGCCAACGACCTGCGACGGCAGCTGCGCCATGCCGGTGATCAAGGTGCGACCGATGGGATCCTCGCCGGGAAAGTACCGCCGCGCGAAGGTCTCGTTGACGATCGCCACGTGTGGCACGCGGGCGTTGTCGCGTTCGTCGAAATCGCGGCCGGCGCGCATCGGAATCTTCAGCGTCGTGAAATACTTGGGCGAGACGAGATGGCGATTCGCTTGCGGCCGCTCGCTGAGCGGCGGCAGCGTGCGGCCTGCGACGGCGATCGGCGCCGGCGACTGACCGCCGGTCAGCGGCACGCGATCGGTCAACGCAGCCGACGTCGCGCCGGGCAGCGTCGTCAGCCTTCGGTACAGCTGTTCGTAAAACCCCACGAGCTTCTCGCGCGAGTACCGATCCGGCGGCAGCGCCAGTTGCGCGGTGAACAGTCCTCCGGCTCGAAGCCCGGCTCCACTCGCTGGAGACGCGCGAAGCTGGTCAAGAGCAGGCCGGATGGCGATGAGCACGACCAGCGACAGCGATACTTCGGCGACCAGCAGGCTCGCGCGAAGACGGCTGCCCGATCCCACCGATCCGCGCCCAGCTTCCTTGAGCGCTTCGAGGACGTTCACGTTCGACGCCTGCAGCGCGGGCAGCAGACCGATCGCGAGCCCGGTCGCGACCGTCACGGCGAGAGCGAAGCCAAGCGCGACCGTGTCGATCCTGATTTCGAGGATTCGCGGAATCAGGTCGGCGCCGAAAACGACCAGCGCTCGCAGCGCCCACTGCGCCATCAGCAGTCCAACGACGCCGCCAAGCAGCGCGACGAGCAGGCTCTCGACGAGGAGTTGACGCACGACGTCGCCTCGGCCGGCGCCGAGCGCGAAGCGCGCCGCGATTTCACGCCGTCGTCCTGCGAAGCGCGCCAGGAGCAGATTGGCGATGTTCGCGCACGCAATCAGCAGCACGCACGCGACGGCGCCGAAGAGCAGCAGATAACTCTGACGCTCACCACCAACCGCATCGTCGAGGAGCCGCACGACCTCGATCTGCGACGGCGCGTCCACGTTCGCGGCATGCGCCGTGCGGTATCCGGCGGCGACGACGTTCATCGCCTCGCGGGCCTGCTCCAGCGAGACGTTCGGCCGCAGCCGTGCGATCACCTGAAAGAAGTAGCCGCCGTTATTCAGCTGCGACGGCACGAGGAAAGGCACCTCCTCGGGACGGGGCACCCAGATTTGCAGTTGATCCAGGGGGAAGGCCGTGGCCGCCTCCGGCAGCACGCCGATAATCGTGTAAGGCGCTCCGTCGAGCGTGAGCGTCTGTCCGAGGACCGATGGATCGCGGTTGAAGCGCTGCTGCCACATGCCACGGCTGATCAGCACGACGTGCTCACCGCCGCGGCGATCCTCGGCCGGCGAGAAATTCCGCCCGACGAGCGGCTCGAGTCCCAGGGTCGGTAAGAGCGAGGCGGACGTCTGAAGTCCAATCAGCTGTTCCGGGATCTCCGCGGCCGGTCAACGTGAACGCATTGCCGACCGACAACGCGAGATCGCTGAACACCTGCTGCCGCTGCTGCACCTCGAGGTAACGGGGGTAAGAAAAGCCGACGCGTATGAGGTTGTTGGCCGCGGCGGTCGAGCTCAATCGGATCAGGCGGTCGGGCGCTCGAAACGGCAAAGGACGCAGGAAGATCGAGTTGACCACGCTGAAGAGCGCGACGTTCGCGCCGATCCCGAGCGCGAGGCCAAAAATGGCGACGAGGGTGAACCCGGGCGACTTGATCAGCTGACGGACCGCATATCGGAGCGCGGAAGACATCAAGACCTTTCGATAAACCGATTATCCGCCTTTGCGGGGGATTTCGCGGACCGCTGTCGCGCTGAGAACAGAATCCCGATCCCCACCAGGTTCATCGCCACGATCGTCATCGTGATCTTGAAAGCGAACGTGAACACGCTCTCGACCTTGATGATCGGGAATACGGACAAGACGATGTACAGCACCGTCATCGTCAGGCCCGATAGCGACGCCAACCGCAGCCACATCGGTGGCCGGGGCGTGACGGCGCGCAGGCCAAACAATGGAATGGCGAACATCACCACATAGGTGAGCGCATAGAAGATGCCGCTTGCGTTGAACACCAGCTGAAACGCCTCGGCATGGCCGACCCCGACGAGGCTCAACGACGCGATGGCGAACGACGCCGCACCCACCAGCACGATCGAGTTCACCGGCGTCCTGTAAATCGCGTGCAGGCGGCTGAACCACGCCGGCAGCATGTGGTCCCAGCCGGCAACCATCGGTAGGCGCGTCACTGCGGTGAATGCGACGCTCGCCTGCCCGATGCGCATCGCCAGCGTCATGAGAATCGCGACAGTCACGACTGGCGCGGCGATTCCGAACGGCCCGTAGCCAACGCGCAGCACTTGCGCCACCGGGCCAATCAGATCGATGGCGTCGTTCGGCACGTAGGCCACAACCGTGCTCGTCCCCAGCACGAACATCAAGGCGATCACCGGCGCCGCGATGAACACCGAACGCGTGACCGATCGCGACGGTGCCCTGGTCTCGCCTGCCAGGATGGCCATGTACTCGAAGCCGCCGAGCGCACCGAAGCCCATCTTGCCGAGAATATTCAAGTTGTACAGCGACAACTCAGGCATGTGTGTTCGGAACGGGTGGTATTCGGGGAGCGTGCCGGTGAGGAGGCCGATCGCCGGCAGGAGGATGACGGCGCCGAAGATCGTGATCATGAAGATGCCGCCGGTGTTGTGTACCCACTTGCCGACCGACAGGCCGATCGTCGACGTGATCACCATCAACGACAAGATCACGGCCGACGACAACGCGACGAACCAGTTGCTGCTCGTCATCCACGCCGCGCGCGGTCCGATCGCGTAGGAAAGGTAAGTCGCGCACTGCAGGCCGATCTCGGACGTGAACACGATCACGTACAGCCACAGGTTCCATGCGAGAAGGAAGCCCACGGTTTGATTGAAACCGAGCTTCGCCCATTGGTACAGACCGCCTTCGAGCGGCATCAACCCATTGAGGTAGATCACCACCGCGGCCGACGGCAGGTAGAACAGGACGAGGGCCAGCAGCCAGAAGACGACGTGCGACGGTCCGAGTTTGCCGGCGACGCCGATCCACGCGAGGCCGACGATGAAGAGGATCTGCGTGAGGGCGAGGTCGCGAACGCCGAGCTCTTTCTTCAGCGACGCGCTGTGCTTCTCGACGCGCGCTTCGGCGCGTGCGAGTGCGGTGGAACCGCCAGGCGCGCCGTCGGGCGTCGAGTCGGGGTGATCTAAGGTCATGCGCTCGCCTCGCCGCGCATCATAGCGCTACACCTCGTGCGATCCCGAACCGAAGCGCGGCATGTTGACGGTCGCACTTCTTCCGCGCCACGATTAGGTTTTCCAAGGACGATACGTATGAGCCACCAGGACGAGTCAGCGCAAGAGAAAAAGGGCCGAACCGACCGCCAGACGGCCACAGCGAGTGTCAGCGAAAGCGAAAATCCGGCAATTCCCTCGCCCCGTCCCAAACGCGTTCGACCGAGGACGAACCAGGATTGGTGGCCCGACCAACCCGATCTGTCGACGCTGCACCAGCACTCGCCGCTCTCGAATCCGATGAACGAAGGATTCAACTACGCGGACGAGTTCAAAGCTCTCGACGTCGAGGCACTGAAGCGCGACTTGATCCAGGCGATGAGAACGTCGCAGGACTGGTGGCCGGCCGACTACGGCCACTATGGGCCGCTCTTCATCCGGATGACGTGGCACGCCGCCGGCACTTATCGGATTGCCGACGGCCGCGGCGGCGGCGGGCGTGGCGCTCAGCGTTTCGCTCCCCTGAATAGCTGGCCCGACAACGCGAATCTCGACAAGGCGCGACGCCTGCTCTGGCCGATCAAGCAGAAGTACGGCCGGAAGATTTCGTGGGCCGATCTCCTCGTGTACGCGGGCAACGTCGCGATGGAAGACATGGGCTTCAAGACGTTCGGGTTTGGCTTCGGCCGGCCTGATATCTGGGAGCCCGAAGAAATTTTCTGGGGTCCCGAGGACACCTGGCTTGGCGACGAGCGACACGGCGGCGATCCGGTCGGAGACCTCGAAGGGCCGTTCGGCGCCGATCACATGGGCCTGATCTACGTGAACCCGGAGGGACCGGGCGGCAAACCGGATCCGGCTGCCGCAGCGAACATGATCAGACGCACGTTCGCGCGCATGGCGATGAACGACGAGGAGACGGTCGCGCTCATCGCCGGCGGACACACGTTCGGCAAAACCCATGGCGCTGCCCCGGCGCCCGAGAACGTCGGCCCCGAGCCCGAAGGCGCGCCACTCGAAGAACAAGGCCTCGGATGGAAGAACCGCTACGCCAGCGGCACGGGCGGCCACGCGATCACCAGCGGGCTCGAGGGCGCCTGGACGACCAACCCCGTGAAATGGGACAACAATTTCCTCGAGAACCTGCACGGTCATGAGTGGGAGCTGACATCGAGCCCCGCCGGCGCCAAGCAGTGGGCCCCCAAGGCAAACGGATCACCGGTGCCCACGGCGCCCGATGCGCACGATCCGTCGAAGCGGCACGCCGTCATGATGCTCACGACGGACCTCGCGCTGCGGACGGATCCTGCCTATGCGGCGATCACGAAGCGGTTCCTCGAACATCCAGACGAGTTCCAAGTCGCCTTCGCCAAGGCCTGGTACAAGCTCCTGCACCGCGACATGGGTCCGATCTCGCGTTACCTCGGGCCGTTCGTTGCCGGGCCGCAGCTCTGGCAAGACCCTGTTCCTCAAGTCGATCATCCGCTGATCGACGAACAGGACGTCACCGCTCTCAAGGGCACGATCCTGAAATCGGGAGTGTCGATCCCGCAGCTGGTCCACACTGCGTGGTCTTCAGCGGCCACGTTCCGCGGCACCGACAAGCGCGGCGGCGCCAATGGCGCGCGCATCCGCCTCGCGCCGCAGAAGAACTGGGAAGTGAACGATCCGCAGAAGCTGACGAAGGTTCTGCAGGCGCTGGAGAAGATTCAGACGGAGTTCAACCGCTCGCAAAAGAGCGCGAAGAAGGTTTCGCTCGCTGACGTGATTGTCCTCGCCGGTTGCGCGGCGGTCGAGCAGGCGGCGAAAGACGCCGGGTACACCGTGCAGGTCCCCTTCAAACCCGGTCGCACCGATGCGACTCCGGAGCAAACCGACGTTGAGTCGTTCACGGTGCTCGAACCAACCTTCGACGGCTTCCGAAACTATCTCAAGCCCGGCGCGATCCTGTCGCCGGAGACTCTTCTCGTCGAACGCGCGTACATGCTCAACCTGACCGCGCCCGAGATGACCGTCCTCGTCGGCGGCATGCGCGCGCTGAACGCGAACTCCGGCGAATCGAAACACGGCG
Organism: uncultured Acidobacteriota bacterium; assembly: GCA_963718825.1. Classification (GTDB taxonomy): domain Bacteria; phylum Acidobacteriota; class Vicinamibacteria; order Vicinamibacterales; family CAVVIG01; genus CAVQZZ01. Next base: position 2,246,157 of record CAVQZZ010000002.1, read on the forward strand.
TTTTCACCGATCGTCCCGGGACGCTGACCAACGACTTTTTCGTCAACCTCCTCGACATGAAGACCGACTGGAAGCGAGCGGCGTCGGACGAGAGCCTGTACGAGGGTCGCGATCGCGGCACCGGCAAAGTCAAATGGACCGGCACGCGGGTCGACCTGTTGTTCGGGTCGAACTCTCAGCTTCGCGCGCTCGCGGAGGTCTACGCATCCAGCGATGCGAAGGAGAAGTTCGTGCGGGACTTCGTGGCCGCATGGGACAAGGTCATGAACCTGGATCGCTTCGACGTGGCGTGATCTCGCCGCGTCGCTTTATCGCAGGAAACCAGCGTTCAGCGTTGGTGCGATAGAGCTTGTCGACGACCGTGCGCGGCAGCCGCAGCCCCATGAACGTTCCGTTTACCTCGGGGCTGCGGAGCGTGTCGTCGGTCGTCAGAAATCGCCAGTCGCGCGTCCACCTCTCGTGCGCTCTCGCGCGGATCGCCGTCGGGTCTCCCTTGATTCCGATCGCCTGATCGCTGCCGTACATGATTCGGTCCTGATACGTGATGAAGAAACGCCGCACCTTTTCGTAGTCCGTCCGGGACTGGTATTGCACGTGCGCGATGCGCGCGGCCATGTCGACGGCCATGTTCGGGAACTCGTCGAGACGCTTCGCGAGCTCGTCGGTGCTCCACTCGAGGCTGGCGAGATGGGCGCCGACGAACGTCAGGTCCGGATGTCGGGACAACATTCGATCGCGAGCGTCGATCTGCTGCGCGTACGACGGATGATCCGGGTGCAGGTACATGTAGTACTCGAGATGTTGTTTGTAGTACTCCCGATCGTTGTTCGTCGTCATGGCGGCCAGCGGCAACCAGCAGTTCTTCGGCTCGCCGTTGTGGCCGATCACCGTCGACTTGTGCCGCGCGATGAGCGCGAGAATCGGATCGAATTTCGGGTCGTCGATCATCACGAAACGGCCGTCTGCGGCCTTCAGATCCATGCCGATGTTCTTCCAGAACTTCACCGCGATGGCGCCTTTGCTGAACGCGTCCGTCAGCCGCGCGGCCATTTCCTCGTTCCACTGCGGTGAATCGAACCTCTTCACCGATATCGTCGCCGCGTAAGCGACCCGACCCGGGAATGCGGCAACCTGCGCGACGGCAATCGCCTGCTGCTCGTCGATCGACGGAAAGTACGGCGCGTCGACGTTGAGCGTGATCAGGCTGAAGTTATCGACCTTCGCCTGCTCGATGAAGCTCGCATCGCTCGTATTGATGTGAACGTGCGTGTCCCACTTCGCGACCGAGGCGAAGTCCCGGGCAGCGTAGTACGCGGTTCCCCGCGGGTCCTGCTGTACGGAACAACTCTGAAGCCACACGCTCGGCGAGGACGACGAGCAGTCGAACGGAGCCGCGTGAAGGCCTCACCCGCGGTCACCCTCGCCGCTGCAGCGCCGGGTCGAGGTCGATCGACACGTCGACCCGGCGTCCGTGCGATGCGATCCGCGTCTGCTTCAGGACGTAGAGCGGCCGCCGTTTCGTCTCTTCGAAGACCATGCCGAGATACTGCGCCATGATGCTCATCGCGAGGAATTGAAACGCGCTCACGATCAGCATGACGCCGATGACCGAGGTCCAACCCGCCACGGTGTGCCCATAGAACGCCACGAACGCGACGTAAACGAGGTACAGCGCCCGCGGCAGCCGCGAAGAAGAACCCGAGCCACGTGATCAGGTTCAACGGCAGCGTGGAGAATGAGAACAGACCGTGGTGGGCGAGACGCAGACTCCGCCGCCAGGTGTAGGCGGGCATGCCCGCATACCTCGGCGCCTGCTCGGTACTGCACGACCGCCGACGCGAAGCCGAGCCACGGCACCATGCCGCGGAGGTACCTGTGCGTCTCACGCATGCCCTTCAGGATCTCGATGACGTTCCGTGATACCAGCCGGAAGTCCGCGGCGCCTTCGCACACATCGACACGCGTCGACCATGTCATCAACGCATTGAAGCCGTTCGACGCCAGACGCTTGAAGCGCCCCGCGCCATTGTGCTGCCGCCGCACCGCGGAGACGATATCCGCGCCGCGCTCGTACTCGGCGATCATCGGAAGAATCGTTTCGGGCGGATGTTGCAGATCGGCGTCCATCATCACAACGGCTTCCACGGTCGGGTCGATGTGGTCGAGGCCAGCGGTCAGCGCCGCCTGGTGGCCCCAGTTGCGAGCGAACGAAAGGACGGAGACTCTCGAATCCTCGTCGGCAATACGATTCAGGATCCCGAGCGTCTCATCGCGGCTCCCGTCGTCGACAAAGACGAGCGAGACCGCGATGGGAAGGACGTCCATCTGCTTCCGCACCCGCTCGTAGAAATGCCGTGCACCGGCCGCCTCGTTGTAGAACGGCACGACGATCGCGAGCGACTTCAGGCGCCGCTGATCGTTTCGAGTCACTCGCGCAGTCCTTGGACGCGAGCGGGCACGAGGGCGCTCGTGCGGGTGACCCGACAATCGGCCTCCCGGGCAAGATCGTCACTTTTGTAGAGGCGATAACCGGCCGCGCTGCCCGCCACCGGCAGTCCGTCGAAGAGTTGATCGTTCGGCCGGAACGTCTCACGTTCGTCCGGTCCAACGACGATGAAGTCAACGTTGTATCGACGGAGGAGCGCGTGAGTGTCTCCCGCGCCTTCGTAGATGCGGCTGACGTCGGCCTCGCGTTCCGTGAAGTCGAAGCCGTGCGAAGCGACGTGCAGAAGGTTGCCGAGAACCGAGCGCCGCCCGGTAAGAAACACGGGATGATTCGGGCTCGGCGCGTGGAGGATCACCGCCTTCGGCGGCGTGACGCGTTCGATCACGCGAGCAAACTCCACCGACGATGCGTCGAAGATTCTGACGGCCGATGCGCCGCTGATCACACGCCACACATCGAGGCTCGCCGCGGCGATGAGGGTCGCCATGGCTGCCACGGCAAAGAACCGGACGATGCCGCGACGCTGCCACAGGCGTGCGAGCAACAGCGCCACGAGCGGCGTCGAGGCGATATACCAGTAGATCAGGTATCTTCATGTTCGCCGTGATCCGCGGGGCGAAGCGGAACAGCTGCGGCGCGATGAAACACAACACGAACGGCGCGTAAAAGAGCCGCAGCGTGCGCGGCACGACCGGCCAGCGGTGACGGGTCGCGAGCGCGGCCACGAGCAGCGGGATGAACAGCCCCGTGTTCTTGAACCAGAACCAGAAGTAGTTCTCCGATTCTTTCGTCCACCCCGGGTACCATCCGATGAAGCCCCGAGTATTCAGGACACTGCCGTGGCTCACCCAAAGCAGCTGTGGGACGGCAAGCGCCATGGCGACTGCGAAATACACCAGCCATGCACGCCAGGACCAGAACAGCAGGCTGAGCACGCCCGCGATCCCCATTGCCACCACGAAGCTGTGCGTGTGCGCCAGCGGTAGACACCCCGCGACCACGCCCGCCGCGGCCATCGAACGGATGCGCTCATGCTCGTCCCCTACCGCGCGCCACCATAGCGTCCAGATGATCAGGAACAGCGGCAACCCGAGAAGAAAACTCCGCTGGGTCGCGATCATCGTGGTGGTCACGTTGCCCCACTGGAGATGCCTCGTGTTCATCGTGTAGTCGTACGGCAGATTCCAGATGAACGAAAGCCAGCCGGCCGGTCCCGGGTGAGCATCGACGAGAATGAGCAGCCAGCCGAGTCCGCTGCCAAGCAGGACGAGGAGTGGCGTCTGCAGCGCGGCGGCGCGCTGCCCCGTGAGCGCCAGCGCCCAGCGATGGAGAAGAACGATCAACGCCAACAGCAGCACAACATTTTCGAGGGCGATGGCGCCGTGGAGCGACAGACCAGCGCCCATCAGTTGCGCCGCGATGAAGTCGACGAGAAACGGGTAGGTCAACCGCGCGCCGGCGAACTCCGGATGCTGCGGCGGAAAATTTCCGCCGGTCACGAATCCTTTGATGATGTCGATGTGCAGCGGCAGATCGTTCCGGTTGACGAAGAGGCCGGTGTAAATGCCGTCGGCAGACTCGTAGACAACCGTGGTAAGGACGAACACGAGGGGAGCGGCGAGCAGCACGAAGAGGCCGAAGCCCCGGAGCGCCGCGCGGTCATTACCGCTGAGTGCGCCGCGCACTCGCGCGGTAGCGGCGCGTATGTCCGCATATGCCGCTTCGCGGGCGTCGTGCCGAATGAAGACGGCCAGAGGAGCGGCCGCGAGCGTGGTGCCAGTCAGCAGCGCGGCGAAGCTGAAACCGAGGAGGGAGGCGGCCACGAAACCGATGAGCCCGAGTATTGCCAGCCCGACGCAGGCTCCCGTGGCCAGCCGGGTGGTGAAGGTCGATCGCTCGTCGTACAAGATAGGTCGCGGCGGTACCGCCCGCCGTGACGGCGAGGACGATCGCGAGAGCAGCCATGCTACCCGGAAACCGTTTACCGGGACCCGCCGCTGACCGAGCAATACTCGTGCCCCGTTGTCAGATTTTACCGACGGCCGGTAGACTCGGATGCATGAAGCCAAAGAACACCATCTGTCTCTGGTTCGACAAGGACGCGGATGAGGCCGCGCATTTCTACGCCGCCACCTTTCCGGATAGCAAGGTGATCGCTGTTCACAAGGCGCCCGCTGACTATCCGGCCGGCAAAAAGGGCGACGTGCTGACGGTGGAGTTCACCGTCGTCGGCATTCCGTGCCTCGGTCTGAACGGCGGCCCCCAGTTCAGGCACAACGAGGCGTTTTCCTTCCAGATCGCGACGGAGAATCAGGAAGAGACAGACCGCTACTGGAATGCCATCGTCGGCAACGGCGGCAAGGAGAGTCAGTGCGGTTGGTGCAAGGACCGGTGGGGCCTGTCGTGGCAAATCACCCCGCGGGCGCTCACCGAGGCGCTCGCGGCGGGTGGCAGCGAGGCAAAGCGGGCGTTCGAAGCGATGATGCCGATGAAGAAGATCGACGTCGCGGCCATCGAGGCCGCGCGGCGCGGCTGACGGCGACCGAGGACGCGTTGCCGGCGCGGCCTCGGTCCCTCCGTAGGTTCTAGTTGCTGCTCGGACGCCGTGTCGGCGGAACGGCGATGCCGGGCAGGCCCGTTCCCTTCATCCGTTCATTGAAGGTCGTCACATCTTTCCCAAGCACGTCGCCGATCTGGCCCTGCAGGGTCTTGAGCTTGGTCGCGAGATCCTTCTGCACGGCCAGTTGCTGATTCGTCGGCTTGAAGTCCCCACCCTGCAGGCTGTTCGCCAGGTAAGTGATCTTCTGCACGAGCTTCGATCCGAACCGAACGCCGTCCTGTCCGTGGCCGGTGGTCCGGAGCTCCAGCAGCTCACTTTCCATCGCCGTGACCTTGTCGTCCAGATCGTCGATAGGTTTCCTGATTTCTTTGTCCTGCGTCAGGTTCCGAAGGTTACGGAGCTGGCCGCGTACCAGCTCCGCGTTGTTCACGGCATCGACGGCGGCATCCAAATCGCGGCGCACGCTTGTCAGCATCTGCTGCTGCGCGATGATGTCGGCCTCTGTCCCCGCTGAATGCGGATCTTTGACGACACGGAGCGGCCGCGTGTAGTCGCGCCCTCCAGCGGTCAACTTCACGGTGTACGGACCCGGCGCTTGCAGGACGCTCAGCCCACCCCCTCCGGCGCCGAATCCACCCTCGCTCTCCCGGATACCGTTCGCGCCGATCCGGACGTCGGGCGCGTACAGCGGACTTGTGCGCAACGTCACCCGTGTGGACGACGCGTCGCGCAGGTCCCAGTAGACGCGGTGAACCCCTGCCGTTCCGGGGCCATCGAGCGTGCGGATCGTCTGTCCCTTCGCATCCTGAATCGCGATCTTGACCTGGCCGCCAACGGGCGACTTCAAGTAGTAGTTGATATCGGCGCCGTAGGCCGGATTCTCGCCGACGGTCGGATCGTCGTAAGGGCTCGCCGGCGCGGTGATCGCGCGGAACCGATAGGCGGGTCGCGTCGTGAACAGATGAGCGTCCGCGTTCATCACCTCCTGCGTCAGTTCACGCAGCGGCGTCACGTCGTCGAGAATCCACACCCCGCGGCCGTAGGTTGCGATCACGAGGTCGTTGAACTGTTCCTGGACGGTGATCCAGTACACCGGCGCATGCGGCAGGTTCATCTGCAGCGGCTGCCAGTCGTTGCCGTCGTTGAAAGATACGTAGATGCCGTTCTCGGTCCCGAGATACAGCAAGCCGCGCGTGACCGGATCTTCCCTGACGCAATGCGCGTAGCTCAGCATCGAGTGGGGAATGCCATTGGTGATCGACTTCCACGTCGCGCCGAAATCGGCGGTCTTGTAGACGAAGGGATCGCGATTGTTCTCCTGATGGAATTCGATGGTGACATATGCGGTCCCTGCATCGAACCGCGACGCGTCGATGTTGCCGACCGTGCCCCAGGGCGGCAGATTCGGAATGTTCTTCGTCACGTTGGTCCACGTCTTGCCGCTATCGCGTGTGACCTGCACCTGGCCGTCATTCGTGCCGACCCAGATGACGCCCGCTTGCTTCGGCGATTCGGCAATCGCGTGAATCGTGTCCGCGTACTCGACGCCGATGTTGTCGGGCGTGAGGCCGCCGGAGCTCTGCTGGCGACTCTTGTCGTTGAGCGTCAGGTCGGGGCTGATCTCCTGCCAGCTCTGGCCGCTGTCGGTCGACTGCAGGAGGTACTGGCTGCCGATGTAGATCTTGTTGTGATCGTTCGGTGAAATGTGGAACGGCGCGTCCCAGATGAATCGGTACTTCAAATTCGCCGCCGGTCCGTTCTCATCGTCGGGCCACACCTCGACGTCGCGCATCTGCCGACGGCTCTCGTCGTAGCGCACGACGATCCCGCCGACGCTGCCCGATCCCGAGGCCGTGGACCAGATGATGTTGGGATCGACCGGATCGGGAATCGCAAAGCCGCTCTCGCCGCCGCCTATCGAGTGCCACATCGCGCGCGGAATCTCCGCGCCGCGTCCGCCGCCGCGCCCGCCGCCTTCGCTCAGCCGGCTGTTGCTCGGTCCACGGTACGACGGGCCGTCCTGTTTGTTCGCGTACACGTAGTACGGCACCTGATTGTCGGTGGTCACATGATAGAGCTGCGCGTTCGGCAGCCGCTGCTTGAGCCAGGTGCGACCGCGCGTCTGCGAGATCGAGACGCCTTGATCGTGGGCGACGATCATCCGGTTGCCGTCGTTCGGATCGATCCACATGTCGTGGTGGTCGCCGCCCGGCGCCTCGAGTCCGCTCTGCGCGACCAGCGTCGCGCCACCGTCGATCGATTTGCTGAACGACGCGTTCATGTAATACGTCTCGTTCTCGTTGTCGGTCGAGACGGCCATACGCCCGTAGTAGGCGGTCCGGCCCATGGCATTGCGATCGGTATTCACCATCTGCCAGTTGTCGCCGCCATCGTCGGATCGCCAGATCTGGCCGCGATCGGTTTCCTGGCCGTTCAGCGGAATCCCGTCGCCGGTCTCGATCGTCGCGTAGATTCGCTTCGGGTTGGAGTGCGCGATCACCGGCATCACCTTGCCGACCGGCCGATCGGGCAGGCCGTGGCCGGTCAGTTTCGTCCAGGTGACGCCGCCATCGCGTCGATCGGAACAGGCCGCTGCCGGGCCCGCCGCTCACCCGTCCCCACGTGTGGATCTCGAACTGCCACATTCCCGCGATCATCACGCGCGGATTGCTCGGATCCATCGCGACGTCCGAGCACCCGATCTTCTCGTCGACGAACAACGTCCGCTGCCATGTCGCGCCGCCGTCGCTCGTGCGGAAAACGCCGCGCTCCGGCTGCGGACCATATGCCGTGCCCAGCGCGCATGCGATGACGATATCGGGGTTGGTGGGATGGACGATCACGCGCCCGATGCGACCGGTCTTCTCGAGCCCCATCCGGGTCCAGGTCTTCCCCGCGTCGGTCGACTTGTAGATCCCGTCGCCGATCGAGATGTGACTTCGAATCCACGCTTCGCCGGTGCCCGCCCACACGATGTTCGGATCGGAGGGCGCGACGGCGAGCGCGCCGATCGATTGCGCCGTCTGTTCGTCGAACACCGGCCGCCAATGAACGCCGCCGTCGTCGGTCTTCCACACGCCGCCCGAGGCGCTGCCGGCGTAGTAGACGAGCGAATTTCCAGACACGCCGGCGACCGCCGACACGCGGTTGCCTTCCGGGCCGACGAAACGCCACTGCAGATCTCGGTACACGTCGGGACTGACGCGTGCTGACTGCTGCGCCGAACCAGGCGTCCACCCGGCCACGACGCACAGCAGCATGGTCGCCAACGCAGGGGCGATAACGGATTTCCTCATGGTGAACATGTCTTCCTCCGAAAGGCGAACCGACGCACGCGCACGGTCCCTGTCGTTTCAAAGCGGCGGCGACGAGGAATCTACGCCCATTCGTTCAGCCGGGCAAGCGGAACGGGAATGTTACAGTGAGGCCGGCGAGAGCCATCTTGTGAGAGGAAGGGCTCATGGCTGAAACAAAGATCGCATTCGACGACGCCGACGCGTACGACCGGTACATGGGCCGGTGGAGTCGCGCGATCGGCGAGAAGTTCCTCGCGTGGCTCGACGCGCCGAAAAATCTGTCCTGGCTCGAAGTAGGGTGCGGCACCGGCGCGTTCACCGGGATGATTCTCAGTCAGGCGACGCCAAATAGAATCGTCGGCATCGACCCATCACCGCAGCAGGTCGCCCACGCGCAAAAGACGATGACGGTGCCGCAAGCGGATTTTCGCATCGGCACCGCGATCGATCTGCCGTTCGGCGACGACGAATTCGACGTGGTGGTCTCCGCGCTGGTGATCCACTTCGTCCCGGATCGGTCAAAGGCATTTCGAGAGATGCTCCGCGTCACCAAACGCGGAGGCATTGTCGCCGGCTATACGTGGCGCAAGAGTCCGACGATCGTCGACGCGCCCTACGGTCCACTGGCGCGCGCGGTGATCGACGTTGCCGGCGACGTCAAGTCCTCGGCGACTGTTCCCGAGGCGATGCCGGACGGCATGCGCGCCGCGCTGGCCGCGGAGTCGTATGGGGATATCGAGATCGCGACGATCGAGGCGAGCCAGACGTTCAGCGATTTCGAGGACTACTGGAGCTCGCAGACGGGCACGTTCCAGCATCCTGTGGCCAAGTCTGTCGCGGCGCTGAGCGATGGCGACCGCGAACGGGTGCGCGAGAATGTGCGGGCTGCACTGCGGCCGGCGAGCGATGGGAGCGTTACATATTCTTCGCGCGCCACTGCCTTCAAGGCGCGCAAGCGCCACTCGTTGACATAATCGGGCGGTGCGCGGTTCTCGTCGACGTGGGAATCCTCTAGAGCGCGAGTGGAGTCAGGTCCGCGGATCGTGCCATCGCCGCGGCCAGATGCGCGCGTAGCCGTGAGCGATGAGCGGCGCAAGCACCACTGCGGCGCCGATGAAGATGGCCACGCGCAGCAAGACCAGATCGACGATGTGACGCAGGTCGTCGACGACGAGGACGCGCTCGCCGTGCAGGCTTCCCATCGACGCGACCAGCTCCTTGTGCACCTCCGCGATCGCCTCGCGGCGCTCGGCCGTCGCCCATGCGAGCGTGGCCAGCCGCTGCGACTCGAGGTTGCGCAGGAGTTCAACCCGCTCCACGTCAAGACTCCGGGCGACGGCGCTGACCGCCTGTTCCCGTTCGCCGGAAAGAGCCTCCATCACCAGCGCTCGCTGGTGGCTCATTTCGTCGAGGACGATCTGTCGTTCTTCCAAGACAATGGGCGCGATGCCTTCCGCGGTCGACGCAAGGCGGGCCGCCGCTGCGGCGCTCACGTGCAGGTCGCTCTGCATCGACGCGAACCCGTCAGCAGGCAGCATCTCGGAGCGCATCAAATCGACTTCTCCCCGAAGCTGCCGCGGCAGCTCGGCGATGTAGATGCGCGCCTGCTGAGAAAGGCCGACGGCCAGTTGCTCCATGGTGCCGACGGATTCGAGCGCGTCGCCGCCCGCCCGCGATTGCTCCGCGAAACGCGCAATCGGCGAGTCGCGGACGAACGTCAGGTCGCGGAGAGGATGTTCGGCGAGCCACGGGTCGATGATCTTCTGCTCGAACTCGCCCCTCGCCTGAGAAGACACGGCGATTGAGCCGCCGATCTCCCGCATCTCGTCGACGAGCCGATGCGAGACATCGACGGCTTCCGGTTGCAAAGTGCCGAAGGCGTCTGTCGCGGCGCCGCTTCGGAAAAGCTGATCCATTTGCCGGGCGAAGATCCACGCATCGATGAGCGCGGCGACCGGTTCGAGCCGGAAGCACGCCGTTCGCATCTCCGGTATCGCGCGGACCCGCCAAAGCAACGCGTTGTGTCGGACAGTCGAATCGCTCGTGCGTCGTTCGATCGAAGCGGCGGCGACATCGACCTCCGCCGCGAACGTAATCGAGTACTCGTGCATGCGCTGTCTCAGCGCTTCCACACGAAAATCAGGGCGGATCTCCGGCCATGGCTTCAGATCGGGCCGCGTCGCCTTCTTCTGCAGGCCGGCGCACGCGACCAGAGACGACAGAGCGAGGCACGCTGCGGCCCGCATCAACGAGCGAGTGCGGGACCGTTTCCCGGTCGGCATCTTCCACGTCCCTCCAATCTCAGCGCGTTGGCCCCACGAGTTGCGTCGTAGAACACGAAATGTCGTGCGTTGTACGTTAGTCCTCGAGCGCAGCTCGCACGCGACAAGTCGCGCCAGTCCAGCCGCTTGAGCGGCGGTCGGTTCATCGTCAACGAGCGCGTGAGGAAACGACGCGCAACTGTCGTTCCGGTACGCCGGCTGGTCAAAGAGTGACGTTCGCGACAGAATCGACGACGCGCTGGTCCCGGACTACGAGCCGCCCAGCGAGAGCCGCAGCTCAGGTATGCCAGCCATCCGTCTCACGGTGACCGATTCTTTTGCGCGCGCGATCGCGTGCGCCGCGGTCCTGCTTCTCACCGCCTGCGGAGGCGGCGCTCCGTCCTCAACATCGAGTAAGCAACCCCTGCCGGCGCGGGTGGGCGGCCGTCGATCCTCCTCGTCACGCTGGACACGACGCGCGCCGACGCGATCGGGCCCGACGCGAAAGGGATCGAGACGCCCGCGTTCGACGCGCTCGCCGCGCGCGGGCGCCGCTTCACGCAGGCCTACGCAACCGTCCCCGAGACGCTGCCGTCGCACACCTCGATGATGACCGGCCTCTATCCGGCCGGCCACGGCGTTCACGAGAACGGCCGCCGCCTGTCGGACCAGACGCCGCTCCTCGCCGAGCGCCTCCACGCCGCCGGCTACCGCACCGCGGCGTTCGTCTCGACGTTCACGCTCGCGCGCCGGTTCGGCCTGGCACGCGGTTTCGACATCTATGACGACGAGCTTGCCGGCGGGAGCGGTGGAGCGGTCGTCGCGCGACACGACCGACGCGGCGCTGGCGCTGCTCGAGCCGCCGCGCGGCAGACGCCGCTCTTCCTCTGGGTCCACTACAACGATCCGCACGCGCCGTACGAGCCGCCGGAGCCGTACCGCTCGCGCTACGCGGGCCACCCGTACCTTGGTGAGGTCGCGACGATGGACGCGCAGCTCGGACGCCTCGTCGCGGCGTTCGCGCGCGACGTCCCCGAGCCGCGCGCGATCGCCATCGTCGCGGATCACGGCGAAGGGCTCGGCGACCACGGCGAGCCGCAGCACGGCTACCTGCTCTACCAGTCCACGGTGCACGTGCCGCTGGTGCTCGTCGGCCCCGGCGTCGCGGCCGGCACGACGGACACGCCGGTCAGCACGCGGCGGATCTTCTTCACCATCCTCGACTGGGCAGGGCTCGGCGCGGCGCACAGCCTGCGCGCCGCCGATCCCGATCCGGTGCTGGCGGAAGCGATGAAGCCGTTCCTCGAGTTCGGATGGCAGCCGCAGAGCATGATCGTGGACGGCGGCCGGAAGGCGATCCTGGCGGGCAAGGTGCAGGAGATCTACGACCTCGCGGCCGATCCGGGCGAGGCGCACGATCTCCAGGCGACGGTCACCCTGCCGACCGCGGTGCGCGACGGCGCTGTGGGACTATCCGGTGCCGTCGCCAGCGCCGGCCGCGCAGAACGCGCCGCCATTGAGCGCGGAGGATCGACAGAAGCTGGCGAGCCTCGGCTACGTGAGCGGCGGCGCCACGCCGATCGTGAGAAAAGACGCGCCGCGTCCGGCCGACATGACGAAGCTCTTCGAGCCGATCGGAGAGGCGGATGGCCTCTTCGTCGCCGGACGCTACGCGAAGGCGGCGCCGCTGCTCGCGAGGATCCTGAGCGACGACCCGCACAACCTCGGCGTCGCCCTGCAGCTCGCGACGTCGTACTCGGCGCTCGGGCAGAACGCGCAGGCGGAAGCGACGTTCAGCAAAGCGGCGGCGATGGCGCCGGACTCGGCGGACGTGCGGTTGTATCTCGCGCTCCACTACGCCCGCGGTCCGGACTGGGCGCAGGCGGCGCCGCTCCTCGAGCAGGTTCTGGCGTCAGCGCCCGATCGGCTGCCGGCCGTCGAGGCGCTCGCGACGATCCGCGAGCGGCAGGGGCGCGCGTCCGACGCGATCGCGCTGTGGCAGCGGGCGTTCGCGCTCCGGTCGCCGTCGGCGCCGGAGCTGGCGCATCTCGGGGATCTCGAGATGGGTGTGGGGGCGACCGATCCGGCGATCGCCGCTTTCGAGCGCGCGCGCGCGCTCGACCCGACGGCTTCCGCCGCGACCTCGACCTCGGCGTCCTGTATCTCGCGGCGCACCGCTTCGCCGACGCGCGCGACGCGCTCGACCGCGTGCGCGTCGTCCGATCCGCGCTATCCGATGGCGCTCTTCAAGCGCGCGCAGGTCAGCGTCCTGCTGCACGAGCCGGACGCCGCGCGCGCGCATCGCCGCGGCGCGCGCGCACGCCGACGCCGCGACGCGCCCGCTCATCGCCCGCGAAAAGCTGTTCGACGCTGACGCTAAGAACGGTCGTCCTCCGCCAGCCGTAGGCTCTCGAATCCCTAGAAATTGAATTTCAGCTGCAGCTCGAGGCGCCTCGGGAAGTAGAAGCTGTCCGGCTGCCCGTAGCCCGCAGAGTTGAAGTTCGGCTGGATGTTGTACCCGGTCTGGTTGTTGAACACGTTGTACACGTAGGCCGTGATGGCGCCTCTGTAGCGCTTCAGGAACGGGATGTTCTGCGTGTAGTTGAGGTCGAGCTGTCTGACCGACGGTGATCGACGCGACCCGGAGGGCTCCGAGTAGCGCGCCGTGTTGCTCGTGCTGGTCGTGAGCGACGCGTAGGGCAGGTAGCTGTGGGTTTCCCACGGCTCGCCCGACTGCGCGATCGCGAACGCGCCGAGCGAAGCATGCCACGAGAGCTGGTAGGAGCCCATGATCTTCGCCGCGTTCGGCCGGTCGCCGTGCAGGCGTCCGAGCTTGTTGTCCCACAGCTGGCGTCCCGGACCGTCGCCGATGTTCGACGAGCCGATGAAGATGTTGGCGTCATTGAGCTCGGCGGTCGACGAGGCGTCCTGGTCGAAGTTGCCGTAGTACCGGCTGTACGTGTACGAGCCCTGGACCCACGCCCGTCCCTTGCGGTATTCCGCCTCGAGCGTCAGCGCGCGGTAATCGGTGAACGCGCCGTCGAGATCGGCGATCACGTAGGCGTTGCCCGGGTTGACCGTGATTCCGAGCGGCGTGACCAGTCGCCGCGAGGTTCGCGATGTACGGCTGCTGCGGGATCGTGGCGTTCGTGCCGGGCACGGTCGTGTACCCCTCGTTGTAGAGGATGCGCGACATGTTCGGCGTGTCTTCCCAGTAGTGCGTCCCCTTGCGGTACTGGAAGTACGCGCGGCCCGACCAGGCCGTGTTGAACTGCTTCGACGTTCCGACGACCCACTCGTCGAAGCGCTGCGGCGTCATGTCCGGCGACGAACAGCTTGCCGGTCGAGGCGGCGACGTTCTCCATCTCGAACAGGTTGCCGTTGGCGTCGAAGTCCGCGTTCTGCGAAACCTCGAGGTTGCGGTCCCACGACGCGGCGCGCGGCAGCGAGCTGGCCGCCGGGTTGTAGCGCGCGTAGCTGACGAACACGGTGTCCTTGCCGTTGTACGCCCAGGTCGTGCTCAGGCGCGGCTGGATCATCTTGCTGAACGGGATGTCGTACTCCTGATACTTGCGCGACTCCGGGGTCGTCCCGGTCGCCTTGACGAAGCCGGACGGCGCCGACGCATCGGGCGTGAGACCCTGGCCGTAGAGCGTGTCGTTGCTGTCGATCAGGCCGGCGTTGATCGTCCAGTTGTTCCAGGTGATGGTGTCGTTGACCTCGAAGCTGCGCGAGTGGTACTCCGAGTGGATCGTCGGCACCAGCCCCGTGCCCTGCGCCTGATAGGTCGCCTGGTAAAAGATCGGAATGCCGCCCGGGGACTTGATCGTCCCGGCCGGCACGTTGATCGATCCCCAGCCGTTCGACGTGCGCTTCAGATCCTCCGAGTCCACGTACTGCTGATAGCCGACGTGCAGGTTGTGGCGCATGCTGCCGGCCGACAAGCGTCGTGTTGTAGGCGAACTGGCCGGCGTTCCGGCCGAAGTTGTCCTGGTCGGTCAGGAGGGAGGCGAAGCCGACGATGCCGCCGCCCTGCGGGACGCCGTTCAGGAGATAGCCGTACTGATTGATGATCGGCTGCACGAACGCGTTCTGCGCGGCGTTGCCGGCGATCGGCTTGGGGACCGTGAAGAGTCCCAGCGACGCGAGGTCTGTCGATCGGCAGGTGGGTGCCGATCGCGGTGTTGACCGTGGCGCTCGAGACGTTGTCCGGGACGCCCTGGGTCGGGTTCGAGAAGTGCGTGTACTTGAACGTCGCGAAGTTGTTGTTGTTGATGATCCAGGAGCCGTCGGCGTTGCCGATCCGCTGCCACGACTCGGCGCCGCTGCCGGCCGTGCCCGCCTCGAAGGCGGAGAAGCCGCCCGACGCCTTCTCGAGCTCGTGCGAGTCGCGGTAGCTGACGTTGAACAGCGTGTTGTGCGTCGGCGTCAACGTGACCTTCGCGAATCCCTCGTTGCGCGTGTCCTCGAGGTTCGGCACCGGGCCGTAGGCCGTGGCGGAGTTGTCGCGGTTCACCGTCGGGCCGGTAGTACGACGCGTAGAAGAACGCCTTGTCCTTGACGATCGGTCCGCCGACGTTCGCGTTCGGTGAAGGCGCGGTTCTCGTCGAACATCGAGACGGCGCCGTTGGTCTGCGCGGCGGACATGCCCACCTGCTGGAAGCGGTAGCTCGCCTCGCCGTGAAACTGGCTCGTTCCCGACTTGCTGATCGAGTTGATCGAGAAGCCGCCCGCGCGATTGAAGTCGATCGCGGTGGCGCCCCCCTTCACGACCGTGAACTCCGCGATGTCCTGCGAGGCGGGCTGGGCCGACAGCGTGCCGAAGAGCGGCAGCGTCACGTTGACGCCGTCGAAGTTGTAGACGTTGCTCTGGCCGCTGGCGCCGGCGCTCGGGCCGCGCACCTGCTGCTGCGTGTACTGCACGCCGGGAATGTCGTTGACGAGATCGCGGTACTGCGTCCCGGTGGGCAGCTTCTCCAGCTGGTCGCTGGACATGCCGTTGGTGAGCGCCGCCGACGTCCGATCCGCGTAGGTCGTCGTCGCCGTCACCGTGACGGTTTCGGCGACGCCCCCGACGCCCAGGCTGGCGTCGGACGTCGTGATCTGATTCAGGCTGACCGTGACCTGACGCGTGACGGTGCTGCCATTCCCTGCAGCGTGTAGGTCACCGTGTACGTGCCAGGCGGCAAGCGCCGGCAGCTGATAGCTGCCATCGCTCTCGGTCACCGTGACGCGGGGACTCGGCAGCACGCCCGACCGCGCCTCCACCGTGACGCCCGGCAGCACCGCGCCGCTCGAATCGGAGACTTTTCCGGAAATCGAGCCCGTCTGCTGCGCGTTCGCCGCCAGGGCGAACGCCGCACAGGACGATGAAGAACAGGATCGTACGGAACAAACGTCCAATGACCATCAAAGGGACCTCCGGGCAGCGGAGATTATATACGGCCCCTTCAGCCGATCCGATGGGACTGCCTCGTTGTCGGGTCGTTATGCCATCGTGAAGTTGACGGTTACCGTGAGGATCGCTTCGAAACCGATCGGCGCGTACTTCCACTGCTTGACGGCGTCGATTGCCGACCTCGCGAACGCGTCGTTCGTCGATCGCAGAACAGTGATATCGCCGATCGTGCCGTCGGCGTGAATGACGGCGTCGAGCGTGACCTGCCCTGGCAGCCGCGCCGATTGGAACGCGCCCGGATATATCGGCTGGACTTTCTTGAGGAGCGTGATGTTGCCCCCCGATCCGAGACGCACAGGTCCGCTGCCGGCCTGGCCCGCGCCGGCAATGCCTGCGGTGCCGACAGCCTTTCCGGCATCCGACGGATCGTCCTTCGGCGCGTTCTTCGCCACTTCGGTTTTCAACGCCGTTTTCTTCGGCTCGGGTCTGGGCGCCGCGGTGTGCGTCCCGCCGACCGGACCGGAAACGTACGCGGCTATGCTGCCGGACGGCGAGCCCTCAGGGCTGACTCGGACCGGCTTCGTTCTGACGAAAATCAAGAACCCGAGAAGCACGACGTGGAGAACGCCCGCGATCACCAACGGCAGCCGGTTACGCTTTGGTAGCACGGCCGTGCCGTCGTCGAGCAAGAAAGCTCTCACAGACGAGATGATCAGCAAACGTGCTGCCAGCGCAACCTTAGCCGTTCGAAACTGTACGCCGACGCAGGCGCCGTCATACACGGAGCAGTGTGCTGGACCGTCGCAGGCTCCAGAGTCCGCGCGCCGCGAGCATCATCGTCGCTCCTCCGAGCCCACCGAGTGCCCAGAGTGTCCAGACGAAAAAGAAGCCGCCGGCCGACCTGGCTATGTCGCCGTAATGCGCTCCACTCATGTGAAGGACCGGCATGGCTGCGGCGAACAATCCGACGATCAGCATGATGATGTCCCCCGAGCGCCGTCCGGCGAGGACGAGCGTCCCGTACAGCAAGATTGCGAGGACGAGCAGCGCCGTCTTCGAGGGCTCGGCCTTCGATATCCCGCGCACGATGTCGTCCGTCACGTGCAGCGTCAGCAAGAGGATCGAGAGCAGCGACGTGACGACGAGGATTGCGTTTTCCTTCATTGAGTCACAGCGTGCCGGCACGCGGGCGCTCGAACAACCAGCTTGCGACCAACGGCGGATTCGTGCGCCGAACGGCGGTTATGCCACGCCGAACGGCGGCTACATCTGCCGAAACAGATGCAGGTAGTTGCGGCTCACCGGCAGAATGTCGTCTCGACCCTTGACGTGGATCTCCGCGGTTTCATTGTCATGCCGCTTCACATGGCTGATCGCGCGCAGATTCACGACGACCGACCGATGGACTTGCGCGAACTGCGCCGCATCGAGCTGCTCGAACAGCTCCTTCAGCGGCATCCGCACGACCGCCTCGGCCGGCTTCCCTCCATCGCGCCAGGCGACGATCGTGTACTTCGCGTCGGAGCGAAGGTAATCGACGTCGTCGGTCGCGATGAGGCGCACGGTTTTCCCCGCTTGCGCGCGAATCCACCGCAGCGCCTCGCTCTTGCCGCCGCCGCTCTGCAGCTTCGCGAGCTGCTCCGTCAGTTGCTGCAACAGCTGCTCGGTGTTGATCGCCGGCCTCGACGACTGCAGCCGCTCCTTGAGCCGGCTGACCGTTTCCGCGAGCCGCGCCTCTTCCACCGGCTTCAGCAGGTAATCGAGGGCGCCCTGCGCGAACGCCTGCACGGCATAGTGATCGTACGCGGTGACAAAGACGACGTGCGCGCGGCGTCCGATGTGGTTCGCCGCATCGACACCGGAGAGGCCAGGCATGTGGACGTCGAGAAAACAGATATCGGGATGCCGCTCGTCGAACAGCCGCACCGCCTGGCGCCCGTTCCGCGCTTCGGCCACGATCTCGAGTTCGGGCCAGACGCTCGTGAGCTGACGCCGCAGCGCATCGCGCAGCAGCGGCTCGTCGTCCGCGATCAGCGCCGTGGCGTGGGCGTTCACATTTGTGCCGGCATATCGATTTCGACGACGGCGCCGCGTGGCGTGCCGGAGATCAGGCGCAGCTGCGCTGCATCGCCGAAGATCAGCTGCAGCCGCTCGCGCAAAGCCGTCAGCCCGGTCCCGAGACCGTTCGCCGACTGATGGAGTCCCACACCAGTGTCGGTGACGCGCACGACGCAGCGTTCACCGATTCGGGCGATGTCCATGTCGATCCGGCCTCCTTCTTCGCTGGGGTCGATCCCATGTCGTACGGCATTCTCGACGAGCGTCAAGAGCGTCGTCGGAGGACAGCGCACGTGCAGGGCCGACGAGTCGACGTTCATTCCGTACTGCAGGCGGTCGGGCATGCGCATCTGCATCAACTCGAGGTACGGCCGAACGAGCTGCAGCTCGCGCTCGATTGTTGCAGCATTTTCATGGAGCAGCGGCACCGCGGCGCGCAGATACGCGGTGAGGCTCCGGAGCACCGCCGACGCGTGCGGCGAGCCTGCATCGACGAGCGCCTGCACGTTCGCGAGCGTGTTGAAGAGGAAATGGGGCGCGACCTGCGCCTGCAGCAGATGTAATCGCGCGTCGAGCGCCTGCCGCTCGAGCTCACTGCGTTCGAGCGCGAACGCCAGCTCCTGATCGCGGGCGAACGCTTCCTTCTGCCGGACGATCGCGGCGAGCGCAGTCCACGGCGCGAGGAGAACACCGGCGACCGTCAAATGCGTCCAGCCGTTCATGCGGCTGGCGTTCTCCCAGAAAGGCGGTGCCCCTCGGGGAGTGGACAGCACGTAGATCAGCACCGTGGTCACCGGCATGAACACGCCGACCGCGACGACTTGGAGTGCCCATCGCTCGAGCCACCGCGGCAGGCGGCGTGGCCACGCCGCGAAGAGCGCGAAGGCAGCCGTCGCCGACAGACCGAGGATGATCGTGCGAAGGAAGAGTGAGAACGGAGAACTTCTCCATCCGATCATCATCAACAGGCCGACGCCGATCGACATCGTCAGTGCGACGGCAACGCGACGTAATTTCTTCGCGATGAAGAGCGCCGGTCTCGGCAGTTCGGACATGACCTGAGCTCGGGGATGAGGTACGCGATCGCAGCGCTGATTATCCTTGCGCCTTTCTTCGTCGGCAAGGATTGGACGAGCCCCCGACATTTCGAACGCCCCCGAACAACCGTGGTTTGCCGCGCGTCATCCGCCGCAACATCTCGGGAATGCAGTGAAATCCTCAATAAATCGAGCGATTCTTGGGTTCTCCGCACGGCATGCGATCTGCAGCCTTGCCTGCCGCCAACAGAGTCATCAAGGAGTGCGACGTGTCCTCTAAACTCTCCGCCGAGTTCATCGGCACTTTCTGGCTCGTTCTCGGCGGATGCGGCAGCGCGGTGCTCGCTGCCGCCTTTCCCGAGGTCGGAATCGGACTGCTCGGAGTGTCGCTGGCATTTGGATCTGACGGTGTTGACAGGGGCGTACGCTCTCGGCCCGATCTCGGGTGGGCACTTCAATCCTGCGGTCTCGGTCGGGCTGTGGGCAGGCGGACGGTTTCCTGCCGCCCTGCTGTTGCCGTACGTCGTGGCGCAGGTCGTCGGCGGCGTCGTCGGCGCGGGCGTGCTGTATTTCATCGCGAGCGGCAATCCGGATTTCAGCGTCGCTGCTGGCTTCGCCTCGAACGGATACGGCGCGCACTCTCCAGGCGGATATTCGCTCGCCGCTGGCCTCGTATGCGAGATCGTGATGACGTTCATGTTCCTGATCGTCATTCTCGGCACCACGCACAAGCGCGCGCCCGTCGGATTCGCCGGCATGGCCATCGGCCTCGCACTCACGCTGATCCACCTGATCAGCATCCCGGTGACGAACACGTCGGTGAATCCGGCGCGCAGCACGGCCACGGCGTTATTCGTCGGCGGCTGGGCGGTTCAGCAGCTCTGGCTGTTCTGGCTCGCCCCGGTGCTCGGCGCCGCGATCGCCGGCGTCGTCCATACGTCAGTTCTCGAAAGCCCGGTCGAGGAACCGCCGGTCGTTGGGCGGGTCGCCTCTCACGCTCACGCCTGACCGCGGCCGCCGCAGCGCCGCAAGGAGTACGAGATGACGCCACGACGATTTGCCGCTGCGCTCGCGGTGACGATGCTCGCCATTGCGCCGGGCTCGGTGCCGGCTCAGGACAACGGAAAAACCGAAGCCGCGAAGCTTACGAGCGAATCACAGGCGGCACTGGATACGCTGTCGGCGAACGTGCCGCTCGCGAAGGCGCTCGCCAAGACGGCGGACGCTATCCTGGTTTTTCCGGAGATCACGAAGGCCGGCCTCGGGATCGGCGGTCAGTACGGGGAAGGCGCGCTCTTGAAAAACGGCGCGGCGTCGGCGTACTACAAGACAACGGGCGCCTCGATCGGTCTGCAGGCCGGAGGCCAGAAGTACGGCTACGCGATGTTCTTCATGAACGCAAAGGCTCTCGAGCAGCTCGAGAAGTCGAACGGCTTCGAAGTAGGTGTGGGTCCGAGCGTGGTCGTCGTGGACGAGGGCATGGGACGGAGCGCGACGACGAAGACGCTGAAGGATGACGTCTACGCGTTCATCTTCGAACAGAAAGGACTCATGGCCGGCCTCGGCATCCAGGGCAACAAGATCACCAAGATCACGCCGAAGTAGACCTCAGTCGGATGGAACTTGTGTTGACTCGATTGAAGCGCCCAACGATGCCAAACTCTTACTCGGTGGCGCGACGCAGCAAGCCGCAGGGGTCGCGTCGAGTTGGTGTACTCCTTCGGAACAACCTCCGGCGAGGATCCGAGGGCGTCGCTCGTGCGCGCCAGTAATAGATTGTTTTACGGGACCACGTGCGGGGGCGGCGCGTTCGGCGCAGGCACCGTGTTCGTGATGGACGATGCGGGTGCCGTCACGGTCTTGCACTCGTTCGACTTCGCGGGTCACGGTCGTGACATCGAACGGCGGCAAAGCGCTCCCTCCCGGGCACCCAACGAACATCAGCTGGATAGCCAGATGTGCGCCGGCGACCTTTCATGTGAAATTGTCACGTCCGGACACGCACGGCTGCGACGCTCCACGCGGTCCGTTTGGTAATAGAGAGAGAACCCGATGGATACATATGAATCGGCACCGACGTGCACAGCGATGCTCCTCCTGCTCTCCGCCGCGTTGATGATCGTTTCGACGGCCACGGTTTCGGTGACCGCATCGGCGCACCCGACCACGCCCGTAGTGGCATTCCAGACGGTCTTCGGCGGAACCGGGCAGACGCGGCCGTTTGCGATCGCTGTCGATCACCGGGGAAACAGCTACGTCGCTGGCGTCACACTGGCGACGGACTTTCCGACGACGCCGGGCGCGTTCCAAACCTCGACGTCCGCGACTGAAACAGGCTTTGTCGTGAAGCTCGATCCTTCGGGGAATATTGTCTATGCCACGTATGTCGGTGGGACCAGCGTCGTGCTCGCCATCGCTGTCGATGCGCGCGGGCAGGTCGCCCTCACCGGCCAGACGTCGGGAGGCCTGCCAATACGCAACGCTGCACAGGCGATGCCTGGCGGTGCGGGCGATGCGTTTGTCATGATTCTCAACGCCGACGGCAGCGATCTCCTCTATTCGACCTACTTGGGTGGCAGCGGTGAGGACGAGGGGACGAATCTGGCGATCGACCCGTCGGGACGGATCGTCGTGAGCGGATGGACCACGTCGCACAACTTTCCGAGTCCGCTCGGGCCACTGAGCGTTTCGGGCTCAGAGGACGGGTTCGTTGCCGTCGTGGATCACGGCACGCTCGAGGCCTCTCGTCTCGTGGGCGGAAGCGGCCGCGACGAGGTCACTGGCCTTGCGGTGTCGACGCGTGGGCGCATCTACATCGCCGGCGTCACCGCGTCCAGCGACTTTCCCACGCTCAACGCGGTCCAGGCCATGCTCGCCGGCGGTGAGGACGCCTTCGTGAGCGTGCTCGATTCGTCGCTGAACTTCCGCTTCTCGACTTTTCTTGGAGGCGCGAACAACGAAGCGGCGCCGTCGATCGCGGTTGATGGTCAGGGCGATGCGTACGTCGCTGGCAGAACGGGCGGCGCCGGATTCCCGCTGCGACACGCACTCCAGCCGATGCCCGGGTCGGCTGGCGACTTCTTCGTCACGAAGATCGATGTGAAAAAGTCGAAGCTGGTGTACTCAACGTATCTCGGCGGCTCCGACGTCGAAGACGACATTCATATTGCCGTGGATCACCGCGGACGCGCGTACCTTGCCGGCACGACCGAGTCGCCCAACTTTCCTGAGGTCAACCCGATTCCAGGCGCCGGTTCGGGGCTGTTCCAGGCGGTGATCAACACGAGGGGCGACGCGCTGATCTATTCAACGCGGCTCCCCGCTCTGCCCGGCGAAGAGAATACGTTTCCTTCTGCCGGCGCGCTGGCCTTGGGCGGCACGGGCGACGCGTACGTTGCTGGTTGGGCAAGCCACGGCTTTGCCATCCGCATCGAGAGCCTGAAGGCGTGTGGGCCGGATACGTTTGAAGAGGCGAACACGCTCGATGAGCAGGGCCAAGGCCGTTGTCGATAATCCAATCGGCGGCGATGCGATCCGGCCGCGTCTCATGACACGATGACCGTCGTCTCGCCGACCGCGACCTCCACGTTCAACGGCGCGGCGTGGAGTGCAATCGCCATCGGCGACATGATCGGCGGTCAGCGCGCGTTCGATTGTTCGATACGATTTTCAGCAGCCGGGTCGGGTCCCCCGTAGTACCCTTCGGTCCCGAATCCGCCGGCTCCATGAACACCGCGCTGTCTTCACTCATCGCGTCGGCCGATCAAGGCGATCGTGCCGCCGCGGATCAGCTCTTCACCACGCTCTACGAGGAACTGCATCGGATGGCGCGGCGCGAGCTGTCGAAACGGGCCGCCGGGATGACGCTCGGCGCCACCACGCTGCTGCACGAGGCATACCTGGACATCTCGGAACGCGAGGGCGTCGCGTTTCCCGATCGCAACCGCTTCATGGGCTACGCGGTGCGCGCGATGCGCGGCTTGATCATCGACTACGCGCGGCGGCGCCAGGCACAGAAGCGCGGCGGCGAGTTCGAGATCACGTCACTTTCCACGAGCATCGCCGACACCCCCGCCGACGCTGACGAGTTGACGCGGATCAGCGGCGCCCTCGACGAGCTCGAGGTCAACGACCCCGCCTTGGCCCGGATCGTCGACCTGAAATTCTTTGGCGGGTTCTCGTTCGCGGAGATTGCGTCGATGATGGCCGTCTCGGAGCGCACCGTTCAGCGCGACTGGCAGAAGGCGCGGATCTACCTGCACCAGGTGCTCCGGAACGACACCTCGCTGGCGTGATGTCGGGTTTCGACCGGCGTTTCCGATGTACTGATCGAGCAGGCAGCATATGAGTGCGATGAGCGCCGACCGTTGGCAGCGTGCGAGCCCGCATCTCGATCGGCTGCTCGACCTGACGACGCCCGAGCGTGATCAATACCTCGAGGCGCTCGTGGTCGAAGACCCGGTGACAGCCGGCGACGTCCGGGCGCTCCTGACGGAACATCATCTGCTCACCGCGGAGGGGTTTCTGGCCTCGCCGCCGGTGATCCCCCGGCTTGACGCCACATTGAGCGGCCTGTCCCTTGGCCCTTACACGCTCGTGTCGCCAATCGGCCACGGCGGGATGGGCAGCGTCTGGCTCGCCGAGCGCAGCGATGGCCGGTTCACCGGCCGCGCCGCGGTGAAGCTGCTGAATGCCGCGCTGCTCGGGCGCTCGGCCGAGCAGCGGTTCAGGCGCGAAGGCACGATCCTGGCGCGGCTCACGCATCCGCATATCGGCCGGCTCATCGACGCCGGCTTGTCAGCCACCGGCCAACCGTATCTCGTGCTCGAACATGTCGACGGCCGTCCGATCGATCGGTATTGCGACGAACAGCGGCTCTCGGTCGACGCGCGCATTCGCCTGTTTCTCGATGTCCAGGCGGCCGTGGCCCACGCGCACGCGAACCTCATCGTTCATCGCGATCTCAAGCCGTCGAATGTGCTCGTCACGCCGAATGGGACGGTCAAGCTGCTCGACTTCGGCATCGCGAAGCTGCTCAACGCCGACCGCGCCGACTCCGCAGGGACCAAGCTGACGCATGAAGGCGACGTCGCGATGACGCCGAGATACGCGGCGCCGGAGCAGCTCGTCGGCGGCGCGATTACCACCGCGACGGACGTCTACGGGCTCGGCGTCGTGCTGTTCGAGCTTCTGACCGGCCGCCATCCGGCCGGCATGGAAACCGGAACGTCGGCGGAATTCGTTCGGGCGATCACCGACCGCGAGCCGCTGCGGCTTTCATCCGCCGTGCGTCCCAGAGCCAATGACGACGATGTCACGGCGCGGGCCGCCGCGCGCGGGTTGGCGCCCGATCGCCTGCGTCGTGTGCTGCAGGGCGACCTCGACACGATTCTCGCCAAGGCCCTCAAGCGCAATCCCGCCGAACGGTATGCGTCGGTCGCGGCGTTCGCCGACGATTTGCACCGTTATCTCGAGCACCTGCCGATCGCCGCGCGGGGCGATGCGTTCGGATACCGCGCCGCGAAATTCGTGCGGCGTCACTACCGCGTGCTGGGCGGCGCCACGGCCGTCGTCGCGTTGGTTGGTGCGCTCGTGGTGTTCTACACGGTGCGCGTCTCAACCGAGCGGGATCGCGCACGGCAGGAAGCGGCCCGGTCGCAGAAAGTCAGCGATCTGCTGATCGGTCTGGTAACGAGCGCCGACCCGTATCGGACCCCCGATCCGAATGATCCGGACGCGCAAAGCCCGTTGGATACTGGCCGTGCAGCGCATCGACAAAGAGATGACGGGACGAGCCGGAGCTCCAGGCGCGGATGTTGACCATGGTCGGCCGCACGTATCTGCGGATGGGACTTCATGCGAAGGCGCTCCCGCTGCTCGACCGCGCGCTGTCGCTCGGACGTGGCGCCTTCCGCTCCGACCACCCAACGCTCGCGCAGACCTTGAACGATCTGGGCGTGCTGTACCGCGAACGGGGGGACCCCGCGGCGGCGGAACCGCTGCTGCGCGAGAGCCTCGCGATGCGTCGACGGCTGCTCGGTCCGGAGGATAAGGACGTTGCGGTCACCCTCATCGAGCTGGCGCGTGTGCTGACCGACACTGGACGTTCGGACGAGGCCGAACCCGCCATCCGCGAATCACTCGCGATTCGACGCAAGGTGTTTGGCGAAGAGCACGGTGAGACGGCCGTGAGCAAGGCCGACCTCGGACGTCTGCTGATGCAGCGCGGCGATCTGGCCGGCGCCGATCCATTTCTTCGACAGAACGTCTCGACGACCGTGCACATGCTCGGACCCGACCACCCGAACAGTGCCGCAGCGAAAGCGACGCTGGCGCAGCTGCTGCTGTTGCGAGGGGATGCGCCGACCGCTGACGCGCTGCTTCGAGAGTCGACTGAGATCTATCGACGCGTGTTCGGCGCGAACGGACTCGAGTATGCCCAGTCGTTGAACGCCCTCGCGTTCGCCGAGGAGTGGCAGGGCCGGCTCGCACGCGCGCAGTCACTCATCGAAGAATCTCTGCGCATCGCGCAGCCGCAGCTCGGACGCGACCACCCTCGCGTGATTGGCTTCGCCGTGAATCTCGCGCGCGTCCGCATCGCGCGTGGAGACGGCGCGGCAACCGAATCCGCACTCCGCGCCGCGCTGAGCGCCCGCGAGAAGCTCTATCCGCCGGGTGACTGGCGCATCGCGCAGACGCAAAGCCTGCTCGGCGCTGCCCTCGCGGCGCAGAAGCGATACGCCGAAGCGGAACCGCTGATGACGGCAGCGGACCGCGGGCTCAAGCCAGTCCCCGGAGTTCAGGAACGCGAGCGTGCCGCCAACCGCGCGCGGCTCGCGAACCTGCATCAATCATCTCGACACCTTCCGCCGACCGCCGGCGCTCGCTGACCTTTCCACGCACGCTGCTCTGCCCGTTCCATGCACGCTCCTTAAGGCGTGAATCGGCGCGTGTCGTCTTTCACACAGACATTTCGATATCCAGAGTGCGGGGGATTGATCAGATGTCAGCGTCGCACGAACCCTGCCGGCGGTTCGACTGCCGGTGCGATGCATCACTCACGACGGCAATGTCCGTCGATGGAGGCAAGTTATGACCGTTCGAGGACTCGCCACACGAACCACGTTTTCCGTTGTCGCCGCGCTCGCCGTCGCGAGCCTGTCCGCTCCAGTCGGCGAAGGCCGACGAACAGCACGACCACGGCGGCCCCGTGCCGAGCTCGCTGGTAAAACTGGTTCGCCAGATCACCGAGCCGTACAAGAGCGTCGCCGCAGCTGAAGCGGCGGGGTACGCCCTCGCGTTTGGCTGCGTCAGCGGGCCGGATTCGGGAGCGATGGGGCTCCACTACGTCAACATGCCGCTCGTGCTGGACGGCGAGATCGACGCCGAACACCCGGAGATCATCCTCTACGAGCCGGTCGGCAACGGTCAGCTGCGCCTCACCGGCGCCGACTACCTCGTGTTCGCCGACGCGTGGGACAAGAAACACTCGTCCGCGCCCGAGCTCATGGGCCAGAAGTTCCAGCAGTTCGAAGCGCCGAACCGGTTCGGGCTGCCGCGCTTCTACACGCTGCACGTGTGGGCGTGGAAGGACAACCCGACCGGCACGTTCGTGAACTGGCACTCGAACATCTCGTGCGACGCGTTCAACGGTCTCACGCAGTAACCGCACGGCGGGTCGATCTTCGAGGTGACTTATGGATCGCACACCGCAGTATCAGACAGGGCTGTCACGCCGGTTCAAGACCGGCGTGACGCTCGTCGCCGCCGCGACGATCGTCACGATCGCGACAGCATATGCCTCGTCCGTCGCGTCGCGCCCGACGGACGAGCTGACGTTCCCCAACCCGAGCGGCGTCGTCGCGACCGTTGGCCTGGACGACCTGAGCTCCGGCAACCCCTTCTTCCAGGCGCTCGGAACAAACGGTCGGACTTGCATGACGTGTCACCAGCCCACGCAGGCCTGGAGCATCACGCCCTCGGCGCTGCGCGACCGCTTCGACCGCACCGACGGGCTCGACCCGATTTTTCGCACGCAACGACGGCTCCAACTGTGAAGAGCGCCGATGTCTCGACGATCCCGAAGCGGCGGCAGGCCTTCAGCCTCTTGTTGCAGAGAGGGCTCATTCGCATCGCGCTCGACGTTCCCGCCCACGCGGAGTTCGAGATCCTCGCGGTCGACGATCCGTATCGCTGTGCGGCGCCGCTGACGTCGGCATCGATGTATCGCCGGCCGCTGCCCTCGGCCAATTTGAAATTCCTGACGACCGTGATGTGGGACGGCCGCGCGTCGAAACCCGGTCAAGCGATCCGCGATGGCCTCGTCAATCAGGTCGTGGACGCGGTCACGGGTCACGCGCAGGGTGCTCCTCCGTCGCCCACGCAGATTCAGTCGATTGTCGACTTCGAGCTCGGGCTGTTCTCGACGCAGGTCGTCGATCGTTCAGCGGGCAGTCTCGCTGACGGTGTCGCACGCAGCGGCCCCGCCACGCTGCGACGCGAGTTGTTCTGCATCGGCATCAACGACCCGCTCGACATGCGGCCGTCGATGCCCGGCGCGTGCGGCGCATCGTCGGGCGGTCTCGATCCGTTCGTCTTCACGCTGTTTCGCGGATGGACGGACAGCGAGGTGCCGCAGCGCCAGGCGATCGCGCGCGGCGAGGCCATCTTCAACACGCGCCAGTTCGTCATCGACAACGTGGCCGGCCTGAACGGCCGCCTCGAAGATCCGGTTCGCCGGCCGATTCAGAACGGCACGTGCACCATCTGCCACGACACGCCGAATGCCGGCAACCACTCCGTGCCGATGCCGCTGAACATCGGCGTCAGCGACGCATCGAGACGCACGGCGGACCTGCCGCTCTACACGCTCCGCCATCGATCCACCGGCGAGACGATCCAGACAACCGATCCCGGACGGGCAATGGTCACCGGCAAATGGAATGACATCGGCAAGTTCAAGGGACCGATCCTCCGTGCGCTGGCTGCTCGGCCGCCGTATTTCCACGACGGCTCCGCGGCGACGCTGGCGGACGTGATCAAGTTCTATGACACGCGATTCCAGGCCCGCTTCACCGAGCAGGAGAAGGCGGATCTGCTCGCATTCCTTCGAGCGCTCTGATGACAGAGACCGGATGCTCTTACTAGGCGGCTCGGGCAATCTCCCGAATCGCTTGCACGAGCGTGTCCAGATCGGACGGCATGATGAAGATGTTCGGCGTGACGCGCACGCCGTGAATGCCGGCGGCGTCGTTGTCCACGGCGTTGGTAAAAATGCGGTATTTGTCGAGCAGCACCTGGGCGAGATCGGCAGCCTTGACGCCTTTCACGCCGACATTGGCGATCGCACACGCGCGGGCCGCATCCGACGGTGTATTCATGATCGTGCCCGGTATCTTGCGGACCTGGTTGGTCCAGTAGGTCTGCAGATGTCTGAGGCGGGCTTCCTTGCGTTGGATTCCAATCGTTTCGTGAAACGCGATCGCGTGCTCGATGGCCAGATCGGTGTGCACGGGATGAGTTCCAGTGTGATTCAGCTTCATGATGTCGGCGTCGTCGGTCATCCGCCAGTCCGCGTAGACCGGCCAGAGCTTCGCGATCTTCTCGCGCCGGACGTGGAGGATGCCGGTGCCGAGCGGACACCCGAGCCATTTGTGCAGCGAGGCGGCGAAATAGTCGCCGCCGAGGTCTGGAATCTTGAAGTCGATGTGCGCGAAGGAGTGCGCGCCGTCGATGAGGACGTCCACGCCTCGCGCGTGCGCCATGTCGGCGATCTTGCGCACCGGCAGAATCTGTCCGGTGACGTTCACCATGTGCGACACCATCAGCAGTCGAGTGCGCGGCGTGATCGCGCTCGCATACAGCCGCACGATCTCGTCGTCGCTCTTGGGATCAAGAGGGAGAGCGACGATCTTGTTGACCGTGCCACGCCGGCGCGCGATCAGCTTGAACTGCGCGATCATGTGCGGGTAGTCGGACTCGGCCAGCACCGTCTCGTCGCCGGCTTTCCAGTCGTACCCGTCAATCACCGTGTCGATCGATTCGGTCGTGTTGCGCGTGATGCACAACTCACGCGGCGCGCAGCCGGCGAGCGCCGCGACCTTGTCGCGCGCCGCCGCCTTGTCCGGCACCTGCCTCGTCCGCAGGTAGTACGACCCCTCGTAATTGATTTCGCGTACTTTCGCGATGAACGCCTCGAGAACCGGCGTGGCCTGGATGGTGTAGTAACCGCTCTCCAGGTTGATGTAGTCAGGTTTCAGCCGGTATTTCTCCCGGATCGCCGCCCAGAAGTCATCCTCTCGGGCCAGCTCCAAAGGCGGCAGATCGGCGAAGCGCGCCCAGACCCTGTCGCCGAGCAACACGCCGAGCGCGGCGCCCGCGGAGGTGCGAAGGAACTCGCGCTTGTTCATGGCGTTACGATCGTCCTCCCAGCTTCGCTTCCGGCAATAGAGGTTGAAACAGCTCGACAGGGTTCCCTGATGGATCATCAACGATGATCTGTTTTCCGCCGACGCCGGTCACGACCTCGTTGCGGAACTGCACGCCGGCCGCGCGCAACTCGCTGACGGTCGCTTCGAGATCGCCGACCTCGATCGCGAAGCGATTCCAACCGCCAGGAGCTTGGCGCACTCCGTCGTTCATGTGTTGACCGCCTCCGGCGGATGCGCTCGGGGCGCTGAGCACAAGGCGGAGATCGCCGCGCGAGAGCATTGCGAACGTCGGCGCAGGGTGCATATCTTCGTGGAACCCGAGGTGCCGACAATAAAAGGCAATCGCCGCGTCGACGTCGTTCACGATGTACCGTTACCTGTACCTTCGACATCGTCATTCGTGAAAACTATCACGGCGGGCTACCTTTTCGCGCAGGCGGAGGTCGACCGCCGACCGAGATGGTCACGTTCCGCTAGGTCTCGATCTGGAGGTCCCGATTGATCGCCTGCAAGCTCGCAAGCGTCTTCTTTTGCCATGGCACGCGTGCGTCGCCCACGAGGCGCAGCGTGGCCCCGCGATCCTTGGCGTGCAGCACCAGGGTTGCGAGCGCCCGTATGCCCGAGCTGTTCATGAACCGCACGCCGCACAGGTCGATGCGCAGCGACTCACCACTCTCGATGCGTGCGGTCAGCGGCGCAAGCGCCTCGCTGCAGGCGGCCGGCGTCGGCAGGCGCATGACACCCCGCAGCACGACCAACTCCGACCCATCGGGGCATTCAATCGAGTAATCATCGTGTTCGAACATCATCGTGGCTGCACCTCTTGGTTAGGCAGCGTCACCTCGATCTCGATCGTCGTCCAGCCGGCCTGCAAGTCGTCCGGTTCCACACGAATGTCCAGCGCGGCACCGTAATCCTTGCGCAGCACGATCAACCCGATGCCTGCGCCGCCGACCTGCGGCGGGTGCCTGACGCGCTCCGCAAAGAGCGCCTCCGCATCGCCGGTGATCACCTGCGTCGTCAGATCCCGGAGCAACGCCGCCTGGGCGACGGTCGCGCGATTGCGAGTCGAGATTGAGACGCGATCGCCAAACTGCCGCACGGTGATCTGGGCGGGCTGCGCTTTGTCGGTTGAGAATTTCGCGGCGTTCTCAACCAGCTCATTGATGACCGTCGACAGCACATTCGCCGCTCTCTCGCGGTCGTCGAAATCGTACGCGAGATAGCGGGCCAGGTAGTCGGCCGTCTGGCCGCAACGCGACCATTCGCTCACCAGATCGAGCGGCACGAACCGGACCGTCACTTCGCCGAGCGGTGGATTCATCGCGGGAGCCTCTCGATTTCGTACTCGCCGGGTAAAGCGAGTTCATACCACCGCTCTGGGACGTCGAGCTTCGGAATGATCAGCCGGCTTTCCATCGGATCCTCGGCCGATCGGTAAAGCTCATGAACCTTGTAGAAAGGGAACTCCTTGATACGTCGCGTGTGCAAACCGGAACGATGAAAAATATTGTTGATAATCGACATCTTGGCGCAGAAGACCATCACGGCCCGGTCTTTGTCGACCTCGGTGAATGCGCGGGCGTGGCCGGCGCCCGTCAGCCACGGCGAGATGCCCTGCCCACGCGAACCGTGCCGGACCGACATCTTCGTGAATTCGCGGCGCTTGGTCACGTCGTAGTCGCCGCTCACGTTGGCGTCCGCGAGCATCGGTGATAGATCGTCCTCGCTCACTTTACCGAACCGCTCGACGTACGTATTGTGCGTGTACAGGCCGCAGGCCGCGATCAGATCATCGCCCTGGAGCGCCATCAGGAACCGGTGCGGCCACGGCTCGATCTTCGCCGCAAGATCGTAGTGATCCTCGGAAAACACCACCTCATAGTCGCGGTTGTACACTTCCGCGATCAGTTGGCGGCAGCGGAGCACGTCTTGCCGCGACTCGGTCCGCCTGATCAGCAGCCTCATGCGACTCGCCCCGGCGGCGCGGTCGCACGCACGAACACGAACGAGACATCGTCGTGATAGATGCCGCTCGTGTGCGCATCGAGCCGCTCGAGAAGCACCGACTTGAGCTCGGCGAGCGACGACGACGCGTGCTCCCGGAGCAATGCCACGACCGCATCCTCGCCGAACTGGTCGGCTGCGATGTCGCCGCCGCGCGGCGCTTCGGTAATGCCATCGGATCCGATGAACAGCACGTCGCCGGGTAGCAGCGCGAGCCGCTGTTCCTCGAACGCATTGCGCGTGAGTTCGCCCAGGAATCCCAGCCCCATCGGAAAATGGGAGAGCGCGAACGGCTCGACGTCGGCCGTCGAGGCGCGGTACACGAACATCGTGTCATGGCTGCCGCTGACGAGAAAGGCGTTCGAGCCCAGGCTGCGGAGTGCGACGAACGACACATGCCGCTGCTCGCCCATGCGAGCGAGGTTTGCGGCCAGGATCCGGTTCGCGAGGAAATTGAGATCGGCTGGCCCGATCTCCGGGCGCGATTCGAGAATCGAGGATATCGTGCTCTGCGCCATCAACGTGACGAGACCGGCGCCGAGCCCGTGCCCGGTGACGTCGCCGAGGAAGAGCCACGGTCCAGCGGGCGTCGTGTGAATATCGAAATAATCGCCTCCGACCGACTCGGCCGGCCGCATGTAGGTCAACACCTCCATGCCTGGAATTCGAATGTCGCCCGGCAGGAGCTTCGTCTGAATATTGCGCGCCGCTTCCATTTCGGCATCGATCCGCGCTTGCCGCTCGGTGACACGCTCCAGAACGACCGCGGGCGTCGTGACGGATAAAGCAAAGATGATCAGCGTCGCGACCGTGAACCCGAGCGTGGCCATCTCGGGCCGATCACGTAGAAACGCGAAGTCGACATTGTGAAGACTGAAGACGACGCAGCTCACTACCAGCGCGCGCGTCACGACGGTCAAGGACCGCCACGATCTCATCACACGCGCCGCAACGGTCAGCGACGGAAGGGCGACGGCGACAGCGACCGGCAACGCCATGAGTGTGAACGACGAGTGCAGCGCGGCGAGTACTGTGCTGGCGCCTACGGCGATCGCGAGCACCACGCCGAAGGGCTGCCAGTGCAGGGGGCGATCGAGGCTCAGCGCCACGAGCGACGCAAGCGCCAGGTTCACCAGAAACACCGAGGCAAACGAGTACGTGATGATCAATGGTGTCTGGACCAGGACGCCTTGCAACACGTACGAGAGCAGCGTCGAGGCCCACACCAACACGAGCGCCCGGTGCAGAGGATCGCGGCTCTTCGCCCACAGGGCCGCCGAGAGCGCCGTGTTGATCAACACGAGCCCCGCGTACAGGATGAGCAGGTTGGTGACGATCGCCATGCGTTACGTGAACGTCAGCACGCGATCGAGCGGACGACGGAGCGCGATTGCCGTCGGTGGAGCGGCGTAGCCGATCCGGAACAGCAGGACCTCCGCCTCGCCATCGCCGATGTCGAAAATCGCGCGATAGCGGGTGCGCAGCGCGCGGAACTCCGCAACTTCGTCAGGCGCTAAACCGGACGCCACCTCCCCGCTCCATGCGAGCGAACAAGTAAGGCAGCCCGGTCCATGGCTGCAGCGCGAGTTCCCGCCGCGTCGCTTCCAGCCACATCCGCTGCAGAGCCCGGCCGCCGCGGAAATAATCGGCTCGCGCGGTGCCGCTGACGGTGAGGAGACCGATCGCCGACGAGGCATCGACGCACTTCTTCGCGAGGTCCTCGAGGGCGAGACCGCCGCCGAACCGCTTGAGCGCCGCGACGATGTCCCACTTGCTCAGCAGCCACATCCCGGCGCGCTCCGACGCCGTCAGCTCCATCGTCGCGACGTCGAGGCCATCGCGATGGCGCTCCACCTCCTCGCGCGTCCATCGGAAGCCATGGTTCACCTCGCGGTGGACGGCCTGGTTCATGTTGCTGATCCGATCGCACGCGCCCATCAGCCGGCCGAGCTCCATCAACCGTTCCTCGTCGGTCACGAGTTGGAGCCGCCCGCCGGCGTCGCTCGCCGCGTCCGCGAGCGCGGTGACGAGGTGGCTGTCGAGCGGCCGCCGCGCGCCGCGGCGTCGGTTGGTCGTGCGCTTCGGGATCAGATCGAGCAGGTCGCTCCGTTGCGGCGGAGCGACCGCGAACCGCACATCGCATACGAGCCTCTCATCGTCGGGTGACGGGCCGATCCGGATCGCAGGCTCGAATCCGACCGCCCGCGAAGCGATCGTCAGGTTCTCGACGACCGCTCCGAACGTGGCCCAGGTCGCGCACCGGTCGAAATCCAGGCTGGGAAGATCGTTGGCGGGATCGTGACGGCATTCCAACCGGTCGCCGCGCCACACGAACGTCCACGGTTGCGCGTTGTGAGGGGACGGCGCAAGGACCGCGTGCGACACGATCCACCGGATCGTCTCGGCCGTGATCGTGCCGTCGATTGGGGGGGCAGGGCCGACCGTCCGGGGCTGCTGCGCCTCGGGTGCGATCTCGTACGGCGCCGGAGCGGGCGCGCCGTGCGTGAGCTCGCCGCTGCCGTTCGAGACGATGCCCTCGACATCGACATACCATCGGCCCGACTCGGTCAGCTCGCCGAGCAGCAGCCTGCGTCCGGCGTCGGCGGTGATTGCGCCGCCGAGGGCGACGGCCGACGCCAATTGCGGCCACGATCCGATGCTCTGGTCGATTTCCGGCAGCGACGCCGCCATGCGGGTCGACATGCGATGGCCACCGACGATATCGAGGAAGATCGGCACCTTGTCCTTCGTCGGCAGTCCGCGCAGCCTCTCCGCACTGACGTCGCCGATCAATCCGTGCATGATCGGCCGCGACGGCTCGCGATCGAAGCGCTCGATGTCGAGCAAGCCGCGATCGCTCGTATCCATGATCACGGGAATGCCGAGGTCGCGACACCGCTCCCTGATCACGATCTTCAGGTAAAGGTCGTCGCATTCCTCAACGAGCAAGTCAAGGAGGCCGCCTTCGACCAAGAAGTCGTTCATGTTCGCCGCGGTAATTCCCTCTGGGTACCGGACGATCTCGAGGTACGGATCGATCTCGTACATCTCGCGCGCCGCGAGGACTGTCTTGTTGAGGCCGATATCCGGCGCGCCGCTTCTGAGCCGGTTCATGTTCGAGAGGCTCAGAAGATCGAAGTCGGCAACTTTGAACGTGCCGCCGATCCCTTCGAGGGCGAACGTGACCGCCGCCGCGTTGCCGACCGACAGCCCTAGCACGCCGATGCGGCGCGCGTAGAGCAGCATCCTGCTCCGGCTGCGTGATCTTGTAGCGGTTGCGCGCGGTGCGGACAGCGCGATACTCGTCGCGCGGCAGGATGTGCACGAGCCGCGAAGACCACGGATAGTACGCCCAACGGCCGTACGTCTCAATCGACCGGCCCGAAAGCAGCGACGCAATTCTCGCGTCCCGCTCAGCGGGCTTCACCTTTTGCGTCGGATGGCGCACTTCGATCAGCTCGACGAGCTGGTCGGCGATCGTGTCGTGCACGAATCGTGGCGGCGACTCACGCAACAGCTGGTCGAAGGCGGCGCGATCGGTGGGGTCGGTCAGGTCGTAGAGCAGCGGACGGACATGCTCGACGCCGGTTGTGTGAGCCGATTGCTTGGCTCTGTGGATGAGTGATTCCAACGGGCGCCACCCTCAAGACAGCCGTGATGATCGCGGGCGCGAGCTGCGCGGAGTGAAATGCTATCAGCGTTTGCTGCTCGTGAGCTTCACGAGGGTCGCGTACTCCTGACCCTTTACCTGCTGCAGCAGTTTCTCGCGCTCGGCGACGCCGTCCGACAGCCGCTTCAGCAAATCCTGCTCGCCCTGCGTGGGCGGCGCGTCGGCCTGCGATGCGAAGTCCATCAGCCGCGCGAGCTTGCTGTCGATCCCGGTCGGATAGTTGATGAAGTCCTCGCCCGCCTTCGCGCGGTACTGAACGAGCCGCTCCTCGAGCGGATACAGCTTGTCGTTCAGATCCTTCAGCGCTTTCTCGAGCTCCGCGATGCGGCGCGCGCTGTCGGCCTTCGTCTTGGCCGCCGCGACCTTCTGCTCGGCGTCGCTCCGCATCGCGCGGATCTCCTTGACGACGCCTTCGGTCGCCGACAGCTTGTCGCGCGCAGCGAGCAGGAACGAGAGCTGCTGCTCGAGATCCGCGTCGGTGTAGGTGACGCGCGGATCCTTCACGATGGTGAACGGCTGCGAGTACGCGCGCCCGGCGATGGTCATCTCGAAACGATAGTTACCCGGCGCCGCAAGCGGGCCGGCGGCGCGTCCCTGATGCACCGTTCCCGAAATGACCTCGGGACCCGGATACTGCATGTCCCAGACGAACGTGTTCGCGCCGGCGTGCACGGTCGGACGCTGCGAGGCAGGCCGACGGAACGGCGACGCCGGTTGCTCCGCGGCAGCGGGAGCGGCCGCGTCGGCCGGCTGCAGCGTGATCGTCCTGACCTCTTCGGTCGAGCCGCCCTTGTCGCGGACGATCTTCACCGTGACCGGTTCGGCCGGCTTGTCCTTCACGTAGAACGGAATGACGACGCCGTTCGGCGGGTTCTGGCCGGCGTTGCTGTTCGCCGCCTGATCGAATCCGCTGGCGAGCTGGCCCGCCTGCCGGAACCGCACCGTCGTGCGCGGCTTGAAGACGTGCACCGGCTCGCCGAGCGCCGCCTGGTCGAACTGGCGCAGCAGCGCGACGTCGTCGAGAATCCAGAATGACCGGCCGTGCGTCGCCGCGAGCAGGTCGCCGTCTTTGATCAGGAGATCGTGAACCGGAACGACCGGCAGGTTCAGTCGCAGCGATTGCCAGTGCCCGCCGTCGTCGAACGAGACGTACACGCCGGTCTCCGTTCCCGCGTAGAGCAGGCCGCGGCGCTGCGGATCCTCGCGGATCACGCGCGTGAAGTCCGAGTCGCGGGATCCCGGTCGTGATTTTCGTCCAGGTCTTCCCGTAGTCGGCGGTCTTGTAGAGATAGGGCTTGTTGTCCTGCAGCTTGTATCGCGTCGCGGCGACGTAGGCCACCGCCGGATCGTGCGGCGACGGATCGATGATGCTGATCAGCGCGAACTCCGGAAGGTCCGGCGGCGTCACCTTGGTCCACGTCTTCCCGTTGTCCTGCGACACATGCACCCACCCGTCGTCGGAGCCCGCCCAGAGGACGCCCGCCTTCGCGGGCGATTCGGCGAACGCGAAGATCGTCGCGTACCACTCCGGTCCGTACGCTTCGCGCGTGATCGGTCCCCAGTACTCGCCCGACTCCGGATGCGAATACGTACGGCGTGTGCTCGAGCGTCTTCGGATCGTGGCGCGTCAGGTCCGGGCTGACGATGTCCCAGCTCTGTCCCTCGTTCGTCGTCCGGTGGACGAATTGCGACGTCACGTACAGCGTCTTCGGATCGTGCGGCGAGACCATCACGGGATACGTCCACCAGAAGCGGTAATTGATATCAGCCCCGCCCCACCCGTAGTGCGTCTCTGGATTCGGCGAGATGTCGCGCGTCTGGTGCGTGCGCCGATCGTAGCGGTCGAGGAAGTGATGATCGGCGGCGTAGACGATGTTCGGATCGTTCAGGCTCGGCGCGACGTAGCCGTCTTCGCCGCCGCCGACGGTTTCCCATTCCTGAAGCGTGATGCGGCCGAAATCGGATCGGCCCGGAACCGAGATGGTCGTGTTGTCCTGCTGCGCGGCGTAGAGGCGATACGGGAACGCGTTGTCCGCGGCGACGTGATAGAGCTGCGCGGTCGGCTGATTGAGCTGCGTCGACCAGGACCGGCCGCCGTTGAACGTGATCGTCGCGCCGCCGTCGTTGCCTTCGATCATGCGCTGCGGATCGGCGGGATCGATCCAGAGGTCGTGGTTGTCGCCGTGCGGCACCTGCGCCTGAACGAACTTCTCGCCGCCGTCGGTCGACTTCCAGAAATCGACGTTCAGCACCCAGACGACGTCGGGGTTCTTCGGGTCCGCGAAGATGTGATCGTAGTACCAAGGCCGCTGCGTGAGATCCGCGTCGTCGGTCAGGTGCTTCCAGGCGGCGCCGCCGTCATCGGAACGGTAGACGCCCTTCTCGCCAATCTCCGCGTCGATGATCGCCCAGACGCGGTTCGGCTGCGACGGCGCGATGGCGACGCCGATGCGCCCCTTCGTTCCGGGCGGCAGGCCGGGGTTCGAGGTCAGCTCTTTCCACGTCGTGCCGCCGTCGGTCGTTTTGTACAAGGCCGTGCCCGGGCCCGCGCTCTTGAAACCCCACGGATAGCGCCGCAGGTCGAGCGTCGACGCGAACATGATGTCGGCGTTCGTCGGATCCATCACCAGATCGATCGCGCCCGCATCGTTGCTGTTGAACAGCACCTTCTCCCACGTCCGGCCGCCGTCCTTGCTCCGGTAGACGCCACGGTCCGGACTCGGTCCCCACGGATCGCCGAGTGCGGCGACATAGACGAGATCGGGGTTCGTCGGATTGATCCGCACGCGCGCGATCTGCTTCGTCGCGTCGAGACCGAGATGCGTCCACGTCTTTCCGCCGTCGGTCGACTTGTACACGCCGTCGCCGTACGACGCGTTTCCGCGGATGCACGCCTCGCCCATCCCGACGTAGACGATGCTCGGATTCGAGGACGCGACTGCGATCGCGCCGACCGATCCCGTGTGGAAGAAACCATCGGAGATGTTGCGCCAGTTGAGACCGCCGTCGTCTGTCTTCCAGACGCCACCGCCGGTCGCCCCCTGGTAGAAGGTCATCTTGTTGACCGGGTCGCCCGCGACGGCGACGACGCGACCGCCGCGCGAAGGGCCGGCCATCCGCCATCGCAGCAGCTGCAGATAAGCCGCATCGACAGCAGGGGCCGAGGCCGCCGATGGCGAAGCCTGCGCCGCTGCGCGGGCCGTGAAGTGAAGCCCCGAAACGACCAGGGCAGAACCGAGACAGGCGGTGAGCCAGAGCAAACCGCGTTTCATGATGCAGCTCCGTGTAAATGACGTGAGGAGAAAGACGATAACACGCCTTGAGCCAGCGTGTGTTTTGCGGTCGGCGTGCCGTTCTTACTCGGAACGTAAGGCGACGACTGGATCGATTCGCGCGGCGCGGCGCGCCGGGAGGTATCCAGCTACGAGCGCAACGAAGAGCAGAACCGCGATCGCGGCAGCCAGCGTGGCGGGGTCGCGCGGGGCCAGGCCGAACATCAGACTTTCGACAAAGTGCCCGAAGCCCAGCGCGCAGGCCGAGCCGACGACGCTGCCGATGACGACGAGGATGACGATTTCGCGCAGAATCATCATCGCCACCCACCGCTGCGACGCACCGAGCGCGATGCGGATGCCGATCTCGCCCGTCCGGCGCGCCACCGAGTACGACATCACGCCGTACAGACCGATCGCCGCAAGCAGCAGCGCGAGCATACCCAAAAGCGTCGCGAGCTCGGCGACGATGCGCTCGGCGACGATGCTGTCGTCGATCAGCGCTTGCGCGGGCTTGAGGCTCTCGAGCGGCAGTTTCGGATCGAAGCGTTGCGTCTCCTGGCGGATCGACTCGTACAACGATCCGGGCGGGCCGACCGCGCGAATCTCGAAATTCACCGTCGTGATGCCGTCGATCGGCTGCAGATAAGAGACATAGAAACGCCGTTCCGGCTTGTCTCGAAGACTGTGGTCCTGCGCGTCACGCGCGACGCCAACGATCTCGAGCGACGTCTTGGTCGGTTCTTCCACGCGGATATGACGTCCGATCGGATTCTGATTCGGAAAATAGAACGTCGCCATCGTCTCGTTGATGACGGTCACCTTCGGCGCGCCAGCCGCGTCGCGTTCGGAGAAGTCGCGGCCGAGGACGATCGGGATCCCGACGCCGGTGAAGTACCCGGGACCGGCCTGATCGAATCGCGCGTCGCGATCCTCATCGGTCGCCGATTGGAAGCCGTCAGGGTAGACCTGCGTTCCAGACTCGGTGCCGCTGAACAATCCGTTCTCCGAAAACGTCACGGACTTCACCCGCGGCAGCGCCGCAAGACGATGCGACAGCTCGAGAACGCGTCGGCCGAGATCGTCTCCTTTGTAGCCCGCCGTGACGGGGTCCATGCGCGCCAGAATGAGATTCGTCCGGTTGTAGCCGACCAGCTCGCGCTCGAGATTGATGAGCGTGCGGACGAAGAGACCGCACGCGATCAGCAGCACCAGTGAGATCGCGATCTGGACCGAGACGAGCGCCTTGGCGCCTCGGCCACCGCCGGCGGCGCCGCGCGAAAAGTCCTTCAGCGTGTCCTGCAGGTGGCTTCGCGTCCCGCGCAGCGCAGGCACCAGGGCGAAGAACATGCCACTGGCGATCGACACGCCCGCGGTAAACGCGAGAATCCGCCAGTCGGGCGCAAGCGGGAACCTGATGCTGTTCGCGTCCTCCGACACCAACCGCACGAGGAGCTGTTCGCCGACCATCGACAGCCCCAGACCGAGCAGTCCGCCGCCGGCCGCGAGCAGCAGGCCTTCGGTCAGGAGTTGTCGTATGAGCCGGCCGCGGCTCGCGCCGAGCGACAGGCGCATCGCGATTTCCTGCCGCCGTGCCGTCGCGCGTGCGAGCAACAGGTTCGCCACGTTCAGGCATGCGATGAGGAGCACCAGCGTGACCACCGTCATCAGGATGAGCAACGGCTGCGCGAACTCCCGTCGTAACTCGCCGAAGCCTTTTGCACCGGGTTCGAGCAGCCGCTCTTGAAGTCGTGCATAGAACGCGCGGCGCTCGTCGGCGCTGAGCGGCGAAGAGGTGCCCGACTCGTTGCGAATCTGCAGCCAAAGATCCGACGTGGGCGTGCGCGCCTTGTCGATCGACATCCCGGGCTGCAATCGGCCCATGACGTTCACCCACGACGCGGTGCGCCGTGTCAGCCACGCCCGCCCGGGCGTGAGAACGGGCTGCATCGAGATCGGCGTCCACACGTCGATCATCGAACCGACCGTATCGCCGAAAAACTGCGGCGGTGCAACGCCGACAATCGTCAGCATCGGTTCGCCGGGATGCGACGCGCCGGGCGGTTCAGCCTCGAAACCGCTCGTGTTGCCTGAGATGACGCCGCCGCTCACCCGAATGGTCCGTCCGAGAACCGACGGCAATCCGCCGAACGCCCGCTGCCACAGGCCGTATCCGATCACGGC
Source organism: uncultured Acidobacteriota bacterium (assembly GCA_963718825.1). Taxonomy (GTDB): domain Bacteria; phylum Acidobacteriota; class Vicinamibacteria; order Vicinamibacterales; family CAVVIG01; genus CAVQZZ01. The sequence continues at coordinate 2,286,776 of CAVQZZ010000002.1, forward strand.
CACGGGCGGCGCTCCCACCAGGTCGTCCGTCTTCATGAGTGGCCGGCCGAGCACCGGCGTCACGCCGAGGAAATCGAAATAGTTGCCCGTGACGAGCTCCGTCTTCGTCGCGCCGAGCGGCTGGTTGTCGGACGTGAGCGTGGCCGAGACGAGGGTGCGTACGCCGATGACGTCGCTGAACACCGTGTTGCGATCGCGGAACTGTTCGAAAAACCAGTAGGACATGTTCGCCCGCAGGACGACGAGCTCTTCCGGATGGCGCACCGGCAACGCGCGCAGCAACACCGTGTCGACGAGGCGGAAGATCGCCGCATTCGCGCCGATGCCCAAGGCAAGCGTCAGCAGCGCGATCGACGTGAACGCGGGAAAGCGGCCAAACGACCGCACGGCGTATCGGACGTCGCGCACGAGCCCGTCGACCCAGCCAACGATCCAGGCCTCGCGTGAGTACTCGGTTGTCATCGTCGTGTTGCCCAGACGCCGCCGCGCGTTCACGACCGCCGTGCTGTGGCTGCGTCCGAGCTTCTCCTCGTCCTCGACGAGCATGTCGTGATGGAACTCCAGCTCGCGCTGGATGTCCTCGTCGATCACCCGGCCACCGATCAGATATCGGAGCTTGTTGCGGAGCCGCGTGAACATGACCTCATGTCCCCTGCATGATGGCCGTAATGGCGCCGATCACTTTTTCAAACCCCGCCGCTTCGCTCGCGAACCGCTTCCGGCCCGCCGGTGTGATGCGATAGAAGCGCGCGCGGCGTCCCGTATCGGTCTCGCCCCACTGCGCGCTCACCCATCCGCTGACGAGCAGCCGCTGGAGCGCGGGATAGAGCGAGCTCTCGCCGACCTGCAGCACGTCGGCCGACGTCTGTTCCAGATGGCGCGCGATGCCGTAGCCGTGCGCGGGACCCCGCGTCAGCGACTTCAGAATCAACATCTCGAGGGTGCCAGGGATCAGTTCGGACGCGATCGACGCTCTGCGGCGCATAGCCACGAGGGATGATGCATCGATTATCGATGGGTGTCAAACAGCAGTCGAAAACGTTACTTGAACGTCGACCGAAGGCGCTCGACATCTTCGAGCTCCGTGCGCGAGAGCCGCTCGATGTCAGCAGGAGTTTGTGTGCCCTCGAGCGAGACCACCACGTCGGTCAATCGGCGCACGTCGTCGACGTTCCCGTGCTGCTCGAGCTGAGGCCGCAGCGTATTCCATGTCTGCACGAGGTCGCTTTTGGCGCGTCGCAGCTGGCCTGCGTCGTGGCGAACGACGCCAACCTCGAGTTGGCGACCGAAATATGCGAGCAACGGTATTTGAATTGGTACCGTTGCATCGAAAGTTCGCGACAGGTCGGCCGCGAGGCGCGTGATCGCGTTCGCGGATTCCATCGTGCGACCCTTGTCGCGTCGGCGGACATTTACGGCGAGCTCACGGGCTCGGCGCCGCAAGGACTTCCATAGATCCGGCGGGGAGAGCGAAGATGGTAGATCGTCGAGGTTGGTCTGGATTGCCTGCAGCTGGTCTGTCGCCTCATCCCACCGAGCGTCCCGCGCGGCGTCGAACAGATTTGCAGCAGCGTTCCCCATGTCAATCAACGCTCGCGGCGGCCGATCGGCTGCAGGGATTCTCTCGGACGCAGTTTGCGCTCTTGCACTGGACACTGTGCAGACCAGCATCACACAGCAGCAGATAGAGATGGTGCGCCTTAGCTCATCTCGTGCCATGCATTTCATGACTGCCGTCTTTCCTCACACCTCCGACGAATGCTGATGATGTACCACCGAGACGTTCGCCGGTGTTTTCACGAGCGGCAGCCGAACCGTGAACGTTGCACCTTGCCCTTCGCCACAACTCGATGCCGCAATGGTGCCCCCATGGAGCACTACCAGGTGCTTTGCAATCGAAAGGCCGAGACCAACACCTTTGTCGGGCCTAGTAGAGCCGCGGTCGCCCTGCCAGAACCGCTCGAATACGAACGGCAACGCATCGGGGCCCAGGCCTTTGCCCGTATCCGTCACCTCAATCTCAGCCGCCACCTCATCTCGTCCCACTCTGATGCGGATATCTCCGCCTTGGGCCGTAAACTTGATCGCATTCGTCAATAGATTTGCAATCACCTGTTGAATGCGACCCGCGTCGCCGCTGACGATGCCGCTACTCTCGTAGTTCACCTTCAGCTGGAGACGTTTCGGCGCCATCAATGGCTCGGCGATTTCAATCGCGGCGCGCACGACCGCAGCGACGTCGACCGGATTCCGCTCGACTCTCAACGTGCCCGATAAGATCGCGGCACTATCGAGCAAGTCGTTCACGAGGAGCATTTGCCGATTCAGCGCGCGCCGAATCGCTTCAATGGCGTGTTGACGCTGCGATTGGTCGAGAGCGTCCTTGCTCAGGATGTCGGCCCACCCAAAGGCCGCGTTCATCGGTGCGCGCAAGTCGTGCGACACCGCTGCCATGAAGAAATCTTTCGTCCGGTTCGCGGCATCGGCATCTGCCCGAGCACTGCGCTCGCGCGCTGCGACGCCGCGCAGGTTCTCGTTCAGCATGCTGATGACGATCCCGGTCGCGACGAAGATGGCCAGCGCAACCAGGTCGCTGTGGTGAATCGGCCGCAAAGTATGGACCGGCTCCAAGAACAAGTAGCCGACGAGAAGCGCCGATACGACCGTCGCGACGATGCCGGGCCATACGCCACCCAGCCATGCGCTCACCATGACCGCCGGGTAGAACATCACCAACTCGTTGCGGTCGCCAAAAAATGGCATGAAGGAAACGCGGATCGCGGCGGCGGCGGTGGCGGCAAGCACAGCTGTCGTGTAGTGAAGAAGGCGAGAGCCGCGAATGATACCGATTCGTCGCATGGCAGAGTGCCAGCCTCCGTCAGGCTCCTGCCGCGCTGGGATAAATCAGCGCTCGTCGAAACGGCTATGTTGCGTTCGACGGTTTGAAGGGTCTTCGTGGTCTACATTGGGGCACAACGCTGCGCGCACCCCGTTTGCGCGCGCCTCGATCACGAGAATACAGAGCGACTAATGTTGGTGTCACCAGAATAAAGAATAAATATGTCCCGATAGCACCGTAGTTTTTCGCGACGCATGATGTTGAGGCAGCGCCGCAATGTCCGCCAACCTCAGTAGTCAGGAAGAGCGATTCGGTCGCTGAACCCGCGTGCGACGGCCATGTTCGCAATCCACTCGATCGACAGGAGCTGGAATATTTTGTTTCGCAGAAACAGTGAAACCTTCGACCGCGGGGCGAAACCACCGGCAAATCGTCGCGCCGCTCGCTGCTTCATGGAGACGAACGGACCGAATAATTCCTGATACCGCGCGAATGCGTCCTCGTAGTGTCGGCCAGCGCGGTGAAGCTCACCCGCAAGAATGTACGCGCCAGCCATGGCCAGCGCTGAACCCTGCCCTCCCAGCAATGAGATGCACGCTGCGGCATCACCGACGAGCGCGACGCGACCGTTCGACCAGCCACCGTCGCGATCGTTCATTTGTATCTGGCTCACGCGATCGAAGTACACATCGCCGGCCGCATCAAGCGCATCGAGGATTCGCGGGCATTCCCATCCGCTGTGGCCGAACCGCTCCCGCAAGACACCTTTCTGAGCCCGGACATCGGCTGGAATCATCGGATCAGGATCTGCAAACGTGAACAGGAACATAGTCCGATCGTTTCGCATCGTGAATCGCGACACCTCCCGGCCCACTTCCGGGTACATGACGTACACAAGATCGTCTCTCGGCCGATAGCCGGCCGACTCGAACGCTGCGACTTTGATGCCGAGATACCGCTCGAAGCCGCTCTCGGGTCCGAACACGAGTTCGCGAACGCGGGAATGGAGACCGTCGGCGCCGATCACGAGGTCGAAGCTGCGCGGACGATGGTGTGCGAATGTCACAGACACATCGGTCGCAGTTTGCTCGATCCGCTCGATCGTGTCGCCGAAGATCGCCTCCACATTCGTATCGAGGCTGCCGAAGATCGCCGCGGCAAGATCGCCTCGCGGAAGGCTCGTAAAGCGGCTGCGGGTCGCGCGCGAAAACACGGCAGCGGGAAATCCGGACACCTTGCGGCCGTCGCGGTCGACGACTCTGACCTCGCGAACCGAGTATCCGTCGCGGAGCAGCTCGGGCAGCAGGCCCATCCGCGTGGCGACGTCGAAGCCGGCGCCCCAGAAATCGATGATATATCCACCGGTCCGCAGCCGCGGCGCCCTTTCGACAATCGTCGCCGCGACGCCGTGGCGATGAAGCCAGTACGCAAGCGTCGGCCCGGCAATCCCGGCACCTGAGATGAGGACATTCATCTCGACCTATTTTGGACGCGGCTGGGCCGCAGCGGTGTGGGAATTCGCCGGCCGAACGATTGCGTTCATCGTGCCGCTGCTCATGCCCCACCGTTTTCGTTCGCCTGCTCGGACGTGTTCAAGCGTCGCGGAAATTCGATGTACTTCGCCGTTTCGTCAGCCACAGCCTTTCCGTGAAGCGATTCGACGACGGCCAAGGCCATATCGATACCCGCAGCGACTCCAGCCGACGTCACGATTCCGTCATGTACGACGCGCAGCCGTCGCTCTACGACGATTGACGAGTCGAGACTTGCGAGGAGATCGTGCGCGCCCCAATGCGTCGTGGCGCGTCTTCCCGTCAGTAGACCAGCTCTCGCGAGCAACAACGCGCCCGTACACACGGACGTGGTCAACTGCGCGTTGCTGGCTGCTTTTTGAATCCATTCCCGGACTTCGAGATCATCGAGGAGTTGGCGCGTGCCGAACCCTCCAGGGATGACGAGCAGGTCGATCGGCGGGGCGCCAGCGAAATCACAGTGCGGCAGCACGCGCAACCCACCTGTCGCGTGCACCGTATCCGCCGATCGCGCCACGGTGAACACGTTGAATGGCGCCGAGGCATCCGATCGCCGCGACTCGACGCCGGGCACCAGGCGCGTCCGCGAGAACACCTCGAACGGACCTGCGAAGTCGAGCACCTCGACGCCGTCGAAGATGAAAATGCCGGTGTTCAGCTTGTTCATTCTGCCCTCTTGACAATAGGCACCGATGCAGTTGAAACACGCCGCCGAAGCCGACGGCGCGTTTCGAACTATCATCGACCATTGGGCAACTCGCCGAGTACGGTAGAAAGCAAATGGGCCCACGCACGCGCATGGCTCAGGCGCGATCTGGCATGAAAAGCGTTCGGCGCGTTCTACGGTTTGTTCTCTTGAGCCTGCTGGTCGTTGTTGGCCTGGGTGGTGCGCTGTTCGGCTACTTCGCCTACTCTGCGGCCCCGGACATTCCACAGCTGTCCGGCACGTTGGCCAAAGGCGGCATCGCCACCGGCGGCCGTCGGCGGACCTACACGACCTATGTCCCGCGCGGGCTCCCCAAAAGCTCTCCTCTCGTCGTCGTGATGCACGGCTCGGGTCAAAACGGCGCGCAAATCAGAATCGAGACCGGGTATGGGTTCGATCGCCTCGCCGACAAACATCACTTTGCGGTCGTCTATCCGAACGGATACGAGGGCTACTGGAATGGGTGCAACATCGTGGGGGACTACAGCGCGAACACGCTGGACATCGACGATGTAGGGTTCCTGGTCGCACTGGTCGACAAGCTCACCACCGAAATCGGCGTCGACCCCAGCCGAGTGTTCGCGACGGGTATTTCACGTGGCGCCAGCATGGCTCTTCGCCTTGCGCTCGAAGCGCCCGCGCGCTTTCGCGCGGTTGCGGCAGTGTCGGAAAACATGCCGACTCCGGAGAACTTCAAATGCAAGCCGAGAGAGCGCGGCGGTTCTTCGGTCATGATTATGAACGGCACGAAGGATCCTCTCGTCCCATTCGATGGTGGAGATGTGAATCTCTTGGGCCTGTTCATCAAACGCGGCAGGGTCCTGGCATCGCGAGAGTCAGCGCAGTATTTCGCGGACCTCAATCAGATCGCCGGCGCCCCGACCACGACCGACACGATCGTCGGCGACGGTGTTCGCGTCGAGTGCCTTTTCTGGCGCAACGACTCCGCAGTGGAAGTGGAGCTCGTTGCGGTTCACGGCGGCGGACATGGCATCCCGCAGCCGTACCGGCGTCGTCCCCGAATATTGGGTCCGTCGCTCGAGGCACCGAATGGACCCGAAGTGATCTGGACCTTCTTCGAGCGACAGCGACACTGACCCGCGTCCGCAAGCTCGCGACCTTGTCATGTGCTCTCCTTTTGACCTGATCTGCTGATGCCGCTCATTGTCATACCGGACGACGAACCTGCCGTCATGTCGCCAAGCGCGGCGTTTCGAAAGCTTGCGGAACACGATGTTCGGAGCTACCTCACGCGTCCATCCGGGCCTGCCGAACTGATCGACCGAATCGGCGACGCCGAAATCGTCATCAACATCCGATCGACGTCGAGGTTTACCGCCGATGTGCTGGAGAAGTGCCGGGCGCTCAAACTGATCTCCATCTGGGGCACCGGAACGGACAACGTCGACCTCGCGGCGGCCCGTACCAAAGGCCTCCGCGTTACGAACACGCCTGGCGTATCTGCCGTCGCGGTGGCTGAACACACGATGGCGCTGATCATGGCCGTTGCAAAGCGAACGGTGACGGTTTGATCGGCCGGAAACAGTTCGACCTCATGAAGCCCGGTGCCATCCTGATCAACACGGCGCGGGGAGTGATCATCAGGGAATCCGATCTCGTTCATGCGCTCTCGACGAATCGAATTGCCGGCGCGGGCCTGGACGTCTTCGAGACAGAACCGCTGCCTGCGGGCTCGCCGCTGTTTGCGATGCGCAACGTGGTGCTCACGCCGCACGCGGCCGGCATCACGCCCGAAGCCACCGAAGCCGGCCTCGCGCTCGCAATCGAGAACGTCTTTGCCTTTCTTGCGGGCCAACCGACGAACGTTGTGGTCTAGGCGGAAGCGCCGGTCTTTCACGGAGCATCTATGACGCGTATGACGAACTCGAGGATCGCCGGCGTCGCTTTCCTGTTTTACATCGTGGTCGGCATCTCGAGCATGATGTTGGGCTCAGGCGCGAGGCACGGTGACACCGTCGCCGCCAGGCTCGCCAGCGTCGCGGCGCATGCGCCGCAGATCCGCGCGACGGTCATTCTCGACCTGCTCGGCAACATGTCGGCGCTGGTGCTCGGGGTCACGCTCTACGGCATCACACGCGAGGAGGACAACGAGCTCGCGGTTTTTGCGATGATCTGCCGCGTCTGCGAGGGCCTGAGCGGCGCCGTGATGCTGCGACACTCGGTCGCGCTCATGAAGCTCGCCGCGCTGCCCACTTCGGACGCCGTGCTCGCGAATGCCGCCGTTCTGTTCATGCCGGACGCGCCGATGGGCATCGGGGCGACATTCTTTGCTGTGGGTAGCACCGTCTTCTCGTATCTGCTGCTGCGCGGACGAATCGTTCCGGTTCCGATCGCGTGGCTCGGCGTCCTGTCGTCGGCGCTGTTGGTGGTGTTGCTCCCGCTGCAGTTCGTCGGCGTGGTCTCGGGCTTCGTCACCTCGTTCCTGGTGATGTGGATGCCGGCGCTGATGTTCGAGTTAACGCTTGCGGGATGGCTGCTCGTCAAGGGCGCCGCGCCGGCATCTTTCGGTGCCATCACTCCGATTTCAGCGCGATGACTGGGTTGACGCGCGAGGCGCGCCACGCGGGCAACAGGCTCGCGAGAGCCGCGATCGCCGTCAACCCGATAGCAACTGCCGCGAACGTCGCGGGGTCGAGTGGCGTCACGCCGTACAGCAGGCCCTGAAGCAACCGCGTGATGCCGAACGCCATCACAAGCCCGGCCCCGATGCCCACGAGCGCGAGCGATACGCTTCCGCTCATCACCATCTTCAGCACCTGCCCCCGTCCCGCGCCGATAGCGACGCGGATGCCGATCTCGCGTGTCCTTCGGCTCACCAGGTACGACAGAACGCCGTAGATGCCGATCGCGGACAGGATGAGCGCGAGCGCGGCGAAAATCGACAGCAACATGCTCGTGAACCGCGGCGTGGAGAGCGCCGCGCCGACGACGTCGTCCATCGTCCTCACATCGGCGACGGGAAGATTCGGATCCAGACGGCGAACGACGGCGCGCACCGACGCCGCGACGGACATGGGTTCGGCGGCGCTCTTGATGACGACCGTCATCGACCGGATGGGGCTGACCGGTGGACTTTGATCGTCCCACTGAAACGCCGCGCGCGGCCACTGGCTCTGCGGGATGTAGAACTTCTCCTTTGCCGGCGTCGTGACGCCGTTGTGCCGCACATCCTTGACGATGCCGACGACCGTGATCCAGGGGTAGGGCATTCGTCGGCTGAGGCGGAACCGGCCGCCCAGCGGCTCGCGGCCGCCCCAGTAGCGGCGCGCCATCTCTTCGTTGATGAGTCCAACCAGCCGCGAATTGGCGTTGTCGGCGGAAGTGAATGAGCGCCCCCTCGCAACCGTTTCTCCCATCGTCTCGACATAACCATCGGTGACGATCTCCCAGTCGCCTTTGGCGGTCGCCCCAGCCGGCGGCGTATAACCATCGACCACGGCGTCCCACCAACCGATCGTTGCGGCCAGCGGCAGCGAACGCGCAGCGCCCGCCGCAGCGACGCCCGGAAGGGCCCGGACGTCACCGAGCAGACGGTCGTAGAAGCTGACGACCTGATCGCCAGACTGGTACGCCGTCGCCGGCAGCGAGAGTCGCATCGTCAGAACGGCCGCCGGCCGGAATCCCAGATCGAGATGTTGAAGCGACCAGAGGGTCCGAAGCATCAGGCCGGCGGCGGTCAACAGCACAACCGCCAGTGCCATCTCTGCGATGACAAGACCCTCACGAAACCTCCGGCCGCCAATTGTGGTGCTTGGATTTCGGTCTTTCATGCGGTCGACGAGCCCACCGCGGAGGAGCTGCGCCGCGGGCGCGATGCCGAAAACGATCGTCGTCGCGAGCGCGAGGATGACGGTGAAGGCGAGGACGCGCCCATCGACGCTGATGCCAGCGACTCGAGGAATCGTCGATGGATTCCACCACACGAGCACGCGCACGCCAGCCCAGTCGACCAGCAAAGCCACACACGCGCTGATGCCGGCCAGCAGCAGATTCTCCGTCATGAGCTGCCGCACGACGCGCCAGGCCCCTGCGCCAAGTGCCGTCCGAACGGCGATCTCGCGCTGACGCGCTTCGGCTCGCGCAAGCAGCAGATTGGCGACGTTGACACACGCGATGAGCAGCAGAAAGCCGACGGCGCCAAATAGCAGCCAGATGGCGAGACGAACACGGCCGACCACTTCATCGCGATCGGTCAGCAGCACGTTGTCGAAGCCCGGATACGTCGGATACAGACCTTTTGCGACCCAGCTGCGGGCGATGCGATGGAAGTCGTCCTGGGCCTGGGCAACAGTGACCTCGGGCTTGAGACGTCCAGCGGCGAAGAGCCCGTGACTCACGTGGTCCGCGCTCGCCGGATCCAAACGGAGCGGCAGCCATAACATGCTCGGTGTGGGATGCCCGAAGTCGGTCGGCAGCAGGAAGCCGGCTGGCATGATGCCGACGATTTCGAACGACTGCCCGTCGATCTGAATGGAGCGCCCGACGATCGTCGGATCGCCGCCGTATCGACGCTGCCACAGGCCCGCGCCGAGAATCACGACGTTGGGTCCGTTGGGGCGATCCTCGGCATCGGTGAAGACGCGGCCAAATATCGGCGCAGCGCCAAACGTCGAAAACGTGTTGGCCGTCACCTCCCCGGCGGGCACGCGCTCCGCATCTCCGTTGCCGGTCAGGTTGACTTCCATGTCGTCCCACGCGGCAATCTCAGTCATCGTGCGGTTGTCGCGGCGGTAATCGTTGACCTCGCCTTCTGCGACCCACGTTTTATCCTCCGCGGCCCATCGACTCCAGATCATCACCGTGTGGTCGGGATCGGCCCACGGCAGCGGCCGCAGCAACACCGCGTCGACGACGGAGAACATCGTGGCGTTGCCGCCAACGCCAAGCGCCAGCGTCATCACAGCGATAGCCGTGAAGAGGGGATTTCTGCGCAGCGTCCTGGCGGCGTAGTGGATATCGCGACACAGGTCGTCGAGCCACATGAATGATCTCGAGTCGCGATGAAGGTCTTTCGTGTGCTCAACACCGCCGAATGCGCGCTTCGCTGCCGCACGGGCGCTTGCCATGGACATCCCGCGCCGCACGAATTCGTCTTCGAGGAGTGCGAGGTGGGAAGCTACCTCGCGCGCAAGATCGGGCTCGGCGCTGCCAGGACGAACGACATTCACGAGCCTCAGGAAGAACCGCCGCAAAGCGCTCACATCAATCCTCGTTCAGCAGCCAGTGATCTTCTGCGCACATCTTTCGCGCATTTCACTTGCATGTCAAGTGGAGAGTCTATTCCGCCGTGAAGTCGATCAATGGGACAGTTTCCTGAGAGGCAGGGATTCGAGACAGAAACTAACGAGTTGTGGCTGGGAGGCAGGGATTCGAACCCCGATAACATGCTCCAGAGGCATGCGTCCTACCGTTGGACGACCTCCCAGTACCCGAGCGCGGGCGGCTGAACGTTTGATTATAGCCGCTCCAAAAGAGGAGCGCCAACCACACCGCGCTGGCACCAGGACGCCGTATCATCCGCGGCCGGCGTCACCCCAAGTCGCCGTTGCCCATCTCCGACGACGCCGCCGTGTTTTCGTTGTTCGTGTCGGCGTTCGTGGCGTCGCCGCCCTGCTGCTGCTTGCGGCGATGGCTCGCCATGCCACCCTTGCGGCCGGCCTCACGCGCTTCTTCGCTCGTCCACTCGTGCGCCGTACCCTTCTGATGCGCCGCCTTGCCGCCCTTGCTCGCAATATCGCGTTGCTTGTTGCGGTCCATCGAAGCAAATCCGCGGTCCTCTTTTGCCACCGTGCCCTCCTACCCGAGCCAGATGCCGGCCCGGGGCTCATTCGCGTGCACTAGTCCTCGCGCAGTGCGCGCAAACACTCGGGCTGCAACCGATGTGCCACGGTTTCGCTGTAAGTTATTGAAGGGCTGAGGTTTAGGAAAACATTTTCCATCGGCGCAAACGGCCGAGCTCCCCGAATGGAAAACATTTCATCTCGGTGCGCGCAAGAGATGTCGCGTCAGTCAGTTGGAATGAATGGAAAAAGTAGGGCGAGCCTACGCGGCGGGAGCGGCAGCCAGCCGAATCGCGACGCGAAGGCGCTCGCGAACGCGCTCGCGGCCGACGAGCGACATGACATCGAATAATCCAGGACTTACCATTTTGCCCGTCACGGCCACTCGCGCGGCGTGAATGAGCGAAGCCGCCTTCACACCGGCGCCTTCCGCGATCGACCGCAATGCCGCCTCGATCGACGCGGGATCGAACGTCTCGAGCCGCCCGAGCGCCGCGTCGAGGCGCGCAAGCCGCTCGCCGACGCCTTCCTTCCGCAGATGCGCGGCCACCGCCGCTTCGTCGTACTCGATCGCATCGGTGAAAAAGAATCGGCCGACGGCGGCGAAGTCCTCGAGCCGCTTGGCGCGCGGCCTCAGCAGCTCGAGCACGGCGAAGAACCACGCGTGCCGCTCACCCAGAAGATCGTCGCGCCAGATGCCTGCGGCCTGAAACGACGGTCGCAGCCGCGAACCGAGCTCGGCCGGCGCAAGCCGCATGAGGTGCTGCTGATTGAACCAGTCGAGCTTCTCTGAATTGAAAACCGCGCTGCTGCTGTTGATGCCCTCGAGCGAGAAGGCGTTCGCGAGCTCGTCGCGCGTGAACAGCTCTCGATCGCCGCTTCCCGGCGACCAGCCGAGGAGCGCGAGGAAATTCACCATCGCCTCAGGCAAATAGCCAGCTCGTGCGTACTCCATCACCGAGGTCGCGCCGTGTCGTTTGCTCAGCCGCTTCTTGTCCGGACCGAGAATCAGCGGCACGTGTGCGAACCGGGGCTCGTCGACGCCGAGCGCGCGATACAACAGAATCTGCTTCGGCGTGTTCGAGATGTGATCGTCGCCCCGCACCACGTGCGTGATCGCCATCTCCACATCGTCCGACACGACGGACAGGTGATACGTGGGATGGCCATCCGATCGCAGGATGACGAAGTCTTCGATGTTGGCGCCGTCGAATTCGATCGGCCCGTGGACGAGGTCGTCGAAGCGCGTCGCGGTGCCGGGGACGCGGAACCGGATCGCACGCGGCAACTTGTCGCGTTCGCGCGCGGCGATAGCCTCCGAGCCGAGCGCGCAGCACGTACGGTCGTAGCGCCACTCGGCGCCGCCCGCCTCGCGCTTCGCCTTCAGTTCCTCAGGAGTGCAGTAGCAATAGTACGCATGGCCGCTCTCGAGGAGCCGCTGCGCTGTGGCGCGATAGCGATCCAGCCGCTCGGATTGAAAGTACGGCGCGTACGGCCCGCCGATCTTCGGCCCTTCATCCCAATCGAGGCCGAGCCATCGAAGGCCGTCGAGAATGCCGTCGACCATGTCCGCGGACGAACGCTCGACGTCGGTGTCCTCGATGCGCAGCACGAACACGCCGCCGTGACGACGGGCGACGAGCCAGTTGAAGAGCGCGGTGCGCGCGCCGCCGACGTGAAGGTAGCCGGTCGGCGAGGGAGCGAAGCGGACGCGTGGGGCTGGCATCGGCTCAGTGCTTTCCGAACAGCTCCTGCACGTCTTTCCGCAGGGCCGACTGGCTCTCCGACCGGCTGTAGAACATGTGCCCGCCCGGGTATTCGCGAACGGAGACCCGCGTCGGATCGCCCATCACCGGCATCTGATCGACCGTCAACACCGATCCCATGAAGGGACAGGAAAGATCGTTCCAGCCGTGCACGATGAGCACGCGAAGCTTGGGATCGGCGGCAACGGCTTCGCGCAGATCCGGCACCGCGCCTTTCCGAAGCGACGCGCCGTCGTGGCCGTTGTCGTCCCACTGCTGACCGACCTCGTAGCTCAGTGCGTGATAGCCGCCCGTCGCGTGCCAGCCGACAATCCTCGTCACGAAATCCACCATCGCGGTCGTCGTCGGCGCCACGATGCTTTCAAGCAGGGGATCGTTGCTGCGCTGCTCGGGCGCGAAAGGAAACGGATCGAATGAGGTGACGTTCGAATCGTACACGCTGCCGATTTTCCCCTGCTCGCGATAGATCTCGCGCAGATACGCGCCGATCTCGATCCGTCCGCCGGAGCGCTGCACGAACGCGCGATCGAGCCCCGTGATCGCGGTCACGCGATCGACGATGCGCGACAGGGATTGCGGATCCGATCGCCCGCGCAGAAGGTCCGCGGCGTAGTCGCTGCGTGCGTACGCGATCACCGGCGCCATGGCGTCCGCCGTCAGCTTGTGCTGCCGCTCCAGGTTCGCCGCCGCGATAGAGGGCAGCGTCGCGACCCATGGAATCGGCGACAGACCATCCTGATCATCGATCGTCGGATTGAGATACGGCGACACGGCCACCACGCCGTTCACCGCCACGCCGACCTGCGATTGAAGATAGTGCGCGATCCGCGGGACGCGGTAGCCGCCGTAGCTCTCGCCGACCAGATACTTGCGCGACGCGAGCCGCTGATTCTTCATCAGCCAGTCGAACATGACGCGCGACAGATAGTGAATGTCGTTGTCGGTTGTGTAGAAGTCCTTCTTCGTCTGATCGGCGGAGACGAGCGAGCGGCTGAAACCGGTTCCGATCGGATCGATGAACACGAGATCGGTGAAGTCCAGCCAGGTGCCGGGATTGTCGGTGAGCGCTGCTGGATCCGATGGGCTATCGCCCTGGTCGCCGAAGCCGATGTGCTTGGGCCCGATCGCGCCGAGGTCCAGAAACACCGACGCCGCGCCGGGCCCGCCGTTGAAGGCGAAGGTCACGGGCCGATCGGGTCCGCCCATCACGAACGACGTGAACACGACTTCGCCCGTTTTCTTGCCGTCCGCGGCAAACACCGGAATCGTGCCGACCGTCGCCGTGTACTTCAGCGTGCGGCCGTTCAGCTGCATCGTCTGATCGACGTGCGCGTCGGCCGGGAGCGGTGGACGCGTGTCTTCAGGTTTGTCGCTTGTTTTGTCTGCTTTCGGTGTCCCCGACGCAGGCGGTTGTTCCTGCGCGAACAGGGCGATCGAACACAACAGGAACGCGATCGCAGCCGGACGAACGACGGATACGGCGGCGCGCCGGGCGGATTTGTGAAAAATCATCGACAAACAGCATATCGAAAAAGCGCTGCGGCCGAACGACGTGCTACCGTGGACCATACGAGATGAAACGGTCATTTGCACTGGCGGGCGTCATCGCCGCAGCCATCAGTCAGATTGTGTTTGCTCAGGCTCCTGCTCCGAACGCGGGCTCCCTCGCAGGCGTTTGGACGCTCGACCGCACGGCAAGCGAGCTCTCGCGCGATATCGGCTTCAACCCGGCATGGATGACCGCCGGCCGCCAAGGATGGCCAGGCCGGCGGTTCCGGCAGCTCGAGCACTGGAAGCAGCGGACGCGGGCGCCGAGGCTCATCGTCCGGCGGTGGAGATCGCGGCGGCGGCGCGCCGTTCACCGCGCGGCCAGGAGAGCTATGAAGACGCGCAGCGGATACGGCTGCTGACGGCCGACGCGCGCACGCCTCCGACCCGCCTGATCATCGTCGACGCGCGCGCCGCGATCACGATGACAAACGAGCTCGGGCAATCGCGCACGTTGCACCCCGACGGCAAGGAAGAATCGATCGAGCTCGAAGGCGTGTCCTTCAGCGTGACGTGCCGGCGCGACGAGGATCAAGTGATCGTGGACTACCGCGTCGATGCGAATCGTGAGGTCCGCTACACGTACTCGCACCAGATCGATCCCGCGCGGCTTGTGGTCGACGTGCAGTTTCTCGAGCACGGGTCCGGCGACAAGGAAAAGCTCGTGTTTCAGCCCGGCCTCGTGACCGAGACGAGTGCGCCAGGCACAAAACCCGCGGTTCCGACCGCGCCGTCGGCTGGACAGCCCGCACCGGGGCAACCCGCACATGAGTCGTTCGATCAGCGTCCGGGAGCCGAGCTGCGAGGGCTCACGACGCTCGGACTCCTCGTCGAGGACTCTGAGCGCGCAGGCGATCGCGTGCGGTTTGAGCCAGGAGGCGATCGAAAGTGCTCTCTCGAAGCGTCTGACCGCGAGCGGCCTCACCGTCCGCGCGCAATTCGGACGAAGACACGTACGTGTACGTGAATGTGCAGACGACGACGCTGGCGGGCGGGATGTGCGTGTCGCGATACGACGCGTTCCTCTACACGCACGCGACGGCTAACTTGACCTACGCGAAGCAACCGGTCCTGGTGCAGGTCTCGCTGATGCATCGCGGCGGCGTTAATATCGGCGCGCCGGCGGGACACGGCGCCGCGATCGTACGCGGCCTCGAAAGCTACGTCGATGTCTTCACGGCGCAGATTCGCGACGCGAACAAGTAGCCGGCAGGCGTTCGCCGCCATTCCCTGCTCACGACTGCATACGATCGCGATCTACTGATTCGCGTAACGGCATCTCCGCCGCGCGGACTGGTAGGATGTACACCCCCCCGCCGAACGACCGCGCGCCCTTCGCTTTCGCCATGAAGAGATTCTCTACCTGCCTCGATCGCGGTGCTCGTCTTGACGTCCTGCACGCCGGTCGAGGACTTCGGGCCGTACTGGGACAAGGGCTTCGTCGACCCGGCGCTCGAGGGATCGTGGAAGAAGCTCGGCCTGCCGGGCCAGGATATCAAGGGCATTCCTGGTGCGGACGTCATGCGATTCACAAAGGACGACTCGAGCTATCTGGAGTACGGGATCAACCCGACTCGACGACATGGCGTTGACGGCCGAAGAGATCGAGCAGCGGAAAGCCGACAACCTGCAGGCGATGGGCGCGCGGTCACTGCGAATACGGCAAGCATCTCTTCATGATGCAGCGTGCGCCGTTCGGCAAAGCCGGAAGGCTACATGATCCGGTACGACGATTCGGGGCGACACGCTCGACGAATACTGGATTGAGAACGGCATCGCCGTCGACTTTCTGCTGTCGAAGCACCCGACCGCGAAGAACATCAAAAAGAATGCCGACGAAGGCGACTACGTCGTCATCGGCACGTTCGACGACGAGGTGTTCCGGGTGCTGTCGGAAATCGCCGACAACCCCGCGTACTGGATTCTCATATGCCGGTACAAGAAGATCCGGTGAGGCGCGTATCCCGCGGTGCTGGCGCGGCGCTGGCTCTGGTGACGACGGCGACGATGATCGTCGGCGGCTGCTCGCATCGCGTACCGAACGGCGCCGAGTGGGCTGCCGATCTGGCGGTGCGGCCTGGCAGCACGCTTCCGCGCGAAGGCGCCTCGCAGAAGCAGGTAATCACGCTGTTCGAGCTTCGTCAGCAGCGCGACGTCGGTAAGCAGTTCTTCGTTGCGGGCGTGGGATACGTGGCGTTCAACGGCGGCGGCTCCACGCTCGCCGGATACAACCGCGCGCTCGATCCGTTCGTCGAGCTGACGATTGCCAACCGGCGCGATCCGGCGCTGGCCGCGTGCCGCGCGATGATCGTGCCGGCATCGTTTGTCGACCACGCAGTGCAGATCAGCGGCAACGGGCAATTCGCCGCCCTTCCAGGCGTCTTCACACGCCAGCTGGCGGTCGTCCGGTTGGAAACATTTTCGGGCTGCAAGCTGGTGCCACGGCGCTAACGAAATCGCGGTGCAGAACCCCCTTTCTTGGCAAAAATCAGTTCTCAGTTCTAACTTCTCAGTTCTAACTTCTGTCGCTTCCGGTAACTCGGGCGTCGTGCGGCTTCAATGGATGCCGCGAGCTTCTCCATGCCACGGCGTAGCGCCTCGGGCCGCGTTGACGCGAACCCGAGCAGCAGGCCGTTCTCTGTCGGGCGTCCAACGAAGTACACCCCGAGCGGCGCCACTTCGATCCCGCGGTGTCTGGCTTCCGCGCACACGCGCTCTTCATCGATGCCGTCCAGATCGGCGACGGCATGGAGCCCGCTCTGCACCGGCCGCAATCGAAGAAGTCCGGCGCATAGGTGTTCGGCCGCGTCGGCGAGGGCCTCGAGCCGCTCGCGATATACCGTTCGCATCCGGCGCAGGTGTCGCGCATAGTGGCCTTCGCCGATGAAGTCGGCGAGCGCCATCTGCTCGAGAAGCGGAGGGTGCGGGTCGGAGGTGCGCCGCGCCGCCAGGAACCTGTCGTGCAGATCCGACGGCACGATCACGAAGCCGAGACGCAGAGCCGGAAAGACCGACTTCGCGAACGTCCCGACATAAATCACGCGGCCGTCCGCGTCTAGGCCGTGGAGGCACGGAAAGGGCCGCGTGAGGTAGCGAAACTCGCTGTCGTAATCATCCTCGACCACCCACGCGCCCGCGCCGCTCGCCCATTTCAAGAGCGCCAGCCGCCGCGTCAGGCTCATGGGCACGCCAAGCGGAAACTGATTCGACGGCGTGACATACGCCATACGCGCGTCGGCGGCTTGCCGCGCCGCCGCCGCGACATCGAGGCCGTGGCGATCGACACGGACCGGAACGATCCGCGCGCCTGCGCCCACGAATGCCGAGCGTGCTCCAGGATAACCAGGCTCTTCGAGCCACACGCGATCGCCCGGGTCGAGCAGCACGGAACAGAGGAGCTGCAATCCGCGCTGCGCGCCGGGCACGATGAACACTTGATCTGGATCGCACCGGGTGCCTCGCGACGTCTGCACGTGCTCGGCGATCGCTTTTCGCAGAGCGGCAACACCGGCAGTATTCCGCGTAGTCGAGCTGCCCGATCGTCATCGATCGAAGACGCCGATTGACGAGTTGCGACCACAATCGAAGCGGAAAGAGGTCGAGCGCCGGCACACCGAGCCGAAACGCTCTCGGCTGTCCGTCGATCCGCCTGGCCGGGCTCGGGATGGTGACAAGTGCCGTTCCTCGGCGCGACAGCTGCGGATGTGTCTGTCGGGACGCGCGTCGGGGCGATGCTTGCCGGGGCAGATCGTCGGGGAGCTCTCGCGCCACGAACGTGCCTGAACCGTGGTGAGCGGAGAGATATCCCTCCGCCAGTAGCTGCTCGTACGCCAGGATCGTCGTCGTCCTCGAAACGCGCAGGTCGTCGGCCAGCGCGCGTGACGAGGGCAACCGCGTGCCTGGTGCGAGGACTCCATCGAGAATTGCGCATCGGATCGCGGCATAAACCTGGTCGCGCAATGTCGCAGGGCCGCGGCTGTCGATCCGAATCAGCAGGCCGTCCGGTGTCTTTCGAGAGTGGCCATTGACTCTATTCGCCCATTTTCGCGGTGCGGATAATACCACTCTGATCCATTCCGCCGGATGAATCGAAGTGGCCGCATCGCATTTCCGCGAAGTGGTCCTCCACAGTTTCATGTCTGACGCCGGACAATCGGCGCGTATGAGCGCCACGCTCTTCGGCATTCCGACGACCGTGTTCTGGATTGATGTGTGTGCGTCATGGCTTTTCGTCGCCGGTCTCATCCAGATCAGCCGCACGGCGGCGCATGAACAAGGCGTCGACAAGATCGTGCCGTTCGGCCTCTTGTTCTTTGCGATGGCGATGGGAGTGTTTGGTTCCGAGCATTTCACCGCCACGGCGAGCATTGCGGCTCTCATGCCGCGATGGATTCCCGCGCATACTTTTTGGGTCTATCTCGTGGGGCTCGAGTTTCTCGGCGCGGCCGTCCTCATGGCCGTGGCGCCGGGCACGGCAGGCGGCGGCTCTGGTGGGAATGACGCTGCTGCTCTTCGTATGCGTCCTGGACATTCCGGCCGTCGTCAGAAGCCCGGCGCAACAGATTCTTCTGGGCCCTGGCCCTGCGGCAGCTCGCCTTCAGCGGCGGCGCGTTGCGCGTTCGCGCTGTCGTCCAGCGGCATTCCACGATTCTTCGTGGGCATTCCTTCCGTGTTCTACGGCGTGCAGCATCTGCTGCACCCGGCGTACGTGCCCGGAGTTCCGTTGCAGAAACTCACTCCGGAGTGGATTCACGGGCGAATCATGCTGAGCTATTTTGTCGGTGCGGTTCTGATCGTCGCTGGCATCTGCTTGCTCGTGAACAAGCAGCCGCGGCTGGCCGCGACGTATTTGGGGCTCACGATTCTGCTGACGGTATTGTGGGTTTACCTGCCGATGCTCCTCGCCGCGCCAAAGGACATCGTTGCTTTGAACTTTTTCTTCGACACGCTGCTTTTCTGCGGAGCCATTCTGATGCTGGCCAATGCGACGAGCAAGGGTTGAGAAGACCACACTGGTGCCGGCGGGAAATCGAGGGCAGACGCGAGAAGCTACACGCGTCCGCGTCGTTCTGCTGGCGTGGCTCGTGGCCGGCACGCTCGATATCACAGCGGCGGTCACCTACTACCCGCTCACGACCGGTGTTCGCCCCGCAGCGATCCTGCGCGGCATCGCCAGCGGCGTGCTCGGCGCAAGGGCGTTCGATGGCGGTGCAGCCACTGCCGCGCTCGGCCTGCTGCTGCACTACGTCATCGCGCTCATCTGGACGGTGTTGTTCTTCCTCGCCGCACGGAGGTTCGGGGCCGCTGACAAGGCACCCGATCCCGGTCGGCTTGAGCTACGGCGTCGTTGTGTGGGCCGTCATGAACCTGATCGTGCTGCCGCTCAGCAACGCTCGACGCGGACCGTTCAATCCTGCGCAGGCAGCCATCGCCGCCCTGATCCTGATGTTCTGCATCGGCCTTCCTATTGCCGGCATCATCGGAAGGCACGCACGGTCATGAATCGCCGCAGCAACACGAAAGCGCCGGTCGGGAGAGACGAGCGCGCGCTGGTTGCGGCGTGCCTCTCCTGCGACCAGGACGCGATCGATGCATTGATCGCCGCCAATCGGCCGGCGATCGTCCGGCTGGCACGCGCAGAGGACGGAAGCGACGACGTCGACGACATCTGTCAGGATGTTTATCTGCGCGTGTTCGCGCGCCTCAGCACCTTCGAGCACCGATCGCGGCTGTCGACGTGGATACTACCGCGTCGCGCTGAACGTGATCCGCAACCGGCAGCGCACCGCGCGCCGCCGCCGGTATGACGCGCATATCCCGCTCGATGAGCTGTGCCCGCACGGTCGATTTCCGATGCTCGTCGACTCGGTGACGCCGGCGTCGCTGTGGGAAGCGTCGGATCGGAAGCGGCGACTGCACCGTGCGATTCGCGAACTGCCGTCGGTCCAGCGGAGGGCGTTAATGATGTGGACTTGCCACGGTCTGTCGCTCCGAACGATCGCCCACTCCACCGGAGTGTCGATGCCGGTTGCCAGGCGCACGCTGCAGCACGCCACGCATGGCGTGCGAACAGCCTGGAAGAATCATCCATAGCTGCTCACATCCTGTAATCACGAAAGCACGAAGAGACACGAAGTCCACGAGCAACGCGAAGTACAGACTCTTCGTGGCTTCGTGGTGTTTCGTGCCTTCGTGATGAGAGACGATGGTGTTACGGCAGGAATGTTCGGAACAACCGCGCGGTATTTTGATTGAAATTGGCGGTGAGGCAGGGATTCGAACCCTGGATACAGCTTTTAGGCCGTATAACGGTTTAGCAAACCGCCGCCTTCAGCCTCTCGGCCACCTCACCGCGGCGAGAAAGCTAAGTATAAACGAGATCGCGACTTACGCGCCGCCGACTGTCCCCTCGATTGTCCCTGAAATTGTCCCTGCCAGCCCTCAAGATCGGCGCCGAACGGCGACGCTCCAAGCGCCCTGAACGCTGATCCGAATGCAGCGGTTTTTTTCGCCGACAACGATGCCGGCAACTGATTGGCGCACGCCGCTTTGCTCGCATGAGCCGGCGTCCACTTCTCTGGCCGCTCGCGCGTTGAAGACACGCGGCGCATGCGGATCTAGCGCACGATCGGCCCTTCGACAGGTACCGGTCTTTGAAACCGTAGCGGTCAGTGGAACCGGGGTGTATAGTCGCCTACGAACCGGAGGAAAAGACATGTCGCGGACGTCGCTCGCCGAGCTACTGCGCCTCACCTCGCCCCCGGTGGCCATCGCGTTCGTCGACGCGGCGCCGCCGGGCGTCCCCCATGTCTCCGCCGTCGAACCGGCCGGCTGCGGCTACTGGCGCCGCGCCGCCGCCGGCGAGGTGTTCTTCACCGTCGCCGACGATCACAAGCGTTGCCCGGTCGGGCGCGCACACGCACAACGTGACGCTCTCGCCAGCGGAACAGCAGGAACTGATGGGCCTCATCGAAACCATGGTGGGCCTTTCGTACCTCAAGATGGAGGACGTGCCGCAGATCCCGACGCGCAAGACGCCGCTGCACGTGGCGGTCTACGCGCCGCTCGCCGCCGCGCCGGTGCCGCCCGACGTGGTGCTGGTACGCGGCAACGCGCATCAATTGATGCTGCTGGCCGAGGCGGCGCAGGCGGCGGGCGTGGCCGGCACCGGCGCCACCATGGGACGGCCCACGTGCGCGGTGCTGCCAGAGGCGATCAACTCGGCGCGCACCGCCGCCAGTTTCGGCTGCATCGGCAACCGCGTCTACACGGGCGCCGACGACACGAGGCCTACTTCGCCATTCCTGGCGGGCAATCGCGCCGTCGAAGAGAGTCTGGCGGTGATCGTGCGCGCCAACCAGGAACTGGAGAAGTTCCATCGAGGCGCGCGCCGCTGTAACGCCGATGGTGTAGGACAACGAGATTGAACAAGTATCCGCTGCTGATCGAGTTCGTTCCAGGTACCTGCATCCGTCACGATCCGGACGTTCGTAAAGTTTGTCTCGACGTTGCCGATCGTGCAGAACGGTCCCCCTGGGACGTCCATCGTGTTCGAAGACGGAGTAAAGGTGCCCCTGCCAACCGATCAGATTGTGCTTGGCCGAGGATCGCGGTGGCGCCGCTCATGTCGGGTTCGGCGGAATGACCTTTGAGGGAGTGGAGGGCGGCCAGTTGGTCTTCTTGCGGGTTCGCGATCTCCAGCCTGAGGAAATAAACTGTCCCCCAGCGCGGTCGAAGGATGACGCTTATGCCAGGCATGGTCGCTTCGATTATGGTTGACGGCCGAGTCGTGTGGCCGCAGTGACTCGCCGATCCTTCCAACGACTGCATGAAATCGTTTGACACGGACGAACAGGTTTGAAGGAAAGATGAATAGTCGGGGCGACCATAGCTTCGAGCCAGCGACCTCCAGTCCCAACCGCGCGCTCTACCAAGCCTAGCGATAAGCCACTCCCCCGATACTCTTTTCCGAGCCTGACCTCAGCACGTTTTTTCTCCGAACCCATGTGCGCCGGTGCACTTGCATTCGGCGAGCTCGTCTAGCGTCTTGCGGAATGTGTAACGGTTCATTCAGCCCGCCACACTTCTCCAAGGAGCACGCTTTGAAATCGACTCCCGCTCGCGCGTGCTGGACGCGCATTGAAACCGCACCAACGCTCTCCCGATCCACGATTTCTCCGCAACAACGAACTGCTTCAGCGTCTCCCCGTAAATGACGGTGTTGCCCGAGGGTTTCGGGGGTATGTGACACAGTTCTGACACAGCGGTGTTCAGCATTTATCTGGATCAACACGAAGGCTACTGACGGTACGCCGAGTCCATTTCTCGAGCGTCACAAGCCAACGCGCGATCGACGAGGCGAATCTGTTGCACGTTGGTACGGCACCGAGCGAGGACCTGCGCGGGATCGAAAGTGTCCAGCTTGAAGCAGAATCTGCGCCAGCTCTATGCACGGCGCACGTAAACATGCGCCGCCGCGCGACGACGCGGGCCGTGGCGGGCGCCATCTCCGAGCGTTAGGTTCGACCGGGTGAGAATTCACCGCCATCTATTCAGAGAATCGACCTCCCGGCAGGCTTGCTCCTCCCGAATGGCTTCACCGAAAGCGTGATGAAGGCGACACAGGCGCGCCAACGTATCGCCGTGCCGGACTACGTGGACAATGAGCGGGTGCGCCTTCAACGACGCCGGAACGCATGATGAAGAATTCGTCGGCACGCTTTGAGGACGGGCACACTGGACTCCATAAACTGCTGTCGGAGAGGTTCGAGCTGGAGGGGTGAGAGAAGCCCGTGTTCGAGCGCGGCGGCCGTCTCCCAGGGCGGCGCACAGCAGAGCGCACCAGCGACAGACCGCTCCGAGCGAGTCATACGATCAGGAAATTGGGATCGACTTCGTCGTCCCACCCGGTGGCCAGTTCTCGATTGAACGTCACCATAGCCTCGTTAGCCCACGTCCAATGACGGCAGCAGGCATGCGAGATGATCCCATTACGCATGCTTCAGCGATACGTTTCCCGATGCGCCAACATCGACGTTGATGTTCATATGATCCATTCCCAGCGGCGCCGTGAACGCTTCGCTCTCCGCTGCGACTTTAAAGACACCGCCTGGACCAGCGGCATTTCGACGACGCGCTCGGCCAATGAATTAAATTACTTGCTGCCAGTATTTACCCAACCGCTGGATCTCGTTTGCATGCTGTCCCGTCACCGGCTTTGCCTGATTGAGCAGCATGTTGGCGTCGATCTCGTTCGCTGCGTCATTGTGCTTCTCCTGGCCGCATCGCCTACTTGCTCAACACCTGGTGAGTCAACGCGACCGCAATTGAACCTTCGCCCACGGCGGAAGCAACCCGCTTGACATTGCCGCTGCGGACGTCATGGCCGGACATCCTGGTGCGGCTGACCCGCGCGCCGATGGTATCGATCGCATTGATCAAAGGATATGCGACCGGGAACGGCAGCGAGATTGCGCTCGCCTGACAATCACGTTCGTCAGTCGAAGAGAAGGCAGGTTTTTCCGCACGAGTGGGAGGTCGGCGTCGGCATGGTCGCCGGCGGCGTACCGATGGCGCGCCTGCCGCGGTTCATTCTGGCTGTGGATGTGCTCTGGAAGTGCTCCTAAGCTCCGACGACATTGGAGGAGAGTTGGCCTAAGCAGATGGGCGACGCGATCTGCGCACTGCCGGACGCCGAACTCGACCGCTTCGTCGACGCGTTGGCGACCCGCATCGCAGCCTTCGACAAATGGGCGATCGCGAAGACCAACAAAGTCTTCTAAACGCCAGCCTGCCACCAGACGTGGAAATGGCAACTGTATGGGACGCCTGCATGGCGTCGGTCGCCCGGCCAGCGACACAGGCGCGGCTCAAAGCCTTCATGGAGCTCGGTTTTCACAAGCCAGGACCGGCCGAAGATCATCTAGGCGCGAATCTGAAGTCGAATAGGCTGCTGATTCAGGCTTCGTCTTAAATTATGAGTATTCATCATGGACTTGCTTGCTCTCGCAAAGACGATCGCCGATCGCGTCGAAACCGCGGCTACGCGCGCCGCAGTGCCGGTTGCCGTGTGCGTCATCGACACGCATGGCAACGTCATCCTCAAGCACCGCATGAGCGGCGCGTCGGCTTTTTCGATTCCAGAACTCTCCTGAGAGGAAGGAGTACACCTCCGCCCTGGTCGGAATGCGAACATCCGACCGAGGCTTCTGTTGCTCTATGAGGTCAAGGATCAGCCTCCGGCAGATGACAGTGGCTGGTGGCCGGTATTGCGCGATAGGCGGCGGCGCGCCTGTCATGCGAGAGGGCGAGCGGGTTGCCGGCGTCGGAGTCAGCGGTGGAACCGTCGAACAGGATGTCGCCATCCTCTATGCTGGGCTTCGAGATGCGAGTGTGGTGCGTTGTTCGTGAAAGCGTGACCTCGAGGCCCAGTGGTTATCAAACTGTTGCCGTTCGTACATCTCGGCGTGACGGCGGCTTCATCTTTTAAAGGCGCCGGTACAACAACAGCTGCCGCCGCTGGAAAGCAGAACGCTACGTACACTCGCCGCCGCTCACGAGCGAGACGTTGCACGGGTAAGTCGTCTAGACGACTTAAAGCAGTACACGTGCGTCAACTGGATTCGGACCGCGCCGTATGTCAATATCATGGAACTGCGACTACGTGTTGCTCGGTCTGGTTGTGATCAGCGTGCAAACGCCGGAGTTCGAGTTCGGCAAACGCGCCTAAAACATTGATTGAGGAATACGTGACCATGGATTGATCTATCTCATTGCCATCGACAACGGCTTCGTCATCTGGCGCGCGTTCGGGAACGACGCGTGGCCGGCGAAATACCTCTTCGACGATTGTGGGCGACTGGTGCGGCGATGGGTTTTTTTTTTTTTTTTTTTTTTTTTTTTTTTTTTTTTTTTTTTTTTTTTTTTTTTTTTTTTTTTTTTTTTTTTTTTTTTTTTTTTTTTTTTTTTTTTTTTTTTTTTTTTTTTTTTTTTTTTTTTTTTTTTTTTTTTTTTTTTTTTTTTTTTTTTTTTTTTTTTTTTTTTTTTTTTTTTTTTTTTTTTTTTTTTTTTTTTTTTTTTTTTTTTTTTTTTTTTTTTTTTTTTTTTTTTTTTTTTTTTTTTTTTTTTTTTTTTTTTTTTTTTTTTTTTTTTTTTTTTTTTTTTTTTTTTTTTTTTTTTTTTTTTTTTTTTTTTTTTTTTTTTTTTTTTTTTTTTTTTTTTTTTTTTTTTTTTTTTTTTTTTTTTTTTTTTTTTTTTTTTTTTTTTTTTTTTTTTTTTTTTTTTTTTTTTTTTTTTTTTTTTTTTTTTTTTTTTTTTTTTTTTTTTTTTTTTTTTTTTTTTTTTTTTTTTTTTTTTTTTTTTTTTTTTTTTTTTTTTTTTTTTTTTTTTTTTTTTTTTTTTTTTTTTTTTTTTTTTAAAAAAAAAAAAAATGGAGGCGGACGATGAAGGCGATTGTGGTGACTGACGAGGCTGCGGAAACGGCCGGGATGACGCTGCGGGAGCGCCCCGAGCCGCCGGCAGCGATAAACGACGCACCGTCGTTCAGATTCATGCATCGGGCATCGTTCCGACTGAGCCGACGTGGCCCTCGACCTGGACCGATCGCCTCGGCCGTGACCGAACACCGTCGATCCCCGGGCACGAGCTGGCCGGAGTGGTCACCGCTCTCGGCTACGGCACGACGGGACTGTCTCTGGGACAGCGGGTGTTCGGCCTCACCGACTGGTCTCGCGACGGCACCCTGGCCGAGTACGGGGCCCTCGAGGCACGCAACCTCGCGCCTTTGCCGGGCGACGTCGACTTCATGGTGGGCGCGAGCCTGCCGATCTCGGGCCTGACCGCGTGGCAGGGACTGCTTCGAGCACGGCCGCCTTCAGGCGGGGCAGAGCGTCCTCGTGCACGGCGCGGCCGGCGCAGTCGGGTCGATGGCGACGCAACTCGCACAAGAGGCCGGCGCCTACGTCATCGGCACCGGACGCGCTGCCGACCGTCAGACGGTGCTCGACTTCGGCGCAAAGGATGTTCGTCGACCTCGAGAAACGACGACCTCAAAGACGTCGGCGCAGTCGATTTGGTGTTCGATGTCATCGGCGGCGACATCGGGAAGCGGTCCGCAGGCTTGATTCGAGCCGGAGGAACACTGGCGTCCATCGTCGGGCCGCCCGAGGCGCGGCCCGCCGACGGCCTGGCGGTCGATTTCGTTGTCGAGTCCGATCGTGCCCAACTCAGCGAGATCGTCCAGCGGGTGCGGGACGGACGACTGCGGACGAACATCGGCAACGTCTCGACCCTCGACGACGCCGTCGCCGCCTTCAACCCGACCGAGCGGATCAAGGGGAAGACGATCACCGCGTTCGTCCGTGAGGACTCGTAATATTTTTTTTTAAAAAAAAAAAAAAAAAAAAAAGACTGTCCCCACGATTGTCCCTGTGACGCACCAAAACAGCGCCTCCAGAGCCAACGGCAGCCAACTCAATCGATCGGGGAAGTAGAAAACAGTGAAGGATTTACGAGGAAAATCGAAGATGTCCGAGAGGCGGATTTCCGTTTAGCAAACCATCGCCTTCAGCCACTCGGCCACCTCACCGCGGCGAGAAACCTAAGTATATACGACAGGCTTCGACTTACACGGAACGCCGATTTGTCCCCATTATTGTCCCTGAAATTGTCCCTGCCACCTCAAAAAACCGTCCCCAGAAACGGCGACGCGGGAGGCGTTCCTCGGCGCTCACAGAATGCAGCGGTTCTTTTCTCCGACACCAATGCCGGCAAGTGATTGGCGCGCACCGATTTGCTTGCATGAGCCGGCGTCCACTTATCTGACCAGTCCCCGTAAGAAGCCACGAAGCTCACGCGAGATCTTTTTTTTTTTTTTTTTTTTTTTTTTTTTTTTTTTTTTTTTTTTTTTTTTTTTTTTTTTTTTTTTTTTTTTTTTTTTTTTTTTTTTTTTTTTTTTTTTTTTTTTTTTTTTTTTTTTTTTTTTTTTTTTTTTTTTTTTTTTTTTTTTTTTTTTTTTTTTTTTTTTTTTTTTTTTTTTTTTTTTTTTTTTTTTTTTTTTTTTTTTTTTTTTTTTTTTTTTTTTTTTTTTTTTTTTTTTTTTTTTTTTTTTTTTTTTTTTTTTTTTTTTTTTTTTTTTTTTTTTTTTTTTTTTTTTTTTTTTTTTTTTTTTTTTTTTTTTTTTTTTTTTTTTTTTTTTTTTTTTTTTTTTTTTTTTTTTTTTTTTTTTTTTTTTTTTTTTTTTTTTTTTTTTTTTTTTTTTTTTTTTTTTTTTTTTTTTTTTTTTTTTTTTTTTTTTTTTTTTTTTTTTTTTTTTTTTTTTTTTTTTTTTTTTTTTTTTTTTTTTTTTTTTTTTTTTTTTTTTTTTTTTTTTTTTTTTTTTTTTTTTTTTTTTTTTTTTTTTTTTTTTTTTTTTTTTTTTTTTTTTTTTTTTTTTTTTTTTTTTTTTTTTTTTTTTTTTTTTTTTTTTTTTTTTTTTTTTTTTTTTTTTTTTTTTTTTTTTTTTTTTTTTTTTTTTTTTTTTTTTTTTTTTTTTTTTTTTTTTTTTTTTTTTTTTTTTTTTTTTTTTTTTTTTTTTTTTTTTTTTTTTTTTTTTTTTTTTTTTTTTTTTTTTTTTTTTTTTTTTTTTTTTTTTTTTTTTTTTTTTTTTTTTTTTTTTTTTTTTTTTTTTTTTTTTTTTTTTTTTTTTTTTTTTTTTTTTTTTTTTTTTTTTTTTTTTTTTTTTTTTTTTTTTTTTTTTTTTTTTTTTTTTTTTTTTTTTTTTTTTTTTTTTTTTTTTTTTTTTTTTTTTTTTTTTTTTTTTTTTTTTTTTTTTTTTTTTTTTTTTTTTTTTTTTTTTTTTTTTTTTTTTTTTTTTTTTTTTTTTTTTTTTTTTTTTTTTTTTTTTTTTTTTTTTTTTTTTTTTTTTTTTTTTTTTTTTTTTTTTTTTTTTTTTTTTTTTTTTTTTTTTTTTTTTTTTTTTTTTTTTTTTTTTTTTTTTTTTTTTTTTTTTTTTTTTTTTTTTTTTTTTTTTTTTTTTTTTTTTTTTTTTTTTTTTTTTTTTTTTTTTTTTTTTTTTTTTTTTTTTTTTTTTTTTTTTTTTTTTTTTTTTTTTTTTTTTTTTTTTTTTTTTTTTTTTTTTTTTTTTTTTTTTTTTTTTTTTTTTTTTTTTTTTTTTTTTTTTTTTTTTTTTTTTTTTTTTTTTTTTTTTTTTTTTTTTTTTTAAAAAAAAATTTCGCCCTGTTTGAATCGATCAAAGACTTACGGGAGGAAATCCATCTCGATGCCCTGCCCGGTGTCGGCCACGTCAATGCGAACGTCGGAACCCGATGTCGTCAGCCGAACGCGGACTTGCCCGTCTGCCGGCGTGAACTTGACGGCGTTCGACAGCAGGTTCCACAGGACCTGCTGCAGCCGACCGCCGTCACCGACCAACGGCACTTCCAGCGCGGGACCTTCGACCTCGAGCGCGATGCCCTTGGCGTCCGCGTCTAAACGCACGACGTCCACTGCGCTCTCCACGAGCTTGCGGGCGTCAATCCGCCTCAGGTCAAGTTCCAGCTTACCGGCCGTGATTCGCGACAGGTCGAGCAAGGATTCGATCAGCCGTGATTGCGCCTGGGCGTTTCGCTGGATGGCTTTCAGCGCATGCGCCTGTACGCTCGCGCGGAAGGCTACCTGTGGCGAGGAGGCTCGCGTAACCCAGCACGGCGTTTAGTGGCGTGCGAAGTTCGTGCGAGAGCACCGCCAGGAATTCGTCCTTCATGCGGCTGGCGCGCTCGAGTTCAATACGCGCCGCATGCTCGCGCGCCAACAAAGTGGCGCGCGCCTCCTCAACCTCCTTGCGTGCGGAGATGTCGCGGGCGGTTTTCGACGCGCCCACCAAGGCGCCTCTAGCGTCACGGATAGGAGAGACTGTGAGGGAGACCGCGACGGTGCCGCCATCCTTGCGACAACGCACGGTTTCGAAATGGTTCAGGCGCTCTCCAATATCGATTCGCTCTAAGGATCCTCGTCTTCTTCGCGCTAAATTTCATCCGGAACGATCAGGCGAATCGATCGGCCGATGGCTTTGTGAGCGGCGTACCCATACATCTGTTCGGCCGCTCCGTTCCAGGCCGTAATTACCCCATTCAAATCCTTGCCAACGATCGCATCATCAGACGACGCGACTATCGCGGCGAGCTCTTGGGCGATGCGCTCGCGTGCGTCCCGTTCGCGCTCGATCTGCCGACGCTCGGTGATGTCACGAAACACCATCACGGCTCCCAGGAGTTGCCCGGCTTCATCACGAACGAGTGCAGCGTGATCGTTGATGGGAACTTCACGTCCGTCTCGAGCGATCAGTAGCGTGTGGTTCGCGAGTCCGACGACGACACCCTCACGGAGGACACGTTCGACAGGATTGGGCACTGGTTTCCGCGTCTCTTCGTTTACGAGCACCAATACCTCGTCGAAGGTTCGGCCCAGCGCCTCTGCCTCTCGCCAGCCAGTCAACTTCTCCCCGACCGGATTGAGTTGCGTAATCCGTCCGCGCTCATCAGAGGCCGCCACCGCGTCACCAATGCTGGCGATGGTGATCCGGAGACGCTCTACCGATTCGCGGGCGACACGTGCCGCTCTCTCTGCCTCTGCACGCGCCGTCTGTTCTGACTGTGCGAGGCGTTCTGTGTCAATCCGCGCTGCTTGTTCGCGTTGGAGCAGGCTGTCGCGTTCATGCTCCGCTTGCCGTCGTCCGGTAATATCCCGGAAGACCATGATGACGCCCGCGAGCCGGCCGTCCTCCGTTTTGATCGGCGCAGCGCTGTCGTCGATCGGTATCTCACGTCCGTCCTTGGCCATGAGGACTGTGTGGTCGCCTAGACCGACGATGAGCCCTTCGCGAAGAACACGGTCGACAGGGTTCTTTGCGGGCGCGCGTGATTGCTCGTTGAGAATGACGAACACTTCGGGCAGCGGTCGACCCATCGCATCAGCGGATGCCCATCCCGTCAGCTGTTCGGCGATCGCATTGAGGCGGTGTGTGACGCGCCCGCTGATCGTCCGTGGTGATCACGCCGTCGGCGATACTCGTCAGGGTGACCTTGAGGCGCTCTTCGGATAGTGCGACCTTCGAAGTGCCGCGTCGCCATGCTTCGTTCAGGGCGCTGATCACGGCTCCCACGATCACGAAGACCAGCAGCGCGACAAGCTCGGTCTTGTCTCCCACAGCGAAGGAGCGAGCCGGTTCGATCGCAGTAGTACTCCGCAGCCACTGCGGCGATGGCCGTGGTGAGCAGCCCCGGCCCTAGTCCACCCAGCCACGCGCTCAACATGATGGCGGGGAAGAGCGTGATGAAGGGAAGCTGGACGCCCCAAATCGGGTCGAGAGCGAGCCGAAAGGCGACGGCCACAGCCCCGCCGCAATCGCGACGCCATAGCGCGCGACCGGCGACAATGTGAGTATTCGAGCCGACAGAACGCGGTCCGTGTTCATCAGCACCAATGGCGTTCGCGAGCGCTGTCGGAATCTGGCGGCGGGGCCGCCTGGCATCAGACGAGCAGAGTGCCCAATATGGCTCGCCACCCCGCTACACGTCCAATACAATGGCCTCGCGTATTAATAGAGGAATTCGATTACTCGGCAATTCGTTATGGAATTGAAGCAAATCCGGTGTTTTGTGGCTGTCGTGGAGTCCCTGCATTTTGGTCACGCGGCTGCGAAGCTCCGTATCGCACAGCCGTCGCTGACGTACCAAATTCAACGACTCGAGAAGGAGCTCCAGACCACCCTCCTCCGCCGCACGAAACGTCGTGTCGAACTGACCGATGCCGGCCGGAGGTTCCTCGACGACGCACGAGACGTGCTGGCGCGTGCCGATTCTGCTGCCCTCAGCGCGCGTCGAGCCGGCCTCGGCGAGGCAGGACGTATTCGGGTCGCGGTTGGTTACTGCATGGACCACGTGGATGTGAGCAAGGCGGCGAGCGTGTTCAATCAACGTCACGAGGCAATCCGCGTGGAGCTGCAGACGATGGCCGTCCCACTGCAGTTCGCGGCGCTGCGAGATGATCGGCTGGATGTGGGTTTCGTGCGACCGCCCGTTACGGATACCGTCGTTGAAGTACGAGGTCCTGAGTCGCGAACCAATGATCGTTGCTATGAGTTCGAAACATCCGCTCGTGCGCAAGGCGGGGATACCACTTTCGAATCTCGCCAACGAGCCGTTTGTGCTGCCGCTGCAGGCGGCCGTCCCGGTCTATCACGAGCTGATTCTGAAAGCCTGTCGGGAGGCGGGGTTCGTGCCAAACGCGCCCTACGAGGCCGATCATCTGCATCTCGTCTTGGGAATGGTGGCGGCGGGTCGCGGCGTGGCTCTTGTTCCAGCATCTGCCCGGAGGATGAAGCAATTTCGGCTGGAATTCGTCGCGGTTCGGCCGGCCCCTCCCGAGTTCGAAGTCGCTGTGGCCTGGCGGCGAGACAACAGCTCCGAGAACGTGAACGAATTCCTGAAAGCCGCGCGTGAAGTGGTTGCACGGTCGAATCGTCAGGCGCGTGTCTGAGTGGTTCCCAGGAGGCTGGACCGCTCGGATCGCAGACCCGAATTCTCTTCTAAACTAAACGAGCACTGCCGCGCAACGATCCGGTGGTGATTGAGTTCACGCCGGCGAAGTCAGGAGACGTCGGGTTCGCCTGCGGCCCGAACATGCTGCACCACACCATCGTGGCGCAGTAGCGCGTGAGCCGGGCTGTCCCCACAATTGTCCCTGTGAGCTCCCAAAACAGGACCTCCAGAGCCAACAGCAGCCAAATCGCCTGATCGAAGAAGTGAAAGAAACGGAAGGATTTACGAGGAAAATCGAAGATGTCCGAGAGGCGGATTTCCGTTTAGCAAACCGCCGCCTTCAGCCTCTCGGCCACCTCACCGTGCAGGCTAAGTCTAACTGAAATCAGCACTTCGCCGATCTAAATTTTACATTGGGGGAGGCGACGGTTTTTCAGACCGCCGCGTGCAACAAATTCGGGCGGAAAACCGAACATTTCCTGCCATGAGAACCTACGACGTGTGGGCACACTCGCGAGAAACATCGACAAAACATGGAAGCGCTGATGGCGGGCGCGTGCGTCATTGAGGTTTCGTGGGGCGACGCGACGCGCGTCTTGTCGTCGGGTTATCGACGTACTCGGGAGCGCGTGACGTCCGACAATCTGTGAGTTCATCGATAAGAATCGTCTGTGGGGCGAATTCGCCCGCGTCTGGTACGTGTGAGTTACCGGTGCCTCCGTCGCCTCGGGTGTTAGGCCGATCGCTGGAAGGCGTTGATGCTCCGAACTCTTGGAGAAAGCTGCGCGCGAACAGCAGAATGTCGTCGCGGCGTTCGTGCAATGGCGGAGTTCGGATCTCGAACACGTTGACTCGATAGTACAAGTCTTCAAGAAACGCGCCCCGCGACACCGCACTATGTTGGTCTCGATTCGTATCTCACCGAGGAACAACACGCCACCGGCAGCCAATTCCAACTGCCCAGCCTTCGCTTGATAGGCGCTGGTGAATGCGCCGCACAGTTGGTCGCCACAAAGGGTCACCGGGGCGGAGGAGTTTCGATGTATGAATCTTGCAAGTAACTCTTCGCCCGTCCTTTTGCGGAGAGCAGTCTGCTGAGTGCCCGGCCGCTTATCTCCATCGGATTCTTCTCCGAAGGTTCGGAGCGACTCCTACGAGTGGGCGTAGCGGCAGCGTCGCCGATCTCGTAGTCGGGGCTTTTCGGCGCAAAACCGCCCAATCGGGTGGCACCCGCCGTGCCTTACACGGCGCGAGTGATGCCATTCCATCGTCAGGCGGCCTCCCTCGCGCTGGTTGGTTTGTTGCTCAGCCCCGCGCTCGCTGGTGCGCAGTCCGCCGAACCATATCCGCGACAGCCGTCTGCGCCGGCGCCGCCGCAGGGCATCATCATATGCACCTCGCAGCCGGGGGAACGCGCACTGTGTGCCGCGGACACGTCGGCCGGCGTCGCGCTCGTGCGATCGACGGGCAAAGCGCCGTGTCTGCTCGGCGAGTCTTGGGGCTATGACAAGACTGGCATCTGGGTCTCGGACGGCTGCTCCGGTGCCTTCGCCGCCGGACAAGCGCTGCAGCAATTCGAGCAGCAGAAGCAGAAAGCGCCAGCTTACATCCCGAATGCGGGTTTCCTGCTCTACACCGGCGAAAAGGGCGAGATCTACTTCGTCTTTTCAGCTACGTCCGCTATCTCAATCAACGCAACATCGACGACACCTACACCGACGCCTTCGGCAACACGAAGACCGTGCAGCAGAGGCAGGACGTGCAGCTCGCGAAGTTCTTCGCGCCGTTCAGCGGCTGGTTCCTGACGCCGAAGTTCCGCTACTACCTGTACGTCTGGTCCACGAACGCGTCGCAGGGCGATCCCGCGCAGGTCGTCGGCGCTGGCAACCTCAGTTACGTGTTCAGCCGGTTTGCGACCGTTGGCGGCGGCATCACGTCGCTGCCGTCGACGCGCAGCACCGAGGGACAGTTTCCATATTGGCTGACGGTCGACTCGCGGCCGATCGCCGACGAGTTCTTCCGCGGCTCGTACACGAATGGCGTGTGGGTAGCTGGCGATCTCGTCGAGCGTCTCAAGTACAAGGCGATGTTGGCGACGAACCTGAGCATCCTCGGCGTCAGCGCGTCGCAGATCGACAACAAGATGGACACCCAGTCGTTCGCGCTCACGTGGCTGCCGACGACCGGCGAGTTCGGGCTGTGGGGGACGTACGGCGACTACGACTGGCACGACAAGCTCGCCACGCGAGTCGGTATTCACTTCACGCACAGCCTCGAGGAGAAGCAGAGCCAGCCGGGCACGGACGCGATCGAGAACACCCAGATTCGCCTCAGCGACGGCAGCATCATCTTCACGCCGAATCTGTTCGGGCCGGGTATCACGGTCAACACCGTCGACTACAAGATGATGAGCATCGACGGCGGTGTGAAATACCACGGCGCGTCGCTCGAAGGTGAGTTTTACACACGCTGGCTTGGTGACTACACGGGCGCGAACGTCACTAACATTCCCAACCTCACCGACACTGGTTATCAGGTGCAGGCGTCAGCGATGGCGGTCAAGGACTACTCCAGTCTACACGACTGGCTCGCAGGTGTTTGGCGACTACGGCAAGCCCTCCGAGTTCCGCGCCGGAGTGAACTGGTATTTCATGCGGACCCGAGGTCTGCGGATGAACGGGGAGTTCATTGAGGTCCGCGACAGCCCCGTCGGCTATACCTCGTACCCAATGCCGGTCGGCGCGAACGGTCCAATCTTTCACATCAACCTGGAAATGAATTTCTAAGTCAGCGTGCGCCAATGCAGAAGGAGAGAGAAATGGCGGACCGGAACCAGAACTGGACGAAACCCGCGGCGATGGCCATTCCGAAGGGCGGCTTGTTCAAGGACAAGATCGAGCAGGGGCGCTACGGCCCCATTTTTCCCCAAACACCGGCCTGCTACGGCTTCTCGATCATCGCGAAGATCAAGCCGGGCACCGAGGAGAACTTCTACAACTACGCAAGAAATATCGAGGCGGCCGTGGCGGGGCAGCCGGACTTTCTCGCCGTGCTCAAACTGCACTATCTGCGCTGGGTCTGTTTGAGATCAAAGGGGACACCTACTTTCATGTACCAGGGCATTTTCGACACCGACTTCGACAAATACACCGAAGACGCCATCGCGCTCTTTACCGCGACTGGCGTCGACACCGTCTTCGAGAATCTCGAAGGTTTCCCGGCGGACTGGAAGACCAACGCTCCGGCCTTCGTCAAGTTTGTCCGCGAACACCAGTGGCCAAGCTTCCTCGAATACAGCGAGTATCCCTACGTCAGCGCGGACGAAATCAAGAAAGCGCTCAAGCTGAAGGCGGCTTTCGCGACATGCTCGACCAGATGCAGTAAGCGGACGAGAACCGCTGCATGCTGGAACTGGAGGACATTCAGCACTTCCTGCTGACGCGGACGCCCGCGCTCGCGGCAGGTACGAGTTCCTCTCACTTCGAGAGTCCGGCGGGGTCGAGCGTGGCTCGCGGCATGCTGGACAAAGTCGCAGTCGGCCGAAAGTGCAGGAGTCGGTCGAGCAAGACGCACGCTGGGTGACGATTGCCTTCACGTGGAACGGGCTGCGCGCGCTCGGCGTCGACGGAGCGTCGCTGGCGACGTTTCCGGAGGAGTTCCGGCACGGGATGGCCGCCCGGGCGGAGATTCTCGGCATGCGGGCACGAAGCATCCGGATCACTGGGTCGGCGATCTCGCGAGTCCCGACCTTCATGCGATCGTGATTCTGTTCGCACGCGACGCCGCGGAGCGCGATCGCTGCAGGCCGAGCACGACAAACTGTTGCGCGGTGCGCCGGCGTCGAGGGTGCTCTCGGCGTTGGATCTGGAAGCGATGCCGCCGTTCGACGCATGCGCGCGAGCATTTCGGCTACCGCGATCGCCTGTCGCAGCCCGTCATCGCCGGAACCGGCGAGGAGCCAACGCCTGGCTCGGGCGCGCCGGTGAAGGCCGGCGAGTTCTTCCTCGGCTACGCGACGAGAGCGGCCGGCGCCAACCTGCCGCAGCCGGAGATTCTCTCACGCAACGGCAGCTATCTCGCGTACCTGCGCATGGAAGAGCACGTCGGCGCGATTCCGGGATTTCCTCGCAGCAACAGGGCAGACGCCGGAGGAGCAGGAACTGCTGGCGGCGAAGCTGATGGGACGATGGCGCAGCGGCGCGCCGCTGGTGCTGTCGCCTGACAAGGACGACCCGGCGCTCGGCGGCGATCCGCAGCGGACCAACGACTTCATCTACAAAGACCGGACCCGCACGGCTATCGCTGTCCCGATCGGCGCGCACATCCGCCGCATGAATCCGCGCGACACCGCGGAGAACATGCACCGCCGGCGCATGATCCGCCGCGGCGGCACCTACGGCCCGCCTCTGCCGGAAGGCGCGCCGGACGACGGCGTGGAACGGGGCATCGCGGCGTTCATGATCTGCGCGAGTCTGATTCGCCAGTTCGAATTCGCGCAGAATGTCTGGGTCAACGATCGAAATTTCAGGAACTCGACAACGAGCGAGACCCGATCATCGGCAACCAGGACGGCACGTTCGACATGAAGATTCCCAAGCGCCCGATTCGGAAGGCTTCGCGGTCT
This sequence comes from uncultured Acidobacteriota bacterium, assembly GCA_963718825.1. GTDB lineage: Bacteria > Acidobacteriota > Vicinamibacteria > Vicinamibacterales > CAVVIG01 > CAVQZZ01. The sequence goes on from CAVQZZ010000002.1 coordinate 2,323,108, forward strand.
TCCGGCGTTCACCACCATTCGCGGCGGGGCTTACTTCTTCCTCCCCGGTCTCAAGGCGCTGCGATACTCGCGACACTCACCGAGTCCACGGGCGTCATGGAAGCCTGACAGAAAGCGACATGCCAATGAGCACACCAGCCCGCACCTACAACCAGGTCGAGGTTCCGCGTCCGTACACGCCGGGACGACGCCGTTTCAGCATCTACTGGACGTGGAGTTATCCGTGGGAAGCGAATCGCGACGTCACCGAGATGGACAATCGCTTCTCCACCATCACCGAGGTGCGCCGGGTGGCCTGGCCCGCGTATGAGACGCCGGAGTCCGCCGAACAGTGTTCCTGCAGGGCATCGCCGGCACGCTCGAACTGTTCCACTTCGTCGCTGCGTTTCCAGCAGCTGGTCGGCGAGCAGACGGGACATCCCGTCGCCGTGTACCAGCGCGTCGATCAGGCGGGTACAAGCTGCCGATCGACGGCGGCATTCTCGACGACACCGACACGTTGATGGTGTTCGGCCTCGATCATCTGGTCACCGAGCAGGAGGCGGCCCCGGAAGAGATCGAAGCGATGCGCGAGTGGCTCAAGCGCGAAGGCACGTGCCTGATTCTCGGCCCCCACCACGATGTCGGGTTCGGAGCGACTTAAAGAGCGCGCGATGGAATACGCGCACCACCGCGACCCGCTGGTTCCCCGTCAGCAGCGGTTCGGCCAGTACACGCGGTCGTTGATGAAGGGGCTGGGCGTGCCGGTTCACAATCAGTACGGATTGCGTCCTGCCCCGGTCAAGGGGACCAGACATCACGCCGCTGACAAGCACAGGACCTCGACATACCCGCGGCTGGCTCGAAGGCGTGCAGACCTTCAACTTCCATCCGCATCTGCCGCACTACGCGATCACGACCAACGATGCGAGGCCGTGCACCTGCTCGCGCAGCAGCCGATCGATCTCGACGGCCGCATCCGTTCACGGAAGCCGGTCACCGTGAGTTCAACATGTTCCTGTGGATGCCGCCGAAAGAGGCAAGCGGGAGACATCCTGTTCGCCGATTCGACGAACTTCACGACGTTGTTCGGCGGCACGAAAGCCTCGAACTTCTGGAGAAACATCGCCCGAGAAATGAAGGGACACTCCAACGCGCGATCGCTGGCCTGCTGGCGCGTGGTGATCCTCGCGGCGTCCCGACGGAGGCGCAAAGCCGCGGCGTGTATCCGCTCGGCATGACCGCGTTGAGTTCCGGGGTCACGCCAGAACCCGGGTTCACCTACGCGAATCAACTGCTGTTCTACTCCCGCGACGAGGCCAAGGGCCAAAACGGTGAGACCACGGCCACGGGCGCCAACGCCGTCATCATGGACATGAACTCCTTCATCTGGGTGACCCCGAAGATCCTTGGCGGCGCGCACTACTCGGCCGTCGCGACGCTGCCGGTCGCGAGAAACAGCTTGTCTCCGACATCCACGGGCGATGAGTGGCGGAGCGGCATCGGCGATTCGTACTACCTGCCGCTGATCCTCGGCTGGAGGAAGGAGCACGCGCCCGTCCGCGCCCTGTACGGCTTCCTCGCTCCGACCGGCCGCTTCGCCCGAAGCCAGCGACAACGTCGGATCGGGATATTGGACACCGCGTTGTCGTCGGGACAGACGTTCTACCTGACGCAGAATCGACGCGTGACCTTCTCGGCGTTTCAGACTCTACGAGTGGCATACCACGCAGCAAGGCACGGGCACGAAGCCCGGCGACACCATCAATCTCGACTACTCGTTGATCAGGACGTTCGCGCGCAAGGGTCCGACGCGTCTGCAGGTCGGCCTCGCCGGATACGAGCGCGCCAGACGACGGCAAAGACGGGACCCGATGTGCGGATCAATCGAGCGTGAGCGGTACGCCATCAATGCGCTCGGGTTCGCACGAACCTGGTGTTTCCGAATCACCGAATTCCAGCCGGCGTCAAGTTCTTCGAGGAGTTCGGCAATCGCGCGCGTACCAGGGGTATTCGTTTCAGGTGTCCGGAGCGTTCAGCTTCTGAGTCGCGTCGACCAGGACCGGTGAGAAGCACATGGATCTGAAACAGGCGGCCATCTCCATTTCGATGATCGTGTTCGTCCTCTCGAGCATGCTCGGCATGGGCCTCGGGCTCCGGGTGAGCGAGATCGTCGCGCCGCTGCGCAACTGGCGGCTGGTCGATGCTGTCGCTGCGTGGCGAACTTCGTCGTGATGCCCTTCGCCGCACTCGCGCTGGCGAGAATCCTGCGTCTGGACGAGTCGATGGGGATCGGCCTGCTGCTGTTGGGCCTGGCCGGCGGCGCGCCCTTCCTGCCGAAACTCGCACAGATCGCCAAAGGCAATCTCGCGTTTGCCGTCGGACTGATGGTGTTGCTGATGGTGATGACGGTGGGGTATCTGCCGCATCGTGTTGCCGCTGCTGCTGCCCGGCGTCTCCGTGAACCCGGCGCAAATTGCGCGATCGCTCGTGCTGCTGATGCTGCTTCCGCTGGGAGGCGCGCTGGCGGTCAACGCGAATCTTCCGGACATCGCCGCGAAGATCAAGCCGATCTTCGACAAGACGTCGAATCTCAGCCTGATCGCGCTGATGGCGCTGCAGACGTTGTTGAACGTCCGCAGCGTGGTCGCGGTCTTCGGCACGGGTGGCATTCTCGCCGGCGTCGTGTTTCTGGGTGTGGGCGTCGCCGCCGGCTGGGCGCTTGGCGGCTCAACGCGGGACACACGATCCGTCCTGGGGCTGGGAACGGCGCAGCGGAACATCGCCGCCGCACTCGTCGTCGCCAACCAGAGCTTCGAGGATCCGAACGTGGGGGTGATGGTCGTCGTCGTCGCGATCGTCGGGCTGCTGACCCTCATGCCGCTGTCCCGCGCGCTCGGCCGAATTGTTCCGTCAGTGATCGACCGACATCAACAGATCTGACACAATTCGATCGACGATCATGCCGATATGTGTCTGCGGCTACGGGCGCGCCTTCGGCCCGAAGTAAAATCGATCGATCCGTCGGCGTTCGTCTTTAGCTTGTCGTATGATGAAAGCGCCGAATCGTTCTTCGGATTCGGGATCATCGAGCGGATGGCCGTGTCATCGAGAGTCACGGACCAGGAGGCCGCCGCCGGCACATCCCGCGGCATGCGCAAGCGGTACCACTTGCCTCCGTCGAGGCGGTTGCCACCTTTGTCCTTGAACGTTTGGATGTCGTCCATCCCGCGCCCGCTTCATGACGCCGACCCCCGGCGACGTGTAAATCGCGCCGTAGGTGTACTGCAGGCGCTCATCCAACTGGCCTTGGGTGGCGGTGAGCAATGCCACAGAATTTCGAGCGACAGCGCCGCATTTTCCCGGCCGGCGCTCCACAGCACGTCTACCATCTCACCGCAGACCGGATGCAGACGTTTCCTGCTGCCGGCTACCTTATCCACGATCGGATCGATCGTGCGTTCGAAGCGCTCCGCATCCGGCCAATTCCCCGACCATCAGTCGGTTCAGGACCTCGTCGGCATCGAACATCAGGAGCTGGTCATGCTCGATTCGTTCCTGGGAGTCCACACCCAGCGCCGTCAGCTGGTCGCAGATGGAGGCACTGTGCGACGCCGTCGCAACGATTACCCCCGCCTGGCTGGCCGCCAAGCCCTCGCCGATGAAGCGGGCGACTGTTCCGGCGAGCGACAACTGTCTTCAAATAAACAGACAGCGTGGAACAACAGCGCCCGGCGGACGGCCGGCACGAGTTCCGTCAGCATCTCGCGGTTCCGTACCACCGCCGACGCGCCCAACGCGGACGCGGCGCTGACGATTGATGCGTCCTTGTACGCGGTGGCAAAGACGATCCGGGGCGGGTCGGGCAGGGCCCGATGAAGGCGGCCGCTTCGAACCCGTCCAGCCCTGGCATCGAGATGTCGGGGACCACGCGATCGGGATAGAGCGCGCCAGCGGCCTCGACCGCCGCTTGGCCATCGGCGACCGTAGAGACCACATCGTAGTCGGAAACTGAGCAGAACGGCAAATCGCCGCCCATGTTACGGCGTTTTTACGACATCAAGGCTTCGCGGCGGTCGAGGCCTCAGTCCGACCTTGTTCTCATAGGTATGCATCGCTTCGGGTTGAAGACACGAGGTACAGCTTTTCCTGAACTGCTGCGTCCCCCAGCCACACGGACACGCCGCCACCGTGGCTGTCTTACCGGCGGACTGTGAAATCAATCGCGAACTGACGCGGAAGTCCAGGACGTCCGCCAAACGCCACCGGCGACGTTCCGAAGGTCGCCGTGACATAGTCGGTGTTGGCGAGGTTTCGCGCATGAGCGGCGATTACCCAGCGGCGATGTGCGGGTCCGTATTCGACGCGGGCGCCGAGGAGACCATAGGGCGCCTGAAACTGGATGTTGTCGTTGAACGGCGTGTAATACACCGTCGACTGCGCGGTCGCGTCGGCCACAAGCGACAGCCGTCGCGACTGACCGACGTCGCCGCTCCACTGGATCCAGGCGCGGCCCGCCCACTCGGGCGCGTTGTTCCACCGGTTGCCCGAGACGTCTCCCGCGACGTTGAGATTGTTGACCGCGACATAGTGATTGTACGTCGCGTCAAGCCAGGCGAGGTAACCGCCGGCTTCGATGCCGCGGCCGATTCGTGACGTGTTCTCCAGCTCGACGCCCCAAATCGTCGCCGCAGCGGCGTTGCGGATGTCAAACACGCCGATCCCGATCGGTGTCTGCACTTGAAGATCGCTGTAGTCGACGTAGAAGACAGACAGGCTCGACCGTGAGCGGCCGCCTGCCAGCGCGCCCTTCCATCCAGCCTCGTAACTCCACGCAAACTCCGGCGCATAGCCGCGGCCCGGCACCGGTGACGAGAGATTGAAGCCGCCGCTCTTGAATCCTCGGGTCGCCGACACGTAAGTCAGCGCGCCGCCGGGCAGCGTCATTTCGAGGCCGACTTTCGGCGTTGCCGCACGCGCTGTGCACGATGGAATCCGCATACTCGTATTCCGTTCCTGGCACGGCGGGATAGGGTGCATCGAGGCTGTAGCGTCCGCCGGCATTGTCTATATTTTTTTCCTCACGCGTATAACGGATGCCGGCGGTCGCCGACATCCGTGACGTCAGTCCGACGGTCGCTTGTCCGAACAGTGCGCGGCTGGTCGCGTCCACGCGCGGATCGAGCCGCGTCTCGATTTGTGGAATCAGCTGGTCGGAAAAGATAACGACTGATGATTGGACTCGTCGAACAGAAACGCTTCGCCAACCCAGGACAGCCTGGGTTGCTGGTGCGAGATTGTGATTTCCTCCGACAGCTGGTGCTGCCACTCGTGCTGGTGCGTGGTCAGCACATTGAGTTCGGACGTGTCGGAATCGACGAAGAATTCGTAGTCCAGCGTCCGATAGGCAGTAAGACTCGACGAACGTGGTCGACGGTGTGAGCGCCGCCGTCAGACGCGCAGACTCGCTCCGGACTGCCGCGTCCGCCCGGACGCCTCCACAGACGCGCGTACATGTCGTGGATACCGGTGGGTTGTCCATCTGAAAACCCGGCTTCGCGGACCAGGGCCTTGTTGAAGCCCAGCGGAGTCCCGGCCTGCACGTCGACATCGCTCGAGCAGGAGCAGATTGGTCCGGCGGTCGAACACCATGCGCAGTTGGCCGCGCGCCGCCGTCACGTCGTCGCCGCCGAGGGGATGGTCCGGATGGTCGAGGTCCTGGACGTAGCCGCGCTGGACGTCGCGCGCGAACGCAAGAGACCCCATCACCCTGTCGTGCACGAGCGGGCCGCTCGCCTGCGCGCCGACACGAAGCTCGTTGAAGTTGCCCGCGGTGAAGTCAGCCGAGGCCTGCAGATCGTTGGTCGGCGGCCTGGAGATCAGGTTGACCGCGCCGCCGACGGCGTTGCGGCCATACAGCGTGCCCTGCGGCCCGCGCAGAACCTCGATGCGGTCGAGGTCAAGGAACTGCAGGAACGCCATCGCCGGGCGCGCGAGATACACGCCGTCGAGATATATCGCGGAACTCGGATCCGACCCGGCGTTGACGACGTTGGTACCAATGCCACGGATGGTGAGCTGACCGAGACTGGCGTTCTCCGAGAAGGTGACCGATGGCGCCAGTGCACTCCCTTCACTCAGTGTGCGGGTACCCAGGCGCCCGAGGTCCGCGTTCGACACGGCGGTCACGGCCATCGGAATCGTCTGCACATCGCGCGCCCCGGTCTTGGCGGCCGTCACGATCGTTTCTTCCATGATCGCGAGGTGGAGCGTGAGCGACACAGAGATATGTCCACCGTCCGGCACGTGGACCGTACGGTGTGCCCGCTCGAATCCGACGAGCTGCGCGGAGATTTCGTAGTCGCCTTCCGGAAGGTCCGGAAACGCGAAGTCGCCTTCGGCGCCGGTGTCCGCCGCGCGGTCGACGACACCGCGGGTTGTTACCCGAACCCCTGGCAGGGCGGCGCCGGTTTGGTCGTATGATCGAACCGGACACCGCTCCGGTGGGCGGCGCGCTTGCCGACGTGGACGCGCATACCAACGCCAGGACCGCGCCCATCCAGAGGATACCCGGCATCGCACACGAAGATGTATATCATTCGGGCAGATGTTCCGGGTTCATCACAGATGGCGAGCCGCCGCGCTGGCATGTATTGTCATATTCGGTGCGGCGCCGAGCGAAGACCAGCCGGCGGTCCGGCAGGTGCTGGTGCTCCAATCGTTCGATCATGGCATCCAGGTGCTCGACTACCTTGCCGGCAATCTTCGCGTGGACCTGGACGAGCGCATGGGAAGCCCCGTCAATGTCGTTCAGGTCGTGGTCACGCCGTCCGGGCTTGTCGGGGCTTCCGATCAGGCCATCGTCGACTACCTCCGAGCCACGTATGCAGCCCGTCCCAAGCCTGACCTGATCGTCACGTTCGCGGGGCCCGCCACGGTCTTCGCGCGCAAGTACCGTCAGCAGATCTTTCCAGACACTCCGCTCCTGATCGCCGCCGTCGATCAGCGATTCCTGCGCGATGCGCCGCTCGGAGAGCACGAGACGTCGGTCGCTGTCGACAACGATATTCCTCGACCTGGTCGATGAGATTCTGCGACTGCTGCCCGAGACCAGGCAGGTGTTCATGATGATGGGCGCCGGGCGGATCGGCGCTTTCTGGCAGCGTGAACTCGAGCATGAGTTCGGGCGATTTCACGATCAGCTCACGTTTGTCTGGTCCAACGATCTCTCCCTCACGGAAATCGCCACTCGTTGCGCGAACCTGCCGAGTCACTCGGCGATCCTTTACGTCAGTTTCGGCAACGACGCACAAGGCGGGATGTACCCGGACGATCGAGTGCTCGCCGACCTTCGCGCGACGGCGAACGCCCCCCTATTTGGAGTCAACAGCGTGCTGCTCGGGAGTGGCATCGTCGGCGGGACGCTGATGGCCAATGACGAGAGTCGTCGTAACATCGCGGACGCGGCTATTCGTGTCTTGAACGGCGCGCCGCCCAGGAGCCTCACGATCCCAATGCAGCAGCCTGGCCCGCCGATATTCGATTGGCGCGAGCTGCAGCGGTGGGGCATCCCGGAGAGCCGGCTGCCGCCCGGCAGCGTCGTGCGCTATCGCGCGCCGAGCCTGTGGCGCGAATACCGGGGCACGGTGGTCGGTGCGGCCGGCGTGCTGCTCATCCAATCGCTGCTGATCGTTGGACTCCTCTACCAGCGTCGTGCGCGACAGCGTGCCGAGAGCGACAGCCGGAGGAACCTCGCGCTGGCGGCAGACGCCGGTCGCCGCGAAACGATGTCGGCACTGACCAGCTCGATCGGACATGAGCTCGGTCAACCGCTCGGTTCGATCATGTCCAACGCCCAGGCCCTGCAGCTGATGGTCAGCGCGAATCGGGCGACGTCCGAGACGATTGGCGAAATCCTGACCGACATCCAGACGCAGGGCGTCCGTGCCACGCAGATCATCGATCGTCATCGGACGATGCTCCGCAGCCATCAACTGGACAAGAAACCGATCGACGTACACGCGGTCATCGAGGAGACTCTTGGCCTTGTCGAGCACAGCATGAGCAGGCAACAGGTCGAGGCCAGGATCGATTTGTCGTCGAGTCCCTGCCTCATCGACGGCGATCCGATCCTACTGCAGCAGGTCTTGGTGAACCTCATCGTGAACGCCGTGGACGCCATGGTGGACACGCCGCCGGATGAGCGTCGGATCACTATCAGCAGCAACGTCAGGACCGCCGATCTCGACGTCTCCGTGCGCGACATGGGTCCGGGCTTGCCCGCTGAGAGGCTCGACACGCTGTTCATGCCGTTCGTGACGACGAAAGCGAACGGCCTGGGGATAGGCCTCATGATCGTACGGTCGATTGTCGACGCCCATGGCGGCACCGTCGCCGCCCGGAACAATCCCGATGGGGGCGCGACCTTTACGGTGACGCTGCGCCGCAGCGCATCGACGTCCGTTGCAGACGCGTTACACTAGGCAAACAATGGGTGCATCGAAGTCGCCCGTCGTCGTTGCGGTCGTCGAGGACGATCTACCCTCGCGCGTAGCGCTGGGCCGTCTGCTCCAGGCGGCGGGGTTCGAATCGACCCTGTTCGAGTCGGCCGAAGCCTACCTTGACGCGGCGCCGACGCCCACGTGCATCGTCGTGGACGTGCAGCTTCCCGGCATGTCGGGCATCGAGTTTCAGCAGCGGCTGCGTGCCTCGGGCTCGGCCCCGCCGATCATCGTGATGACCTCCAGGCGCGAAGAGATAATCCGGGAGCGGGCGCAGCAGAACGGGTGCGCCGCGTTCTACTGGAAGCCGGTTGACGGCCACACGCTGGCTGCCACCATCGCGTCGTTCGAGAATCGATAGTCCGAACGGAGGTCACTGTTGTCCGTGCGACCGCGTGTGCTGCTGGCGGACGACTACCCTGAAATCGTGAAGGCCGTCAGCCGGTTGCTGTCCCTGGACTGTGACGTCGTGGGAACCGTCGCAGACGGCAGGGTACTGCTGGAGACGGCGCGACGACTCCAGCCTGACGTGATTGTGCTCGATGTGAACCTGCCCCGCGTCCAGTCCCTCGAGGCGTGTCGGGAGATCACGCGCGTGAGTCCCGAGATGAAAGTGATCATGTTCACGGCTGGGGCCGATCCGAGTGCCGGCCAGGCGTTTCTCGAGGCTGGAGCATCCGCGTTCGTCTCGAAAGACGCGTCCATGGAACTGCTGTCGACCATCAAACGCCTGTGTGGCAACCGAGGCTGACGGCTGATCCCGACTCAACAAGATCGCCGTCAAGAAACGCTGCAGCAGTGATCGAGCGCGTCGCACCGCTCGCTGCTTTTCGGGTAGTGTGGCGCGTCCACCATCTCGGGACGGCCGCGAGTGACGCGCGTCAGCTCGCGGCCGTTGAAGAGGTAGTATCGTTGTCGCTGGGCGCGGTAGGCGGCGGCGGGGCGCGCCGATCGCGAGCGAGACGACGAGTGGTGTTTTCATGGCGTCGCTCCCTCTACCGCACGTGCGTCACGCAGTCGGCGCGGACGAAGACCATGCAGGTGTACCGACGGTTCTCGTCCTCGCCGCTCGCGATGCAGTTCGAGCCGGTGCGCTGGATGCCGCGCGTCTCGCCGTTGCCGCCCGAACACGTCAGCCGCACCGACTCTTTCGCCTTGTCGAAGGCATCGTCGGCCGCTTGCTGCTGATCGGCGGACTGCGACGAACCGCTGCCGGTCACCGAGAATCGGAATTCGCGCGACTGCGCGATCCCGGTTGCGCCGGCGGCGATTAGCAGGCCGGCCGCGAGCAGACCTGCGCGCGCCCACTTTGAAGTCATGAGGTTCTGAGCCATGTCACATCTCCTGTTCTTCTGCGTTCCGTGGTTGTTTGGCGTTCGTGGATCGGTCAGCGCTGGACGACGTTGCGGACCTCGACGTCGGTGACGTCGGCGAGGTCGTAGTCGGGATTGCGCCAGTCATCGAGCTGGCCGCCGCCGTCTGGTCCGAGCCGGCCTTCGACCCACCGCGTCTTCTCGCCCTCGCGCTTCAGGCGATAGGTGACCTTGGCCGTGAACGACACCGAGTAGCCGTTGTAGTTGTGTCCGACCACCTGGATGTCGTCGCCGATCTGGCATGCCGACACGCTGACGTTGTCCGCCCGGTGGCGCGCGCAGGACGCCGCCTGCGTGCGGGCGGGGTTGGCGACAAGGGCGGCCGTCAGCGCGCCCACCGCCAGGATGACGATTCGAATTGGTTTCATCTGACCTCCTTGCTTCCCAATGCGGAGAATCGCGCGCGGCGGGGCCACGGCGCGGCGCGCGGAGGTCGCGAATCGCGGAAAGGATTCGAAATTCCCATACCGCTGACGTCGTGGTCATTGCATACTCTCCGCCCGCCTGCCGCCGAAAGCGACCGACCGAGTTGCGGAGAGGCAACTCGATCCGCAGCGCGCCGCTCAGCAACGCTGCAAAATGAACCCCCAATGCAACCTCGCGTTCACGCGAATATGTGTCCTGCTTGTTCTTCTTCTCTGCCTCATTCTTTCGACGCCGCTTCACGCCCAGGAAAACGGCGTCAAACATCCGCTGACGTTCGCGGAGCTCACATACGGCGACGGCATACAAGCCATCGTCGCGGACGGCGCCGGCGGCTTCTGGTTCGGCGGCTCACGTGTTCGACGACATTACCCACAACGAGCAATGCGATACAGAAATCGTGGTCTGGACAGCTATGCGACCGGGCGGTCTGCTCGGACGCATGAAGAGCGACGGGACGGTCACCTATCTGAGTTATTTCGGCGGCAGCGGCCGCAGCAAAGTGTCCGCCTTGACGCGCGGAGCGAATGGCAATCTATATGTCGCCGGTGTCACGCACTCCACCGATTTTCCGACGACCGCTGGCGCCTACGATCGTACGTGCGGCACCGATGGGAGTGCAACTATCACGATCCCTCCGTACCGAGCTCACGCTGGACGGCAGGCATGGCGATGGTTTCGTCACCGAGCTCACGCCGGACGGCAGCCACATCGTCTTCTCGACGTATCTCGGCGGATCCGGTGACGATGCGATCGCGGCGATTGCGGTGGACGCCGCCGGTCGCATCAATGTCGCCGGCTCGACGGCGAGCGCCGATTTTCCCATCACGCCGGGCGCGTTGCAGGCGACGTACGCCGGAGGCGCCGACACGGAAGGCGAGAGGCCGCTCACGGACGCGTTCTTCGTCCGCCTCACCGCGGACGGCTCGTCGCTTCAGTACGCGACGTTTCTCGGCGGCTCGGGCGGCGACAGCGCCTACGGAGTCGCGGTAGGGCCCGGTGGAGACGCGTACGTCGCCGGAACGACGTCCTCCAGCGATTTTTCGACGTTCAATCCTGCCAAGCCGCACGGCGCGACCCGGAGCTCCGCGTTTCTCGCGAAGTTCAGCGTGTCAGGGCCGGTGTATTCCACGTACGTGGGGGACGCGTCTGGCGATGCGATAGCGGTCGCCGTCGTCGACAACGTTGTATACGTCGGTGGAAGCAGTGAGGACCCGTCCGGCGCCCCGAATATCGGTTCGGAAGCGTACATCGCGGAGCTCGATGCGGCGACAGGCGAGGGCCAAAGGAGGATTGCCTTCCATGGCGTAGGCAGCACGTTCCAGCGCGTCAGCGGCACGTGGGCATACGGCGCAGCCTTGGCGGTCGATCGCAACCACGTCGCGTATCTCGTGGGACGGTTCCAGGGGAGCTGCACGTCGTGCGGACCTGAGGTCGGGCGGTATCCGACGACGTGGGACGCGTCCAAACGGGCTTCGTTGAAAGGCGATGCCGACGATGCCACCTTGTCGATCGTCGACTTCCGACCCGAGCGGCCCTCGGTGCTCTACTCGACAATGCTTGGCGATGCCAAAACAGATTTGGCGATGGCGGTCGCGCCCGACGGCGCGGGCGGCGCCTTCTTCGGCGGCCTGTCTGAAGGGTTTCAATCCATCAACGGACAGCCGCCGCCATCAAAGGGTCCCTGGCAGCAACTTTCAGTCGTTTCTGGCTCACGTCGGCGCGCAGCAGGTGACGATGCCGACTCCACCCGCCGACATCGTGTTGTACGCGTACGACAGCAGCGGCACCGGTTTCAATCCCACGGCCATCGCGGGCGAATGGACCCTGCAGCAGGCGACGGGAGCGGCGGGCGGATGGATCGTGCGCGATCCGGATCAGGGTACGGCGAAAGTGACGACGCCCGCGGCCGATCCGCATAACTACTTCGAGCTCGAATTCCTGGCCGAGGCGAACGTGCCGTATCACCTGTGGATGCGGATGAAGGCGGACAACGACTCGTATCAGAACGACTCGGTGTGGGTGCAGTTTTCCGACAGCGTCGATCCTCACGGAAATCCCGTATGGCGGATCGGGTCGACCGACGCCGCCGGCGTCGTGCTCGAAGACTGCAGCGGCTGCGGCGAGCAGGGCTGGGGGTGGAACGACAACGGCTACGGTGCCGCGGGCACGCCCGTCGTGTTCGCGACGTCCGGCTGGCACACGATCCGAATTCAGCAGCGCGAGGACGGGATCGCATTCGACCAGATCGTGTTTTCCAGCTCGCAGTGGGCGAACACGGCGCCGGGCGCGAACAAGAACGACGGGACGATCCTGCGGCAATCGTTCGCGCTCCCTTCTCCATCCGGCGACATACCGCCGACGGTCTCGATCACGAACCCGTCGGATGGCTCGACGGTCGAGCCCGGATCGAACATCACGATAACCGCGTCCGCCGACGACAGCGACGGCACGATCGCGAGCGTGGATTTCTACGCGAACGGCACTGTGCTCGGGAGATCCACGACCGTGCCGTACTCGACGAGCTGGCAGGGTGTGCAGCGTGGCACGTACAGCGTCTACGCGGTAGCCACCGATAACCAAGGTGCGGTCACGACGTCGTCATCGATCTCGGTGCTCGTGGCCGGCGGCGCGCCGCACGGTCTGCCCGCTGGATGGATCGACGCAGACATTGGCAACACCGGCGCGTCCGGCTCGGCGACGTACTCGAATGGCGTCTTCACCGTGCGGGGCGCCGGCGCGGACGTCTGGGGGACATCGGACGCGACCAACTACGTCTATATGCCGATGTCCGCCTCAGGGTGGATCGTCGCGCGCGTGGCGACCGTGTCGAATCAGGCGAGTTGGGTCAAAGCGGGCGTGATGATCCGCGGCTCACTCGATCCCTCTTCTGCGCAGGCGTTCATGCTCGTCTCGCACGCGAAGGGTGTCGCGTTCCAGCGGCGTACGGCCGACGGCAATCCGAGCGTCAGCACGGCGGGCTCGGCATCGACCGCGCCCCGCTGGGTCAAGCTGGTACGAAGCGGCGCCACGATCTCCGGCTACGAGTCGACGGACGGATCGAACTGGACGCTCGTCGGCACCGACACGACTGCGATCAGCGGGCCCGCGTTCATCGGGTTGGCGGTCTCGAGTCACGTCGCCGGGACGGTGGCAACCGCGACCTTCGATTCGGTGACGACGTCGGTTCCCGCCGGCTGGGGTGATGCGGACGTCGGCAGCGTGCGCGTCCCCGGGACCGCATCGTACGGGAACGGCACGTTCACCGTGACCGGTTCGGGGGCCGACATCTGGGGCTCGGCCGACGCGTTCCACTACGCCGCGACGAGCCTGAACGGCGACGGCACGATCGTCGCGCGCGTCGCAACCGTGCAGAACGTCGATGCGTGGACGAAGGCGGGCGTCATGATTCGCGAGACGCAAAACGCCGGATCGGCGCATGCGTTCATGCTGGTCTCGGCTGGCAAAGGCGTCGCGTTCCAACGTCGAGACGTCACCGACGGAGCGAGCGTGAGCACCGCGGGCTCGGCGTCAACGGCGCCGCGCTGGGTCAAACTGACGCGCAGCGGCAACACGTTCACGGCGTACGAGTCGTCTGACGGAACGAGCTGGACGCAGGTCGGCACCGACACGATTCCGATGGCGCACACGGTGTACGTCGGCCTCGCCGTCACGAGCCACAACACGTCGGCGAGCGCGACGTGCACGTTCGATCACGTGAGCATTCAATGATGCGGTCAGTGCTTGTCGGTCGAGGACGTGCTGGTCATGGGCGGGCCGTTCTTCACGGTGCGGTCGAAGAATTCCTCCGCGCGCCTCCAGGCATCGCGCAGGACGATGTCGCGGCGGAAGAAATGAATCTCGCCTGGATAAATCTGCGACTCGAAGTTCTTGCCAAGCTTGATCAGCACGTCGAAGAGCCGCAGCGAATCCGCGAACGACACGTTCCGATCGTTGGTCCCGTGAAGCACCAGCAGCGGCCGCGACAGCTTGTCCATGTGCTGGATCGGCGCCGAGACGTCGTAGATCTCAGGATTCTGAACCGGCGTGCCGAGCCGGGGCGTCGTGTAGCCCGCGCCGTAGGTGGCCCAGTCCACGACGCCCGGCGACATCGATGCCGGCGCGCCACAGCGTCGGATCGACGGTCATCGCCTGCAGCGTCAGGAATCCGCCGTAGCTGAGGCCGAACACGCCGATGCGATCGGGATCGACGTAACTGAGCGTCTTCAGATAGTCGGCGCCCTGACGCCACGTCGGCGGTGTCGTTCACGCCGACGCCCATGTAGACGCCGGTCGACCAGTCGCGGCTGTAGCCCGAGCTGCCGCGATAGTCGGGCGTCAGGATCACGTAGCCCTGCTGCGCGAAGTACTGGCAGAGCGAGTAGTACATGCGATAGCTGCCGGGATGCCATGCCGAGAAAATTCTGATCCGACCCCGAGCCGTGAATCCAGACGAGCGCAGGATTCTTCCGGCTGCGATCGATCCGTTTCGACACCATCAACGTCGCCGGCACCGGTTTCTTGTCGAGGCGACTCGGGAACGAAACGGCGACAGGCGGCGTGAGGTCGGCCTTGTTCAGTCCGGCCGGCATCGAATCGCTCAACCGGACGAAGCGCTGACTCCGGACGCGCGGCGACGGTGTAGAGATCAGCGAGTTCTCGACGTCGGTGCGATGAAACACGAGGCTGGCGCCGTCCGGCGAGAACGAGCGGATCGTAGTTGACGCCGTGCTCGGTGACGATCGACTCGCTCTTCCCCGAGGCGACATCGACGATGTCGATGAAGCGCTCCATCTGGTTGCCGGCGGCGCTTCGGTGATACGCAATCCGCTTGCTGTCGGGCGACCAGCCGCCCAGGCCCGCCAGATAGTTGCCCGTCGTCAGCTGCTTCGCTTGCGACTCCGACGCGGCGTTCACGGGCATCACGTAGATGTGAATCCAGCCCGTGCGATCGCTGACGAACGCGACCGACTTGCCGTCGGGCGAAACGATCACCTTCGAATCGCGGGCGGTCGGCGAAAACCAGCGTTCGTCGTGATCCTTCCACAGCGTGTGCGGCGTTCCGCCGGCGCGTCCATGCCTTGATCGCGCGCGTCTTGCCGTTCGCCGAACCTTCCGCCCACACCAGCGATCCATCGGCGGTGAATTGCATGGCGCTCGGATTCCCGACCGTCGGGATCCACGAGATGTCGCCGCCGTCCACGGACACCACGCCCAGCGCGCCGCTCCGTCGCGCCGCCCGCGACGACGCCGTTGCTGTTGCCGACGACGCGCATGCGGTCGCCGTTGAATGGAAGGAGACCAGAATCAGGCCGGAAGGCCCGCGCCCATCGGACGTGAAGGCGATCCACTGACCGTCCCGCGAAAAAACCGGGCTGGACGCGGTCATCGGGTTCAATCCCGTGACCGGGCGCTGCGTCTTCTTGTCGAGGGACGCAATCCAGATCTGTCCGCCGCGCGTAAAGGCGATCGACTTGCGATCGCTCGACAGCGTGAAGTTCGCGGCATCCGCGAGGCCGCCGGACACGCGCGCCGGTTTCGGCGACGTCGGCGACACCGTCCACAGGACGTCGTCCTTCGCGAACAGAATCTCGTTCGGAGAGACCCACGCGAACGCGGCGATGTCCGACGTTCTGATGTCGCGATCGACAGGAAAATCGGTCAGCGCCACCGGTTTCTGTCCCGGCGTCGCGACGAAGAGATCCTGTTTGCCCCACGCGTCCCAGAGAAAAGCCACCATCTTCCCATCGGGCGACCAGGCGGGCGCCGACGGGTATCTGATCTGGGAGATGAGATCGATGGTGATGCTGCCGCGCGGCACTTCGGCGGCCGCGGCCGCGATCACCAGAGCAGATAGGATCAGGAGGCAAACGAATGATCGTCTCATTTTCTCCTCTTCCCGCCGAAGCCCTTGCTGCATCCCGCATTCGCCAGCTGGCCGGCTCCATAGTTCGATGCGAGCGCCAGGGCGCTGCCTCCGCCGAAGATGTAGCTCGCAACACACGCACACACCGCGGCCATGCAACCGAGCGACCCGAGGCCGTTTTTGAGGCACGTCGCGCCGGCTTCCAACTGTCCGTAGAGCGTATACGCGCGGGAGATCGTATTAATCGTGACGCTATACTCCGTTAGCGCCTGGCCGCCGCCGCCCGTCATGCGCCCGACACTGTTACCGTTCTTTGGATCGATGGCCCACCAGCCGTACCGCGTACGTCCGTCCATCGCCACCGGATTCGCCGGCGCGATCGCCACCTGACCTGCCGCAACAGTTTGATCAAGTCCGTCGTGCACGCCGTCGCTCGTTTGCGGTGGCTGCATCACGATCGATGACGGGACCCGCTGCGCGTCCGCGGCCGCAAACAGCGCAGTCGTGCCGGCACCTGAAGGATTTTCGAGAACGTCGCGCTCGATCGTCGTGTCGGCGTAGCCCCGGATCATGTTCTCCTTGATCACGGCATCGCTCTGCGCGGCCATGCTGCCCATCCCGTTGTCGGCGATGTCGAACGCGGTTTCGGCACTCGTGGTGTTGCCGTTTCGCGCGAACGCGGTGTGCAGCATCGCGACGTTCGGCCGGTCGCGATACAGGCGCGCGCCGCCCGTTGCGGCCAGCGCATCCGCTACGGCGTCGTCGCGCTGCAGGTAATCGGCGATTCGCAGCGGGTACCAGGGGTGGACCGGAGGCACCGCGCCGCCAGCGGCTAGCGCGGCGTCCTCGGCCATCTGCTGCAGCGCGCGGAACTGCATGTGCGTGACGAACGCCATTGCGCCCCGACCCGGCGCCACGATCAGCGTCGTCATTCCTGCGAGGCGGTACGGCCGATCCGCCGCCGGCGTCCGCGCGTCGATGAGGGAACGCCGCGCGACGCTGATCGTGACTCCGTCCGGTCCCTTGCGACGCACCTCGAGAACGACCGACTGCAACAAGGCCGCGTCGTTGCCGAGCTGAAGATGCGAGGTGCCGGCGTTCGTCGAGCCGATCTGCAGCCCTAACTCGAAGGCCGTCGCGGTTCCGGGTTGCATCGGATCGACTGAGCCCGCTGGTGCGATCACGAGGCGGATGGGCGTATAGGCGAGATTCGGTACGGAATCGCGGTGATCGATGAGGGTCGTCGTCGTGTTGTTCGCAAACGATGCTGTGACCTGGATCTGCAGGTAGTGCCATTCCTCGGGCGGGAGCACGGCGGTCGGTTTGAACGACGGATCGAGCATGCCGAGATGCGTGCCGGGCGCGGAACCGGGAATGGTCGGATCGAGATCGATGATTGCGTTGTTGCGGGCGATTTGAATCCAGTAATGACGCGAGCTCAGGCGATCCGGCGGCGTGTTGGCGGCGCCAAGCTGGACATTCTGTGCCGCCAGCAGCCCGCGCGCCCATGCGGCAAATTTTCCGCCGTCGGTAGCCAGAGCCGATGTGTACGCCGCCACCCGGGGATCGACGCTCGCCGCCGGCGCGAGCGTCGCCGCGGCCGTCGCGATGTGCATCCGATCAGTGGCAGAGAGCGATCCGCGCACGAATTGGTACGGAATGTTCTTGGTGGCGAACAGCCACGCGATCAGTACCGCTTTGTCGCGCGGGTTCCCTGCGCGGCTCATCCACGTGACGAGCGGACCGCGCATCACGCCGTCGTATCCATCGACAGCGATGCGGTCGGTGACGAACCGGTAAAGCGCGATGGGATCATCAGGCAACGTCTTCGCGAGTGCCGCGAGGTCGTAGTCAGTTGGCGGGATCGCCGCATCGAGGTTCTTCGCCGCCACGACACCGGGAGACGTCGCCGGTGCCGGTCGGGGTTCAGCCGCGCCGAAAGCATCGGCCACAGCGCTCACGGCGCCCGCGGCGGCACGACCGGTAGCCGAGGATTGCGACAAGCCGTCGTCGATCGACGATGGCCCGAGAATCAACGCATAAGCGGGGCCCGGCTGCGGTGCGAGCTGCGTCGACGACTCTGCGGCGGGCGACCTGGTCGCAGACGTCGATGCAGACGTCGATGCGGTCGGCGGAGCGGCGCTGTCACGCGCCTTCTTCGAGCACGATGCCGAAAATCCTGCGACAAGCGCGATCGCGAACAACAGCGCAAGGGCATGGAGAGCGGTCGGGACGATTCTCGCCATGAGATTTTTCCTTTTCGTCGCGAGAGGATATCTCACCCACCAGCCTCGCGCGGTCGGCGGTTACATATTGCCATACCGGTCCGTGTCACTTCTATCTCCGGCGCCGGTCTAAGGATCGAACGATGGTGTGGTTCCTCTACGGCAGAGCCAAGCGGCGCGCCGTCCTGCGAACGGCGACGCTCTGTCTCCTCGTTTCAGGCGCGATGGCATGCGGCGGTTCGGCTACGCCCGCGCCTTCGTCCTCAACGACGGCGAGCAGCGGGACGAACACGTTCGTTATCACGTCGGCTGGAGTCAGTCCAAAAACCATGACGGTGAGCCAGGGCGCGCAGATCACCTTCGTGAATCAGGACGGGATCACCCATCTGATGTTCTCCGATCCGCATCCGGAACACACCGACTGCCCCGAAATCAACCAGGTGGGCTTCCTCTCGTCGGGTCAGAGCCGGCAGACCGGCAATCTGAACACCGTCCGCACGTGCGGCTTTCACGATCACGACCTGCCGTCGAACGCTTCCTTGCACGGGACGATTACGATCCGGTAGGCCACACAGAATGCAGCACGGCGACAGGCCCACTCGGGAGCGCGCGACCGATCACCAGATGGAGCACCTGCTTCGCCGCGCGGGGTTCGGCACCAGCGCAGCTGAGCTCGAGACGTACTCCGACATGAGCATCGACCAGGCGGTCGACGCGCTGATCAACTACGACCGCACATCTGACGATGTGGACCGGAACATCGGACGGCCGGGGTTTGTGGGAACGACGTCCAATGGACCGTTCTCGCCGAATTCCATCATCACCGACGCACGCCAGCGGTGGCTGTTCCGCATGGTGCACAGCACGCGGCCGCTTCAGGAGAAGATGACGCTCTTCTGGCACAACCACTTCGCGACCGGGTACACGAAGATCAACGGCGCGCTCGGGCCAACCGAAGCGACGCGCTACATGGCGGCAAAGGCGTCCGAGGATCCGGGATCGGTCGCGGGTCAGCTGGAAATGCTGCGCGCCAATGCGCTCGGGAACGTCCGCGATTTGCTGCTCAACGTCGCGAAGGATACGGCGATGCTCGTGTGGCTCGACGGACGCACGAACACGAAGGCGAAGCCACAGGAAAATTTCGCGCGCGAGGTGATGGAGCTGTTCACGATGGGCGTCGGCCACTACACCGAGACCGACGTGTACGCTGGCGCGCGGGTCTTCACCGGATGGAATCTCGCCATCGTCGGCGCCGGCGGAGCGTCGCAGCACCAGGCGTTCGCCTATAACGCGAATCAGCACGAGACGTCAGCGAAGACATTCAGCTTTCCGATTTACGCCGACGGCGGCCAGACCATTCCGGCGAGGTCCGCGGCGCAAGGGATGCAGGACGGCATCGATCTGATCAACGCGCTCGCCGCGAATCCGAATACCGGGCGTTATTTGGCGGCCAAGCTGTATAGGTTCTTCGTCAGCGAGGCGGGCGCCGTCGACCAGGGCTTCGTCGACAGGATCGCGGGCGTCTACCAGCAGAACCAGTTCGACATGAGCGCGGTGATGCGCGAAGTGCTGCTCGCCCCGGAGTTCTGGAGCACGCAATCGCATTTCGCCCGGTATTCCTGGCCGGTGGAGTATGTCGTGCGCGCGCTGAAGGATGTCGGCTGGACAGGGTTCTCGCTCAACAGCGCGCTGGCCCCGCTCGCGAGCATGGAGCAGAACCTGTACGACCCGCCCGATGTCAGCGGCTGGGCTCAGGGCGAGGCATGGTTCTCGACCGCCGCGATGCTGGCGCGCATGAACTTCGCCGCGACGCTCGCCGCCAACCAGAAATTCAACCTCGCGGCCGCCGCGGTGTCGGAGGGCAGCACTCCGGACTCGCTTCTGGCGTACTACCGCCGCATGCTGGCAGCCGGCGCCGGCGGACGCCGCAGTCACATCGGAGCTGCTCAATTATCTGCGCGCGACGTCCACGTGGACGGGCAGCGTCGCGCAGCTGCAGGCAAAGGCGCCGGGCCTGGTCCACCTCATCGTGGGCTCGCCGGAGTACCAGTTCGTCTGACGAGAGCGCCCGAACACATGAAGATCACCAGACGCGCGTTCGTGAAAGGCGGCGTCGCGGCATTCACCGCGACGTTTGCGGCGCCGGAATTTCTGGGCGATCTGGCTCGAGCGCAAGGCGCGCGAACGCGCAACCTCGTCGTGCTCTACCTGAGCGGCGGCAACGATGCGCTGAGCATGCTCGTGCCGTACAGTGATTCGTTCTACTATCGGCGACGGCCAACGCTCGCCGTGCCCGCCGTTGACGTGCTCCAGATCGGAGCCGATCGATCGGGCGTTGCGCTCGGCCTGCACCCGCGGCTGACCGGCCTGAAACAGATTTTCGATCAGGGACGTCTCGCGCTCGTGCAGCGGACCGGCTACGAGAACCAGAGCCGTTCGCATTTCCAGGGCACGGACATCTGGTCGACGGCCGACCCGCGCAACTCTGTCGGGCTCGGGTGGGTGGGCAGATATCTCGACGCGCTGCCGACGCCGCTCGATCCGCTGGTCGGCTGGAATACCACGGGCACGTCGCCGCACGTGCTGGAGGCCGCGCACGCGTCGGTCCCCGCGATCGCGAATCCGGCGACGTACGCCTTTTCGAGCGCGAACTCCGGCGCGGAAGCCGCCGCCGAACGAGCGGCCGCCACACGAATCAGCTCGCACGTGCCGGTCGATCGTCCGGAACTCGCATTTGTCTACGGCAGCTCGCAGGCCGCGTTCGCGACCCTCGATCGCGTCGCCACCGTCGCCAGCTATTCACCGACACTGGTGTACCCGAATACAGGATTGGGCCAGGCGTTCAAGGCGGTGGCCGGCGCGATGAACCGCGGCATCGGCACAAGAATCTTCTACGTCACGACAGGCGGGTTCGACACGCATTCAGGACAGAACGTGAACGGCGCCAACGGCACGTACCACAACCTGATGACGACGCTCAACGACAGCCTGTTCGCGTTTCACACCGACCTGAAGGCCCAGGGCATGCTCGACGACACGCTGCTCGTCAGCTTCTCGGAATTCGGTCGCCGCATCACCGAGAATGGCAGCGGCGGCACCGACCATGGCGCCGCGTCGGTCATGCTCGTCATGGGCGGTAGAGTGAACGGCGGTCTCTACGGGACGGCGCCGAACCTGAACACCGATCCGCAGAATCCGACGCTCGAGAACAACGCCGGCGACGTGCACTACGAAACCGACTTCCGCTCGGTCTACGCGCGCATCACCGACAATTGGCTCGGCGCCGATTCCCGCGCGCTGCTCAACGGCGACTTCCGCAACAGCTCGCTGAATTTCATCTGACTCGCTACCACGTCTCGGCGACAAGCTGCGGCAGGTCGTGCAGCCAGTCCTGGCGAGTGACTCCGCCCGGATACATCAGATGCGCGAGGTTGTCTTTGGTGTACGCGAGCACGACGTTGGCGTGACCCATCGCATAGCCGCCGCCGGCGCGCGCCGTTTTCGTGGCGACCGGTAATCCCGCGGCGCGCTGCGCCGTTTCGACGGCTGATTCGCTGCCGGTCAGGCCGATGAAACGCGGATCGAAGCGGTCGAGCCACGCACGCAGAACGCGTGGCTCGTCGCGCGCGGGATCAGTGGTGACGAACACCAGCCTGACTTGATCCTGAAGCTCCTCGGCAATTTCTTCAGGCTCATGGCAACGTTCGCCATGTGGAGCGGACACTCATCAGGGCACGTCGTGTACCCGAAGAAGAGAAGCGTAACGGAGCCTTGCGTCTTCGCCCGGAAATCAAAGGGCGCCCCCGTCAGTGTCCGTCAGCGTGAACTTCGGCTTCGGCAGCGGCGGGTTCACAAGACCGCCGAGGTAGGACGCCGCCTCGCCGTGAATCACGGCGAGGCTCAAAACGAAAGACGCACAGAGAAGTCGCGCTTCATCGTCGTACCACGACCGTCCCGACCATTCCCTCGTCATCATGCAGCGCACAGATGTACCGGAAGACGCCCGGCGCCGTGAAGGTCACGCGGAAGCGCGTCACACCCAGCGGCACCTGCGCCGCCCCGGTGCGCTCCGCCGGCTGCCGGACCGAAGAGGCCTGAATGCACGTTGTCGGTCGGCGATCCGACGATCGAATGCAGCGCCCCGTCGAGCATCCATGGTCACGTTGGGCGACGGTGGGGCGAACGGGTCCGATGGCTCTGTTCCGAACGTCACCGTGTGATTTACTCCCGGCGAGATGTTCGTCCACTCCACGGTGTCGCCCACACGGACTTCGATCCGGTCGCGCAGGAACCGCATGACCGCCGAACCGTGCACGCCGCCGCCGGTTGTCGCGACAACGTCCGAGATGCCGGCAGCCACTTCCGTTGTCGGACGTCCGCCGTGCGATCACGAGTCCTCGACCCTCGAGACCGTCCGCGTCCGACAGCAACTCGCGCCGCTCGCGCCCGGCCTCGCGGTCGTAGTACTCCTGATCGTGCGGGAGAATCTCGGCCGCATCGAGCACGTGCACCTCCCGTCATATACAGATGGACCAGGCATGCAAGCTTGAAGTTGCCGTGCTGCGGGAACGTGACCGTGTAGGTCTGCCCGTTCATCAGCACGTCAGAATTCACGCACGTCGCGCCGGTGTAACTCGAACCGTCGGGCGTCGAGCCAGGACATCCGACCTGAAATTTCGGACGTAGCTGGCTGGGCGTCAGGAAGCTGACTGTGTGCCGTTCGCCCGTCGGGAAGCTCCAGGTGACGCTGTCGCCCGATGAATCCACAGTTCGTTCGGGAGGAACGCCAGCACCTGGTGTCCCTGGTCGTGATTTTCCGCGCCGGCGAGCGCTTGCAGCTGGCCGGCCGACGCTGAGGCGCGCCGGCGTCGCGGCGAGTAGAGTCAGTAACAACATGCGTTTCATGATTTCCTCCGCCGTCGACCGGTTATTTCCACCGCCGGACGACCCCGGACACCGGAAGCGCTCCGAAATGGGCGACCGCATTGCCGCCGAACGTCAGCTTCACGTTCGAAAACATGACGAGGTTGCCGCCGGTGACATCCACCTGGAGCGTGGAATCCGTTCCAAAGGGCGGCGTCGCGCCGTTACCGGTCAGCATCGCCGGACCGCTCACGCGAAAGCCACCCGGGATCGTGGTGACCGTGCCGTTGACGATCGCGATGTTGTGCGTGTGCGCATTGCGTGTCGTCAGAGAGTTGGGGTCGGCCGTGGGGTTGGCCACATAAAAGTAGTCGGACCGCTCCATGTCCATCACCGCCGTGAAATCGGCCTTGTCCCAATCTCCGTCTACGTGCAGGGACCACGTGCCGTGCATGGCCCACGAGCCCGCGGTGGCAATCGTCACGTCATCGAGCTGCCCGCTGAAATCGACGCCTTTGCGACCGTGCGCCTGTCCGCCCGTGCCTGCTGCCACGACGAGCGCTCCGACGAGCGCGACCCACTGAAACCGATTCCGATTCATGCGACCCTCCAACTCTTTGATATGGCCCCGCAACCAGGGGCTGACCCGGCCGAAGACCTCCGACGATGCGCGCTGCCTCGGTCCGGGGCAAGCGGCATATCGCGGTATGGGCGCAATTCGTCGATTTGCCGTCGATTGCCGTCCGTTGAAGGAGGGAGACGCGGGGGCTACAATCGCGCCCGATGCCCGAAACCGCGTCCGCCGCGGACCCCGTGGGCCCGGCGCCGGATGACCGTCTCGACTCGTGGAAAGAGATCGCGGGCTACCTGAAACGCGACGTCACCACCGTACAACGGTGGGAAAAACGCGAGCGGATGCCGGTGCATCGTCACCTTCACGACAAGATGGGCTCGGTCTATGCCTTCCGGTCGGAGCTGGATGCATGGTCGCGCAGCCGCATTCCGTTGGCGCCGATCGAAAGCACCGAGGCCGCCGCCTCCACGTCTCTCAGAACAATTCGACCGGCGATCGCGTGGTCTGTGGCCGGCGCGCTCGCGCTCGCCGTGATGATTGGAACCGTCTGGCTTCTCCAGCGCCGCGATTACTTCTGGCACAGCCCGCTGGCGGACGCACGGTTTCAGAACGTGACCGATTTCGGCGGCGCCGAGCAGGCCGCCGCGATTTCACGCGACGGCAAGTTCGTGGCGTTTCTTTCCGATCGGGACGGAACGACGGACGTCTGGGTCACCCAGGTCGATGCGGGACAGTCGTACAACCTGACCCACGGTCGCTTTCACGGCCTCGGCAACCCGTCGCTCCGCATGCTGGGCTTTTCGCCCGACGCGACCCTCGTCACATTCTGGACGCGAGGCGTCAAGGGATCCGATCCTCGCGAGATCAGCGTGTGGGGAGTGCCGACGCTGGGGGGCCAGCCGAAACCGTACCTCGAAGGAGCCGCCGAGTTCGACTGGTCGCGCGATGGCACGCGTCTCGTGTACCACACGCCCGGACCAGGTGATCCGACGTTTGTCCGCAATGCCGGACAGGGCACCGGCGGCCAGCCGATCTTCGAGTCGGCGCCGGGACTCCATGCGCACTTTCCATCGTGGTCGCCGGATGGACGCTTCATCTATTTCGTGCAGGGAACGCTGCCCGATGCGATGGACATCTGGCGAATCCGACCGACCGGCGGCGCGGCGGAGCGAATCACGCGGCACAACTCGCGTGTGAGCCATCCCGTGCTGCTGAACGATCGCACGCTCATGTACCTCGCCACCGATGGCGACGGCTCCGGCCCGTGGCTGTACAGCACGGATGTCGAGCACCGTGTGCCGCATCGCCTGGGCTCGGGCCTCGATCGCTACTCTTCTCTCGCGGCGAGCGCCGATGGGCGGCGGCTCGTTGCAACGCTCGCGAACCCGAACGGCACGTTCTGGCGCCTCGGCATCGGCGACACCGCGGTCGACGCGTCTGCAGCGGCGCCCATCTCGCTGACCACCGGCCGCGGATTCGCGCCGCGACTGGGCCCGGACTACCTGTTGTACGTCTCGTCCAAGGCCACGAGCGACGGCATCTGGAAGCTCGCCGACAAGACGGCCACCGAGCTTTGGAGCGCGCCCGACGCGCGCATCGTCGGCGGGCCGGAGATCGCACCGGACGGACGCCGCGTGGCGTTCGCGGTCAAGCAGCGCGGAAAGACACTGCTCTACACGATGAACGCGGACGGCACGAACGCACGTGTGGTCACCGAGTCGCTTGCGCCGCAAGGAAACCCGGCCTGGACGCGCGATGGACAATCGATCACATCGGCGGCCGACGTGAACGGCACGCCGCATCTTTTCAACGTGTCGATGAGCGGGCGAGCGGTTCCGCTCGTCCAGGACTATGCGCTCGATCCCGCGTGGTCGCCGGCCGGGGACTTTCTCGTTTACTCCGGCGCCGACATCGGCACGACGTTTCCCGTGAAGGCGGCCGCCGCCGGCGGCGGCGCGTATCCCACGCCAAACCTCACGCTGACGCGCGGCGCCAGACGTGTCCGCTTCTTTCACGGTCAGCGCGCGCTCGTGGTCATGCGCGGCGATATCGAGCACAAGAACCTGTGGCTGATCGATCTGGACACGGGAGCCGAGCGCCAGCTGACGAACCTGGCGCCCGACTTCAACCTTCGCGATTTCGACGTTTCCGCCGACGGCCGCGAGTTCGTCCTCGAGCGTGTCCAGGAACGCTCCGACGTGGTCCTCATCGACCTCGCGCATCAATAGTTGAAGTCAGAACTTAGAACTGAGTTCTGCGAGGAACCGCCCCGCATCCATCACGTCGGGCAGTGCGATCCCTTGCGAAATTCCGGCGAGCGCGTCGGTCACGCGGCGGTGCGCTTCCGCCTCTCGTCCGAGGTGCCGCAAAAGCGTGCCCAGGCTGACGCTGGCGCGCAGCACGATCAGGTTCGCACGTTGGCTCATCGCGACGTCGATGGATCGAAGAAAACTCTGCTCCGCCATACGATCCGCGTCCGGCAGCTTTGCCGCAAGCTGCAGCTCGCCCCTCAGCCTGTGCAACTCAGCTTCCCAGAATCGCTCGCCCGTGACCTCCACGGCCTTGAACGCCTCGTCGAGCGCCTCGAGGCCCTTCATCGCATCTCCGTGCGTCAGATACGCCTGCGCACTCAGTGAAAGAAGGTAAGGGAGGAACTGGTAAGCGCCGGTCGCTCGAAACTCCGCGAGGCCGGTCATGATTTGATTCAGACCTTCAGGGAAATACCCTTCCTCGACCGCCGTCGATCCCTCCACGACCAATGACTGCGCGAGCACGAGCCTGAAATCCTGCTCGCGGGCAACGGCGAGCGCCGCCCGCGCATTCGCCTTCGCAACGGCGCTGTCGCGCCGCGATTGGCCGGCGGCGGCGGCGAAGAAGTGCGTCAGCGCCAGCGAGAACGGATGGCCAAGGCGTTTAGCCAAAGCAACGGACTCGCTGCTCACACGGTGAGCGTCGTCAGACAGACCGCGGAGCGACAGCGCCCACGCGAGGAAATTGTGTCCGCAGGTTCCCGCGTCGTGGCTGCCGTACGTTGCGGCGAGCGAAGAATGCCGCGACGAATCGTAGACAGCAAGTCCGTTGACCGCGTGATCGGACGATGCGACGAGATCGCCGGCGTTGAACGCCGTGGCCCAGGCCGCATGGTGCGCCTGCAGCCGCTCGGCTCCGCCGGCGGGAGCCTGCGCGGCGAGTCCCATGAGATCCTCGACGAGCTCGCGCGCTGTGCTCAATGGCCCTCGTCCCCAGTAGTAAAGCCAGAGTCCCCAGATGCGCGGGAAAGAGGTGCGGCGCGCCGTCGAGCTCTCGAGAGATCGTCCGCGCCCGCGAATACGCCTCGGCCACTTCGGGAGCGCCGAAGCCCCGCCCCGCCATGATGACTGCGCCCCGGGAAATCTGAAGTTCCAGCTCGCGTCTCGAATCGCTCGGGCCCCGGCGGCTCGCACGCCAGGAGGGCGAGCGCGCGATCGAGGTGCGTCTCCGCTTCCGCGCACGCGCCGCGGCGCCACGCATTCTCGGCTGCACGCTGGAGATACGTCGCGACACGGCTCAATTGCCCGCACCGTTCGAAGTGCATCGCGAGCTCCGCGGCGATTTCCGGCGCGCGCTCGCCGTATGCCGACTCGGTGCGAATGCCCACCTGTTCGTGCAAGTGGGCCAAACGCGAGGGAGGAATCCGGTGATACAGCACGTCGCAGGTACAGGGCGTGAAGAAAATCGAAGCGCGCGTTCCTCGTGCCGTCCGGCCATTCGATCGGTCCGACGTCGCGAACGAACTGGCCTTCCCTCGCCATCGTCGACAGCGTCGATTCGACGTCTGCCAGCGAACGGCCGGCCGCGGCGGCGACCGCCGCCGTCGAAAACGACGCGCCCGCCACGCTGGCGCTCTCGAGCACGTCGCGTTCGCCTGGCAGAAGACGATCAATCTGCTTGCCGATCATGCGGCGGATGTCGTCGGGCATGCCGAGCTCGGCCCGGCTCACCTCGCGCGTGAGCGTCCACTGGCCGCCATTCGACACGACGAGGCCGCGCGCGGCGAGATCTTCGATCACGTTGACGACAAAGAGCGGATTGCCGCCCGTCTGCTGGTGAATCAGTTTGGCGAGACGCCGCAGCCGTTCGCCCTGGCCGGGCGCGGATGGGAAACGAAGCGCAACGTACTCGTCAACGTGCGATTCATCGAGACCACGGAGCGCGATCTCGCGGCAGAATCCCTTCATCCGCAGATCGTCGGCGACTGCCGTCAACGGATGTTCGGGCGCGGCGGTCAGGAGCGGCCGGAACGTGCCGATGAGCAGCAGACACGCGGGCTCGGATCGCTGCGCGAACGCGGCAATCCAATCGAGCGTCGACATGTCGCTCCAATGGAGATCCTCGAGCCACAGCGCCAGCGGCATCCGCGCGGTGATCGCCTCGAGCGCGTCGTTGAGCTCGCGGAGCATGCGCTCGCGCGTGATCCCGGCGACGAGCCGTTGGAGCCGATCGAGCCGATCCGGCGGCAGCAGCCCCGGCAGTTGAGCGAGCCATGTCGGGCTGTGCCGCTCGAGGATCGGGATCACGTCTTCGGCACCCGGCTGGCGGCACGACGCGGCTCAACGCTTCGAGCAGCGGCTGATACGATTCGCCGGCGCCATAGTGCTGGACGCACTGGCCCCAGGTCGCCCGGATGGGACCGCGCTCGGCCAGCCGTTCGCCAAACGCTCGGAGGACCGTCGTCTTGCCGATGCCGGGCTCGCCCGTGACGAAAAGCACCTGCCGGCGGCCCCGCTGCGCGAGCGCGAAGGCGTTCAGCATCTCCTCGATGACCGCGTCGCGCCCGATGATGCGTGAGTCCGCCGGAGCGCGCGGCGGAAACGACACGCGGCCGGCTACCGTCGCGCCGTCGCCAGCGGTCTGTTCGCGAAATCGATAGCCCCTGCGATGAACCGTCTCGATGAACCGCGGGCGCTGCGCGTCGTCGTCGAGCGCGCGGCGGAGCTCCTGGATGCACGATGTCAGCGCGGAATCGCTGACGGCGACGCCGTCCCACACCAGCCGGAACAGTTCTTCCTTGGAGATGATCTCGCCGGCGCGATCGACGAGCGCGCACAGAACCGCGAGCGACTTCGGCGTGATCCGGATTTCTTCGTTTTCCCGCCAGAGTCCCTGGGCGCGATCGAGTCGGTAGGTGCCAAAACGAGTCATCGACCTCCAGACTCGCCCAACCGCGGGCTGGCTGCGTGTTCCCAGGGAGATCCCACGAGAATCCCAGAACGTTCCGACGACTTGCCGGCGCGGGTTCCGTAGAGTCCCGGATTATGGCCGCTGCGTCAACCGCAAAAACCGCGGCGCGAGAAAGCCATAAGGAGGGACCGATGATGACACGAACGATCGTAGGGACCATCGCTGGCGTGCTGCTGCTTGGCGGAGTGAGCGCGA
Organism: uncultured Acidobacteriota bacterium; assembly: GCA_963718825.1. Taxonomy (GTDB): domain Bacteria; phylum Acidobacteriota; class Vicinamibacteria; order Vicinamibacterales; family CAVVIG01; genus CAVQZZ01. The sequence goes on from CAVQZZ010000002.1 coordinate 2,352,327, forward strand.
ACGCAGACGTCATTACCGACTGGAATACGGTGATGCTCACCGCGATGAGCAGCCAGAATCCGCTCGCGCAGTCGCGCTTCGGAGCGATCACGCAGTTGGCGGTTTTCGAAGCCGTGAACGCGATCACCGGCGACTACAAACCGTATTTGGGCACTGTCAAGGCGGCCCCGGGCGCCTCCGCCGAGGCGGCGGCCATCGCGGCCGCGTATCGCGTGCTGGCGACGTATTTCCCGGCGAGTCTGCCGGCGCTGGACGCCGCTCGTGCGACCTCGCTCGGCTCGATTCCAAATGGATCGGGGAAGGATGCGGGAATCGCGGTCGGCGAAGCGGCGGCCAACGCCATGATCACGCTGCGAGCGAACGACGGGTCGGCACCGCCAGAATTCTACGTGCCGCCGGCGTTCGAGGCCGGTCAATGGCAGGTCACGCCGAGCTGTCCGCCTGCCGGAGGCACGTTGCTGCATTGGCGGAACGTCACGCCCTTCGGCCTTCGGCAGCCGGATCAGTTTCGGTCCGAACCTCCGCCGGCGCTCACGAGCAACAAATACGCGAGGGCGCTCAACGAATTGGAATCGGTCGGCAGCGTGAACAGCACCGAACGGCCACAGGACCGATCCAACGTCGCGCTGTTATACAACGCCGTGGCGGCGCCCGCGGTCTGGAATATCGTCACTCAGCAAATCGTAAACGCCGAGCACGCCTCCCTGTCCGAAAGGGCGCATGCGTTCGCGCTCGTCAACATGGCAATAGCCGACGCCGGCGTCGCGGTCTTCGACACGAAGTATCACTACACGTTCTGGCGTCCGGAAACGGCGATCCATTTCGCGGGCATCGACGGCAACCCGCGGACCGACCCCGATCCGTCGTACGTGCCGTTTATTACCACACCGTGTTTTCCGAGCTATCCGTCCGCTCATGGGACGCTGAGCAACGCCGCTCGCGAGGTGCTCGAGCGGCTGTATGGCCGACGCCACCGCTCGATCACGATCTCGAGCGCGGCACTCAACATCACGCTCACCTACGAAACGCTCCGTGAAATTACCGATGACATCTCGGACGCGCGCATTTATGGCGGCATCCACTTCCGGTTCGATCAAGAAGAAGGCGCCGAGCAGGGCCGCCACGTCGGCGAGTTCATCTATCAGCACTATATGCATCGCCGCGAGTCCGACCGGGATCAGTAATAAGGGTCAGTTTTTCGGTCAGCGGGGCAATTTGGGCAGAATCCGCTCGCGCACGAACCAGAAGTCTGGACGAAGCGTCAACGCGGTCTCCGCCGCTTTCCGGGCGTCTTCGACGCGTGGAGGCGTGGCGTTCAGATATACCTGGCTGAGCCAGCCGTACGCGAGCGGCAGGCCCCAATCCGGCATCAAGGCATTGGCAGGCGGCGAGCGCTGTTCGTCCTCGAACCGGTGAATCGCTTCCAGCCAGCGGTCGATCCCCTTCTGCTGGTCCCCGCCGCGCTCGCGCGGCGTGTTGAAGACGATGCCGGCGTCCATGAGCAGCGCGCGCGGATTCGCCGGATCGAGCTCGAGGGCGCGGCGCCGCGCCTCCGACAGCTCTTTGATGATCGCGGGAAAGCGGGTCTGATCGAGCGAACCGACGACGATCAGCGCGTTGGCGAGACCCGTGTGAAAATCGGACAGATCGCCGCGCGCGGCGATGGCGAGGCGCATATCAGCGGCGCTCTGTTCCCCCGACTCGATCGCGCCCTTGACGTCGCCGGCGGCAAATTGCGACGCCGCCACACACCACTTCGCCCAACCGGCATAGTAATGGGCGAAGGGTGCGACCGAATCATCGGAGGCCAGCCGCTCGAACGTCCTGACGCTCTCGACGAGGCCGGCCGGATCGTTGCGGAAATTTGCCGTGTACGCGCGCTCGCGCGCGGCCAGCAGGTCGGCGACTGCCGGCGTCGACTGCCCGCTGACCATCGCCGACGCGGTGAGCATGAAGACGGCGAGCATGGTCTTCATGCAACCCCGCTAGCGCTTCTTGCCGGCCTTTCGCTTGCGGCCGCCGGACGCCTTACGCGACGCCGCTCGGCTCTTTCCAGCCGCCTTGCGTCCGCCCTTCTTCTTGGCGCCGCCGCTCTTGCGGACCGACCGTTTGGCCGCGCTCTTACGAGCGCTCTTGCGCGCGCCGGCCTTGGCCGCGCCTTTGGACGCCGACGCTTTCCGGCCGCCGCCCGATTTACGCGATCCAGACGACTTGCGCGCGCGCGCGCCGCCGCTCGACCGCCGTCCGCCCGAAGCGCCCTCGGCGCCTTCGGCGTCCATGTCGGTCATCCCGCCGCCCGAATCACCCAGGTCGGACATTCCCGACCCGCTGGTCAACTCGTCGTCGGGCAACCCCATTCCACTATCGAAATCATCCTGCATGTCTGCCTCCCCACCGCGTGCACGGGCGCCTAGTGTTCCTGATGCGCAATGGCGGCGTCAAGCGAACGCCTGCCCGCCATGTAGACGCCGACGCCGATCAGCACCAGCGCAAGCGACGAGCCCACGACCTTGACGACCGCGAGCACTTTTCGCGGTTCGTCGTCGGCCGGCACGCACGCGAGGACGATCGACACCGCCGTCGTGAGAAACCCTAGCGCCGCGACCGCGCGCGCGACGACTGGTCCGCCGGGCACACGGATGACGTCGCGGCCCGCGGGCTCGCGCTGGAGCGCGATCATCGCGGCGAACATGAAAAGAAACGGGATGAAATACGCGATGATGCCCATGCTGACGAGCGCATCGTATGCGCCGTGGACCGACGTGCCCGCCTGGCCGAGAAACACGAACACGAGAGCGATGACTGCCTGCACGAGCAGCGCGACGTAGGGCGTTCGCCACGTCGGGTGGAGCTCGCCGAACATCCGCGGAAGGAACTGATCGAGGCCGGCGACAAACGGAAGCCGCGCCGTGGCCGCGAACCATCCGCCGACGCCGCCGAGCGCGTTCAGCGTAACGAGCGCCGCGACGACCGGAATGATCCACGAGCCGCCGGCCCTCGTGGTGATCGCCTGCACCGCCTGCATGATCCCCTGCAGCCCGGATACTTGCGCGCTCGGCACCGCGAGCAGAACACTCAACGTGCCGACGACGTAGAGCACGGTGATGACCACGCCGGCGGACAGCACCGCGCGCGGCACCATGCGCCTCGCATCCCGAATCTCGTCGCCCATCGTCGAGGCGCTCTCGACGCCGCCGAATGCGAATGCGATCGTCGACCAGAAGATCACGTCCTTGAGGCTCGTGCTCGGCACGAGCGCGTGCGGGCTGAGCGGCGTCGCCGATCCGAAGCGGTACCATGCGATGCCGCCGAGCGCCATCAGGATCAGGGCCGGAATCCAGCCGGCGATCGCGCCGGCGTTGTTCAACCACTTGCCGACGTTCAGCCCGACGACGTTCATCGTGACGGCGATGGCGAGCCCGACCGTCGAGATCGCGATGAAGTACGTGCTGTTGCCCGACAGCGCCTGCCATGAGGGACCGCCCATGTACAGCGCGTTCGCCGCGGCGTAGTACAGCAGCCCGGGAAAGTACGGCAGGTTCGATGCCCAGTACGTCCAGCCGGTCATGAAGCCGGCGAACGGACCGAAGGCGCGCTTGCTCCAGACGTAGATGCCGCCTTCCTCCGGATAGCGCGACGAGAGCTCGAGCACCGTGAGCACGAGCGGCAGGAACAGCCCGAGCGCCGCGATGATCCAGATGACGAGCGCGCTCGGGCCGGCCGCCGCGGCCGTCGCAATCCAGCGCGTGCTGAATCCCGTGACGATGTAGAAAAGAAAGAGGTCGCGAAAGCCGAGGACGCGCCGCAGCTGCGGAGTGGCCGGATGATCCTCCCTCACTTGTACAAGCTCGCAGCGTTGTCGTGCAGATACCCATGTGCGAACCCTAACGCCTGCGCTTCGCTGATTTCATGAGCCGCGATCATCTCGGCGAGGGCGGCGGCGAGCGCCGTGCGGCCATTGTGCACACCGAACCAGTACGTGCGCTCGGCGCCGAGCGTCTCGTCCATCGGAAACGCATCCGAGCCGAACGTGATCTTGTCGGGATACTTCGCCAGCCAATCGCGCAGCACGCGCGCAAACGCGTCCGGAAACATCACGTAGCTGCCCGTGCCGGAGCTGTCGAGAAACACGTTTTTCATCGCCGCCAGCAGAATCGCCTGGTGTTCGAACGGATACCCGCCGTGAATCAGCACGAACGTCGTCGTGGCGTAGCGTGGGTCGCGCAGGACGTTCTCGAGATTGAGCACGTTGCCACCGGTGACGTCGAAGTAGTCGCCGGCGCCCGCGGAGCTGTGGATGTGCACGGGAAGATGCAGACGGCCGCCTTCGGTGACGAGAAAGCGAAAGATGAAATCCTGAAAGGCTTTGTACTCCGCCGCCTCAGGGACGCCGCCCGCCTTGTAGCGATCGTAAATCTGCGCCGCCTGCTGCCGCGGCACATCGGCGAACACGAACGACCGGAAGTAGGCGACCTCGAACTTCATGGCGATCGCGCCACGCCGTTTGTGATCCTCGAGCGTGCGCGTCACGAAAGCGAGGTATTCGTCCAGACTGGGAGGAGCGGTGGCCGCACCCGCCTGCTGACGAAAGCGCGCCAGCAGCTTCGTCTGCAGCGGCATGAACGCCGCCTGATCGGAATTCCTTGCGGCGAGCCCGCTGTTATCGAAGGGGAACAGGAAGCTGTCGACGTAGAACACCCATTTGAACCGCGCCGGGTCGAGATCGGCGCTCATCGTGATCCGGTTGGCGACGGACGTTTCGATGCCGAGACGATCGAGCATCCGGTTCCAGGACGCCCGGTCGCCGCGTCGAGGCGTCGCTCCGGACAGCGCGCTCGCGGCTGCGGCCCAATCCGGGTTCTCGGGCCTCAATCGAAACAGCAGCGCGCTCGGCGGCACCGGCGCCGGATCGACCTCTTCGTCGTCGGCGAAACCCGGATGGGCGTGGTGATCGAAGATCCTGATCTGCTCGATTTGTGGAAGGAGCCGCTGGTAAATCGCCTGCGCGGCCGGCGCGACGAGCGGCTGCGACTGCGCCGCGACGATGACCGTCGCCGCGACGAACGCGGCGACAAGGCAAATGGAGCGTGTGCCCGCCCCCATTACTTCTGGGTATGCGGTTTGTCGGCGACGTGCGGTTTCGGCAAAGGCTTCCGCGGCAGCATCTCGTCGCGCATCGCCGCGTGATACACGAAACTGGCGAGGACGACCGACATCTGCTTCATGTCATCAGGCGGCGCCTCTTCGTAAACGTCCAGGTTCGAATGATGCGTCCGCGTCTCGTAATTGAGAGGGTCCTGAATGAATTGAAAGCCCGGCAGGCCGAGCGCATCGAACGGCATGTGATCAGTGCCGCCCGTATTCAAGGTGGTCAGCGTCGTGGCGCCGATGTAGTTGAACGGCTTCAGCCAGGCGTCGAAGATCGGCCGCACGGCCTCGTTGCCCTGAAGGTTCACGCCGCGAACTTTCCCTGCGCCGTTATCCAGATTGAAATATGCCGCGAGCTTCGCGTGCTCCGGCTTCAGCACCATCGTGCGCAGGTCGCCGAAGTGTTGCTGCACGTAACCCAAAGACCCAAAGTAGTCTTCCTCTTCGCCGGTCCACAGCGCGAGACGAATTGTGCGCCGAGGTTTCACGCCGATCGCTTTCAATATTCGAATGGCTTCGATCGCGGCCGCCGAGCCGGCGCCATTGTCCGTCGCCCCTGTGCCCGTGTGCCATGAATCGAAATGGCCGCCGAGCATGACGACTTCGTCCCGCAGCGCCGGATCAAAGCCCGGAATTTCCGCGATGACGTTGAACAAGTCGACGTTCTCCGTGACACGCACGTCGAGCGCAAGGGAAAGCTTTACCGGCTGCTTCTTGTCCAGCATCCGGACGATCCGCCCGTACTGGTCGCGCGCGAAAATGAATGCCGGGTACGTCGGGTGCCACACCTCGTCGTAAAAGCCGCCGACGCGTACCGCCTCTGGGATGTCGCTCGCCGTAATCAGCGCGGCGACGCCTTCGCTCGCGAAAAACTTCCACACGTCGGCAGCCTCGCCGAGGCTCTTGGTAAAGTCCTCTTCCTCGTCCCAGTACGATTTCGGTGTGTACTCCCCGGCGCCGGCCGGCGCCGGGTCGATCTGGCTGGCCTGCTTCTTCAGCTCGTCGTCGGTAAAGCGTGACGCCTCCGGCTGAAATCCGAGGTCGGGCGTCGCCGGTCGACCGTTCATCACGATCGCGCCGCGCAGCTTGCCCCTGTATTTTTCGAAATCCTGTTTCGATTTCACGTCGACGACGATCGGCGTGCCCACGAGTGGCGTGACGGCGGCCGGCGACCAGGCTCTCGGATACCCGATGATCCGGAGATACTGCGGCTCGGTCATCGCGATCGCGTAGTGCTGGACATCCCACCCGCGCACTTTATGTCCGTATGGCTCGAGCGCCACGTGCTCGAGCCCCCATTTCGACAGCTGATCGCGCGCCCATTCGGCCGCGCGGCGTAAGTTTGCGGAGCCCGTCAGGCGCGGACCGTACACGTCGCTGATCCAGCTTAGAGTGTCCATCACCTCAGAGTGCTGGAAGCCCTCCGCCTTGATTTGAGCGATCACGGCCTCGTTCACCGGTTCCTGCGCGGCGACCGGGAGCGCGAGCCCTACGAGGACCATCGCAACGATCAGCTTTTTCATAGCGCGATTCTACGTGGCCGGGCGCTGCGCGCGCCAGCGGCCCGCGACCTGAACGAACCGGACCTCGGCGCCGCTGTCCTCATCAGCGGGCGGGTCCGGGTGAAGAGGATCGCCGGGCATGACGAGCATGCGCACGCCATCCTGCTCGACGAGAAGTGGCTGACGACGAGTCGCCTTGCGCTCGCGTGCCCAGGTGATTGCCGCGTCGACGGTTTGAAAGCCTTCCAGCTCCCGCATCGTCGTCCAGGTCGGCGGCGGCAGCACGATGCGGTCGGCGGCAGCGGCGTGGAGCGCCGCGGCGGGAGTCATCCAGCTGCTTTGTGTCGTTTCGCGGTCGTCGTGAACCGGCGTCTGCCGCGGCGGCACGCGCGTGAGGAAAAATCTCGTGTCGAATTGACGGACATCGATCGGCGGCGTCACCCAGTGCGCGAACGGCACCAGCGTGTCGAGCGCGAGGCGGAGCTGCTCGCGCTCGATCACGTTGCGCAGGGTGAGGTTCTTCGCGTGGACATCCGCGCTGTATTGTCGGAACCGGGCCTGCTCCTCTGTGCCGATGAGCGAGACGAACAGCCCGCTGCGATCGCGCGCAAGGAGTACGGCCGCCTCTTCAAAGAGCTCGCGGGTCGCCGCCACGTGAAACGCGACCGCGTCGACGGCCGGGACGCGATCGAGCTGTCGCATCGCCACATCGAGACCATCGCACCACGACGGCTGCGCAACTTCGCGGTCCGCATCGTCGACGCGCCCGCCCGGAAAAACGTGAGCGCCTCCCATGAACGCCGTGCCCTCATGCCGGCGCACGAGGAACACCTGCGGCCCGACCGGTCTCTCGCCGTCGCGCAGGAGAATCACCGTCGAGGCAGGTCGCGGGTTCGCGGGAATCGGCATATTGCTGGAACGTGACTCGGCCCACAATATTAGTGGATGGCGCGCGGCCGCTCAGGACTGGATACGAACGGGCTCATCGCGGGGCTCCTGCGCGACCTCGCCGCCGTCCAGAAGAGCACGCAGAGCCGATGGGGCTACAAGCGCGCGGCGCAGGCGATTCTGGCGCTCGACGAACCGATCGAGTCGTTCCTGCAACCCGACGGAACGCTCCGGAAGATCCCGAATATCGGCCCCTCCTCGTCGCGCGTGATCCTCGAGGTCCTCAGCACCGGGTCGTCGGCAATCGTGCAGCGTGCAGTCGAAGAAAGCGGCAAGGTCGACGAGGTCGAAACACGGCGGGACCTGCGACAGAATTTCTTGAGCCACGCGCAAGTTGCGGCGGCGCTCAAGAACAAGGCGCTCATCGGGCCTACTGTGAAAGCGTATCGCGGCGATCTTCAAATGCACTCGGACTGGAGCGACGGCAGCCAGACGCTGGCCGAGATCATCGAAGCCGGCATCGAGCGCGGCTACGCATACTGCGCCGTGACCGATCACTCGTACGGATTGCCGATCGCCGGCGGCGTGAGCATGGAAGAGCTCGCGCAGCAGCACAAGGAGATCGATCGACTCAACACGGCTCACCGTCGCCGGTTCAGACTCCTGAAAGGGATCGAGGCGAACATTCGCGCCGACGGCTCCGTGGACATGACCGAGGCGGAATTGCGACTTCTCGAAATCGTGGTCGCCGCGCCCCACTCGACGCTGCGATCGAAGGCGGACCAGACGACGCGGATGCTGAACGTGGTCGGGACGCCGGGAGTGCACATCCTCGGACACCCGCGCGGGCGCATGTACGGGTCGCGCCCTGGCGTGGCCGCCGATTGGGATAGAGTGTTCGCGAAGGCAGCAAAAACCCGGGTGGCCATCGAGATCGACGGCGACCCTTCACGGCAGGACGTGGACTTCGAGCTCGCACGCCGGGCGGTATCGGCCGGCTGCCTGTTCGCGCTCGACAGCGACGCGCACTCGACGCCGGAGCTGCAGTACGCGCACACCGCAATCGCCCACGCACGGCTCGCCGGCGTCCCCGAAGACCGCGTCGTCAACTGCTGGCCGCTCGATCGGCTTCTCGAATGGGCAGAGTCAATCAGAACTTAGAACTGAGAACTGAGAAATTCTAAGTTCTAAGTTCTACGTATATCGATCTCGCCTTCAGCTCCCGATGGTCGAGGCCGGCGGCTCGATCGAGTTTGGCAACGAGCGGCGGCAGCTCCGCACGCGCGCGCCACTCGTCGACGCGGGCGCCGGCTTTTTCAAACCGGCGCGCCCATTCGGTCCACCAGGGAGCGATTCCGCGGGCGATCGGTTCGACGATCAGCACACGGTCGCCGGCGGCGCCTCTGTCGAGCAACCGCTGAAGCAGCGCGAGCCTCGATTCGTCAGGAATCTCGTTCAGGGTAAACGCGGCGAGGAACGACGCGGGCGACGCGGGCAGTGGGGTCACCGCGGCGTCGTCGCGGCGCATCCGCGATCGCAGGCCGAAGTGGCGATAGGTCGACGCCGCTTCGGTGAGCGCCCATTGATTTCTGTCGACGCCGACAACGACGTCGGGCCGACCGCTGGCCGCTGACCAGGCGGCGCCAGCGGCTCCCGTTCCGCATCCGAGGTCCACGATCGTGCAGGCGCGCGTCGATGCGCTCGGCAGCGCTCGAGCGATGTGGTCGACCATCAGGAAGTGGAGCGGCCCATAAAAGAGCGCGAATGCCGCTCGTTTTCCCGCGCCGCTGAGTGCCGCCCCTTCGGCGAGCCGCCCCCGGCGCTCAACGTAGGTCGAGGACAGCGCGCGGAGCGAGCGTGAGACCTCGGGAAACGTGAGATCGGCAAGGTGCCGCGCCTCGAGGTCGTTCATCCAGTCGTCGAACAACGCCACGAAATGGATATTAGCGGCTTACACTGCCTCATCTGTAGACTATGACCTGCGGTATCGACATTGCTTCAGGTGAACCGCAGGCTTCTTTTACGGAGGTGACGATGACGACGATGCGACTGGTGAAACGGCTGTTGATTCTCCCACTGGGCTTCCTGATGGCACTTTCGACGTCCGCGTTTGCCGACGGGCAGCACGCGATCGATCCGAGCGCGCTGGCGAGCACGGTCTCGCAGCATGCCGCGCAGCAGGATTCCGATCGCGCCGCGTTGCGCGAAGCGCTGGCCCGCCCGGAAGTGCGCGCGGTCGCCGGCAGAGTGGGTATCGACCTCGATCGGGCGGCCGCAGCCGTGAACACGATGAGCGGTCCCGACCTCGCCCGGGCCGCGGACCAGGCTCGCCAAGTGAATCAGTCGCTCGTCGGCGGCGCATCGACGGTGGTCATCTCGACGACGACGATCATCATCGCGCTGCTGGTGCTAATCATCATCATCCTTGCGGTGAAGTGAACCCTTACGAGTAGTGCCCGGCTGGACGTCGCTCATCGCCGCGTTGTCGCTCTTCGCTTCAGCGGCCGTCTCTCTAGACGTGCCGTATCTGCCGCAGTCTGAAGCGCTTTGCGGCGGCGCGGCGGTTGCGATGGTCTTCAGGTACTGGGGCGACGCGCACGCGGACGTCCAGCAGTTCGCACCGCTCGTCGACATGCGCGCGGGCGGCATCGCGAACGACCGTCTCGTCGCGGCCGTCATTGCACGCGGATGGCGCGCGACGCCCCTTGTCGGATCGGTCGACCTCCTCCGGGAACAACTCGAAGCACGCCATCCCGTCGTCCTCCTTCTGGAAGATCGGCCGCGCCGTTACCACTACGTGGTCGTCACGGGAATCGATGCCGACACCGTCACGGTCCACGATCCGGCCGTGGGGCCGTCGCGACGTCTTTCGGATGCCGAACTTCTTCGCAAATGGAAGGCGACCGGCTTCTGGGCGGTGTTGATCATGCCCGGCGTGGATCAGCGCCCGACCGCGCCCGAGCACATTGCACCGGCGAGTACGGAACCTGCACGAAGCAGTGAATCCGTACAGTGCGATCGCCTGCTGGCGGCGGCCGTCACAGAAGTGCAGAACCGCGGGTTGGAAGACGCGGATGCTCTCCTCGGCCGCGTACGCGCGCAGTGCCCGAACTCGCCCGGGCCCCTGCGCGAACTCGCGGCCGTCCGTTTTGGGCAGCGTCGCTGGGCCGAGGCGGCTTCGCTCGCGCAGGAGGCGATCGCGCTCGATCGGCACGATGCGTACGGATGGGAGGTTCTCGCCTCGAGCCGGTTCATGCAGGACGACTTCACCGGATCGCTGGATGCGTGGAACCAGATCGGCAAACCAAAGATCGACTCGGTCCAGATCCACGGTGCCGATCGGACGCGCTACGAGCTGATGACCCGTGCGCTCGGACTGACCGCGAACACGCTGCTCACCGATGACGCTTTTGAACGAGCCGCGCGGCGGTTGTCGGAATTGCCCGATGAGACGTCGACACGCATCTCCTACCGGCCGGGCGAGGATGGCTTCGCGACGGTCGACGTCGCCGTTGCCGAGCGTTCCTTCCGGCCGAGGGGGATCGGCCAGTGGGCGGCGGCAGGGGCGCGCTTTCTGATCGATCGCGAAGTCGACGTCGCGGTCCCCGGATCGACCGGGCAGGGCGAGGTGTGGGAAGCGAGCTGGCGGTGGTGGAGCAACCGTCCACGTGTGGCGCTGGCGTTCGCCGCGCCTCGAGTCGGTTGGCTGCCGGGCGTCTGGCGCGTCGAAGGAAGCTGGGAAGCCCAGACGTACGCGGTCAACGGCGAATCTGCCGACACCAACCCGCTGCGGGAAACGCGAACGCACGGAGGAGTGTCGATGAGCGACTGGCTCACCGGCAGTTTCAGGTACGAAGTTCGGGCCGGCGCCGACGCGTGGGATGGGAGCCGTCGAACGGCTTCAGTCGGCGGCGGCGTGCAGCAGCGGCTCGCGCACGACCGCATCGCTCTTTTCGGCGATGTCGACGCGTGGCTGCCGATCACCGGCGCCGCCTTTCAATCGGCGAGTGCGCGCGCGCTCTTCACCTCGTCGACCGCACCGGTGCGCTGGCTGTTTACCGCGGATGCCGGTGTGAACGTCGTCACCGCGGCCGCACCTCTTGCGCTATGGCCCGGCGCCGGCGACGGCCATGCGCGGCCGGCGCTGCTCCGCGCTCATCCGCTGCTATCGGAAGGCGTCGTCACAGGGCCCGCATTCGGACGGACACTCACGTACGGCAATACCGAGGTTCAGAGATGGCTCCAGCGCAGCCCGCTGGTGCGGTTCGGCGTCGCGGGGTTTGCCGATCTCGCGCAGGCAACGCGCGCCGTCGATGATGGGAATCCTGGCGCGCAGCTCGATGTCGGCCTCGGGCTTCGAATACGCGTGCCGGGCGCCGCGGGCGTGATCCGCGCCGATTTCGCCGCCGGTGTTCGCGACGGCGCTCGCGCGGTCACCGTCGGCTGGCAGCGTTAGCTACTGATTGCTGGCCGCGCCCGACTCGGTCGACAACTCCAGAGAGAGACTGTGCCCGCGATCGGGATGAATCAGGAACGGCGCCGCAGAACGGCTCGGAGCCACCGGCTTTGCCGGCGTCTGACCGAGGCGCCGGTACCACGCAAGGAAGAAGACGCCAGGCGTCGCGCCGGTCAGGACCGTGCCCGCGGCGTAGTAGGCGGTCATGCCCATCGCGAGCGGCATCCAGACCTGACGGAACACCACGACCGAGGCGAGCGCGATCGTCGCCGCAGCGATCAGGTCGCAGAATGCGGCGAGCCATCGCCGAGGAGCGACGCCGCCGCCGGTCGCAAGACGAAGACGCAGTTCCGGAACGCGCGTCGGCGGTTCGGCCGGCGACTTCGCGATCGGACCCGCGCGGTGCGCGGGATCGGGAAACGCCGCCAGGAAATCGCGCACCGTCGCTTCGGGATCGAGGCCGATGGCGCTGGCGTACGCGCGGATGAACGACCGGCGAAAGATACCCGACGGCCATTTCGATGCGTCGTCGCGCTCGAGCTGCTCGAAGAGCGCCCCGCGGATGTTCGTCGACTCCGCAATTGACTTGATGGAGATGCGCCGCCGCTCGCGTTCGCGACGGAGGCGCGCGCCGAGTGATTCCGTCACGTGCGATCTCCAGCGTGAAATTCGGTGAGCCACTGCCGGCTGAGCGTGGCATTGCCCAGCTCAGCGGACGTCCCTCCGCGCCTGAACCAACGATACGCCGCCGCGACTGCGAGGATGCCGAGACCGAACGCCAACAGACGAGTCATAACGTGCCCGAGGTGCGCTGAATGTCAGGAGTGGTGAGGACGCAGAAAGAATAGCGACGCGTCAGATCGTTTTCAACAACTATCGACCGAAAACACGCGCGTACTGTCGAGGTGATCGTCGTGACGAGATCGGCAGACGGACGATCGGTCGCCCGCCTGCCGTCTTGTGGAGAGCGTTACAGCGAGCCGAGAACGCCGAGCAGCTGGTTGAGGAGGTTCGAGAGCGCGTTCAGCGAACCGCCGTTCAGCAGGTTGGCGATCGAGCAGAGCAGATTCCCGAGCAGATTGCCCGGACCCGCCTGAGCGGTGATGTCGAGGTTGATCTGATTCAGGTCGACGACGAGGCCGAGGAGATTCAGGTGCAGCGGGCCAAGCGTGAGGTGAAGAATGTCGCACGTGCCGCTGCCGGTGACCGGAACCGTCACCGCCGTGAGCGCAGTGCCCAGCAGGTTCCCCGAAGCGTCGGTGACGCGGGCCGCCAAGGTGCCGATCGCATTCAGCTGACCGTCGATGACTTTGAACTCGTTGATCGTGAGCTGTCCAGTTAGTGTATCGCCGGCGTTCGGCGCGGCCAGTACCTGACTGATCGGAATGCTGACCGACGGCGACGCTGGTTTCGCCGCCAAGGCGACTGCGGGCGCCATCATCGAGAAGGCGACCAGCATCGCCATCAATCCACTAACTCGTCGTCGTGTGTTCATGAGTTTCTCTCCCTGGGTAACAGATTCAGTGACAGGGAGGGCGTTCCACAGGTACGTGCCACGAAGGACGGACGACATTTTCTCGCGCACGCTCGCGCACGAAAAACGTCGAACCTGAACGCTTCGCGTGGCAGCAGTTCGGGTGTGTTCGGCGACGGTGCGGGAAATAATGACTCAGAGAAACCGTACTCGGCGGTTGGTTCCACCGAGTACGGTCGAGGAAGGCGTGATGCTCAGCGCTGCGTATTGGCTCCGGCCGCCAGCTCGGTCACAGCTGAAGCGAGTGCGCGGACCTTCGCCTGATCTGCTGCTGCGGCTGCTGCGTCTTTCAGGTGCGACGCGAGCTGGGTCAGCGCGGCGGTTCGTTCCGAAGCCGGCCGTTTCTCGATGCTGGCCAGCGCCGTGCGGGCGCTCGCGATCGTCTCGGAATTGAGCCCGTCGGTACGCGTGAGCTGATCGAGATACGCGCGTGCGAGCGCGAAGCTCGCCGGCCACACGAACTTCTGCTGGTCCTGCGGATTCCAGTAATCCATCTTCACGGTCTTGGCGGCCGCGAGCTCGTTCTCTGTGATCAGGCCGCTCGGCAGCAGCTCGTAAATGTCGAGCCCGCGCGCGATCTCAGAACTGACAATGATCCCGTTGTACCAGTAGGCCGACCACGAGCCGCCGCTGATCATTCGCGTGCCGTCGACCGGACCGCGATCGTAGAACGCGATCTCCTTCGGATGCGCGACGTCGGTCCAGTCGAAAATCGACAGGCCGCCCTGATACCACGCCTGCACCATCACTTCGCGGCCTGGAATGGGAATCAGCGAACCGTTGTGCGCCACGCAGTTCTCCTGCGGCGTCTGCGCGGCCGGCAGCTTGTAGTACGAATGGAATTTCAGTTTGTTGTTTTCGATCGTGAAGAGCGCGTCGGCGCCCCATTCCATCTTGTCTGTCGCGCGGCATCGCGGCTGGCCGCCGCCGCCCCACTCGTCGGTGAAGAGGATCTTCTTGCCGTCGTTGCTGAACGTGGCCGAGTGCCAGAACGACATGTTCGAGTCGGCCGCCGCGTCGAGCCGAACCGGGTGCACGACGTCGCGAATATCCAGCAGGAGGCCGAGGCCCGCGCACGCGCCGCCTGCCAGTCCGATCTCCGGATACACCGTGATGTCGTGGCACTGATTCGGTCCGGTCGGTGGTCCTTGCGGCGCGTTGCCGCGTCCGCGCCCGGCCGCCGGATCGGGAGCGCCAGATCGCGCTCTCGCGGCCGCCGCTTCCGCTCGCGCCGCCGCGTCGATCACGTCGCGATCCGCGTTCTTTGGCGGAACCGGCAGGCCGTTGAAGATGCGCGGCGAGCTGACGATCGCCGCCTTTTCCGGCGCGGCGAGCGGAACCTTGATCACTTCCAGACGGAACCGCGCGGTGTTCGGATCGTCGATGCCGCCGTCCGTGCATCCCGGCACTTCTTCCGCCGAGCGGACGCCGGCCGTGCCCGACACATAGATGTAGACGTTATCGTTGTCGCCAGGCTGCGTCACGACCGTGTGCGTGTGCGAGCCGCGGCAGGTCTGGACGTTGGTCACCAGTTTCGGATGCTTGACGTCGGCGATGTCGAAGATGCGGATGCCGCGCACGCGAACCTTGCTGACCGGATCCGGCACGCCGCCGAAGCCGCAATCGAGCCGGCTGTTCGTCGACTCGGACGACATGAACAGCAGGTTGCGGAACACCGACACGTCATTCTGTGACGCCGGGCACAGGTAACTCTGCACGAGCACCGGCTTCACCGGATTCGAGATGTCGTACAGCTCGAACCCGTCGTAGTTCCCTTGAATGGCGTACTTGCCCGCAAACGCCAGATCCGAGTGCGTCGACGCGAGTGTCTTCCCGGTCGGAGGCGTCGTCGAGATCATGCGCATGTTCCACGCGGCCTGGCCTGCGTCCCAGCGGCCGGGTTTCAGCCCCACGCGCGGATCGGGCGACGGCGCCGTCGCCGAGACGATCGGGGTCACCGGTTTGGGCATCACCGCTGGAGGCGGAGGTGGCGGCGGCGGCGCAGTGCCGCGTCCGGCGGGCGTCGCCCCGTTGGCCGCCGGCGCTCCGGCGGGAGTCGCAGCGGGAGCCGGTGGACGCGCGCTCGGCGTCGCGGCCGTCTTGCCCGAGCTCGCACAGCCGCTGACGCCGAATCCGCCCGCCGCGAAGAGGACCGCCACGAACAGGCTGCTGACGAGGAGCGCCCACCGGCGCGTGCGCAATAACTGGGACATCATACTTGTCGATTCCTTCCTATTTGGGACGGCTGCTCTCGAGCATCTCGGTCATGCGGTCGATCTCGATCGATTGATCGGCGTAAACGTCGGACGCGAATTTGAAGACCATCTCGTCTTGTGCGGCGCCGTACGACTTGAAGAGCACGTCGACCATGTCGATCGCGCCCTGGTGATGCCTGATCATGCCGGTCAGGAACAGGCGATCGAACTCCGGACCGCGCGCGCGGTCGAGCGCCGCCATCTCCTCGTCGCTCAGCATGCCCGGCATCAGCATCTCGTGCTCCATGCCGTCCATCTTCATCTTGTGGCGCGTCGAGGCCGCGTCCGGCACTTCCTGGCCGCGATCGCGCAGCCAGTTCTGCATCATCAGGATCTCGTCGCGCTGCCCAACGACGATGCGTTCGCACAGGACCGCGACGTCTTTGCGCGCGCCGTGCGTCGGCGCCCAGCCGGCCATCACGACGGCTTGCGCGTGATGCGGAATCATGCCGGACATGAACTCCACGTCGGCGTCGCTATATGGAAGTTGCCCGAGGCCCGCCGGCGTGGCGTGCAGCCCCGCCGATGGCGGCGCGCTCGCGCATGCGCTGGCGAGAGCGGCAATAAAAAGGAATACGGCCATCCTCGGCCGCGAAAGGGTTTTCATCCGTTCTCCTACGGGCGTATCGTATGCGATCCGCTGTCCGGTTGGAACCGGGATGGCGAACGCTGGCGGCCCGTAAACGTTCGATAAAGGAATTGGTCGTCCGATTTGTCTAGCTATTCGCCGCGCAGCGCAAGAATCGGATCGACTCGCGACGCCCGCCTGGCGGGAATCGCCGTCGCAAGCGATGTGATCACGACGACGATCACGGCGGCGGAGGCGAGCACGAGCGGGTCGGACGCACGAACGCCGTACAACATGCTGCCCGCAGCGCGCCCGCCCGCGTACGCAGCCACGAGCCCAATCGTGAGACCGAAGACCGCCAGCGCCTGGCCGCGGCGCATCATCAGCCAGAACACCTGCGCCGGCGTCGCGCCGAGCGCCAATCGCGTGGCGATTTCGCCGAGCCGCTGCGCTGCCGCGTACGCGATGACGCCGTAGATGCCGACGGCGGCGAGCACGAGCGCCGTCGCGCCGAAGATCAGCATGAGCGTCATCCCGAGCTGCTGCCGCGTGAGGGTCGACGCGACGAACCGCGCGACGGTGCCGACCTCGAACGCGAGCTGGGGCTCCAGGCCGGCGATCTCCCTCCGCACCGCGGGCGCCACGGCCGCAGCGTCGACGAGCTTCGTCGCAATCACGACGGTCTGCCGCGGGAAAGCGAACTGCCCCTGCGGCAAGTAGAAGCTCGGCTCCGCTTCTTCGGCGATCGAGCGGTATCGGATATCGCCGACGACGCCAACGATGGAACGGAATGCGCGGGTGTCGATATTCGGATACCCGAACGCGAAGGCGGTGCGCAATGGATCGCGTCCCTGAAGATACCGCTTCGCGAACTCACGGTTCACGATGACGACGGGCCCGGTGTTCTGCCGATCGTCGGCGTTGAAATCCCGGCCCGCGACGAGCGGCACGCCCATGGCGTCGAAAAATCCCGGCGACACGAGCCGCTGCCGGGCGCCGAGCGGCCGCGCGGGATCGAACGACTCGCCGCGGAACAGGACGAACACCGACCCGTCGAGTTGACCGCGCAGCGGAAAGGACAGCGTCGAGCCGACGCCGGTGACGCCAGGAATCGCGCGCAGCCGATCGAAGAGGTTTCTGGTCCACGCCAGCGTCTGTTCCGGGCCGCGCACGCTCTTCGGATCCGGCCGCACGTCCACCATGAGCCGCCCCGAGGCGACGAAGCCCGGATCTGTGTTGCGAAGCCGCGAAAAGCTCTGCACGAGCCACCCGGCGCCGGCGACGAGGATCAGCGCGAGCGATACTTCCGCTACCGTCATCACGCCCATCATCTTCACGGTGCCGCGGCCACCCGACGTCGACCGGCCGCTCTCGTTCATCAGCGTCTTCAAATCGGTGCGCGTCAGGCGGACCGCGGGCGCGACGCCGAGCATGACTCCGCTCACCAGCAGGACGATGGCGGCAAAGGCGAGGACGTTGCCGTCGAACGGCACCGACTCGAGGCGCGGAAGCTTCGATGCGCCGAGCACCTGGAGCGTCCGCACGCCGGCGAACGCGAACGCGAGCCCCGCGACCGCACCCATGCACGTCACCAGAAACGATTCGGTGAGCAGCTGGCGCATCACCCGCGCGCGGTTCGCGCCAAGCGCCGTGCGAACGGCGATCTCGCGTGCGCGCGCCGCGCCGCGGCCGAGCAGCAGGTTCGTGACATTCACGCACGCGAGCAGCAGCAGAAGCGCCGTCGCCGCGAACACGACGAGTAGAGTGGGACGCAAATCGCCGACGATCGAGTCGACGAGCGGCTGCGGCACGAACTCGCGGCCCGCGTCGCTCAGCGGGAAAGTCGCGCGCGAGGCCGACCATCACGCGGCTCATTTCAGCGCGAAGGCGATCGATCGACGTTCCCGCCTTTACGCGCAGCGCCGCCGCGAGGCCGTGGCCGACGTCCTGAGGATTGAATCGTGCGTTGACCCAGAAGTCGGCGCCTTCAGGAACGTCGAGGTCGCGCGGGCCGACGCCGACTGCCGTCGCGTTGATCTCCGCGAACCGGATTGTCTTGCCGACGATGTTCGGGTCGCTGCCGAAGAGATCGGTCCAGGCGTGGTGCGACAGCACGATAACTGGCGGCGGGCCCTGCGGCTGTCCCGGTCCAGGAGCGTTATTTACCGGCGCCTGCTGATCGTGCGTGAAACCCGATCCAAGCGTCATCGGCAGGCCGAAGAGCTCGAAGAAACCTTCACCGACAAAGTGGATGGCCGCATGCACCGGCGGCGCGTTCTCGCGAATCAGCGTTGCGTCGAACGGCGACGACGACATGCCGACCGCGCGCTCGATCGAGCCGCCCGCCTCATTCAGCCGCGCGATCTCGACCGCCGCGACCATGCCGGTCGTCACGCGACCGTCGACATAGCGAGTGCGCAGCGCGATCAGGTTCTCTGGATGCGCGTACGGCAGCGGCCGGAGGATCGTGGCGTTGACGGTGCTGAAAATCGCGGTCGTCGCGCCGATCCCGATGGCGAGGGTGGCGACGGCAGTGAGGGTAAAGGTCGGCGCGCTCGAGAGCTTCCGCACGGCGTAGCGCAGGTCTTGTAACACTCCGTCCATAGGTGGCTCCGCGCTTACTTTAGCGGGGACTGCAGTGAAGTCGCTACATGGTAAGACGGCACGAACGACCACAGTAGTCTGACCTGCTTCAACCTGGCTTTCCAATCAGCGTGAGGAGGCGGCGGGCGGCGCACGTCGTGACAGGATCGAGCCGGTTCCACACTTGCGCCTGCGCGGGCCGGCTGGCAGGATGGTGCCGACTCCTGGTTCACCAGTGACGATCCTGATTGGCTCGATCCGGCATGCCACCAGGCAATTCAGGCTGTCGCGGCTGTCGACGATCGCGGTCGTGCTCGTTCTCGCGATGGGAATTGGCGCCGCGACGGCGATTTTCTCGCTGATAGATGCGGTCATGCTGCGCCCGTTGCCCGTCTCAGACCCGGCGCGTCTGTACCGGGTCGGAGACGGCGACGACACCATCGCCCAGGGTCGCCACGGCCGCTGGGGTTTCTTTCCATTTCCGCTCTACGAGCGATTGAAGGCCGCGACGCCGGAGTTCGAGGGCATCGCGGCGTTCGGCCTGGCCAACGCCTTGAGCGTCAGGAGACAAGGCACCACACACGCTGCCAAGGCGCTGCGCGCGGAATACGTTTCGGGCACGTATTTTTCCACGCTCGGCGTTCGCGCGTTCAGCGGACGTGTGCTCGCGCCATTTGACGACCGGCCTGCGGCGCCGCCAGTCGTCGTGCTCAGCCATCAGGCGTGGACCACGGAATACGGCGCGGACGAATCGATTGTGGGATCGACACTGATCGTGGAGGGTCACCCATTCACCGTGATTGGCATCGCGGAACCAAGATTCTTCGGCGAATCGGTTCGCGCCGACCCGCCGGAGATGTGGGTTCCGCTGCAGCAGGAGCCGATGATTGCCGGCGGCGGCTCGCTGTTGCGTCAGACGATGTCGCCGTGGCTGGCCGTGATCGGCCGTCTGCGACCGGATGCCTCGATCGAAGGAGTGGCTCCCCGCCTGACGGAAATTCTTCGTCAGTGGATCCTGCACGACGCCGGATATCCGACCAGCTGGATGTCCGACATCATTCGCGATCTCCCCGGCAGACCATCGATGTCGTGCCGGCGGGCGCGGGCATCGGTTTCGGAGGCCTGTCCGCGAAGGAACAATACGGACCGAGCCTGCGGATTCTGTTCGGTATCTGCGGTCTCGTGGCGCTCGTTGCCTGCGCGAATGTTGCGAATCTTCTGTTGGCCCGCGCTGTCAAACTGCGGCCGCAGACGGCCGTACGGCTGGCGATCGGCGCGTCGCGCTGGCAGCTCGTCGCGGAAGCCCTGATGGAAAACGTGCTGCTCGCACTTGCAGGAGGTCTCGCCGGGATGCTCGTTGCGATCGGCGCGGCGCGCCTCCTCGTCGTGCTCGCATTCCCACGGTCACAGTTTGTGCCGATCGCGACGACACCTTCGCTGGCGGTGTTGGCGTTCGCAATAGCGCTGTCGCTGGCGGCAGGCATCCTTTTCGGCACCGCGCCCGCATGGTTTGCGGCGCGCACCGATCCGATCGATGCGCTGCGCGGCTCGGGCCGCGGCGTCGGCCATCATTCTTCTCGTGCGCACACCACGCTGTTGATCGTTCAGGCGACGTTGTCGTTCGTGGTGGTCGCAGGGTCCGTGATGCTTGCGCGAAGTCTGGCGAACCTCGAAGCCCAGGACTTCGGTTACCGCACCGACGGGCGGGTCTTGATCGGCTTGACGCGTCTGCCGGCCGCGTATACGCCGCAGCAACTATCGAGCGTGTACCGCGATGTCGAGCAGCGGCTCGGACGCCTCCCAGGCGTGCGTGGCGTCGGCCTCGCTTTGTACAACCCGCTCACGACGGTCTGGAGAGAAACAGTTTTTGTCGCCGGTCATCCGCCAAAGGCTGCTGATGAATCGGTGGCGGCGTGGGATCGCGTCAGTCGCGACTATCTTCAGAACCTTGGCGTCGTGCTCGTGCGGGGCCGCGCATTCGCCGCAGAAGACAACGCGACGACCGCTCCGGTTGCAGTCGTGAACGAGGCCTTCGTGAAGCGTTTCTTTAATGGCGATGAAGACCCGATCGATCAGCACTTCGGCGTCGAACAATCCGACAATGCCGGCACGTTTCGCATCGTCGGCGTCGTCCGCGATGCCAAATTTGTGCGGTCAGGACTCAACCGACCCGCACCGGCGACGTTCTACCTCCCAATCGAACAGGGGGTCGACTACAAAACGGACTACGCTCGGATGCTTGGCACGCTGTCTTTTTTCATCCAGGGGATTATCGTGGTCACCGACTCCCCGGTTGGTCGTCTCGAGCCGCTACTGAGCCGGACGCTTGCGGACGCCGATCCAAACCTGACCATCACAAGCGTCAGAACGATGCAGCAGCAGATCGATCGCTCATTCGATCGAGAGCGGGCCGTCACGAGCCTGGCGGAGCTGTTCGCGATCGTCGCCCTCGTGTTGGCTGCCGTCGGCGTGTACGCCGTCACGTCCTACATGGTCGCGCAGCAGACGAACGAGATCGGCGTCCGGATGGCGCTCGGCGCCGACGCCGCCAACGTACTTCAGTCGGTACTGCGGCAGGCGTTCCGCCGTGTCGCGGTCGGGCTTGTTGTCGGCGTGCCGAGCGCCGTGGCCGTCGCACGGTTCATGGCGGCGCAGCTTTATGGCGTGTCGTTCTGGGATCCCTTCGCCCTCGCGGCAGGCGCAGTATGCTTGGCGGGCTGCGCCTTCATCGCTGCAATCATCCCGGCCGCCCGTGCTGCCGCGATCTCCCCGATGGATTCTCTGCGCAGCGAGTAGAGCCGTTTTAGAAAATTGGCGGAGGGAGAGGGATTCGAACCCCCGGAACCGTTTCCGCGTTCAGTGGTTTTCAAGACCACCGCCATCGACCACTCGGCCATCCCTCCGCGGTCGAAAACTCGCCATAATTCGCGCGTATCACGCCGAATCGAGGCCGCACACCTCGCCAGTGTAACCGCATGTGTAACGAACGGGACCATGCGTGGCGACACACGACCGCGAGGTTGTCGATTTTAGCGCTCCGCGGCTGAAGCTATGTCGGCGACGGCGTCGACCACCATCCATGACCGATCGCTGACACACAAACCGCCCGCCGGCAGGAACCGGTCGGGCGGCATGGGTAAGACGCGAACGGGACGAATCGGCGGTTTATCGCCTCGGATGCTTCTGCTGGTATTCCGCGCTGTTGCGCAGTTCATTTTCGAGCTGCTGCTGCGACCAATGGTCGTTGAACACGCGGTTCACCCAGCCAGCACTGGCGGGGTCAGGATCGCGGCCGAGCACATTCTGGTACGCGGATCGCACGATCGCTTGGGCCTGCTCCTGCGTCATCGGTCCACTGGACGCATTTGATCCGTAGCCGCGTTGAGATCCCCTCCCGTAGGCGCCGCGTGAACTTCCTTCCGCGTAGTTCCAGCGCTCATCTCGCTGATTGGATTGGTCCCAGCCATGGTCGTGATGGACATCGCCTCGACGGCCTTCCCAGTGACCGGTGTAGTACTGGTTGCCCTCATAGTACGGCGCCACCCAATACGCCTCAGGATACGGGGGGCGCGTCCAGTAACCGGTGTGCCACCGATACTGGCCGTTCACCGGGTACCAATAGCCGTCGACCCACACGTAATCGGGCCCGGGCTGTGGCGGGACGCGGTACGCGCGGGGCGCGGGAGGCGGCGCGCCCATGTGAAAGTCGAACGAAATCTGCGCCTGTGCGGCGGGCGCACATGCGAGCAGCAACGCGGAGAGTGACAATCCTTGGAGTAGTCGTCTCATACACGGTTCAATGCAACGCTCAGGCCAGAATCGCTTCGGTTGGAAGCCCGGCTGTCGGGTCGTCGCACTCGGCCAAATAACTGCCGACGAGTCGCTCGCCGCGCAAGCACATTACCTGGCGCCGCCGGCCACGAACCGATCGAGCGGCAAAACCATATCTATATATCCACATATCCAAATTAGATCGCTGAATACGACGGAGTTCCATGCCGCGCAGAGGCGCGCCCGAACCGATGCGTTATCCGCCCCGAGCGTCGCCTCGTTTGTCGGCGGCGATGCGTCGGCGCGGGTGGCATTGCGGGAACAGTTACGGCAGTCGACGAGGCACGCAACGCGCTCGAAGGTGACACTTGCGCGTGGCGACGCCGGGGACCATATGCGTTGCGCATGACCCAGTAAACGCCGTAGCCTCTTGGCGCGTCCAACGGCTATATGCGCAGTCTCAAGTTCGCGCTCCGTTCGCTTTTCAGAACTCCCGTCGTCAGCGTCATCGCCATCGCCTCGCTGGCGCTCGGCATCGGGGCGACCGCGGGAATCTTTTCGGTGTTTCATCAGGTGCTGCTGCAGTCGCTTGCGGTGCCCCATCCGTCGGAACTCGTGAATTTGAGCGCGCCCGGCCCGAAGCCCGGCTTCGGGAGTTGCGGCCGTGCGGGCGACTGCGAGGTGGTCTTCAGCTATGCGATGTTCCGCGACTTGCAGAAGATCCAAACCGTCTTCACGGACATCGCGGCGCACGTCGGCTTCAACGCAAACGTCGCGTACGACGCGCAGACGTCGAGCGGCGAGGGTCTGCTCGTGTCCGGCAGCTATTTTCCAGTGCTGGAGCTGCAGCCGGCGCTGGGACGACTGCTCAATGCGAATGACGACAGAGTCGTCGGCGAGTCGCGCGTCGTGGTGCTCAGCTACAACTATTGGTCGTCGCGCTTTGGGCTCGATCCAACAATTCTCGGCAAACAGATCATCGTCAACGGCCACAGCCTCACCATCGTCGGCGTTGCGCCGAAGGGCTTCGACGGCACTACCATCGGGATGCGGCCCGCGGTGTTCGTCGCCGATCACGCTGCGCTCGGCACTAGACGCCGACACAGGTTGGACGCTCCGGACCGACTATTGGGCGTACCTGTTCGCACGCCTGCGGCCGTCGATCACAATCGACGCCGCGCGCGCGTCGCTTGGCACGCGGTATCACGCCATCATCAATGATGTCGAAGCGCCGCTGCAATACGACATGAGCGCGCAGACGATGGCGCGTTTTCGCGCGAAGCCGATCGTTCTCGCGCCGGGCGGACGCGGCCAGAGTTCGGTGCCTGACAAGGCGAAGATGCCGCTCCGCCTACTGCTTGGCGTCACGGCGTTCGTACTGCTCATCGCCTGCGTGAACATCGCAAATCTGCTGCTCGCGCGATCGACCGCCCGCGCCGGAGAGATGGCCATCCGGCTTTCGATCGGCGCGAGCCGGGCGCGTTTGATCGGACAACTCCTCACCGAATCGTCACTGCTGGCGGTTCTCGGCGGAGTGGGCGGCGTGGTCGTCGCATACTGGACGCTCGTGCTCGTCGTCTCGCTGCTGCCACCCGAACTGCAACACTCGATCACGTTCAGCATCGAGCCGCCCGGTCATCCTGTTCGGAATCGGCCTGACGTTCGCGACGGGCCTGCTCTTCGGGCTCTTCCCCGCGCTCCACAGCACGCGGCCAGACCTCGTCGTCGACGCTCAAGAACCAGGCTGGCCAGCCGTCCGGCGCGAAAGGCGCCGCGCGCGTCCGGCTGCTGCTCGCCACGTCGCAGATCGCGCTTGCCATGATGCTGCTCGCCTCGTCGGGTTTCTTTGTGAAGAGCCTGCTGAACGTCAGTCGGGTGGATCTCGGATTCAACGTCGATCACGTGGTCACGTTCGGCGTGTCGCCCGATCTGAACGGCTACTCGTCCGACCGCACTCGTGCTGTTCTTCCAGCGCCTCGAAGACGAGCTTCGGGCAGCGCCGGGCGTAACGGCGGTGACGGTATCGAACGTGCCGATTCTGTCCGGCAACAACCTGGCAAGAGATGTCGCCGTACAAGGGTTTAAGGCCGGACCAGACACGGACAGCAACTCCCGCTACAACAGAGTCGGTCCGGGCTATTTCTCCGCGCTCCGCATTCCCGCTCATCGCCGGACGCGAGTTCACCGATGCCGACACGGTGCATTCCGCCAAGGTCGCCCTCGTCAACCAGACATTCGCAAAGAAGTTCGGCCTGGGGAACGACGCCGTCGGCAAGTTCATGGGATGGGCGCCGGGACAAGGTTACCGCAGCAGACTCGACACGACCATCGTCGGAGTCGTCGAGGACGCGAAGTACAGCGACGTGAAGCAGAACGTGCCACCGCAATTCTTCGTGCCGTATCGGCAGGACACGGAACTGGGCGGGATGCACGTCTACATGCGGACATCCGGTGATCTCGCGCAGGCGGCGTCGGCGATCACAGCGGTTGTCAAGCGGCTGGATCCGAATCTCCCCATCGAGAACTTCGAGAGCCTTCGCGAACACGTCCGCAACAACACGTTTCGTCGATCGCATGATGACGACGCTCTCGGCGGCGTTCGCGGCGCTGGCGACGCTACTGGCGGCGATCGGTCTCTATGGCATGCTCGCCTATACCGTCGCACAGCGCACGCGCGAGATCGGCCTCCGCATGGCGCTTGGAGCCGCGACCCGACCGCGTTCGCGCCATGGTGCTGCGTCAGGTCGCGAGCATGACGGTCGTGGGAGCGCTCGTAGGCCTCGCCGGCGCACTCGGCGTCGGAAAAGCGGCGCAGTCGATTCTCTTTCAAATGACTGGTGCCGATCCGGCGGTGCTCGCGCTTTCGACGGTTGCGCTCGCGCTCGTCGCGCTATGCGCCGGCTTCATCCCTGCGCACCGTGCGTCACGAGTGGATCCGATGACAGCGCTGAAATACGAATAGCAAGAAACGTTCAAACCCCGGATTCTATAAACGGCACGGCGTTCTGCGTTGGGCCTTCAAATCCGGCGCCGCATCCGCCTTTCGCCGACTTTTTCTGCGCTGATGCACAGCGCGACCTGACATCGTGATGTACCCCTGAGACGTCTGCTCACTGTCAGCACGAGCAGGAAGTATAGTTCCCGCATGATTCGATCGCTGATCCTCGCGCTGCTGACCGTTGTGACCATCGCTGGTCCGGCGCCTCAACGCATCTTTTTCACGCGGGTCTTCCCGGCTCCCGGTGCACTCGGCCTGTTCATCGCCAACGCCGATGGCACGGGTGAACATCCGCTGCTGTCGCCGCCGGATGTGGACTACGACGCGGCGTGGTCGGTCGACGGCGCATGGATTGCGCTCACATCCGAGCGGAATGGATCGGCCGACATCTACCGCGTGCATCCGGACGGGTCCGGTCTCGAACGGCTGACCGACAGTCCCGCGTACGACGATCAAGCGGCCTTCTCGCCGGACGGCCGGCAGATCGTTTTCGTGACGACGCGTGCCGGAGGCACGGCTGATCTCTGGACACTCGACATCCTGACGCACTCCGCAAAAGCGCTCACCTCAGGGCCCGGCGGTGATTTCCGTCCGGCGTGGTCGCCGGACGGCCAATGGATCGCCTTTTCGTCTGATCGCGCCGCCGGACTGCCGTTCTCGCACGGCCGCTGGGAAGCGCTGCACATCACCGACATCTATCTGATTCACCCGGACGGCTCAGGCCTGAAACGACTCACGGACCACACGGCCACCTGCGGCAGCCCGAAGTGGTCGGCGGACAGCCTCCGCGTGATCGCGTACTGCAACACCCCGCAGGAAACGATGGATTCCCGGCAGCAGGAGAGCGAGATCGACGCGGGCGCGACACGCATCGTCACCATCGACGTGGCTACCGCGAAAGCGACAGACGTGTCCGCCGGGCCTGGTGTGAAGATGTCGCCGGCGTTCGTCGCGGGCGCCGACATCGCGTTCATCCGCAAAGACAACCGGCCGGCATTCAGTACGTGAGCGGCAAGACGGGTCCGAAGGGACAGTTGCTCGGCGCCGCATGGTCGCCGGACGGTTCGCGCGTGGCCTTCCACAAAGTGCTCGCAGCCGCTCCGCCTTACGGAAAGCCGATGTGGAGCCGCGTGCCCGACTACGATCTCCGCCTGGGCGGGATGCAGCCGTCGTTTTCACCCTCCGGCGACCGGTACGCAGCCGCCAACTTCGTACCGTCGCCAGTCGGCGGCAACACGCTGTCCATCGTCGATGCGGCGACGAACACCGCCATCCCGCTGTTTCACGAGAACGATCGCAGCGTTCTCGGTCCGCAGTGGTCGGTGAAGGGCGATCAGATCATCTTCGGCATCGGCCATTTCGGTGCCTTCTTCAACGGCTTCCATAATCTCTTCCTCGGGAAGGCCGATCGCGTGGACGGCGGGGCGCAGATCGCGATGATCAACGTCGATGGCTCCGGCTTTCGTGAGTTGACGACCGGGCCGAACAACAATGGCTTCCCGTCGATGTCGCCCGATGGCATCCGCGTCGTCTACCGCACGTTTGGTCCGGCGGGCGAGGGTTTGCGCATCCTGAACATCGCGACGAAGACGGTCACGACCCTCACCGACGGCTACGACAACTTCCCGTTATGGTCGCCGCGCGGCGACCTGATCGTGTTCTCGCGCGTCGAGCAGGGCGACTATGAGATCTTCACGATCAAGCCTGATGGGACAGGAGTGAAGCAGCTCACGCGCACGCCCGGGAATGATGCACACATGGGCTGGTCGCCCGACGGCGAACACATCGTGTTCACCAGCGCCAGGATGGGATTCAAGGACGAAGTGATCTACACGAACGCGCCGCAGCCCTACGGCGAGCTGTTCGTGATGCGCTACGACGGCAGCGACGTGCAGCAGCTCACTGACAACCAGTGGGAAGATGGCACGCCAGCGTGGCAACCGACCCGGCGGTAGCTCCTTGATGGCGGTCCCGTCCCCGCGCTACCGCGCCGTTCTGCGCGGTCATTATCCACCGCGTGCCGTTCTGGTCACTCTTGAACTCCAGTCGTCAGATCAGCGGCAATACACGCTGCGACTGCTCCTCCATCCTTGGCTGTTTGTCCGGACGTAGAAACCGCTGCATCGTCCGTACGCTGTCCACTTGGCTCGGTGAGCTCGGTGACGATCTCGAGCCGTCTCGCCTGAACTTCGAGGAACCGGGCGTAGGGAATGAACACGGATGCGAGGACGTCAGTCATGTGCACCTTCAGCGGTCACGAGCGGCCTCCGTTGGCGCGTTCGCCGCGTAGAGGATTTCAGCGACCGTCGCTGCCGGGCGATCGCGCCACAAAACCAGGATCATTCCGGGCGGTACCAGGGATAGTGTGAGCAGGAGCGCACTCGTGCTGACGCCAACGTTCACGCCCATCGCAATCACGTATGCGATGGTGACGGCGAGCGCGGCGAACCAGTATCCGACGAGTCGGTTGCGAGTGATGGCTGTCACCATGGTTTGACCCTCCTTTGGGCCGTTCCTAGTGGGCGGCGCGTCGATCAGAACGCCGAACTGTTCGCGCCCCGCCAAGAGAGAGGCCGTTTCGTTCAAAGCCGACGACGCGGTCCGCGGACGGGTCGCAGTCGCGTTCTCGCGTTAATCCGTGATCGGAGGTGGGTTGTGACGGACGGTTCATGTGCGCTCCGATCGAAGGCCGAAGTGGGCCCGTCGGCGCGCACCCGGGAAGGGGGCACTGCTCAAAACGCTGGCTGGCTCAGTGCGATGTGACGAGATCCACTATACACCCTCGCCGGATCATGCACACCACGAGCGCTTTCCGAGAGAGCCGAGTCTGCCGGCGAGTGAACGGAATGTTTCGACGTTAATCGGCGACAGATGACGCGAGCGCGGGAACAGGGAACCGCGGCAAGTCGACAGTGAACACACATCCGTGACCAGGTACGTTGCGCGTGTGGATCCGCCCGTGGTTGGCTTCAGCGCCCCATCTGCTGAAGGCGAGGCCAAGTCCCAGGCCTGTTCGATCCGCGCTTCGCTGTTCGAACGGCCGGAACAGTGCGTCGCCATTGCCACCAGGAAGACCACCGCATTCGTCCTCAACCTGGATCAGCACGCGATCGGTGCTGGTGCCGACCCGCAGCGTGACGGTCGTATGCGGCTTGGTGAACTTGAACGCGTTCTGTAGCAAGTTTCCGACGACGGCCGCCAGGACTTGTCGATCGGCCTCGATGGTCACACCATCCTCGATCGGAAGAATGCTTAGTGTGACGCCCCGGCTTTGTGCGTCGAATGTTGCAGCGGCCACAACGTCGTCGATGAACCCGGAGACGAGGAACTGCTCGCGATTCTGGATGCCTTTCGTCAGACGGACCTCGGCGAGCGACCGACCGACGAGCGCGCGCAACCCAGTGAGGCTTCGTTGGAGTACGGCACCTGTGCTCCCGGCGACGCCCACATTCCCTCTCTTGAGCACCTCGAATGCGGCGGTCCCAGTATTGATTAAGTTCCGCAATTCATGGGCGAAGAAGCCGAGGCGCTCGCTCTCGCGTGCCGTCTCCCCGTCGACGGCCGACTGATTTCCTTCGCGCGCATACTGGGTGACCGCGCCGGCGATTGCATCGTCAAGGCACTCATTCAGCAGGCGAAAGTCATCAATGCTGACGGGTGCGTTGATTTCCATCGCCAGCTCAGTAATCGACTGGCAGACGTCTCCATAATCATGCACGACCTGCGAGAGGGTGAATCCCTGAAGGCGGAGGTCATGACCATGCTTGATCGCGGTTTCGCGAATCTGACCGTCGGAGATCAGGCCCACCCGCAGGGCATTCCCCAACTGATCCAAGAACATCGGCACGCCGTGATCGATTTCCGCTTCGGTTGGCCGTGGGGCGGACCGGCGTGCCACCTTTTGCCGGCACCGCCGAATAATGTCGACGCGGTGTACCGCAATAAATTCATAAAGCATGGACGCCTCGCACAACGGATCACGTCAGGTCGCGTTTTATCGATCTTTTCGCACAGAACCGACGGCTTTACGGTTGTGCTCTCGCCACACTAATGCTCTTGAGATTGAGGACGAGCGATTCGAAAGGCCGGGAGTGAAAGGTACATTAGGCCAAGCGACTGACGCTATCTCATTGTGCACACCGCCCGGCGAATAGATTGAGCCGCGTCACTGACCCGCCCACCGGTGTTCGCCGCGCCATTGAATGAACCGCTGTTCGGTCGCGATGTTCAATGCGAGACATCACGACCTGCCGCCAACGCGAGATACTAAGTTCGTCCAAAAAGCCGTCATCTCGGAACTGACGAACCATCAGGCCGTGGCGACGTCGCGTGACCGATGGCCGCACGCATTGACGTCGAAGGCCGCAGATAAACGTGGGCGCAAGGCGCAACCAGGCCAGGCGTTGAGGGGTTCATGGCAGCAATCACGACAACACACAAGCTTTTGACCGATTCCTGGACGGTGGATGTCGAGTCGATGGAAACGGCCGTCGGCCGGTTCACGACAGACCATGCCACGGGAAACGACTGCCAGATTGTATTTTTCGAAATGATCCGCGATCGTCACCTTCACATTAACGTGACGCACAAGCATCCGACGAAAAGCGTGCGGGGCTGGGCCGGACCGGCAAGCATGCCGCAGGGATTCGTGCACAATCGCACGTTCAGCGATGAGCAGACGAGCGGTCAGATCGTCCGACATATTCGCGACATGGTGTTTGCCGCGCCAATCTGAACGAGCTGGAGATCTGTGGCGGCTGATCCCTCGACGTTCCGGCCGTGGCCGTGGTCGTCTGATGTTGCCCGACCGACACACGCTTGATCCGACCCGGCCGATGATTCGAGCGCGCAGAGACGGTTTGGCCTACTGAGGACGTGACATATGGCGTGGATGGACGACGAAATCAAGCGGATCAAGGCAAGGGATACTCAGCAAGAGGCGGACAAACAGTTCGAGTTGCACAAGGCCGCGGTGCTGCGGGCGAACGCATCGCACTTGTTTTCTGAGCTGCGAGGCTCCGTTATGAGCCGTCCAGTGTCGGGGTGCTCGGCGGTCCGCCGAAAATTATCGAACTAACTGTCGATGACGGAGACAACGTCACATTCAAAGATGGCACAACTGCGAGCACTGCAGACCGACTGCTGAGCACGATTACAGCAGACATGAACGAAAGGTAGCGAATTGATCGCATGTTCAAGCTGATTACCACGATGCGACGCGGCAGTGCCGCCGTGACGTGTCAGGCTCCTGGATGTGTCGCCTCGAGCTTCTTGATGAACGCGTGCAGTTTGGCGATGTGCGCGCGTAGTCGCTCGCGGTGTTCCGCATGCGCGACCAAGTCGTGGGGTCGGTCGCGCAGCGCGGCTGTCTGTCGTTCAAGAACCGCGTGCTCGGCCACGAGCGCCTGACGTTCGGTGCGTAACGCGTCTTCGATCATCGCAGTCAGATCGAAGGGTCTGGACGGGGGGATAGCCTGGACGGCGTCAGCAAGAGAGGCTGGTCGCGGAGATCACGACTTAGCCGGGCGTGGCGCTGACGCCAGGTCTCGAAGCGGTTGCTTATCGTCTCAAGCAGCGCGGCTCTGGCGCCAGCGGGTTCCAGAGCGGCCGCCCGGCTGAAGAAACCGGCGCCGAGCCGTGCATACCAACGGATGTTGTGGCGTCGGCGCATTTGATCCTCGAAGAACCCGGCCAGTACCAGACACTGGGCTCCAGCGGTTTCCATCATCGCGCGATCGCCGAGGAGCGTCGAATCGAACACGAAGTGATCGAACACCACGCTGAGGTTCGCGGGGGCCGCGACATCGACCGCGACGTGTGTCGAGACCTGCGCATAGTGCGCCAGCACGCTCGCGTTGTAGAGCAATTCTTGTTGTTCGACGCCGGGTCCGGATACATCCTTCAGGCGCTGGAAGAAGAATTCCAGCGCCTGACGATGGTCGGTCGCGAGAAGCTCGCGCAGAGGCCCCATTCCTCTAGTACATCCCTCCGCCCATGCCACTCCCATGCGCCGCGGCCACGGCCTTGTGGGCCTCAGGCGCCTGCGAGATGACTGCCTCGGTCGTCAGCAGGAGCGATGCGATCGACGCGGCGTTCTGCAGCGCCGAGCGAACCACCTTGGCCGGATCGATGACCCCCGCGTTCACGAGGTTCTCGTACTGTTCGGTCTGCGCGTTGAAGCCTTCGTCGCCCTGCATGTCCTTGACGCGCTGCACGACAATCGCTCCCTCGTGGCCCGCGTTCGTCGCGATCCAGCGCAGCGGCTCTTCGATGGCCCGACTGACGATGTTGACGCCGAGCTGCTCGTCGCCATCGAGCCTGAGCGTCTCCAGAGTCCTTCGCGGCCCGCAGCAGCGCCACGCCGCCTCCGGCCACGATGCCTTCCTCGACGGCGGCCTTCGTGGCGTGCATCGCGTCCTCGACGCGGGCCTTCTTCTCTTTCATTTCGGTTTCCGTCGCGGCGCCGACTTTGATGATGGCGACGCCGCCCACGAGCTTGGCGAGCCGCTCCTGCAACTTCTCGCGGTCGTAGTCCGACGTCGTATCTTCGACCTGCATACGCAACTGCTTGACGCGTCCTTCGATCGCTTTCTTGGCGCCCGCGCCTTCGATGATCGTCGTGCTGTCCTTGTCGATGGTGATCTTCTTCGCCTGACCCAGGTCGTCGAGCTTGACCGACTCGAGCTTGATCCCCAGGTCTTCGGTCACGGCCTTGCCGTTGGTCAGGATCGCGATGTCTTCGAGCATCGCCTTGCGGCGATCGCCGAACCCGGCGCTTTGACGGCCGCAACCTTGAGCGTGCCCCGGAGCTTGTTGACGACGAGCGTCGCTAGCGCTTCGCCTTCGAGGTCGTCGGCGATGATGAGCAGCGGACGGCCGGCCTGCGCCACCTGCTCGAGCAGCGGCAGCAGATCGTTCATCGCGCTGATCTTCTTCTCGTGAATCAGGATGAACGGGTTCTCGAGCACCACTTCCATACGCTCGGGGTCGGTCACGAAATAGGGCGAGAGATAGCCGCGGTCGAACTGCATCCCTTCGACAACTTCGAGCGAGGTCTCGAGCGTCTTGGCTTCCTCGACCGTGATCACGCCGTCCTTGCCGACTTTATCCATCGCTTCCGCAATGATCCGGCCGATGGTCTCATCGTGATTCGCCGAGATCGTGCCGACCTGGGCGATCATCGGACCGCTCACCGGCTTGGACTGCTGTTTGAGCGACGCGACGACACGTTCGACGGCTGCGAAGATTCCGCGCTTGATGGCCATCGGGTTGGCGCCGGCGGTCACGTTCTTCGCGCCTTCGCGATAGATCGCCTGCGCCAGCACCGTCGCGGTGGTCGTGCCGTCTCCGGCGACGTCCGAGGTCTTGCTCGCGACCTCGCGCACCATCTGGGCGCCCATGTTCTCGAGCGGATCCGGCAGGTCGATTTCCTTGGCCACCGTCACGCCGTCCTTCGTGATCGTGGGCGATCCGAACGACTTGCCCAGGATGACGTTGCGTCCCTTCGGTCCCGAGCGTCACTTTCACGGCATCGGCGAGTCCGTTGACGCCGCGGAGGATGGCCTGGCGCGACGCGTCGCCGTAGGTAATCAGTTTTGACATATCAGCGTCCCTTCCGAGTGGCGGCCTTGGCCGCGGTGGTCTTGACGGTAGTGGCGTTCTC
Organism: uncultured Acidobacteriota bacterium; assembly: GCA_963718825.1. Taxonomy (GTDB): domain Bacteria; phylum Acidobacteriota; class Vicinamibacteria; order Vicinamibacterales; family CAVVIG01; genus CAVQZZ01. The sequence goes on from CAVQZZ010000002.1 coordinate 2,385,693, forward strand.
GATCGCCGCAAGCACTTCGTCTTCCTTCATCATCAAGTAGTCGACGCCGTCCAGTTTGATTTCCTGTCCGGAGTACTTGCCGAAGAGGATGGTGTCGCCTGCTTTCACGTCGAGCTTCACCCGATCGCCTTTGTCGTTTACGTTGCCGTCGCCGGTGGCGATGACCTTGCCCCGCTGAGGTTTTTCCTTCGCGGAGTCCGGAATGATGATGCCGCCGATTTGCTGTTCGCCTTCATCGAGGCGTTGGACGAGAATCCGGTCGTGTAGCGGTCTGACATGCATGGCAGTCGACTCCCAACTGGCGTGAAACGGATGGACGATTCCTTCGGCGGCAAGCAGCAGAGCGGCCGCTGCCGCCTGACCGGTCGCAGAAGTGAAAACGCGCGCTTGATGAGGGCTGTGGCTCGGACCGGATCACATCCGGCGATGGGGCGCAGTACTCAGGAAGGTGGTAGTTCGTCCCCGACTATACGCTCGCATGCGGCCGTTAGCAAACGGCGGGGTAATGGGCTCGTGCGGCAGGAGGCCGGCGCACGAGGACGACAAACGTGTTCAGCACTGCACCGCCATCTGGAGCACGAGCCGCTCTCGCAGCGCGTGTTCGATTACATCCGGCAACCGCTCCGGAGGGCCGGCAAACGACGTGACGTGCCAGCCTGCAGGTGCGTGGATGCCAATATCCCACTCGCCGCGCGTCTCAGAGGGCGTGATCGTGATGCGCCAGTCGAATGGCGCGGCAAGCTGTCGGCACAGCCGTCGAATCTTGAGGCGAATCGCGTCGGCTACCAGCCGATCGAAGACGCCTTCGATCTCCACGTCGATGTTCATCACCGCCCCTCCCTCCAACGCGCGTCCCGATCGATCGAGGTTTGGTCGAGGCGGAGCGGTCTTGCTCGCACCGGACGTCAGGACCAGAGTGTGGAACCCGGCGATCGGCGCGCGTCCACATCCTGCCGAAAATCTTCGCGCGCATGTGGCAAAGTCGCGGGAGACTCCTCGACATGGAGAAGCATGACATTCAGACGGTAGTACAGCGCCTCGTCGAATAGCCCCTGTCCGACCAAAGGAAACACAGGGCGATCCGTCGTCGAGACGATCTGTAGCGATTCAAGATCGTCCAGCCAACCGCGCAGCCGCGTTTGCTCCGCGGAGGTCAGCGCTGTGATGTCTTCAAGAATGAGTGTACGGGGTCGATGTGGAATCAGCTTGAGCAACTTCCCCGGCCGCCGCCAGATGAGCGGTTCCATCAGATAGGGCTGCAGGAGCTCGATCGTTCTCGTCGTCGCTCGCTGCGGCCCCTGCAGCAACACGTTGTTGTGCTTCGCCGTGATGGTTTCCCATTCGATCGCGCATCCGGCCGCAAGGCGTCGGAGCCACGAAAATTCTGCTTCCACGGCACTGTGCAGCACAAGACCTCGACGCTCTTGCCGAGGCAAGGCGAACAGTTCAAAGGAATCAGTTAACCGTACTGCGGGCAATTCGGGCGCGGCTGTCTCATTTTGCACACATCCGAGGGGCGACGGCGACTGTCTGCAGATTCCAACACGCCACACCGATCGCGCATATCCAGTTCATGCGCCGCCGAAGTGCGGCTGTTGTCATACACAAACCTCCGATCCGCCAACCTGTGCAAGCGGAGGGGCGGGCGTCGCGGGAATCAGTGGCGGAACGCGATTTCGGATGGCCTTCACGACGGCGGGTATACGATCGGTCCAAAAGCGATGCGCTACCGTCGATGTATAGGCGAGGAAGATCGCCGATTGCTGAGCGATTCGTCTCGGCCGATCGCTCGCCTGCTCGGTGCGATTTCCCTCCTGTTGTTTTTGGCCCTCTCGACGACCGTGCTCGCCGCCTTTCGGCAGGACGGCACGATCATGGGAACGGTCGCCGACACGAATGCCGCTCCTGTCTCACACGCCACGGTCAGACTCTCGGTGGGCAATGATGTGCCCGACCGGGAAACGGAATCGAACGATGACGGCGAATTCGCGTTCTCGAACGTCCGCGCTGGCCCGTTTCAATTGTCGGTCACGGCTCCAGGCTTCAGCGTCAGAACGATTACGGGCGAACTCCACGCCGGTGAGGAACTGAAGCTTCCACCCGCCACGCTGGCCGTTGCCGCCTTTGACACGGCCGTTGTCGTCACCCCCACGCAGGCGCAGGTCGCACAGGCGCAAATCAAGGAACAGGAGAAACAGCGGATCATCGGCATCCTTCCCAACTATTTCGTCAACTACGATGCCGATGCGGCTCCGCTCAACGTGTCGCAAAAGTTCGAGCTGACGTGGAAGGGCTTCGTGGACCCCTTCGCATTCATCAGCACGGCGGTCGGGGCGGGCATCGATCAGGCGCGACACCTCAACAAAGGATTCGGCGATGGCGCGTCGGGTTACCTCAAACGCTATGGCGCGTCCGTACGCAGACTTTGCGACCGAACGCGTAATCGGCAAGGTCCTCATGCCGACGCTGTTCAAGCAGGATCCGCGGTACTTCTACAAGGGAACCGGTGGGGTGCGGTCCCGGTTCTTCTATGCCGTGAGTCGGTCGGTGATTTGCCGTGGCGACAACAAGGAGCCTCAGGTGTGCTACTCGAGTCTCATCAGCCACATCGGCGCTGACGTGCTCACCAACTATTACTACCCGCCAATCGATCGTGACAGCACCCGGCAAGTCTTCGAGACCACCGCCATCGGCATCGGGGGACGGGCTCTCGGGAATTTATTCCAGGAGTTCATCGCGCGTAAGTTGACACCGAAGAAACACTAGACACCGCGGAGCACCTATTTCAGCTCCACGACAATCGCGCGCGGAGAGCCTTCGATCGCCTCTTCCGTGTGCGCGCGGTTTCTGGCGTTCAGGCTCACCTCGCCGAAGGCCCGGTTCGTCACCGTCACCTTTCCTTCCGCGTCGGTCGATCGGATCGTGCCGCTCTCTATGAACACGACGACAGTGTCCTTATCGTGGAAGTGCATCGGGACCGGCTGTCCCGGAATCCACGTGTAATCCCAGACCGTCACTCGCTCATTGTCGAGCACGCGTGCGGCGCGCTCCCGCGGAAATCCTGGTGGGAGGTCCGGTCGGCTCGCGAGCGGCGGCGGAGCGGCCACGTCCTTCAACTCCACGCCAATCGCACGACCGTCTTCAGTCATCGCTTCCTCGGTATGGACAACGCCACGGCGCTGGAAGATCGCGTCGCCCTTGTGCGTTGCCGCGCCCGTCCGTGTCGTGCCATCGGAGGTCGTCGTTCTCAGCACGGCGCCGTCGAGAAAGATCGCAACCACGTCGAGCGTATGCGCGTGCATCGGCGTCGGCTGCCCCTTCGTCCAGCGTATGTCCCACACGATCACGCGATCGTTTTCCGCCAGCTTCACGACGCCGTCCCTGGGAAACGGTGGAGGCACGCTCTGAATCGAGGGAGACAGTGCGAGGAACGCGAGCGCCGCGACACTCGCCAGGCCGCGCGCCATCAATCGAACTCTCATCGTGATTGCCCGCTTCCTGACGACGTGTCCTCGAGCATCGCTGCAACATCGTCTGGCGCGCGGCCGGTGAGCTCCCATCGAAGGAGCGAAACGGGAATCAGGCCGGCGGCGTTGAAGTCGTCCATGAACTGCTTGAACGAGAAACGATCGCCCAGCTGACGCTTGCGTTCGGCGATGAGCGTCTCCACTTGAATCTTGCCGATGATGTAGCTGGTGCCGTACGCCGGCTGCTGCAGGTACAGGTGCTGTTCGCCGCGGACGGTGTTGGCGTCGAGCCGCAGCCAGCCGCGCGGCGTGTTGGCCGACGCGAACTCCGACGCCTGCTCGAGCGTGAACTCGTTCGAGTGCATCCGCAAGTCGCCGAGCGCGCGCGCCGCGCGTTCGGCAACCAGGACGTAAATCAGTTCCCGCGCCCGCGGACGCGCGTCGAACATGCCGGCCTGGAGCATGAGTCTCTTCCCACCCGGTCGCATGCCCTTCAGTCCGCGTGTTGAAGATGTTGTAGAGCATCGGCCCGCGGCGGATCGGATCCTCGTGCGGCGAATGGGCCATGCGCGCGAGATCGAACCAGTGATAACCGTGGGTCCGCATCACTTCGGGATCGCGGTAGTCGACTTCGGTGAAGAACTCGCGAGGCCCGGGCGTGAACCGGCCGGTCTGCGCGCGCAGCGCCGCGTCCATGTCGTCCCGAACGGTCATGATGTCGTGGTCTTTCAGGAACGCCATGTATTCGGTGACCGCGTCGTTGAAACGGCGCGTGTGCTCAGCCTGGCTCGAGACGATGGTCTCGGGCGGCACTTTTGCGTTCCGCTGCTCCTCGAGCACGAGGAACGACGACGAGCGCGCCAGCTCGCGCTGCATGATCGTCACTTCGTCCTGCCACGTGTACGGCACGAGCTGGACATGCTTCAGGTACCAGTTGTAGTTGTCGATGCCAACCCCCGACGGTCCCGTCTTCGACGCCGTCTGCTGATCCAGCCACGCCGCGAACGCGACGGTCGCCTCCTTCGCTCGCTGCACGTCCGGTTTGAACGTCGCGGGCACATTCGAGCCGAGCACGTCGAGATCGGTGGCCTGCTGACGAATCGCCTTCGCGCCGAACATCCACAGGTCCTTGGCGTTGCCCACCAGGTTCGCGCGCGCCTGTTCGAGCAGCTTCGGGATCGCGCGGATGCCCGGCTCCATCTTTCCGGCGCTCTCGGCGGTCAACGGAAAGTGATACGACCAGATTTCGACCGCGCCATACGCGAGCGGTCCTTCGCGCGCCGGCTGATCGCTGCGGTCCGGAAACACGGTGACGTAGAACGCCGGGTTGTTCGCCCAGGGCCTGAGCACCCGGTGATCGAACGCCAGCCCGTTCATCTCCGCGCGCGTGAGGTGCCAGTCCACCTGCTGGTTGGCCGGCCATTTGGAGGGATCGATCGCCTCGAGCCGCGCAACGTAGTCTGGAAGCGCTTTCGCCTGCTCGCTCATCGCGCGTGCGGTGTAGTCCGGCACGCCATCGACGATCTTCGGCTGCTGGAACGAGCGCCAGTCTGCGAACAGCTGGACGATGATCCTCGTACCGCGTGCTGCGCGGTTTGGAGGCCGTCGGCGGCGGGGCGCTGCATCCGATATCAAACGCGGCGATCGCGACGAGGCATACCGACACCATCCGAGATGCATGGCTGAAAGTCATAGGCATGCAGAGTCTACTGGATGGTGAACATGCGTTACGTCGAGGCGCCGAACTCCGGCCCCTCCATCTGACGCACTTCGCACTCGATGTCCCATTCGTCGCCATGGACCGCTAAAAAGCGCTTCGTCAGCTCGAGCGCCTCCTGCATGGACTTGGCGTCGAGAATCGCAAAGCCGCCGATCACTTCTTTGGTCTCGGTGAACGGCCCGTCGATCGTCGACAGCTTGCCTCCCCGCAGACGCACCCGCGTGCCCTCCTTGGTCGGACGCAACCCGGCGGTGCGGACGAGCGTTCCCTCGCGGGTCATCTCCTCAATGAGCTTGCCCATATCCTGCATCAGTCGCTCGCTCGGTACCTGGCCGCTGTTCTCGTTAATCCGTATCATCGAGAGAAATCGCATGGTTCGCTCCTTTTGCGCGCGTCCTGCGGACGCGCTCTGTAACCTAGTCGAACCACCGACGGCCAGATCGACAGCCGCTCGATCAACCGAGGACCAAAATCCGGAATCCGTTATAGGTCTGGACGATCGCCACGGTGACGAGCCCGCGACGGTCCATAGACGACGATCACCGCGTCGCTGAGACGCGCGGCGCCCGTGCCGTAGATGGCCGTGGCGCCGACGCGGCAGCAGCGAACCCGCGTGTCTTGGAGGCCCTTTGTTCTTTTACCGCTGCGGCTGCTGAGACGTCGTGTTCGACCGCGACGGCTTGTACCAGACCGGCTTGGTCGGCAGCGAGCCCGGATCGATGACGCGCCCGTCCTTCACGATCCGATTCACCTTGCGGATGTTGTGGATGTCCGCCGCCGGGTCGGCGTCGAGCACGAGCACGTCGGCGAACTTCCCGACCTCGATCGTCCCGAGATCTTTCTGCATCTTGCAGGCAATCGCGCCGTTCTTCGTGCCCGCGGTGATCGCTTGCAGCGGCGTCATGCCGAGCTCGACATAGCCTTCGATCGCCGTGATCGTTCCCATACCCGGCTCCGTCCAGAGCGGCTTGGGCTCGCGACGGAACTCCGGCGCCGTGCCGATGTAGTTGTCGGTGCCCGGCGTGAGGATGACACCAGCGCGGACGAGTTTCTCGGCATTGCGGCGCCGCATGTCGATCCCGAGACCGAGATCTCGCGCCTCTTGGCGTTTTTCAGCCAGCGTCTTGGTCTTCGTCTCGCCGGATTCGGCGGCGGCGTCGGCTTCCTTCTTCTGGTTGGTCTCCTTCGTCTTCAGATGCTTCTTCCAGGCGGCGCCGGTGATTTGATTCACGAGCATCGAGCCGATGATCTTCCGTTCTTTGATCATTTGCACGAGCTCGTCGGGCATCTCGCGGGGGTCCAGGACTTCGGGATGCTGGATCACGTCAACGCCGGCCAGGATCGACAGCTTCAGCCCCTCGATCGACGTCGAGTGCGTATCGACCATCAGATTGCGCTTATGCACTTCCTCGATGAGCGCCTTCTGGGCGTCGAGTGAGAAGCCGATGAACACCGGGTTGTTCCAGTGGCTCGTTCCGCCGTACTTGACGAAGTCCGGCCCCTTGTCCAGGTACTTGTCGATCGCCACCCGGAGCTCGGCGGGCGTCAGGTCCATCAGCTCCTCGCCGGCACCCTGAGCGATCAAATCGTTCACCTGCTCCTGGAACGGCGACAGGCCGCTGTCCTTCATCTGCGCGAACGTGATCGTGAACGGTCCGCCCCAGCCGACGATGTTGCCGGCGACCAGCATGCGCGGCCCCACGACATCGCCGCGCGCGACCATGTCGCGAACCTTCATCAGCGTCGGCAGCTCGCCGTAGCTGTCGCGAACGGTCGTGATGCCGTATTTCAGCTCGAGCTGCGCGCCTTCGACGACGACCTCCGTGGCGCGAGGCAGATACCGCGCGAGCGTCTCGAGATTCGCGTACATCGAAATGTGCACGTTGGTGTCGATGAAGCCTGGCGTCACGTACTTTCCGGTTCCGTCGATGACGGTCGCGCCCTGCGGCACGGCGACCGATCCCTTGGCGCCGACCGCGGTGATGCGCTTGTCCTTCATCACGATCGTGGCATTCGGGATCGGCGCGCCGCCGGTGCCGTCGATCACCGTGGCGCCGACGATGGCGACGACGCCGCTCGAGGCTTGAGCGGAGACGACCCGCCCGCTCGGCAGCACGAAGCCGCACATCGCGGCGACGAAGAGACACGCGAGGGTTCGCCGGAGAAAGCTGGCTGACATGATGGCGCTCCTATGGTGAAACCGACGGCGACAGCGGTTTGCGCGTCATGCGCACGATTCTGATCGCCGGAGTCAACTGCTGGTCTTTCGCGGACGATTTCTGGATCTTCCGTACGACGTCCATGCCGCGGACGACGCGGCCGAACGCGGCAAAGCCCTGGCCGTCCGGATTTCGAGCCCCCCCGTAATCGAGCTCGGGTTGATCCCCGATGCAGATGAAAAACGACGCGCGAGCCGAGTCCGGTTCGCTGCGAGCCATCGAGACGGCCCCGTCCGCGTGCCACACACCGGTATCTTTGGTCCGCTCGATGGCAATCGGCGGGGCCTGATCCTTCTCGCGCCCGGGTGCCACGCCGCCCTGGATTACTTCGATCTTCGTTTTGTCGGTCGGCTGATTGTCCGGCGTCACGGTTCTGAAGAACGTGCCACCGTCGTAGAAATGCCCGTCCACGTACTTGAGGAAATTCGCGGCGGTCCTCGGCGCGCGCGTGGTATCGACCTCGATCTCGATCTCGCCGACGCTCGTCACCACGACGACGCTCGTATCGCGCGGCGCGGTCAGCACTTTTTTCAGCGGGAGGCTCGATCGATCGACGACCTGGCCATCCTTCATCACCATCGAGATCTTGCGGATGTTGTTCAGATCGTCCAGGGGATCGGCATCGAGCACGACGAGGTCGGCCAGCTTGCCTTTCTCGATCGTCCCGAGTTCGTTCAGCTTGTGATAGGCCGCCGCGATGTTCTTCGTCGCCGCGAGAATCGCGTCCATCGGCTTGATGCCGTTTTCCTGCATCGCCTTGAACCAGAGGAAATGACCATCGCCGAGCGTCGTCGACCGCTCTCTGAGCGCCTCGGGTTTCTGCTGCTCCACCGCGTCGGGATCCATCATGCCGGCGTCAGTGGACAAGAGGAGCGGCACGCCGGCCTGAACCAGCCGGATGTCGTTGAAATGCATCACGTCGATCAACTGAGGGCCGTACTCGCTGGCGTTCTGACCGAGCTCGTAGCGCAGCCGCTCGCGCGTCCGAGGCAGCGTCGCACAATAGACGTTCCGGTCCCGTATCTGATCGAGCAGCGCGTCGGGAATCGCCACCGGGCCCGTGACGTCGCAGTGCTGCAGCATGTCGTCGCCCGCCTCGATCGCGTGCTTCAGGCTCATCACGTTCGTGGTGTGCGTCTGCGCGATGATGCCGGCCTTATGCGTCTCCTCGATGATGGCGCGCTGCGCCTCCGGCGAGAACTGCAGGTACAGGTTGTTGTGCGTGCTGGCGCCGTACTTCAGAAAGTCGATGCCGCGGCCGACGTACTTCCGGATTTCCGTCCGCACCTCGTCGGGTGTCATGTACAAGAGCGGCGGACCCACGTTTTCTTCCCAGACGGCGTTGATGCGGCGCACCAGCACCTTCGTCGCCGTCGTCTCCGCGTTGCGGTTGAACTCGCGTCCGAACGGCCCGCTGAATCCGACGATGTTGCCGGCGACGAACATGCGGCTGCCGGCCACTTCTCCCTTGCGGATGCGGTCGCGCACGTTGAGCAGCGGCTGCAGCGGCCCCCACGAGTCGAAGACCGTGGTGACGCCGTTCTTCAGCGTCACCTGCGCCGCTTCCTCGATCAGATCTTCGTAGTGGCCTTCGTAGCGCACGACGAACTCGATCGACGAGCCGAGGACCAGGTGCACGTTCGCGTCCATCAGTCCGGGAATCACGAATTTGCCGGCGGCGTCGATCGTCTTCGCATCCGGCGGGATCTGGACCGCCGACCGCTTGCCGGCGGCGGCGATTCGGCCGTCGGAGACGACGATCACCGAGTCGCGGACGGGCTGCGCGCCGGTGCCGTCGATGAGCGTCGCGCCTGTGATCACGATCGTCGGGCCGGCCGACTGGGCGTGGAGCGCCGCGCACGCCAGACACGCCGTCAGCAGAGTTCTCATCGTCGCTCGAAGACTCGTCATGCTAGTGGCTCGTGTGCCGATCGCGGGGAGCGGTCAGCACCTTCTTCAACGGCAGCGCCTCGCGATCGACGATCTGCCCTTCCTTCATCACGGTCGAGATGCGGCGGATGTTCTCGATGTTCTGCAGCGGATCCGCGTCGAGAATCACGAGATCAGCCGATTTGCCGGCCTCGAGCGTCCCGAACTGATCGAGCTTGTGATACGCGGCGGCGATGTTGCGCGTCGCCGAGACGATCGCGTTCATCGGCGTCATGCCTTTCTCGACCATCGCCCTGAACCAGAGGAAGTGGCCTTCGCCGAGTTCGGTCAGCCGATCGGTGCGCTGCGTCGGGCTCATCTGCTCGACCGCGTCAGGATCCGCCATCCCCGCATCGGTGGCGAGAAGGAGCGGCAGGCCCGCTTTGACGAATCGAGTTTGATTCTCGTGGCGCACGCGCTCGTTGAACCGCGTGATGCTGTCCGGCGTGCGGTCCTCGGCCTGCTTGAGCTCGATGTCGAGACGGCGGTTCGTGCGCGGCTGCACCGCCAGATACACCTTGCGCGCAAGCGCGAGCTGGATCGTCGCGTCGGGAATCGCGACCGGACCGGTCGACGCGGCATGCTGCATCATGTCCACGCCCGCTTCGATCCCCTGGCGCAGCGACTCGACGGAAGTGGTGTGGGTCTGGACGATGAGGCCGGCCTTGTGGACTTCGTCCACGATCGCCCGCTGGGCAACCGGCGAGAACTGCAGCATGTTCGTGAGCACGTGGCCGCTGACCGCGAACTTCAGGAAGTCGATGCCGCGCCCGAGGTATTTCCGGATCTCGGTGCGAACCTGATCGGGCGTCATGTACATCAGCGGGGGGCCGACGTTCTCTTCCCACACCGCGTTGACGCGCTTGCACCAGCACCTTGCTTGCCGTCGTCTCGGCCGCGCGATCGAAATCGCGGCCGAACGGGCCGCTCAGACCGACGATGTTGCCGGCGACGAAGACGCGGCTGCCGACCGTGTCGCCGCGGCGGATCCGATCGCGGACGTTGAGCAGCGGCTGCAGCGGGCCCCACGAATCGAACACCGTCGTCAGCCCGTTCTTCAACGTGACCTGCGCCGCTTCTTCGATCAGATCCTCGTAGCGCCCTTCGTAGCGCACGATGAACTCGATCGACGAGCCGAGGACGAGGTGGACGTTCGCGTCCATCAGGCCGGGGATGACGTATTTCCCGGCGGCGTCGATTTGACGCGCGCCCGCGGGAATGGCGACCTTCGCCCGCGGGCCAACGGCCGTGATTCTGCCGCCGTCGACGACAAGCACCGCGTCCTTCACCGGCTCGGCGCCGGTGCCGTCGATGACCGTCGCGCCGACGATCGCGACCGTCTGGGCGCCGGCGGGGACCGAGGTCAACGCCAGCAGCGCGAATGCGATGGCGACGCGACGCGTCATCTGGACGCTCCCTGCGCTCCCTGGCTGGAGGACGTCGGCCTCGCCGGTTTGCTTCGCGAGACGGTGAGCACCTTCTTGATCGGCAGCCTGTCGCGATCGACGACCTGCCCGTCTTTCATCACCATCGAGATCTTGCGAATGTTGTTCACGTCGGCGAGGGGGTCGGCGTCGAGGACGACGAGATCCGCAATCTTGCCGGCTCTGTACCGTTCCGAGCTGATCGAGCTTGTGGTAGGCCGCGGCGATGTTGCGCGTGGCGGATACGATCGCGTCCATCGGCGTCATGCCCTTTTCGGTCATCGCCTTGAACCAGAGGAAGTGCCCTTCGCCCAGCTCGGTCGACCGATCGATCTTCATCTTGGGCTTCATCGATTCGGCGGCGTCCGGATCCATCATGCCGCCGTCGGTCGCGAGCAGCAGCGGCACGTGAGCCTTGACCAGCCGCACTTCGTTGTCATTCCACGTCTGCAAACGCTCTTTGGCTCTGCGGCTCGGCACCGCGTCCTCAGCGTTCTCGAGCTCGATCGCCAGACGCCTGGCCGTCCTGGGCTGCACGGCGCAATAGACTTTCTTGTCCAGCATCAGCTTGATCGTCGAGTCGGGAATGGGCGTGGGGCCCGTGACCGAACCGTGCTGCAGCATGTCCACTCCGGCCTCGAGCGCCTGACGAAGGCTCTCAACCGACGTGGTGTGCGTCTGCGCGATGATCCCGGCGCGGTGAACCTCTTCGACGATCGCCTGCTGCTGCTCCGGGGAGAACTGCAGGAAGTCTTCCTCGCGATGGCCGCTGGCGGCGTACTTCAGGAAATCGATCCCGCGCGACACGTATCGATGGATCTCGCGGCGGACCTGATCCGGCGTATCCCACATCAGATCCGGGCCGGTGTTCTCTTCCCAGAGCCGGTTCACCCGCCGCACCAGCGCTTTCGTCGCCGTCGTTTCCGCGGCGACGTTGAAGTCGCGGCCGAACGGACCGCTCAGGCCGACGATGTTGCCGGCGACGAACGTGCGCGATCCGATCGTCTCGCCGCCGTTGATGCGATCGCGGACGTTGAGCAGCGGCTGGAGCGGGCCCCACGAGTCGAAGACCGTCGTGACGCCGTTCTTCAACGTCACTTGCGCGGCTTCCTCGATCAGATCCTCGTAGTGACCCTCATACCGCACGATGAATTCGATCGACGAGCCGAGAACCAAATGGACGTTGGCGTCCATCAAGCCGGGAATCACGAATTTTCCGGCCGCCTTGATCTCCTTCGCGCCGGCCGGAATGGTCACGCGATCGCGCGGGCCGACCGCCGTGATGACGCGCCCGTCGATCACGATGACGGCGTCGCGAATCGGCGGCGCTCCGGTTCCGTCGATCAGCGTGGCGCCGGTGATCACCGTTGCCGCTTGCGCGCTCGCGGCCATCAGGCACGCGGCCAGCACGACGAGTGCACGACAGGCAGTTCTCATCTTCGTGTCCTTGTGAGTATCTTGCTGACAACAGGGAGATCGTCCGTACAGGAAGTGTCGCTGGAATCGCGGAGTATAGTTGTCGATTGTGTCGGTGTCCCTGCATCGCGACGACATCGAGGTCGCGCGCAATCTCGCCCTCCGGATACGGGACGAACGCCGTCGTCGCGGCTGGACGCTCAAGCAGGTGGCCTCACGTCTATCGATCTCGGTCGCGACGCTCTCGGCCATCGAAAATCAGCATGTTTCACCGGACGTCCGACTGCTGCTGCAGATCAGCGAGGCACTGGACACCGCGCTGGATGTCCTTCTGCCGAGAAGCAAGGCCGCCGGCGTTTTCATTACCCGCCGGGCCGACATCATCACGCGGCCGTCCGCATCGCTGCATGTCATCGGCCGCAAGCGGCGCCAGCCGACGTTGTACCACAATCGCCTCTGGCCGCTCGCCGACGCATTCGTCGGCCGCTACCTCGATCCGTACGAGATCGAGATCCATGCGATGCGGGACGACCAGCTCCGATTCATCTCGCACAGCCATGAAGAGTTCGTGTTCGTCCTGAAAGGTCGAATGGAGGTTCTGATCAAGAGCCCCAAGCGGCTCTTGCGCGAGAAACTCGGCCCCGGCGACTGCATGTACTTCGCGAGCTATCTTCCCCATTGCGTCCGCGCCACCGGAACGATTCCCGCGCGCAGCGTTCACGTGCTCTATTCCCTGGACGAGCCCGCCGAGACGGAAATCGCCGACGTTGGCTCCGGGCCCGTCGTCTACATGCTGGAGGCGCCGCACCGCAGTCCGGCCGACGAAATCGCGGGCAAGATCGGAGCGCTTCGACGCACGCGTGGCATGTCGGCGTTGAGCTTCGCCAAGCAGCTCGGCATCAGCGTGAGGCGTCTCGCGCGGATCGAGCGAGGCGACGGCCCTCTGTCGATCAAGCTGCTGCTGCACATTCGTCGGAAGCTGCGGAAGCCGCTGGCGCACTTCCTGACGAGCGTCGCGGCGGCCGGCGATATGTACGCGGTCGACCGCGCCGCGGACCTGCGCCGGCACGCGCACCCGTCGGCGGCGGCGCATCGCGCGGAGACGAAATGCTGCGGCGAGGCGGTCGTACGCCCGCTCGCCGCCGCATTTCGAAGACGAGGGATGTCGCCTCTGCTCGTGACCCTCACGGAGTCGCGGCGCAAGGCGCGCCTGGTGGCTCACGCCGGACAGGAATTCGTCTACGTCCTCAGCGGCGCGGTCGAACTGCGGTTCGTCCACAACGGCGAGAACAACGTCATCACATTGTCGGGCGGCGATTCGTGTCTGATCAGCTCGGCGTTCAAGCATGCGTTCTCGCCCGCGCCGATCAGCCCCTATCACAAGCCGCATACGCAGATGATCCTCGTGCAATGGCGTCCGCGGGAGCTGCACTGAGTTCCTACTGATGCGTTCGAACCCTCCGTCATCACCTTGGCGATCGCGCGGCCATTCCGCGATTTCCGGATCGAAATTCAGGATCGAGCGGCGCCCTGCTCTGGTCACGTGCGCGACGAAGACCGAGCACTGTTCGCCGCACTCGAGGCACCTCGTCGCTTAGAACGTATATCGCAGCTCCAGCTGGAAGCTTCGCGGCGGCTGCGCGGTGCCCCCGAGGCCGTAGTTCGAGCTGTAGAGAAGATTCGCGCTCGAGAGAAATCCCTGATAGTTGCCGAGGTTCGGCAGATTGAACATGTCGAAGTTGACCGCGAGCTTGGATCGCCTCGGCAGCGGGAACTCCTTGCCGATCCTCACATTGAAGTACTGCAGCGCTGCGAGCTCGAACTGACCGTCGCTGCGGGTCGCGTTCGCCAGCCGCGCCGTGGTCGCCAGCGGATTCGCCACAACACGTCCATTGGAGAGGGTGACGGTCGCAGGTCCGAACTGCGGATCTGGCGCGGCGATTTTCGTGTAGATCGGCCCCGAGTACCGGCCGTTCTGGTAGGTGTAGCTCGCGGAGAGATTGATGTCGTACGGCGCGCGGTAGACAACGTTCGCGCGGGCGATCTGCTGCATCCACTCGATGCTGCTCTGGCCGGCCGAGCTGATGTCGAGGCCGTTACCGCTGCTCGCGGTGCGATTGTCGTTGCTCAGGAGGCCGCGGTCGAATGGGAACGCGGACGGCTGGATGAACGACGCCGGGTCGTTCGGCTGCCACGTGCCGGCCAGATGCGGAAAGACCTGGGTATAGCTGAACAGCAACTGGAATTTCGACGACTGCCTGGCGGCAATCATCTCGAGCGCCTTGTAGACCGGCCAGTTCCAGATGTTATTCGTGAGGCTGTTGATCTGGTTCAGTGAAACGTTCTTGTAACCCTGGAACACGTTACCGTTGTAGATGCCATTCGTCTCGACGAGCGCCGTCCGATCCTTGTATTCGCGGTACACGTAGCCGATGTCGCCGTACCACTGACCGGGGAACTGATGGCGATACCCCATCGCGAACTCGTTGACGTAAGGCTGGTGATAGTTCGGATCCGGCACGACGCTCGGATTCGCTGACGTGGATGGCGGCGTGACGAATGAGGTGTTCCAGGTCCCGTCCATCTTCGTCGAGAAGTAATCGGTGAAGCCAACCGCCAGCGAGCCCGAGCCCTGAGTCCCGGAGCCGCTGGCCGAGAAGTTATTGATGCTCGCGGCGTCGGCCAGGCGCATCCAGGAGGCACGCACCGAGTTGCGCGCGTCCGTGGTCACCAGGTAGTTCAGGCCAAGCCGTGGCCCCACCTCCCAGCTGTTCTGCAGCTGCTCGTTGAACAGATCGTCGTACCGGTAGACGCGATCCAGGCGGATGCCGCCATTGACGGTCAGACGCTGCGTGGGCCGCCAGGCGTCCTGGACGTAGACCGCATTGTCCGAAAAGTGGCCGAGATCGAGCACGCCGGACCCGGCCTGGTAGATCCGTTCATGGAACGGCAGAAGCCCTCCGGCGGGATTGTTCGGATTCGCCAGGGCGAACTCCTCGAGGGCGTTGCCGCCGTTGGCGTAGGTGATGACGTCCTTGCGGACCATGTGCGGCTGCAGGAACACGCCGGTCTGAATCTCGTGCTGGCCGCGGAACATCGTCGCGTCGCCGGTGATCGTCCATTTTGTGTAGGGCGATGCCGTCGCGCTCTGGACGTTCCCCGTCGTGGCGAGCTGCGTGGTGCCGACCAGCTGGCCGCTGGACGGTACCGCAGTCTGGAAGACGTTCACGGAGGTCGGGCTGGCGTTGACCATCGACGTCAGCGCGCTCTTGTTGTTCCACGAGAAGGACATCCGCGTAGCCAGCCAGTTGTTCCAGGCGGACGTGAGACGCGCGGAGAAGCCCTCGCCGCCGATGTTGGTCTGGACGAAATTGCCGGTGTTGAACGTGCCGTTGCTGCCGTACGGCGTCGAGTCGCGGTTGAAGAAGCTCGAGAACTGGTGGATCGGGCTCAGCTTCGCGTCGACCTTGACGAAGATGATGTTCGCGTTGTTGAAGTCGTTGTTGAACGGCACGAAACCCGTGCTGAGGGCCTGCATCGCCGCGACCTGACTTGCCGGCCTGTTGATGCCGAGAAAGCCGCCGCGATAGCGGTATGAGCCGAAGAACCAGGCCTTGTCCGCGACGATCGGTCCGCCGAGGGCGAACTCGGGCTGGTTGATGCCGGCGCTCGACGCCGAGCCACCCGGCACGTTGTTGCCGACCCAGCTGCCTGGCGCGTAGGTGAACGTGCCGCTGCCGTGGAACGCGTTCGTGCCCGACTTCGTGATGACGTTCGCCGCGAGGCCCATACCGAGCGGGGCCGACGCATCGAGACCGCTCGTCTTCAGCTGCACGTCCGCGACCGTGTCGGTCGGCAGCCCGGTGTAGCCGAGCCATGGGTTGATCGCCGACGTCATGTCGGCGCCGTCCATCAGCGTCGATTCGGAGACGATGCCCGAGCCGTGGATGTAGAAGACGGGCGCCTGGTTATTGGTGGCGTCGCTCGAGATGGCGCCGGGCGTGAAGCGGATGAATTCCGACCAGTGCTTCTGCGGGCCTAGCGGGAGCGCCTGCACCGTTTCGCCGGTGACGCTGACCGACTGCACCGCGTCCTTCGTTTCGATTAAGGGCGCCTCTCCGTTCACTTGAACGGTTTCGGAGAGCGTTCCAACCTTCATCACGAGGTCGATATCGAGATTCAAACCTGCGTGAAGGACCAGGTCGCCGCGAATCAGTTTCTGAAACCCTTGCAATTCCGCGGTGAGCGCGTACGTCCCCGGCGGAACGTTGATCAACCGATAGCCGCCCTGCTCGTCGGTGACCGCCGTGAGCGGATTCGGGTTCTGCGCACTCTTCGCTGTCATGGTTACACCAGGGAGCACGCCGCCCTGCTCGTCGCGAATGAACCCTCGAATCGACCCTTCGGTCGTCTGAGCAACAACATCACCGGCCACGAGCACGAGTAGAAGCAGAAATCCCCATACGACCTTCCGCATATCGGCCCCCTTCGCAGCGTTTGCGGTCGCTTGCACGCGTTCGCGGTCTAGAGTTCTTCCCGGACAGGGCGGGCGCACTACTGCGTCGACGCGCTGCTTCGAGACCCCGTTGTCTGGAAAATCGTCGGGAAGTGGCGAACGTGTAACACGCGCGGAAAGAAGGAGTCAACGCAGAACGGTTGTTTTCAGAATTCGTGCATTTGATGGTCTATTTGCTGAAGCGACCCGTGTGTGAGGCGATTATCAAGACGTCTAAGGCTGGTCGTGACCGAGGCTTCTGATGTGAGGACCGCTCAGGCGTCTTGCTTCAATGGGACCCGCGCCTCGACGCGAGTTCCCTCGCCCTTCCGCGATTCGATCACGCTGTCGCCGTTGACGAGTTCGAGCCGTTCGCGGATCGCCACGAGCCCCACCCCGCCGTTCGCAACCGCGCGGTGCGTGTCGAAGCCGACTCCGCGATCCACGATTTGCAGACGAACTTCGGCCGCGGTGCCGCGCAACGAGACCGAGACCTCGCGTGCACCCGAGTGAACGACGGCGTTGATCGTGGCCTCCTGTAATACGCGATAGAGGGCCAGCCCGACGTCCGCAGGCAGATCGGGAGGGACATCCTCATCCTGAAAGTGGATCGCGACGGCGTACTGCGCCGATATATCGGTGCAGAATTTCCGGGCTGCGCTCGTGAGCCCGAGCACCTCGAGTCGCTGATGGACGGGATCGGCCACGGCGGCGAGATCGCTGACCAGGCTTGCCAGTTTTTCTCGAATGTCGGCGATTTCGCGGTGATTCGCCGCGCCCTCCAGATGGTGCAACCGCAGGGTCAACGCCACCATTCGCTGGCACACGTCCTCGTGCAGCGTCCTCGCGAGCGCTGCGCGCTCCCGTTCATTCGCCTGCAGAAGGTGCCGGCTCAGATCTGACAGCTCCGAGCGCGCCTGGCGGAGTCTCGTGATGTCGACGGCCGACCCGACGTATCCGTTGAAGTCCTTCCCCGAGAGCCTCAGAAGTCCGGTGTCGAGAATCCACCGCTCCTCCCCGCCGGTTCCGCGAACGCGGTATCCATCTGAAACGGCTCACGCCTCTCGAGCGCATGACGATAAATTTCGCGGCATCGCTCGACGTCGTCGGGATGCACGAAGACCGTCCACAAGAGGTGCGTCCCGGTCTTGGAAGCGTCGCCGGCCCCCACCCGCTCGCCGTCGGGACCCGCCGTCCATAGCTGGACTGTCCCATCCGGAGGACCCAGCGTGAGAACGTCTGCGGTCGCTCCGCGGCGCTGGGCTCGACGCCGCGTGATCAGGCCGACGAGCAGCCCGATCGCGACAACGGGGATCGCACCGAGCAGCGCGCCGACAGCGATCGAACGCCGCCAGATCGGCGGTTCGCGGAACAGCACAACGCTCCGCGTCTCTAGACGGGTCTCGGCGATGTTCCAGCGTCGCAGCTCACGCGCGTCGTAGATCGCCTGGCCGACGCGTTGCGTGGGTGTCTTGATGCAGCCTGGCCTTGCGCCGGCGAGCACACGGAGCGCAACCCGGGCGGTCGTGCGACTCAGGTCGTCAGTGGACAGCAGCGGCCCGCCGACGATGCCCTCTCCCATGCCGTACAGCGCGAATATCGGCACATTGGCGACGGCGTGGAGCGCCGCCACCGTGTTACCGTCGGGCCGTGGTTCGCCCTTGCCGTCCAGTGCCAGTATCGTAAAAAAAATGGCCGAATGATCGGGCATCGTCCGGCTACGTGCCACGATCTCGTCGAACCCGAGCGTGTCGGTCCAGATGAATTGCAGCCGGTCCGCGAATCGTCGGAACTCACGCTTCATGTCCTGCAACCAGAACTGCTCCAGCGGCGACGCGCCCACGACCACCATCACGGTGCGCGTCTCCGGCAAGAGCCGCAGGATCTCGTCGATCATCAGCGCCGGATCGTGTCGCGTGGCGACGGTCGTCTCGTTATCGGTGAACGTGGCGTGCTCGACGAAGCGGTCGTCGACACCGGCGATGATCATCGGCGTGGCTGGAAAAAGCTCCTGCCGGAACCGCTGCGCAAGTTTTGCGGCGGGCCCGCCAATCGTCACGATCAGGTCGAACTTGTCCCGGCGAAACTCGGACCGTATCCGCTGCGCAATCGCGTCATCGGGCCCTTCACTGCTCGCGCGCGCCGCTTGAATGGATACCTCGACGAACTCGATGGGCTCGCGAGACGATTGCGTGAGATCCCGCACGAGCGCGTCGGCAAAGTTGGACTGCGGCGCGAACGGCCGCTCGGAGGACGACAGCACCAGCACGCGCCTCGTCTCGCCGCGTGCCACGGCCGATAGTGGGCTGTGGAGCAGCAACACGACCACCAACGCCGTCCAACGACTATCGCGAAGCGATAGGCCCATGAATATCATCTCTTCCCGAACACCGTGACGCGTACGCCGCCGCGAGCCTCCCCTGCTTCGTACCAGAACTCGATCTTGCGAAGATTCCGTTTGCCAGCGCTTTGCAGCTCGATGGCCTGGCTTTCGCCGCGCGCTTCAATCCGTTCGCGCATGTCCACACGATCCGGCTCGCCATCGTCGTACAGCGCGACGACGCGAACGAGGGTGAGCGGCGCGTCGCCGATTTTGAATTTTATTCGGTGAAAATTCTCATACGGCGGTTGAGGGATAACCGTGTCGTGGTCCGTGAGAAAACTCGCGGTCGTCTCGCCGAGCTGTCGCCACGTGCCGGACCCTTGCTCCTGCGTGCCGACCGTCCTCGCGACCAACAACATCGTCGTCAGCGCGACGGTCATCGCGACCGTTCGTGACATGCGAGTCTCTCCGGCGACATTCAGTTCCGCATTGATTCGCGTGGCTTCCGTGGCACGAACGCGTGAACCGTGGTTCCGCGACCCGGTCGGGCATCAATCGTCAATGCACCGCCGACTATCTTCAATCGTTCGTTCATTCCGACCAGGCCGAGACCGCGGCCCCGCGACACGGTGCTCGCGTCGAAGCCAACGCCTGCGTCTCGCACGGTCAGTTCAATGCGGCTGTCATCGCCGCCGAGCGACACGTCAACGTGCTGTGAGCGGCTATGCTTGATCGCATTTTGCAGCCCTTCCTGCAGCACGCGATACAGGCACACCGACACGTCCTCCGGCAGACCAGTCACGGGGGACTCGGGGTGAAACCGGACCTCCACGGCCGTCCGCTCGGATATCTCGGCGCATACTGCCCGCACCGCGGCCTCGAGGCCCATGTGCCGCAACTGCGGTGGGTGGAGACGATGGGACAGGCTCTGCACATCACCCGAGAGCGTCGTGAGCATCTCGATCGCTTTTCCGATCTCCAGGCCCGTTTCAGGCATTGGGCCGTCGACCCGCTGCTTTACGGCCTCGAGACCCAGCAACAGCACCGTCAACTGTTGGCCGATGTCGTCGTGAAGATCCCGGGCGAACCGTGCGCGCTCTTCCTCGTGCGCTTCGATCAGCCGCTGACTCAGTGAGGACAGCGTCGCTTCAGCCTCCTTTCGTTCGGTGACGTCGACGGCGATACCCGCATAACCGGCGAACGACCGGGCTGCGTCGTATCTCGGTACACCCGAGGTCACGATCCATCGATACTCGCCATCGTGGCGACGGAGACGATGCTCCACGTGGAATGGCTGGCGCTGGTCGAAGGCCTTCGCATAGGCATCGCCGCATCGGTCGACGTCGTCGGGGTGGATCAGCTCGATCCACCGATGTCCCGGCGCGACATTCACCGGCCAGCCGGTGAAATCGAGCCAGGGCTGATTGACGAACGTCACCTGTTTGTCGACGTCTGACATCCAGATCATGACGGGAGCCGTATTCGCAATCAGACGAAACTGCTCCTGCTCCCCGCCGACCGATCGTTCGGCTTGCGTTCGCTCGCTGATCTCGCGGATGGCTACGCTGAATTCCGGATGGCCGGCGAAATCGTGTCGAGCGATCAACACCTCGCACCAGAACTCGTGACCATTCGTGCGCAGGCCCCGTAATGTCGAAGCCGTCGGACGACGCGAGTCGGGCTGCGCCTTACGCGCGCGCTCGAAGGCAACGTCGAGTTCGGTGCGGAAACGCGGCGCCACGAACGCGTCGAGCCGGCGGCGTAACGCCTCCTGTTCCGGGCAGCCGAACATCCTTCTGGCGGCTTCATTAAAAAGCAGGATATGGCCTTCGTCATCGACGCCGATGAACGCGTCAACGGCTGCTTGGACGATCGCCGCAGCGCGTCGCCAGCCTTCGAGTGCCGATGGATTCGTCCGTCTGCCGTCGATGTCGTGGTTACGTAACCTGGTCATGGGGTCCGCCGCGTCAACGTATCTCGACGACCGTATGCGCGGCACAAAGCCGCTTCACCGAATGAGCACTTTCCTCGCGGACGCTCATCGGATACGCGCACTGAACGTCGATCGGCTGGCGTCTCGATACGTCATCCCACACATGTTCGAGTTGAATGGCGGCGTCGACGTATCCGTCCGCCCACAAAGCGGGCGCGCATTCGCCGCATGCCGCCACCTTGCGGCCTTGATCCGCTGCGCGCTGAACGGCCTCCGCGACCAACTCGCCGGAGGCGCTCATGAAGCGTGTCGGATCCGGCGTGCCGTGGACCATCACCTTCGAGATCAGCTGTTGGACATTCACCGGGATGTACACGCCCTCTCGAATTGCGTGGTCGAGATCGACGTGAGAACTCTGAAGATTGCGACGGATGCTCTCGCAGTGCGATTCGGTCAGCAACGCGATGACCGCGCAATCCTGACGCAGTGAGCTCGCGACGAATTGACTGAAGGCGCTGACGAATACCTCGTCGGTCGAATAGAACAGCAGATCGTGATGGTGCGATGCGAGCGCGTCTCCGCGAGCGATACGCTCGGCGCGGCCGACGAATTGTGCGCCCCCCATGATTGTGCTGAACGCGCGCGCCACATCCCGCTTGAGGTGTGGCTTATATACGAACCCGTGGATGCCTCTGCGGAACGCTTCGTCGATGACGTCCGATGACCATTCGTTGGTCACGAGGAGAATCTTGGTGTGAGGAGCCGCCACATGTAACGCGCTCGCAACCGCAAGGCCACTTAGCGTGGGCAACCCGATGTCCAGCGTGACGAGATCGGGCTGCAGCACGGTCGCCTGACGGATGGCATCGTCGCCGTCTGCAGCTTCGCCGACGACTACCACCTCCGGTAATTCGTGCAGCAAGGCGCAGAGCGCGCGGCGGAATGGCTCGTGGTCCTCGACGACGAGCACTCGGCAGGGAGCCATATCGAAGCTGCCATTCTACTCAAAGGGGCCGAGGCAATGCTCGATGGATCCCGGTGTTGTGCCGTCGGCACGATTCGTCGGGTTGCAGTACGAAGTGGCTCGATGAGAGCGCCAACCAATACACACCCGTTTCACATAACGTCGGTACAGCCGCCCACCTGAACTGGTTCGAAACTTGTAGCTCGGCGTGCTGATGGCTGGATACTGCTCAGTCACGCGCGCGGCCTCGCTTGCCGCGTTGGTATCGGCGGCGGCGATCGTCGCCTGCACGTCGACGTCGACCTCGCAGGAAGTCATCGGAGTGGGGCCGACATCGAAGTGCTCGACCACCGTGTCCGCGTCGCCAACCACATTTACCGCCGAGGGCGGCGAAGGGCATGTCACCGTCACGACCGCACGCGACTGCCAGTGGGACGTGCATGACGACGCGCCGTGGGTGACGGTGACCCCGCCGACGGCAATGCAGGGGAGCGGCACAGCGACGTTCGTCGTCGCCGCGACCGGCGACCCGGTCGCACGCTCCACGTCCCTGACGGTCGTCGATCAGCACGTCGCGATAAACCAGAGCGCGGCGGCGTGTCATTTTCAGCTCTCGTCGGGACAGATGTCGCTGCCGTCCACAGGCGGCGGTGCCGACGTCACTGTCACGGCGAGCAACGCGCTGTGCGAATGGACCGCGCAGGTTGACGCCGACTGGCTGTCGCTCCCGACCGGCCGCACGTACAAGGGCAATGCGCGGGTCACTGTGCAGGCGGCCTCATGGAACGGACCGGCTCGCCATGCGAACGTCACCGTCGCCGATCAACGCGTCGTGTTGACGCAGTCGGACGGGTGTGCATTCACGGTGACGCCCGCGTCGGCCGCGATCCCCGGCGTGGGCGGGCATGCCACGGTCAGTGTCAGCGCCGGCGCGGGATGCACGTGGTCGGCCGTCAGCACGGTTCCGTGGGCGCACCTGGCAACCGGATCCGCGGGCGCGGGACCCGGCAACACGGATCTCGCGATCGATCCGAACCTCGGGCCGGCGCGCACGGCGACGGTCTCGGTCGCGAACCACTCCTTCACCATTACACAGGCGTCGGGATGCCAATACCGTCTCGACCCGCCGGCGACAACCTTCCCTGCAGCGGGAGGCGGGGCGGCAATCGCCATGAACGTCGCGTCGGGCTGTTCGTGGACGGCGGCCAGCGGCGCCGATTGGCTCGCCATCACGGGAGGACAGGCGGGCATCGGCCCGGGCGCGATATCGATCAACCTGTCGCCGAACGCCGGGCCGCAGCGTTCGAGCGAGATCACAGCCGCAGGGCAGCGATTTACGGCGACGCAGGCGAGCGGCTGCACGTACAGCCTTCAGCCTCAATCGTGGAATTTTCCCGCCGCGGGCGCGAACGACTGGGTCGCCGTGCAGACCACGCCCATCTGCCCGTGGACCGCCGTGAGCCAGGTCGATTGGCTGACGGTCACGGTCGGCGCCGCCGGCGGCACCGGATACGCGCTTGTCTCCTACGTGATCGCGCCGAATCCGGGACCGCCGCGATCCGGCACGCTGATTATCGGCGGACAGATCTTCACGGCGATTCAGGCTGGCGCCGGCCAGCACTGACGAGGCGCGGCCGGCCGTGGACGGCCGCGCTCGTATAATCGCCGATCATGTCCATGCCCGATCGCCGCGCGTTCCTCGCGGTTTTCTCCACCGCCGGCCTGTCGTCCACGCTGATGCCTGGCCTCGTCTGGGCGCAAATCCAGCCGGGCACCAAGACAATTTCCGTGGAGATGGTCCGCGAAGCCGCACGCCTCGCCGGCCTCCCATTCTCCGACAAAGAGTGCGCCGAGCTCACGTCGTCGCTCTCGAGCCTCGCGAAGCACGCGGAAGAAATCGACAAGCCTGCGCTGACCAACGCCTCGCCGCTGCCGATCCATTTCGATCCGCGTCCGCCGGGCCTCCCGTTGCCGCCGCGCCAGCCGGCGATCTTCGAGATCGAGCCGGCGCCTTCTCTGAGCCGTCCGAAGAATCTCGAGGCGGTCGCCTTCTGGCCGGTGACGCACCTCGCGCATCTGCTCCGCACGGGTGCGGCATCGTCGGTCGACTTGACGACGATGTATCTCGAGCGACTGAAGCGGTACAACCGGCAGCTGAACTGCGTCGCGTCACTGACCGAGGAACGCGCGCTGTCGGAAGCGCGCGCCGCCGATCGCGAGATCGCCGCGGGCCACTACCGCGGCGTGCTGCACGGCGTCCCGTACGGCGTGAAGGACATCATCGCGGCAAAAGGCTATCCGACGGCGTGGGGCGCCGCGCCGCTCGCGCAGCAGACGTTTCCTGACGATGCAGCGGTCGTGCAGCGCCTGTCGACCGCGGGCGCGGTGCTCGTCGCCAAGCTGACGACGGGCGAGCTCGCGTTTGGCGATCAGTGGGCCGGCGGTCGGACGAACAATCCGTGGAACCTGCAGCAGGGGTCGAGCGGATCGTCCGCGGGCCCGGGCGCCGCGACGGCCGCGGGACTCGTCGGATTCTCGATCGGCACCGACACCGGCGGATCGATCCTCTCGCCAGCTGTCCGCTGCGGCATCGTCGGGCTGCGGCCCACGTTCGGGCGCGTGAGTCGCACCGGTGTCATGACGGCCGGCAGCACGCTCGACAAGATCGGGCCGATGTGCCGCCATGCTCAGGACTGCGCCATCGTTCTGCGCGCCATCGCCGGGCCGGATGGAATGAGATCTCGCCGTACGGGAGGACGCGCCCGTTTCCTGGGACGCGACGCGCGGCCGGTATCCACGCAGCGTCGGTTATGTGCCGGCGATGCTCGACGCCGAGCGCGATCCAGATCAGCGCGCCAACAACGACCGCGCGATCGCGCTGCTGAAACGGCTCGGGTGCACGTTGCACGATGTCCGTCTGCCGGGCGGTGATCTCAGTTACTTCATCGAATACGTCGAGCGCGCGGCGGCCTTCGAATCCATGACCGCGCGCGGTTTGTACACTGGCGTCAGCGAGCGGACAGGCCGGTACCTTCGCGCGGGCCAGCTCGTGACCGCGGTTGATTATCTGCAGGCGAACCGGCGGCGCGCGGCGATCATGCAGGACGTGGCGCGCGCCATCAATGACGTGGACGTGGTGATGTTCACGAGCCTGACGCTCGACTCGCGCACCAGCCTGAATCCGGTCATGAGCCTGACCGGGCATCCGTCGGTCGCCGTGCCGAACGGGTTCACCCCGGAGGGCGCGCCGACCGGCGTGATGTTTTCAGGGCATCTCTATCGCGAAGGCGAGCTGATGGCGCTCGCGAAGGCGTATCAGGATGCGACCGGCGACCGGGACAAGCAGCCGCCACTGTTCGCGGTCCGCGACGCCGGTCGTTGACGCTGACTACTTCGTCGCGACGACGACGGTTTCGGGCATCGGCAGCGGGTGCGCGACCACGCCACCGGCGAAGCCCGAGTCCGCCGCCATCTGCCTGAGCTGCGAAAGCGTGTAAGCGTCGCCCGCGGGCGTGCCCGCGAGCATCGTCAGGCTGAAGCCGGCGGCTATCGGCGGCGTGACGCGATCCTCGTTCGGAACAAACTCCAGAATCACCGCTCGACCGCCCGGCTTGAGCGCGTCGGCCACCTTGCGGAGGAGCGTCGTGTTCGTCGGCACGTCGTAGTGATGCAGGAAGTTCGTCAGCAGCACGAGGTCATATCCGGTTCCATAGTCGACGGTGAACGCGTCGCCAGGCAGGGTGCGGTGTCGGTCGGCGACGCCCATTCTGGCGGCATTCTCGGACGCAACCGCGAGCACGCCAGGCCAATCCACCGCCACGACCTCGACGCGCGGGTTCCGCTGTGCGAGCACGATGCCGAAGATGCCGTGGCCGGCAGCGACGTCGAGCACTTTCATCGGACCCGCTGAAGCGATGTTCAGCACGTCGGCAATGCCGATCGCCGCCGGCATCATCATCGGCATCATCGCCCGCGCGAACGTCACCCAATGCTGCTGCTCGCGGCCGGCGATGGTGTTTCCCTGCGGCGCGACCGTGCCGCGTCGAACGGTGGCGGCCAAGTCCTCGAAGTTGCGCGTGATCTCCGGTGAGACGAGGAACTCGCACACCGACCCGACGTACATCCGCGACTTCTTCGACAGAAAGGCCGCCGCTTCCGGCGTTAGACCGTAGCGCTCGGCCGTCTTCGACAACAGACCGCTGATGGTCAGGAAATCGCAAAGAATGCGCGTGCCTCGCTCGCTGGCGCCGCAGCGTTTGGCGATCTCGCCCGCCGTCGCGGCTTTTTCGTCGATGGCGGTGAAGATTTCGAGGTCAACGGCCGCTCGAAGCGCGGCGGTGCGCTGATATGCGCCGAGCGTATCGAAAACCAATTGCGGCGTGGGCATGGCAGTGGCAGACATTCATCCTCCGAAACACCTTGGCTAATCTCTCGTCGACCTTATCGCGGACATGAGGCGACCGAGGGCGGCGACGGCACTTCAATCGGCTGTCGATGCACTGAGGCGAGCGCGGCGTTCGC
Source organism: uncultured Acidobacteriota bacterium (assembly GCA_963718825.1). Taxonomy (GTDB): domain Bacteria; phylum Acidobacteriota; class Vicinamibacteria; order Vicinamibacterales; family CAVVIG01; genus CAVQZZ01. The sequence continues at coordinate 2,412,104 of CAVQZZ010000002.1, forward strand.
GGCCGACAGCTCGGCGCCTTTCAACGATTCCCAGCCCGCGTAGGCCTTGTCGAGCGAGGCGCACCACGCCGCCGTGGCCGCTTCGAGCGGTTCCGTCGGCCGCACGTCCGCGCTCTCGACCATGCTGAACAGCCGCGCCATTTCGCGGTTCACGGTTCCGAGCCCCGGCGCCTCCGCGGTTCCATTCTGCACATGCTCGATTTGCTTTTCGAACACTGCGAGCGCCGTCGTCGCCGTCGTCGAATCCTTCGCGGCGCCGAGCGCCTTCGTGTGATCCGCAATCGCGACGCGCAAATCGGCGAGCCTCGAGTAGCCATCATAGCTGGCTGAAAGGCCGACGACGATGCGACGAGCCAGGGTCAGCTGTGCCGTGAGATCTGCCGGCGTCGCCGCGATGCGCGGATCCGGCTCGACCACGAGTGTCTGAGTCGCGCGCTGGCCTCCGGCGGACAGCTCGAGCGTGTAACGGCCCGGCACGGCGAGCGGACCCTGCGGCTGGTCGCGCGGCGTGCGGCCCGGAATGGCGTGATCAGCGAGCGTGTACTCGACGTACGGCAGCATCGCGCCGAAATAGCCGAACGGGAGGACCTTCGGCGCCGGATAACGGAAATCCCACGCGAAACGGTTCAGGCCGGCGGTCCGCGAAAGCAACCTCCGGCGGCCCGAACCAGTACGACGGAACGTTGGCTGGAAGCGACGGTGCCGCCTGCTCCGAGGACGAGTATCGGCGCACCACGTCGCCGCGCTCGTCGGTGACCGTCAACGTGAGCTCGTCGGTGATCGCATGCGCGAGGTAGTAGTCGATCACGGCGCCTTCGGGCGGATTCGGCGCCGCCGGCGTCTCGATCGGCAGCGGCGTGTCTTCGTTGTTGTCCCAACGAGCTCGAACGGCGCGCGCAGGCGCGAGGATCTGTATATCTCCCGATGGCGCGCTCGACGCGAGCTGACGGATCGGCGTCACGTTGTCGAGCACCCACAATCCTCGGCCGTAGGTCGCAAGCACCACATCGTCGCCGTGCACCGCGAGATCGCGCATCGACGATGCCGGCAGGTTCAATTGAAGGGACTGCCACGTGTCGCCGTCGTCCACCGACATATAGATGCCGTTCTCCGTCCCGCAGTAGACGAGGCCGGGCACCACCGGATCTTCGCGCACGACCCTCGCGAATGCATCGTCGGGCAGCCCGCGCACGATCAAGGTCCACGAGGCCCCCGCATCACGGGTCCGATAGACGTACGGGTGCACGTCGTTCGGCACGATATAGGCGGCGAAGGCGACCCGTTCATCGTGACGCCCGGCCTCGACGATCTCAAATGTGCCGTGCGGGGGCATATCGTGTGGCGACACGTCGTGCCACGCCACGCCATCGTCTGCGGTGCGCTGAATCACGGCGTTGTTCGTGCCCGCCCAGATCACGCCCTGCCGTACCGGCGAGATCGAGAACGATGTGATCGACGACTGCGGCCGGCGATCCGCGTTCGGCGGCGGTGGCGCTTGCGCTTCCGTGAGATCTGGACTGATCTCCCGCCACGACACACCGCCATCTGTCGTCTTCAGCATGAACTGCGTCCCGTAGTACAGCGTGTGCGGGTCGTGCATCGAGAACGCCATCGGCGCGTTGTTCACGGACCGGTATCTGGTCCCTGGCGTGAATACGGTTGCGATCTGTGCCGTTCGTCGATCGAACCGCAGTACGGTTCTGTACCACCCGCCGGCGAACACCCTGTTCGCGTCGAGCGGATCGGGCGCGAGATAACCGAATTCGAAACCGCCGGGGAGGTACCAATCGCGATAGCTGATCTCCCCGAAGTCGCTGCGATTCGGGACGGCCACCGACCCGCTGTCCTGCTGCGCCGCAAAGACGTGATAGGGAAACCGATCGTCGGTGACGACGTGATAGAACTGACCCGTCGGCTGGTTGTACCAACTGCTCCAGCTCGCGCCGGCGTCCACGCTCACGACCGCGCCCTGATCAACGCCGGCGAGCATCCGTTTGGAATTGCGCGGGTCGATCCAGAGCAACTGGTAATCGTCGCCGCTCGGAGCGCCGGCAAACGCGTCGAACGTGTGCCCGCCATCGGTCGATCGATAGAGGGCGGTTTGCGTCACGTAGACGATCCGCGGATCGATTGGATCGGTGATGACGCCGACAGGACGGATGCGAGGGTCGTCGGTCGCGCGCTTCCACGACTCGCCGCCATCCTCCGAACGAAAAAGGCCTTCCCGCAAGCCGGCAAGCACCACACGACCCGACGAACCGGCCACGACGGCGAGCGCCTGCCGGCCAACGGGCGGCGCTTCGAGTCCACGCGCGGCGAGCCGCTTCCAGGTGGCGCCGCCGTCCGTGGATTTGAACACAGCGGGAGAGCGCTGCGGCGGCCGCGTGTTGGCAGATGGTGTCGGCGGAGGAGCGCCGGGCACGATCGGCGCGACGAGCGATGCGCCGCGCGATCCGGCCGCGGGATAGAGCGTGGCGTACACGATGCGCGGCTGATCGGCGGCGGCGGCGAGCGACGGACATCCGCTGTCGTCGTCGAGGAAGAGCGCCTTCGACCACGTTCGGCCGCCATCGGTCGACCGGAACACACCACGGTCGGGCCCGCGCGTGCGGTCGCCGATCGCTCCGACGAGGACATCATCCGCGTTCGTGGGGCTGACGATGATCGAGCCGATGAAATGCGTATCGGCGAGGCCGACGCTCTTCCATGTCGCGCCGCCATCGGACGACTTGAACACGCCGCGGCCGCGGGTTTCTTCTCCGGTTCCGGCGTAGATCACTTTCGGATTCGAACGCGCGATCGCGAGCGCGCCGATCGACGCGACACCCGTCCCGTCGAAGATCGGCATCCACGTCTGCGCGCCGTTCGTGCTCTTCCAGACGCCGCCGCCCGGCGCACCGAAGTAGTACGTGTTGGCGTCCGACGGATCGATCGCTCCGGCGGCGACCCGGCCGGCGCGGTAAGGCCCGAGAGAGCGCCATCGAAGCGCGGAAAGCATCTCAGGGCTCACAGGCCGCGCGGAGAGCGACGTGCTCGCGCACGCGATCAGGACGAATGACATCACACGGAGAATTCTTCTCACGGAGCCTCGCTGCGTTCGAATGAAGGGTCTATAATCCCACGCTCGACAACGAATCGCAGGTATAGATTAAGTGTCGTCCCACCGTTTCCATCGTTTGAGCCGTCGTGAGCTGCTGGCCGGAGCCGGCGCGGGCGCGGCCGCGCTCGTCCTCGAGCAAAGCGGCCTCGGCGCTCAGGTCCCGAGGCGCGCGACCTCGGTCGTCTTCTCCCACGTGGCCGTCGTGAACGTGGACAGCGTGCAGGACGACGTGGCGCTCGCGGTCGAGGGCGACAGAATCGCGGCGATCGGTCCGACGGACGCGATCCTCGAGAAGTATCGCGGCGCCGAGGTCTACGACGGCCGCGGAAAGGCGCTGCTCCCGGGTCTGATCAACTGCCATGCGCATATGGCGGCGGTCCTCGAACGCGGCTTCAACGAAGACTTCGGGTTTCCCAACTCCGCACACCTGGCCGTCCAGCCGGCGAGCCTTCTCAGAGGAGACGAGGGCACGCTGATGGTCACCGTCGCGGCGCTCGAAGCGATACGGACCGGGACCACCACGATTGTCGAAAACGTCGGCGGCATCAGCCGCAACGCTGCCGCGCTCGCCGAGAGCGGGCTGCGCTGCGTGTTCGCCGAATCGATCCGCGACAGCGAGAACGTGGCGGGCCCGATGTCTCCGGATGGCCTCGCGAAAAGTGAGCGCCCGAGGTTCTCGGCCCGGCTGCGCGACGAAGGGCTGCAGCGGATCAGCGATCTGTTCGCCACATGGCACGGCGCAAAGGCAGGGACGCATCAGCGTGTTTCCGGCGGCCGCGCTCGCCGAGACGTCATCGCCCGAGCTGCTGCAGGCGATTCGCGCGTTCGCCGAGAAGCACGATCTCGGCTACACGATCCACTTGTCGCAGAGCGTCGCCGAAGTCGACTTCATGGTGCGACACCACGGCGTTCGTCCGCCGGCGTTTCTCGACAGGGCCGGCTTCCTCGGGCCGCGGCTGTTCGCGGCGCATTGCCGCTACGTCGACGATGCCGACATCGCGCTGCTCGGCCGCTCGGGCACCATCATCTCGCACCAGGCGAACATGGCGGCGAACCGCGGCGTGATCCCGCCGATCGCCAAGCTGCGAGCGGCGGGCTGCCCCATCGCGAACGGCACCGACAACAACACCAACGATCTATTCGGCGTGATGAAGGTCGCGCTGCTCACGGAGCGCATCTCGCGCGAACGACGCGATGCCGGGGACACGGCCTCAGCCGGAAGACATGCTCGAGGACGCGACGCAAGGGCGGCGCGCGAGCCGTCCGTCAAGATGCGGTGCTCGGCTCGCTCGCGGTGGGCAAGAAGGCGGATCTGATCGTGCTGGACACGCGACGCGCGCACCTCGTGCCTGCGGGGCGCATCTTGTCGGCGTGGATTCACAACGGGCAGCCGTCCGACATCGAGTCGAGCATGGTCGACGGCCGGTTCATCATGCGCGACCGCAAGGTCCTGACGATGGACGAGGACCGTCTGGTCGCCGAAGCCGACAAGGTTGGGCGACGGATCTGGACTCAGGTGCAGGCCGCCGGTCCTGTTTCGATCCCGGGCCGACCGCGCCGAGGCTGACCTCCGGCGCGCTCTACTTCAACATCCAGTCGATCGGCTTCTTGTCGGCGCCTGCCTCGTGATAGTGGATCGACACAGGCACCTGCCCCGGCGTGACGGCGAAATTCATCCACCCGCGCACGCACTGCTTCGCTTTCAGCGGCGTCGTTTCGAGCGGTGGCTTGCCAGGAAGCGCGGCGCCGCCGCCGATGGCGCCCTTGTCGACGAAGTGCAGCTGAAAGTACGACGGAAACGCGTGCGCGTACTGAGATGCATGCTCGCTCGCGCACACTTCGACATCGGCGCTCACCATCCCGCCCGCGTTGCCCGCCGGCGGCACGCTCACCGAGTAAAGAGTCACGACATCACCGCTCTCGGTCGTGCGCTTATCCGGATAGTGAGCCTGCGCGCTCAGCGCGGCGCTGACACATGCAATCGCGGCAACAAACACCAGCTTCATTTTGGCGCTAGTTTCGCGCGCGGACGATCGTGGCGGCCTCGATGACCTTGTCGCTATTGTTCGACTGATCGGCGCTAATCTTCCCGGTGGCAATCACCTTCTCGGCGTTCTTGGCCACGCACATGACCGTCACCAGTTCGCCTTCGATCGTGTCTGCCGCCGCCGCATATGCCGGCGCCAGCGCAACCGTCACGATCACCGCCATCACCAACCGTCGCATCGAAACCTCCTGGCTTCGATTATAGCGAACACGACATCGTGGTCCTGGGGAACCGGCGGACGTCGCGCGACCGATAACGAGCTATCGTCGCCAGTAGCCGCCTGCCCAGTATGCCCCGCGCGGCGCGTTGACCCATCGCGGACCGACCCAGACCGCGCGTGCGTAAGGCGGACGCACCCACGCGCCGGGCACCATCGCATAACGATAGCCAGTCCAGTTGTAGTAGCCGGGACGCCACACCATCCCGTATCCGTACGGCGGCGGGATCACACGCGGCGCCACGACGACCGGAGCCACCGGGATCGGCACGCCAACCTGAATGAACACTCGCGGACCAGCGTGAGCTGCCGGAACGGCCAGGACCAGCATCGCAAACACTGCGAGGATGGCGGCGCGGCCGACGTGAGCGGTTCGGATCATACGTCCCTCCATGCTGCTGACCTGACGATGCGAACGCAATGCCAGCGCCAAACTGCACGGAAATAGCCGAAAATCTCCCGACAGTGGCCGATCGTCAACGCTCGCCGTCTCCCTTGGATGACGCGTGAACTGAAACGGCGCCAACCCGTCAACACCGCGGCCGTTCTCAAAAGTGCACGACGAGGCCGGCGCTGAACAGGTTGGCGTAGTAATGGAACAGCCCGTTGTTCAGCGCGACAATTGGCGTGCCGCCGTTGTCCACCGTGCGTCCGCTGCGATCCTGCTGGTGGACGTACATGTAGCCGAGATCGAGCCGAACGTGCGACGAGAACGGCACGCCGAGCCCCGCTGCGGCTTCCCACCGTGCTGCTTCGGGCAGGAGCGGCGTTACGGCCTCGTCGGGTGCGGCGGCGGTGTGCGCGTCCAGTCCGGCGCGCAGCATCAGCCCGTGCGCCATGCCGTACTCGGTGCCCACGCGCACGCCGTGCGTGTCCTTGAAGTTCTCGATCGTCACCAGCGGCGGGGCGAACTGCGTCGTGATCGTGATGCGATCGAACATCGACCAGTGCGTGTACTGATAATCGACCATCAACCGTAGATGATCGGTTGCCCGCGTCGCCACGCCAACGACGAATTGATCGGGAAGAGGCAGGCTGGTCATCGCCGTCTGGTTCGAGAGCGGGCCGCCCGCGGCGAACGAGCCGGCAACCAGACGATCGATCGGCGTGCCGGCGGGTAAGCCTGGGCTGAGCGCAACCGGCAGCGTGAGCCCGGTCGATATCTGGGTCGCTCCGAACGTCGCGCTGTCGAAGGCGACCTGCTGGCGGAACAGGTACCTGCCGCCGACGGACACGCGGTCGTTCGCATCGACGAGGACACCGAGATGCCCGCCGACATGGGTTGCCGCACCATTCACGTCCACGTCCGCGAAATCCGTCCCGTGCGGCACGCCGAGCGCCGCGAACGTCAGCGATGTTCCGGTGATTGCCTGCGACGAGAGATCGAGCCGGCGTCGCAGCTCGAGGCTCGTGTGTGTGAAATCGATCCCGCCGCCGATCATCAAATGGTCGTGCAAACGCACGGCAATTGTCGGCTGCACGTAGATGCTCTTCACCGAACTCTTGTAGCTGAGAAAACGGCCTTCGCTCGTCGTCGGCCAATCGGTCGTCAATCCGTAGGGCGCAAAGACGCCGACGCCGACCACGACGCGACCAACCGGCGCCGCAGCGTACGCCGTCGGAGCAGGATACGTCTCGTTATTGAGCGCGCTGACCCTGCCCGTCGTCGAGTTGGTGAACGTCCCGCGCGGCGCGATCCCGGTGATGCCTGCGCTGACGACGACGGTTTTCTCGCCGGCGAGGGCGGCCGGATTGAAGAACATGCTCGAACCGTCGTCGCATGGAGCGGCGACGCCGGCGCCGGCGCGGCCCATCATGCAGGTGCTCTGCTCGTACAGCCCGTAACCCTGGGCCGACGCGTGGCGCGGACACAGCAGCGCGATCGCGAGTGCAGCGAAGATTATCGGGCGTGGTCGTGTGCAGCGGGTCACATGATCCTCCTGCGCGGGAATATACGACCGCTCGAGGGCGCAGCCTCGACGCGCGTCACTGTTTGTCGGCGACTGGCTGCAATCCAAGCTTCTGCGCCAGCTGATTGAATCGCGGCAAGTCGGTCGTCAGCACCTGCTGCAGCCTGTCCGTCTGCATTTTCAATTCCAGCTTGATGTCGTTGAAGATCGGAACCGCATTCCCCGTCGGCCGTCCGTCGCCGGTTTCAACTGCGCGCAACAGCGAAGCGAGACGGTTGTTGATCTTGATCGGGAAATTCAACGGGTCCTGGTTGCTCTGGTTGCGTACCTGGTACACGTCCTCTTCAACTTCTGTGAGCTGGCGCGTGAGCCGGTTGGCGACCGCGCGAAGATCGGCATCGTTCTTCGCCGCCAGACGATCCGCCACATCCTTCTTGATGCGGCGGATCTGGATCACGGCGCTATTGGCTTCGTTCACTTTGTCGCGAATCTGGCTCTCGAGGTCGTACTGCGCCTGCAGGTCGCTGTCGCTCACGGTGCGCAGGGGATTCCTGCGCACGGTGACCGGCTGCGCCTGCGCAGCACCGTCGACGGTGAGTCGCACCTGATACGTGCCGGCCAGCACCATCGGCCCGCTCTCGGAAGCGCCCCAGAGCACCATGCCGGGAAACGATTGGACCGGCTCGGTCGCGAGGTCCCACGCGAACCGATTCAGCCCCGCCATCATCGATGGCGGCCGCTGCTTGCGGGGCGCGTCTTCTTCTGGCGGTTCGTCAGCGGCCTTTGGCTGGTCCGCCGCCGTCGCCTTCGGCGCGACGCCTTTGTATGTGCGGACGACGGTTCCCTTCGGGTCGAGTATCTCGAGCGTCAGGTTCTGCGCGGGCTTCTTCAGCCAGTAATCGATCATCACCGGCGCCACCGACCGGATCGCATCGGCGGGCTTGAAGAGCTGGGCGTCGCTCGTTGTCGGCGTCGTCCCGAACTGGCGCAACGGCGCGATGTCGTCGAGGATCCAAAAGCCGCGACCATGCAGCGTGACGACAAGATCGTTCGCTTCGACCCAGAGATCGGCGGCCGGCGAGTCGGGCATGTTCAGCCGCACCGATTGCCAGTGGTCGCCGTCGTCGAATGAAACGTAGACGCCGTGCTCGGTGCCCGCGTAGAGCAGGCCCTTGCGCGTCGGGTCCTCGCGAACAGTGTGGACGAAGTCGGCGGCACCGATGCCGGCGACGATCTTGGTCCACGTCCTGCCGAAATCCCGCGTCCGGAAAATATAAGGCGCGTGATCGTCGAGGAGCGGCCGCTTCACGGCCACGTACGCGACCGCCGGATCGAACATGGAGCTGTCGATCTGGCTGACGCGGCCGAAATCGGGCATCTCTTTCGGCGTCACGTTCGTCCACGCCTTACCGCCGTCGCGCGTTACGTTCAGGAGTCCGTCGTCGGAGCCGGCCCACAGGATGTTCACGTCCGTCTTGCCAGGCGCCAGCGAGAACACGGTGCCGTATATCTCCGGACTGTTCATGTCGTGCGTAATCGGGCCGCCCGATTCCTGCATCGTCTTTGGATCGTGACGCGTGAGATCGCCGCTGATCGCCGTCCACGTCTGACCCTCGTCAGTCGAGCGCCATACGCGCTGGGAGCGAGAGGTAGAGCACGTGTGGATCGACGTAGGAAAAGATGATCGGAAACGTCCACTGCCATCGCTCTTTGACGGCGTTCGACGCCTCCCCAGAGAAGAAACGCGGATATGCCCCGACTTCCTTCTGGTCTCCGGTTCGGCGATTAAGCCGCGTGGTGAACGCGCCGTTGTTCGCGCCGGAAAAGAAAACGTCGACATCTTTGGGATCGGGCGCGATGTAGCCGTCCTCGCTGCCGCCGACCGGGTACGGCGCTACGGGTGGATTGCTGCCCTCTTCCCCACCGCCGACGAAAACGTTGTCCGGCGAATATTCGCCGTTGCCGCCCGCGCCTGTGTTGCTCGGGATGCACATCGTCGAGTTGTCCTGCTGCGCGCCGCAGACGTGATACGGCAGATGTTTCGTCGTGATCACGTGGTAGAACTGGCCTGTCGCAAACTCCTGAGCCGACCACGTCCGCTGCCGGGCGGCCACGTTGTACGTCACCGTACCGCCGCCGTCATTGGCGAGGACGACGTGCTGTGGATCGTCCGGATCGATCCAGAGATCGTGATGATCGCCATGCGTGCCGCGGCCGATCGTCGTCAGCGTCTTGCCGCCATCGATCGATCGGAACGCGCTCGTGTTGAGCATATAGACGACGTTCTTGTCCTTGGGATCGGCAAACACGTGCGTGTAGTAGAAAGCTCGCTGCCGGATGTTGCGGCCGTCGTTCACGAGCTTCCATGAACCGCCCGCATCGTCGGACGAGAAAAGTCCGCCCTTCTCGTTCTCGACGAGCGCGTAGATGCGATTCGAGTCTGCGCCGGAAATACCGACCGTGATCTTCCCGACGAGCCCGTCCGGCAGCCCCGGCGCGCGTGTGATCTCCTTCCAGGTCTCGCCACCGTCGGTCGACTTGAACAGCCCGCTGCCGGGGCCGCCACTCGACATCTGATACTCGACCCGGTAGGCCTCCCACAACGCCGCGAACATCACGTTCGGATCGTGTCGATCGATCTCGACGTCGACGGCGCCAGTCTTGTCGTTGCGGAAAAGCACCTTCTTCCAATGCGCGCCGCCGTCGGTGGTCTTGAAGACGCCGCGTTCCGCGCTCGGTCCGCCGTACTTGCCGAAATCGGCGGCGAAGACGATGTCGGGGTTGGTTGGATGGATGCGGATTTTCGCGATCGCGTCCGAGTCGCCGAAACCCACGTGCGTCCACGTTTTGCCGGCGTCGGTCGATTTGTAGATTCCATCGCCCGGCCGGATGTTGCCGCGAATGCACGACTCGCCAGTTCCAATGAAGACAATATCGGGATTCGATTCTGATACGGCGACCGCACCAACCGACCCGCTGTTAATCTGACCGTCGGTGACCGGCGCCCAGCTGGTGCCGTAGTCGATCGTTTTCCACAAGCCGCCGCCGACCGCGCCGAAGTACGCCTCGTTCTTGCGGCCTTTCACGCCGGAAGCCGCAATCGAACGCCCTCCGCGCGCTGGGCCGATGCTGCGCCACTTGTATGACGCGAGTACCGCGGGATCGATCGTCGTCGCCGCCGCCGTTTGGGCTGCGAGGCTGACCGATCGCGGTCCGACCGCCTCTGCCGTGACGAACGCGATCAGCGCGATCAGAAGCCACGATGTACGTTGTTTGTAGGAGCGGATCATTTTTGAAATTCTCCAAGGCGGCGAACCGTGGGCCACGGTTGAGCTGGCCGGCAAAAGCGTAACATGTGCATGCTCTGCCGTTCTGACTTCCTACGTACGGGTGCGCTGCTTTTGAACACGCTTCGCAGTGGATCTCCGCAAGTATTTGTTACCTCAGACGCTTCGGGACGTGCGAAGCGCGGCCACTATCTGGTGTCTCGTTTGACGAGCCTCGCGCCGGAGGCGCGATGAAACGACCGGCAACGATTCTAGTCGTCGACGATCACGAACCCAATCTCTGTGGACTTCGGGACCTCTTGCAGCGCTCCAACTATACCGTCTGCACCACGACCAGCGGCCGCGAGGCGGTCGACATCGCCACACAGCAACTGCCCGACGCCGTCCTTCTGGACGTCGTGATGCCGGATCTGTCCGGCCTCGACGTGTGCGTCCAGCTGAAACAGCATCGAGCGACGCGGCTGATTCCCATCGTGCTCATGAGCGGCGCGCACCAGCGCGACGCACGGCTCGCGGGGATGGCGGCAGGCGCCGACGATTTTCTGGCGAAGCCGATCGACACCGAGGAACTGCGGGCTCGCATTCAATCGCTCGTGCGCGTGAAGCGGCTCACCGACGAGCTCGAATCTGCGGAGGCGTTGTTCCTGACGCTCGGACGCATCATCGAAGCGCGAGACCCTCACACCGAGGGTCATTGCGAGCGCCTGGCGCGATATGCGACCGAGCTCGGCGCAAGCCTCGGCCTGGAACAAAGCGATATCGACGCGCTCTATCGCGGAGGATTTCTTCACGACATCGGCAAGATCGCCATTCCGGATCGCGTGCTGCTCAAAAAATCGCGTCTGACGGCACGCGAGTACGAGCTGATGAAGTGTCACCCCGCGATCGGCGACGACCTGTGCCGCACAGTCCGTTCGTTCGACGCCGTTCGGCCGATCGTCCGTCATCATCACGAGCGGCTCGACGGCGCCGGATACCCCGACCGACTCGCCGGCAACGACATTCCACTCCTTGCCCAGATCGTGACCGTCGTCGACGTATACGACGCGTTGACGAGCGATCGACCTTATCGAAAGGCACTGTCGAAAACGTCGGCCTTCACGGTGATGCGTAAAGAGGCGCGCGAAGGCGCGTACTCGACCGATCTCGTTCAGCGGCTCGCCGAATTGCGCCGCACGCGGCCGGCGGCGAAACGGGCACCGCGCCCGCTTCTTGGCAGCGCGACTACATCGCCGGCCTGGGGTGCTGCGTAACCTGAATGGAAGCTCCGTTTGGGTGAACGCGAAGAGCCGCTCGACCGGACCTAGCGCTGGAACGCGTACAAGATCTTCACAAAAAGCTGACGGTCGAGTGGCGCCAGCCGGCGGCCCGGCAACGGCACTCCGGCCGGTATCGGCGCGATCGACGATGACGTCAGCTCCCGGTCGTCGCCATAGCCGACATACATGACCGATTGCCAGTTCACCTTGTAGGCACATAAGGCCGACGCGCTGAAGTCGCCCGACCGCGCGGCGACGCTCTCGATGTACAGCGAGGGATCGCGATCGGTCGACACATACTGCGCGATGGTCCGCAAAAACAGACGCGCGGTGAATGTGTAGGTGCCCTTCACGCGCGACACTCGAGCATTGAACAACCGGCGCGATACACCAGCGGCATCGTCGACGTTCAGCCATTGCGCGTTCTGAACCAGCGCAAGCTCGAGGTGCTCGGTCGGCCGCAGCGTCGCGCTCAGATTCATTGTCGGCCCGCGCCCGCGGCGCGAGTTGTCGAAGTCGATGTCCTCACCGAGGGTTCCGTTTGCCGAGAGTTGCGCGAAGAACCGCGACGGGCTGAACTGCACGAAGTAGCCGAACTGCTGGCGGTCGATGAGCGCCCCCGCGGGTGTGCGAATGCGGTCGGAGATGATCCGAAACTGCATGGAGCCATTCAGCTTCGAATCCATGCCGATCCCTGGCTGCAGATCACGGCTCACCATGGCCCCCGATCGATCGACCTGCTGGCCGGCATTGATGAACGTGCGCAGCCGAGACAGGAAATTCGTCGGCCGGAACGTCCAGCCGCTCGACGCGTCCACTTCGCGATAGCCGACCTGCGGCACGAACCCCGTGTCCGCGCGAAAACCACTCGTGATGTCCTTGTACCCGCCCGACCAGTCGAGGCGGGTCGTGTTGTGGCTCCACTGCACCGTTCCCGCTTGCCCGCGAAGCGTCTGGCCGTTCCATTCGTCGGCGACCTCGGGATGCATCGGGTGTCTTCGTATCGCTGAACAACCACTGTCCCGTGACGACGTCCGAGGCGGACCTCCACTGGAAATCTGGGCCGACGACACGATTGAAGCCCTGGCCGTCATGATGCTCGCGGTCGGTCGCGAGCATGCTGATGAACGAGAGCCCGAAGTCGCGCTTGGCTCTCCCGACGAATACCGTGGAGCCGAAATCGATCGAGCGCCAGCGAAGAATTCGTCGCGCCAGGGATCACCGCGCTCCCGCCGCCGTCATCGTCGGCCACCAGCACCGTGTAGCGAAGGCCATGCTCCTTGCCGGTCAAGCGTCCGCCTGTCACCGGCGCGGTGATCGTCCGCGTGTAGACAGCTTGAATTGGTGTCGCGAACAGATCGATACCTTCGAGAAAGAACGGACGCTTTTCCGGAAAAAAGAGCGCGAAGCGCTGATTCGTGGCGATCTGCGCCGTGTCGGACTCGACCTGCGAGAAATCTGGTTTGATCGTGACGTCGAGCGCGTTGTCGGCGTTCGGCAGATATTTGACGTCGAGACCCGCGTGGGCGCTGACGACGCCCGGTGCCAGCGGCGTACCGACATCGCCGGTCGGCTGTGCCAGTTCGGCCGCGGTCACAAACGGGGCAGCCACGAGATGGCCTCCGGCCGGCAGGTGCTCGAGACCCTTCAGCACGTTCGCTCGACATACCAGACAGTTGCCGCCGCGCGGCAAGCGCGCGGAGAAAAACTGATAGTGATAATCGCGCGGGTAGTTGCGATACAGCATGATGTGCCACGTCTGCGGATCGACGTTGCGGTAGCGGATGCGACGAAAACGGAATCCGCATCTCGAGCGTCCAGCCGTGTTCGTTGATTTTCGTCGCGGAGTCCCAGAAGAAATCCGGCGACGAGTCCTCGCCGGAAAAATCGTCGATGATCGAGTCGGTACTGAATGTTTCGGGGTGTCACGACATAAAGAGCTCCGGTAGTACCAGTGCCAAGCGCGTCGAGCAGGATGCCGCCATAGTCGTTGTAGCCGTTGCCGATGTTGTCGCGATCGGCGAACGGCGCGCGAATCGCCGCTGGGGACGGGTCCTCGAACTCGAACGCGGCGTAGAGAAAATGGTCGTCGTAGGTGAGATAGCCGACGTTCTTGACCTTCGGCTCCGTGTTGTCGCCGGGCTGCGTCTCGTACCATCGATCGATACGCGTGGCGTGCTGCCAGCCCTCGTCCGACAAATCGCCATCGATGGTAATGCGCCCCGCCGCGCGGCTGATTTCGACCGTCGCGCCCGACAGCGTCTGTTGCGCGCGAACAGTCGCCGGCAGTACCAGCGCCGCGACAGCGCACACCACGGCTGCAAGGCCGCGCCTCGCTGCCCGAGCTATATTCTTTACGCGGAACAGGTTCACAATTGATCTGGTGACTTCATGAATACTCTTGTCGTTGTCGCCGCTGCGATCGGCGTGGTCGGCGCGCTCGCCGCGGCGGCGCAGGAAACAAAACCGGTGCCGAAAGACTCGGTCCGCGTGACCGTGCCCGGATGCACCAAAGGCTACATATTCACGGCCAGCCGGCGTACCGAAGACGAACCGGTCACGGCCGACATTCCCGAAGGCATGCACATCCGCATGAACGGTCCGAAGAAGATGATCAGCGACATCAAGGCGCACGAGGGTTCCATGATCGAGCTCACCGGCCTGATGAAGAAGGGCCAGTTCAAACCAGACGGTATCGGCATCGGCGGCGGCGTTCGGATTGGTCCGGGTCCCTCCTCGCCGGGCGCCGGGGTTGCGGGCAGCCCGAACGTCAGCCAGGTCATGATGGACGTTGAGGGCTGGCATCCGCTCGACCGCAACTGTCCGTCACGATAACCACGCGCCACGGCCGTGAGCGAGATCGAAACCGAGCGCCTCCGCCTTCGACGGCTATCCATCGCGGATGCCGCGTTCATTTTCCAGTTGTTGAACGATCCGACATTCCTGCGGTTCATCGGCGACAAGGGTGTGCGCACCCTCGACGATGCTCGCCGGTACATCGGAACGCAGATCGCCAGCTACGAACGGTTCGGTTTCGGTTTGTATTTAACGCAGCGTAAGGATGACGGCGCCCCGATCGGCATCTGCGGTCTCGTGAAGCGCGAGTCGCTGGATGATGTCGACGTCGGGTTCGCTTTTGCGCCGGCGTTCTGGTCACACGGTTACGGCGCCGAGTCGGCGTCGGCCGTCGTCCACCACGCAATCGCAGTCCTGAAGCTCCCGCGGGTCGTCGCGATCACGAATCCGGACAATGCGGCGTCGATGAAGCTGCTGGAGAAAATTGGATTCCGATTCAGCCACACCACTCGGCTATCGGCTGACGGCGCCGAGCTCAACCTGTTTTCCACTGAACGTGATGCGCCGCTGTAAACGCCTCATTCCATTCTCAGCGCGACGGCGGGAGGAATCCGCGCAGCGCGGCGCGACGGGATGAAGCACGCGACGATGACGACGCCGACCACGGTCGCGACCACGAACACCATCGTCAACGGATCGCGCGGTTGAACTTGATAGAGAAATCGCGCGATCACCTGGCCTGCCGCGAAGGCACCCGCCGCGCCGACAACGAGGCCGAGCGCAGCCGGCCGCAACCCGTCCCACATGATCAAACGCACGACCTCCGACGGTTCGGCGCCGAGCGCGAGCCGCACGCCGATCTCACGCGTTCGCTGCGCCACCGTGTAAGCGACGACTCCATAAATACCGACGGCGGCGAGCGCGACGGCGACGCCAGCGAATAACGCGAGCAGCACGAGGTAGAACTGCGGACGCGCCATTTCGCGGGCGACGAGCGCCGACTCGGTACCCGGCCGGATCAACGGCAACTTCGGGTCGAATCGGCGAATTGCTTCGCGAGACTCCGACAGCACTTCAGCCGCGGGCAACGTGCTTCGGACCACAAAGGTCATCGCGCGGGTGCCAGCCTGGGCGTGCGGCACGTACATCTCCGGCTGCGGCGGCTCGGACAGGCTAGATGATCGAACGTCCGCCGCAATGCCGACAATCGTTCGTGGCGTCTTATTCGCGGTGCTGAGCGTCACACGGCGGCCGATCGGATTCTCGCCGGGCCAGAAGCGGTCCGCCATCGAGCGGCTGATGATCAAAACAAGCGGATTTCCCTCGCGATCATCGGCCGAGAAAGACCTCCCGCTCACGATCGGAATGCCCATCGCCTGGAAGTACGGTGCGTCGACCACGCGGTAGAGGGCGTTCGGCGCCGCTCCGGGCGCCGGCGCAGGGCGATCGATGCGCGTGAATTCCTGGACGTTCTCCGACAATCCGAGCGGCAGGCCCGAGATGCGCGCGACCGTCCGGACGCCGGGCGCCACAGCCAGGCCTTCTCCAATTTGATCGTAAGCGCGCACCACGTCGGCCGCGTCAGCGTAACGCGCGCTGGGCAGCGCGATCGTGAAGATCGTGAGGCCATCCGATTTGAATCCTGGATCGATCTGCTGCAGCCGCATCATGCTTCGCACGAGGAGGCCGGCGCCGACGAGCAACATGAACGAGAGCGCCACTTCCGCCACGAGCAGACCGGTCCGGCTCCAGCGCGTGTGTCGGCCCGCCGTTTGGCCTCGCGCACCGAGCAGCGACCCGAGCGGCACGCCGATCACCTGCACGCTCGGGCCAAGGCCGAACAGCAGCGCGGTGATCGTCGCCGTTGCCATGGCAAAGAGGAACGTCAGCGCGTCGAACCGGACATCAGCCAGCCGCGGAATGGTTGCCGGCGCGAGCCGCTTGAGCGCATCGACGCCCCACCACGCCGTAAGCAAACCGACGCCGGCGCCGACGACGGCAAGGACGAAGCTCTCGGCGAGGAGGAACCGCAACAAGCGGATGCGCCCGGCGCCAAGCGCGGCACGAACGGCGATTTCTCCCTGGCGCGCCGCTCCCCGCACGAGCAGCAGGTTGGCCACGTTGGCGCACGCGATCAACAGCACCATGGCAACCGCGCCGAGCAGCATCAACAACGCCGGCCTGACATCGCCGACCATCTCGTCCTGCAGCGAGAGCAGACCGATCGTCGTGTTGGTGTCCGCAGTGGGAAAGGCCTTCTCGAGCCGCCCGGCGATCGCCTGCATTTCCAGCCGCGCCGATGCCACCGACACGCCTGGCTTCAGCCTGGCTACTGTGTTCAGGAACACACACCCCCGTCCGCACGCGGCATCGTCGGTTTGAATCGGCGTCCAGATTCTTGCGTCGCGAGGAAACCCGAACCCGGCTGGCGCAACGCCAACGATTTCGTATCGGCGACTGCTCAATTCGATCGACGAGCCGATGACATCCGCACGGCCGCCCAGCCGCTCCTGCCAGAAGCCGTAGCTGACGATCGCCACGCGCGGCCCGTTCGCGACGTCTTCCTCGCGCGTGAACGCACGCCCTTTGATGGGATTCGCGCCGAACACCGTGAAGAACTCGGGAGATACCACGCCGCCGGGCACGACCTCCGCGTCGTTGACATCGCTGACGATGAACGTGGCGGAGGAAAAAACCGCCGCGGACTCGAGGCTGGCAGCGGCCGCTTTCCAGTCGAGGAAGTTCAGGTGCGACACCGATCCGTCCGGGTTCGGCCCTGGATTGTTGCGGGCCGTCTGCCAGATCGACACGATCCGTCCACTATCTGGATAGGGCAGCGGGCGCAGCAGCACGCCGTACACCACGCTGAACAGCGCGGTCGTTGCACCAAGTCCGAGCGCGAGCGTCGCGACGGCGACAAGGGTGAACCCAGGCCGATTGAGCAGCGCGCGGATTGAGACGCGGATGTCGTGGAGGATGGTGTCCATGATGCGGCGCCTGAGGCAAGAGATGTACCCCATTTGCGCGCCGCCCAGCAAAGAATTGCGCCTTATTTCGGCCGCACACATCGAGCAAATTCGGATGACGTGACCGTTGCTGGGATTCGTCGTCCCACGCGCGCGAATCCGACCCTGCAATGGTCAATCGCGCGAGCGAGGAAGCGCAGAAGGCGCTGAAGAAAGGGCTCAGCGGCCTGTTCACGAAGTAGCGCGGTCGATCACCTCACGTCCGTCCATGTACGGCCGGAGCGCCGCAGGGATCGCCACCGATCCGTCCTTCTGCTGGTAGTTTTCCAGGATCGCGATCAGCGTTCGACCGACGGCGAGCCCCGACCCATTCAGCGTGTGCACGAATTCCGCTTTGCCGCTGCCGTTCGGTCGGAACTTGATGTTCGCGCGACGCGCCTGGAACGCCTCCGTATTGCTGCACGACGAGATTTCACGATACGTGTTCTGGCTCGGCAGCCAGACCTCGATGTCGTACGTCTTGGCGGCGGCGAACCCGAGGTCTCCCGTAGCAGAGCATCATCGTCCGGTACGGGAGCTCGAGGCGTTTGAGCACCTGCTCCGCATTCGCGGTAAGGCGCTCGAGCTCTTCATACGAGGTTTCGGGCGTCGTGAACTTGACCAGCTCGACCTTGTCG
The DNA here is from genome assembly GCA_963718825.1 of uncultured Acidobacteriota bacterium. Lineage (GTDB taxonomy): Bacteria > Acidobacteriota > Vicinamibacteria > Vicinamibacterales > CAVVIG01 > CAVQZZ01. Next base: position 2,430,363 of record CAVQZZ010000002.1, read on the forward strand.
AACTGATGCTGACGGATCAACCCGCGCACGTCCTGCCCGTACGATCCAGCTTCGCTCCGGAAACATGGCGTGTAGGCGGTGTAGCGGATCGGCAGCTCGCGTCCGTCGAGGATCTCGCCGCGATGGAGATTCGTCAGCGGCACTTCGGCCGTCGGCACGAGATAGAGATCCCAGTCGCCCGCGATCTTGAACAGGTCCTGCTCGAACTTCGGGAGCTGCCCGGTGCCCGTAGAGGCTCGCCGCGTTGGCGAGAAACGGCGGTTCGATCTCGCGATACGCCGTGCTCGCGCGTGTGGAGATCGAGCATGAAGTTGATCAGCGCGCGCGCCAATCGCGCGCCCGCGCCGGACAGCACTGAAAATCGCGCTCCGGCGATGCGCGTCGCTCGCTCGAAGTCGAGGATGCCGAGCGCAGGCCCGAGGTCCCAGTGCGGCTGCGGAGCGAAATCGAACGTCGCGCGGCTCCCCGACGCGCCGCACCTCGACGTTATCCGCGGCGCTCTTACCCGATCGGTACGCTCTCGTGCGGGAGGTTCGGAAGGATGACGAGCGCGGTCTCGCGCTGATGCTCGATCGAGTCGAGCTGGATCCCCAGCTGCTTGATCTGCTGCGCCCGTGTGCGGTTCGCCTCCTGCACGGGCGCTCGTGTCCAGGCCCTGCCGCTTTGCGCGCGCGATCTCGTCGCCCGACGTGTTCTGCTGCGCGCTTGAGCCCCTCGATTTCGGGGATCAGCCGGCGCCGCGCCGTTTCGAGCGTCGCGATCTCTTCGAGCGCCTTGTCCGGATCGAGCCCGCGGTTTCTGCAGTCCGGTCCGCACCAGATCGATGTGGTCGCGGACAATGTCGGATCGAGCATGCAACCTCAGTCTGTACGGTCAATTCTACATTCGTGCCCCGGCCGAGTCCTCTGCTACGATTCGACAGTGGCCATGCCAACGAATCACGTCCGCAAAGCCGTTTTTCCCGCCGCTGGTCTGGGCACGCGCTTTCTTCCCGCCACCAAAGCGCAGCCGAAGGAGATGCTGCCGCTCGTCGACAAGCCGATCATCCAGTACGGCGTCGAGGAAGCCGTCGCATCCGGCATCGACAACATCATCCTCGTGACGGGCCGCGGCAAGAACGCGATCGAGGATCATTTCGACGTGTCCGTCGAGCTCGAAAGCTTCCTCGAGGCGCGCGGCAAACGCGATCAGCTCGCCGAGATCCGCAAGATCTCGAACCTGATCAACTTCGCTTACGTTCGCCAGGGCGAGCCGCTCGGCCTCGGCCACGCGGTGCTCGTCGCGCGCGAGCTGGTCGGCGACGAGCCGTTCGCGGTCATTCTCGGCGACGATGTGATCGATGCCGAGCCGCCGGCGATGAAGCAGCTGATCGACGTGTTCGACGAAGTCGAACGGGCCGGTGCTCGCCGTCGAGCGCGTGCCGCACGACGAGATCTCGAGCTACGGCGTGATCGTCCCGGATCACTCGGCGCAGCTTGGCGAGGGCATTTATCAGGTGCGGGATCTCGTGGAAAAGCCGCCGAAGGAGGAGGCGCCGTCAGACCTCGCGATCATCGGCCGCTACGTCCTCACGCCGGATATCTTTCCGGCGCTCGCGGCGACCAAGAGCGACCGCACAGGCGAGATTCAGCTGACGAACGGCCTGCGCGAGCTCGCTGAAGTCGCGGCCGATCTACGCGTGCGAAGTGAAAGGCGTCCGCCACGACACGGGCAACAAGCTCGGATTCCTGAAAGCGGTCGTGTACTTCGCGCTCAGGCGGCCCGATCTGGCCGACAAGTTCGCGGAATACCTGACGAGCGATGAATGTGAAGCGGCCGGCCTGACGCGGCTACGATGCTGGCTCTTCGTTTCGCGTTTTCGATGTCGCTGCTTCGTTTCGGTCTTGGTTTCGGTTTTCGTCTCGCTCTTCGCCTCGGACTTCGATCTCGCTCTCGGCCTTGCTGTCGCCCGCCTTCGACTTCGCCCGCGACTTGTCTGCTCGATTCTGGTCGACGCGCCCCTGGTCCTTCTTCGCGTAGTCGGTGATGTACAAGCCGGTGCCCTTGAACTGGATCGCCGGCGACGACATCAGCTTGTGCACGGTGCCGCCGCACTTCGGGCACGTCTTCGAGCGGCGGATCGGAAAACTTCTGAATCTTCTCGAAGCGGTGCCCGCACTGCGTCGCACTGGTATTCGTAGAGCGGCATCGCTGTCAGTCCTCATCGAGCAGGTCGCCGCTTCGTCGCCGAGCATCAGCTGCCGGTGCAGCCAGAACGGCGCGGTGCCCTGCGCGAGCAGCGTGTCGTGGAACGACGCGCAGCGAAAACGACTTGCCCTGCTGCTGCTTGTAGTCCTGCCGCAGCTTCAGCAGCATCAGCTTGCCGACGCTGTAGACGAGATACGTCGGATCGAACGTGCCGCGCTCGGCTTCGCGCCGCGCGCTCGCCTCCTCCATGAACGCTTCGTCGCGGAAGAAGCGCACGCCCTGCTCGACCGACATGTCTTCCGCGTGCAGCTTGATGCAGACGATGAATCGAGCGAGGCGGATGAGCGACTCGGCGAGCTGTCCGAGCTTGATGCCGTAGTCCTGCCGGCCGAATCCCGCCTCGATCATCATCTGCTCGCAGTAGTGCGCCCAGCCTTCGACAAACGACGCCGGCGCGAACATGATCGACTTGCGCGCCTTCGACTCGACGCGGCGCAGATGCTGATAGTGGAGGAAGTGCCCCGGATAGACCTCGTGAATCGAGATCGACCAGAGCGTCGGGTAGTTGTAGTCGCGCAGGTGCTCGTCCTGCCGCTCGGCGGACCAGGAGCGGATCGGCGTCGGTCAGGTAGTAGTACGCGCGCGTCGGCTTTGGCTTCGAACGGCCCGGGCGTCCACATGCTCGCGAACGACCAGCGGTAGAAATCGGGCGTCGGCGCGACGGTGATCGGCTCGCCCGGCGGCAAGCGTGATGATCGACTGGCGCTCGAGAAACGTCGCGAGCTCGTCGAGCTGCTGCGCGGCCGACGGCGACGAGCTCGCCGGGCGCCGGATGCTCCGCCTTGGTCCGCGCCCACGCGGCGAGCGGATCGCCGCCGTTCATCCGCGCCGGCGAGCGCCTTGAACGCCTCCTGCGTCGCGCTGCAGCTCGCGCATGGCGATCGCCGAGCAGGCGATCGACCGGCAGCGCCGACGCCCTCCTCGAGCTTCAGCTTCTGCTCGAACTTGCTCGCGGCCGAGCCGGAACGACGCCGCGCGCGCGCGGCGCCAGGTCGTTTTCGAGGTACTCGACGTACGACGCCGACGGCCTGCGACGCTTCGGTCTGCGCGTCGGCGAGATCGCCGAGCAGGTGCAGGTCGTCGACGTGCGCGAACGCGCGCGGCAGATCGTCGTCGATGAACTTCAGCGCGCCGCGCATCGTCTCGATGCCGACCTTGACGAAGATGCCGGGCGGCTCCTTGATGTTGTCGCGCGCCGCCTGAATCAGGCGCGGCGTCTGGCGCAGCTTCGAGAGCACGCGGCGGGCGCGCTCGGCGGCCGGCGCGTGCGAGAAGAGCGCCTGCCCGGCGAGGCTCGACGCCAGGATGTCGGAGTAGTACTGCGGGTTCTTCTCCCACGTGCGCACTTCTTCGAGCTCGAACATCCGCGCCTTGGATGTGCGACGTCGAGCATGCGGTGCTCGAGCCGTTCGACGTCGGTCAGCGCGTCGTGATTGATCTCGTCCAGCCGGCGCAGGTAGCCGGCGAGCGCGCGCGTCTCGCTTTCGATCGCCCTGGCGGCTGAGGTCCTCGAGCAGATCGTCGTGCGCATGGACGCCGTCGAGCGTCGCGTGCGTCGGATGCGTCTCGTGGAGATAACCGAGCAGGTCGTCGACGAAGTGCGGGAGCGGTTCGGAAGCGATCATGGACAGCGTTCAACTATCGTGGCGTCCGGCCAGCCGGACGAGCTTGTGACCCTCAAGATCCGCCAATGGTACAATAAGCTGCTCGTCCGATGCCCGGCACGCTGTTCGTGGTCGCCACGCCGATCGGCAACCTCGAAGACATCACCGCACGCGCGCTGCGCGTTCTTCGCGAAGTCAACGTGATCGCCGCGGAAGACACGCGGCGCACGGCGCACCTGCTCGCCCGGTACGCCATCGCGACCCGACGACCAGCCTTCACGAGCACAACGAGAGCGCAAAAACCAGCGGCGCTCGTCGACCGGCTGCAGCAGGGCGAAAACGTGGCGCTCGTGTCGGACGCCGGAACGCCCACCGTTTCCGATCCCGGTCGAATGCTCGTTCAGGCGGCGATAGCGGCCGGCATCCGAGTGGAGCCCGTGCCGGGACCCAATGCCGCCATTGCGACGTTGGCAGCCTCCGGCTTCGCGGCGGATCGCTTCGCGTTCTTTGGCTTTCCCCCTACTCGGCAGAAAGAGCGCGACAAATGGCTGACGAATATCGGCGCAGCGGCCGGCGTCGTTGTTTTCTACGAGGCGCCCCATCGAGTGCAGTCGACGTTACGTGAGATCGTCGATAAATTTGGCGATCGACCTATTTGTATCGGTCGGGAGCTGACGAAGGCACACGAGCAGCTCTTGAGAGGGTCCATCAGCTCTGTTGCAGCCTCGCTCGACGACCCTAAAGGGGAATTCACGGTCGTCATAGATTTTGGTCAAATGACCACAATCGCGCCGCTCGTCGCGCCAACGGCCGCTGCAATCGCCGCTGAATTTGGTGAAATGACCAATATACGGGGCATGACTCGCCGGCGAGTGGTCGCTGCGCTCGCCAAGAAACATGGCCTCTCGGCGAACGTCGTGTATGACGCCATCGAGAGCGCTAAAAAATAGGCTGAACGACCTATACTGCGTGTTTGTCGGGGAGCGAAGGTTCGGCCGCTTGACCCGCCGCTGACCTTCTGCTACTTTACCCGCCGCTTCGGACAGAAAGACGAGCCCCTCCGCGGAGAGTGGAGGTCCCATGGCAAAACAGCGGCGGCCGCCGCCAAAAACAACGAAGGCCTCCACGCCTGTCGTCCGTACGGGAACTCCCCCCGCGAAAACCCCCGATTCGGCACATCCGCAGCGGCGGACGACGTATATCGAGGCTGTCGCGCTGTACGAACGCGGACTCGAGGCGCTACAGCGGCACGATTACGCCGCGGCCCAGCACCTGCTCGAGTCCGTGCTGCGTCAGTACCCCGAAGAAAAGGAGCTGCACGAGCGAGTGCGGCTGTACCTGAACATTTGCGCGCGCCAGGCTAAGCCCCGCGAAGACGCCCCGCAAACGATTGACGAGCGTCTGTACGCCTCGACTCTGGCGATCAACGGCGGCCGTTACGACGAGGCTATCGCGCATCTGCGCCTTGTGCGCGACGAGGATCCCGACAACGATCACGCGCTGTACATGCTCGCCGTCGCGCACGCCCAACGTGGCGAGCTGGCCGAAGCCATCGCGCATCTCGAGCGCTCGATCGCCCTCAACATCGAAAATCGTGGCCTCGCCCGCACCGACCCCGATCTCGAGCCTCTCCGGCACGACGATGCGTTCAGGAGCGCGTTGGAAACGACCGCCAGCGCCCGGGATCGGCTCCGCCGACCGCTTCGAACCAAAACAGCGCGATAATCAGCCTAATGGCTGACGTTCACGTGGCGATTCTCGCGGCCGGTAAGGGCACGCGCATGAAGTCGCGCGTCCCCAAGGTGCTCCACAGGGTGTGCGGCACCCCGATGATCGAGTTCGTCTTACGCGCAGCCGGTTCGTTGCGGCCGGCGTCGACCGTGGTGATCATCGGCCACGAGGCAGAGGCCCTGCGCATCGCGCTTGGACGGCACGCCGATCTCGCCTTTGTGGTGCAGGAGCCACAGCTTGGAACCGGCCATGCTCTGCTGATGACCGAACAAGCGCTTCGCGGAGCGTCGGGAACCCTGGTTCTGCTTTCTGGCGACGTCCCGCTCCTGTCGCCCAGGACACTGCAGGCGCTGGTCGATCGCCATACCGCAAGCGCTGCGGCGGCGACGGTCCTGACGGCGAACATCGACAATCCGCACGGTTATGGACGCATCGTCCGGTCCGGCCGGGAGATTGCACGTATTGTTGAGGAGCGGGACGCGAGCCCGGCCGACCGAAGCATCCGCGAAATCAACTCCGGCATTTACGCGTTTGCACTCGACGGCCTTTTTTCCGCGCTGCGGCAAATTGCGGCAGAAAATGCACAGGGTGAGTACTACTTGCCGGACCTCGTGTCGATTTTTCGCAAGGAAGGGCGCGTCGTGGAGACGATCACGGTCGCCGACGCGGACGAGATCCGCGGCATCAACAGTCGGCGCGAACTCGCGGACATGAGCCGAACGATGAGGGATCAGAAGAACAACGAGCTGATGGCGCTCGGCGTCACGATCGAGGATCCGGCGACCGCGTACATCGGCCGCGACGTGCAGATCGGTCCCGACACGATCATCCATCCCGGCGTCACGATTGAAGGCGCGACAACGATCGGTCACGGCTCGGAGGTGCACAGCGGCGTTCGGATCCTGAGCTCAACGATCGGCGACGGCGTCACGATTCTGGATCACTGCGTCATCACAGACTCGACGGTCGCGAGCGGCGCGGTGGTCGGTCCGTTCGCGCGTCTGCGGCAACACGCTGACGTTCACGAACACGCGCGCGTCGGCAATTTCGTCGAGCTGAAGAACACCGTTCTCGGCCGCGGCTCGAAGTCGCAGCACCTGACGTATCTCGGAGACGCGGTGATTGGCGAAAAGGTGAACGTCGGCGCAGGGACCATCACGTGCAATTACGACGGTGAAAAGAAGAACACGACGCGGATTGAAGATGGGGCGTTTATCGGCAGCGACTCGCAACTCGTGGCGCCGGTCACCGTCGGCAAAGGCGCGTACGTCGGTAGCGGCACGACCGTTCGCGAAGACGTGCCCGACGGCGCGCTCGCGGTAAGCGCCGGCCAGCAGAGAAATATCGAACACTGGGTCGAGCAAAAGAAAGCAAAGCGGGAGCGGGAGCGCAACGACAAACGTTAACCGACACCTGAGCGCGAGAGTCTACGCTCGAGCGCGAGGTCTTGATAGCGAGCTGGGGGTGGGGCCTCAGCGAGCGGGGCAAAAAATGTGCGGAATCATCGGGTACATCGGTCCGAAGGAAGTCGTCCCGGTCCTCATCGAAGGTTTGCGAAGGCTGGAGTACCGCGGCTACGATTCCGCCGGCGTCGCCGTCGTGCACAACGGATGCGTCGACCTTCGCCGCAGCGCCGGCAAGCTCTCGAACCTGGAGACGGTGATCGGTTCAGCACCGCTCGCTGGCGACTACGGCGTGGGCCACACGCGCTGGGCGACGCACGGACGTCCGACTGAGGAGAACGCGCACCCGCACCGCGATTGCACCGGCAAAATCGTCGTTGTCCACAACGGCATCATCGAGAACTACCTCGACCTGAAGCTGGAGCTGCAGCGCCAGGGCCACACCTTCGTCACAGAGACGGATACCGAAATCGTCGCGCACCTCGTCGAGCGCGAGATGAAGGACGACGGGCTGGAGAACGCCCTGCGGCGTGCGCTGATGCTGATGCGCGGACTCTTCGCGCTGGTGCTGATCTCAGCCGACGATCCGGAAAAAATCGTGACCGCCCGCAACGGTCCGCCGATCGTCGTCGGGCTCGGCGACGGCGAATTCTTTGTCGCGTCGGACATTCCCGCGATCCTGAGCCACACGCGCGACGTTGTCTTTCTCGGCGACGAAGAAATGGCGGTGATCACGCGCACAGGGGTGCAATTCACCGACTTCTTCGGCCGGCCCGTTTCCAAGGCGACGCAGCGCGTTCTCTGGGATCCGATCATGGCCGAGAAGGCCGGCTACAAGCACTTCATGCTCAAGGAGATCTTCGAGCAGCCGACGGCCGCGCGCGAAACGATTCTCGGCCGGGTATCGCAGGACTCCGGCAAAGTATTTCTGGAAGAAATGAAGGTCAGCGACGGGACGCTGGCGCGGATCGATCGCGTCACGATCCTCGCGTGCGGCACCTCCTGGCACGCCGGGCTCGTCGGCAAATTCATGATCGAGCAGCTGGCCCGTGTGCACGTGGACGTCGACTACGGCTCGGAGTACCGGTATCGCCAACCGATTGTCTCGAAAGACACCCTCGCCGTCGTCATTACGCAATCGGGAGAAACGGCCGATACGCTCGCGGCGCTCCGCGAGGCAAAGCGCGCAGGCGCGAGCAGCATCGCCATCTGCAACGTCGTCGGCAGCATGGCGACGCGGGAAAGCGAAGGCACGATCTACACCCACGCGGGACCGGAGATTGGCGTCGCCTCGACCAAGGCGTTTACGTCGCAGCTCGTCGCGCTGTACCTGCTCGCACTTCGGCTTGGCCAGGTGCGGGGCACGCTCTCGGCCGAGGCGTCGAAACCGCATGTGGACGCCCTCCTGCAGCTGCCCCAGCTCCTCGAACAGACCTTGAAGCTTGCGCCCGAAATCGAGGAGATTGCGGGCCGCTTCCATTCGAGGAACGACTTCTTGTACCTCGGCCGCGGCATCAACTACCCGATTGCGCTCGAGGGCGCACTGAAGCTGAAGGAGATCTCGTACATCCACGCCGAGGGCTACCCGGCAGGCGAGATGAAGCACGGCCCGATCGCGCTCATCGACGAGCGCATGCCCGTCGTCATGCTCGCCCCTCACGATCACGTGTTCGAAAAGATGCTCGGGAACATGCAGGAAGTACGCGCGCGCAGCGGATCGGTGATCGCGCTGACGACGAGCGGCGACGACAAGCTGTGGTCCATTCTCGATCGTCAACACGATTTCGCGCTCGAGCTGCCGCGATCGCCGGAACTTCTGACGCCGATCGTTTTTTCGATCCCGCTACAGCTGCTCGCGTACGACATCGCGGTCCGCCGGGGCTGCGACGTGGACCAGCCGAGGAATCTCGCAAAGAGCGTGACTGTCGAATAAACGCGGTGGGGCTAGTGGCTAGTGGCTGAAGACGGACGATGTTACGATCGTTTTTTCACCAGCCACGAGGCACCAGTCACTAGTCACCAGATGCACTTCCTCGAGTCCCTCAATCCCGAACAGCGCGAAGCGGTCCTGCACACGACGGGTCCGCTGCTGATTCTCGCCGGCGCGGGATCCGGTAAGACGCGTGTAATCACGAGCCGGATCGCGTACCTCGTCGGCGACGGTCATGCGGAGCCGCACGAAGTGCTGGCGGTAACGTTCACGAACAAGGCGGCGGAAGAAATGCGCACGCGCGTCGAGTCGCTGCTCGGCTCAGAGTGCAGCGGCATGTGGGTATCCACATTTCACGCGTTGTGTGCGCGCCTTCTGCGACGCGAAGCGCCGGCGATAGGGCTGACGCGCGATTTCGTCATCTACGATTCATCCGATCAGCTCACGGTCGTCAAACAGGCGCTCAAAGCGCTGCATATCGACGACAGCTTCGTGCAGCCGCGCGCGGCGCTCTCGCGCATCAGCCACGCGAAGAACAAGATGGAGGGACCCGATGCCGTGGCGGCGGCGGCCGGCTGGAATCGGCGGGATGAGCAGATCGCGAAGGTGTACGAGCATTACATCCGAGCGCTGAAGGACAGCAACGCGCTCGATTTCGACGACCTCCTGCTGAAAACGGTCGAGATGTTCGAGCAGTCTGAGCGGGTGCGCACGAAGTACGCAGAACAATTTCGCTTCGTGATGGTCGACGAGTACCAGGATACGAACCGTCCGCAGTATCTGCTGATCCGACGCCTCGCTGAAATCCACCGCAATCTGTGTGTCGTCGGCGATCCGGATCAATCGATCTACAAATGGCGCGGAGCCGACCTCCGCAACATCCTGGACTTCGAGCAGGATTTCGGCGAAGCGAAAATTGTAAAACTAGAGCGCAATTACCGATCGACGCAAATCATCCTCGACGCGGCATCGGCCGTCATCAGCCAAAACCGCAACCGCAAGGACAAGCACCTCTGGACCGACCGCAAAGGCGGCGACCGTATCGTCTATTTCCGAGGCAGCGACGAGCTCGAGGAGGCCGACTTCATCACGCGCACGGCGCGCACCGCGCTGGCCGACGATGTCGAGGCGATGGTCGCCGTGCTGTATCGGACGAACGCGCAATCCCGAACGATCGAAGACGCGCTGATGCGCGAGGGCGTGGCCTACAAGATCATCGGGGGCGTGCGCTTCTACGAGCGCAAAGAAGTGAAGGATGCGCTGGCATACATGCGCCTCGTGATCAATCCGCACGACGATGTGAGCCTTCGCCGCGTGATCAACGTGCCCGCGCGCGGCATCGGCAAAGGCGTCATGGATGCGCTCGAGAACGTCGAGCCCTCATCCGACGACTCGCTGCCGCTGCTCGCCGCCGGCCTGCAGCCGGCGCTCTCGGCCAATTCGTTGTGGGCGCGTCTCGTCAGAGGATTGGAGGACCGCGCCTTTGCTGCGCGCGCGGCCGCCTCGCTCGCGACATTTCGCGATCTGATCGTCAAGCTCACGGACGTCGCTCGTGAGGAACCGGTATCGATCGCCATAGGAAAGATGCTGGACCAGAGCGGCTACCTGCAAGATCTGCGTGAGGATCGCACCGAGGACTCGGAGAGCCGCATCGAAAACCTGGCGGAGCTCGTGTCGGCCGCGCGCGAGTACGAGAGCCGCGAGGTTGAGCCCTCACTCGGTGGATTCGTCGACCGGTTGTCGCTGCTCTCCGATGCGGACGAGGAAGCGGGCACTCGCGATGCGCGCGTCTGGATGATGACGCTGCACAGCGCGAAAGGGCTCGAGTTCCCCGTCGTCATCCTTGCCGGCCTTGAAGAAGGCTTGTTCCCGCACTCGCGCTCGAGCGAAGACGAGGAGGAGCTCGAGGAAGAGCGGCGGCTCTGCTATGTCGGAATGACGCGAGCGCGGCTGCGGCTCGTGATGACCGGAGCGGCGAGACGCCGCATTTTCGGCGAGTATCAATCCAGCGAGCCGTCTCGATTCATCGACGAGGTGCCGGCGGAGCTCGTGGAGCGCATCGCGCCGACCTACTCTTCGTCGTCGTATCAAGGCAACTTTCCGCACTACGAATTCAGAACGAACCCGTACGGCCGCGGCGGCCGGGGTCAGCGTGCGCGCGAGGAGCCGGCGGTGTACGCGTACGAGGACGAGGACCAGTCGACGGGCGTGTCGCTGCGGCTCGGCATGCGTGTGCGGCATCCGCAGTTCGGCGTCGGCACGGTCCTCAGCGTCGAGCCGTTGGACGACGACACGAAGCTCGTCGTCCGGTTTTCGGCCGTGGGACAGAAGACGTTTCGCGCGAAGTATGCGCGGCTCGAGCCTGCCTGAGAGTCGATTCCGCCGGGGTTTACGAGCGCTGCGTCGCGCCCGACACGGATGCGTCGCGAACACCCGTGATGATCCAGCGGCCGTTAATCACCTTGTCCGCGGTCAACACCGCGCGTTGCATCGTGACGACCAACATCTTGGTGACCGTCTGGTTGTCGGGCATCCTCACGGTCGCCGAAATCGTCACGTCCTTGGACGCCAACTCGCCGTCGTACTTGGCGAGATCGACCGGGTGCCGCGGATCGTCGACGCTCATGCTGGCGACGCTCGACTCGGACGCCAGTTTCTTCTTCGCATCGTAGACGCGCTTGGAGATCTGCGCGCCTTCGCTGCGAAACTTCGTCCAGGCCGTCTGCACTTCGGCATCCTTGCCTTTAATAGCCGTGCTCTGACGCTCCGCCGCGAGCACGCGCTTGATCGCGTCGATGTTCTCGCTCTCGTACGCATCCTTGCGCTTGGTGTATCGGCGTCGGCCGCCTTCGCGTCCGCCTGCGCCTGCGCGAGGGTTTTGATATTCAGCGGCTTGCGCTGCTCGGGTGAAACGCTTTGGATACTGAAGCTCGAGACAGTGCCTTGCGTGCCGGGCTCGAACGAAGCGATCGAGAAATTGGCGAGGGTCGTGTTGTCGCGAAGCCGGGAGGCGGTGAAAAACTGGTTAAGAATTGGCTGCTCAGGACCCGACGAGCATCCGACGAGGACGACTGTGGAAAGCGACGCCGCCGCAAGCGCGAGGACCCACGTTCTCCATCCACGCATACCGACCTCCTATGGTTCTTCCTCTTCCTTCTCGACCAGCCGCGCGAGCGACACGACTTTATCGTCGGCCTCGATGTCGATCAAGCGGACGCCCTGAGTCGCTCGTCCAATCGAGCGGACGCCGCTTGCCGGCATTCGCAGGATCATGCCCTGCTGGGTAATCAGCAGCAGCTCGTCCGTTTCCTGCACATAGGCAACGCCCACGACAAACCCGTTTCGGTCCGACGTGGCGATGTTGATAATACCCACGCCGCCTCGGGACTGCACGCGGTATTCGTCGATCTCAGTCCGCTTTCCGAAGCCGCGCTCCGTCACCGTGAGCAGCGTCCCGCCCGGACGGACGACCTCCATCGCCACCACGAAATCGTCGTCTCGCAGCGTGATGCCTCGCACGCCGAACGCCGTCCGGCCCATGGATCGGATGTCGCCCTCGTGGAAGCGAATAGCCATGCCGTGGCGCGTGCCGATAAATATCTCCCCGGTGCCGTCGGTCACCTGCACGGCGATTACCGCATCGTCGGCTTCGACGCCCATCGCGATGATCCCGCCCGCGCGCGGATTGCTGAACGCGGAGAGCGCCGTCTTCTTGACGACGCCGCGACGGGAACCCATGACAACGAACTTGTCGTCCTCGAATTCCTTCACCGCAAGCATCGCCGCGATGTGCTCGCCGTCTTCCATCGAGACAAGGTTCGCGATCGACTTGCCCTTGCCGCCCGGTCCCACATCGGGAATCTCGTGGACCTTCAGCCAGTACGCGCGCCCGCGATCCGAGAAAATCATGATGTACGCGTGCGTCGAGGCGACGAAGAGATGGCTGACGAAGTCTTCCTCGCGCGTGCGCATCCCGATGCGCCCTTTTCCGCCGCGGCGCTGGCTTCGGTACGTCGTGATCGCGGTGCGCTTGATGTAGCCGGTGCTCGTAACCGAGATCGCCATGTCCTCCTCGGCGATCAGATCTTCGATGTTCAGCTCGCCCGATTCGCCGTCCACGATCTCCGTGCGCCGGTCGTCGCCGTACTTGTCGCGCACCGCCTTGAGCTCGTCGACGATGATCTGCATCAGGAGACGCTCGCTGGCGAGAATCGCGCGAAGCCGCTCGATCGTCTTCAGCAGCTCTGCGAGCTCGTCGAGAATCTTCTGACGCTCGAGGCCGGTCAGACGCTGGAGCTGCATGTCCAGGATCGCCTGCGATTGAATCTGCGACAGCCCGAACTGCGTCATCAGCCCGTCGCGCGCTTCGGGGACCGTCTTCGATCCGCGAATCAGCGTGATCACCGCGTCGAGGTGATCGAGCGCAATTCTGAGCCCTTCGAGAATGTGATAGCGCGCTTCCGCCTTGCGAAGCTCGAACTCGGTGCGGCGCCTCACCACGTCCCGGCGGAAGTCGACGAAGCTCTCGATCATCTCGAGCAGCGTCATCACTTTCGGCCGCCCGCCGACAATCGCGAGCATGATGATGCCGAAGCTGAGCTGCAGCTGCGTGTGCTTGTAGAGATTATTGAGAACGACTTCGGGAACTTCGCCGCGCTTCAACTCGATGGCGATCCGCATGCCGTCGCGGTCCGACTCATCACGCAGGTCGGAAATGCCCTCGATGACCTTCTCGCGCACCAGATCGGCAATCCGCTCGATCAGCTTCGCCTTGTTCACCTGATACGGAATTTCGGTGACGATGATCGACTGGCGATCGCCCTTCTTGTTCGTCTCGATCTCCGATTTCGCACGCATCGTGATCGAGCCGCGGCCGGTCATGTACGCCTGGACGGCGCCCTGACGGCCGACGATGTAGCCGGCGGTCGGAAAGTCCGGCGCGGGAATGAACCGGATGAGATTGCGGAGCTTCTCGGCTCGCGTGAGCGGCGGTTCCGCGGCAACGCCATCCGCCGCCGCCGCGCTTCTCAGATGCGTGTTGTCGATCAGCCAGATGCAGCCGTCGATCACTTCGCTGAGGTTGTGCGGCGGGACGTTGGTCGCCATGCCGACGGCGATGCCGGCCGACCCGTTGACCAGCAGGTTCGGGAACGGCGCCGGCAGAACCGTCGGCTCTTCGGTCGTCTCGTCGTAGTTCGGCGTGAAGTCGACGGTCTCTTTGTCGAGATCCGTCATCATGTCGTCGCCGAGCGCCTTCAGCCGCGCTTCCGTGTACCGCATCGCGGCCGGCGGGTCGCCGTCGATCGATCCGAAATTGCCCTGGCCGTCCACGAGCGGGTAGCGCATGTTGAAGTCCTGCGCCAGCCGGACGAGCGTGTCGTAGATGGATGCGTCGCCGTGGGGATGGAAATTTCCCATGACCTCGCCGACGATCTTCGCGCACTTGCGGTAGCCGCGCGTCGACGACAGGCCCATCGTCTTCATGCCGTACAGCACGCGCCGATGCGCGGGCTTCAGGCCGTCGCGGGCGTCGGGCAGCGCTCGTCCAATGATTACGCTCATCGCGTAATCCATGTACGACCGCTTCATTTCGTCTTCGATGTTGACCGGGTGGAGCGCGGGAATCTGGTCTGCCATGCTTTATCGGTGGCTAGTGGCTAGTGGCTGGTGGCTGGTGGCTAGTGGCTGGTGGTACGCTAGGCTTGCGTTGCCAACCACCAGACCCAACCACAGCTAGACGTCCAGGTTCTTGACGTCGAGCGCGTTGTCTTCGATGAACTTGCGGCGCGGCTCGACCTGGTCGCCCATCAGCGTCGTGAACATCAGATCGGCTTCGGTGTGATCCTCCGCGCGAACCTGCAGCAGCGTGCGAATCGCCGGATCCATCGTGGTTTCCCACAACTGATCGGGATTCATTTCGCCGAGGCCCTTGTAGCGATTGACCGCGATGCCTTTCTTGCCGGCGGCGATGAAGAAGTCGACGAGTTCGTCGAGTGACCGCAGCGTGGACGTCCGGGAGCCGGCTGTTTGGCTTTGCGCAGGCTTGCCGTCCTGCGGCGTCGTTCGTCGTCCGCCTTCGTCTGGCACGTCTGCGGCGCCGGCGACGCCGGCGACGATGATTTCGCCGTCGAAGGCCGGAATGTCCCGACGGTTCGCGACGAGCGTTCGGTACTCGCCCGCCGTGACGAAGTCGACGCCGATCGTGTGCTGCCGCGGATAGCCGTTGGATCGATCCTCGATCTGCAGCGATAACGATTGTGCTCTTCGTCGCGGCTGCACCGTCACGCGTGCGCGTCGGCGTCGTCAGCGTGCTGCGCCGACCCTTCGAGCTTGTCCTTGTCGGCGAAGAAGTCGCGGTCTGCGCCGGCCGCGACGAGCGCTTCGACGATCTCGCGCGGATGCCCGCGCCGCTCGACCGTGTGAAGGAACTTCTGATGCGCGATCAGCCGTTGCAGCAGCTTCTCGAGCTCCGCGCCGGATATCTCCGTGCTGCTCGACGGAATCCGCACGACGCGCGCTTCGGCCGCTCGCTTGATCAGGAACGCTTCGAGGTCGCGCTCGTCCTTGATGTAGGTTTCGGCTTTTCCGCGCTTGGCGCGAAACAGCGGCGGCTGCGCGATGTAGACGTAGCCGCTCTCGATCACCTTGGGCAGCTGGCGATAGAAGAACGTCAGCAGCAGCGTGCGGATGTGCGAGCCGTCGACGTCCGCGTCCGTCATGATGATGATGCGGTGGTAGCGCAGCTTCTCGAGGTCGAAGTCCTCGGCGCCGATGCCGCAGCCGAGCGCCGCGATCATCGTCTTGATCTCATCGCTGCCGAGCATCTTGTCGAAGCGCGCCTTCTCGACGTTCAGAATCTTGCCCTTCAGCGGCAGAATCGCCTGGAAGCGGCGATCGCGCCCCTGCTTGGCCGACCCGCCTGCCGATTCGCCTTCGACGATGTACAGCTCGCTCTGCGCGGGATCGCGCTCCTGGCAGTCGGCGAGCTTGCCCGGCAGCGAGCTGCCGTCGAGCGCGCCTTTGCGGCGCACCAGATCGCGCGCCTTGCGCGCCGCCTCGCGCGCACGCGCTGCATCGATCGCCTTGCCGACAATCCTTCGGGCGACCGCCGGGTTCTCCTCGAGGTACGCGCCGAGCTTGTCGTTGACGATCGCCTCGACGATGCCTTTGACTTCGGTGTTGCCGAGCTTGGTCTTCGTCTGCCCTTCGAACTGCGGATGCGGAATCTTGACGCTGACGACGGCGGTCAGCCCTTCGCGGATGTCCTCGCCGGTGACGCTCTCCTTCAGGTCCTTCGCGAGATTGTTCTTCGTCGCGTACGAGTTGATCGTCCGCGTCAGCGCGGAGCGGAACCCCGACAGATGCGTGCCGCCCTCGTGCGTGTTGATGTTGTTGGCGAAGGTGTAGATCGTCTCGGCGTAGCTGTCGTTCCACTGCAGCGGCGATCTCGGCGTCGATGCCGTCCCTCTCGCCGCGCATGTAGATCGGCTTTTCGTTCACCGCCGCCTTGTTCTTGTTCAGGTGCGTGACGAACGAGACGATGCCGCCTTCGTAGTGGAACTTGTGGCTCTTGCCGTCGCGCTCGTCGTCGAGCGTGATGAGGATGCCGCCGTTCAGGAACGCAAGCTCGCGCAGGCGCTGCGCCAGGGTGTCGAAGCTGAAAACGGTGGTCTCGAAAATCTGTGTGTCCGGCTTGAAGGTGACCTTCGTGCCGCGCCGCTTCGTCGTGCCGGTGATCTCGAGCGACGCCGCGGGCGTGCCGCGCTCGTAGCACTGCTGGTACACCTGGCCGTTGCGCCAGATTTCGAGATCGAGCGTTTCCGACAGCGCGTTCACCACCGACACGCCGACGCCGTGCAGGCCGCCGGACACCTTGTAGCTGTCGTTGTCGAACTTGCCGCCGGCGTGCAGCACCGTCAGCACGACCTCGGCGGCCGACTTGCCGCTCGTGTGCCGATCGACCGGAATGCCGCGGCCGTTGTCGATCACGGTGACCGAACCGTCGATGTGCAGCGTGACGTTGATCTGATCGCAGAATCCCGCGAGCGCTTCGTCGATCGAGTTGTCGACGATTTCGTAGACGAGATGATGCAGTCCGGAGGGCCGGTCGAGCCGATGTACATCGCCGGGCGCTTCCGGACCGCTTCGAGGCCTTCGAGAACCTTGATCTTGTCGGCGCGAGTAGTCGTCGCCGCATACCAGGGCCGACACCATGGCCGTTGCTCGACGGCGCGGCACCTCGGGCGTCTGCGGCAAATCGGTCTGCGTGCTCAGAAGGGTCGGTCCGTGTGTCCCATCAGACTCGCATCGGCATGATCACGTAGGTGTAGTCGTAGCCTTCGGCGCCGACCGGCTTCATCACGGCCTGGCTGACTTCGTCCTTCAGATCGAGCGACACGACGTCGGTCGAGACCGCGGAGAGAAAATCGAGCACATATTGCGCGTTGAAGCAGATCTGCATCGGCGCGCCGGCGTATTCGACCGGCAGCGTTTCCTTCGCTTCGCCGAGATCCGGACTGCTCGACGTGACGTCGACCTTGCCCTTGTCGATCTGAATCTTCACCGCGCGCGACCGCTCGTTCGACAGCAGCGCGACGCGCTTCACGGCGTTGGTCAGCCGGTCGCGCTCGAATTCGATGTGCTTGTCGTTGCCCTTCGGAATCACGCGCTCGTACGCCGGGAAACTGCCCGTCGATCATGCGCGAGATCAGCAGCCGCCCGCCGACGTCGAAGAACAGATGGTTCTCGCCGCGCTCGTACGACGACGTCGCCGTCGCCTTCGCTGAGCAGCCGGCCGAGCTCGCCGAGCGTCTTCTTCGGCAGGATCGCCTTGTTCTCCTCGCCATCCTTGGCGCCTTTGCCGTCGCGCGACACGCTGACGAGCGCCAGCCGATGACCGTCGGTGGCGACGAGGCTCATCGCGTCGGGCCGCAGGACGAACAGCGCGCCGTTCAGAAAATAGCGTGTGTCTTCGCCGGTGATCGCAAACTGCGTCTTCGCGACCATTTCCTTCAGCGCGGCCGCGCGGGAGCGTCGCGGTCGCCGCGCCGCTCGATTCCGGCAGCGTCGGAAAATCTTCGCGCGGCAGCGTCTGCATCCGCGAATCGAAGCGATCGGCTGCGACCTTGACGCCGCCCTTGTCTTCCGCGATGCGGATGTCGGTCTCGGGCAGCGACTTCACGATCTCGTAGAACTTCTTCGCCGGCAGCGTGAGCGATCCGCCCTTCGTCACCGACGCCGCGCATCGTGCTGCGCAGGCCGACTTCGAGATCGGTGGCAAGAAAGCGCACCTCGTCGCCTTTCGCCTCCATCAGCACGTTGGCGAGAATCGGAATCGTGTTCTTGCGCTCGACGATTCCCTGAAAAAGTTGCAGTTCTCGCAGAAGGTCGTTCTTGCGGACGACAAGTTCCATGGCTGTGCTGACCTCGAAAAGGCGGGGGTTCGGGCCCGCGATCCCCTAAGGAGAGGAGAGATTCGAGAATATGAAATTATATAGGAAGAGAGGGTGTGTTGAAAAGTGTCAGTGTGCTCGATAAGTGCTTGATATTGAGTGATTTAGGTTGTGGAAAAAACGTGCTTGAAAACCCGGCGATCGGACCCGGCATTCGAGCTCATCAGTGAGTCGCACGAGTTTTCCGCAGGGCGCTGTCGGACACGACGCTGTGGAAAACGCGCGATCTCTACCGGAATCCTTCGAGAAAATTGCCGATCAGGGTGTTGAAATCGCCGTCCTTTTTTCGCAGGTCTTCGACCTTTCGAATCGAGTGGATCACCGTCGAGTGGTGCTTGCCGCCGAAGCTGCGGCCGATCTCCGGCAGCGACGCGTGCGTCAGCGATCTTGCAGAGGTACATCGCGATCTGCCGCGGCATCGCGACCGACTTCGAGTTGTTGCGCGACTTCAAGTCGACGATCTTCAGGTTGTAGTAGTCGGCGACGAACTTCTGAATGATCTCGATCGTGACCGCCTTCTCCTCGTGGTCGAGGATGTTCTTCAGCACTTCCTGCGCGAGCGGCAGCGAGATTTCCTGTCCGGTCAGCGACGCATACGCGATCAGCCGAATCAGCGATCCTTCGAGCTCGCGGATGTTCGACTTGATCTTTCCCGCGATGTAGATCGCGACGTTGTCGGGCAGCGGCACCGCTTCGGTTTCCGCCTTCTTCTTGAGAATCGCGACTTTCGTCTCGAGATCCGGCGACTGGATGTCGGCGATCAGTCCCCACTCGAACCGCGATCGCAGCCGCTCCTCGAGCGCGGGAATTTCGTGCGGCGGGCAGTCGCTGCTGAGCACGATCTGCTTCTGCGAGTCGTAGAGCGCGTTGAAGGTGTGGAAGAACTCGGTCTGCGTGCCTTCTTTGCCCGCGAGAAACTGGATGTCGTCGACGAGCAGCACGTCGACGGTGCGGTAGCGCTCGCGGAAATCGAGCACGCGGTCGTAGCGGACCGCGTTGATCATCTCGTTCATGAACCGCTCGGACGAGATGTAGGTGAGCTTCAGGTTGCGATCGTGCTGCAGCACGTACTGCCCGACGGCGTGCATCAGGTGCGTCTTGCCGAGCCCCACGCCGCCGTAGATGAACAGCGGGTTGTACGAGCGCGACGGCGCTTCGGCCACGGCGCGGCACGCCGCGTGCGCGAACTGATTCGACGATCCGACGATGAAGGTGTCGAAGGTGTAGCGGGGGTTCAGGCCCGCGGGACCCGGAGCCGGCGGCGGCTGGCGGCGCAGTTTCGAAGCGCCGCGGCTTCATCTGGGCCAAGCGGGATCGGCGACCGCCTCGTGCTGCGGCTCCGCGACGAAGTTGACGGCCAGATGTCGGCCTGCTGCACCTCGCTCATCGCTTCGCTGATGACGCCCGAGTAGTGCTTGGTCAGCCAGTCCTTGAACAGCGCGTTCGGCACGCGCACGGTCACGGTCGCCGCGTCTTCGGCGACGAACGTGGTCGGCTTGA
Organism: uncultured Acidobacteriota bacterium; assembly: GCA_963718825.1. GTDB lineage: Bacteria > Acidobacteriota > Vicinamibacteria > Vicinamibacterales > CAVVIG01 > CAVQZZ01. The sequence continues at coordinate 2,450,230 of CAVQZZ010000002.1, forward strand.
ACCAGGTGTAGAAGCTGTGCCGGTTCACCTTCGTTTCGATGCGCGCGAGGATCTCGTCCCAGAGGTTCATGCCGAACGCGACGGCGCCGCGCCCTTCGCCAGAACTTCGTTTGACGCGAAAAGCTGCGATTTTCCACAGTTTTTTCCACAGGTGTGGAAAACTTTGGGAAGAGACCAAACGAAGCATGCGAGCGGTCAGGTCGGGAAGATACGCGATTGCGAAGGACGCCGACTCTAACACACTCACCGGCGATTGACACTCCTCCGAAGCGCGTTCGCTAACATTGACGGTTCGTTTTCATACGGAAGAGGATGTCATGGCGAAGGGCAGAACGCACGTTCCAGCCGAACACGCCGGCATCGCAAGAAGACGCACGGGTTTCTGGTGCGGATGAGCACCAAGAACGGCCGCCTGGTGCTCAAGCGCCGTCGCGCCAAGGGGCGCAAGCGGCTGACGGTCAGCAGCGAATAACCTGACGCGTCCGTCGCGGGACGTGATGTCCGTGTTTCGTCCCCACGAGCGGATCCGCCGCCGGCCGAGTTCAGCAGGTCTACGAGCGCGGCGCCAAGGTGCACGGCCGCTACTGCACGGTGTTCATCCTGCCGAATCGACGGCTCGCGTCGGCGGCTGGGCATCGCCGCCACGAAGAAACTGGGCGGCGCGGTTCAGAGAAATCGAGCTAAACGACTGATACGAGAGGTTTTCCGTCGGAACAAGATCGCGCCAGGGCTTCGACGTCGTCGTCGTGCCGAAGCGCGAGCTGCTCGACGCCAGCCTGACCGTTCTTGAAGCCGAATACCGAAACATCCTCGAACGTCGTCCGCCAGCGTGCGTCGCCGCGCACGTCGCCGCTGCGCTCTTCGAGGCTATAAGCTCCTTATTTCGCCATATTTCAGAGGTCCTGCCGGTTCCTGCCCTCGTGCGCCGACTACGCGGCCGAGGCCATCGAGCGCCACGGCGTGCTCGCGGCGGCTGGCTCGCCGCCCGGCGCCTCGCCCGCTGCCATCCGCTGTGCGCCGCGGGTCACGACCCCGTTCCTGACCGAGTGGCCGTTGACTGAGCAGTTAATGGAACGACGCGTTCTCCTCGCAATCTTTCTCGCGTTCCTGGTGCTCTACGTCTGGCAGGCGCTCGTTCGTGAAGCCGGTGCCGAAGCCTGCACGGCGCGTCGGCGGCGTCCGGCCGCGTCAAACGCGCGGCGCCTGATCGCGCCGACGCTGCGGCGCGCAACCGGCGTCGCCGAAGCGCCGCGCCGGCTCCGTCGCTGCGGACCCGCGGCGGCCACCGCTCGTCGGCGAGACCAGCGAGCGCGACGTGCGCGTCGAAACGCGCGACGTCATCGCCGTGTTCACGAACCGCGGCGCGCGGCTCAAGAGCTGGCGGCTGAAGCACTATCTCGATCCGGCAAAGCAGCCGCTCGAGCTCGTCGGCGACGGCTGTCGCCGATCGCAGCCGCTGCCCTTCTCGCTGCAGACACCCGACGAGCGCGACCACCGCGACGCTGAACAGCGCGCTGTATCGCGTGAGCGGCGCGCCGGCGGCGCCGGCCGACGTCCGCGCCGGTCGACCTCACGTTCGAATATCGCGACAGCGCGGGCGTCCACGCGATCAAGCAGTTTCACCTCGATCCGGCCGTCGCTACGTCGTCGACGTTCCGCGCGTCGGTGACGATCGGCGATCGCGCGCTGCCGGCCGACGATCGAGTGGGGTCCGGCCATCGGCGACATCTCGGCGAGATCAGCCGGTACATCACGAAGCGCCGAAGGGCTGCACGTTCGCAGAACGGGCAAGGTCCAGCGGCTCGCGCCGAAGGACATCGCGAAGCAGGCGACGCTACGACGGCGATTTCCGCTACGCCGGCGTCGACGACCACTACTTCATGACCGTCGCGCTCTTGCCCGGGCCGTCGAAGGTCACCTATCAGCCGGTGTCGATTCCGCCGCCGCCCGACTCGAAGGACGCGCCGCGCGACGCTCGTCGTCGTATTCGCTCGAGCCGGCGAAGCGCCGACGCGCCGCTGAAGTTCTTCGTCGGGCCGAAGGACTTCGACGTGCTCGCGCGCGATCGATCCCGACCTGGCGCGCGCGATCGACTTCGGCATGTTCTCGGTCATCGTCGTGCCGCTGCTGCGCTCGCTGAAGTGGGTGAACGGCTACGTCGGCAACTACGGCTGGTCGATCATCATCCTCACGATCATCATCAACGTGATCATGTTCCCGCTGCGGCACAAGAGCGTCGTGTCGATGCGGAAGATGCAGGAGATTCAGCCGGAGGTGAAGGCGATTCAGGATCGCTACGCGAAGCTGAAGGCGACCGATCCCGCGAAGCAGAAGATGAACCAGGAGATGATGGCGCTCTACAAAGAGCGGGGCGTCAACCCGGCGAGCGGCTGCGTGCCGATGCTGCTGACGTTCCCGGTGCTGTTCGCGTTCTACGCGCTGCTGTCGACGTCGATCGAGCTGCGCGGCGCGCCGTTCTTCGGCTGGATTCACGATCTGTCGGCGCCCGATCCGCTACTTCGTCACGCCGGTGCTGATGGGCGTCAGCCAGCTCTGGCAGCAGCGCATGACGCCGACGCCGCCGGCATGCGATCCCGCGCAGCAGAAGATGATGATGTTCATGCCGGTCGATGTTCACGTTCTTCTTCCTCTGGGCGCCGGCGGGGCTGGCGCTCTACTAGGCTGGTGAGCAACGTCTGGGGCATCGGCCAGCAGTACTTGACCAACTACATGATCGGTCCGCCGAACATCCGCACCGTCGCGGCCGCCGGCCGAGCGCCGGGTGAAGCGCGTCGGCGGCGGCAAGACCGAAGCGGCAGCCGCGAAAGAGTCATGACCATGCCAGACACGCGACGCAACCGATCGTCGAGTTCCTGAAGCGGGTCACCGCCGCGCTCGGCATCGAGACCGGCAGTCGACGTCGAAGAGACCGCCGACGGCCCGCGGCTGAATCTGGCAGGCGAGGAGGCCGAGCTGCTGGTGCGCCATCGCGGCGAGCCGCTCAAGGCGCTGCAGCACGTCGTCGACATGGCGTTCGGCCGCACGCTCGACGGCGAGAAGCGCGATGTTCGTCGACGCGCTCGAGTACCGCAAGGGCAAGGACGTCGAGCTGCGGCAGATGGCGAAGTTCCTCGCCGAGAAGGCGAAGCAGACCGGCATCGATCAGCAGCTCGGTCCGCTGAATCCGTACGAGCGCCGCATCGTGCACCTGGCCGTCGCCGAGGTGCCCGGCGCGACGACGGAGAGCGTCGGCGACGCGTTCTCGAAGACCGTGCTCATCTCGTTGCGCAAGTAGCCGCTGGCGCCGCGGCTCGGGCGTCTGATGCGTCGTGCCAGGCCTCATGTTTTCCACTGCCGACACCATCGTCGCCATCGCGACACCGCCAGGCCGCGGCGGCATCGGCGTCGTGCGGCTGAGCGGTGCTGACGCCGCACGCGATCGCGTCGCGCCTGATCACGCACCGCGGAAGCCGCTCGAGCCTCGGCACGCGACGTTCACGACGATCAGTGCGCTCGATGTTCCGCGGCGCAATCGACCGCGATCGATCAGGTCGTCGCGACGTACTTTCCCGCCCCGCATTCCTACACCGGCGACGATGTCGTCGAGTCAGCGCGCACGGCAGCCCCGTCGTGCTGCGTGCGATCGTCGCAGGCGGCGATCGAGGCGGGCGCGCGGCTCGCGGAGCCGGGCGAGTTCACGCTGCGCGCGTTTCTGAACGGCCGGATCGATCTGATGCAGGCCGAAGCCGTGGCCGATCTGATCGACGCGGTGACGCCGCTGCAGGCGCGCGCGGCGTTCGATCAGCTCAGGGCACGCTGACGCGCGCGATCGCCGAGATCGACGCCGCGCTGTTCGACTCGATCGCGCGGCTCGAGGCGTCGGTCGATTTTCCGGACGAGGGCTATCACTTCGTCGAGCCCGGCGCGCTGTCGGCGCGCATCGACCGACTGTCGCGCGCGAGACCGCGGCGCTGCTGGCGACGCGCGGCGCGGCCGCCTGGTCGCGAAGGGCTGCAGGTGGCGATCGTCGGCAAGCCGAACGTCGGCAAATCGAGCCTGTTCAACGCGCTGGTCGGCGCGGCTCGCGCGATCGTCACCGACGTGCCGGGCACGACGCGCGATCTGTCACCGAAGTCGTCGACCTCGAGCGGGCTGCGCGTGACGCTCGTCGACACGGCCGGCCTGCGCGAGACGCACGACGTGGTCGAAGCCGAGGGCGTCGCGCGCTCGCGGCAGGCGGAGTCGTGTGTCCGACTTGATACTGGTTGTCGTCGACGGCTCGGCGCCGCTGGACGAGCGCGATATCGACGTACATCGATCAAGTCGCTGAACTAAACGATCTTACTGTCGTCGAACAAGTGCCGATCGCTCCGCTGTCGTGGCGAGCGGGAGAGCTCGGGTCTGTCCGACGCCGTGTTCGTGTCGGCGCCGACCGGCGACGGCCTCGACGAACTGCGCGACGCGCAATTGCGCGCGGCGCTCGACGTCGAGCCGCGCCGCGATCGCCCCGCACGATCACCAACGTGCGGCACATCGCGCTGCGCTCGCGGACGCACGATGCGCGCGTTGCGCGCGCGCGCGCAGCGGCGATCGCTGAGCGCCGCGGTCGCATTGTCCGGAAGAATTCGTGCTGGCCGATCTTGCAGGAGGCGCGCGACTGCGCTCGAAGAGATCAGCCGGACAAGCGCGCGCACCGACGATCTGCTCGCGCACATTTTCTCGCGCGTTCTGCATCGGCAAATGACGTCGCTGCATGAAAGACAACTTCGACGTGATCGTCGATCGGCGCCGGCCACGCGGGCTGCGAGGCGGCGTACGCGGCGGCGCGGCTCGGCGCGCGCGTCGGCCTCTGCACGCTGTCGCGCGACACCGTCGCGCACATGCCGTGCAACCCGGCGGTCGGCGGCACGGCGAAGGGGCATCTCGTCCGCGAGATCGACGCGCTCGGCGGCCTGATGGGCCGCGCGATCGACGCGACCGGCATTCAGTTCAAGCTGCTCAATCGCAGCCGCGGTCCGGCGGTCTGGTCGCCGCGCGCGCAGGCGGACAAGAAGGTCTACGGCGCGTGGGTCAAGGCGCGCGCTCGACGCCGAGCCGAACATCGAGTGGCTGATCGGCAGGGCCGGGCCGCATTCTCGTCGAGCACGGCCGCGTCGTCGGTCTGCGCGATGGAAGACGGCGACGCGTACGCGTGCCGGCGCGCTCGTCGTCACGACGGCACGTTCCTGAACGGCCTGATCCACATCGGCCCCGAGCAGCACCCGGCCGGCCGCGCCGGCGAGCCGCCGTCGCGCGAGCTGGCGGAGTCGCTGAAGTCGTTCGGCTTCGAGTGGGGCCGGCTGAAGACCGGCACGCCGCCGCGGCTCGATCGCGACGAGCATCGACTTCGATCCGCAGGTCGCGCGACGGGCACGTTCGCCGTCGAGCGCGGCGACGATCCGCCGGTGCCGTTCTCGTTTCTCACCGCGCCGATCGAGCGACCGCAGATCGACTGCTATCTGCTTCACACCAACGATCGCGTGCGCGATCTGGTGCGCGCGCAACATCGATCGCTCGCCGCTGTTCAACGGCCAGATTCAGCGGCATCGGTCCGCGCTACTGCCCGTCGCTCGAGGACAAGATCGTCCGCTTCCCGGACAAGGAGCGGCACCAGATTTTTCTCGAGCCCGAAGGCGTCGACGCGCGCGAGATCTACGTCAACGGCTTCTCGATGAGCCTGCCGCGCGACGTGCAGGCGGAGCTCGTTCACGCGCTGCCGGGCCTCGAAGACGCCGTGCTGCTGCGTCCCGGCTATGCGGTCGAGTACGACTTCATCCAGCCGACGGAGCTCACGCGGCGGCTCGAGACGAAGCGCGTCGCCGGGTCTGTTTCTCGCCGGGCAGATCAACGGCACGTCGGGCTACGAGGAGGCGGCGGCGCAGGGGCTCGTCGCCGGCATCAACGCCGCGCATCGGCGCGCGACGGCGGCGAGGCTTCGAGCTGCGGCGCGACGAGGCGTACATCGGCATCCTGGTCGACGACCTGATCACGAAGGGCTGCCTCGAGCCGTACCGGATGTTCACGTCGCGCGCCGAGCATCGGCTGCTGCTGCGCATCGACAACGCCGACCTGCGGCTGACGCCGCGCGGCCGCGAGGCCGGCCTGGTGGACGACGAGCGATGGGAGCGGTTCGTGGCGCGCCAGGCGCGATTCGAGCGCAATCTGCAAGACGCTCGACGACGACGCTCGTGCGGACGGCATCCGGCGACCGCGTGCCGGCCAGCCAGCTGCTGCGCCAGCCGGACGACGCGCCTCGAGGAATCTGATCGAGACCGGTGCCGTCCGCCTCGAGATCGATCCGGCCAGTCGACGCGGTTCGACATCGCCAGCGCCGAGACGACGGTGAAGTACGCCGGCTACCTGCGGCGCCAGGAGAGCGAGATCGAGCGCGCCCGCGAGGACGAGCGGCGGCGGATTCCCGGCGATTTTCCGTTCGATCGCGTTCCCGGGCTGTCGCGCGAGGTCGTCCAGCGCCTCACGCAGGTTCAGCCCGACACGCTCGGCCAGGCGCTGCGGATTCCTGGCGTCACGCCGGCGGCGGTCGCCGTGCTTGGCGCCTATCGTCGGGCGCGACTTGACGCGCGGTGCTTGACCGACAGCTGACGTCGCTCGAGTTCCGAGAGCGACTCGCGAGCGCGCGCCGATTCCGCCGGCACTCACATCGCGCCCGATGCTGCGTCCTCGACTCGAGACCTACTTTCGTGCTGCTCGCGCACTGGAATCGCGAATCAATCTGACCGCGCTGCCGCTCGAGCCGCCGACCGACGCGACGTTCGATCGCCTGCTTCGTCGAGCCACTGGCCGCTGCGCCGCTGCTTCCAGAGACTGCCCGACAGTACTGGTTCGACCTGGGATCCGGCGGCGGATCGCCGGCGATTCCGCTCAAGCTCGCCGCGCCGGCCCTGCAGCCTGACGATGGTCGAGTCGAAAGAGCGAAAGGCCGCGTTCCTGCGCGAGCCGTCGCGAGCTTGGCGCTTGTCCGACGCCAGTCGTCGAGACGAGCGATTCGAGGATCTGGTCCAGTCAGATCGACGCTGAAAGCGCTGCGATCTGGTCACCGTTCGCGCAGTCCGCGTTGACACGGACCTGTTCGACGGTCGACATCGACTCTGCTTATGCGCCAGGCGGCTGTGTTCCTCATCTTCGGCTGGGTTTACAGCGGCAGCCAAATATGCCTGAACAGTCATGCGGTTTACAGCTCGGCAGTCTAGTCGACTGCTGCCTTGGCCCGGGCATTGCCTGAGCATCTATCGCGATTGTTCCACGTGGAACAAAGGCGTTGACGCTGATCAACGCGTCGTCGCTATCCTCATGCCTCTAGCTCCGTCGAATCAGCAGTATTAAGGGCGATATAACCAAATGAGCCGCATCGTCGCCGTCGCGAATCAGAAAGGCGGCGTCGGCAAGACCACGACGACCATCAATCTTGCGGCCTCGCTGGCGCTCGCCGAGCGCGCGTCCTGCTCGTCGACGTCGATCCGCAAGGCAATCTGACGAGCGGCGTCGGACAAGAAAGGCAACGTCCGCGAGGCCGGCACGATCTACGACGCGCTGACGCCAATCCGACCCGGCGACCGACGCCGCGCCGTTCATGATTCCGACGGACGTCGATCGCCTGACGCTGATCCCCGCCGACCGCAACCTGACCGGCGCCGAAATCGAGATGGTGCCGCTGCCGCGCCGCGAAGAACGCCTGCGCGCTGCTCCTCGCATCGTCGCGCGACGACTTCGACTACATCTTCATCGACTGTCCGCCGTCGCTCGGCCTGCTGACGCTGAACGCGCTCGTCGCCGCCGACGCGGTGCTGATTCCGCTGCACTGCGAATACTTCGCGCTCGAAGGCCTCGCCGATCTCGTCGGCACGATGCGCCGCGTGCGCGCCGCGCTCAACCCGGCCCTCGACATCGAAGGCGTGCTGCTGACGATGTTCGACGAGCGCACGAATCTCGGTCAGCAGGTCGCCACCGACGTGCGCGAGTTCTTCAAGGAGAAAGTGTTCCGCACGGTCATCCCGCGCAACGTCCGCCTCGGCGAAGCGCCGAGCCACGGCATGCCGGTGATCTCTACGACGTGAAATCGCGCGGCGCCGAAGCGTACCTCGCGCTCGCGCGCGAAGTCTTGCAGCGCTGCCGCGACCGCGGCATGACCGACGCGAGCGCGGAACGCGACAATTCTCGCTGCTACTTCTGCGAATGTGATCCATGGACAAACGTCCTGCTCTCGGCAAAGGCCTCAGCGCGCTGATTCCCGACGCGCCGGAGCCGCGCGTCGCCGCCGGTCGAAGTCGACATCGATCGCCTCGCGCCGAACGACTTTCAGCCGCGCGGCACGGTCGACGATGCGCGGCTGCAGGAGCTGGCGCAGTCGATCAAGTCGAACGGCGTCATCCAGCCGATCGTCGTCCGCAAGATCGGCGATCGCTTTCAGATCATCGCCGGCGAGCGCCGCTGGCGCGCCGCGAAGCTCGCCGGCCTGCTGCGCGTCCCGATCGTCGTTCGCGACGTCGCGGCGGGCCAGGAGCGATCGCTGCTCGAGATGGCGCTGATCGAAAACATCCAGCGCGAGGACCTGAATCCGATCGAAGAAGCGCTCGCCTACCGGCGGCTCGCCGACGAATTTCAGCTGACGCAGGAAGACGATCGCGGCGGCCGTCGGCAAGGATCGCGCGACGGTCGCCAACTTCCTGCGCCTGCTGAAGCTGCCCGACGAAGTGCGCGCGGAGGTCGCCTCGTGGACGGCTGTCGATGGGCCACGCGCGGGCGCTGCTCGCGCTGACGACGAAGCCGATCAGCGGCGGGTGGCGCGCGACGTCATCGCGCGCAGCCTGTCGGTCCGCGAAACCGAATCGCTCGTCAAGAGACTCGTCGACGCGGACGCGCCGCCCGCCGAGCCGCACGACGCCGACGCCGGTCGACGTCCACACGCGCGCCGCCGAGGATCGGCTCAAGCTCGCTGCTCGGCACCGCGTCCGCATCGTCCGCAACGGCGCGCGCGGCCGCATCGAGATCGACTTCGCATCGGAAGACGAATTGATCCGGATCTACGAGCAGATTGACCGAACGACTGAAAGATCGACCGCGCGGCATCTCGCTGCGTTTCATTCGAACGAAAGGAGGACCTATGACCAAGCGTCTGACGCAGATGGTCTCCTGCGCCGGTTGAGCGAGCAAACTCGCCGCTGGCGAGCTCGCTCAGGTGCTGAGTGACATCCCCGCGCAAATCGACGACCGGGTGCTGATCGACTTCAGGACCTCGGACGATGCGGGTGTGTACAGGTGGGAGGGCGGCCCGGCGCTCGTGCAGACCGTCGATTTCTTCACGCCGATCGTCGACGACCCGTACATCTACGGACAGATCGCCGCCGCGAACGCGTCAGCGACATCTACGCGATGGGCGGCCGCCCGCTCACCGCGCTCGCGATCGCGCGCGTTTCCGAAGGAAGGACTCGAGCCCGCGACGCCATCCGCGCGATTTTCCGCGGCGGCTTCGACAAGCTGCGCGAAGCCGGCGTGTCGCTGCTCGGCGGTCACACCGTGCAGGATCCGGAAATCAAGTTCGGCTACGCGGTCACCGGCGCAATCGATCCCGCGCGCGTGACTTACCAACGCCGGCGCGAAGCCGGGTGACGTGCTGTTTCTCACCAAGCCGCTCGGCACCGGCATCGTCGGGCACCGCGATCAAGTTCGATCGCGCGCCTCGAACGTCGTGGCGACGAGGCCGTCCGGTCGATGCGGACGCTGAACCGCGCGGCGGCAGACGCGCTGCTGAGCGCTGCCGCGCGGCGCCGTCCACGCCTGCACCGACGTCACCGGGCTTCGGCTTGATCGGGCACGCCAGCGAGATGGCGCTCGCGAGCGGCGTCACGCTCGTGGTCGAAGGCGATCGCGTGCCCGTTTTCGCCGGCGTCCTGCAGATGGCTGCCGCGAACAGGTCCGGCGGCATGGGCTCCAATCGGGAGCACTTTGCTGAACGCGTCCGGATAGACCGGCCCTCGGCAACCGGCAGCTCTGCGACGGATCTCGATCGTGAATTGGAATCGATGCTGTACGACCCGCAAACCTCGGGCGGACTGCTGATTGCGGTGCAGCCGCGCCGGACGCGGACGCGCTTGTCCGAGGCGACTGCGAGCGGGCGGGCGCCGGCCGCTGTGCGCATCGGCCGCGTGCTGAACAGCAACGATCGTCCGGCACATCGCGTAATGTCGAATGGTATAAATTTCTGTTTTGTCTGCGTTTGTCATGAGGCCTTATTGATTCCCGATCTTTCAGTCCTGTGGGTGATCGCGTTTGTTCTGCTGCTGTCGGTCCTTCTCGACCGCTTGCTGCTGCGGCCGATCACGCGCGTAATGCAGCAGCGCGAAGGTGCGATCCACTCGGCGCGCGAGCTCGCCGAATCCTCGCGCGCGAAGGCGCAGGCCGCCGACCGACGAGTTCGACGCGAGGACACGCGCGGCGCGCGACTGACGTCTATCGCCAGATGGACGATAAGCGCCGGGCCGCGCTCGATCGTCGCGTCGCGCTGGTCGCCGAGACGCGCCAGCAGGTCGAGCGGACGATGAGCGAGGCGACGGCGAAGGTTGGCGCGCAGGCGACGGCCGCTCGCGCGCAGCTCGAACGCGACGCCGACGCCCTCGCCGCTACCATTGTCGAGCGCGTGCTCGGCAGGAAAGTTTCCTGACACTCCCGTGATGCGCCTGGCTTCTATCGTCCGCTGTGTCACGTCGCTTGTGAAACTCGGCTCAAGCTCCGGACTGCGTCATGGTTCGCCGTTGCGATCGTCGCGCTCGTCCTCTTCGCCGTGCCCACTCGCGCGGCGCAGCCGGAGCATGCGGCCACTGCCGTCGCCGGAGAAGCCGAAAGCGAAAAACAAGGTTCACGGCATCGTCGACATGATCGCGCGCGTCGTGAACTTCGCCCTGCTCGCGGGCACGCTCGTCTACTTGCTGCGGTCACCGCTGGCGACGTATCTCCGCGATCGCGAGCACGCAGATCCGCGACCGATCTCGTGGAGGCAGCCGAGATGAAGCAGGCCGCCGCCGCAGCAGATTGAGGAGATCGATCGCCGGATGAAGGCGCTGCCCGCCGAGCTCGAGGCGCTGCGCGCGCAAGGCGCGCAGGAAATTGCAGTCGGAGGAAGAGCGCATTCGCGCGGCGGCCGCCGCCGAACGCGAACGCCTGCTCGAGCAGGCGCGGCGGGACATCGAGCTGCAGGTGAAGATTGCCGAACGGGAGCTCGTGAGTCACGCTGCCGCGCTTGCCGTCGGCGTCGCGACCGAGCGCATCAAAACCAACATCACAGACGACGACCAGAAGCGGCTGGTGGACCGTTACGTGAACCAGCTGGAGCCATGACGAACAAGACTGCGGCGACCCGCTACGCGCGCGCGCTTCTCGACGTCGCCGTCAAGGAGAAGGCCGATCTCGAGCGGTTGAAGACAGAGCTCGCCGACTTCGCACGCCTTTTCGTCGACTACCCGACGCTCGCGAAGGTTCTGCTGAATCCGGCCGTGCCGGTGCCGCGCAAGCGCGCGGCCGTTGCTGAACTGACCGCGCAAGCTGGCACGCTCGCCGATGCTGACGAAGCTGCTGCTGCTGCTCGCGGAGCGCGATCGTCTGGTGTTGATGCCCGGACATGCTGCGATCGTACCGCGAACGGCTGCTCGATTACCAGAACGTCGTGCGCGCCGAAGTGACGACGGCGGTGCCGCTTGGGCCCGATCGCGAGAAGGCGATCCGAGAAGGCCTGGCGCAGCTGACCGGCCGGACAGTGACGCTCGCCACGGCCGTCGATCCCACGATCATCGGCGGCATCGTTGCGCGCATCGGGTCGACGATTTACGACGGCAGCGTCGCGCGTCAGCTGGAGAAGATGAAAAGTCGGCTAAGCGAGAGCGTCTGATCACGCGCAGCTGTAAAACGTTTATTGCGAGTGCCGGGCGCCTAAGCGCGAAAGTGCCGGGGCTGACGCGGGGCTACGGGGACGTTTTGTTCCAAACACGCCGAGCGCAATGGCGCGAAGGCGTTATCGAGCGGGGGTGGGGCCCCGCGAGAGATTAGTAATGGACATTAAAGCTGAAGAGATTTCCAAGATCATCCGCGAGCAGATCGGCAGCTATGCCGTCGACGTCGACGTCGCCGAAGTCGGCAGCATCATCTCGATCGGCGACGGCATCGCGCGCGTGCACGGCGTCGACAACGCGATGGCCGGCGAGATGCTCGAGTTTCCGCACGGCGTGTTCGGCATCGCGCTGAACCTCGAGGAGGAGAGCGTCGGCGCCGTGCTCCTCGGCGAGTTCAAGGAGATCAAGGAAGGCGATCTCGTGAAGCGCACCGGGCGCATCATCTCGGTGCCCGTCGGCGACGAGCTGCTCGGCCGCGTCGTGAACGCGCTCGGCCAGCCGATCGACGGCAAGGGGCCGATCGTGACCAAGCAGTTCTCGCCGATCGAGCGGCTCGCGCCTGGCGTCGTGGATCGCCAGTCGGTGAAGGAGCCGATGCAGACCGGCCTGAAGGCGATCGACGCGATGGTGCCGATCGGCCGCGGCCAGCGCGAGCTGATCATCGGCGACCGCCAGACCGGCAAGACCGCCGTCGCGATCGACGCGATCCTCAACCAGAAGGACACCGGCGTCATCTGCATCTACAACGCCATCGGGCAGAAGCAGTCGACCGTGGCGCAGGTCGTGCGCACGCTCGAAGAAGCCGACGCGATGCGCTACACGATCGTCGTCGCCGCGACCGCGTCGGATCCGGCGCCGCTGCTCTACATCGCGCCGTATTCGGCCTGCACGTTCGGCGAGTACTTCCGCGACAGCGGGCGCCACGCGCTCGTCGTCTACGACGACCTCTCGAAGCACGCGCAGTCGTATCGTGAAATCTCGCTGCTGCTGCGCCGTCCGCCGGGCCGCGAAGCCTATCCGGGCGACGTCTTCTACCTGCACTCGCGCCTGCTGGAGCGCGCCGCGAAGCTGAACAAGGAGCTCGGCGGCGGCTCGCTGACGGCGCTGCCGATCATCGAAACGCAGGCGGGCGACCTCTCGGCGTACATTCCGACGAACGTGATCTCGATCACCGACGGCCAGATCTTCCTGGAGTCGGATCTGTTCCACCAGGGCGTCCGGCCGGCGATCAACGTCGGCAACTCGGTGTCGCGCGTCGGCGGCTCGGCGCAGATCAAGGCGATGCGGCAGGTGGCCGGCACGCTGCGGCTCGACCTCGCGCAGTACCGCGAGCTGGCGGCGTTCGCGCAGTTCGGCAGCGACCTCGACAAGTCGACGCAGGCGCAGCTCAATCGCGGCGCGCGGCTGGTCGAGATTCTGAAGCAGCCGCAGTACGAGCCGCTGGCGGTCGAGCGTCAGGTCGCGATCATCTACGCCGGCACGAACGGCTACCTCGACGACGGTGCCGCTCCCCGACGTGCGGGCGTTCGAGACGGAGCTGTACAAGTTCATCGAAACGCGGCATCCGCAGCTGTTCCGCGGCATCGCCGAGAAGAAGCAGCTCGACGATCAGCTGAAGGCCGCGCTCGACGCCGCGGTGAAGGAGTTCGCGGCAGACTTCGCGGACAGGAAGGCGACCGCCGCTTAGCATGCCGTCACTGATCGACCTCCGGCGCCGCATCCGCGCGGTGAAGAACACGCAGCAGATCACGAAGGCGATGAAGATGGTCGCCGCGTCGAAGCTGCGCCGCGCGCAGGAGCGCATGATGAGCGCGCGGCCGTACGCGCAGCAGATGCAGCGCGTGCTCGGCAGCGTGGCGTCGCGCGTCGATCCGTCGATCGCACCCGCTGCTCGCCGTCCGCGAATGACGCCCGGCAGCAAGACGCTGGTGATCGTCGTGACCGCCGACAAGGGGCTGTGCGGCAGCTTCAACACCAACATCATCAAGGCGGCCGCCGGGTTCGTCACCGAGAGCACGCAGGTCTGCACGCTGGGTCTGGTCGGCCGCAAAGGGCGCGACTTCTTCGGCCGCCGCGGCTTCGCCGTGCTGTTCGAACAGGTCGGCATCTTTCAGAAGCTGCGTTTCGACGATGCCCGCGCGATCGCGCAGACGGCGATCGACGCGTTCACCTCCGGCCAGGTCGATCGGGTGATGCTCGTCTACAACGAGTTCAAGTCGGTCATGACGCAGCGGGTCGTCGTCGATCAGCTGCTGCCCGATTCGCGCGCGAGGACGTCGATGCGACGCAGTCGGCGGCGCCCGCAATCGACTACCTGTACGAGCCGTCGCCGCAGGAGATTTTCGACCAGCTGCTGCCGCGCTACGTCGAGGTGCAGGTCTACCGCGCGCTGCTCGAATCGAACGCGGCGTTCTTCGCCGCGCAGATGACGGCGATGGACACGGCGACCAAGAACTCGGCCGAGATGATCGCGAGCCTGACGCTGTACATGAACAAGGTCCGCCAGGCGGCGATCACGCGCGAGATCATCGAAGTGGTTTCGGGAGCGGAAGCGCTCTAACGGATCGATCGAAAATATTATGGCCACTCAAACAGCAGGTCGGCAAGATCGTTCAGGTGATCGGCCCGGTCGTCGACGTCGAGTTCGAGGCCGGGCACCTGCCGGAAATCTACAACGCGCTGCGCATTCAATCGGACGGCCAAGGCGGCCGAACGCGATCGACGTCATCGCCGAAGTCGAGCAGCACCTCGGCGAGAACCGCGTGCGCGCGGTCGCGATGAAGCCGACCGACGGCATGCAGCGCGGCATGAAGGCGGTCGACCTCGGCGAGCCGATTTCGGTGCCGGTCGGCCCGGAGACGCTCGGCCGCGTGCTGAACGTGCTCGGCGAGCCGGTGGACTTTCCGGATCGGCCGGTGAAGTCGAAGGAGCGCTGGCCGATTCATCGGGCCGCGCCGACGCTCGAGGATCAGTCGACCGAGCTGAAGATGTTCGAGACCGGCATCAAGGTCATCGACCTGCTCGAGCCGTACCTGCAGGGCGGCAAGATCGGCCTGTTCGGCGGCGCCGGCGTCGGCAAGACCGTCGTCATCATGGAGCTGATCCACAACATCGCGCTGAAGCACGGCGGCGTGTCGGTGTTCGGCGGCGTCGGCGAACGCACGCGCGAGGGCAACGACCTCTGGCTCGAGTTCCAGGAGAGCGGCGTCATCGACATCAACGACCAAGCGAAGTCGCGCGCGGCGCTCGTCTACGGCCAGATGACGGAGCCGCCGGGCGCGCGCCTGCGCGTCGGCCTGTCGGCGCTGACCGTCGCCGAGTACTTCCGCGACGCGGAAGGCAAGGACGTGCTGCTCTTCATCGACAACATCTTCCGCTTCACGCAGGCGGGCTCGGAAGTGTCGGCGCTGCTCGGCCGCATGCCGTCGGCGGTCGGCTACCAGCCGACGCTGCTCACCGAGATGGGCGAGCTGCAGGAGCGCATCACGTCGACGAAGAAGGGGTCGATCACGTCGGTGCAGGCGATCTACGTGCCCGCCGACGACTACACCGACCCGGCGCCGGCGACGACCTTCGCGCACCTCGACGCGACGACGAACCTGTCGCGCGCGATTTCGGAGCTGGGCATCTATCCGGCCGTCGATCCGCTGGCCTCGACGTCGCGCATTCTCGATCCGCGCATCATCGGCGACGAGCACTACAACGTCGCGCGCCAGGTGAAGCAGATCCTGCAGCGCTACAAGGACCTGCAGGACATCATCGCGATTCTCGGCATCGACGAGCTGTCGGAAGACGACAAGCTCACCGTGTCGCGCGCGCGCAAGATCCAGAAGTTCCTGTCGCAGCCGTTCTTCGTCGCCCAGCAGTTCACCGGCCTCGAAGGCAAGTACGTGCCGATCGCCGACACGATCCGCGGCTTCAAGGAAATCGTCGAAGGCAAGCACGACGAGATCCCCGAGCAGGACTTCTACATGGTCGGCACGATCGACGAAGTCGTCGCGCAAGGTTCAGAAGCGCAAGAGCGGCCGTAGTGCCGATGGCGCTTCCGCCGAATCTGCAGCTGCAGATCGTCTCCGCCGATCGACTCGCTGGTGAACGAGCAGGTCGACGAGGTGGAGATCCCCGGCGCCGACGGCTACTTCGGCGTCCTGCCGGGGCACACGCCGCTGCTGGCGACGCTGCAGGTCGGGCGAGCTGTGGTATCGGCAGGGCGAGGACGAAGCACTACCTGGCGATCGCGTTCGGCTTCGCCGAAGTGCAGCCCGATCGCGTGACGATCCTGGCGCAGATCGCCGAGAAGGCCGAGGAGATCGACGTCGCGCGCGCCGAGGCGGCGAAGAAGCGGGCCGAGGAGCGGCTCGGCAAGCCGACGGTGGACATGGACTTCGAGCGGGCGCGGATCGCGCTGCTGAAGTCGCTCATCCGCCTGCAGGTCGCGAGTCGCGCTAGAATTCGTTCGTAATTGTTCTGCCAACCTCGCCAACCTGCTTCGCTACCGCGGGCTGATTCAGAGCCTGGTCGCGCGTGAGCTGAAGGCGCGCTACCGCGGCTCGGTGCTCGGCTTCTTCTGGTCGTTCGTCAACCCGCTGCTGCTGCTGCTCGATCTACTCGTTCGTGTTCACGACGATCATGCCGAACGAGACGACGGGCATGCAGCCGTACGCGCTGTTCATGTTCTGCGGCATCCTGCCGTGGACCTGGTTCTCGTCGTCGCTGTCCGAGGCGGCCGGCTCGCTGATCGCCGGCGGCAACCTGATCAAGAAGGTGCTGTTTCCGGCCGAGGTGCTGCCGATCGTCAGCGTGCTGGCGAACATGGTGCACTTCTTCCTCGGCCTGCCGATCCTGATCGCGTTTCTCGTGATCTACCAGCACCCGCCGGACGCC
The DNA here is from genome assembly GCA_963718825.1 of uncultured Acidobacteriota bacterium. GTDB lineage: Bacteria > Acidobacteriota > Vicinamibacteria > Vicinamibacterales > CAVVIG01 > CAVQZZ01. The sequence goes on from CAVQZZ010000002.1 coordinate 2,467,053, forward strand.
TGCGGATCTGCTCTGGTTTCCGGTCGCCGTGCTCGTGCAGCTGCATGTTCACGTCGGCGCTGGCGCTGATCGCTGTCGGCGCTGACCGTGCACTTCCGCGACATCCGCGACATCCTCGCGAACCTGCTGACGCTCTGGTTCTTCGCCACGCCGATCATCTATCCGTGGTTCCAGCCGAGACGTGCAGCAGTTCAAGTCGCTCTTCAACCTGAACCCGTTCACGCACCTCGCCGTGTCGTACCAGGAGATCCTGTTCTTCAGGGCCCGGTCGGCCACTGGAAGTGGCTGCTGGCGCTCGGCGCGGCGTCCGTCGCTGCTGTTCCTCGCCGGCTACTGGCTGTTCGATCGGCTGCGCGATTCGTTCGCGGAGGCGTGTATGACGAGCGCCGTGAACGCGATCGAGCTCACCAACGTCTCGAAGATCTACCGCCGCTACGGCGGCACGGCAGTTCGCGACGCTGAAGAGCGCGCTGCTGCAGCGCAGCATCCTGCGCGATCTGCAGCCGAGCGAGACGTTTCCCGCGCTGACCGACGTGTCGTTCAGCGTGCCGCGAAGGGCTCGACGTACGGCGTGATCGGCCGGAACGGCTCCGGCAAGAGCACGGCGCTCAAGCTCGTCGCCGGCATCACGAAGCCGACGCAGCGGCACGGTGCGCGTGTCGACGGCCGCATCTCCGCGCTCATCGAGCTCGGCGCCGGCTTTCATCCGGAGATCTCCGGCCGCGAGAACGTCTTCATCAACGGCATCATGCTCGGCCTGACCAAGCGCGAGATCCAGGACCGCTTCGACGAGATCGTCGACTTCGCCGAGCTGCGCGAGTTCATCGACGCGCCGGTGAAGACGTACTCGTCCGGCATGTACATGCGGCTCGGGTTCGCCGTCGCCATCCACGTCGATCCCGACGTGCTGCTGGTCGACGAAGTGCTCGCGGTCGGCGACGAGGGCTTCACGCACAAGTGCCTCGACAAGTTCGCCGAGTTCCGGCGCCGCGGCAAGACGATCCTGCTCGTCACGCACTCGCTGGGTCTCGTCGAGCGGTTCTGCGACGAGGCGCTGTGGCTCGACGCCGGCCGAAAGAAGCGCGCAGGGCGATCCCAAGCGCGTCGTCGACGCCTACCTGACGGAGGTCGAGGAGGGCGAGGAGCAGCTGCTGGCGGAGACGACGGCCACGCGCCGTCGAGAGCGGCGCAGCCGTCGATCAGCCAGCGTCGGCGACAGCCGACGCCGGCCGATCCGACGTCCGACATGTTCCAGGCGACCGAAGGGCGCTGGGGCTCGCGCGAGGTCGAGATCACCGACGTCGCCTTCCTCGACCGCGACGGACAGCCGTCGCTTCGTGTTCCACTCCGGCGATCCGATGTCGGTACGCGTCTGAAGGTCCGCGCGACGCACCCGATCGACGACTTCGTGTTCGGCATCGGCCTGTTCAACGCCGACGGCGTCTGCTGCTACGGCACCAACACCTACCTCGAGGAGATGACTCCGGAGCGGCTCACCGGCGACGCGGAGGTCGACGTTCGCGATCGAGAGCCTCGATCTCGTCGAGGGCACCTACAAGCTCGACGTCGCCGTGCACAAGCGCGACGGCTATCCCGTACGACTACCACCGCCTGCTCTACACGTTCCGCGTGAAGTCGCGCACGCACGACGTCGGCATCTACCGGCCGCGGCACAGCTGGACGTTCTCGCCGACCGTCAGATTCCGTTCCGCGGCGAAAGATCGGCGCCTCATGATCGCTCCCGGCCGCGCGGATGCCGCTGCGCTGGCGACGCGCTGCGCGGCAGCCGGCAAGACGATCGTCTTCACCAACGGCGTCTTCGATCTGCTCCACCCCGGCCACCTGCGCTACCTGCAGCAGGCGCGTCGCTCGGCGACGCGCTGATCGTCGGCGTCAACTCCGATCGATCGGTTCGCGCCAACAAGGGACCGGACGCGCCCGATCACGCCGGAGGCCGAGCGCGCGGAGGTGCTCGCGGCGCTCGAGTGCGTCGACGCCGTCGTCGATCTTCGACGAAGACACGCCGCACGAGCTGATCGCGGCGCTCCAGCCGGACGTGCTCGTCAAGGGCGCCGACTGGGCCGAGGACGCCATCGTCGGCCGCGACATCGTCGAGGCGCGCGGCGGCCGGGTCGTGCGCGTGCCAACTCGAGCCGGGCTACTCCACGACACGCGATTCATCGAGACAGATCAAGAACCTGTAGGCGGACCCGTCGTGCCGCCTGATACACTGGAAGTTTCAGGTTCGCTGGATTCTTCGTGGCCACCTCGACGTCGCTCAACCTTCGCGCCGTTCTCAAGACCGCCGTCACGCGCAGCGGCATGGATGCGCCTGCGCGCGTCGTCGTCCGGGCTGACGCCGTCGGCCAAGGCGCTGTTCGTCGCCGGCGCCGCGCAGGCGCTGCCGCACGGCGTCGTCCTGTACGTCGTGCCGAGCGACGGCGACCTCGAGCAGGCGGTCGCCGACGTCGCGTTCTTCCTGGCGGCGCTCGAAGGGCTGTCGCCGCGGCGGCCGACCGCGCGGTCCTGCCGTTTCCCTCGCACGAGGTCGATCCGTATCGCGGCCTGGCGCCGCACTTCGGCGTCGACGTCGGCGCGCGCGCGGGCGCTGCACGCGCTCGCCACCGGCACGCGCGCGTCGTCGTCGCGTCGGCCGCGGCGCTGCTGCCGCGCGTGAGCGTCGCCGGACGGCTGCTGGCGGCGTCGCTCGAGCTGAAGCCGGGCCAGGACATCGCGCCGACCGATCTCGCCGAGCTGCTCGTCGACGCCGGCTTCACGCGCGAGGATCCGGCCGACGAGCACGGCGAGTTCGCCGTCCGCGGCGGCATCCTCGACATCTTCCCGGCCGGCGAAGCGCAGCCCGGTGCGGCTCGAGTTCATCGGCGACACGATCGAGACGCTGCGCACGTACGACCGGCGACGCAGCGATCGATCGCGCCGATCGATCAGACTCGACGGTCGTGCCGCTGCGCGACGTGCTCGACGACGATCAGCGGAGCGCGACGATCTTCGACTATCTGTCGCGCGCGCAGGACTCGCGGGTCATCGTCTCGGAGCGCGACGAAGTCGAGGCGCACGCCGCGAAGCTCGCTCGAGCAGGTTCAGCACAGCTACGAGGAGGCGCTGAGCAAGGCCGGCCAGAGCGACGCGGCCGGTGCCGCCGGCCGAACTGTTCCTGTCGAGTGGGACGCGTGTCGAGCGCGCGGCTCGCCGCGGCAACGCGGCTCTCGCAGCTCGGCCTCGACGACGATGCCGTCGGACGAGCACGGATCGCCAGCTCGCCCAGGCAGCGCTGCCCGTCCGCAGCATCCGCTGTCAGCCGGCGGTCGAGCTGCACGGCCGCGTCGCCGACTGGGTCGCCGAGATCCGCCGGCTGCGCGACGACGGCGAGACGACGCTGTTCGTGGCCGCGACGCCGGGCCGCGCCGAGCGGACGATCGAGCTGCTGAAGGAATACGACATCTTCGCCGTTCCGGTCGAGCGCGCCGAGGACGCGCGGTACGCGGCGGTGCTCGTCGCGGTCGGCAGCCTGTCGCGCGGCTTCCGGCTGCCCGACGCCGGCCTGCAGATCTACGCCGAAGCCGACGTCTTCGAGGAGGAGCGGCGCGCGCCCGAGCGCCGGCGGTCGGCGACGAAGGCGTTCCTCTCCGACCTGCGCGATCTGAAGGTCGGCGATCTCGTCGTCCACGTCGATCACGGCATCGGCATGTTCGTCGGCCTGAAGCAGATCGGCGTCGGCGACAGCGATGCAGGAGTTCCTCGAGCTGCGCTACGCCGGCGAGGACAAGCTGTTCGTCCCGGTCGAGCGGCTCGATCTCGTTCAGAAGTACACCGGCGCGACGCGGCCGCCGATCGATCGGCTCGGCGGCACGTCGTGGGAGCGCGCGAAGACCAGGGTCAAGAAGGCGATGCGCGACATGGCCGAGGAGCTGCTGAAGCTCTACGCCGCGCGCAAGGCCGTGCCCGGCCACGCGTTCAGCCCCGACTCGCACTGGCAGCAGGAATTCGAGGACGCGTTCGAGTACGAGCTGACGCGCCGATCAGAAGACGGCGATCGCCGACATCAAGCGCGACATGGAATCGCCGACGCCGATGGACCGCCTGCTCTGCGGCGACGTCGGCTACGGCAAGACCGAAGTCGCGATGCGCGCCGCGTTCAAGGCGGTGATGGACGGCAAGCAGGTCGCGTTCCTCGCGCCGACGACGGTGCTGGCGTTTCAGCACCAGAAGACGCTGAAGGAGCGCTTCGCCGGCTTTCCCGTGCGCATCGACATGGTGAGCCGCTTCCGCACGCAAGGCGGAGCAGAAGGAGACGCTCGCCGATCTCGCCGCCGGCAAGGTCGACATCATCGTCGGCACGCACCGGCTGCTGTCGAAGGACGTCGCAGTTCCGCGATCTCGGCCTGCTCGTCGTGGACGAGGAGCAGCGGTTCGGCGTCGCGCACAAGGAGAAGATCAAGCAGCTGCGGAAGAAGGTGGACGTGCTCACGATGAGCGCGACGCCGATTCCGCGCACGCTGAACATGTCGCTCGTCGGCATCCGCGACATGTCGATCATCGAGACGCCGCCGAAGGATCGCCTGTCGATTCAGACCAACGTCGTCAAGTTCGATCAGCAGGTGATCGGGCGCGCGATCCGCAACGAGCTCGCGCGCGGCGGCCAGGTCTACTTCGTCCACAACCGCGTCGAGTCGATCTTCTCGATCGGCAGCCTGATTCAGCGGCTCGTGCCCGAAGCGCGCGTCGTCGTCGGCCACGGGCAGATGGGCGAGGACGCGCTCGAGCGCGCGATGCTCGACTTCGTCGCGCAGGAAGTTCGACGTCCTGCTGGCGACGACGATCGTCGAGAACGGCCTCGACATTCCGAACGCCAACACGATCATCATCAACCGCGCCGATCGCTACGGCCTGTCGCAGCTCTATCAGCTGCGCGGCCGCGTCGGCCGATCCGATCGGCCGGCGTACGCGTACCTGCTGATTCCGCCGGAAGACAACCTGTCGCCGGTCGCGAAGAAGCGGCTCGCCGCGATCAAGGAGTTCAGCGATCTCGGCAGCGGCTTCCGCGTGGCGGCGCTCGACCTCGAGATCCGCGGCGCCGGCAACCTGCTCGGCGGCGAGCAGAGCGGGCACATCGAGGCCGTCGGCTTCGAGATGTACATGAAGCTGCTCGAGCAGACCGTCCGCGAGCTGAAGGGCGAGGAGCTCGAAGACGACGTCCGCGCGACGGTGAACCTGCGCGTCGATCTGCGGATCGACGAGTCGTACGTGCCGGACATGAACCAGCGGCTGATGCTCTACCGCAAGGTCGCCGCCGCGCGGCGCGAGGACGAGATCGATCAGCGTGCTCGAGGAGGCGGCCGACCGCTACGGCCCGCTGCCCGATTCGGTGCTCAACCTGGCCGACTACGGCCGCATCCGCGTCATGGCCGACCGGCTCGGCATCGAGACCATCGACCGCGAAGGCCGCATCGTCGTCTTAAAGTTCAGACCGCAGGCGAAGGTCGATCCGGTGCGGCTCGTGGCGCTGGTGCGGCAGCGGCCGCGAGCTGACGCTCGTCCCGCCTGCGGCGCTCAAGCTGGACGCTCGAGGCTCGGGGCTCGGGGCCGGGAGCGCGCGAAGCCGCCGGCCCCGAGCCGCCAGCCGCCAGTCCGCAAGAAGGCGGCACGCACGCGCAGCGCCGCCCCCAGCTGGTGGACGGCCCGCGCGCGGGCCGGCGAGGTGAAGCCGGGCTTCACGAAGGACGAGATCCTGCAGGCCGGCGAAGGACGATCCGCGGGCGCCGGGCGGCGTCTTCGAGCGGGTCGGCGGCTTGTTGAGCGAGCTGCTCGATCAAGGGTAAAATATTCGTTGATCAAAGATTTAGCTATGAATTACAAGCACGTCAAAGCCTTCGCGATCGCGCTCGTCGCCAGCGCTCGCCGGCGTCGCGTCGGCGCTCCGCGCCGAGATCATCGAGCAGATCCTGGTGAAGGTGAACGGCGAGATCTTCACCAAGACCGACCTCGAAGCGCGGCAGGTCGCGGCGCTGCGCCAGAAGGGCCAGCAGATCGATCTGAAGAGCGACCCGAGCAACGCGCAGCTGCGCAAGGCGCTCGACGAGATCACGCCGCAGCTCATGGTCGACGCCGTCGACGAGATGCTGATCGTCCAGCGCGGCAAGGAGCTCGGCTACAAGCTGAGCGACGAGCAGTTCAAGAGCGTCGTCGACAACATCAAGAAGGACAACAAGATCGAGACCGACGAGCAGTTCCAGGCCGCGCTCAAGCAGGAGAACATGACGATGGCCGATCTGCGGCGGAATCTCGAGCGGCAGATGATCTGTCAGCGCGTCGCAGCAGAACGAAGTGTCTCGGCAAGATCGGCGTGACCGACGACGAGGCGCGCGCGTACTACGACGCGCACCTGAGCGAGTTCACGACGCCGCCGACGGTCACGCTGCGCGAGATCCTCGTGTCGGTGCCGGACGACGCGAAGGGCGTCAACGTCGCGGCGGACGAGGCGGCGAAGGCGCGCGCCGAAGCGATCCGCGCGCGCGTCGCTGGCCGGCGAGAGCTTCGAGAAGCTGGCCGCCGAGGTGTCCGACGCGCCGTCGAAGGCCAACGGCGGCCTGATCGGCCCGCTCAGCCTGAACGACCTCTCGCCCGATCTGCGCAAGCTGATCGAGGCGATGAAGGTCGGCGACGTCACCGAGCCGCTCCGCACGCCGCGCGGCTATCAGATCCTGAAGCTCGAGTCGTCGACGCCGACGCAGACGATGCCGTTCGAGCAGGCGCGCGAGCAGATCAGCGACCGCGTGTTCACCGGCAAGCGCAAGGAGGAGTTCGAGAAGTACCTCGAGAAGCTGCGCGCGCAGGCGATCATCGAGTGGAAGAACGAGGACGTGAAGAAGGCGTACGAGGAGGGGTTGAAGCAGCAGGCCGACCGCCGCTGTCGACTGCCGCAGTAGGCCAGCCTGCGCCGTGGCGCTCGCAGTGGTTCGCCGTCTGGACGCGCTCGCGCCACGAGCAGGTCGTCCGCGAGCAGCTCGAGCGCAAGCACATCGACGCGTTCCTGCCGACGATCACGCGCTGGAGCCGCTGGAAGGATCGCAAGAAGAAGATCGACTGGCCGCTGTTTCCCGGCTACTGCTTCGCGCGCTTCGATCCCGCCGACGCGCTGCCGATCCTGAAGTGCACCGGCGTCGTGAACATCGTGTCGTTCGAGGGCAAGCCGGCGCCGATTCCCGAGTACGAGCTCGACAGCATCCGGCGTGCTGGTCGGCAGCGAGCTGCAGTACGACCCGTGTCCGATGATTCACGAAGGCATGATGGTCGAGGTCGTGCACGGTCCGCTGAGCGGCGTCGTCGGCCGGCTGATGCGCAAGGACGCGCCGAACGCGCGGCTCGTGCTGTCGGTCGATCTGATCGGCCAGGCCGTGTCAGCGTCGAAGTCGACGCCGCCGGACGTCGAAGCGCCGTACTGAACGTCGATGAAAATCGGCTCCGTCGAGCTTCGCGTCGCCGTTCGCGGTCGCGCCGATGGCGGGCATGACCGACACGGCGTTCCGCCGCCTCGTGAAGCGCCACGGCGGCTGCGGCCTCGTCGTCACCGAGATGGTGAGCTCCGAGGGGCTCGTGCGCGGCATCGATCGCACGCTCGAGTACGCCGAGTACACCGAGGAAGAGCGGCCGGTCTCGATCCAGATCTTCGGCGGCGATCCCGAGAAGATGGCCGCCGCCGCGCAGATCGTCGAGGGCATGGGCGCCGACATCGTCGACGTCAACATGGGCTGCCCGGTGCCGAAGATCGCGAAGCACAACGCCGGCTGCAGCCTGATGCGCGAGCCGGCGCACGCCGCCAGCGTGATCGCCGCGATGGCGAAGGCCGTGAAGATTCCGGTGACGGTGAAGATGCGCGCCGGGCTGGAACGACGACGAGCGGAACGCGCCGACGCTGGCGAGGATGGTCGAGGACGCCGGCGCGGCGGCCGTCGCCGTCCACGGCCGCACCGCGGCGCAGAGCTACAGCGGCATCGCCGACTGGGACCTCGTCGCGCGAGATCGCCGACGCGCTCACGATTCCGGTGTTCGGCAGCGGCGACTGCGTCGAGCCCGAGCAGATCGTCGACGCGGCTGCGCGTCGGGCGTCGACGGCGTGCTCGTCGGCCGCGGCGTGCTGCGCAATCCGTGGATTCTCGCGCAGGCGGCCGACATCGTCGGCCGGCCGGCCGCCGCGCGCGGTGACGCTGGCGGATCGCGGCCGGTTCCTGCTCGACTACATCGAGCTGCTGACGGCACGAGCGCGTCGACGAGGCGCGCGCGCATGACGCCACGACCGCTGGGTCGTGAACAAGCTGCGCGCGCTCGGCTCCTGGTACACCAAGGGGCTCGACAACGGATCGCACCTGCGCACGGCGATCAACACGCGCGAATCGCTCGCCGGCCTCCGCGAGACTGATCGCGGAGTTCTTCGAGCTCGCCGCCGGTCGACAGTCTGACCCTCCTTCCGTTCGTATCATTTCTGCGCAAGCTGTTTTCTGCTTGACACACGGACGGCCACCAGTAGAATCTGACACGCTCTGAGCCGATATATCAAAGGACTCGCCACGGACGTCATTCCCGCCGTTCTTGCGGACGCGTCTGTAAGTCACAGGGCGAAGCTCTCTTCATGAATGCCGAACTAGGTCGAATAGCCAATAAATCGACGCGCGGGGTTGGGCTGCTCGTCGCGTTTCTATCGCTTGCCCTAACGTGGCAGTTGCTCCGGATCACGGACCGTCGAGCCCGAACGGCATCACGCCGGAATACGACCAACAGACCGGGAAGCTGCAGCTGCTGAAATACGACTCCAACGGCGACGGAAAGATCGACACCTGGAGCTACATGGACGGCGCCGCGCGTCGTGCGCATCGAGATCGACAAGGACGAGAGACGGCAAGATCGATCGCTGGGAGTACTACGGCGCCGGCCAGAAGCTCGAGAAAGTCGGCTTCTCGCGCGCGAACGACGGCAAGGAAGACGCCTGGTCGTTTGCCGGCCCGGACGGCAAGGTCGTGCGCATCGACGTCTCGACACATCGGGACGGACGAATCGACCGGATCGAACACTACGAACGCGACGTGCTGGTGCGGGCCGAAGAAGACACGGACGGCGACGGCAAGATCGACAAGTGGGAAACCTACGACGGCAGTCACGGCTCGCGTCGGTGGCGTTCGACACGACGCATCACCGCGGCGCGCCGGACCGCCGGCTGATCTATGCGGCGGACGGGTCAGCGCACGTGGAAGTGATCGGCGACTCGCGCCGACCGCTCCGGAAGAATTCGATCGAGCCGGCGCACGCGAAATGAAATCGGTGCTGTATCTCGGCTGTCCCGCCGCCGAACGCGCCGAGGCCGAGAAGCTTCTCGCCACGGCGAGCGTCTCGGTCGTGTGGGCCGAGAGCGTCGCGTACGCGCTCAACGAACTGCAGCGGCGCGATATGCCGGTGCTGCTCGACTTGTCGCGCGGCGCCGCGGCGCTGCAAGTCGCGCGCGAGCTTCGAAGCCAACGCGCCGCCACGCTGATGTTCGCCGTCGTCGATCCGCGGCGTCCCGACCTCACGACGGAGGCGGTGCTGGCCGGGATGGCCGATGTGTTCGCGCGCCCGCTCGGCGGGCGCCGCGTCGCCAACGCGATCGAGCGCGAAGTCGGCTATGAAACGCGCAAGGCCGGCCGTCCGTCCGAGGTCTTCGGCGACGCCCTGTATGCGTACTCGCAGCCGATGCGCGAAGTGATGACGCTGATCGCCCGCGCGGCCACGATGCGCGCCGGCGTACTGATCCGCGGCGAGGACGGCACGGGACGCATGGTCGTCGGTCGCGCGATTCACTCGGCTCAAGCCGGTCCGTCGGGTCCGTTCGTGTCGGTCGACTGCGGCGAGTACGAAGCTGATGACCTCGACGCGGCGCTGTTTGGAAAACCGGCGTCGAGGACCGTCAGCGAACCGTTTCCCCACGGCCTCGAGCGCGTGAGCCGTGCAGGGCGGCTGTACGAGGCGAATCGCGGCACCCTGTACCTGCAGAACATCGCCGAGGCGCCCTCGCGCGTGCAGGCGCGGCTCGCGCGCGTGCTCCGAGATCGTGAAGCGACGCTTGTCGACACCGGTGAAACCCTCGCGCTTGATGTGCGGCCGATCGCTGCGGTCGATCTTTCCTTCGACATCGCGGTCAAGGAGGGTCGCGTTCGTGACGACCTGTTCCGCCGCCTGTCCGTGATCCAGATCGACATGCCGCCGCTCAGGAACCGGCGCGAGGACATTCCGGCACTGGCGAACTACTTTCTTCGCGACATCTGCGCCGGTCTGCGCGTGCCGCCGAAGACCGTGTCGCGACCGGCGCTCTCGATTCTTTCCGCGCTGCCGTGGCGCGGCAATGCCGGTGAACTGCGTTCCCTGCTCGAAACCGTCGTCAACGCGGCGGAGGGCGGCCGTGGCATCGGGCTCGAGGATGTGCTCGCGCACGTGCGGCTCGACGGCGGCGCGGTCGTGTTTCCGACAAACGGCACGTTACGTCAGGCGCGCGCGCGGTTCGAGCGCGAATACATCGCATCCGTACTCGAGCAGCACCACGGTCGAATCAGCGAAGCCGCCAAGGCACTCGGCATTCAGCGAACCAACCTGTATCGGAAGATGCGCGCGCTGCGCATTGCGCACGATCGGCGACACTCCTGAGCTCCCCCCGCCGCCAGCCGTTCGATCGCGTGATCGACGCGCGTGGCTGAAAGGCTCATTTGAATCGATACTCTTTCGCGGCCGCGGCCGTATGTGTGCTTCTGGCGTCTCCGGCCACCGCGCAAACCGATCAGGCCGGCGGTCCCGATCCCGCCGCGGTGCGGGTTCGGCTCGGGCCGTTGTGGCTCAGCCCCACGATCGAGCTCACGAATCTCGGCATCGACACGAACGTATTCAACGAGCCCCAGGAAGATCACCCCAAACAGGATTTCACCCTGACGGTCGTCCCGAAGACACAGCTGTGGCTCCGGATCGGCCCGAGCTGGGTCAGCGGCGAAATCGCCGAGCAGGTCGTCTGGTATCAGAAGTATGCGAGCGAGCGGTCCCCCAACACGGCGTTCACGGTGGGTTGGCGCATTCCGCTGAACCGTCTGCTGTTCGACGTCGGCGCGAAGTATCTCAACACTCGCGACCGTCCAGGATTCGAGATCGACGAGCGGGCGCAACGCTTCGAGACCTCGTTTCGCGGCAAGGCGGAAGTGCGCGCGCTCTCGAAAACATTCTTCGGCATCGAGGCGACGCGCGAGAAGATCGAGTACCGACAGCCACGAAGAGTTCATGGGCAGCAATCTTCAAGAGGAGCTTGGGCGGGTCGTGACGACCGCGGGGATCACCGTGCGCCAGCAGCTCACGCCGCTCACGTCAATTACCGTCGAAGGTTCGGACGAGCAGGATCGGTTCGAGCTGTCGCCGCTGCGGAATTCTGATTCACGCGCGGTATCGGCGAGCGTCGCCTTCGATCCGCTCGCGTTGATCAAAGGACGCGCACGCGTCGGCTACCGCGACTTCAAGCCGCTCGACCCCACCCTCCCGCCATACGACGGTCTGACCGCGTCGGTCGATCTGTCGTACGTGCTCCTCAACATGACGAAGTTCGCGATCCAGTCGATGCGCGATGTCCAGTATTCGTACGACGTCAATCAGCCGTACTATCTGCAGACCGGCGTAAACGGCTCGATCACCCAGCAGATATTCGGGCCGGTCGATGTCGTCGGCCGCGCAGGCATCCAGCACCTTGATTATCGCGACCGCTCCGGCACGAGCGATTCCGGGAGCCGCCTCGATACCGTACAGACCTACGGCGGCGGCGTGGGCTATCACGTCGGACCCGATCTCCGGATCGGCGTCAACGTCGACTACGTGAAGCGGACCTCGCCGATTCCCATTCGGCAATATCATGGGTTGGTGCTCGGCACCTCAGTCACTTACGGTTTCTGACGCGGATCACCGTTGAGCCTCCGCATCGCGTTCGATCTCGACGGTGTTCTCGCCGACATGGAAGCGGAGCTGCTCCGTCAGGCTACGCTGCTCTTCGGCGACAACGTGACGGGCGGCCGCTCCGACGGTCGCCGCCGTCGACGCTTCCGTCGAACCCGCCAGCGAACCGGTCGAAAATACGCCGGCCGTGTTGAAGTTGCGGATGACGGCGCGCCAGCAGCGCCGGCTCTGGAAACACGTCGAGTCCATCACGGGCTTCTGGGAGACGCTCTCCGAGATCGAGCCGGGTGCGATCGCGCGCATCGCGGCGCTCGCAGCGGAACGGCGCTGGGAAGTGATTTTTCTGACGAAGCGGCCGCAAGGCGCCGGGCGAACCTCCCAGCTACAAACGCAGCGCTGGCTGGCTGCACACGGCTTCGAGCTGCCGAGCGTGTTCGTCGTGCAGGGCTCGCGCGGGCGCATCGCGGCCGCGCTCGACCTCGACATCGTCATCGACGACCGCCCCGAGAACTGCCTCGACGTCGTCGTCGATTCGAAGGCCCGGGCCGTTCTCGTGTGGCGCGACGACGAGAAGAAGCTTCCTGTCGCGGCCCGGCGGCTCGGTATCGGCGTCGTTCGATCGGTGAACGAATGCCTCGATATCCTCGCCCAAATCGACGATCAGCACGCCCAGCCCGGTATCGTCGACCGCGTGCTGCGGCTCCTCGGCCTCAAACAGCCTACCCACGTTTAGCGACGTCGCCGATCGCAGTCAAATCGAAGTCGTAAATCAGCGCCGAGCTGAGCGACTCCCCAAATTTCACACCGATCTCCTCGTGCGCGGGATGACGAAGGTATGCCTGGAGGCCTTCGACATCATCGAACGCGATCACCGCGAGATAGTCCGCCGTGTCGGGCATGCCGGCTTCGTAGCTGGCGCCGTGCGTCACCCTCCGGCCGATGCTGACGTCGCGGACCGTGGGAATCGCCTGCACCGCGCGTTCGAACAACGCCGCGAATGCGGCGCGGTCGGCCGCCGTGAGATTCGCCTTCGGCTTCATCAGAACCACGTGCCACAACATGTCAGCGCAACCATCCTCTGGCCCAGTAATACGGAATGCCACATACCTCGTGGAGCACGGCGCTCGAAAACGCGAGGCCCATGCTGCTCGGCATCATTCGTCGGCGCAGTGGTTTTCCGAAGTTCGGGTTCGGCGCGATCGCCGGGATCACGTGCCATCCCGCCTCCGCGAATGTGCCGACGGAGCGGCGCATGTGGACGTCTGACGTCACGAGGACGACCTGGCGGATGCCCCGCGCCCGCATCATCGGATCGAGGGCGACCGCCTCGTCGTGCGTGTCGCGCGAATCGGTCTCGACGAGAATCCGCGATCGTGCGACGCCTAACGCGATAAGTTGATCGCGCATGACGAGCGCCACGGCGGTCTCGTCCTCGTCTGGCGTCGGCGCTCCGCCCGAGCTGATCACGACGGCGTTCGGGAGCTCCCTCGAAATCCGCGCGGCTTCGAGAACGCGCGCCGCCGAGTCGCCGCCGAGGACCGCGGTCCGTTCGCCGTTCCATCCCGCGATCGTCTGACATCCTCCGCCAAGCACCACAATCGCCGTTTTTGCCGGGCCGGCATCCGATGCGACGAACGGATGATAGCTGCGCGTCAACAATCTGGCGACGGCCGCCGGAACCGCGTAAACGCTCGCGGTCACGTACAGGATGCCGAGGACGAGTGGAAACGCACGCGCGAGGATCGATTTCGGCCGAAGGCAGAAGCCATATGCCGCTGAGGACGAGCGCCGCAACGACGGCTTCAATCGAGAAAAAGAAGTCGAGGAGTTCCCCCATTGGGCGAGCGCAGCGTCAGCCCCGTTCGGGCGGCTTCGGCTTGGTCACGATGCGTTCAGGCGCGGGCGGATGATCGGGTGTCTCGTCGCGCTTCTTCGGTTCGTTCTCCTGCCGCGGAGCGGTTTGGCGCTTTGGGTCGTTCGGCCGGTCGCGCCAGGGCTGACGCGGATTGTCCGACAGGATGCTTGGGTCGCCAGGGCTGACGCGTGCCGTCGCCTGAGGGTTTGGGCCGCCCGGGCTGCGCGTCACGGCGATCGTTGCCGCGGGCATCGCGCTGCCACGGTTTCCGCTCACCGTCTCGCGGCTTGTTCTGCCATGGCCGGCGGTCCGAATCGGTGCGTGGCTTGTTCTGCCAGGGGCGGCGGTCTGAATCGGTCCGTGGCTTGTTCTGCCATGGCCGCCGCTCGGAGTCGGCGCGCGGCTTGTTCTGCGATGGGTGGCGGTCGGAGTCGCCGCGTGGTTTGTTCTGCCATGGGCGTCGCTCGGCTTCGGCCCCCGGTTTCTTCTGCCACGGTTTGCGCTCGCCACCGCCAACGCTGCGTTCCGTTCGCGGGCCGTTTGGCCGCGGCGGCTGCCCCGAAAATTTCGGGCTCCACGGCTTCGGCGCGCGCGGATTGAAGTCCCGCGGACGTTCGGTGCCTCGCTCGCGCGAGGCACTCTCGTTGCGATCCGCGCGCTGCTCGCGCTTTTTTCTGCGCTGCGCCTCTTTGTCGAATCGGGCGCGCGGATCTTTGTGCTGGCCCCCCGGGCGCCAATCCTGGTTCCGCTTCTCGGCCGGTCGCGGTGCGCCTTGGGCCGCGCGTTCAGCTTCCGGCGATTCCCACAGCCGCCCGCGAGCGAACCATTTGACGACGACGTTCTTGTTCTTCCGCTGGAGCTGATGGAGGGTCGGCAGCAAGTCGTCGCGGTCCGTTGCGCGAAAAGCCGTCGGGGCATCGTCAATCAGGATGGTCCAGTAAACGTAGCGCGGAGGCATGCTGCTATTGTCGCCGGGATCGCACGCGGCTGATTACGTATTCGCGAACCGCTTCAGTTTCTCGACGAGCGTGGTGCGCTTCAGGCCGAGAAGCCTCGCGGCCTGACCTTTGTTCCCGCCCGTCCGCTCCAGCGAACGCTCGATCAGCTCGCGTTCGATGTTCGTCACGAACGCATCGAGGTCGAGCCCTCCTTCGGGCAGAAGCACGGGCGACGACAACACGGTTTCCTGCGCCTGCTGAATGTCCGCGGGCAGATCGATGACGTCGATCTGCGATCGCCCGGCGCTCAACGCGACGGCGCGCTCGACAGCATTCTCGAGCTGACGCACGTTCCCTGGCCACTGAAACGCCATCAGCCGGCGCATCGCTTCCTGCGACACGGTCAGCGGTGGCCGTGCGGCCTGCCCGAGCATCCGGTCGCCCGACGGCTTGGCCGCCTCTTGCTGAAGCTTGTCGAGAAAGTGCTGGACGAGCAGCGGGATGTCTTCTTTCCGCTCGCGGAGCGGCGGCAGCTCGACCGGGATCACATTGAGCCGGTAATACAGGTCTTCGCGGAACTCCCCGTCATCGACCATCTGCGCGAAGATTGCTGTTGGTCGCGGCGATAACCCGCACATCGACTTTGATCGTGTGCGAATCGCCGACGCGTTCGAATTCGCGCTCCTGCAACACGCGAAGCAGCTTCATCTGCAGGCCCGCGCTCATCGTGCCGACTTCATCGAGGAACAGCGTGCCCTTGTGCGCCTGCTCGAGACGGCCCTGCGCGATTGCCGACCGCGCCGGTAAACGCGCCGCGGACGTGGCCGAAGAGCTCAGCTTCGAGAAGTGTTTCAGGAATGGCGCTGCAGTTCAACGCAACGAATCGATTCATCCGCCGCGGACTGTTGTGGTGAATAGCGCGGGCCACAACCTCCTTGCCGGTTCCGGTTTCGCCGCTGACGAGGATCGTGCTGTTCGTCGGCGCGACCGTTTCGAGAAGCTGGAACAGCTTGGCCATCGCGCGGCTCTTCCCGACGATGCCTTCGAACCGATAACGTTCTTCGAGCTGCGCGCGCAGGTACGCGTTCTCCGATTTCAGCCGGCGCTGTTCGAGCGCCGAGTCGAGCACATGCAGCAGCTCGTCGAATTGAAAAGGTTTGCTGACGAAATCCCACGCGCCGCACTTGATCGCCTCGACGGCGTCCTTGACGGTCCCGTAGCCGGTGACGACGATGGCGATAATTTCCGGATAGCGGCCGACCGCCGCTTCCACGACAGCCGAGCCGTCGATGCCCGGCAGACGCAGGTCGGTGATGATGATGTCGAACGCGAATTCCGCGAGCTTCGCGATGGCGTCTTCGCCGGTTCCGGCCTCCTGGACGTCGTAGCCGCGGTCGGCCAGCTGCGCCGCCACGGCGGCGCGCAGCGGCGCTTCGTCTTCGACCAGGAGCAGATGTCGCTGGCTTTCAGGCATTTAGCGTGCGCCAATATATTGACACGCCGCAGTGCCTGCTGGCTAGCCGCGCCCCTGAAGTGAAATCTCGGACGGTCCGATACAACTCAGGGAGGGGAAGCCCAAGTGGAACGCAAAACGATTTCGATCATGAAAGCGTGTGAGCTGGTCGGAGTCAGCCGCCGCACGATTTACAACTGGCTCTCCAGCGGCAAGATTGAATACGTCCGGACGGCAGGCGGGTCGGTCCGCATCTTCGTCGACACGCTGTGGCGCGATGCGAACGACACCGAGCGTCCCGCAGTCCAGAATTTGTGGCAAGCGGAAGGCAAACAGGCCTGATGTCGGGTCCGTTTACCGTCGAGCAATTGCTTGCGCGAGGATCCATGGACGAAACGCCCGAGCTGCGGCTCCTCTTTCATCGGCTCAACAACCAGCTCGGGATCATCCTCGCCCACGCGGAACTGCTCGAAGCCAAAGCGGTCGACGACATGCATCGCGCGCGCGCCTCGCAGGTCGTCGCGAGCACGCTGGAGGCGATGGGCACCGCCAAAGAGATCCGACGCCACACCCTCGCGACTGACCCGCATTAGCACACGGCGGCTGCCTGCCGCCGCCATTCAGACACAAAATCGTCAGACACGCGTCAATTTTCTGGCGAGCAGCATCTCCGATCCGTCAAAAACGTGACGAATTCCGCGGCAGCACGACCTAATCGTAAGCCGCGAACAACTCTGCAAACCCAAGCGGATAAACTGCATTAGACCAATTATGTGATTGCAGGCTCAGCCGTTGGTATCGCAGTTGCGATGACGTGCACTCGCCGGAAGCGCCGGGCACCCTGGCGTACCGAAGGAGAACATAGAGATGCGCGCGCAGCCAGTTTCGTCCAGCCAGAATCGCCGAATCGTCGCGGGTCTCCCGTTTGTCGAAGCGCTCGCCCGCCGCATGGCGTCGTCGATGCCCCATTCGATCGACATCGGCGATCTCGTTCAGGACGGCGTGATCGGCCTGATCGACGCAGCGCATCGCTTCGACGAAGGGCGCGGCATCAAGTTCGAGACATTCGCGGAGCGGCGCGTGCGCGGCGCGATGATCGACGCGCTCCGCAAAGACGCGTGGCCGCGCGGCGTCCGCCGTCAGCGGCGCGAGCTCGACGCGGCGCGCGAAGCGCTGCGGCGCGAGCTCGGACACGAGCCGTCGATGGCGGATCTTGCGGCGCGGGTCGGATCGGACGAAAAGCGTCTGAGCCGCACGATCGTCCGCATCAACACGATCGAAGCCACGTCGCCGCTCGCCACCGGCGAGCACATGGACGAAAGCTCGCTGCCGACCGTGCTCGTGCCGTCGGAGCCGGATTCGCCGGACGCCGCGTACGAGAAGCTCGAAACGCGCGATCGCGTGCGCGCGGCCATTCAGTCGCTGCCCTGGCGCGAGCGCAAGGTGATCGGCCTTTACTACTACGGCGAAGTGACGATGAAGCAGATCGGCGCGGAGATCGGCGTCAACGAGTCGCGCGTCTCGCAGCTGCACGCGCGCGCCATCCGCCGCCTGCGCGACGCGCTCGCCGGAATGAATCCGCAGCAGGTTGCGGAAGTTCGCGCCCAGCTCGTTGCGTTCGCCACGCGCCCGTCGAACAAGCCGCTCACGCGCGAAACCGGAAGTCGCGGTCGTGCTGCCGTACAAAATCGGCAAGCCGACGCCGGCGCGGGCCACGCCTCCGAACGCGCGCGGCGCGGCCACGGCAGAAGGTCGCGGCGGCAAGATAATAAGAAGATAATCGCCGAGGCTGCGGAAAAGTGCGGAGGAGGATCGCAGAGAGTAAGACGATCCTCTCCGCGATCTTTGCGAGCTCCCGGTGACTCGTTAGCTCAGACCGTCGCGCACCGCGCGAAGCAGGTCGCCGAGCCGGAACGGCTTGGCGAGCCAGCGGCATCCGCTCTCCTCGAGGAACGCCTCGGCGTCGGTCTCCGCGACGTCGCCGGTCACGAAAATCACCCGCTTCGACAGGCGCGGCACAGCCGACGACAGCATGCGATAGAACGACTGGCCGTCGAGCCGCGGCATCTTCAGATCGCAAATCACCAGGTCGAACGACTGTTCCCTGACTTTGGCAATCGCCTCCTCGCCGTCAGCGGCGCGCTGTCCACGACGTAACCCGCATCCTTCAGCGCTTCGGTGACCGCGGCCGCAAGCGCCGTTTCGTCTTCCACGACCAGAATCGACGCGCCGACCAGCGACGCCACCGGCCGCGTGACTCCGGCAGCGCCCGGCTGACGGCGCGCGACCGGAGCCGGCGGCAGCTTCGAGCCGGTGACCGGCAGCTCCACGTAGAACGACGCGCCACGTCGGCCCTCGATTCCAGCCGGATGCGGCCGCCGTGCTCCTGCACAATCGCGTACGCGACCGTCAGGCCGAGCCCGGTGCCTTTGCCGACTTCCTTCGTCGTGAAGAACGGGTCGAAGATCTTCGGCTGCAGGTCCTCGGGCACGCCGGGCCCGTCGTCGTTGATCTCGAGGATGACGCACTCTTCATGAACGTCGTGCCAGGTGCGCACGACGATGATGCCGCGGCCGTTCGCCGAGAGCATCGCCTGCTCCGCGTTGATGACCAGGTTCAGCAGCACCTGCTGGATCTGATGGCCGTCGGCGAACACCTGCGGAAGACCCGCGGCGAGCGCATCGATGACCGTGACGTTCGTCACGCGCTGCTCGTACGCGCGAAGCGCCAGCGTTTCGCGCACGACCTGATTCACGTCCACCATCGCGCGCGTCGTCTGGCGCTTGCGTGCGAACGTCAGCAGGTTGCGGACGATGCGCGCGGCGCGCTCGGATTCGCTGAGGATCGTTTCGATTCCGCGCCGGACCGGTTCCTCGAGTTTGTTGCCGCTGTGACAGGCGCTCGGCCCAGCTCAGGATCGTGGCGAGCGGATTGTTCAACTCGTGCGCGACGCCGGAGATCGTTTGGCCGAGCGCCGCCATTTTTTCTGCCTGCAGCAGCTGGTGATACAGGTCGCGCGTTTCATCGTCGAGCTTCTTGCGCTCGCTGACGTCGCGGATCAGCGCCTCGACGCGGAGCACGCCGTCATCGGCTGGCGGATCGGCGCGCGCGGTGAGCTCCACCCAGACCGCTGTGTTGTCGGCGCGCCGCAGGCGCAGCAGGTAGTCGCCGACCGAGCCGTCGGTCGCCAGCCGATCGAGGAGCGCGACCCGCGCCTGCGGATCGAGGAAGCGATCCGCATCGAAGGGACGGACGTCGTGTTCCGGCGCTTCGCCGGGGTAGCCGAAAATCAGTTTGAGATGAGGATTGGCGGCGATCGTCGAGGTGGAATCAGGGCCGAGCGCGCCAATGTAGACGCCCTCGTGCACGGCCTCGAACAGCCGTGCAAAGGCCGCGGCTCGTCTTTCCACACGGGGGATTATAGCGGCGCGAGCTCAGGAGCCCGATTTGGCGGGCGGCTGCGGTGTCGGCGTGTGGCTCGGCCCATGCGTGCCGAACTCCTTTTCGATCGTCGAGCGGATTTCGGCCACCGACTTGCCCTCGGCGAAGAGCTTGCGCGAGCGGTCCGCAACGTCGAGGCAGACCGCGCACTCCATGCCGTGGTCGTCCCACGCGATCACGTCGCCGTTGACGGCTCGCTCTCGGACGAAGCAGTCCTCGTTTCCGCGATGACCGGCACGTTCGCAGCCGCAAAAACAGGGCACGTAACTCAATACCTCAGGATGGTCGGCGGCGAACTGATACGCCGCACGCACCACTTCCTGCGGGCGCGACGTCGGGTACGCCGGGAAACTGCAGCTCGGGCGTCTTCGCGTCCGCCGGCGGTGGCCGTAATCGGCTGCGGATATTGGACTTGAGCAGCCGCGGCCGAGCCATCCGCCGTTGACGCCGCATCGCCAGGCGAGAGCTGTCGCCAATACGCGAAACCGCCGATCGCGACGACTGCGACGACGATGCGCCGCGACAATCAAGCGTGTGTTCGACCGTCGCTCGGCGGATGGCGGCGGTGCGGGTGTCTGGCCTTTTGCGGATGACTTTCTGCCCATGACCGCATTTTACCTCGCTTCGCTGGAGCGTCCGGCCGCGGCGGCAATTGAGCCTCGCATAAAATATGGCGGACTCACCCCCTGCCATTGACACCTTCCAGTCCCAACTCACGTCGCGCGTACTTCGCCTGGGCGGTTGTCTGCGTCGTCTGGGGCACGACGTATCTGGGTATCCGCATCGCGCTGGAAACAATTCCTCCGCTGATGATGGCTTCGTTCCGCTGGATCGCCGCCGGGTCTTTGTTGATCGCCGTGCTGAAGCTTCGCGGCGAACGCCTCCCGCCGGCACGCGAGTACCGGTCGCTTGCGGTGCTGGGCTTCCTTCTTCTGGGGTTGGGCAACGGCGGGGTCGTCTGGGCGGAACGGACGGTGCCGAGCGGCCTGACCGCTGTTCTCGTCGCAACGGCTCCGTTCTGGATGATCGGTGCCGATGCCGTGAGGCACGATGGCGATGCGCTCGCGTTCCGCCGCGTGCCGGCCTGATTGTCGGCTTCAGCGGCATCGTGCTGCTCGTGTGGCCCGAGTTGCGCATGGGCCCGGCCGGGCGGCCGTTCCTCGGCGGCGTCATCGCGGCGCAAATCGCCTGCGTCGGATGGGCGATCGGATCCAGTTACGCGCGGCGGCGCGGACACGAAGAAAATGTGCTCGGCGCGCCGCGGCTTCGAGATGCTGTTCGGCGGGCTGCTGCTTCTTGCGCCGGGCTGGCGCGAGGCGAATGGTGCGACGCTCGCGTTTCAATCCGCGGTCCGACGGGCGCGCTGGCGTACCTGATCATGTTTGGCGCGATCTGCGGCGTTTTCGGCGTACGCGTACGCGCTCAAACACCTGCCGGTGGCGACCGTCTCGCTCTATGCGTATGTAAATCCGGTGATTGCGATGATTCTGGGCGCGCTCCTGGTCTTCGAGCGAACCATTCGGCCCACGTATGATTGATCGCTGCAGCCGTCGTCCTGGTCGGAATGTGGCTCGTGCGCGAGCGAAGGATAATGCGCAACGGGATCAGAGTTCAGACTGCAGATGTGCTGCGCTCTGAACTCTGGGTTGCGCGTCGCTGATGCTCACACGACCCGGCGTCCGCTGACCAGGCGCACCAGGAAGAGCACGATGGCGATGACCAGCAGCACATAGATGAAGTTTCCCAGCGTGTAGCCGCTCACCACTCCGAGCAGCCACAACACGATCAGAATGATCGCGATGGTTTCAAGCATGCCGTCTCCTCCAATCCTCGACTGTCTTGAAGTGCAACGTGGGTGCCATGCTGCTCGTCCTTTTTTTGCCTGTGTTCCGCGCGGCGGCTGCAGCGGAATCCCGGACGCAGCAGCTCAGCCGAATGAGCATCCAGCGGTCGAGACTGGGAAGTTTTTTGCCGGGGCGGCGCTCGCGCTTGCCCTGCACGAAAGCGGACACCTGCTGTTCGACGCGATTTTCGATGCGGACGTCGCCGTCAAAAGCGTGCATCTCGGTCCATTGCCCTTTTTCGCGATCGCGCACCCGCCGGGTTTACTCGCCGCGCAAGGAATTCACGATTTCGTCGGCGGGATTCTGGACGCAGGAAGCAACCGCCGAGTGGCTGCTGACGAAGCGGCCCGACATCCGGCACGAGCACGCGTCGTTCGCCAAAGGGATCCTTGCGTTCGACGTCCTGACGTCGTTCGGCTACGGCGACGGTGGCGTTTCAAAGCCGGGCCGCCTCGAACGGGATACGCGTGGCATGGCGGCGACCGGGATCGACGAACGCGCGATCGGCGCGATCATCATGGTGCCGGCGGCGCTCGACACCGTATCGGTACTTCTTTCCCGACGCGCGTGGGCCGAAATGGGCGTCGCGCGCGGCGAAGGCGACGACGGTTCTGCTGGTTTTGAGGTGGCGCGCAGGCTTCTGCCGTCCGCTTCGGAGGCGTCGCGCGTCGGCTCTGAAGGAGACGGGCCGAGCGCGAACGTCATCGTGCCGTCGAGGCACGAGCTTGCCGTTGACGCACGCTTCGCCTTCCAGCCGGCCCATCCGGCTGCGCAGCCGACGACGCTTCGCTTCGATCACGACGACGTCGCCAGGGTAGACGGGAGCCGATACCGAACGCGCTCGATGCCGGCGAAGTAACGGCAGCCGCTGGCGATTCTCGGGCTTCGCCAGAATCATGATCGCACCGACCTGCGCGATCGACTTCCGTCAGAATCGTCGGCGGCAGCACCGGCGAGCCGTTGGCGCCATGCGAGAAGTAGCGCTCGTTCAGCGACACGTTCTTGATGCCCGACGATCCGCTTGTCCACTTCGAACTCGATGATGCGATCGACGAGCAGAAACGGATAGCGGTGCGGAAGGATGCGTTCGATCGCCGCGTAGTCGAGCGGAAGGGTCAGGTCCATGGGGACAGGAAGATTATACTAGCGGACTCCTGCGAGGAGTTTCACCATGCGCAGCATTTCCGCTTGTCGCCGCCTGTGTTCTCGCGGTCGTGGGCTTGCCGCCGGACAGCCGGCCACGCATCCGGTGTCCATTCCGGACCTGCTCGCTTTGAAGCAGGTGGCCGCGCCGCAGCTCTCGCCCGACGGCCGCGCGATCCTGTACACCGTTCGCGGCTGGGAAAACGGAACCGGCCAGGACAGCCAGCGAAAGGAGGCGCGCTCGCACGTGTGGCGAGTGAGCGCCGACGGCGCCACGCCGTGACGGCAGCTGACGTTCGGCGACCGCGGCGAGACGGCGCCGCAGTGGTCGCCCGACGGCCGGATGATCAGTTTTCTGTCCGCGCGTCAGGCGGCGGCAGCACTCGCCAGCGCCGCGGGCGCGGAGATGGCCGATCATTCAGCTCTGGATGATGCGCGCCGACGGCGGGGAAGCGTGGCAGCTGACGCAGCAAGGAATCGATTTCGGCCGTACGCGTGGTCGCCCGAACGGCAAGACGATCGCCTATCGTCGCGCGCGATCCGCTGGCGAAAGAGATCGACGACAAGCGCAAGCGCCGCGACGATGCGGCAGGTATTCGAAGGCGATTTCCGGCTCGTCGCACCTCTGCGTCGTCGACGTCGACGAGCGGATGCTGCCGACGGCGCCGCGCCGGCACGCGAGCTGGTGCACGACGCGGCGCTCTGACGCTCTGGGCGCTCCGACCTGGTCCGCCGACAGCACGCCGCATCGCATTCGCGGCGCAGCCGACGACGATGATCCGCGACAACCGCAGCGACATCTACATCGTCGATGCGTCTGTCGAGGCGACGGAAGGGACGATCGCCGAGAAGATCACGACCAATCTGGGTCCGGACAGCGATCCGGCGTGGTCGCCTGACGGCGCAACAATCGCGTTCTTGTGCGTCCCCGAACACCGGCAGGCCGCTTGGCGACGGCACCCGCTGCAGCGCGTCGGCAACGAACACTTGATGCTGTACGACGTCGCGGCGAGGAGGACAAGGATGCCGCGAGCCGCGAATTCGACCTGTCGCCTGGCCCGCTTCACTGGGCGGCCGACAGTCGAAGTCGCATCGTCTTTTCGACGTCGGCGAGAAGACGATGCGCGACCTGTTCGCCTACGAGCTGGCGAATGGCAGCGTACACGCAGGCTACGCACGATCGACATGACATCAACCTCGGCTCGGTTGGCAAAAGCCGGGATGGCGCTCGTCATGGAATCGTCATCGGAGCCTGCTGAAATTTACTTTGCCGACGAAGGTGCGCCGAAGCGCGCGCCGAGGCGAAGAAGCTGACCGACACGAATCCGCACGCGCGATCGTTCGCGCTCGGCGAAACCGAAGTGGTGTCGTGGAAGAGCGATGGCCTACACGATCGAAGGGCGTGCTGCTGAAGCCGGTGCACTACCAGGCAGGCAAGACGCTATCCGTTGCTGGTCGTGGCGCATGGCGGACCGACCGGCGCATATCACGAACAACTACCGCATCGGCTACGGCGACGGCAGCCAGAACTGGGCGGGCGAAGGATGGGCGGTGCTCTATCCGAACCCGCGGGGCAGCAGCGAACTACGGCGAGA
This sequence comes from uncultured Acidobacteriota bacterium, assembly GCA_963718825.1. GTDB lineage: Bacteria > Acidobacteriota > Vicinamibacteria > Vicinamibacterales > CAVVIG01 > CAVQZZ01. The sequence goes on from CAVQZZ010000002.1 coordinate 2,491,289, forward strand.
AGTTCACGCAGGCGAACTTCAACGACTGGGGCGGCGGCGACTACCGCGACATCATGACCGGCGTCGACGCGATGATCGCCGCGGGCATCGCCGATCCCGACAAGCTCGCGTTTCAAGGGTGGAGCTACGGCGGCTACATGACCGCTGGGTGGTGTCGCAGACGACGCGTTTCAAGGCGGCGATGCAGGGCGCCGGCATGCCCGACATGCCGAGCATGTACGGCACCAACGACATCCCGAACGTGATGATCTCGGCACCTTTTTCGGCGGCATCCCGCACGAAGGACACGCTGCCGCTCTACACGGCGCGATCGGGCATCACGTATCGTCGATCGCGTGACGACGCCGCTGCTTGATCCTGCACGGTGGCAGCGACCAGCGCGTGCCGATCGGCCAGCCGATGGAGTATCTTCCGCGCGCTGAAGGATCGCGGCAAGACCGTCGAGCTCGTGTTCTATCCGCGCGAAGGACACGGGTTCTCCGAGTACTACCACCAGCTCGATCGCATCGAGCGCCAGCACGAGTGGATCACGCGCTACACGCTCGGCGCGGAGGCAAAGAAGACGACGGAACAGTGAGCGAGGTCTTGCCGGCCGCGCCCGCCATTCCGTCCGCGGCCGGCGCAGACGCACACGACCGAGGCGCTGACGACGCTCTTCGCGCTCGGGCGCGAAGTGACGTCGGTCCTCGATCTCGAGCGAGCTGCTGCCGAAGATTCCGCAGCTCATCGCGCGGCTCACCAATTTTCAAGCCTTCGCCGTGCTATCTCCTGGATCCGCGGCACGACGAGCTGAGCATCGCCTACTCGGTCGGCTACCCGGAGGACGTCGCGCGATCGCTGCGGCTGAAAGTCGGGTCACGGGTCTCGTCGGCGCCGCGGTCGCCGACGGGCAGCCGATCCTCGTCAACGACGTCCACAACGACCCGCGCTACGTCGAGGCGGCGCCCGGGATCGAACGCCGAGCTCGTCGTGCCGCTGCGACGCAAAGGGTCGCGTCATCGGCGCGCTCAATCTGCTCAGCCAGACGGTCGGACAATTCACGGAGACCGACGAAGGCGATGCTGCGCCAGTTCGGCGCGCACGTCGCGGTCGCGATCGAGAACGCGCGGCTCTTCGAGCACGAGCGCGAGTACACGAGCACGCTCGAAACGCTGGCGGAAATCGCGCGCGAGTTCGGCGCGATTCTCAACCTGGACGAGCTCCTGACGCGCATCGCCAACGCTGACGCAGGCGCGTGATCGACTACCGCACGTTCGGCATCCTCCTCCTCAACGACGAGAGCGGCGAGCTCGAGATGAAAGTCGCCGTGCGCTACGGCGACAAGGTGACGGTGCCGCGCGTCGAAACTCGGCAACGGGACTCGTCGGCTACTCGGCGCTGCACAAAGAGGCGGTGCTCGTTCCCGACGTCGCCGCCGACCCCCGCTACATCAAGCTTGTCGAAGACGCGCGGTCCGAACTGGTTATTCCTCTGATGCTGAAGGACCGGTGCCTCGGCGTCTTCGACCTCGAAAGCCCGGAGCTCGACGCGTTCGCGAAGGGACACGTCGAGATCCTGACGCTCCTCGCCAGCCAGGCGGCGGTGGCCATCGAGAACGCGCGGTTGTACGAGACGATTCGCGCGAACGAAGTCCGTCTCGAGAAGGAGATCCGATTCGCGCAGCGCGTGCAGGCGGCGCTTCTGCCGACCGAGCTGCCGAAACGGCTGAAAGGCGTCGACGTCGGAGCGCGGTTTGCGCCGGCGCGCGAGCTCGGAGGCGACCTGTACGATTTTCTCGCGCCCGAGCCGAACAGTCTTGTCGTCGCGGTCGGCGACGTGTCGGGGAAAGGTGTGCCGGCGGCGCTGTACAGCGCCTTCGCCGGCGAGCTGGTGCGGTCGCGAACATTCCGCCGGCGATACGCTCCGGAGCGGTTCAGCCCGGCGGGCGTGCTCGCGTCGATGAACACGATCCTTCACGAGCGTCAACTCGAGGAGTATTACTGCACGCTCTGCTACGCCGTCTTCGACTTCAAGCGCCGCACGCTCCTGCTGGCGAACTCGGGGCTGCCGTATCCAATCCGCTGCAGCGGCAATGTCGTCTCGCAGATGGAGCTGCCGGGCGTTCCGCTCGGGTCGTTTGCCGGTTCGTCGTACGACGAGCTGACGTTCGATCTCGCTCCAGGCGACGTATACGTGTTCTTCAGCGACGGCGTGTCAGAGGCGAACGACGCGTTCGGCCGCGAGTTCGGCTACGAACGCGCCTGCTCGACGTCGATCGACGAAACACGCCATCGCCCGGCGCGCGAAATCGTCGACGCGATTTTCGCCGCCGTGCAGGAATTTCGCGGCGACACGCCGCCGAACGACGACATGACGGCGGTGGCGCTTGAAGATCACGGCATGAGCCTCTCGGTTCATCATTTTTCGCGCACGAAGTCACGAAGACTTCCTTGTACAAGATGGTCTTCGTGTGCTTCGTGATCCTTCGTGTCTTCGTGATAACGAACGCCGCGGATGATGCAACCGGAGCTCGGCGACAGCTGAAAGCGAAGTTCGAGCGCGTCGTCTGGAGGTCATTGCCGCACACGTCGACGGCGTGGTCGGCTACGAAATTCTGGACCTCACCTCCGGCGAGCGCATCGGCCATCTCGAGCGCGGCCGTTTTCCCACCGCCTCCACGATCAAGCTGGCGATCGTCTACGAGCTGTTCAAGCGGGCGGAGGAAGGCGCGGTCGACCTGAATCAGACGATCGCATGCCCTGGATCGCGCGAAGGCCGTCGGCGGCAGCGGCGTGCTTCACGAGCTCGGCACGCCGACGCTGTCCATTCGCGACTACGCGACGCTGATGGTGATGCTCAGCGACAACACCGCGACGAACGTCCTGATCGACCTGCTCGGCATGGATAGCATCACCGCGCGGATGCAGGGGCTGGGGCTCGGAAGCGACGAAGCTTCGCCGCAAGATGATGGATCTCGGCGGCGGCGCGGCGCGGCGACGAGAACGTCTCGACGCCGGCCGAGATCGTCGACCTGCTGCCGGCATGTCAACGCCCGGCGGCGGGGCTGACGCCCGCCGGCCGCGACGGGGCGTTCGCGCTGCTGAAAAAGCCGAAGGTGAGCCGGCTGCGCCAGGGGCTGCCGCCGGAAGTCGAGACCGCGGACAAGCCGGGAGAGCTCGAAGGCGTCCGCGTCGACGCGGGCATCGTGTTCGCGAAGAACAGTCCGTACGCGCTCTGCGTGATGACGACGTACTTGAAGAGCGAGGCGGAAGGCGAGCAGGCGATCGAAGAGATGTCGCGCGCGGCGTACGAGTACTTCAGCCGCATCGGCGCCGGGCCTTCGATACGGCCGTCAGGTGGGCAAGTACGACGAAAAGGCCGCGCCGAATCGTGGAGCGTGAAGCGGGATACGGCGATGCCAGCGCCTGCCTGAAGTTACGCATCCCGGTGATTCGACGCGACCCGCAACGTATCACATCAAATCGCGTGCCCGCAGGATCGCCCGAGAAAGACCTGGAAATCGCGGCGGCGCCACCCGCGATCGTCCTGACTGCGAGACGCGCACGTGACCAGCGGCAGAGTGACAGTCGGAGGCGCGAGCGCGTCGCCTTAGTAGATTCTCGAGGTAGCGCTCGATCTCCCACGGCGAGACGTGCTTGATGTAGTCGAGCCACTCCTCGCGCTTGGCGGCGAGGAAGTGCTCGAACAGGTGGTCGCCGAGCGTGTCGCGCACCAGGTCGTCCTTCTCGAGCTCGTCGAGCGCCTCGCTCAGGTTGCCCGGCAGCTCGTCGATGCGCAGGTGCCGCCGCTCGCGGTGGCTCATCTTGTAGATGTTCTTGTTGATCGGCGGCCCGGGATCGATCTTCTGCTCGATGCCGTCGAGCCCCGCGCGCAGCATCACCGCCAGCGCGAGATACGGATTGCACGACGGATCCGGCATCCGCAGCTCGATGCGCGTCGCCGTGCCGCGCGTCGCCGGCACGCGCACGAGCGGGCTGCGGTTCTTCTCCGACCACGCGATCGCCGTCGGCGCTTCGTAGCCCGGCACGAGCCGCTTGTACGAGTTGACCAGCGGGTTGGTGATCGCGCAGAAGCCTTTCGCGTGGCGCAGGATGCCGCCGATGTAGTTCAGGCACGATCTGGCTCAGCTGCCACTGCGCCTTCGCGTCGAAGAAGATGTTCGTGCCGCCCGCGAACAGCGACATGTGCGTGTGCATGCCCGGAGCCGTTGATGCCGTAGATCGGCTTCGGCATGAACGTCGCGTGCAGCCCGTTGCGTGATCGCGACGTTCTTCACGACGAAGCGGAACGTGCTGATGTTGTCGGCCGTCGTCAGCACGTCGTCGTACCGGAAGTCGATTTCGTGCTGGCCGGGCGCCACCTCGTGGTGCGCCGCCTCGACGTGGAAGCCCATCGCTTCGAGCGCGAGCACGATCTCGCGGCGCACGTCCTCGCCCATGGTCGACCGGGCTCAGGTCGAAGTAGCTGGCCGCGTCGTGCGTTTCGGTGGTCGGCGACGCCGTTCGCTCGTCTGAAACAGGAAGAACTCGGCCTCGGGCCCGGCGTTCATCGCGTAGCCCTTTGCCGCGGCCATGCGCGATCGACCTTCTTCAGGCACGCGCGCGGATCGCCGGCGAACGGCTGGCCGTCCGGCGTGTAGATGTCGCAGATCATGCGCGCGACCTTCTCGCCGGTTGCGCCGGCCCACGGAAAGACCCGGAAGGTCGACGAGGTCCGGCCGCAGATACATGTCCGACTCTTCGATGCGGACGAAGCCCTCGATCGACGAGCCGTCGAACATGATCTTGCCGTCGAGCGCCTCCTCGAACTGCCGGTCGGGGATCTCGACGTTCTTGATCGTGCCGAGGATGTCGGTGAACTGCAGGCGCATGAACTTGACCTTCTCGCGCTCGGCGCGCTCGAGGATCTGCGCCTTCGTTTCCCGTGGGGGCGTGGGTTGCTGGGTTTTGGCCATGGCCGCCGCTGATTGTAGGTCAGCTGGCGGCCTTGTCGTCGACTACTGGCTCATGGCGCGCGCGGGCGCGGCGGTTTCTGCGGGAGCGGCGGAGCCGGCCATGATGGGCGCGAGTTGCGCCGCGAAGATGGCCGCGAGCGCCTGCACGCTGTCCGACTCCTCACCGCCATCCTGAATTTCGACCGACAGCGCGCCGATGCATCCATCCGTCGCGAGGAGCGGGGCGACGATTGCGCCCTGCGACGTGCCAGGGTGCGCCACGACGATCTGGACCTTCCCGGTGCGATAGGCGGAGCCGGCCGCATTGTCGGCCGATCGCGGAATCGTCGGCAGTTTGGCGAGCTTTTGCGGCGGATACCCATGTGCGAGGACCGGTTGCAGGTCCTCGCCGGTGGTCGTTCCCTAACCAGACGATCAGGCCTTTGGCGTCCATGACGTCGGCGACCCGGGCGAGCAGCTGGTTCAAGTCGCCGACGTCGCGCACCCGACCAAAGTCGGTGCAGAGGGACGCGGCCGCTTTGAGCACCGGCGACACGGCTTTTGCGCGAATGGCGGCATCCGGCTTGACCGGATCCTTCGTGCGCAGCGACAGCTCGTCTGTTGCCGGCTGCTCGTTGCCCATCGAAAGGTTCAGCGCAGTTGTGGCGCCCGCCGCTGCATCGCGCGTTCCCGGCCTCGGCGCGAGGAGCAGCAGCATCAGGCCGGCGAAGGCTGCGGCGGCGCCTGCGGCAGCCGCTTCGATCTTCCGCGCGGACGCTTCCGTGAAATCGAGCGCTTGATGTTCGGCCGTTCGCGCCGCTTCCACCTGCCGCGCCGTGACGGCTGCCAGCTGACCGCCTTCGGTGAAGACCACGTCGGCAGCCATCAGCTCCTGACCGGACTTGATGTAGTCGCGGGCGCGCTTGTCTGCGCTGTCGAAATCCTTCAGCGTCGACGTCGCCTGATCGAGCGCGCTCTTCGCGTCGCCGCTGACCGCCGCGCGCTGCAGCGACGACAGCGACTTCGCCGCGGCGTCGCTCGTCGTCGAAACTTTCGGCATCCAGAAGGCAATGCCCTGGCCGGCGGCGACGTAGGCCTGCTGCGCTGCGCGCAGATCGCTCAACGCCTCAGCGGCTTCACGCGCCTGTACGTCGAACGCGCGCGTCAATATCCGATCTTGATGGAGTTGCTTTTCCGAGTAGATAAGGAAGACAGCCGCGCCGGCTAAAGCCAGCCACGCGATCGCGGCGAAGGTGACTCGCATCAACCACCCTTGAGGGTTTGGAACGCGGAGCCAGAGTATCATACTCAGCTCACAATCATGCGAGCTCGCGTCGTTCTCATCGCGATTGTTTTCTCGTCGATTGTGTCCTCCGCCTTCGCGCAGCCATCCGCGCGCGGCGTCATGGTAGGTGGCAGCGTTCAAGATCAAACCGGCGCCATCCTCCCGGGCGCATCCGTGCAGCTCGTGACCTCAGGCGGCGTGGTCATACAAACAGTAGTGTCGGATACCGCTGGCGCGTTTCATTTCGATCGCGTGCCGTCGGGCGATTACAATCTTCGCGTCGAGTTTCCAGGTTTTGCCGCCAGAGAAACGCGCCTGCGGGTCGGCGGCCGGGCGCCGGCGCCGCTGACGATCGTCATGCAGATCGAAGGCCTGGCGCAGGAAGTGTCGGTGAGCGGCGGCGGCAACGAGACCAGCGCCAGAGGGGACGCCAATCTCGATGCGGTCAGCGTCGGCGAGAAGGCGCTCGACGATATGCCGATCCTCGACAACGATGTGATCGGCGCGCTGTCCCGTTTTCTGGACTCGAGCGCCATCGGCACCAACGGCGCCACCGTCGTCGTCGACGGCGTCGAGGTGAACGCGCTCTCCGTCTCCGCGTCGGCCGTGCAGCAGGTCAAGATCAATCACGATCCCGTACGCCGCCGAATTCATGCGGCCCGGGCGCGGCCGGATCGAGATCATCACGAAGCCGGGCGGCCGCGACTATTCCGGCACGTTCAATATCCGATTTCGCGACTCCGCGTTTTACGCGAGGAACGCGTTCGCTGCGACCAAAGCGCCCGAGCAGCGCCGGATGTTCGAGGGAACGCTCGGCGGGCCGGTCGCGGGCGCCGAAAAGACCGACTTCATGATTTCGGCGTCGCACGATGCCGAGGACAGTCAGTCGATCGTCTTCGCCGACACGCTCGCGCGGGCGCGTGCAGTCCAACGTCCCGACGCCGTTCACCAACTCGCTCGCCTCGTCGACGATCAACCGCCAGCAGGGCGACAAGAACACGATCTCGCTGCGCTTCTCACATCAGCACCACAGCGAGCACGAACCAGGGCGTCGGCGGCATCAAGCTGCCGGAAGCGGCCCGCGACACGAGCGAGCGCGAGGACGACATCACCTATTCGCAGCAGACCATCGTCTCGTCGACGCTCCTGCACGAATTCCGGCTGATGGTCGGCGTCGAGAACGGGAGCCGTCCGTCAGCCTGCCGCGCCTGCCGCGGATCGTCGTGAACGACGCGTTTGTCGGCGGCGGCGCACAAAGTGACTCGCTGCGCACCGAGAAGCACTTCACGCTCGTCGACGCGTTCACCTGGTCGCCCGCAGCGTCGAGGTCAAGGCCGGCGTGAATATTCCCGACTGGAGCTGGCGCGGCTACGTCGACAACACGAACACCGGCGGCACGTTCTATTTCGCCAGCCTGCGGACTACGCGCTCGGCCGCCCGTACTCCTTCACCCAGCAGCGCGGCGACGGCCGCGTGGCATTTCTGGAAAAGGTGGTCGGCCTGTTCGTGCAGGACGAGATACGGGTTCGCGCCGAACTTCACGATCGACGTCGGCGTCCGCTACGACTGGCAGAACTTCTTCCACGACGACAACAACATCGCGCCGCGGGCTTCGTTCGCGTATCGCGCCGGGCGAGCAGGGCCGCACGGTCATTCGCGGCGGCGCCGGCATCTTCTACGATCGCACCGGACCCGGGCCGATTCAGGATCTGTTGCGGTACGACGGCCAGCACCTCGAACGCGTCGTCCTCATCGATCCGGGTTACCCGAATGCGCTCGCGCCCGGCCAGGCGCTCGCCGCGGAGCCCTCGAGCGTCGTTCAGCTCGCGCCCGACGTGACGATTCCGTTCACGTTTCACTACAGCGCGGGCGTCGAGCGGCAGCTCGCGCCGAAAACGACGCTCGCGCTGACATTCATCGGCTCGCGCGGCTACCAACATGTTCCGCTCGCGCGACATCAACGCGCCGGCGCCGCCGTTGTTCCTCGAGCGGCCCGACCCGACACGCGGCGTCGTCCGCGAAATCGAGTCGGCCGGGACGATGCGGTCGGCGTCACTGCAGTTGACGCTGCGCGGCGCGTGGAAGCGCTTCAACGGCACGGCGCAGTATTCCTACGGCCGCGCGTACAACGACACCAGCGGCGTCGGCTGGATGCCGCCGAACAGCTACGACTTGTCTTCAGAATACGGCCCCGCCGATTTTGATCGCCGTCAACGGTCGAACTCTTCGGCGTCATGGACCGCGGGCCATTGGTTTACGCTCGGCGTATCGTTGGAGGCCTACACGGGCCGTCCCTATTCGCTCACGCTCGGGACCGACGTGTTCAATACCGGCAACGCGAACGCGCGGCCGCCGGCGTTCCGCGCAACAGCCTTCGCGGGCCCGACTACACATCGCTCGACTGCGCTGGTCGCACGATGTCGTCGTCACGGGGGCGGCGAAGAAGCGCACGATGACGCTCGGCGTCGACGCCTTCAACGTTCTCAATCGCGTGAACGAGAACTACTTCGTCGGAAACCTCAGCTCGCCATTCTTCGGACAGGCCGTGTCGGCCTCACCGCCGCGCCGCGTGCAGTTCTCGCTCCGCACGCGTTTCTAGGTCGCGTCCGTCGCGGCGGCCGCGGTGGCGAGGGCCGGGCCGAGCGAAACGTGATGGATAATAGTCAGTTGTTATGACCGTTCTCGCCGTCGAAGGCGCACAGCAGGTGCTCACGGCCGACGCTGTCGCATTCGTTGAAGAGCTGACTCGCCGCTTCCGCGCACGAATCGAAGAGCTGCTGGCGCGCCGCCGGGTTCGGCAGGCGCAGTTCGACGAGGGCAGCCGACCGGATTTCCTTGCCGAAACCGCCGGTGTGCGCGCGGGCAACTGGCGCGTAGCGCCCACGCCCTCCGATTTGCAGGATCGCCGCGTCGAAATCACCGGACCGGTCGATCGCAAGATGATCATCAACGCGCTCAACTCGGGCGCGCAGGTATTCATGGCGGACTTCGAGGACGCCACCTCGCCGACCTGGGCGAACATCGTCGGAGGCCAGGCGAACCTGATGGACGCGGTTCGTCGCACGATCTCGTATCGCCAGCCGGATACCGGGAAGCAGTACACGTTGAACCCGACCGTCGCAACCTTGATGGTCCGTCCGCGCGGCTTTCACCTGCTCGAACGCCACTTCGTCGTCGATGGCCGGCCCGCGCCGGGGATGCTGTTCGACTTCGGCATGTTCCTGTTTCACAACGCCGCGGCGCTTCGCGACGCCGGTACCGGTCCGTACTTCTACTTGCCGAAGATGCAGAGCCACCTCGAGGCGCGGCTCTGGAACGAGATATTCCTGCACGCGCAATCGGCGCTCGGCATCCCGGCCGGCACGATCAAGGTCACAGTGCTCATCGAGACGCTGCCGGCGGCGTTCGAGATGGACGAAATCCTGTTCGAACTGAAGGATCACATCGCCGGCCTCAACTGCGGACGCTGGGATTACATCTTCAGCTCGATCAAGACGCTGAAGGCCGATTCGTCATTCGTGCTGCCCGATCGCGGGCAGGTGACGATGGAGGCGCCGTTCCTGCGGTCCTACACGCGGCTGCTCATCAAGACGTGCCATCGCCGCGGCGCCCACGCGATGGGCGGCATGGCGGCGCAGATTCCAATCAAGGACAACCCGGAGGCGAATCGCGTCGCGCTCGACAAGGTGCGCGCCGACAAACTTCGCGAGGTGCGCGAAGGCCACGACGGCACCTGGGTCGCGCATCCAGCGCTCGTCGGCGTGGCCAAAACGGTGTTCGACGAAGGCATGCCGCAGCCGAACCAGCTCACGCGGATGCGTGAGGACGTCGACGTGTCTGCAGCGAACCTTCTCGAGCCGCCGCAAGGCACCCGCACCGATGCCGGCCTTCGCCACAACATTCGCGTCGGCCTGCAATATCTGGAAGCCTGGCTGGGCGGGCAGGGCGCCGTTCCGATCTACAACCTGATGGAAGACGCGGCGACCGCCGAGATTTCGCGCACGCAGATATGGCAATGGCTCCGGCATCGCGCAACGCTCGACGACGGGCGCGTGGTGACGCGGGCGCTGGTGGAGCAGTGCATTTCCGAAGAGTTCGACCGCGTGCGCGACGAAGTCGGCGCGCGTCGTTTCGAGCGCGGCAAGTTCCCGGCGGCACGTGCGTTGTTCGAACGCGTCGCTCTTTCCGAGCAGTTCGAGGATTTTCTCACGCTGCCCGCTTACGACACATTGGTGATGGAGTCATGACCGGTTCGACCTCGACGCCTTACACGTTGCTCGATCTGATCGCCCCGATCCCTGCCGATCGAATCGCGATTGTTCTGCCCGACGCAAACATTCGCGTCACGTACGGAGAGTTGCGCGCGCAGGTGGAAGCCCTGGCCGAAATGCTCGCGGCCGCCGGCATCAAGCGGGGCGACCGCATCGGCATCGCGCTCCCGAACGGCCTGCCGATGATCGCCTCGTTTCTCGCGGCATCGATGGCCGGCACCGCCGCGCCCCTGAATCCGGCGTACAAGGAAGAAGAGTTCCGCTTCTATCTCGAGGACACCGCCGCGCGCGTGCTGATCGTCCCGCCCGACGGCGCGGACGCCGCGCGGCGAGCTGCGGCCGATCGCGTCACGGTGCTGTCCATCGACATGGACGCCGCGGGTCGTTTGTCGCTTGCCGGCGCGGCGAATCGCCGGCCCTTCGTTCCACCGACGATCGACGATGTCGCGCTCGTCCTGCACACAAGCGGCAGCACGGGCCGGCCCAAGCGGGTGCCGCTGGCGCACGCGAATCTTTCGATCTCCGCCCAGAACGTCGCGCGCAGCTATGCGCTGACGGATGACGATGTCGCCCTGTGCGTGATGCCGCTGTTTCACGTCCATGGGCTGGTTGCGTCCACGCTGGCCACGCTGTCGACGGGCGGGACGGTCGTCGTCCCGAGCAAGTTCAATCCGCTGTCGTTCTGGCGCACGGCAAAGGACGTCGGCGCGACCTGGTACTCGGCCGTGCCGACGCTTCATCAGCTGCTGCTCGCGCGGGCCGATTCGAAGAGCGGCCGCCCGCCCGGCTCGGAGAAGCTGCGGTTCATCCGTTCGTGCAGCGCGTCGCTGCCCCCGCAGGTGATGCACGATCTCGAGGCGGCGTTCGGCGCTCCGGTGCTCGAGGCGTACGGCATGACCGAAGCGGCGCATCAGATGGCGTCGAACCCATTGCCGCCATCCGCGCGCAAACCGGGATCGGTGGGCCGTGGCACCGATGTGCGGGTCAGCATCATGGATGCGGCCGGCAAGCACCTCGCGGCGGGCGAGCGCGGCGAGGTCGTCATCCAGGGACCGAACGTCATTCGTGGGTATGAGAACAATCCCGAAGCGAACGCCACGTCGTTTGTCGACGGCTGGTTCCGCACGGGCGATCAAGGCGTCCTCGACGCCGACGGCTATCTCACGCTCGTCGGCCGCATCAAGGAGCTGATCAACCGCGGCGGGGAAAAAATTTCGCCGCGGGAGATCGACGAGGTGCTGCTCGCCCATCCGCAGGTTGCGGAGGCGGTCTGCTTCGGCGTGGCGCATCCCACCTGGGGCGAAGAGGTCGCCGCGGCCGTGGTTCTGCGCGCACCGGTCAGCGAAGCCGACCTGCTCGCCTTTTGCCGCGAGCGGCTCGCCGATTACAAACGGCCGAAACAGATCCACATCACCGAAACCATTCCGCGTACGGCAACCGGCAAGATCCAACGCGGCGTCGTCGCGAAGGCGTTTTCAACCAACGCGTCGTGAGGATCGTCATCGCCGGGGCCGGCGCCATCGGCGGCTATATCGGCGCCAGGCTAGCGCGGGCCGGTGCCGACGTCGTGCTGTTTGCGCGCGGGCCCCATTTGCGCGCGATGCAGGAGCGCGGGCTTCGAGTGCTCAGCGCGGACGGTGACTTCGAAGTCAAGCCTCAGGTGTCTGGCGATCTGAATGCGATCGGTCCCGCCGACGTGGTCTTTCTCGGTGTGAAAGCGCACAGCCTTACCGCGCTCGCGCCCCAGCTCCGCGCGTTGTTTGGACCCGACACGGCGGTCGTCAGCACGCAAAACGGCATTCCGTGGTGGTATTTTCAGACGCATGGCGGCGAGCTCGACGGATTGCGCCTCGAGCACGTCGATCCGGGCGGCGTGATCGCCTCGTCGATCGAGCCGCGTCGCGTTGTCGGCTCGCTTGCGTATTTTGCGACAGACGTGATCGAGCCAGGTGTGATCCGTCACACCGAAGGCAATAAACTCAGCTTCGGCGAGCCGGACGGATCGAAGTCCGACCGGTGCCGCGCGATCGTCGAGCCGCTGATCGCCGCCGGCCTGCGGTGCCCGATCAACGCACGGTTCCGCCACGAGATATGGGTGAAGCTGCTCGGAAACGTCGCGTTCAATCCGATTAGTGCGTTGACCGGCGCGACGCTCGAGGCGCTGGTGGCGCACGCGGATACCGCTCGCGTGATCCGCGACGTGATGACGGAAACGGAAGCTGTCGCGGCGCGGCTCGGAATCGAGCTGCCGATTGCGATCGAGCAGCGCATGGCGGGCGCGGCGAAAGTCGGCGCGCACAAGACATCGATGCTGCAGGACCTTGAAGCGGGCCGACGCCTCGAAATCGAGGCGGTCGTCGGCGCGGTCGTCGAGCTCGGCGACCGCCTCGGCGTGCCGATGCCGGCCACACGAACTGTCTACGCGTGCGCGAAGCTGCTCGACGAGGAGCGCGCGCGCACTGCGAGGCTGTAGCCGAAACGGAGATTGATCCTGAAGATCCAAAACCGATGGTTTCAGCTCGGCGCGTCGCTCGTCGCGATGATCATGATCGCGAACCTGCAGTACGCGTGGACGCTGTTCGTCAAGCCGCTGCAGCAGGGCACCGGATGGAAGCTCTCCGAAATCCAGTTTGCCTTCACGCTGTTCATTCTTTTTCAGACGTGGGTGCAGCCGGCGCAGGGCTGGCTGATCGATCGCCTGGGCCCGCGCGCGTTCATCAGCGCGGCCGGCGTCCTGTGCGGCATCGGGTGGGGAGGGCTCGGCTACGCGACGTCGCTTCCGATGCTGTACGCCCTGTATGTGACGGCGGGCATCGGCGCCGCCCTCGTCTACGGCGGCTCGATTGGGTCGGCGCTCAAGTGGTTCACCGAGAAGCGAGGTCTGGCGTCGGGAATCATCGCGGCGGGGTTTGGCGGCGGGACGGCGCTCTTCGTCCCGCTCATCGCGTGGATGATTCAGTATCGCGGCTACCAGTCGACGTTTCTCTCGACGGGCATTTTTCAAGGCGCGGTCATCCTGATCGTCGCCCAGTTCCTTCGTCATCCAGCGCCGCCGCCGCAATCGACCACGGTCAAGACCGCGGCTGCCGCACCGATCGGCGTCCATCAATTCACGACCGGTGAAATGCTGCGCACGCCGCAGTTCTATGTGCTTTACGCGGCGTTCATGATGATGGCGACCGGCGGCCTGCTCGTGACCGCGAATGCCGGGCCGATGGCGCAGACCTGGGGGATTCCGGTCGCCGCGCTGGCGCTCGCGACGTCCCTGAATGCACTCGCCAACGGCGGCAGCCGCGTGTTCTGGGGCTGGGTGTCCGACTATACCGGCCGCGAGCTCGCGATGGGCGTGGCGTTCGTGCTGCAGGCGATTTCCTTGCTGCTCGTGCTGACGCTCGGCCGCGTGTCTGGAACGCTCTTCGCGACGACGCTCGTGTTGACCTTTTTCACGTGGGGCGAGGTGTTCTCGTTGTTCCCGTCGCTCGTTGCCGATTACTACGGCACCAAATGCGCGACATCGAACTACGGCATCATGTATTCGGCCAAGGGCGTCGCATCGATCATCGGCCCTGGCCTCGGCACGCTGCTGTTCGAGAGAACCGGAACGTGGACCGCGTGTTTCTACGGAAGCGCCAGCCTCGCGCTCGCGGCGGCGGTCATCATTTTTGCCCTTCGCGCCTCGCGAGCGCGCGTGGGCGGCACGTTCGCGATGCCCGCGGCGGCGAAGTAGCCAGTGTCCGCCGTCGACCCTTCAGAGCTCGCGCGCGAACTCCTCGCGGCAGCGGCAAGCCGCGAGACGATTGCCACGCCGCCGTCAGCGCGCGACAACACCTTCGATCTTGATAGTGCGTATGCGGTCGCGAATGAGATCACGCGCCAACGCCGCGCGGCGGGGCACGCGACGGTCGGGCTCAAAGTTGGTTTCGCCAATAAGGCCGTATGGCGCGCGCTGAAGCTGCAGACGCTCGTGTGGGGGCCGATGTACGACGATACGGTCCATTACGCAGCGAACGGCGAAGTGTCGCTTTCGATCGCAAAGATGCTCACTCCGAAGATCGAGCCGGAAATCGTCTTCAAATTGAAGCGGCCGATCGGTAATGAGCAGACGACCGACGCAGCTGCCGTGCTCGACGCCGTCGAATGGATTGCGCTCGGCTTCGAAGTAATTGATTGCCCGTTTCCCGGCTGGAAATTTCAGCCGACGGACTTCGTCGCCGCTTTCGGGCTTCATGCCGCGCTCATCGTCGGAGCGCCGCAGCCGGTGGATGCGGCGAGTGTGTCGACTCTTGTCGAGGAGCTGGCGGCGTTCCAGGTCCGGTTGATGAATGATGGGGTTACCGTCGCGGAAGGTTCCGGTCGGAACTCGCTGCGGAGTCCGGCGCTCTGTCTGGGAGAGTTGGCATCCGCGATCGTCGCGCGGGCCGACGACAGCGGATCGCTTCGCGCGGAGAGATCTCGTCAGCTCCGGGACACTCACCGAATCACAATTGATTGCCGCCGGTCAGGTCTGGCGCGCCGAAGTCTCCGGGATCACGCTCCAGCCGCTCTCCGTCCGAGTTGTCTAGCCGAACACAGGCGGCGCTTCTGGAATGGCGGCGCCGTCGTGACGCGGTTCCGAGGCGCCGAAATGGACACCGTCGCCACGGCTCATCACGGCCTGTCCTGATCCGAACGTGCCTGTTCGCGGCGGAACGACGGTGACGTCGTGCCCAAGAGCAATCAGCTCTTCTCGGGCACTCTCGGGAATCAGCGCTTCGATGAGCACGTCGCGACCGTCGAAGGTCGGCTTGGTGAACCGCCCGGCCTCGAGCGCCTGCTGGATGTCCATGTCGTAGTCGACGATGTTCGAGACAAACTGCGCGTGTGCCTGAGCCTGATTCCATCCGCCCATGATGCCGAACCCGATCGCCACGTCGCCACGACGCATGAATCCAGGGATGATCGTGTGCAGCGGCCGCTTGCGCGGCGCGAGCACATTCGGGTGTCCCGCTTCGAGCGAGAACAGCGCGCCGCGGTTGTGCAGCATGAACCCGGCGCCTTCGGCGGCGATTCCGCTGCCGAAGCCCTCGTAGATGCTCTGAATCAGCGACACGATGTTGCCCGCCTTGTCGATCGCGGCAAGATAGATCGTGTCGCCGCCCTTCGCCGTCGTGATGCCGTCGAAGGTCGATGGCTGGACGTCGGCCGCGGCGCGCGATCCATTCAGCGCGGCGGCACTCATGGCGGCGAATGATTTGTCCATCATCGCCGTCAGCGGCACATCGCCGAATCGCATGTCGCCGACGTGGCGGAGCATGTTCGCGTACGCGATTTTCTTCGCCTCGATCATCACGTGGAGCGCGCGGCTGCTGTGAAACCCATAGTCGCGCAGCGGAAACTGCTCCATGAGGTCGAGCATCATCAGCGCCGCGATTCCCTGCGTGTTGGGAGGCAGCTCGTACACGCTCCAGCCGCGATAGGTGGTCGAGATCGGTTCCACCCACTCCGCCTCGAGCTCGTCGAGATCCGCCGCCGACATCACTCCGGCGAGGCGGTGTAAGGACCGCAGGATCGCGTCGGCGGTCGGCCCGCGATAGAAACCTGCCGGTCCGCTGTCGGCGATTCGGCGGTAAGCAGCCGCGAGATCCGCGTTGCGAAATAGTTCGCCGGCGGCTGGCGCGCGACCGCCGGGCAGATACACCCGCGCGGCGTATTCGTCCGCGGCGAGCTTCTCGTGCCAGCTCGCCCATCGCGACGCGATCACGTCCGACACCGGGAAGCCGTGCTCGGCGTAGAAGATCGCGGGCGCGAGCAGGTCGGCCATCGACAGCTTGCCGAACCGCGCGCGTAGCGCCTCCCACCCCGCGACCGTGCCGGGGACCGTGACTGAATGGACGCCGCGGGACGGCATGCGCTCGTGGCCGAGCGACCTAAGGAGCGCCGGCGTCAGGCCACTCGGCGCCCCGCCACACGCGTTCAACCCATGGAGCGTGCCGCTCGTCGCGTCGTACACCATCGCGAACAGATCGCCGCCGATCCCGTTCATCTCCGGCTCGACCACGCCCATCACCGCGTTCGCGGCGATCGCCGCGTCCACAGCGTGGCCGCCGCGTTCGAGCACCTGCACCCCCGCCCGCGCTGCGAGCGGCTGGCTTGCGGCGACAATGCCGTAGGTCGTGGCAACTTTCGATCGGCCGGCGATGACGCTCATGACGCGCGAATATTACACTCTACGGATGTCGCAACGGCGCGGCCGCCACTTTCTGCAGATACCCGGACCGACCAACGTCCCCGATCGGGTGCTTCGCGCGCTGGCGCAGCCCACGATCGATCATCGCGGACCCGAATTCTCGCGCATGGCCCGAGAGGTGATCGATCATCTCAAGCTCGTCTTTCAAACGAAGTCGGACGTTGTGATCTATCCCTCGTCTGGGACGGGTGCATGGGAAGCGTCGCTCGTGAACACGCTGTCGCCCGGAGATACCGTGTTGATGATCGAGACCGGTCATTTCGCGACGTTGTGGCGCAATCTCGCAGTTCGACTCGGCCTGCACGTCGAGTTCATGCCCGGCGACTGGCGACACGGCGTCGACCCTGACGCGGTGGCGGCCAAGCTCGGCCAGGACAGGGTTGGCGCCATCAAAGCCGTCGCCGTCGTCCACAACGAAACCTCGACCGGCGTCGCCAGTCGCGTCGCCGATGTCCGCCACGCTATGAATCAGGCTGGTCACGGCTCGCTGCTGATTGTCGACGCGATCTCGTCTCTCGGGTCGATGGACTATCGGCACGACGAATGGGGCGTCGATGTGACCGTCAGCTGCTCGCAGAAAGGGCTCATGCTGCCGCCTGGTCTCGGGCTTCTCGCGATCAGCGACAAAGCGCGGCGGGCGTCCAAGGACGCGCGGATGCCGCGCGCCTACTGGGATTGGGAGCCGATGCTTGCGGACAACGGCGCGGGATTTTTTCCCTACACGCCCGCGACGAACCTGCTGTTCGGCCTGCGCGAGGCGCTGCAGTTGCTGATGGACGAAACGCTGCCGGCGGTATTTGCGCATCATCGGCGGTTTGGCGAGGCGACGAGGTGCGCCGTGCGCGCGTGGGGGCTCGAGCTCGTGTGTCTCGATCCACGCGAGTACAGCGATTCGCTCACTGCGGTGATGATGCCGGAAGGCCACGACGCGGACGTGTTCCGCCGCCTCGTGCTCGAGCAGTACGACATGTCCCTTGGCACCGGCCTCGGCCGGCTGAAGGGACGCACGTTTCGCATCGGCCACCTCGGCGACTTCAACGATCTGATGCTCGCAGGAACGCTCGCGGGCATCGAAATGGGATTTGCGGCGTCTGGGGTGCCGTTCACACGTGGCGGAGTGACTGCCGCGCTCGAATTTCTCGCGGGCGGTGCGCCGCGTGCGTAAGCGCCGCCTACGAAACGACGCCGTCGCCGCGCAGCGCGACGATCTCCGCTGGGGAGAAGCCCGTTTCGGCGAGCACCTCGTCGGTGTGCTCGCCGAGAAGCGGTGCACGGCCGGTCGCGTTGGCTGGCGTGGCGCTCATTTTGATGGGCGACCCGAGCGCCTTTTGAACACCAAGCGTCGGGTGCTCGATCTCGATCACCATGTCGCGCGCGCGGACCTGCGGATCGTTCAACACGTGCGCGTAATCGTTGATCGGCCCGCACGGAATGCCGGCATCGTCGAACGCCGCGAGCCATTCGCTGCAGGTGCGTGTGGAGGTGATCGCCTCGATCAACGTCGCGAGCGTTACACGATTCCGGACGCGGCTCGCGCTGTCGACGTAATCTGGCAGCGACGCCCACTCAGGGTGGCCGAGCAGCTCGCACATCCGCAGGAACAGCCGGTCGTTGCCCGCGCCGAGCGTCACGTAGCCGTCAGCGCAGCGAAACGCTTGATACGGGGCGAGCACGCGATGAGCAGACCCGAGCGGTGCCGGCACGCCGCCGCCGGAGAAATATTCGGTCGCTTCCCATACCGACAGCGCGACGCCCGCGTCCACGAGCGACGTATCGATCAGCTGGCCGGTGCCGGTTCGATGGCGACTTTCGACGGCCGCGAGAATACCAACGAGCGCGAAGAGACCCGCGCCAAGATCTGTGAGCGGCACGCCGGCCTTTGCCGGCGGGCGGTCCGGCTCGCCGGTGACCGACATGATTCCGGAGACGCCCTGCGCGATCAGATCGAATCCGCCTTTGTCGCGCGACGGCCCGGTCTGTCCGTAGCCCGAAATCGACGCGTAGATCAGCCGCGGATTCACCGCCGCCAGCGCCTCGTAGTCGAGGCCGAACGCCTTCATCACGCCAGGCCGATAGTTTTCGATGAGGATGTCCGCTGCCCGCGCCATGCGGACCAACACCTCGCGACCTCGCGCGTTCTTCAGATCGATGACGATGGCGCGTTTGCCGCGATTGACCGCGTTGAACCCCGGGCTGTCGGTCCCGCGCGCGCCCGGCATCTGCCGCGTCGAGTCACCGGACCGCGGCTCGATCTTGATCACGTCGGCGCCAAGATCCGCGAGGATCATCGCGCAGAACGGCCCGGCCATCACCTGCGTGATGTCGAGCACGCGGAGACCTTCGAGCGCTGATGGAGCTTTCATCGATCCTATCGTCCGCTGGCGTAGCGCAGGTCGTCAGACCCGCGTTGTCGTCGGCAAGGTACGCAAGATGACCAGATTATCAGATGCGGACACGACGCTCTGGGCGACCGACGGCCCGCTCGGGGTACTGACGTTCAATCGGCCGCAGGCGCGAAACGCGATGACATGGGACATGTACGCGGCGCTCGTCGCCGCGTGCGATCGCGTGGACGCGGACGATGCGCTTCGCGTGCTGGTGCTGCGCGGCGCCGGAGGCAAGGCCTTCGTCGCCGGAACCGACATCTCGCAATTTCAAAACTTCAGAGATCGTGAAGACGGTCTGCGGTACGAGGAGCGTCTGGACAACGTGCTCGATCGCCTCGAAAGGGTGACGAAGCCGACGATCGCGCAGGTTGAAGGCGTCGCGGCCGGCGGTGGCTGCGCGATCGCGCTCTCGTGCGATCTGCGTGTCGCCACGCCGGAATCGACCTTCGGCGTCCCAATCGCGCGCACGCTCGGCAATTGTCTGTCCGGCGCGACGTACAGCCGGCTCCTCGATCTGCTCGGCCCTTCGCGTCTGAAAGATCTTCTGTTTACGGGCCGCTTTGCCGGCGCGGCGGAGGCGCAGGCGATGGGTATCGTGAATCGCATCGCTTCCGCGGACGACATCGAGCGCGTGGTCCGCGATCTCGCGGCGGAAATCGCGGCGAACGCACCGTTGACGCTGCGAGCGACCAAGGAAATCGTTCGTCGCCTCGCGGCGAAGCGGCGGCTTGCCGCCGGCGAAGACGCCGACATCGTCGAGATGTGCTACATGAGCGCCGATTTTCGCGAAGGGGTCACCGCGTTTGTCGAAAAGCGGCGCCCTCGATGGACGGGCCAATAAATCAATCTGGTGATTGGGTGATCTGGTGATTGGGTGATTGGTTGCGCGATCGTCGGAATGAATTACCCGCATCTTCAATCAATCACTAAATCACCCAATCACCCAATCACTCAGATTCAAAGGTCCGCTCCGGGTGCATCGTGAACGCCAGGGCGGCGCCGAGGAGCAGCAGCCCCATCGAGCCGAGAAACGGCAGGTGCCAGTCGCCGGTCAGATCGGCGATGTAGCCAAACGCAACAGGGGATAGGATGGCCGCCGCGGCCGAGCCCGTGTTCATCAGCCCGCTCGCGGTCCCCGAATATGCCGGCGCGATATCCATCGGTATCGCCCACATCGGCCCGATCACGAACTCCGCGAAAAAAAATGCGGCGCCCAGGGACAGCACAATCATCGTGAGATCGCGCGTCGCGAACACCGGCAGCAGACAGACGAACGATCCAAGAAAGCCCGCGACGACCACGTTGCGTCGCGCCTTGCGCACGTCGCGCGTGCGCTCGAATATCCGATCGCTGACCGTGCCGCCAAGCAGATCGCCCGCGACGCCGGCGAAGAACACGACCGACGAAAACAGCGCCGAGCGGGCGAGGTTGAGCCGGTACTCGTGCAGAAAAAACGAGGGCAGCCAATTCAGGTACAGCCACAGCGTCCAGCCGTAACAGAAGTAGACGATCGTGACGGGCAGCATGCGGCGCGTCAATCGCGACCACGGAATCTGCCGGTTCGCGACGGACGTCGCGCGGCCGTGATTCGGCAGGCGCGCGAGATCCTCGGGCGCGATCGCGAAGTGTTCACTGGGGCTGTCGCGGAAATAGGCGACCCATGCAAAAACCCAGATGAGGCTGCAACAGCCGAGGGCGACGAACGACCCGCGCCATGTGACGAGCGCGATCAGCCACGCGACGATCGGCGGCGTGATCGCGTTGCCCAGACGGGAGCAGGCGTGGGTGATCCCCTGCGCGAACCCGCGGCGATCCGCTGTGGTCCACGTCTGCATCGCGCGCGTCGCGACCGGAAACGTCGCGCCTTCTCCGACGCCAAGCATGACGCGCGCGAGCAGCAGCATCATGAGCCCGCTCGAGAGCCCGGTGAGAATCGTCGCGGCCGTCCAGATCAACCCGCAGCAGAACAACGTCCACCGCGGACCGAATCGATCGCCGACCCACCCGCCGAATACCTGAAACAGGAGATATGGATACCCGAACACGGAGAGCACGAACCCGAGCTTCGTGTTCGACAGCGCGAGCTCGCGCTGAATCGCGCCTGCCGCGGTGGCGATGTTGACGCGGTCGACGTAGGTGATGAGGTACATCACGCACAGCAGCGTGAGCACGATCGCGGTGGGAGCCGGACGGTGGAGTCGCCTCATCGCCGTCGAGAGGCGGCGGTCACGACTTGGGCTTCAGAATCACATACGCAGGAAGACCGACGGCATCGAATCGCTGCATCACAGCCTTGGTTGGCTGTTCGTCCGGCGTTTCCGCCTGGAATTTGATTTTCACGTAGCGATCGAGCGCCGCTGTCACGGCCCCATCGTCGAGCGTGGTCTTGTCCATCGTGAGGCAATTCTTGCACCAGGTTGCCCACATGTCGATGAGGACCGGCTTGCCTTCCCGTTTGGCAGACGCGAGGCCGTCGGCGAGCGAAGCCGTCCATCCGGCTTTCAGTTTCTCCTGGACGCTCGATCGGACTTCCGATGCGTCGACGAGTCGGTTCGCGAAGATGCCGTACGCTTCGTAGCCGTAGTACGCAGCGGTCGCCAGGATGAAGATGCCGAAGACCTGCTTCACGCGAACCATCCACATGCCGGGTTTCGGCAGCGCGGCGAGGCCGGCGCCGGCAATCGGCCACGGGATCGCCATGCCGAGACCGAGAAAGAACGGAAGCGTGAGCGCCGACCGCGTGCCGGTCGCATAGAGGTTGCTCGAGAACAGCACGACCTGAATCACGACGGGCGCGACGCACGCGCCGGCGAGCAGCGCCGCCACCGCACCCATGCTGAAGGCGAGCAGGAATGTTCCGCGGCTCGAGTCGGCGAAGCGCATGTTGCTCGAGAAGCGCGAGAAGTCGATCGTGATCACGTCGAACATCGCGAGGCCGAGCACGACGAACAGCACCGCGATGCCGAGATTGAACCAGGCGGAGGAGTTGATTGTCCCGAAGGTGCCCGCGGTGAGGATCACGACGAGCCCGAGCACGCCGTACACGATTGCCATTGCCGCGCCGTACGCGCCGCCGAGGAGAAATCCGCGGGCGCGCGAGCCCGCGCGCGTCCCGGCGCCGATGATCGCGAGGTTTATCGGAATCATCGGTAGCACGCACGGCGTCAGATTGAGCGCGAGCCCACCCACAAGAACGATCAGCAGGATCGCCAGCGGCCCGCGGCCTTCGAAAAGGCCGCGTTCCTTCACGCCGCTCTCCGCATTGTGGATGAACTTCAGAAATTCACCGGCCCCCTGATAGCCGCCGGTGGTTCCGAGGATCGCGAAGTCGTCGAGCGCCTTCAAATCTCCCGGCTGCAAAGGCGCGGCCGACGGGCGCGGCGCTACCGGCGCTGGAGCGCCGGGCGCTTCCCCGGTCCCAAACGGAATACGGTCGAAGATTGCCCGCTGCGTTCCACTCGGCCCTTCCCGGTTCGCGGGGATGGGCGCGCCACCCGAAGCCGAAACCGTCAACAGCCACTGCGTATCGGCCGTCTTCGGCGCGAAGCACATCGTGTCGTTGCATGCCTGATAGCGAAGGTGGGCTGGAATGGCCAACGGCCCGCTCGCTCCCGCCGCCACGGTGAATTGGACGCCGACGACAAATTCGCGCTCGAACACCAGGAGCGGCTGATCGAACCCGACGACCCGCGCTTCGACCGGCTTCGGAAAGACGATTTCTTTGACCGTCACTCCGCTCGGCGCGTCGATCGTGAGGACTGTAGGAATCAGCAGGGGATCGCGCGGCTTGTTCGACTGCACGTGAAAACCATCGGGCAGGGCGACCTGCAGGGCGGCTCGTACGGTGCCGCCGGCGGCGGGCTCGTGTTCGACAAGGGGCGTCAGCGTCGCCGGTACGCCGCGCAGCTGCGCGGATGCGGCGATCGGGATGACGAGCATCGCCACCGCCGCGATCGCCGCGCGAACGGAGATCATTTCACTTCCCGGAGCGGGATGACGACGCCGGGCGGCGCGGGCAGCGAGGTCGCCTCGACGTTTCCCTTCACGGGCGGCAGATCCTGGAACATGAAATCCCATTTCCACCGCTCCGAGGGATTCGAGGTCTGCAGCCAGTTTCGTGCGCTGACGACCGGCGCGAAGTTCAGCGACGTGATGCCTCCGAGGCCGTCCACATCGCCGAAACGCGCGGCGATATCCGCGCGCACGTGCGCGCCGCTCGTGTAGTCGAACGGCACGCCGAGCATCGTCGCGAGATTGACGAGAATCTGCCAGTCTTCCATCGCGTCGCCTGGTGGCACGATGGCCTGGCTCGTGCCCTGCAACCGTCCGCCGTCATTCGTGTAGGACGCTTCCTTCTCGACGTACGATGCGCCGGGCAGAACAGTATCCGCCATGCGCGCCAGCTCGGTGAGAAGCACGCCCTGCACGATAAGGAGAGGCAGCTTGCCGGCGCGACGCGCGTCGAGCACCCACTTGACCGCCGGCCCAAGCGACCCTTCGGGTCCCGGATCGAAAACATAGAGCGCCGACACTCGACCGGCTTCGACCGCCGCGCGAAGCGCCGACACGTCGGCCTCGCCGATTTCATCGGCCCGGCCACCTGGCGCGAGTCCATGCATCTGCGCACCGCGAACGTTGGGCGCATCGACCGGCGGCACTTTGAATTTCGTCCGCTCCGGCTGGCCTTTCGGCTGGAATCGCCAGCTCACGGTGATCGCCTTCGTGCTGCCGACGAGCTCTTCGGCGAGGCGGCGGAACAGGAACAGCTCTTCGTGAGAGGCGTGCGCCGACAGGAGGAACCGAACGCCGTCAGGATCCGCGCGTCCGACGGCGGCGAGCCGATCGCGAAGCTTCGATTGCGCTTCAGTCCAGGTCACCTGCGCGAGTTCGCCGTTCTCGCCGCGCACGAGCGGCCTTCGCAGCCGATCGTCGCCTTCGATCCAGTGATATTCGAACCGGCCGATGTCGCACATCCAGTAGTCGTTCACTTCGGGATTGAAGCGCGGCGTGAAGCGAACGAGTTGCGATCCCTTCGCCCACTCCGGCTTTGCTTTGATCCACGCCGTCACGTTGCAGCCTTTCGCGCACTGCGTGCAGATCGTGTCGGCCGCATTCGGGTTATCCCAGGGACGCGACTTGAACCGGTAGTCTCTCGTCGTGATGGCGCCGACCGGGCAGACATCCATCAGGTTTCCGGAGTTCAGCGAATGGACGCCCTCGTCCTGGAAGGTCGCGATCTCACTGCCGTATCCGCGATCGATGATGTTGATCTGCGCATCGCCTTCGACATCGCGCATGAAGCGCACGCACCGTGTACACAGGATGCACCGGTTGCGGTTCAGCATCAGCGTCGGACCGAAATCGACGTCGGCCTTCACCCCGTCGCCGTCGAACACGCGCCGCGGGAATTCCATGCGGCTCTGCTCGGGCCCGAAGGTGTACGAATAATCCTGCAGCGGACACTCGCCGCCCTTGTCGCACACCGGACAGTCGAGCGGATGATTGATCAGCAGGAATTCGAACACGCCGGCGCGAGCGGCCACAACGTCGGGAGTGCGTGTGTTGACGACCATTCCCTCGGCGCAGAACGTCGAGCAGGACGTCTGCAGCTTGGGCATCTTCTCCACTTTCACGACGCAGACACGGCACGATCCGTCGACGCCGATACCGGGGTGATAGCAGTAGTAGGGCACCGAAATGCCGTGCTCAATCGCGGCCTGCAGAACGGTTTTTCCCTTCTCGGTCGTGATCTGTCGCCCATCTATCGTGAGCGTGACGGTTTCCATATCCTGTCAAGCATATAACGTGCGGCGGGCCGCTTGACAACGCGCCGGCGGACGCCTAGATTCGCTTTCTTCACCGCGAGTCCGGAGGTCGACATGATGGACGCCACCCGTACAAGGCTCAGCTTCACCGGCGAATGGGTGACGGCGGCGGCGCTGCTCGCGGGAACGATCGTCGTCGGTCTGCTCGTCGTTCGCGAGCTGCGCGTGGCGCCGCGGGCGTTCGCGCCATCCGAGGTCAGTTCCGCGCCCGCGCCGGCGGTCCCGCCCGAAGGCGTTTCCGTTCCGATGCTCATGCTCGGTCAAACGCGGATTGCGGTCGGTGATCTTCTCGACCAGACGGCCGCGTCGCTCGACGCGCTGGCGGCTTCCGTCGTCAGCACGCGCGAACGCGGTCCGCTCGGCCTCCGCGAGATTCGCAACTACTCTCTTGGTGGAACCCGCTTCACGATCGTCGCTGAGCCGTTCGAACGGAATGGGAAGCCGAGGGTCGCGTCGATTTACCTGCAGTAAATACGTTCGCCGGTTCGGGGCGGTCGTGGCAGATGGGACTATGTCCCGCGAACGATCTCGGCGAGCGTGCCATCGTCCTTGCTGACTTCGACCCCGCGCAGCGGGCCTGCCAGCGCTACGCGCATCTCGGAGGTCCGCTCCGTGACGGGAAAGATCACGTCGGTCCGTCTGTCCGCGTACTGAAGCGTGATCGTAAGCGGCACATCGAACAGCTCGCCGATTTGCTCGGCGTGGAGAATGACGTCCGTGCCGTCGACGCGGTAGCTGAATTTCACCTTCGGCAGCGTGAAACCGTAGATCCACCGATCGAAGAAGCGTGAGAGCGGCCGCCCTGTTTCTTGTTCCATCGCGACGCGGAAATCGTCGGTGCCCACTTTCTTGAACCGCGACGCGCGATAGAAGCGCTGCAGACCGCGAAAGAACGCATCGTCGCCGACCAGGCGGCGCAGCATGTGGAGCACGGCCGCGCTCTTGTCGTAAACGAGCGCGCGAAACACGCGGCCTTCGCTGTGGATGTGCCCAAGTCGATAACCCAGATACACGGGACCCTGATCGCTGTCGGCCATGGCCCACTTGCGCATCTGACGCATCACCGCGCGAAACGCTTCGTCTCCGCGCACGTGCTGCGCGTACAGGGCGGCGAAGTACTGCGCGAAGCCTTCGCTGATCCACTGCTCGTGATAATTGCGCCATCCGACCGCCTGGCCCCACCACTGATGCGCAATCTCGTGCGCGGCGAAAAACTCAGGGAAGTTGACGAACGCCGTCGGATCGTTGCGCCATACGAACGGCGAGGTCGGCAGCGGCTGATTGAGCGCGGCGAAATACGCGGGGCTGTGGCCGCCCGGCAGGTCGCTTTCCACCAGCGCGAGCGTGAAGCTTGGATACGGCGAGTCGCCGATGATCGAGTCGTAGAACTGCGCGATGTCGGTCGCGCGCTCGACGAGCTCGTGTCCATGCGCGACCTGCCTGGGATTGGCCTCGACGGCCAGATTCAAACTGTGATTGATGATTCCCGACAATGCCGGCATGCCGCCGGCCGGCGACGCCTCGAACCCGAGCGTCACCGTTTCCGCGCGCGCGAAGTGGCTGACGATGAACGCGAGATATCGCACCGGCTGCCGTGCCTCGAACACGTACAGCTTGCGGGCAGGCGCTGTGCCCTTGGCCGGAATCAGCTCGGGCGCTCCGGGTACGAGCGATCCGCTCGCGACGCAGTCGTATGCCGCGGGCAGCGTGATGCGGATCGTCGAGGTCGCGTATTCGGTGGCGTTGCCTTGCGGATACCAGACGCTGCGATTGCTGTACAGCAAGCTCGGCTCCGGTAAGACGATCGGCATCTCGTCGCCCCCCACGCCGCGCGGTGGCTGCGGCGCCTGACCGAGCGCGAGGGTTTCGCGGTCCGAAGGCTGCGGCTCGAGGCGGCCCGCGTACGACATGGCGATCGTCAGCTCCGTGCCGCGGACGACGGTTGCCGGCAGACTGATCACGACCGAGTGCTGGTTGCGGACGCGGATGCCGAAGAGACGTCCGAACCGATCGCTCGCGATCGACCGTACGACCAGCGAGTCGGCGAGCCGCATGGTCAGCGTATTCAACCCGGTTGCGCGAATCCTCAGGCGCACCTGCGCCCGCCCGTCGATCCACTGGCGGTCTGGCGAGTATGCGAGATCGATGTCGTTGTGGAGGACGTCGTAATCCGCCTGGTCGTCGTCGCTGTAGAACGGGCTGCCGCGGCGTGCGAGTTTCTGCTCGGAGGGGTACACCGAAATATTTTTCTGCCGCTTGCGATCGAAGAGCGTGATGTCCTCGGACTCGTTCGCCGAGCGCGCGTAGGTCAGAGTGTCGTACCGGCGCGTGCGGATTTCCGCGAGGAAATCGCCGCTCGGCGGCATCAACGTCCAGGGCTCACGGCTCAAGTCGCCGAGATCGAGAAGAAACGATCGAGGCGATTCGTCATGGAATACCTCGTCCGCCCTCTTGAACATCTTTGCGTCGACTGCGGCGCGCTCCGTCAAATGCGAAGAGTCGACGAGCGTGTTGAAGTCGCCCGGGTTGATGCGCACGTAGGCGGCGTCGAAGCGCGCGTTGAGCGTTTCGGCGCCGCAGAAGATCTTGACCTGGCCTTTTTCGCTCGCCGGTCGCGGATGAAAATGCATCTCCCCGCGGCCGAGCAGCACCATCGCGGTCACACCGAGGTCCACATCCGCGACAAACACCGATCCTTCGGCAAGCGTAAGGTCGAGGTCCTCGGAGGTAATCGTGAGATCTTTCGCGTCGAACTGCTTCGCGGGGTTCAACACCATGCGGTAGAGGCTCTCGACCGAGGTCACGCGATCTTCGTTCGCGATGCGCCAGTCGCCGTCTGCCGTGCCGCGTACGATGTCGAGCTGCCACGTCGAAATGCGCGCCGTGCTCACATGGTCGGCAAAGATCTCGAGAATCAGACGATATCCGCGCCCAGGCGGCGAGCTGGGCAGCGGCGCGCGGTCGCGTTCCTGCACGGTCACATGCCGGGCACCGGGCGGAAGCTCGAACGACGAGAACAAGCGCGCCCGGTCGTGGTCAGCCGATTCCGCGACGAGCGCAAGCAAGGCCGCCACGTCGGAATGCTGGATGATTGGCTCGAGCGCGGCGACAAATGCCGCGACATCGTCCGGTTGCGCCGGCTGGGTGACTTGCGCGTCGACGCGTGGACCGCCCGCTGACACGGTCACCGCCAAGAGCGCCGCTGCGAGCGCTTTGATGTTCATCGACTCTTAGTTCTTTGCCGCGGTCTCCTCATTAGACACCGACAGGGGTCGGTGCGTTCGGTCGTAGCAGCAGAATCGTGAGATCGTCGGCAAACTTCGTGTCGCCGGTGTGGCGCTCGACGGAGGCGACGACCGCGGCGCCGATCGAGGCCAGGCTGTGCCGCTGGTTCGCTTTAAGCGCCGTTTCAAGGCCGAGCTCATCGAATGGACGTCCGGTCGGGCTTTCGGCCTCGGTGATGCCGTCGCTATAGATAGCCAGCAGGTCTCCCGCGGCGAGCACGGCGCGCCCGGCGGTGTATGTCGACGCGTCGAACATGCCCAGGGCAATGCCACCGTCGGTCAGCCGTTCGGCCTGGCCGCCGGCGCGGATGATGAGCGGCGGCATGTGACCTGCGTTCACGTAGGTGAGCTCGCCGCTGAGCGGCTCGAACACACCGTAGAAGAGCGTGATGAATCGGCTGCCCGGCGCGTGCCTGCAAATCTGGACGTTCAGCCGCGTGATCAGATCGGCAGGCTCCAATTTTTCGTCGACGAGGGTGCGCATCATCGCGAGGAGGAGCGCCATCAGGAGCGCGGCCGGGCTGCCTTTGCCGGAAACGTCGCCGACGGCGATCACCAGCCGGCCGTCGCCAATCGGCAGGATGTCGTAGAAGTCGCCGCCGACCGTGTTCGCAGGGCGGCTCATGCCGACCGTTTCGACGCCCGGCGCGCTGTACAGACCACTCGGCAGCATCGCCTGCTGGATCTCCCGCGCGATCTCCAGATCGTTTTTCAGCGACAGCCGGTCGGCCACTTCGAGCAGCACCAGAAGGTTCATCAGGCCGAACGCGAGCAGCAGCGTGCCGACCCCGCTCGGGATCGAGAGGCCCGGAAAGATGACGGTGACGTGCCCGATCTGCGCCGTTTCCGCGAGGGGCAGTCTGAGCAGGTTGATGAAGCCGATGACCGTAAACAGCAGCGACACGGCATAGACCATGCGGCGCGCTGGAGACAGCTTCATCGTGAACGCGAGAAAAAACAGACGCGCGTTCGTCAGCGCCCGCTTGTGCCACGGCAGGTGCGCCGCCTGGCTGAAGTCGATGTGCCGCGCGAAGAAGTGATACGCGTCGCGGGCGTCGCGCGTGAACAGACGCTGCAGATCTTCGGCTTTGAGATCCTTCGTATAGGTATCGACGAAGTCGTTGAATCTGCGCGATGACTTCAAGAGCTGCTCCGGCCTCCGGAAATGATGCCGAGCTCGCGGCCGACTTTCGCGAAGACGTCGAGCGCGAACTGCAGTTCGTCGCGCGTGTGCGTGGCGGTGACGATCGTGCGGACCCGTGCCTTGTCGCGCGCGACGGTCGGGAACGCGATGCCCTGCGCGAACACGCCTTCCTGGAAAAGCCGATCCGAGAGCTGCATCGCCAGAGCGCCCTCTCCGGCGATCACCGGCGTAATCGGGCTCTCGCTCAACCCCGTATTGAACCCGAGCGCCTGGAGGCCGGCTTTGAAGAATTTCGTGTTCTCCCAAAGCCGCTCGACGATCTGTGGTTCTTCGGTGAGCACGTCGATGGCCGCGATGCAGGCGGCCGCAACCGCAGGCGGATGAGACGTGGAGAAGAGAAACGGCCGCGCACGATGATAGAGGAATTCGATGAGCGCTTTGGATCCCGCGACGTAACCCCCCAGCGCGCCGACGGCTTTCGACAGCGTGCCGACCTGAATGTCTACGCGTCCGTGCACGTCGAAGTGGTCGATCGTGCCGCGCCCGTTTTTCCCGAACACGCCGCTCGCATGCGCATCGTCCACCATCATGATGCACCCGAACTCCTCGGCAAGCGCGCAGAGGGCCGGTACGGCCCCGAGGTCGCCGTCCATGCTGAAAACGCCGTCGGTGATGAGCAGCTTGCGCTGCTTTGCGGGCAGGCTCTCGAGCACTTTTCTCGCCGCGTCCACATCTTTGTGGGGGAATACCTTGATCGTCGCCTTGCTCAACCGCGAGCCGTCGATGATGCTCGCGTGGTTCAGCTCATCGGAGACGACGACGTCGTCTTTGGTTAAGACGGCGGCGACGGTGCCGGCGTTCGCGGCGAAGCCGCTCTGGAAGACGACGACCGCCTCGGTCTTCTTGAAGTCCGCAAGTCGCCGTTCGAGCTCCATGTGGATCTCCATCGTGCCGGCGATGGTGCGTACCGATCCGGAGCCGACGCCGAAGCGCCGCGTCGCTTCGAGCGCCGCCTCGCGCAGTCGCGGATGGGTCGTGAGGCCGAGATAGTTGTTTGACGACAGGTTCACGACGAGCCGGTGGTCGAACGTCGTCTTCGGCTTCTGTTCGTCGTCCAAAATGCGCAGATGACGATACAGCCCCTGCTGCTTCAGGGTGTCGAGTTCGAGGGAAAGGAAACCGAGCGGATCGGCGCGCATGGCACTCCCAGCGGAGAACTTAGTCAAAACGGTGCGGGACTTCGATCCCGCCGAAAGTTGCAGTTTAGTTCGTCAGAAAGAGCGCCGTCCACGGCAGAACGGCGGCGGCGAGGTAGAGCGCGGTGAGGAGAGCGACAACGATGTGGACACGATGGAGGTGAAGCACGATGCCGAAGCCGACGGCTACGAGCTTCGCGCCGGCGAGACCAAGAGCCGGCCCCGCGGCGGCGATGGCCGAGCTGATGAGTGGGTTTGCTTCAACCGACGGTCCCCAGGTCTTCACGCCCAGGTAGGTGAAGACGCCATCCAGACATTGCACGAGGAGGAACCCGAGCACCATGACGTCGCCGAACCGATTGTTGGACGTCCGACGCCATTTGTAGAGAGATGCCATACCGAAAAGTCGCTCGCGGCGGAAGCAATCCAAGAATGATGCCCGCCGGCCAAGTTTAGTAAGGTGTAGCTATGACGTGGCTTGTTGAGCCGGAGGAGCCCCGCCGCACCGACGTGTTCCCCCGACCGATTCAGATCGCCGATGTGGCGACCGTCGCGCTCATTTTGCTGGCCGCAGACATCTATTTGGCCCCGGTGCGCGTTCCGGCAATCGGCCTGATGCTGCGAGACTTCACGCGGCCGCTCGGCCTGGCTGCGATCATCGCGCTCGTCCGCCATTTCTTCGTGCCGGCGCCCTCACTGGTTTCGAGGGTGCGCGACGAATGGCGGCGCGCGCACGTCGCATGGCCGGCTATCACGACGGCCGTGCCGCTCGCTATCGTCGTCCGGCTTGTCGTGGTCGCGATCGGTTATCTCGCCGTCGCCACGATCGGTTTCCGGGCCGAAACACCAGCGAACAGCGCGATCAACCCGTGGTGGGATTTACCTCAGCGCTGGGACGCCGGCTGGTACGTGGGCATCGCTCACGAAGGCTACGAGTGGACCGGCAACGTTGCAGACCAGCAGAATCTGAATTTTTTTCCTGCCTACCCGATGCTCGTCCGGGCGGTTGCATTCCTGATTCACACGCATGGGATCCCGCGCGGTGTCGTGTTTGGCTGGACGGCCACGATGGTATCGATCGCCGCCTTCGCCGCAGCGGCGGCGTACATCTACCGGATTGCCGCGGATCAATTCGGCGGCGACGTCGGTACGGGCGCGGTGATGCTGATCGCGACCTATCCATTCGCGCTCTTCTACAGCGCCGTTTACTCCGAGGCGCTGTACCTGCTGTGCGCGGTGGGCGCCTGGTACCACTTCGAGAAGCGGCAGCTGGTTCCGGTCGCGTTCTGGGGAGTTGTCGCCGGCCTGTGTCGGCCGAACGGCTGCCTGCTCGCCGTTCCACTCCTGATTTGGGCCGTGGCGCAGCGACGAAGAGACTGGCGGCTATACCTCGCCGCGATGACGCCTATTATCGGGACCGTGCTCTATTCGGCGTGGGCATTCTCGTTTACCGGCCATCCGCTCGTGTGGGCGGAGCTGCAGCGGACGGCGTGGCTGCGGACCTACGAGGGGCTCGATCGAACGCTGTGGCAGCCGATTGCGACGATGGCCGAGGTCGGCCTGTCGCGCTACGTCGATATGTGGCCCTGGACGATCATCAATCTGGCGCCCACGCTTCTCGCGCTTGCGGCGATCTGGCCCGTCTGGCGAAGGCTCGGCCCGGCGGCGGGATCTTTTGTCGCCATCAACACCGTGTTCCCGCTGTTGAACGGCGGGCTGGTCGGCATGGGCCGATATACCTCTGTGCTTTTTCCGATGTTCATCTGGCTCGCGCTCGTCGCGCGCGGCAACGCGGTGCCGCTCCTCAGCGCCTGCTTCGCCACGGGCCAGGGATTGGCCGCGGCGTTGTTCTTCACGTGGCGACAGATCTTCTGAAATCCGACTCGGCCGGACCTGCAACCCACACAACGCGCCGCGCGTGGGCGTGGGGTCTGGTGATCGCGCTGGCCGTTCCCTCTCTGGTGAACGCCGCGATCCTCGTGCATGGTTACGACGGTGGACCGTATCTGCGCGGCGACTGCCCGTACTACTACTACACGGCGCTCGCGCTGCTGAAAGACCGGCGCTTCGAGCTGTCGCGCCAGCTGCCGGGCGGCTGGTATCGTCACATCAATCAAATCGCGCTTTCGAAGCGCGGGAAACCGGTTGCGAAGCATCCCGTGGTGATGCCGATTCTTTCGTTGCCCTTCGTCGCACTGTTCGACAAGCCGGGCACACTCGCGTTCAACGTCGTGCAGTGCACGCTGCTGCTCGGCGTCCTATATCTGCTCGCCGCGCGAGTTGCGCATCCGTTCGCTGCAAGCGCTGCCGTCGTCCTGACCTACGTCGCCAGTTTTCTTCCACACTATCTCTGGAACTACTCGCCTGATCTGTGTGCAACGGTTCTACTCACGGCGGGAACGCTGGTCGTCGCCGCGGCGCGTGGCCGCCGCGATCGGGTATGGGGCGGCGTGCTGCTTGGCCTCGCGTGCGCGGCGAAGTACCCCTTCGTGGTTTTCATTCCGCCAACGCTGTTCCTCATTCCCCGACCGTTTCTAAAATCGGCGCTCGCCGTAGCGGCAGGCATGCTGATTCCGTTGTCGCTTTTCGCGCTGCTCAACATTCACCAGTTCGGTTCTCCGTTCACGACCGGCTACGACCGGATCGCCACCTTGAGCGCCGACTACGTCGCGTCGACATATTCCCAGCGCTCCTCGTTCGATCTGCCGTTCCGCGAAGGATTCTCCGGACAGATCTTCGATCCCGAGCACGGGCTGCTGCACACGAGTCCCATCACGTTGATTTCGTTACTCGGGTTTCCAGTGCTGCTCTGGCGCAATCGACGGTTGGGTGCCGCCCTGGCAACGGGCTCGCTGGCGCTCTTTCTGCTGTTTTGTTTGTACGATCAGTGGAACGCGTCGCATTACGGCAATCGTTTCCTGATGCCGGTCGTCGCGTTTGGAGCGGTTCCGCTTGCGGCGCTGATCCAGCAGCTGCTGCGGTTTCGGCCCGCAGCCGACTAAGCGCGAGCCTGATCGGGACGCGCGGCGTCTGCGGCCACTTCGTCGACGATCACCGAGAGAATCGCGGCCGTTGGGATCGCGAGGATCGCGCCAATCACACCCCAAAGTGATCCGCCGATAAGGAGCGCCACCATCACCGTCACGGGGCTGACGCCGACGCGCTTCTCCATGATTTTCGGCACGAGGATATTTGCTTCGAGCTGATGCAGAATCAGGAAATACAGACCGACCGTGAGCGCCAGCTTGGGCGACACGCTCAGCGCAACCAGCACCGCCGAGACGCCGCCAATGATCGGGCCGAGCACCGGAATCGTTTCGCCGACGGCCGCAATCAACGCGACGACGTAGAAGTACGGCTCGCCCATGAGGCCGAGTCCGACCGCGGCGAACGTACCCATCACGCCTGCGAGAATGAACTGCGCGCTGAGCCAGGCGCTCACCTTCATCACCGCTTCGCGCGACGCGGTCATCGCGAGCCGGCGGCGGGATTCCGGCACGAACCCGACCATGTAGTCGAAGAGCGACTGGGCGTCGACGAGCAGGTAAAAGCTCAAAATCAGAATGCTGATCAGACCGAACAGCCCCCCGATCACGCTCCATAGCGCCACCGCCACCGTGGTCATCGCGCTGCCGCCCGATCCAGCGGGCGCATTCTGGACGGCCTCCTGCAGCGATACGCGGTGCGAGATCAGCTTGTACTTAACCAGCAGCTGCTGAAACTTCGCGAAGTGCGTCGGCAGCGCTGCCCAGAGCGAGGTCGCCTGCTCCACGAGCGGGGGAACAACCAGAAACCCGACGAGAACGAGGACGCCGATGATCGTCAGATAGATCGCGAGGATCGCCAGAACGCGCGGCACGCGTTGGTGTCCGCGCTGTTTCGTCGGCCGTTCGATCACGCGGACGAGCGGTGAGAAACCCATCGCGATGAGCGCGCTGATGTAGATGAGCATCACCGCTTCGCGCGCGGCGAAGAGCGCGGCCAATATGATGCCGACGATCGCGACGGCGAAAACCGTCTTCAGCATCCGCCGCGTGAAGTCGCGGTCTGCACTCATGCGGTTGCGGAGCGGGTCACGCGCGGAGATACTCGCGTGTGAAGTCGGCCATCAGATCGTAGATCTCTCGCAGTTGGTCCGTTGGAGCGAGGAACACAATTCGCAGAAAGCCATCGGCGGGCGACATGCCGAATCCCGAGCCGTAGACGCACAACACACCGGTCGCGCGCAGCAGCCCGAGGACGTAATCCTCGTCGGTCCTCCCCTCGGGCAGGGAAATTTTCGGCATTGCATAGAACGCCGCCGTCGGCGCTGTACACGAGACGCCCGGCATCTCCGCCAGCCGCTCCATCGTCAGCGCCGCCCGTTCTTTGAGCGCCGCGCGGAATGCCGGTTGATGGGTGCGATCGCCGTCCAGTGCGGCCGCGATGGCATGCTCCATCGGCACCGTGCTGCACAGACGTCCGTCGGCGAGTTTTCTCACGGCGGCGGCTACACCGTCCAGCCGCGGCGATCGGCCGATCGCCATCCATCCCGTGCGCCAACCGGGCGCGAGATAGGCCTTCGACAGGCTCGAGAACGAAATGATCGGTGCGTCGGGTTCCAGGCTCCCCAGCGGCGGTATAGGGCCGTCGTATCCGAGATCGCCGTAGACCTCGTCGGCGAGGATCGCGAGCCCGTACTGATCCGCGAATTCGAGGAGCGCCCGGCGGGTGTGCGTCGGATAAACCGCGCCTGTGGGATTGTTCGGATCGATGATGACGAGCGCGCGAGTCGCCGGAGTCACCAGGCTCGTCATGTGCTCGAGATCCGGCAGCCAGCCGCGTGCCGGATCGGTCCGGTAGTACAAGGCGCGGGCGCCGAGCTTGGCGAGGACGGCTGTATAAAGCGGATAGGTCGGCATCGGAACGAGCACCTCGCCGTCCAGATCGACGATGGCGCTCAGTGCGAGCTCGATACCTTCGGATGTGCCCGCCGTGATGACGACACGGTCAGGGTCAACGGGAAAGCCGCGCGACGTGTACTCGCGACCGACCGCCTCGCGCGCGGCAGGGATCCCGGCGGACGGCCCATAGCCGTTACGGCCTTCGCGCATAGCGCGCTCGACCGCCTCGATGAGGTGCGGCGGAGTGCTGAACCCGAACAGCACCGGGTCGCCGATGTTCAGATACCGGACTCGCGTGCCGCCAGCTTCTACGCGCTGCGCCTCGGCGACGATGTTGCGGATCGCGTACGTGAACCGATTGACGCGTCCCGCAACCGCGATCGACGTCGAAGCCGTCCTCGTCCGAGTCACCGCGAAGATATTACCGCGACCGCCCACCTGACTACTCCGGTCCCACTCCGGTCCCACTCCGGTTCCACTCCGGTTCCACTCCGGTTCCACTCCGATTCGAACCGGAGTGGAACCGGAATGGGACCGGAGTACGAAGCAGAGCAGGACCCCGCTGCTGGTTGCGCCATTGTTTGCAGCTAATTACCGTGGGAGGATCGATAGCAAGTAACTTTTACGCAGGGCGTGTGGGATGGCGTTCCGCGGATCGGGAAAATATTACACGATTCTTCTCTCCCGCTGGGCCTTGTACGTCGCTTACGATTTTGTTAACCTATTGTGTTCGAGTGATTTAGCCATATGGCAGGACCCTTGGAGAGAGATGAGGTGCGATGGTGACGCGGGGCAGCTTCATCACGATGTGCGCGCTGGGTGTGTTGATCTTTACCGCTGAGGCACGACCGCGAGCGGTTCAGGATCAACCGGTGGCGGCCTTCAAGGCGGGGGTTGACCTCGTCCGGGTCAGCGCGGTTGTGCGCGACCGGAAAGGACGATTCGTCCAGGACCTGTCGGCCCGGGACTTCGAAATCCTCGACGGCGGCCTGAAGCGTTCCATCACCGACTTTCGAAACGATCAGAGCGGCGTAAGCATCGCCTTGCTGTTCGACGTGAGCGGCAGCATGGAGGCGAAGCTGGCGAACGCGCGCGAGGCGGCCGAGCACGTCTTGAGCTGGCTCGACCCGAAATCAGACGAGGCTGCTGTCTTCACGTTCGACACGCGCCTCGATCAGGTCACGCCGTTCACAAGCGGGTTGAAGACGCTGCCGCAGGCGATGTCCAACCTCACGCCGTTTGGCGCCACGTCGCTGCATGACGCCATCGCGCAAACGGCCGAGCGGGTCGGCGTACGCGAAGGACGCCGTCGCGCTGTGGTCGTGCTGACCGATGGAAACGACAACGCCAGCCGCCTCGATCCGCGCGAGGTCGCGAGCATCGCCAGCGGGATCGACGTGCCGGTCTACATCTTTGGCGTCGTGGCTTCGATCGACAATCCGTCGGAGGACATCGCCACATCATCGGTTGATCATTCGGCGCTCCGCGGCGCGCTGGCGGATCTTTCGGCGCGCACAGGCGGTCACGTGTTCACGTCGAGCACGCCGGGACAGCGGAGCATCGCAGCGCGGCAGATCGTCGACGAGCTCAGGCATCAGTATTTGATTGCGTTTGAATCGAGCGGCAAACCGGGCTGGCATCCGCTCGTGGTCCGTGCACGCGACAAGGACCTCACCGTTCGCGCCCGGAGTGGATATATCGCGGGGCAATCTCGCCCGAATTCGTAGGAGGACAGGTCATGCTTCGGAAATTCTTCGTCGCTCTCCCCATCGCGGTGCTGGCCGTTGGTGGGTCCGCCTGCGCCAGCAAGAAATTCGTGAGGACCAGCGTTGGCGAGGTCAACGACAAGGTCGACTCGCTCGGCCAGTCGGTGGAGGAGACGCAGGAGCGCACCCGCAAGAACGAGGGGCGCATCTCTGAAGTCGACCAGAAAGCCGGCGCGGCCGCACAGGCCGCCCAGCAGGCCAATGAAGCGGCGTCATCAGCGCACAGCGCCGCGAACGAAGTGAACGGCCGGGTCGACACGATGGACAAGGCCAACAAGCGCCTCGTCTTCGAAGTCGTGCTCAGCGAGGATCAGGGCGGCTTCAAGTTCGGCCAGACGCAGCTGCCGGACGACACCAAAGCGAAGCTCGATGAGCTCGTGCAACAGCTCAAGCAGGATCCGAAGAACGTCTTCATTGAAATCGAAGGGCACACCGACAACGTCGGCTCCAAGCCGGTCAACGAGAAGATCGGTATGGAGCGCGCCGAGGCGGTGAAGCGGTATCTCTACGAGCAGTATCAGGTGCCGCTGCACAAGATGAACGTGATCAGCTACGGCGAAGAGAAGCCGATCGCGCCGAACAACACCAAGGCCGGTCGCGCGCAGAACCGCCGCGTCGTGATCAAGGTGCTTGCGTAACAGCTGCCCCGCGGGCCGGGACCGTCGTCCGTTCCAGTCGCAGCCGCATGGCTGTCGAAGGGTTCTGGCGGCGGCCCGGCCCTTTTTGTCTCTGGAGACGCCGATGTTTGTGGCCAGCCTCACGGACGGCGAAGTCGAAACGCTGCTGCTCGCGTTGAAATACTGGCGCTGCCACCGCGGCGAATCGGCGACGCGGCGCGGGGATCGCGTGCTGACCGATGCCGAGCTCGACGTCCTTCTCGCGAAGCTCGGAACGGGCCGCCTCACCATGCGGCCGCCCGACGACGACATCCTTACCGATCTGTTCTCGCGCTGACCTCTGCTACGCTCGTCGGATGGCAATCCGAACAGAGCTGAACCTCCGCCTGGCCAACAGTCCCGGTGCACTCGCCGGCATCTGCCGGCTGCTCGCCGACGCACGCGTCGATATTCTGGCGCTCGCGCTCGAGGCATCCGGCCACCTTCGGCTGGTCGTCGACAACCACGTGCACGGCGCGGCCTTGCTGCGCGAACAGCATCATCAGGTCACCGAACGCGACGTCGTCGCTTTGCGTGTGCCCAATTCGCCCGGCGGGGCAGCTCCGGCGCTGCGCCTGCTTTCCGACGCCGGGGTAAATGTCGAATACGCGTACGGCGGCGCTGAAGAAGGCGGCCGCACCGCGACGCTCATCGTCGGCGCGGCGGACGCGCAGCGTGCCGCGGCGGCAGCGGGTGTATGACGCGCGCCATTCACGGTCAACGAAGGTTATGAAACTCTACGTCGACACCATGGATTCGACGCTGATCGAGGTCGGCGACGATGGGCGCGTCAGGTTCGAGCGCGAGGAGTGGTCGACGCCGACGCTGCAGGAGCGCCGCGCGATCATTCACGCCGCGACCGAAGAAATCGCGGCGCTGACGGAGCTGATCGATCGGATGCAGGGCGGGCTGCGGACAGAGGCCTAACGATTTCCGATCACTTTGGTCCAACCGCCGGCGACGAGCGCGCTGACGTTGGTAATCGCGGCGGGCCATTCCCACGCGTTCTGATACGCCATGTACCGCGGCGCCCAGTCAGGCTCGAACTTGTCCTTGTAGAATCGGAGGCCCTGGAAGTTGTACCAGTTTTCGCCGTGCTGAAAGAGCAGGTTGGCGAGGCGCTCGCGTGCGTGCGATCCCTGAAACCGTCCGACGCTCGCGAGCGGCGCCATGCCCAGATTGAAGCGCCTGAAGCCTTGATCCTTGCCGTAGAAAAAGAGAGAGGCGAACAAAAAGTCCATCACGCTCGGCCCTTCGCTGCGGTAGCGCATCAGGTCGATAGACAGCTCCTCGCGTTTCGGCCCGCGCAAGAGGTTCGCGAAGGCCAGTATGGATCCGTCCTTTTCCACGACGCCGCACGGAAATCGGCGTAAGTACTGATCGTCGAAGAAGCCGATCGAGAACTGCCGCTCGCGCTGTCCTTTGGCGGCGAGCCATTCGTCCGACACCTGGCGCAGCTCGTCGAGCCGTGCGTCGAGCTCGTACGGCGCGAGAACGCGAAAACGCAACCCGTCGCGCTCGGCGCGTCGGAAAATCTGCCGGTACATCTTGCCCGCCGCACCCTCGAGCGTCGCGCGATCGAGTTTCACGAGGGCCTCTTCCCCGAGCTTGAAGAACGCGTAGCCGCGGTCGTGAAGCGGGGGAATCCATTCAAGCGAGATCTGGTAGAAGAGCGGACGACGATCGATCTCCGCGGAAAATGCGAACAACGCGTTCAGGAAATCGTCCCGTTCCTCATCGTTCGCGACGACCGGATCGGCGAAAACGACGAGGTACGGACCGATCGTGCGATACAGACAGAAGCCGCGGTTCTCGAAGCGAAATATCGCCTTGTCGCCGTTGGCGACCATCATCGCTGACGTGCTGCGTCCGATCGCGGCATGAAGCTCGAGCGCCTCATCGATCTCTTCGTCGCGCAACCTGGTGAATCGGACGGGCACGCGAAGCAGCACGTACAGCGCGCCCGCCATGACAGCGAGCGACAACGTGCCGGCGCTCCGCAGGTAGCGCGCGCGCTCGAACCGGTAACCGAACGACTTTACGCGCACGAGCGTTCCCGGAGTGATCCGGTTGGCGAAGGCGCCGAAACTGAGAAACGCAAACAATGCGACGGCTGCGACGGCGAGGTCTCGTCCCGCGAACCAGGGGCCGTGGCTCGGCCGATCGAAGATCGGCGCCTGCGACCACGCAGCGATCGCGAGGCCGCCGAGAATCAGCGCCTCTTCGAAGTCGAACCCTTTGAGCAAGGCCGAAATCGACGCGAGCAGCAGCACGATGATGGTCGCGCCGAGCGCCGCGCGATAGCCCTTCGCGAGCCCGCGTGCGAGCACGAGCAGCAGCAGTCCGGTCAGCGCTCCGGCGACATGGCTCGCTTCGACGATCGGCAGCGGCACGATCCGTTCGAGGGCGTCGAGCCGCGGGCTGAGCGCCTGCGTCGCGGTGCTGACGAGCATCAGCGCGCCGCCCGCCGCGACCAGCCCCGCGAACACCCGGCGCGCAAGCTCCACGCGCCGGGAGGCGCGCCGCGTGGCCCACGAGAGCAGGACGAGCGACGCGGCGGCCCACGGCAGGATGTAGTAGACGAGGCGGTACGCGACGAGCGCCGCCAGCGTCACGCCCGATGGCAGCGGCACGTGCGCAATCCAGAACGCGTCGCTGCTGCCGAAGCCGCCCGGGACCAGGCTGGCGAGGCCAATCGCCTGGCCGAAGAAAAAAGATCGCATCGACTCGACGGCCGAGACCGTCACGCCCGTCGACTGCAAGCAGGCCACGAAGGCGAGGCCGGCAAGCAGCCAGTCGAGCCAGCCGATGAGCGCGGGGACGAGCGCCGCGCGCGGCTCAGGGTCGATTTCGTCGAAGCGCTCTATGCGAAACGCGATCAGCCGGGCGAGGAACACGGCGGCGTACACGAATGCGAAGGCGACTCCCGCCATCAGCGCCGCGTGCGTCGTGGTGCCGTTGGCAGAGACGATGACCGCGGCCAGCGTCCATCCGATCAGCCCTGACGCGAAGGCGATCGCAATCGAGAGCACCCCGGTCTCGAGATCGGAGCTGTGCTCGACGGTCGTGCGATAGAGCCAGAATCGAATGGCCGGCCCGGCAAACGGGCCGAGGGTGAGGAAGTTGCTCCACGCGAACGCGACCGATCCGTACACCCATCGCAGTTTTGCCGGCGCACGCGTATGCGGAAACGCGGCGACGTCGTACAGGCCCATCACGCCGATGTTCAGCACGGTGACGAGCGCCGCGACCGCAATCCAGGACGGCTGCATGCCGCGGAGCGCGACGAGCACGTCGTGCGGGTGCACCTGCCGCAGCGCCTGCCACGTGAGCGCCACGACCACCGCGACGACGAGCACCGGCAGAAATCGCGATGCGTGGCCCAGAAGCCACACGGCGCCCGTTTCGATCCGCGATCGTAAATCGCGCAGCGTGCGCGGAGGCGTCACGGACGCTTCTCGCTCGACGCCCGGATGAACTGCGCCACGGTTTCGCCCACGGCGGAGTAGTTGCTGTTGAAGTGATGGGAACCGGGAAGGCGCACGACGCGAATCGTCGGCACTCCGGCGAGGGTGGCGCATGGCGAATCGTCTTCATCCGCCCCCGCCAGACAGAGTGTCGGGACGCCATCGGCGCGAACGGCCGGCGCGACGCGTGTCTCGGCGTTCTCCGCCGGCTTCCGAATCCAGTCCAGCGGGTCGATCTCGAAGCTCGCGCTCGGTCCCGGCGCGATGAGCGCAAGCCCGGTCAGCGCACGGCGTTCCGCTGAGGTCCAGTCTTTGA
Source organism: uncultured Acidobacteriota bacterium (assembly GCA_963718825.1). Lineage (GTDB taxonomy): Bacteria > Acidobacteriota > Vicinamibacteria > Vicinamibacterales > CAVVIG01 > CAVQZZ01. Next base: position 2,532,928 of record CAVQZZ010000002.1, read on the forward strand.
GCGCGACCGGCACGACTTCAGCGCCGAACGAAAAGCCGCCCGCGAAGATCGGCCTCGCGGCACGCGCGAGAACGCCTGTGAGCCGCCGGAGGTCGCCGGCCACCTGCGACGGGCGGCTTTGCCTGCCAGAAATAGCGCAGCGAGCTGACGCCGATCACGCCGATACCCTGCGACACGAGATGCTCGGCTACCTCCTCGTCGAGTGACGCCCAGCCGCCGTCGCCCGAAAAGAACAGCAACAGCGCCGACAAGGGCGAGGCAGGCCATCGGTATTCGAGCGGCAGCTGCAAGCGCTGCAGCTCGTCTTCGAGCTCGCGAGTGGTCGCGCTCTTCGGCTGCGCGGCCGGCGGCTTTATCTCTTTCTCGGTCCAGAGGTCCTGCAATGCGGCCATGAGGTCGCTCGCGTTCGCGACGTGCGCTTTCGGAAGACCAACGACGAACTGTCGCGCTGCCGTTGGCGAACACGAATTGTTCGGAACGCCTTCGAGCACGTACCAGTCCTTGGGCAGCGTCTTGAGCGGCGGCAGCGTGTCGATGTGCTTTCTCTCGTCGTATTCCGGCGTCCATGCGTCGCCTGCGCAGATGTCGCGTTTGATCGACACGGTGGGGCAGAAGCCGGCGCTGATTGCGCCCGCGAAGGTCGTCGCCGGCCCGCCGGCCATCGCCGCATAGACGATCGCGGCGCCTTCCGCATATCCGACGAGAACCGGCGCATGATACTGCGGCAGCTTCAGCGTTTTCTGCGCCGAGTGCGACATGATCTCGAAGTCCGACGCGACGTACCAGCAGCCGCTCTCGCGCCCGACCGTTCGCTTCAACGCGGGATAGCTGATGCCGACAACGATCGTTTGCGTCGCGAGCCTGCGAGCCACGTCCACCATCTGAGCATCCCAGCCGGACGCGCCGCTGACGAGCAGCACGACGTGCGGTGTCGGCGCGCGCGGCACGTACGCCATGGCGGTGCCCGTTCGAGGGAGCGGGATGCGCCTCTCGTCCCACGCACGTTGGGTTGCCGGCGGGCTCTGCGGCGGAGCGCCGGCGCGGTGGCCGCTGCTCGTGTGTCGCAGCTCTTCAGGTCTGCCTGAGGCCGCGACGAAGATCGCGACCATCCACGAGGCAGCGACGACGCGGGTGCGCATGGCTACAGCTATTCTAGAGGCTTCGGAAGAAGAAGCTGTACGACGCGGGCTAGCGGCTCGCGACCCCGCTACTGCGTCGCCGCCGGCGTTTTCAGCAGCGTCTCGATCGCGTCCGAGAACGTGTCGAGCTCCTCGAGCGTCGTGTAAACGTTGGGCGTGACGCGCAGACCGTTGTACTCCGCGTGGTTGATCGCCGCGGTGATGATCCGGTATTTCGACCAGAGGAACTCGTACGCCTTCGACGAATTGATCCCCTCGAGGCTCACGTTCGCAAGCCCCCACGCCTGGTTTGGCTCGCGGCTGCTCAGAATCTTCACGCGCGGATTTCGCTCGAGCCGTTTCGCCCAGCGATCGGTGAGATAGCGAAGGCGCGCCGACTTGCGCTCGATGCCGATCGCCTGGTGGAACACAAGCGCCTCCGCGATCGCATTGTGCGTGGCGGCCGGATGGGTGCCGACTTCTTCGAATTTGCGGATGTCCTTCATCTTCGCCGCAGGCGGCGGCGTGAGCGGCCACAGGTTCTCGATGTTCTCGCGGCGCACGTAGAGAAAGCCGGTGCCGACCGGCGCGAGCATCCATTTGTGGAGCGACGTGCCATAGAAATCACACTCGAGGTCCGACAGCTTGAACGGGAAATGCGCAAAGGCGTGCGCGCCGTCGACGATCGTCTTGATGCCGCGCGTCCGCGCCATCCGCGCGATGTCGCGGACCGGAAACAGCTGACCCGTCAGGTTGGTGATGTGGCAGAAGTGAATCACTTTCGTCTGCGGCGTGATCGCCCGCTCGATGCGATCCTTCAGCTCCGCGACGTTCGTCGTGGGAACAGGAAACGAAATCTTCGTGACTCTGATGCCGTCGCGCGCGGCGCGCTGATCCCAGGTATCGAGCATGCGGCCGTAATCCTGGTTCGTCGTGACGACGTGGTCGCCGGCTTTGAGATCGAGACCGAGCTGGCAGATCTGCAGCGCCTCGCTCGCATTTCGCGTGATCGCGAGCTCTTCGGGATCGCAGCCTGCTTCTGCCGCCAATTTCTTGCGCACCTGTTCGACATTCGGTTCGAGCAGGTTCCACATGTAATAGATCGGCGCCTGGTTGGATTCGTCGAGATACCGTTTGTAGGCTTCGTGCACGACGCGCGGGCTCGGACACGTGTAGCCGTTGTTTAAGTTGATCAAGGTCCGGTCGAGCGTGAACGCCTGCTGAATCTCGCGCCAGTAGTTCTCGTCGGCGGCGATGTCGGCCGGCGTGCGATCGGCAACGGCCGCGGAGGCCGCCGTGACGCGAGCAAAAGCATCGGGCCGCAGCGCGGCGAAGGCCGAGGTGGCGCCCGTGGTCTGGAGGAACGCGCGTCTTGTCAGCATTTGTAATGCCTTTCTTTACTTACTTTCTCGCCGGGCCCGCCCCCGCTCGCCGCAGGCGCTGGCGGGAGTATACGCCCAGCACGACCAACCACGAGTCACCAGCCACTAGCCACCAAGTATTTAATTAGCTATCCTTCTCCGGATTCCGAAGGGAGAGCTCCCGATATGCCTCCGAAAGACGAAACTCCCGAAAAGCCCGAGCGCTTCAGCGTCAGTCGCCGCGACTTCCTGAAGACGGCCGGCGTCGGCAGCCTCGCGACCGCCGTCACCGCGGCCGCCGCCGCCGAAGTCGAGGCCCAGACGCGGGCCCGCGCGTCGTCGGTCCGGGCGACGTGCCGGTCTCGCTGATGGTCAACGGCAAGCGCATCGATTTGAAGATCGAGCCGCGCGTCACGCTGCTCGACGCGCTGCGCAATGCGCGCCGACCTCACCGGCAACAAGCGCGTGTGCGATCGCGGCACGTGCGGCGCCTGCACGATGATCGTCGACGGCCGGACGCGTCTACTCGTGCTCGACGCTGGCGATCGAGGTGCAGGGCAAGCAGATCCGCACCGTCGACGGTCTGGCCGACGGCGACGACGCTGCATCCGGTGCAGCAGGCCTTCTGCGACAACGACGCGCTGATGTGCGGCTTCTGCACGCCGGGCTTCGTCGATGGCGACGGTCGCGCTGCTCGAGAAGACATCCGAAGCCGACGCCGCGAGCAGGCGCAGCAAGGCGCTCGACGGCAACATCTGCCGCTGCGGCACGTTCATGCGAATCATGGAAGCGGCGCTGACGGCGAAGGGGGTGACCCGTGGCTGAGCAACAGAATCCAGCAGCCGCCCGCGGGAGCGCCGCGCGACAGGCGCCGGCAGTCACAAGCAAGTATCGCCGTGGCCCGAGAAGCCGAGCGCTGATCGGCACGCGCGTCAAGCGGCTCGACGGCCCGGACAAGGTGCCGGCCGCGCGAAGTACACCTACGACATCAACCGGCCCGGCATGATCTACGGCAAGATCGTCCGCTCGCCGCATCCGCACGCGCGGATCGTGTCGATCGATATGTCCGCGGCGCGAGAAGGCGCCGGGCGTGAAGGCGGCGCTCGCATGGCAAGGAGCCGGGCGCGCAGGTGATGTATCAGGGCGATCCGGTCGCCGCGGTCGCCGCCGACACGGAAGAGCGCGCGATCGACGCCGCGCGGCTCGTTCAACGTGCAGTACGAAGCGCTGCCGCACCTCGCCAACGTCGAGCAGGCGATGGCGCCCGACGCGCCGGCCGTGTTCACCGGCGGCAACACGCAAGCAGGGCAACGCCGAGGAGACCGGCGATCTCGACGCCGGCTTCAAGCAGGCCGCGCACGTCGTCGAAGCAGACGTACTCGACGCACGTCATCACGCACGTCTGCCTCGAGACGCACGGCTGCGTCTGCGAGTGGGACGGCGACAAGCTGACGGCGTGGGTGTCGACGCAGGCGCGTGCACGGCACGCAGCGACGGCTTCGCGCAGGCGCTGAAGCATTCCGCAGGCGAACGTGCGCGTCATCACGCAGTACATGGGCGGCGGCTTCGGCAGCAAGTTCGGACCGGACGCGCAGGGCCTCATCTGCGCGCAAGCTCGCGAAGCAGGCGAAGCGCGCCGGTGAAGCTGATGCTCGATCGCAAGGAAGAGCATCTCGACACCGGCAACCGGCCGTCGGCGACCGCGCACATCAAGCGCCGGCGTGTCGGCCGACGGCATGCTGACCGCGTTCGACGGCCAGAGCTGGGGCACCGGCGGCGCCGGCGCCGGCGTCGGATTTCCCGCTGCCGTACATCTACCAGTTCCCGAACCGCCGCCGGACGCACAAGGACGTCTACATCAACGCCGGCCAGCAGCGCGCGATGCGCGCGCCGGGCCATCCGCAGGGATGCTTCCTCACCGAAATCCTGATGGACGAGCTCGCCGATCGCGTGAAGATGGATCCGGTCGAGTTCCGCATCAAGAACCTGCCGCCGGACGGCGCCGAACGCGATGTGGCGCGACGTACTTCCCGATGCGGCGCGAAGCTGTTCGGCTGGGACAAGCGCCATCCGACCGGCGACCGACGCCCGGTCCGATCAAGACCGGCTTCGGCTGCTCCGCGCATCAGTGGGGCGGCGGCGGCCGCGGCACGCAGGCGCACTGCGACATCACGCGCGACGGCAGCGTCGTCGATGAAGTGCGGCACGCAGGACATCGGCACCGGCACGCGCACGATCGTCGCGATGGTCGCGGCCGAGACGCTCGGCCTGCCGGTCAGCGCCGTCAAGCCGGAGATCGGCGACACGCATCTATCCGTTCAGCGGCGGATCGGGCGGCAGCACGACGGCGGCGTCGGTCACGCCGGCGATCCGCGCTGACGGCGGGCAAGGCGCTCGACGCGCTGTTCGCGAAGGTGGCGCCGACGCTCGGCGTCGAGCCGGCGACGCTCGTCGCGGCGAACGGCCGCATCCACGTCAAAGGCAACCCGTCGAAGGGCGTCGCGTGGAAGGACGCGTGCAAGCTGCTCGGCACCGAGCCGATCTCGGTCGACGGCGAGTGGGAGGACGGGCTGTCGTCGACCGGCACGAGCGGCGTGCAGTTCGCCGAAGTCGACGGTCGACATCGAAACCGGCATCGTCAGGTGAAGCGCATCTTGCGATGCAGGACTGCGGGCTCGATCGTCGATCGAGCTGACGGCCGAGAGCCAGGTGTACGGCGGCATCATCGGGTCGCTGAACTTCGCGCTGTTCGAGGATCGCATCCTCGATCGCAATCACCGGCCAGATGGTGAACCCGAACATGGAGTTGTACCTGCTCGCCGGGCATGTCCGACATCCCGCAGATCGACGTCATGCTCGTGAATCGCCAGCCGCGAGCGCGGCGTCATCGGCATCGGCGAGCCGCCGACGGTGTCGACGGCCGCGGCGATCGCCAACGCGGTGCGCAACGCGACCGGCGTGACGATTCGCAGCCTGCCGCTGCACCCGCACAAGATTCTGCAGGCGCTCGAGCAGGAGAAAGCAGGAGGGACGCTGTGAAGGCCTTCGCCTACGTCAATCCCGACGCAACGAGAAGGACGCGGTCGCCGCGCTGAAGACCGACGGCATCGCGATGCCGCTCGCCGGCGGCCAGGATCTGCTCGCGCGGATGAAGGACTACATCGACACGCCGGATCGCGCTCGTCAACGTCAAGAACGCGCTCGACGCGACGATCGCGGCGACGCCGGACGGCGGCATGAAGATCGGCGCGGCGGTGAAGATCGTCGATCTCGCCGAGCACGCGCAGGTCGCGAGGCTGTATCCGGCGGTCATCGCGGCGGCGGTCGAGGTCGGCACGCCGCAGATCCGCAACAGCGGCACGGTCGGCGGCAACGTGAATCAGCGTCCGCGCTGCTGGTACTTCCGCAACGAGGAGTTCGTCTGCTTCAAGAAGGGCGGCATCGCGCTGCTTCGCCGTCGACGGGCGAGAACCAGTATCCACGCGATCTTCGGCAACGAGGGGCCGAGCCACATCGTGCACCCGTCGAGCCTCGCCGTGCCGTTCGTCGCCTACGGCGCGAAGTTCCGCGTCGTCGGACCGAACGGCGAGCGCGAGGTGCCGGCGGCCGAGTACTTCACGCTGCCGACGATGCAGAACGTGCTGAAGGAGAACGTGCTCGGCGACGACGAGCTGCTGACGCACGTGATCCTGCCGGCGCCGGGCAACGTGAAGAGCGGACACTACGAAGTGCGCTACAAGGCAGTCGCACGACTGGCCGCTCGCGTTCACGACGGTCGTGCTGACGATGAACGGCAACACGATCCGGTCGGCGCGCGTCGTGCTCGGCGCGGTGGCGCCGGTGCCGTGGCGATCGCAGGACGCGGAGCGCGCGCTCGCCGGCAAGCCGCTCAACGAGCAGACCGCGGCGGCGGCCGGCGAAGCCGCCGTGCGCGCGGCGAAGCCGATGAGCGGCAACGCCTACAAGATGCAGATCGCGAAGACCGCGGTGAAGCGCGCGATCATGAAGCGGCTGGAATCAAGACGGTATAGATTCAGGTAATTGAATCATGCATGATCTCGACCTCACCGAAGCTCCAACATGGCGTCCACTGCCTGAACCTGCGCCACAAAGGGATGTACGTCACGTCGGTGCCGGATCCTGACGAGGCGAGCTTCTACGACCGGTACGACAGCGCGGCGTACTGGTGCACCGAGACCGCGAGCGGCTTCGGGCCGGACGGCCATCCGGTTCGTGCCGACTGCTGCGACGGCGACGCGGGACTGCTGTAAGCATTGAGAAAGGCGAAAAGGCAAAAGGCAAAAAGGAACGACGAACTCTTGCCTTAACTTTTTCCTTCTGCCTTTTCCCTTTTCGCCTTTTTCATCGTCCACCCCCGCCAATCGAAACAACACAGTTCCGAGCGCCGCGTAGTCGAGATCGCCGCCGCCTGACGCGACGAGCGCGTTCATCAGCTGCGTGACGAGCGCGGTGGCGGGCATCGCGACGTCGTTCGACGACGGCCGCCTCGTTCGCGAGCCGCAGGTCCTTCTGATACAGCCGCGATGCGGAATCCCGGCTTGTAGTTGCCGGTGAGCATGCGCTCGCCGTGGACCTCGAGCACGCGGCTCGCCGCGAATCCGCCGAGCAGCGCCTGCCGCACGCGGCCGCCGTCGACGCCGGCCTTCTTCGCGAGCGCGAACGCTTCGCTGACGCCCGCGAGCGCGCCGCCGATCGCGATCTGATTGCAGATCTTGCAGATCTGTCCGGCGCCGGAGTCGCCGATGTAGACGATGCGCTCGGGATTGCCCATGCGCGGCGAGAATCGGCTTCACGCGCGTGAACGTCGCTTCGTCGCCGCCGACCATGATCGACAGCGTCGCGTTGATCGCGCCGATCTCGCCGCCGCTCACCGGCGCGTCGAGCATCGCTGCCGCCCTTCTCGGCGACGCGCGCGGCGAGCCGCCTCGTCGCGACCGGCGAGATGCTGCTCATGTCGATGACGACCGCGCCGCGCTGGAGGCGCCGAGAGCACGCCGTCCGCGCCCGTCAGCACGAGCTCGACGTCGGGCGTGTCCGGCACCATCGTGATGACGACCGACGTGCGGCTGGCGACATCGGCCGGGTGACGCCGCCGCGGCCGCCCCCGCCGCGACCAGCTCGTCGACCGCGGCTCGGCTGCGGTTGTGGACGACCAGCGGCGTGCCCTGCCTTGATCAGGTGCTTGGCCATGGGCTTTCCCATGACGCCAAGTCCAATGAATCCAACGGTTTCGGCCATAGCGACTCCTCCCGTCCGGCTGCGGCCGAACGCTAGATCGGAATACCGCAAAGTTGTACAGCGTCCGGCTTCCGACAGATGACACCGGCGCTATAATCGATCAGAGTTTCGCAGTTTAACAATTCGAGGTTGTTTATGAATCGAGCGATTGTCGTGGCGGCGTTGGTCGGCCTGGCGGCAGCGCCTCTTGTCGCTGGCGGCAACGACCGTGAGCGGCGAGTACGTCGAGGCGCGCACGGCCGAAGTCTTCACCGGCGGCTGCATCATGGGCAGCGAAGCCGAAACGATGGGCAAGCAGGCCGTGCTCGCGTGGAAGGTCGATCGCGGCATCTTCAACGGCGTGTCGCTCGACGGCCTCTCGGTCGTCGCGGCTGTGGCGGGCGACCGCAATCTCGGCATCGCCGAAATCGGCGGCGGCCAGGCGAACGTGCGCTCGGCGGTGTTCGTCGACGCAGCGCGCCAACCGCGCCGCAGCAGATCGCGCTCGTCGCGATGGCCAGCGAGCTATCGAAGGGCATCGTCGTCGAACATCGTCGAGGTGACGCCGGCGCCGATCCAGTTCAGCGATCAAGGTCAGGAGATCCAGGTCGCGACGACCCAGGTCGTCGCTCGCGATCAACAAAGTAATGACGCACGACCCGACCTGCGGCGCCATGCAGTGGTTCCACCCGTTCGTGCCGTCGGCGCACGCGAGATGGGCGTCACCGAGCAGCACACGTTCACCGGGTCGGCGCTCGGCACGAAGTGGAGCGACCCGAACAAGCGCTCTGCGTTCTTCGGCACGTTCGAGTACTAAAGGCCGGAAAAGCAGGAGGGCCGGGAAGGGCACGAGCCTGTCCCGGCCTCTCCTGCCCTTCGTGCCCTTCCCGCGCATCCGGCATCCATGCCGCTCCCGCGTCCGCCGCTGCTGTCGACCGTCGTCGTCGCACTCGCGGCCGCTTCCCTCAACGCGTTCTCCCAGTCGATTACCGTCACGTCGCGTCCCGATCCGCCGCCGGTGGAGCTTGCCGATCCGATTGAGGCGCTCATGGCACCCGGCGCGCAGCGCGTTTCTGTTCAGGGCGCGACGCTCGACTTCTGGTGGGTGAAGTCTCTGCCGCTGGTCACCGGATCGACGGACGTCTCGTGGTCCGCCGTCGAAGAGGGCACGCTCGTCGGCGCCGTGACCCTTGCGTCCAACTACCGCGACGCCAGGGGCGCGACATTGAAGCCGGGGCCCTACACCCTGCGCTACGGGATCGAAGCGCAGAATGGCGGCCACGCCGCGGTATCGGCTTACCGCGGATTCCTTCTCTTGTCCCCCGCCGCCGCGGACAACTCGGCGGCCGCGCTCAGCCACGACTCGGTCGTCGTGCTTGCCAGGCAATCGGTCGGCGGACCGTACCCGGCAAGCTGGGCGCTCGATCCTCCGGCGGCAAGCGGCGAACGCGTCGGCTCTGTGAAGAGGAATAGTACGCGACAGTCCGCGCTGATCGTCTCAGTACCCGCATCACGCGACGGCAAAGACGTCGGCGTCCTGAAGTTCGGCCTCGTCCTCGTTGGGACGGTGTACTAGCGGCTCATCTTTCATCACGAAGCGACGAAGAGGCACGAAGCACACGATCGAATTCTGTACAAAACGTTATTCGTGGTCTTCGTGAGTCGTCGTGGCTTCGTGATAAAAGAGCGTTGAATGAATCTCACCAACACGGTCGCGTTGATCACGGGCGGCAAACGTATCGGGCTCGTCGTCGCCGAGGCGCTCGCCGCTCGCGGTGCGGACGTCGCGCTCACCTACGCACGATCGCGTTCCGAGGCCGAGCAGGCGTCCGATCGCGTTCGCGCCGCAGGCCGACAGGCGCTGCGTGATGCAGGCGGATCTTTCGGTGCCCGACAGCGCCGCCGCCGCGGTGGAACAGGTCGCGGCCACGCTCGGCCGCCTCGACATCCTGATCAACATGGCGTCGGTGTACGTGCAGCGTCCGTTCGACGACGCTTCAGCCAGCGGACTGGGACGCCGTCGTGAACGTCGATCTGCGCGCGGCGTTTCTGTGCGCCCACGCGGCCGCGCCGCACATGCGCGCGAGGGCGGCGGCCGCATCATCAACTTCAGCGACTGGGTCGCGGCGAGCGGCCGCCCGCGCTACAAGGGCTACCTGCCGTATTACGTCGCGAAGGCCGGCGTCATCGCCCTGACCGAAGCGCTCGCGCTCGAGCTCGCGCTCCGACAACATTCTCGTCAACGCGATTGCGCCCGGGCCGATCGTCGCGCCGCCGGGCACGACGCGAGGAGGAATCGCGCGCCGTCGAGGAGGCGACGCCGCTCGGACGATGGGGCGGCGAGGGCGAGATCGCGAAAGCGGTGCTGGCGCTGATCGACAGCGATTTCATCACCGGCGAAACAATCCGCGTCGACGGCGGACGGCACGTGAAATAGCGCACGGCGGAATCAGGACGACACGGCGACACCGAACAACTGCTTCATCGACTCGAGCGCGCCCGTCAGCTCCTTGCGGTCGCGCGCGAAGCAGAAGCGGACGTAGCCTTCGCCGTCGGCGCCGAAATCGACGCCGGGCACGCAGCCGATGCGGCCGTTCTTGATCAGATACTCGGCCATCCGCCACGACCGCGACGCCTTGCCGCTCCGCCGTCGACTCGCGCGGCGAGCGGGCTCGGGCGCCACGCCGGATCGATTTTCAGGAACGCGTAGAACGCGCCGGCCGGGCGGCGTTGCCGGAGAAGACGCCGCCCGACAGCTCGCGAATGCCGCGGTAGAACAGATCGCGCCGCGCGCGCAGCTCGGTGCGGAACTCCTCGATGCAGTCCTGCGGCCCCTCGAGCGCGCCGATGCCGCCGAACTGCACGACCGACGCGATGTTGCTCGCCGTGTAGAACAGCACTTTCTTCGCGCGATCGCGGATCGCCGGATCCTTGATCGACGACGTAGCCGAGGCGCAGGCCCGTCATCGCGTACGACTTGCTGAACGTGTACAGCGGGATCGTGCGGTCGTACATGCCCGGCAGCGAGGCGATGCTCACGTGCTCGCCCTCGAACACGACGTCCTCGTACGCCTCGTCCGAAATCACCCACAGATCGCGTGCCCGCGCGATCGCCGCGATGCCGCTCGAGATCGGCGCGCGTCAGCACGCCGCCCGACGGGTTGTTCGGCGAGTTGAGATACAGGACGCGCGTCTTCGGCCGTGATCTTCGATTCGAGCTCGTCGAGGTCGTAGCGCCAGCCCCGCGCTTCGTGCAGCGGGCAGCCGACCGGCACGCCCTTGGCCGCGAGAACGTTGCCGGCGGCCGGCGGCCACTCCGGATCCGGCATGATGACTTCGTCGCCCGGCTCGAGCAGCGCCTGGCACAGCATGTAGACGCCGTGAATGCCGCCGTTGGTGACCAGCACGTGCTCCGGCATCGTCGACCGGAATGTCGATTCTTGTCGCGCAGCTTCGCGGCGATCAGCTCGCGCAGGCGCGGCAGCGCCGTTCGTCTGCAGGTAGTGTGATCTTGTTCTCGGCGATCGCGCGCGTCATCGCGGCCTTGACCGTGTCGGGCGCGTCGAAGCTGACGTCGCCCTGATCGAGGCGGAACGGATCGGCGACCGAGTACATCATGTCGCGGATGCGGATGATGCCGGAGAACGGAACGCTGTCGAGGTATGCGGCCATGTTCTTCAGAATATAACGATTCAACCGCGCGGAGCACGCAGCAAGCGGCGAGAAATTGACATTTCCGCGATCCTCAGCGATCTCTGCGGTCGATCCAGCCATAGCGTTATTGTCGAAGCGAAGTAGTCCGCGACTTCTTTCGCGACCAGCCCGATGGCGTTCTCGAGCATCTCGCCCGATCCGAAATGGTTGCCGGTGAAGATGCTGAGGACGATCGTTCGTCCCGGCGCCTCGAGCATCGCCCACATCGTCTCCGACGTAGGGCAGGAAGTCGCCGGTCTTGTGCGGGATGCGATAGCCGGTGACGTAGCGCGGGATGCGCGTGCGGTACAGCTGGCCGCGCATGATCTGCAGCATCAGATCGGACGACGCCTTGTCGACGAGCGTGCCGCGCTCCATCTTCTCGAGCAGCGAGCCCATCTCGCGCGGCGTGGTCAGGCCGAACGGGATGCTTGCCGTCGCGGTAGAACGCTTCGGTCGACGGTGCCGCGCGCAGCGCCTCGAACCATGGCGCCGCGAACGTCTGCGCGCGCGTCGTCTTCAGGCCGAGCGCGTCCATCCGCGCGTTCACCGCCGTCGGGGCCGCCGACCATCCGGTACAGCACGTCGGTCGCCGTGTTGTCCGAGACGATGATCATCAGCGTGATCAGATCCTTCACCGTCAGGACGGCGCCCGGCGTCGAGGCTGCTGGATCGATGCCGGTGCCGCCGCGCGAGTCGGCGTCGGCGAACGTGTACTTGTCGGTGAGCGTGAACTTGCCGGCCTTGATCTGCTCGAACACCTCGATCATCAGCGGAATCTTGATCGTGCTCATCGTCTCCATCTGACGGTCGGCGTTGATCGCGATCTCCTCGCCGGTCTCGAGCGACTTCACGTAGATGCCCCACGTCGCGTTGATGCTCGCGCGTCGTCCGCTCGATCGACGCCTGCAGCCGCTGCAGCGGCGTCTGCGGCTGCGGCTGCGGCCGCAGGCCGCGCACGACGGCGCACGCGCCAGCGACGATCGCGACGATCGACGATCAGCTTCTTCATGCGGTCACTCCCACGCTGCTCGAGGATGTCGCCGAGCACCTGCTGCGCGCGCGCCGATCGGCAGGTTGCTGATGTAGAAATGCTTCGCGCCGGCGTCCATCAGCGCGCGGATCGTCCGCGCGCAGACGTCTTCGGCGGTCGCGCCGGCGCCGAACTCGCGCGTCGAGCCCCTCGATCGGGACCGGCAGGAACGCCGTTCAGCGCGCTCGAGCGTCCGCGCGTTCGCGCTGCGGTAGTAGAAGACGCCGAAGAGGCCCGGCAGCGTCAGGCCGCGCCGCGCGGCGGTCTCGATGAAGCGCGCGACCGGCGCGATGCGTGTGATGGCTGACGATCTGCGTCAGGTAGAACTCGGCGTGGAAGTCCGGCGCGGCGAGATAGTCGACCTGCCGCTCGGGATCGCGCGTTCGGATTCGCCCAGCCGCCGAGCGCGATCGTGTGATCGCGCTCGCGCAGCAGCTCGCGCAGCTGCCAGGCGTGCTCGACCGCAGCGCGGCGCGCCGACGCTCTTGTCGCCGCCGAGCACCACGAGCGCCGGAAAGCCGTTCTGGTGCGCGCGCTCGGCGTACGACAGGCAGTAGTCGAGCGGATGCTTCGACGTGAGGAACGGCACGATGCGCTCGCGCGGCACGTCGCGGCCGAGATTCGTGACGAGGTGCCGGAGGTTGTCTTCCTCCTGCGCGCCGACCGCGCTGTCGGTGAGGAAGACGAACGTGCCCTGCCGCGTGAGCCGGCGCACCGCGTGATACGTGTCGATCCACGCGTCCATGCCCTCGCTGGTCGCCAGCTCGGCGCGCGGCGGCCGCAGCTCGGCGCGCGAACACGGACCCGCCCGATCGCAGCGCGGTGAGGAGATCGATGATCCATTCGCCCAGCGCGGCTTGGCCTACTATACAATCCGCGTCGTGACTCCGACGAGCTGCGCGGCGCGCTCGCGCGCTTTCCGACGCTGCCGCTCGTCGCCGCGCCGACGCCGGTCGAGCCGCTGCCGCGCCTGTCCGCGCGTCCTCGGCGGCGGCCCGCGTCTCTTCATCAAGCGCGACGATGCGATTCCGTTCGGATTCGGAGGGAACAAGGTCCGGAAGCTGGCGTTCGTCGCGGCGCGTGCGCAGGCCGAGGGCGCCGACACGCTGATCACCGCCGGCGGCGTGCAGTCGAATCACGCGCGCGCGACCGCGGCCGGCGGCGGCGCGGCTCGGCATGCGCGCGGTGCTCGTCGCCAACGGCGCAGCGCCGGCGCATCCGACCGCGCAACGCGCTGCTCGACGGGCTGCTCGGCGCGGAGGTCGTGTACGTCGCCGACGCGCGAGGATCGCGCGCCGGCGATGCGCGAGATCGCCGACGCGGCTGCGCGCGAGCGGGCGGCGGCCGTTCGTGATTCCGATCGGCGCGTCGACGCCGCTCGGCGCGCTCGGCTTCGTCCGCGCGATGCTGGAGCTGCTCGATCAGATGCCGGCCCCCGACGTCATCGTCCACGCGACGTCGTCCGGCGGGCACGCAGGCCGGGCTCGTCGCCGGCGTGCCGGCTGCTGGGGCTGCCGACGCGCGATCATCGGCATCAGCGCCGACGATTCGTCGGCGTCGCTTGCAGTCGCAGGTGCGCAGCGATCGTCGCCGGCATCGGCGAGCTGCTCGAGGTCGCATCGGCCGCGACGCGATCGCACGGCACCGATGATCGAAGTCGACGATCGATTCGTCGGCGGCGGCTACGGCATGCCGACCGACGGCGTCGCGAGAGGCGATCGAGCTCGCGCGCGCGGACCGAGGCGATTTTTCTCGACCCGACCTACACCGCGAAGGCGATGGCCGGGCCTGATCGCGTACGTCCGGCAGCAGCGGTTCACGCCGGCCAGACCGTGGTGTTCTGGCATACCGGCGGGCAGGTCGGGCTCTTCGCGTAGCGTCCTGGCGTGCGCTTCACAGCGCCAACGGTCCGGCTGTTAGAATCAGCGAGTGACCATAAGGCGACAGACTCTCCCGGTCGTGCTCGGGTTGTTGGCGACTGCGACGTTCGGAACGCTCGCAACCCGGATTCTCGGCCAGAGCCAACCCTCTGGCAACAGCGCGCTCGTCGAGCGGGCCGGCGACACGGGTTTCATTCAACTGCAGGCGGACAGCGTCAAGGTGCTGGACCCGCGTCAGCAGGCGCTCGCCTATTGGCTGACGCAGGCGTCCATCGCCATCGATCCAATCATCTACGATCAGTTGTCGCGGTTCGGGATCCGCCAGAAACGACTTCTCGAAGAACTGCTCGCGCGTCCAGCTGGAGTGCCACCCGACGTCGCTTCGAAGATCCGCACGTTCGCTCTCCTGTTCTGGTCCAATCGCGGCAACCATAACGAGATCACGGCGCAGAAATTCCTGCCGTCGTTCACGTTCGATGAGTTGAAGCAGGCCGCGACCGCAACGCATGCGGCGGCGGCTTCAGGACGCCCTACGCCGACCTGCCGCCGCTCGCGACAACCGCCGACCTGAACCGACGAGCTCGACGAGCTCAGACCGTCGTTGTTCGATGCCAACGTCGAGCCGACGGCCACAGCGAAGACGCCGCCGCCCGGCAAGGACATTCTCCAGGCGAGCTCGAACACGTTCTACCAGGGTGTCACGCTCGCGGATCTGAAGAATTTCCACGAGGAGCATCCGCTGAACTCGCGCGTGGTGAAAGGACCGACGGCGTCGTGTCGCGAGCAGGTCTATCGGGCCGGCACGCCCGACGGCAAGATCCCGCCCGGGCTCTACGCCGTCTATCTGCAAAAGGCGAACGAGTATCTCGAAAAGGCGCGCGCTGTCGCCGATCCTGCCCAGGCGAAGGTCATCGCGCGATCTCGATTCGGTACTACCAGACCGGCGATCCGCGCGACTGGCTGCAGTTTGGCGGCGACTGGGTGCAGAACGACGCGCCGGTCGATTTCGCCAACGGTTTCATCGAGGTCTACCGCGACGCGCGCGGGCGAAAGGGAGCTCGCAGAGCTTCGTCACCGTCACCGACAAGCCGGTGACCGACGCGATGGTGAAGCTGGCGCAGAACGCGCCGTATTTCGAGAGCAAAGCGCCCTGGGCGGCGCAGTACAAGAAGCAGGCGTTCCAGCCGCCGGTCGTCAAGGCGGTCGAAGTGCTGATCGAGACCGGCGATTTCCACGTCGACGACGATCGGCGACAACCTGCCGAACGAAAACGAGATTCACGAGAAGTACGGCACCAAGAATTTCCTGTTCATCGGCAGCAGCCACGCGCTCGATCGCGCGAGCGGCACGAAGTCGACCGCCGAATTCGCCGCGTCGGCGGAACAGGCCGCGCGACTGGATAAGTACGGCGAGCAGGCCGAGGACCTGCTGACGGCGATGCACGAAGTGATCGGCCACGGCTCCGGAAAATTGAGCGATCGCGTCAAAGGCGGCGCCGAGCCGTACCTCAAGGAATATTTCTCGACGCTCGAAGAAGGGCGCGCCGACCTGATGGGTCTCTGGAACGTGTGGGATCCGAAGCTGAAGGAGCTCGGCCTCGTTCAGGATCAGGAGAATGTCGCCAAGGCGATGTACGACGGGGCGGCGCTGGCGGCGCTGCGGCAGCTTCGGTCGGTGCCGAAAGGCGAGACCTCGAGGAGGATCACCAGCGCGATCGCCAGATGATCGTGAACTACATCATGGACAAGACCGGAGCGATCGAGCGCATTCAGCGCGACGGCAAGACCTACGTGCGGGTCACCGACTACCCGAAGATGCGCCAGGGCGTCGGCCAGCTGCTGGCCGAGCTGATGCGCATCAAAGCCGAAGGCGACTACGCGGCGATCAAAGCGCTGGTCGACAAGTACGGCGTCCACTTCGAGCCGGCGCTTCGAGATCAGGTCGTCGCGCGCTACAAGCAGCTGAATCTGCCCACCTATTGGGCCGGCATCAACCCGGAGCTCACCGCGCAGGTCGACGCCAAGGGCGCGGCCGCGGCGGTACACGTCACGTATCCGCGAGACGCGGTCCGGCAGTACCTCGAATACGGCCGCATGTACGACGCGGGCCTTCCACCAGCCAAATGACCGACATTCGCGCGACGCCATCTCCTTCGACGCCGGCGGCGGCCGGCCGCGAGATCGACCGTCCTTATCTTCTCGAACGGATCGGCGAAGCCGCGGTCGTCCAGCTGTACGCCGACGGCTTTCGCGATCTGCCGCTCCGCGAAAAGACGCTCATCTGGCATCTCGTATCAGGCGGCGATCGCCGGCCGCGACATCTTCTACGACCAGCGCTACGCGCACAATCTCGAGATGCGCGACGTGCTCGAAGGCGATCCTCACGCATCCGAACGGCATCGATCCGACCGACGCTCGACGACGATCGAGCGCTACACGAAGCTGTTCTGGATCAACACCGGGACCTTACAACAACCTGACGGCGCGCAAGTTCGTGCTCGCCTGCACGCCCGAGGCGCTTCTGGCCGCCGCCGCAGCAGCGCGGCGCGCGGCGGCGCGGCGTTTCCGCACGCGCTCGGGCGAGACGCTCGACCGATCTGCTCGACGCGGCTCGCGCCCGATGTTCTTCGATGCCTCGATTCGAGCCGAGCGTCACGCAGCAAGACGCCGCCCGACGGGCGCGCGACATCCTCGCGGCGAGCGCGAACAACCTGTACGTCGGCGTGACGATGAAGGATCTCGAGAGGTTCGAGGAGCGTATCCGCTGAATTCGCGCGCTCGTGAAGCAAGACGGACAGCTCGTCGAAGAGGTCTACCGCGTCGGCGGCCGTTACGGCACGGCAGATCGCGGCGATCGTCGCGCATCTGCGAGGCGGCCATCCCGTACGCGACGCCGGCGATGGCCGACGGCGCTGCGCGCGCTGATTCGCGTTCTACCAAACGGGCGACGACGCGCGACCGCGAGGCCTACGACATCGCGTGGGTGCAGGATCAGGATTCGCCCGTCGATACGATCAACGGCTTCGTCGAGGTCTATCTCGACGCGCGCAGCATCAAGGGCGCGTGGGAGGCGCTCGTCTTCTACGTCAACGCCGAGAAGACCGTCGCAGATTCAGGACGATCGCCGCCAACGCGCAGTGGTTCGAGGACCGCATGCCGTGGGATCCGAGATATCGCAAAGAAGGCGCCCACGGCGTCACCGCCAACGCCATCGACGTCGTCGATCGAAACCGGGGAGTCGGGCCCGATCACGCCGGTCGGCATCAACCTGCCGAACGATCAGGCGATCCGCGAGCGCTACGGCAGCAAGTCGGTGTCGCTGTCGAACGTGAACGAGGCGTACGATCGATCGACGCTGCCGGAGTTCCGCAGCGAGTTCTCGTGGACGCCCGAGGAAGCCGAGCGCGCCGAGAAGTGGAGCGCGTTCGCGAGCGAGCTGACGACCAACATGCACGAGGTCATCGGCCACGGCTCGGGCAAGATCGACGAGCGGCTGAAGGGCAATCCGCAGGCGCGCGCTCAAGGAGCAGTTCTCCGCGATCGAGGAGTCGCGCGCGGATCTCGTGGCGCTGTACTTCCTGCCCGATCCGAAGCTCGTGGAGCTCGGCCTGGTGCCGGCCGACGATCACGACGAGATCGTGCGCGCCGAGTACGAAGCGCTACGCGCGCAACGCGCTCGTGCAGCTGCGGCGCGTCCGCGAGGGCACGCAGCATCGAAGAAGACCACATGCGCAACCGGCAGATGATCGTCCACTGGCTGATGGCGAACACGGCGGCCATCGACGTGCGCCGCGCGACGGCAAGACCTACTACGTGATGACCGACGCGGAGGCGTTCCGCGAGGGCGTCGGCCGGCTGCTGGCCGAAGTGCAGCGCATCAAGGCCGAAGGCGACTACGACGCGGCGCGCGCGCTGTTCGACACCTACGGCGTCCACTTCGATCCGGCGCTGCGCGACGAGGTCGTCGCGCGCGTCGATCGCCTGCAGCTGCCGTCGTACACCGGATTCGTGATGCCGAGGCTCGAGCCCGTGACGAGCGACGCCGGCGAGATCACCGACGTCGCGATTTCCTATCCGCTGGATCTGACGCGCGCAGATGCTCGAATACTCGGCGGCGACACGCGAGCTCAGCGGATCATGAGAACGCCGAGCTCTGCGAATCGCGCGCCGCGTGTTGCTCTGCGACCCTGCGCTCGCGATTCTGCTTCTCGTCGGCCGCGCCGTACGGCCGCGCAGCGCGACGCCGGCTGGCGATCCTCCAGGCCGAAGATCGCCGCGCGCCGACGCCGCGCGATCTCGCCATCGATCCGCGCCGGCCTGCACAGCGGCGACGCGCAGACGGCCCGCGTCGCCGTCCGCGCGCTCGGCCGCCTCGAGCGGCCGGCGCTTGCCGCCGACATCGTGCCGTCGCTCAAACATCCGCTGCCGGAAATCCGCGCCGAGGCCGCCAACGCGATCGCGCAGGCGCGCCAGGGATGGAAAAAGGACACGGCGTCCGGGCGCCCGCTGCGTCGACCGCGGCGACGACCGCGCTCACCGCGCGCCTGGACGTCGAGGCGGACGCCGATCGTTCGCGCCGCGATCTGCGACACGATCGGCCGGCTGCCGTACGCGGCCGACGCAGGTCGCGAACCGCGCCGAACGCGGCACTCGTCGAGGCGAGCGCCGCGCAGCCGATACGGTCGATCGATCGCCTCGGCGTCGCGCAGGGCCTCGACGAGCTCGACGCGTCAGCGCACAGCCTCGCGCGTCCGCTCAGTGCGGAGGCGCGTGCCGCTGCTCGGCGATCTGATGACGCTCCGCGCCGAAGGCGAGGCCGACGAGCGCGCGCGTCGCGTCGCGGCGCCTCGACGCGCTCGAAACGCTGCGTCGATGCGATCCGTGCTTGCCGCCGCAGCGACAGATCCCGACTGCGCAGGTGCGGCGGCTCGCGATGCGCGCGGCGTCGGCGGCAGCACGTGCCGGCGCGCCCGGTCTGCGGACGCGTTGACGCGCGGGCTCGCGGACGAGTCGCCGATGGTGCGGCTCGAGGCGCTGCCGGAGTCGCGCGCACGCATGACGGACGACGAGCGTGCGCGGCTGCTCGTCGGCGCGCTCAAGCGATCGCGACACGCACGTCGATCTGGTCGCGCTCGATCGGCTTGCGCGGTGCGGCGCGTCCGAGGACGCCGTCGCTGCGCTCGAGCGGACGGTCGGCGATCTGTCGCAGGCCGGTTCGCCGCGCGGCTGGCATCGCGCCGCGCACGCGCTCGTCGCGCTCGCGCAGCCGCGCCGCGAGCGCGCGCTGCCGCCGCGCTGCCGCAGTTCACCGGCTCGCGCGTCTGGCAGCTGCGGATGTACGCGGCGCGCGCGGCCGCGCATGCTCAAGGATCGCGCTGCGCTCGAGAAGCTCGCGCGCGACGAGGACGACAACGTTGCGAGGCGGCGGTCGACGGTCTGCGAAAGTCGCCGGCCACGACGCCGACGCGGTCTACGTGGCCGCGCTGTCGCGCAGCGGCTATCAGGTCATGCGCGCCGCGGCGCTCGCGCTCGACGGGACGCCGCGGCCGCGACGGCGTTGCCGGCGCTCGACGCCGCGCTGCAGCGGCTCGATCGCCGAAGGGCACGACAACTCGCACGACGCGCGCGACGCGATTGCGCAGCGCTCGCGACGCTCGGCGCGCCGGCCAGGCGCCAGGAAGCCGCAGGCGTGGAAGCCGCCGCGATCGATCGATCTGAACGCCGACGACCTGCGGCGCCTCGCGGCGCCGCGCGCGCGCGTCACGATCCGCGGCGTCGGCACCTTCGAGCTCGCGCTTGTTCACCGGCGAAGCGCCGGCGACGGTGCTCCGCTTCGCGCACCTCGCCGAAGCCGGCTACTACAACGGCCTCACGTTCCACCGCGTCGTGCCGAACTTCGTCGATCCAGGGCGGGAGCCCCGGCGCGAGCGAATACATCGGCGACGCGATGCTTCATGCGCGACGAGGTCGGCCTCTGGCCGCACGTGCGCGGCGCGGTCGGCATTTCGACGCGCGGGCACGACACCGGCGACGCGCAGATCTTCATCGACCTCGTCGACAACCCGCGGCTCGATCACGAGTACACCGTGTTCGCGCAGGTGCTGAACGGCATCGAGATCGTCGATCAGATCCTCGAAGGCGACGTCATCGAGCGCGATCGAAATCGTCTCGGCGTCCGTAAGTCCGTCGTGGTCACGATCGTGTTCTCCACGCGCTCGCGGCGCCGACCTCACGGCCAATCGGCTGACGTCGAAGCGCTGCGCGCGACTGCGCGGCGAGCGGGACGATCCGTTCATCGACCTCACCAGTCGAATCCCACGCGCGCCGGCTTCGACTATCCGGCCGATCTGCTGGCGCCGCTCGCCGACGCGCGCGGCGCTGCGCTACGAGCCGCGCGCCGCTCGGCATCGCGCGCGGCGCGCGAAGCGGTCGCGCCGGACTACGCGCGGCGGGGCTCGATGTGCCGCCGAGCGCATCGTGCTCACCGCGAGCACGAGCGAGGCGTACTCGCTGCTGTTCAAGCTGCTGGCGGATGCCGGCGACGAGGTGCTCGTGCCGCGGCCGAGCTATCCGCTGTTCGATCACCTGACGCGCCTCGATCTGGCTGGTCGACGCGCGCCTACGATCTCGAGTATCACGGATGCGTGGTCGATCGACTTCGCAGCGTCGAGCGCGCTGATCACGCCGCGCACGCGCGCGCGTGCTCGTCGTCAGCCCGAACAACCCGACCGGTTCGTTCGTCACGCAGGACGAGCTCGAGCGGCTGGCGGCGATCTGCGCGCCGCGCGGCATCGCGATCATCGCCGACGAAGTGTTCGCCGACTACGAGCTCGACGCCGGCGCGGCGGCTCGAGGCGGCCGCGTGCTCGCATGCGCGACGACGTGCTGTCGTTCGCGCTCGGGGGCTTGTCGAAGTCGGTCGGCCTGCCGCAGGTGAAGCTTGGATGGATGGCGCGTCGGCGGGCCGGATCTGCCGCGTCGGCGAGGCGCTCGAGCGGCTCGAGCTGGTCTGCGACACCTATCTGTCGGTCGTCCACGCCGGTGCAGGTCGCTGCGGCCGAGCTGCTCGAGCGCGGCGCGGCCGATCCGCGCGCAGATCGCGCGCGCGTGCAGGCGAACTATCGACGCGCTCGTGAGGCGGTCGGCGGCGACGCCGGCCTGCCGCGTGCTTCCGCGCGACGGCGGCTGGTACGCGGTCGCTGCAGGTGCCGTCGCTCGAGTCGGAAGAGGATCTCGTCGTCGCGTCTGCTGACGCGCGACGGCGTGCTGGCGCACCCCGGCTATTTCTTCGACTTTCCCGCGCGAGTCGTTTCTCGTCGTGAGCCTGCTCCGCCGCCGCCGGCGTTCGACGGAGGGCGTCGATCGCGCGTGCTTGCGGCACTTCGATTGCACTCGCCGGCACGACCATGAGTGACTCCGCGACGATCGCCCGCCGCCGCGCGGGTCTGCTGATTCCGCTGTTCTCGTGCGCGTCCACTGCCGAGCTGGGGCATCGGCGACATCGGCGACATTCCAGCCGTCACCGCCTGGCTGGCCGGCGCCGGCAGCGCATGCTGCAGCTGCTGCCGACTCAACGAGATGGCGCCCGGCCAGCAGTCGCCGTATTCGGCGATCAGCGCGATGGCGATCGATCCGATCTTCATCACGCTGCCGAACGTGCCGGAGTTCGCCGCGCTCGGCGGCGAAGGCGTCGCTCGACGATGCCGATCGCGACGCAGCTTGCGGCGGTGCGGCAGCGCGCCGCGGTCGACCACGCGAGCGTGCGCGCGCTGAAGCAGACGCGCGCTCCGGCGCGGCGTTCGACCGCTTCGTCGAGCGTCGAGTGGCGCCGCGACACCGCGCGCGCGCGCGAGCTCCGACGCGTTCGTCAGCGAGCAGGCGTGGTGGATCGAGGACTACGCGCTGTTTCGCGCGCTCCACGCGCGCGAGCGGCGAGCGGCCCTGGACCGAATGGCCCGCGACGCTGCAGCGGCGCGAGCCGGCCGCGATCGATCGCGCGCGCCGCGAGCTTGCGCGACGAGGTGCTGTTCCAGCAGTATCTGCAGTGGCTCGCCGACGTCGCAGTGGCAGACCGCGCGCGGCGCGACACGCACGGCGTCGCGCTGTTCGGCGACCTGCCGTTCATGGTCGACGGCGACAGCGCCGACGTGTGGGCGCGGCAGCATCAGTTCCGTCTCGACGCGTCGGTCGGCGCGCCGCCCGACGCGTTCAGCGCGACCGGCCAGGACTGGGGCATGCCGGTCTATCGCTGGGACGTGATCGCGGCGGAGGACTTCCGCTGGCTGCGCGAGCGCGCGCGCCGCAGCGCCGATCTCTACGACGGGTACCGCGTCGATCATCTCGTCGGCTTCTACCGCACGTACGGGCGTCCGCGAGACGGCGGCGCAGCCGTTCTTCACGCCGGCCGACGAGCCCGAGCAGCTCGCGCTCGGCGAGCGGCTGCTCGATCTGTTCCGCCAGAGCGGCGCCGAGATCATCGCCGAGGATCTCGGCACCGTGCCCGACTTCGTCCGCGCGTCGCTCGCGCGGCTCGGCGTCCCCGGCTTCCGCGTGTTCCGCTGGGAGCGCCACTGGCACACGAAGGGCAGCCGTTCCGCGATCCTCTCGAGTACCCGCCGGTCAGTCGGTCGCGACTTCCGGCACGCACGACACCGAACCGCTGGCCGTCTGGTGGGAAACCGCCGACGAAGACGAGCGGCAGCAGCGTGAGCGAGCTGCCGACGATCCAGCGGCTGACAGGCGATGCCGGCCTCTTGGAGTCTCCGTACGATCCGACCGTTCGCGACGTGCTCGCTCGAAGCGCTGTTCGCGTCGGGATCCGATCTGCTGCTGCTGCCGATGCAGGACGTGTTCGGCTGGCGCGATCGCATCAACGAGCCGGCGACCGTCACCGACGAGAACTGGACGTTCAAGCTGCCATGGCCCTGCGACCGTTTGGACGAGGTTCCCGAGGCGCGTGAGCGGCAGCGGGCGCTGCGCGACTGGGGCCTGCGTTATCAACGCGCGTAGCGGCTTATACTGACGCTGCAGCTTTTTTCGCCGCGCAAGCGTCTAACCGAAGTCGACCGATAAGCCTTCAAAGGAGTTTTTTGATGACCCGTGCCTTGATCGTCGTGGGCTGTCTTTCGTGCGCAGTCCTCCCAGCCAGCGCCCAGATGGCGCCCTCGCTTGCCGCCTCCACCAAAGGGATGCACGCGGACGTGAAGCGGAACCTCGCGGAAGCGGCCGCCGCGATGCCCGACTCGGAATACGCCTTCAAGCCGACGCCGGAGGTCCGCAGCTTTGGCGAGCTCGTCGGCCATGTTGCGAACGCGAACTACTACTTCTGCTCGCAGGCGAAGGGCGAGCCGTCGCCGGCCAAGACGAACTTCGAGAAGGTCACGGCAAAGGCTGATCTCGTGAAGGGGCTGAACGATGCGCTCGCGTACTGCGACGGGGTCTATAGCGCCGCCACCGATGCGACTTTCGCCGAGCCAGTGAAGGTATCGTTGCCAGGCGGCGGCCCTGAGAGCCCTCGCGGCGCCGTGCTCGCCTTCAACGTGGCGCACAACAACGAACACTACGGCAACATCGTCACCTATATGCGGTTGAAAGGCCACGTGCCGCCGTCGACCGCAAGAGGCCAGATGAAGTAGGCGATGATTCGATACTGCCTGATCGTCGCCGTGCTCTTGTCCGGGTGCGTCGCGCGAGAGCGCGGCGTGGAGCCGGCGCATGGCGGCGGTCACGATGTCGAGCTCGCTGCCGGATGGCAGGTCAGCACGGGTCGTATCGCCCCGCGCGCGACGCTTGCAGCGCTCCTGCGATCCCACGGGATCTCGGAGGGCGATGTCGCCGCGGCGATCGCGCAGGCAGCGAGCCGATTCGATTTGCGAAAGGTTCGCGCCGCTCAGCCCTACCGCATTACAACGGCTGTTGACGGCGCGCTTCGGTCGCTCGACTACGAAATCGACGCGGACCGCGCGCTGCACGTGCGCCGCGAACCGGGTGGCGATCTCGCGGCCGATGTGACGGCGATTGCGAAGTCCCGACGGCGGGTGGTCGTGCGCGGTACGATCGACCGCGCGTCGCCCTCGCTCTTTGCGGCGATGGACGCCGCTGGAGAGTCAATCGATCTATCGATTGCGCTCGCGGACATCTTCGCCGGCGAGATCGATTTCAGCACCGAGCTCCAGCCGGGCGACCGCTTTGAGGTCGTTGTCGAAAAACAGGTACCGCGACCCCGAGAACACCTTTGCGGGGTACGGGCCGATTCTCGCGGCGCAGTTCGACAACGCGGGCCGGCGCGTCCGCGCCTTCCGCTTTACGCCCGACGGCAGCGCGGCCGGCTACTACGACGAGCGCGGCGTGTCGATGCGCCGGTTCTTTCTCAAGTCGCCGTTGAAGTTCGAGCCGGTCGTGACGTCCGCGTTTTCGCACAGCCGATTTCATCCTATCCTGCGTGAATATCGCGCCCATCTTGGCGTCGACTACAAGGCGCCAGCCGGCGCGCCGGTGATCGCAGTCGCGGACGGTCTCGTAATGCAGGCGGAGATGAGCGGCGGGGCCAGGACGGTTCGTTCATCTGCGCCACGCGAACGGCTATGAGACCGAATACCTGCACCTGTCCTCGATGACCGTACGTCCGGGAGCTCGCGTGCGTCAGGGCGATTTGATCGGGCGCGTCGGGTCGAGCGGCCTGGCGACCGGCCCGCATCTCGATTACCGCGTAAAACGAGGAGGCGCGTTCGTCGATCCGCTGGCGGCGCACCGCGCGATGCCCCCGGCCGATCCGGTGTCCGCGGATCAGATGGCTGCCTTTCGCGAGCTCGAGGACCGTACCGCCGCCGTATTCGACGCGGATGCGTCGTCGTCATCGGCTCCGCCGGTCGCAGCACCCCGCCAGCAGTAACACTCGGGTTTGGATCGACAACGCTGGCGTGTGCAATTGAGGTGGCACACATGACCTCGTAATACCGAACTCAACCGCCCGACGACCCATATCCCGCGACAATTTTGAAATTCAAGGGCTCAAGTGTTTGGCCCATGTTTCGCAGTGACCGACGCCATGGATCGCACTGCATTACTCGCGGACTTGCTGAACTCTGAGAGTGGGATCGAACCACACGAAGCTGTTGCCATCGTGCAGCAGCTCATCCACGGCCCTGAGCGAGCCGACGAATGCGATCCGGAGGATCCATCGGCTCCGTTGCCAGGTCCGCTGTCGATCGAGCGAGTCCGCCTGAGAGTCGACGGATCGGTGACGTGCGCAGGATCCGACGCGACGCCCGCGGTCTCGGAAGTGGCGAATCTGCTGCAGGCGATTCTGCCGCACGGCCCGGTGCACGTGCCTGGCGGCCTGCGCTACGCGATCGCGCGCGCGCTTCTCGACGTGGAGGCGCCACCCTTTGATTCTCTGGAAGACTTTTCACGAGCACTCGCGCGCTTCGAGCGGGGTGATCGCCGTGAGATCGTGCGCCGGTTGTTAGAGCGGTCCGCTCCCGCTCCGGCCGTCGTGGGGCTCTCACGCCGTCCGGCCACCCTGTTCGGCCCGCGAGCCGGCGAGGGGGTCGCCGTCGACGTCGATCCGGCGTCTTCCTCGCCGTCCGATCGCCGCATGCCCACCGTCAGCATCACCGAGCTGCGACGCCAGCTCCGCGAGGCCGACCAGCGCCTCTTTATTCAGCGTTCGGCGGCGCAGCCGCAGATCGAGCCGCGGTCGACGTCGAGGTTCGGACGTCGCGTCCCCGCGATCGCGGCGGGCCTGTTTGTGGGCCTGTCGTTGATAGGTGCGGGCGAGGCGATGCGTCTGCGGCATGTGCCGGCCACGCTTTCGAGCGGCGCGCCGAGTGCGGCGCCTGCAGCGCCGATGTCCGAGCCGGCAACGCAGGCCACCGCGCCGTCCGATGCTCCGAAACCCGTCGATCGGCCGCAGCCACGCGCGCGGCGGCCGGCAACGAACGTCGCGCACCGACATGTCTCGAAGAGCGCCCGTGCTGTCACCACCAGCTCTTCGTCCGCTCGTGCGCGCGACGCTGGCCGACAGACGGATTCCGCGGGATCTTCAACCGGATCAAATTCAAGTGGGTTGACGATTTTTCCAGCCGGCGTGAGTAGACGCCGCACGGCCGAACCCGGCCGTCGATCGAGAACAGAGCAGGTGGCGCGACTGGGGCGTGACATATAATTTGAGCCCCATGGCGACGCTTCATCCGTTTCGTGCACTGCGACCCGACACCGACCAGGCCGCGCGCGTCGCCGCCGTTCCCTACGACGTCGTCAGCACCGACGAGGCGCGCGCGCTGGCCGACGGCAATCCGCTGAGCTTTCTGCACGTCTCGCGCGCGGAAATCGAGCTGCCGCCGGGCACCGACCCGTACGCCGACGCCGTCTACGAGCGCGCGGCCGAGAATTTCGAAGCGTTGAAACGGACGGCGCTGGTCGTCGAAGACGAGCCGAGCGTCTATTTCTACCGGCTTCGCGATGGGCGCTCACGAGCAGACCGGCCTCGCCGCCTGCTTTTCGATCGACGAGTACGACCGCGACATCATCAAGAAGCACGAGCGCACGCGGCGCGACAAGGAAGACGATCGCACGCGGCACATGCTGGCGCTCGGCGCGCAGACCGGTCCGGTGTTCCTCACGTACCGCGCGTCGGCCGAGGTCGATCGCGATCGCCGACGCGAGTCACGTCCGGCGCGCCGCTCTATCGACTTCGCGGCGCCCGACGGCGTGCGGCACACGCTCTGGCGCGTCGAGCGGCGCGCGATCGCGACGCGCTCGTCGGCCGCGTTTGTGCGCGTCCCGGCGCTCTACATCGCCGACGGCCATCATCGTGCCGCGAGCGCCGCGCGCGCGCGCGCGGACATCCGCGACCGCGCGATCACGCGCACCTCGCTCGGCGACGATGCGGACTACACGACGTTTCTGGCGGTCGCGTTTCCGCACGATCAGGTGCAGATCCTCGCCGTACAACCGGATCGTGAAGGATCTCGGCGGCCTCACGCCCGAGGCGTTCCTGCAGGCGGTCGCGCGAGCGGTTCGAGGTCGAGGCCGGGCCCGGCGACGCCGGCGCGGCGCGGCGACATCGCGATGTATGTCGCAGGGCGGCTGGCACACGCTCCGGCCGCGCGTCGCTGCCCGACGCAGTCCGACGCGATCGGGTCGCTCGACGTCAGCGTGCTGCAGGAGCAGCTGCTCGCGCCGGTTCTGAAGATCGCCGACGTGCGCACCGACAAGCGGATCGATTTCGTCGGCGGCGCGCGCGGCACGAGCGAGCTCGAGAAGCTCGTCGACTCGCGGCAAGGCCGCCGTCGCCTTCTCGCTGTATCCCGGTGAGCGTCGCCGACCTGATGGCCGTCTCCGACGCCGGCGCCATCATGCCGCCGAAGTCCACGTGGTTCGAGCCCAAGCTGCGGGACGGATTGCTGATTCATCGTGATCTGAGCGCCGGTCATCGACTGACGAGCGTCTGAACAGTCGCTGAACGTCGAGCAGCCAAAGTCTGCGAACCGACAAGTGCCATGAAAGTCCTAGTCGCCGACAAGTTCGAACAGAGCGGCATCGACGGCCTGAAGGCCGCCGGCTGCGAAGTCGTCTATCAGCCCGACCTGAAAGACGATGCGCTGACGCAGGCGATCCGCGAGACGGCCGCCGACGTGCTCGTCGTCCGCGGCACGACCGTCACCGGCGCCGATGCTCGAAGCGGGCGCGCTCTCGCTCGTCGTCCGCGCCGGCGCCGGCTACAACACGATCGACGTCGCCGCCGCGTCGAAGCGCGGCATCTACGTGTCGAACTGTCCGGGCAAGAACGCGATTGCCGTCGCCGAGCTCGCGTTCGCGCTGATGCTCGCGCTCGACCGGCGCGATCGCCCGACAACGTCGCGGAGCTGCGCGCCGGCAAGTGGAACAAGAAGGAGTACTCGAAGGCGCGCGGCCTGTTCGGCCGCACGCTCGGCCTGCTCGGCTACGGCAACATCGGCCAGGAGATGGCCAGGCGCGCGCACGCGTTCGGCATGCCGATCGTCGTCTGGAGCCGCCGCTTCGCGAGCGGGCGAGGAGGCGCAGCCGACGCAGCCGTTCCCGATTGCAGCTCGCGAAGACGCCGCAGGAAGCTGGCCGAGCGCAGCGACGTGCTCAGCGTGCACCTCGCGCTCAACGCCGAGACGCGCGGACTCGTCAACGCGTCGATCCTCGATCGGCTGAAGCCCGGCTCGTACTTCATCAACACCGCGCGCGGCGAGGTCGTGGACTACGCGGCGCTGCGAGCGCGCCGTGCGCGAAGCGCAGCATTCGCGTCGGCCTCGACGTGTTCGCGGTCGAGCCGAAGGACGCGACCGGCGCGTTCACCGATCCGATCGTGTCGCTTCCGAACGTGTACGGCACGCATCACATCGGCGCGTCGACCGATCAGGCGCAGGAAGCGATCGCCGCCGAGACCGTCCGCATCATCGCGTCGTACAAGGACACCGGCAAGGTGCCGAACGTCGTGAACCTGGCGAAGAAGACGCCGGCGACGCACATGCTGGTCGTGCGCCATCGCGATCGGCCCGGCGTGCTCGCGCACGTCTTCGAACACCTGCGCGGCGGCGCGCATCAACGTGCAGGAAACCGAGAACATCATCTTCGAGGGCGCGCAGGCGGCGGTCGCCCGCATCAACCTCGACGGCGCGCCGTCCGACGCGCTGCTGCGCCGATGATCACGGACGGCAACGCCGACATCCTCGATCTGCACCTGCGTGACGCATCATGGAGCACCATGACACGTCCATCGCGTCTACAACTTCGCCGCCGGGCCGGCCGTGCTGCCGCTGCCGGTGCTCGAAGAGATTCAGCGCGACCTCATCGCGCTGCCCGGCGTCGGCATGTCGATTCTCGAGATCAGCCACCGCTCGAAGCCGTTCGAGGCGATCCTCGCGCAGGCCGAGGCCGACATCCGCGCGCTCGCCGGCATCCCGTCGAACTACCAGCGTGCTGTTTCTGCAGGGCGGCGCCAGCACGCAGTTCTCGATGGTGCCGATGAACCTGCTCGCCGCCGGCGCGACCGCCGACTACATCGACACCGGCTCGTGGGCGCGAGAAGGCGATCAAGGAAGCGAAGAAGGTCGGCACGGTCAACGTCGCGGCCATCGACGAAGGCCGAGAACTACGCGCGCATTCCCGCGCAGTCCGAGCTGAAGCTGACGCCGGGCGCGGCGTACGTGCACATGACGTCGAACAACACGATCGAGGGCACCGAGTGCAAGGCGCTGCCCGATGTCGGCGACGTGCCGCTCGTCAGCGACACCTCGTCGGACATGTTCAGCCGGCCGATCGACGTCGCGACGCCACGCGCTGATCTATGCCGGCGCGCAGAAGAACATGGGGCCGGCCGGCGTGACGGTCGTGATCATCCGCGACGATCTGCTGGCGCGTTCGCCAGGCAAGACGCTGCCGACGATGCTGAACTACGCGGTGCACGCGGAGAACAAGTCGCTCTACAACACGCCGCCGGCGTTCGCCGTCTACGCGCTCGGGCTGGTGATGAAGTGGCTGCTCGACGCAGGGCGGCCTGCGGCGATCGCGAAGGTCAACGAGCGCAAGGCCGCGAAGCTGTATGCCGAGATCGATCGGACCGGCTTCTACCGCGGCACCGCGCAGAAGGACAGCCGCTCGCTGATGAACGTCACGTTCCGGCTGCCGACGCGAGGATCTCGAGAAGCTGTTCGTCAAGGAGTCGACCGCCGCCGGCCTCGACGGCCTCAAGGGGCATCGGTCGGTCGGCGGCATGCGCGCGTCGATCTACAACGCGTTTCCCGAGGACGGGGTCGACGCGCTGGTCGGCGTTCATGAAGGAGTTCGAGCGGACGCGCGGGTAAACCGGACTGTGTTACAATTACGTGTTCTACCCTAGTTCCCCCAAGCTCTTTCGCTTCTTCAGTTACGGCAATTCGCCCCGTGGAGGATATCTCAGTGCTTTTCTCGCTCGCCGTCTGCTTGATCGTCGCGGCCATCCTGATTCAGGTCGCCGTGTTCAGCACGACGATCTATCTGCATCGCACCGCGACGCATAAGGCGCTCGTGCTGCATCCGGCCGTCGAGTGGATGTTCAAGTTCGCTCTGTGGCTCACCACCGGCCTGTCGACGAAGGAGTGGGTGGCGGTGCACCGGAAGCATCACGCCTTCACCGACGAGGAAGGCGATCCGCACAGCCCGAAGCTCGAGGGCTTCTGGAAGGTGCAGCTCGGCAACGTCTTCTACTACATGCGCGAAGTGAAGAAGACCGACGTCGTCGAGCGCTACGCGCGCGACATCGACGAGGGCTGGTGGGACCGGACGTGTTCCAGCCACGGCCTGCTCGGCCTGGCGGTCGGGACCGTCGCGCTCTGTCTCGTGCATCGGGCTCTGGTGGGGGCTGCTCGCGGCGGGCATTCACGCGGTGATGTACGTGTTCGTGCTGTCGTCCTCGATCAACGGCCTGTGCCACCACGTCGGCTACAAGAACTTCGACAACACCGCGACCAACATCCGCTTCCTCGCGCTGCTCACCGGCGGCGAAGGGCTGCACAACAACCACCACGGCTATCCGCGCAGCCCGAAATTCAGCTTCCGCGCGAGCGAGATCGATCCCGCGTGGCCGGTCATCAAGCTGCTGATCGCGCTGCAGGCTGGCGAAGCCGTACAAGACGATCGAAGAAATCGCCGCAAGCGGCGTAGTCGACGCCGCAGGTTCGCGCGCGTCCCTTTGTCACTGTCCGGCGGTTCGGACCGACGCCTGCGCCGCCGCGGCGCCGTCGGCGCCGGCGTTTGCGACACGCGCCGGTTCCTCTGCGCCATCGGGCGTCGGCTCCGGGGGCGCCCGCGTTCGCCGCGAGAGCCTTCCAGTGCTCGACGAGCTCCGGCGCGTCGCCGTGGATCTCCAGCCAGGTCAGCGCTTCGGCGAAGATGCTGCGGTGCGTCAGCGCGCGCTGCGCGCGCGGGACTTGCGCCGAGGTCGCGCAGGCGCCGCTGCAGGCCGAGGATCTGACGGAGACGCTCGACGTCGCGGCGCGCGAGCGGCAGACTCGCCGAGCCGCGGCCGGCGGGGCGGATGTCTTCTGGCCTTCGGCGCCGGCGCGCGATCGCGGATGCAGCTGAGATGCCGAGCGGCACGAGCAGGCTGCCGAGCAGGATCGGGTTGGTCAGCGTCTCGGGCGTCGATTCGAACTGCCGGCGGTACGCGTCGAGCGCGCGCGAGCGATCGCCACAGCGGGTCGGCGGCGCCGCGATGCAGCTCCGCCGAGATCGGCTCGAGCAGCCCGAGCTCCGCGAGGCCGCGGAACGTCTTTCTCGGCCGAGCCCGCGCGCAGAATCTTGTAGTACTCCTCGAGCAGCCGCGGCGGCGAGCTCTGCGCGATCTCGTGCCGATGCGTGCGGATCGCGTCGAGGACCGGCGGATCGATCGTGAAGTCGAGGCGCGCGGCGAGCGCGACCGCGCGCAGCATGCGCACCGGATCTTCGTGCAACCGCACGTCGGGATCGCCGATCGAGCGGACGACGCCGGCGCGCAGATCGTCGAGGCCGCCGACGTAGTCGATGATCGAGAACGTCGCGATGTCGTAGAAGAGCGCGTTGATCGTGAAGTCGCGGCGGAACGCGTCTTCCTCGGGCGTGCCGAACGTGTTGTCGTGGTGGATCAGGTGCTCGCCTTCGGGCGTCGTCGGATCGGGCGCGGGCACGCCGTCCTGCACGACCTCTTCGCCCGGCGCGACCTGGCGGCGGAACGTCGCGACCTCGATGACCTTCGTGCCGAACTTGACGTGCGCGAGCCGGAAGCGGCGGCCGATGATCCAGCAGTTGCGGAACAGCTTCTTGACCTGATAGGGGTGCGCCGACGTGCCGATGTCGAAGTCCTTCGGCCGGCGGCCGAGCAGCAGGTCGCGGACGCTGCCGCCGACGAGATAGGCGATGTGGTCGGCCTGCCGCAGGCGGTAGAGCACTTTGAGCGCGTCGGGATCGATGTCGCGGCGCGAGATCGGGTGCTCGGCGCGCGGAACGATCCGCGGTTCGACCATTGGCCGGCATTGTACCAACAATGTGACGTGCGGCTCTCAAGCCGCACGTTATCCAAGCAGTTAATGGCTTTCGAAGCGTCGTGCTACCATCGCCCGATGTCCTGCTGGGCTCGCCTTGCTCGCGGCCTCGTGCGTGCTTGTCGGCGGCAGCCGCTTCGGCGGCCGACAAACCCGACCCGCTGGCGCATGCCGCGCCGCTCTACAACCAGGGACAGTTCGAGGCCGCGGTGACCGCCGCGGAGCAGGCGCGGCTCGTTGCCGGATCGCGCCGACGCGCCGATCTGATCGCCGCGCGCGCGTATCTCGAGCGCTTCCGCGAGAGCGCGGCGCCCGACGATCTCGCCAACGCGCGCGAGCGCCTGCGCCGGCTCGATCCGCAGCGTCTTCGACTCCGCGCGAGCGCGCCGAGTACATCGTCGGCCTCGGCGAGGCGCTGTTCTTCGACGGCGCGTACGGCGCCGCCGCGGACGTCTTCGACTCGATGCTGCGCGCGCGACGGAGCTCGCCGCCGGACGCGCGCGAGCGCGTGCTCGACTGGTGGGCGACGGCGCGTCGATCGCGACGCGCAGCCGCGCGCCGAGATCGAGCGCCAGGCGATGTATCAGCGCATCCGCGACCGCATGCAGGACGAGCTCGGCATGCAACCCGGCGAGCGGCGCCGGCGGCCTACTGGCTGGCCGCCGGCTGCGCGGCGCAGGGCGATCTTCAGGCGGCCTGGGACGCGGCGCACGCCGCGCTGGGTGCGCGCGCCGCTCGCCGCCGATCACGGCGACGGTGCTGCGGGCCGATATCGATCGGCTGGTGCTCAACGCGATCGTGCCCGAGCGCGCGCGGGCGACCGCGCAGAACCCGGATGCGCTGAAGGCCGAGTGGGAACAGTTCAAGGATCGCTGGAAGAAATAAGTCCGCGTCTCAGGTCTTCGCGTCCTTCCAGTTCTCGCCGATGCCGACGTCGACGGTCAGCGGCACCTCGAGGTCGGCCGCCGACTGCATCTGCTCGCGGACGATCGCCGCGAATTCCTCCGCGCGCTCTTTGCGGCACTTCGAACAGCAGCTCGTCGTGCACCGTGAGGATCATCCGCGCGCCGGCATCGTGCGCCGAGCGCGGCGTGGACGTCGATCATCGCGCGCTTCAGGATGTCGGCGGCGGTGCCCTGGATCGGCATGTTGACCGCCTCGCGCTCGGCCGCCGATCGCACCTGGACGTTGCGGCTGGTCAGCTCCGGCACCAGCCGCCGCCGTCCGAACATCGTCTTCACGACGCCGGTGGCGCGCGCTTCTTCGAGCGTGCGGTCGATGAACGCGCGCACGCGCGGGAAGCCGGCGAAGTACGCGTCGATGAACTCCTGCGCCGCCTGCGGCGTGACGCCGATGTCCTTCGCGAGCGTGAACGCCGTCTTGCCGTAGAGCAGCGCGTAGTTGATCATCTTCGCGGTGCTGCGCAGCTCGTGCGCGTCCATGCCGCTGTCGGCGCCGAAGACCTTCAGCGCCGTCTGATCGTGGATGTCGTCGCCGCGGCGGAACGCCTCGATGAGCGTCTCGTCGCCCGCGAGGTGCGCCAGCACGCGCAGCTCGATCTGCGAGTAGTCGGCCGAGATCAGCACGTGGCCGGGATCGGCGATGAACGCGCGCCGGATCTCGCGGCCGAGCTCGCGTGCGGATCGGAATGTTCTGCAGGTTCGGATCGCTGCTGCTCAGGCGCCCGGTGGCGGCGACCGCCTGGTTGAAGCACGTGTGCACGCGGCCCGGTCTCGGGATTGACGAGCTGCGGCAGCGCGTCGATGTACGTGCCCTTCAGCTTCATCAGCGCCGCGCCACTCGAGAATCATGCGCGGGAGGTCGTGCGCGAGCGCGAGCTCCTCGAGCACTTCGACGGCGGTCGACGGCGCCGTGAGGCGCCGGTGCGCTTGCAGCACCGGCAGCTGCAGCTTGTCGAACAGGACCTCGGCGAGCTGCTTCGGCGAGTTGATGTTGAACTCGCCGCCGGCGAGCTCGAAGATCTGCGCCGTGCGCGTGCGCCAGCTCCTGCTCGATGCGCTGCGACTGCGCGGCGAGCGCCGGCGCGTCGATCCGGACGCCGGCGCGCTCGACGGCCACGAGCACCGGGATCAGCGGCAGCTCGAGCGTCTGCGTAGACGTCGGTCGAGCTCGTCGCTGCTCGAGCAGCTCGCGGAACAGCGGCGCGAGCTGCACCGACGAGATCGGCGCGCTCGCCGGCGTAGATCGACCGCCGCTTCCGCCGGCACGTCGGCGAGCGACACGGCCTTGGCGCCGCGGCCGCAGACGTCCTCTTCGGTCAGCGCCTTGTAGCTCGTGTGCTCGAGCGCGAGATCCTCGAGCCGGTGTGTCGGATCGCGTCGCGTCGAGCAGGTAGCTCGCGAGCATCGTGTCGATGTCGAGCCCGCGCAGCGTCGACGCCGTGCGCGCCAGCACGATGGCGTCGAACTTCAGGTCGTGCCCGACCTTCACGATCGTCGCGTCCTCGAGCACCGGCCGCAGCGATGTTCGAGCGCTGCGTCGAGCGGCATCGACGCCGACTGTCGCCGAGCGCGCGGTGGCCCGATCGGCACGTAGTCAGCTTCGTGCGGCGCCGTCGAGAACGCGAGGCCGACAATGGCGGCGCGCATCGCGGACGGCTGATCCGGCAGCACGCGCAACGCGAAGCGGCCGGCTGCGGCGCAGCCGGCCGGCCAGCGCTCGCAACGCCTTCGGCCGTGTTGACGATGCGGTAGGTCTTGGCGGTCGTGTCGGCGGTCGGCGCGTACTCGTTCGACGAGCGTGCGGAAGCCCAGCTCGTTGAAGATCTCGAAGCAGCGCTCGCGCGACCCGCCGCGGTAGCGGAGCGCCTCCGGCTCGAACTCCACCGGCACGTCGGTGTGGATCGCGCGAGCTCGCGGCTCTGTCGCGCGCCGACTCGATGTTGGCGAGCAGCGCCTTCGCGGTACCGCTTGTGCTTGATCTCCGACGCGTGGGCGAGCAGGTTCTCGAGCGAGCCGTAGGTGGCGATCAGCTCGCGCGCGCCTTTCTCGCCGATGCCCGGCACGCCCTTGATGTTGTCGATGGTGTCGCCCATCAGCGCCAGCACGTCGACGACCTGCTCGGGCGCGACGCCGAACTTCTCCTTCACGCCGTCCGCGTCGTACCACGTGCCTTCGTCGCGCGGGTTGAAGACGCGGATGCCGTCGCCGAACGAGCTGAAAGAAATCCTTGTCGCCGGTGACGATGGCGACGTCGAAGCCGGCGGCCGCCGCCTTGATCGTCAGCGTGCCGATCACATCGTCGGCTTCGTAGCGCTCGGAGGTGAGGATCGGGACGCCGAGCGCCTCGCAGGCGGCGTGCACCATCGGGAATCTGCTCGGCGAGCTCGTCCGGCATCGGCGCGCGGTTGGCTTTGTAGTCGGCGGCGAGGTCGTCGCGGAACGTGCGGCCCGGCAGATCGAACGACGCGGCGATGTACTCGGGCTTGTGCTCGTTCAGCAGCTTCCGCAGCATCGTGACGAAGATGTAGACGGCGTTGGTCGGCCGCCCCTGCGCGTTGCGAAGAAAGCCGCCTTCGGCCGTGCGGATCGGCGCGTGGAACGCGCGGTACATCTGCGAGCTGCCGTCGATGAGATAGAGCACAGGGCGCGCGGTCATGAGAAGGGGGAAATTTTTACTATATCATTGGCGGTTATGCGGATATCGCGGCGATGCTGCTCGCCGCGCTCACGATCGTCGCGCGTGCGGCGGCCGGCGGCATCTTCCGGCAGTACGAGTACGAAGAGGAGATGTATCTTGTCGCTCGACGGCACCGCGACGGTCTACGTGAACGGCTCGATCGCCGCGCTCAACGCGCTGCGCGGCACGTCGTTCGATGCGGCGCCAACGGCGCGCTTCGAGCGGGACGCGGTGCGCGCGTATTTCGACACGCCGGTCACGCACGTCTCACGCGTCTCGCAATCGCGCCGCAGCGGCCGCCGGTTCGTCCACGTCCGGCTCGAGGTCGACGACATGCGGCGGCTTAGCGGAGGCGCCGCCGTTCGCGTGGTCGACCTATCAGTTCAGGCGCGACGGCGACCTGTTCGTGTATCAGCAGACGGTCGGCGCGCGCGGCCGGAAAGAAAGTCGGCGACGCGGGCTGGACTGGCAGAGAGCTCGTCGCGTTCCGCCTGCACCTGCCGAGCAAGATCGAGTATCACAACACGCGCGTCGAGAACTTCAACGCGGCAACATTCTCGTGTGGGAACAGCCGCTCGCCGATCGGCTGCGCGGCGTGCCGCTCGTGCTCGATGCGCGGATGGAGACGCAGTCGATTCTGTATCGCACGTTGTGGCTGTTCGCCGCCACGTTTCTCGCGGTCGCGGTCGCCTTCGCCATCACGATCTGGTGGATACTCAGGCGCGGCAAGACACCGGCGGCGCCGGCGCAGCCGGTGGGAGGAGCCTGACCATGTCCGGTCGCTCCGATCGATTCGGCGCGAAGCCCACGGTGCTTCGCTGCGCCCGCTGCGGCAAGTTCGTCGACTGGGACGATGCGCAGGTCCAGGTCGTCTGCGCGTGCAAGCCGCGGATCGATCTCCCGCCGGTGCTCGTTCGCGAGGCCACCGAGGCCGACCGCCGGGCGGCGCGCGCCCTGTTCGAGCGCGACTTCGGACGGACAAAAATCGTCGCGTTCGGCGAGATCATCGACATCGAGCAGATGCCGGCGCTTGTCGCGGTCAGGCATCATGAACCGTCGGGCGCGCTGGCGTATCGCCTCGTCGGCGACGCTCTCCACATCGCCGCGCTGGCGACCGACCCGATGTGGCAGCGCTCCGGCGTGGGCGGCCACCTCGTGGCCGAGGCCGAGCTCCTCGCCAATCGTCTTTCGCTGGCGCGCATCGTCGTCGCGACGACGAACGACAACCTGCCGGCGCTCTACTTTTACCAGCGCCGCGGCTATCGGCTGACCGCCCTCGTCGTCGACAGCATCACCGCGCACACGCGGGAGGCGTACGCGGGGTTTGCCGGCATTCCGGTCCGGGACGAGGTGCGCCTGGAAAAGCGGCTGTAACGGCCGCGCGCGGGATACGATGGTGGCCATGGTCACTCGAGGGATATTCGCGGTCAGCGCTGGCGCGATCTTGTGCGTCGCATGGTTGCGCGCGGGCAGCGTTCCTCGCACCACCCCCGAGCACACCGGGCAGCCCACGCCCGTCGTCGTCGAGCTGTTCACGTCCGAGGGCTGTTCGAGCTGTCCATCGGCCGACCGCCTCCTCGCGACGCTCGCGACGTCGCAACCCGTCGACGGCGCCGAGATCATTCCGCTTGGCCTGCACGTGGATTACTGGGATCAGCTCGGCTGGAGAGATCGATTTTCGTCCGCAGCCGTGACGAACCGGCAGCGCGTCTACAGCCGCGTGTTCAACATCGATTCGATTTACACACCACAACTCGTCGTCGATGGTCGCGCCGAGATCGTCGGGAGCGATGCGAGTGGGGCGCGCCGTGCGATTGAGCACGCGATCGACGCGCCGCACGGGCGGCTGGAGTTGGAAATGGAGACGTCGGGCGTCGACGGCCTTGCGCTGGCTGTTTCGGCGTCGGGCCTGCCCCAACCGTCTCGGGGCGATCGCGATGAGCTGGTGGCGGCCATCACGGAAGATCACCTTCAGTCCGATGTCCGTCGCGGCGAGAATCACGGCCGCGTGCTGACGCATGTTGCCGTCGTGCGGTCGCTCGTGACCGCCGACGCCAAACCTGGAGACGGACCGACCCGCTTCGCCGTGCCTCGACTGGCAATCGGCGCCGATTGGATCCGCGACAACCTGAAAGTCGTGACGTTCGTCCAGGAAACGCGCAGCCGGCGGATCGTCGCGGCTGCGTGGCGTCCCGTTCCGAGCGGGCGCAGGTGAAGCACCATTCGGTACTGGCTCGACACGCTCCCCGAACAACTTAATGACCGCGCCGAGACGACAGAGCTCGAACCGCGCGCCGACGTCATCGTCGTAGGTGCGGGTTACACAGGGCTCGCCGCCGCGTGCCGGCTCGCCGCGGCGGGTGCGTCCGTCGTCGTCCTCGAGCGCGAGCACGTCGGGTTCGGCGCGAGCTCCCGCAATGCCGGCCAGGTGCTCACGGGCCTCAAACTCGATCTCGAGACGCTGATCGCCCGGCACGGCGAATCCCACGCACGGCGGCTGTTCGACATCTCCCTCGAGTCGATCGCGGCTCTCGAGCGGCTCATCGCCGATGAGCGAATCGACTGCGACTATGAGCGCACCGGCCACGTGCAGGCTGCGGCCAAGCCGTCGCATTTCGAGGCGCTTCGTCGCGAGCAGTCGCTGCTCGCGAGAGTGTGTGGTCACAAGACCCAGCTGCTCTCACCGGCAGATCAGCAGAGCGAGCTCGGCACGTCCAGATACTTCGGAGTTCTCGTCGACGAGCGCAGCGCCGCGATCAACCCGGCCAAATATGTTCAAGGCCTCGCCGCCGCGGCTCGCCGCGCGGGCGTAAGCATCCGTGCGGGAACGGCAGTGCGTCGGTTCACACGAACCGGTCCGACGTGGACAGTAGTGACCGATCGCGGGGACATCAACGCCGAGGATCTGCTGTTTGCAACGAACGGGTACACAACGGCCGCGGCGTCTTTTTTGCAGAGAAGGCTGATTCCGATAGGCAGCTACATCGTCGTGACCGCTCCGCTCGGAGAGGCGCGCGCGAGGCAGCTCATTCCGAAGCGTCGGATGGCATTCGACTCGAAGCATTTCCTTTATTACTTTCGCTCGACGCCTGATCACCGCCTGCTCTTCGGCGGCCGGGCGGAGTTCTCCACGCCGACTGAGGCTTCGACGGCGCGCGCCTCGACGATTCTGCGCGACGGCCTCACGAGGATCTTTCCCCAGCTCGGGGATGTCGCGATCGACTATGCGTGGAGTGGAAACGTCGCGTTCACGCGGGACCAGATGCCGCGCGCCGGACAAATCGACGGCGCGTACTACGCGGGCGGCTACTGCGGTCACGGCATCGCGATGGCGACATACCTGGGCGGCGTGATCGCGCGACGGATCGCGGGTGAGCCGATCACCCACCCGTTCATGGACGATCGGTTTGCAGCGATTCCGTTCTACACGGGAACGCCCTGGTTTCTTCCGATTGCTGGCGCGTACTATCGTTATCGCGATCTTGTCGACTGAATGGATCCCTACTGATGAATCAGCCCACTTCCGGCCGTTCCGAACGCGCGCACCTGCGCGACCTTGCCGTGGCCGCAATGCGCGCCCGTGGCCTCGATCCCGCATTTCCGCCCGCGGCGCTCGCCCAGGCCGACGCGCTTGCAACAGCGCCGCAGACCACTGAAGAACCGGTTCGCGATCTGCGAAGCCTCCTGTGGTGTTCGATCGACAACGACGATTCGCGAGATCTCGATCAGTTGTCGGTCGCGCAGCCTCTCGGGAGCGGCACGTCTGCGGGCGACGTGAAGGTGCTCGTCGCGATCGCCGACGTCGATGCCGGTGTGCCAAAGGGGTCGCCGATCGACGTCCACGCGGCGCTGAACACCGTCTCGGTCTACACCGCGGCGGTGATCTTTCCCATGCTGCCGGAGAAGTTGTCGACCGACCTCACGTCGCTCGCCGATCAGCAGGAGCGGCTCGCGGTCGTGATCGAATTCGTCGTCGCGGCCGACGGCACTCTCAAGAGCTCGGACCTGTACGGCGCGCGCGTGCGCAATCGCGCGAAGCTCGCTTACAACAGCGTCGGAGCATGGCTGGCCGGAACCGGACCGTTGCCGGCGCCGGCGGCGGCCGTGCCGGGCATGGACGAGCAGCTGAAGCTGCAGGATCGCGTTGCGCAGGCGCTCGCGACACAGCGGCACGAGCACGGCGCACTGGAGTTTTCGACCATCGAGGTCCGCGCGACCTTCGATGGCGACCGTGTGCGCGATCTGCAGCCCGAGCTCCCGAATCGCGCGAAGCAGCTGATTGAGAACCTCATGATCGCGGCCAACGGCGCTTCGTCGCGGTTTCTCGAGTCGCGCCGCGTCGCGTCGATCCGCCGCGTCGTGAAAACGCCGAAGCACTGGGACCGCATCGTCGCCCTCGCCGCGGAAACGGGCGATCGGCTGCCGGCGGAGGCCGACTCGCGCGCGCTGCAGGCGTTTCTCTCCAAACGCCGCGCCGCGGATCCGGAGCGGTTTCCCGATCTGTCGCAGAACGTCATCAAGATGCTCGGGTCGGGCGAATACGTCGTCGTTCAGCCCGGCGGCGAATCCCCGGGGCACTTCGGTCTCGCCGTGAAGGACTACACGCATTCCACGGCGCCCAACCGCCGATATCCGGATCTCCTGACCCAGCGGCTCGTGAAGGCGGCGCTGGCCGGCCACCCGCAGCCGTACTCGGCCGGCGAGCTGCAGCAGCTTGCCGCGCACTGCACCCTTCAGGAAGACAACGCGGAAAAAGTCGAGCGGCAGATACGTAAATCGGCGGCGGCGCTGGTCGTGTCGTCGCGGGTTGGCGAGGAGTTCGATGCGATCGTCACGGGCGCATCGCCGAAGGGCACGTTCGTTCGCGTCTTCGCCCCTCCGATCGAAGGGATGGTCGTCCGGGGCCAGCAGCACCTCGATGTCGGCGATCGGCTTCGCGTGCGGCTTACGCGCACGGACGTCGACAAAGGGTTCATTGACTTCGAGCGTGCATAGCCGCACGGCGTGCATCGCGATCGCGATCGTGATCTGCGGCGGCGGGCTCGCCCGCGCGCAATCGTCGGTGTCGGGTCGGATCGTCGATCAGTCGATGCTGCCGCTGCCAGGCGTGCAGGTCACGATTTCACCCGCGGCGCTCGGCCCCGCCATTTCCAGGCTCACTGACGAAGACGGCCGGTTCTCCGCCATCGTGCCGCAGGGACGGTACGGGCTCGTCGCGGCGCTCGCCGGGTTCCGGCGGATCGAACGGCCAATCACCGTCGGTCCGGTGCCGCTCGTCCTCGAGCTCACGATGCTGGTCGCGATCAGCAGCGACGAGGTCACCGTGAGCGCGCCGGTCGAGCCGATCGTCGGCGATGCGCTGCCGATGGCCCAGGCGACGCTCACGCGCGCGGTAATCGATGTCGCGATGCTGCCGAACAACACCTTCGACGACGTGCTGCCGCTGCTGCCGAACGTGGTGCGCGGTCCCGACGGCATGATCAGCGTCGCCGGGGCGCGCGCCCCGCAGGGCCAGATGCTGGTGAACGGTCTCAGCCAGAA
This sequence comes from uncultured Acidobacteriota bacterium, assembly GCA_963718825.1. Lineage (GTDB taxonomy): Bacteria > Acidobacteriota > Vicinamibacteria > Vicinamibacterales > CAVVIG01 > CAVQZZ01. Next base: position 2,574,459 of record CAVQZZ010000002.1, read on the forward strand.
CGATCCGGTGATGGGCGAGCCCGACATCATGCTGCCGCTCGAGCCGATCGGCTCGGTCCAGGTGTTCACCAACGAATATCCGACCGAGTTCGGCCGCGCCACCGGCGGGCTGACCGTGATTCACATGCGGTCGGGCGACGACACGTTTCACGTGAACGTCAACAGCTTCGATCCCCGGCTGCAGTTTTCACACACCGGGATCAGCGGCGTGGAGGCGTGGGAGCCAAACCTCGGGGTCAGTGGGCCGCTCGTGAAGGGGCGGCTCTGGTTCTACCAGGGACTCGACTATCGGTTCGTGCGAAATTCGTTCGACACGCTCGTCGGCAGCCAGGACAACAAGTACACCGCGGTCCTTTCGTGGTCGTCGCTCGATTGGTCGATCTCACCCAATCATCGCGCGACGCTCGCCGTCGACGTCGATCCGCAGACAACAGATCACAACAACATCACCGCGTTCACGCCGGCTGCGACGGTGCCGGCGTTTCATCGCGGCGGGGTGAGGACCTCAGTGAGTGACCGGCTGGTCCTCGGCCGAGCGACCACGCTCGAATCGAACGCGCAGGCGGCGGACCTGCCGACCCGGGTGACTCCCGACAGCACGGACCCGTACCTCGTCGCGCACGACGTGACGCGTGGAAGCTACTTCAACACTCAAGATCGCTCCGCGTCGCGCGTCGAGTTGGCCGAGACGCTCACCCACGAGGTCCAGCAGGGTCCGGCTTCGCAGCACATCGTGAAGATCGGCATCGATGTCGCGGACGTCGGCTTCCACGCGACGAATGAAAGCAGCCCGATCGAGATGCTGCGCAGCGACGGCTCTCTCGCCCGGCAGATCGAATTCATCGGGCCGACGCGGGAAGCGGCGCAAAGCGTGGAGAGCGCCGCGTTCATTCAGGACACCTGGACGCCGAAAGCTGCGCTCACGATCGAGGGTGGCCTTCGCTACGATACGGCTTCGCTCGCCGCTCGCGGCGTGTTCGCCCCGCGTGTGGGCGCGACATGGAAGATCGATCAGCGGACGACGCTCGGCGTCGGCGGCGGGCTCTTCAGCGACAAGCTGATGCTGGCGACCGCCGCTTTTCCGCAGCTGCAGTCGCGCGTCGTCACCGAGTTCGATCCGGGAGCCGCAGCCGGTGGTCCTCCGCAGATGTTCCTGAACCGGATCGACGGGGCTCTGGAGATTCCGCGCGCCAGCGCCTGGCACGTCCAGCTCGATCGCAAGTTCGAGCGCGGCTTCATCGCGCGGGTCACCTATCAACAGCGCGCCGGTACTTTCGAGCCGGTCGTCAATGTCATGAGCGCCGTCGACGGCCAGGGCGCGCTGGTCCTGTCGAGCACAGGGACGTCGCGCGCGCGCAGCATCGAGACCACGTTCGGGTATCGGTCGTCGTCGAGCGGCCAATCGGCCTATTTCTCGTACGTTCACGCGACAACGCGCGGCGACCTGAACGACTTCTCTTCGATTGAAGGGAACATGAAGGAGCCCTTCGTTCAGCCGAACGAGGTCGGCCCGATGCCGGCCGACGTGCCGAACCGGCTTCTCGCGTGGGGGCTCATCAAGCTGCCGGCACAAATTCAGATCGCGCCATTCATGGAGCTGCGCGACGGCTTTCCGTATTCAGCGATCGATGATGCGTGGCGGTTCGTCGGCGCGCGCAACAGCCGTCGTTATCCGGCCTTCGCGTCGTTCGACTTCTTTGTGAGCAAGGTCGTAAAGCTGCCGGGCAACCTGCCGCACGCGCGGATTGGATTGAAGATGTACAACGTGCTCGGCGCCGAGGACGCTCGCGATATCCAACGCGATATTTTCCGTCCTGATTACGGGGCCACGTACAACCCGATCCCGCGCGACTTCAGGAGCATCTTTGAACTGCTGTGGGGGGAGAAGTGACCTTCGCGCTCGGGCCCTTCGTCGAGAACTTGAAACGTCGGCCGATGATTCCCTTGATGACCCAGTGCTCGCTCGTGCCGGTCAGGCCGCGACCGACACCGAAATTCAACTCCCAGTCGGGCGATACGTTGAGGTCGATCGACGGCACGAGGATGTGATGCTGATCCGAGAGCGGATCGAAATGGCTGACGGTTCCGGTTTCCGAGTAGTACTCCAGACCGGCATTGATCTTCGGCGTCACGTCCCAGCCGATCTTCACTTGCGGTTCGAACGCGGGCGATGAGCCCGCGTCGGGGCCTTTGGTCGCGAGCGACATGTCTGGATTGATCGAGAGATACAGCCGCCCGTCCTGGCGCTCGAAGATCGGCCGGATCTCGAGCGTCTGGCGGTTCGGGTCGAACCCCGGCCGGTTGAATGCGTATTCGAGGCTGAGGCTGACGCGAAAGGGGAATCGCTCTGATTCGGGCAGCCGGAACCGCGGTCTGATGTGCCAGCCGGTGAATTTCTCGCCGACGCCGGGGACGTACGCCGTCTCGAGGTAGAAGCCGGTCTCGAACATGCGCCGTCCAGCCATGCGTGATCTCGACGGTTTCGTGAAACTGGTGGTTGTTCGCGTACAGGCCTTCACTCGTATCGAGTGTGCCGCTCGGAATGAAGTTCGTGTGGAACTCCACCATCGTTTCACGCGGCTTCACGGTTTCGTAGGGGTAGACCTGTATCTCGAACAGGTCCTGCGCGAGCACGCGCGCCGGCAGCGAGCCCCACACCAAGAGAGCGCCGAGCAGAAGTCGGATAGGTCTGCGCATAAGTGTCAGCGGGAGTTCCACCAGATGAGCACCCCGGTCGCGACCTGCAGGGCGACGCCGAGGCTGACGAGAAAATACAACGCCTGCGTCGGCGCGCCGAATAGGTCGCCGGTATGCAGCGATCGTTTCAGATTCAGCACACGTCGTCCGAGCTGCGCGGTCCGGGTCGATTCGACGCCGAGCACGGTGCCGCTGAACTGATCGACATAGACGCGGCTTCGGCCCGCGGGCGTGCGATCTTCCGGAAATTTCAACAGGACGCGGTAGATCGCCGTCGGTGCCGCTGGCACGTTGATGTTACTGGCCACGGCGCCCGGCAGAATGGCGGTGGCGACCGCGAGCGCGTCTTCCGGCGGAATCCGGTTGGCGCCTGGTTCGGGCATCGACTGGAGCTTCGACACGTCGGCTTCCGGCGCGGCGTTCAGCCGGAGCACGATCGGATCGAGCACGCGCTCGAACGCGATCAGGACGCCTGCGAAAGCGATGACGAACATCACGATAGACGAGTAGAAGCCGAGCGTATTGTGGAGATCGAAATTTGTACGCTTCCATGAGACGCCGGCCTTCGGCCACACGATCCTTCGCGGCCACCACAGAACGATCCCGGACGCGGCAAGGAACAACATCCCCAGCGTGAACGCGCCAGCCAGATGCTCGCCGATCTCGCCGGCGACAAATCGCGTATGGAGAAGGTGCACGAAGCGCGCGAAGCTCTCTTCGCGATTGCGCGTGCCGAGAATCTCGCCGGAGTACCGGTTGATGAAGATCGAATGCCGGCGGCGCGCCGACAGCTCGTACGCCTGGTCCGGCTCCTCCGCCAGATGGATGCCGCCGACCGGATCCGTCGGATCGGCAGCGTTGGCGCGAGCGACGAGCGCGGAGAGCGCAAGCGGATGCCCAGAAGGTGCGATGTATGCGGTGGACGGATTGAGCGCGCGATCGATGCCGTTCTCGAAAACGAGAGCGCTGCCGGTCGCGCCCATCACGAAGATGAACACGGCCCCGGTGAGGCCGGTCCACTGATGCAGTTTCAGCCAGACGCGGTGTGCGGACATCGATTTCGTGTCGCGGAACGCGCTATATCATATGCGACATGCGCGCACGTCTTTCATTCGCCGTCGCCGTTCTCGCGCTGGTGTGCACGTCGGCGCCGCGCGCCCAGGCGCCGGCGAGCGGCTATGCGCCGTACTTCGGCGCGCTCACGTGGCGCAGCATCGGACCGCTGCGAGGCGGCCGCTCGATCGCCGCGGCGGGGAGCGCGAAGCGTCCGCTCGAGTACTACTTCGGCGCCACGGGCGGCGGTGTGTGGAAAACCACCGACGCCGGCGTTACATGGCAGCCGGTCTCCGACGGCTTCTTGAAGACGTCGTCTCCGGGCGCGCTGGCAGTATCCGACTCCAGCCCGGACGTCGTGTTCGTCGGCATGGGTGAAACGGAGCTTCGCGGCAACATCATTCAAGGTGACGGCGTCTACAAATCGATCGACGCGGGGCGCACGTGGACGAAATGCGGGTTGGACGCCACGCAAGCGATCGCGCGGATCCGAATTCATCCGACGGATCCGAACCGCGTGTTCGTTGCCGCCCTCGGCAACCCGTACGGGCCGAATCCGGATCGCGGCATTTTCAGGTCGCTGGATGGCGGGTCCACGTGGACGAAAGTGCTGTTCAGAAACGACAAAGTCGGCGCATCGGATCTTGTCTTCGATCCGAAGAACCCCGACGTTCTCTATGCGGCGCTCTGGGAAGCGTATCGGACGCCGCATTCGCTCGTCGACGGCGGTGCCGGAGGCGGCCTGTTCAAATCGATCGACGGTGGGACCACATGGAAGGAGCTGACCGGCAATCCAGGCCTCCCGAAGTCGAATGTGCTCGGCAAGATCACGATCGCCGTGGGCGCCGGCGATGGCAGCCGTCTATACGCGATGATCGAGGCGAAGGACGGCGGGTTGTTTCGGTCCGACGACGGCGGCGCGACGTGGACGTCGGTGAACCGCGAACGCCGCCTGTGGCAGCGCGCGTTCTACTTCATTCGGATGACCGCCGATCCGGTGGATCGCGACACGATCTATGTGCTGAATTTCGAGTTGTTGAAGTCCGTTGACGGAGGCAAGACGTTCAAGCCGCTCGCGGAGAGCCACGGCGACCATCACGACCTGTGGATCGCACCGACCGATCCGCATCGGATGATCAACAGCAACGATGGGGGCGCCAGTGTATCCACGAACGGCGGTCTGACGTGGACCGAAGAGTCGTACGCGACCGGCCAGTTCTACAATGCGATTACGACGAAGCACACTCCGTATCACGTCTGCGGCGCCCAGCAGGACAACACGACGGCGTGCACACCGAGCAACGGCGGCGGGCGCGAGCTCTACGCGGTCGGCGGCGGCGAGAGCGGGTACGTCGCGCCGGATCCTGCGAATGCGAACGTGTTTTATGCCGGCAGCTTTGGCGGCTATCTCACGCGGCTGGATCGGTCGACCGGGCAGACGCGCTTCGTCAATGTGTGGCCCGAATACCCGGTCGGCCAGGCGCCCCGCGATTTGAAGGAACGGTTTCAGTGGACGTTCCCGATCGTTTTCTCGCCCGTAAATCCCAAGGCGCTGTACGCCAGCTCGCAGCATCTCTTCCGCACCACGAACGAAGGCCAGAGCTGGGAGCAGATCAGCCCCGACCTCACGCGGCACGACCCGTCGACGATGGGTCCATCCGGCGGCCCCATCGCGTTCGATCAAACCGGCGTCGAGACGTATCCGACGATCTTCACCATCGCGCCCTCGCGTCTCGAAGCCGACACGATCTGGGTGGGCTCCGACGATGGCCTCGCGCACGTCACGCGAGACGGCGGAAAAACGTGGACGAACATCACGCCTGCGGCACTGCCCGAGTTCAGCCGCATCAGCCTCATCGAGGCGTCCCCGCATAAAGCCGGCGCGGCGTATCTTGCCGCGAACAGGTATCAGCTGTCCGATCGATCGCCTTATGTGTTTCGAACCGACGACTACGGGAAAACGTGGACGAAGATCATCAGCGGCGTTCCGGCCGACGACTTCCCGCGAGCGATCCGCGAGGATCCGGTGCGTGAAGGCCTGTTGTTCCTTGGAACCGAGCGCGGGCTATACGTGTCGTTCGACAACGGCGGCGCCTGGGAACCGTTCCGCCTCAACCTTCCGCTGACGCCGGTTCACGGCATCGTCATCGAAGGCGACGACCTGGTAATCGGCACGCACGGTCGCGGATTCTGGATCCTCGACAACATTTCCGTGTTGCGGCAGCTCTCTCCGGCTCTCACGAGCGACGATGTGCATCTGTTCCAACCGGCGGCGGCGACGCGCTCGATATCGCGCGGCGTAGCGGTCGACTACTATCTGCGACGCTCATCGGACCGCCTCACGATCGATTTCATGGACGCGAGCGGCGCGATCGTCCGCACGGTCAGCGAACCGCCGCCGGCGGACACCGAGCCGATGCCGGAAGGCGTGACCGAATCGAGCCGCGCGCCGATTCCGCGCGTCTCGGCAAAAGCTGGGATGAACCGGTTCGTTTGGGATATGCGTTCTTCGCCGCTGCACGATTTCCCCGGGCTGATCATGTATCAGACCGACACACGCGGCCCGCTCGTGCCGCCCGGGCGTTATCAGGTGAGGCTCACGACGGGCGGCCGCACGTGGACGCAGCCAGTGGTGATCGACAAGGACGCGCGCTTGACGATGGTCTCCGATTCGGACATGCAGGAGCAGTTCCGGTTCGCACGGGAAATCGGCGACGCGTTCAGCCAGACGAGCGATATGGTCGTGCGCGTGCGCAAGCTGAAGGCGCAGATCACCGCGAGAATGGAAGGCTTGAATGACAGCGCCACCATCGCGGCTGCCGCGGAGAAGCTCACCGGTGCGCTGACTGCAGTCGAAGGCGAGCTGTATCAGTACCAGAACCGTTCGACGAAAGACCCGTTGAATTTTCCGCCGAAGTTGAACAACAAGATCGCCGTGCTGCTCAGCACCGTGGATAGCGGCGATTCGCGGCCGACCGATCAATCGTACGCGGTATTCAAGGAGCTCTCGCAGGCGCTCGCCAGCCAGAAGCAGACGCTCGACGGCGTCCTCGGGCGCGACGTCGCATCGTTCAACGCTCTTCTGGCGCGCGCCCGTCGGCCGCCCATCGTGCCTTAGGTGATTGCCGGCGCGGTGGTTGTAGCTATTGCGACGTTGGCCGCGCGACGGGCGCATCGGGCGGCACCGCGTTCGCGTTGCCGTTCAGGTACTTGTCGAACCAGTACACCTGCCAGTTGATGCTCTCGACCAGATGCTTCGGCTCGCCGGTGCGCGTGAGGTTGTGGTTCTCGCGCGGGAAGAACACGATTTCGCTCGGCACGCCGAAGTGCTGCAGCGCGCGGAACCACTGCTCGCCCTGCTCGATCGGCACGCGGAAGTCGTTGTCCGAGTGGAGCACGAGCGTCGGCGTCTTCACGTTCTTCACGTACTTGAGCGGCGACGCGTTCCAGTAGAGGTCGAACTTCTCGAAGATGTCGCCGCTGAAGTCGTCCGCGTGCCCGTACATCGCCGTCCCTCGTCCCATCGTCGCTGACGAAGTTCGAGATGCTGCGGAGCGTGACCGCGGCCTTGAAGCGGTTCGTGTGGCTGACGATCCAGTTCGTCATGAAGCCGCCGTAGCTGCCGCCGGTGACGCCGAGGCGGTCCTTGTCGATCCACGGATACTTCGCGAGCACCGCGTCGACGCCGTTCATGATGTCCATGTAGTCCTTGCCGCCCCAGTTCAGCTCGATGCCGCGCTCGAACTTCTCGCCGTAGCCGGTCGAGCCGCGCGGGTTGGTGAAGAACACGGCCCAGCCGTGCGACGGCGTACACCTGGAACTCGTGATACCAGTCGAAGCCGAGCTGTCCGGCGGGGCCGCCGTGGATCGTGAGCATCATCGGATATTTCTTGGCCGGCATCGCCAGCCGACCGGCTTCATCAGGAACCCGTCGACGTCCCAGCCGTCGGCGCCCTTGTAAGGGCACGCGCTCGACCGGCGACGAGCGTGAGCTGTTTCCAGAGCGCCGCATTCAGGTGGGTGAGCTGACGTTCGTTCGTGTCCGGACGCATCGGCGACGTAGAGATCGTCGAGATGCGTCGGGTCGTTGACCGCATAGGCCAGTTTGCCCGTCCTGCTCGCTCACGTCGACCAGATGAACCGTGCGATCGCCGGTCGTCACCTGCGACGCGCGTCTCGCGGCCAAGGTCGACGCGGAAGAAATGTGACGGTGCCTTTGATGCCGGTCTCGAAGTACAGCGCCTTGCCGTCGGCGGACCAGCGCAGCGCGGTCGGAATCAGATCGAGACCGTCGGCGGCGAGCCTCGGCGCGCCGCCGCTGGCGGCGACGAGCCAGATCTTCGGATGCGCGCGTTTCTCGGGATTGGCGCTGACGAACGCGATCGTCTGGCCGTCCGGCGACCAGCGCGGCGAGCTGTCTGCGCTCGGGATGATCCGAAATCTTCGTCAGCGAGCCGCCCGTTCGCGTCGATGACCCAGACATCGCGTGTTGTGCCCCTCGTCGAACGCCTTGCCCGTGCGATCCGAAACGAACGCGATCTTCTTCCCGTCGGGCGACCACTGCGGATCGGCGTCGTTCCAGTCGTCGCCGGAGGTGATCTGGGTCGGCGCGTCCGGACGCGATGTCGACGACCAAGAGGTGGGCGCGCTTGTCGTCGAACCAGCCGGTGTCGTTGAACTTGTAGTTGGCGTGCTTATAGTGGCGGACATCGCTCGGCGATTTCGCGATGTCGCTCGGACCGCTGCGGCTCGACGCACGACGAGCCGCGTGCCGTCGGGCGACCACTGAAAAACTCTGGACGCCGTTCAGGAGCGTTGTTACGCGGCGGGGCTCGCCGCCGCCCAGCGGCAGCAGCCAGACCTGGGTGCGCGGCGTGACGATCGTTCCCGCGTCGGCATCGCCGGCCGCGGGCCGCGTCGACAGGAACGCGATCGATCTCGCCGTCCGGACTCCAGCGCGGGCTGGTCGACGACTGCGGCGCCGTCGTGACGCGGGCCGGTTCGCGCGAGCCGTCCGCGGCGACCGTCCAGATGTTCGCTGCGTCGGCGATTCTGCTTCTGATCGACCGTCGTGACGATATACGCGATCGATGCGCCGTCAGGCGAGAAATGCGGATCGCCGAGCGTGTCGAACGCGAAGTAGTCCTCGGCCGATACGCCGCGCTGCTGCGCGGGCGCCGACGCGGCCGCACACAACGTGACCGCGAACGCGATGATGATTTTCGTCGCACGCCTACGCTCTCTTTCGTTTCGGCGCCGCCATCCGCGAAACTGGCTCCGACGGCTTCTTCTTCGTCGAGCTGATCGTATCGAGGCTCTTGCGCAGCGCGTCCATCAGGTTGACCACCTTCGGCGGCGCCTCGACTTCCTGCGCCACGATCTCGCGCCCTTCGATCTTCGCGTCGATGATCTCGCGCAGGCCGACCTGATAGTCGTCGCGGTACGTCTTCGAGATCGACGTCGCCTTCGAAGGTGCCGATCACCTGCTCGCGCGAGCTTCACTTCGTCCGGCTTCACCGTCTCCGGCATGTCGGCGAGCTCGTCGATCGCTTCCATGCTGCGGATCTCGTTGGCGTGGCGCAGCGTGTACATCACCAGCCCCTGCTCGCGCGGCTGCACCTTCACCAGATACTCGCGCCCGTACAGCGCGACCTTGCCGATGCCGGCCTTGCCCTTCATCCCTTCGCGGATGACCGCGAACGCCTCCTTCGCCACCGGGCCGTCCGGCGCGAGGTAGTACGGGACGCTCCAGGTAGATCGGATCGATCGCGCGTGTCGTCGGTGAACTTCTCGAGGTTGATCACGCGCGTCGACTCGACGCGCACCTTCTCGATGTCCTCCTCGTCGACGACGACGTAGCGGCCTTTCTCGAACTCGAAGCCCTTGACGATGTCCGTGTTGGGGACTTCGCGCTCGCAGTGCGGGCACCAGCGCTTCTGCTGGATGCGCGTCTGGCACTCGGCGTGCAGCTGGTTGAAGCTGAGCGTCGCGCCCGCGTCGGTCGCCGGAAACACCTTGATCGGGATGTTGACCAGGCTGATCTTCAGATAACCCTTCCACGTCGGTCGTGCGGCCATAAATTCCTACTTGATAATCGGTGCGATCTTTTCGTCGACCTTCACCTGGAACCGGCGGAAGTTTGAATACGTCGCATGGCCTTCGACCGTTGCGCCGTCCGCCGTCTGTGTATACGACTCGGTCATCTCCTGCGGCACGAGCAGCCCGAGCTTCGCGTCCTCAGCGTACGCCACATCAATCTTCGCGTGGACAGTACGGTTCTGCGCGACGAGGCTCGTGAAACGGACGCGTCCCGACGCCGCCTCCACGAGGAAATGCCCTTCGACCGGCATATCCTGATCGCCGGCTCCGCGGATCATCGTACCTGAGGCCATCTCGCGAAAGGCCACCTTCCAGGTGTCGATGGCGACCGGTACATCGGGTTGCTCGACGTGGTTGAACACGAACCGGTACTGGTTGCCCGGCTGCAGTACCGCCAGCGCGAGCATCGGCACGTTGACGTTGCGGACGATGCTGCCGATATTGTAGCGGGAGCTCTCCTCGTTGATCTTCGATACCTGCTTCGATGTCGAAGAGGAGGGCTGCAGGAATAATTTAGCGAGCCGGTCGGTGCGGTCGCGCACCGCGCGCCCATCGACCTCGTACACATCGCGGAACTGCAGCCACCGGTTCGACCCTTCGGGCCGGACCAGCAGCAGGTCGGATTTCAAGTCGCGGTCCTTCGAATTTCCCCGCAGGAGATGGCCAAGTGAATCGAATCGCGATCCGGTCGCGGCATGCTGCACGTACGCCTCCTCCGCGACGACGCCAGCGAACTCGCGTTCGTAGGCGGCGACGTAGTCGCCTGTTTTCTCGAGCACTTGTTCGAGCGACGGCGGCTGGTTCTGGGGCTGCGCCGCGGCGGTCGCCACCGTAGACGCGAACAGCAGTGCGATCAGTCCGCGCATGCTCAAAGCTCCGCGTGTATCGCAGCGGCGGTCTGCTCAGTGGTAGCCGTGCCGCCCAGGTCCGGCGTTCGTACCTTGCCGGCGGCCACCACGCGCTCGAGGGCCGCGATGATGCGATCGTGCAGATCCGGACGGCCGAGATGGTCGAGCATCAGTGCGCCAGCCCAGACCGCGCCGATCGGGTTGGCGACGCCGTTGCCGGCGATGTCGGGCGCCGAGCCGTGAATCGGTTCGAACATCGATGGCTGCGTCCGACCAGGATTGATGTTGCCGCCCGGCGCGATGCCGAGGCTGCCTGAGATGGCGGAGCCGATGTCGGTGAGGATGTCGCCGAACAGGTTCGAGGCGACGATCACGTCGAGCGTCTGCGGGTGGGTGATCATCCGCGCGGCGAGCGCGTCGACGTGATACTTGCGATACTCGACGGCCGGAAAATCCCGGCGCACCGCGTCGGCGACCTCGTCCCACAACACCATCGAATGCGTGAGCGCGTTCGACTTGGTCGCGCTCGCCAGCATCCTGCGCGGCCGCCGCGCCGCCAGCTCGAATGCGTAGCGCAGAATCCGCTCGATGCCCTCCCGCGTGAAGACACCGGTCTGCTGGGCGACCTCGAGCCGCGTGCCTACGTGGATGCGGCCTCCGACGCCGGCATATTCGCCTTCGGAGTTTTCCCGCACGCAAATCATGTCGATGTCGCCGGTCGATCGGTTCGCGAGCGGCGACGACACACCGGCGAGGAGCCGCATCGGCCGGAGGTTCACGTACTGGTCGAATCGCTGCCGGATCGCGAGGATGATCGCGGCCGACAACTGGTCTGGAACCGCTGGCGCGCCGATGGCGCCGAGGTAGATGGCATCGAACCCGGCCAGCCGTTCCAGGCCGTCCTCCGGGGCCATGCGGCCGTGCTTCAGGTAGTAATCGCAGCCCCAATCGAACTCCGTGAACGCGAGCGTCGCGCCGCTGCCGCGCGTGACCGCCTCGAGCGCCGCGACGCCGGCCGGGATCACTTCGCGGCCGATGCCATCGCCGGGAATCACCGCGATGTTGAAGGTCCGTGCTGCTTGCGCCATAAAAGAATTCACGCCATCCCCGGCGGTGTGAACCGGCCGTCGGCTGCCGTCCAACCGCCGTCCGCAAACAAGATTGTTCCGGTCACATAACTCGCGGCGTCCGATGCGAGGAATAGCGTCGGACCGACCATCTCCTCGACGCGCGCCCATCGCTTGAACACGCTCTTGTTCGCGTACGCGTCGTACCACCCGGGATTCGCCTTGATCGGCGCGGTGAGCGGCGTTTCCACGACTCCCGGCGCGACCGCGTTCACTCGAACGCCCGCGGGGCCGAACTCGGCGGCGCCGACGCGCACCAGCTGCACGATGCCCGCCTTCGTCATCGCGTAGACGGACTGGCCAGGTTCGACGACCTGCGAGCGGATCGACGAGAAGATCACGATGCTTCCGCGCTGCGCGGCGGTCATGATGCGGCCGGCCGCTTGAAGCACGTTGAAGCTCCCCTTCAGGTTCACTGCGACGACGCGGTCGAACTCGTCTTCCGAGTACTGCAGAATCGGCTTGCGGACGTTGATGCTCGGCGTGCAGACGACGATGTCCAGCACGCCGCGATCGTCGCGCACGCGTTCGAACGCACGTGTCACGCCGGCGCCGTTGCGAATATCGACGACCGCAGCCGACGCGGTGCCGCCGATTTTCACCGCCACGGCTCCGGCGGCGGCCTCATTGCTGTCCATGCACACGACCGACGCGCCAAGCTTCGCTGCGCCGATCGCCACGGCTTCGCCGATGCCGGAGCCCGCGCCGATGATCGCGGCAACCTTGCCGCTCAAGGTGAAGATGCCGCCGTCAGGCATAGTGTTCTTACTTTTTCAGATCGCGCGCCGCCGGCAGCCCCGGCAGGCCGGTCGCCTGCGTCGCGGCGCGCACGATGGCGCGCGCCATCACTTCGGCCGCGAGCGCACCGACGATGGTCACGTCGGGCTGGCCGGGCCAGCGGCCGGTCGCAAGCGAGAAGATGGTGTCGCCGTCGCCGTTCGTATGCGACGGATAAATCGCTCGTGCATACCCATCGTCCGCCATCAGCGCCATCCGACTGGCTTCGGCTTTCGTCAGCTTCGCGTTCGTGGCGACGACGCCGATGGTCGTGTTCTCTCCGGCGCGGGGCTGCTGCAGCACGCCGCTTTTGAGAATCGTGCGCGCGTCGGCGAACGTTCCGTCGACGGTCAACGCGCCGGCGACGATCTTGGCGGTATCCGGATCGATGATGTCGCCGACCGCGTTTACCGCGACAATCGCGGCGACGACAAGACCGTTGGGCATGCGGATGGCCGCGGAGCCGAGGCCCGACTTCATCGGCCCGCGCTGGCCTGAGGGGTAGCCTTCGTGTTCGCGAAAGCCACCAAGCTTGCCGACCGTCGCGCCGGCACCGGCACCGACGGTGCCTTCTGGAACGGTCGCCGTCGTCGCGGCGGCTGCCGCTTTATAGCCGCAGTCGGCCGTCGGGCGAATCTTCGGATTGCCGCCGACCGGCAGGTCGAAGAGGATCGCCGCCGGCACGATCGGCACTTTTGCAATGCGCACGTCCCAGCCGATGTTGTGCTCCTCGAGCCAGCGCACGGCGCCGGTCGCCGCATCGAGTCCGAACGCGCTGCCGCCGGCGAGGACAACCGCGTTCACCTTGTCGACCATGTTCAGCGGATTGAGAAGATCGGTTTCGCGCGTGCCCGGCGCGCCGCCGCGCTGCGAAACGCCGCCGACCGCGTCGCCATCGACGATGATGGCCGTGCAGCCGGTGGGCCGCTCGCTCAGCGTGAAGTGTCCGACCTTGATTCCGTCGACGGCGGTCAGTGTGCTGTTCGCAGTGGCCGATGTCGTCGCCGGCTGCGCGGCGCGAAGGAGGGCGGCCCCCGTCCCGAGCAATACGAGAGACGCGACGAGCAGCGGTTGTGAACGCCTCATGGCCGTCCGCCATCCTACAAGATCGCTTCGAAGTTTGACTACTCGCGGCTCTTTCGAGTAGAACCGGCCCCGATATCACCCGGAGGCCCCAATGAGACGTGGCGTTCACGCTTCGACGACGCTCCTCGCGCTACTGGTGTTGTTGCTCTGGCCGTCTCTCGCCGCAGCTCAGGTGACGGGATCGGTCGCCGGCGTCATCCGCGACGCGAGCGGCGCCGTCCTGCCTGGCGTCACCGTGACGATCAAGGGTGCCGCGCTGCAACGCGAAAGCGTGTCGGCGACGACCAACAACGAGGGCTCGTACCGGATTCAACTCGTCCCGCCGGGTGTGTACGACGTGACGGCGGAGCTCGCCGGCTTTGCCACCCAGCAACGGAAATCCGTCGGGGTCGCGCTGAATCAGGTGACGACGCTCGACTTCACGCTGGCGGTTGGCGGCGTGTCGGAATCGGTGCAGGTATCGGCCGACGCGCCGCTCGTGCAGATCACGCGATCTGATGTCACGAACACGGTGACGCAGCGAACGATCGACGCGCTGCCGCTGAACGGCCGCAACTTCACCGACCTGATCGCGCTGGTCCCGGGCGCGCGGCCGGATCCTGACCTGTCGACGGGCGCGAACGTGGAGATCTTCGGCGAACGCGCGGGCGCCGTGTCGTATCTGGTGGACGGCGCCGAGAACAACGATCCGGTGAATGGCGGCGCGCTGCTGCGTTTCACGCAGGACTCGATCAAGGAGTTCGAAGTCATCACAACCGGCTACGAGGCCGAGTTCGGCAGAGCACAAGGAGGCGTCGCGAACATCGTCACGCGCTCGGGCAGCGACGAGTGGACCGGCCGTGGATTCCTCTTCGCGCGAAACGATCATTTCGACGCGTCGAACATTCCCGATCCGTCGCCGCTGCCGACGGGATACGTCAGGCCGGAGCCGCCGAAGCTCGATCGCTATCAGTGGGGCGGAACGGCCGGCGGACCGATCGAGCGCGACCGCGCGTTCTTCTTCGGGTCGTTCGAGAAGCTGAATGAGACGCGCGGAATCAACATCGACCAGTCCAAGATCCCCGCGTTCGTGCTGAGCGGCATCGCGACGCCGACGCACGTCGAAGATTTCGGCCTCGCGCCAAAGTCCGACGGCTTCACCGGCTTGTTCAAAGTTGACGTCAACCTGTCGACGAGCAACCGACTCACCGGATCCGTCAATCGTTCGACCCTGACGAACAGCGGCTCGATCAGCTCGCCGGTGGCCGGCACCGTCGCGCTCCCGAGCGCCGCCGGCACGACCGCGCAGCCGGCCACGAGCGGAATCCTCCGCGAGACGGCCGTCCTGGGCCCGACGATGTTTCTGGAATCGACCGGCACGTTCGTGCGCGGCGAGAGCGGGGCGAACCTCGATCAAAGCCAGCGGTCCGAGCCGCTGCTGCTCCTGTTGCGGAGTGGCTTTCTCCAGACCGGCGCGCCGTTCGGCGGGCAAACCGACCGCGTGAGCAAGCGCGTGCAGCTCGCTCAGACGTTGAGCGACTTTGTGCCGGGTCACATGGGCGATCACCAGTTCAAGGTGGGTTGGGATTTCAACCACATCGGGTTGACCGGCTTCAACCAGGTCACCAACGACGTCGAGTACTCGCCCGGCTTTCTCTCGACGGACCAGAACGGCGTTTTCACGACGAACTTCAACCTGTACGGCTTTCAACAGTCCGCCGCACGGTTCTTCAACCTGTCCGCGAGCCCGGACGGCAACCTGAATCTGGACATCACGACCAACGACGTCTCGCTGTTCGCGCAGGACACGTGGCAGGTGCATCCGGACGTGACGATCAATGCGGGCATTCGCTACGACTACTCCAGCCTGTTCGGCGATTACAAGAAAGCGCTGGCGCCGCGTGTCGGCGTCGCGTGGGACGTGCACGGCCGGCATCAGACGATCGTCAAGGCCAACTACGGATTGTTCTTCGACCGGAATCTTCTCGCGGCGGCGTCGACCGTGCCGGAAAAGGGTGGCGTATTCACGAAAGCCGTCTTCGACGTCGCGCTGCCGCGCCTTGGCGCCGACTACACGAACTCGCTCATCGATTACGTCATCACCTCCGGGTTTCCGACGGCCACCGGATTCGGCCCGCCGGAGAATCCGCTGTACAAACAATTCGCCACGGACCTGCGGAGCGATCCGCTCGCGCTCTACAAAGCGCTCGGCATCGCGGTAACGGATCCGACGAAGGCGCCGGTGGTCACGGCCGACAACATCCAGCAGCTGTCCGGCAAAACGGCCGCGCAGGCGGTCGCTTTGCTCGACGCGAAATATCCGGGCACCGATTTCCGGTTCTTCGACGTGCCGGGCGGCTCGATCGTGGGCAACCGCGTGCTGTCGTTTTTCCCGCGGGGTCCGGTCGAGGTCACGCGAACGGTCTCGCAGTACTCGCAGGATCAGGTGCCCTATACGAACGCGCTCAGCCTTGGCGTCGATCAGGAGGTCGGAAAAGACGTGAGCGTGTCGGCGATGTTCGTCCATCGCCGAACGCGCGATCTGCTCACGCGGCGGATCACGAATCTCTTCGACGCGGCGCCGGGTATCCCAACTTCGGAAAGACGACCGACGGGGGGCCGCAGATCAGCGCCGTCGGCTACGACGGCCTCGTCGATTACGACGGTATTATCCTGGCGGTCCGCCGGCGATTCGCGAAGCGGTATCAGCTCGGGTTGTCCTATACCGGATCGCGTGCGCGGGACAACCTGCTCACCGGAACGGTTGGCTCGACGTTCGCGAACAACAATCATCCCGAGCTCGACTACGGTCCCTCGAACCAGTCGGCGCCGCACATCTTCGTTGCGAACAGCGCGATCGTTCTCCCGTTCGACGTGAACTTCGGAATCGTCGCGTTCTGGCGAAGCGGCTCCGCGTTCAACCCGCGCGGCATCATCGACACCGACGGCGACGGCCTTGTCGATCAGCGCGACCTCACGCAGCCGCGGAACGCATTCCGCGTGAAGCCGGTACTCCGACGTCGATCTTCGCGCGGAAAAAAAGATTGTGTTCGGCAACCAGGCCGTCAGCGTCCTGGTCGAAGCGTTCAACATCTTCAACCGCGACAACGTCGCCAACGTGAACGCCGTCTCGGGCCCGACCTTCGGCACGCCGGTCGCGTACTTGCCCGGCCGCGAAGTGCAGTTTGGGATCCGTTTCTTCCTTGGGCCGCAGTAGCGCGATCGATGACCATCGCCGATCGGGTCACGGCGGAAGTCGATCGCGCCGCCGACGAAATCGTCCAGTACACCGTCGACCTGGTCCGTATTCCGACGGTGAATCCGCCGGGCGAGGCGTACGACGCGTGCGCGCACTTCCTCGGCGACGACCTGCAGCGGCGCGGCTTCGAGGTCGAGTACATCGCCGCCGACGGCCGTCGCCGAGCACACCGTCTCGATTTCCGCGCGTCAACGTCGTCGGCACCCGGCGCGGCGGGCAGCGGGCCGGTCGTCCATCTGAACGGCCATTTCGACGTCGTGCCCGCGGGCGACGGCTGGACGGTCGATCCGTTCGGCGGCGTGGTGCGCGACGGCCGGATCTACGGCCGCGGCGTCTGCGACATGAAAGCCGGGATCGCCGCGGCGGTGTTTGCCGCCGAGGCGATCGAGCGCGCCGGCGTCCGGCTGCCCGGGACGATCGAGATCAGCGGCACGGTGGACGAAGAGAGCGGCGGCTTCGCCGGCGTCGCGTATCTCGCGCGAGTCCGGCCGGATCGCCAGGGGACGGACCGACTTCGTCATCATTCCCGAGCCGCTTGAACGTCGATCGCATCTGCATCGGCCATCGCGGCGTGTACTGGTTCGAGGTGACGACGCGCGGCCGCATCGCGCACGGCAGCATGCCGTTTCTCGGCGTCAGCGCGATCGATGGCATGGGCGAGCTGCTCGCAGCTCGATGCGCGACGAGCTGATGCCGGCGCTGGCGGCGCGGACGACCGCCGTGCCGGTCGTGCCCGCCGGCGCGCGGCAGCGCGACGATCAACGTCAACGGCATCGAGGGCGGCCAGCCGGTCGACGGCATTCAGACGCCGTGCGTCGCCGACGTGTGCCGCGCGGTGTTCGATCGCCGCTTTCTCATCGAAGAAGGCTTCGAGGCCACGCGAGCGCGAAATCGAGCGTCTCGTCGAGCGGGCCGTCGCCGCGGCGCCCGGCGTCCGGTTCGATCTGCGCGATCTGATGGTCGTCCATCCGACGCGGACGCCCGGACGACTCGCCGGTGATCGCCGCGCTCGAGCGCAGCGATCCGGAGCGTGCTCGGGCGGCCCGCGCGAGCTCATCGCGAGCCCCGGCACCTACGATCACAAGCACGTCGCGCGGATCGCCGGCGTCGCCGCACTGCGTCGCGTACGGGCCGGGCGAGTCTCGAGCTCGCGCATCAGCCGGACGAGTGCGTGCCGGATCGACGACTCGTCAACGCGACGAAGGTCATCGCGCTCGCGACGCTCGACCTGATGGGGCTGCGCGCGGAGATAGACTCACGGCACCATGAAACCATTCGCGCTTCGTCTTTCGCCGGCGCGTCGCGCGTCTCGGCGCTGCGGCAACCCGCCGGCGTCCGCCGATCGGCGCCGAGACGCCCGCCGCCGGCGCGCCGCCGCCCGCGCGAGCACGTGCCGATCGGCCAGCTGCCGGATATCGACATCGCATGCGCTGCTCGCGCACACGAAGGTGCTGTCGTCCGACGAGTTCGAAGGCCGCGCGCCCGGGACGAAGGGCGAGGAGCGCACGGTCGGCGTACCTCGTCGATCAGTTCAAGAAGGTCGGCCTGAAGCCGGGCAACACCGACGGCACGTACGTCCAGAAGGTGCCGCTCGTCGGCATCACGCCGACGCCGGCGCCGCTCGTGTTCACGAAGGGCGGCGCAGCAGCAGACGCTCAAGTGGAAAGACGATGTCGTGGCGTGGACGAAGCACGTCGCGCCGATCGGCGACGCATCGCAGAATTCCGAGCTCGTGTTCGTCGGCTACGGCGTCGTCGCGCCCGAGTTCAACTGGGACGACTACAAGGGCGTCGACGTGAAGGGCAAGACGCTCGTGATGCTCGTCAACGATCCGCCGGTGCCCGATCCGGCGAACGCCGAGCGAGCTCGATCCGAAGACGTTCGGCGGCAAGGCGATGACCTACTACGGCCGCTGGACCTACAAGTACGAGATCGGCGCGCAGAAGGGCGCCGCCGGCGTGCTCATCGTCCACGAGACCGGGCCGGCCGGCTACCGCTTCAACGTCGTGCAGGGAAAGACCGGCGAGCAGTTCGATCTGGTCACGCCCGACAAGAACATGGGCCGCGCCGCCGATCGAAGGCTGGATCACGCTCGACAAGGCGAAGGCGCTGCTGCAGATGGCCGGCCAGGATTTCGACGCGCTGAAGGAGCAGGCGGCGACGCGCGACTTCAAGCCGGTGCCGCTCGGCGTGACCGCGTCGATGACGATTCACAACAAGCTGCGCACGATCGATTCGCAGAACGTGATCGCGAAGCTCGAAGGGCGCGATCCGAAGCTGAAGGACGAGTACGTCGTCTACACCGCGCACTGGGATCACTTCGGCAAGACGCCGGAAGGCATCTTCCACGGCGCCGAGGACGATGCGCTCGGGTGCGCGGCGCTGATCGAGATGGCGCGCGCGTTCACGAAGCTGCCGGCGCCGCCGCGGCGCTCGATCCTGTTTCTCGCCGTCACCGCCGAAGAGCAGGGGCTGCTCGGCTCGCAGTACTACTCGGTCGACGCCGATCTATCCGCTGGCGAAGACCGTCGCCGACATCAACATGGACAGCTGGAACGCGCACGGGCGCACGAAGGATCTGACGCTCGTCGGCTACGGCGCGTCCGATCTCGACGACTACGCGCGCGACGCCGCGGCCGAGCAGGGGCGCATGGTGCACGGCGACGCCGAGCCGGAGAAGGGGTTCTACTACCGCTCGGATCACTTCAACTTCGCGAAGCAGGGCGTGCCGGCGCTCGACCCGGACGGCGGCGTCGACTACATCGGCAAGCCGGCGGACTACGGCCAGAAGGTGCGCGACGATGGACCGAGCAGCGCTACCACACGCCGACGGACGTCGTGATGCCCGACTGGGATCTGACCGGCGCGCGCGAGGATCTGAAGGTGTACTTCGCGGTCGGCTACCGCGTCGCGCAGGCGGACAAGATGCCGGAGTGGAAGCCGGGCAACGAGTTCAAGGCGAAGCGCGACGCGATGCTGAAGAAATGATCGAAGCGCAGTCGACGAGCTCACGAAGAACGACAACGTTCACGTGGCTTCGATGGCTTCGTGATAAAGGAAGGCTGATATGGCAACCGAAACGCTGAAGGCGATGACCGGCGACGAGATGGTCGCGCTGTCGAAGAAGCACACGCTCTTCGAGTGGTCGGCGCAGTCGAAGGTCGATCCGATTCCGGTCGCGCGCGCGAAGGGCATCTACTTCTGGACGCCCGAAGGCAAGCGCTTCATCGACTTCAACAGCCAGCTGATGTGCGTGAACATCGGCCACGGCGACGAGCGCGTCATCCGCGCCATTCAGGAGCAGGCGGCGACGCTCGCGTACGCGAACCCGTTCATGGCGACCGAGCCGCGCGCGCGGCTGGGCGCGAAGCTCGCCGAGATCGCGCCCGGCGACATCGACGTGTTCTTCTTCACCAACGGCGGCGCCGAGGCGAACGAGAACGCGATCAAGCTCGCGCGGCTCGTCGACCGGCCGCCACAAGATCCTCGCGCGCTACCGCTCGTATCACGGCGCGCACGGCCGGCAGCATCGACGCTGACCGGCGATCCGCGCCGCTGGGCCGCCGAGCCCGGGCATGCCCGGCGTCGTCCACGTGCTCGATCCGTATCACGGCATCGAGCGCGGCTGGGACACCGCCGAGCAGTCGCTCGCGATGCTCGAGGAAGTGATCCAGCTCGAGGGCCCGCAGACGATCGCCGGCGTTCATCCTCGAGACCGGTCACCGGCACCAACGGCGTCCTGGTCCCGCCCGACGGCTACATGCAGGGCGTGCGCGAGCTCTGCGACAAGTACGGCATCCTGATGATCTGCGACGAGGTGATGTCCGGCTTCGGCCGCACCGGCGAGTGGTTCGCGATCGATCACTGGAACGTCGTGCCCGACATCATCACGATGGCGAAGGGGCTGACGAGCGCGTACGTGCAGCTCGGCGCGGTCGGCATGCGGCGCGGCGATCGCCGACCAGTTCAAGGACAAGGTGTTCTACGGCGGGCTGACCTACAACAGCCATCCGCTCGCGTGCGCCGCGGCGCTCGCGACGATTCAGGTGTACGAAGAGGACAAGCTGATCGAGAACGCGCGGAAGATGGGCGCGCTGATGACGGACGCTGCTCGACGGATCTCGCAGCGCAGGCATCCGTCGGTCGGCGCGGCGCGATCGATCGGCCTGTTCGGCCTCGTCGAGCTCGTGCGCGATCGCGCGAAGAAGGTGCCGCTGGCGCCGTTCAACGGCACGTCGGACGAGATGGCGGCGCTCGGCAAGTTCTTCCGCCAGGAAGGGCTCTACACGTTCGTGCGCTGGAACACGTTCTTCACGAACCCGCCGCTGTGCATCACCGAGGCGCAGCTGCGCGAGGCGTTCGCGATCATCGATCGCGGGCTCGAGATCACCGACAAGGCGGTCGCGTAGCGGTCAGCGTTTCCATGGGCGGTTCACGGTATAGACCGGAACCGCCGTGATGCTCTCTCTCGCAACGTCCAGCAGCGCTCGTTTCGCGAGCCAGCCGATCGCGCTCTGGACCGAGCGCTTCGACAGCCCGGTCTCCTCGGCGATGTCCTGCAGCGCCACCTGCGCGGTCGCCTGGCGTTTGCCGTGCGTCGCGCGCCAGAGAAACAGATACACGAGATACGCGGACGGCTGCCGATCGTGGCCGACGAGATCGACCATCAGCGTGTCGATGATGTATTCGTCGAGCTGTAGCAACCATTGCCATAGTAGCCGATGCACGCCTTGCGCACAACGCCGACACGCTTCACGATCGTCGTCAGGAGGCAGCGGCGATGATCAAGGCGATCAAGTTCGTGAACGTTCCGGTCAGGAATCAGGATCGGTCGCTCGAGTTCTACACGCAGAAGCTTGGCTTTCGCGTGATGACCGACGCGCCGTTCGACGGCAAGCAGCGCTGGATCGAGCTGGGAATTCCTCGCGCGGAAACGAGGCTGGTGCTTTTCACCGCCGGCGGCCAGGAGGCGATGATCGGCGGCTTCATGAACGTCAGCTTCGTGGCCGATGACGTCGAGGCGACGACGACCGAGTTGAAGGGTCGCGGGGTCGAGTTCGTTCAGGATCCGCAGAAAGCCGACTGGGGCACCGCGGCCATCTTCAAAGATCCAGACGGCAACCAGTTCGTGCTCTCGTCAGGCTGAGACGAAGGAGCGTGGCATTTTCTTCTGAATTTCACCTAGTACGTATTTTTCACGCGATGGGAACGCACCAGATAGAGAAACCAGGCGACGCACCACCCGAGCGAAACGGCGATGTAAATCGGCGTTTCACCCGGGGTTCGGTTGTTCGGCGCGTACGGCGTCGTATAGACAAAAACGTCCATCGCTGCGGTTGCCACGAGCGCCGTCTTCGCCAAGGCGACGGCGCTCGGGCGGCGGCCGGCGAGTGCCAGCCCCGCCGCGATACCCAGCGCGGTGACGATCAAGCGCGCCACCAACACCGCTGCGAGCGGGACGCCCCGCACGACGAGCGCGTCCAAGGAGCTCGAGGCCACGAGCCCGAAACTGAGCGGCTGCCACAGCAGCAGCACGCCGCACAAGATGAGCAGCCACCCGCCGACACCGGATTTGACGCTGGACATCGCGCCGACTAGGATTCGAGATTCACACGAGGAGCGATGATGTCACGAAGTGCCCTCGCCTGGATGGCGGCCGTCGGCGTCGCGTTGTCGGCGCTGGCGTGCGAATCGGATGCGAACGTCAAAGAAGTCGAAGCCTTCCGCGCGAAGCACGAAGCTGACTACCGCAAGGAGTACGTGCCGCTCGCGGGTCTGTTTTCACTCTCGCCGGGCGCGAACCCGGCGGGCAGCGCCGATGGCAATGCCGTCAAGCTTCCGGCGCGGGCTCCGGCTTCCGCTGGCGCGTTCGTGCTCGACGGCGACAAAGTCAGATTCGAGCCGGCCGCTGGCGTGAAGGCCACAATCAAAAACCAGCCGATCACGGGACCGACCGACCTCAAGGACGATGAACATCTAAACGCGGAAGGCAAGCACGACGGTCCCGATGAAGTGGCATTCGGCGACATCGCGCTCTGGGTTCATCGCAGCGGCGAACGCCCGACGATCCGCATGCGCGATCCGCAAGGCGAAGTCGCGACGCGTTTCGAAGGGTTTCACTGGTTCCCGATCGACAGCCGCTATCGCGTGACCGGGCGCTTCATCAAGGATCCCGCGCCGCACGATTTCCACACACCGAATCAAACCGGCGACGATCAGGTCTACAAGACCGAAGGCGTCGTGGAGTTCACGCTCAACGGCGAAACGGTTCGGCTCCGCCCTGCGACGACGCGGCCCAAGCGCCTCTATTTCATTTTCCGCGACGGAACGAGCGGCAAGGAAACCTACGACACCGCGCGCTTCCTTTACTCCGATCTGAACGACGACGGCACCACGGTGCTCGATTTCAACGAGGCGTACAACCCGCCTTGCGCGTTCAACCCGTACACGACCTGCCCGCTGCCGCTTCCGGAGAACCGAAAGACCGTGAGAATTCTCGCGGGTGAAAAGGCGTATCCGCACCCGCCAGGTCATACCGCCGCCCCGTAACACTTGCAGCTGTTCCTCGTCCATCACGGCGCCGCTGTCGGTCCCGAGATCGATCCGCGACGGCCGTTATCGGCAGAGGGACGCGCCGCCGTCGAACACGCCGCGGCGGCTGCCGCGGCCCGCGGCGCTCATCCTTCGATCGTGTGGCACAGCGGAAAGCTTCGTGCCCGGCAGACCGCCGAAGCGTTCTGGCGCGCGTGCAATGCGCTCGCGGAATTCTCGGCGACGCGCGATCTGCAGCCGACCGATCCGCCGTCGTGGATGCGCGACCGGCTCCGAGGGGAGCCGCGCGACATCATGCTGGTCGGGCACTTCCCGCACATGCCGCAGCTGCTGACGCTTCTGCTCGGTCGTAGTGAGCTGTCAGTGGAGTTTCCGAAGCACGGCGTGGTCGCCCTCGCCAGCGATGACGAGGGCGACACGTGGAGCGAATTGTGGCAAGTCGTTCCCTAGCGGATGACGACGCCGAAGCCAAGCCGCCAGAAATGCAGGCTGCTCTGGTCGAAATTGTTGATGATGTTGCCAGTGATGTTGCGGAAGTAGCGAAGGTCTCCTCGGATTCCGACGCGGTCGTTGAAGAATCCCATCGCGCCCACGCCGAGATCCCAGCCCAAGTTGTTATCGGAGGACGACACCTGCGCGAGCGTTCCGCCATCCATCTGGCTGCGGATGAGACCGAGGCCGCCCGTGACGAAAGGCCGGAACCCCATGCCGTGCGTCCCGCCGATCGGCACGCCGATGATCACGTTGCCCATCAAGTTGATGATGCTGTTGTTGCC
Organism: uncultured Acidobacteriota bacterium; assembly: GCA_963718825.1. GTDB lineage: Bacteria > Acidobacteriota > Vicinamibacteria > Vicinamibacterales > CAVVIG01 > CAVQZZ01. The sequence continues at coordinate 2,598,712 of CAVQZZ010000002.1, forward strand.
GAAGTCGTTCTGTGTACCGAAGGCGCTGGGGCTATAGCCGAAGTCCACTTCGCCGCCGATGATGCCGGCGCCCATGCCGCCCGCCTGCACGCCGAACGAGCCGCGCCCGCTGTCCAGGCCGCCGCCCGCGAAATTGACGCCGGCCCACGGGCTCACATAGCCGTCGGCGCGCGCGTCAATCGGCGCGTAGATCAACGCAGCCGTTGCGATTGCCAGGAAAATCTTTGTTGCACGTCGCATTTCGTCACGCTCCTTGATGAGCCGAGCATCACGCTCGGGCTTTCCTCGAAGCAACGGTGCAAGCGATGTGCCCTAACGCTTTTTGTTGAGGCGTTTACGAGGCGAACATGTGCCTCAAAATCAGTCGGATTCGCGCAAAAACGGATGGGCTCCGAAAGGGCTCCGCACGGGTCGCTTTCGACCGCCTTGTCCTCGGTTCAGTGCTTGTGGGCGTTGATGTAGTCGAGCGCGAACTGCTTCATCGGCGTGCTCGAGAGGCCGAGTGCCTCGGCTTCCGCCTGGGCCTTATCGACATCCCATTTGTCGACGAGCACGCGTTTGATCATCCAGAAACCGGCCGCGCGGTTGCCGCCACCGCAATGGATGAACGCCGGCTGGTTTTCGGGCTTGCTGATTTCCGTGAGGAATGTTTCGACCGACGCGTTATCGGGCGTCGCCGGCGTAAACGGCACGTGCACGAAGGTGATGCCGGCAGCCTTCGCCGCCGCGGCTTCTTCGTCGACGTGCGCGTTCCGCTCGTCGCGGAGTTGAAGATTGAAGACCGACTTGTAGCCGCGGTCGTGCAGGTCCGCGACCGCCGCGGGCGTGATGACTCCGCCGCAGGCGACCGTGGTTTCGACGCGCGCGAAGTTCGCGACGCCGGGGACTGTTTCTTTGGTGACCTGCTGTGCGGTCGCCGTGACGGCGAGCGCCACCGCTGCGATCAACCGGGTTGGGATCATAGGGCTCATTCCTTCTCGATGGTAATCGTCAGCGGCGAGATGATGCGCACCGTCAGCGCTGATCCCGGTGGCAGGGTGGCCGCGTTACGATCGCCCGCCATCTGGACTGCGGCGCCGCCGCCGGCGCCCGCGGCCGCACCCACCGCGGCACCCTTCGCGCCGCCAAGGATCGCGCCGAGAATCGCTCCGCCGACAGCGCCGGCGCCAACCTTCTGCGCTGGCTCCGGGGCGGCGCCCTCACGCACGATCGTTTCGGTGTTGATCGGCAGACGCGTGCCGTCGGCAAGCACGAGGGTGTGGAATCGGACGCCGATGCGCGAGCGCTCCTTGAATTTGCCGCCGCGCTCGACCTGCGTGACGGACCCGAGTGCCTTCGAGCCGGCAGGAATCGCGATCTGTCCGTTCACGCGAACGTCGCGCGTCACGTGGGCTTCGACGCGATCCTCGACGCGCGCGCGTTCGCTCGAGAGCGCCGTTTCCGTCTGCAGGCCGATCACTGATTCGGACGGAAGGACGAGCTCCTGAAATGTTTTCTGCGGCGGCTCCGGCGCGCGCGGCGGCTCGGGTGCGTCGTCGGGTGGCGGCGGCGGCTGCGGCGGCGCCGGTTGGGTCGTGGCGGCGGTGGGCCACGGCCGATCGAGCGGCGGCGGTGGCTGTGCCGCGGCTCTCGCCGACCTGGGCGCCGGCGGCGGTGTGCGGGGCGCCTCGGCCTTCGAGCGCGTCTCGCGGCTAGCCTTCGGCGCGGGCGGCTGCGGATCGGGTGGCTCGACCTGTACCGCCGGCTTTGGCGAGTCGCCGACCACGGCCTCGGTTTCCTGCACCGGCCGCTCGGGAACGGCAGCTGCCGGTGGGACAGCGGCCGCGGGCACCGGCGTATTGGCGGCGGCCGACGCGGGCGTCGGCACGGCATTCTGACGCGTTGCGAGGTATCCTCCGCCGCCCGCCGCCACGATGCACGCGACGGCGACTGCCGCGAAAGCCAAGCGATTCGACACCATCACAGAATTGCTCCTTGAACTCTCGAGCCTCGAACGCAAGCGGCGTACCCGCTGGCGATCATCGGCTGGCGGCGCAAATCGAGGCAAATGAGTGATTTACAAACAGAGCTCATCTGCGCCAGTGTCCCCTTCAAATGAATCTGTCCTAGCCGGAGCACAGGCGGCCACGGCGTCCTCCCAAATTTTCAAATCTATCCTAACCTCTCGACTGGCGAGTACGTTGCACGTTATGGTTATCGTGATGAAGGCGGCCTGTCTTGCGCTCCTGCTCATGCTGCTGCTTGTTCCGGTGCCCGCATCGGCTGTGACAGTGCAGCAGGTTGTCGCCTTGTCGAAGGCCGGCGTGTCGGAAGCCGTGATTCTGGCGCTCATCGACCGCGACAAATCCATTTTCACGATCGACCCCGACCAGCTCGTCGCCCTGAAGGCGGACGGCCTGAGCGAGAACATCGTGCTCGCGATGCTCAAGAGCGGTCGCGAAGAAGCGGCCGCCGCCGACCGCGCGGACGAGGAAGTGCGAATGGCGAATTACCTCGCCGCCGCAGGCACCGCTCCCGAATCGATCGTGATCGGGCATGGGCCGGACTACCCGAACACGGAGAGGTACGAATACGCGAACGCGTATCCCGCTCCGCCCGTGCCGTACAACAGCGACTTCAATCCGGTGCCGTATGCGGTGCCCTACGCGGTGCCGTACCCGCCGCCCCTGGCCGGGCCGGTTCGGGCGGCGCGGAGCCGCACGCACGGTCCTTCGACGCCCGCGCCGCATGGGGTATGTCTGGCTCAGGTAACGGCCGGCCACGCGCTTCCGTCCATCGGCTTTGTCACGGTGTGCCCGCCGCGCTGACACGATCGAACCGTCCGCGACGTCCACGATATTTTCGGCTCACCCCACAACGTTCGCACTACGATTGCACGATCGGAACGTACGGATCGAGCGTGGCTTCGCGTCCGTGTGATCCCGGAGAACGATGCATGAGATTCCATATCGCTGCGGTGCTTGCGATCGCGACGACGATTGCTGCGTTCGGAAACGGACCGATCGCGGCGCAGAGTTCGGTGGCGCGCGAGAAGGGTGCGACGAAAGCCGCGGGCGCTCAGAAGAAGGACGAGGAGTACACGCAGACTCATCAAGCAGAACCTGCAGGATCCGCGGATCACGACCGAGCTCGTCGATCACCTGCCGGCGTCCGACACGGTGCCGTCGCCGCTGAAGTTCCTCGGCCGCGCCGTCGGCACGCCCGGCGAGCTCACCTACGCGAAGGACATCTACCGCTACTACGAGGCGCTCGCCAAGGCGGCGCCGACGCGCGCGAAGTACTGGAAGGTCGGCACGACCGAAGAAGGCCGCGACATCGTGCTGCTCGCGATCGCCGACGAGGCGACGATCAAGTCGCTCGACAAGTACCGCGACATGCTCGGCGCGCTGACCGATCCGCGCAAGACCACCGAAGCGCAGGCGCAGCAGCTGCTGCACACCGCCAAGCCGATCTACTACGCGATCAGCGGCATGCACTCGCCGGAAACCGGCGGTCCCGAGATGCTGATCGAGCTCGCGTACCGCCTGATCGTCGAGGAGACGCCGTTCATCCAGAACATCCGCAACAACGTCATCACGCTGATCACGCCGGTGATCGAGGTGGACGGCCGCGAGAAGCAGGTCGACACCTACTACTTCAACAAGAAGCGCGCGCCGGGCGACGCGCGGCTGCCGCTGATGTACTGGGGCAAGTACGTGCAGCACGACAACAACCGCGACGGCATGGGCCAGTTCCTCAAGCTGACGCAGGCGGTGACGAAGGAAACGCTCGAGTGGCATCCGACGGTCATCCACGACCTGCACGAGGCGCAGACCTATCTCTACGCGTCGACCGGCACCGGTCCGTACAACGACGACATCGATCCGATCGTCGTCAGCGAGTGGTGGATGCTCGCCGAGAACGACGTGATGGAGATGACCAAGCGCGGCGTGCCCGGCGTGTGGACCTACGGGTTCTACGACGGCTGGGTGCCGAACTACATGTTCTTCATCGCGCACAGCCACAACTCGATCGGCCGCTTCTACGAAGTCCAGAGCTACGGGCCCGATCCCTACGAGGTCCGCCCGGGCGCGACGGCGACGAGCAAGGAATGGTTCCGGCCGAACCCGCCGCTGCCGTCGATCAAGTGGGGGCCGCGCAACAACACCAACATCCAGGAGTCGGCGCTGCTGTTCTCGCTGAACCACGTCGCGAAGAACAAGGAGCTCTATCTCGAGAACTACTGGCTGAAGAACAAGCGCGCGGTGGACAAGGGCAAGAACGGGCCGACCTACGCCTGGGTGATTCCCGCGACGCAGCGCCGCAAGGCCGACGCGGCCGACGCGGTCAACGAGCTGCGCGCGCAGGGGCTCGAGGTGTCGCGCGCCGACCGCGCGTTCAAGGCCGGCACCGTCGACGTCAAGGCCGGCGACTACATCGTCCGCGGCGACCAGCCGTTCCGCACGCTGGCCGACATGTATTTCTCGATTCAGAACTACGCGCCGCAGAACCCGTCGCCGTACGACGACACCGGCTGGACGTTCCAGTACATGCGCGACATCAAGATCCTGCCGGTGACCGACAAGAGCATCCTCGATCAGCCGATGACGATGCTGACGGCGGATGCGAAGGCGCCGGGCGGCATCGAAGGCACCGGCAGCGTGCTCGTCGTCGAGCACACGGCCGACAACAACCTCGTCACGTTCCGGTTCAAGAACAAGGACGTGAAGATGCTGGCGGCCGAGGACGACTTCGAGATCGGCGGCCACAAGTTCCGCGCCGGCTCGATCATCGTGCCGAACGCCGATCGCGCGAAGCTCGAGCCGATGCTGAAGGATCTCGGGCTGTCGGCGTGGGCGGTGGCGTCGGCGCCGAGCGTGAAGACGCACGACCTCGACATGCCGCGCATCGGCTACGTCCACAGCTGGACGCGCACGCAGGACGAAGGCTGGTGGCGCGCCGCGCTCGACACCTTCGGCGTGCCGTACACCTACTTCGCCGATCAGAAGCTGCGGGAGGGCAACCTGCGCTCGAAGTACGACGTGCATCATCTTCCCGCACGTCGGCGGCACGCGCCGTGTCGCAGGTCAACGGCATGCCGATGACCGGCAACGCGCCGCTGCCGTACAAGAAGACCGACGCGATTCCCGAATCTCGGCGTACGTCGATTCGAGCGACGACATCCGCGGCGGCATGGGCATCGAAGGGCTCGCTCGAGCTCGCGAAGTTCGTGCAGGAGGGCGGCACGCTCATCACCGAAGGATCGACGGCGACGATCTTCCCGGAGTACGGCATCACGACCGGCGTCACCGTCGAGGAGCCGGCGCAGCTGTTCGTGCGCGGGTCGATCCTGCGCGCGCAGATTCAGCGACATGAAGAGCCCGATCGCGTACGGCTACGGCGAGCGCCGACCTGCCGGTGTACTTCAACCAGTCGCCGGTGCTGAACGCGGCGGCGGCGGCTTCGGCGGCTTCGGCGGCGGGCGCGGCGGCGCGCCCGGGACGAATCCGAACGCCGGCATCGGCCAGAACGTCACGCCGAACGCGCGTGCCGCTGCGCATTCAGCCGTTCGAGCCGATGCCGAGACGCCGCGCCGCCGGCCGGCCGCGGCGAGCGGCCGCCGGCCGACGACGCGGCGCAGCTCCGGCAGCTGGCCGCAGCAGTTCGGCATCACGATCGACGACAGTCGCGTCCGCGCGTCGTCATGCAGTTCTCCGGCGAACCCGAACGACATGCTGCTGTCGGGCACGCTCGCCAACGGTCAGTCCCTGGCGAACCGCGCCGCGGCGCTCGACGAGCCGCTCGGCAAGGGCCACGTCGTGATGTTCGCGATCCGGCCGTTCTGGCGCTGGCAGACGCAGGGCACCTACACGCTCGGCTTCAACGCGATCATGAACTGGAACGATCTGGACGCGGGCAAAGCGGCGCCCGGCGGGCGCCCCACATCTGAGCGACAGAGGTAACGTCTGCTGAAAGATCTCCTCGACAACAACAAGGCGTGGGCCGAGCGGCTCGCGACGGCTGATCCCAATTTCTTTCCGCGGCTTGCTGCGCAGCAGTCGCCCCAGTATCTCTGGATCGGCTGCAGCGATTCGCGCGTGCCGGCGAACGAGATCGTGGGCCTGCTTCCTGGCGAGCTCTTCGTCCACCGCAACGTCGCCAACATCGTCGTGCACACCGATCTGAATTGCCTGTCGGTGCTGCAGTACGCCGTCGACGTGCTGCGCGTGCAGCACGTGATCGTCTGCGGACACTACGGCTGCGGCGGCGTGAAGGCCGCGCTCGACGAGGCAAAGCTCGGGTTGATCGACAACTGGCTGCGCCACGTGCAGGACGTGCGGAATCTCCACCGCGACGAGCTCGACGCGCTGGCTGCGGAACGCCGCATCGATCGCATGTGCGAGCTCAACGCGATCGCCCAGGCGCGCCACGTCTGCGAGACCACGGTGATCCAGGACGCGTGGGCACGCGTCCAGCCCGTGACCGTGCACGCCATCATCTACGGGTTGCACGACGGCCGCTTGCGCGACCTCGGGTTTTCCACGCGTCAGAACGCAAGCGACAGCGAAGCGCCGCGCCGGCCGGGTGCCGCAATCGGCGATACAGCAACTCTGCGCCGCACTTCGCCGTTGACGGAATAGATCAAGGGGCGCGTCGGCGTAACCGCGGCGAGGCCGACGCCAAGACCGGCACCGAGCGAGGCATACGTTGCGGCGAACAGTGCGGTAAAAGAGCCGCAGCTGTAGCAATCGCTGCTGCTCCAGGCCAACCCGGATAGCAATCCGATACCCCCTCCGATCGCGAACCCCCATCGCGCACCCTGCGCGAGGCTCGCGTGGCCGTGGCGCGTGATCGTGCGGACGTCCTGCTCGAGGAGATCGCGCCGCGACCTCCCGACGAGCAGCGTCAGCTGTGAAGTCGAAAGCGCGGCGAGCTTGCCAGTGACGGTCGCTCCAGACGCGTCGGTCACGGTCATCGTGTCTCCGAGTCTTGCCGCGAGTCGCAGTTGATCGAACGACCCTGCCACGACCTCCTGAGCTCGGGCGACTGATGTTCCCAGAAAAAACGCCAGGCAAGTCGCCGTCAAGTGCTTTCGGTTCATCGTCATGTTTGCTCCTCCGGGATACTCCCCGTTGGAGAATGCGGGAACCCTGTCGCCGGGGGCTCAAGTCGCGCGGAGTGGTTCAGTGCAGTCTGAACCACATAGACAATGCCCGTTCGTGCGACGTGACGATTGGCGCTACGTGCCGAGCCCACCGCGCCAACGAACTCGACGGGCCGCCGTACACGAGCGTGCGCGAGTGGACCGACCAGTCGATCAGCGCGCCGATTCCCGCCGTCACGAGAGACGTCGCCGCGACCGTGCCGAAGGGTGCATTCCCGATGGAGACCGACGAGCGCGCCGTCCCAAATTGGGTCGCCGTCACGTTCGATCTTCAAACCCGCGTGAGGAAGGAACTCTTCGTCGCCGACGCGAAGCCGATCGGGCCATAGGCCGGTGACCGGTCCACGAATCGTGACGTCCTCGTCTCGGTCGGTGATGGTCAGAATCGTGCCGCGCTTGACGTGGAGGTTGCTGAAGTTCTCCTGCGCATATGCGCCCGGTGCCGAGAGAGCAAGGACGATCAGGCATGTCACAATTCGCATGGACCACTCCTTCGGGCGGTGCCGCCACCGTGGAATGCGTCCAAACTCGTTGTTCGGGCTCAGGAGGAGCGCATGCGGAGGTCGCGGCCTGGGCCGAGGCGCTCGTGCTCGCGGTCAAGGGAACCGCCGCCGAGAGCGCGTTACACGAAGTGGGTTTGAGCAGTTCGGTTGGGAGCAGGCGGAATGGGATCGGCGAAGCGGCCCGCGCGATCGAGCCGCTTTGCCAACTCTGGTGCATCCCTGGTTTTCGCAGCAACGAGTGGACGTCCCACGCGTTCCACGTGCTTCGGCGCTGAACTAACCCCAGCGCGGCTGCTCGTCGGGTTGATGCCGAGCGTGATCTTCCCGACGATCTCGTGCGTGAGGAGCGGGTTCGCCGGGTGGAAACGACCGGCGCGCGCGTCGCGGAACAGCCGCTCGAGCTCGCTCTTCTTGAACATCCCGAACCCGCCTGAGAGATCGAGCGCGCGATCGGCCACGCGGAACGCGGCTTCGACGGTCCGGTGCTTCATCGCGACGAGCCGCGCGAACCAGTCGGGGCCGATCGCGTCCTTCGCTCCAGTCGGTCGCGATCGCTTCCACGTGCGGGCCCATCGTTTCGATATCCATCGTCATCTCGGCGATGCCGTGCTGAATCTCCGGGTGGTAGATCATCGGGCGCGTCAGCGCGATCGACGTCTTGGTCTTCAACTGCTCGATGAGCACTTCGCGGATGCGCAGCGCGAGCCCGTAGTAGACGTTCGCGAAGCCGGTCAGCCCCCACGTGAAGAAGCCGAGGATGAAACCGTCGACGCCCGCAGCGCCGGCCGGGATCACACGGGCGATGTACTTGTCCGGCACGAACGCGCCATCGAGCACCGTGTCGTCGCTGCGCGTGGCGCGCATGCCGAGGACGTCCCACGTGTCCTTGATCGTGTAGCCCTTCGCGTCGCGCGGCATGAATCCATGGACGATCTTCGGCGCTGACGGATTGCTCATATCCATGCCGTGGAGGCCGAGCCGCGTCCATACCGGCGTGAGGCTGCCGAATGATTTACGGCCCGTGAAGCGGTAGCCGCCGTCCACGCGTTCCGCTTTGGTCGTCGAGAGCAGCCCCGGGATGTCGTTCCCGTGCTCAGCGTGGCCCGCCGCGAACACTTCGCCGGCTGCCGCCTCGCGCAGAATCCACTCGACCGACTTGTCGCCGGCCTTCCATGCGTCGGCGGCATCGCCCACCCAGTAGCTGTGCATGTTCAACGCAAGCGCCGTCGCCGGCGCGTACTGAGCGAGTTGCCGCGTTTCGCGGCTGACCTGGGCGAGGTTCATGCCGAGCCCGCCGAATTCCTTCGGCACCGCCATCAGCAGGTAGCGAGCCGCACGAAGCTCGTCGAAGTCCTCCTGAAAAAAGCGGTTCGCCCGATCGTATTCCGGTGCGCGCTCGCGGCACTTGTCGAGGAGCGACTGCGAAAGGATTGACGTAGCTGCGACAGTCATGGGACCTCCTTGAACGTAAGCCGGGTAGTATGGCGAATCGGGCCTTGCGCGGTCAATGCGAAACGTGCCGCGCGAGCCGGTGGCTTGAGGCTAAGATGCTCGTGGATGCCGCCCTCGCGGGACATCGTCGTCATCGGCGCCGGCGTAATCGGCTGCGCAACGGCATACGAGCTGGCGCGGCGCGGCGCATCAGTGGAGATCGTCGACGATCGGGCCGCCGGGATGGGCGCGACACAAGCGTCTGCGGGCGTGCTTGCGCCGTTCATCGAGGCCGAGGCCCATAGCCCTCTGCTCGACCTCGCCGTCCGCAGCCTCGAGCTGTACGACGACTTCGTCGCACGCATCGTCGCCGACAGCGGCGCCGCGGTGCCGTATCGGCGTACCGGAACGCTGAACGTCGCGACGGACGAGCAGGCACTGCGAAAATTGTGCTCGACGGCCGACGCGCTTTCCCGCCTCGGCGTTCCCGCCGACATCGTCGATGGTCCCGGCACACGGACGCAGGAACCGCACCTCGCGAACAACGTGATCGGCGGCCTGCTGATCCCATCACACGGTTTCGTGGCGGCGAGTGACCTCACGCGAGCGCTCGCGGCTGCCGCAAGGCGCCACGGCGCGCAGCTGGTCGAGAGAAGTCGTGTGCTGCGCGTGTTCCCTGATGGTTCCGATCTCATTGTCGAAACCGATCACGGTCGGCTGACGTGCGACGCGGTCGTGCTCGCGGCGGGAAGCTGGTCGAGCGCTGTCGTGATCGAAGGCGTCGCCGAACGGGTGCCTGTGCGGCCCGTCCGCGGCCAGCTGCTGTATTTGTCGTGGACAGGCCAGCCGCTGCGCCGCGCGACGTGGGCGGACCATTGCTATCTCGTCCCGTGGGACGATGGCACGGTGCTCGTGGGAGCGACGGTGGAGGAGGTCGGGTTCGACGAGCGGACAACGGTCGCCGGTGTCCGGGATCTTCTGAGGGCCGCGTGCGAGATTGTTCCGCACGCGGGGGTGGCCGGCTTTGTCGGCGCGCGCGTCGGACTGCGGCCGGCGTCGCCCGACGAGTTGCCGGTGATCGGTTCGTCGGCCGTGCTGCCGAATCTCGTGTACGCGACCGCCCACTTTCGGAACGGCATCCTGCTTGCCCCGCTGACCGCGGCGCTCGTCGCCGACGCGATGCTCGATGGCCGCGTCGATCCGATGCTGGCGGCGGTGAGCCCGTCGCGTTTTGGTGCGCTATGAATCACATCGTCAAAGCAACCGAGCGGGACGGGCAGTGGGTAGCGTTCGCGGAGCGCGCCGACAATGGCGACCGGTTCGGCATCGAGTGCGGCGGAGCGACTGAAGCCGAAGCGAAGGAACGGCTTCAGCGGTGGCTCGCGTGGCAGGCCGAGCACGCCGCGGCGCTCGAGGAGCTGCAGCGCGCCGAGCGCGCGTACCATCGGAGCATTGCGGGAAGCGCGTTCGCAAGCGCGACCGAAGGGCCTTCGGCGCTCGAGATTCAGAAAGAGTCGCTCGACGCCGTGGAAGCCGCGCGCGCGAAGCTCGACGAAATCCGCGCGCAGCGGCCTGAATAGCGCGAGGTGATCGATGAAACTCACGACGTCTGAAATCCAGAGCCGGATGAAAACCGTCGCCGGCTGGACGCTCGAAGGCGACGCCATCCGAAAGCAGTTCACGTTGCCGGTTTTCCGGAGGCGATCGCGTTCGTCAACCGGCTGGCGCCGAAAGCCGAGGAAGCGGACCATCACCCCGACATCCTCATCAACTACAAACGCGTTACGCTCACGTACTCGACGCACAGCGAGGGCGGTCTCACGGCGAAGGATTTCGAGGGCGCTGCCGCGGCCGATCGAATCGCGTGAAGCTGAAACGGACATACAGCTCGCGTGAAGTGGCGTCGCTTACCGGGCTGACGGCGCGCCAGCTGCAGCTCTGGGATGCGGGCGGGTTGCTCTCGCCGGCGATTCCGTCGCACCGGACCGCCGCGGGCGGGTATACGGAGCGCCGCTACACGCCGATCGAGCTGTTCGAGCTGCTGGTGCTTGCGGATCTCCGCCGCCGCGGATTCACGATCCACCAGCTCCACGCGATCATCCGCGTCCTCAGGAGCAGTTCGGCACGCGGCTGTTCGACGCGACCGGCGGCGGCGGCGGCGTGCAGCTGCTGACCGACGGCGAGGAGGTGTATGCGCGCACGGAGCGCGGCGAGTTCTTCAACCTGCTGAGGGCGCCGGCGCAGCCGCTGCTCGTCGTGGGCAACGAAGGGTTGCTGAAGGAATTGAGCTCGTCGCTGCGTTCGAGGAAGAAAAAGCGGGCGAGGAAGGCCGGCGTCAGCGAATCGGAAAAATCTTCTCGAGGTCGTCGGCGGGCCGGGGAATGACATGGACGCCGACCAGCTCGCCGACGCGGCGCGCGGCGGCGGCGCCGGCATCGGTGGCGGCCTTCACCGAGCCGACGTCGCCGCGCACGATCGCGGTGACCAGGCCGGCATCGACCTTCTGCCATCCGACGAAGACGACGTTCGCGGTCTTGCACATCGCGTCGGCCGCTTCGATCATGCCGATGAGACCGCGCGTTTCGACCATGCCGAGCGCGTCGCCGATCTCGCGTTTCTCTTTTTCAGCCATGTTGGGGCGGGTCCGCAGGGACTATACCTCATTATCACGAAGGCACGATATTTGGTTCTGTGCTTCGTGGAGTTCGTGTCTTCGTGATGAAGGCACGGAACGTTACGTAATGCGCCCCCGCGCGGCGACCGGCAGCGTCTCAACCACCTCGTCGCCGTCGACGAGCCGCACCACGTCGACCAGGTTCGAGACGACGCAGGAATGGTTCGGGACGACGCGGACGCGATCGCCCGGCTCGAGCGCGGTCGTGCCGGTCACGCGAACCGTCGCGTGTTCTTCCGACAGCCGTTCGATCGTCAGCGTCTCGTCGACGGCCGTGCCGATCGTCGTTCAGAACCGCGCCGTAGCCGGGCGCCTGGGTGATGCCGCGCGCCTGATCGTTGGTCAGCGTCTTGCTGCCGCAGTCGAGGATGATGCGGTCCGCGGCGTGCTTCGAGACGACCGTGGCGAGCACCGTCAGCGCGCAGTCGTCGAGCGTCGCCGCGCCGAGCGCGACCTGCGTGCGATCGAAGTACACGTAGTTGCCCGGCCGCAGCTCGGTGAGGCCTTGCTGCCGCGCGCTGTAGCGCAGCGTCGGCGTCGCGCCGACCGAGATCTCGTCGAGCGCGATGCCCGCGCCGTGCCGCGCCGTCTCGCGAGCCCGACAAGCATCTCCGCTTCGCGTGCCGCGATCGCTGCGAGCTCGTCTTCCGACGCGGCGTGATAGCCGTGGCCGGCGTGGCTCAGCAGACCCGCGCAGCCGCAGCCCCGGCATCGAGGCGACCGATCTGATGAACTCGACCGGCGGGCCGTCGGCGCCTTCGGGATCGATGCCGCAGCGGTGAAATCCGACGTCGACCTTGATCAGCACGTCGAGCGTGCGGCCGGCGCGCTGCATCGCGTCGGACCAGCCGCGCGCGACGTCCAGATGATCGACGATGATCGAGATCGACGCGCGGTCCATCAGCGCGAGCACGCGCGCCGCGTTGAACGGGTTCACCGGGTAGGGCAGGCGGATGTCGGCGATGCCGGCGTCGGCGAACACTTCGGCTTCGCCGACCTTCGCGCAGCAGATGCCGACCGCGCCGCGCTCGATCTGCCAGTTCGCGACGACCGGCGATTTGTGCGTCTTCGCGTGGGGCCGCAGCCGCACGCCGGCGGCGGACGCGAGCTGCTGAACGCGATCGATGTTGCGCAGTCAGCGCGCGTGCGATCGATGAGGACCTGTGGAGTGGGAAGATCAGCGAGCCGCACGGGCGGTAATCTAACACGGACGATTTTTGTCACGAAGACACGAAGAAACACGAAGCGCACGAAATCGATTTCGTACCGAACGATGCCGTGTTCTTCGTGGCTCGTTCGTGACTCCGTGACTAAGAACGCTCAGGCGAAGAGCCCCGGAAATTTCGACGGTTGCAGCGTGTAGCCGGGAAAAATCGGGCGCGCGTCGGTCACGCCCAGGTGCCGGACGACGATCTCGCCGAACACGTCGCGGAAGTCGGTGGTGACCGCGAGGTCGCGGCCTTCGTAGCGCTGATCGTGCGCGAGGCCGGGCCATTTGCCGTAGACGTGGCCGCCGCGCACGCCGCCGCCGATCGACCATCATCGCGTTGCCGTGCCCGTGATCGGTGCCGCGGTTGCCGTTCTCGTGCACCGCCCGCCCGAACTCCGACATCGTCAGGACCACGGTGTCCGCCATGCGATCGCCGAGGTCGGCGACGAGCGCCGCGATGCTGCGGCCGAAATCGTCGAGGCGGTTGGCGAGCTGGCCCTCGGCGGCGCCCTGGTTCACGTGCGTGTCCCAGCCGCCGACGTCGGCGAACGCGACCTCGAGGCCGACGTTCGGCCTTGCGTGAGCTGCGCGATCTGCCGCAGCGCCTGGCCGAACGGGCTGCGCGGATAGTCGGCGCCGTTCTCCGGCTGGTACTTCGACGGGTCGGCGATCTTCAGCATCTTGATCGCGTCGAACGCTTCGCGGCCCGTGCCGTTCAGCACGCGATCGGCGGCCGCCGCGTACTGCGCCTCGAACGACGCGCCCATCGTCGCTCGCCTGGCCGCGCGAATGCCGAACTGCCCGATCTGACTCATCGCCAGCGCCGGCGCCGTGCCCTGCAGCATGCGCGGCAGCTGCGGCGTCAGCGCGACGGCGCGGAACGGCGTCGCCGCTTCGGCGTGCCGCGCCTGCAGATAGCGGTTCAGCCAGCCGTCCGACGTGCTCTTCACGCCGGGCGTCGCCGTTTCCATGTAGTCCTGCGCGTCGAAATGCGACCGCGTGCTGTCCGGCGATCCGCACGCGTGGACGATGGCGAGCTGCCGCGCGTCCCACAGCGGCTTGAGCGGCCTGCAGCCGCGGATTGAAGCCGAAGAAGCCGTCGAGATCGATCGCGGCGTCGGTCGCCGGCGTTCGGCTGCGCGATCGCGATGCTCGGCCGCGCGCGGTAGTAGTCGGTCTCGCCGAACGGCACGACGACGCTGAGGCCGTCGACGGCGCCGCGCTGAAAGATCGCGATCAGCTGCTTCGCGCGGCCCGAGCGGCCCTGCGCGAACGCCGTCCGCGCCAGGAACGACGGCGCGAAGCCGAGGCTGACGAGCGCGAAACGCGCCGTTCTTCAAGAAAACTCTTCGGGACATCGCATTGTGTTCACTGTTCACCGCCGCTGAAATTCCGGCGCGCCGAGCGTCAGCGCCGCCATCTGCGGCGGCGTCGTCGCCTTCGCAATCGTCGCGCGCGTCGTCTCCGAGAAATCGGCCGCCGGCGCGTTTCGGTCACCCAGTCGAGCGTCGTCGGCGTCACGCCAGGCAGCTTGCCGCCGGTAAGCTGCACCGCGAAGTTCATCCGGCTGACGAGCGCGCCGGTGTTCACCCACGCGTCGCGCGGTGTCCTTGTAGCCGGTCGGCGGCTGGCACTGATAGAGCGGCATGCCGAGCTGCTGCAGTCGCGCGGACGAGCGGCGTCGCGTCCGTGCACGTCGGCGCCGAGTCGCGCGCACGGCGCTGACGACGAACTCGAACGGCGTCTTCACCTTGGCGCGATACGCGTCGGGCGACGAGGAATTCAGGCGAGGTCAGGATCGTGCGCATCACCTCGCGCAGGTCGCCGTCGGTTGCGCGGAACCGGGCCGCCGCGCGATCGACGAGCGCGGCGGCGGCGTGTCGCTGACGAAGCGGCGCACCAGCTTCGTCGCGATGAAGTGCGCGGTCGACGGATGCTTCGCGAGGATGTCGAGGACCTGCTCGCCGTCGCGCTCGCCGCCGCCCGCCTTGATCACGTGGCCGAGCACGACCTTCTGCCCGTCGTCGTGGAGGCGCGGCTCGAACTTGAAGCCGCCGCCCTGCCGCGGGTTCTGGATCGTCCAGCCCGTGAACGCGCGCGCGACTTCGGTGACGTCCTTCTGCGTGTAGCCGCCGTCCACGCCGAGCGTGTGCAGCTCCATCAGCTCGCGGCCGTAGTTTTCGTTGAGGCCTTTCGGCGCGTTCTTGCCCTGCGCCGGCATTCGAGGCGGCTGCGCCATCGACCATCGGGCGGCCGAACGGTCCGCGCACGACCCTCGGCGCGCGCGCCTCGGCATGCGGTCCGTTCGGATCCGCGCTCATCCAGTTGTCCAGATAGAAGAGCATCGCCGGGCTCTTCGCCGTCGCCTCGAGCAGATCGCGGAACTTGCCGAGCACATGCGGACGGATCGCGTCGCGCTCGTACTCGGTGAGCATGAACCGATCGACGCCCTTGCGCGCGTCGACGTTGAAGTGGTTGAACCAGAAATCGGTGAGCACTTCCTGCAGCTGCCGCTCGCTGTAGACCGCGCGAAGCATCTTCTGTTCGCTGAGCTCGACGACGACGCTGTTGGCTTTCTGCTGCATCGCCTTCTCGGCGGGCGTCGGCGGATCGCCGTTCGCCTTCTTTTCCTTGCGCGCCTCGATTGCGGGGCGTTCGAATTTGTCGGCGAGCTCACGTGAGCTCATCCCGACGGTCTGCGAGCGTTGCGAGCCGCGCGTTCATGCCAGCGTCTGAGATGCGGTCGGGACGCAGCTGCTGGTCGACGTACCGCTCGATGCCGATCGCCTTGACCCGCTCGACGTCGCCCGGCCGTGGCCCGAAAGCGAGTCGGTTGAGGACATGGGTCACCGTGCGGTCGTCGGTCGGGACCGTTTTCGCGAACCCAGCCACGGTACCTGCCGTGACCATGGATGCAGCGACGCCCCAATAAACGATGTTGGATATCCGCATTCGCCTCATCAACTGCTGCCTGCCTCCTCAATTTAGACCTAAAGCACGCGCCCGATGTAAAAAGTGCCACAGGAAATTGCCGTAAGATGCCAGGAAATGCCCACCTTGGCAGCGGCCGACGGCCCATTCCTCGACCAGATACTCACCGCCAGCTATGAGTATCTGGAACGACGGCCTGACGCCCGCCGCCTACGGTCGGTGGTGGTCCGCCCAGCTCGCGACGGCGTGGGGACGCTCGCACCTTCGCCGCACGGCCCTCGTCGACGGCACGACGGTTCTCGCGAGTGCCAAGGAATACTGGTTCGACGCGGTGCTCGACGCCCGACCTGTCCGTGTTATCGGCCTGGGCGCGGTTTTCACTCAGCCGGCGCATCGTGGAAAAGGCGCAGCGACGATGCTGATCGAGCAGCTGCTCGACCGCGCGGCGAGGGAGGGCGCGGACCTTGCGCTTCTCTTTTCGGAAATCGGCGCCGACTACTACGCACGGCTCGGCTTCACCGTGCTGCCGACGTTCGATCTGGAGCTGCAGGTGACGGAGTCGACGCGACACGGCGCGCCGGCCACGCTCGTCCGCTCGGCCGACGACCGCGACTTCGCGGCGATTGCCGCCATGAACAAGGTTCGCGCCGAGCCATTCCGTTTTCACCTGCAACGCGATCGCGACCTCGTCAGCTACGCGGTCACGAAAAAGCGGCTGCGGGCCGGCCTCGGCCCGAGCGGCGGCCGCGAGCTTCAGTTTTTCGTCGCGGAGGAAGGCGCCACGGCCGTCGCATATGTCGTGATCACTGGGCGGGAGGGGCACGAAGGGCAGGAGCGGTGTATCCAGCCCCTGTGGACGATCGAAGAATGCGGCGATCGCGATCCCTCGGGTGCACGCGTCGGCGCGACGCTTCAGGTGCTCCTCGCGCGTGAGCCGACGATCCGCCGGCCGACCATCTACGGTTGGCTGCCGCGCGACTTTGCGGCCGCCGCAGATCACGATTGCGCGCAAGCAGGCCGCATCCGAAGTGATGATGGTGCGGCCGTTGACGCAGGCTGCCGCAGCGGCGGTCGCTCTTCGGGAGGAGGAGATGCTCTACTGGCGCGCGGACGTGTTCTAGCGCGGCGCGGTACGCAGCCTGAGATCCATCGTCTTCGTTTCGGCTTCCAACAGCGAGAACATCGTCGCCTGCGGCTGAACCGACTGCAGGAATTCAGCATCGTTCCACTTCACGTTGTCGATGCGGTCGAGTGCGATCGCGTAGTACTCGCCGAGTGGCAGTCCGGACACTTTGAAGCGGCCATCCTCGTCAGGCCGCGCAACCCTCATATACCGCGAGCGTGTGGTCCACCGGTTCGTATCCTGCGGGAAGACGACCACCGAGTAATCCTTCACGCTGTCGCCGCGCGCATCCGATACCAGACCGCTCACCGTCGTCAGCCTGTTCGTGACCTCGATCTCCAGTCCGTTTACGTCGCGCCCAGACTTGAATTCGACGCCGCTGTCGGTGACGTCGACGCCGCCGAGCCGCACCGCGCGGACGCCGAAGCCGGATGGCAGGCCGATCGCCTGGATCTGCATCAGGCCGGCGGGCACGTCCAACTTGAATGTCAGATCGTCCGCGACGCGCGCCGGCGTTCTTCCCGGGAAATCGAAGCCGTTCGGCTCCGCCGGTAGAGCGATTACGCTCAATGTTGCGGACGCCATGCTCTGCGAAGCCGTAGCGTCCGCGACGATTCGACCGATCGCCGACGAGGCTGGCACCGTCGTCAGAGCGACGTCTGTGATGTCCACTCCAGCGACGGACACGTTGACTGCCGCATTTTCAGGCTTCGGCCCATTGAGCCTCGCGTGCAGCGTGTAGTCGCCGGTTGTCAGGTTTGCAAATGCGAATGTGCCATCAGGTCGAATCGTGACCATCATGTTCATTCCGCTTTCGATCGTGGCCGATTCGTGGCGCGAGATCATCAACATGCCCTGGCCGGGCTGGCCGTGCGAATCGACGACCGTGCCGCTGACACGGGCGGTTTTGGCCGGCACCATCGCGAACGCGATGTCGCTGATCGTCTGGCCGCTGACGACGGTGAGCCGCTGTGCCTCGCTCGCCGCGCTGGTGCCCGGAAAGAACGTTGTCGCGTAGCCCGTTTCTTCGTCCGCCGGCGCGCCCGGCGCGAGGACGGGCATCATCCCGCGCCACGTCGCCTGTACGTAGTACGGTCCGGGACTGATGCCGAAGATGCGAAACTCTCCCAGGTCGTCCGTCAACGCCGTGCGACCCGGCATCAGCTGTTTGCGGCCGCCGGTCGTTTCCGACCGCATCGCGCTAACTTGGATCCTCGACATCGGCTCGCCGTATTCGTCGACCACGCGGCCGGTGATGACACCGCCACGAAGCAACGTGAAGTCCACCCGCTCGCGGAGTTCGCTGGCGAGCAGGGTGATCGGCTTCCCCGGTTCGTTCGGCCGCGCCTGGCCCACGCTCATGCCCACGTACCCGCCCTTGCTGGCGTTCACGAGGTATTTGCCGGCTGGCAGCTCCTTGAATTCGTAGGCACCGTTCGCGTCGGTCGTCGCCTGCCGCGTTTCCGTACTGCCGCCGTTTGCGACGTCCGTCGGGAACAGACGCACTTGGGCCTTTCGCAGCGGCTGCGAAGTATCGGCGCCGAACACGTGTCCGCGGACGATCGCGGCAGCAGGCTGCTTGCTTGGATCGGCCTCGTCAGCGGGACGCTGAGGTGCCGGCGGTGGAACCTGTTGCAAAGTTTGCGCGGCGGTGAGCGACGTGACCGCCAGGAATGCGAGCACGACAACGGTGCGAAGCGTCTGCATGCGACTTCCGTTTCTAGCGCGGCGACGCGGACACTTTCAGATCGAGCGTTTTCTTGTCGCCATCAGCGATGGAAAACGTGACGGCACGATCGCGTACGCGCGCAAGGAACGTGGGATCGGTCCACTCGCCTTGCTCGACATCGAAGTTGTCGACCGCAATCGCGTAGTAATCTCCCGGCGGGACCCGCACCTGAAAACGATTCGTCTGGCCGGGTCGCGTCGCAACGGTCGCGCGAGAAAGCGGCGTCCATTTCGCTGAATCCCGCGAAAATACGATGACCCAGCAATCGCGTTCTGGCTGCCCGTCAGCGCCGGCGACCGTTCCGGACAATTCCCCGTGGCCGGCCGTCATCGTAACCACGAGATTTGGAATCGTTTCGTTCTGCGGGACGTCGATGCCGCTATCGGTGACGTCGACGCCGTTCAGCATCACGCTCTTCAGCTGCCACGGACCCGCGGCTGCGACATTGGCGCGAATCACCGCATGACCGGGCGCCGCCTTCATCTCGAACGTGAGATCGTCCTTCGCCGTCGCATTGCCGCCGCCGCCCAACATCGGATTCGGCCGCGCGGCGACGATTCGAAGCGTCGACGGCTGGGGCCGGCCGTCCGGCGGATCGAATACAACGCGGCCCGTGATTGTCGATGGGCGATACGCGACGAGCTGCACGTCGCTGATGTCGCTGTCGGCGATGGTAATCGGCAGCGTCGCAGTCTGTGCGTCGGAGCCGGACAGGAACGAGCCGGCTCGGAGCACGTAATCGCCAGGGGTCAGGCCGGTTACGGTGAACTTGCCGTCCGCCCCAACGCGTGCGGCTGGTGCGCTTCCCAGCATCGTATTCGTGGTCATGGTCATCACGTTCGCGCCGGACATCGGCCTTCCGGCATCGTCGAGCGCGACGCCGCTCACGTGAACTGTTCGCACGGGCAGCAGTGTCATCGTCAGGCCGGCGACGACCTGGCCCGCATCGATCGAAATGCGCTGCGCCTCGGCGGGATTTCCCGTGCCGGGATAGTAGGTGGACGCGTAGCCGCTCCGGCTCTCGCCTTTGCTGTCGCTTTCCGCGAAGATTCCGTTCTGCATCGCCGCCACGACGAAGTAGTCGCCCGGCGGTAATCCAAAGAGGCGGAACTCGCCGACGTCGTTGGTCGCGCCCCGGCCGGGCGCCGGCATCATCCGCCGCTCTCCGTTGAGGTACTGATACCGCATCGTCAAGACCTGTACGTCCGTCACCGGATCGCCGACCTCATCGAGCACGCGTCCGCTGATCACCCCAGAGCGCGCGATCGAAACGTTCACGTCCGCGGCGTTCTGCCCATCGGCGAGATCGAACGGCGCGCCAGGTCCGAGCGGACGCTTCTGTCCGAATGCAGCGGTCACGAAATTCGGTTTGACGACGCTGACGACGTACTTGCCGGATGGGAGATCGCGGATTTCGTAGCGGCCGTTCGCGTCGGTTTTCACCGCGCGCGGCGTCTTCAATGTTGGCGAGCTCGCGCGGACGCTGGCGCGCGCGACAGGCTGCACGCCGCCGGCGAGCGTCACGCGTCCGCGAATCACGGCTGTGCCGGTCTGCGGTGCCGCCGCGCTATCGCGCTGGGGCGACGGCTGGAACGCGTGAAGGGGCGGGACGGGCAGAAGGGGAAGGACGGAGATGATTGCAACAGCGACTCCTTGGACTGACCCAGCGTTCCGGCCCATCCGCCCCTCCTGCTTCACACCGCTTCCGCCTACTTGGGATCCAGCTTCCTCCCGGCATTCAGCTGATCGAAATTCAGGATCGCGTTGAAGACGAGGAAGTAGCTGCCCTGCGTTTCGCCGCGCCAGATCGGGTTGTTCGAAAAGGCGACCACGTGACCCTTGTCGACCGGCACGTCGACGACCGCCGCATGCTGCGCGATCTCGCCGCCGTTTTCGACGAGGCCCGAGACGAGCAGGTCGCGCGTGTCGGCGTAGCGCAGGATCACGCGCGGCCGCTGCGCGGGCGGAATCACGTTGATGCCGTTGCGCAGCTGCTCGTCGGTGACCGGCACCGCCTGCCACACTTCGGCCTTCGGTTCGGCTTCGATATCCGCGCCCGTGCGTCCCTGCGGCGTATCCGGATCGTCTGCCGTGCCGCGGCCGGTCGGCCGCGTCGCGTCGTCTCGCGCCGAGCCGACGTCCGCCGCCGCCGCCGACCGATGCTCGACACGTTGAAGATCGGACCGTTGCTCGCACCAGATCGCGAGGTTGTCGGTGTAGCCGTACGCGATCGGGCTCGTGTTGTCGACCATCTTCGAGCGCACGACGCTGCCGACGATGCGCAGCCGCTGACGCTGACGCGACCGACAGGCCGGGCGTGAAGCCGCTCGACACGGCGAAGTCTGCGGTGTCCATCACCGTCAGAAGCAGGCCGCCCTTTCGGACGAAGTCCTGCAGATGCGCGACGCCGGTCCAGCCGAGCCCCGGCCGCATGTCGTCGGTCTGATCCTCGGATCCGAGATTCGGCGTCTCTGCGGTCTTCTTCCACGGCAGCGGGTTGCCGTACATCGGCATGCCGTTGACGATCGCCTGCGGGTTCGCGGCCGACGGGCGGAAACACGATCACGTCGTACTTCGCGTTGAGGTTGTCGTCCTTCGCGACCTGCTGCGTGCTGATGTAGGTGTAGGGGACCTGCGGCGTGTCGAACGCCTGGCGCCACCAGCCTTCGGTCTGGGTGCTCAGCCAGGTGTGCAGGAGCGCGATCGCGCGCCGCGCGCACCGGGTGCGTCTTCACCGACGGCGCCGTGCTCGACGCCGACGATCTGCAGGCCGAGATCGGCCGCGGCCTTCTGCATGTCGCCGGCCGACGCGTTCCTGACGATGAACGATCCGCGATTGAATTTCTTGCCGCCGGCGTCGAACGGCTCTTCGGCGGCGTCGAACGACGCATCCTTCAGACTGATAGCGCAGCGTCGCGAGCGCGATGTCGGCGTTGTGGTTGACGAGGAAGACCGATCCGCTGTCGATCACGCCGCCCTTTGCGCGAACGTGCCGGTGACCTTTTCCATCGGCGCGTCGAGCACTTTCACGTCGATGACGCGAACCGCCTGCACGTTGAACAGCTCGGGGAACGTCCAGCCCGTGTCGTCGTACGGCGTCTGCTGCGGATCGTTCGGGCTCCAGTACTGATAGTCGAGCAGCGAGTCGGCGATGCGGCTGTACGGCTGATCCATGCGGACGATGTACGAGCCGGCGGGGAAGGTGCGCGTCGTCGGCTGCGACTTTTCAGCAGGTTTGCCCTGGTCCTGGCCGTCCCGCGCGTCATTGTCCACGGCTCGCTGGGCCCCGCCCCCGCTCGCTCGCGCTGCGGCGCTCGAAGACTCGCTCTCCTCGCGCGGGCCGCTGGCGCTGTCGCTGGTCGTCGTAGGCCGCGGCTGATTCTTCTTCGCCGGCACGCGTGACGGTGAACGCCGCGGTCGCGCGGGAAATCTCGACGCCCTGCTTCTGCAGCACCGCAGCAGATCGGCCTGCGCGCCGGGACGCGGATCGTCGGCCGGCAGCACGTACGCCGGCGGGGCCTTCGGTCTTCGCCTTCAGGATCGAGCGCTTGCTCTTCAGATAGAAGTTGCGGAGGAACAGCTTGCTGTTGCCGGCGAAGTAGTGGAGCGACGTGAGCAGGCCGGTCTGCTCGTAGTTGTTGTTGTTGCGCTGCGACCAGATGCGTCTTCGGCAGCGGCGGATTCTGTTTGTACCAGGTGCGCGCGTACTCGTTCGGCGACGCAGCGTCGCGCTCGACCGTGTCGGCGCCGCCGTTGCCGAACGTTTCGTACAGCCGGCTGATGCCGTTGTGCAGCGCGGCGATGAACATCAGATAGCCGGGCGACCACGTGTCGAAGTTGCCGTGCGTGAACACGCCCGGCATGCCGAACTTCGTCATCTCCGACACGTTGTTCCAGCCGATCATCTCCCACTCGTCGGCCAGGATCGGATCGATCCACGCGTTGTACGGGCCGTCGCCGACGGTGTTGTCGTACAGGTACGGCACCGACTCGTGCAGGTCGTGCAGCACCTGCGGATTCCACTGCATGTACGTGTTCAGCACGTTCTCGGTGAGCTTCAGCGTGACGCCCATCGCGTCGCGGTTGTTGTCGTGCGCGACGTACTTGCCCCAATAGACGAGGCTCGGCCAGTTCTGGCCCGGGATGCGCGAGGTGCCACTTGTAGACGTCGACCATCTTGTCGCGGCCGTCCACTTCGACGACCGGCGTGATGAGCGTGATCAGGTTGTTGCGGATCGACTTGATGTACTCGTGGTCGTCGACGACCAGCCGGTAGGCCAGCTCCATCAGCGCGGTCGGCGCGCCCGGTTTCCGGCGAGTGGATCGTGCCGGTGATGTAGTAGATCGGCGTCGACGCGCTGACCAGCGTTTCGGCCTGCGCATCGTCCATGTTGATGGTGCGCGGATCGGCCGAGCTTGGCGAGGCGGCGCGCGGTTCTCCTCGAGCTTCGCCATGTTGGCTTCCGACGAGATCGCGACCGCGATCATCTCGCGGCCTTCTTCGGTCTTGCCGATGCGAGTACGACCTTCACGCGCTGCGGCGCGGCCTTCTCGAGCATGCGCATGTACTGGTAGACCTCTTCGGCGTACGGCAGCTTGCCGGGCGCGCCGGCGACGTCGCCGAGCACCGCCTTCGGCGTCGGCACGGTCTTCGACGCCGGCAGATAGTCCACGAGCGGCGAGCTGAAGAACGGCTCGCGTCGTGTATTCCTTGATTTTGGCCGTGTATTCCTCGTCGATCGGGATCTTCGGATCGCGGACGAACGCCTGCGTGTAAGCCGTTGGCGGGGCCGAGGTCTTTGCCTGCTGTGCCTCGATCCGGACCTGTAACCCTCCGACAGTCGCGGCGAGCGTGGCAGCGAATGCGCCGCCGAACAACACTCGCCGCGCGATCTGGAGCTCAAAAAGCGAATTGATGGACATGATCCGGCGATTTTACGCCAGTTACGTCTATTCCCTCGCGTGTTGCGCGAACCCGACGGTATTTCCGCCGGGTTCCCGCACGTAGAGTTCGAGCGTTCCGTAAAACGTCTTGTGGCGCGGTTTGACGACCGGGGCGCCAGCCACCGCGCGTTCGACAGCGTCCAGGTCCTCGACGACGAGGAACAGGGCAACGGAGTGGCCATCGAGCTCTTTCGCGACCTCGGGGCTCTCGGCCACGACGCTTGCACGCGTCTGACACATGATTTCGACGCCGTCCTTCGCGGCGCTCGCGAAGATCAACGTTCCATCGGGCCCGGGCACCTCGTTTTCGGCCTTGAACCCGAAGCGATCCACCCAGAACGCGATGCACGGTTCGACGGCCTCGACGATGAGAACGGGCGTGAGCTGTTTGAGTCGCGGTGCGGTCATCAGTAGCCTCCATCTAGTCCAAATTAGACTAGTCATGTTAGGATGTCCAGCATCCGATGTCAAGGGCACTGACGATTCCCGATCTCGTCGTCCTCAGCCTTCTCGCCGAGCGCGGCATGCACGGGTACGAAGTGAATCTCGAGCTCGAACGGCGCCAGGTCCGCGACTGGGCCGCCGTGTCGCGTCCGCAGATCTACTACTCGCTCGACAAACTGGCGCGCTTGAAGTTGATCAGGAGCGCCGAAGACGATGCAGCGCCGGCTGGGCCCGAACGGCGCGTGTTCTCGACGACTGCTGCCGGCGGCGCGGCGCTCGCCGACGCGCTCGAGCGCCAGGACTGGACGGGCGCGCGGGATCACCCCGCCTTTCTCACCTGGATGGCGCTGTCGTGGCTGGCGCGGCCGGGCGTGTTCAAGCGTCAGGTCGCGCGCCGGCGCGAGTTCGTGGAAGCGGAGCTCGCGCGAGAGCAGGCGACCCTTCGCGCGGTGCGGCAGGAGGTCGGCCACGAATTTCACGAAGCGGTCTGGATGATTCGGTTGATGGTGCAGCAGCTGCGCGGCGAGCTTCGATGGCTGGACCGCGTCGAGCACGAAGCGGGCCGCCGTGCCGCTGCGAAGCGTGCGCCGCGGGAAGCGGGCCGCTGATCAGCGCTTCAGCCGACGAACAATGTCTTTGGCAGCGAGCGCGCCGCTTCTGCCTGTGAGCCCCGTGCCGGGATGCGTGCCCGTTCCGCAGAGAAAGAGATTTTTTATCGGGGTCTCGTGCCGCGCCCAGCCGAGGAGTGGCCGCGTGACGAAGAACTGATCGAGCGCGAGCTCGCCGTGGAAGATGTGGCCGCCGGTCAGGCCGTAAGTGCGCTCGAGATCGAGCGGCGTGATCACTTGCTGCGCGACGATCGAGGATGCGAAACCTGGCGCGTACGGCGCGATCGTGTCCGTGACGACGCGTCCGAGCTTCTCGCGCTCCGCGTCCCATGCCAGGCTGCCGCGCGCCGACTCATGAGTCCGGTAGGGAAGCTCTCTCGGCGCACCCTCAGTTCTCAATTGGTACGGCGCGTACTGCACGTACGCCGAGACGACATGCTGGCCGGGGGGCGCCAGCGACGGGTCGTGCAGAGACGGGATCGTCAATTCGATCCAGGGCGTTGTCGAGTAGGCGCCGTACTTGGCGGCGTCGAACGCGCGCTCGATCGCGTCGATGTCCGCGGTGAGGCGAATGCGGCCGGAAAGCGCCGCGGTCTGCTGATCGCCCGAGCGATGCCAGCCCGTTGAAGCGGCAGCAGCGACGACACCGCGTAGTTCACTTTCGCGAGCGTTCCATGCGCACGGATATTCCTGATGCGCTGGGTCGAGCTCCGGCGTGAGGTGCATCGGGTCCACGAGGCCGAGCAGCGTCCGCTTCGGATCGGCGTTCGAGATCACGGCGCGCGCCATGATTTCTTCGCCGTTCGCGAGCACCACGCCGACCGCCGCACCGTCGTTCACGACGACGTGCGCGACTTCAGCCGAACAGCGAACCTCCGCCCCGGCGGCTGTCGCCGTCTGCCGCAGCGCCTCGGTGATGCGACCGGTGCCGCCGCGCGCGAACCATCCGCTCGCGACCGGATGACCTGTGGTCGCACCGAGCAGCAGCAGCATGGCGGCGCTTCCGGCGGACCATGGGCCGAGAAACGATCCGAGCACGCCGCCGCTCGCAATCGTCGCGCGGAGCGGTTCGCTCTCGAACCACTCGCGCGACGAGGTCGGCGACCGCCATCGGCATCCATCGCAGCAGGCGATACGCGTCCTGGCTTGCCGAGCGCGCGGAACTTGCGGCCGGTTTTCAGCAGCTCGAACACGTCACCTGCGCTCGCCGAATCGACGAGAGGGTGCCGGCGCGTTCGCGATCGCGCGCAGCACGCCGCTGATGCTCGCGAAGCTTTGCAGAAATCGCGGGTATCGCTCGGCGTCAGCGGGCGAAAAACCGCGGATCGAGTCGACAGCGCGCGCGGCGTCGGACCAGAGGACGAGCGCGCGATTGTCCAGCGTCGGCGCGCACGCGTCGACGACTGGTCTGACGATCTCGCAGACCGCGCTGTTCGAGACCGAGCGCCCGCACGATCGCCGGGTCGATCGCCGCCGCGTGGGCGAGCGTCGGACAGCGGAATCCCGGCGCGAGCTCCGAGGTGATCGCGCAGCCGCCGACCCGATCGCTGCGCTCGAGGACCAGCGGCTTCAGGCCGGCCCTGGCGAGAAACGTGGCGGTCACCAGGCCGTTATGGCCGGCGCCGATGATGATCACGTCGCGCATATCTTGCGGCTGCTCTTATCACGAAGGCACGAAGGACCACGAAGAACACCTTCGTGATCCTTCGTGTCTTCGTGACCGAAGAAGATGGAAGCGATCACCGAGTCTGTCCCAAAATCCGCAGCGCCGCGTTGCGTCCCGGCGCGCCCATGATGCCGCCGCCGGGGTGCGTCGCCGAACCGCACATCCACAGATTTCTGAATCGGCGTCGTGTACTGCGCCCAGCCCGGCGCGGGTCGCAGGAAGAACAGCTGCTCGAGCGTGAGCTCGCCCTGGAAGATGTTGCCCTCGGTCAGACCGAACTCGCGCTCGAGATCGAGCGGCGTCAGCACCTGGCGATGCAGGATGATGTCGCGGATGTTCGGCGCGTGTTCGGCGATCGTGTCGATCACGGTGTCGCCGAACGCCTCGCGCTGGTCGTCCCACGACAGTCCCGGCTTCAGCTTGTAAGGCGCGTACTGCACGAAGCACGACATGATGTGCTTGCCCGGCGGCGCGACCGACGGATCGGTGAGCGTCGGAATCACCATGTCGATGTACGGACGCCGCGAGAACTCGCCGTACTTCGCCTGGTCGTAGGCGCGCTCCATGTAGTCGACGCTCGGCGAGATCGAGATCGCGCCGCGCAGGTGCGCGCCCGGCCCGGGCAGGCAGGTGAAGTTCGGGCAGCGCGTCGAGCGCGAGGTTCACCTTGCCCGACGAGCCGCGGAACTTGTAGCGGCGGATCTCCTCGACGAAGTCCGCGCGGCAGCTCGCTTGCGGCGTTCATGAACTTCAGGAACGTCAGGTTCGGATCGACGCTCGACAGCACCATGTCGGCGTCGAGCTCGTCGCCGTTCGCGAGCACGACGCCGTTCGCCTGCCCGTTGCGCGTCCTGATCTGCGCGACACGGCGCTTCGGTGCGAATCTCGACGCCGGCTTCGCGCGCCGCCGCGGCGATCGCGTTCGAAATGGCGCCGGTGCCGCCGCGCGCGAATCCCCACGATCGGAACGCGCCGTCGATCTCGCCCATGTAGTGGTGCAGCAGCACGTACGCCGTGCCGGGCGATCGCACGCCGAGAAACGTCCCGATGATCCCCGACGCCGACATCGTCGCCTTGAGCACGTCGGTCTCGAACCACTGATCGAGAAAATCGACCGCGCTCATCGTCATGAGCTGGACCTGGTTGTAGCGATCCACGTCGGCGAGCGCGCGAAAGCGCCTGCCGAGGAAGAGCAGCTTCATCAGCTCGCGCGGATCCAGCGACATCGGATCGGGCGGCGTCATGTTCAGGATCGGCTTGACGAAGCGCGCCATCTCGACCATCGCCTTGCCGTACTCGTCGTACGCTTCGGCGTCGAGCTTCGAGTGGCGCGCGATCTCGCGCCGCGTCTTCGCGTGATCGTTCACGCGCCAGAGGTAGTCGCCGTTCGGCATCGGCGTGAACGTGCCGTCGAGCGGCAGAATCTCGAGGCCGTGGCGCGGCAGATCGAGGTCGCGGATGATCTCCGGCCGCAGCAGCGACACGACGTACGAAGCAGACGGAGAAGCTGGAAGCCGGGGAACACTTCTTCGGTGACGGCGGCGCCGCCGACACATGTGCCGCCGCTCGAGGACGAGCACCTTCCGCCCGGCGCGCGCGAGATACGCCGCGGCCGTCAGGCCGTTGTGGCCGCCGCCGATGACGATGGCGTTGTACTTCATTGCGAACAGCTCGCAGCATTTCAACAGCGTGAGATCGACAGGCTTTTTTGCGATTGATGGAGCGCGAATGTTCAGTCGTGCGCGGCGCTGCAGCAGCCGAGCGCCGCTGTCACAACCCGCAGCTGCGGGTCGCGTTGCCGAGCACGAGCGCGAGGCGGAGCAGGTGAATCGCTTCGAGCGGCATGAGACGCGGATGATAGCACGCCGCGTGAGCCCGGACGACAGCGGGAGGCTCGCGCTATAATCGCCGCATGCCGATCGGCACCGCCGTCCACGAGCGCACGTTCGCGCTCGCGAAAGCCTGAACTATCGCGAGTGGTCCGGCTACTACGCGGTGAGCGCGTACGAGGCGCATCACGAGCACGAATACAACGCGATTCGCAACGCGTCCGCGCTGATCGACGTCTCGCCGCTGTTCAAGTACCTCATCAGCGGACGCGACGCGCCGCAGCTCGTCGATCGCGTCATCACGCGCGATGCGTCGAAGCTCGCCGTCGGCCAGGTCTACTACACGCCGTGGTGCGACGAGCACGGCAAGGTGATCGACGACGGCACGGTGACGCGGCTCGACCGAGGACGACGTTTCGCTGGACGGCCGCCGATCCGAGCCTGCGCTGGTTCACGCAGAACGCCGATCGGCCTGGACGTCGCGCATCGAGGACATCTCCGAACAGGTCGCGGCGCTCGCGCTGCAGGGTCCGACCTCGGGCCGGCTGCTCGCACGCCGGTCGCCGACGCCGACATCACGCGGCCTGAAATACTTCCGCATGACGCGCGGCACGATCGCCGGCGTGCCGGTCGACATCTCGCGCACCGGCTACACCGGCGATCTCGGCTACGAGATCTGGATGCCGTGGGATCGCGCCGTCGACGTGTGGGACGCGCTGATGGTCGGCGGCCGGCCGTTCGACATCCACCCGGCCGGCATGCTCGCGCTCGACGTCGCGCGCGTCGAGGCGGGACTGCTGCTCATCGACGTCGATTTCAACAGCAGCAAGAAGGCGCTGATCGAGTCGCAGAAATACTCGCCGTTCGAGATGGGGCTCGGCCGACTGGTGCAGCTCGACAAGCGCGCCGTTCGTCGGCCGCGCGCGCGCTCGCCGCCGAACAGCGCCGCGGCCCGGCGCGGCAGATCGTCGGCCTCGAGGTCGAGCTGGCCCGCGGTCGAGAAGCTGTACGACGACGTTGGTCTGCCGCCGCAGATGTGCCGCGACCGCTCGCGCGTGGCCGTGCCGGTGTATCAGGAACGGCCGCCAGGTCGGCCGCGCGACGACGACGACGTGGTCGCCCGTGCTGAAGAAGCTGATCGCGCTCGCGACGGTCGATGCGCCGCACACCGCCGAGGGCACCGACGCTCGAGTTCGAGGTCACCGTCGAAGCGGTCCGCCACCGCGTGCCGGCCGACGTCGTCAAGACGCCGTTCTTCAACCCGCCCCGAAAGACCGAACCGCTCTAATTCAGCGGATCTCCGTGCTGGCTGTAACCAACGGCACCGCTCGCGCAAAGGACCACGTGGAGGCCGCTGCGCAGATGCCGACGGCTGCGAGACGGAGCTCTGCCGCCTGATGACCGGCTATCTCGACGGCGGGATCGACGCGTTCGACGCGCTGTACGCCGCGCTCGCGGGACGCATCCGCGGCTACTCTGATCTCGCTGTGCCGCGACGCGGCGCTCGCCGACGATCTCCTGCAGGAAACCTTCATGCAGCGTCCATCGGTCGCGCCGCACGTACGAGCCCGGCCGGCCGGTCACGCCGTGGGTATTCGCGATCGCGCGTCACGTGTTCCTGATGCATCGCCGCGCGACGGCTCGCCGCCTGCGTTTCGAGGACGCGCTTCGCAGCCGACGTGCACAGGGCAGATGTCGTCAACGATGCAGTCGCCGCGCTTGCCGAGGGCGACGAGGTGCGGCGGGCGCTTCGTGATGTTCCGGCGGACTCAGCGCCAGGCGCTGCTTGATGCACCACGTTGACGGCGAGAGCTTCAGCGACATCGCGGCGCGGCTGGGCATTCAGCGTCAACGCCGCGAAGACGCGGGCGTTTCGCGGTATGCGCAAAATGCGCGAGCTGTTGAGCCGATGAAAGCCCCTGCGCCGCTCCGGACCGCGATCGAGCGCGACCTGAAGCCCGCGCGCCCGCTTGCGCGCCCGGCGATTCGCGCGCTCGCCCTGGTGCCGTTCGCCATCGCGATCGTGGTCGGCGTCCCGGCGCTGCACGCGTTTCGTCCGGACATGACCGCGATCGGCTTCCTCCGCGCCTGGGGCTTTTCGATCGGCCAGGCCGTCGCCGGCTGCACGATCGTCGCTGTCGCCCTGCGCGAATCCATCCCGGGCCGGGCGCTCTCGCGCGCGGCGCTCGCCGCAATCATCGCGCTCGGTGTCGCGCTTCCGGCGGGCGTGCTGCTGCTCACGACGTCGAGCTTCACGATCGGTCCTGCCGATCACGCCGTGGCGGAAGGGTTCGCGTGCTTTCGAACGTCGGCGCTTGCGGCGCTGCCTGCGCTTGTGTTCGCGGCGTCTGCTGGCCGCGCGCGCGTTGCCGCTCCGTCCGATAGCAGCCGGCGCGCTGTACGGGCTGGGCGCCGGACTGATGGCCGACGCCGGCCTGCGGCTCTACTGTGATTATTCGATGCTGACCCATGTGCTGTTCGCCCACATGGGCGCGGTGGTGGGTGTAACGATCGGCGGCGCGGTGTTTGCCAGCGTTATCCAACGCATCCGGCAGGACTGAAGTCGCCTCCAGCGCCTCCGGCCTCCGACCCCTCCCGCCTTTATTCCGCCTGCATGAACGGATAGCGGTAATCCGTGCGGCGGGTTGAAGTTCTCCTTCAACGTTCGCGCGCTGACCCAGCGGACCAGATTCAGCTTCGATCCGGCCTTGTCGTTCGTGCCCGATGCGCGCGCGCCGCCGAACGGCTGCTGTCCGACGACCGCGCCGGTCGGCTTGTCGTTGATGTAGAAGTTGCCGGCCGCGTGGCGCAGCGCCGACGTGGCTTCGACGATCGCGCGGCGATCCTGCGCGAACACGGCGCCCGTCAGCGCGTACGGCGACGTCGAGTCGACGACCTTCAGCGTCTCCTCCCACTTCGCATCGTCGTACACGTAGGCGGTGACGACCGGCCCGAAGATCTCCTCGCAGAGCAGCCGGTACGCCGGGTCGGTCGTTTCGACGAGCGTCGGGCTGATGAAGTAGCCCTTGCTTGCCGTCGATCTTGCCGCCGGCGACGATCTTCGCCTTGCCGCGCGCGTGCTCGACGTACTCGCTGATCTTGTCGAACGCGCGCTTGTCGATCACCGCGCCCATGAAGTTCCGGAAGTCCTGGACGTCGCCCATCTTGATGTCGTCGATCATCGCGACGACGCGATCGCGCACGCCGTTCCAGATCGACTGCGGCACGTAGACGCGGCTCGCCGCCGAGCACTTCTGCCCCTGGAACTCGAAGCCGCCGCGGACGATCGCGACCGCCAGCGCGTCGACGTCGGCCGACGGGTGCGCGACGATGAAGTCCTTGCCGCCGGTTTCGCCGACGATGCGCGGGTAGGAGCGGTAGCGTGCCCATCGATGCGCCGATCGTCTTCCACATGTCGTTGAAGACCTCGGTGCTGCCGGTGAAATGCACGCCGCGCGAGATCGCGGTGCGAGAGCAGCACCTTCGAGATCATGGCCGGCGTCGCCGGCGACGAAGTTGATCACGCCGGGCGGCATGCCGGCCGCCTCGTACAGCTTCATCAGGTAGTACGCCGAGAACATCGCGCTCGACGCCGGCTTCCAGACGACCGTGTTGCCCATCAGCGCGGGCGCGGTCGGCAGGTTGCCGGCGATCGAGGTGAAGTTGAACGGCGTGACGGCGTAGACGAATCCCTCGAGGCCGCGGTACTCGAGCTGGTTCCACATCGTGTGGTCGCTCGACGGCTGCTCGTCGAGCAGCTCCTGGCCGTAGTGCACGTTGAAGCGCCAGAAGTCGATGATCTCGCAGGCCGCGTCGATCTCGGCCTGGAACGATCGTCTTCGACTGGCCGAGCATCGTCGCCGCGTTGATCGTGTCGCGCCAGCGTCGTCGTCAGCAGCTCGGCGGCTTTGAGGATGACCGCGGCGCGGTCGTCGAACGACCAGCCCGCCCATTCCTGCTGCGCGGCGGCGGCGCGCGTCGATCGCCTGCTGCGACGTGCTGTTCGGTGGCCTTGTGGTAGTCGCCGAGCACGTGTGCGTGGTCGTGCGGCATCACCGACTTGACCGCAGTCGCCGGTGCGCACTTCCTTGCCGCCGATGATCAGCGGGATGTCGACTTTTTCGCCCGCCATCGTCTTGAGCTTCGCCTTGAGCGATGCGCGCTCGGGCGAGCCGGGCGCGTAGGAGCGGATGGGTTCGTTGACGGGCGGCGGCACGCGCCGGTGGCCGTTGAAGACGGCAATTGATGAGGACATAGCCTCTCCAGTTTACTGCACAGTTGACGGCATGTCGTCGCACGAGGATTTGAGCGAAGCGGCCCAGGCATGCTAGCGTTTGACACGATGCATGGATCGCTCTGGTTCAGCAGCATGCGTCGAACGACAAGGCCGACAACGTCGCCCGCGGGTTGCGCGCGTTCGAGACGGCTGCGCGCGCAGGGCGCCGAGCTCGTCGGCTTCGCCGAGCTCGCCTTCGAGCCGTTCTATCCGCAGAATCCCGCCGGTCCGCGACGTGCGCGACGCTCGCCGAAGCCGTTGCCCGGCCCGCTGACGGACGCGTTTGCCGCGAAGGCGCGCGAGCTCGGCGTCGTCGCCGTGCTCAATCTGTTCGAGCGCGACGGCGATCGGACGTTCGACTGCTCGCCCGTGATCGACGCCGACGGCACGCTGCTCGGGCGCACGCGCATGATCCACATCACCGACTACGCCTGCTTTCACGAACAGGGCTACTACACACCGGGCGACACGGCGCGCCGGTGTATGCGACGAAGGCCGGCAAGATCGGCGTCGCGATCTGTTACGACCGGCACTACCCGGAGTACATGCGCGCGCTCGCGGTCGGCGGCGCGGATCTCGTGGTCGTGCCGCAGGCCGGCTCGGTCGGTGAATGGCCGGAAGGCCTGTACAAAGCGGAGATGCGCGTCGCCGCGTTTCAGAACGGCTATTTCGTCGCGCTCTGCAACCGCGTGGGACAGGGAGGAGCGGCTGACGTTCGCCGGCGAGTCGTTCGTGTGCGGTCCGGACGGCGTCGTGATCGCCCGCGCGGCGCAGGGCACCGACGAGATACTCTACGCGGACATCGATTTCGCGCGGAACGCAGAGTCGAACGCGCGCCGGCTGTTCATGCGCGATCGGCGTCCCGAGTTGTATGCAAATTGGCTCGCGAAATAGATTGTGCTTCCCGCCTGACGATCGCGTCGAAGCTCCACAGCAGCTCTTCCCGCTCGGAATACGGCCCCGGCGAGTACACCGCGAGTTGATGCCGGCCTGCGACTGCTCGGCGATCCACCAGTCCTCGCGGTTCGTCAGATCCCAGAACTCGATCGCATCGTCGGCGTGAAAATCCGGCTTCGCGATTTCGTCGGGATGGAAGTGCCACTCGCAGACGATTTCCGTGCGGTCGTTCGCGCGCGGCCAGAGCGTGTGCGTCATCATGTAATCGGGATGCAGGCTGAGGAGCA
Organism: uncultured Acidobacteriota bacterium; assembly: GCA_963718825.1. GTDB lineage: Bacteria > Acidobacteriota > Vicinamibacteria > Vicinamibacterales > CAVVIG01 > CAVQZZ01. The sequence goes on from CAVQZZ010000002.1 coordinate 2,632,408, forward strand.
GAGTTCGGATAGATCGCGAAGTACGACGACCTGCTGCCGCTCGCGATGCGCTCAGCCCGGGCAGGTAGTCGCGCCGCCGCTTGCCGTCCATGCTCATCGTCTCGACCCCATCGCTTGAATCCCATCGCGCCGCCGCAGTAGCACGCCGTCGGCTGCCACGTTGTCGGCGCCGAGGTAGTGATGCAGCTTGTTCAGCGTCGGATGGAGCGTTCGGGCAGTGCAGGCACTCGTTGTAGTTGAGGACGATCAGCTTCCAGTTCGCCTTCACGTCGTAAACGATGCGGCGGACCAGCCGAAGGTCCTGCATGCGCCAGCGCGCGAATCGCTCGGGCAGATCGGCCGAGCTGTTCCGGCGAGCGGCGGATGCCTCTGGCTCGCGAGGTTCACGAAGATATTGCCGTCCCACACTTCGCAGCCGGCGCGATGCAGCGGGTAGTCGTCCCTGCAGAACGTCCGGCGCCATGTGCGGTGCGGCGAGCAGCCGGCCGTCGAGATCGTAGGTCCAGGCGTGATACGGGCACTGAATGCGATCGACGAAGTGTCCCTCCGGCTGCTCGCACAGCCGCGTGCCGCGATGACGGCAGACGTTGAACAACGCGTTGACGCCGCCTGAGGCGTCTCGCGTCACGATGATATTCTCGTCGCGCGAGGCGTCGCGTGAAGTAGTCGCCGGCGTTCGGAATCTGATCCGCGCGGCCCGCGCAGATCCAGCGCTCGAAATAGAAACGCTCGAGCTCGCGCGCGTAGAAATCAGGGTCGGCGTAGAACTGCCGCGGAAGAGTGGTGTGCATGTGGAATCGCTCGATAGAACCTCGCGCCATCGAGCGTCAGCCATGATACAACCTGTCCGTGAACGTCACGGTGACGCCGAAGTCGACGCCGACGCTGCGCCGCGCGCTCGGCCGCTGGGATCTGACCGCCATCGGCGTCAATCAGGTCATCGGCGGCGCGATCTTTCTGACCGGCTCGCAAGTGGCCGCGCAGGTCGGCGCGTGGAGTCCGCTCGCCTTCCTCCTCATGGGCGTCGCGTCGCTGACAATCGCGGTGTGCTTCGCGGAAGTCGGCAGCCGCTTCGAGGGTACAGGCGGACCGTATCTATACACGCGCGCCGCCTTCGGGCGGTTCGCGGCGTTCGAAGTCGGGTGGATGCAGTGGTTCACGCGCGCGTCGAGTCAGGCGAGCATCATGGCCGGTATCGCGGTGGCGCTCGGCTACTACTGGCCCGCGATGACGACGGGGTGGCCGCGGGCGACGCTGCTCACGGGCGTCACCGCCGCGCTCACCGTCATCAACGTTCGCGGCATCAAGCAGAGCGCGTGGCTCGTGAATGCGCTCACGATTGGCAAGCTCGTCCCGCTCGCGCTGTTCATCCTCGTCGGATTGCTGCTTGGGGGCGGCAGTGCACTCGCGGCGCTGCCGGCCTTGTCATTTCATCAAGTGTCGACCGCAGCGCTCCTTCTGATTTTTGTGTACGGCGGCTTCGATGTCGTGCCGGTCCCGGCCGGCGAAGCGGTCGATCCACGCCGACATGTGCCGTTCGCACTCGTGATGACGATTGTTTCAGTGACCGCGGTCATGACGCTCGCGCAACTCGTCGCGCAGCGCGTCCTGCCGGATCTCGGTCAACACGCCACGCCGATTGCCGACGCGGCAGCCGTTCTCCTCGGCGCGGGCGGCGCGCTGCTGATTGGCGTCGGCTCGGTCGTGTCGATGACGGGAAACAACGCCGGACAGGTGCTGAGCGGATCGCGGATGCTGTTCGCGCTCGCTGAACACGGCGAGCTGCCCGCATTCTTCGGCCGAGTCCATCCGCGCTACCGCACGCCGGCCAACGCGGTGTTGTTTACATCGGCTGTCGCATTGGCACTCGGGCTGAGCGGATCGTTCGCGAAGCTGGCCGTCGTGAGCGCGCTCGCGCGCCTCGTCACCTATACGGGCACGTGCGCGTCGACTCTGCGCCTGCGTTCGCCACGATTTGCGGCCGGCGGGAGCGGTCCGCGCGTGAACGCCGCGACGTTTGTCGTGCCGCTTGGCCCCGTGATCCCGACGATTGCGATTCTCGTGTCGGCGGCCGTTGTCGCGGGGGCGACCCGCGAGCAGCTGCTGGGTGGCCTCGGGGCGCTCGCCGCGGGCGCGGTGTTCTTCGCGGTGATGTCCGTGAGGACTTCGCGGCCTGGCGCGGGTCTTTAGACCCCCGTGGACGGCGAGCCGCGCCGCATCCACTCGTGCGGTACATCGACGTACGAGCCGTCGAGCTTCGCCGACCGACGCGCAGCCGAGCAGCTTCAGCGTGCGGACGATGTCGCTCCGAAGGATGTCGATCGCTCGCGCGACGCCTGGGCCGCCAGCCGCGGCGAGACCGTAGGCATAGGCGCGTCCGACGAGCACCGCGCGTGCGCCCATGCACAGCGCCTTCACGACGTCGCTGCCGCGGCGAATGCCGCCGTCGAGCAGCACTTCGATGCGTCCGTCGGCGGCCGCGAGGACCTCCGGAAGCACTCGCAGCGTCGGCGCGACCCCGTCGAGCTGCCGGCCTCCGTGGTTGGACACGACGATCGCGTCGGCTCCCACGTCGATCGCGTGGCGCGCATCGTCGCCGGTGTGCACGCCCTTGATCACGATCGGTCCCTTCCACGCGTCGCGAATCCACCGCAGGTCGTCCCAGCGACACCATGGACTGCTCGAGCGCCGCGCCGACATCGGCATACGGCATCGGCCCGGAGTCTGCGAGCACCACGTTCGGGAACGTCATCAGCCCGCCGTCGCGCACGCAGCCGGCGAGCCATCGCGGGCGCGCAAGGAACTGCGACACGAACGGCAGCCATCGTCCACGGATTGCGCGTGAGGAGCTCCTTCACGCCGTTTCGCACGTCGCGTTCGCGCAGGCCGGCCACCGGCGTATCGATCGTCACGACGAGCGCGGTGAAGCCAGCCGTGCGCGCGCGTTCGACTGAACGCAGGGCGACATCGCGTCCGCCGGCGAGATACAGCTGATACCAGGCTGGCCCTCGCGTGGCGGCCTTGACATCCTCGAGGCGGCAGCCCGAGAGCGTCGACAGGATGTAGGCGGTGCCGGCGTCACCTGCTTCGCGGGCGGCCGCCTCTTCGCCGCGCGGGTAGAACATCCGGCTGCTGCCGACCGGCGCCAGGAGAACGGCAGCGCCAGCTTCGTGCCGAGGACGGTCGTTGCTCAGATCGCACGTGGGCGTCGCGACCGCCGAGCGCGGGCGGAACATCACCTGCTCGAAGGCGCGACAATTCTCAGCGCAGCGTGATTTCGGCGTCGGCGCCGCCGTCGATGTAGTCGAACACCGCCCGCGGCAGCCGGCGCTTCGCGATCCGGCGAAGGTCCGCGATGTTGACGACGGGCGGGCTTATCGCGACGTCATAGCTCGCGCTCGTTCATTGTCGTGTTCCCCATTGTCATCTCGGAAGGCGTGCCCGTTCCGCGCATCAGCGGTTCAGCGAGTGGATCGTTCAGAAAGCGGACGAGCGGCGCCGCGTGCCGGAACACGTTCAGCACCGTCCGGTAGAAGTTCGGGCTGGTTGCAAAGCTGGAGGGCCAACTCGCACGCCGGCGAGGAACTGCCGGTATTTCAGGAACTCCGCCGCCGGATGGTCCTTCGCGAACCCGCGCGGCACGCGCTGCAGCCGCTCGCCTTCGAGCGCGCCGAACGATCTGCTGGAACGCCGGCGACTCGACGATGGTGCGCAGGCGCTTGACGTGGGCGGCGATGTGCTCGCGCACCGCGTGAAGCTGCGGCGTCTGCGGCGCGTACATGCCGCCGCCGACCCATACCTCGTCCGGGGAGACATGGAAGTAGAGCCCGGCGCCTTCGTGCTTTGGCAGGCCGCGCGTCGGAAAACCGCGGCGACGTGCGTCTTGTACGGCGCCTTGTTCGCCGAAAAGCGCGTGTCGCGGTAGATGCGGTACATCGACGTTTTCGGGCTCGCAGACGAGCTCCGGCGCGAACGATCGCAGATCGACCGCGAGCCGCTCGATGATCGCGATCATCGGCCCGCGGACGAACGCCTCGTACTCGTCGCGATGCGCGACGAACCACTCGCGCCGGTTGTTCCGCTTCAGCGCGCGCAGGAACTGCAGCGGCCTGCGGCGGAAAACGGCGTGCGCGAGCCGATGTGCTTCACCGCTGTGCCTGCGCGGTCGCCTGCGGCTGCGCCATGCGCTCCTGCATCTGGCGCGTGAGGTGCGGCACCTGCCCGATCATCCGCTGCATCGTCATCAGCTGGCCGCGGTGGTGCATCTCGTGCTCCTTCGGCGCCAGCAGCATCTCGAACCGGCTCTTCGCCGGCGGCGTCATGCCGGGCGGCATCGTCACCTGCTCGGCGAGAAACGGTTCGGGCACGCTTTCGAGGAACGCGGCGAACTTGTCGCCCTCGGTCTTCAGGAACGCGATCGATCTCCGCCTTGGTGCGCGGCCTTGGCTTCCTCGGCGGCGAATCTCTGCAACAGCTCCGGGAAGTTCACGGTCTTGCATGTCGGTGATCTTGTTGCTGTGGACGTGATGCTGGAAGCCCGTGCTGATGGCGATGTGCGCGAGCGTCTGCGCGATGGTCCGCGTGTCGGGCGACGGCCTGAAAGTCGTACTTGTCCTCCGGAATTTCTTCCGCGATCTTGATCGTGTTGTTCCGGACCGTCCGAAACGCCGCCGCCAGTTCTTTTCCACCGTAGTAAGTCATGCTGAGTCTCCTCTTAATACCAGCCGATCGGGTGCTTCGACTCAGATTGATGTAGACCTGCTTGACGTTCAGGTATTCCTCGACGCCCCATTTGCCGAGCTCGCGGCCGATGCCGCTCTGCTTGTAGCCGCCCCACGGCGCTTCGACGTAGGTCGGCTGCATGTGATTCACCCACACGATGCCGGCGCGAAGGTTCTTGACGACGCGCATGCGCGCGGAAGATGTCGCGCGTCCAGACGGCGGCGGCCAGGCCGTAGTAGGTGTCGTTGGCGATCCGCAGCGCGTCTGCTCTCGTCGTCGAACGGGATGACGCACGCGACCGGCCCGAAGATCTCCTCGCGCGCGATGCGTGCGGAGTTGTCCACGTCGTAGAAGATCGTCGGCTCGACGAAGTAGCCGCGCGTCGAGCGCGCTCCCGGCGACGCGTCCGCCGCCCGAGCGCGAGCTTCGCTTCCTTCTTGCCGATCTCCTGATACTCACGCACGCGGTCGAACTGCTCGCGGCTGATGAGCGCGCCCATCTTCGTCGCGCGATCGAGCGGCGCGCCGACCGTGATCGCGCGCGCCTTCTCGACCATCGCGTCGACGAACTTCTTGTAGATCGGCCGCTGCACCAGGATGCGGCTGCCCGCCGAGCAGACCTCGCCCTGGTTGACGAAGACGCCGAACAGCGCGCCGTCGACCGCCGCTTCGAAATCGGCGTCGGCGAAGAAGATGTTCGGCGACTTGCCGCCGAGCTCGAGCGAGATCTTCTTCAGCGTCGCCGCCGCGCCGCGCATGATCAGCTTGCCGACCTCGACGCTGCCCGTGAACGCGATCTTGTCGACGTCGGCGTGCGCGACGATCGCCGCGCCCGCGTCTCGCCCGCGCCGGTGACGATGTTGACGACGCCGGGCGGAAGGCCGGCGTCGGCGAAGCTCGAGGCGAGCGCGAGGATCGTGAGCGGCGTCTGCTCGGCCGGCTTCAGCACCGTCGTGCAGCCGGCGCAGATCGCCGGCGCGAGCTTCCAGGCGGCCATCAGCAGCGGGTAGTTCCACGGGATGATCTGGCCGGCGACGCCGATCGGCTCGCGCAGCGCGAGGCTCATCGCGTTGTCGGGCACCGGGAGGACGTCGCCGTGAATCTTCGTGGCGAGGCCGCCGTAGTACTCGAAGCAGGTCGCGACGTCGGCGATGTCGAACTCCGACTTCGACGATCGGCTTGCCGGTGTTGCGCGTCTCGAGCTCGGCGAGCTCGTCGGCGCGCTGCGCGCACGATCTCGGCCAGCTTGAACAGCATGCGTCCGCGATCCTGCGCCGTCGCGTCCTTCCACGGTCCCTCGTCGAACGCCGGCGCGGGCCGCGGCCGACGGCGCGATCGACGTCGGCGGCGGCGGCGTCCGGCACGCGCGCGATCACCTCGGTCGTCGACGGATCGATGACGTCGAGCGGTCGCCGTCGACGCCGGGCTCGACGAATTCGCCGTTGATGTAGAGCGAATGGGCTGTTCACAGCGCAAACGGCAACTATATTGAGTCGCTCGAACCGTTGTAAAGTTCGCGCACCATGACACACATCGCTGCATCGTTCTCGCGCTGATCGCGCTCGCGTGCACCGTGCCGCGCATGGCGCAGGACGCGCACCCCACATTCACCGTCGGCACCGCGACCGCGTCGCGCGGACAGAAGGCGCTCGGCGTCGATCAAGGTGCCGGCCGGCGTCGACGCCGGCTACGACATCCCGGTCGCCGTCATGCACGGCGCGCAAGCCGGGCCCGGTGCTCGCGGTCGTCGTCGGGCGCGCACGGCACGGAGTACGCGTCGATCATCGCGGTCGAAGCGCCTGATCGACGCGGTCGAACCCGGCGCAGCTCTCCGGCACGCTGATTCTCGTGCCGCTGGTGAACGTCGCCGTCGTTCGAGAAGATCACGCCGCACGTCAACCCGACCGACAACAAGAGCATGAACAGCTGCTATCCCGGCGACGCCGAACGGCACGCAGACCGATCGCGCGTCGCTATGTGATCACGAAGGAAGTCGTCGAGAAGTGCGATCACCTGATCGATCTGCACGGCGGCGATCTCGACGAGAACCTGCGGCCGTACAGCTACTGGACGGTGACCGGCAACCAGGAGCAGGACGATTTCTCGCGGGCGATGGTGCTCGCGTTCGGCCTCGACCACATCATCATCTCCGCCGACCGTCCGACGGATCCGAAAGCGTCGCGCTATCTCGAGAACACCGCGTCGACGCGCGGCAAGCCGTCGTTCACCGCCGAAGCGGGCCGATCGGGGCCCGTCGATCCCGCCGACGTCGACAGTGCTGGTCGACTGGCGTGCGTCCGCGTGATGGGCACCTGAAGATGCGGCGCGGGCCCGCCGCGCCGGTCGCGCAATCCGGTCTGGATCGAGAAGGTCGTCACGGTCGCGGCCGAGCACGACGGCGTGTTCCGGCCCGTCGTCGAACCGCGACGCGCACGTCGATGAAAGGCGCGAAGATCGGCGTCGTCACCGATTACCTGAATCGCCCGCTTCAGGAGATCGTCGCGCCCGAGAGCGGCATTGATCTTGTTCGTGCGCGCCGTGCCGTCGCTGAAGAAAGGCGATACGATCGCCAATGTCGGAGTGATCAAGAAATAACGAACGCGTGTTTGCTGCCGCGCTCGTCATCGCCTTCGTCGGCGCGACCGTCATCGACGGCACGGGCGCCCCACCGGTGCCCGACGCGGTCGTCGTCGTGCAGGACGGCCGAATCAGCGCCGTCGGACCGCGCGCGACGACGCCGGTACCGGATGGCGCGGCCCGCGTCGAGCTCAGCGGCCGATATCTGATTCCCGGCCTTACGAATGTCCACGTCGGTCTCACCGGCGAGAACGGGCGGGAGACGCTCGCGCAATTGCTGCGGTACGGCGTCACCACCGCGAAGCAGGTCGGCGAGTTCAGCGGCGATCTGCGCCAGCTGCGCGACGAGCTCGATCAAGGTGCGATTCCCGGGCCGCGCCTCTTCACGACCGGGGCGCCCGTCGACGGGAGCCCGAACGCGTCGATCGAAGATGTCGGCGAGGCGCGCACCGCCGTTCGACGTGCCCTTGCATCGAACCCGCAGTTTATTCAAATCGGCCGATTCATCGGCGAAGCTGCTCTCGACGCGATCGTCGACGAAGCGGAGCAGCACGGTCTCAAGGTCGTGGGCAGCGCGCCGTCAACATATGAAGCGAGCGTCGCCGTCGGGAAGGGGCAATACGGTTTCGAGGGCGCTGAACGCGAACCGATCCTGCTGCGCTTGCGCGCGCGATGAGCGGCGAGCGTGTGTACTTCGCGCCGCTGCTCTCGGAATCGGGGGCGAGTGCGGGGCGCTTCGCGCTCGCCGCACAACGGGCAGGCGTCATCGTCGCGACCGGCGCGATGTCAGGCGGCGCCGGCCTTCACCGCGAGCTGCAGCTCCTCGTTGGCGCGGGCCTGTCCCCGATCGAAGCGATCAAGTGCGCAGGCGCGAATGCAGCGGCGGCGCTGCTCGAGCCGGGCGATTTCGGGGCGCTTGCTGTCGGCGCGCGCGCCGACCTCGTGGTCCTGAGCGCCGATCCGATCCGCGACATCGCGAATACGAGATCGATCGTGGCGGTCTACAAAGGCGGCCGCCAGGTCAGCGGGCCGCTGCCACCTCGGTGACCGCCGTGTAAATCAGCTGCACGAACTTCCCGAGCCCGTCGACCGACAGCCGTTCGTCGTTGCCGTGAACGCGCCGCGCTCGCGGTCGCTCGACGACGCTGCCGAGCCCGTAGGCCTGGACGCCTTTCAGCCGAAGCTGGGCGGAGTCGGTCGCGCCGGTCAGCATCATCGGCACGGTGACCATGCCGGGAAACACTTTCGTCTGCGCGGCTTCCAGCGCGTGGAACATCTCGGTCTGCAGACCGGAGGGCGGCGGCACCGGGCGGCCGGCCGCGGCGCACCGCTGCGCTCGATCGATCGCCGGATCGTTCACCAGCTGCTTCAGCGTCGCGATCGAGCTTCGCGATGTCTTCGTCCGGCAATGCGCGAACGTCGAGCGTCGCTTCCGCGTCGCCGGGAATCACGTTGCTGCGGAAGCCGCCCTTGATGATCGTCGGGACGACCGACGTGCGCAGCATCGAGTTGTACATGATGTTCGTCGAGCGCAGCGTCTCCTGGGCCGCGGCGCTGGCGCTTGGCGTCCTCGAGCGCGCATGAACAGCTTCGCCTCCTCGGGCGGGCTGATTTTCGCCAGCCGCTCGAAGAAACGTGCGCGTCGTCTCGTTCAGGCGCATCGGCGGCTGCCAGTTGCCGATCTTCGCCATCGCCGCGGCCAGGTGCGTGATCGGGATTGTCGAGCCGCGGCATCGATCCGTGGCCGCTCGTGCCTTTCGCCGTCACGAGCATGCCGCGCGGCACTTTCTCGGTCGTCGCGACGCCGACGTACTGCACACGGCCGTCTTGCTCGTAGATCCACCCGCCTTCGTTCAGCGCGAACTCGCTGTCGATCTTGTCCCAGTGCTCTGTCGACCATGAAGTTGATGCCGGCGCGGCCGCCGGCCTCTTCGTCGGCTTCCGCAAGGAAGATGACGTCGCGATCGAGCGGCACCTTCAGGCGGTGCAGCAGCATGAAGGCCTCGAGGCACGCCGACGGTCATGCCCTTGTCGTCCGAGGCGCCGCGGCCGTAGACGTAGCCGTCCTTGATCGTCCCGCCGAACGGATCGAACGTCCATTTCTCGCGCTCGACGCCGACGACGTCGGTGTGGCCCATGAGCAGGAGCGGGCGCTTCTTCCCGTTGCCTTTCAGCCGGGCGACGAGGTTCGCGCGTCGGCCGGACTGCCCCTCGAAGATCTCCGACGCGATCCCCTCTTTGTCGAGAATCTGCTTGATGAGCGTGTCGGCCTTCGTCTCGTTGCCAGGCGGATTGCTCGTGTCGATCTTCACGAGCGCGGACAACGTCTGCGCGACCTCGTCGCGCGCGGCGTTGAAATCGGGCGCAGCGGGCCGCGATTGTCCGGCGACGACGAGCCCGACGAGAACGCAAGAGACGGCAACGCAGAATGCGGTTCTCATAGAGCGGCTATATTACACGCCGCCCGCCCTGCTAAGATTGCTCTCTTGGTGTTCTAACAAAGGAGACGCCGATATGGCCGGCAGCAACACTATGCAGGACGTGCTCGTCACGACCGACTGGGTCGCGCAGCACGCCACCGACGCGGGCGTCCGCGTCGTCGAAGTGGACGTCGACACGACCGCCTACGATCAGGGCCACGTGCCCGGCGCCGCCGGCTGGAACTGGACGACCGAGCTCTGCGACACGCTCGTGCGCGACATCGTGCCGATCGAGAAGCTCGAAGCGCTGCTCGGCAGGACGCGGCATCGACAACAAGACGACGATCGTGCTCTACGGCGACAACAACAACTGGTTTGCCGCCTGGGCGTTCTGGCAGCTGAAGATCTACGGCCACGAGGACGTGCGCATCATGGACGGCGGCCGCAAGAAGTGGCTCGCCGAAGGGCGCGATCTCAGCACGGACAAGCCGTCGTTCGCGAAGGCGACCTACAAGGCGAGCGGCCCGGATCTGTCGCTGCGCGCGTTCCTGCCGGAAGTGCAGCAGGCGATGAAGAACAAGTCCGCCGGCGCTCGTCGACGTGCGCAGCCCGCAGGAATTCACCGGCGAGATTCTCGCGCCGCCCGGGCTGCCCGAGACCTGCCAGCGCGGCGGCCACATTCCCGGCGCGAAGAGCATCCCGTGGGCGCAAGGCTGCAACGACGATGGCACGTTCAAGAGCGTCGACGAGCTGAAGGCGCTCTACGGCGCGCAGGGCATCACGGCCGACAGGCCGGTGATCGCCTACTGCCGCATCGGCGAGCGCTCGAGCCACACGTGGTTCGTGCTGAAGTACCTGCTCGGCTTCGAGAACGTGAAGAACTACGACGGCTCGTGGACCGAGTGGGGCAATCTCGTCGGCGCGCCGGTCGAGAGATGAGAACAACTGCAACCGTAGCAATCGCTGAGAGCGCAGAACGAATAAAATCTCCGCGTGCTCAGCGATCTCGCGGTTGATCCGAGTTTCGCATGAAGCCAGAAGAGTACTCGCGCCGCCAGGAGGAGCTCGCCGGCTGGCCGATCTCGATCGAGACCTACAAGCTTGGCGACGTGTATCACTGCACGATCGCCAACGTCGATCCCGGCGCGCGGTTCGCGCGCGCCGACGGCGCGACGCGCGAGGAAGCCGAGGCGCTCGCGCTCGAAAAAGCGACGCGCTACCTCGCCCAGACGCGGAAATTCGCGAGATGATCTACGCGCGGATCGCGGCCGCGCGGCGATGATGCCCGTCGTCACGCCCGCGCTCGCGCTGGTTATTTTTGCCGCGGGCGCTGCCGCCGGCGGCCTTGGCGCGCTGCTCGGAATCGGCGGCGGCGTGTTTCTCGTTCCGCTGTTGAACCTCGCGCTCGGCTTTCCCATCGGCGTCGCTGCGGCCATCAGCCTGACGACCGTCATCGCGACGTCGAGCACGGTCACCGCCGGCAAAGCGGGTCAGCAGCTGATGAACTTCCGCTTCGGGATGGTGCTCGAGGTGGCGACGGCCGCGGGCAGCGTCCTCGGGGGCTTCACGGCGCAGATGCTCGCCCAAGCGACGCTGCAGAAACTATTCGGCGTCGTGACGGGCGCCATCGCGCTGGCGACGGTCGCCCGGTCGCGTCGGCGAAACGTGATTCTCGATCCCGACGCCGATCCCGGCCGACTCGGCGGCCGGTTTCACGACGAGGAAAGCGGCGGCACGGTGATCTACCGAATCAAGCGCCTGCCGCTCGCGCTCGGCGCGTCGTTCATCGCCGGCAACGTCTCGTCGCTCCTCGGGATCGGCGGCGGCGTCATCAAGGTGCCCGTCCTGAACGGATGGTGCGGCATGCCGCTGCGCAGCGGCTGCCGCCACGAGCGCGTTCATGATCGGCGTGACCGCCACGGCCGGCGCGATCATCTATTACGTCAACGGCCAGCTGCTTCCGACCGCGGCCGCCGCGGCGATTCTCGGCGTTCAGCTGGGATCGTTCGTCGGCCTGAAGGCCTCGCCGCACATGCCGATCCAGTCGCTGAAGTTGCTGCTCGCCGTCGTGCTCGGCGCTGTGGCGGTGGTGATGTTCGCGCGGGGAATACGATGAGCGACGCGGGCCTCGAACTCCTCATCGGCCGTGTGCTCCGCATCGGCGTTACCGCGAGCAGCGTCTGTCTCGCGCGCGGGTCTCTTGCTGTCGCTCATCGTGCCCGGCGCGGGATTGGCGCTGCTGAATGTCGGGATTCTGCTGCTCATCGCGACGCCGGCAGCGCGCGTCGTGCTGTCGATCGTCGAATATGTGATCGCGCGCGACTGGCCATTCACGCGTGCTCACGACAATCGTGCTGTTGGAACTCGTGGCTGGCGCGGTTGCCGCAGTGCTGTTTCACAGGAAGCTGTAAGGTGGACGAACTCCGTTCTCAGTTCTGAGTTCTACGATCCTTTACAGTTTGTATGCTTCAGGCACCGGGCGAAGCGGGCGGTCGAACCAGAGCGGACGACGGAGGCCGCCGGGGCCGGGAGCGGGGCGGGTCATCTCCAGCCACTCTTTGTAGACCTCGTGCGATTTGGCGGTGTCGACGAAGATGTCGCCGTACTTGATCGTCGGGCCGCGGCCTTCTCGAGCGTGACGCGCTGATGCCAGCAGTGCATGCCGCTGACCGGATCGGGCTGCACGGGGAACGTGAGGTTCTGGTGGACGCCGACTTCGCTCCACCAGATGCGCGAGCTGTCGGGATCGCTGCTCGCGAACGGCATGCGCGCCGTGCACCTGCGACACTTTGTAGCCGGCTGCCGCTGCGCTCGATCTTTACCAGCGCCGATGCATTCCGGTTCCCCTTCTCCTCATCGAGCCGCCAGCGTCCGAGATGATGCGACATGCCGAGGACGCCGGGACGGATGCCTTCGGTGACCCACGCGCGCGTCACGAAGTAGCCGATGCGCGTCCTGCACCTTCACGAGATCGCCGGTCTCGATGCCGTAGCGGCGCGCGTCTGCGGTCGCGATCCACAGCGGGTTGTCGTGCGAGATCTCGTAGAGCCACTTTACCGGCGAGCGGGTGTGGACGAGCGTCGGCAGCCGGAAATTCGGCAGCAGATCGAACTCGCCTTCGTCGCGCTTCAGCGATCGCGCCAGTGCACGTGGCCGGGCAAGTACGCGGGCACGGCGTGCTCGGGCCATCCCCAGTCGACGAGCGTCTGCGAGTAGAACTCGAGCCGCCGTGACGGCGTCGTGAAGCCCGTCAGCGCGACGCCGTCGACGAGCGACGCCGATCGGCGCGCCATTCTTGAGCACGACCTCGTTTTCAGCGATCGATCGTGGCGCCCGCAAGCGTCGTCTTCCGCGAGCGGCTCCTCGTGCGGCTTGTAGACGTTGTCCTTCACCTTGAACACGCCGTACTTGCGCATGTAGGCGAGCGGCGTCAGCCCTTCGCGTCGCCGCGGCCTCGGGCAGGCCCGGCACCGAGTTCTCGAACATCCACCCGTAGTACTCGTCCATCGTCACCGGCTCGCCCGGCCGATACGGCGATTCGAAGTGCTTGCGGATGCCGAGCGAGCCATCCGGATCGATGCGCCAGGTGAGCGCGGCCCAGAACTCGCTCTCCTCCCACACTTCGCCCGGGTTCGCTTCGTAGGTCGCATTCATCGTTTCGCCGCGCTTCTCGCGCGCGACGCGCAGCACCGGCTGGCGGAAACCGAGCCACTGCGCGGCGTGCGTTTCCTGGCTCATGGTGTCGTGGCGCTCGGTGCCGAGACCCATCGGCAGGATGTAGTCGGCGAACCAGGCGGTCTCGCTCCACGTCGGCGTCAGCGCGACGTGCAGCCCGATCTTGTCCGGGTCGCGGCAGCATCTCCATCCAGGAGAAGCCGTCCGGATTCGTCCAGACCGGGTTGTAGACGCGCGTGAAGTACACGTCGAGCTTGCCGCGCTTTTCCTTGAGGAAGTGCGGCAGCAGAAAGCTCATCTCGAAGAAGCGCCAGCGGGTATTCTCGCGGGAACAGCAGCTCGTTCCAGTAGTCGGGCGGCGGCGGCGGAGTCGGATGCTTCGGGACGAACTTGTTCGAGAGGTGCAGGCCGACGCCGCCCTTGGTCGCCGACCGATCCGGTGAGCACGACGAGCAGGTACAGGCAGCGCGTGATCTGCCAGCCCCAGAGATTGCCGGCGGCCGCCGACCGCCAGTTGTGCGTGCTGAAGCGGCTGCCCGCGCGCGCCCGATGGCGCGCGCCGCCTCGACGATCTGCTCCGCTGCGACGCCGGTCTCGTCGGCGGCCGCAACTCCGGCGTGAACTCCGCGTAGAGCTCTTTGAGCGCGGCGATGAAGCTCTCGAACGTCAGCGGCAGGTCGGGCCGCTCGGCGCGAAGGTACGTCGCGCCAGTCGACCCAGTTGCGGACGAAGTCGCGCGTCGTACAGCTCCTCGTCGAGCAGCACGTTCACCATGGCGAGCAGCAGCGCGCCTTCGGTGCCTGAATATGCCGGCAGCCAGAGGTTGGCCTTCGCCGATGTGTTCGACAGGCGAGGATCGATGACGATCAAGCGTCGCGCCGTTCGCCTGGCCTTCGATGATGCGCTGCGCGTGCGGGTTGAAGTAGTGGCCCGTTTCGAGGTGCGACGAGAGCAGCAGGATCGTCTGCGCGTTCGCGTAGTCGGGCGAGGGGCGATCGTTGCCGCACCAGAGAAAATGACCCAGCCGCGCCGACGATGAGCAGACGTTCGTGTGGCTGTTGTGGCCGTCGACGCCCCACGCCTGCAGGACGCGGTTCGCGTAGCCGTCTTCGCCGGGTCGGCCGACGTGGTACATGATCTCGTGGCGCCGATCTTCGACAATCGCTTTGCGGATGCGTCCGCCGATGTCGTCGAGCGCTTCGGTCCACGACACCTGCCGCCACTTGCCGGACCCGCGCTCGCCTTCGCGCTTCATCGGGTAAAGGATGCGGTCCGGATCCTCCAGCTGGTTCGGAGTGACGACGCCTTTGGCGCACGTGCGGCCGCGGCTGCCCGGATGGAGTGGATTGCCTTCGATCTTGCGGACGGTCAGCTGTTCTTTGTCGACGTAGGCGAGGATGCCGCACGCCGACTCGCAGTTGAAGCAGATGCTCGGGACGATCCAGTAGTGGCGCTTGTCTTTCCGCGGCCAGCTGGTCGATTCGTAATCGACATAGTCGTCCCAGGTGGACGGGTCGGGGTGAGAGCGGAAGTTCGTCATTTCCCCAGATTCAATCATCAAGAAAGCGGGACACTCTGTCCCGCTTCGACCCACACGTATTCCCACGCGAAGCTGGCTCCCAGCGCGAGGACCGCGACCAGCGCCAGCGCCAGGCTGCGCTTGATTCATCGTCGCGGACGGAGCGACCAGGACGCTCAGCACGGCGCAGGCGACCGCGCCACCCCAGAAGAGCCGCGCGAAGGCGCCGCGTGCGAATCGCCGCGACCGCCAGCTCGTGATGGCGCGTCGGGCTCGGCGTGAGGAGATTCTCGAAAATGATGAAGACGATATGGATCGCGAGCGCGCCGGCCAGAATCCATCCGAGCGTCCAGACCGTGGCGAGCGCCAGGCGCGAGACCAGCGAGGATCAGCACGGCGGCGCCTTCCACGATAGCTTGCGCGACCAGGTCGACCGCGGCGAGCGGCCCCTGCCAGAGGTCGCGTGCCAGCCCCTGCGCGAAGAGGAAGCCGGTGTAGCACGTCGCGAGCAGCGAGCAGATGATCATCGGAGCGGCGAGAGCATCGAGCGCGGCACGCGACTGCCAGCCAGCCGGCTGCGATCCACGGCGGTCGTCAACAGGCCTTGCGCGGTCAGGAAATAGGCGCCCCACACCATCCACGATCGCCAGTTCGGTCTGATCAGGATGTAGTAGAAGCGCTCGGGCCGCTCGAGATCGGCGACGAGGATGATCGCCGTGAATGTGAGGAACACGAGCGAGATCGCCGGCGCCGACGATCGCGCGTCAACGCGGTGTCGCTGCCCAACAGCCAGAGCAGCACGCTCAGCGAGCATGGCTCCGGTCGCGATCCCCTTCGTGAGGAGATACAGCGCCATGTCGAAGCCCCACGGTTTGACGTGCGGCACGTCGTAGTCGACGCGGGCGCTCGCCGGGCCGCTGCGGATCAGGCGCCGGCGATCCGAGCGGGCCGCAGCAGCACCTGGCCTTCCTTGTAGATGAACGGCCGCGTCGCCATCTCCGGCTGGATCGCGCTTTCTTCCGCGGCGATGTAGATCACCTTCGGCAGCGTGCCTTTCTCCGGCTTTCGCACGGTGATCGCCTCGCGCAGCGCGATTTGCGCGACCTCGCTGGCCGGATCGTCGAGGTCGCCGAAGATCCGGCACTCGGTCGGGCAGACGCTCACGCAGGCCGGCAGCAGCTCGTTCTCGACGCGGTTCGCGCAGAAGTTGCACTTTTCGGCCGTGTGCGTGTTCGGATCGATGAACAGCTGATCGTACGGACACGCGACCATGCACGCTCGGCAGCCGATGCACGAGTCGCCGTGGAGATCGACGATGCCGTCGCGGCGCTTGAAGAGCGCGTTCGTCGGGCAGATGCGCGCGCAGGGCGCTTCGTCGCACTGGTTGCAGAGAACAGGAAAGAAGAAGCGGCGGGTGTCGGGAAACGTGCCCTTCTCGACGGTCTTCACCCAGCAGCGATTGACGCCGACCGGAATCTGGTGCTCCGCCTTGCAGGCGATCGTGCAGGCATGGCATCCGATGCATTTTCGGAGGTCGATTGCGAACCCGTAGTTGGCCATTCGGAAGGGATCTACTGTATCACGTGGAAAATGGGCCACAGAGTCACGGAGCCACGGAGAGATGCGGTCACGCCGAGCGCGCACGTGCCGTCAGCCTGCCTTCTGATCAGTGCCCGCTCAGCGGGCAGGTGCGACGCGAGTTACAAGACGAAGCAGCCGAGCAGCGCGTTTTCATGTAGAGGCTCGGTGAGTGGATACGTCAGCAGCTGCGCTTCGAACACCGGATTCATCTGAGAAACGGCTTTCACTTCGACGAGCACGAGGCTTCGACGACCAGATCGACGCGGTAGTGACCGACTCGATGATGCGTGTAGTAACGGCGTTCATCTCCGTGACTCCGTGGCTCTGTGGCCCGTTCATCTTCGTGGCCGCAGCGCTTCGGATGCGATAAACGCGTTCAGGCACTCTTCGCGTTCCTCGCGCGGAATCAGAGGAAACGTGCTCAGCACGTGTTCGAATTCGACTCGCGTCAACTGATAGAGCGTCGCGACACGCGCGTTCAGCGCGCCGAACGCGCGCGGGTCGGGCTTTCTCGCAAGCATGCGCGCGAGCGCCGCAATGTCGGCGCACGCTTTCGGCGCCGCGTCCCACGCTGGAATCGGCAGCTGTTCGACGATCGCCGTGGTCACGTGCGTGGATACGCGCTGCCGCACGAGGAAATTGATGAGCAGGCTGTTGAACATGCCGCACAAGAAATGCTGGCGGGTTTGAGCCAACGGCGTCCGCAGGCAGAACACCGTGTGCGTAGAGACGCAGCCGGCGGGCAGAAGAGCCGCAATCAGCGTCAGACGATTCGTCGGGCTCGCCACGTCGCGGTAGGCGAGTCGAGACCGTTCGAACGGCAGCCCTGCGAGGCGCCGGCCGGCATCGCGCGCGCGGATGCTCTGGTCCGCCGCGCCGACGTCGACCTGAAAGGGCCTGAGATGCTTGCCGGCGACGATCGGCAGTCCTCGTCCAGCCGGGTGGAACGCGTCCTTATCGTCGCGTCGCATTCAGCTCGCGGCCGAACCGGGCGCGCCAGCCGCGTTCGCTGCCGAGCGGCGGATACAAGCGCGGCCGCGCGCTCCGCAATCGCCAGGTCGGCCTCTGTTTCGAACCACGGTATCGTGAGCTCCTCGCCAGAAATCCGCTCGAGGAGCGGTGCGGTGATGGCGATGCTGGACCACGATGACGTCGCGCCCGGATCGTCGCCGATTTGTTCGAGCGCCGACGGGTCGTGCTCGCCGAATCGGCAGCCGATGCTGCGCGTCGGTGAACCCGAGGTCGCGGTGAGCAGCAGGAATCGGACGCTGCGATGAATCGGAAAGACGCCCCGGCGATTGTCGAGCCCGACGATAGCGTCCACATCGCACCGCGAGAGCAGCATCCGCCTCAAGGCGGCGCTGCCGCGATCGATCGCAAGGCCGCCGGGCAGCACCAGACCGAGGCGGCCCCCCGGGCGCGTCAGTTCGAGCGCGCGCTCGACGAAGAGCTGATACCGGTTCGCGTGGCCGTCGGATTGCGCGGCGTAAGCGCCCGATTCGCGGGTGAAGCGCACGACGGCGGACATGTCGGCGCGCGACGTGTTCCGGCGGTCGCTGGAACCAGTGTCGGCCCGCAGCATGTCCCACGGCGGGTTGCCGATCACCGCGTCGAAGCCGCCGTCCGGCCGCCGGATCCCGGCGCTGTCGAAAAACACTTCCGGGAACTCGAGCTCCCAATGAAAGAAGCGGCGCCGCGCGGCAATCCGTTCCGCCGCATCGAGATAGGCGGCGGCGGTTCGGGGCGGCAGCGCGCCGGCACCTGAAGTGATCGCGTCGCGACAGGTCAGAAAAGGCGCGCCACGGGACATTGTCGGAAGGCGACTCGAACCAGCTGGCGCACCACACGTCGGCGACGCGCTTCCACGTGGACAGTCCCGAATCGCGGGCGCTGAGCGCGGCAAGCGCCCGCTCCTTGTCCCGTACCTGCTCGAGCGTGTCGTCGGGAATCGTCTCGAATGAAAATCGCACGGGCAGGGCGCCGGCAAGAGCCGCTTGAGCAGCAGCGTCGGCGAAGAGCGGAAGCGTGTCTGTTGCCGCGCGCATCCGGGGACGAGGCGAACGCCGGAGGCTGACCATCGTGGCGCCAAGCAGGCTGTCGCCCGCGACGAGACGATGATCGAGGAAGGTGAGCGGGCGATCGGCGGCGAGCGTCGCGAGCCAGAGCGACAGTCGGCTCAGCTGCACTGCCATCGGATTGAGGTCGACGCCGTACAGACACCGCTCCGCGATCGTCCGCCGGATCCCGGCACGCTCGGCCTCCCCGATGTCGCTCGGGTGACAACCGCCCTGCTGCCACCAGCGCCGACTCGTACGCGCTCGGCGAGATACCGGCACGCCGCCACGAGAAACGCGCCGCTGCCCATCGCGGGATCGACGACGCGAAGTTGGAGGATGCGATCGGAGCGAGCATCGGCGGACGTGAGCGGGGCGAGCGTGCGCCGCACGAGGTAGTCCGCGAGCGGCTGCGGTGTGTAGAAGCTCGCCGTCTCCTTTCGCAGAACCGCGCCGCGTGCGAGCGCGACCGTACTGGCGTTGTGCGGCGCGCTCGGAGTCGCCGAGACGCGGCGCGGCTCGAAGTCGAGCAGCGTTTCGTACACGGCGCCCAGCTGCTCGACGCCCAGGTCACGGTACGCGATGCGTTCTCGTCCGCCTCCGCCGATGACCGGGCGCGTCGAGAGGGCGACGATCGCGCGTCGCGCGGCTTCTTCGTCCAGGTCGCGGCGTTCCGCAAGCGGGGTTCGCGCGGGCGCGAACAAGCGTCCATTGAATGGCGTCACACGCAGGTCGCCGGCACGGCAGCCGGCGTGGGCGAGCCGGCCGATCGCGCGCAGAGCGTCCCACAAGCCCACGGCACCGCGTGGGTGCTCTGCCGCCGTCGCGGAGCGCCTCGATGCTGTAGCTCTCGCGATACACCGGATGCCACAGCGGCACGAGCCCGCGCGCTTCCGCGAACAGCAGGAAGAGCAGGCGATACACGATCGTGAGCGACTGCTCGAAGGCAGCGTCGATATCGGGTGCGACGCGCGCGCCACGTCGAATCATCAGGGCCTTCAGCACGTCAGTGGATGCAGCCAGCACGCCTTCCCGCAGCGACCGGCACACGCGCGATGCGTATCGTTCCGAAGCGTGGACGAGCTGATCGAGCGGAGCGCCGGTGCCCCCCTCGAACATTTCCGCGCGCGCGAGACTCCAGAGCGCCGCAAACGCTCGCTCATCGTCTGCGGCAAGGTCCAGGTCGAACTCGGTGAACCGTTTCGAGTAGAGCCGTCGGGCGTCGACGAGCCGCAGGTGCACGCCGTTGAACAGAAGCAACCAGGCCGCCGCGTATCGAAGAGCGGCTGGCGACTCCTGGACGCCACAGCGGATCCAGATTCGCCCCCCACGTGGTCACGGCGAGTGCGACTGGCGTGCCGTGGAATCGAACGAGGGCCGAAAGGCCGCGGTCGAATGGCTCGATCGAACACGGCGCGTCGCCGCCAAGCAGCGCGACGAGGGGTGCCGCGCCGCTTTCGAGCATGGCGCGGACGCTTGAAGCTGGCCCGAGACCTGCCGTATGTCGGCGCCAGTCGATGAGCGCTCGCCGTGCGGCGACAGCGCCCTCGGTGAGGATGGCGCGGTCGAGCATCTCGTGCTCGAGAAAGAACTCCGACACGAGATGGCCGCCGAAGCCGGGCAGCATCGTTACGGCGTGAGCACCAACAGCAGCCGGGCGCCGCGCTGAACGATGATGCTGGAACGTGCGAGCGTCGTCAGGCGTTCGCGCGAGGCGTCGCAGTCCTCCTCACCAGACATGGCGAGACGTTCGCGACGAACTGCGGCACGACGATCGAACAACCCTGGTTGAACCAGGGCGATCGGCGGTTCGGCCATTCGCTCGGCGATCGCTCGTTCGCGGGCAACGCGGCTCGAAACGAAGCTGAGATGAGATTGCCGAGCCTCGTCCCGCCACCGCGCCAGGGCGCGCTCGACCGTCGGCGTCACCTCGCGACGCAAAGACGCTTCGGTGTCGAGTATCGCCCCGTCGCGCATCGGCGCCCTGATCACCGGCACCAGCATGGACTCGACGACTCGACCGAGATCGTCTTCGACGGCGCCTTCATAAATGAGCAGCGTTCGCCCGGCCAGCGCCTCACGTGTGGCTCGACGCCGCGAGCTGGCGATCCACGCAGGGCGGCTCCTCAAAAGCGTCGCCTGGATCGCGTCGGCGTCCCCGGCCCGTTCTCGTGATGCGCTGATGCGCGCCGCTTCGCAGATGCCGTCGAGCTGAAGATCGGGGCTGTCGAGCGGTGATGGTGGTTCGGGAGTCTCGACGGCGGCCGCATCGGGCGGTGCCCCGATTGCAAGCCGCGCGATCGCTCGTTCGTCGTCGAGACCGAGCGGATCCGGGGCGCCGATGTCGTGACGGGCTCGCGCGATGCGGTCGCGAAGGCGGTCGAGAATCTTCGATTCGACCGTCTCGCGCGCGACGAAATGGACCGCATGGACGACGCGGCGCTGGCCGATGCGGTCGACTCGGCCGATCCGTTGTTCGAGCCGCATCGGATTCCACGGCAGCTCGAGATTCACGACCAGCCGGCACGTGTGATGGAGATTGAGGCCCTCGCCGGCGGCGTCGGTCGTCAGAAGCGCTGCAACCGTGCCGCTGGCGAACGCGTTCAACGCGGCCGATCGCTCGTCGCGGTTCATACCGCCATGGAGAATCGCGACTCGGAACGTCAGCGAGTCGCGCAGATGAAGAAGTGTGTCTCTGAATTCCGTGAACACCACGGCAGGCTCTCGCGCTCGCCGCAGAAGGCGCGCGAGCGCGCCGATCTTGCTCTCGTGCCGGCCCGCGTGCCTCGCCGCGGCGGCAACGTCGCGCAACAGTTGCCGCTCGCGCATCGGATCGCACAGCTTCAACTCAGCGCTCCATTCCGGCTCATCGTCGGCAGCCGTGAGCTCACCTGAGGAGTCGGGGAGTGGGAGAAGAAGTTGACGCGCATAGTTGTCCGATCCGCAGTCGAGGACGTCGAGCCTCCGCGCGATCGATCGTTCGAGCGAGTGCGCGCTCGAGAGCGCCCGCTTCTGCAGCACGGACGCGGCGAGCGCGACGCCGTCGCCGTGCTCACCGCGCGCCGCGTGGATGAATCGTGCGAGCAGCGCATGCATGCGAATTTCCGCTCGGCTGCTTCGGACATTCAGGTGATGGACGCGCCGTACGGCGCCCGGGCGGACGTCCTGCCGCGTGCGGCGAAAGAGAAGCGCGCGGTCTCCACCCAGGCTGCCCACGTTACACAGCGAGGCGAAGGCGCGCCGGTCGCCGTTGTGCGGCGTGGCAGTGACGAGCAGCACGTACGTGGTTCGCTGCGCGAGCGATTCGATCGCGCTGTGCCGATTGCTGTCGGTCGCGACATTGTGGGCTTCATCGACGATGAGCACGTCCCAATGGCATGCGGCAAGCGCCCGGTAGACGTCAGGCCGCTTCACGTAGTCAATCGAGGCGATCGTGAGCGGCACCGTTTCCCAGACGTTGACGTCGAGCGGCAGCGTCGCCTGCCTGCGCCGCAGGCTCGCCGCATCGGCGACGAAGGCGTCCAAATGGAGCCGCGTGCGAAGCTCCGACGCCCACTGCTCGCGCAGCCCGGCCGGCGTGAGGATCAGCACGCGGTCGGCCGCGCTCCGGCGCCGCAATTCCGCGACGACCAACGCAGCCTGCACGGTTTTTCCGAGACCGACTTCATCGGCAAGCAGCACCCGCGTGCCCAGCCCGCGCACGATCGCCAGCGCAGGCTCCAGTTGATGCGGCAGGAGATCGATGCGTGCGTTGCGCGCCGACCGAAGGCTGCCCGGCGGAGCGACTTCCGCGATGAGCGCGCGGCATCCGCGCCGCCATCGGCGCAGGCCCACCCGCTTCAGTCGCGGCGGCCGGTCCAGCCGTTCGACGATCTCGAACGGGGTAATCACGCATCGCGTGATGCCGGCCGTGGCCTCGTCGGCTCCCGCCAGCCTGACGACGTCACACTTCTCGAATCTGCGCACTTCCTCAACCCTCCAACGTTTTTGGCGGGTGCGCACGATGTCGCCGGGTGTGAGTTTCTGCATGTGCGTTGAGCGCTCGAGAGGCAATAAGCGCCTGGGTCGCGGAGCCGAGCATGTGGATTCAATGAGTTACGCCGCAGCCGCGCCCGCGGCCGGAACGAAGGGCAACGCATGTACCGGAACGGCTCTCACGCGGTTGGTAATCACGATTGCACTTTCCTCCGTCAGGGCCGCGTGCGTTGGAACGGACCATGAGCGCACGCAGCCGACGGCTCACAGAGACGCGACCCGTCGACAACACGCGCCATCGCGACAGACGCCGGCCGTTGAACGCGTAAGTGGCCGACACGTCGTCTCTTAGCGAAACCATCGCATTGCAAAACGTCGTTCGTGGGCCTGTGAAATCCGCGAACACGTCTCTCGGTACTCGGTACAGATTCGTCGCGCCGAACGCAGCGTTGTAATGGCCACGCGCTGGCACAGGGGCTGCACCGCTCAGGGCCAGAGCACTCGAAAACCGTCGGATAGGAAGGTGTATGACACGCCGTGTTTCACATCGCGTCTTCCGGCGCCTGAAGGATTCGAAAGGCACCAGCCTGGTCGAAGCGGCGCTGATTACGCCGTTGCTTCTGCTCCTGACGTTCGGGATTCTGCGAGTTCGCGTCGCTGTTCTACGTGTATCTCGCCCTCGAAAACGGCGTGAGCCAGGCTACGCGCTTCGGCGTGACGGGCAACGTGACCGGGACGTCCACGCGCGAGGATTCGATCAGAGCCGCGATGCGGGACGCGACGCCGACGTTGACGATTCCCGACAGCGCATTCACGTTCAGCCACATGCCGATCGGCGGCACCGCGTGGGCGACCGGCAGCGCCGGCGGCACCGACGAGCTCGAGCGCGTCACGGTCGATTACACATGGAACATCATGACGCCTCTGCTCTGGCCGTTCTTTACCAACGGCCAGATCCATTTCGCGGTGAACTCCACGATGAAGAACGAGAGCAGGTTCCAATGAGACGACGATTGCTTCGCAGACTGCTCGGGTGCGACGGCCAGGCAGTGGTCGAAACCGCGCTGATCATGCCGCTCGTCGTCGTCCTGGTACTCGGCGTCGTCGAGTTCAGCTACGCGCTGCTCGACGCGCACGTGGTGACGAAAACGACGCGCGAAGGCTCGAACCTGATTTCGCGCAACGTGTCCCTGCAGGATGCGGTCACCGCCATGAAAAACATGAGCGATCGGCCGCTGAACTTCACCGATGGCTCGTCGACGATCATCTTTTCCGTGCTGAAGCGGGGCGCGACGACCGCCACCACGAATTTCAACCAGAACATTCTGTATCAGCGGTTTTCCTACGGGACCTATCCCGGCTCGAGCAAGCTGGCGACGCGCGGATCCGGCTCGTTTGGAGGAGCGCCCGATTATCAGGCCGCCAATGCCGACACGGACGCGAACCTTCAGCTGACGAACCTTCCGCCCGGTGTCCTCGTCACGACCGGCGGGATGGTCTACGTCACGGAAATCTACACAGCGCACACGCTGCTCACGCCGTTGAGCAATTTCGGCCTGTCGCTGCCGCAGACGCTTTATTCGATCGCGTATTTCTGATTTCGCGTGAGTTCAATGTTTTCAAAGGGCACCGACATGACGAGACATGCATCCAATCCCTCCGGCGAGGAAGGCTTCGCGCTCGTGTACATGGCCGCGCTGCTGGGCGTGCTGCTGATCTTCACCGGCCTTGCGGTTGATACCGGCCGTGCGTACGTGGTGAAAGCGCAGCTGACCAAAGCGGTCGACGGGGCCGCGCTCGCGGCCGCGCGCAATCTCAACGGCGGCAATCCAAAGGGCGAGGCGACCCGAATTTTTCAGGCGAACTTTCCCACTACGTATATGGGGATCTCGTCAGTGACCGATCCGGCGACCGACCCGGGCTTCTACTCGTTGGTGACCGATGCCGCGAGCGGTGTGAATACGGTAACCGTCACGGCGTCCGCAATCCTGCCGACCACGTTCATGCAGCTGGCGAACTTCACGCAGGTGACGGTGACGAGCTCCGGCCAGGCGCAGCGGCGCATGGTGGACCTCTCGCTCGTGCTCGACGTCTCCAGTTCGATCGGCTCGAAATGGACCGCCGTGCACGACGCCACGGTCAGTTTCATCGACTCCTTCGACGCGGCGCACGACCGCATGTCGCTCGTCGAATTCGGCAACGGCGCCAACGTGGTTTACGCGATGCCGGCCAGCCGCGGCTTCGACAAGGCGACGCTCGAAGCGGACGTGCCGTCGACGCTGCCCGGCGGCAGCACGCTCATGGTCGAAGGCCTTTACCGCGGGTGGGATCAGCTGCGCACGGTACCCGCCGGCACCCAGTCTGGACTCCGCATCATCGTGCTGTTTACCGACGGCGCGTCGAACGGCGTTCCGGCCAACTGGGACGGCTCGGCATCGGCAAAATCGCTCAGAACGTGGGACTTCCCGCACAGCGCGAACGACCCGGACTCCCAGACCTGGGACAGTCCCCACATCGACGGGCTGTATGACACGCAATCGGGCAACGCGAGCCCGTCGTACACGGCGACGGTTCCCTGGAATTCGACAACGACGGTCGCGTCATTGCCGTTCATGCCGCCGTCGACGTGGCACACGCATCATGCCAGTTCCGGCATCCCGACGTCGTTCCCGCTGCAGTCGGCGACCCTCAAGATCAATGGCGTCGCGCAGAACGCCGCCCGCGGGCTGCGTCACTTCGACGCGGCGAGCGGCAAGTTTCCGGCCGAAGTCTGGAACATCAACAACGCCGCGCGCAATGTGCTCGAGATCATCGCGGACGCCGCGCGCAACGACAACGGCGACTATCCCATTCGCATCTACACGATCGGCATGGGTTATCTCGTGCAGGACCTCCTCGGGACGATTCCCGAGACCCCCGAGAGCATTCTGATGCGCATCTCGAACGACAAGCGCTCGTCGGACTACCAGGGCGCCCCACAGCTCGACGGCAAATACTTCTACGCCGCGACGGCCGCCGACGTGGCGCCGGCATTCCAGGGCATCCAGAACGAAATCGTGCGGTTAAGCAAGTAAAGAACTCAGAACTCAGAACTGAGAACTGACTTAGAACTGAGGACTGAACACGAACTCTAGAACCTTAGTTCGGAGTTCTCAGTTCTCAGTTCTGAGTTCGGAACGACTACGCCGACCGGATGTCGTCTTTTTCGGTGATCTCTTCGAGCTTGGCGAGGAGCGCGGCGAATCCGCACTGCGCGGGATCGAAGAAACCCCACTCGTCCTGCAGCGGATTCTTCTTCGAGCGCTTCTTTTTCAGCGGCGTCGGGTCGGCAGGGGCGTTGGCGGCTGCCGCGGCGGTCGCCGTCGCGCCGGCGGCTTCGGCCTCGACGCCCTCGAGCGCGGGCCAGGCGGGCTGGGCACCGAAGCGGCGAGGCGTCCACACGTCGACCGGTTCGGCCGGCTGTGCGGGCGCGGCGGCCGTCAGGCGTTCAGCCGCGGCAACGGCGGCCATGATGGATGCCGCCGCATTCGCTGGATCGGCGTGTCGCGAGCGGCCCTCGGCGAGAAACGGCGCCAGGTCGATCTCCGTCGACGGCGTCGTCGTCGGTTTTGTCTTCGGGCTCATCATCGCTGCCGACGATTTCGAACTCCGGTGTCTCGGCAGCGAAGGCATCGAGCTCCGGAACGGCCGGCGATTCCTCGCTGTAGCTGTGGGCCGCTTGCACAAGCGTCGACGCAGGCGTCGAGTGGGTCTGTGCGGGCTCAGGCTCGAAGATCGGTTCACTCTGGAACGCGGGCTCACTCCGGAGCGCGGGTTCAGCCTGGAACGCGGGCGCAGCCTGGAACACTGGTTCGGACTGAAACGCCGGCTCAGGGTGGAACGCAGGCTCGGATCGGAAGGCCGGCTCGGGCACGATCGCCGGTTCAGGCTCGAACGCCGCAATCGGGTCGGCTGCGTCGCCTTCAACAGCGGCGTGCCTCGAAACCGCGATCGGCTCCCCGTCGTGGGTTCGATGATGTTCCTGCCGCTCGATGGCGGCCCGTTCGAGGTACGCGGTGATCTGCTCCGCAAAAACCGCCGGGTCGCACCCGTCGGCGGAGGACCCTGGCCGTTCGCGCCTGAGCGCCGCGAGCATGCCGCGTGCCGGCGAGCTGAGCCCCGGCGCCGCGAGCAGCGGAATCGTGAGCGTCTGCACGTGAGCGGCCCGCTCATCGAGCTCTCGAAGGCGTTCGGCCAGCGCCGCATCGTCTTGCGGGGGCAGCAGCGCGGGCGTGAGGATCAAGTCGGGAATGCGATCCCCGAGCGCCGCGAGCGCACGTTCGGCCGAGACGGCCAGCACGAGCTCCGCGTGAAGGCGATGGCGCGCCATCGAGGTGATGTGCGCAGCCTGTCGTTTATCCGGTTCGATTGCGAGAATCAGCGGCATGTTAGCTTCGAAGCATGAAGACAAAGAGCACGATCGCTGCGATCGCGAACGTCATGAGCACGCCGTGCTGCTGGCTCTGATCGCGTGCGATGTCAGTACAGCATCGAGGCGAACGCGTGAGCGCGACCGGTTCCGAAGACGAGGCCATTCGATCTCGGATTCGAGCCGAGCTCGAGGAGCTGCTGGCGCACGCGCTCGTCGAAGAACGCGAGCGTCGCGATGAGCGCGCCCAGGCACCCCAGCGACACGAACATTTCAGTCCACGCCCGTCGCATTCTTCGCGCAGCTCCCATCGATACCAGTTCTGATTCCGTCATATCGCAACTTCTATTCCGCATGATCCCGCGCGATCTTCTGCGCATTTTGAGGTCGTGTTCCGTTTTGTGACCATAAGGGCGCCACCAATTTCGACGGCGTCATTACGATTGTGCGGCGTTTCGGCCTCCAACCGACTCGCGGCACCCACTCACGCCGCTTCGAACGCGATCGCAGAAAACATCAATGGCAGCCGTGTCGTTTCATCACTTCGAACGCCGCCGCGAGCAGCCGTGGCACAGCCGTTGCCCTTGCTACCTGCAGCCCGCGAAACCGCACAAACGCGTGGCCATATTTCGCACAGTCGGTGAGCGCGCGAGGGCGCGCGGGAGGGAGTCATGAAGTTCTTCGATCGCATACGGCAGCTGGCGCAGAACACCGAAGGGCAGGACCTTCTGGAGTACGCGCTGCTCGTCGGCTTGATCGCGCTCGTGGCGGTTGTTGCGATCACGTCTGCCGGTTCGAGCGTCAACACGATTTTCACCAACATCGCGGCCGAACTCGCGAAAGCGGCGTAGTCGACGTTTACAGGAGGAATGTGTGATGAGTCTGATGAATCGCTTCAATTCGTTCGTCCGTGAGACCGAAGGTCAGGACCTGCTCGAGTACGCGTTGCTCGTCGGGCTGATCGCGCTCGTTGCCGTGGTCGCCATCACGTCGGCCGGCAGCAGCGTCAACACGATCTTCACGAACATCGCGAGCGCGCTCGCGAAGGCGGCGTAACGATTCGGTGTCCAGTGGCCGGCACCCCACACGGGTGCCGGCCGCCGGAAATGGAGGCCCTGATGCATCAACTGTTCACGACGCTTGGCCGGTTCCTACGCCGTGATGACGGTCAGGACCTGATGGAGTACGGGCTGCTCATGGCGCTCATCGCCGTCGTGGCGATTGCCGCCGTGTCGTCGGTCGGAGCAGCGGGTCAGGGATTCTGGCAGTCGATCGGTTCGACCTGGCAGTCGATTGCGCAGAATGTCTGACGTCGCGGCACTCGCCGTTCTCGCGACCAGCGGCGGCGCCAGCGTCGTCGTGGATTTGAAAACTCGCCGCGTGCCGAACGTTCTCACCTTCGGTACGGCGGCGGCAGGTTTGATGCTGGCCGCGACCCATCTGTCGCGTGTCAGCGTTCCGGCGGCGCTCGCCGGGCTCGCCGTTGGCCTGGCGCTCATGCTGCCGGGCCACGTGATCGGCGCGACCGGCGCCGGCGACGTGAAGTTGTTCGCCGCGGTCGGCACGCTGCTCGGGCCGACCGGGATGCTGGTCGCGTTCGTCTACACCGCGCTGGCGGGCGGCCTGCTCGCGACGGTGGTCGCCATTCGCCGTCGACGGTTGAACGTGACGCTCGAACGGACCGCATCGCTGGTGACGACGGCGGGCGGCAATGTGGCGGAAATCGAACATGTGTCGGCCGACAACCGCTTCGCCTACGCGCCCGCGATTGCCGTCGGTGCGCTGGCAGCGGCGCTGGGCCTGTAAGGGTACGGCGCGGCGCATGAACATGGCGCTGTACAAAACGAAGCTTAGTAAAGGACAACCATATGGCCCGGATGCGCGTCTTCATCGTGCTCGTGCTCGCGGTGACCGCTGGCGGCGCTTTCGCTCTGGCGACCTACAACTACGTGCAGAAGCATGCCTGGACGCGGACCGTGTCGATCCCGACCACGCCGGTCGTCGTCGCCGCGGCGGACCTCGACATCGGCGCGGAGCTCGGTCGCGACGACGATCCGCATCATCGACTGGCCGGCCAACGCCGTGCCGGCCAACGCGATCAGCGACCCGAAGGAAGTCATCGGCCGCGGCCTGATCCTGCCGGTGATCCAGAACGAGCCGTTCCTGCCGATGAAGCTCGCGTCGAAGGAGGCCGGCGCCGGCCTGCCGCCGGCGATTCCGCCGGGGCTGCGCGCCGTGTCGGTGCGCGTCAACGAAGTGATCGGCGTCGCCGGCTACGTGCTGCCCGGCACGCGCGTCGACGTCGTCGCCACCGTGAGCCCGACCGAGCAGCAGGCAGCGACATGACGTCGAAGGTGATTCTCACCAACGTGCAGGTGCTCGCCGCCGGCACCAAGATCGAGCGCGACACCGAGAAAGGACAAGCCGATGCCGGTGAGCGTCGTCACGCTGCTCGTCGATCCCGACGAGGCCGAGCGGCTGACGCTGGCGAGCACCGAAGGCAAGATTCAGCTCGCGCTGCGCAACCCGCTCGACAAGACGCACGCCGCATGACCCGCGGCATTCGAGCCGGCGGCGCTGCTCGGCATCGACCGTCGTCCACGCCGCGCGCTACGCACCGCGAAGCGCTGCCGAAGCCACCACGCCAATGCCGGTGGCGGCTGCCGCCAGACACTGCCGACGGTCGAAATCATCCGCGGCGACAAACGCGCGCACGAAGTCGTGCGCCAGGAGCAGCTGTAGCCATGCGGACCATGCGTCTCGTCATCCTGTTCGATTGCCTGTTCGGCACTGCCATCCTGCGGCGCAGTCGCCGTGCTGTTGGCCGCGTCGATGACGTCGGCGCCGAGCCGACAGCGCCGTCCGCCTGCTGGTGGGCCGCTCGACCGTCGTCGACGTCGGCGACGCCGATCGCGCGCGTGTCGCTGACGAGCGCCGACATCGCCGACGCGCTGGTCACCTCGCCGAACCAGCTGCTCATCAACGGCAAGATGCCCGGCACGATCTCGATGTTCGTCTGGGATCGCGCCGGCGGCATCCGCCGCTACGAGGTCGTCGTGCAGCGCGACCTCGCGCGGCTCAACGAGCAGATGCAAGCAGCTGTTTCCCGGCGAGGCGATCGACGCGCAGAGCAACGGCAAGAACGATCGTGCTGTCCGGGCATGGTGTCGAGCAAGGACGTCGATCGACAAGGCGGTCAACGTCGCCGCCGGCTACGTGGACAAGCAAGGAAGAGGTCGTCACGCTGCTGCAGTTCAGCGAGAGCGCGCGCGAGCAACCAGGTGCTGCTGCGCGTGCGCTTCGCCGAGGTGAGCCGCAGCGCGATGACCGAGCTCGGCGCGTCGCTCTTCACCGGCGCCGAACGGCTTCAAGAACGTCCTCGGCCGCGTCGACGACGCGAGCAGTTGCCGGCGCCGACGTTCGACAACTCGGATCCCGGCGAACTCGAAGCTGATCTTCAGCGACTTCCTGAACCTGTTCCTCTTCGACGCCAAGCACCAGCTCGGCGCGGTCATCAAGGCGCTGCAGACCAAGGGCCTGTTCCAGAGCCTGGCCGAGCCGAACCTGGTGGCCGAGAGCGGCAAGGAAGCCAGCTTCCTCGCCGGCGGCGAGTTCCCGGTCCCGATCGCGCAGGGCTCGCGGCGGCAACATGGCGATCACGCGTTCAGTTCAAGGAATTCGGCATCCGCCTGAACTTCACGCCGGTCGTCAACGGCGATCGCGTCCACCTCAAGGTGCGGCCCGAAGTCAGCACGCTCGACTTCGCCAACGCCGTCGTGCTCAACGGCTTCCGGATCCCGGCGCTGAGCACGCGCCGCACCGAGACCGAGCTCGAGCTGCAGAACGGCCAGACGTTCGCGATCGCCGGGCTGCTGAACAACACCGTGAACATCGACGCTGCAGAAGATCCCGGGCATCGGCGACATCCCGATTCTCGGCCTGCTGTTCAAGAGCAAGGCGGCGCAGAAGGACCAGACCGAGCTGGTCGTGATGATCACGCCGGAGATTCTGCCGAGGAACTCGCCCGGCGTGACGACCGACGCTGCCGCGCACGCCGGAGCCGTATCCTGCCGCCGCTGCCGGACAAGAAGACGTCGACCGACGCCGCCGCCGGCGTTCGACAGCCCGCGACGGCATGGCGCGATGCGGCGCCAGCCGCGCGCCCGGCGGCCGCAGCCGGCGCGTCGCGCCGCTGCCGTCGGCGATCCGGCCGCCGCGGCCGCCGCGGTGTCGGCGCTGAATCCGACGCGCGCGTCCGCGTGACGCGACGCCGCTGCCGGCAACGGCCTGCGGCCGTGCCGCTCGAAGCCGATCGCGCCGCGCAGGCGCAGACCGCCGCGCCCGATTCGACGACGGCAGCCGATGCGAGCGCCGACGCCGAGCGCGCCCGCTGAGCACGAAAGAGCAGGAGATGCTCGCCGCGCGCCCGCAAGGAAGAAGCCGAGCGCGACGCGGCGAGCGCAGCGCGCGAAGGCCGAGCAGGACAAGCGGACTGCGAAGCTCGAGGCGCAGAAGGCCGAAGAAGACGCAAGAAGGCGAAGGCCGAACAAGAGCACCAGGCCAAGCTCGCGAAGGAGCAGGCTGAAGCGCGACCGCGAGCAGGCGAAGAAGCAGGCCGAGATCGACAAGAAGCAGCAGAAGGTCGTCGACGAGGCCGCGGCGAAGCTGAAGGCCGCGCAGGACGCGCTATCAGGCCGAGCTCGCGAAGCAAGAAATCCGCAGAGGATCGCTAGGCATGGCGCAACTCGTCGGACTCATCGTCAGCGAACGACGACGCGTTCAAGAAGCACATCGGGCGGCATGCTGCGGTCCGGCGCGATTCCGGTCAGCGTGATCGACGAGCGGCTCGCGCGCGACGGCACGTCGCCCGACGTCGTCATCGTCGACATCCGCGGCGACGCGTCGTCGGCGATGGCCGGCATCGAGCGGCTGCGCGCCGCGCGCGCCGGCGCCGGCATCTTCGCCGTCGCGCTGCCGCCGAGCCCGATCTGATCCTCCAGGCGATGCGCGCCGGGCGCGAACGAGTTCTTCACCTGGCCGCCGCGCCGAGGAAACGTTCCACGGCGCGATCCGCCGCACCGCGGCGCGCCGCGAGACGGCGCAGGGCGCGCGGCCCGCGGCGACGACGCTCGTGTTCTTCGGCGCCAAGGGCGGCGCCGGCACGACGACGATGGCGGTGAACTGCGGCGTCGAGCTGGCGCGCCTCAGCAAGCGGTCGACGGTCATCGTCGACCTGAAGCCGGGCCTCGGCGAGGTCGCGCTGTTTCTCGGCGTCCGGCCGCGCTACACGCTGCTCGACGCGATCGACAACCTGCACCGGCTCGATCGCGAGTTCCTGCGCGAGCTGGTCGTCGAAGCACAAGTCGGGCCTCGAGATTCTCGCCGGCTCCGATCAGTTCGATCGGCCCGGCGCGGCCGGACGGCGGCGCCATCGAGGAGCTGTTCCGGCTGCTGGCGCGCCAGTACGAGTACATCGTCGTCGACGCCGGCAGCCAGATCAACTCGTGCACCGTCGCGGCGCTCTACACCGCCGACACGATGTTCCTGGTCGCCAATCCCGACGTGCCGTCGGTCCGCAACGCGCAGCGGCTGCTCGATCGCGTGCGGCAGCTCGGCGCGTGCGGCGAGCGCGTGCGCGTGCTGCTGAACCGCGCGGCCGAGCCGTACCCGATTCCGCCGAAGCAGATCGAGGCGCGCGCTCGGCCATCCGATTCACCACACGTTCCCGAGCGACTACAAGACGGTGTCGACCGCGCTCAACTCCGGCGTGCCGCTGGCGCTCGACCGGCAACTCCGACATCGCGACGCAGTTCGATCAGCTTCACGCGGCGCATTCTCGATCCGGCATGCCGGCAGCGAAGCGCCGGCGCCGGCGCCGAAGCGCAGCCTGCTCGGCCTCGATCGGCATCGCGTCCATCTGGTAACCGACCATGAACTCAGCCGCTGCCAACCAGTCCGTCGCGCCGCGACCGCCGCGGCCCGCGCCGCCGCGGCCAGCAGCCGCCGCGGCCGCAGTACCTCGAGCTCAAGGCGAACGTTCACCGCAAGCTGCTCAACCGGCTGAACCTCGAGGCGCTGGCGCAGGCCGATCGCGCGCGCGCCGAGAGCGAGATCCGCACGCTGCTCGGCGAGCTGCTCGCCGAGGAGGGCACGCCGCTCAGCCTGGCGCGAGCGCGAGGCGCTCTTCGGCGAGCTGCTCGACGAGGTGTTCGGCCTCGGGCCGCTCGAGCCGCTGCTGCGCGACCCGACGATCAGCGACATCCTGGTCAACACGCTACAAGAACGTGTTCGTCGAGCGCGGCGGCATGCTCGAGCGCGTGCCGACGACGTTCCAGGACGACCGGCACCTGCTGCGCGTCATCGACCGCATCGTCAGCGGCGTCGGCCGCCGCGTCGACGACAGCTCGCCGATGGTCGACGCGCGCCTGCCGGACGGCTCGCGCGTCAACGCGATCATCCCGCCGCTCGCGGTCGACGGTCCGCTGCTCTCGATCCGCCGTTTTCCGGCCGAGCGGCTGAAGGCCGACGACCTCGTCACGCTGCGCGCGCTGACGCGGCCGATGCTCGACTTCCTCGTCGCACTGCGTGCGCGCGCGGCTGAACGCGCTGATCAGCGGCGGCACCGGCGCCGGCAAGACGACGCTGCTCAACGTGCTGTCGGGCTTCATCTCGCGAGCGCGAGCGCATCGTCACGATCGAGGACGCGGCCGAGCTGCAGCTGCACCAGGAGCACGTCGCGCGGCTCGAAACGCGGCCGCCGAACGTCGAAGGCAAGGGCGCGGTCCGGCAGCGGCAGCTCGTGATCAACGCCCTGCGTATGCGCCCCGATCGCATCGTCGTCGGCGAGGTGCGCGGCGAAGAAGCGCTCGACATGCTGCAGGCGATGAACACCGGCCACGACGGATCGCTGACGACCGTCCACGCCAACACGCCGCGCGACGCGCTGTCGCGCATCGAAACGATGATCGCGATGGGCGCGACGAACCTGCCCGAGCGCGCGATGCGCCAGCAGATCGCCGTCGGCGATTCAGCTCGTCGTGCAGCAGACGCGCCTGAGCGACGGCACGCGCAAGGTGACCAGCATCTCCGAGATCACCGGCATGGAAGGCGACGTCATCACCATGCAGGAGATCTTCGTGTTCGAGAAGATGGGCGTCACGCAGGACGGCAAGGTGATCGGCCGGTTCCGCGCGACCGGCGTCCGGCCGAAGTGCTGCGAGCGCCTGCAAGGCGTCCGGCATCCACCTGCCGCCGGACATGTTCGAAGGCGTGACGGAGGTCCGGTGATGCTGCTGCGCGCTCTTCGTCTTCATCGTCGTCGCCGGGCTGCATCGTCGGCGGCTACGTCGCGCGTCACGTAGCTGCCGGCGATGCTCGCCGAGCCGCGAGCTCGAGCGGCGGCTTCGCGACGTCGCGATCGACGACGCCGGCGAGCCGAGGCGCGACGGCGACCGTCGTCGCGCACGAGCAGCGAAGGGCCGCTGCCGGCGCTCGACGGCTGGTCGGCCGCACCGGCGGCCGGCGCGTCGCTGGCGCAAGCTGATCGAGCAGTCGGGCGTGCGAACGACGCCGAGCGCGCATGCTGCTGATCGTCGTCGGCCGTCGGCGCCGTCGTCGGCGCTGGTCGACGGCGATGTTCGTCGCGCATGCCGGTTCGCGCCGCTCGTCGGCGGCGTCGATCGGCGTCGCGCTGCCGTTCGCCTGTCCTGCGTACAAGCGCACGCGCGCGGCTGCAGCAAGTTCGAAGAGCAGTTTCCCGAAGCGCTCGATCTGCTGTCGCGCGCGCATCCGCGCCGGCCACGCGTTTCAGACCGGCGCTGGAGCATGGTCGCCGACGAGCTGCGCGAGCCGGTCGGTCCCGAGTTCAAGAAGACGTTCGACAGCAGAACTTCGGCCTGCCGCTGCGAGGACGCGCTCGAACCAGCTGACGGAGCGCGATGCCGATCCTCGACGTGCGGTTCTTCGTCACGGCGGTGCTGATCCAGCGCGACACCGGCGGCAACCTGTCGGAGATTCTCGACAACCTCGCGCACGTCGTGCGCGAGCGGTTCAAGATTCTGCGGCAGGTGCGCGTCCACACCGCGCACGGCCGCTTCACCGGCTACGTGCTGCTGGCGCTGCCGGCGGCGCTCGCCGTCGCGCTGTCGTTCATCAACCCCGAGCACATGCAGCTGCTGTTTCGCGAGCGCATGGGCCAGATGATGCTGATCGGTCGCGATCGATGCATGCAGACGATCGGCTTCTTCTGGATCCGGCAGGTCATCAAGATCGAGGTGTAGCGTGACGATGCTGCTTCCGCTGCTGGCGTTTGTGTTCGTGTCGCTGCTCGTTGCGGCGGCGCGGCACTGGCGTTCGCGCCGGCGGCGACGCGGCACCATCGAGCGGCGGCTCGGCGAAGTTGCCGGCGACCGCGTCGAGCCGATCGTGCCGGACGGCACCGGCTACGCACGTGATCGTCGACGCGCTCTCGAAGCGCATCGGCAAGCATGGCGCCGCGGTCGCCGTCGGAGATGGGCAAGCTGCAGCAGCGGCTGGTCACGGCCGGCTACCGCCGCAACGAAGCGATCGTCGATCTTCTTCGGCATCCGCGTCGGCTTCGCGCTGCTCTGCTTCTTCGCGCTCTCGCGACGCCGATCTGTCATGCCGCCGAACCTCGCTGCGTCGCTCTGGGCGGCGTGCGGCGTCGGCTACGTGCTGCCGGGCATGGTGCTCGCGCGCATGGCGAAGCGGCGGCAGCACCGCATCCGGCTCGGGCTTGCCGACGCGCTCGACCTGCTGGTCGTCAGCGTCGAAGCGGGCCTCGGCCTCGACCAGGCGATTCAGCGCGTCGGCGCAGGAGCTGGCGTTCGCGCACCCGGACCTGTCGCGACGAGCTGCGGCTGATCAACCTCGAGCTGCGCGCCGGCAAGGCGCGCGCCGAGGCGCTGCACAACCTCGCCGAGCGCACCGGCGTCGACGACGTGGCGTCGCTCGTGGCGATGCTGGTGCAGACCGACAAGTTCGGCACGAGCGTGGCGCAGTCGCTGCGCGTCCACTCCGAGACGCTGCGCACCAAGCGCCGTCAGCGCGCCGAAGAAGCGGCGGCGAAGACCGGCGTGAAGATGGTGTTTCCGCTCGTGTTCTGCATCTTCCCGGCGATCTGGGTCGTGACGATCGGCCCGGCGGCGATCAAGTTCATCCAGGTGCTTGTTCCGATGGCGCAGCAAATGACCGCGACCGCCGTTGCTTGCCATCGCTCGACGTGCCGAACGC
The DNA here is from genome assembly GCA_963718825.1 of uncultured Acidobacteriota bacterium. GTDB lineage: Bacteria > Acidobacteriota > Vicinamibacteria > Vicinamibacterales > CAVVIG01 > CAVQZZ01. Next base: position 2,668,590 of record CAVQZZ010000002.1, read on the forward strand.
GGCGCCCGCGCCGACAGCCGCGCGGACGCCTCGAGCCGACACCGGTCTGAGCGCCGAACCAGATCGAGCAGCTGCTCGTGAAGACGCTTGTACGCGTGGCGAGCTGAGCGGGCACGACGCTCGTCCGACGCGCATCTGCCTGCCGTACACGCTGCTCGAGCCGCTCATCGAGCACGTGCGCGCGGAGCGCCTGATCGAGGTGCGCGGCGCGGCCGGCTCCGGAACCGCCGGCTACCGGTACGCGCTGACCGATCTCGGCCGCGACCGCGCACGTCAGTACCTGGACGTGAACCAGTACATCGGACCGGCGCCGGTGCCGCTCGCAGCCTACGTCGCGAAGATGCTGCGCGCGTTGGCCGCCGTCCGCGGCTACATCGATCGCGAGCGGCTGCGGCGCGGCTTCTCGCACCTGATCGTCGACGATCGAGGTGCTCGAGCAGCTCGGCCCGGCCGTGAACGCCGGCAAGGCGGTGTTTCTCTACGGCCCGCCCGGCAACGGCAAGACCGTGATCGCGCGAAGGCATGGGCCGGACGCTCGGCGGCGACATGTACGTGCCGCACGCGATCGACGTCGACGGCCAGATCATCACGATGTTCGATCCGATCAACCACGAGCCGCTCGAAGTCGGACGAGCGACGGCTCGAGCATCGTCGCGAGCGCCGGCCACGATCGGCGCTGGGTCCGCATCCGGCGGCCGGTCGTCATGGTCGGCGGCGAGCTCACGCTCGACATGCTCGACCTCACGTTCAACCCGATCTCGAAGTTCTACGAAGCGCCGATTCAGCTGAAGGCCAACGGCGGCGTGTTCCTCGTGGACGACTTCGGGCGGCAGCGGATGCGGCCGCGAAGATCTGCTGAACCGCTGGATCGTGCCGCTCGAGAGCCGCGTCGACTACCTGACGCTGCACACCGGCAAGAAGTTCCAGGTGCCGTTCGACGTGCTGATCGTGTTCGCGACGAACCTCGATCCGGCGTCGCTGGCCGACGAAGCGTTCCTGCGCCGCATTCCCTACAAGATTCCGATCGAGGATCCGACGCTCGAGCAGTTCACGCGGATTTTCGAGCTGAACTGCCGGCGGCGGCAATCTGCGCTTCCACCAGGTGATGGTCGCGTATCTGCAGCGGCGCCACTACGCGCCCGCACAGCCGGCCGCTGCGCGCGTGCCATCCGCGCGATCTGCTCGATCAGGTCACGGCGCTCTGCCGCTATCGCGGCATCGAACCGGTGATCACGCGCGAGCTGCTCGACGCGGCCTGCACGTCGTATTTCGTGGACGACGATCGCGGACGCGGAGGCCAACGACGAGCCATGACCGCGATGCTGGACGTCCGTCGAGCTCTGACGCCGCGATTTCCTCGCTGCGTGCGCTCGTCGGCGTGCTCTTCGCGCTCCTGTCGATCAACCTGCTCGCGGTACTTCCTGCGGACCGGTCGCGTCACCGGCCTGTTGCTGCTCGTCAGCGAGTCGCTCGTGCGTCGTGCTCACCGTCGTTGCGGCGTCCGCGCAGACCAGGTCGACCGATCGATGGCGGCCGCGTGTGATGACCACCGTGTCGCTCGTCGGGCCTCAGCTCCTTCGGCGGGCTCGGCTCCAGCCCTGGCGCCTGACTGTGCTCACCGCGATCGTCTCGGCGATCGGCCTGTGCGTCGTGATCTCGGGCAAGCTCACGCTCGGCCGGAGCTTCGGCCTCGTGCCGGCCAATCGCGGCGTCGTCGTTCAACGGACCGTATACGGTTGTGCGGCATCCGATTTACCGGGTATCTGCTGACGCATGTCGCGTTCCTCGTCGCGAATCCGCGGCCGCTGGAACGTGGCGATCGTGCTGGTTGCCGACCGCGCTCATCGTCGCGGGCGCTCATCGAGGAGCGGGTCCTCGCGGCCGACGCCGCATACGAAGCGTATTGCCAGCGCGTCGGCTGGCATCTGGTGCCAGGCGTGTTCTGATCATGGCGATGCTGCTCCTGAACGAACGGACCGGCGCTGCTCGTCGCCAACGACGTGGAGCTCGCTTCCACGCGCGAGACGCGGCGCAAAGGGCTGCTCGGTCGCGACGAGCCTCGGCGCCGAGGCGGCGCTGGTGCTTGCGCCGTGCTGCTCGATCCACACGGCCTTCATGCGCTTTCCGATCGATGTCGCCTTCGTCGACCGCGACGGCCGTGTGATCCGCTTCGTGCGCGACCTCAAGCCGTGGCGCATCGCGGTCTCGCTTCGCGCACGAGCGGCGATCGAGTTCGCCGCCGGCAGCCTCCGCGCCCGCGACGTGCGGCTCGGCGACCGTCTTTACGTGCGCCCAGTGTTCGAGACGGTCGTCGGCGTCAAATTGAAAGCGTCGGCTGCCGATCTGCCCGCGAGCCTGCGGCGGATGACTCAGAACTCAGACAGCTCAGAACTCGAGAACTCCGACGAGCCTGATTCGTCTCAGTTCTCATTCCGTTCACAACAGCAGCGACGAGGTCGCGCCGAGGTGCGACGCCGGATCGTCCCAGAACTCGACGACGCGCGGATGCCGCTCGAGCGCAGCCTGGACGATCCCGCGCTGGACGCCGCGGCCGCGGCCGTGGACGAGCCGCACTTCCACGCAGCCCGGCGTCGGCCGCGGCGTCCACGTACTCGTCGACGACCGACGCGATGTCGCGCGGGGCGAAGGCGTGCAGATCGAGCTCGCGCTCGATCGGAACGTGGATCGGCTCATCCACGGCTCGTCGGCTCAGGCGTTGCTTCAGCTGCCTGCGGATACTCGCCGTGACCACCGTCTTGATGCCGCCGCGCACCGAGAAGTCGCCGACGACGGTCATGCGGCGCGGCTGAACGCGCGCGACGAGGTCGTCGAGGATCTGGTTGGTGACGTGCTCGTAGAAGATGCCGCGGTTGCGGAACTCGATCAGGTAGTACTTCAGCGACTTCAGCTCGATGCAGCGCGCGTCGGGCACGTAGGTGATCCGGATCTCGCCGAAGTCGGGCAGGCCGGTCTTCGGGCAGACCGACGTGAACTCGGGACAGCTGATGGCGATCTCGTAGTCGCGCTCGGGCCGCGGGTTGGGGAACGTCTCGAGCGTCGAGCTTGACATACGCGAAAATTCTAGCATTCTGGCTGGAAAATCGATGGTTTCGCGCGAGCGCGCGCGTTTGACACTGGCGGAAGGGCGCGCTAGGATACGGCGATTTTCCGAGGAAAACCGCGATCGTCGCTGCGCGCGCGACGATCGCGCGGTGAAGATCACGCGCGTCAAGTGAAGGGGGAACACCGATGGCTGACGCCCGCAGGATGGGCAAATCCGAGCTCTTTTCGCACTTCGCCGAGCGGTTCGAAGTGAAGCGGACGCAGGCCCGCGAGTACTTCGACGAGCTGACGGCGCTGGCGGAGAAGGAGCTGAAGCGCTCGGGCGAGTTCGTGCTGCCCGGGATGGTGAAGCTGGTCGTTCAGAAGCGCAAGGCGCGCATGGGCCGCAATCCGGCGACGGGCGAGGCGATCAAGATTCCCGCCAAGACCGTCGTGAAGGCGCGGATCGCCAAGCAGCTGAAGGACGCGGTGCTGCCGCAGAAGTAGCGCCGTCGTCGGCCACCTACGCGATTCCCCACTCACTTGGACGTCGACGATCCCGTCGAGAGCAGCGCGGCGGCGGCCGAGTCCGCCGCTGCGCTCACTCTCGCGGGTACTCGCGCGTCGGCTGTCATGCCGGCGGTCGCGCGCGCCAGCATCCGGCTGTAGACGTCGCCGGCACCAGGCGCGTCGCCCGCGCCTCCAGGTTCGTCACCGAGTCGTCGTCGAGGATGATGCGATCGCCCGGGCCGAGCAGGATCTCGGCGCTGTAGCGCCGCGCGCCGCGCAGCGTGCGCAGCTCGAAGTAGCGCACCGCGAACGTCTGGTCGTCGACGGCCAGCGCTTCGGTCTTCACCAGTGTCCGGAACATGCATCCTCCTCCGTCCGTGCCGGTCGTGCCATCAGACTCAGCTGGCCGCCGCCTGCGCCGACCGATCGTCGCGCGCCGGGAACCGCAGCGTGAACGCCGTGCCGCGGCCGACTTCGCTCTCGACCGCGATCGTGCCGTCGAGCTGCTCGACGATCCGCTTGGAGATGGCGAGGCCGAGGCCGAGGCCGCGGCGCTTGGTCGTGACGAAGTCGTCGAAGATCGCCGCGAGCCGCTCCGGCGGGATGCCCGAGCCGGTGTCGGTCGACGCTGATCTCGACGCGGTCGCCGGCGCGCGCCGTGGTGATCGTGACGCGGCCGCCCGGCTGCGGTCGCCTGAATCGCGTTGGTGATCAGGTTGCGGTAGACGCGGCCGAGCGCGAAGCGATCGCCGTCGATGACGAGCGGGCCCGGCCGCGTAGTGCGCCTCGACGGCGACGCCCGTTGCGCTCGCCTTCGGCGCGCATCGACTCGACGATCTCGGCCACCGAGCCGTTGACGTCCATCGCGAAGCGCTCGACCGGCTTCGGCTTGACGATGTTGCGCAGGTCGTCCATGAAGCGCTTGAGCGTCGTCGAGCTCGCGCTCGATGGTGCGGCGGAACATCGTCGCGCGATTCCGGCGTCGAGGTCGTCGCGCAGCAGCAGCCGCGTGCTGTTGCCGATGTTCTGAATCGGGTGCGAGAGGTCGTGGACGAGGCCGGCGGCGATGCGGCCGAACATCGCCTGCCGCTCCTGGCGCTTGACGTCTTCCTGCAGCTCGACGAGCCGGTCGGCCATCGTGTTGAAGGCGTCGCCGAGCTCGCCGAACTCGTCGCGCGGTCGGATGTCGACGCGCGCGTCGAGCTGGCCGGCGGCGACTGTCGTGCGTGCCGCGCTTCAGCGTGAGGATCGGCGTGATGAACGAGCGGCCGAAGAGGTAGCCGACCGCGATCATGCACGAGCAGCGCGATCGAGATCGCGACGACCAGCTGGCGCTGCAGCTGCGTCGGCGGTGGCGTAGGCTTCGCGCGTCGGCTGCTCGACGATGACCGTCCAGCCGAGCGGCGGCGATGCGCGCGGCGACGCCGAGGTCGCTGCGGCCGTCCTCGTCGACGTATTCGCGCGAGACCGGCGCGCCGTCCGGCTGCGCGCGGCGGCGCGCGACGAGCGGGTGGCCGCTCATGTTGCGCGCCTGCGCGACGAGCGCCTTCTTGTCGGGGTCGCCGTGCGCGATGAGCTGCGCCGTCCGGGCGCGACGACCAGCGCGAAGCCGTGCTCGCCGATGCGGATGCGATCGACCATCCGCCACATTTCTTCGAGGCTGAACTCGCCGACGAGCCAGCCGGCGGGCTGGTTCGAGGCGCGTGAGATGGATCGCGAAGACCGCGGTCGGCAGCAGGTCGTCGTCGACGCGGATCGGCGACATCGTCACGCCGTCGACGCGTGAGCGGCGCGTCGCTTCGGGATCTGCGACGCGCGGCTTGCCGACGCGGCTCGTGGCGATCGTGCGCGCCGTGCTTCGTCGAAGAGCGTGATCTCGCGGAATTCGCGGAACTGCAGGACGTAGTTCTTGAGGATGCGATCCTGCTGCGCGGCGGTCGAGGCCGGTGTCCTGCAGGTCGGCGGCGAGCGCCTTGAGGAGCTCGGCGTTGGTCGTGACGTAGCGGCGGATTTCCTCGGCGGCGCGCGTGGCGACGTTCAGGTTGCCGGCGATGACCGAGTCGCGCGTGCCGCGCTGGAGCGAGAGGATCGAGACGACGCCGTAGGCGAGCAGCGGCACGACCGCCGCCAGCGCCAGCAGCAGCGCGAAGCGGGTGGCGATGTGGCGGATGCTGGAGCGGCCATTGTCAGTTTCGGCTGACGCGGTCTGCGTCGGCTGCCGCGCCGGTTTCCAGAGGCGCAGCGTGCTCAGGATATCGCGGCCGGGTTCGGCCGGGACGTCGAAGCGCTTCGACTGACCGCCCGCGCGCGCTCGCCCCAGGCGAGGAAGATCGCCGGCGGGTCGTCGATGGTCAGCCTGCTGGAAATTCGGCAACGCCGGCGCGGTATTCGTCGTCGGAGGCCGCGTGGCGGATCGCGATCGAGCGCCGCGTCGATCGCTCGGCTGCTCGAATGCCCCAGGATTCATCGACCCGCCCGAATGCCACAGCTCGATACGGCCGCAACAGGCTCGGGCCGCTCGACGATGTCCATCAGGACCGCTTCGAAATCGCCGCGTTGCCAGTGCTTGAGACGCACGGTCAGGCGTGGTCGCCTCGACGTTCATCGTCGACGCCGACGGCTGCGAGCTGACGCTTGAACGACCAGCGCGATGCGTTCGTAGTCGGTCGGCACGAGACACGTGAACGTCAGCTTCGGCACTGACTTCGAGCACGTCGCAGCGGCCGCTGCGGGATCGAAGCGAACTCTCGGCAGCCGTCGTCGCTGAACGCCCAGTGTTGCGGCCAGACCAGCCCGACGACGGCGATCGCATGCCCGTCGAATGCCTCACGGACGACTTGCGTCGCGATCGATGGCCGCGTTCAACGCGCGCCGGACCGTCCGGCGAGCTCGAACTTCGGCGAGCTGGATGTTCAGAATGATCGACGTACTGATACGGCCGCGTGAACGTGAAACGTCGAGACCGTCGTTCGCGTCCTGCATCGAATCGACGCGCATCGGCACCGACCTCGTACAGCATGTCGATGTTGTTCGCGCAGCATTTCGGCCCAAGCGGCGCGTGACCGTCGGGATAGCTCGTGACGACGATTCGATCGATCGCCGGGCGGCCGAGGTAGTAGTCGCGATTCGCTCGCATCTCGGTCGTTGATCGCGGCTCCGTCGAGCACGAACGGTCCGGTGCCGACGGTCGGAGCTCCAGGCTTTCTGGATCGGCAGCTTCCAGCGCTTCGAGCAGAAATGGCGAGGGCCGCTTGAACGTGATGACGATCTCGATGCCGTCGGCCGAAGCGCTCGATGCGATCGACGTCTTCGAACACCGGTCCCATGAACTTGGGCAGTGCCTTGTCGAAGCGCCTCAGCGACGATCGGCGCGCGTCACCGGCGAGCCGTCGTGGAACTTCGCGTTCGGGCGCAGGTCAGACGTCATCGACAGGCCGTCCGGTGCAGACGTTCCAGCTCTTCGGCCAGCCAGGGCCGCGGCCGGCCGTCCTGGCCCGATCTCGACCAGCCTTCGAACGACTGATTGCTGGCGACTTGCTGCAAGCCGCCGAGCGGATTGCCCGACGCGACGTTGCCGACGCCGACTCGCAAGAGCGATCGGCGTCGGCAGACGTTGCGGCAGGCGGCCGGCGCTGCCGCAGCCGAGCGGTCGCCGACAGCAGGAACAGCGCAACGCGAGCGCGCCGACGCGCAGATCGGCCGCGCGCTCGACTGCTGTTCCTGCCGTCTGTCGCATCGTTACTTCTTGTTCATCGGCGCATCGTCGACCATCGCGATCGCAGAAACCCTGGGGCTTGGCGTTGACGGTGGCCTTCTTGATGATCTTGAATCTTCATTGTACGTCTCCTTAGGCTGCGCTGGCCGCGTCATGCGCCAGCGAAATGAGAGCCGATTCGATACGTCGCGCTTGTGACATGTCGGCGTGTTCATGTCGCCAAGCTGTGTGTGCGATGCCACCAGGCATCCCCCCGCACACACGGGGATGAACGCGCAGTCTCCGCACTCTTTCCACGGGTCCAGGCGGTCGAATCGTTCGCGCGCGCTTCGCGCGCAGCGGGTCGCGGCGGTCGTCGATGTGGCCGGTCGACTGCGCCGAGCTCGCCCGTGAACCCGGGGCACGCGTAGAGCGAGCCGTCCGGGCCGATCGTGTGCGCGTGCTCGATGTGCACGTGGCACGGGCCGTTGTGCACGCCGTCGGGCGTCGGAAAGCCGTGCCGCTTCGTCTCGTCGCGCAGGAACGACATCTTGTCGTCGAGGAAGTTGCACGATGTCGCACGCCGATGCCGCCGCCCGCGCCGGCCGACGTCATGCAGGTGCCGCCGAGCGGCTTGCCGTCGCTGTTCACCGGCGTCAGCGGCAGGATGCCCTTTCGGCGCCGGCGCCGTCGCGTCCGGATGATCGGCTTGAAGTTGACCTTCACGAGCTTGTCGGCGAAGTCCTGCTCGCGCAGGAAGTCGAGCAGCGCCGGATAGCTGTCGACCGAGCTCTCGTCGAAGTTGCCGCCGATCGCGATCGGCACGCGCGCCGGCGACCTGCCGGATGTTCTCGATGATCCGATCGAACGTGCCCTGGCCGCCGCGCAGCGGACGCATCCGGTTGTGCGTGTCGCGGTCGCCGTCGAGCGTGATCTTGATCGCCCTTCAGCCCGAACGGCAGCAGCCGATCGACGACCTCGGGCGTGAGCAGCAGGCCGTTGGTGATGATGTTGATCATCATCCGCACGCCGCGCGCCTGCGTCGCCGCCCACATCCGCTCGGCCAGGTCGTACATCACCGGCAGGTTGAGCAGCGGCTCGCCGCCGAAGAACGTGAGCACCAGGCGCTCGGGCCGCACGCGATCGAGCTCGCGCTCGATCCAGTCGGCGACGCGCGCCGCCGTCTCGAGCGACATCTTCTCGGCGAACTTGTTGTAGTCGCCGTGGTCGCCCTGGAAGCAGTAGTCGCACGCGAAGTTGCACTGCAGCGTCGTGAGGACCGTGACGTGCAGCTCGGTCGGTGTCGCTCTTGACCGCCGTGAAGTAGCTGTCGAGCGCCTGCCGATCGGCGTCGCGGCTCGCGACGAGGAACCCGTTCTCGCGCGAGCAGGTCGAGCGCGTCGCGCGCCTCGTCGTCCAGTCGTGCGAGCCGCTCGCCGGCTCGGCGCGCGATCGAGCAGCGCCGCGACGTCGGGCGACACGACCAGCTGCGCGTCGGTGAGCGTGTTCATCAGGAACACTTCGTCGCGCGCCGGCAGCGGCACACGAAGGTTGAACATCGAAGGCTGCATCAGCGTCTCCGGAACAGAATCCGCGCAACTGTTCGTGGTGAATTGAGTCCGGACCGATTCTTGGTTCAGGAGAGTCGCATCGGCGTTACGCAGAGCTGCAACGGGTGTTCCAGCGGATGCATGCAACGACGTTGCGAGTCGCTTGGAATTTCGTTCAGCGAATTCGACGCGTGTCGCGGTGTGAGTCCGGAGTTCGAGCGGCACTCGAGATACAGCATGCGGGCTGATCGTGCAGCGGTCAACAGCTTGACCGCGCGACAGGCGACCGCTTGACGCATCGCGGCTTAATGTTGCGTCGAGAATCAGACAGATTGCCGGATGGCGGACAACGAGTTGGCCGAGTGCGGCCAGAGTTGATTGGCTGTCGTCTACGCGCCGCGCAGTCGCTTCGCGAGCTGTCGCACGTCGAGCTTGTCCATCTTGTACTTCAGCGTGCTCAGCGGAATTCCAAGGTACTCAGCGGTGCCGGTGACGTTCCAGCCGCATTTCTCGAGCGCTCGCAAGAATGAAGTTGCGCTCGAACGTGTTCGTCGCGTCCTCGAACAGGTTGTCGCTCGGCGATGCCCTGCGGCTCGAGCTGCGCGAAGTGGAACTCGAGCGGCAGATCTTCCTCGGAGATGTAGTCCTTGTCGCTGACCGCCACGAGCCGCTCGATCAGGTTCTCGAGCTCGCGGATGTTGCCCGGCCACCAGTACTTCTTCAGCATCGCCATCGTCGAATCGGTGATGCCCTGGATGCTGCTTCCGGAACCGCGCGTTGTAGCGCCGCAGGAAGAACTCGGCGAGCTGCGGGATGTCCTCCGACGCGCTCGCGCAGCGGCGGCAGCTTGATCGGGATGACGTTGATCCGGTAGTAGAGGTCCTCGCGGAAGCGGCCCTCCTTGACCGCCTTCTCGAGGTCGACGTTGGTGGCCGCGATCAGCCGGAACTCGGTCTTGATCGGCTTGGTGCCGCCGACGCGCTCGATCTCGCCTTCCTGGATCGCGCGCAGCAGCTTCGCCTGCAGGTCGAGCCGCAGGTCGCCGATCTCGTCGAGGAACAGCGTGCCGTTCGACGCGAGCTCGAACTTGCCGAGCTGCTGCCGATGCGCGCCGGTGAACGCGCCGCGCTCGTGGCCGAACAGCGCGCTCTCGGCGAGCTCGCGCGGAATCGCCGCGAGGTTCACGGCGATGAACGGCGCCTCGGGATCGCCGGCCTCGCGGTGAATCAGCCGCGCCAGCAGCTCCTTGCCGGTGCCGCTCTCGCCGAGGATCAGCACCGTCGCCGACAGCTTCGCGATCTTGTGCACCAGATCGACGATGTCGCGCGTGCATCTTGCTCGGCCCGACGACGAACTCGCGCTCGGTCTGGTCGGCGACCTGCGCGGACAGCGTCAGCACCTGGCGGTTCAGATCCTGCCGCTCGCTGGCGTTGCGCACGAGCGAGCGCAGCTGGTCGTAGTCGAAGTCCTTGGTGATGTAGTGATAGGCGCCGTGCTTCATCGCCTGCACGGCGGTCTCGATCTCGTTGATGGCCGAGATCATGATGACTTCGACCAGGCTGTAGTTCTCCTTGACGATGCGCAGGACCTCGAAGCCGCTGATGCCCGGCAGGCGGACGTCGAGCAGCATCAGGTCGACGTCCTCGCGGTTCAGGATCGGCAGCGCCGCTTCGCCGCTCGACGACCCGCAGGACGCGGTACTCGCGCTTGAGGATCGCGGTCAGCGTGTCCCGCATCCCCTCGTCGTCGTCGACGATGAGGACGGTCTTGGGCTTGTGGCTCATCGTGCTGGGGTTGCAAGCCGGCGTATTGTGGCAGGCGGTTGACACTGTTGCAAGCCGTTCGATAAGGTACGAGTTTTGTTGACCTTTCATTGGCTGCTCACCGGCGCGCCGCCCTGATCGCCGCTGCGTCGCCCTGATTCGGGCGCGCCGCGTCGCCAAACGGCTCGAGCGGCTGACCGAGTCCTACTGGGAGCTGCGGTACGAGCACGGCCAGCTGCGCGCTCGCGGCTCGCGCAGCTCGAGCCCGGCGGCCGCCGACACCGGCCGACGCACCGGCGCCGCGCCAGGCGGCGACCGCATTCGTGCCGCTCTCGTCGCTGAAGCGATAAGACCGCCGACAGCACTACACCATGGCCAAGAGAACGAGTACGACGTCGTCGTCATCGGCGCCGGCACCGGCGGCTACGTGGCGGCCATCCGCGCCGCGCAGCTCGGCCTGAAGGTCGCCGTCGTCGAAAAGCAGAAGGCGCTCGGCGGCACCTGCCTGCTGTGGGGCTGCATTCCGACCAAGGCGCTGCTCGAGCACGCGCACGCGCTCAAGGTCGTGCAGCAGCGCGAAGGAATGGGGCATCACGACTCGGCCAGGCCGCCGGTCACGCATCGACATGACGCAGGTCCACAGCGCGCAAGGACCGCATCGTCACCGGCCTGACCAAGGGCGTCGAGTTCCTGTTCAAGAAGAACAAGATCGACTGGATCAAGGGACGGCGCGGCTGACGGGCAGCGGCGGCGTCGACGTGTTCGAAGGCGAGAAGCAGACGCTCCGCGCGCGCAAGGAGATCATCGTCGCGACCGGATCGTCGCCGCGGAGCGTGCCCGGCATCGAGATCGATCGCAAGCGCATCATCACCAGCGACGAAGCGATCCACCTGAGGGAGGTGCCCGAAGTCGCATCGTGATCATGGGCAGCGGCGCCGTCGGCGTGGAGTTCGCGTCGATCTTCCGCCGCTTCGGCAGCGACGTCACGATCGTCGAGCTGCTGCCGCGGCTCGTGCCGGTCGAGGACGAAGCGGTGTCGGCCGAGCTCGAGAAGTCGTTCAGGAAGCAGGGCATCACGAGCCACACCGGCGCGAAGGTCACCAGCGCGAAGACCGCTGCTGACGGCACCGCGTCGAATCGAAGCGCAGCTCGCCGACGGCACGACAAAGGCGATCGCGCCGACTACCTGCTCGTCGCGACCGGCCGCGGGCCGGTCACGACCGGACTCGACGCCGAAGGCGTCGGCCTGCAGATGGAGAAGGGCTACATCAAGGTCGACGCGCTGTACCGGACGAACGTGCCGGGCATCTCCGCGATCGGCGACGTCATCACGCTCGGCAGCGACCGGCCACCCGCAGCTCGCGCACGTGTCGTCGGCCGAAGGCATCGTCGCCGCCGAGCGGATCGCCGGCCAGGAAACGCGACCGCATCAACTACGACCACGTCCCAGGCTGCACGTACTGCGATCCGGAAATCGGCAGCGTCGGCCTGACCGAGCGCGAGGCGAGGGAGCGCGGCTACGACGTGCGCATCGGCACGTTTCCGTTCGGCGTGCTCGGCCGCGCGAAGATGGCGGGCGAAACCGAAGGCTTCGTGAAGATCGTGGCGGACAAGAAGTACGACGAGCTGCTCGGCGTCCACATGATCGGGCTCGCGCTCGACCGAGCTCGTGGCCGAGGCGACGCTCGCGCTGCGGCTCGAGGCGACGGTGGAAGAACTGATTCGCACGATTCACGCGCACCCGACGATGGCGGAGGCGATCGGCGAGGCGGCGCACGCGGCGCACGGCGCCGCCATACATCTGTAATGACGATAGCCGCCGGCTCCGTCAGGCCTTCCGAGGCGCTCACGCGCAATCAGCGCCTCGAGCTGTATTACTACGTGCGCCTCACGCGCGACGTCGAGGAACGCGTCAACGTCCTGCATCGCCAAGGGAAAGTGATCGGCGCCGTCTACCGGAGCCTCGGGCAGGAAGGCGAGTCCGTGGCGACGGCATACGCGCTCGATCGCAGCGTCGACGCGCTCTCGCCGCTGACACGCAATCTCGGCGCGCTCTTTACGATGGGGGTGCGGCCGCGCGACATGTATCTCCAGTACATGGGCAAGGGGACCAGCCCAGGCCGCGGCCGCGATCTGAGCAATCACTTCGCCCATCTCCCCGACATGACGAGGCCTGACGCGCGCGGACCGATCATCATCGGGCCGGTGAGTCCGCTGGGCGACATGGTCGCCGTGATGGGCGGAATCGCGCTCGGCGCGAAGCTGCGCAAGAGGCCGCTCGTTGCGATGGTCTACATCGGCGACGGCGGCACCAGCACCGGCGTTTTTCACGAGGCGATGAATTTCGCCGCCGTGAAACAGCTGCCGCTCGTCGTCGTGGCCGAAGACAACAAGTTCGCGTACTCGACACCCGTTCGTCAGCAGATGGCAATCGAGTCGATCGATCGACGCGCCGACGCCTACGGCATGGCCCACGAGATGGTCGACGGCAACGACGTGCTCGGCGTGTACGATCTCGCCAAGCGCGCGGTCGATCGCGCTCGAAGCGGAGGCGGTGCGTTCCTCATCGGCGTCGACACGATGCGGATGAAGGGGCACGCAGCGCACGATGACATGCGCTACGTCGCGCCGGAGCTCGTCGAGCGGTGGACCGCCCGCGATCCGCTCGCGCGATACCGCCGCCGGCTCGTCGAAGAGGAGAGCGCGACCGTCAAAGAGCTCGACGACATCGACGCGATGACGAAGGCGTTCGCTGAATCGGAGGCGCAGCTGGCCGACGAGGCCCCGATGCCGGATGTCGCGACCGTCGACCGCGGCTTGTGGGCAGACGACGGCTTCGTGCCGACGGAGATGGAGCTCGTGCCGTCTCCTTTCGCGTCTGCGGCCGCCGCGTCAGGGAGCCGGTGACGTGGCACCGGTCACGTATCTGGAAGCGATCCGGGAGGCGATGGCCGAAGAAATGGCCCGCGACGAGCGCGTGTTTCTGATCGGCGAAGACATCGGGCGTTTCGGCGGCGCATTCAAGGTCACCGACGGCCTTCTCGATCGGTTTGGCAGCGACCGCATCGTCGACACGCCGATTTCCGAGAGCGCGATCATCGGCGCCGCGGTCGGCGCGGCATACATGGGACTTCGTCCCGTCGCGGAGCTGCAGTTCATCGATTTCATCACCTGCTGCTTCGACATGGTCACGAACGTTGCGGCGACGAGCCGATATCGGACGGGCGCCGGTGTGCCGATGGTTGTCCGCGGGCCGTGCGGCGCCGGCGTGAATGGCGGCCCATTTCACTCAGCGAATCCGGAGGCGTTTTTCCTCAACACGGCGGGACTGAAGATCGTGGAGCCCTCGACGCCCTACGACGCCAAGGGTCTTCTCAAGGCCGCCATACGAGACGACGATCCGGTGCTGTTCTTCGAGCACAAGCTGCTATACCGTCGGCTCAAAGAAGAGTTGCCGGCAGACGATTACATCGTTCCGATCGGCAAAGCGCTCGTCCGGCGCGCGGGCACGGACCTGACCGTGATCACGTTCGGCGCGATGGTGCACGTGGCGCTCGAAGCCGCGGAGGCGCTTGATGCCGACGGCGTCGACACCGAAGTCGTCGATCTGCGAACGCTTGCGCCGCTCGATCGCGAGACGATTCTGTCGTCCGTCGCAAAAACGAGCAAAGCGATCGTGCTGCACGAGGCGAGCCGGACCGGCGGGATCGGCGGCGAGATCGCGGCGATCGTCGGCGAAGAAGCATTCGAGTATCTCGACGGACCGGTGATGCGCGTCGCCTCGCTCGACGTGCCGGTGCCGTTCAGCCCGCCGCTCGAGAAGGCGTGCCTGCCGAACGTCGACAAGCTCGTGGCGGCCGCGAAGCGGCTCGTTGGATATTAGTCGCATCTATTTTGTCGCGCAGGTCGGCGGACCTGCCCTGGAGAACACATGGCCACCGATGTCGTGATGCCGCAGATGGGCGAATCGATCGCCGAGGGGACGATCGTCCGCTGGATCAAGAAAGTCGGCGACAAGGTCGACCGCGACGAGCCGCTGTTCGAGATATCGACCGACAAGGTCGATGCGGAGATTCCTTCTCCAGCGGCCGGCGTCCTGTCGGAGATCAGGGTCAAGGAGGGCGAAACCGTCGCTGTCAACAGCGTCGTCGCGGTGATTGGAGGTGCCGCGCAGGCCGCCGCGACGCAACAGGCGGCCCCCGCTGTCGCGGAGCCTTCCGCGCCCGCGGCGAAAGCGGCCGAGCCCCCACGACCACAGCCGCAAGGCGACGGCGCATCGTCCGCGTCTTCGACGCCGCCGGAAACGGCCGCGCCCGCTCGCGTTCCTAGTGCTTCGCCTGCGGACCGACCGATGGCGTCGACCTCGACCGAAGACGTTATCCGTCAGCGTTCGTCCCCGCTGGTGCGGAAGATCGCAAAGGAGCACAACGTCGACATCTCGCGTCTGACGGGAACCGGGATCGCCGGACGCGTCACCAAGAACGACATCCTCGCGTTCGTGAGTGAGGGCGGCCATACGGAGCAGCCACAGCGACCGCCGCAGGCTGGCGCTGCGGCCCCGGTACGAAATGCAGCGTCCATAGAACAACCCGCCGGTGGCGCGGCGAAGTCGACGCGGCCGGCCGGGCCGACAATCGAACGGCCGACGTTCAAGCCTGGTGCGAATACCGAGATGGTGCCGATGTCAGTGATGCGGAAGCGCATCGCCGAACATATGGTGGCGAGCCGCCGTACCTCCGCGCACGTCCACTCCGTGTTCGAGGTGAACTTCTCGCGCGTTGCGCACGTCCGCGAGCTGAAGAAGGCGGAGTACCAGCGTGCCGGCGCGAGCCTTACGTACATGTCGTTCATCGTGAAGGCGGCGATCGACGCGCTCCGGCATGTGCCTGTCGTCAATGCATCGGTCGACGGCGACTCGGTGGTGTTTCACAAAGACGTGCACGTCGGCATCGCCGTCGCGCTCGATTGGGGACTCATCGTTCCGGTGATCCGGAACGCGGACGAGAAGAATCTTCTCGGGTTGAGCCGCAGTGTCGCCGATCTGGCCGGCCGCGCACGCAGCAAGCAGCTGAAACCGGAAGAGGTGCAGGGCGGCACGTTCACGATCACCAACCCCGGCGTATTTGGCGCGCTGTTCGGCATGCCGATCATCAACCAGCCGCAGGTCGCGATCCTCGGCGTCGGCAATGTCGAGAAGCGGCCCGTTGTGATCGAGGATGCGATTGCGATCCGTCCGATGGCGTACTTGACGCTCGGCTACGATCATCGTCTCATCGACGGTGCGGTCGCCGATCAGTTCATGTCGCACGTCAAGCATTCGCTCGAAAACTGGGACGTCGCCCAGGCCTGAGCGCTGCAGGCGCGGTTCAGCGAACGTCAACGTCCCGCGAGATGCGAACTCTCGAGATTCGCCAGCTTGGCGTCGTTCCGTACGCCGAGGCGTTGGCGATGCAGCGATCGCTCGTTGAGGAACGGCGTGCCGGCCACGTCGGCGATCTGCTCCTGCTTCTTCAGCATCCACCTGTGCTCACAGTGGGCGTCCGTGGCGACGGCGGCCGCTCTCATATTCTCGCGACTGAGGAGTTGCTCCGCTCGCGCGGAATCGACGTGTATGAGACGGGCCGCGGCGGCGATGTCACGTATCACGGGCCCGGACAGATCGTCGGCTACCCGATTCTCGATCTCGCGCCAGACCGGCGGGACGTCCACCGGTACGTTCGAGATATCGAGGAGGTGTTGATACGCGCCGCGGCTGATTACGGTCTCGCTGCTGGACGGATCGCGGGCCTCACGGGCGTGTGGGTTGGCGACGACAAGCTCGCGGCAATCGGCGTCCGCATCTCCCGGTGGGTGACAAGCCATGGGTTCGCGCTGAATGTGGGGACCAACCTCGAAGATTTCAAACTGATCGTCCCCTGCGGTATCGCCGATCACGGCGTGACCTCACTCGAACAGCTGCTCGGCCGGCCGGTCGAACTTGGCGACGTCGAAGACCGGCTTGCCGCTCGGTTCCGTGAGGTATTCGGCCTCGAAGAATCAGCTCGACAATAACTCGATAACCGGCTCAGCCACAGCCGTTTACTGAAAATCGCGCTCAAGACGGAATATTTTTCCCGCAATCGGGGTTCTTACCCGCGACAAGGACATTCCATGCGGGACTCCAAAGACCTCGATCTCCTGACTCGGCTTCAGAAGGGTGACGATCGTGCGCTCGGCGATCTTGCCGACGCCTACGGCTCCAAAATCTACCAGCTCGCGTTCCGCTATCTCCGCAACAAGGAAGACGCCGAAGAAGTGACACAGGACGTGTTGTTCAAGGTGTACCGGAAGGTCGGCGCCTTCCGCGGCGATGCCGCGCTGTCATCGTGGATCTACCGAATCACGTTCAACGCCGCGATGTCGCGGCTCCGCACGGCCACTTATCAGCGCTCGCAAGACGACGACCGCCGCACGCAGACGAGTGAAGGCGACGACGTGATGGCCGCATCGAGTCGCGAGATCGCCGACTGGACGCAGATGGCCGATGAGCACGTGCTCCGCTCGCAGCTGCGCCGTCGTGTGTTCAGCGCGATCCTGGCGCTTCCGGCCATCTACCGCGCGCCCGTGATGCTGCGCGACATTCAAGGTATGTCGACAGAGGAAGCGAGCGCCATGCTGCGGGTCAAAGACCAGACGCTCAAATCACGGCTGCATCGCGGCCGGCTGATTCTGCGGAAGCAGCTTGCCGACTTCGCCGGCGGCCTCACGCTTCATCGTCCAGCCTTCGGCGTCTAATCCGATCTACACCATCGTCGCGTTGTCGAGCGCGATCTGCTCAACGACGCTCAGTATCGGCCTGAGCACGTCGGCGATGCCGTGCGCCTCGAGTCGCACCGGCAGCGCGGCCGTGCGCGTGCGTACGCCGGATGATCGATCGGGAGCGACGAAGCAGCTCGCAAGCCGTCGCGATCTCCCGGCGATCGCTTCGATCACGGCGGATGCGGCGTGCGCGAGCGCGATGGGCCCTGGCGGCCAGAGCGCCGGCATTCTCTGCGCAACGCGGCGCCGCGCCGGCTCGTCGAGCATCCTCGTGAGAGCGAATCCGCCAATCGTCGCATCGCTCCAGGGAATCACGATGTGCGCTGGCGGTACTCCAAGGACCGAGAGCGCAACGTCGCGCGGCGACACATTGAGCTCGAGCGCCACCATCGCGCGTGCGGCACCGCGCATCGCCTCCGGCGCCGATCCAAAGAGCCGCTCGCGCGCGAACCCCACCTCGATGGGGCCGCGGTCGACGAGCTCTCGCTGTAGGGCTCCCGCGCATATGACGATCGCGCGCGAATTCATCTGAAAGACGCGCTTCAGCAGCAGCATCCCGTCGTCGCCTTGCCATTCGGCGCCGCCCGTACGGTCCGCGAGGACAACAATCGCCGCGCCCGCCGCATCCGCGAGGTTCGCGGAGCCGCGGACCGCGGTCGCAAAACCCTGGATCGGTGCGGCCTGTGCGATATCGAGCGCCTTGCCCTCGGCCACGCGCGCGGTCTCGTCCACGAGGCGGACGGCACGCGCGATATCGCGGCCGGCGAGCACGTGCGCGAGTGCACCGCCGAGTTCGCCCGCGCCAATGATGGCGACTTCGCGCATCGGTGGCATATTCTAGTCTGATGGAAACATTGAGCGGCAAAGTCGCATTCGTCACGGGCGGCTCGCGCGGCATCGGGCTGGCCATTGCGTACGCGCTTGCCGCCGACGGCGCACACGTCGCGATCAGCGGGCGGAGCGACAAACATCTATCGACGGCGCGCAAGCGGATTGAAAGCGCCGGTCCGGGCTCGGTCGAGACGCTGCAGGCCGACATGAAGGACTACGCCGCCGTGGAGCGCGCCATCGACGCCACGGTCGCGCGATTCGGCGGGCTCGATATTCTCGTGAACAACGCGGGAATTGGCATTTTCGCCGACGCGGCCGAGATGACGCCCTCCCAGTGGTCCGACGTGATCGGTACGAACCTCACCGGGGTGTTCAACGCGTGCCACGCCGCGATTCCTCATCTCAGAAAGCGCCGCGGCGGATTCATCATCAACATCAGCAGTCTTGCGGGGAAAAACGCATTCGCCGGCGGAAGTGCCTATTGCGCGTCGAAGGCGGGCCTCAACGCGTTCAGCGAAGCACTCATGCAGGAAGTGCGCTACGACGACATCCGCGTCAGCTACGTCATGCCTGGTTCGGTCGCGACAGGATTCAACAACGGCGACGCGGAAAAGGGCGCCGATTGGAAGATCGCGCCGGCGGAAGTCGCGGAAGTCGTCGTCAATTTATTGCGCCATCCCGCGCGGAGCCTCCCGAGCCGCGTGGAGCTGCGGCCGTCGAAGCCAAGAAAGTAGAAGATGTCCACGCCCTTCGACAAACACCGCGACTCGCTCGAACGCCACGAGACGATGATGGGGCCCGCGCGCGGCCGCCTGGCGGTCGCGTTGGATCTGCTGACCGACTCGCTCGCACTTGTCGGTCAGCACGGCATCTACTGCAGAAGCGATCGGTTTCCCGGGCAGCCGAAGATGGACATCGCCCTCGTGCTCGAACAACTCGACGACGCCAAGCAGCTCGTGCAGAGTGCCATGCAGGAGCTGAAGTCGGCCTAGAGCGGCAGCGCGTCCTCTTCGCCCGCGATCGGCGCAGGAACGCCTATGGGCTCTGCCGGAGTTTCATGCCATCGCGACAGGATGACCAGCCACAACGTGCCGGGCACAGCGAATGTCATACCGAGAGTGAGCGAGAGCGTGCGTGGCGACCACGCGAGCCGGTCGAGCGCGTAGCTCGTGCAATACGCGGATGCCGAGGTGACCAGCGTGACGAGCGCCAATTCGGCCGCGAAGACCCGTCCTCGAAAATTATCGGGAACCTCAATCTGCAGCAGGACCGTGCTGAACACCCACAAGATCGAACCGCCGAAATGCGCGAAGAGGACGCACAGCGCAGCGACGGCAATGGACGGCGCTCCCGCAAGGGCTACATAGAACACACCAACCATGAAGAATGCGGGCGCGATGGCGCGCCGCAGCGTCCTCGGTTCCTGCCCGACGATCCAGCGCAGCGCGATCGGCCCGAGGCCGGCGCCGACGCCGCGGGCGCCGTAGAGCACGCCGATGCCGGCCGCCGCGCCGCCTGCCAGCGGAAATACGCGCTGACCGAAAATCGTGAGCAGCAGGAGCACGCCGCCGGCGAGCCCCCAGCCGGCCTTCACGAGCATCAGCGCAGCCACATGCGCGTGCTTCCGGAGATAGCGAATTCCGTCGACCAGGTCGTGGACGCCGACCAGGGCCAGAAAGCCCTCTCTCCGGATACCAGGCGCCGGACCGGACTCATACCGTGTTTGAAGGATGAAACCGGCCGACGCGAAAAACGAGGCTGCGTTGACTGTGAACGCGATATTCCGTCCGAACGCGGCCGTGACGATGCCGCCGATTGACGCGCCGATCGCGAGCATCGCCGACCACGTCGCGCTCGAGAGCGCGTTTGCGGGTAGCAGTTCTTCCGCACTCGTGAGATTCGGAATCGTCGCGGTGCGCGCCGGCTCGAAGAATGCCGACCCGGTGACCGTCGCCGCCATCACCGCGTATGCGATCCAGACCTGATCAGCGCGCCTGACGAAAAGCAACCCAAGGATCAGAAAACCGCGCGCGATGTCCGCGCCAATCATCAGCGCGCGGCGATCGACCCGGTCGACGATCACGCCGGCCATCGGCCCGACGATGGCGACGGGCATGAACTGGACGACCATCATCCAGGCGACGGCGGTTGCCGAGCCCGTCAGGTCAAGGAGAAGCGCATACACGGCGACTGCGTTGAACCAGTCGCCCAGCTGAGAAATCGTCTGACCGATGAAGAGAAGACGGAAGTTGCGATTGCGGCGAAGGAGGGCGACGTACAGATTCACCGGCCTACTATAATCGTCGCCGTTCCATGTCAGAGACCCTCGGTCACTACAAGATCCTCGACCGCATCGGAGCCGGCCGGATTGGCGAAGTGTACCGTGCGCGCGACACGCGTCTCGGGCGCACGGTGGCCGTCATCGAAGTGGCCGCCGCCATTACCGATGATCCTGATCGCCGGGAGCGTTTCTCCCGCGACGCCCGCGCGACGCTCGTCCTCTCGCATCCGAATATTGCGGCGCTGTATGAAGTAGACGACGACCAGGGGCAGCTGTATCTCGTTCGCGAGTTCGTGTCCGGCCAGACGCTGTCGACGTCACTGGCCGGCAGGCCAATGAATCCGCGCCGTGCGCTCGAGCTCGTCGCGCAGATCGCCGACGCGCTTGCGGACGCGCATGCCGCAGGCATCCTGCATGGCGGAATTACTCCAGACACAATCATCGTCACGACCAAGGGGAACGCGAAGGTTCTGGACTTTGGTCTTGCGGCATGGACCGACGGGGGCGCGGCGGCGTACACGTCCCCGGAACGGGCGCGAGGTGAAAACGCCGATCACCGGTCCGATATTTTCTCGGTTGGCGTCGTGCTTTTCGAGATGCTCACGGGCAAGGTGCCGTTCGGCGGGCAGGCGCGTTCCGGCGAGCAGTCCTTGCCTGTGCTGACGACGATAAATCGGTCTCTGCCACCCGAGCTCGATTCGATCGTCGAGAAAATGGCCGCTCCACGCGCGGAGCGACGATACACGTCGGCGGCGGAGCTGGCTGCCGATCTTCGAGCGGCCGTCGCGAGCCTTGACGCACGCGCGGCGATCAACGAGCCACCCGTCGTTGCCGCGGCGCACAGACGGTCGAGGCGCGCGTCGTCTGGACTACCGATGGTTCTCGCGATTATTGCCGTGATCGCCGCGATCGCCTGGTGGCAGCGCGCGGCGCTCGAACGGATATGGCGGCACACGCTTGGCCCGCCGCCTGCCGCTCGCATCGCGCTGATTGCGCTCGAAGGCGACGAGGGGCAGACGTTTTTTGCCGACGGCCTGACAGACGATCTGACCGCGCGGCTCGGACAGACGCCCGGGCTGACGGTCGTGGGACGCTCGGGCATCCGGCAGCGCCGTCGGCGCTCTCCAACCGACGTTGCGCGCGAATTGAGCGCCGCCGTGGTGCTGACTGGATCGGTCCACCGGGAGGGAGATGCCCTCAACGTGACCGTTCAGCTGATCGATCCGCGCGACAATGGCGTGCTCTCGACGAGCAAATATTCGCGCGACGCGGCGAACGTTTTTGCCGTCCAGGCGCAGATCGCCGAGGATGTCGCGCAGGCGCTCCGCGTCAAGCTCGAGCCGACTGCCTCGAGCGCCCGCGCCTCTTCGCGTCTGGTCGATCGCCGCGGTTACGAGGTGTACCTGCGAGCGCGGCAAGCGGCGGCGGACCATGAACTCGTCGAGGCCGAACGACTGTACGAATCGGCCATTCAACTCGACGACGGGCTGGCGGAGGCCTATGGAGCGCTCGCTGAAACGCTCGCGCTCGAGCCGACAGTCGGATGGCCAGAAGATCCGTCGCGTCGGATGCGGCTCAAACGCGCAGCCGATCGCGCGTACGAGCTCGCCCCCGATTCGCCGGAATCGAATCTCGCGCTCGCACTTGCGACCGATCGTCTTCACGATCGCCTCGCTTATTTGAAAAAGGCGATCGCGATAGACGGGTCGTACGCCGATGCATATCAGCAGGTCGGGGATCAGATCGCGGACGTCGATCCGGACCGTGCCGTCGCTTTCTATCGTCGTGCGTTGGCGCTTGATCCCGGAATGCTGATCGCCCGCGCACGGATCGTTGGAACGCTGGCCGTCGCTGGCCGCGGCGAAGAGGCGCAACGGGAGCTCGACGCGGCCGCCAGCCTTGTTCCCGACGGCTGGACCGCGCCGCTGCAGGTCGAGTGCGCCCTCGATGCGCGTCGATTTGCGGATGCGCTTGCGCTGTTGAAGCGCGACAACCTGTTTCGACGTTCGCGGACACTCACGCTGCAGTACGTCAACGTCCTGCGCGAAAATGGCCGCGCCGGCGACGCCTACACCACGGCCAGCGCTTTAGTGGACGATGATGAGCGCGACTGCGAAGCGAAGGCGACGCTCGCCGGCCTCAAAGCGGAACGTCAGGAGGTCGCTGTCGCGCGGAAGCTCGTCGCCCCGGCGCTGCAGGCGCGAGGCGCTGCTGATGTCGGCCCGGTCGGAATCCGGTGCGGCATCCACTCGGCGGCGGCGCTTGGCGACGCGCAAGGAGCGGCGGCCTGGCTGCGGCGCATTGCGGACGACGAGCGTTGGTTCAAAGACTGGTCGCTCAACATTCAGGGAACAACGGGCCGTCGTCTGCTGCATGCTCCAATTTATCCGTGGAGCCGCGTAGCCGGCACTCCGGCGGTGCTGGATGCAGAGCGCGTGCTCGATCGCGCGTACGCTGCTGCGCGCCAGGTGTCAGTCGAGGTCCTGGCGGATATCACTCCCGTGCCGGGCGGCTTGTAACAGGGCGGCGAGCGCCGACCGATCGATATTCGCACCCGAGACGAGCGCGACGACTTCCCGCCCCGATACATCCACACGCCTTGCGATGAGAGCGCCCGTTGCCGCCGCGCCAGCGCCTTCGGTGATGAGATGTTCGGATTCAGCCAGGCCAGCAATCGCGGAGGCGAGGTCCGATTCGTTCACGGTGACGATGCGGTTGACCAGCTGCTGAATGAAAGCGAACGTGATCGTTTCGGGATCAGGATTGCCGCCGAGCCCGTCCGCAAGCGTTGGACCCGGAGTGATCTCGACCAGATGACCGGCACGCACGCTCGTCAAAAACGCGCACGATGCCTCGACCTCGACGCCGACGATTTCGCACTCGCTGGCGATAATTTTCGCGGCAGAGGCGACACCGCTGATCAAGCCGCCGCCGCCGATCGGCACAACCAAGATGCGGGCCGATGGATGATCCTCGAAGATCTCGAGCGCAATCGTCGCGGCTCCGGCGATGACGTCAGCGTCGTTGTAAGGCGAGATGAAGTCGCCGCCGGTGTTCGCCGCAAATGCTTTGGCTCGCCTCTCCGCATCGTCGTAGTCGACGGCTTCGGCACGAAGCGTCGCTCCGTGCCGACGGATGGCAGCGAGCTTCGTCTGTGGAGCGTTTGCCGGGGTGAATACGACGAGCGGCAAGCTGAAGGTCTCGGCCGCGGCCGCCAGCGCCCGTCCGTGATTGCCCGCTGACGCCGTGACGAGTTGCGCGGGCGCCTGAGCGCTCCGTTCGAGGCGGGCGGCAACCGCGTTGAACGCTCCGCGCGCCTTGAACGAGCTCGAGATCTGCAGCGACTCGAGCTTGAGCTGAACGTGCGCCGCCGTGAGCTTTGACAGCCACGCGGATTTAACGAGTGGAGTCCGGCGGACGTACGGCGCAATCCGGCGGCGTGCATGAAGAACGTCGATCAGCCGCATTCCAGCAGGACTTACGCGCGCGATCCGGCCGTAAGGATTTCGGGCAGGCGCGCCGCAAATGCCGATCTTGCCAGCACTTCGCCGACGCCGGCGCGCCGGGCGGCGTCGATCAGTTCCGTTTGGACGTGCGACACGAACCCGACGGTCGGAATCGACGCAAGCGCGGCGTCCGCTCGCATTGCGCCCACCGTGGCCAGAGGATCGGCCCGCGCGCTATTCAGATCGAAAATCACCATCGTCGGCGCCTCCTTGCGCATCTGTTCCAGCGCTGACTGCCCCGATCGCGCGAAGGCGACGGGAACGCCGAGCTGGGCCGCCGTCGTCTTGATCTTCGAACTGAACATGAGGTCATCGAGCACGGCTAGGATCACATCAACGCTCCGGATGATAATTGTCGATCGGAACCATGCTAATCGAGATGCAGGCCGCCGGGCCTTTCGTGCAGAACGGATTCGTGGTCGGGTGCGAGGAAACGCGCGACGCGGTGATCATCGACCCCGGAGACGGCGTCGGCGAACTGCTGGCATTCGCGAATCGCGAACGGCTCACTATCCGCCACATTCTGTTGACGCATGCGCACGTGGACCATGTATCCGGCGTCGCGACCGCAAAGCGCGCGCTCGACGTTCCTATCTGGCTCCATCGGGACGATTTGTTTCTGTACGAGCGCGCCGTCCAGAGCGGCCTGGTGTTCGGCATTCGCGTCGAGGCGCCGCCGCCCGTCGATAGTTTTTACGTTCCGGGCCAGGAGATCTCGTTCGGCAACCTCAGCGCGCGCCCGCACCATACGCCCGGACATTGCCCTGGCGGCGTCTGCCTCGAAATAGGCCGGACCGGGCAGCCCGGCAAGGAACTGTTTGTCGGCGACACCCTATTTGCAGGCTCGATCGGCCGCACCGATCTGCCGGGGGGCGACTACGCGACGCTCATCGCGTCGATTCGCAACGTGTTGTTCGCGTTCGGGGACGATGCGCGCGTGTATTCCGGGCATGGGCCGGTGACCACCATCGGCGACGAGCGTCGGACGAACCCATTTCTCCAAGCGAACTAATTCGAACCCTGTTTCGTGATCGTCAGCTCGAGCCGCCCAACTCGCAGCCGGTCGCCATTTCTCAGCTCGGCACGCTCGACCCGGCGTTCGTTGACGTACGTGCCGTTCGTGCTCTTCAGATCGACGACTTCGATCGCGTTTTCCGCCGCGGTGAGGCGACAGTGGATTCGCGAGACGAGCGCCACGTCGACGATGAAGTCGGCGCGTGGAGCGCGGCCTACGGTTTTGATCGATCCTGGTGGAATGCGGAACGTGAACGGTTCAGAATCTGCTTGCGCGCTATTGAGTACCCACATGGCGGCCACATTGTAGTCCGTCCCCATCCTTCTCATTGGTCGGCGAACGGTGCGCCTGGCGATGCCCTCACTTCGACGCGGCGGCGAGCGTTTTCTGCAGCCAGGCGACGACAGCGTTCGACACGAGCGGGCTGACGTGCTTGTCCGGGAGCGTCGCGTACTCGTCGACTTCGCCGGTGGTCGCGGCCACGAGGAGATGATTGACGCCTGGAACTTTGACGACCTGCGGGGGCGGGGCGTTCTTGCGCTTGCTCGCCAGCTCGGCGAGGCGATCGGCGTTCGAGGGCTCGACCTGCGTGTCGAGCTCGCCCTGAACGATCAGCATCGGCTGACGAACCTCAGGAACGATCTTCGCGGGATCCGTGGCAAGCAGACTCTGGAACTCCATGTTGTCGATCTGCTTTCGGACCGCCGGAGGAAATTGATCGAGGCCTTTTCCGCTCATCGCTGCCTCTTGGATTTTTTTCTGCATCGCGATGCGGTCCTGCTTCTCGGCGTCGCTCAGCGTTGAGTGGGCGAGCAGGTGCGCCTGCTGCGCAAGGATCACATCGCCGGCGGCCATACCCGGCGTCGCAAGGAGGACGATACCTGCGATCTTCTTGTCCTTTGCCGCAGCCAACATCGCGACCAGGCCGCCTTCGCTGTGGCCGACGACCGCAATCCGTTTCGCGTCGATGTCCTTGCGCTCGGACAGGAATTTCAGCGCGCCGCGAAGGTCCTCGACGTAATCCGGGACGCCGGCAGATTCGGCGCGGCCGCCGCTCTGCCCGACGCCGCGCTTGTCGTACCGCAGCACCGCGAACCCGGCGTCGGCGATTGTTCCTGCGAGCTGGCCGAGAATGGGAATGCCCGCCACGAGCTCGTCACGAGCGTTTGGGCCGGAGCCGCTCACGAGTACGACCACAGGCAGCGGCGAAGCCGTGGGTTGCGCGGGCTTCGAGAGCGTGCCAGCGAGCGTGAAGCCGTTCTCGGGAATCCTCACCTGTTCGTCGTTCTGCCGCGAGATGGGCACGCTGCGCGCGGAGACGGAGGCGATGTCTTCGCGAACAACTTCGAGCGTCTGTGCGGGCACGCTGAATCGCAACATCCGCGACGCATCGTCGGTCCACATGTCGGCCTCGAGCGGCGCGCCTGGAAGCATCAGCGTGAGGTGCGTGCGTTTCGTCGACAGCACACGATTGGCGGTCTCGATGCGATCGTCCGCGGTCTCGCCGACGCGGATCGCGAACGGAGGTCCGCCCACGAGCTGCGCCGCGATGGTGCCTCCCGGCGCCCGCTGACTTGAGCCGCACTGCCACCGCTTCGTACGGAGCAAAAAAGCTGTTCGGCATGATCAGCACGGCATTTGGATCGATCGCGTCGCGTTTTTGAGAGCTTTGGCCGGCTATCGTGAGGTCGGTTGTCGCCGTCGTTCCGTCGACGACCGTGTGCAGGGTTTGGGGCTGACCTTTTACCGTGCCATCGAACGTGAACTCGAGCGGGCGCCAGTCGGCCGTATAGCGCACCTGCAGGTGCCGACCGACGATGTCCAGCGGAGCGGCGAAGCGTCCGGCGCTCGAGATGGCCCAGCCCTCGGCGGTGCGCGCAACTGTAACCTGCTCGATGCCGCGCGGAGCGCCGCGCACGAAAATAGTGAAGCTCGAGGAGCCCGGGGCCGCCGGGCCAGGGGCGGGCGGCGGCTGTTGCGCTCCGGCGCCGGGCGACAGCGCAATCGCGACAGCGAAGCCGCACCCGCGGATAAAATGGCTGGAGCGCATGTCTCAGCATAACACCGCCATTCGTGGCGTTTCGTCGCGTGGATACGACGCCGCACGGCACGCGGCGGCGTTCTTCGAACGCGCGAACCGCGGGCGGATCGTTGTCTCCGGCCGCGACCGCGCGTCGTATCTCCACGGCCTCCTCACAAACGACATCGCGTCGCTCGCGGCGGGTGAGGGCCGCTACGCGGCGTATCTCACGCCGCAGGGCCGCATGATCGCGGATCTGTTCGTTTACGAGCTCGGCGACATCATGCTGCTCGTCGTCCCCGGCAATACGAAAGACACACTGCTCGCGAAATTCGATCAGTTCATTTTCAGCGAAGACGTTCAACTCGGCGACGTGACGGACGCATTCGCCGAGATTGCCGTCATCGGGCCTGAGGCGGCGCGCGTTGTTGCTGCGGGAATCAACGGTCTCGACGCGACGCGGCTGCGCGAGCTACCGGAGCACGGCAACATCCGGGCGGAGTCTGGCGGACGCCCTGTCATCATCACGCGCGTAATGGATACAGGTGAACCGGGCTATGACGTCTTCGTGGAGCGCGATCAGATCGACGCGTTCACCGAGATGATGGCGGCCAAGGGCGCGGCGGTCGCGCTCGATGCTGAAACCGTCGAAACCCTCAGAATCGAAGCCGGCGTGCCGCTGTTCGGCCGCGACATGGACGAGGACACCATTCCGCTCGAAGCCGGCATCGAGTCGCGCGCCATCAGCTTCACGAAAGGCTGTTACGTCGGGCAGGAAGTGATCATCAGGGTGATGCACCGTGGGCACGGCCGGGTCGCGAGGAAGCTCGTCGGCCTGACGCTCGACGGAGAAGTCGTTCCGGCTATCGGCGCCTCCATTCGTGCCGGCGATCGTGAGGTCGGCCTGGTGACGAGCAGCACATTTTCCCCCGCGCTCAACAAGCCGATTGCGCTGGGGTACGCTCACCGCGACTTCGTCGCTCCGGGGACCGCAGCGGCGATTGACGGCACACTCGCGACGGTCACCGAGCTGCCGTTCGTCCCGCGGTCATGAGATTCAGTCCATCGTCGTCAACAACTGAATGAGATCCCGATCCGCGGGCGGAAACGTCAGGCTCCGGAGTTCCGCGCGCGGTACCCAGCGCATCTCCTGGCCCAGTTGCGGCGAGGGTTCATCCACGAGGTCGCATGCGAAGAAGTGCAGTTCCACACCGCGGTCGTCGTAATCGTGCGTCACGGCAAAGACTTCTGCTCGCACGGTGATCGTCGCCGCGAGCTCCTCACGCAGCTCGCGCACAAGACACATGTCCAGCGACTCACGCTCGACGCACTTGCCACCCGGAAATTCCCAGTACCCCTCGAAGTGCACGCCCGGCTGGCGGCGCGTGAGCAGGAACGCGTCGCCGCGTTGAATGATTGCTGCCGCCACGACAATTCGAGTCATCACCACCAACCACCAGTCACCAGTCACCAGCCAGCCACCAGCCACCAGCCACCAGCCACCAGCCACCAGCCACCAGCCACCAGCCACTAGTCCCGCGCGCCAGCCACCCTCTGATACGCGCAGTTCTTCGACATCGGGCACACGAGGCACCTGGGGCTTCGCGCCACGCAGATCAGAGCGCCGAAGTCCATCAGCGCCTGGTTGAAGTCGAACACATCGCGGCGCGGCATGAGCGTCTCGGACAGGGTCCACAGATGCCGGTTCATCGCATGCTTCTTCGGGTCCCCCTGACCGATAAAGACGCGAAAGAGCACGCGCCGCACATTCGTATCGAGAATCGCCGCGCGCTGCCGGAACGCGAAGCTGCGGATCGCGCCGGCTGTGTACGCGCCGATGCCCTTGAACGACAGCAGCGTGGCTTCGTCCGACGGCAGCTCGCCGCCATAGCTCGCGACGGCTTCGCGTGCGATCGCCTGCAGCCGTTTCGGCCGGACGTTGTAGCCGAGCGGATACCAGGTCTTCGTCACTTCGTGATCCGGCGCCGCGGCGAGTGCGCGCATGGAGGGGTACTTCTCGAGCCATTCGGCGTACTTCGGCAGCACGCGATCGACCTGCGTCTGCTGCAGCATGATCTCCGACACGAGGATGTGGTACGGATCGCCGGTTTTGCGCCAGGGCAAATCGCGGCCGTGGCGCCCGTACCACGAGAGCAGCTGCCTGCGGAACCGCTGCCGATCGGTGGCGCGCGGCAGCGCCGGCGGCTTGCCGGCGGTTGTCCTCGAAGCTCGTTTCACAGGCATCTCGTATAATTTTGCCGACGTGAAAATCTACACGCGAACCGGGGACGATGGCGAGACGTCGCTGTTCGGGGGCACGCGCGTGCCAAAGCACGATCCGCGCGTCGACGCGTACGGTGAGGTCGACGAGCTCAACGCGTGGCTCGGGTTTGTTCGCGCTTCGCAGCTCGATGCGGACATCGACGGTCCGCTGGTGCACATTCAGCGCGACCTGTTCGCGCTCGGCGCGCAGCTTGCCGATCCGTCGGACGCGGTCGCCGCACGCGTCACGAAAGCTGTGCTCGGCGACCAGGATGTCGAGCGGCTCGAAGGGCTCATCGATCGCTTTGAAAGCGAGCTTCCGCCGCTCCGGCGATTCATTCTGGCCGGCGGAACGCAGGCCGGCGCGGCGATGCACGTCGCGCGGACCGTGTGCCGCCGCGCCGAGCGGCGCATGACCGCGCTCGCGCCTCCGGTCGATTCGAGTCTCCTTCGGTACGTCAATCGGCTTTCAGACCTGCTGTTCGTGCTCGCCCGCGTCGTGAATCATCGCGGAGGCGTACCCGAGACGGAGTGGTAGGCGTCGCGCCGCTCCATATCGTTCTTGATCCGATCGAAAATCGCGCGCGCCAGTTCCTGCGAGACGCGCTCCCGGATGGCGCCGCATTCGATGAGCATCGTCCCGTTGAGGGCCTCCACGGCGACGTCCCAGCGATCGCGTGCGATGCCTTCCGGACGATCCTCGAAACTCGTCGGCTGCATGGCGGCCTCGGCGCGGGAGTGCCGCCGCGCCACGTAGGCGGCGATCGGCGCCCCGTTGATCAGGACCCGCACCGCCGCGATCAAATCCTTATCGACCGTTCGCTCGCCGTAATAAAGCCGTGACGCATCTTCGCTCACGAGCACCAGATCGTCGCCGATGGGCAGCTCGGCGATGATCGTTCGCCCGAGCGCGCGTTCAGAGTCGCGCGCACGCTGGCGCTGGCGTCGATACCGCTGCAGCGTCGTCGCCAGACTCGCGGCGATCGTCAGCAGCGCGACGGCGACGAGGGCGGCGAGCAGATCACGCATCGACAGACTAGAATTCTTCAGTGCCCCAGATGTCCGAGCCGCTCGCGCGCGCCTATGGGGCGTGCGAAGCGATGGCTCGATCGCATTACGAGAACTTCCCGGTTGCGTCCGGTCTTCTGCCGCGCGCCATGCGGCCGCACGTCGCGGCGCTGTACGCCTTCGCGCGCGTCGCGGACGATCTCGCCGATGAAGGCACCGTGTCCGCAGAGCACCGCCGTGAACAGCTTGCGGCATGGCGACGACGGCTGCATGCGGCGGTTGTCGTCGAGGCGGCTGCCGCGCCGCCGCACCCGGACGAAGATCTCATCGTGATCGCGATGGCGCACTCGATCCGCACGTTGAGTCTGCCGATCGCTCTCTTCGACGATCTCGTGAGCGCGTTCGGTCAGGATACCATGACGTGTCGGTACGCCTCGTGGGCCGATGTGCTCGATTATTGCCGCCGCTCCGCGAATCCGATCGGCCGGCTGGTGCTGCGCATCGCAGGCTTCGACAATGCGGCGCTCGATCGATCGTCGGATGCGCTCTGTACCGCATTGCAGCTGACAAATTTCTGGCAGGACTTCGGTCGCGACTGGCGTGCGGGCCGGTTGTACCTGCCGCGCGAAGTGTTCGCAGACTGCGGGGCGCAGCGAAGACGATCTCGCCGCCGGGCGCATGACGCGTGAATGGTCGATGGCGCTCGCCCGCGCCGTCGGCTTCACCCGCGATTTGTTTACGTCAGGACGCCGGGTGTGTGAGGAGGTCGGCGGCCGGCTCGGCATCGAGCTGAAGCTCACCTGGCTCGGCGGCGCTCGCATCCTCGAGGGGGTCGACCGCGCGCGCGATCGTGCGCTCGAGGTCAGACCGACGCTGGGACGATGGGATGTGGCGCCGCTGCTCTGGCAGGCCGTGCGCTGGCGGCGAGCGGCTTGATGGCGCGCAAGACCAGTTTTTACTACTCGTTTCTGGTACTGCCCGCGGCCGAACGCCGGGCGATCATCGCCGTGTGGGACTTCTGCCGCGCCGTTGACGATTCGGTCGACGAGCCCGATCCATCCGCTCCCGGGGGACCGAGGGCTCACGAGGCGGTTGCCTTGTGGCGGGCCGAGGTCGCCCGTTGCTACAACGGCACGCCGCCGGCGACCGACGAAGGGCGTCGGCTCCAGCCGTTCATCACCGCGTTCGATCTGCCGCGGCAGGCCTTCGACGATGTGGTCGATGGGGTGGGGATGGACGTGGACACGCTGCGCTATGAGACCTTCGACGACCTCCTCGAGTACTGCCGCCGCGTCGCATCGGCTGTCGGCATGATCTGCATCCGCATCTTCGGCTGCACGACCGACCGGGCGCGCGAGTACGCGCTCAACCTCGGCGTCGCGCTGCAGCTCACCAACATCATGCGCGACGTGAAGAGCGACCTGGAACGTGGGCGCGTTTATCTGCCGATGTGCGACCTCGCGGCATTTGGCTGTACCGTTGGCGATCTCTCTGCCGGGATCATGACCGAACCGATTCGACGCCTCTTTGAGTTCGAGTGCCGGCGCGCCCGCGACTTCTACGCGCGGGCGGCCGCCGCTCTTCCTCCGGACGATCGCCGCAAGCTCGTGGCGGCCGAAATCATGCGCGCGGTCTATTCCGAAACGCTGCGACGCATCGAACAGAGTGGCTACGACGTATTCAGCGGACGGACACGCGTGCCCAAACCGCGGCAGGCCGCCATCGCATTGAGGCAATGGCTGTGGCCCGCCTGACGCAGTACGACGTCGCGGTGATCGGGGCGGGCTTTGCCGGCTTGAGCGCGGCGGTCCGTCTTGCGCGTCGTGGCGCCCGGGTGGTCGTGCTCGAAACACGCGCGCGGCTCGGCGGCCGCGCCACGGCTTTTCACGATCGCGACACGGGTGAGCTCGTCGATAACGGACAGCACGTGCTCCTCGGCTGCTATACGGCGACGTTCGAGTTCCTGCGCGACATCGGCGCGGACCAGAACGTCCGTCGTCAGCCGCAGCTGCGCGCGACGATGATCGACGCCGACGGCATCGTGTCGCGCCTCGAGTGCCCGAAGCTGCCGACACCGCTCCACCTCCTGGCCGGGGCGTGCGAATGGGATGCGCTTTCATGGCGCGATCGCGTGGCGCTGTTGCGCATGTCCACGCCGCTGCGGCTCGCGGTGCGACAGGCGCGGGCTGCCGCCCAACGGCCAGGCGAACGCGGCGATGTTGGCGGACGAATCGCCGCGTCGCCGGGCGAGACGGTCGAGAATTGGCTGATACGGAACGGTCAGACGCCGCGGCTACGCGAAATGCTGTGGAATCCGCTCGCGCTGGCGGCGCTCAATCAATCGCCGACCGACGCCGCGGCGCCCACCTTCGCGCGGGTCCTGGCCGAAATGTTCGGCGGCGACGCTGACGCGGCGGCCATCGTGCTGCCAGCCAAGCCGCTGCATCTGATGTACGCCGAGCCGGCGCGTGCGTTCATCGAGGAGCACCGTGGCGCGGTGCGCACGGGCGTGTCGGCGAGGCTCCGTCGTGAGTCGAATGGCGCCATCACCGTGCACGCAGACAGCGATGTCATTGATGCGACGTGGGTCGTGTCGTCGGTTCCCTGGTTTTCGCTCGGCGAGCTTTTCGACCCGCCGCCCCGCGAGCTTGCAGATATCCTGCAGCGCGCGCACGATACGGCGTCCTGCCCGATCGTGACGGTTAATCTCTGGTTCGATCGACGGGTCATCGAAGACCCGTTCGTCGGAATGCCGGGCCGTGTGATGCAGTGGGTGTTCGACAAGCGCACCGTCTTCGGAAGCAACGCCTCGCATCTCTCCCTCGT
This sequence comes from uncultured Acidobacteriota bacterium, assembly GCA_963718825.1. Lineage (GTDB taxonomy): Bacteria > Acidobacteriota > Vicinamibacteria > Vicinamibacterales > CAVVIG01 > CAVQZZ01. Next base: position 2,701,696 of record CAVQZZ010000002.1, read on the forward strand.
CTCGAGCGGCGCGGCGGAGATCGTCCGAAAGAACAACGACGAGCTCATCGCGATAGCGTGCGACGAGCTGAGTCGATCGCTTCCCGCGGCCCGCGCTGCGCATCTTCTACGAGCGACCGTCGTGCGCGAGCCGCGCGCGACCTTTTCGCTCGCGCCGGGGCAGCCACGTCGGCCGGGTTCGTCGACGCCGCTCGATCGGTTCGTGCTTGCCGGCGACTGGGTCGATACCGGGCTTCCCGCGACGATCGAGAGCGCCGTCCGCAGCGGTCATCTTGCCGCCGACCTCATCACTCGATGAACGCCATCGTCGTTCACTACAAGGAACTGGCGCTCAAGGGACGGAACCGGCCCTGGTTCATTCAGCTGCTCGTGCGGAACCTGAAGATTGCGCTCGACGGGCTCGGCGTTCGATCGATACGCGCCGTAATGGGGCGCATACAGATCGATTTGAGTCCGTCCGCCGACTGGGAACACATCAGAGTGCGGCTCGCGCGCGTGTTCGGTATCGCGAACTTTTCGTTCGCCGGCCGGGCGCCGCACGATTTCGACGCGCTCGCCGACGCCATTCTTTCCGATGTCGGCGATCGCCAGCCCTCGTCGTTCCGCGTTTCTGCGCGGCGTGCCGACAAACGGCTGCCGTTCACCTCGCCGCAGCTCGAGGGCGAAGTTGGCGGACGCATCAAGGACGCGCTCGGCTGGGCCGTCGATCTCGACGATCCCGCGCTGACGATTCACGTCGAGGCAATGCCGGATCACGCGTTCTATTTTTTCGGCAAGGAGCCGGGCGCCGGCGGGCTGCCGACGGGGACGAGCGGGCGCGTCGCGTGTCTGCTCTCGGGCGGCATCGATTCGCCCGTCGCCGCGTTTCGCATGATGCGCCGCGGCTGCTCGGTGGAGTTCATTCACTTCCACAGCTACCCGATCCTGTCGCGGGCGTCGCAGGAGAAAGTGCGTGAAATCGCGACGCTGCTGACGCGCTACCAGCTGCGCTCGCGTCTCCGCCTCGTCCCCTTCGGCACGCTGCAGCAGCAAGTCGTCCTTGCGGTCAAACCCGAACTCCGCGTTGTCGTTTATCGTCGCCTGATGCTGCGGATCGCGGAGGCGATCGCTCGCGGCGGCCGAGCGCGCGCGCTCGTGACGGGAGAAGTGGTGGGGCAGGTCGCTTCTCAAACCCTGGAAAACATGACGACGATTGCCGAGGCGACCCGCATGCCGATCCTGCGTCCGCTCGTGGGCATGGACAAGGATGAGATCACGGCCGAAGCCGAGCGCATTGGCACGTATCCGATTTCGATAATCGCCGATCAGGACTGCTGCACCCTGTTCACGCCCAAGCACCCGGCGACACGCGCCACGACAGCCGACATCGCCGCCGCGGAAGCGGCCCTGCCCATCGAGGACATGGTGGCCACCGCGCGCGCCGCGGCCATTGTCGAGGACTTCAGATTCCCGCTAAAATAACGGCGCATGTTTCACTCCACGATGGACATTTCGGTTGCGACGCGCGCGGGATCGGTCTCGGCGGACGTCATCGATCAGCTGGCATGGACGGCAGTGTTCGGCGACAACGCCGAGCTCCGCGGAACGGCCCGGTGGTCGATCCGGAATCTCGCGGCCAACGCAGGTATCCGTCCCGCATCCATTCACGACCTCTACATGGCGATGGGGCGCGGCGAAGCGAGCGGCTTCACGGTGCCCGCGATTAACGTTCGCGCCATGGCGTACGACACGGCCCGCGCCGTGATCCGGTCGGCGAGAGGACTCGACGCCGGCGCGTTCATCCTCGAGATCGCGCGATCAGAAATCGGCTACACGGAGCAGCGGCCGCACGAATACGCGGCCATCGTGCTTGCGGCGGCGCTGCGCGAAGGGTTCACGCGGGCCGGTCTTCATTCAGGGCGATCACGTCCAGACGAACGCGAAGAAATTCAACAGCCCCGAGCGAGACAAGGAACTGGCCGCGCTGCGCGCGTTGATTCAGGAAGAAATCGCGGCCGGCTTCTTCAACATCGACATCGACACGTCGACGCTCGTCGATCTCAGCAAAGCCACGCTCGCCGAGCAGCAGGCCGTGAACGTGTCGCTGGCGGCCGATTTCACCGAGTTCATCCGAAGCAAGGAGCCGCGAGGCCTGAGCGTATCGGTCGGCGGAGAGATCGGCGAGGTGGGCGGCAAGAACTCAGACGTGCACGAACTGCACGCCTATATGGACGGCTTCAACGCCGAACTGAAGCGCCGCGGGAATCTCGTCGGCCTCAGTAAGATCAGCGTGCAGACCGGGACGGCGCACGGCGGCTTCATCAACCCGGACGGCTCGGTGCGGACCGACGTCAAGATCGATCTCAAGACGCTCGAGGAGCTGTCGCGTGTCGCGCGCACGGATTACCAACTGGCGGGCGCCGTGCAACACGGCGCCTCGACGCTGCCGCCCGATGCCTTCGACGCATTTCCGCGCGTCGGGGCGTGCGAGATCCATCTCGCGACCGACTTCCAGAACATGGTGTACGAACATCCGCAGTTCCCAGCCGATCTGAAGAACGAGATGTACGCCTGGATTCGCGAGCACGCGCTCGAGGAACGCAAGCCGAAGGACACGGAAGAGCAGTTCATCTACAAAGCGCGCAAGAAGGCGATCGGACCATTCAAGCAGCGCATGTGGAGCATCAGCGACGCCGGCCGCCGTGCGATTGGGCAATCGCTCGAGGAGCGCTTCACGTTTCTCATGAAACAGCTGAACATCGCCGGCACCGCGCGCACCGTGGGGACGTTCGTCAAGGCGCCGCATCTGCCGATCGATCGCGACGAGGAGATCGTCGCCGCCGGCGGAACGATCACCGCAGCCGAGAAGAAAGCCGAAGGCCTCGCGGACTGAACGCGGTTACTTCCGGCGGAACGCCGACGAGAACGTGAAGTAGCCGCCGCCGGTCGGGAAGCCCATCGAGACAACGTTCGAGCGCTCGGTGACGCCGCGGATGTCCTTGGCGCGCGCGTCACCCGCCGTCACGAAAAACCCAACCTGTTCGCCATTGTTCGGCTGATGATTCGCGAGCGGCCCCCATACCGCGGCGCTGTAATACCAGTTGTACGCGAATTGCGATGCGGGCCCGCCGCTTCGATCGAGACCGTACCAGAACTCGACGCCGCCCGACGTGTACCACTGGCCGCCGACGTTGGTGACCATCCAGATCGTGTATTGAATCGGCCCGTCCCAGCCAGGCGGCGTGACGTCGGGCCACCGGCCCGAACCATCTTTCTTGTCGAAATCGACGCGCACGCCGTTGCCGAAATCCATACCGGTGATCGTCGTGGTGATCGGCCAGTTCGCGACGTCCGACGGGGATCCGCCGGTGATGACGGCTTGATGCAGATCGATCTCGTCGTGCGGTCCGCTTGGAGCGGGCGCGGCTGGCGGCGGTGGCGCGGGCGCCGGCGCGGCGGCCGCTTCGGTCCGCTTTCGCAGCGTCTCGGTGCCGTGCACGGGGCCGAGACACGTCGTGCCGGAGTAAGGAATCGTGAGCGCGCTGTTGTTGTCGCCGATCGTTCCGACGCTCGTGATCGAGAACGGACAACTCGGAATACCCGGCATGCTGCCGGTGCCCGTCGCGGTCAGGTTGACGGTCGTGCTGTTGACGAGCGTTCCCGATGCCGTGCCGCTCACAATGACGCCTTCGCCACACGCGAGGCTGAACGTCCCGTTGATCGACGTCGCGGTCTGGCCGCTGACGGTCCAGAGGAAGTTGCCGCACGACTTCGGATCGGGCAGCGTTGGCGCCAGCGTGGTCTGCGAGGACCATGTGCCGACCATCGTCGCGGTCACGTTCTGTGTCGCCGCGGTACCGGACGCTGACGTGTCCGTCGGGGCGAGCATGTTCGATTTGTGCTCAAAGCCGCATGCGCCCGCCGCCAGGGCGGCCGCGAACAACAGGATGCCGGCAAACGCGTGTTTCAGGCTCATAGATCGCCCCGCAGCAGCGTGTCCCGTTCTGGAGCCGCGGACACAAAATTGTGGCCGCGCACCGCGAAAACACGCGATTTACCTAGGAAAACGTGTCAGTAACGTACTGGATGCGAAAGGCCGGCCAGGTAGTCGCGCAGCCCGTCCCGGGTGCTTTGGAAGGCGAGATCGTCCCACGGGATAGCCGACTCGTCGATCGCGACGGCTTCAAGGCATTCTTCGTCGCCCGACAACTCGCCGCTGACCGCGGTGGCGCCGTACACGACAATCACGGGCGCGCGGCCGGCGTACGAGTAGATGTTGACCAGCCCATCGAGACGAACGTCGAGGCCGCATTCTTCACGGGCTTCACGTATCGCCGCCGCGGTGAGCGTTTCGCCGCGGTCGACGTAGCCGCCGGGGAAGACCCATTTGCCGTATCCGGGCTCGATGGCGCGCCGCACGAGGACGATCTGTCGTTGATGCGTTCTGATAATCGTACCGACGGCGACTTTCGGATCGAGGTAGAAGACAAACGCGCATTGGCGGCACACGAGGCGCTCGGGCTCTCCGGCTTTCAGCAGACGCGGCTCGAGCATGCCGCCGCAGACGGGACAGAACCGATATCGATGCGCTTCGTCAGACATGCGTTGTGCGCGCCTGATCGATCGCGCGCAGACAAGTATAATTCCGCAGATATGTCGATCTTGAAAGTGGCGCGCATGGGCCATCCGGCTCTCCGCGCAAAATCCCGCGTTCTCGATCGCGGGGAAATCAAGGGCGCGGTCGTGCAGAAGCTCATCGACGACATGATCGACACGATGCTCGAATATCACGGCGTCGGCCTTGCCGCGCCCCAGGTGCACGAAGGCGTCCGCATCTTCGTCGCGTCGCTCGACGATGGCGATGAAGGGAGTGACCGGGAGCCGCTTGCGCTCATCAACCCGGAGATTACGGTCGTCGAGCCGGATGTGGTGGAGGACTGGGAGGGATGCCTCAGCATTCCTGATATCCGCGGCCGCGTTCCGCGCGCGCGAGCGGTGAAAGTGCGCGCCTTCGATCGAACCGGCGAACGCATCGAGATCAAAGCGCGCGACTACCCTGCACGCGTCATCCAGCACGAAACCGATCATCTGGACGGCGTGCTGTTTTTCGACCGCATGCGCTCATTCGAGTCGCTCACGTTCCTCGACGAGTACGCGCGGTACTGGACGAAAGACGAATAAGTGACGACAGTGCTGGTCACGGGAGGCGGGCGCGGGATCGGCCGTGCGATCGCGCGTGCGTTTGCCGCGCCGGGACGTCTGGTCATCGTTGCCGCACGGACGCGAACACAACTCGACGAGACAGCCGAGGAGATTAAGAGTCGCGGTGCCGACGCGCTGGCGCTCACGATGGACGTGACCGACGAGCGATCGGTGGAGAACGCGTTTGCCGACGTACGGGCCGCTGCGTCGCGGCTCGACGTCCTGGTCAACAATGCCGGCGTCGGCGGCGGCGAAACCATCGACAAGACCGACGTGAGCGCGTGGCGTCGCGTCCTGGACACGAACGTGTTCGGCACGTTCCTCGTCACGAGAAAGGCCGTGGCGATGATGCACACTGGCGGTCGCGTCATCAATCTCTCATCGGTGCTCGGTCGGTTCGGCGTGCCCGGCTACACGGCGTACTGCTCGTCGAAGCACGCGGTCATCGGGTTCACGCGCGCGCTGGCGCTCGAACTGGCCGAGCGCGGCATCACCGTGAATGCGATCTGCCCAGGCTGGGTCGACACGGAGATGACGGCGGCCGGCATGCGGAGCGGCGCTCAGGTGGCGGGCACGACGTTCGAGGAATTCAAGCGGCGGGCGATCGGTGCGGTTCCAATCAATCGAATCATTCAGCCGGAGGAAGTCGCGACGCTCGTGAAATTTCTCGCGTCTCCCGACGCGTCGGCCATCACCGGCCAGACATATAACATCTGCGGCGGGCAGGTCATGAGCTGACCGACTGGCGCTTCGCCTCCTGCACGCGCTCCGCCTGCAGGCGCTCGAGTTCCACCTGCGAGTGATCCGCGAACTGCATCGCCGCCGCGATTTCCCGATGGCCGGCGACGTCGCGAATCGCGCGATGCATCAGCTGACAGATGCGCCGGTATGACGGGTGCCCCTGCGGCGCCGTCCGCAGCTCGATGAGATGCATCGCTTCCCGCGCGTTCATCTCCATATAGAACCGCACGCGATACGCCATCACGACGGCGTAAGGGGCGATTGCGTCGAAGCCGGCACTCATCAGCGATTCATAGAGCTCCGCCGACCTGTCCATCACGGCTCGCCACTCTGCCAGCGCGCCGACCTCGTCGATCGCGGCCGGTTCGGTGCAGCCGTGCCGAGTGCTGAGCGGCTGCCACTCGAGCGTGAGCAGCCGATGCCGCTGCAGATCGCGAAACGCACCGTAGTCGGCGAGGATGTCGAACCGGTACGTCGTCCGCTCGAAGGCGCGGCCCGGCTTGTGCCGCCGATTTGCGCGCGATCCCACGTATGCGCGGAGAAGGGCGGTGCGTTCGGCCGGCGTCAGACGCCTCGCGCGCGCCATCAGCTCCGCATCCGGGGCGGCGCACACGGAGTACAGCGCTGCCGCCACGACTTTGACCTCGCCGTCCGGGTCGAAATCGGTCAGCCTCACCTCGTCGTCGATGGAGGCCGCTGATTCGTCCGTCGCTTGCGGTCTGTCGAGAATCGACGCCGCGGCGCGCGCAAAGCCGTCCCGTGTGTCGGCCAGGTACTCGACCGACCGGACGCCGCGATTGGGCTGATCGACGCGCGTCAGAAACGCGGGAATCACCTGCCTGAGCTCACCGAGCATCATGTGCGCGCAGCCGCGCACTTCGCGCAGCGGATGCGCGAACATCCGCAGGAGGAGCGCTTCGTACGCCTGTCCGGTGCCGAACAGGCCGACGTTCGAGGTCGTGGCGGCCGGCAGCAGTCCGCGGAGCGTATCGAGCGCTTTGGCGCGAATCACCGAACGGTACACGCCGTCGGAGTCCTCGGGCGATTTCGGGTATTTGGCGCGGAAGTGCGCTTCGACCGTCGGGATGAGCCGCGCGTACGTGGCGAATGCCGCGTCGAGAGTGGCAATGAACGTATCGCGGAGCGGAGAGCCGTCGAGCTCGGCGGGCACGTGGTACTTCCACTGTCCGTTGGGTCGATCCGTATACGGCACGTAACGGGTCGACTGTTCGAGGTACGCCATGAGGCGACCCCATTCGAGGACTTTTGTGAGGACGTTCGACACGCCTTCGCAGGCGAGGTGCGCGCCGCCGAGCTGCGCGACCGAATCGTCGCCGTATTCGTTCAGCACGCGGGCGTACAGCTTGTCCGCACGCGCCGCGCCGACCGCCGCCGGCGCCGCCGCGTACGGCTGCGTCGTCAGCTCGCCGAGAAATTCGTCGAGGAACAGACGTCGAAGCGATTTTGCCGACCGCGAGTACCGGGCGAACAGCGCCCCCTTGACCGTTTCAGGCAGGTTCGTCAGCGCGAAAACCGGCCGGTCCGTGTTCGTGAAATACGGCGCGAGCGCCCGCGACTCGTCGTCAGTGAACGCGTCCTGTGTGATCACGCGAGTATTCTACGCCCCGGAACCATCACTCCGGTTCTACTCCGGTTCCACTCCGGTCCCACTCTGGTTCCACTCCGGTCCCGTTCCGGTCTCACTCCGGTTTCATTCCGAGTCGACTGATGCTCTCCCCCCATCGCTCACCCGGCACTGAGCCGATGCTCTGGCGATTCAAAGAGGTCTTCGTCCGCGCGCGCGGGCATGACCGGCAGCTGTTCTGCAATCCGCTCAGTTCCTGCCGAGACCCCAAGCCGTTGCTGAATGAGCTCGGCGTCGCTGAGCGGCACGCCACACGCCGTCCGATACGCGAGTTGGCGCTCTTCTGCTGTCGTCCCGAGCTGCTGATAAACATCGTGTTCTGCGAGCCAGCGCGAGCGCGTGCCGAAGGCGTGCGTCCGATAACTTGACCATGGATGGAGTTCGGGAGCGAGAACGAGTCGCGCGCGTAGTGGATTCAATTCCACATAGCGAAGGCACGTCAACCAGTAACGTTCGTCCTTGATTAGGATTGCGCGATACCGGCCGCCCCAGAGCGTTCCGGTGCGTCGGTACTTGCGGTTGAAGTAATGCACATATCGGCGGCCGAGCTGCTGCATCGCACGTGGCATCGCGTCAGCCGTAGGCGGCGTGGCCATCAGGTGATAATGATTCGTCATCAGGCAATAGCAATGAATTTTCACCTGCTGCCTGCGCGGCTGCTGATTCGAGCAAGGCGAGGAAGTGCTCGCAGTCAGCGGCTTCCGGAAACACGGCCATTTTGTTGTGGCCGCGGTGTGTGACGTGCAGACTCAAACCAGGAATGTACACGCGGAGATACTTGCTCACGGTCGTCACCTCGTTGAACGAACGTCAGCAATTTCCGATCTCGGTCCGATCGCGGGAATATTTAGGAATTCTGACGGCAGGTGGCTTTTTTTGCGTACGATTGGACTGTTCGTCTGAAAATCGGTGCCCGAACCGGAGTAGAACCGGATCGGGACCTGACTGTGACCGGATCGGAACCGGATCGGAACCGGAGTAGGACCGGAGTGGAACCGGAGTAGGACCAGATGGTGCGGATTTACGGGAAGGACTCCTGCCCATACACGCAGGCGGCTCGCGACGACTACGCGCGACGCGGCGTGGCCTTCGAGTACCTCAATGTGAAGAAGAACCCGGCCGAACTCGAGCAGATGCTGACCTTCAGCGCGGGGCGACGTGCCGTGCCCGTGATCGTCGACGACAACGGCCAGGTGACGATCGGCTTCGGAGGTACGTGAGGGGTCTAAACCGGCCGCCGTGCGCGGCCTTCGCAGCGGGCACGCACGTCCCACCAACTTGATGCCGACGACCGTTCAAGATCCCACGTCGCCGCCGATGCGAGAGCCGGCCGGGACGCCGCTCATGATCGAGCTCGACGGCGTCTCGCGGCGCTTTGAAGGCAAGCGTCGCGTGACGGCGCTCGACGACGTGTCGCTCGCGATCGGACGTGGAGACATGGTGTCGATCATCGGGCCGTCAGGCTCCGGCAAATCAACGCTGCTCAATCTGGTCGGCGGCCTCGATCGACCCACCGCCGGCGAGGTTCGCGTCGATGGCGCTGCGCTCGGGCGACTCTCGGACGATGCGCTGACGCGTGTGCGCCGCGACAAGATCGGGTTTATTTTTCAGTTCTTCAACCTGCTGCCGACCCTCTCGTGCCTCGAGAACGTGGGCCTGCCTCTGCACCTCCGCGGCTGGCCGCGCAAACGCGTCGATGAGCGCGCGCGCGAGCTCCTCGCGCTGGTGAGGCTCGATCAGCGGATGGATCATCGACCCGACGAGCTGTCGGGCGGCGAACGGCAGCGCGTCGCGATCGCCCGCGCGCTCTCGATCTATCCGCCCGTGCTCCTCGCCGACGAGCCGACCGGCAACCTCGATACTCGCACCGGCCAAGACATTCTCGCCCTCATCCGCGACATTCACGCGCGGCTCGGCTCGACCGTCGTCATCGTCACCCACGACATGCAAGTGGCGGAAAGCTGCAGCCGAACGATCGCCCTACGCGACGGCAGAGTCGTTTCGGACACGCGCCGATGATCCTCCTTCGCCTCATCAGCTGGCCGTACTTCCGCCGCCACATTCTGCGGACGCTTCTCACCACGGCGGGCATCGTGCTCGGCGTCGCCGTGTTCGTCGGCATGCACACGGCCAATCAGAGTGTGCTGTTCGCGTTCTCGAGCACTGTCGATCGCATTGCGGGGAAAACCGAGCTTCAGGTCACCGCCGGCGAAGCCGGTTTCAGCGAGGATGTTCTCGACCGCGTTCAGTCGGCGTCGGCGGTGCGCGTCGCCGTGCCGGTGATCGAGGCAGTCGTCGACAGCGGGGTGAAGGGTCAGGGGACGCTGCTGATCCTCGGCGTCGACATGACGGGCGATCGCAGCCTGCGGGACTACGACCTCGAAAATGGCGACGATGCGGTGATTGACGATCCGCTCGTGTTCCTGGCGCAGCCGGACTCGCTGATCGTCGCCAAGGAGTTCGCGGACAACGCGCACGTGGCGGTCGGTCAGACGATTGCGTTGGGCACGGTCGAGGGAGATCAGTCGTTTCACGGTGCGCGGCATCATGAAGCCGTCGGGTCTGACGAGCGCCTTCGGCGGAAATCTCGCGATCATGGATGTGTACGCGGCGCAGAAGATGTTCGGCCGCGGGCGCACGTTCGATCGAATCGACATCGCGCGTGAAGCCGGGTCAGACATCGTTCGAGGCCGAGCAGCAGCTCCGTGCGCTTGCTCGGTCCGGGGTTTCAGGTCGATCCGCCGTCGGGACGCGGCCAGCAGTTCGAGGCGATGCTGGCGGCGTATTCGATGATGGTGAACATCTCGAGCCTGTTCGCGCTGTTCATCGGCATGTTCATCATCTACAACTCGTTTGCGATCGCCGTGACCGAGCGCCGCGCGGAAATCGGCATCCTCCGCGCGCTCGGCGCCACCCGTCGTCAGGTCCGCTGGCTGTTTCTCGGCGAGAGCGCAGTCACCGGACTCGTCGGATCCATCGGCGGGCTCGCTGTTCGGGCTCCTCATCGCCCACGGAATCGCCGACTTCCATCGGCACGCTTATCGGCGACGTGTACGGGGTCGCACAGCATGTCGAGGAGGCCTCCACCAACCCGAGGCTGTTGTGGCTCGCCGCTCGCGATCGGCATCGCCACGAGCATGGTCGCCGCGTTCATCCCGGCGCGGAACGCCGCCCGCGTCGATCCGGTGCAGGCGCTGCAAAAAGGAAAGTATCAGGTGCTGTCGGCCGGCGAGAGCCGCGTGCGCGCGCGTTGGCGCGGTGGCGCTCGCTGTCGCGTCGATGATGCGCGTTGTCGCTCGGCGATTCGCGCGTGTTCTTCTACGGCGGTTACGCCGCGGCGATAGCGGCCGCGCTGCTGCTTGAGCCCGATGCTGTCGCTCGCGCTGGCCCGAATGCTTCGGCCGATTCTGAAATGGATTCGTCCCGTCGAGGGGGCGCTCGCCGCCGACAGCCTCATTCAGGCGCCGCGCCGCACGTCGGCGAGCGTCGCGGCGCTGATGCTCTCGCTCGCGCTCGTCATCGCGTTTGCCGGCATGGCGCGCGCCAGCTACGCCTCGATCATCGACTGGATGGACACCGCGCTCAATCCGGACCTCTTCGTGATTCCGTCACAGAACATCGTCGTCCGCACGATCCGGTTTCCCGGCGACGATGGCGCCGACGCTGAAGGCAGATTCCGGGATCGAGCCGTGTGCAGATGGTGCGCGACGCGCGCATCGTGTTTCGGCAGACGCCCGTCATGGTCGTTGCGGTCGAAGTCGAAAGCGTTGCGCAAACCGTGCGCCGCGACTCCGGTGGCAGGCGATGCCAGAGACGATGTATCGCCTCGCCGCCGCAGGACAGGGCCTGATCGTGTCCGACAACCTGGCGCAGCTGCAACATCTCGCGCTCGGCGAGATGCTGGACGTCGCCGCGCCGTACGGCACGATCCATCTGCCGATCGTCGGGATCATCGTCGATTACTCGGATCAGCAGGGCACGATCCTGATGGACCGCGCGCTTGTTCGAGCAGGTACTGGCACGACGATTCAGTGAACGTGTTCCGCATCTACCTGAAGCCCGGCGCGGATCTTGCCGAGCGTCAAGCGCCGAATCATCGAACGTTTGCCGGTGAGCGTCGGGTGTTCGTGCTGACGAACAGCGAGCTCAAGAGCTACATTCTGAAGGTGACCGATCAGTGGTTCGGGCTGACGTCGGTCCAGATTGCCGTCGCCGTGCTCGTCGCGGTGCTTGGCATCGTGAACACGTTGACGGTATCGATCACCGATCGCCGGCGAGAGCTCGGCGTGCTGCAGGCCGTCGGCGGGATTCATGGCCAGATGCGACGAACGATCTGGATCGAGGCGCTCAGCGTCGCGTGCCTCGGCCTCACGCTGGGGTTTGCTCTTGGTGCGATCAACCTGTTGTTCACGCTGCAGATCGTGCATCGCGACATCGCGGGAATGCGCCTCGACTATCAGTATCCGCTCAACGTCGTTCTTGGTCTCGTGCCGACGATTCTCGCCGCCGCATTCGTTGCGGCGATCTGGCCGGCGGAATCAGCCGTCCGAGGGTCGCTCGTCGAGGCGCTCGAGTATGAATAGGCGGGGCCTCGTCCTTCCTCTTGGTTCTCCTCGCCGTCCCGCGGCCGCCGCTCGGGGACCGTGTTGCGGCCGCCGCCGACAATGCGCGGCTCATCATCGAAGAGACGCAGAAACGCACGAACGCCACGTCGCAGCGCTATGAAGGCTTGCTCCAGGTCTTCGACGCGAAGGGCAAAATCAGCGACAAGCGATGGACGTTCGAGCGGCTCGGGTCGCATGGCAAGAGCAAAGCGGTGCTTCGATTCACCGCTCCGGCCGAGGTCAAAGGCATCGCGCTGCTGGTGATCAATCATCCGGATCGCGCGTCGGACCAATGGATGTGGACGCCGGCGCTCGAGCGCGATCGCCGCATCGCGCTGCAGGATCGGTCCACGCAGATTTTTCGGCACCGATTTCAGCTTCGAGGATCTGGAGGAGCGCGACGTCGACCAGTACGAATACCAGCTGGTGGGCGATGATGTGATCGATGGCGCGGCGTGCTGGAAGATCCAGTCGACGCCAAAGGAGGCGAAGTCGTCGCAGTACACGCGGTCTTTGGTCTGGGTGCGCAAAGCCGACTACGCGCTCGCGCGGATCGAGAACTTCATCAGAGATCAGATCGTCCGTCGGCTGAACTACCTCGAGCTCGCCAACGTTCAGGGCATCTGGACGGCTCGCGTGCTCGACATGTCGGATCTCCGCCGAGGCAGCCGCACCCGTCTCACGTTGGACAAGCTTCAATACGACGTTCCCATGAAGGATGAAGATTTCACGCTTCAGGCGATCCGCCGCCCGTAGCCTGCTGACGTGTGCGCTGTTGTCGGCAGCGGTGCCGGCGTCCGCGCAGGTTGTGACGGGGCGCGGCTTCGTCGAGGGCACGGCGTGGATGTTTCCGCAGGAGGCGCCCAACGATTCGACCCAGCTCGTCGGCGATGTTCTTCTCCGAGACGACCTGTTCGTGAAGCCGGCCCGCTGGATTCAGTTTGCCGCCGGCATCGATCTCCGAGCGAATTCGCACGATCAAGTGGACACGCGCTGGCGCGTCGATTTCACGGATCGCGACCCGCGGCGCCCCGCGATCGCGGTTCGGCGATTGAGCGCGTCGCTCAGCCATGGTCCGTTGACGGTCGACGCAGGCAAGCAATTCATCCGGTGGGGCAAGACCGACATCGTGACGCCGACGGACCGTTTTGCCCCGCGCGATTTCTTGAACGTCGTCGATAGCGAATTTCTGCCGGTGACCGGCGTGCGCGCCGTCGTCCAGCTGGGAAGCAACTCCATCGATGGGATCTGGGTGCCGTTCTTCACGCCAAGCCGGACTCCTCTTGTCGACCAGCGATGGACCGCCGTTTCCCCAGCCGCCGAGGGGCTGCGTATCGTGGACAGCGGAAGTGCGATCCCGCGCGGCTCCCAAGTCGGTCTTCGGCTTGCGCATACTGGCTCCGCGATTGAGTACGCATTCAGCGTTTTCGACGGGTTCAATCATTTGCCGAACTTCGAGGCTGCCGCCGTAGTAAGTCAGCAGCCAGGCAGCCCTTGTCCGACATGCAGCGAATTAACGGTCAACATCCGGCGCGTGTATCCATCGCTGCGCACGTACGGCGCCGACGCTGCCGTCCCCACCAGATGGCTCACCATCAAAGGTGAGGCGGCGTATTTCCGTTCGCCGACTGAGACGAGCGAAGAGTACGTGCTCTACGTCGTTCAGGTCGAACGTCAGACCGGCGAATGGCTCGTCGTCGGCGGCTACGCGGGCGAAATCGTGACGCTGCACCGCCCGATCCTGACGTTTGCTCCCGATCGCGGCATGGCGAGGTCGTTTGTCGGCCGCGCATCGTACACGATCGATACGAACCGCTCGATGGCGTTCGAGACGGCCGTTCGGCAGACCGGCGACGGCCTCTATGCGCGTGCCGAGTACTCGCAGGCTCGCGGGGCACACTGGCGCGCGACGATTGCAGCCGCCGTAATCGCCGGCCATTCGGATGATTTTCTCGGGCAGTACAACCACAATTCGCATGTCACCGCGTCGGTTCGTTATAGTTTCTGACTGGTTGTCTGGCCGACCACGGAGAGGCTGTGTTCGATCCGATTCTGCTCGAAGCGCACAATCCCACACCGATGACGGGCCGCGGCAACAACACGTACTTGCTCGCGGGTTCTGACGGGGACGCCGCGCTCATCGATGCCGGTATTGGCCATGCCGACCATCTCGCTGCGCTCGCGCGCGCACTCGAGCCGCGTCATGCGCGTCTTGCGCATGTACTCGTCACGCACGGCCATGCGGATCATGCCGCTGGCGCGCCGGCGCTCGCCGCATCGCATCGGGATACGCGGTTCACGAAGTATCCATGGCCTGAAGAGGACGAGAAATACGCGGTCGCGTGGCAGCCTCTCGTCGACAACCAATTGATTCCACTCGGAGACGAGTCGCTCGTTGCGTTGCACACGCCGGGTCATTCTCCGGATCACGTCGCGTTCTGGCACGAGGCGACGCGGACGATCTTCACAGGCGATCTCGTGCTCCTCGGCGGCAGCGTCATGATTCATTGGAGCCGAGGAGGGGATCTCGATCAGTACCTGGCAAGCCTGGATCGCCTCCGTGCTCTGGCGCCGGCGCGTCTGTTGCCCGCTCACGGCGCGCCGATCGACGATCCGGTCGCGGTGCTGACCGCGTATCTCGATCACCGCCACATGCGCGAACGGCAAGTCGTGGCAGCGCTGCATGCGGGCTGCGGGACCGTGCAGGCGATCGCCGAATCCATCTATGATGATCTGAACCCGGCGCTCGTCCCGGCGGCGCAGGAAAACGTCCGCGCCCACCTCGAAAAACTCAAACACGAGGGTCGCGCAGTCAACGACGCCGGCGTGTGGCGGATTCGGTAGGGTTAGGAGAATGGCTCGACATGGATAACGTCATCGACTTCATCAACGTCAACCGCGATCGCTATCTCACGGAGCTCAAAGCGCTCCTGGCTATCCCAAGCATCAGCGCGCTGCCCGAGCATGCGCCTGATGTGAAGCGGTGCGCCGAGTGGTGCGCCGACGAGATGCGGCGCGTCGGTCTCCAGAACGTCCGGCTGGTCGATACGCCTGGCAACCCGGTTGTGTACGGCGACTGGCTCGGTGCCGCCGGCGCGCCGACCATTCTGTTTTATGGCCACTACGACGTGCAGCCCGTCGATCCGCTCGAGCTCTGGGAATCGCCGCCATTCGAAGCGACGGTTCGCGACGGCGAAATATTCGCGCGCGGGTCGGCCGACGACAAAGGTCAGGTGTTCATGCACCTGAAGGCCGTCGAGGCGCACTTGAAACAGAACGGGCGCCTGCCGGTGAACATCAAGATCATTCTCGAGGGAGAAGAGGAAGTCGGCAGCGTCAACCTCGATGAGTTCGTGCGCGGCCACCGCTCCGATCTCGCCGCCGACGTCGTCGTCATCTCGGACTCAGGGATGTTCGCGCGTGGTGTTCCGTCGATCTGTTACGGCCTGCGCGGGCTCGTCTACTTCCAGATCGATCTCCGCGGCAGCAGCACGGATCTGCATTCCGGATCATTCGGCGGTGCGCTCGCGAATCCGGGATTCGTGCTCGCTCAGATGATCGCGCAGATGAAAGATCGCGGCGGACACATCAAGGTGCCCGGCTTCTACGACGATGTGGTGGCGTTGACGGACGAGGAGCGGCAGGCGTGGGCCACGCTCCCGTTCAACGAGAAGAAGTACAGAAAAGACTTCGGCATTCCCAAGCTGCAGGGCGAAAGCGGCTACACGACGCTCGAGCGGACGTGGGCGCGACCGACGCTCGAGGTCAATGGTCTGCTTGTCAGGCTTCACAGGCGAGGGCGCGAAGACCGTGCTGCCGGCGGTCGCGATGGCGAAGATCAGCATGCGGCTGGTTCCAAATCAGCATCCCGACACGATCGCGAAGCTGTTCGAGGACTATGTCAAGAAGCTGGCGCCGAAGACGGTGGAGCTGAAAGTGACGCGGATGCACGGCGGCAAGCCGTGGATGACCTCGTTCGACAACCCGTTCGTCCAGGCTGCCGGCCGCGCGATCGAGAAGGGCTTCGGCCGCAAGCCGGTGTTCACGCGCGAAGGCGGTTCGATCCCCGTGGTTTCAACATTTCAGGAAGAACTGGGTCTGCCGTCGGTGCTCTTCGGGGTCGGGTTGCCGGACGAGAATGCGCACGCGCCGAACGAGAAGCTGGACCTCGGCAACTTTCACGGCGGGATCATCGCGTCTGCGATTTTGTACGACGAGATATCCCGAACTCGATAACCGGCGACCGGCAGAGATCGCAGAGCAATGTCTGCTCTGCGATCTCCGCGATCTCTGCGGTTATTCCCCCTTAGAAACCCACCACTAACCCGACGCGGAAGATACGCGGGCACAGGTTCTGCGCCAGCGCATTCAGTCGAAATCGCCACTCGTGCGCCGACCGACAGGCAAGGTGCTAGAGTGTCGGCGTGTCGAGGCTGCAGAGCTCTGTGGACACGCTCCAGCGCTTTTACGGCAAGCTGCCGACGCCGCCGCGCGATCCGTTTGCGCTGTTCGTGTGGGAAGTCATGTCAGTGCATTCGACGCCTCGGAAACGCGATGCGGCGATCGCCGCGCTGAAACGTGCGCGCGCGCTGACGCCCGATGCGATGTGGCGGCTGTCAAAGAAGCAGCTCGACGAGATCGTGCTCTCCGCCGGGCCTTACCTGGAGCAACGGATCCGCGCGCTGCGGACCGGCGTAGACATGTTCCGGCGTACGCCGAACCTGCCGGCGATCATCCGCGGCCCGGCGACGGCCGCCCGCCGCGCGCTGAAAGGGATGCCGCAGATGGGCGAGGGAGGCGCGTACCGGATGCTGCTGTTCGCGGCCGATCACGCGCTGCTGCCGGTCGATTCGCGGGTGAACCGCGTCGCGCGGCGCCTGGGCTACGGCGATGCGGATGCTGATTTTGGGAAGGCCGCGAGGTCGATCCGTGCGGCCGTGGCAACCGAGCTGCCTCGCACCGCCGAGGCCTACCGGGCCGCGTACCTCTATCTCTCACATCACGGCGGTGCCACGTGCACTGAGACGAATCCGCGCTGCCCGATTTGTCCGTTGCTTAGTAGTTGCCCGACCGGGAACCACAAAGAAACCTTCTGAACCACAAAGATCACCGAGAGCACAAAGATAGTCACCCTGGCGAGCAGCTTTCAGTTCAGCGAGGCGACCCGCCGCCGCAGCGTCTTCACGTGCTCCCATATCTGCTCGTGTTCTTCGCGCTCTTCCTCATCGAGGGCGGATCGCCCCGAGAGGTGCAGATAAGCCTGGAGGTCGCGCAGCGCGGCCGGGAAATCATTCAGGTGATAGGCGAGCAGCCCGCGATCGCGCAGCTCGTTGGTCGCCGACGGGTCCACGGCGAGCAGCAGTTCGGTCATGTCGCGCGCCTGCGGAAACGAGTGCATGTGCACGTACACGCGCTTCAGATTCAGGAGCATCCGCGCGAGAATCTGAGGCTTCGTCGCGTGGCGCAGCACGTTCACGTCCAGCACCGCATCGTCGCCGGCGTGTCGGCGCAGCAGCTCGCGGCACGCGTGCTCCGACAGCAGGGCGCCGCCGTGATACGCATCGATAATCAGGTCCTCTGAGTACCGGTTGTCCGCGACGCGCCGGACAGCGCAGCAGGAAATGCCCGGGAAAATTGATCCCCTCGACGTGGACGCCCGGCGCGGCGCGCCACTTCCATGTACAGCAAGCGCCAGCGTGATCGGAATACCCGTTCGGCGGTCCAGGACCTCGTTCAAAAAGCTGTTGCGAGGATCTTGGTACTGCACGTCATTGCCGACGAAGCGCAGTTCGTCGAAGAGGTATTCGTTCAACGCCATCACCGACGCGTACCCATTGGGATCGACGCGCGGCGGTACCGTGCCCGGCGCGACGGTCACGCTGTTCACACGCAGCTGCGCCTCGCGGCCGAGCTCGTCGAGCCGGTCGAGATACGGACCGGCATCGAGGGTCGGGTAGTCGATGCGCGCGATCATCAGAGCGGCAACGGCCAGGTCGGGATCGGGGCTGAGCGCGGCGTGCGTGAACGCGTGAACCAGATGGCTGCCGATCACGAGGACAGGATAACGCGAAGCGGGTGGAAACGATAGACAGGCGGGGAAGCGCTGGAACAAAAAAAGGGCGGGGCCGAAGCCCCGCCCTGATCGACTTCAATCGCGTCGAACGTCGAGCTTACCAGTTCACGCGAACGCCGAACCGCAGGACGCGCGGCGCGACCGTCGCCTGAATGTTGTTCGCGTTCGAGGCGTTCTGCGTGCCGCGAATCGCCTGAATCGTGTTGTCGTTCGTCACGTTGAACACGTCGAGCGACGGGATGAACCGGGTCGTTCCGACGCGAACCGGACGCTCGACGTGGAAGTCGAGGTTCTGGAAGTTCGGCAGGCGGCTCGTCGCCCACCGGATCCAGCAGCACGACCACCGTGCCGGCGCCGTTCGCGCGGCTCGGGCTGATGACGCCGCGCTCGAACGGATAGCCCTGGCGCGCGTTGTAGAACGCCGAGACGTTGACGTCGAGCGGCAGCTGGTACATGCCGCTCATCTTGAACAGGTACTTCGCGTTCACGTAGACGTTGCCGATGCCGCTGCCCGACGTGAGGAAGTCGTACTGGTAGCCGTTGCGCGCCGTGAGGTTGGTCGGATCCTCCGAGAGCGTCGCCGAGGTGATGCTCGGCTGGTTCGCCGGCGATCCGCTCTAGTTCACGATGGTGCTGTTGTAGGCGAAGCTGGTGTTCATCAGCCAGTGGTGCGACAGCCGCTTGCGGCCGCGTGATCTCGAGGCCGTTGAACGTCCGGCTGTAGTTCGGCACGTTGGTCTCGAAGACGATGGTCGGCTGCTGGAATGAGGGCTGGATAGTAGGTCACGGCGCTGCAGTCCGCGCCCGCGGGGCAGCGCAGAGGCTGCCGCGTGTGAAGGTCACCGCCACCCAGTTGTCGCTCGTGATGCCCACGCGGTCGTTCCACGAGAAGTTGCCGTAGCGGCGCCAGATGTAGTTGGCGCCCACCGCGAAACCGGCCCCGAGCTCGTGGTCGACGCCGACGATGAATTCGTCGGTCGTGTCGTTCTTGAGGTTCGGATCCACCGAGTTGGCGGAGACCGTATTGGCCGGATTCGCCGCCGACCAGTTCGTGCTGGCCGACGAGCGGGTTCGCGCTCGCCTGAATCTCGTTCGCCTGCGCGATCTTGTCGCCGTTCAGGTCGACCCACGGGTAGCGAAGGGTCGTCGAGCCCACCGGGTTGATCGTGAGCGCGACGCCGCCGTTGCCCACCTGTCCGTAGTAGCGCGCGTAGTTGCGCGTGCGCGACCGTCTTGCCGTCGCCCGTCAGGTCGTAGGTCAGCCCGACGCGCGGCGAGAAGTTGTTGAAGACGATCCCCGGGTCGGCGCCGTTGAAGTTGATCCCCGGCAGCCAGGTCGGCGACGAGTGGGTTGGCGGCGATGCTCGCGGCGAGCGCCTGATCGTGGTTGCGATCGTAGCGGACGCCGAGCTGCATCGTCATGCGGCCGTGCGTGAGGGTGTCCTGCGCGTAGGCCGCGACGTTGGCCAGGTCGTAGATGCTCAAGCCGTCGCGCGTGAGGTCGACCTGGCAGCCCTTGGCTACCGTACGCGCAATCGTCATTCGCCAGCGCCGCGTCGGTCGGGAAGCGCGACGGTCGCGTAGCCGCCGGTGTGGTTGTACGAGCGTAGCTGTACGCGTCGCTGCCAGTAGCCGCCGATGCTTGAACGCGTGGTCGCCGCCGAGCGTGGCCGGGCAGGAAGTAGTTGGTGTTGACGTTGACGCTGTTCGCCGGGCGGAGGAAGACGCTCTGCGCGCCCGACCGGCCGTTCAGACGTGCTCGGGATGATGAGCGTCGGCTGGACGGTCGCGAGCTCCGGCGAGTGGAAGTCGAGGACGAAGTTGTTGCCGACGTGCGCCCACTGGACGTCGAGCGAGCAGTCGATCGCTGATGACCCACTGATCGCCGAACTTGTAGGTCGGGTTCGGGCCGGTCGTCCACCAGTTCGTGCCGAACGCAGACGGCACCGCGCCCTGCGGCGTGGTCGTTTCGATCGGGTGCAGGTCGTCGGCGCCGCGCGCGTTGCGATCCTTCTTCGCCATGTTGTTGAACGACGTCAGCTTGTTGCCTTTGAACAGCTGGACTTCAGCCTTCAGGTTCGACTGCTGGAGCAGCGTTTCGTCGGTGTTCAGGCAGTTGTTCACGTCGGCAATCGGGTGCGCCAGCGCGTTGAGCGCCTCGTCGGCCTTGATGCGCCTGGCAGCCGGCGGTCGGCTGATAGAAGTTCAGCACGCCGACGTCGACGAGCTGCTTGCCGTAGCTGCCCCAGATCCACGCGCGCGCCCTTCTTGATCGGTCCGCCGAGCTTCGAAGCCGTAGTCCTTGATGTCCTGAATCGGGTTGCCGGACGTGGCGCCCTGGAGCCGCTGCGCGTCGGTGATGTTCTGCGATTCGAACTTCTTGTTCGTGTCGAAGAAGCGGCCGGACCCGCGGAACTTGTCGGTGCCGCTCTTGGTCACCAGGTTGATGCCGACGCCGCCGGTCTGCTGCGTCACGTCGACGCCGCCGGTCGTGATCGTCATTTCTTCGAACGCGTCGAAGTCGTAGTAGCTCGCGGACGCGCCGGTCGCCGCCATGTCGGTGATGTCCACGCCGTCGAGCGACCACTTGTTGTTGGTCGGGTTGCCGCCGCGCGACACGTAGTTGGACTGCTGGCCCGACATGTTGCCGCCGATGTTCTCGCGGTCCATCGCGATGCCGGCTGTCTGCTGGAGGATGACCCACGGGTCGCGCGCCGACGGAATGCTCTGCAGCAGCTCGTTCGTGAACGTCTGCTTGGTGCCCGTCTCCTTGGTGTCGACAATCGGGCTCTGGCCGGTGACCGTGACCGTTTCCTGCACGGTGGACACGCCGAGCTGCGCGTTCACTTGCGCGCTGAACCCGACGGTGATCTTGATGCCCTCGTTGACCACCGTCTTGAAGCCCGTGAGCTCGAACTTCACGCGTGTAGGTGCCGATCTCGAGGCGAGGAAACTGATACGTGCCCGTCTCGCTCGTGATCGCGGTGAGCGGCTGCAGCAGCTCGGACCGGTGAGCGTGACGGTGACGCCCGGCAGTACCGCGCCGGACGAATCGGTGGCCTTGCCGAATATCTCGCCCGTCTGCGACTGGGCGGCGGCGAACGTGGCGCCAACGAGCAGCGCCACGCACGCCAAAACAAATAATCGAACTCTCATCTTCCTCCTCCAGGACGTGAAAACTTGCAAAAAAACGGATCGCTGCCGGACACGGGTCGAATTCGTGCAGCGTCCGGATGTATTTAGTATCGGGTGCGTTGCTGAGTGTGTAAAGGCAATCGGGCGCCGGAAAGGCGCGATTTCTGTCTCAATCCAAGTCGTTGGATGGAAACAGCGCTCTCTGCGAGGAACTGGATGGCATCCTGCGCAATCCTGGGAAGTATCCGATTGACCGAATGCGGACGACCTCAGGTTGTCGCGAGACGATTCAGGATCGACATGTCGAGGGCCGCCAGATCTGGAATCACGAGATCCACCGGCGGCAGCTCGCGCGCGTCGTAGGTCTGCGTCACGGCGACTGTACGAAGGCCTGCTGCTTGCGCGGACGCGAGGCCCCAGCGCGAGTCCTCGATCGCGACGCAGTCGCTCGCGTTCAGCGGCGCGCGGCCTGCCGCCGCCAGCAACGCGACGGCTTTCACGTACGGATCGGGCGACGGTTTGCTCTCGCGCGTTTCGCCGGCGGCCACAATCGCCGTGAACGCGTCGGTCGAGCCGCTCGCGCTCGAGCACGCGCAGGATCTCCGCCCTGAGCGCGCCCGATGCAATCGCAATCGGCACGGCAGCGGCCGCACGCCGAATCGCGTCGCCGGCGCCGGGAAATAGAATCGATTGATCGCGTTCGAGCGATTCCAGCCGTACCGCCTTGCGAGCGACGAGCGCGCCGATCTCATCGGCGTTCCACGCGCGGCGGTACTCGACGGCGAGCGTCTTGAACACGCCGTAATCGTCGAAGCCGAGATACCGATCGTAGTAATCGCATTCGGCGAGAGGCACATTCTCTGCCGCGAGCACGTCGCGAAAAGCGGCGTAGTGCAGCGGCTCGCTGTTGGCGATCACACCGTCGAAGTCAAAAACGATCGCTTTGAGCAGAAATCCTCCGCTACTTGCCTGGCTTCAGCTTTTCGCCCGCCCTGATTGGAATCTTCAGACGATTCTCTGCCGGCGGGTAGGGACATTCGTAGGTCGGGTTGTAATAGCAGTACGGCTGGTACGCGCGGTTGAAGTCGATCGCGTAGACGCCGCTCGGCGTGCGATCGAGATCCAGATAGCGACCGCCGGCGTATGTTTCCGTCCCGGTCGTCAAATCGGTGAACGGCACGAACAGGTGGTCGAGATCCTTCGCGCCGACCTCGACGAAGGCCGTCAATTTCAAGGATTGTCCCTTGAGCATGAATTCGAGCGTGCCCACGCGGCGCATTTTCCGCTGAGTACCGGTCGACGTCGGCATGTCCAGTTCTGTTGCGTCGCTCGCCGGTTTGAGCGCCGCCGGAACGCTGTATGTGGGGTCGATCGGAAAGTAGGCGAGCGGCAGCAGTTCGGCATGCCGGCTCTGCGGCACCGGATCGGAGGAGCCTTGGAAGGCGGCGTCCTTCGACGCGCGCGCTGACGCGATCTCCGCCGCATAGGCTTTCGGATCGTCAGGCGGCTTGTTACTGCAGGCCGCCGCGGCTGATCAGCAACGGAACGGCGACGAGCAGCGTGCCGAGTTTATTCAATGCTCGCGGGACCCCACGCCCGCTCGATGACGCCTTCGCGCCGTAGCGCTCGGCGTATCCAGCACAAAGCGTCGCTCTGCGCTCACGCAAATGGATATCCGCCGCGTGCGACCGCTTCATCTGCAATCCGCCGTCGCAGTGCCGCCGTGTTGATCGGCGTCGTCTTGGACAATCGACGCAGCGCCGACAGCGTCATCCGAAGTGTGTCGCCGTCGACCATCGCTGCCAGCCCCTGCCGCGCCGAGGCGTCGATGCGCAGCGCCGCGTCGTTGACGAACACACGCGCCGCGTCCACGTGAAGAGGCGCTCGCGGATTGCCGGCGGCCGACGCCGACGCCGCCGTCGCGCGGAGCACGGCGCTTTCGGCGGCGTAGACGTCCATCAAGATGTCGGCCGTATGCATCAGCACTTCCTGCTGATCGGCGACCTTTGGCCCGTAGGTCTGCAGCGCGATGCCGAACACCATGAGCGCTGTCTTCTTGAATGCGTCGATCGACCGCCGTTCGTCGGCGAGCATCGTATCGTCGGTCGTCGGCATCGCGGGTGGCCCGAGCAGCTCTTCCTGGAGCGCCTTGGCCGCGGCGACGAGTGGAAGATCGTTCTTTCCTGCGCGCCTGGCAAGCATCCCCGGAATCAACAGGCGGTTGATTTCGTTCGTCCCTTCGAAGATGCGGTTCACCCGCCCATCACGGTAATGCCGCTCGGCCGGGTAATCGCGGACGTATCCGTTGCCGCCATGGATCTGGATATTCTCGTCGAGCACGTAGTTCAGCATTTCGCTGCCGGCCACCTTGGCGATCGACGCCTCGATGTTGTATTCCTCGAGCGTCGCAAGCGCCACCGACTGGTCGACCGGGTCGTGTGGCGTCCCCTCAATTCGCGCGTCGATCATGCCGACCGTCCGGTAAATGAGGCTCTCGACAGCGTATGCCCGCGCCACCATCTCGCCGAGCTTGTGCTTGATCATTCCAAATGAAGCGATCGGCTGCCCGAACTGTTTTCGCTGGCCGGCATATACCGCCGATTCGGCGATCGCGCCCTGGGCGCCGCCAGCGCACATGGCGCCGAGCTTGAACCTCGCGAAGTTCAGCACGTTGAACGCGATCTTGTGACCTTTCCCGATCTCACCGAGAAGGTTCTCTGCCGGCACCTTCACGTCCTGCAGCACCACCGCGGTCGTCGACGAGCCGTGGAGGCCCATCTTGTGCTCTTCGTTCCCGCTCGTCAGGCCGCCGAACGCACGCTCCACGATGAACGCGGAGAACTGCTCGCCGTTCACCTTCGCAAAGACAATGTAGACGTCGGCGAAGCCACCGTTGGTGATCCACATCTTCTCGCCGTTGAGCACGAAGCTTCCGTCAGGCTGTTGCATCGCGCGTGTCTTCGCGCCAAGCGCATCGGATCCCGCCCCCGGCTCGCTCAAGCAGTAGGCGCCAATGAGCTCCCCGCTCAGCAGCCGCGGCAGGTATTTGTTCTTCTGCGCCTCGGTGCCGAAAAGCGAGAGGGGGAGGACCATCAGATTCGCCTGAGCGCCGAACGTCGCCCCGAAGGACGCGGCGCGCGACATCCGATCGCTCACGATCATCGACGTGACTTTGTCGAGCTGTACACCACCGTATGCTTCCGCCACGTCGACGCCGATCAGACCGAGCGCCGCGCACCGTTTGATCAGCTCGCGTGCGAGCGTCCAGTCCTTCTGTTCGAGGCGATCCAGCACCGGCAGCACTTCGTTGTTGACGAAGTCGGTCACCGTCTGCGCGATCAGCCGGTGTTCTTCGTTGAGGTGTTCCGGCGTGAAGACGGCGTCAGCCGCCGTCGGCTTCAAGAGCCACTCCGCGCCTTTGAGAACCGCGATCGATGGAGGAGCAGTGGTTGGCATATCGGATCTCTCAGTCTTCTTACATTCGCTCGAAAATTCCGGCGGCGCCCATCCCGCCGCCCACGCACATGGTCACCAGGCCATAGCGGGCGCCTCGGCGCTTCATCTCGTACAACAGCGTCGTCGTCAGCTTGGCGCCCGTGCATCCGAGCGGATGTCCGAGAGCGATTGCGCCGCCGTTGACGTTCAGCTTCTCGGGGTCGATTGGCAGCGCCTTCAAACACGCGAGTACTTGCGCCGCGAAGGCTTCGTTCAGCTCGATGAGGTCGATCTGATCGAGCGTGAGCTTCGCCAGCTTCAGCACCTTCTGAATCGCGGGCACGGGACCGATGCCGAACCGTTCCGGCTCGACGCCGGCCGTCGCAAACGCGACGAAACGGCCGAGAGGCACGAGGCCGCGCTCTTTCGCATGTTCCCCGGACATCAGGACGACAGCCGCCGCGCCATCGCTCGTCTGCGATGAGTTGCCGGCGGTGACCGTCCCATGTGCGTGGAATGCGGGCCGCAGCTTCGCGAGAGCCTCCGCCGACGTGTCGCGGCGCGGCCCCTCATCGACTGCGAACGTCGTCTTGGTCGCGGCCGGTTCCACGGGCACGATCTCTTCGCTGAATCGTCCGCTGTCGATTGCGCTGAGCGCGCGCTGATGGCTGCGCAACGCGTAGGCGTCCTGCGCCTCCCGCGAAATGCCTGACTCGCGCGCATGATTCTCCGCAACGAGGCCGGTGCTCAGGTACACATCGGGATAGGTGTCGATGAGCGTCGGGTTCGGCGAGAGCTTGTTCCCACCCATCGGCACGAGGCTCATCGACTCGGTGCCGCCCGCCACGATGGTCGACGCGAAGCCGCACATGATGCGCTCGGCGGCGAACGCAATCGCCTGCAGCCCCGACGAGCAGAACCGGTTCACGGTGACCGCCGATGCCTCGATCGGGATGCCGGCGCGAAGGCTCGCGATCCGCGCGACGTTCAGGCCTTGCTCCGCTTCGGGCATCGCGCATCCCAGGATGACATCGTCAATTTCCTTCGGGTCGAGTCCGGGAGCGCGCTCGAGCGCCGCGCCGATCACCCGTGCGCCTAGGTCGTCGGGCCGCGTCGCGCGAAGCGTGCCATTCGGCGCCTTGCCGACCGGCGTCCGCACTGCTGAAACAATCACCGCATCCTGCATCGCATTTCCCATGCCTTACGTGTTCCAATCGCCGAACAGGTCTTCGATCGCGTCGGCCACTTCGCTGACTTTACCGTCGAACAGGTGATCGGCGCCGTCGATCACGGCGAGCTCTTTCGGGTCGGCGCATCGCGCGTAGAAGCTGCGCATCTCTTTCAGCGGGCAGATTTCGTCTCTCTCGCCGATGATGAAGAACTTCGGCTTCGGACTGGTGCGGACGGCATCGAAGTCGTACCGCGAGATCGGCGGCGCGATGCCGAGCAGAGTGGAAACCCGCGAATCCCCGGCACCGACGGTCATCGCAATCCACGATCCGAACGACATGCCGCCGAGCCACAGCTTCGCGGTCGGATACCGGTCGTGCATGAAGTCGACCGCCGCGCGGCAATCGTCCATCTCGCCTTTTCCATCGCTGAATGCGCCGGCACTGGCGCCTGCACCGCGGAAGTTGAACCGCATAACGGCACAGCCGATCCGCGCGAACGCCTTCGCCGACTGGTACACCGCCTTCGTGTGCATCGTGCCGCCGTGCTGCGGGTGAGGATGGGCGAGCACAACAGCGGCACGTGGCCCCTCACCGCTGGCGTCGTGGAGCAGGCCATCCGGACCGACCTGCCGCGCGTAGACCGGTTCGTCCAGCAGTACTTCGAGGCGGCCGGCCGGGCCGGCGATTTCGCGAACCGGCATCAAGCGGCTCCCGGGCGGTGCACGCCCCGATGAACGCGTGCGTCGCTCTCGCTCGGGCCGACGTTATCGTGGACGAAGTCCGCAATCAGCGCGGCAAAGGCGTCGGGCCGCGTCACCGATCCGAGATGGCCGGTTCGCTCGAGAACCGCCGCGCGAGCTCCTGGAATCAACCGCGCGTATTCCGAAGAGCCATGCGCCGGCACGATGTGGTCGAGGGCGGCGTCGCCGGTGACGACCAGCGTCGGCGCGCTGATGCTGGCGCAATCGGGCCGCAGATCGATTGACTGCATGAGGCGGGCGCGCCCCGCCATCGCGTTGAATGAGATCGGCGCCGCCAGCGCGGTCTGGAGAACGCGGCGCTTGAACTGACGACGCACGCGCCGGTTCGGCAGCGCGGCTGCGAGCTCGTGGCGCATTCGCCAGGGCGACTCGGCGAGAAACAGAGGACCGAATATCCGGGGCATCCGCGCGTAGAAATCGTGCCGCCGCTTGAGGTGCCACCCGGGCGCCGGCGTGGATGCGAGCACGAGCGCAAGGATGCGATCCGGACAGGCGGCCGCAAACCGCAGCGCCACGACGCCGCCGAAGGATACGCCGCAAATGACCGCTCGATCGATACGACGCGACGCGAGCAGATCGACCACTTGCCGGACGTAACCCTCGAGCGTCGTCGAGTCCTGCAGCGAAAACGTGATCGCGTCGAAATGCGCGGACAGCGCGTCGACCGCGGGCTGCATGTATTCGCAGCGCCCCTGGATGCCCGGAATGAGGACGAGTGGAAGTTCGGTCAATTGCGTAACGGCTTTCCGGTCTTCAGCGTGTGCTGAATGCGCTCGAGCGTTTTTCGTTCGCCGCACAGCTGCAGGAACGCTTCCCGTTCAAGGTCGAGCAGGTACTGCTCGCCGACGACCGTGGCGCGCGGCAACGCGCCACCCGAGACTACTTTCGCAAGCGCGCGTCCCACGACCGCATCGTGTTCGCTGATTCGTCCGGCGCGCCACGCGAGATGCACGCCGAGTTTGAGGGCCGCTCCTGCGCCTTGGCCGCCGACGGGAATGGCGGTCCGCGGCTGCACGGGCTGATAGTCCCGCGCGCATTCGAGCGCCAACTGCTTCGCGTCCGCAATCAGCCGGTCGCGATTCATCGTCACCCGATCCACGCCGCGCAGAAAACCGAGCCGCCGCGCCTGGCCGGCGCTCGTCGACACCTTGCCGAACCCGATGGTTTCAAACACCTGCTGCACCCACGGCAGCAGGTCGATGTCGGGTCCGGGCGCGCCCTCCACATGCCTGGCGAGCAGTTCCTTCGTGCCGCCACCACCCGGAATCAGCCCGACGCCCGCCTCGACGAGCCCGATATAGCTCTCGGCCGCGGCCTGCACGCGAACAGCGTGCATCGCGATCTCGCAGCCGCCTCCGAGCGTCATGCCGGCGGTGGCCACTACTACGGGCACCGACGCGGCGCGCAGCGCCATGTTCGCGTTCTGAAACGCGCGCACCATCAGGTCGATTTCATCCCAGTTGCCTTCCTGCGCCTCGAGCAGGAGCAGCATCAGGTTGGCGCCGACGGAGAAATCGGGCGCATCGTTGCCGATGACGAGCGCCGTGAAGTTGTCCGAGGCTTCCTTCAGGCCCGCGTGGATCATCTGCACGGTGTCGCCGCCGATCGCGTTCATCTTCGAGTGGAACTCGAGCGTGAGCACTCCGTCCCCAATGTCGATCAGGCTCGCTCCGGCATTGCGGCGTACGACCTTCTCTCGATCCTTCGCAGAAGCGAGTATCTGGACCCCGGCGTCGACCGGCGGAAGCGGACCGTTGCGGAAACGCGTCTCTCCAAATACGCCAAGCAGGTCGCCGAGCTCGAACGGGCCGAGCGGCCAGCCGAAACCCCATCGCATCGCACGGTCGATATCGTCGATCGAATACGCGATCGCCGGAGCGATCCGGCGCGCGTACTCGATCAGCGGGACGAGCGTCTCGTGGAGAAACTCGCCGACTTTGTCGGCGCTCGAAAACAGCGCGCGCGTTCGCTCCCCGACGTCCTCGATTCCCCGCGCGGCCTCGAGCGAAGGCAGCCGCGCCGGCATCCGCGGTCTGTACGTCATCGACGCAGGATCCAGCGTGAGGACTTCAGATGGCCCCCCGGCCGCATTCTTCACGCGCTTGTAAAAGCCCTGCCCCGCCTTCTCGCCAATCCAGCCGCGCTCGATCAGCGCGCTCACAAGCGGCGGCACATCCATCGACAAATTGCGCGCGACGTGCGCGAGCACATCGAGACCGGCGATATCCATCGTTCGAAATGTCGCGCTCTTAGGCCGTCCAAGCGCCGGGCCCGTGATCGCGTCGATCTCTTCAATCGTGTAGTTGCCCGAGGCGAGCGCCTTCAGCACGAGCACGACACCGTAGATGCCGATGTGATTGGCGATGAAGTTCGGTGAATCCTTCGCAACCACGACGCCTTTGCCGAGATGGCGATCGGCAAATTGCGTGACACGTGCCACGACGTCGCGTTCTGTCGCGGCCGTGGGGATCAGCTCGAGCAGGTGCAGGTAGC
The DNA here is from genome assembly GCA_963718825.1 of uncultured Acidobacteriota bacterium. Taxonomy (GTDB): domain Bacteria; phylum Acidobacteriota; class Vicinamibacteria; order Vicinamibacterales; family CAVVIG01; genus CAVQZZ01. The sequence goes on from CAVQZZ010000002.1 coordinate 2,730,936, forward strand.
GCGGCGGATTGAAAAAATGCGTGCCGAGAAAATGCGTGCGGAAATCGTGGCTGCGGCCGTTGGCCAGCGCCGCGATCGGTATTCCGGACGTGTTGGAGGACACGATTGTGCCCGGCCGCCTGATCGTTTCAACGCGCTCGAGGAGCGCACGCTTCGGCTCGAGCTGCTCGACGATCGCCTCGACGATCCAGTCGGCGCGCGCGAGCGATGCGAGGTCGCTGTCGAAGCCGCCAGTCGAAATCAGCGATGCGCCCTGGTCGGTGAAGAACGGATCCGGCTTGAACGCCTTCGCGCGCGCCAATCCTTCCCGCGCGGCGGTGGCATTTACATCGAGGAGCATCGTCTCGAGGCCGGCGTTCGCGAAATGCGCCGCGATCTGCGCACCCATCGTGCCCGCGCCGAGGACGGCTGCGTGGTGAAAGCCCATGAGCTTCATCGCGATCTGCTCTTGTGGCTGCTGGTTGCGCCGTGGATAAACAGGTCGAGCACCCGGTCCGCCTCGGGCTCGAGCGAATAGCGGCGCCGGCTGAGGATCCAGTTCGTCGCCATTTCGTCGAGCGCTCCAAACAGCATCTTCGCGCAGGCGGTCGGGTTGAGCTCCGCACGAAACAGGCCTTCGCGTTGCCCGTCGGCGAAAGCGGCACGAATCAAACCGAGGTAATCGCGAAGAAGTGTCGCGGAAAACCGTTCCATGAACTTCGTCGATTGCCGGAGCTCCACCTGGAAAACGATCGCGAGCTGCCGATCGCGACCGAGGCGGGCGAGATGCAGCCGCGCGAGCCGTTGCAGCCGCTCGAATGGATCGTCGACGTCGACGACCGCGACGCGACCTTCCGCAAGCGCCTCGCTCATCGTCCGCTCGAATATCGACACGAGCAAATCGTCCTTGCTGCGGAAATACAGATAGACCGTGCCGGCGGCAACGCCGGCCGCGCGCGCGACGTCGGCGACCTGGGCGTTGAAGTATCCGCGATCGGCGAAGACGTCAATCGCGGCCCGGAGGATCGCGTCGCGCTTCGTAACGGGAGTCGTCTCGTTCTGTTCCCGCCGTGTTCGGCGGCTCGCAGCATGCGCGGGCATCGATGAATGAATGTTCATTCAGTGACGCGGCGGCGTCAAGGAGACTTCTTGACAGGTTCTATTCTCAACCTCTACCATACCGGCTCCCCCCAGAACACTTCAGCCGGAGGTCTCATGTTTCAGCAGAGGAAGTCTGTACGTCTAACCTGTGCGCTCGCATTCAGCGCGGTCCTCGCCGCTGTAGCCGCGGCAAGCGACGTATCAGCGCAGAGCGGACCGGACAGCGTTATCAGGGGATGTGTCGGCAACAACGGCAGCCTTCGCGTCGTCGGTCCGTCCGAGGCGTGCAAGAACAACGAATCACTTCTGACGTGGAACGCCTCCGGACCGGCCGGTTCTATCGGTCCGGCAGGTCCAACCGGCGCGATCGGGCCAACGGGCCCGCAGGGTCCCGCTGGTCGCGATGGTCGTGACGGGCGCGACGGCCAGGCGCCGACGCCGCCCGCGCCAACGGTGATGGGCCAGATGAAAATCAGCGGCGTCACCGGAATCGATCCGTCGACGCCGACACCGATCTTCAGTTTTTCGTCGGGAGCGACGAACACCGTCACGGTTGGCTCAGGCGGCGGCGCGGGCGCTGGCAAGGTCGATTTCGCCGACTTCCTCGTCACGAAGATGCTCGACGGGTTTTCGGCGCCGATGCTTCACGCCGCTGAAATCGGCACGCATATTCAATCAGTGCAGATCGATGTGTTCCAGGCGGGCGGCACCACGCCCTTTGCCACCTACACGCTGCAGGACGTCCAGATCACCTCGGACCTGTTCGGCTCGTCGCCATCGGCGGTTAACGAGTCGGTTTCCTTCAGCTACGCAAAGCTGTTGACGACGATAACGCTCGATGGCGCCACCTTTCAGAGTTGCTTCGATCGGTCGGCGGCCCGATCCTGCTGATTTCAGCCACGTAAGTGTCACGCTGGAGAGGACACCCGCTCGAAACGGCATCCGCCGTTTTCGAGTGGGTGGCTCTATTTCCAGCGCGTGAGGATCGCTTCGCGTTCGAACATCGCGACGCTGAAGAGAGTGAGCAGCATCCATATCCCGACGAGGCCGAGCGCCAGGAAGGCGAGCGCGGACGCCGAGAGCCACAATGATCCGGTGAACTGTGCGATGAGCACCCCAGCCAGTGGAACGATGATCAGCACGCCGAACTGCTGCGCCGTCCGCGCGTCCGTCACACGCGACGAGACCACGATTGCCGACTGCAGCGATACGAGCGCCGCAGCCGGACCAACGAGCACAGTCAACACGAGGGTCCGCGCGTTCAGCATCGCCTGAATCACCCCGCTCTCCGCCGCCGACGCAATCAGCAGCAGATAAATCACGAGACTCGCCAGCGCGATCGCCAGCGTCGGGATCAGCGCACCGAGCACCTTGCCGACCAGTAGTTCGGCCGTCGTAATCGGCGTCGCCAGAAGCGGCTCGAGTGTTCGCGCCATCTTCTCGCCGACGATCGCATGGGCCGCGAGCGCCATGGCGCCCGTGATCGGCATCAGCAGGAACACCATCAGAAACTGCTGGAAGAGGAACAGCTGCACGCGTCCGTTGCCGGTCAATTCGCCGTGGCCGACGACGGCGCTGACGCGCAGGAGGTCGGCATCGTCTCCGAGTTGGCGTCCCGTCGTGGCTGGCAGCACGATCGCGATGATGAACGGCAGCGCAAGGAGCACGACGGTGGAGATCGCGACCGGCCAGAGCGCGGCGCGATTGCGCATCGCGTCCAGCAGTTCCTTGCCGACGAGCGCTCGAAGGCGGCCGCTATTCACGAGCGCGTCCCATCGGCTCGGTCGATGGGTGGTTTGACGAGCGCAAGGTAAACGTCTTCGAGCGTTGGCACGTCCACGTGCGCCTCGATGATGTCGGCGCCGGCCGCGACCAGCGCGCGTACGATTGCCGGCATATCGTTGCTCCCCATCAACGAGCGGAAGTGTGAGAACGCTGCCGTCTGCGGCGGCTTCCGGGCTCAATGCGCGCATCTGTGGCAGAAAGACAGCGGCGGCGCCACCTAGTCGGATGGATGCGCGTGGCGCCGTGAACCGCTTCCTGAGCATCGCCGCGGTGTCGAGCGCAAGAAGCCGGGTGTGAATTACGCCGATGCGGTCGGCGAGCCGCTCGGCCTCGTCGAGATTGTGCGTCGCGACCAGGATCGCGCATCCTCGCGTACGCCGATCTTCGAGCAGGTGGCGAACGCCCCGAGTGATTTCGGGGTCCAGACCGGATGTCGGTTCATCGAGCAGGAGGATGTCGGGGTCGTGGAGAAGCGCGCGAGCTAGCGCAACTTTCTGCCGCATGCCCTTCGACAGTTCCGCCGCTGGGGTCGATCCGCGGTCCGCAAGCTCGAATTGCGTGAGAACCGAATCGATGACGCGCTCCGGCTGCGCCAGCCCGTACAGACCCGCGTAGGCCCGAAGATTTTCTCGTACCGTGAGGCGGTCCCATAGTCCTGGCGATTCAGTCAGGAAGCCGATGCGGCGGCGCACCGCGCCGCTCGTCTCTGGCGTGAGCCTCACCTGATCGATCGCGATCGATCCGTGACTTGGCGCTATCAACCCCGCCATCATCCGCATCGTCGTCGTCTTGCCGGCGCCGTTCGGGCCGAGCAGCGCCACAATTTCGCCTGCGTGCACTTGAAATGTGACGCCCTCCACCGCGGTTCGCGGCACCGAACCGCCGCCCGAGATACTGAGACCTCGATCACGGAGCGAACTCGTAGAGCCCAGGCGTGATCAGGAGACGGCCGTTCTTGCCGAAGAACATGCTGTTTGGCGCAACCGTCCCAGCGCCGTGGAATTGGACGGTCCGGACCTTGTCGCCATCGCGATCGAATACGTACGCGAACGGCACCATGAAAGCGACCCAGAGATTGCCCGCTGGATCGACCGCGGCGGATCGCACGGTCGGCTGCACGAGGGCCTGCTCGCCGCCTTCGGCTTTACGCCGCGGCCAGGTCGTCGGCAAGCTGCCGACGAAATTGTCTATCTCGCGGCCTTGTATGCGCCGTTCGAACAGCAGCGTTCCGTTCTGGTCGAATTTCTGAAACATCGGTTCGCCGGCCTGGAAGACGAACAGGAATCCGCCAGCGGGATCGACCAGAGGCGTGCCGCTGTTCAGCGCGAGGTGAACCTCGCGGTCGTTCTCGTGGCCGGTCGAACGGAGATTGCCGAAGGTCCGAATCGTGCGGCCGTCGAGTGCGTATTCTGTAACAAGCGCACCGATCTCGGGTTGAGACATCAGAATCGAGTGACCCGTGTATGGAGAGATCCGATGCCGCTGAGGACGAAGTTTTCGTACACGACGCGAGGCAGCGCGCGGCCCGGCAGCATGAAGCCGGCGGTGCGGAATCCGACCGGCGAAAATATCTGAATCCGCTCGCGATTGTTCGGCGCGTCCGCAACGGCGAAGGTGCCATCGGCGGCGACAGAAAAGGCCGTCGGGTCGATGATTTTCCCCGCTTCGGCACCGATCGTGACGATTTGCCACGCGCTCTCGAGCTGCTCGTCGACGCCATAAACCGTGTGCGCGCGCCGATCGAAGACATAGAACTGTCCGAACGCCGATTGCTGAAATCCGATCGGCTCCCGGAAACGCCCGGTGAGGTGCGGCGGAATCGCCGCGACCGATCGAAGGTTGTCGGTTTTGATCGCCGCCAGTGGAATGCCGGAGCTCAGGACCAGCAGGACTAGAGTCCTGCGCCACATCTTGACTCGTGCCGATGCTCGCATTGGTTGCTGAGGTCCTCGGACCTCGTCAGCAGGCGCCACACTGGTTGAACGAGCGGCGCAGGTGTTCAGACCTGCTCAGTACGTTGCCGTCTCGCGGATGGCGTTGAGGATGTCGGCCGACTGCGGCAGGATCGCTTCCTCGAGACCCGGGTAGTAGGCGACGGGTACGTTCAGCGCGCCGACGCGCTTCACCGGCGCGTCGAGATGTTCGAACAACTCGCCGGCGATTCGCGCCGCGATCTCGGCGCCGAACCCGCACATCACCTGGTCTTCGTGCGCGACGATGACGCGGTTCGTGCGCGTGACATGTTCGGCGATCGCATCCCAGTCGTACGGCACGATTGTGCGCAGGTCGAGGACCGCGGCGCTGAGCCCGTCCTTTTCGGCCTGCTGTGCCGCGAGCAGCGCGCGCTGCACGAGCGCTCCCCACGTCACGATCAGCACATCGTCTCCGTCGCGGCGGAGGTTGGCCTTGCCGAACGGAATCATGTATTCGCTGCCGGGGTACTCGCCTTTGTTGTAGGTCTGCCGGTAAAGATGTTTGTGCTCGAAGAACATCACCGGATCATCGCAGCGGATTGCCGTCCGCAGCAGACCGGCGGCGTCGACGGCGTTCGACGGAAAGACGATGCGGATGCCGGGACAGTGGGCGAAGATGCTCTCGCCGGATTGGCTGTGGTACGGTCCACCGCCGCGCAGGTAGCCGCCAATCGGCACGCGGACGACCATCGGGCACGCGAAATTGTTCGCCGACCGATATCGCATCATCGACATCTCGTCGCGCAGCTGCATCATCGCCGGCCAGATGTAGTCGAAGAACTGAATCTCGACGACCGGCTTGAGTCCGCGCGTCGCCATGCCGATAGCGCGTCCGATGATGTTCGCCTCCGCCAGCGGCGAGTTGAAGACGCGATCGTCGCCGAACAGACGCTGCAGGCCGTGCGTCAGCTTGAAGACGCCGCCTTTGCCGGGTACGCTCGCGAGCGCTTCCTTCTTGCTCGCGTCGGCGACGTCTTCGCCGAACACAACGATGCGAGCGTCGCGCGCCATTTCGTCCTTGAGCGTGCGATTGATCGCAGACACCATCGTGTCGGGCTTGCCTTCCGGCTGCGCCACCGTGTCGAACGCCGGTGCCGGACGGGTCGACGTCAGGCGAGTAGACCCACCATTCCGCCGTGTTCCTCTCGGGCTTTGCCGCGGCTTGCGCGGCCGTCGCGGCGTCGTTCACTTCGCGTTCGACGTCACTCTGCATGGCGGCCAGCGTCTCGTCGGTCACGACGCCGTTGACGCGCAGGAACTCCGCGAACCGCGCAATCGGATCCCGCCGCGCTTCTGCTTCGCGCTCGGCCGTCGTTTTATAGAGCTTCTCGTCGTCGGACAACGAATGGGAGTACGGCCGGACGACGCGCGCGTGCACGAGCGCGGGGCCCTCGCGGCGGCGGACGTAAGCCGTCGCCTCCCGCATCGCTCGCAGGCTCGCGAAGAAATCCGTTCCATCGATCGAATCGACGTGCAGGCCCGGGAACGATCGCACGAGCCTCGAGATGTCGCCGCCCGGTGTCTGCACTTCGACAGGCACCGAGATCGCGTAGCCGTTGTCCTCGACCAGGAAAAGCACTGGCAGATGCTTGGTGCATGCGGTGCTGAGCGCTTCCCAGAACTCGCCTTCGCTGGTTGCGCCGTCGCCAAGCGACACGTACGTAATCTCGTCGTCCGCGAATCGAGAGGCGCGATCGGGGATGGCCGGCACACGGCTGTAGATGACGCCCGCTTCCGCCGCGCCGACTGCTTGCAGGACCTGCGTCCCCGTCGGGCTCGACTGCGACACGATGTTGAGCGCCTTGTGTCCCCAGTGCGACGGCATCTGCCGGCCGCCGGAATTCGGATCGTCCTTCGCGCCGACGGCGGACAGGAGCATTTCGAGGGGAGTCATTCCGAGCTGGAGGCAGAGGGCGCGGTCGCGGTAGTAGGGATAGAACCAGTCGTAACCTGGTTTGAGCATGAGGCCGGCCGCGACGAGCACTGCTTCGTGGCCGGCCCCGCTAATCTGAAAAAAAATCTGGCTCTGGTTCTTGAGCTGGATCTCCTTGTCGTCTAGCTTGCGCGACATCAGCATGCAGCGATGGACGGCGAGCACGTCCTCGCGGCTCAAACCGGCGAATTCCGCTGGCCCGGCCTGCGCCGCACCGCTGCTGCCGCCGTTGACGACAGTCGCTTTCATTGAGCGAATTATAGCATCCGGGTCCGTTGGTATATGCTCGTGACCCATGAACACCCAGACCGTCCGCCTGCACCGCTGGGACGAAATTGCGCTCGAAAAAGTGACCGAAATGCTGTCACGAAAAATCGTGACAGGCGAGCGCGAGATGATCGCGCAGATCTATCTGAAGCGCGGCTGCCTCGTGCCGATGCACTCCCACGAGAGCGAGCAGATGACGTACATCCTGCAGGGCGCGCTCAAGTTTCTGATTGGCGGCGAAGAGATCACCGTACGCGAAGGCGACGTGCTCCATATTCCGTCGTGGGTCGAACATCAGGCGGAAGCGCTCGAGGACACGTTCGAGCTCGACGTGTTCAGTCCGATCCGCCAGGACTGGCTGGATCACACCGACGACTATTTTCATCAGCGGTGATGTGAGGCGAGGATGGCTCTCGATCGACAGGGCACGGGGCTCTCGGTCGTCCGGATCTGCATCGGTCTCTTTTTTCTATCCGAAGGCTTGGGCAAGTGGCGGTGGTTCGTCGACTCGTCGCTGCTCGGCGGTCAGCTCGCCGGCTGGCAGCGGAGCGCCGCAGCCGGTTCCGCGGCGGGGCGTTACCTCAATGCGATCGCGATCCCCGGCGCGTCGATCTTCGCGCGGCTCGTGCCCCTCGGCGAAATCACGTCCGGTCTCGCGCTCATGTTCGGCGTGTGGACGCCGCTCTTCGCGTTCATCGCGTTTTTAATGGCGCTCAATTTCCAGTTCGCGAGCGGAGCGCTTTTCAAGTACAGCTTCCTGTCGAGCGGTTACGGCCTGCCTGTGCTCGGCTCGACGCTCGGCCTCGCGATCGGTGGCGTGCGTTTACCGTGGAGCGTGAAAGGTTGACGCACTTCTGAAGCGGGGCGCTACAGTCGTCGTCTGGCTTCAGCGCGACGCGTCAGTGAACGCGGCGATCCCAGTCGTCCGCGCGGCCGCCTGAGTAGACGTCGAACTTATTCCGCCGCCGGTTGATCTGCCACCTCAGATAGCGGTAGTTGATTTCGGCCAACGGGTGCATGCCGGCGCTCTTCAGGAAGAGATACGCGACGATCAGCCCGCCGAGGTGGGTGATGTTTGCAACGCCGCCGCTGTCGGAGATCGAGGCGATGAGCGCGATGGCGCCGAGAATCGCGACGCAGATTTTCGCCGGGACCCAGAAGATGATCAGCAGAATCGGCCGCTCCGGAAAGTACATCGCGTAAGCGAGAAGCAGCCCGTAGATCGCGCCCGACGCGCCGATGATCACGGAGCCTTGCACTTGCTGCGTGAACTCGAAGGGAAGCAGCGAGAACAGGATCGTCAGCGCAGCCGCGCCGATGCCGCATACGAAATAGAACTTCAGGAAGTACCGCGTGCCCCACGTTCGCTCGAGCTCGGCGCCAAACATCCACAGCGTGAGCATGTTGAACAGGATGTGAAACAGGCCGCCGTGCACGAACATGTAGGTGACGAGCTGCCACACCCGGAGATGCCACAGCGCATCGTACGGCCTCAACCCGAGCCGCACCTGCAGAACTGGCTCGAACGTCGTCAGCAGGAACACGACGACATTCGCCGCAATCAGCGCTTTGAGGGCGTTTGAAATCGGGCCGGGGCCAAAAGAGAAAGAGGCGGCGGATGGAGAAGAATAACGGCGGCGCATCGGAACCGTTCCGATCGTATCAGCAACTTCCGTACCGCGACAATAAAGTTGATCGCGGCGAGAACGTCAGCGCAACCGTGCGCGATCGAACAGAGTGTCCGGTTTCACCGTGCTCAGGTGACAAAAAAGAGGCCTCCGGTAAAGAAGGCCTCAAAGGAGGATGGATGAGAGGGCAGTTGTTTGCCGTCTCAAAGGTTTAGACGGCGCGGATCGGCAAAAAGTTTAGGGATTTAGTTTTCGCCGGACGAGATCATTGACGACCTTGCCGTCGATTGTCTGGCCCGACAGCCGCGCCATCGCCGCCTTCATGACCCGCCCCATGTCCTTCGCTGACATCGCGCCGGTTTCTGCGATCGCCTCGGCCACCGCTCGCTCGACGAGCGCCGGATCCGCGGCAGGGGGAAGATACGTTTCCAGAAAGACGATCTCGGCGGCTTCTTTCTTGGCGAGATCATCGCGTCCGCCGTTGGTGAACTGCTCGATGGAATCCTTCCGCTGCTTCACCAGCGACGCCACGACCTGCCGCGCTTCCACGTCGTCCAGAGGATGACCCTTCTCGATTTCGCGATTCATGAACGCGGCTTTGAGCATTCGCAGGGCGCCGAGGCGGACGACGTCCCGCTTGCGCATCGCGTCGGCGATCGCAGTGCTCACGTCGGAGGTGATAGGCATGTCAATTGGGTGATCTGGTGATTGGATGATCGGGTAATTGGGTAATTGATTGCGAGATTGGATTATTGGTCGGGACTGCTTGGGCGATCAACGCCAGACGCAATCGTTCAATCAATTACCCAATCACCCAATTACCAGATCACCCAATTACCAGATCACCCGATTACCAAATCCAGATCAGTTGGTCAGAGTCCGCCCGGGCCGCCGGGTCGCTTGTTCGGCGGTGGCGGCTGAACGACTTGGCCAGGCTGCGGCGGCGGCGCCACGATCATTCCAGGCACAGCAACACCGCCTCCCGCGGGGGCACCCGGGGCGGCCGTGTTCACAGGCTGCTGCGGCTCTTGAGGCTGTTGACCGACCGGCATCTGTGGGTACGTGTTTGGCTGCTGCGGGTTCACGACCTGAGGCTGCGGAAACGGATTAAACACGGGCCCTCGGGGTGGCATCGCCGCCGGCGCGCCAACAGGCGGCGCCGGTCGTTCATCGTCCACGTCGTCGTCAGGCGGTCCAGCGAGAGGAGTGGGCGGCGCGAACGTCGGAGGCGCCATGGCAGAAGCAGCCGGCCGCGGCGCGGCGAGCGTGGGCATCACGACAATACGGTCGAATTGCGAGGCGTTGGCGCTGGCCACTTCGCGCGGCGCGGCTATATACCCGCTGATCGAGCGCAGCAGGATGTCGAGCGCCTGCGCTTCTGGCATGTTCGGAAGCTCGAGCGTGATCGGCCCGCCGGGCACGCGCTCGAGATTGACGATCTTCACCTGGCCGACGCGGGCCCACTCGGCGAGAATCTGACGGAGCGTGGCGTCTTTGGCGACTACGGTGACCCTGCCGTTCGCGATCGACACGCGGACGTCCGCCGATGCTGTCGATGCCAGGCCGAGCGACACGAGGCCGAAGGCGGCGGCGACCGCAAGAGCTTTGTAAGACTTCATAAGCACCTTCCAGTATACGCGCCGGGTCGGGTCGATCAAGCCGGACGATACCGTCGCCGGCGGGGCCTATTTCCGACGGAAATAATCGATGACTTGCACCAGGATATCGTCCAAGTTGTTGCGAGGTTCGTACCCAATCAGCGCTTTAACCTTCGTCAGGTCTGGTACGCGGCGCGGCATGTCTTCGAACCCCGATTCGTACGCCTCGTCGTAGGGAATCAATTTGATGATGGATGTCGAGCCGCTTAGATGACGCACGCGCTCGGCGAGGGCGCGGATCGTGACTTCTTCTGTGTTGCCGATGTTCACAACCTGACCGATCGCGTTCGGCTCGTTGACGAGCTTCAGCAGCGCCCCGACGACGTCGACGACGTGCGTGAAGGAGCGCGACTGCGTGCCGTCGCCGAACACCGTGATCGGCTCGCCGGCAAGCGCCTGCCGGACGAAATTGGGGATCACCATGCCGTACTGTCCGCTCTGGCGCGGGCCGACCGTGTTGAAGAACCGCACGATGATCACAGGCAGCTTGCGTTCCTTCCAGTACGCGAGTGCCAGGAACTCGTCGATGGCCTTGCTGCACGCGTACGCCCAGCGATGCTTCGGCGTGGGGCCCATGACGAGGTCCGAGTCTTCGCGGAACGGGACGTCTTCGCTCTTGCCGTACACCTCCGACGTCGACGCGATCACGACGAGCTTCTTCTTCTTGTTTGCGTGTTTGAGGACGACCTCGGTGCCGTGGACGTTGGTTTCGATCGTGTACACCGGCTGCTCGACGATCAGCTTCACGCCGACCGCCGCGGCAAAATGAAACACGACGTCGCTGCGATCGATCAGCTCCGCGAGCAGCGGCTCGTTGTCGACGGTGTCGATGAAGTAATCGAAACCGCGGTGCCCTTTGAGATGGGCGATGTTGTCGATCGATCCGGTCGACAGGTTATCGAGGATTTGAACCTCGTGGCCGGCTGCGAGGAGCGCTTCGGAAAGGTGAGAGCCGATAAAGCCGGCTCCGCCCGTGATCAGTGCACGCACGCGTTCTGTCCTTTCCGAACCGCTTCGGCAACCGCGTCGATTTCGCCGTCCGTCAGCCCGGGGTGGAGCGGCAGGGAGAGAATCTCGTCGCAGACGCGTGACGCGACAGGGCATTCCGCGGGCGTCGCCGACGCCAGCGCCGGCTGATGCGGAATCGGCACAGGGTAATGAATCAACGTCTCGACACCGTTCTTCGCGAGCTGCGCCTGCAGCTCGGCACGCGTCGGTGTTCGGACGACGAACAGGTGATAGACGTGGCCGGGGTCGCGCTCGGGCGGCACCTCCATCGATGCGCCCGCGAGCTGCTGGCGGTAGCGCGCGGCCATCGCTCGGCGTCGCATCGTCCAGCGCGGAAGGAACGCAAGCCGAGCGCGGAGGACCGCCGCCTGGATTTCATCGAGGCGCGTGTTCAGCCCCGGCTCGATGTGGTGATATCGATCCGACTGCCCGCCGTTGCGCAGCCGCTTGATTCGGTCCGCGAGCTGACGATCGCCGGTGATCACCGCGCCGCCGTCGCCGAGCGCGCCGAGATTTTTCGTGGGGTAGAAGCTGAAGGCTCCGGCGACGCCGATCGTGCCGACGGGCCTTCCACTGCTCGTGGCGAGATGCGCCTGGCAGCAATCCTCGACGAGCGCGAGCTTGTGACGCGCGGCGATCTGTTCGATGGCGGTCATGTCCGCCGGTTGCCCATAGAGATGCACGGGCAGGATCGCGCGCGTGCGCGGTCCGATCGCCGCTTCGATCAGCGACGGGTCGATCGTGAGGCGCGCCGGATCGATGTCCACGAACACCGGCCGCGCACCGACTGCCATGATCGCGAGCGCAGAGTACGCCGCCGACAGCGGCGTGGTGATGACCTCGTCTCCCGCGCCGATGCCGAGCGCACGGAGGATGAGCGCGATCGCATCGGTGCCCGTCCCGACGCCAACCGCGAAGCGCGCGCCCATTGCCGACGCGAACTCGTTTTCAAAGGCGTCGACTTCCGGACCGAGGATGAACCAGCCGTTCGCGACCACGCGATCGATCGCCGTGCGCACGGCAGCGGCATCTTCGCCTGGCACGAGCGACATGAACCGAATCCGCGTCACGCCGGTTCCGGTGCGGGCACGGGGTCGACGTAATGCTTCAAGTGTTCGCGATAGAACGCGACGGTTTTGCGCAGGCCTTCCGCGAGCGGGATGCGCTGCCGCCAACCGGTTGTCCGGTTGAACTTCGTCGAGTCGGCATAGAAGCTCCCGATATCGATCGGCTTCTTCTCGGCGGGCCAGTCGATGTACTCGACGCGGCCCGAGCCGGCTACATCGATCAATAACGCGGTGAGATCGCGGAGACTGATTGCGCGGTCGCCGCCGACGTTGAATGCCTCGCCATTGCACGCCGAATCGGCGCCCGCTCTCAAGAATGCGTCCGCCGCATCGTCGACGTACACGAAGTCGCGCACCTGCGAGCCGTCACCGTAAATCTGAATCGTCTTGTCTTCCACCGCGAGGCGGATGAACCAGGCGATGAAGCCCTGGCGATCGTGCTTGAGCAGCTGACGGGGGCCGTAAACGTTCGTGAGGCGAAGCGAGCATGCGCTCACGCCGAAAACGTTGTTGTACACGAGGTGGTAGTACTCGCCTGCCGCCTTGTTGATGCCGTTGACGTCTGTCGGCCGCACGAGATGGCTCTCATCGACCGGCAGCGACGACGGCCGCCCGTAGATCTGTCGGGTGCTCGCGAATACCACTTTCACCGTCGGGTTGTTGTAGCGGCACGCTTCGAGAATCGTGAGCTGACTGCGGCAGTTGATCTCCAGGTCGGTGTACGGATCCCGCATGCTGTCGATGTGGCTGACCTGCCCGGCGAGATTGAAGATCACGGAGCGATCGCGCACCAGATAGTTCATCGTCGCCTGCGTGCGGATATCGGCGACGTTGACGCGCACGCGATCGGCGATCCCATCGATGTTGAAGAGATTGCCGCCGTAGTCGGGGATGAGCGAATCGACTAGGAGCACGTCGGCGCCGACCTCGACGAGCTGACGCGCCAGATTGCTGCCGATGAAGCCGAGCCCGCCCGTGATCATGACTTTGCGGCCGCGGTAATACTCGCGGTACTCCGTCGTCACGGGTGCGAGGAACTCGGGCGCGCCGGGTCGGTCGCGTCCGCCGACGCGAGGCGCGCAGGCTCGCGCCGATGCTTTCCGATCACGACGAGAGCGAACCACAGGCGCAAGACATCGACGCCGGTCTTCGCAATGCGCCGGAAGTTGAAAAACTGTGATTTGCCGAAGGCGCGATGGTAATGGTGCACCGGTACTTCGACGATCCGAAAGCCGGCATCCTCGATCTTCTTCATCATCTCGAGGCAGATCACGCCGCTGGTCTTATGGAGCTCGATGCGATCGAAGATCCGGCGGCGCATCAGGCGGAAGTCGCAGTCGACGTCGCGGACCGACAGCCCGAACATGGTCGACACGATGTGGTGATACAGCCGACCGATGATGATGCGGTGCAGCGGATCGGATCGGCTGATCTTGTAGCCGTTCACGAGATCCGCCTCCGGCGTCAATCCGGCCCACAGATCGGCGAGCTCGGCGGGATCGTATTGCGCGTCGCCGTCCGTGTAGAAAATCAGATCTTTCGTCGCGGATCGAAATCCCGTCTGGAGTGCGCCGCCGTACCCGCGATTGACCGGGTGATGCACGACGCGAACGCGCGGATACTTCTCCGCGAGCTCGTCGGCGATCTGCGCGGTCGCGTCGCTGCTGCCGTCGTTGACGACGATGACTTCGTAGTCCTCCGTCAGCTTCGACGCGGCCTGCACGGCGCGGATCACCATGCTCGCGATGGTGCCGCTGTCGTTGTACGCCGGGAAGAAGACGCTCAGACCCGCAGGGTGCGAGGCAGGAGAGGCTGACATTTAGAAAAGCCCCTAAACCTTAACATGGAAAGGTTCAACGTGCGCGGCCGCGCGTTGCTCGAAGACGCCACGGCGTGATCGCCGATTCCTCGAGTACGGCCTTCGACAGCTTCGACTCTCCCTGCTGACGTTCGACAAACGTGATGGGCACTTCGACGATGCGATAACCGCGCTGTTCGGCCAGGAACAGCATTTCGATCATGAACGAATAGCCATCCGACACAACAGTGTCCAGCGGCAGCGACGCGAGCGCGTTGCGTCGCCAGCAGCGATACCCGCTCGTGCAGTCGCGCGTGCGCAGCCCGGCGACGAGGTGCACGTAGAGATTCGCGAACCGGCTCAGAATCTGCCGGCGCAGCGGCCAGTGCACCACGCGGCCTCCGGGGACATACCGCGCGCCGACGACGAGATCGGCCCGCGCGGCGGCGTTGATGAGCCGCGGCAGCTCCAGCGGATCGTGGGAGAAGTCGGCATCCATGTGGCAGATGACGTCGACGTCGTCGTGGATCGCGCGCTTCATGCCGTCGACGTACGACCGTCCCAGACCGCGGCGGTCGGTACGATGCATGACGTCCACGCGGCCCTTGTATTTGGCGGCGAGCTCGTCGGCCACGGCGCCGGTGCCGTCTGGAGAACTGTCGTCGACGATCAGCACGCGAACGTTTGGCATCGTGAGGAGTGCATCGACGAGCGGCGGCAGGTTCTGGCGTTCGTTCAGCGTCGGCACGATGACGAGCGCCTGCGTCACGCGCGGCGGCCTTTCGAAGCGCAGTGACGAGATCTGCTCGGAGACGAGGCCCACGAGGAAGAATACGACGCTCATCAGAATCAGGAGAACGGACGAATTCGTGACGTGGGACTGCGTCGCGATTGTCCACAGGGCGTACGCGGCGCCGAGCGTGAACGTCGCGAGGCTCACCGGGCAGAAAAATTCTCAGCGGGCTGAACAGCGTGATCATCTTGAGAACGATCAACAGGAACCTTGCGCCGTCAGAGGCCAGCCTGATCTTGGAGCTGCCCGCGCCGCGCCGCGGCGTCGATCGATTCGAACTTCACGCTGTAGCCGGCTTTGATGAACGCGAGGGTCGTCGTCGTCGGCGTCGAGAAGCCGTTCGGCAGCAGGTGAAGAAATTCGAGCAGGCAGTCGCGTCGCGCGGCCCGGAAGCCGGACGTGAGATCCGGAATCTGCCGTTCGGTGAGATAGGTTGCGAGCCCGTTCAGCAGCTCGTTGCCGATTCGCCGTGCGGCGGTCGCCTGCGTCGATGCCGACCGCGCGCCCACGACGAGATCGAATTCGTCCAGATGCGCCACGAGCCGCACCGCGTCGACCGGCTGATGCTGTCCGTCGCCGTCCATGATCAGGATAAAGTCGCCGGTCGCGTGGCGGATGCCCGTTTTGACGGCGGCGCCGTTGCCTTTGTTATACGGATGGCGAATGACGCGCGCACCCGCCGCCGCGGCGCTCGGGCCCGTATCATCCGTCGACGCATCGTCAATCACAACGATCTCGCGCCATGCGCGCGGCCGAGCGAAGCGCGCTGACGAGAGTCGCCACCGCGTGACCTTCGTTGTACGCGGGGATCACGATCGACGTTGATTCCGCCTTAGACACAGGGTCCATCAACGAGGCAGTCGACGACGCGATCCCACGTGATCGTGCTCGCCCGTTCGTAGCCGGCGTCGCCGAGACGGCCGGCGAGCCGCGCATCGGCGTCGAGACGCGCGATGGCCGCCCCAATAGCCTGGGCATCGGGCTCGGTGATGAAGCCATTGACGCCGTCCTGCACGAATTCGAGCGGGCCGCCGGCGTCTATCGTCGTAATGACAGGTTTTCGCGCCAGAAACGCTTCGAGCGTGATGTAACCGTAGTCCTCGTCGAACGGAGGGAACACGACGCCGCGGGCGCCGGCGTACAGATCGACGAGCTGCCGGTCGTCGACGCGGCCGGTGAAGGTGACGCGATCGTCCACGCCGATCTCTGCGGCGAGTGCCTCGAGACCCGCGCGCAATGGTCCTTCGCCGGCGACGACCAGTTTCACGTGGGATGGGGTATGCGCCATCGCCCTCACAATCAGGTCCACGCGCTTCGTGAGCTCGAGCCGTCCCACCGACAGCACGTAGTCTCCGAATGCGCCGGCCCGCAGGTGCGGCGCGAGCGGCGGCGGATGGTAGAGCGGTTCGGCCGCCAGGCCGTTGTACTGCGCGAGCCGCGACGAAATATTCCGCGCGATGCTGAATATCCGCTGCGACTCGCCGATCGCGTCGCGATCCATCTGCATCATCCGATCGCGCAGCCGCACGTCGGCTTCCGAGTGGCCGAATTCACTGTAGGGCGTGCCGCACAGCTCGTAAATAGCCCGGTACTGATGAAAGAGCCACGTGACCTTGTTCGCGTGGCGAACGAAGTATGTCGGAAACTTCGTGGCGATGACGAGATCGATCCGCTCGCCATTGCTTTCGGACAGATCGATCATGCGCCATGCGGCCGCCTGGGAGAGGAGCGCGTCCTTCGGATACCACTTGAACGGAATCGAGGCGCGCTCGGCGCGCAGACCGCGGCGGCGAAGTTCGGCGATGAGACCGCTGACACACAACTCGGCCCCGCCACGCACAAACGGCACGTGCGCTTCGCAGACGACGACCGTTTTAATCATGTCGCGAAGCGGAAGTTGATGATGTCGGCGTCCTGGACAACGTATTCCTTGCCCTCGAGGCGCACCTCGCCGTGATCGCGACAGAGCGCCATCGAGCCCCGGCCGACGAGCGCATCGTAGCTGACGACCTCCGCGCGGATGAATCCCCGCGCGATATCGCTGTGAATTTCGCCCGCGGCAAGCTGCGCCGAAGTGCCGCGTGGAATCGACCAGGCGCGGCATTCGTCTTCTCCAACCGTGAAGAAGGAAATGTAACCGAGCAGATCGTAGCTCGCGCGAATCACGCGATCGAGTCCTGATTCGGTGAGGCCGAGATCCGAGAGAAATGCGGCGGCGTCCGCGGCGTCGAGCTGGGCGATCTCCAGCTCGATCTTGGCGCATACGGCGACCGCTGCCGTCTCGCGCGCGCGAGAGAAATGCGGTCAGCCCGGCGGCTTCGGCCGCGCGGTCAAGACGCGTGGCCGCCTCGCCGCCTTGCGCGAGTTGCGCCTCGTCCAGGTTGATCACGATGAGCAACGGTTTGGCGGACAGAAACTGAAAGCCCCGGAGCCGCTTCAGATCGTCGCCTTTGAGATCGAGCGCCCGGAGCGGCTTGCCATCCTCGAGCGTCGCCCTGCACAGCATGATGACGTCGCGTTCTCTTTCGAGATCCGCGGTCTTCGATTTCTTGAGATCCTTTTCGAGGCGTTCCAGACGCCGCTCTGCGACGCCCAGGTCGGCGAGGATCAACTCATCCTCCATCGCCTGCGCGTCGCGCGCGGGGTCGATGGAGCCGGACGGATGCGCGACCGCTGGATCGTCGAATGCGCGGAGAACGTGAACAAGCGCGTCGGCGTTCTTGTACGCGGCGACGTCCACGAGTGCCTTGGCCCCGCCCGTTCCGCCAGGCGCCGCGAGATCCGTGAACTCGACTGTCGCGGGGACGCGTTTGCGCGGGTTGTACATCCCCGTCAGGCGGTCGAGCCGTAGCGTCTGGCACTTTCGAGATGCCGACCGACGCTTCTCCCTTCCCGTGCGCGGCGCGCCCGGTCTCGCGCGCGCTGGTCATCAGCTGAAAAAGGGTGGTCTTACCACTTGACGCGAATCCGATGAGGGCTGCCCTAAGCATGAGTAAACCCCGCATCGTACCAAAAACCGCAGCCGGAGTAAGACCGGAGTAGGGCCAGAGCACGAAAGTGTCTCATTTCGGTGCAGCGATAAAAGGGCGAAAATTAGGCGTAACTTGCTGATGTGGTGGAGATTGCGGTTGACAACCTCTCACCCCTCTCCTACTATCTCGGTGGAAAATTGTGGAGATAAATGGAGTCTGTGCCCGTGTTTAGGGGCAATGCGCCGGCGCGCATCGACGACAAGGGACGCCTCAAGCTGCCGACAGCGTTCCGCTCGTCGCTCGAGAGCAAGTACGGACGCGAGCTGTTCGTGACCAGCTTGAGCGGCGAGTACGTGCGCATTTATCCCATGCCGGTGTGGCTCGAGATCGAAGGAAAGCTCGGCCAGATGCCGTCGACGCACCCGTCGCGGCTGCGTTTTCTCGACCGCGTCAATTACTTCGGCTCCGTCGGCGAGCTCGACACGCAGGGCCGCGTCCTGATTCCGGTGCGGCTTCGCGACTCCGCGACGATGAGCGGCGACGTTGATGTGCTCGGTCAGATCACCTGCCTCGACGTGTGGAACCACGATCGTTTCCTCACGAAGCTGCAGCGCGACGCGTACTCGGATGACGACGCGAAAGCGCTGTCGGAGTTCGGCGTTTGAATCACGAGCCGGTCCTCACCGCGCAGGTGCTCCAGCACCTTCGCCCCGAGCGCGGCGGCGTTTTCGTCGATTGCACCGTCGGCCTCGGTGGTCACGCGCGCGCCCTGCTCGCCGCAGGCGCCACGCGGCTCGTGGGGCTCGATCGCGATCCGGCGGCGCTCGCGATCGCGCGCGAGACGCTCGCGCCGTGGCGCGAGCGCGTGGAGCTCGTCCACGCAGATTACCGCACGATCGCCGACGTCCTCGATGCGCGCGACATCCAGCTCGTGGACGGCGCGCTCGCCGACCTCGGCGTCTCCTCGATGCAGTTCGACGCGCCGGGACGCGGCTTCAGTTTTCAGCGCGACGAGCCGCTGGACATGCGCATGGATCCCACGCAGCCGGGCACGGCTGCCGATCTCGTCGCCACGGCCGGCGAAGAAGAGCTGGCGAACGCGATTTTTCAGTTCGGTGAAGAGCGATTTTCGCGGCGCATCGCGCGCGCGATCGTCGCCGCCCGCCGTGAATCACCGGTCGATACGACTGGGCGGCTCGCGGCGATCGTGCGCCGCGCGATCCCGCGCCGCGGATACATGCGCATCGATCCGGCGACGCGCACGTTTCAGGCGCTCAGGATATGGGTCAACCGTGAGCTCGAGGGACTCGATCGCTTCGTCCAGCAGATCGCGAGCCGGCTTCGCGCCGGCGCGCGCATGGCAGTGATTACGTTTCACTCGCTAGAGGACCGGATCGTGAAGCACACGCTGCGCGCCCTCGCTCAGGCCAGCGAGCCGATCGTCCACGTGATGACCAAGAAACCGATCGTGCCCGACGACGATGAAGTGCGGCGTAACCCGCGCGCGCGAAGCGCGAAGCTGCGCGCCGCCGAGAGGGTCTGAACAGCCGAGCGGAGCGGAACATATGGCTGAATCCTTCGAATACGCGATCAAGAAGGACGTCCGCAACAACGCGATCGTCCGCGAGGTCGATGAAGCGCGCCAGCGCGAGCTGTGGAAAACGGTGGCCATCACGGCACTGCTGGTCGTCGTCTTCCTGTTTTCGGCGTGGCAGCGCACCGAGCTGCTCAGGCACGGCTACCAGATCGAACAGATGCAGAACGACCGCGCCGTTGAGGAAGAGCTGACGCGCCATCTTCGACTGGAGATCGAAACGCTTCGATCGCCGTCGCGCGTCGAATCACTCGCGACGGGCCCGCTGCACCTCGTGGCGCCCTCGCGTGACGAAGCGATTGTCATCGAGCGGGTCGTCCCGGCCGATCCGCCGGCGAAATCAGTTGTTGCGCTACGGCAGTGAAAACGATCTTCCGGCGCTTTGCGAAGCGCCACGACAAGAAATCAACGCGAGCTGACGGGCCGCTCGCCTGGCGCGTGTCGATGAAGCGCCGCATCACGATCGCCGCGGTGTTCATCGCGCTGTGGGCCGCTGCGATCGAGGCGCGGCTCGTGTACCTGCAGATCCTCCACCACGCGTATCTCGTGGCGCGAGCCGAGGGACAGCAGCAGCGAACGATTCCGCTGCTGGCCAATCGCGGAGACATCCTCGATCGCAAGGGGCGGGTTCTCGCCACGAGCGTCGACGCCGATTCGATTTACGCGGTGCCGACGGAAATTCCGGACATCGCCGCCACCGTGAAACAGCTCTGCGACGCGTTCACCAACTGCACGCGTAAAGAGCGGCAGCAGCTCGCCGACAAGTTCGCGCATCAGAAGGCATTCGCGTACGTGCGTCGGCAGGTATCGCCGGACGAGGCGCGGCGAGTCGCGGCGCTGAACCTGGATGCCATCGGCTTCATCAAGGAGAGCCGCCGCTACTATCCGAACAAGGATCTCGCCGCACACCTGCTCGGATACGTCGGAATCGACAACGTCGGCTTGAGCGGGCTCGAAAATACCTACGATCCGCAGATTCGCGGCCAGGCGGGCACCATTCTGGTCCACATCGACGCGCGGCGGAAGCCATTCAACCGGGTCGAACATCCGCCGACGGCTGGATCTACGGTAGAGCTCACGGTCGACGAGTACCTGCAGCACATCGCCGAGCGGGAGCTGCAGCACGGCGTCCTCGAAAACGGCGCGGCGGGAGGCACGGCCATCATCATGAATCCGCACACCGGCGAGATTCTGGCGATGGCCAACGTGCCGACGTTCAACCCGAACGCGTATCGCGATTCGCAGGAAACAGAGCGCCGGAACAGGGCCGTGCAGGACATCTACGAGCCCGGCTCGACGTTCAAAGTCGTCACCGCGTCGGCCGCGATCGAGGAAGACATCATGCCGCTCACCGCGATGATCGATGTGAGCGGCGGTCAGATACGCATCGATAGATCGCGCATCGTGCACGACACGCACAACTACGGCGTGTTGTCGTTCACGGATGTGATCGTCAAGTCGAGCAACGTCGGCGCGATCAAGATCGGCTTCAAACTCGGCACCGAACGTCTGAGCGAGTACGTCAACCGGTACGGCTTCGGCCACCCGGTATCGCCGGATTTTCCCGGCGAGAGCCCCGGCATCGTGTGGCGACCTGACAAATGGACCGACAGCGCGCTGGCGTCTGTGTCCATGGGCTATCAGGTCGGCGTCACGCCGCTCCAGATGGTTGCCGCCGTCAGCGCCGTGGCGAATGGCGGCGAGTACGTCGAGCCGCGCGTGCTCCGCGCGATCTATCAGGATGGCCGGCGATACGCGGTGCAGCCGAAAATCGTACGTCGCGCCGTCAGCGCGAACACGGCCGCGGCCATGACGTCGATCATGGAGGGCGTTGTCGAGCGCGGTACGGCCACGCGCGCGCAAATTCCCGGATACACCATCGCGGGCAAAACCGGCACGTCGGCAAAACTGATCAACGGCCACTATTCGACATCCGACTGGAATGCGTCGTTCGTCGGCTTCCTGCCGTCTCGCGATCCGAAAGTCGCGATTATCGTCGTGACCGATTCGCCGCACACGCAAGGTCATACGGGCGGCGTCGTGTCTGCGCCGGTCTGGCGGCGGATCGCCGAAGCAACGCTGCAGTATTTCGGCGTCGGGCCGACGCTGAATCCTTCGCCACCGGTCCTCGTCGCGCGTCGCGAACGCTGCGACACCCGTGAACGATGCGGACGACTCAGGTAACGCGCCGGTGATCGTTCCCATTGTGGATGTCGAGGGGGCGGTGCCGGATGTGCGCGGGATGAGCGCGCGCGAAGCTGTTCAGAAGCTCGTGAAATTCGGTCTGGTCGCACATGCGTCCGGAGACGGCGTCGTCGTTGCGCAAGAACCGGCGGCTGGGACGCCGCTCGAAGCGGCGCATATCTGCCGCCTCGTCCTTGAACGACCATCGACGCGCCGGCCGCAGAATGCGTTGCCGCAATGACCTGGGCCGAACTCCACGGCGTGCTGCATGGGCGCGGGCTGATCCGCGCCGACCGGACCGAGGCCGCCGGCGCGGTAGCCGGTATTGCGTACGACTCGCGCGTCGTCGAGCCGGGCCAAGTGTTCGTGGCGCTCAAAGGCCAGCACGCCGACGGCGCGATGTTCGCGAAACAGGTGATCCAGCGCGGCGCCGCCGCGATCGTTTCGGAGCAGCCGCCACCCTCAGACGTGCATGTGCCGTGGGCGATGGTGTCGGACGCGCGCGTTGCGCTCGCCGCTCTTGCCGCCACGTTTTATCGGAATCCGAGCCGCGAGCTCCAGGTCATCGGCATCACTGGCACCAACGGCAAAACCACGACCGCGTACCTGATCGCGTCGATCTTCGACGCCGCCGGCATTCGATGCGGGCTGCTCGGCACGGTCGCCTATCGAGTCGGGGATCACGCCGTCGACGCAACGCGCACGACGCCCGAGTCTCCGGACCTTCAACGTCTGCTGCGCGAAATGGTCGACACGGGCTGCGGCGCCTGCGCGATGGAGGTGTCCTCGCATGCCTTGTCGCTCGCACGCGCCGACAGCATGACGTTTGCGGCTGCGGTCTTCACGAACCTCACGCGCGATCACCTGGACTTCCACGCCGACATGGAAGCGTACTTTCAGGCGAAGCGTCGGCTCTTCGAAATGTTGCCTGCCACGGCACCGAGCCTGATCAACCTCGACGACCCCAGAGGAGCGGCGTTGATCGACGTCGGCCATCGGCCCGTGACGTACGCGATCGGGCGGCATGCCGACATCACGCCGGGACCGTTGTCGTTCTCGCTGGACGGCTTGAACTTCGACGTTCGAACGCCGCGAGGCACGCTCCATGTCAGTTCCCGGCTCGTTGGCCGCCCGAACGTTTACAACATCCTCGCGGCGGTCTCTGCGGCGACCGCGCTCGGATTGCCGTTCGACGCCATCGAGCGCGGCGTCCGCACGCTCGAGGGCGTGCCCGGACGCTTTCAGATGATTTCGGGTTCGAAGGACGAAGTCACGGTCGTGGTCGATTACGCGCATACAGACGACGCGCTGAGAAATCTGCTCGAGACGGCGCGGCCACTGGCGCGCGGCCGTCTGATCACCGTTTTCGGTTGCGGTGGTGATCGGGATCGAACCAAACGGCCTCTGATGGGCGCGGTCGCGGGACGTCTGAGCGACTTGATTGTCATTACGTCGGACAACCCCCGCAGCGAGGGTCCCGAGCCGAATCATCGAGGAGATACAGCGGGGAATTACACCTGACACGCGTCGCGACAGTGCGCAGCGCATTGTGGCCATCGTCGATCGACAGGCGGCCATCGCGAAGGCCATCGAGCTCGCGCAGCCCGGTGATCTCGTCCTGATCGCGGGGAAAGGGCACGAGAAGTACCAGGTGATCGGCGACCGTGCGCTGCCGTTCGACGACGTGTCGGTCGCGCGTGAAGCGCTCGTCCGACGGCGGACCAATTCCGGGGTCCGTTAGGCGGCGCGGTGGAGGGATCGCCTGTCAGGTTCACGGCCGACTGGGTGGCGGCGGCCGTCGGAGGACGGATCGTCGCCGGAGACTCCGCGCGGCTGTTCACCAGTGTCGGAATCGACACGCGGACGATTCAACCGGGCGCGCTCTACGTAGCGATTCGCGGCGAGCGGTTCGACGGCGCGGACTTCGTCGACGCGGCAGTGGCAGCCGGGGCCGCGGGCGTCATGGTGCCTTCGGGCCGAGGCGCAGGGCTCCAAGGCGAGGTCGTTGCGATCGAGGTTCGAGAAACGACCGCTGCGCTGCAGGCGTTGGCGCATGCGGTTCGGCTGGCGTCAGCCGCCAGGGTGATCGCGATCACCGGCAGCGCCGGCAAGACGACGACGAAAGAAGTGACGGCGGATTTTCTGAGCGCGCGGTATCGGGTCATGCGTAACCGGGGCAACTTCAACAATCACATCGGGCTGCCGCTGTCGCTCATCGAGCTCAGCGCCGGTCCCGACGTCGCCGTCGTCGAGCTGGGCATGAACCACGCCGGAGAAATCAGCACGCTCGTCGCGATCGCCGAACCGGACGTTCGCGTCTGGACGAACGTCGGCGAGGCGCACCTCGGGTTCTTCGAATCTGTCGACGCCATCGCCGATGCGAAAGCAGAAATCTTCGAAGGCGCGAGCCGCGACACGATTCTGGTCGCGAACGCCGACGATCGGCGCATCGCCGCGAGATTGCCCGCATTTGCGGGTCGCGTGATCACGTTCGGCATCGATCAGGACGCGAGTGTCCGCGCGACCGACATCGTCGATCGGGGTACTGATGGAATTGCCGCGCGCGTGTCGACGCCGAACGGCGCACGCGACATATCGACGCCGCTCCTCGGCCGCGGCGAATCTCTTGAACGTGCTGGCCGCGGCCGCCGTCGCCGGGGAGTTGGGCGTGCCGCTCGAAGCCATTGCGGCGCGGGCTGCAGAGCTGCGCCCGCCTTCGCATCGCGGCGAGGTCGTGCATCTGAGCGGCGGGATCACCGTCGTGGATGACAGCTACAACGCAAACCCGGCGGCGACGAAGCGCGCGCTCGAGGTGATGGCAAACACGAATGCGGCTCGCCGTGTGGCAATCCTCGGCGAGATGCTGGAACTCGGCGATCGCTCGGCAGTGCTGCACGAGGACGTCGGGCGATCGGCGGCGTCGGTCGGCGTCGATCGGCTGCTGACGGTCGGCGGACCTCCGGCACAGGCGTTAGGCGACGCGGCCGTAGGGGCTGGGCTGCCTCGCGCGCATGTTGAACACTTTGCGACAAGCGCCGAGGCCGCCGACCGCGCAACGGCGCTGGTTGCCGAAGGCGATCTCGTCCTGGTGAAGGGATCGCGCGGAGTACGGACAGATGTTGTCGTCGATCGGCTGAAGGCCGAGCGAAGCTGATGCTGTACCACCTCCTGTTCCGATTGTCGGCACAGCTCTCCGTGTTGAACGTGATTCGGTACATCACGTTCCGGACGGCCGCGGCGAGCCTTTCGGCGCTCGCGATCAGCCTCGCGCTAGGCCCATGGATGGTGCGCAAGCTGCGTGAATTTCAGATCGGTCAGGTGATCCGTCAAGAAGGTCCGCAGACCCATCGCCCCAAAGCGGGAACACCGACGATGGGTGGCTTGCTGATTCTGACGGCGGCGCTGGTGCCGACGCTGCTCTGGGCAAATCTGACGAATGTCTACGTGTGGATCACGGTGCTGACGACGGTGGGTTTCGGCAGCGTCGGTTTCCTCGACGACTACCTGAAGATCGTGCGGCGGTCGCACCACGGCCTGCGACCGCGCTACAAGTTGGGTTGTCAGATTGCGATCGGCACGCTCGTCGGTGCGGTTCTGCTCACGCTCGCTCATAAGGGGCAGTACAACACCAGGCTCGTCTTTCCATTCTTCAAGCGCGTCATCCCCGAGCTCGGTTGGCTGTATCTGCCCTTTGCCGCGTTCGTTCTCACGGCTGAATCGAACGCCGTCAACCTGACCGACGGCCTCGATGGCCTGGCGATCAGCATTTTCACAATCGCCGCGGCGGCCTACACCGCGCTCGCATATGTCGTCGGCAACCGCGTGCTCGCCGAGTACCTGCTGATCAGCCACTTCTCACAAGCCGCGGAGTTGACGGTCTTCTGCGGATCGCTCGTCGGCGCATCGCTCGGCTTCCTTTGGTACAACTGCTACCCCGCCGAGATTTTCATGGGCGACGTGGGCTCGCTGGCGCTCGGCGCCGCGCTCGGCACCGTCGCGATCCTGATCAAGCAGGAGCTGCTGCTGATCATCGTCGGCGGAGTCTTCGTGCTCGAGGCCCTCTCGGTGGTGCTGCAGGTCGCCTACTTCAAAGCGACCGGCGGCCGGCGTTTGTTCAAGATGGCGCCGCTTCATCACCACTTCGAGCTTCTCGGATGGAGCGAGCCGAAGGTGATTACACGTTTCGTCGTCGTGTCGATCATCTTTGCGCTCTTCAGCCTGACGACGTTGAAGCTGAGATGACGTCGCCATCAGCGTTCGACGTTCGAGGCAAGCGCGTCACCGTGGCTGGCGCGGCGAGAAGCGGCATCGCCGCGGCCGAGCTGCTCGCCACCCGAGGGGCGCGCGTCACGTTGTCGGACACAAAAACAGACCTGCCGGACGCCGAGCGGCTTCGTCAGCGCGGCGTGGACATCGAGCTCGGCGGCCATCGGATGGAAACCTTCACGCGCGCGGATCTTGTCGTTCTCAGTCCGGGCGTTGCGCCCGATCAGCCGATGGTGAAAGCCGCCCGCGACAGCGGCGTCCCGGTGATCGGCGAGATCGAGCTCGCATTCCGCTGGCTGCGGGGTCGCGTCATCGCGATAACGGGCACGAAAGGCAAGTCGACGACTACGGCTCTGACCGGCCGGATGTTGGAGGCCGCCGGCTTCAAGGTGACCGTTGGCGGCAACATCGGCGCTCCACTCTCGGCGCAGGTTCCCGTTTCGACGCCCGACACCGTGCACGTCGTCGAAACGAGCAGCTTCCAGCTGGAACAGATCGACACGTTTCACCCGTGGATTGCCGTGATGCTGAATTTTTCGCCTGATCACCTCGATCGTCACCCGACAGTGGATGCGTACGCCGCGGCGAAAGGGCGCGTGTTCGAGAACCAGACATCGAGCGATTGGGCCGTGATCAACGCGGACGACCCGATGGTCCTGGCGCTGGCGCGGCGCGGGCGCGCAGCCCACCGACTCTTCTCGCAAACGCGGGCGCTCGAGGAAGGAACGGTCGTCGACGACGCACTGGATCGTTGAGCGGCGTGGCGGCGAGACGACACGGCTCGTGCCGATTGCCGCAATCCATCTTCTCGGGCCGCATCTCGTCAGCGATGTGATGGCTGCCGCGACGGTCGGGGCCATCGCCGGCGCTGAATCCGCTGCCATGACAGCGGCGGTCGAATCGTTTCGCGGTCTCGAACACGCGATGGAGCTCGTCGCTGACGTTGACGGCGTGCGCTTCGTCAACGACTCGAAAGCGACGAACGTGGAATCGGCGCTGCGATCGATCGAGAGCTTCGAGCAGGGCCTGGTGCCGATCATCGGCGGACGGTTCAAGGGTGGCGACTTGCGATTGCTGCGCGAGCCGCTGCGACGCAGGGCGAAAGCGGTCGTTGCAATAGGTGAGTCACGCGCGAGGGTGCGCGAAGCGTTCGAAGGCGCGGTGGACGTCCACGAGGCGGAGTCGCTCGAGGAAGCAGTGGCGCAGGCGTTCGCGCTTGCTCGGCCGGAAGGCGTCGTGCTGCTCGCGCCAGCGTGCGCGAGCTTCGACATGTTCCGGGACTACGCGGAGCGGGGACAGCGTTTCAAAGACGAGGTCGACCGGGTTCGTCGTGCAAGCGCAGGTCTTTAGACCTGCGAAGTGTGAGCGGTGAGCAGTCGTCAGTCGGTAGTCGCGGAGAAGGATTGGCTGCTGGGAACGGAAGCTGCCCCGGCTTCCGAAGCTGGTGCCTTCGCCCGAGACCGGCTGATGACTGCTGACCGCTCACCACGATGGTTCGTCGCCGGACAGGCAGTGTTTCGGAACAATGGGAGCGCGACTTTAGGTGGCTCGGAAACTCAAGTCTGACAACGTCCTGTTCATCACGACGATCCTGCTCGTCGGAGTGAGCGTCGTGATGGTCTACAGCGCCTCGACGGTGATGGCAATGGAGCGCTATCACCAACCGTACCTGTTCCTCACGAAGCAGTTGATGTGGGCGGTGCTCGGCGTCGCGCTGATGTGGATGGTGATGCGCCTCGATTACCGCATCTACCGTCAACGTCCGTTCATCTGGACGGCGCTCGCGCTTGTCGTCATTTGTCTGATTGCCGTGCTGTTCAGCCGGCCGGTGAACGGCGCCAGACGCTGGTTCAGCGTGATGGGGCTCGGCATTCAGCCGTCGGAGCTCGCGAAAATCATCGGCATCATCTTCATCGCCGAAGCGCTCGACCGACGCAGGCACCGCATCGACGACGTCACGTATTCGGTTTTGCCGATCGTGGTCGTCGTCGTGCCTCTCGTCGGACTTGTTCTCGTGGAGCCGGACTTCGGCACGTCCATGTCACTCGCGATCGTCGCGTCCGTGATGATTGTCGCGGCAGGCCTGAACTGGCGGTACATCACCGGCGGCGATCCTGTGTGCGCTCCCGGCGCTCTACATCGTCACGATGGGCACGGCGTACCGGCGGCGGCGGATGCTGACATTTCTGAATCCGTGGGAGAACCCCCTCGGCGACGGCTTCCAGATCATTCAGTCGCTCATCGCGGTCGGCACCGGCGGCATCACGGGCAAAGGCCTGATGAACGGCGTACAGAAGCTGTTTTACTTGCCCGAGCCGCAGACCGACTTCATCTATTCCGTCGTCGCCGAAGAGACGGGCATCATCGGCGCGACGTTCCTGCTGTTGTGCTTTCTCGTGATCACGTGGCGCGGACTTCGAGCGGCTCTGCGCGCACCGGACAGCTTCGGTGCCTTCCTCGCGATCGGATTGACGACGATGGTCGCCGTGCAGGCGCTGATGAACATCAGCGTCGTGCTCGGGTTGATGCCGACCAAAGGCATACCGCTGCCGTTCATCAGCTTCGGTGGATCGTCGCTGCTGATCAGCCTCCTCGCGATGGGCATCCTGCTGAACGTGTCGCAGCACGCAGCGCCAGAGGCATGAGTGCGAGTGGTGATTGCGGGCGGCGGGACGGGCGGCCACCTTTATCCCGGGATCGCGGTCGCGAGGGAATTGCTCGTGCGGCGTCCCGACGCGGAAATTTCGTTTGCGGGCACGGCGCGCGGCATCGAGTCGCGCGTGATACCGAGAGAAGGGTTTGCGCTCGACGTGATTCGAAGCGGCGGCATCAAAGGGAAATCGATCGTCGATCGTGCGCGTGGCGCGTCGCTGCTGCCAACGAGCCTCTTCGACGCGTGGCGGATCGTCTCCGCGCGGCGACCCGATCTCGTGATCGGCGTCGGCGGCTACAGCTCGGGGCCGGTCGTCCTCGTCGCCGCCGTACGGCGCGTGCCGACCATGCTGCTCGAGCAAAACGCGGTGCCGGGATTGACCAATCGTCTGCTCGCCCGGGTCGTTCGCGCGGCGGGCGTCACATTCGAATCGACAACGGCGTTTTTCGGCGCGAAAGCATTCGTCAGCGGCAACCCGGTTCGGCCGGAGTTCCTCGCGGCGGCCGGATCTTCATCGGAGTCGGGCGTAGATGAGCACGCATCGATTATTCGGGTCCTAGTTTTTGGCGGCTCTCAGGGCGCGCACGCAATCAACGTGGCCATGGTGGCGGCGGCGCCGCAGCTGGCGGCCGGCCGTCCACGTGTTCATCTCACGCACCAGACGGGAGAACGAGATGTGGAGATGGTCCGCGGCGCCTATCGGGAAGCGGGGTTTCAGGCCGTCGTCGAGCCGTTCCTGTACGACATGGGGAGCCAGCTCCGACAGGCGGACCTGATCGTCTCTCGCGCGGGCGCGACGACGCTGGCGGAGCTTACGGCCGCAGGGAAGCCGGCCATTCTGGTGCCGCTGCCGACCGCGACCGACGACCATCAGCGGAAAAACGCCGAGGCGCTGGCCGCGACCGGCGCGGCCGATCTGCTGCTGCAGCGCGACATGACCGGCACGGTGCTCGCGGACCGCATTCTCGCGCTCGCGGCGGATCGCGCGGCGCGGACCCGGATGGCGCGGGCCGCCCTGGAGACGGCCAGGCCCGACGCGGCGAAAGTGATCGTCGATCGGGCGCTGCAACTCATAGGGCCGGAGCATCGTGCTCGGTAGAACGCGGCGCGTGCACTTTGTCGGCATCGGCGGAATTGGCATGAGCGGGATCGCGGAACTGCTCGCGAATCTCGGATATGTCGTGAGCGGTTCCGACGAAAAGCGGTCCGCGGTCACGGAACGGTTGGGCACACTGGGCATTCACGTCACGGCCGGACACGATTCCGCCAACGTCGGCGACGCCGACGTCGTCGTGACCTCGTCGGCGGTGCGGGCGACGAACCCGGAGGTCGTAGAGGCCGAGCGGCGGCAGATTCCTGTGATTCCGCGCGCGGAAATGCTCGCGGAGCTGATGCGCCTGCGGTACGCGATCGCCGTGGCCGGCGCGCACGGAAAGACGACTACGACGTCGATGATCGCCGTGGTCCTCGAACGTGCGGGTCTGGATCCGACGGCGGTGATCGGCGGTCGGCTGAGCGCCTTCGGAAGCAATGCGCGCCTCGGCAAAGGCGAGTTGATGGTGGCGGAGGCGGACGAAAGCGATCGTTCTTTTTTGAAACTGTTCCCTACGATAGCGGTGATTACGAATATCGATCACGAGCACCTCGAGAACTACGGCGGCTTCGACGACCTCCAGCAGGCATTCGTCGATTTCGCCAACAAGGTGCCGTTCTACGGCGCGGTCGTCGCATGCGCCGACGACCCGAATCTCGCGGCGGTGCTGCCGCGCATGAATCGTCGTGTGTCGACGTACGGTCTCGACGCACGGAACGCCGACATCCAGGGAACCGATGTGACGCTCGGGCCGCTGACAGCCGGCGCCACAGTCGTGCGCCGCCATCGCGGCAACACGAGCGGCTCCAGTGGGCGGGAACCGCAGTCCACGACACTCGGCCGGCTGACTTTGTCGGTACCCGGCCGCCACAACCTGCAGAACGCGTTGGCGGCCGTCGCGGTAGGCCTCGAACTGGACTTGTCGTTCGACCGCATCGCCAGCGGCCTCGCGGATTTCCACGGTGCCGAGCGCCGATTCGAAATACGGGGAGAGCCGAACGGGATCCTGATCGTTGACGACTACGGCCACCATCCGACGGAAATCGCCGCAGTGATTGCCGCCGCTCGTCCACTCAATCGCCGCATCATCGTCGCGTTCCAACCGCACCGCTTCACCAGGACGGCGACGCTCATCGACCAGTTCGGTCCGGCGCTTTCGGGCGCCGACCACATCGTGCTCACAGACATTTACGCAGCCGGGGAAGATCCGATCGAAGGCGCGACACTCACCGCGCTCGCCGCGGCGATCGGGCGCTCGACGACCAAGCCCGTGGACGTCGCGCCGACACTCGACGATGTCGTCGCAGCGGTCGTCAGGACCGCCAAGCGCGGCGACATGGTAATCACGCTCGGCGCGGGGTCGATCGGCTCGATGCCCGAACGGCTGCTCGAGGCGCTCGCATGAGCCCCGTCGCCGCGCCGGCGGATCGCCGCTTCCGCCGGTCGCATGTGAAGCCGTCGCGGAGGCGCCGCAATTGGTGGCGGATCGTCGTCCCGATCGCGCGATACCTGTGTTTCGCGGCGGTGATCACTTATGGGTTCTACGCCGGAGCGAGCGTGGTCGCGCGCGCGCACGTGCTGCAGGTCGACAGGGTCATCGTCCATGGCAATAGTCGATTGGGAAACGACGAGGTGCTCGCGGCGTTGGACGGGCTTCGCGGAGAAAACATCGTCTGGACCGATCTCGACATGTGGCGACGCCGCCTGCTCGCGACGCCCTGGATTCGCGCGGCCGAACTGCGACGGTCATTGCCGTCAACCGTCGACGTGACGATTGCGGAGCGGCAGCCGGTCGGCATCGGTCGCCTGAACGGTGAAATGTATCTCGTTGACGATCACGGAGTCGTCATCGACCAGTACGGTCCCCGATATGCGGACCTCGACCTGCCAATTATCGATGGTCTCGGGGCTGCGCCGAGCGAGACCGGGCTGATGGCCGACGAGACGCGGGCGGAAGCAGCGGCCCGCGTCATCTCCGCGCTCGCGGCCAAGCCCTCGATTGCAAAGCGGCTGTCGCAAATCGACGTGAGCGACACCCACAACATCGCAGTGATTCTGAACGGTGACCACGCGGTGATTCGACTTGGCGACGATCAGTTTCTGCCGCGGTTGCAGTCGTATCTCGAGCTTGCGCCCGCGCTCCACGAGCGCGTGGCCGAGATCGACTATGTCGACCTGCGGTTCGACGATCGCATTTATGTGCGGCCCGTCGGAAAGCCGCCGCGCGCGGCGGCGCCGGTGAAGAAGCCGAAGAAGAAATAGTGCAGCGGATCCGGAGGAAGTGTGGCGCGTAAAGAACGATATCTGGTGGGCCTCGATGTCGGTACGTCGAAGGTCACCGCTGTCGTCGGAGAGATGCTCGACGGCGAAGCGGTCGACATCGTGGGCTTGGGCGTCGCCGAATCGCGCGGGATCCGGCGCGGCGTCGTCGTGAACCTCGAGGCGGCGGTTGAATCCATCAAGAAAGCAATCGACGAAGCGGAGCTGATGGCCGGCGTCGAGATCGACTCCGTTCACCTCGCGCTGTCGGGGCCGCACATCAAAGGCTTCAACAGCCGGGGCGTGATTGCCGTCGCCGGCAAGAACCGCGAGATCACGCGCGAAGACGTCCGCCGCGCCATCGATGCCGCGAAAGCTGTGTCGCTGCCGACGGGGCGCGAAATTCTCCATGTGCTGCCGCAGGACTTCGTCGTCGATGAACAGGACGGCATCGGCGCGCCCGTCGGCATGACCGGCGCCAGGCTCGAGGTGAACGTCCACATCATCACCGGCAGCCAGAGCTCGACGCAGAACATCGTGGCCTGCGTGAACCGCGCCGGCGTGGCCGTTGCCGAAACGATCGTGGAGCAGCTGGCGGCGAGCGAGTCGGTGCTGACCGACGACGAAAAAGAGCTTGGCGTCGCGATCGTCGACATCGGCGGCGGCACGACGGACATCGCGATTTACGAACGCGGCAGCTTGTGGCACACCGCCGTCGTCGGCGTCGGGGGCGATCACTTCACGAACGACATCGCCGTCGGGCTGCGGACGCCGGTGCCCGACGCTGAAAAGGTGAAGCGGAAATGTGGCTGCGCGTTGTCGGGGATGGTCGACGAAGACGAAACGATGGAAGTCGCGAGCGTCGGCGGCCGCAAGCCGCGTGTGATGGCGCGCCGCATCCTGTCGGAGATCCTCCAGCCGCGCGCCGAAGAGATCTTCCATCTCGTCTGGGACGAGATACGCAGGGCGGGCTACGAGAAGAGTCTGAACTCCGGCATCGTCCTGACCGGCGGCGGCGCAATTCTCGACGGCATGCCGGAGATCGCCGAGCAGATTTTCGATCTGCCGATCCGGCGCGGTTGTCCCGCGGGCGTCGGCGGCCTTGCAGACCACGTGAACAGTCCGACCTTTGCAACCGGCGTCGGCCTTGTGCTGTACGGCTACAGAAATTCGACGATGGAATCAGCGCGCGCGGCGGTAGGCGCGGGCGCATTTGGCCGCGCTGCAGTACGGCTGCGCGGGCTGTTCAAAGAATTTTTTTGAGGGGGGACGAATGTCTGACTTGATGGATGACGACGCACAGCAAGCTCGACGCTTGAGGCTGCGATTCGAAGAAGAGGGGAGCGCCGGCGCACGCATCAAAGTCATCGGCGTCGGCGGCGGCGGCAGCAATGCCGTGAACCGCATGGTCCAGGTCGGTCTGGACGGCGTCGAGTTCATCGTCGCCAATACCGATCTTCAGGCATTGAGGGCGAGTCCGGCGCCTGTGAAGATTCAGATTGGGACGAAGCTCACCAAAGGCCTCGGCGCTGGCGCCGACCCGATCGTCGGACGCGATGCAGCACTTGAAGATACCGACAAAGTGATCCAGGCGCTCGACGGCGCCGACATGATCTTCGTGACGACGGGGCTCGGCGGCGGAACCGGCACCGGCGCGGCGCCGGTGATCGCCAGCCTCGCCGGAGAGCTCGGCGCGCTGACGATCGCGGTCGTCACGAAGCCGTTCAAGTTCGAAGGCAAGAAGCGGCTCGTCCAGGCCGAACGCGGCCTCGAGGCGCTTCGGGACAGCGTCGACACAATCATCACGATCCCCAACGAGCGGCTGCTCGCGATCATCGATCGCACCATGCCGATGGTCGATGCCTTCGCGACGGCCGACGACGTGCTGCGACAGGCGATTCAAGGCATTTCGGATTTGATTCTCGTTCCCGGGCTGATCAACCTGGACTTCGCGGACGTCAAGACGATCATGGCGGGGATGGGCTTCGCGATGATGGGCACCGGCATCGCCGAAGGGCAGGATCGAGCGGTCGAAGCGGCGCGGCGGGCGATTTCGAGTCCGCTCCTCGAGGGCGCGTCGGTGAACGGCGCGCGCGGCGTGATCATCAACGTGACCGGCGGTCCAGATCTTTCGCTCGTCGAGGTCAGCGAAGCTTCCTCGATCGTTCAAGAGGCGGCGGACGAAGACGCGAACATCATTTTCGGTGCCGTGGTGGACCCCGCGCTCAAGGGCAAAGTGAAGATCACCGTCATCGCAACCGGCTTCGGCCCCCCAGCCGCGTCGCGCGCGTTTACGGCCAGCCCGACACCGACCGACATGAGGCTATACGCCGATCATGCGAGTACCCGCGCCGAGGCTCCGGCCTCCGTGGCGACGAGTGCAGCCGCGGCGGCGGCCATGTCGGCCGCCCGTCTCTCGATCGCCCGGCGACCAGCGCTCGAGCTCCCGCTGACAAAACAGACGGCGGCGGCCGCGGGTGGGGCGTCGGCGATTCGCGGCGCGGAGGCGCCGGACGGGCCCGACGCCGAGCCGGACCTCGACCTCAGTTCGGCGTTCGACGTGCCGGCCTTCCTCCGCCGGCAGGAGGGATGACTGCGCAGGGCTGAGCTACCGCTGATGGTCGGCGCGCTGGTGGTAGAGTAGATAGATCCACGGCACGCGCGAACGCCGACGTCTGAGCGTCAGCGGCTTTGTGCCTCGACTATGGTCGGGGGTGCCTGCGGCGTCGCTCCGACGATCGTCGGCATTCCATGAAATCCTGGGCTCAGCGCGAACGCGCACTCTCCACTCTCGCTAAAGAAGTCGGCTACGTGACAAAGCCGCACGGCGGCCGTCTACGTATTGCCCTGGCCTTCCCGAATACCTATTGGGTCGGGATGTCGAACCTCGGGTTTCAAACCGTCTACCGGCTCTTCAACGCGGAACCCGACATCGTGTGCGAACGATTCTTCCTGCCGCCGAAGCAGGAGCTCGCGGAGCTCTCCACGGCAAAGGCGCCGCTTCTCACCCTGGAATCGCAGACGCCGGTTGGCGAGTTCGACATCATCGCGTTCTCGGTCTCGTTCGAATGGGACTACGTGAACGTGCTCACGATGCTGCGGCTCGCCGGCGTGCCGGCCTACGCGGCGGAGCGCACCGCGCGCCATCCGCTCGTCGTAGTGGGCGGCGCCGTCACGTTCGTGAATCCTGAGCCGCTGGCACCCTTCGCCGACGTTATTGCCGCGGGCGAGGGCGAAGTGCTCGCGCCCGCGCTCGGCCGCGCCTGCAGCGAAGCGAGCGATCGTGCCGATCTCCTGCAGCGCCTCGCGCGCGAACGAGGTTTCTACGTTCCGTCCTTCTACGAGCCGCAGTATGCCGCGGACGGCACGCTGACCGGCTACACGCCGGCTGACGTCGCGTCGGAAGCGCCAATGCCGGTACGGAAGGCGGCGCTGAAGACGACCGAGGCGATCGACCCGCCAGTGACGAGCATCTTTACTCCCGACACCGAGTTCGGGTCGCGCTTTCTCATCGAAGTCGTACGCGGCTGCGCGAATCTTTGTCGCTTCTGCTGGGCCGGGTACAACTACCTGCCGGTGCGCGCGTTTCCGACCGATCGCATTCTGCAGCTCGCCGAGCAGGCGCGCGCCCACGCGAGCCGCGCCGGCCTCGTGTCCATTGCGCTTTGCGATCATCCGGACATCGAGCACATCCTCTCGCGGTTGAACGAAATGGGCTACGCGGTGAGCCCGGCGTCGCTGCGGCTCGACGACCTCACCGAGCCGATCGTGCGCCTGCTGCGCAAGAGCGGCGAGAAGACCGTCACGATCGCGCCCGAGACAGGGTCCGATCGCCTGCGCCGCGTGATCAACAAGACCGTGACCAATGATGAGATCCTCGATCGCGCGGAGCTCATCTTCGCGAACGGCTTCGAAAACCTGAAGCTGTATTACATGATCGGCCTGCCGACTGAAACCGATGACGATCTGATGGCCATTCGCGACCTGACCCTCCAGATGCGCGACCGCATGATGAACCACGCGCGATCCCGTGGCTACATCGGCCGCATCGTCGCGAGCGTGAACCCGCTGATTCCGAAACCGGGCACCGCATATCAGTGGCTGCCGATGGAAGACCCAGTCGTGACCGATCGGAAGATCAAACGGCTCCGGACTCTCACCGCCGACATCGACAACGTCTTCTTCAACATCAAGTCGGAGCGCCATTCTTATTACCAGGCGCTTCTTTCCCTCGGTGACCGCCGTGTGGCACCAGCCATCGAGATCGCCGAACGCAACGGCCAGAATTGGCGCGCGGCGGTTGCCGAATCGGGCGTGGACGCCGATTTCTATATTTTCCGCGACCGCAGCCGCGACGCCGTTCTTGCCGTGGGATGTCATCGACGGCGGCATGAAGGCGACGTTCTTCCACAACGAGTTCGAGAAATCGCTCCGTGCCGAGTGGACGCTGCCTCCCAAACGCGCGCAGGAAAACGCGCGGCTGCTGCCCGTTATCTCCTGACGCCCCCGCTCATTCAGCTCGCGACCGCCGCTTCGGCCTCGTATTCCTGAAATGCCTCGAGGATCAACTCGCGCAGCTTGTTCTGTGACGTCGTGTCGGCGATGGGCCGGAGCAGCGCAAAACTGCGGCGCTCGCCGTTCACCGAATACTGGCGCGCAGGGAACGTAACGTTTCGTCCGCCGCTGGCGCCGCGGCGCTCCCAGATGCTGAACCCTATGAGCTTGAGCCCTTCGAATGGGCCCTCGCCGAAATGGACTTCGGCATCGGCCAGCTTCCCCGGGGGATTCCCTTTGTCGTTCGGTGTGATCTTGATCGTCATTCGGCGCTCCTCAACTGCTGCAGCGATGCGCGGACCTGCTCGGGGTTCGCGCACGGACGGCTTCGTCCCGCAGCTGCGAGCTATGCAGTCAAGCTGAGTGCCGGTGCGGCGTCAGCGCCGTCGTCGATGCAACGTGAGACGGGCACATGGGTTAGCGCCAGAGCGTTTGCCCGCTTATCGAACCTCGGCGGCGAGAGCTCTGAGAACGACAACCCGCGTTGCGCGATCGGCCCGCCTTCCCGCTAGCCGAGCATGAGGACTTGCGCCAGAGCGAGGTCGTCTGAATGGGTGATGGTGACAAGCGATCGCTTTCCACCGATTTTCTCGAGGCGCCGCGCCGCCGCGCCGTGCAGCTCGAGCTCGGGCGGCCCGTCGTGGCGCACGACTTCCACGTCGCGCCACAGAACGCCGTGCGAATGACCCGTGCCGAGCGCTTTCATGGCGGCTTCCTTTGCGGCAAACCGTCCTGCGAAGTGGATTGCCGGCTCGTGGCGACGTGTGCAGTACGCGATTTCGCCGGTCGTGAAGACTCGAGACAGAAAACGGTCGCCGTATCGCTCGATGGCCGCGGCAATCCGTTCGATGTCGGTGGCGTCGAGGCCAATACCGATGATGTTCGATCCCATAATGCCCATAATGGACGTCATGTTGCCACAGCCCAGTGACGGTTTCGCGTGGGTGCAAGCGCCGCCAGGCCCGACGCTCGTGTGCCGCCCGCTCGAGCCGTTCGGCGTCCATTTCTTTTCTACGCGCGCGTGGCGGCTCGGGTCGTCCACGCGAACTCGACGCCTGGAGCGAAGTGGCACATGCAATGGACGTCGGCGACGCGCAACTCCTCCGGGTTCGGCAGGTGCATGGCGCCACCGTTTGTTACGCCGGTGACGCGAATGCGACGCCACCCGACGCCGACATCATCGTCGGCGGCGATCCGACGACGGCGCTCGCCATTCAAACCGCCGATTGCGTACCGCTGCTGCTCGCCGATCCGAGGCTCGGGACCTGTGCGGCGGTCCATGCGGGGTGGCGAGGGATGGTCGCCCGTGCGCCGGCGCGCGCCGTCGACGCCCTACAGCGCCGGTTCGGATGCCGGCCGAGCGAATTGATTGCCGCGATCGGGCCGTCGATTGGCGCTTGCTGTTATGAGGTGGGAACGGACGTGCGCGACGCGTTCCGAGCGGCGGGGTTTTCAGCCCGCGCGCTCGCGGCCTGGTTCAGCGATCGCCCTCAAGTATCTGCGCGGAACCCGTCGATGCCGGGCCTCACCACGGGACGGCCGGCGCATTGGTTTTTCGACGGATGGTCGGCCGTCAGCGAACAGCTGCAGGACGCGGGGCTGAGCCGCGATCGCATCCACGTCGCTGAACTATGCACGGCAAGCCACCCCGACGTTCTGTGTTCATATCGCCGCGAGGGGCGCCGCGCCGGCAGGCTCGCCGCGGCAATTCGCCCAAAGCACACCCGCCTCTGATCACCCCTTGGCGGCCGCATCGTCCATTGCGGCGTTGGCGAGTCGATCAGCGTGCGCATTCGACGCACGGCGGACGTGCTCGAAGGTGACCTTCCCAATCTCATGCGCAAGGCCGCGCGCCCTGGCGTGCAGTGTCTGCAAGCCAGCATTCTTGACCTTGTAGTTTCCGAGCATCTGCTGCACGAGAAGAAGCGAATCCGAGCGGACGTGTATCGTCGCGCAGCCGTGCGACCGACCCCAGTCGAGCGCGGCGATGAGGCCGCGGTATTCCGCCACGTTGTTGGTGGCCGTGCCGATGGACTCCGAGAACTCCTCCACGAGCTCGCCGTCCGGCCGTTCGATCCGGACGCCATATGCCGCCGGTCCGGGATTGCCGCGCGCGCCGCCGTCGATATACGCGACGATGGGCGTCGATTCACGGGCCTCGAGTTGCGAGAAGAGATCGTGCTGATTGGAAGGGCGCCTGGCGGTCACTGCGCGGGCTGGGTGACGGCGTCGGTGGCCGGCTCGGCGGGCGTGCGCACGAAGTAGAGAATCCGGTTGCAATGATCGCACTGGATGATCTCTTCGTTCTTACGAATGGTGTTGAACACCTGGGGTCGCAGGCGGACGTGGCAGATCGTGCAGATACCGTCCTTTGCTTCGGCGACCGCGATGCCGTGGCGCTTCTTCGCGACCTGTTCGAATATCCTGAGCGTATGCGGATCGAGCGCCTGGACGATTTCCGCACGTTCCGCCCGCAGCTGTTCGAGCGAGGCGTGAAGCTGCACGTGTTCCGAACTCATCGCCTTGCGATCCGCGTCGACTGCCTTCTGCTCGGCGGCGAGCGCCGCCTCCGCGCGCTTCGACGCCGCGCTCAGCTCGTCGGCCTCCAGCATCCGTTCGAGCACCGTATCTTCGAGCGTTTTGATTTCGCCCTGCGCGAAGCCGATCTCCTTCTGGATCGCGTGGTATTCCTGATTCGTCTTCACGGCCATCGCCTGTTCGCGGAATTTCGACAGACGGCCCTGATGCATTGCCACGTCCTTCTCAATCCCGCGCCGCGCGTTCTGGTTCTCCGTAAGACGCTCTTTCGCGGCCGCGACGTCCTGCCGCGCCGAAGCGAGCCGCGCCTCGAGCGCCGCTTCGCGCTCGGGCTCGTCCGCGAGCCGGCGCTCGGCTTCGTGCGCGGCCGTGTCGAGCCGTTGGAGCGTGATGAGCCGTTCGAGATCGGGATGCATCAGTATTGTGCGCGCGCTCCGGAACGAGAATGGTGGGCCCACCAGGATTCGAACCTGGAACAGGCCGGTTATGAGCCGGCGGCTCTCACCGTTGAGCTATGGGCCCTTATCGGAAGTATGAAGGCAAAAGGCAAAAGGCAAAAGTACTTTTCCCTTCACTTTTGCCTTCTGCCTTTTACCTTTTACCTTCTCAGGACGTTCGTCCTTCCAAGAACGCCCTGAGCTTGCGGCTGCGCGACGGATGACGCAGCTTGCGGAGCGCCTTCGCTTCGATCTGCCGGATGCGTTCGCGCGTGACGGCGAAGCTCTGGCCGACTTCCTCGAGCGTGTGCTCGCTGCCATCGCCGACGCCGAATCGCATCTTGATGACCTTCTCCTCCCGGGGCGTCAGCGTTTTCAACACTGATTCGGTCTGTTCTTTCAGATTCAGGTTGATCACGGCTTCGGCCGGCGACACGACCTGCCGATCCTCGATGAAATCGCCAAGATGTGAATCTT
Organism: uncultured Acidobacteriota bacterium; assembly: GCA_963718825.1. GTDB lineage: Bacteria > Acidobacteriota > Vicinamibacteria > Vicinamibacterales > CAVVIG01 > CAVQZZ01. The sequence goes on from CAVQZZ010000002.1 coordinate 2,770,953, forward strand.
CCTCTTCCCCGATCGGGGTTTCGAGGGAGATCGGCTCCTGTGCGATCTTGAGGACCTTCCGTACTTTCGAGACGGGAATATCCATCCGCTTCGCGATTTCTTCCGACGTCGGCTCGCGTCCGAGCTCCTGAACGAGGGCACGCGAGGTGCGAATCAGCTTGTTGATCGTCTCGATCATGTGGACCGGGATCCGGATCGTTCGCGCCTGATCGGCGATCGCACGCGTGATCGCCTGGCGGATCCACCACGTCGCATATGTCGAGAACTTATACCCGCGGCGGTACTCGAACTTGTCGACCGCCTTCATCAGGCCGATGTTGCCCTCCTGAATCAGATCGAGGAACTGCAGCCCGCGGTTCGTGTACTTCTTCGCAATCGAGACGACGAGGCGGAGGTTCGCTTCCACCAGCTCCTTCTTCGCCTGCTCGGCCTGATACTCACCGCGAAGGATCGTATCCAGCGTCTGCTTCAGCTCGGCCGGATCCTGCTCGAGCGAATCGGTCAGCGTCTTCAGCCTGACCTTCTGATCCTTGATCTGACGCAGGATGTTCTTTCGATCGTCTTCCTTCAGCTTCGTCTTGCGGTTCTTCGGGTTCAGCTGACGGTCCCACGCGTCGATCTCGCGCTGCACGGCCTTGACCGATTCGACGGCGTCTTTCATGTCGTCGATGAGCCGCCGCTTGACCGATTCGGTGAACTCGATCTTCCGGATCGCGTTCGACACGTCGACCTGCGCGCGCATGGCGGCCCATTTCGCGCGCCGGTACTTCCGCTTGTCGCGTGTTGTCGCGCCCTTGGGCGTCCCGGCGAGCTTTTCTTCGAGCTTCTCGTAATTCGCACGCGCCTTGCGAACCGCGTCGATCTGCTTCTGAACCTGACGCGATCGCTCGGCGATCCGCTCGTCGGTGATCTCTTCGTCGTTGAAAATCACCAGCTCGCGGATCGTGCGCTCGCCCGCGTGCAGGTGATCGCCGAGCAGGATGACCTTCTTCGCGATGAGCGGCGTGCGCGAGATCGACTTGATGACCGCCAGCTTCCCGCGCTCGATCCGCCGCGCGATCTCGACCTCGCCCTCGCGCGTGAGGAGCGGCACCGTGCCCATCTCGCGGAGATACATCCGCACCGGGTCGTTGGTCTTGTCGAGCGCGCCCGGGGTGAGATCGAGCTCGAGCTCCTCGGCGCCCTCCGCCGTCCGGTCGATCGGTTTGTCGTCGCGAAGGTATTTCTGATCCGAGTCGATGACCTCGATGCCCGCGCTGCCGAACGTGTTGAACAGATCATCGAGCTCGTCCGACGAGGTGATCTCAGACGGCAGCATCTCGTTGATTTCGTCGTAGAGGAGATAGCCCTTTTCCTTGCCGACGTTAATCAGCTGCCGTACTTCGTCGTATTTTTCTTCAATTGACATCTATTAATCCTCGCGGGGCCCCACCCCCGCTCGTTGCCGTCGCTTCCGCTCCGGATCGTGACTCATGATGACGATCGCTCAGTCAACAACCCTGGGCCGGACCCCGCTCGTTGCCATCGCTTCCGCTCCGGATCGTGATTCGGCACGACGATCTGCTCAGTGCCATCCTGGCGCGGCCCTTCGCTCGCGGTCATGTTTCCATCCGATGTAACAGATCGATTTTCTTTTGCCAGAGCGCGTCGATTTCTTGCCCGTGCTGACCGGCGCCGAGTTCCTGGAGCCGGTCGATTTCTCGTTGGATAGCGGCACGTTCGCGCTCCCACCTCAGCCGTTTGAGCGCGCGGGCGCACTCGGCGGCGGGAGCGGGAGCGACATCATGTGCGGCGATGCTGGCGACGAGCTGAGCGTTCACTGGTACTTAGACGCTGCAAAAGGACCGATGGTAAGAGATCAGCGCCCTGCCCGTGCAGGCTTTGCGCCACCTCGAACACTTCCCGCCCCGCAAGCGGGTTCAGGTCGTCGGCGTCGAGCTCAGCGAGCGCCTCGAGCGCGTCCGCGGTGTTGTGGACAAGGCCCCAAATCAGCCCTTTTTCCGCGTGTTTCAGCTGGCCAAACGCCGGCAGTTCCCGCGCGGTCAGCGTCGTCCGGCGCCCGACGGCCGCCTTCCGAATCTCAGCCCGGACCACGTCTTCTGTAATGCGCGCTTTGTGGGCGATCCGATCCGCGAACTGATCGCGTGCCGCCACATCCGGTATGCGTGAGGCAACGGCGAGCATTTTCGTCAGAAATTGTCTCCGGCTGTCGTCCTGCCCGAAATCGACGCCAGCGGCGGCCTGATCGAGCAGGTACTCCAAATACGCCCGCGACCCCCGTAATCTTTCTCGATACTGATCGGAGCCCTTGCGGCGGATAAAGGTATCCGGATCCTCGCCTTTATCGAGCACGACTACGTTGACATCGAAACCCTCGGCGACGAGCAGGTCGCACGAGCGGGCAGCGGCCCCTTCACCAGCCGCATCGGGGTCGTAGCTGAGTACAACTTTCGACGTGAACCGGCGCATCAGCTGCACTTGCTGGGGCGTCAGCGCGGTGCCGCATGAGGCGACGACAGGCGCCACCTCGCTTTGGAACACCTGCGCGAAATCGAAGTAGCCCTCGACGAGGACGACGTAGCCGCGCGTGCGGATCGCCGCCTTCGTCAGGTTCAGCCCGTAAAGCGTCCGGCTCTTCGAGTAAATGGGCGTTTCCGGCGAGTTGAGATACTTCGGTCCTCCCTGGTCGGGATCCATCTGCCGACCGCCGAAGGCAATCACGGTTCCGGTGTCGCGGCAGATCGGGATCATCAGCCGATTACGAAACCGGTCGATCACCTCGCCGTTGTCGCGCCGTAGCACCAGACCGCTCTGAAGCAGCAGCGCTTCGGGGAATCCCTGAGCGAGCAGCCGCCCTTTGAGTCCGTCCCGCGATGACGGGGCATACCCGAGCGCCAATTGTTCGACCGTTTTCGCGCTCACCTGCCGCTCTTTGAGCTGCTGGCGCGCACGCGCCCCGGCGGCGCCCGCGAACTGCTCGCGGAAGTACGTCGTCGCCATTTCGTGGACCTTCAACAGCGATTCGCGCAGCGCCGAATCCCGCCGCGCATCGTCGACATTTCCGTCGGTCGCCTCCGGGATCGTGATGCCGAATTTCTGTGCGAGCATTCGCACGGCATCCTGGAAACCGACCTTCTCGTGAAGTTCCAGAAACTTGAACACGTCGCCGCCGGCGCCGCATCCGAAGCAGTGAAAGAACCCTTTGTCCGGATTGACGTTGAACGAAGGTGACTTCTCGGAATGAAAGGGACAGAGGCCCTTGTACGACGTGCCGGCGCGCTTGAGCGGCACGTACTCCTGAATGACCTGTACGATGTTCGCCTGCAAGCGGAGATCGTCGATGAACGTCTGTGGAAAAAGGCCCATTAGTCCTTCAGCTCCACGACGGTGACCCCGCCGCCGCCCTGTTCGGGCGGCGCCGAGGCGAACCGCGCGACGAGTGGATGCTGCTGAAAGAAACCGTTCAATGCGCGCTTCAGCTGTCCGGTGCCGTGTCCATGGATCACGCGGACGATGTGCTGATCGGTGAGCAGCGATTCATCGAGAAACCGTTCGGTTCGCGCGATCGCTTCATCGACCGTACAGCCGATGACGTTCAGGTCGGCCTCGGTCCGTTCTCGCGGCTGCAGCGCGACATTCACGCGCACTTGCGCCGCGCCGGCCGCGGCCGGCCCTCCAATCAACCGAAGGTCGCGAACGCTGGCGCGCATGCGTTTGCCGCGCACATCGAGATCCGCCGTGCCATCGTGGACCGAGGTCACGACCGCTTCGAGGCCGAGGCCGCCAACGATCACGCGATCGCCGACGCCGAGAGGCTGTCGCGTGTGCGCAGCAGGCGGAACGCCAGCGTCACCGGCCGCTGCCGGCTCGAGAATGCGGCTTGCGAGCGCGTCGACCGCCAGCCGGGCGTCGCTTCGCACGGCTCCAACTTCGCCGGTGGATACCGGCTGCTGCCGCCCCGCCGCGTCCGCCATCGCCGCGGCGCGCGCCTTCAGGTCCGCGATGACCTCGTCGATCTCACGCCGCGCATGACGCACCTGCGCGTCGATCTCTTCGTTCAAACGGCGACGGAACGTTTCTTCGCGCTGCCGCAGCGCTTCGTCGCGTTGACGCATGCGCGTTTCGGCGGCTTCCAACGTCTCCCGTTCGCGGGCGGCAATGCGCTGGTCGTGCTCGAGCGCACGCATGTCGTGATCGATTTTCGCCAGGTGCTCGGCGAGCTGCGCCTCGCGCGCCGTGAGGTTCTCCCGGGCAGCGAGGATGATCGACGGCCCAAGCCCGAGGCGGCCGGCAATTTCGAGCGCGAGGCTTCGGCCGGGCGAACCGTACAGGAGCTGATAGGTCGGCGCGAACGTGTCGGTATTGAACCCGAACGCCGCGCTCGCGACCCCCGGCGTCGTCGACGCATATGTTTTCAAGGCGTCGTAATGACTGGTGGCGATCACCGTCGCGCCGCGCTTCCGGAAATGATCGACCACGGCCACGCCGAGCGCGCCGCCCTCGATCGGGTCGGTCCCCGATCCGATCTCATCGAGCAGCACGAGCGCCGGCACCTGCAGTGCCCGATCCATGGACGCGATGTTCGTGATGTGCCCGGAAAACGTGCTCAGGTTCGCGTCGATCGACTGCTCGTCGCCGATGTCGGCGAAGACCGTTCGAAATATCGGGACGCGTGAGCCATCAGCCGCGGGAATCCTCAGGCCCGATTGCGCCATCAACGACAGGAGCCCGGCGGTCTTCAGCGCCACGGTTTTGCCGCCGGTATTTGGGCCGGTGATGAGCAGCACGGTCGCGGGCGGAATGATCTTGATCGTCACCGGCACGGCGGACAATCGGCTCGCCCCGAACGCGCTCTCTTCGCGAATCAGCGGATGACGCGCCGCCTGCAGCTCGAATGCGCCATCGGTTGAAAGCGCCGGCTCGATGCCGTCGATGGAATTCGAGAACCGCGCGCGAGCCTGCAGCACATCGACCGCCGTGGCCGCCTCGATTGTCCGCTGCAAGTCCGCCGGCCGCGCGCGAAACGCGTCCGTGAGCGCGAGCAGGATCCTGCGGATCTCTTCCGCCTCCTGCTCGTCGAGCGCGACGATATCGTTGTTGATCTCGACGGTGCTGAGCGGCTCCAGGTACAGACTCGCGCCGCTCGCCGAGGCGCCGTGGACGATTCCCGGAATAGACGTGCGGTGCTCGGACTTCACGACGATCACGTAGCGGCCGTTCCGCTCGGTGACGACCTGATCCTGCAGATACTTCGCAGTTTCCTTTCCGCGTAGATACGACTCGAGGGTGTTACGCAGCCGCGATTTCTGCTTGCGCAGGCGCTCGCGAATCGTTTTGAGCTGCGGGCTCGCGCTATCGAGCACCTCGCCCGACGGATCGATCTTTTCGCGGACCTGCGCGATCTCGCCGTTGAACGAAGCGGCGCCGCCGATCGCCGCGTCGAGGAGCGGAAAGGACCCCGGGCGCGCGATGAATGGCGGCTCGCGATTCGTCGACCGATTCGAGGAAAGCGGCGAGCGCCAGCAGTCGCAGCGGCTCGAGCGCGCGTCCCTCGACAGTGAGCGCGCTCAGGATTTCCGGAAGGTCCGCCGACGCGCGGAGCGCAAATGCGCCGCCGGTCGCGAGAAAGTTGGTCGTTTCAGTGGTGCCGGCCAGCAGCCGCGCGACGGTGTCAGGGTCCCCAGACGGTGCCAGCTGAGCCAGTCGTTCGTCGCCCATCGGCGTGGCGGCGAAGCTCCGGACAGCTTCGACAATGCGATCGAATTCGAGAGCCCGCAGGGCTCCTGGTTGCATGGGCGTGAAGGTTCTGACCGTCGCTGGGTCGCCGGGCGTGGCTTGGGAACCTCTGATTGTAACGCGGCAGAGGCTTTGTGGCCAGACGAAAGCGCTCCGGAAAGCGCTTTTACAGGTGATTAATCAAGGACGCGATGTTGGCGGCGCCGAAGCCGTTGTCGATATTCACGACCGAAACGCCGGATGCGCAGCTGTTCAGCATGCCAAGCAGCGCCGCGATGCCGCCAAAACTGGCCCCGTACCCGATGCTTGTGGGCACGGCGACGATGGGCACGCTCACGAGGCCGGACACCACCGAAGGCAACGCGCCTTCCATGCCGGCGACGACGACAATCACGCGCGCTGACGCGAGACGGGCTCGCTCGCTGAGGAGGCGATGCAGGCCGGCCACGCCGACATCGTAGAGGCGCTCGACGTCGTTGCCCATCAGCTCGGCTGTCCGTACCGCTTCTTCGGCGACCGGAATGTCCGACGTCCCCGCAGAGACGACCAGTATCTTTCCTTTACCCGGCGCGACATCCTGCTGACGCAATGTGATGATGGCTGCATCCGTATAGTACGCGGCTCCCGGCACGCGCTCGAGAACGGCATCATAGGCGGCCTGCGTGGCGCGCGTGATTAGAAGGGTTGAGCCGCGCGCGACGATCTCGGCCGCAATTGCGGCCACTTGGGCAGGTGTTTTGCCTAGGCCGAGGATGACTTCGGGGAAACCCTGACGGACTGACCTATGGTGATCGACGCGCGCGAACCCCAGATCGTGAAACGGCTGCTCGCGAAGGACATCGAGCAGGCGTCGGCTGGCGATCTCAGGAGCGATGGCGCCGCGAGCCACATCGTCGAGGAGCGCGCGGAGTTGCTGATCATTCATTCAGATACACGCGAGGCGGCCGATTTGTTGACGTTTCAACACCCCGACAGTAACATAAACGATTGTGCCTGCGAGGGTTTCGCCGTCCGTCTCGAGTCATAAATGAGCACCCCGGAAACCCTCATCCTCGCCGCCTATTTTTTCGTTCTCATCATCCTCGCGGTCTACGGATGGCACCGCTATTACCTCGTCTATCTGTACATGAAATACCGCGACAACGAACCGAAGGCGGGACCGCCTCTCGATCCGCTGCCGCGCGTCACGATTCAGCTGCCGCTCTATAACGAGATGTACGTGGCCGACCGGCTGATCGACGCCGTCTGTCGCATCGATTACCCGCGAGACAAGCTCGAGATCCAGGTGCTCGACGATTCGATCGACGAAACGCGCAGCATCGCGGGCGCCGCTGTCCGCCGCTGGGCGGAGCAGGGCGTCGATATCAAGTATTTCCATCGCAGCGATCGGATTGGATTCAAGGCCGGCGCGCTCGAGGCCGGGCTCAAGGTTGCCACCGGCGAGTACGTCGGCATCTTCGACGCCGATTTCATTCCGACGACAAACTTTCTGCAGCGGTTGATGCCGCACTTCTCCAGCGAGAAGGTGGGCATGGTGCAGGCCCGCTGGGGTCACATCAACGCCGACTATTCCTTGCTCACGAAGATCCAGGCGATCCTGCTGGACGGTCATTTCGTGCTCGAGCACGGCGGTCGGCATCGCGGCGGCCGCTTCTTCAACTTCAACGGAACCGCCGGGGTGTGGCGGCGCGCCGCCATCGACGATGCGGGTGGCTGGCAGCACGATACGTTGACCGAAGATCTCGATTTGAGCTACCGCGCGCAGCTGCGCGGCTGGCAGTTCGTGTTCGTGCCCGAGCTGATCGCTCCCGCCGAAGTGCCGGTCGAGATGAATGCGTTCAAGTCGCAGCAGCATCGCTGGGCGAAAGGGTCTATCCAGACCTGTCGCAAATTGCTGCCGCGGATTCTGCGCTCCGACCTGCCGCTCGGGGTCAAGACCGAGGCGTTTTTCCATCTGACCGCGAACTTCAACTACATCCTGATGTGCGTCCTCTCGGTGCTCATGTTCCCGGCGATGGTCATTCGCTACAACATGGGCTGGTACGAGATGCTGCTCATCGATATCCCGCTGTTTTTCGCCGCCACGTTTTCGTTCTGCAATTTCTATACGGTCTGCCAGCGCGAGATTCACACGGACTGGCGCGCTCGAATCAAGTACGTGCCGTTTCTGATGTCGGTCGGCATCGGCCTGTCGATCAACAACACGCGCGCCGTGTTCGAAGCGCTGTTCAACAAGCAGACGGACTTCGCCCGCACGCCGAAGTACCGCATCGAAGGCGACGCGGACGAGTGGGTCGGCAAGAAGTACCGCCAGTCGGTTGCGGTGCAGCCGCTCATCGAGCTGGCGCTCGGGCTCTATTTCACGGCGACGGTGTTTTACGCGCTCGCCAACCAGATTTACGGGACGCTGCCCTTCCTGGTCCTCTTCCAGGTCGGCTTCCTGTACACTGGCCTTCTGTCGATCGTTCAGCAGTACGCCGGCGAATCGGTTGTCGCGCCTGGCCTGTTGAGCTCCAAGTCGTAACTCGCGCGTTGCGCGATCACGCACCGTGATCAAATCCAGAGTTGCCGTCGTTCGCGTCACGCCCGAGACGATTCTCGAGGATATCGATCGCGTCATCGACCTCGGCGGCGCCGCCGACGCGCTGGCGAGCGACAAGACGACGATCCTCAAAGACAACATCTCCTGGCACTTTCCATTTCCGGCGGCGAACACGACGCCGTGGCAGCTCGAGGGCACGATTCAGGCGCTCGCGCAATCGCGGTTTTCGCGATCAGGTGTGCGTCCAGAACAAGACCGTCGTCACCAACGCGTTCAAAGGCGAGGATCTCAACCACTACGTGCCGATTTTCAAGCGGTACCAGATCCCGGTGCTTTATAACTTCAGGGACTCGGACATGAAGTGGGTGCGGTTCGCGCCCAAAGCGCGGATGCGCGTGCTCGACCGCATTTTTCCCGAAGGCATCCACATCCCTGAATATTTCTTCGGCAAGAACATCGTCCACTTGCCGACGACCAAGTGCCACATCTACACGACGACGACCGGCGCGATGAAGAACGCGTTCGGCGGCCTGCTCAATACCCGGCGTCACTACACGCACTCGTGGATTCACGAAACGCTGGTCGACCTTCTCGCGATTCAGAAAGAGATCCACTCCGGCATTTTCGCCGTGATGGATGGCACGACCGCGGGCAACGGGCCAGGTCCGCGCACGATGTATCCGGTCGTGAAAAACGTGATGCTCGCCTCGGCCGACCAAGTCGCGATCGACGCGGTCTCGGCGAAGATGATGGGGTTCGATCCGCTGTCGCTCGACTACATTCGCCTGGCGCATGAGGATGGCCTCGGCGTCGGCGATCCCCGCGAGATCGAGATCGTCGGCGACGTCGATGCCGCGCAGGAGAACTGGCATTTCCACGTCGGAAAGAATCTGGTCCGCGTCGGTGGCGGCGATCTGATTTGGTTCGGTCCGCTCAAGCGCCTGCAGAAGCTGTTTTTCCACACGCCGCTCGTGAACGGCTTCATTCTCGCGAGCGACGTCTACCACGACTTCTACCGCTGGCCGCTCCTCGACCGTCGCGTCTTCGAGCGCTGGTGCGAAACGACGCCGTGGGGCCAGCTGTTTCTCCGCTACGCCGCCGGGGGTCCGCAAGGCGCGGCCGCAATTTCCTGATATAAAGAATTGCTGAGGTGGCGTATATTCGCGGCATGAATTACACACGCCTTGTCCTTGCCGCCGTCACCGCGACGATCGTCGATGCGCTCTACGGGTTCATTGTCTACGGCAACGTGCTGAGCGCGGAGTTCGGCCGTTATCCCGGCGTGTTCCGCCCCGCGGAATCTCAAGCGCCGTACATGCCGTATCTCTTCTGCGGGATTTTCCTCGCCATGCTGGCGGCGACCTTCATCTACGCCAAAGGATATGAAGGCGGCCAGCCGGTCGTCGAAGGTCTGCGTTTCGGCCTCGCGGTCGGCGTGCTCGAAGTCGGCTACGACTTCATGGTGGGCTACGCGATCACCAACACGGGCCGGCGGATCACGGCGATGATGTCGATCGCGTCGCTCATCGAGTGGATGATTGTCGGCGTGGTGATCGGCCTCGTCTACAAGGCGGCAGTCTCCACGACGCGCCGGGCTGTCGGAGTATGATGAAGGGTCATGACGACGGCCGCGAAGCCGAAAGGCGGACTTGAAGATACCGTAGCCACATCGTCGGCGATCTGCTACCTGGATGGCGACCGCGGCGTGCTTGCATATTGTGGATTCGACATTCACGACCTGGCGCGGCACGCGACGTTTGAAGAAGTCTGCTTCCTGTTGTGGCATCGGCGTCTGCCGACGCGCTCCGAGCTCGGCGATCTGCAGTCGCAGCTCGTCGCGGCGCGTCCGCTGCCGGAGCCGGTGTTGCGCCTCATGCGCAGCTTGCCGCCGGGCGACGGGATGGACGCGCTGCGGACCCTGACATCCGCGCTCAGCCATTACGATGCCGACGCCGCCGATCAATCCCCGCAGGCCAACTACCGCAAGGCCGTCCGCCTCACCGCGCAAGTCAGCTCCATCGTCGCCACGATGGGCCGGATGGCGGCAGGCGGCGGACCGATTCAGCCCGATCCGGTGCTTGGCCATGCTGCGAGCTTTCTGCACATGCTCACCGGCGAGCGGCCGAGCGGTCTTGCGACGCGCGCGTTCGATGTCGCGCTGATCCTGCACGCGGATCATGAACTCAACGCGTCGACCTTCGCCGCGCGCGTCGCGGCCGCGACGCTCACGGACATCCATTCGGCGATCGTCGCCGCGATCGGCACGCTGAAGGGGCCGCTTCATGGCGGCGCAAATGCCGACGTGATGCGGCTGCTGCTCGAGATCGGCGAGAGCGCGGCGCCCGGGAAAGCCGAAGAGGTCGTGCGGGCCAAGCTCGCGCGCAAGGAGAAGATTCCCGGCTTCGGCCACCGCGTGTATCACACAGAAGACCCGCGCGCGACGCATCTGCGGCAGATGTCGAAGGACCTCGGCCAGCGCGTGGGGCAGCCGATCTGGTTCGAGATGTCGCAGCGCATCGAAGCGCTGGTCAAATCCGAGAAGCAGCTGAATCCGAACGTCGACTTCTATTCGGCGTCGACGTACCATTCGCTCGGTTTTCCGATCGAGCTCTTCACGCCGATCTTCGCCGTGAGCCGGATATCGGGCTGGACGGCGCACGTGCTCGAGCAGTATGCGAACAACCGGCTGATCCGGCCGCGCGCCGAGTACATCGGCCCGTCGTACCCGCAGCGATACGTCCCGCTCGAAGGGCGCTGATCATCTTCAGGTAAGTGGACGCCCAGCATATCCGCAACTTTTCGGTGATCGCGCACATCGACCACGGCAAGTCGACGCTGGCCGATCGTTTTCTCGAGCTCACCGGGGCGCTGCAGGCGCGCGAGATGGAGGCCCAGGTCCTCGATGCGATGGACCTCGAGCGCGAGCGCGGCATCACGATCAAGGCGCATCCGGTGTGCCTTCACTACACGGCGAGCACCGGCGAAAAGTACGTCCTCAACCTGATCGACACGCCCGGCCACGTCGACTTCTCGTACGAAGTGACGCGGTCGCTCGCCGCGTGCGAGGGCGCGCTGCTGCTCGTCGACGCATCGCAGGGCGTCGAGGCGCAGACGCTCGCGAACGCCTATCTGGCGGTCGAAAACAATCTCGAGATCATCCCGGTCATCAACAAGATCGATCTGCCGGGCGCGCAGCCCGAGGAGGCGCGCCGGCAGATATCGGACATCATCGGCCTTGACGGCGATCACGCGATCCTGGCGAGCGCGAAGATGGGCACCGGCGTGCCCGAGATCCTCGAAGCAATCGTCGAGCGGCTGCCGCCGCCGGCTGGCGACGCCAGCGCGGCGCTGAAGGCGCTGATCTTCGACTCCTGGTACGACCCGTACCGCGGCGTCGTGATCGTCATCCGTGTCATTGACGGTGTCATCCGCAAAGGGATGAAGATCCGGCTGATGGCGGAAGGGCAGGACTACGAATCGCTGCAGGTCGGCATCTTCACGCCGAAAGCGGTCGAGGTCGACACGCTCGCGGCGGGCGAGGTCGGCTTCCTCGTCGCGAACATCAAGAAGATCAGCGACGCGAAAATCGGCGACACGATCACCGAGACCGGCAACCCGACGAGCGCGCCGTTTCCAGGCTTCAAGGAATTGAAGCCGATGGTCTTCGCCGGACTCTATCCGGTCGAGGGGCATCAGTATCCCGAGCTGCGGGACGCGCTCGAAAAGCTGCGGTTGAACGACGCGTCATTTTTTTACGAGCCCGAAACCTCCGTCGCGCTCGGCTTCGGGTTCCGCTGCGGGTTTCTCGGACTGCTGCACATGGAGATCGTGCAGGAGCGGCTGGAGCGCGAGTTCAACATGGACCTCGTCACGACAGCACCCGGCGTGCTGTATCGCGTGACGACGACCGACGGCCAGGTGCAGGAGATCGACAGCCCGTCGAAGCTGCCCGATCCCGGACGAATCAGCGTCATCGAGGAGCCGGTGATCACGGCGATGATCCTGACGCCGGCCGAGCACGTCGGCGGCATCCTGCAGCTCTGTCAGGACAAGCGCGGCATCCAGAAAAAGCTCGAATACACCGCTTCGGATCGCGTGCTCCTCACCTACGAGCTGCCCTTTAACGAAGTGGTGCTCGACTTTTACGACCGGCTGAAAACCCTGTCGCGAGGCTACGCATCGCTCGACTATCATGTCACCGGCTACTGGCCGTCGCCGCTCGTCAAGCTCGATATTCTGGTGAACGGTGATCCGGTCGACGCGCTGTCGATCATCGTCCATCGCGACATGGCGTACGACCGCGGCCGCGCGCTCGCGTCGAAGATGCGCGAGTTGATTCCGCGACAGATGTTCGAAGTCGCCATTCAGGCCGCGATCGGCGGTCGCATCATCGCGCGCGAGTCCGTGAAGGCATTGAGAAAGAACGTGCTCGCGAAATGTTACGGCGGCGACATTTCGCGCAAGCGGAAGCTGCTCGAAAAGCAGAAGGAAGGCAAGAAGCGCATGAAGCGGGTCGGAAAGGTCGAGATCCCTCAGGAAGCGTTTCTCGCGGTCCTGAAGATGGGGACGGATAGCGAAAGTTAGAAGGCAAAAGGCAAAAGGCAAAAGTGGCCAAGGAGTTCAAGAAGTCGACGATTCGCGAGTACTTCGAATCGATCGTCATCGCGGTGATTCTGGCGCTGTTCATCCGCACCTTCGTCGTGCAGGCGTTCAAGATCCCGACCGGGTCGATGGAAGAGAACCTGCTCATCGGCGATCACCTGCTCGTGAACAAATTCGTGTTCGGTCCGACCGAGACGGCGCTCGAGCGGACGCTTCTGCCGGTCGGCACGATCAAGCGCGGCGATATTCTGGTGTTCAAGTATCCGGTCGAGCCCGACCGCGATTTCATCAAGCGTGTGATCGGCCTGCCGGGCGAGACGGTCGAGCTGCGCGAGAAGAAGGTGTACATCAACGGCAAGCCGCTCGATGAGCCGTACGTCCACTTCCTGCAGCCGCCCGGCGCAGAATCGGAGCTGCACGAGGTCACGTCATTCGACGTGCGCGAGCGCTACGGTCCCGTGACGGTCCCCGCGAATCAGTACTTCATGATGGGGGACAACCGAGACAATTCTCAGGACAGCCGTTACTGGGGCTTCATGCCGCGCGAGAACGTGAAAGGCAAAGCGCTCCTGATCTACTGGTCGTATGAGGCGGGCCGCGAAGACTACGAAGACGAAGGCGCCAGCGCCACGCTCAAAGGCATGGGGTCGGTCTTCGTGCACTTCTTCACCCGCACGCGCTGGGATCGCATGCTTCGGCAGATACACTGACGAGAGCGAACCGTGATCAAGCTGATTGTCAAACTGGCTGTGGCCGCGCTGATCGCCAACGCTGCGTGGCGTCTCGGCACGGCGTACCTGTCGTTCTACAAGTTCAAGGATGCCGTCCAGGAGGCCACGCAGTTTGGCGCCGATAAAGGCGACGCGCAGCTGCAGACCCGGATCCTCGAACTCGCGGCCGACTACGACGTGCCGCTCGCGCCCGACGGGTTCACGATCCAGCACAAAGAGAATCACACGATCGTCGATGGGTCGTACGTTCGCACCGTCGATGTGCTGCCAGGCTACAAGTACCAGTGCCCGTTCTCGTGGCACACCGACGCTTTCACCATCCCACAACGGTAGCGGGGCGCGTCAGCCGAGCGACGACCTGGCGGCTTCCGCCGACTCTCCTCCGACACGCATCAGCCGGTCGACTTCCGCGGCGACCGCGTCTTTGTAGGCCGCGTCGGACAACGCACCGATATTTGTCTCGACATTCAGCCGCGCGCCCTGCAGCCCGGCCATGAGCAGCGCAACCGCGACGCCCACATCGCTCGCGGCGGGCCGATGTGCGTCGGCCGCGACAGCACGGGCATGCTGCAGGCTTTCGGCGGACAGCCGCATCACGTTGAGCGGCACGTCGGTCGCGGCGTGCAGCGCGCGCTGGATTGCCGCCTTTCTCGACGCTTGTTCGGGCGGCGTGGCCTTCGGCTGCCTGTATGCGGCGACGACCTGATCGTAGGCGGCAGTATCCGCGTCGACGGCGTCGGTGAGCTGCGCCTGCAGGCGCGTCAGCCATATCCCCGCCGATGTGAGCGTCGTCTTTTCCGCCTCGCTCCCGGTGCGCGTTTTGGGAAGCCCGGCCACCATCATCAGCAGCGACGCGCCGATCGCGGACGCGGCGGCAGCCGCCGAACCCCCTCCCGGCGTCGGGTCCGATGAGGCAAACGCAGCGAGCAGGTCTCGCAGTGATTTTTCAACGAGCGACATGTGACGATGTCCTTCTTTAGTTTCTCGCGGCGCCCCACCCCCGCTCGCTGATGCCATCGCGTCCGCGGCGCGCAGCGCGCGTGCGGCCGCTGGCATGGCCGCAGGCGCTTAACTGTGATCGTGCTCGGCTTGGCGTGCCACGACGCGCCCTTTCTTGATCACCACGCGAATGGTCCTCGCACCCACGCGCATCAGATCGATCGCTGGTCCGTCGATGATCACGGCGTCCATCTGTTTGCCGGTCTCGAGGCTGCCGACGTCGCCGTGCCGATCGATCGAGTACGCCGCGTTGATCGTTGCGCCAACGATCGCCTCTTCGAATGTCATACCCATCCCGAAGCACGCGAGCGTCATCGCGAACGGCATCGAAGGAGAAAACCCGGCGCCGGGGTTGACGTCGGTCGCGAGCGCGACGGCGACTTCACGGTCGATGAACGTGCGCGCCGGCGCGAAGGACCCGAGCTTCAAGTAGAACGCCGCAATCGGGAGGAGCGTGGCGACCACGCCTGCGGCTCGAAACGCGTCAGCCTCCCTCGGGCCCGTGAAAATGAGGTGATCCGCCGAACGTGCTCTCACCTCGCAGGCCACTTCCGATCCGCCGCTCGCGCCGAGCTCGTTGGCGTGAATACGCAGCTTCATCCCGTGCCTCTCTGCGGCCCCGAGGATCTCGCGCGATTCATCCGGCGTGAACACACCGGTTTCGCAGAAGACATCGCACCACTCGGCGAGACGTTCGCCGGCAACCGCCGGGATCATCTCGCGGGTCACGAGCTCGATATATTTGCGCCGGCGGTCACGGAATTCGATCGGGATATCGTGCGCACCCATGAACGTCGGAACGATGTCCATCGGGTGATCGCGCGCGAGCTCGCGAACCACACGCAGCATCTTCAGCTCGGATTCCGTCGTCAAGCCGTACCCGCTCTTCGCCTCGCACGTCGTCGTGCCGCAGCGAAGCATCTCGTCAAGCCGCCGCCGCGTGTCGGTGAACAGCTCCTCCGCCGATGCCGCGCGGGTCGCGCGGACGGTGCTCACGATGCCGCCGCCCTCGGCGGCGATCTGCGCGTAGGTCGCGCCGGCGAGCCGACGGCGCTGCTCGTCACGGCGGTCGCCGGCGAATACAACGTGGGTGTGCGGATCGACGAACCCGGGCACGACCGCGCCGCCCTGTGCGTCGACGAGCGCGGCGCCGGGCGCCAGCGCGCCGGCGCGCCGCCATTCGGCATCGGAGCCGACGAACGTGATTCGGCCGCCGGTTGACGCGACGACGCCGTTTGGAATGGATCCGGACTCACGCTGCGCGGCGCCGCGGCGCGGCGCGGGGCCCGCGCAGGTCAGCAGCTCGGAAGTGTTGTGAACGAGGAGATCGGCCGGAATCAACCCACCAATATTACTCGGGCTTTTTCCGCGGGCGGCTACCCGATGATCTTGCGCGTGTCGCGCACGTCGCGGTTCTCGTCCTGGTCCGATTGGCGCGGCCGGTGAAGCAGGATGTTGTCCTCGTGCTCGCGGTCTGCCTGTTCGCGGACGTAGTCGAGCGTGTTCCGCAGCGTGTTGATCGTCGCTTCGATCGAGGTCTCGACGTCCTTGCGCTTCAGCCGCAGGCCGTCGATCTCGCGCTGGATGTCCTCGAGCCGCGCTTCGGTGCGCTCGAGCAGCATGTTCGAGCGGCCTTCCGCTTCGCGGACGATGAGCCGGGCTTCTTCGTTGGCGTTCGACTTGATGTCTTCGGACACCTTTTGAGCGGTCAGCAGCGTGTTCTTCAGGTTGCGCTCGTGCTCGCGATGCTCGGTGAGCACGGCTTCCATTCGCGCGAGGTCCTGGCGCAGACGATCCGTTTCGCGCAGCGCCTGCTCGTAATCGTCGGCGACCGCCGCGAGGAACGACGTCACTTCCACTTTGTCGAAGCCGCGGAAGACGGTGTGGAACCGCTGTTGCCGCAAATCAAGAGGGCTGACGTTCATGCGCCTTTTTTCTCCGGTTGGCTTATCGGCCGAAGACGGCGCCGACGACAGAGCAGGGTCAAACATACGTGCGGCTCCCGAAAATCGCGCTTCCGACCCGCACGAGCGTGGCGCCTTCCTCGACGGCCACCTCGAAGTCGTCGCTCATGCCCATGGAGAGATCCTTCAGCATTGCCGGCTCGACACCGCGCTCGAGCAAGCGGGCGCGAATGTCGGTCAGTTGTTTGAAAGTACGGCCGGGCACGCTCCGGGTCGTCGACGGCGGGCGGCAACAGCATCAGTCCGACGACCCGCGCGGCGCTGCAGCTGCGTGCGGCCGCGAAAATAGCGTCGAGACCGCTTTCGCTGGCGCCGTGTTTCGTAACTTCGCCGGCAAGATCGACCTGCACCAGCAGGTCGATCCGGCGTCCGGCGGCATCCGCCGCGTTGTCGAGGCGGGCCAGCAGCGGCGCGCCGTCCAGTGAATGGATCACGTCGAAGCGGCTGCCCGCTTTCGCCGCCTTGTTCGACTGCAGGTGGCCGACGAGATGCCAGCGGAGCGGAAGGTCCGACGTTCGATCCATCTTGTCGAGCGCCTCCTGGACTTTGTTCTCACCGAAGTCGATCTGTCCACACTCGGCGGCGATGCGAACGTGCGCGGCGTCGAACGTCTTTGAGACGGCAATCAGTCGGACGGAGGCGGGATCGCGGCGGGCCCGACCGGCGGCGCGCGCGATGCGATCGCGTACGCCAGCCAGCCGAGCGCGAAGGGCCGCGGAATCGATCACTTCTTCAGCTGCGCAACCATCGCTTTCGCCGTCGGCGCGTTGGGACCCGCCGGCGACAGCTTCAGGTACGTCTCGAACTCGGTCGCCGCAGACGCCATGTTGCCTTCGTTCAGCAGCGCCATCCCGAGCTGATAATGCGACTCCGCATGATTCGGGTTCGCGGCGACGGCTGCCTCGAACTGCTTCTTCGCTTCGGGAATCTTGCCGGCGTTCCACAGGATGACGCCCTGGTTGTACATGGCGTCGGCGTTTCCGCCCGCGGCGGCGACGCCGCCGATCGCGCCGCCTCCCGAATACTGCATCGCCTTGGCGCTGGCCTCCGAGGCCTGATCGAATTTCCTCTGCGCGTTGTAGATGTTCGCGAGGCCGTTGTAGGCCTCGGCGTAGTCGGCCTTCAGCTCGATCGCGCGTTTGTACGCCGCTTCGGCCTTGTCGTACTCCTTCTTCTGAGCGTTGGCGAACCCGACATTGTAGTAGCAGTCGTAACATGAAGGATTCAGCTCGGCGGCTTTGGTGAACGCCGCAATCGCTTCGTCCTGCTTTCCTTCATGGCTCGCGGCGACGCCTTCGTCGAACACCTTCTTCAGCTCCGCCGATTTCTTCGCTGCTTCGGCCGAAGAGGCGGCCGCGTTGACGCCGAGCACGAGAGAGGCCTCGGCTGTTTGTCCGATGCGCACGCGCACGGTCTGCGCGGCGGTCAGCTTGTCTTTCTCCGCGGTGATCTTGTATTCGCCGGGAGCGAGGCCGATCTGGAGGAACTCACCCTTTTTGTCCGACTTGCCGTCGAACTTGCGGCTCACACCGCCCGTGAACTCGATAGTGACCTTCGCGCCTTCGACGGGCTGGCCTTTGTCGTCCTTCACGAGCCCTTTGACGAGCCCCGTGGATTGGGCCGCTGCCGGCCATGCGATCGCGAGCGCCGCGAAGACGGCGAACGCCGTCAGCCACGAATGTCGGCCGGAGAGTCGGCGGACCATTGGTATCCTCCTAGGAATAGAGCAACCGGTACGCGGAGAGTTTAACGTACGGCGGGCAGGTCTCAAGGCCTGCCTATTCGTACCGGAGCGCCTGGACAGGTTCGAGCCGCGCCGCCTTCATGGCGGGATACACGCCGAAGACCAGGCCGATCAGCACGGACACCGAGAAGGCGAGGAGCAGCGACCCTCCCGTGACGATCGTCGACCAGCCGGCGAAGCTGGCAATCAGGCGCGACATGCCGGCGCCCAGGATGAGCCCGATCGTGCCGCCCGCGACGGCAATCAGGGTCGTCTCGATGACGAACTGCCGGATGATGTCGGTCTGCGTCGCACCGAGCGCGCGCCGCAGGCCGATTTCCGGCGTCCGTTCGAGAACGCTCGCCAGCATGATGTTCATGATGCCGATGCCGCCGACGAGCAGCGAGATCGACGCGAGCGCCACCATCACGATGTCGAAGATTCGCTTGGTGCGCTGCTGCTCCGCGAGGAGCTCGGCAGGAACGACAAGGGAGTAGTCGTCGGCGCCACGGTGAGAGGCCGAGAGGATGCCGCGGACCGTGGCTGCCGCCGCCGTGATATCCACGTCGGGCTTCAGCCGCAGGTACACGCCGTCGATCTCGTCGCGGAACGAGCTGTAGTTGTCCTCGAGGCGGAACATCGCCGCGCCGGTCGGCACGTAGATCAGATTGTTGCGGTCCTGGCCCGGCACGCCGGCGACGTCGTTCTGGACGACCGCCTGTGCCCCGGCGATACCGATGACCTGAAACCACTGCTCGTTGACTTTCACGAACTTGCCGATGGCGTTCGTCAGGCCGAATAAACGCACCCGCGCCGCTTCCCCGAGCACGCAAAGCGCCGCGGCATGCGCCGATTCATTGTCGGTGAAAAATCTGCCGGTGGTGATTTTCAAGCCGGCGATCTGTCTGTAGATCGGCTCGACGCCGTAAACCGCGGGCAGCTCACCCTGCGGTTTCGGCACCACCTGCGTCGGCGTGAACCGCTTCCGCGGCGACAGGATATCCAGCCCGGGTACCGACGCCTGCATAGCGCGGATGTCGTGAAAGCTCAGGCCCGGCGACTGCTGGCGGACTTTCTGGAACGCCTGCCACTCGGTCGTCTCGCGCGCCTCGACGATCAGGTTCCTCACGCCGAGGTCCTCGATGAACGCCATGACCTGCTGCTGCGCGCCGGCGCCGATGGACAGCATCGCGAGCACTGCCGCGACGCCGAAAATCATCCCCAGCATCGTCAGCAGCGTGCGGAGCTTATGGAGCAGGAGATTTTCGACGCTGCGCCCGACGTCGGGCAGCCAGAGTGCCGACCGTGCCTTCCAGCCGCCGGCGCTCGGGACGGCGCTCATCGCGCCGCGCTCCGCGGCGCAGCAGGCGCCTGCGGCTTGGGCCGCGAACCGGACGGCGAGTTCGGGTTGATCAGCGCGACTTCCGCCGCCGCGTCGACATTCTCGACAATGGCGACGGCATCGGTCCAGGCGCGCACGCGGACCTCGTGGGCGTCGAAGCCGCCGATCGAGCGCACGTAGACCGTTGGCTTGCCGGCGACATCGAACACCGCGGTACGAGGCAGGTACAGCACGTTGTCGTACGCCGGCCCGGCGATCGCGATTCCCGCCGAGACCCCCGGGCGAACGCCGCCCCGTCCGGCGACCGCGAATGTGATGTCGAACTGCCGCGTGCCGGCATCGAAAATGCCGCGCGACGCGACGCCGCTCACCGCGCGGACCGTGCCGACGAGTTTGGCGTCCGGCAGCGCATCGACCGAGACCTCCACGGCCTGCCCCGCCGACACGTTCGCACGATCCTGTTCCGACAGCTTGGCCGTGACCTCCACTTGCGATGAATCGACCACGTCGGCAATCGACTGGCCGGCGAACGTCGCGTCGCCGACGCGGTAGTCGGGCATGGCGCCGCCGAAGTAGATGCCGCCGAATGCCTGGAAGTTGGTTCTGATCGCGACGAAGCCGTCGAACGGCGCGCGAATGCGCAGGCTGTCGATATTCCGCTCGGCGACTCGCACTGCCAGCTGCGCCTTGTTGCGCTTCTCGGCGGAGCCTGCGGCGGATGCGCGCGTCGTGTTCGCGTGCGTCTTGACGTCCGCTTCAATCTGCGCGAGCCGCTGCCGCGCTTCGGCGAGCGCGATGATATTCTGCTCGGCCTTGATCGCGCTCAACAGCTCGTTGCCCTGCGTGTCGAGCTCGGCGCGGCGAACATCGTATTGCGCGTGCAGGAGCGCCACTGCGTCTTCAGCAACCTGCACCGCCGCCTGCGCGTCCGCTTTCACGATTTCCTGCTCGGCGAGCTGGAGATCGTACCGCGCCTGTTCGAGGTTGAACTCCTGCTCGGCGCCGTCGAACTCGACGACCACGTCGCCGCTCTTCACCGCCGCACCCGACTCGGCGAGCTGAACGATCTGCAGCTGGCCGCCCATCGGCGGCACCGAAAGCTGCACGCTGCGGGCGGCTCGGAGATCACCCGTCGTGTACACAGTGACTTGCACGCGTCCGCGCTGGACGCGGACCGTTGGAATGCTGCGGGCGACGGTCGTCGACATGGCGCGCGCCACCGCAAACCCGGCGATCACGAGTATGACGATGATGGCCGCGAACACGCGCCGCATCATTTCGCGGATCCTTCGACGGCCGGTTCCTTGAGCGAAATCCGCTCGCCTTCGCGCACGCCCGACGCGAGCGCCACTTGATCGCGCCCTCGCCGCAAAACAGTCACGGGTCGCGCATCCACCGCGGCGCCGTTGACGACGTAGACGACCGCGGAGGTGCCGCGCTGGAAAATCGCGCCGGTGGGCACGACAAGGACGTCCGCCAGCCGATCGAGCTCGATGCGTGCCGATGCGCTCATCCCGGATCGGAGGCGGGGATCCGAATCGGCCAGGGCGACGACGATGTCGAAGTTTCGAACCGGCGGCCACGTCGTGAAGTCCGGCTTCGCGACGACGGAAATGTCGCGGAGCGAACCCGTGAGCTCGCGATCCGGCACCGCGTCGACCCGAACGCGCGCGCCGCCGCCGATTTGGATGCGGCCACGATCCGTTTCGTCAACTCGCGCGTTCACCTGGACAGACGCGAGATCCGGCAGTTCCGCGATCGCGGCGCCGAACCATGCACGGTCGCCTTTCTTGAATTCAGGCGACATGCGCGAACCGGGTCCGCCGGCGCGAAAATTCGGCAGCAGCGACACGGAGCCGGCAATCGGCGCGCGCACCTGAAGCGATGCGATGATGCGTTCGGTTTCGCGGACGTCGAAGAGCGCCTTGTCGCGCTTCTGCTTCGCCATCGACACGTCGGCCCCGGCGGCGAGCCGTTCGCCGACAACCTTCGCTTCGAGCTCGCGGACGTGCTCTTCCGCGTTCGACAACGTGATGAGCATGTTTTCCGCTTCGATGCGTGGTCTGAGCGCATTGGCCTGCACGTCCAGCCGCGCGCGGTCGGCCGCCTTCTTCGCTTCGCCGACTTCGCTCTCCGCCGACGCGACGCGCCGCTTTTGTTCCGCCTCGGTACGCTCGATCTCCGACTCGGCCTGCTTCAGCTCGGACTGCTTGGTTTCGAGCGTTCTCTGCTGGGTGGTGGGATCGAACTCGACGACGATGTCTCCCGCCGAAACGGTATCGCCGTTCTTCACGAGCCGGACGATCTGCAGGTCCGTACCGCTCGAGGGCGCCGTGAGGATCACGGAGCGGACAGGCCGTATTTCGCCCCGAAGCTGCAGGAAATCGACGAAGGTCGTTTTAGCGACGATGGCCGTCGGCAGCGATGTCGACCCGCTGTCGTGCCGGTAGCCGGCGACCGCGGCCGCCGACAAGGCGCCCGCGCCAACAAGCGCGGCCAGACCGAGGACGATCTTCTTCATCGATTCTGATCCGTCGTGCCCACGTCGATCGCAGCCGCGAGATCAGGCATCAGGTGCGGATCGCTGCCTTCGATGCTGAAAATGGCGAGGAACGTTCGAACGCGGTTCGACATCGTGCTGATCGCGCCGATCTGCGACAGCTGCTCGAGCCTGCCGCTGAACGTCTTGGTCGGATACGAATCGAGCGTGATGCGCGCGGCCCGGCCGACCTGAAGATATGGAACGTCGGCCTGGTTGACGCGGGCGCGGACGCGCATCACCGAGGCGTCGACCACGTCGAGAAGTGGGAGGCCCGAGCGCACCTCTTCGCCTTCCTGCACCTCGCCCATCGTGCCGTTCTTCCACGTCGACTTCAGCACCACCATCCCGTCGATCGGCGACTCGACGCGCATTTTGCCCGCGTTGTTCTCGGCGTGAGACCATGCGTTTTTCGCGCGGTCGCGTTGGATCTCGAGCGCACGCACGTCGGCCACGTCGGCCTTCCGCTTCAGGTCGAACGTCTTTCGGAGCTGCTGCAGCTTCGCCTTCGATTCGGCCAGCGTCAGCGTGTTCTGCTCGGCGACGATCGGCGGCGACATCTCGTTCTTCAGCATCTCCAGCTCGGCCGTCTTGACGGCGTTTTCCGCGGTCTTGATTTCCACTTCGTCGTGGGCGCGCGCCGTGATTTGCTCGCCCTGCTTCTTGTTGATCTGCTCGACGAAATCGCGGTACTCGGCCTCGCGATCGTGCGCGGTCTTGAGCTGTGCCTCGCGGTCGAACTCGATCAGGAGATCGCCACGTTTCACGACGGTCCCCGGCTTCACCAGGTGGACGATCACGAGCGTCCCCGTCGACGAACCGGTCAGCCGAGGGACAACGACGGGGTGGCTGCGGACAGGCTCGATGCTGCCGTGGAGGCGCACGGCCGCCGGCTCCGCGAACGCGACCGCCGGGAGCGAGAGGATGAGAAAGAGGGCGGCGACGGCCGCTCGCGACATGCTGGAATCATAGACGCCGCCGGCGGCCATTTGGATGGCCGTTAACGGGAAAAGAATTCGTCGATCCGAGCGAGATCGAAAACGACCGGGGCGGGCGGCAACGAGGCAACAAACCGGCGGCCGTATCCCTTGGTCCTGAGCCGCGGGTCGAGGACCGCCAGCACGCCGCGATCGCTCCGGTGGCGGATCAGGCGGCCGAGCCCCTGCTGCAATGCCAGGATGGCGAGCGGCACTTGATACTCGCCGAACGGATCGCCGCCGCGCGATCTGATCGAATCGATGCGGGCCGCAGTGATCGGATCGCCGGGCGACGCAAACGGCAGCTTGTCGATGATCACGCAGCTCAACGCCTCTCCGACGACATCGACGCCCTGCCAGAAGCTCGACGTGGCGAGCAGCACGGCGTGGGGCGTCTCACGGAATTGTTTGAGCAGCTGGGTGCGCGGCGCCGTTCCCTGGACGAGAATCGGATAGTCGATCGCCATCTCGGCGATGGCCTGCACCTCGCGCAGCGTCGCATAACTCGTGAAGAGGACGAACGCGCGCCCCTGGGTCTTCCGCAGGATGTCGACGACCTGCCTGCCGGCGGCGAGCCCGAAGTCGGGCGACCGTGGGTCGGGCATTTTCGTCGGGAGATACAAAATCGCCTGCGTCGGGTAGTCGAACTCGGACTCGAGCCGGATCTGCGCCGCGGCGCCGATGCCGAGGCGGTCGCGGATGTAATCGAAGGTCCCATCGACGGTCAGCGTCGCCGATGTGAGAACGGTCGTCCGCATTTTGTCGACGAGAAGCTCACGGATGATCGCCGACACGTCGATCGGAGCCGCGCGGAGGAAAATGCCGCGGCCTCGAAATTCGACGAAATACACATAGTCGTCGTCGCCGGCGCGAAGCAGGAATCGCAGCTCGTCGCGCAGCGTGCCGGCACGGCGGGCAAGTGAGACGCCGTCGTTGTCGACATCCGGCTCGAGCGTCGCCCGCCTCGGCCTGCGGCGTGAGGCTTCTTCAGAAGTGCGAGGGTCGATTCGAGGATATCGAGCGCGCCCGTCAAGTGCGCGGCCGCATGACTGGCAGCGCCCAGCGACTCGACGGTCGCGCGCACCCGCTCCTCGCTCTTGGCGCGCCCGTTCCCACGATGGGCGAAGGCGAGGTCGTTGAAGAAGGTCCGCGCGCGATCGCGCAGCCGATCGATCGCCTTCGTCAATTCGTCGGCGTCCGCACGTTCGGCGATCGCCCCCGATTTTACGAACCGTTCCGTATCGCGCGCGAGCTCGTCGAATCGATAGGTGCTCACGCTGAAGCCGAAATACTGCGTGGCGACGTCTTCGAGCTGGTGCGCCTCGTCGACGATCGCGTTGGCGCACGCGGGAATCACTTCGCCGAATGCGTTCTTGCGGACCGCCGCATCCGCGCACAGCAGATGATGGTTGACGATCACGACGTCGGCCGCGGCGGCCCGCTGCCGCATCTTCGTCACGAAGCAGTCCTCATAGCGCGGGCACTCGGTGCCGAGGCAGGTCTCGGCGGTCGCAGACACTTCGTTCCAGAACGCGATGTCTTCCGGCAGCTCGTCGAGCTCCGCGCGGTCGCCCGTTTCAGTGCGCGTCGACCATTCCCGAATTACCGGCAGAAACACGTCGTGCACGGCGAGGGGCGCAGGACCGTTCTCGTCCCCGATCTGATCGAGACGATGCAGACAAAGGTAGTTCGCGCGCCCTTTCATATACGCGGCGGTGAACGGAATGCCGAGCGCGTCGCGCAGCGCAGGAATGTCCTTGAAGTAGATCTGCTCCTGGAGCGTCTTGGTGCCGGTGGACACCAGCACACGCTGTCGGCTCAGGATCGCGGGCACCAGGTACGCGAGCGTTTTGCCCGTTCCGGTCCCGGCTTCGGCGAGGAGAACGCCGCCGCGCTCGAACGCGCGCGCGACGGCAGCCGCCATTTCAGCCTGTCCGGGCCGCGGCTTCGAAATGCGGAATCGTGCGCGCGAGCGCGCCGCCGGGCGCGAAGACGTCGCCTACTCCGGATACAAGGGAAACTTCCGGCACAGCACTTCGACTTCAGACCGAATCATCCCGAGCGCCTTGTCATCGCCGGGCGTCGCGAGGGCGCGCGTGATGAGCTCGCCGACGATTTGCATTTCCGGCTCGCGCATCCCGCGAGTGGTGACCGCCGGCGTACCGATCCGGATGCCGCTCGCGACCATTGGTGGATTCTGATCGAACGGGATCGCGTTCTTGTTGACGGTGATGCCGGCCTTTCCGAGCGCCGCCTCCGCCACCTTCCCCGTGATTCCTCGGGAGAACACATCGACGAGCATCAGGTGTGTGTCGGTCCCGCCGCTCACGAGGCGGAACCCTGACGAGGAGAGCACACCCGCGAGCGTCTGCGCGTTCTTCGCGATCTGCCGTTGATACTCGGCGAACGCAGGCTCCGCCGCCTCCTTCAAACAGACGGCCTTCGCCGCGATGATGTGCATCAGCGGGCCGCCCTGGATCCCAGGAAAGACCGTCCGGTCGACATCCTTCGCATACTGCTCGCGGCAGAGCACCATGCCCGCCCGCGGACCGCGGAGCGTCTTGTGCGTGGTCGTCGTCACGAAGTCGGAGTGGGGAACGGGACTCGGGTGGACGCCGGCGGCGACCAGACCGGCGATGTGCGCCATGTCGGTGACGACCGGAGCGCCGATACGATCGGCGGCCTTCCTGATCCGTGCGAAGTCAATCACCCGCGGGTACGCGCTCGCGCCGACCATGACCATCTTCGGCTTGTGCTCGTCGGCGAGCCGCTCGAGCTCCTCGTAATCAATCCGCTCATCGTCTTTGCGGACGCCGTACGGAACGATGGTGTACAGCTTTCCGGAAAAGTTGAGCGGATGGCCGTGCGTAAGATGGCCGCCGTGGGCGAGGTTCATGCCGAGCACGGTGTCGCCGGGCTTCAGCAGCGTGAAGTACACCGCCATGTTCGCCTGCGCGCCGGAATGTGGCTGCACGTTGGCGTGCTCGGCGCCGAAGAGCGACTTCGCGCGCGCGATCGCGGCGCGCTCGACGACGTCGGCGTATTCGCATCCGCCGTAGTAGCGTCGTCCCGGATAGCCTTCGGCGTACTTGTTGGTGAAGACGGAGCCGGCGGCTTCCAGGATCGCGCGGCTCACGAAATTTTCCGATGCGATCAGTTCGAGGCCGCTGTTCTGGCGGTGCAGCTCGTTCTTGATGGCGTCCGCGATCTCAGGATCCGCTTCGGCAAGAGTCCGCCACATCGGGATCGTTTGTGTTGCCATGATGGATCCTCGCCCTACGTTTTTCGTTCGGCTGACGCGATCTGGTCGATTCTGCGCTGATGGCGTCCGCCTTCGAACGACGTCTTCAGCCACAGCGCCACAATCTCATCGGCCAACCCCTGCGCGACGATGCGGCCGCCCATCGAGAGGACGTTCGCGTCGTTGTGCTCCCGTGAGAGCCGCGCCGTGTACAGATCGTTGCACAGCGCGGCGCGGATGCCGACCACTTTGTTGGCGGCGATCTGTTCGCCCTGTCCGCTGCCGCCGAGGACGATCCCGCGGTCGGCGCGCCCGTCCGCGACGGCTCGTGCGACCGCGATACAGATCGGCGGGTAATCGACGGGCTCTTCGCTGTGGGTTCCGTGATCGTCGACGGAGTGGCCGAGGCGCTGCAGCGTGCGCTTCAGATGTTCTTTGAGCAGAAACCCCGCGTGATCAGCGCCGATCGTGATGCGCACGGCGAGGGATTGTACTATGGGTGCGACGTCAGAACTGAGAACTCAGAACTGAGAACTGAGAACTCTGGAAGTCGCACGCGCTCAACTATGAACCCGTCCTCCTCTCCCTCGGTTACTCTCAGCGCGCGCGGCGAGGAGCGCGTACGCAGCGGACATCCGTGGATCTACCGGAGCGATGTCGCCATCGCAAATGCCCACGCGGGCGATCGGGTCGTGGTACGAGGACCCAGAGGCCGCACGCTTGGCCACGCGCTCTTCAGCGATCGATCGCAGATCACGCTGCGCATGCTGGCGTACGGCGAGGCGGCGGCCGACGATGCGCTGATTCGCGCGCGGCTGGAAGCGGCGTTCGCATTTCGCGCGCGGCTCGGCATCGATGCAACCGCGTACCGCCTGGTCCACGGCGAGGCGGATCTCCTGCCGTCTCTGATCGTCGATCGGTACGGCGACTACCTGGTCGTGCAGGCGCTGTCTCAAGGAATGGATCGGCTGCTGCCGCTCGTCGTCGCCGCACTGGAAGATATGGCGCGCCCGCACGGCATTCTCGCGCGCAACGATCCGCGGACGCGCGCGCTCGAAGGGCTCGAGCAGCGCGTGGAGGTGCTCGCGGGCGTGGTCCCCGACCTGGTGTCGGTGGTGGAAAACGGCCTCGAGTACGAGGTCGACGTTCGCCGCGGCCAAAAAACGGGCCTCTTCCTCGATCAGCG
Organism: uncultured Acidobacteriota bacterium; assembly: GCA_963718825.1. Classification (GTDB taxonomy): domain Bacteria; phylum Acidobacteriota; class Vicinamibacteria; order Vicinamibacterales; family CAVVIG01; genus CAVQZZ01. Next base: position 2,798,535 of record CAVQZZ010000002.1, read on the forward strand.
TGAAAACCGCGTGGCGGCAGAACAGTACGCGCGGGGACGCCTGCTCGACTGTTTCAGCTATAACGGCGGCTTCGCGCTGGCGCTCGGTCGCAAGTGCGACGAAACGATCGCGTTCGACATCTCGGAAGACGCAATCGGCCGCGTCCGGCAGAACGCCGCGCGGAACGGCGTGGCGGTCGACGCGCGCGTCGGAAATGTATTCGACGAGCTGCGCGGCCTCGAACGACTCCGCGAACGGTTCGATACGATCGTGCTCGACCCGCCGGCGTTCGCGAAGAGCAAGGCGGCGGTCGACAAAGCGATGTCCGGATACAAAGAGATCAACTTGCGCGCGCTGAAGCTGCTGAACCCGGGCGGCACGCTGGTGACCTGCAGCTGTTCGTACAACGTGAACGAGGCGATGTTCGCGGAAATCGTCTACGATGCGGCCGTCGACGCGCAGGCGCACGTGACGGTCGTCGAGAAGCGGATGCAGGGACGCGACCATCCGGTCCTTCTCGGCGTGCCTGAAACGTACTATCTGAAATGCTTCATCCTTCGAAAGCTCGCGTAAAGGCGGAGCTCGCTCGCATGGCGCGGCCGGCCGGTCGGTTCGACGCGGAGCGCTACTTCCGCGGCGACCACGGGCTGCGCTTCTACAACGTCGGCACCGAGCGCATGCGCGCGCTCGCGAAGACGATCTTCCACGCGAACCGCGACTGCTGGACACCGAAAGACGCGCTCGCCTTTGCCGACACTCTCATCGAGGATCGATATCTCGAAACGAAGTCGATCGGGATCGAAGTGCTTGCGCTGTATAAAGACGCGCTTCAGCCGGCGATGCTCGTGCGATGGAAACGCTGGCTGGCCCGCAACCACTCGACGAACTGGGCGACGACAGACGCGATCTGCGGCATGCTCATCGGTCCGCTGCTGGTTCGGCATCCCGATCGCGCCGGCGAGCTGCGGGCGTGGGCGCGGCATTCGAACATGTGGGTTCGGCGCGCGTCGGTCGTAGCGCTAATACCGCTCGCGCGCAAAGGCCTCGCCCTCGATCTGCTCTACGCGAACGCGAGAACGCTCCACTCCGATCCTCACGATCTGATCCACAAGGCGGTCGGGTGGTCGCTGCGAGAGGCGGGGAAGACGGACATGCGCCGCCTGGCGGGGTACCTGCGCGCCCACGGCGCTTCGATTCCGCGCACGACCGTGCGCTACGCTATCGAGCGATTCGACGAACGCACTCGCCGCAAACTCCTGATCGCGACGAGCGCCATGGCGCGAGTTGCATAAATGGGCTCAGAACTCCTCTGCAAAGCGACCTGCCAGGGCAAATCGGCGAGCGGGAAGGCGCGGCTCGAGACCGACGTGCTGCATTTCCGCGGCGGCGACATGAGGCTGGCGATCCCGTTCAAGGAGATGAAGAGCGTCGCTGCGAAAGCGGGCACGCTGCGCGTCGCCTTTCCTGGTGGCGTTGCGGCCTTCGAGCTCGGGGCAGCCGCGCCGAAGTGGGCGGAGAAGATTCTTCACCCGCCGTCGCGCCTCGACAAGCTGGGCGCGAAGCCTGAATGGCGCGCGTCGGCCATCGCCATCCACGACGAACCGTTTCTCGCTGAGTTACGCGGGCGCGTCGCGGAGCTCGTCGTCGGCCGCGCGGCGAAGGCGTCCGACGCGATTTTCCTCGGCGCCGTTCGCGAGCTCGACCTCGCGAGGATTGCGACGCTCAAGGCGTTTCTGAAGCCGAACGGCGCACTGTGGATCGTGCGTCCGAAAGGGCGTCCCGAGATATCCGAGATGGCCGTGATGCGCGCCGGCAAGGCGGCTGGGCTGGTCGACGTGAAGGTCGTCAGCTTCTCATCGACCCACACGGCTGAGAAGTTCGTCATTCCTGTCGCCGCGCGTTCCTGACGCCCCATCCGAGCCGTTGCATCCTTCGACAACTTGCCGCGGCGCCCATGCGATCATGAATGGGAGACCATGAATATCTCTGCGGTCTTCATCAAGCGGCCGATCGCGACGAGCCTGCTGATGCTCGGCATTGCCGGCCTGGGCGTCCTGGCATATCGCGCCCTCCCGGTCAGCGATCTGCCGAATGTGGATTTCCCGACGCTCAATGTCGGTGCGGGTCTGCCCGGCGCCGACCCGGGCACGATGGCGTCGGCCGTCGCAAGCCCGCTCGAGCGTCAGTTCACCACGATCGCCGGCCTCGACGAGATGACCTCGTCCAGCTCGAACGGCAGCAGCAACGTCACGCTGCAATTCGATTTGAGCCGAGACATCGACAGCGCGGCGGTCGACGTGGAGACGGCGATTTCCGCGGTGATGCCGCTCCTGCCCGCGGGAATGCCCGCCCCTCCATCGTTCCGCAAATTCAACCCGGCGGACTCGCCGATCATGTTTCTCGGGCTGACGTCGACGACGGTCCCCATGTCCACGCTCGACGACTACGCCGAGAACATGCTCGCGCCGCGGATTTCGATGGTGAGCGGCGTGTCGCAGGTGCAGGTGTACGGTGCGCAGAAGTACGCCGTTCGCGTGCAGGTCGACCCGAACAAGCTCCAGGCCGAGAAGATCGGCTTGAACGAAGTGAATCAGGCGCTTCAGAACTGGAACGTCAATCTGCCGACGGGCGAGCTGTACGGACCGAACCGAACGTTCAACATCAAGGCGAGCGGCCAGCTCATGAACGCGGCGGCGTTCAGGCCGCTCGTTGTCGCGTATCGCGACGGCGCGCCGGTGCGGCTGTCCCGCATCGCGAACGTGATAGACGACGTCGAGAACAATCTGAACGCCTCGTGGCTGTACACGAAGCACGGCGGGCAGCGTGCGATCAGCCTGTCGGTGATGCGGCAGCCCGGCAGCAACACGATCGAAGTCACCGACGCGATCCGCAGGCTGCTGCCGACCTTCGAGGAGCGCCTGCCTCCGTCCGTGCACCTGACTGTCCGCGGCGACCGGTCGAAGAACATTCGCGAGGCGTTCCACGACATTCAATGGACGATGGTCGTCACGCTCGTGCTCGTGGTGCTGGTCATTTTCGCGTTCCTGCACAACGGCTCGGCGACGACGATTCCCGCGCTCGCGCTGCCGTTCTCGATTCTGGGCACCGTCGCGGTCATGAAAGTCCTCGGCTTCAGCCTCGACAACCTCTCGATGATGGCGCTCATCCTGTCCATCGGCTTCGTCGTCGACGACGCGATCGTGATGATCGAGAACATCGTGCGGCACATGGAGCACGGCGAGGCGCCGATGGATGCTGCGCTCGCGCGGATCGAAGGAAATCAGCTTCACGATCGTGACGATGACCGTGTCGCTGGCGGCGGTGTTCATTCCGATTCTGTTCCTCGGCGGAATTCTCGGCCGGCTGTTCCGAGAGTTCGCCGTCACGATCACCACGGCGATTCTCATTTCCGGCGTCGTGTCGGTGACGCTCACACCGATGCTCTGCAGCAGGTTCTTGACGCGCTCGGCGCTGAGCGCGAAAGGTCGTGTCGCGGCCGCGATGGAGCGGGCGTTCGGATGGCTGATGCGCGGCTACGCGAGCAGCCTCGGCTTCGTGCTCCGGCACCGCGCGGTGATGCTCGGGGTGTTCGCCCTGGTGCTTGCCGGCACCGTCGAGATGTTCATCATCGTGCCGAAAGGTTTCGTCCCCGACGAAGACAACGACTCGTTGAACATCAACCTGCACGCCGCCCAGGGCACATCGTTCTACCAGATGGTCGACTGGTCGAAGAAGGTCGCGGATATCGTCGATCGCAATCCGTATGTCGATGCTTTCTTCGTGAGCACTGGCGGCGGGTTCGGTTCGATGAACACCGCGAGGTTGAACATTCAACTGCTGCCGCGGCGCGACCGGCCGGTGGCCGCGCAGGATATCGCGCAGCAGCTTCGGGCGCTGCTGATTCACTTCCCTGGGTTCCAGGCATACGTCAGCCTGCCGACCTCGCTCCATATCGGCGGCCATGGCGGGAACAGCAGCTACAACCTGACCGTGCAGAGCGCCGACACGGCGCAGTTGTATCCGTGGGCACGGCGTCTGGAACAAGCGCTCGAGAAGCTGCCGGCGTTACAGGACGTATCGGACGACATGGAGATGCGCAGCCCGAGGGTCGATCTCGTCATCGACCGCGACAAAGCGGCGGCGGTCGGGCTGAACGCGACGGAGATTAAGTCCGCGCTTTACGACGGTCTCGGACCACAGTGGTCGTCGACGATTTACGGGCCGGCGTCGCAGTATCGCGTGCTGCTCGAACTCGATCCGAAATATCAACAACAGCCCGAGTCGCTCCAGAAGATTGCCTTCAAGACGACGCGCGGCACGCTCGTCCCGCTCGAGTCGATTGTGAAGTTCAACGAGACGGTCGGTCCGCAAACCGTGAATCACGTGGGCGAGCTGCCGGCCGTGACGATTTCGTTCGGGCTGCGGCCAGGCGAATCGCTCGGCGACGCCGTGTCGCGCATCGAGCAGACCGCGGCGTCGCTCCTGCCGCCGACGGTGACGACAGCGTTCCAGGGTTCAGCAAAGACATTCGAGGAATCGATGCAGAACCTCGGTCTTCTCCTCGTGCTGGCAATTGGCGTCGTCTACATCGTGCTCGGGATGCTGTACGAGAGTTACATTCATCCGCTCACGATTCTTTCCGGTCTTCCGGCGGCGGGGCTCGGTGCGCTGGTGACGCTCACGCTCTTTCACAACGAGCTGAACATCTACTCGTTCGTCGGGCTCGTCATGCTCATCGGCATCGTGAAGAAGAACGCGATCATGCAAATCGACTTTGCGCTCGAGTCCGAGCGGCAGCATGGGAAATCGCCGGCGGATGCCATTTACGAAGGCTGCCTGATTCGCTTCCGGCCGATCATGATGACGACGATGGCGGCACTCCTCGGGTCGATACCGATCGCACTCGGCCTCGGCGCTGGCGGCGAAGCGCGCCGTCCGCTCGGCCTCGCCGTGGTCGGCGGCCTGGCGGTCTCGCAGCTCATCACGTTGTATTTGACGCCCGTCGTGTACACGTATCTTGCGGAGATGGTGAAGACGCGCCAGATTTCGATGGGCACATCGCACACCGCCGCGTAGCGCGGTAGACGCGATACATTCCCCTTCACGACGACGTCTGTCACAACCCACGGCCAGTCTCTTTGCGCGCGATCCAATCGCAGGCGGATATATCGCGCCGCTAAGTCGCGCGTCGGCACGACGTCGAGCCAGACGTCATGTGGTGCGGCAATCGCGCCGCGGATGGTCTCCGCCGCCGCACTCCCCTGGAAGACGACCTCCCAATGTTCGCGGTCGATTGACGTCTCCACGTGAGGGCACGCGGATAATCGGGAACGACGGGACCGACCGACAGGCGGATGTCGCACGGGCGCGTCGGCTGTTCCAGATCGATCTCCAGTATGTCGCCTTCATTCTGCTTGTTGTCTGCAGTGGACCAGTGCGATTGCGGGTCGCCGTCAGTGATCGTGCGGATATCGATCGGGCCGGTGCGATCACGCGCGGCAACGAGCGGCACTCCGCGGCCTTCGCAGCGCTGCGGCGGCGTTTCCGCCGGCAGCTCGATGAAGGTCCATCGCTCGTCGCGATCGAGATATCTCGCGCCATCGAGCGACCGGACCTGCGTCGACGATCCGACCGTCCTCGTCGCGTGCGTGCGGGATCGCAATCAACACCGGTCCCGCCGCCGTGTAGGCGCGAAGCGCCGACCAGTCGTGCTCCTCGGACGCGACGCGCAGTACCCAATATTCCGGAGGGTCGTATCCGCTGCTGCCGTTGATCAGCGGTCTGCCGTGCCGCGTCGCACGAAGCATCGCGGCCGTGTCGGCGTAAAGATCGTCGGTGATTGGAAGTTCCACGACAGCTGCGAATCGGCTGATGTCCGGCCGATTCCACATTTCGGGCAGCGCCGGCAGGGGCAGCGCACGCATCCATCCTTCGGCGATGATCACTGTGGCGATGCCGACGGCGGCGATGCGCCGGCCGCGTGCGCTGAAGTTCAAACGCGAAAATGCGATCGCGGCGGCGGCAGAGAGCGTAAGAATCGCCGGCATCGCGAATCGTGCAGGGACGCGGACGCCTGCGCTGAACAGCGGCAGCTGCATCAGCCACGCGTAGGGCGGTTCGTACCAAAACTGCCGTCCGAGGAATTTCGCCTTCGGGCCGAGACAAAAAACAAACAGGACGATTGTGGCCAGCACGTAGAATGCGAACGTCGACCGACGGCGGAATGCGCGCCGCACAGGCGCCGACATGAGCGCGGCCGCGGCGCCGGCGATGATCGCAATCGACAAAGGCTTGAACGGCGCGCCGATCGTCAAGGCGAGTTGTCCGACCGCGAGTCGACGCGGTCCAAACAACGCGGCGGCAACCGCCATAACCACGAACGCGAAGGCGATCGCCACGAAACAGATGGCGACAGCGTCCAGCATCCGCCGCTCCTCGCGAGGCATCCGTCGGACTGCGATGACGGCGGCCGACCGCGACGAGCATTACCGCCGTGAGTCCGGGAAAGAGCTGCCGTTCGGCGCCGTTCAGCGAGCCGGTCCATCCCCACAGCGCGAGAAGCGGTGAGGCAGTGACGAACGACGTCAGGTCGGCCGACAGCGTCACGATGTCGTTGAGCGGCCGGCCGAAACCGTATTGCTGATGGATCCGCCAGAATCGGACCGCAATCGGCAACAGCGCGCATACGGAGCACAGGCCAGCGGCGACGATCGCGATGCCAGTCCGCCACTCGGCGATTCGCAGGAACCAGACCATCCACAGGGCGAGCAGCACGGCGAAAAACAGCAGGTAATAACTCGTGCAGAGGCCGGTCACGATGAGCGCCGACACAAACAGCACGAGCGATCGCGTCCGGCGGGTCGACACGAAATCATGCAGAGCGACGAGCGTGGGCGGCATCGCAAACGCGGCGAGAAGCTCGAGATGTTCGATGTGCGCGATCCGGTACGGATTGAACCCGTACACCAGTCCGGCGATGGCGGCAGCGTCGTGCCGTTTCGTCAGTGTGAAACCGAGCCAGTGCGCCGACAGCGCGCAGAGCGGGAACGTCAGCAGCAGCGTCAGGTTGTATGCGGCCACCGGTCCGAGGCCGAGCCACTGCAGGGGCGACGCGATCAGGCTCTCGCCGAGACGGTGATCCGAGAACGCGAGCGTGCCGCTCGATGGAAAAAAAGCAAAGCCGTCCCACCACCGGGAAGTCAGCGGGAGGACGTGCGCATTCCACCACAGGATCGACGTCGACATGAGCGGGTCGCCGAGATCATGTGGAACAACCGACGAGAGATGGAGGATGAGCGGAAAGGTCAGCGCCACGGCCAACGCCGAGTAGAGAACGAATGCTACGGTCGAGGCGCGCCGCGACATGCGCAATCGTAACAGCGCGGCGATCTGCTATATTCGAAACTTACCGCCAGGGGTATCCCCGTTTCCGTCGGGATTGAGATAAACCCTTGGAACCTGATCCGGTTCAAACCGGCGGAGGGAGCGCGGACATGTCGGAGTTCTCCACAGCTTTTCCCAACTCACGCAAGATTTTCATCGAGGGAGCCGAAGGCGTCCGTGTGCCGATGCGCGAGATCGCGCTCGACAAAGGGGCCGCGTGCCTGCGCGTGTACGACACGAGCGGACCTCAGGATCAGGACGTGACGGTCGGGCTGCCCAAATTGCGGGAACCATGGGTAACGCCTCGCCTGAACGCGCATCGCGACCAATGCGTCACGCAGCTCCACTACGCGCGCAAAGGCGAGATCACGCCGGAGATGGAGTTCGTCGCGGTGCGCGAGGGATTGCCGGCCGAGTTCGTCCGCGACGAGGTCGCACGCGGCCGCGCGATCATCCCGGCGAATGTCAACCACACCGAGCTCGAGCCGATGATCATCGGGCGCAACTTCCTGGTGAAGATCAACGCCAACATCGGCAATTCGGCGGTGTCCTCCTCGATCGAAGAAGAGGTGGACAAGCTCCGCTGGGCGACGCTCTGGGGCGCCGACACGGTGATGGATCTCTCCACCGGAAAGAACATCCACGAAACGCGCGAGTGGATCATTCGTAATTCCGCGGTGCCAATCGGCACGGTCCCCATCTACCAGGCGCTCGAGAAAGTCGGCGGACGTCCGGAGGATCTCACGTGGGAGGTCTATCGCGACACGCTGATCGAGCAGTGCGAGCAGGGCGTCGACTACTTCACGGTCCATGCCGGCGTGCTGCTGCGCTACATTCCGATGACGGCGCGTCGCGTCACCGGCATCGTCTCTCGCGGCGGTTCGATTCTCGCAAAATGGTGTCTCGCGCATCACAAGGAGAATTTCACGTACACGCACTTCCGCGAGATCTGCGAGATCATGCGCGCGTACGACGTGTCGTTCTCGCTCGGTGACGGTCTGCGGCCAGGCTCGATTGCCGACGCCAACGACGAAGCGCAGTTCGCGGAGCTGAAGACGCAGGGCGAACTGAATCAGATCGCCTGGGAGTTCGACGTCCAGGTGATGAACGAAGGCCCCGGTCACATTCCCATGCATCTCATCAAGGAGAACATGGAGAAGCAGCTCGAATGGTGCAAGGAAGCGCCCTTCTACACGCTCGGGCCGCTCACGACCGACATCGCGCCAGGCTACGACCACATCACGTCCGCGATCGGCGCGGCGATGATCGGCTGGTACGGCACCGCGATGCTCTGCTACGTGACACCGAAGGAGCACCTCGGCCTTCCGAATCGCGACGATGTGAAGGCCGGCGTGATCGCGTACAAGATCGCCGCGCATGCAGCCGACCTGGCGAAAGGCCATCCGCGCGCTCGCGAATGGGACGACGCGCTCTCGAAAGCGCGTTTCGAGTTCCGGTGGGACGATCAATTCAATCTTGCGGTCGATCCGGTCACGGCGCGCGCATATCACGACGAGACGCTGCCGGCCGACGGCGCCAAGGTCGCGCACTTCTGCTCGATGTGCGGACCGAAGTTCTGCTCGATGGAATTGACGCAGCAGGTGCGCGACTACGCCGACGCGGGGATGAAGGAGATGTCGATCGAGTTTCGCAAGAAGGGCGAGATATACGTCGAGCCAGCCGCCGCGCCGCTCAAACCCGTTGAGGCGTTGCCGAATTCTTGAAGATCGTTCTTTACCGTCCGGTGATCGGGACGACCTGGATAATCGTAGGGAAGCGCGCCGGCTCGGCGCCGAGCTTCGGATTCGGGTAGCCCTGCGACACGTCCGACTGATAGTCCTTGATCGTGACGCTCGGCGGGAACGCCATCGTGTCCTCGTTGAACTTCCCGATGTCGAACTCGTGGGTTGCCGGCACGTCGAATACGAGCTCGCCTTTCTGCTTCAGCACGTTGCGGTAGTAGGTGACCAGATCGACAAACGGAGCGGCCGAGCCGAAGATGTAATACCGCTGACCACGCCCCGCGTCGTAAGACGCGATGAACTGCGACCCGGGATACAGCGGGACGCCGAGCGTGGTCTCCGTCGGGACTCCGCCCGGTGGAAGAGCGGCAGGTGCGACTGCCGCCGGCGGGATCGCGGGCTGCGCTGGCCGCGCGGGCTGCGCGGCCGGCCTGGGGAACGGCTGCGGCACGGGCGGCGGCGGCTGTTGAGAAGCCGCGATCGCAGCCACCAGGACGAGCACAACGAGCATGAGCCGATTATACCTTCGTGATTTTTGCCGTGCCGAGCGCGAGTGGCTGCTCGATACGGTCAAAGCGCTGGTCGCTGTGGAATCGCCGTCCACCGACAAGGCCGCCGTGGATCGGTGCGGGGCCGAGCTGCGGCGCCGCCTCGAAATGATCGGTGCGCGGGTGGACACATTCCGGCAACACGAGCGGGGCGATCACGTACGCGCCGAGTTTCCGGCGGCCGGGAGCGGCAGAGTGGAGCGGCCGGTGCTCTTACTCGGACATTTCGACACGGTCTGGTCCGTCGGACAGCTCGACAGGATGCCTCTCGTCGAAGAAAACGGCCGCTTGCACGGGCCGGGGATTTTCGACATGAAAGCCGGCATCGCGCTGGGGATGCTGGCGGCTCGCGCGCTCGTCGGGACGCCTTCGCCGCTCAGCCGTTCGATTGTCATGCTCTGGACGACCGACGAAGAGATCGGCAGCGGCACATCCCGTCGGATCATCGAAGAAGAAGCCGGTCGAAGCGCCGCGGTGCTGGTCCTCGAACCTTCACTGCCTGGCGGCGCGGTGAAAACATCGCGCAAAGGCTGCGGCGGTTACGAAGTCGTCGTCCACGGCATTTCGGCACACGCGGGGATCGAGCCCCAAAAGGGCGCGAGCGCTCTCCAAGAACTGGCACACCAGATACTCCGAATCAACGCGCTGCAAGATCTCGCCTCCGGTATTTCGGTCAACGTCGTCCAGGCGAGCGGAGGCACGCGAACCAACGTGATCCCGGATCACGCGCGGGTCGTCGTCGACGTTCGCGTGCCGACGATGGAGGCGGCCGCGGGTGTGGAGCGCGCGTTCGCATCGCTCCAACCCGTTGACCCGCGGACCACAATCGAGGCGCGCGGCGGATTCGATCGGCCGCCGCTCGAACGAACTGCTGCGGTCGAGCGTCTATACAGTAAGGCGAAGGCGATTGCGCAAGATTTTGAATTCGACCTCGGTGAGGGTGGCACGGGTGGAGGGTCGGACGGCAACTTCACAGCCGCGCTGGGTATACCGACGCTCGACGGTCTTGGCGCGGTTGGAGATGGCGCGCACGCTTTGTACGAGCACGTGCTGATCGAGGCGCTTTGCGACCGGGCGGCGTTGATTGCTGCGTTGATCGCCAGCCTGTAAGATCTTGATATGAATGCTGCGAAAACGGCTCTTCTGCTCGGCGCGATGACGGGGCTGTTCCTGCTGATCGGTGACGTGCTCGGCGGCGCCCAGGGACTCGTGATGGGCTTCATGTTCGCCGTCGTTACCAACTTCGTGTCGTACTTTTTCTCAGACAAGATCGTCCTGAGGAGCTACGGCGCGCAGGAAGTTGGTCCGGAGCACCGTCTTTCGCGCATCGTTGGCCAACTTGCCGCGCGCGCGGGGTTGCCGATGCCCCGCTGCTACGTTATCCCGCAGGCATCCCCGAATGCCTTCGCAACGGGCCGGAGTCCGCAGCATGCCGCCGTGGCCGCCACCGAAGGTATTTTGCAGATGCTCAGCGACGACGAGCTGGCCGGGGTGCTCGGCCACGAGCTTGCGCACGTCAAGCATCGCGACATTCTCATCAGCTCGATCGCCGCGACGCTCGCGGGCGCCATCATGATGACGGCGCGGTTCGCGATGTTCTGGGGTGGCGGCCGAGACGACGACCGCCGAGGCACCGGGCCGGTCGCGCTGCTTGCGACCATGATCCTGGCGCCCGTCGCCGCGATGCTGATTCAGGCGGCGATTTCGCGGTCACGCGAATACGATGCCGATGCAGGCGGCGCGGCCATTGCCGGGTCTCCGCTCGGGCTGGTCAGCGCGCTGCGCAAGATCGATGCAGGTTCGAAGATCATTCCGCTCGACGCCAACCCGGCATCGGCACACATGTTCATCATCAAGCCCGTCTCGATTTCCGGGCTGATGGGCTTGTTCAGCACGCACCCGCCGACCGAGGCGCGCATCTCCGCGCTCATGCAGCTGGCCCACCAGTAGCTGCCGCCTTACCGACTTACGGTCGAGCACCGACTGTGGCTGTCGCGCCACGGACGAACCCGTGTGCCCTCGGCTCATGGTGACAAGCGGCGTTTCTGTCGATACTTGCGGCGCGATTCTGCCATCGGAATCCGATTGCCGCGCGTGGCGTACGTCTTGCTCAATGAGTGCCAGGACCGGAGGCAGCCGTGCAAGTTGAGGATCTCGACATCTCACCGACCAAGATTGGCGAAACAGCGCAACGCATCGTCGACCGCGCGATAGAAGAAGCCCGTCGCCGCGAGCACGCGCTGCTGACCAACGAACATATCTTTCTGGCCTTTGCGCAAGTGGAATGGGACACGTTTGCGGAAATCATGCGCGACATCGAGCTGAACCCGCACACGATTCTGCAGGCGATCGAAGAGCATCTGCACGTCGTGCCGTCCTTTCCCGGGCGCGAACTGCGCGTATCGCCGGCGACCAAGCTCGTGTTCAAGCTGGCGTTACATCACGCGAGCCGCGCGGGACGCCAGACCGTCGAAGCCATCGATCTCTTCTCGGCCATCTTCGAGGAGACGCAAGGCGTTGCGGTCTCCATCCTGCGCCGGCACGGCGTGGAACCGGAGGTGGTCGGTTCGAGATTGAATGCGAGGATGCGCGACATGGAGCTCCGGGAAGAGCGATTGAAGAAGCGGTTCGAGCTTCCGCCGTTTCTCAAACATTTTGCGACGAACCTGAATCTGCTGGCACGCCAGGACAAGCTGCCGCCGGTGTTCGGACGGGAAAAGGAAATCCAGCAGGCGCTCGAGATTCTGTGTCACCGCGAACGCGCGAATTCCGTGATGTTGATCGGCGAGCCCGGCGTCGGTAAAACGGCGATCGCCGAGGGGCTCGCTCGCCGGATCGAGTTCGAGCCCGAGTCGGTGCCCGTGAGGCTGCGCGACTGTCAGGTGGTCAACCTGCAGATGAACACGATGGTCGCCGGCACGATGCTGCGCGGGATGTTCGAAGATCGGATCCAGAATGTCATCCGGGAGCTGAAGGAGCGACCGAACCTCATTCTCTTCATCGACGAAGCGCACACGATGGTCGGCGCGGGGTCGGCGCTCGGCGCGCCTTCGGATGCCGCCAATGTCTTCAAGTCAGTGCTCGCGCGAGGCGAAATCCGCATGGTCGCCGCGACGACGCTGAGCGAGTACAAGGAGTACATCCAGGAAGACGAGGCGCTCGCCCGGCGATTCAGGTGCGTCCAGGTGCGCGAACCGTCGATCGAGGAAACGCGCAAGATCCTGTACAACCTGCGGCCGCGGCTCGAGCGCAACTATTCTGTCCGCCTGCTCGACGAGGCGCTCGACACAGCGCTCGAGATGTCGCCGCGCTACATGCGGCATCTGCACCTGCCCGACAAGGTCATCGGCTGGCTGGATACGGCGGCTGTGCGCGCCGAAATCGATCGGCGGTGGGAAGTAAAGAAAGAAGACGTCGTCGCGGTGATCTCGCAGGCTGCGCAGATTCCCGAGGACATGGTGTTTCGCGACGTCACCGATCGGTTCAAGGACATCGAGGAGCGGCTGCAGAAGCGCATTGTCGGTCAGACGAACGCGGTTCATGCGGTGGCCAAGCGGCTGGTCCTCAATAAAGGGCCGCTCAAGGACGGGTTCGATCGGCCGGACGGCGTGCTGCTGTTTCTCGGCCCGACGGGCGTCGGAAAAACGGAGCTTGCGAAAGCGGTCGCCGAGTTTCTCTTCGGCGACGAGAAGAAAATGGTCCGGGTCGACATGTCGGAGTATCAGGACGGCTCCGTGTCTGTCGACAAACTGATTGGCATGCCGCGCGGGATCGTCGGGAGCGAGCGCGGGGGAATTCTCACCAATCAGCTCAAGGACAATCCGTACACGGTCGTGCTGCTCGATGAAGTGGAGAAGGCGAGCCCGAATCTGCTCAACCTGTTCCTCCAGGCGTTCGACGAGGGGTGGATGACCGATGGCCGCGGCAAGCGCGTTTACCTGTCGGACGCCGTCGTGATCATGACGTCGAACATCGGCTCGGATAATTTCCGCAAGCTGACAAGCCCGATGGGGTTCCTCAACCGCGCCGTGGGTGTCGAACAAGTGCAAGGCGAGGTGCTGCGCGAGCTCGAACGCCGGTTCCCGCCCGAGTTCAGGAACCGGATCGACGAGGTAGTGCTGTTCGCCCCGCTCACGCACGACGAAGTGCGCGAAATCGCGAAACACTATCTCGATCAGGTGAAGCTCACGCTCGCGAATTCAGGCAAGACGATTCAGATTGAGAACGCCGCGCTCGAGCACATCGTCGTCCACGGTTACAACATGGCGTTCGGCGCCCGGTTCCTGAAGCGCTACATCGACGAGCACATCAAGCTGCCGATCAGCGCCGCGTGGAAGGACGCGATGCACTTCGATGTTGTGGTGAAGGACAACGCCATCGCAGTTGAACCGGCGGCGGCAAAAGTGATGTCGGCGAGCGAAGCGCTCGCATACGGCGACGTGGCCTGATCACCAGGCGAAGCCGACCTGGGTAGATTCCAGGTCGGCCTCGTCACCGGCTCCTTCCTGGCGCGGCGGCTTCTCGCGAGCCGAAAGCGCATAGCGGTCCTGAAGCACGCGGACCATCGCCTGCACTTCCTTCCGATACCCATCCGGCGGATATTTTTTCTGATAGAGCTTTTCGAAGCGCGGGTCGCATCGACGGGAACTCGCGCTCGATGAACGCGAGGAAATGCGCACGCGTCCCGTCCTGCAGATACATCACATTACAGCCGGCGAATCGGGCGCCGTGGTCCGCGATCGCTTTGATCGTCGCCTCGAGCTTCGACCGCGACGAACTGAAACCGGGGACAATCGGCGCCATCAGCACGCCGGCGTTGATGCCGGCGTCCACGAGCTCCCGCACCGCGCGGAGCCGTTGCAGCGGCGGCGCAGTGCCGGGTTCGAGCGTACGCCACGCATCGGCGTCGACCGTCGGAACGCTCATATAAATCGTGCACGGCGCGGCGCGCGCGTGCTCCTGCAGGACGTCGATGTCGCGCACCACCATCGGCCCCTTGGTTACCAGACCGAACGGGGTGCGTGCCCGCGTCAGCGCCTGGATTGAATGGCGCGTGAGCTTGTAGTGGCCCTCAATCGGCTGATAGGGATCCGTCGCGGTGCCGACCGCAACGTGCTCGCGGGTCCATGAAGGACGATCGAGCTCCCGCTCGAGCACTTCGACGATGTTCTGTTTGACGAGGATCACGGACGCGAACTCGTCGCCCGCGTTCAGCTCGAACTGGACGTGATAGCGCCGCGCGAAACAGTAGTGGCACCCGTGAGTACAGCCGCGGTATGGATTGAGGGTCCAGTCGAACGGCATCCCCTTCACGCGGTTGAGCGCCGAGCGGCAGAACACCTCCTGATAGGAGGCTTCGTCGGCCCGGCGTTCCGCGTCGGTCAGTGCCGCGGCCCCGCCCGCTTTTACGGCAACGGCAACTTCGCGGGTCGTAGGTTTGCGCCGGCCGATGTCTAACAACAGGGGTTGAACAGCCACATTGCGCCCAGGCGATTCGCTCTTTCTTCGCCTATGATGCGGGCGCACTGGCGCGCTGTCAAGCCGCCGGGTCGCCGCGGCTCAACGAGGCTTCGTCGTGGGTTTTTTCTTCGCGGTCGTCGTTTTCTTGGTAGTGGCGGCCTTTTTCTTCGTTGTTCCGGACGTTCCGGCGGCGACGCGCGCGGAGTGCTTCGGCCGTTTGTGGACGGTCTTCTTCGCCGCGGCTTCCGACGTCGTGGCGAGGGCGAAGACTGCCAGCACCGCGAGCAGCAGCATCTTCATCGACTTGCGCATCATCTCAAACATCCTCCAAAGAAACAGCTCAGCTCGCACGCGATTGCGCTCGAACCCAGTAAAGATAACCGATCTCGCGGCGATGTCGCGGCCGTCCTTCGCAACTGTTACAGCAGGTAGGCGAGCGCGAAGCCGATCTGGGCGACGAACATCATTCGATACATGTGCGCCCACGAGACGTGGTTCTCTTCGACGGCGAGATCTTCGGGCCGCCGCAGCATGAGGTAACACACGTAGACACCGTACACGGTCATCACCCCGCCGAGGATCTGCAGCAGCCAGAAATTGCCGGTGAGCACGTGCAGCCACGCGCCGAGCGGAATCATCACAAACGGGATCACGAACGACGGCGAGATCATCCACGCTGCGCGGCGCACACCGTACTGGATCGGGAGCGTCCGACAGCCGCCGCGACGGTCGCCTTCCATGTCCGCGAAATCTTTCGTCGTCGTCGCGCCGAGGAGGAACAATCCGAAGATCGCGCCGATGTACCACGGCTCGACACCGGCGATCGTTTTCACGGAGGACCAGCCGGCGACTTTCAGGAGCGTGCCTCTCGGAATCGCGATCGTGACGTTCGCCCAGATCCCAAGCCGCTTCGTCCTGGCCGGCGGGATCGAATACAAAAAGGTGCAGACAACGGCGACGGCAACGAGCCAGAAACATTCGTGCCGGCCGCCGGGCGCAACGAGCCATGCCAGGATCAACGCAAGCACGTAGGTAATGGCCGAGAAAATCCACGCCTGACGAATCGTCAATCGGCCGCTCGGCAGCGGGCGCTTCGGCTTGTTCACGCGGTCGATCTCGAGATCGTAGATCTGATTCAGCGCATTGTTGCCGGCATTCAATAGAGCCGCCATCGCCGAACCGATGACTGGAGCAACGAGGAGCGACGCGGACCAGACCTCGCGAGGAGCGGCGCCGATTGCGGTCAGCGCACCCGACACGAAACCGAGTGCCGGCGCGACAAGCGTAAACGGCCGCGCGAGATCGACGTAAGCGCGCGCGCTCACGCGATCGCGATTGCCACGACGGCCGCAACCGCCGTGTTGATGAAGTTGAGCATGTCGTTGTTGAGGATACCCGGTTCTTCAAGCGTGGCGCCGAGCGCGCTCTCCACGAGCGCCCCGACTGTCGCACCCACCACCACCGCCACAATCATCTTCGCGGCGATCAAGCCGAAAGCCGTCGAGAACGCGGCGAGCGTCAGCGCCGCCAGGAGCCCGGCGGCGGTCCCTTCGAGCGACATTGCGCCGGGAGTGCCCGGCGTCACGCGGCCGAGGCTCGTCACGAGGAAAGTCGACCGTCCCCACGCCTTGCCGATTTCGCTCGCGACCGTATCGCTGCCGCCAGCCGTGAGGGCAGCGACCAGCGCGAGCATTGCCGCCGCGGCATACGGCGTCGTCACGAACGCGATGGCTGCCAGTGCCGCGACGCCGCAGTTGGCGAACGCGTTGCCCGCGCCGCGCCGGCCGCCTCGTTCTTCGGCGATGCCGAGCAGCATCTTGCGGGTCAGGCCGAGCCGCGATGTTATCGACGCAAGAAGGAACGCCAGCAGCAAAAGCGCCCACGCGGCGGCGCCGGCAGCCGCGTAGATGATCACGCCGACAATGGCGCCGCCGAGTGCGCCTGAGATCGAAACGCTCCGCGCACGGTAGCCGGCCCACGCCACCGCGGCGTTGACGGCGATCGCGACTGGAATCGACCGAGACTACGATCGGAAGGTTCGCGTGCATCGCGTCGGAGGCGATCAGGCTGGCGAGCCACAAGACGACGGCCGCGGCCAGCGGAACAGAGATGTTGTCGTCGAGCCGTACCGGAACCGATTCGATTGCCGCTGCCGCGACGGCGGCCGCGAGCGGAGCGAGCACGACAAACCACAGCGAGGGCGGCGGGTTGACGTTCGGACGCGTCCACCACGCGACCATCATGCCGCCCGCAGCTGCGAAAAACACGAATGCTGCGGTGCCCGCGATCGTCTTCTCCGGGTTCCAGGGCCAGCGGCGCCCGCCTGCCTGCTGTCCGACAAGTGTTGCCGCGCCGTCGCCGAACGCCAGAATGCCCCATCCGACGGCTGCGATATCCAGGCGCGACGAGAACGCGAGAATCAGCAGCAGCACGGCGAGTGGATAGAGCAGGATGCCGAGCGGGAATCCGCGTGCGCGATCGACGGGGCGGTAGAGGCGACGTCCGCCGATGCGCGGAAGCACCAGGATGTTGAACGCCAGCGCGACGCCGGCGAGCACGGCGGCTTGCCGCCACGTGAGCACGCGCAGGAGAAATGCGAAGCCGCCGGAGCCGACGTGCACCCACTGGCGTAATCGCTCGGAATGCGTGCTCACGCGCCCGCCGCCGTGGACGACGCGCGTAGCGATGCGACTGTCTTGCGCAAGCCGTCCGCCAGCGGGGTGATTGTGTAGCCGATCTCCCGCGCCGCGACGCTGCTGTCGAGCGACCAGTCGTGCCGGAAGATCTCGACGGCGCCGCGGGTCACCATCGGCGTGCCGCCGAAGATGGTGACGCGCGCTTCTTCCATGGCGCCGACGAGCGATGCCGCCGCAAAAGGAATCGACCGGGGAGGTTTGCGGCCCGTGATCTGCTCGACGATCTCGAAGACCCGCTGCTGCGCCGCGTTTTCGCCGCCGAGGACGTAGCGCGCCCCGCTTTGGCCGCGCTCGAGCGCCGCGACGTGACCGCCGGCCACATCGTCGATGTAGGCGTAGGACCAGCGGCGTTCCTTTCCGATGAGACCGGGCAGCTTTCCCGCGAGGTGGTCCCCGATCAAGCGGCCGAGAAGATTGCCCTCCGTGACGGCGCCCGGTCCGTACACGACTCCTGGATAAACGCGGACGAGCGGGCTGCCCTCAGCGACGTATCGGTCGCCGAGGCGATCGGCCGCTACTTTCGTACGCTGGTAGTCGTTGCATTCGAGGGAAATGGATCCGTCCGCGGGCGGCAGCGCAAGAAACGACGACGTGTAGAGCACGCGCGCAATCTGCTCACGATCGGCCGCGGCCATCACGTTTCTCAGCCCACCGACGTTCACGTCATCGAAATCGCCGCGTCGCCGGCGCCAGATGCTGACGAGCGCGGCGGAGTGCATGATCGCGTCGCACCCTGACGCGGCGCGCGTGAGGGCGGCGAGATCTCGCACGTCGCCGTTGACCAGCGTAGCCGCCAGTCCGCTCGCCTGCGCCCCGCGCGCAAAAACGACGACCGCGTGCCCGCGCGCGCCGAGCGCCCCGACGAGTGCCCGTCCTAAAAAGCCGGTCCCGCCGGTCAGGAGAACCTTCATAGAACTTAGAACTTACCTTTTGCCTTCTGCCTTTTACCTTTTACCTTCGCTCGTCCTCGCGCCAGTACTTGAGCAGATCGTCGACGGTACGCTCGAACGGCGTTGTGGCTGACCATCCGAGCTCGCTGTGGATTCTCGTGGGATCGCCAAGGAGCAGCGGGAGATCATTCGGCCGATAGCGTGCCGGATCCTGTTTGATTGTGACCGGCACCTTCGCTCGCGCGATCAGCATGTTGAGCAGATCCTCGATCGCGATCGCGCGGCCGGAGCAGACGTTGTAAGGGCGTCCCGGCTCGCCGCGGTCCACGATCAGCGAGTAAGCGCGCACCGTGTCGCGCACATCCGTGAGATCGCGCTTCGCCTTCAAATTCCCGACCGAGTATCTCGGGCGCCCATCGTCCACGCTCGATGTCGGCGATGCGACGGGCGAATCCTGACGCCGCGAACATCGGATCCTGACGCGGTCCGATGTGGTTGAACGCTCTCGCGATGAGCACGTGGACATCGCCGTGGGTATGGTGCCCGAGAAGTTCCTGAGCCAGTTTGCTCACGCCGTACGGGCTATCGGGAACGAGCGAGATCGTCCTCGGTGAGCGGCCGATCGGCGCCCGCATAAACGAGCGCGGAGCTCGGAATCAACACGCGCGCCGCGACGCGCGCCTCCTCGAGCGCGTCGAGCAGATGATGCGTCGCGCGCACGTTCACGGCGAACGTGTGTTCCGCGCGATCCCACGCGCGGCCGACATGCGCCGCGCCGGCGCAGTGATAGACAACGCTCGGACGCACGCGGGCGACCGCGTCGCCGACAGCCTTCCGGTCGAGAAGGTCGATGCTGTCCCATTTGACGTTCGACCGCACGATTGGCGCACGGCCTCCCGGCCGCTGCCATGCGACGACGTCGGCGTGATCTCTCATCAGCAGATCGAGGAGATGGCTGCCCGCGAAGCCGGCCGCTCCCGTAACCAGCACGCTCATCGTCGAGTTGTCAGCGCGGGACTCCGCTCATGGCACCGTTGAACGGCGAAAAGTTTCCGAGGCCGGCCAGCGTGAACGACAGGAAAAAGCGGTGATCGGCCGGCAGCGTGCTCTGGGCTCCGAAATTGTAGGTCTGATACTGAAACGCGAGGCCGCAGCATTGCGCGTTGTAGTAGCCCGAGACCTGCTGCTGGACGAGATTCGACCGCAGCACGTCGTAGTTGAATTGGTATGACGCGCCGTAACGGTTGTCGCGCGTGTGCACGTTGGTTGTCGCACCGATGGAATGATCGAGGAACGCCGGGTCGTTGAATCCGACGAGCTCGGGGATCAGCGACTTCTTGCTCCATTGGACGCTTGTGGTCAAGAGGCTCGTCAGCGAATAGCCGGCCGTCAGCGAGATGGTGCGCAGCGAGTGATACCGGGCGTCGAATTCGGCGCGCACCGAACCGTTCAGCTCCGGCGTCGGCATCGCGCGGACGGTCAGCGCGATCGGGGAGAAGTTCGACTGCGCCGTCGCATCGGGCGCCAGGGTCGTGAAGCTGCTGGCGTAGCGAGGGTCGAACGCGGCGGCCTCCGCCTGCGTGTAATACGTCTGCTCGACCTGAACATCGAGAATCTCGCTCGAGATCGCAGGGCGGCCAGGTACCGTCCGGCGCTTTGCAAAGAACCTGTTCGTAACGCCGTACACGAACGACGTGTTGCCGCCGAAGATCGTATCCACCCCGTCGATCTTCACGATGTTCGCGTAGTTGTCGATGGACGACGTGCGGGCGACGGTGACGTACGGCTCGACCGAGTGTTTGAACTTCTCGGCAAAGCCGTTGTCCGGCGTATCCCAGATGCGGTTGAACACCGGACCGGTGATCTGCGCCTGCGCAGTGAAGAACCGCCGGTTGATCGAAGTGTCGACGACGCCGTTCGGGTTCGTCACGGGCACGACGGCCGCGGGGTCCTGGCTACGGGTGTAGTAGGTATCGCGCCAGCTGAACGTCGAGTTCACCGTGAACCATTGCCACTTCTTGAACGGATAACGGACTTGAGGCGTAATGTCGAGCCGGGTGAGTCCCTGGTCGATGTCAAAGGGCTCTGGCGTATCTGTTCCCGTATTGATCCCTTTGTTCTCGGACAACAGCCGCGCGTACTGTCCGTTCACTGAAAAGTACAGCTGCGAGCCGAACAGCGGGCGCTCGCTGCGGGCGATATCGACTTCCGGCCCGGCGCCGATCACGCTCGAGTTGTCGGCGTCGATGAAGTACTCGTTACGATTCGCCGTCGCGTTGACCGTATAGCCGGCGATCACGCCGGCGATGTTGCCGCCGAAATTCCTGCTGTTGCTGGTCGCATTGTAGACGTTGGTGTTGTACGTCTGATTCGTGACGAGGCTGGAAAAGTAATCCACGTTCGCCCGTGCGCGAAACCCGCCAGGGAGGGCCTGGTTCAACCCGCCGCGAAGATCATAGCTGCGCGCCGCGGGCAGACTCGATGTTCCTTCGTCCGTGTCGTACGTCGTCTCGTGCTGATCGAGGAAATGGGCGATCAGACGTCCATCGTCCCCGCCGCCGAAATTGTAACGATATTCGCCCGCGACGCCCTGGCCGACCTTCGAATACCACTCGTGCTCGATCGTCGCATCCTGGCTGCGATCGATCGCCCAGAAGAACGCATTGTGAAGCTGCTGGCCGCGCAAGCGTGGAAGATCCATACGTGGGCAGCAGAAAACCGGTGGCGCGATCTTCTTTCTTGGTCGGGTAGTACATCACGGGAAGGTACAGCATGGGCACGCCCTTCACGGTCAGGACGGCGTTCTTAAGCAGCGTGTAGTGGTCGACGTTCAGCACGACGCTGTCCGCATGCAGATCCCAGCGCGGCGTCGGCTGGACACACGCCGTGAAGCCGCCGTTGGTGATCCGGTACTTCCGCGGCCCGATCTTTTCCACGGTATCGCCGAAGAAGTACACGTCGGTCGGCTGGTTCGACGTCGGCGGCGGCGGGGGGCCGCCCGGGCGGATCTGCTGTTTCGGCGGCTTCACGCTCGCCAGACCGCGCGCGTTGTAGAAAATGCCGATCTTCGTGTCCGTGTTGAAGTCCGCGCGGTCCGCTGAAATCTGCCCGTCGCCTTGCGCCAGCGACACGTTGCCCGTAAGCAGCAGCCGCTTCTGTTTGATGAAGTATTGCGCGTTGTCCGCGTAAATCCGCGTGTCGCCCTGCTGGTATTCGAAATGTCCCTGATGAATTTCGAGCTCTTCGCTCTTCACCTCGCGCAAGTCGCTGCTCATGATCGGCGGCTGCTTGTCGGGCGACGTTGCGGGCGCTTGCGCCCGGACGGGGGCAACCG
Organism: uncultured Acidobacteriota bacterium; assembly: GCA_963718825.1. GTDB lineage: Bacteria > Acidobacteriota > Vicinamibacteria > Vicinamibacterales > CAVVIG01 > CAVQZZ01. The sequence continues at coordinate 2,820,568 of CAVQZZ010000002.1, forward strand.
TCTGAGGCCCGGCCGGTTGACTTGAGGGCTGCTGCGCGCGAGCAGGCGACACGCCGACAACGATCAGGAGAAGACAGGCAATGTGAACAGCTCTCAGCATTTCCCAGCGGATTTCGAAGCGTATCACGTCAGCCGGCTCGCTTCGGTCATCACGTCGCCGAGGAGAAAAATCGATCCCGCGACCACGACGCGCGTCCCATGCTCCCATGCGGCCGCGAGCGCGCGCAGTCGCTCCGGTTCGACGACGATCGGCATGTGCGGATCGATGGCGCGAGCGGCGTCGGCGATCGATGCAGGATCGGCGGATCGTGGATTGGATGCGCCGGTCGCGATCAGGATGCTCGTCTGCGGCAGCAGCGCGCGCAGCATGCCGTGAATATCCTTGTCGCGCATCGCGCCGAATACGAGAGGGAACTTCTGCCCCGGCGATTCGCGAAGAAACCGCGCCAGGGCCGCCGCGCCGTCCGGGTTGTGAGCCGCGTCGAGCAGCAGTTCGCGTCCGCCGGCGAACGTGCGAAGCTCCAGCCGCGCCGGCCACGACACGTCGGAGAGCCCCGTCGCGATGGCATTAGTTGAAACAGGAATACCCCGCGCGTTCACCGCTTCGAGAAGAGCGACGGCGACGGCCGCATTGCGTTCCTGATGGGCGCCGCGAAGACTCAACCGCACATCCGCGTACGCGGCGGGAACAGCGCTGCCCGCCGCGATTATCACCGCGCCGCGCTCACGCGCGACCTCTTCAACAGCCTCGCGCGCTTCCGTGGGCAGTTCACCCACGACGACGGGAACGCCATGCTTGATGGTGCCCGCCTTTTCGAGCGCGATTTGCCGGAGCGTTGTCCCGAGATACTGCTCGTGATCGAAGCCGATAGATGTAATCGCCGTTGCCACCGGATTTAGGACGTTTGTCGCGTCGAGCCGGCCGCCGAGGCCGACCTCCACGACGGCGATGTCGACGCGTGCGCGTCGAAACAGCTCGAATGCCGCAGCCGTCGTCACCTCGAAGAACGTCGGCGGCGCCGTCAGACGGCCATTGACCATCAGGTCCTCTATCGCGTGGCGAATTAGATCGATGGAGGCGGCGAGCGGCTCGTCGTCCACCTCTTTGCCGGCGATCGTAAATCGCTCGTTCAAGCGGATGAGGTGCGGCGACGTGTATCGCGCGGAAAAATGTCCGGCAGCGCGCAGGGCGCGTTCGGCGATCGCCGTCACGGATCCTTTGCCGTTTGTGCCGGCGACGTGAATCGACGCGAACGTGGACTGCGGATCGCCTATGGCGTGAAGAATCGTCCGGATGTTCTCCAGCCCGAACTTGATGCCGATGTGCTCGAGGCTGAAAAGGTAATCGAACGCGTTAAGGCTGGGACGCCCGCTCATTGAACACAGGCGCAGCCGCGGAAACTTCTGCGAGGTCGGGCAGGACGGGTATGACCGCGGGAACGCGCATGCCCATGAAGCGAAGCGCGTTCACGATGACGCCCTTCAGTTCTCGGCGATCCACGATCAGATCGATCATTCCTTTTTCGAGGAGGAACTCGCTGCGCTGAAATCCCTCTGGAAGCTTCTGGCGGATTGTCTGTTCGATCACTCGCGGCCCGGCGAATCCGATGAGCGCCTTCGGCTCGGCGATGTTCAGGTCGCCGAGCATCGCGAAGCTCGCCGTGACGCCGCCCGTCGTCGGATCGGTCAACACCGAAATGTACGGAAGACGTGCACGATCGAGTCGTGCGAGCGCGCCGCTGATCTTGGCCATCTGCATCAACGAAAGAGCGCCTTCCATCATCCGGGCTCCGCCCGACGAGCAGATGACGACCACCGGCCATCGGTTCTCCATCGCGCGCTCAATCGCCCGCGTGATCTTCTCGCCGACGACGACGCCCATGCTGCCGCCGATAAAGCTGTATTCCATCGCGGCGACGATGGCGTCGAGGCCGTCGATCTTCCCGGAGCCGACGATCACCGCGTCTTTCAACCCCGTGCTCTCGATCGTCGACTTCAACCTCGCCTTGTACGGCTTCGTATCGGTGAATTTCAATGGATCGGTGGAGACGAGCTCCTTGTCGTACTCAATCCACCGGGCATCGTCGAAGAGAAGCCGCAGCCGCTCGTTCGCGCTGATCCGGAAATGGTGCGCGCACTTCGGGACACACCTGATGGTTCGTGGCGAGGTCTTTGTTGTAGATAATCTGCGCGCAGCCAGGGCACTTCACCCAGAGCCCTTCGGGCACGCGGCTTGGCTTTTCCTTCGTGGCCGCGATCGGCTTACGGGTTTTCTTGAACCACGCCATCCGGCAAGCTTAGCAGGCTGCCCGCCTGTTTTGGCCTACTTAGTTCGCGGCACGTAGTAGCGCGTGCCCGGCCCCATGCCCCTGATCTGGCGCACGAGGTCATCGAGCGCTTCGTCGCTCGCGTCCGAATCGAACTGTGACGTTTCGACGACGAGGAGGGGTGTGGCGTCGTAATGAAAGAAGAAATGGTGATACGCCTCATTCAGCTCGCGCAGGTACTCGTCGTCGGGCTGGAGGGCGACCGTTTCGGGTTCGAGGCGGCGGCTGTGGATGCGCCGGAGCAGCACGTCGGTGGGCGCCTGCAAGATAGAGCACAAGATCCGGCGGCGGCACGTCGCGCGTGACCAGATCGTATAAACGCTGATAGATGAACAGCTCGTTATCGTCGAGGTTGAGGTACGCGAATATCTTGTCTTTGTCGAACAGATAATCGCAGATCGTCGTTTGCGTGAAGAGATCCGTCTGGCGAAGCGCCGTCTGCTGACGATGGCGGCTGAGGAGATAGAACAGCTGCGCCTGCAGCGCCGCGCCAGGCCGATCGGCGTAGAAGTCGGCGAGGAACGGATTGTCGGTTTCTTCGAGGACGGCGGTGGCATCGAGCCGCGTCGCGAGCCGTTCGGTCAACGCGGTCTTGCCGGCACCGATCGGGCCTTCAATCGCGATGTGGCGAAACTGCAAGGCCCCGATGATATCATCGCGCCGTGAAGATCGAACGGCTGGAACTGGCGCTTCTCGAGCTCCCGCTCGTCCACTTTTTCGAGACGAGCTTCGGCCGCATCCACAAGAAACATTTCGTGCTGGTCACGCTGCGCGGCGGCGGCATGACCGCGTACGGCGAGTGCGTCGCCGAACAGGATCCGTATTACAGCTCCGAGACGAACGAGACGGTCTGGCACGTGATCGGCGACTTCATCGCGCCGCGCGTCGTCGGCGTCGAGTTCGCGCATCCGCGTGATGTATTTCCGGCGCTCGCGGCGATTCGTGGCCACAACATGGCAAAGGCCGCGGTGGAAATGGCGGCGTGGGACCTGTTCGCGAAGCAACGCGGTGAGCCGCTCCGCGCGACGCTGGGTGGATCGCGAGAGCGCATTGCGTCCGGCGTGTCGATCGGCATCCAGGATTCGCTCGAGCAGCTGGCCGAGAAAGTGGCGCACGAGCTCGAGGCGGGTTATCGCCGAATCAAGATCAAAATCAAACCGGGCTGGGATATCGCGGCGGTCAAGATGATCCGCGAGCGGTTCGGCGCCATTCCGTTGATGGTCGACGCGAACGCCGCGTATACGCCGGCCGATGCCGACCACCTGGCGCAGCTCGACCCATTCGAGTTGATGATGATCGAGCAGCCGCTCGAGTACGACGATATCGCCGACCATGCGGCGCTGCAGCGGCGGCTGTCCACGCCGATTTGCCTCGACGAGTCGATCAAAACCGTGCATGTCGCCGAGGAGGCGATCGCCGCGCGCGCCTGTCGCATCATCAACATCAAACCGGGACGCGTCGGAGGGTTCCGCGAGTCGATCCGCCTCCACGATCTCTGCGCGGCGCATGGAATCCCGGTGTGGCACGGCGGGATGCTCGAGTCGGGCATCGGCCGAGCCGCGAATCTTCATCTGTCCACGCTCGCCAACTTCACGCTCCCGGGCGACATCGCGGCGAGCAAGCGGTACTTCAACCCGGACCTCATCGAATCACCGATTGAGGTGGCGTCCGACGGCACGATCGCCGTGCCGTCGATGCCCGGTATCGGCGTCGGCATCGTGCAGGCGCGGATCGATGGCGCCACGCTGCGGCGTCAGACCTTCGATCCCCGTCCGATGCTGGCCGTTTCCTGACATCGCTCGAGGTTTCATGAATCGTTCGACGCTCGCTTGTGCGACAGCGCTCGCGATGCTCGCTACCGCATGCGCGTCGGCGCCGGTTGTCGCGCCTGCGAAGGTGGCCGGCCCGACCTTCGAGCAGAAGATGGCGTGGATTCTGCGGCTGGAAGATCAGCGGGTGCTGCGCGATCCGGCGCCCGTCGTTCCACCGGCTGCACCTGCGCCGGTCCGCGGCCAGAAGGCGCCCGCAATCGCTACGCCTCCGCCGTCGCCGCCGGATCTGACGCGTCTCGTCGCCGATACGGAAGCGCGAATCAGGCGTCGGGCCGCGCTCGCCATCGGTCACGTAGGCCTGCGGGACGGCGTGCAACCGCTCATCGGGCTGCTCGGAGACGGCGATGCGGAAGTGCGGCAGATGGCCGCGTTTGCGCTCGGCTTGATCGGCGATGCGCAAGCGCGCGATCCGCTCGTGAAGGCGCTCGGCGATTCGTCGCTCCTCGTCCAGGGCAGCGCCGCAGAAGCTCTCGGGTTGATCGGCGACGTCTCGGCAGCCGACGCCGTCGCTGCGCTGGCGTCGCGAATCGTGCAATCGGGAGCGTTGCCGGCCACGGCGCCGGCGGCCGACGTCGAAGCCGCGCGCGACACGCCGGCGGCGGCATTCCGCCTCGCGGTCTACGCGCTCGTGCGGCTCAAAGCATACGGTCCGCTGGCGACGGCGGTTCTCGATGGCGCGTCGCAGCCTCGCGTGCGCACGTATCCGGTGGCGTTTGCGCTGCAGCGTCTTGGCGACAAACGTGCGCTGCCGGCGTTGTTGACGCTCGCCAGGGAATCAGATCCGTACACCCGCGCTTTCGCGGTGAAGGGCCTCGGCGCGCTGAAGGATCCCTCAGCTTTGCCGGCGTTGACGACGCTCCTGTCGAGCGGCGATCGCTCGGTGCTCATAGAGACCATTCGCGCGCTCGGCCGAATCGGCGACCGCGCTGCCGTGCCTCCGCTGATGAAGTTCATCACCGAAGCGAATACGGATCCGCAGGTCCGGCTCGAGGCGGTCGCGTCGATCGGCGGGCTTCACGACCCGTCGACCGGCGACACCCTGATCGACCTTCTTGCCGATCCCGCGCCGACGGTTCGGATCGCCGCGCTGCGATCGCTCGCGGCGCTCGATAGAGACGATTTCGTCACCATCCTGTCCGGACTCGACCCCGATCCGAACTGGACGGTCCGCGCCGGTCTCGCGAACGTTCTCGGCTCGCTTCCGCCCGGCACTGGCCTCGCCCGCGTGAACCAGATGTTGAGCGACGACGATCAGCGTGTGATTCCGGCGGTGCTGTCGGCGCTGGTGGCGCTGCACGATCCGCACGCCGCCGACATTCTGCTCGACCGTTTGAAGGCGGAAGATCCGGCGGTGCGAGCGGCGGCGGCCGCTGGAGTCGGCGAGCTGAAGCCGGCACGCGGCGCTCAGGCGCTCGCGGACGCGTTCAAGACGGGAGAGCGCGATTCAACGTACGCCGCCAGGGCCGCGGCGCTGGCGGCAATCGTGAAGTATGGCGCCGCCGACGCTGCACCGCTGCTCAGAACCGCGCTCGCCGATAAGGACTGGGCCGTTCGCGTGCGCGCCGCGATGCTGCTGACTCAGCTCGAGCCCGCGAGCGCCGCGGATGTGGCCGCGCAGATCCGCCCGGCGCCGACGAGGCTGCCGCCCGATGGCTACGCGGCCGTGCAGCTGGCGAATCCGTCGGTGTCCACGCAGGTGTACGTCGAAACCGACCGCGGCACGATCCAGATCGAGTTCGCGGTCATCGACGCGCCGCTCACCGTGGAGAACTTCGTCGCGCTGGCGCGCCGCGGGTACTTCAACGGCCTCAGCGTCCATCGCGTCGTCCCGGACTTCGTGATCCAGGACGGCGATCCGCGCGGCGACGGCGAAGGAGGTCCCGGCTACACGATCCGCGACGAGCTCAACGAGCTGCCGTATCTGCGCGGAACCGTTGGGATGGCGCTCGATCCGTGGCCGGATACCGGCGGCAGCCAGTGGTTCATCACGCATTCGCCGCAGCCGCACCTCGACGCGAAGTACACGGTCTTCGGCCGCGTCGTCGCCGGCATGGACGTCGTCGATCGCATTCAGCAGGGCGATGTGATCAGGCGCGTGCGCGTGTGGGATGGACAGACGATGGGCGCCAATCGACACTGACGCGGGCTCGGGCGACGACTGTGGCGTCCACGAGTCCTCGATCGATCGTCGTGTGCCTGGGAATTTCAGTGAGGGCTGGAAATTGAAAAAGGGGGCGACAGCCGCCCCCTTTTTTTGACGGGCGAGGTCAGCTTACCGTTTCTTGCCGGCCTTCTTCTTCCCGCCCTTGGCTTTCTTCGCCATTGTCTTTTATCCCCCCCTTCATGTGGGTTTGCTTTGCGAGAGCGCTCACGTCCTCGATACAGTGGCTGCCGCCTGGCACGCTCACCCGATGACGGCGATCTTCGCTTCGCGGCACCTCCGTGCCGTATCGGCTTCGGAGGGTGAGGACGATATGGTCGAGCCGCGATTCGCGCCTCGAATCCTCACAAGGGATGGCCTGAGTTCGCCTCCCTCATACCAGATGTAGATTATGGACGAGAAAATTGTGCTGTCAAGCACAAAACGCGATCAAAAGTCAAAAAAACGGATCGCGTGCGGCGTTTTTGGAGAGTCGTTTGATCGCACGCGCGGCTTCATCGTGCGCGCGCGGATCGCCTCCGACGATATCGAGCGCGTCGCGATACATCGAGAGCGCTCGTGCGCGATCGCCGCTCTGTTCGACGAAGCGCGCGTCGTCGACGAGCGTCGACGCGAGCACGATCGGCGGCGCGAGCGGACGTCGAGCGATGATCTGTTCGAGCGATTCGCGCGCGTGAAGGATGTCGCCGCGCGCCTCGAGGACGCGCGCGTAGCGATAGCGCGCGACGAGGTCGAGCGGCGCCAGGGCCACTGCGCGCGAGAGCATCGACTCCGCCTGATCGAGCGCGCCGCGCTCGAGCGCGCGCAGACCCATCAGCGATAAACGGTACGGTTCGATCGCCATGCGGGCCATCGCGCGGTCGAGAAGATCGTGCGCCCGCGCCCGCGCCGTCGGCGGGTCGCTTGGGTTCATCGCGATCACCGTTTGAAGCTCGTCGATTGCGCGATCTGTTTCGTACATCGCGTCGAGCTCCGTCGCGAGCCCGAGACGAGCCCGCACTTCGGCGACGCGTGGCTCGTAAGTGATCGCGCCGGTGCGCGTGCGGGCGAGGAGCGTCCGCCAGGCGGCGGCACTTGCGGGCTCGTCGTGAACGTAAACCGACTGGACCTCGGCGATCCGCTGCAGGAACAGCGGGTTGGTTGGATGGCGCTCATCGAGACCATCGAGTAGTCGCAGCGCCTTCGGTGTGTCGTGTTCGTACCACAAGTACACGAGGTGCAGCTGGTAGTCCGCTTCGCCGCGGAGCAGCACGCCGTTGTCCCTTGCCGTCAGCATCTCGGCGAGGCCCTTCGCGCGATCGCCGCCGGGCAGGAACAGCATCCACCGCAGAAACTTGGCGGCCGTGGGTGCAACGTCCGCGTAATAGTGGTAAAGCCCGATCCCGAAGTACGCATCGTTCAAGGACGGGTCGAGCGCCAATGCTCGCTCGAGCGATTCGCGAATCTTGTTCCCCTCGCGCGCGGCCGAAATGCGCTCCCCTCGGAGCACGTGCCACTGCACGAGCGGCGCGTACGCACCCGCGAGATAAAACCACGCCTCGCCGCGGCGCGGTTCGCGGCGCGTCCATTTTTCCGATGCCGCGATCGATTTTTCCGCGAGCTGGGTGAACCGGCCATCGAGCAGATGGCTCTCGGGGTCGAGTTGTATCTGCCACCAGAGCGAGACGACGCCAAGCGACTCGCACGCTTCGGCCGGCGCCGGCGGACATGCCTCTTTCAGCTGTGCCGCCGCCTCGTCGAACTTTGCCGCGAGGATTGCGTCGTAGACCGCCGCGAGACGCGCGGCGCCGGTCAGAGCGGCCTCAGCGGCAGGCGCGAATAGGACCAGCGCCGCGGCCAGCGCCGCGGCCGTCGTCTTCAGTCGCCAGTCTTCAGTCTTCGGTCGTACGTCGTCAGTCTTCGGTCCACGGTCGTCAGCAGGTCCGCCGCCGCGTGACCTTCGATGGCCGGGAGGGGACTGCGAACGAGCTGAGTTTGGCTGACGGCTGGCGCGTGACGACCGGCGACTGTGGACTGACGACCGGCGACTGTGGACTGACGACTGACGACTGCGGACTGACGACCGACGACTGGCGACTGAAGACTGTCACCCCTTTCACATACTCGTTCGCAGCGATTGCTTTTCAGCGTGCCGTTCCAGGGCGAGCGCGATCAGGCGATCGAGAAGCTGCGGGTACGGGAGGCCGCTTGCCGCCCAGAGCTTGGAGGTACATGCTGATCGTGGTGAAGCCCGGAATCGTGTTGACCTCGTTCAGATACATGATCCCGCTGTCGCCGGCGAGCAGAAAATCCACGCGCGCCATTCCCGCGCCGTCGATCGCCTTGAACGCCGCGACTGCCAGCGTGCGAACCTCTTCGATCTGCGCGTCGGTCAGCGCGGCGGGGATCACGGCCTTCGACCCCTCGTCGATGTATTTCGCTTCGTAGTCGTAGAACTCCCGCGAAGGAATGATTTCGCCGGGCACCGAGGCTTCGGGCTCGTCGTTGCCGAGCACCGCCACCTCGATCTCCCGCGCCTGCGGCACGGCGGCTTCCACGACGATCTTGCGATCGAACTCGGCGGCCAGATCGATCGCCGTCCGCAGCTCCGTCGCGTGCTTCGCCTTCGAGATGCCGACGCTCGATCCGAGGTTCGCCGGCTTGACGAAGACCGGAAAGCCAAGACCGGAGACGATGCGGTTCATGATCGCGCGCGGGTCGCGCTGCCAGTCGCGCTTGAGCACGACTTCGTAATCGCAAATGCGAAGGTCGCGAGCGGCGAACACCAGCTTCATCGCCGCCTTGTCCATCCCGACCGCCGATGCGAGGACTCCGGCTCCGACGTACGGCACATTCGCGAGCTCGAGCAGCCCCTGCACGGTCCCGTCTTCTCCGTACGGCCCGTGCAGCACGGGAAAGACAACGTCGAGCGCGAGGCCCGAGACCGTCGGCTGGTTGTGCGCGCGATCGATTGTCAAAAGCGTGTCGCCACCCGGATGGGCGACGAGATGCGCCTCGCGGCCGCCGTCGGGAATTGTCCGACCGGTCCGATTCGCGATGACGTCGGCTGCCTTCATCACCGTCGGCGCCTCGCCCGGAAGGGCCCACCGGCCGTCTTTTTCGATCCGAATGGCGACCGCTTCGTAGCGATCGGGATCGAGATTCTGAAAGACCGCCGCCGCGGAGGCGAGCGACACTTCGTGTTCGCCCGAGCGGCCTCCGTAAATCACGCCGACGCGTAGTTTTGTCACAAAGGCTCTATCGCATCCCATCCGCACCACTGTCCTCCATGGTGAAGCTTGTGGGATTGTAAACTGTTCTCCCCTCGATGCCACCCTTTGGATTTCGGCTGATCGCGACCGACGGCTGCGCGCGGCGCGGGGTCATGACGACGGCGCACGGCGACGTGAACACGCCTGCGTTCATGCCGGTCGGTACGCAGGGCGCCGTCAAAGGCGTCGTCGCACGCGACCTCGAGGCGATCGGCGCCGAGATCATGTTGAGCAACACGTATCATCTGTATCTCCGGCCGGGGGACGATCTCATCGCACGGCGCGGCGGCCTTCACCGCTTCATCGGCTGGACGCAGCCGATTCTGACCGACAGCGGCGGCTATCAGGTGTTCAGCCTGTCCGAGCGGCGGACCATCACCGAGGATGGCGCGCGCTTCCGCTCGCACCTCGATGGCTCATCGCACCTGTTGACGCCGGAGAAGGCCGCCGACATCCAGGCGCAGCTCGGCTCCGACATCGCGATGGTGCTCGACGAATGCCTCGCCCATCCTGCAGACGAGAGCGCGGCGCGAGTGTCGATGGAGCGGACCCTTCGATGGGCGGCGCGCGGACGCCAGCGTTTTCTCGATCTGCAGCAGCCGCGGTCCGTGCCCTCGGCACCCTTGGTGACCAACGACGCGCAGGCGCAATTCGGGATCGTCCAGGGCAGCGTGTTTCGCGACCTTCGCGAGGAGAGCGCGCGTCGAACGGTAGAGATCGGATTCGACGCGTATGCGATCGGCGGCCTGAGCGTCGGCGAACCTCCCGCCGTGATGTACGACGTCGTTGCGCACACGACGCCGTTTCTGCCAGCCGATCGGCCGCGGTATCTGATGGGTACCGGCACGCCGGAGGATCTGGTCGAAGCCGTGGCTCGCGGCATCGATCTCTTCGACTGCGTGCTGCCGACGCGCAACGCGCGCAACGGCCAGCTGTTCACGACGGAGGGCCGGATCAACATCAAGAACGCGCGATATGCCGAGGACGATCGGCCGATCGACCGCTCATGCGGCTGCTACACGTGCCGCACCTTTTCGCGCGCGTATCTGCGGCACCTTTTCATGGCCGGCGAGATCAACGCCGCCACCCTTAACACGTTGCATAACCTGAACTTTTACCTTGACACCCTTCGCAGGATTAGAGAGGCTATTGTGTTTGGGCGGTTCGATAGTTTCAGGGTAGCTTTTCACCAGAGCTTGTCCCGCCAGCCCCGCGACTCATGATGACGTTCGGTCGACTATCGGTGTTAGCCATGGGCGCAACGCCCGAGGGCGGCAGCCCGTGGCTGCAGCTCGTGCCGTTTGTTCTCGTTCTCGGCATTTTCTATTTCATCATCCTGCTGCCGATGCGGCGCAAGCAGCAAAAAGTGCAGGAATTTCTCGAGAGCCTGAAGGTCAACGACAAGGTAATCACGACCGGCGGTCTCTACGGGCAGATCACGCGCCTCGGCGAGCAGAGCGTGCAGCTGCAGATCGCCGATAAAGTTCGCATCGAGGTCTCGAAGGCCGCGATCGGCGGCTATCAGGGCCAGCCGCCGGTGGTCGAGCCGCAGAGTGCATCTACATGAACAGCAACCTTCGCTGGAAAATCGTCACGATCGTCGTCGTCTTCATCGTGTTCGCGGCCGTCGGCGTGTATCCGATCGCCGCCGCGCATTACGGCATCCACGAGCCCGGCTGGTTGATGGACAAGCAGCTCAAGCTCGGTCTGGACCTGAAGGGCGGCGTCCATCTCGTGCTCCGCGTGCAGACCGACACGGCGCTGCGCGTCGAGACCGAGCAGGAAATGGAGCGCCTGCGGCAGGAGCTGCAGACGCGCAACATCAACGTGACGAACATCACGCAGCCCTCACCGACGCAGTTCCGCGTCGAGGGCGTGCCGCCGCCGCAGGACGCCGCCTTCCGTCAGGCTGCCACCGAAGTGCAGGCGAATTTCGACCGCAACACCGGCGTGAACGGCACCTACACGTTCACCATGAAACCCAACGTGCAGGTGAATCTGCGCGAGGACGCGGTGGTGCAGGCGCGGCAGACCATTGAGCGGCGTGTCAACGAGCTCGGCGTCACCGAGCCGAGCATCGCGCAGCAGGGGCAGAACGGCGACGAGATTCTCGTCCAGCTGCCGGGCGTCAGCGACGTGAACCGCGCCAAGGAAGTAATCCAGTCGACCGGCCGTCTCGAACTGAAAATTGTCGAGCAGGGGCCCGTCCCGACCAAAGAGGCGCTGATGCAGAACGGCCAGGTGCCGGCCGGCATGGAGATCGTCCCGGGCGCGAGCGGCACGCCGGGCGATGCGGCGACGGTTTATTACCTGGTGAAGAAAGTTGCTGCCGTGACCGGCCGCGACGTCCGTAACGCTCGCGTGCAGACGGACCAGAACAACCAGCCGGCCGTCGGATTCACGCTGAGCTCGGAAGGCGGCCGCAAGTTCGGCAAGGTGAGCGGCGAAAACATCGGGCGCTCGCTCGCGATCATCCTCGACGGCCGCGTGCAGTCGGCGCCGCGACTGGAAGGCCGCATTACGACGGACGGGCAGATTACCGGAATATTCTCGCAGGAAGAAGTGCAGAACCTGTCGCTGATCCTGCGGTCTGGAGCGCTCCCGGCCGATCTGACGTATCTGCAGGAGCAGACGATCGGTCCCTCGCTTGGCGCCGACTCGATCAGTCTGGCGTGATGGGCCTCGGTCATCGGGCTGCTCCTCGTCGTCAGCTTCATGCTCGTGTACTACCACCTCTCCGGCGTGAACGCCGTCGTCGCGCTGGTGTTCAACCTCGTGATTCTTCTCGGGCTGATGGCGTACATCGGCGCCGTGATGACGCTGCCCGGCATCGCCGGCTTCGTGCTCACGATGGGCATCGGCGTCGATTCGAACGTGCTGATTTTCGAGCGGATCAAAGAAGAGCTCGCGATGCAGCGCGGTGTCCGGGCGTCGATCAACGCCGGGTTCGGTCGCGTGTTCTGGACGCTGATCGACACGCACGTTGCGGCGCTCATCTCGTGCGCGTTCCTCTTTCAGTTTGGCACGGGCCCGATCCGCGGTTTCGCCGTCACGCTGGTCATCGGTCTCGTCTCGAATCTCTTCACGTCCATCTTCGTCTCGAAGACGCTGTTCGAGGCGGCCTTGTCGGGGCGCCACCAGTCAGGTCGCGAGAGCTGATCGCATTTAGCCGAGATGCAAATTTTCAAAAACACCAACTTACAACTTTCTCCGGTGGCGGGTGCCACGCGCTCGTGCGTCTCGTGGGTGCTGATTCTCGCTGGCGTCGTTCGCCATCGCGACCAAAGGCATCCCGAAAGGCGTCGAGTTCGCCGGCGGCACGGTCGTCATCGAGCAGTTCGATCGCGCGACGTCGGTCGATCAGGTGCGCGCCGCGCTCGATAGAAACTATCCCGGGCGGCGGCCAGGACACGGTCGTGCAGTCGTACGGCGATCCCTCAGCGCACCTCGTGATGATTCGCGTCCCATCGACGGGCGCCGAGGCGGGCACCGCGCTCAGCGCCAAGGCGGAGCAGGTCGAAGACGCGCTGAAGAAGGGGAACATCGGCTCCTTCAAGCGGAGCGGCGCCGAGATCGTCAGCCCGACGGTCGGCCGCGAGCTGACGAGCAAAGGCGTCCTGGCGACGTTGCTCTCGCTCGTCGGCATCCTGGCGTATCTCGCCTTCCGCTTCCAGTTCAGCTTCGGCGTCGGCGCGGTCGTCGCGACGATTCACGACCTGCTGATCACGCTCGCGTTCCTCGCGTTCTTCCGGTACGACATGACGCTGAACGTCATCGCGGCGATTCTGACGATGACCGGCTTTTCGACGAACGACACGATCGTCATCTTCGACCGGATCCGCGAGAACCTGCGCTCGATGCGGCGAGATTCGATGAACGACATCATCAACGCGTCCGTGAATCAGACGCTGAGCCGGACGATCATCACCTCGGGCACCGCGCTCCTGACGGCGCTCGCGCTGTTCTTCTTCGGCGGCGAGGTGCTGCACGGCTTCGCGTTTACCATGGTCGTCGGGATCATCACCGGCACGTATTCGAGCGTGTTCATCGCGGCGGCGATCGTCAGCTTCTGGCGCGGGAACGCGCCGACACGCGCCGCCGCCCACGCGCCGGGAACCGTCGCCGCGGCGCCCGCCGCTCCCCAGCAGCCGTCGCGGAAATCGAAGCCGGCGCGCAAGGCGAGAGTCTCCTGAAGGAAAAAGGGAAAAGGCAAAAGGAAAAAGTGCAGGACGTGTCGTTAGATTCTTTTCCCTTCTAACTTTTTCCTTTGACCTTTTTCTGATGCCGACAATTTTTCAGGCTGCGATACTCGGGGTCGTGCAGGGAGCCACCGAGTTCCTGCCGGTCTCGAGTTCCGCGCACTTAATCCTCGCGCGTGCGTTTTTCGGCTTCGATGGCGACAAATTCGGCTTGCCGTTCGACGTCGCGTGCCACGTCGGCACGCTCATCGCGGTCCTGATCTATTTCCGCGACGATGCGATCTGATCGCGCGGATGTGTCGCGCGGTCGCTGCCGTCGCGCGTGCTCTTCGATCCGGCGCGGGCTGCCGTCGAGGGCACGATGCGCGGCTGATCTGGCTGCTCGTCATCGGCACCATCCCGGCGGTCATCGTCGGCCTCGCTGTTCAACAAGTTGATCGAAGAACGCATGCGCACGCCCGAAGTGGCGGCCGTCGCGCTCGCGATCGGCGGCATTCTGTTTTTTGTCGTCGAGCGCATGGGCAGCCATCAGCGCAGCGACGCGTCGCTGACATTCACCGAGGCGTTCTGGATCGGCTGCGCGCAGGCGCTGGCGCTCATCCCTGGCGTGTCGCGTTCGGGCGCGACGATCACCGTCGCGCTCCTGCTCGGACTGCGGCGGCCGGCCGCCGCGCGCTTCATTTTCCTGCTGGCGATTCCGGCGATTGTGGCGGCCGCCGGCAAGGAAGCCCCGAAGATGCTGAAGGCCGGCATCGCCGGCGATCAGGCGCCGCTTTTCCTCATCGGCATCCTCATGTCCGCCATCGTCGGATATCTGGCGGTCAGGTTCTTCGTTCGCTACCTGCAGAAGCACACGCTCGACGTGTTCGGCTGGTACCGCGTCGCGCTCGCCGCGTCGGTCGCCGTCTGGCTCTTCATCCGCTGATGATGCCGTGGCTGCGGCGGCGGTTCATCGCAGGGTTCTTCATCACCGTTCCCCTGTTCATCAGCATCGCAGCGCTCGTCTGGATCTTCACGCTCGTCGACAACGCGACAACGCCGCTGTATGACCGGCTGCTCGGCCGCCGGATTCCGGGGCTCGGCACGGCGTCGACCGCCCTCGTGATTCTGCTCGCCGGCGTCTTTGCCACAAACGTGATCGGGCGCCGCGTGCTGGCGCGCGCGGAGAGCTATCTGCTGCGTGTGCCGGTGTTCCGGACCATTTACGCGCCGGTCACGCCAGCTGGTCGCCGCGTTTTCGCCCGACAACGAAGCGGGCTTCAAGCGCGTGGTGCTGATCGAACACCCGCAGCGCGGTTTCACCCTGGGCTTCCTGACGCGTGAGTTCACCGTCGATCGCGGCAGCGGGCCCGAGGCGCTCGTCGCGGTCTACGTGCCCACGAACCACCTCTACCTCGGCGACATCGTCATTTGTCCCCGCGAGCGGGCGAGCTTTCCGGACATTCCTGTCGAAGAGGGCATCCGCATTTTCCTCACCGGCGGCATGGCGTTGCCGCCGCGGGTACGCGTATAATCCGAGCTTTTGTGCGAGGTCAGATGACAGTGACCGTCCAGAGATCTTCCGGCGGACGCCGGGCGATCGTGGTTCCGATTCTGCTGTTCGTGGCTCTTGTGGCGACGGCGCGGCCAGCCCTGGCGGCGCAGCCCGGGCCGCCGGCTCCAGTCGGAGCGCGCGCTGGCGCATGAGGGCGGCGGCGAGGCGAATCTGGTCCTGCCGGACCTGTCGACCGTCGAATTCAGCGGCGTGAACGGCCGCACGCTGCTCATGGGCGGCCTCGTCGATCTGCGCGCTCGGCCTGCTGTTCGGTCTGCTCGACGTTCACCGCAGCTGAAGAACCTGCCGGTGCACGCGTCGATGCGCGAGGTCTCGGAGCTGATCTACGAGACGTGCAAGACCTACCTCATCACGCAGGGCAAGTTCATCCTGCTGCTCGAGGTGTTCATCGGCGTCGATCATGGTGTTCTACTTCGGCGTGCTCGAGCACCTCGAGCCGGTGCGCGTCGTCATCATCCTGCTCTTCAGCCTGATCGGCATCGCGGGCAGCTACGGCGTCGCCTGGTTCGGCATCCGCGTGAACACGTTCGCGAACTCGCGCGCGGCGTTCGCCAGCCTGCGCGGCAAGCCGTTTCCGATTTACGCGATTCCGCTGCGCGCCGGCATGAGCATCGGCATGCTGCTCATCAGCGTCGAGCTGCTGCTGATGCTGTGCATCCTGCTCTTCATTCCCGGCACGCTCGCCGGGCCGTGCTTCATCGGCTTCGCGATCGGCGAGTCGCTCGGCGCCGCGGCGCTGCGCATCGCCGGCGGCATCTTCACCAAGATCGCCGACATCGGGTCGGACCTGATGAAGATCGTCTTCAACATCAAGGAAGACGACGCGCGCAACCCGGGCGTGATCGCCGACTGCACGGGCGACAACGCGGGCGACTCGGTCGGGCCGAGCGCCGACGGGTTCGAGACCTACGGCGTCACCGGCGTCGCGCTGATCTCGTTCATCGTGCTCGCGGTGCACGAGCGCGCACGTGCAGGTGCAGCTGCTCGTGTGGATCTTCGTGATGCGCATCATGATGATCATCGCGAGCGGGCTGTCGTACTTCGTCAACGAGGCGGTCGCAAAGGCGCGCTACGGCACCGTCGACAAGATGAACTTCGAGGCGCCGCTCACGTCGCTCGTGTGGCTGACCTCGATCGTCTCGGTCGTGCATGACCTACGTCGTCTCCTAGCTGCTGATTCCCGAACTGGGCGACGGCACGCTGTGGTGGAAGCTATCCACCGTGATCACCTGCGGCACGCTCGCCGGCGCTATCATCCCGGAGCTCGTGAAGGTCTTCACGTCGACCGAGTCGGCGCACGTCAAGGAAGTCGTCACCTCGTCGCGGGAGGGCGGCGCGTCGCTGAACATTCTGTCCGGCTTCGTCGCCGGCAATTTCAGCGCCTACTGGCTCGGCCTGAGCATCGTCGTCGCTGATGTCGGTCGCCTACTACGTGAGCACCTACGGCCTCGGCGCGCTGATGCAGGCGCCCGCCGTGTTCGCGTTCGGCCTCGTCGCGTTCGGCTTCCTCGGCATGGGGCCGGTGACGATCGCGGTCGACTCGTACGGGCCGGTCACCGACAACGCGCAGTCGGTGTTCGAGCTCTCGGTGATCGAACACATTCCCGGCATCAAGGAACAGCTGAAGCGCGAGCATGGATTCGACGTCCGCTTCGAGCACGCGAAGGATCTGCTCGAGGAGAACGACGGCGCGGGGAATACGTTCAAGGCGACGGCGAAGCCGGTCCTCATCGGCACCGCGGTCGTCGGCGCCACGACGATGATCTTTTCGATTATTTTCGTGTTGACCAACGGCCTTACGCAGAACCTCGAGAAGCTCTCGCTGCTGCACCCGCCGTTTTTTCTCGGGCTCATCACCGGCGGCGCGGTGATCTACTGGTTCACCGGCGCCTCCGCGCAAGCGGTGACCACGGGCGCTTACCGCGCGGTCGAGTTCATCAAGGCGAACATCAAGCTGGAAGGCGTGGAGAAGGCGTCGGTCGAGGACAGCAAGAAGGTCGTCGAGATCTGCACGCAGTTACGCGCAGAAGGGGATGTTCAACATCTTCCTGACGGTGTTCTTCTCCACGCTGGCCTTCGCGTTCCTCGAGCCGTATTTCTTCATCGGCTACCTGATCTCCATCGCGCTCTTCGGTCTTTATCAGGCCATTTTCATGGCCAACGCGGGAGGCGCCTGGGACAACGCGAAGAAAATCGTGGAGGTCGAGCTGAAGATGAAAGGCACGCCGCTCCACGCCGCGACGGTGGTCGGCGATACGGTCGGCGACCCATTTAAGGACACCTCATCGGTGGCCATGAATCCGGTAATCAAGTTTACGACGCTGTTCGGGTTGCTCGCGGTGTCGCTCGGGGTCAAACTCGCGGTCGAGCAGGGTGCCTTCGTCAGTCACGCCCTTGCCGCCACGTTCTTCGCGCTCTCGGTTGTGTTTGTCTGGCGGTCGTTCTACGGAATGCGCATTGGTTCAGGCAGAGACTAAGTTTTACAAACGGCTCACCTGACCGACCGAATCTTGGCCCATTTCCGAGGAGGCGGTGTCTAAGCGTTCGGTGGGTTCGTTGACTCGCAGAAATTGGACTGACTATAATCGCCGGTCTTGCCGGTTTGATTGTTGCCTTATGGGGTCGTCAGGAGGATTCAGCCGTGCCACGTGACATGTTCGGCGATATCGTCGAGCCGTCGATCAAGGTGGGGTCGAAGAAGTGGTACACGGTACCGCTGTCGATCATCGTCCATACGGTGATTATCGGGGCCGTCATCATTATTCCGTTGATGGCGGCAGACGTTCTGCCGACCCCGCCGGCGATGATGGCGTTTGTGGCGGCGCCGCCACCACCGCCCCCTCCGCCGCCCCCGCCACCGCCTCCGGCGGCAGCCGCCGCGCCCAAGCCGCAGATGGACGTGAACCCTGCGGCCGCGCCGGTTGAAGCGCCGAAGGAAATCAAACCCGAAACCGGTATCGAGAGCGGCGTCAAGGGTGTTGTCGGCGGCGTCGAAGGCGGCGTCGTCGGCGGCGTCACCGGTGGAATCGTGGGCGGACTCGAAGCCGCGCCCCCGCCACCTCCGCCGCCGCCGCCAGCGGCGCCGGTTCGCGTCGGCGGCCAGATCAAGGCGCCGACCCAGCTGAAGAAAGTGAACCCGGTCTATCCGGCGATCGCGCAGTCGGCCCGCGTGCAGGGCGTCGTGATCATCGAGGCGACGATTGGACCGAACGGGATGGTCCAGGACGCGAAGGTGCTTCGCTCAATCCCGCTGCTCGATCAGGCGGCGCTCGACGCCGTGAAACAGTGGCAGTACACGCCGACGTTGCTGAACGGCGTGCCAGTGCCGGTCATCATGACGGTGACGGTGAACTTCACGCTGCAATAGTTCGACGACCGACTTCCGATTTGTGACTCATCGAATACTGACTATCGACGATTAATCAACTGGAGGAGAGACCGTGGATTTAATGGCAATGTGGGCATCGATGGGGACCGTCGCCAAGGCGGTGGCATTCGTCCTCTTCTTCATGTCGATGTGGTCGTTCGGCGTGGCGATCGAACGCATCTTCACCTTCACACAGGCGCGCAACCAGTCGAAGCTGTACGCGCCCCAGGTGGCCAAGCACCTCAAAGACGGCCGTCTGAAGGACGCGATCGCGATTTCGTCCTCGAAGAACTATCGTTACAGCCACCTCGCGAAGGTCGTCCTCGCGGGCCTGCAGGAATATCAGTTCCAGCAGGAGAGCGGCAGCAGCCTCACGCGTGAAGACCTGATGGACACGGTCCGCCGGTCGATCCAGCGCGCGTCGGCGCTCACCGCGTCGGACCTCAAGAAGGGCATTGCGGCGCTCGCGACGATCGGCTCGACGGCACCATTCGTCGGACTGCTCGGCACGGTCGTCGGCGTCATCACGGCGTTCCAGGGCATCGCGGCCAGCGGCTCGGGCGGCATCGGCGCCGTCTCCGCCGGTATTGCTGAAGCGCTCGTCGAAACGGCGCTTGGTCTCGTCGTCGCGATTCCGGCGGTGTGGTTCTACAACTACCTGACGGGCCGCATCGAGTATTTCAACGTCGAAATGGACAACTCCTCGTCGGAGCTCGTGGACTACTTCATCAAGAAGACCGCGTAACAGGGCAGGTCGGCTAGGGAGGGCAGGCCTCGACCCGCCCTTCCCGCCCCACCCGCCACTTAGTTTTCTCAGGGAGATTTACCTATGGCAATGGATCTTGGCGGCGCCAAAGGCGGGGTCAAGTCCGATATCAACGTGACGCCGCTCTGCGACGTCATGCTGGTGCTCCTGATCATCATGATGATCGTCGCTCCGCTGTTGCAGCAGGGCGTCAGCGTCAAGCTGCCGCAGGCGACGAACACCACCGACAAGCCGGAGACGCAGGACCAGACGGTCATCGCGATTTCCGCGAACAAGGAGCTGTACCTGAACGCCAAGCCTATCCGTGAGGGTGAGCTCGGGCAGAGGGTCACCGAGCTCCTCGAGAACAAGAAGGAAAAGATCGTCGTGATCCGCGCCGATCAGGACGTCCAGTACGGCGCCGTGATGGCGGCGATGGATCAACTCCGCCAGGCCGGCGTCGAGGATATCGGCCTCATCACCGATCCGAAGCACACTCCGGGCGCGGCGGGAGGCAAGTAATGGCTCACGCGCATCATCATCTCGGAGCCGACAAGGTCGTCAAAGCCGAAGTGCTGCACGCCAGCGCGGACATGAACATCACGCCGCTCATCGACGTGCTGCTGGTGCTCATCGTCATCTTCATGGCCGCCCTCCCGTTGACACAGAAGGGTCTCGACATCAACCTGCCGGCCGAGAGCAAGAAGACCACCGACGTCACGCCGGAGGTCAGCCAGATCGTGCTCGATTACACGGCCGACAAGCGCATCTCGGTGAACAAGCAGGACGTGCCGATTGCCGACCTCGAGAACCGGCTTCGAGCCATCTTCGAGCAGCGCAAAGACAAGACGATGTTCATCATGGGCGCCGGCTCGCTTCGCTACGGCGACATCGCCGCCGCCATCGACGCCGCCAAGGGCGCCGGGGTCGAGAAAGTCGGGATCGTGACCGAAGGCATGCGGAAAGCCGGGGGCGCGTCGACGGGATCGAACTGATTGAAGTAAAAAGTTAAAAGGCAAAAGGCAAAAGGCAAAAGGCCGAAGACTCAAGGCCGAAGACGCAAGGCCAAAAGCAAAGGGCCGCTTCCCTATCGGGGAGCGGCCCTTTTTTATTGCTCGTGACCTGCCTACTGGAACGTGTAGCGGAAGCTCAGCATCATCACGTACACGTCGCTGACGCTCTGCGCGATGGCCGCGGTGGTCTGGAACGTCTTGCTGATGAGCGCGGGTCCTGACGCGGTGTTGACCGTCGCGAGGTTATAGGTAAGCCGCCCCTGGGCATCCGTCGACGGACTGGTGAGAATGCGGTTCTGGATGATCGACTGCCCGACGCCCCAATTGTGATTCAGCAGGTTGCCGAAGTTCGTGATGTCGAGACGCAGCTGACCGGAATGCCGGTGGCCGCCGAGGCTGTGGAAGAGATCCTGGGTGATGTTCAGATCCATCCGTGAGACCAGCGGATAGAACACCGCGCCGCGCTGCGCGTACTCCCCTCGATGGCTTCGCAGATAGTCGTCCTGTTGAATGTAGGCTTCGAATGCCGCGGCCTGCTCGGCGGCGGTGAACAGCGTGACGCCGGCGGTGTTCACGAGCGGCTTGAAGTTCATCTCCGAAGTGTTCCGCGGGATATAGATCAAGTCGTTGGCCGTCGCCGCATCGCCGTTCGCGTCGCCTGAGAAAATGTAGCTGGTGTTGGCGCTCGAGTTGTTGATGCTGTCGTGCGTGTCCCAGAACGCGCCGATCGTCGTCGCGCCGAAGCCGAAGTACTGGTGCGTGTAGGAAGGCGCGAAATAGAACCGCGGTCCGGCGGAGTTGGCGGAGTAGCCGAGCTGCGGATTGTTCGGATCCGTGACGATCGGATTGTTCGTCCACGATCCCGCAGGCGATCGACCCTGGATCAACCGTGTTCCGCGAGACACCGTAGCTGTATCCGCCCTTGAACGCGAAGCCATGAGTCACCGGCTTGATCACGCTGGCCGCTGCGAGCCACGATCGGCCGATGCTCTGATTCAGCAGCACGATGTTTTCGACGACCTGATTGCCCGTCGCGTTGTTGATCCGGTTCGACGTATAACGCGGACGACCATCCGAGCCGCCGAACACGGTTTGCGCAGCCGGCAGGTTGGCGTTGATGTAGGCCATCCCGTTCACGTCGCGGTTGTAAATGAACTCGCCGGTCGCCGTCATGCCCCACCCGATGCGGCGATCGAGGCCGATGTTCGTGCGCCAGGTCTGCGGGAACTTGAAATTCGGATCGGTGACGGCGACATCGGCGCTCGCCGGCGGAGTACCGGTCGGGCCCGGCTTGTACGCGTCAGGATTCGGGTTGAACGGGAACGCCGTGGTGTTCGTCGCCTGAATGAAGCCGGTCAGCATGCCCGTGTTGCCGATCTGATTCGAGATCCACACGTAGGCCGGCTTGCCGGTGAATACGCCCGTGCCGCCGCGAAGCTGCGTTTTCTGATCGCCGGTGAGGTCGTAGTTGAAGCCGACTCGAGGCGACCAGAGCGGCGACGTCTTCGGCAGCGCGCCGGTGTTGTAGTGGACCGGGTTGCCGCCCTGATCGAGGAACGTCAATGCGTCGACGTTCGGGTTGTCGAAGGCCGTATTGCCGAATTTGGCGACGTCGACGCGCACGCCGGCCGTAATCGTGAGATTCGTTTTTGGCCGCCACTCATCCTGGCCGTACACGCTCACATACGAGACATCGAGCGCCTGGAAGGGCGGCGTCGTCGAACCGGGGATATTCGAATACCGCACCTGAAATTCTCGCAGCGTGACTGGTGATGTGGTGCGCGTCGGGTGGGCGAGAAAATCGTTGGCGTCGGTGAGGAAATCGGCGAGCGAGTTGTACACGTACGCGCTCTGCAGCCCGGGATAGAACGAGTTGTCCGAGTGATACTTCTCGAACGCGCCGCCGAAGGTCACGGTGTGGTTGTTCCGGAAGAGCGTGAAGCTGTCCTGCGCCTGGAACGTGTGGTACAGGAGGAGGTTGTCGGGCGTGAACGGCTCGGACCCGAACGACGTGTACGCATTGCCGGCGGCGAGGATGTCGACGAATGGAAACAGCGTTCCGAGCTGGCCGCGGCTTTCGTCCTGCTTCGTGTAGCCCGCGATCAGATTGTTGGACATACCGCCGCCGATCACGGAATTCCATTCGGCGATTCCCGAATGGATATTCTCGAGAATCGTGTAGTTCGACCCCTGGAAATTCAGGAACTGATTCGAGAACGTCTGGCGACCGAAACCGAGCGACGATGAGCTCGACAGGTTGACGTCGGTGCTGGAGCTCAGCTGGTTGTAGCGGAACGTGACCTTGTTGCCGCTGTTGATGTTGTAGTCCCCCTTCACGAGGAACGGCTTGGCGGGCGTCGCCTTCGTGATCCCCTGATAGGGTCCGGTCGTGTAGTTGAGCTTCGACCCGAGAAACGAGCTCAGCGAGTCGAGGTCCGACGCGAGCACGCGCGTGACGTTGCCGGTCGCGGGCGCGCCGCCCGGGTTCGCGACAAACGTCGTCAGCGGCCGCGAGTCCTGCTGATCTTCGAAGCTCTCGAAAAAGAACAGCTTGTTCTTCTTGATCGGACCGCCGAACCACTCGCCGCCCGTCGTCGTCTTGAACGTGCCGGGATTCACCGTTTGCCCGGCGGCGTCGGTGCCGACGTACGAGTCGTTGTGGTAACGGTAGTACGCCGATCCGGCGAAGGTGTTCGCGCCGCTTCGCGTGACCGTATTTACGCCGGCGCCGACGAAATTGCCCTCACGAACGTCGAAGGGCGCGACCGCCACCTGCACCTGCTCGATCGCCTCCAGGGAAATCGGCGCGACGCCCGTCCGGTCGCCCGGCTGGCCGCCCAGTCCGAACGAGTTGTTGAAATACGAGCCATCGACGGTGATGTTGTTCATCCGGTTGTCCTGGCCGGAGAATGTGCCGCTGCCCGTGTACTCGGGCGACAGGCGCGTCAGGTCGTTGATGCGTCCGGAAACCGTCGGCAGGATTTCGAGGTCCTCCCGCAGCACGGCCGTCGCGGCGCCGGTGTGCGTCGAACTGAAGACCGGATCGCTGTGCGCGGTGACGGTGATCATCTCGGCGACCGCCGCGACCTTCAACGTGAACTCGAGGTCCTGCGCGACGCCGAGCGACAGCATCACGTTGTTTCGAGACTCGGAGCTGAACCCCGTGATCGTCGCGGTGATTTTGTAGGGTCCGCCGACGCGCATGCCCTGGATGAAGAAACGACCGTCCGCCTGCGTGACAGCGTCGTAGGTGGTGCCCGACGGTTCGTGAACGGCGACGACATTCGCGCCCGGAACGACAGCGCCTTGCGTGTCCTTGACGATGCCCGTGATGCCGCTTGTGGTGACGCCCTGGGCACCGGCGGGGCTTGCCGACCATAACAGCGCGCAAAACACGGCGAATGCGACTGTTCTCATTGCGTACTCCTGGTGAAGGGAATGTCCTGAAGGACGGCGTATTCTACCGCGCGGGTTGTAACGCTCGTGACACAAAAAAAGGCCGCCGCGGGACGCGGCGGCCTTTTCGATCCAACGCTTCGAATATCGACTACTTCGTGACGCCGGCGGTCTTCTGTTTTCGCAGTTCCTCGGCCTTATCGTGCAGCGAGACCGCTTCCTTGAGAAGCGCCTGCTGCTTGGCCGGATCCTTCTCGCCGAGCGCCTGAAGCCGGAGCAACAGGCCCTTATAAACGAGCGCGTCGATGTAATCCGGCTTGATTTGCAGCGCCTTGTCGACTTCAGCCAGCCCCTTCTGGATGTGGTCTTTCTTCTGGTCTGGCGTCAGCCGGAAATTCTTCTGCGCATCGTCCCAGTAGTAGGTAGCGATGATGAAGTGCGCTTCAGGATTTTTCGGATCCTTCGCCGCGCCTTCCTCGAAGGCGGCGATCGTCTTGTCGAACTCGCCCTGGCGGTTGTAGTAGCCGGCGAGCCGCGAATAGACGTCAGGATCGTTCGGTCGGACCTCTTTGGCCTTCAGAGTAGACCTGCTCAGCCTGGTCGTACACGCCGGCGTCCTCGTAGATCTTCGCCAGGGCGAAGTAGTTGGTCGGATCGTTCGGCTCGAGCTGAATCATTTTCTGGACGATCGGCTCTTCCTTCCCCGGATCGTTCAACTTGTCGGGCCCGTAGCTCGCCGCGAGGTACTGATACGAGAGCTTGCCGAGCTTTTTGTCCTGCTCGGCGGACGAGGCCGAGAGCGTCTCGGCGGCCTTCTGGTAATTGTCGACCGCCTTCTGGAGAAGCGCGTCGTTGTCGGCTTCGCCCTTTTTGCCCGGCTTGTACAGGTTGTCGTAGCTGTTGCCCAGATAGAAGTAGGCCTGATGCGCCTCTTCCGTGTCCGGCGCTGCCTGGATCGTCTCCTCGTAGAGGTCCGCGGCCTTCTTATAGTCCTGCGCCTGGTAGGCCTGATTGGCGTCTTTAATAGCCTTTTTCGCCTTCAGCTCGCCGACCTTGCCGCAGCCGACTGCCGCGAGCAGCCAGCGCTGCGACCATGACCGACGCTCCCGATATTCCACATCTCATGTGCTTTGATCCTTAGCAAACAGGCGAGAAAATTGCCGTGGTGAAAACCGGGCCAGTATAGTGAAGCAAAAAAACACAAGTCAAGGCAGCCCTCGCCGATAATCCGATATTGAGGTTAGACACCTAAATCCATGATTCGCTTCGAGGATCTCCTCGAAAAGGTCCGGGCCTACAGCCCGGACGCTGACGTTGAGCTCTTGCGGCGGGCCTATGTTTTCTCGGCGTTCGAGCACCGGGGGCAGGTGCGCCACTCCGGCGAGCCCTATCTGATCCACCCGCTCGCGGTCGCCGACTTCCTGGCGGACATGAAGCTCGACGCGGTCGCCATCGCCGCCGGCCTCCTGCACGACGTCGTCGAGGACACCCTGACCACGATCGAGCGCATCCAGGAGCTTTTCGGCCCGGAGGTCGCGCACGTCGTGGAAGGCGTCACGAAAATCAGCGCCATTCCGTTTGCGTCGAGCGAGGAGCGCCAGGCGGAGAGCTTCCGCAAAATGCTGCTCGCGATGGTGGACGACATCCGCGTCATCCTCGTCAAGCTCGCGGATCGGCTGCACAACATGCGGACGCTCAACCACCTGCCCGACGAGCGCCGGATCAAGATCGCGCAGGAAACGCGCGACATCTACGCGCCGATCGCGAACCGGCTCGGGATGAGCAAGGTGAAGAACGAGCTGGAAGAGCTCTCGTTCCGCTATCTCGACCCGCAGGAATACGAAGCGCTGCGCGCGCGTGTCGACGCGAAGCGCCGCGCGACGGAAGGCCTGATCGAGCAGCTGAAAACCACCATCAGCGCGAAGCTCGCGGAGGCGCAGGTGCCGGTCGCGGAGATCGACGGCCGCATCAAGCGGCTCTGGAGCATCTCGCAAAAACTGAAGCGCCAGAAGATCGAGCTCGAGCAGGTGTACGACTTCATGGCCCTCCGCATCGTCACCGACAGCGTGAAGGATTGCTACGCGGCGCTCGGCATCATCCACCAGACCTGGTCGCCCGTGCCGGGCCGCATCAAGGACTTCATCGCGATGCCGCGGCCGAACGGATATCAGTCGCTGCACACGTCGGTGATCAGCGACGGCGGCATGCCGTTCGAGGTGCAGATACGAACGCTGGAGATGCACCGCCGCGCGGAGGAAGGCATCGCCGCACATTGGAAATACAAGGAGGGGCGAGTCGGTGATCAGCGCGACGAGCGCTACTTCCAGTGGATGCGCCAGCTGCTCGACATCCAGCAGGAGGTTCGCGATCCGCAGGAATTCATCCAGAACCTGAAGGTCGAGCTGTACCCCGAAGAGGTGTACACGTTCACGCCGAAAGGGCTCGTGAAGGCGCTGCCTCGCGGCGCGACGCCGGTCGACTTCGCCTACTCGATCCACACCGATGTCGGCCATCAGTGCGTCGGTGCGCGCGTCAACGGCAAGATGGTCCCGCTCCGGACCCGTCTGAAGAACGGCGACATCGTCGAGATCGTCACGTCAGGCAGGGCACAAACCGAGCCGCGACTGGCTGAACTTCGTCGTCACCTCACGCGCGCGCAACAAGATCAAGCACCTGATTCATTCCGAAGAGAAAGCCGCGCGCCACGGAGCTTGGCCGCAAGCTGTTCGAAAAGGACGCGCGCCGGTTCGACCTGAATCCGAAGACGCTTCTCGACAGCGACGGTTTTTCGAAGATCCTCGCCGACTTCGGCGTGCAGCGAAGTCGGACGATGTGTTCGCGGCGATCGGATACGGCAAGGTCGCGCCGAAGCAGGTGCTGGCGAAGCTCGTGCCGCCGGACACGCTGCGGGAGAAGGCGCCCGAAGGTCCTGTGGCCTCCGCCGTCAAGCGCGTGCTTCGGCGCCGGCGAAGAGAAGATCAAGGTGACGCGGCTTCGACGATCTGATGGTTTTTCGCGCGCGGTGCTGCAATCCGATTCGCGGCGAGAAAATCGTCGGCTACATCACGCGCGGCAAAGGCGTGTCGGTCCATTCCGCGACGTGCCCGAACGTCGTCAACCTCCTGTACGATCCCGAGCGGCGCATCGACGGTCGAGTGGGACAAGACCCGAGCGGCGACGCGGCGGCGCGCTATACGGTGAAGCTGACGATGGAAGTCGAGGATCGGAAGGGGCTGCTCGCGGCGGTCAGCGCGAAGATCGCGGACATCAACACGAACATCAAGAACATGGAAGCGCGGACCGACGACGATCAGCACGCGCGCATCGACATGACGGTCGAGATCAGCGACCTGAAACACCTGGAGAAAGTGATCAAGTCGCTGAAGGCGTGTCGACGGCGTGCTGGATGTTGAAAGGGCTGGACGGGCGGGATAGGCAGGCAGGAAGCTGCCCGCCCTACTGACAGTCACCGCAATCGACGTCGATCTCGACGCGCGCGTCCTTCGGCAGCCGCGCGACCTGGACGGTCGCTCGCGCGGGGTACGGCTCCGACAAAATACTCGCCGTAGACTTCGTTCACCGCGGCGAAGTCGTTCATGTCTGCGAGGAAGACCGTCGTCCGCACGACGTTCGCGAAGGAGACCCCGCCGCGCTTCGAGCAACGCGCCGACGTTGTCGAGCACGCGGCGCGTTTGTGCCGCGATGTCGCCGTCGATCATGTTGCCGGTCGCCGGATCGATCGGCACCTGACCCGACACGAACAGAAGATTTCCGGCCCGGACCGCGGGAGAATACGGACCGATCGCTTTCGGCGCCTTCGCGCTTGAAACGGAGCGTTTGTCCATCGGCGTCAGTCGCCGGTTAGCGCGCTGCGGCTCCGGCCTTCGCTGCCTTGACGACTTTTCCTGACCGCAGGCAGCGCGTGCAGACACGAATGCGCTTCGTGCCGCCGTTGATCGATCGCCTCGCACCGTTTGAAGGTTCGGCTCGAACCGCCGCGCGCTCACGTTGTTCGCGTGGCTGTGCTGCCGTCCGACGACCGGGGGCTTTCCGCAAATCTCGCATGCTTCGCCATAAATAGCTGTTGGTTCCTGATCGTTCAGAGGTTAATAGTTCGTTCGGACCAAACCTTAAGTATAGAGGGACATCACGGCACGATCAACCGGCTCGGCTCCGGTCCGGCGCTCGATTTTGCCGCTGGTTCTTCGGGCGTCCGGATCAAGCGAGCCAGAAGGTGCTGAAATGCGCTCCGATTCTGCTGGTTCGTGCTGCCGGACCTCGCGCGCCGCGTCTTCGACGCGACGTAGAACCACGGCAGCGTCGCGGTCGAACCCCGATCCGCCGTTCCCGGCCGCTTCCGTGAGCAGCGCCTTGATCCCCGTCGCCAGACGGTCAGCCGGGAGCGACGCTGGCCGATGATCGTAAATGACGCCGCGGGCCGCGGTCTCGAACGTGGCGGCAAGCGGCGCCGGCCGCTTCTGCCACGTCGTCGTCGATGAGCGGCTGCAGCTCGGGGGATTTGTGGCGCGCGACGAACGAACCGATCATGAAAAAGAGCTGCGACTGGCGCGTGTTGAGATCGCGGAGGTACGGGACGAGGCGTTCGACGTCCTGCTGCTGACGCCGAACGATCGCCGCCGGCGGATGTTCCCGCGCGGAAGCGAGATAGACGCAGTCGCTTGGACACTGAATCGTCGTGAGGCGCTTGGTGCCGCAGCAGACCGCACAGATTTGTTTTCCAACCGCCGGACATGTACGGCGTGCTCGTCTTTCACCGCACAGAGGGCAAAGCACAGGCGCATTATTGTATAATTCCGGCGAAAATCTTCCAGACTTCCTCGGAACGCGGCTTGCACTCATGCTCTTCGTTTGCGCAGCCTTCGGGCGAGCGCGGTGGGCTGCAGGCGCTCGGCGAGAGCTCTAGCGTAGGGCAACGTCTTATGAGCGAAGCGGTGTTTCGGCGTGAGTCGGCTGTCGAATACTTCAAAGAGCTCGTTGACGACGCGCTGGCGCGCCAGCACGTGAACGCCGGCGAGCTGACCTCCTTCTACGTTGTCCATCTTCTTGCGAGCTTCGTGCGCCGGCGGATCATGCGCCGTCGGATGGGGGACGGCCGAACGACGCGGAGCCGCTGGCGCTGCGTCTCGCCCAGGCACTCGAGTCGGGCGGCGCGCGTCAGCGCGCGACTCTGCGCGAGATCGGGGACCTCTCGCTGTTCGTCTCCGGCTTCTTTTCCGATTCGTTGAACCGCAAGCTCGTAGACGTGGACTACTACGTCACGATCGGCGGTCATGCGTACAACGCGTTGAGCCGCCAGGAGACCGACCAGTTGTCGCCGGTCTTCGCGGAACTCGCGGAAAAATTCGTCGGCTTCGTCGACGTGTTGTCGGAAGTCAGCGAGCGGACCTTCTGCGCCTCGAACGCCGATCTGCTGCGCCTGTATGAGAAGTGGCTGAAGACCGGAAGCCGCCGAAGCGGCCAGCTGCTGGTGGAGCGCGGGGTCGTCCCGAACGCGTCGGTGTCCGATCGAATCGGGTCCAATAAATGCGTCGCCACTGCGTGTCACACCTCGACAATTCTGCTACACGTCCCGTCATCCAAAGCGGACAAGATCGCTGCACTCTGATCAGAACCGTTCGCGAAGGCCGGGCGTCTAACCCATAGTCGCTTTTTGAACAAACGGTCGACTTTCGTAAGCGATTCGGCGCTAACAAATTGATCTGCAAGGGTTATTGGCCGGCGATTCAGCGAGAGGCGTCTGCGACGCGAGCGCACTGAATGCGCGACGATCGTCGCGTCGAGGTCGGACGGAACGCTCTGCAGGGACTTATTGCGATGTGACTCTAGTTCGGAATATTATTGGCAGTTCATTTGCATAACGGACGGCAATCTTATGGCGGTGGCCCGGTGATCCGGGAAGGAAGGAGCGGCGTAATGAAGGCAACTCAGAAGGTCGGCGCGGAGCAAGGCCGAAGCCGATATAACGAACTGAAGCAGATGCTCGACGGGCGTCGGCGCGAAATGCAGGCCGAAGTGCAGGGCAAGATGCGCGGCGTCCGGGAGGAAGGCGCCTGGGGCGGCAAGCTGAACGAGGTGCTCGACGCGGTCGAGAGCTCGGAGGCGGACATCCAGGAGGATATCGAATTCGCCCTCATCCAGATGAAGTCCGAGACGCTCAACAAGATCAACGATGCGCTTGTGCGTCTCGAGCAGGGCGACTACGGCAACTGCTTCGACTGCGGCGAGGAAATCGCCGAGAAGCGTCTGCGCGCGCTGCCCTTCGCCGTCCGTTGCAAGGATTGCGAAGAGGCGCGCGAAAACGCCGAGCAGCGCGAGCGCCAGCTGACGCAGCGCCGTGGCGCCTCGTCGCTCTTCTTGGACATGTAAGAATCTGGCGACCCTGAGCGAGTGGGGCTTCGCCGGTGGCGGAGCCCCTTCTCTCCCCACCTGCGTTCCCCACAATCTCATCGCTGACGCATATCGCATGACGTAGTGCCTGACGACAGTCGGGCGCTACCCATAGAAAAGAGTCCGCATGAACGATCAACTCGAGAACGTCCAGGAAGACGACGTCTCGACGGTCGATCGGCCGCTCACGCTGCCCGCCGAGCTGCCTATCCTGCCGCTCCGGGATACCGTCCTTTTTCCGAACTCCTTCATGCCGCTCGCGGTTGCGCGGGAGAGCTCGGTCCGTCTCATCGACGACGCGATTGCGAACGGAAAGCTGATTGCCGTCTTCACGCAACGCGACGCCGGCGGTGGAGGAGCCCGGACAGGACGACCTGTACACGGTCGGCACCGCGACGCACATCCACAAGATGTTCAAGCTGCCGGACGGCAGCCTGCGGCTGATCGTCCAGGGGCTCGCTCGCCTCTCGCTCGACACGTGGTGGCTACGCAGCCGTATCTGCGCGCGCGGGTCGACGCGGCGGTCGAGGGCACGCAGGACGCCGATCGGCTCGAAATTGACGCGCTGGCGCGCAACATCAAGACGAACTTTCAGCAGGTCGTGTCGCTCTCGCCTTTGCTCGCCGACGACCTGCAGACGCTTGCGACCAACATCACCGAGCCCGGGCGGCTCGCGGACTTCATCGCCTCGTCGCTCTCGACGATCAGCACGGCCGTGAAGCAGGAAGTGCTCGAGACGCTCGACATCCGCGCGCGCATGGACAACCTGAACCGGATCCTGATCAAGGAGCTCGAGGTGCTCGAGCTCGGATCGAAGATCCAGTCGCAGGTGCAATCGGAAGTCGGCAAGAACCAGCGCGAGTACTTCCTGCGCGAGCAGATGAAAGCGATTCAGAAGGAGCTCGGCGAGGGCGACGATCAGACCAAAGAGATCGAGGAGCTCCACGACAAGATCGAAGCGGTCGGCATGCCGGAGCCGGTGAAGAAAGAAGCGCTCCGCGAACTTGGATCGCCTGTCGAAGATGCCGGTCGCGGCAGCCGAATACACGGTCTCGCGAACGTATCTCGACTGGCTGGTCGCGCTGCCCTGGGCGAAGCGGACCGACGAAGTCATCGATCTGCCGAAGACGAAAAGCGTCCTCGACGCCGATCATTCAGGTCTCGAGAAGGCGAAGGACCGCATCCTCGAGTACCTCGCGGTCCGGAAGCTGAACCCAGAGGTCAAAGGGCCGATTCTCTGCTTCGTCGGCCCTCCGGGCGTCGGCAAGACATCGCTCGCGCGGTCGATCGCGCAGTCGCTCGGCCGGAAATTCGTGCGCGTCTCCCTCGGCGGCATGCGCGACGAGGCGGAAATCCGCGGGCATCGCCGCACCTACATCGGTGCGCTGCCCGGGCAGATTATTCAAGGGCTTCGTCGAGCGGAATCGAAGAACCCGGTCTTCATCCTGGACGAGATCGACAAGCTCGGGTCCGACTTTCGCGGCGATCCCTCGTCGGCGCTCCTCGAGGTGCTCGATCCGGAACAGAACAACACGTTCCGCGATCATTACCTCGACGTGCCGTTCGACCTGTCGGAAGTGCTCTTCATCACGACCGCCAACGTTCTCGATCCGGTCCCGCCGCCGCTGCGCGACCGGATGGAAGTGCTCGAGATCGCCGGCTACACCGAAGAAGAGAAGCTGCAGATCGCGCTCGATCATCTTGTCGACAAGCAGGTGAAGAACCACGGCCTGACGCCGGAGTATCTCCGGTTCACGCCGGAGGCGCTCCGGCAGGTCATCCGCGGGTACACGCGCGAGGCGGGCGTCCGAAACCTCGAGCGCGAAATCGGCGCGCTCTGCCGGAAGGTGGCGCGTCGGCGCGCCGAAGGCAACGAGACGCCGATCGAGATCACGCCCGACGTCGTCGATCGAGATGCTCGGCGCGCCGCGATTCCTCGATGAGGAGATGGAGGAGCGAACGAAGGATCCGGGCGTCGCGATCGGCCTGGCGTGGACGCCTGCCGGTGGCGAAGTGCTGTTCATCGAAGCGTCGCGCATGGCGGGCACGGGGTCGCTGACGCTGACCGGTCAGCTCGGCGACGTGATGAAGGAATCGGCGCGCGCCGCGCTGTCGTGGCTGCGCGCGCACGCCAAGGAGTACGGCATCGATCCGGACTTCTTCAAGAGCGCCGAAATGCACGTCCACGTCCCGTCCGGCGCGATTCCGAAGGACGGTCCGTCGGCCGGCGTCACGATGGCGACGGCGATGGCCTCCGAGCTGACGGGCCGCCCCGTCCGCGGCGACGTCGCGATGACGGGCGAAATCACGCTCTCCGGTCGCGTGCTGCCGGTCGGCGGCATCAAGGAAAAGGTGCTCGCGGCGCGGCGCGTCGGAATCCACGAAGTGATCGTGCCGAAGCAGAACGGCAAGAACATCAACGAGGATCTCACGCCGGAGCTGCGCCAGGACCTCACGGTGCACCTCGTGTCGACCATCGACGAAGTCCTCGCGCTGGCGCTTCAGCCGATGTCGACGGACATGAGACCGGAGGAAGGCAAAAGGCAAAAGGAAGAAGGAAAAAGTGAAGGCGGAAGTAAGGAAAGTAAGGAAGGTAAGGAAAGTAAGGAAAGCAAGGGTGAGCGGAAGAGCGGTCGGAGTTCAGTGCCGCCGCCGGCCTGACACGGCCGGTTGAACACTCTTTTCCCTTTTCCCTTCCCTTTTGCCTTTGAGAATCGTCTACTCGCCTCGCTATCACATCGACATCGGGCTCCACGTCTTTCCGACGGCGAAATACCAGAAAGTCCACGCGCGGCTGATCGAATCGCGCGTCGTCGCTCCCGCGGACATCGTTGAACCCGATCCGGCCGATTGGGACGAGCTCGCGCTCGTGCACACCGGCGAGTATCTCGACAAGATGCGCGCGGGCAGCCTCACCGACGAAGAAATCGGCATCCTCCAGTTGCCATGGTCGTTCGCGATCGTCGAAGGATTTCGGTTGATGGTCGGCGGGACAATCGAGGCCGCGCGAATTGCCGCGTCGCCCGGCGATTCAACATTCAAGGTCGTTTGTCATCTGGGCGGCGGGTTCCACCACGCGTTCCCGAATCACGGAGAAGGGTTCTGCGTGTTCAACGACGTCGCGGTCGCCATCCGGGTGCTGCAGCGCCTCGGCATCGCACGTATGGCGGTTGTCGATCTCGACGTCCATCACGGCAACGGGACGGCGTTCATATTCAATCCGCGTGGGACTTCACCCTCACGCGACGGAGACCGGCTCCTCGAACGCAGACTCTCGTCGCCGGCCAGGGATCTAACGTCAACCGAGGAAGACAACGCAGGCGTGTTCACGTTCTCGATGCATCAGCAGCACAACTATCCCGCCTGGAAGCCGCGCGGCTCGCTCGACATCGGCCTGCCCGACGGCGCCGGCGACGCGACGTACCTCGGCCATCTCGAGCGTGCGCTGCCGAAGGTTGTAGACCACGCGCCGCAGTGTGTGTTCTACCTGGCGGGCGCCGATCCGTACCATGACGATCAGCTCGGAGGACTGCGCCTCACGAAGGACGGCCTTCGTCAGCGCGACCGCCTGGTCATGCAGGCCGCGAAGTCCGCCGGCGTGCCGCTCGTCGTGACGCTTGCCGGCGGATATGCGCGCGACGTCGACGATACGGTGGCGATCCACTGCGCGACGATCGAAGAAGCGGCGCAGCTATAACAGCGTCAGCCCGTAGGCGGTCTTCAGGTCGACGATGTCTCCGCGCGCGACGAGCGTCTTCGCGTCGGCGATCGTGACGGGTTCCGCCCGGATGTCCTCGTCCTCGTCCGGCTTGTGCGTGGACTCCGGGGAAGGCGGCACGAGGCCGGACACGCGAAAGAAAATCAGCTCTTCATCGCAGAAACCCGGCGCCGGGTAGAAGCCGCCGAGGCGCTCGATCCGCGTCGGCACGAGGGCGATCTCCTCCTCGCATTCGCGTGCCGCGGCGTCTTCGGCCGATTCGTCGGCATTGACGCTGCCGGCCGGCAGCTCCCACAACTCACGTCCGACCGTCGCGCGGAACTGTCGAATCAAAATCACCCGCCCATCGTCCTGGATCGGTAGAAGAACGATCGACGGCGGGTGGCGGACCGCTTCGACGCGCCGATCGCGCCCGTCCGGAAACCGGACGTCTGAAACCTCGACGCTGAACACGCGGCCTTTGAAGACGATTGGCATAAGTGCTCTTTCCAGGCGGCGCAATCGTCACGCCGGCTCGCGCGCGCGCAACTCGTCGAGGACGCTCTGCAGATCCGGCGGCAGCTCACTCGTGAACTCCATGCGCCGGCCTTCGGTCGGATGAGTGAAGACCAGCCGCGCGGCATGGAGGAACGGTCGGTCCAGGTGCTTCACCGCCTTCAGATCGCCCGGAACATGACGATGGACGCCGCCGTACAGCGGATCGCCGACGACCGGATGGCCGATGGCGCTGAGGTGCACGCGGATCTGGTGCGTGCGTCCCGTGTGGATCGCGACTCGGGCCAGCGTCAGGGTGCGGCCGAAATGCTCGGCGCGAACGATGCGCGTGACCGCTTCGCGGCTGCGCCGCGCCTTCGCGGACATCTTCTTTCGATTGACGGGGTCGCGCCCAATCGGCGCGTCGATCCGGCGGCCCGCCATCACTTCGCCCCAGACGAGCGCGGCGTATTCCTTCTCCACTTCGCGATCGTGAAACTGCCGCGCGAGCTCTTCGTGCGCTGCGTCGTGCTTTGCGATGACCATGAGGCCGGACGTGCCGCGGTCCAGCCGGTGCACGATCCCCGGCCGCTTTTCGCCGCCGATACCGCTCAAGTCATCCACGTGATGCAGCAGTGCATTCACGAGCGTGCCGCCTTCATGACCTGCCGCAGGGTGGACCACCATGCCAGCCGGCTTGTCGACGACGACGAGATCTTTGTCCTGATAGAGAATCGGGAGCGGCAGCGCCTCGGGCTGCGGCACCGGCGCGGTGGGCTCCGGCTCGTCGATTGAGACGGCCTGCCCGAGCTTTACCGCCTGGTTCGGCTTCGCGGCGCGGCCCGCGACGAGCACGTGCCCCTCTTTGATCAGCCGCTGGATCTGCGAGCGCGATCGATCGCCGAGCACCGAAGCGAGAAATCGGTCGAGGCGAATCCCTTCGCTGTCGTCGCCGACGTCGATGGTCCGTATCACGCGGCCTTGCGCGAACGCTTGGGCGCCGGCGCCACGGTGCGGCTGAGATAGACGAGCATCGCGATCGCCAGCGGAACCAGCAGCAGCGAAATGAACTGCGAGGTCGAGAAGATGCCGACGTTGCCGCGTTCGTCGCCGCGGAAGAACTCGATGATGAAGCGGGATACCGCGTAGAGCAGCATGTACAGCCAGAACGTCCGGCCCGCGAATGGCTTTCCCTTCCGCTCGGTCCACAGCAGAACCAGCAGGATGATCAGCTCGGCGCCTGCCTCGTACAGTTGCGTCGGATGCAGCGGCACGCCGAGCGGCGTCCCGACATTGGCCGCGGCGAACGGATCGGTGAACGTGATCCCCCACGGTCTGGTCGTCGGCTTGCCGAAGCAGCAGCCCGCGAAGAGGCAGCCGAAGCGGCCGACCACATGCCCGAGCGCAATCCCCGGCGCGAACACATCGCACGTCGTCCATAGCGGCAGACCAATCTTGCGGATGTACCACAGCGCGACGACGACCGCGAGAATCAGCCCGCCGTAGAACACGCCACCCGAGCGCGCCAGCGTGAGCAGTTCTTTGGGATCGCTGGTGAACGTGTGGAAATCGGTGACGAGCAGGAGCAGCTTCGCGCCCACCAGCGCGCTGATGATGATGTAGATGCCCAGATCGAGCACTCGCGCATCGTCGAGCCCGCGCGCCTTCGCGCGCACCATCGCGAGCTTCAGGCCGAGCAAATACGCGGCGGCCAGCAGCACGCCGTACGTGTAGACCGTCATCGGTCCGAGCTCAAACAGTCTTGGATACATGCGTTTCCACTCCGAGCATGTCGAGAATCATGATGCCGACGCCGACGGTGATTGCGGAATCGGCCACGTTGAACGCCCAGAAGTGGTAGGTCCGCCAGTACACATCCACGAAATCGACGACCGAGCCGGCAATGACGCGGTCGAGCAGGTTGCCGGCGGCGCCGCCGATGATCAGCGCCAGCCCGATGCGAGCGACGAGCTGATGATGGGCGAGGCTGGCCGCGTACATCCCCACGCCAATCAGCGCCGCGGTCGCGACCACGGCGATCACCACCGTCTTGAACGGGAAATCGGCGCCGTTCAGGATGCCGAAGGCCGCGCCCGTATTTCGCACATGCGTGAAGTCGACGAGACCGGGCAAGAGCGTGACGCTCGAGTGGAGCGGCAATGTCGCGCGCACGATGGCCTTCGTCAGCTGATCGACGGCCACGATGAGAATCGGCAGCCAGATTTCGAGCCGCCGGGGCGGCGCAGCCGCCGGTTGCACGTATTCGCCGGGAGCCGCCGTTTCGTCAGACGCGCTCATGACCTCACGCTCGACGGCAGACTCTCGCGCTCGGACGCCGCCGCGAGCGCGTGCCGGCACCGGTCGCACAACCCTGCCCATTCGGGCGCCGTCGCGACCTCAGGCACGTAGCGCCAGCAGCGCTCGCACTTCACGCCGGCGGCGCGCTCGATGGTCACGTGCGGCATCAGTTCGCCGTGCGCTTCGACGTCGGACGGTGCCGGCCGCAATTCCACCTCCGACACGATGAACAGCATCGGCAGCACCGCCGCGTGCGCCTCCAGAAACGCGAGGTCGGCCTTCGACGCCGACAGGACCACTTTCGCCTGGAGCGAGCTGCCGATTTTCTTCTCTTTGCGAAGCGGCTCGATGGCGGCGAGGACGCGGTCGCGGATCGCGATCAGCCGGGTCCACCGCTCCGACGAGCGCGGCGTCGACGAACGCCGCCAGATCGGGACCAGCGGGAAAAATCGCCATGTGGACGGACTCGTCCCTCGCGCCCGGCAGGTGCCGCCACAGTTCGTCGGCCGTGAACGTGAGAATCGGCGCAACGAGGCGAGCGAGACCGTCGACGATGATGTACATCGCCGTCTGCGCGGCGCGGCGCTCGCGTGATCTGGCGGCGAACGTGTACACGCGATCCTTCGTGACGTCCACATAGAAGGCGCTCAGGTCGACGGTCGCGAACGCGTTCAGCAGCTGAAAGATGGTCGGGTAATCGTAATCCGTGTAACCCTGCCCGACCTTCACAGCGAGATCGGCGTACTTCGCGAGAATGTAGCGGTCGACTTCCTCGAGATGCGCCGCGTCGACCAGATCGACCGCCGGATCGAAATCGTACAGATTGGCCGCCAGAATCCGCAGCGTGTTGCGGATCTTCCGGTAGGCTTCGACCGCGCGCGCGAGGATCTCCTTGCTGAGGCGGATCTCCTGCGTGTAGTCGCTCATCGACACCCACAGCCGGATGATGTCGGCGCCGCTCTGCTTGATGACGTCGAGCGGCTCGATGAAGTTGCCGAGCGACTTCGACATCTTGCGGCCGTCTTCGGCCACGATGAAGCCGTGCGTCAGCACCTGATTGAACGGCGGGCGGCCTCGCGTGCCGATGCCGACGAGCAGCGAGCTCTGAAACCAGCCGCGGTGCTGGTCGCTGCCCTCGAGATAGATGTCGGCCGGCCACGTCAGCTCGCGCCGGAACGGCAGCACCGCCTCGTGGCTCGATCCCGAATCGAACCAGACGTCCAGAATGTCGCGCTCTCGCTCGAACGTCGTCGCCGCCGCATGCGGCGCACGTGAGATCCGTCCGGGATGAATTCTTCAATCGGCCGCTCGTACCATGCATCCGCGCCGTAGGTGTCGAACACCGACGCCGCGCTGGTCGACAAGCTCGCGTGTGAGCAGAGCCGTTCCGCATTTCGTGCAGTCGACGGCCGGAATCGGCACGCCCCACGCGCGCTGGCGCGAGATGCACCAGTCGGGTCGGTGCGCCACCATGTTGTACATGCGGTCGTGCCCCCAGGCCGGGATCCATTTCACGTCGTGGTCGATCGCGTCGAGCGCGGTGGCGCGCAGTGTGCGAGGTTCGATCCGCTGTCAGGCGGACCTCGTCGAGTGCGATGAACCACTGGGTCGTCGCGAGAAAGATCACCGGGTTGTGGCAGCGCCAGCAGTGCGGGTACTGATGGGAGAAGGCCTGGCGATGCCAGAGCCGGCCGCGCTCCTTCAGCGCCTCTTCGATCTTCGGATTCGCGTCGAACACCCGCATGCCGCCGAAGAGCTCGACCGTATCGAAGAAGTGTCCGGCCGGTCCGATCGGCGCGTAGATGTCCAAGCCCGTACTTCACGCCCGTGTGGAAGTCGTCGGCGCCGTGGCCGGGCGCGGTATGGACGGCGCCCGTGCCTGCCTCGAGCGTCACGTACTCGCCGAGGACGCCGAGCGAATCGCGCTCGTAGAGCGGATGGCGGAACCGGATGCCTTCGAGCTCCTCGCCCTTCATCCGCGCGACGGGCCTGTCCAGCGGACGGCCCACGGCGTTGCCGACCGCTTCCGCGAGTCCTTCGGCGACGATCACCACCGCGTTCGCGCTGCCGTCCACGTCATATGCGGCGTAATCGAACTCCGGATGAAACGCGACCGCCAGGTTCGACGGAATCGTCCACGGCGTTGTCGTCCAGATGAGCACCGAGACGTGCTTGCCGGCGAGTGCGGGCATGCGCGACGCGAGCTCCGCCGCGCTCGCTGTCGGCGAGCGGAAACTCGACGTAGATCGACGGCGACGAGTGATGCTCGTACTCGACTTCGGCTTCGGCCAGCGCCGTGCGGCAGTGGATGCACCAGTGGACCGGCTTCTTGCCCTTGTAGACCAGCCCCTGCTCGACGAACTTGCCGAGCGCGCGCGCGATCGCCGCCTGGTACCGGAAGTTCATCGTCAGGTACGGCTCGTCCCACGTGCCGAGGATGCCGAGCCGCTGAAACTGCTGCGGTCATCGTGCCGATGAAGCGCTCCGCGTAGGCGCGGCAGGCGCGGCAGAAATCGGCGACCGACATGTCGCGCTTCTTCGGCGCCGAGCTCGCGGTCGACCTGCAGCTCGATCGGCAGGCCGTGGCAGTCGTAGCCCGGCGACGTACGGCGCGTCGAACCCGGCCATCGACCGCGATTTGACGACGAGATCCTTCAGGATCTTGTTGAGCGCCGTGCCCATGTGGATGTTGCCGTTCGCGTACGGCGGGCCGTCGTGCAGCACGAACTTCGGCGCGCCCTTGCGGCGCGCGCGAATCTTCCCGTACAGGTCCATGGCGGCCCAGCGCGCGAGCGTCTCGGGCTCGCTCGTCGGCAGGTTCGCCTTCATCGGGAAGTCGGTGCGCGGCAGGTTGACGGTGTCTTTCCACTCGGGCATGGGTATCCGCCGATTTTATAATGAATAGGATGAACGACGCGCCGGCGGCCCGCACGAGCAGACTCTCGACAACGGACTGAAGGTCCTCATCCAGGAGGAGCACACGGCGCCGCTCGCGTCGGTGTGGTGCTGGTACAAGGTCGGATCGAAGGACGAAGCGCCCGGGCCTGACCGGCGTGTCGCACTGGGTCGAGCACATGAACTTCAAGGGCACGACCAACATCCCGCGCGATCAGGTGAAAGGCATCATCGAGCAGTTCGGCGGCAGCTGGAACGGCTACACCTGGATCGATCAGACGACGTACCTCGAGACGGCGACGCGCGACGCGCTCGACCGCATGCTGTTCATCGAGTCCGAGCGGATGGCGAACTGCCTCTACCATCCGGACGACTGCGAGTCGGAGCGCACCGTGATCATCTCGGAGCTGCAGGGCGGCGAGAACGATCCCGATCAGCTGCTCGATCAGGAGCTGACGGCGACCGCGTTCAAGGCGCATCCCGTACCGGCATCCGACGATCGGCTGGCTGTCCGATCTGCAGACGATGACGCGCGACGATCTGTACGGCTACTACCGCCGCTACTACGTGCCCAACAACGCGACGCTCGTCATCGTCGGCGACGTGGACACCGACGACGCGCTGCGGCGCGTGGAGCACCACTTCGGCGGCATTCGCGCCGGGCGCACGCCGTGCGCGCGTCAGCGACCGTCGAGCCCGAGCAGACGGGCGAGCGGCGCGTGACCATCCGCAAGGAGGGCACGACGGCGTACTCGAAGGCGGCGTACCACGCGCCGGCGGTCGACCGACGCGCGGTTCTTTCCGCTGCTGCGTGCTCGACGCCGTGCTGACCGGCGCGAAGGGCCTGAACCTCTGGTCCAGTTTCCGCGTGCCGCCGCCGCAGCGCAGCGCGCGGCTGTACCGCGCGCTCGTCGAGCGCGGGCTCGCGTCGTCGGTGTCGGGCTCGCTGCTGCCGACCGAGCAGCCGTTTCTCTACACGGTCTCGGCGACGGCGACGGACGGCGCGCCGCTCGCGACCGTCGAAGACGGCGACTGCTCGGCGAGCTCGATCGCGTCGCGCGCGACGGCATCACGGACGCGGAGCTCGACGAAAGCCAAGGCGCAGCTGCAAGGCGCGGCTCGTGTTCGACAACGACAGCGTCACGAACATCGCGCATCAGCTCGGCTACTTCGAGACGATCGCGGCGTCGATCTGTTCACGGCGATGCCCGCGCGGATCGCTGCCGTCACGCTCGAGGAGGTTGCAGAGGCGGCGCGGCCGATGCTTCAGCCCTCGAACCGCACCATCGGCTGGTTCGAGCCGCGGTACGCGACATCATGCCGCTGGCGCCGCTACCCGTACGACGCTGCCAAACGGCGTCGTGATTCTCGCAAAGCACACGCCGACAACGCCCGCGGTGTCGATCAACCTGGCCATGCGTGCCGGCTCGATCGCCGATCCGGCCGGACGCGGCGGGCGCGACGCTGGCTGCTGTCGCGTGCGATCGATCGCGGCACGCTCGGCGTCATTCGCGATCCGCCGACGAGATCGCGGAGGAGCTCGACTCGCCGCGGCATCACGCTGACGATCACGCGTCACGCCGTCATTTGATGTCGTTCGTCTGCACGTGCCTCGCTGAGGACTTCGAGCCGGTGCTGGCACTCCTGGCCGACATCGTGATGTCGCCGTCGTTTCCCGACGAAGAGCTCGCGACGCGCAAGGGCGAAGTCGTCACGGCGATTCGGCAGGACGACGACAACCCGGCCGTCCGCGCCGTCCGAAGCGTTGATGGCGCTGCTCTATCCGGACGGGCACCCGTACGGCCGTCCGACCAAAGGCACGATCGAGTCGTCGAGCGCTCGACGCGCGACGTGTTGCCGCGCTGCACGCGCGAACGGTTTGCACCCGATCGAGCTGAGCGCCGTCGATCGTCGGCGACGTCGCGCCGCCGCGCGGTCGTACGAGGTGGCGTCGCGCGTGTTCGGCGGACTGGCGGACGCCGTCGCCGGACGCCCGTCGCCGTGCCCCGCGGTCGCACCGGCGCACGACCGCCGACGCGCTCGTGATTCCGATGATGAACAAGGCGCAGGCGGACATTGCGTACGGGTTCACGACCATCACGCGCGCCGATCCCGCGTACTACGCGTACTGGCTGATGAACAACGCGCTCGGGCAGTACGCGATCGGCGGGCGGCTTGGCGACAGCATCCGCGAGCGGCAGGGAATGGCGTACTACGTGTCGAGCTCGTTC
The DNA here is from genome assembly GCA_963718825.1 of uncultured Acidobacteriota bacterium. GTDB lineage: Bacteria > Acidobacteriota > Vicinamibacteria > Vicinamibacterales > CAVVIG01 > CAVQZZ01. The sequence goes on from CAVQZZ010000002.1 coordinate 2,862,438, forward strand.
GATGCGAACGTCGCCGAAGGGCCGCTGGCGATCCGCGCCGGCGTCAGCCCGGCGAACGTCGATCGCGCGGTGGCGTCGATCGACGAGGAGCTCACGCGGCTGCGACGCGACGGCCTGACGCGCGAAGGAGCTCGACGAATCGCGGCCGGTATCCTGATCGGCTCGATGCCGCGCGCGCTCGAAACGAACGGCGGCATCGCGAATTTTCTGCAGACGGCCGAGTTCTTCGGCCTGGGGCTCGACTACGACGTGCGCCTGCCCGAGCCTGCTTCGCGCCGTGACGCTCGACGAGGTGAACGCCGCGCGCGCCGGCGCGCCTGGACCCGGAGCGCGCGACCGTCGTCATCGCCGGACCGTACAGCGACGGCATGCAACCGAATGATTCGCGCAGTGTTCTTCGACGTCGACTTCACGCTGATCTATCCCGGGCCCACGTTTCGCGGCGAAGGGCTATCAGGCGTTCTGCGCGCGGTACGGCATCGACGGTCGATCCGTCGAGGTTCGACGCGCCGTCGCGAGCGCGGCGCCGCTCCTCGACGCGCCCGAGGACGCCAGATACGATCACGGAGATCTTCGTCGCCTATACGCGCCACATCATCGAGCGGATGGGCGGCGAGGGCCCGAGGCTCGACGCGTGCGCGCGCGAGATCTACGCCGAGTGGGCGGCGTGCCAGCACTTCGAGCTGTACGACGACGTGCCGCGCGGTGCTCGCGACAGCTGGCGGCCGGCGGGGTCGCGCATCGGGCTGATCTCGAATTCGCACCGGTGCCTCGCATCGTTCCAGTCGCATTTCGAGCTGCAGGGATCTGATCGCAGCGCGCCGTCTCTTCGTCCGAGCACGGGTTCATGAAGCCGCATCCGAGCATCTTCGCCGCGGCGCTGCAGCTGGTGGACGTGCGCCCGATGCGAGGCGGTGATGGTCGGCGACAGCTTGCGACAGGACGTCGAAGGCGCGCTCGGCGCGGGCATGCGCGCGGTCCTCCTTCATCGCGGCGACGGCGAACACCCGCTCGCGCGCGAGCTCGCCACGAGAAATGTGCCGGTCATCTCGTCGCTCGACGAGCTGCTCACCAGGGATTTGGTGATTGGGTGATCAATTACTAGATCATCCAATTGATCACCCAGATCGATCACCAGATCACCAGATCACCCAATTACCCAATGCCAACGATCACCTACCGCGATCTAACGACCCTGGACGAGTTCGCCCAGGTCGTCGAGCTCGAGCGCGAAATCTGGGGCGTCGGATACGGCGACGTCGTCCCGGTGCCGATTCTCGCGGTCACCGTGAAGCGCGGCGGCATTCTCGCCGGCGCATTCGACGGGAGCCGGATGATCGCGTTCGTCTATTCGATTCCGGCGATCAAGGACGGCATGACGACGCAGTGGTCGCACATGCTCGGCGTGCTCGACGCGTACCGAAGCGCCGGGGTCGGCCGCGCTTGAAGCTGCTGCAGCGCGAACGGGCGCTCGCCATGGGAATCGACCTGATCGAGTGGACCTACGATCCGTTGCAGGCGATGAACGCGCACCTCAATTTCGCCAAGCTCGGCGTGGTCGCTCACGAGTACGAGGAGAACATCTACGGCGCCTCGACGAGCCCGCTGCACAGGGGCAACCCGACGGATCGGTTCGTCGCCGAATGGTGGATTCGAAAGCCGCACGTCGAGCGGCGAATCGCCGGGCCGAAGCTCGTCGTCCGCGCGCACGAGGTCAGCGCCGCCCCGAACGCCAACCGCATCGATGGCCAGCGCGAATGCGCCGATGTCGATCTGGCGCTCGACGCGCGGCGGCTCCGCGTCGAAATTCCGGTCGGGTTCACCGAGATGCTGGCCGCGGAGCCGGAGCTCGCGATGCGATGGCGGGTCGCAACGCGCGAGATATTCACGACGTATTTCGCGCGCGGTTACCGCGCGGTCGACTTCTCGCTCGATCGTGAAAACGGCAAAGGCGCCTACCTCTTGGAGGCCCCGGCGCAGGCGTAGCGGCAGATAAGACCTCCTACCTCGAGGGCTGTCTGGCGCTCTACTCAATTTCGAATCGCCTCCAGGGGGCTCACCTGCATCGCGCGCCGCGCCGGAAGGATGCTGGCGGCAATCGTCAGGGCGAGCAGTCCGATGATCACGCCTGCGTATGTTGCAGGATCGGCCGCGCTCGTCTCGAACAGCATCGTGCCGAGCATCGGCGTGACTGCCAGCGCCAAAGCGGCGCCGACGGCCGCGCCGACCGCCGCGAGCACGAGCGCGCGGCCGATGACGAGTCGGCAGATCGACATCCGTGTGGCGCCAAGCGCGAGCCGCACGCCGATCTCCGGTATCCGCTGCGCCACGACGTACCAGATCGACCCGTAGATCGCGATCGCGGCGAGCAGCGCAGCCAGCAGCGCCGTCGCGAGCAGCAACGACGCCGTCGCGCGCGTCTGCGCGACCGAGTTGGCGATACGCGCCTCCATCGTCCGCACGTCGTAGACGGGAAGATTGCGGTCGAGCGCCTGCACCACGCTTCTTGACGCGGCGGCAAACGCCGTCGGATCGCCTGCGGTCCGAATCGCGACGCTGAAGTATGGCAGCGGCATCTGCGCGAAAGGACGATACATCTCGGGCACCGGCTCGCGCGCAAGGCTCGAGTGGTGCACGTCGTCGACCACACCGACGATCCGAAGCCAGCTGCTTGCTTCGTCGCCGGCCGTGACCCGCAGCTGTTGATCGAGCGGGTTACCTCCAGGCCAGAAGCGCTCGGCCATCGTTCGATTGATGAGCGCGACCGGTTCTGCGCGCGCATCGTCTCGAGCGGTGAACTCGCGTCCTGTGACGAGACGGATGCCCATCGCCCGGAAATATGCCGGGGTCACCTCGCGCTGATCGACGACGAGGAGGTCTCCAGCCGCTGCGGGCCGGCCCTGGATGGCGACGCCGTTTGCGCCTCTCGAGCCGCTGAAGGGAAGCCGCGAGTTCGCAGCCGCCGCCAGAACGCCTGGTTGTGCTTGCAACCGTTCGATCAGCGCGTCGATGAAGCGCGCTCGCGCCTCTGCGGAACGATAGCTTCCGTCCGGAAGCGCGATGCGGAAGGTGAGCAGATGATCCGCCGAGAAGCCGGGCTGCACGTGGCGAAGCCGCGCGACGCTCCGGATCATCAGGCCGCCGGCAGCCAGCAACAGGACCGCAAGCGCGATTTGGACGGTCAGCAGCACGCCGCGAAGACGGTGCGTGCGGGCGCCGGCGGGAGTGCGCCCGGAAGACTGAAGCGCATCGACGAGACGACTCGCCGGCCTCTGCGCCGCCACCATCAGCGCCAGCCCAAGACCAATCAGAAGCGAGAGCCCAGCCGTGACCAGCGCGGCCCGTGCGTCGACGTCGATGCGCGCGCCGACCGGGAGCGTGTCGGCGAACAATGGCAGAAGCGCGCGCAGCGTCCAGTCGCCTACCGCGAGGCCGGCAAGTGCGCCCAGCGCGGAAAGGAGCAGCGTTTCTGCGAGCGCGAGCGACAGCAGCCGGCCTCCAGTCGCGCCGATCGCCATCCGCAGCGCGAGCTCGTGCTGACGATCGGAGGCCCGCGCCAGGAGCAGCGTCGCTGTGTTCGCGCACGCGATGACCAGGAGCACCGCGATGCCCATGAGCAGCACCAGGAGCGCAGGCCGAACCTGGCCAGCCGTCTGCTCGGCCACCGGCACCAGCCGAACGCCAATTCCCTCGTGCGTGGCCGGGTGATCAGCGGCAACCCGTGCGGCGAGCGACGTCATCTCGCCGCGTGCCTGCGCAAGCGTGGCGCCGTCCGCGAGGCGACCGACGATCGTGTAGTTGTGGCTGATCGCGTTGTCGCGTTCGGCCGGCGCCATGCGCGCCGGCAGCCAGAGTTCGTCGTCGCCTGCAAGCGGACCGGGCAGAAACGTGGATGGTGGCATCACCCCGACGATCGTGTGCTGCACGCCGTCAATCGTCAGCAGACGGCCGAGGATCGTGCTCTCCCCGCCGAAGCGCCGGCGCCATAATCCGTCGCTGAGAATCGCAACGGGCGACGCGGCGTCGGCGTCTTCGACGGACGTGAAACCACGGCCGAACTGTGGGTGAATGCCGAGCAGTGGCATCAGCGAGGACGTCACGCGAGCGCCGCGAATCCGTTCAGGCTCCCCGTTTCCGGTCAGCGTGAAGCTGCCGGTCGAAATCAGGGCGAGCGCTTCGAAAGTGGTGGCGCGACGCCAAGCGGCGTAGTCGAACGGCGTCGCTTCGAGCTCGAACGCATTTGCCTTCGGCAGCGTCTGCCAGACGAAGACGATCCGCGACGGATCGCGGAAGGGCAGCGGGCGAAGCAGAACGCCGTCGACGAGCGCGAATACAGCGCTGACGGCGCCGATCCCGAGCGCAAGAGTGCTGACGACCAGAAGCGTGAACGCCGGCCGCTTCGCCGCATTCCGCCACGCAAATCGAAGATCGCCCCACCAGAGGTCCAGATACATGGCCTGCGTTCTCATCGTCGTGGCATCGGCAATCGATCCGATCGAACGAGCGACCGCGGCGTCCGACTGATCTGCGCGCGTGATCGATCTCGGCGTCCCATTCGCGCCGCCATTCGTCGCGGCGCCATGCGGGAACGAGGCTCGACGCGAGCCGAACGACATAACGCGCGAGCGCCTGAGGCTTCATCGGACTGGCTTGGCGATCGGGTTGAGCGCGCCCAGCGTGCGCAGCGGGTCGACCGCCGCCGCGAGCGCCTTGGCGCCGGCGGGCGTGATCTCGTAATAGCGCCGCTGGGGCCGTGCGTCCTTGAACGCCGTCGATTCGCGCTCCCAGGCCGACCGCAGGTACCCGCGTATTCGAGCCGCCGCAGCGCGGGATACACGGTTCCCGTTGCGTAGCCGGTAGCGTCGACGATGTCGAAGCCGTACTTGCGGCCGTTGGCGATCGCCTGCAGCACGAGCGTGGTCGTCATGGTCATGCGCATGCTATGTAGATAACGTACTTAGGACGGCGCGTCAAGCGCACGGTTAGCAAACGGCCGTCGAGGTGCGGCTGAGAATTACCCCGGCGGCCAGTGCATCGGCCGGCCGCCGATGAGGTGCAGGTGGATGTGGAAGACCGTCTGGCCGGCGTCGCGGTTCGTGTTGAACACCGTGCGGAAGCCCGCCGCTGCGATCCCGCGCTCCTTCGCGATCGCCGCGCCGCGCCTGACCATCTCGCCGACGATCGCGTCGTCGTCTGGCGTGAGATCGTTGAGCGACGCGATGTGCCGCTTCGGCACGACGAGCACGTGCGTGGGCGCCTGCGGGTTGATGTCGTTGAAGGCGAGCACGCGATCGTCCTCGTAGACGATCGACGCCGGGATCTCGCGGTCGATGATCTTGCAGAAGAGGCAGTCCATAGAGCCTCGAGCGGTACTCGACGCGATTCTACGTGCGTTCGAGCGAGCGCGGTGCGCGCGATGCCCTGCAGGTCGCGCCGCAGTCCGATCAGTTCTGAGCTCCGGCGAGTCCGCGAGATCAGCTCCTCGATCTCGACGTCCTGGCCGAAGCCGAACTCGAAGATCAGCGTAGCCGCCGGCGCCGCAGGCGCGCGGGCGCTTCCTGCGACCAGCCGTCGCGATCACGTGGCAGGCCGTCGCGCGCCGCCAAACAGCGCGACCGCCGGCTCGTGGTCGCGCACCTCCGGCTGCAGTGCCAGGCCGCGATCGACCTCCGCGACGTACGGCGGGTTCGCAGACGATCAGATCGAAGCCGTCGCCGGCGCTCGCCGAGCAGATCGCCGCGCACGAAGGTCACGCGGTCCGGCGACGCCGTGCGCGACGCGTTGCGGCGCGCGACGTCGAGCGCGGCTGCGGAGATGTCGGTCGCGACGATCCGTGCGTCGCGGCCGCTCGTGCGCGAGCGCGACCGCGACGCAGCCGCTGCCGGTGCAGACGTCGGCGACGACGAGCGCGTCGCGTGCGGACGGAACAGCTCAGCGCCGCCTCGACGATCAGCTCGGTCTCCGGCCGCGGAATCAGCACGGCCGGCGTCACCTCGAACTCGAGACCCCAGAATTCCCGGTGGCCGACGATGTAGGCGAGCGGCTCGCGGCGCGACGCGGCGGGCGACGAGCGCGTCGTAGCGCGCGCGCGAATCCGTCGGCGTCTCGGCTGCGCTGCGTCGATCAGGAATCGCTCGGTCGTCCAGCCGAGCACGTGCTGCGCGAGCAGGCGCGCGTCGAGGTCGGCTTCGTCGGCGTGAATGCCCGCCTCGCGCAGCCGCTGCCGGGCCGCGGCGACGCGCTGGTCGGATGCGTCACGCGCAGACGGCCGTCGCGTCCTTGAGCTTCTCGGACTGGTAGTGCGTGATGACGTTGTCGAGCAGCTCGGCGAGATCGCCGTTGAGCACTTCGGCGAGCCGGTGCGTCGTGAAGTTGATGCGGTGATCGGTGATGCGGCTCTGCGGGAAGTTGTAGGTGCGGATCTTCTCCGAGCGCTCGCCGGTGCCGACCTGGCTGCGGCGGTCCTTCGCGATCGCTTCCTGCTGCTTGCGCAGCTCCATCTCGTAGAGCCGCGAGCGCAGCACCTTCATCGCCTTCGCGCGGTTCTTGATCTGCGACTTCTCGTCCTGCTGCGAGACGACGACGCCGGTCGGGATGTGCGTGATGCGGACGGCGGAGTAGGTCGTGTTGACGCTCTGGCCGCCCGGGCCCGCTCGAGCAGAACGTGTCGATGCGCAGGTCCTTGTCGTTGATCTGGACGTCGACTTCTTCGGCTTCCGGCAGCACCGCGACCGTGGCCGTCGACGTGTGGATGCGGCCGCTCGCCTCGGTCGCCGGCACGCGCTGCACGCGGTGCACGCCGCTCTCGTACTTCAGCTTGCTGTAGACGCCGCGGCCCTCGATCGTCGCGATGACTTCCTTGAGGCCGCCGACGCCGGTGTCGCTGCTCGACATCACCTCGAGCCGCCAGCCCTGGCGCTCGGCGAACTTGCTGTACATGCGGAACAGCTCGCCGGCGAACAGCGCCGCTTCGTCGCCGCCGGTGCCGGCGCGGATTTCGAGCATGACGTTCTTCTCGTCGTTCGGATCCTTCGGGATGAGCAGGATCTTCAGCTCGGCGACGAGCGCGTCGCGCCGCGCGGCGAGCGACTTCAGCTCTTCCTGCGCGAGCTCGCGCATGTCGGCGTCGCCGCCGCCGCGAGCTCCTCGGTCTGCGCGATGTCGTGCGACGACGGCCTTGTACTCGCGGAAGCGCTCGACGAGCGGCTCGAGCTCGGCGAGCGCCTTGGCGTGCTTCCGGTACTCGGCCGGATCGCTCTGCACCTCGGCTCGTGCCGAGCAGACGCATCAGCTCCTCGTAGCGCTGTTCTTCCGCCGGCAAGCTTGTCGAACATATTCACGTGAACGTGTCACCGCAGAGCTCGCAGATCCGATCAATGTTCTCTCCGCTCTGCCGCTCGGCGTTCGTATCGTCATCCGCCCGAGACCGGCGGCAGGAACGCGACCTCGTCGCCGTCGCGCGACGCCGTGATCCATGCGCGCGTAGTCGGCGTTCACCGCGCTCGAGATCGAGCGCTCGTACTGGCCGAGCTCCGGAAACTCGCCCGCGAGCTGCGCGCCAGACGTCGCCGATCGTCGCGCCCGGCGCGGCAGCTCGCGCGTCAGCTCCGCCGCGCCGGCGATGTCGCGCAGCCGCGCGAACAGCCGCACCGTCACGCGCACGCGACCCGCTCCGCTTCCGCCCGCGCCGCGCTCGTCGTCCGGATCGGCCGTCGCGCCTTCGATCCAGACGTCGCCGCCGTCGAAGAACTCGCGCTTCCAGATCGGCGCGATCTGCTTCACGCGCTCGATCGCGTAGCGGCACGCCGCGAACGCGTCGCCGCGGTGCGGCGACGCGCCGCGATCGCGACGCTCGCCTCGCCGATCTCGAGCCGGCCGATGCGGTGGTGCAGCGCGAGCCGCGCGCCCGGCCAGCGCTCGGCGATCTCGTCCGCGATCCGCTCGAACGCCTTGAGCGCGAGCGGCTCGTACGCTTCGTACTCGAGATATCGGACGCGGCGGCCCAGGTTGTGGTTGCGCACGAGGCCCGAGAAACGTGACGACCGCGCCGTCCGCACCGCCGGCCGATCAGCGCCTGGTCAGCCGGCCGCGAGCACAGCGCGCGATCCGATCGCAGTCGAGCGGCGTCGTCCGGCCGATGGCCAAGCAGCGGCAGGCGTCACGCCTCTCAGTATGGACCGCGCTCCAGAAATGATCGAGCGGGCCGTGGCCGTGGCCGATCGCGCGGCGCGTGCGCGATCGCGCCGGCGACGTATCGCTGCGCCGCGCGCGGCCGCGTCGCGGCAGCGTCGTCGCCGAGCGCGAGGTTCGCGGCGACCGCCGACGCGAACGTGCAGCCGGTGCCGTGCGTGTGCGTCGTGTCGACCGCGGCGTGCGTGAACTCGGTGAACGCGTGGCCGTCGAACAGCAGATCGACGACCTTCGTCGTGGCCGTCCTCGGCGCGTGGCCGCCGGTGATGATCACCGCCGACGGCCCGAGGTCGTGAATGCGCCGCGCCGCCTCGCGCGCATCGTCCAGCGAGTCGGATGCGACGGCCGCTCAGCGCTTCGGCCTCCGGAATGTTCGGCGTCACGACGCGCGCGCGCGGCAGCAGCTCCGTGCAGAGCATCTGCACGCCGTCGTCGTCGAGCAGGCGGTCGCCGCTCGTCGACACCAGCACCGGATCGACGACGACGAGCGGCAGCTCGAGCTCTGCGATCGCGGCCGCGACCGCTTCGACGATCGCGGCGTTGGCGAGCATGCCGGTCTTCGACCGCGTGAAGCGCGATGTCGCCGGCGACCGCTTCGATCTGCGCGGTGACGAGATCGGCGGCGAGCGCCGCCGACGCTGACGACGCCGAGTCGTGTTCTGCGCGGTGACCGCGGTGATCGCGCTGGTGCCGTAGACGCCGAGCGCGGCGAACGTCTTCAGGTCGGCCTGGATGCCGGCGCCGCCGCTCGAGTCGCTGCCCGCAATTGTCAGCGCTGTACGCATACGCTAAGATCCGCGTCATGCAGCCGACCCTGCTCACACTCGTCGTCGACCCGCGCCGATTCGCGCGCGCTCCGGATCGCCGAGCACGCCGGCGCCGTCGCGTTCGTGACCGTGCTGACCGCCATCGCCGCGCAGATCAGCATCCCGCTGCCGTTCACGCCGGTGCCGTTCACGTTCCAGCCGATGGTCGTGCTCGTCGGCGCCGCGGCGCTCGGCTCGCGGCTCGGCATGACGAGCCAGATGCTGTATCTGGCGCTCGGCATCGCCGGCCTGCCGGTGTTCGCCGCGTCGCCCGTGCTGCCGCAGGGCGCCGCGCGCCTGCTCGGCCCGACCGGCGGCTACCTGACTGAGCCTATCCGCTCGCCGCGTTCGTCGCCGGGCTGGCTCGCGGAGCGCGGCTTCGATCGCCGCTATCTCACGTCGGTCGTCGCGATGGCCTGCGGGCCTCGCGGTGGTCTTCGCCGGCGGCGTGTCGCTGGCTCGCGCGTCGTCGTCCAGCCGTCGCGCGGCTTCGCCGGCGCGCTCGCCGCCGGCTTCACGCCGTTCATCGTCGCCGATCTGCTGAAGCTGCTCGTCGCCGCCGGCTGCGATGCCGGCGCTCTGGTGGCTTACGGTCGGACCTGCGCGTCCGAACACCAGCAGGTAACTGAAACGGCGGGAACGTCCTCGCGCGCGATCAGCTGCAGCCCGGCGGCCGCGCGCCGCCTCGATCATCGGCTTCGGATCGACGCGCTGATCCGGCGCGGGCCCGGGTCCGCCGCCGCCCGGCGTTGTAGTCCGACGATGCCGAGCCGTCCCTGCGGCTTAGCGATCGCGCGACGTTGCTGCAGCAGCGCGATCACCGGATCCGTCGACATCTCGTGATACGCGTCGACGATGAGCACCGCGTCGAGGCCGCGGCGGCAGGCGCGGATCGCTCGCCGTGCCGAGCACCGTCGCGCACGTTCTGCAGGTTCTCGCGCTGCACGCGCCGCCCGATCGCTTCGATCATCGGCGGCTGAATGTCTTCGGCGTAGACGAGCGCCGTTCGGTCCGACGCGGCGCGCGAGCCGAATCGTGAACCAGCCGCCGCCGGCGCCGAGGTCGGCGACGACCGAGCCGTCGGCGATGCCAGCGCGTCCATGATCTGATCCGGCTTCTGCCACTGATCGCGATCGGGCGCTTCGAGCAGACCCAGATCCTGCGGCGCGAACAGACGCGTCTTCGGCTTCGAGCGGGCACGAGGCGCGGGAGGGGCAGGAGAGCGGGCGCGGTAGGTGCAGGACGGCGAGGGCTGAGAGGCACGAGCAGCAGCACAGATCGCGGCGACGATGCGCGCGATGTTCTGTCCAACCTGCTGCCCGCCCTTCCAGCCCATCCACGCGCCTACCCGCCCTTCTGTCTCTCCGACGATGCCGCCTCGCGTCATCGCATCGACCGACAGGATCTCGTCGAGCCGCGCTGGCGTCGAGCAGCCCGCGCTCGAGCACGAGCTCGCGGATCGTCCGTGCCGGTCTTCACCGGCGTCCTTCGCGATCTCCGCCGTCGCCGCGTAGCCGATGTACGGGCTGAGCGCGGTCGCCGCCGCGGTGCTGCGATCGAGCAGCTCGCGCGCGCGCGCTTCGTTCGGCGGCGATGCCGTCGACGCAGCGCAGCCGGAGCACCTTCATCGCCTCGCGCAGGATCGTCGACGCGTGCAGCGCGTTCCACGCGATCACCGGCATCATCACGTTCAGCTCGAGCTGGCCCGCTTCGCACGCCATCGCGATCGTCGTGTCGCAGCCGATCACCTGGAAGCAGACCTGGTTCACCATCTCGGGCACCGACGGGTTCACCTTGCCCGGCATGATCGACGAGCCGGGCTGCACGGCCGGCAGCGCGATCTCCGACAGCCCGGCGCGCGGCCCCATGCTGAGCAGCCGCAGGTCGCTCGCGATCTTGCCGAGCTCGACCGCGAGCCGCCGCATCGCGCCCGAATACGCGAGCACGTCGCCCATGCTCTGCGTCACGCGAAACAGATTCGCCGCGGGCTGCGAGCGGCAGCCTCGTGTAGCGCGCGAGATTCTGCGACGACGAGCCGACGGATAGTCGTCGCCGGCGTTCAGGCCGGTGCCGACGGCGGTCGCGCCGATGTTCAGCTCGCGCAACTGCTCGGACGCCGCGCGCGACATCGTCGGCGCCGCGGCGGACGCACTCGGCGTAGCCGCTGAACTCCTGCCCGAGCGTGATCGGCACGGCGTCCTGCAGGTGCGTGCGTCCGGTCTTGAGCACGCCGGCGAACGCGTCGGCCTTGCGCGCGAAGGCTGTCGGCGAGCGCGCGCGCGGCGGCGACGAGCGGCGCCGCGCCGAGCAGCAGCGCGAGCCGCGTCGCCGTCGGGAAGACGTCGTTGGTCGACTGGCCCATGTTGACGTGATCGTTCGGGTGCACGCGCGTGTACGTGCCGCGCGGCTCGCCGAGCAGCTCCGCGGCGCGGTTGGCGAGCACCTCGTTCGCGTTCATGTTGTGCGACGTGCCGGCGCCGGCCTGGTACACGTCGACGACGAACTGGTCGCGGAGCTCGCCGGCGAGGATCTCGTCGGCCGCGGCGACGATGGCGCGCGCGACGTCGGCGTCGAGCCGGCCGAGCGCCGCGTTGGCTTCGGCCGCGGCTTTCTTGACGAGGATCGTCGCGGTGACGAGATCGGCCGGCGCGCGCAGGCCGCTGATGCGGAAAGTTCTCGACCGCGCGCGCCGTCTGCACGCCGTAGTACGCGTCGGCCGGGACGTTCAGCTCGCCGAGCGGATCGCGTTCGACTGCGGAAGCGCATCACCGGTCACCGCCACGAGCCACCAGTCACGAGCCACTGCAGTCACCAGCTCAGTATACTGGCCCCTATGCTGCCCTCATTCTTCGACAGCGTGCTCCAGCTCATCGTCCGGACCTCGACCGATCTGCCGCCCGACGTGCGCGCCGCGATGAAGACGGCGCTCGTCGCGCGAGCCCGCCGGCACGCGGTCGTCGCAGGCGCTGACGATCATCGCGCAGAACATCGATCTCGCCGCCGACAGCGAAGGCGCGATCTGCCAGGACACCGGCATGCCGACCTTCGAGGTGCACGTGCCGGTCGGCGCCAATCAGATCTGGATGCGGCAGCAGATTCGCGAGGCGGTCGCCGAAGCGACGCGCCGCGGCAAGCTGCGGCCGAACTCGGTCGATTCGATCACCGGCAAGAACTCCGGCGACAACCTCGGCCCGGGCACGCCGATCATCCACTTCGATCAGTGGGAGCGCGACGACGATCGAGATCAAGCTGATTCTCAAGGGCGGCGGCTGCGAGAACACGAACGCGCAGTACGCGCTGCCGGTCGAGCTGCCGCATCTCGGCCGCGCCGATCGCACGCTCGACGGCGTGAGGAAGTGCATCCTGCACGCGGTCTGGAACGCGCAGGGCAAGGGCTGCGCGCCCGGCGCGGTCGGCGTCTGCATCGGCGGCGATCGCACGTCGGGCTACACGCACGCGAAGGAGCAGCTGTTCCGCACGCTCGACGATGTGAATCCGGATCCGCGGCTGGCGGAGCTCGAAGCGTCGATCATGGCGACGGTGAACGACCTCGACATCGGCACGATGGGATTCGGCGGCAAGGTGACGCTGATCGGCTGCAAGATCGGCGCGCTCAATCGGCTGCCGGCGAGCTTCTTCGTGTCGGTCGCGTACGACTGCTGGGCGTTCCGCCGCCTCGGCGTCGTGCTCGAACGCGTCGACCGGCGCGATCGACGCGCTGGCTCTATCGCGATCCGTCGCATCCGATCATCCCGATGCTCGATCAGGCCGGCTTCGCGCGCACCGGCCGCGAGGTCGCGCTGCGCGCGCCGCTCACCGAAGACGCAGGTGCGCGTCGCTGAAGGTCGGCGACGTCGTGCTGATCTCGGGCCGCATGTTCACCGGCCGCGACGCCGTGCACTCGCATCTGATGAAGCACGAGCCGCCGGTCGATCTGCGCGGCTCGGTCCTCTATCACTGCGGTCCGGTCGTGGTGAAGGAAGGCGAGCGGCTGGCGCGTCACCGCCGCCGGTCCGACGACGAGCATCCGCGAAGAGCCGTATCAGGGCGAGATCATCAAGCGCTACGGCGTGCGCGCGGTGATCGGCAAGGGCGGCATGGGCGCGAAGACGCTCGCGGCGCTGAAGGAGCACGGCGCCGTGTACCTGAACGCGATCGGCGGCGCCGCGCAGTTCTACGCGCGCACGATCAAGCGAGTCGACGGCGTGTCGCTGCTCGAGTTCGGCACGCCCGAAGCGATGTGGCATCTGACGGTCGAAGACTTTCCCGGCGATCGTCACGATGGACGCGCACGGCAACAGCCTGCACAAGGACATCGAGCAGGAATCGCGGCGAGCACCTCGCAGACGATCGGCGTGTAGGAACGAGCCGAGTGCGTTCAGCGCCTCGACCGCGAAGTCCTTGAGCGGCGGGCCGCTGGTAGTCGTGCTCCATCGCGGCGACGTCCAGATCCATCGTCTCGAGGTCGGCGATCGCCAGCAGCGGAAACGGCGAGAGCTCGGGCACGTCGACCGTCTTCAGATAGCCGCCGCACGCGCTGCAGACCTCGACGCGGCGATCCTTGCGCTCTTCGTCCGGCGCCGCGGTGACGAACGCCTCGCCGCTCTCGTCGCAGTAGATGCACGCGTAGGTCGTCAGCTCCCACGCCGATCGCGCAGAACGAACAGCGCAGCGATGCGGTGGCCGCCGACGACTTCGGCGAGCGCCGGCCACGAGCCGCACGCGGGGCAGTAGCCCGTGGTTCCACTGCGTCGAGCGCGCCGGCCAGCTCCTCGTGCCCGCGAAGAGCGACTGCTGCAGCGCGTGGGCGAACGGGCTGACGGCGAGCTCGGCGACGAGCCAGACGAGGTCGGGCGCGAGGCCGCGGTGCGACGGCGCCCGTGCGGATCGCGCGTCTGATCGCGCGCGAGCGACGCGGTGAAGCAGCGACGCCGGCTCGATGTCGCCCGCTGACGATCGCGTCGCGGATGTGCGTCGGCGGCTTCGCCGGCGCCGCCGTCCGCCAGCGCGTCGCACAAGCGCAGCAGCGGCGGGCTGAGCGCGGCGACCGGCAGCGGAATCGGCTCGCCGGCAAGCGCCGGGACGCCGCGCGCGCAGCTTGGCCGCGAGATATTTCGGCGGCAGCGACAGCCGCGGCAGCCGGCCGCCCTCGATCGCCGTGCCGAGGTCGGATCGACGAGCGTCAGACAGGCGCCGCTGCAGCCGACGGCCGGCTCGAGGTCGGGCCGGGCCGCCGAGACGGCTGCCCAGCGCCGCTCGGCCGTTTCGAGCAGATCTGCGCGCTGTTCTGGGCAGACAACGGGCACGTACGGCCATGGCTGTTGCTATAATGTTGTCATGATTAACGTATCCGAAACGGCGGCCTCGAAGATCAGCGAGCTGCTGGCCGAAGAGAACAAGGCCGGCAGCGGCCTGCGCGTGTTCGTGCAGGGCGGCGGCTGCTCGGGCTTCCAGTACGGCCTGATGATCGAGGAAAACGGCCAGGGCGCGGGCGACCAGGTGTTCGAGTCGCACGGCGTGAAGCTGTTCGTCGATCCGATCAGCATCCGCTACCTGAACGGCGCCGAGGTCGATTTCGTCGACACGATCACCGGCGGCGGCTTCACGATCAAGAACCCGAACGCGACATCGACCTGCGGCTGCGGCTCGTCCTTCAGCGTCGAGTAATTGGCCGTCGCGCCGGCCGGGTCGATCTCGGCCGGTCGCAACCGCCCTCTTTTGATCGATCTCCACACACACACCACCGCGTCCGACGGTCGGATCACACCGGCCGAGCTCGCCGCACGCGCGTCAGCCAGCGGCGTTCAGGTCCTCGCCGTAACCGACCACGACACCATCGCCGGCTGCGCCGCGGCTTCCCGCGCCTGCGCCGATCTCGGCATCGAGTTCGTCCCCGGCATCGAGATCAGCTCCGTTATCGACAATCAGGACGTGCACGTCCTTGGGTACTTCGTCGATGTCGATTCCGAAGCGCTGCGCTCGTTTCTCGAGGACCAGCGCCGCCGGCGCGTCGACCGTATTCGTCACATCGTCGAGCAGTTGAACGTCCTTGGCATGCCGCTCGACGGCGATGCCCTGGTCCAGCCAGCGGTCGACGATCCGTCGAAGAGCATTGGACGCCCGGCGGTCGCACGCGCCATGGTCGCGGCCGGTTACGTCGCGTCCACCGGCGTGGCGTTCGAGAAGTGGCTGTCTCACGGACGGCCGGCATACGTGCCGCGGCCGTCGCTCACTCCGGTAGACGTGTTCAGCCGCATCCACGAGGCCGGCGGCCTTGCATCGCTCGCGCATCCCGGTCTCGTCGACCATGACGAGTGGATTCCACAGTTCGCCGACGCAGGGCTGGACGCGATCGAGGCGTACCACCCGAATCACGACGATTTCGACCGCGCGCGGTACCTGCACTTCGCGGAACGACTTGGTCTCGCCGTGTCCGGCGGATCCGACTACCACGCCGATGATTCACACGGCGCTGCGCATCCAGGCATGGTCTCGCTCCCGCGGGTCCACTTCGACGCGCTGGTGCGACGTCGTCGGGAACGGAAGTCCAGCTGAGCGCCGCGACGGTACAATAGGCGTTCGTGGCTCAAGCGCTTCTCTCCGCCGTCGGGATCGGATTTGCGGGTCTCGCGGCAACGACCGTTCTCGGCTTGCGGGGCACCGACATCGCGCGGCACGTCTCGTTCGGCATCTTCTCGACGCTGATTCTCCTGCTCGCGCACTCGATGATGATGTTTTATCTCATCGGCAAGGGAAAGGCGGTGAAGGATGCGATGGCCGAGAACAACGTGACCGGCGACTACTACCGCCGCATCGCCGTCGCGCGCAAGCCAGTCTTCTCGATCGGCACGTTCGCGATGGTGGCGATCATGATCGCGGCGATCCTCGGCGCCAGCGTGGACACCGGCGTGCTGCCGCCGATCGTGCACGGCATGATCGCGTACGGCGCGATCGCCTGCAATCTCGCCGCCGCGAAAATCGAGATCGACGCGCTCGCCGCGTCCAGCCGCATCGTCGACGAAGTCAACGAGGCCATCGTCCAGCCGGATCGTGACGCACGGTCCTCGAGCTCGCGAACGTTTCCAAGGATTATCAGGGCCTCCGGCCGCTCCGCGTCGCGCAGCTCACGGTCGCCGCGGGCGAGCAGGTCGCCATTCTCGGCCTCGACCAGGTGGCAGCCGAGGTATTCGTCAATCTCGTCACCGGCGCGACGCTGCCCGACGCGGCGAAGTGAAGCTGTTTCGGCCGTCCGACGCATCGAAATTGCGACAGCGCGGAATGGCTCGCGCTCGTCGATCGCTTCGGCATCGTCAGCGAACGCGCCGTGCTGCTGGACGCGCTGACGGTCGTGCAGAACCTGGCGATGCCGTTCACGCTCGAGATCGAGCCGCCGCCGGCCGATGTGCGGGTTCGGGCGGAAGCGCTGGCGGCGGAAGTGGGGCTGCGCGGCAGGCGAATGGACGAGCGACCAGTCGCGCGAGCTGGATGGCGGCGGCGCGCGCGCGCGTGCGCCTCGCGCGCGCGCTGGCGCTGGATCCGGCAGTGGTCCTGGCTCGAACACCCGACTGCGACACGTCCAGGGCGACGAGTCGACCCGGCTTGGCGCCGACATCGGGTCGATTGCGCGGCGTCGCGGCATCGCGGTCATCGCCGCTCACCGCGGACGTGGAATTCGCGCGCGCGCTCGGCGGTCGCGTGCTGACGCTCGAGGCGGCAACGGGCGCTCTCCGGCGCGAACTCGCCTTGGAGGCTGGCTTCGGAACCGTCTCGGCTAGAATGTGGCGCAAAGGAGAATCGCTCATGTTGAAGACGTACCGCCTGCTGCTCACTGGTGTCCTCGTCGCCGCTTGTCTGCCGCCGCCATGGCAGCGCAAGCGCCGAAACCGGCCAAGGCCACGGCAAAACATCCGCGTGTGTTTTTCGTCGAGCCGAAGAACGGCGCGACCGTCACGAGCCCCGTGCACCTGAAGTTCGGCTCGTCCGGAATCGAGATTTCCCCGGTGCCCCGCAGGTGATGTGAAGGCGCGCGTCCAGGAATGGCGCACTACCACGTCGGCATCGATCAGGATTGTCTGCCCGCCGGCAAGACGATCGTGAAGGGCACGCCGTCGCTGGGTGCATTTCGGCAAAGGCGAGTCGGAGTTCGACACCCAGCTGACCCCGGGAAAGCACAAGCTCGCGCTGCAGCTCGGCGACGACCTGCACAACACGATGCCGGGCGCCTGCTCCGTCATCACCGTCAACGTGAAGTAGCGGCTTACATAGAGCGTAGCCGTTTTCGTCGCCCGCAGCGGCCTGTTTACCGCCGAGCCTCTTCAATATTGCGCCGACTAGACGCGGTGTTGAGGTGGAATGAAAATTGATAATTGTCTCCTGGGCACCGATGTGCCCAAGGAGACTCGAATGCCAGGCGGCACGATCAAGCGACTCGTTCGGGACAGAGGATTCGGATTCATTCGCGACGACGGCGGGCAGGAGTGGTTCTTCCACCGGAGCTCGGTCCAGGGCAGCTTCGACCAGCTGAACGAAGGCCAGCGCGTCAGCTTCGACGAAGAGCCGTCGGCCAAGGGCCGCGCGCGGGCAACGTTCGCAGCGAAGGCTGACGGCTCGCGACGGCGCGGCGGTCCCGCCCACAATCCTCCTTTTCGACATCGACGGCACGCTTGTGCTCACCGGCGGCGCCGGCGGGCGCGCGATGTCGCGCGCCTTCGAAGATCTGTTTTCGATCGCGCGACGCGTTCGACGGCATTCCCATGCCGGGCCGGACCGACGCGTGGATTCTCGCCGACGCCGCCGCCGCGCACGGCATTCCACCGACGTCCGCCGCCCTCGACGCGTTTCGCGACGCCTACCTCGCGCATCTCGCTCGCGAGCTCGAGCAGCCCGGCCCGCGCAAGGGCGTCATGCCGGGCGTGCGCGAGCTGCTCGACGCGCTCGCCGCTCGCGAGACGACGTCTATCTCGCGCTGCTGACCGGCAACTACGAGGAGGCGGCGCGGCATCAAGCTCGAATACTTCGATCTCTGGCGGTACTTTCGCCTGCGGCGCGTTCGGCGACGATGCGCCCGATCGCAACGGCCTGCTGCCGAGGGCGCTGGCGCGCGTGGTCGAGCGTGCGGCGGCCCGCGGTTGCCGGCGTCCGACGTCGGTGGTCATCGGCGACACGCCGCTCGACGTCGGCCGTGCGCAGGCCGGCGGCGCGCGCTCGATCGCGGTCGCGACCGGCAGTCATTCCGTCGAGCAGCTGCGCGCCGCGGGCGCCGACGTCGTGCTCGAGGATCTCTGCGGACACTGAGCGCGTCGTCGCGCTGTTGGCGTCCGGCTGAAGCTGAACGCCGCGAGCCGACGCGCTAAGTCGTAGCTGGCGGAAGCGCCTGGGAGTCGAACCCAGCCTCCCCGCGTGAGCGGGGAGCGACCGATTTTGAAGACCGGGAGGACCACCGGGCCCCATTCACTTCCATTTCGGTGGTTGGCCGATCGGCTGACGAGAGTGCGGTGATGGCGGCTGGGCGCGAGCGAGCAGAGTCCAGATGAACTATCTGAACTCTGCGATCTGTCGCGCTGACCGCGCCGCGATCAGCCTTCGATGAGGCGGACGTCGCCGGCGCGGGGGCCCTTCTGGGAGTCTTCAGGCGTGAACTCGACCCGCTGACCTTCGCGCAGCAGCTCGAACACCGCGCCGCGGACCGAGCTGCGGTGGAAGAAGTGCTCGATGCCGCCTTCGTCGCGGATGAACCCGAAGCCCTTGTCGATCAGCAGCCGCGCGATTGTCCCGGTTGGCATACCCGAAGCCCTCCGTTCCGAACCCCCAGGGACATCCCAAGGGAACTCAGCCGGTTACGGGCGCCTGCGAGGAACTACCGCCGTCGGGACGCGAGCCGGCCGAGTCGGATCCAGCCGTTAGATGAGCTGGAAAATCCGCGCCAGTCTAGGCAGTTCAACCGCCGAAAGTCAAGCGGAGCCCATCCTTTAGCGGGAATCGGGTCAAACGGGCTACCTGCCAGGTTTCGACCTCGTCCTCGTCCTCGTCTTCGTCGTCTTCACCGTCTTCATCGTCGTCGTCAGTCGTCGTCATCGTCGTCGTCGAGTTCGTCAGGTTCGTCGTCGTCGAGCACGTAAGGATTCATAAGTGGAGACAAACTCAGATGATTCATGACGTCGGCTCGGCAGGCTTTGGTCTTCTCGCGATTCGGCGGCGGATACGTCGACCAGAAATGACGGCCGCAGCGCGGGCACACCCAGAATTGATCCGGCGTCCACGCCATGCCGGGACCGGGATCGCGCATTTCCATCTCGGTGCCGCAGCGCTGACAGCGGATGTGGAGGTCGACGTCGGTCATGCCGCTGATTCTATACTGTAGCTCGTCCGCGCTCTTCGCGCGTGCGCGCAGGATCGTAGACCGGCTTTCCCATCGGCCGCGTCTTGAGCGCACCCGTGCGTAACGCGGTCACGCGCTGCCGCGCGACTTCACATAGTCGCTCACGATGTCGCATCCGTACGCGTTCCGCCCGTGCTTCATCGCCGCGATGAGAGAGAACCGACGCCCATGTAGGGATCGAACACGCTGTCGCCGGCGTTTGTGAGCGCGAGCACGAGACGCTCGACGAGCTCCACTGGGAACTGGCAAGGGTGGAGGGTCTTCTCGACGTGATTGTTCTTCACGTTCGGAAATATCCACACGTCGCCCGGATTTTTCCCGAGCGGATTTCCCGACAGCTCTCCGAGCCTCGGGCCCTTGAAATGCTTTTTCTGCGGATACTTCGATGGCACTCGCACCGCATCGAGGTTAAATGTGTAGTCGTCGCTTTTTGTGAACCACAGGATCGTTTCGTAGCGGCCGGATAGCCGCTTCGAACAGTGCAAACCGTGTTCGAAATGCCAGATGATTCGGTTCCGCAGCTTGAGTCCGAGAGCCTTGAACACGCCGTAGATCGCGATGTCGAGGGGAAATATCTCACCGGCGTTCACATGGTTGCCGACCTGCCAGCAAATGGAGCCGCGGGGGTGCAGGAGGCGGGCACACTCGGAAATCACCTGCGCCTGCTCTTCGACGTAGTCTTCCATCGTCGTGCGCCGCTCGTACTGCTTGCCGAGGTTGTAGGGAGGTGAGGTGACGATCAGGTTCATGCTACCGTCCGTGAGCGGCTTCATGAACGAGAGATTGTCGACCGACTCCATGCGCACGTCAGCGGCCATGTGTGTGTTCACGCTCGCAGCGTTCGGAGTGAGACGTCGAGAATATAGCATCCGGTGGAAGCGCGCATGATTCCGGCGATCGTGCTCGCGGCCGGCTGCTCCACGCGGATGGGCCGCTCGAAAGCGATGCTGCCGCTCGACGGCGGTGATACGTTCCTCACGCGGATCGTGCGCACCTTCCGCGCCGCCGGCATCGACGATGTGGTGATCGTGCTCGGACACAGGCGGAGCAGGTCGCCGCAATGTTCGCGGCGAGCGGTCTTCCTGCCCGTCTCGTTCTGAATACGGACTACGAAACGGGTCAGCTCTCGTCGGTCATCGCGGGGCTGTCCGTTGTGGATCGCCCAGGCGTTGCCGCGACGCTGTTGACGCTCGTCGACGTGCCGGTCGTCGCCGCAAGCGACGGTGCGGGCGGTAGTGGTCGTTATCGCGAAACATCCGCGCTCGTCGTCAGGCCGACCTCGGCGATCGACACGGCCATCCGGTGCTGATCGATCGGACGCTGTTCGACCCATTGAGGCGCGCCGATTCGGCGCAAGGTATCAAGCCGATCATCCGCGCGCACGCGTCAGCCGCCGGCGACGTCCAGGTCGATGACCCCGGCGCGTTTCTCGACGTGGACACGCCCGCCGAATACGAAGCGCTGATCGCGACGCTCAACTCGTAGCGAATTCATCGGGCACGCGCCAATGGACTATGCCGTCACCGTTCGCCCGCGTGTGCGGCTCGGGTCGGTCACTGCCGCGTCGAGCCGCGCCGCGATCGCAGGGAACTCCGCCGTCGGCCCGTTCCAGCGCAGGTCGTCGATCGAGTCGAACAGCGGGATATCGGTTCGCAGCGTCGCGAGATCGCGAAAGAGAAACGCCCGGTCCCGCTCGCGGGCGAGTGTTCGAGATAAGGCCGCCGCGCCCGTCGCGTTGACGCCCCAGGTGCGCCAGTCCTCCGGGATCGATTCGAGGTGCATGTAGCGGGCGAGCACCGCCGCCGTGGATTTCGCGCCCCAGCCGGGCAACCCAGGATAACCATCCTGATCGTCGCCGACGAGCGCCAGGTAGTCCGGAATCGATTCGGGATGCACACCGAACTTCGCCACGATATCGGCTTCTGCCCTGATGGTGCGCGTGCGCCGGATCAATTGGACGACGCGCGTGCCGCGTACGCACTGCGCGAGGTCTTTGTCGGGTGTGCAGATGAGCACGCGTGCCACGCCGGCCGACTCCGCGGCCGCCGCGCTCGCCGCGGCCAGCGCATCGTCGGCCTCGTACTCGACCATCGGCCACACCGCGACGCCGAGCGCGCTCAGGGCGTCCTCGAGGAGCGGAAACTGCGCTTTCAGGTCGGGTTCGATACCCGCGCCGGTCTTGTAGCCTGGCCAGAGGCGGTTGCGAAAGGACTCGATCACATGGTCGGTGGCGACACCAATGTGCGTTGCCCCGCCGTTGATCAGTCCGAGCACGGACGTGAGCACTCCGCGGACTGCGCCGACCTCTCGTCCGTCGGCGTCCTTTGCGGATGGGACGGCGTAATAATGCCGGAACAGCTCGTACGTACCGTCGATGAGATAGACGTCCAGTCGCGGCCCTCGACCAAGTATATCGAGCGATCAATTCCGATGCGGTGCGCGGCGGAAGCTTCTATACTTCCGCGGTGGTGATTCTGAGCGGTCGACGATGGGCGATGCGTGTCGCGGTGGGGACATTGTGCGCCGCTATCGCTGTGCTCGGGCGAGTGGCTCACGGCCAGGTGGCGCGGCGCACATCCGCCGGTCAGCCGGTTCCGGCCATGGCCAGCGCCCACCGATCCGCCACGCTGTCGCCCGAGTCGCAGAAGGCGCTGATCAACGAGTACCTGTGCCGGCTGCCACGACGATGACGGGAAGGCCGGTGGTCTGTCGCTCAACGACTTCGATCCGGCGCACGCGGACAAACAGGCGGCGGTCGCCGAGAAAATGATTCGCAAGCTGCGCGCCGGCATGATGCCGCCGCCGGCCGCGACGACTCGGCCAGATCCGGCAACCGTGGTGGCATTCGCCGAAGCGCTCGAGAACACGATCGATGCCGCGGCCGTGCGTCATTCGAATCCGGGCTGGCGGCCGTTCCAGCGTTTGAATCGCGCGGAGTACGCGCGGGCCGTTCGCGACCTGCTCGACGTGGACGTCGATCCTTACCGCGTTCCTGCCGCCCGACACGATCAGCAATGGGTTCGACAACGTCGCCGACGCGCAGACGTTTTCGCCCGCGCTGATGGAAGGCTATCTGCGCGCGGCCAGCAAGGTCACGTCGCTCGCGCTCGGCGACGTCGAGCTGACGCCGAGCGAAGCGAGCTACAAGCTGCCCAAGACGGCTTCGCAGCTGCAGCGCGCGGACGGCGCGCCGCTCGGCACGCGCGGCGGGGTTTCGGTCGTGCATACGTTTCGCGGCCGACGGCGACTATGTGTTCAGGATGGATCTCTTCGCCGAGCCGCTCGGGCTCCTCTATGGCAGCACCGCGAAAGGCGAGCAGCTCGAAGTATCCATCGACGGCGAGCGGGTCGCGTTCTTCGACATCGACCCTCGCATGAGCGAGCAGAAGAGCGGGCTGTCGCTGAAAACGCCGCCCGTTCACGTGAAGGCCGGCGAGGCGCGCGTGACGGCGGCGTTCGTCCAGCGCTTCGAGGGACCGATCAACGATCTCATCGCGCCGATCGATCACACGCTTGCGGACACCGAGATCGGCACTGCGTACGGCATCACGACGTTGCCGCACTTGCGCTCGCTCAATATCGTCGGTCCCATGCGCGTGACTGGCGTGTCGGAGACGCCGAGCCGGCACCGGGTGTTCATCTGCCGGCCGACCTCCGCCGATACGGCGTCGAGCTGCGCGGCCGAAATCGTCAGGACGCTTGCGACGCGCGCCTTCCGCGGTCCTGTGAGCACGGGCGACTTTGCCAGGCTGATGCGCTTCTACGAAGCCGGCCGCGAGACGCATGACTTCGAGTACGGCGATCGCACGCGCGGTCGAAGCGATCCTGGCGAGCCCGCAATTCCTCTTCCGCCTCGAGCCGCCGCCGTCCACGCGCGACGCCTGGGCAGCCGGTACCGAGTAACCGATCTGGAGCTCGCGTCGCGGCTGTCGTTTTTCATTTGGGACACCGGACCGGACGCCGACCTGCTGACGCGCGCGGCTCAGGGGACGCTTGGCGCGCCTGAAGTGCTCGCGAAACAGGTGACGCGGATGCTCGCCAGCCCGAAGGCGGAGGCGCTCGCGTCGCGTTTCGCCGCGCAGTGGCTGCGCCTGCAGGACCTCGACAAGGTGCATGCCCGATCCCATTCAGTATCCCTACTACGACAAGACGCTCGGCGACGCGTTCAAGCGTGAAACGGAGCTGTTCTTCAACAGCCTGATTCGGGAAGATCGCAGCGCGCTCGATCTGTTGAACGCTGATTACACGTTCGCCAACGAGCGCATCGCGCGGCATTACGGCATCCCGGGCGTCAGCGGAAACGAGTTCCGGCGCGTGGCGCTTCCGGAGAATCGTCGCGGCATTCTCGGCCATGGCAGCGTGCTTACGCTGACGTCGAACCCCGACCGTACTTCGCCGGTGCAGCGCGGCAAATGGGTGCTCGAAGTGCTGCTCGGCTCACCACCACCACCGCCGCCGCCGAATGTGCCATTGCTCGACGCGACGAGCGCGACGGCCGGCGGGAAGATGCTGTCGGTCAGGCAGCGCATGGAAGAACATCGCGCGAGCCCAGCGTGCTCATCGTGCCATCGCATGATCGATCCGATCGGCCTGTCGCTCGAGAATTTCGATCCGACCGGGAAGTGGCGAATCAAAGACGGCGAGTCGGCGGTTGATTCACGCGGCGTGCTCTACGACGGCACGATCATGGACGGCCCGGCAGGTCTCCGGGACGCGCTGCTGAAGCATCAGGATGTCGTGCTTCGTGCGTTTACGGAGAGCTTGATGACGTACGCGCTCGGACGGCGCGTCGAAGCGGCGGACATGCCCGCGGTCCGTGCGATCGTCCGAAGCGCGGCATCGAACGATTACCGGATGTCGTCCTTCATCCAGGGCGTGGTTGCGAGCAGCGCGTTCCGCATGAGTGCCTGGAACCTGAGACGTACTGATCAGGGAATCTGGTAATTTGGGAATCTGGTGATCGGGTGATTGATTGGCCAATCGATCAATCAATCATCCAATCAATCACCCAATCATCAGATCATCCAATCGCCAGATTCGAGGTAAGTGATGTTTCTGACCGGCAAGCACCTGTCTCGGCGCGCTGTGCTGAAGGGAATGGGTGTGACCGCGGCGTTGCCGTTTCTCGAAGCGATGATTCCGGCCGGCAAGGTGTGGGCAAGCGCCGCGTCGCCGAAAACGCGGCTGATCGCGATCGAAATGGTGCACGGGGCGGCTGGTAGCACCGTGTTCGGCCTGAAGAAGAACATGTGGTCGCCATCGGCGGTCGGCCGTGAGTTCGATCTCGCCGGCACCAGCCTCACGCCGCTCGAGCCGTTTCGGGATGCGCTGACGATCGTGAGCAACACCGACTGTCGGAGCGCCGAGGCGTTTGCCGCGTCTGAAATCGGTGCCGATCACTTCCGATCGTCGGCGGTGTACCTCACGCAGACGCATCCGAAACAGACGCAGGGATCGGACGTTCTCGCGGGCACCTCGCTCGACCAGATATACGCCGCTCGCGTCGGCCATGAGACGCCGATTCCGTCGATGCAGCTGTGCATCGAGAACATCGACCAGGCCGGCGGCTGCTCGTACAACTATTCCTGCGTCTATACCGACTCGATCAGCTGGGCGTCGCCGACCCAGCCGCTCCCGATGATCAGGATCCGCGGGTCGTATTCGATCAGCTGTTCGGCGTCGGTGCGACGCCGGAGGCGCGGCTCGCGCGGCGGCGCCAGGACCGCAGCATCCTCGATTGGGTGACCGACGCCGTCGGCGAGCTGAAGCTCACGCTCGGTCCTGCGGACCGCGCTCGTCTCGGCGACTACCTCGATGACGTCCGTGAGATTGAGCGGCGCATTCAGAACGTTGAGGCATACAACGCGAGCGGAGAGCCGCGTGAGTTGCCCGCTGCGCCGATCGGCGTGCCCGACTCGTTCGAGGAGCACGTGAAGCTGATGTTCGATCTGCAGGCGGTGGCCTTTGCGTCCGACACGACCCGTGTGTTCGCGTTGAAGTTGAGCCGCGACGTGTCCAATCGCGTTTTTCCGGGCAGCGGCTCGAGCTCCGCCTTCCACACGATCTCCCATCATCAGGAAAAAGAGGACAAGATCGCCGAGTTCCAGAAGATCAACACCTATCACGTGAGCCTGGTGCCCTACCTGCTGAACAAGCTGCGGAATACTCCGGACGGCGAAGGCACGCTCCTCGACAACAGCCTCGTCATCTACGGATCGCCGATGGGCGATTCGAATCTGCACAATCACAAACGATGTCCGCTATTTCTGGCCGGCCGCGCGGGCGGACGGCTCAAAGGCAACGTTCACGTAAAGGCCGCCGACGGTGCGCCGATGGCCAACGCCATGCTCGCCGCGCTGCACGCGCTCGGCGCCGACGACATCGAGCGCTTTGGCGACAGCACGACGCCACTCGATCTCACAGGCGGATCGGAGAGCGTACAGATGAACATGCGCACGGCGACTGTCGACAGCGGCGTGCGTCGGTCTCGTGGCGGTTCTCGCGCTGCCGGTCTGGTTCGCGCGGCGGCCCGTGCGCCGGTCGCCGACGCGGCCGAGCGCGGCGATGCGAGCACGATTCATGCGCTGCTGAAGCAGGGCGCCGACGTCAGCGCGGCCCAGCCGGACGGCATGACCGCGCTGCATTGGGCGGCGCTGCGCGGCGACGCCGACCTCACCTCGATGCTGCTCTTCGCGGGCGCCAACGTCCGCGCAACGACGCGTCTCGGCTCGTACACGGCGCTGCACCTCGCGAGCCGCGCCGGAAACGCGGCGCATGATGAAGGCGCTTCTCGACGGCGGCGCCGACCTGAAAGCGCGCACATCCACCGGCGCGACGCCGCTGATGCTCGCGGCAGAAACCGGCGGCACGGACGCGGTGAAGCTGCTGCTCGATCTCGGCGCCGACGCGAATGCGAAGGAGTCGACCTACGGTCAAACCGCGCTGATGTTCGCCGCAGCGCTCGACCGAGCCGACGTCGTCGCCCTGCTCGCGGCGCGTGGAGCCGATCCGAACATCGCGTCGGCCTTCACGGGATCTGAAAGCCCTCGCGGTGCCCGAGCCTCCGACGGCCGGCCAGTCGGCGCGGCTGCTCGCCGAAGCGGCCCCGCCGGAGGCCAAGCCGGCGGACCCGAAAGCGCCCAAGCCACCGGACGTCGCCGGCGTCACGCGGCCGTTTCGATACAACGAGTTGATTGGCGCGCAGGGCGGCCTTACGCCGCTGCATTTCGCAGCGCGGCAGGGCGGCCTGAGGTCGGCTCGCGCTCTCGTCGACGCCGGCGCGAACGTCAACGCCGCGAGCCCCGCCGATCAGACCACGCCGCTCCTGGCCGCGACGATCAACGGCCAGTTCGATCTGGCGAGGTATCTGCTCGACCACGGCGCCGACCCGAATCTCGCGAGCGACGCCGGCGCGACGCCGCTATACGCCGTCGTGAACGTACAGTGGGCGCCGAAGGCGGCCTATCCGCAGCCGCGCGCGCATCTGCAGCAGCAGTGTTCGTATCTCGACCTGATGCGGGCGCTGCTCGATCACGGCGCCGACCCGAACGTCGCGGATCAACCGGAAGATCTGGTATTCGAGCTACAACTTCGATCAGTCGAGCGTCGACGAGGCGGGCGCGACGGCGTTCTGGCGTGCGGCATATGCTGCGGACGTCGACGCGATGCGGCTGCTTGTGTCCTCCGGAGCCGATCGCGCGGCTCCCGACCATCAAGGCCCCTGAACGCCGCGACCCCGACAGTCCCGATGCGGCTGCCGATGTTTCCGCCGTGCCGCCGCTGCCGATCGGGGGTCCCAACATGTCGCCGCTCCTCGCCGCCGCGGGCCCCGGCTACAGCAAGGGCTTCGCCGGCAACTCGCACCACGTCGCGCCCGGCGGAATGCTGGCGGCCGTGAAGTACCTCGTCGAGGAATGCCAGGCGGACGTGAACGCGGTTGACGCGGAAGGCAACACGGCGATTCACAACGCCGCGTCGCGAGGCGACAGCGAGATGATTCTGTATCTCGTCTCGAAAGGCGCGAACGTCAAAGCGGTGAATCGCCACGGGCAGACCACCGTTGACGTTGCGAATGGTCCGGTGCAGCGCGTCCAGCCGTTTCCCGAGACGATCGCCCTGCTCGAGAAGCTTGGCGCGAAGAACAATCACAAGTGCGTGTCGTGTTAACGGTCCGCTGACCACCCGCGCTACGGGCTGGTCCAAATGGCGGGCAGGCCCTGCTTCGTCTCCTTCACAATCTCCAGGATCGCGCGTCGGTCGGCGCTGCTGATCCGCGCGGCCGCTGAACCATCGCCACTTGTCAGACTCTCGTGCAGGCGCCGGTAGATGCGCATGCGCGTGGCGTCGGGCAGCGCGTCGAACGCCGCGCTGTAGATCAGGTAGCTCAATGGATATCTGAACAGGCGCGTACGAAGGTCGAAGTCGCGCAGCGACCGTCCGCGTCGATCGCGTGGGCCTCGTTCGCTGAACGTGCGCGTGAACGACGAAACCCCTTCCACGGGGTCCTTCAACGGCGCTTCGCCGGCAAACAACATATACGCGACGAGATCCTCGATGTCCGCATCCAATCCCGCGCGCGTCCGATCGTCGCCGGCGCCTTCCCGGGCCGCCATTTTCGCTTCCCAGCTCACGCGCGTGAGCAGATTGATCATTTGCGTCTGATGCTCGAACGTCATCAGCGCGACGATGTCGCTCGTCGCGGCGGGGTAGGAAGCCAGGTCGAACAGTCCGGCCAGCGTCGAGAGATTTTGCCGCGACTCGCGCACGAGCGACTCTGCGTCTTCCGGGTCCAGCGTGGTCGCATTGGCCCGATCGACCTGCTCGCCGCGTCTCGCCGTCACGTACCAGCCGCCCCAGCGATCGCGGAACGGCGTGCGATGGTCCGTGATGATGGCGCTCGCGTCGTGGAGCGGCGCGCCCGATGGCCCGGGGACGACCGACCCGACATAGATGCCGGGCACGCCCGCCGTGTTCGGGCCTTGATGGCAGCGCAAGCAGGTCTCCCCGTGAGCGAGCGTCGGCCTGCCGCCTGCGGCAATCGGCATCGTGTAGAACACCGGACCCTGCCGAGGGTCGGTGGCGGTGATCTCAATTGTCGGAGAACCCGGCACATACGCCACCGCGACATCGTCGTTGAAATAAATCGCGCGCGGCTTGTCGGGCGACACGCGCGGCGCCTGAATGCTCGTTTTCGAGAAGACGAGCATTTGCGAATTGGTGTTTATGCCGAGGCGCTCCAGTACTGCGGGCACGACGCCAATCGGCCCCGGTCGAGCCTGGAGCGTCGCGCCTTTTTCGATTTCGTGAGCGAGCCGCGCCGCCGCATCGTCGAGCGGAGCGCGGGCGTAGCGAATGGCGGGATCGTCGATTCGAAGGTTGGCCTTGTAGTCCTGCGCGACGAAAGCCGGGGCGCCGAGTGCGAGCAGCAACAGCGCGCACGCGACCGACCGATTCTTCATTACCGGCCGGGTTTCTTCTCCGCCGGCTTTTCGGCTTTCGTGTTGTTCACACATGCGGTCGAACGGCAGTCGTGCGAATTCTCCGAGCCCATCGCTTCGAGGAGCGCGAGTGTCTCCGGATGGAGCAGCGATTTCTCGCGCGGCCCGTTGGCCATGTCGGCCACGCTGTCGCCGGTGCCCTCCGGCACGTCTTCTGCGCCCTGCGTCCCACCCAGACGGCCGCTCGCGCGGGCCTTCACGTCGGCGCCTTTCGCGACGAGATATTTCACCAGCTCGTTGTCGCCGACGTACGCCGCGCCGTGCAGCGTCGTGTAGCGCTTGTCGTCCTTGCTGTTCACGTTGGCATGCAGTTCGTCAACGAGGTACTTCACGGCCGCCACACGCGAATCGGGACAGATGTTCGTCCCCTGATACTCGAAGCCAACGCCGGCCGCGACCATCAGAGGCGTATTGCCGTGTGTCGTGGGAATGTTCGGATCGGCGCCCCTTGCAGCCAACAGACGCATCGCCGCCACGTCGTTCGCCTGTGCGGCGCGCCAGAACGCCGTCGCGCCGATCGGTTCGACCCAGTCGTCGCCGTACCGGAACTTGCGGAACCACAGCTTCCGCGCGAGCCTGAAGTTGATGTCGGCGCCGTGATCCAGCAGCTCGGTCATGAAGTCGAGGTAACCGGTCTTTTCCTGCTCGATCGTCGGCTGCGGGTACCACGTGTTGTGCCGCCAGCGCATGTCGATCGTCGCGTAGAGCGCCGTCAGACGATCGATGTTCGCGATTTTCGGATCGGCGCCGTGGTCGAGCAGGTACTTGGCGAGATCGAGATGGCCGTTGATGATCGCCTCGACCATCGGGGACGTCTGTTCGCCGCCGCTCACCAGGTTGACGTCGGCGCCGCCGTCGAGGAGCGCTCGCACGGCGTCGAAATGGCCCTCGCGGGCCGCGAAGTGCAGCGCCGTCATGCCGCCGACCACGGTCGCGCCGAAGACGCGCTCGTCGTTGCTTCGCTGGATCGGCGTGCCGTCTCTGTTGAACCCGACGCCCGGCAGCTTCTCCTGCTCTGCCGCCGCTTTCGCTTCGGCTTCAGGCAACGGATCGCCGTTCGCATCCACGCGCACCCGTTTCAGCGTCACGACCTTCGTCGTCGCGGACGGATCCGCTTTCTTGGCGAGCAGCAGCTTCACGGCGTCCGCGCTGTTGCGCGCGGCCGCGAACATCAGCGCGGTCTGCCCGTTGGTGACGTCTTTTGCGTTCGGGTCCGCGCCTGCGTCGAGCAGCAGGGCGACGGTCGGTCCATTTCCTGACGATGCGGCGGTCATGAGGACGGTCGTGCCGTTGGTGTTCGATTCGGTGGCGCTGGCGCCCGCTTTCAGCAGCGCCCCGACGATCTGCGCATTGCCCGCCTTCGCGGCCAGGAAGAGCGGGCTCATGCCGCCGATCCGCGTCACGGCTTTTACGCTCGCGCCGGCCTTGAGCAGCGCGTCGGCGAGCGCAGCGTCGCCGTTGCTCGCGGCCCAGTGCAGCGCCGTGCTGCCATCGCCGTCGGCGGCGTTCACGTCGACACCCTGGGTGATCAACGCACGGGCGGTCGAGGCGTCGCGCGCCTTCACCGCTTCAACCAGCCGTGTGTCGGCAGGCGCGGCTGACGCCAGCGTCGCCATGAGCAGGCCGGCGCCGAAGACGATCGTGATCTTTTTCATATCGCCACCTCGCCCGTGCTGTCGCCGATCGCGTCCTGTTCGATGCCCAGCTTGTGCAGCATCGTCAAGAGCACGTTTGCGTAAGGCGTTTCGTCCTTGCATCTCACGTGCAGGTTGCCTTTGAGCTGGCCGTTCGCGTGACCCGCGAGCAGAACCGGCAGCCGGCGATGCGTGTGCACGTTCGAATCGCCCATCGGGCTGCCCCACAGCACGAGCGAATGATCGAGGAGGTTGCCATCGCCGTCAGGCGTATCGCGCAGCTTCTGAAGGAAATATGGCAACAGGGACATGTGGTACACGTTGAGCTTCGCGTACTCGTAAATTTTCGACGCGATCGATCCGTGGTGCGACATCGCGTGGAACGGCGCCTTGATGCCGCTTTCCGGAAACACACGGTTGCTGGTGTCGCGGCTCAATTTGAAAGAGGACACGCGCGTGACCTCCGACGAGAATGCCAGCACCTGCAGGTCGAACATCAGCTTGACGTGCTCTTCCCACGAATCAGGAACGCCGATGGGCGCCGTTGGCAGCGCGCGCTCGTCGCCGCTCGCGTTGCGCTGCTCGATTTTTTCGATGCGGCGCTCGATTTCCCGCACGCTGTCGAGATAACTGTTGAGGCGATTTCGATCGCCGGCGCCAAGCTGCTGGCGGAAGCGCGAGATCTCGCGCGTGATGCCGTCGAGGATGCTGCGGTTCGCACGCTGGCGGGCGGCGCGCTCGGCGGCGGTGCCGCCCTCGCCGAACAGGTTCTCGAACGCCATTCGCGGATCGATCGTCATCGGCATCGGCGTGGTCGGCGAGGACCAGCTGATCGGTCCGGAGTAGACGCACGCGTAGTTGAACCCGCAGGTGCCGGCGGCGTCCACGTTCTCGATTGCAAGCTGCAGCGACGGCAGCGGCGTGTCGTCGCCGAACCGCTGCGCATAGAGCTGATCGATCGACGTGCCGGCGCGGACATCCGATCCTTCCGTCTGTTTCGGGTGCGCCGCGGTCAGGAACACCGCGCTCGATCGGAAGTGGTCGGCGCCTTCTTCGGCCGCGGACCACGCTTCGGCGGCCCGCAGGTCCGTTTGCGTGACGACGGTGACGTAGTCGCGATAGGGCTCGAGCGGCTTCAGGATCATCGTGAAGTCGAAATCGGCCCCCTCTTTTTCCGGCACCCAGTAGTGCTTCTCGAGCCCTTCCTGCGTGCTGCCAGCCGATCCATGCACCATCTCGATGCATGCGAGCCGCGTTTTCGGAGCAGCCACGGTTTTTCGCAGGAGCGTCTGCGCCGGCACCATCGCGTCGAGAAAGGGCAGCGCCATGGTCGCGCCCATTCCTCGAAGAACGGTGCGCCGCGACACGTGCTTTTTGGTGATGAACATCTGAATCGCTCTCCTACCGGTTCTCCGCCGTCGTCACAACCTCGTCGGCTTTTCTCATCTGGAACGGCACGCTCTTCACGACGCCGAGCACGAACGCCGAAAATCGATTGTCGCTCTTCGAGGCATCCCGCTCGATGATGCGCGCCGCCGGCATATCGCGGTAGTCGATCAGACGGCCGAGGCCGTACGCGAGCAGGTTCTCGGTGAAGCTGCCGACGAATGCATCGCCGCGATTCACGATCGCGTTTCTCAGGCTCACCGGCCCATCGAGCGTCGTGCCGTCGTACAGCTCGACCGGACGGATCGATCGGCGAGCCGCTGTCGACCGTACGCCACAGGCCGACGGCATTGAAATTCTCGAGCGCGAGGCCGATCGGATCCATCATCTTGTGACACGCGGCGCACGCCGGGTTCTTCCTGTGCTCGGCGAGCCGCTCGCGGACCGGCAGGGCCTTCTGGTTCTCGACGTTCTCGGCAAGCGCCGGCACGACCGCCGGTGGCGGCGGCGGTGCGACGCCGAGAAGCACTTCCATCACGTACTTGCCCCTCAGCACCGGCGACGTGCGGTTGGCGAGCGACGTCAGCGTGAGAATGCTGCCCTGACCGAGCAATCCAAACCGATTCGGATCTTTCAGCGCAACCCGCCGGAAATTGGTTCCCTGCACGTTCGGAATGCCGTAGTGCTTCGCGAGCACTTCGTCGACGAACGTGTAGTCGGCCGTGAGCAGCTCGGTGATGCTGCGATCCTCGCGCATCACATTGTTGAAGAGAAGCTTGGTCTCGCGGGTCATCGACTCGCCAAGGTTCCGGCTGAACTGCGGGAAGAGGCCCGTGTCGGGATCGGCTTCTTTCACGTGGCGCAGGTGCAGCCACTGCTCGGCGAAGTTGTCCACCAGCGCATCGGCACGCCGGTCCGCAAGCATCCGACGGACCTCGCGCTCGAGGACGGCGGGATCGCGCAGCTGGCCCCGCGCCGCCACGTTGAGCAGCTGATCGTCCGGACTGCTGCTCCAGAGGAAGTACGAGAGACGCGACGCCAGATCGAGATCGTCGACGCGGAAATTCGATCCGGGCCGCGCGCTGGCCGGCGTGCGTTCGAACCGGAACACGAATTTCGGGTTGGCGACAATCGCCTGCACCGCCATCCGGATGCCGCTCTCGAAGCTGCCGTCCTTCCGTCCTTCCTTGTAATAGTCCATCAGGAAATCCGCGTCGGCGTCGGTCGCGGGACGGCGGAACGCTCGACGAGCCAGCCGCGCGATGATTGCCTGCGCGCAGGCGGTCTCGTCCTGGCTCGAGGCCGGCATGCACGTGAATATCTGTCGGCGGCTGGGCGTCTCCGACAGTCCGCTGACGACGAAGGGGCCGGCGACGGTCAGGGACTGCAGGTGCGGCAGCGCGATCAGGCCCGGGATGCCGGCGCTGATGTCGACCATCGACTGTTCCACCTGACGGAACTCGTCCTCGGTCGGTCCATCGAACTTCGCGATGAACGCAGCCGACACACGATGCGGACCGGCGGCAATCGTGATCCGCGGCGTCGTCAGGATGTTCTTCGTCTCCGGAATATTCGGATCGATCTTGAAGAGCGCCGCGCGCGCGCCGTCGACTGATACCTCGATCTCCTGGCCCTGCAGATTCGCCGGCAGATTCTGCCCGTAAAGCGTTTCCAGGAAGTCGTAATAGAACGTCAGCTTGAATGTGTACTCGCCGTCAGCGGGGAAGTTGTGGACGACGGATGTTCCGCCGCGGGTGCCCAGTGGTGCGCCGTCGACGTGCCGCATCTGATTCACGACCTTCGGCACGCTGTACATCGTCATCGTCGGCGCCACGCCGGCATCGCCGATCGCTTCGCGGCTGATTTTGCCCGCCGCGCGCACGTAACCCTGGACGAGCGCCGGCGTCACCGCGAGCACGTCGGCCATGTTGTCGAAGCCGCGCCCCGTTTCGTCGGGCGGCAGCCACGACGAGACGTCGATGTCCAGCCCGAGAAGGTCGCGAACAGAGTTGCGGTATTCAGTCCTGTTGACGCGGTGAAGCTCCGGCGCGCCGGCATACGGATGCAGCGCTGCCGCGCGATCGATTGAGGTTTCGACGGCGGAGCGCAAGGCTCTCTCGGTCGCCGCGTCCGGGCGCGGCGCGCCCGCTGGCGGCATGAGACCCGCGCGCAGTTTGTGGATCATCTTCTCCGCGGTCTCGGCCTGCTTATCGGCCTGTGCCGGCTCGAAATTCTGCAGCGACAGGCCGCCCGCCTTGCCGTCGGCATCGTGGCATCCGAGGCAGTAGTCGTTCATTACCGCGTTGAGCGATTCGGGAGTTGCTGGTTTGGAGGCGTGCGATGCGGACAGACGCGGCGACGATGCCGTTGGTTCGTGGCGGCTGGCGGCGAGGGGCGCGGCGAGAGTGGCGGCGCCGACAACTGCAAACACGAGCCGTTTCATGCGTGCGGCCTCCACGCGCAGTATACCGCTAGCGTCTCCTTACATTTCCACTTAGGTCCACGGTATTGCTCATTTGTACTCGCGCGAATTTCAGGGGGCTTTCATGAAAGCGGTGTGCGCGCGGGCCGTCCTTCTCCTCGCGGCGATACTCTCGATCCCGACCTCAGCCTTCGCGCAGAGCACCACCGCGGGAGTTTCAGTTCGGCATCAACTTTCACTTCTGATCACACACGAGGCGCGCAACCACATGGTTGCGCGCCTCGCGTCGATCCTTAACCTGTCCGCCGCTAGCGGCGATGTTCGAGCCGCTCCTCGCGCTCGTGCCGCCACCTCCAGTACGAACGGCGTTGGGCGAGCCGCTGCCGTTGATACCGCACGTAAGCCTGATGCCGCTCGGCAAGATACGCGCGGTACTCGCGCTCCTCGCGCTGATTCCACGCGTGATAGTCGCGCCGATACGGATCGTACACGCGCACTCTGACGCCAGCGGTGGTCGTCGTCTGGCCGGCGCTTGCGTCGGCAGGAAGCGCCAATGGTGTTGCCAATGTTGCCGTCATGAGCAGGGCCGAAAACATTCGCCGCATAAAGTCGACCTCCTGCGATGGATGTCGCAAGCGGCGGGCCACAAATTCTTTAGGAAAACAACGTTTGGCCGAGCTGGTATGACCCTTTTGGTGGACATCAACGGACAAAAAGAGAGCCCGATGACTCACAAAGGAACCATCGGGCTCGACGATGCATTCACCGCGGAGCGCGCAAAGATCGCGGTTGCTTCCTTATTGACGATGCGGCGCGCAGAGCAGGCCGTTGTCGTAGGCGTCGAGCGTGTTGTGGATCGGATCGCCCACCGTCCACGCGGCGCTTCCGCCGGCGACGTTGCTGCCAAGCGGATATGCGGCCAGCCACGCGTTACCTTGAGCGATCGCGGTGCTGATGCAGGTCGAGTCGTTGCCGACGCCGACGCTCAGCATCGCCGACAGCAGCGACTGGAACATCGTCACCGTCTTGTCTTTGCCAGTTTTGCCGAGAGCGGCGACCGCCTGCATCTTCGTGTAGGTGACGCCGCCGACGACCAGTGGAATGTTCGGCCATGCCTCAGGATGGTTCTTCCAGTATCCCGGCGTTCCGGTTCCTGGCTGGGCAATCGGCGTAGTAGTGAAGCCGAAATTATTCGAGGCGGAACCAAGCACGCCTTCGCCGACGCTGAAGCCGGAGCCGTTCGACGTCCCGATGTTGTCGGGGCCAGTTGGTGAAGATTGCAGGCCGGTCGTAATCGTCACGAAGAGAAAAGTCGGCGATGGCAACCCGGAACCAGGTGGAAACTGGAACTCACCATTCAGGTCCGTCGTCTCCGGTATGCCTTGGGTAGTCGGGTTACACGTTGCGACTGCGCAGGCAAAGACGGTAGCTCCCTCGATTGGGGTCTCGCCGATGTCCAGGATGCCGTTCCCGTTCGTGTCGTTGAAGACGATTCCGCACGTGCCGCCTGAACGCGCACGATGTTGCGGGCGTCTGCGCCGACGCGGGCGCGGCGGCCAACGATGCCAGCGGCAGGAGCGCCGCAGCGAGCGCCGCTCCTCTGATGTGCTTCAGCGGTCCGTCCAACAGTTGCTTCGTCTTCTGCTCGAGCCCTGTCTGAACTTCCTGCGACATATCGATGCTCCTTCGGGAATTGCGTGTTGTTGACGTGCGGTTACGCGGTTTGTACGCTCTGCGCGTGCGTTTTCTCCTCGTGAACAACCACTGCATCAGCGATCCCACAGCCGGCGTCACTCAGAGCTTGCGCACGATCGTCGAATGGCTCGCGGACGCAGGACATGAATGTCGGGTCCTCACGACCGCTCGCTTCGAAAGCCCTGTCACGTTCACGATTGAGGAACACCTGGCGGAGCACGGTGTTCCGGTCACGGCGCTGGAGTCGCCGCAGGGCCGAACCGGTCGCTCGAGCGGCTCGCGCGCGGCGGACCGCCCAGTCGTGCACTACGCCGTGAAGAAGGTGCCGGTCACGCTGCTGTTGACCAGGCACAACGACGAAGCGCGACCCGATGCGCGCGAAGAAAGGCAGTACCTCGGCGTGCTCGATCGCCTTCTGGAGGAGTTCGCGCCCGATCAGTTGATCGCCTGCAACGGCCATCCGATGGTGCGCGAGGCGATGGCGCGTGCGCGAAAGCGACGCGTGACGACCGCCTTCGCCGTGCGCGGGTTCGGCTACTACGACCGGCGCTACTTCGACGACGTCGATCACGCGTTCACGTGCAGCCAGTTCCTGACCGATGTGCTATCGCGACAAGATCGGGTTGATCAGCACGCCGATCGAGCCGCCGATCGACTGGTCCGCCGTCGTCGCGCCGGTCGAATCGCGCGGGTTCGTGACGTTCGTGAACCCGTCGCTCCACAAAGGGCTGATGCTGTTCGCGCGGCTCGCCGACATGCTCGGATCGAGGCGGCCGGACATTCCGGTGCTCGTCGTGCAGTCGGGCCGCAGCGGAGGATCGTTGAACGCTATTCCGGGACTGGATTTCAGCAAGTACCCACAAATCATGGCGGCGCCGCCCGTGCCGACCGCTGCCGATTACCTGGCGTTGACGCGCGTGCTCGTCGCGCCGTCGGTGTGGGACGAGCCGTTCGGCCGGGTGGCGGCGGAGGCACTGATCAACGGCATTCCCGCGCTCGTCAGCAATCGCGGATCGCTGCCGCAGGTCGTCGGCGGCGATTTCCGCGAGGGTGGCGGCGGACGCGTGCTGCCGATTCCCGAGTGGATGACGGCCGCCACAACGACGCTTCCGAGCGAACAGGAAGTCGAACCGTGGTTCGACGCCGTCTGCTCGCTGTGGGACGATCCGGCGCTCTATCGCGCCATGGCGGCACGCGGCCGCGAGATCGCGGAGGAGCGGTACAGCGAACGCGTGTCGCGCAGGAAACATGTGGATTACTTCACTTCGCTGGAACAAGGCACGCGACCGTTCGCGGAGCGCGCCTCGACGCGGTAGTGCACAGCCGTCCGGAGCACGCGAGGTGCCACGGCGAAAGTCCCCGCTCTGCTGAGGATTTGCGAGGAAGGAAAATTTTGTAATGTCGCGGCCGGCGCAAAAATGTCAGCGCTCAGACGCTAGCGTTGCTCGCGCTCGGCGCGTTTGCCGGTTCCGGCCGATCAGGTTTGACCGACGCCTCGGTGCGGGTTACGATCGTGGTTCGTCCGCACGAGCGTTTTTTCCCAAGATGGGCCAGTAGCGCAGTTGGGAGCGCGCATGAATGGCATTCATGAGGTCACCGGTTCGATCCCGGTCTGGTCCACCATCCTTTCATTTCCAGTCCTCGATCCTTCGCAAGTAGTTGAAGGCCGGTGCGGTTACGCCGGTTCCAACAAAGCCGTTTCCGTCGAACGAGATCCCGTCTGGAAAGAACAGCTGTTGGAACCGCTGGCTGCTGTTCGAGCGACGCCTGCACCCACAGGTCGGCGGCGCGCGGCAGAACGCGTTCTGCGAACGCCAGGATGCCTTCTACGTCGAGTTCGTGGAATCGTTCCGTCCATTCCCGGGCAGCCCTGCATATTGACGCGAGCGGGAGAGGCAATTACGATCCACCTGCGCAGCACGAAGGCCTGACCACGTGGTGCAGTGGCCGGGCGCATACGCATCGCATCTCATCTCAGTCCGTAGGGCGCATCGGCTTTCGCCGAAAGGGCACGGCCCACCTACAGCAACCATGTAGGGAGGGTGTGCTTATGTCTCGTCTCGACATTTACAAGAAGCACGCGAAACAGCTCGTTCGCTGGCATCGCGAGGGCAATTATTCGATTGGTGGGCGGATTCGTGGCCTCGCCCGCTACCAGACGCTGACTGATCGTGAGGCGCTCGCGCTTGAGTTTCCACTTCGCGAGGCGCAAGAGATCGTCGCACTGGAGGCGGGCTACGCGAGCTGGGCGGCGACTGAAAGGTCGCGGTTGCCAATCTCGTTCGACTCGTCGGCCGAGTTTTTCAAGAACACTCTCGGTTTCTCGATCGACTTCCTGCACGGGGAACCACCGTTCTATGGCTCCGTGCCGCGCGACGGCGCCTGCGTACATCTCAAGTTCGTGCACGAGCCCGTGCTCACAATTGGGGCCCAAGACCGGGACGGGTTCATTGTCGCTTTCATTGAGGTTGAGAACGTGAAGGCCCTCTACGCTGAATACGTTACGTCGGGGGCGATCTTCGACCAGAAGCTCAAGAAGCAAGCTTGGGGAGGCCGCGACTTCGTCGTCCGCGATCCGGACGACAACGGATTGTGCTTCGTCGGTCCAGTCTGAGAGGGTCGCTCACGTACGGGCGGCGCGCGGTCATGTCGCCGCGCGGGAGATTGGGACGATCGTCCCACGCTTGATGTCAGTAGATCGGCCCGATGACGGCGTCGCTGTCTTACACGAGGAGTTCATCGGTTGGTTTGACGTCTTCATGCCTCGTGGAGCGCGCGTTGCTGCATGGCCTCCAACGCCCGCTCGAGACGCGTCGAAGCATGAGCCCCGATCTCGACGAATCGCACGGCGAAGCCGAATTCGTCTCGCCAATACAGTGTCTCGGCCTTCACGTTGATCCAGCCTTCGTACGGCAGATGAATCTTCAACAGCATTTTCACTCCCGGCTGTTGTTGATGCA
Source organism: uncultured Acidobacteriota bacterium (assembly GCA_963718825.1). Classification (GTDB taxonomy): domain Bacteria; phylum Acidobacteriota; class Vicinamibacteria; order Vicinamibacterales; family CAVVIG01; genus CAVQZZ01. The sequence goes on from CAVQZZ010000002.1 coordinate 2,901,406, forward strand.
TGGAGTTGATGAAGCATCCTCCGCGACTCAGGTCGTACAGTCGGACCGGAGTTTCGAGCGCGCCGATCCGAAGGCCGTCAAAAGGACCGGCGACGCGCTTGTGCTTTCGCCGGCAGTCGGGCTCGGGCTCCGGCTCACTGATCTCGGCTTGCTCGGACGACAAAGGCGCCTGACGGGGCGGCCACTCGCTTGACGGGCGGGTGGCAGTCCAGTCGTCAAAATAGGCGCGGCTGTTATGCAGCGAGGCTTCATGTCGCTCTTCGAAGCCCGGTCTAATCTGTTTCATGAATCCTTGTAAGTCTGTCGAACGACTTAAAAGTCATATCCAGGAAACGTATGGCAGCAACAATGCGACCATGCTCGGCTATTGATGATTAAAGCTTTGAAGCGATGTGACTTAGACCCGTCCTGACGATCGTGCTAACGAGCGGGCGCGTGTCTCGATATGGTGCAACATTCAGGATCTGACGGCTGAAAACCACCCTCAAATGCCTTAAGAGACCAATAAATAGCCGGATTTGTGCCGTTCTATCGAGAACGTCTCACTTTGAACCATGAATCAACCCCACCTAGCCATCCATACTTGCGGATCGGTGCGGTCGAGCGAGGTCGTTGACGCGCGATCGGCCGGACTTCGCTGGGGGTCTACAATGCGATCGTCGTGGTCCCGTTCGTGAGGCGGACGCAAGAGATGCGATGTCGGAACTAGAGGAAGCGCGACGCCTGCTCGACGCCGCGGAACACGCGGCCGCGGCGAACGATCTCGCGTCTGCCGATGAGCTCCTCCGACGCGCCGCACGTATTCAGGAAGCCGAACTGGGCGCGCTCCACCCGGACCTCGCCAATACACTGAACAACCTCGCCGTCGTCGCCGAGAAGACAGGGCGGTTTGACGATGCCGAGACGTTCTACCGGCGAGCGGTGGCGATCGCATCCGCATCGCTTCCGGTAGACGATCCGATGGTTGCGGCCAGCCGGGAGAACCTCGAAGCGTTCTGCCGCGCGCGCGGTTTGCCAATCGATGAACCGGCGCCAGCGATTCATGCACCGCGAGTCGTTACGTCGCCACCGCCTGAATCGCCCGTGCGCGTGCCGTCCGAACCAACTCGAATCACATCCGAGCCGCATCCGTCATCTCCGCCGAGTTTCTCGACCTCGCGCGTGAGCGCGGCAATCGGTGTCGTGGTCGTTCTCCTTGCTGCTGCGTTTCTCGTGAGGCGATCGACCTCGCCACGAGAACCCGTCACAGCCGCAGCGACGGCGGAACGCGCGCCGGCGCAGGCTGCCGTACCGAACGCAAGCGGCTCGGAGCGAGCCAGCGATTCCCGCTCCGATCGAACAGCCGCGACCGCCGACGGTCGTGCCGCGGCGCGATGCTCGAGACATGCCGACCGACAAGTCACCAGCTCCTTCCCGTTCGTCGGGCGGCATCACCTTGCTCACAGCGCAACTGTGCCGGACCTTCTCGACGAGCGCCGCGCAGTGGCGATGCGATCCGGTTGGCGACCCCGTGTCGCCAGGGCCGATCGTCCTCTTTACACGCGTCACGTCTCCGCGCGACGCCGTCGTCGTGCATCGCTGGTATCGCGGAGACACTCTGCGGCAAGCGGTGAAACTGACGATTCGGGCGAATGCGACCGAGGGTTATCGCACGTACAGCCGGCAGACGGTGGACGCCGGGTCGGGCTGGCGTGTGGAAGTCAGGAGCGCGGAAGGCACGTCTGCTGCACGAGCAGCGCTTCGTCGTGCGATGAGACCACGCCGCGCGGAGGCGCGTCTCAGTCCGGCTTCGCCGCGCTGAGGCGTCGCTTTGCATTCGCGACGACCACCTTGAAGGTGGGATCGCCGCGCAGGGATTTCAAATCGACATCGGTCTGGATCGCGACCAGCTTTCCACGCCTCAATCCGTGTTCAACCGCGGCGCCGAGCACAGAGATCGCTTCGTCGTGTTTGTCCTGCAGCGCGAGAAGCGCCCCGAGCATATAGGCGGCCTCCGCGGTCCTGACATCTTCGGCGCCGAACACACGTCGAGAGACGTCGGCGACCTGCCGCGCCATCTCCTCGGCCTCGGCGTATCGGCGTTCTCGATACACGCAATCGATCAGCACGTTCATGTTGTTGATCGTGCTGGGATGTTCGAGCCCCACACTTCGTCGATAGATTTCGAGCGTCCGTCTGGCCAGCGCCTCTGCTTCCTGCAGCTTGCCCTGCATCGTGAGATCTGTGACGAGATTGCTCATCGGGGCGAGCGTGTAGGCGTGCTCCGGACCAAGAACGCGGCGGTTGATTTCGATGGCCGCTCGATTGAGCGGCTCCGATTCCGAATAGCGCTCCTGTTGCTGGAGGTTCAGCGCGAGATTGATCATGAGAGAGACCGTATCCGGATGTTCCGGGCCAAGGACGCGGCGGGCGATTTCGAGCGACCCTCGATTCATCTGCTCCGCTTCGGCGTATCTTTCCTGGCGTGCGATATCGCGTGCGAGATCCCTCATCGACGATAACGTGGCCTGGTGCCCTTCACCGAAGAGGTGACGGCGGATGTCCAGCGTTTGCCGGTCCAGCGATTCGGCTTCGACGAACTTGCGCTGGCCGCGAAAATCGCCGGCAAGGCCCTGCATCGTGATCACGGTTTGCGGGTGCTCGACCCCCAGCACTCGTCGCCGACGTGCAAGCACCTCCGAGTGGTATTTCTCGGCCTCGGCGAGGCGATCTTCTCTTTGGAGGACGTTGCCGAGACTGTTCATCGGCCTCAGCGTGTCAGGATGATCTTCGCCGAGCGTCCGGCGCGCAATCTCGAGAGCCTCGCGATCCAACCGCTCGGCCTCTTGCAAGCGGCCTTCGTTTTCGACGGTAATCGCCAGACTGGCCATCGACCGCAGGGTGGCGGGGTCGCCCGGTCCAAGCACCCGCCGCGACGCTTCAAACGTCGCTCTCTCGAGCTTCTCGCCCTCGGCATAGTGGCCTCGGCGTCCCAGTGTCTCCGCCAGATTGTGCTTCGAGGCCAGCGCATGAGGATCGTCGGCACCCACAGTGCGTGTCCAGATCTCGACCGCCCGCTCGAGCAGCGGTTGAGCGCTCGACGTCAGGCCAAGGCTCGAATACACGCTGCCCATCAAGTCCATCATCTGCGCCTGAAGAGGCGGATCCTTGGCGAGGCCAGCCTCGACATCTTTCGCCGCCCTGTCGAGAATCTCGCGCGCCGTGACGCTGTTCCCACGCGTTTCGCTCGGGTCCGCGACCTTGAACATGGTGGTCATGAAGTCGCTGATCCGATTCGCGCGATCGCGCTCTCGCGTAATCCGCCGCAGCTGGATCGCCTCGACGACCGCCGACGTCGCGAGCAGGATCGCAATCACGGCGGCCGCCGAAGTGCCAAAGCGATGCCGCCGCACGTACTTGCGCAGCCGGTAGCCGCTGCTTGCCGGCCGAGCCAGGATCGGCTGGTTCTGCAAATACCGCTTGATGTCGTCGGCCATCTCCGCCGGCGATCCGTATCGCCGGTCGCGGTTCCGCTCGAGCGCCTTCATCGTGATGGAGTCGAGGTCGCCTCGGAGCTGACGGGCCAAGGGCCCTGGCTCTGTTCCGCGTTCTTCTGCGGTCGTCGAAGCGGCCGCACCGATTCTGGTGCTCGGCTTCGGTGGATCGTCCTCGCGCAACTGCCGCAGCGTTTCATCGAGCGGCAACTTCTGCTTCGCGTCGAACGGCAGCGCGCCGGTCAGCAATGCATAGAGCACGGCGCCGAGCGAGTACACGTCGGTCCGAGTATCCACGTCGTGCGAGCCTGAGTCTGCCTGTTCGGGGCTCATGTAACCTGGGGTGCCGACGAAGGTTCCGGCTCGGGTCAACATCGGGTCGTCCAACGGCGCGGTTGTGGCCTTTGCCAGGCCGAAGTCGATGATGCGCGGCGTGGGCTTGCCGTCAACCTCCACAACCAGAAGATTTGCCGGCTTCAAATCGCGATGAATGACGGCTTTCTGGTGCGCGTGCTGGACCCCTTCGCACGCGGCAAGGAACAGCTCCAGCCGCTCGCGGATCGTCAGCTTCTTCTGGTTGCAGTAGTCGGTGATGGGCGCACCCGGAACGTACTCCATCACGAAGAACGGTTGGCCATCGGGAGTGGCGCCCGCGTCGAAGACCTTGGCGATCGTCGGATGATCCATCGTTGCCAGCGACTGGCGCTCGGACTGAAAGCGGCGCAGGACCGCATCGTCGTAGATGCCGACGCGAATGAGCTTCAACGCAACGTGCCTTCGCACGGGCGCGGTCTGTTCCGCGAGCCAGACCTGGCCCATCCCGCCTTCACCGAGCTTGCGTATCAACTGGTAAGGACCAATCGTCTTGCCTTCGGCGGTCGCGCCGACTCCTGGCGCATCCAGCCATGCAGGGATTGAGAGGCCGTCGGACGTTTTATAGGCAGAAAGGAGCGATTCGACTTCGAGGCGCAGGGACTCGTTCTCGCGGCAGGCTTCGCGCAGGAACGCATCGCGTGTTCCGGGCTCGCAATCGAGCGCCGCCGTGAAGATGTCCTTAGCTTTGTTCCACTGTCCGGCGTCCATGGCGGCCCTTTTTCATTTCACGCGACAACCACGCCCGCGCCATCGCCCAGTCGCGCTTGACGGTAGCCGGAGAGATGTCGAGCGCCTCGGCGGCTTCTTCGATCGTCAGGCCGCCGAAGAAACGCAACTCGACAATTCGGCCTTGCTGCGGGTCGCGCTGCGACAGCGCGGACAAGGCGTCGTCCAGCGCCACGATGTCGGGCGCGCGCCGCGCTTGCGGCAGTTCGATGCCGAGCGTCAACTCCACCTGCAGCCCGGCGCCGCGCTTTGCGGCCTGGTGGCTCCTCGCGTAGTCCACCAGAATCTGTCGCATCAACCGCGCCGCGATAGCGACAAAGTGCGCGCGATTCTCGGTGTCGGCCGGGCGGCCGTCGAGGAGACGCAGGTACGCCTCGTGGACCAGCGCTTCGGTCTGCAGCGTATGCGACCGCCGCTCGCGCCGCAGATAACGATGTGCCACGGCACGCAGCTCGTTGTACACGAGGGGCACGAGCGCCTCCAGCGCCTTTTCGTTGCCCGTACGCCACTCGGCGAGCAGTTCGCTCACGTGTTGCGACGGCGCAGCCACCGCTACGTCCTCCAATCCTCGGTTTCGCCGGAAGATAGCCCCCCCTTCCCATCAAGTCAAACCCGACCCCCGCAGATTAGTGAGCCAATTCGACTCCGCGTTTCCGCAACTGCCAATAGAGCGACAAATTAAGGAGGACCCATGTTGCGCCGACGCCTTACGTCCCTCGCCGTTCCTGCCGCGACGTGCGCCATCGTGGCAGCCCTGACGCTGGCCGGCCGATCCGCGAAGGCCGACCATGCGGACGGCCTTTTCGCGTCGCCCGATCAGTTCGGTCAGCTGCGCACATTGACGACGAATGGCACATTCGATCTTGAAAACCCATTCTTCAAGGACCTCGGCACCAACGGCCGCGCATGTTTTACGTGTCACCGGCCGGATCAGGGCTGGACGATCACGCCGGAAGGTGTGCAGCGACGGTTCACCGAATCGAGGGGGCTCGACCCGATCTTCCGCAGCAACGACGGGTCCAACTGCGACGGCGCGGATATCGACACGCTGAAAGGGCGCCGGACCGCCTTCAGCATGCTGCTCACGCGCGGTCTCATCAGAGTGGGGATCGACGTGCCGCCCGGTGCCGAGTTCACCATCGACAGCGTTGACGATCCCTACCGATGCAACGCGCCGCTGACCTCGGTGTCGATGTACCGCCGTCCGTTGCCCGCGACCAATCTCGGATTTCTCAGCGCGGTCATGTGGGATGGCCGCGAATCAACAGCCACAACGACCATCCTTCAGGACCTGGCCAAACAGGCAGACGATGCGACGATGGGCCACGCGCAGGCGGCGCGCCACCTGACCAGTCAGGAACAGCAGGCGATCGTGGCGTTCGAGACCGCATTGTTCACCGCGCAGGCCGTGAGCGACGAAGCGGGCTCGCTTCGAGCGGACGGGGCAAAGGGTGGACCGGTCGCGCTTTCGGCCGAGCCGTTCTTCATCGGTATCAACGATCCAGTCGGACTGAATCCGACGGGCGCGGCATTCGACCCACGGGCTTTCAGCCTGTTCAATGCGTGGATGAATGCGTCCGGAGGTGACCGCGACGTCAGCCGTGCGCGCCGCGCCATCGCCCGCGGCCAGGCGATTTTCAACACGAAGCCGATCGTGCTCTCGGGCGTCGCCGGCTTGAACAACCAGACGTTCCCGAATGGGGTCACGGTGCCCGATCCGTTCACCGGCACCTGCACGACGTGCCACGACACGCCGAATGCCGGCAACCATTCGGTGAAGGCGCCGCTCAACATCGGACTGACGGACGCCGCGCGTCGCACGGCCGACATGCCGCTCTACACGTTGCGGCGCACACTGACCGGCGAAACGATTCAGACGACAGATCCGGGGCGGGCGATGGTGACAGGAAAATGGGCCGACATCGGGAAGTTCAAAGGGCCGGTTCTGCGCGCGCTGGCTGCCCGGGCGCCGTACTTCCACAATGGCTTCGCCTCGACGTTCGACGAGGTCATCGACTTCTACGAGAGCCGATTCAAGATTGGTTTCACGGCGCAGGAACGATCGGATCTGATCGCGTTTCTCAGGGCGCTCTAGTCGGGTAACGATCCATCCTCGTTACTTTTTGTCAGCCGGTATCCCGTTCAAGACGACAGTTATTGGGGCCTTGACGGCGTCGTGCATGACCTCGGCTGTCAGAAAGCGCTCGCCATCTGCTGAGACTTCGTAGCTCACGTCCGCCGCCGCGCTCGAGGGAGAACGATCAAACAGCCGTTTCAGGCGACTCGCGGTGAAGGTGCTCGTTGCGGCGACCGTCGCCGCCATCATCCGCCCCTCTGGAGCCACATAGAAGAGCTCCTGGCCATCGCCGCGCCACCGCGGTTTAGCGCCGCCGTCGGTCGACACCTGGTAACGGCTGCTCGGTTCGGGAAACGACTGCACGTACACCTCGGTTCGGCCGGACTCGTCCGACTGGTACGCGACCCATCGCGAATCGGGCGAAAACCGCGCTTCGGCCTTATCGAACTCGGACTGGAGATAGCGGCGCGGTCCATGATTCTTCACTGGAAGCACCCACAAGTTGCCGACCGCTTTCGGTCCTTCCTGGACGCCAAAGATCATGTATGCGCCGTCGCGCGACCAGTCCCAGAGAAACTTGTTAGCGGCCGAGATGAGGAGCGGCTCCGCAGTTCCATTCCCCTTCGACGAGGTGACGTAAATGTCAGTGTAACCTGTGCCCCGCCGGTTGGACGTAAACGCGATGCTTGCATCGTCTGGCGACCATTTGGCATCTTCCGCCGTGCCATCGACTGTGACTCGGGTCGTGACGCCTCGCAAGACATCGACGACCCAGATGTCATCGAGAGACGTCTTCGGATCTTCAGCCAGGACGGCCACGCGTGTGCCGTCTGTCGAGAGCGAAAAAAACGAAAAGTCGAAGGCGCTGGTCGGCCTTCCGACCGTACCCAGCTTCTGGCCAGACCTTCCGAACCATGTCAACTGGGCGGTCGGAGCGGTCGTGAGCGTCTGATATGCAAGCACGCCGTTCCTGGACACCGAAAGGGCCGCCATTCCGCCAACCGTCCCGGGGACCAGACGGCTCGCGATCGGGACAGGCTCGGACGTCAGGGCCAAGGTCCGCTCATCGAACGGCTGCGCGACAAACGGTCCGCGCAGATCCCGATTGAAGACCAGGTATCCGGGAACGGCAAACGATCGCGCGAACGACGTTTCGGTGACCACCGTCGTCGCAGGTGCATCGAGTGATCCGACCTTGACGACCGGCCTCTGATTGGCCTTGTTGAAGTAGACGGTGTAGATGAACCGCCGCCCGTCGCTCAGAAACTGAGGAAAGCGATGCGAACGTTCGGCGGCCGCCACGTCGATTCGTGTGACGGGGGTCGGCTCGCCGCCCCCGGCAGGCACCCGACTCAGTGTCCCTTCCGGCGACGACGCGAACACGATCACCCCGTCGCGATTCCACGCGCCGCCGCGTCCGGCCGGCGCTGCACAGATGCTCTGGACCAACCCGCCAGAGGCACGGACCCGCTTCAACTGCCCCTGCGAGAAGAATGCGAGCGACTGACTGTCTGGCGACCAGAACGGAAAGCCGAGAACGTCGAGGTCGGCAATCGGCCGCGCCTCGAGCGACTCGAGCTGCCTCACCCACAATAGGGTCCTGCCGTCCTTCATGTGGCCGATGAAGGCGAGGGCCCGCCCATCAGGCGAGATCGTCGGTTCGTCGACTTCGCTTACATCATCGGGCGACAGCACCACGAAAGATGTCCTCGGCGCCGCCGTGACGCGAGACCCGCGTGAAATCGCGAAGGCCACGAGCAGGATCAGTGACGCGGCGGCCGCTGCCGCCGCGATCCACGCGGGCCACGATCGCGACCGCCCCGGCTCGTTCCCGTTCGTCGGCGCGGCGTTGGTCTGTCCCAGCCACTCGAGCTCGTCCCGCACGTCTGAGGCGCGCTGCCAGCGCTTCACCGGATCTGTCGCGAGACATTTTCTGATCACACGATCGAGCAGCGGCGGCTTGAGCGTTTGAAGCGGCGAGTCGTTGGCCGCTCTTCGGCCCGTGATCATTTCGTAGATGATCACGCCGAGCGCAAACACATCCGATCGCGCGTCTGCCGCGCGGCCTTCCCGCTGCTCTGGCGCCATGTACTGAATCGTTCCCACCACGTCTCCAACCTGCGTCAGCGTGGGATTCCGTCGGACGGCACACCGGAGAGCGCCGATTCCTGATCGCTGTCCCTTTTTGCGAGGCCGAAGTCCAGCACTTTGGCGCCCGTCTCCGTCAGCATCACATTCGAGGGCTTCAGATCCCGATGCGTGAAGCCCGCGCGATGCGCCACGTCGAGAGCGTCCGCGAGCTCGATGGCGATTCGCAAGACATCCTCGAGCGGAAGGGCACCGCGAAGCAGGCGGTGCGCCAGCGTTTCGCCCGGCAAATATTCCATCACCAGGAACTCGAGGCCATCGTGTGAGCCGACGTCGTGGACGTTGCAGATGTGGGGGTGAGTGAAGCTCGCGATCGCGTGCGCTTCGCGCCGAAAACGCTCGCGCCGCTGCGGATCACCGGCAAGGTCCGCCGGCAGGATCTTGATCGCGACGACCCGGTTCAGCCGGGTGTCGCGCGCACGATAGACCTCACCCATCCCACCGGCGCCCAACGGCGCGACGATCTCGTACGGACCCAGTCGGGCGCCAGCGGCAAGCAGCACTACCGCTATGTCTCCGTCGATCCTGCGGGCGTTACGAACGGGCCGAATGAAAAGCTGTTCCCCATCTTGCGCCACATGGTTTACCTCAATCGCACCCGCCGCAACAAGCCGCACGTCAAGGAAGGGCGCCCAGCGCAGTCGTGAGATGATTCGGGGGAAATGAGACGACTTTCAATCCCCCGCGTCGCGGCCGCGCTCCTTCTCGCCGTCCCGATCCTTCTTCATGCCCAACAGCCGCCTCGCGATTCGATCGCGGACTCCTCACGCGGCGACATGATCGATCGGATCTTCCAGGCCCGCGAGTTCACGCCGCGGCCGGAGCCGCAGCCGCAGTGGATCGAAGGAGGTGGCGCGTACGTCCTTGTGGAATCCGGCGAAGGCGGGCGCCAAACGGGCGTCGTCCGATACGACAGCGCGACGGGCGCCAGACGCGACGTGCTGATGACCGCCGCGCAGCTCACGCCGCAAGGCGCGACCGCGCCGCTGCAGATCGAAGAGCTCTCCTGGTCAGCGGACGGCCAGCGCGCGCTCGTGTTCACGAACGGCCACCGCGTGTGGCGGACGAACGCGCGCGGCGATTACTGGCTGCTCGATCGTCGAGCCGGAACGTTGAAGAAAATCGGTGGCGATGCGCCCGAAGCGAGCCTGATGTACGCGCGCTTCAGTCCCGATGCGACCAAAGTCGCCTACATCCGCCAGAACGATATCTATGTCGAAGACATCGCCACCGGCGATACCGCACGCGTCACGCGCGACGGCAGCGATCTTGTGATCAATGGTGCCGCCGATTGGGTCAACGAAGAGGAGCTCGATCTTCACGACTGCTACCGCTGGAGTCCCGACGGCAGCCGCATCGCCTTCTGGCAATTCGACCTGCATGATGTCGGCAACTTTCCGCTCATGTATTACCTCGGGAAGGAGCGCGAGATCGTCACGCAGGTGCCGTATCCGCAGACCGGGCCTTATCCATTGGCGATGAGCGTGCCGTACCCGCTCGCGGGGACGACGAACTCGGCGGTGCGTGCGGGCGTCGCGGACGCGAAAGGCGGCAGCGTCACATGGATGCAGCTGCCCGGGGACGCCCGCGATCATTACATCGCGCACCTCCAGTGGGCCGATCCGCGAACACTTCTCGTCCAGCAGCTCAATCGGCTGCAAAACACGGACGACTATCTGCTCGCCGACGCGGCTACCGGTGCGGCGCGGCAGATATGGCGCGATCGCGACGATGCGTTCATCACGATTGGATTTGGAGGGTTGCCGGAAGCGCGCCCGATTCGTGACGGCGCAGAATTTCTCGTCTCGACGGAGAAGGATGGCTGGAAGCACGTCTATCGGATTACGCGCGATGGACGCGACACGCTCGTCACGCGCGGCGACATCGACGTCGTCGCGCTCTCCGGCGTCGACGAGAAGAACGGGACGGCGTATTTCATCGCGTCCCCGGAGAACGCCACGCAGCGGTATTTGTATCGCGCGCCGATCGACGGCCGGAGCGAGCCGGTCCGCGTCACGCCACGCGAGTTCGGCGGCTCGAATGAGTACGCAATCGCGCCGGACGGCCGCCATGCATTTCACAGGTTCTCGAGCTTCGACGATCCCGGGATTCGGGAGCTGGTGTCGCTGCCGGACCACCACGCCGTCACGATCACGGACGACAACGCCGCGTTGAAAAGGAAAGTCGCGGCGCTCGTGCAGCCAGCGGTCGAGTATTTCAAGGCGGACGCCGGAGACGGGTTGCTGGTCGACGGCTACATGCTGAAGCCGGCGTCGTTCGATCCGTCGCGCCGTTATCCAGTGCTCGTCCACATCTACGGAGAGCCTGCGTCGCAGACCGTCGAGGATCGTTGGTCGGGTTCGACCGGGCTGTTCCACCGCTACGTCGCCAGCCTCGGCTATCTCGTCGTCAGCTTCGACAATACCGGGACGCCCGCGCCGCGCGGCCGCGCCTGGCGGAAAGCGGTGTACGGCGCCGTGGGCGTGCTGTCGTCCAGGCAACAAGCGGAGGCGCTGCGCTCGCTCGGTGCGGCGCGCAAGTACCTCGATCTCGATCGCGTGGCCGTCTGGGGATGGAGCGGCGGCGGCACGAACACGCTCAACCTGATGTTCCGGTCGCCGGATTTGTACAAGGTCGGCATGGCGGTCGCGCCGGTTCCGGATCAGCGGCTCTACGACACGATTTATCAGGAGCGGTATATGGGCTTGCCGACGTCGAACGTCGAAGGTTACACGCAGGGCTCGGCGATCAACTTCGCGCAAGGATTGAAAGGCGACCTGCTCATCGTGCACGGATCGGGCGACGACAACGTGCACTATCAGGGCACCGAGCTGCTCGTGAACCGCCTGATCGAATTAGGTAAACCGTTCGACTTCATGACCTACCCGGACCGCACGCACGCAATCGCGGAGGGTCCCGGCACGACGCCGCACCTGTATCACCTCCTCACGCGATATCTCACCGCGCACTTGCCAAGCGGACCTCGCGACGCGCGCACCGACGCGCGCTGAGCTCGCATCCTTTCCCGCTCTGCGCTTGACATGACCGGAAGGGAGGAACAAATGAAATCGAACGAGGAGAAGGCTCATGGTCGTAAGCCGTGCAGCAAACACCGATAGTTTCATCGTCACGACGCCTTCGGACACGGAGATCCGCATGACGCGCCTCTTCGACGCGCCGCGCGAACTCGTGTTCGAGGCGATGACCAAACCCGAGCACATTCGACAGTGGTGGGGACGGCTTGGCGAAGGCTATTCCGTCCCCGTGTGCGAGAGCGATCTGCGCGTCGGAGGGAAGTGGCGCTTCGTGAACCGGCACCCGAAGGGCGAGGCGGCGTTTCACGGCGAGCACAAAGAAATCACGGTTCCGAGCCGGCTCGTCTTCACCGAGATCTTCGAAGACTTTCCGGACGTCGTCTCGGTGGTCACGTCCGAGTTCGCGGACGAGAACGGCAAGACGCGGCTCACGGTTTCCGTCCGCTACCCCTCGCGCGATGTGCGGGATATGGTGATAGCGTCTGGGATGGCCAAGGGCGCCGCGATCAGCTACGACCGGCTGGAAGACCTCGTCGCAACGCTGCAGCGCTGACGAATATGACACGACGTGAACGTTTGATGCGGTTCGTGGGCGCCGGTCTGCTGACCGGCGTTACCGACGGTCTGTTCTCGAGCATTCTCAGCGTGGTGTTCTATCACTCGACGGCGACGCGGCTGTTCCAGGGCGTTGCGTCCGTGCTCCTCGGCACGCGCGCGCTCGACGAAGGGATGCGGTCCGCCGCAATCGGCCTCGCCATGCATTTCGGCGTTGCGTTCGGATGGTCCGCTGTGTTTCTCCTGCTCGCTTCATCGAAGTGGATGCGGCGATTGCTGCACTCACGCTACGGCGTCGTCAAGGCTGCTTCGCTGTATGGACCGTTCATCTGGACGGTGATGTCGATCGTCGTCATTCCGGCGCTCGTCCGGCGGCCGCCGGTGATCAACGTCCGGTGGTGGGTTCAGTTCATTGGCCACATCCCGTTCGTCGCGCTGCCGATCGTGAGCGTCGTTTCCCTCGGATCACAGCGGCGCGAACACGTGCACGCGACGTCGTCGCCCTCTATTTGAAATCGGGCGGCGGCACTCTTTTTCTGGTGGCCTGCTCGAAGGCGTACGCGAGTTCGATCAATCGCGGCTCGCTGCACGAGGCGCCGACAAAGCCGACGCCGAATGGCGCGGGCTTCGCGTCGAAGCCGCTGGGGAACGGCGGATTTGGCGCATTCGGAATCATGCCGAACGGGACGACGATGATCGGGTAGCCGGCGCGGGAGGCAATTCCGGCGCCGGAGCCGCCCGGCGTGAAGATCGCGTCGAGGCGATTCGCCTTCAACACAGCATCTATGCCGTTTGCGCGGCTGAGCAGATTGTCTTTCTTCATGTCAGCCTCGTTGCGCGCGCGGTCGGCGTCGAGGTCCATTTCATCCGAGATGTCGAGGCGCGACTGCCCGTACTTGATCGCGCCGGCCCGCTCGTGCGCCGTGTTCCACTCGCGCAACTCGGTGAGCGTTTTCACTGGAGCCGATGGTCCGAGCGACTTCAGCCACGCGTTGAAATCGCGCTTCATGCCGTACTTGAAATTCACCGAGCAGTTCGCGTCCTTGCCTTTCGCCTGATCGGCGCCGGCGCAGAAGTCCCAGCGCGCGAAGTTCTGCTGCGGATCCTTTTCGATGAGGCTCGGCACGTCAGCGGGATCGACAACGATGGCGCCCTGCTGCTTGAGCACGGCGATCGCGTCGGCCATCACCTTCGCCTGCTCGGCATTGAGGCCGCCGCGTCCCGCGGTGATGCCGGTCGTCGGGCCGATGCCCTCGGGCACGCCCGGCCGATCGCCGGTCAACGTGATGCGGTCGTAATAGAACGCGCGCGGAATGCCGATGCGCGCGCCTTTCAGGCCGTCCGGCTTTGAGGAACTTCGTGTAGTCGCGCCCGGGCGGTGGCGTGCACGTCTTGCGTCGCGGCATCGTTCGCGATCTGGCGACGGGCTCTCGAGCGCGCCAAGCATGATCGCGGCGTCGGCGACCGTGCGCGTCATCGGGCCGGCCGTGTCGTGATCGGCCGTGATCGGAATCACGCCGTAGCGGCTGATGCGGCCGATCGTCGGACGGATGCCGACGAGCATGTTCGCGTTCGACGGGCTGATCACCGATCCGCCGGTGTCGGTGCCGACGCTCGCGGCCCAGAGATTGGCAGCCGTGCCGATTCCAGAGCTCGATCCGCCGGTCTGCAGCGCCGGCCGGCCGTCGAAGCTTTCGCGTCGCGCGGATCGGGCCGCGGATCGTACGGGTTGTAGCCGAAGCCGCCGACCGCGTTGTAGTTGCCCGGCATCGGATCCGGCGCGCCGGCCACCCAGTTGGCGAGCTCGGTCAGCCCGGTCTTCGCGATGATGATCGCGCCGGCGTCGTGGAGATTCTTCGTGAGCGTCGCTTCGTACGGCGGCATGTAGCCGGCAAACGCCAGCGCACCGCCGGTCGTCGGCATCTCGGTTGTGTGGATGTTGTCCTTGAGCGCGACCGGGATGCCGTGAAGCGGACCGCGGACTCTGCCTTGCGCGCGCTCGCGATCTCGTTCCTCGGCGAGTTCGAGCGCTCGCGGATTGATCGCGATCGCGGCGTGCAGCCGGTCCTCGTACAGACCAAGCCTGGTCAGGTACTGCACGACGATCTGCCGCGACGTCAGCCGGCCGTCGGCCATCGCGTCGCGCAGCTGCGGGATCGTCCATTCGACGATGCCTGGAGGCGACGAAGCGGCCGCGCGTGGACGCGTCGATTGACAGCCCTGCGCGGAAACGAGCAGCGATACCGAAACCAGCGCGAAGGCCGCAATGACGGTCGTCTTCATGCGCGCATCTTACTATTCCGATCGCAGCGCGTTCAGCACGTCCACGCGTGACGCCCGTCGCCGCCGGCATCAGCGACGCGAGAATCGCCGCCGCGACGAGCACGGCGGCGGCGCCGACGATCGGCACGACGCCCGGCATCTCGATCTCGGCGATATAGCTGCTGACGACGCGCGCGAGCGCGAGGCCGCCGATCGCGCCCGCGACGATCCCGCATGACGCCAATCACCGCGCCTTCGCGCACGACGCGCGCCAGCAGCGCCGACGGCGTCGATCCGACGGCGAGGCGGATCCCGAACTCGCGCGTGCGCGCGCTCACCGAGAACGCCAGCACGCCGGCGACGCCGACCACCGCGATCGCGAGCGCGACGCCGGCGAATCCGCTGAACACGAGCGCGTTGACGCGATTCGGCGCCAGCACTTCCGCGCGCACATCGTCCAGCGTCGCCGCGCGCTCCACCGGCTGATCCGCCGCGAGACTCGCGGATGACCTTCGTGATCGTCGGAACCAGCGGATACGGATCCATCTTCGCGTGGACGAACAGCCGGCCGCCGCTGATCTCCTGCTCCATCGGGTGATACACCGTCATCGACGGGCTCGGCACGAGGTTCTCGTCGTCCACGTCGGCGACGACGCCGACGATGCGTCTCGCGATCGGTGCTCACGCCGATGAACTTCGTGACCGGATCGGTCCACATCATCCGGCGATTGACGGCGTCCATGTTCGGGAACATCCGCTGCGCGAGGCTCTGGCTGACGATGACGACCTTCTCGCCGTCGCGGCGGTCGCCGTCGTTGAAGTCGCGGCCGGCGATGATCGGGACGCCGAGCGCGGAGAAGAATCCCGGCGACACGGTCCGGAACTGCGCGCGCGGATCCTCTTCGCCGTTGGCCTTCCGGTAGCCCTCCGCCGTGAACTGCGCGGCGAAGAAGCCTGGATCGCGCCACGGCACGACCGTGCCGAGCGCCACCTGCTCCACGCCCGGCAGCTCCGAGATGCGCCGGATCGCTTCCCGGTAGAACGCGGCGATCTCTTCGGGCTTCCGCGTGTAGGACACGACCGGAACGTTGACGGCCAGCACGTTGCCCCTGAAGCCGGTCTGCTGGCGCTGCAGCGCGAAGAGCGTCGTGATGAGCATGCCGGCGCCCGCGAGCAGGACGAACGACGCGCGCGATCTGCGTGACCGCGAACACGCGCAGGCGGCGATTCGTGCCCGGCGTGATCCGCACGCCTGCCGCTCGACAGGCCCAGACCGCTCGCCGACTCGGCCGATGGCAGGCGCGGCACGAACGCGAGCAGCACGGCCGCCGCCACCGCGAGCGCGACGCCGACCCAGAGCAGGCTCGCGTCCACCGTCACGTCGTTGGCGCGCACCGAAAAGCGCGCCGCGTAGCGCGCGAGCACGGCCACCATCGGCCGCGCGATGACGATCGCGAGCACCGCGCCGGCGCCGCAGAGCAGCAGGCTCTCGGCGAGGAGCGTCCGTCGCAAGCGCGCCGGTGCCCGCGCCGAGCGCCGCGCGAACCGCCAGCTCGCCTTCCCGCCGCACCGAGCGCGCGAGGATCAGATTCGCGACGTTCGAGCACGCGACGATGAAGACCAGCGCCGACGCGGCGAGCAGCACCAGCAGGATCGTTCGCGCGGGCGAGATGATCTCGTCGCGCAGGTTCACCGCGTCGATCCGAAAGTCCGCCTGCGTCTGATACGCCTCGGGATGCGCCTTCACGATGGCGGCGTGCACGGCGCGAAGCTCCGCGCGCGCCGCTGTCGAGGTCGGCGCCGGGCGCCAGCCGGCCGAAGAGCTCCGTCATCCGGTGCACGCGTCCCTCGACCATCGTCGCGTCGAGATGATGCGGGCTCGTCACGACGTTGGCGATGATCTCGGTTTCCTGCGGATACGGCACCGACGGTTCGAGGACGCCGACGATCGTGGCGGGGCGATCGCTCAGCCTGATGGTCTTGCCGATGACTGCAGGGATCGCTCTTGAACGCGGTCGTCCAGAAGCGATAGGTCAGCACCACCGCGCCCTGCGCCTTCGGCCCGTCGTCGTGCGGCATCGAGCAGCCGTCCCATCACGGCGCGAAGGCCCATCACGTCGAAGTAGGAGCCGCCGACGACGCCGGCGCGCACCGTGCGCGGCTCGCCGAGGCCGAGCATCGTGAACTCGATGGTCGAGAAGTCGCCGAACGCGCTGAGCGTCTTCACGCGCGCCTGCAGGTCGCGCAGCTCGGGGACCGAGAAGTTCGCGTTCTCCACGCCGATGCCCTTCGCGCTCTGGCGGATGTAGATGAGCCGGTCCTGCGTCGCGGTTGACGAGCGGCCTGAGCAGCACGCCCCGGACGACGCTGAAGATGGCGGCGTTGGCGCCGATGCCGAGCGCCAGCGTGAGGACGACGGTGAAGGTGAGGCCTTTGGCGCGGGCGAGCGAGCGCACGGCAAACTTGAGGTCGGTCATCGATGTTGCTCCTCGGGAGATTGTCGAACCGACCCGCGCGGTTTCGACAACGTGCGGGAAAGTATATTCAAGGTGATGGCAGGACGCGCGGAACATGAGCTGCTCACGGTGGCCGGGCGTGAGGTCGCGATCTCCAATCCCGGCAAAGTCCTGTTTCCACAGGCCGGCTATACCAAGTTGCGATCTCGCGCGTTACTACATCGCCGTCGCGGCCGGGGCGATGCAGGGTGCGGGCGGGCGTCCGAACGTGCTCGTCCGCTATCCGGACGGCATCGGCGGCGAGTTCTTCTTCCAGAAGCGCGCGCCGCGCTCGCGGCCGGCATGGGTCGAGGTCGTCGCGTTGAAGTTTCCGTCGGGGCGCAGCGCCGAGGAGGTCGTTCCGCGAGACGCGGCAGCGCTCGTCTGGATGGCCAACCTCGCGTGTCTCGAGCTCCATCCGCATCCGGTGCGCGCCGACGATCTCGATCACCCTGACGAGCTGCGCGTCGATCTCGACCCCGTTCCTGGAATCGAGTGGCCCCAGATCCAGGAGGTCGCCCGCGTCGTGCAGGCGACGCTCGGCGAGTTCGGCCTGGTCGGCTGGCCGAAAACGTCAGGTTCGCGCGGCGTGCACGTGTACGTCCGAATCGCGCGGCGCTGGACGTTCGACGAAGTACGGCGCGCCGCACTGGCGCTGGCGCGCGAGGTGGAACGGCGTGCCCCGTCGCTCGCGACGAGCAAGTGGTGGAAGGAGGAACGCCACGGCGTGTTTCTCGACTACAACCAGAACGCGAAGGATCGAACGATCGCGAGCGCCTACTCCGTGAGGCCGACGCCGGACGCGCGCGTCTCCGCTCCGCTCGATTGGGAAGAGATCGACGCATGCAATCCGGCCGACTTTACGCTTGCCACGATGCCGGCACGCTTTGCGAGCGTTGGAGATCGGCATGCGGCGATGGACGATCGGCCTTGCGTGCTCGACGCGTTGCTCGAGCTTTCCGCTCGGCAGGAGCGCGACGGACTTGGCGACGCGCCCTGGCCGCCGCACTATCGGAAGCAGCCGGGAGAGGGACCGCGCGTGATGCCATCCCGGCGCCGGACGCCGGTGCATCCGCTTCTGGAGATCGGCCGTGCCCGCGAGAAGGCGGACGCGCTCGCCGGGTTGGAGCGATGGAAGGCGCGGTACCCGGATGCGAGCGCGCATCTGAGGCCAGCCGACGTGCTCGTCGATTCTCTGCGCGGCCGCCACCGCACGTGGACCCGCGTGCGCGTCAATCTCCAGCACGTACCCGCGGAGCTGCGGCCGCCGCAAGGGCCGCTCGATCCCGAGGAGGATATGGCGGGCGAGTGGAGTGGAATCAGCGATCCCGGCCGGCCGCGCCGAAGACCTTCTCGAGCTCGTAAGGAGTCGTGACCTCGAGCTGTGCGTAATCGCAGTCGATCGGCCGTTTGTCCGGACGCCATCGGACGAAGATCGCCGCGTGACGAAACCGCGGGCCCTGCATATGGTCGTACTTCACCTCGCAGACACGCTCAATGCGAAGCGGCTCCCACGAAAGATCCTTCCCCGCGCTCCATCGGCTCTGTCCGCCCGGCATGCGCGTCGTTTCGCCACCGGCCGCCGACCACTCGCGCCACGGATGATTCTCGAGCGCGCGCTGCCGCAGCGGCGCGAGCTCCTTCGCCAGCTCCCTCCGCACCTCCATCGTGAACGATGAGGTGACGCCGACATGATGTAGATGCTGTTTATCGTCGTACAAACCGAGAAGCAGCGAGCCGACGAGCTCGTCGCGGCCGGCCTTGTGCCACCGAAACCCCGCGACGACGCAGTCGGCGGTGCGCGCATGTTTCACTTTGATCATGGCGCGCTTGCCCGGCTGGTACGTGCCGTCTTCCGGTTTCGCGACGACGCCGTCCAGACCCGCGCCCTCGAATCGCGCAAGCCACTCGGCGGCTTGCGCGCGATCGCGCGTTGCCGGCGTGAGGTGAATCGATGGCGCCGCCTTCGCGAGCAGACGCTCGAGACGTACCCGCCGGTCGCGCTGCGCGAGTTCGCGGATGTCCTGATCGTCGACCGCGAGCGCGTCGAAGGCCACGAACCTCGCCGGCGTTTCCTGGGCGAGCTTCGCGACGCGTGACGCCGCAGGATGGAGCCGCAGCTGGAGTGCGTCGAAGTCGAGGCCGCCCGGCGTCGCGATCACGATTTCGCCGTCCACGACGCAGCCAGCGGGCAAGCCGGTCAGCAGCGCCGTGTGCAGTTCGGGAAAGTAGCGGTCGAGCGGCCGCAGATCGCGGCTCTGGATGAACACATCGTCCGCGCCGCGAAAGACGATCGCGCGGAATCCGTCCCACTTGGGCTCATAGAGAAAGCTGTCGCCGATGGGCAGCTCCGTGGCGAGCTTCGCGAGCATCGGCTCGATTGGCGGCTCGATCGCAAACGTCGGCATGCCACAGCGTAGCGCGCGAGGCCGCCCGCCGGCGAGACCAGGAGCGCTCTTGATCTCCCGTGAAATTTCCTGGGCTCGCGTCCGCGCTCAGTACTCGGAGAAGATGCGCTGAAGTTCGTTTGGATCGTGCGTGCGCGTCAGCGCCACCATCAGGAGCACGCGCGCCTTCACCGGCGCGAGATCTTCACCGGCGATCAGGCGCCGCTGCTCGTCCGGCGTCAGGGGATTGTTGCCGTTCGCGGCGGGCGGAGCGCCTGACGGATTCGCCTGCCGCCGCGGCGGCGCGATGCGGCCGCTGCCGGTTCGCGTCGTCGTGACGACCATGACGCCTTTCTTCGCCGCGTACGCCATCGCTTCCTGCTGCGTGCCGCTGGTTGCCCCGGCGCCCGCTCCGGCGATCACGATGCCTTGTGCGCCCGCATCAGCCGATGCCTTGATCAGGTCGCCGTCGGCGCCCTGATAAACGAGCAGGACATCTACGCGCGGCAGCTTGGCGACGGTGGTGATGTCGAACTCGCTCTGCGACGTGTGGCGCTTGACCGACGTCCCTGTAAAAGACGACGCGGTCTGAGTCGACCACGCCGAGCACGCCGTAGCCGCGCGTCTGAAACGTCTCCAGCCGCAGCGCATCGGTCTTCGTGGCTTCGCGTGCCGAGTTGATCTCGTCGTTGAGGACAACGAGCGCGCCTTTGTTGCGCGCCGACGGCGACGCGGCGACGCGGAAGCCTTCGAGCAGGTTCGCCGCACCCTCGTAGCCGAGCGTGCTCGGATTGCGCATCGAGCCAACGACCACGACCGGCTTCTCGGTCCGAACCGTGAGATCGAGAAAATAGGCGAGCTCTTCGAGCGTGTCGGTCCCGCTCGTTACGACCACGCCGGCAAGATCGCTCTCGGTCTTGAACAGCTCGTTGATCCGCTTGCTGAGCGCGAGCCACTGATCGAGCGTCAACTCGCCGCTGGCGAGATTCGAGAACTGCTCGAACTCCGGCCGCGCGTAGCGCTCGATGCCGGGCATCGATTTCACGAGCTCTTCGGCGGTCAGACGGCCGCCGTTGCGGTTGGAGATGGTGCCGCCGGTGGCGACCAGCCGTACGCGCGGGACAGCGTCCTGGGCGGTGGCCAGTCCCGGAGCGGCAAGAACCGCACCGAGTACGACAGCGATCAAGTGTCCTTGCGAACGGATTGAGGTGGTCAGTGGCGTCGACATCACTTACTCTCTCGCGGGGCCCCACCCCCGCTCGTTAACGCCGTCGCGCCGCAGCGCTCGGCGTATCTAGAACAGAACGTCACCACGGAACCTGTCCGGTCGTTAACATCGCGCCGCACCTCCGGTCGTAAGGCCGTCGCGCCGGAGTGCTTGCATATCCAGACCGGAACGTGTGTCGCGCGACGTTACCGCTGTGAGGATGTCGCGCTCGGCCGGCCGGCGCTGGCCGCATCATGGAACGGATCGAGCTGCCAGTCGAGGAACGTCCACACGCGGTTCCAGGAGTCGCGCTGCTCGCGCGTGTTCTCAGGCTGAAAGGTCTTCGGATCGACGCGGCGATCGAACGTGTGGCCACCGAGTGGATTGTCGTAAACCGTGGTTGTGGCCAGGAACGGCTTACGCGAACGGAGCGCGTCGACGAGCTGCATGTCTTCCTCGATGTTGACGTCCTCGTCGTTCCGCGTCACGCCGACGTACAAAGGAATCTGCAGCTTGTCCACGTTGTAGAGCGGCGACCGCTCTTTGTAAACGTCGTGCTTCTCAGCGGGCAGACCGCCGTAGCGGTTCGCTGGGTCGATGGCTTGATGCTGCCGCTCGACGCCTTTCCAGGCGAGGCGCTGGAACAGGTTCGTCACCGGCACCATCGCGACAGCCGCCTTGAACGTCGTCTGATTGCGGAGGATCGAGAGCAGCGTGATCATGCCGCCGTGGCTCCAGCCGATGATCCCGATGCGCGCCGGATCGACCACCGGATATTTCGCCTTCAACACGTCGACCGCCGTGACGACGTCGTCGACTTCGTTGCCGCCGTAATCGATGGCGTCGTAAAACTCTTTGCCGTAGCCGATGCTTCCGCGATATTCAGGTGCGATGACGACGTAGCCCTTGGCGGTCGCTTCGCGAATATAGGGGACGTAGTGCTCGTAGAGATGACCGCGGATATTCTCATGGACCCAGACGAGGGCCGCGTGCCCGCGCGGGCCGCGCGGCTTCAGCGGCTGAAACACGAACGCGGGGATGTCCATGTCACCCACCTTGCTGCGGTAGGTGATCTTCTCCATCTGCATGAAGCCTTCGCTCGCCGTCTTCCACGTCTTGTCCGTGTCGGCTTGCTGTTGCAGCATGCGGTCGAAGTCCGGCGCCCGCTGCTGGAATTGTCCAGGCTGTTGACCAGCCGACCCTGGCGGAAGCGTTGGCGTCTGACTGTGGAGAGGGCGGGAGCTGCCGGCTAAGAAAAACGCAAGGATGAATGCGACGGAGATCGATGCGCGCATCCGCACATCCTACACCGTCCCGGCCGGCCCCGAGACGCGCGCGTAGGCCCGCGTGAGCCAGGCGCTCAGTTGCTGCGCCGCTTCATCCGGAGTGCGGCCGTAAAAGGGCATCAACGCCGTCGGCACGCCGGGAACGCGCACGATGTACGCGCGCCAGCGGTCCTGCGACACGAGCGATACCTCGATGAGGTACGACCGTCCGGCGATGGACTCGTTGAACCGGTGAATGGCGGCCACAGTATCGGTGAAAAAGCTTTCGCGTTGGGAAGGAGCGATTCTACGCAGGCGCGACCCGCGATCAAGCGAAGGCAGGGACGAAGGTGCGCGCACAGGTGCGTCCCGCTCGGAAGAAAAATTTCGCTGTCCATGCGTCAACAAGAAATGCACCACGCGTCCACAGCTTTTCCACAACGACCCGTCCGATGCGCCGCTTGACGTCTTCAGAGAGCTGCCACTACGCTTGGATCTCCATGCGCAATAGAACGTTGGCGGGCGTACTCTGCCTGCTGATCGGCGGAGGCGCCGCAGCGCGAGCTGACGATGCGGCGACGTTCCGGGTCTTTTTGACCGACGGCACGTCGCTCGTGAGCTACGGCGAGTTCGCGCGCGTCGGCGATCGCATCGTGTTCTCGATGGCGACGGCGGCGACCGGCGATCCGCAGCTGAAGCTCGTCGATCTCGCGGCGAACCTTGTCGATTGGGATCGCACGACGCGCTACGCGGCGGCTGCGCGCGCCACCCACTATATCGAGACGCAGGGCGACAACGACTACACGGCGATTTCGAACCAGGTCGCGCAATCGTTGAACGAGGTCGCGATCACG
Source organism: uncultured Acidobacteriota bacterium (assembly GCA_963718825.1). Taxonomy (GTDB): domain Bacteria; phylum Acidobacteriota; class Vicinamibacteria; order Vicinamibacterales; family CAVVIG01; genus CAVQZZ01. The sequence continues at coordinate 2,924,265 of CAVQZZ010000002.1, forward strand.
ACCGACCCAGCGAAGCGGCTGGCGATCGTCGAGCGCGCGCGGAAGGCGCTCGCCGAGTGGCCCGGCAACCACTACAACTACAGAGCGGGTGAAATCCGCCAGATGCTCGGCAATGCTGGACGAAGCGATTGCCGATTTGCGCGCCGCCTCGGGAACGGGCCGGTTCGATCTCGCTCTCGCAGCCTACGCCGATCCGCCGGCGGTCACGGAACCGCTGCTGCCGACACCCGGTCCGAAGGAGATGATTGAGCAGACGCTGCTGGCCGCGCAGCTCGCGGATTCTCCCGCGGAGCGGACATCTCTGCTGAAATCGGCCCTGGTCAGCATCGATGCGAGCGCGGCCGCGCTGCCCGCCGAATGGGTGAGCTCCACGCGCGCAGATACCGCCGCGAAGGTGGATGTCGAACAGCGTCTCGACGGGCAGTACATGACCTTCACGAAACAAATCGTCGACGCGGCCCATCGTCGAGCCGAGCACGCGGACGTGCACGGGATCGAGCGGCTCGCCGACCAGATTCACACCCGCGACGCCGCGCTCGGGTCAAAGCGGCCCGATGCGGTCAAGGCGCTTCTGGAGGCGCTGCAGAGCGAGCTCGACGCCGCTCGCAAGCTCCGGCTGGCGCGCGACCACTGGGCGACCCGCGCGCCCGATTTCCGCAGGTATCGGCTCGCGATCATGCCGTCGATCGAGCTCATGACGCAGCTCAGGCCCGCGCTCGAGGACATCAAGACGCTATCCGGATCCACACCCGGAACGCTCGTCACGATGCGTCATGTCGTGAAGCAGATTATCGACGCTACATCGCTGATCGAGCCTCCGGAAGAGCTGAAAGCGGCGCACGCGATGCTCGTCAGCGCCGCGCAGCTCGCGGACAACGCGGCGCGGATCCGTCATGAAGCGATGATCGCCGACAGCATGGGCCGCGCCTGGGACGCGTCGTCGGCCGCTGCTGGCGCGCTGATGCTCGGGCTGCAGGCGCGGCTCGATATCCGCTCATTCATGATCCCCCGAAGCTTCGGTGATTACGCCACGGCAGACACGCCTGGTGCGTGTCCCCGATCTGCACGCCTTCCGCCGCGCGATTTGGACGCTCAGCGATTCGTCGGGATCGGCCGTCGTGGTAGTGCCGACTGCCGGCGCGGCACGTCAGCTCGCGCGACGTGGCGGCGCCGGCGAGTTCGTCACGCGCGATGGCCTGTACCTACGCCTGCACGCGACGCTTGATGACGCACCGCGACGGCTCAGCGCGTTCGAGCGCGACGTCATGTTTCAGGCAGCCGCGCGGAACGCGTCGGACGGCCGCCGCATTCGCCCGGGTTTGGTATCCGAAATCATCCGCTTCTACGATTTGCTCCGGCGGCAGTCGCAGCAGGTCCAGCGATTCGAGGAGCTGATTCAGGAGCGGCTCGCCGCCGATTCGGATCTGGACCCTGGCGCCGCGCGGATGCGCGAACAGACGCGCTTCCTTGCCGACACGTTTCGCGACTACGAACGTCGTGTCCGCGATTCGGGCGCCTGCGATGAGCACACGCTCCGCGAGTGGGTGATTACGCGGCCGGCCCGCGCTCCCGTAAGACGCATCGTTGTCACGGTCGCCGACTGGATCGCGGATGCCGACGGCCTCTTCGTCGCCGATTTCGATCTGCTCACCAGGGTTCCAGGCCTCGAGCACCTGGACATCGTCGCGACCGACGCCATGCTCGGATCGGGTTTCCATGAGCGTCTTCACACGTGGTGGCCCGGGCTGGAGGAAGTTGAAGCTGCTGCTATTGGAGTCCCTTTGGATCGCGTGCGGCCGGCGCTGGTCTCGGCGGAATCGGAGGCGCTGTGGTTCACGGTCCGCGACCGCGAGGAAGAGCTGATTGATATCGCACGACGGCTTCAGCCGAGCGAAATCGACCTTGCTCGTGTCGCGATCGTCTATAAACGTCCGCTGCCGTACCTGTATCTGGCACCCGACACGCTCGGCGCCGCGGGGATTCCTCATCAATCTTCGGATGCCAGGCCGTTGGCGGCCGAACCGACGGCCGCCGTTGTGGACCTCGTGCTCGACTTCGTCGCCAGCGGTTTCACTCGTGCTGCCATCGTCGCGCTGCTGCGCTCGCCGCACTTGCGATTCGTCGCCGAAGGCGTCGAGGTCTCGCGACAACATGTAAGTGCGCTGGACCGCGCGCTGAGCGTCGCGCGCTATCTCGGCGAGCTGGATCGCCTGACCGTCATCGTCGCCGAGTGCGAGTCCGTCGAAGCGAGGCTCGCAGGGATGGCGGCTGTCACCGCGGCACGGGAGCTCGTCGCGTTGGCCGAGCCCGCGTCGGCATCCAGCCAGCTGCAGCGGCTCATCAGCTTCGTCGAGACGCATCTCCGCGTCTCCGACGAGGAGGATCCGCTCGCGGATCGCGAAGAGCTCGCACGGACGACGCTGATGGCCGGGCTTGTTGCGCTATCTGACGCCCACGCCGCGCATGACGACGTGGCGTGGACAATCGACGAGATGGGCGTCGCGATCCGGCGCTGGATTGAGGACGAGACGTTCGCGCCGAATCGAATGTCGAACGGGGTCCAGCTGCTTGACGATCGCGCCGCCAGGTACGGCGAGTTCGACCACATGGCGATCGTCGGCCTTGTCGAAGGCGACTGGCCGGACAAAACACGCCGCAATATTTTCTACCCGTCCAATTTGATGAAGGCGCTCGGCTGGCCGTCGGAGAAGGACCGCCGGTCAGCCGCCGAAGCCCGATTCCTCGATCTGGTCGCGTCGGCGGCGCGGTCGGTTGCTCTCTACACGATCATCCTGGAGGACGAAGCGCTTGTTGAGCCGTCGGCGTTGCTCGACGATTTGCCGCGCGCGCGTCTCTCGTCGGTGCCGATGGCGGTCATCGAATCTGCGAATACGATTGCCCGCGCGGATTCCAGCGGGAGCGCTCCCGACGCGCCGCAGTTTCATGGCCAGGTTGGCGCGACGCATCCGCGTCCGTGGTCAATCAGCGCGATCGAAACGTACCTGGGCTGCCCGTTCAAGTTCTTCGCGCAACACGTCCTGAAGCTCGAGGAGGAACCCGACGACGAAGAAGTGATGGATCCGCGGGCGCAGGGCCAGTTCGTCCACGAGGTGTTCGAACATTTCTTTCGTGCGTGGCAAGAGGCGGGGAATGGCGCGATCACGCCATCGAATCTCGATGTCGCGCGTGATCTGTTCACGGCCGTCGTAGACCGTGCAGCCGAAGCGCTGCCAGGCGCGGAAGCTGCGCTCGAGCGCACGCGCCTGCTCGGGTCGCCTGCGGCGGCAGGGCTTGGCGAAGCTGTGTTTCGCATGGAAGCGGAACGTCCGCTGGCGGTCGTGGAGCGGCTGCTCGAGCACAAGCTCGAAGGACAGTTCGTGATTGCGACGCACGACGGTGAACGAAGCGTCGTGCTGCGCGGAAAAGCCGATCGCATCGATCTGCTGGCGGACGGCACCTTCCGCTTGATCGACTACAAACTCGGATGGCCGCCGGATCGGCGCAAGGCGCTGCAGTTGCCGATTTACGGCGTCTGCGCCGAACAGCGGCTCGCCGGACGTCATGGCCGTGATTGGAAGCTCGGCGAAGCGGCGTATCTTGCTTTCAAAGGACCGCGACGGGTCGTGCCGCTGTTTCAATCGGAGGACGCGCGAGCGGAAGTGCTCGGCGGCGCCCAGCAGCGCCTCACCGAGGCGATCGACGCGATCGGCCGCGGTGAGTTTCCGCCGACGCCCGACGATGTGCACCGATGCGAGACCTGCGCATTCGCCTCCGTCTGCCGGAAGGATTATGTCGGCGACGTTTGAACCCACGCTGCCGTTCGACGACGAGGTCGAAGGCGATGTCCGGCTTCATCCGGAGCTGGAAAAACTGGCCGATGCGCCAGCACGTCTTGCCGCCGTCGATCCGTCTCGCAACGTCGTGCTCGAAGCGTCGGCGGGCACCGGGAAGACGCGCGTGCTCGTCGAGCGCTACGTCAATCTCCTGCGCGCCGGCATCGACCCCGAGCACATTCTCGCCATCACGTTCACGCGTAAGGCGGCCGCCGAGATGCGGCAGCGGATCATCGAGCGGCTGAAGGAGGCCAGCAGGCTGTCGCAGAGCGACGCCGCGCGATGGCGCGATCTCCGCCACCGGCTTGGCGATATCACGATATCGACGATCGACGCGTTCTGCCTGTCGCTGCTGCGCGAGTTTCCGCTCGAAGCCGACGTCGATCCCGCGTTCAATCTCGCGGATGAAACCGAGGCGCCGCGGCTGGTGGGCGAGTCGCTGGACCAGGCATTCCGGATCTGCAGGGCTGTGGCGCGCGACGACGATGACGTCGCGCTGCTGTTCGCGCAGCTCGGCGAACGGCGGCTCCGCGCGGGAATTGCGGCGCTGCTCGATCGGCGGCTGGTCGCGCCGCAGGCGCTCAGGCGTTACCTCGAACGGGGTCCGCGCGACTTGACCGCGGCCGCAGCATGCCGCGCCGCGTCGGTCCGACTCAGCGATCTGTTCGCCGGAGCGCGAGACGGCATCGAGGCGTTTCTTTCAGACGGCCCGCTTGCGCACCCGCAGTTTGCGATGCTCGCCGAGGATATCCGGGCTCAGGCCCTGCCGTCAGGACATCGACGGTGAGCAGCGGGTCGCCGCCTTCGAAAGCCGTGAAGAGCAGGCGGCGTTCCGCGCCTTTATCGACAGACTGCGTGCCTACTTCCTGACGCAGGACGGGAAGCCGCGCGGAAAGGCGTTCGCCGGAACGGGCTTCACCGCTGGCGACTGCGATACCGAGGACGCGTGGAAGCGTCATCGGCAGACCGCGTCCGCGCTGGCGCCGCCGGTTGCCGAAGCCATACGCGCGTTCCGGCGCGACTTGAACGTCGTGATGTCGCGAGGAGTCTGGCGCATCTTCGCGGTCGCGCTGCGCCAGTATCAGCACACGCTCGAGGCGCATGCGCTGCTGGATTTTTCAGGCGTGCTCGAGCGCGCGGTCGCGCTGCTGAAGGAAATGGGCGAGTTCGCCCAGAGCCGTTATCGCCTCGAAGCACGGTACCGTCATCTGCTCGTCGACGAGCTCCAGGACACGAGCCGTGCGCAGTGGAATCTCGTCTCCCTGCTCGTCAAGAGCTGGGGCGAAGGATTCGGCGCGGCGGCCGACGCGCTGCCGCCGTCCATCTTCGTCGTCGGCGATCGCAAACAGTCCATCTATGGGTTTCGCGATGCCGACGTGTCGTTGCTCGATGATGCGGCCGATTTTGTCGACGGACTGCGCGGCGTCGCGGGGACCAGGCAGGCGATCTCTGTCAGCTTTCGAGCCGCGCCGGCCCTGCTGGCGTTCGTCAATGACGTGTTCACGGCGATCGCCGGCGACGGCGCCGTCGATCGGAAAGACAGCTTCAGATACGGAGAGACGGATCGGTTTCCACTCGACTCGTCAGTCCCGCTGAAGCCGGAGGACACGGACTCGTCGCACGAGTCCGTGTCTTTCATCACCGGCGGCGGACCTCGCGAGGCGGCCGATCGAGTCGCCGCCGAGATCGAACGGGTTCTCGGCGGAACCGTCGTTCGCGACCGCACGACCGGCGTTGCGCGTGCCGCCAAGCCGGCAGATATCGCGATCCTTTTCAGATCGCGCGACAGCCACCGCGATTTCGAGTCGGCGCTCGCCGCTCGAGGCATCCCGACGTACGTCTACAAGGGTCTTGGATTCTTTGATGCCGACGAGATACAGGATGTCGTCGCGCTGTTGCGGTACCTCGCCGACCCGCTGTCGAACCTTCGCGCTGCCACGCTGCTCCGGTCACGTTTCGTCCGGATCTCGGATGCCGCCGTTGCGCGCCTCGCGCCCGCGCTCGCGGACGCGATTCTGTCGTCCGCGCCGCCAATCGCCGCTGGTTCGCTCGGCGACGAGGATCGCCGCTTGCTCGACGCGCTGCGATCGGACGCGCGGAGATGGCTTGGCTGGATCGATCGCCTGACAGCATCCGAAGTCGTCAGCCGCGTGCTCGAAGAGACCGCGTACGCCCGACAGCTGGATGGCCCTCGCCGGTTGCAGGCGCGCGAGAACCTGAAAAAGCTGCGCGCGATGATCCGCCGCGTCGAGAACCGCGGCTATGCGACGCTCGGCCGCATCGCCGACCATCTGGACCGGCTCGCGGTCGGTGACGAGTCGAATGCGGCTATCGACGCGGTTGATGCGGTCAGCCTCATGACGGTCCACGCGTCGAAAGGCCTCGAGTTTCCGATCGTGTTCGTGGTCAACATGGGCCGAGGCACCGGAAGCGCGCGCGCGCCGATCCGTGTCGCCGCCGAAGGAGTGAACGAACCGTCAGTGGCGATCGCGGATTTTCAATCCGAGGCGGATGAGGACACGCAAGCACGCGAACGCGAGGAATCAAAGCGCCTGCTGTATGTCGCGCTGACGCGGGCGCGGGACCGCCTTTATCTGTCGGCCACTGTCGATCAGGGCAAATGCCGGATGGGCCGCGGCAGCCTCGGTGAAGTGCTGCCCGAATTCGCCAAGGCCAGGTTCCTGCAGAGCGACGTGCGATGACCGCCGAACGCAGCCGCGTCATTTCTTCCCAACCACCAGTCGCCAATCACCAGCCACCGACATTGTTCACCATCGGCCACAGCACGCGCCCGTTCGATGAATTCGTCAGCCTGCTGCGTGCGCACGAGATCGTGCAGCTCGCCGATATCCGCACGGTTCCGCGTTCGCGGCGTCATCCGCATTTCTCAATCGATGCGCTGTCCATCTCGCTACCCGCGGCGGGAATTGCCTACCGGCACATGCCCGGCCTCGGCGGCCTGCGCAAACCGCGCCGCGACTCGACGAACGCCGGATGGCGCCATCCTGGCTTTCGCGGTTACGCCGATTACATGGAGACGGATGACTTCGAGCGCGCGCTTGCCGATTTGATTGAATGGGCGCCGTCTTTAGCGAGCGGGGGTGGGGCCCCGCGAGCCGTAATAATGTGCGCCGAGGCGGTATGGTGGCGCTGCCATCGGCAGCTCGTCGCCGACGCGCTCGTCGCACGTGGTGGCACAGTACGGCACATCACTTCCGCGCGATCTGCGGCGGTCCACTCGCTTACCGATTTCGCGCGGGTCGTCGACGGGCGTGTGACCTACCCGGGTCTAATATGAACCTTGCTCCGCCCAGGCACGGGCGTGGGCTTCGGCTTCTTCCTGGGTTTTCCCGACAACGATAACTCCGCGGTCGGGCTTGGCCCCGTCGCGGCTCGCCCAGGCGATCCAGTGCGCACCCCGCGCTTCACTGTGAATTTGCCAGGCGCCGGCGCGTGCGTTTTCGGCCATCATAGGCCGAAAATCTATCATTTACATTGCGTCAGCCTCAACCATCCCATAGAATCGAGCTTTTGGAGGGTCTCCTACGTGACGTTAACCTGTCCTAACTGCGGCAACGACCGGAACTTCCTGGTCAAGACGCTGCAGATGCACGTGGTCCATCTCGAAGATGGCAATCGTGTGGAAGTGTCCGAAGAAAGTCGGCCGGCCGTGCTCGAAGTGCTGTGCGACGAGTGCGAATCAGCGTTGAATTTCGAAGAGTTCGAAGACACGCTCCGCAAAGAAGTCCTGCTCACAATCGGCGCGCGCTAGCCGCGGGCGCCGGTTCCGTTCAGACTCCTTCCCCGTCGGCTTCTTCATAATAGTCGCAATCAGGGCACACCCACTCGCTCACATTGCGTGTCGTGGCATTCAGATTGCCAGGCACTCGCACGACACTCTGTCGCGGCGTCAGTCGCATCGTACCGCCGCAGAGCGGACACTCTTTCGGCTCAGGCATGATTCTTGTTCCACATATTCACGATGAAGACGACGGTAGCATCCGGCCGATATCTTGACAAGCAGAAGGTCGACTCCTATCGTTAGCGAACGGTCGATGATTTACGAATGCTTTGCGGATGAGATCGCGATCGACTTCCCTTCGGTGGGACGCGTCGTCGATCGTATGCGCGACGCCTTTGGCGAGCGCGCGCCGGGCGAAGACGATCGCGCCGTGCTCACGACCGATGTGTCGCTGTCCACACGCGACGCGGTCCCGGGCGCATGGTGCCGGTCGAAGTGCCTATCCGCGGTCTGTGCCCCGACTGCGGCGGACGCGGCGAGTCGTGGACCGAACCGTGCGCGAGCTGCTGCGGCACTGGCGACGCGACGTTCCAGCACCTCGTACGCGTGATGCTGCCGCCCGGCGTTGCCGACGGGTCGTGCTTCTCTTTTCGCCTCACGTCGCCGCACGTGTCGTCGGTACGGGTCGCCGTCCGGGTGGCGATTCGCTCGTCGGCAACATAGTTAGTCTTAAGTCACCCACCACCACCAGCCACTAGTCACCAGCCACCAGCCACCAGATCGTGCGCAGCCACGTCGACTTCCTCGGCGTTCTCTTCGTCGTCTGGGGCCTGTTGACGACGCTCGTGGGGCTTTCGACGATATCGCTCGGCGTCGGCGCCGTGTCGCTCATCGCGTCGGCGAGCCGCGGCGGCGCAGGCCAGGTCGCCGCCGGTTTCACGGCGGCGGCATTCACGACGCTCGGCATCATCGCGATCGTATGGGGCGTGGTGCACGTCGCCATCGGCCTCGCGCTCAAACGACGGTCGCACTCGGCGCGGATTCTCGCGCTGATGCTGGGTGCGATCGACCTGGTGCTGCTGCCGTATGGAACCGCGCTCGGGTGCTACGGCTTGTGGGTACTGCTGAACGAGGAGGGAAAGAAGCTCTTCGACCCCGGCATCACGGCTCGTCCCGGGTTCCCATCGGCGTGAACGGATTGCATCGAGCGATTCGCTCGAGCGCTTTCCATCCTCCGCGCACGACCCCGTCTCGCGCGATCACCGACTTCAGCATAGCGGCTGCACGTCGGCGTGAAGCGGCATCTGGCGCCGACGCGATCCGCGATCGGTGAGAGCAGCCGCTGGTACGCGTGAATCGATCCGAGCGCGAGCGGCTGCGCGTTCGCGCCGATCGCGATACATGCAACGCCCACCGCGGCCGCATAGAAGAGACGACGACGGGCAGACGCACCGTCACGAATCACTGCCACAGAATCACGGGAATCACCGAGACGTGTTCGTGATCAGAACCGGCTGGCGTAATCGCTGATGACGGGCAGCATCAACCGACCGCCGTTAATCCCTTTTACGATGGCGACGATGTGGACGCCGAGCACGGCGATCCAGCCAAAAACGAGCAGGAGGCTGAGCGCGCAGCCAAGTCCAAACGTTGCGAGGCTGACCAGGCTCGTCATCATGATGTAACCGAAGAGGAGGACGAGTTCGGCGACCATCAACACGATCCCGTGCTTCGCGTGCCACTGCACTTCGGAATCGCTCTTGTCGAGCAGGAGCGGCACGAGCGCCAGCGGCCAGAGATAGGCGAGCACGATCATGACTCCGCGATTCGGCGACGGTTCCGGCACGATCGCGGAGTGTACGATATTCTTGACCATATGCAAGTTGACCAGGCGAGCGTGCTCGACGCATTGCGGGTCGTGCGCGACCCCGATCTGCAGCGCGATATCGTGGCGCTCGGGTTCATCAAGGAGCTCCGGATCGACGGCGGCCGCGTGGCGTTTACGATCGAGCTGACGACGCCGGCGTGCCCGGTGAAGGATCAGATGCGCGATCAGGCGCGCGCCGCGGTCATGCAGCTGCCCGGTGTGAGCGGCGTCGACGTGAAGATGGGCGCGCGCGTTCGCGAAGCCGTGGGCGGCGACGGCGCGCGTCAGTCGCTGCCGGGCGTGAAGAATGTCATCGCCGTCGGCGCGGGCAAGGGCGGCGTCGGCAAGACGACCGCCGCCGTGAACCTCGCGATCGCGCTCGCCAAGTGCGGCGGCAAGGTCGGCATTCTCGACGGCGACATCTACGGCCCGAATGTCCCGATCATGCTGGGCCTCAAGAACACGCAGCTCACGACCGACGGTCAGCGGATCGTTCCCGCGGAGAAATATGGACTGCAGGTCGTGTCGATGGCGTTTCTCACCTCGGACGAAGCGCCGGTGATCTGGCGCGGTCCGATGCTGCACGGCGCGCTGCAGCAGTTTCTGCGCGAAGTCCGTTGGACGGATCTGGATTATCTGATTGTCGATATGCCGCCGGGCACCGGCGACGTGGCCCTCAGCCTCAGCCAGACGGTGCCGGTGGCTGGTTCGGTCGTCGTGACGACGCCGCAGCAGGTATCGCTTGCCGACAGCCGCCGCGCGGTCGCGATGTACAAGAAGCTGAACATCCCCCCGCTCGGGATTCTCGAGAACATGAGCTACTTCGTCTGCCCGAACTGTTCGCACGAAGCGGACATCTTCGGGCACGGCGGCGGCGAAAAAATGGCCGCCGATCTCGGCGTGCCTTTCGTCGGCCGCATTCCGATCTATCAGCCGATCCGTGAAGGCGGCGACTCCGGCGTGCCGCTCATGATCAGCGAACCCGACGCACCGGCCGCGGTCGCTTTCATGATGGCGGCGGAGCGGATCGCGGCGCAGGTATCGATCGCGAGCTACAACCGGCCGACGATTCCTCTCACGGTGGTCAGATGATCGCGAAAACGATTGGCGGTCTGGTCCTGTGTCTCGTCGCGGTGAGCGCGTGCGCGCCCGGCGCGAAAGAGACGCCGAAGAGCGGCAGCGCGATGCCGTCGTCGATCATCGATCCGTATCTCAATATCCACGACGCGCTCGCCGTCGACAGCCTCGACGGCGTTCGGCAGAACGCGGGCGAGATCGCCACCGCCGCGACGACGCTCGGCGCGCCGGCCATGAAGATCGATTCGGCCGCCGTGCAGCTCGCCGCGGCCGGTGATCTCGACGCGGCGCGGGATCGCTTCGGCGTGCTGAGCGACGCCATCGTCACGTACATGAAAGGCCTGGGCATCAAGCCACCCGAGGACGTCCGCACGCGCGTTCTGCCCGATGTTCCAGAAGCCCTGGCTGCAGCGGGGCGATATGCTCGCGAACCCTTATTACGGAAAGGCGATGCCGACCTGCGGCGAGTTCCGTTGAAGCTGTCCTTCACGAAGCACACGCTCGCCAACGGCCTCGACGTCCTCCTTCACGAAGATCACGCGTGTCCGATTGTCGCGGTGAACCTCTGGTACCACGTCGGATCCAAGAACGAGACGCCGGGACGGACCGGGTTCGCGCACCTTTTCGAGCATCTGATGTTCGAGGGATCGCAGCATCACGATCGCGGCTACTTTCAACCGCTGCAAGGCGCAGGCGCGACGTTGAACGGGTCGACGAATGCCGATCGCACGAATTACTGGGAGGTCGTCCCGTCGAATGCGCTCGAGCTCGCGCTTTGGATGGAATCCGATCGCATGGGATTTCTCCTCCCCGCATTGAGCGAGGCAAAATTCACGAACCAGCGCGACGTCGTCCTCAACGAGCGGCGGCAGAATTATGAGAACCGTCCGTACGGTCTGGCGCGGCATGGCGATGCTCTCTGCGCTCTTTCCGCCGGATCATCCGTACCACTGGGTGACGATCGGCGAGATCGCCGACCTGCACGCGGCGCGGCTCGAGGACGTGCACGCCTTCTTCCGCCGCTACTATCACCCGGCGAATGCGTCGATCGCGCTCGCCGGCGACATCGATCCCGAACAGGCGCTCGCGCTCGTGAGCGCGTATTTCGAGCCGATCGAGTCGGCCGAACGTGTGGCACCGGTCGCCGCCGCCGCCGCGCTGCAGGGTGAAACGCGCATACTGCTCGAGGATCGCGTCGAGTTGCCGCGGTTGTACATGTCCTGGCTGACGCCGGCCATGTTCGCCGAGGGCGACGCGGATCTGGACCTCGCCGCCGACCTGCTTGCCAATGGAAAGACGTCGCGCTTGTATCGGCGGCTCGTGTTCGACGAGCGCATCGCGACGGATGTTTCGGCGTCGCAGAACTCGCGCGAGATTGCCGGCTTCATGCAAATCACGGCGACGGCGGCACCGGGTCATGCGCTGCCGGAACTCGAAGCCGCAATCGTGGAGGAGCTCGCGAAGGTCGCGGCCGACGGCCCCACAGACGACGAGATCGATCGCGGTCGCGTGCAGGCGGAATCGCAGTTCGTCTTCCGGTTGCAGACCGTCGGAGGCTTCGGCGGAAAGTCGGATCAGCTGAACGCATACAACGTATTCATCGGCGATCCGGCGTACTTCGATCACGATCTCGAGCGCTATTACTCCGTCACGGCGGAGTCGCTGCGGCTCGGCGTCGCGCGCTGGCTCGACCCCGCCAACCGCGTCACGCTCAGCATCGTCCCGCGCGGCCGGCTCGAGCTCGCGATTCCAGATTCCACCCCGGCGGACGTGTCGTGAGAGTGCCTGCCGCCGGTCAGCGTCAATCGCGACCGGCTGCCCGACGTGGGGCCCGCGACCACATTCGTGTTCCCGGCGATCGCGAAGTCGACGCTCGACAACGGCATGCGCGTGTGGACCGTCCGGCATACGCAGGTGCCGCTCGTGTCGTTCATGCTGCTCGTGCGCCGGGGCTCAGCCGCCGATCCCGTCGGGAAAGAAGGGCTTGCGGCGATGACTGCCGACATGCTCGACGAAGGCAGCGGCGGCCGTTCATCGATCCAGATGCACGAGGCGCTCGCGCGCATCGGCGCGCAGTTCGACACCGACATCGGACCGGACGCGACGCTGGCGAGCGTCACGTCGCTCAGCCGCGTCGCGGACCGCGCGCTCGGCCTCGTCGCGGACATCGTCGCGCGCCCTTCGCTGACGGAGGCCGACTTCGCGCGCGTGCGCCAGCTGCGGCTGCACCGGCTCACGCAGCTGCGCGACAACCCGAGCGCGGTGGCCGATCGGATTTTCATGCGGATGCTGTATGGCCCGCATCCGTACGGCCACACGCCGACCGGCACCGAACAGGCGCTTCAGGCGATGACGATCGACGACGTGCGCGCGTTTCATGCGCACGATATCCGGCCGTCCGCGGCCACGCTCGTTGCGGTCGGCGACTGCGAACACGACGAGATCGTGCGGCTCGCTCGCGAGGCGTTCGCCGGCTGGGACGGCACGAGCGACGAGGTCGCGGGCGAACGGATGCCGCTGCCGGAGCCGCCCCGGCTGACGATCGTGCCGCGGCGCGGCGCGCCGCAATCCGAGCTGCGCATCGGCCATGTCGCGGTCGCGCGACACACGCCCGACTACCATGCGCTCATCGCCGGCAACATGGTGCTCGGCGGCCAGTTCGTCAGCCGCATGAACCTCAACCTCCGTGAGCATCGAGGGTTCACGTACGGCGCGCGGACCGCGTTCGATTTCCGCCGGCTCGCCGGCCCCTTCGCGCTGCAGGTGAGCGTCCAGACGAGCGCGACCGCCGAAGCCATTCACGAGGCAATCGGGGAGATCGATGGCGTGCGCGGCTCGCGGCCGATTACGAGCGACGAGCTCGCGCTCGGCGTCGCGGCGCTGACCCGCGGGTATGCGCGGAACTTCGAAACCGCGGAGCAGATTGCGCGCAGCGTCATGCAGCTGGCGCTCTACGATCTGCCGGACGACTACTTCGCCGAGTTCGTGCCCCGAATCGAACAGGTCACGCCGGAAACGGCAGCCCGCGTGCTCGCTCAGCACATTCACCCCGAGCGGCTGGCGACGTTGATTGTCGGCGATCTCGATGCAGTCGGCACCCGGCGTTCGCGAGCTCGGCCTCGGCGAACCGGTCGTCCTCGCGCCCGATACCTTCTGATAGCATCTGGTCTTAACCAGATGAAAGCTGTTCGTTTCCACGCTCACGGTGGACCGGAGGTGCTCCGGTACGAAGACATGGCGGAGCCGGTCGCCGGTCCCGGCGAAGTGCTGGTTCGCGTGCGCGCGTGCGCGCTCAATCATCTCGACATCTGGGAACGGCGCGGTCTCGAGCATGTGCGCATTCCGATGCCGCACGTCTCCGGCAGCGACGTCGCGGGCGATATCGTCACGTCGGGCGTTTCGAGATCTCCCGATCGGCCAACGCGTGATGCTGCAGCCTGGCGTGAGCTGCGGACGATGCGCGGAGTGCCTGTCGGGCAGGGACAACGAGTGCGCCGCGTACGAGGTGCTTGGGCTATCGCAGCCATCCTGGCGGTTACGCGGAGCTCGTGAAAGTGCCGGTGCAGAACGTTGTGCCGATCCCCGACGGGATCGACTACATTCATGCCGCCGCGTTTCCGCTCACGTTCCTGACCGCGTGGCACATGCTGATGACGCGCGCGCAGCTGAGGCGGGGTGAGGACGTGTTGATTCTCGCCGCCGGCAGCGGCGTCGGCCAGGCGGCGATTCAGATTGCGCGGCTGCAGGGCGCGCGGGTGTTCGCCACGGCCGGCTCGCACGAAAAGCTGGAGCGCGCGCGGTCGCTCGGCGCGTCCGAAGTGATTCACCATCACGAGCAGGACATCGCAGACGAGGTGCGGCGCCTGACGAACAAGCGCGGGGTCGATGTCGTCATAGAACATGTTGGCCAGGCGACGTGGGTGAAATCGGTGCGTTCGCTGGCCCGCGGCGGGCGGCTGGTCACGTGCGGCGCCACGACCGGAGCCGATGGCGGGCTGAACCTTCAGGCGCTCTTCGCGAAGCAATTGACGATTCAAGGCTCGTACATGGGCACGAAAGGCGAGCTGCTGCAGGTCGCGCGGCTGTTCTTCGCCGGCGCCCTTTCACCCGTCGTCGATCGCACGTTTCCGCTCGCGGATGCCGCGGCCGCGCAACAGCGGCTCGAAGCGTCGGGGCAATTCGGTAAAGTGGTCCTCGAGGTCTGATGCGCCTGCAACGGCTGAGCGTCAGCCTGTTCGGCCTGCTCGCCTTCCTCAGCGTCGTCTTGACGGCCGCGACAGTGTGGCTGTTCCTCACGAATCCGGTCACCGTCGCGAACGCGGTGAACGAGGGCGAAGTGTCGCCGTTCCTGCGCGGCATCGCACAAGTCCTCTACGGCGCGCTCAGCGGGCTGCTCAAGTACCTCTGATTCAACATCAGATCGCTCGCGCTTCGCGCTCGCTCGGACTCCATCCCGTTTCGATAACACCTTCGCGCCGTCGCGCTCGGTGCATCAAGAAGAGAACGTGATGGCGGCTCATTCGAGCATCAGTTCGCTTCGCGCTTCGTGCTCGCTAGGACTGCATTTCGGGGGCACTCTGCCAGCGTTTCTTACTGCTCGCGGGGTCCCACCCCCGCTCGATAACACCTTCGCGCCGTCGCGCTCGGTGTATCAAGAACAGAACGTCATAGCAATCGGCCGGACGACCTCAGGACAACGGCGGTCTCAGTTGGCGCGGGCGACGGTGAGTTCGTTGCACGGCAAAGCCCTATCCGAGCGCTCTCTTCAGGAACCTCGTGAGGATCCATCCGTCGACGAATTTGAATGGCGTCTTTCCCGTGCTGTAGTGGCCGCAGGACAGCACGGCGACTTCGTGCGGCACGTTCAGCTCTCGAAAGGCGCGGACGAGATCCTCCGACAGGTCCACTGGAAACGTGAGGTCGTAGCGCGCATACACGAGCAGCGTCCGACGATTGCGAAGACGCTCGAGATACCATCGCGGGCTGATCGGTTTCCACAGCGCGCGGAGTAGATCCAGCTCGATGTGGCCGGTCAACCCTTCGCGCACGTGCTCGGTCGACAGCCCGCGCCACACGACGTCGGCGAAGTACGGCGAGATGTGATTGAGTGCCTCCGCGCGAACGAGCGGCTCGTGCGCGGTCGTGAGAAGTGCCAGACACGAACCCAGGCTCGTGCCAAGGATGCCAATCCGTTCGTATCCGCGCTCGTGGAGCCACGCGATCGCGCGTCGTGCATCGAGCACCGCCTGGCGGCACACCTGCAGTGTCCTCGCGATATTGGCGCTGACGATGTAGTCGGCGCGGTGGAGTTCGGGCGGCATGCGCTGGTCGTGATACGGGAGGCTCAATCGGAGCGCGCTCAATCCGCTCCATGCGAGCAAGCGGCAAAGGCCGGCGTGCCCTCCCGCGTCCGCATTCCATTGCGGCAGGACGAGAACGGCCGCGCGCGATCGCTCGGCGGGGAAATAACGGCAGTACACGGTGTTGTTTTCAGCGTGCGGTGTGACGAGAGCGCTTGGAAATGTGAGAAGCTGCTCGGCATTCGCGGGCGTTCCCAATCGGTAATCGCGCGTTGGCGGCGCAGTAAAAAAAGCGTCAGTATCCGCCATCACCTCGGATACCCAGCGTCCGACCGCATCGGCTGGGGTCAGGTCGTCGATGCGAGCCCCGCTCCCAATCCAGTCGAGACCCCATTCGAAAGGGCGCACCACGCGATCGTTTGTCGCCGACGCGAGGCGGCGCTCCCAACCGTGGAAGAACGTTCGAAGCATCTCGCTTCATGCTATACTGCGCGACCAATGAGCTTCATGCGCGACACGCGAAAGCGGGGCGGCCGAAAGCGGGCCGGTCGTGTCGGAGCAGGTGCGCTCGAGCGTTAATTCCACAATCACACGCGCGATCACACAGCCGACACGGTTCACGAACCGCGTCGGCTTTTTTGTTTTTGGGGAGAACCGAACCGTGATAGACGTCGGCATTCTTGGCGCCACAGGGATGGTCGGGCAGCAGTTCATCGCGCTGTTGAAGGGCCATCCATGGTTTCGCGTGGCGTGGCTCGGCGCCAGCGAACGTTCCGCCGGCAAACCATATCGGGACGCCTGCGCGTGGCGGCTTCCGTCGCCGATCGACGACGAGGTCGCGCGCAAGGTCGTCGATGCCGCGGTTCCCGATCGCGCGCCGAAGCTGGTGTTTTCCGGCCTGGATTCCTCGGTCGCCGGCGAGATCGAAGCGGCGTTCGCGAAGAGCCGGCCGCACCATCGTGAGCAACTCGCGCAACTACCGGATGGAATCGACCGTTCCGCTGCTGATTCCCGAAGTGAACGCCGACCATCTCGACCTGCTGAACGGGCAGGGCGACGCGTGCAAATGGCCCGGCCGCATCGTCACGAATCCGAACTGCGCGGCGGTCGTTCTCGCGATGGCGCTCGCACCGCTCCGTCAGTTCGGCCTTCAAAAAACGCTGATCACGACGATGCAGGCGATATCGGGCGCTGGATATCCCGGCGTGCCCTCGTGGGACATTCTCGGCAACGTCATCCCGCATATCGGCGGCGGCGAAGAAGAGAAAATCGAAACCGAAACGAAGAAGATGCTCGGCGCCGTCAGCAGTGGCACTGTCGCGCCGCACCCGGTCGTGATCAGCGCGACGACGACGCGCGTGCCGGTGCAGAACGGGCACACCGGTTCCGATCGCGGTTGCCCTGGAGCAGAAGCCCGACGCGGCAGCGATCATCGATGCGTGGCGAACTTTTCGCGGGGAGCCGCAGCGATCTCGAATTGCCGTCGGCGCCGCCGCAGCCGATCGTGTACCTCGAACGAGCCGAACCGTCCGCAGCCGGCACTCGATGCGAGCCGCGACGGCGGCATGACCGTGACCGTTGGCCGGCTTCGCCGCTGCCCGGTCCTCGACTGCAAGTTCGTCGGCGCTCGGCCACAACACGATCCGCGGCGCCGCCGGCGCGGCGATCCTGAACGCCGAGCTGATGCACCGCCGAGGGGTTGCTGTGACGCGTTGTGATGAAGTTCGGCGGCACGTCGGTGGCCGACGCGGACGCAATCCGGCGCGTCGCATCGATCGTCGACCGTTGCCACTGCGCAGCGCGGCGGCGACCCGTCGCCTGTTGTCGTCGTCTCGGCTCTCGGCGGCGTGACCGATCGCCTGGTCGCGCGGCGCGGCTCGCCGAAGACGGCGAAGGCGAGCGCGCAGCGGCCGCCCTTCACGCGCTGCTCGAGCGCCACATCGCGGTGGCATCGGCGCGTGACGAGCGGAGCCGCGCAAGCGCAGCTCGTCTCGAACGTACGCGAAAGATTTCGAGGAACTCGCCGGGCTGGTCCATGCGCTCGCCGTGCTGCGCGAGGTGTCGCCCCGCTCGCGCGACGCGGTGCTCGCCGTCGGCGAAATCGTGAGCAGCCGCATCGTCGCCGCGGCGCTCGGCGATCATGACGTTCCGGCCGTATGGGTCGACGCGCGCGCGATTGTCGTCACCGACGCGGAGCACACGGCGGCGGTGCCCGACATGGCGGCGACGCGCGAACGGGTCGAACAACTGCTCGCGTCCAGTCGCGAAACGCGGCGAGGTGGCCGTGCTCGGCGGCTTCATCGGCGCGACGCCGAACGGCGTCACGACGACGCTCGGCCGCGGCGGATCGGATTATTCGGCGGCGATCTTCGGCGCGTGTCTCGGCGTCGACGAGATCCAGATCTGGACCGACGTCGACGGCATGCTGACGGCCGATCCGCGCATCGTGCCGCAGCCGCGCCGTCGTGCCGCAGTTGTCGTTCGCCGAAGCGTCCGAGCTGGCGTACTTCGGCGCGAAGGTGCTGCACCCGAGCACGATTCTTCCGGCGGTCGTCGAAGAACATTCCCGTGCGGATCCTCAACTCCCGGCGGCCGGAGAACCAGGGACGCTGATCACCGCCGACGCGCGTCAGCCCGACGGCCGGCTGACGGCGATCGCATGCAAGCGCGACGTGACGGTGATCGACATCACGTCTACGCGCATGCTGATGGCGCACGGCTTTCTGCGCCGGCTCTTCGAAGTGTTCGAACGGTTCAAGACCGCCGTCGACGTCGTCACGACCTCGGAGGTCAGCGTGTCGGTCACGGTGGACGATGACGCGCCGGCTGGAAGCGATCATCGACAACCTGCAAGACATTCGCCGAGGTCGCCGTCGAGCCCGAGATGGCGATCGTCTGCGCCGTCGGCGAGAATCTGCGTGCTGACCCGACGCTCTTTGCACGGGCGGTCACGGCGCTCGAATCGCATTCCGCTGCGGCTCGTGTCGCAGGCGGCATCGCGGCGCAACATCACGTTCGTGCTGCGCGACAGCGATGTGCCGCACGGCGATGACGCGGCTGCACGAGCAGTTTTTTCGAACGCCGGTGCCTTATCACGAAGGCACGAAGAAGCACGAAGTCACGATGGAATCTTAGGACCAGGAATGCCCTTCGTGATGAAGAGAGCCTGAATCGAGATGCGCATTCTGCTGGTCGGCCACGGAAAGATGGGACGGCTGGTCGAGAGCCTCGCGCCGGAATATGGCTGCGAGGTCGTCGGGATCGTCGATCCGCTGGCAGGCGGACCCGGCGTCGATGCCGACGAGTGGCGGGCCGTCGACGTCGCGATCGATTTTTCAACCGCCGGATGCGGTGCTGAACAACGTGCCGGCGCTCGCGCGGCGCGGCATCAGCCATCGTGCTCGGCACCACCGGCTGGACGAGCGGCGAGGCGGCGCTGCGGCAGGCGATCGCCGACACCGGGATCGGCGATCGTCGTCCGCGCCGAATTTTTCGACCGGCGTCGTGCTGTTCGAAGCGATCGTCGCGCACGCGGCGAGCGCTGTTCGCGCGCCAGGACGATTTCGGCGGCGTTCCTGCACGAGAGCGCATCACTGCGGCGAAGAAGGACGCGCCGTCGGGCACGGCGCTGCTGCTCGAAGCGCGCGATGGCGGCTGCGGGATATCCGCGGCCGATCGACGTCGTCGTCGACGCGCGCCGGTTTCATCCCGGGCACGCACACGGTGGGGTTCGACGGCCCGGCCGAAACGATTACGCTGACGCACACGGCGCGCGATCGCACGGCGTTCGCGCGGGGCGCGCTGGCCGCGGCGAAATGGGTTGCACGGGAAGCGCGGCTGGTTCACAATGCAAGGACGTACTCGGTGCGGTAGGCGGGTGAGGCGGATCGTAGCGCGGGCCGTCAGGCCTGCGGAGAGAACATGAGAACGCCATTTACCGGAGTCGGCACGGCGCTGGTCACGCCGTTCACGAAGAGCGGCGAGCTCGACGAAGCGGCGGTCCGGCGCCTCGGGCGCCGGCAGATCGACGCGGGCATCCACTTTCTCGTGCCGTGCGGCACGACCGGCGAGAACCCGACGCTCGACGGACGCCGAGCGCATCCGCATCGTCGAGATCCTCGCCGACGAGGCGAAGGGCAAGGTGCCGATCCTCGCCGGCGCCGGCGGCTACGACACGAAGGAAGTGATTCACGCCGCGCGCGAGATGGAGAAGGCCGGCGCGGCCGGCCTCCTGTCGGTGACGCCGTACTACAACAAGCCGACGCAGGAAGGTCTCTACCAGCACTACCGCGCGATCGCCGAGAGCACGCCGCTGCCGATCGTCGTCTACAACGTGCCCGGCCGAACCGGCGTGAACGTCGAGGTGGCGACGCTCGTGCGCCTGGCGGAGATTCCGAACATCGTCGGCGTCAAGGAAGCGTCCGGCAACATGTCGCAGATGTGCGAGATCTGCCGCGCGGTGCCGGCGGATTTCATCGTGCTGTCGGGCGACGATGCGCTGACGCTGCCGCTGATGGCGGTCGGCGGCCGCGGCATCATTTCGGTCGCGTCGAACGAGATTCCCGCGGAGATGGCGCAGATGGTCGAGGCGGCCGAGCGCAACGATTTCGCCGCCGCGCGCGCGATCCACGCGCGGATCATGCCGCTGATGCAGGTCAACTTCGTCGAGGCGAACCCGATTCCGGTCAAGGCCGCGATGGCGGCGATGGGACTGCTCGAGGAGATCTACCGGCTGCCGATGGTGTCGCCGCAGCCGGAATCGCGAGAAAAGATCCGGCAAGTGCTCGAAGGAGCTTGAGCCTGCTGAGGGCCGCGTTCGTGTGAGCGAGCTTGACAAGCCGACATCGAGCGGCTCGCCGCCGCCGGCGCGTCGGCCGATCGCGACGAGGCGCGCGCGGCGTTCGCGCGGCTGCGCGAGGCGCTGTCGGCCGGCGACGTGTCCGCGCAGCCGAGCCCGATCGCGTCGAGCCCGTCGGCTGGCGCGTCAACACGTGGGTGAAGCAGGGCATCCTGCTCGGCTTCAGGTTCGGCGACATCGTCGACTGCTCGATGGATCACGGCCGCTGGCCGTTCTACGACAAGGACACGCTGCCGTTGAAGAAACCGGGACTCGAAGCGGGCGTGCGCATCGTGCCCGGCGGCTCGGCGATTCGCGACGGCGCGTACCTCGCGCCCGGCGTCATCTGCATGCCGCCGATGTACGTGAACATCGGCGCGTAGGATCGGCGAGCAGTCGCTGATCGACTCGCACGCGCTCGTCGGCTCGTGCGCGCAGGTCGGCGCGCGCGTCCACGTCAGCGCCGGCGCGCAGATCGGCGGCGTCATCGAGCCGGTCGGCGCGCTGCCCGGTGATCATCGAAGACGATGCGCTGATCGGCGGGAACACGGGCATCTACGAAGGCGCGGTCGATCAAGGCGCGCGCGGTCATCGCCGCCGGCACGGTGCTGACCGGCTCGACGCCGGTCTACGATCTCGTGCGCGGCGAGATCATCAAGCCGCACCGCCGATCGGCCGCTCGTCGTGCCCGAAGGCGCCGTCGTCGTGCCGGGCGCGCGCGCCGTGACGGCGGGCAAGGGCCCCGAGTGGGGCCTCTCGCTCGCGACGCCGGTCATCGTCAAGTACCGCGATTCGCGGACCGACACGCGCACGGAGCTCGAAGCGTGGATCCGGTAGCGTTCACGCGCGCGCTCGTCGACATCGATTCGACGACCGGCCGGGAAGGCGACGCCGGCCGCTGGCTCGCCGACTACCTGCGCGGCCTCGGATTCTGCGGTCACCGAGCAGCGCGTCGACGAGACGCGCTTCAACGTGCTCGCCACGCGTCGGCCGATCCCGCCGTCGTGTTCTCGACGCACTTCGACTGCGTGCCGCCGTTCTTTCCGAGCCGCGTCGAGGGCGATCGTCTGTACGGCCGCGGATCGTGCGACGCGAAAGGGATTCTGGCCGCGCAGGTGGCGGCGGCCGATCGGCTGCGGCGCGACGGCGAGACGCGCGTCGGCCTGGTGTTCGTCGTCGGCGAGGAGCGCGGCAGCGACGGCGCGCGCGTCGCGAACGAAGCGGCGCGACGGCTGCCGGTTCCTGATCAACGGCGAGCCGACCGACAACCGGCTGGGTCTCGCGACGCGCGGCATTCTGCGGCTGAAGCTGCGCGCGCAGCGGGCGCGCCGCGCATTCGTCGTTTCCCGAGCTCGGCGAGTCGGCGATCGACAAGCTGATCGACGCGCTCGTCGCGCTGCGCGTCGATCGAGCTGCCGACCGATCCCGTGCTCGGCCGCACGCATTACACCGTCGGCCTGATCTCACGGCGGCGTCGCGCCGAACGTCGTGTCGCCGTCGGCGGAAGCCGAAGTGATGTTCCGGACCGTGGGCGACGCCGCGGAGGTGCGGCGCGCGGTCGCGCCGCTCGAGCGCGCGTCGACGATCGAGCACGTGCTCGAGGTGCCGCCGGTGCGCATGACGACCGTGCCGGGCTTCGAGACGGCGGTGTTTCCGTACACGACCGACATCCCGTTTCTTTCGGGCTGGGGCCAGCCGCTGCTGTTCGGTCCCGGCTCGATCCACGTCGCGCACACCGCCGACGAATACGTGTCGATCGCCGAGCTGAACGCGGCGGTCGACCACTACGTCACGATCGCGCGCGCGTTGCTGTCGTCGCGCCTGAGCGGCCCCGCCGACATGACGTCACCGCGCGCCGAGTACGAACGGCGGATCGCGTCGATGGAGCGCGCTGATCGCGGCCGGCGAGCGGCGCCACCTGACGCTTTCGAACCTGCGGCTTGGCGTCGCGCCGCCGGCGCGGCGCTGCTGCTATGGCTCACCGTCGGCCGCTGGACGATGTCGCCGGCATGGCTGCTCGTGCCCGGTCTGTGCTTCATCGCGCTGGTCGTCTGGCACGCGCGCGTGCATTCGGGTAACGAGCGCGCCGGCGCGCAGCGGCTGTACGAGCGCGGCCTCGCGCGGATCGATGGGCGTGGACCGGCAGCGGCCCCGACGGCGCGCGGTTTCGGAGCGGATCATCCGTACGCGCGCGATCTCGATCTGTTCGGCCGCGGCTCGCTGTTCGAGCTGCTAGAACACGGCGCGCACCGAAATCGGCGAGGAGACGCTGGCCGACTGGCTGCGTGCGCCGGCGCCGGCGCCGACGGTGATCGCGCGCCAGGCGGCGGTCGCCGAGCTGCGGCCGATGCTCGATTTCCGCGAAGACGTCGCGGTGCTCGCCGCCGAAGCCGCCGTCGGCCGGACGGGCGCGCTCGCGGCATGGGCAGCTGCGCCGCCGGTCGTGTTTCCGCGCTGGCGCCGGCGCCGTGTTCGTCGCATGCGCCGTCATCACGCTCGCGCTCGCTGCCGCGTGCCTATGCCGGCGTCGATCGAGTGGGTCTGGGTTCTCGTCTGTTGTTCTTGTCGCACCGGTCAGTCGCGTCTGGCTCTGGCGCGCGCAGGTGGCGCACGTGCTGCACGGCATCGAGACCCCCGAGCGCGATCTCGGCACTGCTGGCGGCGCTGCTCGCGCGGATCGAGCGCGAGCCCTTCACCTCGCCGCGGCTCGTCGCGCTGCGCGACGCGCTTCTCACGCGACGGCGTGCCGCCGTCGCGACGCATCGCGCAGCTGCGGCGGCTGGTGTCGTGGCTCGACTCGACGCACAACCTGATGTTCGCGCCGATCGCTGCGGCGCTGCTCGTGCGGCCGCAGCTGGCGGTCGCGATCGATCGCTGGCATCGCGAGTACGGCCAGCGCGGTCGGCGACTGGCTCGCGCGCCGTCGGCGAGCTCGAGGCGCTGTCGGCGCTGGCGACGCTACGCCTACGAGCACCCGGACGATCCGTTTCCCGACGTCGTCGACGGCGGGCCGCTGCTTCGAAGCCGACAGCGCTCGGCCATCCGCTGATTCCCGAGGCGGATCGGCGGTCGCGCAACGACGTGCGGCTCGGCGGCGACGCATCCTCGCGTACTGATCGTCAGCGGATCGAACATGTCGGGCAAGAGCACGCTGCTGCGCGCGGTCGGCGTGAACGTCGTGCTGGCGCTGGCCGGCGCGCCGGTGCGCGGCGCACGCGCTGCGGCTGTCGCCGCTCGTGCATCGGCGCGACGCTGCGCATCGAGGACTCGCTGCAGGCGGGGCACTCGCGCTTCTACGCCGAGATTCTCCGCATCCGCGCGATCGTCGAACGCGCCGCGCGGCGCGATGCCTGCTGCTGTTCCTGCTCGACGAGATCCTGCACGGCACCAATTCGCACGATCGCCGGATCGGCGCCGAAGCGATCGTCCGCGCGCTGGTCCGGCACGGCGCGATCGGCCTCGTCACGACGCACGATCTCGCGCTGACGAGCTGACCGCGACGCTCGGCTCGGCGGCCGTCGAACATGCACTTCGAGGATCGCATCGAGAACGGCCGGATGATCTTCGACTACCGCATGCGGCCGGGCGTGGTGGAGCGCAGCAACGCGCTGGCGCTGATGCGCGCGATCGGGCTGGACGTCTGAAGACAGGGCAAGACTGTTGCAGGCATGAGGCGGGCTATGATCGAACAACCCTCACCGCCGGATTTTCCCCGACCGCCGGATCCGATCGACAAGCCGCCGCCGGACATCAAGCCGGTGCCGCCGCCCGACATTCCGCCGCCCGGCGGGCCGCCCGACATTCAGCCGCCGAGCGGACCGGAACGCGGCGACGGCCTGCCAGCGATGTAAGGCGTTGCCTACTGCGCACGCGCGAGCGCTTCTTCGACCGTGAGAGCCGTCGCACGAGCGCATCGGTCTCCCTGCGCGCGCCGACGAGCTGCAGGCCGCACGGCAGGCCCGCTTTCGTCGTGCCGCAGGGCATCGAGATCGCCGGATGGCCGGTGACGTTGAACAGCTGCGTCAGCCGCAGCATCACGTTGCGGACGGGTTCGGCCTTGCCGCCGATCGTGGACGGTCGCTCGCGCCGATGTCGCGGCGCCGGAATCGGCAGCGTCGGCAGAGCAGCGCGTCGTGCTGCGCGAGCGCCGCGTCCACTTCCCGCCGCAGCACCTCGCGGCCGGCCAGCGCGCGCACGTAGTCCTCGGCCAGCACGTAGCGGCCCATCTCGAGCCGCAGGCGCACCGTCGGCGTGTACTTCTCCGGCATCGCCTCGAGCGTCGCGGCGTGATACGCCGCGGCGTCGGCGCAGGCAGATGTGCAGGTAGACGGTGCCGATGTCGGTCGCGTGGCGAATGTCGATCTCGTCGATGCGTGCGCCCGCCGCGCGCAGACGCTGCGAGCGCCTCTTCGAATCGCGCGCGCACCTCGTCGTCGAGCAGATCGCAGAAGTACGGCGCGGCACCGCCAGCCGCAGGCCGCTCACCGGCAGCCGGCGCCGGCGGCTTCGCCGGCGCATCGCCGAGCAGCGCGCGATAGACGAGCCAGGCGTCGGTCACCGTCTGCGCGAGCGGGCCGACGTGATCGAACGTGCGCGACAGCGGCACGACGCCGTCGATCGAGCACTTCGCCGAACGTCGGCTTCAGCCCGACGATGCCGCAGGCCGCGGCGGGAATGCGGATCGATCCGCCGGTGTCGGTGCCGATCGTCGCGAGCGCCATGCCGGCCGCGACGCTGGCGGCCGATCCGCCGCTCGATCCGCCGGGCGACCGCGCCGGGATCGTGCGGGTTGCGCGCCGGTCCGAACGCCGAATCCTCGTTCGTCGTGCCGAACGCGAACTCGTGCAGGTTGGTCTTGCCGACGAACACCGCGCCGGCCTGCCGCAGGTGCGCGACGACCGGCGCGTCGCGTTCGGCGATGTGGCCTTCGCGCACGCGCGACGCCGCCGTCGTCGGCATGCCGCGCACGTCGAGCAGATCCTTGATCGAGATCGGCACGCCGTGGAGCGGACCGCGATCGTGGCCGGCCGCGAGCTCGCGGTCGGCCTCGCGCGCCTGCCGGCGCGCCTCGTCGGCCATGACGAGAATGAACGCGTTCAGCCGCGCGTTGTCGCGTCTGAATGCGCTGCAGGCACTCTTCGGTCGCCTGCAGCGACGTCATCTCGCGCGCGCGCAGCTTGCGGCCGAATTCGTCGATGGTCATCATGAGGACGGGCCGCTGGCGCTTGTCGTTGAAGTCGGCGGCGCGCAGCGCCTGCGTGGCGCGCGCGAGCGTCTCGAGGAGCGGCTTCAGCTCCGGCAGGCCGCGCTGTCTCGGCGTCGGCGATCGCCGCCTGCAGCCAGTGTTCGATGGTCATATCAGTCCTTTCGTCGGACGCGATCACGCCATTGCCTTCTTGACCGAGATCGCGACGCCGTCGCGCAGCGGCACGATCGACGTCACCAGCTGCGGATGCGCGTCGAGCCGCTCGTTGTACTCGACGATGGCGCGCGTGTCGTCCGGATTGTCGCTTCGGCTGGCGCTCACGAAGCCGGGCACGACCTCGCCGTCCCACAGCACGTTGTCGGTGACCAGCAGGCCGCCGGGCCGCAGCAGCGCGACGAGACGATCGAGCATCGGCCGTACAGCTGCTTGTCGCCGTCCTGGAAGATCAGATCGAACGGCCCGGCGACCTTCGCGACGAGCCGCTCGGCGTCGCCGACCATGACGTTGACGCGATCCGGCGAGGCCGGCGCGCGCGAAGTTCTCGCGCGCCTCGCGCGCGCGCTCCGGGTTCATTTCCATCGTCAGCAGCATGCCGCATCCCGTGCGTCGGCAGCGCGCCGGCCAGCCAGATGCCCGAGTAGCCGATGGCGGTGCCGATTTCGAGGATGCGCGTGGCGCCGACCGCCGTCGCCGAGCACGCGCAGCAGCGCGCCGACTTCGGCGTCGACGAGCGGCAGGTCGCGCGTTTTCGCCGGCCGCGGCGATCTCGTCGAGCACCGCGATCGCGCGGCGCGGTTCAGGCTCGCAAGGTACTGCTCGACGGCATCCGGCAACGATCTGGCCCATACACGATATTCTAGTCGCCAGCCGCTTCTGTCCATGCGTCACACGAAGATCATCGCCACCGTCGGGCCCGCCAGCGACTCCGACGCGATGCTCGACGCGCTGATCGCCGCCGGCACCGACATCTTCCGCCTGAATTTCTCGCACGGCACGCACGAGTCGCAGGCCGCGACGTTTCAGCGCGCGTGCGCGCGGCGGCCGCCCGGGCGCGCCGCGAGGTCGGCGATCCTGCAGGACCTCGGCGGCCCGAAGATCCGCACCGGCCTGCTGCAGAGTCACGGGCCGCTGTTCGTGAAGCCCGGCGACGCGCTTGCGATCGCGACGGGCGATTTCGTCGGCGAGTCCGGGCCGCATTTCGACGACGTTCGAAGGCCTGGCGCGCAGCGTCCGGCCAGGCGACCGGCTGCTGCTGGCCGACGGTCTCGTCGAGCTGCGCGTCGATGCGACCGACGGCACCGAGATCCAGACGACGGTCGTCGAAGGCGGCGAGATCGGCGAGCACAAGGGCATCAACGCGCCGGGCGTGCCGCTGCCCGCGTCGGCGATCACGCCGAAGGACGTCGACGATCTCGCAGTTCGGCCTCTCGCTCGGCGTCGACATGGTGGCGCTCAGCTTCGTGCAGAGCGCCGCGCGACCTGCAGCAGGCCCGACAGTTGCTCGCGTCGACGCCGACGCGTCGGACGTGCCGCTCGTCGCGAAGCTCGAGCGTCCGCAGGCGCTCGAACATCTCGACGAGATTCTCGACGCATCGCGACGCCGTGATGGTCGCGCGCGGCGACCTCGGGCTCGAGATGCCGCTCGAACGCGTGCCGCGCGCGCAGAAGGACATCACGCGCGCGGCGCGCCGCGCACGGCATTCCGGTGATCGTCGCCACGCAGGTGCTCGAGTCGATGACGACCGAAGCGCGGCCGACGCGCGCCGAGGTGAACGACGCGGCCAACGCGGTGGACGACGGCGTGGATGCGATCATGCTGGCCGGCGAGACGGCCGTCGGCGCGTTTCCCGCGCGCGCGGTCCAGACGCTCGACGCGATCATCCGCGACGCCGAGAAGAGCCGATCCGCCGGAACTCGCGATGAGACGGGTCGACGATGTCGGCGCGACGACCACGACGAGGCGCTCTGCGAGGCGGCGGTGACGCTCGCCGACCGCGGCGACGCGCAGGCGATCGTCGCGGTCACGCGCGGCGGCGGCACGGCCCGGCGGCTGTCGGCGCTGCGGCCGCGCGCGCCGATCTTCGCGGCGACGGATCGTGACGACACGGCGCGGCGGCTCGCGCTGTACTGGGGCGTCGTGCCGCTCTGCACCGAAATCGGCGAGAACGTCGACGGCCGCCGGCACGCTCATCGGCCGGCAGCTCGTCGCGCGCGGGCCTGGTTGCCGCCGGCGCGCGCGGTCGTGCTCGTCAGCATCAGCGCCGACCTGACGCGCGCCGACGCGAACTACCTGAAGATCCAGCGACTGTGACCTGCTCATGATCGAGCCTCGCTATACGCCGATCGCCGTCGTGCTCGCCGTGTTCGTGGCGGCGGCGGTGGCGGTCCGCGTCGCGCACGGCATCATGCATCGCGCGCTCGAGCGCGCTCGACATCGTCAGCGCCGAGAACCGCGCGGCGCTGCATGCGCGCGGCCAGCAGCTGATTCGCGCGCTGACGCTGCTCGCGTACGGCGTCGCCGCGCTCGCCAGCGTGTCGCTCGCGCTCGAGCGGTTCGGCGTCGAGCGAGCCGCGGTGGCACCCGCGGCAGATCGCGCACTGGGTCCTCACCCACGGCGTCAACATCATCATCATCGTCGCCGGCGCGCTTCATCGTCGTGCGCGCGGCGAACCTGGCGATCGAGCACCTGCAGTACAAGCTCGGCGAAGCGGCACGCGCAGACCGATCTCGAGTGGCAGCGGCGCGCCGCGACGCTCGAGCGGCATCCTCACCAGCCTCGTCACGGCCTCGGTCGATGTTCATCGCCATCCTGATGCTGCTGCGCGAGCTGGCGATCGACGTCGTGCCGATCCTGACCGGCGCCGGCATCGCGGGACTCGCGATCGGCTTCGGCGCGCAGAATCTGGTGCGCGACGTCATCTCCGGCTTCTTTCTGATCCTCGAAGATCAGGTCCGCGTCGGCGACCTCGCGCGCATCAACGGCGTCGCCGGCATCGTCGAGCAGATCAATCTGCGGACGATCGTGCTGCGCGACGGCGAGGGCGCCGTGCAGGTGTTCCCGAACGGCACGATCACGTCGCTCGCCAACCTGAGCAAGCAGTACGCCTACGCGATCGTCGACATGCGCGTCGCGTATACGGAAAATCTGGACCGCGTCATCGGGACGATGCGGGAGGTCGGCGCCGCGATGGAGAACGATCACGGTCTGGGGCGCGCTCGTGCTTGGCGCCGCTCGAAGTCCTCGGCGTCGAGTCGCTTGCGGACGGCCTCGCGACGCATGCGCGTGAAGTTCAAGACGCTGCCCGCTCAACCAGGGCAAAGTCGCCAACGAGCTGCGCCGCCGGCTGATGACCGCGTTCGTCGGCCGCGGCATCAAACCTTACGGCGTGAAATTGCGTCTAAGCCCCTATGCTAAAGTCGCAGGTCATGCGTCAGTGCCTCCTCGTGCTGTGTCTGGCTTCGCTGGCGTTGGGTGCGCCGTCGGCGCAAACCGGCGGTGCCGCCTCTTACCAGGTTCCGGTCGTCTACCGGAAGCTTCCGAACGGCTTGCGCGTGGTGGTGAGCGAGACCCACGCATCGCCGATCGTCGTCGTCGAAGTGATGTACCGCATCGGATTCCGCATCGAGCCGAAGAATCGAACGGGCTTCGCGCATCTCTTCGAGCACATGATGTTCCAGGGGTCCGAGCACGTCGGCAAATTCGAGCACGTCCGCATCGTCAACGAGAACGGCGGCATCCTGAACGGATCGACGCGCTTCGATCACACGAACTATTTCGAGGTGATGCCGTCGAACGCGCTCGAGCTCGGCATGTGGCTCGAGGCCGACCGCATGCGATCGTTGAAGATCACGCCTGAAAATCTGAAGAATCAGCAGAACGTCGTCAGCGAAGAAGTGCGCGTGAACGTCCTGAATCAGCCGTACGGCGCCTTCGAATGGCTCGGGCTGCCGCAGAAAGCGAACACGAACTGGTACAACGCGCACAATTTCTACGGCGACCTGTCGGAGATCGAAGCGGCGACTCTCGACGACGTGAAGAAGTTCTTCGAGACGTATTACGTGCCGAACAACGCCGTGCTGGTCGTAACGGGCGACACGACGGTCGACGAGGTGATGCGGCTCGCGGAGAAACACTTCGGCGGCATTCCTCAGCATCCGCTGCCTCCGCCGCCCGACATCAGCGAGCCGCCCAGACGGCCGAAAAGACCTTTACCGAAACGGACAAGCTGGCGCGCACTCCCGCGATCGCGTTCGGCTATCACCTGCCCGAGCGAATGACGCCGGATTTCTTCGCGCTGTCGCTGCTCGATCCGCTGCTCGTCGGCGACGAGAGCGCGAAGCTGTATCAGACGCTCATCAAAGACAAGCAGATCGCGGCCGCGGTCGTCGGGCGGGTTCAACTACGGCCTCGGCAACAACTTCGACTACAACGGCCCGATGCTCTATACGTTCCGCGTCGACTATCGGCCCGACCTGAAAGGCGCGGACGTTCTGAAGGCGGTCGACGAGGTGGTGAGCAGCGTTCAGCAGAAGGGCATCACGGACGAAGAGCTGAGGCAGGCGAAGGTGAACATGCGTTCGAGCCTGTTCGAGACGCTGGAATCGCAAGGCGGATTCGGCCGCGCCGACCTCCTCGCGGCGCTTCGCGCTCTACGACGATGATCCGAATCGAATCAACACCGTATTCGCACAGCTCGACAAAGTGACGACCGCGGACGTGCAGGCGGCGGCCAAGAAGTGGCTCGTCCCCGCGAACCGCACGTCGATCGATCGCGTGCCTGAGAAAAAGACCGGGGGTGGCCAGTGATGCCGGTCAGTAAAGTCACAGTGAATCGTGGTCTCCGTCTGTCCTCGGTCACTTCCGCGGCTGTGCTTTTTTGCGCGTCAATCGCGCTCGCCCAAACCGAGCGGCCGGCGGTCGGGCCCGAGCGGCCGTTCCAGCTCGCGCCGCGCATCGAACGGACGCTGCCGAACGGCCTGCGGGTCATCGTCACGCGTCAGACGGTCGTGCCGAAGGTGTCCGTCACGCTCACGATTCTGTCAGGCCTCTCGAGCGATCCGCCGAACCTCGCCGGCCTCGCGACGATCACGGGAGAGGCCATCCAGGAAGGCACGAAGCTGCGCACCAGCAGCGACATCCGGCACCAGGTGTTCGGCATGGGCGGAAACCTGTCCGCGGCGGCCTCGCAGGACTACACATCGATCACCGCGCGCGGCCTTTCGGAATTTTCCGCCGGGCTTGATCGATCTGGTTGCCGACGTGGCGATGAATCCGGCGTTTCCCGAGCAGGAAGTCTCGATCCTGAAGCAGCAGCACCTGCAGCAGCTCGAGCAGGAGCAGGCGTCGCCGCAGTTTGTGGCGAACCGCGAGTTCCGGGCGCACTTGTTCGGCGAGCACCCCTACGGACGCGTCAGCGAAACCGTGGAGTCCGTCAACGCGGTGAATCGTGAACGCCTTGGTACTTTCCACCACGATTACTATCGCCCGAACAACGCGTTCCTTCTGGTCGTCGGCGACATCGATCCCGACCAGGTGTTCGCCGCCGCAACGAAGGCGTTCGGCGGCGTGGCCGAAAGTCGAGAACGCGCCGTCGAAAACGTTGCCCGAGCCGTCGATCGAAGGACGCCACGTCTATTTCGTGCAGCGGCCCAACAGCGTGCAGTCGTCGATCTCGGTCGGCAACTTCACCGTCAAGCGCAGCGATCCGCATTGGTACGAGATGCAGCTCGCGAACACGATCTTCGGCGGCGCCTTCAACTCGCGGATCGTGCGCAACATCCGCGAGGAGAAGGGCTACACCTATTCGCCGAGCTCGCTCTTCCAGGCATTCCGCCAGGCGGGGTTCTACAAGTTCGACGCGGACGTGCGCAACGAAGTCACCGGCCCGACGCTGACGGAAGTATTCAAGGAGATCGACAAACTCCGCGCGGAAGGCAGCGACGGCGCCGAGCTGAACGGCGCGAAGCAATATCTGCGCGGCCTGTTTCCCTATCAGACCTCTTCGCAATCCGGTCTCGCGCTCGTGCTGAACAGCGTCTACGTGTTCGGTCTGCCGAAGGATTATCCGGAAACGTTCCGCGCGAAGATCTCCGCCATCACGCCGGAACAGGTGAAGGCCGGCGCGAACGCGCTCTTTGGGTCGGGCCGCGGCTCGGTCGTTGTCGTCGTCGGCGACTGGGCCAAGGTGAAGGATCAGCTCGCCGGCTACAAGGACATCACGTTCCTGGACATCAGCGGGAAAAAGACAGCTGCGCCCGGTGAATGACGGCGCGCCGAACGCCTATCATTTCATCAGCCGCTGGCGGGTTGCGGGTACGTGCGGCGAGATCGCCGACGTCCTCGGCGATCCGCTGACGCTGCCACGGTGGTGGCCGTCGGTATATTTGCAGGTTGCGGAGGTGCAGGCGCCCGATGCGCGAGGCCTGGGCGGCCGCGTCGATCTCCTGACGAAAGGCTGGCTGCCGTACACGATCCGCTGGCAATTCGAAGTCGTGGACTCGCGATACCCGTACGGGTTCGCGATTGACGCCACGGGAGACTTCAGCGGCCGCGGCGTCTGGACGTTCACGCAGGACGGCCCCGTCGTGGACATCGTCTACGACTGGCGGATCAGTGCGGAGAAGCCGCTGCTCCGCAAGTTGTCATTTCTCCTAAAGCCGCTTTTCGAAGCAAATCATCGCTGGGCGATGGCTCGCGGTGAAGAGAGTCTTCGGCTCGAACTATTGCGCCGGCGCGCCATGAGCGCGGAGGCGCGGCGCCAGGTGCCGCCGCCGCCGGCACCGGTCACCTACACGGGCGTTGCGCTCATCGCAGGAGCGGCCGCCCTCGGCGGCGCGCTCGCGTTTCTCATCGTCAAGGCACGGCGTCGCTATCGTTCCCACAACGCAACCTCGAACACCGACCACCACGACTGAGACGTTCCCGTCTGACGCAGCCGGAGCGCCACGCTCTGGTTATCGTGAAACGCGAATTCGATGGGTGCGCGCTGCTCGTCTTTTGCGAGCGCCTCGATCATGTCCGCGACAACCGTGCCAGAGAACAGCGTGTGGCTCGTGCCGGCGGGATCGATTGACTCGATCGTCAGAAGCCGCGGGTAATCGAGGAGTCCGCGGGGAGATGTCTCGAGCCGCAGTCGCGCGACGTTCGTCGGATGATCGAAACGCATCTCGATCCACTCGCTCCCGTTTTGCGATTGCCCAGTCATCCACCGTGTCTCGACATCACCGTCCACGATCAGCGGCAGCCGTCCTTCTTCCGTCGACGCGTGCAGCGTCAGCCGCCGCGCATCGATCGGCCTCAGCGCGCCAGCGAAGGACACACTCCGGCGCGCGCGTTCCAGTCGGGACCAATCGCCATGCCCACACATCGCCGAAACGCTCGACCTGAGCGATTTGATCCGGCGCCGCTTTGATTTCAGCAACGATTCTCTTCGCGTCATCCCGGTCGGCAAACGTCGATTCGTGCAGGACGACATAGTGGACGCCAATCGCGCGCAGCCCTTCGAGGGTGTCCGCGATGTGCCCGGGCTCGTGGATGGGCGACGCACCGTCGCCGAGGAATTCCTGCAGCTGCGAAGGCCAGCCCGCATAGCCGTTCACGATCGGATGCCGATGACGCAGCGCGTTGAGCTGATAGGTCGTCGTGAACGGATGGAAATCGTTCATCCTCGTGATGTTCAGTTCGATCGCTGCGCCGGGAGGGCTCGCGCGGAGCCAGTCGTAGGCGGCGCGGTCCCATGTCTTGTCGTTGGGTCCGCCAACTTCCGACAGCCCGCCGCCACTGTGCTGGCCTTCGAGGATCATGATGGCTGCGAGCGCGATAGCGAGGCCGGTCGCCAGAAACCGCGGCAGCCTGTCGAACACAAACGTGAACCCTGCTCCCGCAAGGACCGCGAGGCCGACGATCACGACGGCGGCGAACCGCGCTGGCACGCGCAGGCCGCTGAAGCCGGGCAGGATGTGGAACAGGAGCGCGTACAGGTCGACCCGCCCCGGGTCCCATCGAGAGCCAGACGGCGAAGAGCGTGATCAACAAATACGCCCCGGCCGCCCGCGACCAGCTGCCGCGACCGGGCATCGCGT
The DNA here is from genome assembly GCA_963718825.1 of uncultured Acidobacteriota bacterium. Taxonomy (GTDB): domain Bacteria; phylum Acidobacteriota; class Vicinamibacteria; order Vicinamibacterales; family CAVVIG01; genus CAVQZZ01. The sequence goes on from CAVQZZ010000002.1 coordinate 2,958,210, forward strand.
TCGCCCGTCCGACGGTGCAGGCGCCGACGATGCCGAAGGCGAGCACGATGAAGCCTTGAAACAGTTCCCGCTCCGGACCTCCAGGCTGCAGGATGCCGCCCCACGTCCAGGCACCGTAGCCCACACGAAAGTAGTCGAGCAACCGCGCGCTGAGCGCGGGGAGCTCGTCGAACGGCCGCACGAATCCGTGCCCGCGCTGAAGGGAGTAGTACACCCACGCGACAGGCGCAATCAGGGTACCGACAGCGATCGCGGCGACAGCAAGATCGCCGAGCAGCCGCTCGCGCGGCAGGCGCGGCCATATCAGCTCGATCGAAATAACGATGGCGACGGGCAGCACGAAGAAATACAGGTAGTAGCCGTTCGACAGTCCGAGGATGGCGTACGCGGCGGCGAAGATGGCGAGCCATCGGCGCGAGCCGCTGGCGAAATAGCGGTGGAGCGCCCAGAGGCCGATCGGCATCCAGCCGTTGATCAGCACTTGCAGGTGCGTCGTCTGCGCGACGCGATACGGCGTCACCGCGAACGCAATTCCGGCAAGGAGCGCCGCATCCGTGCGTCCCCACAGGTCGCGCGCGAGCAGGAACATTCCGAAACCGGCGAGCGCGTACGAACCGATGTACGCGACGTTGTACGCCAGGATCGGATTGCCGGTGAACCACTCGATCGGCGCCGTGAACAGTGCGATCCCGAGGAGATGCTCCGTGTAGGCGAGCGTGAACTGATGCGGATACAGATACGGCGCGTTCCAGAGTGCGTGAAAGGCGTGGCGCATCCGGTCGGCATCCCACGCGAGCAGGACGGATCCGAGAAGCGGATCGCCGAGACCGCCGGGCAACGCGTGCGTTGCGGATCGGACGACCGGATACGTGATGGCGATCGCGAGCGCGATGAAGGCGAGAAGCGCGATCGCGGTTTCGGCCGGCCGGCGGATCGTCACCGTTCGAGCAGCGCTTTGAGCGACGCGAGCGCGCGTTCCCACCCGTGGCCGATCACCTGGTAGTACCGCCGCCAGCGCCGGCTCTCCTCGAATCCCGTCTGAACAACGCGCACGCGTGTGGCGGCACCGCCTGCGGCGTTTTCGCCGGTGCCGATCGCCGTGCAGCTCACGGTGAGCGCCATCGGCCCGATCGGGTCGCCGTCGGGAGGGAGCCAGTACGCATCGGCGACGAAAAATCCCTGGGCGGGAGAGAACTGCATGACCGTTCCGCGGAACACGCCGCCGAGCCGTCCGAGGATTTCATCTCTGAACTCACTCGGCTTCCACTCGATCGCATATGGACCGAACGGCCGCGGCGTCGTGACGGAGCGCCTCACCTGCCACCACGCGCCGAGCGCATCGGCGTCGAAGAACGCTTTGAGTACGATCGCAGGGGACGCGGCGATGATGATCGTCTGGTCGAGCGTCGGCTCCGCGATCATGAAATGCAGCTCCTCGGAAGAGGCGAATCATAGCATTCGCCCCGCCGCATGATGGTACATTGGCAGACGTATGACTCAACAGCCGCTCGCGTACCTGTATCCGGAATTTCTCGAAAGCAACGACGCGCGGCCCATCCGCATTTTGTCCGAATACCTCGAGCCGCTGCGCCGCTTCAAGGAACAGAAGATTCAGGACACCGTCGTCTTTTTCGGATCGGCGCGGGTCGACAGCCGCGAGCGGGCGGAACGTGCGCTGCGGACGCTGAGGGCGCGTGGGGTGCAGAACGCCGACGCGCATTACGAACAGGAGCTGAACAAGAGCCGGAAGGCGCTCGAGTGGGCGCGATATTACGAGGAAGCGCGCGAGCTCGCGCGGATGCTGGCGTCGTGGAGTCAGACGATTCAGTCCGACAACCACCGGTTCGTCGTCACCTCCGGCGGTGGACCCGGGATTATGGAGGCGGCCAATCGCGGCGCGCGCGAAGGCGGCGGGAAGACGGTCGGACTGAATATCCGCCTGCCCTTCGAGCAGGGCGCCAACCCATACATCACCGACGGCCTGCACTTCGAATTCCACTATTTCTTCATGCGGAAGTTCTGGTTCGCGTACCTCGCGAAGGCGCTGGTGATCTTCCCGGGCGGTTTCGGCACGTGCGACGAGCTCTTCGAGATACTCACGCTCGTGCAGACGGATAAGCTGTCGAAGAAGATTCAGGTGATTCTGTACGGGAGCGACTACTGGAAGGAAGTGCTGATGTTCAAGCCGATGGCCGAGTGGGGTGCCATCGCGGAGCAGGACCTCGAACTGCTCGTCCGCGCCGACACGCCGAGCGAGGCCTTCGAGCAGCTGCAAACCCACTTGTCGGCCCATCATCTCGAGCCGGAGACGGAGCAGGAATCAGCTGCGCCTGGGATTGCGAAGACGCGGGGTTAGCGACGCTGGCTTATCACGAAGGCAGGGGTTAGCGACGCCGTTTATCACGAAGACACGAAGAATCACGAAGGGCAATGAGGCTCGAAGCCCACAGGCGTGAGAGAGTAAAAGCGCCTGCGGCCATGCCAGCGGTCGCACGCGAAGCGCGGCGAACGCGAAGGCATCGGCGAGCGGGGGTGGGGCCCCGCGAGAGAGTAAAAAAGCGCCTGCGGCCATGCCGGCGGTCGAACGCGAAGCGCAGCGAACGCGAAGGCATCAGCGAGCGGGGGTGGGGCCCCGCGAGAGAGTAAAAAATGGACGCCAACACCAGAAAGAAGCTCATCGATCAGTACAAGGACGGCTATCGCGTCGTCGCCGAGGCGCTTGCCGGCGCGAGCGACGAGGAGCTCGATACGCGGCCGGCGCCGAACAAGTGGACCGCGCGCGAGATCGCGCACCATCTCGGGGACAGCGAGATGACCGCGGCGGTCCGCTTACGCCTTCTGCTCGCCGTCGACAACCCGCAAATCGTCGGCTTCGATCAGGACGTCTTTGCGAGGCAGCTCCATTACGACAGGCCGTACGAGGCCTCGATCGAGGTGTTCAAGTCGGCACGCCGTTCAACGGCCGAAATCCTGGAGCGGTTGTCGGACGCGGACTGGTCGCGAGGCGGCACGCATTCCGAACACGGCCGCTATACGGTCGAGCGCTGGCTGGAGATTTACTCGACCCACGCGCACAAGCATGCGGAGCAGATACTCGTCGCCAGGGATGCAGGGAAGAACAAGAAGGTGGCGAAGCCATAGCCGCTTGAAGAGCGAGCGCAAGGACTCGGGCTTGCTTGCGCGACGATGCAGTTGGCGGCGAGAGGGCTGAACACGTGCTGCTCGGCGAACCGCTCGACGGCGCGGGAAAACGCCTCTCCGGGACATGGGCACAGCATCGGCCAGGTCCGTGACCTGGCCTGGACTCGGCCCTGCGCAGGCGGTTTCCCGTCTGGCGCGTGCGACGCGCCGCTCGCAAGGTTCGCTGCCACAGCACGTGCTCGGCCCTCGCATGTGCCGCCAGGATTGTTGGCCAAGTTGGTCCACTGCGACGTTCTGTTCTAAATACACCGAGCGCTACGGCGCGAAGGTGTCATCGAGCGGGGGTGGGGCCCCGCGAGCTGTAAGAAAAGCTAGCGGAGTCCTTCGCGACCATGCGTAAGCGCGAATCGAGTGGACCGATCAGTACCATCAGAAACTGATTTCTCACACGCCCGAACTCTGCGACAGACGACTCCCACGACCGCGCGATGTCTCGCGCGCAGACATACCGGCTTCGATCTGTTCACGCAGCTCTGCCGATCCGGCGAGGATGTCGATCGGCCGCTTCTCGTGCTCGTACTCGTACGGAGGCGGCCGCCACGCGAATTGAGTGGGATCCGCCGCGCGGAACGCCCCGAGCAGCGCGACACCGGTTTCAACCGGCCTGAATCCCGTTCGATCGACGACGTGAATCTGGCAGCCGCCACAGCCGACCTTCGCGTGTTTGTGGAACGTCGGCTCGAAGAGCGCGGGCCGGAAAATCACCCCGGGCAATTCGATGCGATTCATCGCGTCCGCAAAACGCTCGGCGATCACCCACGGCGCGCCGACGAGCTCGAATGGCCTGGTCGTCCCGCGGCCTTCCGAGACGTTCGTCCCCTCGAAGAGCACGGTGCCCGGATAAACCACCGCGGTTTCGTTCGTTGGGATGTTCGGCGATGGCATCACCCACGGAAGACCAGTGTCTTCGTGGTACATCTCGCGCCGCCATCCTTCCATCGGCACGATTTCGAGCTCCGCGCCGATGCCGAAGTGCTCGTTGAAAAGCCGCGCGAGCTCGCCGATCGTCATCCCGTGCCGCATCGGAATCGGGTACTGACCGACGAAGGACTCGAACCCGTGGACCAGCATCGGTCCCTCGACGAGCGCGCCGCCGATCGGGTTGGGCCGATCGCACACGACGGCTTTGATGCGGTGCTTGCGCGCAGCGGCGAGGCAGTTCGCCATCGTGTAGATGAAGGTGTAGATTCTCGTTCCGACATCCTGCAGGTCGATCACGAGCAGGTCGACGTCGCGCAGCATCTCGGCCGTCGGTTCGCGCGTTTCGCTGTACAGCGAATAGATGGGCACCCGCCGGATGTCGTCGGTGGCGTGCCCGCTCTCGATCATGTTTTCCTGGAGGTCCGATCGGAACCCGTGCTGCGGCCCGAAGATCGCGGTGAGCCGTGCGTCGCGGTGCCCGGCAAGAAGATCGACTGCGTGACGCAGGCGGCCGTCGACCGAGGCGGGATTCGAAACCAGCCCGATCCGCGCACCGCGGAGCCGAAAAGGGGACTGTGAGTCGTCGAGCAGACGTTCGAGGCCAAGCCGGACCGGCATGCGCCGATTATTCCACACGACTTGCGCGCTCAAGCCGCAGGTTGATAGACTACGCGCCCTTGGTGGTGTGTCCCGCCTGCTTCGCCCGCGCCGAGAGCCGACCGAGCCTCAAGCCTGACTCGTTCTCTCCTCAACGTGACCGAACCGCTCGGGAACTACGTGCCGCCGCTTAGTCAGGAGAGAGTGTAATGGGTCGAAGGCTTTACGTCGGAAATCTGCCGTATACGACCGGCGAAACGGAATTGCAGGAACTCTTCGGCCGGGCGGGGACCGTGGAGTCGGTGCGGGTGATGCGCGACGCGGCCACGGGCCGTGCACGCGGATTCGCGTTCGTCGAGATGTCCACCGACGAGGAAGCGCAGAAGGCGGCAACCGACCTGAACGGCTATCAGCTGGGCGGCCGCGGGCTGACCGTGAACGAAGCGCGACCCAAGCCGGAAGGCGGCTTTGGCGGCGGCGGCGGTTTCGGCGGCAATCGGGGCGGCGGCGGCGGTGGCGGCGGACGCCGCGAGCCGCGCTGGTAACGGCATGAAGGGCTGGAACAAGGGAGATCGTGTCGTGCAGCCGACCTACGGCGCCGGCACACTGGTCGAAGTCAACGAACACCACACGGTGATCGATTTCGACGAACACGGCCGCCGTACGTTCGCGACCCGCCTCGTGTCGCTGCAGTCGACGAACGAGCCGGCGCCGAACAAGGCGAAGACGCCGCGCAAGCGCGCGGCACCCAAGAAGAAGGCGGAGAAAGCGGAGAAGGCCGAGTCCTAGCGCGCGGCCCGATCGGCGATGTAGTAGTGCACGGCCGGCGTGATCACGAGCGACAGCACCATCGACGCCGCGATCCCGCCGATCACCGCGATCGCGAGCGGCTGCAGCATCTGCGACCCAGCGCCCCACCCGAACGCCAGAGGAATCATCCCAGCCACTGTCGCGAGCGCGGTCATCATGATCGGCCGGAGCCGCCGCTCGCCCGCGCGCACCATCGCGTCGCGCGCCGCGAGCCCTTCTTTCCGGTAGCGATGGTCGGCGTCGAGCAGCAGGATGCCGTTCTTCGCCACGATCCCGATCACCATGATCAATCCCATGAACGACGACAGGTTGAATGTCGTTCTCGTCACGAGCAGCGCGAAGAAGACGCCGACCGTCGACAGCACGGCCGACGCGATCACCGCGACCGGCGCGGCGAAATTGCCGAACTCGAACAGCAGCACCGTGAAGACGAGCAGCACGGCCAGCACGAGCACGACCAGCAAATCGTGAAAGGAGCGCTGCTGCTCCGCGTACGCACCTCCGTACTCGACGCGGATGGCCGCCGGCATGTTGAGGTCCGCGATAGCGCGTTTGGTTGCCGCTACGCCCGCGCCAAGGTCCACGCCTTCGAGCCGCGCCGTGACGGTGACGTTGCGCAGGAGATTTTCGCGGCGCACTTCGTTCTGTCCCGGGTATCTCCTCGATCGTTGAAAGCGACCCGAGCGTGCCGGTTTTTCCCGAGCTGCTCACGAGCAGCGTGTTCTTGATCGCGTCGGGCGAACTTCTCGTCGATTCCGGGAACCGCACGCGGATGGTGTACGGCCGGTCGTTCATCACGATCGGCGTCGCCGCCGGTTCGCCCTGCAGGATCGCGCTCACGTCGAGCTCGATCTCCGCCGGCGTGAAGCCGGCGCGCGCCGCCACCGCCTGATCCACCCGGTACATCGTCGCCGGACCGCTGACCGTGTTCTCGATCCCGTTCAGGACGTCGACGACGCCCGGCAGCTTCTTAATCGCGTCGCCGACCTTCGGGCCCCACTGCTGCAGGAGCGCCGCGTCCTGGGAGAAGAGCTTGATCGCGATCGGCTCGGGCGCGCTCGTCAGATCGCCGATCATGTCCGACAGGAGCTGGACGAACTCCACGTCGAGCATCGGCGCCTGCTGCGCGATCTTGTCCCGAAGCTCCGAGATGACCTCGTCCGAACCGCGGTCGCGCGACCGCTTCAATTTCACCGAGATGTCCCCGGTATTCGCCTCGGTGACGGCCGCGAGGCCGAGCTGCAACCCGGTGCGGCGTGAAGTGCCTTCGACCTCAGGCGTGGACTTTAGGAGCTGTTCGACGCCGGTGATCACGCGGTTCGTCTCGTCGAGCGAAGAGCCGGCAGGCATGATGTAGTCGATGATGAACCCGCCTTCGTCCATTTCCGGCAGCAGATCCGAGCCCAGGAATCGATAACAGCCGTAGGCGACGACGATGACCGCGACGACAAGTGGCCGACGAGGAGCGCCGGCCGGTCGAGGCTTGCGCGAAGCGTGCGCTCGTACGCGCTTCATGATCCGCGGCGGCACGCTGTCGTGTTTCCTCTCGCCCTCGTGCGGCGCGGCCGTCCCGTCGCGCCGATCGCGAATGAAGAAGTGGCTGAGCGTCGGCGTCCAGCTGAGCGCGAGCGCCAGCGACGTGAGCAGCGCCATGCCGACGGTGACCGCGAGCGCGCGGAAGAACGTTCCGGTGACGCCGGTGATCGCCACGAGCGGAAGGAACACGACGATCGGCGTGATCGTCGAGCCGACGAGCGGTGCCCTGATTTCCTGGATGGCGCTGCGAATCGCGTCGCCGCGCGACTGTCCGCTGTCGCGGTGCATCACGATGTTCTCGACGACAACAATCGCATCGTCGATGACGAGGCCGACGGCCGCGGCGAGGCCGCCGAGCGTCATCAGGTTGAAGCTCTCGCCGAGCAGTCGCAGGACGATGAACGTGACCGCCAGCGTGGCAGGAATCACGAGCCCGGCGACGAGCGAGGTCCCCCAATCGCGAAGGAACAGCACCATGATGAGCGACGCGAGCACGAGCCCCAGGATCACCGCGTCGCGGACGCTCTTGATCGAATCGCCGACGATGTCCGATTGGTCGTAGAACGGCTGAAGCGCCACGCCCTGCGGCAGCGACGCGCGGATCTGCTCGATCTCACTGTGCACCGCGTCGGCGACCGCCACCGTATTGCTGTCCGGCTGACGGAAGACGTTCAGCAAAACGGCCGGCTTCGCGTTCGCGGTGACGGTGGTGTAAACGGGTTTGACCGATTGCGAAACGGCGGCGACATCGCCGATCCGTACAGGCGTGTTCAGCGGCGTCGTCTTGATGACGATATTGCCGATGTCTTCGATGCTTCTCGCCTGGCCGGTCACGAGGCTGAGTACGAGCTGGTGCCGGTTTTCAAACAGGCCGGGCGAATCAATCAGGTTGCTGCGGCCGATCGCGTCGAGCAGCGACGGCACGTTGGTCGAGGTCTGCAGAAGCTTCGCGGGATCGGGCTGGACTTCGAATTCGGGCTCTTGTCCCCCTTGCACCACGATCGTCGACACGCCGGTCATGCGGTTGAGGCGCGGTTTCAGGTCGTAGGTGGCGATCTCCCAGAGGCGCGTCTGCGGCACCGTATCCGACGTGAGGGAGTACCCATGATCGGAAACGCCGCGAACGTCAGACGATTCGCGGTCAGCTTGGCCGTCGATGGCAGGCTCGCCTGTGCGCGCGCCAGCGCGGCGTTCACGCGCTCGAGCGTCTGGAACATGTCGACGTTCCACGAGAAGAACAGGTCGATTTCCGCCGAGCCGCGGCTGGTGATCGATTGCACGCGCTCGAGGCCCTGGACGCTGTTCAGCGCTTCCTCGATCGGGCGCGTCACTGTGACCTGCATCTGATCGATCGGCGCCACGCCGTTGTCGACGCCGACGAGCACGCGGGGAAAATCGACTTCAGGAAAAACGGCGACGGGAATCGTGGTCGCGAGATACACGCCGGCGGCGACGAGCGTGAGGATGACGAAGATGATCGGTTTGCCGTGCCGAGCTGTCCAGTGCTCGTGCTCCATCACTTCTCGTCCTCGTCCTTGTCGGCTTCCTCGCCGGGACGCTTCTCGCCAGGTTTCAGCACGCGCACCTTCGCTTTGTCCTCGAGGCCGAGTCCGCCGACGGTGACGACGCGATCGCCAGCGTCGAGACCGGCCGTGATCTGGACGAGGTCCGCTTCCCGCGCGCCCACGTCGACTTTTTTCTGATGCGCAACGTTTTTATCGTCGACGGTCACGACAATCGTGCCGCCCTCATCGCTCGGGAGCAGCGCCGTTGCCGGAACGAGAACTGCGCCGTCGATCGTGGCGGCGATGATCGCGACGTGCACGGACGTGCCGGCGCGCATCTTCTCGCCGGGGTTGTTCGCCTGCACCCATACCTGCACCGTCGTGGTGTTCGGATCAACGGCGGGGCTGACGATCGTGACTTTGCCGGGTACCGGATCGCCGCCGTCGGCCGGTGTCAAGGTGGCCTCGTCGCCGACCTTCACGTCTTTCGCCTGATCCTGGGCCATGCTGATGCGCGCAATCACGGCCGACATGTCCATCACTGTCAGCAGCGGTGTGCCCGCCGCGGCCATCTCGCCGGCATAGAGTGGTCGATCGGTCACGACGCCGTTGATCGGGCTCCTGATCTGCGAATACGCGACCTGCGCCTGCGCTGACTGATACTGGCCCTTCGCGGCCTCGACCTGTGCGGCCGCCGTGTTGATCTGCTCCTGCTTGCCGACGGCCTGCAGTGCCTGAAGATGCTGCTGCGCGGTTTCGAACTGCGCCTTCGCCTGCGCGTACGCGACCTGCGCCTCGTCGACCGACTTGCGCGCGAGCGCGCCTTCCTTGAGCAGCTGCTGGCGGCTTTCGAGAAGCTTCTGCGCGGAATCGAGTGCCTGACGCGCGGAATCGACGTCGGTCTGCGCTTTGGTCGCCGCCTCGGGCACAGCCATCGCCGTCGTCGATCGATAGTTCGATTCCGCCTGGCCGAATTGCCCCTTGCTCGCCACTTCGGCGGCGATCAGGTCGCGGTTCTCGAGCTCGGCGAGGAGCTGTCCCTGTTTGACGTGAGCGCCCCGGTTGACGAGAAATCGGCGCACCGGCGCGCTCAGCTTCGGAACGATGTTCGCCTGATCGCGCGGATACAGGATGGCGTCGGCGGTCACGATCTCGCGGATGCTGCCGCGGATCGCCGGCGCGACCGCGACCGGCACGATCGGCTTCTCTTCCTTCTCCTGCTTACGGCAGGCGATGAGCGAGACGCCAAGCAGTGCGGCGACGCCGAATCGAAATGTGGTGCGCATGGCTTACAAGCTTCCGGTGAGTGTTTGAAGCGCCGCGAGCGCGACACGGTACCGTACGAGACCATCGTCGTAGGCGTTGCGCGCCTGAATCAGCGTCGTCTGAGCGTCGACGACCTCGAGAACCGTGACTTCTCCCGATTGATATCGGAGGAGCGTGAGCCGCAGGCTCTCGGCGGCGAGAGCGAGCGATGCCCTGAGCGAGTCGACCTGCGCCTGTGCGATCTGCGCTTCTGAATAGAACGTGCTGAGGTTGGCCAGCAGTTGACGCTGCGTGAGCGACAGTTCGATTCGCGCCTGCTGCACGCGCAGTTCGGCCTGCCGTACTTTGCTTTGCGTCGCCCCCCAGTTCCAGAGCGGCAGGTTCATTTGCGCCTGGACGACTGATCCGAGCAGGTTGAAGCCGTTCGGATTCTGCGGGGTAGGCGGTGAATGCGTCGCGAACTGGTTCGCGTTAATGCCGTAGAAGTAGTCGAACGACAGCGACGGCAAGTAGCCGCTTCGCGCCGAGCCCACGGAGAACGACTCCTGCTGGAGCGCCGCCTGCGCGGCTTTCAGGTCCGGGCTGTTCTCGGATGCGCGTGCCCTCACCTCGTCGAGCGGCGGCAGCGGCGCCGCCTGCTCCAGGTCGTCGACGACGGCGAAGGTGTCGCGGAAGTCGGGAAAGACGAGCACCGCCAGCCCGAGGCGGCTTCGCTCCGCCGTCAGTTCCGCGTCCTGCGCATCGCGTCGACGCTGCGCCACCTGAATCTGCGCCTTGACGACGTCCGAGTGCGCGACTTCACCGCCGCGTTCCTGTCGCTCTGTGATATCGAGGAACTGCTCTGCTTCAGTGAGCCCCTGCTGCGCGCTCGTGGACTTCCGAACGGCCGCGACGAGCGTGTAGAAGTTCTGCACGATCGTCGAGACGAGCCCGCGCGCTGCGACGTCGGCTCTCGCGCGCGCCACCGCCGCGGCGGCGTTCGCGCTGCGGTAGTCGGCCCATTTTCCGGCCGAGAAGAGATCGCCGTGCACCGTTCCCCACGTGCTGTAGACCTTCGGGCCGTCGTTGGCGACGAACACACCCGACGGCGTGCCGTTCGGCTGCGTGTAGATGTACTGGGCGAACCCGCTGAGCGATGGCAGCAGCCCGGCTCGCGCCTGCACGCGATCTTCCTCGGCGATCCGCGCAGCGGTGTCCGCGGCCACGAGCACCTGGCTGTTCAGGCGGGCCCGCGCCAGGGCGCTCTCGAGCGTCAGCGGAGGCTCGGCGGCTGGTTGGGGCGGCGTTGCGGGCTGCGCGAACGCGAAGGAGCCGAGCGCGGTCGCCGCGGCAGCGATTGCGGTGACCAGGATCGGCCTGGAGAACACTCGAAACATAACCAGGGCGCGCGACAGTCTACTTCGCCATGGTGTAGACGAGAACTTTGAACGTGCCGGGCACCGCCTTTGGACGGTCCTTCGATCCCGCCGCCTGCGGCTCGTATTCAGTGACGGCGACATAGATCGTGTGGGTCGCGGCGTCGAGAGCCATGGTGCGTCCGCCACGATGCGTCTTCAGCGTCTGCACGACCTTCAGCAGCGTGGGCGACTCCTCGTGCGCGACCGTGAGCGTGCCCGCCTCGCCGCTCGATGCGAAGGCGAGCTTCGTGCCGGGATCGAACCAGTTGGAGTCGACGCCTTCGCCGATCGGCACGCTATAGACAACCTTGCCGGTCGTGTTGTCGACCATCAGCATCAGCTTGTTGTCGCACCCGATAAACAGCCGATGCGTTTCAGGATCGATCGCCATTCCCGATGCCGACTCGCCCGGTGCGATCGGCCACGTCGCCGTGACTTTGTGCGTCGCCGTGTCGATGACCTTGATCGCGTTCATGTCCTCGATGTTCACGTACACCTTGCCGGCCTTCGCGTCGGCCTGCGCGAACTCCGGCTTGCCCTCGAGGGGAATGGTCGCGACGACTTTGCCGCTCTGCGCGTCGAACACGGTCGCCGATTTGCCGCGACCGTTCATCGTGTACACCTCTTTCTTGCCAGGCTCGTACATGATGGCGTCCGGATTTTCGCCGGTGTCGACTTTCTGAATCAGCTTCAATGTCTTCAAGTCCACGATGCTCGCCTTGTTCTCGCGTCCGTTGCTCGAGAACCCGCGTCCGAGATCCGCGGCGATCGCAAATCCATGCACGCCAGGCGTGTCGGGAATTTCGCCGACGACTTTGGCGGCTTGCGTGTCGATGACGACGACCTTCGTCGCGTGGCTGACGTAGAGCCGATGCGCGGGCGCATCGATGGACAGGTAATCCCAGCCGCCTTCGCCGCCGATCAAAATTTCTTTGGAGAACTTGTACGGCCCATCCTGCGCCCGGACCGCTCCGGTTGCCGCCAGACAGATGATTGCCGCCGCTGCCAGTCCCTGTCGCATGTCGTGCTCCTCTACTACGTGGCCCTTTGCCGCACCGCACCGTGCGTGACCCGGTGCAGCAGCCGCCTGCGGGCGGATGTCAGCCGACGAGTGTATCGCCCGGAGGATGACGCCAAGATGAATCGCCATCGTGGCATATTCTTCTGTGCGATGCGCGTGCTCCTCGTGGAGGACGAACCGAATGCGGCTCATGTGCTCGCCAAAGGGCTGCGCGAGGAGACGTACGCGGTCGATCTGGCGGCTGACGGCGAAACGGCCGTATTCCAGGTGGGGACGACCGATTACGACGCGGTGATTCTCGACGTGATGCTGCCGATCGTGGATGGCTTCGCCGTGTGCCGCACGATTCGTGAATCCGGCTGCGCGGTCCCGATCCTGATGGTCACGGCGCGAGACGCCGTCGAGGCCCGGATCGAGGGGCTGGATGCCGGCGCCGACGACTACCTCGTGAAGCCGTTCGACTTCGGGGAGCTCCTGGCCCGGCTTCGTGCGCTGATTCGGCGCGGCCGCCAGCCGTTGTTGCCGGACCGGATCGCCGTCGGCCCGATCACGATCGAGACGCGAAGCCGCCGCGTGCGCGTCCGCAATCGAGACGTGTTTCTCACCGCGAAAGAATATGCGCTGCTCGAGTACCTGGTTCGCCGCGCCGGCGACGTCGTCAGCCGCGGCGACATCGCCGAGCACGTGTGGGACGAGCACTACGATCCCGTCTCGAACGTGGTCGACGTGTACGTCCAACGGCTGCGCCGCAAGCTCGATCAGTCCGGTTCAGACTCGGTGATCCGGACGCGCAGAGGCGAAGGCTACCAATTGGTGCCGATCGACCGCGAGTGATGGTCAACCTGTCCCTTCGCGCGCGGCTCACGATCTGGTATTCGCTGGCGCTGCTTGTCGTGCTGTCGCTCTTCGGCGCCGACGTGTTGTGGCAGCAGGGGCGGCTCGGCCTGCGCCGCGTCGATCGCCAGCTCGACGCGGTGCTCGCGACGTTCGCGAACATCGTGCGCGACGAGTTGTCCGAGACGCCGAACGTTGCCGCGGCTGCCGAAGAGGCCCGAAAAACCGTCGCGGCGCCGGGTCTCGCGGTCGCCGTCATGGATGCCGACGGCGCCGTGCTTGCCGCGAACTGGAATGGCCTCGACATCCACGATCGCGCCGCGTTGACGAGCGCGGAATCTCAACACTGGACGGCCGGCGCTGGAGCGGCGGCGTGGCGCATCCGCACGCAGCTGTACACATTCGGCGCGAATCGACTCATTCTTCTGGTGGCCACTCCGCTATCCGATGTGTACCGCGAGAGCCACGAAGTTCAGGAAGCGATGGTCGTGGGCATCCCCATCGTCCTGCTGCTGGCCGCCGGCGGCGGCCTGTGGCTGGCGTCGGTCGGGTTGCGGCCGATTACCGTGATGGCGCAGCGCGCGTCGCGCATTCCCCTGACCGGCCTGGAAGATCTCGGTGAGTCGAATCGGGCCGACGAGTTGGGGCAGCTCGCGACGGCGTTCAACGGCCTGGTCGCGCGCCTGCGCGCGGCGCTTCAGACGCAGCGACAGTTCATGGCGGATGCATCGCACGAGCTGCGGACGCCAGTCTCGGTCATCCGATCAGCGGCCGACGTCACGCTCTCGCGCGAACGCCGCGACGATACGGAGTACAGGGAGGCGCTGACGATCGTGCGCGGTGAGGCGCAGCGCGTCGGCACGCTCGTGGAAGACATGCTCGTGCTGGCGCGGGCGGACGCGGGAGGATATCCGCTGCGGCCGGTGAGCCTCTATCTCGACGAGCTCATCGACGAGTGCCGCCGCGCGGTCGACGTTCTCGCCCGGGAGCGCGGCGTTGGTATCTGCGGCGCGGCGCTCTCGGAAATCCCGTTTCGCGGCGACGAGGATTTGCTGCGGCGGATGCTGCTCAACGTGCTCCAGAATGCCGTGCAGCACACGGCGGCCGGCGGCGCCGTGACCGTCGACGTCGCCGTGTCGAGCGGCGTCACGATTCGAGTCGAAAGATCAGGGGCCGGGGATCGCCGAGACGGATCGCGGCCGCATCTTCGACCGATTCGTGCAGCTTGATCCCGCGCGCCGCGGTCATGGCGCCGGCCTCGGGCTGCCGATCGCGCGCTGGATTGCCGAGGCGCACGGCGGCACGCTGGCCCTCGAATCGTCAGGACCCGCGGGCAGCACGTTTCGCATCACGCTGCCGAACTCGTAGTCGATCGCAGAACCGCTGCATCCACCCCGTAAGCCTTCGGAGCGCGCAGACGAGCTCGCGGGTCCGTTGGCCGTGTAATAAAGTACCGCGCCGAGGGAGACGCCATGGCCACCGAACGATTCCTGCTTCCCGGCAGCGAACGGACACCGCGCGTCGACGCGAGGCTTGCCGGAGCGCCCGATCTTTCCGAGCCGATCGATGTCAGCCTGATGCTGCGGCGTAAAACGCCGCTCGATCTCAGCCGGCACGACGAGCCACTGTCCCGCGAGGATTTTGCCGCTCGGTACGGCGCCGACCCGGACGATGTGCGTCGCGTCGAAGCGTTCGCCCAGGAGTTCGATCTCACGGTGACGAGCGTCGATCTGGCGCGACGCACAATCGTCCTCACGGGCACCATCGCCGCGATGAACGAAGCGTTCGGTACCGCCTTGAAGCTGTACCAGTGCGAGCACGGCGTCTACCGCGGCCGCTCGGGCCCGCTGTATCCGCCGGCGGATCTCGAGCAGATCGTCGTCGGCGTATTCGGGCTCGACAACCGCCCGCAGGCGGACGTGCGGTGCCGCCGTCATCGCCGTATTGTGCGCGCCGCCGCCGTCGACACGTCGTACACGCCGCCGGAGATCGCGCGGATGTACCAGTTTCCTTCGGGCCTCACTGGCGCGGGCCAGACCGTCGCGATCGTGGAGCTCGGCGGCGGTTTCAAGGCGAGCGATCTGCAGACGTACTTCGCCGCCCTCGGCGTGAAGACGCCATCGGTCACCGCCGTGTCGGTGGATCGTGCGAAGAACACGCCGGTCGGCGATCCGAACAGCGCTGATGGGGAAGTGCTGCTCGACATCGAGGTCGTGGGCGCGATCGCGCCGGCCGCGCGCATCGCCGTCTACTTCGCGCCAAACACGGATCAGGGATTTCTCGACGCGATCACCACAGCGGTGCACGATACGGTGCGCCGCCCGGCGGTGGTGTCGATCAGCTGGGGCGGCCCGGAGTCGTCGTGGACGAAGCAGTCGCTGACGGGCTACGACCAGGCGTTTCAGGATGCGGCGGCGCTTGGCGTCACCGTCTGCTGCGCTTCGGGCGACAGCGGATCGAGTGACGGCGTGACCGACGGCCATGCGCACGTCGACTTTCCGGCGTCGAGCCCGCATGTGCTCGCCTGCGGCGGTACACGAATCGAGGGCTCCGGCGGGTCGCTCACCGGCGAAGTGGTGTGGAACGATGGCGCGAATGGCGGCGCGACCGGCGGCGGCGTCAGCGACGTGTTCGCCTTGCCGTCGTATCAGGCATCGGCGAAGGTGCCCGTGTCGGTGAACCCATCGCATTTCAAAGGCCGCGGCGTGCCGGACGTCGCCGGAAATGCGGATCCGGCGAGCGGCTATCAGGTCCGCGTCGACGGCCACAACGTCGTGTACGGAGGCACGAGCGCGGTCGCGCCGCTCTGGTCGGCGCTGGTGGCGTTGATCAATCAAAGCCGCGGCAAGCCGCTCGGCTACGTCGGTCCGCTCCTGTACGCGGCCGGCTCACGAGGACTCCGCGACATCACCTCCGGCACTAACGGTGCGTATCAGGCGCGCGTCGGCTGGGACGGCTGCACCGGTCTCGGGTCGCCGAATGGTCAGGCGCTCCTGAACATCTTCTCCGCCAGGACGACGTGATTGCCGTCCGCCGGCGCGGCAGAACTCTGGTGGTTACGGAAGCACGCGGACGAGCACTTCGCTGACCTGGTGAACGGTCGCGAGGAGCGGGCGGTAAGTGGCGACGAGCGTCACGAGAAGCGTTGCGAACGCGGCGGCCGCCGCCAGTCGTGCACCTAGAGACGGGCGGTTTTCGACAGCGCCTTCCGTCAGGCGAAGTATCCGCGACACGATCGCGTCACCACCGACAAGTGGGCTCGCCAGTACCTGTTCAGATGCGACCGATGGCGTGAGCCGCGCGATTTTCAGGAGCGCCGATGCGAGCGCCAGCCCTGTTGCCGGATCGTGGGCCGCGCGCGCGTCGGCGGCATGCTCGGCCGCGAACGCCCAGTCGTGTTCCAGTTTTCGGCTGGCCCCGAGCGCCGACAGCGCATCTGGCGTGGCGCGCATCGCCAGGCGCTTCAGGTTGTCCCACGACCCCAGATGGCCGACTTCGTGCGAAACGGCTGCCCGCAGTTCCTCCGGGGTGAGAAGGTCGAGCAGCGGGCTCGTGACCAGCAGCTTCGGCCGAAACACGCCGACCAGCGTCATCGCCGGCGTGGGCGCGTCGAGGCAGAAGACGGGCGCCGGCGATCCGGCGAGAGCGACCGGCCGCGCACGATCAATCCAGCTTCTCGACCGCTTGATCGCGTCGCGCAGCGCGGCGGCCCCGCGCCATAACGCCCCCGACAGCAGCGCGCACGAGAGGACGGCAAACGCGATCGTGGTCACGCCGAACGCTTCGTCGAAATCACGCGGTTCGAGCTCGAGGAACGACGGCAGGAACACGCCGGCGACAAACAGGATCGACGCGACGGCTGGCAGCAGCCGGAGCCCGAGCAGCACGCGCGCGCGAAGGGCAGGCGCGCTCGTCGCCAAGCCGGCGCTCGCCCGACTCGCGACCGCGGCGACCGCAAGCGAGAGGGCGACGTTCAGCGCGAGGAACCATGTAAACGCGAGCGTCGCGCCATAGAGGAAGTAGGTCACAACGCCTTCTTCCTCTGCAGCTCGCGTCGTTTCTCTCGAATGAGCCGTTCGAGCTCGGCGAGCAGCGCGCGATCGCGCTCGGACACCGCATCGACGAGAGAGGACAGCACCGGCAGCGGTTCACCGTCCCGTTTCAGCAAGCTCTGGACGAGCTCGGTCGCAACCGCTCCTTCGATCTCCGTGCGCGACGCGGCGGCGCTGTACATGAACGCGCGCCCCGCTTTCCGACGTGTGAGCAGCCCCTTCTTATACAGCCGGTCCATCGTCGTCATCAGGGTGGTGTATGCGACACCGTCGCCGAATTCGACGCAGGCGTCGCGCACGCTGATCTCGCGGCGTGTCCACACCAGCTGCATGACGCCGCGCTCGAGCGAACCGAGGCTGTTTTCGAGAATTTCGTTCGAGGATTTGAACCCCCAGAACGTAAACCTGCGCATCAGGGGCAGTGTAACAGATGGCGGGCCAGCCCGTGGGCGGCGACGAACGCGCTCGACCAGGCCCATTGGAAGTTGAAGCCGCCCAGCCTGCCGTCCACGTCCAGCATCTCGCCGACCAGAAAGAGTCGCGGACATACGCGCGATTCCATCGTGGCTGGATCGATTTCAGCGAGCGAGACGCCGCCAGCGGTCGCCTCGGCGTAGTTGTAGCCGCGTGAGCCGGTCACGGGCAGCGGCCATTCGGCTATCGCATGCGCGAGTCGTCTCCGGTCCGCTCGCGGCAGATGCGCGACCGTCATGAGCGGGTCGATTGCCAGCTTTCCGAGCACCGCAGCAGGAGACCGAGGCGGGAATCAAGCGTCGAGAGGATCGCCTGCAGCGATGCCTTTGGCCGATCACTCGCGGTGCGGGCGATGCGGCCGTCGAGAACGTCGAAGGGATCACCGCCGCACATATTCAACGTCACGAGCGGCTGCAGGCCATCGGTCACGAGCCGAAGCCAGTGGCGCGACGCGTTCAACGCGACCGGTCCGCTGAGCCCGAAGTGCGTCCAGAGCATCGAACCACGAAGCTTCGTCGTGATGCGTCCGTTCGTCCAAATCGACAGCTCCGCAACATGCGCGACGCCAGCGAGCTCGCTTGTGGAGCTGATCGTCCGGTGCGAGGAGGAGCGGCGTCAGCGCCGGAGTCGTCGACACAATCGTGTGGCCCAGGCGCTCGGCAATCGAGAGCCCGGCGCCGTCGCTGCCGCTTTTGGGCAACGACAGTCCGCCCGTCGCGAGCACAATGCAGCGCGCAGTGCAGTCCCCGGCCGCCGTAGTGATCGCGAACCCGTCGGCGTGCGGAACGATGTCGAGCACGCGATGCTCCGCACGCAGCGTCGCGCCGACGGCAGCGAGCTCGCGCAACAGCACGTCGAGCACATCGCGCGCGCGGTTCGAGTCGGGAAAGAGCTTGCCGTCCTCCTCCTCATGAAGCGGCAGGCCGATCTCGCGGAAGAACGCTGCCGCGTGCGGCGCCGGAAAGGCGCGCAGCACACGACGGACGACAGGCCTGCGGCCTCCCCAGAAATCGTCGTCGCTCACGACCGTGTTGGTGACGTTGCACCGTCCGCCGCCGCTGACGAGAATTTTTGCGCCTGGCCGCCGCGCGCCATCGAGGAGCACGATCCGTGCGGCGCGTGCGCGTCGGCCCGCAAAGATGGCGGTTGCCAGACCCGCAGCGCCGGCGCCGACGATCGCGACGTCGAAGTGATTGCGAGAAAGCGCGGGATTCGTCAGAGCGACAAGCTTACCGCGCCGGCTCCAGCGGCCTCGGCGTCGTCGGACGCGCGGGAACATTTGAACTGTGTCCGCACGCGCCGCATCGGACGAAGACGGTCTGCAGATCGTCGCTGAGGCCGATGATTTCGGTTCGATGGCTGCCGCACTTCGGGCAGAGTGGAGGCGGACCTTGAGCTGCTAGCCGGGGGACGTTGTAGTTGACCATAGCGTCATACGAGGTCATCAAGATGCGCGCCAATGCGCATGAGCTGTCCAATGGCTGGCGCTTCAGCCACTTGCGGCAAGCGTTCGTAAACGGTCATTGATCGCCGTGTGCCGGACCGGCACAGCGACCCGCAGAATTGCAGGACCATCGTGACCGCTGACGCTTGGAGCGCGCGGTCGATGACGTTTTTGTGTGTGGACGCGGCGATGAGAAGCCGGAGCACTCGCTCCGGCTTCATACCCGGCGTTTAAGCGACGGTTTCGCGCCCGCTGATCAGACCGACCAGGAAGAGCACGATCGCGATGACGAGCAGGACGTGCACGATCGAACCGATCGCGTAAACGCCGCCAAGCCCCAGCGCCCACGCGATGAGAAGAATCAACGCGAGTGTGAACAGCATACTCATGCCTCCTGGAGAAAACACGGTGCAACGTGCGCGCCGTGTCTCGCCGCCAACGGTTGAGCGAACGACATGGACGTCATGAAACCAATTCTCGGAAAAACTTTTCGGCATTTCCTCGCGGCAGCGACCGTGTGTTGAGGAAGAAAGGGAAAACTAGAGACTTCTGCGCTCGAGCTCTCCATGGCACTCGTCTGGCTACTCGTCCGAAGGCTCAAGAATTTTTGAGCTCAGCGGAAGGGAAACTGTGACACGAGTCAACCTGTTACGAACCGTCTGCGTCGGCGCGCTCGCGATATGCGCGTTCCTCATTGCGCCTGCTCGCGCGCACGCCACCGAAACACTCTGCGATCCGTCATTCCAGGATTGCCGCCAGCAGCTGTTGAACCTGATCAGCGCCGAGACCACCGAGATCGACGTCGGCCTCTGGTTTATGGAAGACGCCCGCTACTCGAACGCGATCGTGAAGCGATGGCAGGCGGGCGTTCAGGTGCGCGTGCTGATGGATCCGCGCGACTTCGCGCAGGATTCTGTCGACGAGCAAATCATGAATCAGCTCGCGACCGCCGGCATCCCGATGCGCAAGCGTGATTGCGTCCGGAATCGAGCACTGGAAGGTGATGATCTTCGCCCACCAGAACACCGTGTACTTCGGGTCCGCAAACTTCAGCCCCGACGCGTTCGTTCCGGAGCAGGCCTACGTCAACTACACCGACGAGACCGTCTATGTCACGACCGACGCGTCCGTCGTGAACAGCTTCATGACGAAGTTCGACGATGCGTGGGTCGACACGTCAAACTACGCATCATGGGCGAACCCGCCGGCCTCTCTCGTCCGGCACTACGCGAGGACGTCGATTGATCCCGAGCTGAACTTTCCCCCCGGCGAGGACTTCGCCGTCCGCTCGGTGGACCGCTACAACGCGGAGACGAGCAAGATCGACGTGATGATGTTCCGCATCACCGATCGGCGACACACGGACGCGATCATCGCGGCCGCCGCGCGCGGAATCCCGGTGCGCATCATTGTCGACCCGGGCGAGTATCGCCTGCGGGAGCGCCTCTGGGACGCGTGGAACGTCGATCGGTTGTACATGGCGCACATTCCGATTCGCATTACGGTTCACCAGGGCATCGATCACGGCAAGCTCGTCCTGCTCTATGGCCAGGGAATGACGATTTTCGGCTCGTCGAACTGGACGACCCCATCCGCCAACTCACAGCACGAGCAGAACTACTTCACGACGAAGACAAATATTTTCAGCTGGTTCGTGAATTACTTCGACCGCCGCTGGAACAACAGCAGTCCATCGAAAGCGACCGAGACATCGGCCTTCACGCCGCTGCCGCCGGACAAACCGGTTTACCAGACGCCGGCGACCGGGACCGTCGGCCTCGGCGTGAGCGGCGTGAAACTCGTGTGGGACGGCGGTCCGTTTGCCCACAATTACGACATCTATTTCGGGGCGAGTCCGACGCCGCCGCTCTACGCAGCGAACAAGAATCTCGGCCCGGACGACCCGACCAAATCGCCGAAGCAGTATCAGAGCCTCACGCTGCCGACGCTTGCGCCGGCGACGACTTACTACTGGCAGATCGTCTCGAAGACGATGGCGAATCAGACGAAGGCCGGTCCGATCTGGAGCTTCACGACCGGCGGCTCGGCGCCCGCCTCGAACTTGCCGAGCCCGTGGGCCGATCACGACATCGGTTCGGTGCCCGTCGCCGGGTCGGCGCAGTACAGCAACGCCACGTTCACCGTGCAAGGGTCGGGCGCGGATGTCTGGGGCACGGCGGACGCGTTCCATTTCGTGTATCACACGCTCGCGGGCAACGGGTCGATCCAGGCGCAGGTCGCGAGCGTGCAGCAGGCCAATGCCTGGTCGAAGGGGGGCGTGATGATCCGTGAGTCGCTCGCGTCCAATTCGAAGCATGCGTTCATGCTCGTGTCGTCGGCGCGTGGCGTCGCGCTGCAGTGGCGCCCGACGACGGGCGGCAGCACCCTCAACCTGACCGGCTCGTCGGCCGCGCCTCCGCGATGGGTTCGTCTCGTGCGAAACGGCAGCACGATCACCGGCTATGAATCGGCCGACGGCGTGACCTGGAAAGCGGTGGGCAGCGAGACGATCTCGATGGCGAGCACGGTGTATGTCGGTCTCGCCGTCACGAGCCACACGACGACGGCCGCGACCACGGCGACGATCAGCAATGTGACGACGTCGCCGTAGCTTAGTGCCGCGCGGGCAGCTCTTGCATCGTGGCATGCAGGAGCGCCCGTGCGGCCCACACCGATAATTCTTCGCCTTCCGCTGCGAGTGAGCCCGCACACATCGCGCTGCACGATGAGCGCCTCCCAGCCCGCGACCATCGCGAGCGCCGCCACCAGCCGGCGCCACCGCGCCGGACCGATCCGCTTGCGCCATGGCGAGAGCGCGCCTTCGATCCACTCTACGCGGCGATATCCGCGACGCGGCGACGCCTCTCCCGGCGCCGGCTGACCCGCATCGACCGTGAGGCGGACCAGCGCGCGGCCGAGCCGCTCGACCTCGGGCGAGACGTGCTGCAGCGCGCGGATCATGCGTTCGACGCGGGCGCTCACGTCCGTATCTGCCGAGTCGGGCTGGATGGCGCGATCGATCGTCGACTGACTGAGCGCGCCAACGGTGGCGTCGATCAGCAGCTGATCGAAGGTCGGAAAATACAGATACACCGTGCGGCGCGAAACGTCGGCTGCGGCCGCCACGTCGGCGACCGATGGCGTCCCGCCTTGCGCGAGAAGCGCGATCGTGGCATCGACGATCGCCTTCCGTGTCCGGCGCCGTTGCGCGGGGCGCGCCGCGTGATTCGGCGGCGGGGTGGCAACACGGCCTCGACGTTTGACAGCCATTTCGAACAAAGTATACGCTGATGTCGTAATTACATGTGAGTGCAATTACGCCGAAGAGAGGAGAGATGATGACATCGCCGTCGCCGACCCGTACCGCCGAACACGCCCGCTTCCTCGCGCCCGGTGAGGGAGAGGCCATCTGGTTTCTCAGGAACCGCATGACGGTCAAGGCGACCGCTGACCACACGGGCGGCGCATATGGGCTCGTGGAATCGCTCATCGCCCCCGGGATTCTCGCCGCCGCTCCACGTCCACCACTGCGAGGATGAAGCGTTCTACGTGCTCGAAGGGGAGTTGACGATGCGGTGCGGCGACCGGACGTTTCGGGCCGAACCCGGCGCGTTCGTGTTTTTGCCGCGCGAC
This sequence comes from uncultured Acidobacteriota bacterium, assembly GCA_963718825.1. GTDB lineage: Bacteria > Acidobacteriota > Vicinamibacteria > Vicinamibacterales > CAVVIG01 > CAVQZZ01. Next base: position 2,980,901 of record CAVQZZ010000002.1, read on the forward strand.
GTTCCGCATTCGTTCGTCGTCGAAGGCGACCACCCGGCCCGGATGCTCACGCTGCTGACGCCCGGAGGCGGTGAAGGTGTGTTCATCGAAGGCGGCCGCGCGCCGGAACACGACGGCCTGCCTCCGATGACACCGCCCGACATCGAGGCGCTGAAGCGCGTCAGCGGCCGATACGGTTCGGAGATCGTCGGTCCGCCGATGACGCCGACCGGACGGTGAGCTTATTGCGGATGGACAGCGTCGATGACCGTTGATTCACTCGACGACAGTCCAGCCAGCGACGACAAGCGATACGTCCCGGGCGCGAGCATGGTCGCGTAGCCTTCTTTGACGAGCGCGCGATTGCCGCGTCCGGCGTCCGGCCGCGACAGCCCGGTCACACGCGCCAGCTCGCCGCGCGTCGTCATGCCCGCGCCCGCGAGAAACGTGCGCGCGATCTCACGGAATGCGACCTCCGGATTGATGCGTCGCCGCAGTGCGTCGGGAAATCGGCCGATACCGAGCGTCCAGATGTACGTGAACTTCGGCTGGTAGAACACCTGGCTCGGTACGACCAGCATTGCGGCCTGCAGTTCGTCCAACGCTCTCGTGAACGCCGCACGATCCTTCACGCCGGATTCTTCGCGCAGGATCCGACGTGCTCATTTCCCATTCCTTGCGCAGCACGCGCAGGATCGCCTGCGCTCTCTTGCCGAGCCGCCGCGGCTCTTCGGACTTGCGCATGCCCCAGACCGCGTGGAAATACGGGATCATCCGTGGTGCGACGAACGTCGCCTTGCCTCTCGCGAGCTTCGCGTAATACATCTGGCCGCGGGCGATGATCTCGTCCTTCAGGACCCAGGTGCGCGACGCCTCTTCGTCCTTCTGCACGTTGCGCGGCATCACCGCGTCGCGGCGTCCGCACACCGCGACGTAGAGCGACGGCCCCGGCTTGCGGGAATCGGTGAGGCAGGCGGCGAAGCCAGCCTGCTCGATGAACCGCTCGGCGTCGAGCGCGGTTTCGACCTGCCGCATGCCCTCACGCCGCCAGTGCGCATCGCGGTGGTCTTCGATTTCGGAAGGAATGTCCGGCGGTCTGCGTCTCACGACGTGTCAGCTTATCAGCCTACAATTGCAACCATGGCGAAACCACCGCTCATTTTTACGTTCTACATTGCGGCCCCGATCGAAAAGGTCTGGGACGGATTTGTCTCGAAGGACGCGAACCAGAAGATCTTCATGGGCGCGGACTTCGAGGTGGACCTCAAGCCTGGCGGAGCGATGACATGGTCTGGACCGGGCAAAGATGGTCAGCCCACGCGCTACGTGACAGGTGAGGTGCTCAACGCGCAGGTGCCCACGCTGCTCGAGTACAGGTTCGGCATGGGCGACGGCGCCGTGATGTCCCGGGTCAGGGTGGCGTTGACTCAGGAGACCGAGGCCGTGAAGGTTGTCGTCACGAACGATGATTGGTCTGACGACGATCCCGCGTATGTTCAGAATGCGGAAGGGTGGCCGCGGATTTTGTCGCGGCTGAAGACGCTCCTCGAGACGGGAAAAACATTTCGGCCGCATTGACTTCACTCATTGGCGTTCAAGGGTGAGGCAGCCGATACGCCAGAGGGGCGACCCGAAGAAAACGTGCCGGGCCCCGGAGTAGCCAAATCCACTATCAGCCTTTCACCGTCCAGCCCTTCTGCGTCAGCAACACCCGGATGCGATCGCGAACGTCGCCCTGAATTTCGATGGTGTTCTCGACGACAGCTCCGCCTGCGGCACACGCCCGCTTCAGCTCGCCGGCGAGATCCTTCAGAAAGGCTTGGTTCGTGGGCAGATCGTAGACAACCGTTACGCTCTTGCCGCCTCGGCCCTTCTTCTCTATCCGCAGCTTGGCGACGATCTTCGCGGGAAGCGGTGTCGTGGTTGTCGATCGGCTGCTGCATTTGCAATCGTCCGCCGGCCAGCCGCACTTGGGACACGTGCGGCCCGACTCGGTCGAGTAAACGATTCGTCCGTTCCGATCGGTCATCCCTTCGGCACACTCGCGCATCGGCGACCTTCGGAGATCTGCGGGCTGTCGAAAGATTGGCGCCGCTTGTCAGCTGTTGGTTAGCTCGGGCGTTTTCGCACAGAAGAAAAGGCCCAGAAAGCCGGGCCTCTGCGTGTTTTGGTGCGGAAGGGGGGATTCGAACCCCCACGCTCTTGCGAGCGCCAGCCCCTCAAGCTGGTGCGTCTGCCAGTTCCGCCACTTCCGCGTGGCCGAGATCTACTTTTTCGGCGGCGTCGCTGGCTTCGGCGCGCTGACCGGGCGGAGCCGCCGCGCCGCTCACCACCGAGCCTGGGCCGCGCTGGCCGATGATCGCGAGCGCCAGCGCTCCGAGCATGAACAGCACTGCAAATATCGTCGTCGCCTTCGACAGCACCGTTGCGCTGCCGCGCGCACCGAACGCGGTCTGGCTGCTCCCGCCGCCGAACGCGCTCGCCATGTCGCCGCCCTTGCCCTGCTGGAGCAGGATGACGAGGAGCAGCACGAAGCACACGATGATGTAGAGAGTCGTGACCAGATAATAGAGGACCATTGCTCCGCTTTCAGGAAACCCCGATTATACCGCAGGCGGACGGCTCTTCGTCACGATGTCGGCAAAGCTCTTCACGTCGAGGCTGGCGCCGCCGACGAGCGCGCCGTCGACATCCTCTTCCGCGATGAGCTCTGAAATGTTGTCCGGTTTCACGCTGCCGCCGTAGAGAATGCGGCAGCGGTCGGCTGCATCGCCGCCGAACCACTGGCGCAGCCGCTTGCGAATCTGCGCATGCGCCTCCCCGGCCTGTGCGGTCGTCGCCACGCGGCCGGTGCCGATCGCCCATACGGGTTCGTAGGCGATCACCAGCTCCGCGATCTGCTCGGCGGACACTCCATCGAGCCCTTCCTTGATCTGCCTGTCGAGGACCGCCAGCGTTTCGTCGCGCTCGCGCTGCTCCAGTGTTTCGCCGACGCAGACGATCGGCGTCAGCGCCGCGCCGATAGCCGCGACGATCTTGCGATTGACGTGCTGATCGGTCTCCCCGAAGAGCCGGCGGCGCTCCGAGTGGCCGACAATGACGAACTCCGCGCCGGCTTCCGCGATCATCCCAGCCGAAATTTCCCCCGTGAACGCGCCCTCGCGCTCCCAGTAAAGATCCTGCGCGGCAACCGCGATGCTGCTGTTCCGCACGGCCTCGGCCACCGCGTGCACGCGCCGTGAACGGCGGCGCCACGACAACTTCGATCTCGCCGGTGTCCTTCACCACGCCACGCAGCTCTTTGACGAAGAAGACCGCTTCCTGCACGGTCTTGAACATCTTCCAGTTGCCGGCGATCACGGGGATTCTCATGGCCTAGACGGGGCAGGATGGGCGGGACATCATGGGTTCTCCGTCAGCGCGGCGACTCCGGGCAGCGTGCGGCCGCCGAGAAATTCGAGGCGAGGCGCCGCCGCCGGTCGAGATGTGCGTAATGCGATCGGCGACACCCGATTTTTTCACGGCCGCGATCGAGTCGCCGCCGCCGACAATCGTCGTGCCCTGAACGTCGGCGACGGCGCGAGCGATCGCATTCGTCCCGTTCGCGAATACTTCGATCTCGAAGACGCCCATCGGCCCGTTCCAGACGACGGTCTTCGCCGGCTTGATGAATGACGTGTAGGCCTCGATCGTCGCGGGCCCGATATCGACGCCGAATCGATCGCCGATGCGCGGATCGTCGACCGGCAGTATCTCGTGTGCGGTACCCGGCTCGACGCGATCCGTGACGACATGATCGAGGGGCAGTTCGAGGCGCACGTTACGCTTCGCGGCGTCGGCGGTGATCGCGCGCGCCGCATCGAGCTTATCGTCTTCGACGAGCGATCGTCCGATCGGCAGCCCGCGCGATTTGAAGAACGTATATGCCATCGCGCCGCCAATCAGCAGGCGATCGACTTTCCCGAGGAGGTTCTCGATCACTTCGAGCTTGTCGGACACCTTCGCGCCGCCAAGGATCGCGACGAATGGCCGTTCCGGTGACTCGAGCGCGCGACCGAGATACTTCAGCTCGTCCTCCATCAGCAGGCCGGCGGCCGCCTGGCGGACGTGATGCGTGATCCCTTCGACCGACGCGTGTGCGCGGTGCGCCGCCCCAAAGGCATCGTCGACGTACACGTCGGCAAGCGCCGCAAGCTCTCGCGGCGAACTTCGGATCGTTCTTTTCTTCCTCAGGATGAAAGCGCAGATTTTCGAGGAGGACCACGCCGCCGCCGGAGGCGCGCACCTGGTCGACCGCTTTCTTCGCGTCGTCGCCGACGCAGTCGGGGACGAACGTCACCGGGCGGCCGAGAAGCTCCGCCAGCCGGTCGGCGACGGGCCGCAGGCTGAGTTGCGGATCGACCTTTCCTTTCGGCCTCCCGAGATGGCTCGCCAGCACCACTGTGCCGCCGTGCTGCATCACGTACTTGATCGTCGGAAGCGAGGCGCGGATTCGGGTATCGTCGCCGATGACGCCGCCTTTGACGGGCACGTTGAAGTCCACGCGGATGAACACCCGCTTCCGCATGACATCGAGATCGGTGACCGACAGCTTCGGCAAGCCTACAGGCCCTTCTTGACCAGCAAACGCAGCAGGTCGACGCAGCGATTCGAGTATCCCCACTCGTTGTCGTACCACGAGACGACCTTCACGAAGTCGCCATCCATGACCTTCGTGTACGCCGCGTCGATGATCGACGAATACGCGTTGCCTTTGAAGTCGATCGAGACGAGCTCTTCCTCCGACACATCGAGGATGCCCTTGAGAGCGCCGCGGGCCGCCTCTTTGAACGCGGCGTTCACTTCCTCGCCGGTCGTCTTCCTGTCGACGATGGCCGCGAGGTCGACCACGGAGACATTTGGCGTCGGAACGCGCATCGAAAAACCGTCCAGCTTTCCTTTGAGCTCGGGCAGCACTTCGCCGACTGCGAGCGCGGCGCCCGTCGTTGTCGGAATAATCGAGAGCGCGGCGGCGCGCGCACGCCGCAGGTCTTTGTGCGGCAGATCCAGCAGCTGCTGATCATTCGTGTAGGAATGAATCGTCGTCATCCAGCCTTTGCGGATGCCGAATTTCTGGTGCAGCACCTTCGCGAGCGGTGCGAGGCAGTTGGTCGTGCACGAGGCGTTCGAGATGATTTGGTGCTTCGCCGGATCGTACTGCTCCTCGTTGACGCCGAGCACGATCGTCACGTCGGGCTTCTTCGCGGGTGCCGTGATCACGACCCGCTTCGCGCCGGCGGTGAGATGCTTCGCCGCGTCGTCGCGGTTCGTGAAGAGACCCGTCGATTCGAACACGACGTCGACGCCGAGGTCCTTCCACGGCAGCTGCGCCGGGTCGCGCATCGAGAGCACTTGGAATTCGTCGCCGTCGACCGAAATGCTCTTGTCCCGCGCCTCGACTTTCGCGTGCAGGTTGCCGAGCACGGAGTCGTATTTCAGCAGGTGGGCCAGTGTGTGGGCGCTCGTCAGATCGTTGACCGCGACGAAATTGATGTTCTTGTCCGCGAGCGCCGCGCGCATGATATTCCGGCCGATACGGCCGAACCCGTTGATCCCGACCTTCACGGCCATCGGTGTCCCTCCAAACGTTTCATTCTACAATAGCCCGTCCCGATGTACCTGCTGTACAGCCTGCTCACGCTGATGGTCTTCATCGTCGTGTCGCCGTACTTTCTGTACCAGGCGATCCGCCACGGGAAGTACGTGGGCAGCCTCACCCAACGGCTCGGCTACCTGCCGATTTCATTCAACGTCGACGGCGACGAATCCATCTGGATACACGCGGTGTCGGTGGGGGAAGCGCTGACCGCCCGGGCGCTCGCCGCCGACCTCAAGACACGCTATCCGCGGCTCCGTCTCTTCGTGTCGACGACGACAATTCCAGGTCAGCAGGTCGCGAAGCGCAGTCTGCAGCACGTCGACGCGGTGTTCTATTTTCCTTTCGACTGGACGTTCATCGTCCGCCGCACGCTCGACGTCGTGAAGCCGCGGCTCTTCATCATGATGGAGACGGAAATCTGGCCGAATCTCCTCCGCGAGTGCCGCGCGCGTGGCGTCCGGACAGCGATGATCAACGGCCGTATTTCGTCGCGATCGTACCCGCGGTATCGACTTGTCCGGCCGTTCTTTCGCCGGGTGCTCGAGCACGTCGATCGCTTTTGCATGCAGAGCGACGAGTCGGCGCGCCGCCTGGCCGATCTCGGCGGCGATCCGGCGCGGATCACCGTCACGGGCAGTCTGAAGTTCGATTCACTCCAAGTGCCGCTCGCCTCGACGCGGGGTAAGCCGCGCGAGCGCGTGCTGCGCTTTTTCCGACTGACGCCGAATCGGACGGTCATCGTCGCCGGCAGCACGATGCGAGGCGAGGAGAGCGCCATGTTGAAGGCCTTCGCGCGCATCAAGACGACGGTGCCGAGCGCCCTCGCGATTCTCGCGCCTCGACAGCCCGAGCGCTTCGTCGAAGTCGAGCGCTTCGCCCGCGATCAGGGGTTCGTCACGGTACGGCGCAGCGAGCTGCCGATCGACGCCGAGCCACGCGCCGACGTCGTCGTGCTCGACACGATCGGGGAGCTCGCGCAGCTCTATCAGCTGGCCACAGCGGTCTTCGTCGGCGGCAGCCTCGCCGATCACGGCGGCCACAACATTCTCGAGCCGGCGATCTACGGCAAGCCCGTCGTCTTCGGACCGCACATGCAGAACTTCAAGGAGATCGCGGACGCGTTTCTCACGAACGGCGCTGCCGTGCAGGTGCAAACCGATCGCGATCTCGAAGAGATGATGCTGACGCTCGTCACCGATCCGGTTCGCCGCGCGCGGCTTGGCGCCGCAGCGCAAGCGCTCGTCGAAGCGAATCGGGGCGCGAAGGATAAAACGCTCGCCGCGATCGGAGAGCTCTTGCCAGGCGGCGGGACCGCCGTCGTTCGTCCATTCCGACGGGTGCATTGATTCGCGCCCTTGGGCTGGCGTACGGGCGCGCGGCCACATGGCGGCGTCAGTGGTACGCGCGCGATCGCTCCCGGCAGCGTCGCCTGTCCAGGCCGGTCGTCAGCGTAGGCAACCTCCGCGTCGGCGGCAGCGGCAAAACGCCGATCGTTGCGCACATCGCGAAGCTTCTCGTCGAAGCGGGTGAGCGTCCCGCGATCTTGACGCGCGGGTATGGTCGGCGAACGGCACCCGCGGGCACGACCGTTGTCTCAGACGGCGTGCACGTGCTGCAGGGCATCGACACCGCCGGCGACGAGCCCCTGTTGCTCGCTCGGACGCTCCCGCAGGTACCGGTGCTCGTGGGTTCCGATCGATATCTGTCCGGTCTCTTCGCAGAAACACGCTACGGCGTCACCGTCCATCTGCTCGACGATGGATTTCAGCACTTCGAGCTCGCGCGCGACATCGATTTGCTGCTCGTCGGCGAGGACGAACTCGTCGATTCGCCAATGCCGGCCGGGCACCTCCGTGAGCCGATTGAGGCGGCCGCGGCCGCGGACGCCGTGCTCGTTTCCGCCGGCTATGCAACGGCCGCCGACAGGATCTCGCGCGCGCTCCGTGTTCCAATTGCGTTCCGCGTGACGCGGGCGCTCGGCGTTCCGCGCCGCATAGGTGGCACGCGCGATACGGTCGTCGTACCCTCCGGGTCGCGTGTGTTCGTCGTTGCGGCCATCGCCCGGCCCGAACGTTTCGTGGCCGACATTATTTCGGCCGGCTGGGACGTGGTCGAGACGATGATGTTCAGCGATCATCATTTGTTCAGCGACGCCGACATCGCGAAGATCGCCGGGCGCGCCCGTGCCGTTCGATCCGCGATCGTCCTCACTACTGAAAAGGACGCCGTGCGGTTCGAACCGCGCGCGCTCGGCGACCTGCCGATCGCGTCCGTGCCGCTCATGGTCGGCATCGAGCCGGACGATGTCTTTCGCGAGTGGCTCCTGGCGCGCCTGCACGCGACCAATCAGCCAAAGGTGGCCAGCCACCAGCCACGAGCCACCAGCCACCAGCCACCAGCCACCAACCACCAATGAGACGCCGCCTCGAATCGGCGCTCGCCCACGCTCTAATCGCGATCGTACGGCTGATGCCAGGCCCCGTCGTCCGCGCTTCGGGCACGGCGATCGGTCGTCGCGTTCTATACCGTCGACCGCGCTCATCGCCGCATCGCAGAGGGCAACCTCTCTACCGCTTTTCCGGCGAGGGCCGAACGCGAGCGCCGCGCAATTGTCCGCGCCGCCTTCACGCACTTCGGCCGGCTCGCGATGGAGCTGCTGGAGTTCGGCACTCTGTCGCCGGAGGAGATGGTCGCGCGCGTTGAAGTCGTCGGGGAGGAGCGATGTCGCGCGGCGTACGCGCAGCGCAAAGGCGTGCTCTTCGTCACCGGGCATTTCGGCTTCTGGGAATTGCAGGCGCTCGTGCACGCGGTGCGCATGGAACCGATCGCGGTGCTCGCGCGCGCGCTGGACAACCCTGAGCTGAACCGCCTGCTCGAACAGATTCGAGGCCGCACGGGTAACACGATCATTTACCGAAAGGAAACGATCAGGCGTGTGTTGAGGCAATTGCAGGCGGGCCGAGGCGTTGCCGTGTTGATCGATCAACATACGCTCAGCCGCGATGCAATCTACGTGGATTTTTTCGAGAAGCCCGCGGCGACCGACGTCGGCGGTTGCCGCGCTGGCGCTGCGCACCGGCGCGCCGATATTGCCGGTGTTCGCGCTGCCGCTTCCCGGCGGCCGCTATCGCATGATTTACGAGCACGCGGTCGAGCCGCCTCCACCCGATCATCCTGATCCGGTGCGCGAGCTCACGCAGCGCTGCACCGACGTGCTGGAGATGTACGTCCGCCGCTATCCCGAGTTATGGCTGTGGATGCATCGCCGCTGGCGCGAGGTCGGTCCGACGACGAATGTGCGCGGTATGTTCCCCGCGGCCGAACCGGAATCGCCGGACGGTTAGAGATCGAGCTTCGCCGCGATCGGCATCCGCCAGCCGGTGCCGAACGCGCGGTCTGTCACCTTCAGTCCCGGCGCCGCCTGCTTGCGCTTGAATTCTGCCGCGCGCACGAGTCGCAGCACACGGTCGACCGTCGTTTGATCGAATCCGGCGGCGACGATTTCTTCCGCCGGCTGATGCCGTTCGATATGCCGCTGCAGGATGTCGTCGAGGACGTTGTAGGGCGGCAGCGAATCCTGATCCGTCTGGTTCGGCCGCAGCTCCGCCGACGGAGCTTTCGTGAGGATGGCTTCGGGGATGACGCCCCCGCGCGTGTCGTTCAGCCAGCGCGCGACGCGGTACACCATCGTCTTCGGTACGTCGGCGATCACGGCGAGGCCGCCCGACATATCGCCGTACAGCGTGCAGTAGCCGACGGCCAGCTCCGACTTATTGCCCGTCGTCAGCAGGAGAGAGCCGCGCTTGTTCGAAAGCGCCATCAGCAGGTTCCCGCGGATCCGCGCCTGAATGTTTTCTTCGGTGACATCGCGCGGCATTCCGGCAAAGACGTTCTGCAAGGTAGCGTCGAACGCGCGCATCGCCGGCTCGATGGGCAGCGTGATGGTCTCGATGCCGAGATTGCCGGCCAGCGCGAGCGCATCGTCGATGCTCCCGCGGCTGGAGAATGGCGAAGGCATCAGCACGCCGAGGACGTGCTCGCGTCCGAGCGCATCGACTGCGATGGCCGCCGTGAGTGCCGAATCGACGCCGCCCGGAGAGACCGATGACGACGCTGGCGAAGCCGCACTTGCGGGCGTAATCGCGTGTGCCGAGGACGAGTGCGTGCCAGATTTCAAATTCCGGCGCCACGTCGGTCGGCGGCGCGAGGGGCGCGGCGCTCTCGAGATCGCAGATGACGACGTCGGCATCGAACGCCCGGCCACGGGCGATCAGCGCGCCTGCCGCATTGAACGCGCAGCTCCGCCCGTCGAACACGAGGTCGTCGTTGCCGCCGTACTGGTTGACGTAAACGACCGGCACTTGGCGCTTGCGCGCCATCGTGCTGAGCATCTCTTCGCGGCGCTGATACTTGCCGACTGAAAACGGCGACGCCGACAGGTTCACGATCACCTGAGCGCCGACACGCACGAGCTCTTCGATCGGATCGTGGTGATAGCGGCGTCGTTTCCAGAAATCGCGATCGTTCCAGACGTCCTCGCAGATGCTCACGCCGACGCGAGCTTCGCCGACGTTCAGAACCTGCGGACCGCGGAACGGCTCGAAGTATCGGTCTTCGTCGAACACGTCGTAGGTCGGGAGGAGTGCCTTGCGGAACCGATGATGAAGTTTGCCGCCCTCCAGGAGAATCGCGCTGTTGTAGAGCGGGCGCCCGACGTCGGACACGTTCGCTTCGGGCAGCCCGACGAGAACGGGCGGACCGTCAGCCAGCTCGCGCGCAAGGTCCGCGGCCCGTTCCCAGCTGCGACGGACGAACGTGGGGCTGAGCAGCAGGTCGCGAGGAAGATAGCCGACGAGTGCGAGTTCCGGGCTGACGGCGAGCTCCGCGCCCGAGCGCGCAGCCTCTCGCGCGGCGGCGACGATGAGCTGCGCGTTGCCGTGGAGGTCTCCGACCGTCGGATTGATCTGAAGCAGCGCGATTTTCACGGTGTAGGCCGATCGGCTACTCGGTGACCCTGAATTTCAACAAGACCCACAACGCGACGACGCCGTCGCGCCATGTGATCTTCTTGCCCTCGTTGTAGCCGCGGCCGTCGTAGGTGATCGGCACTTCGTACACCCGATATCCGCGCTTGAAAATCTTCGCGGTCAGTTCCGGCTCGATGCCGAACCCGTCGGATTCGAGCGTCATCGACCGAAGCACGTCGGCGCGCATCATTTTGTAGCACGTCTCCATGTCGGTCAGCATCGTGTTGTACAGCACGTTGGTCATCAAAGTGAGCACGCGGTTTCCGAGGTAATGCGTGAACAGAAAGACGCGGTGCCGTCCGAGGAAGCGCGATCCGAACACGACGTCGGCGCGCCCCTGGCAGATCAGCTCGATGAGCTGCGGATATTCTTCGGGGGAATATTCGAGATCGGCATCCTGAATGACGACGACGTCGCCGGTCACGGCAGCGAAGCCGCGGCGGAGCGCGGCGCCTTTGCCCATGTTCCTCGGCTGCTTCAGCAGAACGAAGCCGTGCTGCCGCTGGAGGTCGACCAACTTCTCGCTCGTGCCGTCGCTAGAACAGTCGTCGACGATGATGAGTTCGACGCGCATTCTCAGCGCCAGCACGCGACGGACGATCTCGTCGATCGTGTCGCGCTCGTTGAACACGGGCATCACGACCGAGAGCAACGGGTCGGCAGGGACCAGCCGCGCGCGGTCAGCGAGCGACAAGGTGGCGACTCCGCGCTGCGGTTCGCTGGGCGAGACCATGAATTGCCCAACGTACCACAGCCCAGAATGAGCGGCAATCTCGCGGTATTCTTTATGCGGTCCCGAAACGATGACTTCACGGTTGGTGATTCTGGCGCCCAACTGGCTTGGCGATGCTGTGATGGCACTGCCCGCGATCACGGACGTCCGCCGATCGCTGAACGCGGCTTCGATAGCCGTTGCTGCGCGGCCATCGGTGATGCCTCTCTTCGCGCTCGTTCCGGACATCGATGAGGTGGTGCGCGTCGACGACCTGCGCGGCCGCGCGTTCAGCACGGCGCTCCTTTTGCCGAATTCCTTTCATTCGGCCCTTGTCGCGTACCGCGCCGGCATTCCGGAGCGTTGGGGGTATCGCACAGACTTTCGCGCGCCCTTGCTCACGCGCGCCATCGCGGCGGTCCGCGACGCACATCAGATCGATCGATACCAGCGGCTCACAGCCGCGCTCGGTTTTCCGAGCGGTTCGAGCACGCCGCGCTTGTCCATCGCACCGGCGGTGCGCTCGTCCGGCGCCGCTTTGCTCGCGGGCGCAGGATGGAACGGTCGCGCGCCGCTTGTCGCGCTCGCGCCCGGCGCCGCATACGGCGGCGCGAAACGTTGGCCGCCGGAGTGACTTCGGTGAGTTGGCCGCGGCCCTTGTCAAGGACGATGTTGTTTCTGTGCTGGTTGGCAGCGGCCCCGATGCTGCGACCGGCCGCGAAGTGGAAGCGGCCGCCCGCGGACGCGGCGCCGCAGTGATCAACATGATCGGCGCCACCGATCTACAGATCGCTCGCCGGGGTTCTCGTCCACGCTCGAACGCTTGTCACCAACGACTCGGGCGCAATGCATGTTGCCGCCGCGCTCGGCGTGCCGATCACCGCGATCTTCGGACCGACGCGCGAGCGAGAAACGGCGCCGCGCAGCCTGCCGCAGATCGCGAATCCCCGTCTGGATCACGCGATCCTCACGAACGACGTGTGGTGCCGGCCCTGCATGCTCCGCGAATGTCCGCTCGATCATGCGTGCATGCGGGGCGTTGTCCCAGGCGCCGTGCTCGCCGCCGCCCGACGGACGCTCTGATGCCGACATCCGCAGTCTTTCTGGATCGAGACGGCACGCTCATCGAAGAGGTCGGGTATCTCGATCGCGTGGAGCGGCTCGACCTGTACCCGTGGACGATCGACGCGGTCCGCGCCTTCAACCGCGCGGGGCTGCGCGTCGTGCTCGTGTCGAACCAGTCGGGCGTGGCGCGCGGATTCTTCACGGAAGCCGTGGTCGACGATGTCCACCGGCATCTCGCGGCGATGCTCGCCGCCGGCGGCGCTCACATCGACGCGTATTACTATTGTCCCCATCACCCGGACGGCAAAACGCCGCAGTACGCGATCGCATGCGACTGCCGGAAGCCGCAGCGCGGCCTCGTGGACCGCGCGGTTCGCGAGCTCGATGTCGATCCCGAACGATCGTATCGTCGTCGGCGACCGTTGGCTCGACGTGGCGCTCGCCCGCGCCGTCGGCGCGAAAGGGATTCTCGTGAGGACGGGCTACGGTGCTGCCGAAGAGACGCGGCCGCCTCACGGCCTTCACGCGGACGCGATCGCCGACAATCTCATCGGCGCGGCGAGTTGGGTGCTCGGTGAAATGCAAAAGGAAGAAGGCAAAAGGCCAAAGTGCTGATCGCGCGTTCGGTTCATCCGCTGCCCGGTGAGGCCGAGCGCAAGGAGCGGCTGCTGGGTCTCGTCGACGGTTTCTCCAGCCGCCGCGTTCTCGTCGTCGGCGATCTGATTGCCGACGAGTTCATCTACGGCGAGGTGGCTCGGGTGTCGCGCGAAGCGCCGGTGCTGATCCTGAAGTACGACGCGACCGAAATCGTCGCCGGCGGCGCCGGCAATGCGGCGAACAACGTCGCGGCGCTCGGCGGCCGCGCGATTCTCGCGGGGCTGGCCGGTACCGACTCCGAAGGGCGACGACTGCTTGCCAGTTTTCATTCGCGGCGTCGATCGTCGCGGCGTCGTGCGTGCGCGCACCTACCGCACGCCGGTGAAGACGCGGATTCTCGCCGGCGGCGTTCATTCCGCGAAACAGCAGGTGGTTCGGATCGATCGCGAGACCGGGTGGCCGCTCGCCGATGCCGTGAGCCGCTCGTTCGCCGCGAAGGTCTCGGCCGCGGCGACCGACTGCGACGCGGTGATTCTCTCCGACTACGGCTCCGGTCTCGTCACGCCGGCGCTGGCCGCATCGGTCCGCGCCGCGATGGCCAAACGTAAGCGCCGCCGCGCGGTCCCGGTGCTCCTGGATTCGCGTTACCGGCTGCTCGAATATCGCGGCCTGACGACATGCACGCCGAATGAAGCCGAAGTGGAACAGGTACTCGGCATCCATATCGACGACGATCGCGGCGGCGCTCGAGCGCGCGGGCCGCCTGCTGCTGCGGCGGACGGGGATGGAGGCGGTGCTGATCACGCGCGGCAGCCGCGGGATGGCGCTGTTCCAGCAGAAACAGGCCACCGTCCACGTGCCGATTTTCGGGTCCGATGAAGTTGCCGACGTCACCGGTGCCGGCGACACGGTCATCGCGGCGTTCGGCCTTGCGCTCGCGGCCGGCGGTTCGTTCTACGAGGCCGCGCGTCTTGCCAACTACGCGGGCGGGCTCGTCGTGATGAAGCGCGGAACGGCCACAGTGTCCGCGCGCGAGCTCGGCGATGCGATCACCGGCGATCACGACACGTCGACCGAGAACTGGTCGCAGGAAGGGCCGGCGCAGGGGAGAAGGACGTCAGGACAGAACTGAGAAAGGGAAGCATCGTTTGGGGTCGGTGGTAGGCGAGGAAGAGCTGATCGCGGCGGTCGCGCGGGAGCGTACGGCAGGGTCGGACGATCGCCTTTGCGAACGGCTGTTTCGATCTGCTGCACGTCGGCCACATCCGCTATCTCCAGGGCGCGGCCGCCGAGGCCGATCGCCTTGTCGTGGCGATCAACGACGACCAGTCGGTGCGTTCGCTGAAGGGCGCAGGGCGGCCAATTCTGCCGCGTCCGATCGCGCGGAGCTCGTGGCGGCGGTTCGCGGCGTCGACTACGTCGTCGTGTTCAGCGATCCGACCGTCGAGCGGCTGCTGCGATCTGCTGCGGCCCGACGTCCACTGCAAGGGCACCGACTACACGGTGGAGACCGTGCCCGAGCGCGCGATCGTGCGCGCGTACGGTGGCCGGATTGCGATTGTCGGCGACACGAAGCGCCATTCGACGCGCGACACTCATTTCGCGGCTCGCGCGTGGCTGACCGCTTCCTGATCGTCCGCCTCGGCGCGCTCGGGCGACATCGTGCACGCCATTCCGGTCGCGGCGGCGCTGCGACGCGCATTTCCCGACGGCGCGGATCGACTGGCTCGTCAGCGCCAAACATCGCGAGCTGCTCGATCTCGTTCCGGTGATCGATCGTCGCCTCGTGATCAACGATCGGCCGGCCGCAGGTCTGACCGGGGTGCAGGCGGCGCTTCGCTGTGGCGGCGATCGTCGGGCTGCGCCGCGCCCGTTACGACGTCGCGCTCGATCTCCAGGGGCTGCTCAAGTCGGCGATCCTCGCGCGCGCCTCGGGCGCCACCGCGCGTCGTCGGCTTCGCTGCGTCGCTATCTGCGCGAACCCTCGCCCGCGTGTTCTACACGGAGGTGCACGATCCCGGCGGCGAGGGCATCTACGCGCCGCGCGAGACGCGCCATGTCGTCGAGATCAACCTCGGAATGCTCGGTCCGCTCGGCATCGCCGCCGGCCCGCCGGAGTTTCCGATCGACAGCGGTCGAGTCGCCGATGGCCCGCGCAGATGCTGCAGCAGACCGGCGGCCGCTACGCGCTCCTCAATCCCGGCGCCGCATGGCCGAACAAGCGGTGGCCGCCAGCGCGGCTCGGCGCGGTTGCGCCGCATCTCCGCGATCGGCATGGCTTGACGTCGGTCGTGCTGTGGGGTCCCGGCGAGCGAGATGCTCGGCGCGCGAAGTAGTCGCGCATGCGCAGGCGCGGCGCGTGCTGTCGCCGCAAACGACGATCGTCGACGTCGTCGCGCTTGTTCGCGGCGCGGCTGTCATGGTGTCTGGCGACACCGGGCCGACGCACATCGCGGCCGCTGTGGGCACGCCGCTCGTCGGGCTCTACGGTCCGACCAGGCCGCAACGGAACGGTCCGTGGGCGCCGGCCGACATCACGATCTCGCGCGACGCGATCTGTCAGTGCCATCACCTTCGCCAGTGCACGCTCGAGACGATGTGTCTGCTCGATATTCAGGTGGCCGAAGTCGCGTCGCCGCAATGGATCGGCGGCTGCGCGCGTGGAAGCGACGGATGCCGCGTCGCTGAACGTCTCGCGCGCGTTGGCGCGTGCCGCTCGGTTTCGCTGTTCGCCGTCCTCGTGCTGTGGCTTGCGCAGCCGACCGCGGCGACGCTCGCCGCCGGGGCGCCGATGCGCGATCGCCGGCGAGGCGCTGCGCATCTGGGCCGCCGGCCACCTCAACAAGTCGCGCGAGGTCACATCCTCGGGACCGTATCGCTGGTTCGCGCATCCGCTGTACGTCGGGTCGTCGATCATGGGCGTCGGCTTGGCGGTCGCGTCGGGCAGCGTTGCTCGTCGCGGTGTTCGTCGTCGTGTATCTCGCGGTGACGCTCACGGCCGCGATTCGGAGCGAGGAGGCGTTTCTGCGCCGCGCGTTTGGCGAGCGAGTACGATCGATACCGCCGCGGGCGTGAAGCGGCGCGAGCTCATCGTCGGCGGCGAAAGCACGGCGGTTCCGCGCTGCGCAGGCGCATGGCCAACCGCGAGCACCGCGCGGCGATGTGGGCGTGGCGCGTCGCGATATTGCTGCTGATCTTGAAGGCAACGTATAATGGGACGTTTTGGCGGGCCGCAGCCGGCCGGTAGTGTGACAGTAAGGGCGGTTAGCTCAGTGGTAGAGCACCGGCTTTACACGCCGGCTGTCACAGGTTCGAATCCTGTACCGCCCACCAGATTCAGTCGGATTCTGCGAATTCGGCGATCTAAGCAAATTCGACTCATTTCGGGGTCGTAGTTCAGTTGGTTAGAACGCCGGCCTGTCACGCCGGAGGCCGCGGGTTCGAGTCCCGTCGACCCCGCCAACTAAATGATTCTACCGAGACGAGTTAGCGTTTCGGTAGATCGCCGTCTCCACAATGTCTCCACGATTTCCGCGGGATTCCGGCCGATCCAGCAGCCGATCGCCCCGTCGATCGCCGCCGGACTCAGGTGCATGTACCGCTGCGTCGTGATCAGATCCTGGTGCCCGGCGAGCTCCTGAATCGCCCGCGCCGGCGCGCCCCGCATCGCCAGATGCGAGCAGAACGTATGCCGCAGCCGATGCACGCCGCTCTCGCTCGATCTGAGCCCGCCGCGCCGCCCGTTCGACGTAGATGCTTCACGACATCCGCTGAGAGCGACGACCATCCGCCGACACAGCACGCGGGCCGACCGCAGATGCCGATGTTCGCGCAGCGCCGTCGCCAATCGAACGGTCAGCGGCACGTAGCGGAGTCGTCCGCCCTTCGGTGCCGTCACGTGGCCCTTCCAGTCCGAGCGCTGGACGCAGATCTGCCGTTTTTGGAGATCCACGTCGCGCCATTCGAGCGCCATCATCTCCCCGCACCGCAGTCCGGCCTCGCCGCCCAACAGCACAATCAGGTGTGCGTTTGGATTCGGATTGAGCGCGTCCACCAGCCGCTCGTACTCGTCGAAATCGTAGAACCCGCCGAGGGCTTCGGGATCGGCAGCAGCCTGACTGCTGCACGGCATCCGTCGATCACGTCCCATTCCACGGCCTTCTTCAGCATCACGTTCAGAACCGTGCAGAACGTTGTTGACGGTTTTTGGCGTTCTCCCGTGAAGCTGCTGTTTGAGACGCTGCACGTCCTCGGTTGTGATCGCGTCCAGCTTCTTCGTCCCGAGCAGCGGCACCAGGTGGATGTTCAGAATCGTTTCTTTGGCCGCGATGCCGCTCGGCTTCTGCCGGTTCGCCCTCGCGTAACCGTCCAGAAAGCGATCCTCGAACTCTTCGAGCGTTGGCACCTCCTTCGTCACTTGGGGCAGACCGTGCTGCAGATACGTGCCGTTCACGATCTTGACCCCACCGCTTGGCGGCTGACTTCGAGAGGTTCGTAAAGAACCGTCGCTCCCGATGTCTCTCGCCGTTCGCCAGTCGAAGGCGAATGTCCACCTCCAACCGGCCTTGCCCGTGATCTTTCAGTCTGACGCTCATCGCTGTCCTGCCTTTCGATGCAGCGATGACGCGCTCTCTTGTTGGTCCGACAACCACGATAGCAGAACGTGTGCCGAGACGAGCAACCGTTTTCCGATCCGCGTGACGCCAGGGAGCTGCCGCCGTGCGATCATGACGTAGATGGCCTTCCGTGACGTTCGCATCAGCTCCGCCACTTCGTCTGGTTTCAGATAGCGCGGAAAATCATCAAGACGACTCACAAGCCACCGCCATACGTCTTGAGAGCAGCAATGGCGTTCTCGAGAGCGGTGATGATGTTTGTGAGTTGGCCGTCACGTTCGCTGCGGCGGTGAGCAGTGCGACATCGCGCTCCGCAGAAACGCGCTCGTGGCCTGCGTCCGGTGAGGTCAGCGCCACAGTCTTCGCCTTCGCACAGGCGGGGTGTTGCTAGCGTGCGTTCGGTTTGTAGGACCTCGACTTCGAGGGACGTAGGGTTCTGGTCGATTTCATTCTCTTCGTTCATCTAGGGCATCCTGTCGCTCCTGCCGTGGGTGTCGGAAGTCTCGACCCCACGAACCAAAATATCCGCTCTGACTTCTCTGCATTGAACACTTCATTTGAAATGTCGTAGGTCGTAGGTCGTTACCGCACATACCACATCTCGGTCTTTTGGTCGCCGTTCTTGAAGATGTCGGATCGCGCCAGGTGACGCTCTTCGAGCACCGTCAACGCCGCGTCGATCCGCTCCTTCGTCTGATTTCGCTTGAAGAGAATCTCTGATTTGAGTTCGGCTCATCCCCCGAGACCCCACCATTCGTAGTTCGTCCAGAATGGCATCGGCAACGGGATCGCCCGTAGCGTTACCAAAGAGATACCGTGCTGATGCCGCGCAATATTCCCACGCCGCTAATCCCGCGCTGAGATGCCGGGCATCAACCACTTTCGAGCAGTCAAGAAGCGCGAACAACAGCGAAAGCCGAATCGTCTGTGCCTCTGCTCGCGCCGTTACAGCCCCGAGCATCCCCGGCTTAGCGGCTGACAAATCGGCGTATACTTCACGCCACAGCTTTCGCGCACGGTCGGTCATCTTCAGTTCACCAACATCCTCCACCCAGTCGATCGCGTCCCGGATCGGTTCGATCAGTGCGTCCAACTCCGCGTCCTGAAGGTTGCCGCCTTCCGGGAGCAGTTTCGAGCGCCTCACGCATGGCCAGAGAAAACGATTGGCGAATCCGTTTCCCATTTCCGTGGCGGTGAGTTCACGTTTGAGTTCATCTCGCGTGATATGCCCGATGATGCTGATATGAGCCCCCGTTCCCTTGGCAGGGGAGTTCTTCGTCAGGGTCCTTAGGTCGCCGGAGTCCCATGCATTCCGAATCACAGGCGACAGATTGTTTCCTTGCCGTCCGAGGACCTTGAGGGTCGCCGCAAGCTCACTGTCAATAACAATTCGGCGCTTATCGGAAATGCCCGGGTCCGCGTCAAAGCGAACGTTCTGCGTCGAGTCACGAACCTCCCAGATCAATCCCTCGCCACTAGAGAGACCACTGACTAGACGGTTCTTCCAGGAATCTCGATCTTGCCGCTCATTTGTGCGGTCCGCCCGTGAGAACAACCGATCAATGTGTCCCCAAGATGTGCCCTTACGCGCTTTTGAAGTGTCGCCTACCAGTGCCATGAACAGATTTGGATGGTGATGGGTCGCTTCGACTTGGTAGTACGAATTACGACCTACGACATTGCCGAACGCGGTCAAGAACTGAAACAGAATTGCTGCTGGGTCTGACTCAGTGTGAGGGTCGATCGTCTGGACGACCTGCCCCGCGATTCCACGAAGCGCGGCG
The DNA here is from genome assembly GCA_963718825.1 of uncultured Acidobacteriota bacterium. GTDB lineage: Bacteria > Acidobacteriota > Vicinamibacteria > Vicinamibacterales > CAVVIG01 > CAVQZZ01. The sequence continues at coordinate 3,000,319 of CAVQZZ010000002.1, forward strand.
TTAGCCAAAGGCTCTGGCCAGCCAGATGGCGCGACTTGCACCTCTGGGGTGTAGATGCCTCCGTGTGTCTTTTCTTGGCGAGAGTCAGCATCTAGGTTTGCGTCCGCCACCAACTCGTCAACGTCGTCGCCATCACGAATTTTGATTCTTCTATTCATGTTGCTTTTCTCCTTCCCGTGATGGCGAGACAAACAGTCAGCTCACTGACCTAAAACATAGGCAGGCGCACACCAAGAGCCATGGGTGCCGTTCGAGCTGAATTGTGTGGGGTGAAGACCTAGAAAGGAGAGCTTAGGAAGGAGTCAGGAGCTTCGCGTCTTGATTCTTAGCCTAGCCGTCTCTGGTTGTCACCGTTGTCTCGTTCATCGTCTCTCTCTGCACCTAGGGATTCCTTAGCTATAGAGCCTTAGGTGCTTCTAACAGTGGATTAACTTACTTGTCGGCACACGTCGCACTAACTAGCCCGAGGAGCGTTTGCACGCTGCGACCCGCTTCCCCGACTGACACGATTGTTCGCAGCAGACAAATTCACGATAGCAGAAAATCGAATGCTACGCGAAGTTGTTTTTTCGTGCCGAATTCCGCTGGCAGCAAGCAGTTCTGCTGCGTTCACGACGATCCGAATATGCGCCCAATCGGCGGCGTCGTCAACACGATTTTCCGTCGCGTGCGAAAAAAACTGAAGGCGCCACCCTTGATCCATGGTCCATGGTGAGGCGGACCACCAAGGTGTAACGTTGTGCGGATTCGGAGGCGAAGGGGCGCTGCAGATGTAACCCGTGAACAGCCTAATCACGTCGAATCAGTGCCGCTGGCTGGCTTCGATGAGGGCGGCGGCATCTACCTTGAGTCGCGGGGTCAATGACGCTGTTGCGCACGAAAGTGATCGGCAACACACCGGACAATATCTTTCGGATTGAGTGACCGTTACGATCTATGCGGTAGCCGCGATCCTTTCGTTGATGCCGTTTGGCACAAGGTACGTCGACCGTCGCCCTCACCATGGGCATCAGTCCTCACAGCAGTGACATTCGCGTTCGATCTCTCACTTGGACACTCGACGACGCCGAGAGAGGAGCACGGCGAACAAGCCGACGCCAAATAAGCCGAGGCTGCTCGGCTCAGGCACGTTAAGCGAGAACAGATTTGTCGCGATGTCGCCTTCATCAGGCCCCTGATTGGATCCGGTCTGCACGTACATCTGCAACTTATACACGTCGCTCGCACTAAACACGAGGGGTGCCAGAGGGCTTCCGAAATCGTCCGTAAGCCCCTTGGAGAACGCACCACGTACACCGGGCTGGTCGTTCCATAGCACGGTGTTTGTCGTCATGTCCGTGATCGTCCACGCGGCACGAGGGCCTGAGAACGCGCTCTCGGATGGTTCGTCCCCATTAAACAACAAGCCACCGAGAACGCCGCTGACGTCGGACGTGAACCACACCGTCTCGAACGCTTCAGCAATGGTTTCTCCTCCCCCACTGGTCTGGTTCAGGGACACCGCGAGGGATGCGAAGTCCGCGCTGGCGGAGGCGAATCCCTTTTCCGGATGCTGCCCAGCGATGCTGTCGGGGGCATAGATGTTTGTATCGTGAACCGTCTCGGAAATCGCTCCGGTCGAGATGATATCGAAAAATTGGTTGTATGGCTGGAATGTGGAGACACCCCCGACCGCGCCAATAATCTCGTTCTGGATGCCGATCATGGTGAATGAAGTGGCGAAGCTACGGGTGGGGAAGAGAACAGTGGCCAGAAAACTGGCCACTGCGATCGTGCGTGTCCAAGGCATCATGTGCCTGTGGCGAGCAGAACCCCTGCCACGAGTGGAAGGCCGTTCTGATTACATGACGGGGCAAGCTCACGGCCGAAGTCCGCTGGCATAGCGACACTTCTCGGCGTTTGCGCAGTTAGGGGGGTGCGGCCGGTGGACGAGGTTGTACGTCTGTGCCTTTGGTGATTTGGGTGAATTGGGAATCGAGAAATCTCGACTAGAGTCTAAGCATCAGACCCGTAGAGAAGAAACTAACAAACCGAAGTCACCCAAGTCACTCACCGGAATCGATTACGAGACACTAGGCGTGGGGTTGAGTTTTATGGAACGCACAAAGGCACGCGGCGGTTTCAGCCCTCCGGCCAGCGTGAAGCGGTCCAACGACAAGCCTGGATGGCATCCTCCGAGACCGCCAGTGCCGACCCCCGCGAGCGTTAACCCCTCCATTCACAAGCCGGATTGGCATCAGGGAAACACCGGGAACGAGCCTCCGGCGATGCTAAGTGCATCCAGCGTCAACCCCGGATGGGAGGGCAGGCCGCGAGCGTAAGTGCGTCAAGGCTCACGCTGCGATGACCGTCTGCACGAAAAGCGTAGGCGCGTAGAGGCTCAAAGTCCCCATGGGCGCTACGATGTTGCCGTGCCGGAAGCCGACACATTGCTGGGGCGGATCATAGGCACCAGCGGCGGATGCCTATAACTCCGATGAAACCGATACCGAGCAGCACGACTGTGGATGGTTCCGGCACCGGCGGCACTGGCGGGGGCGGGGGAGTGAAATTTGGTCCGGGTGTCCCCCACAGCTGAAATTCGACGGCGCCGGTAAGTAGTGTGCAGCAGTCTGAATTCTGTGGCGAGCTGACGATGGTCGCTGTTGAAATGAGCCGAATGAAGTCTATAGTTGCATCGAGATTTCCAAAACTTTGCTCATCGAATCCAGCAGCAGATCCGCCGCCGGCGGAAACCCCAGAGGTGTCCCACAAAGACGTCACCAACCAGATTGTCTCGTCTGTGGTGTCGGTTAGGCGAGACACTAGCGCATTGAAATTGGAACTATTGGCAGCGTTGAAGTCGAAGGTCCCGGTTGGCATGTCGAACGGAAACAGAACGTCGCATCCGATGGAAATCCCAGGGGTCGGAGTCGGTACTGCCCGCTAGGGCGCAGGGCTGGCCCGTATCGTATGCCAGGGAAAAGGACAGCTGACCCGGATGGATAACACTTCCATTCCCAAACCCGAAACCCAATTGCTCGGTAATACTAAAGAGGGACACCGGCTCCCCGCTTGCCGACCCCGCATACGAAAGCAGGCCAGAGAAGATAGTCCCCAAGATCCAGTAATTTTGGCTTCGACTGAATTGTCTGAGCATCGGACGTTTACCGCGCTGACATGAGTTCACGAAGTCGAGCGCTTCTGAGCCTTCTAAGCAATTACGTGCCCAGTGTCGAGGTGCCCGTTGGCCGGATAATGACTCGACTGCCAACTTAGAAGTCTTCGTGGCTAGATGCTTTAGGGCGATAGCGCCGCGACTTGAGAGTGTTGGGGAGATGACCCACGAGGATCGGGCCCAAACGCCTATAGTCGGCCCTTCCGGGCTGAAGCCCTCAACCGACGATACAGGTCGGTTCAACAACACCGACGCCGCCACGATTCGTATCTACGTGACGGACGTGAAAGTTGGCGGCATCGAGACGTCGAACTGCCACGCCAAGGACAAACGCTATCGGGACACGCACATCGAAGGGAATGCTATCGGGCCGAGCTACGACGGTCAGCCGATGATCGTGGAGGTGACACCGCGCTGGCGAGCAGCGATGAAGGCGAACGGCGTGGACTGGTCCACAGCCACGCTCCACCACACGCTGATCGGACACTGGATCGAAGTCGCGGGATGGTTGGTTGAAGACACCGAGCACCGGACGAACTCGATCAACGCTACAGGCACGGTGAAACCACAAGGCGGGATCAAAGCCGAATATCTGGCGGCAGACGACGTGGGAAATTCACCCGATCACGTCGATGAAGATCGTTGAGCTGCCGTAGTAGTGGCTTCGCCCAGACGCAAATCGATTCACCAGCGGCTCCCTCCCGTCTCGTTGCGCCCTCTAATTTCTGTTTCCAGCGGATTCGGGATGGACTGCAGGATCTCCTTTAAGTCGGCATTTTTGATGAAAAAGTAAAAGGTCGAGTCGACCACCTGTAGGAGTCTGTTTTGCGAGTCGTAGTCGATTATCGGCGGAGAGATCGACTTCACCGCTTGAAGATTGCCGAGACCTCCCAGCAAGTTGCTCATATCAGAGCCGCGCACGTCATCTCCGCGGTGATGTATCGCACGAATCCTGTCATGCAAATCAGTTCGGCGTATCCCGTTTGCGATCGCTTCGTAGCCTCCTTCGAGGATCACGCGCACTAAGTAGTACGGCAAATACAGTGGAGGAAGATCGCCCTTTTGACCGCCGCTACTGTGTCCAGCAGCAATCGCTTCGAGCGCACGTTGATGACGCGCTGCGTAATCGCTCGCCTTGAGCGTTACAGCATGAGCAAGCATCGACGGATCGTTGATGGCTATCCGCGACCGCTGCGTTGCGGCAATGCCTGCCTCAGAACACAGACCCTTAAGCAGTTCCTGGAACACGCCTATGCTGGAAAATGACGCGGAGACCGCGCCATCGACGAGTGCGCCTGCGATTTCGATGTTGAGTACTTCGCTTCCCTTCTGAACGACACGTCTGAAATCCGTCTCGGTCCACGGTTCGACCGGTGTTTCGATGATGCGGTCAAGAAGGTCGCCGTTGAACTGTGCCATCCGATTCTTTTCGCGCCACACACCCAGAATCACAAAGCGGACTCCGAGTTCTTGAAATGCTCGAAGGTCGAAAGCGAACTGCTTTTGTGCGTCGTCGTTTAGGTAGTGAAAATTTTCGAGAATGACCCAGCGTCTTGAGCCAACCCTCTGCAGCAAATCGGCGACGTGTTGTGGCAACTCTAGATTGAGCGGGATCTCTTCATATCGATTCTCACGGCCAGAACCAGCCTTTACCTCTCCACTGACGCCAGCCTCGGCGCTACCAAACAGTGGCAGCAGCGCCCTGAACTTGGTTGATACGCCGACATTCGCCTCGGATGAACGCTTGTCAATGAATCCGGTGATCACTTGGACGCCAGCTTTGCCCAAAATGATCTGGTACATGTCGAGAACAGTCATCTTGGGAGTCAGGCTGACTAGAATGTTCTCGTCATACGGCAAGTGTTTTGAGACGAGCGCAGTCTTGCCCTGCTTGGACGATCCGTAAACGATCACCTCTTTGTCAGATGCGATAGCCTCGTTGAAACGAGTATCAACGTCAGTGCGTTCAACATAAGAGAGCACGGGTCGGGCGCTGACCCCAAATACATCTTCAAGCGCGGCCATAGATGACAATGCCTCGAATTGGAAAGCGACAGTGTGGGCATCAGGAGTTTAGCGCGTTCAGTGACGATGCAAGTGAGGGGGCCCAAGTGTTGGTGCTCGAATAGGCCTGTTGACCACGCTCTTTTCCCACTGTTGCGATCTCTCTGAAACAAACGCGCAGCTACCCGCCCAAGCCAGGATGTGACCCTAAAGCATATAGAGTTCGCTTCCCAGATCAGGCGCACGTTGGACGCGGGTGGACGCCCGTGAAACGAGAGGACTTCAACGACACTTTGCATTGAAAAAACGAAGGCGAGAATCGTTACCCCGTGGTTCCCCTGACCGGGGTCGATCCGAGAGAACTTCAGAGGACAGCAGAGCAGAAACATGAGGAACTAACACCAGCGAAATCAGCGCGTTGGACCAACAAGGCGCATCATCGCAGTCACTTACCGAATCAAGGCTCAACGGGTTCGAGTCCCGTCGACCCCGCCAACCATCGCTCAGCAGCATCGGACGCGAGCGTCGGTTGGCAAAGCCCACCAGATTGTTTCTCACCGGCTCAGACCGCCCGGCTGAATGAACGTGCACGGGAGCCGTCGGCGCACGTTCTGCCAGCTGAGGGTCTCAGGTCGTTCGTCCACCTGCCGGCACGATGCCGATTCGTCCTTTCCGCCAACCACCTTCCGCGTTTCCATCGTCCACTTGATACCGCCATCATCCTGCAGCGTGGTGACGTCGACGACGGCGCAGGGACCTTCAGTCGGCTGGCGGCTGACCCATCGCGTCGGCGTCTGCTTCTCGAAAATGCGATCGTAGTGATTCGTCGTCACGAAGCAGGTGTCGGGCGCGATCTCGGAAGTCGTGATGATCACTTGTTGGAACTGACACGTCATTCGCTTGCCATCCGACTCGAGGTCGCATTCGCCGCCTTCGAAGTCCAGATCGCCCGGCTTGGTCGCATTCGCAAGAAACGGGATCGTCACGTGCGGTGCGTGCGACGTCGCGCTCGCCTGGCCCTCAGCATTGCGACTGACACTCGACATCGCGACCGTGATCCCGAGCAACACCAGCAGCGGCTTCAGCATGCGCTCCTCAGTAAATGAAAAGGCTCAGCGACGAGCCGCATCGACGGTTCGCGTCGGGTCGGCGTCGCTCCACGTCACATCCGCCGTCGGACCGTAGATCGGCGGCACCGGTCGATCCAGAAGACGCAGGTACACCGTGAGCTGAGTGCGGTGATGGGCCGTGTGCATCACCCGCCGCCAGAACACCCACACGCGGGTGCGCTCGACGTCGAAGAATTTCACGTTCGTATCCCACCACGCCGGAGGCTCGTGCGCGAGCTGTGGCAGCCGTGCGCGCGCGAACTCGCCAAGGCGACTAAGCGCCGCGTCGACGGTGAGCGGGTTCGGCACGACGACCGCCGCATCGGGCTCCGCGAGCCCCAGGAAGCCACCGAAAAACCGACGAGACGAGAGAAGCTCGTGCTTGAAAATGTCGCCGACGCTCTGTGATTTCGGATGCGGCCGGTACCCGAGCACGTCGTCGTCGAACGTGCGCCAGACTGAGGCGACCTTGTTCAGTTCGCTGGCGTACACATCGAGCAAGTGCTGAAACGCCGGGTCGATTGCGCGGGGGACTTCGTCAGCGGCGATCAGAGGGTTGGCGTACTCGGCCGGCATGTGCCGAATTTTAGCGCGACCGGCGACCTTTCTCTATCGCTGTTCCCGGCGAACTGTGTTACATGATGGCGAGTCGTATGATCGCTCGCCTGCGCAGCCGAAAAGAGTGGCACTTTTTCGCGGTTCTCGCGAAGGCGAGCCCCGCTCTCGCTGTCGGCTGGTGGATACTGCTCTGGCTTCGCGGCCTACTGCCGGCGGTTTTTGCGATCGCGGTGGGATTTCTGGTCGCTGCGGTCCAGCACGGTAGCAGCGTCACCGCACCTCTGGTATTTGCCGGCGGTACCTTCGTCCTCCTGCAGGTCCTCACACCGCTTCATCAGGCCGCGAGCGCCAACCTTGGCGATCGCACCGCGGCGTGGCTGTACGACCGTCTGACGGAAGCGTGCGTGCGGCCGCCGGGAATGGCGCATCTCGAAGACGCGACGCTCACGAGCGATCTGACGGTTGCGCGTGATTTCGATCTGGGAATGACTGGTCCGCCGCTGTCGATCTCGATGGATTTCATCGCGGCCGGTCTCGTCCAGATGATTGGCGGCCTCGCGTCGGCCGTGGTGCTCGCCGCGTTTGCGTGGTGGGCGCCGGTGCTCCTCGCCGGCGCGTGGCTGTCGACGCATTGGCTGCTGCGGGAGAGTGGCGTCTGGTTCGATCGGAACACGGCCGAAGTGCGTGCAGCGCAGCGCGATGCCGACTACGCGTATCGGCTGGCCGTCGATCCGCCCGCCAGCAAGGAACTGCGGCTCTTCGGCCTGACCAGCTGGACGATCGGCCGCTTCGTCACCCGCAGAACCAAACTCCATGAGCTCCAATACGCCGCAACGCGGCTGCGCGAGCGGCCGATGATCTGGTGCGTGCTGCTCGTGACGATTGCAAACGTCATCGTGTTCTGGTCGCTCGCAACCGCGGCGGCGCACGGCGACGTGACGCTCGGCCGCGTCGTCATCTTCGCGCAAAGCGCCGTAGCGACGTCGATGATCGCGTTCGGCGGATTGAACTGGGCGCTCGACGGTTCCGCGGCACCGGTCGAAGCGGTTCTTCGGCTCCAGCCTTCGATGGCGACGGCCGGCGCGCTGGCCTCCGGCACGCGCGCGGCCGCGAACATGCCGGCCCAGGCGATCCGCTTCCGCGACGTGACATTTGGGTATCCGGGCGGCGACCACGTCCTCGAGGATTTCAATCTGACGATTCCTGCCGGCACGTCGCTCGCGATCGTCGGCCAGAACGGAGCTGGAAAGACGACGCTGGCGAAGCTGCTGTGTCGTCTGTACGATCCGCAATCGGGCGCGATCGAAATCGATGGCACCGACTTGCGCGAATTCGATCTGTCCTCGTGGCGCTCGCGAATCGCCGCGGTGTTCCAGGACTTCATCCGTCTGGAGCTGTCGCTTCGGGACAACGTGGCGCCGACCGGCGCGACGCCCGAAGCGATCAACGCGGCGCTTGCATTGGCCGGCGCGTCGGATCTGGCGTCGCTCGATACGGTGCTTGCTCGCGGATACGCCGGCGGAACGGATCTGTCCGGCGGGCAGTGGCAGCGTGTTGCCCTCGCGAGGGCGATATGCGCGGTTCAGCGCGGCGCTGCCGTCGTCCTGCTCGACGAGCCGACCGCGCAGCTCGACGTCCGCGGCGAAGCCGAGATTTTCGATCGCGTGCTCGCCGCGACGCGCCAGTGCACCACGATCATCATTTCCCACCGGTTTTCGACCGTGCGTCACGCGGATCGCATTTGCGTCCTCGAACACGGCCGCGTCGTCGAGCTCGGCACGCACGACGAGCTCATGTCGGCGAACGGACGCTACCGGACGATGTTCGATCTGCAGGCGCAGCGTTTCGTTACTGGTGAAGACGAAGAGGGCACGGTTTATGACGTCCTCACCTGAGCGCCCGCCCGACGCGTTGCCGCCGGCGCTTCCGTCGATGTGGCGCTTGTGCAAGCTCGGATACCACCACGAACCAAAGCTGATGGCGTCGGCGTTCGTGCTGTCGCAGCTCGCCGCGCTGCCGGACGCGCTCCTCGCGCTGTGGCTCATGCTGCTCGGCAAAGGCGTGCTCGAGAACAGGTCGGGCATGGTATTCGCCTCGGCGATCGGCCTGGGAGCGTCGGCAACCGCGACGTGGTTTCTTCGCACCGTGGGCACGCGAGTGGAGCGCCGATTCCGCGACAAGGTGACGATCGCGCTCGAATCGCACGTCGCGCGTCTGCAGGCCTCGATAGCGACGATCGCACACCAGGAGCGCCCCGACTACCTCGATCGCCTCGCGATGCTGCGCGATCAGGTGTTCGTCCTGGACCACATGTACGCGTCGCTGTTCTCGACGATCGGCTGGATTCTACGACTCGCGGTCACGATCGCCTTGCTCATGTCGATCCATCCCGCGCTGGCGCTCCTCGCCGTGTTCGCGTTACCGACCGTCGCCACCTCGACGTGGCGGCCTGCCGTCGAACGCGCGGCTCAGGAGCGCGGCGCGCAAGCGAGCCGACTCTCGCGCCATCTATTCACGATTGCGACGACGCCGCATCCGGGGAAGGAAGTGCGAGTCACCGGCATCGGCGCGCGTTTGATCGCGGAGCGGCGCGATGCATGGGAGCGCTGGTACGGTCCGGTGTCGGCGGCGCGCTGGGGCTCCGCCCTGTGGCACACCGGCGGATGGGCGCTCTTCGGCGTCGCGTACGTGGCCGCGGTGATTTTCGTGATTTTCGTTTCAGGCGGACCTGCGGCGTCGGCGAGCGCGGTGCTGCTGGTGCTCGCGGCTGGCTCGCGTTTGTCCGCCTATATTGGCGCCACCGTTGGCGAGATCGGGTTCCTTCGCGGTTTCTGGATGGACGGATCACGGCGTCTTGCGTGGCTCGAGGACTATGCGGCGTCAGTTTCCGCGCAGGCAGACATGCCGGCTCCCGATCGACTCCGAGACGGCATACGGCTCGAACAGGTTTCGTTCGCGTATCCCGGCACGTCGCGTCTCGTGCTCGAGGACGTGTCTCTGCGCCTGCCGGCCGGCGCAGTCGTTGCGGTGGTCGGTGAAAACGGTGCGGGAAAAACGACGCTCGTGAAACTGATCGCGAAGATGTACGAGCCTTCGTCCGGCGCGATCCTCGTTGACGACACACCGCTCGCCCGCATACCCGCTGAGGAGTGGCGTGCGCGCCTGGCCGGCGCCTTCCAGGACTTCTTCCGATTCGAATTTCTCGCGCGTCAGACCGTCGGTCTTGGCGACGTCGTGCGCGTGGACAACGAGCCGGCGCTTTTAGCGGCAGTCGCTCGAGCCGGCGCACAGGATGTCATTTCGCACCTGCAGGCGGGGCTCGACACGCAGCTCGGCCCGACATGGCCAGGCGGCGTCGACCTTTCTTACGGACAGTGGCAGAAACTCGCGCTCGCCCGCGGCTTCATGCGCGAACGGCCGCTTCTCCTCGTGCTCGACGAGCCGACCGCGGCCCTTGATGCCGAGACCGAGCATGCGCTGTTCGAGCGTTACGCGGCGGCGGCGCGAAGCCGCGCCGAAAGCGCGACAGGCGCGATCACGCTGCTCGTGTCGCACAGGTTTTCAACCGTGCGCATGGCCGATCTCATCGTCGTGCTCGATGGCGCGCGCGTTGTCGAAGTCGGCACGCACGATCACCTGATGGCGAAGCGCGGTCAATATTCCGAGCTCTACGGAATCCAGGCAGCCGCCTACCGGTAGGTTTCAGTCCAGAGGTTTTTCTTACCGTGCTTCGGCGGCTCGGCGTTTGGGCTGCTCGGTGGAGGCGGCGGAGTCGCGGCCTTTGAGCAGTTTGCCCAGCTCTTTGGCGAAGTCGGTGCCGCTCTTGGCCGTCACGGCGAGATGCTCCTCGAGGAGCGTCGCGACGGCTCCTGTTTCTGAAGCGATTCGTTCCGCATACATCCGGCGCGCGCACTCGAGATTGTCTCGCAGACGATTTCGCAGCTCGTCCTTCTTGCGGCCCATGCTCACGTCGGCGGCGTACATCGATTCGAGCTCGCTCACGAGCCGGCCCGCGTACTCACGAAGGTCGGGCGATTCGTGCGAAGCCGCGGGGAGGCGCGCGAGGGCGGAGCCCGCATGTTTTGACAACAGGTCCGCGAACTTCGTGCGAAGTTCGAGATTGCCGAACTCGGTCCTCGCCTGATCCGAATCGTCTGCGTAGATGACGGCGACAGCGGTACCGTCGACCTCTATCGGAATGGCCCACACCGATCCCGGTGTGCCCCCGAAGGGCGATCCCGACGCATCGTCGAGCTCACCACCGGCCAGCGTCTCGATGTGGCCCGAAACCGCGGCGCGCGTGAGCAGCGAATCGAGCGTTCGCGGGATCAGCAACTGCGACATGTCAGGCTGCGCCTCGAAGCCTACCTGGCGGATGCCTTCGAGCCGGTTGTGTTTCACGCTGAAGAGCGCCACGCGCGAGAACTCAGAAGCGAACACGGTTACCAGCGCGGCGAAAAGCTCGTCAGCGGTAGACGCGTCGGCCAGGACGTCGCTGCATGCGCGCAACCGATCCAGCGATCGCGAGAGAAAGGTGACCGCATGCTGACGGACGCTCGCGGCCTGCTCGGCACGCCATGTTTTCGTGTCGGTCGACGTCTGATCGAGCGTGCGTTCCGCCTGCGATCGCGCCTGCGCGGTTGATTCCAGCTCCGCGCGCGCTTCCCCGAGGTGTCGTTCAGCATCGGCCGCTTCAGCGCGAGCCGCTGCTTCATTCTTCGTCGCCGTTTCGAGCCGCGCTTCGAGCTCGTGCTGCACGCGCTCGCCGTCCGCGTACGCGCCCTCGAGAAAGGCGAGCCGCGCACCGGCGACCTGCGCTTCCGCGGCCATCGTTTGCCGCTGTTCCTCGGCTGCGTGCAGAAGCGATTCAGCTGCGGTCAAGTCCACGGTCAATCGCGCACGCTCCGCCGCTTCGACATCGAGCTGCTTCGCGATCGCGGCCGATTGTGCTCGTGTGGTCGTCAGCAGGTCCTGGACTGTCTGCAACTCGTGCTCGAAACGAGCTCTCGCGCTGGATTCGTGTTGATGCGCCTTTTCGGCGTCGGCGCGCGCGGCTTCTGCGCGTGCGACGGCGTCATGCGTCTTGGCGCGTTCAGCTTCCAGCGCGGCAATTTTGTTCGAAACGACCTGCAGTTCCTGCCGAAGGGATTCGGTTTCGCTGTGCGCCGCCGCGAGCGCCGCCGTCAGCTCGGTCGCGTGTTCCGTCTGCGTTCGCAGTTCGACCCGAACCGCATCGACCGCAATGCGCGCCTGGTTCTCCGCTTCGTCGGTTGCCAGTTGTTTGTCGGTTTCCGCAGCGGCTGCGATGCGGTCCACGAGCGCTGCCAAATCGGCATCGGCATCGCCGGCGGCCGAACGCGCCGTCGATGTCTTGAGCAGCTCCGTCGCGACGGTGAGCGCGTCTTGAAACGCCTGGAGATCGTGGGACGCCTGGTCCGACCGCTGAGCGAGCAGACGGCGGACCAGCGTGGCGGCTTCGTCTGTCGCGAAATCGCGGAAATTCATGGTCGGGAGGCGCTGGCGCTCCAGGCGGGCGGTGCAACCTTCACGCCGTCGTCAGGACGTATCGGCCGGTTGGCGTTATATGTTCAGAGGAGACGAGTTATCGGCGTCGTGCGGCCACGCTCCCTGGCGAGTAAAGGGTGGCCGGCACCACGATCCTGCGGGCGCAATTACATTCGACCGCGGGTCAGAACATCCGAGCTGCATCTCACATCACAGCTAGTCTCGCTTGCCGTCGCGATCGTTCAAGGTGATCTTCACGATTTGTCCAAGGCCGATCGGCGGTGGACCAAAACCCACGTTCGACACATACAAATTGCCGTCGGGGCCGAATGTCATTGCGGTCGGCAGGAACAGCCCTGACGTGATCTCAGTGATGTGGCCCGAATGCTCGACGCGCAGCACCTTGCCGGTATTCGGCGTCGGCAAGGGATTGCCGGTGGTATTTTCGAGAATGTACAGCCGATGCTCGCGGTCGAAAGCGAGCCCGAGGACGGTCGTGAGTCCCACGACGACCGCCTCCACCTTTCCAGACGGCGTGATTCTCAGCACCTTCGAGCTCCCGTCGACGATGGGAAACGTGTTGAGGTTGCCAACGTAAAATGCGCCGCCATGATGGGCCAGAGCCGTCGGGACGATGTGACCCTGTGTGGCAGAGATGTCCGCGATCCGCGTGATCGAGCCGTTCAACTCGATGCGATCGAGCTCTCCGTGATTCGGTTCAACGGCGTAGATCGCGTCGTGGACTGCGACCATGCTGTACCACGTACCATCGGGCTCGAAGTCGCCGGCTTCGGGATGAGCGACAGGATGGCTCATTTGAAATGCGCTGAGATTGGCGACTTCCGACCACGTGCCGTCGCGGTGAATGCGAAGCACAGCGTTTTCAGTGCCGGCCAGACCATGAGAGCACCCGGCGCCCGCGAGGATCGCGTACAGCGTGTGATCGACGAACGCGACGTCCGCCACACCTGAGACGAAGCCGCCGGTTTGAGGAGTGGTCTGACTGGAAGGCAAGTGATCTGCAACGGTGGCCCGCACGCCGTGTGGACTGATTCTGGAGATGCGCGCCGTCATTCCTCCCGTATATGGCCCGACCTCGGGCACCTGAGCGCACTGTTGGATGGTTGTGGACTCGGTCCCACCAGCTCCGCCTTCCGCGACATAAAGATAACCATCCGGCCCAAACTTCAGGCCTCGCGGATTATTCAAGCCGGTGGCAAAAACCGTCATCGATGCCGGTGCCGGGCGCATTTCTCCACTCAGGCCCGCACCGAGAGCCACGGCTGCCGCCGTGAAGATGAAAAACGTTCTTCGACGCATGGGCTCACCTCGTGATGAAAAGGGTAGACTGCTTACTCGGACCAGGCAGTCTTGTCGATCGAGTGGCCGAAGTCCTCAGGGAGTTGTGAGGATATTGTCAGGAAGGGTCTTTTCGTTCGACGACCTCAGGCTCGACCTCCACACGGGCCGCCTTCAGCGCCAGGGTTGTGCCATCGCGCTCGAGCCCAAGGCCTTCGATGTTCTGGTGCATCTTGTCGAACACGCCGGAGAAGTGGTCGCACGCGATGCGCTGATGGACGCTGTGTGGAAAGGCGTCCACGTCGGACCGCATTCGCTGACGCAGACAATTCTTCAACTCCGCGTCGCGTTGCCGGACGATGCCTCACACCCGCGATACATCGAGACGGTCCATCGTCGCGGATACCGATTTGTCGCTGCAGTCACCGAAACACGATCGTGCGACGAATCATCAAATCTCCGGAGCTTTCCCGCACGCACTGTGTCGCTGATTGGCCGCGACGAACTGCTCGGAGAGCTTGCCGTGAGGATCGCGGACGTCAGGCTGCTCTCGTTGACCGGACCCGGCGGAGTGGGGAAGACGCAGCTGGCGCTCGAGCTCGCCCGGCAAATCGAATCGAACTTCGACCACGCGGTGCTCGTCGACCTTTCGCCAGTCGAGGCGGCCGTCGACGTCGGTCGCGCACTCGGCCTCGCATTTGGCGCGGCAGACGCAACCCCGGAGGACATCGTCGGGCGGGTTGCGGCGGTCGTCGGAGACCGCCGCTTCCTTCTCGTGCTCGACAATTGCGAGCGCGTGGCTGATGCGTGCCGCTCCGCCGTCGAGCGCCTGCTCGAAGCCTGTGCGCAACTACGGATTGTGATTACAAGTCAACGCGCGTTGCAGGCGCGCGAGGAAACAATCGTCCGAGTTCCGCCCCTCACGGTACCGGCGACATCGGAAGCGGCTCCCCAGCACCATCTGTGCGACTTCGCGGAGAACCCGTCGGTGAAGCTGTTCGTACGGCGGGCGCGAGCGGTCGCTTCGTCGTTCACTCTAACGGCTGAAAACGCGGCGGCCGTGGGCGAGAATCTGTCGCAACCTCGATGGCCTGCCACTCGCGATCGAGCTTGCAGCCGCTCGCATGCGCGTGCTGTCCGCGCAGCAGGTTGCCGAACGCCTCGAAGATCGCTTCCGTCTGCTCGCCAGCGGCCACGAGACCCATCCGTCGCGGCACGAAACGTTGGCTGCAACGCTCGCGTGGAGCGTGAGCCTGTTGAGCCCGGACGAGAATGAGCTTCTGGTGAGGCTCGCGGTGTTCAGCGGCGGCTGGACGCTCGACGCGGCCGCTGATGTTGCCGCTGTGGGCGCTGCCACGCCGGTCGTCGATCTGCTCCAAGGCCTCGTCGACAAGTCGCTCGTCATTGCCGACACGAACGCCACAGAGGCGCGGTACCGCATGCTCGAAACAGTCCGGCTGTATGCGCACGTACGCCTCGAGAATCTCCCGTCCGCCTCCGCCGTACGCATGCGGCACCTCGATTACTTCGCGCGACGCGCCGAACAGGCTTCGCCGGAAATGTGCAAGCCAGACCGCGGACGCGCAAGCCGCTTCTTCGACCAGGAAGCCGCGAATCTGCGCGAAGCGCTCGCGTGGAGCCTGAAGACGACGGCGACGCTCGACGCGTGCCTTCGTCTTGCCGTCGCGATGCGCTGGTACTGGCTCGAACACGGACTCTACCGGGAAGCTGTCGGTTGGCTCGAAGGGGGAATACGGCTCGCCGCAGGCTGCTCCACTGCGCTCGTCGCGAAAACCCAGGGAGTGATGGGACTGTTCGTGCACCACGTGGCCGAGTTCGAGTCAGCGAAAATCGTGTTGCGTGCATGTCTTGCTGGGCTGCCCGCGGATGAACTCCGCGAGCGGGCGTTCTCGCTCGGCGTCCTGGGCTTTGTCGAGGCGCTCGCCGGTGACAGGTTAGTTGCCGAAGAAACGCTGAACCGAGCACTCACGCTCGCCCAGGAGCTCCGCGACGACTGGCTGACCGGATACGCCACTCTTGGGAGCGGAGTCTTGAAAGGCGTTTCCGACCAGCCGCGGGCCGCGGTCGAGATTCTCGAACGCGCCTGTGCACACCTCGAGCGATCGGGTGAGCCGTTCATGCTTACGTATGCGCAAGTGAACCTCGGTGTTCAGTGCTACCTCGCGGAAGAGCTGACTCGCGCGAAGCGCGCGTTCATCGCAAGCCTGCGCGGCGCGAGACAACTGAGGAATATCCGAGCCGCGGCTGGTTGCCTGGAAGGCCTCGGGTATGTCGCCATTTCTGAAGGCGATCCCGTGACGAGGTGCGCAATTGATGGGCGCGGCGAGCAGAGCGCGAACGCTGACGCGCTGTCCGCTCTTTCCACAATGGGAAGCGGCGCACCGTAAGAATCGTAACGGGATCGATGCGCAGCTCGGTCGGGCCCTGGCGGCACGTGAGCACGCTGCCGGCGCTGAATTCGTCATCGAAGAAGTGATCGATACTTTGCTCGCCACAGACGGTTCGCGTCTCTCACCAGTGAACTCAAACGCACGCAAGACGGCAAACGCAGTAAATTAAGCTCAGCGTCAACGCAAACCTTTCCGACTGCATTGACTCTTTACAAAAAAGTCGTGGCACGCTGATCTGCGATCCGCGACGAGCGGCGCTGTCAGGTTTCAAGCCACAGCGATCTCGACTTACGCAACGATAGGTTTGTTCTTTCTCAAATTTTTGTAGCAATTCGCATCCTCGCACTGTCGGCGTTGGAGCCGCTCGTAATAGAAGTGTAGATATGTCTCGGTCTCGGTGTCAGCGGCGCTACACGCGTACGCTGCGAAAATCGTTTATCGTTCGTAACACCGTTTAGTCACACCATTTAACGCGCGCGGCTGCAAATTTGCTCCGCGGCTATCGCTCCCCAAGCTAAGCCCAGCAACGCTCAAACAGCACACGTGTGTCTGAACCGTGATCGGTTCTCGGGGGATAGCTATGAACACCAGGTCTCGAGCAGTGTCGACGTTTCTCGCGATTGCCGCCTGTGGCCTTCTGCTTTTTCAGGTCGCGATGGCGTCGTCGACGGTCGCGCAGGATCCCGGCGTACGGAAGGGAGCGGCCGCCGCTGGCGCTCCACTCGCGAATCTGTCGGCTCACGAGACGGATTATTTCTACGCCGGTCAGGCTGATTTTGCCGAAGAGGAGACCGTCGCTGAGGGGCTGGGCCCGCGAATGAATCTCAACAGCTGCGGCGGCTGCCACTCGCAACCGGCGATCGGCGGATCGAGCCCGGCGATAAATCCGCAGGTCGCATTTGCCGGCGCCGATGGCGGAACGGATGTCGTGCCTCCGTTCCTCTCGCCGAACGGACCCGTGCGCGAGGCGCGCTTCGTTCTGAACAAAGATGGAACGCACGACGGCGGCGTGCACGCGTTGTTCACGATCTCCGGAAGGACCGGCGCCGCCAGCTGCACGATGCCGCAGCCCGATTTCGCGACGCAGATGGCGAATCACAACGTGATTTACCGCATTCCGACGCCGACCTTCGGCATGGGTCTCATCGAACAGATTCCCGATGCCGCGATTCTCGCGAACATGCGGAACAACGCATCAGCCAAGACCGCGCTCGGCATTCGCGGCCGTGCAAACTTCGCGGTCGCTGGACGGACGATCACCGGTCAGACCAACAACAACGGGAACGATGGCACCATCGCGCGCTTCGGATGGAAAGCGCAGAACAAGTCGATCCTGATGTTCTCGGGCGAGGCCTACAACGTCGAGATGGGGATTTCCAACGAGCTCTTCGAAACCGAGCGCGATGAAACAGCCGCTTGTCAGTTTGCGAACGTGCCGAACAGCGTTTCAGATCCTGACGCACAGACGGCGGTCGCGGGACTCAGCTCGATCGAACGATTCTCGTTCTTCATGCGACTGCTGGCGCCTCCGGCGGCGTCGGTCGACACGCCTGGTGGCGCGACGTCGATTGCCAACGGCAAAAAACTGTTTGCGGCCGTCGGATGCGCACACTGCCATACCTCGTCGTTCACAACCGGCAACTCGGCGATCGCAGCGCTGCGGAATATGCCGGTGAATCTCTTCTCCGACCTCGTCATCCACGACATGGGTTCGGGGCTCAGCGATGGGATCAGTCAGGGAGAAGCGGGCCCCAGCGAGTTCCGCACGGCGCCGCTCTGGGGCCTCGGGCAGCGGATCTTCTTCCTGCACGACGGACGAACCTCCAACCTGCTCGTGGCGATCCGCTCGCACGCGAGCTCGGGGTCGGAGGCGAACGGCGTCATCGCGAACTTCGCCGGCCTGAGCGAGGCGCAGAAACAGGACTTGCTCAATTTCCTGCGGTCGCTGTAGGGGCAAGGTCGGAAAAGTTTTTCTCCGCCGCATCGGCGAGCTGGGCGTCGACGCTCGCTCGTCAACTTTTCGAGGAAACGCGCCAGAATCACTGCTCGACCGTATGCAGAAGGCATACGGTCGAGCAGCCTTCACCGAGTGAAGCGCGGCAGGACGCTTGCACCGTGCCGAACCGCCTATGCGTGCTCGGCCGTTATGGTGCGCGTGTCTGCTCGCGTCTCTCGCGTGGGGATGCGGCTCGACATCCGTGTCGGTGACGGCGCCCACGGGATCCAAGTGTCAAGTGGCCGCGACGAGCTCGATGGCCTCCGCGCCAGCAAACGGCGGGGCGGGGACCATCAACGTAAACACGACGCGCGACTGCACCTGGTCCGCATCCACCGCCGCCTCTTGGATCGCGATCACATCTGGCACCTCCGGACAAGGCGAAGGCTCCGTCGCCTTTCGAGTGTCGGAAAATCCGGACGCTGCCGCGCGCCGCGGCACCGTCACGGTGAACGACGCTCAGATCGCGATCTCGCAGGATCCCGCGCCTTGTAAATTCACGATCTCGCCGACGAATGCCGGAGTCGCTGCCGCCGGCGGGACGACAACGATTCGTGTCGACGCGCAGGGAGGCTGCGCGTGGACGGCGACGAGCCAGACGGACTGGATTCAGGTCGCATCGGGAGCGTCGGGCAATGGGTCCGGCACGCTGACCATCTCTGTCGCGCCGAATGCCGGCGCAGCCCGAAGCGGCTCGGTGACCGTTGCCAATCAGACGGTCGTTGTCTCCCAGAGCGCGCTGGCGTGCGACGCCACGGTGAGCCCGTCGACGTTGAACCTTGGCGCGCAAGGCGGCACCCAGTCGCTCACCGTTGCCATTGGTTCGGCGTGTCAGTGGACAGCAAGCGCGTCGACCGACTGGATTTCCGTCAGCGCCGGCCAAAGCGGTACCGGCCCCGGCCAGGTGCAGGTCTCCGTCTCCGCAAACGCGTCGACGTCGACGCGGCAGGGGATCGTGACAGTCGGTGGTCATTCGATCACCGTCACGCAGTCCGGGTCTGCTCCCGTGCCCTGCAGCTACTCGATTGGTTCGTCCAACCGGTCTGTCGAATCGGACTCAGGCACTGGCAACGTCTCGGTGAGCGCGGGAACTGGTTGCGGATGGACCGCGGCGTCCAACGCGTCCTGGATCACGATCACGAACGGATCGAACGGCAGCGGAAACGGAACGGTCAACTATTCGTTCAACACGAACCCCGGACCCGCACGGACGGGCACGTTGTCTGTCGCTGGCCAGACGTTCACGATTTCGCAGGCCAGCGGCTGCAATCCCACGATCTCGTCCAGCAGTCAAGCAATCGGGGCGAACGGCGGAACGGGCACCGTCACGATCGCGGCCGCAAACGGGTGCACGTGGACGGCGTCGACCTCGAACGGTGATTGGCTCACGATTACGAGCGGAACATCCGGTAGCGGCAACGGGTCGGTCGGGTTCAGCGCGGCGATGAACGGCGGCGCCGCCAGGACCGGAAGGTTGACGATCGCCGGCCAGACGTTCACCGTGTCGCAGGCGAGCGGCTGCAGCCCGATGATCGGCTCGAGCAATCAGACCCTCGGCGCGAACGGAGGCACCGGGAATGTCGCCGTATCGGCCGCGAATGGCTGCACCTGGACCGCGACCACCGCGAACGCAGACTGGCTCACGATTACGAGCGGCGCATCCGGAAGCGGAAACGGATCCGTGGCGTTCAACGTCGCGCCGAACGCGGGCGCGGCACGTAGCGGAACGTTGACCATCGCGGGTCAGACGTTCACGGTGAACCAGGCGGCGCCCTGTTCGTTTGTCATCGCTCCGACTGCCGCCAACGTCGACAGCCCCGGAAGCGCGGGATCGGTCACGATCACAACCGCCGCAGGCTGCAGCTGGACCGCGACATCGAACAATGGCGATTGGATTGCGATTACCAGCCCCACGTCTGGTAGTGGCAGTGGAACTGTCGCCTACAGCGTTGCCGCCAACGGTGGACCGGCGCGTACCGGGACGGTCACGATCGCCGGCCAGACATTCACTGTGAACCAGGCTGCGTTCGTGGCGCCCTGCACCTACTCGCTGGCTCCGACGAGCCAGACTTTCGACGCGACCGGTGGCGGCGGAACGGTAACGCTCACGACCGGCGGCACATGCACCTGGACCGCAACGTCGGCATCAGACTGGATCATGCTCACTAGCGCTGCATCCGGGACCGGGAGCGGCAGCATCACGTTCACAGTCGGCGCCAATGCCGGTCCGCCACGAAGCGGGAACCTGATGATCGGCGGACAGCCGTTTACGATCAATCAATCCGGGATGTAGCTCTCGCGGCGACGGAACTCAGCTTTTTGGGGATTTCAGACGAGGAAGCTCGGTTTGTGGCGAGTGGAGTTCGTAGAGGTCACCGGTGGCGTCGAGCCCGTATTTCGCGATCGCATCTGTCACTTCGTTACCATAGAGATCGACAGCCCCTTGCCCATCATCCGGACGGACGGCTGAACCGTTATCGTCATCACTTGTCAGCCGCGCGACAGCCGCGCCGACCGTCGTGCGCGACACCAACGGCTCTCGATACGATCGAATGCGCGCGGGAAACAGCACGCATGCGAGCAAAGTGAGAACGGTAATCAGCAATGCGACTCGTGCCGCGACACTCACTCGATCCTCCCGCTCTCGCTTGTGCAACCGAAATGCCACGCAAACGAAGGAAAATGCTCACGGCAGAGCGTGGCCTGTGAGTTGCAGGGCTTAGGGGCAAATGTCTTCGTTCTTCGGAGCGCGCGTGCATGAGCTGATCGCATCATGGCGCGCGGCGTTCCGTCGGAGCCCGTGGGCGCTCAGCGCGGTCACGCTGGCCTTCATCGCTCTCGCGCTCGCGTCGGTCGTCGGCGGAGCGTGGGTCGTCGAGACGCTGCACGGCGACGGCCTTCCCGATCAGGAGGCGATGCGCCGTATCGGCGAGATGGATCAGGCGACCGCGGTGTACGACGACACCGACTCGCTGGTGTTTACCATCTTTAAAGAGCAGCGCATCGATGTGCCGCTCGAGCAGATCTCACCGAACCTGATTCATGCGATCGTCGCCATCGAGGATCAGCGCTTCTACGAGCATCACGGCTTCGACGTCGTGCGGATCATGTCGGCGGCGCTCGCCAACATCAGGCACCGACGCGCGGCGCAGGGTGGCAGCACCATTACGCAGCAGCTGGCGCGGCAGAGCTTTTTGACGCCCGACAAAACGATTCACCGCAAAGTGCAGGAAATCGTCCTGGCTGCGCGCATCGAGCGTTTGTATTCGAAGCGGCAGATTCTCGAGCTCTACTTAAACAAGGTGTATTTCGGCGATGGCCTCCACGGTGTCGAAGCGGCCTCGCGCGGCTTCTTCGGCAAGCACGCGTCGGAGCTGTCGATTCCGGAAGCTGCCCTTTTGGCAGGGCTGGTCAAGTCGCCCTCTTCGTATGCGCCGACGGTCAGCCTTCCGCGTGCGACCTCGCGTCGCAACGTGGTGTTGAACGCGATGTACGAGAGCGGCGCCATCGACCGTGCCACGTGGCAATCGGCGCGTGCGACCAAGGTGGCGCTGCACGATACGCTGCGCGAAACCGAGCCGCACGGTCTCTATTTCAAAGAGCAGGTGCGGCAGGATCTCGTCGATCGTTTCGGCTGGCAGCGTGTGTACCGAGGGCGGACTGCGCGTGTATTCGACGATCGACATGCCCGAGCAGATCGCGGCCGAGGCCGTTGTCGACGAGTCGTTGAAACTGATCGAGGAGCATCGGCGCGCGCTCGCGGCAAAGCGCGCCTCTTCGCATGCGAACGTGCCTGCGTCAGAGCCGCTGCAGGCCGCACTCGTCGCGCTCGATCCGAAGACCGGCCATGTTCGCGCGATGGTCGGTGGCCGCGACTTCAACGAAAGCCGTTTCAACCGCGCGGTCCAGGCGCATCGTCAGCCTGGGTCGGCGTTCAAGCCGTTCGTGTACGCCACGGCACTCGAAAACGGTTATACGCCTGCGACGGTCATCGATCACCTGAACGATCCGATTGCGACGCTGCAGGGCGCATGGACGCCCGAGGACGAGCATTCCACGGCCGACTCGATGAGCCTGCGCGCCGGACTCCGGATGTCGAGCAATCGCGCCGCGGTTCGGCTGCTGCAGGAGGTGGGGATTCCGCGCACCGTGCAGTACGCGAAAAACATGGGCGTCGGTGAAGTGCCGAGCGTGCCGTCGCTCGCCCTCGGATCAGGCGAGGTCACGCTGCAGGCGATGACGACTGCGTACGCCGCGTTTGCGAATCACGGCCTCGTGCCGCAGCCGATCATGATTCGTCGCGTCGAGGATCAATCGGGACACGTCTTGTACAAAGCCAAGGAATCGTCTTCACGCGCGGTGAGCGAAACAACGGCGTTCCTGATGTCGTCGATGCTCGCAGACGTGGTCAACGCAGGAACGGGATCGCGCGCTCGCCGTCTCGGGTTCACGCTCCCGGCCGCCGGGAAAACGGGCACGACAAACGATTTCAACGACGCGTGGTTTGTCGGGCTACACGCCGAAGCTCGTCACCGGTGTGTGGGTCGGCTTCGACCAGCCGCGGACGATTCTGCCGAACGGATTTGCCGCGGATATCGCCGTGCCCATCTGGGCAAAGTTCATGAAGGCCGCCACGACCGGCGACAAGCCCGAATGGTTCACGCCACCGACTGGCATTACCACGGCGACCGTCTGCCGCATGTCGGGCAAGCTGGCCACCGAAGGCTGCCAGACGGTCGACGTTGTCAACGAGCAAGGTCAGCTCGAACGCCGCTCGATGGTCTACACCGAATACTTCGAGCGTGGTACCGAACCGACGACATATTGCGAACTGCACCCCACACGGAACGCCTTCGACAAGATCGCCGTGCTGCTCGGCGCCGAACAGAAGCCGCCGACGCCACGCGTCGAAAATACGGGTCTTCCGCCGACGCCGCCGACGAACTCAGTCGCCGGAACCGCCGGGTCATCCTCTGCCGGGCCGATCGTCGAACCGCCAGCGCCAAAGAAAAAGCGTGGCTTCTGGTCGAAGGTCTTCGGCATTGGCAAGGACGATGAGGGCGACGCGAAGGGTGAGAAGGTGGACAAATCGAAGGACGAAAAGGACAAGGTCGACAAGAAAAAGGGCGGCGGCTAGCGTGATACGATGCCTCTCGAAGCCCTTGCAATGCCCTTTCGAGAGGTCATCGGTCACCGGCGGCTGGTCAGCCTTCTCGCACGCTCCGTGCGTCGCGACACGCTGCCGCCGAGCCTAATCTTCTCGGGCCCACCGGGAATAGGGAAGCGGCTCGCCGCAACAGCAGTAGCGCAGGCGCTCAACTGCACGTCGCCGCGAATTGCGAGCCTGCCCGCTACCGAACCAAGCGCCAGCCACCAGACACCCATTACCAGTCACCAGCCACCAGTCACTACCCACCAGCCACCAGTCACCAGCCACCAGCCACTGGAGCTGGATGCCTGTGGTGCCTGCGCTGCGTGCACGCGCATCGCGCGCGGCGTTCACCCCGACGTCCTCGTGATCGAGCCGGGAGAGAACGGCTCGATCAAGATCGAGCAGATCCGCGAGATGGTCGATCGCGCTGCCTATCGGCCCTTCGAAGGCAAGCGCCGCGTCGTGATCATCGATGAGGCTGACGCGCTCGTTGTGGCCGCCCAGAACGGGCTGCTCAAAACGCTCGAAGAGCCGCCGTCGGCATCAATATTCATCCTGATTACGTCCCGTCCCGACGTCTTGCTCCCGACGGTTCGGTCGCGTTGCCCTGTCCTGCGCTTTCGGCCGCTGAACGCGGACGATCTCGCGGGCGCGCTGGTCGCACGCGGCGCGAGCGAAACCGAGGCGCGTGCGGTTGCAGCGTCCGCGGATGGGAGCCTCGGCCGAGCGCTCGAGGCGAGTGCGGGCGACTTCGTCGAGGCCCGCGATATTGCGCATCGGGTGCTTGCGCAGGCCGCCGCGCCTGGCGATGCGTCACGCAAGGTCGATGTTGCGAAAGACCTGCTGGCGAAGACCGGGGGTGGCGGCGCGGCCGATCGCGAGCAGCTTGCCTCGCACCTTCGTGCGATGGCGTCGCTGCTGCGAGATGTTGAACTGCTGGCGCACCGCGCCGATCCGCGGACGCTGGCGAATGGCGATGTTCGCGATGCGCTCGACAGGTTGACCGCCGCGTACGGTGGAGATCGCGGAGCCCGTGCGTTCGCCGCCGTCGACAAAGCTCTCGTCGCCTTGCAGCGCAACGCGGGCGTCGAAGATCGTCGCCGACTGGCTCGTCCTCAATTTGTAGACGGTTGTGAGCGATAGCGATACCGCGCCGCTCGTTTCGGTGAAGCTGACGCCGGTCGGCCGCACGCAGTCCTTCCGTGCGGCCGATTCCGCCGCGCTGCGCGCCGGCGATCGGGTCGTCGTCACCGGCGAGGCCGGTCCGGCGCTTGGCACCGTGGTCCGATCGATTCCGCAGCTCGAGGAGCGTCGCCGTCCACCCGCCGATTCCCCGCAGCGCGTCGTCCGCCTCGCGACGCGCGACGACATCATCGCGCGATTGAAGCACGAGCAGCGCGAGCGGGAAGCGTTTCGCATCGGATCACTGAAAATTCGCGAGCACGGTCTCGCGATGAAGCTGGCGCGGGTCGAGCACCTGTTCGACGGGTCGCGGCTGATCTTCTACTTCACGGCCGATGCCCGCGTCGACTTCCGTGACCTTGTGCGCGAGCTCGCGGCCGAATTTCGCACACGCATCGAGATGCGGCAGATTGGCGTCCGCGACGAGGCGAAGATCCTCGGCGGCTATGGCAGCTGCGGCCGCCCGCTCTGCTGCACGACGTTCCTGACGTCCTTCGAGCCGGTGTCGATCAAGATGGCGAAGCAACAGGATCTCAGCCTGAACCCGTCGAAGCTCTCCGGTTTGTGCGGCCGGTTGAAGTGCTGTCTGCGTTACGAGCTGCCGAACGCCAAAGGCGCTGTTCACGGGGGCTGCGGCAGTGAAGGCGGGTGCGACAATCCGACCGGCTGCGGTAGCGGCGACTGCGGATCCGGCGGCTGCGGTTCATGCGGCTGCCACGCGTAGCCATCACGACGGGAGATCCGGCCGGCATCGGTCCCGAAATCGCCGCTCGGGCTGCCGCCGATGACCGGGTGCTCGCGGCCTGCGAACCGATCGTGTATTCGCCGCCGAGCTCCGTAGCCGTCACCGCCGGCCTGCTCAGTGCCGCAGCCGGCCGCGCCGCCTACGATTTGATCGTTCGTGCCGTCGAAGACGCAAGCCGCGGAGTTGTCGACGCGATTGCCACCGCACCAATAAACAAAGAGGCGCTCCGACTGGCAGGACTCCCGTGGAACGGCCACACGGATCTGCTCGCCCATCTCACCGGCGCGCCGCACGTCGCGATGATGTTCGAGTCCGACGCTCTGCGTGTCGTGCTCGCGACCGTTCACGTCCCGCTTGTCGATGTGTCGCGAACGCTGACGCGGACGGTGCTCGAGAACACGATCACGCTGACGGCGCGCGAGTTGCCGCGGTTCGGCATCGCCACGCCGCGCATCGCCGTTGCGGGGCTGAATCCTCACGCGGGAGAGCACGGGCTGTTCGGCCGTGAGGAGCAGGACGTATTTGAGCCCGTCATCGCGAGCTGCCGGCGGGCCGGCATCGACGTCACCGGTCCCGTTCCGGGCGATACTGTGTTCGTCAGAGCCCATCGCGGCGAATTCGACGTCGTCGTCGCCTGTTACCACGACCAGGGGCTGATCCCGGTTAAGCTGCTGGCGTTCGGGCAAGCCGTGAATGTGACGCTTGGCCTGCCGATCGTGCGAACGTCGGTGGATCACGGCACGGCGTTCGATATCGCCGGCCGCGGAGTCGCCGATCCGCAGAGCATGATTGCCGCGGTGCTGTTGGCGGCGCGTCTCGCGCGAACGACGAGCTCGGATTAACCGCAGAGCCGCGGACATCGCAGATCAAATCGGTTATTGGATTCTCTGCGGGCTTTGCGCGCTCCGCGGTTAAAAGGAAATGAAAGAAAAAACGGAACGCGAGCTCGCGCAGGCGAACATCGCTGAAAATCGCAAGGCGTTTCACGATTTCCATCTGCTCGAGACGTTCGAGGCTGGTCTGGCGCTGCTCGGGACCGAGGTCAAAGCGATTCGCGAAGGGCGCGTCAACCTGCGTGACAGCTTCGCGCGCGTCGAAGACGGCGAAGTGTTCCTCTATAACGTCAACATCAGCCCGTACAGCCATCGTGGCTACGCGGATCACGAGCCGCTTCGCCGCCGCAAGCTCCTGCTGCATCGCGACGAGATCCGGAAGCTGATTGGCAAGACGGTCGAGAAAGGGATGACGCTCGTTCCGACCCGGTTGTATTTCAAGAACGGGCGGGTCAAGGTGGCCGTGAGCCTGGCCAAAGGCAAGAAGGAATACGACAAACGCGAAACGATCAAGCGCCGCGAGGCCGACCGCGAGACGCGCGCCGCAATCAAGGCCAGGCGCTAGAATAACCAGCTATGCCCGAACCTACGAAGGTGCCTCTCCTCGATCTCCAGGCGCAGTACCGTCCGCTGCGCGAGGAGATTCTCGCGGCCATTACCCGCGTTGCCGATAGCCAGCGGTTCATCATGGGGCCCGAAGTCACCGCGCTCGAAGACGAGCTCGCGCGGATGCTTGGGATCACGCACGCGGTTGCGGTCTCGTCGGGAACCGACGCGCTGCTGCTCGCGCTGATGGCGCTCGACGTGAAGGCTGGCGACGAGGTCATCACATCGACCTATTCATTTTTCGCGACGGCCGGCGCGGTCGCCAGACTCGGTGCGACGCCGGTGCTCGTCGACATCGACGAAGCGACGTTCAACGTCGATCCGGAGCAGATCGCGGCGGCCATCACGCCGCGGACGAAGGCGATCATCCCGGTCCATCTGTTCGGCATGAGCGCCGACCTCGATCCGATCCTGGATGTTTCGAGCGCGCCGCGGCATCTCAGTCATCGAAGACGCCGCGCAGGCGATCGGTGCGACCTACAAAGGCAGGCCGGTCGGGGGCATCGGCACATGCGGATGCTTTTCGTTTTTCCCGAGCAAGAATCTCGGCGCATTCGGCGATGCCGGCTTGTTCACAACGAACGACGCTGCGCTGGCAAAGCGCGCGCGTCTGCTGCGCACGCACGGCATGGAGCCGAAGTACTACCATCATCTGGTCGGCGCCAATTTCCGAATGGACGCGATCCAGGCGGCGATCCTCCGCGTGAAAGCGCCGCACCTTGCTGCGTGGACGGAGGGCAGACGAGCGAACGCGCGGCGGTACTTCGAGCTGTTCGCCGAAGCCGGCGTGAACGGATCGTGTAACGCTGCCGATCGAACTCGCGGACAGGCTGCACATCTTCAATCAGTTCGTCATCCGCGTCGACAATCGCGACGCCGTACGGCAGCATCTCGATCAAGCCGGCGTCGCGACTGAAATTTATTATCCCGTGCCGTTCCATCTGCAACCGTGCTTCGCGTATCTCGGCTACCGGCCTGGTGCGTTTCCACGCGCCGAGCGCGCCGCCGAGACCAGCCTCGCGCTGCCGATTTACGGTGAGCTTACCGACGCGCAGCTTCAGCGCGTCGTCAGCGCGGTCGTGGACGCCGTGGAATCGGGTTCCCGCCGAAGCTCCACTATCAGCAGGACCTCTGATCAGACTCAGGCTTCCGCGTCGAAAGTGACGGCCTCGTGATCAAGACACAGTCGCACACGCACCGCGCAGGCGCCAAGAAGAGCCGCTTGCCCGGCCTCACTACACAGATTTTCATCGGTCTGATGTTGGGCATCGTGGTGGGATATCTCTGGCCCCACTTCGGCGTGGCGATCAAGCCGCTGGCTGACGCGTTCCTGCGGATGATCAAGATGATCATCGCGCCCCTTCTGTTCTCCACGCTTGTCGTCGGGATTGCAGGAACCGGCGATCTCAAGACGATGGGGCGGATTGGGTTGAAAGCCATTTTGTACTTCGAGGCCGCCACGACGGTCGCCTTGTTTCTGGGTCTCGGCCTCGTGAACCTCGCGAAACCGGGGATCGGGCTGGCCGTGCCGATCGGCAGCAATACGCAGGCGGCAGCCGCGCTCGCGCAGAACGAGCAGCACGCGTGGGATATTTTTCTGCACCTGTTTCCCACGTCGGTGATCGATTCGATGGCGCGCGGCGACATTCTCCAGCTCGTTGTGTTTTCGTCGTTCTTCGGCATCGCGGTCGCGGCGATCGGTTCGAAGGGTCAACCGGTGCTCGATGTGCTCGAGAGCACGGCGCAGGCGATGTTCAAGTTCACCGGTTACGTCATGGCGTTCGCGCCAATCGGCGTCTTCGCGGCAATCGCTTCTACTGTCGGGGACAAAGGCCTCGGCATCCTGTTCACGCTCGGAAAGCTCGTCGGCGTGTTGTATCTCGGACTGGCGATCTTCATCCTCATCGTCGTCGGCACCGTGTCTGTTCTGATTCGCGTGCCGTTCCTCACGTTTGTAAAGGCGATCCGCGAGCCCTTCCTGATCGCCTTCTCGACGGCCAGCTCAGAAGCGGCGCTGCCAAAAGCACTCGAGGTCATGGAGCGTTTCGGCTGTCCGAAGAACATCGTGAGCTTCGTTCTGCCGACGGGTTACAGTTTCAACCTGGACGGCACGACGTTGTATTTGTCGGTCGCGAGCGTCTTCGTGGCGCAGCTGGCCGGCGTGCACATGTCGTTCGGCCAGCAGATCGTCATGATGCTGACGCTGATGCTCACGAGCAAAGGCGTTGCGGGCGTACCGCGAGCATCGCTGGTCGTGCTCACCGCGACGCTCACGCAGTTCGGGCTGCCGCTCGAGGGAGCGGCCGTGATCATGGGCGTCGATCAGATTATGGACATGGGGCGCACGGCCGTGAACGTGATGGGCAACTGCATTGCGACCGCGGTCGTCGCGCGGTGGGAAGGCGTGCTCGACGACCGGCAGATGCGCGCGTTCGCCGCAGAAAAGGCCGCGTAGGATGCGGGTCGCGGTGGCGGGTGCGCGCGGCCAGCTTGGCGCCGCGATCGTCCACGAGTTCTCGCCCTCATACGACACGATTCCGCTCGCGCGCGCCGACGTCGATATCACCGACGACCAGGCAGTAGCCTCCGCGATCGCGCGGATCAAACCCGACATCGTGATCAACTGCGCCGGATACAACGATGTCGACGGCGCTGAAGATCATCCGATCGAAGCGATGAACGCGAATGCATTCGCCGCACGGGCGTTTGCGCACGCGGCCAAAGCGCATGGAGCGATCTTCGTCCAGTACAGTTCTGATTTCGTGTTCGACGGGACCAAGCGCCAGCCCTACACGGAACAGGATCGGCCCAATCCACGAAGTGTGTACGCCGCGTCCAAGTTGCTCGGCGAATGGTTTGCGGCGGATGCTCCGCGCGCGTACGTCATGCGCGTGGAGAGCCTTTTCGGCCAAGCACCTGGCGGTCCAGCGCCCAAGGGATCGATCGGCGCAATGGTTAAAAAGCTCCTTGCCGGCGAGGAAGTCGTCGCTTTTGCGGATCGGACCGTGTCACCGACTTACATCATTGATGCCGCGCGTGCGACGCGACAGCTGATCGAAGCGCAGGCCGCACCTGGCGTCTACCACTGCGTCAACGCGGGAGAAGACACGTGGCTGGATCTTGCGCGCGAGCTGGCGCGCTGCCTCGACGTTGAACCTCGTCTCGTGCCCAAGCAATTCGCCGACGTCACGCTGCGAGCGTCGCGTCCGCAGTTCTGTGCTCTCGCAAACGAGAAGCTTCGCGACGCAGGAGCGCCGATGCCCGATTGGCGAGATGCGATCGCACGTTACGTTCAAAGCGTCCGGCGACAGCTGTCGTAAAACACATCAGATGGAATTCCAAATTTACACTGTGTTTTTCGAGAAACCGAAACGTCAGACCGTAGTCGTTTTTTGCAAGCGCCACGGTTGTGTTTGCTGATTTTGCTTATCCGCTAACTGTAGAGTTCTTAGCTACTTACAAATCGCGGCGTCTTATTTCGGCGCGGGAACCGCTTGTGCACAACACGCGGCATGCGCAAACGACTGCTTACACTGTTCATCGGTGCGTGGCTCTTTTTGATCCTTTTGCCCGCAGCCGTTCGTGCGCAAACCATGAATCCGACGACGGCGCAGTTCACCGCGTCGGCGGATCACAATGCGACGGCTTCCGACGGGACGCCGCTCGTTTCGAGTTACGAGCTCGAGTTCTACTTGATTGGGGCTTCGCAGCCATTCCAGGTCGTATCGCTCGGCAAGCCGACGCCAGACGGGACTGGCACGATCACGGTAAATCTTGCGACGCTGCTCGGCAGCTCGCTTCCTTCTGCAGGAATCGTGTACGACGCAACCGTCACCGCCATCGGGCCGGGCGGAAGGGGCGTCAGCGCGCTCTCGAATACGTTCGAATTTGCGACGGCGACGTGCAGCTATGGCGTGACGCCGACGAGCCCCTCGATGGTCGCCGCAGGCGGTTCCGCCTCGGAAACGGTAACGACGACGAGCGGCTGCACGTGGGCGGCGACGAGCAACGCGAGTTGGTTGACGGTCACAAGCGGTGCAAGCGGTACTGGAAGCGGCACCGTAAATTACACCGCGTCGGCAAACTCGTTGACGTCGTCGCGAACCGGAACGCTAACGGTTGCAGGCACGACGGTCACCGTGACGCAGGCAGCGGCGGCATGCGCGTTTACCGTTTCGCCGACAAATCCCTCTCTGGCGGCGAGCGGCGGCGCAAACAGCGTCGGGGTAACGACCACCAGCGGCTGCGCATGGACCGCAACCAGCAACGCGAGCTGGCTGACGATCACGAGCGGCGCGAGCGGAACCGGTAACGGCACGCTGAACTACACGGCCGCCGCGAATACGACGTCCTCGCCCCGCACCGGCACAATGACAGTTGCCGGGCAGACGGTGACGGTCACCGAGGCTGCTGCTTGTGCATTCAACGTGTCGCCGACGAATCCGACCGCGACGGCGAGCGGCGGCGCGGCCACTGCGACGGTCACGACGACGAGTGGCTGCGCGTGGACGGCGACGAGCAACGATACGTGGCTGACAATCACGGCTGGTGCCAGCGGCAGCGGGAACGGGACGGTAAGTTATACCGCCTCGGCGAACACGTCGACCTCTTCGCGGACCGGCACGATGACGATCGCCGGCGTGACCGTGACTGTGACGCAGGCGGCGGCGGCTTGCGGCTTTACGGTGTCGCCGACGAACGCGTCGACGACAGCAAGTGGTGGCCCGGCGAGCGCGACGGTCACGACGACGACGGGCTGCACGTGGACAGCGACAAGCAATGCGAGCTGGCTGACGATCACCACGGGTGCGAGTGGCAACGGCGGCGGCGTCGTGTTCTACACCGCCGCGGCCAATACGCTGACATCACCGCGCACCGGGACGCTGACGATCGCGGGCGTCACGCTGACCGTGACGCAGGCGGCCGCGCCGTGCGCGTATACGGTGGCGCCGACGAATCCGACCGCAACGGCGAACGGCGGGGCGGCGACCGCGGCGGTGACGGCGACGAGCGGCTGCGCGTGGACGGCGACGAGCAATGCGAGCTGGCTGACGATCACCGCGGGCGCGAGCGGCACCGGCAGCGGCACAGTCAGTTACACAGCGGCCGTTAACTCGGTGACATCGTCGCGCACGGGCACAATGACGATCGCCGGCGTCACCGTCACGGTCACGCAAGCCGCGGCGTGCGCCTTTACGGTGTCGCCGACGAACGCGTCGACGACAGCAAGTGGTGGACCGGCAAGCGCGACGGTCACGACGACGACGGGCTGCACGTGGACAGCGACAAGCAATGCGAGCTGGCTCACGATCACCACGGGTGCGAGTGGCAACGGGGGCGGCGTCGTGTTCTACACCGCCGCGGCCAATACGCTGACATCACAGCGCACCGGGACGCTGACCATCGCGGGCGTCACGCTGACGGTGACGCAGGCGGCCGCGGCTGCGCGTTCACGGTGTCGCCCACGAACCCCTCGATTCCGGCGAGCGGGGGACCTTCGAGTGAAACCGTGACGACGACGAGCGGATGCACATGGACGGCGACGAGCAATGCGAGCTGGTTGACCGTGTCGGCGGGCGGAAGCGGGAGCGGCAGCGGGACGGTAGTCCTACACGGCGGCCGCGAACACGACGCAATCAGCTCGCACGGGGACGTTGACGATCGCAGGAACGACGATCACAGTGACTGAGGCGGTCGGCGCGGCGCCTCCGTCAGCGCCGAGCAACGTCCGGATCATTCCGCAATAGACGCTCGGACGTCGAAGCAGAGCGCTTCCGCAAGCTCCACATGGACAACGGCCGGCTGAAAGGCCGGCCGTTGTCAGACGATCAATTCGATTTGAAACTGGAATTACCGCTGGCCGGCCGCGAGTGCTTCGCGCGGCTGGATCGACCGAACCCGCACGGGGACCGTGCGGAACCGCTGGAACGGCAAGTGGCAATCGTGCTTGCGCAGGAAGCTGAGGAATCGCTTGTAGTCCTCTGCCGGCATGTTGAACAGCTGCACGAGCAGACGGTAGTTTCCGTTCGTGTTCTCGAGACCAAGCTGGACCAGCTTGCGCAGATCGTTGCGCGTGAGGTCGCGCGCCATAAAGGTCGGATAGACGACCGACCAGAAAGACTCGCCGCCTTTTGTCATTCGACCGAGGAGTTCTTCGGCGATAGCCACTGACGTCGGGCGCGCCGGCTCTGCGGCACTCGCCAACGCAGTCGGACGCCGCCAAATGAATGACGTCGCTCGGCAGATCGCCAGGCTCGACGATCGGGCCCTGGGCCTTCAGCACGATCCGTTCGACGACGTTCTTCAGTTCACGAATATTTCCGGGCCACCGATAGGCGATCAACACATCCATCGCCGCGGGCGAAAGCTGAAGCGTCGGCACGCGATGAATCTCGCTGTACGACTCCAGGTAATGCTCAATCAGCAGCGGGATGTCGCCGACGCGCTCGCGCAGCGGCGGAATGCTCAGTCGAATAACGTTCAGCCGGAAATACAGGTCTTCGCGGAAAAGCCCCGCTTCGATCTGCGCCTGCAGATTGCGGTTGGTCGCGGTAATGAGTCGCACGTTCACGCGAGTGTGAGCGCGGTCCGCGCCGATGCGCTGAATTTCGCCGGACTCAAGAAAGCGGAGCAGCACGACCTGCATGCGCGTGCTCATCTCGCCGACTTCGTCGAGGAACACGGTGCCGTTGGGTGCCATCTCGAGCAGGCCCGGCTTGTCGCGATACGCGCCGGTGAAGCTGCCGCGCACGTGTCCGAACAACTCCGACTCGATCAAGGAATCCGGCAGTCCGGCGCAGTTCAACGTCACGAGCGGCCCGGACGACCGGCTGCTGCGCTGATGGATCAAACGAGCGACAACTTCTTTGCCGACGCCTGTTTCGCCAGTTACCAGGACCTTCGCGTCGGTGCGCGCGGCGCAATCGATATCCGCCTGGATCGTTCGAATGGCTTCGCTATGACCGACGAGGCGGACTTCTTGTTGAGTTTTCAGTCCAGGCAAAGAAGGTCTCCCTACAGATGAAGTCCGTGGCCGAACAGTCCGTAGTTGTCCGTTCGAATGAGTTCACTAAACTACCGGATTGCTTTGTCTGCGTCAACCGCGACAATTGAGATCGTGTGAAAAGTCGAGGTCGCGAACCAAGAAACGGTGCAGTTTCATGAACTTACATAAACGTAACGGACAGAAACGTCAGTTGTCCGGTCGGATCACTGCCCAAGGCAGAGGGCGCCTTTCAACTGCCTCGTCACGACAAAAAGTCTGCGATTCGGGAGACTTTATTCGTGAACGACACGAGTTCCACACGCATTCTCCCCTGCCATGTCGCTCGGCCTGCCAACGCGCGCCTGCCTTCGGTAACTCCATTACGCATCAGCGGTTTGCCACTGAGTGCGCCGCATCGGCAGCGGGATGGTGGCCTCCTTGCACCCACGGCGTCGTCCGTCTCTCTCGTGATCCGTTGATTCGCCGCAAGGCGGGAAACAGGTGGGTTCTGTGCGCGTTGCGACGATGGCACAAGACGAACAGGTGCAATTCATTGGAACGAGTCGCGCGATCTCGGATCTTCAGGCAGAGGTCGAACGCGTGGCGCGATCCGACGCGAAGGTCCTGATTACGGGCGAAAGCGGCGCCGGCAAGGAAGTGGTTGCCCGCGCGATCAACGCCGCCAGCGTGCGCGCCCGTGTCGCGTTCGTTCCCGTCAACTGCGCTGGCATTCCCGAGTCGCTGCTCGAGTCCGAGCTCTTCGGCCACGTCAAGGGCAGTTTCACCGGCGCGTATCGCGACAAGCCCGGCAAACTCGAGATGGCGGACAACGGGACCATCTTTCTCGATGAGATCGGCGAGATGACGCTGCGCATGCAGGGTCTTCTGCTCCGGTTTCTCGAGACGGGCGAAATTCAGAAGGTCGGCGCCGAGCGCGTCACCCGGACGGCGAACGTCCGCGTGATGGCCGCCACCAACCGCGATCTGCGCGACCTGATCACGCGCGGCCAGTTTCGCGAGGACCTGTTCTACCGCATCAACGTCATCCACGTCATCGTGCCGTCACTGAGAGAGCGCCGCGAGGACATTCCGCTGCTTGCGGAATACTTCCTGCGCCAACTTCGCACGAAGCCGACAGCTAATCGGTCGCGGAACCCCGAAGGCGACGTCATCAGCACACCATGCGTGCGAGCGTTCTCGCCGAGGCGATGGCGGCGCTCACCGAATATTCGTGGCCAGGGAACGTGCGGCAGCTGCAGAACGTCATCGAACGGCTCGTCGTCACCGGACGGCGAGAGATCGTCACGCCGGACGATCTCCCAATGGAGATTCGCACGCCGGGCCATTCCAATATGCGGCCGCGGCGCGAGAGGCGGCGGACGGTCGCGGATGATCTTTTCAAGAAGCTGATCGAGGAGAGGGAGTCCTTTTGGAACGCGGTCTATCCGCTGTACATGAACCGCGAGATCACGCGGTCGAACGTACGCGATCTCGTGCACAAAGGTCTCGAAGAAGCGCGCGGCAACTACAAGATCGTGCTGCGCCTGTTCAACATGGAATCGAACGACTACAAGCGCTTCCTCAATTTTCTCCGGAAGCACGACTGTCAACTTCCGTTCAAGGAATATCGCTGAGAAGGGCCACGCGCCGTTCAGGGCTGGGAATCATGCAACGTTTCACTTTCACTTCACTCTTGATCTGTATCGCCGTGATCGGCGCCGGCAGCGCCGACGGCCAGACCCTGCCGCCTTCCACGGCGGCCGCCGCGCCTGCCGCGAACGTGTCGACGTCGGTGCCGGTGCTGCCGGCGGGCTACGTTATCGGAGCATCCGATGTGCTCTCGGTTGTGTTCTGGCGCGACAAGGACATGTCGGCCGACGTCACGGTTCGGCCGGACGGCAACATTTCACTGCCGCTTTTGAACGACGTCACCGCGGCTGGGTACACGCCGGATCAGTTGCGCGCGAAGCTGATCGAGGCTGCATCGAAGTACATCGAAGATCCGAACGCAACGGTCGTCGTCAAGGAGATTCACAGCCGCAACGTGTACGTCACGGGAAACGTGGCGAAGCCCGCGACGTATCCGCTGATGAGCGACATGACTGTTCTGCAATTGATCGCTCTCGCCGGAGGCCTGCAGGAATACGCCGACGCAAAGAATATCGTCGTGATCCGCGACCGAGAACGGGAAGCCCACGTATCACAAGTTCAACTACAAGGACGTGGTCAAGCAGAAGAACGTCCAGCAGAACATCCTGTTGAAGCCGGGCGACACGGTGGTGGTCCCCTAAGATGTTGTTCCCGCCTCACCTGTTTGTCGCTGCGCTGCCGCGGCGCTTGCGCTGTTCCTCGTAGGCGGCGTCGAACGCGTTCGCGCAAACGAGTCCGCGTCCGTATCGAAGCCTGTTCGGCGGCAGCTCTTCGGGCACGGACCGAGATGGCGACTGGTTGATGGTGACAGCCACGGAAGCGTACGACCAGAATGTGCTCGGCGATGTGAACGCGCCGCTTCAGCAAGTGCTTCAAAAGGGAGGCGAGTTCAGCGAGCTCACAGCGGACATGAACTATCGTGCCGATGGACGCCGCGTGCATTTTGCCTCGACGGGGGGTACGACGTTCCGCTACTACCGCGATCAGGACCAATTCGTCGGCATCGGCCACCACGTTGGGGCAGGGGCGACCGTCAACCTGTCTCGTAGCGCGTACTCTATCGCTGAACCAGACTGTCGCTTATTCGCCGTCATATCTGTATGGCCTGTTCGCGAACATCGCGGCTCCGCAACCAGGACACGTGAATGTCGGCAGTAACTACGCCGTCGCTGACAACCCGTCGTACAACTATGGGACCAGCGTCATGCTCACCGAGCAAATCGGCCCGCGGAACAGCGTCGCTGTTCACGTTGACGGCCGGTACACGGATTTCGTCCATTCCGGTCCAGTCGGCGACCAGTCCGAATGCGCTTCGAGATCTGCTGTCGTACGAAACGGGTGGAACGTTCTCGCGCGGACTGAGCCGAGATCTCCAGCTGAATCTCGGTTATACGTTCAGGCGCACCGAATACTTCGACGGCTCATTCCCGACCGAACACGATGTGAACTTCGGCATCCAGTACTCGCGGCCGCTGTCTCGAACGCGGCGGACTTATCTGCACGTCAACACCGGGTCGGTACTTTTGCATGCGCCGGCGCCAGGCGATGCGCCAGGCATTCTGCGGCCGCAATACGGCATGACCGCGAACGCCGCTCTCAGCTCCCAGTTCGGCAGGACGTGGCAGGCAGAAGGCGGCTATCGTCGCGGCGTGAGCTACATCGAAGGGATTCAGACGCCGGTTCTGACTGACGGTGTGACGGCGACAGCCAGCGGTCTCCTGACGCCGCGCATCAATCTGCTGGCTAACGCTGCCTACTCAGTTGGTCAGCCGACCGTACCGAATGCGTCGCACGGGCTGACGACGTATACAGCTGATCTGCGCACCAGCTTCGCCTTGAACCACACGTGGGCATTCTTCGCCGATTATCTTTATTACTTCTACGACTTCAGCGCTGGTATTGTGCCCGTTGGTGCGCCGCCTCGAGTGGCGCGAAACAGCGTGCGAGCCGGACTGATGCTGTGGGTTCCTATGAGGCGCCGTTAAGCTGTGCTGCCTGGAAAAAAATACACGCCTGAAGACATCGTGCGACTGGCAGGCCGGCGAGCCTGGCTCGTCATAATCCCGCTTGTCGTCGCGACGGCCGCTGCGGTGGCCGTCGGCGAGCGTCTGCCGAAGAAATTCAAGTCGGACACGCTCATCATGCTCGTGCCGCAGCGGATTCCGGACGCGTACGTCAAAGTCGGCCGGCAGCGACAACCTGGAAGACCGGCTTGCGACGCTCGAGGATCAGCTCTTGAGCCGTTCGCGGCTCGAGCGGATCATTCTGGACCTCAATCTGTACCCCTCGCTTCGGAACGATCTGCCGATGGAAGACGTGGTGCAGCGGATGCGCAAGGACATCACCATCACCACGACTCAGAACAAGGGCAGCAAGGAGTCGACATCTTTCCGGATCGAGTACATCAGCAACGACAGCCAAGATCGCGCAGAAAACGGCCGAGCGGCTCGCGTCGCTGTTCATCGAAGAGAACATGCGCGATCGAGAGAACGTGGCTGAGGATACGAGCCAGTTCCTCGCGTCGCAGCTGCAGGACGCGCGGCAGCGGCTCGTCGAGCAGGAGAAAAAGCTCGAGGAATACCGTCATCGCTACAGCGGGCAGCTACCATCGCAGGCGAGCGCGAACCTGCAGGCGATCCAGAACGCGCAGCTTCAGCTCCAATCGCTTCGCGAAGCGACCGATCGAGCTCGCGAGCGCCATCTGCTTCTCGAGCGGCAGCTGGCCGATCTTGCAGACGCCCGATCCGCTTGGAACGGCGGTTCCTGTCACCAACGGGCAAGGCGCTCCTGCCGTCGAAACGACGAGCCAGCAGCTCGAGGCTCGCTCGTGCGCGGCTGCGTGTGCTCGAGACACACGACAAGCCGACACACCCCGATGTCCTGATGCTCCAGCGATCGATACGCGATCTCGAGGCAAAGCAGCGGGCCGAATTGGCGGCCGGTCCGGCTCAGGACGAACGCCGAAAAAATCGTCGCGCCTGGAGATGCGCTCCGCCAGCGCCGGATCGCGCGATCTCAAGGGGCAGATCGAGGATCTCGATCGCGAGCTCGCGGACAAGCAGCAGCAGGCCAAGAACCTTCACGACGTGATCGCCGACTACCAGTCGAAGCTCGATGCGGTGCCTTCCCGCGAATCCGATCTCGTCGAGTTGACGCGCGATTACAACACGCTTCAGGCGACTTATCAGAGCCTGCTCGCGAAACGCGAGGAATCGAAGCTTGCCGCGAACCTGGAGCGGCGCAGCATCGGCGAGCAGTTCCGCGTGCTCGATCCGGCGCGCGTTCCGGAAACGCCGTTCAGTCCCAATTTGCTCGTTATCACCGGCGGCGGGTGCGGCGAGCCGGTCTGGTCGCTCGGGCTGCTCGTTATTGGCTTCCTCGAATATCGCAACTCGACTTTCGGGGCCGGTGACGACGTCGTGCGACTGTGTCAACTGCCGGTACTCGCGTCGGTGCCGCTCATGGTGACCGGAGACGAGAAGCGCGCACAGTGGCGCCGAGCGGCGCTGCTAAACGCCGCTGGGGTATGCATCGTGCTCATTTCGGCGGCCGTGATCGCGCTGTCGACACTGCGACACTGAGAGGGCGGCCATGTATCAGCGATTCTACGGATTCCAGGAACTGCCGTTCGACCTGACGCCGAACCCGAAGTACCTGTTTTTCACGAAGCCGCATCGCGAGGCGCTGAGCAATCTGCAGTACGGCCTGTTCTCGGCCAAGTCCATCACGTTGCTGATCGGTGAAGCCGGCACGGGCAAGACAACACTTCTTCGCGCTGCGCTCGAATCCGATCGGTGCCGCCACGTCACGTGCGTATACCTGAACAACCCGGCACTCACCCGTGACGAGTTTGTCGAGCTGCTCGCGAATCGGTTCGACCTCGGTCCCCGAGCGGCTGAATCGAAAACAGTGCTGCTGGCGGAGCTCGAGCGCGTGCTCATCGAACGCAGGGCACGCGGAGAGATTACTGCGCTCGTTATCGATGAAGCACAGTGTCTTAGCAGCGAGCTGCTCGAGGAAATCCGGCTGCTCGCAAACAGCGAAACGGCGACGGAAAAGCTTCTTCCTCTGGTACTCGCCGGTCAACCCGAGCTTCGAGATCGATTAAATGAACCAGGACTGCGCCAACTGAAACAGCGGGTGGCGCTGCGCTGCGAAATCGCGCCTTTCAGACTGGAAGAAACAGCTGCCTACCTCACGG
This sequence comes from uncultured Acidobacteriota bacterium, assembly GCA_963718825.1. Lineage (GTDB taxonomy): Bacteria > Acidobacteriota > Vicinamibacteria > Vicinamibacterales > CAVVIG01 > CAVQZZ01. Next base: position 3,039,712 of record CAVQZZ010000002.1, read on the forward strand.
CGCGGATCAAGACGGCGGGTGGCGAAGCCGCCAATGTGTTCACTCGTGATGCCGTGATGCTCATTCATGAAGAGTCTCGTGGTATTCCCCGAACGATCAACGTGATCTGCGACAACGCGCTGTTGACCGGAATGGCGCTCGGTCGCCGCCTGATCGACTGTGAGATCGTCCGCGAGGTCGCCCGCGATTTCGATCTCGGAAACCGTGAGCGCGTTCAGCCCACGCCTGCCGGTCAGACCGCGGAAGCGGTCGTAGATGCAACGGAGCCTGAAGTGGCGGCGCCAACGGATGAACCGGTCGACGATCGGCCAGCTTCGGCCGACATCCTCGCCGCCGAGGGTGGCCGAAAACGATTTTCTTTTCTGAAGACGCGGTGAAGCGAGGCTAGATGAGTCGAGTTGACGAAGCACTGAGGCGGGCGGGTTCGGACGGGCTGGTCTTTCGATCGCCAATTGCCGTTGAACCGGCCGCCGTCGCCGTGGACGAGTCCGCACTCGAGCGATACGGGGTAGAGAGGGCGACGCCGCACATCGAGAAACCGCGTCGTTCTGCGCTCGCGGCGGCACCGAGGGTCGCGGTAGCGGTCGCACCTCAAGCGCCTCCTGTGCGCGAGCGCTTCACCGCGTTCCATCGATCCCTCGAAGGAAAGATCGTCAGCAGCCGCGACACGAGTCCAGTATCAATCGAGCAATACCGTCGTCTCGCGGTTACGCTCATCACGGCGCAGGCGGAGCGCGAGTTGAAGACATTGATGGTGTCAAGCGCGCTTCCACACGAAGGCAAGACGCTGACGGTGACGAACCTGGCGGTTACGCTCAGCGAGTCGTACGCCAGAAGGGTGTTGCTGATTGATGCCGATTTACGGCGTCCCTGCGTTCACGAGCTGTTCGGACTGCCGAACACGTACGGGCTCGCGGACAGTTTGCGATCCGACGATGTTCGGCTGCGCCCGGTCGAGATTTCACCGCAGCTGAGCATCGTGCCGGGGGGCCACGCGGATGGCGCAGCGATGGCCGACCTCAGTTCCGACCGGATGCGGATGCTTGTCGCGGAAGCCGCGTCGCATTTTGACTGGGTGCTGGTGGACACGCCTCCGATCGGTCTTCTGTCCGACGCCAATCTCGTCGCCCGGGTCACCGACGGGGTCCTCTTTGTGATCGCGGCCGGCAGCACTCCGTACGAGCTCGTGCAGCAGAGCATCGCGGAACTTGGCGCCGATCGGATCATCGGAACGGTGCTGAATCGTGTCGACGAGCAGTCACTGAAGGCGCACAGCTATTACGGCCGGTATTATCCCGCTCATTGACGATTCGGCGGTTCCCGCCGGCCACTCCCGCGTAATGTCAGCGTGTGGGTTGGTCAAAGGTCAGCGACTGCAATACAAAAGTCTCCGAAACCCAAGACATTCACGCCAGGCATTCCGATCGACGACTTGGCTCCAGTCTGTAAGTATCTGATGTAATGAGACTTAGTAATCAATTTATGCATCCGATGGCTCGGACGCATCTTTGCTCCCACAGGATGCCGATGAGTCCTCGGACGCGCGCAAACGGTCGGACGCTATGCAGCTTTGCGGTGGTGATCCTGCTGCTTGCGATTGCAACGGCGTGTAATCGTGATGCCGAAGGCACGAAGGCGCGTTACATCGCGAGTGGCGATCGGTATTCGGCCGCAGGCCAGTATCCGGAGGCGGTGCTCGAGTACCGCAACGCCGTGCAAGCGGCGCCTCGGGCTGGCGATGCCCGAAAGAAGCTCGCCGAGGCGTACGTGCGGACCGGAAACGTGCCGAACGCGCTCGGAGAGTATGTTCGTGCCGCCGACCTGCTGCCCGACGATTCGTCGCTTCAACTGAAAGCAGGAAACCTTCTCCTTCTTGCGGGTCGATTCGATGACGCGAAAACGCGCGGCGAAGCCGTTCTCGCAAAGGACAAAGAGAACGTCGACGCCGAAATTCTCGTCGCGAACGCGCTCTCGGGGTTGAAGGACCTCGATGGCGCGGTCGCACAGATCGAGGATGCGCTCAAACTCGATCCGGATCGCAGCGCCACATACTCGAGCCTGGGGCAAATCGAGCTGAGTCGCGGAAAACGCGACGCCGCGGAGAAGGCATTTCTCAAGGCGGTCGAGCGCGCTCCCCGTTCAGCCGCTCCGCAACTCGCGCTCGGACACTTCTACTGGCTGACAGGCGACGCGCCTCGGGCCGAAGCGTCGTTCAAGAGTGCCTTGGCAGTCGACGCGCGCAATCCGTTGGCGAACCGGATCCTCGGCAACTTCTACATCGCGAGCGGTCACGCGGCGGATGCCCAGCCGTATCTTGCAGGCGGCGTACGACCTCACCAAATCGCCGCAAGCCGCGTTTGCTCTTGCCGACTACTACGTCTCGAGGGGGAACGCGGCCGCGGCGAGAGAAGTTCTGCAGCCGCTCGTCACGAATACCGGCGCATCGGCCACGGCAAGCGTGCAGCTCGCCGAGCTCGACTACAAGAGCGGTCATCGTGACGAGGCGTATTCGCGACTGTCCGACGGTACTGTCGAAGGATCAATCGAATCTTCAGGCGCTGCTCGCAAAAAGCACGCTGCTCATCGCTGACAACAAGCTCGACGATGCATTGACGACCGCCACGTTCGCCTCAAAGCGCCACCCGGATTCGACATCGGCGTTCTTCACGCTCGGCCGCGTTCAGGCAGCTCGCCACCAGACGGACGCGGCGATCGCGGCGTATCAGGAAGTGCTCCGGCTGAATCCGCGAGCGACTCAAGCCAAGATTGCGCTCGCACAGCTGAACCTCGCGCAGGGTCGTCCTGACGCGTCGATCGGATTCGCGCAGGAGGCGCTGGCGAACGAGCCGCAGAACGGCGACGCGCAGCTCGTCTTCGTGCGCGGGCTGCTCGCGCGCGGCGATCTCGATCGCGCGGCCAACGAGCTCAAACAACTCACGACGCGCTATCCCAATTCCGCAGCGGTGCATGCGCAGATGGGAATGCTCCTCGGCCGCCGCCACGACTTATGCCGGCGCGAGGAAGGAATTCGAGCGCGCGATTCAACTCGATCCGGCGGGACTCGAGGCGCTCGGAGGGCTCGTCGTGCTCGACCTGACGGCGCGAGATTTCGCCGCGGCGCGCGCGCGAGTCGACGGTCGCTTGGCGGCGTCTCCGACGCCGGCGCTGCTCGTCCTCGCCGCTCGCACGTATGCCGGCGGGCGGCGACACGGCCGCGGCCGAGAAGTTTCTGAGGCGCGCCCTCGATCTCGACAGCGGGTATATGGCGGCGTACGGCGCGCTCGGGCAGTTGTACGTCACGGAAGGAAGACTGGACCAGGCGCGCGCGGAGTTCGAAGTGCTCGCGAAGCAATCGCCGAAGCCGGTTGGCGCGCTGACGATGCTGGGAATGATTCTGCAGGCGAAAGGCGATGTCGACGGGGCGCGGGACCGATTCGAGCGCGCGCTCCAGATCGACCCTGAAGCAGGCGTGGCGGCGAACAATCTTGCGTGGATCTACGCTGAAACGGGCGGCAACCTCGACGTCGCCTTGCATCTCGCGCAGGTTGCCCAGCAGCGGCTGCCGGGCATGGCCGAGATCGGCGACACGCTCGGATACATCTACTACAAGAAACAGCTGGCGCCGCTGGCGATCTCGACCCTCACGGTGAGCACCGAGAAGGATCCCGGGAACGCAGTCTATCAGTATCACCTGGGTCTCGCGTACGCCGCGGCCGGTGATGCGAAGCGCGCGAAACAGGTATTGGCTCGGGCGCTCGAGTTGAAGTCGGATTTCGACGGCGCCCACGAGGCGAGAGAGCTTTTGAGCTCTCTCAATCCTCGTTAGCTTTCCGCTTTCCCCGAATCGACGCCGTTCAATCGCACTGTAAGCGAGAGGGCGAAGCTCTGTCTCGCCATGCACTCGACGCCTCGTCGCGAACCACTCAGACTCACCGGAAGGAATGATTTCCGAGAACAGGCTGACTTTTCGTCGCACGCACCGAGACTGTTGTGTCCACTGTGTGCGCTCGACTTCGCTTTTGTCGTCGGAATCGTCTAGCGGCGTGTCTCGCAAGTGACAGTAGTGAAAAGAGTTGCGAGTCTCGTTACGGTATCGAAACGCGGAGCCGCCGCGATGCGCGTCTGGCCTGACCTTTGCCCCTTGAGCTCCCAATCCGACCATGTCGACTTATCGTCACGTTCTGCAAGGGGTTGTCGGCGCCGTCAGCGCGCAAACAGGTGGCGTCGATGACCGCCTGCGCCGCCGCGCGTCGGAGCGGCGGGACGAGTTCGATCACTGCCCCTACGGTCTCGCGTTCGAGAGCCGGTTTGCGCAGGCATACAACGAAGAAGCATTTCTCTATTTTCTCGAGATCGAGCGGAGGCGCGCGGAGCTTTCGGGGCTTCCGTTCCTTCTGCTGCTGATCGACCTCAAGAAACAACCCGGGATGAGCCCTCGCATCGACGGCGTCGCCGACAAGCTGTTTTCGACGTTGTCGACCTGCTTGCGGGAGACGGACTTCATCGGCTGGTACCACGAAGGCACGGTCGCCGGCGCCGTGCTCACGCAGCACGCCGACGCGCCGATGCGCGAGATTCCCGACGTCGTGAATCAACGGATCGCCGCGGCGCTGCGCGACGCCTTGCCGCGTGAAGTGGCGCAGCGCCTGCGGGTGACGGTCCATCAACTTCCGGCGAGCGTGAAAGGCGAAGCGAATGGCTGATTCAGGACGTCCATATCTCATCGATGAAGCGCTCTTCCGGGGCGCGTTCGTCAGAGAGCGAAAACGCGCCGACCGGTCCGGTCGTCATCTCGCGCTGCTCCTGGTGCATATGAACGACGCACGCCGGCCAGCAGACGCCGTCGATCTGGCGCGCGATCGTCGCGTCGCTCTGCGCCGCGAAGCGCGAAACCGACGTGATCGGCTGGTTCAAGCGCCGCTCGGTCGTCGGCCTGATCATTCTCGACGTCCCGGCGGACAATCCCGGCTTCGCGCGCGAGTTCCACACGCGCGTCCAGCGCGAGCTGGCTCGCCGCTTGAGCCCGCGGACGATCTCGCATCTGACGGTTCGCCTTCACGCGCATTCGCGAGCGAAGAGCGGAGCGCCGGTCCGCGCCGTCGACCCCGTGCTGCTGAACGCGCGCGACTGGCGCACGACGATCAACGACGCCGCCAAGCGTGCTGCTCGACGTGGCGGGCAGCGCGACGCTGCTGACCTTGCTCGCGCCGCTCTTCCTGATCATCGCCGCGCTCGTGAAGCTCAAGTCGCCCGGGCCCGGTCTTCTTCCGCCAGGAGCGGGTCGGCGAGATGATGAAGCCGTTCACGATCCTCAAGTTCCGGACGATGCACATGAACGCGAACCACGCGATTCATCAGCAGTTCGTGAGCTCGTTCATCAAGTCGGGCGCCCGAAGCGCAAGAGGCCGGCAAGAAGGGCGTCTTCAAGATCACGAACGATCCGCGCGTCACGCCGATCGGGCGCATTCTGCGCAAGACGAGCCTCGACGAGCTGCCGCAGCTCTGGAACGTGCTGCGCGGCGACATGTCGCTCGTCGGGCCGCGGCCGCCGCTTCAGTACGAGGTCGAGCAGTACAAGCCGTGGCACTGCCGCCGCGTGCTCGAGGCCAAGCCCGGCATCACCGGGCTCTGGCAGGTGAACGGGCCGCAGCCGCACGACGTTCGACGAGATGGTGCGCCTCGATCTTCGCTACGCGAAGAAGCCGCTCGCTCTGGACCGACGTCAAGATTCTGCTCGCGACGCCGCGGCGCGGTCATCGCGGGGAAGGGCGCGTGTTGACCGACACGCAAGTCGACGCCGGATCAGTATCTGTCGATTGCGCCCGACGTGAAGCTCGGGAAGGACGTCAAGCTCGCGCGGTTCATCAACCTGTATGGCTGCGAGATCGGCGACGAGACGAAGATCGGCGCGTTCGTCGAGATTCAGAAGAACGCGACGGTCGGCAAGCGCTGCAAGATCTCGAGCCACACGTTCATCTGCGAAGGCGTGACGATCGAGGACCACGTGTTCATCGGCCACGGCGTCACGTTCATCAACGACTCGTATCCCGCGCGCGACGACCGCCGACGGCGAGCTGCAGACCGAGAAGCGACTGGAAGGTCGAGCCGACGCTCGTGAAGAAGGGCGCGTCGATCGGGTCCGGCGCGACGATTCTCTCGAACGTCGTCATCGGCGAGCACGCCATCGTCGGCGCCGGCAGCGTCGTCACCCGCGACGTGCCGCCGCACACGATCGTCGCCGGCAACCCGGCGCGCGTGCTTGCGGAGCGTCGACGACCGAATCAGGAGTCTCGAATGAGCAGCGATAAGAGCCTCGTGCTGGATCCGCCGGCGTCGCGCTCGCGCTCGGCAACGAGCGCGACGTCCGAGCGCCGACGTCAGCGCGCCAGCCGACGTCGTTCGGGTCGGCGTCATCGGCTACGGCTACTGGGGACCGAACATCGTCCGGAACTTCCACGGCCTCGACAGCTGCCAGGTCGTGGCGGTCTGCGACAAGAGCCCGGCCGCGCTGCGCCGCGCGCAGCGCGCCTATCCCGGCGTCCACCTGACGACCGACTTCCAGGAGATCCTGACGTCGCCCGACATCGACGCCGTCGCCGTCGTCACGCCGGTCTGGACGCACTTCGAGCTGGCGAAAGCGGCGCTGCAGAACGGCAAGCACGTGTTCGTCGAGAAGCCGTTCACGTCGACGTCCGCGCAGGCCGAGCGAGCTGATCGAGCTGGCCGAGCGCAAGAACCTGAAGATCATGGTCGACCACACGTTCCTCTTCAGCGGCGCCGTGCGGAAGATCCGCGAGGTCGTCGACGCGGGCACGCTCGGGTCCGCTGTACTACTTCGACTCGACGCGCGTGAACCTCGGGCTCTTCCAGCACGACGTCAGCGTCGTGTGGGACCTCGCGCCGCACGATCTGTCGATCATGGACTACATCATCACCGAGAAGCCCGAGGCCGTCGTCGCCACCGGCGCGAAGCACCTGAACGGCCACGCCGACATGGCGTTCATCACGGTCTACTTTCCGCGCAACATCGTCGCGCACATCAACGTGAACTGGCTGTCGCCGGTGAAGGTGCGGACGACGCTCATCGGCGGCAAGGACAAGATGCTCGTCTGGAACGATCTCGAGGCCGACGAGAAGATCAAGATCTACGACAAGGGCGTCCAGATCACCAACGGCGAGGGCGTCTACGACCTGCTGGTCAGCTATCGGTCGGGCGACGTCTGGGCGCCGAAGGTCGAGCAGACCGAGGCGCTGAAGGTCGAGCTCGGCTACTTCGTCGACTGCATCGTGAACGACCGCACGCCCTCGAACGACGGCGCCGCCGGCCTGCGCGTGGTCAGGCTGCTCGAAGCGGCCGACCAGTCGCTGAAGGAGCGAGGCAAGCTGATTTCCCTGTAAGCGGCGCCAGTTCGGCACGTCGCGTCGCGTCCCCCGTGCGCGACGTGCAATCCGTCGAACGCTCAGACGAATCCGTCGTTGCTTCCACGCTCTCGAAAACCCATGCGTACAGCCTTTCAGGATTACTACCGGTGTGCCGAATCAGCACGGCGTCTTCGACGCCGTGGCACCGCTGTCGTCCGACGCAGGGCTATTTCACGTTCGGCGGCGCGACGTGCTACGGACGCTGTGATGGAGCGGCGAACCTGATCGGAGAAGCGGGGTCGACCGGCAGCCTTCCGACGTTGCCGGCGCAGCCGCGTGCCGCGACGGGCGTGTCCAACTGCCGTTCGAATCTCGACGACGTGATCGACAACCTGCGAGAGGAGCGGTACACGCACAAGAGCGATCGCGATGGCGAACGAATTGACCGCCAGCCGCAGCTCGTGCGCGCGGCTTATTACTTCATCCGGCCGATTCTGCCCGGTGTCGGTTCGAAAGCACTTCCAGCGAGCGCACTTGAGCGGCTGGGATCGGATTCCGTTCCCGCGCTGGCCGGTCGACGTGAGCGTCGAGACGCTGATGCAGCACGCGATGGCGCTCGAGTTGAAGGCCAAGGGGATCGACGGCGATGCCGTTCATCTGGTTCTGGCCGGACGGCGCGAACGGCTGCGCGATCCTGACCCACGACGTCGAAGCGGAGCCGGGCCGCGACTTCTGCGAGACGCTCATGGACCTCGACGATGAGTACGGCATCAAGGCGTCCTTCCAGCTCGTGCCCGAAAAGCCGCTACGTCACGCCTCAGGCGCTCTGTCGAAAGCATCCGGCGCCGCGGCTTCGAGGTGAACGTCCACGATCTGAATCACGACGGCCGGCTGTTCCAGGACCGCCAGCAGTTCCTGCGAGCGCGCCGCGCAGATCAACGAGTACGCGCGCGAGTTCGGCAGCCGCGGCTTTCGTGCGGCCGCGATGTACCGCGACCAGGAGTGGTTCGACGATCTCGAGTTCTCGTACGACATGTCGGTGCCGAACGTCGCGCACCTCGAGCCGCAGCGCGGCGGCTGCTGCACGGTGATGCCGTACTTCATCGGCAATCTCGTCGAGCTGCCGCTCACGACGATTCAGGACTACTCGCTGTTCCACATCCTCGGCGACTACTCGATCGCCATCGTGGAAGCAGCAGATCGATCTGATTCTGGCGCAGCACGGGCTCGTCACGCTGCTGTCGCATCCCGACTATTTGATCGAGGAGCGGCCGCGGCGCGTGTACTCCGAGTTGCTCGCCCACGTCGCGGCGCTTCGAGATCGCGGCGACCTCTGGATGGCGCTGCCGCGCGAGGTCGACGAATGGTGGCGCAGCCGCCACGCGATGACGCTGGTGTCGGCGGGAATCGGCTGGCGCGTCGAAGGCGCGGGAAGCGAGCGGGCGCGGGTCGCCTATGCGACGCTGGCCGGCGGCCATCTCGAGTATCACGTCGAGGAGCAGGTGGTTCAAGCCGGTATGACGCTGTCTCGGCGGATCGGTCTGTTTGCGTCGTTCACCGCGTGCCTCATCGCGGCCACCTTCGGCGTGTGGCGCGCGCTCTTCGACTTCGCTCGGCACGACGACACGGCGTCGCACGTCGTGCTCATTCCATTCGTCACGGCGGCGCTCATTTTTCAACGCCGCGAGACACTCTTCGCGTCGCCTGCGATGGACGCCCGGAGGTGTCGCGGTCATCTCCGCCGGGCTGTTGTTGCTTGTTAGCGGTGGATTGCAGAGCATTGCGCACCCTGTGGGCGGATCCCTGACGATAGCGGTGGCCGGCGCCGTGATCGCGTGGCTCGGCGGCGTCCTGCTGTTCTTCGGGCCGGACACCTTCAGGAGGGAGCTGTTTCCGCTGCTCTTCCTCGGTTTCATGATCCCGATTCCCGCGGCGATCGTCGATCGCGCGACTCATTTTTTGAAGACTGGGTCGGCGGACGTCGTCGCCGCGCTGTTCACGCTGACGCGCACGCCTTACTATCGCGAAGGGTTTCAGTTCTCGCTGCCCACGTTCGTCATCGAAATCGCCGACGAGTGCAGCGGCATCCGCTCGAGCATCGCGCTGCTGCTGACGGCCCTCCTGGCAGGACACATGTTTCTCGCAGAGTGGTGGAAGAAGGCGATCGTGCTCCTGGCGGTATTCCGCTGGCGCTGTTGAAGAACGCGATCCGGATCGTCAGCCTCACGCTGCTCGCCATGTACGTGAATCCGTCGTTTCTGACCGGCCAGCTGCATCACGAAGGAGGCATCGTCTTCTTTCTGATGCGCTGGCCCTCGTGATGCCGTTGTTCACGTTGCTCCGCAACTCTGAGCCGGCCATGTAAAGGAAGACAACATGAGCGACGAACCGATTCCGTTTCTCGACCTCGTCACGCCACACCGCCAGCTCGAAGAGGAGCTCGTCGCAGGTGTTTCGCGAGAGCCTGCGATCGGCCGCCTTCATCGGCGGCCCGCAGGTGGAGGGCTTCGAGCGCGAGTTCGCCGCGTATTGCGGCGCCGAAAGACTCCGTCGCCGTCTCGAGCGGCACCGACGCCTTGCGGTTCGCGCTGATGGGCTGCGGCGTCGGCGACGGCGACGCGGTCGTGACCGTGTCGCACACGTTCATCGCGACGATCGAGGCGATCAGCCAGGCGGGCGCGGAGACCGAGTTCGTCGACGTCGACGAGCGGACGTACACGATGAGCCCCGAGGCGCTCGGAGCGTATCTGGAGCGCTGCCCGAAGGACGCGAAGACGGGCCGGCCGCTCGGCCGTCGCACCGGCAAGCCGATCACGGCCATCGTGCCTGTGCATCTCTACGGCCAGGTCGCCGACATGGGCGCGATTCTTCAGCTCGCGGAGCGCTACGGCCTCATGGTGGTCGAGGATGCCTGCCAGGCGCACGGCGCCGAGTACCTGCGTCGACGGCCGCTGGCGGCGCGCGGGCTCGATGGGCAAGGCGGCCGCGTTCAGCTTTTATCCCGGGAAGAACCTCGGGCGCCTGCGGCGAAGGCGGCGCCGTCACGACCGACGATCCGGACGGTCGCGCGAACGGTGCAGATGCTCCGCGATCACGGCCAGGTGAAAAAGTACTACCACGATCTCGAAGGGTACAATGGCCGGCTGGACGCGATTCAGGCCGGTCTGCTGCGGGTGAAGCTGCGCCACCTCGACGCGTGGAACGCCGAACGCCGGGCGGCGGCACGCCGGTACAACGAATTGCTCGCCGCCAGTCGGCGGCGATCGGGCACCGGCGTCGTGACGCCATTCGAGCCGGAGTGGAGCAAGGCGGTGTACCACCTCTACGTCATTAGCGCGGCCGACGCCGATGCCATGGCGCAGCATCTGAAGGCGAGCAACATCGCGACAGGATTCCACTACCCGGTGCCCGTGCACCTGCAGAAGTGCTATCGAGGCTGGGGCTACCGGTCCGGGCAGCCTGCCCGTGACCGAGCGGGCCGCCTCCGAAATCCTCTCGCTGCCGATGTTCCCTGGGCTGTCGATCGAGCAGCAAACGCGGGTCGCCGCTGCGCTCGAAAGCGGCGTTGCGCGCGAGTATACGCGGCCCTCGGCTCGAAGTGACCCGACGAGGACTTCACTGACAGAAGGTGAGACGCCGTGACGAAGCGAATCTGGATCGACCTCGATAATTCTCCGCACGTGCCGTTCTTTGCGCCGATTATCAAGGAGCTCGAGCGCCGGGGTTACTCAGTCACGCTGACGGCTCGCGACGCGTACCAGGTCTGCGAGCTGGCCGATCTCTTTGGGCTGTCTTACAAGCGCATCGGGCGTCACTGGGGGAAAGAACAAGGCCCTGAAGGTGATCGGGGCTTTCCAGCGGTCGCTGCGGCTCTTGCCGATCGCGATCAGGTCACGGCCATCTCTTGCGCTCTCGCATGGCTCCTCGATCGCAGGTGCTGGCATCTTCGGCTCGCTGGGCATTCCTTCGATGGTCATCATGGATTACGAGTTCGGCAAGCACTCGGCGCTCTTTTCGCCGACGTGGATGATGGTGCCGGAAGTCGCTGCCGAAGGCGGCCATGGATCACGCCGTCGATCGCGTGCTCAGTTATCGAGGCATCAAAGAGGACGTATACGTCCCGGGATTCAAGCCGGATCCTTCAATCATCAAGCGCCTGGGACTCGATCCACGAGGACATCGCTGTTGCCGTGCGTCCGCCGGCGAGCGAGGCGCATTACCACAACGCTCAGAAGCGACGAGCTGTTCGCAACGACGATGGAGTTTCTCGAGCACGCGGCCGATATCAAAGTGATCGTGCTGCCGCGAAATGCCAGGCAGGCGGCCGTGGTCCGCACGGAGTGGCCCGACCTGTTCACGACCGGCAAGGCGATCATTCCGGAGCGGCCGGAGGACGGACTCAATCTCATCTGGCATTGCGATCTGGTGATCAGCGGCGGCGGCACGATGAATCGTGAGGCGGCCGCGCTGGGCGTGCCGGTCTACAGCATTTTCCGAGGCCAGATCGGCGCCGTGGACCGATACCTCGCCGACAGCGGGCGGCTGACGCTGCTCGGGAACGCGGAAGACGTGCGAGCGCGCATCCGGTTGCACAGACGGCTTCGCGCCGACAGAACCGCAGTTCGAGGGCTCGGCGCTCGGCGAGATCGTCGCAGCAGGTCGTGGCGCTGGTCGAATCGAGCCGATGGGGCCCAGTCGCACGAACGCGAGGCGCTGCTATGATCATTCACCTCGTTTGCGGTGCGCGGCCGAACTTCATGAAGGTCGCGCCGCTCTACCATCGCCTCAAGCAGGAACCGTGGGCGGTGCCGCTCATCGTGCACACCGGACAGCACTACGACGCGAAGATGTCCGATGCGTTCTTCGACGATCTCGGACTGCCGGCGCCGCACATCCATCTCGGCGTCGGCAGCGGCATCGCATGCCGTGCAGACGGCGAAGATCATGATGGCGTACGAGGAGATCCTGCGCGACGCAGCGGCCCGATCTCGTCATCGTCGTCGGCGACGTGAACTCGACTGTGGCCGCGCACGCTGACCGCCACGAAACTGGGCATCAAGGTCGCGCACCTCGAGGCCGGGCTGCGCAGTCGTCGATCGGACGATGCCCGAGGAGATCAACCGGCTCGTCGACGGACGCGCATCGCCGACATGCTGTGGCCGCCGTCGCAGGACGGCGTCGACAACCTGATGCGAGAAGGCGTGTCGCCGGCGAGGATCCAGCTGGTCGGCAACATCATGATCGACTCGCTCGAGATGATGAGAGACAAGATGGAGGCGCAGAACGCCCATCTCGAGTTCGGCCTCGAAGCGCGGCGCTACGGCGTCGTTACGCTGCATCGTCCATCGAATGTGGACGATCGCCGACACGCTTGAGTCGAATCTGCGCCATCCTCGATCGCGTGTCCAAGAGAGTGCCTCTCGTGTTTCCGGTCCATCCGCGCACGCGGCTGCAGATGGAACAGGGCGGGCTGCTGAAGCGGTTCGAGCTCCTCGACGCGCATCCTGCTTCCAGAGCCGCATCAACTACATCCGCTTCATGAGCCTGGTGATGAACAGCCTGCTCGTGATCACGGACTCAGGCGGCATTCAGGAAGAGACGACCCACCTCGGAATTCCGTGCCTGACCGTGAGGGAAAATACCGAACGGCCGATCACGATTACACATGGCACGAATCAGCTCTGCGGCCTCGAGAACCTGGCAGCGAAGGCCGAGGAAGTTGCCGCCGGCCGGTCGCCGCGCCGTGCGCCAATCGCGTTGTGGGACGGCCGGACCGCAGACAGAATCGTCGCGCTTTTGAGGCAAACCCTTGCCGCGGACGCCGGCCGCCTTACCCAACCCGTCGCCCACGCGGTTTAGTCTGCGTTTCCCCATAACTGACACCATGAAGAACGACGCTCTGCTTCAGAGAGCGAATGCCACGACGAAATCCCTCCTGGCGTATTGCGAGGGAAGCGATTGGGCGGGGCACGATCCGTACGACGCGTTGAACAGCCGGCTGCTGCAGGCGATGCCGTTTCTTCAATCACGGGTGCCGCAGATCGTGCTGACCCAGGTGCTGAAGCGCAGTCCCGATCAACGTACGCGGCCTGGCGCTGGTGCCGAAGACACAGAATCCGAAGGCGCTCGGCCTTTTTCTGACGGGATTGATCAAGCTGTCGGCTGTCGATGGCATCGATCGGAACGCGGCGATCGCGGGCATCGCAGACCGGCTCGTGGCGCTTCGGTCGCCCGGGATGGACTACTGGTGCTGGGGCTACAGCTTTCCGTGGCAGACGCGCGGGCCGCTCGTGCCGCGCCACAGCCCGAACCTCGTATGCACGACATTCGTCGCCAACGGACTGCTCGACGCGTACGAGCTCAATGGCGACCGCCGGCTGCTCGAGATGGCGGCGAGCGCGGCGCGCTACATCGTGAACGATCTGTTCTGGACCGACGGCGCGTCGGTCGTCGGCCTGCGCTATCCGCTGCCGACGAAGAAAGCCGCGTGCACAACGCCAACCTGCTGGGCGCGGCGCTGCTCTGCCGGGTCCATCGGTATACCGGCGACAAGAAAATGCTCTCGACGGCGCTGGCCGTCACACGGTACTCCGCCTCCAAGCAGCGCGCCGATGGCTCCTGGCCGTACGGCGAGATGGCGACGCAGGCGTGGATCGACAACTTCCACACCGGCTACAACCTGAGCGGCCTGCGCGCGGTCGAACGAGTACGCCGGCACATCCGAGTTCGACGAGCACATCCGCCGCGGGTTCGCGTTCTATCGGGAGCATTTCTTCCGGGAGGACGGCGCGCCGCGCTATTTTCACGACCGAACCTACCCGATCGACGTGCACTGCGTGGCGCAGAGCCTGATCACGCTGCTCGAATTCAAGCACCTCGCACGAGGGGAGCGTCGCGCAGGCGCAGGCGGTGTTCGACTGGGCGATGGCGCACATGTGGGACGAGCGCGGCTTCTTCTACTATCGCGTGCTGCGCGTTCGGCACGATCCGCACGTCGTACATGCGGTGGTCGCAGGCCTGGATGTTTCTCGCGCTGTCCACGCTTCTCAACGAACTGAGCGGCGCGGCCGCCAGCCGTCAGGCGTCGCCGCTCCTGGATGCCGTCCATGGTTGAGTGCATCTTCACGCTCGACTACGAGATCTACGGCAACGGCAGCGGCTCGCTCGCCGAGCTGGTGTACGAGCCCGCGGCGCGGTTGAAGGAGATTTTTCAGCGGCGGCAGGCGCCGTTCGTCAACTTCGTGGAGGTCGCGGAGCTCGAGAGGATCGAGGAGCGCGGCACCGATCGGGCGATCGACGACGTGAAGCGGCAGGTCCGGAAGCTCCACGACGATGGATTCGAGACTGCGCTGCACCTGCATCCGCAGTGGTACAACGCGGACTACGATGGGGGACAGTGGCGGCTGGACGCGCGCGAATACAACCTGTGCACGCTGCGCGGCCGCGGATCGTCGAGATCGTCGAACGCGCTGTCGCCGTACATGCGGCACCTCGTCGGCGTGTCGTCATTCGCGCCGCTGTCGTTTCGCGCCGGCAACTGGCTGTTTCAGCCGACCCGCGATGCGTCGAGCGTGCTGGCGGAGCCGGCATTCGAATCGATTCGTCGGTGTTCAAGGGCGGCCTGCAGCACATCCACGGACTGGACTACCGGCGTCGCTGCGGAAATGGCGATTATTGGCGGTTCGCCGGCGACGTGAACGAGCCGGACCCGGCCGGCCCGTGGATTGAAGTGCCGATATACACCGAGATGGTCCCGCTGTGGAAGATGCGAACGCCAAAGCGCATGGCGTTTCGGGCTGCGCCCGGCGGCTCTCACTCGCGCCCGAGCGCGCTGCACCGGCTGCACCGGATAGCCGATTTCCTGCGGTTTCGGTATCCACAGAAGCTCGATTTCTGCCGCATGACGCTTGCCGAGCTGACCTCGATGATGGACGGCATCCTGCGGCTCGATCGTCAGAAGCCTGATGCGTACCGGCCGATCGTGGCGATCGGCCACACGAAGGATCTCGTCGATCTCGATACCATCGACAGGTTCCTGGAATACCTCAGCGAACGGCGCATCAAGGTGACGACCTTCGCCGGCGCGTATCAACGGCTTTCCGCGGCATGACGTCACAGACAGATGAATGCTCCGACACTACGGTACGTGCTCATTACACCCGCCCGAAACGAGGCGGCGTTTCTCGAGCAGACGATTCAGTCCGTCGTGTCGCAGACGATCGTCCCCGCGCGTTGGGTGATCGTGAGCGACGGTTCCACCGACGGCACCGACGAGATCGTGGAGAAGTACGCCGCGCGGTTCCCGTGGATCGAGTTGGTCCGGATGCCCGAGCGAAAGGAACGCCATTTTGCCGGCAAGGTTCATGCGTTCAATGCGGGCCGGGCGCGCGTCGCCGATATCGCTTACGACGTCATCGGCAGTCTGGATGCTGACATCACGTTCGACCCTGATTACTGCGAATTCCTTCTGACGAAATTCGCCGACAATCCGCGGCTCGGCGTCGCGGGAACGCCGTTCAGAGAGGACACGCGCGATTACTATCGGTTTGTCAGCTCGGATCATGTGTCCGGCGCGTGTCAGCTCTTCAGGCGCGCGTGTTTCGACGAGATCGGAGGCTATCAACCGATCAAGACCGGCGGTATCGATCTGACCGCCGTGATCACGGCGCGAATGAAGGGCTGGCAGACGCGGAACTTCGGCGAGAAGACCAGCTTTCACCACCGCAAGCAGGGATCCGCCAAGCACGGCGTCGTGCGCGGCGCTTTCTACGACGGGCGTGCCGATTACCTGCTCGGCTGCGATCCCTCATGGCAGTTCCTGCGGACGATGTACCGGCTGGTGAGCGCGAAGCCGCTGATCGTCAGCGGAAGCGTGTGCCTCGCCGGGTATCTGTGGGCGATGGCGACGCGGATGCCGATGGCGCTGCCGTCCGACGTCGTGCGCTTCCGGCGATCCGAGGAGCGCGCGCGCTTGCGTGCGATGGCGAAGCACGCACTTCTGGGCCGCTTCCTCACGCTCTCGTCGGAGCATCGTTGAACGACATGGCCAGCACCAGTTTCGCAAACGACTCGACATCGGCAGTGCTGCCGCGGCCCGTTACCGCGCGTGCACACACCGTGTCGATCCCGGGCGCACCGGATCTGCTCGGCACGTTCATGGGCCGCGACGCGCTGACGCTGGCCTTGCGCCAGCTTCGGATTACGACCGCCGACACGGTCCTGCTGCCGGCGTACACGTGCCAGGAAGTGCTCCGATCCTTCATGAATAAGGCCGATGTCGTCTTCTACGACGTCGGATCCGATCTCGCCATCAGATCCCGACACGCTGCGGCGCCATCTCGCGAGCCGGCGCGTGCGCATGGTGCTCACGACCGATTACTTCGGCTTCCGGCAGCCGCATCGCGCGGCGATCAAGCAGGCGTGCGCCGACGCCGGCGCGTGGCTCATCGAGGACTGTGCACATTCGATGCTGACGGAAGGGGCCGGCGACGCCGGCGATCTCACGATCTACAGCTTCCGGAAGATCGTGCCGGTACACGACGGCGGCGGGCTTCGCGTGAACCGGGTGATCGATGCGACGGCGCGCGCGGAGTTCCGGCCGCGCCTCTACTCGAACGCGCTGTCGCTCGTTGCGCAGGCGAAGTCGGTTCTGAACATTCACACGCCGATGCTGAGCCGCGCGCGCGTGGCGTCGCATACGACCGAGGCGCTGGCGCCGGCGGCGGACGCCGACGAGCGCGTGATGCCGATCTCGCGGTTTGCCGCGAGGCGGATGGCGCGCATGCCGTTTGCGGACGTCGCGGCGAGACGCCGGCGCGGCTTTCTCTTCTGGCTCGATCAGTGCCGCGACAACCGCGCCGTGCGGCCGGTCTTCACGGAGCTGCCGACAGGCGTCTGTCCGATCGGCGTTCCCGTTCGAGTCCGCCATCGGTCGGCGCTCGAGCGGCGCGCGCGCCAGGCCGGCATCGTGCTGAGCGTGCATTGGCGGCTGGAGCGCGACATCGGTCCGGAGTGCACTATGAGTCATGCGCTGTCGACCGAGCTGTTGACGCTGCCAGTCGCGCCCGACATCAGCGAGGACGATCGCGATCGGCTCGCGCGCCTGCTGCGGGAGGATTGGCGCGATGCGTAGCCTGACGGTGGCGCCGGTCACCCTGGAGTGGAACGACAGCCTGCCGATCTACTGCTCGGAGGCCTTTCTGCGCGCGTACGGCGGCGAGTACGGGTGGGTCGCTGGCGTCGACGCGGATGGCGTGCGGCGCTGCGTGCTGCCGTACAGCCTGATCCGGAAGCCGGGGCTGCGCATGGTGCGGTTCCGCACGGCGACGATTCCGCTCGAAGGCGAGCTCGCGCTCGACGACGAGCGCGCGTTCCTGAACGGCATCGTCAACCATTTCCGGCGCGCCGGCGGCGACGTGATCATTCCGTCGGGCAACACCGCGATCTTCCGCACGCATCCCGACGGCGCCGAGGTGGCGCCGTACGGGACGTTCATCAAGGACCTGACCGAGCCCGAACACGTACTGCTCGCGAAGATTCGCAAGACGTTCAAGCAGAACATCCGGAAGGCGAGCGCCGCCGGCGTCGAGATCAAGACCGGGCCCAAGTATCTGGGCACCTGCTACACGCTGATCGCCGATACGATGAAGCGGTCGGGGTCGCACTTCATGGATGCGGCGGCCTTCGAGCGCCGCATAGCGGCGCTCGGCGCGCATGTGCAAGTGTTCGTCGCCGAGCACGAGGGGATCGTGCAGGGCTGCATGGTGGCGCCTTACAGCGCGCACACGGCGTACAACTGTTACGCCGGATCGCGCGCGCAGCCGGTCCTCGGATCGATGCACCTGCTGCACTGGGAGGCGATTCGGCAGTTCGCCGCAATGGGCGTGAAGCGCTTCGACTTTCAGGGCGTGCGCATCAACCCGGACAAAGGATCGAAGCAGGAAGGCATCCTCACGTACAAGCAGGGGTTCGGCGGCGCGCTCTTCGAGGGATGCGTCTGGAAGTATCCGCTGCGGCGGCTGAAGGCGATGGCCTACTCCGTCGCGGTCCGCCTCTTCATGGGCGGCGACCTCGTGGACGAGGAGCATCGGCGCGCCGACGCGCGCGTGAAGGCGCCCGAGCAGGCAGTGGCGGCGAATCCATGATGAGCGGCGCCCTCATCATCAACGCGGACGACTGGGGCCGCGATCGCGAGGCGACCGATCGCACGCGCGAGTGCATTCGCGCCGGCGGCGTGTCGTCGGTGAGCGCGATGGTCTTCATGGCCGACGCGGAGCGCGGCGCCGAGATCGCTCGGGAAGACGGCGTCGACGCGGGACTCCATCTCAATTTCACGACGCCGTTCGCCGGTCTGGCCGTTCCCGCGGCGCTCGCGGATCGCCAGCGGGTCGTCGGCGCGTTCCTGAGCCACCCGGCCGCGCGCCTCGTGTATCACCCGGGGCTCGCGCGCGCGTTCGAGTACCTCGTGTCGGCGCAGTGCGACGAGTTCGCGCGCCTCTACGGCGGCGCGCCGCGCCGCATCGACGGGCACCACCATATGCACCTGTCGATGAACGTGCTGCTCGCGGGCCTGCTGCCCGCCGGCAGCATCGCGCGGCGGCACTTCTCGTACGAAGCGGGCGAAAAGGCGATCAGAAACGTGGCCTTTCGCGTGTTCACCAATGCCGTCCTGACGCGGCGGCATCGCATGACCGATTACTTCTTTTCCCTTCCGCCGTTCGCGCCGGAGGGGCGCATCGCTCGAATCTTCGCTCTCGCCCGGCATGCCGTCGTCGAGGTCGAGACGCATCCGGTCGGCGCCGTCGAGCACCGGTTTCTCACCGGCGACGGCATCCGGCGCGTGCTCGGCGACCTGTCGGTCGCCCCCCGCTTCGCTCTTGAATCTTCCGCGCCTGCCCTCGGCGCGCCCGTCGAGCGTCGTGTGAATCATCCGGCGTAGCGACGACGCAAATCCGATTGCAGCGAGAATGCTTATGAGTTCGGTACCCGGTACATCGTCGACCACGAACGCGTGCAAGCACATCACGGTGTGCCTGTGCACGTATAAGCGTCCCGTGCTGCTCAGGAAGCTCCTCGAGGAGCTCGTGAAGCAGGCGACCGGCGGACGATTTACCTACTCGATCGTGATCGTCGACAACGATCGCGCCAAGTCGGCGCAGGCTGTAGCGACCGAGTTCATCCTGTACGTGTCCGGTGCCGATCGTCTACGTGAACGAGACCAGAGCGAACATCGCCCTAGCGCGCAACCGATCGATCCAGGAGTCGCAGGGCGACTTCGTCGCGTTCATCGACGATGACGAGTTCCCTATCGCGGACTGGCTGAAACTGCTGTTCGAGGCGTGCGACAGGGACGGGGTCGCCGGCGTGCTCGGTCCGGTGCTGCCATTTTTCGGCGACGGCGCGCCGCGCTGGGTGATGGACGGCGGCTTCTACGATCGGCCGCGGCACCCGACCGGCATGCAGATGAACTGGCTGCAGACGCGCACGGGCAACGTGCTGCTGAAGTCGTCGCTGTTCTCGGGGTTGAGCCAGCCGTTCGATCCGGCGTGCCTGGAGGGTTCGGATCAGGAGTTCTTCAAGCGCATGATGGCGCAGGGGCACTCCTTCATCTGGTGCGACGAGGCGATCGCGTACGAGGTCGTGCCGCCCGAGCGCTGGACGCGAAACTTCCTGATCCGGCGGGCGCTCTCGCGCGGCATTTTTTCGATTCGCAACCACGGGCGGAAGCCGCGGCTCGTCGGCACGTCGATGCTGGCGGCGCCGGCGTTCGCCGTGGCGCTGCCGGTGGCGCTCGTGCTCGGGCAGGCGAAGTTCATGAACTACGTGTTCAGATTCTCCTATCATGCGGGCCGGCTCCTCGCCGTGCTGGGGCTCAACCCGATCAAGGCTTACGTCAGTGAGTGAGACGTCACAGGCCGCCTCGAACGTGGGGGAACGCATTATCGGTTCCGACGACCTCGTGCTCGTGACCGGAGCGACGGGATTCATGGGCGTCCGGCTCGTCGAGAACCTGCTGGCGCGCGGCCTCCGCCGGGTCCGCTGCTTCGTGCGGTCCTCGCAGAAGGCGGCGAAGCTGCGAGCGCTGCAGCGCGATCGCGATCAGGTCCGGATCGAGATATTCGAAGGCAACTTGCTGTCGAAGGACGATTGCGCGGGCGCGACGGCCGGCGTGGCGGTCATCTATCACCTCGCCGCCGGCGCGCGGCGAGAAATCGTTTCCCGACGCGTTCATGAATTCGGTCGTCACGACGCGCAATCTGCTGGAAGCGGCGCTGGCCGGCGGTGCGCTGCGCCGGTTCGTCAACATCAGCTCGTTCGCCGTCTATAGCAACGTGCGACAAGCCGCGCGTCGCGCTGCTCGACGAATCGTGTCCGATCGGAGAAGCAGTCCGCAGCTGCGCGGCGACGCGTACTGTTTCGCCAAGGTGAAACAGGACGAGATCGTCGAGGAGTACGGCAGCGGCTCGGCATCTCCGTACGTCATCGTCAGGCCGGGATACGTCTACGGGCCAGGCAACTGAGGCCATCACCGGCCGGGTCGGCATCGGCACGTTCGGCGTGTTCCTGCACCTGGGCGGCGGCGAACCGCATTCCCTTCACGTACGTCGACAACTGCGCCGACGCGATCGTGCTGGCGGGCATGCACGAAGGGCGTCGACGGCGAGGTGTTCAACGTCGTCGACGACGATCTGCCGATCGAGCCGCCGGTTTCTGCGCGCTGTACAAGCGGCACGTGCAGCCGGTTTCGATCCATTTATGTGCCCCATGCGATCAGCTACCTGCTGTGCTACGCTCTGGGAATGGTACTCGCGCCTGGTCCGAAGGCCAGTTGCCGCTCGTCTACAACCGGCGCGAGTGGCACGCCTACTGGAAGAAGACGCAGCTACAGCAACGAAAAGCTGAAGGCGCGGCTCGGATGGACGCCGCGGGTTCCGACATCGCGAAGGACTCGCGCGCTACTTTCGAAGCTGCCGGGAGAAGGCGACGCATGCTTAGAGTCGCCATCGTCGGCTGCGGCAAGATCGCCGACGCTCACGCGTCGCAGATCCGCGCGGATTCCGGGCTGCGAGATCGTGGCGGTCTGCGACCGCGAGCCGCTGATGGCGCGGCAGCTCGCGGAGCGGTTCCCGGTCGGCGCGTGCTTCACCGATCTGGGCGAGCTCCTGAGCGACAGCCAAGCCGGACGTCGTGCACATCACGACGCCGCCGCAGAGCCACTTACGACATCGCCAAGCTGTGTCCTCGGCGCGGGTGTCCACGTCTATGTGGAAAAGCCGTTCACGCTCGACGAGCGACGAGGCGCAGCGCGCTCGTCGACGCTGCGCCGAGTCGAAAGGGCTGAAGCTGACGGCCGGCCACGACGATCAGTTCAGCCACGCCGCGCGGCGCATGCGCGCGCTCGTCCAGCGCGGGCTATCTGGGCGAGCGGCCCGGTGCACATGGAGAGCTACTACTGCTACGACCTGGGCGCGAGCCGCGTACGCGCGCGCGCTCCTCGGCGACAAGCAGCACTGGGTCCGCCGGCTGCCCGGCAGGCTGCTCCAGAACATCATCAGCCACGGCATCGCCGGATCGCGGAGTTCCTGACCGGCGATCGCGCTCGAGGTCATCGCGCACGGCTTCGCGAGCCCGCTGCTGAGGGCGGCGGGGGAAACCGAGATCATCGACGAGCTGCGCGTGATCGTCTCGCGATCGGCGAGGCGCGTGACGGCGTACTTCACGTTCTCGTCGCAGATGCGGCCCGGAGCTGCACCAATTTCGGCTGTACGGCGCCGAAGAACGGCCTGCTTCTCGATCAGGATCAGGAGACGCTCATCAAGCTGCGCGGCGAGCGGTTCAAGAGCTACGCAGAGAAGTTCGTGCCCCCAGTCCTGTTGGCGACGCAGTACCTGACGAATCTGCGGACGAACCTCGCGAGCTTTCTCTGCGCGCGACTTTCACATGAAGTCCGGCATGAAGTACCTGATCGAGTCGTTTTACCGCTCGATCGTCGAGGACAGTCCGGTGCCAATCCCCTACCGCGAAATCATGCTGACGGCGAAGATCATGGACTCGATCTTCGCACAGCTCGAAGCCCAGAACCGCCGCGCCGCAGCGATGTGCGTACGCGACACGTTGATCAGGTGGCGACCGCGGCAAATCGGGTGGCCCAGATGTCGACAGCGAAGGAACTTGTGAATATGGCGGCAACGGCGATTGACGTGAGCGTGAAAGGCCAATGGCGGCAAGTGCCGGCGCTCAACCTAAGCGGAAAGAATATCGTGGTACACGGTAGGTGGCTCCGTACAGGCCGTGGTCAGCAGCGAGGAGTGGCTGGAGACGGAACTCGAAGATCCCGCGGCCTGCGTCGAGAATCTGAAAGGAGCGCAGGTGCCTGAACTGCGGGCCAACGTTTTCACCTTTACGCAGAAGCCGCCGGAGACGGCACCGAAGTACCCCTATATTGTGGAGTTCGACAGCGTCGCGGTCGCCGACACTGCGAGCTTCGCTCATTGGTGGGACAGTCTTCCGCAGGAAACGCGCAAGAACGTGCGCCGCGCGCAGAAGCGCGGCGTCACGCTGAAGGTCAAGATGTTCGACGATGAACTCGTCCGCGAAATCATCGATATCAACAACGACTCGCCCGTCCGACAGAACGAGACATTCGTGCACTTCGGCAAAACCTTCGACCAGGTGAAAAAGGATCATCAGTCGTTTGCGGACCGCAGCGACTTCGTTTGCGCCTACGTCGGCGAAGAGGTGATCGGGTTCCTGAAGATCGTCTACCGAGGCTGCGTCGCCTCCATTCTGCAACTGCTTCCAAAGGCGAGTCACGCGGACAAGCGCCCAGCGAACGCTCTAGTTGCGAAGGCCGTTGAACTCTGCGAGGCGCGCGGTGTCACCCATCTGACCTATGGACTGTGCAAGCTTCGGTAACAAAGGAGACAGCCCGCTGCGGGAGTTCAAGATACGGAACGGCTTCGCGGAAATGCTCGATTCCGCGCTATTACGTGCCGCTCTCGCTCTGGGGTGCACTCGGCCTGCGACTGAAGTTGCACCGAGGCTTGATCGGGCTCTTGCCGCATCGCTTCATTAAGATGGGCATTCGCACGCGCGCGGCGCTGCACACGGCCAAGCGCGCGTTGCGCCGAACGTGAGATGCGAAGTATGATGATTAGCCCACTCCGCCGGTGTAGCTCAACGTCAGAGCAGCCGAATTGTATTCGGCAGACGGAGCGTTCAACCCCTCCCGCCGGCTCCATCTTTTCTCCGATAGGGCGCGTCGTGCGCTGTGCCCGATTCTTTCGTATCCGCGTCTGATCTATGCCTGGAGTTATTGGTCTCGTGACACGCTTGCCCCGGGAATGGGCCGAAGCTCGGATCAAAGCGATGTTGGCGGCTATTCGTCACGAATCCTTCTATACCAACGGAACGTGCAGCGACGAGTCCCTCGGCGTGTACGCCGCCTGGACTGCCCGCAAAGGCTCGTTTGCCGACGGCATGCCAGTGTGCAACGAGCACGGCGACGTGAAGATGATCTTTTCGGGCGAGGAGTTTCCCGAACCCGCCACCGATGAGGCGTTGAAAGGCCGCGGTCACGAGCTAGGTCGAGCGCCGGCTGCCTATCTTCCGCACGTATATGAAGAGGATCGTCGGTTTCCCGCCAGCCTTAACGGTCGCTTTCATGGGCTCGTGCTGGACCGACGGGACGGGCATGCGCTGCTCTTCAACGACCGGTACGGCATGCACCGCATCTACGTTCACGAATCCAAGGAAGCTGTGTACTTCGCCGCCGAAGCCAAGGCCATTCTGGCGGTCTGTCCGGAGCTCCGGCGAGTCGATCCCGCTGGTCTTGGCGAGCTGATCACGTGCGGGTGCGTGCTCGAGAACAGAACCGTGTTTGCCGGAATGGGCGTCCTGCCGCCAGCCTCCGCGTGGGTCATCGGACATGGCGTGGTCACCGAGCGTCGTCGTTACTTCGACCCTTCTGAGTGGGAAGCGCAGATCGAGCTCGATCCGGAGTCGTATTATAGGGAGCTTCGATCGGTGTTCACACGCGACCTGCCGCGGTACTTCGCCGGAACAGAACGGATCGGTCTGTCTCTGACGGGCGGCCTAGACACGCGCATGATTCTGGCATGGCGGAAGGACGCGCCCGGTTCCTTGCCCTGCTACACGTTCAGCGGGACGTACCAACGAAAGCCAGGATGTAAGCGTCGGTCGTAAGGTCGCTGAGCTGTGCGGCCAGCCGTATACCGAGATCAAGGTCGGCGCAGATTTTCTCTCAAAATTCGCGAGCTACGCGGAGCGGACCGTCTACTTGACGGATGGATGCGCCGATGTCGGACGTGCTCCCGTTCTTTACGCCAACGAGCGCGCGGCGGAAATTGCGCCTGTCCGCATGACCGGTAACTACGGCAGCGAAGTGCTTCGGCGCATGATCGGGTTCAAGCCGGGGGAGCCGGCGACCGGCCTCTTCTCAGCGGAACTGCAGCCGTACTTTCGCGCTAGCAAGGAGATTTACAACACGCTGGTGAAGAGCCACCCCATTTCGTTCATCGCCTTTCAGCAGGTCCCGTGGTATCACTGGGGGCTCCTTGGCCTCGAGCAATCGCAGCTGTCACCGCGTTCGCCCTATCTCAACAATGATCTTGTCAAGACTGCTTACCGGGCGCCGGACGCATCGCTGGTAAAGGGCGCGATTCTGGCTGACAATGATGACTGTCTGCGATTGATCGCCGACGGCAATCCTCTTCTGCGTGGCTTGCGCACAGACCGCGGACTCGGGGCTCCGCGCACCCTAAAAGGGGCATTGACGCGCGCATTCCTCGAGACGACGTTCAAGGCCGAATACGAGTACGACTATGGAATGCCCCAGTGGCTTGCGCGCACCGACCACGCTCTGGCGCGCTTGCATCTCGAGCGTGCGTTCCTCGGTCGGCACAAGTATTATCACTTCCGCGTCTGGTATCGCGACGCGTTGGCACCGTATGTTCGTGACGTCCTGCTCGACTCACGCGCGCTCGCCCGGCCGTATCTCGAACGCCGCCGGCTCGAGGCGGTGGTGAACGGCCATATTAGCGGCCGTGAAAACCAAACGCTCGCGATCCATAAGATGTTGACGCTCGAATTGCTGCACCGGCAGTTCATCGATGCAAACTGAGCCCGCGACCGGAGCGGCCTCTATCTCGGACGCCGATCAGCCCCGATTCAGCGTGGTCATCACCAGTCACAATCAGCGCGAGTTTATCCGAGACGCAGTCGAATCGGCGCTCGCGCAGGCGTGCCGCTCGAAGGAAATCATCGTCGTGGACGATGGGTCGACTGATGGATCGCGCGAGGTGCTCCAGCCGTTCGCCAACCTCCTTACCTTGGCCCTGCTTCCGCAAAATGTCGGCGCCTTGCGCGCCAGAAACCACGGAGCCGAGCTCGCGCGCGGCCGCTTTATCGCGTTTCTCGATGGCGACGACGCCCTTAGGCCGTGGGCGCTCGACGTGTATGACCGCCTGATCTCCGCGCGGACGCCGAAGTTGATTCTCGGCGCCAAGACGTGGTGCCGCGATATGGTCACCGCGCCGACTGCCCCGAGACTGCCTCAAGCAATCGAGTTCGTCCAGTACGAAACGCTCTTTGCGAAGGATCGCCCCGCCGACATGGGCGCGAGCACGTTTGTGATTGACCGCACCACGTTCTGGAACGCGGGAGGCTGGTCTCCTGGAATCTTCCACCTCGACAACTACGATATTTGCACGAAAGTCGGCGTAGCCGGGCGCACCATCCTGGTGAAGGAGCCGCGGACGGCACTGTATCGGATCCACGCAACGAACAGTATTCATGCCGTAAAACCTTTCGTGGCAATGGCGCACCACCTCCTCGATCGCGAGGCGGACGGCGTCTACCCAGGAGGCCGCAAGCATCGCTTCCAGCGACATGCGTGGCTCGGCGGCATGATCTTCTTTTGGTCCAAGCGCGCGCTGAAAGCGGGACTTTATCGCGACGGCGCGAGGCTGGCGCTTCGCGGATCGTCGATGATTCTGGCGGGGGTAGTTCGCCGGTGCATTGTGCGATTGCGTGGTAAGCGGCCCTTCGAGCGAGTGAGCTTCGTAGCATGATCGGCCGTTTGCTATATTCAGCAGGTTCGTAGTCGCAGATGCCGCCGCAAGTCGCATCGGTCGTTTTCTATTCGCTTATCGCGCTGCTTTTCTATCTCGACCGCGATCGAAAGCTCAAGACCTCGACGGCCCTGTGGATTCCGGTGCTGTGGCTGCTGATCAACGGCTCGCGCCCCGTGTCCCTCTGGATGGCGACCGCTTCCGCTTCGCCTGCGGCGTCAGAGTGCCGATCAGATACCTCGAAGGAAGCCCCATCGACCGCAACGTCTATTCAGTTATAGAAGCGTCGGGCTCCTGGTTCTCATTGCCGGCGCGAGAAGGTCGGCCAGATGCTGAAAGGCAACGCGCCGGTCCTCCTGTTTTTTGGTTACTGCCTGTTCAGTGTGATGTGGTCGGACTATCCCGATGTCGCGTTCAAGCGCTGGACGAAAGGGTTCGGCGATCTCGAGATGGGACTCATCGTTCTGACCGAATCCGATCCGCTCGCGGCCTTGAAACGTCTGCTCACGCGGGCGGGCTTCGTCCTGATTCCGCTGTCTGTCTTGTATCATCAAGTACTTTCCCGACTTTCGGCCGCATCTACAATCGTTGGACATGGACGCCGTCCTATGTGGGCGTGACCGGTAACAAGAACGAACTTGGGATGATATGCCTGATCTTTGGTATTGCCTCCGTGTGGTGTCTTCTGCGCGCGCTGCGCGACGGCGCCGGCGCCGGCTTCGTCACGTGCTCGCGCAACTCGTGCTGCTCATGATGACGTCTGGTTGCTGTCGATGGCCGGCTCGACGACCTCGACTTCTTGCTTTCTCATGGGCACGGCGTTGCTCGTCTGACGAGCTTCAAGCGCGCTTGCGGGCAAGACGACGTCGTCCACGTGATGGTTGCCTCGATCTCGCGATCGCGATCTTCGCGCTTTTCGTGATCCAGGTGGCACGCTGCTCGAAGGCATGGGCAAGGATCCGACGCTCACGGGCCGCACCGATATTTGGAAAGGATTAATTGGTATGGCGGTCAATACCCTTTGGGGAGCCGGGGTACGAGAGCTTCTGGCTCGGCAACCGCCTTGTTAGCTCTCGGTCGCTCATGTGGAGGTTGAACGAAGCCCATAACGGATACCTTGAGATCTATCTCAATCTCGGTGTCATCGGCGTGGTCTTCCTGGCCCTCATGATCGCGGTCGGCTATCGAAACGTTCTGGCAATAATTCGACGGGACGCCGACGCTGGACGCATCCGGGCGGCGTACTTCGCGGTAGCCCTAGTCTACAGCCTGACCGAAGCGGATTCCGGATGACTAGCCCTATGTTGATCGTGTTCCTCCTGATCACGATCTCCTTTCCGAGCGGCGAGGAAGCCTTGGCCGCCGCACCCGCCGGCTGCGCCGGCCGTTCAGCGGTGGTGCCCCACAACCGATCTCGCGTTTGGCGGTGCCCGGAAGGAAACCAGTTGAAGCCCTTCGACGACAACCCCAGCTCTAGAACCAGATTCAGATTCCGTAGCGTCCGACGCCTGGCGGTTCAGGGCGCCGGCGCAGCGATGGCCGCACAGGCCTCCGGCCTGTTCATTCAGGTCGCCGCGACGTGGCCCTTGCGCGGCTCCTGTCGCCGCGGATTTCGGACTTGTCACGATGGTGACGACGTTCAGCTTGCTGGTGTCGAACTTCGGGTTGAACGGATTTACCGAGGCGGTGCTGCAGCGCGATCACGTCGATCGCACGCTCGCCAGCAACCTTTTCTGGATATGTGTGGGAATGGGCGCTTGCTCACTTGCGGATTCGCGGCGTGCGGACACGCTAATCGCACGCTTCTACGGCGTGCCGGTCGTGGCCCCGATAGCGGTCGGCCATCTCGCTCACGATCTTCTTCACAAGCACATATGTTCTGCATGTAGCGCTGTTGATGCGCGCGATGTGTTTTCCACTGGTGTCCGGCAACGACATCATCAGCCGACATCGTTTCCGTGGTCGTGTCCGTCGCGGCCTGGCATGGTTCGGGTGGGGTTACTGGGCGCTCGTGGCCGGCACGGTCGCTCAGCCGCTCAGCGCGACAATCGGCGCCTGGATGCTCTGCCAATGGATCCCGAGCCGCCCGTCGCCGTGCCGTCGGAACGAGGTCAATGGTTCGGTTCGCCATCAATGTGTATGGACGGTTCAGTCTGAACTACTTCTCCCGCAACGTCGACAACCTTCTCGTTGGGTGGCGCTTCAACGCGCAGGCGCTCGGGTTCTACAAGAAGGCGTACGACCTGTTTGCGATGTCGGCGGTCATGCAATCGCTCACGTCGGTCGCGGTGTCGGCGCTTCGCCGCCTGCGGTATGACGCAGAGAAGTATTGTGCGTATCTGGTGCGGCGCGATCTCGGTCGCCGCTTTCATCGGCATGGGCGTGGGGGCGGACATGACGCTGGTCGGCCGGGACGTGATTCTGTTCCTCATCGGGCCGAGATGGGACCCCGCAGGGCGGATTTTCACGTACTTTGGACCCGGATTCGGCATGATGTTCCTCTACGGGACACATGGCTGGATCCACTTTCCGTCGGCAGGCCGGATCGGTGGTTTCGTTGGGGGATCATCGAGTTCGTCTTGACCGCGCTACTGTTCGTCCTCGCTCTGCCCTGGGGCCCGGTCGGCATTGCGACTATGTGGAGTCTTTCGCTGTGTGTGCTGACGCTTCCGGCGATTTGGTATGCAGGCAGGCCGGTCGCCCTCGACATCGGTGCGATTGTCGCAAGCATCTGGCGATTTGCCGCGGCGGGCCTCGGGGCTGTGGCGGCGACAGTGCTCGTGAGCGGCACGGTGCCGGCTCTCGGCGAGGCAACTGATGCTTTTGGGGCGCTTGCGAGGCTGGTGGCCGTCTCGATCGTGTTCGGTGGATTCTACGTGAGCGGTGTCGTGCTACTGCACTTCAGCTTCACGCCGATCCTCCGGGTCGGTGATCTGCTTCGAGAAATGCTGCCGGCGCGCGGGCCCGCTCCCGTGACCGTCGCCGCAGCGACGGTCACGGTCGACGACTGATCCGTCCAAATAATTAGGGAACGATGCGAAGGTTGGACGGCGCCGCAGGGGTGCCGACGACGCCGCCGCCAGCCTGGTAGGCGCCGATCGACGCGGCGCTGCCCGACAGCACGACAGCGCCGGTCGAGTTTTTATACAAATTAACTGGTGCGCCCGCTGATCTCGCGATCGAGTTCGATAACGTTAGCGTGTTGGTCGGGTAGTTAATCGCCGTGATTTGCGCCGTGGAACTTCCCACGCGTATCCAATCCCCCTGAGTGCCCGCCCAGCCGGGCTGGAAGAAGCGCGCGTCGTTCACCACCAGCGACGTTCCCGAGCCCGAATCACTGGAAGCGACCGCCGTGAGCGTTACGGCGGCGCCCACAGCGGGCGAATTTGACTGCAGGCTCGGATCGGCGGGAAAATTTGCGAACAAGGGGTTCTTATTATGCAGTGTCGAGTATGTGGTCTCAGACGAGTACGGGCGAGTTCCAACCGCCCGTGTATCCGGGGTTGTACATGATGTTGCCATTGCCGACCGCGAGGCCGACTGTCGGCGACCACTGGTTTGCTTCGCACTGATAGAAGATATTGTTCAAAACGACGCCGTTGGCCGCGTTCTGAAACGAGATGCCGTCGCCGTTTTCAGCGCTCATCGCACCTGTGGCCATGGTGTTGAAATAGAAATGCGCATTCGGCGCGTTGTCGCCGACGCCGCCCATGCTTACGCCTGAGCCGTCCATGTTTTGGGCGTAGTTATAGCGCATGATAATCGTGTCGGCCACCGGTCCGCTTCCCGTCCGCACGATTACGAAGTGACAGTTGTTCCCGTCATTCAAACAGTTCTGCTCGACGTTGCCTTCGATCAAGGAGTAGCTCAGTGTCGGCGAGGTGCCGCCGCCGATCACCTGGATGAAGTCGATGTGCTGGCCGCTTGACGAGCCGTCAAGATCGTGGCAACGGTTATTGCGGACGACGACATTCGTCCCACCGATTTCCATGCAATCGCCGTCGAATCCGGCTATATCGTTGCTGTCGATGAGGTTTCGGTCACCGTACAGATATAACCCCATAATGTTGCCGTTGCTTGCGGCGGTCATCGTGTTATTCGAGAAAATATTGTCAGAGCCAGTGCTTCCTTGACCGTCCGGGATCGTGAAAGCCGTGCCCGTGCGCTGAAACACGTTGTGGTCTATTACGTTGTGAGTTGTACCGCTGTTGCCAGTGATCACATCGCCACTCGTCGTCAGCGTGAAGCCCGTGAGCCGAATGTAGCTGCGATTCGAAATGTTCACGTTCGAGGTGATAGTCACCGTGCTGCCAGTGTGCGCTTGAAACGTGATAACACTGCCCGCACTTCCGCTCTTTCCCTGCGTCCAACCGCTGTAGGAGCCGGACATAACGTCGCACGTATCACCGGCGTTCGCCGTGGAACTGCACGCGGAAATTGTCGTGAAGTTTCCGCCGCCTGAAGCGCTCACCGTATAAGTCGTGGCCTCGGCGCGCAAACCGAAGAGCAGCAGGAATGCACCGGAGCACATCGCAAGTTTAGTTGTCATCTTTCGTCCATTCGTCGTCTCGCCCGTCGAGCTGACTGATTTCACAACACCCATTGGGAACCGGTTACTCTTGGCGATGGGCGCCCCACCTAGACTATGCCCTCAGCCAAGTCGCAGCTCTAGGGTCACGGTCTCTCACGTGCAAGCCCCATTCCCGAACCGACCTGCTGCGCTAACTGCAACTGAAAGCTGGAGAAGGGGTTGGAGAATTATCCGGCTCGCGCGCGCGGGCTGACAGTTTCGGTACGAACCCCTCGCGGATTGTATCGTCAAGTGCGTGCCGCAACGAAAACGCTGTTGTTATGCGCTCGGCGAGACTTCGCAATAATGTGCACCGAGACGTCGTGACGAGACCTATTTCGAGCCGAGAACATGAGAGGCATGGCGCACCCGCAATATGACGAATTGGATTGATCCCCTGACCGACCGGCGCTGGCTAACGTTCGTCGAACGTCACGCCGAGGGCTCGATCTTTCAAACACCCGGATGGCTCGAGGCGCTGCGACGCGTCTACAACTACGAGCCCGCCGCGCTCATCGTCGGCCGTCCCGACGGGGCCGCGAGTGCCGCGATGGTGTTCTGTCGAATCAAGAGTTGGCTGACCGGATCGCGCCTCGTGTCCCTGCCGTTCTCGGATCACGCGGATGCGCTAATCGACAGCGAAGAGGATCGCGCACGCGCTCATGGAGGCGCTCTCTCGCGAGTGCGCTGCCGGGCGCTGGCGGTATGTCGAGCTTCGGCCGTCGCATCCCGAACGCAGCGTCGCACGGTGAGTTCGCCGAGAGCAGTCAGTACTATCTGCACCGCCTGGACCTGAGGCCGAGCTTGGACGAGCTGTTCAGCGGCAGCTTCCACAAGAACCATGTCGCTGCGAAAGATCCGCCGCGGTGAGCGCGAGAAGCTAACCTATCGCGAAGGCTCGTTCGGACGAACTTCTGCAGCGCTTCTATCGGCTGCTGCTGCAGACGCGTAGACGCCACCGGCTGCCGCCCCAGCCGCTGGAATGGTTTCGAGCGATTCTCGACTGCTTGCCCGAACAGGCCAAGGTGCGCGTCGCGTTCAAGGGCGACGACGGCCGTCGCAAGCATCTGACGCTGCGCGAACGCGATACGATGGTCTATAAGTACGGTGCGTCGGACGCCGCGTTCCACGCGCTCGGCGGCATGCACATGCTCTTCTGGAAGACCATTCAGGAGCGCGGGAGACAGGGATGCCGTCCGCTGGACTTCGGCCGGTCTGAAATCGACAACGAGGGGCTGGTGGCGTTCAAGGATCACTGGGGCGCCACGGCGCACGCCGCTCGTCTACTGGCGGTACCCCGCGCGCACCGGCGGCGACGGTGTCGAGCGGCTGAACGGGCATTCTCGCTCGACGTATGTTCTCGCTCGTTCCCGACCGCCTGCTCATCGCCGCGGGCGAGCTCGCTGTATCGTCACATCGGATAGTCCACCTCACGCCGTTCAACTGCGAAAGGAAAGCAATGTCACCAACCGCCGAAGATCTCATGCGCGCCGACCGGGCGCACGTCATTCATCCGCTGCATCACCCGATCGACAACGCGTCGCCGATCATCTACGTCAGCGGACGCGGCGTCATGGTCCGCGACATCGACGGCCGCGAGTACATCGACGGGCTGTCGGGACTGTGGAACGTGAACGTCGGCCACGGCCGCGCCGAGCTGGCCGACGCCGCCGCCGCGCAGATGAAAGAGCTGGCGTACTTCTCCGGCTACGTCGGGTCGGCCAACGTGCCGTCGATCAAGCTCGCCGAGCGGCTCACCGAAATCGCCGGCGAACATGGAAGCGGTCTTCTTCACGAGCGGCGGCGCGGAGGCGAACGAGTCGGCGTTCAAGACCGCGCGCTTCTACTGGAAGGCGCAGGGCAAGCGCGACAAGGTCAAGATCATCGCGCGGCTGCAGGGCTATCACGGCCTGACGCTGCAGGCGATGAGCGCGACCGCGATCGGCCCCGAGTACTGGAAGATGTTCGAGCCGCGCGTGCCGGGCTTCGTCCACATCCAGACGTGCTATCCGTACCGCTTTCAAGGCGCGAAGGCCGGGCGAGACGGTCGGGCGAGGCCGCGGCGCGCGAGCTCGAAGAGACGATCCTGCGCGAAGGCGCCGACACCGTCGCGGCGTTCATCGCCGAGCCGATTCATGGCACCGGCGGCGTGTTCTATCCGACCGACGATTACTGGCCGCGCATCCGCGAGGTCTGCTCGCGCCACAACGTGCTGCTCATCGCCGATGAAATCATCACGGGTTTCTGCCGGACCGGGAAGCTGGTTCGCGCTCGAACACTGGAACGTGAAGCCCGACATTCTCACGTTTGCCAAAGGCGTCACGTCCGGATACCTGCCGCTCGGCGGGATAATGGTGACCAAGGCGATCAAGCAGGTGATGGACGAAGTGAAGCCGGAGGATCGGTGGCTGCACGGGTACACCTACTCGGCGCATCCGACCTGCTGCGCCGTCGCGTTGAAGAACATCGAAATCATGGAGCGCGAGCGGCTCTGGGAGAACGCGGCGCGCATGGGCGATCGGCTGCACGCGGGCCTGCGCGCGGCGTTCGGCGGATCATCCGCACGTCGGCGACATTCGCGGCGGCAAGGGGCTGCTCGCCGCCGTGGAATTCGTCGAGGATCGCGCGACGAAGCGGAACTTCCCGAAGGATCAGAAGGTGGCGCCGAGGCTTCGCGTCGAGATGACCGAAGCGCGGCGTCGTGACGCGCACGCGGCCCGCCGTCGGCCCGCATCCGGAACAGGGCGACATGTTGTTCCTGGCGCCGCCGCTCGTCATCACCGACGCGGAAGTCGATCGGCTCGTCGGCGTCGCGCGCGACGCGGTCGCAAGTGGTGTTCGGCGGCTAGCATGGCGTTCGACGAACTGCGGCGCGAGATCGCGCAGGATCGAGTCCGGACATCGCGGGCGGTCCGATTCTTCCCGAGGTGACGCCGGACGAGATTCGGCAGCATCTCGCCGACCGCTACGACTTCAGCCAAGCCGATGCCGCTCGACGATGTCGTCGCCGACGTCGAGCGGATGCTGCAGGCGATGGCAGGTGCAGGTCACGCATCCGCGCTACTTCGGCCTCTTCAACCCGAGCGTGACGCCGGCGTCGGTCGTCGCCGACACGCTGGTGGCGATGTACAACCCGCAGCTGGCGACCTGGCGGACATCGCCGGGGCCGAACGAGATCGAGCGGCACACGCTGGCGTGGCTGCGGCGGCAAGTTCGGCCTGCCGGAAGAGTCGGCCGCGAACTTTCACGACCGGCGGCGCCGAAGGCGAATCTGTCGGCGGTCATCGTCGCGCTGACCCGGGCGTTTCCCGGGTACGGCGAAGCGCGGGCTTCGGCACCTGCCGGCGTCGCCGACGATCTACCTGACCGGCGAGTCGCATCATTCGTTCAACAAGATCGCGCACATGACCGGCCTCGGGCGCGAGGCGCTGCGCATCGTGGCGACCGACGGCGACTTCAGGATGGACCTTGCCGATCTGGCGCAGCCGCGTCGCCGAGGATCGGCGAAGCGGCTTGCGCCGTTCATGGTCGTCGGCACGGCCGGCACGACCGGCGCGGGCGCGATCGATCCGCTGCCGGAGCTGGCGGCGTTCTGCCGCGACGAGCGGCTCTGGTTTCACGTCGACGCCGCGTGGGGCGGCGCGGCGATCATCTCGCCGCGCCTTCGGCCGCATCTCGCCGGCATCGAGCGGCCGACTCGATCACCTGCGACGCGCACAAGTGGTTTTCGGTGCCGATGGGCGCCGGGATGTTCTTCTGCCGGCATCCCGAGGCCGTCGGCGAGGCGTTCCGCGCCGAGACGTCTTACATGCCGGGCAAAGCCGACGGACGATCGTTCGACCCGTACACGACGTCGGTGCAATGGTCGCGCCGGTTCATCGGCCTGAAGCTGTTCCTCGCGCTCGCCGAACGCGGCGAAGCGGGCTACGTCGAGATGATCGAGCACCAGGCCCGCATGGGCGACTTCCTGCGGGAGTCGCTCGCGCGCGCCGGATGGCGCATCGTCAACGCGACGCCGTTGCCGCTCGTCTGCTTCACGCCGCGACGGGCTGGTGACCGAGCAGATTCCTGGCAGGCGCTGTACGAGCGGCAGATCGCGTGGATGTCCGAAGTGCGGCTCGGCAGGCGGCGACGCCGGTGCTCCGCGCGTGCGTCACCAGCTTCCGGACCACCGAGGCGGACATCGAGCGGGTCGTGCGCGAGATGAGCGAGCTGGAATGCTAGTAAGAACAGGACGGACGCATGAAGACCGAGAAACGATTGCGATTCACGGCGGCTACAACGACGATCCGACGACGAAGGCCGTGGCGGTGCCGATCTATCAGACCGTGGCGTACGCGTTCGACAGCGCCGACCATGGCGCCGCGCTCTTCAATCTCGAAGTCGAGGGCTATCGCTACACCCGGATCAGCAATCCGACGACCGCGGTGCTCGAGCGGCGGGTCGCGGCGCTCGAAGGCGGCCTCGACGCGCTGTGCGTCGCGAGCGGCCAGGCGGCGGTCAACTACGCGGTGCAGAACCTCACCGAGCAGGGCAGCAACATCGTCTCGGTGCCGCAGCTCTACGGCACGACGCACACGCTGTTCGCGCACGTGCTGCCGAGCCAGGGCGTGACCGTCCGCTTCGCGGCGTCCGATCATCCCGACGCGATCGAGAAGCTGATCGACGAGCACACGCGCGCGGTCTACTGCGAGAGCGTCGGCAATCCCGCCGGCAACATCTGCGACGTCGAGGCGCTGGCGCGCGTCGCGCACACGCACGGCGTGCCGCTCATCGTCGACAACACGGTCGCGACGCCGATCCTGCTGCGGCCGATCGAATACGGCGCCGACATCGTCGTGCACTCGCTGACGAAGTTCATGGGCGGCCACGGCACGACGCTCGGCGGCGCCATCGTCGACAGCGGCAGATTTCCGTGGAGGCAGCACGCGCAGCGGTTCCCGATGTTCAACGAGCCCGATCCGTCGTACCACGATCTGGTCTACGCCGATCACTACAAGGAGGCGGCGTACATCGGCCGCTGCCGCAGCGTCTGCCTGCGCGCGACCGGCGCCGTGTTGTCGCCGTTCAGCGCGTTCCTGCTGCTGCAGGGGATCGAGACCGTCGCGCTGCGCGTCGAGCGCCACGTGGAGAACGGCCGGGCGCGTCGCCGAGTTTCTGCGGCGCGATCCGCGAGGTCGAGTGGGTCAACTACGCCGGGTTCGCCGACAGCCCGTACTACGCGCTGGCGCAGAAGTATCTGGGCGGCCGCGGCTGCTCGCTGATGACGTTCGGCGTCAAGGGCGGCTTCGAGGCCGGCAAGCGGTTCTACGACGCGCTGAAGCTGGTCAAGCGGCTCGTCAATCTCGGCGACGCCAAGATCGCTGGCCTGCCACCCGGCCTCGACCACGCATCGGCAGATGCCGGCCGCGGAGCAGCGGAAGGCCGGCGTGCTGCCGGAAATGATCCGCCTCAGCGTCGGCATCGAGCACATCGACGACATCATTGACGAGATCTGGATCAGGCGCTGAATGCCACAAGATAACGAACGCCGGGCGCGGCCGCTCGAGATCGCGCTCGTCGTGAACATGCCGGACTCCGCGCTCGAAGCGACCGAGCGGCAGTTCCGCTCCGTCCTCGACGAGGCCGGCGGCGATGTGGACGTGCGACTGCGCTTGTACGCGCTGCCCGAGGTGCCCACGCAGCGAGGAAAGCCGCCGTCACATTCGCGAGTTCTATTCCGACATCGCGGAGCTTTGGAATCAGGACGCTCGACGGCCTCATCGTCACGGGCACGGAGCCGCAGAAGCCGGAGCTCTCGGGCGAACCGTACTGGGGCAGCCTGACGCGCCTGATCGAGTGGGCGGACGGACACACGCGCTCGACCATGTGGTCGTGCCTGGCCGCGCACGCGGCGGTGCAGCATCTGGACGGCATCGGGCGCCGGCGGCTTCCCGACAAGCGCTTCGGCGTCTTCGAGTGCGACGCGCACAGGCGAGCACCCGCTCATGGCCGGCACTCCGCCCCAGCACCGAATGCCGCACTCGCGGTGGAACGATCTTCGCGAGGACGACCTGTCGGCGCGCGGCTACCAGGTCCTCGCGCGTTCAGCGGAAGCGGGAGTGGATGCGTTCGTGAGGCAGCAGAACAGCCTGTTCGTGTTCTTCCAGGGCCATCCCGAGTACGAGACGATCAGCCTTCTGCTCGAGTACCGCCGCGATATCCGCCGGTTCCTGCGGCAGGAGCGCGATACGTTCCCGCCCTGCCCGGACGGCTATTTCGATGAGGCGGCGCTCGCCGCCATCGCGCAGCTGCGCGATCGCGCGCTCAGCGGATCGCCGCGAAGCGCTGATCGAGGAGTTCCCGACCGCGAAGTTCGCCAGCTCGCTCGCGAACACGTGGCGGCCGGCTGCGGTGACCATCTATCGCAACTGGCTGCAGTACATTTCGGCTCAAAAAGCACAGACGCTCGCGACGCGCTGAGTCTGCGCTCGCCCAGGTATCTCCGTGTCCAAGAGAATTCGCTCGCTCGACGGCGTTCGCGGTCTCGCGATCCTCGTCGTCATCCTCCACAACCAAAGCGATCAGTTTCCTTCGCTTCACCTGCAACGCGTGTTCGCCAACGGGTGGATGGGGGTGGATCTATTTTTCGTGCTCTCCGGCTTCCTGATTACGGGCATCCTTCTCGAGTCGAAGGACGCGCCCGGCGTACTTCCAGGACTTCTACGCACGCCGATGTCTGAGAATCTGGCCACTCTACTACGCGTTGCTGGCGCTGATGTTCGTCGTCGTGCCGTTCGTTCGAGCGGCCGAATCGCACATCATCTTTGAACGGTCGTCGCCATGGTGGTCGTATCCGTTCTTTCTGCAGAACTTTCTGGTCGCCGCGCCGACAGGCGCCAAGGGCGCGCTGGGCGTGACATGGTCGCTCGCGGTGGAAGAGCAGTTCTATCTGGTCTGGCCGTGGGTCGTGCGGTATTCCTCACGCGAGCGCCTGCGCGGCATGGCAGTCGCTGTGGTGTGTCTCTCGCCGGCGCTTCGCTTCCTTCTCAGCCACGATCACGTCTTGATCTACTCCAATACGTTCTGCCGGCTCGACGGCCTGATGCTGGGCGCGCTGCTTGCGCTGGCCGTGCGCTCGGAATCGTTCAAGGCATCGAAATATCTGACGCGCGCGTGGGCCTGTTTTGCACTCGCGTTACCGCTTGCGTTCGTATCGGAGATCGTTGGCACACGATGGCTGACGTTTTCGCTCAGCGCCGCCGCGTCTGGCGCGCTGGTATATCTCGCGCTTTTCTCACCCAGGAATGGTTACGGTGGATACTCACGAATCGTTTCATCGTATTCACCGGCACGATCAGCTACGGACTGTACCTGCTTCACAAGATTCCGTTCAACGCTGCGAAGGCGTTCCACCTAGATGGGAACCCCGGACTGATGATGTCGGCTCTGCTCCTGGCCGGCTATGCCGTCGCGGCCGTCTCATGGTTCATGCTCGAGAAGCCGTTCCTCCGCCTCAAACGGCTCTTCGAGCCGCCTTCCGCGCGCACCTCTCCCGACCCTCAAGAAGCCGCGCTCGCGCAATAGCGACTCGCGTGATGTGAACGTCTCAGACAGCGGGTTACGCGAGAACGCCCGAGCCTTGGGTTCAGAGACTCGCGTCTGCGACTATCAGGAAAAGTGTGGTTCAAACGCCGGAACGCGCACAACCGTTTCCGCGTCAGCAGCCACGCTCTCTATCCATCTGGGTCGACGCAAAATGGGCGCCTCATAAACCGTCCATGAAACGGCTGCGATTGCAGTCGTGGTGATGAAGCCGATCACCGCGGTGAGCATCGTGGAATGGTAGGTACTGTCGCAGAATGAATAAGACGCCGAAATGGTAAAGATAGAACGAATAGCTAATCTGCCCGAAGTATCTCAATACTTTCGCTGTCAATATCCTATGAATGATCCCTTCTCGACATTCAAGGACATATACGACCGCTCCACCGAACATGATTGCAACAAGAGAGTAGCCTAGAATATTAAAGAATTCAGTGTCGGCCGTCAGTCTGAAAGTATGAAAGACTGAAAGTGCGCAGAGTGCGATGCCCGAGATCAGCGTACAGGCGAGCGCCTGTTGACGATGACGTCCAATCCATTTTCGATTCTCACGTTCTGCTATCGCGACGAAGCTTCCCAATGCGAGAGTATCTGCCCGGAAGGGCGTCAGGCAGTAAATCACCGAATGAGACGCCACTGGAGTGTATATCGCTCGCAAGATCGGGGCAGCGATCGCGATTCCCAGTGCCACTTTTTTCAATGTTTTTTCGCTGGTGAAAAACACGACGAATGGCCAGACAAAATAAAATTGTTCCTCGACCGCCAATGACCACAAGGGGGTCATTGCCGGGACCGGTATCTTGCCAAGCGCATTCGCGAGGTTCGCGCTAAAAAAGGGCGTACCAATACCAGGCGTGCGACCAATGGACGTGGAAAACTACGCTCGCCAAGAAGAGGAATAACAGATACGGTGGCAGGATTCGACGGGCTCTCTTGCTGTAAAACGAACTCAGGCTGGCAGCTTTCGCCCGTTCGGAGGTCTTAAGACGGAGCAAAATTCCCGTAATCAGGTAGCCGCTCAACACGAAAAACAGGTCGACTCCGGACCACAACAAGGGTGCGTAGAGGGCGTGGTAAACGAAGACCATCAGAATCGCGATCCCACGGAGGCCGTCGAGTTGGAGGGTGCGTTTCATCGCGCCGTCCGTGCGAGACGAGTGTCGTTTTGAATGAGTGCATTTAAGATGCTGTCGAGCGGCGACTCAGGACTCAGCGGCTGAGGCTCTCCCATTCTGGAGACCACAGCACGCGTGCAGCCAGCTTCCGCCTGCGGTTTTCGGCCAATGTCCTACAAGAAAATGATAAAAGTCGCGTCGGGCCCAAACTATTGTCGGCGCAGCGCCATCTGTATTGGCCCATCCATTCGGGGCACAATTGAGATGGCGCCCTCGAAGCGAGCGCACCCGAGTGTCCTATTCACAGGCGAAACCGACCGCTTTTAATCTGGTCGTACGTCGTTCTGTCCACTCGGATGAAGGCTTCAAGTTCGTGCGAGTAAACGAACAAGTCATCAGGCACAGTCAACGGATCGTAGCCTTCACGTGCGGCATCGTTCTTCGAGTATTTGAATGTCGCAGTCGTATCCACTTTGCGTCGTACTCGCAGGAACATCGGTCGAGCATAAGCTGGCAGAGTGTCGACAAGGTGATCCCGGAAACGTGCGAGATCCAGGTTTGACGCCGGGACGATCATTGCCATGCCGACGCGACCCTCAGTTCCCGGCACGGCAACTCCATAGACGTTAACTTCTTTGATGCCGCCGTAGAGACCGATCGCCGCCTCCACCTCCGAGGTTGCGACATTTTCACCCTTCCAGCGGAACGTGTCGCCGATTCGATCCACGAAGTAGTGATAGCCTTTCTCGTCCCGTCGCATAAGGTCGCCAGTACGGAACCATGCGTCGCCAGGCTGGAACACATCCCGAACGATCTTTTTTTCTGACGCTGTTCCGCTCGTGTAGCCTTCAAACCGGCGCCGACGTTTGACCTGTCTCCAGCAGCGGCCCAATCGCCTCTCCCACCTCATTCGCCCCGCACTTCACACACCAGCCCTGCTCGTTTCTGATCGGCTGTTCCGTCTCCACATCGAGTTTCACGAGGACGGTCGGGAACCGATGCGCCAGAAATGGCGGCACGCGCCCGATCGCTCCAGGCTTGCCCTCGACGTTGAACATCGAAACGTTTCCTTCCGTCGCCGCGTAGAACTCGAGAATGTGCGGAATGTGGAAGCGGGTCTTGAATTCGTTCCACACGTCCGGCCGCAACCCGTTTCCACAGCAGATTCGGATGCCGGTGCGCCGTTTCGTGCGGATTGACTTCGGCGTTCACGAGGTATCGGCAGAGCTCGCCGATGTACTGGAATGAGCGTGCAATCCCACCGGACAACGTCGGCCAGAACTGCCTCGCCGAGAACGACTCGCGAATCACCACCGATCCGCCGCCGGCCAGAACGGCGCCCGATCGCCAGCACGCCCCGACGCTGTGGTACATCGGCAGGCAGTTATACATGCGGTCGTCAGGTCGCGTGTCCAACAAGCCAGCAAACCATAGGCTCCACTGCAAGAGTCTCGCGTGGCTGATGTTGGCTGCCTTCGGCAGACCCGTCGTCCCTGACGTGTAGATGTAAAGTGCGCGGTCGTCGATCGTGATCGGCGGCTGCTCGTCTTCGCCCAGCGCATCTGCGGAACACGTTGCGATCTCGAGGTCGATACGCTCGATCCCGGGATATCCCTCACCGTGGACCGAGATCATTGCTTCACCCGAAAGGTGTGGGCGGACGGCAGGCAAGCGGTCGGCGAGCTCCGCGGCGATGATGACGTGGCGCGGCGCGACGATGTTGATGCAGTGGGCGAGCGAGGCGCCGGTGAGGTTCGTATTCAATAACGATACGATGCCGCCCACGCGCGTGATTCCCAGCCAAATCGCGAGGTACTCAGGCCTGTTCGGCATGAGCAGGCACACGACTGCGCCGTTTGTAAGATTGTGTGCGAGCGCCCATCGCGCATACTGCCGCGAGCGCGCGACGAGCGCATCGTAGGTAAACGTTTCGCGGTCCGACAGCAGCGCCGGCGCGTGGCCCTGCCGCTCGGCGACCTGATCGATGACCGTCGCTAATAGCCGCTCGGGCTGTTTTGTAATTGGTGCCGTGAGCTCGAGGGCGCGAGCCCAGGCCTTGGCGGGGGAGAAAGCGTCCACGGAGCTCAGGCTGTCGTGCCCGCGTCGACCGTCAGCACCGTGCCGGTAATGCTCGCGGATCGCACGCCCAGCAGAAATTCGACGGCGTCGGCAACATCGTCTACAGCGGCAAGGCGCCGCAGCGCACTCCGGCGCGTGACCTGTTCCCGACGCTCGCCTTCGAGGCCCTGCGTCATGTCGGTATCCATGAAGCCGGGTGCGACGGCATTCACGTTCACGTTCATTCGGCCGACTTCACGCGCGAGCGATCGCGTGAACCCGATCATCGAGGCCTTGGTAGCCGCATAGACCGACAAGCCGCTGTAGCCAGTCGAGCTCACGATCGAAGATACATTCACGATACGGCCGCCGCCCTCGGCCATCATGTGGCGGACGATGTATTTCGTGAGCACGATCGGCGCGAGCGTGTTCACCCGGATCAGGCGTTCGATCTGTGAATTGTGCATGATCGACAGCGCGCCGTCGGTACCGATCGCCGCATTGTTGACGAGTCCGTAGATCGGGCCGCTCACTTTGCGCACGGTCTTGACGAGGCTCGGGATATCCGCGATGTTTTCGAAGTCAAAGGCGATGAAGCGCAGCGATCCGGCGCGCGTCGCTTCTGCTTGCGCGATCGCCGCGTCCATGTGCTCGTTGGTCGACCGTGCGACGGCGATCGTGTTGTAACCGTCGGAGACGAGGCGCCGTACGATGCCGAGGCCGAGACCGCGGCTGCCCCCGGTAACGACGACGTTACGCGTCATGACGAACGAGCTTGCCGGCGGCGGCGACGTCGATCGACGGGACAAAACGGATCGTGGCCGGCACCTTGTGTGGCGCAAGGCTCGCGCGGCACGTTTGCAGGATATCGGCCTTGATGGCCGACGTTGCGTTCGGCTCTGTGCTCGCCACGGCCCCTTCCTTGAGGACCACGTCCGCCGCGACGAGTGCC
This sequence comes from uncultured Acidobacteriota bacterium, assembly GCA_963718825.1. Lineage (GTDB taxonomy): Bacteria > Acidobacteriota > Vicinamibacteria > Vicinamibacterales > CAVVIG01 > CAVQZZ01. Next base: position 3,082,444 of record CAVQZZ010000002.1, read on the forward strand.
CCTGTGAGCCGGCTGCGGCGGGCGCGCACGACCGACATCCGCACTGCCGCGTGGCGGTTGATGACTGCTTCGACTTCTTCGGGGTACACTTTAAGTCCGCCGATATTGACGACTCCGGTGCGTCGGCCAAGGAAGTAGTACCGATCGCCGCGCAGTTCGACCATATCGCCGGTGTCGACGAAGCCGTCGCGGTCGTGGATCGCTGGCGCGTCGGCCCCGAGATACGTCCTTGCCGCACGCGCCGAGCGGAGGCGAATCGACCCCTCTTCGATTTTGATTTCAACGTCGGGCCGCGCCGTCAGCACGCTGGCGGGGAAGCCTTCCTGCCCATCGTTCACGTCGAACGCCACGCCCGCTTCGGTGGAGGCGTACGCGTGCCCCACACCGGCCCCCGGGTAGCGGGCGTGCAGCGCGTTCAGGATCGCCTGGTCGGCGATCTCGCCGGAGAGCCGCACGTAGCGCGGCGCGATCGCGTGTGCCTGCGGCGACATCAGCGCACGGCGCCAATGCGAGGGCGTGCCGGTAATGTGCGTCGCGCCGTGCCGCGCCATGCGCGCGAGGAAGTCTGCCGCCGACTCGTCCGGGCTCGAGAGGATGAGTGACGCGCCGCCCACAAGCGCGCGCAGTAGGATCTGCATGCCACCGTAGCGACGGATGTCGTAAAACGTCGCCCACACGAGGTGCTCCGACGGCCGCGGAACGTCGGTGATTGGCGCCGTGAGGGTCGCGAGCGTGTGGCATACGAGCTTCGGCGCGCCGGTCGTGCCCGAGGTAAGCAGCACCCACTCGGTGTTGCAGTCGTGGGCCTCCGGAATCGACGTCGCCACGATGGCCGCCGTGCTGCGTACGCGTAGGGGCAGGTTGACCTCGGCCAGCCCGGGGCGGCCCTCGTCGTCGAAAACGAGGGCGTCCACGCCGCCCGCGGCGATGAGGTACGGGAGATACTGCGCCGCGAGATCGGGCGTGCAGACGATTAGCCGGCGCGCGATGCCGTCGAGTTCGATGAGCGCTAGGGCGGCCGTCAGTTGATCGCGCGTCGCGATGAGGACGGTCCGATCGACGAACGGGTCTAGGCCGCCTTCAAGACTGGATCCGCCCGCGAGCGCGTCCAGACGGACGGACGCATTCGCGCCCCAAAGCTGCTGGGGGGCGACCGACGCGTCGCTAGCCAGCCTGTCCCGAATCCGCATCGCGACCACTTGCCGCCTTTTCGTAAAAACTTATGAAATCACCGAGCGTGACTGGATAGTAGATATCGTCCGACTCGGTGAAGGGGTCGAATCCCAACGTTTCCTCGAGGCGAGCGACGAGAATGGCGATCGCAAGGGAATCGAGCCCCGAATCGAGCAGTACAAGATTTTCGGTGAGCGCGGGCAACGTCTTGTGGTTCTCCTGCGCGATCTCCTGCATCTGCGAAATGATGGTGGACCTGATTGACATCCTGATCTCATTGGCTGGCGCTTCGTTCGTGCCGAGACGAAGGAGCGCCGTAAGGTTCACTCGTGAATGCGCGTCGGCACCCACTAGTTTAGGCGATGTGGAGCTTGATTTCGGTGCGTACTTGATCCGAAGGCACGCCGATTTGTGTCGACTTCAACGCACGTCCGGATTGCCGACACCGTGAAAATCCGATATGTTCATCGTCGTGCCGTCAAGGATTCGCTGCCGCCAAATCCAGGCGAGCGATGTCGATGCGGTCGTCTCACTTCTCGCCAAAGGCTTTCGTCCCACTTTTGCGAACCGGTTTCACGGTCGAAGTCGCCGGTACTTTCCCGGAGCGCTCCAACGTCTTGCTCAAAATGACACGCCGGCTGGCTTCCCGAAGTACAGGATTTCTCTTGGAGCAGAATGGCAAACCGGTCGGGGCGCTGCTGCTCATTTATTCGACCGTGTTCGTCGATCGCCAGCCGACAATCCGCTGCCACGTCTGCTACTGGTTCGTCGAACACGCCTTTCGCACTCATGCGTCCTTGCTCGTGTCGGCGGCATTGAGACACAAGAGTGTCACGTACTTCAACATATCGCCTGAACCTCACACGCTTGGTCTACTTCGCGCGCAAGGATACACGCGATATTGCAACGGCCGATTCATCTCGGTGCCGATACTGAATCGCCCCACGCCCGATGCAGCCGTAGAATTCGTCTCGAAGGATACGCAGGCGGCGACGGATATTGGATCAGAAGAAATCGATCTGCTTCGTACGCATGCTCAGTTCGGTTGCTTGAGCGTGATCTGCACGGTTAGCGGGCGAAGACATCCGTTCGTATTCAAACTTGGCCGCCTGCGCATGGTTCCCTACGCGTACCTGGTGTATTGCTCCGCCCAAGACGATTTCGTTCGTTTGGCAGGCTCGTTAGGCCGGTTTCTCGCCCGGCGCGGTTACTTCTTTGTCGCGCTGGACGCCAACTGCCCGATCCAAGGGCTCGTCGGCAGGTTCTACGATCGACCGCCGAAATACTTCAAGGGACCCAACACACCCCGGCTTGGAGATCTGCGTATTCTGAACGCGCGATGTTTCCTGGCTACTCGTAACGGCGAATCTGAGAATTCGCCGTTACGCTGGATCGATCCCACGCGAACCTCAGGCCGCGATTATCGTGTCGATAAGCCCTCTGAGACGTTCGACGCCATCAAACAAGTCAGACGAGAGGGGGATGCTGCCGTCCGCGAGCGCGATTTCGGCTTCGAGAGCTCGCCACAGCTCCTCGGTGTGACCGATGTCGCAAACGCCGTGCACATCTGTGTATTCCATGTCACTCGAGCCCTGGCGCCGCGCGAGTTCCGCCAGGTACGGCATGAACTGCTGGATAAACCCCTCGAAGAACGCCATCGTGACGAGGATTGGCACGGCCGAAAGCTTCCCGATGAAGAGGCGCACTTTCGACAGGTTCTCGTAAACCGCTGCGGCGTCGGCCTGGGTCGGCACTGCCTTGGCGGCGATCGCAAACCTGCGCATCATGCCCGGATGACAATCGCGCACTTCCTCGGTGAGGTTCTCGAGGATCTTCGCGCGGGCCTCTTCGGACCTCACTGAAAGGAGGGCGCCCGTCATCCAGTAAATGAAATTGCCTTCAAGGACCGCCGTATAGCGCGCGATCATGCCGCGCCGTTCTTCGGCGGACAGCGCCTCGATGCGAGGAAATGAGGCCAGCAGATCACCGACCTCCCGGCTGATATGTTCGCGGACAGGTGCCACAGGCGATTGGGTCGGAGTCAGAACTCCGGAAGAGGTCATACCGGCTCCTCGAAAATGGGCGCGAGCGCCAACTATTGGGTTCGGAACGTGAACGTCATCCAAATCAGCACATCCCGTGCCGGCTTAGCTTGATAGAGATAGCGGAAACTTGCAGGCAACTCCGTTTGGCGCGCCCAGTTTTGCGGGGATTCGGCGACAAAAGTCTTCCTCCGCTCGAACTCGTGGCCTCGCGGCTAGAAACCGCCTCGACTCGTCAGTGTCGATGGGGCGACGAATGCGGCTGAACGTCTGGCGACGACAATTCATTCCCTTATACAATTTCACAATTCTGGAACTGAACGGTTGTTATAGATGTATCGATTCTTGCACTCGGATGAAGATGGTGCCGTGCGGGTTCCTCACGAAAAGCCATGCTGCAACAGATCGCGGTTCTGCCAGTGCTGATCCCAGTCTGCGACCCGGGACTGCCGTCGCACCCACCCGTCGCGGAGTGGCTTGCGCCTTCAGCAGATCCCGGAATGGGACGCGTTCGTCCAAAGCAGCACCGTCGGAGTGATCTACCACTTGTCGGCTTGGCGCCGTATCTTGAGCGAGGCCTTTCCACACATCCGGGGGACCGTTCTCGCCCTTCGGGAACGCGCGGACGGCCCCATCGTGGCTGGCCTGCCGGTATATACAGTCAGAAGCTGGCTACTTGGAAACCATGTCAGTAGTGTGCCGTACGCCACTTTTTGCGATCCGCTGATCGAGACCGCCGAACAGTTGGAGCGGCTGTTGCGCGAGCTCGAGCCAATGCGACGACGCGACCGCAACCGTTTCGTTGAAATTCGGTCAACGAAAATGTCCGGGCTTCTCGCGCGGTCAGGTTTGTGCGGTAGAGCAAACTACAAGCACCACTACTTGCGGCTCGATCGGGCCCCGGACGCGCTGTTCGCGTCATTCTCGAAATCATCCATTCGTCAGAAAGCGACGAAGGCGACTAGGGAAGGTGTCAGCGTTGAGGAACGCGAAGGAGAGGACGCGCTCCGCACTTGCCACGCGATTCTGAGCGACACCCGCGCGCGACTTTCGCTGCCCATTTTGCCCTATCGCTTCTTCAAGGCGATGGAGCGACACCTCGCTCCCCGCCATATGAAATTACTCTTTGCGGTCCATGACGGAAAACCCGTCGCTTGTCACCTGATTCTCGTCTTCAAGGACACATGGATATCTGAGCATTCCGGGAGCGTCGACGCCGCCGACAGTGGCGTCAACCAGCTTCTGTATTGGGAAACGATCAAGCGTGCCGTCGAAGACGGTGCAAGTATCTTCAGCTTCGGCCGCACGTCGGTCACTAACGAAGGACTGCTCTCGTACAAACGGCGGTGGAATGCGGTGGAGGAAGATCTCGTCGACTTCTCACTTCAGCCCGACGGGTGCAACGCCGACTCCCTGACGGCCCGTGAACACTCGGCGGCATACAAGCTCGTCCGCTCTATGCTCGCTCGCGCACCGAGGCCACTCTACAAGGCGATCGGGGCGTACTGCTATCGACACCTCGGCTAAACGGCGATAGTCTCGCGAGATAGTCCACTCGTCTCTCCGGCTCGCAATCTGACCTCGCACGATACGAGGCGTCAGCGGTGATTCGCATCGCTTTTCCTTTGCGCTGTTCTCGTGGATCACGGCTAAGGCGACCGGCGGCAGCGCGTCCTAGGCGGCGAGCGCTTGAGCTGAGTATTGTGGCAAGCCTCGGCCGTCGGCAGTCCTCGGTGGTCACCGACGATCACTGTGCATGAGCTCATTCTCCCGCTAGCCGGAGCGCATGGTGCGAGTTCGACGACCTGCTCGACGAGCGGCGCTGTCGACGCATCCGACGTCGGCGGCAGATTTGGCCTACGCGATTGGTCCTGTTCTCCCAATCGCCCCTATGCCGCGTGTCGATCAGGTCGGGAATCGACTGCCTCGCAAGCGCGGGCTGTCTGGAGGAGATGGTTGCGCCGTCGCGTTGTCTAGATGGGCTTCGACGCGCGCGAATCGAGTCTATGTTTTCCAGTCGAGAAGCGTTGCCCGCGTGGCTGCTAACAGAGATCGCAAAGCAGTGCCGCTAGCCGCGCACTTAGAGGTCGAGCGTCTGAGAAGCTTGCCTGCCCCGGATCGTCACTTGATATCGCCGCGCCAGTGCGGCGACCACCATGCGACGGCCGCGGAAGAGCAGGCGCGCTGATTGAGCGTACAGGCCGACCTTGAACGCGCGCTTGCTCCAGAAGACAACGAGGCCGCCAAAGAGTGCGAAACGATCGAACCGTCGCGCGATTCCGCCCGGGTATTGGCCCCTTCGCTCGTTCCGAAGCATTTCGGACAAGACGTCGAGAAAAGGCGGCACGCGATTGATAGACTGAGCGGGATGTGCGCGATGAAGGGTTGTCGGGGGCGCGAGGATGTGAATCACCGGTCCGCGATCGCTTAGCCGGAACACGATGTCCTGATCCTGCATGACTGGCAAGGCCGACCAGCCATGAATGCTCTGAAACGCCTGTCGCTCAATGACCACGGAGCTCGCGCTCAACCCAAATGATCGATCTTTGCTCATATAGTCCGCATACTCGACGAAGTCGATCGCGTGCGGCTGATCCTTCGGTGTCATCGGGAGGCGCTCTCTGAACCAGCGCATCGGACTGAGAATCAGTTCTGGCCGCAGGCGTTCGGCCACACGTGCGTATACCGTCAGCGCCCACGGCAGGAACGCGTCGTCGCCGTCCAGAAAAATTAGATAGTCGCCGGTGGCTCTCGCCGCGCCGGCGTTGCGGGCGCCGCCTTTGCCGAGGTTTGTCGGCAGCGCGATGAAGTCGATCACGTCTCCGTATTCCGCGAGCGCGTGCTGACTGCCATCCGTGGACGCATCGTCGACTACGATAATCTCTCGGACAAAATTGCGGAACGGGAGCGCCGACTCCACGGCATCGGTCACAAACAGCCGCTGATTGAACGACGTAATAATGATGCTGAACGTCGGTCCGCTCAAACCCAGACTGCCTTTTTCACGAACTCCATGATGTAACGGTCGCTGCGGCTATCACCGTACGCCGTCGCCTGCTCGATGGGTTCGCGGCCGAACGCCTGCACTACCCGTTTGAGCTTCTCCCGCCCGTCACATGCGCGACCGAGAAGTCGACCTGTCAATCGGCCAGCTTTTGACTCTACGTCGGTGGCGATCATGCCTCGCACTGCCCACGCCTCTTGCCACGGCCGCAAAACAAGAGAGAAATTGGACGACAAAAGATACACGTCGTCCCCGGCCCGTTGATGTTGACGGAGTGCGTCCACAACTTCATCGTTCAGCATCCCGGCGACGACTGAGTCGGCGAATAGCGTGGCGAGCCTCTGGACTTCATCCTCGCGGCACCCGCGCAGCAGCAATCGGCAGAACTGCTCTTTGAATTGATGGTTGGAGAGTGCGCGCACCTTCAGGCACGCGAGCAGGAACGACAAACGGATCGCCTTCGCGTAGCTGTTCCCGTGCGCTCTCCGAATCAGGAATACACCAAAGGGCCAGATGGTATCGTGAGTGGTGAGCGTGCCGTCGAAGTCGAAGAACACAAGGCTCACGCGGTGTCACCGCACGCGGATGCGATCCAGTTGGTCGATGTTCAGGTCGAGCTCGTCGGCTTTCCACGCCATCGTGCCAATCGCCTTGCGCAGGGAGAGAAGTGGACTGACGGCAAACGGCAAGGGATCGTCGAGATACAGATCATCGTAACCGGATGCCCAGCGATGGGCTATCGAGAAGCCTGACGTCGTACCGAGGTGGCCCAGCCTACCGATAAGCGCGCCGACATCCCCGAGGAGCCACCGCACCACGCGGCCGATTTGGTACGTCTTCACGCATTCGATGTCGCCGTCGATCGCCATCCGATAGAGCAAGTACGGAAAATCGACACCAGATTGGACCGCCAATGCGAGCGATCCCCAAAAGCGCGGATTCACTTCGAGCAGCCAACTCCGGCCGGTCCGCTCGTCGTAACGAAACTCCACCATGGCGACACCGTGGAAGCGGACGTTCTCGAGCAGCCGGTGGGCATGCTGCTCGAGCGCCGCCGCCCGCGTGCCGATTCGGAGCGTGCTGATCCCGCCCGTCGGCGTTTTTTCCCGCAGCCGTTTGTGCGTGAAAGTGGCGCGCAGTTGGCCTTGGTTGAAGAGTGCAGAAACACCGAAACCTGCACCAGGGACGTACTGCTGCACAACGAAGCCGCTCAGCGATTCATAACCGGTCTCGCCCTGGCGGTCGAGTAGCCTCGAAATGTCGTCGTCATTGTGCAGGTAGAATACGCCGCGGGCGCCTGAGGAGCTGATCCGCTTCAACACGATCGGCGCACCGAACTCGCGCAAGAAGTGGCGAATGTCCGTTTCGGATCGAGCAGCGACGGTCTGCGGCGTCGGAATTCCAAGCGATTCGGCCAGACGCGCGAGGGCGTCCTTCTTGTGGAGCGTTCGTATGGTCTGAAACGGCGCGATAGGTATGATCGTTCCCGCGCCTTGTAGCTGATCGATGTATTTCGCGACCATGTACGTGTCTTCCGCAAGCGGCAGATACACCTTGGGCGCGAGTCGACTCAGCGCCTGGCGCACCTGACCGATGAATTCCGCCGTTTGCACGATGGAAAACGAGTGCTGAAAGCTTGAGGCGGCGTAGCGTGAATAAACCGCCATGCTGGAGAACTTGTCCGTCCCCACAGCGACGGACAACCCGTGCCGTCCCAAGCTCCGAACGACGTTATATGCGCTCTTTCCCCAGCCTTGGGTCACCAGAACATCTACAGGGTCTGGCCGTGCGCCTGAACTCATTATCGCTGCCGCCTCTTTATCGTTGTGATAAGTCGTTGGTCTAGTTGAGTTTATTCAATTCTTATGTATCGGTCGTTGGTCAATTCCAGTATATGACGTGGCGGTTGCTAAACGACGTCGCGAAGCCGAATGAATAAGCCGTTACGCGCAAATCCGCGCCGCTATTACAGTGTTCTTACGGTTCTCGGCGCGCTGGCGGTTGTGGTAGCAGTGTGTGTCTTGCTGCGCAGGCCGATTCTGCGTGAAGCCGGGCGGGCGCTCACGTTCTCGGACCCGGTTACGGCCGCCGACATCATTGTAGTTACGGAATGGGATGCCGCCGACGGTGCGTTGCTCGATGCCGCGGTATCTCGTCCAGGGCGGCATTGCGCCGCGTGTCGCGATTTTGCTGACGCCAGCAATACCGGCAGATCGTGAACTGGCGCGGCGAGGTATTCATCGCGAACCAATCAGCGGCTACCTTGTGGGAATGCTGCACTCGCTCGGCGTGAAGACAGTCGAGATAATTCCAAGAACTGCCGACGGCACCGGGGCAGAAGGCGAAGTGCTCACCGCATGGTGCGACGAGCACCAGTTTCGCTCGCTGGTCGTAGTCAGCTCTCCTGATCACTCGCGGCGCGTTCGCCGCGTGCTCAATCGGTGGATGCGTCGTCATCACACCAGAATCGCCGTACACAGTTCAAAATACTCAGATTTCGATCCAGAGCGTTGGTGGGAAACGCACAGCGGTATTCGAGGGGAGCTCGAAGGAATGGGGAAGTTGATTGTTGATATTGCCCTGCACCCTATTTCATGACGGTCACGCTGAGATGAATACGATCTGATAACCCTTTCTGGAGGTCCATCGTCCCCACGGTCGTCACCTCGTTCACGTGGTCCACAACGCCCGATTCTGGATCCATCGTCAGGTCAACTGCGTTTCGAAGACCGCTGGCGTAGACGCGGGCGTGACTCCCATCAGAGTAGGAGACGAGAATTGCGCCGCGCCGCGCATCCGACTCGATCGATACATTCGAGCGTGAACCTGTCGAGATGAACAACTGTTTCCCGTCGCGACTGACAACCTCGTCCGTATTCGCGCGACACACGTACTCGCCGCGAAACGCGATGCCGAACGGTAGGTTCAGGCGCTCGGCGAATATTGTCGTGAGGCGAACGCCATCGATCTCGGCGACGTCTTCAAGACAACGACCTGCCGGGTGCCGGAGCCGCCGACGAACAGGTTTCCGTTCGGCGCGACCGCGAGCCATCGTTTTGAAAAACCGGTCGCGAACACGCTGACGCGAAACCCGAGTGGCACGCGGGGCAGGAAGCCAGCTGGTGGAGGAACGACGACAGGATCGATGTCGACGCGCACAACTCGCGCGACGATGCGGGCGCGCCACCCACCGGCGTTCGTCGCTGCCGCGATACCGACGGCGAAAGCGCAGCCCAGATAGAAACAACGAGTGCTCGACGTGCGCGATGCAACGCCGCCGAACCCACTGCAGACCTAGCGCGGAAGGCAGTTCAGCAGTTTGAGCAGGTCCGAGAAGACGCCCATCGCTGTGACATCCGCGCCGGCGCCGGGCCCTTGGACGACGAGCGGCGTATGGGAGTAGCGCGTCGTCGTGAACGCGATGATGTTGTCGGTTCCCTTCACGGCCGCGAGCGCGTGATCTCGCGCGACCTCCTGCAAGCCGGCGCGCGCCTTTCCGTTCTCAAGCGTGGCGACGTATCGAAGCACGGCTCCGCGCGACCGCGCCGTTTCGAACCGCCGCGCGATTTCGGCGTCATGTTTCTCGAACGCCGCGAAGAACGCGGCGAGAAGAGTCCGTCCTTCAGCTCGGCCGGCACGAGGCTCTCGACATGGACGTCCTGCAGGTCCATTTTCAAGCCGCTCTGCCGCGCGAGAATCAGCAGCTTGCGCGCGACGTCCTCGCCCGAGAGATCTTCGCGCGGATCGGGCTCCGTGAGGCCTTTGCACTGCGCCTCGCGCACGAGCGCGCTGAACGGAACGGTGCCGTCGAACGTGTTGAACAGATAGCTGAGCGTTCCGGAGACGATGCCCTCGACCTTGACGATCTGATCGCCGCTGGCGACGAGATCGCGAAGCGTCGAAACGACCGGCAGGCCGGCGCCGACGTTCGCCTCGTAGAAGAAGCGCTTCTGCCGCGTTGCCAGCAGCTCCATCAAAGTGCGAGTAACGGCGCCAGGGCAGCACGTTCGCGCGCTTGTTCGGCGTGATGATGTGGAGGTTCGCGTTGACGAATCCCAGGTAGCCGTCGACGATTCCCGCGTCTGCCGTGCAGTCGACGACCGCCGCGTTCGGCAGGTCGAGAGCGGCGAGCTGTGCCGTAAGCGCGTCGACGTCCATCGCCTCCGGCGAGCGATCGAGCGTCTCTCGCCAGCTCGCGAGGTCGATCCCGTCGCCGGCAACGACGAACCGCTTGCTGTTGGCGAGCGCGACCACGCTGACGTCGAACCCCTCCTTGCGCAGGTAGTCCCGACGTTCGGCTAGCTGCTCCAGAAGCGCGGTTCCGACGCGGCCGACGCCGACGATCGCCAGCGCGAGCGGCTTGCGGTGGTCGAAGAATCCTCGATGGACGACGTTCAGCGCGCGCGACTCCTGCGCCCCGTCGACGACGCACGCGATGTTGCGGTTCGAGACGCCCTGTGCGATCGCGCTGACCTCGATGTTGTGCCGCCGCAGCGCGCCGAACGCGTTCCAGGCCGCTTCGGGCCGCGCTTTCACCGCTTCGCCAATCATCGCGATGATCGCCTGATCGGTCTTCGCTCGAGGACGGTGAGGCCTTCCTCGAGTTCGAAGCGGAATTCCTGGCTGACGGCGTCCGCCGCGGCCGCAGCATCCGTCGAGAGCACCGCGACCGAGATCGTCTGCTCGGACGATGCCTGGCTGCACAGCATCACTTGCACGTTGCGGGACGCCAGCGCGCGGAAGAGCCGCTCGGCCGTTCCCGGCACGCTGACCTTGTTCGAGCCGTGGACCGTGAGCAGCGTCAGGTTGCCAAGCGACGTGACGCCAGTCGCCAGCCGATGGCCGTTCGTCACTCTCGAACGAATCCAGGTGCCAGGTGCGTCGGGGTTCAGCGTGTTCTTGATGACGATCGGCACCGCTCTGGCGACCGCCGGCGCGACCGCCGCCGGATGCAGCACCTTCGCGCCGAAATACGACATCTCCATCGCCTGCTGGTACGTGATCTGGGGCAGCACGAACGCCGACGAGACCGTCTTCGGATCGGCGCTCAGCACGCCGTCGACATCCGTCCAGATTTCGATCGCCGACGCACGCAGCGCCGCGCCGATGATCGAGGCCGTGTAATCCGATCCGTTCCGGCCGATGGTCGTCGTCCGGCCGTCCGCGGTCGAGGCGATGAACCCGGTGACGACCGGAATCAGTCGTTCGGGTCCGCTCCAGAGTGACGCGAAATAGCCCCGCGTTGCGCGGTTCGTCTTCGACGCGAGCACATTCGCGTGCGTGAACTGATCGTCAGTACGAACGAACTCGCGCGCGTCGACGTATCGCGCCGCGCACAAAGGGTCGAGATATGCGGCGACGATCGACGCTGAGAGACGCTCGCCGAAACTGGCCACGAGGTCGAGGTCCGCCGGCGAGACGCGACCGCGCAAATGAATGCCGTCGAGCACAGCGGAGAGTTCGGCCAGTTGCCCGTCGACTGACGCTCCGATGCACTCTCGCTCGCGGCCGGCGAACAGGTCTTCGATCGTCGAGAGGTGGCGCGCGGCGATCGTTTCGTATATCTGCTCGTACGCCGATTCGCGCTGCTCGGCCGAACGGGCGCACTCGAGGAGCTGATTCGTGATTCCCTGAAACGCCGACACGACGACCACGAGGCACTCGTCGCCGTCGGCGTCGAGCACAATCCGCGCAACGTCCCTGATGCGATCGGCCGTGGCCAGCGACGACCCGCCGAACTTCAGCACGCGGTTCGCGGGAATCCGCGTCCGCTTGGTAACTGGCGCTTCGAGCCGCCCCTGAAAGGTAGTTACTGGCCCTCCGAACGTCGGCAGGGCGACCGTCTCGAGACCGAGCGGCCGTTTCGCCATCCCGGCGCGTGCCGGGCGAATATCGATAACGCGGACGGGCAATGAACTGGGCATTGTTAGAGTGAGCGAGGGCTCGCATCCCAGCGAAGCAAAGAGCTCTCCCGTCCGTGGACCGGCGAATTCCGGCTCTAAATCACTGATTTCATGTGGACAGTCGAAGGCGCGTCAAGAAGCGGGCTCGAAGGGCTCGAGAAAGTCTCGCTCTCAGATTCCTTTAATCCTGCGAGCGTCGGCTAACAATCGGAGATCAGGACGGCGAATAGAGTCCGCTTCCTTCGATCGTTTCTGCCCAAAGATTGTCCGAACAGGGCTCGATGATACTTATCGTCGGATGCTGTTGCTTAATTGGATGCTAGAAGCGGCCCGCCAACTTCGCGGTTGGCGGGGCGGTTCTGCGAAACGGGTTAGATTGCTGCGGTTTCGGATCGACGGCGTCGGCGATAGCCAATCAGGCCCGTCAGACCCATTCCGAGCAGGAGCGCGCTCGCGGGCTCCGGCGTCCGGATGGCGACGAACTCCTGAGGCAGGCCTGCGCCGGTCAAGCACTGGCCGCTAACGCACGTTGTCGGGTTGTAGATAACAAAGTTCGAATACTGGCTAACGTCGAACGTGGCCACCTGCGCTTGTGCCTGCTTCAGCCAGTACTGCGCATTGCTCAGGTCATTTCCCGTCAGATAACTGAACGGCGTTGTGAGGCCTGTCGAATCGAACACCTGCCACATCGCGTACTGGATGTCGCCCGCACAATTCGCGGGATTCGGGCACGTCGTGCTGGAGTTCGACAGCTTGGACGCGAGCCACGCCAGTTCCTCATATCCAGCCAGATCGTGGAACTTCGTGGCGCTCAGGTCTGAGAGCGTCGACACGCTCGCCGTCCAAGACTCGCCTACATACGAATCGGCGAGGAAATCATCGCAGATCACCTTGAAGTCCGTTACCCCGCCGACCGTCGCGAGGTATGGGCCGATGTAGGCCGGCCCCAACACGTTCCCCGAACCAGGGCTCGTCAACGTCATATTGACTGAACTGGCCCTTGCCGCTGCGGGGAGCAGCCACATGGCCGTAAGCAGACCGACTGTCAGTAGTTTCCTCAACGTGCCTCCTGGAGGGTTCCTGTGGCCAGAGCAGTTCGCACTCTAGGCGCCTGACGATTTAGCAAGAGCTGGACCTGCTCAGCCCGACAACGAATATGGCCAGAAACAGCGCGACGGACTCATGACGCCAAGGTAAATGTCGCCGCTCGACCGGACATTTATCTGCTCCTTACAAGTTCGTCGCGCAGATCGACCAGGCTGGATGACTTTCAATTCGGGCTTGGTTAAGAGCGTTACGTTCTCTAACCCGGCGAATGAACGCTGATACGATCGAACAGACCGCGAGTTTGATTTGACTGTTTATTGTAAGCATCACGTGAGCCGGTTATGGCCAGTTTGTTTGGTGGCGTTCACGCAGGCCGCGGCCGCGTGCGGCAGTTCTTCTTCCGCGCCAGCAGCGAGCGCACCCATCACTGTCCAAGGGGCGGAGCACCTCGCTTGGAACCAAGCGGCGGACAATACTGACGAAATTTCTCGCTACATGTTCGTCGCCTACGTGGACGATGCGTCGATACCGCTCCCAGACGCGGGTTGCCCGAGCGCACTCGCCGACTCTGAGTTCGATTGTTCCGCGAGGCTTCCGCCGATGTCGCCTGGGGCACACCGGCTGCAGATCGCGACAGCCGTTGTTGTGGACGGCGTTCGATTCGAAAGCCCTCGATCGACCGCGCTGAATCTGGTAGTCGTGCCGACCGCGGGGAACGCCTCATCGACGAGCAATTCTCGGCAGTCTTTCACGGCGTCCGACGGCACATCGTTCATCGTGGAAACGGTCGCGCGGGGGCTGGACGCGCCGTCGGCTCTCGACGCGTTGCCGGACGGTCGTGTGTTCGTCGCCGAGCGTACGGGAGCCGTGCGAGTGTGGAAAGACGGTCGGATACTGGCCACGCCGGCTCTTCGTCTGAGCGACGCGGCGAGTCAAACCGACACTGGCCTGGTCGGGATTGCCATCCACCCTGATTTCAACAAAAACGGCCAGGTATTCGTCGCGTACACGGCTCGAGCATCAGACGGTACGTTCGTCAACCGGGTTGTGCGATTTCGCGAACTGAACGACGTTCTGGATCAGTCTGCCGTCCTTCTGGAGGACAAGGCCGTCTCCGCGCCTCACCGCGCTGCACGCATCCGCTTCGGTCCAGACGGAAAGCTATATGTGGCGTTTGCAGCCGATGCCGCGACCGCTCAGGATCCGACGGCGTACGGCGGCAAAATACTTCGCCTAAATGTTGATGGGACGACGCCTCGCGATAACCCGAGTTACTCGCCGATTCTCCCCGACGACATCGGTGTGCCGCTCGCCTTCGGCTGGCAACCGGCGACGAGCTCGCGGTGGCAGATTGATCGCGACTGGAGCAATCGAGAAATGCTGATGGCGTCCCGCACGTCAGGCGGCGCACGCTCGCTTGCGACGACGATCGCCCCGGCAATCGATCCGTCGGGCGCTGCGTTCTACGGCAGCCGCGCCATCACCGGCTTCAACGGCGATTTGTTTATCTCAGCACTTGCTGGACGCCAGATTCAGCGTGTGCGGTTCGATCCGGCTAATCCGGCGCACGTCGTCGCGACGGAGTCGGTTGTTGGAAGCGCCTTCGGCCGCATTGGAGACATTGCGGCCGCACAGGACGGGACTCTGTACTTCTGCAACGAGCAACCGCGGGTCCATCGAAAGCGTCGCGTCCGATGGGGACGACCGACTGGCTCGGATCATCGATCAGCGCGTCAAGGATCCGCTCGTGAAGATGAAATAGATTTTTGTGCGTTCTGCGGCAGACTTTGCGCGATAGGTTGCCCGTTGTGCGGCGTGAAATACTGCACCGCGCTTGCCACAGTGGCCGGTATGGCAGAACCAACGCGCGAACATGTAGCGGTGACGTTCAGTCCGCAGTCGTCGGTTGCCTACTTCTTGAAAGGTGTGCTCGATTGGGACCCGTTGTGCGGCGTGAATACTGGCACCGCGACTTGCCACACTGGCCGGTATGGCGGAACCAACGCGCGAACATGTAGCGGTGACGTTCAGTCCGCAGTTGTCGGTTGCCTACTTCTTGAAAGGTGTGCTCGATTACGCCGGATTTGGCGTGTGCGCAGCCGTGTCAAGCCCGGACGAGCTCGAACTGATCGTGAGCCAGGAACGGCCCGATGCGGTGGTGTACAACGTGAGCTTTCCGTTTGCCGAGAACTGGCAGTCCCTGCAGGAACTTCGTGGTCGATGATCCAGCGGGTACGTGGCCGTCACATTCAGCCCTCAGTCTTCCGTTGCGTACTTGCTGAAGGGCGTGCTCGATTGCGCAGGGTTCGGCGTGAGCGCGGCGCTGTCCGATCCGGAAGAGCTCGAGACTGTCGTCCGGCGTGGACGGCCAGACGTGATCGTCTACGATGTGAGCTTCCCGTTCGCGAAGAACTGGCAGATGCTGCAAGACCTTCGCGGCCGACCCGCGTTGCGGAACGTTCCGGTCATCGTCACAACGAGCGAACCGCGTGAACTGTTCCGCGCGACCGGATATTCGTCGGCGATTGAGATGTTCACGAGGCCCGAAGACGTGAGCGAGTTCAGAGGAGCGCTGCAAAGCGCGATCGAGGCACTTGCGCCGCACGCCGATCCTAGCCGCGGGTAGATGTTTACAACGTCCGCCGCGATATCGCACGAGGTGGCTAACAGTCGAGGCACGAGGTAGCCCGGGCGATTCGATGCCCGCGGCATGCACAGAACGGATTCTGCAGTCGCGGCGAATCAGGAAATCGGCAAAGGCGACGGACTCCGGGTGCAGCTTCGCGCGGATGCCGCTGCCCGACAGTCGCAAGTCGGCAACCGTGACGCCATCGATGAGCCGCGCAACCGCCTCTCGAAATACTCGAGGGGCAGTCGATCCTCTTCGTAGTCGTCCTTGCGCGCCTGAAACCGGACCGTCGGGCCCGAGCCACACTTGGCCGTTCGTCGTTTTCACCAGATGGACACCGAGGCCGTGGGTGGCCGGCGGCGGATAGACGAGGCCGTTCACGAGATGCCGTTTCGCCGGCACGAACTCCGCGTATCGCCGCGGGCCGGGATAAATCGTGAACGCCTCGCCTCCGAGCAGCGCGGACACTTCATCGGCGTACAGGCCGGCGGCGTTGACGACGACGCGCGCGTGAATCGTTTCGCGCTCCGTCGTGAGGCGCATGCCATCAACGTCGCGATCCGCGCCAACGAGTCGTGTTCCAGGAAGAAAGACGACGCCGAGGTCTGTCGCGCTCTTCAACAGCGCCCTCACGAGTTCCTCCGCGTCTACGATGCCGGTCTCTGCGGACCAGAGCGCGGCCACCGCGTTGACAGCCGGCTCGCGTGCGGTGATAAACGCACGGTCCACGAGCTGCAGGCCCTCGACGCCGTTTGCGAGCCCGCGCATTTCGAGCGCTTCGAGGCGGGGAATCTCGTCCGCTTCGTGTGCGACGACGAGCTTGCCGCATTTGCGAAACGGCACTCCGTACGCCGCGCAGAACTCGTACAAGAGATGCCGGCCTTCGACGCACAACCGCGCCTTGAGGGTTCCGGGCGGGTAATAGATCCCTGCGTGGATGACGCCGCTGTTGTGCGTGCTCGTGTCCATCCCTGCGCGCGGATGTCGGTCGAGCACGCAGGTGGAGAAGCCCCGCGCAGCGATCGCGCGCGCGGATGCCAGGCCCGTCACGCCCGCGCCGATCACCGCAACATCGATGTGCTCCACGTGAGTGCCGCGACGCTTCTTGGCGAGTTCGAGAGATGCGGGTCAGCTCTTGTAGCCGATCGCGGCGTAGTCGAGATGCGTGAACAGCAGGCTGTTCAGAATGGCCGCGTTCGCGTTGACGGTATGCGCCACGCTAGTGAGCGCAATTGCCGACGGATCGGTCGACGTCAGCACATCCTCGGACAGACCGGCGGACTTCATCTTCACCGACTCCGGCACGGGCTCGCTATACCGGATGGTCACCCGCCCGAAGCCACTGGCGCGGAGCAGGTACTGCAAGCGTCTCGGGATGCACCGGTCGCACGTGTGTGAGATCGCGGATGTAGCTGCTGAAGAACGCGAGCCAGCAGGCGGGATTGATGGTTTCGAGGACAATCGGCGCCGCGGGACGGAGTTTGTCGAAGGCGACCTCCAACAGGCGAACGAGATACGCGGGCTCGAGATGTTCGATAACCTGCGCCGCGATGATGCCGCCGAGCGATCCGTCTGGCACAGCCTGCAACGCCGTCAACGCGTCGGTTTCGACCACGTCGAGATCGCGCTCGCGCGCGATGGCGGCCATCTCGGCGTTGGTGTCGACCCCACGCGCCGTGATGCCGGCCTGCTTCAGCGCCACGAGCAGCTCGCCGCGTCCGCAGCCCAGATCGAGACGTCCGATGCGCCGGCAAACAGCGGGACGTACGCGCGCAGCCGCTCGGCGATCGCTTCGTCGCTCCCGCGAAACTGATCCTCGAAGGCCACGTACTTCACGTCGGTGGCTCGTGGCTCGTGGCCGGTGGCTGGTGGCTGGTGGCTGGTGGCTGGAAGACGCGATATCTCAGCCGCGGCGGGTGCCTGTCGCGTCAGCATGTGCACGGTGCGCTGGAGGATCGCCGTCTGCGCGCGGAGTTCGTCGATCGAATCGAGCGCCGGCTGCAGCTGGCGCTGACGTTCCGCGATCTGCGCCGCGATTTCCCGATCTTTCGTCTCGACGAACGCGGTGATCTGCTGCAGGAACAGGATCAGCGTTGTGGCCAGATGGCTGACCTCGTCGGGAACGATCGCGTCGCGCGCGGTCACAGCCGCAATGGCGCGATCCAGACGCGTGAGTGCGTCGTTGTACGCCCGGTCGGCGAGCTGACGCTCACGCGCGAATGTTGCGAGCTCGTCCGCGGTCGGCATGCTAAAATCCTGCGGTCTCCATGTCCAAACGGGCCATTATTACCGGAATTACCGGCCAGGACGGATCCTACCTCGCCGAGCTGCTCCTCTCGAAAGGCTACGAGGTCGTCGGCATCGTCAGGCGCGCCAGCGCACCGAATTACTGGCGCATTCAGCACCTCCTCGAGCGGATCACGCTGCGGCCGGCGGACCTCCTCGATCAGCTGTCGATTATCCGCGTCGTCGACGAGGTGCGCCCGCAGGAATTCTACAATCTCGCAGCGATGTCGTTCGTGCCGGCGTCGTGGGATCAGCCGATGCTCACCGGCGAGTTCAACGCGCAGGGCGTCACGCGCGTGCTCGAGGCGATTCGCCAGGTCGATCCGAAAATCCGGCTGTATCAGGCGTCGTCGAGCGAGATGTTTGGCAAGGTGCGCGAGACGCCTCAGACCGAGATGACGCCGTTCTATCCGCGCAGCCCGTACGGCGTGTCGAAGGTGTTCGCCCACTACATCACGGTGAACTACCGCGAGAGCTACGATCTGTTTGCGGTGTCCGGCATCCTGTTCAATCACGAATCGCCGCGGCGCGGTCTCGAGTTCGTCACGCGAAAGGTCACCGACGGCGTCGCGCGTATCAAGCTCGGGCTTGCCGACACGCTCGCCATGGGCAATCTCGACGCGCATCGCGACTGGGGATTTGCCGGCGACTACGTCAAGGCGATGTGGCTGATGCTGCAGCAGGAAGTTGCCGACGACTACGTGATCGCGACTGGTCTCAGCCACTCGGTGCGCGATCTCGTCGAGATCGCCTTCGCGCATGTTGGACTCGACTGGCAGAAATACATTCGCAGGGATCCGAAGTTGATTCGGCCCGCCGAAGTGGAGCGGCTCATCGGCGACAGCTCGAAGGCGCAGAGGCAGCTTGGCTGGGAACCGACGGTCGCACTTCGAGCAACTGGTAAAAATGATGGTTGACGCGGATCTCGAGCGGGTCGCCGCTGCTCCGCAAGTCGTCGACCGGCTCTCGACCTTGTAACCGCCCGTTTGGGCACATCTCTCAAGAAAACATGACAAACACGAACTCGACACTTCTGGATCGTATCCGCTCGAAGCAAGCGCACATCGGCGTCATCGGCCTCGGTTACGTCGGCCTGCCACTCGCGGTCGAATTCGCGCTCGCGGGATTCCACGTCACTGGCTTCGACGTCGATGCGAGCAAGATCGACGCGATCAATCGCGGACACAGCTACATTCCCGACGTGTCGCAGCAGGAAATGGAGAAGGTCGTCAAGTCGGGCCACCTTCGTGCGACAACCGACTCGGCGGAGCTCGCGAAGATGGACGTCGCCGACATCTGCGTGCCGACGCCGCTGCGGAAGACGAAGGATCCTGATCTGTCGTACGTCGTGCAGGCGCTCGAAGGCGTCGCCGCGAATCTGCGGGCGGGGCAGCTTGTCGTCCTCGAGTCGACGACCTATCCCGGCACGACCGACGAAGTCGCGCTACCGATGCTGTCGGCCGGCGGGTTGAAAGTCGATCGCGATTTCTTCCTCGCGTTCTCGCCCGAGCGCGTCGATCCGGGCAACCCGACCTACACGACGAAGAACATCCCGAAGATCGTCGGCGGATACGGACCGGCCAGCACGGAGGTTGCGGCGGCGCTCTACGCGCAGGTCGTCTCGAAGGTGATTCCGGTCAGCTCGACGCGCGTGGCTGAAATGGTGAAGCTCCTCGAGAACACATTCCGCGCGGTGAACATCGGCCTCGTGAACGAGATCGCGCAGATGTGCCACAAGATGGACATCGATGTCTGGGAAGTGATCGATGCGGCGAAGACGAAGCCGTTCGGCTTCATGCCGTTCTATCCCGGGCCCGGCCTCGGCGGCCACTGCATTCCCATCGATCCGTTCTATCTGTCGTGGAAGGCGCGGCAGAGCGGGTTCGAGTGCCGCTTCATCGAGCTGGCCGGCCACGTCAACGCGTCGATGCCCGATTACGTCGTCGAGCGGGTCGCCGATGCGCTGAACAATTCGCGTAAGGCGATCAACGGGTCGCAAGATTCACATCTACGGCGTCGCATACAAGCGCGACGTGAGCGACATGCGCGAATCGCCGGCGCTCGACATCATCGAGCTGCTCTTACGACGCGGGGCGGTGATCTCCTACAGCGATCCGTATGTCGCGACCATGAAGCACGCGGGTCACGAGTTCCAGGCGATCGGTGAGAAGGAAGCACTCAACCGGCGGCCGGATTGTGCCGTCATTTGCACTGACCACTCGACATTCGATTGGCAGGCGCTCGTCAGCAGTGAAATTCCCGTCGTCGATACGCGGAACTCGCTGCGGGCTTTTTCGTCGCCGGCGATCGTCCGACTCTCAGGGCGCGCGCTGCCGGCGCCCGTGATTGTTTGACGGCGGGCGACAGTGGGCCGCGACTTTTTACTGAGGCGTGGTGGAAACATTCCACTCCAGGCCGAACCTGTTCAGGTATCGGCCTTGATACGTGAATCCCGAAGGCGCGACGCCACTCACGAGCCATACGACGAACTCACCGGTCGGTGCTTGCCACAGAACATCGGGCGTGCCGTCACCGTCGACGTCGCCCACACCGAACGCAGTCCAGTCGCTTTGACCACCGTAGACGAGCTGCGATGATGCGACGGCCGACCCGTGCATCGTCCAGAGAACGAGCGTTCCTGTGGGTCCCTGCCACAGGAGGTCGGCGTCTCCGTCCCCGTTGAAATCCGCGGCGCCGACGACGCGCCAGTCCGACGGCAACGCCCAGACGGTTGACGCACGAATCACCGAAGTCCCGTGCAGGAACCAGACGACGACCTGACCGGTGGGCGATTGCCAAACCAGGTCTGGCGCTCCGTCGTGGTCCATGTCGGCCACGGCCGCAACTCGCCAGTCGGACTGCCCGCCGAAAAGAATGACGGTCTGCGTGCCAGTGGGCGTATTCAACAGCCAAGCGGCGATCGAACCGGTCGGACCCTGCCACACGACATCTGGATGGCCGTCGCCATTCAAGTCTGCGACGCCGACCACGCGCCAACTGCTGACATCGTCGTAAATGCGCTGCACCGCGCCGAACGCGGATGCTTGGCCGATCGCGACGGTCACATTTCCATCCTGACTTTGCGATAGAAGATCGGGATGACCATCGCCGCTGAAGTCGGCCAGCCCGACGAATCGCGGAGAGCTCGTGGCCGCAACGAGCTTTTGAATGGTGCCGCCGTACTGCACGACGTAAAGCTCGCCGTCCGCGTCGCGGCCGAATGAGCTGATTGATCCGACCGCCGCGGCCCCGCCCAGTTCGTTCGTGTGCTCGATCACGTCGCTAACGGATGCGGTCCCGGTAGAAGGATCGATCCTGAGGCCCATCGACCAGATCCGCCCGACGATGAAATCCGCGAAGAAATATCGGCCGCGGAAGGCAGGCGGCAGCGCCGTGCCGCGGTACACGAATCCTCCGGTAATCGAGAAGCCGACAGAATGGTCGTACTCGTAAATCGGATCCCGTGAGCGGACCGAAGGCCGTTGGCCCCGCGATGTTCGCGAGCGTCCCCTCGCGCACTCGCCAGCCATAATTTCGCCCGCCCTGTCCCGGCGGTTCGTAGTCGACTTCCTCGCGGCGGCCCTGACCAACATCGGCGATCACGAGGGCCCCCGTGCCCCCCGATCCCACGTCAAATGAAAACCGCCACGGGTTCCGCACGCCGAAGTCCCAGATTTCCGGCAGCGCTGCGACAGGACTGCCGCCGACAAACGGATTGTCCGCCGGCACGCGATAGCCACTTACGTCACCATCTGGCACGCTCACGTCGATCCGCAGCATCTTCGCAAGCAGCGTGTCGGGACTCTGGCCTCGGTTGTTCGGGTCGTCTCCGCTGCCGCCGTCGCCCATGCCGATGTAGAGGTAACCATCCGGCCCAAACGCGAGATTGCCGCCATTGTGGTTACCGAATTCAGGGGAATGTTCGATGTAAGGAGGCGAGCCGGCAATCGACGTCCATCGCAAGTCGAATCGTGAGGTGGGATCAGCCACAAGCGGATCGCCAGCGGACCGTTTGTACCTGGCGACGACCGTATCGCCATTCATGTTGGTGTAGTTGACAAAGAATCGTCGACTTGCGGCGTAGTCGGGGGCGAAGGCCAATCCAAGAAGGCCGCGTTCGCCGCAACAGCCGACAAGGTTGCGCAAGTCAAGAAAGTCGTTGGACAGCAGCGCACCGTTCTTCGTCGCGCGAACGCGTCCACCCTGTTCGACGACGAAGTGAACCGCCGCGTCCGTCGGGTCCTGAACAAAGGCGATCGGCGACGAGAAGCCCACGGCATACGGCCGCAGACGGAGCTGAGCCTGCGCAGTGATGGGTAGCAAGCACGCCGCGAACGCGAGCCACGGCACAACCAATCGCGATCCGCGCGTGTCCAAACGATGTTTTTCCTGCATGACGGCTCGATTCTTCGACTATTGACTACTCGTGCGTCGACGAACGGCGATCGAGAGTGTAATTTTTGAACCTGAATCGTAAGGACCGTACAGGCCCGCTCTTCGGTGTCGCCGAGAGCTCATCCGTAAACCACTCATCTGTTTGTACTTACGTCGCACGGTCACGGTAGAACGTGCGATACTCGGCAGGCGCGGTTTGTGCCTTCTCCAAATTCGTCGCCGCGCAACCCGTTCATTTTCAAAACGACATGAGTCCTGAGCCCGCCGGCGGCTTTTGAAGAGTAGCGTATGTACAAAAGACTGATTCCAGCTTTGCTGTTCACCGTGCTCGCCTCCTCGCCAGCCTTCGCCCAGGCAGCGCGCGACATGATAGATATGTCGCAAGTCGCGGTCTACAACTCACCGCGGGACGTCGCGAGTTGGCCAATCACGCATGCGATCAGCGGGCTGCACATGCGCCCTACCGGCGCCTTCAATGCCGGCCTCTCGTTCGATTCGTCGGCCCTCGATGCGTGGCCTGACTTCGTTCCACCTGGTTTTGACGGGCCGCTGGGTCCACCCGTATGGGCGGTCGTCAAAATCAACGGAACCTGGTCGACGTCCGGGTTCATTCAGATGTGGCGCGGCCGCGTGAGTACCGGCGCGCCTCTTCTCACTGACTTTGCCCGTAACTGGGCGTACGATGGTCGCTGGGGACCGATGCAAGGACATCAGCCGGTTGTCGGTGAACAAATGGGATTTTTTCTGACGGCCGGCAATGCGCGCGGCGTGACGACTGTTACGTCTGTGCGTGAGAGAACGAACGTCGTGCTCGTGTCGTTGCCCGCCGGAGATACGGGGGACTTTACGTTCAACGTCTCGTCGACGCGGATGCTGCTGACCGGCGATTTCAACAACGACGGGCAGACCGACATCGTGTCGCAGGGTACTGACGGCACCGTGTCGCTCGCGCTGAACGCCGGAACGACATTCAATCAGATCGTGTCGCCCTACAACGGCGTCGTGAGCACATGGTCCATCGTTGGCGTCGCAGACTTCAACGGAGATGGGCGAAAAGATCTTCTGTGGCAGAGTCCGACGGGGGCCGTCGCCGTGTGGTTGAACAACGGCGCGAGCCCGCCGACACCGGTGTCGATCTACAGCGGCATGTCTGACTGGCGTGTCAAGGCGGTTGCCGACCTCGACCACAATGGGAGCCCCGACCTGATCTGGCAGTCGCCTTCTGGTCAGCTCGTTGTCTGGCTGATGTCCGGCACGACGGTCGCGAGCTCTCAGGACCTCTGGCGCTTTTCATCTGACTGGCGCGTCGTCGGCGCCGGGGATTTCAACGGTGACGGCGACGCCGACATCCTGTGGCAGGCACCGAACGGGGTCCTTGCAGTTTGGCTGATGCACGGATTCACGATGTCGTCGGGCGTCACGATTTATGGCGCGGCGACGCCGTGGGTCGCGATGAGCGTCGGGGACGTGAACGGAGACGGCAAGCCGGATATCGTTTGGCGCGGACCGACCGGTCAGGTCGTGACGTGGCTGATGAACGGCATGGCGGCGAGCCAGACGAAATATCTCAACGAACTCGCCGCGGGCTGGCAGCTCTCGAGCACGCCGTAAGCTCACACTCGCATTCGGTGAGAGAGGGCTTCTTCGCCCTCTCTCTTCTTCGTTCCCACCCCAAGCCGACAACTGACCTTCACGACAATCTAGATCACCGCTGCGCTAACCCTGCCATTGTTGCTCATGACAATCCGGCATGGACCTCCTACGATGGCGCTTACTGTTCAGTATCCGAAGGTGTCGAGACAATCCTCCGGTCAGCTAAGGCTGGCCACCCTCGGTCCTTTAGCGAACAATGTTTTTCTGCTCATCCAACCCACCGACTGGAAAGTCGTGACACCGGCCGACGTCAATCACGATGGCTGGACGGACATCGTGTGGCAGTCGCCCGATAGCGCTGTGGGGTGTGGCTGATGACCGGCACTGATGTCGTCGGCACGCAATTGATCTACAGTGGTGCGAGCTCCTGGCGCGTGGTCGCGGTCGATGATTTCGATCGCGACGGCAATGCAGACCTCGTCTGGCAGAGCCCGGCAGGCGCGGTCGTCATCTGGCATCCCGACGCGGCAGGCGCGCTGCGATCCGCCGAGACCGTGTTCACCGGAACCACCGACTGGAAGGTCGTCTCCGCTGGCGACATCGATCACGGCGGCTGGCCCGACCTGCTCTGGCAGACACCGAGCGGTGCCGTCGCCGTCTCGTATATGCTGGATGTTGCGATCCGGTCGACACAGATGATCTTCTCCGGATTCACGACCTGGCGCGTCGCTGGGCCCAAGTGACCAGCGCTGTTCATCATCCATCATCCTGAGGGCGCGCTGCACTTGCCTCGACTGCACCGCATCGCTAGCGCTGCCACGAGCCTGCGATTGGAGCTCGGGCGTCCGAGGCCGAATCCGTACGACCATGGCTGCGCCTCGGATCGCCGTGGTGCTGCTCGATCAAGCGCTTTGAGGAGACATGGATACTCAACAACAAACGGATCATGGTGATCGGCGGTGCGGGACTGGTCGGCTCCCATATCGTCGATCAGCTCGTGAACGAGCCGCTCGCCGAGATCGTGGTATACGACAACTTCGTGCGCGGCACCGAGGCGAATCTCGCCCGCGCCAGAACGAACGAAAAAGTCAGGGTGGTACCGGGTCAATCACCGATCGCGCGGCGCTGCGCCGAGAATTGGAAGGCATCGACGGAGTGTTCCTCCTTGCGTCGCTGTGGCTCGGCGAATGCGTGTCCGACCCACGCGGCGCGTGGGAAGTGAACACGCTCGGCACCTGGAACGTCGTCGAGGCATGCCTGGAAGCAGGGATCAAGCGCATCGTCTATTCGTCATCGGCATCGGTTTACGGTAATGCGGTCGTGACGCCGATGACCGAAGAACATCCGTTCAACAACCGGACGACGTACGGCGCGACCAAGATCGCCAACGAGCAAATGCTGCGCGCGATATTCGAGCAGCACGGTCTGCCGTATATCGGCTACCGCTACATGAATATCTATGGTCCGCGAATGGATTATCGCGGTGTGTATGTGTCCGTGATCATGAAGGTGCTCGACCGGCTTCTCGCGGGCGAGCCGCCGATCGTCTTTGGAGACGGCCGCCAGGTCTACGACTTCATCTACGTCGAGGACGTCGCTCGGGCGAACGTTCTCGGTATGCAGGCTGACTGCACCGACGAATTCTTCAACATAGGGATGGGAATAGGTACGTCGATCAACGACCTTGTAGGCATACTACTCGAGTTGACCGGATCAACGCTTCAGCCGGTGTACAAGCCACAGGCGCAGAGCTTCGTGACGAATCGGATCGGCAGTACCGAGAAAGCCGCCAGGCTGATCGGGTTTACCGCGACTACGCCACTGCGTGAGGGCCTCGAGCAGGTCGTGCGCTGGCGAAAAGACCAATTTGTCGCTCGATGAATTGATGAAGATACCCGATTACGAAACCTCTATTCGGCGATGAGGAGCGCGAGGCAATTGCCGCTCCCCTCGACGCCGGTTGGGTGGTCCAAGGGCCGTTCGTCAGTCGTTTCGAGGATCAATTCTCGCGTTTCACGGGAGCAGTGCACTCCATCGCCACTACCTCGTGCACCTCTGCACTACATCTGGCGGTCGTCGCTCTCGGTCTGCACGCAGGCGAAGAGGTGATCGTTCCGGCCTTCACATGGGTGTCGACGGCAAATATCGTCGAGTTACCAGCACGCGAGACCTGTGTTCTGCGATATCGATTTGGAGACCTTCAACATCGATGTGAGCGCAATCGAGGCGGCGATTACTCCGCGGACGGTCGGCATCATCCCCGTTCACTTGTTTGGCCTGAGTGCCGATATGGCGCCCATTCTCGACGTCGCGCGTCGTCGCGGTCTATGGGTAGTCGAGGACGCGGCCTGCGGTTTCAACGCGTGGTACCGCGGGAAGCACGTCGGCACTCTAGGAGACGCGGGATGTTTCAGCTTTCATCCGCGCAAATCAATCACCACTGGTGAAGGTGGCATGGTGACGACGGGGCGCGACGATTTGGACACGCGTTTGCGATCGTTGCGCGATCATGGGGCGTCACGGTCGGATTTGGCGCGACATGAAGGCACTGCGGCGTATCTGCTATCCGATTACAACCATGTCGGTTGCAGCTACCGCATGACGGATATCCAGGGAGCGCTCGGCTGTGCGCAGATGGAGCGGGCCCCGGCGATTCTCGCAGGTCGGACGTCGCGGGCCCACGGTTATGACGAGGCTCTCGCCGGCGTCCCCTGGCTGGCCCTTCCGTCGGTCCCCGACGGATATGTGCATGGATACCAAGCGTACGTGACGCTGTTTCGGCCTGAAACGCCCTCGCTTCAGAACGTCGCGGCATTGCACGCGCGACGGAATGCGCTGATGGCTGCGCTCGAGACGAAGGGTGTCGCGACGCGACAAGGCACGCACGCGCCAGTGCTCCAAGGCTTTTACGCGCGAACCTACGGCCTGCGCCCCGAGGAATTTCCCAACTCCTGCATCGCCGATCGACTCTCCCTGGCGCTGCCGCTGTACCCGCAGATGACCGATGAAGAGCAAGCGTTCGTCGTGGAGTCGCTGCGTGCGGCGCTGTGAAGCCGGGCGAGGGTTGCACGATGCGTGAGGCCACGATGCGACTGCGCGCAGAGGTCGGATGCGGGGCCGCCGGGTCGGGACGCATTTAGATGTGCGGCATTTGCGGCATCTTCAACCTCGACGGCGAGCCGGTCTCGCCGCGGCGATCCTGCAGCGCATGACCGACGCGATCGCCCATCGCGGGCCGGACGGCGAAGGGCTCTACATCGACGGCCGGTCGGGCTCGGCCACCGGCGCCTCGCGATCATCGACCTGTCGCCGGCGGCCACCAGCCGATGCTGACGCGCCGACGGCCGCTACGTCATCACCTACAACGGCGAGATCTACAACTTCCGCGAGCTGCGCGCCGAGCTCGAGGCGCAGGGCCACCGGTTCCGCTCGCGCACCGACACGCGAGGTCGTGCTGCAAGCCTTCGCGCAGTGGGGCGACGGATGCGCTCGACGCGCTTCAACGGCATGTTCGCGTTCGCCGTCTGGGACCGCGAGCGAGCGCGAGCTGTTGCTGGCGCGCGACCGCTACGGCGATCAAGCCGCTCTACTACTGCGCGCGATCGGCCCGACGCTTCCTGTTCGGCTCGGAGATGAAGGCGCATTCTCGCGCATCCGGCGCTATCGCCGCGCGGCTCGACGCGGAGGCGCTGCTCGAATACTTCACGTTCCAGAACATCTTCACCGACCGCACGCTGTTCAAGGGCGTGAGGCTGCTGCCGGCCGGGCACGTTCCTGACGCTCGGGCGCGACGGCGGCGCGCGTCGAGCCCGACGCGCTACTGGGACTTCGACTTCCGCGAGCCCGACCACGCCGCGTCGCGACGCGCGAGTACCTCGAGGAGCTCGACCGCCTGTTCCGCCAGGCGGTCAACCGCCAGCTGGTCAGCGACGTCGACGTCGGCTGCTATCTGAGCGGCGGCATGGACTCGGGCTCGATCACCGCCGTCGCGGCGACGCAGCTCCCCAACCTGAAGACCTTCACTGTGCGGCTTCGACCTGCACTCGGCCTCCGGCATCGAGCTGGGCTTCGACGAGCGCGAGCAACGCCGAGCACATGTCCTACCTGTTCAGGACCGAGCATTACGAGATGGTGCTGAAGGCCGGCGACATGGAGCGCGTCATGCCGCGCTCGTCTGGCACCTCGAGGAGCCGCGCGTCGGCCAGAGCTATCCGAATTTCTACGCCGCCCAGCTCGCCAGCAAGTTCGTCAAGGTCGTGCTGTCCGGCGCCGGCGGCGACGAGCTGTTCGGCGGCTATCCGTGGCGCTACTACCGCGCCGTCGTCAACGACGACTTCGAGCGACTACATCGACAAGTACTACGTGCTTCTGGCAGCGGCTGATGCCGAACAGCGTCGATCAAGCAGCGTCTTCGCGCCGATCTGGCCGCGAGGTCGACGCGACGTCTGGACGCGCGACATCTTCCGCGACGTGTTCCCGCACGCGACGCCGCGCGGCTGACGCGCCGGAGGACTACATCAACCACTCGCTCTACTTCGAGGCGAAGACGTTCCTGCACGGCCTGCTGGTCGTCGAGGACAAGCTGTAGCATGGCGCACGGCCTCGAGACGCGCGTGCCGTTCCTCGACAACGACCTCGTCGATTTCGCCATGCGCGTGCCGGTCGCGTCTGAAGCTCGGCAATCTCGGCGAGGTCGTGCGCCTCAACGAGAACGAGCCGGGCCGAAGACGCACGACGATATTTCGAGCGCACCCGCGACGGCAAGCTGCTGCTGCGCAGGTGATGAGCGCTACATCCCGGCCGAGGTCGACCCAGCGCGAGAAGCAGGGCTTCTCGGCGCCCGACGCGAGCTGGTTCCGCGGCGAGAGCATCGACTACGTCACGCGGCGGCTGCTCGGAACGGCGACGCGCGCATCTACGAGTTCCTGGACCGGACGACGTGCGTCGCTGGTCGGCGAGCATCTCGACGGGCGCCAGAACCGGCGCTTGCTGATCTGGTCGCTGCTGAACGTCGAAAGCTGGTGCGAGCAGTTTGGCTAATCCATCGAGGACGCCGTGACCGACCCGGAGCTCCAAACACTGGTTGATCCATTGCGTGCGTTGCACGTCACGCTGCGCGACGAGATGCGATTGCGATGGAATCGTGACCTGCCGCTCGAGGAGCTGCTGTTCGACCGGTGGGAGCGCGCCAGATATCTTGGCTTCGGCGCAGGGGCGAGCATCTATCACACGAGCTACGTTTTTGGTGACGTGCGCGTCGGCGCCAATACCTGGATCGGTCCTTGACCGTGCTCGAAGGATCGGGCGGATTACGATCGGCGCCCATTGCAGCATCAGCTCGGGTGTCCAGATCTTTACCCACAATTCGGTCCAGTGGGCGCTCACGGGTGGAAAGGCGGCATATCAGAAAGCTCCGGTCAACATAGGCGACTGCTGCTACATCGGAAGCCAGACGGTCGTGGCGAAGGGGGTCACCATTGGCGACCACAGCGTCATCGGCGCCTGTTCATTCGTGAATGAAGACATTCCTCCGTACACGGTCGCGGCCGGTGTCCCGTGCCGGCCGATCGGCCCCGTGACGATTGACGCGCATGGGTAAGGCCGAGCAGGTACCAGTACAGCGACTTCACTCGCGACAACTACTCGCGGCTGCTGCAACTCGCGAAGCACACATACGTGTTCCGGCGGTTCACCGACTTTTCACCCGCCGAGCGCTTTGTGTTGTGGCGGCACGACATTGACTTCTCTCCGCAGGCGGCTGTCAAGCTCGCCGAGCGCGAAGCCGCTGCTGACGTGGTGGCGACATACTTCGTGTCCCTTCACAGCGATTTCTACAACCTGCTCGAGCGCGACGTGACGGACTGCGTTCGCCATCTCCTTCGTCTGGGCCACGATGTCGGCCTCCATTTCGATGCCGAATACATTCGGGTGGCCGATGATCGCGAGCTGGGCTCTGCACTGGCGCGGGAGCGGCAAATTTTGGATGACCTCCTCGACGTCCGGCCCCGAGTCTTCTCATTCCACAATCCCGGCGAGCGAACCGCGATGTTCCGCGCCGCCGACTATGCCGGAATGGTTAATGCCGCCGGAGCCTACTTCTACGGCGACGTCGGGTTCTGCTCGGACTCGAACGGATACTGGCGTGGCCGACGTCTAGAGAATGTGCTGATGGCCCCGACCGACGAGCGAATCCAGGTGTTGACCCATCCAGAAATGTGGCAGGACCTTGCGATGTCGCCCCGTCAGCGCGTCGAGCGCTGTATCGATGGCCGCGCGCGTCGGACACGGGAGCGATACGACCGTCTGCTGCGGGACCACGGCCGCGAAAACATTGATGGCGACTAACGTTTCGTCGACCGGCGCCAGGGTCCGCCTCACCCCGCTCGACGAGTCGGATTTCCCCATCTTATTCACATGGATCAACGATCGCGATCTCCTGTTGTTGAGCAGCGCGTTCGCACCTGTCTCGCCGGCTGATCACCGGCGCTGGTTCGAAGACATTCAACGCCGGCCCGACACCCACATCTTCGCCATCCGGAGGCACGGCCACCCGGTGCTGATCGGCACGTGCCAGCTCCATCATGTCAGTCAGGTTCACCGCAGCGCCGAGCTGCAGATCCGGATCGGCGACAAAGACGCCCGCGGCCACGGCCTCGGGACCGAGGCGGTTCGACTGCTCGTTCAATTCGGCTTCAACGAGCTCCGGCTGCACCGGGATTCGCTCCACGTCTTCGTCACCAACACCGTGGCTCAGCGCGCGTACAAAAGGCTGGATTCGTCCGGGAAGGCCTGCTCAGGGATTCCGCGTTCGTCGACGGCCGGTACGTCGACACGGTCGTCATGGCCATTCTGAATGACTGACCTCCTCCAACACACCGTCGTTGCAATCCACCAGCCAAATTTTTTTCCGTGGCTGGGGTATTTCGACAAACTCGCGAGAGCCGACGTATTTGTCGTGCTCGACGACGCGCAGTTTCAGAAAACCGGAGGAACCTGGTCGATCGTGTCCAGCTACTCGTCGGGGGACATCCGGCGTGGATTACGATGCCTATCAGGCGCGATTATCACGGAGTTCGACCCATCAACGAGATACTGATCGACGGCCGGCAGCCGTGGCGTGACAAATTGCTGAACACAATCAAGGCCAACTATGCTCACGCGGCGCATTTCCATGACGTGTTTCCTCTCGTCCAGCAACTTATCAGTAACCAGACTGAATCACTGGTCGATTACAACGTCTCTGCTGTGATATCGATTCGCGGTGCCGTGTGTCTGCCCGACCGTCCGTTTGTGAGGTCTTCGTCGCTGGGGGTGACGACGCGGGCGATTGACCGTCTGATCGATCTGGTCAAAGCGGTTGGGGGGACGTCGTATCTGGCCGGAGGAGGGGCCGCCGGATCCAATTGAACGACAGGTTTGCGGCCGCTGGGGTGCGTCTGCAATTCCAGGACTTCGAGCACCCGTCCTATCCGCAGCGTCGGGGTCTCCCGTTCGTGCCAGGCCTGTCCTGCCTGGACGCGATGTTCCACTGCGGTCTTTCGGGCACTGGGGATTTGTTGCAGCAGAGCGGTAGGGCCGCGTCGTGGGCGGACGGCCAGCAGTGACCGTCAGGCGTCCGTCGGGCGACGAGCCCACCCTGACGGTTGTGATTCCCGCATTCAACGAGGCCGCGAAATCCAATCGTCGTCAACGAGACCATCCAGATTCTCAATGACTCTACGGCCGTCAGGGCCTATCAGATCGTGCTGGTCGACGATGGGAGCACCGACGGAACGGCAGACGCAATGAACAGCCTGGCCTCGGATTCTATCCTCGTGCTGCGCCATGCGAAGAATCGCGGCTTCGGCGCGGCGCTCAGAACGGGATACGCCGCAGCGTGCGGGCGGTAAGTAAGACTGATTTCCGGCGACGGCGAGATCGGTGTCGACCAGCCGCTCGCTCTACTGGCGGCAATCGGTCCGCGGACATCATCATCAGCCGCCGGGTTCGTCCCGCAGATGCGCGCCGGACTGTGCTCTCCACGGTGTTTGGTTGGCGACGCGCGTGCTGACCGGGTTCGAAGCGGCCGACATGAGCGGTGTATACGTGATTCGCCGCGAGACTCTCCAAGCCATGCCGCTCCGCTCGGAAACGGGCGTCGTGAATTTCGAGATCGTGATTCGGGCGTCGCGCTCCGGTTGTGTCATCGCGTCGGGGTCGACGACCACCAGGCCGCGACTGAGTGGTGTCTCGAAAGTCACCAATCTCCGGACAATGCTGAAGCTGATATGGGAACTGTTCAAACTACGCGGTACCCTTACCGGCGAGCGCATAGAGAATCCGCATGGCAGCCAGTGAGGCGATCGACCTCCCGTCCACACCTGTTCGCCGCCTGCCACTCGCATCGGTCGCGACGGGCGCAATAGTCAGCGGCGTATTTCTGTGGCTCGCTGGAAGAAACGTCGAATGGTCACGCCTGTGGGATCACCTGCACCACGTTCGGGTCGTTCCACTGAGTATTGGGGTAGTAGCCGCCCTTGCCGCTTTCGTCGCTATGGCGTATCGCTGGCACGTGTTGCTCGAGGGGACAGTCAAGGTCTCTGTCGCGGATACGTTCGATTGCATCGCGATTGGTTTCCTGTCAGGCCTTGTGATGCCACAACGGCTGGGCGACGTTGTGAAGGTCGTGGTGCTCGCGCGACGTGCCGGCGCCAGCCGCACGAGTGTTCTTGGCACCGTCGTGCTGGAACGCCTGTCCGACGTCATCATGCTGCTCGCGCTTGCAGCCACTTTTGCAATCACTGTCAAGCTTCCGATTCTGCTGACGGCGAGTACGGCGGTGCTTGCAGTGGCCGCCGTGAGTGCGCTCATCGTGCTCCGGTTGGGACAGTCGTTTCCGAGCCGCTTCCTTTCTGTGACGGGCCGCTATCTTCCGTCGGCGCGGATTGGCGCCCTCGAGGTCCAGGCGGCGAAACTGGCGGACGGACTGCACGCCATCAGGAGCGGGTCTCATTTCGTGAAGGTTCTGGCGCTCGCGGCGCTTGTGTGGGGACTGTCGGGGCTCAGCATGAGTGAGTACGTCGCGGCGTTCGGGTTGGGCGTTCCTTGGTACGCCGGATACCTCGTGATACTGCTGACGAATCTCGGAGGCATCCTGCCTTCGTCTCCTGGCTCCATTGGCGTCTACCACTACATGACGGTATTGGCGCTGAGCACGTGGAGTCAGGACCGGACGGCGGCGCTGACCTTCGCGTTCGTGACGCATGCGCTGACGATGCTTCTGATCCTGTCGACCGGCTTGTGGGGCTTCGCGAGGCAGGGGCTATCGTGGCGCGCGGTTCGAGACACGGTGTGACGGGCGAGTCGACGTTGCCTGAAGTAAGAGCCTCTCGGTCGGCGATGGCCTTACCCGCCGTTCGCGCGATGGTGGCGCTCGTCGGGCTCGCAGCGTTGGTCGCGGCGAACTATTTTCTGCGCCACACCCTCGAGCGCGGCGACACGTAGATCAATTCATTCTTCCTACGCCTACCCGGCTGCTGAGAAAGTAATATTCGCGCCGAGTTATCCCTGGCTGAAACTGTTTTTGCCGATTCGAGACTGGGCGGTGCGTGGACGACCACTTCACTCATCCTCACGCATTTCATCGAAATGCGCCTATCCTCCGGTAACATGGTACGTCTTCAATGCGGCGCTCATCGTGGTGTCGTTCGTCACCTCCTGGGCCGTGTTCCGATCTCTGGCGTTCAGCTTCACGTTCGCCATCTGTATGGGATTCGGCACCCAGCGGTACGACACATATGCGGTGACCGGCACCATGTCGTTGTGCCTGCTGGTTATCTACTACGAAGTCGTGTTGTTGAGCGTCTTGCGTGTCATCCACGGAGCGGCGCCGACTTTCTGGAGAACGACTACGCCCTCACGGTGCTCGTCACTGCGCTCGCGTATGAGGGGTGGCTGGATTTGCCGTGTTCCTGTGGTTGGCGACTGCACTCACGGCAGTCGTAGCCTATCGATTCGACAAGCGGAAGTGGTGGCCCGGCCTCGCGTTCGCGAGCGGATGGTTGGCCGTCGTCTGCGTCGCCTACCTCTACATGAAGATTAATTTCGGTTACGGTCAGAGCGCGGGTACAGAGTCGGATGTCGTCTTCAACTACCCGACGCTGGCGCCGAAAATTGAGGATGTCGTTTCGAACGTCTTGACTCAGTTCTACATGGTGGTCACGAACTTCCTGCCCCCGCTGTTCCAATCTTCGACCACGTTCTACGAACTCGGCGGGGACAGAATCGTAGGCCTGCAGCATGGATATCACTCGCAGTTCTCGTATCTCGTCGTGATGCATTACCAATTCTTGTGGCGATATTACGCGGGCGCGAGCTTCATGGCGTTTGGTTATGCGGCCTTTCGCACGGTAAGTCGAAGTGTAACCGTCTGGTCGCCGGAGAACTTCGCCGCCACGACCTTTCTCTTGATGGCCGCGACGGGCGGACCGACGCACGCGTTCGTGAAGGCCCGTCCGATGAACAGCATGCCGGTGCTTGGCTATCACGTGATTGTCGGCGTCCTTGGAGCCGCACTCCTGCTGTCCCTCTTCGCCAAATTCGCGATGGCGAGACCCTGGCCTCGGGGTGTCCGAGCCTCGGTTGTCGCGGCCATGTGGGTCACGATTTTCTGGGGCGCGCTGACACGACCTGCGGTTCTCAGCCACGAAGCCGCGCAAGTCGGCCTCGGCGATGGGATCTAGCCCGACCCTTGGGTCGCGTTGACTGCCTGTTTGGACACTCGAGTCGCCTGCCTGCAGGTCCCGGGGCTATCATGGACCGAGTATGTCGCTCCGGTTCAAACTCCGGCGAAGTAGCACGCCGGTCCGTGGCTCCCGTTGCGTTCGGAGGCACGTTGGACCTCTCTTCCCAACAACGTGTCCGACCTGCTGAAGTGGACGCCCGGTAAGGGCGTGACCGTGACGCCGGTTGAGCGGGGCGATCGCGTCGTCGGCAGCGCGACCGAGGGAGCATACCAACTGAGTAGTCCCTTCATTTCCGTGCCGGCGCATCACCGTTTGCTGCTTCGAGTGCGGAGCACGGTAGAGAAGGGCCAGGCCTGCCTCGGAGTTATGAATAAATCTCAGCGATGGATCTTTCCGCCTGTGAACGGCGGCGATCTGAGCGTGGATACGGGGACTAACCAGGGCGTGACGTTAATCTTCGTCAACTGCGGCGGGACAACTGGGGCCAACGAGTCGGTGGTGTTCGAAGTCCAGTCTGTTTCCTATGGCATCCTGTTGAACGCTGCTCGATGAATTCCTCTGCCGAATGTGTCCCGGTCCTTCGGTCTTTCTCGCATTGAGTTCTTGACACCTCCGAGGTGGTTCGAAAATAATATCATCGTTCATTTCTTGAACGTCTGTGGGGCCAGACGTTCTCCGCTTCCCTCGGATACCGTAGCGTGGCACACGCCTGTACCGTCGCTTCTGTAAGCGAAAGGGCGGTAGCCTGCGCTCGGCTCGATTGACCCCTCAGTCGCACATCCCCACCATGGACATCGAAGCTCGTCGCGATCTTCGGCTGCTCGAAGCAGTCTCGGAGAATTCGCGTGTCACGCAGCGACGCCTGGCAACGCGGCTCGGCATTGCGCTCGGGCTGACGAACATTTACCTGAAGCGTCTCAGCCGCAAAGGCTACATAAAGTGCGTGAACGCGCAGCCGAATCGGATCACTAACCCCATCACGCCAAGAGGCGTGGCGGAGAAGATGCGGCTCACCTACGAGTTCATGGATGTCTGGCTGCATTTGTATCGCGAGGTCCGACAGCATCTCCGCGGCATGCTCCGCGAATGCGCGCTCGCCGATCGATCGATCGCGATCTTTGGCCGCGGCGAAGCGGCGGAGCTCGCGTATCTCTCGTTGAAGGAATTCGGATGGGAACCGGTCGCCATCTTCGATCATGTCGGTGGCGACAGTTTCCTTGGGATGCGCGTCCGCGCACTCGTCGACCACGCTGAGGTGGCCTACGATCTCATCGTCGTCGCGAGCTTTGATCCGTCGGGGGCGCCGGTCAATGATTCGAATCCCATTCGGAATTTCTCGTTCGAAGCTCTTTCCGCCTCCGGCAGCAGACCTCGAGAAACCCGTCGAACAAACCCGGACCGGGCAGCAGCAACCGAGGCCTAGGCGAGGATTTCGCGGTAGAGCGCATGCACGTCTCCAATCAAGCCGCTCAAGCCCGTCACCGACCCACTGCCATCTCGGCGTCCTGCGGCGCCCATGCGGCGTCGTTTTTCCGGGTCCGACGAGGAGGGCCGTCCACCTGTCTGCGCAAGGCCGTTGACGTCGCCGGTCGGACGCGAGCAAGCCCGAATTCGGGAGTGGAGATCACATCGCGGACACCGCCGACATCGGTACTGACGGCTGCGCAGCCGGCGGCGAGGCTCTCGATCAATGC
Source organism: uncultured Acidobacteriota bacterium (assembly GCA_963718825.1). GTDB lineage: Bacteria > Acidobacteriota > Vicinamibacteria > Vicinamibacterales > CAVVIG01 > CAVQZZ01. Next base: position 3,118,934 of record CAVQZZ010000002.1, read on the forward strand.
CACCGGCGTCCCTTCGTTCTTCGATGTGAGGAGGAACACATCGGTGGCGGCGTAGAGAACATCGAGATCGCGCCGCCAGCCGAGGAATCGGACGCGCTCGCCAATGCCGTTCGCGACCGCGCGCGCTTCGAGAGCCCCGCGCAACTCGCCGTCTCCGGCGATCAAAAAAAGCGTCTCTGGAACGGCTTGAACGATCTGTCCGGCTGCATCGAGGAAGACTTCGTGATCTTTCATCGCCGTGAGCCGGCCAATGGTCGAAATGACATGAGCGTGCGGCGGAATGGCAAGGATGACGCGGGCGCGAGCACGGGCACTCGCGTCGATGCCGGCAAACTGTCCGAGGTCGAATCCAAGCGGCACAACGCGGTATTGCTCCGGGCGACCGATTCCATACCGTCGGAGAAGATCTTCTTGACTCTGGGCGACACGGCGACGAGCCGATCGGTGACGCCCGCGAGCCCGCGCTCGATGCCGACGAAGGCTGCGGTCGCGGCCCGTCCGAAATACCCCTCCAATACGTGGCCGTGGTACGTATGGACGATGCGCGCCCGGTGTCGTCGGCCGACCGTGCGGTTGTAGGCCGCTGCCGCAAGGCGCCCCAGCGCGCCGGCCTTCGCCATGTGCGTGTGGACGATGTCCGGTCGGAATCTACTCAGCATCCGATAGAGCTGCCACAATGCCCGCGCGTCGTCGGCCGGGGCGGGACGACGCTGCAGCACGCTCATGGACATGGTCGTCGGCCGCGGAGTGGCGCTGGCGAGCAGGTAGCTCATGTCGCCCTCTCGATCGCCGACGGTTCCGTGCACGAGGAGCGTGTCCACACCCCGTTCCGTCAGCCGCGCGGAGAGATTGATCGCCTGAATCGCCGGGCCGCCGATGTTCAGGCGCGTAATAATCCGCGCGACGCGCATGCGGCCGACGATATCACGCGGCTGGGCGCGTCGTTGGCGATGGTATGGACGCCCGGAGGAAACACTCGCTTCCGGCGGACAGAAGTTAGTCGTTGATCGCGGGCACGGCGTAGAATCGACGCGGAGAATCGATGAAGAATTTCGCCATCACCGGCGTCGCCGGCTTCGTCGCGCCGCGGCATCTCAAGGCGATCGCGACACCGGCAATCGGCTCGTCGCCGCCGTCGATCCGCACGACGCGGTCGGCGTGCTCGATCGCTACTCGTTCGACGTCCGGTTCTTCACCGAGATCGAGCGGTTCGACCGGCACCTCGAGAAGCTGCGGCGCGGGCCCGACGACGGAGCGCGTCCACTACGTCAGCATCTGCTCGCCGAACTATCTGCACGACGCGCACATGCGTCTGGCGCTGCGCGTCGGCGCCGACGCGATCTGCGAGAAGCCGCTCGTCATCAACCCGTGGAACCTCGACGCGCTGCAGGAGCTCGAGCGCGAGACCGGCCGGCGCGTCTACACGGTGCTGCAGCTGCGGCTGCATCCCGCAGCTGATCGCGCTGCAAGAGCGCGCTCGCGCCGACGCGGCGACGCGGCGCACGACGTCTCGCTGACCTACGTCACCTCGCGCGGCCGCTGGTACGACGTGTCGTGGAAGGGCTCCGAGGAGCGATCGGGCGGCATCGTCACCAACATCGGCATCCATTTCTTCGATCTGCTGCTGTGGCTGTTCGGCCGGCGTGCACGACTGCGAGGTGCACCTGCGCGAGCCGACGCGGATGGCCGGGCATCTCGAGCTCGAGCGCGCCGCGTGCGCTGGTTTCTGTCGACCGACCCGCCGACCTGCCGTTCGCGCCGGAGCCGGGCGCGACGACGACGTTCCGATCGATCACGGTCGACGGCGAAGAGGTCGAGTTCAGCGACGGCTTCACCGATCTCCACACGCGCGTCTACGAAGAAGTGCTGGCCGGCCGCGGCTTCGGCATCGACGACGCGCGGCCGTCGATCGAGCTGGCGCACCGCATCCGGCAGACGGCGCGTCGACCGCGCCGCGCGGCGTGCCGCATCCGAAGCTGGCGCCGCGATGAGCGTGAGGCTCGCGTACTTCGCCCACGAGTCCGGCTACGTCGACGAGGCTGCGAGATCGGCGACGGCACGAAGATCTGGCACTTCTCCCACATCATGACCGGCGCACGGATCGGCGCGCGGCTGCAACATCGGCCAGAACGTCGTGATCTCGCCGGACGTCGTCATCGGCGACAACGTCAAGATTCAGAACAACGTCTCGGTCTATACCGGCGTCGATGCTCGAAGACGACGTGTTCTGCGGGCCGTCGATGGTGTTCACCAACGTCGATGAACCCGCGCAGCCACGTCTCGCGGAAGGACGAATATCGGCCGACGCTGGTCGAAGCGCGGCGCCACGCTCGGCGCGAACGCACGATCGTGTGCGGCCACACGATCGGCGCGCTACGCGTTCGTCGGCGCCGGCGCGGTCGTGACCGGGACATGCCCGACTACGCGCTGGTCGTCGGCAACCCGGCCGCGTCGCCGGATGGATGTGCGAGTGCGGCGTGAAGCTCCGGGCGGGAGCAGCGTTGGACGAACGCGACCTGCGCTGCGAAACGTGCGGGTTGCGATATGGCGTCGAATCAGGTCGTATCGAGCGCGCCGCGGGGCCAGCCGCCGGCTAATGGGCGTATCTCCACAGCTTGACGAAGTGCGCCGGTTCTGGGAGCGCAACCCGGTCGCTGCGCGCGCGAACCCTCACGTTCTGGGCACTCCCGAATACTTCGGTTACTACGACAACTTGCGCGAGGCGAACGAGAGCCCCGGCCTTCTCCGAGCAACTGCACGCCTACTCGGCGTTTGCATCAAAGTCCGTCCTCGATATCGGCAGCGGGAATGGGTACGTGCTCAGTCGGTATGCGGCGGCCGGCGCGCGTGTGTGCGGAATCGATCTGACGAACGCGGCAATCGCCTTGTGTCGGAGGCGGTTCGAGCTGATGAAGCTGCACGGGCCGTTTCGTCGTCGGCAACGCGGAGCGGCTGCCGTTCCAAGGCGGGCAATTCGACTGCGTCTGCTCGATGGGCGTGCTTCACCACACGCCCGATACGGCCGGAGCGGTCCGCGAAGTCTTCCGCGTGCTCCGGCCGGGCGGACGCGTCGTGCTCATGTTCTATCACCGCAACTCTCTCCAGTACCGGGTCAAGTTTCCGGTGATGCGGTGGCTGAAGGGCCGACCGATTCAACAGTCGATCAATGAGGTGGACGGCGTCGGAAACCCGAAAGGCGACGTGTACTCGCGTGCGGAGCTCGCGCGCGCTGCTGCAGCCAGTTCGCCAACCTGAAGCTCTTTGCCGGCGTGCTGCCCTGGCACTGTTGCGGGACCGCTCGGGACCATCGTCCCGGGCTCGATCCGCGCAACAGCTGGAGCGGCGCCTGGGCTGGTTCTTGTACGCCACGGGTACCCGCCCTCTAAAGGCACCATAACGTATGTGCGGAATTGCTGGAGCATTGTTCATACGGCGCGGCGCGCATATTTCGACGCTGCGCGCGTCGCTCGGCGCGATGAACGAGCTACAGCGGCACCGTGGTCCTGACGGACGCGGCATCTGGCTGCATCCGACTTCGCCGGTCGGGTTCGGCCACCGTCCGCTTGAGCATCATCGACATCGACAGGCGGCGCGCAGCCGATGTCCGACGTGGCCGGCAATTGGATCACCTACAACGGCGAGGTCTACAACTACCGCGAGCTGCGCGACGAGCTCGGTCGACCGACACGTTCCGCACCGACGTCCGACACCGAGGTGATCCTCGCCGCCTACCGCCGGTGGGGCGCGGACTGCGTCGACCATCTGCGAGGGCATGTTCGCGTTCGCGATCTGGGACGAGCGCGAACGGAGAGCTATTCTGCGCGCGCGACCGCTTCGGCATCAAGCCCTTCTACTACACGCAGCGTCGGCGACGTCTTGTATTTCGCGTCCGAAGCCAAGGCGCTGCTCCCGTTCGTGCCGACGATCGAAACCGACCTCGAGGCGCTGAAGGAGTATCTCGCGTTCCAGTTCTGCCTCGGCGGGCCGGACGCTCTTCAAGGGATATCCGCCAGCTTCTGCCCGGGACACACGCTCGTCGGCTATCGACGGGATCAATGACCACGCGCAGATACTGGGAGGTCTATTACGACGTCGATTTCGAGCACACCGCGCGCCTATTTCGAGGAGCAGCTCCTTGCCGACGCGCTCGACGAGTCGGTCCGCCTGCACATGTCCGAAGCGACGTACCGGTTGGCGCATACGTCAGCGGCGGTCTCGACTCAAGCATCGTCGCGTCGATCGCGCGCGCGCCGATCGGCGCCGGACGACCTCAGTCGGATTCACGGGCCGGTTCGACTACGGCCCGGAGTACGACGAGAGCCGTTACGCACGAGCAGCTCGGCCGAGCAGCGGGCGATTCGACCTCGCACACGCTGACGATCGACGTCGACGATTTTGTCGAGAACATCCGGAAGGTCATCTTTCACCTCGACTATCCGACTGCCGGGCCCGGCTCCTTTCCGCAATACATGGTCGCGCAGACTCGTCAGCGCAGCAGCGGAAGGTCGTGCTCGGCGGGCAGGGCGGAGACGAGATCTTCGGCGGCTACACGCGCTACCTGCTCGCCTATTTCGAGCAGTGCATCAAGGCGGCAATCGACGGCACGATGCACAACGGCAACTTCGTCGTCACCTACGAGTCGATCATCCCGAACCTGACGGCGCTGCGGCAGCTACAAGCCGCTGCATCCAGGAGTTCTGGCGCGAAGGGCCTGTTCGATGCCATGGACGAGCGCTATTTCCGGCTGGTGAATCGCGCTCCATCGCTCGACGATGAGATCGACTGGGACGCTGCTCGGCGACTACTCGCCGTTCGAGACGTTTCAGGACCATCTTCAACGGCGACAACGTCCGCAAGGAATCGTACTTCGATCTGATGACGCACTTCGACTTCAAGACACTGCTGCCGGCGCTGCTGCAGGTCGAGGATCGCGTGAGCATGGCGCACGGCGTCGAATCGCGCGTTCCGCTGCTCGATCACTCGCTCGTGGAGCTCGCGGCGACCATTCCCGCGGACATCAAATTCAAGGACGGCCAGCTGAAGCACATCATGAAGACGCGCGTTCGGAGCAGTTCGTGCCTGATGTCGATTCTCGCACGTACGGACAAGATGGGCTTCCCGACGCCGCTCACCGAGTTCACGCAGGGCGCCGCGCGCGACGTTCGTGCGCGACGTGTTTTCGATCATCGGCAGCGCTCGATCGCGAGACGTCGTCAACAACGCGATCGTGCTCGAGCAAGCTCGATGCAGAGCCGCAGTTCGGCCGCAAGATCTGGGGCTTGCTGTCGCTGGAGCTCTGGCAGCAGGAATTCCACGATCGAGCATGCGCTCGTATCGAGCGGCTGTTGAACGAAGCAACACTCCAATCGACAGACGATCGGCGAGCACACTATGAGAGTACTGATTACCGGCGGAGCGGGATTTATCGGATCGCACCTGGCGGATCGGCTCCTCGAGCGCGGCGACGACAGTCGCTGGTGATCGACAACTTCGCGACCGGGCGCCGCGACAACCTGGAGCCTCGACCGAAGCTTCAACGTCGATCGAAGGGATCGATCGCCGACGCGGCCGTTGTGAACGCGCGCGTTCGACGGTCGGCAAGCCCGATGTCGTCGTCCATGCCGCGGCGTCGTACAAGGATCCCGACTGACTGGGCCGAAGATGCCCGGACCAATGTGCTCGGGCACCGCGTAACGTCGTTCGCGCCTGCGGCGAGGCGTCGGCGTCAGGCGGCTGATCTACTTCCAGACCGCGCTTTGCTACGGGCTGCATCCCGTCGAGCAGCCCATCACGCTTACGCACCCGATTCGTCCGGAAGGCAGCAGCTACGCCATCAGCAAGACGGCCGGCGAGCAATACGTCGATCCTCAGCGGCCTGGACTACGTGTCGTTCCGGCTCGCCAACGCGTACGGCCCGCGAAACATCAGCGGTCCGCTGCCGACGTTCTTTCAGCGCCTCACGACCGGCAAGGCCTGCTTCGTCATGGACACGCGCCGCGACTTCATTTTCGTCGACGATCTCGTGGAGGTGGTCGATGAAGGCGCATCGACGGCGGCGGCCGAACGGGCGCGTACCACGTGTCGTCTGGCAGCGGACTACGCCGATCAAGGAATTGTTCGACGAGACGCTTCGACGCGCTGAACATCACGCTCGGAACGGCCCGTGGAGGTCCGTCCAGCGAAACCCCGACGATGTGTTCTCGATTCTGCTCGATCCATCAAAAACGAACCAGGATTTCAACTGGCGCACGCAACACGCCGCTGCGAGACGGCGTGCGGCCGCGCGATCGCGTACTACGCGGCAAAGGGGCATTACTCGAGACATATCACCCACCTCGCGCGATCGATCTGCTGATGAAGCCCATGCGTGATCTGGCCGGACGCGTCCATCCTCGTGACCGGGGGAGCCGGGTTTCGTCGGAAGCAACCTGGTCCGAGTGCTCTTGAGCCTCGATAGCGGCACCAGTTCGGATCGTCGACAACCTGCTGTCGGCTGAGCGCTGGAACGTCCCGGACGACAGACGAGTCGATTTCATCGAAGGTTCGATTGCGGACGATGGCATTCTCGGCAGATGTGCATGATGAACTACGACTTTGTGTTCCACCTGTGCACCTACCACGGAAATCAGAGCTCGATTCACGATCCGCTCGCAGACCACGAACACAATCAGCTGACCACGCTGAAGCTGTTCGAGCGCGATCAAGGCCTTCCGGACGCTCCAGCGCGTCGTCTACTCAGGCGCCGGGTGTGCCGTCGCGCGCGAAAACCTTCGATAAGGCCGAAGCAACTGTCGGAAGACGGTCCGGTTCACCTCGATATGGACAGTCCGTACTCGATATCGAAGCTGGTTGGCGAAATGTACGCGATCTATTACGCGCGTCAGCACCATACGCCTATCGTGAGAGCGCGGTTTCAGAACGTCTACGGCCCTGGCGAGATCCTCGGCGCGGGGCGCTGGCGCGGAACGCCGGCAACCGTCTGGCGGAACGTGACGCCGACGTTTATCTACAAGGCTCTCAAACACGAGTCCCTTCCGCTCGAAGCGGGCGGCCAGCGCGACGCCGCGACTTCGTGTATGTGGAGGACATCGCGCGCGGATTAATCGCCTGCGCGCTTCGAGGAACGCCCGGTGACGTCTATAACCTCGCCAGCGGCACCGAGACATCCATCTTCGAGCTCGCCGCCGCGATCAACGAGTTGGCGGGCAATCCGACTGCGGCTCGCGAGATTGCCGGCCGAGAGTGGGACCGGTCCGGACGACGTTTTGGGAGCGCGGCGAAGGCGAAGGAGGCACTCGGCTTCGAGGTAAGCGTGCCGTTGCGGGATGGGTTGCAGCGTACTCGTGCGCTGGACACGCGACCATCTACACCAAATCGAGGCATGCATCGCTCGCCACGAGACTGCGCTCGCCGCCTATGATCGATCGCATCAGAACGCTGTTGCTTGAGGCGAACGGCACGCATTGGACTGCCGTCTCGCTGGACACGATCGGTCAGGGGCTGTTCACCGCACGGGACCGTGCGCCGCGCTTTATCACGTCTTCGCGCGATCCTCCGCAAGCTCTTCGCCGATCGTTACGCCGACGCTTCATACATGGCCGACTGGCGCGAAGCGTTCTGCGAGAGCGAACAGCTGTCGATCGAGCTCTGTAACATTACCAACCTGCTGGAATTTCGGGCTCACCGGCACAAGATCAAAACCTACGATCTGATCATCGTTCTGCATTCTGCGGCCGGCGATCGGATGGGCATCTTGAATCGGACGACCGCATTGGTTTCATGATCGTCGAGGGGCGCTGGCGGTATTCGTCGGAAACGAGTACGACCTCATGGATGAAAAGATCGCGTTCATCAATGAGTCGGGTGCTGATTACGTCTGCACGCAGCTCCCAATCGAGATCGGGCGGCTGTTATACGAGGGGTGCACAGCAACAGTGCTGCCCATGCCGCACGCGTTGAATCCCGCCGTCTACAAACGAATGCCCGAGCAGGCTCGCACGATCGATATCGGCTTCGTTGGAGACCTCTACGACCGGCTGATTGGCGACCAGGAGCGCACGCGGATCGTGGAGTTCGTCGCGAACGACGGAGCACGACACGGCTTGCGTTGCGACGTGAGACGTCAACGAATGCCGAGAATTGAATGGGCGCGGTATCTGAACTCCTGCCATGGCATTGTCGGCGCCGAGTCGGGCACCTACTTCCTGCAGCGTAACGGCCAGGCTCTTCGCTGTGCAAAGGAGGCGCTCAAACAGAACCCCACCGCATCGTTTGAAGCGATCTTCGAGCAGTGCTTTGCGAACAGCGGTCCGGCACTGAACGGCAAAGCCGTTTCCTCTCGGCATTTCGAGCCGATCGGCACGAGCACGTGCCAGTTGTTGGTGGAGGGTAACATACAACGGCATTCTCGAGGGCGATCGCCACTACATTTCAGTGAAGCGCGATCTGTCGAACATCGATGACGCGGTGGGTCGATTCAAGGATGCCGGCTGCAGAGCCCGCGTCACCACGCTCGCATACGAACATGTCATCGAGAGGCACACATATCGGCATCGCATTCTCGACTTCATCGACGCGGTGCGAACCAGCGCCAAGCCCGCTGTCCTCGCGAACTGAGTCGCACGATTCGCCAACGTGGCCGCTGACTTTTTACACCTATTCTTCCTGGTCGCCGTTTGCGCATGGGTGATCTGGGGCTGTCGATGGATTCTCGGTCGGTCCCGCTCGGTCGGATTGATCATCGTGACCGGGCTGATAATCCGGTGCATTCTCGGCGCCGGTCTCTTCGCGATTTCGTATTACCACTGGCCGATTCTCATGAGAGTCCAGGCCGGCGACGGCTTCTGGGCGCTTGCGCCGGATGCGCGGGCGTATTTCGCGATCGCCCACGCATCAGCGAGCCGGTTCGCCGCAGTGCCGTCTGGAAGCCCGTCTCCGACGTACGTTGCAGTGTTGGCGTTCTGGTTGCGCGCAGCGGGTCCGACGGTGCTATGGGGGGTGCTGTTCAACGTTTTCTGTTATTTCGTGGCGGCTTTCGCACTCGTGGCGGCAGCCGGGCGCGGCGCTGGCCGCGGGCTACTGTTGATCGTCGTGTTCCTCACGTTTTCGCCGGCGCTCGTGCTGACGGGCACGCAGGCGCTGAAAGACAACTTCTTCATGACGCTGGTTGTGCTCGGCGGAATCGGCGTGTGGCTGGTCCTCCGATTCTCCCGGCGTTCGCTGGCGGAACGCCCGTACGCGCTCAGCATCGGAATCGTCCTTGCCTCCGTGGCCATTGCAGCCATCGGAGGCATCCGCGCCTACTACGCGGTGTTCATGTGGGCGTCGGCCGCGGCGGCACTGGCAACATCGTGGTGGTTGCACAAATCAGGGCGATTCTCATTTTTCATGTTCGGGGCCCTTGTGTTGGCTGTGTTGTGGGGGGCGTTCATTGAAGGCTCGGCCGCCTACTATCAATACTACGGAGGACTGATCACGAAGATCACTGGAGTGGAGATTCCGATTCTGTCCGGTTCCGGTTGGCGGAATGACAGAAGCGTCGCTGTCGGGGGTGCCAATTTCGGTGAAGTCGCCACCACGCTCGAATCGCTGCGCGAAGGATTCGTTGGGTCAGGGGGCGCGACGAACCTGTTCCGGGTGCGCCGAGGGATCGGAGCTGTCCGCGTTCGCGACGTCGCGATCGACGTTGGCGTCGGCCTCGCCGCCGTCTACGTCCCGATTTCGATTCTGCGCGCCGTTTCGCTCGTGACGTTTGATGGCGGACGGGGATTTCTCGCGGTGACAGACATGGACACGATCTTTCTCGATATGACCGTGATTGCGGTGTTCATGACCCTGTGGCGTTCGCCCGTCGCCGTTCGCCGAAATCTCCCCGTCGCAGTCTGCTTTGGCGTCCTGACGCTGATATCGGCGGCCGTCATTGTGTACGTCGTGACGAACTTCGGCACCCTGTTCCGGCTGCGCCTGATGATCGTCGCGCCGACATGGATGGCGCTTCTCACGCTTTCAGACGATTCATCGTCCGCCGTTGCCGACGAGGTGACGACCTGAAGGCTCCAGTGGACGACAATCCCGCCGTCGACCAGGCGAACGAACGCTTCTGGAATGAGCTCTGCGGCACGACGTTCGCCCGACGTCACGCCATCGACGGACAAACCGCGAGCGCGTTGTCGCGGTTCGACGACGCGTATATCGCGTTCTATCCGTACTTGCTCGAGTATGTGAAGCCGGAGCGCATGCGAGGCTGCTCGGTGCTCGAGATCGGACTCGGGTACGGAACGCTTGGGCAACGGATTGTGGCCGGAGGCGCGAATTATCATGCGGTGGATCTCGCCGAGGGTCCGCTTCACGTGATGGCAGATCGGCTTCGCCGCTCCGGCGTCGCGCTCAACGTCGTTCGTGCGACGAGTGCTGTCCTGCCGTTTGGCTCGAATAGCTTCGACTATGTCGTTTCGATCGGCTGCCTTCATCACACCGGCCGACTTCAGCAGTGCGTGGACGAAATTCATCGCGTGTTGAAACCGGGCGCGACGGCGGTCGTGATGCTGTACAACCAGTTCTGGTACCGCCGCTGGATGCGGTCGCCCGTTGGTACGATGGGAGCCCTGGCGCGCGAGTGGCTATCGTCGCCGGCCGAACAAGCGGCGACCGAACGCGAACGCCGCCTCTACGATGTCGACACGAGTCAGCACGCCGCTCCAGAAACCGTGTTCGTGTCGCAGCGAGGGGTTCGCCGGCTGTTTGCTTCATTTTCCGACCTGAGGACACGGCCGGAGAACTGCGATGACGTGGTCCCGTACGGCCAGCGTTTACACCTCCGAGAACACCTGCTCCCGATCGTCGGCCGTCGTGCCGGTCTCGATATCTACATTACCGCCCGCAAGTAACGTTGTGACACGCGGAATTTTGCTGTTGTATTACCGGCCGGTCACGGCTGACGCGGCGACTTCGTCGAACACATTCACGCATTTCAGGAGCACTCCACGTTTTCGGTCTGGCCCGTGAATACTGCCCTGGGATTTCCATCGGGGCTTGCGGGGCTTGCGTTTGAAGTCGTGGTGCTTCACTACTCGCTGTTCGGGCCGGCTCCAGTATTCGGTTCATGGCCGGACGGTCTGAGCGCGTCGTTCCTTCGATATTTGGAAGGCGCGTCGACGAGTTACAAGATCGCGTTCTTTCAGGATGAGCATCATTATTGCCAGGAGCGATTCGCCTTTCTAAACACATTCAATGTCGAGTGCGTGTATACGCTCCTCGAGCCTCGGTATTCGGACGGGTCTACCTAGGTACACGGTGTTAAGCGGCTCGTCCAACGCTCACGGGATATCTAAGCGCCGAGTTTGTCGAGCGTGCCCGGGTGTTCGGGCGCCCGGACGCGGCGCGGACAATCGATATTGGTTACCGTGCGCGGCGGCTGCCGTTCTATATGGGCCGCGGCGGTCAGGAAAAATCAGATATCGCCGACGGCTTCATCGAACGAAGCGCCGGTTCACGTCTCGTATTGGACATCGCCGTCGGGGAGAGCAGTCGGCTTTACGGAGATGCGTGGTGGAACTTTCTCGCAAACTGCAGGGGAGTGTCGGGGTCGAAGCTGGCGTGTCCGTGTTCGACTTGGACGGTAGTGCTCGCGTCGCTTGCGAGTCGCTGCAACGGCTCGAACCGCGTCTGACGTTCGACGAGGTCTGCAGCCGAGTGCTGTCCGACTGGGAAGGCACAATCAGATTCGAACCATCAGTCCCAGACATTTCGAAGCGGCGGCGCTCCGCGTCGTGCAAATCTTGTACGAAGGCCGCTACAACGACGTGCTCGAGCCCTCGAACCAGTTTCTGCCGCTCAAGAAGGACTTCTCCAACTATGACGACGTGATTGCGGCGTTCAGCGATCGGGCCGGCGCGCCGCTCACCGTTCGAGCATACAAAGACCTTGTGGAATCCGGCCGTTGGTCGTACGCGCGATTCATTGCCGAGTTCGATCGCAAACTCGATCGATCTGGGGTTACGCAGGCATTCAGCTCGAGAAAAGGATGCGGTTGCGCGCAGGCTGGAAAAAACAACCTGCTTCGTCGCGTCCGCGGGCGAGTGGCCGCGGCGAAACACGTAAGGTTTCCTGGCCGCGCCCAAGCGGCATCGGCCCTGCGACGCCTCCCTCAGCCGCTCACGTCGAAATCCGTGACATCAGGAACGGCCTCGACCTCGCACAGAGACGACATCGACGGCCTGCGTGCGCTCGCCGTGTTAATGGTCGTCGCTTATCACGTCGCACCGAACGTGGTACCGGGAGGTTTTGTCGGCGTCGACATTTTCTTCGTCATCTGCGGCTACCTCATAAGCGGAAATATTCTCAAGGATCCTCAACCGCGACAGGTTCTCCTTCCTCGAATTCTTGTCGCGTCGCTGCCGGCGCATCATTCCCGCCCTGTCGATTGTGCTCTTTGGTGTCTGGCTGCTCGGCTGGTACACGCTGCTTCCGGCGGAATTCCGCGCGCTCGGAAAACACATCGTCGGCGGAGCCACGTTCACGTCGAATGTTCTGTTGTGGCGAGAGTCCGGATATTTCGACGCGGCCGTAGGCTCGAAGCCGCTGCTGCATCTCTGGTCATTGGGGATCGAGGAACAGTTCTATATCGTCTGGCCGGCGATTCTTGTGGTCGTCTGGAGGCTGGGACGCCGCGGAGTCTCGTTGCAACGCTCGCCTTGCTGCTCGGCTCGTTTGCGTTGAACATCGGCAATACACAAACACCGCCGGCGACGTTTTATCTGTTGCCCACAAGGTTCTGGGAGCTTCTGCTCGGCGCGGCGCTCGTCCAGGCGGAGTCGCGCTCGAGAATACACACCTTCTTCCCTCGACCCGATCTCGCGGCGTGGTGCGCGGCAGGACTGATCGTCGGGGCTGCGCATTTCTCGACGGCCATCGGCTATATCCGGGATGGTCGGGATTGGTGCCGACGGTCGGTGCCGTGCTTCTGATTGCGGTTCGACCGGCCGGTGGCTGAACCGCGTGCCGCTATCGGCTCCGCCGATCGTGCTCGTCGGATTGATCAGCTATCCGCTATACCTGTGGCATTGGCCGCTGTTGTCACTGGCGCGGATCGTTCAGAGCGGGCAACCCGCTTTCGGCGTTCGTCTGCTGGTCGTCGCTGTCTCGACCGGCCTCGCGTGGTTGACGTGGAAGCTTGCCGAGCCCCCCGATTCGGGAGCGGCTGTTCGCGTTCGTGGTTCACCGATGCTGATGCGGACGTGCATCGCTGTGACCGTCGCGACGCTGGTCGCGTTAGGAGGCTTGGGTGAAGGTGGCAGCAGCGGTTTGATTCGCACGGCACCGCGGCCGGCGACCCTAAGTGAACTGGCCAACTCAGCGTCGACGATCGTAGGGCTGAAGCAATGTTCCGGACCATCCGAGCCGGGGAAGATGTGGACATGGTGTTCAGCATCGGGACCAGGCCAGCCGACCATTGCGGTGTTTGGAGACAGCCACGCCTACTACTTGTTTTCCGGGGTTGCCGAGGCGTATCGAGCTCGCGGCGAAGGCACTCTGCTTATAGGGGCGACCGCCTGTCCACCCGTCGCCGGAGTTGGTGGTTTTCCCGCGACGTGCGTGAACGCGAACGAACTGGCTCTCCGGTTCCCGACCGCCGCGCCGAGCGTCAAGACCGTTGTTCTCGTCTCGCTCGGCCCTTATTACCTCACGGGCGTGCCGTTCGGCAGCGTCAAAGGTCGGCTTGATTCGCTGGACGGCGTCTTGGACCCAGTGGACATTGGTCGCCCAGAGGACAGGGAGAAGAACTTCGAGCGTGGGTTCGAGATAACAATGTCGACGCTCGAACGCGCGGGGAAGCGCGTCGTTCTATTCATTGATGTCCCTGAACTCGACTTCATCCCTGAAGCATGTCCGGGGGGTCGACCCGTCCGTATCTCCACGAGCAACCTCCAGTCGCCCTGTGGCGTATCTCGAGAGGCCGTCGACCGGAGGCAGGCCATCTATCGCGGCATCCTCGAACGGCTGCATCAAGCGCACCCCAGTTCACGTGTGTTAATCCACTCCAGGTACATGTGCGGGGGCGGCCTCTGCAACGCCAATCTGCAAGGTCAACTTCTGTACGGGACACGCACCACTTGAGCGCGTACAGGAGCCGTCGTCTCGGTAGCGAACTTGAACAGTGGCTCGAACCGCGCCGTGAGTCGACGCAGTGAGCTCCAGCATCCGACTGCTCGCACGAGGAACCGTCCTTTACGGAGTGGGCGAGGTGCTGAGCCGATTGATGACGCTGCTGCTGCTGCCGGTTTTCACGGCGTACTTTTCGCCGACTGATTACGGGGTCATCTCGATTCTGGCCGGGCTGGGCGTATTCCTGACGCCGGTGTTTTCGCTGGGGCTCGGCGCGGCGATCGCGCCGCGTACTTTGAAGGCAACAGCCGTGAGCGCAAAGAGTCAGCGATTTCGACCACCGCTCTCATGCTCGTTGTCAGCGTTGGTCTGTTGCTGATTGGCGGCGCGGCCGCTGCTCGAGCAATCAGTTCGCTCTTGTTCAGGACCAATCAGTATGCGGCTCTCGTCCTGATCTCCATCGTTACGACGGCGTTCACAATCCTGACCACGCCTTTCCGCCAATATCTGCAGTTCGAGGAGCGGGCGGCGGGTTACGTCGTCTTGTCGGCACTCTCGATTCTGACGACGACGGGGCTGAGTGTGCTGATGGTCGTCTCGCTCAATCGTGGCGTCTATGGGATGCTCGAGGCAGGTCTCGTCGGCCAGGCTGTTGGGTTCGCCTTGTTTGCGGCTCCGGCGATTCGCGCTCTTCGGCCAAGGGTCACCTCCGCGCTGGCGTCAGAGCTGCTGAAATCAGTCTTCCCCTGGTGCCGGCGTTCGGCTGCCTTTTCCTGCTTCAGCATGGAAGCAAGGACCTGCTGCAGTGGCTCGGAAGCCTCGAGCAGGTAGGCGTCTACACCGTTGGTTTCAACATCGGGCTCGTCATCAGCCTCGTCGTGACTGCGTTTCAAAACGCGTGGATTCCGTTATTCATGGCCTTCGCCGACCGTCCCGCGGAGTCTCGAATCGTGTTCGGCCAGGTCCTGACCTAACGTTGTCGGCGTTGGAACTCTGACGTTGGGAGTGTTTGCCGTTGCTCGTCCACTGGTCCTCATTCTGACGAAGCCTGCGTATCATGACGCGTGGACCGTGGTCGGTCTCTCGGCGACGGCCCAGTTTCTCGCCGGAGTGTACGCGGTGTTGCTCCCGAGGATGTACATCGCAAAGGACGTGCAATACACGGGTTTGTTGCAAGCCATCGCGGCGGCGGTCGGCATCGCCTGCAACATGGTCTAATTCCGCGGTTTGGGATCGGAGGGGCGGCGATATCGCTGGTCACAAGCTACGCCGCGCTCGCACTGGTACAACTCGGATGGAATAGTTGGCGCGGCTATCAGCCGTATTTACGAGGTGCGCCGGCTGCTTCAGTTCGGGTTTGTTTTCTCGGCGTTTGCGGCGATCACGCTGGTAAGACGTGGCTGGACGATCCCCCAGGAGGTTGCCCTGTCTGCGGGACTGGTTCTCTCGCTGCCGGCTCTGGTTTACTGGTTGCTGACGAGCGCCGAACGGAGCGCGATCTGGATGTTCGTGGCCAATTGATGAACAGGACCGTCGTCCTCGACGCGCCGGACGCCCCCGCCGCTCTGTCCAACGGACGGAATGTCGGTGGACTCTAATCGTCAGCGGATTGCGGCGATAATCCAGTTCAAGTCGGAAATGCCTGTCGGGTTGAACATCGCGGTGTTCCGCAGCGTGACGCCGAGCGGTCCGGTCATAAACCAGACGCCGAAGTCGCCGGTCCGGTCCGTTCGCCAGAGCAGGTCCGGGTGGCCGTCGCCGTCGAAGTCCGCGATCGCCACCACTTTCCACGCGAGGTCGCCATCCCGGTCGGGTTCAACATTGCGGCGCCGCGCTCGTTCGTGCCGTTCATGAACCAGACGCGAACGTCCCGGTAATGTCATTGCGCCAGAGTAGATCCGGCTGCCCGTCCTGGTCGAAATCGGCGACTCCGACGACCTTCCACGAGGTATCCGCGAACCCTGTCGGGTTGAGCGCGTCTTCGCCAAAGGGCCGTACCCTGCATCAACCAGACGCCGAAATCTCCAGTGACGTCGCTTCGCCACAGCAGGTCGGGATATCCGTCGAGGTTGAAGTCGGCGACCGCCACAATCTTCAGGAAAGGTCGGACACGGTATTCGTCAACATCACACTCGATCGCCGAGTGGTGCCGTTCATGAACCACACGGCCATCTGACCCGTGCCCTATGAGCGCCACAGCACGTCGGGTGTGCCGTCCTTATCGAAGTCGGCGAACGCAACGACCTTCCACAGCGGGTCGGCCCAGCCACTCGGGCTGAACATGGCGGCCGAGAGCTGCCCCGTTCCGTTATGTACCAAATACCCAGCTAACCGTGCACTTGATTCTGCCAGAGCACGTCCGGGTGATCGTCGTGATTCAAATCGGTCGCCTTGGCCGTTCCCATTACTTCAGGCGTGCCGGAGCTGTTCCCTGCGCTGTTGTAGGCGACGACGGTGAAAAAGTATTTCGTGCCGGCAACCAAGTTGCCGAACCGGTGAGAGGTTTCGTTGCCGACGTTGACGCTATTCGGATAACTGCCGGATGTCGTTCCCCAGTTCACAATGTAACCGGTGGCTCCGGGCGCAACGTCCCACTCCACGGTGAGCGAGGCGGCACTGGCCTTGGCTGTTATCGCGAACATGACCATCAGGGTCGCAGCGAGCGTGAGCAGCGATCTACGCGTCATGTTGGTAGGCGGGGCAACGGCCATGCCATGAGCTCGACCGTTATAACAGTTCAATTTGGGGCTGTTTTGTGGCCCATCTCTCGTAGGGTTCAAATACAGAAGAGCTCCACGGTTACACTACGGTAAGCCGCCTTACGTTGCCGATTTCACCGAGCTGCAAGCCACCAGAATCCTTATGTGCGGAATAGCCGGAATCGTCCGGCTGGAGCCCAACTGCCGGGCCTGCGCTGGCTCCGATTGCCCGCGCGATGGCCGACAGCCTCCCGCATCGCGGGCCGGACGATGGCGGCGTGTGGACGTCGGCGCGACGGACCGGTCGCGCTCGCGCAGCGGCGCCTGTCGATCATCGACCTGTCGCCGCTCGGCCACAAGCCGATGCCATGGGACGGCGGCCGGCTGTGGATCACGTTCAACGGCGAGATCTACAACTTCCGCGAGCTGCGCGCGGAGCTGGAGGCGCGCGGGTACCGCTTCCGCTCGCAGACCGACACCGAAGTCATCCTCGCCGCGTACGACCGATGGGGCGTCGACTGCGTGGAGCGGCTCGTCGGCATGTTCGCGTTCGCGCATCTGGGACGAGCCGAAGCGGCGACTCTGGCTCGTGCGCGACCGGCTCGGCAAGAAGCCGCTGTACTACGCCGAGTCGAACGGCGCCTTCCGCTTCGCCTCGGAGCTGAAGGCGATCGTGGCGCGACCGTCGTTCGAGCGCGACGTCGATCCGGACGCGCTTCGGCTTGTACCTGCGCTACGGCTACGTCCCGTCGCCCTCGACGATCTATCGCGACGCGCGCAAGCTTCCGCCCGGCGCACTACCTGCTCTGCGAGAACGGCGCGCACGACGGTCGACGCGGTACTGGGATCCGGTGCACGCACGCGCTCGCAGCGTCAGCCGAGTGACGCGACGCCGACGCCGAAGCGCGAACTCGAAGCGCGGCTCTCGACGGCGGTCCGCCAGCGGATGATCGCCGACGTGCCGCTCGGCGCGTTCCTGTCCGGCGGCATCGACTCGTCGCTGGTCGTCGCGCTGATGCAGGAGCAGAGCGCGACGCCCGTCCGCACATTCACGATTCGATTCGACAATCCCGAGTTCAACGAAGCGGATCACGCCGCCGCGGTCGCGCGGCATCTCGGCACGGATCACCACGAGCAGACGTGCGACGACCGCGCAGATGCGCTCGACGTCGTCGACCGCCTGCCGTCCATGTTCGACGAGCCGTTCGCCGACTCCTCGGCGGTGCCGACGTATCTCGTGTCGAAGATCGGCGCGCGAGCGGTGACGGTCGCGCTGTCCGGCGACGGCGGCGACGAGTTGTTCTTCGGATACCCGCGATATCGGTATCACTCCACGGCGGCGACGTGCTCTGCGATGCCGCGCTCGCTGCGCCGCGCGGCCGCGTTCGGCGCGGACCGCATGCCGACCCGGCGCCTGCGCCGAATCGCCGACGTGCTGCGGAGCGACGAGACAGACCACTACGCGCGGTTCGTCTCGTGGTGGAGATCCGCGGAGGTCGCGACGCTGACCGGGGCCGCCCGCCGTCCCCGCGCCGTTGTACGCCGACGCCCTCGCGCGGCTGCTGGCCTCGCGCGCGACGACTCGCCCGGGCTGCTCGATCTGGTGTCGTACCTGCCGGAGGACATCCTCGACGAAAGTCGATCGCGCGTCGATGGCCGTGAGCCTCGAGGTCCGCGCGCCGCTGCTCGATCACCGCGTCGTGGAATTGGCGCTCGGCGTTGCCGGCGTCGCTCAAGCGGCGGCGTGGCACGATGAAGTGGATTCTGCGGCAGCTGTTCTACAAGCGCGTGCCGCGAGAGCTTGATCGAGCGGCCAAAGATGGGCTTCGGCGTTCCGCTCGACGGACTGGTTTCGCGGACCACTTCGCGAACGGATGGAATCCTACTGCGCGGGCTCCGATCTGGAGGACCTGGGGATCGATCCGCGTCCGGTGCGGCGCATGTGGACCGCCTTCAAGACCGGGCAGTCGCACCGAAGCGATCTGCTCTGGCAGATGTTTCACTCTGATCGCGTGGTCGAGGCGCTTCAGGACAGCCGCGTCCCCCATGCTTGCCCCGACATCGACTGCTTGATGGAGGGACGGCTCGTCACGCTCCTTCGGTGCGACTCGTGCGGATCGCCGCCTCGCGAAAGCACCGACGCGAACGGCAACGCGGCTCTCGACGTGTACGGAATGCGGCCGTCGCAGTCCCAATTGTCGCCGGCATTCCTCGTTTCGTCGACGTGCCCCTCGACGATGTCGCTCGCCGTACACAGGCGAGTTTTGGCTACGAGTGGACCCACTTCAACGAATGGCGCCACTCGGGCGAGACAAACTTCAACGACTATTTCGCGAACCTGGATCTGCCATCCCTGCGGGAGTCGGTCGTTCTCGACGCCGGATGTGGAATGGGCAGGCACGCGAGGCAGGTCGCGCGATTCGCTCGCCAGGTCGTCGCCGTGGACTTCAGCCGTGCGATCGATCAGGCGTCCAGAAACGTCGCTGGCCTCGGAAACGTCGATTGCGTTCAGGCGGACCTGCTCGCGCTGCCGCTCGCAGACGACTCCTTCGACTACGTGTATTCGCTTGGAGTGCTGCACCATCTGGCCGAGACCGAGCGGGCCTTGGCCGGTCTCGTCAGAAAAGTTCGCCCAGGCGGCCGGCTGCGAGTCTATCTGTACTGGAAGCGGCACGGCTGGAAAGGCGCGCTGCTCGCCGGCGTGACCGCCGCACGACATGTGACGACACGGCTGCCGTTCGGGATGTTGAGGATCGCTTGCGCCTTCCTGAGCGCGATGCTGTACGGGCTTGTGGTACTCCCGTATCGCGCCCTGTCGAGCGTCGGTGTACGGCGCCATGAAGAGTGGCCGCTATTCGTCTACTCAAAATATCCGTTCAACGTTCTCTATAACGACCAGTTCGATAGGTTCTCGGCGCCGATCGAGAAACGATACGATGCCCATGACGTTGAGCGGCTGCTCCGGAGCGCAGGGTTGGATGCGGTTGAGGTTCACGCCTGCTTTGGATGGGTCGCGGAAGGCACGAAGCCGTCCGGTCGTTGCGGACCCTCGCCCGCCGTACTAGAATCGAAGCCCAAATAGATGTCGACGCTCGCGACTTATTTCCTCGTTGCGTTCGCCGTTTCGGTCGTCCTGACGCCACTGTGTCGCATGGTGGCCCAGCGGCTCGGCTGCGTCGCCAAGCCATCGGCCGATCGATGGCATCGTCGTCCGACGGCGCTCTTCGGCGGCGTTGCTGTGGTGGTGACGGTGATTGGACTCGCGCTAACCATTGAGCCTCGCGGGTTCATCTGGCACGTCATCGCGGCCGGAGGCCTTATCGCGGCGTTCGGCTTCGTCGACGACCTGATGCATCTCAAGGCGTCGACCAAGCTGGTTGCGCAGATCGCCGTCGCGTCCGTGTTGCTGTTCTTCGGCTACCGTCTCCAGTGGACCCAGTCGCTGATCGGCGACGCGATGCTGACGCTGTTCTGGATTGTCGGCATCACGAACGCCTTCAACCTGCTCGACAACATGGACGGTCTGTGCGCCGGGACCGACGCTCATCGCCGGCGTGTTCCTGCTGATCGGCCTCGTGGCCGAGCGGCGGCGTATCGCCGCACGCGCTCTACCTGGCGGTCGCTGCTCGGCGCGACCGCCGGCTTTCTCGTCTACAACGTGCACCCGGCGTCGATCTTCATGGGCGACACGGGCAGCCTGTTCCTCGGGCTCAACCTCGCCGCGCTCACGCTGCTCACGAAAGCCGAAGCAAAGGGCAAGACCGGGTTGCTTTCCGTCGTCGCCGCGCCGGTCCTGCTGCTTCTGATTCCGATCTTCGATACGACGCTCGTGACGGCGCTGCGTCTCCTCTCGGGACGGCGACCGTCGCAAGGCGGCCGCGATCACACGTCGCATCGACTCGTGGCCGTGGGTCTGTCGGAGTCGCGAGCGGTCGCCACGCTGTGGCTGCTCGCCGCGGTCGGCGGCGGAATCTCATTGCTGTTGCAACGCCGCGACGTGGGCATGGCGCTGATCGCGGCGCTGATGTTCGTGCTGGCGATGATCATCTTCGCCGTCTATCTCGCGCGGATTCGCGTCTATGAAGAATCGGACCTCGCCGTAAAGAGCGAAGAGCCCTGACGCCGCTCGTCGCGAATTTCATGTACAAGCGGCGCGTCGCCGAGGTGATGCTCGATCTCTGCCTCATTCCGGTCGCGTACTACACCGCCTATCGCCTCCGTTTCGAGGGCGTCGCTGTTCGGCGCGAACTACCACCTGTTCCTCCAGTCGCTGCCGCTGGTGATCGCCGCGCAGCTGCTCGCGCTGTTCGTCGTCGGCGGCTACCGCGGCACATGGCGGCATTTCGGGATGATGGACGCCGTAGTCTTCGCGAAAGGCGTGCTGCTCGGGACGGTCGCCGCGCAAATCGCGATCCTGTACATCTACCGGTTCGAGAACTACTCGCGCGCGGTGTTCGTCATCGACGCGGCGCTGCTGATGCTGCTTCTGTCCGGAAGCCGCGCGTCGTTCCGGCTCGTCGCGGAATTCATCCTTCGCCGCAGCGCGGTGGGGCGGCGCTGCGTGATCTACGGAACCGGCGGCGCGAGCCTCGGCACGATTCGCGAAGCGTTCGGGCCTGAGGTGTCGTTGAAAATCGTCGGCTTCATCGACGACGAACCGCTGCATCGAAACATGCGCGTGAGCGGCTATTCAGTTGTCGGCAACCATGCCGACCTGCTCGCGATGATCGACCGTCGAGAAGTCGAGTGCGTTGTGCTCAACACGCCGTTGCTCCCGGCCGAACACCTCCAAGGCCTCGAACGCGCGTGCGACACTCACGAGATCGATCTGCTGCGTCTGCAAGTCCATCTGAAGCGCTTGTCTGTCGCTTCCTGATCCCTGAAAATCTGACCGCCGAGCCCGCGGAGCTCGCGGAACAGACTTCCGAAAACACGCCGAGAGCAGTTGCTTACTTTGCGGTCTCCGCGTGCTCTGCGGTTATTCCGAGAAGGGTCTTATTGCGCGGCGATGATTTTGATCTGCCCGACATCAGTCTTCGACGACACAGAGAAATTGATCCGCTGCCGCAAGATCAACGGTTCGGCCCCCGGCAGGTCCACGTACAGGGTCGACCACTCAGGCCCCACCCGCACCTCCTGCTGAAACGCGCCCGGCACGACGACTTCCACCAGCGCCGCTGCTGATCCCGCCTGCGCGCCCGTTCCGAGCTTCATCGGAATTTCGATCGCCCGCACATTCTGCTCGACGAAGAGGCTCGCGAAACCGTGCGTTTCGCGAAACTCGCGGCCGAGTGCGTCGGTTTGCCACGGCCCGAATCCATCTTCCGGAGGTGGCACGCGCAGCCGCGGTTCACCCGGTCGAAGCGGGACGGTCAGAAGAATGGCGCACGCGAAGGCGACGGGCCACGGCCATTCAACCCATGCTCGTCGGCCGACGGTCTTGTGCTCGCTCGCCAACAGCCCGAGGACAATCCAAAAAGCAATCGCCGCCTCCGGAACCAGGAATGGGTGGCCGCCGATCGCAGTCAACAGGAACGCGATGGCGCCGGCGGCGAGGACGCGGGATGCTGCCGGCGGACGATCACGAGACGCGTGAGTCAGCCGGTCCATCACAATCGCGGCCATCATCGACAGGAACGCGATCAGGCCCATGATGCCGAGCTCCGCCGTGAGCTGAAGGAAGTAATTGTGCGCGTTCTCCTGGCCGTAGAACCACGCGAGCGACGGCGGAAGCACCAAGCGGGACAAGCGGTAGTAGCGGCCGGCACCCACGCCGAAGATCGGCCGTCGCTTCGATCATCCTCACGCTGGCGCGAGTGAAGCCACCCCGCATTTCGAGACTGCTTTGCGCCGTTCTGTTCGTCGCGACGATGGCGCCCGCGACCATGACGACGGTTAGTGTGATCGCGACGATCGCTCGCGCGATACCGGACGCGGCGCCTGCGAGCCAGATCACCCCACCTCCACAAATCACCACTGCTCCGGCGAGCACGGCGGCTCGTGATCCGGTCAGCGCAAGGCCGCACACGATTGCCACCGCTGCGATCAGGCAGACGAGGCGTCCCCGGCGGATCGTCGCGGCGCCGATCGCGACACCAAGCAGGAGCACGTAGTACGAGCCTGCGGCATTCACGTCCATCATCGCCGCCGAATAGCGCGGCAAGCCCACGGCGAGCACACGGCTGATCGTTGACGCAGGCGCGACACCAATCGCGAGCAGGCCGCTCGCGATGCTGGCCGCGACGGCCGAACCGATGAGCGACGAAATCACACCGACTCGGCGTTGCGGCTCGTGCCGGACAATGTCGCTGCAAGCGAGCACCAGCGCGATGCCTTCGAGCAGGCTTGCGGCCGCGTGTGCGCCGATTGGATCGTCAGTCCCGAGATAAGAGTGCGAGAGCGCCGCCCACGCGAGGCGCAACTGCAGCGGGTTCGCCTGGTAGAGGTGAAGTGCGGTCGTCGCCACCGACGCGAGAAGGAGCGCACCGAACACCCACATCGTGGCGGCCACACCGTTCGATACCGAGCCATCGAAACCACGTCCTGTCCGCGCACGCGCGATCAGCCAGCCCGCGATGAACGACAACACAAGTGCTTCCGCCCGCGTTGCCGGCGGGGTGTGAAGCAGCGGCATCATTACATCGCCGAGCGGGATGATCGCGGCAATCAGCATCAGGCCGATCGACGGACTGAGCACGGACGTGACGAGCACCGACGCGGCTGCGAGCTTCATCAGAGGCGCGATCGATGGATCAGCGATGAACAGACCGACCACGTAGCCTGGCAGCAAGGCGAGCGCGATGCAGACGACTCGAGACCGCAATACCGCAGTCCAGCCGAATTCGGTCCGAACAGGTCTAACGACTTGCATGGGAGATACGGAGCCAGATTCGATCCTGCCAATGCGGTCATCAGGCCGAGAACGAGAAAAAACACAAGCGGCGCATCCGCGCGCGGCGAAATCGCGATCTGCGCGACGATGAATGCGAGAATGCCGGCGATGCAGCCGGCAAGGCGGACATCGCGCGGGCGCGCGGCCATCCCGCGGTATGCCTGGAAAAGCGCGCCGGACAAAAACATTACGAACAACGCGATGCTGCTCCAGCGTGCGGCGCTGGCGATGTCAGGCGTGGCCGTCTCGCCTTCAGAAAATAATTTCAGGCATCCGGCGAGAGCCGCCATGAGTATGACCACCCACGTCAGACGAGCCCTGTCATGCTCGCGGAATGTCATTCCGCCGGCGAGACAAAACATGATCGCGAAAGTGCTGAAGGCACGAAGGTCCGTGCGGTCGGCGACGGCGAAAACAACAACGAGGGCCGTCGAGATACCGAGCGTCAGGGGCAAGTGAACAGCGAGAACGGGCCTGCACCGCAGAAGCTCGACGACCGCGATTGTGACAGCCATACCAGTAAGGATTCCGACCGTCGGGATCGCCACCGTGCCCGCCGCAAAAATCGAGACGACAGTGAAGCCGGCGAAGAGCCACGCCGCGATTTCGGAGAGCGCCGGAACGCGCGGTCCTGAACGTGCTGGCTGACGCGCGAGCCAGCCGACGAGGAAGGCAAGCACGACGGGCAGGACAGGCGGAATGGTCAGAAAGGGCAGGACGGACAGGAACGGCCGCAGCGACAGAAAGGGCGCGATTGCCGCGACGGCCAGCAATCCGCGAGTTGGGTCCGCGATCGATACGACGAGGACGGCCGCGACGAGGATTTGCGCGGCATGGCTGTGGTCCGAGGACGTCGAGATCAGCGTAACGCTCAGCAGGAGTGCAGCCGACAAGCCGGCCACGGAACGGGCGAGCCGTCGCGGGTCAGGACGCATCGCGCCGCGCGAGCTGGCCGCGCAGCTCGTTCACCGACGCTTCAAGGACGGCGAGTTGAGCCCGCAGCCCGCTGGATTCTTCGCCAACGGCCGCCACCTGCAGCTCATGACGCCGATCGCGCGCAAGCATCGCTTCGGTCCGCTTCAACAGCTCGCCCGCGACGCCGTCGATGGCGCCCGATACACCGCGCAGCAGCCCGGCCACGTGACGGTCGCGCGTGTCGACGTACGGTGTGATCTGCTGAAGGAACATCACCAGCACGCTCTCGAATCGCACGAGCTCCTCGATATGCGTGCGCTGCACGGCGAGTATCGCCTCGACCGAATCGTGCGTGTCCTGCACGGCCGGGGCGTTGCGATTGATGTGGTCGACGAGGGCGGAGTTGAAAGCCTGCTGCTGTTCGAAGAGCGGCGCAACGGCTCGCCGTACAGCCGCCGCGAATTTTCCACGCAATCCCCGCGCGGGGGGCGCGTCGATCTTCCACAGCGTATTGAGCGGGCCGACCTGATGCGGATCCGGCGAGGATGGCGGCCGAGGGAAATCTTTCGGGAGCTGTTGAATCGCGCGATCGACCCGCGTCAGCGCATCGTTATAGGCGCGATCGGCGGCATCGCGCTCGGCCTGGAGCCGTTTACCTTCCAACGAGCCCCTCGACCGGACTGCTCGCGGTCGCGTACATCTTCCGCGGAATGCGGCCGGCGAGATACGCGAGTCGTCCGGCTCGTACCGCAAGCTTCATCGCCTCCGCCATCGCGATCGGATCTTGCGCGCCCGCGATGGCCGTGTTCATGAGCACAGCGTCCGCGCCCAGTTCCATCGCGAGCGATGCGTCCGATGCCGTGCCGACGCCGGCATCCACGATGACAGGTACGCGAGAGGCCTCCCGGATGATCCGGATATTGTTCACGTTTTGAATACCGAGCCCCGAGCCGATGGGCGCGCCGAGCGGCATCACGGCCGCCGCACCTGCGTCTTCGAGCTTGCGACACACAACCGGATCGTCGCTCGTGTACGGGAGGACGATAAATCCTTCACGCACGAGGGTGCGGGTCGCCTGCAGCAACGCCTCGTTGTCGGGGAAGAGTGTCCTCTCGTCACCGATGACCTCGAGCTTGACCCAATCGGACAACCCAGCCTCGCGGCCGAGCCGTCGCCGTCCTCACCGCATCGTCGGCGGTATAGCAGCCGGCGGTGTTGGGCAACAGAAAGTACTTGGAGGCGTCGATGTAATCGAGAAGCGACTCTTTGCTGCGGTCGGAGATATTGACGCGGCGGACGGCGACGGTGATGACTTCGCTGCCGGCCGCCTCATGCGCCCGCACCATCACGGACGGCGACGAGTATTTGCCGGTGCCGACGAAGAGCCGCGAACTGAACGTTTTCCCCGCGATGGTAAAGGTATCCATGGATCACATTCATTCTACCTGACGCGATATAGGTAGTCCGAGCCGGATTGCCCGACCAGCGCGAAGTCGGGGCTCGACCTCGCGTGTTCGATCCGTTCGGTCGCTCCCCCTGGATAACGGCCCGCATGGAACACGAGATAGTCGGCGCCGATCGCCCGCATGGCGTCGGCACAATCGCTGCTCGGGAATGTCGCAATGCGGGTGATCCGATCGCGGTAGCCCGGCGGCTCAGTCCGCGCGTAGCCGTTGACGATCGGGTGCCAGTGCGCGGTCGAGTAGTACCTGATAGTCGGATTCCTCGAACCATTCAGGGCCGCCGATGTAGTCGGGCAGCGACACCACAGCGCGCGCCGGGATGTTCGCAAGCTGGCGGTAAACCCCCGGGATGCGCTCGGGCTGAGGCGGACCACCAGGAAAATCGACGAGGTACCACTCGCCAAGCATGATCGGCAGCAGGACGATCGTGAGCGCGCGGCCCCCCATGCCGAAACGCTCGTGCAGCGTCTTCACCCCGCCGGCCGCCAGCACCGCGAGTGCGATCGTGGTCAGCTGAATGAACCGGGCCGGGACCCGGAACAACGACATCCCGGGCAGCAGGCTCAAGAGGCCAAAGGGCGACGGATCGAACGATCTCGCAGCGACCGCATGCGGCGACGGTCCGAACGCGAGCGCGATGCTCACGACCAGGAGCACGGCGAAAAAACCGAGCGCGATCCGTTCGTTGAGCGGTGAATTACGCGCGTCGTTGTCAGTTGTCGACTTGCGGCCAACACGTACCAGTCCGATCGTCGCGAGCGCCATCGCCGCGTATCCGAGGAACAGCGTCTTCTCTCCCCATATCCAGCCGGGCGACGTGCTGCCGTGCCGTACGAGCCACTGGCCGAGCCATGTATTCAGCGGCGGGACGACGAGGTCCTTCACCCTCGCGGCGTAGGCGACGGCTTCCGCCTGGCTGTCGCCATTCAGCGCGACGAGAAACGTGTAGTGGCGCGCAATGGGCCACACGACGATTGCGCCGGCCACTGCGGCCGCGGCCACATGAGACAGCATCCTGAAAATTGCTTGGCGTGACGGCCGCAACCAGAACGTCAGATAGAGAGCAAGAAGCGCGTCGGCGAAG
Organism: uncultured Acidobacteriota bacterium; assembly: GCA_963718825.1. Taxonomy (GTDB): domain Bacteria; phylum Acidobacteriota; class Vicinamibacteria; order Vicinamibacterales; family CAVVIG01; genus CAVQZZ01. The sequence goes on from CAVQZZ010000002.1 coordinate 3,146,090, forward strand.
AGCACCATGATCGCGAGGTACCAGGATGCGAGCACCTGCATCAGCACAATCAGCCAGAGCAGCGCCATGCGCGGCCACGACGGCTGCCGCCACCAGTCCTCTAGAACCAGAAACGAGAGCGGAATCCAGCAGGCCCACAACAGCTGAATGTGCGCGTGGCCGTGGAGCATGCGGTAGAAGCAGAACGCGTAGGCGACGCCGCCCACGAACGATGCGAGGTGATCGCGCGTGACGCGCCAGGCGAGCGCGTGCGCGGCCAGCGCGCACGTGAAATACGACAGCAGCCACGCGATGTTGTACGCCAGGTCGGGATTGCGCGTGAGCGCGTAGGTTGGCAGCGTGAACACGCTGATGCTGAGGAGGTGCTCCGCGTACGCCAGGGTGTTGCGCGCGGGATAGAACACGTTGGCGTCGAACAGGCTGCCGCCATCGAGCGTCACGTGATTGATCCACGCGAGAATCCACACCGTCAATCGCGTGTCCGAGCCATACGTCGCGCTCGCGAGATGCCGGTAGTTCGTGATCGGAGCGAGCATCACCGCACCAACGATCACGTAACCGGCGCAGACGACCGCCGCGCTGCGGAGGCGAGATGTGGTCACGGCGTGAACTCAGCGGTCATTGTTCGCAGCCGTTTCTGGTACAACCTCGATCCGCCGGATGGCCAGCGACAGATGACGCGGGTCGTCGCTCATGCCGATCAGGATCGGCGAGTTCGACACCGCACACACCAGCTTCAATTCGTTGGCGCCGATCAGCCACGCGAACGAGGGCGCGTTGAACCGCAAGCGCTGCCAGCCTCGCGCCGCATCGACGCTGCCGAGCGGGCGACCGTTCAAGAACGCCGTGACCTTCTGCATCGCGCCTTCAGCCGGGACGACAGGATTCGCCTCCACGATGATCGCCGACGACGCCGTGGATCGACGTGGCAGAGCGACCGTTCCGTCTTGTCCCCATATCCACGGCAGTGCTGGTTCGCCGTCCGCACGCGAGGTCGCAAAACCCTGATACAGCCACCGGCTAGCATCGGCCGCGGCGAAGTCGATTCGCGGGTTGGGCGGCGCGGCGATAAGAACCGCTGCAGCCACCAAACAAGCAGCCGCCGCCAAACCTGCGAGCCACCATTTCGCAGGAGCACGGACGCCGGTGGAGACGATCGACTCGGCAACCGCGCCCGACACAAACAACAGCAGCACGTCGAAATAGATGTAATAGAGCGGCCACAGCGTCGTCATGCAGAAGGCCAGGGTCGCAAGACCCATCCAGGGCAGCGGGCGCGCGCCGCGCCGAATTGCAAACCATCCGGCAATCCACACGGCCACCACGAGGACCACCTGCGTCGCTTCGACAAACCGCTCGAGATGATGCGACACGAGCCACCCTGTCACGCCGATCGTGTGCGCGATTGCGCCGTCCGGCACGGACCACACGGCCTGCTTGATCACATGGGGATACACCGCAACCATTCCGTACCACAGCGCGTGCGGATCCCAAATCGCAAACGGTCCCATCAACACGACGATGGGAGCGGCGAAGAGGAGCAATGCGCGGAGCGCAGCGGGCCGATCGTTCACCCAGACGCCCATGAGGAAAATCGGCACTGCGGCAGCCATGGTGCTCCGGCCGACGACAATCAGGCCAAGGACGAGTGCCGCGGCCTTCCATCGTTCCGCGGTCGCGAGCACGGCGAACAATGGCAGGAGCGGCCAATAACTTGGCGTGTGGCCGACGGTCATGAAGTACGTGAGGTCGGGATTCGCGAGGATGGTCACCGTGAGAATCAACCATGTTGCTGCGCCAATAACATCACGGCGCATCGCGTGTACCACGGCTGCTGCCGATGACCAGATCGGCAGCACCAACGCTCCGAGAATCGTCACGAAGCGCAAATCGGCGTGCAGGAGGTACGGCACGAAATAGGGAAGCCACAACACCGGACCATAGCCAAGCGGCGCTTCCCACGGCACGTGGTAAATGGCATACGGGTTGTGCCCCTTGAGAACTCGACCGAGGACGGCCCCGATCACCGGGAGCATGTCCGCGCGGTTCGGGTCGATTGGATTCGTGAGTACCTCGCCCATCCAGCGCCAGGCGCCATCGGCGAGGACGACGCAGCCCGCCGCCGCAAACAGCAGAGGGTACCAACTCGGCCATCCGCGCGGTGGCGCCGAGTTCGAAACGGCTCTTGGCCACCATAAAGCGATGATGGTGAGAAGCAGGGCGAAGGCGATTGTCGCCGGGACGTATGAGGGCAGCCGGCCGTGCGACCGCGTCCACATTCCGGGAGCCGAGAGGATGACGAAGCTGGCTGCCAGACCAGCGACGTGCCAGACATGAGGTCGGACCGTTGTGAGCACGTCTATGGGTCGAAACGAGCGATGGTAGGATAGCACCCGCTCGTGACCGAGCATCCCCCATCAATGCCGCTGGTTCCACCGAAGATCGCCGTTTCGATCAGCGTCGTCGTCCCCGTGTATAACAGCGCCGAAACGGTTCCCGCATTGATCGCACGCCTCGATCCTGTGCTGCGCGCAATCGCCGCAGAGTTCGAGGTCATCCTCGTCGACGACGGCAGCGGCGAGGAAACGCGTAAATCAGTCGCGGCTCTCGTCGGAACGCACTCGTGGGTCCGAGGCATCATGCTGATGCGCAACTACGGCCAGCACAACGCGCTGCTCTGCGGCATTCGCGCGGCCCGAGGCGAGATCATCGTAACGATCGACGACGACCTGCAGAATCCGCCTGAGGAAATACCACGTCTGATCGAGCGCCTCGCGCAGGGGTACGACGTCGTCTACGGCACTCCGGCGCATCAGCAGCATGACCCGTGGCGGGTGATTGCGTCGCAGGTCACACGGCTTGCGCTGCAGAGCGTGCTTGGCGCGGATACAGCGCGGCATGTCAGTGCCTTTCGTGCATTTCGCACGTACCTTCGAGACGCGTTCGCGGACTATCGAAGCTCCTTTGTCTCGATCGACGTGCTGCTCACATGGGGCACCGGAAAGTTCTCAGCCGTTGCGGTGCGCCATGATGCCCGCGCCGCCGGCATCTCTCATTACACATTTCGGAAACTCTTGCGTCACAGCTTGAACATGATGACCGGATTCAGCACCGTGCCGCTGCAGGTCGCAAGCCTCCTCGGATTCGCGGCGACCGTGTTCGGTCTCGGCGTTTTGGCCGTCGTGCTCGGGCGATACCTGATTCATGGCAGCACGGTGCCAGGCTTTACGTTTCTGGCGTCGCTCATCACGCTTCTCTCGGGCACGCAGCTCTTCGCGATTGGGGTCATCGGGGAATATCTCGCGCGGATGCACTTCCGCATGATGGAGCGACCGCCGTACGCCGTTCGCGACGAATTGGCCGCGCCGAGCCGGCAAACGTGACCGAGCCGTGTGAGTTTCTGGCATGGGACTCCGATTTTTTCGGCATCCGCGTCGCGCGCGTTCACACGTGCCGCTTGACGCCGTCGTCCGCCGTAGCTGTGGTCGAATGGACGACTGCCCACGCGATCGACTGCCTGTATTTTGTCGCTGACCCGGCCGATGCTGCCACACTGCGGCTCACGTCGAAGTTCGGATTCGATCTCGTCGATCTCCGCGTCACCCTCGCGTCCTCACCGACCGGATCGTCCTTCGAGCCTTCGCAGGCCGCGACGACGCGAGCAGCGGTTGCTGCCGACGTGGAGGCGTTGCAGCAGATCGCGCGAGCAAGCCATCGCGACTCGCGCTTTTATCAGGATGGCCGCTTCGACGAGCGCCGCTGCGACGATCTATTCGCGACGTGGATTGCGAAGAGCTGCGACGGTTACGCGGACGTTGTGCTCGTCGCCGAAACGAGCGGCACGCCGGCTGGTTATATCACCGGCACGATCGAACCGGACAATCGCGGCCGAATCGGCCTTGTCGGCATCGACCAGACAAGGCGTCGGCAAGGATGTGGGCGAGCGCTTCTCAGCCTCGCTGCTCGAATGGTTCGTCGAGCGAGGTATTCACCACGTCAGCGTCGTGACGCAGGGCCGCAATACGGACGCGCTGTCGTTCTATCAGGCACACGGCTTCGATGTCGTTCGTATCGAGCCGTTCTATCACCGCTGGTCTACCCCGACCGAATCGGCATGACTGACTGGCGCGTTCCGTTCAATCGGCCGACGGCTACCGGCCACGAGATGGCCGCGATCGCCGCCGCGTTCGCGAGCGGCCACTTCTCCGGCGATGGTCACTTCACGCATGCGTGTAATCGTGTTCTCGAATCGGCGACCGGCGTCCGGAAGGCGATGCTGACGACGTCGTGCACGCACGCGCTCGAGATGGCGGCGCTGCTGCTGAACATTCAGCCTGGCGATGAGGTCGTCGTTCCGTCGTTCACGTTCGTCTCGACCGTCAACGCGTTCGCGCTTCGCGGTGCCACACCGGTGTTCGTGGACATTCGTCCCGACACGCTGAACATCGACGAGTCGCGAATCGTGGATGCGTTAACGTCGAAAACCAAAGCAATCGTCGTCGTGCACTACGCCGGCGTGGGCTGCGAGATGGACGCCATCGCCGAGCTCGCGCGATCGCGCGGCATCGCTGTGGTCGAAGACAACGCGCACGGGCTGTTCGGGTCGTTTCGGGGCCGGCCGCTCGGCAGCTTCGGCGCGCTGGCCGCTTTGAGTTTCCACGAAACGAAGAACGTCACGTGCGGCGAAGGCGGAGCGCTGCTCATTCAGGACGAGGCGCTGATCGCCAGCAGCGCGAGATCGTCCGCGAAAAGGGTACAGACCGCAGTCGATTCTTTCGCGGAGAGGTCGACAAGTACGGCTGGGTTGGTCTTGGTTCCAGTTACCTCCCCTCGGAGCTGCTCGCCGCAATGCTGCACGCGCAACTCGAGCGACGCGATGAGATTCAGGGGAAACGCCGGCGAATATGGGATCGATATCGGGACCGGCTGGCCGGATGGGCAGCCGCGCGCAACATCCGCCTCCCGTACGTGCCGGACCACGTCGAGCACCCGTCGCACATGTTTCATCTACTGATGCCCACCGCGCAGGCGCGCGACAACCTGCTGGCGCATTTGCGACGGCGCGGTATCCTCGCCGTGTTTCATTACCTCCCGTTGCACAACACCGCCTTCGCGGGCCGGATCGGCGCAAGGACAACCGGGTGTCCGACGACCGAAGACGTCAGCGCGCGGCTGGTTCGGCTTCCCTTCTACACGCAGATGACCGACGAGGAGCACGACTCCGTCGTGACGGCGCTCGAAGAGTGTGACGCGATCGATGATTGATCCGCCGAAGCCGTCGGGCTACGACGCGAAGCATTTCGACAGGCTCGTCGAGGTCGAAGACCGGCACTTCTGGTTCGCGTCGCGCAACCGTCTGCTGTCAGCGGTGTTTGCGAAGCTCACTATTCCAGACGATGCGCGCGTCCTCGAGGTGGGGACCGGAACCGGCAATACGCTTCGCGTCCTCGAGCGCGCATTTCCACGCGCAACGCTCGTCGGCGTCGATCTCTTTGAAGAGGGCCTCGTCGCTGCGCGGCGAAGAACGATGGCGCATCTGGTGCGCGCGAAGATCGAACAGCTTCCGTTTCAGAGCCAATTCGATCTCATCGGCGCCTTCGACGTCATGGAGCACGTTGAAGACGATCGCGCAGCGTTGACGCACCTTGGCCATTTGCTGACGCCGGGCGGCCACCTGGTGCTGACCGTGCCGGCAGGCGCACGCCTCTGGAGCCGGTTCGATACCGACTCGCACCATTTCCGGCGGTACGAACCTGACCAGTTGCGCGACCGCCTCGTCGACGCAGGCTTTGTGATCGAGCAGCTGACATATTTCTTTGCCGCGCTCTATCCCGCGATGCGTGGTCTGCGATGGCTATCGGATCGTCTGCCGGGGGGGAAAGAAGCGAGCTCGCCTGTCGCGCGCGAACTCCGCGTGGTGCCGATCGCAAACGCAGCGGCTATTGCGATCCTCGAGGTGGAAGCGCGGCTCGCTTCAGCTGGTGTTCGACTGCCGATCGGCACCTCGCTGCTCGCGGTCGCTCGTCCACATCTTCATCACGAAGATACGAAGACGTGATTTGATTCTTGAAGGGTAGAAGAGCCGGCGCTCAGCCGCCGCCGACGAAGTTGACGATTTCGATTGTGTCGCCTTCGCCGATGATCGTCGAATCGAACGCCGCGCGCTTCAAAATGGTGAGGTTATGCTCGACCGCAACGCGGCGTGCGTCGAGTTCCAGCCGAGTCAGCAGTTCGGTGACTGTTAACGGCTGCGCCAGCTCATATGGCTCGCCATTCAAGATGATTCTCACGGGAGTAGTGGCGCGGACGGTCAGAAGTTAAGTATAACCAAGAGATGTTGGCCGCGACCCGACTCGACCGTGCGCCGCTTGTCGAGTGGTACCGCCGTAACCGTGAACGCTCGAGAGCGCTGTTCGATCTGCTCGCCGACGAAGCCTACTACGCGCAGCCGATCTCACTGCGTCACCCGCTGGTGTTCTACGACGGTCACCTGCCTGGATTCAGTTTCAACACGCTCGTGAAGAAAGCGCTCGGGCGTCCGAGCATCGACGCGCGTCTCGAAACCATTTTCGCGCGCGGCATCGATCCTCACGAAAACACGGCCGCTGCGACCAGCGAGCGACCAGCCACCAGCGACCAACCACCAACCACCAGCCACCAGGCACGAACCTGGCCCAGCCGCGAGGAGGTCCGCGCCTTCGCGGACGAAGCGGACCGGCAGGTCATCGACGCGCTGATGCACGACGACATCGAACAGCCCGGGCATCCGCTCCTCGATCGCGCCGAGGCCGTGTTCAGCATCCTCGAGCACGAAGCGATGCACCAGGAAACGCTGCTGTACATGTGGCACCGGCTGCCGTTTGAGCAGAAGCGACGGCCGGCAGGGTACTCGCCGATTACGAGCGGCCGTGCGCCGTCCCGCGACCAGATTGAGATTCCTGGGGGACGCGTCACGCTCGGCGTCGACCGCGACGCAATCCCGTTCGGCTGGGACAACGAATTTCCTGAGCATGCGGCAACGGTTCAGCCGTTTGCGATCGAGCGGCACAACGTGACGAACGCCGATTTTCTGGAGTTCGTCGACGCCGGCGGCTACAGCTCGCCTGCGTGGTGGCGAGACGAGGACTGGGCCTGGGTTGTCGCCGAGCGCGTGCGACATCCGCTGTTCTGGGAACGACATCCCGATTATCGCGGCGCGTGGCACTGGCGCGGCATGTTCGAGCGCATTCCGCTGCCGGCCACGTGGCCCGTTTACGTCAGCCATGCTGAAGCGTCGGCCTACGCGCGGTGGCGCGGCGCGCGACTCGCCGACCGAGGCCGAATACCAGCGGGCCGCGTTCGGCTCGCCCGTCGGCGAACGGGTTCATCCCTGGGGCAGCGCGGAACCGACCGTCGAGCACGGCGTCTTCGACTTCTCCAGCTGGGACCCTGCAGCCTGCCGGCACGCATCCAAAGGGCGTGAGCGCCTGGGGCGTCGAGGATCTCGTCGGCAACGGCTGGGAGTGGACGAGCAGCGTGTTCGCGCCGTTTCCCGGATTCCGCCCGATGGCGTCGTACCCGGAATACTCGGCGGACTTCTTCGACGGCGAGCACTTCGTCATGAAGGGCGCATCGCCGGCGACGGCGCGCGAGCTGCTGCGGCCGACTTTCCGCAACTGGTTCCGCGCCCGGTATCCGTATGTGTATGCGACATTCCGATGCGTGACAAACATCGCGTAACCGGCGCTCGACCCTCGTCCCCCGCGCATCGTCGACGATCGCTTCGCGGCCGACGTTGCCTACTATCTGTCGCAGGAGCCGCGGCAGCTGCCGTCGCATTATTTCTACGACGCGCTGGGGTCGGCGCTGTTCGAGGCGATCTGCGAGCTGCCGTGGTACCGGATTACACGCGCTGAAATGCGTCTGCTCGCGCAATCGGCGAAGCCGATCGCGGCGGCCGGTCCGTTTACGACGCTCGTCGAGCTCGGCCCGGGCAGCGGCCAGAAAATGCTGACGCTGCTCGAGTCGGACGCCTTCCGTGATTCACCGCTCGACGTGCATCTCATCGATGTGTCGCCGACGCGCGCTTGACGATCGCTCGCGAGACGCTCTCCGCGCTCGACGGCATTCGCGTCGTCACGCATGAGGCGCCGTACGAGGTCGGCCTGGCGCAGACCACGCGCGAGCGTCGCCGGGGCGGCAGGGCGCTGACGCTTTTTCTCGGGATCGAATATCGGCAACTTCGATCCGCCGGGAGCCGACGCGTTCCTGCGGGGCCTGCGCGCCTCGCTCGGCCGCCGGCGACGCGCTGCTCGTCGGGGCCGATCTGGTGAAGCCGCCAGACGAACTGATCCTGGCGTACGACGATCCGCTCGGCGTGACGGCGGCGTTCAACCGCAACCTGCTCGTTCGCATCAATCGAGAGCTGAGCGGCGATTTCGACGTCGCATGCGTTCAGCCATCGTGCGCTTTGGAACGGCCGCGAGTCGCGCGTCGAGATGCACCTGGTCAGCCGCGATCGCCAGACCGTGAACGTTCAGGCGTCCGACCTCACGTTCACAATGGAGGAGGGCGAGACGATCTGGACGGAGAGTTCGTACAAATACGAGCCCTCGCAGATCGTCGCGATGCTCGCCGACAGCGGCTTCTCGCTCGTGGAACAGTGGATCGACGAGAACGATCGATTCGCGCTGACGCTCGTCGAAGCAACGTAACCGCGGAGGAAAAGTCTCGTAGCGCGAGGTTTGCGGCGGTGCCCCTAGCGCACTTCCCGCAGCACGAGATTGAAATTACCCACTGGCAGGTCCGCCTGCAGCCGGACCGGCAGCCGCCGCGCATCGGTCGAAATCCACACCGCCATGTTCCGGCCTGCCGTCTGATGCTTGTCGTCGGTCGCCGTCAGCGGTGACCTTCCACGCCGGTACCGACCCGATCAACGCGCGCACTGACTCGGTCGGGCCCACGTCGCCGTGCACGGCGTAGGTGATCGCCGTTCTCGATGACCTGCAGCGTTATCTTCTGACCGGGGCCGACGAGCGTGGCGCGCAGCGCGTAGATCGCCGACAACGCATCGCGCGCGAGCGGCTGCGTCTTTCTGTCGAAGTCTGTTTCGCGCGTTCTCTTTCGTGCGCCTTCTTCGATGTAGACGCCGGCGTGCTGCGGCAGGAGCGTGTACGCGTCCACGAACGTGTCAGCGCGGTAATAGAGCGGGTAGATTGTCGGCGATCAGAGCGAGCGGGCGCCCCTCCGCCACGATCTTATAAACGGTGGACTGCAGACGAGGTAGCTTGCTTTCCACCGAGGACGTCGCCGTCCCCGCGGTGAGATAGGAAGACCACGACACGTCGTAGGTGAGCGTCTCGCCGGTGGCGAACGGAACGGGCCGCTCGACTCGCGCCGACGACATCGAGGCGAGGCCCAGCAACCCCGCCCCGATGATCGTCGTCGCCCGCTTCATGCGGGGCCGATCGGTATTGCGCTATTCGTGTTTTTCAAACGCGCGTGTAGGTTTCACACGCTGCGTCCTTTTCATTGACACAAATGCGGCAAGTCCGCTCATGCGGCAGCGTTGAGCGCAAACGCGATGCCGGTTTGACTCGCTTCAGAAATCCGACGTACCTTCGATAGATATTTATATGAGCGTTACGCCGCCATTGTTTTCCGCCGCGCCGACGACGGCGCTCGGCGTCGCCGGATACACATTTGCCGACTTGCACGATCCCGAACGTCTCGCGTCGCTGTACGAGCGGTTCTGCGAGGAGGTCGCGGCCGCCGACCCGGCGTTCTGGCGCGAGTGGGACGCGTATCGCGCGGCGCCGGACGCGCCGCGGCCGCCGATCGCGCTGTCGAATCTGCTCGTCGCGATGGCGCCGCACGTCAGCCGCTTCGTCACGCGGCTGTTCCAGGTCGGGCCGCGACGCCGACGGCGCTCGCGCGAGCCACGCGCGCCCAGGACGATCTCTTCCGCTTCAAGGTCGATTTCGTCCGCCGCCGCGCGCTGCCGCTGCTGAAGGGCGGCGCGCACGTCGCCGCGACGCCGAAGACGATGCGGTCGGTCGCGCGGCTGATCGCGGGCTCACGCCGGCGACCGCGACGGATCTCGAGCTCGCGGTCGCGCGCGCCGGCTGCGCGCTGCTGGACGCCGAGAAGAATGCGAGCCACGCGAGCCACCGAGCCACCAGTCGCCGACAGCGACAGCGCTGAAGCGCTGGTGCGCGGCGCGCCTGCACGATCCGCGCGTACCGCGACTGGGTGATCTTCCGGTTTCCCGAAACGCTCGACTACTGGCATCTCGTCGACGTGCAGCGGCCCGAGCCGCAGCTGCCGGAGGCGATGATCGGCCCCGACTGGCGCCTGCGGCGCCGCGACGGCTTCAAGCTGACCGACGCGCGCATGGACGCCGCGCGAGGTGCTCAGCGAGATCCACTACTGCGTGCTCTGCCACGAGCGCGACAAGGATTCGTGCTCGAAGGGGCTGCACGACAAGGACGGCGGAAGGTCGCGCGTCAACCCGCTCGGCATCGAGCTGAACGGCTGCCCGCTCGACGAGAAGATCTCCGAGATGCACACGCTGCGCAAGGCGGGCGACGCGATCGGCGCGCTCGCGCTCGTCATCGTCGACAACCCGATGTGCCCGGGCACCGGCCACCGCATCTGCAACGACTGCATGAAGGCGTGCATCTACCAGAAGCAGGAGCCGGTCAACATTCCGCAGATCGAGACCGGCGTGCTGACCGACGTGCTGCAGCATGCCGTGGGGCGTCGAGATCTACGGGCTGCTCACGCGCTGGAATCCGCTCAACGTCCGGCGGCCGTACGCGCTGCCGTACAACGGCAAGAACGTGCTCGTCGTCGGCCTCGGGCCCGGCCGGGTACACGCTGGCGCACTACCTCGTGAACGAAGGCTTCGGCGTCGTCGGCATCGACGGCCTGAAGATCGAGCCGCTGCCCGACGACATCGTCGGCACCGACGACGCGCGCGCCGCGGCCGATCCGCGACTGGAGCGAGATCTACCGCCAGCTCGACGAGCGCGTGCTCGAAGGCTTCGGCGGCGTGTCCGAGTACGGCATCACCGTGCGCTGGGACAAGAACTTCCTGACGCTGCTGCACCTGACGCTGGCGCGGCGACGCGGGCTGCGGATGTACGGCGGCGTCCGCTTCGGCGGCACGCTGCCGATCGAGGACGCGTGGGAGCTACGGCTTCGATCACGTGGCGATCGCGGCCGGCGCCGGGCGGCCGACGATCATCGACATGAAGAACAACCTGATCCGCGGCATCCGGAAGGCGAGCGACTTCCTGATGGCGCTGCAGCTCACCGGCGCGTTCAAGCGCGACGCGCTGCCGAACCTGCAGGTGCGGCTGCCGGCGGTCGTCATCGGCGGCGGCCTGACCGCGATCGACACCGCGACCGAGCTGATGGCGTACTACCCGCTGCAGGTCGAGAAGACGCTGCGACGCAGTACGAGACGCTCGCCGGCGAGCTCGGCGAAGCGCGCGTGCGCGGCTGCTACGACGCCGAGGAGCTCGAGCTGCTCGACGAGTATCTGGCGCACGGCCGCGCGGTGCGCGCCGAGCGCGCGCGCGCCGACGGCGGCCGGCGAGCGGCCGAACTTCGTGCCGCTGGTCCGGTCGTGGGGCGGCGTGACGATCGCCTATCGCAAGCGGATGGTCGATTCGCCGGCCTACCGCCTGAACCACGAAGAGGTGATCAAGGCGCTCGAAGAAGGCATCGCGTTCGCCGAGAACCTGAATCCGATCGAGGCCGTGCCCGACGAGCGCGGCGCGCGTCAAGGCGATGATCTTCAAGCGGGAAGGGCGGGAAGGGCAGGACGGGCGACCGTCACGCTGCCGGCGCGGACGGTGCTCGTCGCCGCCGGCACGACGCCGAACATCACCTACGAGAAGGAAGCGCCCGGCACGCTTCCAGCTCGACGCGAAGAAGAAGTTCTTCCAGCCGCACGCCGTGTCGCTCGACGGCGACGGCCGATTGCATGCTCGAGCCCGACGCGGACGGCTTCTTCACGTCGTACGAGCACGACGGCCGCTTCGTCAGCTACTACGGCGACAACCATCCGCGCTACGCCGGCAACGTCGTGAAGGCGATGGCGTCGGCGAAGGACGGCTACCCGCACGTCGTCGAGCTGTTTGCGCGACGAGCTCGCGGCGCTCGAGCCCGGCGGCAGCCGCAGCGCGACGCGCATGGACAGACGCTGGTGCGCGCGGCTCGACGACGAACTTGATCGCGCGCGTCGAGGACGTCGATCCGGCTGACGCCGACGATCGTCGAAGTGGTCGTCAGGGCGCCCGCCGCGGCGCGGCATTTCCGTCCCGGGCCAGTTCTACCGCCTGCAGAACTACGAGTCGGCGGCGCCGCGCGCAGCGGGCAGACGCCGCTGCTGATGGAGGGCATCGCGCTCACCGGCGCGTGGGTCGACAAAGAACAGGGCCTGCTGTCGCTGATCGCGCTCGAGCTCGGCGTGTCGAGCCGGCTGGTCGCGTACCTGAAGAAGGGCGAGCCGGTCGTCGTCATGGGCCCGACCGGCGCGCCGACCGAGATTCCCGAGCGGCAGAACGTGCTGCTGCTCGGCGGCGGCCTCGGCAACGCCGTGCTCTTCTCGATCGCCAAGGCGATGCGCGAGGCCGGCAACAGGGTGATCTACTTCGCCGGCTACAAGAAGGGCGAGGACCTCTTCAAGCGCGAGGAGATCGAAGCGGCGACCGACCAGGTGATCTGGAGCACCGACACCGGCGCGGCCGATTGCCGCCGGGCCGCCCGCAGGACGCGCACTTCCGCGGCAACATCGTGCAGGCGATGCTCGCGTACCAGAACGGCGAGCTCGGCGCAGCGGCTCGTGCCGCTCGACACGGTCGATCGCATCATCGCGATCGGCTCCGACCGGATGATGGCCGCGGTGAAGGCGGCGCGCCACGGCGTGCTGGCGCCGCACCTCAAGCCGGAGCACGTCGGCATCGCCAGCATCAACTCGCCGATGCAGTGCATGATGAAAGAAGTCTGCGCGCAGTGCCTGCAGAAGCACGTCGATCCCGCGACGGGCAGGGAGACGATCATCTTCTCGTGCTTCAACCAGGACCAGGAGATGGATCGCGTCGACTTCCAGAACCTCGCCGCGCGGCTGCGCCAGAACACCGTGCAGGAGAAGCTGTCGAACCTGTGGCTCGATCATCTGCTGGCGGCAGAGCACCTTCCGCACGTCTGATGATGATCGCCCTCGTCGCCGCCGCGTCGCTCAATCTTCACGCAGCCGTCGCAGCGGTCGCCGCCCTTCGCGGCGAACCCCATGTGGTAAGCGCTGCGGCAATCACCTCCGACGCGCGCGAGGTGCTGACGCTCGAAAACGAAGATCCTTTGGCGCCGTCGGCGCGTCGCCGCGTCGTTCTCGTCGCCGCGATAGGCGGAGGCGACGAAGCCGGGCAGGCCGTCGTTGAAACAGTCCGCTGGTTCAAGACGTCTGCGCCAGCCGCGCTGCGGCGCGACTGGGCTATGAGCGCTGCACCCGATACTCCTCCCGATCAGGCTGCGCGGCTCGCTCGATGGGCCGCCTTTCAAGCTCCAGACCTCATCGTCGAACTCGGACCAGGCGGAATGGCGACATGGTCGACCGAAGTGCTGAAGCCAGCCACCGCCGGCCTTGGCGACGTTCCTGTTGCCGCGCTCGCGATCGATCGCGATGTCACCGTCGCAGTCGCTGAGCTGCTGAGGAAAACGGCTGCGGAGCGATCGCCGTTGCATCTCGCCCTTCTCGCGCGGGCCGCTCGCGATCCGCTCGCGATGGCGCGCGTGCTCGCGACTCACTATCCACAGCAGCCGATCATGAGTTACATCCCGTCGGTGGCGTGGGTGTCGATGCTGCGCCTTGCCGGCATCACGCATGAGCGGGAGTGGCGCGACAAGGTGGTCGATCAAACGCGCGGATGGATCGCCGGCGAGAAACCGCTTTTCGGCACGCAGACGCCGCTCACGTCCGTCTCGGGATCGATGATCTTCGGTGAGATGAAGGATGTCGGGAATGCGAACGCGCTGCTCGCGCAAGCGGCCCGGCTCGCGGAGGCGGTCAAAGACGACGGGACGTACGCGAACGGACGCGGGTGGACGGATGACATGTTCATGGCGACGGCCGTTCTCGTGCGTAGCGGGCGGCTCGATCTCGCCGGCCGCATGTTGCTGCAGTACGCAGGTCGCCTCCAGCGGCCCGACGGCATCTTCATCCACGGCGTCGACGGTCCAATCGCGTGGGGCCGTGGGAATGGGTTCGCGGCGTTTGGCGCCATGGAAGCGCTGAGCGCCATGCCCGCGTCAGATCCACTGCGCCCGAAAGATCTTGGACATGTTTCGGCGCCAGATGGCGGCGCTGAAAACGATGCAGTCGCCAGACGGCATGTGGCGCGAGGTGATCGACGAACCCGGAAGCTATCGCGAGCTGACGGCGACGGCGATGATCTTCAGCGCGATGGCTCGAGGCATTCGTCTGGGTTGGCTCGATAGAGGGGCCTACGCAGCCACTGCAGCACGCGCGTGGCGCGCGCTGGCCGCGCACGTCGGAGACGATGGGTCGCTCGTCGATGTGTGCGAGAGCACAGGCGCAGGGCCGACCAAAGACTATTACTTGAACCGGAGAGCGATCAGTGGGACCGACGATCGCGGCGGCGCGATGGCGCTGATGGCGGCAGTCGAGCGGTGGTCGTCGCGCGACGCTCTAGCCGGGCGCTGAATTACGCGACGTGCCAGCCGTCGCCGCGCAGGGAATTCATCAACTGGACTGAGCGCTCGATCAGAGCGCCGGGCTCGTCGACTTCCTCGATCGACTCTGCGCCGTCAGGACCCGTAATCACGACCCGATACCGTCCCGTCGTTCGGTCGCGGTTGATTTCGTACCGTAGCTTCTCGCCGTTGCGATCGAAGAACCAGATCATCAGCGGGCCAGAATACAACAGTCTCGAACGCGCACCGGGATGCCTTTTTGTGCAAATTTTAAGTCAAGGTCGCTGGTGTTCCCTCACTGACGTCTGTGTCGCTTCGTCAACATAAAATTGAATCGGCATCACGTCGCGCCGGCGAAGACGGCGGCGCCGAGCAGGCCGGCCTCGGCGTTCAGGATCACCTTCACCGGCATCGCGGCGCAGCATCGCGTCGAGCGGCGGCTTCGCGCGGAACGCGCGCATGAACGCGCCGCGTCGTGAGCGCCGGCAGATTTTCGGCGCGATGCCGCCGCCGACGAACACGCCGCCGGTCGCGACGCCGCGCAGCGCCAGGTTGCCGGCCTCCGCGCCGTACGCCTCGACGAACATGTCGAGCGCTTCGACGCACCCGGCGCAGCGTCGTTCGAGCGCGGCCGCCGAGATCGCCGCCGGCGCATCGGGATCGTCGAGGTCGATCCGCCGCGGCGCAGGCGCTGCGTGTGCGCGACGCGATGAATGTTGACGAGGCCGCGGCCCGAGACGACGTGCTCGACGTCGGCGCGGCCGTAACGCCGTCGTCAGATCGCGCAGCAGCGCGATCTCGCGCTCGGTGCGCGCCGCGAAGTCGGCGTGGCCGCCTTCGGACGGCGACGGGATGAACCGGCCGTCGACGTTGTGCAGCAGCGCTTCGCCGAGCCCCGTGCCCGCCGCGATGAGCGCGATGTTGCCGCCGCGGCAGCGGCTCGCCCTCCTGCAGCACGTGCACTTCGACGGCGTCGAGCACCGGCACCGCGTACGCCATCGCCTCGAGATCGTTCAGCAGGCGCACGCGCGCGGAGCCGAACGCGCGCCGCGACGTCGCGCGCGTCGACGCGCCACGGCACGTTGGTCAGCTTCGCCGCTTCGTCGATCACCGGCCCGGCGACGCCGAAGCAGGCGGTATCGATCGGACTGCCTCTGACGCGCGCCATCGCGCAGGAACTCGTCGATCATCGACGGGAGATCGGCGTAGTCGAGCGTGCCGAATGCGCGCACGGCGATCGGCCGCGGCCGCGGCCGCCGCGGCATCGAACAGGCCGAGCAGCGTCTTCGTCCCGCCGATGTCGCCCGCGAGCAGCATCGTCTCACCTCACGCGCTGTGCCGCTTTTCTCATTGACTTCGCGTTCATTCTCCTTCATCTTGATGCCGTTTCCCCCTAGCGCTCAGTCGAAGCGGAGGCCGTTTGCCCTCACTCTCGCCTGACTTGCCCGGTCGTCGCCACTCGCCGGACAGCTCGTCGTCTTCACCGGAAAACTGAGCTCGCTCGGCCGCAAGGACGCGCGCGCGCTCGTCGTCGCGCCTCGGCGGCGCGACGGCCGACGACGTCAACGCGAAGACGACGATGCTCGTGATCGGCGCCGAAGGATTCGGGCCGTCGGCCGACAGCGCAGGCCGGGAGAAGAGCAACAAGCTGAAACGGGCCGAGGAGCTGAACGCGCAGCCGGGTCCGCAGATCCGGATCCTCACCGAGGACGAGTTCTGCCGGCTGGTCGGCGTGCCGACGCCCGAGACGCTGAAGCGGCAGTACCACGCGATGCGCGATCTGCTCGCGCGCTACCGCTCGCTGCGCGAGGATCATCTGCGCTATCTCGTGAAGTGCGGCGTCATCCGGCCCGTGCTCCGCACCAACGCCGACACGTTCTTCGCGTTCCCCGATCTCGCGATCATCAAGCAGGCGAACGACGAGCTCGAGCAGGGCGCGTCGTTCCGCGCGCGTCGTGCGGACGCTGATGGCGTCGCGCCACGGCCAGCTCGCGTTCGATTTCCGGCTCGACGCGGCGCCGGCGAAGATCCTCACGCTGCGGCGGCCGCGTCGCCGACCGGCAAGCGGCGCCGCGGCCGAACCGCGGTCGACGCGCGCGCGACACGGCGCTGGCCGAGGAGTATTTCCGCGCGGCGTCGGCGCTCGACGATGGCGACGAGTCGAAGCTGGAGGAGGCGGCCGCGGCGTACCGCAAGGCGCTCGAGCTCGATCCGTATCTCGTCGCCGCGCTCATCAACCTCGCCAACATCCACTACAGCCGCGACGAGCTCGCCGAGGCGCAGGCGCTCTACGAGCGCGCGATCGGCCTCGAGTCGGATTTCTTCGAGGCGCACTTCAACCTCGGGCAACATCTACCACGACCTCGGACGCTTCCGCGAAGCGCAGGCCTGCTACCGCGAGGCGCTGCGCCTCAACCCGTTCTACGCCGACGCGCACTTCTATCTGGCGGTGACGTTCGAGAAGATGGGGCAGTCGCAGGACGCGCGGCCGCACTGGCGCGCGTACCAGCAGCTCGCGCCGCACGGCGAGTGGGTCGAGCTGGCGCAAGGAGTTCTCGGAATAGATGCCGTGTCTGCTGTGCTGATCCCTGATCCCACCATCTGTCTTCGCGCTTGCTGTCCGTTCCAGGGCGTTTCCGAGCATCATTCCTCTCGTTCATTTCCCAATGACGAGCTGTACACACTGCACACCTACCTGAATGCACTTCATTCATCGTCTGGATTACCTACGATCCGAGCGCCCCGGCGTCAGACCACTCGACCGACGGACCTGACTAGTAGCGGTATTCGTTCGGGATTGCGCTTCTTCGGCGTGCGGCGGAGCTTGAAGAACGCGCAGTCGGGGCACCACGCTTCGGGGTTGAAGCCGGTCGTGCCGGCCATCGGCAGCACGTCGCGATGGCCGCAGCACTCCGGGCCGTCTTCGGGCGGACGGCGCCAGCGGCACGACTTGAACTTCATCACGGCGGCCGATGCCGGCGAGACGTCGCCGCGCGGCGGTGCGCCGCCGGAGCGCGTTCGGGCAGCGGCGGCGTGCGTGAACGGATCAGACATCCGATCTCATTCTAAACGAACGCCGACGGACTTTTCCAGCAGCGCCAGCGCGCGCCGCTCCTCGGGCGCGACCAGCGTGATCGCCTGGCCCACCTCGTCCGCGCGGCCGGTGCGGCCGACGCGGTGCACGTAGGCGTCGGGCGAGTCGGGCACTTCGTAGTTGATGACCGTGTGAATGCCGTCGATGTCGAGGCCGCGCGCCGCGATGTCGGTGGCGACCAGCACCTTGTACTTGCCGCCGCGGAATCCTTCGACCGCCGGCGCGCCGCTGATCCTGCGTGCGATCGGCGTGCAGCGCGGCGCACTTGATGCCCGCCGCCGCGAGCCTGCGCGCGAGCCGGTCCGCGCCGATCTTCGTGCGCGAGAAGACCAGCACCGGCCCTTCGGGCCGCCGCAGGTGGTCGATCAGCCAGTCGAGCTTCTGCGTCCGACGGCCACGATCTCGACGCGGTGCGTGATCGTCTGCGCCGGCGCGCTGCGCTGGCCGACCTGCACGTACTTCGGCGTCGCGCACGATCTCCAGCGCGAACCGCACCACTTCGTCCGGCATCGTCGCCGAGAAGAGCAGCGTCTGGCGCGCGGCCGGCATGCGCCGAGATGATGCGCCGGACGTCGGGCCAGAAGCCCATGTCCATCATGCGGTCGGCTTCGTCGAGCACGAGCAGCTCGATGCCGCGTCAGGTCGGCGTTCTGCTGGCGCATGTGATCCATCAGCCGGCCCGGCGTGGCGACGATGATGTCGACGCCGGCCTTGAGCGCGCGCTCCTGCATGCCCATCTCGACGCCGCCGTAGACGGCGGCGCTCGTGACGCGTCGTGTGGTAGGCGAGCCCGTGGATCTCGTCTTCGATCTGCACGGCCAGCTCGCGCGTCGGCGCGAGCACGAGCACGCGGCTCTTGCGCGGGCGCCGGCTGCTCCGCACTGCGGCGCCGTCGGCGTCGGCGGCACGGTCAGCAGCCGCTGCAGCGTCGGGACGACGAACGCGGCGGTCTTGCCGGTGCCGGTTTCGGCGCAGGCGATGAGGTCGTCGCCGGCCGAGCGCGAGCGGAATGACCGCGCTCTGAATCGGCCGCGTTTCGGTGAAGCCGAGATCGCGGATGCCTTCGAGCAGGCGCGGATCGAGGCCGAGCGACGCGAACGGGACCGGCGTCGTGTCGCACGGCGTCGGCTCGAGCGCCGGCGCCGTCGCGGCCGCGGGCGACTGGCGTGCTGCGGCCGTGGGCCGCTGCGCCGCGACGTCCGCCGCGCCGCGGCCGGCGGCGGCGTCGGCGCCGTGGATGGTGACTGATCGGTTGTATTGGAGTTCAAACTGTGTTCTGGCTAGCGTGCGCGGAAGGTGATGATGCCCCGGACCGGATCGTACGGCGAGACGCCGACGGTCACGCGATCTCCCGGAACGACCTTGATGCGGAAGCGGCGCATCCGGCCGCTGAGCTGGGCCAGCACTTCGTGGCCGGCGTCGCACTGCACGCGGTAGAGCCCGCCGCTGTGAACCGCCACGACGGTGCCTTGCATGTCAATGAGATCGTCCTTGCTCAATCTGCTAGCGTTCCTTTCCTTTCAAACAAACATTGTGCCACATCCGGAGCGTTAGTGATCTGGCATTGGTCATGTCGAGTGCATCGTCTGACCCAGGCATGACCAGATGCCGTGATTTACAGCGCGCGGACGGCGTCTTCGACCTGCTTCGCCAGCGCTTCGTAGTCGTCGCCGGTCAGCTGCAGCGGCGCGCCGAACGCGACGCGGACGCGGCCCGGGCTGCGCCATCCGCCACGTGTGGTGCAGCACCTTGTCGAGGCCCTCGAGCCGCACCGGCACGACCGGCACGTCGAGCCGCGACGCGATCATCCCGATGCCCGGGCGGAAGCGATCGATCTCGCCGGTCTCCGTGCGCTTGCCCTTCGGGAAAGATCAGCACCGAGAAGCCGTCCTCGAGCACCTCGCCGATGTAGCGCAGCGTCTGCCGCGCGCCGGCTTCGCGCTGCGGCAGCGGAAACGCGTTGAAGAACAGCGCGGCCAGGTAGTAGTTCAGGCTGTTGGTGAACCACGCGCGCGCGTCCGTACTGTCTCGGGAAAGAAATGCGCCTTGAAGAATTCCTTCGCCATCGCCGGCGCGACGCGGTACCGCCAGCGCGCGCGGCAGCGCCGCCAGGATCACCGGCGCGTCCATGTGGCTCTGATGGTTGGCGGCGAAGATCACCGGCGCCGTCGAGTCGCGCAGGTGCTCGCGCCCCTCGACGCGCATCCACGCGAACACGCGCGCGAGCGGCAGGATCCACGTCGGCAGGCTCGACGCGGCGGATCGCGCGCGCGAGCCAGCGATCGGTTCCACGACGGGAAAGTCGACCGGCTCGGCGGCGCGCGCGTCGCTCGCCGACGCCGCGCTCGACGAGCGCGCGCAGCTGGCCGAGGTCGCGCGCCTCGGCGAACGCGCCTTCGTCGAGGCGCGTCTGAAACGCGTCCTCGAGCGCGACCATCAGCTCGACGCGCTCGAGCGAGCTCAGGCCGAGCTCCTCGATGCGTCGTCGTCGGCGAGACGTCCGTCGCGTCCGGCGTACTTCGCGACGAGCGCGGCGAGCGCATCGGCTGCCCGGCTTCGACGTGCGGCGGCGCGCCGCCGCTCTTCACCCAGTCGCGGATCGCCGCGCGCTTCAGCTTGCGCGTGCCTTCGGTGCGCGGCAGCTCCGGCTCCGGCCAGACGAGCGCGCGCCGGATCTTCTGATGATCGTCGAGCTGCGCGTTCGCTGCGCGCACGACGGCGTCGGCATCGGCGCCCGGCTCGAGCACGAGCACGGCGTGCACGCGCTCTTCCGCTCCGATCGGCACGCCGACGACCGCCGAGTCGCGCACGCCGGGCATCGTGATTCAGCACGCGCTCGACGTCCTCGGGAAAGACGTTCAGCCCTTCGGGCGTGACGATCATCTCCTTCTTGCGGCCGCGGATGAACAGCTGGCCGTCGGCGCCGATCTCGCCGATGTCGCCGGTGTGGAACCAGCCGTCTTCGAACGCGCGCGCCGTCTCGTCCGCCGCGTTGAAGTAGCCGCGTCGTGACGTTCTCGCCGCGCACGAGGATCTCGCCGTCGGGCGCGATCTTCACCTCGACGCCGGCGATCGCCTTGCCGACCGATCCCTTCTTCGTGCCGAACGGATGATTCAGGGTGACGATCGGCGCCGTCTCGGTGAGCCCGTAGCCCTGGATCACGACGAAGCCGAGCTCGCCCCAGAACGCTTCGAGCTCCGCGTCGAGCGGCGCCGCGCCGACGACGAACGCCCAGAACTTCAGGCCGAAGAGCCGATGAACGCGGCGGTAGCGCCACCAGCGCTGCAGCGACGTGCTGCTTCGGCCGCCGGCTGAGCGCGCGCGCCTCGCCGGCGTCGCGCGCCGCAGCGACGTGCTCGCGCAGCACGTCGAGAATCTTCGGCACCGACACGAGCACCGAGATCCGCCGCGCTCTTGATCTGCGCGACGATGTCGACCGGGTTGTAGCCGCGCATGAAGACGACGACGCCCGGCAGCATCGGCGGGATGAACGTCGCCATCGCCTGGCCGAACATGTGGCTGAGCGGCAGCAGGTTCAGGAAGCGCAGCGGGAAGAACGGCCGTGCCCCACTTGCGGTACTTCAGCACCTCGCGCTCGACCGGCACGATGTTCGCCAGCACGTTCCGGTGCGTGATGACGACGCCTTTCGGCTCGGCCGTCGCGCCGGAGGTGAAGATGATCTCGGCGACGTCGTCGCGCGTGATCGTCGATCGGCAGGCGGCTCGCCCGTCGTGCCAGTCGAGCTCGTGCAGCTTCCAGACCGGCGCCGTCGAGCGGCGCGCGCAGCGGCGGCACGTCCTGGCCGACGAGGACGAGCTTGGCGGCGACGATGCGCGCGACGCGCGCGAGAAAATCGGGCGACGCGCGGTAGTCGATCGGCACGACGACGACGCCGCCGAGCAGGCAGCCCCAGAACGCGACGATCCACTCCGGGCGGTTCTCGCTCCAGAAGACGACCTTGTCGCCTTTGCGCAGTCCGTGGGCGTGCAGGCGCGCCGCGAAACCGCGCGCCGCGCGGCCGACCTCCTCGTACGTGTACGTACGGCTGCGGAATCCATCGTCGTAGACGAGGAATTCGCCGCGCGCGCGCGAGAGGTCGCTGAAGAAGTCGATGAGCGTGTCGCGGGCCACGAGTGAACGATGATATACGGCCCGTGCTGAACTACCGAGAGCGACAGACTCGTGTGGCTCACCCTGTCTTGGTGGTTCGGAGTCGGTGGGAGCCTTTGCGGCGTGGCGCAATTTCTTCCCGCGCGGCCGACGGCGGCGCGGGCGGCGTGCGCGATCGGCTTCTCGGATGTCGGTTTGGGCTGGCTGCGGCGCGGGCAGCTCGCCGGCGACCACCGCGTCGATCAAGCCGTAGTCGAGCGCGCTCTGCGCATCGAGATAGAAATCGGTGCGCTTGGTGTCCTTGATGATCTGGCGCAGCGGCTTGCCCGAGCGCGACGACAGGATCTTGTAGATCTGATCCTGCATCTGCTTGAGCCGCTCGAGATGCTGCGCGGCGGCGGTCGTCGATTGCCAGCCCGCCCACTTCGCCGGCTCGTGGATCATGATCCACGAGTGCGGGAACGCGAGCCGCTTTCCTTCGCTCGCGGCCTGCAGGACGATCGAGCCCATCGAGTACGCCATGCCCTGCACGATGATCGTGACCTCGATGCCGCGGCTGATGATGTGGCGGATCGAGTCGTGGATGGCAAGCCCGTCGGTGACGTTGCCGCCGGCGCTGTTGATGAACAGGGTGATCGGCTCGGCTGTTGTCGTTCGCGAGCTCGCGGAGCCGCTCGATGCAGCTGCGGGCGGTGTCTTTTTCGATGTCGCCGATCAGGTAGACGTCGCGAAGCCGGTCGGTCTGCTCCTTGCGCAGCTGCGCGCGGACGGCGTCGACGAGCTCGGCGATCAGGCGATCGCTCAACTCTCCCATCGCGACGTATTATCGCATTCTCCGGGCTCGACAGCGTGCGACCGTTCAGCTCATCACGCGGGCACGAAATAGAACGCGAGCGCGAGAATCAGATAGACAGCCATCAGCTGCAGCCCTTCGACCCAGTTGCTTTCGCCGTCGACGACGACCAGGCCGGTCGCGAGCACGGAGAGCGCGATCGCGGCGATCTCGAACGGGTTGAAGAGCAGCGACATCGGCTGCCCGATCGCGAACGAGTAGAGCACGATCGACCGGCGCCACGAGCAGCGCGATCTGCGCGCTGCTGCCGACGGCGATCTCGACGGCGAGCGTCATCTCGTCGCGCCGCGCCGCCGATGATCGCGGAGTAGTGCTCGGCCGCGTTGCCGATGATCGCGATCGACGATGACGCCGACGAACAGCTCCGTGAAGCCGAAGCGCGTCGAGCGCCGGCTGCAGCGCGCCGACCAGGAGCTCGGCCTGGATCGGTCGTCAGGATCGTGCCGGCCGCGAGCAGCGCGAGCGCCGCCGCCGTGGCCGAGCAGCTGCGGTCGCCTGCTGCGCCCTGATGCGTCGGTGCGGAACAGATCGCGCTGCGCCGTGAACGCGTAGATCAGGCTGCCGGCGTACGCGACGATCAGGACGAACGCGCTGCAGAGGCTCAGGCGATCGATCGCCGGCGGCCGCGCGGCCGAGCGTTGCCGTAGAGCGCGAGGTCGAACACCGCCGGCATCACCAGCGCGACGACGGCGAGAAACAGCATCGCCGTGCGTGTTGGTCGCGGCCGTGCGGTTGAACTTCTGCGACGCGGCGGCCCAGGCCGCCGACGAAGAACGACGCGCCGAGCACCAGCAGCAGATTGCCGACGATGCTGCCGGTGATCGAGGCTTTGACGAGGCGCGACGTGGCCGTCTGTCGAGCGCGACGATGGCGATGATCAGCTCGGCGGCGTTGCCGAACGTCGCGTTGAGGAAGCCGCCGAGCGCCGGGCCCGAGCGGCGCGCGAGCTGCTCGGTGCCGAGGCCGATCAGGCCGGCGAGCGGCACGAGCGAGATCGCCGCCGTGATGAACACCCACGGCGAGCCCGGCGCACGTCGCGGCGAGCACCCACGAGAGCGGCGCCGCGACGAGCAGCAGGTTCAGCTGGTTGGCGGCGATCGCCTTGACGCAGCGTGCCGGCATCTAGTCCCCGAACTTCTCGAGGTCCTCTTCGTCCGCGCCGGGCAGCAGATCGAAGAACGCGTCGAGGCTGCGATCGAGCGAGCGGCGCAGCTGCGGGATGGTGCCGTCGAAGGTGTGCAGCGTGAGGCCGGCCGTCGAGCCGTCGGCGAGCTTCGAGCGTCGCTTCGTCGACGCCTTTGAGCGTGCCTTCAGGAATGAGCCGAACGCCGTAGACGAGCGTGTAGCGGGCCATGCGCGCGATTGTACAGGCAGCAGTGCAGCACGCTGAGGCAGGCATCAGGCACGAGTCAGGTCGCAGCTGTCGCGCGCCAGCGATCGCGCTCGTCGAGCGTGGTGACCGTGCCGTCCATCTGCTGTTCGTAGACCGCTTTCAGGATCTCGCCGACGCGCGGGCCGGGCTGCACGCCGAGCTCGAGCAGGTGCCGCCCGAGCAGAATCGGCGCCGGCGGCCGATGCTCGACGCCGAGCGCGCGCGCGCGCTCGAGGAACCAGTCCATCGCGCGTGCAGTCGAAGCGCCCGGCTCGCGGCCCGAGGCAGTCCGACTTCGCGACGCGCGCGAGCAGCTCGAGGTCCACTTTGTGCGCGAGCCGCCGGAACGCGCCGTCGCCGACTTCGTCGCGCACCTTGAACCACGATGCCCGGCTTCGAGATGCTGCGCGGTGATGCCGAGCACCTGCGCGCGCACGTCGTAGCCGTCGATCGAGTGCACGTTCAGCCGATCGAGAAACGCGAGCGCCGGCGCGACGCCCTGCTCCTCGTGATCCATCGAGCGGATGCGGCCGTCGATGAACGCCGTCGTCGCCGGCTTGCCGAGGTCGTGGCAGACCGCGCCGAGCATCACCGCGATCTGCTGCGGGCGCGGCGAGATCGTCGATGCGCGTGCGCGCCTGATCGATGACCTGCAGCGTGTGCACCCAGACGTCGCCTTCGGGATGCCACTCCGGCTCCTGCGGGCAGCCGGCGAGCGCCTGCAGCTCGGGAAACAGCTTCGCGACGACGCCGAGATCCAGCGCGAGCGCGAAGCCGATCGACGGCCGCGGCGCGAAGCAGCAGCTTTTCGAATTCGCCCCAGACGCGCTCGGCCGGCAGATCGTCGAGCGGGATCGTCGCGGCAGATCGCGCGCGTCTCGTCGTCGAGCGTGAACTCGAAGCGCGCGGCGAACTGCACCGCGCGCAGCACGCGCAGGCTGTCGTCGGCGAACGTCGCCGGATCGACGACGCGGAGCAGCGCGGCGCGTCGAGATCGCGCGCGGCCGTCGAACGGATCGAGGTACTCGCCGGTCAGCGGATCCCAGGAGATCGCGTTGATCGGTGAAGTCGCGCCGGCGCGCGGCCTCCGTCGATCGACATGTCCGGATCGCCGGCGACGTCGAAGCCGCGGTGGCCGCGGCCCGCCTTCGATTCGCGCCGCGGCAGCGAGACGTCGATGTCGCCGATCTTGTAGACCTGAAAGCTCTCGCCGACGGTTTCGACGCGGCCGAACAGCGTTCGAGCATCGCGCGCAGCGTCCGGCGCTGGAACGCCGAAGACTTCGAGGTCGATGTCCTTCGACGGCGCGATCCGATGCAGGCGGTCGCGCACCCAGCCGCCGACGATCAGCGCGCGGCCGCCGGCGTCGCGGACGGCGTCGGCGATCGCGTCGTCGCGCGTTCGAGCGCGTCAGACATCGCTCTCAGCGATCGGCTTGCGTCCCCATTTCTTCACGAGGCGATCGCAGAAGCCGGGCGCGATCGCGTTGAGCAGGACAGGCCGCGCGCCTTTCTGTATGGGATACACTTCGGGCACCGGACGATCGATCGCGCGGGCGATCGCGTCGGCGACATCGCTCGCGTCTGCCGCGGGCCCATGCGCGCGCGTCGCGTGGCCGGACTCGCGCGTCATCACGTCGAAGAACTCCGTGTCGGTCGAGATCGGAAAGACGACGGTGACGTGAATGTCCGAGCCGTCGACCTCGGCGCGCAGGCACTCGGCGAGCCCGACCTGCGCGAATTTCGTCGCGGCGTACGCGCCCATGTACGGCACGCCGCGCTTGCCGACGATCGACGACACGATGATGACGTGGCCGGTCGCCTGACGGCGGAACACCGGCAGCGCCGCGCGCGCGGCGTAGATACGTGCCGATGTAGTTGACGTCCATCAGCTGCGCGCATCTGTTCGGCGCTGATGCTGTCGATCGCGCCGGAGATGCCGAAGCCGGCGTTGCAGATCATCACGTCGAGCCGGCCGAAGCGCTCGACCGTCGGCGCCACGAAGCGCTTCATGTCGGCCTCGCTGCGTGACGTCGGCGACGACCGCGAGCGCCTCGCCGCCCGCCGCGACGATCTCGCCGGCGAGCGCCTGCAGCTTGTCGATCCGCGCGCGCGCAGACGGCGAGCGCCGCGCCGTCGCGCGCCAGCCGCAGCGCGGTCGCGCGGCCGATGCCCGGCCGACGCGCCGGTGATGGCGACGACGCGATTTGACAGCTCAGTCATCGCCGCGCGAGACATAGCATCGGTCGCAGGGTTCGGCTCAAGACTGCACGCCATGGACCCTGTCATCCGCTCTGCTGCGCGATCTCGTCGCGATCGATTCCGTGAACCCGACGCTCGTGCCGGCGCGCCGGGAGAGCGCGCGCATCGCCGATGCGATCGCCGACGACGATGCGGCGCGCCGGGCTCGATGTGCGAACTGCAAGAGGTCGGCGCCCGGCCGGCCGAACGTCGATCGGCGTGCTCGAAGGCCGGCGGCCCGGGGCGGCCGCTGATGTTCTGCGGCCACACCGACACGGTCGGCGTCGCCGGCATGGACGAGCCGTTCACGCCGGTCGAGCGCGACGGCCGGCTGTACGGGCGCGGCGCGCAGGACATGAAAGGCGGCGTCGCCGCGATGATCGACGCGGCTGCGATCGATCGCGCGGGACGGCGGGCTTGCGTCCGGCCGTCTCGTCGATCGCCGCGGTCGTCGACGAAGAGCATTCGAGCATCGGCGCCGACGCGCTCGTCACGAGCTGGACGGCGCGGACGCGGCGGTCGTGACCGAGCCGACCGATCTCGCGATCGCGATCGGCCACAAAGGATTCGCGTGGGTCGAGGTCGAGGTGCTCGGCAAGGCGGCGCACGGCAGCCGTCCGGCAGACGGCCAGGACGCGATCCTGCGGCTCGGCCGCGTGCTCGCGCGGCTCGAAGCGCTCGATCGCGACGCTGCAGTCGCGCGCCGCCGCATCCGCTGGTCGGCGCCGGGTCGCTGCACGCGTCGCTCATCGCGGGCGGCCGCGAGTTGAGCAGCTATCCCGATCGCGCGACGCTGCAGATGGAGCGGCGGCTGACGCCTGCCGAACGCGAAGGCGACGCGCTTGCCGAGGTGGAACAGATTCTCGACGATCACTCGAGCGCGACGACCCGACGTTCCGCGCAACGGCACGGACGATGTTCAGCCGGCCGGCGTACGAATTGCGGGCGGATCACGAGCTTCCGCGCCTGGTCGGTGATGCGCTGACGAAAGCCGGCGGTACGCCGCGCGATCGTCGGCGCGAGCTTCTGGACCGATGCCGCGGTGCTCGGCCACGCGGGCATTCCGTCGGTGCTGTTCGGCCCCGGCGGCGCCGGCCTGCATTCGACGGAGGAATATGTGAACGTCGACGAGGTGATCACGTGCCGCAATGCTCTTGTCGAGCTTGCACGCGCGTTTTGTGAGAGAGGCGCCGCGAGCTCCTGAGGCCCTCCGGAAGAGGGCGTCGCGCCCGGGTCGCGCGCCTTCCAACATGCGGAAGGCGCAGCGGACCCGGCGCGTTATGCTCGCTCGCGATCGCTGTTTGAATCCGCTACGCGACCCGTCGTTCGCTGACGAGGTGCGGGTGCATCGCGACCTGGCGATGGCGTTCCGCGCATCGACTCCGCGGCGCCGAGCGTCACCGGCGGCGCTTCGTTCAGCTCCCAGCCTGGTGTTTCGTGCCCGCACGAAACGCATCGCAGGACATGCGCTCCTGCTCGAACTGCAGCAGGGTGTCGTGGCCGTGCATGCCGCAGAACGGTTTGGCGTATCCGAATCGAGCATGTGTCCACGGGTTTCCATGTCTTCCACTCCTTCGGCCCTGGCGTCCTTCATTCGAAAGGACGCCGTGGGCCGCTCCTGCGGTTCAGGTGTTCAAGACACGTGCCGGGCTGAGCCTTAAAAGCTTAAGTGATACGCAGACGTGTCAGTTGCGTCAACAGGAGTACTGGAGGTGTCGAAAAAGAGTGTTTCGGATGGCAACAGGCGGTTTTAGAGTCCGGGGTTGTTTAATGCAGAGGCTGCCTCACAGAGGAATTAAGTTACCCACCTTCCGCAAGAATTCCGCGCAATAACGAAACTGACATTGGCCGGCCGCTCGCCCAGCCGGCGCATGAAATAGGGGAACCATTCGCGGCCGAACGGGATGTAGACGCGCACGCGGTAGCCCTCGCTGCACGAGCGTCGTCTGCAGATCGCGGCGGATGCCGTACAGCATCTGGAACTCGAAGCGATCGGCGCCGATCGTCGTGCTCGCGCAGCGCACGTGACGCGCCAGCTCGATCATCGCCGGATCGTGCGTGGCGATCGCCGGATAGTGCCCGTTCGGCGAGCAGCGTCTTCATCATGCGCGCGTACGCCGCGTCGACGTCGGCCTTCTTCTGATACGCGACCGCCTTCGGCTCCTTGTACGCGCCCTTGACCAGGCGCACGCGCGCGCCGAGCGCGTTGATGCGCTGCGAGATCCTGCTCGCTGCGATACAGCGCCGACTGCAGCACGACGCCGATCTGCGCGGTAGCCCTGCTGCCAGAGCGTCTCGAAGATCTCGAGCGTGACGTCGGTGTACGGCGAGTTCTCCATGTCGATGCGCACGAAGAACCCGGCCGGCTCGGCGCGCTCGAGGATCTTGCGCAGGTTGTCGACGGCGCTCGCGCGGTCGACGTCGAGCCCGAGCTGCGTCAGCTTCAGCGAGATGTTGCGCTCGATGCCGGATGCGACGATCGCGTCGATGACCGCGAGGTAGTCGCGCGTCGCCGCGTCGGCTTCGGCGAGGCTGCGTGACGCTCTCGCCGAGGTAGATCGAGCGTCATGCGCCAGGCCGCGCGCTTCGACGGCGCGCGCCGCCTCGATCGCTTCGTCGACCGTCTCGCCGGCGATGAACCGGCGCGCGAAGCTCGACGGCTTGCGCATGCCGTAGCGCGAGGCCAGCTTCTTGAGGGTCGTGCTTTGGGCGAGGAGGTGAAAGAACGTCTTGGACGCGCTGTCGAGCATCAGTGCGTCCGGCCGGTCGTCACGAGCAGGTGCTCGATCGTGCGCGCGTAGTAGCGCAGCACGGTGCGCTCGCGGACGCGGAAGCGCCCGCGCTCGGCGACGATGATGCCGCGCGTCTCGAGCGGCTCGGCGGCTTCCTCGACCGCCTGCGCGGCCGCTGGTGACGCCGAGGTTGGCGTGGCGCGCGGCGAGCTCCTCGATCAGCCGATCGATGCGCGTCTCGAGATCGCGCCGCGTGATCGACGGGCGCATCGCCGCGGCGAACACCGCCGTCGGCAGCACCTTGTAGAGCGCGCCGATGCGCGCGCGGACGAGCCGCGTCAGCTCGAGGACGTCGCTGCGCGACTGCGGCGTCGACGTCGCCGACCGGAATCGGCGCGCCGAACGTGACGAACGCGCGCGACCGGTAGCCGACCGCGTAGCGCACCATCTCGGCGAGCTCGCGCGTGAACGGCCGCTGCCGCTTCTTCACGCGCTGCTGCGCGAGGATGTGATCCTCGAGCACGAGGTCGTAGGCGACGGCGACCGGAATGATCGACCAGGTCGGCGCCGCTCCGCGCGTGAGCGCCGCGTGAATCAGCCCGGTCTTCGCCGGCTTCAGCTCGCCGCTGTAGCTGCGTCCGCCTTCCGGATAGAAGAACAGGTCGTGCTTCTTGAGGATCTCGGCGACGTACGCCTTCAGCGTGATCAGGTACGCCGGATCCTTGGTGTTGCGGCGGATCGGAATCGCGCCGGTGACGTGCCGGTGAAGCAGGCCGAGCGGACCGCCGAACAGGTTGATGCCGGCGGCGATGAGCGGCGGCCGGATGCCGTTGTCGTCGAGCACCAGCGGCTCGACGAGATAGTCGGTGTGGCTCTTGTGGTTCGAGGCGTAGACGATGCGGTGCGCGCGCGACCGCGTCGACGACGTGGTGCAGGTGTCTCGTGCATGCGCTCGATCTTGCGGAGGATCGGATAGAGCGGATGCTGCAGCGCGCGGTAGATCGCGTAGCGCTGCGTCGTGCGCAGCTCGTCGAGGTAGCCGTAGATGCGCTCGCGCGCCTGGGCGCCGCTTTCGCCGTACCGCCGCGCAGGTACTTGACGACTTCCTCGCGCGCGAGCACCGCCTGGGAGATGTCGTCGAGCATGGACCCCGGCGACTATAGCATAAGGCAAAGGCTAAACACAACAAAGGCACATGGAAGACGGAGCGTATCTCAGGCGTCGATCGCCCGGCAGATCGCGTCGGCGAACTCGGTCGTCGACGCCGTGCCGCCGAGATCGCGCGTGCGGACGCGGCCGGCGGCGAGCACGCGCGCCGAGCGCCTGCATGATCGCGATCGGCGGCGGCCTCTTCGTCGATGTGCCGCAGCATCAGCACCGCCGAGAGCAGCAGCGCCGTCGGGTTCGCGAGGTTCTTCCCGGCGATGTCGGGCGCGCTGCCGTGCACCGCTTCGAACACGCCGATCTCGGTGCCGAGGTTCGCGGCGCCGACGACGCCGAGGCCGCCGACCAGGCCGGCGCACAGATCCGACACGATGTCGCCGTACAGATTCGGCAGCACGAGCACGTCGAACTGCGCCGGGTTCATCACCAGGTGCATGCACGCGGCGTCGACGATCCGCTCGTCGTAGCTGATGTCGGGGTACTCGCGCGCCACGCGGCGCGCAGCACTCGAGGAACAGGCCGTCGCTCAGCTTCATGATGTTCGCCTTGTGGATGGCGGTGACGCGCTTGCGGCCGTGGCGCCGCGCGTAGCTCGAACGCGAACTCGCGCGATGCGCGTCGACGCCCGCTCGGTGATGATCTTCAGGCTCTCGACGACGCCCGGCACGACCTCGTGCTCGAGGCCGGCGTAGAGGTCCTCGGTGTTCTCGCGCACGATGACGAGATCGACGTCCTCGAAGCGCGCCGGCGACGCCCGGCAGATTCCAGACCGGCCGCAGGTTCGCGTACAGATCGAGCGCCTTGCGCAGGCCGACGTTGACGCTCGTGAACCCGTCGCCGATCGGCGTCGTCACCGGTCCCTTCAGCGCGACCTTGTTGCGGCGGATCGAGTCGATGAGCTCGACCGGCAGCGTCTGGCCGGTCCGCTCGAAGGCGAGCACGCCGGCCTGGTGCGCTCCCAGTCGATCGAGACGCCGGCGGCCGTCGAGGATGCGGACGACCGCGTCGGTGACTTCGGGCCCGATGCCGTCGCCGGGAATCAGCGTGATCGTGTGTGTCATGGTCTGCAGCCGCTGAGTGCCACGTTCACCCTACTCACGCGCATACCAGGACGAGCAGCACGATGCCCAACGCCGATGTTGATCGCCATCGGCGCGGTTCGACCGACTGTAGCGGCTGAACGACCGCCACGCGCCAGCATGGCGCCGACGATGGCGGCGCGGGAGAACGAAGGCGTGCGGCGGCGGCCCGAGGAACTTGAGCGCGAGTGAGCGACACGAGCACGACCGCGCCGCACGCCAGGCCCATCGAGTTGCGCCGGACGGATCGCAGCCGCGTCTCGTTCAGCATGACGCCCAGCCAGCAAGACGAGCGCCAGCAGCGCGACGTACCGGACCACGAACATCTCCTCATTATAATTGCAGGCTTGGAGGAGCTGCGGCGCCGGAACTGATCGCGCGCGTCGACGACGCGCGTGCTGCGACGCGCTCGAGCGCGGCGACGCGCCCGCGACCGGCGGCGCTGCTCGTTCCTGCTGCGCCGCTATCTCGTCGCGCGATGCCGTCGCCGTCGGCGACGTGCTCGAGCATGGGCTTGGCGTCGCGCTCGCCCAGCACGGCGACTCCGCGCAGACGATCGACCGCGCCGACTGGCTGATGCTCTTCGTCGAAGCCGCCGCACGTCTCGGACGACGATCGGATTCGCCGCGACGATCGCCGCCGCTCGCCGACGCGCTGTCGTCGCGAATGGCCGATCGACGACGACGTCGAGCGGGCCGGCGCATCGGTCGACGCGTGCCTGCGCGGCCGTCTGAGTGTCACGACGACGCGCGACGCTGGTCCAGCGCGCGATCGACCAGCTCGAGCGCGTCGTCGGCGCGCGTATCGTCCTGGCGACGGCCTGGTCGCGCGATCTGCGCGGCGGCCGCCGCGATCAGCGTGCGGCTCGCGTCGGCGCTGCTCACCGCGTTTGCGATCACCGCACGGCTGCCGTACGCGATGCTGGCCGAAGAGCTCGATGCGAGCGATGCAGCGGAACGACTGGGACCGCGCGTCCGGCCTGCTTCGACGGCGACGATTTCGTCGAACTGCGAGGCCGTGCGCGTTCTCATGCCGGCTCGGCGCGCTTCACCGCGATCGCCGAGTATCGCGCCGCGGCCGTGCTTGCGCCGGATGCCGACTACGCCGCCGAGGCCGCGCGGCATTCTGGCAGCGCTGGCGCCGCACGATGCCATCGCACGGATTTCGCGTGCGCGGCGTACGGCCTCGCGCTCGTCGAGCACTCGTCGGAATCCCGCGATCGTCGCGAACGCGATTCCGACTTAAAATCTGCGATCTATTCTCAAATGAGCTCTCGATCGCTCGACGCTGATTCCCGCACTCAAGAACATCGCCACGCGGCTGCGCATCGACTCGGTGCAAGTCGACGTCCGAGGCCGGCAGCGGCCATCCGACGAGCTGCTGCTCGGCGGCCGAATCGATGGCGGCGCTGTTCTTCGCCGAGATGCGGTTCGATCCGAAGGATCCGCACAACCCGGACAGCGATCGGTTCGTGCTGTCGAAGGGGCACGCCGCGCCGATTCTCTACGCGGCGTGGGCCGAGGCGGGCGCGTTCGATCGCGCGCGAGCTGCTGAAGCTGCGGCGCGATCGACTCGGATCTCGAAGGCCATCCGACGCCGCGGCTGCCGTTCGTCGACGTCGCCACCGGCTCGCTCGGCCAGGGCATCTGCGCCGCGATCGGCACCGCGCTGAACGCGCGCCGCATCAAGTCGCGACTACCGCACCTACGTGCTGCTCGGCGACGGCGAATCGGCCGAAGGCTCGGTCTGGGAAGCCGCCGACGTCGCGGCGATGGACAGCCTCGACAACCTGTGCGGCATCACCGACGTCAACGCGCTCGGCCAGAGCCGCGCCGACGATGTGGCAGCACGACATGGAGCAGTTCGCGCGCCGCTGGCGCGCGTTCGGCTGGCACGCGATCGTCATCGACGGCCACGACATGAACGCAGATTCTCGACGCGCTCGCCGAAGCGCGCGACACCAACGGCCAGCCGACGATGATTCTGGCGCGCACGATCAAGGGCAAGGGCGTGTCGTTCGTCGAAGGCAAGGACGGCTGGCACGGCAAGCCGTTCAAGAAGGGCGAGGAGCTCGATCGCGCGCTCGCCGAGCTCGAGAAGCAGTTCGTGCCGGTGCCGGGCGGCAGGGACGTCGAATCTCGCCAGCAGATTCCGAAGCCGCAGTCGGCGTCCGCGGCCCGTCGCCGCGCCGAAGCCGATCGCGCCGCCCGCGCTACAAGCTCGGCGACGAGGTCGCGACGCGCGAGGCGTACGGCACCGCGATCGCCAAGCTCGGCGAAGCCGACCCGCGCGTCGTCGCGCTCGACGCCGACGTGAAGAACTCGACCTTCAGCGACAAGTTCGAGAAGGCGCTCCCCGATCGCTTCTACGAGAACTTCATCGCCGAGCAGGTGATGGTCGGCGCGGCGATGGGGCTGGCCGCGCGCGGCGCGATTCCGTTTCCGTCGACGTTCGCCTGCTTCCTGTCGCGCGCGGCCGACTTCATCCGCATGGCGGCGATCAGCAACGTCGGCATCAAGCTGGCCGGCTCGCACGCCGGCGTGTCGATCGGCGAGGACGGGCCGTCGCAGATGGCGCTCGAGGATCTCGCGATGTGCCGCGCGCAGCCGAACTATCGCGGTGCTGTATCCGTGCGACGCGGTCAGCACCGAGCGGCTGGTCGCCGCTGGCGGCGTATCACCCGGGCCCGGCGTACATGCGCACGAGCCGTCCGAAGACGCCGGTGATCTACGGCAACGACGAGACGTTCACGATCGGCGGCTTGAAGGTGCTGCGCGAGAGCGCGCGACGACGTCGCGACGGTCGATCGGCGCCGGCGTGACGCGTGTTCGAGGCGCTGAAGGCGTACGACCAGCTGAAGGCGGCCGGCACCGCCGATTCGCGTCATCGATCTCTATTCGGTTGCAGCCGGTCGATCGCGACGGCGCTGGTCGCCGCCGGCGCGCGCGACCGGCGGACGCCTCATCACGGTCGAGGATCACTACGCCGCCGGCGGCATCGGCGACGCGGTGGCCGAAGCGGTCGCGGACGCGGGCTTCACCGTGCATCGCCTCGCGGTGCGCGAGATCCCGCGCAGCGGCAAGCCCGACGAGCTGCTCGATCGCTTCGGCATCTCCGCCGCGCACATCGTCGAAGCCGTCACGGACGAGGTCGTCTGAGGTACGGCTCGACCCTATCGTCCTCGCCCGACGTCCATGCGCGGCTCCGCTGCGTCATGGTCGGCGCCTGATCTGCTTGACCTGAGCCTTCTGCTCATCCGTCAGAATCTGAAAGACCTCCGCTCGCACGTGCGCGCGTCGCCACGGCCATCTGCGATTCGACAGCCGCGACCTCGGCGCTGGCCGACTGGACAGCGGCGTCGCTCACCGGATCGAGCAGGATCGCCTGCTCGAGCGCCTGGTGCGCTGTCCGGGCCTGGCTCGCCAAGCGCCTTGAATTCGTCCGCATGCGCCTGCATGATGCCCTTGAGCTGCTCTTTCTGGGCGTCGGTCAGGCCCAGACGCCCGATCATCGGACCCAGCATCCCCATGGGACCCATCGGACCGCCCGGGCCGAGACCCATCGGCGGCGGACCACCCCGCCGACCGCTAAACGAACCTGCGGCTCGCTCGTATTCTGATTCTGGGTGGCCGCAAAGACGCCAGCGACCATTCCGACCGCCATGAAGGCGGCGCCGATACTCAACCCGATCCTACGCGTTCGATCAGTCATGACGTGTTCTCCTTCGGCAGGGCAACTGTTCTATTGGACCGCTGGCGAGTGGACCGCGCATGGCTGGACTGTGAAAAAAAGATGACACAAACCGCTTCCTCCGCCGCGCGTGTTCTCGTCGTCGAAGACGAGCCGAACATCCGCGAGCTCGTGTGCCTGCATCTCGGCCTCGAAGGCTACGCGTGCGACGGGGTGCGGCGACGGCCAGAGCGCGCTTCGCCGCGACCGAAGGCGAGCGATTCGACCTGCTCGTGCTCGACGTGATGATTCCCGGGCTCGACGGGCTGTCGCTGTGCCGCGCCGTGCGCAACGGCCGCATCAACCACGACGTGCCGATTCTGATGCTCACCGCCCGCCGCGAGGAGTCGGACAAGGTGGTCGGCCTCGAAAGCGGCGCCGACGATTACCTCACCAAGCCGTTCGGCGTCCGCGAACTGGTCGCGCGCGCCCGTGCGCTGCTGCGCCGTCCCGCGGCAGGCGGCGGCGCGAGGAGGATGGAACGCCGGCCGCCGGTTCGCGTGCACGGCATCGAAATCGATCCGGCGCGCCGCCGCGTGCGGTCGAGGGCCGCGACGTCGAGCTCACCGATCAGGAATTTCGGCTGCTGCATCTGCTCGCCGACGCACGCCGGCATCGTGTTCAGCCGCGAGGCGCTGCTGGCGAAGATCTGGCGCGGCGACACGTTCGTCACCGTGCGCAGCGTCGACACGCTC
The DNA here is from genome assembly GCA_963718825.1 of uncultured Acidobacteriota bacterium. GTDB lineage: Bacteria > Acidobacteriota > Vicinamibacteria > Vicinamibacterales > CAVVIG01 > CAVQZZ01. Next base: position 3,181,860 of record CAVQZZ010000002.1, read on the forward strand.
GTCAAGCGCCTGCGCCGGCGGATCGAGCCCGATCCGGCCAACCCGCGATATCTGCTCACCGTCTGGGGCGTCGGCTACAAGTTCGCGGACGTTTGAATCTGGTGATCTGGTAATTGGGTGATCGGGTGATTGATGGCGAGATTGGGCAATCGAATGTCATCAATCGCCAAATCCATCCATCAATCACCCAATCACCCAGATCACTAGATTACTAGATTCAACAGAGTCCGGAGCCGTGCCGCGTCTCTAGGTGCGTGCCCGCCCGTATCGTTATTGAAGTACGCGTAAATGCGCCGGCCATCCTTCACGCGCTCGCTCAACCACGTCGCCCACCGCTCGAGTGCTTCGTCGCTGTAACTGCCGCTGTACTTCTGGACCCCGTGGAAGCGAACGTAGACGAAGGGGCCGATCGCGCGCATGCCGCTTGCCGAACCCTGCATATCGTGCAGGCACAAGGCGACGCGATGCTTCTCCATGAGCGCGAAGATATCGTCCGTGTACCAGCTCGGATCGCGAAACTCCACGGCGTGGCGCGAGCCCCGCGGCAGCGCGCGCAGGAACGCGGTGAACCGTTCGACGTTCACGGGCCAGCGGGGCGGCAGCTGGTAGAGGACCGGTCCGAAGGTCGTCGACAGCCGTCTCGCGCGGGTGAAGAATCGTGCGATCGGTTCTTCCGGATCCTTCAGCTTCTTCATGTGCGTGAGGTAGCGGCTTGCTTTCACCGCGTAGACGAAGCCACGCGGCACGCGCCGCGACCAGGCGGCGAAGGTGGGCGCTTCGGGCAGCCGATAGAACGTATTGTTGATTTCGACAGTGTTGAAGCGCTCGGCGTAATACTCGAGCCAACGCGACGACGACAGCTCAACCGGATAAAAATTTCCTCGCCAATGTCTGTATTGCCATCCGGAGCAGCCGATACGTACGGTTGGGGTAAGTTGCTGTAGTGCTGACATTTACATTCCAAGTTCGCTCGTGTAACATGTCATCACATTCCGCGTCCCCCCGCGGAAGTTCCTTTACACACAGAGCCTGAACAGTCTCACCGAAGGTAGACGTACGCACGGCGTGCGTTCGCGACGCCCGCCTTCTGGCGGACAGGAACATCGGAGCCTTACGTGTTTGCGAAGTGGTTGCGTCGCCGCAATGTCTGGATCGCGGGAGCGGGGGTTCTGCTGCTCCTTTTGGTCGCGCTGGCCCTGTTGCGCGGCCGGACCGCCGCCGACTCTCCTCAGGTGGCGTTCTCCGAACTGCTGAGCGACGTCGACCGCGGCGCGGTCGCGGACGTCGTCGTCAGCGGCGACGTGCTCGATTACAAACGCACCGACGGGAAGACGTTCCGGACGATCGCGCCGGCCAACTACGTCACCGGCGAACGCCGCGTTCGTCTCGGATCTCGCCGAAGCAGCGTGCGCATCGACGTCCGCAGCGCGCCCGAGCGGAAGCGCCTACAGCTACGGCGCGCTGGCGCTCGGCGCTCGGCTTCATCGGCCTGCTCGGCCTGACGCTGTACCGCGTGACGAGCGGCCGCATTCCGGCGCTCGAAAGCAAGACGCGCGAGGCCGATCCGGAATCGACGACCGTCACGTTCGCCGACGTCGCCGGCGTGGACGAAGCGAAGGAAGAAGTGAAGGAGATCGTCGACTTCCTCCGCGAGCCGGAGCGGTTCTCCGCCATCGGCGGCCGCATCCCGAAGGGCGTGCTGCTCGTCGGTCCGCCCGGAACCGGCAAGACGCTGCTGGCGCGATCGATCGCCGGCGAAGCGAAGGTGCCGTTCCTGTTCGCGAGCGGCTCGGACTTCGTCGAGATGTATGCCGGCGTCGGCGCGTCGCGCATCCGCAAGCTGTTCAAGGATGCGCGGCGCCACCCGTCGTGCATCGTCTTCATCGACGAGCTCGACGCCGTCGGCCGCAGCCGCGGCGGCAACTCGCTCAGCCACGAAGAGCGCGAGCAGACGCTGAACCAGCTGCTCGTCGAGATGGACGGCTTCGCGCCCAACCAGGGCATCGTCGTCGTCGCGGCGACCAACCGTCCCGACATTCTCGATCCGGCGCTGCTGCGGCCCGGGCCGGTTCGATCGGCAGGTCACGGTCGGCGCGCCCGACATCAAGGGACGCGAGCAGATCCTCCGCATCCACGCGCAAGAAGGTCGCGCTCGACGGCCGACGTCGATCTGCGGCAGATCGCGCGCGGCACGCCCGGCTTCTCGGGCGCCGAGCTGGCGAACCTCGTGAACGAGGCGGCGCTGTTCGCGGTGCGCGGCGGCCGGCAGATCGTCACCGACGACGACTTCGATCAGGCGCGCGACAAGGTGCTGATGGGCGTCGAGCGCAAGTCGCTCACGATGAGCGAGCACGAGCGCATCACGTGCGCGTACCACGAGTCGGGCCACGCCGTCGTCGCCGCGCTGCTGCCGCACGCCGATCCGCTGCACAAGGTGACGATCATCCCGCGCGGCCGCGCGCTCGGCGTGACGATGCAGCTGCCCGAAGGCGATCGGCACACGCACACGCGCGAGTTCCTCGAGGCGCAGATCGCGATTCTGATGGGCGGCCGCGTCGCCGAGGAGCTGTTCCTGCGGCAGATGACGAGCGGCGCCGGCAACGACATCGAGCGCGCGACCGACATCGCGCGGCGGATGGTCTGCGAGTTCGGGATGTCGTCGCTCGGACCGCTGGCGTACCGCACGCCGGGCAATCCGTGGGAGACCGACAAGCGGCGCCGGCATCAGCGAGGCGACGGCGCAGCGCGTGGACGAGGAAGTCCGCGAGCTCGTGATGCGCGGCTACGAGACCGCGCGCCAGATCGTCGCGAAGAACCGCGACGCGGTGCGCGCGATGGCCGAAGAGCTGCTCGAAGTCGAGTCGCTCGACGCCGACGCCATCAAGGCGATCATCGCGGCGAGCGCCGCGCCGGCCGCGTGACCATTCCAATCGGGTGATCTAGTGATTGGGTGATCTGGTGATTGATGGGACTGATTGCCCAATAAGCCAATCAATCACCCAATCACCAGATCCTCCAGATCACCCGATTACACCGTTAGAACGAGATCCGTCCGCCCACCCGGAACAGCCGGCCCATCACGATCGCCGACGGGCGTCCCAGCGAGCGACCGATCGTCGTCACGGCGCTGGTCACCGCGTTGTTGTTGAAGATGTTGAAGACATCGACGGATCGGCTCGAAGCGGGTGTTCCGCCGTTTTGAACGACTTCGAGAGCCGGAGGTCGACGAGGTTCTGCCACGGATAGCGGAAGTCGCCGGTCGGCGCGACCTTGACGTTCTGCGTGACCTGCGTCAGGCCCGGCACCTGCGTCGTCGTCACGACGTAAGGTGCGCGCCTGCGGCAGGCCCGTCGCCTCGCGGATCGAGCCGGCGAACTGCACGTCGGCCGGCAGCCGGTAGCTGAAGCCGCCGCGGATCTGATACGGCGAATCGAAGCCGAGATGCCCGTTGTTGTTGATCACGACGTTCGGGTTGTTCAGGTCGCCGCTGTCGTTGTCGCCGTAGTCGCGGCCGAGCGTGAGGCCGCCGAAAAGCGTCGCCTTGCGACAGCCGCGTGTTCACCTGGAATTCGACGCCGTTGTACGTCTGCTTCAAGCTCGGGAATCGTCGTGACCACGTTCTGCGAGCTCGCTGCGCGTCGCCGGATCCTGGTTGTAGACCGTCAGCGGCTGGTTGGTGAGCGGGTTCGTGATGGTCACCGGCGTGTAGTCCGAGGGCTGGACCAGCGCGTTCACGGTCGTGTAGAGATCGCCGAACTGTCGGCCGTAGTAGCCGACGCTCACCGACGTGCGCTGGCCGATCTGCCGCTGCACGATCGCTGTGTATTCCCACTGGTGCGGCCGCTTCAGGTTCGGATCGACGTTGCCGAGCGTCGGCTGCAGCGAGCCGCTGCATTTCGCCATGTGATCTCGCTGGTCTGCGCAACGAGGTCGTTGTTGGTGTCGCTCCACGGGCAGGTCTGGAACGAGATGTTCCGCTGGTTGAGCGGCTGGATGATCGTGATGCCCTCGAGGCGATCGTAGCGGCTGATGCCGCCCTTCACGGCCGTGCGGCCGTCGCCGAACACGTCCCACGACGAAGCCGAGGCGCGGCGACACCGTATTCCAGTTGACGATGCCGTCCTGCGCCGGGAAGTCGCGCGCGCGGCACCCACGTGCCGGCCGTCGCGCTCTGCGCCGGAATCGACATGACGAAGCGCTCGTAGCGCACGCCCGGGTTCAGCGTCCACGCGACCCATGCTGCCACGAATCCTGCGCGTAGATGCCGGCGTTCACGCCCGACTTCCTTGTGGCCGCTCGGCGTGTTGACCAGGCGAACCGAGTTCGGCACGCCGTTGTTCGTGATCTGCAGGATGTCGCCGCGCATGGTGAACAGCTCCTGCGACCAGCCGGTGCGCACCTGCGTGCCGACCTTGAGGCTGTGCGCGCCGGTGACATAGGAGAGGTTGCCGGCGTAGGTGAACATCCGCGCGCTGTCGGTGTCCATGCGCGGCGAGACGCCGCTGATGATCGACTGGATCTGGTCGAACGTCGCGACGACGCCAGGCGCCGCGTCCGGCTCGAAGCCGAGCGTGTAGTTGACCGGCAGCGTGAACATCGCCGCCTCCGCGAGCAGCCGGTTGCTGATCGTCGACGACCACTTGATCTCGCCGATGTAATTCGAGCTGCGTCGTCTGGACGACGTCGGAGATCGGATCGTTCGATGCTGGCCGTCAGCCAGTTGTTCGGCCGGTGGCCGCGCCACTTGATGCTGCGGTCGTAGTGGAACGAGAACTTGTTGTTCTTCGCTCGCCTGGTAGCGTCAGGCGGATCGTGGCGTCGGTGAGGTGCTGGTCGTCGACCGCCTGGTCGCCCGTCCGACGTGAACGTGTTGCCGAGATAGTTGTTCGCGCTCCAACGCCGGCACGGTGCCGAAGAACCAGAGGCGATCCTTCATCACCGGGCCGCCGAGCGTGAGCGTTGACGTCGTACACGCTCTTGCACCCTGTTCTGCGTCTTGAAGCCGAGATCGCTGAAGATCCGGCGTCAGGTTGTTCGCCTGCATGCTGCCGTTCGCCGCCGGTGGTGAACACGCCGCCGTGAAACGCGTTGCCGCCGTCGCGCGGGATCATGTTGATCTGCACGCCGCCCACCGGCGCTTCCGCCGGCAGCGAGCTCGTCTGATAGCTGATTTCCTCCATCAGACCGTCGTTGAAGTAGAAGCCGGTCTGGTTGCCGCCGAAGCCGATGTGCTGAATCTGCACGCCGTCGACCATGAACACGTTGTCGTTGTTCGACGAGCCGTGCACCTGCAGCGTCGGCTGCTGCATGACCTGCGTGCCGCCGACGTCCGGCGTGTGACGTCGTGACGCCGGCGATCAGCTGGCCGACGGCGAACGGATCCTTGCCGGTCGGAATCGTGTCGAGCCGCTCGCGGTTCATCACCGACTGCGACGACCGAGCTGCGCACGTCGACGAGCGGCGACTCGCCGGTGACCGTGATCGACTCCTCGAGCTGCGCCGACCGACAGGTCCGCGTTGATCGTCGCGGTGAACGACGCCGGCAGCGTGATGCCCTCGCGCTTCACCGTGCGGAACCCGGTCAGCGTGAACGTGACGACGTAGTCGCCCGGCCGCAGGTTTTCGATCCGGTAGCTGCCGGCGCTGTCGGTCACCGCGCGTGCGCGATGCCTTCGATGAGCGCCGGGCTCGACGCTTCGACGGTGACGCCGGGCAGCACGCCGCCGGAGCGCGTCTTTGACGATGCCGGCGATGGCACTTTGAGCGAACGCAGCCGACGACCCGACCACGGCGAACAGCGTGGCGAGCATCGCCAGCCTCACGTAGGTACTTCATGCAGCACCCTCCTTGGCTCACGGAGCTTAGGTCTGGACTGGCGGAGAGTCAAGAACACCGCTGGTGTAAACTTCGCGGCGACACAGGAGGCAATGCTCATGCGAAAGACGCATTCCCGCCTTTGGTTGGCGCTGGCCGCCGCCCTCGTCATTGGATCGATTCCCACAACCGGACAACAGACGCAGCAGCGGCCTCCGCGCCCGGAGCCGAAAATGGATCCGGAGCGCGCCCGGAAGCTGTACGTCAGCAACAATCCGGACGACAATTCGCTCGGCACCAACTTTCAGCGCGATATCGACATCAAGAAGCAGACCGATGCGCGCTTCGCGGAAGCATCGAAGGGCGTGATGGATTTCCAGAAAGTCACGTATCGATCGAGCGTCGGCGACCTCGACATCCCGGCGTATCTTTTCCAGCCGCTGCAGAAGCGCGGTCCACGCGGTCACGCGGCGATGGTGTGGGTGCATGGGGGCGTCCACGGGAACATGGACACGCTGTACTTCCCGTTCATCAAGGAGGCGGTCGAGCGCGGCTACGTGATCATCACGCCCGACTACCGTGGCAGCACCGGATACGGCGAGGCCTATCACAAGGCGATCGACTACGGCGGCTACGAGGTCGACGATACGATGAGCGCCGTCAATTACCTGAAGACCCTGCCGTACGTCGATCCGGATCGCCTCGGCATCATGGGCTGGAGCCACGGCGGCTTCATCACGCTGCACTCGGTCTTTCGCGACGTGACGCCCTTCAAAGCGGCGGCGGCGATCGTGCCGGTCACGAACCTGGTGTTCCGGCTTTCGTACAAAGGTCCCGGCTATCAGAGAGATTATTCGACCGAGAAGCGCATCCAGGGGCTGCCGTTCGAAAAGCGCGAGGAGTACATCAAGCGCTCGCCGCTGTACAGCGTCGACAAGCTGAACGTGCCGCTGCTCGTCCACGTGGCGACAAACGATACCGACGTGGATTTCGTCGAGGACCAGCAGATGGTCGACGCGCTGCGGTCGCGAAAACCGAATCTCGCCGAGACGAAGATCTATGTCGATCCGCCGCCCGGCGCGGCCGGCGGCGGCCACACATTCAGCCGGCGGACCGACCTCAAGACCTTGCAGCGGATGGACACGCCGGAGCAGCGGGATTCGTGGAACCGGACGTGGGCGTTCTTCGAATGGAATCTCAGGCCGTATGAGGACCGCTCGAAGGCGCAGAGCCAACAGTGAGGATGTGCTCGGCGGCTGGCGATTCGGGCCACTCCGCCTTAGGGGCGGCGATGTAGCCGGCGTGCGCGAGGCGGCTCTGGAACAGCGCCGTCTCCGACGCCCAGAACACCAGCTTCACCCACAGCCGCGCGAGCGATGTAGCACTGGCTGATGCGAAACCCGATCCACACCGACAGCCCGGATCCGCCGGCGCCGGGCGCGACGATCGCGTAGAGCACGAGGACCGCGACGAACAGGCCGAAGTCAACGAGGTACAGCGCGATCGCCGCCGCCGCGTTGCGCGCGGACGAAGCGGAGCGCGGCGCGCGATCGCGCCGAGCATGCTCCGGCGATCCTCGACGACGGCGCGCACCTTCGCGTAGTCGAAAATCAGGTTGCACGCGGCGAGCAGCATGCCGAACGCGAGATAGAGGACGACGCGGATCGACGAACGCGGTGCGCTCTACCGTTCACGTCGTGAATGGCGCGCGATACAGACGGTCGAAGAGCCACGGGTGCACGGTCCGTAAAGAGCACCCAGTAGACGCCCCACATCACGAGCCCGAGCCGCAGGAAGCGGAAGAAGAACATGCCCGACGCGGCGAAGAAGCCGTGCGCGCGCGTCGCGCGATCGCGCGCGTACCGATCGATGATGCCGCCCGCGACGAAGAGCCACAGCAGCGACGTACACGCCGGCCGCGCCGACGATGACGACGGGACGCGTCGTGTTGTCGAGAAGCGCGCTGAGGTTGTCGAGGACAGCGCCGAAGCCGATGATCGTCGGCCTGAACGTCGACGCCGAGGCCGCTCGCCTGGTCGGCGAACTCCTGCATCCAGTCGTAGTTCACGCCGCTGCGCCGCCGTGTCGGCCGCGAGGCTGCCGCCGAGATGCTGTGCGAGCATGCCGCGCAGCGCCGAGCGCCAGCGGCAGGCTGACGCCAGCGTCATCAGCCACACGCCGGCGAGGATCGCGGGCGCTCGGTTGACGCGGCGAATGCCGTCGAGCGCAGGTCCGAACAGCCCGTTCATACGAAGAAACGCCCACGACAGCAGGCAGTCCTGCAGCCAGACCATCCACTTCGAGCGACCATTCGTCGCCGCCGCCGGCCCGCGCGGTCGAAGCGTCTTCGAGTTGTTCGTGTAGTTCACGTCGAGCAGCAGCACGCGGTTCGGATCGACCTGCGCCGACAGCGCCGGCGCGCGCTCGATCGTAGGTATACGCGCTTCCAGCGATCCTTGCCGTCCCAGTGTTCGGTGATGCGCTCGCCGTTCTCGAACGTGATCACCACGTCGACGGGAAAGATCGCTTCGCCGTAGCGGCGCACGACGACCGTCGTGCGGAAGTGACCGCCGTCAGCGGACGCTCTCCAGGTCCTCGACGCCGTAGTCGAACACGTTCGAGCTGCGATACACCTGATCGAAGAACCAGCCGAGATCGCGGCCGGCGACCTCGTTCGCGATCGTCGAAGAAGTCACTCGGCTTCGGATGCTTGAACTTCCAGCGCGCGAAATGCGTCGACATGATCTGCTGCAGCGTCGGCCATCCGAGCCAGCGCTCCATGCGTGTTCAGCCACAGCGCCGTCTTGTTGTAGGTGATCGCGCCGCCGGTCGCGGGGAAGTAGCGGAACGTCGGCGTCGACTGGCGCATCGGTCTTCGCGGCGCAGGCGATAGCCCGACAAGCCGGTTGCCGTCGGTCTCGCGCGATGAGCGGGATGTCCTTGAAGACCCACGGGATGAAGCCGCCGAAGTAGCGGCGCGAGTAGTAGTTCGGATCGTAGACCTGCGCGATCGCGCGCGCGGTGGAGAAGGTGTTGAACCCCTCGTCCATCCACGCGTCCTCGAACTCGTTGTTGCCGACGATGCCGTACCAGAACTGGTGGCCGGCTTCGTGCACGGTCACGCCTTCCGGCGTCGTGACGTGCGCGGGCGCGAGCCAGCGCGTGCCCGCGGTGAAGAGCGTCGGGTATTCCATGCCGCCGGCGCCGCTCTGCGTACGCGGGATCGACGATCGTGATGTGGCCGTACGGATAGGCGCCGTACCACTCGCCGTAGTACTTCAGCGTCGTGCGCGTCGCGTCGAAGTGCCGCTCGGCCTGACCGGCGTGCTCGGGCTGCAGCAGCAGCCGCATCGTCGACCGGCGGCAGCGCCGGGTGCTCGAACGCGCCGTCCGCTCGACGTAATCCGGGCTCGTCGTCCAGGCGAAATCGTGGACGTCCTCCTGATAGTACCGATGCGTCGTCCGTGCTGTCGGCGTTGTCGCGGCGGTCGCGCTGCACGCCCGTGGCGCCGACCGTCCAGCCTTGCGGCACCGTCAGCGAGACGTCGTAGACGCCGTAGTCGGAGAAGAACTCAGTGCCCGCGTGAAACTGATGGCAGTTCCACCCGTCGTCCTGCAGCACGCCGAGCTTCGGAAACCACTGGGCGATGAAGAAGAAGTTGCCGATCGCGCCGGTCCGCGCGAACGTGCGCGGCACGTGCGCGGTCCATTTCACTTCGAGCGCCAGGGCGCCGCCCGGCGCGATCGGCGCGCGGCAGCGGCACCGCCATCACCGTCTCGTCGTCCGCGTTTCCATCGTCGGGCGCGATGAAGCGCTTGGACGCGGTGAGATCGCCGACGCCGGCGGCGCTCGGCGGCGACGAGTTTGATGGACGTGACATCCAGTCGCGCCCAGTCGTCAGGTGCCGGCTGCGCCGCGGCGCCTGCGAGCGCGCGCTCGCGCATGAACGTCGTGCGCGCGTTTTTCCACGCGTTCCAGTAAAGGTGAAACTGGAGATCGGAGGCCGGTTTCGATGTGATGTTCCGCCAGGTGATGAGCTCCGAGCCGGTGATCGTCCGGCTCGCGGACGTCGAGCCGCGCGTCGATCGAGTAGCTGGCGTTTCGGGGCGAGAGCGGAGGCGCCACAACACCCGTGATCGCCGACTGAGCCGCCGCGGTCGACGCGAAGACAGCCGCAGCGCACGAGAGCCACACCGCACGCATCATGTGTTCGAAATCCTACATCACTGTGTGCTGGCGCCGATGGCGACGCGTCAACCGACCGGCTCGAGCACGATCGACAGAACCGCGTCGCCCGGTGCACGGTCGATCGTCGTCCCGTCGAGCAGACGCGCTCGGTAGCCGATCGCGATCAGCTCCTTCAGAAATTCATCTGCCGTCGTGCCGCTCGCGCGTGCGAGCTGCGTCGGGTGCAGCTCGGAGAGGATCGAGCGGGCGATCTTCTTTCAGCAGACGACGCGCGCCGCGGATCACCTGCGGCTCGGCGCCTTCGACGTCGATCTTGATGAACCGCACCGGCCGCGCAGATCGAGCGTCGTCGAGCGCGACGAGCGGGACCGATGCGCTCGACGTTGCCTGTGAGCGGCGCCGCGCCGTCTGGGCAGCAGGTATGCGCCGCCGGTATTCAGCGTCTCGACAGGGAAGGTCAGCGTCGCCGTGCCGGTCGAGCGCGCCGACGGCGGCCCGCCGGAACACGATGCGATCGCCGAAACGATTCTCGGCGATCGATCGCTCGAGCAGATCGGCGTTGCGATCGAGCGGCTCGAAGGCGAACACCCGCCCGCGCGGGCCGACCATCGCGGCCATCTGCATCGTGAAGAACCCGATGTGGGCGCCGCGTCGATCGCCGTATCGCCGGGCTGCAGCACGCTTCGCACGAACGCGACTTCGTCGGCTTCGTAGCGGCCGCGCACGATGTTGAGTCCGATCACGTGATCGGAGAGATCGACGAACAGGCGCGCGCCAGGCGCGAGCTCTTGATGACGAGCGTCCGATCGTTCGTGTGCGCGAAATCGCGGGTTCTTCTGTCTGGAATTCCGCCGACGTGATCAGGTGGTGACGCAGCTCCGTCGTATCGCGCGAGCCCGCGAGCTTCGGGCCGATGACGTCTTCGTTTTCCGGATCGCGATCGAGCAGCAGGCGGTACGCCCAGACGACGTGCTCTCGGGTGAGCATGCTGCTGGGCATCGTACCGTCATGCGCGCGTATAATTCGCCAGCTATGCCTAACATCCAAGTGATGCATTTCGGTCTCGGGCCCGATCGGCTGCGCCGTCGCCAAGCAGGTGGCGGCGCGTCCTGGATTCAAGATCGTCGGCGCGATCGACATCGATCCGGCGAAGGTCGGACCGCGACCTCGGCGACGTCGTCGGCCTGGCGCAAGCGCCTGGGCGTCAAGGTGTCCGGCGAAGCGCGGCAAGGCGTTGAAGATCGGCGAAGCCGGACGTCGTGATCCTCTGCACCAGCTCGTCGATCAAGACGGTCCTGCCGCAGATCGAAACGATCCTGAAGGCGAAGATCGCCGATCGTGTCGACGACCGAGGAGCTGGCGTATCCCGGCTACACGCACATCCGGCAGGCGCGGCAGATCCATGCGTGGGCGAAGAAGGCGAAGGTGGCGGTGCTCGGCACCGGCGTGAATCCCGGCTTCGCGATGGACGCGCTGCCGATTGCGCTGACGGCGGTCTGCGAGCGCGTCGATCGCGTGCGCGTGAACCGCGTGCAGGATGCGCGCATCCGCCGCCTGCCGTTCCAGCAGAAGATCGGCGCCGGGCTCACCACCGAGCAGTTTCAGAAGAAAGTGCGACGACGGCAGCGTGCGCCACGTCGGGCTCACCGAGTCGATCGCGATGATCGCCGACGCGCTCGGGTGGACGCTGGATCGCATCACCGACGACATCCAGCCGAAGCTGGCGACGGTCACCGATGTCGAGCGAGTTCCTCGCGGTCGATCCCGGCTATGTCTGCGGCATCATCCAGGACGGCGTCGGCTACCGGAAAGGCGAGCCGGTCGATCCGCCTGCACATGGAGGCGTATCCTCGGCGCGCCCGAATCGTACGATTCGATCGAGATCGAGGGCTCGCCGCGCATCTCGCCAGAAGATATCGCCGGCGGCATTCACGGCGACATCGCGACCGCGTCGATCGTCGTCAACTCGATCCCCAAGGTGCTCGCGGCCGCGCCCGGCCTGCACACCATGCGCGACTCGCGCTGCCGTCGTTCTTTCCGGGATCGTAAAAATCAACTTAGAACTGAGAACTGAGAGACTCTGACCTGTGAACTTTGAACTCTGCCGTTCTCAGTTCTCAGTTCTCAGTTCTCTCAGGTAGATGATCTAGTGGTATGATGCGAACCACGATGCCGAAACGAGGAAATGCGCCTATTCAAGGCGAGTTGCTCCAAGGGACGCTCGACCTGTTGATCCTGAAGACGCTGGCGCTCGGCCCGGCGCACGGCCACACGATCGCGTACGCCATCGAGCACCGATCGGACGACGTGCTGCAGGTCGAGCACGGGTCGCTGTATCCGGCGCTCCACCGAATCGAGGATCGCGGCTGGATCTCGTCGTTCTGGGGCACGTCAGAAAACAACCGCCGCGCGCGCTACTACCGGCTCACGCCGGCGGGGCGCAAGCAGCTGACACACCAGACCAACCGCTGGGACGAAATCGTGCGCGCGATCAATCGCGTGCTGAGGAACGAACTCAGAACTGAGAACTGAGAACTCAGAACGTCGAACCTGGCCCAGTTCTCAGTTCTAACTTCGTAAGTATGCCTTTCACCCGCTTCTTCCGCCGCAGTCGCTGGGACGAGGAGCGTCGCCGGGAGCTCGAGGCGCACCTGGCGATCGAAACCGACGAGGGCGTCGCGCGTGGGATGTCAGCCGAGGACGCGCGGCTGGCAGCACGCCGCAAACTTGGGAACGTGACGCTCGTCCGCGAGGAGATCTACAACATGAACACGTCCGCCATCGTCGACTCGGCGTGGCGCGATCTCCGTTACGGCTTCCGGCTGCTGCGGCGCAATCCCGGCTTCGCGATCGTCGCGATCGCATCGCTGGCGCTCGGCATCGGCGCCAACACCGCGATTTTTCAGCTGCTCGACGCCGTCAAGTTCCGCTTGCTGCCCGTGAACGCGCCGGAACAGCTGGTGGAAATTCGGCCGTCGCTCGAGACCCGCTTCGGCAACATGACGGGTCGCGCCGGCCGCGCGACCGTGACCTACGCAATGTGGGAACAGATCCGCAGCCGGCAGGAAGCGTTCTCGAGCCTGACGGCGTGGGGCACCGCAAAGTTCGACCTCGCGACATCGGGCGAGTCGCGGCTCGTTGACGGCCTCTGGGTGAGCGGCGACTTCTTCAGCACGCTTGGCGTCCCGCCCGCGCTCGGCCGCGTGTTCACCGCGAGCGACGACGTGAGGGGATGCGGCGCCGGCGGCGTCGTCATCAGCGACGCGTTCTGGCGGCGAGCGTTCGGCGGCGATCGAATGGTCATCGGCAAGACCCTCCAGCTCGATATGCACGCATTCCAGGTGATTGGCGTCGCGCCGCCAGGCTTTCTGGGGATCGAAGTCGGTCGCAGCTTCGACGTGGCGCTGCCGATTTGTGCCGAGCCGACCATCGAGCCGGCGGACAATGCCGTCGACAAGCCGCACTACTGGTGGCTCGACGTCGTCGCGCGGTTGAAGCCTGGCTGGTCGGTCGAACGGGCGACGGCGCATCTGAATGCGATCTCACCGGCCGTCTTTACGGCCAGCGTTGCGCCGAGCTTTCCGCCGGACGTCGCGAAGACGTTTCTCGCCGGTCGCCTGGCCGCGTATCCGGCCGGCACCGGCGTGAGCTACCTGCGCAGCGAATACGAACGGCCGCTCTGGATGCTCCTCGGGGTGGCCGGGCTCGTGTTGTTCATCGCGTGCGCAAACCTCGCGAACCTGATGCTGGCGCGCGCCACAGCGCGCGAGCGCGAGATCGCTGTGCGTCTGGCAATCGGCGCCTCCCGCCTGCAGCTGATACGGCAGCTCCTTGCCGAGAGCCTGCTGCTCGCGGCGCTCGGTGCCGTGTGCGGCGCGGTGCTCGCTCGCTTTTTCAGCCAGATCGTCGTGACGCTGATCAGCACGCCCCGGTCGCCTCTCGTCTTCAACCTCGAATCCAGCTGGCAGGTATTCGCGTTCACGTGCGCGCTCGCCGCCTGCGCGTGTGCGCTCTTCGGCCTCATGCCGGCGATCCGCGCGACGCGACAGAGTGCGTCCGCTGCGATGAGAGCCGGCGGCCGCGGCACCACCGACACACGGGAGCGCTTCGGGCTGCGCCGCGTCCTCGTCGTCGCGCAGGTTGCCCTCTCGCTCGTGCTGATGGTCGCGGCGCTCCTGTTCATCCAGACGGTCAGGAACCTTGCGACGGTCGATCCCGGCTTCCGCACCGATAACGTGCTCGTCGCGGATTTCGACGTGCGTTCCGCGCGCATTCCGCCAGCCAGCCAGGCGGGGTTCGAGCGGCGGCTGCGCGAGCGGCTCACGGCCATCCCTGGAGTTACCGCCGCTGTCGACGTTGCGATTGTCCCCGTCAGCGGAAGTGGATGGAACGATCACGTGTTCGTAGACGGCGTGCTCCAGCAGACGCTGGTGCACGAGAACCGCGTCAGCCCGGGATTTTTCAAAGCGCTCGACATTCCGTTCGTCACCGGCCGGGATTTCGATGAGCGCGATGTGGCCGGCGCGCCGACGGTTGCGATCGTCAACGAGGCGTTCGCGGAAAAGATCCTTGGAACGAAGGACGCGATCGGCCGAACGTTCCGGTTGCGCGTATCGCCCGGCGAGGCAGACCCGACGTACCAAGTAGTGGGCGTGGTCCGCAATACGAAATATCAGGACGTGCGCGACAGCCTCGGCGCCTTGGCGTACTACGCTGAAGCACAGGAGCCGAATCCGGACGCGACGCTCGCCGACGTGCAGGTCCTCGTGCGGGGCCATCGTGCCGGTCGACCAGCTGACCACGTCGATCACCGCGGCGGCGCGAGAGATCAATTCCGGAACGCTCGTCACCTATCGGACGCTCGAAGACGACATCCGCCGTTCGTTCCAGCGCGAGCGGATGATGGCGATCCTCTCCGGATTCTTCGGCGCGCTCGGCGCGATGATCGCGATGATCGGGTTGTACGGCGTCATCTCGTATTCGGTCGCGCGACGACGGAACGAGATCGGCGTGCGCATGGCGCTCGGCGCCGGCCGGTTCGACAGTGCGCCGGATGATCCTCGCTGAGGCGGCACTCCTCCTGACCGTTGGCCTCGTCGTCGGCATCGTGCTCTCGCTTGCCGCGAGCCGGTCTGCCGGCGCGCTTCTGTTCGGACTCCAGCCGAACGATCCGGCAACCATGGCGCTCGGCGCCGTCCTGCTTGCGAGCGTCGCCGCCGTCGCGAGCTATCTGCCCGCATGGCGGGCATCGCGCCTCAACCCGACGATCGCCTTGCGCGAAGAGTAGTCGTCCATGGCGTTTGCCCGATTCTTCCGCCGCAGCGAGTGGGACGACGAGCGGCGCCGCGAGCTCGCGGCGCACATCGCGATCGAGACCGACGATAACGTCGCACGCGGAATGCCGCGCGACGAAGCCCGTGTCGCCGCCGAGCGCAAGCTGGGAAACACGACGCTCATCCGCGAGGAGATTTACGAGATGAACACGATGAAAGGCATCGACGCGGCGTGGCGCGATTTGCGGTACGGCGCACGTCTCCTCCGACTGAATCCTGGCTTTGCGATCGTTGCGATCCTGTCTCTCGCGCTGGGCGTCGGCGCGAACACCGCGATCTTTCAGCTGCTCGACGCCGTGCGCATCCGTACATTGCCGGTCGTCGACCCCGAGCAACTGGTCGACGTACGAATCACGAATGCGGCTCACGGTCGGACCGGCAGCTTTCAAAGCCGCGTGCCGTTTCTGACGTACCCGCAGTGGGAACAGCTGCGGGATCATCAACAGGCGTTTTCAAACGCGTTCGCGTGGGCGCCGATCGGGTTCGAGCTCGACGTCGGGCGGAGAAACGCGGCCGGCACAGGGGCTGTGGGTCAGCGGCGAATTTTTCGACACGCTCGGCGTGCACGCGCTCATCGGCCGCGTGCTGACCAGCGCCGACGATCGCGCGCGGCTGCTCGGCGCCGGCGGCGGTGATCAGCTATGGGTTCTGGCAGCGCGAGTATGCCGGCAGCCCTTCGGCAATCGGCCGCAGCGTCATGCTCGACGGCCATGCCGTACGACATCGTCGGCGTCACGCCGGCGAGCTTCTTCGGAGTCGAGGTCGGACGCACGTTCGACGTCGCTGTGCCGCTGTGCGCCGAACCGTTGACGCCGAACCGAAAACTCGGGGCTTCAGAAACGCGACGTATGGTTTCTCGGAGTCATGGGCCGGCTGAAGCCGGGCTGGACGATCGATCAGGCTACCGCGCATCTCGCGGCGATTTCGCCGCCGATGTTCGCTGCAACGCTACCGGCATACCGACCCGACGATGCGAAGGAGTATCTGACGTTCAAACTGGGCGCGCTTCCGGCCGGCAAGGGCGTCTCGTCGCTGCGCCGCAGGTACGAGTCGCCGCTATGGCTGCTGCTGGCGACAACAGCGCTCGTGCTGCTCATCGCGTGCGCGAACCTGGCGAACCTGATGCTCGCGCGCGCGACCGCGCGCGAACGCGAAATTGCCGTAAGGCTGGCGATTGGCGCGTCCCGCGCACGGCTCGTTCGTCAACTGCTGGCCGAGAGCGTTCTCATCGCGGCGATCGGCGCGGCGGCGGGCGCGCTTCTCGCGACAGTGGCTGAGCCAGTTCCTCGTCAGCTTCATGACGACCCAAACGACGCGCATTTTCGTCGATCTGTCGCTCGACTGGCGCGTCTTCGGGTTCACGACCGCGCTCGCCGCGCTGACCTGTCTGCTTTTCGGGTTGTTGCCGGCGATTCGAGCGACCGCGCAGACGCCGGGCGCCGCGATGAAGGCGGGCAGCCGCGGAACGACCGACAGCCGCGAGCGCTTCGGTATCCGCCGCGTCCTCGTGGTCGCGCAGGTCGCGCTGTCGCTCGTGCTCGTCGTCGGCGCGCTGCTGTTCGTGCGGAGCCTGCGCAATCTGACTGACGCTCGACGCCGGGTTCCGTCAGGACGGCATTCTCGTGACGAATCTCGATTTGCGCCGCGCCGGCATTCCCGAGGGGCGGCGAACGGCGCTCTACGAGGACATCACGGAGCGCATTCGGCGCCTGCCCGGTGTGACCGACGCGGCGCAGGCGTTCATCGTGCCGATCAGCGGTTCTGGCTGGAACAACAACATCGTCATCGACGGAAAGAAGTGGAAGGAGAACGTCAATTTCAACCGCGTGAGCGACCGATTATTTCAGGACGATGGGCACGCCGCTGCTCGCCGGCCGCGACTTCGACGCACGCGACGCCCTCGGCGGAGCCAACGTCGCGATCGTCACCGAATCGTTCGCGCGCCTCGTTCTTCGGCGGCCGCAATCCCGTGGGACAGACCTTCCAGATCGACGAAGCCGCCGGGCAGGCCCCAGCCGGTCTATCAAATTGTCGGATTCGTGAAGGACTCCGAAGTACGGCGATCTGCGCGACGAGTTCGAGCCGATCGCATTTTTCTCCTCGGCGCAGGATCAGCATCCCGACCCGGGGCTCCAGGTGATCGTCCGATCGATCGGCGCCGCTGACGCAGATCACCGGATCGATTGGCGCCGAGATGCATGACGTGAATCCGTACGATCATCGTGCAGTTCCAGACGATGGTCTCGCAGGTGAGGAACTCGCTGCTGCGCGAGCGGCTGATGGCGACGCTTTCCGGCTTTTTCGGTGCGCTCGCCGCGCTTGATCGCGATGATCGGACTATATGGCGTCATGTCGTACAGCGTGATGCGTCGTCGAAACGAAATCGGCATCCGCATGGCGCTCGGGGCCGATCGCGCGGAAGTCGTCCGCATGGTCATGCGCGAGGCCGTCGGCCTGCTGGCCGTGGGGTTGATCATCGGCGTGGCCTCGGCGCTCGCCGCGGCACGAACAGCGAGCGCGCTGCTTTTCGGGCTGCAGCCGCACGACCCGGCGACGCTCGCGATGGCCGCCGCTGCGCTCGCGGGCATCGCTTTGGCCGCGAGCTATGTTCCAGCGCTCCGCGCCTCGAGACTCGAGCCGACGATGGCGCTGCGGGAAGACTAGGTGCTCGGCAGCATCGAGTGATCGAGTGATCGAGTGATCGGGTGATTGGGTGATTGGGTGATTGCGCTGATTGATTGCCGAATTGGGACAAGTGTTCGTCGAGTGATACATTGCCTTCGATGGCTCAATCAATCACCCAATCACCCGATCATCCAATTACCCGATGGAAATAGTCGCCCGATGTCCCAAGTGTGATGCCGGCCTGCCTGTTTCCGGCACCGATGCGCCGGCGGCAATCAAGTGCGGTCGCTGCGGGCGCGAACTGTCGCTCACGTTCAGCGACCAGGTTCTCGCCGATCGCGCGATCGATCGCTGCCCTGTCTGCAGCGGCTCCGATTTTTACATCCGCAAGGATTTCGATCCGAAGGTCGGCGTCACCGTCGTCATCATCGGCGCGCTCATCAGCGCGTCGTTTTACTGGTTCGGCCGCGATCTGATCGCGTACGGCATTCTCGCCAGCGCCGCGCTCATCGATCTCGCCGTCTATGGCCGGCTGAAGGACGTACGGTGTGCTATCGGTGCCACACGGAATTCCGCGGGGCGTACGAGCGTTCGGCTGCGGCATTCGATCTCCACACGGCTGACGTGCTGGAGCAGGAATACGAACGAAAAATCGGCAGGCGATGAGGCCTCGAGGATTGGGTAATTGGGAAATTGGGTAATCGGGTGATTGGATATCGGGTAATCGCGTAATCGCGTAATCGGGTGATGGGTGATTGGGTGATTGGGTGATTGATTGGCGGAGTGGCGATTGGCGGGCTGCCGACGTGAGTGACTACGTCGGGTGACGGCCTGTCTTGGTGGTCGGCGGCCGACGCGTCGTTCCGACGCGATTTCGTTCTTTGAACCGCGCCGTTCCGACCGATGCGGAGAAGATTGCCACGAGCTCGTTCGCCTCTTGC
Source organism: uncultured Acidobacteriota bacterium (assembly GCA_963718825.1). GTDB lineage: Bacteria > Acidobacteriota > Vicinamibacteria > Vicinamibacterales > CAVVIG01 > CAVQZZ01. The sequence continues at coordinate 3,200,762 of CAVQZZ010000002.1, forward strand.
ATAAGGCGCGTCAGTTCCTCGGAAGCGAGCAGCTTCGCCGCTTCGATGAATTCGAGCCACCCGGAACTTTCGTCCGCTTCCTCCGCAACCACGCCGATCCGGGCAGTGAACTCAGCGTGCGACCGCGATCGGCATGAACTGCGGTAATTGAACGCAACGCCGGTTGACGCCTTCGCCAACTGACGTTTCACGGTCGGACCGTGTTCTGCAGAGGGCAGCTGCCGAATCAAGTCACAAACGTCCAGGGCGAACCGCATTGTGCGGCTTTTCAGCTGGTCGGCGACATCACTCATGCCGACCCAGGCAGCACGAACCATTCCGGTCGGTACCTATTGCTGCACAGATAAATCAGTGGCGATGCTGTTCGCACATCAATCGCTCACTTGATTGTTCAATCGTTCAAATTTTCAATTTCGTCAATCCCAATATCACCCAATCACGCGATTACCCAATCACCCAATTACCCAATCACCAGATTCAAAAGAGCGTGACCTCGACGACCGCTCCCTCTTCGACGACGCTCTGGTCGCGCGGGAATTTCGATGTAGCCGTCGGCCTGCGACAGGCTCGTGATGTCGCCGGAGCCTTTGAACGCCGGCAGCGCGACGCCGTCCGCCAGGCGCACCGTGTAGAACTGATGGCGTCCGGCCTGCGACACGATGCGCCGTCCGAGCGGCACGCGCACGATCCGCGGCGCGTGCGGCGGCAGCCGCGCGAGCGGCGCGCAGGAACGGCACCAGCAGGATGTAGGCGTTCGACAGGCACGACGTCGGATTGCCGGGCATGCCGAAGAACGGCGACGCCGCCGATCGAGCGCGAACGCCGTCGGCTTGCCCGGCTTGACCGCGATGCCGTGAAAGATCATCTCGCCGCGCGCGGCGATCGCGTCGACGATCAGATCGCGCTCGCCGACCGAGCTGCCGCCGGAAAACACGATGAGGTCGGCGTCGCGCGCAGGCGTCGAGCGCCGCGACGAGCGCGTCGACCGTGTCCTGCGCCGGCGCGGTGCGGCTCGGCGATGCCGCCGTGCGGCGCGACGATCGCGCCGAGCGTGAAGCGGTTGACGTCGTAGATCTGCCCGGCGCGCAGCGCGCTGCCCGGCTCGACGACCTCGTTGCCGGTCGACAGGATCGCGACGCGCGGCTTCGCGAACACCTCGACGTCGGCGCAGCCGATCGCCGCGAGCGCGCCGACGCGGCTCGGCGTCAGCACGTCGCCGGCCGCGACGACGCGATCGCCGGCGGCGATGTCGCGCCGCGCCGGCCGATGTTCTGCCCGGCCGTCGCCGCGGCGCAGAATGTCGATCGCGTCCGTCGCCGCCGCGTCGCGGTCTCCTCGACCATCACGACGGCGTCGGCGCCGTCCGGCAGCGGCGCGCCGGTGGCGATCTCCGCGCAGGTGCCGGGCTCGACCGTCGACGATCGACGGCTGCGCCGGTGTAGATGCGATCGACAGATGCGCAGCCGGCGCGGCGCCGATCGGCGCGGCGCGACCGTGTCCGCGGCGATCACGGCGTAGCCGTCCATCGCGGATCGCGCGAACGGCGGCACGTCGATCGGCGACGTCGACGTCGGCCGCCGCGACGCGGCCGCGCCGCGTCCGCGAGCGCGCACGCGCTCGGTGCGCGCGATCGGCCGGACGTGCGGCGTCGAGCCGCGCGCGCGCTTCGTCGAGCGAGATCGTCGACGTGAACGGCCGCATCGCGTCGTCACTCTGCGCCGCCTGCTGCACGAGATGTCCGAGCTCGGGAATCAGCAGCCGCTCCATCGCGAGCCGGACCGCCGCTTCCGATCCGGGCAGCGAGACGACGATGTGGCCGGCGACGAGGCCGGCGCAGGCGCGGCTCATCATCGCGGCCGGCGCCGATCTGCTCGAAGCTGAGCATCCGGAACAGCTCGCCGAATCCGTCGAGCCGCTTCTGCAGCAGCGCCGCGACCGCCTCGTAGGTGCTGTCGCGCGACGTGATGCCGGTGCCGCCGGTCGTGATGATCGCCTGCACGTCGGGGTTCGCGAGCTGGCGCTCGATCGTCGCCGCGCACCAGCTCCGGCATCGTCCTTGACGATCGTGCGGCCGGCGACGCGTGGCCGGCGCCGTCGAGGAGCAGATCGGCGATGGCGCGGCCGCTCGTGTCGGTGGCGTCGGTGCGCGTGTCGCTGACGGTGATGACGAAGCAGCCGACCGACCGCGGCGCGTGCGCTTTGTGCTCGACCTGGCTGCATTCGGCGGTCATTGTAGCGCGCGACGCATGCTACGATCCGCCGATGCGCTGGCTCGATGGCGCCAGCAGCGCGCGGTGCGCGTGCAGCCGCTCGGCGTGGCCGCTCGTGTTGCTCTCGTCGTCGCGCGCCGCGACGGTCTGCGCCGGCGCCGCGCGGATCCGTTTCCCGCTCGACGCGCCGGCCGACGCGCTGGGTCGAGCAGACGCTGAAGACGCTGACGCTCGACGAGAAGATCGGCCAGCTCATCGTTCCGTCGTTCGAGTCCAACTTCCTGAGCACCGACAGCGACACGTTCGACGCGCTGGCGCGGCTCGTGCGCGACTACCACGTCGGCGGCTTTCACGTGTTCGGCGCCGTCGAGCCGGCGCCGTCCGTGCTGCTGAACTCCGGCTACGGCACGGTGATTCTCGGCCAGCCGTTCTCCGCCGCGTTGCTGATCAACCGGCTGCAGGCGATGTCGACGGTGCCGCTGCTGAACACGGCCGACTTCGAGACCGGCGTCGGCTTCCGCATCTTCGGCGCGACCACGTTTCCGCGGCAGATGGCGATGGGCGCGATGCCGCCGGCGACGACGATGTGCGGCTGGTGCGCGAAGAGGCGCGGATCACCGGCGTCGAAGCGCGCGCGCTCGGCGTGCAGGTGAACTTCGCGCCGGTCGCCGACGTCAACAACAACCCGCGCAATCCGGTGATCAACACGCGATCGTACGGCGAGGATCCGGCGCGCGTCGCGGCGCTCGTCGCGCGCGTACGTCGCCGGCGCGCGCGACGGCGGCATGATCGCGACGATCAAGCATTTTCCCGGGCACGGCGACACCGACGTCGACAGCCACCTCGGCCTGCCGGTCGATCACGTTCGATCGCGCGCGGCTCGACGCGCTCGAGCTGCGTGCCGTTTCGCGCGCGGCATCGACAGCGGCGCGCAGGCGGTGATGGCGGCGCACATCGAGCTGCCGGCGCTCGATCCGGCGCCGTCGACGCCGGCGACGTTCAGCCGGCCGATTCTCGACGGTCTGCTGCGGCACGAGCTGGGGTTCGGCGGCCTCGGTCTACACCGATTCGATGTCGATGGACGCCGTCGCCAAGACTGGTGCCGCCCGACGAAGGCGCGGTCCGCGCGTTTCTCGCCGGCGCCGATCAGATTCTGCACTCGCCGGATCCGATCGCGGCGTTCAACGGGCTGAAGGCGGCGGTGGAGAGCGGCCGGATGCTCGCAGGCGCGACTCGACGAGTCGGTCGACGCGCGTGCTGCGCGCCAAGGCGTCGCTCGGCCTGCACACGCAGCGCGCCGATCGACCTCGACGCCGTGCCGGCGCAGGTCGGCGGCCGCGCGCACCAGGCGGTCGGCGCAGGAGGCGTCCGCGCGCTCGATCACGCTCGTCAAGGACGATCGCCACCAGGTGCCGCTGACGGTGCCGCGCGACGCGCCGGTGCTGTATCTGTCGGTCCTCGACTACCCGTCGGGCTGGCAGATCGCGGCGCCGAGCCGGACGTTCATCCCGGAGCTGAAGAAGCGCTGGCCGCAGGTGACGGCGATCGAAGTGTCGGATCACACGCCGCTGTCGGAGCTCGATCTGGTGCGCGCGGTCGCGCCGCGCTACGGCGCGATCGTCGCGTCGGTGTTCGTGCGCGCGACGTCGGGGAGCGGCCGGCTGGATCTTGTCGCCGGAGCTCGTGCGGCTGCTGCAGCGATCTCGCGCGGCATGACCGACGCGGACGAGCACGCCGTTCGTCACCGACGTTCTTCGGCAACCCGTACACCGCCGTCGTTCGTGCCGGAGCTGCCGGCGATGCTGCTCACCTACGATTTCTACGATCTGCCCGAGCTCGCCGCCGTCCGCGCGATCGCCGGCGAGACGCCGCATCGGCGGCAGGCTGCCGATCGCGCTGCCCGGCCTGTTTCCGAGTCGGCCACGGCCTCGATCCAGAACCATGGCTGTCGCAGACCAGATGCTGACGACGATGCTGAGACCGCCTCGCGCGCATCGCCGAGATGGGCGACGCGCCCGACTATCAGCGGCTCGCCGCGGAAGTGCTCGGCATCCGCGGACGCGCCGCCCGAGCTTGCGCGCCGGCTCGTCGCGCAGGCGCTCGTCGTCGAGGATCGGCGCGAGGAGTGGCGGCGTGCGGGCGAGCGCATCTGCGCGACGCGCCGCCGACGCCGGGCGTCTACGTGCTGCGCGACGCAGGCGGCCGCGCGCTCTACGTCGGCAAGGCGGTGAATCTGCGCCGCCGGCTGCGGGCGCACTTCGCCGAACGCCGCTGGCGCGCGCTGAAGGCCGAGATGTCGCGCGCGGCGGACGCGGAGTGGCAGCGAGGTCGGCTCGGAGCTCGAGGCGCTGCTGCGCGAAGCGGCGCTGATTCGCGAGCTGCAGCCGACCGCGAACGTGCAGGTCGGCGCGCCGGAGCTCGTCGACGCGCGACGTTCCCGCGCGCGCTCTGCGCGATGTCTCGTCGTCGTTGCCGTCGATCGAAGACGGATTCGGCCGAGCTCGTCGCCGCGCGCGCCGACGGCGGGTGGATGATCCAGCGCACGCGTCGGAACGGCGCCGATCTCGCCGTGCACACGACGCGGCTCGTGGCGATTCTTCAACGCCGTTCTTCGGAGTGCCGGACGAGACGACGCCGCTGCTCGCGCCGATTGTGTTTTCGTGGCTCGCGCGGCGCGGCGCGAACGCGACGCGGCTCGATCCGCACGCGGCGGCGTCGGCGCGCGAGCTGCGCGACGCGGCTCGACGGCGCTGCTCGGCGACGATCGACTGTTCGTCGAGCGTCTTGACCAGCGTTGAGGCGAGCCGCTACACTCAGGGTTTCGTCCGACCTCATGTGCGCCTTTAGCTCAGTTGGATAGAGCGTCTGGCTACGAACCAGGAGGTCGCAGGTTCGAGTCCTGCAAGGCGCACCACAACACGTGAAGGCCCTCCGCAACAAGATCGTCAATGCGCTGATCGAGCGATTGCCTCGATCCGTGAGAACGGCTCTCAAGAAACTTCTTTTCGACTTGCGCCAGCGAACGTTCACACCCTATCTGACAAAAAAGAATCTGGATGGAGTGCCGTTCGATTTCTGGATCGGCGACACGGATGCGCGGGATTGGTACGACCGCACCGGCCGGCTCTCGCTCGAAATGGCATTCGTCAGGGATCGGATGATCGAGCCGGGTGACGTCGTGCTCGATTGCGGAGCGCACCACGGCCGGACTGCCATTCTGTTTTCTCACTGGGTGGGAGACAACGGCCGGGTGATTGCCTTCGAGGCGTCGCCAACGAATTGCGACATCCTGGCCAAGAATATCGCCATCAATGGGATTACAAACGTTAGCCTCGAGCGAAAAGCAGTCGGTGCCAGCGACGGCCGCGTCAGGATCGACGGCGTCTCGGACTCAACGATCATCTTTTCGAAGCAGGGCACGGAGGTCGAGATTACGTGCCTCGATAACTACGCGAATTTGAACCCAACTTTCATCAAAGTTGACGTCGAAGGCTTCGAGTATGAGGTCCTGCGAGGCGCAAAGAGCATTCTGTCGAAGCGGCCCAAGCTGGCGCTGGAGATTCACGGCGACAAGCTCGCGAAGTATGGGACGTCGCTGAATGAGATATTCGAAGCGATAGGCCGCGATCGCTACAGGTTCTGGGTTCAGTGGGACGACCGCGAAGAGCCTCAGGAGTACGACTGTATTCAGCCAATCATGCGCCGTGCGCATCTCTATTGTCTGCCGGTGCGCGGCCAGGGAGCGTGACGAACGGGCTGACCGGTTGCCGGTGCCGCTTACCCGATCGCGTCGACCAGGCCGTGCCACGCCGACATCGCCGAGTGGCTCATCACCGATAGCGCCACGCCGCATTCGAGCCCGCCATCGTCGGTGCGGCTCTGCCAGATCAATTCAACCGGCACGCTCAGTTCGTCCTGCGGGAGCTTGACGTCGAAGGATTGCGGCAGCGGATTCTCGGCGGCGGCGAGATTCAGTCGAAGCCCGCCGTAGCTGATGTCGAGCACGCGCGCGGATGTGGAATCGATTTGTGCGGCGAGCCCGCCGGCGATCGGCTTGCGCGCCCATCGGCGCTGCGGTTGCTGCGGCGCATCGGCCTGTTCGCTCAACTCCGCGTGCACGATCGTGAGGAGCTTGGAAACATCGAGCGGCTTGAGCAGGTAGTACGCGCCCGCGCGGCGCGCGTCGGCTTCGAGCACGGGATCGGCGAAGCCGGTGACCACAATCGTGCGGGGCGGCGCTTCCTGGCCGATGATCAACTGCAGTCCGTTGAACTCGCCGAGCCGCACGTCGGCGATCAAAAGATCGGGACGTTCTGAACGAAGCAGTTGTCGGCCTTCGTCGAACGAGCTGGCGCCAAGGGCCACATAACCTTCGCCCGCGATCAGCTGAAGCAGCCCTGTGCGAGCGGAGCGATCGTCCTCTACAACCAGTACCTTTTTGGACATTCGGAGTCGAGGCGCGCAAGTCCTGTGCCTCGGCTGCGCTACTCGAGGACTACAGTTTACGGGGAATTGCGCCCGGCGAGCTTACGAATTTGTACGCTTCTACACAAATTCGTGTAAAAGCTCCCGGCGCGTGTGCACCGGGAGCCTGGTGTTCGGGGGTGGGATTACGAACGTGGCTGACGGGCGTTGTGGCGGTCGCGATAGATCTGCCTGCTGTTCCGATTCAGCTCTCGATTGAGCTGACGTTTTTCGCCGTTCGTGAGCTTACCGTCGTTCGCGCGGCGATAGACCCGTTCCTGTGCATGGACCGCGGCGTCGTTCGCGCGCAGTTTCGTGCGTTCCTGCTTCGTGAGCTGGTCGTCCTTGGTGCCCGCCTGGATCCGATCTTTCTGGTTTTCGAGCCGCTGATTGATCGTCGGCTTGTCGGCCGGTGCCGCGGTGGTCGTCTGCGCCGAGGCGGTTGTCGCCGCGACCAGACCGAATCCGAGACACGCCGCCAGAATTCTGAGCGTCATCGTTTCCTCCTTCGGGCTGCCGTCGGGAGCTCGTTCGCCCGTCAGGAGGTTTAGACCGGGCGCTCACGGAAAGGTCAAATCTGCGCGCTATACTCGGCGATCGGAGGAGATCATGGCTGTCGAGCGCCGCACCGTCGACCTCTCCGCGTATCCCGACCTCGTCGTGATTTATCTCGGCATGCGCGTGAACGCGCTGTACGGGCTGAAGGTGATCATGGGACTGCGGCCCGGCATCGCCGGCGTCCAGAAGGCGAAGCCGGACGGATTTCTCCTGCACGAGGATTTCATCATCTCGCTGTTCCCGCTGCACGGCGGCATGCGGCAATACTGGCGCGACTGGGAATCGCTCGAGCGGTGGGCGCGCTCTGATCCGCATCGGCAATGGTGGCAGGATTTTCTGCGCGACTCCGGCGGCACCGGCTTCTGGCACGAGACGTATTTTCGCCGCGGGGGCTTCGAAGCGATTTACGACGATATGACGACGCCGATCGGCATGATGAAGTTCGCACCGCTCGTGCCCGCTCGGGGCCCGATGTTCTCGGCGAGAGCGCGCGCCGAACGCGGCGGTGAGGTTCCGCCCGCCATCGTCGGCGAAACGGATCTCTACGGCCGATCGTGATCGATCACGACGCGCTCATGGAGCTCGCGCTCGAGCAGGCGAGCCGGGCGAGGGACGCCGGCGAGGTGCCGATCGGCGCGGTGGTCGCGATCGACGGCGCAGATCGTCGGCCGCGGTTTCAATCAGCCGATCGCGTCGAGCGATCCGACGGCGCATGCGGAGATCGTCGCGCTGCGCGATGCGGCGCGCGCGCATCGGCAACTATCGGCTGACCGGCGCGACGCTTGTGCGTGACGATCGAGCCGTGTCTGATGTGCGTCGGCGCGCTCGTCCACGCGCGCATTGCCACGCTCGTGTTCGGCGCCGCCGAGCCCAAGAGCGGGCGCCGTCGTCTCGACGGTGCGCGAGCGGCGGAGCTCGCCGGGCTGAATCATCGGTTCGAGGTCGTCGCCGGCGTGCGCGAGGAGGCGTGCCGCGCGCTGATCCAGGAGTTCTTCCGAAAGCGCGCCGTAGCGCGTATAATTTACGGTCCGCTTCACTCGCGTGTTTCCCTCAACGGAGAGGTACCGAAGTGGTCGTAACGGGGGCGCCTCGAAAGCGTCTTGTCGGGTAACCGGCACGTGGGTTCGAATCCCACCCTCTCCGCCAAACTTCGCTCACGCTCGTTTGCCGGAGCGAGCTGTCTTCAGGCCGGCGCGCCGCTCTCGCGCGGCGGCGGACACGGTGCTCTTGGCGGCCGCGGCGCGCGCCGCGTCGTACGCCGCCGCGCGCTTGGTGAGCGCGTCGATCGCGCGTGCGATCGGCGCGAAGTCGACGGCCGGCGTCACGGTCTCGGTCTTTGGCGCCACGCGCGGCCGCCGCGGGTCGTTGACCGCCGTGAACACGCCGTCGGCGATCTCGCGGTTGCGCTCGAAACGGATTATGTGGCGCGTGGTAAGAAGGTTCGTAGTAAACCGGATGCTGGACTGGCAAGAATCGCCGACGAAACAGCGGTGCGTACTTTGAGTTGAAGAGAACGGCCGATCTGGACGCGACGTTCGTTCGGGTCGCCGAGGAACTACATAGCCAATACGTGCTCCGCTTCGAGGCAAAGGTACTCGACGGAGCGGTTCACAAAATCGGGATCGAGGTCGTCCCGTCTGGTATGCACGTTCGTGCGAGACAAGGTTACGTAGCAGCTACCGCCGCGCCGCATTGAACAGCACGTAGAACTAAACTTTGATCTACCGAGCCGCGCAGGCACTGTGGGTTCGCCCCTCCGTCAACATCACGGTGAGAATCGTCGCTTTCACTATTCCCGAGTCTTCCCGCGAATCACTCCGTCCCCAAATTCGTAGGGCACCGAACAACTGCTGCCGCGTCGCCAAACTGCTCAGCGCACGATCATCGAATCGCCTCTTTGGACATTAAAGGTCGGGGCGTCTGCTGCGTATCGAAAAGGTAATCCGCACCGAGGGGGCACCAGAACACGTCAACAGCCTTCGCACTCAGCCGATCGTAAGGGTCGATGGGCCGTCCCCTCAGCACGTGCGGCACCGTTGCGTCGAAGTAGCACCAATCGCCGGAGCGCAGCGTCTCCGTCCGAAGTGAGGAGCCTACTCCGATGGTTAGCTCGAGTTGACCGGCGAGGACGTGAACGAATTCTTCGCCGTGATGCACGTGCGGCTGAGCGACGGAATCGACGGTTGGCACTTCGACGAGGCACGGAAACATCAGCGGCGTTGGGAATCCGGCTGTCAACGGCCGGAACACGTTGGCGGGGAATGTGCCCTCCCGTCGATGCGCTGGTTGAATCTGCTCGAGCGCATCGGCCCGCTGAACGAACAAATACGGCGCGCCCACTTTCCTCTCGCCGATGAACTCGCGCAGGGGATGCCCTGACAGTTGCGCGAACGTTGCGAGCGCGGACAGCGGCAACGGACGCCGTCCCGCCTCCGCCAACTCGACGTGCCGCGCCGTCACGTGCAACACCGCCGCGACGTCTTCGACCGTCTGCTCAGCGGCCATCCGGCAGGCCCGGAGCCTTCGACCGATCGCCCTCAGGCGATCCCCCGTTCCAGTGTTCACTTCGGCGCGCGGCGGCATCAGCCATGAGCTCTCGGCGTGCAACGATCCGGGTGCCGACGCGAAGACCTGCATGGTTTCCGCTCCCCTCGCGTCGAGCGATCGCGAGCTGTGCGGCAGGCTCGACCAAAAGTACACGGCGTCGCCGGGACCGAGCTCGCGCCGTTCGACCGAGGTCGGTGTCTGGATCCTGAATTCGATGCGGCCGCGCAAGACGAGGAGAAATTCCTGCTCGTGATGTGCGCAAAAGCTGGGGTCGCGGTCGAATTCTCCGGAGATCAGTCCCAGCACGGGCTCGAGGTGCCGGCCGGCAAACAGGTCGGCCAACGGGTGAAACCGATGTGAATGAACGAGCATCTCGCCGGTTGGCGAGACCAGTTGCACCTCGCGCGCCTCCTGCTCGCGCAGATCGCCTTCCCGCACCACTTGGTAGGGAAGGTCGGCCGCTCCCGTCACGAGGTCTTCGACGGTCACGCCAAGTGCCTCGGCGATGGCCATCCCTTGTGCGACGTCGAGCCGGCGCTGCCCGGTCTCGAGTTGGGACAACAGGGCAGCCGACATTGCCGTCAGATTGGCCAGTTCACGCAGCGTGATGCCGCGACGTTGGCGGATGCCCCTGAGCCGTTGCCCGAGTCCGGGTGCGTCAGTCGAAGCTCTGTGCGAACCGTACACCGGCATACGTCTGGTCTGCTTGACAGAAGGTATTGCGAGGAGATAAAACGCGCGTTAGTTTTATTGGTAACTATAGCGCAATAACTGATGCTCGTTTACGTTTTCGTGTCACTTTCGCCAGTATATGAACGCGGAACAGACGAAGATTACGTGGGAGTCAATTCCAGTCAGCACCTGGAGCGATGCCCTCGACCGCCTGCGGATACCAGCCATCGTGAGTGGGTTACGACATGTCGCCGGAAATCGTGCCTTCGCGGGCCGAGCCGTGACCGTGCGCGAGGAAGTGGCGCCCCTCGGCGGACATCCGCCGGCGGCGTTTGACGTTCCCGCAATCCTGCAGCTGATCGAGCGGCATAGTGTGCTCGTCATCGACGCCGATGGCGTAGAAGTCTCGTCGTTCGGGGGCCTCGCGGCGCGTGCTGCGGCGCGGCGAGGTGTCGCCGGCGTGCTCGTGGACGCCGCCTGCCGCGACCTCGACGAAATCGACGCCGCGGGCGTGCAAGTCTGGAGTCGCCACGTTACGCCTGTCTCGGGAAAGGGGCGCTTGCGCGTTGCAGGCGTCAACGAGGCGATCACCTGCGGGGGCGTACGCGTCGTCCCCGGCGATTTCATCGTCGCGGATCGGACAGGCATCGCGATCATTCCGGGGGACCGTTTCAAAGAGGTCGAAGCGATCGCTCGTGATATCGATGCCCGCGATCGAGCATTCGCGCGGGCGATCGACGAGGGCACCGACTTCGGATCCATCGCGGCGTTGCTCGACCACTTGTAGCGTGCACTTCTCTGCGCAGCACGAAACCTGTCGCCGGACCACTGCGGGGCGACGCGACAGAGGACGAGGGGAAGACCATGCGGCTCTTATCCGGCGATTACTGCGGCACGCAAGTGGCAAAGCGGCAAACAGGTGGACTCCATCTTGTGGAGAGCATCTACGCACCGAACCAGAGGCTTCCGTGGCACACGCACCAATGGCCCTACTTTACATTCGTCCTGCGAGGTGGCTACTCCGAGAGCTGTCAGGGAAAGACGTGGGAGATCACTGAAGGTGACGTCGTGCTGCACGGGGAGGGAGAGGCTCACGCCGACAGCATGCACGGCGCCGAGAGCTGCTTGCTAAACCTGGAATTCACACAGCCATGGCTCGACCGCATCCATGGATTCGGCGCGCGCCTCGATGCGCGTTTCATCGCGTCCGGCGGACAGTTCCTGCAGCTCGGGAAACGCCTTCACCGCGAGCTGTGGAGCACCGAGCGGATCTCGGCGCTGTGCATCGAAGGGCTCGCGCTGGAATTGATCGCGGCAGGAGTGTCTCGCAAGGTTCGCGCGACGGGAAATCCTCGCTGGCTCCAGCGCGCGGTCGAGTATCTCCGCGTGAATTTCAAGGAGCCTCCGACGCTGGATCAGCTGGCGGCCACAGTTGGGGTGCATCCTGTCCACCTTGCCCGGGAGTTCCACCGCAAGGAGGGCGTGACCGTCGGAGGGTACATCCGAAAGCTTCGGGTCGATCTCGCCAGCCAGCAGTTGGTCTCGTCCGCGGAGCCGATCGTCGATATCGCACTCGCGGCGGGCTTCTCGGATCACAGCCACCTGACGCGTGTCTTCCGGCGCGAGACCGGCGTCACTCCCACTGAGTATCGCAACCTGCGCCGTCGCGCGTGAGCTGTTCCGGGTTGCACCCCCTTCGCTAATCCGGTTCCAGCGCTAAGGCGATGCTAGACGTCCGGGCGACGGAGGTATGTAATCCGCGCCTTGTTCGTACCTGTGCCCTCGATTCCTTTGCGCCATTGCGAACGGCACCTGCAGCGCCATGAACGTCGGACACAACTGAACCGTCTTTGCCGCGGAGGAGACGAATGTCCGCAACAGTGAGATCGCGATTTCGCGTCCCAACCGCGTGTGGCGTCACGGTATTCGTGGTGTCGCTGCTAGCGAATTCCGTCCCGACCTTTGGGCAGGCGAGCACGGGCGCCATCGTGGGCACCATCCATGACGCCAGTGGCGGCGTCTTGCCCGGCGTGACGGTGACGATTCGCAACGTCGGGACGAACACGGTCCGCGACGCCGTGACGAGCGCGAGGGGCGACTACAGTGTGCAGTTGCTGCCGCCCGGTGTGTATGAAATATCGGCAGAGCTCGCCGGCTTCATCAAGAACGTCGTGCGCAGCGTTCAGGTGGAGGTAAACCAGACCGTTCGCATGGATTTCTCCCTGACAGTCGCGTCCGTGCAGGAAAGCGTCGAGGTCACTGCGTCCGCGCCGCTGATCCAGACCGACACGTCGTCGCTCGGACAAGTAGTCAGCCAGCTCCAGATATCCAGCCTGCCGCTCAACGAACGCAATTTCGTCAACTTCGCTTACCTGGCGCCGGGCGTGCAAATCGACGCCGAGAACACTCTCGTGTCAAGCCAGGGGTTGGCGCTCAGCGCAAACGGCGCCAGACAGATATCCAACAACTTCCTCCTCGACGGCATCGACAACAACGATCTGGTCATCAATCAGTACAGCGCGCTGCCCTCGGTTGATGCGATCCAGGAATTTAAAGTGCAGACCGGCACGTATAACGCCGAGTACAGGCCGCAGTTCCGGAGCGCAGATCAACGTCGTCTTGAAGAGCGGCAGCAACATCTTTCATGGGACGGGTACGAATATCTTCGCAACCAGCACCTCGATGCCAAGAATGCCTTTGATTTGCCGGGCGATACTCCGAAACTGAGTCGAAGTCAGTTCGGCGGCTCAATCGGCGGGCCTGTCCGCAAGGACAAGACGTTCTTTTTTGCGACGTTTGAGTACCTCCGCCTCCGCCAGGCCGACACGCGCATCGCGACAGTCCCGTCGTTGACGCAGAAGGCCAGCGCGCTGGCGGCGGTTCCCGCTGCCCAGCGGAATGCCGCTGGTGTGAACATCTTCAATCTCTATCCGGACCCGAACTCGGGCGATCCGAACACCTCCAACGCGTATGTGTCCGCACCGATCATTGAGCAGAATCTGCCGCTGTTCTCTATGAAGGTCGACCAGTCGGTGTCGGCGAAAGACAACATATCAGGGCATTACGCGCTGTCGTGGGGCCACCGCCTCAATCCGTTCGATCCGCTGTCGCCTTACACGCAACTGCCCGGATATGGCACCACGGTCATCACCAACGGGCAAAATGGCGGCGCCAGCTGGAACCACATTTTCAGCAACAACGTCCTGAATGAATTCCGAGGCGGCTTCAACGGCGAGCATGGCATCTTCACGCAGACGGACCAGACCAATCACAATGCGCTACTCGGGTTCCCGAACGTGTTGACGGCGCCGATCGACCTCGGATTTCCGAACGTGGCAGTGGCCGGCTTCGACGGCATCGGCCAGCCGACGAACACGCCCCAGGATCACCCTACCTACACGCTGCATCTGATGGACAACTTCGTGTTCAGCCCAAAGTTCAACAGCGGCAAGCACCAGTTCAAGGTTGGCGGAGAGTTTCGCCGATATTTTTACGACTTGCTGTTCGATACGGGCGCGCGCGGCGTGTGGAATTTCAATGGCACCGGCACGACACCCGCGCTGGTGCAGCTCCTGCAGGGAATTCCGTCGAATGCGCAAACCGTTAATTCGGAAGTCAATATGGACCTGTACGCCACCTCCTTCGGCGTGTACTTGCAGGACGATATCCGCGCCAGCTCTCGACTCACGATCAATCTCGGCATGCGTTACGAATACAACGTACCGGTCACCGAGAAAAACAACCAGTTGAGTGTGCCCGACCTGAGCGCCGCGTCGGCGACCTGCATCCCGAAGCCCGGATGCGAATTCATCGTGGCGGGAACGGGAGGCATTCCCGACGCCACGTATCGGCCGGATCGCAACAACTTCGCACCGCGTTTTGGATTCGCATGGCGCCCTACCGGGTCGGACAATTTCGTGGTGCGCTCAGGATTTGGCATCTACTACGATGAGCTGCTGCTGAACGCTCAGCTCAACGCTCGACTCAACCCGCCGTTCCGCATCACGCAGACGATCATCAACCCGGGCACCGCCACGATCCAGACCATTTTCAACCAGCCGGCGTCACAGACGCCGCCCGGCGGAACGTTCATGGCGCTGAACTATGTGGATCCCTACCAGGAACAGTGGAACGTCGGAACCGAATTCGCTCCCGTCAAGAGTGTGCTCCTCGATGTGAGCTACGTTGGCAGCCGCGGTGTCGAGTTGGCGCGCTTTCGTCGCATCAACCAGCCGGAGCCGGGACAGCCGATTCCTGATCCCCAGTTTCAACCGACGCTGCAGACGATCGACAACAGCGCGTCGAGCTCCTACAGAGCGCTGCAGTTCAAAGCGGAGAAGCGGAGCGTCGGCGGCCTGAACCTGTTGAGTTCTTACACATGGTCGCGGTGCCTCGACAACGGGAGTTTTTTTGGCTCGGGCTCCTCCGGCGGAACCACGGCGCAGGATCCGAACAACTTCGCCGCCGAGGAAGGCCAGTGCCAGTACAACACCGACCATCGGTTCGTGACGAACGTCGTCTACCGGTTGCCGTTCGGCGCGAACCGCAAGATGCTCAACAACGGACCTCTGAGCCCGATTCTGGGGGACTGGGATATCAGCGGCATTCTGACCCTGCAGAGCGGTCACCCGTTCACGGTGAGCCGAGGGATTCCGCAGAGCGGGACCGTGCCTTCAGGTGGCTCCGACCGACCGGATATGGTCGCCGACCCGTTCGTCGCCGGGCCAGTCGCCGCGAATCCGACATGCGTGGCACCGAACGAGATTGGAACGGCTCTGAACTGGTTCAATCCGTGCGCGTTCATGGCAGCTCCAGGCCGCTTCGGCACGGCGCCGCGCGGAAACATGATCGGGCCTCGGCTCGACAACCTCGACTTGTCGCTGCTCCGCGAAATCCCGTTCTCGACGGCGCGGCGACTGCGTGTGGAGCTCCAAGTCTTCAACGTGTTTAATGCCGCCCACTACAACCTGCCAGTAGCCAACTTCGATTCGAAGAACTTCTCAAAGATCCTGCAGGCGAATGCAGGGTCGCCGCGGCAGGTGCAGATTGGCGTGAAATACATCTTCTAGGCGCTGAAGCTAGGTAATGGCGAGGGAACGATCAATGAAAAAGACGGTTCTCGTGGCGCTCTTGGGTGTGTCGTGCGTGGTGGCGGCGGTGGCTGTTGCCGCGCAACGCCCTGACAACAGGACATCGGCCGGCGCCGTCACCGTGCTTAGGTTCGGCAAGCTCTGGGACGGAAGCAAGGTGGTGACCGACGCCGTGGTCGTTATCGAAGGTGACCGGATCAAGTCGGTCGGAAGCGGCAGTTCAGCCGTGCCAGCCAACGCTCAGGTCGTCGATCTCTCGAAGCTCTATGGCATTCCCGGATTGATCGATGCGCACACGCACATCACCTACTGGGCCGATGCACAGCCGCGGCCGGGCGTACGTCCGCTGCAGACGAGCATGGGGTTGCCAACCGCCGAGCGCGTCTTCCTGGCACAGGAGAACGCGCGCAAGTCGCTTGAGGCCGGCGTGACCAGCGTCCGCGACCTCGGCGCGCAGGAGTATGCGGACATCGCCATGCGCGATCTCATCAGCCGCGGTGCGATGAAAGGCCCTCGGATCTTTGCCGCAGGTTATGGCCTGCACGCCAGTAACCGGCCTCCTCGCGCGGGTGAGGTGCTTGTCCCGTCTGGCGGCGAAGCGAACGGTCCCGCCGAAGTGATGAAAGCGGTGCGCGAGCAGATCGGCGCGGGCGCCGACGTGATCAAGATGTTCGGCTCGGTCGGCGGGTTCGACAATGTCAACACCAACCAGACGTTCACGTTCGACGAGATGAAGGCGGCTGTCGATGCGGCCCACGCCTACGGCAAGAAGATCGCCATTCACTCGTACGGTGCCAGTGGCGCCAAAGACGCCGTGCGTGCGGGCGCGGACTCTCTGGAGCATGCCGTCGACATCGACGATGGGACGCTGCGCGAGATGGTGACTCGCGGTACCGTCTATATTCCAACCGTCGCGCACAACCAGAATTACTGGGACAACGCCGATTGGTACGGTTTCGCGCCTGGATACGCCGAAAAATTTAAGGACTATATCGCCCGCAACAAGGAAACGTTGCGTCGGGCGATCAAGGCCGGCGTTCGCATTGGCATGGGCTCGGACGCGGTCTTTGTGATGTGGGGCCAGAACGAGCTCGACCTCCCGATCTATGTGGAATGTGGGATGACCGCCGAGCAGGCGCTGGCCGCCACGACGCGGGTGAATGCCACGCTGTTGCCGATGGAGAAATCTCTTGGTGCGGTGGCGCCCGGGTATTTCGCCGACATCGTCGCGGTCCAGGGCGATCCTCTCGCCGACATCAATGTCGTGTTGAAGAACGTCCGGTGGGTGATGAAGGGCGGCCAAATCGTGGTCAATAAGACCGGCGCGTCTTCGGCCACGTCGGCCGCCGGCCAAGCCAAGTAGTCCCGCGTCAAGCGACATGTCTTCGGAGTTCGCCTGGCTCAGCATTGGCGAGGTTGCGGCTCTCATCGCCAGGCGCAGGCTCTCGCCATGCGAACTCCTAGAGTCGCTGCTCTGTCACATTCAAACCCACAACCCGAAGATCAACGCATTTCTCGCGATGAACGTGGAAGGGTGTCGCGCTGATGCCAAGCGCGCGGAATCGCAGATCGCGCGGGGTGGCTACCGCGGTCCGCTGCACGGCGTTCCAGTCGCCATCAAAGACAACATCTGGACTGCCGGCCTTCGCACGACGGCGGGGTCGAAGATTCTTGCCGATTTCGTGCCCGTCGAAGATGCGACCGTGATTCGCCGCCTGAGACGGACCGGGGCCATCGTGCTCGGCAAGACGAACATGAGCGAGTTTGCCTACGGCGCCACGAACAACAACGAGCACTACGGCGCGACCCACAATCCCTGGAGCCTTGAACGGACGACCGGCGGATCGAGCGGAGGATCAGCGGCAGCGGTCGCGGCTGGATTTGCATTTGCGGCGCTCGGCACCGACACCGGCGGATCGATCCGGATCCCGTCGGCGTTGTGCGGCGTTGTCGGGCTGAAGCCTACGTTCGGACGCGTCAGTTGCCACGGGACGATGCCGCTCGTACCGGCCTACGATCACGTGGGTCCCATCACTCGCAGTCCGGCGGATGTGGCGCTGGTACTGAACGCGATCGCAGGGCGAGACCCGCGCGACCGCACGACGAGCTCGCTATCGGTGCCGGACTTCGCGTCCGAGCTCCGCCGCCGCAGCCGTCACTTACGCCTCGGACTGCCGCGAGAGTTCTACTTCGACGATCTGTCGTCCGAAGTGGCCGAGAGCCTGGGCAAGGCTGCTCGTACCCTCGAGCGCGCGGGTGCGCAGGTGCGCGAGGTGCGGCTTCCCGACGTGAAGCAGGCCAGCGAGCAATGCGTTCCCTACAGCTATGCCGAAGCCACGGTCGTGCATCGCAGAGCCGGCTTCTTCCCGTCGCGCAGCGAGGAATATGGCGAAGACGTGTTGCGGCGTTTGAAAATCGGCGCGGAGGTCCTTGCCGTGGACTACGTCGAGGCCGCGCAGGCCACCCGCGTGCTGCAGGCCGAGTTCGCCGCCGCGATGGTGAACGTCGATGCGATCCTGGCGCCGACCGTGCCGATGGCGGCGACCATGATCGGCCAGAAGACCGCGGTCGTCGGCTCGAGGGAAGAGGCGGTCCGCTCTGCCCTGATACGCCTGAACCGGCCGGCGAACATCGCTGGACTGCCATCGCTGACAGTCCCGTGCGGCTTCACGGCCGACGGACTTCCTCTTGGCATGCAGCTTATTGGCCGGCCTTTCGGCGAAGGCCGCCTGCTGCAGATTGCTCACTTGTACCTGGAGTGCAGTGGTCAGAAGCGCGTCAAGCCGAGCGGGATGCTCAAGGGAGCCGGAGTGCGGCACTGGGCGTGATGTCGATTCAGAGGAGCTCCATGCATCGATCGTTGATCCAGCCTCGCCTGCTTGCCCTCTTCGGATGCCTCGTGTGGATGTGCGGCGCCGTGGCAACCGCCGAAATAAATCCCTCCGTGTTCAATGGGATGCGGTGGCGGTCCATAGGACCCTACCGCGGTGGGCGCGTGCTCGCGGTCAGCGGAGTGAGGGCACACCCGGAGACGTACTACTTCGGCGCGGTTGCAGGTGGCGTCTGGAGAACCGACAACGGCGGCATGACGTGGGCGCCGATCTCCGACAAGGATCAAATCATGTCCGTCGGCGCGATCGCCGTCGCCGATTCCGATTCGAACGTGATCTATGTCGGATCCGGGGAAGCCTGCATTCGCAACGACATTTCTTTTGGCGACGGCGTATATCGGTCCACCGATGGCGGAAAACACTGGACCAACGTCGGGCTCCGCGAAACGCAGCACATCGGCAGCATCCTGATCGATCCGCACGATCCCAACATCGTGCTGGTCGCGGCGCTCGGGCACGCCTATGGCCCGAACGCCGAGCGCGGCATTTTTCGAACTGAGGACGGCGGGAAGACGTGGGAGAAGGTCTTGTATCGGGACGACAAGACCGGCGGCGCCGACCTCGCCTTCGACCCGAACAACCCGCGGATCGTCTTCGCGGCTATGCTCCAGACCATCCGCAGCCCTTGGGGCCTGACGAGCGGTGGTCCTGGGAGTGGTCTCTACCGCTCGGTGGATGGTGGACGGCATTGGCAGGAATTGAAAACGGGGCTTCCCGCTGGGCCGTTGGGCAAGATGTCAGTGGCTGTCGGCGCCGACTCCAGCCGCGTGTACGTCCTGGTCGAAGCGAGAGATGGCGGTCTGTTCCGGTCGAACGACGGGGGAGACACGTGGGCGCTCGTGACCGACGACCACCGATTCAGGCAGAGGGGCTGGTACTTCACGCACCTGTTCGCCGATCCGAAAAACCCTGATGCGATCTACGTCCTGAACTTCGCGGCGTTTCGCTCCACCGATGGAGGCCGCACATTCAGCGTGCTGGCAGCGCCGCATGGCGATCACCACGCCATGTGGATCGATCCTGATCGGCCGACGCGGATGATCGAGGGCAATGATGGCGGGGCGACGATCTCGGTCGATGGGGGCCGCAGTTGGAGCACGCAGGACAACCAGCCCACCGGGCAGTTCTATCGCGCGGCGACCAACGACGAGTTTTTCTACGACGTGTTCGGATCGCAGCAGGACAGCACCAGTGTGTCGATCGCCAGCCGTACGGAACATGGCAGCATCGACCGCTCCGATTGGCACGCGGTCGGCGGCGGCGAGAGCGGCTACATTGCTCCGGACCCGGCTCACCGGGGCGTCGTCTACGCGAGCGGCTATGCGGGCGCCATCACGCGGTGGGAGAGCCGTACTGGGCAGGCCCGCATGATTTCCGCGTGGCCCCAGTTCATGGACGGCCTGTACGCCGCGCAAGTGAAGCACCGATACAACTGGACGTCGCCGGTCGCCTTTTCCCCCCACGATCCGGCCGTGCTTTATCACGGTGCCGAGGTCGTGTTCAAGACGACGGACGGCGGCGCGAACTGGACCGCCATCAGTCCGATATCACCCGCAACGACACGACCAAGCAGCAAAACTCTGGCGGTCCGATCGAAAACGACGATGCCGGCACCGAGTATTACGACACGGTTTACGCGATTGCCGAGTCTCCGTTGCAGAAAGGTCTGATCTGGGTTGGCACCGACGATGGTCTGGTCCAGATCACGAAGGATGCCGGTGCGACCTGGACGAACGTCACACCCAAAGGGATCCCGGAGTGGATCCGAGTCAACATCATCGATCCATCGCACCACAACGCGGCAGCGGCGTACGTGGCTGCCGACCAGCACCAGCTCGACGACTTTCGCCCTTACATCTACAAGACCTCAGATGCGGGCAAAACGTGGGTCAAGATCACGACAGGGCTGCCTGACAACGCGTACGTGCACTCAGTGCGCGAAGACCCTTCGCGCCGCGGATTGCTATTCGCCGGCACTGAGATCGGGATCTACGTGTCATTCGATGACGGCGCACAGTGGCAGCCGTTGCAATTGAACTTGCCACGGACTCCCGTGTACGACCTGCAGGTCAAGAACGGTGACCTTGTGGTCGCGACTCACGGGCGGGGCTTCTACATCCTGGACGATATCGAGCCGCTGCGCACGATCGGCGCCGACACCGAGACGGCCGCCGTGCATCTGTTTACGCCGCGTCCCGCTATTCGGCTGCGTATCGCCGGCGGTCGCGCGGAGGACGCCGGCGAGAACGCGCCCAATGGCGCCATCGTCGATTACTACTTCAAGGAGATCGCCAACGCGCCTGTGACGTTGCAGATTCTCGGTGGCGACGGTGTGCCCATTCGCAGCTATTCCAGTGCGGCGCACCCCAGGGCGGCGGCTCCGCTGCCGGAGCGCCCGGGCGGGCAGACAGACTCGCGACTGCCGGCGCGCGTAGGAATGAATCGCTTCATTTGGGACTTGCGCTACGAGCCGCCGGCAGGCGTCGATGGCGCCGTCTACATGGAGGGCAGTCAGCTCGCCGGGCCGATGGTCCTTCCCGGCGACTACACCGTCCGTCTGAAGGTTGGCGACAGAACGGTCACACAACCGCTGCACGTGAAGAGCGACCCACGTCTCGACGTCGATGCACGCGACCTGCAGAAGCAGCTCGAGTTCGGGCTGAAGATCCGGGATCTGACCAGTCGAACTCACTCGACGGTGACCGATATCCGGGCACTGAAGGCGCAGCTCGCGTCGTTGACAGAACGGCTCCGCGGCGATCCTCGCGCGGCGGAGGTGTTGCGCTCCGCCCACGAGATGGTTGCGAAGGCCTCGGCCATCGAGGAAGTGCTCTTTCAGGTGAAGAAAACGTCCGGCAAGGATTCGTTCAACTACGGCGGGCGCTTGAATGACATGCTGATCGCTCTCGGCGCTTCTGTCGAGCGCGCCGATGCGGCGCCGACGCGCGGACAATACGACGTGCTGGACATGCTCGTCCAGCGTGTCGAGCCGCCGCTCTCGGCATGGCGCAACATCATCACGAACGATCTGGCCGCGTTGAACAAAACGGTGCACCAGCTCGGCATCGCGCTCGTTGATGTCGGGACATTACCAAGGTGACCCTTCAAGAAGAAACCTCGACGGCACACTCGGGCGAGTCCGCCCGGAGCAGCAGGTTTGCCGGCCTGTTTGCGACCAAGTCATTCGAGATCCTGCTTCGACAGGCGGCCGACCGCGAACACGGCCTGAAGCGGTCATTGACGTCGCTCGACCTGGTCATGCTTGGGGTCGGCGCCATTATCGGCGTTGGCATCTTCGTGCTGACTGGCCAGGTCGCGGCAACGTATGCGGGGCCTGCGATCGTTCTGTCGTTTGTGCTGGCCGGGTTCGCATGTGCGTTTTCAAGCATGTGCTACTCCGAAATGGCCGCCATGATCCCGATCGCGGGGAGTGCCTATACGTTACTCCTACGCGACCATGGGCGAGCTGATCGCGTGGATCATCGGATGGGATCTGATCCTCGAATACTCGCTGGCCGGCGCGATGGTGTCAGTCGGCTGGTCGGGGTACGTGGTCAGCCTGCTGCGCACGTTCGGCGTTCGGCTGCCAGCGTCGCTCACCACCGCGCCTTACGCCTACGACGCGACGTTGCATGCGTGGCACGCCACTGGAGCGGTCCTGAATGTGCCGGCGACGCTGATCATCGTCGTAGTCACTGCGCTACTGGTGATCGGGATTCGAGAGTCCGCAACGGTGAACACGGCGCTCGTGTTCGCCAAGGTTGCCGTGGTGATCACGTTCATCGCGGCCGGCGCGATGTACCTGCACCCTGCCAACTGGCATCCCTTCATACCGTCCAATGCGGGAACATTCGGGCACTTCGGTTGGAGTGGTGTGCTGCGGGGCGCGGGCGTGGTGTTCGTGGCCTACATCGGCTTCGACGCAGTCTCCACGGCCGCGCAAGAAACGGCAAACCCACAACGCGACATGCCCGTGGGAATCATCGGCAGTCTTGTGATCTGCGCCGTGCTCTATGTGCTCGTCGCCGGAGTGCTCACCGGCATCGTGCCTTACACATCACTGAATGTACCGGACCCGATCGCGGTCGGCATCGACGCAACCGGTTTGGGATGGCTGAGCATCATCGTGAAGATTGGCGCAATCGCTGGACTCAGCTCCGTGATTCTGGTCATGCTCATGGGCCAGCCTCGGGTCTTCTGGTCGATGGCGATCGACGGACTCCTCCCCCGATCGTTCGCGAAGGTTCATCCTCGCTTTCGAACGCCGTATGTCACAACCATCGTCACCGGGATTGTGGTCGCCGTTGCCGGCGGTTTGCTGCCGATCGACGTGCTCGCCGAGCTACAGAGCATCGGAACGTTGCTGGCGTTCGTTCTGGTGTGCGGCGGCGTCTGGGTGTTGCGTTACACGAAACCCGATGTTCCGCGTCCGTTCAGGACGCCGTGGGTGCCGGTGGTCCCAGCTCTGGGTATTGGCACATGTCTGTACCTGATGTACGGCCTCCCAGGGGAGACGTGGATGCGACTGGGGGTCTGGATGACCATCGGACTGGCCGTGTACTTTGCCTATGGTCGCAGCCGGAGCGCTTTGCGCACTTCCTCTCGTTAAGAGTAAGCCCCCCACTCTTAACACCGAAACAGCCGATGTGATGATCGTGGGCTGAGCAGTTTTGCAACGCGAGCAACGCAGTATGGGGAGTGTCCCGAGGTAAGTTTCCTCGGAATCGCAAATAGTCCCGGAGGAGTGGCCCAAGTCCTTTAAGCCGAACGGATGACCCAGTTGCGAAAGTCGTCCCAGACGGCCCGCCAGTCCTTAACGCAACCAACATCAATCACTTGCGCGACAGGGTGATTTTCACTTTAGAACCCATTTGGCTGTGCGGCGGCGCCGCGTTCGACGAAGTCCCCCAAATCCGCGTCGGCCAAATCGCAAGCGTCGTGAGCCTCGCCCTCCGAAAAAGATCGAGGATTAGCCAGAAGCGTGCGCGTCCGCGGTTGCGCTGACGACGCGATCGATCGGCTGCCGCCTTTGCGAAACGCTGCGGAGTCTTTCGCGGGTAACACTCGGTGTCAGCGGCGGCGCGGCGCGGCGCGCAGTCCACTTCATGCTCCTTTTGGAATCTGGCGCTCGTCAGCACTCTTCCAAGCGTCCTATCTTCAATCGTTGGCGTCGCAAATCATTCCGTCATCCAGACGGTCATTCCTCGCGCAGTGCCTCGACCGGCGCGAGCCGCGACGCGCGCAGCGCCGGGAGCAATGACGCCGCGAGCACCGTAGCAAGAGAGGTGGCTGCGGCGATCACCAGCGTTCGGGGATCGCTGGGGGCGATGCCGTAGAGTTGTGCCCGCACGAGCCGCGCGCCGGCCCACGCGCACGGAGCGCCGATGAGCACAGCGGGCACCGCGATCGCCAGACCGTCCCGCACGATCATCCACACGACGGTCCCGCGCGCCGCGCCAAGCGCCATGCGCACGCCGATTTCCCGAACCCGCGCCGTCACGGAATACGCGAGCAGCCCGTAGACGCCGATGCAGGCCAGCATGATCGTGATGGCTGCAGCAAATGTGGCCAACGCTGCCAGGAAACGTTCCTGCAGCAACGCACGATCGACCCATTCCGACGAAGTGATGAAAAAGTCGCGCAGAGCCCGGTGCCCCAGCGACTTCACGACGCGCGTGTATCCATCGCGCACGGTCGCGAGATCGCCGCTCGCACGGACGTAGGCCATCGGGAACTGCGCCCTCGCGACTTCCTGCATGATCGGCCGGAAGACGACGAGCGGATGCGGGTCGTCCAGCGTCCCGTACGGGGCATCGGCGACGACGCCGATGATTTCCACGTCACGTCGCTGCGGTCCGGCGATCCGAATGTGCTGGCCGACGGCGTCGCCTGCCGGGAACAATGCGCGAGCCAGTGACGCCGAGACCAGCGCAACGGCGGGCTTCTCCAGGCCGTCGTCCCACGAGACGTCACGGCCGCTGAGACGAGGTATCCGGAACAGATTGAAGAAGTCGGGCGACACGTAATCGGTCAGGACCGATGCATCGAGCGGGATACCGTCTTCCCGCGTGTACTGATAATCGAACGGGACTGCGCCCTTCAGACCGAAGTAGGTCGGGTAATACACCGACAGCGCCGCCGCATCCGCCCCCGGCATCTCGGCAAGGCCGGTCGCGAGCGCCCGGTAGTAGTCAGCCGGCAACAGTTGCCGATCTCCAGGCTCACGAAAGGCGCGGCTGAAGACGATGCGTTGTGATTGGAGTGACGTATCGTTCGCGCGCAAGTGAGCCAGCGTCGCCGTGAAGAGTCCGGCCCCGACGAGCAACGTCATCGACAGCGCGACCTGCGCGACGAGCACGCCGCGTCCGAACCGTCCCAACGAGCCGATGACCCCGCGGCCGCGCAGGGTTTCCTCGACGCGCGCCGCGACCGACTGCAACGCGGCGACGACGCCAATCGCGAGGCCAATCGACATGGTCAGCAGTGCCGTTGCGGCGAGCACGCCGGCGTCCGGCGTCACGGTCGGAAGCTTGCCGGCCATGCGACCGAGCGCGAGCGACGCCGTCATGGCTCGAATGATCCCCCACGCCACCGGGATCGCGCCGGCGAAGGCCGCGAGCGACAGCAAAAGCCCGTCGACCAGCAGCTGCCAGAACACGCGCTGCGGGCTTCCACCCAGTGCCAGACGAATCGCGACCTGCTGCCGCCGCGCCAGTGCGCGCGCCAAGGTGAGGCCCGCAAGGTTCGCGCACGCGACCGTCAGCAGAATGCCCATCAGGGCGAGGAGCACCCACAGCGTAGTGGCGTACTGGGTCCGCAGAGCCGAAAAGCCTGTCGCAAGCGGCGCAGCGTCCACCCGTTGACGGAGCAGCGCTTCTCGACCGGCGTCGGTCAACGCGGCCGGCAGCGTCTGCGACTGAATCGACGGCCAACGCGCGAGCAGTTCGGCGCGCGCCGCTTCGATGGACATGCCCCGCACCAGACGTCCGACAACGTTCCTCGATCGAAACGGCGTGGACGTGTCGCCACCGGCCGCGCGTCGCAGCGCGAACGGCACGACGATGTCGGTGGTGCCGTCGGAATAAAGACCGGCGAAACCGTCCGCCAGGACGCCGATTACCGTCGACGGCACGGCGTCGACCTTGATCGCCTCCCCGACGGCCGGACCATTTCCGAAAAGCCGCCGACGGAAGCCGTCGCTGATTACCACAACCGGATCGTCTGTGTCGGTGAAGAACCGTCCCGCCGCCAGCCGCGCACCGACGATATCGAAATAGTCCGGCGAGACCGTGTCTGTCGTGGCGTCGAGCACACCGGACGGCGCTTCGACCCGCGTGAGTCCTCCGCCGGAGTACATCGCCATCTGCGCGAAGGATTGTTGGATGGCGCGGTAGGCCTTGAGGGTGTCGGCGTAGAAGTAGCCGTCGAGATTTGTCCGGCGATCGAGGGCGGACAGGGCCACGAGCTGTTCGGGATGCGGAACTGCGAGCGTTCGCAGGACGATGCCGTTGAGCAGACTGCTGACGGCGATGGTCGCACCCATTGCCACCGCCAGCGTGACGACGACGATCAAGGAGAACGTCGGAGCCCGTCGCAGAGCGCGGAAAGAATGCTGAACATCAACATGCAGGGCGTCCCACATGCGAGAAGTCTAGTCCAACGGTCTCCGCAGCCTGCGCACGGCGAATGGATACTGCGTTTTGAGGACGAGTGCGCCCCACCGGTCGAGAGTAGTCACGTAGTGGCTATCGCGACGCCATCTTGAGTGAAGTCTCAGCTAGTCATGCCGCATGGATGAACCAGTTGCGAAAGTCGTCCCAGACGGCCCGCCAAACTTCGCTCACGCAATCTGACGTCGAACCGTGAGCTTCGGCTTGGCATGCTGTAATTCCGATACACCTGCGGCATTCCACAAAATTTCTTCGTGGATCGGTCGATGCACGGTCCTCGTGCATGGAGCAATTTCTAATCGGGCGAGAGACGGGCAGCCGGCCCGACGCACAGCGGCAGGGTATCGTTGCGCCGCGCGTCTATGCGATCGGCTCGCTGAGAGCGTAAACCGCCTCTTCGCTCGCGCGCGCTCGCGCTCGCACGGGCGTTGCCCAAAGCGCCGACCGCAGTTCCGGCCACTGGTTGGCGATCTCAGCCAACAGGAGCGACAACGCGAGGCAGGACCAGATGGTCGTCTGCGTCGCGGAATCGGAGGCTTCCCAGCCGGTGAGGCCCGCGATGAACCGTCCTTCGAAGAAGACGAGGGCGATGGCGTAGCTGCGTGTCATCCACTGGCGGTGGGCGGTGATGCGCCTCCTCATGGCGAACAAAAATGCGATCGCCGTTGTCGTCATGAGCATGGCGGCGTCAACCGCGGAGAGTACCGAGAACGAGCGGGTGGCGCCCATGCGCTCCTGGAAGTACTGGATGTAAACGCCGAGCGGCGCCAGCAGGAGCGCGCCGGCCACGTAGATGCGGCCGACTACATGGTGCAGCGTGGTGTACCGGCGGCGCAGCCGGTCGGAGAACTGGAGCGGCGCCAGCACGAGGGCGCAGGCGCCTGCGACGGCGTGCGGCAGCAGCCACCACTTGAACCGCGCGATATGGAGCCACTGCGGATCCCGCGGCTCGATCAGGAAGCGCTCGTTGTGATAGAGCACGTACAGCGTCATGAGGGCGATGCATCCGAAGACCGCGGTCTTCGGACGAAGCCAGACGTCGGATCGAGGCGCGGCGCGGTCAGACATGAAACCTCCCACGGCCGACCGTGACATCGCGTATTTGTCTACTGTCGAGGTGTGGAGCACATCCTATCACCTATCTCGGCCACATCTCCGCGAGCGTGCTTTCTCGATCTCCTCGGGCCGGCGCTGGGGAGCGGAGAGCGTGCCTCGTCGCCGTTGCGAAACTCGTCCCAGACAGCCCGCCAACTTCCTGTTTCGTTCCCGTTGATCAATGGTGCGACTGAACGTATCCGCCGGGTGAACAGGTGAGAGTGTGTCGCGACTGTCACGCCGAGGTCACGGACACGTGGTCGTCAGATTGTTCAGTCCCTCGTAATCGTGTTCGAACGTCGCGGTGATGTTGCCGCCGCTGTTTGTCAGCCGCACGACGTAGAGGCTGTCGAAGTCGGTGGAAGGCCATGCGGGGACTGGCTGACCACCGCCGTACGCATTCATCAGGTTCTGGACGAGGCTCTGCAACTCCAGATGCTCCCAGGCGATGAAGACGGTCGCTGAGCTCAACGTCGGCGCGAGCAGCGCGCCTTGGAGCGACGCGATGTCCGTGTACCCGTAGTGCGCGTTCACTGGTAGCCCGAACCGGATCGCGGTCGGTTCGATGGTCGCCGACGGCCGCATGTAGTCGAAGCTCCCGGCCGAGTCCGGCACTTGCGGGAGCGGGTTGGGCGCAAAGATCGCCTGCGGACTGCCAAACTGCTGCGTGAGCACTCCGGGCAGCGCCAGCGCCCGCTGCAAGCCCTGGCACGTCAACTGGCCGTAGCCGCCGTCCGGCTTCTCGCCGTGACGCATGAACACGAGGGTTTCCGTGGTGGGCAACGGCGGCGGCAACACGCTCGTCGTCACTGCCGTCGAACCGAATGTCACTGTTGCCAGCGTGCCACGCACATGGCTGCTGACGGCGAGGCCGACGTAGATGGTCGACGCCATCGCGATCGTGTCCGACCCGATGGTCGTCCATACCGCGCCGTCGAGCGATGCATCTGCCGTGAAAGTGTTGCCGGTGCGTGTCAGCCGCACGAAATACGGCGCAGCGACGGTGGCCCCCGACGTGTTCGTCGACACGCCGCCCGCGACGACACGGCGCTGAAAGGCGAGTCCCTTATTCGCGCTGGCGACCATCATCGCCTGCGCCGAGTTCGCCGACAGCGTGTCGCGCATCATCACGGCAGCCTTCGTCCAATTCGCGACCGGTTGGACGCTGTCCACTTGCGAGACGATCGCCCCATCGCCGGTGAGCGGCATGTACACGAAGCGGAACGCGTCCGCGTTGCCCCAGATGTCGGCACCAGCGCCCGTGACGGTAAACGATCCGGCGCTGCCGCTTGCGCTGCCGGCGGCTCCGACCGAGCCGATGTCGGCGGTCGCCCAGCCACTCGGCACCGATTGCGCAAGGCCCTGAGTCGACCAGAGTGAGAGGGCAGCGGTCATCAGGACCGCGTAGATGCGCGCGGATCGAGTCACGAAATGCCTCCACGGTGACACACTGATACAGGAGAAAGTCAGTGTACCAGAGAGGCAACCGCGCTCATCTCAGCCCTTTTGTAAACCCTACCTTCAAGGTCTACTTGAGACGGCCGGCCAGCGCGGCGAGCTTCTGCGCGATGACGTTCATCTGAAACGCGTTTGCAGGATACCGATAGAACGCGTCGAGATCGCGGTCCGTGAGGCCCTCGAGATCGAACAACTGGCGCGTGCGCCGAACTTGGGGTCCGAACATCCGCTCGAACAGCTGGACGTCTTCAGCTTCATACTGCAGCACGGCGGCCACGTCGCGATCCCAGTGGGCCGGCGCCGGGTGCCGCGGGGCGCTCAGCGCGCGCTGCCGCAGGAAGTTGACGATGTCGCCGGAGAGCTGGGTCGCCTGCAGCCGCAACGCTGTCTTCTGCGAGGCGACCAGATAATCAAACTGCCGCTCGTGGACCGACAGGCGCGCGGCATACCAACTCATTCCGATCGCGACGAGCATCACGAACGCCGCGAGGCGCTGCGGCCGTTCGAACTGGCGCCAGGACGTCAAGGCAATGGCGATCACGGCGCCGATGGCACACAGTGCCGCGAGCGTCAGATACTGATCGGCAATTGCCACGGCCGGCGGCCAGAGCACCGACGCGCCCAATGCGATGGCGGCGCACGCGCAGGCGGCCGACGCGGCACTCCAGCGCCAGGCCGCCCCCGGATCAATCGCGAGGCGCACACCGCATCCTATCTCACGCTGATCCCGCGTTCTCAGACGTGAATCTGCGCCAGTCGCTCTCCGCGCGCGAGAGGTGGCGGATACTCACACGTCACTTTCCGTACGCGTATCGCATCAGGTCGGCGTCGGCCAGCATCTGTTTGGCCGTTTCGTCGTTGCGCGCACGCTGTTCGAACAGCCGGCGATGGATCGGCAGCGCATTTGCGCCCGCGCGCATGAACTCCTTGGCCTTCTCCTTATTTCCTTCCTTGTAATACAGCACGGCGAGGGCAGTGTTCAGCGACTCGAACGGCTGGCGGCGATGGCCGTCCGGAAGGCGCGACAGCGCAGCTTCGGCCAGCGCGATGGCCTCCCGGTTCTTACCGTCGCGCCGCAATTCGCCCACCTTGTTGAGGTCCAGCGAGACCTTGTGGATTCGAAACAGTCGATCGAGTTCAGCCACCGGGTCAGGACTGTCGGCGATGTCGAAGACGACTTCGTTGACCGGAATGCCGTCCGGCCCATCGCGCATCACTTGCAACGTGGCGAACTGTTTGCCGCGCGCGTCGCCGCCCGCTCGGCTCCCGGCGAGAAGTGCGGTCATCAACCGGTCCGCGATCGGCTGGCCTGCGGACGCGACGAACGCAGCCTCGACCGCGGGCACCGTATCCGCATTCACCAAAATGTTGCCTTGAGCGCTGTAGTACGGCCCGCTCCGACTTCCCGCCCAAGAGAGCGCCTCATTGCCCGTGAACCCGGCCGATCGGCCTGCGGCGTCGACGACCGCGATCTGGCGGCTCTCGAATCGAGGATCCTCGCGCTTCAGAATGTCGATGACCTCGCTCGCGGCCTTTCCTTCTTTCAACAACTGAACGCCTCGGGCGTAATTGCGCTGCAGCAGCGCCGCCTGGCTGACGATGATTCCATGGCCTGGACTGATGCCGGGAGTGAGGATATCGGACGCGTGCTCCGTCCACGTGCTCGATGCGATGGCGATACCGGCCATGCCGGTCGCCGGGTCCACGGCAATAATCGAAAACGTGCTCCAGTATGGCGGGTCACCCGCGTGAACGGCAGACTGGTTGCCGCAGAACGTCAGGACAAAAACGAGCGACAGCAAGCGACGGTTCATAACTCTCCTTGTGATATCCCGCGTCGTGGCGACGTGGGAGGATAATCCCAGAATTGGCGAACACTCCCGCAGGAAAGGAACGAACAGTGGTAGATGGAGTGGCGGCCGATCATTAATCGCGTGTTTCGACGTTAAGAGAGCGGTTTGGACACGGTCATCGAGCAAGGTCGATCAGGACGACATCGGAGTTTTCCCGCACTCGGTCGAACACGATCTGCTTGCCGTCGGCGGTCACATCGAAGGACTGCGTGGCAGCGGAGTTGTTGCAAGCGGCTCAGTTGGCGCGACTTTTTCGTCGCCAGGTCGAGCAGCCAGAAGTCCTGCGCCGGAAACGGTCCTTGCGCGTACACGAGCGCCAGGCCATTTGGAACGAATCGATAGCGCTTGCCTTCAACCCGAAGCCGGATTGCAGGCAATTCGACGTTCGTCCCGTCTGCTCGAATGGCCAACAGCGGCGCATCGACGCTGACGTTGGCTCCGGTGTACACAATCAGGTCTCCGGACGGCGACCACACCGGATCGAGGGCGGTGCCGGCGACCAGTCGGACAGGCGCGCCGTGGTCCAGGGGAATCTTGAACAGCCCAGGTCCACGATCGTCGATGCCGCCCGCAACGATCCACTTGCCATCGGGCGACCAGCAGACCGATTTCTCGAATGTCAATCGGCTCCGCGAGCGATTGGAGA
This sequence comes from uncultured Acidobacteriota bacterium, assembly GCA_963718825.1. Lineage (GTDB taxonomy): Bacteria > Acidobacteriota > Vicinamibacteria > Vicinamibacterales > CAVVIG01 > CAVQZZ01. The sequence goes on from CAVQZZ010000002.1 coordinate 3,231,916, forward strand.
TCGCCGCCATCTGCGGACAAGACGTGGAGGCGCCATTTTCCGTCGCGCCTCAGGATCACGGCCAGCTCGACGTCCATCGGCCGAGACCGCCGGCGGTTCGAACAAGCGCTTCGTCAGATCCCTTCAAGATCTCGACAGCCTTGCCGTCCTCGAAACGCCAGAGGCCGTCGCCGGTGCCCTGCGAGGACAAGTAAAACAGCGACCGCCCGGCAAGCCGTGGCGCAAGCGCCCGCACTGTCGGCAGAGCCATCGGTTTCGCGTCTCCGTCCTCCGCAGGGCGATCCAGAATCGGCACGGTCCACAGGCTCGCACTTGGATTGGCCACCGACGCCACGAGACGACGATGGTCGGCGCTGCCGGCAATCGAGAGGTACTGCTCCGTTCCGTACGCGACACGGCGCGTCGCTCGGCTGTTCGTATCGAGCGCCCACAACCATGGTCCCGAGCCGTCATGGTCCTGCGCGATGTAAAGGACGTTGCGATCGTCGATCGGTGTCGGGAAACCCACATACGCGTCGTGATAGGTGAGGCGTTCCGGTTGTCCGCCGCTGGCGGCCATCCTCCACAAATCCATTTGCCGAGGTGCTCTTGAATGCCGCGTGCAAAGTAAATCCATCGACCATCGGGCGACCACGCTTGATAGTGGCTGTGTCCTCCGACAATCGGATCGACAAAAATCTGTGTGGCGCCGACGCCGGTGCGATCCGCGACGAACATCGGGTCTCCCGGGGCGTCGGTGTGATACACCATCCGCGCGCCATCGGAGCGACCACGCCACTTCAACCGCCCGGTCGACCAGGAACGGCCTCGGCGGTCCGCCCATCATCGGCATGATCCGCATGCGGCCGACCGGCGCGCCGCCGAACCAGATTTCCGATCCGTCGCCGGAGAAACCGATATTTCGCACCGGCCTCAATCCCGGCATGTGGCTCTCCCGAGTCAGGTTCAGGAAGCGGCCCGAGCCCACCTGCGTCAGCCACACATCGAGCGGACCATCGCGATCGGAAAGAAATGCGGCGAACTTGCCGTCCGGCGACAGCGCCGCCTCGGCCTCGTCGCCTTCAAAATTCGTCAATCGAGTGAACGTCGCGTTGGACAACGGGTTGTCTGGAGCAGGATTGGGGCGCCTCACCGCCCACCCCGCCAGCGCCGACGCGAGCGCGATCAAGAACGATCGCGGCCCATCGACTCCACCGCGAATGCGCGGAGACAACGGCAGGGCGTCCCATCACCGTCGGCGCCTTCGTCGCGCCCTCCAACGCGTCGTCGAGATCGGCGCGTGCATCGGCGATATCCCGCAGACGCCGCTTCGGGTCTTTCTCCAGGCAGCGCTGCAGAAGGCGCGCGACCATTGGCGGCGTCGTCGCGGGAAGCGCCGCCCAGTCCGGCTCGCGTTCCAGGATCGCCGCAATCGTGTCCGATACCGTCTCGCCTGGAAACGCCGCGTGGCCGGTCAGCATTTCGTACAACACACAGCCAAATGCCCAGATGTCCGTGCGCTTGTCGACCGCCTGCCCTCGCGCCTGCTCCGGGCTCATGTAGGCCGCCGTGCCGAGGATGGTCCCTTCCTGCGTGCCGCCCACGGTCGCCGTCGGCGACTGCAACTCGCCGGTCGCCGCCTTCGCGAGGCCGAAGTCCAGCACCTTCACGACGCCGTCCGGGCGTGACTTTGATGTTCGCCGGCTTGAGATCCCGGTGAACGATCCCTTTCTCGTGCGCGGCGTCGAGCGCATCGGCGATCTGACGCGCGATCGCGAGCGCGTCGGCGACCGGCACCGGTCCGCGCTGGATCCGATCGGCCAGCGTCTCGCCTTCCACCAACTCGAGCACCAGCGCCCTGCACGCCGTCGGCGGTCTTCGAGGCCGTAGATGGCGCCGATGTTCGGATGATTGAGGGCGGCGAGCAGTCGCGCTTCCCGCTCGAAGCGTGCCAGCCGCTCCGGGTCCGCCGTGAAGTGCCGCGGGAGGATCTTGATCGCCACATCGCGGCCCAGGGTCGTGTCGCGCGCGCGATACACCTCGCCCATGCCGCCGACGTCGAGCAGTCGCTCGATGCGATACGGACCGACCGACGAGCCTGGCGCGAGCCGCGGCGGGGGAGGCGTGACGAGCTCGGCCACGAGCGCGCCAACCGGCGCGTCGATCATGCCGGCCGGCGGCTGCGCCAGCAGCGACTCGACCTCGCGCCGCAGCGTGGGATCGTCCGCGCACGCGCGCGCGAGAAACGCGTCGCGCTCGGCGGGCGTCCGCTCGCGCGCCTCGTGAAACAGCCGTTCGATCTCGCGCAGGCGCTCAGGCGTCACGTCCGGCCTCGCGGGTCAATTCCCGCTGCAGCCACGCCCGCGCGAACTCCCAGTCGCGCAGCACGGTTTTCGACGAGACCTGGAGCGCGACGGCGGTCTCGTCGACGGTCAACCCGCCGAAGAATCGCAGCTCGACGACGCGGCTCTTGCGGTCGTCCAGGGCGGCGAGCGCCTGCAGCGCATCGTCGAGCCGGATCACGTCCGCATCCGGCGCCACGCCGCCGATCGCCGCTTCGTCGAGCGTGACACGCGAACGGCGCCACCGCCCCGCTTGTCCGCACCCCGCGATCGCGCGAGGTCGACGAGCACGCGGCGCATCAACCGCGCCGACATCGCCAGGAAATGCGTCCGGTTCTGCCAGTCGACGTGCTGGACGTCGACCAGGCGCAGGAAGGCTTCGTTGACCAATTCGGTCGCCTGCACGCTGTGGTTCGCACGCTCGCCGTACAAGCACCGGCGGGCGATGCGCCGCAACTCGTCGTGGACGAGCGGCATCAACGCGTCCAGAGCCGTCTCGTCTCCCTCGCGCCAGGCTCTGAGGAGCACCGTCACCTCGTGGGTCGGGCTCAAAACAGCTGCATTCTACCGGGTTTCGCGTCATGTCCGTTTCGGCTGTCGCTTTCCGCCTCTGGTACGAGGAGGCGGTCGACGCGCGGGGCGTCGGCGCCGGTCCCATCACAACCGAAGGGAGAAGCACCATGAGGCGACTACGTATTTCGGTCGCTCTCGTTGCTTGTTGGTCGTGCAGCCCGATCGCCGCAAGGGCTGACGTCGTTCTCGAGTGGAACGCGATCGCGGTGTCCACGTAGTCAGCTCAGGGCCAGAGTCCGTTCGCTCAGGCACGCTTCATGGCGATCACGCAGCTCGCCGTGTTCGAAGCGGTCAATGCGATCAAGGGCGACTACAAGCCATACCTCGGAACTGTCGCCGCGCCGGCGCGGCGCATCGGCCGACGCCGCGGCAGTGACCGCCGCGTACCAGGTGCTCAAGAACTATTTCCCGACGGCGCCGAATCTCGATCCGGCGTATGCGGCGTCGCTGGCGGCGATCCCCGACGGCCAGGCCAAGAGCGGCGGCATTGCGACGGGTCAGGCCGCGGCGGCGCAGATGATCGCTCTGCGCGCTCGACGACGGCTCGTCGCCCCCGCAGTTCTACGTGCCCGCGTCGACCGACCCCGGCGTGTGGCAGCTCACGCCAAGTTGCCCGCCGGCCGGCGGCGTCGGTTTTCAGTGGCAGAACATCACGCCGTTCGGTGTGCCGAGCATTCCCGGCAGCAAGGCGTGGATCGCGCAGTTTGCCCCGGGTCCGCCCCCGGCGCTCACCAGCAAGCGATACGCGAGGGACTACAACGAGCTGAAGAGGGTTGGCAGCGATCGAGCAGCGATCTCACCGAGCGGCCGCAGGATCGGGCCGATGTGGCGCGGTTCTACGACCGTGTCCTCGCCGAGCTTGGTGTTCAACCTGGCCGCGAGGCAGGTCGCCGCCGCCGAGGGCAGCTCGCTTTCGGAGAATGCGCGAGCCCTCGCGCTGCTCAACATGGCCAGCAACGACAGCCTCGTCGCGTCGTTCTGGACGAAGTATCACTACAAGCTCTGGCGGCCCGAGACGGCGATTGTCGAGGGCGACCTCGATGGCAACGCGAGAACCGACGCGCGACCCGAGCTATGTGCCGTTCATTCTCACGCCGTGTTTCCCGAGCTATCCGTCGAATCACGGCAGCGCAAGCAATAGCGCCGCCGAGATCCTGAGGCGCGTCTACGGTGGTGGTGGCCATGCCATCACCATGGCGAACCCCGCCGTGCCGGGATTGACCTTCCACTACCGCCACGTTCAGCCAGATCACGGACGATATCAGCGACGCGCGCATCTACGGAGGCATCCATTTTCGCTTCGATCAGGAGGCCGGCGCCGATCTGGGACGCGAGCATCGGCGCGTATGTGTACAGGCACAACCTCCGCCGCGCGAAGCATTCCGATCACGACGACGGCGACAGACGATGACATCGAGCATCCAGCCGGAGCGCGGTGTGCGCGCTCCGGCTTCGCGCCCATGGTGTCGGCCCGGTGTGATGTAAAAACTTCTGTCCAAGGCCGATCACTAACGCGGTTTCTGGCGTGATTCTTGTTTGCGCACTGCGTAGATGAGATATACGGCGCTGGTGTGTGTCGGCATCATTGCGGTTGCGACGCCTCGGGCCGCGCTCGCGCAGACGGTGCCGTCGGGAAACGAACAGCCGCAACCGTTGAACAATCACGAGCTGCTGCACAAGTACGTATGGAATACGCTCGGTCCCGACGGCGCGCTGCATGCGACTATTGCGAGCGCGCTCGAGCAGTGGCGGGGTTCGCCCGAGGCGTGGCCGCGCGACCGAACGGGCTACGCGGAACGGTGGGCGTCGGAGTATCTGGCCTCAGCGACGGGCAACACGACGAAATACGCCGTTGCGCGGCTCCGGCATGAAGACCCGTCCTTCGTGCGATGCGAGTGCACGTCTGCAGCGGCCCGGCTGCGGCACGCGATCGCGTCGCCGTTTCTGGCTCGCACGCGTGATGGCCGCACGGTCTTTTCGCCGGCAACCGTTGCGGGCCTCGCGGCGCAGAACATAGTGCCCGCCGCGACGTGGTACCCCGCGCCGCGCGGCGTACGCGACGGCGGCGCTCATGCCGCGTCGGGCGTCCTGTCCAAGATGATCGTTGACATCGCCCGTGAGTTCCTGCCGCGGGACTTCCCGAAGCAACGGTAGCGCGTCTATTCGCAGCGCAGCGCCACGATCGGATCGACCTTCGTGGCGCGGAGCGCGGGAATGTAACTGGCGAGGAGGGTCAATGCCGCCAGTACGAGCGCGACTGCGCCGAAGGTCAGCGGATCCGACGCGCTGACACCGAACAGGAGATCTCTCATCACGCGCGTCACCGCGAACGCGGCGACAGCACCCACCGCGATGCCGGCGCCCGCCATCCGCATCGCGCCTCGCAGGACCGCGCCCAGAACGGCGCCGCGGTCGGCGCCGAGCGCCATGCGGATGCCGATGTCGTGTGTCGTCTGCGTGACCGTGTACGACACCACTCCGTAAATACCGACACCCGCGAGCACGAGCGCGAGGATCGCGAACGTGCCGAGCAGCAGGCGCGTGAAGCGACGCGCGGAAAGGGAGTCGCCGATCACGTCCTCCATGCTTTCTTCGCCGAACGTCACCATGCTCGCGCTGGTCTGCTGCACCGACTGCTTGACCACTGGAACCACGGCGTACGGATCCGCGTTCGCGCGCACAACGTAGTCCGAACCGGTCGACGCGATGTCCATCACGCTGTCCGGAAACTGGCGGAAGGCGATATAGAGCTGCGAATGGATCTTCGACGTGGCGTCCGCGTCGAGCCCCCACTGCTTCACGTGCCCGACGATGCCGACCACTTCACACTTCATGTTCAACAGCTCGAGATTGATATGCTGCCCGAGCGGCTCCTGATTCGGGAACGCCTTCGCGACAAAATCCTCGTCGACAGCCACCGCGCACGGAGTGTGCTCGGTGTCCTGCAGCGTGAGAAAGCGGCCGCGCCGAAGCGGAATCCGCATCACGTTCAGATAGTCGGGATCGACGCCGTAAAAGAGCGCCTGATCCATCAGGCTCTGCTCGGCGGGCTTCGGACGTCCCTCGACCCAGTACGGCAGCTCGGAATCGCCGTTCATCGGCACACCGCCCACGAGCACGCTGGCTGCCGCAACGCCTGGTGCGCTGCGTATTCGATCGACGGTGCGCGTGACGCCGTTGCGGATCGCGGCCGGCGTCCCGTGCACGGCCGGCGAGCCGGCGATGCCGAACGTCAGCACGTGCTGCGGATCGAAGCCGGGATTCACGCTCCACAGCTGCGACATCGTGCGCATCATCAACCCGGCGGACGTCGTCAGCACGAGCCCGAGCGCGACTTCGACGACGACGAGCGCGGCGAGCAGGCGCGGCCGGCTGGTGTTGCCGCGATCGCCCTCTTTGAGGGCGTCGGTGAGGTCGGGACGCGCCGCGCGCAGAGCCGGCGCGAGACCGAAGAGAAAGCTGGCGCCGAGCGCCACGGCCGCCGTGAACGCGAGCACCGATCCGTCGAGCCCACTCTGGGCGGTGCGCGGCAGCTGGCTCGCGATTTTCGCGACGACGATCGCATTGAACGCCTTCGCCACCAGCAGGCCGAGCAGGCCCCCCGCCGTCGCGAGCAGCAGACACTCGGTGAGCAGCTGTCGCACGACACGGGCGCGCGACGCGCCGAGCGCCGTTCGGATCGCGAACTCGCGGCGTCGCCCCGTGGCGCGCGCCAACAGGAGATTGGCGACGTTGGCGCACGCCATGACCAGCACGAACCCGACGGCCCCGAGCAGCACGAGCAGCGGCGTTCGGACGTTGCCCGTCACGTTCTCGGCGAGCGACACGGCGTAGATGCCGTGGTCCTTGTTCTCCGTCGGGTAGGCTTTGGCCAGCCCCGCCGCGATGCGATCGAGCTCGGACTGCGCGCTCGCCAGGCTCCGGTCGTGGGACAGCCGTCCGACCACGCGCATGCCCATGCCGACACCGCGGTTCCAGAAGAGCGGTTCAGCCCACCGACCGATCGGCACGATCACCGACGTCCGCCGCCACAGCACATCGTCGCTCTGGACAACGCCGACGATCGTATAGAGCTGGTCATTCAGCGTGAGACTGCGGCCCAGCACGTGTGGGTCACCGCCGAAACGGGTTTGCCAGAAGTTCGACGTCAGGACGACGACCGGGGCGCCTCCGCGACGGTCCTCGTCCGCGCTGAATGTGCGGCCCAGGATCGGCTTCACGCCGAGCGTGCCGAACGCGGCCGCCGACATCATTTGCCCGCGCAAGCGCTCCGGGGTCGCGTTACCGGTGAGGTTGAAGTTCTCGAAGCGGTACGCCGCCATCGAATCGAAGGAGCGGCTCTGCTGCTGCCAGTCCAGGAAGTTTGGATACGACACCGACGCATCGCGAAACTGCGGCGTGCTCGTGGAGAGCTGGACGAGGCGCCCGGGATCCGCGTATGGCAGAGGCCTCAACAGCACCGCGCTGACGATGCTGAACATCGCCGTGTTTGCACCGATGCCGAGCGCGAGGGCGATGACCGCGATAGCGGCAACACCCGGCGCCTTCGCCAGCGTGCGGATGCCGAAGCGAAGATCCTGCAGAAGAGTGGTCATAGTTGTCCCCACGCACCGTTGACGAGTCGGGCAGCCACGAGGTTCCTGGGTTTCCCGCTTCTCCTCGCACATGCGCTACCATCAGGCCCACTGCGCCAAAGCCTCCAATGATCAACGCTCGAATCGTGCTGCTGTTCGTACTCGCGGCGATGAGCCTTCTCTTTGCCGTGAGGTGGCGTGGCACAGTAGCGAAGCAGCGGCATGATTCGACGGAGCCGCGCGCTCCCCGGCTCGTCCATGTCGCCGTGGGCTTCGTCACCAACTTTTTCGACACGCTGGGCATCGGCTCATTCGCCACGACCACCACGGCGTACAAGGTGCTGCGACTGGTGCCAGACGAGCGAATTCCCGGTGCACGATGATCGTAGGCCACGCGCTGCCGGCGATCGGGCAGGCGCTCATCTTCATCGCGGTCGTCAACGTCGATTCGACGCTGTTGCTTACGATGGTGGCCGCATCGGTCGTGGGTGGGTGGCTTGGCGCGGGCATCGTGTCGCGGCTGCCGCGTCGCCCGATCCAAATCGGAATGGGCGTCGCGCTTCTCGCGGCCGCTCTGTTCATGGCGATGAGCCAGCTCGGATGGTTTCCGAGTGGAGGAACGGCGCGCGGACTGCCACTGGGCGCGCTCGTCCTCGCCGTCTCGCTGAACTTTGTCCTGGGCGCGCTCCTCATGCTGGGCATCGGAAACTCCGGGCCGTGCCTCGTGCTCTTGAGCCTTTTCGGAATGGATCCTCGGGCCGCCTTCCCCATCATGATGAGCACCGGTGCGCTCGTGATCACCGTGGGCGGCCTGAAGTTCATGGACACGGGCCGGTATAACGTCAGTGCGGCGCTGGGTCTCGCGTTGGGGGGGATTCCTGCCGTCCTCGTCGCCGGTTTGATCGTCAAGTCCCTCCCGCTAGACGCACTTCGGTGGCTGGTCGTGGCCGTCGTGACGTACACGGCGGTCGTCATGCTAAGGTCCGCTCAGCCGCAGACAGAGTTTCAGCCCGTACAGTCGTGACGCCGCGTTCAACATCGCAGCAGTGGAGTTACGGAGGCAGCATGTTGCGTCTCACTCGACATTTCGTGACGGCGATATCGATTCTGACCGCCCTCGCGGCGTGCGCCTGCAGCGAGCCTGCGGGGCAGACCGCGAAACCGGAGTCGCAAGCCCCGGAGTCAGCCGCTCAGTCGAAAATACCCCCGCCGTCGGCGTCGAAGCTGCTGCAGCCGAGCGACGTGTATCACCTGCGCTCGATTGGTGATGTGCAACTCGCGCCAGACGGATCACATATCGCCTATACGGTCGTCCAGAACGATCGGCCGGGACGGCCGTATTCGCAGATATGGATTGTCGACAGCGCGTCGAGACAGCCGGCGCGCCTTGGCTCGGCAGCTGGGCGGGCGTCGACGGCCCGCTGGTCGCCGGACGGCAAATCAATCGCCTACATGGGGAGCGAGGGAGAAAAGTCAGGACTTCTCGTTGCGAATGCCGATGGAACGGAGCCGCGTTTCATCGCGCCGGTCGGGGGGACGAATCATCCGCTGCCCTCGTCAGGTGATCAGCTCTCCTGGTCGCCCGACAACAAGCAGATTGCGTTCGTATCGGCGACACCGGGCCCTGAAGAGAACGCCAACGGCGACCCGATGGTCATCACGCGGTATCTCTATAAGCCGACCGCGTCCGAGGGGCTGACGCGCTTCAACGACAACAAGCGCCTCCACGTGTTCGTCGCCGACGTCGCGTCCCACACCGTGAAGCAGCTGACCAACGGCATCTACTACGAGCACTCGGTCCAATGGGCTCCTGCCGGCGACCGCATCATGTTCGTGTCGAACCGCGAGCCCGATCCGGATCGTTTTTTCAACTACGACGTGTTTACCGTCGGTGTCGCCGACGGCGCCGTCACGCGGCTGACCCAGACCAAGAACGCCGAGTACCGGCCCGTCTGGTCGCCCGACGGAAAGCAAATCGCCTACCTCGCCACGACGCGCCCGCTCACCTCCTCCGAGACGACGATGGAGGATACGCATGTGTGGGTGATGAACGCGGACGGCGGCAATCGGCACGAGGTCCGTGAATCGATCGACAACCGCCAGGGCGCGCCGCGCTGGTCGCCAGACGGCAGCGCGCTCTACTTCACCGTTCAGGAACGCGGCGACACGCACTTGTGGATGATTCCCGCGAATGGTGGGAAGCCGTCGCGCGTCATCGCCGAAACCGGATCAGTGGGGTCGTGGTCGATCGCGGCGCGGGCGAACGCGACGGCGCTCGCCTATGCGCTGTCGACGCCGACTGCGCCCTCGGAGCTCTTCCTCCGAGCGGGCTCCGATTCCGCCGCGCCGTTGACGACGCTCAACGCGCCGCTCCTCGCCAACCGGACGCTCGGCGCCACCGAAGCGTTTACGTTCCGCAGCTTCGACGGTACGTCGATCGAGGCGTTCATCACGAAGCCGGCCGGCCTCGAGCCGGGATCGTCGGCGAAACACCCGCTGATCGTCATGATGCACGGCGGACCTCACGGCCAGCAGGGTCCCGAGTTCAACAGCAAGGCGCAGGTGTACGCCGCGCATGGCTGGGCATCGCTGATGGTGAACTACCGCGGCTCGACCGGCTACGGCCAGAAGCTCACGGACGCGATCTTCGGCGACCAGGACGGGGGTGAGGCGAAGGACGTGCTCGCAGGCGTGGATTCGGCGCTCAAAGCGTATCCGTGGATCGATGGCACGCGTATGGGCCTCGAGGGTGGAAGCTACGGCGGTCAGCTGACGAACTGGATCATCACGCAGACCGACCGATTCAAGGCGGCGATCCCGTCAGCGGGCATCTCGAATCTCGTTAGCAGAACTACATCTCGTACTACCACGACTATCTTGCGGTCGAGTACGGCGCCTTCCCCCACGAGAAGGGCATCGTCGACAAGCTCTGGGAGCGATCGGCGATCCGCTACGCGAACAGAGTCAAGACGCCGACGATGTTCGTGCACGGCGAGAACGACAACGATGTGCCGATCGCCGAAGCCGAGCAGTTCTACATCGCGCTCAAGGACGTGGGCGTCGAGACCATCATGATCCGTTATCCGCGAGAGGGCCACGGCGTACGCGAGTCGGCGCATGTCGTTGACATGATTAATCGCAGCATCGCGTGGTACGAGCGTCACTTCGAGCAGGGTGGAGTTCGAAAGACACATTGAGGCGCGGCGGGTCAACGTTTCGTCCGGATGAGATTCAAACGCGCAGGTCGGCGTCACAATAGTGGAGGAGGGTGCGATGCGTGCGATCCGACATCTTTTCCTGCTGCTGGTGCTCGCGGCCGTCGGCGTGCTCGCGTACAACTACTGGACAGGCAACGGCTGGACGTTGCGGCCGCCGGCGACGTCGGCAACCGGCGTCGACGCAGAGAGGGCGCGCGAGCGTGGCGCGGAAATCACACGCAAGGCCGCCGAAACAACGAAGGTCGCGGCTGAACGCACCGGAGAGGTGTTGAGCGAGGCCGCGCTCACCGCGAAGATCAAGTCGAAGATGGCGCTCGATGATTCCGTAAAGGCGCGCACCATCAGCGTCGATACGAACGGGACCGTCGTCACCCTTGCCGGAACCGTCCAATCGGAACAAGAGCATCAACGCGCCGTTCGCCTGGCTCGCGAAACCGCAGGCGTTACTCAGGTGATTGACAAGCTCAAGGTCGCCAGGTAGACCGATCTGTTGCGCTGTGGATATTAGCGGTTCGTACACATTCGCGGCGCCGCCGGACGCGGTGTGGACGCTGCTGACGGATCCGGACGTCATTGCCGGCTGTCTGCCGGGATGCGATCGGCTCGAGCCGATCGGCGTGGACCAATACCGGGCGACGCTGGCACTCGCGGTCGCGTCGGTCGGCGGAAGCTACACCGGCACGGTCTCGATGCTCGACAAGAATCCGCCGCGCTGGTACCGGCTCGTCGTCGAAGGCCGTGGAACGCCGGGGTTCGTCAACGGTGAAGCGACCATCGAGCTTGCTGCCGAGGGCAACGGCACGATCGTCCGCGTGAACGGGCAGGGGCAGGTTGGCGGGTTGATTGCTCGCGTGGGACAGCGGCTGCTGGGATCGGTCTCGAAGCTGACGATGGACCGATTCTTCGAGTGTCTTCAGGGCCGTCTGTAGGAAGGGCGTTTGGGACCCGTCGCCAATCGATTTAGATGCTGAGCGAGCGCAGCAAGGCTCGCGAGATTGTGCACCGGCAGAAAGTCGTCGATGAACGGCAGCGCCGCCTGCATGCCGCGCGTCAGTGGACGGTAGTCGGGCGAGCCGAGCAGCGGATTCAGCCAGATCAACCGCCGAGCGCTTCGCTGCAGGCGCGCCATCTCGCGCCGCAGCACGTCAGGTTCACCCCGATCCCAGCCATCTGAAATCACGAGCACGACAGGGCCGTGTCCCATCACGCGCCGCGCCCACCGTGTGTTGAAGGTTCGCAGCGCGTCGCCGATGCGTGTGCCGCCACCCCAGTCCGGAAGGCGCCACGGAATGCGCTGCATCGCGTGGCTCGCATTCCGCCGCGTCAGTTCGCGCGTCACCCGCGTCAGCCTGGTGGCGAAGAGAAACGTCTCGACGCGTCCTGCACGCATCGAGACGCCGTGGACGAAGTGCAGGAGCATCCTCGCGTAGCGCTCCATGGATCCGCTGACGTCGCAGATCATCACCAGGGGGCGACGTTTCAGCCGGCGGTCGCGCGCGGGCAACACGATGAGTTCGCCGCCGTAACGACGGTTGCGCGCCACCGCGCGCCGGAGATCGATCGCGTCGCCGCGGCCGGATGTCCATCGCCTCGTGCGGCGCCATCCGGTATCCCACGACAAGTTCTCGAGCGCCGCCCGCGCCTCGTCCAGTTCCGCGTCGGTGTAGTCGGCGAAGTCTTTCGCGCGCGACCCTTCGTAATCGCTGGAGGTCATCGCCGCGACGCGCTCGACCCTCATCGCGACAGCCGTTCCGGCCGGAGTTTCCGCGGCATGGTCTCGTCGGACGGAGGAATCTCGAGTTCGGGCGGTCCGACTCGCCGTTGTTCGCCCATCGCCCGAAGGTCCATGGTCGACGGCTCTCCGCGCGGCGGGCGCCAGAATGCCCGAAACGCGTCGTCGAACAGCGCGAAGTCCTGCGGCCGATGCACGAGCAGCGATCGCAGTGTGAAGTAGAAGTCGGCCCGGCGTCCGATGTCGACGTGTCCGAGCGCGGCGGCGACGTCCACCATGCGGCCCGCAGGCACATCGAGTCCCGCTCGA
>CAVQZZ010000003.1:0-248685 GCA_963718825.1 uncultured Acidobacteriota bacterium
CTTGAATGTATAATACTTCCAAATTTCTGAAGCGGATTCAAGTGATGGCTTAATAGGTTGATTCTAGGTCCTAATTATTGAATATGTTATAGGAGTCGCTAGTGATAAAGTATAATAAGATACTCTGGTCTTTTGAGGTCGTGCATCTCAATATTTATAATATCACGCATGGGACATTACCAGGATTTGCCTCGTGTTAGATATTCTATTTTGATATCATAATGTGGGATCTTAATTGTTTGTCAAAGATTTGCCAAATAGAAAAAAAGGTAAGTTGTGTGAGAAAATTGGCTTTTATTCTGGTTGGGTTGAATTCACAAATACGGTATTATCTCTTCCATGATCTTTTGAATCAACATTTTGACAGATGATATTCATTGTTAGATCATCATTTCCACAACTGTTTTGCTGAGTGGACGTTCCCTTATTTTTGCTGTTTGCATATGCACTATCGATTGTCATAATTGCCATTATTCCAATAAACAAAGATGTAAATAGCATACAGGCCATAGCTGTGTTTTTGCAATTCATAATTTTGAAATTGGTTAGACTGTAATATATTTCGTCTAGGGACATTAATATACTTAATTAAAATCTGATTTATCTTTTCAAAAAAGTGAATAGAATATAATTCATAATTTTGTCTCGCAAACAATTGGCTATAACAGTTATAGAAATAGATTTCATTATCTGAAAGCAGTATCAGACTTGACTCATACGACATGAAGAAAGAATGAAAGTAGAGGTAAAGAAATTGCAGACAGATATATCCAATATGAAGTCAGTAGAGATAGAATTATCAGAAAAGGATAAAGAGATTCAATCCATGAAACAGAAATACGAGGAGATGAGTGTTACACTTCAAAGTATTCTAAGTGTTATTGGAAATGTAGAACAGCCTACTAAGAACAAAATTGCAAAGGAGGTGAATCATGAAAGGAGAATACAAGCCAGATTCGAAAAGAAGTTAGATGTGTTTAAGAACCTAATTACCGGGGTCAACTTCTAAATGTCTATAAACTAGAAAGGCATGATCTCTACAAACCAAGGTGGAACAACTAGAGCAACTGAATCAATCAATGAGAGATCTTGATAAAATGAAAGATGATACAATAGCACATCTGTCAGACCAACTCATCGCATTAACTTCTAGGTTACGAGAAGTTGAAAGAAGACAACAAATATGATTATGGCCTATTCTGATTCTGAATGGATATACCATCTTTTATTATCATAATTCCATACTTCAGATTACTACCTTTGGTGATGGTATAAATATTGAAATTAGCAATTGTGTTTATTAGTCTAACAACCAATAAAATTAACACATTCAAAGAGGTATATAGAAATTCTTAAACCCAAGTAACCGATCACTGAATGTCTGGATCTGGATGGACGTAACTGGAAGTCATGTGCTCCTCTATTAATCATCATGATACAAAAAAGAGAGAACTGTAATCTTTAGATTATAGTGCTTACTATGTAACAATCTAGTTTGTAGCTTAATTGCGAAATAACGTCATTCAAGGACTATTTCGAATATCCTAATGAACAATATGCTCGTATTATTCGTTGACTCTCTATACTGATTCGTGATTAGAAAACTGAATTCGATTCGCATCTGTAAGAGGATCCTATTACATGTTGTTTGTGTATCATTCATTCATTTTGGATAGTAATCAAGTGGCTTATGTATTCTTCCAACAAATTCATAAGTCAATATTCCAAATCCTATTATTGCAATAACAACAAATACTATTTCAAAGTCCATAGGTGTAGATTTTTCATTTGGGATGGAGTAGTATAGGGTAATGTTGCGCCTCCATTTACTTCTTCTTTTACAAATTGTGATCCATAATATATAGCACCAGCAAAACCGATTACTGCCATAACTATACCTAAAACAATAATAGATTTTCCTTTAGAGTTTAGGCCATTGTTACTTTTGCTCTGTCGTTTGATTTTGATGGATTTTTTCTTCTTCCCAATCTTGGTATGAATCTAATATTACCTAATCCCATCTCATACACTGAATACATCAAAATTCTTTATCTATTGAACCTGCTTGACATTGGTAACCAGTATGTAATCATCATCTAAGTTACCTTTCTATCTGCCTTATGCTCAACTGCGATTACTGCAAATACATAAAACTAAGAACACTATACATTTGCTTTCATGTCATAGTCCAATAATATGAGTTGTTAAATTCTGAAGAAATCAAGCAAATTTTGCAAAAGAGGATAGAAGATTGAAATTAGAACTAAAACCTGATCCATTTAATGAAAGTTATGTAGAACTCAATAGTATAGAACTGTAGACATTGCAAAGTATTTTAGCGGAGATAAATGACGAGAAGGAAGAATTCTTATTATAAGGACAAGGAATCAAAATTAATAGTATTGGGATAAGATAGTTTATCTCGGTTTTCAGACCTTACACATTTATACTATTTTTGCCTATTTTTCATCCAATTTAATAGATAGTTGACAGATTCAACTAACTCTTGTCCTTTGGTTGTTGATCTAATATTCTACTCTTGGTGGGATTTCGTTATATGCTTGTCTTTCTAAAATTCCAGTCTTATCAAGTTCCTTAGTCTTTTGGCTAAAGTCTTACTACTAAATCCTTTCAGTGTATTCTTGAATTTTAGATATCTAACAGATGTGGTAGTGGAGCATAACAGGATTAGTATTTCGAGTTCCTCTTTTAGTGATTATCTTACATAGTTTAGCCTTTTCTTTTATAAGCATATCAACATCATATCTGTTCCATAAATGTAAATGAACCAATTATGGTATATAGCGCTGTATATCCTTTGACGAGAATCGTTATAGCACATGAGTGTGAGTGTTATTGGTATTGCTACCATTACTAATCTTGACATAGACATTCCTTTCAGACTAATGGTAGACTCGATTCCAAATGCAAAATATGCTCCTGGCCATAAGTTTTCGAATACCACTTCGACTCATTATACACTATGTATCTCAAACAAATAAATTTCAATGGCATTCACCAAAAATAAAGACTAATATATATATATAATAATTTATCAGACACAAATATTATTGTTTAATCGATTTCTACAAGAGCATCTGATACTTGTACAAGTAACCCAATCGTCTGAACCTATCTGAATTGATTGGATAAGGTGGGCCTTGTCAGGGATAAAGCCAACAGAATATCACGAGGTTTGAAGCACATTTGTACGACTTTTTTTGAGTAAAGATTGTGTATTAGATGTCGTACTACTTGCATTTTCTTAGGTTGACCTAATAACTAATCTAGAAAGCCATCCCAAAAAAATGGATATAAGACTTGAGGCTATATGGTTCATATGTACTGCTTACACTAGAGTCAATTACCCTTCAAATATCAAAAGATTCCGTATCAATCATGAAATGAAATCATGTTGATACCCAATTAGAAAAACCAAGTAATACCGTAGGACGTCCAGCAGTACCATTTAGGAACGTGCTGTATGGCACTCTATATGTCTTAAGAGCTGAATATCGATGGAAGATGTTACCAAAAGAATATGGTTCAGGTTTGACATGTCACAGACGATTCTAACAGTGGTGTACATCTAAGGTATTTTGAAGATAGTGGAATAGACTGCTAAAAGTGTACGCTTGGATGAAACGGTTACAAGTTCCAAACTTTCGGAGCACTTAATGAGATATTGCTTGCAACCAACTCGTGAATATGCAGACGTTATTATCTACGAAAGTTCACTAATCTAAGAAAACTGTTTGTAGATTCTCATTCAGTGAATCCATAATGGCAATATCTTCTGATTCAAGATTAAAATCAAATACTTGAGCATTTTGTTTAATGCGATCCTTATGGATAGATTTTGGAACTACGACTAATCCATGTTGTAAGCTCCAACGTATGAGAACCTGTGCAGGTGTTTTGTCATATTTTTGTGCTAATTTCGTTATAATTGGGTGCTTGAGTCTCTTCGCTCTTGTTAAGGGGCTGTAAGCCTCGAGTTGAATTCTTTTATTCTCACAAAAACGTAATAAATCTTGTTGATATAGGAAAGGATGAAATTCTACTTGGTTTACTGCAGGCACAACATCTGAATCATAAAGAATTTCGTTTAGGTGATTAATCATGTAATTACTTACTCCAATTGCCCTAACTTTCCCTCCTTTCAATATCTGTATCATCGCTTTCCATGTCTCACTGCTCATTCCTAGTACCGGCCAGTGAATAAGATAAAGGTCAATGTAGCCTAAGCCTAGATGTGTCAAACTTGTATTGCATGCTTTTATTGTTGAGTCATATCCTTGGTCGCTGTTCCAGACCTTTGTAGTTATGAATATTTCTTCTCTATTCAATCCGCTTTCCTTTACTGCTCTTCCTACATCTGCTTCATTACCATATACCTTGGCAGTATCAATATGTCTATATCCAATCTCTAATGCATATCCTACGGCATACCTGGTAGTTTTACCAGGTGGTGATTGGTAGACTCCCAGACCAAGTCTTGGAATCTCTATTCCATTATTTAATCTGGCCCTAGAATTTAAAGTTAGGATCATATTATGTATATCAGATCCAATTAGTAGACCTAACATAACTTTACCTATCATTATAGAGGTTAGCAACAAGATCTAATTTGGTTAGAAAGAATAACGGTCTTTATCGAGTCGTTCTTACTTTCGCCTGCCATTTGTAACCGAGCGTCATGGAAGTCCATGTCAAGATTGTCATTGTTCCAATATATGGAAAGACCTACTAATTAGATTCCAAATCAATCGTTTTACTCTGATAAGCGATATTGAGCAAAAAATTCCATGAATATCTTATATACAATTGTTATACATCAAGACCTCGTGATTTATGTTCATAATCTTAGTATAATAAAATCTATTATACATTTATGTAGATATGAATCGAATTCATGTTATTTCAGGAATTGGAATAGCTGCAATAGCTCTATTGTTAGTTACTACAACAATGTCAGATCAGCAGTCGGCGTTTGCACATAGAGACTACTATTATTATGGTCATCATAACCATCATAATCATGATGACGATAGTGCAGCAGCTGGCAGGAGCAGCCGGTGGCGATAGTGGAGCAGCTGGCAGGCAGGAGCCGGTGGCGATAGTGCAACAGCCGCAGCAGCAGCCGGTGGCAGTGCAGCAGCAGCAGCAGCAGCTGGCAGATAATGTTTGTGAGCAAGATTAGGGGATGGAATGGGATGGAATGGGATGGAATGGGATGGAAAGAACGTCTATAATCACATTTTTTCAAAAAATCAATTATTATTATAAAGAGAGGTAAGCAAATATAGACAAGTATAGTGTGATGATTATGAAAAGAGAATCTAAATTTCTACTTATTAGTCTCCTTGCAGTTTTGACAGTGGCAACTTTATCATCATCTTCAATGTTGCTATCTAATCAGTTATTGTTGCCCACATTCTCATCATCATTACCATTACTATCATTTTCACCTACTATCGTCCAAACTGCAAGAGCTGATGTGAATATTGATACTTCTGGAAATGGAAAAGCAGCTGCCTTTGATGGTAAAAATAGCATATCTTCAGATGGAAAGGGCTTTTGCAATACTGTTGACAATATTGCTGGAGGAACGTTTGCACCTATGTTCAGTGGAATCGTTGATTGCAAATCTTCAAATAATTCGAAACAGTTTATTGTGGACTATTCAGTAATAAAAGACCCTGTAAAGGTCGGTGATACAACGTACATGACCGTAGCTGTTAGAGATAAGGATACAGGTCAGCCCATCTCTAATGTACTTGTTCTGTTGACTATAGAACCACCAAATTCCAACCCATCTATAGGCAAAACGACGACTCAAACGGCATATACTGATAAAGATGGACATGCGACATTTACTGTACATATTGGACCTCGATCTAGCAGCGGAATTTATAATACTGCTCTCGAAATCAGAAAAGACAATTACGATTCGAAATTACAAAAAGCCTTCCATGTAGTATAGACAAATCCTTTATTTATTTATTTGAGGCTTGGACATAATTGAATTCTATATTTTTCATATATTATTTGGTAACATATTAACTACATAACATGTGTTTGATTGATTTTGGTCGTTGACTACGTCTGGTTTTATAATTGTAGTAGACAAGGATCTGATATAGTAGTACTGACAGAAGTGCTATTCCAGCAGCCTTCTGGTAGCCTCTTACTGGTAATGGGTCTATTCTAAAAACAGATTTAATATGTTCTATTAGTGGTTCTATCGATTTACTTCTCCAAGAGTAAATAGCCTGTCCTAACTCAGATTCATAGAATTGTATCAGCTCAAGTCTGTCAGTAGGGGTATGTTCATATCTTTGTACTGGACATACCAGTTCAAATCCTCTTTTAGTACTCAAGTCATATAGTTTATGGTCGTCATACCCAGAATCGCCTATCATGAAACATGTTTCTGGAGACAGAGATGATGATGATGATATCATCGGATTGTACATTTGATTATCTTGTACATTAGCAGTTGTAAAATCTGCTGCTAATGGGACTATGACGGAACCAGTACTTGATATCATATGTAGTTTGTAACCAAATATCCATCCTTTAGTATGGCTGAATCCCCATCTTGCGTCAGTATCTATGCCAGAACGTGGTACTATACCTTTGTTCATAGATGATTTGTGCCAAACATGTCCTTTGGCTTTCAGTAAAGTACTATCTATTGCAACAATGTATGGATCTATCATCTTTTCGCATACAAACATGCAGGTCATGATAGTAATCCTTTTTTTGATGTCTATGGATATGGTCTTAAGTCGTCTGTCAAATGTTCGCCTGTCTGGTATTTGGGTAAGACCACATCTTTTCATTATCTTCTTATTGTAAGGATAATCCAATTCTAGGAATTCATGTAATGCATTGTTAGAATCCAGTCTAAACCATAGCCTAACTATGAAACATCTCAGAATTACAGTAGGAGAATAAACATATGGTCTGCCCCTTCTTCCCTTTTGCGATTCTGACCACGGTATCGAACCTATCAAGTACAGAATACTAAAAAGAATAGATTCACATTTACTACCATATGCTATCCTTTGGGAATGTTTGATTATGTTTCATCACAAATTCAGACACTCAAAGGATAGCTTTATCCTAATTCATTATAGACATAAAATATGGATCTGGAATGTGCCCAAGCCTCATTTATTTATTTATTTGGTCCAATCTATTTATTCACGATCTGCTGTCTTTGTATCAAGACCTGGCTGAAAGTCTGTGATTTTATTACTTCCAGGACCGCAATCAAAGTGATCTGCCCCTGAGCCTCCTGTAAGGACATCATTACCATCTCCTCCAAATATTTGGTCATTTCCAAAACCTCCTTGTACGATATCTTCCCCTGCATTATGATGGAGCATATCATTTCCCGAACTTCCTGCAATACGATCATCACCATAGACCCGAGCTTTGATAAGTTAGTGACATCTTTGAAAGCAACCGTAGACAAGGTGACCTTCCTTATTCTCCCCACCCTTCGACAAAGAAATAGCCGGAAGCTGCTCAGACGTTTTTCTGCAATTTATCCGAAGTAGGATTGGCAGAGCCAATGAGAGGAATACTGAAATAATTGGAATATATTACTATGACAGTCGGCGGTGAGTATATTTAGACATAGTAAATCTGTATGTTCCTTGAGTCTTCTGATTCTTATCATCGGTATGTTGGATTATTCAACAAATATTGATAAATTAAGAGCAACATCGGTGACAGATGATCAGGCTAGTGCAGCAAGTAATTTTACAGATCAGACGATACTGCTAAAGAATCCTACCTCAAACCAATCATCTGATATAAAAGACATTAAAAAGTTGACATCTGAAGAAGTTCAGCTGCTTAAAAGTCTGGGCCAAGAATTTAGCAGAACAGCTACACAGAGTCAATTTGCGGCTTTAGGCATCTTCCTTTTAGGTATATCTTTAATTATCTATGGATTGAGACTTACCCTTAGGGCAACAGATAAACAAACAAGTAGGTATTTTAAAGCAATGATATGGGCATTAATTATTCCTGTTATTGCACTTATTGCGATTTATCAGCTTGGAATACTACTAGGGGTCCCCATACTGACGTATAAAGTGAATGAACCCTTTTTCTTCGTATCCATCCTCCTCTTAATTCCCGCCATAATAATCATATTCCTATTGATTGCAGAGAGGAGATTGATGGGTCGTTCACATCAAAAGGATCAACAACAATGACAACCTTAGTAGAGATGCACATGAGTGGCGAGTTTTCGCAGTGGCGGTCTCTAGCGATATAATATGTGTCTTTCCATAACAAATTTTCACTTACTGATTACAAGTTGCCACGTTCAAATTGTAAAGATGTGAACAGGTAGCAGTAGTTACTTATGTTTATATCCACTAATCCAAGTGTCTCGTAAAATCATGAGGCTAGTTAAGGGCTTCCTTAATCATCTCAGAGTAAATGAATATGAAGCATATGGATCAGATACTTACATCCATAAACTTTGGGAATGGAAATAAGAAGATGGACCTATCATCAGATCTTATCTCTATCTACCTAACTTTCTTAGACTTTTATAACGATGAAGTAGAATAGGCATGGATTTCGACTCTTTGATAATATATGCCTAAAACGATCTAAGCTAGACAATGCCAAACTAAGTTGGTACCGATCCGGGGTGCGCGAACGCGTATCTTGATATGATACATTTTTGTTTTTACTTCACTACCGTATTATGATAGAAATCCTAATGACTACGCGAGTTTATTTAACTCTTCAAATTTATCCATGCAATACGATATCGTATCTTGTATGAATTGGTGTAGTCAAACACGTATGATTTATTCATGTCAAGTGCTATTCACCAATGTGACACTATAACGTGTTGCGCTCAATCAGCAATTAAGATTGTCGTTAAGAACCTTAGACGGCAAGCTCGCACTAGTCCACAACCTCAATTCGTTCTGCTAGAAGAGTCTTGCCAACCAGAAAGCCGTCGCAGTCGACTTCATGTCCCACGTACTCCGTTAGCATGGTATCATTAAATACAGGTCCGGTTTTACGGCGCAAGATGTAGCGGGCATCTGCAGTTTCAATAAACACTGCTTCTCGTTCGCTCTTGCTCCCTGTGCCATATTGGCCCAGTTTGATGCGTCCGCGCATTGCAGTGACTCGAATTGGTCGCGCGGAACTCACGGCAAGAAGCTCAGCGTTGGTGATAGATACGATAACCAATTACGCGGACATTAGATCTCTTGCGTAATTAGAAGCTTACAGCTATATTCGACGTCATATAGGATATTTATGTGATATCTCTTTGATGTCATATAGAAGACTATGCAAAAAGTCTTTGTTATTCAGGTCACTTACTGGACTAACTGTACCAGAATTTGATCAAATAAGCACAGAAATGGACTCGAAATATGAGGAATATGAAAGAAGACGTCTTTCTAAAAGGAAGAGGAAAAGAGATGTTGGTGCCGGTAGACCGTTTAAACTGAAACCAAGAGAAAGACTTCTAATGCTTTTGGTTTATTATCGATTGTACATTACATATGCATTATCGGGATTTCTATTTGATCTTGACCAGAGCAATGTATTTAGAGATTTGACTATCCTAGAATCTTTGCTAAAGGGGTGTATTCCATTGCCAAAGAAGATATACAAACGTTACTAAGATTAAGAACTATAGAGGAAGTTAAACAGTACTTCCCTGGATTCAAGGCTTTCATAGACTCTACAGAACAGGAGATTCCAAGACCTAAGAACAAGAGAAAGAGAAAGAGTTACTATTCAGGTAGAAAGAGGAAACATACTGTCAAGACACAATTGATGGTTAATACTGAAGGTTTGATCCTGCATAAGACAGGTCACAGGAATGGAAGAAAACATGATTATGACATTTACAAACACAATCATCCTACTATAACTCCATCACAAGTTGACAATATAGTTGATCTTGGTTATCTTGGTATTGAAAAGGACTTTCCCACAGTAAAGTCTGTACTTCCCATTAGAAAGAAAAAGAATACCTTGCTTTCAAATGACGATATGAGATACAACAAGAATCACTCAAGACTCAGGATCATAGTAGAACACACCATATGCAAGATCAAGAAGTTTGGAATAATGGGTACTGAAGTTCAGAAACAAACTAAGAAGGTACAATAACATATCTGATATTGTATCCGGTATACTGAACTTCAGAGTGATGCAGTCTAACAGGATTTCAATCTAAGAATACAGTCAAAATAGGCAGCATTAATAGATCATAACTGCTAATTACGCAAGAGATCTATTATCTATCGCATACTCATGATTCCAGCACTTTAAACATGATAAAACGAGCAACAGAGATAGACAGAAAAGGTGGTATAAATGTAAAAAGGCAGGAAAGTAGGAATAGCCTGAAGGATAATCGCAGTTTAGACAGGTATCTTTTATAGATGGTCAAAAAGTAGATCTGATTCTTTTAATAACGTCCAAGTCTTTTGCAAAGATATTCCATAACTAGAAAAGGTACACCAATAATGAAAAGCTCTGTTCATAAAACCTCAAATTATTATTTTGATTTCAGGAATTTATTGTACATGGTAGCATCACATTGTTGCTTGGCAAATTCGTCTGTCACGGTCGATGAATTAAGACAAATCTGTTCCATTGATAATTGTTGAGACTGAGGCGGCGATAATAATGAGGATACATTTGACGAATTAGTAACATCATTAGCGGGAAATTTACTCAAATTAGCATTATTATTGTTATTATTCATAGTACTAACGCTATTATTGTGGTTGAAAAAAGAATTGGCAAGATTTTCTATAAAAGAATCAGAATATGCACTTTGTTGTTGCAAATATGAAAAGACACTAGATGCTAATATCGATATTGTTATTATTACTACAGTATTCAAAGTATGGTAAGTAGTTTCATTATGCCTTATTTGTATTGCGGTAAATATTGAATATGAATGTGGATGGTCTAAACTCATTCATTTCATTTCATAATTCATTACCTACGATTCGAGGTAGTTTTTCAACAAGAATTCGAAGCATCATAATCTCTATAAAACATGTTTTGCTAATTGTTAGATTAACAGATAAATTACATTTTTCATTAATTTATGTTACTTACACGAGTTGCATCTCGCTGATTCTATCTCGTATGTGTATTGGATGCAATTGATATTGGTACAATCATCATGAGTGAGACCTTTCCCGCATGTTCTCTAGCCTTGTTGCATGCTTTAACAAATAGCAGTAAGGTGGGGTAATATCTTGGAAGGATTAGGATCATTTTAGGGCTAAGAACTTATTATGAATACCAATGGTTTTGTAACGTTGAGAGCCGGGCAATTCTCTGTTCTGTAATGAAGAGTCACACTTGCTGTTTTTGTCGAGCTGTAAATGCTTGATATATTGTTCTGGAACTCGGACCAGCTATTGAAACTTGTTCTCCTGGTTTCAATTTGAATGAGGGAGATGATGTAAGATATCTCTGTCTATGTTTTACTACATTTTTGATAATTGTGCAGACAAAGGCGAGTCGCACACTCCAGCACTAAACGTAATTATACTTGGTGAATTATTAACCACAGCTGAAATTATTTCAAATATGCTGTGAGCCTTTATAGTTGAAGGTGAAGTATGAGTATCTACTAGGTCAACTCCCCGCATAGATTCCATACTTGCTCAACAGTAGTGAAGAGGGCTTTGAAAGATTGGTGATATGCATGTCGACCATCACCCAATGGAATACCCATTATGATAAAAATGACAAATAAGGCCGACATTGGTATTATAGTGCTATGCCTTGTTTGACAAGGTGTCAGCATAAAATGTCTGTGTTAATGAAGATCAGAGGCTATTTGTACATATCTCCTCGCTCTGTCAAGGCCATATAGTGTTAACATTAGAAAAGGTATGTAATAGGAACTTTCCCATGCGACTATATACTTTCATCAGTCTTCATCTTAACTGAGATGAGTAGATATTATTATTACCAACATGAACACATTTATTCCGTTACCTATGCTACGCATTTGAGTTTCGTCAAAAAGTTAATTCACTATAGTATTCAGCAATCCTATCAAATCTTCGTTTTCAATTGGTTTTCTCAGAATGCTACAATATTTCCTCTCTTCTTCATGAGATAGTTCGTTTCTAATCAATTCATTATGTATTATGCCAGAACTGAGAAGATACACCTTAAGGCGATTATTCATTTTAATTATCTTCCGATACAGATCAAAATCGTTCATATAAGACATTTTTATGTCTACTAATAGCAAATCATATAATCCATCAGCAAGTTTCTGTAACGCCTTAATTGGATCGTTGTAAGAATCAACTTTGAATCCGTTATTTTCAAGAACCGTCTTTAGTGTTAGATACGTATCGTATCCATTACCGGTTTTCATATCATCATCAAGGATCAGAATTCTGTTCATACTCATATCATTATTGTCTCCAAACATTGCCTTGATAACCTGCTTATATCATAAGTATCTATAGTCACAATCGAGTACCCGAACTGACAATGACGCTGTGTCTCGCTATAATCGCTGCACGCGGTAAAGTGCCATTCTGCCTCTAATTCCAGATAGGTAGCAGCTAAACCTATCAACGTATGTATCAAACGTTTAGACATGGATTGTACATCATTATCTTCGTTTGTATACTAACTTTAGTCTAAATAGATTATGATTTAATATCAAATCAGCTTACTGTTGCTTTTTATAGCAACTAACCAACAATAAGTTCAACACACGCGATTTGCTAGTGGAGGATATAGCCCGCGGTCCACCAAACTATTGAAGATAAAGATAAAAGAAACCGCGAGCAAGAGGACTAAATTCTAATGTACTGTACCATCAAAATTATGAATATCCAAGCTTCATCTATTTCTATTTCTTGGAAGTTCTCTCTGAACCTGGAATTTTCGGATGCGACTTCAAGGAAGTTTAAAACTTAAGCTCATGTTACAAAAATCTAGCTATTCGTATCATTAACAGAGCTGTTTAGTATCCTATGCCTATGATTTGTTAAAGACGAGACTGAGTCGAGCTTTAATCTTTCGAAATACAAATAATTCCTAATGATAAAACAGGCCAGGAAAGTGATTTCAAACGCCCTTGCGCATAGGTGTAGCGCTTTCCAAAGGAACACTGTACTCAGAACGATGGATATCTCTAACAAGAACGAATGTTTCCCAGAAGTTGTTCAGGTATCGACTATGACCAAGCCTTTGATTATTGATTTTATGCCATGGTGTTACGTATTAATGAATCAATAAATCCTCTAAGGGATGGTTTGCCGTAAAGAGCCTAACAAACACGAGGGAATACAGTTAAGATGAAATATTAATTGATGAATACTCTTTGATAATATGTGACGAGCCTTTATAGCTTTCAATGAGAACTAAATAATATCGGACTAAATAATATAGGATATAGTATGAATAAAGAATTGAAGTTGCCTATTAGTTGGACGTATATTTATAAGAAGATGGACGTTATCATACTGTCACTGTTCGGATAATTGATAGACCTATAGCTAAATACATCCTATCTCCAGGCAATGGTTATATCCTAAGGAGTATGACCTATTCAAAGTATGTTTATTACGCACTGCAGATATGCTTTTCATGGCTATCAATCAGGAAAACGTCTGAAAGATTATCTGCTGTACATATCAAAAGAAATCATGTCTTTTTGGAGTTGGATTTGAGGATACAAGCCAAAGAGGAAATTTCAGACTAGAAGGACAATATCTGAGTGCATAATTGATGAGACATTGATTAAAGCAATTAGTGACTATGTGTGATTATTACTTGCGATTGAGCCAACAAATAAGGAATCTAGGTAGTTGCCTCTCTATAGAGAGAAGTATGCTAGTTGGTGAACAGTTTATAAAGTTACTGATTAGAAAATATTGAAAGCACAATATTTCAACAGATGGTGGTACTTGTTATCCATAAGCAAGTAGATTCTTAAATATTGAATATCATAATCAATTATTCCTAGATTGAAAAAAGATTCATAGAAAGGACGGTACAGTACATAATAAAACACAGAACCGAATGTTTTGATGATTATTTTCCTTGTACAAGAATTAACTGCAAACTACAGCACATAATGAAGTGGTTGGTTTTATTTGTAGATATGCATAACAGAGCTCGTGATAGAACAAAAGATTGTTAAATGAACAGGGTCGCCATACTAAAATAGAGTATTTATACAACACAAAAGTTAGGCGTGTATGATTTATGCACGTGTACCATCAGTTGACGCTAGATAACAAAAGCGGCACCTCTCGCCCTGCATCTTAGACCAATACTAGATCATCAACTGGTGAAATCATGACAACTGCCTTCTCGCCTGCAATAGCTTTTTTCATCCTTTCTACAACCGCATTGACATTATCAGACTTTACTACTGTAGCCACAACTTTTCTTGTAGTATATGCAAGCTCAAACGTGCCACTTCCCCTACCTGATGCAACTCTTTCCTTATCTTTTCCTGCCCCCTTTACGTCATAAATTGTTGCTTCAAGACCAATTTCTTTAATTGATGAGATAATCTCATCAACATTTTCTGGCTTCAGAATAACTGCGAGTCTCTTCATACCTTTTGGCTTGTCGCTTGGCTTTTCAGAGTAAGCCACCTCGAATGGTAACGTCAGTTTGTCTCCAACCATAGATTAGTTAATTGATGAGGGCTAGAAAAGTATTATGGTACCTAGATACTGATGAACGGAATAATATAATACTCTGTAATGCACTTGTCAAATTTTTAGATGTTATCTATTACAACGCGTGCTCTTACAAAGTAAGTGATTGAAGAGTCGAACTTATCTCCAATTCACTACAAGATGGTACCCACTCAACTGGAAAATCCAAATAGACAGACGTGAACCATGACGTTATTACCTACGGCTGATTGCTAGAGATAAATGATCATGCTTACGGCAGATCATATGACATAATATATCATATTATTCCAGCATAAGAATATTGAGAATATCCTATTATCACATATTTCAAACTGATATGTTCATGTCTCTGCGGGCTGTAAATCTCTCTTATTATCATTTTGTGATATTTTTCTAGCCATTATCCAATAAATCTGAGTTTTTAGACTCAAGTCTATTTACTTATGCCACTATTTTATACCATGGTTCTATGCCCATTTTCTCATCCAATTTAATAGATAAATGACAGATTCTACCAACTCTTGTCCTTTATTTGTTAATCTATATTCCACTCTTGGTGGGATTTCGTTATATGCTTGTCTTTCTAGAATTCCACTTTCATCAAGTTCCTTTAGCCTTTTCGCTAAAGTCTTGCTACTAAAACCCTTCAAGGTATTTCTGAATTTTAGATATCTAACAGGTGTGGTAGTGCAGCATAATGGGATTAGTATTTCAAGAGTTCCTCTCTTTGTAATTATTTTACGTAGTTTAGCAGTCTCTTTCATAAGTGTATCAGCATCATATCCATGAAAATCGCAATTTTCTATATCTTCAACAACTGGTAATTCTGTTCTTGTTTTTGCTGATCTTGCTCTTCTCCACAATTTATGGCTCTATTGGTCGGCTACATTTATAGGCACGTCAATAGTTGCCTTCATATTCAGAAGGATGTTTATATCAAAAAAATCATAGTTCGTGTTATATTCTACCAAATAAGAAAGTAATGAATAGATAATAGACAGGAATATTAGCTGCAGTTACTATTGACCTTATTTCCATATGATACCTTGTAGAAAAACTTCAGGATTTTTCTAAATTTCTCATGACTTGATGCTTTGTAATTCTGTTTATCCATCCATTTGAATAATAATCTTATATCTTCCACTGTAGCTTCATTAAAGTTTTTTTGTATATGTCTTCACATTTGAATAAGAGTTGTTATACACCGAACGATCCACAATATACTCCTATCTTTGTCTTGCATATGCTGTACAAGTTTTAAAACATCAGTTCTATCTGGTTCCTGAAGGTCAATATCTATCCTCTTAGTCCAGTATGCCAGTTTTTCTTGTCTAGAATATAGGTCTCTCATTTCAAAGTTTATTTTGCTATTATTCGATGTGTTCGACTTGGCTATATCCTTTATTCCGAAGGTAGTCGACGATATTGGTTTACAACTGACTTCCTTATTGTTTTTTATTTTTGGGATTTGAACCGAGGATTCAATGGACTGGGCGGGATTATATCCCTTGTGGTAAAGGGGTTCAACTCTTTTACTACAGGCTCACTTCATGATCTAAACTTTAATTCCTGGGCAATCTCAGATTCATTCATCGATTGTGCTAACAAACAAGATACTTTTCTACGTCGTTCTTCAATCTTGAAATTATATTGGCCAATCAGACCTAGACTTCATCCAAGTCACCTAGAAGCTAACATAATTTTGAGATAAGGTGATTGATTGAGTTCTCCTTATAAACATAATATTGAATTATCCTTCGGTTCTGGTATGGGGGGAAATAAATAGAAGCGCCACTTCATAGAATATATCTTGCAACAAAGTCACCGTATACCTTCAGATGTTTACGACCTTTTGATATGAAGGCGATAAATTCCTTTGTTTTTTCATATACTAATGGTGGAACATCAGCATCGTCAATACCATCAATTCCTTCTCTTTTATTGTAGAAGTGCTTTTTGTTATTCTTGTTTTCCTTCTTTATTTTTTGACAATGGCTTCATCCGAAGGAAGTGTAACCAATATTTGGTCATTTTTTCTGTACTATTGGCAGATTCTTTATACAATTTAGTCATCTTCTCTGCATTTGCAGCCAGTTCCTTATACAGCTGTGTCATCCTCTGTGAACTTTCTGCGTATTCATTATATATTTCAGTCATTCTTCTTGTGTAATTAATATATTCGTTATATATTTCGCTCCAGGCCATAGGAGAATATTGTTGCCATAAATTACTAATTGACGCAATTTCATTAGGATTAACTAAGTCATTGTTCATCTTCAGTCTGTCGTCTTCTTTCTTTTCATTGCTGTTGTTATTGGCTTTTTCATTTTTCATAATATATTCACTAACTCATCCCTATACACTCCTAATATTGTTGCGCATAAAATTGTTTATAGAATAGATACCCCTCATAATAAAGCAGAAAGTAGTCTTTTGATTCATCCATTTTATTCTACAAAATAAGATTAGTGGATAATCGGTTATATGCAATGACTAAGTTATCCTCTTAATTCCATCTGGAAATTTATTAAATATACACTATGAGATATTAATATCGGTTATAGATGTAACAGATAGAACAAAGTAAACAGGGGTTAAAAAGAAAAAGCGAGGAATTTAAAATGAATAAAAATAACTGCTTTGTTGCACGATTCATGTGTTGTAAGTGATATTTATTTGACCACTCGCATTTAGCTACCTAATAGTAATTATTCTGGCAAGAGAGCCAGAGAAGAAGAGCACAGGAAGATTAACCTAGCAATATTAACAGCGAACAATCATTATGCTGATTTTGGTCCTGGAATTGCTAACATTTTTAGAAAAATGACAAAGGAAACTCTATCAATATCTAGAACACAAGATTTGTATATAATCAGGAATACCTATTTGGCTCGAGCTTAGTTCTAAAGACACGTAATAAAAAATTCTAAAAATACAGGTTAAAGATAATAATAATTATGCCATATAATAATAATTACTTCATGTGGGTGTTTTTCTAGTTCATCTAAACAACCAGATAATCCTCAATGTGATTCGTGTCCTGATACGATTTTTATGATTTTGCCTTTATTTATCAAATATAGACAAGAGATGTGATGTTTGAAGCCTATATATTTTGTAATTAGGAACAATGTTCCGAAGGATTCGTTATTACAGCCGCAATTTAAAGCCTATTATATAGGCGAGGTGTATATATATGTGATGTTAGCAAACGAGTTAGTATGTAAAGCATGTTATAAATTCTCCGATGTAATCACAGACACAGAGTCTGGCGAAATGATTTGCACAAATTGTGGTATCGTTATTAGTACCTGATAAGTCACCTCAGCAGGTTACCCCAGAGTGGCGTGCATTTGATGCTAATCAAATGAGAGATAGAAGTAGAGTAGGAATGCCCATGACATTAACACGTCATGATAGAGGGCTTTCCACAGTAATTGGAAGACCAGATAAGGATGCTAGTGGACATGGGCTGGACAATTCAATGAGTTCTATGATGCAAAGATTAAGGACATGGGACTATAGAATTCAAGTTAGTTCACCAACGGATAGAAATCTTAAAAATGCGTTCGAGAAGCTTGACATGCTAAAAGGGAAGCTGGGGTTGCCAGGTAATGTAATAGAAAAGGCAGCCTATATCTATAGAAAAGTACAGCAACTGAGGATGGTTAGAGGAAGGACAATAGCTGCCTGCACTAGCGGCGTCTATCTATGTTGCTTCTAGGGAGGCTGGAGTTCCAAGAACATTATCAGAGGTAGCGTCTCTTAGCAATGTATCATACAAGGAGCTCTCAAAAGCATATAGACAAATAGTTTTGAATCTAGATTTAAAAGTTCCAATGGTAGATCCAATAAAGTGTATTGCAAAGATTGCAAATAAAATGGAGATAAGCGAGAAAACAAAAAGGCATGCTGTAAATTATATGCGTGATGTAATAACAAGTGGAATTCGGCAGGAAAAGATCCTATGGGATTAGCAGGAGCGGTTTTATACCTGTCGTTAATACGCAGCGATGAGCATAGGACTCAGTTAGATGTCGCCGCTGCCTCTGGAGTATCAGAAGTAACTCTGAGAAACAGATGTAAAGAACTTAACATAAAGATTCCCCAGCTTAATTCAGTACAACAGCCCAAGTAGTTCCCCCATTTAATTAGTACAACAAACCAAGCAAAAAAAGTGTAGCAGGAATATTTCTTATCAGTATAGTATATGTTGTATTCTTGCTATCACAGGCTAGGGATCTCGACCTGCAGTTACACTGTAGACAAAAGAAATATGCTGCTCCATTCTTTATTGTGATTATTTCCATAGTCTTAGAAAATCTGCGTTACCGTAGTTGAAGATAATCCTAACAAGAGCGTGACTAGAAATGAAGTCGCATTTACTGATTCAGAGCTAGCTGACACTTCACATATTACTAACGTCTTCTAGGGGGTCTCTTGTGAGTTCTAGCTGCACTCTTCGAGTCAGTATCGTTTAGAACTAAGGAGGTACATTGGAATAACATCTCAGTCCTAGTATCTTAGGCTCACTGATGATCGACACACTTAATGCCCTTGATTTCGATAATGTAAAGATGGATTCTTGATCCTGGTTGCTACTCTTAATAATTTTGATTTTTATCTTTTGCTTAGAAAACTACATTGAGGATTCTCTGTTCATGATTTATAATTATTATGTTGTTCGTGTTGTAGCTGATCTTCCTAAATGGTACTGGTGGACGTCCTATGGTATTATTTGGTTTTTCTGGTGGAAGTATCAACCTTATTCCATCCCATAACTTGTCAGGGATTCTTTTGACAGCTGAAAGATAATTGACTCTATCGTAAGCCACACTTATGAACAAAACCCTCTCAAGCTATATGTCTATCTATTTTTGGGATGGGTTCTAAGTCGATTTAATAATACCGCTTGTTTGATACTTCAAATAAATCTGAAGATCATTTAAAAAACAGATCTGAAGGTAATATCCCTGCTAAACTATGCTGATAATGTAAAAGGTAGAATCTATCTCCAAAAACTAAAATATCTCCATTAGATATTAGATCTATTGCGTAATATATTGTTTCCCAATAGGGTAATTTGTATCGGATGGCACTATCAGTAAATAATATATACATTGAAAAATCCTTTGATCTGTTATTTTGATTAAAACGATAAGAATTGTTTTATTCTAAGCAATACTTTTTACATATACTTAAGTACAACGCTGTTGGTACATCTCATTGAAGGAGATATTATTCATTGTATATTGTAATAGCTGTGGCAAAGATGATGAATTCCCACGTTAACAGATAGTAATAGTAAACAAGAGAAATCTAACGCTAACCAATTTTCAAATATTAATAAAAATATAGGAAAGACCCAAGTATTATACGGCATTAATAATGTAATAAATGCAGAATTACAATTCTTCTCTAAAACAACAGGAAAAATCGATACCTGTATGAATTATACAAGGCCGCCATTAGCCATTCAGGTTAAAACAATAAAGAAAGCTTTTTCTGATGCTAAAAGAAGAAATGTAAGACTAAGATACCTCACTGAAATTACTAAAGACAATATCTCTTATTGCAAAGAGCTTATGACAATAGTAGATGAGCTAAGACATTTAGACGGTATAAAAGGGAATTTTATGTTGAGTGAAACAGAATACCTTTCTCCTGTAGTTTTGTTTGAGAAAGAAAAAGTAGCATCACAGATAATATACAGCAATGTAAAGGAAATTGTAGAACATCAGCTATACGTTTTTGACACTTTTTGGAGCAGATCAATTCTAGCACAACAGAAAATAAGAGAGATTGAAGAAGGAATAGAAGCTGAATTTTATGAAGTTATTACTGACCGCAAAAAAGCAGCTCAGATTCTTTTTGAATTAGCAAAATCGATAAAGAAAGAGGCACTAATTCTTCTTCCTAATGATAAATCGATGATAAGACTAAACCGATTAGGAGTTATCGATTATACTATAAAGGCATCACAAGAAAAGGATGCAGAAGTGAAAATAATATGTCCTTTATCTGAAGTAAATTCTGAGATCGTCAAAAGAATATCGAGTAGCGCGCCTAATATCAAAATTCTAAATGGCAATAACTCTCTATACGGCATGTACATAGTGGATAGTGAAAAATTCCTTAGGGCTGAGCTTAAAGAACCAAATGCCGAAACGCTTTCAGAATCAATTGGGTTTACGTTCTATTCTAATAGCAAACTGAGTGTGGACTCATATAAATCAATATTTGAATTGCTTTGGAACGAACACATGCTAAATGAAGAGTTAAGAAGAGTAGGAAAAATTGAAAGAGAGTTTATCACTGTAGCAGCTCATGAGTTAAGAAATCCTATACAACCAATACTAGGTTTGACTGAGGTTCTTCAATCCATAATAAAAGAACCAGAACAACAGGAGTTGCTAGATGTCACTATTAGAAATGCAAAAAGATTGCAACATCTTGCAGAAGATATTTTAGATGTAACAAAAATTGAAAGGCAATCACTTAATCTGAAATATGAGTCATTCAATCTAAATGACATAATAACAAATGCTATAGATGATGTAACAATAAACATAGCCTCTTCTAAGAAGAGCCAACAAGGAAATGTAATAAAATTAGCATATCAGCCTCAGGTTATATTCATAGAAGCTGATAAAGCAAGGATAACTCAAGTAATTTCTAATCTTCTGAATAATGCAGTTAAATTTACAGAAGTAAAAGTTAACGAAGGAGTAGAAGAAGGAGAAGGAAGAGCAATTATAAATATCAATACTGAAAAGGTTGATGATGTTCAGGCTATTGTCAGTATCAGGGATACTGGTACTGGAATAGATCCTGAAATATTGCCTAGGTTATTTGAAAAGTTTGCAACGAAATCTTATCAAGGAACTGGACTTGGACTATTCATATCAAAGGGCATAATTCAAGCTCATGGGGGTAAGATATGGGCTGAGAATAATAGGGATAATAAAGATGGCAAAAGAGGGGGAGCTACATTTAGATTTAGCCTACCAATCAGCAAAGAAAACAGCAGCATCATACGCAAAAACAGTGGAGTAAATCAGCTCGTGACAAAAGAATGAGTAAAGCCTCTCTTGTAATAATGCTCGCTGATGAAATTTACTGAAAGTTCTTCAAAGTTATTCAACATTGGATTCCAAACATGTGAGCAATACAAACATATCAACAATAAGTATCTGTGTCGAATGTAGATATTCTGGTAAGGTCCTGTTTCACATTCATCTACTCATACGTCTTGAAAATAGATTCCAAATCTAAAATATCTGTTGGCAGCTATGTTGAAGTCGGAACGATCTTAAGTTCTGTTCATGGAAAGTAACTTTCACACTATAGCCTAGCAATTTGTTCTTAGCTCTCTAAAAACACTTATCCAATGGAGTTTTATAATCAATTGATAATTCTTAGTCTGTTTATACTAAGCAGAAAACTCCGGAAATAAACTTGTTGTATCTTCGTAAATAGGATCAGATAGCGTATTATTATTGTAGCTGTTGTTTAGTATAAGTGGCAGTGTTTCATATAGCTGTAAAATAGATTTTGTAAGAGCATGGATTTCTTTATGAGCTGAGATTTGAACAAATGGTTGATTTTCATATTTTCTGACTAGTTCCCATAAATCTCTACGTTGTTCATTTCATTCCGTTATTCTTTGTCTGTATTCATCTACGTAGGCATCTTTACCTATTGAAAGGTTTCGCAACCATTCTTGAGCATCATATTTTGTTTTCTGTATAATATTGAGCAGACCCTTATTTGATAGAGTATTATTATATTTTCTTAGATTATCATTTAAATTTGATAAAATCTGTTTATGGTTGTATCCTCTCGCCCTACACACAAGTATTAAACTCTTAGTCTCTTCTTTTTCTAAGGCCCCCATTCTTGGCATAAAACCATATATTTTATTAGTGTTTTATTGATAAATAAATATATATACCAATAGAAAATATAACTCAGATTAATTTATGAATTACGCCTTTCTGTAGGCTCGTTTCAGAAAAATCCCCTTGACGGCAGAGTTAAGGTTGTTAAAAGGTTATCAAATAGGGCAGTATTCCCAAATAAAGTAACCAAGTAGTTGAGTTGTTCTCTAGGAAAATCCTTAATTTGCTGCAATATTCTCTCCTTACATGTCTGGGTATTAATTATGATAAGTCTTTTAGCATTATTATCATTCAGAGCTTCTAAAAAAAGCGTCATTTATAGACTTGTCTCTGAAGAAATAACCAATACAGATGTAGATAGTATCAAACTTTAAGAATTTATTAAACGATTCATAGAGAGATACAAATGGCAGGCTTAATCGTCGTAGATCAAGAATTGTTTCCTGTATGAGGCCTTCTTGAGCTATCTGATAAAGCTTCTATCCCTTTCTGTTTGTATCTGTTATTCCACTTATAGTAAGTCTTTCTGGACATACCATATTTTTACAAATAATGCTTATCGTATCACCAGTCCATTCTTTTTCATGTATTAGATTGAATTTAGTTATGATTTCTATATGGATACACTTCCTGACAGCAGAAGTGTAACCCATGTCAGTAAGCTATAATGTCACCTATGTTAGGAAGTACAACACCCAATCAACCAAAACATGGGAAGCCGAGGTGAGTGCATTCTGCTATATTATTGATGTTATTGACACATTAGTTGCAACCTCATGGGTTAGAACAGAGCTTATTCTAGATCTAGCTAATAAATCATATATCAAGTCATGTAACCATAAATAGCTGCATGCTATTTTGGGGATATGGAAGAAGAGAGAGAAACAAAAAACAAAAAAATAGAGTTATCCTTCCCCAAGTTACAATCACAAGAAGATAATGAATATATCTCAAAAGGAAAAGGTGGACAAGGGGAAATACTGGAGCGGTTTTCAGCTTCTGTGGAAGAGGTTTCAAGTTGGTTCAAACAATACCAAGTAGACACAATAGAGTTATGGATCAGTGGTGTAATAGAAACTGGAGGAATAACTAAGTTAGTTGTTAGTGCTAAGGGCGAGGGTGGTTTGAGGGTCTTATTAAAGCCAAGAAATCAAGTATGAACCAATTATGATATATAGACAGTTAATATAATTTATTAGCTTCACTAATAACTTTTGTACGTAATATGGATTAATCTTATTATAATTGCCAAACTGAGTAAAACTATCCTAGGAAAAATGAAAAATGGGCCTATAGCTATCTTTTGTAAGAGGTTAAAACTATCCTAGGAAAAATGAAAAAGAAAAAATGAGCTGATAGCTATCTTTTGTAAGAGGTTAAAATATTAATTAACGACATAACTTTAAGATCAACTTGCTTCAATGCTTGACATACTGACACGAGGATCTACTTTACTAATATCAATTATCATTTGCTTATAATAGTATAAGAAAATCAAATAATTAGACAAGCTCAGTCAATGGTTAATGTGAATACAGAGTCGAGGAAAAGTAATTAAATGAGATTACTTGAAATCTCGTAATAGAAGATACAAATTAGGAATAGGAGAGGATAGTACTATTGATACTATTATTACCACTGCTCGTGTAATGGTATCAAGAATAGACTGACGACAAAGAGAATCCTACAACCATTCCGATTACACAGATGTTTGCTTTGATCGCTTTTAGTAGATTTTTCATCAATTTTATAATTCCTTTATGTAGTATTACTAGTCTGCTTGCATTTATCGCTTAGAACTAAGGAGCAGATTTTATTATTAATAACGACGCTAGGTTACCTATTCCATTTTGGCAATTGAAACCTATAGTATATAGCGAGTCGAGATAAGTGAATCATGAAAGGAAATAAGAAATCGAATAGTAAGAAAGACTTTTCTAAACATTTTAGTCCCAGCATTACTTTTAGCCTTGCAAATAGCATGAATTAGTGATAATAGTATGCTATGATTTAGCATAATTATTTGTTGAAGACCAAATTACCACTATTCTGCTAGAATTTCTCAATTTATGTAGCTTGTCTTCTATTGGCTACTTGACTCCGTGTACTAATATGAAAGATTTGCATAATATGGCGACTGAGGAAGCATTCCTATATTATAATAACTTGTTAAATACCAAAGGCATACTCTAACTTCTTTTTCACTTTAATAGCCCAATTTGCTTAAACAGTGAAGGTTTTATTGTCTTGTCCTTAATCTTACACGCTGTAAAGTGCCATGCAACTTCTAGGGCTAGATACGTAGTCATAAATCCTATGATAGGATATATTACTAGACTTTCTAACATATTTGGAAATGTTGCTTAGTTACTTTAATTACTTTTATCAAGTTCATTGATTACTTGTCAAGCACTGCTGCTGATATATTCCTACTTATCATTATTTTTTCTGGCGCAGCTTGATACACAAAATAGAATCCGATGATTTTTACCACTAAAACAGCTCTTTCTCCTAGAACAATATTCCTGAAGGGGCATGAATAATTGGAACATAAACTTCAAATTAATCATACAAACTAACGAAAAGAAAGCTGATGAATTCAATTTTTACTTTCAAGCTTGAAGCTATTAAACCACATGCTGTCTGTAATGAAGGACTAGGGCAATGGCTAACGAAAATAATTTCTCTATACTGAAAGGATGGCATTATATTCTCTACGATTAGATAGTGGAGAAGTCAGAGAACCGCACTGGCATCCCAATGTGGCTGAATTGGACTAAGTAATAAGCGAAAGGGGACGAATGACCATTTTTAGTCCTGGGCAGTAACATAGATACATTTGAAGTTTGTCCGTGAGAGATAGTTTTTATTCCGCCCGCATACTTTCATTATATAGAAAATTTGAACTAGTGAAGACATACAATTTGGGGTTCAGACATGAAGGACCAGAAGACATCGGTATTTCAGGTGCCTTTGGCGCATATTCAAATTAGGTCTTGTGGTCTATTTTTACTTTACATCCAAAAATCCTGGATGCGTTACCAAAATATCAAGAAAGCCTCTATGTCGTAGTGGCAGGCTAAATAGGTAAAATAGCTACTGACGTCGCCTGTTTGGGATCAATCGACATAAATGGAATAGTCGTTATCTTTAAGATCTAATCATGTTTAAAACAAGATTTACTCATTAATCAGATTTTGAAATAGGATTGTCATTTGTAATGCTAAATTGTAACTTTATTTGATGTTCGATGGATCCATTCTGGCTCAACCTCTCAATCTATCTTGATTAAATTCCGGACTACCATATTCACTTATTTTTGACTTTCTTCCACTAACTTTTTTTATGAATTTCTAAACGCCTCTTCTCTTCAAATTGCGTTCCGCATTCCTTGCATTTAAAGGCCATTGATAAGAATAGTTTAGTGAGCTAGGATAAAAGAAGGTGGTACAAAGTCAGGCCAGGAGCAAAGTGTAAATCATGGACTCGGTCCAGAATCAAAATATATCTATAATAGTTAATTGTTGGACCTACTGACATAGGTGACATTATAGCTTACAGACATGGGTTACACTTCTGTCGGGAAGTGAATCCATATAGAAATCAGAATAAGGTTTAATCTAATACATGAAAAAGAATGGACTGGTGATACCATAAGCAATATTTGTAAGAGATATGGTGTATCCAGAAAGACTTACTACAAGTGGAATAATAGATACAAGCAGAAAGGGATAGAAGGCCTATCAGATAACTCCAGAAGGCCTCATAAAATCAACTACAGGAAGGTAACACCAGAAGTAGAAGAGACTATACTTGATCTACGATTAACTAAGAGATTTGGATGTAATAGGATCAAATTTCGACTAAAAAGAATCATTGGAATCTCATTAAGCACCCGAACTATATACAAGATACTAAAGAGACATTGTCTTAATATCCTCATGTGTAAGGCCAAAGCAAGAACTTACAAACGGTTTGTCATGAAGCATCCAAATGATATGGTGCAAGTGGATATCCTTGGCCCTTTCTATCTGAGTAATTCCAGTCAAAGGAATTACATCATTAGTTGCTTAGATTATTGTTCTAGGAAGGTAGCTAGCAAGTGGTCCGAAAGAAAGAGGTCAGTGGATGTTCTTAATGTATTAGAGGACTGGATAATGATTAATGGTAAGCCTAAGATGATGATGCATGATAACGGTAAACAGTTTACATCCAGAATATTCAGACATTTCCTTATACATAATCAGATAAAAGATAAGCAAATACCAAAATCATATCCGCAGTTACAGGGCAAAGTAGAAGCATATAACAAGATTGTAAAGAGTGAATTCATAGCATTAGAAGATATACCAAACATAGATTATGGTAAACAAAGATACGACATGTTTGTTAAAGCATATAACGAAACCAGAGAACATGGAGGCATAAATGGTCTTACTCCATCGGAGATGTTCCTACAAAGGTTAATTACATCCATGACACATACGAGAACTAAACAGAAAAGTGTAACCCATGTAGGTAATTAGAAATGTAACCTATCCGTGCAAGTACAACAGTTAATAAAGCATGAATCCAGCATATTACAGAATAAGTTGAATGCAACTAACGACCTCAAGCAAGATCATTTAATAATACGAAGAGTTCGCAACATTGCTCAAAGATGCTCTGATAAGTTATATGCTAATGAGAATATTCCACTTGAAGATATTGAAATTATTTCTGTAATTATTGAAGAATTCGTAGATAGATTTCATCATGGGAAGGAGGAACAGGCATATTTTCCGCAAACTAAAGATAAAAACGGATTTGAAGAAGATATTCGCAAGTTTCTCATTGAACATGAGCTAGGAAGAAGAATTGCACAAATGCTTCTAAGGGAGTTAAAAGTATGGAGAACAGGAATAGATTCAAGAGAACCAGTTGCGAGATTCTTAAAATCATACGCAGTCTTTGTAACTGACCATACCGGAAAAGAAGACAAATTCTTTGATTTAATTGAAAATAAAGGGAGCATCTCAACTAAAGAAGATGAAGTTTTGATAAAGCATTATTCGATTTGTAGAGATCGAGCCGGTGGAAAAGCAAGAATTGAACAAATGATGAAATTAATAGAATATTTGGATGACAGAGACTGGATGACAAAGAATGTAGAATAACTATCCAGTCTCTGCATGAGGGTCTAGAGGATGCACATCGAGAAGGAAATTTTGACTAATCAGATATAATCTTAAAAATGATTGGTATAAATAAAAGTAACGACAAACCACTATGAAAGCTTTGAAGATTTCAGAATTATGTAAAATGATCGAAGGCTCGATCCGATCGGGAAAATATCCGTTGGAAGATCAGCAACAGAAATTCGCAAGTTCGGTAGAGGTTATAAATAGATCAGATTCTGAAGATTTGAAAGGGTACAGACTCAAATAGAAGTTAGAATGCAAAATCTATACACACTAAATAATTACGTGCCTAATATACAACATCTACCAGGAGTAATTGAAATAGATGTTTTAGATTCTTATAAAATGCTGTGTAGGCGCTCGGAAAGAGTAGCAGTTGATTCTTCAGACGATAATTATTCTAAATCCATTACTATTTCTAGAGATAAGACGCACAGTCCTAGATATCAAACTAGTTGATTAGATTAGTTGCTGAACTTGAAGGCCAATCTGTAAGAATGTACATGTTTGTTTGGAAACGCAGAGATTATCAAGACATTGATAGATATTGTAAATATGATTGTAACTATAATTGGACCAAAATAAAATTCTTAAATAATCCGTGTTGCCAAATTTCATGATGTATAAATGTTTTATAATGCACATCAATCTCGAAAGGAGACAGCATTATTATGGCTAATGTCAACGTCGCACTGTTTGTTCGACTAGAGGCAAAGCCAGGAAAAGAGTCTGAAGTGGAAACCTTTCTCCAAGGAGGCCTTTCAATTGTTCAAGAAGAACCCTCAACGATCGCATGGTTTGCAATTCGTCTAGGGCCATCTACATTTGGGATTTTTGATGCCTTTCCAGACGAATCAGGTAGGCAAGCACACCTCACAGGCCGCGTACCGGCAGCTTGAAGGAGAAAGCATCTGAGCTTTTCGCACGGCCACCTAGCATCGAAAATGTCACAGTCCTTGCAGCGAAGCTACCTCAATAGATGAAATTGTCATGATTACACTTAACGCGCCAACAAGGTCCTTGGGGCTGCCGAGAAAAAAGGAGCTGAACTGGGACAACCCATGAACGTCGCAATTGTTGATTCTGGTGGAAATTTGATCGTACACGGACTCATGGACAAAGATTGCATCGGTAGCATAGACATTTCGATTAGATCTATTAGATAAGGCATTTACAGCCAGAGCGTTTGGTCGATATCACTATTATAATTACTAGAACATCCATTTTCAAACCAAAAAAGTGAAAAAAAGTGAAAACCTGTGTTGAGAAGTAATTTTTTCTTTGTCTTTTTAGGATGGTTATACCAATTACGTTTACTGCGTTACCATCGCCTTGGATTTGATTACTTAGTGCTTGACAGAAAATTTTCAATGGTAAAGATCCATTTCCGCAGACATTGGCCTGTGCCGGTAGCCTGTGATTGCTTACTGCTACTACCGTGGTGATGATGATGGTGTCTATAGTTTTTTGCATATACTGCGTGATCTAGTAATGCCATAGCTGATGTAGCAATTAACATAGCACCTACTGTCGCAATTGCTATAATTGCGATCGTCTTGCTGTTCATATAATTCTACCAGTAGGTATATTTGATGGTTTATTATGATTAGGATGATCAGTATGCTTCATTAAATCTGATTCATCATAGTTAAGAATTGACTTGATTTAATTATCCTCGTTATTTACTGGACGTTCTTTAACTTTAATTATCAATCATGTCTGTAACGTCTGATTAGTAGCCATTGGTTTTGATCAACTTATCACCTTCACCTTCGTGTCTTGGTCAAATTCCGTTAGTCATCAGCCAAGATAAAACAGTTCTCACTATTCGAACGGCTCTGTTCACTTAACATTCTTTTCCATAATCTCTCTATTGTGCATATCTACAAATAAGCCCAACCAATTCATGACATGCTTTAGCTTACAATCATTATTATCTTTCCTACAAGGGAAATAATCATCAAAACATTTGGTTCTATCTTTTATTATGTACTGTATTGTCCTTTCTATGAAGCTTTTTTCAATCGAGGAATGATTATGATGTTCAACATTCAGGAATCTACATGCTTGTGGATACCATGTGCCACCATCTGTTGAAATATCGTGCTTTCCATATCTTCTAATCAAAGATTGTATAAACTGTTCAGCCACAAGCATGTTCCTTTCAATGGAGATACGAATACCAAGGATTGTCCTATCAGTATTGCATCTCGTTTGCAATATTTTCCTTGGCTTGTATCGCTGGATCCAGTTCCAAATAGAAACATGGTTTCTTTTGATAAATTGAGATAGCCTTTGTGATGTTTTTCGAAGTGATAGGCCTGAGAAGTACAGCTGTAATGCGTAATATACATACTTTGATGAAGTCCTACTTCTTTCTTTGCATATAGCCATCATCAGAATGTAGGAAGTTTTCAGCTATAGGTCTATCCGTTAAATGAACAGAGCCATTCGAACCGTGATTTTCTATTAATAATCCCTTTTCATATTGTATCTTTGATAGTAGATTATTAGTATTCCATCTCTGCTGGTTAAGAGCATATCTTACAACATATATCACATTGTGGTTCGACTTGTTATACTAAATGATTGAATGAATAAGAATAATGTTAATTATATTTTATGCGCTAAAAAGAAGTTAGTTATGAATCTGGACGAATTGCCGATTCCTATAAACTTAAGACTATGTATGCTAAAATGCCTACTACAACCACTAGCATTGCCGCCAACCCAAATGTTACTTTGTCGTGTTTTAGTTTATTAATAATATTGACCTGCATATTTTCAAGATTTCACCTCACATGTTATTAATGCCGACTTGAGATATAAGAATAGGTTAACTATGTTATTCCAATCTTGGTAACGCAGTAAAATAAATCGATACATTCGTAGAATGTACTACAAATGCTATAATTCATAATGAATAAATCTTTATAAATGAATACCAAGCTGGTAATAATCATTGTCATATTCGATCCTAAAAAGCACTTTTAGGACAAAGTACCTGTCATCCATAGAATTTATGAATAAAGGTTCTGCTATAACTTACCGCGATCACCTTAAACCATTTGAATCCTTTACTATGAACAGTTACAATATAGATCTAGACAGCCTTATAATAAATATACAAGAAGGCAAATACAATGTATATGATATCTTGTCAGAATTCACTTCATATTTGCAGGATCATAATTATAATAAACCATTATCGTCTACTACTTTACGTAATCGAATAAAGGCTGTAAAAAACTTCCTTGAGTTTAATGATGTTGATATAAGTAATAACAAGTTCAAACTGAAGATAAGGTTACCAAAAGCAATAAGGAGAAACAAAGAAGCTCTGACCAAAGATGACATACGGGATATAATTTTGGCATGCTCAGACATTAGATTAAAGACCTATGTCATGTTTTTGGCTTCTACTGGAATGAGAGCTGTTGAGGCTCTATCAAGTCAGAATGCTTGGAGTTTGTAAATTATGGTAGTCATCCTATTTGTTATAACATCTACTTGGTGGCAAGAGGTATACCATAGAATTATACAGAAATATTAAGAATTTCCAATCCGCTCAAGTACCGGATAGAACAATCACAAATATTATTCATACAGTTAGGTAAAATGACGCCATTGTGACTGGTAGATATAGTAATTGCTGATTTGATATAATGGTAACCTAGGCCGTGTGATTATATTTGATTTCTTTTTTATTTTATTCCTATTTTTCAAAAAAATGTAATGACAACGTCGATAATAACACCACAGGATGAAGATTTGAAGGAACTATCGTTATAAACGATGAATACGCAGGTCTGGTTCCAAGTCTATCGAAAGAGGAATTTGAATCTCTCAAACAATCAATCAAGGAAGATGAGTTAACCTATGCCATAATAGTAAATCAGCATGGTGTAATTCTTGATGGGTACCAAAGATATAAAGCATGTCAAGAATTAGAAAAAAAACCAAATTTCCAAGTCAAATTTTTCGAAGATCCATTATTAGAACAGAA
Source organism: uncultured Acidobacteriota bacterium (assembly GCA_963718825.1). GTDB lineage: Bacteria > Acidobacteriota > Vicinamibacteria > Vicinamibacterales > CAVVIG01 > CAVQZZ01. The sequence goes on from CAVQZZ010000003.1 coordinate 31,805, forward strand.
ATTCAGGATTGAGACAAACATGAATCGTAGACACTTAACTCCTTTTCAGAGAATAGAATTACAGTACAAATTAGAAACTATTGATAATGAAATAGGAAAAGCAAAAATCGAATGTCGGATGGGGGAAAGATTGGGGCCGAAAAAAGATGGGGAAAAAATACTAATAATGAAAGCCTTTCTCAGAACAATCATGATATGGTAGTACAAAATTATACTACCCCATCAAACCAACTAGAAAAAATAGACAAGACACTAACACCCACATCAATGAAGAATCTAAAAATCCTGATAAGAATCAGCGTCCAATAGGCAGAGTAATTGATTTCTCTGCTCGAAGAGCAGGGGTTTCTCCGATGACTTATTTTAAAGGTAGAGAAATTATTAAAAACGCACCTGAGGAATAAAAGATCAATTAAGGAAAGGAAAAGTGAAGATAGATAAAGTCTACAGACAATTGCAAAAACAACAAAAGAGACAAGAATTAATAAACGCCGAACCTATTTTAGAATTTCCTAAAGACAATATTAAATTAGTTCCAAGGAGACTTTATTGAAAAATCAAAAGAATTCATTTCTGATAATTCAATCGAATCTATTGGACCCGGCGGGCTTTCTCGTGCGCCTCGATCTGCCGGAGGCGGTGTAGTGCCTCGCGTCCTGCTCGTCGAGGACAACCGATCGCTCGGCCGCACGCTCGCCGAACGCCTCGAGCGTGACGGCCTCTCGGTGGATTGGGTCGAAACGGTCGCGGACGGTGAGAAGCGCGTCGAAGCGGGCGGATGGGATCTCGCGATCGTCGACGTGAAGCTGCCCGACGGCTCCGGCCTCGGCCTCGCGCGGCGCATCAAGCGCTCGACGTCGACGCCCGTGATGTTCATGACGGCACTCAACTCCGCGGAGAACCGGCTCGAGGGCTACGAAATCGGCGCCGACGAGTATCTGCCGAAGCCGTTTCACCTGAAGGAGTTCATGCTGCGCGTCCGGCACGTGCTCTCGACGCAGAAGCCGCGCCGCGTGCTTCAGGCGCACGGCCGCACGATCGATCTCGATGCGTTCGCCGTCGAGTCGCCGGATGGCGCGCGCGTGTTTCTGCAGACGCGTGACGGCAAAGTGCTCGCGCTGCTCGTCGACGCGGCGCCGCGCGTGGTGGATCGATCGGAAATCCTCGATCGCGCGTGGGGCGAGGATCGATTTCCGACACCGCGCGCCGTCGACAACGCGATCGTGCGGCTGCGCCAGGCACTCGGGGACGCAGACGGCCTGGTGATTCGATCGGTCCGAGGCGTGGGGTACCAATGGGCGGGAGAGTCGCAGTCGTGAGCACGCTCTTCGCACGCGCGGCGCGGGGCGAGGCCACGCCGGCGCCGCCGATCTGGCTGATGCGTCAGGCCGGCCGCTATCAGCAGTCGTACCGCACCCTCCGCGAGCGGCACAGCTTCGACGATCTGTGCCGCCAGGCTGAGCTGGCCGCGCAGGTGACGCTCGCACCCATCGCCGAGTTCGACTTCGACGCGGCGATCCTGTTCAGCGATCTGCTGTTCCCGCTCGAAGCGCTCGGCTTTTCGCTCAGCTATGACGAGGGGCCGCCGAAGCTGGGACAGACGCTCACGCCCGACTTTTGTCGCGGACTCAAGTCGGCGTACGAGGCGGCGCCGGCGCTCGAGTTCCAGCGCGACGCGATGGCCGCAACTCGCGCGCGGCTCTCGCCGGACAAGGCACTTCTCGGCTTCGTCGGCGGCCCGTGGACGCTCTTCGTCTACGCGCTCGAAGGCACGCACGCCGGCCCGCTGGCGCGCGCGAAGTCGTCGCTCGATCTCTATCGATCGTTTGCCGACCGACTGGTGCCGCTGCTCGAGCGCGCGATCGCGATGCAGTTCGAGGGCGGCGCGGATCTCGTGATGATCTTCGATACCGCCGGTGGTGATGTGCCGCCGTCGATCTTCACGCGCGCGATCGCGCCGGATCTCGCGCGGCTGGCGGCGGCCTTTCCTCGCCGGCTCGGCTACTACGCGAAGCATTCGCATCCGTCGCACTTCGCCGGCGGCTGGACGCGCGACTTCGCGGGCGTCGGCTTCGACGGACGCTGGCAGCTCGCCGACGTCCTGACGACCGGCCGTCCGGCACCGTTCGTGCAAGGGAACTTGGACCCGGCGCTGCTGTTCCTCACGGGGAACGCACTGGACCGCGCGATCGACGAGTTCCTCGCGCCAATCGCCGCGCTGCCGGCCGAGAGCCGCCGCGGCTGGATCTGCGGGCTGGGCCACGGCGTGCTGCCGGGAACGCCGGAGGCGAGCGTCCGGCGATTCGTTTCCAAGGTGCGAAAGGCGTTTTCGTGATTCGTCGCGAGCTGTTTGCCAAGTACGACGTCCCGGTGCCCCGGTATACGAGTTATCCGACGGTGCCGCAGTGGACCGACACGCCCACGCCCGACGCATGGCGCGCATCGCTCGCCGCCGCCGCGGTCGAGCCCGACGCGTCGCTCTCCGTCTACGTCCATGTGCCGTTTTGCGAGTCGCTCTGCACGTACTGCGGCTGCAACACGGTGATCACGCGCGACCACGGGCGCGAGCGGCCGTACGTCGACGTGCTCATGCACGAGCTCGATCTCTACCGTGCCGCCGTGCCCGCGCTCGACGCGATGCCCGTCCGGCACATCCATCTCGGCGGCGGCACGCCGACCTTCCTGGCCGCGGACGCGCTCGGCCGCCTCGTCGACGGCATCACGTCGCGCCTGTCCGCGCGCGCCGACTCGTTCGAGGGCTCCGTCGAAGCCGATCCGCGCGTGACGAACATCGCGCACCTCGAGACGCTGGCCGCGCGCGGCTTCGCGCGGCTGTCCCTCGGGATCCAGGACTTCGACGCGACCGTCCAGAATCTCGTCAACCGTCGTCAATCCGTGGAGCTCGTCACACAGCTCACCGACGACGCACGACGGATCGGGTACGAGTCGATCAACTTCGATCTCATCTACGGGTTGCCCGCGCAGACGCCGGCCTCGATGGCGACGCTGCGCCGACCGCGTGATCGATTTGCGGCCGGATCGTCTCGCCGTTTACAGCTTCGCGCGCGTGCCGTGGATTAAGCCGGCGCAGCGCAAGTTCAAGGACGAGGACATCCCCGTCGGCGAGGAGAAGCGCGCGCTGTATGAGGTGATCCGCGAGCGTCTGCTCGGCGCCGGTTACATCGAGCTCGGCATGGACCACTTCGCGCTGCCGGGCGATCCCCTCGCGCAGTCCGCGGCGGACGGCCACATGCACCGCAATTTCATGGGCTATGCCGAGCGCCGCACCTCGGCGCTGCTCGGGGTGGGCGTGAGCGCGATCTCCGAGACGGCCGACTGCTATCACCAGAACGAGAAGGTCATCACCGTCTACGACCGGCGCGTGGCCAACGGGGAGATCCCGACGCTGCGCGGGCACCGGCTCAGCGACGACGACCGGCATCGCCGCGAGCGCATCCTCGCGCTGATGACGACGTTCCACGTCGCGCTCGATGCGGAAGAGCGCGAGGACGCGGCGCACTACCTCGCGCCGCTTGTGGACGACGGGCTCGTGTCCATCGATGCCCGTGAGCTGCGCGTGCTGCCCGAGGGCCGCGCGTTTCTCCGCAACGCGGCCGCGTTCTTCGATCGGCAGTACCGCACGGAACAATCCACAGGACCGAAGTATTCCAGCGCCGTATGAAATCCGCGCTGGTCGTCGGCGCGGGCCTTTCGGGTCTCGCGGCGGCGTGGTCGCTCGCTTCCCGCGGGATCGTCGTCCACGTCGTCGACGCGGGCGAGGAGATCGGCGGGCTGATTCACACACGACGGACCGCGAACGGCCTCGTCGAGACCGCCGCGAATGCCTTCGTCTGGAGCGAACGGCTCGCGGCCTTGGCGTCGGCGATCGGCGTCGAGCTGATCGATGCGAGCGCGACGAGCCGCAAGCGCTACATCTTTCGAGACGGCCGTGCGCGCCGCTGGCCGCTCGGTCCGGTCGAGAGCCTCGCGACCGTCGCCCGGGCCGGCACGGCGATGATCACCAGATCCGCGAAGCCGCGAGACGGCGAGTTCGTTCGCGATTGGGGCGAGCGTGTGCTCGGACGCGCCGCCACGACGTGGGCGCTGGCGCCCGCGATGCAGGGCGTGTACGCCGCGCCGCTCGATCGGCTGTCCGCGCCGGCCATCTTCGGACGCAAGCGAGGAAAGATCCGATCGGTCGCGCCGCGCGGCGGCATGGGCGAGTTCATGGCCACGCTCGCGGACGCGCTGAGGGCGAAGGGCGTCAGATTCACATCGGGTCTCACGCTCGAGGCGATCACTCCGGACAGGCCCACGATCGTCGCGACGTCCGCGCGCAGGGCCGCGGCGTTGATTGCGCCGCACGCGCCGGCCGTGGCGCAGGCCTTCGAACGCATCGAGCAGACGTCGATCGTGACGATCACGATCTTCCTGCAGCCGCATCATGACGACCTGCGCGGCTTCGGCGTGCTCTTTCCGCGCGCGACCGGCGTGCAGGCGGCGGGCGTGCTGTTCAACACCGACATTTTCCCCGGCCGCAGCGCGCTTCGCTCGGAGACGTGGATCTACACCGGTGATACGGCTCAGCACGTGCCGGTGGACGACGCCCAGGCGATCGGCATGCGCGTTCGTCCCGATCGGACCCAACTGACCGGCCGTGACGCCGAGCCGGTGTCGTGGACGGTCACACGATGGATCGACGCGTTGCCCGTGTACGGCCATGCCGTCCTCGACGCGGCCAAGGCTGCCGACGCGCTGCCGCCCTGGCTGGGCGTAGCCGGCAACTATCTCGGCCAGATCGGGGTCTCCGCGCTGCTCGATCGAGCGGACGCGGCCGCCGCGCGACTCGTCACAACCTGACCGCGTCTCGCCCTTCGTCGCGATAAGCTCGAAGGACGAAGGAGTCCGCGATGGTGTCGATCCGCTCGTGCTTTCGATCTGCGTTCGTTGGAGCGTGCGTGCTCGTGGCCGCGTGTTCGAATCCGGCGCCGCCGCCTCCGCCCGCCGCCGCACCAGCCGCGCCCGCCCCGCGCAAATATCTGCTCGAGCGCGTCGACGATGCGGCGTTGGTGCAGGTGTACGCGGACGGATTTGCCGCGCTGCCGCTGCAGGAAAAACAGCTGCTCTGGCATCTATATCAGGCGGCCGTCGCCGGTCGCGACATCTTCTACGACCAGAAGTCCGCGCACGGCCTCGAGATGCGCGGCGTGCTCGAGGCGATCGCGTCGCATCCCGGCGGCACACTCGGCGCGCTCGGCAAGATTCAGGAATACACGAAGCTCTTCTGGCTCAACAGCGGGCCGTTCAACAACCTGACCGGCCAGAAGTTCCTGCTCACCTGCACGCCGCAGGAATTCGCGAACGCCGCGAACGCCGCGCGGGCGCAGGGCGCGGAGTTTCCGACGGCGCCCGGCGAGTCGCTCGACGGGCTGCTCGCGCGTCTCCAGCCGATGTTCTTCGATCCGACAGTCGAGCCGACGGTGACGGCGAAGAGTCCGCCGCCCGGCCAGGACATCCTCACGGCGAGCCACAACAATCTGTACTCGGGCGTGGCGATGAAGGATCTCGCGGCGTTCAAGGAGCAGTATCCGCTGAACTCGCGGCTCGTGAAGCGCGACGGCAAGCTCGTCGAAGAGGTCTACCGCGTCGGCGGCCGGTACGATCCCGAAATCCGCGACGTCATCACGCACCTCACCGAAGCGAAAGCGTTCGCGACGCCGACGATGGCCAAGGCGATCGACGCTTTGATCAAGTGGTATCAGACGGGCGAAGCGGCCGATCGACGCGCGTATGACATCGCGTGGGTCGAGGACAAGGCGTCGCCGGCGGACACCGTCAACGGCTTTACCGAGGTCTATCTCGACGCGCGCGGCCAGAAAGGCGCCTGGGAGGGCATCGTCGACTACGTCAATCAGGACAAGACGAAAGACATCCAGAAGCTCGCGGCGCAGGCGCAGTGGTTCGAGGATCACATGCCGTGGGATCCGAAGTACCGCAAGAGCGGCGTGCAGGGGATCACGGCCAACGCGATCGACGTCGTGATCGAGACCGGCGACTCGGGGCCGATCACGCCGGTGGGCATCAACCTGCCGAACGATCAGTCGGTGCGGGAGCAGTACGGCAGCAAGTCGGTGTCGCTGTCGAATATCAATGAGGCGTACGACAAGTCGTCCGATCCGAAGTACCGCGCCGAGTTTGCGTGGTCGCCGGACGAGGTGGCGCGCGCGGACAAGTGGGGCACGCTCGCGAGCGATTTGCTGACGAACATGCACGAGGTGATCGGCCACGCGTCGGGCAAGGTGTCCGACTCGCTCAAGGGCAAGCCCGAGACGCTGCTCAAGGAGTATTTCTCCGCGCTCGAGGAAGGCCGCGCCGATCTCGTGGCGCTGTACTTCGTCGCCGATCCGAAGCTCGTCGAGCTCGGTCTCATCCCGCAGGGTGCGCAAGGCGACGTCGTGAACGCGATGTATGCGAACTACACGACGAACGTGCTCGCGCAGCTTCGACGCGTGCGGACGGGCACGCAGATCGAGGAAGACCACATGCGCAACCGCCAGATGATCGTGAACTGGCTGATGGCCAACACGAAGGCGATCGAGAAGCGCACGCGTGATGGGAAGACGTACCTCGTGGTGGTGGATCCAAAGGCGTTTCGCGACGGCGCCGGGAAGCTGCTGGCTGAGGTCCAGCGCATCAAAGGCGAAGGCGACTACGCCGCGGCGCGCAAGCTCTTCGACACGTACGGCGTCCACTTCGATCCGAAGCTGCGTGATGAGGTCGTGAAGCGCGTCGACGCACTGAAGCTGCCGGCGTACAGCGGCTTCGTCATGCCGGCGCTGGAGGGCGTGAAGGACGCGAACGGGCAGATCACGGACGTGAAGATCTCCTATCCGGAGGATCTGACGAAGCAGATGCTCGCGTTTTCCGCGGCGACGAAAGCGACGCGGGATCAGTTCCTGGCGGGAGAGCGCGGGAAGAAGTGAGCCGACAGAGCGAGAGCATTCACCATGGAGCCATGAAGGTCACGGAGACGCTCGTGTCACCGAGGCGTGCGTCCTTCATGTTCTTCATGTCTTCATGGTGAGAGGCTCTTCCTTGACCGACGCCGCCTGCACGCAGAAGCACTCGCGCACGTGGTCGTCGACCATCCCCGTCGCCTGCATGAACGCATAGCAGATCGTCGATCCGACGAACTTGAATCCGCGCTGTTTCAGATCCTTGCTCATCGCATCGGACTCCGAGGTGCTCGGCGGGATGTGCCCGTGCGACGCCGGGCGGTTGATCTTCGGCACTCCGCCCACGAACCCCCAGATGTAGCGGTCGAACGAGCCGAACTCGTGCTGCACCGCCAGAAACGCGCGCGCGTTGGCGATCGTCGCCTCGATCTTCAGCCGATTGCGCACGATGCCCGCGTCCTGCATGAGCGCGCGCGTCTTTGCCGCCGTGTAGCGCGCGATCTTCTTCGCGTCGAAGCGATCGAACGCGCGCCGGTAGGCGTCGCGCTTGCGGAGGATCGTGATCCAGCTCAGTCCGGCTTGCGCGCCTTCGAGGATCAGCATCTCGAAGAGCTTCCGGTCGTCGTGCACCGGCCGGCCCCACTCCTCGTCGTGATAGCGGACGTAAATCGGATCGTCGCCGCACCAGCGGCAGCGGCGCGGACCTTCGGACCCTCGTACCGGTTCCATGGGCCCGCGCGCGGATCCCCCGCGCGAATCTTTCTTCATGGCCTCAGTGTCCGTGCCAAACAACAGCAGACTCGATCACAGGTTCATCGAACCCTGGGACCCTGGGACCTGGGACCCTTGAACCGTTCACGGCCCCTAACTTCCGCCCGCCATCGACTTGTCGCGCGCGGCCTTGAACTCGTTGCCGGGCTTCCACTGCGGGAACCCGTCGGCGTTCGCGACGCGGTAGCCGATCGCGAAGAGCAGCTGGCCGTCCTCGGCCGCGCCGCTCAGATCCCACCAGTCCTTCATCTGATCCGACGGCTGGTGGTAGATCCTTCTCGGTCCACTCGTCGCGCTTCTGCTGGCCGTAGTTGGCGGGCTTGCCGACGAAGTGCAGACCCGAATCGGGATCGAATGCGGGCACGCCGACCTTCGCGAAGTTGAAGTGGTCGGAGCGGTAGTAGAAGCCCTTCTCCGGCTCCGCGTCGGGCGTCAGCGTCCGGCCTTGCTCGGCTGCGGCGTCTTGCGCGTAGTCGTCGAGATCCGATGCCCGAGGCCGATCACGGTGATGTCGTTCGTCTTGCCCCAGACGTTGATCTCGTCCATGTTGATGTTCGGCGAGCGTCTTGTTGAGCGGGTAGAGCGGGAACTTCGCGTAGTACTCCGATCCGAGCAGGCCCTGCTCCTCCGACGTGACGGCGAGGAACAGGATCGTGCGCTTCGGCGCGGGCTGCACTTTCTTGAACTCGCGCGCGAACTCGATCAGCATCGCCGTGCCGCTCGCGTTGTCGCGCGCGCCGTTGTAGATGTTGTCGCCGTTGACCGGCGTGCCGACGCCGAGAGTGATCCCAGTGCGCGGTGTAGACGACGTACTCGTTCTTGAGCGCGGATCGGCGCCCGTGATCTTCGCGATCACGTTCTGCGACTCGACCGTGCGCAGCGTCTGCGTGAACGACATCGACGCCGCCATGCTTGAGCGGCACCGGCTTGAAGTCGCGCGTGCCGGCCTGCGCCTTGAGCGTCGCGAAGTCGAGGCCCGCGGCCTTGAAGAGCTTCGTCGCCGCATCGAGCGAGATCCAGCCCTGGATCGCCGCGCGGCCCATGTTCTTGTCCGGCGTGACGAGATCGAACCGCTCGCCGCCGAAGCCCTGCACGACGTTCCAGCGGATACCCGGCGAACGGCGTCTCGTGCACGATGAACATCGCGGCGGCGCCGAGCTCCGCGGCCTTGTCGTACTTGTAGGTCCAGCGGCCGTAGTAGCGTCATCGCCTTGCCGCCGAACGTCTTCGGATCGAGCTGCGACGGATTCGCCGGATCCGGCACCGGCGGATCGTTGACGAGCACGATGATCGTCTTGCCCTTGACGTCGACGCCCTTGAAGTCGTCCCAGTTGTATTCGGGCGCCTGCACGCCGTAGCCGGCGAAGACGACATCCGAGTCCTTCACGGCGATCGAGTCCGTCACCCGCTGCGTGAACGCAATCACGTCGTCGTGCTGCTTGAACGAAAGCGTCTGACCGCCCTTTTTCAGGGTGAGCGGTGAGAACTTCGACGGCTTGAGCCCGACGAGCGGCACCTTCTGCGTCCACGAGCCGTCCGGGTTGCCCGGCTCGACGCCGGCGTCTTTGAACCGATCGGTCACATACGACACCGTCAACTGTTCGCCCTTGGTGCCCGGCTGCCGGCCCTCGAATTCATCCGACGACAACTTGCGGATGTCGTCGAGCACGGCGTTCGTGTTGATCGCCGGCATGTCCTTGACGGCCAGCGGCCCCGGCGGCGCCGACGAGCAGGAGACGACAAGCAGCATGAGAGCGGCGGCGGCGAGAGTGCGCATGCGCGCAGTATACCGGGTGAGGCGGACGGCGCATCGGCGTGCACTTGGGCCGTCGCGCGGGGAGATCGGGACGCGGGCGCGGCACATCGCCCTCCATGCGCCTGCGCCCCGATCTCCCCGCGCGACCGCCTTCGCTCGCAATCGCGGACGCTCAAAGCAGCGCTGAGGTTGTGCCCGGGCCGTCACCGGCCAGGCGCGCCGCCGTGCTCCTCGGCTGGATTAGAAATGTTCTGATCGGGCGCGGGGCCGCCGCGTTAGGGATCCTCGTCGCGACGACCGCGACGCCGCAGCCCTTTCCGAGCCAAATCGATGTCCATAGTGCAGCCCGCGCGCAGAGGGAAGCCGACGGAATTCAGCAAGCCGCGCAGCCAAGGCGTCGGCAGGCGAGCAAGCAGATGCGGGAGCGGATGGAGGGGATCGCCTCGACGGGCCCATGGAGGGCGACAGCGCCGGGCCAGGCGAGGCAATCCCCTCCGTCCGCTCCCGCGAACGGCCGGCGAGCGGTACGCGCCGCTACGCCGCCGCCTTCGCGAGTGAGCGCACCGCCTGCACCATCGACATCAACCCCAACCCCTTGCCCATGGAGATGTTCTGCCGAAAGATCTGCTCGACGATGTCCGGCGTGACCGTCGCGATTTCCGAAGCAGGGAGGCCCGAGAGCGAGCGATCGAGAATCGCGCCGAGCGCTCGCGCGGAGACGCCCGACGGATTCTCGACCGCGAAGTACAGCTTCAACGTGCCGTCCGGACGCTTCATCGCCCAGACGTACGCTTCCGATTCGCAGTGCGGCACGAGGTGCTCTTTGCCGAAGGGCCGCACTGCGATCGTCGCGGGCACCGGCTCGAACTCGTCCGCATAGCTCAACAGGAGGCCCGTCCGGTCCGCCGGATCGGAGAACATGGCGAACGTCTCGAGCACCTCCTGCAGCTTGTGGAGCATGGACGCGCGTTACTTCTCGATCGGCACGCCGACCGAGTTGCCCCACTCCGTCCAGGAGCCGTCGTAGTTGCGGACCTTCTTGAAGCCGAGCAGATACTTCAGCGCGAACCAGGTGTGGCTGCTGCGCTCGCCGATGCGGCAGTACGCGATCGTCGGCTTGTCGGCCTTCAGCTTGTTCGTCTTGACGTACAGATCCTTCAGCCCGGCCGCGTCCTTGAACGTGCCGTCCTCCGGATTCACCGCGCGCGCCCACGGAATGCTCTTCGCCGTCGGAATGTGGCCGCCGCGCAGCGCGCCCTCGTTCGGGTAGTCGGGCATGTGCATGCGCGTGCCGGCGTATTCTTCCGGGCTGCGCACATCGACGAGTTGCCCCTTTGCCTTGAGATGCCCGAGCACCTCGCTCTTGAACGCGCGCACGGGTTTGTCCTTGCGCTCCGGGGCTTTGTACTTCGTTGCCGGATACGTCGCGACGTCGCGCGTGAGCGGGCGGCCTTCTTTTTCCCACTTCAACCGGCCGCCGTCCATGATCCGCGCGTTCGTGTGGCCGAAGAGCTGGAACACCCAGAAGGCATACGTCGCCCACCAGTTGTTCTTGTCGCCGTAGAAGACGACGGTCGTCTTCGGCGTCGCACCGATGCGCGACATGAGCGCGTCGAAGCCCTTCCGCGTGATGTAGTCGCGGCGGATCGGGTCGTTGAGGTCGGCGGTCCAGTCGACGTGCACGCTGCCCGGGATGTGACCGGACGCGAAGAGCAGCGTGTCTTCGTTGGATTCGACGATGCGCACGGACGGGTCGGTGAGATGGTCGGCGACCCACGCCGTGGAGACGAGAACTTCGGGATGCGCGTATCCGCGCGTGCTGATGTCGGACATGGTGGCCTCCGCCGGACCTTCGATCATATCGGAGTTGTGCAGGCGTGCCGCAAGTGCATGACGGGATTAGGATGGACCGCATGATCCGCGCCGTATCGCTCCTGGCCCTCATCGTGTCGCTGCAGGCCGCGCAGAGGCCGGCCGCGCCGTTTGCTTCGCCGTACACGCTCGACGAGATGAAGGGCAAGCAGGCCGTCGTCGAAACGTCGATGGGGACGTTCGTGATCGCGCTGCTGCCCGAGGCGGCGCCGACGCACGTGGCGTTCTTCATGAAAACGGCGCGCGACGGCGGCTACAACGGCACGACGTTCCACCGCCTCATCAAGTACGGCCTCATCCAGGGCGGCGATCCGCTGTCGAAGGATCCGGCGAAGTTCGCGCAGTACGGCACCGGCGGCCTCAACGTGCTCAAGCGCGAGCCGAACAGCGAGAAGCACACGGCCGGCGCGGTCTCCGCCGTGCTCCTGCCGGGCAAGCCCGACAGCGCGGGCACGCAGTTCTTCGTGTGCGCGAGCGATCAGGCGACGCTCGACGGCCAATACGACGTGTTCGCCCGCGTCGTCGACGGCCTCGAGGTCGTCCAGCAGATTTCCGCCGTCGACGCCGACGCCGCCGGCCGGCCGAGTACGCGCATCGTCATTCGCACCGTGACGATCCGCGACGCGCCGGCGCCGGTCGTCGATCCGTTCGTGTCCGCGACGGCCGCCGACATGGCGGCGTATCACGCGGTGATCGAGACGACGAAGGGCACGATCGAGCTGCAATTCCTGCCGGACAAAGCGCCCGAGACCGTGCGGAACTTCCTCGAGCTGGCGACTGCGCACGTCTACGACGGGATCCTGGTGCATCGCGTCGTGCCGAACTTCGTGCTGCAGACCGGCGCGCTCGCGTTTCGCGACACGCCGCTGACACCGGCCCAGCAGAAGCTCGTGCACGAGCTGCACGAGGAATTCAGCGACACGCCGAACGTGCCCGGCCTCGTCTCGATGGCGCGCGCCGAGGATCCCAACAGCGCGACGACGTCGTTTTTCATCTGCACGGGGGAGTGCCATGCACTCGACGGGAAGTACACCGCCTTCGCCCAGGTCGTCGCCGGGATGGACGTCGTCAAGGCGATCGACGGAGCGCCGGTCGACGGCGAGACGCCGAAAACGCCGATCGTCGTCACGCGCGTGACGGTGAAGAAAGCGCCGTAACGCGCTCAGTCGATCCGGATCGTCACGCGGTGCGGCGGCACACCCTGCTCGCTGAACCACGTGACGCCTTCGTGCACCAGATCGATCGCAAGCACATACCTGCCCGCGCTGGCGGGCGCGTCGACGTCGAGCGTCACCGCGATCTCTTCGTGCTGAATCGCCGTCGCGACGAGCGGCGTGCGGCGTCCCTCGAACACGAGCATCTGATCGTGCGCGTCGAGCCAGTGATAGCTGACCATCACGGGTTGCGGCGGCGCGATCGACCACGGCAGCCAGCCGGTGTTCACGAGCCGCAGCGCGAGTCGCATGTGATCGCCGACGCGCGCGGTTGACGGGCCGTCGCATGAAAGCACGCGCACGCCGTACGCGGGCATCAGGCCTCGAGCGGCGAGCGCCGGTCGACGCCATATCCGGTGCGCGACGCGTCGAAAATCGTCCGTCGCGCTCCGCGTAGATCGCCCAGTGCTTCGCGGCGAGATCGAGATCCTGCTCGCGCAACGCGCGCTCGGTGGCGGCGACGAACTCGTAGATCGCTTCGCCCGTGCGTGCACGCAACGCGCCCTGGGCGTACGGCCGTGCGCCGTACTGCTGCAGGCCCGCGACGGTGCCTCGAACGTCGATCGCGTAGCCGCGGAAGAAGCCCTCGAGATCGTCAATCGTGTAGCGATGTTCCGTCGGCTCCGCGTGCGAGGCGGCGGCGGACGCCGACGCCGATGCGGACTTCGGCGACGATGCGGAGGTCGTCGGCGCGCGGAATTCATGCTCGAGACGATCGGCGACCTGCCACAGCGTCATCGGCAGCCAGTCGAGGTCGTGGCTCAGATCCCACTGACCGGTCCAGCGGCCCGCCGGCTCGATGAGAAAAAACCGCGCGACCCCCGGCCGCAGCCGTTCGACGAACGCGGCTGGATCGAGCACGTGATGGAACGCGTCGAACATCGCGACGAGATCCACGGGTGATTCCGGCGTGAACGTCTCGAGGCCGCCTTCAATGAAGCGGACGTTAGTGAGCGAGAGCCGGGCAGCGTTCGCACGGGCGCGATCGAGCCCGACGCGGCTGTGGTCGACGCCGGTGAACTGGATGTCCGGCCGGCGGCGGGCAAGCTCGCATGTGATCTCGCCGGGGCCGCAGCCGAGATCGAGCACCGTGCGCACATCGTCGAGCCGTTCGGCGCAGAGATCGGCGAAGCGGCGGATCGTCAGGTAGCCCGGATACGACCACGAGAACGCGTCGTAGGCCTGCTGGCCGAACATCGCGTCGTGAAACTGCTGATCGCGCGCCACCGACCAGCTCGCGAAGCGCCAGCGAAGCCGACGCAGCGGGCGCGTCAGGCTGTTCCAGGCAGAAGCCACCGCGTCATCGTAGTGCAGGCGCGCCGGGCGGCCGGCACCGCGGCCCGCCGGCATGAAGATTTGACGTGCCCTTCATTGGTGCAATGCCTCGGCCGGAGGAAATCCAGAGGAATCAGGCCGGAATCGGCCCGGATCCGGTCGGCATGTCGGTTGCAGTGTGATCGGCCAGACACCCCAAGGGGGTCTGCCATGTCCCAATCCATTCGTCCGCGTCTGATTTCCGGAGTGTTCTTCTCGTCGCTCGCCACCGCTGTCTTGATCGCGTCATCCCCGGATCAACTGCGCATGTCCGCCGCGTCGAACGTGACGCTGCGGCAGGCGCCGAACCCGGCGTCGGCGTCGGTCGCGCCGCTGCCGCTCGGGACCGAGGTGACCGAGGCCGGGCCGCCGGGCATGGACAAGACGTGGATCCACGTGAAGACGACCGACGGCAAGGACGGCTGGGTGCTCGCGAGCCTGACGAAGCCTGTCGACTCCGCGAACCCGTGGCCTGTTCGCGAGCGCGCGATCGTCGATCGCCTCAACCGCAAGGGCGACAGCTTCGCCGCCAACCTCGAACTGTGCGACTTCGTCGAGCGTGTGGCGCCCGACGCGCACGATCCCGATCTGAGCGCGCGCTTCGATCTCTATCGTCTGCGCGCGATCTCGGCGACGCTCAAGGCGATTCCCTCGCGCGCCGACAAACGCGAACCGTACGCGTCGTGGATCGCGAAGCACAAGGACGTCCTGGTGTACGACGAGCCGGGCCGAGTCTGGATGCTGAGCAATACCGCGATCTGGACGTCGCACAAGGCTCACGCCGATTCGCCGTCGGCCGACGAGCTCGCGTGGCTCGCGGTGACGACGGGGCTGCCCGGCGAGTGCGAAGGGCAGGTGACGTGCTACCTCGAGGGACAGAATCGCCTCAATGGCGAGTACCTGCGCCAGCACCCGACCGGCCGCCACGCCGCGGATGCGATCGCCGTGCTCAAGCAGACGACCGACCTCATGAACACGCCGCCGGCACCGCCGTTCACGTACTCCTTCGACGCTTCGAAGGAGTGCAATGTGTTCACGACGACGGTGTCTTCATTGCGCCTCGCGATCGCGACGTCCACCGCCGCCGGCCGCGACGGCGCGCTGCAATCGATCGACACGCTGCGCGGACGGTGCAGGTAGGCGCTGCTTAGCGCGGTTTGGCTCTGAGCTTCGGCCGCCGCGCGCCAAGATCGGCTCGCTGGCGCGGTGCGCTCCCTCCATGCGCCTGCGAGTCGATCTCGGCACGCGGCGGCCGAAGCTCACGATCGATTCACTCTGAGCGGCAGCCAACGGCGCCGGCGCCCGATGAGGATCACGAGCCGTGGCCGGATCAACGTCACTGAGCGCGCGACCAGAGTGGCCAACCCCGTCGTCGTGTGATGGTGGAGGAGATCAACCGAATTGCGGTGAGACGACAGGCGCGTGGGGAGATCGGCTCGCAGGCGCATGGAGGGAATGAACCGCGCCGGCGAGCCGATCTCCCCACACGCCTGTCGTCTCAGACCATTCGCCAACGGTCACTGAAACGGCAAGATCGCGTGCTCCTCGGCCTTGCTGAGATTGTGCACGCCCGCGCCGAGCAGGCGGACGGGCCGCGCGCCGGCGTCGGTCTTGCTCGAGCAGCGCGACGGCGCGCTGCGGCGATCGTCGTCGGGATCGCTCGTCGGCGCAGCGCGTGTCGCTGCGCGTGATCGGTCGTGAAGTCGCTCGTAGCGCACTTTGATCGTCACCGTCCGCGCGACGAGGCCTTGCGTCTGCGAGCCACTCGGCGTTTTCGCGCGCCATGCCGTCGATCTCCTCGCGGATCTCGATCGAGGTCGGTGAGATCGTGCGCGTACGTGCATTCGCTCGACGACGACTTCGACGGCCGGTTCGGCTCGACCGGCGCGATCGTCGTCGCCGTGCGCGAGCTTGACGCAGCCAGTCGGCCCAGCTGCCGACGGCCGCCGCGCAGCGTCGCCGGATCGGCGGTGCGCACGTCGACGAGGCGCGTCGATGCCGCGCTCGCGCAGCCGCTTCGCCGTGACCGGCCCGACGCCCCAGAGCGCGTCGACCGGCAGCTGCTGCAGGAACGACTCGACGCGCTCGGGCGCGATCACGGTCAGGCCGTCGGGCTTGCGCCACGCCGACGCGATCTTCGCGAGGAACTTGTTCGGCGCGA
The DNA here is from genome assembly GCA_963718825.1 of uncultured Acidobacteriota bacterium. GTDB lineage: Bacteria > Acidobacteriota > Vicinamibacteria > Vicinamibacterales > CAVVIG01 > CAVQZZ01. Next base: position 47,849 of record CAVQZZ010000003.1, read on the forward strand.
CGCCGGCCGACGCCGTGAGGCCCGTCGTCTCGCGGATCAGCGCCTTGAGCCGCTTCGCGACGTTCACGCCGAGCGGCTCGCCCCAGGCGTTCTCCGTGACGTCGAGGTACGCCTCGTCGAGCGACAGCGGCTCGACGAGCGGCGTGACCGACGCGGAAGATCGCGAACACCTGCTGCGACACCGCGCGGTACTTCGCGAAGTCCGGCGGGACGATCGACGAGATCGCGGGCAGAGCCGGACCGCGCGCGACATCGGAATCGCCGACCGCACGCCGAACTTGCGCGCCTCGTAGCTGGCCGCCGCGACGACGCCGCGCGACTCGCGGCGCCCGCCGACCGCGACGGGCTTGCCGCGCAGCTCCGGCCGGTCGCGCTGCTCGACCGACGCGTAGAACGCGTCCATGTCGACGTGGAGGATGCGGCGGACCATAGCGGGCTGGCGGCCATTATCGCTAAATGTTCGCCACGCGCGCAGCGAGTAGAATCGCCGCACATGCGTCGCATGCTGCTCGGCTTCGCTCTCGGCTCGACCGCCCTCGTGCTGGCGTGTCGTGGCTCCGCGCCCGCCTCGTGTTCACGCCGCGCCGCGCCCGCCGCCACGCAGACGCCGCCCGGCCACGTGCCGTCGCGCGATCGACGCTTCCCGCAGGAGCGTCACCTGAAGAACGTGCAAGCAGCTCACCTACGGCGGCGAGAACGCCGAGGCGTATTTCTCGTTCGACGGCAAGCGGCTGAGCTTTCAGAGCACGCGCGGCGCGCACGGCTGCGATCAGATCTACACGATGAAGATCGACGGCACCGACGTGACGCTCGATCAGCGGCGACAAGGGCCGGACGACGTGCAGCTTCTACTATCCGGACGGCAAGCATCTGCTCTACGCGTCGACGCATCTCGGCGGCGACGCGTGTCCGCCGCCGCCGAGCCAGGCGAACGGCTACGTGTGGCCGGTCTACGACACGTACGACATCTTCCGCGCGATCGCCGACGGATCGCAATCTCGTGCGGCTGACGAGCACGCCGGGCTACGACGCCGAAGCCACGATCGCGAAGGACGGCCGCGTCGTCTTCACGAGCGTGCGCGACGGCGACATGGAGATCTACTCGATGAACGGCGACGGCTCCGACGTGCGCCGGCTGACGAATCTGCCCGGGCCCGACGGCGGCCCGTTCTTCTCGCCCGACGGCACGAAGATCGTGTTTCGCGGCCATCATCCGCGGACCGGGCGCCGAGCTCGACGACTATCGACACGCTGCTGAAGAAGGCGTCTGTGGCGGCCGACGTCGCTCGAGGTCTTCGTGATGGATCGCGACGGCAGCAATCTGCGGCAGGTGACGCAGTTCGGCGAGCGCGAACTGGGCGCCGTACTTCACGCCCGACGGCAAGCGCATCATCTTCGCGTCGAACATGAAGGATCCGACGCGGCGCCGAACTTCGACCTCTACCTCATCAACCTCGACGGCACCGGCCTCGAGCAGGTGACGTTCAGCCGAGACTTCGACGGGTTCCCGATGTTCTCGCCGGACGGCACGAAGCTCGTGTTCGCGTCGAACCGGCACGACACGACAAGAACCGAGACGAACATGTTCATCGCCGACTGGGTGAAGTAGCGTCACTCCGTTCTGGGCGCGCGCACCCCTCGACGACGAGCTGATGGTGGTCGCTCTTCATGGTTATCGCCGTTTCTCCACGCCCTTCCCACCCGTACCTAAAATCTCCCCGTGGCCAAGCGCAAGTCCTCCAAACCGGGATCGCCCTCGCTCTTCGACGCCGAGCAGGATCAAGTCCTGACGCGGCCGCCGGGCGGCGGCGATGAGCGGGTCGCGCTGCACGAGGCGGCGCAGGCGCGCTACCTGAACTACGCGCTGTCGGTCATCACGTCGCGCGCGCTGCCCGACGTGCGCGACGGCCTCAAGCCCGTGCAGCGCCGCATCCTCTACACGATGTGGCAGCAGAACCTGACGGCCGACGCCAAGCACCGCAAGTGCGCGAAGGTCGTCGGCGACGTGATGGGCAACTACCACCCGCACGGCGACGCGGCGCTCTACGAGACGCTCGTCCGCATGGCGCAGCCGTTCTCGCTGCGCTATCCGCTCGTCGACGGCTCCGGCAACTTCGGATCGCTCGACGGCGACAACGCCGCGGCGATGCGCTACACCGAGTGCCGCCTCGCGCGCATCAGCGACGAGATGCTGACCGAGATCGATCAGGACACCGTCGCGTTCCGGCCGAACTACGACGGCACGCAGCGAAGAGCCCGTCGTCCTGCCGGCGCGCATTCCGAACCTGCTCGATCAACGGCGCGACCGGCATCGCCGTCGGCATGGCGACGAACATCCCGCCGCACAACCTCGGCGAGGTCTGCACGGCGCTCGTCAAGATGATCGACGCCGACCTCGAGCTGTCGAGCGCGCAGCTCGTGCAAGCTACATCAAGGGCCCGGATTTTCCGACCGGCGGCATGATCATGAACACCGCCGCAGGAGATCCGCGACATCTACAAGACCGGCTCCGGCACGATCCGCATCCGCGCGCACCTGGAAGGAAGGCCCGGCGTCGCGCAGCGGCAAGACGATCTACATCACGAGCGTGCCGTACACCGTGAACAAGTCCACGCTCGTCGAGCGCATCGCCGACATCGCGCTCTCGCGCAAGCTGCCGCACCTCGTCGACGTCAAGGATCTGTCGACCGACGACGTGCGGATCGCGCTGGAGCTGAAGGGCGACGCGGACAAGCGCATGGTGATGGCGTATCTCTACAAGCACACGCCGCTGCAGTCGAACTTCCCGGTCAACCTCACGTGCCTGATCCCGACCGAGAACCCGCTCGTCGGCAAGCCCGAGCGGCTCGAGCCTGCACGAGATCCTCTGGCAGTTCCTGCACTTCCGCCTCGAGGTCGTCCGCGCGCGGCTCAAGCACGAGCTCGAGGCGCTCAAAGCGCGCATCCACATCCTCGAGGGCTTCGAGACGGTCTTCGACGCGCTCGACGAGATCCTGAAGATCGTCCGCAAGTCGGACGGCAAGGCCGACGCCGCCGACGAAGATCATGGCGCGGTTCAAGCTCGACGCCGAGCAGACCGACGCGATCCTCGAGCTGAAGATCTACCGCCTGGCGCGCCTCGAGATCCTCGTCATCCAGAACGAGCTGGCCGAGAAGCGCAAGCGCGCGAAGGAAATCGGCGGCCTGCTCAAGCGCGACGCCGACCTCTGGAAGATCGTCCGCGCGCGAGATCGAGCTGATCCAGAAGACGTACGGCGACGCGCGGCGCTCGGAGATCACCGGCGAGGTGCCCGACGAGGAGTACACCGCCGACGACTTCATCATCGAGGAAGACAACGTCGTCATCGTCACGCGCGACGGCTGGGTGAAGCGGCAGAAGGAAGTGAAGGACGTCGCGTCGACGCGGCTGCGCGAAGGCGACGCGGTGCTGGCGCGTGCTGCCCGGCAGCACGCGCGCGACGGCCGTGTTCTTCACGAACTTCGGCGTCGCCTACACCGCGCGCATCGCCGACGTGCCGGCGTCGACCGGCTACGGCGAGCCGATCCAGAGCCTGTTCAAGTTCAAGGACGGCGAGAAGGTCGTCGCGGCGCTGAGCCTCGATCCGCGCGCCGATCGGCGACGATCACGTCGACGAAGCCGGACGACGCCGCCGCCGGTGCACGCGCTGGCCGTCACGAGCGACGGCTACAGCCTGCGCTTCTCGCTCGAGCCGTTCGTCGAGCCGAGCACGCGCGCCGGACGCAGGTTCGCGCGCGTCGCCGAGGGCGCCGAGGTCGTCGGCGTCGCGCGGGTGACCGGCGAGCGAGATCGTCATCGCCGCCACGCGCCAGGCGCGCGCCGATGCTGTGCAAGGTGGACGAGGTCAACTTCCTCGGCGGGCCCGGCCGCGGCGTCATCCTGATCAAGCTGCAGAAGGAGGACGACCGGCTGCTCGGCTTCATCGCCTCGACCGGCGACCGCGATCTGCTGACGGTCGAGACCACGCGCGGCGCCGAGCAGACGATCAGCACCAGCGAAGTACGAGCGTCACCGGCCGCGGCGGCAAGGGCCGCGAGCTCCTCCAGCGCGGCGAATTCGTCCGCGTGGTCCCGCTGCCGGCGCTGCCCGCGCCGTTATCGAGCGATAAGCCTTCGCGCCTCGATTCCGCGTCGCCGATTGCACTGAGAACCGCCTGTCCCGGACGGACGTGCATGCGTGCGATCGTGACGATGACAGTCGTGCTCGGCGTGCCGTTGATCGGTGTGGCCGTCCGGCTCGCCGCGACGCAGGATCCGACCAGTGCGAGGCCTTACAGCTGCTGACGGCACGGCAGCAGCAGGGCCAGCAGGGCCAGCAGGCGCAGCAAGGCCACGGTCAGCAAGGCCGCCGCAGGGCCGCGGTCCGCAGGGCCGCCGAAGAATCTGCAGGTGCTCCCGAAGGACTGGACCAGCCAGCAGGTCGTCGCGTTCATGCGGCACGTTCACGCACCGGCCTCGGCGTGCAGTGCACCTACTGCCACGTCGGCACGCGATCGATCGCGCGAACGACGACAAGCCCGAGAAAGCGACCGCGCGCAAGATGATCGAGATGATGATGGCGATCAACGATCGAGTTCCTGAAGGACATCGGCGACCGGCGCCGGCCGGCAAGCACAAGGTCACCTGCTACACCTGCCATCGCGGCGCGCTGAAACCGCTGACCGGCTCCGCCCGCGGCGGCGGCGGGTTCTAGAACGTCGACGCGCGGATCGAGTTCGCGGCAGACGAAACGGAGTACACCGGCATGAGCGTGATGCGGAAGGCCCTGCTGTGGGCGTCAACCAACCCGTGGATGCGCGAGCGTGCGATGCGCACGGCGTTCGTCCGGCGATCGGTCGTCGAAGTTCATGCCGGCGAGACGGATCGAGGACGCGATCGAGGCCGCGAAAGCGCTGAAGCCGTCAGGGACTGAACACGATCCTCACGCGGCTCGGCGAGAACATCACGCAGGCATCGAAGAAGCGCAGGACGTGTCGCGATCACTACATGCAGCGTGCTCGATCTCGATCAAGGCGGCCGGCATCGACGCGCACGTCTCGGTCAAGCCGACGCAGCTCGGCTTACGACCAGAATCCCGAAGTCTGCTTCAAGTACTGCGTCGGACCTGCTCGACAAGTGCGAGGCGACGAGGCAGCTTCTTCTGGCTCGACATGGAGAGCTCGCCGTACGTCGACGGCACGATCGCGCTCTTCAAGCGGCTGCGCGAGCGATCGCGACAAGGTCGGCATCGCGATGCAGGCGTATCTCTACCGCACGGAGAAAGACATCGAGGCGCTGGTCCCGCTCGGCTCGGCGATTCGGCTCGTGAAGGGCGCGTATCTCGAGCCGCCCGACGTCGCGTATCCCGAAGAAGAGCCGACGTCGACGCGAACTACTTCAAGCTCGCGTCACGCCTGCTGCAGGACGACAACGACGAAGCCGGGCGCGCTGCTGCACATCGCGACGCACGACATCGCGCTGCAGGAGCGCCTGCAGCAGGTGATCGCCGAGCGCAAGGTCGCCACGAGCCGCTACGAGTTCGCGATGCTCTACGGCATCCAGACCGCGCGCCAGCAGGAGCTCGGCAAGCAGGGCGTCCGCACGCGCTGCCTCATCAGCTACGGCGAGTACTGGTTCCCCTGGTACATGCGCCGGCTCGCCGAGCGGCCGGCCAACGTCTGGTTCGTCGTCAAGAATATTGGCGGCTGAGAGCGGCCAAGGTTCGTGGGTCCGGGGTTCGGGGTCCGTCGGTCCGAACTCCGGATTTCGGCTCCGAAGCCCGAACCCCCTAGGCCCGAACCCCGAACGGACCCGGACCCCGAACACTAGATTCCCCTCGTCTCCGCCAGATCCGACCGCGCCTCCGCGGTTGCGCGATTCGCTTCGAGCGTCGCGTTGACGTTTGGCTTCAGTTGATGAATCGCATGCGCGAGCGACTCGTGCTTGTTCAGCACGCGGTCCTTCAACAGCACGAACGGCACGCCGGTGTTGTGCGCGGCGTGTGACACCTCCGCGAACCGCAGACCGCTGTGGAAGCCGTCCGCCGCGATCGTCATGTTCGTGCCCTTGTTCATCAGCGGATGCAGCCGATCGGTGAGCGCGGCGCTCATCGGTTGAGCCTTCTCGCGGACAGTGGCTGCCGTCGACCGTGCCGGTGTCGCCGGCTCCGCCCTCGCCGTCTGCGGCTGGGCGACCGCAGCCTGCGACGCGTTCGCGTCGTGCCACTCGGTCACGTACGGACGCGCGAAGAATCCGATCGCGACGGCCACCACAAAGCCGACCACGAGCCCCAGCACTTTCGCACCAGTCATGGCACACCTCCTTGTGGGGGAGCTGTTAAGTACGACGCCTGGGCGCGCGCGATGGCCGGACTGACGGCGAAGATCGGGCGCAAGTCGCGCGCGAGGGAGTCAGCGCCCGAACCAGCGTTTCCAGAACGACTCTTTCGGATCCGGCGGCGGCGGCGGCGTCTTCACCGGTGGCGGAAGAATGCGCGGTTCGCCCAACGCATCCGCGACCACGTCATCGAGATCGACGATCACGCGCGCCGCGTCTTCCATCAGCTGCGCGCCGATGCCCTCGGCGGCCTTGCCCCACTGATCCATCAAGGTGTCGTACGCGCGATCGCGCTCGAGCTTGTCGTAGAACGCCGCGGCGTCGAGCCAGCCCGCCAGAATCTGACGCCGTGGGATCTTGCCGCCGCCGAGCCCGACGATCGTGTCGAGCTCGGTTTGCAGTTTCGTCCACGCGCGCGTGACGGCGTCAATTCCCGTCGCTCCCGTCGCGGGTGCCGCTTCCGTCGCTTCTCTGAGGCTGTCGAGCGCCTGCGCGAACGAGACGCGATCGGTCGGATTGAGCGCGCGCCGCACGGGAATCGAGACCTGTTTGTAGCGCTCGATCAGGCCCTCGTTCTGCAGATACCCGCCGCCCACCTGGACGCGGCCGGCGTCTTCCTGCAGACGCGCCAATCCCTGCCGCACGTGGACGGCATTGCGGCGATAGGCGCGAAGCGTGTCGGGTCCCACGTATGACGTCCGGGCGCGATCAGCATCTCACGCCCTCGACTTTGACGCGCCGCGACGAGCGCGGGTTCGGTATAAGGTGATCAGGATGTCCCTGGCCCGGCAGTACCTCGATGACGCCGCCAAGCGCTTTGCCGATCACAAGGCCCTGGCCGACCGGGCGGTCGCACAGGTGCCCGACGAGGCGCTGACGCGCTCGCTCGACAACGAGTCGAACAGCATCGCGATCCTCATGCGCCACCTGGCCGGCAACATGCGGTCGCGCTGGCGCGATTTCCTCACGACCGATGGCGAGAAGCCGGATCGCCACCGCGATCGCGAGTTCGAATTGCCCGCCGACGCCTCGCGCGCGACGCTCCTCGCCGACTGGGACTCGGGCTGGCGGTGTCTGTTCGATGAGCTCGGTCGGCTCTCCGCCGAGGACATGAACGGCACCGTCTTCGTGCGCACGAGCCACTCACGGTGGTCTCGGCGATCAACCGGCAGCTGGTGCACGCGTCGTATCATGTCGGGCAGATCGTGCAGCTTGCGCGGCACTACGCGAAGGCGTGGGAAACGCTGACCATTCCGCGCGGGCAATCCGAACAGCTCAACGAGCAGGCGCGGCAGGCGGCCGAACAGAGGAAGCGCGGATGAGTCAGGCGACGAGGAAGACGGCGACGCGGACCGAAACCGACAGCATGGGCGCGATCGAGGTCGCGGCCGACCGGTACTGGGGCGCGCAGACCGAGCGATCGCTCCATCACTTCAACATCGGCCGCGAGCATTTTCCGCGGCCGATGATCCGCGCGCTCGGCATCCTCAAGAAGGCCGCGGCGCTCGTCAACGGCGAGCTGGGCACGCTCGTCCGCAGATCGTCGTCGACCTGATCGTCAACGCGGCCGACGAGGTGATCGACGGCAAGCTCGACGACGCACTTTCCGCTCTTCGTCTGGCAGACCGGCAGCGGCACGCAGACGAACATGAACGCGAACGAGGTCATCTCGAACCGCGCGATCGAGATGGCCGGCGGCGCGCATCGGCAGCAAGAAGCCCGTGCACCCGAACGACCACGTCAATCGCGGCCAGTCGTCGAACGACACGTTCCCGACGGCGATGCACATCGCCGCGGCCGAGCAGGTCGTGCAGCACCTGCTGCCGGCGGTCGACGCAGCTGCGCGCGCACGCTCGACGCGAAGGCCGCGGCGTTCGACGGACATCGTGAAGATCGGCCGCACGCACCTGCAGGACGCGACGCCGCTCACGCTCGGCCAGGAGATCTCGGGCTGGGTCGCGCAGCTCGATCTGTCGAAGGCGCGCGATCGAGGCGACGCTGCCCGCCGTGTACGAGCTCGCGCTCGGCGGCACGGCGGTCGGCACCGGCCTCAACACGCATCCCGAGTTCGCGGCGCGGAGCGCGACGCAGATCGCGGCGCTCACCGGGCTGCCGTTCATGACCGCGCCGAACAAGTTCGCGGCGCTCGCGGGCCACGAGGCGCTCGTCGCGCTCCACGGCGCGCTGAAGACGCTCGCGGCGTCGCTGATGAAGATCGCCAACGACGTCCGCTGGCTCGCGTCCGGCCCGCGCTCGGGGCTCGGCGAGATCACCATTCCCGAGAACGAGCCCGGCAGCTCGATCATGCCCGGCAAGGTGAACCCGACGCAGTGCGAGGCGATGACGATGGTCGCGCGCAGGTGATGGGCAACGACGTCGCGGTCGGCATCGGCGGCGCGTCGGGCAACTTCGAGCTCAACGTCTTCAAGCCGCTCATCATCCACAACGTGCTGCAGAGCCTGCGGCTGCTCGGCGACGCGTGCGCGACACTTCGAGCGAGTACTGCGCGGCGGGCATCGAGCCGAACCGCGCGCGGATCCAGACGAACCTCGAGCAGCAGCCTGATGCTCGTGACCGCGCTCAACCCGCACATCGGCTACGACAACGCCGCGAAGATCGCGAAGAAGGCGCACAAGGACGGGCACGACGCTGAAGGACGCCGCGATCGCGCTCGGCCTCGTCACGGCCGAGCAGTTCGACGCGTGGGTCGACCCGAAGAAGATGACGATGCCCGGCGGCGAATGACGCGGCCGAACGCGATCGTGCGCGGCGCCGCGCTCGACGTGCTGGCGACGCTGCCAGACGACTCGGTTGATCTCATCTACATCGATCCACCGTTCAACACCGGCCGCGTGCGGCGGCTCGACTCGATCCGCACTGGCGTCGGCCGCAAGACGCGCCGCGGCTTCGGCGACAAGACCTACCGCTACGCGATCACGTCGTCGCACGAGTACCGCGACGATCTGCCGGCGGACGCCTACGCGGCGTTTCTCGACGCGCACCTGCGCGAGGCCCATCGCGTGCTGGCGGCGCACGGGTCGATTTACCTCCACCTCGATTTTCACGCCGCGCATCGCGCGCGGTTCATCCTCGATGACATCTTCGGCGCCGGGCGGTTCCTGAACGAGATCGTGTGGGCGTACGACTACGGCGGCCGCGCGCGCAACCTGTGGGCGCGCAAGCACGACAACATTCTCTGGTACGCGAAGTCGTCGACGTGGACGTTCAACCGCGACGCGATCGCGCGCATCCCGTACATGGCGCCGGATCTCGTCGGCGCCGAGAAGGCCAGGCGCGGGAAGCTGCCGACCGACGTGTGGTGGATGACGATCGTCCCGACCAACGGCCGCGAGCGCACCGGCTACCCGACGCAGAAACCCGAACGCCTTCTCGAGCGCATCGTCCTGGCGTCGAGCCATCCGGGCGACCTCGTGCTCGACTTCTTCTGCGGCAGCGGCACCACGGGCGTCGTCGCCGCGAAGCACGGCCGGCGATTTCTCCTCGTCGATAAGAACCCGAAAGCGATCGCCATCGCGAAGAGGCGGCTGCGGCGCGTCTAGCTGGGACACGAGGTCCGGCCTCGAATCGCGCGGTGCCGGATCGACCGAATCACCTCGCTGGCGCGGCGCTATCGCCCCCCATGCGCCTGCGAGGTGATTCGCTCGATCCGGCACCGCGCGGTGTTTCGGCGCCGAAGTCGCGCGTCGCTGGCTTAGCTCACTGGCGGGTGCCTACGAGCAGGCAAGCGCGCCTGTGAAACGACAAACGAAGACCGCCGCGTGGCGAGATCTGGCCGCAAGGGCACATGGAGGGCGATAGCGCCGTGCCCGGCGGGCAGATCTCGCCACGCGGGCGGTCGGAGAGCAGTGGCGTCTGGATCCGAACACTGGCGACGACGCGCGGCTCGTGGCAGACTCGCGGCGGGAGAGGAAACCATGCGTGTCATCGTTGCCGCGGCTCTCGTGCTCGTGGGCGCTGTTGGTCTGGCCGCGCGTACGGCGCCGGCGCCGCAGATTCCGGATCACTTCACGAATCTCAAGATTCTGCCGAAGGACATCTCACGCAACGACCTCGTCGGCGTGATGCGCGGCTTCGCGCTCAATCTCGGCACGCGCTGCGAGCATTGCCACGTGGGCGAGGGCAATGACCTGAGCAAGTTCGACTTCGCCTCGGACGCCAAGCCCGAGAAAGCCGCCGCCCGAAAGATGTTGACGATGGTGACGGCGATCAACACGGAGCTGCTGAAGGGCGTCGGCGATCCCGCGAAGCCGCCCGTGGTCACGTGCTACACGTGCCATCGCGGCGCCTTGAAGCCGATTGCGGCGCCGCCCGGCGGCGGCGGAGGCGGCGCGGCACCGCGACTGTGAGGTCGCCGTTCGCCAGTCAGTGGCGCCGAGTCTTCAGATTTGCGCATGACAGCGCGCGATTTCACTTATGACACCGCGGGCCAAAGCCACAGGCCCGGAGCGACGCGCAGCGAGCGCGCAATCACCAATCGTCCTTAAATCACATTTCACCAATCACCCCTCCATCACCAATCACCAATCACCAATCACATTTCGCATATGATCAAGGGTCCGCTGGAGCAGCGGATTCGCCGTGGATTATCGCGACATACGAGGCATCAACGAAGGCTACCTGCTCGACCTCTACGAGCGGTATCAACGCGACCCGCAGTCGGTCGACGCCGAGGCCCGCGCGTTTTTCAAGACGTGGCCCGGCCCGAGTGACCACGGTCCGACACCGTCGGCGCGCGCGCAAGGCCCGGCCGGCCGGGGCGCGACCGCCGCGCAGGTCGAGCACGACGCGCAGGTCATCGTCGGCGCCGTCAACCTCGCGCAGTCGATCCGCCGCTACGGCCATCTCGCCGCGCAGATCGATCCGCTCGGGCAGCCGGCCGCTCGGCGATCCGGCGCTCGCTGCCCGAGACGCACGGCGTCACCGACGCCGACCTCCGCGCGCTGCCGGCGACGCTCGATCGGCGGCGCCGGTCGCCGACGGCGCGGCGATCGATGTGCGACGTCGTCGAGCGGCTGCGCGCGATCTACTGCTCGACGACCGGCTACGACTACGCGCACATCTTCGTGCCCGAGGAGCGGCACTGGCTGCGCAGGCCGTCGAGACGGGACGCTTCCGCGCGCCGGCCGATCCGATCGATCCGATGGCGCTGCTCGATCGGCTCACGCAGGTCGAGGCCTTCGAGCGATTCCTGCACCGCACGTTTCCCGGCAAGACGCGCTTCTCGATCGAAGGGCTCGACATGCTCGTGCCGATCCTCGACGAGGTGATCGCGCGAGGCCGCCGAGGCGGGCATGCGCCAGGCGTTCATCGGCATGGCGCACCGCGGCCGGCTGAACGTGATGGCGCACGTGCTCGACAAGCCCTACGCGCAGATCCTCGCCGAGTTCAAGGATCCGGTCGCGCCGCGCGCTCGCGATCGAGGGCCTGCGGGTGGACGCGGCGACGTGAAGTACCACCTCGGCGCGTCGCGCGCGGTCGACGGGCGGCGAGGAAGTGGAGCTCGTCGTGTCGATGCCGCCGAACCCGAGCCATCTCGAGGCGGTCGATCCCGTGGTCGAGGGCATGGCGCGCGCCGCCGGCACGGACGCCGAGCAGCCCGGCGCGCCGACGTTCGATCCGGACGCGGTGCTGCCGATCCTGATCCACGGCGACGCGGCGTTTCCCGGGCCAGGGCGTCGTCGCCGAGACGCTGAACCTGCACCGGCTGCACGGCTACACGACCGGCGGCACGATCCACATCATCGCGAACAACCAGATCGGCTTCACGACCGACGCCGGACGAGTCGTACAGCACGCTGCTACGCGAGCGGCCTGGCGCGCGGCTTCAAGATTCCGATCGTGCACGTCAACGCCGACGATCCGGAGGCGTGCATCGAGGCGGCGCGGCTGGCGCTTCGCGTACCGCGCGACGTTCAAGCGCGACTTCCTGATCGATCTCGTCGGCTACCGCCGCTACGGCCACAACGAAGGCGACGAGCCGGCGTTCACGCAGCCGGTGATGTACCAGCAAGATCGCCGCGCATCCGACCGTGCGCGAGATCTGGGCGACGACGCTCGAGTCGCGCGGGCGATCGCAGGCCGGCGCGCGCCGACGCGCTGCTCGAGGCGCAGCTCGACGCAGCTGCAGCGCGACGTTCGACGACGCTCGAGCCCGAGCAGGACTTCGTCGAGCCGCTGCCGGAGATCGCCGCCGCCGGGCACGGCGGCGCAGGCGCAGACCGCCGTGCCGCTCGAGCGGCTGCGCGACGCTCAACGACGCGCTGCTCGCCGCGCCCGACGGACTTCACCGTCCACCGCAAGCTCGAGCGCGGCCGCGAGAAGCGCGCGGCAGGCGTTCGACGATCGCGCGACGAGCGCACGATCGACTGGGCCGCGGCCGAGGAGCTGGCGCTCGCGTCGATCCTCGACGACGGCATCGCCGATCCGGCTGACCGGCGAGGACGTCGAGCGCGGCACGTTCAGCCATCGCCACGCGGTGCTTCACGACGCGAACGACCGGCCGGCAGTTCGTGCCGCTGCAGGCGCTGCCGCAGGCGCGCGCGTCGTTCGAGATCCACAACAGCCCGCTCAGCGAGAACGCCGCCGTCGGCTTCGAGTACGGCTACAACGTCCAGGCGCCCGAGCGGCTCGTGATCTGGGAAGCGCAGTACGGCGACTTCATCAACGGCGCGCAGGTGATGCTCGACGAGTTCGTGCTGTCGGCGCGCGCGAAGTGGGGCCAGCAGCCGTCGCTCGTGCTGCTGCTGCCGCACGGCTACGAAGGGCAGGGGCCCGGACCACGCGAGCGCGCGGCCCGAGCGCTTCCTGCAGCTGGCCGCCGACATCAACATGCGCGTCGCCAACTGCACGACGGCCGCGCAGTACTTCCACCTGCTGCGCCGGCAGGCGGCGCTGCTCGACGAACGATCCGCTGCCGCTCGTCGTCCTGACGCCGAAGAGCCTGCTGCGCCATCCGCTCGTCGCGTCGACGCCGCGCGAGCTGGCCGAAGGCCGCTGGCAGCCGGTGATCGACGACGCGGACGCGCGCGGCGCGGGCGAGCGACGTGCGGCGCGCTCGTGCTCTGCAGCGGCAAGATCGCACGTCGATCTGCTGACGAGCGAGCGCGCGCGCCGCGGCGCCGAGCGTCGCGATCTGCCGCGTCGAGCAGCTCTATCCGTTGCCGGTGCGCGACATGCGCGGCGTGCTCGAGCGCTATCCCGGCGCTCGAAGAGGTCGTCTGGGTGCAGGAAGAGCCGGAGAACATGGGCGCGTGGGACTTCGTGCGCCCGCTGCTCGAGGAGCTCGTCGGCGACGCGCCGGCTGCGCGTGCTCGCGCGCGCCGCGCAGCTCGAGCCCGGCGGAAGGATCGCCGCGCGGCACGCGCAGAATCAGGAGCGCGCTCATCGACGCAGGCGTTCGACGCTAGGCAAGTCACGACCGTCGAGCCGTCGACCGGCGCTCGAAGCGAAGTCAGAGCCTGATGTCTGTCGAACATCGTCGTTCCGGAGGTCGGCGAGTCGATCGTCGACGCGCGCGTCGCGCAAGTGGCTGAAGAAGGAAGGCGACCGCGTCGACGCCGGCGAGCCGCTCGTCGAGCTCGAGACCGACAAGGTCGACGTCGAGGTCGCGGCGCCGCAGGCCGGCGTGCTCGCGACAGATCGCGCACGAGGACGGCGCGGACGTGAAGGTCGGCGACGTGCTGGGCGATCGATCGACGAAGGCGCGACGGCGCGGCGACCGCAGCGACGGCGCCGGCAGCGCCGCGACTGCAGGCGCCGCAGGCGCAGCCGGCCGCCGCGAGCCGCGGCGACGCCGACGCGCAGACGCAACGGCCGCGCCGACGCCGCGACGCCGTCGGCGCGCAAGCCGCGCGCGAGCAGACGTCGAGCTGGCCGGCGTCGAAGCCGACGGCGCCGCGCGTGACGCAGCGCGGATGTCGAGCGATCGGCAGCCGGCGCGCCGGCCGCGGCGCCGCAGCCGGCCGCCGCACCGCCGGCGCCGCAAGGCGCCGCCGCCGCGCCAGGCGCCGGCCGCGAGCGCCGGCGATCGCACCGAAGAGCGCGTGCGCATGTCGAAGCGCCGCGCGACGATCGCGCGGCGGCTGGTCGAGGCGCAGCAGCACCGCCGCGATGCTCACGACCTTCAACGAGGTGGACATGACGCGCCGTGATGGCGCTGCGCGAGCGGCGCAAGGAGGCGTTCAAGGAGCAGCACGGCGTCGGCCTCGGCATCGCGTCGTTCTTCGTCAAGGCCGCGATCGCCGCGCTCGCGCGAGTTCCCGCGCCTCAACGCCGAGATCCAGGGCGACGAGATGGTGCTCAAGCACTACTACGACATCGGCGTCGCCGTCGGCGCGGCCGAGGGCCTCGTCGTGCCGGTGCTGCGCGACGCCGATCGCATGTCGTTCGCCGAGATCGAGCAGGCGATCCGCGACTTCGCGAAGCAGGCCGAGGACGGCACGCTGACGCTCGAGGATCTCGCGCGGCGGCACGTTCACGATCACCAACGGCGGCGTGTTCGGCTCGCTGATGAGCACGCCGATCCTCAATCCGCCGCAGGTCGGCATCCTCGGCCTGCACGCGATCAAGGAGCGCCCGATCGGCGTCAACGGCCAGGTCGTGCTGCGCCCGATGATGTACATCGCGCTCACCTACGACCACCGCATCGTCGACGGCGCCGAGGCCGTGCAGTTCCTGGTGCGGATCAAGGAGCTCGTCGAGGATCCCGGCGTCCTGCTGATCGAAGGCTGATATGCAGACACAGACGCGTGCGATGCGCCGGTCGATCGTCCTGTTCACGTTCGCGGCGCTGGCGGCGTCGTGCATGGACACGCTGCCCGATCAGGATCGCCGCATCCTCGACGCGCATCCGTCGGCGAAGCTGTCGACGACGCAGTTATGGAAGGCGTACGCGGCGGACGCGAAGACCGCGGACGAACAATATTGGGGCAAGGTCGTCGAGGTGAGCGGCAAGGTCTGGTCGGTCCATCCCGACGCGCCCGCGTCGGTGATGTTCGTCGAGCAGGACCCGCACGGCGTGCAGGCGAATCTACTCGAGGATCAGGCGGCCGCCATCCTCAAGGACGCGACGCCCGGCACGCACGTGATCCTGCGGTGTTATGACGCGGGATTCAAGGGCGACGTGATCCTCAAGAGTTGCGTGAAGGCGAACTGAGCGTCAGTGCACGGAGAGATCCTCGCCAAGCACCACCTTCCCTTGTAAACCCGCTGCACTTCCGCGAGCACTTCCTCCGGCGTCGCGCTGAAAGCGAGCACGTGATAGAGCACGAGTAGCTTCGGCTGCACGCGATTGGCGATCGCGCCGAGGTCCGGGCCCGAGGTGTGAAACATCGAGTGATACGCCTGCCAGTCGGGCGTGCGTCTGGTCAACGCGTCGGCGCTGTAGGCCTCGTGCACAAGAACGTCGGCGGCCTTCGCGTTCTCGAGGATCGCGTCGCTCTTTGTCGTGTCCCCGGAGATCAGGAATCGTGCGGTCCGCGGTTTCGAAGCGATAGCCGAGCGCGTGGGGCCATGCGCCGTGTTCGACTTCGAAGGCGCGCACGCGCACGTTCGCGTCCTGATAGACGAGCCCGTTCGTCACCTCGTGCACGTGCACTTCGTACGCGCGTGCGATGCCGTGCTCGAGGCCGTGGATGCGGATGTCCATGTCCTCCTTCCACGCCTCGAGGATGTGATCGGTCATCGCCTTGAGTCCCGGCGGCCCGTAGACCTCGAGCGGCTCCGTGCGACCGGTGACCGCCGGCGTGAAGATGAAATCGGGATAGCCGATCGTGCGATCCGAGTGCAGATGCGTGATGAACAGGCGCGTAAGCTTCGACACGCTCATGCCGGGAATGCCTTTCTTCCCGGCGGCCGTCACGCGGCGCACGACGCCCGCGCCCGCGTCGACGACGTAGGGCGTGTCGTTGACGACGACGGCGGTGGCGGGACCGAAGCGATCGGGATCCGGATTCGGCGTGCCGGTGCCGAGGCAGACGACCTTCGTGCGCGTCGCCGGCGCCTGCGCGACGCCCGGCGCGGCCGTCTGCGCCACCGACCACAAGACCGCGGCGACGATCGGAATCAGCAGCGTTCGCATGCGCGGGAGTGTACACTCGGCCGTCGTGGGGCGCACTCGCGCATGAGCCTCGTCGGCGCGCTCGGCGGCGTGTATCGCGTGGCGGCGTCACCGCTCGGCATGCGCGCGCTCGCCCGCGCCGAGCGGGAGGGACTGCCGGGGTCGTGCGTCGCGGCCCTGCGGTGCGCGTTCGGCGAGTCGCTGAGCCCGGAGGAAAGCGAGGCCGCGCGCATCATCGAGCAGATCCGCCACGAGATCGCGCACTCGCCGGAGCGCTTTTCGGTGCTCGACACCGGCCGCGGCTCCGCGGAGCGCACCGGCAGGCAGATCGCGCATCGCTCGAGCGTCCCGCGGCTGTGGGGCACCGTGCTGATGAAGCTTGCCAAGGGCTCGAAGGCACGCGCGATCCTCGAACTCGGCTCCTGCGCGGGCATCTCGACGTGCTATCTCGCCGCGTCTCACGCGCGCGTCGTCGGCGTCGAGGGATCCGAGACGCTCTCCGCGCTCGCGGATGAGCACGTACGCCGCGTCTCGGGTACGGCGCAGGTCGTCCAGGCCCGATTCGACGACGTGCTCGATCATCTCGACGAGGTGATCGGCCGGCCCGGTCTCGTCTACATCGACGGCGAGCACACGCGCACGGCGCGGCTGCACTATCTCGATCGCGTGTTGCCGCATCTCGATCCCGGCGCGCTCGTCGTGTTCGACGACATCCATCTCTCCGACGAACTGTGGCAGGCATGGGGAGAATCGCAGCAGCGTGCCGGTATCGCGGCCGCGGTGAATCTCGGCCGTTTCGGCGTCTGCGTCTGCGGTCCGGAGACACCCACGCGACGCTTCGATTTCTCGCGCTACACGGGCTGGTTGAGAATCGGATCCGCGCGATGGAAGACATGAGCGGCGCGTTGCCGCGCGGGTGTGTAAGGTTTGCGCGAGGCCAGGACCAGTTGGCGGATCTATCTTCGCTCTGCGCCGTTGGTGACATGGTTACGGTGGCGAACAGAGTGGCACGTCCTTTGCTGTTCTCCCGAGCGCCCCGGCGTGTGGGAGGACCGCTCCATGCCACGTCAGCTCGTGCTCCGTGCCGTGCTCCTGGTCACGATCGCTTGCCTCTGTCACGCGTCGATCGCTCGCGCGCAAGATCATCACCCGACGACCGACTCGACGATTCTGACGACCGCGACTCCGCCCTCGACGCCGGCGCCTCCGCCGCCCGTCACCTTGGCGGAGCGTCCGAAGCCCTCGATCGTGCTCACCTCGCTCTATGCGACGACGATCCTCGTGCAGGCCCTCGACGCGCACTCGACGTTCAAGGCGCTGGACCGTGGCGCCCGCGAATCGAATCCCGTCGTCGGTCCGCTGGCTGGCAGCAAGCCCGGTTTTCTGATGTTGAAGGCGGGCATCGCCACCGCGACGATCTACGCGGCGCACTCGCTGGCGCGGCGAAACAAAGTCGCGGCGATCGCCGCGCTCGTCGCCGTCAACACCGGCTATCTGTTGATCGTCCGCAGTAACTATCACGTGGCCGGCACCATGGCGGCCTCCGGCTCCAGATGACATAGCGGCGGCCAAGCCGGACCGTTTCACTGCGCGCGCCGCGGCGCCGACGTGTACTATTCTGTCGAGCGTGGCAACCTACACCGCAAAAGACATCACCGTCCTCGAGGGCCTCGAGCCGGTTCGCCGCCGGCCGGGCATGTACATCGGCGGCGTCGGATCGACCGGGCTGCATCACCTCGTCTGGGAAATCGTCGACAACTCCGTCGACGAGGCGATGAACGGCCACGCGTCGAACATCGCCGTCACGCTGCACAAGGACGGGTCGTCGATCACGGTCGAAGACGACGGCCGCGGGATTCCGGTCGACAAGCACCCGCAGACGAAGACGAGCGCGCTCGAGGTCGATCTTCACGACGCTCCACGCCGGCGGCAAGTTCGAAGGGCAGCAACTACAAGACGGCGGGCGGCCTGCACGGCGTCGGCGCGTCGGTCGTGAACGCGCTCTCGCGCGAGCTCGTCGCGACGGTCAAGCGCGACGGCTCGACCTGGGAGCAGAAGTACAAGCAGGGCGAGCCGGTCGGCGGCGTGAAGAAGCTCGGCGCCGGCGCGCGGCACGGGCACGACGGTGTTCTTCCGGCCCGACCCGACGATCTTTCCGAAAGTCGCAGTTCGACGCGCGCGGTCATCCGCGAGCGGCTCGAGGTCGCGAGCTACCTGCACAAGGGCCTCAAGGTCACGTTCGAGAACGAGGCCGCGGAGGGCGGCGCAGCCGAAGCGCGAGGTCTTCGAGCACGCGCGAAGGGCATCGCCGACTATCTGAAGAAGATCCTCGCCGAGCGCAACGCGAAGCCGGTGCACGACGCGCCGTTCACGCTCACGCGCGAGCACGACGAGAGCGGCCTGCGAGCTCGACCTCGTGCTGCAGTGGACCGAGTCGACCGACGAGCACCTGCGCAGCTACGTCAACGGCATCCCGACGGGCTCCGGCGGCACGCACGAGAACGGCCTGCGCGCGCGGGCTCGGCAAGGCGATCCGCAACTTCATCGACACGCACAACCTCTCGCCGAAGGGCGTCACGCTCACGGCCGAGGACATCCGCGAGGGCCTCGTCGGCGTGCTCAGCATCTTCATCAAGGAGCCGCAGTTCCAGGGCCAGACGAAGGATCGGCTGAACAATCCCGAGGTCACGGCGATCGTCGACTCGCATGGTGCGGCCCGCGCTCGAGCACTGGCTCAACCACAACAAGAGCACGGCCGAAGCGATCGTCGCGCGCATCATTCTCGCGGCGCGCGCGCGTGAGGCGAGCCGCGCGGCGCAGGCGGAAGTCACGCGCAAGAGCGCGACGTCGTCGCGCCTCACGCTGCCCGGCAAGCTCAGCGACTGCACGTCGCCCGGCCGCGACGAGAGCGAGATCTTCATCGTCGAGGGCGACTCGGCCGGCGGCTCGGCGAAGCAGGGCCGCGATCGCGCGCGTCAGGCGATTCTGCCGCTGCGCGGCAAGGTGCTGAACGCCGAGAGCGCGTCGATCGCGAAGGTGCTCGAGAACAAGGAGCTGTCGGATCTCGTCACCGCGCTCGGCTGCGGCATCGGCAAGGGCTTCGAGCTCGACGAGGCTGCGCTACGGCCGCGTCATCATCCTCGCCGACGCCGACTCGGACGGCCATCACATCGCGACGCTGCTGCTCACGTTCATCTACCGCCACATGCCGCAGCTCATCCGCGACGGCAAGGTCTACCTCGCGCAGCCGCCGCTCTACCGCATCGACGTCGGCAAGGAGACGCACTGGGCGCTCGACGAGAAGCACAAGGACGACGATCCTCAAGCGCATCGGCGGCAGGGCGAAGCCGGAGATCACGCGCTTCAAGGGCCTCGGCGAGATGATGCCGAAGGTGCTGTGGGAGACGACGCTCAATCCGAAGACGCGGCGGCTGCTGCGCGTGGAGATCGTCGGATCAGATCGTGACCGATCGCGTGATCAACGAGCTGATGGGGAAGGATCCGTCGGCGCGGTTCAGGTTCATCATGGAGCGGGCGGAAGAGGCGGAAGAGCTGGATGTCTAAATGTGATTTGTGATTTGTGATCTGTCATTGATCTGCGATATGGGATGTGCGATTGATCTGCAATGGCCGATCGCCGACGCGATGGCCCCTTGCCGATCGCCGATACGATTGCCGATGACCGATAACCGACGGCCGATGATATGTTGACCGCCGCTGAGGCGCTCGCTCGTCTTCGGGACGGCAACCGGCGCTTCGTCGCCGGCGAGACGAACGTCGCCGCGCTGGCGAGTGAGGCGCGGCGCGCGGTGCTCGTCGACGGCCAGGAGCCGTTTGCGATCATCCTGGGCTGCTCGGATTCGCGCGTGCCTGCCGAGCTCGTCTTCGATCAAGGCCTCGGCGATCTGTTCGTCATCCGTGTCGGCGGGAACATCGTCGCGCCGTCGCAGGTGGGCAGCGTCGAGTTCGCGGCCGCCCGCTTCGGCACGCCGCTTGTCGTCGTGATGGGCCACACGCAATGCGGGGTCGTCACCGCCGCATTCGACAGCGTCGTCGACGGGGCGAACGACAAATCTCGCAACCTGCGATCGATCGTCGATCGCGTGCGCCCGGCGGTGCTCGCCGCGATGGGATCGCGCGATCAGGCGTCGATCGATCGCGCGGCAATCATTCACGACGCGGTCCGCATCAACGTCCGCGCGTCCGCCGACCATCTGCGCCACGGGTCGGCGCTCCTCGAGGGACTGATTCGCAATCGAGGTCTCGCCGTCGTCGGCGCCGAGTACTCCATCGAATCCGGCATCGTCGACTTCTTCGATCCGGGCGGCGACTAGCGTCGGGACATCTCCGGCGACCAGGCGGTCGACGCGATCCATAGAGCGATCGAAGCGCGACATGCCCGCGCGTGCGCGCCGTGATACTCCTATCAGGACATGACCGGACTCGCTTCTATCCGCCAGCTCGACTACACCGTGATTTTCGCGCGCGACATGCGCGCCATGCGCGTGTTCTACGAGAGCGTGCTCAAGTTTCCGATCGTCCAGGAGCTCGGACCGCAATGGATCGCCTACGGGGTCGGCTCGACGACGCTGGCGCTCACCGAGCGCGGGCTGATGTTCGATGACGACCCGACGCCGCGCGGCGCGCTGTCCGTGCAGCTGGCGTTTCGCGTCGCCCCGGGCGCCGTCGACGCCTGCGCCCGGGAGCTCGAGGCCGCCGCCGTCGCAATCATCCTGCCGCCGACCGATCAGGCGTGGGGCCACCGCACGCTGTTCTTTCGCGATCCGGATGGGAACGTGCTCGAGATTTACGCCGAGATCTGACCCGGGCTCTCGCAAATGCTGGATTGTGAATTGAGATTTGTCATTGATTGGTGATCGGCGATTTGTGATCCGGCGCAGAGGTCAGCCGACCGCATCGACCGCAGCCGGCCGCTGAAATCGGAAATCACCCTTCACCAACCATGACAATTGACAAATCACACATGACAAATGGCGAAGCCCTATTTGCCCGCCCCCGCTTCGCCGAGCGCCGCCCGCACGATCGGCGCGTCGTGATCCGCGTCCTTCCACAGGCCGAGCAACGTCTCGTACGCCTTCCGGCTCTCGTCGCGCTTGCCCATCGCCGCGTTCGCACGCGCCACGCCGAGGTAGCCCATCGCGTAGAGGGGTGACACCGGGTCGACGCCGACGTGATCGATCAGCTTCTGGAACTCGACCACCGCCAGTTCCGGCGCGTGCGCGGCCATGTAGCCGACACCACGCAGATACGGCGGGAGCAGCGACGCATCCTGGCCGAACTCGTACGGCAGCCCGGAGGACATCGCGCTCGTGACGTCCGCCGCGGACGGCGACCCACGCGAGACGAGCGCCCCGCGGACCATCGGCGCGTACATGCCGATCGAGTACGTCGAGAGCGGATACAGCCGGCTCATCGTCTGCAGGGACGAATCGGCCTCGTCCGTCCGTCCGGCGCGAGCGTCGACGACGCCGATCGAGCCGAGGATGATCTCGTTGTGACCGAGCGTCGCCGCTTGTGCCGCGTCGGCGATCGCCTCGTCCGTTCGCCCGGCGAATGAATTGATGACCGCGTCGTAAGCGAGCGTGTTGCCGGCGCCTTCGGCGTTGCCGTTCTGACGCGCGAGGCGCGCCACGTCGCGAAACATCCGCGTCATGTCCGCGAAACGTCCATGCAAGCCTGCATCTTCGGCCTCGACATAGAGCATCCCCGACTCGGCCGGGTGCTGCGCGCCCCACGCGACCTCTCGTTCGGCCCCGGCAGCGTCCCCGGCGTGGCGGGCAATGGCATACAGCGCGATGTGCGCCGAGACGTTGTCGGGTGACCGCGCGAGGATCTGCTGCGCGACGTCGGCCGTTTCCTTGAATCTGTTCAAGCCCGCGTATGCGGTCATGAGATTCACGCGCGGGAACAGATGCGTCGAGTTGAGCGCGACCGCGCGCGTGGCGGCCTGCACCGCGATGTCGTACCGGCCGATGAGGTTCGAGTCGTTCGCCATGGCGTTGAACGACAGCCATTCGCCCGGATAGAGGCCGCCCCACAGGCGGTACGTCTCGACCGCCTTTTCGATCTCCCGCGTGATGATGTCGAAGTAGCGTCCGGTGATGAAGAGGCGCTCCGGCTCGGTCGCGCGGTCCCGCAGGTCGAAGGCTTTCGTGAGGTACGGCGTCCCTTCGACCTCGTCGCCGATGTTGGAGTACGCCGAGCCGAGCTGCGCGTAGGCCAGCGCGAACTGCGGATCGAGCGTGATCGCGGTCTTGAGCGCGGGAATCGCGCGGACGTTGTCGTCGCGCGCGCGCAAGTCCATGCCGAGATTGAACGCCCGCAGCGCCTCGATCGAGTCCGTCGTCGCGACCTGCAGGGGCACGTCGTAGCCTGCAAGCGACTCGACGCGATTCCCCGAGCGCCGTCCGGACCTGTTCGATCGCGTGCCCGAGCGCCGGCAGCGCGTCGTCCTTCTTCGTAAACGTCTGCGTCTCGCGCGCGATTGAACCGCCGTCGCCGCACCGCGTCGCTTCGACGATCAGTGTGTAGGTGTCGGCGGCGAGGCTGATGTCGCCGTCCACGAGCACGTTGGCCTGCGCGTGCGTGCAGACATCGCGCGCGAGCGGCGCCGTCAGCGTGTCGTTCGGTGCGCGGCCGAGCGTCTGCAGCGTGTCGGCGATCGTGCCGTCCGGCCATCACCGCCAGAAACGGCGACTGCCGCAGCGCCACCGACGCCGCGCGGCGGAGTGAGCCGGCGAAGACCGCGTCGCCCGTGTTGTTGTTGAACTCGGAGATCACGACCGACACGCGGCGCGGCGCCGGCGCCGGCGCGTTGTGCGACCGGAGCCAGATGCCGGTGGTGATCACCGCCAGGATCAACACGAAGGCCCAGCCGATCACTTGCCAGGGGAACAGCCGGCGCATCAGCGGCTTGAACCGGAACGGCTCGACTCGCGCCGATGACTCGGGCGCAGGCGGATCCGCGAGCGTCGGCGGAGCCTGCGGCGCCGATGGCACCTCGGTCGTGGGCTCCACGGCGGCCGAGAAGGCGGCCTGTAGACTCGATGCCTCGACGGTCACCGGCGCGATGAACCGGTACCCGCGCTTCGGCATCGTCTCGATGAACCGCGGATTGGCCGCGTCGTCGCCGAGCGCCGCCCGGACTTTGGTCAGCGCGACGCCGAGGCTCTTATCGAATTCGACGAACGTGTCACCCGGCCACAGGCGCTCGCGCAGTTCCTCGCGCGTGACGAGATCGCCGTGCCGCTCGAGCAGCGCGACGAGAACTTGAAACGGCTGTTCCTGCAGCCGCACGGCGCGGCCTTGCTTGACGAGGCTGCCCCCGTGCACGTCCGCTTCGAACAGGCCGAAGCGATATCGAATCCGGTCGGGCGCCATCGTGGAGGCGTGTCATCCAACGAGGGGAGGCGTTGGGACGCTCAGCGTAGCACAGGCGCTCGCGCGTCGAATTCGTCGATCGACCGGCCAAGTCCGCGGTTTGCCGCCGAGGCGAACTCATCGTCGCACAACGACTTGCGGGTTAGCATCCCGTTCGCGGCCGATTAGTTTGACCTCCACCGACAGAGGGTTGATTGTAGGCGCCGGGGAAATGACTTTCATGGTCCGGCGATGCGCATTCGCCATCGGGTGCGCGGCAGCGGCCGCGTTTGTCCCGGTTCACACGGACGCCCGGCGCGTTCCGGTCGCCTCGTCCGCGTTCGCGCAGTCCGGGTGTCCGGCGCCGGCACAGTCGGCGTTTGGGTCCACGCAGAAGACCGACGTCAGCATGGAAGGCAAGATCTACTTCCTGCCGAAGACGCCCGAGAACGGCGGTCTGACCAAGCTGAAGGACTTTGACGGCATTCCCAGTCAGGGGTCGGTCTACACCGATCGCTGGGACATTCCCGATCGCAGCTTCACCGAGGGCTTCCCCGGGGTGACGGATCGCTTCGAATGGTTCGCGCTCGACTACCAGGGCTCGATCTACGTCCCGGTCGCAGGGGCCTACACGTTCCGTCTCAGCTCGGACGACGGGTCGATGCTGTATCTCGACGGCGGGGTGGTGGTGGACAACGACGGCGTTCACGGGATGTGGGACAAGTCCGGAACGGCGACGCTGACGCAGGGCGACCACGCGTTCCGGCTGCGCTATTTCCAGGGACCTGCGACGTTCATCGGATTGCAGGTCTTCGTCACCCCGCCCGGCGGCAAGGAGCGGATCTTCCTGCTCCAGGATTTCGACAAGAACGTGCTCGAGAGCCGCAAGCTGTTGGGCGTCACCGAGGATGCCAACGCGATCCACGTGCGGCTCGGCGCGGAGGTGCTCTTCGACACCGGCAAGTACGCGCTGCGTTCCGAAGCGACCGCCTCGCTCGAAGAAGTGGCGACCGTGCTGAAAGGCACTCCCGGACATCCGATCACGATCGAGGGCCACACCGATAACGTCGGCACGGCCAAGGCGAACCAAACGCTCTCCGAGCAGCGCGCGAGCGCCGTGAAGCAGTGGCTCGTCGGCACCGGCGGCATTCCCGACGGCTGCATCGGGACGAAGGGATATGGCGCGGCGAAACCCGTCGCGTCGAACGCGACCGCGGCGGGACGCCAGAAAAACCGCCGCGTCGAGATCGCGATCGCGAAGAGCTCCGGTAAATGACACGAGGCCAGCGCATGCATACTCGTCGATTCGTCTCGATGATGGTCATCTTCGCGGCCCTGACGCTCGTGCCGGCGTGCGGCCGCAAGGACAGCGCGCCCGCGCCGGCGCCTGCGAAACCTGCGACGAGCGCGTCGCCCTCAGCGCCTGCGCCCATGAGCCCCGCCGCGCCGCCCGCCGCGCAGACCGCCGAGCCGCCGTGGTCAGGTTTCCGGCCCGAAGCCGGGCCCGTCATCGCCGCGCATGCGGTGAAGCCGTCGGATCTGTCGGAGACGGAGCAGAAGTACGGCATCGCGCCACAGCGCGGCCAGGGCATCGACTTTCAGGACAACGTCGTCCTGATTGAACACGGCGACAAGACGATTCAGTCGTGGGACACGAACGGCCTCGGCTGGACGCTCGACGCGTCGAACCCGCAGGTCGCCGCGCTCAAGCAGGGGGACGTCCTGTTCGCGACGAGCCGCTGCGTCGGCCGCGTGCTCAAGCTCACGCGCGACGGCCAGCGCGTGTCCGTCATCCTCGGGCCGGTGCAGATGACGGACGTCATCAAGCGCGGCAACATGACGTATCACGCGCCGCTCGATCTCAGTGCGATGACCGCCGTCGAAGTGCCGGACGATCCCGCGGCGTTCGGATCGTCGGCCGCGGATCAGATGGCGAAGGCGCAAGGCGGCGGCAGCGCCGCCGGCAGCGGATCAACGGCGCCGGCCGTGCACCGGCAGATCGAGTACTTCATCGTCACGCCGAAGGGCGAGTGGCGGCCGATGCGGACGGTCCGGCGGTCGAGGCCGGTATCCGAGATGGCGGCCGAGTGGGGACCGCACGCACCCGCAGTCGTCCGCACGTCGTACGCGCAGCAGCTGCCGCCGATCAAGAGCTACGACAACGCATCGCAGTTCACGCCCTGCTGGATCGACTGTGGCGGGCTGGGCATGCGCATGACGGTCAACAAAGACGGCCTGAACGTCACGATCTCCGTCGTCTTCAAGCTGCACACGCCGACGGTGCGCTTCGACCTCAGCGTGACGAACGGGCTGTGGAGTGAAGTCGAGCTGACGGGCGCGGCCGGATTCGACGTCAGCATCGAGGGCACGACCGACCCGGGATTTCTTCGCAACCTGAACGAGATTGGCGCGCTTCCCGTGGATCTCGTGCTGCCGCTCAACGGCGGCGGCATCGGGCTCGAGATCCACTTCCACCAGGACATCTCGCTCTCGACCGGCTTCAGCGCCAAGACATCGATCCTCAAGGCGCACGGCGCGGTCGACATGACGGGCAGTCTCGGCATCGACTATCACGGCGGGCAAGTTCGACGTGCGCTGGCTCAGTTCGATCATGGGCAACAGCATGGTCGACGACATGGCCGGTCTCTCGGTGGGCATCAATTCGATCGTCTTCGGCATCAACCAGCGCGTGCTCGTGGGATTCGGGGTCGCGGGCTTTGCGGTGGGACCGTTCGTCAGCCTCACGTCGACCATCACCGCGCTCAAGCAGGCCGATTCCGCCTCGAGCATGATGCTCACGCAACAACACGTGGCCGACTGCCGCCAGGGGACGTTCATCATGGTGGTCAACGGCGGCATCGGCTACGGCTTGCCGAAGATTGTCGTCAAGGTCGTCAACTTCTTCCTTGGC
The DNA here is from genome assembly GCA_963718825.1 of uncultured Acidobacteriota bacterium. GTDB lineage: Bacteria > Acidobacteriota > Vicinamibacteria > Vicinamibacterales > CAVVIG01 > CAVQZZ01. Next base: position 74,551 of record CAVQZZ010000003.1, read on the forward strand.
CTGCTGCACGCGGATCCGATCTCCGAATCCGGCACGATCGCATCGCTCCCGAAGCAGAAGCCGCTCATCGACATCAACAACTCGATGCCCTCGCACTGTGCGGGCGGCAACTAAGCAGGCAACGCCATGACTTTGCATACGTCGTTCTTCCGTTTCGTCTCCGCCGTCTGCTGCGGCACGCTGATCGCGCTGCCGCTGCAGAACGGCTACGTTACCTCGGCCGCGCCCGACGCCGCGACGACGTTCGCCAACAGCGTCCGCGCGCTGCAGGACGCCGAAAACGCGGCGCCGCGCGATCACTGGGATCCGAAGTACGTCGAAGCACAGCTCGGCAACAATCCCGCGCGCACGTTCGCGTGGGTGCGCGATCACACGTACTGGATTCCGTATCACGGCATCCTGCGCGGACCCGTCGGCGTGCTGATGGATCGTCAAGGCGACAGCCTCGATCGCGCGCTGCTGCTCGCGACGATGCTGAAGGACGAGGGGCAGACGGTGCGGCTGGCGCATGGAACGATGGCGAGCGATCGAGCGGCCAGGCTCATGCCCGCGTTGATGTCGGCGCGAACCATCCGCGATGCCATCCCGAAGACCGCCGCGTCGATCGGAGACGTCGGTCAAGTCGCCGCGAAGTATCAGCTCGATCCGGAATCGATCCGAAAGACGGTGGCCGCGCAAACGGCGGCGCATGCGCAGGAACAGCGGCTGCTCGACCAGCGCTTCGGTGCCCAGGTTCGGGGACTTGTGGCCGCGGCTGGGTCGCCCGCGACGAACGCCGGACAAGCCGGCATCGAGAAGGCTGTCGGCGCGCTTGCCGATCACTGGTGGGTCGACGTTCAAAGCGGCGGATCCTGGAAAACGTGGGATCTGCTAATGCCCAATGCAGGAACGGCCATGGCCGCGGCCGATCGGACGATCGATCCAGTGCAGCTTCCGGCCGATCTGTTTCATCAGATCACCATCCGCGTCGTGGCGGAACAGTGGTCAGGCGGGACGACCTCCGCGAAACCCGCGCTCGAGACGACATTCCGTACCGCCGATGTCATCGGCCTGCCGATTTCACTGCAGATCGCGCCGGGTCAGTCGATGACGGTGTTTCCAGCACCCGGAAAGGATGCAGCCGCGACGCTGCGAGACGACGTGTTGTCACAGCACGAGTGGACCCCGTCGCTCGACATCGGCAAACAGCACATCGTGCAGAACGCCATCACCGAGGGCGGCACGCTCACGGTGCCGGTCAACGACCACGACGTCCTTGCGGTAGCCAAGGGCGTCACGCATGGTCTCGCCGGTGCGATCGACGACGTGTTTGGATCGGCGCCGGCACCGACGCCGGCTCCCGCTTCCGTCGCACCAGGCGTGCTGAGCGCGGCGTGGATCGAATACGCGATCGCGGTTCCCGGTGAAGCGGTTCGCACGGAGCGCCGCCAGTTGTTCGATTTGCCTGGGCCCGCTGCGCGCGCGGCCAGGTCGACGTCGTGGCGACTCGATGACGCCGCCCGGCTCGAGCGTGGCCTTGCACTGATGATGACCACCGAGATCCTGCCGGTCAGCTGTGAGCTGTCGTCGCAGTACGTCACCCATCTGTCCCGTCAAGCCATCCTGGCGAATGCGTCGGCTATCGCGGACGTGGTGAGCGGCAAGATCACGGACGACTTCGGCGGCGCGCAGGCTGTTTCAGGACGATTCGTCCGCAATTCGGGCTCTATCTACGCGCTTGCGATGCATCGGCTGAATCAAAGTCCGGTGGCCGCGTTGATCTACGTCGATCGGCCGGAGGTGCTCTCTCGCCATTTGTTCGTGTCAGTGAACCACGGTGCGCTGGTTCCGACTGCTGCCACCGACATCGTCGCCAACGGCGTCGGCGTCAATCCGCTCGGTCCATCGCCGTTCACGATCGCGGTCGCGCAGGGCGTGTACGACACCAATGGAGAAGCGGTGCTCAATTCGTCGAAGCCGGATGCCGGAAGCGCCGCGTGGGCCTACGACACTCCGTCGAACTGGATCACCATCACGAAGCCGAACGATCCGGCGCTCTCATCGATCCAACTCGGCGCCGACGTTCGACAGCGGATCAACGCCGCGCTGGCCGCCAATCACGTCGTTGTCGCGCCGCGAACACGCGTCGCCGTTGGCGCCGGGACGTTTGCCGGCTGGTGGCAGGTCGACAAGGCGACCGGCGAGACGCTGGGAATGGGCGAGACGGGCTGGGGACAGGACCTGCCCGAGTGGGCTGTGATCCTGCTCACATACGGATCGATCTTCGTCAACGGATGGCTGTTCTGCAAGCTTCAGCCGAACGCGAATGCACCGGCGCCGATTGTGGCGAGCGCAGGCTTTGGCGCCGTCCATCAGCGGCGCCTGTCGAGCGCGCTCGAGGTTCCCATCGAGGCACGCGGTGACGGCTGCCTGTCCCAGGCGTTTCTCGGATTGCTCCTCGGCATGATGGGAGCGGCGTATGGCGCCGCCACCGCCGGCGGGGGGAGCGGCGGTCCTGGCGGCGAACTTCCGGAGGATTTGGGCTCAGCGAAAACCGAACCGGACCTCGGCCGCGCGCCGACAGAGCCCGATTTGAACAACGCGTCGCCGCAAGGATCCGGCGGCGGCGCCGCCGGCAGCGGAGGCGCCGGAAGGGGCGGAAATCCCGGCGCCGGCAGTGGGTCAGGTGGTGGAGGCAGCACGCCGCCTCCAGAGGGAAATCCTGGCGGTGGCAAGTACACCCGTCAGGAGTTGCTCAATCACTACATTGACCAGCGCGGGCAGCTCGAAACCCAGACTGGCACCGGGAACGAAGGGCGGTGGCAAAAAGAATTCATCATGCGTCAGCCAGGCGTGAAGGATTGGGTTCGCGACGACCTCGCGAAAGATCTCGGATATCCACCCGGCGAGGGCAATCAGCCTGATCCTCCACAGTTTCAGCAGTGGCAGGATCGCTTCCTGAACGGCGGCGGTGGCGGCGGCGGTGGCAACAACGGTTCTGCCGGCAGCGGCGGCGGAGTCTCCGGCTCTGGTGGCGGCGGTGGCGGAACCACGGGCGGCGGCGCGGCCGGCGGCGACGAGATTCCGCCCACGCTGAAAAGTTCCGGCCTCGGAAGCCCCGACGGCAAGGTCAATGGCCAGGGCAGCGGCTCCGGTACGAATGTCAGCGGATCGACGACACCGACGTTGCCTGGCATCGGCCCCTGCGCGCCCAGCTGCGGCCCGAGCGCCGCGAGCGGGCCGAGCGGCACGACGACGCTCGTCGGCCTCGGCGGCGCCATCGGCGCGCTCGGCGGGAGCTAGACCATGCGCGCGTCCGTCACCTCCGCACCGCGTCTTCGCGATCGCGATCGCCGCGGCCGCTCGCGATCGCCGCCGGCGCGCTGTCGCCGATCGCCGCCGCGTCGCACGTCGTCGCCAAGACGTGGGCGCCGCCGGCAGGCGCGCATGCAAGCGCCGCGCACCGACAACCTCGTCGCGCTCGAGATGGGCGGCCGCCTGGAGAATCAGCCGGCACGGCCCGGCGAACTCGCGTTCGTGCCCGAGCGCGCGCTCGACGGCGATCCGAAGACGATGTGGCAGGACCTGTTTCCGCCGGGCTCGATCGTGCTCTCGTTCGTCGGCCGGGACACCGCCCTCGTGTCGAGCGTCTCGATCACCGCGCCCGACCCGAAGGCGACGCCGCCGTACATGGTCACCATCGCCGCCGCGCGGCCGGCCAGCGTCGAGATCGCGTTGTCCACGACGTCGTCCACCGCGGGCTTCGTCAAGGCGACCTCGGCAGTGCTGCCCAACGACGACAGCGAGCACGTCGTCACGCTGCCGGCGCCGACCGAGGCGCGCTTCGTCAAGCTCACGTTCACCGGACAGAAAGACGCGTACGGCAAGAACGGCATGGTGATCGGAGAGATCGCCGTGCACGAAGGCACGCGCGCCGGCTACACGCCGCTGCTGCAGCGTCATCCGGATCTGCAGGCGCTGCTCTCGTCGGGCACGCTGAAACCGGATCCGGCGAGCCTCGCCTATGAGGCGCCCGGATCCGCCGGCGCATCGTGCGCGACGCCCGCGGCCGCACCCGCCGAGTGTCCCGAGAGCAAGTCGGTGATGGTCGTCGCTACCGCGCCGACCCTGTTCGCGCCGTTGAACGAGACCTCCGACCCCGCGTGGAAACCGCCGACCACGCGGTACTTCGCCGCCTGGGCCGGGCAAGGGCGTCGTCGACGAGTCGATCTTCAAGCGCGTCGACTACTGGTCGCTGCTGCCGGACCTCGTGCGGCCCTCGGACTTCGTCCCGAGTGCGCACATCGACACCGTGGTGCTCGAGCAGATCTGCGACATCAAGACGAGCGTGCGCGCGGACGTCAAGCAGGCGCTCGTGGCGTGGGTCGCCAACGGCAACAAGCTGATCATCTCGGACGCGGACTCATGCGGGTCGGGCCAGTGCCCGACTACTCGTTCCTGCCCGTACAAGTTCGCGACGAGCAATCCCGGCGGACGCGCCGCCGCGTCCGCGGTGCAGATCCTCGAGCAGAACTTTCTCGCCAGTCCCGACTCGCACGATCCGGCGTTTTTCGACGAGCCGTCGTGGCGGCTGAAACAGAACGGCAACGCGTCGAACGACTTCGGCGACTCGAACACGGTCGTCCAGTACGACGATCACTGGTGCGGGGCGCTCTTCGGCACGAACGCGCTCGGGGCGAGCGGCTTCGTCATGGCGTACGCGCACTACGGCCGCGGCGTGATCATCTACGACGGCATCGATCGCGATCAGTACCAGAACCTCGCGTATCAGCAGTATGCGGCGCGCCAGCTGCTGCTGCCGTTCCGGCCGGATCCGCTCCCGTGCACGTTGCGTGTCGCGCCGTTCGCGGTCACGACGGACGTCTCGCTGGTCCATCGCGAGATGGGCGCGGGGCAGACCGTGACGTATCCGCTGACGATCATCGGCGCCAAGCCGGACTTCGCCGGCACGGTGGCGCTGTCGATCGTTCCGCCGCAGGGCGCGACGATCGACGGGCGCGTCGATCCCGTGAATGTCTCGCTCGGAAAGACCGCGCCGGCGACGCTGTCGATCACGGCGCCGGCGACGCTGCCCAAGCCGCTCACGTTCGGCGTGCGCGGCACGGCCGAACGGTGCGACCGGCACGCTGTGCCTGACGATCGACGCGCTCCGCCGCGGCCATCTCAGCGTCGTCGCGGACCTGACGTCCGCCGCGGCGCCGGCCCTGCCCGAGAAGACGCGCAAGAACCTGCTCGTCATTCTCGATCTCTCGGGATCGATGAACCTCGCCCTTGGCAAGAGCACGCGCATCGCGACCGCGCGCGCAGGTGCTGCACAGCATGCTGGCGCAAGGTGCCGGACGACTTCAACGTCGGCCTGCGGGTGTATGGCGATCGCTACGGATCGAAAGAGAAGGAGACCTGCACGGATTCACATCTGGCGCAGCCGGTGCAGAAGCTCGATCGCCCGGCGCTGTTCAAGATCATCGACACGGCAAAGCCACGCGGTGAGACGCCGCTCGTGTACTCGGTCCTGCAGGCGATCGCGGATCTGAAAGCTGCGGGCGGCGGCTCGGTCGTGCTCATCACCGACGGCGAGGAAAGCTGCGGCGGCGACTTCGCGGCGGCCGCGGCGGCGATCAAGCAATCCGGTCTCGATTTCCGGCTCAACATCGTCGGCTTCACGCTGCAGGGGCAGGCCGCGCAGAAGTCGCTCGGCGAGTCTGGCCGGCGAGCACGGGCGGCGCGTACTACGGCGCCGCAGACGGCGCCGTCGCTCTCGCGCGCGCTCACCGCGGCGACGATCACGAAGTTCCCGTTCAGCGTGCAGGACGCCACCGGCAAAGTCGTCGCGCAAGGCGAGGCCGGCGACGCGGGGCACGATCTCGCGCCCGGCGACTACACGATTCTCGTGCAGGCCGGCGATCAGACGCTCACGCTGCCGCACGTGACGGTGACGCTCGGCCAGACGGCCACCGTGCGCGTCACGCGCAAGGGCGACAGCTTCGTGGTGGGGCGATGACGGCGCTTTCTCGTCGCCGCCGGCGTCAGGAGGACACAATGAGACTGAAATCTCGACCGATAGTGACTGTTGTTGGGGCCGCCCTGCTCGCGCTGCCCGCGCCCGCCCGCGCGCAGGCCGCGAACGGGCCGTGCAAGCCCGTGTTCGACGCGATGCTCAAGGAGACGGTGACACCGCACCACGTCGTGACGACCCTCCCAACAGGCACCCATCGAATTGATCTCGACCGCCGACGCGACGTACGTCCAGATCAAGGGGCAGTGGACGCAAGAGCCCGAGGACGCCCCAGCAGTACCTCGCGCAGCAGCAGGAGAACATTCGAAACGTGACCGTGGCGTCGTGCACCGCGCTGCCGGACGAAGTGGTCGAAGGCAAGCCGACGACGGTCTACCACGCGCACTACGAGCAAAAGGAGGGCGGCGCGAGCGATTCCAAAGTCTGGATCCTCAAAGCGACGGGTCTTCCAATCCGCACGGACTCGACCCTGCAGGCCGGTCAGAAGATGCCCTCGTCGTCGCGGTTCGACTACGACCACATCACCGCGCCGATAGTGAAGTGAATCGCGAGTGTGGCGCAATGTCCACAGACTGGAGAATCTGACGTGACGAAGACGTGGCTTACTTCGGCGATGCTGGTGTTTGGCCTGACGACCGGCGGCCAACTGCTGACGAAAGACCCGGCGACAGGCCTGCCGCTGATTCCCGCGACCGATTCTGGCGCGCGCTTTGGCAGCACGCCATACGTTTACAACCAACCTACGAAGATGCCCGACGGACATGTCTGCAAGAGCACCATGCAGGCGAATTTCTACAGCTCTTCAAGATCAAGGTCGACGCGACGGTTGCGTGGTACGACTCACACCTCTCCGGCTTCAAGAAAGTCAACGGCAACGAAGGCGGCCGAGCGCAGACGGCGTTCTACAACGCGGATGGCACTTTGGTCGTGATTGTGACGGGAGATCCGGGCGCTCCAGGACGTGAATGCGGGCGCCTACTCTGTCGCCTACGAACGCTATCAACCTGGGCTCTCCGAGAAGACGATCAACGTCGCTCACGCAGGGGAAAGTTGATTTGTCAGTAGGAGGCGCCCGCGCGGGCCGCTCGCAATTGCGGTGGAGGATCCAATGAGAAAGACATCTCTTGGAACGTTGATCGCGGCCGTGGCCGCCGTGCTCGCGCTGCCGGCGCCGGCGCGTGCGCAGGACGCGAGGACTGGCCCGTGCAAACCCGTGTTCGACGCGATGCTCAAGCAAATGACGACGTCCAATCACGTCGTGTCGACGAGAAACGGTACGACCAGCGAGTCGATTTCGGTCGCCGACGTGATTTACGTGAAGATGAACGGCCAGTGGCGTAAGAGTCCGGCGTCGATGAAGGACATGATCGCGCAACAACAGGAGAACATGCGCGACGTGACATCCGCATCCTGCACCCCGCTGCCCGATGAAGTCGTGGACGGCCAACCGTCGGCGGTCTATCAGGCGCACTACGAGCAGAAGGATCTCGGAGCGAGCGACGCGAAGATCTGGATCGCCAAGGCCACGGGTCTTCCGATCCGCATGGACGCCTCCCTGCAAGCCGGGGAGAAGGTCTCCGTCTCGACGCGCTTCGAGTACGACCACATCACCGCGCCGGTGGTGAAGTGAAAACAAGGAGCGCGTCATGAGTCAGTCGCGGATTCGGCGGTCGGGTTCACTGGCGATCGCGCTCGCGGTCGCCACGGTGGCATGCTCGCCTTCTTCGGCGACAACAGCGGCGAGCCAGGCGTCGACGGTGCACCAGGCGGCGGTGGTCAACCGCCCCGTTCCCAACGTCTGCGAGAACAAGATCGTGGCGCCCGATGACCTGGCGAGCGTGCTGCCGGGGACGATCACGGCGAAGACACTGCCCGGCGACCCGCAGACGTGCGAGTTCTCCGCCGAGGGCTATTCGAGCGTGTCGATCACCGTGCGTCCGGGCCTCGGCGACGTCACCGTGTCCGAGTGGACCGGCGGTAAGATGCCCGTCGACGCCGGCACGCTCAGTGGCATCGGCGATCGCGCCGCGTGGCAGAGCACGTTGAAGGAACTGATTGCGACAAAGCACAACGTGCTGTGCGACATCGGGTCGCAGGGCACGAAGGCCAGCGAGGCGGATTTACAGAAGAAGTTCGGGCAGTTGTGCGACAAAATCTGGGCAGCCCAATGACCACTCCACACAGCTATCCTCTGGCGGTTCGCAACAGCAGCTTTGTTTCGTCGCTCGGTCTTCTGACGCGGAGCCTGCCCTACGCGCTGATGCGCTTCGCGGTGCTGTTGACGTTTTCGGTGGCGTGCATCATCTGGATGGTGATCACCCTCGGCGGCGCGGCGTGGACGGGCACGCACATCGCGGGCGCTTTCGGCGTCGTCTGGTTCCTGTCCTGCATCGTCGCGGCCGGATGGTTCTGGACGGCGATTCTGCGCTACGTGCTGCACCTGATCGAGTGCGGACACGTGGCGGTGCTGACCGAGCTCATCGTCCACGGCAAGATCGGCAACGGCGGCGAGTCGATGTTCGCGTATGGCAAGCGCATCGTGACCGAGAAGTTCGGCCAGGTGAACGTGCTGTTCGCGATCAACCAGCTCGTGCGCGGGGTCGTCAACGTCGTGCACCGCACGATGGAGGGCGTCGGGCACCTGCTGCCGATTCCCGGGATCGAATCGATCGCCAACCTGATCACCGCGATCCTGCGCGCGGCGACGCGCTACATGGACAAGGTGATCTTTTCCTACAACCTGGCGAGCGGCGACGACAACCCCTGGCGGAGCGCGCAGCACGGGCTCGTCTACTACGCGCAGAACGCGACGCCCATCCTCAAGCAGTCGGTGTGGATCGTCGTGCTCGAGTACGTGCTGAGCGCGCTGCTCTGGATCGTCTGCCTCGTGCCGGCGGCGGCCGTCACGACGATCCTGCCGCATTCGGTGCGCGAGATCGGCGCGGTCGTGACGATCGTCGTCGCCATCCTCTTCGCGTTGGCCGCGCGCGGCGCGTTTCTCAAGCCCGTGTTTCTCATCATGATCATGGTGAAGTTCCACGTGCTGGTCGAGCACGAGGCCCTCAACGAGGAGTGGGCGGCGCGGCTGGCGTCGATCTCCGACAAGTTCCGCGATCTGGGGAAGAAGGCCGAGACGTTCGTCGCGACACCGTCTCTGCCCCCGGCAGGCGCCAAACCGGTGGCGCCTTCTGCATGAGGCACGCGGCGTAACCACGTATTTCAGAAAGGTGTGCCGATGGCCATCAACAAGAACCGTTCGCGGCTTGCGATCGTGATGCTGAGCGTTCTCGTGGGCGCCACGGCGTGGCGCGCCGTTGATCAGACGGACAAGGCGACGAGCCTGCCGCTGCACGCGGGCCTCACGTTTCAACAAGAGGTCGACAGCTTCGTCTGCGGCCACAAGGCGCAGATGAACATCTACGACACGCCTGGCACGGCGACGCTCGCCGAGTATGTCAGCTGGTATCGCGGCCAGATCAAGGGCGCGCACTACGTCCACCAGGTGTGGAGCAACCGCGCGCAAGAGATGTTCTACAGCGCCGACGGAGTGAGCGGCGTGTCGATCACCGGTTCGCCGGCCGGCCCCGGCGTGTTCGCGGTCACGTACATGAAGATCGCTGCGCCGCTGACGACCGCGCAGGAAGATGCGTTCGGTCCGTCCAACGCGTCATGCAAGTAGGCGCGAGCCGGGTCGACGACCGTCACGCGACCCGGCGCGTCTTCGGGCGCCGGTTCTACCTCGGCGCGAGCCTCGCGTTTCTGATCCTGGTCTTCTGGACGTTCGCGCGCACGTACTACCTCCGCGCATTCCTCCACGCCGCGCCGCTGCCGGCCCTCCTCGAGGTGCATGGGCTGGTGATGTCCGGTTGGGTGGTGTTGCTGGTCGTCCAGTCCGGATTGATCGTCATCCGTCGCGTGCAGTGGCACCGGCGCCTCGGCTGGATCGGCGCCGGATGGGCTGGACTCGTCGTGCTGATGGGGTCGACGACGACGATTCACGCCGCCGTGCGAGAGGTCCGCGCGCACTCGCCGATGGCTGAGCCGCAGACGATGATCATGGAGCTCGAGCTGGTGCAGATGCTGCTGTTCGCCGGCCTCGTCATCGCCGCGATCTGGTTCCGCCGCCGGCGTCTGGACATCCACAAGCGCTTGATGCTGCTGACGATCCCCTGCATGCTGCCGTCCGCGCTGGCGCGCCTGCCGGTGAGCTGGATGACGAACGCGGACATCCTCATTGGTCTGTATGGCTTCGTGCTCCTGTGCGTGATCTTCGACACGCTTCGCCATCGGCGTCTGCACCCGGCGTTCGGTTGGGGCGGCGGCGCCGTATTGGCCGCGTTGCACATCACGTTCATCGGCGCCCAGACGCCCGCCTGGATCCAGGTGGGCGAGCGCCTGCTGTCATGAGCACGACGCACGCGCGCGCGCTCGTCTACATCGCGCATTCCTGCGGATCGCTCTGCGGCGGCGGCACGCATCATTTCATGGTGAAGGACGCGGCCGGCTGGCATGAGGTTCGGCCGCGTATTTCGATATGCACGTGGGCGTCGTGACGAACCGCGTGATCCGCGCGTTTCACATGCGTGGCGTCTCGGCGTTCACGTGTGCTGTGGTCGCGGTTGCCGCCGCGGGTGCGTCCATCGCGGTGAGGCCAATGGGGTTACAGGCGACGCCGAGCCCGATTGACGACGACTCGTACGCGGTCTACGGTGTGCTGTTGAACGCCGATTCCGGCGGACGAAGCGAGCGCGTGAAAGTCCCCATGTTCATGCGGCAGACCGAGCTCAGCGATCGGTGTACGGCGTCCGGCGGTCAGTTGACGACTGACTGGCGCGACGTGGCCGATCACTTCGCCGCTGAGAACAGGCACGGGCGCCTGCTGGAGATCGGGCGGCCTCTGGGTCGGCCGTACACTCTGATCTCCCGGCAGGATCTCGATGCGATCTTCAAGGCCGGAGAAGCGCAGCACGACATGCTGTTCGGATGGGGCGAATTCGCGAAGCGCTTTCCTGACGCCGGCGGTTACACGTTTTACGCCTCTGCCGTGGGTTTCAATGCTGCCAGGACGCACGCGATGGCGTTCTTCGGCCACTCCTGCGGCTCGATGTGCGGCTCTGCGTCGTTTCATTTCCTCGAAAAATCCGGGGACCGCTGGAAAGAGACCACGCTCACCGGCGTGCGCGCCTGCACGATCTCGGCTGACGCAGGGCCGGTGGCGGATCGACGCGGCAAGCAGCCTCACCGCGGCATCGTGGGCCTATCCCGATAGCAGAATTCGATCGCCGCGCCGATCCGCCGCGCCCAGCTGGGCTCGGAATGATCGCCGTCGGGATCGAGCACGAATCGCACGCGCGCGTCCGACGAGTCCACTGACCCTCGCGAGCGCGCGTCGCGTGGAGTCGCGCGCAGACGATCGGCCAGGTCGCGCGCGTCGTTCACGGTCCGCGCGCCTTCTTTCGCACCGGCGTCGACCCAGATTCGCGTGCGCGGATCGATCGGCGTGCGCTTGAGTCGCCGGAGGATCACGCGCCGATCCCACCACACCGACGGCGACATCGCGATGAGCCGGCCGAAGCGTCCGGGCGCGAGCGCGGCCACCGCAATCGTGGCGAGTCCGCCGAGCGACGACCCGCCGAGGCCGAGCGCGTCGAAGTCGGTACGCACCGCATAGTGCGTCGCGACGAACGGCAGCACTTCGTCCACGAGAAAGCGCGCGTGTCGGTCGACGAGTCCGGCGCCGGGCACGCGACCCGGCGTCGGCGTGTACTCGCGCACCCGCGCTTCGTGTCCGTGGTCGACGCCGACCACGACGAGCGGAGGGATTGTGCCGGCGGCAACGAGCGCGTCAACCGCGTCCGCCACGTGCCACGTCTCGCCGGCGTGGGCGCGCGCGGGATCGAAGAGATTCTGACCGTCGTGGAGGATGAGCAGCGGGTGCGGTGCGTCAACCGCGCCGTACCCGGCCGGTAGATAGACGGTGAGGTCGCGGTCGGCGTCGAGCCACGTAGAATGGAACGCCTCGTGGCGTCTGAGTTCGGAGCCGGCCGTCACGCGCGATCAGTATAGGAGACCGATGCGCCGCGAGTATCACACCTGGTGGTCGCACCAGCTCGGCCGCGAGATGCCGCTGCTGACCTTCGGTCACGCCGGACCGCCGTACATTGTCTTTCCCACGTCGATGGGCGCGTTCTTCGAGTACGAAGATCGCGGCATGGTCGGCGCGCTTGCCGACAAGCTCGACAACGGCGCGCTCCAGCTCGTCTGCGTCAGCACGCATCGACACCGAGACGTTCTACGCGAAGTCGATCCCGCCGCGCGCCCGCATCGACCGCTACCTCGCCTACGAGCGCTATCTCCTCGAGGACGTCGTCCCGTTCGTCCGTTCGAGCGGCTGGCCGGACGATGCGGCGTCACCGGCTGCAGCTTCGGCGCCTACCACGCGTTCACGATGGCGCTGCGGCATCCGGACGTCTTCACCGCCTGCGTCACGATGGGCGGCGCGTTCGACATCACGCGGTTTCTCGACGGCTACTACGATCGAGGATGCGTACCTGCTGTGCCCGCCGCATTTTCTGCCGGGTCTCAGCGACGCGTGGTTCCTCGATCGCATCCGCGCGCAACAAGTGGGTGCTCGTGACGGGCGAGCACGACATCTGCCGCGCCGGACACCGAGCACGCCGCGGCGCTCCTCGGCAGCGAAGCAGATCCCCTACAGCCTGCACGTCTGGGGATACGGGTCGCATCACGACTGGCCCGAGTGGATCAAGATGGCGCGCGCGTATCTCCCCTGACGCTGGCATCTGGGCATTTGGGGATCTGGTGATTTGGAGATTTGGAGATTTGATCGGGTGATTTGGCCGGGGTCTTTCAAATCACAAGATCCTCCAATCACCAGATCCCCAAATGCCCCTGATGTAGAGTGTCTTCATGCATCGCATCGGCGTGATTTTCGGGATGGAAGAGACCTTTCCGCCCGCCCTGGTCGAGCGCATCAACGGGCTCGGCCGCGCCGGACGTCACGGCCGAGTTCGTGCATCATCGGCGCCGTGCGCATGGACGAGCCGGCGCGCTACCGCGTCATCGTCGATCGCATCTCGCACGACATCCCGTTCTACCGCGCCTACCTCAAGAACGCCGTGCTCGCGGGCACGACGGTCATCAACAACCCGTTCTGGTGGAGCGCCGACGACAAGTTCTTCAACTACGCGCTGGCGACGCGGCTCGGCGTCGCGATTCCGCCGACCGTCATCCTGCCGCACAAGGAGCATCCGCCGGGCACGACCGAGCGAAGTCGATGCGCAATCTGCACTACCCGCTCGACTGGGACGACGTGTTCGACGTACGTCGGCTTCCCGGCGTTTCTCAAGCCGTTCGACGGCGGCGGCTGGCGCGACGTCTACAAGGTGAACTCGCCGCGAGGAGTTCTTCGCGGCCTACGACCAGACCGGCCACCTCTGCATGACGCTGCAGCGCGCGCGTGAACTTCAACGAGTACTTCCGCTGCTACGTCGTCGGCCAGGAGCAGCGTGCACGTCATGCCGTACGATCCGCGCGCGCCGTTTCACGAGCGCTACGTGCAGAATCCGCCGGCGTACGATCCGGCGCTGCTCGCGCGCGTCGAGCGCGACGCGCTCACGCTCTGCCGCGCGCTCGGCTACGACTTGAACACGGTCGAGTTCGCGGTCGAGGACGGCGTGCCGTACGCGATCGACTTCATGAACCCCGCGCCCGACGCCGACCTGCATTCGGTCGGCGAGGCGAACTTCGCCTGGATCGTCGAGGCGGTCGCCGAGCTGGCGGTGCGCAAGGCGCTCGCGCCGCCGGAGGCGCCCGCGTACCGCTGGGACGCAGTTCCTGCGCGGCTGAGATCGCCGCCGCCGACCTCCGAGGCTTCGCCATGACATCGCCGTCGTTCACGATCGGCATCGAAGAGGAATACCAGACCATCGATCCGCGAGACGTTCGATCTGCGCTCGCACATCCAGACCGAGATCGTCGAGAAGGGCAAGCGCGCAGCTGAACGAGCGCGTCAAGGCCGAGATGCACCAGTCGGTCGTCGAGGTCGGCACGGGCGTGTGCCGGAACATCAAGGACGCGCGCGATCGATCTGCGCGACCTGCGGCGCCGCATGCTCGCGCTCACGCGGGAGAACGGCCTGCACCTCGTCGTCGGGCGCCACGCATCCGTTCGCCGACTGGCGCGCGCAGGACATCTACCCCGACGAGCGGTACCTGCAGCTCGTCGAGGACATGCAGATCGTCGCGCGCGCGAACCTGATCTTCGGCCTGCACGTGCACGTCGGCATCGAGGACCGCGAGACGCTGATCCAGCTGATGAACCAGATGCGCTATTTCCTGCCGCATCTGCTCGCGCTCTCGGCCAACTCGCCGTTCTGGATCGGCATGAACACCGGCCTGAAGTCGTACCGCTGCAAGGTGTTCGATCGATTTCCGCGCACGAACATCCCGGACACGTTCACGTCTGGTCCGACTTCGAGAGCGTTCGTCAATCTGCTCGTGCGCACGAACTGCATCGACAACGCGAAGAAGATCTGGTGGGACGTGCGGCCGCATCCGTTCTTCAACACGCTCGAAGTCCGCGTCTGCGACATCCCGATGCGCGTCGACGAGACGCTCGCGATCGCCGCGCTGATCCAGGCGACCGTCGTCAAGCTGTACCGGCTGCACTCGCAGCAACCAGAGCTGGCGCCAGTACAGCCGCGCGCTGCTGATGGAGAACAAGTGGCGCGCCGCCCGCTACGGGCTCGACGGCAAGCTCATCGACTTCGGCCGCGAGCGCGAAGTGCCCGAGCGCGAGCTGATCGCTCGAATACCTCGAGTGGGTCGACGACGTGCTGGACGAGCTGGACAGCCGGGAGGAGGTCGAGTACATCCACTGGATCCTCGAGCACGGCACCGGCGCCGACCGCCAGTTGCGCGTGTACGAAGAGTCCGGCCATGATCTGAAGGCCGTCGTGGATACATGATGGCGGAAACGCAGCGATCGGGACTGTAGACGACCACGATGACCGTGCATGCCGACACCGACCTCCAACCGGGCGCCCGCAACGCGATCCGCGTGTGCCTGAACGTGCAGCCGCACGAGCGCGTGACCGTCATCACCGATCGCGCCTGTCGCGACATCGCGCGACGCGCTGGTCGCGCGAGATCGACGCCGTCGGCGCGCCGTACCGGCTGTTCGTGCTCGAGGACGAGGCGCCGCGGCCGCTCGACGACGCTGCCGGCGTCGATCGCCGCGGACATGGAGCAGAGCGCAGGTCAGCATCTTCGCCGCGCGCGCCCAGCGCGAACGAGCTCGCGCTCGCGCATGCAGATGACCGACATCGTCAACCGCCGCCGCATGCGCCATGCGCACATGGTCAACATCACGCCGCGGATCATGCTGCGAGGGCATGCGCGCGGACTACGGAGTGGTCGATCGCATCAGCCGACGCGTGATCGACATCGTGCGGCCCGCGCGACGGATTCGCGCGACGACGCCCGGCGGGCAGCGACTTCGAGCGCGACGCTCAATCCGAACTATCGCTGGATCAAGACGAGCGGCCTCATCAGCCCGGAGAAGTGGGGCAACCTGCCGGGCGGCGAAGTCTTCACGACGCCCGGCGAGGTCAACGGCACGCTTCGTGATCGACGGCGTCGTCGGCGACTGGCTCTGCGAGCGGTACGGGCTGCTCGATCGCACGCCGCTCACGATCCGGATCGAGAAGAACCGCCTCGTCGACGCCGAGTCCGACGAACGCGGCGCTGCGCGACGACTTCTGGCGCTACACGCACACCGACGAGAACAGCGATCGCGTCGGCGAGTTCGCGATCGGCACCAACATCGAGCTGCAGCAGGTCATCGGCCACATCCTGCAGGACGAGAAGTTCCCCGGCATCCACATCGCGTTCGGCAACCCGTACGGCGCGCACACCGGCGCCGACTGGTATTCGTCCACGCACATCGACGTCGTCGGCACCCGAGTTCGACATCTGGGTCGACGACGAGCCGATCATGCAGCGCGGGCAATTCCGTGCTGCCGATGATTTCGCGACGCATCCGTCGCGAGTTCAACGCGCGCGTTCACCGAGGCGCGCTACCACGCGCTTACGTCACGGAGCTCGGAGCGCCGCTGCGGCGCGACAGGTCGAGTTCCGGCTGTCCGAAACGCCGTGCTTCTTTCCGGACGGCGCTGATCGACGAGCTGGTCGGCGCGTCACGCGGAGCTGCTGCATCAGCTGCTGGACAACCCCGAGTACCGCAGCGCTGCGGACGAGGTCGTGCCGCCGGAGTTCCGCATCCCGAACGGCGAGCCGCTGCCGACGTTCGTGCAGGTGGATTTCGGGCTGCGTGCAGACCGCCGACGGCCTCGAGGCGCGGCTGGTCGAGCTGCAGGCGTTTCCGTCGCTCTACGGCTTTCAGCTCGCGCTGGCCGAGGCGGCGATCGCACGCGTACGGACTGACGGGCGTGACGCCGTTCCTCGACGGCATTCACGCGCGACGAGTACCTCGCGACTGATGGCGCGCGATCATCGTCGGCGATCACGATCCGAGCGGAGGTCGTGCTGATGGAGATCGATCCGCGTCACCAGAAGACGCGGCCGGACTTCGTCGTCACCGAGCAGCTGTGGGGCGTGCGGGCGGTCGACGTGCGCGTCGGTCGTCAAGCGCGGACCGGCGGCTCTTCTACAATCGCGACGGCAAGCGACACGCGGATCGCGCGCATCTACAACCGCGTGATTCCCGATGAGCTGCAGCACAAGCAGGTCACGCTGCCGTTCGACTATCGTGACGACGCTCGACGTCGAGTGGAGCGGCGGGCCCGACTGGTTTTTCCGCATCAGCAAGTTCTCGATTCCGTGGCTGCGCCACCCGTGGGTGCCGCGCGACGCAGTATCTCAGCGACGTGAAGACGCTGCCGGCCGATCGCGACAACTGGCTGCTCAAGCCGCTGTTCTCGTTCGCCGGCGGCGGCATCATCTTCGCGCCGACCGACGAGCAGATCGCGGCGATTCCCGCGGCGGAGCGCGCGAACTACATCCTGCAGGAGCGCGATCGAGTTCACGCCGGTCGATCGAGACGCCGCACGGCGCGACGCAAGCGGAAATCCGGATCATGATGGTGCTCGACGGCCACGACGGCGACCGCCCGCACTATCGCGCCGTGATGCCGCTCATCCGCATGGGCCGCGGCAAGATGATGGGCGTCGACTACAACAAGGGCCTGCAGTGGGTCGGCGCGTCGGCCGGACTCGTGCCGGCGCAGGGATGACGATGGCGCGCTTCCGACTGCTGCTGGCGATCGCGATCGTCGTCTCGACGATCGGCTGCGACCGCATCACCAAGCACATGGCCGTCGAGTCGCTGGCCGGCGCGCCTGACCGATCGATGCTCGGCGATACCGTGCGGCTCGAGTACACGGAAAATCCCGGCGCGTTTCTCGGCCTCGGCGCGTCGCTGCCGGCGCCGACACGAATCGCGATCTTCGTCGTCGGAAACGCGGTGGTGCTTGTGCTGCTTGCGGTCGAAGTCATCCGCCGCCGGTGGACGCTCGCGGCCTTCGCCGGCACGGTGCTGTTCATCGCGGGCGGTGTGTCGAACCTGATCGACCGCGTCGCGCACGGCCAGGTCGTCGACTTCATGAACGTCGGCATCGGCCCGCTGCGCACCGGGATCTTCAACGTCGCGGATCTCGCCGTGACGTTCGGCGTCGTGATGGTGGTGATTGCGGGCTTCGGTCAGACGGCCGACCCGCCGGCGCCCGCCGACGCCGTGTCGTGAACGGCCACCTCGATCGCGCGACGATCGTCGCCGCGATCACGGGCTTTCTCGCCGATCGCGATCCCACGACGCTGGCGGCGCTTCGCGCGTCCGTCGAGCGCGTGCTGGACGACGCCGGCGAGTCCGGCGTGACGACGATGGCGCGGGCTCTCGCGGTTGCGGGCCGCGATTGGGACTACTACCCGCCCGACGCGTTGACGCGACGCATCCATCACGTGCTCGCCGATCGCCTGCTCGAGGCAGGTTCGCGGGTCGAAGGCGCCGAACATCTCGACGGACTGGCAGGCAAGCCGGTCGTGATCGTCGCGAATCATCTGTCGTACTCGGACGCGAACCTGATCGAAGTGCTGCTCGCGCGCGCCGGCGGCGCGGCCGAAGCGTTGGCCGCGAGACTGACCGTGATCGCGGGGCCGAAGGTCTACTCCAGCCGCACGCGACGGTTCTCGAGCCTCTGTTTCGGCACAATCAAAGTTGCGCAGAGCAGCGGCCGCTCGTCGGAAGACGCCGTGATGACACCGCGCGAGGTTGCACGGGCGGCACGCCGATCGATCGACACCGCGCAAGCGCGCCTTGCCGCCGGCGACGCCCTGCTCGTGTTCGCCGAAGGATCGCGCAGCCGCACGACCGGTCTGCAGCGTCTGCTCGCGGGTGTGGCGCGCTACCTCGAGGTCCCGGGCACGCAGATTCTGCCGATGGGCGTCACCGGCACCGACGGTCTGTTTCCCATCGGCGAAGACGGCCTGCATCCGTCGGTCGTCGTCGTGCAAGCGGGTCCGCCGATCGACGCCGGCGCATTGCGCGAGGCGGCCGACGGCAATCGACAGCTGATCGTCGATACGATCGGCTTCGCGATCGCGGATCTCCTCCCGGAGACGCATCGCGGCGAGTACGCGGACGCCGACGTGGACCGCGACGAAGATGCGCGCGCGGATCGCGGCGACGAACCGTTGTTCTGATCAGAAGGGAACACTGATGCCCATCGCACGAGGTTCGTTCGACGTGAAGGTCACACCTGTGCCGCTGCATGAGGCCGGGCAGCATCCGATGCTCGCGCGGCTGACGCTCGACAAGCGCTTTCACGGCGACTTGGACGCCGCCAGCCACGGCGAGATGTTGAGTGCAGGCAGCGTGGTCAAAGGATCGGCGGGCTACGTCGCGATCGAACGCGTCGAGGGCACGCTCGCGGGCCGGCGCGGCTCGTTCGCGCTGCAGCATTCCGGCACGATGACGCGCGGCGTGCCGAGCCTGACGGTGACCGTCGTGCCGGACTCGGGCACCGAAGAGCTGACCGGCCTTTCGGGCCGGATGCAGATCATCATCTCCGGCAAGGATCACGCGTACGAATTCGACTACGAGATCGCGCCGGCCGGCTGACGATCGGAGTCACGGAAGTCTCACGCTTTGCTCACGCCTCTGCCGCGGAGACTTGCTACGCTCTGATCGAGGACACAGTGCGGCTCGCACGGATCGTGACGGCGGCGGCGATCGGCATCGAGCTGATCAGCGCGTGCGCGCGGCAGACAAGTCCGACGCCGCCCACGCCTTCACCGGCGCCGGTGCCCTCGCCGCAGATCTGTCGTACCTACGCGACCGCCTGGAAGGCGACGTCGACGTTCGGGTCCGCGCAATCGGTGACGGCAGCGTTCGACCCCACGACGCACGTCTACACGGAGTCGGTCGCGGGCACGGCGTTGAAGCTGCGCCAGACGACGTACCAGAGCGTCGCCGACTTCGTCGACGAGCCGGGCGTCGTCGGACGCGTGCTCTACGCGCAGTCGGCGACATGTCCCGGCACGGCCGGTTGTTCCGGCTCGCTCGGCGAAATCGAGACGCCGGCGTATGACGCGTCCCGCAGACGTATCGGCGCGTTGCATGGCGTCAGCGGCGTCACGCTTTTCGCGGACACCTTCACGCAGTGGGATCTCTCGGGCCGGCCGATCTCAGGCAACCGGACGCAACCCGGCGTCTGCAACGTGCCGATGACTATCGCGTACGACGACGCGGCGCGCACGATGACGGAATCGGCGCTGGGGAGTGGATCGCTCCTGTGCGGCGTCGCGTCGACTCTGAGCGCGGTGACTTACGACGCGGACGGCAACGTGTTGTCGGAATCCGCCAGCGCGGGCGGGACCACGACGACGGTCGACCACGCGATCAGCGCGACGACGAAGGTCTGCAAGTGATCCTGCTAGTCTGTAGGGCATGACTCGCCAGAACATCTCGACCGGCACCAAGTGGGAGCCTCTCGTCGGCTACTCGCGCGCGGTGCGCGTCGGCAACCACGTGTGGGTGTCGGGAACGACCGCGACCGACGCCTCGGGCGCGCTCGTCGGGCATGACGATGCGTACGCGCAGACGGTCCAGACGCTGAAGAACATCGCGTCGGCCCTCGAGCGCGCCGGCGCCGACGTGATGCACGTCGTCCGCACGCGGATGTACGTCGTGAATATCGCCCGCGATTGGGAGGCGATCGGCCGCGCGCACGGCGAAGTCTTCGGCGCGATTCGGCCGGCGACCGCGCTCGTCGAGGTCAAAGCGCTCGTCGATCCGGCGATGCTCGTCGAGATCGAAGCCGACGCGTTCGTGCCTAACACTCTCTGCGCCGGCGCTGTAGCACGCTGATGTCCGGTCCGATCATCGTCACGAACGCCGATCGCGCGCACGCCGGCGCGAGGCTCGCCGCTGCGATTTCGGTTTGTCGACCGCGAAACCGAGGCCGTGACGGGGACGTCGGTGTTCGTCCCGGCGGGCGTGCCGCACACATACACGGCCGAAGACGCGCGCTATCTCGTGGTGCTGACGCCGCGGCTGGGCGATTTCATCGAAGAGCTGCAGCGCACGCCAGACCGATCGGCGCACGCGGCGATCTACCGGAAGTACGAGTCCGAGTTGCTCGAGTAGCGCCCCTACGTCTTCGCCGCGCTGGCGTCCGCGACAAACCGCTCGAGTACGCCGGATCGATCCAGCAGCAGCGTCACGGCCTCGAGACGCTTCGTCGTCGACATCAAGTTGAGCGCGATGGCGAGCATCTCGGCGAGCACGAGCACGAAGAGGACCCATTCATGCGGGCGGACCCATGCCACGAGTATGGTGATCGCCAGCACGCCGAACGGACTCGCCGTCGCATGCGGCGTGAAGAACCGATGCCAGCCCTTCGGCTCACGAACCCGATCGACGAGCCGCTGACGCGCCTGCGTCTGCCTGAGGACGAACGAAGGATCGACGGCGGTTCCGGTGTCGGTCATGCTGCACTCCGTGCTTCTGCGGAACGTCCCGGCGAACTGCCACGTCCGAGAGCTTCCAGGGTGTGATGGTCTTGATCAACGACGACCAATCACAGATCAGACTTCACACATCACAAATGATCAGCGTCAGCCCCCGATTCGATACTCGCGCGGCGGATCGACGCCGATGAGCCACTTCACGAAGTAGTCCCACCGCCGGCGCATCATGTAGTTCGACGCCGCGCCGTACCCGTGATTCGAGTTCGGAATCAGCATCAGATCGAAATCCTTGTTCGCCTTGATCAGCGCGTCGGCGATCAGCATCGTCTGATACGGCGGCACGTTCGTGTCCATCGTGCCGTGCGCGAGCAGCAGGTGGCCCTTGAGGTTCTTCGCGAAGTTCTGGTTGGCTTCGGCGTCGTAGCTGTCGGTGCCGTCGGCGTTCTTCACGACCAGGCCCTGGTAGCGCTCGCCCCAGTCGTCTTCGTTCTCGCGCTGGTCGTGGTTGCCGGACTCCGCGATGCCCACCTTGAAGAAGTCCGGGAAGCGGAACATCGCCGTCGTCGTCGCGAACCCGCCGCCCGAATGGCCCCAGATGCCGGCGCGCGTCGATGTCGATCCACGGATACTTCTGCGCGAGCTCCTTCATCCCCGCGATCTGATCCGGAATCGTGTTGTCGCGTCCCATCGCGCCGTAGTACGCGTCCTGAAACGACTTCGATCGCCCCGGCGTCCCCATGCCGTCGATCGTGACGACGACGAAGCCGAGCTCGGCGAGGGCCTGGCGATCGCCGCGCGCCGCGGTGAACGCGCGGCTGCCGGTGCTGCCGGTCTGCGGGCCGGGATAGACGTTGTTGACGATCGGATACTTCTGCGACGGATCGAAGTTCGTCGGCCGGAAGAGCAGGCCGTAGATGTCGGTCTTGCCGTCGTGCGCGGTCATCTTGATCGGCATCGGCGGCTTCCAGCCGGTGGCGAGCAGCTTGGAGATGTCGGCCTTTTCGAGCGGCATCACCAGCCGCCCGTCGCGCGTCGCGCAGCTCGACAACGGGCGGCACGTCGCGGCGTCGAGTACGTGTCGACGAGGTACTTGCCCGACGGCGACAGCTGCATCGCGTGCGTGCCGTCGTCCGGCGTGAGCGACACGATGTTCTTGCCGTCGAGGCTCGACGCGGTAGAAGTGCGGAGAAGTACGGATCCTGTCCCGTCTCGCGCCCGTTTGCGCCGAACCAGATCGTGCGCGCCTTCTCATCGACGCGCGCGATCTGCATGACCGGGCCCGTCGCCGGTCGTGATCTGGTTCTTCAGCTGGCCGGTCTTGCAGATCGTAGAGATAGAGCTGGCCCCAGTTGTCGCGCTCGGAGTACCAGATGACCTCGTTCGTCGCCCAGAGCACGCGCCAGCCGTGCGCGACTCGAACTGCGTCGGCGACCGTTTCGTCGAGCACCGTGCGGACGGCGCCCGTCGCCGTGTCGGCGACGCGCAGCCACGACGTGCTTGTGATCGCGCGAGACCGACGCGAGCGCGAGCTGCGACGCCGTCGGGGCTCCAGTCGTAGTCGTTCATGCTGAGGTCGTCGCCGAGCGTGGCGCGATGGAAATCGGGATCGGCATCTGCAGGCGCGTCATCGTGCCCGTCGTCGACGTCGATGACGACGCGGTGGATCATCGCCATCACGGGATCGCCGGGCAGCGGGAACTTCGCCACGCGCAGCGTCGGATGGCCGACGGTCGTGCTGACGAGATACATCTCGCCGACCTTGCGCTCGTCCTGCTGCTGCGTCGCGATCTTCTTCGAGTCCGGCGACCACTGAGCGATCGCGCGGTCGCTGCTGCTCCAGCCGGCGTTGTCGGTGGCGTAGCCGAAGTACTTCGACGCCGTCGGTCGTGAGCGGCTTTCTCCTCGCCGCGTGGCCATGTCGCGCACCCAGAGATTCCAGTCGCGGACGAACACGCCGTGCGTGCCGTCGGGCGAGACGTGAGCGGCTTGCCGTCGGAGGACGTCGCCGGCGGCTCCGGCGGCGCCGCGTCCGCCGCCACGGCCGGCACCGCGCGCCTCGGCCGCCGCCGCGTCCGGCGCGCCCGGCGTCCGCCGGGGCCGCGCAGTCGGCGTTCGTCGGCGCGCAGACGATGCCGTCGTCTTCGCCGCCGGATCCACGAAGATCGTCTCGTTGCGTGCCGTCGGCGGCGGTCGTGCGATAGGTGAAGCGATCGTTGGCGCCGCGGCCAAGCCAAGTCGGCGCGACGTTGCCGCCGACGACAAGGCCGGTCAGCGCGGGCGCGAGCATCTTCTCCGCGCGCGCGTAGTCGGCCGCCGTCAACGCGCGTGCGGCGGGCGCGGACGCCTGGCGAGCGGGAGCAGCCTGTTGGGCCTCCAGCGGAAAGCCGGCGATCGCCATCGCCGCGGCGAACGCGCCGATTGACACTGCGCCAAGGACCACGCGCCGTGGAGAGACCATCGATCGAATGTCCATAGTGCGTGAAGCATAACGCGGAGCGTGCTACGCTGCCGCGCGGGAAACCGATTCTTCCTACGAGTGCTTATGAGGATATTCACGGCGATTTGTCTGGCCGCGCTCGCTGCGCCGATCGCGTGGAGCCGCACGCCGCGCAGCGAAGCCGCGGCGCCGCCCCAGATCGCTACGCAGACGCCTTCGCAGACGCCCGCTCCGGCGCAGCCCGCGACGGTGATCGACAAGGGCGACTTCCGGTTCGCGTACGACGCGCGCGGCGTCTCGGCGCTCGCCAATCCGCACGATCCGTTCGGCGCGACACTCACGCCGGCGGCGACGACCGGCGGCCGGGGTGCGGCCGCGGCGCGGCGGCGCGCAGGCGGCGCAGACGCTCGGCCTTACTGTGATCTATCGCGCCGGCGCGAACGGCGAGTGGGTGACGGCGCCGCGCGGCTCGCACGTGACGGCGGCCGCTGACGGATCCGGCGTCACGCTACTCGAACGCCGGCGACAAGGCGCCGCTCGCGATCGCCGAGTCGTACACGACCGACGGGCGCGACGCTCGACTGGACGGTCGATCTGGCGACGACGGGATCGGCGCCGGTGCACGTCGGCGACCTCGGCATCTCGATTCCGAACGTCGGGCCCGACCGGGAATTCGCCGGAGCAGAATCTTCGAGCGCGGATTTCTGAAGCACCAGTTCATCTCCGGCGCCGGATCGTTCTTCTTCTACGTGCGCGCCTCCGGGCGCGCCGCCGTTCCTGCTCGTCACCGTGCAAGCCCGGCACGAAGCTCGAGTACGTCGGCACCGGCGGCCGCGGCGGCGCGCAGGTGTACGTGCATTCGAGCAAAGCGCGCGGCCGAGGAGACGCGCGGCACCTGGCGGCAGGCCGAACACCGCGCTCGATCTCGCGCCGGCCGGGCGGCCCGGCAGCAAGGTCTCGTACGGCTTCCGCATGCAGTGGGCGCAGAGCTACGACGAGCTGCGCCAGCTGCTCGTCGACAACGGCCTCTTCGACGTCCGCGTCGTGCCCGGCATGACGGTGCCGACCGATCTGACGCGCGCGGTTCTCGCTGCACACGAAGGCGAAGATCGACTCGGTGACCGCCGAGTTCCCGGCGCAGACGACGATCGCGCCGCTCGCGGCGCCGGTGGTCGGCAGCGCGCCGGACACGCACGTGTACGAGGTCACGTTCAGGAAGCTCGGCGAGAACATGCTGACGATCCACCACGACGGCGGCCGCAAGACGTATCTCGAGTTCTTCGTCACCGAGCCGCTCGAGACGCTGATCAAGAAGCGCGCGTCGTTCCTCGTCAACACGCAGCAGGTCAAGGACCCGTCGAAGTGGTGGAACGGCGTGTACGGCGCCGTACGACATGAAGGCGCAGAAGGTCGCGCACGATCGACGACCCGGACATCTTTCTCGATCGCATGGTCTACGCGCTCACGTGCGACGATCCCGGGCTCTCGAAGGCGCCGTTTCTCGCCGAGAAGAACGTCACGTTCCCGGATCAGAAAGAGATCCAGTCACTCGAGTACTACATCAAGAACTTCGTCTGGGGCGGGCTCCAGCGCAAGGACGACGAGCGGCCGTATCCGTATGGCGTGTACGGCACGCCGAACTGGTTCGTGAATCGCGATCCGGGGCGGCGGAAAGACTACGCCGAGCACCTCGCCAACGGCGCGACGGCGATCAAGGATCTCGACAAGGAGCACGTGTGGCGGTCGTACGACTACCCGCACGTGATCATGCTGTATTTCCACATGTACCAGATCGCGAAGCAGTACCCGTCGATGTCGACGTATCTCGACGCGGCCGGGCTACCTGCGACCGCGCCTACGAGACGGCGCGCGCGTTCTACACGTATCCGTACGAGATCTATCCGGACTACTACGAGACCTACAAGTGGGGCCTCTACAACGAGCTCGTCGTGCTGCCGCTCATCGACGCGCTCGAGCACGAGGGCTATCCCGACCAGGCCGCGTACCTGCGCGGCGAGTGGGAGAAGAAGGTCAAGTACTTCGTCTACGACGACACGTATCCGTTCCGGTCCGAGTACGCGTTCGATCGCACGGCCTTCGAGTCGACGTACGCGTTTGCGAAGTACGGCGCGACGCACGACATGCCGCCGGACGAGAAGCTCTGGTTCGACGTCAAGAACAAGCAGTGGTACTCGCATCCCGACGTGAAGCGCGAGGACTCGCGCGCGTTCATGGATCGTCAGCTCGCGTCGGGCCTCGTCGTCCGCGGCTGGCTCAATCCGGCGTACTACACGCTCGGCATCGGACGCCGGCATGAGCTACATGGCGGCGATGGGCGGGTCGGGGCATTCTCGACTACGGCCTCGACTTCTCGCCGTCGCCGTGCGGACTGGCTGCAGCTCGGCTACGCGTCGTATCTCAGCTCGTGGGCGCTCGTGAACTCGGGCACGCCCGAGTCGAACTACGGCTTCTTGTATCCCGGCAAGGCGAACGACGGCGCCGCGGGCTGGCAGTTCATGTCGACGAAGGTCGGCAGCGCGTGGATGGGCTCGAGCTATCCGGCGGCGTGACGGTGCCGCGCGGGCCGTGGTGGTACGACGGCGAGATCGATCTCGGCTTCGGCGCCGCGCTCCGGATGGCCGCGACCGTCGTCACGCGCGATCCGACGTTCGGGTGGTTTGCGTATGGCGGGACGATGACGGACACGGGCAGCGACGCTGTCGATCGTGCCGCGCGACGGCCTGCGCCGCCGCCTCGACGTCGTCGATCCCGGATCGCGGTCTGCCGTTCCCGCAGGATCTGTCGCGACTGAAGATCGAGCTGTCGCGCGACGGGTTTGCGGACGGCCGCGCGATCACTGTGGACAAGGCGCTCGCCAGGATCGCGTTCTCGATCGAGAACCGGACGAATGACGCGCACATAACTGAGATTCGCGTGTCACTACCTGAAGCGATGAAGTACGAGCTGCGGGTGAACGGCAACGCGGTGCCGCTCACGCAGACGGGCGACTGGGATTACCCGTGGCATGCGTCGATCGCGATGAGCGGGACGGCGACGGTGGAACTTGTGAAGCTGCCGTGATCTCAAGAACAGCGGCAAGAGCTGTTTCACCACGAAGCACACGAAGTTCACGAAGGGCCTCAAAGCCTCGTCGGCGGCCTTTTGTGGCAGAGTTCACAGCCAGCAAGCTTTCATTGACGGATTTCAAACGATGACGACACAGAGAACAGTGGCGGGAAACGCGGTCGGTGTGGCATTCGCCGTCGGCCTCGGCGCCGCCGTGCTCGCGCAGCAGGGCCAGGGCGCGCAGCAGGCCGGTCAGCAGACGGGGCAGCAGGGCGCGCAGCAGACCGGGCAACGCCAGGGCCGGGCCGGCGCGCCGCCCGCGCCGCGTACGGGCCCGCCGACGCGTGAAGAGCAGCTGCGCGGTGAATACGATCGCTACCGCGCGAACAACGACCTTACGTACTACCACCTCGACGTGCGCATCGATCCGAAGACGAAGACCATCAAGGGCAGGAACACGATCCGCTTCAAGATGTTGTCGGACGACACGCGCGTCCAGCTCGATCTCTACGCGAACCTGAACATCGACAAGATCGTGATGGGCCCTTCGACTTCGCTCGGGGCAGGCCCGACCGAGCTGAAGTACTCACGCGAGCTCAACACTGTGTGGGTCGATTTTCCGCAGCCGCTGAAGAAGGGCCGCGACGTCTCGATCGACTTTTATTACTCCGGCACGCCGACACAGACCGGACGCTTCGGCGGCTTCACGTTCACGCAGGATCCGGTGGGTCGTCCGTGGATCTTCTCCGCGTGCGAAGGCGAGGGCGCGGCGATCTGGTGGCCCAACAAGGACCAGTGGCATGACGAGGTCGAGAACATGGACCTCACGATCGAGGCGCCGAGCGATCTCGAGGACGTCTCGAACGGCCACTTCATCAAGAAGGCCGACCTCGGCGACGGCTTCACGCGCTGGGACTGGCACATCAGCTATCCGATCAACAACTACGACGTCTCGGTGAACATCGGGAAGTACGAGCACTTCAGCGACGAGATCCACAACATGCCGCTGGACTTCTACGCGCTGCCGGAGGATCTCGACAAGGCCAAGGGGCAATTCATCCAGGCGCACGGGATGATCGAAGCTTTCGAGCACTATTTCGGCGAGTACCCGTTCGCGAAGGATGGCTACAAGCTCGTCGAGGTGCCGTACACCGGGATGGAGCACCAGACCGCCGTCACCTACGGCAACAAGTTTCAAAACGGCTACGGCAACCGCGACTGGACGGGCGTCGGCATCAGCCCGAAGTTCGACTTCATCATCATCCACGAGAGCGGCCACGAGTGGTTCGGCAACGCGGTCTCGGCGGCCGACGTCTCCGACATGTGGATCCAGGAAGGCTGGTGCACGTACATGGAAGGCCTGTACGTCGAGTACCGCTGGGGCAAAGACGACGGGCTCAAGTACGTGAACGGCTACAAATCACACGTGCAGAATCGCGAGCCGATCATCACGACGCGCGGCGCCCACCGCGAGCCGCCGCAGGACATGTACTTCAAGAGCGCGCTGATGCTCAACACGCTCCGCAGCATCACCGACAACGACGACAAATGGTTCGCGCTGCTCCACGACGTGTTCCAGCACTTCAAGTATCAGAACATCATGACGGAGGACATGGTCGGCTACATCAACCAGAAGACCGGCCATGATTACACCGCGTTCTTCGACGAGTATCTGCGCCACACGGCGCTGCCGGCGCTCGAGCTGAAGTTCGACGCCGACAAGCACACCGTCGACTATCGCTGGAACGCCGACGAGGCGAAGTTCGCGATGCCGATCAAAGTCGGCGACCCGACGAACTGGACGCTCATCACGCCGACGACGACAGGCTGGCAGACGATGCCGACGACGCTCTCGAAGGACGATTTTCAGGTGGCCACGGATCTGTACTACGTGAAGGTGGACAAGCAGTAAGTTGATCGAGCGCATTCATCACGGTCGGTTCGCACGGGCCGAATTGTTGCGTGCGACCGTCATGAAAGGCGTCGGCGTCGCTCACCGGATCGGGCACGGCGGCGGGTCGCTGGCGTAAGAAATGGATCCGATCGCATATCTCAGGCGACGCCCGTTCCACGTGTGTGATTGACAGGCAACCGACGACGCGCAGCGGATCAAGACAACGATGTCGCCACGCGCGTTCTCAATGATGCTCGGGACTTCGTCGACCTCAGGCTCGTACTGAATCAACAACGTCCGCGGCGCACTCTGTCCTGCAGGAGTCGCCCACACACTGACGAAGTACTGCTTCGCCAGGATGTCCTCGTCGGTGCGTGTGACGTCGATGTCCGCACCGGCGAGTCCGTGAATCACCAGGAGCGTGTCGGTGTACGTGCAGGGAGGCTCACCGGCCGCGCAGCCAGTGACGACGCCAACGGCGACGACGCTCGCAGTGCACACGAGACAACAGAACACTCCGACCGTACCGAAGACGAGACCAGGCCCGAGTTTGCCGATGATGTTCACGCGATCGCCATGGACTTTGTATTGTAAAGTCCATGACTGTCGCCGTCCAGTTCCGGACATGGCGAAGCCTCGTGGCGCGCGCGTAGAATCGCGCGCATGACGACCGATGAACGTCCGCCCGAGGGTGAGTGGGCCACCGTGCAGGCGGAGAGCCCAAACGGGTTGCCGCTGATTCTGCGCGTCCGTACCGACCTCATGGCCGGCGACGCGATGCGCGCGCAGTGGCCGGGGCGCATGTCGATCACGTGGACGTTCGGCCTCGACGCCGCGCACCAGGGACTTCCGAACGCCGATCAGCAGGCCGCGCTGGATCGCTTCGAAGACGCGGCTGTTGCCGGCATCGAGCAGCCGGGCACGGCGGTGCTGACGTCCGTCGCCACGACCTCCGGTGCCCGCGAGTGGGTGTGGTACTGCGCCGCCACGCAGGACTTCACGAAAGCGCTCAACGCGGCGCTCAAGGGTCACCCGAAGTATCCGCTGCAACTTCGCGCGAACCCGGATCCGGCGTGGACGGGCTATCAAGGTCTCCGGCGCGCGATCGGCGCCGGACACTGACGGGTCGTGCGCACCGCCGCGCGTGGCACTAAGATCGATCGCATGGCGACGATCAAGCACGACACCTGGGACGCGGTCGATCACTACATCAACCACCTGTTCCATCAGCACGACGCCGTGCTCGACGAGGTGTTGGCGTCGAGCGAACGCGCGGGGCTGCCGTCGATCGCGGTGTCGGCGGCGCAGGGGAGCTGGCTCTCGATCCTCACGAGCGCCATCGGCGCGCAGCGCGTGCTCGAGATCGGCACCCTCGGCGGCTACAGCTCGATCTGGATCGCGCGCGGCCTGGGGGAGCGCGGGCGGCTGATTACTCTCGAGGCGAACGCCACGCACGCCGAGGTCGCCCAGGCGAACTTCGAGCGCGCGGGATTCGACGATCGCATCGAGCTGCGCCTCGGCCCGGCAAGCGAGACGTTGCGCGCCATGCGGACGGATGGCACGAAGGCCTTCGATCTGATCTTCATCGACGCCGACAAACCCGGCTACGTGGACTACCTCGCGCAGTCACTGGCGCTCTCGCATCCTGGCACGTTGATCATCGCCGACAACGTCGTCCGCGACGGGGAAGTCGCCAACCCGCACTCTACCGATGAGCTGGTCCGCGGCATTCAGGGCTTCAACCAGGCGCTGGCCGCCGAGCCGCGCGTCATCGCGACCGTTTTGCAGACCGTCGGCATCAAAGGCTACGACGGGTTTGCGATTGCCCGAGTGAAGTGACGAGGCGGTCACATCGATGCCGCCTCGTCAATCTGTGATTGGTGAATCGTGATTTGTCATGGATTTGCGATTGGCGATTTGTCATGGATCGCTGGTGGGCGATGGCCGATGTGAGCGGCGCGTGCACGAGTCGCGGTGGCCTCGAAGCCAGCCGGACGTTGAAATGACAGATCACCAATCACCCTTCGATGACACATCACAATTCGCCTGTCACAAATGACACGCGTTCACCCAAGGAGCTGCCCGTGCTGAAATTCGCCCTCTACGTCCGATTGGAAGCCAAGCCCGGCAAGGAAGCCGACGTCGAGAAGTTCCTCCACAGCGGTCTCGCCCTGGTTCAGCAGGAGCCCGGCACCGCGTCCTGGTACGCCATCAAGATGGGGCCGTCGACGTACGGCATCTTCGATACCTTCCGCGACGAGGCCGGCCGCAACGCGCACCTCAACGGCCAGGTGGCCGCCGCGCTGATGGCGCACGCGGGCGACCTGCTGCGCGAGCCGCCCCGGATCGAAAAGGTCGACGTGCTCGCCTCGAAGCAGTAGCATTCCGCCTCAGGTGAGGCACACCGGAGCCGGCTACCGCATCGTCTTTTTTCTGGCCGCGGGCATGGTGTTGGCCGCGATCGCGCTCGCCGTCTTCGAAGCCGGCGACACGCGGCGCGCGATCATCGACGCTGCGCTCGCGGCTGTGTCGCTGCGCGTCGGGATTCATTCTTATGCCGAAGCGCGTGACGCGGCGGAATCGCGCGCGCGGCGGATCGGCTCGTCCTCGCACAGGAGCGTTTGAGATGGCGTCACGAAAACTCTGGAATCGAGGCGAGCGGGTGATCGGGGCGATCGGGTCAAGTGATCGCGCATCGGGTCAGACTCCGATCTCGCCGTGGCACCGCGACCGGTCACCCTGGACCGCGCCGCCGAAACCACGGGTCGCGCGGCGTCGCGCGATCGTCGATTCGTTTGGCGGCGGTCGCGTTCGCGTTGGCGCTCGTCGGCGCGTCTGGTCCGCGCGTCCAGGCCGCGCAGCCGCCGCAGCGCCAGGGCGGCGCGCCCGTCGCGGTCCCGGCCGGCTCGATCGAAGTCACGATCCCGCCCGGCGAGAACTTCGACAAGGCGACCTTCCGTCTGTGGCTGCCCGAGGGCGTCAAGACCGTGCGCGCGATCGCCGTGCTCGTGCCGGGATCGAACGGCGACGGCCGATCGATGGCCAACGATCCCGCGTGGCAGGCGTTCGCGACACGGCAGAAAGTCGCGCTCGTCGGCTGCCAGATCACCGACAAGCCGCACGACCAGGGCTTTCTCGAGGACTACGTCAACGTCGCGCACGGCGCGGGCCAGGCCCTCGTGGACGCGCTGTCACAACTCGGGACCAAGACGTCGCATCCGGAGCTCGCCGGCGCGCCGATCATGCTGTGGGGCATGTCGGCCGGCGGTGAGTTCGACTACGAGTTCGCCGTCGTGGAAGCCCGAGCGCGTGATCGCGTTTGTCGTGAACAAGGGCGGCATCTACTACACCGCGCTTGCCTCGCGCGCCACGCGCAGCGTGCCCGCGCTGCTGTTCATCGGCGAAAAGGATCTCGAGACGCGCATCGACACGATCACGGGCATTTTCGCCGTCAATCGGCGCGCGGCCGCGCTGTGGGCGCTGACGCAGGAGCCCGGCGCCGCGCACGTCGTCGCGCGCTCGCAGGAGCTGGGCATCCGCTTCTTCGACGCCGTGCTGCCGCTGCGCCTCGCCGACACCGCCGCGCCGGACGGATCGATGACGCTCAAGCCGATCGACGAGAAGTCCGGCTTCACCGCGGATCTCGAAAGCGCAGGCGTATCAGCCGGCGTCCAAGCCGCTCGCACCCAACGCGCTCACGTCGTGGCTGCCGACCGAGGCGATCGCGCGCGACTGGCAGGCGGTCGTCACCGGCAAGCCGTTCGACACCGGCGGCCACTAGACCGCGACGCTGATGCGGCGCCTGACGATTGTCGTTGCGATCCTCGCGCTCGCCGGGTGCCGCACCTCGAAGACGATCGCCGGGACCGTCGTCGACTTCGATACGCGCCAGCCGATCTGCCGGCGCGACGATTCGCATCTCGCAGACGGGATGGGGCCGATCGAACGGCTCGCTCGTCTGGGACAAGACATTCGACACCATGGCCACGACCGATCGTGTCGGCGCGTTTGTCGCGACGTACTCCGTCGGCTCGAGCGCGCACCTTTCAGCGTGGGCCGACGGCTTCAGCGAATCCGAGCACTGGTACGAGCCCGGCGCGCGCGTGGCCATTCGCCTGAAGCGCCGCGATCCCGGTTACAGGCCGCTGCCTTCGGGCCTCGCGCAAGTCGGCGCGAGCGGCAACGGCTCGCCCCTCGGCTGGATCTTCGCGTCACGCGCGACGACGACGAGCGCGGCGGACGCGGACGTGATTCCGGTTGCTCCGATCGGCGACATCACGAAGTCTCTTACGCTGTCGGCCACCGGCGCCGGCGGACTGCGCTTCGTCTCCATGCGCGATCTCGACGTCGACGGCGATCCGATGATCTACAGCGGCGACGCGCCCGAGTCCGGCTACGCGGCGTCGATCGCGTTGGACTTCAACGGCCCCGGCGGCGTCATCTTTGTTCGCACGCACGACGGCGCGCACTACGCGAAGATCGCGCTCACGCCCAACGGTCTCGGCTCGACGTCGAATCCCGACGGCGTGCGCGCGTTGCTGCTGCCGTACGTCTACAACCGGTCCGGCGACCGGCGGCTGGCCGTCGAACGTCCGCACCTCGAATCCGCGCGCTGACGTCGCTGCCCGCCTTCGGACAGCGGCCGGTGCTAGAGTCCGCGCGGGAGCCCACAGGCCCATGGGGATCAGCGACCTCCGCTATACCGTGCGCGTGCTTCGCAAGACGCCGCTCTTCACCATCGCCGTCGTTCTGACGCTCACGCTCGGCATCGGCGCGACCACCGCGATCTTCAGCGTCGTCAATGCCGTCCTGCTGCGGCCGCTGCCGTTCGCGGAACCGGATCGGCTGACGTGGGTCGCCGAGCGCAACGATCAAGCTGAACCTGTCGACGTTCTCCGCCTCCGTGCTGAACTTTCTCTCCTGGAGCGAGCAGAGCCGGTCATTCGACTGCGCTGGGCGCGATCGGCTTCGGCGAGCTTCAATCTGAGCGGCCAGGGCGATCCCGAGCAGCTCACCGGCAGCCCGACGTCGCCGACGATCTTTCCGATGCTCGGCCTGAAGCCCGTCGCCGGACGCTTTTTCGCGACGACGAGGAGAAGCCCGGCTCGGCAAAGGTCGCGGTGATCAGCGAGTCGCTGTGGCGACGGCGCTTCGGCGCGCGACCCGAAGTTCGATCGGCCAGCCGATCACGCTGAACGGCGCCGCGTACGAAGTCATCGGCATCGCGCCCGCGGCGATCAACGTGCTGACGCCGGGCGATGTGTGGGTGCCGCTCATCATCGATCCCGGCAAGGAAAAGCGGCTCAACCACGTCATCTACGCGATCGGCCGGCTGAAGCCCGGCGTGTCGCAGGCCGAGCGGCGCAGGCGGAGATGGACGGCGTCTCGCGCGCGATGGGCGTCACGTATCCGGAAATCAAGGACTGGGGCATGCGCCTCGTGACGTTTCCGCAGTGGCTGTTCGGCGATCAGCTGCGACGTCGCTCTGGGTGCTGCTGGCCGCAGTCGGCTGCGTGCTGCTGATCGCGTGCGCGAACGTCGCGAACCTGCTGCTCGGCCGAGCGGTCGCACGCGAAAGGGAGATGGCGATACGGACGGCGCTCGGCGCGAGCCGCGCGCGTCTCGCTGCGGCAACTGCTCGTCGAGAGTCTGATGCTCTCGACGCTCGGCGGCGTCTTCGGCGTAACGCTCGCGATCGTGGGCGTGCGCGTGATGAACGCGTCGCTGCCGCAGAACCTGCTGCCGATCCCCGACGTCCACGTCGACGCGAGCGTCCTCGTCTTCGCGCTCGGCACTCACGATCGTCACCGGCCTGCTGTTCGGCCTCGCGCCCGCCTGGTCGATAACGAAGCCCGATCTGAACGCGATGCTCAAGCAGGGCGGCCGTTCGTCGTCGAGCGGGACGCGTCGTGTGATCCGCAACGTGCTCGCCGCCGCGCGAACTCGCGCTCGCGACGATGCTGCTTGTGGGCGCGGGATTGCTCGGCAGAACGCTGCTGCAGTTGCAGCGCATCGCCGGTCGGCTTCAGCGCGGATCACCTGCTGACGTTTCAGATCTCGCCGCCCGGCGCGAAATATCCGCTCAACTCCAAGGCGCCGATTTTCTACCACGATGCTGATCGATAGCCTGCGCCACGTGCCGGGCGTCGCGAGCGCCGCGATCTCGAGCGGCTGCCGCTCGGCCAGGGCAACTACACGACGACCCCGATGACGACGGTGGGCAAGTCGGTGCTGCCGCCGGACACGGCCGTGCCGATCGACTGGCGGATCGTGAGCCCGGATTTCTTCGTGACGCTCGGCGTGCCGATTCTCAAGGGCCGCAACTTCAACGACACGGACGGTCTGAACGGATCGGCCGTGACCGTCGTGAGCGAAGACACGGCGGAACGCTTCTGGGGCGCCGACGATCCGATCGGCCGCGTGATCCGTCGCGTCGCCGACGGGCAGGAGCACGACGGTGATCGGCGTGGTCGGCGCCGTGCGCAATGGCGCGCTCAACCAGCCGTCGCCGGCCGTCTACTATCCCGCGGCCGCCCGCGTGTGGCCGCGCATGGACGTCGTCATGAAGACGATCGGCACGCCCGACGCACGTGCTGCCCGGCGTCCGCGACGCGCTGCGCACGATCGATCGCGACGTGCCGATCTCGACCGTGCGGACGATGAGCGACTACGTCTCCGCGAACGCGGCGCAACCCAGGCTGAACGCGGTGCTGCTCGGCTGTTTCGCCGTCGTCGCGCTGATCGTCGCCGCGGTCGGCGTGTACGGCGTGCTCGCGTATCTCGGTGACGCAGCGCACGCGCGAGATCGGATTACGGATGGCGCTCGGCGCCCAGCGCAGTCGAGTGCTGCGGACTCGTCGTTCGCGAGGGCATGACGGTCGGCGTCGCCGGCATCGGTCTCGGCTTGATCGGCGCGTTGGCGCTGGGCCAGACGGTCGCATCGCTCGTCTACGGCGTGCCGGTGCGTGACCCGTGGACGTTCGGCGCCGTGGCGGGGATGCTCATCACCGTCGCGCTGGCGGCCTGCGCCATCCCCGCTCAGAAGGCATCACGCGTCGATCCGCTCGTCGCGCTCCGCGACGAGTAACGCGGAACGAGTAGCGCGGAACGAGTAACGCGGAACGAGGTAACGTGGAACGAGTAACGCGAACGAGTAACGCGAAACGAGTAACGCGGAACGAGTAACGCGGAACGAGTAACGTGGAACGAGTAACGCGGAACGGGTAACGCGAAACGCGAACGCGAAACGCGAAACCTGGAACGCGAAACGCCCCCCTACTTCACGCCGAAGTGCTTCTCGATAAAGTCGAGCCGCGCCTGCTCGAAGTGCGACCGCACGGCCGGCGTCGTGTCGAACTCGAGCAGCTGATCGGTCGCCGCCGTGTAGGCGGGCCACTCCGGCGTGTTCGGGCACGACGGCGTGCCGGACTTCGCGAACGCGATCCAGCAGCCGTGCACTCTGGCCGCGGCGGCGCGGTCGTCGTCGTTCATGAAGCTGTCGCCGAGGGGCGATTCCTTCCACGAGTCGAACACGTACGGGATCTCCGCGCCGTGCGACGCGCCGGGCATGCGGCCGCGCTGCGTGTGGCGGATGTAACTGAAGCGGTACTCGTACGTCGGCGCCAGCGTTGACGTGTGACGCGCGATCCAGCGCGTCGGCGCGGTGAAGTACGCGTCGCCGAACATCGCGCGCGCGAGCGCCGCATCGTCGAGGCCCGGGTAAAGCGTTCGCGCGGTGGTGAGCTCGTCGCTCGTGAAGCCGCCGAGAAAGCCTGCGGTGTCCGGCCCGAGGAGCGATCCTTCGTCGCTATTCGTGCCGATCATCAACGCGACGTGCGGCTGACGCCCCGCATAGTAGACGACTGACGGGTCCACGCGAAGCAGGCGACCGTCAACCACGGGATCGACAAAGCCGTCCGTGTGCAGCAGCAGATCGACGGGCACGGCCCGGAGCTGCGCGGCGGTCGCGTCGGCCTGGAGGTGCCATTTCGATGCGGCCATCACGCCGTTCGCTTCGGCGTTCGCGAGCGTCGGCAGGCGCTCCCAGCGTCCGACGGATTCGACGATCGCCCGATGAAACAGCCCGGCGGCGGGAGCCGTGGCCATGAGGGTCACGATGTCGCCGGCGCCCGCGGACTCGCCGAACACCGTGACGTTTTCGGGATCGCCGCCGAACGCGTGGATGTTCGTCTTGACCCACTTCAGCGCCGCGATTTGATCGAGCAGCCCGTAGTTGCCGAACGCTTCAGTCGCCGGCGCGTCGTGCGTCAGTGCCGGATGCTCGAAAAAGCCGAGCCAGCCGAGCCGGTAGTTGAGCGTGACGAGGACGACGCCGTCGCGCGCGAACGAATCGCCGCCGTAGTAGCGGCGCATACTCGACCCGCCGGTGTTGCCGCCGCCGTGGATGAACACCATCACGGGCGCGGGCGACGCGACGTGCGCCGGCGCGAACACGTTCAACGTGAGGCAGTCTTCGCTCATCGCCGCGGTCTTGCCGTCGGCCATTTCCTGCGCATCGGTCTGCGGACACGCCGCGCCGAACTTCGTCGCGTCTCGATCGGCCGTCCATGTGTCGGCCGGCTGCGGGGCGCGCCAGCGCAGCGCGCCGACCGGCGGCTTCGCGTACGGAATGCCCTTGAAGCTGACCATGCCGTGGTCGGAGGTGCCGACGACGGGGCCGGCGTCGATCACGACGCGCGCGGCGTCCGCGCCATGAAGCGTGGGGACCGCGAAAATGCACGCGGCGATGAAGGCAACGAGAGCGGTCGGTCTGGTCATGATCAGTGTCATTCCGGTTCGATGATGTCGATCAGGTGGTCGATGACGGTGGACGCAGTTGCCAACAGCTCCTGCGCCTCGGGACTGAGTGTGTCGATCGCGCGCGCGAGGCGTTCGCGGCGCAGACGGAGATCGCGGGTGAGCGCGGCGTCGCCCGCGCGCGTGAGCGTGAGCGGCGTGCGGCGGCCGTCGGCGGCGTCGGTCGTCCGCGCGATGTAGCCGCGACGTTCGAGATCGGCGAGCGCGCGCGTCAGCGACTGCGGCTTGACGCCGAGGCGCGCCGCGACGTCTTTCGGCAGCGTGCCGCCGTCGCGCCGCAGCAGGCCGAGCACGAGCAGCTTGGCCGGCGTGAGGTCGCGGTCGCGCCGCGTCGCGCGTAGACGACGGCCGAGGCTGGTGGAGCTGCGGTGCAGCCGCGTGGCCAGCTCCATCGTGTCGAATCGCGCGCCCGGCATTTAGTAAGCTTAGTCTTACTATATCCGGCTGTCAAGCGGCTCAGGCGTCATAATCGCGGCGAGGGATTCATGCGCACGATTCTGGCGACGTCGATGTCTGTGGCCGCGATGGCGGTCACCGTGGCCGCCCAACCGCAATGTCCCGGGATGGAGTTCGACAAGGCGTGCACCGCCGTCTCGAGCCCGGCGCTGCGCCTATCGTTTGGCGCGCCGCTGGTGCCCGTGGCCGTGACGGTCGTGCCACAGGCCGGCCCCCGGCCGTTTGCGAGCGCGCAGACGTTGCCGGGGCTTCCGTCGACGACCGCGGCGCCCGCGATTGACTGCGCTATGCAGAAGCACTCAGGTTTCGCCGGCGATACGCGCATGATTCACGTCGCGGGCCCCGACGGCCAGGCGCGCGTGATGACCGTGCCGTCCTGCGCGAATCCGGCGACTCCGGCCCCAAAGAAATAGCCCTCATCGGCCGATAAGGCCGGTGAGGACTCTCGTGCTCTCCAGAA
The DNA here is from genome assembly GCA_963718825.1 of uncultured Acidobacteriota bacterium. Taxonomy (GTDB): domain Bacteria; phylum Acidobacteriota; class Vicinamibacteria; order Vicinamibacterales; family CAVVIG01; genus CAVQZZ01. Next base: position 112,701 of record CAVQZZ010000003.1, read on the forward strand.
TTTGTAATCGGGCTGCGCTCGGCGCGCTGGCGGCGAGCCTGCTCGTCGCATCGGGCGCCTGCGATCTCAACAAGAAAACGCCGACCACTCCGGATCCGCCTGCGACCAACGCGGTGAACTACACCGCGATCGGCGCGAGTGACGCGTCCGGCTACGGCAGCAGCGTGCCGTGCGTGCCGTTCACGGATTGCCCGGACGGCACCGGCTACGTCCAGACGGTGGCGCGCGACTTCAAGACGGCCGGCAAGACGGTGACGCTGCTCAACCTCGGCGTGCCGGGCACCGTGCTCAGTCCCGAGACGGAGGCGATCGGCAACCAGGTCGGGCTCGGCATCATCAGCAATTTCCTCGTGGGCCAGTTGCCGTTCGTGCAGGTCGACGCGACGCTCGTCACCGTGTTCGCCGGCGGCAACGACGCGAACGCGATCGGCAAAGGGATCAAAGCCGGGCTCGCCGGCACCGACGCGCCGTCGTACGTGCCGAATCAGATCACGAAATTCGGCAAGGACATGCAGACGCTCGTCACGGGCATCAAGTCACGCGCGCCGTACGCGAAGATCGTGATTCTCAATCTGCCGAATCTCGCCGCGCTGCCGTACGCGGCCGGCCTGTCGTCGCCGGAGAAGCAGGTCCTCCAGCAGATTGCCGACGGCTTTTCCGCCCAGACCAATCAGCTTGCCGGCTCCGGCGTGATGGTCGTCGACGTCATGTGCGACGCGAACTTCTATCAGCCTGGCTTCTATTCGGGGGACGGGTTTCATCCAAACGACGCCGGGTATGCGCGGCTCGCGAGCCTGATCTACGCGGCCGCCAGCACGGGCTCGACGCCCACCCCAAAGACGAGCTGCACCCAGATGACGCTCTTCTGATTTGCGCGCGCCCGGGCGCCGTGGCAGCATGGCTGAAAGGCCGTGAGTCTCCAGGCGCTGCACCAGGGACCCCAATCACCCGACGCGCCCGCGATCCTGCCCGTCGACGTCGACGCCGGCACCGACGGGCCGAGCATCCGCTGTCCGCACTGCGACTGGAAGCCCGAAAAATCGAGCCGGTGGACCTGCGTCTCGATGCGCACGCCCGAGTTCTTCACGCGTGGCTGCGGGACGTCGTGGAATACCTTCGAGACACGGGGCCGATGCCCGGGCTGCGGCCACCAATGGCACTGGACGAAGTGTTTGCGCTGCCATACCTGGTCGGCGCACGATGAATGGTACGCGCGTGATGCGCGCCCACGCTGAACGCCGATGTCAGTCTTCACCAACGCCGCCTCCCACTCCGCCGAACAGGCACGCGACTACGTGTCGGCCGTCCTCGGCCTCGTCGGCTCGCGCGATCCGCTCGACATCCTGACCGCCACGCCGGCCGCGCTTCGCGCCAGGCTGAGCGATCTACCCTCCGCGCTGCTCTCGCAGCCGGAAGCGCCCGGCAAGTGGTCCATCGCACACGTCGTCCGCCACCTCGCGGATTCGGAGCTGGTCTGGGGCTGGCGTCTGCGGATGGTGCTCTCGCACGACCGCCCGACGATCACGGGTTACGATCAGGATCTGTGGGCCGATCGGCTCCACTACGCGGCCGTCGACGCCGCCGAGTCGCTCGAGGAGTTCTCGGTGCTGCGGCGATCGAACCTGCGGCTGCTCACGCGCGCGGCGCCCGCGGACTTGACGCGCGTCGGCGTGCACGTCGAACGCGGCGAGGAGCGCATCGACCACATGATCAAGCTCTACGCCGGACACGATGTGCTGCACTTGAATCAGATCGATCGCATCACGAACGCGATCAAGGCGGACCGCCGATGACGCCGGCGCGCGCAGAGACGCCGGCGGCGCAGCTCGCGGGGTTCATCGCGAAGTATGACGCGCCGCTCGCGCGTCAGATCCGGGCCGCGCGCGCGAAGCTGCGTGCCAGGCTCCCTACCGCGACCGAGTTCGTCTACGACAACTACCAGGGTCTCGTGGTCGGCTACGGCCCGACCGATCGACCATCGGACGCGATCGTGTCGATCGTCGCGTACTTCCAGCGCGTGAGTCTGTGCTTCCTCGACGGCGCGTCGCTGCCGGATCCCACGGGCATCCTGCGCGGCAGCGGCAACGTCGTCCGGAACGTGCGGCTCGAGACGCCGGCGGTGATGGACCGCCCCGCAGTCCGCGCGCTCATCCGCGAGGCCATTGCCGCGTCGGACACGCCGTTTTCCCGCGGGCGCCAGGGACGCACGGTCGTACGGGCGATCGCCGCGAAGCAGCGGCCACGCCGCGTGCGCGCTTCGGCGTTGCCGCGTTCCTGAAGGGCATCGTCATGTCCGTCCCACGCACGCCCGATCGTCTCGCCATCGTCACCGGCACCAGCGCGGGCGTCGGCGCGGCCGTGGCGCTTCAGCTGCTGTCGCGCGGTTGGGAAGTGATCGGCATCGCGCGCCGGATGGCGCACTGCTCCGATCCGCATTACCGGCATCTGTCGATCGACCTCGCCGACGTCGGCGCCGCGGCGGCGCAGCTGGAACGGGAGGTCGGCCCGCGGCTGCGCGACGTCGAATGGCGGCGCGTCGGCCTCGTGAACAACGCGGCGCTGACCGGGCGCCTCACCGGTGTCGAGCTGCTCGACGCGGCCGGGCTGATCGAGACGTTCGGCGTGAACGTCGCGACGCCGATCTGGCTCATGGGTTTTGTGCTCTCGAACGCGGAGCTGTCGGCGGCGGTGCGGATCGTGAACGTCTCGACCGGCGCGGCCGTGCGTCCGTTTCCGGGGCTCGCCGAGTACGGCAGCAGCAAAGCCGCATTGCGGATGGCGGGGCAGATTCTCGCCGCCGAGCTCGATTCGCCTCTGCGGACGAACCCGGTGCCCAACGACAGCGCGATCCTCAGCTACGAGCCCGGCGTCGTCGACACGGACATGCAACGGCACGCGCGCGCGCAGCCGCTCGACGTCTTTCCGTGGGGCACGCTCTTCCACGCGTTTCTCGCGCAGCGCGTGCTCGTGCCGCCCGATCAGCCGGCGGCCGATATCGTGCAGTTCCTCGAGACCGACCAGGCGCCGAGGTTCTCGGAACGGCGGTTCGGCACGTAGTCCGGCTGGCGGCTGCCGCCGGCCGGCGAGCCAAAATCCACATGCAGACACGCGGACACTCAGAGCGGATTTGGCCAGGCAAGCCCAGGCCTGACGCAGGTTCAGCGCCGAACTTCGCTCAATGAAGGAATTCCGCGATGACCTCGCCGTGCTGAGCGTAATCTTGGCGCTGTCGGACACGACAACGGCGACCGGACAGACTCTCTGGACATCAGCAGGCGATCTAGAACACGAATCTGTAACCCTTCTGACAGTTTCTAGCCGACACCGGTCTCTGCTTGGATCAACGTCAGCTGCAGCCGGCGCAGTCACTGCCTTAAATATTTGGCTTCACATTTGCTTAAGCGAGAAAACGCGCAAGCCGAGCGGATAACTTTTGCGCATCCTCGCCTGACGGAGGCGTCACGTGCGAAGACTGAGATCTCTCCTTGAAATCACATCTTCCCTTGCCGTTCTAATTGCTGCAAGCGGAGCTGCCTACTATTTTCTTCTGGCGGCGCCGCGACCAAAGCCTCGCGTCTCGCCGAAAGTCCCAACCATTGCGGTACCCCTGGCCCTTGGGTAAAGGGAGATCCCCGGGCGAAAGTCGTCATTGACGAGTTCTCGGATTACCAATGTCCGTACTGTCATTCCTTCGAGTCGAACACCTTCCCGTTTATAGAGCGAACCTACATAGACGCCGGCAAAGTGCAGTTGCGGTTCCACCAGTTCCCGTTGGAGCGGATCCATCCTCTTGCGATGAGCATGGCCATCACCAGCGAATGTGCCGGCGAACAAGGTGTCTTCTGGCCGGCGCATGATGCTCTGTTTGCGTTACCCCAACAGGGACTGAACGAGGAAGTGATCGATCACACGATGGCCGCGCTGCAACTCGACCAGAACACCCTTCGAGGATGCAGATCAAGTACCATGGCAGCAGATCAAATTGGCAAGGATGAAAAGCTCGCGATTTCGCTGGGCTTTGGCGGAACACCGACATTCGTTATTGGAATTATTGACGGTCAGTCAATGAGGCCACTCAGTCTATTGAGCGGTGCGCGCCCCTATCCAGACTTTGCAAGAGCTCTCGACAATGCCATGACTGAGTCTGGCTCTCCGGGAATGAAGTAAGAGTGCACTGTCCCTTCGATCGATGTGTTGACAGGAGGTATCGTGAGGATCATCAGGAACATCGTGTTTATCGGCGTCATCGTGCTGGCATGGTCCGTGGCGAGCCGAACTACGCATGCGGCGGACCTGACCTGCAGCGGAGACGGCACGTGGGCGTCGACGTACAGCGGGGCCTTCGCGTTTGGCGACGGCTACGACGACGATTATATGGCGGATCTATGCAGCTACATTGGTAATGGAAGCTTCTGCACGGACTTCGACATCTGCGGCCAATGCGGGTACGCTTCGTACTCGGGGGATGGTTCCTGCTACTCTGGAACCTGGTGCAGTGGTTGCGGAGCCGGTGGGGACAATTCCTATTGGGCCGAAGCTGATTGCCCATGCGAAGGTCCGTTGCCGCAAGGGCTTCCGTGAAGTCGCGCTGCTGGTCGACCGTCGCGCTCCTCGCGGTCCTGTGGTCGTCGATAGGAGCGGGACGCTACGGCCAAACACCAGTGGACGGCGGTTCGACCGGAAGTATCATTGGCAAGGTTGTAGACCTCGATACGGGTGCAGGTATCGGCGGAGTCAGAGTCACTGCGGTCACGAGTGATTTCCATCCGCCGGTACCTGGCCCACTGAGTCGCGGCACGCTCCCGCAAAGAACAGTTGTCCCTACGGCGACGACCGCGGAGGACGGCAGCTTCAGGATTGTTGGTCTGCCCGACGGTTCTTACCAGGTTACCGCCATTAAAGCAGGGTACTTCGGGGGACGTTATGGCCAGGGGTCGGAAAATGACCTTGCACAGCCTCTCGACATCGCCGGTGGCGAGCGCATTTCTGGTGTTACCCTCAGACTGTGGCGCGGAGCTACAATCGAGGGAGACGTCCGTATGTCCACGGGCGTGCCAGCCGTCGGAACCGTTGCCGTGGCACGCTTGGCAGGTTCGATCGACTCGGTTCGCCTGATGACGCAACCCTCGGCGGCGGTGATCCGGTCCGGCCACTACGTATTGAATGGAATTGCTCCCGGCCGATATGTCGTGATTGCGTCCAATAGACCAAGAACGAATCCGCTTGCACCATCCGGTGCAACGGCAAGTCGCGGCGCAGAAGCTTCGGCTGCATGGCTGAGCTATTATCCTGATGCTTTGCTGCCGACGGCTGCGCGAGCCCTCGATCTGACGTCATCGCAACACCTTTCGGGCGTCGACATTCTAATTCCCGAAGAGTCCGCTGCCGGCGTCGCAGTTGCGGGCCAAGTGGTCGGCTTGGCCGAGGTGGCTGGAGATGTCCGCGTGCGCCTGCTTCTGCAAGACAGCAGTGTCGACGTTCCGCCTGGATTCGAGGTCGCGGGAGTTCCGCTACAGGCTGACGGTCGGTTCGCATTCGCCAAGGTGCCTCCCGGATCATACAAGATCGCGGGTCTCGTGCCGACTTCGGGGTCACCTGATTCGCCAGACGACTCATGGTTCAGCTCAGATTTGAACGTTGCAGATAAGCCGTTGACCAACCTCGAGATTCGAGCTCAGGGCGGAACGCGCGTTCATGGCCGGGTGTTCTTGGAGTCAAGTACAACTCAGTCGATGCCCCTGCCGGGTGCGATCACGGTTCGATCTCTAGATGGCTGGGATCTTCAAAGCCTAGGAACCGCGGCTGTGAATCGAGACGGGACATTTGTGACAGCGGCCTTGCCTGCGGGCCGCTATTCCGTGCTGCCGAACAGCCCCGCCGGCCTACGCGTCGAGTCTGAGAAGATTGGACAGAAAGATGTACTGTTCCAGGGTGTTGAGACAACGGCCGGTGATGTGGAGGGCTTGGCAATTGCCTTGAGCGCTCACTTGGGTGGAATCGAGGGCATGATTCACGACGCTGGCGGGCGCCCCAAGCTCGACGCCACGCTCTTCGTGTTCCCAGCGATACCAGAAAGCTGGCACGCGGAATCGGTCGTGGAATTAAGGCCGGGCTCTGACGGACATGTGAACGTATCTCTCCCCTCCGGCGTGTACTGTGCCGTCGCAGTGACCGGACCGATACCACCGCGGTGGAATGAACGAGAGCTGCTTCGCAGGCTCTCGGAGCGATGCAAGGGCATTCAGGTCACGATGGGAGTCTTTAAATCGGTTGAGATTCCGGTCGTGAGCATTCGATAGAATTCACCCGAGCGACGGCTTTCGCAGTATGCGCCTTGCTTGCGTCGGTCTCCTGCCGATCTTCTTCCTGATCCTGACTGAACCGCTGCAATTGCAAGGGCCCACCACGCACTTCGCAAGCATCAAGGGCAGGGTCGTTACCCTGAAAGGTGTTCCAATTGAGGGCTCGACCGTCCTCCTTCACGAGAGCGGGGGACTTGACTCAACGGTGACCACCACGAGGACGGGAGCGTTCGAGTTCTTAGGTCTTACCGATGGGTACTATTTGCTCCAGGCATCAGCGCCAGGATTCCAGACCGGCCAGTACGGCGCGACGAACACGTCGTCCCTTGGCCTTCCGATCCGGGCGGACGTGCGATCACAAGCCACAGAGATCGTGGTTCCTCTTTCGGCTGGTGGCGCAATCTTAGGAACAGTGCTCCATGCCGACGGCTCTCCGGGAACCGGTGTAAACGTGGCGGCGCTTCGCAAGGTGATCGACATGGATGGCGGTGTCTCTTATCGTCAGTCCAGCCGGCAACGTGCGGACGAGCGCGGCCGGTTTCGTCTTGACGACCTCGCGTCCGGTGAATATCTCGTGGGTGCGGTGCTGTCGTCTAGTGGCTCCTCGTCCGGCCTCCGCGAGGTCACTACGTACTTCCCGGGGGTCCTCGAAAGCGACGACGCGACCCAGACATCGGTTCGAAATGATGCCGTGGAGCTGCCGGTATTCTCGCTCAACCGCGCCTCACCGGCGGCAATCATTGGTTTATTGGTGGATCCGACCGGTCGTGTGCCGCTATCTCTTGAAGGCATGCAACTGAGCCGTCTTGAGGGCCGGCAAGCGATACCTGTACCGCAGTCCCCGGAGATCGACAGAACGGCTTTGGAGTTCAGATTTTCTGGATTGGCACCAGGGACCTACCTAATCGCGATTCACGGTGCGGCTGGAGGAAACGACGTTGCCTATTCGGCGTCAGAAGTTCTTCCGCTCGCCGCGGGCGCCTCTGTAACTGCGACGCTGCCAATTCAGCCGAGTCGGATACTTCAAGGACGAGTCACGTACGAGGGACGAAACCCACCAGACTTGTCGCGATTCTTCGTCCAGCTGTTGCCCGTATCTGACGACAGCGGAAGCCGCGCGATCGCCCAGAGTGCGCGCTGCGACAGTCTAGGTCGGTTCCAATTTAGAGACATCCTGCCTGCTACCTACAAGATTTTCCTTAAAGCTCCGCCGCTACGGATGGACGAAATCGAGCAATGGCAGATCGAACGCGTGAACGACAGGCGATTCGTGGATACCCCGGCTATCGTCGACGTGCGTCAGCTTGCCGCCGCGCTGGACATCGCCGTGACAGGCCGCTTCGGATCTGTTGTTGGTACGGTTCAGGATTCTTCAGGTGAACCGTTCGGTGACAAGGCCGTAGTCGTCTATCCGAGTCAGAACAGCTTATGGACGGCTGGCAGCATCCGTGTGAGGGCGACTCGCCCCGCGACCGACGGGCGGTTCGTGGTGCGGGGGTTGCCGGAGGGCGACTACAACCTTGCTCTTGTGGACATTCCCGAGTTGAACGAATGGCTGCTGCCGCAATTCCTTTCGAGGCTCTCTCCGTCCGCTCTCGTCGTTGTTCGCGACAACGTCGAGAGCGACGTTGCTCTTCGCGTGCCGGGAAAGGTGCCTGCAGTCGCAGCGGGCGCGTGGCCACCGCCGCTCTTCTGACATGAAAGCCCATTGATCCCAGCCTGGTCCTTCCCCTGCAGCGGCGGAGAAGTCCGCCCATCGCGTCCGATGAATGTCTGGCGGCGCCACGATGACGCGGCGTCGGCGACTGACGCGCCCCGTCGCAGTTCTCGTGCTGGCGGTACGTGCTCCGCATTGCTTTGGCCCAAGCGTTGCCAGACTTCTGAAGAGCTCCGGCGGCGCCATTCGTGAGGAATTCCGCCAGGATGGCGTCATCCGCCATTCGGGACGCCGTTGCTCGTCGCTGACGATCTGCCGGCCTTGAGCGCAAGAAACGGACGAAAGCCCCCCCAACGCAAGAGTTCTGACTGTCGGCCGGTTTATATGCGGCCGTGGTCCGAGGCGCGGAATGAGCGCTATCCTTCCGCATGCGCCGCCACACTCTCGCCGTGTCGCTGCGCTTGCTGCTGTCGACGCCGATCGTGTTTCCCGCGGCGTCGGGACCGACGATCGACGATCTGATTTCCCTCAAACGCGTGGGCTCGCCGACGATCTCGCCCGACGGCCACTGGGTCGCCTACACGGTGCGCGAGACCAACTGGGACGCCGATCGCTACGACACGCAGCTCTACCTCGCCAACGTCGACACGGGCGCGATCCGCCAGATCACGCACGCGGCACGATCGAGCACCGCGCCCGCGTGGTCGCCGGACGGCAAGCAGCTCGCCTTCGCGTCGGATCGCACCGACAAGCGGCAGATCTATCTCCTCGATCCGACCGGCGGCGAGGCTGAAGCGATCACGAGCGGCGACGAGAGCCCAGGCGCGTTCCGGTGGTCGCCGGACGGCAGGACGATCGCGTACACGTCCACCGATCCCGCGCCGGACGCGCTCAAGGCGCGCGAGAAGGAGTTCGGCCAGTTCGACGTGATCGGCGAGCAGCATCGCATGACGCACCTGCACCTGCTCGACGTCGCGACGCATAAAACGAGCCAGCTCACGAAAGGCGCGTTCACGGTAGGGGGCTTCGACTGGTCGCCGGATGGCACGAAGATCGCGTTCGACCACCGGATCAACTCCGACAACGCCAACGGCGGCACCGCGGATATCTCGATCGTGACGGTCGGCGACGGCGTCGTGCGCGCGCTCGTGACGCAAGCGGGCCCCGACACCAATCCCGTGTGGTCGCCCGACGGAACGCAGATCGCGTTCGAGACCGCGCTCGCCAATCCCGCGTACTTCTACTCGAACACGGTCATCGCGACGATTCCCGCGTCGGGCGGCGCGATTCGGCCGCTCTCGAAGGCCTTCGACGAGGACCCGTCGATCGTCGACTGGCGCGCCGAGGGCCTGTACTTCTCGGCGTCAGCTCGCACGAACGGATACCTCTACCGCCTCAATCCGCAGACGATGCAGACGACGAAGGTGATGCCGGGAGACGGCTGGTCCGCCAACGGTTTCACGATCGGCGCCAGCAGCCGGGCGGTCGCGTTCATCGCGTCGAATCCGGCGACGTTTCCCGAGGTGTTCGTCGGATCGCTCGCGGGCGCCGCGCCGAAGAAGATTACGATGGAGGGCTTGCAGGTTGCCGCGTGGCCGCAGCCGACGCGTGAGGTCGTGACCTGGAAAAGCCAGGACGGCGCGACGATCGAGGGCGTGCTGCACAAACCGGCGGACTTCAAAGCCGGGCAGAAATATCCGCTGCTCGTCGTGATCCACGGCGGCCCGACGGGCGTGTCGCGGCCGACGCCGTTCGCGAGCACGTCGACGTATCCGATCGATCTCTGGCTCAACCAGGGCGCGCTGGTGCTCGAGCCCAACTACCGCGGCAGCGCCGGCTACGGCGAGGCGTTCCGGGCGCTCAACGTGCGCAACCTCGGCGTCGGCGACGCGTGGGACGTGCTGTCCGGCATCGACGCGCTCATCGCGCAGGGCCTCGTCGACCCGGCCGCGTCGGCGCGATGGGCTGGAGCCAGGGCGGCTACATCTCGGCGTTCTCTCGACGCACGACAGCGCGCGGTTCAAGGCGATCTCGGTCGGCGCCGGCATCTCGGACTGGATGACGTACTACGTGATGACGGACATCACGCCGTTCACGCCGCAGTATCTGAAGGCGACGCCGTGGGACGATCCGGAGATCTACAAGAAGACCTCGCCGATCACGTACATCAAGGGCGCCAGGACGCCGACGCTCATCCAGCACGGCGCCACCGACCAGCGCGTGCCGCCGCCGGATGCGTACGAGCTCTACCGCGGGCTGCTCGATCAGCACGTGCCGACGAAGCTCATCGTCTACCGCGGCTTCGAGGGCGTCGGGCATGGGCCGTCGAAACCCAAGTCCTCACGCGCAGTGATGACGCACAACCTCGAATGGTTCGACGAGTATTTCTTCGGCGCCGCACGCTGAACGCCGAACGCGAAACGCCGAACGGAGAACGCGAAACGCGAACCGAGGAACGCGAAACGCGCGTCTACTTCTTCTCCGGCATCAACGTGACCTGCACGCGATTGGCGTCGTTGAAGTACGTCTTCGCCGCGGTCTGAATCGTCGCGAGGTCGAGCCCGTCGTAGAGCGCAGGCAGCCCGAAGAACGAGCGGATGTCTTCGCCCTGATCCACGCGCGACATGATCTGACTCATCACGTAGGCGTTGTCCGTGCTGCGCGTTTCGAACTCCCGCTTCATCTGCAGCTTCACGTCGTCGAGCTCCGACTGCTTCGGCGGTGCCGACTTGAACGTCTCGATTTCCTGGTAGACGCGCTTGACGAGCTCGGCCGTGCGGTCCGGGCTGCAGCCGAACTCGATCGCGACCGAGTAGACGGGCACCGGAATCTTCGAGTAGCCGGGCGAGACCTGCACGCTGTAGGTGCCGCCGAGGTCTTCGCGGAGCACTTCACGCAGCCGGTTCTCGAAAATCATCGACATCGCACGGATCGCGACGCGGTTGGCCGGCGTGAAATCGAAGTTGCCGGTGTAGACGATCGCCGCCTCGCTCTTGGGCTCGATGCCCTTGGTCACCGTCTTGTCGATGTCGCCCGTCGGATAGCGGATGCCCGAGTCTTTCCACGACTCCTTGCGGCCCGTGGCGGGCAGGCTGGCGATGTACTGCTCGACGAGCGGCTTCATCGTCTGGATGTCGAAGTTGCCGATGAACATGAACGTGAAGTCGCCCGCGTCGCCGAAGCGGTCCTTGTAGAAGGCGAGCGACTTGTCGAGATCCATCTTGTCGACCGTGGCCGGCGTGAACGGCTCGGCGCGCGGGCTGTTCTGCGTCAGCGTTTCCTGGAGCGTCTTGTTGAACTCGAACTCGGGCTCCGCGGTCTGATTCGCGAGCAGCGCCTTCATCTGCGTCGTCATCACCGTGAAGAGCGGCACGTCGGCGCGCGGCGTGGTGAAGGTCATGTTGATCAGCTGGAAGAACGTCTCGAGGTCCTTCGACGAGGCGGATCCCTGGATGCCTTCTTCCGTGTCGCTGATGAACGGCTGCACGCTCGCGACCTTGCCGGCGAGCTGTTTCCGCAGATCGATCGAGCTGAACTGGCCGAGTCCGCTGGCGGCCACGACCTGGCTCGCCGTTTCGGCGGGAATGAAATCCGCGTCAGACGCGAGCGACGTCCCGCCGGGGCTGAACGCCTGCACCAGCACCTCGTCCTGCTTGAACGACGTCGGCTTCAGCAACGACGCGCACGCCGTTCGACAGCTTCCAGTCGACGATCCCGAACGCCGCGTTGACGCTCTGACTCACGATCGATCCCGCCGTCGGCTTGTCCGGCATCAGCGGCACCAGTTCCGCCGTGTCGACGTACGCGGTCAGATTCTTCGACGCGGTCGTCGACATCACCGACGCGAGCTCGGCCGACGTCGGCAGCGCGAGCCCCGGCTTGTCCGGCGCGGAGACGACGACGACGCGATTCTTGTCGGGCGACCAGTTCTTCGCGAGCGCGTTGATCTCGGTAATCGTGATCTCCGGCAGGAAGCGCTGGTAGAGCGCGTATTCGTACTGGATGCCCGGCGACGGTTCCTTGTCCGTGAAGTTGCGCCCGAACTCGGCCGCGAGATCGCCCGACTGCTGCTTGTCCTTCTCGACCACCGCCTGCTGGTATGCGCGCAGGACGTCCGCCTTCTGCCGCGCAAGCTCCGTCGGCGTGAAGCCGAACTTCGCGACGCGCGCGGTCTCCGTGAAGAGCGAGTCGAGACCGCGCTTCACGCCGCCGTCGTTGACGAGCGCGTCGAGCGTGCCGGCTTCTGCGCTGCGGATAAACAGGCTGCGGCTGACGTCCGCGCCGATGAAGGGCGGGTCCGGCTTCTGCGAGATCTCCGAGAACCGCGCCGACAGCATGCCCGAGTAGAGGCTTTCGACGATCTGCTGCCGGTAGGCCCCGATCGTCGCCTGATCGCGCGCGGGGAAGATGTTGTAGACCGCGACGTCGGTCTGCGGCTGCTCCTTGTCGCTGTCGATCGCGTACCGCGTGCCGGGATGATCCGGGATCGTATAGAGCGGCCGCGGCCGCGGCGACTTGGCCGGCGGGAGCGAGGCGAAGTGCTGCGAGATGCGCTGCTGCATCGCGACCGGATCGAAATCGCCGACGGCGATCACGCCCATCAGATCGGGGCGATACCAGTCGTGGTAGAACGACGTCACGCGCTCAGGCTTGAAGTTCTGGATGATCTCCGGCAGCCCGATCGGCAGCCGATCCGCGTAGCGCGATCCGGCGAGCAGCACCGGGAACTGCTTGTCGCGCAGCCGGCCCTCGGCGCCGCGGCCGAGCCGCCACTCTTCCATGACGACCCCGCGCTCCTTGTCGATCTCCGTGGGATCGAAGCTGACGTTGTGCGCCCAGTCCTCGAGAATCGCGACCGCCTTATCGAGGATCGCGGGATCCTCGGTCGGCACGGTGAGCATGAACACCGTCTCGTCGAAGCTCGTGTACGCGTTCACGTCCGCGCCGAAGCGCATGCCGATCGATTGCATGAAGTCGACGATCGCCGAGCCCGGAAAGTTCTTCGTCCCGTTGAACGCCATGTGCTCGACGAAGTGCGCGAGGCCGCGCTGGTCATCCTCTTCGAGCACGGAGCCCGCGTTGACCATCAGGCGCAGCTCGGCGCGATGTTCGGGCACGCCGTTGCGGCGCACGTAGTACTTCACGCCGTTCGAGAACTGCCCCTCGGTGATGAGCGGATCGGTCGGGACGACCGCGGAGAGCGGGACGGTCTTCGCGTCCGCAGGATTGGCGACCGGCGCCTGCGGCGCCTGGCCATGGAGCAACGCGGTCGTGGCGGCCGCGGCGACGAGGACCCAAAGAGCGCGTGCTCGGGAGCGGACAGTCATGTGCAAGACCCCTGACGCTCTAATCTTACCGGACCATTCAACGGGGTCGCCGGTCAAGGCGGGAGGCGTGCTCCAGGAGATACTCGTGCCACTGGTCGCGGTCGCTGGTCACCTGGAGCGGCCGGAGCGCGACGATCCCCGTCCGGCCGATCGCGCGCTGCAGATACTTCCGTTCGCTCAACTGCGCGCGCAGCCCCTCGTCGACCGGCACCTCGAGCCCGGCTTCTCGCGCCATCAGCATCCCCTTGGCGCGGATCGCCAGCTCGAGATCCAGCTGCAGCAGGCAGAACATGTCCGCGACGACGGGGCCGGGGAAGCGATCGCGCAGCTCCAGCAGGTAGCGTCCGAGCTTGGTTCCGCCGAACTGGTTCGATCGCACCAGCGACAGCAGCTCGACGTCGAGGTCGAGGCCCTCGCCGACCCACTCGCGCGTGCGCTTCTCGCTCCGGCCGAACACGCCGAGGACGACGAGCGGGAGCAGCAGGATGAGCATCGCGGTCGCGAGCACCGGCGACACGAGCGCGTAGTTGTACGCGGCGTGCAGCATCACCGCCGCGGTCCAGCCCGGCAGCGCCGCGACGAGGAGTCCCCGCCCGTTGCGGCGGTCGATCATCGACTTGGTGAGGATCGCGATCGTCGCCGTCGTTGCCGCATGCAGCAGCGCCGTGCCGAAGCCGCGGACGATCCAGACGAGCACGTTGCGCTGCGTCAGCGCGAGCAAGTAGTCGAGATTCTCGACGAGCGCGAAGCCCGCACCGACCGCGAAACCGACGATCGCCGCGTCGACGAGGAAGCCGATCTGCCGTTTCTTGAGCGCGTAAAGAATGAAGAGCGCCTTGAGCGTTTCCTCGGTGAGGGGCGCGATGAGGTGCGTGACGACGCTGGTGCTGGTGCCCGTGAAGCGGAAGATCGCCTCGTGGATCGCCAGCGATACGGCCGCCGCGATCGCGCCGGCGCCGAGCGCGCGCGCGAGCATCGGCGTCGGCACGAGCTTGAAGCTGTCGAACAGCACCAAGACGAGCAGAAAGGCCGTGACCGGAAGGATCGCGACAGCGACCGCGAGCAGCACCGAGACCTACCGGAGAAGCGCCAGTGAAATCATCAGCTCCCTGCGGGCCGGGACGTCGTTGGCGAAGCGGACCGCCGCGCCGGCCGAGAGTGTCATATCGAGCGCGGACAGGATCGTGAAGCGAAGGTCGACCTGTCCGCCAATCGATGTTGCGCGCCGCCGATCCTCGGAGCCGTCGAGATTGGTGCCGAGCGATGCTCGCAAAGATCGCCGGGCGAAGCCAGCTGAGGTAGGCGCCCGGTGTGCCGGCGCGGCGGAACCGCACCGGCGGCAGGTTCCATTCCACCATACCCCGCGCGAAATTGCGCCCTCCAATCTCGTTGAGGTCGCCGCCGGGAAAGGCGACATCGTGGAGACATTGCTGGATCGCAGTCATCGGCACGCATCGTCGGCTCACGGCGTGTGGTGGCCGCGCAACGGGGCTGCGGACGCTTTATCTCGCCATATATCGTATTTGCAGTTTCTCAGCGTCGCAGCGGGCCAATTACGCGAAGCCAGGGGCACCCCAAGAGCCAGGTAGTGTCCATATCAGTCGTGACACAGAAATCCGCTTACAAAAATGGAGGCAACGCCTTCGAGGATCCCGTCGGTTCATGCACCCCTCCAGGATGCGTGCCGCGGCACGCCCAGGCCCCGCTGTTAACCGGCCTCGACTTTCGTCGAGCTGCCGATCGAGGAACGCAAGTCGCGCCGATCACTCTGCGCTCGACTCGAAAATTGTGGTATCGTTTTAGGTCTCCCCACTGATCGACCCCCGGTTGCTGTTCCGCGTTCCTGGCCGCAGGCAAAAAACTTGGCCTTCTGGAGCGGGTTCGATGAGACACCGAACGATTGAATCCGGCACTGACGTTCGTACCGTAGAAACACGGAATTCTGATCGAACAGACCGTTCAGGCGCCGATAGTGATGGAGCGAGTGGCGCTGGTCAACTTCATCTGCGGTTGCTTCCACACGAAGCTGCGGCTTTGCGACGCTTGGCAAATGCGAGGTGCCAAACGATCTCTGGTGCCGTAAGTTATCTCCTGAGAAAGGAGCTCCGATCGCAGGGTCACAACCTCCGTGCCGATGATGCGGACGACAAATAGAAGCAAAAGTGGCAAAGGAAGTCCGGACGTGCACGACCAGCACACGACGCCGACGGTTCTGAGTATATCCGCCTTAGCCTAGCCTAGGTCTTTCCTGCCGTGTTCCGAGAACGCCAGACACTACGTTGATCGGAGCGGCACTCTCGTTGCCGTCCGAAAGGCCGGCCACCAGCTCACCAAAATGGCGGTTCCTGCGAGTATGGCCGTGGCCACCACGTATGTCGCTGGATCGTATGAGGTCACCAAGTACAGTTGGCTCGAAAAGCTCTTGCATGCATAGAAGGCCAGCAGTGCTCCCACTGACACCCCCCACGCAACAGGTCTAAGATTCTGCCGCACAACCATCATCGCAACTGAAAAAGGATCGGCGCCAAGAATTAGTCGAGTTTGAAGCTCATGCTGTCGTAAAGCAACTGAATATGCGACCACTGAGTAGACGCCTATCGTGCCCAGCAAGAGTGCGCCCATTGCCGCGAGTCCTACGAGTTCCGCCAGCTGCGCCGGGCCGGCATTGGCACGGGCCAAGGCCGATGACAGCGGTTCCAGTTCGCTCAAGACCGACCCGCTCGCAAAGGTGTCCCGCAGTCCACGGATGGTATTTGCGTCAATTGAGCCTCTGGTGGAGACTAGATAGCTCGACGTGCCTCCTGTAAACAACGTGGCAGCTGGCAACGATACAAACAACTGGGGGACGGGATTCTCTCCTACCGAGGTCGTCGGCGTGTCTCCAACGACGCCGATTATAGTAAACCACGGAACTGCAGACCGGTACCAGCGCAGATGTTGGCCAATCGCTGCGCCACCGGGGAAGAGCTGGGCCGCTAATGCGCGATTGATGACGGCGACGTCGCCCCGCTTTAGGTCATCGACCGTAAAGCGCCGGCCGGAGGTCACGGGAATTCCTAGCAGTTGAAAAGCGCCCACGCTTACGCCTCGGACGGCAGCACGAGGTGCACTGTCAGCAGTATCAGTCTCACGTCCTTGAACTTCCAAGGTCGCTTGAGGCCCGACGCCATGCAGCGGAAGCGTTGTCATAACGGCAGCTGCTTGTACGCGCGGTGTAGCGCTTAGTGCATCCAAGAAGTCTTGGTGTACCGCGGCGGTCTTCCGAACGGCACCAGACAGATCGTTGCGCGATACATCCAGTCGAAATGTGAGTTGTGAGGCCGCTCGAAAGCCGTGGGGCGTAGATACTCGCTCGAGGAAACTACGGCACAGCAGACCGGCCGTAATGACCAGTAGCATGCTGAAGGCCATCTGCGCAGCAACAAGTCCGCGCCGCCAAGTCGCACGTCCCGTGGCGCCACTGCTCCGTAAGAATTGACGCAACCCATCGGCCGAATTAGCGGACCGTACAAACATGGGCCAACCGCCAAGTGCGAGACCGCAGGTCAACGCCGCTAGGAGCGCGAGACTGATTCCGATCCAATCGAGGACGACCTCTCCAGCGCGCGGAAGGTGGAATGGAGCCGTTGAGAGGCACCACCGCAAGACGGCCTTAGAAAACGGGATTGCTAGAAGGCCGGCCGCGAAGCTCAGGGCCGTCGATTCCAATGCAAAGCCGAGTCTCGCTTGGCGACTGTTCGCACCGAGAGCCTGCCGCAATGCCCACTCTGCGCGACGTGCCTCAGCTCTCATTAACCAGAGATTGCTCAAGTTGGAAATACCGAGCAACAGCACCGCCGCTGCCACAATCAACAGGACCCACAAGAAGGCAGTGACGTTACCGAGGGTGTGCTCCTTGAGCGGCTCGACGATGGGGGCAAGGTGCAGTTTCTGTGCCGCTGCGGTCGCCGATAGGTCTGCTGGGAATGCAGCGGCCAGCGTTGTCAGCGCGCTCGTCATTGCATCCCTAAGCTCCGATGGGGCCTCTCCCGGATGGAGCAGCACGACACACGCCGACCCGTATGGACCTATGCGATCAGGCGAGAGGTACGGATACGGCAAGAAGACCGAGGCATCGTCGGCAGGCGCTGGCGACAGAGGATCGGTGACACCGATGACCTGATACGTCACGTTGTCGAGCGACACCGTCCGCCCAATCGCGTCCTCGCCCGTCGTTCCGAAGAGCCGGCGCGCGAGTCGGCCTGCCAGCGCCGCTACTCTAGGGGCATCCGGGGTGCTGTCTTCGGCGCGAACCCATCGCCCCGCGTCGAGTCGGATGCCGAAGAGCGGTGCAACAGATGGTGTGACGCGCATTGAGACGAGCCGCTCGGGCTCCGCGGGTCGTGACAACGTTACGTCGAGCCCGTCCTGGTACCTGGCGATACCGTCCACTCCAGGCAAGCGGGAATACAGGGCGACGATTCCTTGTGAGACACCGTAGCCCGCAGCGGCTCCCACCCCTGGTGCAGCGTCATCGACGAAGAACAGTCGACCCGCCTGAGGGTAGGGCAGAGGTGCTAACACGATTCGCTCCACAAGCGTGAAGACTACGAGACTCGAGCCAATGCCGAGGACGATCGTTCCAACACTCGCTAGACTGAACCCAGGGGTTCGCACGACGCGACGAATAGAGTGGATCAACTCTGACATCGGGGTCTCGACATTCCCAGCTGGGGGAGCCTAATCTACTAATAGCCCTGCTGAATTCTACCCCAAAGCACCCGCGATGTGGTTGCGCCGCTCAGAAACTAGGCCAGTCCGCCGCTCGAAAAGTAGACCACCCGAGGGACGTTGATTCTACTCATCTCGCGTCCGTCCATCTTCGTTCTGGGCCCGATCGCTCACCGGCCGGGCGGTGCGATGAAAGCGAGATCACACGCTCCTATTCCACGAATTCCACGAACCTGCCCAATCGCGGTTTGATCCAGGGGACGGCATGGCGAAGCGTCGCCCAAGCAGGCGAGACCGACGACGGTCGAGGCTGTTCATCGGCCCCGGCCGCGCTAAAGCCAAGGCGCAGTCAGGGCCGATGAATGTCGATGTCAATTCTCACTGGGTGGTGCGCAGTGATAGTCGCAGTCAATCGACTGCACCATGCAGCCGCAATTCTTCGCAACACCCGTGCAGAGTTCTTCCTTGCACAGATCCCCGGAATGGGTGCAGTCACATGCTCCGGTGGCGTCCGCGCAAGTGCAATCCGGAAGGTCCGCGCGCAACGTCGCAATGCCTGCTGCCCGTTGGAGGAACTGGGCTACCCTCACTAGGGTTCCGTCGGACGAGGTCGTAGGGCGCGGACCGATGTTCTTGAGTGCCCACTGTACGTCGTCCGAAAACGAGGTCTGCACAGTCGGGCACGCCGACATGATCGCGGCCTGGATTTTCGAGCGGTCCGGATTCTTTGTGTCGTACAGCGCAGGAACGATCAGCGCTCGCGTCCTGAGAATCAGGTCGCGTTGATCTGCCGTGAGGCCTGGCGTCTGCGCGACGGCCGCGAGGTGCGCCCGCCACAGTTCCGCCGCCGTCTCGGCCGGCAAAGTCGCCATGACCGCTCTTCGGTACTCAACGGGTAGGACCCCTATGGTCTCAAGTGTTGTGGGCAGGGCCCCAACGGCAGCTTGGCGCGTGGCCCATTCTCGCGCGCGGGTGGCCTCGGGGCGCGTATCAATAAGCGCGCTCGATGCCGCGCCGGCGAGCAAGAGTATTACGCCGGCCGTGACCACGATCTTCGCCTTCTTCAGATTCACACTTCGAATCGGCATGGGTTCACTCCTTTGTCGCGTGTGCTGCAGCCCTTCGCTGCACAAAAACAACGCAAGAGGAAGACTGCGACGTGTCCCAAGCCGTTACTAGGTCTCTGGAACCAGTAGGTACCGCTCACAACATGCACCTCGGCGAAAAGTGGCGCGTCGCGGTACTGCTTGGTTCCATCCACGTTGCGGCGTCAGGCTCATGCGGCGTAGGGTCTGTTGAGCGGAGGACGGAAGAATGACTAGGCTCATAACAATCGGTGTGTCGCTGACCGGCTTGACGCTTCTGTTCGTGTCGCCAAGCGACTCTCCGCCCGTCTCCATGGGCCCGTCGTTCACGCTCACGGCATTGTGGTTGGTCACAGTTCTTATTCTTGGACTTGGTTGGAACTCGTTTCGGCGCGCCAGCCGCTGTCTTTTCTGGCTGACAGCTGCTGCAGCGCCGATTGTGGCAGCCGCGATCTTTATATTCGCGGTCAACCGAGTCAGACCGTCGGCGACAGTCATTGCAATTCTGCTCTGTTGGGCAGGGCTCCAGGCGACAGCAGCCGCGTCCGGCGACCGCGCAAGCCAACAGCCCACAGTCAGACCACTAACATGGACCGCGGTTATGCCGGCGCTGTCCGCTGCCGCCTTGGTCGTCTTTACTCCGACAGCCGCATCTGCGTTTCGTTGGCATGAATGGCTGGCCCACCAACCTCGGGAATTCTTAGGGCGATCGCCGCATGCGCCCGTAAGCGTGGTCGTATTCACGGACTATCAGTGCCCGGTATGCAAGGCAAGGCACTACGAATTTGACAAAGTTCTCGACGAGCTCGCCACGCTCCGGCCGGGAACGGTCTCGTTGCAGCGTTTCGACTTTCCCCTTCAGGCCGAATGCAATCCCGCGGTTCCCGGCACCTTGCACCCCGCAGCCTGCGAGGCGGCCATCCTGATGAAGATTGCCGATGCTGATGGCCGCTCGCGCGAGGCAATGGAGAGGATTTATGCTGAACAGGTAACCTTGACTCCGGATCGGGTGAAATCCATCGCGCGGGAAATGGGACTACCGTTTGAGAGAATGCATGACGCCGCTCTCGTCGCAGTTAGGCAAGAGGCCAAATTGGGCGGAGAGCTTCGTGTCACGGGAACGCCAACGTATTTCGTCAACGGCATCAGAGTCCGCGGGTGGGATGTCGAGGCGTTTCGAAGCGTCGTCCTATCAGAGATGGCCCGGGCGAACTAAGATTAAGCCGAGGTTCCGTGCTTGCGTCTCAAGTCGAGCGAATCCATGGCGACAGCGTTTTGCGTCACTACGGTGCTGCGCTCGCCCTCGTCAACGCGATGTCCGCCCTACGTTGGCTGCAATGGCCGTCGTTGGCGGCGCTGCTTGCGCCGGGCGAGCCTGCAGTATGTTGGCCCGTTTTCGAATCGTGCCGCTCTTTGCGTGTCCTTCCTGAGCCGCTAATCACGACAGGGGTCCTCTGTTTCCTCCTCGGCAGTCTATGGAACGCGTGGCTCTTCGTCGATCGGGCCCGCACGGCGGCAGCATACTGGACGCTGCTAGTCCTAAACCTCGCCAAGGTCGCCATCATCGCGCAGGATTTCAGACTGACGCTGAACCATCACTACATGGCCGGTTGGGTCGCGTGTGCGTACCTGCTCGCGCGCGACAAGCGGACCACGATCACCCGCTTGATCGTGGTCATGTACGTCTGGGCCGGCATTCTGAAGCTTGATCCTTCATCGCAGTGGCTCAGTGCGGCAGCGTTCTACGGGCGAAGGCCGCTTGGACTGCCGACGTCGCTGCTCCCGGCTGCCTGTGTCTATGTCATCGTGCTGGAACTCGGAATCGTGTTCGGACTTCTCGCGAGGCATTGCGTGCTGTTTTGGGCAAGCTTCAGCCAGGTGCTGCTGTTCCACGTCGCGTCTTTCTGGGTTGTCGGCTGGTTCTACCCTTGCTTGATGTTTGCGCTACTAGCGATTTTTCCGCTCGCGAGAGCGTCAGTATCAATGCCCGTCGTTGGGCCGTCTCGCGCGGCCCTCGAACTCGCTGGAACCGTTATCCTGTTCTCTCTCTTGCAGCTGATGAGATATGCGTACCCTGGACGGTCGTCGGTAACCGGCCAGGGAAGGCTCTTTGCGCTCAATATGTTCGACGCGCCAGTGGAGTGTCGCGCATCCGTGGTTCGTGTGGAAAACGGCCAGGTCAGCCCGCCGGTAGCGTTGGTGCCAGACTTTGTAAACACTCGGACCATGTGTGATCCAATTGTGTTCACTGAGTTGGCCAGTGACCTCTGCAGTTGGCGGCCAACGAATCGGGAAATGGATTTCGATCTTCTCGTGGAAAGTCGTATGGCGGGCGAGCGGTCTTATTCAACGACGGTGAATCTGCGCAGGATATGCTCCACTAGGCCCATCTATCACGTGTTGCGTTCGAATAGTTGGATTCAGACGAAGTAGGGGGCAGCCGACATCCGTTCATGCCGCCCGTCTGGTCGCCCAGAAGGGGTCCCACGCGCCCGTGGTGCGATAGATTGACCGCAGGGCGAGCATCGCGTCGGCGCCGGCCGCGTGCCAGCGCATCCCGACACGCTTCATCCGCTACTGCATGACGTAGCTGACCGCGCTTTCCACCGCGCCACTCCCGATCGGATAGCCGGCGGCCCGGAAGGTCTGATACTGCACCCGCTCCCGATTCGTGGTGAGATACCGCGCCAAGTCGGCGACGGCCCGCCGTTTGGTCGCCTGCCGCTGATGCGGTCCGAGAAACCACAGGCCCTCAATCACTGCGTCGACCTGATCGGTCGCCAGCCGGTCGAGTTGCGTCGTTCGCCACGCAGTGGCCTTCTCGGTGCCCTCGCTGTAGAGCGTGCGGGCCACGGCGCTGATGTGCTCGTCGGCGTGATACCAATCGAGGATCTCGACCCGGTCGACAAACAGCGTCTCGGCGAGGTTCCAAATCCACGGGGCCCCATCCCTGAGGACGACGACGCGCCGCAGGTCGGCGCCCAGCGCCAGGGCCTGGGGCCACAGCATGGCCGCGAGCCGGTCCACCGTCCCGCGCACCGCGACGACCGAGCGGGTCGTCAGCGGCGATGTTGTACAGGCAGGCGAGCTTCACTTCTTGCCAGCGCTTGTCGACAAACACCATGCCCATCGATGCCGACCGTCAGCGGGCCCGACACCGCCGCCCCGGGCGATGGGGCCGGCGCGGGCGCGGTCGTCAGCTCGACCGTGGCGCGCGCGCCTTCGTCGCGCACCAACGCCTGCAGTTTCTCGGTACTCGCGGTGACGCCCGCCATCCGGCCCAACAAATCGCTGCTGGCCGTCTCGTACGGTTCGACGACCGCCGCCAGCGTGCCAAGCGCCTGCAACGCGGGCGTGAAGCCTTCCGCATCCACGCCAAGCTCACGCAGCACCGGCCAGTGCCCGCGTCGACACCGCTCGCACTGCCCGTAGACCGCCGTCACCTCCACATCGCGCCCCGGCAGCACGGTGTGCACGCGCGTCGGACGGTGTTGCCGGAAGCGCACGGTCCCGCCGCACGCACAGGCCGCCGCGGCCCCCATGCGCTCGGCCCGCGCGGTGAGCGCCGCGCCCAGCGCGCGGCGCAGCCAGGCGCCGCCACGCACACGCAGCCAAGCATCGGCGTCGGCGCTACCCGGGTCCACAACCCTCGCCCACAACTCCTCCGTCAACGCCTCCGTCAGCGTGTGGATCGCTTGGCAGAAGTCGTCGCGCGTGGTACATCTCTCCATCGGGGGTCCTCCTCGGTCGTTGTCAGCGACCGGTTGTTTGCGTCTTCAGAAGGACACCCCGATTTCTCTGTTTCTGGCAAGTACCCCAAGATCGATCAAATAGATCCTGCGCCCGACGAAGTAAAGGCGCTGTCAGGAAATAAGTCCTTGTACTGGAGATCGTGAGGTAGTACGGTGCGAGCATGCAGGCCACCCTGCGTGCCAAGTACCGGGCGCTCGTGCCGGTGTTCACGGAACGATCCCGCCGCGTCTGGGCGGCGACGGAAGCGCAGGCGATCGGCTATGGAGGCATTGCGACGGTGGCGCGCGCGACCGGGATGGCCGAGTCGACGATTCAACGCGGGCTGCGCGATCTGCAGGTCCGTCGGCCGTTGCCGCCGTCGCGTAGTCGACTCGCCGGCGGGGGACGGAAGCCGGCCACTGTTACCGCAGGATCGCGACGGCGACCGCGAGCAGCACCGCGACTTACCGGAGTAGCGCCAGTGAAATCATCAGTTCCCTGCGGGCCGGGACGTCGTTCGCGAAGCGGACCGCCGCGCCGGCTGAGAGCGTCATGTCGAGCGCGGACAGGACCGTGAAGCGAAGGTCGATCTGTCCGCCAATCGATGTTGCGCGCCGCCGATCCTCGGAGCCGTCGAGATTGGTGCCGAGCGTGCTCGCGAAGATCGCCGGGCGAAGCCAGCTGAGGTAGGCGCCCGGTGTGCCGGCGCGGCGGAACCGCACCGGCGGCAGGTTCCATTCCACCATACCCCGCGCAAAATTGCGCCCGCCGATCTCGTTCAGGCCGGCGCCGGGGAAGGCGTAGTAGTCGCGATAGCGCTGGATGTCGCCGTGGTCCACGTAGTTGTTGCCGAACGCGCCGAAGTAGAAGTTCGCGAAGGGATCCGAGGGATCCTGCGGCGAGAATCCGGCGGCGGCCCGGATCCACACCGAGGAATGCGCCAGCGGGAGGCCGAATCCCTCGTCATAGGTCGCGTGCACGCGCGTGAACGCCGCGCGATGGACGATGTCGGTCTCGCTTTCGACGGTCCAGCGGCGCCCCTTCTCGTCGTCGACATGTCCCAGCGACGAGCGCAGACCGGAGAACTCGAGCGACGCGTCGAACGTGACCAGCGAATCGATCGACACCGGCACGTTCTGGTACTCGGGCAGCTGATCGAGATTGCCCGGCGACGCGGCCCTCGACGTTGAGCGTGAGCCGACGCGGCTCGTCGAAGAGGAGCGTGCGGTGACGCGCGAGCGAGGCCTTGTAGCCTTTGCGGCTCGTCTTCGTCGGGCCGAACAGATCGTAGAAGTCCGCGTCGTTCCAGGCCGCCTTGGCGGTCCAGTCGTAGCGCTGGTACGCGGCTCGAGATGCACGCGCTCGGCGCCGGTGACGTCGGTGCTCGCGGGCGTGAAGGAGGCGGCGAGGTGCAGCGCGGTTGAGCTGCAGCGGATCGGAGAAGTCCGCGCGCGCGCCGACGGCGCCGGTGTCCTTGTAGCCCTGGACGATCGGATAGAACGACTCGAGCGCGAGGCCGCCGCCGAGGTGATAGACGCCCTCGGTCTTCGGCATCGTGTCGTACGGGATCGCCGCGGGCGATCCGACGGCCCACGTCTTGAGCACCGGATGGGCCTCGACCGCGCGCTCGCCGAGGAACGTGATCGGATTGACGTCCTGGAGCGGCGTCGCCGTGATCCGCGCCGGCACGAAGCCCTGCCCGGTGTAGCGGAAGACGATCAGCTGGTCGTCGCCGAGCGGGATCGGACGGAAGAAGCCGGTCTCGGCGTTGCTCACGCACTCGACCTTCTTCGTCGCGATCTCGTAGCGGAAGATGTTCGACGCGCCCGTGTAGTACGAGCTGCCGTAGAGATATTTGCCGTCCGGCGAGAAGACGAAGTTGTCCGGCACGCCGCCGTCGAAGTCGAACGTCGCGATCGGCGCGACGCGTCGCCGCGCGCAGATCCGACGTCGACAGCACGCGCACGTCCTGCTTGCCGCTGATTTCGCCGAACGACGCCGCGAGCATCGTGCCGTCCGGCGAGACGTCGAGGTCGTACACGATCGTGCCGTAAGGGCAGCGTCGCGATCTGCTTCCACGACGTGTAGGGCGGCGAGATCTCGACGAGCGTGCAGAGGCCGTTCAGGCTGCCGGATGCCCCAGAGCGTGCCGTCGGCGCGATCGAACACGAGATCGCCGATGCGCGCGTCTTTCTGCAGAAGCGTGTGGCTGGCCGGTGGCCGGATCGAGCGACACGAGATCGCGGTGCGCGCCGTTGTCGGTCGTGTAGAAGACAGCTTCGTCGCCGGATCCCACGCGAGCGACGTGACCTGATAGATGAGCGGACCTTTGACGTCGACGAGGTGCGACGTGGCGCCCGTCTCGACGTCGATCGCGCCGAGGTGCGCGACGACGCCCGGAGTAGTTGAAGGCCGCGTAGATCCTGCTGGCCGACGCGTCGTAGTACGCGCGCGACACCGAGCCGAGCGCACGCGGGGAGAGATCGGTCGTGGTCGTGACCGGGAACTTGCGGATCGCGTCGAGGTTCGCCTGCTGAAACGTCTGCTCGCACGCCGATCCACGCCTGCCAGGCCGGACTCGAGCGGCGTGCCGAACACCTGCTGGAACTGCGCTCGCGTAGTACGCACGCGCTGCCGTCCTTGCGCGACACCCACTGAATCACCTGCTCGGGCGAGTAGTGGTACGCGAGCCACGTCATGAACCGCGTGCCATAGAGGTACGAGTTGACCTCGACCTGGAAGTCGATCTTGGTGCCTTCGGACGGCCAGCCCGAGCGGATCGTAGAAGCGCGCGTGGTCGCTTGCACCATCGAGCGGAACACCATCTCGTCGTAGCCGCCCTGCGCGCGGCCGATGCCGCCCGCCATCCACGTGTCGATGAAGCACCGCGACGCCTTCGTGATACCAGCGCGGCGCCGCCACGCGCGGCGACGTGAGATAGAAGTACAGGCACCGACTCGGGCTGCGTCGGCGATCGGCGTGACCTTGCCGCCGAAAAGATCGATCGGAAGAATGCGATCGCGACGCGCCGCCTGGTCCATCGCGATCACGTGCACGAACTCGTGGTTCATGATCGTGTTCATGCGCTCGTTGGCGGCGATCGTCTCGAACGCGAAGCTGAGCGGCGCGATCTGGACGCGAAGCGTGTTGTGCGGCACGGTCGCCGGCGCGCGGCGTTGCCGGAGTCGGAGAAATCGGCCAGCAGCACCGTCGTCTTCGCCGTCGGCGTGTAGCCGAAGAGCGCTTTCAGGAACGTGTCGGCGTTGAGGAACGTGCGCGCGGCGTGCGGGACGAGATACGTCTCAGTCGGGGTGAAATAGACGAGGCGCAGATCGCCCGTTTCGACCTTCTCGAGCTGCGCCGACGCCGGACGCGCGCCGAGCAGCAGGACCGCGACGACGAGCGCCGCGAGGCGCGCGCCACGCGCCAAGAGTGGTCGAAACCGCACGAACGAAGGGTACCGGAAACCGGGAAACTGGGGAACTGGAGAACCGGGGACCTGCCTCCCTGCGTTGCAGCTGTATCGCGCGCTGCCTGGGAATCGGACGAAGGGGGCATCAGGATCGGCTTGTCGCAGAGCCCGGGGTTTCAGAGAGGCGACAGGGGCCCGGCGCGCTTGGGACCCACGCCGGGCTTCTGTCGTGCTGAGGAAACTCTCGTTACCGGCCGGCGAGCGCCGCGGCCATTTCCGGGCTCGCGAGCGCCTTGCCGAAGGCGGGCGACGCCATCGACTTCAGGAGATCGGCATCGGCGAGCGCGCGGCCGAGCGCGGGATCCGCCAGCGCCTTGCCGAGCGCCGGATCCGCGAGCGCCTTACCCAGCGCCGGGTCGGCCAGGGCCTTGCCGAGCGCCGGATCCGCGAGGGCTTTGCCGAGCGCGGGATCGGCGAGGGCCTTGCCGAGCTCCGGATTCGCCAACGCGTGTCCGAACGCCGGATCGGCGAGCGCGCTCATCATCTGAGGCGTCTGCAGCGCATGCACGATCGCGGGATCGGCCAGCGCCGCCGCAATCGCCGGATCCGCCATCGCCTGATGGAGCGCCGGATTCTGGAGCGCCTTCCGCAGCTCCGCACTGGCGAGCGCGACGTGCATCGCGGGGTCGGCGAGCGCCTTGCCGAACGCGGGATCCGCGAACGCGCGGCCGAGCGCCGGATCCGCCAGCGCGTGGCGGAATTCTGGCGTCGCGAGCGCCCGTCCGATCGCGGGATCCGCGAAGGCCGCCGCAACCGCGGGATCGGCCAATGCGCGGCCGATCGCCGGATCCGCCAGCGCGTGCCGGAAGTCAGCGTCCGCCAGCGCCCGGCCGAGCGCGGGGTCCGCGAGCGCCTTGCCAAGTTCCGGATTCGCCAGCGCCGCCTGGAGCGCCGTGTCGTGGGCGGCTTTCTGCAGGAACGCACGCGTCTCGGCGTTCTTCAGCAGGCGGTCGAACGTGTCGCTCTGCAGGAACTGCTGCACGTCCATCGTGCCGAGGACCACGTCGCCCGAGGCCAGCGGTTTGGTCGATTGATACCGATTCGCGGCGCCGACCGTGCCTTCCGTGCCTTCGCCCACCGGTGGATACCCGTGCCAGAGGAGCAACACGACGCCGACCGCACCTACGCCTGCGATTGCCCAGAGCACTTTGCGCGCCATGATGGATCCTCCAGTGAACTGCCCGGCGAACGACCGGTGAGAAGCTGATGAATCTACACCACGGCGTGATGAAAAGTTTGTAACGCGGGACGAATGCGTCAGACGACGCCGGCGCTTCCACCACGAGAGCTCGCGCTCGGTGTCGGAAACGTGACGCATAACGGCGGCCGTGAATCCCTCGGGGACGTCGGATTCCTGGAGTTCCGCCAGCGCCGTATCCGCGCGCTGCTCGCGTGCTTCCATATCGGACATTGCCATCCTGGCACCTGCTAAGGCCCGCCCAGCAGCTCCCCAAGCCGCTGTCGAGCTGAGAACAAACGTGACTTCACGGTCTTCTCCGGCACGCCGATCGTTTCGCCGATTTCCTCGTAGGACAGGTCGGCGAAATGCCTGAGCACGATCACTTCGCGCTGATCGTCGGTCAGCCGCTTGATGGCCGCCTCGAATCCGCGCCTTGCGTTCCGCCGCTTCCAGCGCCTCGTACGACCCGCCGCTGATCGGGAACTGATCGAGCAGCGGTTCCTGCGGCTTGCGCGCGCGCCGAACGTTCAAACACTCATTCACGACGATCCGGTAGATCCAGCTGAAGAACTTGTGCGCCGGGTCGAAGCGCTCGAGGTTTGCGTACGCACGAACGAAAGCGTTCTGCGTCGCGTCCCGCGCGTCTTCATGATTGCCGACCAGCCGGAGAGCGACCGAGAACAGGACGCGCTGATACCGCGTGACGAGAGGCTCGAAGGCGGACGCATCTCCCCCTAAGCACCGGGCGATGCACGCCGCGTCGTCGATCCCGTCCTGCATAGACTTATGCATCGCCGTGGTGAAAGTTGGGGCCCTCCGGTGTTTTAGCACGGAAACCCTTGAGTCTCAGGGGCTCAAGGTGCCGACGCCGTCTCCCCGTCGTCCGGCTGGTATCATCCCGGCGAGCTTCCCCAAATGCCGCGCCAGACCCTCTCCGTGCCTGGCACGATGTCCGGCGTTAGTCTCGCGGCCGCGGCGTTCGAACAATTCTGGGAGTCGGCCCGATTGCCCGACGATTCCCGCTGGCGCTTCCTGACCGCGCTCGACGAGGTGCTGTCCAACATCGTGCGCCACGGCATGCGCGGGGGCGATGCGCCGATCGATCTGACGTTTCAACTCGACGCGGACGTCGTCACCGTGGACGTGTCGGATCGCGGCGAGCCGTTCGATCCCTTGTCGCTGCCGGCGCCGGACACGACGTCGCCGCTCGAGCACCGCCGGCCGGGCGGACTCGGGGTGACGCTGGTGACGGGGCTGATGGACCGCGTGCGTTACGAGCGCAAAGCGGCACAGAATCTATTAACTATGTCGTGGCGCGTGCGGCCGGACGCCGCGTCGCCGGGGACGTCGCATGCGGATTGATATCGATGAGATGAACGAAGCCGGCGTGACCGTGGTCGCGCCGGTCGGACGGATCGACAGCACGACTTCGGAAGCGCTCGATCGAGAACTGAGCGGGCGCGTCGCCGGCGGCGATCGCCGCCTCGTCATCGATTTTTCCGGCGTCGAGTACATCAGCAGCGCCGGATTGCGCGTGATGCTGACGCTCGCCAAGAAGCTGCGCGACTTGAAGGGGCAGCTCGCGCTGGCGGCGCTCGGTGACTCCGTGCGCCAGGTCTTCGAGCTGGCGGGTTTCCTGCCGCTCTTCGCCGTCGAGCCGACGCGTGACGCGGCGCGACGGCGCGTCTCGTCCTCATGATTCTCCGTCTGCGCGTCGAAGCGCCGGGCGCGGCGCCCATCGATCGCGAGTTCAACGTCGAGGAGCTCGTGATCGGCCGCAGTCCGACCGTGGGCCTCGTCGTCTCGGACACGAGCGCGTCGCGTCAGCATGCGCGGCTCGCGTGGCGCGACAAGCTCTGGTGGCTCGAGGACCTCGGCGCCACCAACCGCACCCGCATCAACGGCATCCCGCTCCTCGGGCCCACGTCGCTGCACCCCGACGACGTGTTCCTGGTCGGCGACACGCCGATTCGCTTCGTCGCGGCGCCCGGTACGGACGTCACCGTCGGACCTACGGACGACACCGTCGATGATCGCCAGGCGGCGCGACTGCGCACGCTCAACGAGATCCATCGCGCGCTGGCGGAGCCGATCTCGCTGCCCGCGCTGCTCGATCTGATCCTCGAGCGGTGCTTCGACGTCCTGAAGCCGGAGCAGGGCGTGATTCTGCTCAAGAGCGCCGACGGCAGCCTCACGCGCGCGGCCACGCGCACGCATCGCGACGACGAGGCGGAAGTGGTGGTGCCGCGGCGGATCATCGACGAGGTCGCGGGTAAAGCGCGGCCGGCGCTCGTGCTCGACGCGGCGATCGACGAGCGCTTCTCCGGCTCCGAGTCGATGATGATGTCCGGCATCAAGAGCTTCGTCGCGGCACCGCTCGTCGACGCCGAGGGCACGCTCGGCCTCATCACGCTCGCCTCGCGCGCGAGCGTGCGGCGCTTTTCCGAGCAGGATCTCGACCTGCTCGTCTCGCTCGCCGGCGCGGCCGCGCTGCGCGTGCGCAACGTCGCGCTGATGGAAGAAGCGGCGGCGCGCAAGGTGTTCGAGCACGAGCTGGCGATCGCGCACGAAATGCAGATGGCGATGCTCCCGCGCACCGTGCCCGAGCGGCCGGAGATTTCCGTCGCGGCGACGCTCGAGCCCGCGCGATCCGTCGGCGGCGATTTCTACGATTTCGTCCTCGCCGGCGACGAGCTCTGGTTCATCGTCGCCGACGTGGCGGGCAAGAGCGTCGCGGCCGCGCTGTATATGGCCGTCGCGAAGACGCTGTTTCGCGCGACGGTCGAAGCGGGCGCGCGCGTCGGCGAGGTCGTCGCGCGGATGAACCGCGAGCTCGCGCGCGACAACGAGCGGATGATCTTCGTCACGGCGCTCGTCGGCTGCGTCGCCGTCGCGACCGGCGACGTCACGCTCGTCGACGCGGGGCACAATCCGCCGGTCGTGATCGATCCGGCCGGCGTCGCGGCCGAGCCCCCGCTTACGAAATGCATCGCGCTTGGGGTCGTCGACGACGCGGTGTTCGCGGAGTCGCACGTCCATCTCGCGGCGGGATCGACGCTCGTGATCTACACCGACGGCGCCACCGACGCGCGCAACACCGCCGGCGAGATGTTCGGCGTCGAGCGGCTGGCGGCGGCGATCGCGGCCGCTGGCGCGTCCACGCCCGACATGCTCGTGCAACACGTGGCCGCGACCGTCGGCGCCTTCGCTTCAGGCGCACCGCCCGAGGACGACCTCACCCTGTTGGCGGTCCACTACCGCGGAGGCCGATGAGCGACGCGCTGCAGATCGACCAGCTGAGCAAGCACTACAAAATGGGCGAGTCCACCGTCCGGGCGCTGGACGGGATCTCGCTCAGCGTCGCCGAGGGGGAGTTCGTCGCGCTGCTCGGCACGTCGGGCTCGGGCAAGTCGACGCTGCTCAATCTGATCGCGGGCCTCGACCACGCGACCGGCGGCACGCTTCGCGTGTTCGGCCAGGATCTCGCCGCGATGTCCGGCGACGCGCTGTCGCTCTATCGCCAGCGTCACGTCGGCATCATCTTTCAGTCGTTCAATCTGGTGTCGACGATGACGGCGGCGGACAACGTGGCGCTCTCGATGATGTTCGCCGGCGTGCCGCGCGCGGAGCGGGATGCGCGCGCGACGGCGCTCTTGACGTCGGTCGGCCTCGGCGGCCGGCAGCAACACCGGCCGAAGGAGCTCTCCGGCGGTGAGCAGCAGCGGGTCGCGATCGCGCGCGCGCTCGCGAACGGCCCGAAGCTGCTGCTGGCCGACGAGCCGACGGGCAACCTCGACAGCCGGACGTCGCGCGAGATCATGGCCCTCCTCAAGGACCTGAACGAGCGTGACGGCAAGACGATCGTGATGGTCACGCACGACGCCAATCTCGCCGCGCAGTACGCCAGCGGACGATCACGCTGCTCGACGGCGCGGTCGTCTCGGAGGCGCACGCATGATCGCGCGCGACACGGTCCACCTCGCGCTGCGCAACCTGCGCCAGGCGAAACTGCGGACGGCGCTCACGACGCTCGGCGTCGCGATCGGCATCGCGTCGCTCTCCGGGATGGTGTCGCTCGGCGTGGGCCTGCAGGATCAGTTCGTCGGCCGCTTCCTCAAGGCCGGCGTGTTCGACGCGATCACGGTGATCCCCACACGGCCGGGCGGCGCGTTCGGCTTCGGGGGACGCGCGGGCGCGATCGGCCGCCGCGGCGGTGCGCGCGGGACCCAGCAGCCCGAGACGCCGTCGCCGCCGCTCGACGACAAGGCGATCGCGCAACTGCGCGCGCTCCCCGGCGTCAAGGACGTCTTTCCGAACATCCGCGTGCCCGTGCAGATCGACTACTCCGATTTCTCGCAGGGCGCGCTCGCCGCGGGCATCCCGCTGTCGGCGAAGGGCGAGGGCGCGTTTCAGACGATCGCGTACGGCACCTTCCTCCCCGATGAAACCGGCGCGTCGTGCATGCTCAGCCTCGACATGGCGAAGCAGATGACGGATCAGGATCCGAAGACGCTGATCGGTCAGACGTTGACGCTGACCTACGCCAGGCGCACGCCGCCGGCCGCGCCGGCGCCCGACGCCGCACCGCCGGTCTCCACGCCGCCGCCTGCCTCGGGCAACGGCGCGCTCGATCAAATGGCCGCGGCGCTTCAGGTGACGCGCACGCGCGAGACCTACACGATCGTCGGCATCGTCGAGCGCGACCCCGGCGCGGGGCTGCAGGCGCTCGCGGGCGTGTCGGGCGTGATGATCTCGATCCCGCGCGCGATGGCGATCAACACGTCGCTCGGCACCGCGTCGAACGCGCTGCGCGGCGCGGGTCTCCGGGCATCGCGAGCGGGGCGGCGCCGGCGGCGTCGACGTATCAGACGATCACGGTGAAGGTGACGCAGGCGCAGAACACGCAGGACGTCGAGGCGCAGGTCAAGAAGCTCGGCTACGGCGCGCAGTCGCTGAACGATCTGCTCGAGGGCGCCAAGCGCGCGTTCATCATTCTCGATATCGTCTTGAGCCTGATCGGATCGATCGCACTCACCGTGTCGTCGCTCGGGATCGTGAACACGATGGTGATGTCGATCCTCGAGCGGACGCGTGAGATCGGCATCATGAAGGCGATCGGCGGGACGAACGCGGACATCCGGCACATCTTTCTCGTCGAGGCGTCGGTGATCGGGCTGCTCGGCGGCGTGTTCGGCGTCGCGCTCGGGTGGTTCGTCGGGCGCGTGATCAACTTCGGCGCGAACCTCTACATCCAGAATCAAGGCGGCACGACGGGCAATCTGTTTTCGGTGCCGCTCTGGCTCGTCGCGAGCGCGATCGGATTCTCGATCGTCGTCAGCCTGATCGCCGGCAGCTATCCCGCGGCACGCGCGTCGCGGCTCGATCCCATCCAAGCGCTTCGTCATGATTGAAACCCCGGCTCGGAGAACTGGGGAATTAGAGAACTGGGGAACTGGGGACCTGCCGATCGGGCGATCGGGTTATCGCGCGATCGGGTCATCGGGCCATCGGGTCGGGAGCGCGTGTTTGAACTGGCGCGCTCGGCTTTGCGTATCTCGCCGGTGAGGGGCCAGGCCCATGGCGGAACGCACCATCTGGGAAACGATCGAGACGACGGGTGAGCAGTTGCTGGCGACGATCAAGCAACTGATCGACGCGGGCAACGTCCGGCGGATTCGGATTCGACAGAAGGATCGATCGATCGCGGAATTTCCGCTGACGGTCGGCGTCGTCGGCGTTGTGCTCGCGCCGATGCTCGTGGCGGTCGGCGCGCTGGCGGCGGTCGTGACGGAGTGTTCGATCGACGTCGAACGCGTGCAGCCGTGACAGCGTTCGACTGGCCGCCCGAACTCGTCCTGGCGTTCGTCCTGGCGGGGAAGTGGGTGATCTACTCGGCCTGGTGCCGGTACGGCCTCGCGATTCTGTCGACGCCGCGCGCGGGCAGCTGGAAGACCGCGGCGTGGATCGGCCTCGTGCGGTCGCTGACGGGACTCGCGCTCGGGCTGCTCGCGTGGGGCGTCGTGCTGATCGGATTTCCAGCCTACGATCGCCTCGGCACGAGCTGGCCGGCGCTCGTCGTCACGTTCGTGCTGGCGCGGTGGATCGAGTGGTCGATCGCGTCGGCCGTGATCGCGCGCGATCGAGCACGCGTCGAGCGGCCGTCGGGCGGGCGCGACGTGTTCTGGCGCGTCGCCGGTATGGCGATTTCCTTTCTGACCGACGCCGGCGGCTTCGCGGGCGGCCTCGTGCTCATCGGGGGCATCTGCTAGCGGCTTCTTCGGTTCTCTATTGGCCTGGTTCCGCGTATCGTGATCGAGGCAGGTCTCCAGTTCCCCAGTTCCCTGATTCCCCGGTTCCTGTCGTCTCCTGATGTCCCCGCGCCTCGAGCCATTTGCGCCGGAACGCACGGTCGACGTGTGCGCTCTGCTGGCGCGCGCGTTCGTCGGCAATCCCCTGCACATCGCGGTCTTCGGGCCCGGTGCGCTCGCGCGCAACCGCGCGTTCTTTGACGTCGGGATTCCCGCGACGCGCGGGCACAAGATCGTCGCGATGGACGGCGACGAGGTCGTCGGCTTCACGAACTGGACCGCGTCGGCGCGCTGTCAGTTCACGATTGCGGAGAAAATCCAGTTGATGCCGCCGTTGATGCGCGCGGTCGGTCCGCGCGTGGCGCTGCGTGTGAGCGGATGGCTTTCGGTGTGGGCCGCGCACGATCCCGCGGAAGCGCATCTGCACCTGGGTCCGATCGCCGTCGATCCGGCCGTGCAGGGGCGCGGTATCGGCCAGTTGATGATGACCCGTTACTGCGAGGCGCTCGACCGCGAGGGCTGCGCCGGCCATCTCGAGACCGACCGGTCCGGCAACGTGCCCTTCTACGAACGCGCCGGGTTCCTTGTCACCGAGGAAGTGATGATTCGCGGCGTGCGCAACTACTTCATGCGGCGGCCGCCGAAATAGGCCCGACCTGCTCACCCTGAGCACACGCTTGCCCTTTTCTCCGGGTACGGCGCTTGCAGTCTTTCGCGCCGGAGGCCCTATGCGATTCATCAACATGTATCTGGTGGGCTACGTGGTGCTGGTGATCGGCGTGATTCTCGCGATGTGGAAGGCCGGCGTGCTCCACCAGGTCGCGCCCGCGTGGATCGGCATCGGCCTCGTGGTGGCGATTGGCCTCGGGATCATGCTGTCGGTCGGCGCCGGAAAACCGACGATCACCCGGGAGTAACGACGCTGTAAAATCTCCGGCGGCGTGAGCGCGGCGTCGGACTACACGTTCGTTACGACCTGGAACATCCCCGCGAGTCTCGATCGCGTCTGGGCGGAATTGATGACGCCCGAGACGTGGCCGAAGTGGTGGTACGGCGTCAAGCGCGTCGCGCTCGTCACGCCGGGCGACGCCGCCGGCCTCGGCGCGGTTCGCGACATGACCTGGCGCGGCGTCCTGCCGTACCGTCTCACGTTTCAGATGCGGACGACGGCGATCGAGCCGAGGCGATCGATCGCGGGCATCGCCACGGGCGAGCTCGCCGGCACCGGCGTGTGGACACTCGAAGCCGCCGGCACCGACACGCGCGTCCGCTACGACTGGCGCGTGACCGCCAACAAGCCCTGGATGCGCACGCTCGCCCCAATCGCGCGGCCGATCTTCGCGTGGAACCACGACATCATCATGGAGTGGGGCCGCACGGGGCTGATTGCGCGGCTCGGCGGGAAACCGTAAATGACACGCGCAGTTCAGAGTCTAGAATTCAGAGTTCAGAGTTCGAGACCTTCCTAGCCCTCACGCTGGCTTTCTGCCCGAATCGCCGCGAGGCTTCGAGCGGTCGGGGAACCCTCGACCGAACCCCGAACCCCGAACCAACTCTGAACTCTGAACTCTAAACTCTGAATTCCCGAGCTGCGCTTGGGCAACAATGGTTTTCCCATGCACGCCCGTACTCGTGAGCTCCTCGAGTTCCTCGACTCGCAGCATGCGTCGTTGCGCCAGGCATTCGACGCGATGCCCGAGGCGATGCGGCGCACGCGGCCGGCGCCGGATCAGTGGTCGGCGGTCGACGTCGTCGAACATCTCGCGAGAGTGAACGCGCGGGTGAGCCGGGGACTCGGCGCGACGCTCGAGGCGGCGCGTGCGCAAGGCTCGCTGGTGGCGGCGTCGGCGTCGACGTCGATTCTGCACGCGATGCCGATCGCGCGGCTCGTCGATCGCACGCAGAAGTTCGTGACCGGCGAGGGCGCGCGGCCGCGCGGGGAGGTCGACGCGGCGACGGCGTGGGCCGACGCCGATCGCACGTTTCACGCCGTCCGCGATCTCGTCGTCCGCTACGATGGCCTCGCGCTCGACGTCGTCACCGTGCCGCATCCGGCGTTCGGGGATCTCGACGGCTATCAGACACTCATCTTCGTCGGCGCACACGACGCGCGGCACGCGGTGCAGATCCGCGAGATCCACGCCGCGCTGGGAGGACCCGCAGCATGACGATCTTTCGCAAGACGCTCGCCGCCGTGACCACCGCCGTTTGCCTGATCGCGCCCGTCTCGGCGCGACAGGCGACGACACAGACCGGCGCGGCGCAGGCGCCGACGCTCGACGGCCCGACGCACCCGTTCCAGGATCCGCTGCTCGATCAACTCGCCGGCGACTGGACGATGAGCGGCAGCGTGCGAGGACGGAAGGTGACCTACACCGTGCACGCCGGCTGGGTGCTCGGTCATCAGTTCCTGAAGATCGACATGCGCGACGTCGCGACGCCGCCGAGCTACGAGGCGTCGTTTTATCTCGGCTACGACAACATGAGCACGCGCTACGTCGCGCACCTGCTCGACGCGTTCGGCGGCCGCTGGTCCGAGACGCTCGGCTTCGGGCAGAAGGACAAGGACGCGATCACGTTCGTCTTCGAGTATCCGGACGGCCCGTTCCGCACGACGTTCACGCAGACGCC
Source organism: uncultured Acidobacteriota bacterium (assembly GCA_963718825.1). Lineage (GTDB taxonomy): Bacteria > Acidobacteriota > Vicinamibacteria > Vicinamibacterales > CAVVIG01 > CAVQZZ01. The sequence goes on from CAVQZZ010000003.1 coordinate 149,105, forward strand.
CGACGGCTGGTCCGTCGACATGCGCGAGCGCGCGGCCGACGGTCAGTGGCGCGACTTCGCCTCATACACACTCAAGAAGAGCAAATGAGCAAATGAGTGATTGGGTGGTTGGGCGATTCGGTCAACGGAATGGGGGGAATTGGGGCACTGGGGCACTGGATTGGGGCGTTGCGCAAAATGGGACACTCTGATCCGGCACGACTGCCACACTGGCCCATCGCCCCACTCTCCCACCGATTCACACAGTCACCCAGTCACGCATTGTGAGATTAACAGTGTGGTGATGTTGCCCTCGCCCTTCCTGACCGCGCGCTGGGAAGATCTCGTGATCCTCAATTACGAGGCGCCGCGCGAACAGCTCGCGCCGCTCGTGCCCGTGGGCACGGAGCTCGACGACTGGCATGGCCAGACGCTCGTCAGCCTCGTCGGTTTCCTGTTCAGGGACACACGCGTGCGCGGTGTGCCGATTCCGCGGCATCGCCACTTTGAAGAAGTGAACCTGCGCTTCTACGTGCGGCGGCGCGACGAGGCCGGCGAGTGGCGGCGCGCGGTCGTCTTCATCCGCGAATTGGTGCCGCGATTCGCGATCGCGGGCATCGCGCGGCGGGTGTACAACGAGCCGTATCTCTGCGTGCCGATGGCGCACAATCATGATCGGGCCCGCGGCCGGTTCGAATACCGGTGGCGCTACACGTCCGAGGACTTCGCGCTGCGCGCGGAAGTCGCCGGCGAGCCGCAGCCGCTCGAGCCGGGCAGCGAGGCCGAGTTCATCACCGAGCACTATTGGGGCTATACGCGGCAGAAAGACGGCGGCACGCTGGAGTACCTCGTCGACCATCCGTCGTGGCGCGTGTGGACGCCGCACCGGGCCGAATTCGACGGCGCCGAGCGCGACATGTACGGCCCCGCGTGGGACGAGATTCTCGCGCATCCGCCGCGCTCCGCGTTCGTGGCCGAGGGCTCGCCCGTTTCGGTGTACGAAGGTGAACGATTGGAGTGACCGGCTCGTCAACTCTTTCCGGCAACGCGTCGGAGGTGGATCCGTGAGGCTGGTGCGCGCGTTCGGTTTGAGTGTCGTCGTGTTCGCGACGCCGGCGCTGGCGTTCGCCCAGGGCGGCGCGCGTGCGGCCGCGCCGCTGCAAATCGGGCCCTTTGGCTCGTCGCCGGACGCGACCGTCCCGAAAGGCACGGCGGTCGTGCTCGGCCAGGTGGTGGACGCGGGCTCAGGCCAGGCGATCGCCGAAGCGATCGTGTCGATCCGAATCAACGCGCCCGGCCTCCGCGGCGGCGGCCCGGCGGCCGGCGGTGGCCGTGGCGCAGGCGCTCGAGGTCAGGGAGCCGCAGCGACTCAGCCGGCCGCGCCCGACGGTCCCCGCATTCCTGCGACGCCACGGTTCATCACCGATGCCAACGGGCACTTCGTGGTCCGCGATCTGCCGAAGGGATCGATCTCCTATTCCGTCGACGCGCCCGGCTACTTCGGCGTGAGTTCGAGCCGATCGATCGACGAGGGCGAGCGCGTGCGCGACTTGAAGCTCACGATGCAGAAGTACGCGGTGATCACGGGCACGATCCTCGACGACGTCGGCGATCCCGCGGTGAACGTGACGGTGCGCGCGATGCAGCGCGATCGATCCGGGTTCTCACAGGCGTCCGAGGACAAGACGGACGACCGCGGCATCTATCGCCTGGCCGGTCTGCATCCCGGCGACTACGCCATCGCGGTGCCGCAGACGCAGGTGACCATGCCTGTCGCGACGTTCGACTCGATGATGCGCGGCTTGATGGGCGGCGGCGGCAGCAGCGACCTTCGCGATCTCGCGACGTCGGCCGCGGGGTTTTCCGCGACGAACGGTCTGCGCGTCGGCGACCTGCAAGTGGGATCGAGTTCGGGTCTGACGCCCGTGATGACGTCGAGCGGCCAGATCTTCGTCGCGCCGACGATGTTCTATCCGTCGGCTGCGACGCCGGGCGCCGCGACGATCGTGAAAGTTGCCTCGGGCGAGGAGCGCGCCGGCATCGACATGCAGACGCGCGTCGTGCCGACCGCGAAAGTGTCGGGCACGATCGCCGGGCCGGCAGGCGCGGGGATGATGCAGGTGCAATTGCGTCCCGTGACGGCCGAAGCCGATCAGACGAACATCGACGTCGCGACCACGGTCGCGAGCGCCAACGGCGGGTTCACGTTTCTCGGTGTGCCGGTCGGCCAATACGTCGTGCGGATCGTGCGCGAGCCGCCGCCGCAGCTGCCGCCGGAGCTCGCGTCGAATCCGTTCATGCAGATGGCCATGGGCAGCCGCACGGGCGCGTTGCAGACGATGATGTTCGCGCAGGCACCGGTGAATGTGTCCGGCGGTGACGTCAGCGGCATCGCGCTCACCTTGACGCCGGGACTCACGGTGAGTGGGCACGTCGTGTTTGACGGAACGTCTCCAAAGCCCGACGCCAATGCGCTCGCCGCGATGAGCGTGCAATTGGCGCCGAGGGAGTCCGGGCCGAACGCCGGAGGGAATACCCGGGTCAACAACATGGGCAATTTCAAGACGGGCGGCGCGGTACCCGGCCACTATGACGTGAACATGGGATCGGCCTCCGCACCGTGGGTGCTGCTCTCTCTTGTTGCCGACGGTCGCAATGTGCTGCAGGACGGGCTCGACTTGAGCGGCGACGTGACCGGCCTCGTGGCGACCTTCACCGATCGGGCGGCGTCGATGACCGGCACGGTGCGCGCGTCGAGTACGCCGCCTGAAGACGTCACGGTGTTCGTGTTGCCGGTCGATCTCGAGGACTGGATCGCGAACGGAATGAATCCCCGGCGGACCTACCAGGGGCATGCCCTGACGGGTGGCACCTTCTCGATCGGGCGCATCCTGCCCGGGGAGTACTCCGTCGTCGGCGTGAGCGGTCCGGTGGCGTACCCGGCGAGCGCGGACTTCTACCGACTGATTGCGCGCAGCGCGACCAAGGTCACGATCGCCCTCGGCGACCACCCGACGGTCGATGCGCCGCTGGTGAAGATCCAATGACGGCCCGCGCTCGCATGCGGTCCCGCGTCGTCATCGTCTCCGCCGCGCTCGCGCTCGCGGCGAATGCGTTTGCGCAGATCCGGCCGCCGGTGCGCGACGTGACGCCGCCGCCGACGGGCACCGCCACGCTGACGGGCGTCGTCGTGACCGATGACGCCGATCACCGGCCCGTGCGTCACGCGCTGGTGTCGCTCGCGACGGGCGAGATCCGTCTGCCGATGACCGCGGTGACCGACGACGAAGGGAAGTTCGCGTTTACGAATCTTGCACCGGCCAGCTACACGTTGACGGCGTCGAAGTCCGGCTACGTGTCGATCGCGTACGGCGCGAAGCGCCCGGGGCGCGGGCTCGGCGTGCCGATCGCGATCGCCGACGGACAGCACGTGGCCGACATCTCGGTGAAGCTGCTGCGCGGCGGCGTCATCACGGGCACCGTGCGGCTGCAGAGCGGGGCGCCGGCCGTCGGTCAGCAGATGGTCGTCATGGGGCTCGTGCTCAACGGCGACGAACGAAAGCCGACGTCGCAGCTCAGCACCGCGACGACCGACGACCGCGGCGTGTATCGCATTTTCGGTCTGGCGCCGGGCGCCTATCTCGTGCAGTCGCGGCCCGGCGGCATCGCGGCGTTTTCGCGCGGCGCGACGTACACCGTCACCGATGCGGAGGTCCGGTGGGCGTCGTCATCCACGCCGCCGTCGGGCGCGGCGCCGGACGCCGGCGGCACCGTCAAGTACGCGCCGGTCTACTACGGCGGCACGGCGAACATCACGCAAGCGACGATCGTCACGCTCGGCCCGGCCGAGGAGCGCGAGAACGTCGATCTCACGACGCAGCTGGTGCCGACGGCGCGCATCACGGGCACCGTGCTCGATCCCAGCGGGCAGCCGATCGCCGGCGTGAACGTCTCGCCGAACTTGACGAAGGCCGCGAGCGCGGAAGATCTCCTGAGCGCGCTGATCGGCCGCACGACCGGCGGCAGCAACGCCGACGGCACATTCGCGCTCGACGACATCGCGCCCGGACACTATTCGCTGACGGTGCGTACGGCGCCGCGTGAACCTGGTGCGGCCGCCACCGCGCCGAATCCGAACGCCGCGATGATGGCCGCGATCTCATCGATGCTGCCGGGCTCGAATTCCAAAGGCACCTGGTGGGCGGCCGAGGACGTCGACGTGAACGGCCAGGACGTGTCGAACGTCGTGCTGCGGCTCGCGCCCGGCCTGACGATGAGCGGCACGATCAAGTTCGAGGCGCACACGCTGGAGCCGCCGAAGGATCTGTCGAGCTTTCACGTCACGCTCATGCCCGCGTCGACGGGATCCTCCGTGCTCGAAGCCGCGGCGTCGATGCTGACCGGCATGGCCAGCGGCAACGTCAACGCCGACGGCACGTTCAGCGTGCAGGGGCTCACGCCGAACACGTATCGCGCGACGGCGTCGACGGCGGCGATTCCGATGTTGTCGATGTTCGCGGGCGCGGCGGCCGCGCAGACCGGCACCTGGGCCGTGAAGTCGATCATCGCCGGCACGCGCGACATCACGGACGCGGCCTTCGAGCTCAAGTCGAACGACGATCTGAAGGACGTCGCGATCACGATGACCGATCAGGTGAGCGAGCTGTCGGGCCAACTGACGGACGCCGCCGGCAAGCCCGTCACGGGCTATCCGATCATCGTCTTTTCCACGGATCGCGATGCGTGGACGTTTGGATCGCGGCGCGTGCAGCTCGCGCAGCCGGCCAGCGACGGGAAGTACCACGTCGCGGGCCTGCCCGCCGGCAAGTACTTCGTGTGTGCCGTCACCGATCTCGACGAAACCGAGCTCTACTCCTCGAACTTTCTCGACTCGCTCGTGCCGGGTGCGTTTACGATCGCGATCGCCGACGGCGAGAAAAAGGTGCAGAACCTCAAGCTGGCCGGCGGCGGCAGCTAGCCGACTATGGCGGGGCGATCCGGCGTGCGATGGGCGGTGATCGTCGTCATCGAGTTGCTCGTGTGCGCGCCGGTCGCGTTCATCGTGACGTTTCTGATGTCGCCGTTCTGGGGCTGGTACGAAGCGCGCACGGGGATCGAGTCGCTCGGGCACTCGGGGCCGTCGGATTGGTGCTTCGCACTCACGTACGTCGTGGTCGTCATCGTTGCGATCGTGCTCACGGTCACGGCGTTTGGGCGGCGGCGATCTCCAGTTGAGGAGTTAGGGAGTTAGGGAGTTGAGGAGTTGAGGAGTTCGATCCGTTCCGCGTTACGCCTCTGCGTCTCGGCATCGAGTGCCGCGGTGCTCCTTTGCGGCAGCCCGTCTGTTGCTCAGGTGCCGAAGCCGGCGTCGTTGCCGGTGCCGGTCGATCGCCTGGCGTTGCAATCCGCATTGGCCGCGATCGCGCGCGACGCGCAGGGCACGCTGGGCGTGGGGATCGAGCGCCTCGGCGGCGGCACGGGGGAGGAGATTCTCGCCGGCGGCGGCACGCGGTATCCGATGCAGAGCGTCTACAAGCTGCCGATCGCGATGGCGGCGCTGCAGCTCGTGGATCGCGGCACGCTCCGGCTCGATCGGCCGATCCGCGTGACGCGCCTCGACTACGTCACGTCCGGCCAGCACAGCCCGCTCCGCGATCGGAATCCCGACGGCACGACGGTCACCGTGCGCGAGCTGTTGGGTCTGGCGGTGAGCGAGAGCGACGGCACCGCGAGCGACGTGCTCCTGCGGCTGATCGGCGGCCCGCTTCGAGCGATGACGTTCGTGCACGCGGTCGGCGTGAGCGACATCGCGATCACGACGACCGAGCGGATGATGGGCCTCAATCCGGATCTGCAATTCCAGAATTGGATCACGCCGTCGGGTGCGTTGACGCTGCTGCGCGCCGTCGACGAGCAGCGGGGACTCTCGCCCGCGAGCCAGGGGCTGCTGCTCCAGCTGCTGTCGGAGACGACGACGTATCCCGGACGGTTGAAGGCGGGTCTGCCGCCCGGCACATCGATCGCGCACAAGACCGGCACGTCCGGCACGGCCAACGGCGTGACCGCGGCGAGCAACGACATCGGTCTGGTCACGCTTCCCGACGGACGACGCCTTGCGATCGCGGTGTTGCTGATGAACTCGCGCGCGGACGACGCGGCGAGGGATGCGACGATTGCCGCGGTCGCGCGCGTGGCCTGGCGCGCGTTCGTCCCGCTCGCGCCGGCGGCCTCGGCCGACATGCCGCCGTTCGTGCGCGATCTGATCAAGAGCTTCGAATCGGCGCCAGTCGCCAATCCGCCGGCCTCGATCACCCGCTACGAATATCAGGGCCGCGTCGTCTATTACGTTCCCCCGCGCTGCTGCGACGTGCCGAGCACGCTCTACGACGAGAAAGGCGGCGTGATCTGCCAGCCCGACGGCGGGTTTACCGGCCGCGGGAACAACAAGTGCGCCGACTTCTTCGATTTGCGGTCGAAGGCCGTGGCGATCTGGAAAGATCCGCGGTCCAAGAGCGATTTACCATGACAAGGAGGTCACGGTGAATCGCTCTTACCCGAAGACGCGCACCGCGACGTGGGGCAGTGCGACCGGCGTGTCCATCGTCAACGTCACACGCAGCGCGCGCACGTTCGCGGGCGGGATCCGATCGATCTTGCGATACCCGATCGTCTGTCCGTGCGACAGATCGATCCATCCATCGCGCCTCTGCCCCTCGACGCGATAACTGGAGACGACCTGGCCGTTCGCGATCTCCTCGCTCAGGTCGATCACGGCGATCGGCGCCTCTCCGCGTACGTCCATCTCGAGCACCGCCGCCGGCTGAGCGCTCGGGCGCACCATGCGTGGCCGACTCGCGCGATTTTCCCCGAACATCGCGTCGAGCGCGCGCCGCATGCCGGCGAGGCGCGCGACGTCCGTCTCGTGCAGCACGCCGTCGCGCGTCGGCGGAACGTTGAGGAGGAGCTTCGAGTTGCGGCCCACGGACGTGCAGAAGAGCGAGACGAGCTGATCGACCGTCTTCACGCGCGCGTCCTCGGCCGGATGATGAAACCACCCCGGCCGGATCGACACATCCGTTTCGCCCGGTCGCCACGCGGAGCCGAGCGGATCGCCGTGCTGCAGCATGCGCGTCACCGCCGCGCCACTGAGACCCGGCACCGGCACGACCGATGGATCGACCGTCGACCAGTTCGGATCGCCGGCGACGCCGTTCTCCGTCCCGATCCAGCGGACGTCGGGGCCCGCGTCCGAGAAGATCACCGCCTTCGGCTGCCGCGATCGCACGAGCGACCAGATGCGCGGCCAGTCGTACGTCTGCTGCTTGCCGTTCGGCCCTTCGCCGTTCGCGCCGTCGAACCACAGTTCGGCGATCGGCCCATAGTGCGTCAGCAACTCGCGCAGCTGATCGCAGTAGAAATCGTTGTAGCGCGGCGAGTCGCCGTACGCGGGCTCATGGCGGTCCCACGGCGAGAGATAGAGGCCGGCGTTGAGTGTCTCGGCGCGACACGCATCGACGAACTCGCGCACGAGATCGCCCGCGCCCCCGCGCCACGGGCTCTTCGCGACCGAGTGCGTGGTGGTTCGCGTTGGCCACAGGCAGAACCCGTCGTGATGTTTCGCCGTGAGGATCGCGGTGCGGAATCCGGCGGCCCGCGCGGCGCGCGTCCACTGCCGGGCGTCGAGATTCGCCGGCGCGAAGATCGCGGGGTTTTCGGTGCCGTCGCCCCACTCGCGGTTCGTAAACGTGTTCACGCCGAAGTGGCAGAACAGCGCGAGTTCGTCGCGCTGCCAGGACAGCTGCGCCGGCGAAGGACGAGGCCGCCCCGGCGCAGCGACGACCGGCGCGGCGCGGACACCGTTGACGATCGACGCGGCAATCGCGCCCGCTCCGGCCACCGCACCGGCCAGAAACGCCCGGCGCGACGTGCGACTCTCTCCGGCCATCCCGAGGAAAGTGTACGTCGACGCCGCCACGGACGCTCGCGCGTCTCCCGCGAAGGGGCCCGAGGCGTTCCAGCTGAGCGGACGGTCGATCACGGCGACGGCTGGGGCGAAGACGGCCTGTGGGAACATAGCTTCAGCTATCCGAAGACGCTGACCGTGCCGCTCGTCGTGCGCGTGCGCGGCGAGGCGGTGTAAGGTGAGACGAGGATGCGTCTGAGCGAAGCGAGGGCGTCGTGATTGTCGCGTGCCCGCAGTGCCATCAGAAGAACCGCGTGCCGGCGTCGCGTGTGACGTCCGAGGTCCGCTGCGGCCAGTGCAAGACCGCGCTCACGCCGATCGGCGCGCCGATCGACGCCGACGTCGCGACCTTCGACGAGGTGGCGCGCGAGTCGCCCGTGCCGGTGCTCGTCGATTTCTGGGCGGCGTGGTGCGGGCCGTGCCGGATGGCCGCGCCGGAAGTCGCGCGCGTGGCGTCAGAGACGGCCGGGCACGCGCTCGTGCTCAAGGTCGACAGCGATCGGTATCCGGAGATCGCGGCGCGGTATCGCGTGCAGAGCATTCCGAACTTCGTCGTCCTCGCCCGTGGGCAGGTCACCAATCAGCACTCAGGCGTGGTCGGTGCGGATGTCATGCGCAGCTGGATCGACGCGGCGGCGCGGTCAGTCTAGCCGGGCACGCGTGACGCCCGGCACCAGGTCGAAGTCCTGATCGAACGTCGCGATCGTGCGGACGTCGTGATTGAGCATGACGGCCGCGTGCAGGGCGTCCCGCACGCTGACACGGGCGTCCGCGATCAGGACGCGGGCGCGATCGGTGTCGGCGAGCGTCACCGGCAGCACGGTCGCGCACAACTGCACGAACAGCTCGTACACGCGCGCGCCCAGGTCGCGCCGCTGGAGCGCCGCGTAGCGATAGAGGATTTCCTGCAGCACCTCGGTGCTCGTGCAGATCTCGACCTCGCGCCGGCGCGCGCGATCGAGGAACCGCCGCGCCGGATCCCTCAGCGGGTGGTCGCGGCCCGCGACGTACATCGGGATGTTCGAGTCGACGAAGATCATCAGCCGCGCCCGGCCTCGATTTCCGCGAGCATCTGATCGAGATCGCCGGTGGGCGCGCCGAGGCGCTCGAGCTCCGCCAGGGGATCAGCCGCGGATTTGGGCTCGCGCAGGGCGCGCTCGATCGCGGCCCGGACCCAGGCGCCGGCCGATTTCCGCTCGCGCTGCGCCGCCTTGCGGACCTGGCGTTCGAGCGCCTCGGGTACGAGGATCTGTAAGCGGTAACTCATATGAGTATACTAACATGAGTATCATGGCTGCTCACACCACCGTTCTCGTCACTGGCGCCTCCGCCGGCCTCGGCGCGGCGTTCGCCGAACGTTTCGCGAAAGACGGACGCAACGTCATCCTCGTCGCGCGCACGCGTGAGCGGCTCGACGATCTCGCCGTCACGCTGAATCAGAAATATGGCGTCGCCGTTGACGTGATCGCCGCGGATTTGTCGCGCGACCTCGAGCGCCGCCGCGTCGAGGATCGGCTCGCGTCGGATCCGACGATCGGCACGCTCGTGAACAACGCCGGCTACGGTGCGTACGCGCCTTTCGTCGGCGTCGATCCGGATCGTGCCGAGGCACAGCTGCAGCTGCTCATCGTCGCGGTGATGCGCCTCACGCGCGCTGTGCTCCCCGGGATGATCGCGCGCGGCCGCGGCGACATCGTCAACGTGTCGTCGCGCCTCGCCTACAGCAGCGCCATGGACGCGCCGCGCCTGCCGCAGCGATCGCTCTACGCGGCGGGCAAGGCGTTCGTGACGTCCTTCAGCGAACTCGTCGCGAACGAAGTGAAGGACACCGGTGTGCGCGTGCAGGCGCTCTGCCCAGGCCTCGTGCGCACGGAATTCCACACGCGCATGGGGATGGATCCGTCGCATTATCCCGCCCACATGATCATGGAGCCCGAGGCCGTCGTCTCTGCCGCGCTCGCCGGTCTCGACCGCGGCGAGACCGTGTGCATCCCGGCGCTCGAGGACACGTCGCTGCTCGACGCGATCCACGAGAGCGAAAAGCGCATGTTCGAATCGAGCGCGACGGGCGCGGTCGCGTCGCGATATCGACGCTGAGGCGGCCACGCCGAACGCCGAACGCCGAACGCCGAACGCCCGAACGCGAAACGCGAAACGCGAAACGCGGAACGCGAAACGCATGACCGTGATACCGTTTGCCGATCCACGGAGGCTCGCCGCATGTTCCGCAAGACACTTCTCTTTACTGCCGCAGGTCTGCTCGCCATGGCGCCGCTCGGCGCGCAGCGGGCGAGTGACGTTTCTTTCAACGGACCGCAGCGGTCGCTGCAGGTGACGCCGGACTGGCAGCAGGGCCTGAAGTTTCGCCTGGTCGGCCCCTCGCGCGGCGGGCGCGTGACGACGGTGACCGGCGTGCCGTCGCAGCCGCGCACCTTCTACATGGGCGTCGCGAGCGGCGGGCTGTTCCGGACGACCGACGGCGGCGCGAACTGGGCGCCGATCACCGACGGCAAGGTGCCGCTCGGCTCGACGGGCTCGGTCGCGGTCGCGGATTCCGATCCCAACGTCATCTACCTCGGCACCGGATCGGACGACGTGCGCAGCAACGTGTCGACGGGCCGCGGGATCTACAAGACGACCGACGGCGGCGAGACGTGGAAGTTCGTGCGGTCTCGTACAACGCCGGCCAGATCGGCGGCGTGCGCATTCATCCGACCAATCCGAACATCGTCGTGGGTCGCGGCGCAGGGCGACGCGTTCAAGAACAATCCCGAGCGCGGCATCTTCAAGACGACCGACGGCGGCGCGACGTGGAAGAAGACGCTCTTCATCTCCGACACGGTCGGCGCGATGGACGTCGAGCTGCAGCCCGGCAATCCCGAACGTCGTCTACGCGTGGATGTCGCGCCTCGAGCGCAAGCCGTGGACGATCATCAGCGGCGGCGCGAACGACGGCGCGGGCTTCTACAAGAGCACCGACGGCGGCGAGCACTTCACGAAGATCACCGGCGGGCCTGCCGAGCGAGCTCGATCGGCAAGGGCAACATCGGCGGTGACGCGCGGCCGAACCCGAATCGCGTCTACGCGCTCGTCGAGGCGAAGCCGGGCGGCGGGCTCTATCGATCGGACGACGCGGGCGCAGACGTGGACATGGCGACGCCGGCTCGCCGGCCGCAGATGATCTAGCGGCCGTTCTACTACGACACGCTCGGCGCCGATCCGACCAACGCCGACGTCGTCTACGCCGGCGCCGAGGGCTTCTACAAGTCGACCGACGGCGGCAAGACGTTCACGACGATGCGCACGCCGCACGGCGACAACCACGACATCTGGATCAGCCCGAAAGACGGCAACATGATGATCCAGTCGAACGACGGCGGCGCGAACGTCTCGACCGACGGCGGCCGCACGTGGTCGTCGCAGATGAATCAGCCGACCGGCGGAGATCTACGGCGTGTGGATCGACAACCAGTTCCCGTACAAGCTCTACGGCGCGCAGCAGGACGACAACACGCGTCATCATCTCGAGCAACGCCGATCCGTACAACCTGGCCGACTGGCAGCGCGGCCCCGGCTGCGAGACCGGGCCGATCATGCCGTATCCCGGCAACCCGACATCGTCTACGGCTCGTGCAAGGGGCAGTACGGCGTGATGGACCTGAAGACCGGCCAGGAGAAGAACTACTGGGTCGGCGCGCAGTCGCTCTACGGCAATCCCGCGAGCGATCTGATCTATCGCTTCCAGCGCGTGTCGCCGATGGCGACGTCGCCGCACGATCCGAGCGTCGCTCTATTACGGATCGCAGTACCTGCATCGCACGCGCGACAAGGGCGTGACGTGGGAGAAGATCTCGCCGGATCTCACCGCGCATCCCGACCGTGCTGCCAGGGCGTGAGCGGCGAGCCGATCACGCGCGACGTGACGGGCGAAGAGTTCTACAGCACGCTCTACGCGATCGCGGAATCGCCGCTCGAGAAGGGCGTGATCTGGACGGGCTCGAACGACGGGCCGTTCTACGTCACGCGCGACGACGGCAAGACGTGGACGAACGTCACGCCGAAGGATCTGCCGCCGGGCGGACGCGTGCAGTACATCGACGCGTCGCCGCATCCGCAAGGGCTCGGCGTACTTCGCGGTGTATCGCTATCTGCTCGGCGACTACCAGCCGTACATCTACAAGACCGACGACTACGGCAAGACGTGGACGCGGCTGACCGACGGCAAGAACGGCATTCCCGCCGACTGGCCGACGCGCGTCGTGCGCGAAGATCCCGAATCGCGAGGGCCTGCTCTACGCGGGCACCGAGTTCGGGATGTTCATCTCGTTCGACAACGGCGCGCACTGGCAGCCGTTCCAGCTGAACCTGCCGCAGGTGCCGATCACCGACATCAAGATCCATCACAAGGATCTGGTCGTCTCGACGCAGGGCCGCGCGTTCTGGATTCTCGACAACATCAGCGCGATCGAGCAGTTGCCCGCGACGTTGACGCCGGCACGTCGCCGCGGCGACGCTGTTCAAGCCGCGCGACGGCTATCGCACGCGCGTGAGTCCGAATCTGCTCGGGCCCGCGTTCGAATACTTCCTGCCGACCGCGCCCGCCGGACGGTGCACGATCGACATCCTCGACGCGAAGGGCGCGGTCGTCAACTCGTACTCGAGCAACAGCGCGCCGCCGGCGGCGGGCGGTGGCCGTGGTCGCGGCGGTCGTGGCGGTGGTGCGGCTCCGGCAGGCGGTGCGGCGGCTCAGCGGGCCGGCGGTGCGGGCGCGAACGCGGGTGCGGCGGGCGCTGAACCGCCGGCACAGCCGCCGGATCCCGAAGCGGGCGCCGGCGGCGGAGGCGGTGGATTCGGCCGCGGCGGTGGCGGCGTCGCGACGCGCGTCACGAAAGATGCGGGCATGAACCGCGTCGTCGTGGGACGTGCGCGACACAGAACGGCCTCACGCTGCCGCCCGGTGCGTATCAGGCGCAAGCTCACGGTGGACGGCGCGTCACAGACGCAGCCGTTCAACGTGCTGATCGATCCGCGGATCGCGGCGGAAGGCGTGACGGCCGCGGACCTCGTTGAGCAGTACGAGCACAACGTGAAGATGCGCGAGCTGGTGAACGAAGTGAACCAGACGCTCGCGCGCGTGCGCGCGGCGCGGACGTCGATGAAGAGCGGCGGCGACGCGGCGAAGCTCAAGCAGCTCGACGACGATCTACGGCAAGATCGTTCCGACGCCCGAAGGCGTGCGCTACAACAAGCCCGGCCTCCAGGAGCACGTCACGTACCTCGCCGGCATGACGAGCAACACCGACCAGAAGATCGGTCGCGACGCGATCGCGCGATATCAGGAACTCAAGACGCAGATGGACGGCATCAAGGCCGAGGTGGATCGGATTCTCGGCCCCGGCACTCGGTAGAACTGTCCGGAATCGCATCTCGCATCCGGCGCGGCGGCGTGCTCGACACGCAGGCCGCGCCGGTGTATTTTTCTGGCACACCCGACCTTGGATGGAGGCTGTATGACCCCGAAGATGTCCCCCGCGCGCAGCGGCCGTGCGAAGCGCGTCTGGCGCGTCGCGCTCGTGTCCGCCGTCGCGCTGATTCCGCTTTCGCTCGTCGCGCAGACGTCCGGGCAGCGGGGCACCGCCTCGCGACCGGCAGCGCCCCCGTCGGCCGACGACGCGGTGCTGCAGGCCGAGTCGTACCAGACGCCGCCGAAGGAACTGGCCGACGCGGTGCTCGCGCCGCGCTACCTCAACGTCACGCTCGGCAACCCGAGCCCCGACAAGAAATGGTTCCTCGACGACGATCGGCGACGGCGCCGTGCCGATGAACACTGTTCTCCAAGCCGTTCCATGAGCTCGGCGGCGTGTTCATCGACTTCAAGGGCGAACCGCGCCCGCGCGATGACGATCCGCAACAACACCGGCATCCAGATCATCTCGGCCGCCGACGGCTCGCGGAAGAAGATTCAGGTGCCCGCGGGCCTGCGCGTCGCCAACGCGACGTGGTCGCCGGACGGCAAGTGCGATCGCGTACTACGGCCTGTCCGACGACGCGACGCACATCTGGCTCGCCGACGTCGCGACCGGCGAGTCGCATCAGCTGACGAAGACGCCCGTGCTCGCGACGCTCGTGACGAACTTCGACTTCACCGACGACGGCAAGCAGATCGCGACCGTGCTGGTTCCCGACGGCCGCGCGCCGATGCCGCACGCCGAAGCCGACCGCTGCCGGCGGGCCCGGAAGTGAAGGTCTCGCTCGGCGGCCGCAGCAGCGCTGCGCACGTTCCCGAGCCTGATGCACACCCCGCAGCGACTTCGCGCTGCTCGAGTGGCACGCGACCGGCCAGGTCGCGCTCATCGACGTCGCGACGCGCGCGGTGAAGAAGATCGGCGCGCCGGCGATGATGCGCGCGATCGACCTGTCGCCCAACGGCCAGTACGTGCGCGTCACGCGCATGACGAAGCCGTTCTCCTACATCGTGCCCGTCAGCAGCTTCGGATCGATCGAAGAGGTGTGGGACACGACCGGCAAGGTGCTCGCGAAGCTGAGCGAGCGGCCGATCAACCTCGGCGCGATTCCCGACGACCCGAATCCCGATCCGAATCCCGATCCCGCGGCGGCGCCGCGCAGGCCGGCGGCGGTCGCGGCCGCGGCAACGCCGATCAGAACGGCAAGCGCGAGCTGGCGTGGGCGGCGGACGGCCAGGGCTTCACGTATCTCGAGCAGGAGCCGGCGCCGGCCGGCACGGCCAACGGCGGCGGCGCGAACGGCGCAGCCAACGGCGGCGGACGCGCCGGCGGTGGTGCGGCCGGCGGCGGACGAGGCGCGCGCGGCGCCGGCGGCGGCGCGCCGCAGGGCCCGCCGCGCCCGGATCGGCTGATGCGCTGGCTGCCGCCGTTCGACACGACGAGCACGCAAGCTGATCTACGAGAACAACACGCGCATGACCGGCGTGCGCTTCTCGCCCGACATGCAGATGATCTTCTTCAGCGAGACGCCGGGCCAGAACACGACCGACTACGCGCGTCTATCTGACCGACCCGGCGCAGAAGCTACCCGCTGATGAAGTGCGCGGTGCACGCAGACGATCCGACCGCCAACACGCCTGGCTCGCTCGTCGGCGCGCGCGGCGGTGGCGGCGGCGGTCGTGGCGGCGGTGGCGGCGGCCGGCGGGGGACGTGGCGGCGGCGGTGGTGGCGGCGGCACGGTGCTGCTCTCGGCCGACGGCACGGCGGTGTTCTATCAGGGCACGATCTACGACAAGAACCCGACCAGGTCGGGCCGAAGACGTTCCTCGACCGCGTCGTCATCAAGACCGGCGAGAAGACGCGCATCTACGAGAGCGACAACAACAACGTCTACGAGCGCGTGTCCACGATCCTCGATCCCGACGCGAAGAAGTTCATCGTCGTCGCGCGAGAGCGCCGACGACGCCGCCGCAGAGCATCCTGATCGACGGCAGCGGCGCGCAAGCAGCTGACGAACAACGAGGACATCGCGCCCGATCTGACGACGGCGCCGAAGCAGCACCGTCGCCGATGACGCGGCCGGACGGGTTCCAGTTCACGCTGAGCGTCATGCTGCCGCCGGGCTACCAGGCGGGCACGCGGCTGCCGGCGATCTTCTGGATCTACCCGTCCGAGTACGACACGCAGGACGCCGTACGATCGCGCCGGATCGCAGCGTTCAACAAGAACGCGTTCCCGAACTTCGGCGTCGCGCTCGATGCAGTTCTTCGTGCGCCTGGGCTATGCGGTCATCACCGATACGACGGATCGCAGCGGGCAGCGCCGGCATTCCGATCGTCGGGCCGACCGGGCAGCAGAACAACAACTACGTGAACGACCTGCGCAACGACCTGGCGGCGGCGATCGACGAGCTCGATCGAGCGCGGCGCTCATCGATCGGCACGCGGCTCGCGATCGGCGGCCACAGCTACGGCGCGTTCTCGACGGTCAACGCGATGGTCAACACGCCGTTCTTCAAGGCCGGCATCGCGGGCGACGGCGCCTACAACCGCACGCTGACGCCGTTCGGCTTCCAGAACGAGCGCCGCACGCTGTGGGAGGCGCCGAACGTCTACTTCGACATGTCGCCGTTTCTGCGCGCGAACCACCTGACGGGCGCGCTGCTGATGTATCACGGCATGGCGCGACCAGAACGTCGGCACCGACCCGATCAACTCCGAGCGCCTCTTCCAGGCGCTGAACGAGCTCGGCAAGACGACGGCGCTCTACCGGTATCCGCTCGAAGATCACGGCCCGGCGGCGCGCGAGACGCTGCTCGACCTGTGGGCGCGCTGGGCGCGCGTGGCTCGACAAGTACGTCAAGAACCCGCAGCCGGCCGTCGTCAAACCGGGCGCGAACGGAGGACGATAGCGCGTTCGCGCATCGGCGATAGGTGATCTCTGATTTGTGAGTTCATTGGCGATTGGTGATGTGAAGATCTGGACGCGGCCGGTGCTGAGAGGCGCCGGCCGCTTTTTTATCGGCGTTCGGCCATCGGCGATAGTCGATTAACACCGCGGCGGGGGGTCGCACATCACCTATCGCCCATCGTCAATCACCAATCGCCAAATCAACCATCAATCACAATTCAAACTTCACAGTTCCCACTTAATGGCATGTTGCTGATCGCTTTCCTGCTCGTCGTCGAGGGTTTGACCACCGGCTGGTGGCTCGCGCGGATCCTGCCGTCGATTCAGGGCTACGACCGCGCGGCGCTGATTCTGGTCGCGGCGCGCACGGTGATCGGGGGCATGCAGCTCGCGGGCGGGTTCTTCCTGATGGGCCGGCGTCTGGCGGCCGCGACGCTCGCGCGGTTCGCGCTGCTCGCATCGGCGATGTTGACGACGTTCGAAATCGGCGGCCGGATGGCGCCGACGGATCTCGATCCGACGTTTCGCTGGCCGCTCGTGATCGCGTACTGGGTGTACGCGTTCGGCGCAGCGATCTACATCGGTCTGCACATCGACGCCGGCAGCCGCGTGCCGCAGCCGGCCGTGTCTCACACCGGAAACGACGCGATTACCTGGCCCGAAGCGCCTTCAGCGGATCCACTCGAGCCGCCCGACGCGCCGGACCGTAACACGCCGCCAACGTCGCCAGCATGAGCAGACCCGCGACCGCCGCGAAGCTGAGCGGATCGCGCCACGTGACCCCGAAGAACAACGACGAGATCTCGCGCGCGACCAGCAACGCCGCGCCCAGGCCCACGAGCGCGCCCGCGCCGGCGACGACGAGCGTCTGACGGACGACGAGCCTGACGATATCCCGCGGGCTCGCGCCGAGCGCCGAGCGGATGCCGATCTCGCGGTGCCGTTGCGCGACGCTGTACGACAACACGCTGAAGAGCCCCGCACCCGCCAGGAGCAGACAGAAACCCGCGAACGCCCCGAGCAGCACGGCGTAGAGCCGCGGCTGCGCCAGACTCGTCGCGAGCCGATCGTCCATTGTCATCAGCGAGTCGATGACCGACGCCGGCACACGATCGCGGACGAGCCCGCGCAGCGTCTGGACGAGCGCGTTCCGGATCGCCCTCGGTCCGCGCGACGATCACCGGCGTGTCGTTGGCCATGCCCGTGTCGAGCTGCCGATAGTCGTTGTAGAGCTCCGGCTGCGGCGCGTCCGTTGCGCTCCGCTGTTTGACGTCGTCGACGATGCCGGCGATGCGTTCGGAAGTGACGCCGCGGTTGAACGCGATCGGCAACATCGTGCCGACGCCGCCATCCGGCACGTACGCGTGCATGAACGCACGGTTGACCATGATGACCGGCTCGGACGTGAGTGTGTCCGCCTCGGTGAAGGCGCGGCCGTCGACGACGCGGATGCCGAGCGCAGCGAAGTAGCCGGGCCCGACGGAGCGAATCGCCGTCTGCACCGGGATGACGTCGCCGTTGGCGCGCGGCGTCAGGCGGAAGCTCATCAGCGAGTCGTACTGCATCAGCGGCATCACGCTCGCCGCGGACGCCGCCGACACACCCGGCGTGTGCGAGAGCCGTTCGACGATGTCGTCGAGCGCCCGGCTGCGCGCCGTCGCGTCGAGGGTCGGCATCGGCACCGTCGCGGTGAGCAGGTGATGCGGGTCGTAGCCGCGGTCGACGTGGACGAGCGCCGTGAAGGTGCGGCCGAGCAGCGCCGCGCCGACGAGCAGCAGCGCCGCGATCGCGACCTGCGCCGCCATCGTCAACGCACGAAGCCGCCCGACCCGCGAGCGGAGACCGCCGCCCGCGGGCGCGAGGCTGTCTTCGGTAAGCGCCTCGACGAGGTTGAGCCGGCGCGCGAGCAGCGTCGGCACGACGCCGAACGCGAGGCTGGACGCCAGCGCGCAGCCGAGCGCGATCATGAACGTGCGTGACACCGCAGTGAAGGGCTCGAGCCGCGGAAACGTCGACGGCAGGAGCGACGGCATCAGGCGGTACAGCGCGAGCGCGAAGAGCCAGCCCGCGAGGCCACCGGCCAGGGCGATCAGGAGATTCTCGACCAGCAGCTGGCGGGCGAGGCGGCGGCCGCCGGCACCGAGCGCGGCGCGGATCGCCATCTCGCGGCGTCTGGCCGTGGCGCGGGCGAGCTGCATGCCAGCGACGTTGGCCGCCGCGGCGGCGAGCAGCAGAACGACCGCCGCGAGCATGACGAGCAGCGCGGGCCGGACCTCGCTCGTGATCGCGTTGAGGTACGGCGTGACGGCGATCGTCGGCTTTTCCTGCGTTCCGAACACCGCGGTGCCGACCATGCCGAGGTCGGGTGCGCTCTGACCGCGAGCGGTGCCTTCGGCGCTAGCCTCCGCGATGCTCGCGCCAGGTGCGAGGCGCCCGATCCCGCGCAGCAACGCCACGAACCGCGACGTCGGATCGGCGCCGAGCACCGGCCGGATGTAGAGCGGGATCCACCCATCGCTGGCGCGGTCGGGAAAGTCGAACCCCGGCGTCATCACGCCGACGATGCGATAACGATTGCCGTCGAGATCGAGCGTGCGGCCGATGGCCGCGGGATCGCGGCCGAACCGGCGCTGCCAGAGCGTGTCGGAAATCACGAGTGAGCGGTCCTCACGCGGTTCGTCGGCCGCGGTGAACAGCGTGCCCGCTTCGGGACGCGCGCCCAGCAAGCCGAAGAGGCTCGCCGTCGTGCTGATGATCGACACGCGCTCCGGCACGCCGCTGGTGACCGTCATCGAGTTTTCGTCCCACGCTGCGAGATCCGCGAGAGTCGGATGCGCCTGCCGCCATTCGAGAAACGTCGCGTTGGTCAGGATGTTCGGAAAATTGCGCTTGGCGCCGGCCCGCGTTTCCGCGATGCGGACGAGCCGGCCCGAATCTGGCCACGGCAGCGGTTTGAGCAACACCGCATACGTCAAGCTCGCCAGCGTCGTCGCCGCGCCGACGCCGAGCGCGATGAGCAGCACCGCGACCGCGGTGAAGCCGGGCTGACGCCGCAGCACGCGCACGCCGTAGCGGACGTCCTGCGCCAGGCCGGCGGTCGCCGAGGGTGCGAAGGCGGTCGGCGCGATGACGACCGGGGGTCTGGCCGGCCGCCGCGCCAGCCGCGCGGGATCGTCGGTCCACGATGCGATGAGTTGCCGCACGCGGGCGGCCGCCGCGTCGGCGTCCAGATCCTCGGCGCGCGCCGCCGCGAACGCGGCATCGGCGTGCTGCGCCAGCTCCTCGACCACATCGGCGTCGGTCGTCGCGTGCCGATCGCCGAGCGCCGCGTGGATTGCCGTCTGCCAGTCCATCGTCCGCCCCCGCCTACGCGTGCCGGATCTTGGCCACGCGATCGAGCGCGACAAAGAATTGCTGCCACGCGGAGCGCTCGGTCTTGAGCGTCTTGCGGCCGGCGGCCGTGATCTTGTAGTAGCGCCGGCGCCGCTGGCCGGTGCGTTCGACCCACCGGCCCTCGACCAGCCCGCGGTCCTCGAGGCGATAGAGCGTCGGGTAGAGCGACGCGACGTGGTAGCTCAGCCGCCCGTCCGAGCGCCGGTCGATCAGCTGCGCGATCTCGTAACCGTGCCGCGGGCGATCCTCCACGATCGCAAGGATCAGCATGTCCGCGCTGAAGCGTTTCCGGTCCATATGTGGATAGCAAATATATCAGACAGCGGCGCAGCGCGGCGCCGGCGGCCGGTGGATCGGATCCGGCCGGTCCCCTTAGATCGCGAGCACGGCTTTGCCGATGATGCGGCCGTCTTCGAGCCGCCGGTGCGCCTCCGCGGCGTCGCCGAGCGGAAAGACCGCGTCCACGACCGGCGCGACGCGCTTCGCGGCGAGCAGCGGCCAGACTTCGCGCTCGAGCGACACGGCGATCACGCCCTTCTCGGCCGGGGTGCGGATGCGCAGCGTGGAGCCCGTGATCGTCAGGCGCTTGAGCATGATCGTCCGCAGCGCGATCTCCGCCGAGGCGCCGCCGATCAGGCCGACCTGCACGAGCCGCCCGTCGCGCGCGAGCACGTCGAGGTTCTTCGCCAGGTACGGCGCGCCGACGATGTCGAGGACCACGTCGACGCCGTGCCCGCCCGTGACCTCGCGGGCGACGGCGACGAAGTCCTCGGTGCGGTAGTTGACGCCGCGGACGGCGCCGATGCGCTCGGCTGCGCGGGCCTTGTCGTCGGATCCCGCCGTCGCGATCGCCCGCGCGCCGCGCGCCGTCGCGATCTGGATCGCCGTCGATCCGATCCCGCTCGTGCCGCCGTGCGCGAGCAGCCACTCGCCGGACGTGAGGCGCCCGCGATCGAAGACGTTCGTCCACACCGTGAAGTACGTCTCCGGGATCGCCGCGGCCATTGTCATGTCCATGCCGTCGGGTACCGGCAGACATTGCAGGCCCGGTGCGACCGCGAGCGTCGCGTAGCCGCCGCCGGCGAGCAGCGCGACGACCAGGTCGCCGACGTGCCACTCCCGCCCAGTCGCGGATCGAGGTGTACCGTGCGCGTCGGAAGGCCCGAGCGCGCGGATGCGGCCCGCGACTTCGAGGCCCGGAATATCCGTCGTGCCTTTCGGCGGCGGATAGTTGCCCTGGCGCTGCATGAGATCGGGCCGGTTGACGCCCGCGGCGTCGACCGCAATCAGCACCTCGCCCGGCCCGGGTGCCGGATCCGGCCGATCGACCAGTTTCAGAACGTCAGGACCGCCAAACGACGTGATTTCCACCGCGCGCATCCGGCGATTGTGACAGGATTCTCTGCCGCATGAACGACCTGGTTGTGCCGCTGAAGTCGATCCGCCAGACGCGGACGATGGTCGTGCAGAAGTTGCAGGACGTCGCGCCGGCGCTCATGCTCGTCGGCGACGGCGTGTCGCGGATCGGCGGCGCCGCGGCCGCGTGGAGCTTTACGCTCGGCGGACTCGAGATCGTGAGCGGCGGGCTGGTCGTCTTGTCGTTCGCACGGATGCTGAGGGGCCTGCGGCGCCGGCCGGATCACGACGACACAGTTCACGCGCCCCATTCGAGAGTCGACTGGTCGGACCTGATTCTCGGCGCGATGCTCGTCGTCGAAGCCGTCGTCCATCATGATGAGACGGGACACTGGAAGCGGCCGACGCTGTTCATGGCCGGCGTCGCGTTTCTGTTCGGCATCTTCCACGGGCCGTTCAATCGCTGGGTGGAGCGCCGCCGCTCGCTGCGTGTCACCGACGACGGCATCCGCATCCTGCATCCGTTTCGCGGATTCGCAGCGGCGTGGCGCGACGTGACCGCGTTCGATCTCTCCGACGCCGAAGCCGTGATCGCGACGGCGGCCGGCAAGCGCCGGCGGATCGATCTGAAGGACGTCACGAATCTCCGCGACGTGCGGCCGGTGCTCGAAGCCGCGCAGACGCGCTGGCGTGAAACCGTGAGACCCTGATCCTCATGCCCACATTGATTAAAGCGCCGACCGTGATCGCGGCGGCGGGCAACAAGCCGAAGCGCATCGAAGAGTACGCGGGCCGGGTGAACAGCGGCCACGCCGCCGTGTCCGTCGCGCGCATGGTGTCGCCGGAAGGCTGGGTCGAGCCGGGCCAGCGGCCGGCGTTCGAGGAGATCACCGTCGTGCTCAAGGGCATGCTGCGCGTGGACCACGACGGCGGATCGATGGACGTTCGCGCCGGCCAGGCCGTCGTCGCGCGCCCGGGCGAGTGGATTCGCTACAGCAGCCCCGAGACCGGCGGCGCGGAGTACGTCGCGATCTGCCTGCCGGCGTTCTCGCCGGACTCCGTCCACCGGGACGCGGTGTAGCGCGCCCGCCGTGCGGCGCCGATATCTTCGCTGATGACCGACCTCGCGCTCGAAACCAAGGGCCTGCGCAAGACGTTCGGCGACCTCGTCGCCGTCGACGGCATCGATCTCGACGTGCCGCGCGGCAGCTTCTACGGCTTTCTCGGGCCGAACGGCGCGGGGAAGTCGACGACGATCAAGTGCCTGACCGGGCTGCTGCGACCGACCGCCGGCACGTTTCGCGATGCTCGGGATCGATCCGAATCGCCGATCCCGTCGGCGTCAAGCGTCAAGTCGGCGTCGTCCCCGAGGATCTCGCGCTGTTCGATCGGCTCACGGGCGCCGAGACGCTCGCGTTCGTCGGGCAGGTGCACGGGCTCGATTCGGCGAGCGTGCGGACGCGATCGGACGAGCTGCTCAGCGCTGATGGATCTGCGCGGCGCCGCCGGATGAGCTCGTCGCCGACTACTCGCACGGCATGCGCAAGAAGATCGCGCTCGCCGCCGCGCTGCTGCCCGCGCCGCGGCTGCTGTTCCTCGACGAGCCGTTCGAGGGCATCGACGCCGTCGCGTCGCGGCAGATCAAGGACCTGCTCGCGCACTTCGTCAAGGGCGGCGGCACGATCTTTCTGACGTCGCACATCCTCGAGATCGTCGAGCGGCTGTGCGATCACATCGGCATCATCAACCACGGCAGGCTCGTCGCGCAGGGGCCGATGGCGGCGCTGCGCGACGGACGGCCGGTCGCTCGAGGAGTCGTTCTTCGATCTCGTCGGCGCCGACCGCACCGCCGCGTCCACGCTCGACTGGCTCTCGCGATGACGCTGCTGCGATCGCTCCGGGCGATCATCTGGCTGCGGTGGAAGCTGCTCGTCGGCCAGCTTCGGGTTGGCCGCCGGCGCGATCGGTTCGAGGAGATCTCGCGTCTGGTCGCCACGTTCGTGCCGATGGCATTGTTCGCGCTGTCGGTCGGCTCGTTCGTCGCGATCAGCATGCTCGCCTTCATGGGCGGCCGCGCGATGGCGACGGGGCTCGTTGATCCGCCGACGCTGCTCATCATCATCCGGCTCACGCTCATCGTGATGATCGCGCTTCTCGTGATCGTCACGCTCGTCTCGCCGGTGCAGACGTCGATCGCGAAGTACCGCCGGTTGCTGCTGTTGCCGATCCCGATCGGCTCGCTGCATCTGATCGAAGTGATCGCGAACATGTTCGACCCGTGGCTCGGCATGCTTGTGCCCGGCGCCGTGGCGATGGGGATCGGCCTGGCGGTGGGCGGCCGCCCGCACGCCGGGGTCGTCGCGCTGGCCGCAGGCGCGGCGTTGATGATCGCGCTCGCGTCGCTCGGCGCGCTGCTCGGCTCGCTCGTCGGATGGCTGCTGCGCAGCCGCCGCCGCGGCGAGGTGTTCACGCTCGTCGTCGTGATCGCGATGGCGCTGCTGGCGGGGATTCCCGGGATGCTCTCGGGCGAGATCGGCCACAGCAGGCGTCGGAGCGCGACGCAGGCCGCGGATCAGCAGGAGTTCTCGCCGGGCAAGTTCAACGCCTCGCTGCCGCGATGGAGCCACTACATTCCGAGCGAGATGTACGGCCGCGCGCTCGACGCGTCGATGTTACGCGCCGATCGGCTGGCGTGGCTGTACGTGGCGGGTCTGGCCGGGGAGGCCGCGATCCTGTTCGCGCTCTCGGCGGTGGTGCATCGCCGGATGATCAACGCGATCGAGGGCGACACGAGCGCGCGCGGGGCGGGGTCGACGCGCGGCGCCGGCTGGCGCATTCCCGGCGTACCGGCGGCGATCTCGGCCGTCGCGCTGACGCAATGGCGCATCACCACGCGCACCGTCCGCGGCCGGCTCGCGATTTTTCTGCCCGGGCCGATGCTCGGGGTGATGACGCTTGTCTTCCGCCGCGTCCCGGACGATCAGCGATGGGTGTCGTTGTTCGGCACCGACGGTTACATCATGCTGGCGGCCGGGCTCGTGTTCATCATCTACGCGCTGCAGCCGTTCTCGGTGAACCTCTTCGGCAGCGACCGCACGGGGCTGGCGCTCGAATTTCTGTCGCCGATCACGGAGACCGATCTCTCGCGCGGCAAGGTGCTCGGCTGCGCGCTCGTGTTTCTCACGTCGGCGGCGATGTGTCTGGCGGTCGCGGTCGCCGTCGCGCCGGCCGGACCCGTCGTTGCCTGGATCGGCGTGCTCGAAGGCGGACTCGCGACTTTTCTCTGGGTCTCGCCCGTGGCGGTCGCGTTCTCAGCCGTGCTGCCGGTGGCCGCCGATCTCTCGAAAACCGGACCGGGCGGCAATCCGCATCCGATCGCGATGTTCGCCGGCGCAGTCATCGTCCTCATCGTCGCCGCGATCGCCGCGGCCGCGTCGTCGATCGGCGGCTTGTGGCTGCAGCATCCGACGATTTTCTGCGGCGTGATGGGCCTCTGGCTGATCGCCTCCGGCATCGCGTCGTGGTTCCTCATCCACCTCTCGGCGCGGCTCGTCGCGCTGCGGCGCGAGAATCTGCTCCTGGTGGCGGGCGGAAGATAGGTCGCGGGGTCCCGGGGTTCGGGGTTCGGGGTTCGGGGTTCGCGGTCCTGGGGTTCGTGGTGCGCGCCCGGACCCCGGACCCGCGGACGACGAGTCCTCTCAACCGATGAATTTGTACCCGAGCCCATGTACCGTCGTGAGGTACTTGGGGTGCCGCGGATTCTCTTCGATCTTCTGCCGCAGCCATGCGACGTGGACGTCGACCGTGCGCGTCGACGGCATCGAGTGGTAGCCCCACACTTCATTGAGCAGCTCGTCGCGCGTGAGCGTGGCTTCGCGGTGCTCGATGAAGTACTTGAGCAGCAGGAACTCGCGCGCCGAGAGATCCGCCGGCCGGCCGGCGCGTGACACCTCGGCCTTGCGGAAATCGACGTGCACGTCGCCGAAGCGGTACTGCGCGGTTCGACCTGGCGCGGCCGCCGCACGGCGGCGCAGCTGCACTTCGATACGCGCCAGGAGCTCGAGCATGTCGAACGGCTTCGTCAGGTAGTCGTCGGCGCCGAGCTTCAGGCCGAGCACCTTGTCGACGACCTGGCCGCGCGCCGTCAGCATGATGATCGGCGTCGTCACGCCGCGCTGCCGAAGGTCGCGGCAGACGTCGAAGCCGCTCGCGCCGGGCAGCATCACGTCGAGCAGAATCACGTCCCAGCGCTCGCGGCACGCGCGATCGAAGCCCGACGGGCCGTCCGACGC
The DNA here is from genome assembly GCA_963718825.1 of uncultured Acidobacteriota bacterium. Classification (GTDB taxonomy): domain Bacteria; phylum Acidobacteriota; class Vicinamibacteria; order Vicinamibacterales; family CAVVIG01; genus CAVQZZ01. Next base: position 174,463 of record CAVQZZ010000003.1, read on the forward strand.
GGACTCCACCTCGTAGCCTTCGCTCCTGCAGACGATCCGTCAGCGTCAGCACGAGCCCGGGCTCGTCCTCGACGAGCAGGATCCGCTTGGCGTGCCGGCGTGACGTCGGACATCAGGCGATCGATCCGCCGGCGTCCGCGGCGGCTTCAGAAAAGGGCCGGCGCGCCGTGTCGGTCGGGTGCCGCCGGCAGGAACAGCGTGAACGTCGCGCCCTCGTTCGGCGTCGACGAGACGCTCACGCGGCCGCCGTGCGCCTCGACGATGCGCTTGACGAGGCTGAGGCCGAGGCCGTTGCCGTGGATCTGCCGCTCGAGCGCGCGCCGGCCGCGATAGAACGGCTCGAAGAGATGCGCGGCGTCGGCGGCGTCGATGCCGGGCCCGTGATCGCTCACCGCGATCTGCACCTCGCGTTGCCCGCGCGGCGACGCCGGCTGCGCGCGCACGCCGATCCACCCGCCGGCCGCGGCGTATTTCAGCGCGTTCGTGATCAGGTTGCCGACCGCGCGGCGCAGCGCTTCTTCGTCGGCGACGATCAGCGGCAGATCGGCCGGCACGTCAACATCGAACTCGACCGCGGCCGCTTCGGGCAGCTCCGCGCAGGACGCGACGACGTCGAGCACGACGGCGCGGACGTCGGTCGGGCGCGCCGCGCGCGGGCGCCGGCCGCCGGCGAGACCCGCGTACTCGAGCACCTGCTCGACCATGTCGGTGAGACGGCGGCCTTCGGTCTCGATCAAGTCGCCGTACCGCTTCGCCTGCGCGGGCTCGTTGACGACGCCGGCGGCGAGGTTCTGCGCCGCGGATCGGATCACGGCCAGCGGCGTCCGCAGCTCGTGCGAGACGGTGGCGACAAAGTCCATCTGCTGCGCGGCGAGCCGCTCGGACCGCTGCGCGTTGACGAGCACGATGCCGACGCCGGCGACGAGCACCGAGAGGATGCCGAAGCTCATCCAGAGATTGCGCCGGCGCGCGTTGCTCACGGCGGCGTCGAGCGAGCCGGCCGTGTGCTGCAGCACGAGCGTCCACGGCGCTGAAGCCGTCGTGCTGAGCCGCAGGACATTGGAGTCCGAGGACCCGCGCGCCGTCTGCACAACGATCGAGTAACCCGTGAGGTTGCGGGGCGTGTCCGGCCCGCGGCTCGTGAACGAGAGCGTGGGGCCGGCCGCCGCGCCTCGGCCACCACCAGCGCCCCCGGCCGCACGATGCGCCGGCGGCGGGCCCGGCGGCGGAGGCGGCGGCGCCACGCCCGCGGCGTTCCGGCGGACGCTTCCTGACTCTGACGTCATCGAGAAAACCGTGGGCGCCGCGGCTCGCAGTGTTCGAGTGACCTGGCTGGTGAGATCGAAACGCAGCGAGAAGAGTCCGACCGTCGCATCCGCGTGCGTCGGGTCGAGCGGATGACCGTCGGCGACGCCCCGCGAGAACACGGTGTGCGGTTGGTCGGCGTTGTCCACGACGGCGAAGCGATAGTTGTCGACGTCGCTGCCGGCGAAATAGCGGTCGGCCAGCGCCGGCAGCATCGACGTCGCGATGTAGTCGCGATCGAGTACCGCGATCACGTAGTGCGTGGACGCGCGCATCGGCAGGAACCCCCCGCCCTCCGGCATCCGCACCGACTCGTTCGTCGTCATCGGAATCAGCACCGCGGGGACGGACGCGTCGATCGGATCGCGAAACGTCGAGAGCGCGCGGAGCGCGGCGGCGGCTTCCGCGCCGCCCGCGGGGACTGGGCTCACAGCCGGCGCCGCGACCTGGGCGCGCAGTTTCGACAGCGACGCCGGCCAGGAGGCCGAGGCGAAGCGTTTCTCCTCGGGCGAGTACCGCTCGAGCGATGTCTCCGGGCGGCTGGTGTCGAGGACGTAGACGTCGCGCAGCATCTGGGGATCGTGCGCGGCCGCGCGCCAGGCGTCGTAGTGCGCGGCGAACGTGGACGGATCGGTGTCGAGCGGCGTCGCGGCGTCGATCTGCAGCGCGACGTAGAGCGCGACGATCTCGCGATCGAAGTCGTCGGCGAAATCCGACGCGCGCTGCCGGAGCACGTTCTGCAGGCGCGCGTGCTCGGCCTCGCTGACTTCGCCGAGCCAGCGGTACTGCAGCGTCGCGAGCGTGCCGACGAGCAGCACGAGCGCAGCGGGCAGCAGGAGCCCGAGCGGCAGCTTCCGGGAGGCCATCGTGAAAAAAGTCTAGCACGCGGCCCGACCGCGTCTGTTTCCGCAACCGGTTGATTCACAAGCTTTTACGTTCTTTAACAATCTCTTTGCGGCGTCTTAACCATCGCGCGCGCCCTGCCCGGCCACGATGAGGACTCGTCTGGTCGCACCGACCGAGGAGTCAGTCATGAAACGCGTGTTGCAGGCGCTCGTCATCTACGGGATCGCGGCCGAGGCGCTGGTGATCGGCCAGGCGCCGGACGCCATGAAAGTGCTGGCGGACGTCCGTGCGGCGCTCGGGGCCGACAAGGTCGACGTGAAGACGGTCCTCGGATCGGGCCGCACGAGCAAGGTCGCCAACGACGCGCCGCAGCCGGCGACGAACTTCGACCTCGCGATGGAACTGCCCGACAAGTTCATGCGCACGGACGTGGTCATGTCGCTTGGCGACAGCCAGATCTCGCGCACGACGGGCTTCAACGGCGACGGCGTCATCGAGAACGTCGATGCGCCGAACATGGGGGACGGACGCGTGTTCTATCGCTTCTCGCCGGGTGGGCCGCCGCCTGGCGTCGAGCCGACGGCCGAGCAGAAGGACGCGCAGCATAAGGCGTCGCTTCTCAGCAGCCACCAGGAGTTCGCGCGACTCACGCTCGGCATGTTCGCGCGCTCGTTCGCGAGCTATCCGGTCGAGTTCACACCCGCCGGCCAGGCCGACACGCCCTCGGGCAAGGCCGACGTCCTCGACGTCAAAGGCCGCGACGACTTCGCCGCGAAGCTGTACGTCGATACGGCGTCGCACCTGCCGGTGATGCTGACGTGGATGGCGAAAGAGCAGCAGACGCGCACGGTCGTGAGCGGTGGCGCGCCAGGCGCGGGCGCGGCCGGCGCCGGCAGCGTGAGCCTTGGCGGGGGCACCTCGTTTACGTCGGGCACGCAGACCGCCACGGCGCCGGTGACTCCCGAGGAGCGCGACAAGATGATGAAAGACCTCGCCGAGCGCGCGAAGCAAGCCGAAGCCGCGCGGCCCATCGTCGAGTATCGCCTCTACTATGGCGACTACAAGGACGTCTCAGGGGTCAAGCTGCCGCATCACTTCGTGCGGGCCATGGCGGGCAAGACGATCGAGGAGTCGGTGTTCGACAACCTGAAGGTCAACGCGAAGATCGATCCCAAGAAATTTCAGACCGCGAAATAGACAGACGCCCCGATACGCCCCCGGTCGCGCAAATGCCAGGCGACCTTACCTTTTTAGGTCTCTTGCGACATTCTCGTCAGATTTGCGCAGTTTTTTCACGAAGCGCCGGTGCAACAGCCACCCCTGCGGTGTCTTATTACGTCTAAAAGCACGCTTACTTGAAAGGAAGCGCGATGCGCGTTTTCGGACACCTTGCTCTGGTGGTGTGTCTCAGCGCGGTGGTACTCACCGCCAGCACCCAGCAGACCCCGACTGGATCCAAGACTGCTGAAGCCGTCCTCGCGGACGCGCACAAGGCTCTCGGCGGCGACAAGCTGGCGACCGTCAAGAACTTCGTCGCCACCGGCCGCACCAAGCAGATTCGCGGCAACAACCTGGTGCCGATCGAGTTCGAGATCGCCGTCGAGCTGCCGGACAAGTACGTGCGCAAGGACGAGGTGCCGGCGCAGGAAAGCGATCCGACGACGTCGGGTTTCAACGGGGACGGCCTGATACAGATCCCCGCGCCCGTCGCGCCGCCGCCGATGCCTGCCGGTCGCGCGATGCCGCCCGCCGGCGCCGCGCCGCCGCCCGCGGCGGGCGCGCCACGCGCGGGTGCGCCTGCACCGCCCGCGATGACGCCCGAACAAATGATGGCGGCGCAACGTCAGACACGCGTGACCGCGCTCAAGCAGGACTTCGTGCGACTCACCCTCGGCCTCTTCGCGCAGTCGTTCCCGAGCGCTCCGCTCACCTTCACGTATGCGGGCGTCGCCGAGGCGCCTCAGGGGAAGGCCGACGCGCTCGACGTGAAGGGCGAGGGCACCTTCGCCGCGCGGTTGTACATCGACAGCACGACGCATCTGCCGCTGATGGTCGGCTGGATGCAGCCGCCGACGCAGGTGATCGTCACGACGCCCGGCCAGAAGGGCCCCGACAGCGTGCCGCCCGGTGCGGTCCTCGTCGAAGGCCCGGCGTTGCCGGCGGCCGACGCGTCGAAAGAGGACAAGGACAAGTACGCGAAGGACGTCGCCGATTTGCGCAAGGCGACGCAGGCCAAGCCGGTCGAATCGCGCGTCTACTACGCCGAATACAAGGACGTGAACGGCATGATGTGGCCCTTCCGCCTGCGCCGCGCGATCGGCGCCGACACGACGGAAGAGACGACGTTCGACGGCTTCAAGATCAACACGAAGATCGACCCGAAGAAGTTTGAGGTGGTGAAATGAAGCGGCTGCTTCCGCTCGTGCTGCTCCTGGTGTGGCTGCCGGCGTCGCTCGCCTTCGCGCAGGCGCGCGATGGCAAGCTGCAGGTGACGGTCGTCGATCCCACGAACGCGGTGCTGCCCAACGCGGTCGTGACGATCACCGGCCTGGACGACGCGACGAAGGCGGTGGCGGCGTCATTCAAGCCGGCGGCGGCGAGCGACAAGGGCATCGCGCAGTTCGACGCGCTGCTGCCCGGGCGCTACACGATCGAAGCGGAGTTCCCGGGCTTCGAGAAGGGCGCGCTGGTCGACGTGCGCATCAAGAGCGGCGACAACAAGCACGTGATCGTGCTGGCGCTGCAGAAGCTCAACCAGAGCGTGACGGTCGCCGAGGACAAGCAGGCGTCGGCCTCGGCGCGCAGCTCCGACGCGTTCGGATCGGCGATGACGCGCGAGCAGATCGAGGCGTTGTCGGACGACCCCGACGAAATGCAGAAGCAGCTGCAGGCGATGGCCGGTCCCGACGCGGTGCTGCGCGTGGACGGATTCGAAGGCCAGCCGCTGCCGAACAAGGCGCAGATCAAGTCGATCCACATCACGCGCGATCAGTTCGCGGCCGAGAACCACTCCGCCGGCCTCGGGTTCATCGACATCGTGACCGCGCCGGGCGTGGGCCCGCTGCGCGCGAGCGCGCGCGGGTCGTTCTACGACAGCGCGCTCGACGGGCACAACGCCTTCGTGCCGACCAAGGGCCCGTCGCAGAACCGAAGCTACGGGGGGTCGCTCGGCGGCACGATCATCAAGGACAAGAGCGATTTTTCGATCAGCTTCAACGGCAACACGGCGTACCAGACGCCGATCGCGGTGACCGTGATGCCCGACGGCACGCGGGTCTCGCAGAACCTGGACATCCGCCAGCCGAACGCGTACGAGAGCTTCTCGGGACTGCTGACCTACGCCCTGACCAAGGATCAGACGCTGCGGCTGACGGTCGGGCGATTCAACCAGTCGTCGGACAACCAGGGCGTCGGCCAGTACGAATCGCCGGAGCACGCCTACTCGACCGTCAACGACAGCACGAACGTGCGCATCCAGGAAGTCGGTCCGCTCGGACGCCGCTTCTTCACGAACACCCGGCTGGCCGTGACGATGAACAACTCGTCGTCGCAGTCAGTGTCCGACCAGCCGACGATCGTCGTACCCGACGCGTTCACGCTCGGCGGCGCGCAGCGGCGTGGCGGCACCAAGAGCACGACCTACAGCCTCGCGTCGGATCTCGACTACGTGCGCGGGAAGCACTCGTTCCGCACGGGCATTCAGATCGACGGCACGCAGTACCACTCCGACGCCGAGTCGAATTACTTCGGCACGTACACGTTCGCCGACGTCGACGCGTACAGCGCGGGCACGCCCTTGAGCTTTACGCAGCGTCTGGGCAATCCGAACATCGACTACGCGAACGTGCAGGCCGGCGTGTATGCGCAGGACGACCTGCGGCTCAAGAAGAGTCTCGTCCTCAGCGCCGGCGTGCGCTACGAAGCGCAAACGCACATCGGCGACTACGCGAACCTGCAGCCGCGCGCCGGGCTGACGTGGGCGCCGTTCAAGAGCGGCCACACGACGCTGCGGGGCAGCTGGGGCCTCTTCAACGACTGGTTCTCCGCCGGCCTTTATGGGCAGACGGTGCAGATCGACGGCTTCCACCAGCAGGAAGTGAACCTGTTCGAGCCGTCGTATCCCTCGCCCGGCAATCTCGGGTCGACGCCGGCGACCAACCGCTACGTGATCGCGCCGGGCCTGCGGTTGCCGACGACCAACCGCGTGAGCTTCAGCGCGGCGCAGACGATCAACAAGGAGCTGAGCGTCGGCATGACCTATGCCGACATGCACGGCACCGATCAGTTCGTGGGCCAGAATCTCAACGCGCCGCTCGACGGCGCGCGGCCGGATCCGGCGTTCGCCAACATCATCGAAGTGACGTCGGCGGCCCGGTCCAAGGCGCAGTCGATCTCGACGTACGCGAATTGGAGCCCGACGGCCGCGAGCATGGTCGCGTCGGCGACGCCGGGTGCCGGCAAGCGCATCGACTGGCGCCGGAACCTCTTTTTCTATCTGTCCTATGGCTACTACCAGTCGGAGAACAACACCGACGGCGCGTTCTCGGTGCCCGCCACCGGCAGCCTCGACGCCGAATGGGGCCCGTCGTCCGGCGACATCCACCATCGCGTGTCGGTGTCGATGAACAGCGGCATCGTGAAGAACCTGTCGTTCAGCATGAACGCGAGCTACAGCAGCGCGCCGCCGATCACGATCCGCACGGGCTTCGACGACAACGGCGATTTGATTTTCAACGATCGCCCGGCGGGCGTCGGACGCAATTCGGCGCGCGCGGTGGGGCAGTGGTACTCGTCGATCTACGCGAGCTACGCGATCGGTCTCGGCAAGAAGACCGTCACGACCGGCCAGCCCGGCATCATGATCACGTCCTCGGGCGCCGGTCCGCTCACGGTGGCGACGATGGCGATTCCGGCGCAGCCGCGGTATCGGCTCATTCTCTCGGTCAGTCTTAATAATCCGACCAATCACCAGAACTACTCGGGCTTCAGCGGCGTCATGACATCGCCGTACTTCCTTCAGCCGACGTCGGTCAATGGCGTGCGGCAGATGACGTTCAGCGCGACGTTGACGTTCTAGCGCGCGCGTCATAGCCGCGAGCGTTTGGCGAAGGCGGGGCGGCTCACAGGAGATCAAGATGCGGATCGGAAGAATCCTCGTCGCACTGGCCGTGTGTCTGTGCGGCGCCTCCACGGCCTGGGCGCAGACGCGGGACGCGCGGCTGCTCATCACGATTATCGATCCCAGCAACGCCGTGCTGCCCGGCGCGGTGGTGATCGTCACCGGGATGGAGACCGCGACGAAAGCCGTCGCGACCGATCCCGGCAAGACGTCGGACAAGGGCCTCGCGACGTTCGATGCGCTCGCGCCGGGCCGCTACACGATCGAGGCCGAGTTTCCCGGCTTCGACAAGGCGGCGCTCAAGGACGTGCGCCTCAAGAGCGGCGACAACAAGCACGTGCTGATGCTGCCGCTGAAGCGGCTCGATCAGTCGGTGACCGTCGGCCAGGACAAAGAGGAGCGCGCCTCGGACCGTGCGCAGCTGTTCGGCACGGCGCTCACGCGCGAGCAGATCGAGCGCTCTCGGACGACCCCGACGAGATGGCGCAGCAGCTGAAGGACATCGCCGGTCCGAACGCGGTGCTCCGCGTCGACAGCTTCGAAGGCCAGGACCTGCCGCCCAAGGCGCAGATCAAGTCGATCCACATCACGCGCGACCAGTTCGCCGCCGAGACGCACTTCATCGGCGGGATCTTCATCGACATCATCACGCAGCCGGGCGTCGGGCCGCTGCGCACGAGCGTCAACACCGGCGTGCGTCCGGGGTCGCTCAGCGGCAAGAGCCCGTTTGCGCCCGCGCGCGGTCCGGAGAACTCGCAGCGCTACGGCGCCAACCTGTCCGGCTCGCTCCTCAAGGACAAGAGCTCGTTCTCGCTGAACGGCAACGGGTCGCGCACCTACACGACGCCGCTCATCAACGTCTTCACGCCCGACGGCAACCAGCAGCAGGTCGCGGGACTGCGTCAGCCGTTCGACTCCGTCGGATTCAACGGCCTGCTCGACTACGCGATCACGAAGGATCAGACGATGCGGTTCAGCGGCAGCTGGAACCGATCGACGCAGGACAACCTCGGGGTCGGCGCCTACGATCTCCCGGAGCGCGCGTATCACTCGCAGAGCCACGGCTTCGGGTTCACCGCGCTCGAGGCCGGGCCGCTCGGCCGGCGCTTGTTCATCAACACGCGCGCGAACGTGCGGTTCAACCGCAGTGACACCGAGTCGGCGACTGAGGCGCCGACGATTCGCGTGAACGACGCGTTCACGAGCGGCGGCGCGCAGCGCGCGGGCGGCCGTGACAGCGCGAATGGCACCGTGCAGTCCGACCTCGACTACATCCGCGGCAGCAACTCCTGGCGCACGGGCGTGCAGCTCGACTGCGGCTCGTACCAGTCGAACGACGCGTCGAACTATCTCGGCACCTACACGTTCGCGAGTCTCGCCGACTACGAGGCCGGCATCCCGGTGCTCTACACGAAGCGCATCGGCAATCCGAACATCGACTACGGCAACGCGCAGCTCGGCGTGTATCTGCAGGACGACATCCGCGTCCGCAAGAACCTGACGCTCAGCCCGGGCGTCCGCTACGAAGTGCAGACGCACGTCAACGACTACAACAACTTCGGCCCGCGCTTTGGCGTCACGTGGTCGCCGTTCAAGAGCGGCAAGACGAGCCTGCAGCTCGGCGGCGGCGTGTTCTACGACTGGTTCAGCACCGGCACCTACGAGCAGACCCTGCGCGTCGACGGCATCCGCCAACAGGAGCTCGACATCGTCAATCCGCCGTATCCGGATCCCGGCAACATCGGCGCGATCTCGGCGGTGAACAAATATCTGCTTGGCCGCGATCTGCGGATGTCGCGCAACACCGAAGTGATCGCGAGCATCAACCAGACGATCACGAAGCGGCTGAGCGGCGGCGTGTCGTACTCGGATCAGTCGACCAACGGCATTGCCCGAGGGCTGAACCTCAACCCACCGGTCAACGGCGTGCGGCCGGATCCGCTGTTCTCGAATGTGATCGAAACGGTCTCCGACGGCTCGCGTGAGTCGAAGGACCTCAGCGTGAACCTCGGCCTGTCGCTCGTCACGGGTCCGGCGGCGCAGGCGAACCGCTTCAACTGGAAGCGACTCTCGATCTTCGGCTTCTACGACTACACGTGGAACCGATCGAACACCGAAGGCGCGTTCACGCCGCCGGCCAGCGGCTCGCTCGCGGCCGAAACGGCGAACTACACGCAGCAGTTCGGATCGATCTCGCTCAACAGCACGCAGCTCAAGAACCTCAACGTTGGACTTGGCGTCAGCATCACGAGCGGCAATCCGTACACGATCACGACCGGCTTCGATGACAACGGCGACACGTTCTTCAACGACCGGCCCGCGGGCGTGGCACGGCTCACGCAGCGCACGCCGATGATCTGGACGCCCACGCTGCGTCTCGGCTACAGCTTCGGCTTCGGCCACGCCAAGGCCGGCGCCGCGGCGGTGGGAGCGCCTGGCGTCGCGATCATGGTGATGAACGGCGTCGTCGTCTCCGCCGCTGGTGCCCCGGGCGCGCCCGCCGGCTCGGCGCCGCCGCGGTATCGCGCGACGCTGAGCGTGTCGGTCAACAACTTCATCAACCGGACGAACCTCACCGGCTACAGCGGCGTGCTGACGTCGCCGTTCTTCGGCCAGCCGACCGCCGCGGCGAACGTGCGCCGCGTCGAGACCGCGCTGTCGTTCAGCTTCTGACGATCGGGCGCATAATGGCGCCCGTGACTCGCCTCGATCGATTAGTCGTGGTCGCCGTGCTCGCGGCGGCCGCGAGTTCGGTGGCGCCCAGCGCGCAGACGACGAGTCCGCAGCAGCCGGCGGATCCCCAGTCGATGCTCGCCGCGACACGCGCCGCCCTCGGCGGCCCCGCGATCGACACAGTCACGTCCTTCTCCGTGATCGGCACGACCGTGCGCCAGGAAGGATCAGGCGAGCAGTCGATCGCGATCGAGCTCTATGCAGAGCTGCCGGACAAGTTCGTCCGCCGCGAAGAGCGCTCGCAATCCGGACCGTTCGAGTTCGCCACCGTCAGTCGGGTCGGATTCAACGGCCCGATGCCGATTTCCGAACACGTCACGCGCACTTCGACTTCGCTGCCGCCTCCGCCGCCACCGGTGTCGACGGAGACGGACGCGCAGGCGCTGGTCCGAATGATGCGCGTGCGTCACGTCGAGTTCGCGCGGCTGGTCGTGCCGCTGCTCGCCGCCTCGCCGCAGGCGTTGGCGCTCACATTCGAGGCCGCGCCGCCGGCGACGGTCAACGGACATCCGGCGGACGTGCTCGTCGCGCGCGCCGGCGTCGAGCCGCTGTTTCTGCTCGTCCTCGACCCGGCGTCGCACCTGCCCGCCAGGCTGATGTGGAAAGCGCCGCCGATCCTCGAATTCACCACGAGCGGCACAGTCGTTGTGACCTCGCGCGGTGGCGTGGCGTCAGGCACCGGCGGACCGCCGCCCGGATTTGTGCCGCCGCCTCGTCGCGCGACGCCAGGCACCGTCGTCGTCGATCGGTTGCCCGCCGATCCGAACGCGTACCTGGCGACACTCCCACTCGTGCAGCACGAGCTGGTCTTCTCTCAGTTCGAGACCGTCGCCGGCGTGACGTGGCCGCGGCGATGGAAGGAGTACGCGGACGGTCAGCTGCTGGAAGACACGCGCTTTGGTAAGTTCAAGATCAACCCGACGATCGATCCGAAGAAGTTTCAGTCGTCGCAGTAGCCCCTCGAAGGGGCGGAATTCGAACTGATATACTTTTTCCGCCCGCGCTCACGGGTTTCGGCCCGTTCCAGACCCGCCCCTCGACGCCGCTTGACTCGCGGCTCCGCTCGGGACGGGTTTCGCGTCTCGGGACGACAACATTTCGCAGGCGGAAGATGGCATCAGTGCAACGAATGGAAGTCGGCGTGCTCGGCGCGACCGGCATGGTCGGCCAGCAGTTCATGTCCCGGCTCGCCGGGCATCCCTGGTTCGATCTCACCTGGCTCGCCGCGAGCGAGCGGTCCGAAGGCAAGGTCTACGCGGACGCCGCGCCGTGGCGTCTGTCGGCGCCGATGCCCGAGATGTGCCGCACGACGAAAGTCGACGCGTGCACGCCAGGCAAGGGTCCGAAGGTCGTGTTCTCCGCGCTCGACGCGGCCGCGGCCGATACGCTCGAAGCGGAATTCGCCGCGGCCGGCCACATCGTCCTCAGCAACGCGCGCAGCCACCGGATGGATCCGCTCGTGCCGCTGCTGATCCCGGAAGTGAACGCCGGATCACCTGTGCCTGATCGCCGAGCAGCGCAAGGCGAAGGGCTGGTCCGGCGCGATCGTCACGAATCCGAACTGCGCCGCCGTCGTGCTCGCGATGGCGCTCGCGCCGCTGCGGCTGTTCGACCTCCGACGCGGTGCATGGTGACGACGATGCAGGCCGTGTCGGGCGCGGGGTATCCGGGCGTGCCGTCGCTCGACATCCTCGGCAACGTCATTCCGTTCATCGGCGGCGGCGAGGAAGAGAAGATCGAGACCGAGACGCTGAAGATTCTCGGACGCGACGGCGGCCGCACGCCATACCCGGCGATCGTGAGCGCGCACGTCAACCGCGTGCCGGTGATCGACGGCCACACGATGACGGTGTCGGTCGAGCTCGAGCGAGACCGTCCGTCGGTCGACGCGGTCATCGACGCGCATGCGCACGTTCTCGGGCAGGCCGCAGGAGCTGAAGCTGCCGACGGCGCCCGATGCCGCCGATCGTCGATCATGACGGAGCCGAACCGGCCGCAGCCGCGCCTCGACGCCGGCCTCGGCGACGGCATGGCGGTGTCGGTCGGCCGCGTGCGGCCGTGCCCGGTGCTCACGCACAAGTTCGTCGCGCTCGGCCACAACACGATTCGCGGCGCGGCGGGGGCGTCGATCCTCAACGCGGAGCTGATGCAGGCAGAAGGACTGCTGGCGTGATCGTCATGAAGTTCGGCGGGCACGTCGGTCGCCGACCAGGCCGCGATCGAGCGGCTCATCTCGATCGTGCGCGCGGCGCGGCAGGTCGGCGATCCAGCCGGAGAGCGACCGACTGGCGCGGGCCGGTCGTCGTCGTGTCGGCGCTCGGCGGCGCGACCGATCGGCTGCTCGGCATCGCCGCGGAAGCCGGCGCCGGCGACGTCGACGGCGCGCGCGAGAACGTGCGCGGCGCTTGCGCGCGCGGCATCTCGAGGTCGCCGGCGTCATCATCGAGCGACGAGCGCGCGCAGGTCGAGCGATTCATCAACGCGAGTTCGACGAGCTCGAGCGCATCGTCGGCGCGCTCGGCGTGCTGCGCGAGGTCTCGCCGCGCTGGCTCGACGCGATCGCGGCCATGGGCGAAATGCTCAGCAGCCGCATCGTCGCGGCCGCGCTCGACGTCGCACGGGCTCGCGGCGGCGTGGGTCGACGCGCGCCAGGTGCTCGTCACGACCGGCGAGCACACGGGCGCGGCGCCGCTCGACGCCGAGACGACCGCGGCGCTCTCGGCGACGGTCGATCCGCTGCTCGCGGCGCGCCGGATTCCGGTCATCGGCGGCTTCGTCGGCGCGACGACGAGGGCGTGACGACGACGCTGGGCCGCGGCGGGTCGGACTACTCGGCGGCGATCGTCGGCGCGTGCCTCGGCGCGTCGGAGATCCAGATCTGGACCGACGTCGACGGCATGCTCACGGCCGATCCGCGCGTCGTCGCGGACGCGCAGGTCGTGCCGCATCTGTCGTTCGCCGAGGCCTCGGAGCTCGCGTATTTCGGCGCGAAGGTGCTGCACCCGGCGACGATTCAGCCGGCGGTCGGCACGCAACATCCCGGTGCGCATCCTCAACTCGCAGCGGCCGCAGGACGCGCGGGCACGCTCATCACGCGCGAGCGTCCGCCGAGCGGCCGGCCGCTGACGGCGGTCGCGTCGAAGCGGGCGTCACCGTCGTCGACATCACGTCGACGCGCATGCTGATGGCGCACGGCTTCCTGCGGCGCATCTTCGAGGTGTTCGAGCAGCACCGGACGTCGGTGGACGTCGTGACGACGTCCGAGGTCAGCGTGTCGGTGACGATCGACGACGCGCGGCGCCTCGCCGAGGCGATCGCCGACGCTGCGGCGACGTCGCCGACGTCACGCGCGAGGACGACATGGCGATCCTCTGCGCGGTCGGCGACGGGCCTGCAGACGATCCGACGTTCGTCGGCGCAGCTGCTCGACGCGATCGGCGGCGTGCCGATCCGGATGGTCTCGCAGGCGGCGGCGCGGCGGAACATCACGGTCGTGCATGCGCGCGGCCGATCTGCAGCCGGCGCTCGAGCGCGTGCACGACGAGTTCTTCGCGAGCGGTCAGGCGTGCGCGATGATGAAGCATCCTGCTCGTCGGGCACGGCCGGATGGGGCAGCTCGTCGAGAGCGCTGGCGCCGTCGTACGGCTGCGAGATCGCCGGCATCGTCACCGCGACGTCGGACGCCGACGCGATCGAGCGGCTGCGCCGGCGGCGGACGTCGCGATCGACTTCTCGCTGGCCGGCGGCGGTGTCGCACGAACCTGCCGCAGCTCGCCGCGCGCGGCATCAACGTCGTGATCGGCACGACCGGCTGGCAGGCCGACGAGGCGGAGCTGCGCGACGATCGCCGAGCGACGGCGGGCATCGGCGTGCTCGCGTCGGCGAATTTCTCGCTCGGCATGAACGTCTTCCAGCGCGCTCGTCGAGACGGCCGCGGCGCGGTTCGCGACGCTCGCCGAGACGTCGGCGCCTGGATCCACGAGGCGCACCACGCGGCGAAGAAGGACGCGCCGTCGGGCACCGCGCTGATGCTGCAGCGCGGCGATGGAGGCCGCGGGCTACGCGCGGCCGATCGACGTGTCGTCCACGCGCGCCGGATCGATTCCCGGCACGCACACGGTCGGCTTCGACGGCCCGGCGGAGACGGTCACGCTGACGCACACGGTGCGCGATCGCGCGGTGTTCGCGCACGGCGCGCTCGAGGCGGCGAAGTGGCTGCACGGGCCGGCGCGGCTGGTTCACGATGAAAGACGTGCTCGGATCGCGTGTCATCGGATTCGGAAGGAGACTGATCATGCGTATCCGACTTCACCGGCGTCGGCACCGCGCTCGTCACGCCGTTCACGCAAGACCGGCGCGCTCGACGAGGCCGCGGTGTCGCGGCTGGCGCGGCGGCAGGTCGACGCCGGCGTGCACTTCCTCGTGCCGTGCGGCACGACCGGCGAGACGCCGACGCTGACCGACCGCCGAGCGGCGCGCGCGTCGTCGAGATCGTCGTCGAGGAAGCCGAAGGGCCGCGCGCTCGTGCTCGCCGGCGCCGGCGGCTACGACACGCGCGAAGTGATCCACGCCGTCGCCGAGATGGCGAAGGCCGGCGCGCAGGGCATGCTGTCGGTGACGCCGTACTACAACAAGCCGACGCCCGAAGGGCTCTACCAGCACTACAAGGCGATCGCCGACAGCACGGCGCTGCCGATCGTCGTCTACAACGTGCCCGGCCGCACCGGCTGCAACGTCGATCCCGCCACGCTCGCGCGGCTCGCGACGATCCCGAACATCGTCGGCGTGAAGGAAGCGTCGGGCAACATGACGCAGATGGCCGAGATCTGCCGCGTCGTGCCGGACGACTTCCTCGTGCTCTCGCGGCGACGACGCGCTGACGCTGCCGCTGATGGCGATCGGCGGCCGCGGCATCATCTCGGTGGCGTCGAACGAGGTGCCGGCGGAGATGGTGCAGATGGTCGAAGCGGCCGAGCGCGGCGACTTCGCCGACGCGCGCGCCGCTGGCACCACAAGCTGCTGCCGCTGATGCAGGTGAACTTCATCGAGTCGAGCCCGGGCCCGGTGAAGTTCGCGATGGCGGCGATGGGCCTGTGCGAGGAGGCGTACCGGCTGCCGATGGTGCCGCCGCGGCCGGCGTCGCAGGACGAAGATCCTGCGCGGTGCTGCGCGAGCTTCGGCCTGCCGATCGTCCGGCGCGCGGGCGCGTCGCGTCGATGCGCCTCGCGCAGCCGACGATCGAGCGCGCTGTTCGCCGCAGGGCGACCAGCGCCGACAAGACGCGCCGCGCGCGAGGCGTTCTTCGAGCTGCAGCGCGCGCTCGGCGCGCGGCGAGGTGCGCGCCGCCGAGCCCGACGCCGCCGTCGCCCGTCCGGCTGGCGCGTCAACGCGTGGGTCAAGCAGGGCATTCTGCTCGGCTTCCGCTTCGGCGACGTCGACGGATCGTCTCGGCCGACCACGGCAAGTGGCCGTTCTACGACAAGGACACGATGCCGCTGAAGAAGCCGGGCGTCGACGCCGGCGTGCGCATCGTGCCCGGCGGCTCGACGATCCGCGACGGCGCGTTCGTCGCGACGAGCGTCGTCTGCATGCCGCCGATGTACGTGAACATCGGCGCGTACGTCGGACGAGGGCACGCTCGATCGACTCGCACGCGCTCGTCGGATCGTGCGCGCAGATCGGCAAGCGCGTGCACGTGAGCGCCGCCGCGCAGATCGGCGGCGTGATCGAGCCGGTCGGCGCGCTGCCGGTCATCATCGAAGACGACGTGCTGGTCGGCGGGAACACGGGCGTCTACGAGGGCGCGGTCGTCAAGACGCGCGCGGTGATCGCGGCCGGCGTGGTGCTCACCGGCTCGACGCCGATCTACGATCTGCCGAACGGCGCGATCATCAAGCCCGAGCCGGGCCAGCCGCTCGTCGTGCCCGAGGGCGCGGTCGTCGTGCCGGGCGCGCGCGCGGTGACCGTCGGGCGCGGGCCGCGAGTGGGGCCTGTCGCTCGCGACGCCGGTCATCGTGAAGTACCGCGACGAGCCGCACCGACACGCGCACGGAGCTCGAGGCGTGGATCCGCTGACGCAGATCGCGCTCACGCGCGAGCTCGTCGACATCGACTCGACGACCGGCCGCGAAGCGCGAGGCCGGCGCGCTGGCTCGCGGCGCACGCTGCGCGCGCTGCGGCTACGACGTCGACCGAGCAGCCGGTCGCTGGGCGACGCTTCAACGTCATCGCGACGCTCGGCGCGAGCCGGCGCGTCGTCTTCTCGACGCACTTCGATTGCGTGCCGCCGTTCTTTCCGAGCCGCGAGGCCGACGGCGCTGCTGTACGGCCGCGGCGCGTGCGACGCGAAGGGCATCTCTCGTCGCGCAGATCGCGGCGGCCGAGCGGCTGCGCGCGGCAGGCGAGCGCGCGTCGGGCTGCTGTTCGTCGTCGGCGAGGAGCGCGGGCAGCGACGGCGCGAAGGCCGCGAACACCCTCGCGCCGGCGCGATCGAGGTTCCTGATCAACGGCGAGCCGACCGACAATCGGCTCGGCACCGCGACGCGCGGCGTGTATCGCGTGAGGCTGACGGCGACCGGCCGCGCCGCGCACTCGAGCCTGCCCGAGCTCGGCGAGTCGGCGATCGAGAAGCTGCTCGACGCGCTCGATCGCGCTGCGCGCGCATCGAGTGGCCGACGATCCGACGCTCGGCCGGACGTACTACACGGTCGGGCTCATCGACGGCGGCGTCGCGCCGAACGTCGATCCCGCCGCACGCCGAGGCCGAGGTGATGTTCCGCACGGTCGGCGACTTCGCGGACGATTCGCGCGCGCGCTCGACGCGCATATCGGCGCCGCTCGTCGCGCTCGAGGACGTGCTCGTCGTGCCGCCGGTGCGGCTGCAAGACGGTGCGCCGGCTTCGACACGGCGGTGTTCGCGTTCACGACCGACATTCCGTTGCTCGATCGCTGGGGCGCGCCGCTGCTGCTCGGGCCCGGGATCGGTCACGCGTCGCGCACACGGACAACGAGCACGTCGCGATTGCCGAGCTCCACCGGGCCGTGGATCTCTACGACGTCGCTCGCCCGCACTTTGATGTCGCAAGCGGATAGCGGCCGAACCGCCACGCGTCGCACGATGACGTTCATGGACACCTTCACCAATCAGGGGCTCTGGAAAGCCGTCGAGTCGCGCGATCGCGCACGCCGACGGCCTGTTCGTCTACGCCGTGCGATCGACGGGCGTCTACTGCCGGCCCTCCTGCCCGAGCCGGCGGCCGCGTCGCGATCGCGTCGAGTTCTTTCCGGCGCCGGCGATGGCCGAGGCGAGCGGCTACCGGCCTGCCGGCGGTGCCATCCCGAGCGCGAGGCGGACGAGTCCGACGCCCGACGTCACGCGGGTGCGACGCGCGTGCGAAGCGGTCGCGCGCAGGCCCGACGCGCCGTGGACCAGCGCGGGCGCTGGCGCGCGCCGGCGGCGCGAGCGTCGTGCAGCTGCAGCGTGCGTTCCGGCGCGTGCTCGGGGTGTCGCCGCGCGACTACGTCGCGGCGTGCCGGCAGCGGCGCTTTCTCGACGCGCTGCGCAACGGCGCAGCGCGTGACCGACGCGATCTATGAGTCCGGCTACGGATCGCCGAGCCGCGTGTACGAGTCGATGCGGCTGCCCGGCATGACGCCGGCGACGTACGGCCGCGGCGGCGCGGGCGCGCGATCGCGTGGACATCGTGGCGATCGCCAGTCGGGCGCATGCTCGTGGCGGCGACCGAGCGCGGCCTGTGCGCGTTCGAGTCGGCCCGACGGACGGCGCGGCTGCTCGACGCACTCACGCGCCGAGTTCCCTCGCGCGACGATCGCGCGCGCGTCGTCCGGGCACCTCGACGCGATGGCGAACGCGGCGCACGCGGTCGCCGAAGGCCACGCGATCCGCAGGACGTGCCGGTCGACATCCGCGGCACGGCGTTTCAGTGGCGCGTCTGGCGCGCGCTCACGCGGATTCCGCGCGGCGAGACGCGCATCGTACACGGAAGTGGCGCGCGCGATCGGCCAACCGACGGCCGTCCGCGCCGTCGCCCGCGCCTGCGCCACCAATCCGATCGCGCTCGTCGTGCCGTGCCACCGCGTGGTACGCGAGGACGGCGATCTCGGCGGGTATCGATGGGGAACCGACACCAAGCGCGCGCTGCTGAAGAACGAACGCGCGCTCGGCAAATCAGGGAGCCAGCGAAACGGCAAGCGCCTGCCCTGAAGGAGACCCGCCTGGAAGCCCGCTGAGCGAGCCGTCACGAGATGAGCAACGAAGCGCGAATGGCCGAGACGTCAGTCGAGCTTGGCGCTCACTGAAGCAGCATGATCGGTGCAGGGCAGGTCCCCGGTTCCCCAGTTCCCCGGTTCTCTAATTTCCCCACGGGGTACACTGTCTCATGCCCGGATACGGGGCCCGCTATTGGGCCGAGCGCACCGCAGAGAATCGACGTCGCAGCTATCCGAAATTCAAAGGCCAGGAAACCGCGGACGCCGTCGTCATCGGCGGCGGCGTGACGGGTTGTGCCGCGGCGTACGCGTTTGCCAGTGCGGGATTGAAGGTCATTCTCCTCGAGGCCGATCGGCTGGCCGAGGGATCGACGGCGTCGAGCCTGGGCGTCATCGTGCCGCAGCCGGATGCGCGGTATCGCGAGTCCGAGGCCGTGCTCGGGCGGCGCGACGCGCGTCTCGGGTGGAAGGCCGCGCATCGCAGCGCCCGCGACTTCGCCGCGGCGCTGGGCAAACTGCCCGCGAAATCGGATCTCGCACCCGCGTCGTTCGTGATCACTGCGGAACGCGCCGACGCGGACGCCGTCGCCGCGCTCAGGAAAGAACAGGCCGCGAGGAAAGACGCGGGCCTCGACGCGGCGTGGCTCGCGGCGCCGGCCGTGCACGCGGAGATCGGCACCGAGTCGTCGGGTGCGCTGCGTTTTCGCGACGCGTTTACGTACGATCCCGTCCGCGCGGCGCTTGCGCTCGCGAGCGCGGCCGAGGCGAAGGGCGCCAGGATCTTCGAGCGCTCGACGGTCCGCCGTACGCGCTTTACGAGAAAAGACGCGGACGTGATCCTCGCGAACGGCAAGATCCGGACACGGCTGATTTACGTCGCGACCGGCGAGCCCGGCACGCTCTTCGGCCAACTGCGCCGGCACGTTCGCCGCCAGGAAGGCTACGTCGTCGTCACGCAGCCGTGGACGGCCGCGATGCGCAAGGAAGCCGGCCGGCGGCAGTCGGTGGTGACGGAGACCGGCACCGCGCCGCACTGGTGGCGCTGGCTCGCCGACGATCGCGCGCTCTTCGCGGGCTGCGCCGCCGCGCCGGCGCCCGCGCGACTTCGCGACAAAACTGTCATCCAGCGGACCGCACAGCTGATGTACGAGCTGTCGGTCCGCTATCCCGCGATTTCCGGACTGCCCGCGCACTGGGCGTGGTCGATGCCGGTCGTATCGACGGCCGACGGGCTGCCGTGGATCGGCACGCATCGCAACTATCCCTTTCATTTCTTTGCATTGGCGCTCGGCTGGCACGGCGACGGGCTCGCATGGTTCGGCGGCCAGGTCCGCCCTTCGGCAGACGCACGGCCCGAGTCAGCCGGAAGATGACGCGTTCGGATTCAACCGCTGATACCCCGCAGGTGTAACACCCGCTCCCGGCCGGGGGTCTAACGACCGAGAAACTCTCACAGGATACGGTGTCGGCGCTGCTACGATGGCGGCATCGGCAGCCCCGGGTAGCGATTGAGGACGACATGGCCGGACCGTCACCACTCGTCGAACACCTGCTGCGGCGCGCGGGCTTCGGCCGAGCCCCGCGGACGCCGCGCGCTATGCCGGCGTGAGCTACACGGCGGCGGTCGACTCGCTCCTCGACTTCGATCCGGCCGACACCGACATCGACGACAAGATCGGCACGCCCGGCTACGTCGGCATCACGACGCAACGGCGCCGTTCTCGCCGAACCTGGTGATCAACGACGCGCGGCAGCGCTGGCTGTTCCGCATGGTGCATTCGCCGGCGCCGCTGCAGGAGAAGATGGCGCTCTTCTGGCACCACCACTTCGCGACGGCGTACAGCAAGATCTCCGGCAGTCGTCGGCACGACCGACGGCGACGCGGATGATGGCCGCCAAGCCGTCGGAGGATCCGGCGCAGGCGCGCGGGCCAGATCGAGCTGTTCCGGCAGATCGGCGCTCGGCAAGTTCCGCGATCTGCTGATCGACGTCGCGAAGGATCCCGCGATGCTCGTCTGGCTCGACGGCCGGCACGAACACGCAAGAGCAAGCCGCAGGAGAACTTCGGCCGCGAGCTGATGGAGCTGTTCACGTTCGGCGTCGCGAACTACGTCGAGACGGACGTCTACGCGGCCGCGCGCGTCTTCACCGGCTGGAACCTGACGACGACCGGCACGCGCGGCACGGCGGCGGCGTACTACGCGTTCAACTACAACGCCGGGCCAGCACGAGACCACCGCGAAGGACTTCAGCTTTCCGATCTACGCCGACGGCAGCACGACGCATTCCCGCGCGCAGCTGCGGCCAGCGGCATGCAGGACGGCCTCGATCTGATCAACGCGCTCGCGCTCCATCCGGAGACGGCGAAGCGCCTGGCGGGCCGCACTGTGGACGTGGTTCGTCGACGAGGTCGACGCGCCGGATCGACGATTTCGTCGCAGCGATCGCGAACGTCTATCTGCAGAGCGGACACGGACATCAAAGCGACCGTGCGCGCCGTGCTCGATGTCGCCGCAGTTCACGGACGCCGCGCGCTTCTTCACGCGGTATTCGTGGCCGGCCGAGTTCGTCGTCGCGCGCGCTGAAAGAGGTCGGGTACCGTCGGCTTCTCGGTGAACGACGCGCTGACGCCGATGGTCAACATGGGCCAGCAGCTGTTCGAGCCGCCCGACGTCGACGGCTGGGAGCTCGGGCCCGGGTGGTTTTCGACCGGCGCGCATGCTCGCGCGGATGAACTTCGCCGCGCACGCTCGCGACGAACCAGAAGTTCGCGCTGCGCGACGCCGCGCGGCCCTACAAGCGCGACGCCCGAGACGCTCGTCGACTTCGTCGTCGACACGGCTGAATCGATGCCGGCAGCCGGCCGCCGACGTGTACTCGGCCGCTGACCGACTACGTGCGAGCCGGCGGCACGTGGACCGGGATCGGACGCGCAGCTGCTCACCAAGGCGGCCGGCGCTGGTTCACCTCGTCTGGTCGGGCTCGGGCGAGTATCAGTTCTCTGTAGAGGACGATGCGCCATGAAGGTCACTCGACGGGAATTCATCCAGGGCGGCGTCGCGGCGTTCACCGTCAGCTTCGCCGCGCCGGCGTTTCTGTCGGAGCTGGCGCGCGCGCAGGGCGCGTCGCGCCGGAACCTCGTCGTGCTCTATCTCGCCGGCGGCAACGACGCGCTCAGACGCTCGTTCCGTACACCGACAGCTTCTACTACAGCCGCCGGCCGACGATCGCCGTGCCGGCGGGCAACGTGCTGCAGATCGGCACCGACAGCGGCGGGCAAGCCGCTCGGCCTGCATCCGCGGCTCACCGGGCTGCAAGCAGATCTTCGACGCGGGCACCTCGCGATCATTCAGCGCACGGGCTACCCGAACTCGAGCCGATCGCATTTCCAGGGCACCGACATCTGGTCCACGGCCAATCCGGCGAACTCGATCGGACCGGGCTGGCTCGGCCGGTATCTCGACACGCTGCCGTCGCCGGTCGATCCGCTCGTCGGCTGGTGCACGATCGGCGAGGTGCCGCACACGCTCATCGGCAAGCAGGTCAGCGTGCCGGCGATTCCGAGCCCGACGAGCTACGCGTTCCAGAGCCCGAACACGCGGCGCCGAGGCGACGTTACTCGCGCACGGCGATGACGCAGATCGCGTCGCACCTGCCGGCCGATCAGCCGCACCTGTCGTTCGTGAACGGCACGGCCGAGGCCGCGCTCGCGACGCTCGATCGCGTCGCGACCGTCGCGACCTACACGCCGTCGGTCGACCTACGCGAACGACGGGTTGTCGCAGGCGCTCAAGACCGTGGCCGGCGCGATGGTGCGCGGCATCGGCACGAAGGTGTTCTGGGTGCAGACCGGCGGCTTCGACACGCACGCGACGCAGAGACGTCAACGCCGCCAACGCCGGCTACGCGAACCTGATGGGCACGCTCAGCGCGGCGCTGCTCGCGTTCTACACCGACCTCAAGAATCAGGGCCTGCTGCAGGACACGCTCGTCGTGCAGTTCTCGGAGTTCGGCCGCCGCATCACCGAGAACGGCAGCGCCGGCACCGACCACGGCGCCGCCGGCCTCATGATGGCCATCGGCGGCGGCGTCCACGGCGGCCTCTACGGCACCGCCGCCGATCGCTCAATCCCGACGCGCGGCAACCCGACGCTCGAAAACAGCGGCGGCGACGTCACGTACGAAACCGATTTCCGCTCCGTCTACGCGCGCGTCATCGACAACTGGCTCGGCGCGAATTCCGTGGCGGTGCTCGGGGCGGACTTTCGGAAAGCGGGACTGAGCTTCATATAGACACGAACGGGTTCCAGGGGTTCCGAGAGTGCCGGAGTTCTAGTTCCGGGGTTCCGATCGGTTCAGGTTCCGGTTCCGCATGTTCATCGTTCCGCGAGTTCACCGTTCCAACGGTTCATGCTCGTCCGAGGTCCCCCGGCGCGTCGTCGGGAGGCCCGGTTTCAGGGTGGCGTCTCCGCCTTCCGGGCGGAGGCTCCGCTGTTTCCAGGTACAGCACGAATTGCGTCAACGCGCCTCTCGCGCGGCGGGCGAGTGACGTGATTTCGTCCACTTCCGTCTGCGTGGCGAGTCCCTTGTAGGCAGAACGCTGAAGATGCACGATCGTTTCGCTCTCCGACGCCTTGGCCGTGCGAAGGAACTGCGCGAACTCACGCGGGTAGTAGCGCGAGAACCCTTCGGCAATGTGCGCGCAGGGGCGTTCGCTCGACTCCTCGAGTTGCGCGCGGAGTTTCGGCGCCTTCGAGAACGCCGGCCGCTCGATGAGCGTCCGCACGCGCACGCGTACCTCGTTGCACATCCGATAGACGACCAGCTCCGTGTGATCGCGGGCTCCTGCCATGCCGCAACTGATCGCAGCGTGCGTGCCATCACAGCGGCCGCAGATTCGGGCCGGATTTGCGCGTCGTGACGAATCAGACTGCAGGAATTACCAGGTCGAGAAGTGGAGACGTGCGCAGAATTCGCAGCACCTGAACCGCGAACCGCCTACGCATGGAAGGGCTCGGTCCGACGAGGCGCAACCGCGCAGAACCCGCTGGAACCGGAACATGAACTCAGCGGAACCGGAACAATGAACTCAGTGGAACCGGAACATGAACTCAGTGGAACCGGAACATGAACTCAGTGGAACCGGAACAATGAACCTGGCGGAACCGGAACCTGAACCGCCTGGAACCCCGGAACTGGAACCCCGGCACCCCCGGAACCCCGGAACCTGCTCTATCGCGAGGCACACCCTGTGGCCGCGCGAGTGATCTCAAACTTTAAACGCCCCTCGCCGTGCCTGCGCATCAAGCGTCTCGAACACGATCGGCATCAGATCCCCGAGCATGCCCGGCGGCCCGACGATGCGGTTGACCCACAACTCGAGGTGGTCATTGAACTGCGGGTTCGGGCAGATCGTGTGTTCGCGCCCCACGAGGAAGGGCTGATCGCAGGTCGCCGCGCTGCAAAGGCGGCCGATCAGCGCCTGGAAGGGAAAGTCTTTGAAGATGAGCTGGTGGTCGGCGTCGATGACGAGGCCGGGCACGCCCGGGTACGACCAGAACGCGGCATTCGGCACAGCAAGGCCCTCCGGGCCAGTCGCGCGCGCGGCGCCGCCGGGGAGGAACTGGCCCGACGCGTGCAGCGTCAACGGCTGATCGAGCGGCAGGAAGAACGGCTTCCAGTACGACTGCGCCGCCGAGATCGAGAACTCCGCCTTGCGGAGTGGCTGACTCGAAGACAGCACCTTCACGTCGTCGACCGACGGCCCTGGATGGACGCGCGACGAGCACGCCTCGATCGGGCCGGGCTCCGCGTGAAACGAGTAGCCGCCCGCCGCGGTGCCGAACGCCTCCATCGTCTGGCGGCCTTCGATCTGGACGTAGTTGTTCGTCCACAACTGCAGCGTGCCGCCGTCGGGCATATCCGCCGGACACACGGTCGCGCTCGATCCGATGACGAACGGCGACGAGCATTCTTCGTTGGAGCACACCCGCCCGATGAGCGCGAGATACGGCGCCGACGACATGACGCGCGCGCTGCGGCCGTTACCGCGGCGTGCCAGCGTGCGTTCGTACGTCGACCCGGCGACGCCTTCCGGTCCCGACGCGTCATCGCGCGTCGTCGTCTGACCCGCGGCGCGGATCAGCACGGCGCCCGTCACGGGAATCTGCTCGACGGCCCAGGCGAGCGTGTTGGCCGGGAGGAAACGATCGACCTTGGCGAACGCCGGCGGTGGAAGTCCGGGCGTGAGGGCGGGCGCCGGGGCTGGCGGTGGGGCCTTCGGCGCGGCCGGAGCGGTCACGGTCGTCGGCGGCGGCGGGACAACCGTCGTCGGCATTGCCGGCCGCGGCCGCGCCACGGTCGCCGGCACGTTGCTCAGCACACCCGGTTTGAATTTGCGGCCGTCGCTCGCAACGTCGGGCGCGGGAGGCAGCGGCTCGGGCTTGGCTTCGGGCGGCGGCTGCGGAATCACGGCGCGCTGCACCTCACGCAGGCCGGACTTCATCGACGCCTGCGGATCCTGGCCGGTGACCAACATGTAGACGACGAACGCACCCAGCGTGACGACGATGACGGCGCCGAGAGCGACGATCCATTTCATGGCTGTTGTCCCAAAGCGTTGCGCAGCGATCGTACTTCCTTCAGACGCGCGAAGTCAGTATCCGAATCCTTCCATTGCGCCAGTAAAGCGTCGAATTGTTGACGGGCCCCGGCCACGTCTCCCTTTTTTGTCAGGAGTCGGCCCAGCGCGAGCCTCGCGATGCACGTGACGGGGTTCATCCCGAGCGCGGCCTGCGCGGCGATTACACGACGGTAATTGTTCTCGGCGCCGGACAGGTCTCCGGCCGCCTCGCGGAGCTGGCCCAGATGGAAGTCGAGCTCCCGTTCTCCGGGCGTCCGGAGATAGAGCGCCTCGAGGGACGCGACGGCCTGCGCGGCGTGTCCGCTCGCCGCGTCGACGTAGCCGCGCGTGATCGCGACCGGAATCTCGAGGCCGGGTTGCGTCTTGACCAGCGGTTCGACGCGCGCGAGCGGCGCGCGAACGGCCGCGACCTCGCCGAGCGCCGCCGCGACTTCCATGAGCTGCGCTTCGGTCGGCGGCGCGGACGACGTCGCGAGCGTGGTGTCGAGCGCCTGCAACTTGTCTCCGCCCTCGAAGACGGCGAATGTGATCAGTTCCGCCGCGTCGAGCGCCGCGACGTAACCCTCGTTGTTCATCGCACGCGCGCGCGCGCGCTGCGCGTCTTCGATCTTCGCGTACTCCTTCAGGCGTCCCCGCCACAGCGCGACGTCCGCGTGCGCGACCTCCAACTGGCCGGGCGATGCGATCTTCGCCGCCGCGGCTTCGTAGTCCGCCGCTTTCGGGTCGCCGTACTCCACCGCCATCGTCCACAAGCGGATCGCGCGCCCGCCGGTCGGCAGAAGCTGCTGTGCCTGCGCGAAGGTCCGCATCGCGTCGTCCGGGCGCTCCATCTGAGTGTAGACGTCGCCAAGGTTGCCCAGGGGCAGCGGCTCTCCTGGCGCAATCGCATGCGCGGCCTCGAATTCCTTCGCGGCGTCTTCAAACCGTCCGGCCGTTTCGTAGGCCAGGCCGAGGTTGTTGCGTGAGGGATAGTCGTTCGGGTACGACGCCACCAGCATCTCGAGCGTCTCGCGCGACTTCGCCGCGTCGCCCGTCGCGTTCGAGTAGTACAAACTCGTGATGTACAGCCGCTCGTACTCGCTGACGTGGTCTTTCAGCGAATACGCTTTTTCCGCGTCGGCGTGGGAGGCGTCACGCATCGCCAGGTTCGATTCGACCACCGATCGCTTCGCATACGCGAACGCAAAGTTCGGATCGAGGTCGATCGCCTGCGTGAAGAATGGAATCGAGGCTTCATCGCCGCGCATGAGACGCGTCTTTGTTCGCGAGGCCGTAGGCCTTGAGCGCCTCGATCGAGCCGGTCGTTGCGTCGGTGACCGGCACGTCGTACTTGCCGATCGACGCGAGCGACTCGCCCAGGTGCTGGCGCAGCTTCGTCGTGATGTCTCCGAGCGTCGTGATCACCTGTTCCTTGCTCGACGCCTGCGCCTGCTGCTCGGCGAGCGACGCGCCGGTCTGGCAGTTGTGCACGCCGACGGTGATCACGTAGCTCGAGCCGAGGGCGGCGATCGATCCCTCGACGCTCGCCTTGGCGCCCGCGCGCTGGCACAAATCGCGCGCGACCACGCCGCGCGACGGGCGTGTCCGCCGCCGCTGCATCAAGCGCAGCGTGCTCTGCACGCGCTGATCGGGCAGCAGGGTCACGAACGGCGTCTGCTCGAGCTGCACCGTCAGCGCCTGCTTCAACGCGTCGTCGAACACCGCGTCGCCCGTCGTGTTCGTGAAGTCGGCAACGACGACGGTGTCGCGCTCGGCGAAGGCCTCGGTGCGCGACTCGTGCCACGCGGCATAGCCGATGCCGAGCGCAACCGCGACCGGGAGTCCGATCGAGGCGCCATAGACGCCGCGGGTGGGCGGAAGCGCCAGCGGCTGGCGACGCCGCGGTGGCCGCAGCCGTGTGCGGCGACGTCGGGTCGCAGGCGCACCAGCTCCGCATGGAGATCCGCGGCGGTCTGAAAGCGCAGCCGGCGATCCTTCTCGAGCGCGCGCGCGATGATCGCGCTGCGAGATCCTCGGGCACGCCCGGATTGAGCTGGCGCGGATCGGCGGGCTGGCGATTGAGGATCGCGTCGAAGACCACCGCCGTCGTGTTGCCCGCCAAACGCCTGGCGGCCGGTCGCCATCTCGTAGAGCACGACGCCGAGCGAGAACAGATCGGTGCGCCCGTCGATGTCCTCGCCGCGCGCCTGCTCGGGCGACATGTAGTTGATCGGAGCCGATCGCCGAGCCCGGCGACGTCAGGCACTTCCGGCGTGAGGCGCGTCTCCGACGTCGCGTCGGAGTCGTCGCGATCGCGCCGAGCTTGGCGACGCCGAAATCGAGCAGCTTCGCCTGACCGCGCTTCGTGATGAAGATGTTGGCGGGCTTGATGTCGCGGTGGATGATGCCGCTCGCGTGCGCGGCGTCGAGCGCGTCGGCGATCTGGCCGCCGAGCGTCGACGACCTCGTCGATCGCCAGCGGCTTGCGCGTGGATGCGCGTCGCGCAGCGACTCGCCCTCGAGCAGCTCCATCGCGATGAACGCGCCGGCCGTCGTGCGTCGCCGATGTCGTAGATCGTGCAGATGTTCGGATGGTTGAGCGACGACGCGATCTTCGCCTCGCGCTCGAAGCGCTCGACCGCCTCGGCCGTGATGCCGGCGCCCTCGGGCAGGAACTTCAGCGCGACGTGCCGGCCGAGCCGCGTGTCTTCGGCTTCATAGACGACGCCCATGCCGCCGGCCCCGAGCTGGCGGACGATGCGATAGTGCTGAATCTGGCTGCCAACCATCCCGTGCGGCGATTATAGAGGCCATGCGATTCACCTACGAACACCGATCCGCGCCGCTCCTGAGCCGGCGTAAGTTTTACCGGCGGTTGTGGCAGCACGGGCTGCTCGCGGGCGCGCTGCTGCTGGTCTCGCTCGGCATCGGCATGGGCGGCTACATGGGGCTCGCCGGGATGGGCGCCGTCGACGCGTTTCTCAACGCCGCGATGCTGCTCGGCGGGATGGGGCCGGTCGGCGACCTGCACGGAGACGCCGCGAAGATGTTCGCGGGCTTCTTCGCGATGTACGCGGGCGTCGTCTTCATCGCCACCGCGGGCATCCTCATCGCGCCCGTGGCCCATCGCCTGCTGCACCGGTTCCATCTCGATAGCGCGGACGCCACGGGCACTCCGCCGAAGGCCGTCGCCAAGGTCTCGAAAAAGTCCTGATCGGCAAACTTCGACGCGCGCCGCGCCGTCCAATCCTTCCGCGGCAACCCGCGCGTTACGCTCGAGGAGGTCGATTCGCATGCATCGTCAGCCGATCTTCGAAACGCTATCCCGCGACGTTCGCTATGCGCTGCGGATGCTGCGACGGACGCCCGCGTTCACGTTGACCGCGATCGCGACGCTCGCGCTCGTGATCGGCGGCAACACGGCGGTGATGAGCATCGCCGACGCGCTGCTGGTGCAGCCGCTGCCGTATCCGCAGCCCGATCGGCTCGCGACCGTCGTCACGCACACGCGATCGCCGCGAGGGGAAGGGACGAACACGTCGCAGGACGGCTTCGTCTGGGAGGCGGTCCGCGATCACGTGCCCGCGCTGGACGCGGCGGTGTATTCCGATTTCTCCGGCGGCGGCGGCGTGAATCTCGTCGTCGGCCGACAGGCAAGCGCGGTCACGCAGGAGCGCGTGAGCACCGGATACTTCCGCGTGCTCGGCGTGCAGCCGGCGATCGGCCGCGAGTTCACGGCGGATGAAGATCGGCACGGCGGTCCCGAGGCGGCGATTCTCAGCGACGCCATCTGGCGGCGCTTCTTCAACGGCGACGAGCACATCGTCGGCCAGGCGATTCGATTGAAGGGTCAGCCGATGACGGTCGTCGGCGTGATGCCGGCCTCGTTTCAGAACCTGAGCGACGCGGACGTGTGGACGCCGCTCCGGCCGAACACGGACGGCGAAGGCGGCGGCACGAACTACGGGATGATCGTGCGCGTGCGGCCCAACGCGACGTGGGCCGACGCCGACGGCCAGGTGGCGGCGCTCGCGAGGCCGGAGCTGTTCGCGAATCGCGGCTATCAGAAAGACACCGCGGTGGCGCTCGGCCTGCTGCCGCTGCAGGAAGTCGTCGTCGGCGACGAGCGCGAGCCGATCGTGATGCTGCTGGCGGCGGTCGGCACGGTGCTGCTCATCGCGTGCGTGAATCTGGCGGCGCTGCTGCTCGCGCGCGGCGGCGCGCGCGCCAAGGAGATCGCGACCCGCATGGCGCTCGGCAGCGGACGCCGCGCGGTCGTCCGTCAGCTGATGGTCGAAGCCATCGTGCTCGCGATCATCGGCGGCGTGCTCGGCATGGGCGTCGGCGCCGTCGGGTTCGATCGGACTCAAGGCCGTCGCCGGCGGGACGTTCAGCGATTGGACGCGCGTGACGCTCGACGCACGCGTGCTGCTCGCGACGTTCGCACTGTCCCTCGTGACCGCGGTGGTGTTCGGCCTCGTGCCTGCGTGGCAGGCGAGCCGCCTCGACGTGCAGGCCGCGCTCTCCGAGGGCGGGTCGCGCAGCATCGCCGGCGGCGCGCGGCACTGGTCGCGGCGCGCACTCGTCGTCGCGGAAGTCGCGCTCGGGGTCGTGCTGCTCGTCGGCGCCGGATTGCTGCTGCGCACGTTCCTCAACCTGCGTCATCTCGATCCCGGGTTCAACCCGGTGCATCTCACGACGTCGAGCGTTTCGCTCCAGGACGCGCGGTACTCGACCAGCGCGAGCGTGACGCAGCTCGTCGATCAGACGCTCGAGCGCCTGCGCGCGCAGCCGGGCGTCGAGGCGGCCGCCGTGTCGCTCGGCCTCCCGTATCAGCGGTTGCTCAACATGGGCGCGCGCTTTTCGGACGACCCGCCGGATTCAGGCTTTCCGACCAACGTGAGCTACGCGAGCCCGGGGTTCTTCGAGACGCTCGGCATGACGATCAAACACGGGCGCGGATTGCTCGACACCGATCGCGCAAACACCTCGCCGGTCGTCGTCGTGAACGAAACGTTCGCGCGCGTGTTCTCGAAGGGCCGCGATCCGATGGGCCGGCGCGTGCGGCTGAGCGGCGTCGAGCGGGAGATCGTCGGCGTCGTCGGGGACGTCCAGCAGGCGGGATCGGGCTTCTTCGTCACCGGCATGACGCGGGGGCCCATCACAGGCACGCCGCAGGTGTATCTGCCGGTGTCACAGACGAACGACGGCATGATCCGCACGGTGCACACGTGGTTCGTGCCGGTGTGGACGGTGCGCGATCGATCGATGCAGGACGGCGCGGCGGCGATCCAGGACGCGATCGCGGCCGTCGATCCGCTGTTGCCGGTCTCGCAGACGCGCGACATGACGACGGTGATCGCGGCGTCGATGCGGCAACAGCGTCTCCTGCTCACCCTCGTCGGCGTGATCGCGGCCGCGGCCCTGTTGCTCGCGGCGATCGGGATCCACGGCCTGATCGCGCACGCGGTCGCGGAGCGGCGGCGTGAGTTCGGCATCCGCATCGCGCTTGGCGCGAGCGCGTGGGGCACGATCCGCGCCGTTGCGATCTCCGGCCTCATGCTGGCGGGCATCGGCGCGATCGTCGGCGGCCTGCTCTCGGTGCTGGGTGTGCAGCTCGTCTCGTCGTTCCTGTGGGGCGTGGGGGATCGCGATCCGGCGACGTACGTTGGCGTCGCCGTCTTCCTCTTTGTCGTCGCGGGCGTCGCGAGCGTCATTCCGGCGCTGCGGATTCTCAAGCTCGATCCGGCCGAGACGTTGCGCAGCTGAAGGGCGGCTGCGCAAGTCGGCGGATTGTGATTTGTCATTTGTCATTGATGGGCGATCGGCGATAGAAGATTGGCGCGCCTCGGATCGCCCTTCTATGACGAACCACATTCACGAGCTCACGAGCGGCCCGTCCCCGCCCACGGCTCTCATCGTCGGAGGCGGCATCGGCGGTCTGGCCGCGGGGATTGCGCTTCGCCGGGCGGGATGGCGCGTGCGGATCTTCGAGCGCGCGGCGACCCCACGCGAGCTGGGATTCGCGCTCAGCCTGGCCCCGAATGCGGTGGCCGCGCTCAAAGCGCTGGCGGTGGCCGAGGCCGTCATCGCACGCGGGCACGTGGTGCGCTCAGCGGAAGTGCGCGAGCCGGGTCGCGGCGTTCTGCGGCACGTGGCGATCGGTCCGGCGACGCCGGCACGACGCCGTCGGTGTTGACGTCGATCGCCTATCTCGGCGCCGGCATCGAGGCGGCTGCCGTCTGCGCCGGCGGCGATGCCGTCTACTGGTATCTTTCGCTGCTCGCGGCGGATCTTCCGGCCGCGCCGTGGGATGCGCACGCCACCGCGCGCGACCGCACGCGCGCCTTTGCCGCCGATTTCCGTGCCGTCGTCGACGGACGACGCCGGAGGAGATGCGCCTCATGGAGCGACGATCTGGCTGCGGCGTCAGTTGCTGCGGCTCACACCGGCGTCGACAATGGCGAAGGCATTTCTTCTGCAGGACGGATCGGATCCACATCACGCGCTCAGGCGATAGCATGAGCGCATGGCCTCATCTCAGAGCTACTCGAATCATCGACGGATCGTTCCTCTCTATCACCTCGTCGCGGCGCCGCTGCTGATCCTGAATCTCGGGTGGGCGTTCGCCCGTGCTTCGCACGGCTGGTCGATGGATGCGCTCGTCAATCTGCTCACGGCGTTCGCGCTCATCCTGGTGCTGCTTTACGCGCGTACGTTCGCGCTGCGCGTGCAGGATCGCGTGATCCGGCTGGAGATGCGTCTGCGGATGGCCGACGTGTTGCCGCCGGACCTCAACGCCCGCGCATCGGCGCTCACGATGCGGCAATTGATCGCGTTACGGTTCGCGAGCGACGAGGAACTTCCGGATGTGGTCAGCCGCGTGTTGCGCGATCAGGTGACGGACGGGACGGCGATCAAGAAGATGATCGGCGACTGGCAGCCGGACAACCATCGCGCATAAATCGGCGCGAATCTGTGACGTGTGAATTGTCATTCGTCATTGATGGGTGATTGGCGACAGATGATTGGGCATCGGTGCTCGGCGCGCCTCGGTGTTGCAATCACACCTCGCCAATCGCCCACCAATGACAAACGACAAATCGCACATCACCGATGTTCGCCGCGAGTTGTCTGAACAACGGCGAACGCGGCTCCCTGCGGATCGGTCAGCACCGCGAAGCGCCGTACATTCTCCATCGACGTCGCCGGCATCAGCACGCGGCCGCCGGCCGCGGTCGTCTGGGCGACGGTCTTGTCGCAGTCGGGCACCTGGAAATAGAGCAGCCAGTGTGACGGCACGCCCGGCGGCAGCGTCCCGCGCGGCGCGACGCCGCCGATGAAGTCCTGCCCGTTGACGATGTGGCCGTAGGCGTCGGGACCGACCGGTGACATGTCCTTGCCACCCGTGATGTGCCAGCCGAACAGCTTCTGGTAGAACGCCGACGCTTTGGCAGGATCGGTCGAGTTCAGATCCGCCCAGACGACCGTGCCGTCCTGCTGCGCGACGCCCGTGCCGGGATTGGTCTTCGGTTGCCACACGCAGAACGTGCCGCCGGTCGGATCCTGGATCACCGACATCCGGCCGTGCTCCATCACGTCGAACGGCGGTGCGAGGACGTTGCCGCCGAGCGACGCCGCCTTCTGCGCCGCCGCGTCCGCGTTTTCGACCGCGACGTAGATCATCCAGTGCGCGGGCACGTGATGTTCCTGCTGATCTTTGCGCAGCGTGTAGCCGGCGGCGGCGTCGCGGCCGTCGAGCTTGAAAAGCGTGTAGTACTCGTCCGGCCCCATCGGCGTGTCATCTGCCGCCCAGCCGAACAACGAGTGATAGAAGCGCTTGGCCGCGGGCTGATCGGTCGTGCCCAGCTCGAACCAGCAGAAGCTGCCCGGTCGGTGCGAAGTGATGGTGGCCATGCGGCCAGTATACGGCGAAGGCGGATATGATCCCTCGCTGTGAAGGCCATCCTGGCCGCCGTGGGCGCGGCGCTCGCGCTCTCGGCCGTGCTCACGTACCCGACGATCGTGCACCCGTCGTCGATGGCGCGCGTCGACTCGTCGGATGGGCGGTTCAGCATCTGGAACGTCGCGTGGGTCGCGCACGCGTTGACGACCGATCCGTGGCACGTCTTCGACGCGAACATCTTCTCGCCGCACACGGGCACGCTCGCCTATTCGGAACCGAATCTGCTCGCGGGCGCGATCGCGGCGCCGATCTATCTGGTCACGCACGATCCGATCGCGTCGTTCAACCTCGTCGTCTTTCTGCTCTTTGTTGCGAGTTTTCTCTGCACATGGGCGCTGGTGCGGCATCTGACGGGTCGCAGCGGCGCCGCGCTCGTCGCCGCGACGGCGTTCGCGTTCGCGCCGTGTGTGATCTGTCGCACCGCGGAAATTCAGCTCCTCGCCGTGTTCGTGTTTCCGCTGGGCCTGCTCGCAACGCATCGTTTTGTCGCGCAGCCGTCGTGGACGCGTGCCGTGGTGTTTGGCGCGGCGCTCGGGATCGCGGCGTGGGCGTGCGGGTACTACGCGATCTTTCTCGGCCTGGCGATGGGACTCGCGGGCGTCTGGTTCGCGAAAGGGCAGCCGTCGCCCGCGCGCTATTGGGGTGGGCTCGCGCTCGCCGTCGTCGTCTCGGCCATCGTCGTCGCGCCGGTGATCGTGCCGTACGTGGTGATCCGCTCGCAGAATCAGGTCACGCGCGCGTTCGATCCGGTCGAGGCGCACTCGTACTCGGCCGATGTCGTGTCGTACTTGACGTCGCCGTCGTACGCGGAGCACTGGTGGGTCGATCCGCTGCAGCATTGGGCGGCGGCCGACGCGGCGTGGCTCAACACGCAGGGGACCGATCGGAAGGTGTTGTTCCCGGGCCTCGTCGCGATTGCGCTCGGCCTCATCGGCGTGGCCGCGTGGCGATCGCGCGTCGCCGGCTTCTACGCCGTGCTGGCGATTCTCGGATTCTGGCTCTCGCTCGGTCCGCACGCGGGGCTCTACGCGTGGCTCGTGCACGTCGTGCCGTTCATGTCGCTGCTGCGCGCGCCCGAGCGCGCGGGTGTGCTGGTGACGATGGCCGTCGCGATCTTTGCGGGCGCGGGCGTCGCCTCGATCGAACGGCGCCGGACGGTCGTGTGGCTCGCACCACTGCTGGTACTCGTCACCGCCGCGGATCTCGCGACGCCGTGGAAATTGTCGCCCGTCGGTCCCGTCTCAGCCGCGGAGCAGACGCTCGCCCAGTTGCCGCGCGGCGTCGTCGTCGACTTTCCGTTTCCGCGCGTGTCGTCGGATTTTCACCGCCACACGCGGGCGATGTTCCGATCGATGTGGGACTGGCAGCCGCTCGTGAACGGCTACAGCGACTACATCCCGCCGGACTTCTACGACACGGCCTCGAAGATCAGCGCGTTCCCGGATCCGGCGACGTTCGCGCTGCTGCACCGCTACAACGTGCGCTACGTTGTGTGGCGGCCGCTCGAGTACGGGGTGGACTCAGTCGAGGTGCTCAAACAGCGGCTCGCCGGCACCGAGGCGTATCTGCGTCCGATCATCAAGACAGACGATGCGTGGCTGTACGAAATCGTCGCGTGGCCGCCGGGAAGCTAGCCCGGTTCGCTCCGGGAGGCGCGCAGTCCGGTTCGCTCCGGCCGGCGCGCGCCGAGATCGGCTTGCCCGGCCCGGTTTGCCCTCCGCAGCTCGCTGAACTCCGACGAGCGCAGGAGGGACCACGCCGCCCTCCATGGCCTGGCAACACGATCTCGACGCGCGCCGGCCGGAGCCATGTCGGGCGCCGCGTGAATGACTCCGACATCCCAACGATCGATTCGCGGCCGAGGTCGTTGCGGCTGCACGCTTTGTCGGCGCGGCGGTTCGGTCGCTCCGGCGGGCGCGCGGCAAGATCGGCGTGCCCGGCCAGGCGTGCCCTCCGCAGCTCGCTCGCATTCCGGCGAGCGCAGGAGGGACCACGCCGCCCTCCATGGGCCTGGCACGCCGATCTTGCCGCGCGCCCGCCGGAAGCACGGCTGAGCGCTCGTCGATCGCTCTGATCGTCACGCCGTAGTACTGCTCGTCGGAGAGCAAGTCTCGTTCGCCGGTCTCCGTCCATTCTCTTCCAGCCGATGCCGATCTCGGCGCGCGGCGGCCGAAAAGAACCCTCACGATCTGCGAACTTGGCATTGTGGTGGGCGAGGCGAGCCCGAACCGGCGCGTCGTCGATGGCGCCGAAGAGTGTCGGCGCCGATCCGCCCCCGCGTGTGCGCGACGAGTCAACGCAGGCCGCGGCGCGGGGAGATCGGGTTGCCGGGCCCATGGAGGGCGGACTGGTCCTTCCTGTGCTCGCCAGATTGCGAGCGAGCTGCGGAGGGCGCCCCGGGCCAGGCAAGCCGATCTCGCCGCGCCGCGGCCGAAGGGAACCGTCATGGCGTGCGTGGATGTTGGCCGAAGAGTTACGGCCTGCGAACCCGCGATGACTGCGCCGGCGATGCGAGTAGCGCCGCCACCGGGGGCACCTCGAGCGTGCTCTTGATCGCCTCGAAGAACGTCTCCGCCATCTTCTGATAACCGTCGACCGTCAGGTGCAGGCCGTCGTCGCCGACGTACGGATCGGGATTGCCGCCGAGGCCCGCGAAGACGTCCACGAGCGTGGCGCCCACGGCCGGCGCGAGATTCCGAATCTGCGCATTGGCCGACTCGATGAGCGGCGCGCCGCCGTTGCCGCGTTGTGAGCCGGGACGCTCGGGCGGCAGCGTGGCGAGAAACACCATCGCGCCCCGCGCGTGCGCCTGCTGCACCATCGTCGACAGTCCCGAGATCATGGTCGGGATTGCGCCCGGATCGCCGCCGCTGATGTCGTTCGTGCCTTCAAGGAGCAGCACGACCTGCGGCGTGTCCATGGTCACGACTCCTGGCAGACGATTGATGCCGCCTGCGCAGGAACGATCGGGCGTCGGCGCGGACGTCGGCTCGCCTCCGCAGCCGCGCTTGAGCACCGTGAATGACTGCGTCGCATACCGCGCCTGCAGCAGGTTCTGGAGATCCGCTGGGTAGCTGTTCGCGTCGAGAAGGATGTCGGAACCGTCCGGCAGGATGAACTTGCTCTCCGTCAGACTGTCGCCGAACGCGACGAAGCGCGTCGCCGACAACACCGGGGGCGGCAGCATCACGACGACCACGACCGTGAACGCGCACGAGCTCGCGCGTTTGTCGGCGTCCGCAACGCTGCACGTGACCGTCGTCGATCCCGGCGCGAACGGCGAGCCGCTCGCCGGCAGACAGCCGACATTGAACGGCGCCGTGCCGCCCGTCACCGTTGGCGCGGGATACGAAACGACGACGGCCTGGCCGTTGATGGACGTGGCGCCTTGTCCGGCGGGACACGCGAGCGCGGGTCCCGGCCCGCTCGGGCCCGTCATGTTGTGCCCGCAGGCTACTGAGAGGATCAGGCCCGCCAAAGCGAACGCGCGGCTAACGGGCCGGGAGAGCACGGGGAAGGAGCTTAACACCGGACTGTCCGACGACCCCACCCGCGCATTCGCCCATCGAATCACCCAGCCACGCAATCACAGACGTGCGAGATTAACGCGAGTCTTTCACGGCCCTGGCCCAGCTGTCTTTCAGCGTGACCGTGCGGTTGAACACGGGCGCGCCGGCGTCGAGTCGGGATCGACGGCGAAGTAGCCGAGCCGCTCGAACTGGAAGCGCGTGCCCGGCGGCGCGCCGCGCGAGCGACGGCTCGAGCTTGCGCGTCCGTGCAGCACCTCGAGCGACTGCGGGTTGAGCTGCGTCAGGAAGTCCGCGTCGCCCGTGCCCGGCGATTCTCGACGGTGAACAGCCGATCGTAGAGCCGCACTTCGGCGTCGACGGCGTGCGCGGCCGACACCCAGTGCAGCGTCGCCTTCACCTTGCGGCCGTCGGGCGCGTCGCCGCCGCGCGTGGCCGGATCGTAGGTGCAGCGCAGCTCGACGACCTCGCCGGCGGCGTCCTTGACGACGCTCGCGGCAGGTGATGAGGTACGCGTAGCGCAGCCGCACTTCGCGGCCCGGCGCGAGGCGGAAGAACTTCTTCGGCGGGTCCTCCGGAAGTCGTCGCTGCTCGATGTAGAGCATCGCGCGAGAACGGCACCTTGCGCGTGCCGGCCGACGGGTCCTCCGGGTTGTTGACGACGTCCATCTCCTCGACCTGGCCCTCGGGATAGTTCTCGATGCACGACCTTGAGCGGCCGCAGCACGGCCATCGCGCGCGGCGCGCGCTTGTTCAGATCCTCGCGGACGAAGTGCTCGAGCAGGCCGACGTCGACGACGTTCTCGCGCTTGGCGACGCCGATGCGCTCGCAGAAGCGCGCGGATCGCCTCCGGCGTGTAGCCGCGGCGCCGCATGCCGCGAGATCGTCGGCATGCGCGGATCGTCCCAGCCGCGCGACGTGCTTCTCGTTCACGAGCTGCAGCAGCTTGCGCTTGCTCATCACCGTGTAGGTCAGGTTGAGCCGCGCGAACTCGATCTGCTGCGGCGTGGCCGGGCAGCGGCAGGTTCGTCGATCAGCCAGTCGTAGAGCGGCCGATGGTCCTCGAACTCGAGCGTGCAGATCGAGTGCGTGATGCCCTCGATCGCGTCCGAGAGCGGATGCGCGTAGTCGTACATCGGATAGATGCACCACGCGTCGCCGGTGCGGTGATGGTGCGCGCGCCGGATGCGGTAGAGCACCGGGTCGCGCATGTTGATGTTCGGCGACGCCATGTCGATCTTCGCGCGCAGCACGTGCGCGCCGTCGGGGAACTCGCCCGCGCGCATGCGGCGGAACAGGTCGAGGTTCTCGTCGACCGGCGCGGTCGCGGTACGGGCTGTCGCGTGCCCGGCTCGGTCAGCGTGCCGCGGTACTCGCGGATCTCGTCCGCCGTCAGGCTGTCGACGTAGGCCATGCCCGTCTGCGATCAGCGTCTCGGCGCACTCGTAGAGCTGCTCGAAGTAGTCGGACGCGTAGTACAGCCGGTCGTCCCAGTCGAAGCCCGAGCCAGCGGACGTCGTCCTGGATCGACTCGACGTACTCGACGTCTTCCTTGGCCGGGTTGGTGTCGTCGAAGCGCAGGTTGCAGGTGCCGCCGAACTCGCGCGGCGACGCCGAAGTTCAGGCAGATCGACTTGGCGTGGCCGATGTGCAGGTAGCCGTTCGGCTCGGGCGGAAACCGCGTGGCGACGCGGCCGCCGTGCTTGCCGGACGCGTTGTCGGCGGCGACGATCTCGCGGATGAAATCGGACATGAACTGAGAATTGTAACCGGGGAGCTGGGGAACTGGAGAACCGGGGACCTGCCCTCGCCGCAGATCATCGCGATCGCGGCTCGAGGCGTTGTCCGTTCAGTGGTCCGTCAGCGCACCCCAGCACCGGGCTATCTGATACCCTGATTTGCTGGCCGGTCAGTCGATCCGCCAGGGCGGGGACCCGACGAAGGCCGATGGGCCGAAGGCAGGATCGCCGATCGCCGATCGATCGCCGATCCCATCGCCGATGGCCCATCGCCGATTCGATCGCCGATGACCGATCGCCGATCGCCGATAAATCCCCGGTTCCCCAGTTCCCTAATTCCCCGGTTTCCCGATGAGGGCCCCTTGCCTTTTGCCAGTTTGAAACTCCACCCCGATCTCGTCCGCGCGATCAAAGAGCTCGGCTTCGCGCGGCCGACGCCGATCCAGTCGGA
This sequence comes from uncultured Acidobacteriota bacterium, assembly GCA_963718825.1. GTDB lineage: Bacteria > Acidobacteriota > Vicinamibacteria > Vicinamibacterales > CAVVIG01 > CAVQZZ01. The sequence continues at coordinate 213,001 of CAVQZZ010000003.1, forward strand.
AGCGATTCCGCCGGGCCTGCTCGGGCGCGACGTGCTCGCGGCCGCGGCGACGGGCAGCGGCAAGACGGCGGCGTTTCTGCTGCCGATCGCGCATCACCTGATCGGTAAGCCGCGCGGCAAGACGCGCGCGCTCGTGCTCGTCCCGACGCGTGAACTCGCGGCGCAGGTGCTCGACGATCTCAACGATCTGTGCGTGCACACGCCCATCACCGGCGCGATCGTGATCGGCGGCCTCGGCATGGGCCCGCAGGAGCACGCGCTTCGGAGCGGCATCGACGTGATCGTCGCGACGCCCGGTCGTCTGCTCGATCACATGCGCGCGCCGTACGCGCGATTCGAAGGCCTGGAGTATCTCGTGCTCGACGAGGCCGATCGCATGCTCGACATGGGCTTCCTGCCGGAGATCCGCAAGATCGTGCGGCAGCTGCCGCAGAAGCGGCAGACGTTCTTCTTCAGCGCGACGATGCCCCCGCCGATCGCGGAGTTGACGCGCGAGATGTGCAGGGACCCGGTGCGGCTGCAGATCGAACGCCAGGCGGCGCCGGCCGCGGGCATCACGCAGGCCGTCTATCCGGTGGCGCAGGAACTGAAGGCATCGTTGCTCGTCACGCTCATCCAGCGCGGCGAACTGCAGGACACGCTGGTGTTCACGCGCACGAAGCATCGCGCCAACCGGCTGACCGACCAGCTGCTGCGCCAGAACATCCGCGCCGAGCGCATCCACGGTAACCGCTCGCAGGCCCAGCGCACGGCCGCGCTCAACGGCTTCAAGGCCGGGAAGTTCCAGGTGCTCGTCGCCACCGACATCGCCGCGCGCGGCATCGACGTCGAGGAGCTCGGCCACGTCGTGAACTTCGACGTGCCGCTCGCACCTGACGACTACATCCATCGCGTCGGCCGCACCGCGCGCGCGGGCGCGACCGGCGATGCGTTCACGTTCGTCGCACCGGAGGAGGAAGGCGATCTGCGCGCGATCGAGCGCGCCGTGGGCAAGCGCCTGCCGCGCGTGACCGTGCCGGACTTCGACTACAGCGCGCGCGCGACGTCGCTCGAGATTCCGCTCGCGGAGCGCATCCGCGAGATCCGCCAGCGCAAGAGCGAGGATCGCCGGCGCGCCGAGGCCAACCGCCAGCGGCGCGAAGGACACGGCGGCCATGCGGCGCATCGCGGCGGCGGCCACTCGCCGCACCGCGGGTCGTCGTCTTCGGGGTCTGGACAGAGTCAGGGTCAGGGCGGCCAAGGCGGGCCGCGACAGTCGTCAGGATCGGGGCCGGGCGGGGGACAGGGCTCGGGCGGAGGACACCGTCCCGCCGGCACGCCGCCGCGGCGCTTCCGTCCGCGCCGTCGTCGCGCCTAGCGACTAAAGGCGCCGTAGCGCTTCGACGGGATCGATCGTCGTCGCTCGCCGCGCCGGCACGAGGCACGCCACGAGCACGATTCCGCCGAGCGCGAGCACGAGCAGAGACGACGTCGTGACGTCCGCGCGCGGCGTTCCCGCGAACACGCCGCCCGCGAGCCGCAGGCCCGCGATGCCAAGGCCGAGGCCGATCGCGAGTCCGATCGCGCCGACCGTGAGCGCCTCGCGCGTGAAGAGCGCCAGGATGTCGCCCCGACCCGCACCAAGCGCGGTGCGGATGCCGATCTCCTGCGTGCGGGCGCTGACCGCGTACGCGATCACCGCATACAGGCCCATCAGCGCGAGGACGAGCCCGAGGACGCCCGCGGCACCGAGCAGTTCCGCGGAGATGCGCTGCGGCTCGGTGATGTCGCGCAGGGCGTTATTCGCCGTATCGGCGCTGTACACGGTCGCGCCTGGCGCGGCCTGATGAATCGCCTGCGCGAGCGCCGCGAGTGTCTTGGGTGACTCGTCGCGCAGCCGCGCGATGAGTCCATCGATCGGGCCGTTGTCCGACGACAGGTAGAGCATCGGCGTCGGATCCACTTCGCCTTCCCGCGTGTTGGCGAGGACCCCGATCACTTCCGCCCAGGGCGGCTCGCCGACCGAGTCGGGGAAATACGTCGCGATCGAGCGACTGACGGCGTCTCCCCAGGGCCACAACCGCTCGGCCATCGCCTGATTGATCACCGCGACGCGCGGGCCGTTGCGATCGCGGTCCTCGAAGGTGCGCCCGGCGACGATTGGGATCCGCAGTGCGTTCGCATAGCCTCCCGACAAGTAGTTCTCATGGACGAATACAGGCTGGACGTGCGCCGAGTACATCTCTCGCGTCGTGACGTGCGTGCCAATCAGTTGCTGCCAGGGCAGCATCATCGTGAGCGCCCAATCCGATACGTTCGGCATCACGCCGATCGCCGCGTCGAGATTGGCGCGGAATCGGGTGCGCTGATCGCGATAGCTGACGGCATCCCAGTCGCGGCAGAGGCTGTCGCCCGGCAGATCGAAACTGACGTAGGCGACGTGATCGGTGGAATAGCTGCGATCGGCCGTCGCCGACGCAATGAGCGCGCGCACGAGCACGCCGGCGCTCATCAGCAGCGCGAGAGACAACGCGAGTTGGGGGATCACGATCCAGAGCCTGAAGCGCGACCGCGCACCGGCGCCTGCTCCGACCGCGCCGGTGACGCCGTTGACCAGCGACGCCGGCTTGACCGCGCGCGACGCGCGAATCGCGGGGCCGATCCCTGCAAACATCGCGACGACCGCGCACAGGACCGTGGCGAACACGACGGTGCGGATGTCCGCCCAGGGCACGTCGACGGTCACGGCACGTGAGAGCCGGCCGACTTCCGTCGGCAGCCGCGCAACGACCGCCGTCACCAGCAGCCGCTGCAGGCCGAACCCCGCGAGGCCGCCTGCGAGTGACAGCAGAATTGTCTCGGTCAGCATCTCGCGGACGACGCGCGCACGGGTCGCGCCGAGCAGGAGCCGCAGCGCCACTTGCTGGCGCCGCGCCACGGCTCGTGCGGCCAGCAAGCCGGACGTGTTGAACAGGACGATCGTCAGCAGCAGGCCCGCGACGATGAAGACGCCGGCGACGAACTGGTCGGTCGTCGCACCCTTGGCGAGCGGGAACGGCAGCGAGAAGGCGCCCGATGTGCGCCTCAGCGTCAGCGCCCAGCGCGCCCAGTCTGGCCTGTTGGGATTGAACCGCCGCAGTGACGGCGTGAGGGCATCCAGTGCCGTCTGCGCTTGTGCGTCCGTGACGCCGTCGCGCAACCGCACGACCGGTTGTCCGCCCCGCGAGTCGAGGAACCGCGGATTCTTGAGGCAGGCGTAGTCGTTCGCGCGGACGAGCACGGGCACCCAGTACTCGGTCGCGCTCCACGAGACCGTTTGCCCACGAAACGACGCCGGCATCACGCCGACGATCGTGTAGGTCTGCGTCGGGTCGTCCGAGATCCGCGGCCAGGTCGGCCGCAGCGTGATGTGCCGTCCGATGATCGCGGGGTCGCCGCGAAAGAGGCGATGCCACACGCCGTCGCTGATCACCGCCACCGGCGCCGCATCGGCCCGGCCGTCGTCGGCCTGAATCGCACGGCCTCGTTCTGGCGCCACGCCGAACGCGTCGAAGTAGTTGCCAGAGACGAGCTCGCCGACGAGCCCGGCGTCGCGCGATCCGTCCGTCCACGCCGCCGAATCACGTTCGGTAAACGCCACGTTGTCGAAGACGTCGTGAACAGCGGCGACGGCCTCGTACTGCTGATAGGACAGGGCGGGGAGGAGGTTCTTGCCGAAGTCAGCGGAGATAAGGCGCAGCCGATCGGGATCGCGTCCATCGAGCGGCCGCATCATCACGGCGACGAACAGGCTGAACACCGCGGTCGTCACGCCCACGCCCACCGCGAGGACGCCGATCGTCGTGCCAGCGAACCGTGGCGATCGAGCGAGGCCGCGCAGGGCCCGAACGGCGTCGACGCCAATCGATTCGAGGGTGGCCCGAAGTCTGGTGAGGACGCGCGGACGCGATCCCGAGGTCGCGCGCGCCTCGAAGCGCATCTCACGATGCAGCCCCCAGAGCGTGCGAATCGCATCGGCCCCGAGCAGCAGCCACTGCGAGAGACGCGCGGGCCGATCACGATCGAGCGCGGCGGAGGTCGCGAGCAGATCCTCGCCGAACTGGTCGCGGAAGCTTCGCGGGCACACGCGCAGCAGTCCGCGGAAGAGCCACGTCCTGATCGGCATGGGCCGACTATAGACATCTGTGGACAAATTGTCCACAGATGGCCCGTGACGACCTGACGGGCGGCCGCGCGCGCGGCGTCGGCGAGATCACGGATCAGCAGAGGCCGATGAAATCCCCAGTTCCCCCGTTCCAGTCCCTCAATTGCACGCGTCAGTACCTTAGAATCTGCGGATGGCTCATCACCATCGGTCGTTCTCTTCGTCGCTTGTCCTGATCGCTACGCTCGGTTCGGTGTGTGTGATCGCCGCCAGCCGCTCCGTCCCGGCCCAGACGCAACAGGCTCAGATGCCGCCGGCACAAGGCCAGCCAACGCAAGGCGCCGGCCGGCAAGGCCGCCCCGCGCCGCCGCCGCAGACGGGTCCGTGCGATCCGCTGCGTAACAACTGGGGCAGGGATTTCGATCGCGACAAGGAATGCCAGGCGGCGAGCGACAAGATCTGGAGCGACGCCATGCGGGGCGCCGTGAAGATGCAGAAGCTCACGTACAAGAGCCGCAAGGACGGACTGGAGATTCCGTTCTTTCTCTTCGAGCCGCTGAAGCCGAAAGGCCCGAAGGGCAATGCGGCGCTCGTGTGGGTGCATCCCGACATTCGCGGGCACCTGTACGAGTACTACATTCCGTATGTGACGCGAAGCGGTCTCACGCGGCTACGTCGTCATCGCGCCCGAGTATCGCGGCAGCATCGGCTACGGCCAGGAGTTCTACGACGCGATCGACTACGGCGGCGCGGAGGTCGACGACGTCGTGACGGCGGCGGCGTATCTGAAGACGAACGTCGCGGAGGTGGATCCCGCGCGCATCGGCATCATCGGCTGGAGCCACGGCGGGATGATCACGCTGCTCTCGATCACGCGCGAGCCGGCGCTCTTCAAGGCCGCGGCCGCGAACGTGCCGGTGACGAATCTCTTCCAGCGCCTCGCGTGGGAGGGCGTCGAGCGGCAGCATCAGGCGATCGATCCGGCCAATCGCTACGGCGGCCTGCCCGGCGAGCAGCCACGACATCTACAAGGATCGCTCGCCGCTCTATCAGGTCGACAAGATGCAGATTCCGCTGCTCGTGCACGTGACGAGGAACGATCAGGACGTGAACATCGAAGAGGACATGCAGCTCGTGGACGCGCTGCGCGTCGCGCAAAGCCGATCTCGCCGAGACGAAGGTCTACGACAACCCGATGGGCGGCCACCTGTTCGATCGGCAGTGTCGACCCGAAGGACACGCAGAGCTTCACGCCGATGAACACGCGGGAGCAGCGCGATTCGTGGAATCGCGTGTGGACGTTTCTGGATTGGAATCTGAATCCGTATCAGTAGATCGGTGCATTTGGCGATCTGGAGATTTGGCGATCTGGAGATTTGAAGATTTGAAGATTGCTCGACGCTCAGTCTTGAAGCACGCGCGCGGCGTTCTCCCGTCCCGCACGGATGAGCGGCACCGCGGCGGCCAGCGCCGCGGCCGCACCCAACGTGATCGTTGCGAAGGCAATCGCCTCTGAGGAAGGCGGCGGGACGGCAACCAGGACCGTTCGTGCGAATCGCCCGGCCAAGAGGGCCAGAGGCAATCCGCAGGCCAGACCCGCCCCGACGATCACCGCCGCCTGCCAGAACACGAGCCGCCGGATGTCCGCCGGAGACGCGCCGATCGCCATTCGGATGGCGATCTCCCGTCGCCGCGAGAGCACCAGCGACGTCATCAGGCTGAATAGCCCTACCGACGCCAGTGCCAACGCGGCGCCTCCGAACGTCGTCGACAAGGCCGCCTCGAACCTCTCCTGCGCCGTCGCGGCGGCCACGAGCTCGGGCATGGTCGTTGTATTCGTGACTTGTATCGTCTTATCGAAACCACCGATCGCCGCTCGAAGCCGCGGCAGCACCGCGGCCGGCGGTTCGGATGTTCGCACGATGAGATAGCGAATCTGGTACGCACGCATATTGATCAGGTAGAGGGCTCCGACATCCGCATCCTCTGACATTGCTCGCTGCTCGCGGATGTCGGGCGCCACGCCGACGACCGGGAACCGATAGCCGCCCCATAACAGCGCGCGCGAGCCCGCACGAGGCGGGAGGCGAGCGAACTCACTTCGTGAGATCACGAGATGCGAGTTCATCGGATCGGTTCGATCGTCGGCCGAGAGCGTGCGTCCGTCGACTGCCTCGAGGCCGAGGACGTCGAAGTAGTTCTCGGTGACGACATGCCATTGCACCGAGTGCTCAGGGCCGGGCTCGTCCGCATCGCGCACCAGCGCCGACGGCGCCGCGCGGGTAAATGGCGCGACACTGGTGCCTGCCACGCCAACCACGCCGGTCACTGCGGACAGGCGATCGAGGATGCGCGCGGTCTCCATCCAACCAGAATCAAGCACGCGCTGCGCCAGCATACGACCGCTGGTTTTCGCCGCGGGCGGACCCATTGACTGCGCAGCGGTCGGAGCAATTTCCACGACCGCGAGGTGGCTGGGATCGAAGCCCAGAGGACGCACTCGCTCGACGATGAACGCTCGGCCCAGGAGTGCCGCGCCCGTGACGAGGACGAGCGCGAGCGCGATCTGGACGATCACCAGGTTTCGATGAATCCGCGTGCGACCGGCCGTGGCGGACGCCGTACTGCGAATCGGCACCTTCGACAGCCAGACGATGGGAATGAAGCCGGAGACAAACGCGGCAACGGTGCTCAGCGCAATCGCCAGCAATGCCACGTGCGCGTCGACCGAGGCCAAACCGGACGAACGGATGCGATCTGGTGCGAGCGCAAGGAACCCCGGCGTGAGCCACCAGCCAATCAGGACGCCGATCACGGCTGCGGCCATCGAGAGAAGCCAGCATTCCGCGGCGAACTGCGCGAGGACCTGCCGTCTGCTCGCCCCGAGCGCGACTCGAATCGCCACTTCCTGACGGCGCCTTTGTGCATCAACGAACAGAAGGCCGGCCGCATTTGAGCACGCGGTCAACAACAACGCCGCCGCCGCGGCGAGCAAGGCCCACAACGATGTGCCCGCGATGCCGAAGCGATCTTCGTCGAGGGTGACGACGCGCGCGCCTCTTTTTGTCACGGGATCGCCTCGCTGCACCAGCGGTTCAGCGGCGGCTTGCGCCTGCGCCAGCGAGACACCCGACGCTCGCTTCGCCACCACCCGCAAGAAACGGTTCGCTTCGAAGCTTCCGTTGAACGACATCAGCCCGAGTGGCAGCAGGATGTCAGGGGCGTCGCCCTGGAATGCGAAATCGGCCGGCAGGACCCCTATGATCGTCTTGGGGATGGGCGAGCTACTCTCGTCGTAGGCGAGCATGACCCGTTGCCCGACGATGTCGGCGCGGGTGCCAAACTGACCGTGCCAGAGATCCGACGAGATGATCGCGGCGTCGGACGACCGGTCATCGTCGTCCGACGAGAAGCGCCGGCCAACCGCCGGCCGGACGTCGAGCAGGGACATGAACGACGTCGAAACGTAGAATACGCGTACGAGATCGCGTCGGTCTGTGCCGAGAATCTGCCGGTTTGCCATCCAGGCGCCGGCCCCCTCAAAAGCGGCAGCACGCTGCAAGTCACGCCAACTGCTCCATCCAAGCGGTTGTCGATCCCATGTTCCAGCAAATGCGGGGTTCGCACGCTGATCCGGTGCCGTCGCGTGAACAATCACGAGACGGTCCGCATCCGGCCACTGTGGACGCTTCAACAAGACGCCATCGACGACAGAAAACATAGCCGTCGTCACGCTGATGCCAAGCGCCAGCACGGCGACGACTGCGGTCGTCATCGCTGGCCGACGGACGAGTCGACGCGCCGCCCTTCGCCCGATGTGTACCACGTTGGCTCGACAAGAATGATACCCAGACGAGTCCGTCCAGACACGCGACGGACTCGTCTGGAGCGACGAATCTGGCTACTGCGGTGATGCCAAATGGTGCGCCTCAAGCGCGCCGAGCATCTCTGCGGGAATCGGCATGTGCATTGTGACCATGCCAGTGCAGCCGAGCAGTTGAATTGCCGAACGCTCAACGTTGACGGTAAATTCCTTTGGGTGGGCCTTTACCAAGACAGCTATCAGTTGGGCATCGCCTGCGACAACTGCCGCGCGAAGTGTCTCGATGTCCGCCGTGGTGAGTGCGACGAGGCCGTCCGGGAGCGGCTCGCACGCCGGCCCATGCCGGACATCGCAGGTGTACTCACGGCAAGCGTCGTCGAGGTGCGCACCGCCGTTGCGGTGCCACCGCTGAAAAGCCGGCGTGGTGTCCCAAGCATCGTGCCAACCAGACTCGCACATGTCCTCACCGCAGTCCAGGCAGTCCGGCAACTGGGCGACGACGATGGGCGTTGTGATAGAGGCGGCACTGACCGTTCCGTGCCGAGGTGCGCTGACATTCGTGCAGAAGCACAAGACCAGCAACACACCAAACCACGCGAAGCGACTGCCGTCCCGACGACTCGATTCCTGTGTCATGGGCCTTTCCGTTCACCTACGAGTCAACGACGCTCGAGCCGGGGAATCCATACTTGAAGACGCTCGGTTCCATTGGCCGCGGCCGAAGCATGCGAGACAAGAAACGGCTGCGGAGAGCGCCCCCACAATCCCTTGTCGAACCGGCGACTCGCGAGGACATCGCCTGTCTGCTCGTCGACGGCTTCAAGCACCCAGTCGTAGGTCGCTTCGTATGAGCTGAGTGCCCATGCAGCTTCTGGATCGGTCTTGACCGGTTTCCAGTGGGTGTCGGCATCACGGAACAGGATCCAGAGAAGACCATCCCGGTTCCAGAGGCCCTGGACGATCGGATTCGGCCTGACGGTCGAGTCGTTCGGAAAGCGATCGGATCGCAGAAACCAGGTTGAGTGAACTTCAAGCTGGCGTAGTCTCTTTCCTGTTTCCGGGTTCCATTTCTCGAGCAGATATCGCCCCACCGGCACAGTCCACACCATGCCATCAGTGCTTGGAGCCACGACACGCTCGAACATCAGGCGCAGATCCGTGCGGTATTCTGGCGTGTCGACGCCAAACGACTTCATGACGTGGCCGTCTGCCGAGAACAGGTGCACCGGAAACCCGATTAGATCCGATGTCGGGATTTCTTTGGCCACGACCATCGTGCCGTCGCCACGCACGAACGCAGCCGGATACGCCGGCGCCGACGGTCTCGCGATCACGCGGAGAGCGGCGTCGATCTCGGAGACCTTTCCGGATGCGAGATCCCAGGCGAGCACGGTGCCGTCCCGGTCCGGCACCAGCGTTCCCCCGTGCGCGAACAAAGTGGGCGTCCCGACCTCTTTAACAAATTGACCGTGCGTGTCGAAGACCGCCACGTGCTGACGGTCTCTGGTCACAAAGTAGAACCGGCCGGGACGGTCGCGAACGACGAACGGCAGTTCGCCTGGCAAGATGCTCGGGTGTCCCGCGTCCGCGAGATCGACGATGCTCGCGAGTCCGATCGTGCAAGCGCCTGCCGTGCAAAGTTGCTGTGGCGGTTCTGGGCGGGCGCCTGCGCTCAGCCGAGCACCGGCCGGGACCAACAGCATTCCGAGTACCGCAGAAAGCACGGCCGCACACCGGAGCGCGAGGCGGCGCTCAGTGGACTTCCACATCTTGTGAATTTCCAAGGGCACTGTAAGCCTCTTTGGTGAACAACACAAAAAGCTCTCCGAGAGATGTCCCTTCGAATACCAAAGAGTCCTAAAGAGTCCTATCGAAAGTTCGTCGTGCCACCTTGGGAGCGGCCACGAGGACCGTGCCGACAGCGAGCGTCAGCCCAGCGGCGGCTGCGGAACCAGACGCGCGAGGAAGCAGACGCGGGGCAAGCGCAGCGCTTGAGTATGGAAGTCACGTCGCGACACTCTGCGGTCGCGCAAGGCGGATCTGGCCGAGACGAGGGTCTACGACAACGCCATGGGCGGGCATCTGTTCGATCGGCAGTACGACCCGAACGACACGAAGACCTTCACGCCGATCACGGCGCGCGAGCTGCGCGACTCGTGGAATCGCGTGTGGACGTTTCTGGGTTGGAATCTCAATCCGTATCAATAGATCCGGAACCGTGGCAACTGGGGAAATTACGCGACGAACTGCTGCGTCGCCGGAAAAGAGGTCGCCGCCGCGCCGCCTAGTCGTCAGCGCCGGGCCGCCAGCGCGAACTCGTCGAAGTACTTCTGCAGCGTCGGCGCCGTCGAACCGTACTCGTTCGAGCCGTCGAAGAAATCGACGACGACTTCCCGGGCGCGGGCGATCTCGCGCAGGCGCGCCGCCGACCGCCGATGGCGCGGATCGTCCAGCGTCAGATCGAACAGCTCCAGGGCGCGTTCGAACGCGCCGCGGGCGAGCTCGTCATTGCGGCCCGACCACTTGACCGCCCGGCTGATCTCGCTGCCGATGTTCCCGAGCTGCTCGAACAGCGAAAGTTCGTACCAGCGGCCGGCGGCAAGATCGCGATGCTGGATGTCGGTCATCGCCGCACCAGGGACTCGATGAGGGCGCGGATGGCGTCGCGCGTGCCGGCGTCATCGACGCCCCGCGACCGATTGCCGAACGACGGCCGCAGGTTGATCATCGAATCGAATTCGATCCAGTCCGGTCCGGGCAGCTGCGGATAGAGATTGACGCCCCACAGGTCGCGCTGCGCGGACCCTTCGGCCAGAAGCGCGGCCTCCTGATCCGCGTGCATGTCAGCATCGAGGAGCAGGATGCCCCGGCGCAGGTCCACCACGCCCTTGACGAAGTCCCGAAATCGGCCCGGAACCAATCGCCCAAGCTCGTCGAAGGGGACGGGCTCGGCCGCACTGACTCGTCGCATGCGTCGTCATTCTAGGACCAAAGGCATTGAACTCGAGGTGAGGCCGGCGCATGTGCTAGCCCCGCACCGCCAGCGCCGGCGCGATCTTCGCCGCGCGCCGGGCCGGAATCCAGCAGGCGAGCGCAGCCGTCACGAACAGCGCGACGGCGGTGATCGCGAAGCTCAGAGGATCGACGGACGACGTGCCATAGAGCTGATTCTGCAGAAGGTGGCCGACCCCGAGCGCCGCCAGGGCGCCGATCGCCAGACCGATCAGCACCGGCGCCAGACCCTGCCGCACCATCAGGCCCACCACGTCGCGCGGTTCGGCGCCGAGCGCGAGCCGCACGCCGATCTCGCTCGTGCGCTGCCCGACCAGATACGCGACCACGCTGTAGATGCCGACGACGGCCATCAGGAGCGCGAGCCCGGCGAAGAGGCCGAGCATCGCGATCAGGAGCCGCTGTGGCGCGATCGATCCGCCGATGACCGTCGAGTACGCTGCCGGGCCGATGAGCGGCAGGTCGGCGTCGAAGCGACGGAGGACCGCGCGCACGGTGGGCACGATCGCCGCCGGATCGCCGCTCTTGACGCGCACCGCGAACGAGAACCCGTTGGACACGCCCGGCCGCTGCGCGAGCGGACGATAGATCTCGATCGGCGCGGTGGTGGCGAGCGATCCCGATCGCACGTCGCCGGCGATGCCGACGATCTCCGCATCCTGTCCTTGATTGATCGATCCGACGAGCAGATGCCGGCCGAGCGCGTTTTCGTTCGGGAAGAGCGTCGCCGCGCTGCGCTGGCTGATGACGATCACGTTCGGCCGATCGGCCGTGTCGTCCGCGGTGAATTCTCGCCCTTGCAGAATCGGAATGCCGAGCGTCGCGAAGTAGTCGGGCGAGATCATGCGCATCGGCGCGAGCGGACGCTTCGGGTATGGCACGAAGTCGGCGCCGGTCTTTGAGTACGGTCCGCCGAGGCCGAAGCCCGCAAGCGGCATGCCGATGCCCATCGCGGCGTGCGTGATCCCCGGCGTGTGGCGCAATTCGTCCAGCAGCCGGTCCTGGAACGCACCCTGCGTGACCTTGTCGGGATAGCGCGACAAGGGCAGCGTGAGCGTCGAGAGCATCACGTCATCCGGCGAGAACCCCGGCGCCTGCTCGGCGAGCTTGCGGAAGCTCGTCATCAGCAGGAACGCGCCGACGAGCAGCACGAACGAGAGCACGACCTGCCCGCCGAGCAGCGACATCCGCACCCAGTGCTGGCGGCGGCTGCCGGCATTCGATCGGCCGCCCTCGTTGAGGACGTCCGCGAGATTGCCGCGCGCGGCCTGGAATGCCGGGTAAAGGCCCATGACGATGCCCGTCAGCATCGCAACGCCGACCGTGAACGCGAGGACGATTGGTTCGAGATCGATCGTCTGCGTGATCGGGAGCGGCGTGTTCGAGCTGAGCAGCCACTTGAGACCCAGGCGCGCAAGGAGCGTCCCCACTGCCGCCGCGGCGAGACTGACCGTCACGCTCTCGATCAAAAACAACCGGATCACGCGTCGCCGTTCCGCGCCGAGCGCCAGCCGCAGCGCCACCTCACGACGGCGTCCGACGAAGCGCGCCAGCAGCAGGTTCGCGACGTTGCTGCTCGCGATGAGCAGCACGAACGCGACCGCGCCGACGAGCATCCAGAACGTGTCCTTCAAACCGCCGAACGTGTCCTCCGGCAGCGCCGCCATCGACAGATTCCATGTGGAGTCGGCCTTCTCGCCGTTGGCCGCTTTGTAGCTGGCCGCGAGCGCGTCGAGATCCTGCTGCGCCTGCACCGCGGTGACGCCCGGCTTGATCCGCGCGATCACGCGCAGAAAACTGAAGCCGCGCGCGCGAAGCTCCGGCGTGATCCCCGGAAACTCCATCGGGTGCGTCGTCCAGACGTCGACGGGTCCGAAGAACGCGAGCGGCTGCGCCGGCATGACGCCGACGATCTCGTACGGCACACCGTCGAGCGTGAGCGTGCGGCCGAGGACGTGGTCGTCGCGGTTGAGCCTGGTGGTCCAGAACGCTTCGCTGACGAGGGCGACGCGCGCATCGCGCTCCTCGTCCGCGCGAAACGTGCGTCCGAGGATCGGCGTGGCGCCGACCAGATCGAAGTAGTTGCTCGTGATCTGGTAGCCGTTGATCTGCGCGGGATCGCCGAAGCCCGTGAGCGTGAACGCATTGAAGAGATCCGACCCGACGGCCGTGAACACCGACTGGTGATCGCGCACATGCTCGAACTTCGTGACCGACATCGGCACGCCGGTCAGATTGCGCTCCGGCGCGTTGCCGGTGAGGTGATACAGGTCGGCCGGCCGCTCGAAGGTCAGGCCCCGCAGAAAGATCTGGTCGATGAGGCTGAAGATCGCCGTGTTGGCGCCGATCCCGACCGCGAGGGTCAGCACCGCGACGCCGGCAAATCCCGGGGCGCGAAGGAGAAGGCGCAGGGCGTAGCGGAGGTCTTTGATCATAAGAAGCCCCTGTCCGGCTTGGGCCCTGAGGCTCGGGGCTTGAGGCCTACGTTCTCCGGCACGTCAGTCTTCTTAGACGATCGAGCGACCTCGAGAGGTTGTGCGAAATCCGATCGGACAGGCTCGCTGGATATCTGGTTCCCTAAATGCCCGGTTGGGTTTACCTTGGTGGCATCTCCAGCTCAGGAAGGTGCCCCATGGCAGACGCGACGAAGTGCGCACATCCGGCGTGCGAGTGTCTCGTGGAGAAGGGCGGTCCCTTCGGGAAGTACTGCAGCGAGCACTGCAAAGAGGCGAAGCAGATCACCGAGCTGCGCTGCACGTGTCAGCACACCGCGTGCCGCTGACGCGGCGCGTCGTCACTGCTCCTGTCGCGCGTGGGGGCGGCGGAGCGAAGGGATCGCCTCGTGCTGGCCCGGCGCTGTCGCTCCCCATGGGCCTGCACGAGGCGATCCCTTCACTCCGCCGCCGGGCGGCGCGGCTAGTCTCAGGACCGATCTGGCTCCGCCGGCCGTCCGGCGCGCTGACGCGGAAGCAACGCGCTCGGTCGAAGGATGAAGTAAGCACGAGACAGCCGTCGCTAGCGCTGTGGACCTCCCTCTCCTTCCACAACCGTGCGGCGGCTGACACGCACAGCGCGCACGGCGGAAAGAAAGAAGTAGCGCGCCCAGACGCGGCGATCGAGGCCAAATGCGACCGGCGGGGCGAGGGCGCGAAGCGATTGGCTCGACAGGCCCATGGAGGGCGATAGCGCCGGGCCAGTCGAGCTAATCGCTTCGCGCCCTCGCCCGTCGGGTCCACCAACCCCCCCGCCGCGCTCAAGCAGGATAAAATCGATCGTTTCCGATGATCGCGTTCAACCGTGTCAGCAAGCAGTACGGCAAGCAGCTCCTCTTCGTCGACGCGTCGTTCCAGCTCAACCCCGGCGAGAAGGTCGGGCTCGTCGGGCCGAACGGCTCGGGCAAGACGACGCTCTTCCGCATGATCGCCGGCGAGGAGTCGGCCGACGACGGCGAAGTGTCGGTGCCGAAGCGGCTCACCGTCGGCTACTTCCGCCAGGACATCGAGGAGATGGCCGGGCGATCGGTGCTCGACGAGGCGATCGCCGGCAGCGGCCGGCTCGGCGCGCTCCATCACGAGCTCGAGGCGCTCGCAGCACGCGATGGCCGATCCCGGCGCGCGCCGACGAGATGGACGCGATCCTCGCGCGCTTCGGCGAAGTGCAGGAGGAGTACGAGCACCTCGGCGGCTACGCGCTCGAGAGCCAGGCGCGCGAAGTGCTCGCACGGCCTCGGCTTCGACGACGCGTGGATCGACGGCGACGTCGGCGCGCTCTCGGGCGGCTGGAAGATGCGCGTCGCGATGGCGCGCGTGCTGCTCGGCAAGCCCGACGTCCTGCTGATGGACGAGCCGACGAACCACCTCGACATCGAGTCGATCCTCTGGCTCGAGGCGTTTCTCAAGATCGCTGCCGGGCGCGCTGCTGATGACGTCGCACGACCGCGACTTCATGAACCGCGTCGTCACGCAAGATCGCCGAGATCGACGACGGCGAGATCACGATGCTACTCGGGCAACTACGACTTCTACGAGCGCGAGCGCGCGCTGCGCGAGGCCAACCGCGAGGCCGCCTACGCGCGCCAGCAGGCGATGCTCGCGAAGGAGCAGCGCTTCATCGACCGCTTCGCCGCGCACGCCGCCAAGGCCGCGCAGGTGCAGAGCCGCGTCAAGGCGCTCGAGAAGATCGAGAAGATCGAGCTGCCGAAGCGGCGGCCGGTCGTGCAAGTTCGACTTCAAGCCGCCGCCGCGATCGGGCGACGACGTCGCTGGCGATCGAGCGCGTGCGCAAGGCGCTACGGCGCGCGCGTGATCTACGACGGTTTCGATCCTTCCACGTCCGGCGCGGCGAGCGCTGGTGCGTGATGGGCCGGAACGGCGCCGGCAAGACGACGCTGCTCAAGATGATCGCCGGCGCGCTCGACGCCGGACGCGGGCGAGCGTGCAGCTCGGCGCGAGCCTCAAGATGGGCTACTTCGCGCAGCAGGCGCTGCAGCTGCTCGACCCGAATCTGACGGTCTGGGAGCAGATGCAGCAGGACTTCCCGCACGAGACGATCGGCGTGCTCCGCAATCTGCTCGGCGCGTTTCAGTTCTCCGGCGACGACATCGACAAGCCGATCCGCGCGCTGTCCGGCGGCGAGCGCATCGCGCCTCGTCATCGCGCGCATGCTGTTCGATCCGCCGAACTTCCTCGTGCTCGACGAGCCGACGAACCACCTCGATCTCGACGACCAAGGACATGCTCATCGAGGCGCTGCACGAGCTTCGAGGGCACGATGATCTTCGTCTCGCACGACCGCTCGTTCCTGCGCGGCCTCAGCAACCGCGTGCTCGAGCTGGGCGGCGAGAGCGGCACCGACGCGCAGCCGCTCGTCTATCCCGGCTCGTACGTCGAATACGTCGCGCGCACCGGCCACGAAGCGCCCGGCGTGCACGCCTGATCGCGGGCCCGCGATGCCGCTCATCACGCTCGACCACGTCACGATCGCCTTCGGGCACCTGCCGCTGCTCGACGACGCGAGTCTGCTCGTCGAGGCCGGCGAGCGCGTCGCGATCATCGGCCGCAACGGCACGGGCAAGTCGACGCTGCTGCGGATCCTGTCGGGCGAGCTCGAGCCGGACGCGGGATCGATCTGGCGCGCGCCCGAGCTCGCGCACGGCGCGGCTCGTGCCAGGACGCGCCGCTCGCCAGCCCGAAGCCCGTGTTCGACGTCGTCGCCGAGGGCCTCGGGCGATCTCGGCGAGCTCGTCGACGGCGTATCACCACGCGGCGGTCGCGGTCGCCGAGGACGCGACGCCGGCGCGGCTCGCGACGCTCGGCCGGCTGCAGCACGAGCTCGAAGAGCGCGACGGCTGGCGCCTCGAGCAGCGCGTCGAGACTCGTGCTGACGCGGCTGATCGCTGCCGGCCGACGCGCATCGTCAACACGCTGTCCGGCGGATGGCGGCGGCGCGTGCTGCTCGCGCGGGCGCTCGTCGCGCGAGCCGTCGCTGCTGCTGCTCGACGAGCCGACGAACCACCTCGACATCGAGGCGATCGAGTGGCTCGAGACGTTCCTCGCCGACTACGCCGGCGCGGTCGTGTTCGTCACGCACGATCGCGCGTTCCTTCAGCGCCTCGCGACGCGCATCGTCGAGCTCGATCGCGGCCGGCTGACGTCGTGGCCCGGCGACTACGCGACGTTCGTCGAGAAGAAGGACGCGTGGCTCGCGAACGAAGCGCTGGCCGACGGCGAAGTTCGACAAGAAGCTGGCGCAGGAGGAGGTGTGGCTGCGGCGCGGCGTCAAGGCCCGGCGCACGCGCGACGAAGGCCGCGTGAGGGCGCTGATGGCGATGCGCGAGGAGCGCGCCGCGCGCCGGGCGGAAGTCGGCCCGGTGCGCCTGCAGGTCGACGTCGCCGAGCGAGTCCGGCAAGCTCGTCTTCGAGGCCGAGCACGTCAGCAAGGCGTACGCCGGCATCGCCCGTCGTGCGACGATTTCTCGACGCGCATCATGCGCGGCGATCGCATCGGCCTCATCGGCCCGAACGGCGCCGGCAAGACGACGCTGCTGCGGATGCTGGTGGGCGAGCTGGCGCCGGACGCCGGCGAGGTCCGCCGCGGCGCGAACGTGCAGGTCGCGTACTTCGATCAGCAGCGCGAGCAGCTCGATCCCGAACGCACGGTCGTCGACACCGTCGCCGACGGCAACGACACGCGTGACGGTCGGCGGCGTCACGCGCCACGTGCACGGCTACCTCGAGGACTTTCTGTTTCCGCCCGAGCGCGCGCGGTCGCCGGTGAAGGCGCTCTCGGGCGGCGAGCGCAATCGGCTGCTGCTCGCGCGGCTGCTCACGCGCCCGGCCAACGTGCTGGTGCTCGACGAGCCGACGAACGATCTCGACATCGAGACGCTCGAGCTGCTCGAGGCGCAGCTCGCCGAGTTTCCGGGCACGATCCTGCTCGTCAGCCACGACCGCGACGTTCCTCGACAACGTCGTCACGAGCACGCTCGTGTTCGAGGGCGACGGCACGAGTCGAGGAGTACGTCGGCGGCTACGAGGACTGGCTGCGCCAGCGGAGCGCGCCTGTCGTCCAGGCCAGGCCGGCGACCACCCGGACCGAAGCGCCGAAAGCGGCCGTGGCGGCCGCGCCGAAAAAGAAGCTCTCATACAAAGAGCAGCGCGAGCTCGACGCGCTGCCCGCGCGGATCGAGGCGCTCGAAGCCGAACGCGCGCGCGTCAACGCCGCCATCAACGGCCCGGAGTTCTACAAGGCCGGCGCCGACACGATTCGCACGACGTTGGCACGTGTCGGGGAAATCGCGAAAGAGCTCGAGACCGCCTATGCGCGATGGGGGACGCTCGAGGCGCGGGCGACGTCGGGGGCCGCGCGATGAGCGGCGAGCCGCTCGACCTGCCGGCGACGTTCGGCGGCATCGACATCTACCTGTTCGATCAGCTGCAGCGGGGGCGCATTCATCACCGCGACCGAATCCTCGACGCCGGCTGCGGCTTCGGGCGGAACCTCGTGTATCTGCTGAGATCCGGCTACGACGTCTACGCGGCCGACGCCGATGCGGACGCGGTGGGGGAGGTCCGGACTCTGGCTGCCACGTTGGCGCCCACGCTGCCGGCCGATCACTTCCGCGTGGAGCCGCTCGAAGCGCTGACCTTTCCCGACGGGTTCGCGACGGTCGTCATCAGCAGCGCCGTGCTGCACTTCGCGCGCGACGACGCGCAGTTCGAGGCGATGCTGCGGGGCAGCTGGCGCATGCTCGCCTCCGGCGGCATGTTCTTCTGCCGGCTGGCGTCGTCGATCGGCATGGAAGGCCGCACGCACTCGATTGACGGGCGCCGGCACCGGCTGCTCGACGGGACGACGCGATATCTCGTGGACGAGCCGTTGCTCATGGACTGGACGGCTCGCCTCGGTGGGCGTCTGCTCGATCCGATCAAGACGACGGTCGTGCAGGATCAGCGGGCCATGAGCACGTGGGTGGTTAGGAAAGACTGACGGGGAAATGACACGAACCGGGGAACTGGGGACCTGCCTCGCCAAAACCCCAGCGCGTTCGGAGTTCTGCTGCTTAGTGCGCGTTCGGCGCCCTCACGCTTTCTGCGACGTGGTGGCTACGTGCGCCAGTAGGGCGACGCCGACCAGCAGGGGGATCAGGCCCACCAGATACACGGCTTCGGTCCCGACCAAGCACTTTCGATCGGCACTGCGACGCATCCCGCCGCCGGAGGGCACGCTCAAGGCACGGCTCGCGCGCGCCCGCGACCTGCTACGCCGCAAGCTCACCGCCCGCGGCGTGCAGCTGGAGAAGCCGACATGAACCACCTTTCCCGACTCGAGACGCTTCTTTCGGACGACGCCGGCGCGAGCGAGATCGTGCCGTCCTCCGGGTTCACCCTGCGGGCTATGGAGGCCGTGCGACTGTCGGTGATTGCGCCGCCGATCCCATTTCCGTGGTCCCGGGTCCTGCCCTGGGCGGTTGCGGCCCTGGGGATTGTTGCGGCGTCGGAGGCGGGTATCACGCGGGCCGGCGGTACCGCGTTATCTGCCGTCGAGGTGCCGCCGGCGCTCCAGGCCGTCGTCGAAGGCCTGGCGACACCCGACACCGCCTGGGTCGCCCTCGGATTGCTTGCCGCGGCGGTGTCCGTTGCGTCGGCCTTGCGCGCAGGGGAGTGGCGGCGACCGTAGCTGGCGCCGCGGAGCCGTCTCGGCGCATCGACCACGCCGGCGCAGCCCGAAGCAGCAGAGCGCCGAACGATTGATCCGCGTTGAACGCACGTCAAGGCCGGTCCCCAGTTCCCCGGTTCTCCAGCTCGTGTCATTTCCCCATAGGAGAAACGCCATTTTTCATAGGGGGACTGTGGTATCTCTTGCCTCGTGCCGCCCACGCTTGCGGGCACCAGCGTTCACGCACAAGCGTTTTGACTGGAGATCGAATGGCTAAGACTGCGAAAAGAAAGCCGAATGCCGCGTTCATGAAACCGCTCACGCCGAGCGCCACGCTGGCCGAGGTGGTCGGTTCGAAGCCGCTGCCGCGGACCGAAGTGACGAAGAAGCTCTGGGCGTACATCAAGAAGAACAAGCTTCAGGATCCGAAGAACAAGCGCAACATCAACGCCGATCCGACGCTCAAGGCCGTCTTCGGGAAGAACACCGTCAACATGTTCGAGATGACGAAGCTCGTCGGCAAGCACCTCAAGTAACTTCTCCGCCGCGCATGCGGACGGAAGGCGGGACCACACTCTCGGTCCCGCCTTTTCTTTTTTGGGGCCGCGGCGCCGTCACCAAGACCGGGGAATCAGAGAACTGGAGAACTGGAGACCTGCCCTCGCCAAACCGAATCCTCCTCGAAGCGTCTGTTCCTCACGTGATCCGTTCGCTTCACGCGACGCCTGATCTCAAGAACGGTTCAAGACCCTTCGCTGCTTCGGTCATCGTTGCGGACCCCATCCCGCCGCGCCGATAGCCGAGGAACTGGCGAACGCCGACGAGCCCCGATGCCGCGCAGTGAGCGGACGCTCCGTAGCGTGGCAAGGCAGGTCACCAGTGCCCCGGTGCCCCGGTTCGTGTCATTGCAGCGCAGAAACCCTCACGCGCGTTCGAAGTCGATGAATCCTCGCTGCGGGTCGGTGTGCACCAGCCGGACGCGGAGACGGTCGCCGACGTCGGCGCCCTGCTGGCCGCGCACCAGCATGCCCTCGACGTTCGGCGTCAGCACTCGGACGAACGTGCCCTTGTCGCCCGCGCCGGTGACGATCGCGTCGAACGTCTGGCCGATGCGATGCGCCATCGCGACAGCGGCGATGCGCTTCGTCATGTTGCGCTCGACCTTCTGCGCCGCGTTCTCCTTGAGCGTGCACGCCGCCGCGATCGCCTGCAGCTCGTCGTCTGAGTAGGGCGCCGGCTGGTTGGCAAGGGTCGCCTTCAGCAGGCGCTGCGAGACGAGATCCGCGAAGCGCCGGTTCGGCGCGGTCGAGTGCGTGTAGTCCTGCACCGCGAGGCCGAAGTGGCCCGTCTCCGGATCGCCCGGCCGCTCGAGCACGTACTCGCCCGGGCCCATCAGCTTGACGACGGACAGCGACAGGTCGGCGAAGTGATCCGGATCGGCTGCCTTCCGTGCGGTGAGAAAGTCGTTGAGCGCCTTCGGAGTCCGGCTCGGCCGGCAGCGTCGTCCCCATCGACTTCGCCAGGTCGACGATGCGCGTCCCAGCGCTTGGGCGTGCGGACTACGCGTCGCAGAGACGAGCGCTTGTGCGTCTCGAAGAAGCGCGCGTCGACGCCGTTGGCCGCGATCATGAAGTCTTCGATCAGCTCGGTCGCGCGGCTCTTGTCCTGGCGCGCGACGTCGACGACGCGGTCGCCGTCCATGACGGGCTTGATCTCGATCGTCTCGATATTGAGCGCGCCATGCTCGTGACGGGCCTTGCAGAGCGTCTGCGCGACCTGGTCTTGCAGCTTCAGCTGCGCCTGCAGATCCGCGGACGCCGCGACCTTCGCCGGCGCCGGGCCGCGTCCCTCGAGCCACGCGCCGACGCCGTCGTAGGCCAGCTTCGCCTTGTTGCGGACGACGGCGCGATAGATGTCGCTCGAGTGCGAGCGATGCCGTCCGGCGCCACGACGATTTCGATCACGAGCGCCGAGCTTGTCGCCGTCTTCGAGCAGCGACGTGGCGCCCGTCGACAGCGCCTCGGGCAGCATCGGGAAGATGTGCACGCCCGTGTAGAGCGTGGCCGTCTGCGCGGCGGCGTGCTGATCGATCGGCGAGCCCTTGGCCACGAACGCGTCGACGTCGGCGATGGCGACCAGGATCTTGACGGCGCCGTCTGGCGGCCGCGTCGGCGACTTCGATCTGATCGAGGTCGCGCGAGTCGTCGTTGTCGATCGACGACCAGAGCAGCCCACGCAAGTCCCGGATGCCGGCCGCCGGTGCCACCTGAGGTAGATGCGCCTGGATCTGCGCCATTTGCGCCTGGGCCGCCGCGGAGAACTCAGGCTCGAACCCGTTGGCGATCAGTTCCTGGCGGGCGGCGGACTGCAGATCGACGGATGCACTCATGCAGCGTTTCTATCACGTCGGCCTCGTCGAGTGATGTCTGTCTTCGAACGCGTACCGGTTCGGCGAGGGTGGAGGGACGGTGACGCCCGGAAGCCATCGCCTCGAGCCGGCCCCTCACTTCGCTGTCTTCAGGGCCTTTCGAGGCGATGGCTTCCGCGCGTCACCGTCCCTCCACCCTCGCCTCAACCCTGCGCTTCGCGTCGCGGTCATCGATCTCGGAGGCCGACCGCCTCGAGCCGCCGCACGAGCGCCTGGAAAAATTTGGAAAGATCTCCCCGAGCTGGCAGCGCCGATGAGGCATGAAGCCGAGCGGATTGTCCGTGGTCAAGAGCCCAGTCGGTAGAGGCCAGCAGCAGTGGAGACATGAGGCCGCGGACGGCGCCGATCGCCGCGACAACGCCATGACGATGACCTCCGGAGCGCGGATGGACCTGATCGCCTCGACAGGCCCATGGAGGGCGACAGCGCCGGGCCAGTCGAGGCGATCAGGTCCATCCGCGCTCCGGTCTCCGCATGGCACTTGCCGCGAATCGAAATCCCGCGGCCGCCCCCGGACGACGCGGCGAGGTTCGCCGATGGTGACTGAGGAAGCACACAAAAAACGCTCGCCGAATCGCCTCCGAAGAAGCGTTCCGGCGAGCGCAGCCCGTCGCGTGGTGGCAACGCGGCGAGCGAGCTTAGTGGACCGGCCGCGCCGGGTCGATGTCCGGCATCGAGGCGGGCGACGGCGCAGGTGAGGTCTCGCGGAGGCTCCCGGCGCGCGACTCTCCGCGCTCAGGTACTTCCGCGGCGCCCGCGCCGATACTGTCGGCGAGCAACTCAGCGGCGTACTCGGTCAACCATCGATCATGTCTACCGTTCGTGATGACGCCGGCCTTGACGATCATGGTGAGCCTCCTGCCATTCTTCATAGCAAGATGTCGGCCAACCTGAAAACATTCCAACAGGCCGGTGAAAAGGCCCGGGATCGTCAAAACTGCCCAATTCCGGCAGCACCATTCGTACTGTTCGGTGGGTGAGACAGCTCGACGCGCCAACTATCTGACAGCGGCGCGCAAAGGTGTCAGGCGCGTCG
This sequence comes from uncultured Acidobacteriota bacterium, assembly GCA_963718825.1. Taxonomy (GTDB): domain Bacteria; phylum Acidobacteriota; class Vicinamibacteria; order Vicinamibacterales; family CAVVIG01; genus CAVQZZ01. The sequence goes on from CAVQZZ010000003.1 coordinate 235,580, forward strand.
TTTCGAGCGCGTCGCGATAGAACAGGTTGTAGGTGTCGAACGGGATCAGCCGGCCGTCCGGATGGACGATGTGGACGCACGTCTTCTTCACCGAGCGCACGTCGAACGCATACGCGTCGATGAACTGCATGATGATGCACGCGGAAGAGATTCTCGTAGCCGAGCTCGGCCGGCACCGCGACCTGCGGCAGGCAGCAGAGCAGGTCCCGCAGCGTCGTCGCGCTCGGACTCCGGCGAGTGGTTGGTCGCGAACAGCTTGAAGATGCCCATCGCGGACCGCGTCGTCCTGCTCGTAGACGATCGTGTTGCGCCCGCCGTTGATCAGGACCTGCGGATCGATGAGGCCCGGTGAGCGGCACCACCTTGCCGTCGAGCTTGAGCGCGTAGGCCATCGCCAGGGAGTCGGGATGGCACGGCACCGGGATGACGTCCTCGGGCCGGAAGACGGTCGTCTGCTCGAGAATCCTGCGCCGGACTTCGGTGAGCGTCAGCCGGTCGGTCGCCGGGATCGAAGCTGTCGAGGCGTCCCGCGGCCTGGACCGGCTGAAACGTCACGCCGCGCACGCACGGCTGCTCGAGCGCGAAGTCGATGATCCTGCCGATCTCGCCGTCGTTGAGCCCTTCTTCAGCGTGACGACCAGCGTCGTCGAGATGCCGAGGCGGTTGAGCCGCTCGAGCGCCTGCTCGCGGATGCGGCGCAGGTCGGCGCCGCGCAGGTCCATCAGGGCCTCGCGCTCGAACGAATCGAACTGCAGGTAGATCTCGAAGTCCGGCATGTAGCTCGCCAGCCGCTCCGCGAACTCCTCGTCCTGCGGCGATCCGGATGCCGTTGGTGTTGACCATCAGGTGCCGGATCGGCCGCGCCTTGGCCGCGATCGAGCACGGCGAAGAAGTCGGGATGGATCGTCGGCTCGCCGCCGGAGATCTGCACGACGTCGGGCTGGCCCTCGTTGCGCACGACCGCGTCGAGCATCCGCTCGATCTGCTCGAGCGTGCGGAACGCCGGCGATCCGGGCCGCTCGACGCGTAGCAGATCGGGCAGCTGCAGATTGCAGCGCGTCGGTGATCTCGACGAGCGACAGGCACGAGTGCTGCTCGTGATCCGTGCACAGGCCGCAGTCGTACGGGCAGCCCCACTTGACCGGCGTGTTGTAGTGCGCCGGCATCTCGGGCGGCTTGATGAACACCTCGCGGCACCGCCGGTAGTAGTCCACGTCGTCGGCCACGAGCACGCGCTCGGTGCCGTGCTCGGGGCAGCGCTTGAGCATGAACACGCGGTCGTCCTCGAAGACGATCTTCGCGTCGACGCGGCGGAAGCACGTCGAGCAGATCGAGATCGCGACGTCGTAGAAGAGGTACGGGCGGGTGCGGGCCATGGTCAGCGATCGTGGGAAGCGCCGGGAGTTTCGGGAGCGCCGGGAGTTCCCGTGCCGGGCGTTCCGGTGTCGCCGGGCTTTGACCCGTTCGGCTTGAAGATCGCCATCAGCACCACGACGACTCCCCAGAGCACGCCAATCGCGAGCATCACCAGGCCAGCCAGGAAGCCAATCGCGCCGACGACTTGCGCGGCGTTGGCGTTGCCGCCGTTGACGTTGAAGGTGTTGAGAAACAGCGCGCAGCCGCCGAAGGCGAGCACCGGGCCGCCGACGAGCAGGACGAGGAATTGAATCGCGCGCGAACGCTTCGCCATGCCCGAAGGAGCCTAATCGGAATGCGCGAAGCGGGCAACGGGAGAGTGAGGAGCGGGCCCGCGGAGCTCCCAGGCGTAATACAACGCCGTGACGAGCGCGATCCACTGGAGTGACGACAGCCCCAGCAGCAGGCGGACTTCGGGCTTGAGCGCGTCGAGCAGCACGCGCAGCGCCATGTAGGCGACCATGAACCAGCGGAAGACGTCGCCCTCGCGATGCGGCCGTCTCGCCGCGCGTGCGAGCACGATGGCGAGCGTGGCCATCGCGATCGATTCGTAGATCTGCGTCGGGTGCCGGGTGATGCCGTCGCCGAAGTCGACGCCCCATGGCACGGGACGTCGGCGATCCGTAAGTGCCGTCCGGGAGTCCGGACAGAAAGCAGCCGATCCGGCCGATCGCGATGCCGACGGCCAGCGGCACCGCGAACAAATCGCCCGTCCGCACCGTCACAGCAAGGCGATGTTTGGCGATCTCCACGCCGATCGTGCCGCCGACCAGGCCGCCGACGATCGTCTTGCCGCCGAGCAGGAAGAGCGGGTTGTTCCAGTGCGCCAGCGTCGCGCTCGGATCCTCGAGCCAGAACGCGAGCCGGCTGCCGATCGCCGCGCCCGCGATCGCCGCCGCGATGCATCCAGCCGCGCGTCCAGCCGTCGATCACGTCGCCCGACTGGCGCCGCGCCGTGAGATACAGCCGGAAACCGACGGCATACGCGGTGGCCTCGAGGACGTAGTGCGCCGTCACACCCCAGGGCACGACGACGCGCAGCGGATCAGGCACGCGGAGATTGTCGCCGAAACCGTCCCGTCATATCGTTGAGGCCCAGATGCACACGTTGATGCAGGATCTTCGCTTCGGCGATCCGTCTGCTCCTCAAGGACCGCAGCTTCACGATCACCGCGCTCCTGACGCTCGCCATCTGCATCGGCGCCAACACCGCGATGTTCAGCGTCGTCCGGTCCGTGCTGCTGAAGCCGCTGCCGTTCGCCGACTCCGAGCGCATCGTCCTCCTCTACAACAGCTATCCGAACGCGGGCGCGCCGCGTGTCGGCGCCGCCGTGCCGGACTACTTCGATCGGCTGACGGCCGTGCCGGCGCTCGACGTCCAGGCGCTGTTCCGCCGCGAGGGCGTGACCTACGGCGACGAGAACGGCGCCGAGCGGCTGACCAGCATCTCCGCGCGACGCCGTCGTTCTTTCGGATGGTCGGCGTCGCAGCCGATCGACGGCCGGCTGTTCACGGACGACGAAGGCGAGCTCGGCAAGGACGCAGAAGTGCGCTGCTCGAGCTACGGCTTCTGGCAGCGCAAGTTCGGCGGCGCGGGCGTCGATCGTCGGCAAGACGATCCGGCTGAACGGCACGCCGTACGACGTCGTCGGCGTCCTGCCGCCGGACGTTCACGTTTCTCCAGAACGACATCGACGTCGTTCTGCCGGCGGCGTTCACGCCGGCCGACAAAGCGCGACAGACACGCGGCACAGCAACAACTGGCAGATGGTCGGACACCTGCGCGCCGGCGCCACGCATCGATCAGGTGCAGCAGCAGGTCGACGCGCTCAACGCCGCGAACGACGTCCGGTTTCCGGAGTTTCACCAGATTCTCAAGGACGCGCACTTCCACACCGTCGCGGTCTTTCTGCAGGACGACGTCGTGCGCGACGTGAAGACGGTGCTGTACCTGCTCTGGGGCGGCGTCGCTGTTCGTGCTGCTCATCGGCTGCGTCAACATCGCGAACCTCGTCATCGTGCGCGCGAGCGGGCGCGGCGCGGGAGATGGCGACGCGCCACGCGATCGGCGGCGACCTCGGGCGGCTCGCGCGCAGCTGTTGACCGAGACGACGCTCCTCGCCGTCGCCGGCGGAGCGCTCGGCGTGTTCTGCTCGGCTGGTGGGGGCTGCGGTCGCTCGCCGCGCTCAACCTCGATCAGCTGCCGCGCGGCTACGAGATCGCGGCTCGATCTGGGTCAGCGTCGTCGTCACGCTCGCTCTGACGCTCGTCGTCGGGGTCGCTGCTCGGCATCGCGCCCGTGCTGCGGCTGTGGCGGATGAACCTCAACCTCGAGCTGCGCGAGGAAACGCGCGGCGGCACGAGCGGACGCCGCGCCAATCTCGTCCGGCGCGCGCTGGCGACGGCGCAAGTGGCGCATCGCGCTCGTGCTGCTCGTCGGCGCGGGACTGCTGCTCGCGAGCTTCCGCGCCGTCATGCACCTCGACTCGGCTTCGATCCCGCGAACGTCGTCACCGCGAACGTCAGCCTGCCCGCACGTCCTACAAGGACGGCGCCGGCGCTCGTCGCGTTCGAGCAACGCGCGCTCGACGGCGCTGCGCGCGATTCCCGGCGTCGAGGCCGCCGGCGCGACGTCGCCCGTGCCCTTCAGCGGCAACAACAACAACAGCGTGATCATGGCCGAGGGCTACGTCATGAAGCCGGGCGAGTCGCTGCTCGCGCCGACGCAGGTCACGGCGTCGCCCGGCTACTTCGAGGCGATGCAGCATCCGGCTCGTGCGAGGGCCGCACGTTCGACGCGCGCGACACGACCGACGCGCCGCGCACGGTGATCGTCGACGAGCGGCTCGCGACGCAAGTTCTGGCCCGGCCAGGACGCCGATCGGCCGGCGGCTGTATCATGCCGAGCGATCCGAAGGACATTCACGAAGATCACCCACAGAACGCGGTTCTGTCACCGTCGTCGGCGTCGTCAAGGAAGTGCAGATGATCGATCCGACGCGCGGACTTCACGCCGGTCGGGACGTGCTACTTTCCGATCGAGCAGAATCCGCCGCGCGGCGCTCACGTTCACGGTGCGCACGCAGCGCCGTCGGCGACGATCCAGAACGACATCCGGCGCGTCGTCGCGCCATCGATCCGCAGCTGCCGGTGTATCCGCCCGCAGCCGATGCAGGAGTGGATCGACGACGCGCTGGTGGGCCGCCGCGTGCCGATGCTCATCGCGACTGGCCTTCGGCGTCGTCGCGCTGCTGCTCGCGGCGATCGGCATCTACGGCGTGCTGGCGTACGGCGTCGCGCAGCGGCGCCGCGAGCTCGGCGTGCGCATGGCGCTCGGCGGCACGCGGGCAGCGTGTTCGGCCTCGTGCTCCGGACGGGCCTCAAGATCGTCGCGATCGGCCTCGGCGATCGGCCTCGCGGCGTCGGTCGTCGTCGGGCAGGTGATGAAGAGTCAGTTGTTCAACGTGACGCCGATCAGTCCGATCGTGATCGCGCTCGTGACGCTGGCGCTGTCGATCGTCGCGCTCATCGCGAGCGGCATTCCCGCGCTGCGGGCGAGCCGGATCAATCCGATTGTCGTGCTCGGGAAGTGAACGCCGCGAAGGCGTTCACTGGGACTTCCGCTCGTACTTCCAATTGCGGGATTTCCCCTCGGCGATCCATTCCAGCGCCTGTGTCAACCGTCGAGTGCGAGTGTCTTCGGATTTGGCGTCCGTGATCCACTCGAGATACTCGCGTCGATGACTCGGCGGAAACGCGCCGAACGCCACGTGCGCCTTCTTGTTCTTCTTGAGCGCCGCGACGAAGTACGGGCAGCTTGATCGGCGGCCTGGGTGTCGGCTTCCTGCGCGGCACCTTCACGCCCTCGTCGTTGAGCTGCGCGGCGGCCTTGATCACGCGCGTGATCACCGCGTGGCCCGGCAGGTCGTCCAACGATGTCATCCGATCGAACCGCCCGAGGCCCTTCGCCTCGGCCGCCGGCAGTTGCGCGACCAGCACGGCGTGTTTCCAGAACCCGAACGTGCAATGCGCCTTGAACGCCGCCATGCCGCAGAAGATGCCTTTGTAGTCGAAGTGCGGGAAGCTCCACTTCATCGTCTCGACGACGTCGGGACACGCCGTGTGCACGACGGCACGAATGCGCGTGAGAATCGGTTGCGCGAATGGAGCGGCCTTCGTGATGTACGCGTCGACGCGCGGATCGGTCGGCATGGGCACTCCCGGAGCTTTAGTTCTCGAGCTCCTGGACGACCGCCAGCACCTCTTCCGCGTGGCCGTCCACCTTCACGTTGTCCCACCGCCTCGCGACCTTGCCGTCGGCGCCGATGAGATACGTCGTCCGCACGATGCCCATGAACTTGCGGCCGTAGAGTGACTTCTTCTGCCACACGCCGTACTTCTCGGCGACCTCGTGGTCCGCGTCGGCGAGCAGCGGGAAGTTCAGATCGTATTTCTTCGCGAACTTCGCCTTGCTCGCCTCGTCGAGGATGCTGATGCCGAGCACCGCGGCCTTCGCTTCTTGAACTTCGGCAGGTTGTCGCGGAACGCGCAGGATTCCTTCGTGCAGCCCGGCGTGTCGTCCTTCGGATAGAAGTACAGCACGACCGGCTGGCCGGCCTCGTCCGAGAGCGTGTGGGTCTTGCCGTCCTGGTCCTTGAGTGAAAACGCGGGCGCTTTCTTGCCGGGATCGATCATGCGGGCTCCTCGTCCTCAGCGTATCGCACCGTGACGCCCCGACGAGGCCCGATGCAGCGCCCTCGGGCTGTTGTGTGCGCAAGGCCGCGTGCAGGGGGCAGGTCCCCAGTTTCCCCAGTTCTCTAATTCCCCGGTTTCGATGATGATGATGAGATTGTGGCCGCCGTCGCGCTCGTCCTCGCCGCCGGTCTTGGCACGCGTTTCAGCCAGTCGGGCGCCAACAAGCTCTTGACCGCGATCGACGGCGAGCCCATGGTCGGCCGCACGATCCGCTCGGCGCTCGACGGCGGGTGCGCGCCCGCCGTGGTCGTCGTCGGGCCCGGCCGGCCAATGGGCGTCGAGATGCTCGAGGACCCGCGCGTGATCACGGTTGAGAATCCCGATCCCTCGCGAGGGATGTTCTCGTCGATTCAGGCGGGGATCGCCGTTGTGTCCAGGCGATCCGTGTCTCGTCATTCCCGGCGACATGCCGTTCATCGCGCCGCAGACGATCGAGCGCGTGCGCGCGGAAGCGGAGCGATACCGGCCGCATCGTCTCGCCGCGATGGAACGGCAAGCGGGGGCATCCGGTCGCGCTGCCGGCGCGGCTGTATGCGACGGTGCTCGCGGCCGACGCCGCCGCGACGCTCTCGGCGGTGCTCGCGGCGTTCGAATCCGAGCGCACGGTTCTCGACGTGGACGATTCCGGTATCCTGCGGGACGTAGACGTGCCCTCGGACCTCGCCCGCGACGACCGGCCATGACGTCCCTCTACGAACGCATCGCGGCGCTGTCTCGCGCGGGTACGCCGTTCGCGCTCGCGACCGTCGTGCGCACGCACGGCAGCACGCCGCAGATCATCGGCGCGAAGCTGATCGTCGCCGGCGACGCGCCCGGCCGGGCGGCCGGCACGCTCGGCGGCGGCTGCGTCGAGGCCGACGCGATCGACGCCGCGCGTGACGTGATCGCCGGCGGTCCGTCCACCCTCCGCGCATACGAACTGAACGAAAGCTGGCGTGGAACACCGGCCTCGTGTGCGGCGGGACGATGTGGATTCTGGTGGAGCCGGGCGAGGCCGCGCTCAGCGTCGGCGGCGACTCGTGGGTCGACCGCATCGCGGCGGCCGCCGCGGGCGGCGCGCCGATCGCGATCGTCACGCGCGTGCGGAAAGACGGCCGCGATCTCGTGTTCGACGGCCGCGCGTTCGTCGCGCTCGACGCGGTGATGGCCGGCGGCTTCGGCGACGCGCGAGACGGATCCGCCTCGCGGCAGTCGCAGGCGCCGCGACAGATCCGGCACGGCACGCCGCGCGCGGTGGCCGTCGACGAGACCCATGACGTGCTGATCGAGCCGGTCGTCGCCGCGCCCGCGGCTGGTCGATCGCCGGCGGCGGTCACGTCGCGCTCGCGATCGCGCGGCAGGCGCAGCTGCTCGACTTCGACGTGACCGTGCTCGAAGATCGCCCGGAGTTCGCCGAGCCCGGCGCGCTTCGCGCGGCGCGACGGTGACTGCGGGCGACGTGCCCGAGGCGATCGCGCGCTCGAGTACGGCTGGAACAACTATCTGGTGATCGCCACGCGCGGGCACAAGCTCGACGCCGACTGCGTGCTCGCCGCGGCCCGCACCACGCGCGTCGTACATCGGCCTGCTCGGCAGCCGGCGGAAGACGTCCTGATTCAGGAGATGCTGCGCGAGCAGGGCATCGCCGACGAGCGATTCCCGCCATCCACTCGCCGGTCGGCCTCGACCTCGGCGGCCGCACGCCGGCGGAAATCGCGCTCTCGGTGCTCGCCGAGATCACCCAGCAGCGCGGCTACCGGGCGGCCGTTGGCGGGAAGGCACGCTCAGCAGCTCGAGCAGAACTGCGCGGAGGACCGCGGTCGCCGAAGTTCGAAGTCTGCGTTGAACGTTCAAAGTCGATTGGGTCAAGTCTATCCTCACGTATATACCGTGGAGTATACTCACGCCCCATGAAACCGCTCGCCGCCGCCACTGGTTCCAGATCCTGCTCGCCCTCGCCGGCGGTCCGCGTCACGGACTGGGAATCACCAAGGACGTGTTCGATCGGACGGACGGGCAGATGCAGCTCTGGCCCGGCATGCTCTATGGCGCGCTGCGAAAAATGACGGACGCCGGCTACGTCGCCGAAACCGACGCGCCGGCGGATTTCGCGTCGGGCGGCGGCAAGCCGCGGTTTTATCCGCCTCACGCCGCTCGGCCGGCGGGCGTGCGCCGCCGAGGCGGAGCGCCTCGCGCGGTTCGTCGACGTCGCGCGCGATCGGCATGTGCTCCGGAGGGCGCGTCCGTGACGTCGCGCCTCCGCCGGGCGTGGGTCGGCGCGCTCCTGCGCCTCTGCCCGCCGCACGTGCGCGTGGAAGACGGCGACGAGATCGTCCGCGTCTTCGAGCACACGCTCGCGCGATCCGCCGCGGCGCGCTCGCGCTGGATGCGTCCGTGGATCTGGACGCTCGCCACGATCGATCTCCTCCGCTTTGCCTGGACGACGCGCCGTGAGTCGCGACTGAAGATGTTGCCACTCGCGGACCGCCGAGGCGCCGCCGAAAGGACCGCTCACATGCTTCGCACGATGCTCCAGGACCTGCGCTTCGGCGCGCGGCTGCTCGTCAAGGATCGCAGCTTCGCGCTGACCGCCATGCTGACGCTGGCCGTCTGCATCGGCGCCAACACCGCGATCTTCAGCGTCGTGCGGTCCGTAGTGCTCAAACCGCTCCCCGTGCCGGATTCCGAGCGGCTGGTCTCTCTCCACAACAGCTATCCGAACGCGGGCGCCGAGCGGAGCTCGTCGGGCGTGCCGGACTATTTCGATCGCAAGACGCAGATGACCGTGTTCTCGGACATCGCCATCTACCGTCGATCGGGCACGACGCTCGGCTCGACCGAAGGGGCCGAGCGACTCACGTCCGTCGTGGCAACGCCGTCGCTGTTCTCGATCCTTCGCGAGGCGCCGCTGAAGGGCCGCCTCTTCACGGAAGCGGAGGGCGAGACCGGTCACGAGCACGAAGCCATTCTGTCGGCCGGCATGTGGCAGCGCCACTTCGGCGGCGACCCGAACATCGTCGGCCGAGCCATTCGTCTGGGCGCCGAGTCGTACCAGGTCGTGGGCGTGATGCCCGCGGCGTTCACGTTCGTGTGGCACGACGTGGACCTGTGGCTGCCCGCGGCGTTCACACCCGAGGACAAGAGCGACGAGAAGCGTCACAGCAACAACTGGGAGATGGTCGGCCGCCTGAAGCCCGGCGCCACGGTCGCGCAGGCGCAGCAGGAGCTCGACGCGATCAACGCGCGCAACGACGAGCGCTTTCCCGAGCTGCATCAAGTGCTCAAGGACGCGGGCTTTCACTCGATCGCGATCGGCCTGCAGGATGAGCTGACGAGCCGGATCCGTCCCGTGTTGTATCTGCTCTGGGGCGGGGTGCTGTTCGTGCTGCTGATCGGCTGCGTCAACATCGCGAATCTCGTCGTCGTGCGCGCGATCGGCCGCGGGGCGAGAGCTGGCGACGCGGCACGCGCTCGGCGCCGGACGCGGGCGACTCGTGCGCCAGGCACTGACGGAGACGATGCTGCTGGCGGTGATCGGCGGCGCGGCGGGCATCGCGCTCGGGTCGTGGCTGCTGCGTGCGCTCACGACGTTCGGGCTCGACCAGTTGCCGCGCGGCTACGAAATTCAGCTCGACCTCGCCAGCGTCGCCGCGATCGCCGCGCTCACGATCGTCGTCGGCGGCGCCATCGGGCTGCTGCCGGTGCTGCGGCTCGCGAAGCTCGACGTCAACGCCGCGCTGCGCGAAGAAGGCCGCGGCAGCACGGGCAGCCGCCAGGCGGCGATGCTGCGGCGCGGGCTCGCGGTGGCGCAGCTGGCGATCGCGATGATCCTGCTGGTCGGCGCCGGCCTGATGCTGGCGAGCTTCCGCGCGGCGCTCGGCGTGGATCCCGGGTTTCGTCCCGATCACGTGCTGACGGCCGCGTACGCGATGCCGTCCGTCACGTACCCGAAACCCGCGGACAAGATCGCGCTCACCGAGCGGCTGCTCGGCGCGGTCCAGCGCGTCTCCGGCGTCGAGGCCGCGGGCGATCGTCACCGTGCTGCCGTTTTCGGGTGACGAATCCGACAGCGTCATCGTCGCGGAAGGCTACGTGATGCAGCCGGGCGAGTCGCTGATTTCCCCGACGCAATCGATCGTGAGCGACGACTACTTCAAAGCGATGCGGATCCGCTCGTGCGCGGCCGGTACTTCACGAGCGCGACACGCTGACTGCCACGCACGTCGTGATCGTGGACGACCGGCTCGCGCACAAGTTCTGGCCGAACGCCGATCCGATCGGCCGCCGCATGTATCTGCCGTCGAGCGCGAAAGACGTGCATGAAGATCACCAAAGACACCGACATGCTGACCGTCGTCGGGGTCGTCAAGGAAGTGCAGCTGACGGATCCCGAGCGGCGCGAAGCCGGTCGGCGGGTACTACTTCCCGTTCCGCCAGCAGCCGCCCGCGGGATGTCGCTCGTCGTCCGCACGGCCGGCGAGCCGCGGCGATGGCGGCCGAGCTGCGGCGCCAGGTGCAGGCGATCGATCCGGAGCTGCCGATCTTCGACGTCCGCTCGCTGAGGATCGGCTGAGCGAGGGATTTCTCGGCACGCGCGTGCCGATGCTGATCGCGTCGGCGTTCGCGGGCGTGGCGCTGCTGCTGGCGGCGATCGGCATCTACGGCGTGCTCGCGTACGGCGTGTCGCAGCGCCGGCGGGAGATCGGCATTCGCATGGCGCTCGGCAGCACGGCGCAGCGGATCTTCCAGCTGGTGATCGGCGACGGCCTGCGCATCGTGATCGTCGGTTTGATGCTGGGGCTGGTGGGCGGCGTCTTCGTCGGCCGTGCGATGGAGCAGCGCCTCTTCCAGGTGCGGCCGACCGACCCGTGGGTGCTGAGCGCGGTCGTCGGGATCCTGGCGATCGTCGCGCTAGCCGCAACGCTCGTGCCCGCGCGGCGCGCCGCGAAGGTCAATCCGATTCAGGCGCTCACGGACAGCTAGGCCGCGCCTCAGGCGTGGTTCTTCAAAGGCCCCGCGGCCTTGTAGGCATTGATGACGATGCCTGAGGACAAAGCCTTCGTGCTGGTGAGCGTCGAATGCGCGTGGCGGGGTCCCCTCGGCAAAGAAGCGCTTTCCTTTGCCCAACAGGACTGGATAGACGAACAGCAGGACCTCATCCGCAAGGCCGTGTTCGAGCAGCATCGATGTCAGCGTCGAACTGCCCCAGAGGATCAGGTCGCGGGCCGTCGTGCGACTTGATGCGGCGAACGCCCTCGACGATGTCCGGCCCGAGGCCCTCGAACGGGCCCCATTCAAGGCTGTCCGGCCGGTGGGTCGCGACATATTTCGTCGCGGCGTTGAGGCGTCCGCCATAGGACTGCTCGGCGCCTTCGGCCAGAAGCCGGACCAGATGTCGTAGGTGCGCCGGCCAAGCAGCAGATCGAAGGGCTCGCCATGCGCTGCGAGGACTGCCTCTCTGCCTGCGGGGTCGCGATAGGCGCGCGTCCATCCGCCGTAGGGGTAGTCGCCGTCTTCGTTCGGGCCGCCGGGCGCCTGGATCACGCCGTCCAGCGAGATGTGTTCGAAGATTTTGAGCTTTCTCATTGCGAGTCTCCGTGGCCGCCTGCTAGCGGCGCCGAACGATGTCGGCGATGGCGCGTGCGACGTCCGTCTGCTGAAACGTGAAGCCCATCTCCAATGCGCGCTTCGGGAGGACGCGCTGGCCGTTGAGCAGCGCGTCTTCGGCCATCGGGCCGACGATGACCCGCAGCGCGAGCGCGGGGACGGGGAGCCAGTCGGCAATGGATCGCGCGGCCGATCACGCGTGACAGCTTCGGCATTCGTCGCCGGCGCCGGCGCAGTCGCGTTGAAGGCGCCGGTGGCCGCCGGCGTTTCGATCGCCCACGAGATGAACGACAGCCAGTCGCCGCGATCGATCGACGAGAGATACTGCGCGCCCGTGCCAAGGCGGCCGCCGACGAAGAATCTGAACGGCATCATCATCTCGGCAGCGCGCCGCCGTCGAGCGCAAGTGGAATGCCCAAGCGCACGATGACCAGCCGCACGTGCAGCGCTTCGATCGCGCGCCTTCCGTCTCCCAATCGACGACGACGCTGGCGAGAAAATCGGCGCCCGGCGGCGAGGACTCGTCGAGCTCGTCCGCGCCCGGCGTGCCGTAGAAGCCGACCGCCGAGCCTTGGACGAACACCTTCGCGGCCGCTCGGCGTCGGGAATCGAACGGATCGCGGCGACGCCAGGCTGCGCGTGGCCAGCACGCGGCTCGATCGCATTTCCTGCTTTCGCGCCGCGGTCCCAGCGCTTCTCTTCGATGCCTGCGCCGGCGAGATTGACGAGGCCATGGCGTCCGCGAAGCTCCCGCGCCCACGGCCCGGCGGATCCGTCAGGTCGCCCATTCGACAAGTCCGCGCGTGCGGCGTCGGTCCGCGTAACGCGACAGGACGACGATCTCCTCGCGCGCGCGCTCAACCGTTCCGCGAGCGCCCGCCCGAGAAAGCCTGTCCCGCCGGCAATCACGACGCACATGTCCTGTCACATTAGTCAGACACTGGCAATGAGGGTAGTGGGCGGGCGTTCGGGTCCTACTTGGTGATTTTGACGTCGCCGCTGAACGTGTGGAAGTAGAGAGTCGCCGTGCCGCCGGTCGATGGCGTTTCGCTCGCAGTCGTGTGCGACGAGTTGCGCGCGTTGCGTGAGCCGCGGGAGTGCATGGAGCGCATGGAGAGCGGCAGGTCGCTGTCGTAGTCGCCGCTGAACGAGTCGAACGCGACGTCGCCTTGGCCGAATCCGAAAGCTTCGCGTGGATGTCGCCGCTGAAGGTCTCGGTGTGCAGCATCGGCGACGCGCCGGCCGCCGACGCGTCGACGTCGATCTTTGCGCTGAAGGTCTTCGCGTCGATCGACCCTTTCGCGCCCGTCACCGTGATCGTCCCGGAGAACGTGCCGAGCTTTTCGCTG
>CAVQZZ010000004.1:0-41412 GCA_963718825.1 uncultured Acidobacteriota bacterium
GGCGCGGACGGCGTGGCCGACCGCCTGCAGTTGCTCGGCAACAGGCTTCTGATCCTGGCGATATGCGAGGTCGTTGTAGATTCCGAACCGGCTGCCAGGCTCGAACACGAGTGGCGGATTACTATGCGGGACGACCACGCTGGTCGAGAAAGAACTTCGCTTCGTCGAGATACTTGCGATCGCCTGTCACTCGAAAGAGCTTCACGAGCGCCAGCTCGATCTCCTCGTGGCCGGGCACATCGTGCCGCGCGCCGGCGCCGAACACCCTGCAGACCAGATCCGCGCTCTTGATCGCGACGTTCAGCAGCGTCCGCTTGCCGGTCGCTTCGAAATGCGCGACCGCGGCCTCGTACATGTGCCCCTGGTCGTACAGCTCGTGGCTGGTGCCGAGCCACGACCAGCGCTCCGGGCCGGCGCCTGGCGCCGGATTCTTCGGATCGACCGACCGCGGCGTATACAGATACCCGTCGGCTTCCTGCGCGGCGGCGACAATCGCGATGAGCGCGTCGAGCTTCTTGTCGAGCACCGGATCGGGAGCGATCTTCAGCGAGTACGAAGCCGCTTCGATGATCTTGTATACGTCGGTGTCGTTGTAGCGTTGGCCTTGGTACGGCCCTTCGATCTTGTGGGCCGCCTTCAGGAAATTGTCCACGCGCCCGGTCTGCTCGTTCTCGCGCATGATGTGCGGGATCGTGACCGTGCGATTAATCTCCAGCCGCGGGCGCCAGAAATGATCGGTCAGCTGCACGGCGGTCGACGGAACCGCATGAATCGGGTAGCCAGGCGTTGATGATGCGGCGCCCGCCTGCGCGTCCGTGGCGCCGGTTCGCGCGACCAAGAGGATGACCGCGCCGCACGCGACGAGCGCGATCGCCGCGTGTTTCACAACCGAACCTCAATCGGCGATCCGGTGAACACGATGTCGCGAGTGGTCGACGACCCGATTGCGCGGACGTGAATGGGCCGCTCGGCCGGCCCCCGCGCCCGCGAACCCGCTGAACGCGCGAGCGTCAAGCGCCGCTGACGGTCGTCCCACCGCATGTCGATCCCCATCCAGTCCCCGCGCTGATAGTCGAACGATCGCCCATCGTCCTCATACAGTGTGAATGCGCCGTTCGCGCCGGGATAGACCTGGATCGTCAGCGGCGCGACCACTGGTTCATCCACATATTGTTTCACTGGACCGAGCGGCAGGATCGCGCCTGCTCTGACGTAGAGCGGTATCGTCTCGAGGTCGACCGCACGGCTCACCTCGCGTCCGCCGTCGATCGCTTCCTCGTTCCAGAAGTCGTACCACGTGCCATGCGGCAGGTATGTCGATCGCGAGGTCGCCGCGCGTTCGACGACCGGGGCGACGAGCATGTCGCGGCCCCAGAGATATTCGTCGCCGCGAGCCGCGGCGGCCCGATCGTCGGGGTAATGAATCCAGAGCGCGCGCACGATCGGCAGCCCCGTCGTGTGCGCCTCGCGCACGGCGGAATACAGTGTAGGGCAGCAGTCGATACCGCAGCTCGAGGAACTTGCGGCAGATCGGCTCGACCGCCGCGTTGTGGAGCTCCGCGGATCCGGATTCGACGCGCCGCCCGTGTAGTTGGAAAGTTCGTCCGGGCCGAGCTCGCCCGTGTTCCAGCCCCAGGGCAAGCGCAGCTTCCACGTGCGGCCGTGCGATCGGAAGAGCGGACAGAACGCACCGAACTGAAACCAGCGGACGTACAGCTCGCCGGTAAGCTCCTTGGTCGGCACGAACCCGCCGATGTCGGTGCCCCAGAACGGCATGCCGCTCAAGCCGGTGTTTACGGCGACCGGCACGTGCGTCTTCAGCGTTTCCCATGTGGAGTACACGTCGCCCGACCAGAGAAACGCCGCGTAACGCTGCATGCCGGGGTAGCCGTTCCGGTGCAGTGCAAAGGGCCGTTCATTGGGCCTCGCGTCGCGGGCGCCGTCCCAGTACATGCGGATTCGCGCCAGGCGCGAGGGGCCGTCGAGACCGTCGCCCTGATCGGGCCACCAGCCATCGATGCCGAGATCGAAAATCGGTTTGTGCGCGGGCCAGTAACAGGACACCTGCCGATCGTCGGGCCACTTGCCGTCGGCCGTCTTGCCGCTCGGCAGCGGCGGCGAGGTGCACGGATCGCTGACCGATCCTGTCAGCGTGTGCCCTTCGAGCACGGCGTGCAGCACGACCTTGAAATGGTCCGTGTGGAGCTCGCGCAGCATTTCAGGCGGATCGGGAAACACCTTCCTGTTGAACGCGAACTCGCCGTTGTCCGTGTTCCAGCCCGAGGGGCAAAAGCCGGTGCCTAGATAAATCAGCGTGTCGCACGGCAGCTTTTTCTCGCGAAATGTTTTGGCTTCCTGCAGGATGTCCTCGCGGCTTGCCAGCGTGCGGTGCGACTGCTGATATCCAAGCGACCAGAGCGGCGGCATTTCCGGATAGCCGGTGAGCTTCGCGTACTCGGCGAGGATTGCGGCCGGTTCGCTGGCGCCGACGACGAAGACGTCCAGCGGCAGCGCATCGGCGACACCGGCAGGATTGAAGCGACCTTCGGCGCCCGTGAGATCGAACGTGCCGAACGGGTGATGGACGAACATCGCCCATCCGCCGGTGCCGATCAGCCACGCGACGGGCACGCGCCCGCCGTGTGTCCGCAATTGGTAGCCCGCCCTGGCCACTCCGCATTCGATCGGCGGAACCGCGCCGGTCGAACTGAGGTCCGCCTTCGCCGAGGCCCAGGACCGGTCCCTCGCCGAGCAAAAAGGTCATCGCGCCGGTCTGCGCGTCGATGCGGAGCCGCTGCACGGTACGACCGTCTTTCGCGGCAATCCGGAAGATCAGGGGCTCGCGGGAGATGGTGATCGTCAGATCGCCTGCGTGCGCCGAGTCGATCGGCGGGTCGGTGATCTTCACCGGAGAAATCGGGACGCCGGCAGCGAGGCTGCCGTCCTGCGGCACGCTCTCGAAGCCGCCTTTGTCGAGGGCCAAGAGCGTAATGCGTGCCGTCGACGCGCTGATCGAGGTGATGACGATGCGGACAGACCGTCCGGCAATCGTGGCATCGGAACGGAAATCCTGCGAGGCGGTTGCCCGAAGGGCGAGAGTGCGGTCGGGCACAACGGTGGCGCCGAGGAGCGCTGCGCCCCTCAGCAGGTCGCGGCGCGACAGCTTGTCCCTCACTTCACCTTCCATTCCTGGACGCCCGCCGACCACTGCGGCTGCATCGTCACCTCCAGGCGCAGCCCTGTCGTCGAGACCGGCCGGAACGCGATCGTGTTGTACCGATCTTTCGCCAGGCCGTATTCGCCGAGCGCGTCGACCGGCTTCCAGGCATTTCCGTCGCGATAGAGGAGCCGCCAGCTTTTCGGCACGCGCACTTCGCCGCGGCCCGTGTCGTCGAACCAGTAGACCTGCGCTTCAGACACAGTTCCCGGCGTCGCGAACGTGTACTCGATCCACTCCGTCGTGCCTTTGGCCGGCCACCAGTCGAAATACGACGCCGCGTCGCTTGACGAGGCTGGTTCGTCGCCGTCGTTGATGCCCCGTGGATCTTTCCGTCCCGACGTCGTGACGACGCTGGTTGTTGCGATCGTCGGATAGGGTGTCGGCCGTGCGGCCGCTTCGGTGCGCGCAAGCCACACGGCCATCTCGCCGCGGCCGCGATTCGCCCATGTCGAGTACGGGATGGCGACGATCTTCTGCTCGGTTCTTTCTGGACGGCCGTCGCGGTTCATCGCGAGGCCCACGCCGGTGGCAGTGACCACCTGCACGCCATTAAGAAGATCGGCACGAAATTCCGAGCTGAGCGTCGCCGTGTCGGGCAGGACGAGGTTGCGCACGCGGCCGTTCGCGTTGTCCGGCCATTCGGCGGTGTACACGATGGGCCCGCGCTGCAGCGCGACCCGGTCGCGGTCCGCGGCGACGTGCGCGTTCGCGACGATGCGGCGGACCGGCATCGGCAGCGAGAGATCGAGGACGTCGCCGCGGCGCCAGCGCCGTGACACCGACAAGTAGCCGTTGACGAGCGGCTGGGACACGACCCGACCGTTGATCTTCAGCACGACCGGATCGTTGACCGGTTCGAGAAAGCGATATAGATCGCTTGGGACCGGCTCGTTTCGCGCCCAGCCCGGCACGCGGACGTTCACGGTGAAGTCGCGCGCGCGATCCGGCGTGACGGTGATGCGCACCGCACCGTCCCACGGATAACGCGTCTCCTGCGTGACCTTGACGGGACGCCCCCCAAGCGCGATATCCGCAGAGCCGCCGGCGAACAGATTGACGAACAGCGTGTCGCCCTGCTGCGCGTACACATAGCCGGGCACCGACGCCAGGAAGCGCGTGATGTTGCCCGGGCAGCAGGCGACGCCGAACCACGGACTCCGCTGGTGCTGGCCGCTCGATTCGAGCGGGTTGGGATAGAAGAACGACTTGCCGTCGAGCGACACGCCGGAGATGAGGCCGTTGTAGAGCGTGCGCTCCATCACGTCGATGTATTTCGCGTCGGCGTGCAGCAGAAACAGCCGCTCGTTCCAGAAATCGTTGCCGACCGCCGCGCACGTTTCGTTGTAGGCGGTCATGTTCGGCAGCTCGTACGGTCCGCCGAACGCTTCGCCGCGTCCCGTCGCGCCGATGCCGCCGGTGATGTACAGCTTCTTCGACACGACGTCGTTCCAGATGCGATCGACCGCTGCGAGATACGCCTTGTCGTCGGTCAGCGCGGCGACGTCGGCCATGCCGGAATACATGTACGTGGCGCGCACGGCGTGGCCGACCGCTTCGCTCTGATCGACGGGCGGCAGCATGCGACTGGTTGTAGTCGCGCCCGGCGCCGGCCGAGCCGTCGGGGCCGCGCACGTCGAGCATGAACTTCGCCAGGTCGAGATATTTCTGTTCGCCGGTGACGCGATACAGCTTCACGAGGCCCATCTCGGTGATCTGGTGTCCGGGCCAGATCGCCTTCTTGCCGGGGCCGAACGTGCGCGTCGAGCAGGTCGGCCGTTTTCAGCGCGACGTCGAGGAGCGATCGCTTGCCGGTCGCCTGGTAGTGCGCGACCGCCGCTTCGTACAGGTGGCCGAGGTCGTACAGCTCGTGGCTGTCGACCTTTTCGAGCTCCCAGCGCTCGGCGCCCGACCACTGGTGCGGGTTCTTCGGATCGATGGTCCGCGCCGTGTAGAGGTAGCCGTCGGGCTCCTGCGCTGCGGCGATCTTCGCGATCAGGCCGTCGACATACGCGTCAAGCTTCGGATCGGGATGCACGCTGAGCGCATACGAGGCGCCTTCGATCACCTTGTAGAGATCGGTGTCGTCGAACGGATAGCCCGGCGCCTTCGTGTTTGTCAGCGGCTCGCCGCGCAGCGCCTTTGCGGCGCGCTCGAAGTTGTCGACGCGTCCCGTCAGCTCGCACTGCTCGAATGCGAATGGAATCGTGACCCTGCGGTTCGTCTCGATCCGCGGCGCCCAGAAGACGTCGGTCAGATGGACGGCGGTGAACGGCACCGGCTGAACTGGATAGTCGTGATCCGCCTTCGCGCGCAGACCTTGCGGACGTGCGGCAATCGACACGACCAGCGCGCACAGCGACAGGAGCGCGGCGGCGGCGATGACGCGCATCGAGGAACGTGGGGGCGAGTCCATTTACTTCGCGATGCCGAACGAAAAAACCGTTTGCGAGCGGTACGGCGTGCCCGGCCGCACGATCGTCGACGGAAACGCCGGATGATTCGGCGAGTCGGGGAAGTGCTGCGTCTCGAGGCACAGTCCCGAGCGTCGCGTATACACGTGACCGGACTTGCCGCGAATCGTGCCGTCGAGAAAATTACCCGAATAAAACTGCAGTCCCGGTTCCGTCGTCGCGATGTCGAGCGTGCGGCCGCTCTGTGGCTCGGCGAGGTGCGCGGCATGCACGAGCCCGGCCCCACTCCGATTGAGCACCCAGTTGTGATCGTAGCCGTTGCCGTTTTTGAGCTGTGGGTCGTCGGCCGCGATGCGCGCGCCGATGGCAGTGGGGGTCCGAAAATCGAACGGCGTGCCTGCCACCGGTGCGAGCTCGCCTGTGGGAATGAGCGTGTCGTCGACCGGCGTGAACCGATCGGCGTCGATCGTCAGCACATCACCGAGGATGTCGCCGGCGCCTTCGCCAGCCAGATTGAAGTAGCTGTGTTGCGTCAGGTTGACCGGCGTCGCTTTGTCCGTCGTCGCCTCATAATCCACCCGCAGCTCATTCGCCGAGGTCAGCGTGTACGTGACCTTCGCGTGCAGTGTTCCCGGGTAGCCTTCTTCGCCGTCGGGACTGGTCAGCGTGTAGGTGACGCCGGCTGTGCCGCTGCGCTCGAATGGCTCGCCGGCCCAGGTCGTCTTATCGAAGCCATGCACGCCGCCGTGCAAATGGTTCGGGCCGTTGTTTACCGCCAGGTGATAGAGCGTGCCGTCGAGCGTAAAGCGTCCCCTGGCGATGCGGTTGCCGTACCGTCCGACGACCGCGCCGAAGTACGGCGGCTGCTTCGTGATGTAGTCCTGGAACGTATCGAATCCGAGCACGACATCGGCCGGCTGGCCGCGGCGATCCGGCACGCGAATCGAGACGAGAATCGCGCCGTAGGGCATGGTGCGCACCTCCATGCCGCCGGTATTGGCGATTGTGAAGAGATCCACCCGAGAGCCGTCGGGCGCTGCGCCGAACCGAGTGCGTGAGACAGTAGGCGTGCTCGTGTTTCCCCCCGGCGCTTCCCGCGCCGCCGGCCCGCCGCACGCGAACAGCGCAGTCGGGCCCAAAGCCAGGGCGGCCAGAACGACGTGGCGCGCGATCATGGGACTCCTGCGAGCGATGCTGCCCAGCTGTATAGTATTACCATATGACAACAAACGGAGCGCCGGTGGAATTCGAGCGCTCACAATATCCCGAGCAGAGCCTTCATGGACGGATCGTTCACGCGATCGGGCGTCGGATTCTCTGCGGCAACTTGCAGCCCGGCGCGCTCCTGCCCGCCGAGCGGGAGCTGCGCGCGAGCCGCACCGTCGTCCGGGAAGCGGTGAAGGTGCTCGCCGCGAAGGGTCTCGTCGAATCGCGTCCGAAGACCGGTACGCGGGTCAGAACACGCGATGCCTGGAACCTGCTCGATCCGGATGTCCTCGCCTGGCAGCGTGACGGCGCGCACCCCGCAAGCCACAGCGCTCAGCTGCGATCTCTCACCGAAGTGCGCCGGATCATCGAACCGGCCGCGGCTGAACTCGCGGCGGGCCGCGCGGATGCTCGGGATATCGCGGCGCTCGGGCAGGCGCTCGACGAGATGGAACAAGCCGCGCTGTCGGCCCGCGGCGTAGACTTCGAAGCCTTCGTTCAGGCTGACATGCGCTTTCATCTCGCGATCCTTCGAGCCGGCAGGAACGATCTGCTCGAGCAAATGAGCCGCGTCGTCTACTCGGCGCTGCTCGTCAGCTTCAGGTCCACGACCGCGCTGCCGGGCCGGGCGCTCGCGTCGCTGCCGAAACATCGGGCCATTTTCGACGCGATTCGCGCCGGTCGCGCGGACCTCGCCGGTGCGGCGATGCGCCGTCTGGTACAGAGCACGGCGCGCGACGTAGATGCGCTCGGAAAACGGTTCCGCGCCAGGCGCTAGAATACGCCGCAATGGGTCGACTCGACGGCAAGGCGGCCTTGGTCACCGGCGGCGCGCGCGGCATCGGGCGCGCGATCGTCGAGAAGTTCGTCGCCGAGGGCGCGTCGGTGCGCTTCATCGATCTCGACGAAGAGGCGGGCCACCACGTTGCGGAGGCCTTGGGCGCAGCCGCCAGTTTCCGGCGTGCGAACGTCACGCTCGAAGGGGATGTTCAGAAGGCAATCGCCGATTTGGTGCACGACCGCGGCGCCATCGACATTCTCGTGAACAACGCCGGGATCAATGCGTATTTCGATGCCGCGGAGATGACCGAGGCGGAGTGGGATCACGTGTTCGCGGTTGATCTGAAAGGCGCGTGGTTGTGCGCGAAGCATGCGCTCAGGGCGATGAAGCGCAGCGGTCGTGGGTCGATTGTGAACATCGCGTCGATTCACGCCACGCTGACGATGGCCGGGATGTTTCCGTACGCGGCGGCGAAGTCGGGCCTGGTCGGCATGACCCGGAGCCTCGCGCTCGATTTCGCTCCGCTCGGCATTCGCGTAAATGCCGTGCTGCCTGGTTGGACGCGGACGCGGCTGGTGGAAGAGTGGTTCGCGATGCAGCCCGATCCGGCGGACGCCGAGGCGCACGTGCTCGCCGTCCACCCGCTGCGGCGGATCGCGACCGCTGCGGAGATTGCGAACCTGGTCGCGTTTGTCGCCTCCGACGAAGCGTCGGCCATCACCGGCGCCTCGCTGCCGATCGATTGCGGCCTCGGGGTGCAATTTGCGACTTGATTCAGTTGATGGGCCACAGAGGCACTCTGTGGCTGAATTATTCTGAAAGTGTCCGTGCGGTCCGACGGATGTGGCGAGGAGCCATGCGAACAACGACAGAGATCCTCACAAACTTAGATCTACCGGCACGCGACGCCTACGACTTGCCGACATCGCGCAAGCGGTTCGCCGACGAGGGGCAGTACCGCGTGGAAATCCTCGTGCGAGGGGCCGCGCGCCATGGAGGCGGTGCTGGCGGCCGCCCGCGAGCACGCCATCGCGATTCACCGCGTCAGCCAGGGCAGCGGCGTCATGCTGCAGACCGACGACGAGATCGAACGGATGGTCGCGCTCGGGCGCGAGCACGGCATCGAGGTATGTCTATTCGTCGGACCGCGCGCGAACTGGGACGTCGGCGTCCAGGCGGGCAGCAGCGCCGGCAAGGTTCTGGGGGCGTCGCTCCGCGGCGCGGATCAGGTGTCGTACGGCATCGAGGACGTTCGACATGCGGCGGCACTCGGCGTGCGGTCGGTACTTGTCGCCGACATCGGTCAACTGATGATTCTGGCCAGAATGAAAAGCGCGGGCGACCTGCCTCCCGACTTCGTGCTCAAGGTCTCGGTGACGCTGGCCGCCGGCAACCCGGCAGCCGCGCGTGTGCTCGAGGACCTGGGCGCGACCTCGATCAACCTTCCGGTCGACCTTTCGCTGCCCCAGATTGCGGCGATCCGTCAGGCCATCGATGCCGCAATCGATTTCTATGTCGAGGCGCCTGACGATTTCGGCGGCACGGTGCGGCACTACGAAATTCCCGAGCTGGTCAGGATTGCGTCGCCGATATATCTGAAGTTCGGCCTCCGCAACGCTCCGTCGATCTATCCGAGCGGACAACATATCGAGTCGACGGTGCTCGCCTTGTCGCGCGAACGCGTCCGCCGCGCGGCGATCGGCCTCGCGCTCCTGCGTCGCTACCGCCCGGACGCGGTCGCCTCGCCCGTCGCGGTGCGCGTGTGACCGCACCAGACAGGGCGATCAGTCCGTCAGGTACGACGCCGGCGATCAAGATCACCGACGCGCGGGTCACGGTCGTCGGCGCGCCGTGGCGCGAGCTCGTCTTCGTCGAGCTCGCCACCGATACGGGTCTGGTTGGCGTCAGTGAAATCCGGATGGTGAACAAGACGAGCACGCTCATCGCGTGCATCGAGGAACTGGCGCCCCGCTATGTGATCGGCAGCGATCCGTTCGATGTCGAGCGGCTCGCCTGGAACATTTTGCAGGCCGAGTACGGACGGCCTGAGGAAATCACGCAATCGGCGCTGGCCGCGTTCGACGTCGCGAGCTGGGACATCATCGGCCAGACGCTTGGCGTGCCGGTGTGGCGGCTGCTCGGCGGACGCATGCGCGAACGGGTGCCGGCCTACGCGAACGGCTGGTATCAGACGGACCGCGATCCCAAGGCGATCGCCGCGCTCGCCGAGCGCGTTGTCGCGCGTGGGTATCGCGCGTTGAAGCTGGACCCGTTCGGCGCCGCCAACGCGGAAATCTCCGGTCCTGATCGGCGGCTCGCGGTTGGCGTGCTCGCGGCGGTGCGCGATGCAGTCGGACCGGATGTTCAGATCATGGTCGAGATGCACGGCCGCTTCACGCCGTCGACCGCCGTGCAAATGGCTGCGCTGCTCGAACCCTACGAGCCCGAATGGATTGAGGAGCCGGTACCGCCGGAAAATCCGGAGACGACAGCGCGCGTGCGAAGCGCGACGAAGTTGACGATCGCCTCCGGCGAGCGGGCGCACACGCCCGAGGATATCCGCCCGTTCATCGAAAAGAGTTTGATTGATGTTGTCCAGGTCGATCTCACCCACTTCGGCGGCTTCCTCGCGATGAAGCGGCTCGCCGGATGGGCGAACGCGTACTCGCTGCTGCTGGCGCCGCACAATGTCTGCGGACCGGTGGGTACGATGGCGAACGTCCACTTCGCGGTGTCGACGTCGAACTACAAAGTGCTCGAGCACTTTAACGACTTCGCCGACCCGTGGGTGCAGGAGCTCGTGGATGATCCCCCGACGGTCGACGCGTCCGATGGCTGCTTTGCGCTTCCCGAACGGCCCGGTCTTGGTGTGAGGCTGAACCACGATGCCTGCGCGCGGCATCCGCGCACCGGCGGGCGGATCCGTCTGTTCGAGCGTGGGTGGGAACGGCGAGGCTTCGGCGGCGAATGATTGCCTCGACGATCGAGGTGGAGCTGGCCGTCGACGCGAGAGCCGAGCTCGGCGAGGGACCGGTCTGGGACGAACGCGCCGGCTGCCTGTACTTCGTCGATATTCTTCGCGCGCGCGTCCACCGATTCGATCCCGTCCACCGTTCCGTTCGGACATACGAGATTGGGCAGCTTGTCGGCGCGGTTGCGCTCGCCGAGCACGATCTCGTGCTCTGCCGTACGCGACGGCTTCGCGCGGCTCGACCTCGAGACGGGTGCGCTGCGGACCATCGCGAACGTCTCGAACCAATCACCTGACCGGCGGATGAACGACGGCAACTGCGATCCAGCAGGACGGTTCTGGGCCGGCACGATGGCGCTCGACGAGCGGCCGGACGCGGGGGCGCTCTATCGGCTCGATGCCGACGGGTCGGTTGCCACGATGCTGGCTACCGTGTCGATCTCGAACGGGATCGACTGGTCGAGTGACGGCGCACGGATGTTTTTCGTCGACAGCCCGACGCAGGCAATCGACGTGTTCGATTTCGACCTCGCCAGCGGCACGATCGCCAACCGGCGACGATTTGTCAGCATTGCGCCGGAATTCGGCGTGCCGGACGGACTCACGCTCGATGCGGACGACCACGTGTGGGTATCGCTCTGGGGCGGAAGCGCAGTGCACCGCTATGCGCCCGACGGCACGCTCGACACGACCGTGCATCTTCCGGTCGCGTATCCGACATCATGCGCATTCGGTGGCGGTGACCTTCGCGATCTTTATGTCACGACAGCAGCCGTGAAATTGACGGCCGCCGAGCGCGCGAGCCAACCGCACGCTGGCGGCGTGTTCCGTTGCCGACCGGGACCGTCGGGACGCCCGCCGCATCGATTCAAGGGATAACGTGGCGGCGATCGAGTTTCGGCAGATCGGCAAATCATTCGGCGCAGTTGCGGCGCTCCGCGATGTCTCATTTGCCATCGCCGGCGCCGAAGCCCACGCCATCGTCGGCGAGAACGGCGCAGGCAAGTCGACGCTGCTGAAGATATTGTCGGGGAGCCTGCAGCCTGATCGCGGTGAGCTGCGCGTCGGCGACGAGCCCGTGATCCTCGGGCGTCCACGTGATGCGCTGGCGCGCGGGATCGGGCTCGTGCATCAGGAGATGCTGGCGTTCCCGAATCTGTCGGTGACGGCAAACATCTTCGCCGGCCGTGAGTTGACCGGCCGTTTCGGGCGGCTGCGTGAACGGGCGATGCGCGAGCGGGCGAGCGAGCTGCTGGCGCGGCTGCACGTGCCGGTCTCGCCTGATGCGGTTGTGGAGCGCTTGCCGATCGCGTATCGCCAGCTTCTGCAGGTGGCGCGGGCGCTTGCATTCGACTGCCGCATCCTGGCGCTCGACGAGCCGACCACGTCGCTGACGACCGGCGAAACGGATCACCTGTTTCGCGTGCTCGACGATTTGAAGCGCGGCGGCGTCACGCTGATCTATGTGTCCCATCGGCTGCCGGAAGTGTTCCGTCTGGCCGATCGGATTACCTGCCTGCGCGATGGCCGCTATGTGGAGACGTTCAGGAAGGACGAGGCCACCGCGGACCAAATCGTGCGGTCGATGGTCGGCCGCGGCATCGCGCCACGCGCGGCGGACCCGTCGGCTCCCGCCATCGGCGAGCGGCTGCTCGATGTCGAGCACCTCACGCGCGCGCCCTCGTTTGACGATGTCACGTTCGACGTTCGCGCCGGAGAGATTGTCGGCGTTGTTCGGTCTCGTCGGATCCGGCCGCACCGAACTGCTCGAGACGCTCGCCGGACTACACGCGCCGGATCGCGGCAGCGTGCGCGTCGGCGCTCGCGTGTATTCATTCCGCTCGCTGCGCGCCGCGGCACGCGCGGGCGTGGTTCTGGTGCCCGAGGATCGGCAGCGGCAGGGGCTGTTCTTCAACCTGAGCCTCCGCCACAATCTGCTGCTGCCGACTGCGGAGGCGCGACGGGAGGTCCTGATTCCCGCAGGGGAGCGTGCCGCAGCCGAGAGCCTGCTTCAGCGTTGGCGCATCAAGGCGACGTCGACGATGGTGAGGCCGGACGCGCTGAGCGGGGGGAACCAGCAGAAGCTCGTGCTCGCGAAATGGCTCGCCCTCGATCCGCGGGTGCTGCTGCTCGACGAGCCGACGAAGGGTGTCGATGTCGGCGCGAAATTCGAGATACACACTATCGTGCGCGAGTTCGCGTCTCGCGGGAGGGCATGCCTCGTCGCATCGAGCGACCTGCCCGAGGTGCTCGCACTCGCCGATCGCATCCTGGTAATGCGGGGCGGGCGGATTTGCGGCGCGGTCGGTGTCCGGATCCGGGAACGACGGAAGAATCGGTGATGCGCGTGGCGGCCGCCGCTCCCGGAGCAGCGGCTTGAAGAAGTTATGGCAGGTGCGGGAGCTCAGCACGGTTGCGATTCTCGCACTGGAGATTGCGTTCTTCTCGTGGTACCTGTGGCCGCCGGCCGGGCGCGCTCACCCGTTCCTGAACGCGGACAACGGACTGCTGATTCTGAAGTACTCGTCGATCTACGGCATCGCGTCGATCGGCGCGGCGATCGTGATCATCTCCGGCGGCATCGACCTGGCCCCCGGCGCCGTCATCGCGCTTGCTGGAGTCGTTTGTGGCGGCTTGTTCGTCGACGCTCATTGGCCGCTTGCGGCGAGCGCCGGCGCGGGTGTCGCGGCAGGGCTCGCGTGCGGACTCGTGAGCGCAGGTCTGATCGTCCTTGGCCGTTTGCCGCCGTTCATCGCGACACTCGGCGTGATGGGCATCGCGCGCGGCGGCGCGTTCATCGTGACGGAAGGACGCTACTTCGACGTGTCCGGCGCGCTGCCGGCCGGCTGGCGTCCCGTCAGCTTCCTGCCGCTCGACTGGGTGTCGCCGCTCGTGATGGTGACGCTCGCGCTGGTCTTTCAGTTCCTGATGACGCGCTTCGAATGGGGCCGGGCGATTTTCGCAGTCGGCGGCAATGAAACGGCCGCGCAGTTTTCCGGGGTGTCTGTCGGATTCGTTCAGGCCTCGGTCTACGTGATCGCCGGCGTGCTTGCGGCCGTTTCCGGCGTGGCGCTGGCGGTCGTGCAAGGGCAGGGAAAAGCCGACCTGGCGACCGGCTACGAACTCGACATCATCGCGTCGGCCGTCGTCGGCGGGGCAAGTCTTGCCGGCGGACGCGGCTCGGTCATCGGTGCCGTGGTCGGGACGCTCATCTTCGGCGTCCTGCGCAACGCGCTTCCCCAGATCCCGGGAGCGACCTTCTACGATCGCCTCATCGTCGGACTCGTCGTGATCGTGATCGTCGTCATGGATCAAGCGCTTCAACGGCGAGCGAGGTAGCGCGAGGAGGGCGGGAGAGGCAGGAAGGGCGGGTGAGGACACAAGCGCCTGCGGCCACGCGGAAGCCGAGGACATGTGAATGCCGCGGCGAGGCGTCAGCGTTAGTTCGCGCCGGGGGTGGGGCCCCGGCGCCAGTGAATAAAGTTCGCGGCCGCATGGGTCCGTCGCCAATGAAAAAACTTAACGACAACGCACTATGAGAGTCACCATCGCGATTGCCCTCGCTGCCGTCTCGCTCATTTCATGCGGCGGCGGGGCGAAGGCCCCGAGCGGCCGAGAAAAGGCGCCGCGGCTGCGGTTCGCCGTCATCCCGAAGTCGCTCGATCTCCCGGTTTTCAACTATGCGAAGATCGGCGCCGAGCGCGAGGCGGCGACGCTCGGGAACGTCGATGTGATTTGGCGCGGCCCGGAGAACGCCGATCAGCTGAAGCAAAAGGAAATCCTCGAGTCGTTCATCACGCAGCGCGTGGACGGCATCGCGATCTCGTGTCTGAACGGCGACTTTCTCACCGACACGATCAATCGTGCGGTCGAAAGCGGCATTCCGGTGGTCACGTGGGACTCCGACGCGCCGAAATCCAAACGGTTGGCGTTCTACGGTGTGGACGATCTTGCCGCCGGCCGAATCATGGGCGAACAGGCGGCGGCGCTCCTCGGCGGCAAAGGGCAAGTCGCCATCATCACGAGCGTCGGCGCCACCAACCTGCAGCGCCGCCTCGAAGGCGTTCGCGACGTGTTGGCGCGCCACAAAGAGATCGAAATCGTCGAGGTGTACGACATCAAGGAAGATCCGGTGCGGTGCGCGGAGATCATCGCGTCCGGGACCAATCGCTACCCTGGTCTGGGCGCATGGATATCGGTCGGTGGCTGGCCCGTGTTCACGCGCAACGCGCTTGCGGCCGTGCCGCCCCGGACCAAGGTGATCTCGTTCGACACGATTCCTCCCGCGCCCGACCTGCTGAAGGCCGGCAAGGTGCAGGTGCTGCTCGGCCAGAAATACTTCGGCTGGGGCGGTCAGTCGGTGCGCCTCCTCTCCGAGATCAAAGCCGGCCGCCCGCCCGTAACCGCCGTGATCGACTCCGGCGTCGACGTCGTCACGCCGGCGAACGTGGATGAGTACGTCCTGAGCTGGAACACCCTCGCGAAAGGAGGCAAGTGATCCAAGTAATTGTGTTCTTGGAAAAAGTGAGACGTTTTGGCGACAAAAAGCGTTTCCGAGCCGCAGGCTCCCGTTATATGCTCGGCGCGTTCCTTCAGCCATTGTTTATCGGTTTCGGACGTGTACCCCTGTGTAAAGGTGAGGAGCATATGAAAGCTCTCCGTCGGACGTGCATGATTGCGATGTGTATCCTGGCCGCGTCGACCGCGCGCGCCCAGGTACAGACCGGATCCATCCTCGGCGTCATCAGCGACGCCAGCGGCGCGGTGCTGCCGGGCGCGACGGTTTCGCTCTCCGGCGACAAACTGATCGGCGGCGTGCAGACGCAGACCGACCGATGCGACCGGCGCGTATCGTTTCGACCGGCTGCCGCCGGGCAACTACCACGTGAAGTTCGAGCTGCAGGGCTTCAAGACGGTCGACCGCGCGGACATCAAGATCGACGCCGGCTTCGTCGCGACCGTCAACGCGAAGCTCGAAGTCGGCAGCGTCAGCGAGACGATCACCGTCACCGGCGAATCGCCGACGGTCGACACGAAATCGAACCTGCAGCAGACCGTCATGAACCAGGACATTCTCGAAGGCGTGCCGTCGGGCCGCGACCCCTGGTCGATCGCCAAGATCATTCCCGGCGTGCAGGTTTCGACGTACGACGTCGGCGGCACGCAGTCGATTCAGCAGAGCTCGCTCTCCTCGCACGGCTCGAGCACCAACGACGTCAGCTACAACATCGACGGCGCGACGGTGAACTGGCCGGGCGGCGGCGGCGGCGCGACGATGCTGTATTACGACCAGGGGATGTTCGAAGAAGTGAACTACATGACGTCGGCGATTCCGGCCGAAGTGATGGTCGGCGGCGTGTCGATCAACATGGTCACCAAGGATGCCGGCAACAAGTGGCGCGGCGACACGCGCTACAACTACTCGAACGGCTGCGCCACGCCGACAGAACCCGACGCCGGGCTGTCTCGAGAGCGACAACCTCGCAGCCGGGCATCAGCTCGGGCACGCTGCCGCCGACGCTTCCTCGGCAACCCGACGCAGACGACCTACGACTTCAACCTCGCCGGCGGCGGCGCGCTCGTCCAGGACCGGCTGTGGGTGAACGGCTCGATCCGCCGGTGGATCGGTCAACAAGCTCGTGAACGCGAAGAACCCCGACGGCACGCAGGCGATCGACGACAACACTGCTGAAGAACTACTCGGGCAAGGCGGTGTTCTCGGCGTCGTCGAACCAGAAGGTGCACGTTCTCCTACAACTGGAACAACAAGATCCGCGGCCATCGCCGCGACTCGAGCCAGTTCGCAGCCCGACATCGCCTCGCTCGTGCAGACCAACCCGGCGTCGTCGACGCAGGGCAAGTACACCGGCATCCACAACAAGCTGGTGTTCGAGTCGTCGTTCAGCTATCATGAACGGCGAGACCGACTACAACTACCAGCCGGGCACGCCGGCGACCGCGTATCCGCGTCGAGGACTCGGCGCTGAACACGGCGACCGGCGCCGCGCCGCGCCAGGAATATCAGCCGAACTCGCGCCTGGAGTTCGACAACGTCGTGTCGTACACGAAGTCGGGCTTGGGCGGCGACCACCTGTTCAAGGGCGGCGTGCAGTTCGCGCGGCTGTACTTCGACGACAAGTACGACGTGCTGAACGACATGTACCTCGAATACAACGACGGCAAGGCGACGTCGGTGCATCGAGTCCAACACGCCGACCGATAGCGATCAACATCGACCAGCGAGATCGGCTTCTTCGTCCAGGACGCCTGGACGATGGCCAACCACCTGACGCTGAACCTCGGCATGCGCTACGACCACAACGTCGGCATCGCTGCCGGCGCAGTCGACGCCGGGCGGACCGTTCGTCGCCGCCGCAGTCCATTCCCGAGATCGACGCCGATCAACCAGAACCTCGCTCGTGTGGCGCACCGGCCTCGTCTACGATCCGGTCGGCGACGGCAAGACCGCGCTGAAGGCGAGCTACAGCCGCTACGGGCTGCAGGTCGGCATCGACCGCGTGACCAACGTCAACCCGTTCCAGAACGCGACGCGGACCTGCACGTGGACCGATCCGAACAACGACGGCATCCCGCAGCCGAGCGAGATCACGCAACTGCGGCGCGTTCCCGGGCCTGAACGTGCACTATGCGGGGCCGAACGGGCCGAAGTGGCCGTACTCGGATGAAATCACCGCCGGCATCGAGCAGCAGGTGATGACCGACATGCGCGTCGGCGTGATGTACTACCACCGCACGAACCGCAACCAGATCGGCACGCGCAACACGGCCGTGCCCGCCAGCGACTACACGCCGGTCGACGGTCAACATCCCGAACGGTCCGAACGGCGCCGACGACCGCGACGCTCTACAACCTGAGCTCGGCGGCGTTCAACGGCCAGACGTTCAACGTGCTCGACAACGAGCCGTACCTCGACACGGTCTACAACGGCGTGGACATCACGGCGCAGCAAGCGGTTCTCGCACAACTGGCAGATGGTCGCCGGGCTCACGCTCGGCAAGAACACCGGCGGTCTCAACAGCGACGGCAGCGGCCGGTCCAGTCGGCGACCGGCGCGACCTGAACGATCCGAACACACTGCGTTCACCGAACGGCATCGTCGGCAACGACTCGCCGGTGGCGTTCCGGCTGTCGGGCAGCTATCAGGCGCCGTGCGAGACCTGCTCGTCGCCGGCACGCTGGTCGTCGAACAGCGGCTTCCCGTACATCTCGACCTACTCGGTGACGCGGCGCGATTTCCCGACCATCTGCACGGCGAATTGCGCCGGCGGCCTGGTCCGCTCGAGCCAGACGTGTTCCTGAGCGATCGCGGCGACGAGCGGCTGCCGACCGTCACGCTGCTCGACCTGCGCGTCTCGCGCGCGTTCAAGTTCGCCGGGCAACCGGCGGATCGTGCCGCAGCTCGATCTGTTCAACGTGACGAACGCGTACACGCCGACCTCGCGTGAACGGCGCGGTCGGCGTCGACGTGGCGGCAGCCGAGCGCGATCATCTCGCCGCGCATCGCGCGCGTCGGGTTCAGCATCAACTTCTAACGTCCGGCTGAAGCCAAACGTTAGAAGACGAATTCACCGCGGAGCTCGCGGAGACCGCAGAGTAAATTCCTTACTCTGTGATCTCTGCGGGCTCCGTGGTTTTTTTTGAAACTCAGAAGTTAGAACTGAGAACTGAGAACTCAGACGTGCGAACTTCGAAAGTGGCCATCCCGCAGACTTCTCAGTTCTCAGTTCAGGCAAACGGCTGGTCGATCGAGGGGCTCGGCTGCGAGAAGAACTTCGGGCCGCTCTCGGTGATGTGCAGGCAGTCCTCCAGCCGGATTCCAAACTCCCCGTAAATCGCAATCATCGGCTCGTCGCTGAAGCACATGCCCGGCTGGAGCGGCGTCTTGTTCCCCCGAACGAAGTTGGTCCACTCGTGGCCGTCGAGCCCGATCCCGTGGCCCGTCCGGTGGGGAAGTCCCGGGACCTTGTAATCGGGGCCGAAGCCGGCGTCGGTGATCACCTTACGCGCAGCGGCGTCCACCGCCTCGCACGGCGCGCCCGGCTTGGCGGCCGCGAATGCGGCGGCCTGGGCGCGATGCTCCAGGTTCCAGACGTCAGTCTGCCGCTTCGTCGGTTTGCCGAACACGATCGTCCGGGTGATGTCCGATTGATAGCCGTCGACGCTGCACCCATCGTCCACCTGGATGACGTCGCCTTGCCGCAGCTTCTGCGGCGTGATGCTTCCGTGCGGAAATGCCGTGTACTTGCCGAAGCTGACGGCGACCACGCCGCCTGTCGCGCCGATGGCCCGGTACGCGGCGAGGATGTTGCCGCGCAGCTCGTCCTGCGTCATCCCTTCCTTCAGCGTGGCGAAGCCGGCTTTGTACGCGGCGATCGTCATGTCGTTGGCGCGCTGCATGAGCGCGATTTCGGCGGGTGACTTGATCATGCGGCATCCGGCCGTGATCGGGTCCGCGCTGTCGTAGTCGAGCGCCGGCGCTTCCTTCTTCACGCCGTTGAAGACGAAGAAGCGCATCCGCTCCTCGATCCCGACTGTGCCGGCGGCGACGCCGCGATCCTTCAGAATCTGCGCGACGAGCCGGTACGGGCTCTCGTCCTCCTGCCAGGTCCGCACGTCGTTGCCGAACGTGATCAGCTCGCGCGCCCGTGCTTCCTCGAAGCCGGGGCACACCCAGGCGAGCTCGCCTTTGGCCGGAATCACCGCGACGAAGGGGCGTTCGCTGAGCCCCCATCGCACGCCGGTGAAATAGAACAGGCTCGATCCGCCTTCGAGAACGATCGCGTTGATCTTGCGCTCTGCCATGAGCCGTCTGCGCCTTCTCGAGCCGAGCTTGTCGCTCCTCCTTCGTGATGGGGACGATTCCGGCCGTCATCGGCCGCAGCGCGCGGATGGCGGCCGGCACCTGGCCTTCGGACGGCGCACTGCCGCCCCCGCCCGGTCGCTCCGTTGCGCCCTGCGCGCGCAGCACGCTCGCGGCGCACGCCGCCGCTCCGCCCGCAGCCGACCATTTCAAGAACGTGCGTCTTGCTCTCAGCGTCATTTGATCTCTTCCCTCCAACGATGTTCATCACGAAGACACGAAGGGCCACGAAGCGCACGAACACACATTCTTGACAAAGTCTTATTCGTGACCTTCGTGGATTTTCGTGCCTTCGTGAGAAGGGGGTGCCGCGGATAGCACGCGTTTTTCCGGCAGCCGATCGCGATCGACGACCTGCCCTTCCTTGAGGACGGCCGTTACCTTGCGGATGTTGGCAATGTCCGCCAGCGGATCCGCGCCGAGGATGACGAGGTCGGCGAGCTTGCCCGTTTCGAGCGTGCCGAAGTCCTTCAACCCGCGCGCGGCGATGGCGCCGTTCTTCGTCGCCGAGACGATCGCCTGCGCGGGGCTCATGCCGAGCTCCACGAGCCCTTCAATGGCCATGATCGTCCCCATGCCGTGGTCCTGTTCCGGTGGCTTCGGCGCACGCGTCAACTCGGCGGCCGCCGCCCAGTAACTGTCCGTTCCGGGCGTCAGGCGGCAGTTCGCGCGAATCAGCTTCTGCGCATTGCGCCGCCTCGCTTCGAGGTCGGCGCCGACCTCCGTCGCTTCTTTGCGCCGCTCGGCCGTGGTCTTCTCCCGCTTTGGCGCCGGCGCTTCCTTTTCCGCGTCGGCGCGCTTCTTCTCGGCCTCTTCCTTCGTCTTCAGATGTTTTTTCCACGCGGGACCGGTAATCGTGCTCGCCAGCATTGAGCCGATCAACCCGCGGTCGTGGATCGCGGCCACCATGTCGTCGGGCATGTCGACGCCGTCGAGCAGTTCCGGATGCTGAATGCCGTCGATGCCAGCGGCGATCGAGATCCGCAGGCCTTCGACACTCGTCGAATGCGTCTCGACGAACCGATTTCGCCGATGCCCTTCCTCGACGATGGCCTGCTGCGCCTCGGCCGAGAATCCGATGAATGTCGGCTCCGAAAAATGGCTCGTGCCGCCATATTTCAGAAAGTCGGGCCCCTTGTCCAAGTACTTGTTGATGGCCTGTCGAAGCTCCGGCAGGCGCATGGCCATCAACTCTTCGCCGCCGCCCTGCGAGATGAAATCGTTCATCTGCTCCTGAAACAGCGTGAGCTGGCCCATGACGCGGCTGAACGAGAACGAATACGGCCCGCTCCAGCCGAGGATGTTGCCGGCGGCCAGGATCCGCGTGCCGATTTTGTCCCCGCGGGCGATCTGGTCGCGCACTCGCGTGAGCGGCACCAACGCGCCATAGCTGTCGCGCACGGTGGTGATGCCGTACCGGAGGTCGATCTGCGCAGCCTCGAGGACGATCTCCTCTTGCCGCGGCTGATAGCGGACGAGGGTTTCATATCGATCGTTCTGACCGCCGTAGAGCGACAAGTGGACGTTCGTGTCGATGAGACCAGGAATGATCCAGCGGCCGCGCGCATCGATCTGCCGCGCGTCGGCCGGCACCTGCACCGTGCCGCGCGGCCCGACGGCGGTGATCCGGGAGCCAGCGATCAACACGACCGCGTCGGCGATCGGCGTGCCGCCGTTGCCGTCGATCACCGTGCCGCCGACGATGGCGGTGGTGGCCGCCGTCTGCGGCCGATTCTGTGCGGCCGCACCGAGGGCAGACGCAGCAACCACCGCGCACACGGCCGTCCACATCGCATGTTGGCATTTCATCGTATTCACTCCACCGCTGATACATCACGAAGCCACGAAGAACACGAAGCCACGAACTACAGGTCGTACAACTGAATATCGTGACCCTCGTGCTGCTTCGTGACTTCGTGAACAGAATGTCCACCACATACTACTCAACTCTTGGGCGACCGATGGCGATGTATGCGCAGGCGGCGCTCGACCAGGCGAGGGCCGCCGAGGACAGCATGATCCACCGGAAGCCGGTCTCGAAGGAGTCGGCGGCGGCGATGAGAATCCCGAGCGCGGCGATCGCCACGAGGCCCGCCATCCGCGACACCGCGTTGTTGATTCCCGAAGCCGTTCCCGCGTGCGCATCATCCACTGCGGCCATCACGGTGGTGGTCAGGGGCGCGACCGTCACCGCCATTCCGGCGCCGAGGGTCACCACGGCCGGGAACACACTCGTCCAGTACGAGCGGCCCACGCCCATCATCGCGAACATCACGTAGCCTGCACCGGCGACGAGCGGGCCCACGACGAGCGGGCGCTTCGAGCCATATGTCGCCACCAGGCCGCCGGACCAACGCGACAACGCAAACATCAGCCCGACCATCGGCAGCGTCGCCGCCCCCGCTGCCGTCGCCGAATACCCTTGCAGCTGAATCAGATTCAAGGGCAGGAAGAAAAAGCAGGCGCCGAGGCTGCCGTAAAGAAGGAGAGTGAGAGCATTGGCGCCGGAGAAATCAGCAGACCGAAAGACACCCAGCGGCACAATCGGATCCGCCGCCCGTGATTCGGTCCTGACGAACAGCACGAACGATACGGCACTCCCGACGAGCAGTCCGATGATCAGCGGATCGCGCCAGCCGCGTGCCGACGAATGGAGCAGGGCCACGACGAGCAGGCCGAGCGCAAGCGTGATGAGAACACTGCCTGCCGCGTCGAGCACGCTCGATCGCTTGCGTTCCCCGATGTCGCCAACTTTGGATCGAAGGATGAGCAGCACCAGCGCCGCAATCGGAATATTGATGAAGAAGGCGGCGCGCCACGACAGATGATCGACCAGCCAGCCGCCGAGAACGGGGCCTCCCGCCGACGTGATCGCCGAAAAGCCGGACCATGTCCCGATTGCGGCGCCGCGCGTGGCCTGCGGGAATGCGGCGCTCAGGATCGCGAGGCTTTCCGGCACCAGGAGCGCGGCGCCGACGCCTTGCACCGCACGCGCCGCGATCAGGATTTCGATGGACGTGGCAAAGCCGCATGCGGCGGATGCCGCAGCGAAGACCACGACGCCAATCGCGAACAGACGCGCGCGGCCGTAGACGTCGCCGAGCGATCCGCCGAGCAGCAGCAGCGACGACAGAAAGAGCGCGTACACCTCGACCACCCACTGAAGGTCTGTCAGCGACGCGCCGAAGCTGCGCTGGATAGCGGGAAGCGCGACGTTCACGACGGTGCCGTCGATGAACGCCATGCTCGATCCGAGAATCGTGACCGCGAGCACCCAGCGTCCTCGCGCTTTGCCGACATCGCTCGACACTGGTGAACCGGCCATCGGTGGACGAGCGACCATACCTCAATCCGTCGTACCTTCGCTCTTTCTAATGCCGCTCCCCTCAGGTATTTTCCCGACGCTCGATTCCGCGCAGATCGCGCGCGTGGCCCGCTACGGCAAGTGCCATGCCGTCGCGGCCGGAGACACGCTGTTCGAGCAGGGAGCCGAAGCACGATCGTTCTTCGTCGTCAGGTCAGGATCTATTGAAGTCGTCCGCGACGATGGGGCCGCATCGGAAGTTGTGACCGTGCACGGTCCCGGCCAGTTCAGCGGCGACGTGCATCTTCTGTCGGGCCGTCGCAGTGTGGTGCGCGGCCGCGTGCGCGAACCGGGCGAAGTCATCGAGTTGGATCGCGACAGCCTCCGGCGCCTCGTCCAGACCGACGCGGAGCTCGGCGAGATCCTGATGCGGGCGTTCATCCTGAGACGCGTCGAGCTGGTGCAGCGGGGCCAGGGCGACGCCGTGCTCGTCGGCTCGAATCACTCGCCGGGCACGCTCCGCATCAAGGAGTTCCTGACTCGCAACGGGCATCCGTACTCGTACGTGGACCTCGAGCACGACACCGGCACCCAGACGCTGCTCGATCAGTTTCACGTCGCGGTCGACGACGTGCCCGTGCTGATCTGCCGTGGCAAGACGGTGCTGCGCAACCCATCGAATGTGCAAGTGGCGGATTGCCTCGGTTTCAACGAAGCGATCGACCAGACGCATGTTCGGGATGTCGTCGTGGTCGGCGCTGGACCAGCCGGCCTTGGCGCCGCGGTGTACGCCGCTTCGGAGGGGCTCGACGTGCTGGTCGTCGAGACGAGCGCGCCGGGCGGACAGGCGGGCGCGAGCTCCAAGATCGAGAACTATCTCGGCTTCCCCATGGGCATTTCAGGCCAGGAGCTTGCTGCGCGCGCGTACACGCAGGCGCAGAAGTTCGGCGCCGAGGTGCTCATCGCCCGCACCGCCGCGCGACTCACGTGCGATCGCAAGCCGCTCGCGATCGAGGTGAGCGGCGGCGGCCGCCTCGCGACGCGGACCGTAATTGTCGCGACCGGCGCGGATTACCGCAGGCTGACAAACGTCGACGCGTCGCGCTTCGAAGGCGCCGGCGTCTATTACGGCGCGACCAATATCGAGGCGCAGCTGTGCGCCGCCGAAGAAGTGATCGTCGTCGGCGGCGGCAATTCGGCGGGGCAGGCGGCGATGTTCCTTGCGTCAACCGCGAAGCACGTCCACATCCTCGTGCGGTCCGATCGGCTTGCGGACACGATGTCGCGTTATCTGATTCGCCGGATCGAGGACAGCCCGGCGATTACGGTCCGGGTGCATAGCGAGATCGTCGGCCTCGAAGGCGGCGGACCGGTTGGAGCGTGTCAGCTGGCGCGACAACCGGACGGGCTCGATCGAGACCCGGCCTATCGCGCACGTATTCCTGATGATGGGCGCGAACCCGAACACGCCGTGGCTCGCCGGGTGCATCGCGCTCGACGCAGCCGGCTTCATCAAGACCGGACCGGATCTGACCGGCGACGATTTGAGTCGCGCCGGGTGGTCGCGCTCGCGTGCGCCGTATCTCCTCGAGACGAGCGTTCCAGGCGTTTTCGCCGTCGGCGACGTTCGAGCCGGCAACATCAAGCGCGTCGCCTCCGCCGTCGGCGAAGGCTCGATGTCGGTGCATTTCATCCACAAAGTACTGGCCGAATGAGAGCGAGGTCCTGATGCCGTCAGACACATGCACCCATATCGCGGCCGTCTCCAAGGTCACGGCGCCGAAGCGACACGCCTGCGAGGAGTGCGTGAAGATTGGCGCGCGCTGGGTGCACCTGCGCACGTGCCAGACCTGCGGCAGCACGCTCTGCTGCGATTCGTCGCCGAACCAGCACGCCAGCAAGCACGCGCGTGCGACCACGCACCCGGTGATTGCATCCGCCGAGCCGGGAGAGCGGTGGCTGTATTGCTATCCCGACGACGCGTTTTCAGAGTATTAACAATTGGAGAGCTGTCGCGGCCGAGCTACGCGGAGCGTTTACGATCGTGCCGCGAGCGGGTGCTCCCATGGCTGGCCGGCAGGTCGCACTTGGCTGCGACGGCACGCGCGCGCGAAAATCTGGGAGCCGCCGGGATATGCCGACGCACTTCGCGGAGGAGCGCTTCAGGCAGGCATGGCTTCGTGAGAAACGCGTTACACCCCGCATGCACGGCGCGATCCTGGGCGCTCTGCCATGCACAAGCAGTCAGCACAATGATCCGCACGTCCTTGGTCGCCGCGTCGGCGCGAAGCCTGGCGATCAACTCCACGCCGTCGACCTCCCCGGAAAGCAGGATGCCGGTAACGACGATATCGGCGCGCGCGGCCGCGAGCAGTGCGTCGGCGGCATTCGAAACGACGAGGGGCGTGAGGCCGTGGAAGCGCAGAAACTCCGCATACATCAAGCCGCCGTCGTCAGTGGAGGACTGAACGAGCAGCACGACGACTCCGGAGGTCCTTGGCATACACGTAGGCCGTGGTGTAGGGGAGCGTCTTCCCACTATAGAACCGTGATCGCGAGCAATCAATCGCGAATTCGCACCTGCCCAGGAATGACTTTTTGAATTTGCGGCACAGGCGGGACCTAACCGGACGATGAACGTGAGCATGACGCGAAGGCGCGTCCCGCCGGCCGCTTACACGGCAGCCGCGTTCCAATCGGTCGTCGCAATCACTCCGGCTCGCTCGCCGCCTGCGCGTAGAACGCGCGCGCTTCGGGCTCGTCGGCGAACCCGAACAGAACCGGACCGAAGCCGGCGAGTGCGCCCTGCACCACGTCGAGGGTGCCGTGCGTTTTGAAGCTGATCTTCTTCCACACCCCGCCCGGATACGCGGTGAAGAGCGACATTCCCAGTACCATCGCGCCGTTGATGAACGCAAGGGCTGACGCCGCGGTGTGTCGCCGGCGATAGCGCATGCCGAGCGTGAAGAACGTCGCAGCGACGCCGTAGTCGAGCACCGCGTGCTGCGCCGGGCTGATCGTTTTCGAAATCGCGATCTGATCCGTCAAAGCCATGTCTGATTCTCCTTGCGAGAGCGCTCGCAAGGAGCGGGCCGTTGCGTTATTCTTCCGCTGCCTGAGCGACGCCTCCGCGTGACGGAGCCGGCGTCGGTTCAGCCAGACGGGAGATTCGCGTGCCGTTGGGTCAGCAGTTTCGCGTGCGGTTCGGCGCCGGTGCGGCTGTGTGTACGCTCCTCGCCGCGTCGGCAGCTCTTGATGGGCGCCACCAGTCGGCTTCGAACAATGCGAGCTGATGCGCGGCACGTTCGCTCCGTCGATCCGTCGCTGAAAGGTCTCGCGTACCGGATGATCGGTCCGCATCGCGGCGGACGCTCGACCGCGGTTGCCGGCGTGGCCGGAGATCACCGTACGTTTTACATGGGCGCGACCGGCGGGGGCGTCTGGAAGACGATCGACGCGGGCGAAGCGTGGGAGAACGTTTCGGACGCCTTTTTCGATGCGGGTTCCGTAGGCGCGATCGCCGTCGCTGCCTCAGATCCACGCGTCGTGTACGTTGGCACCGGCTCGGCGTGCATCCGCAACAACGTGCAGGTGGGCATCGGTGCGTACCGATCGGGCGATGCCGGCGCGAGCTGGCAGGCGATTGGCCTCGAAGACGCGGGACAGATTGCGCAGATTCGCGTCGATCCCACCAACGCCTCGCTCGTCTACGTGGCCGTCCTCGGTCATGCGTTCGGCCCGAACGCAACACGAGGCGTGTTCCGGTCGAAAGATGGCGGACAGCATTGGGAGAAGGTGCTGTTCGTCAACGATCGCACCGGTGCGGCGGATCTTGCGATGGACGCCAAAGATCCGCGCGTGCTGTACGCCGCGATGTGGACTGGCGTCCGCCAGCCGTGGGGCATGGTCGGCGGGTCGACCGATGGCGGCGTGTTCAAAACGAGTGATGGCGGCGATCACTGGGTCAAGCTGACGAAGGGTTTGCCGGACGGTCCGCTCGGCCGCATCGGCGTCACGGTATCCGGCGCCGATTCGCGCCGCGTGTGGGCGCTCGTCGACGCGGCGGCAGGAGGCATCTTTCGCTCCGACGATGGCGGCGAAACGTTCGCGCGCGTCAGTGACGGCCGCGGTTTGACCGGCCGCTCGTGGTACTACGCGCACATCTTTGCCGATCCGGTCGACCGCGACGTCGTCTACGGGGGGAACCAGGATTTCTACCGTTCGCGCGACGGCGGCGTGACGTTCACGCCGATCGCGATGCCGCACGGCGACAATCACGCGCTGTGGATCGATCCGCGCGATACGCGCGTGATGATCGAGGGCAACGACGGCGGCGCGACGATTACGGTCGACGGCGGGCGGTCCTGGTCGACGCAGCTCAATCAGCCTACCGCCGAAATCTATCGGGTCGTGACCGACAACCGCGTGCCGTATCGCGTATATGGAACGCAACAGGATCAATACGACGGCTTGTCGTTGCTCAGCCGGACGGCGAATTTCGGCGCGCGACTCCAGCTGCAGCACTGGTACACCGACCGGCGGAATGGAAGGCGGATTCGTCGCGCTCGACCCGCGCGACGCGGACGTGATGTACGCCGACGGGCCGGGCGGGATGATGACACGGCTCGATCGCAAGACGATGCATCTGCGGAGCATCAACGTCGCGCCGGCCGACACGCAGTACCGCTTTGCATGGACGTCGCCGATCTTCACATCGCCGCTCGATCCGGACAACGTGTATCACACCTCGCAGGTGGTCCATCGGACGAGCGACGGCGGCCAGACCTGGACCGTGATCAGCCCGGATCTCACGCGCAACGACAAGAGCCGGCAGACGACCGGGTCTGTCAGCTCGGAGCCGGAGTCCTATCCGACGATCTCGACGTTCGAGGAATCGAAGCGCGAGCGGGGTGTGTTCTGGGCCGGCAGCGACGACGGGCTCGTCCATCTGTCACGCGACAACGGCAAGAACTGGACGAACGTGACGCCGAAGGACCTGCCGCCGTTCGGCACGGTCTACTCCGTCGATCCATCGGCACACGATTCGCGCCGGGCCGTCGTGGCCGCATCCCGTTATCTTCTCGACGATTTTCATCCGTACATCTTCCGCACGGACGACTACGGCGGCACCTGGACACTGCTCACCGACGGCACGAACGGCATTCCGCCGAATGAATTTGTCCGCGTCGTTCGCGAAGACCCGACGCGCAAGGGCCTTCTTTATGCGGGCACCGAATACGGCGTTTACGTGTCGCTCGACGACGGCAAACGGTGGCGGTCGTTGCGGCTCAACCTTCCGGCGGTGCCGGTCAGCGACATAGCCGTGCACGACGGCGATCTCGTGCTGTCGACAAACGGCCGCTCGTTCTGGATTCTCGACGACGTCACGCCGCTGCGTGAGATGGCCGCCGGAGGAGCGATGACGAGTCATCTGTTCCAGCCGCGCGACACCTATCGGATCGCGACGTCGGCCGAGGAGAACGATCAACCGTACGTCGGCGGGGAGTGCTGCGTGAGCAACCCGCGGGACATCTATGCCGGCGCGCGGATCGACCGCCATCAACTGGGTGAGGAGCCGCCCGACGGGGCGATCATCTATGTTTCCCTCTCGCAAGCCGCAAATACCAAGGTCGAGATTCTCTCATCGAGTGGTGCCGTCGTTCGGGCTCTCGATACGACCCGAGTGACGGCGGGGCTGAATCGACTTGTTTGGGATCTGCGCGTGCAACTGCCAGAGGCGCCGGCGTCGGCGATTCCGAAACCGAAGGCGACGCCGGGTGCCTATACAGTGCGTCTCTCGAGCGGCGGCGGCACGCAGACCGCACCCCTCAAGGTGCTCGGCGACCCGCGCACAGGAGTGACGACGGCCGACTATGTACAGCAGTTCGAGCTGCTGTCCGCGATTGCCGATGGTATCCGCCGGGCGGAGCAGGCATCGGCGTCGATTCGCCAGACGCCCGCGTCCCCCGAGTTGAGCGCGATCGCGCGTGAGCTCGGCTCGCCAGGCGGCGGGCGTGGCGGTCGTGGATCGACGCCGCCGCTGATCAGCCAGTTGACGACGCTCTACGATTTCGTCGCCGGCAGCGAGGACAAACCGACCGCGAGCGCGACGAGCCGGTGGAACGAGCTGAAGCAGATGGTCGATGAACGTGTCGCGCGAGCAAAGGTTCTGTCGACGAAGTAACTCATCATCGGCATCGGCCGGCGAGCTCTGCGGCACGGCCGCGATGTCGAGAACCCGGGCGGGCATTTTCGTTGCAGATCGCGCGGGGCATGCGTAGAGCGCGCCGGCGCCTCGCTCATCGTCCGCGCCGCGACGCTGCTGCTCAGCCTTGGACTCGCTTCAGGATGCGCGCACCAGCCCGGGCAAACGGCGTTGCGCCTGCCCTCGCCGCCCGCCGCCAAGGTCCAGGCCGCAGACTCGCAGGCGCAGGCGCCTCGTCACGCGGAAAAGAAAATCAACGAAGTCCGCAAGCAGCTGGAGAACGGAGCCCGCAGCGGCCGCAGGCAAAACGAAGCCGAACAGCCCGTCGGGCAACTCGGCACGACGCTCGAGCCCCCGGCCAGCACCACAGGCACGCTGCCGCCGCGTGCGGGATGGAGCAGCGTCGTGTCGTCGCCGATTCCGCCGCGCTCTGAGCACGGCGGGGGAGCGACCGCTGCAACGCGTCATGCCGATCGAACATCGAGCAGACGAATCACACATCCGGCGCTCTTCGGTCTGATTGCCATCGCCGCCGGGCTCATCGCGGCAGTCCTGTGGCTGCCGCGATGGCTCGACGCGCGCGGATAGACGCTACTTGCTGTCGGACACGTAGCTCGCCAGGATGCTCCCGTCGCTCTGGGTGGTGCCGGCCACTCCCAACATATCGCCCGAGGCGATGCCGCTGCACAACGCGCCGCCGAAGATCGTCGACGACGTCGTGTGCACCTGCTTGCCGCCCACGGTGACAAGAAGAGAAGGACACGTGCCGCTGATGCTTGTGATGACGCCGTTGAATGTCGCCGTCGCCGTCGGCGAAGCCGCCGTGAGCGACGTCGCGAGCACGCTGCCGTCGTTTTGCCTGGTCCCCGACCCGCCGACGATGTCCCCGGCCGCGATGGCGCTGCAGGATTTTCCGCCAAACGTCGTGGAGACGCTCGTTGCGACGACAGTCCCGCTAACCGTGAGCACGAGAGAGGGGCAGACCCCGCTGAGACTCGCGACGGCGCCGCTGAAGCTGACCGTCACCGGCACCACAACGGCTGCGGTCTCCACCTGCGTGGCGAGAATGCTTCCGTCGGCCTGCTTCGTGCCCGCGACGCCGATGCTGTCGCCATTCGCGATCTGACCGCACGACTTGCCGTTGAACTTCGACGAGCTGTTCGTTCGCACCGTCGCCCCGTTCACGGAGAACGCGATCGACGGACACGTGCCGGACAAGCTCGACACTGTGCCGATCGCGGTGACGGTGGCCACGGTCGGCGGTGGAACCGATACCGACACATAGCTGGCGATCACGCTTCCATCACTTTGCTTCGTGCCGGCAATGCCGGCCGATCCGCCGTTTCGAACGTCGGCGCACGAGCCACCGCCGAAGGTCGTCGCGCCCGTCGTGTGAACGATCGTATTGTTCGCCGTGAATACGAGCGAGGGACACGTGCCGGCAAGCGAGCTCACGACGCCCGAGAAGGTCGTAGTCTCGGGTACGGGCGTCGGCGTGGGAGTGGATGCCGCGACGTTCTGAGCGGCGATTTCTGAAGCGCTGATCATCGTGCCATCCTTGACGCCGGTCACGTGGACGCGGTCGCCCGTTTTCAGATCGGACAGCGACATCGGGGCGCCGCCGCGGCTCAGGGCGGCAGTTGTCGGGACTTCGATCGTGGTGCCGCTCACCTTGATCGTGCGGCCAGTGAGATCGATGGCTTCGACGTAGCCGTCGAGGCTCGCCGCGCTGTTCGGAGAAGTAGTCTGCTGCGTGTTCAGCGTGGCCGTGCTTCCGGCAATCGTCACGTTGATTTGCACGTAGTCGCTCGTGCCGACCGGACCGAGCGGCAACGTCGCGTTGACGCCGGGGCCGGAGAACGTAAGCACGATCTGGATCGGAGGCACTCCCGTCAGCGTGAAGCTGCCGGTTCCATCGACGGTTGTGGAGATGGAAGTGCCAGAGACGGTGACGATGACGCCGGAGGTGCTGCTCACTCCAACCTGCGACATGCGGATTGCGGATCGGCTCGCGCTCGTCACACTCGATATCGTCCCCAGAATCGTGGTGCCGCTGGCCGCTGGAATTGATGCGCTAGCGGTCGCGGTGCTCGGCGCGAGCGGCGATGAGCTATGACTGCATCCGATCGTCGCGGCGATTGCGGCGACGACAACCGAACTCGAAATGAAACGCACGGGTCGATTTGACGAAAACATGATTGCCTCACTGCATTTTGGGGAGCAGCGATGGTGAATCGAGCAACTGACGTACCGCTGAGCTTGTGGCGGTGTGGGGCCCTTGGAATCAGTGCTTTGGGGAGATATGCCAGAACTGTCATTGCCATTTTATGGTCTTTTAGGGGACACAAGATGCCACTACTGTCTGTTTTGTGGGGGGATGTTAGACTCCGCGCGGAGGTCCGGATGAGCCGGCGTCTTCGTGTCGTCGTCGCAGTACTCGCGTTCTTCTGCCCCGCAGCCGCATCGTCAGCGTCTGCGCAAACGATCATCGTCAAGGCC
The DNA here is from genome assembly GCA_963718825.1 of uncultured Acidobacteriota bacterium. Classification (GTDB taxonomy): domain Bacteria; phylum Acidobacteriota; class Vicinamibacteria; order Vicinamibacterales; family CAVVIG01; genus CAVQZZ01. The sequence goes on from CAVQZZ010000004.1 coordinate 31,480, forward strand.
GCACGGCTGATCGACGGCCGCGGCGGTGCGCCGCTCGAACCGGCGATGGTGCGGATCGTCGGCGATCATATCGAGCAGGTCGCGGCCACGCTCCCGGTGCCAGCCGGCGCGCGGCTGATCGATCTCGGCTCGGCCACGCTTCTGCCGGGGCTCATCGATCTTCACACGCATCTCACCGATCGCGACGACGTGCACTGGGAAACGGCGTTGACCACGACGACGCCGCCGGAAGCGGCGTTGTGGGGCGCGCGAAATGCGCGCGTCACGTTGATGGCCGGAGTCACGACGTGCCGCGACATGGGCCCGACGTGGCCGTACGTCGACGTCGAGCTTCGAAAGGCGATCGAGGCTGGAGCGGTGCCGGGCCCGCGGATGCTCGTGGCGGGGAACTACGTCTCGTCGACCGGCGGTGCGGGTGACGCGCGTCAGTTTTCGATCTATCTCGACGTGCCGTTCGTGCGGAATCTCGCCGACGGCCCGGACGAGATCGTCAAAGCGGTGCGCACGAACTTCAAGTACGGCGCCGACTTCATCAAGATTCTGGTCGACGGGCGCCGTCCTGTCGAAGGGCATCACGCCGGGCGCGCAGCAGTATTCCGACGCGGAAATTCAGGCGGCCGTCACCGAGGCGACGCGGTGGGGCCGCCCGGTCGCCGCGCACGCGCATGGCGCCGACGGCATCAAGGCGGCGATTCGCGCCGGGCGTGCGGACGGTCGACCACGGATCGTACCTGGATGATGAGGCGGTCGCGATGCTGAAGCAGAGCCGTCGCACGTTCTACGTCCCGACGCTGGCGCTCGGCGCGTACATGGAGGAGTCGGCGCACGTTCCCGAATCGGAGAAGGCGCGCGGCCGGATCGTCAACGAGATCGCGGTGCGCGGCTTCAAGCGCGCTCTCGCGGCGAACCTGCCGATCGGCCTCGCGACCGACGCTCCCGTGATGCCGCACGGCCTCAACGCCCGCGAGATTGAGTATCGCGTCTCGCTTGGCGAGCCGGCCATGCACGCGATCGTGGCCGCGACGTCGGTGAACGCTGAGATCCTGAACATGCAGGACAAGATCGGCTCCGTCACCGCCGGGAAGCTGGCGGATCTGATCGCGGTCTCAGGCAATCCGTTGACGGCGATCGGCACATTGCGGGACGTTCACTTCGTGATGAAAGCCGGGGTCGTCTACAAGGACGAGTTGTCGGTCAGGCCGAAAACGCAGTAGAGCGGCCGCTATTTTTTCGAGGTCCGGCTCTCGCGCAGATAGTGCGGGCTGTACTCGACGCCGTAAGGCGTCGACACCTTGAAGGCCGCCTTCTCGCGCGAAAACGTTTCCGCGGCGTGATTGATTGCCTCCAGCTCGTCTTTGGTGCAGTCGCGCAGCGTAATTTCTTCGCGCGGGACGAAGAACACCTGACCGATGGGCATGCTGTGCATCGCGGAAATGCCCTCGCCCGGCTGCAAGACGTAGCGGAACTCCGTCTCGTGCGCATACCAGTCGGTTTCGACGCGCACGACGAGCATCGGCGCCATCGGCCGTTCGATCATGTTGAACACCGGCGCGTACACCGTGTCCCAGCCGGGAGGCGTCTGGAAATTCGTCGATCCGCGCACCGAGAGGGCGCCGGGCGGCGTGCCCAGGTCCTTCGGGCACGATGAACGCCGTTGCGACGCGCATCGCCTCGTCCTCCGAAATCGGCGGGTTCGGCGTCATGAACGTGACGTCTTGTTTGATCATGCCCATGCTGCCGATCGGCAGAATCACCGTCAACGCAAACAGCGGGTCCCATTTTCCAGTGGGCCCGTTGAGGAAATACGAGAACACGTAGCGCCCGTCGCCTTGAAATTCGAGGTGGAACGACTCGTGCGGCTCGAGCGCCGGGTACACGAGAAACCCGAGCGCGCTGCCCGCTTCGAGCACCGGACAATGGCGCGCGTGTTGCGGGAGGAGGGGCCGCTGGCTCTCACGCCGCGGCTTCAGCCCCACGCCGGGTCGCCTCGAATTCGGATACAGCCGCACTTCCATGCGCGTATGTTAGGTCAAACCGCGAATATGGTTCTGTTGTACTGTTTTTCGCCCATGTCGATTTGGAGCACGGGCCGATCGACTATCGAGTGTGATGCGGCGCAGGCTGCAGCCGACGTTGACGGCCAGTCGAAGCCGGCCGCTACAATGAAACAGAGCGAACGAGGATCAGCATGAGTGGAGTGCGCGTACTGGTGGGAACGCGAAAAGGCGCGTTCGTCTTGAGCTCGGACGGCAAACGCGAACAGTGGACGGTCGAGGGTCCGCATTTCGCCGGCTGGGAGATTTATCACGTCAAAGGATCGCCGGCCGATCCCAACCGCCTCTATGCATCGCAAGGCTCCAGCTGGTTCGGACAGGTGATGCAGCGCTCGGACGACGGCGGCAAGACCTGGGCACCGGTCGGAAACAAGTTTGCCTACGACGGCGTTCCGGGAACCCATCAGTGGTATGACGGCACGCCGCATCCGTGGGAGTTCAAGCGCGTCTGGCACCTCGAGCCGTCGCTCACGGATCCCGACGCCGTTTACGCGGGAGTGGAGGACGCGGCGCTCTTTCAGACCACCGATGGCGGCCAGACCTGGAAGGAACTGCCCGGGCTGCGCGGCCACGGGTCTGGCGCCCGCTGGCAGCCCGGCGCTGGCGGACTGTGCCTTCACACAATCCTTCTCGATCCGAACGACCCGAAGCGCATCTTCATCGCGATCTCGGCCGCAGGCGCGTTCCGGACCGACGATGGCGGCGTGACGTGGCGTGCAATCAACCAGGGCTTGCGCTCCGAGCACATCCCGGACCCGAAGGCCGAAGTCGGCCACTGCGTCCATCGGCTCGCGATGCATCGCTCGCGGCCCTCGGTGCTCTTCATGCAAAAGCATTGGGACGTGATGCGCACCGACAACGCCGGCGACTCCTGGCAGGAGGTCAGCGGCAATTTGCCGACCGACTTCGGCTTCGTCGATCGACGTTCATGCCCACGAGCCGGAAACCATTTACGTCGTGCCGATCAAGAGCGACTCGCAGCATTTTCCACTGGACGGGCAATTGCGCGTGTTCCGCAGCCGCACCGGCGGGAACGAGTGGGAGCCGCTCACGAAAGGCCTGCCGCAGCGCGACTGCTACGTGAACGTGCTTCGCGACGCGATGTCCGTCGACGCGCTCGACTCCTGCGGCGTGTACTTCGGGACCACCGGCGGTCAGGTGTACGCGTCGAAGGACGCGGGCGACACCTGGGCGCCCATCGTCCGCGACCTGCCGGCCGTGCTGTCGGTCGAGGTGCAGACGCTGCCATGATCCGCGTCGAGCTGCCGGCGCATCTTGCGCACGCTCGCCCGCGTCGACGGCGAGGTCCAGATTGAGATCGGCGATCAGGAAACGATGCGCGCGCTTCTCGACGCGCTCGAGGCGCGCTACCCGGTGCTGTGCGGAACCATCCGCGATCACGAGACGAAGCAGCGGCGACCATTTGTTCGGTTCTTCGCGTGCGAGGAAGATCTCTCTCACGAAACGCCGGATGCGCCGCTGCCCCGAGCGGTCATCGCCGGGACGGAACCGTTTCTCGTCGTCGGCGCGCTCGCCGGCGGCTGACGCGCGGCCGCGCTGCCGAACCTCGGCGTCGTTGTCGAACATCGAGGCCCGAATTCTGATAAGGTCCACCCCGATACGCCGTCGGATTTCGACTTCGTTGAAGGAGACCGCAATGAGATCGGCAGCCCTCGTCTTCGTAGCAGCGCTGGCAATGCCCGCGTCCGCATTCGCGCAAGATTCCGCCGTCGTCATCAAGGCGGACACGGTGCTCGACGGTAAGGGCGGCACGCTCACGAATACGAGCCTCGTCGTGCAGGGGGGCGAAGATCACGAAGATCGATCCGAACGCGCAGGGCGCGACCTACGACCTGCGCGGCCTGACCGTGATGCCCGGGCTGGATCGACACGCACGCGCACATCGTGCAGCACTTCGATCGGAAGACCGGCAAGACGCCGCAGCGCGGCGAGGAGACGCCGCAGGAGGCGGCGATGTATGCGGTCGAGAACGCCTACACGACGCTGATGGGCGGATTCACGACGATCCAGAGTCCCGGCGCGGAGCTGGACAAGGATCTGCGGGACTTCATCGCGGACGGCAGCGTGCCCGGCCCGCGCATCCTCACGTCGTTGCGCGCGATCACGAACAGGACGGGCACGCCGGATGAGATCCGCGCGTTCGTGCGGAAGGCGGTCGCCGATGGCGCCGACTTCGTCAAGCTGTTCGCGACGGCGAGCATCCGCGAAGGCGGCGCGCAGACGATGAGCGACGAGCAGATCCAGGCGGCCTGCTCTGAGGCGAAGGCGAATCGGCAAGCGCGCGATGGTCCACGCGCAAGGTCCGGAAGGCGCGAAGGCCGCCATTCTCGCCGGCTGCAACTCGATCGAGCACGGCAACTCGACTGACCGACGAAGTGCTGGACCTGATGGCGCAGCGCAAGGTCTACTTCGATCCGAACTTCGGCCTGCTCCTGCACAACTACCTCGACAACCGCGCGAAGTTCATCGGCGGAAATTTCAACGAGGCGGGATTTGCCTTCATGGAGAAGGGCATCCCGATCGGCATCGACACGTTCAAGCGCGCGCTGACGCGCAACATTCCGATCGTGTTCGGCACCGATGCCGTGGCGGGCGCGAACGGACGGAACTACGAAGAGTTCGTTTACCGCGTTCGCGACGGCGGCCAGAAGCCGATGGCGGCGATCGTCGCCGCGACGTCGACGGCGGCGCAATCGATCGAGCTGGGGGACAAGATCGGCACGATCGCGCCCGGGCTTCGAGGCCGACATCATCGCGACCGACGGCAACCCGCTGCAGGACATCACGGCGGTGCGGCGCGTCGTCTTCGTGATGAAGGGCGGCAAGGTGTACAAGAACCTGGCGACCGCGCGCAAAGCGGCCACGCACGGCTCGGCGGGCGTGGGCGGCCAGTAGGGCAATGACGGCTCGACGCGCGCGAGTGCTGCTCGCCGGATCGATCGCGATGGCGATCGCGGCGGTGACATATGCTCGCGTGGCAGCCCTGTCGCGCAGCGATGCTGCCGCTCAACCCCCGTCGCGTCCGATCGCGTCGCGACCGCTGATGACGCGTCGCAGCTGGCATCGCACCAGCAGCTCCTGAATCGCTACTGCGTCACCTGTCACAATCAACGGTCGAAGACCGCGGGTCTCGCCCTCGATGCGCTGTCGCTGGCGGACGTGGCGCGCCGACGCGCTCCGACATGGGAGAAGGTTGTCGTCAAGCTTCGCGCCGGCTTCATGCCGCCGGTCGGAAGGCCGCGTCCCGGACGCCGCGGCGTACGATGCGTTTGCGTCGTGGCTCGAGCGTGAGCTCGATCGCGCCGCGGCCGCGAATCCGAACCCCGGCTGGAATCCGCTCTTCCACCGGCTGAACCGCGCCGAGTACCAGAACGTCGTGCGCGATCTGCTCGCCGTGCAGGTCGACGTCGGGTCGCTGCTGCCCGCCGACGATGCGAGCTACGGGTTCGACAACATGGCAGGCGTGCTGCGCATGTCGCCGACGCTGATGGAGCGCTATCTGTCGGCGGCGCAGAAAGTCGGCCGCCTTGCGGTCGGCACGCCGGTGCTGACGCCGGACGCGGAGTTGTACCGGGTCCCCGACGACCTGCCGCAGGAGCAGCACCTGGACGGGCTGCCGTTCGGCACGCGCGGCGGCACGATCGATCGAGCACGCGTTTCCGGTCGACGGCGAGTACGTGATCAAGGTCCGGCTGGCACGCGACTTCGAGGACTACGTGCCCGTGTGGCCCGACGATCAACAGCTCGAGGTCAGCGTCGACGGCCGCCGCGTGCGGATTGTTCACGGTGCCGGGCGAAGCCGCTCGCGAGGCGGAGCCTGACGAGTTCCAGCCGACGCGCGCCAAACGCGACGGGACCGCGCCGACGGCATTCGGCCGGTCAGAAGCCTGCGCGCGATCGGCAGCAGATTCGACTCGAGGCGGAGCAGCGCTCGAAGCGCCAGCAGGAGCGCAAGCGCATCGACGCGGACTGGCAGGTGCGGCTGCCAATCACCGCCGGCAGCCACATGTCGTGGTCGCGTTCCTCGAGAAAACCAATGCGCTCGCCGAGACGGTGAAGGCGCCGTTCGAGCGGCCCTACGCGGGGGGCTTCAACTACATCGAGACGCGCATGCAGGCGTACCTGCGGACGGTCGAGATCAGCGGGCCGTTCAACGGCGAGCGCCGCCGGGGCGAGCGACAGCCGCCGCCGGATCTTCGCTGCCGGCCGTCCGTGCAGCCGCGGAGGAAGCAGGCTGCGCGAAGACCATCCTGTCGGCGCTCGCGCGGCGCGCGTATCGCCGCGCCGTCACGAGCGCGGACCTCGACGTCCTGCTGAACTTCTACAAAGCGGGACGCGCCGAGGGCACGTTCGACGATGGCATCGAGCTGGCGCTGGAGCGTCTGCTCGTGAGCCCCGAGTTCCTGTTCCGGATCGAGAAGGATCCGAGCGCCGGCGGCGAGCCGCGCGAGCGCCCCGACCGCGGCGCCGACATTCGCGCATCAGCGACGTGGAGCTCGCGTCGCGGCTGTCGTTCTTCCTCTGGAGCAGCATCCCGGACGACGAGCTGCTGAATCTGGCGACGAAGGGCACGCTGCGGGAGCCGGCAGTCCTCGAGCAGCAGGTGCGGCGGATGCTCGCCGATCGGCGCGTCCTCAGGCGCTCGTCAGCAATTTCGCCGGCCAGTGGCTGTACCTGCGGAACCTGCCGGGCGTCGTGCCGATCGAGTTCGTGTTCCCGGATTTCGACGAGAACCTGCGGCAGGGATTCCGCCGCGAGACCGAGCTGTTCTTCGAGAACCTCGTGCGCGAGGATCGCGAGCGTGCTCGAGCTGCTGACGGCCGACTACACGTTCGTGAACGAGCGGCTCGCGCGGCACTACGGGATCCCGAACGTCAACGGCGCCCATTTCCGGCGCGTGACGCTCGCCGGCGACGAGCGCGCGCGGGCTGCTCGGCCAGGGCAGCATCCTGACGGTGACGTCGTATCCGCAGCGCACGTCGCCGGTGCTGCGCGGCAAATGGATTCTGGAGAACTTCCTCGGCGCGCCGCCGCCGCTGCCGCCGCCGAACGTGCCGGATCTGCAGCCGACGAACGCGCGAGGGCAAGGTGCTGTCCGTGCGCGAGCGGATGGAGCAGCATCGCGCGAATCCGGCGTGCGCGGGCTGCCACGCGCTGATGGATCCGCTCGGCTTCGCGCTCGAGAATTTCGACGCCGTCGGCAAGTGGCGCACGGTCGATGCGGAGTTCGCGCCGATCGACGCCTCCGGCGTCTTCCCGGACGGCACGACGTTCGACGGGCCGGCCGGATCTGCGGCAGGCGCTGCTGAGCCACTCGACGCGCTTCGTCACGACCGTGACCGAGAAGCTGCTGACCTACGCGCTCGGCCGCGGCGTCGAGTCGTACGACGCGCCGGCCGTCCGCGCGATCGTCCGCGACGCGGCGCCGGCGGACTATCGGTTCTCGTCGCTCGTCCTCGGCATCGTGCAAGAGCGCGCCGTTTCAGATGAGGAGACCGCAGCCATGATCATCACGAAGATGGCGCTGCCGCGGCGGACGTTCCTGCGCGGCGTCGGCGCCGACGCTGGCGCTGCCGCTGCTCGACGCGATGGTGCCGGCGCTCTCGGCATGGGCACACGCGCGGCGCAGCCCGTGCGCGCGCGTCGGCTTCTTCTACCTGCCGAACGGCGTGGCGATGAACCACACCGGCATCAATACTGGAAGCCGACGGGCGACGGCGCCGACTTCGAGCTCTCGCCGATCCTGACGCCGCTCGCGCCGTACCGCGATCAGATGGTCGTCGTCAGCGGCTTGAGCCATCCGAGCGCCGAGGCGCTCGGCGACGGCGCCGGCGATCACAGCCGCGGCACGTGCACGTGGCTGACCGGCGTCCACCCGAAGCACACCGAAGGCGCCGACATCCGCAACGGCACGTCGGTCGATCAGGTGATTGCGTCGCGAGCTCGGGCGAGCAGACCGCGCTGCCGTCGCTCGAGCTGGCGATCGATCTCAACTACCTCGTCGGCAACTGCGAGAACGGCTACAGCTGCGCGTACATGAACACGCTCTCCTGGCGGACGCCGACGACGCCGCTGCCGACGGAGAACAATCCGCGCGTCGTGTTCGAGCGGCTGTTCGGCGACGGCGGCACCGCGCGCAGCGGCTCGCGCAGATGCGGCGGCGGCGCAGCATCCTCGATTCGGTCAGCGAGGACATGGCGCGCCTCCAGCGAAGCGTCGGGCCGGCCGATCGCGCGCGGCTCGCCGAGTACCTCGACGCCGTCCGCGAGATCGAGCGGCGGATCCAGAGAGGCCGAGCAGCAGCCGCGATGAGTCGGCCGTGCCGGCGCTCGAACGCCGATGGGCATTCCCGAGCGGTTCGACGAGCACGTGAAGCTGATGTTCGATCTGTGTGGCTCGCGTATCAGGCCGACATCACGCGCGTCGTCACGTTCATGTTCGGGCGCGAGCTCACCAGCCGCACATATCCGGAGATCGGCGTCACCGAGCCGCACCACGGCCTGTCGCATCATCGCGACGACCCGGCGCAGATCGCGAAGCTCGCGAAGCTCAACACGTACCAGTCCGAGCTGTTCGCGGCGTTCCTCGCGAAGCTGCGGGCCACGCCGGACGGCGACGGCACGCTGCTCGATCACTCGCTGCTGATGTACGGCGCCGGCCTGAGCAATCCGAACATCCATTCGCACGTCGATCTTCCGCCGCGCTCGTCGGCGGCGGCCGGGCCAGCTCAAGGGCGGCCGGCATGTGGCGATGCCGGTGGAGGCGGAGAGGCAGCAGGATGTCGAACCTGCTCGTGACGATCGCCGATAAGGCCGGGGTAGCGGCGGAGCGCTTCGGCGACAGCACGGGTCATTCACGCTCGACGCACCCCTTCACCGATCGCGGGGCTTTGAAGGGTGTGTCCGCACCAGCGCGGACGTGTCGAAACGGAATGCGATCGAGCTGAACGCAGGCTTACGATGGATTGCGGCTGGCTGCGCGCTCGCCGTCTGCAGCCTCGGCGCGGCGCGCGAGGACGCGCCGCTCGTCGAATGCCGTCAAAGCACTCCGACGTCGAACGCGTCGGCGCGCTGATCGCGGCACGGCGCCGACGTCAATGCCGCGGAACCGGACGGCACGACGCCGCTGCACATGGCCGCGTACCTCGACGATCTGCGAATCGCCAGCTTGCTAATCGAACGGGCGCCAACGCGAAAGCCACGAATCGCTATGGGGTCGCTCCGCTGTCGCTGGCTGCGTCCAGCCGGAGACGCGGCGCTGGTGGAGAGGCTCCTCGCGGCCGGCGCCGACGCCAACACGGCGCTTCCCGAGGGGAGACCGCGCTGATGGCGGCGGCGCGCGCCGGGAGCGTGGACGGCGGTGAAGCTCCTTCTCGGCGGCGGGGCGCCGCGTCAACGCGAACGAGACACTGGAAGGGGCAGACGGCGCTGATGTGGGCCGCCGCTCAGGATCATCGCGGCGTGGTCCAGGCGCTCGTCGCGGCCGGCGCGACGTTCACACGCGATCGAAAGGCGGATTTTCGGCGTTTCTGTTCGCCGCGCGCGGAGGTCACCTCGCGGCCGCAATGCGCTTGCTGGCGGCGGGCGCGGATGTGAACGAGACCGCGCCTGATGGCACGAGCGCGCTCGTCGTCTCCGTCGTCAACGGTCACTCGTCGCTCGCTCAAAGCCTTGCTCGATTCAGGCGCGATCCCGAATGCCGACAGCGCAGGGGTGGACCGCCCTGCACCAGATTTCGTGGGTGCGCCGGCCGAACACAGGCCAGAACAGCCCCGGGCCGGTGCCCGATGGCGACGTCAGCAGCCTGGATCCTGATCAGGGCACTGGCGGCGGACGCGCCGATCGGGATGCGCGCCGGA
>CAVQZZ010000005.1:0-14246 GCA_963718825.1 uncultured Acidobacteriota bacterium
TTTGCTCGAGCTCGACTCCCGATGCGCCGGCGGGTGCTGCTGCTCGATGCGTTGGTGCAGCTCCAGACTTAAGGCGCCCGACAAAAATGCGGTTAGGAGGTCTTCGATCAACTTTTGCGACACTCCCGCTCCTTAGGCTGCATTTTTTATTGTGGATGTCACAATAGGGTAAGGGGATAAGTCGAACCCCCGATGCCGGGTGGACTTGGCATCGGGGGTTCGACTTATCCCTTTACCCTATTGTGACATCCACAATAAAAAAATGCGGCACGGACCTAAGGAGCGGGAGATATCGCAAAAGTTGATCGAAGACCTCCTAATCGCATTTTTGTCGGGCGCCTTAGGTCTGGAGCTGCACCAACGCATCGAGCAGCAGGACAAACTACCCGCCGCGCATCGGGATCGACTCGAGGCAATGGAGGGTACGCCCTCCTGGATCGCCTGGGTGACGAACGTGGGTGTGGTGACTGCCACCGGCCGCTACGATGCCGACCAATCGCGCCGCACGTACTCGCACATAATCTTTATTGAGCGCTGGATGCCAGACGACACCCATCATGCCAGCTGGTGGGGCGCCAACCCGCAACGCCCCACCGAATGGACGGCCGGCCGCGGCAGCGCTTCCTGCGGTGCGGCTCCGAAACAGTAATTGAATTGTTCTCGATTCTGGTGTCTTCTAGACGCGATGTTTCAGCGCGGGAATCCATGCCGACTCTCCAAAGCTCCATCCCATTATGCCGACACGTTCTTTGTCGTCCATTCCCGTTGAGATCAGATAATCGACCCATGAAATAATGTCCGAGAAAGATCCGGGCGCCAAATTGCGCATCAGGCGGCTGCGATGTACCGATTGAGAACGTAAACGCGTCTTGCAGGCGATCACGCATTGCCAAACAGGACTTTCGGCCGTCACCTTCGAGAGGTCTCCATGCTCAATGGCTAAGCGTTTGGCGGGACGAACTGCGCCGCACTCGCCATAGGACACAGATAAAATCGAGTTTGTTCATCGACGGTAAGCGTCCCGAGCGCGCTCCAATTGGCGCCTTCATAGGCAATCGCCGTTCGCAGGATTGGAGCGCGGTGGATCGCGTGCCGGCACAGGGCTTCGCGCAATGAATTTGCAAGCGGAAGTTCGCCAACAAGGGTTGCCATTGGTCTATGAGCAACGCGTCCAGCACCGAGAGCAAACCTACCGTATACAGCTCGCTTGATTCAAATTGCTGATTCCCTGCGCCGAACGCCTCGGCAGAGGCGGGCCCGGAAAGGCAAGTGCAAAAAGCTCGACCGGCTTTCGTTCCCTAGTCGCGTCAGCAGCAACAAGGACGCCCATTGTGCACAATATCGCGCCCGACAGCACCGCAGCATCGTGATGGATGCGATCGGTTTTTGTGGTAAGCCACGCTGTCGAGAGCTTTAGAATCCGAAGAGAGTCAGCCCTAAGTCCCGGCCGATGAGTTGGGCGAGTTCCGCCACTTCAAGCTCAGGCTTTTGCAGATCCGCAAAGTTAGGGACGACCGCAATCTGTGAGGAGCCGACACTTTTGTGCGACGGGCTGGGGTGGCGAAGAAGTATCTGAAAGAGGCGAAAACCGATTCCGAGCAGCGCTTCATCTCTGCATAGGTTTCGACCTTCTCCGCAATCATCGGCAGCTGGTAAGGTTTGAGCCGCTTCGATAGGTGTTCGAGTTCGTGGGCCGATTGTTGAATATCGACCTTGACGTAGCTGGCGTAAGGGAGGAGACGGCAGGCTGGGTTTCTTGAAACTGGAAGTCATCGAGCGCAATGCCGATACCGGCGCATCGAATTTTGGTGAGAGTCTCTAAGAGGCGAGGACTCGGCTCCACGTCTTCCACGATTTCCACCACCCCTTGACCTGGCGTCAGCAGCAGCGGACGTCACTCGTGAGTAAGTCTTGGCCGAAGTTGACAAACATCTGCGCATCGCCCGTCACGCCCTCGAGACCGGGATTTGTAAGTGCTTCACAGAGCACCCGTGCACTTTTCACGGTGGCCGCCGCGGAGCAATCGATTGACGATCCGCGATACAGAAGCCTCGTAGCCGAACACTTGACCTTCCCTTAAAGAGTATCGGTTGTCGAGCGAGGATAAGGGGTACGTCGTTCATCTTCGGATCAGTTATCCCGGTTTTTGCCACACAGCTTGAACTTTCAAGCAATGCAAGAAAAATGCAAGTGCAAGTGTTCCGCATCGCGCTGGTACCACTCGTCATGGATTGGGAATCGAGTGAGCTCGCCGCGGAAACGTACCGAGTACGCAGGGACCACGACAACGAGTGGAATAGCGAAGTCGATACCGGCTGCGATGCGCAGCAGAGCGGTAGGGGGAATTCATTGGCATTCGCGTGGCTCTATTGGGGGCTTATTCCGGCTCCTGTGCCAGTACAAATCCTACGCGCCGTACAGGCGATACCTGCTTATTTGCGGGGTCACCCCCTAAGGGGGACTTGGCTTTGACTCTCGCAGCCCCCGGCGTCGCAGTACGCTGTCGATGTCTGCGCGTGGAGCATCTGATCGTCTGCCCGGCCATTTATGGCTGCGGTGGCGTAACGGCTGCCGAACCAGGGAGCGCCGCTGGCCTGATCGACAACTGGCTGCGGCACCTTCAGGACGCCGCCGAACGACATCGCTTGGTGCTCTCGACCGAGTCTGACCGGCAGATCGCCTCGATCGTCTGTGCGAGATCAATGTTCTCGAGCAAGCACATAACGCGTGCCGCGCGACGCTCGTACAGGACGCATGGAAGCGCGGCAACACTAGCGGCCACGCGTAGATTATCGATTGTCAGATGGTTTGCTGCAGGGTTTGGGCTTCTCGGGTCTCGGCGGCTGCACGGCCCCGCGCGTCAATTCTCGACCGCGATCGAATGTGTCGCGCAACGTGCTGCAGCCGTGCAGGGCCGCAAAGGGCTGTCGGGCGCGGATTTGGAAACGGGAAACCCGGAGTAAGATTGACAATTTATTTTTCAAGGAGTTGAGGCTCGCAGACATTCACATAAATGACGCAAATTGCCGCCGCTTTGCATGGAAAATAATTGCTCAGAAAAGTCTCGGCTGCTCCAAGAATATGGTCTGGCGACGGTTTTATTTTCGGATGCGGTCATGGAGCCTCATCGGAGGACGGGGACCTCGCCCAGAGAGGAATATGCTCGGCTCAAATGAGCGGCATAACGCGGCCCTCGTGAAATCTCAGCAAGCGAAAACGATCGCTCTTGAACAGCATATCGCTGCACACGCTTTGCTAGCGATCGACGGGCCCCTGCGGGGCGGGCTCCGGTTCCGGTTCCGTATTGCTGTGCTCCGGATCGCTTCGAGCCGTGCACGGATCGCGCGCCCGAGACGACGTCGGTCGATGCGACGCACGACCTGCGCTGCTTTCTGAACGAGCCGGCCACGCGTCCCGCCGCGCGAGGCCGCGCGTGACGCCGCTCGTCGACGTCAGGCATCTCGTCAAGGAGTTTCCCGGCCGCGGCGGGCTCTTCGCGCGCGGCACGCCGGTGCGCGCCGTCGACGACGTGAGCTTTTCGATCGCGACGGGCGAGACGCTCGGGCCTCGTCGGCGAATCGGGATCGGGCAAGACGACGACCGGGCGCTGCATCCTGCGGCTAATCGAGCCCTCGTCGGGCGAAGTACGATTCAAGGATCTTGGACGTGCTCGCGCTCGGCGCGCGCGAGTTGCGCCAGGCGCGGCGGCATCTGCAGATCGTGTTTCAGGATCCGTACTCGTCGCTGAACCCGCGCATGCGCGCCGGCGACATCGTCGCGCGAGCCGCTGACGATTCACCGAATCGGCACGCAGGACGAGCGCGTCGCGCGCGTGCGGGAGTTGTTCGAGATGGTCGGGCTCGACCCGGCGGACATGCAGAAGTTTCCGCACGAGTTCAGCGGTGGCCAGCGGCAGCGGATCGGCGTCGCGCGGGCGATCGCGCTCGAGCCGTCGTTCGTCGATCTGCGACGAGCCGGTCTCGGCGCTCGACGTGTCGGTGCAGGCGCAGGTCGTCAACCTCCTGCTCGATCTGCAGCAACGGCTCGGCCTGACGTATCTGTTCATCGCGCACGACCTGCGGCTCGTGCGCCAGATCTGCGACCGCGTGGCGGTGATGTATCGCGGCCGGATCGTCGAGGTGGCGCCGGCCGAGCGCGTGTTCATGGCGCCGGTGCACGCCGTACACGAAGGCCCTGCTTTCAGCGATTCCGCATCTCAAGCCGGGACAGAAGATCGAGCGGATTCCGTTCGATACGGGCGCTTTCAGGCCGCTGCCGCTGCGCGAGGTCGAAGGCGCACACTGGGCAGCGGTGTGAACAGGCTTGTGAGCCCTCGGCGCGTGCAGTAGACTGCGCGCCTCGTGAGCGCGGTCCTCAGCATCGAGGTCACGGTGAACGGCGAGCGGCATCGTCGCGACGTCGAGCCGCGCCTGCTGCTCAGCGATTTCCTGCGCCAGGACCTCGGCCTCACGGGCACCCACGTCGGCTGCGAGCACGGCGTGTGTGGCGCGTGCACGATTCTCTTCGACGGCGAGCCCGCGCGCTCCTGCATCATGCTGGCCGTGCAGGCCGATGGCCACGAGATTCACACCGTCGAGAGCCTCGCGGCGCCTGACGGCACGTTGAACCCGCTGCAGTCGGCGTTTCGAAGCGCGCACGGGCTGCAGTGCGGTTTCTGCACGCCCGGGATCCTGATGACGCTCACGGCGTTTCTGCGCGATCACGCCGCGCCCAGCGAGCCGGAGATTCGCGAGGCCATCTCAGCCAACCTGTGCCGCTGCACCGGGTATCAGCACATCGTGCACGCGGTGCAGATCGCGGCGGGCACGCGCGCCTCGGCCGACGACGGCGATCCCGCCTCCTGACGTCCGATGGCTTCCCAGGCGGTCGGTCGCAGCGTTCGCCGCAACGAAGACGCCCGGCTGCTCACCGGCCGCGCGCTGTTCGTCGACGACGTGCAGCTGCCGGGGATGCTGCACGTCGCGTTCGTGCGGAGCATCGTCGCGCACGGGCATCTCAAGAGCGTCGACGTCACCGCGGCGCGCGCCCGGCCGGGCGTCGTGGCGGTGTACACCGCGGACGATCTTGGCGAGTACTGGCACGCCGGGACCGCTGCTCGTCAGTCCGCCGCCGATTCCGGGCCACGTCTTTCACGCCCGCACGCAGCTTCCGCTCGCGCGCGAGAAAGTCCGCTACGTCGGCGAGGCGGTGGCGATGATCGTCGCCGAGAGCCGCTACATTGCCGAAGACGCGGTCGCGGACGTCGTCGTTGACATCGATCCGATCGATGCCGTCGTCGATCTCGAGGCCGCGCTGGCGCCGGGCGCGCCGCTCGTGCACCCGGATCTCACGTCAAATGCCGCGGCCCACGTCGTGCAGCGGAAGGGCGACTACGCCGCGGGCGCGCGAGCGCGCGGACGTCGTCATCAAGCGGCGGTTTCTGTACGATCGCGGCGTCGCCGCGGCGATCGAGAATCGCGCGATCGCCGTCGAGTGGAACGCGCGCGCCGAGGAGCTGACGATCTGGGACACGACGCAGGCGCCGATCCCGATCAGGAACGGCCTCGCGAAGATGCTCGGCCTGCTCGAGTCGCAGGTGCGCGTGGTCGCGCCATTCGTCGGCGGCGGGTTCGGGCCGAAGATCATGATGTTCTATCCCGAAGAGCGGCTGCTGCCCTGGGCGGCGATGCGCCTCAACCGGCCGCTCAAGTGGACCGAGGACCGGCAGGAGAATTTCTACGCGACGACGCAGGAGCGCGGGCAGGTGCACGATGCGGAGATGGCGCTCTCGAAGGACGGGCGGATTCTCGGCGTCCACGACGTCTTTCTGTGCGACACCGGCGCGTACGATCCGTACGGCCTGACGATTCCCATCAACAGCCAGTGCACGCTGCTCGGCCCGTACGACATCCCGAACTACGAGAGCGAGTTCACCGTCGGTCTTCACGAACAAGCCGATCGTCACGCCCGTGCGCGGCGCCGGCCGGCAGCACGGCGTGTTCGTCAGCGAGCGGCTGCTCGACTTCGCCGCGAGGGAGCTCGGCATCGACCGCGTCGAGATCCGCAAGCGCAACCTCCTCGCGCCGGACCGATTCCCGCACAACCACGAAATCATGTTTCAGGACTCCGCGCCGCTCGTCTACGACAGCGGCAACTATCTGCCGACGCTCGAGCAGGCGGCAGAGATGATCGGGTACGAGCAGTTCCGGCGCGACGAGCAGCCACGTCTGCGGAAAGAGGGCCGGCACGTCGGGCTCGGCATCGTCTGCTACGTCGAGGGCACGGGCATCGGTCCGTACGAAGGCGCGCGCGTCACGGTCGAGCCGAGCGGCACGGTGCGGGTGGCGACCGGCGTCGGCACGCAGGGGCAGGGACACTTCACGGTCCTCGCGCAGATCGTGGCCGACGTGCTCGGCGTCGAGCGTCGAGGACGTGCGCGTCGTCACCGGCGACACGCGCGAGTTCAACTGGGGCACCGGCACGTTCGCGAGCCGCGGGGCGGTCGTGGCGGGCAGCGCGTGCCACGCCGCGGCGCTGGCGGTTCGCGCGAAGGCGCTGGCACTTGGCGAGCCGTGGCTGCTCGGCGCGCCGGTCGAGACACTGGAGCTCGTCAACGGCCGCGTTCGGGTCGCCGACGCGCCCGAGCGCGAGATCGCGCTGGGCGAGCTGGCCGCGCAAGGCGAATCCGCTGCGCGGCGCGGTCACGTCCCGGCACCGAGCCCGGACTCGAGAGCACGGCGTACTTCGGTCCGGATCGCGGCAGCACCGCGAACGGCGTGCACGCGATGATCGTCGAGGTCGATCCGGAGACCGCCGCCGTCGAGATCAAGCGGTACCTCGTCGTGCACGATTGCGGCACCATCATCAATCCGCTGCTCGTCGAGGGACAGATCCACGGCGGCGTGGCGCACGGCATCGGCAACGCGTTCTACGAGTCGCTCGTGTACGACGAGCAGGCGCAGCTGCTGAACGCGTCGTTCATGGACTATCTGCTGCCGACCGCGACCGACGTGCCGCCGATCGAGACGGCGCATCGCGAGACGCCGTCGCCGTTCAACGTGCTCGGCCTCAAGGGCGTCGGTGAGGCTGGGTGCATTCCGACGGGCGCCGCGTTCGCGCAGGCGGTCGAGGACGCGCTTGCCGGACGCCGGCCTCGAGATCCGCGAGATTCCGCTCAGCCCGAACCGGCTCTTCGAGATGCTCGAAGCGGGGACGCCGATCATGACGCTCGCCGGCAGCTTCACGTTCGCCGGTCCGCAAGCCGCCGTCTGGGATCTGCTGCAGGATCCCGCGGTGCTCGCCAAGGCGCTGCCCGGCACGAAGACGCTGACGAAGACGGCTGACGATCGCTACGACGGCGTGATGAAGGTCAGCATCGGCCCGGTGACGGCCGCGGAGTTCGCCGTGACGGTGACGCTGAACGATCAGGCGCCGCCGTCGCACCTCACGATGCAGATCGAGGGCAAGGGCGGCGTCGGCTCCGTGCGCGGATCGGCGTCAGTCGATCTCGCGGACGCGCCGGACGGCGAGACGACGATGACGTACTCGTCGGACGTGCATGGTCGGCGGCCGGATCGCCGCGGTGGGCCAGCGGCTGATCGAGTCGGTCGCGCAAGATGATGATGCGCAGGCGCTGGACGCTCTGAACGCCGAATTGCGGGCGCGCATCGAAGGCCGGCGCATGAAACCCGCGCCGTTCGACTATCTTCGGCCGCGAACCGCTCGACGAGGCGCTGGCGCTGCTCGCCGAGCACGGCGATGACGCCAAGCCGCTCGCCGGCGGACAGAGCCTGATTCCGGCGATGAACTTCCGGCTGGCGATGCCTGCGGTGCTGGTCGATCTCAACGCGCTCGACGATCTCGCGTACATCAAGGAAGACGCGGGCGGCGGTCTCCGCGTCGGCGGCGATGACGCGGCACCGAGTCGGTCGAACGCAGCGATGTCGTCCGGCGCGGGGCGCCGCTCGTCGCACGAGACGATGCCGTCGATCGCGCATCCGGCGATCCGCACGCGAGGCACGATCGGCGGAAGCCTGGCGCACGCCGATCCGGCGGCCGAGCTGCCCGCGGTGATGCTGGCCCTCGACGCGCACATTCGCCGTGCAGAGCCGACGCGGCGCGCGCGAGATTCCCGCCGACCGAGTTCTTCACCGGCTTGTTCTCGACGGCGCTCGAGCCAGGCGAGCTGGTGACCGAGATCGCGATTCCGCGCCGCGCGGCTCGCGGCATGCGGCTCGGTTCGGCGTTCCTGAAGTTCTCGCGGCGGCACGGCGACTTTGCGCTGGCCGGCGTGGCCGCGTCGATCGCGATCGACGACCGCGGCCGATGCGCGGCCGCCCGCATCGCGCTCCTGAGCGTCGGCGATCGGCCGCTGCTCGCGACCGAGGCCGCCCGCGCGCTCGTCGGCGAGACGCCGTCGCCGAGACGTCATCCGGGCCGCAGCCGCGACCGCCGCCGAGCGCGAGACATCGATCCGTCCAGCGACATCCACGCGTCGAGCCGCTATCGCCGGCAGCTGGCGTCGGTGCTGACACGACGCGCGCTCGAGCGCGCGTTCGCGCGCGGAGCGCCTGAATGACGCACAACCGCCGGCAGGAGTCCCGTTCATGAAGATCCACGATCTCTCGCAGCCGCTCAACGAGCAAGTCTCGTTCTGGCCGTACTATCCGCCGTTCGAGGTGAAGTACATCAAGCGCAAGGCCGAGCACGGCGTCAACGCGCAGTACATCCAGACGTCGAACCACATGGGCACCCACCTCGACGCGCCGCGCCATTTCGTCACCACCGGCATGACGATCGACGAGATTCCCGTCGAGTGGCTGTGCGGTCCCGGCGTCATCGTCAATCTCGCCGACGAGATGGACGAGCTGCGATCTACACGCCGAAGATGATCGAGAGACCGCGTCGAGGTGAAGAAGGGCGACCTGCTGTTCCTGCACACCGGCTGGGACAAGCACGCGCAGTTCGGCTCCGAGCCGGACGAGGAGAAGTACATCCATCGCCATCCCGGCGCGCATCCCGACATGGTGCCGTGGCTGCTCGAGAAGGAGATCCACATCTGGGGCGTGGACTGCATCTCCACCGACCATCCGATGAATCTGCCGATCGGCCGCTTTCTCGGCAAGGGCATGCACGGCCACTGCGACCGCGTGCGCAAGCAGTGCGAGGACAAGTTCGGCGGGCCGGAGGGCGTGGACAAGCTCTTTCCCGACTCGGCGTATCAGCTCACGCACAACGCGCTGTTCCCGAAGAACTGCATGCACATCGAGAACCTCGGCGGCGACATCAACACGCCGGAGCTGCAGAACAAGCGGCTGATCCTCGGCTGCTTCCCGTGGAAGTTCAAAGGCGGCGAAGCGGCGTTCTGCCGCGCCGTCGCGTTCACCGGCGACTGGAAGCCGTGACGCGATCTCGCCGATCGATCCGGCGCACCGAGCTCGCGCGGCATGATCGCCGCGAGGCACACGTCGGTCTCGGAGGTCGTCGGCGCGTGTCTCGCGCGAGTCGAGCGCCTCAATCCGCACGCTCAACGCCATCGTCACCCTCAATCCGCGCGCGATGGACGATGCGCGCGATCTCGATCGGCGACTGGCGCGCGGCGAAGATCCAGGCCCGCTGTGCGGTCTTCCCGTCGGCATCAAGGACGTCACGCCCGTGGCCGGACTGCGCACGACGTTCGGATCGCGGATCTACGCCGACTACGTGCCGGACGAGGACGCGCTCGTCGTCGCAGCGACTGCGCGCCGCCGGCGCGGTGATCCTGGGCAAGACCAACTGTCCGGAGTTCGCGGCCGGCGGCAACACGTTCAATGACGTGTTCGGACGCACGCGCAATCCGTGGGATCTGTCGAAGAGCGCCGGCGGCTCGACCGGCGGCGGGGCGGCGGCGCTCGCGAGCGGAATGATCGCGCTCGCTGAAGGCACCGACCTCGGCGGATCGCTCCGCATCCCGGCGTCGTTCTGCGGGCTGGTCGGCCTGCGGCCGTCGGTCGGTCTCGTGCCGACGCATCCGACCGACTGGGTCTGGGACACGCTGCAGGTGACCGGGCCGATGGCGCGGACAGCCGAGGACGTCGCGCTGATGCTGCAGGCGGTCGCGGGGCCGAGCGAGCTACTCGCCGCTCGCGCAGCCCGCGGCGGGCCGCGACTTCGTCGGCGCGGTGCGCGCCGGCGCGCGACGCGGACTTGCGCGTCGCCTACTGCGCCGATCTCGCGGGCATCGGCATCGATCCGGACATCGAGCGCGTCTGCCGCGAGGCCGCGTTCGCGCTGACGGAGATCGGCGCTGAGGTCGAGGAGATCGATCTCGATCTCTCGGCCGGCCGTCCGGCGTTTCTGGCGCTGCGCGGTCTGTGGTTCGTCGCGCAGATGTTTCCGCGCCTCGATCGGCAGGACGAATTCGGCCCCAACGTCGCCGGCAACGTGCGCGCCGGCCTCGGCACGACGACCACCGAGATTGCGGCGGCCGAGGATTTCAGAGGCCGACTCTGGCATCGCTTCCGCGAGCTCTTCACGCGGTTCGATCACGTGCGTCACGCCGTGCATGGCCGTGCCGCCGTTCCCGGTCGAGCAGAACTATCCCGAATCGATCGCCGGCCGGCCGATGGCGACCTACATCGACTGGCTCGCGCCGACGTTCGTCCTCAGCCTCACCGGCTTGCCGGTGGCGTCGGTGCCGTGCGGGTTGGATCGCTCAGGTCTTCCCGTGGGGCTGCAGATCGTCGGCAAGCCGCAGGGCGAGGAAGGCGTGCTGGCGCTCGCCGCGGCGGTCCAGGGCATGAACCCGCTGGGACGCCCCCCGAAGCTGGATTAGGGACGGGGCTGCGCTCTACGCCGCGCGCTTGACGTCCTTCTCGATCTGTCCGTCGCGGATGTGGATGACGCGGTGCGCGTGCGCGGCGATGTCGGCTTCGTGCGTGACGAGGATGATCGTGTTGCCGCCTTCGTGCAGGCGCGCGAAGAGCCCCATGATTTCCTCGCCGGTCTTCGAGTCGAGGTTGCCGGTCGGCTCGTCGGCGAGCAGGATCGACGGGTTGTTGACGAGCGCGCGCGCGATCGCGACGCGCTGGCGCTGTCCGCCGGAGAGCTCGTTGGGCCGGTGCGTCTTGCGCTCGACGCAGGTCGACCTTCTCGAGCGCCTGGTTGGCGCGCTCGGCGCGCTCCTTGCCCGTCACGCCCGCGTAGACGAGCGGCAGCTCGACGTTGTGGAGCGCCGTCGCGCGCGGCAGCAGGTTGAACGTCTGGAACACGAACCCGATTTCCTCGTTCCGGATCCGCGCCAGCTCGTCGTCGTTCATCTGGCTGACCTGCTTGTCGTTGAGCAGGTAGCTGCCCTTGCGTCGGCGTGTCGAGGCAGCCGATGAGGTTCATCAGCGTCGACTTGCCCGAGCCGGACGGCCCCATGATGGCGACGTACTCGCCGCGCTCGATCTGCATCGACACGCCGCGCAGCGCGTGCACGTCTTCCGTGCCCATGTGGTAGGTCTTCCAGAGATCGACGGTTTCAATCAGTGACATAGAAATCGGCTCTTCAGGATACGTGATTCAGACGCGGTCTGTTCCCGAGCGGTTGGCCCCGGGCGTGTCACGTCTCCAGGCTCTCATATTCGCCCTTGAGCCGCGCGACGACATTCGGATCGGCGAGCGTCGTCGTGTCGCCGAGCGCCTTGCCTTCGGCGATGTCGCGCAGCAGGCGCCGCATGATCTTGCCCGATCGCGTCTTCGGCAGGTCGGCGGCGAACAGAATCTGATCGGGCCGCGCGATCGCGCCGATCTTCTTGACGACGTGCTCCTTGAGCTCGTCGACGAGCGCCGGCGCTCGGCGATCGTGCCTTCCTTGAGCGTGACGAACGCCGCGACCGCCTGTCCCTTGATCTCGTGCGGCTTGCCGACGACCGCGGCCTCGGCGACCTTCGGATGATCGACGAGCGCGCTCTCGACTTCCATCGTCCCGATGCGATGCCCCGCGACGTTCAGCACGTCGTCGACGCGGCCGAGCAGCCAGTAGTAGCCGTCCTCGTCCACGCGCGCGCCGTCGCCGGTGAAGTAGATCCCGTCCGGCCACTTGCTCCAGTACTGCTGCACGAAGCGCTCGGGATCGCCGTAGATGCCGCGCAGCATCGCCGGGCCACGGCTTCGTGAGCGCGAGCAGGCCGCCGCCTTCCGTCACGCGCTTGCCCCTGCGCGTTGCGAATCTCCGCGACGATGCCCGGGAACGGCTTCGTCGCCGATCCGGGCTTGCGTCGGCGTGATACCCGGGCAGCGGCGTGATCAGAATGTGTCCCGGTCTCGGTCTGCCACCACGTGTCGACGATCGGACAGCGCTCGCGTCCGATGTGCTCGTGGTACCACATCCACGCTTCGGGATTGATCGGCTCGCCGACCGATCCGAGCAGGCGCAGGCTCGAGAGGTCGCGGCCCGCGGGCCAGTTCGTGCCCCAGCGCATGAACGCGCGGATCGCCGTCGGCGCCGTGTAGAACATCGTCACGCCGTAGCGCTCGATCGAGCTCCCAGAAGCGATCCTTCTGCGGCCAGTCCGGCGCGCCTTCGTACATCAGCACCGTCGCGCCGTTCGCGAGCGGCCCGTAGACGACGTAGCTGTGCCCGGTGACCCAGCCGATGTCCGCCGTGCACCAGTACACGTCCTCGTCGCGCAGATCGAACACCCACTTGCGTCGTCGCGTAGACGCCGACGAGATAGCCGCCGGTCGTGTGGACGATGCCCTTGGGTTTCCCGGTCGTGCCGGACGTGTAGAGGATGTAGAGCATGTCCTCGGCGTCCATCGGCTCGGGCGCGCACGCGGCGCGCGCGTCCTGCATCAGCCGGTGGTACCAGTGATCGCGGCCTTCCTTGCATGTGCACCGGAAACGCGTCGCCCGCGCTCGCGCTGCACGACGACGACGTGCTGGATCGACGGCGTGCTCGCGCAGCGCCTCGTCGGCCATCTGCTTGAGCGGCACGAGCTGGCCGCGGCGGTAGCCGCCGTCGGCCGTGACGAGCACGCGACGCCTGCGCGTCGTTGATGCGATCGCGCAGCGACTCGGCGCTGAAGCCGCCGAAGACGACGCTGTGGACGGCGCCGATGCGCGCGCAGGCGAGCATCGCGATCGCGAGCTCGGGCATCAGCGGCAGGTAGAGCGCGACGCGATCGCCCTTCTTGACGCCGAGCGACTTCAGGACGTTCGCGAACTGGCAGACCTCGCGGTGCAGATCGAAGTAGGTCAGCGTGCGGCGATCGCCGGGCTCGCCTTCCCAGATGATCGCGGCCTTGTTGCGGCGCGCGGTGCGGACGTGCCGATCGAGGCAGTTCGCGCTGACGTTGAGCTGTGCCGCCGACGAACCACTTCGCGTGCGGCGGCTGCCAGTCGAGGACGCTGCGTCCACGGCTGCATCCACTCGAGCTCGGACGCGAACGCGGCCCAGAACGCCTCCGGATCGGCGGCGGCGCGCGCGTAGACGTCCGGATCGTTGGCGATCGCGTGCGCGCGCCACTCGGCGCGAACGGCGGAAACGTCCGCCCCTCGTTCAGCAGCGCGTCGATCTCCGGCTCGGAGCTCACGTGCGGCTCCTTGGACTTCGTCTACTAGCCGATCGCCGGCGGCGCCGGCGGCGCGGCCTGGCGCGGCGGCAGCTTCTTCTTGAAGAACGCCATGCCGAGCAGGCCGCCGAGCAGCCCGAAGATCGCGAAAATCGGCAGGCAGATCGCGGCCTGCAGCAGCGCGATGCCGCCGCCGGTCGTGAGTCGCGATCACCATGTCGCGCACTTCCGGCGGCACGTCGGGGTTCGACTCGAGCGCGCGGCGCACCTGTTCCTGCATCAGCGGCCCGGTGACGCTCAGCAGCAGCTGATTGATGATGACGGTGATGACGGCGCCGACCAGGCCGGCGACAGGCCGCCAGCGCGGCGTCACCGGCTTCAATCGGCTCGGGCATGCTCTGCTGCTGGAGGTAGACCGTCAGCACGCCGCCAGCGACCACCCACAAACAGCAACAGGCGTTGGCCGCCGACACCATCGGCAGCGAGGACAGCACGCCAATGAACACCCCGCCGATCAACGCAGGTCGGAACCGGGCCATTGCGCCTCCTTATTCAATTGGTGATGGGAGATGGGTGATTGGTGATGGACATTGGGCAATTGGGCAATTGAAAATTGAATTGGCCGATCGATCGGTCCATCCAATCGGCTCAATCACCAAATTTGTTGAATTCCATCTCCCATCTTCCATCTCCCATCAACAAATCTC